>JBGAGI010000005.1:0-542872 GCA_044226775.1 Rubrivivax sp. | reverse complement strand
GGAGGCGGTCGAGCGGGCCGAACACGCGGCCTTCGTCGATGTCGTCCGCGTCACTCGGACCGGCGTGCGCGTGCTCGCCCGCGATGTCGTTGTCGTCCTGTGCCACGACTCACACACTAAGCGGGCATCCGCGAGGGGGCCTCCTGCATCTCATCTGCAGTGCACGGACCGTGCGCCGCCGAGAAGGAGTGACTCGTTCGATGATGCCCGTCCGTGCTGATCTTTCGCTGCGCCTGGTGCTGGGCGGCGACCGCTCGGAGACCGTGCCGGTCCGCTTCGCCTACTCGGCGAGCGACCCGTGGGCCGTCACCGCCGTGTTCGTCACCCCCGACGGCGAGGTCACCTGGGTCTTCGGCCGCGACCTGCTCGAGGAGGGCCTCGCCGGCCCCGCGGGCGAGGGCGACGTCGCCGTCTGGCCGGTCGTGACCGGCCGCGAGCGGATCCTCTACCTGTCGCTGGCCAGCCCCAACGGCAGCGCGCTGCTCGAGGCCGACCTCGATGCCGTCGGCGAGTTCCTGCGCTCCACCTACCAGCAGGTCCCCCGTGGCACCGAGCTGGCACGCATCGACCTCGACGCGGAGCTCGCCGCGCTGCTCGACTCGCGCTGACCCTGCGCCATCACCAGCGCCCGGCCCCGGTGGGGGGGGGGGGGGGGGGGGGGGGGGGGCCGCGGGAAGGGGCGTTCAGGCCAGCCGCGAACGCGCCGCGGCGAGACCGTCTTCAGCGCTCGGCCACTGCACCGCGTCGCCGGCGGGCGGCTTCTGCAGCACCGTCACCTGCGGCCCCCAGGGCGCCCAGCGCTCGGCGGTGGTGGGGCCCAGCACGCTGATCACCGGCGTGCCCAGCGCCGCGGCCATGTGGCCGGGGCCGGTGTCGTTGGCGATCACGAGCGCGGCGCGCTGCAGCAGCGCGAGGTAGATCGCCAGGTCGGCGCCGTCGATCATCGCGGCGCCCGGGTACTGCTCGCGCGCCTGCGCGTGTTCCCCCGGACCGGGGTAGACCACCAGCGGCAGACCCAGCTCGCGCGCGGCCAGCGCCGTGAAGGCGGGGAAGGCCGGCCAGGTCTTGGTCGGCTTGCCGGGGTTGGCCGAGCGGCCGCCGGCGAAGGGGCAGATCATCGCGTAGCGGCCTTCGATGCCGTGCTGCGCCAGCAGTGCCGCGGCCAACGCGGCCTTGGCCGGGTCGACCTTCAGCAGGTTGCGCTCAGGCACCTGTGCCTCGATCTTCAGGAAGCCGGCGGCCAGGCCGAAGTAGCGCGTCAGCTCGTGCCCGTGGTGGATGACGGGCAGCGCGCGCTTCATCAGCGGCGTGCGGCCTTCCTTCGCGAAGCCCACCGCGCGCAGGCCGGCCAGGCGGGCCTCCAGCGCGCTGGACAACGACACCGGCAGCAGCAGCGTGTTCTCGCGCCGGTCGAAGCCGGGGTCGATGGCCTTGCATTCGGCGCGCAGCCGGCGCAACTGCGCCACCTTGTCGGCGAACTTCGGCGGCTGCACCCACACCGGCCAGCCTTCGCCGGCCAGCAGCGACGGCGCCCACTTGCCGCGCGCCACGAGGTGCAGCGAATAGCCCTGCGATTCGAGCAGGCGCAGCGCCGGCAGCCCGAGCACGACGTCGCCGACCCAGTTGCGCAGCCGCACGATCAGCGGCCTGGGGCCATTCACTTTCGTCGTCATGCGCCGCTGCGGATGGCCTGAACCAGCCGTGTCGTCGAGTAGCCATCGACGAAGGGCAGCGCAAGCACCTGCCCGCCCCAGCTGCGCACCAGCGGGGTTTCCGGGATGCGCTCCATGTCGTAGTCGCCGCCCTTCACGTAGAGATCGGGCTTCACGCGTGCGAGCACCGCCAGCGGCGTGGGCTCGTCGAAGAGCACGATTGCATCCACAGCCTCCAACGCACCCAGCACCGCGGCGCGGTCGAGTTCGCGGTTCAGCGGCCGGTCCGGGCCCTTGCCCAGGCCACGCGCCGAGGCGTCGCTGTTGATCGCGACGATGAGCCCGGCGCCCAGTGCCCGCGCGGCGGCGAGGCAGCTGACGTGGCCACGGTGCAGGATGTCGAACACGCCATTGGTGAACACCAGCGGCCGCGGCAGCGCCGCGAAGCGCGCCGCTTCCTCGGCGGGCCAGATCAGCTTGCGCAGCAGGTCGCCCGGATCTCCGCTCACGAGGCCGCCAGCTCCGCGTGCGTGACCGCGGCGGTGCCGAAGCGCGAGACCACGATGCCCGCGGCGCGGTTGGCCCAGGCCGCCGCCTCGCGCAGCGGCATGCCGCAGGCCAGCAACGCGGCCAGCGCGGCGATCACGGTGTCGCCGGCGCCGGTGACGTCGTAGACCTCGCGTGCCGCGGTGGGCAGCCGCAGGTGGCCGCCGTCGTCGAAGAGGCTGATGCCTTCCTCCGAGCGCGTGAGCATCAGGCCCGCCAGGCCCAGCTGTTCGCGCAGCACCGTGGCTCGGCGCTCGAGATCGGCCTCGCCCTGCCAGGCGCCGATCACCGCCGCCAGTTCCGAGCGGTTCGGCGTGATGGCGGTGGCGCCGGCGTAGCGGCTGAAGTCGCTGCCTTTCGGGTCCACCAGCACCGGCTTGGCTGCTGCGCGCGCCAGCTCGATCATGTGCGAGACATGGGCCAGGCCTCCCTTGCCATAGTCCGACAGCAGCACCAGGTCGTGCTCGGGCAGCAGCTGCTCGTAGTCGGCCAGCATCTGCTGCAGCAGTTCGTGCTGCGGCTGGTTCTCGAAGTCGATGCGCAGCAGCTGCTGCGAGCGGCCGATGACGCGCAGCTTGACCACGGTCTGGAACTCGGGGTCGGTGCCCAGGCGCGCGTCGACGCCCTGGTGCTCCAGCAGTTCGCGCAGGCGCGTGCCGGCAGCGTCCTGGCCCACCACGGTGAGCAGCGTGGTGGGCGTGCCCAGCACCTTCACGTTCAGCGCGACGTTGGCGGCGCCGCCCAGGCGCTCTTCCTCGCGCGAGACGCGCACCACCGGCACCGGCGCCTCGGGCGAGATGCGCTCGACGGCGCCGAACCAGTAGCGGTCGAGCATCGCGTCACCCACCACCAGCACGCGGCGGCGTGCGAGTTCGGCGGGCGAGGGCAGGGCGGCGGGATGGGGCAAGGAGCTGCGGCGGTCTGGGCGCCATACGCGAAATAATGCGGGGCATTTTGCCATTCCAAAGTCCGAAGGCCGCCCGGCCTTGCGTGGCAACATCAAGCTTCCATGACACCCCAACTGTCTCGCCTGGCTGACGAGCTGATCCCTCGGCACGACGCCTGGCTGGCCCACCCCGGCTGGCCGGCCCAGCAACCGCCGCAACCGAGCGGCGACGCGCCGGACCTGTGGACCTGGATCCAGGCCAACCACCGCTTCAACAGCCAGCTCTGGGCCGAGGAAGACCTCGCTCGGCGCACCCAGGTGGCCGACGCCGAGATCGCCAAGAACAAGCGCGCGATCGACGGCTTCAACCAGGCCCGCAACGATGCCATCGAGCGCATCGACGAGATCCTGCTGCTGGCGCTCGGCCTGGTCGACGAGGCCTCGGCCCGCGGCGATGCGCCCCGCTCGCGCGCCGCTGAAGGCGCGCGGCTGAACAGCGAGACCGCCGGCAGCATGGTCGACCGGCTCTCGATCCTGGCGCTGAAGGTGCACGCGATGCGCGCGCAGGCCACGCGCGCCGACGCCGACGAGGCGCACCGCGCCTCGGCCGCCGCACGCCTGGCGCGGCTGCAGGAGCAGCGCGCCGACCTCGCCGGCTGCCTGCGCGGCCTGCTGGCCGACGCTGCCGCCGGCCGTGCCTACTTCAAGGTCTACCGCCAGTTCAAGATGTACAACGACCCGCGCTTCAACCCCGCGCTGGTGGCCGAACGCGCCGCGGCGGCAGCCTCGAACAAGGACTGAACGCAGCGTGCGCATCCTGATCGTCAAGACCTCCTCGATGGGCGACGTCGTCCATGCGATGCCGGTGGTGAACGACATCCTGCGCCGCCACCCGGACGCCGAGATCGACTGGTTGGTCGAGGCGCCTTTCGCCGCGATCCCGCAGATGCACCCGGGCATCCACCGCGTGCTGCCGATGGCCTGGCGCAAGTGGCGCAGCCAGCTGCTCAGCGGCGCCACCTGGGCGGCGATGCGCAAGCTGCGTGACGAGTTGCGCGCGCGGCGCTACGAGCTCGTGATCGACCTGCAGGGCTTGATCAAGAGCGCCGTCTGGGCGCACCAGACGCGCGCGCCGGTGGCCGGCTACGACGCCGAGAGCGCGCGCGAGCCGCAGGCGAGCTGGTTCTACCGCTACAAGGCCGCCGTGCCGCGCGACCTGCAGGCGGTGGAGCGCTGCCGACGCCTGGTCGCCGCGCAGCTCGACACCGACATCGAGACGCGCCCGGAGTTCGGCATCCGCCCGCCGGCGGCCACCTTCAAGCCGCGCACGGCCTACTCGGTGATCATTCCCAACGCCAGCCGCAAGGAGAAGCTCTGGCCCGAGCGGCACTGGATCGCCGTCGGCCGGCGCATGAAGGAAGTGGGCTGGACGCCGCTGGTGCTGTGGGGCAACGAAGGCGAGCAGAGCCTGGCGGAGTCCATCGCCGCCGGCTGCGAGGGCGACGTGCCGCCCTTCCTGCGCGTGGGCGAGATGGCCGCGGTGCTGGCCGGCTCGCAGCAGGTGGTGGGGCTGGACACCGGCTTCACGCACCTGGCCGCGGCGATGGGCAAGCCCACGCTGGGCATCTACTGCGACCACGATCCGGGCCTGGCCGGCATCACCGGGCCGGGCCGCGTGGCCAGCATCGGCGGCAAGGGGCAGGTGCCTTCGCGCCAGGACGTGCTGGCGCTGCTGGAAACGCACATCAACCCGAAAAAGGGTTGAACGGGCTCCGGCCCCGCGCTGCTACAGCGCGTCGATGCGCTGCGGCGGGTAGCTGTCCCAGCTCAGGCAGCCGGGGCATTGCCAGAAGTAGTGCTGGGCCTCGAAGCCGCAGGCCGCGCAGCGGTAGCGCTGCAGCGGCTTGACGCTGCGGTCCACCGCCGCGCGCAGCGCCGGCAACGCGGTCGGCGGCCAGCTCTCGGGGGGCGCGGCCAGCAGGCGCTGCGCGGCGCTCAGGCTGGGGTGCTGCTGCAGGTGGTCGAGCAGGCGCGGGAGCTCCTGTGCGCCGTCGCCTTCGAGCGTGTCGAGCGCCTGCAGCAGCTCGATCGCCGGCAGGCGCTGCATCGCCTCCGTCAGTGCGGCTCGGGCCTCGGCCTGGCGGCCGGCCGACTGGGCGGCGGTGGCGTAGTCGGCCGCCACGAGCAGGAAGCTGCCCGGGTGCAGCCGCTGCAGTTCGTCCCAGGCCTGCAGTGCGCCGGCGGCATCGCCCGCCTTCAGCAAACGGCGGCCGGCCAGCAGCCATGGCCGAGGCGCCTGTGGCGCGGCCTCGCGGGCGCGGCGCAGCGCGGTCTCGGCTTCCTCGGGGCGGCCGGCGGCATCCGCCGCTTCGGCCTGCTCGCACTCGTAGTGCGCGATGCGCGAGGCGAAGGAGCCGGCGCCCGCCTGTTCCAGGCGCCGCGCCACGTCCACCGCGCGCGGCCAGTCGCGCGAACGTTCGTACAGCGACAGCAGCGCGAGGCGCGCCTCGCCGTCGAAGGCCGTGCCTTCGAGCGCGCGCCAGGAGGCTTCCGCGCGGTCGAAGAGACCAGCCTTCATGTAGTCCTGCGCCAGCGCGCGCTGGGCGCGGTCGCGATCGGCGGCCTTCAGGTCGGCGCGGCCCAGCAGGTGCTGGTGCACGCGCACCGCGCGCTCGAACTCGCCGCGGCGGCGGAACAGGTTGCCTAGAGCGAAGTGCAGCTCGGCGGTGTCGGGGTCGTTCTGCACCGCCTCGATGAAGGCGTCGATCGCCTTGTCCTGCTGTTCGTTCAGCAGCAGGTTCAGGCCCTTGAAATAGGCGCGCGGCGCATCCTCGCGCTCACGCTTGAGCTGCTTCAGGTCGAAGCGCGAAGCCATCCAGCCGAGCGCGAAGGCCACCGGCAGGCCGATCAGCAGCCACTGGAAGTCGAAGTCCATGCCGCTAGAGCCCGTCGCGGGGCGGGTGCTCGGGGCCGAATTCGCTCGGCACCATCGTGCTCGGCGGAGGCGGTGGGGGCGGCCCGGCGGTGGGTGCGTGGCGGCGTGCAATGCGGCGCTGGCGCCACCAGTCGGGCACCATCGCCAGCACGCCCACGGCGCAGCCGGCGGTGAAGGCCGCCAGCACGATCATCACCATAGGCGCATGCCAGCTCGCGCCGAAGAGCCAGTTGACGACGACCAGCTGCTGGTTGTTGAGCGCGAACGCGAACAGCAGGCAGAAGACCAGGCCGCTGGCGAGCAGGACGAGAAAGCGCATGCGCCGGGATTATCGAACACGCCTCGCGGCGCGTTCTCGGCTGGGGCTGGATCTAGAAGCGGTCGATGTCGGCCGGCACCTGGGCGTCGACGGCCTCGCGCAGCGCCTTGCCGGGCTTGAAGTGCGGCACCAGCTTCTCGGGGATCACCACCTGCTCGCCGCTGCGTGGGTTGCGGCCCATGCGCGGCGGGCGGCGGTTGATGCTGAAGCTGCCGAAGCCCCGGATCTCGATGCGGTGCCCGCGCGCCAGCGCGTCGGACATCGCGTCCAGGATGGTCTTGACGGCGAACTCGGTGTCGCGCTGCGTCAGCTGCGAGAAGCGTTCGGCCAGGCGCGTGACGAGGTCGGATCGGGTCATGAAGCGGGCGCAGCAGGGCAGACGAAAAACCGGGCCGGCACGGGGCCGGCCCGGGAGCGCGACTTATTCCGGACGGTTGTCCAGCTTGGCGCGCAGCAGCGCACCCAGGCTGGTCGTGCCGGCGTTCTCGCGTTCGCTGCTCTGGCGCAGGGCCTGCATGCCCTGCTGCGCGTCGGCGTTGTCCTTGGCCTTGATGGACAGCTGGATCGAGCGCATCTTGCGGTCGACGTTGATCACCATCACGGTGACCTCGTCGCCTTCCTTCAGCACGTTGCGCGCGTCTTCCACGCGGTCGCTGCTGATCTCGGAAGCACGCAGGTAGCCGGTGACATCGTCGTTCAGCTGGATCTCGGCGCCGCGCGGGTCGACCGACTTCACCTTGCCGGTGACGACCGCGCCGCGGTCGTTCAGCGTCGTGAAGCTGGTGAACGGATCCACGTCCAGCTGCTTGATGCCCAGGCTGATGCGCTCGCGCTCGACGTCGATCGCCAGCACGATAGCCTCGACTTCCTGGCCCTTCTTGTAGTTGCGCACCGCGCTTTCGCCCGGCTCGTGCCAGGAGAGGTCGGACAGGTGCACCAGGCCGTCGATGCCCTGGGCCAGGCCCACGAAGACGCCGAAGTCGGTGATGCTCTTGACGGGGCCCTTGACGCGGTCGCCGCGCTTGACGTTCGCGCTGAACTCTTCCCAGGGGTTGGCCTTGCACTGCTTCATGCCCAGGCTGATGCGGCGCTTGTCCTCGTCGATCTCCAGCACCATGACCTCGACTTCCTCGCCGAGCGTCACGACCTTGGCCGGGGCGACGTTCTTGTTGGTCCAGTCCATCTCGGAGACGTGCACCAGGCCTTCGATGCCCGGCTCGATCTCGACGAAGGCGCCGTAGTCGGCGATGTTGGTGACCTTGCCGAACAGGCGCGTGCCGGTCGGGTAGCGGCGGCTCACGCCGTGCCACGGGTCGTCGCCCAGCTGCTTCAGGCCCAGGCTGACGCGGTTCTTCTCGGCGTCGAACTTCAGGACCTTGGCGGTGAGTTCCTGGCCGACCGTCACCACTTCGCTCGGGTGACGGACGCGGCGCCAGGCCATGTCGGTGATGTGCAGCAGGCCGTCGATGCCGCCCAGATCCACGAACGCGCCGTACTCGGTGATGTTCTTGACCACGCCGTGCACGATGGCGCCTTCGGTCAGCGTCTCCAGCAGCTTGGCGCGCTCTTCGCCCATCGAGGCCTCGACCACCGCGCGGCGGCTCAGCACCACGTTGTTGCGCTTACGGTCGAGCTTGATGACCTTGAACTCCATGGTCTTGCCCTCGAACGGCGTCATGTCCTTGACAGGACGCGTGTCGAGCAGCGAGCCGGGGAGGAAGGCGCGGATGCCGTTGACGAGGACGGTCAGGCCGCCCTTGACCTTGCCGCTGACGGTGCCGGTGACGAATTCGCCGGACTCCAGCGAGTTCTCCAGCGACATCCAGCTGGCCAGGCGCTTGGCCTTGTCGCGGCTGAGGATGGTGTCGCCGTAGCCGTTCTCCACCGCATCGATGGCCACCGCGACGAAGTCGCCGACCTGGACTTCGAGTTCGCCCTGGTCGTTCTTGAATTCCTCGATGGGGACGTAGCTCTCGCTCTTCAAGCCCGCGTTCACCACGACGTGGTTGAACTCGATGCGCACGACTTCGGCGGAGATGACTTCGCCGACGCGCATGTCGTTGGACTTCAGCGATTCTTCGAACAGGGCGGCGAAAGCGCCCGAGTCACCCTTCGCGGTGACGGTGGTGGTAACGGCCATTGGTTTCCTGAAAGCCCGGCGATCAGCAGGAGTGCAGTGACGGGCGGATGTGCGGCGGGAGCCGCGGGTTGGAGTTGAACACCCGGCGAACCCTAGGGCCTGACGGCCGCGGCGGGGGGTTCGCCGAACGGTTGGCGCTGCCGCCACCAGCCCAGAACCTGGGCCACCGATTGCTCGATGGAAAGCTCCGAGTTGTCCAGCAGCAGCGCATCTTCGGCTGGCTTCAGAGGCGAGACGCTGCGGTTCTTGTCCCGGGCGTCCCGCGCTTCCAAGTCGGCGCGAAGACTGTCGATATTAGACGAAATTCCCTTCTGGATCAACTGCTTATGCCTCCTGGCGGCACGCTCGGCGGCGCTGGCCGTGAGGAAGACCTTCAGCGTGGCGCCGGGGAAGACCACGGTGCCCATGTCGCGCCCGTCGGCCACCAGGCCCGGCGCGCGGCGGAAGGCCAGCTGCAGCCCGTGCAGCGCGGCGCGCACGGCGGGCAGCGAGGAGACGCGGGAGGCGAGCAGCCCGGTGCTTTCGAGCCGCAGTTCGTCGGTGACGTCCTGGCCGCGCAGCCACACGCGGCCGGCCTCGGCGCCGTGGCCGAAGCGCAGGTCCAGCCGGCGCGCGAGAGCGGCGACCGCGGCCTCGTCGTCGGGCGAGACGCCGTCGCGCATCGCCGCCAGGCCTGTCGCGCGGTACAGCGCGCCGGAGTCCAGCAGCTCGTAGCCCAGCGCCGCGGCCACCTCGGCGGCCAACGTGCCCTTGCCGGACGCGGTGGGGCCGTCGATCGTGATCACCGGCACTGCCTCGGGCGCGGCCGAGACCACGCCGAACAGTGCCTCGAAGTACTCCGGGAAAGTCTTGCCGACGCAGCGCGGATCCTCGATGCGCGCCGGCACCGCGCCGTTGAAGGCGGCGAGCGAGCCGCACATCGCCATCCGGTGGTCGTCGTAGGTGTGGATCGAGGCCGGCAGCCAGCGCGCGGGCGGGCTCACCTCGATGAAGTCAGCGCCTTCGACGACGGTGGCGCCGAGCTTGCGCAGCTCGGTGGCCATCGCGGCGATGCGGTCGGTCTCCTTCACGCGCCAGCTGGCGATGTTCGTCAGCCGCGTCGTGCCGGTGGCGTAGAGCGCCATCACCGCAAGCGTCATCGCGGCGTCGGGGATGTGCAGGCAGTCGAGCGTGATCGCCTTCAGCGGCCACGCGCCGCGGTGCACCTGCAGCCAGCCCGGGCCGCCCGTGACCTGGGCGCCCATTGCGCGCGCGGCCTCGACGAAGCGGATGTCGCCCTGGATCGAGTCCAGCCCCACGCCTTCGATGCGCAACGGCGCGCCGCCCGAGGCGGCGATCGCACCGGCGGCGATGAAGTACGAGGCCGAAGAGGCGTCGCCTTCCACATGGATGCGCCCCGGCGAGGCATAGGCCGCGCCGCGCGGGATCGTGAAGCGCTGCCAGCCTTCGCGCTGCACCGCGATGCCGAAGCGCGCCAGCAGGTTCAGCGTGATGTCGATGTAGGGCTTGGAGATCAGCTCGCCCTCGACCTCGATGACGATCTCGCGCTCCGCCGCCACCAGCGGCAGAGCGAGCAGCAGCGCGGTGAGGAACTGGCTCGAGACATCGCCGCGCACGCGGATCGGGTGATCGGTGGCCAGCACGCCGCCGGCCCGGCCGTGCAGCCGCAGCGGCGGGTAGCCGGGCTGGCCGAGATCGTCGACGCCGCAGCCCAGCGGGCGCAGCGCGTCCACCAGGTCGCCGATCGGCCGCTCGTGCATGCGCGGCACGCCGGAGAGTTCGAACGAGCCGCCCTGCGTGGCCGCGAGCACCGCCAGCGCGGCGGCCAGCGGGCGCATCGCGGTGCCGGCATTGCCGAGGAACAGCTTGGCCTCGTGCACCTTCAGCCGGCCGCCGAGGCCGGTGACCTGCAGCACGCGGCCTTCGCGCTTCAGCGTGCAGCCCAGTTGCTCCAGCGCGGCGAGCATCACGCGCGTGTCGTCGCTGTCGAGCAGGTCGTGAACGGACGTCGTGCCGGCGGCCAGGCCGGCGAGCAGCAGCACGCGGTTGGAGATGCTCTTGGAGCCCGGCAGCCGCACGGTGCCGGAGGCGCCGGCGAGCGGGGGCAGGTCGAGGAAGGGGATGTCGTACATCGAAGCGCGTTCGCCGTGCCGGGCGAACGACGAGGACGGTGGTTCGGTCAGCCCTTGTGGCCGCCCGGCGTGCGCGGCGCGCCCATGTGCCAGTTGGCGCGGCCGTCGGCCGGCATGCGGATCAGGCCCTCGAGCGCGTCGGCATTGCCTTCGCGGATCACGTGCTCCAGCGCGTCGAGCGCCTGGCGGAAGCGCTGCGACTGCTTCAGCACTTCCTCGCGGTTGGCGATCAGGATGTCGCGCCAGGTCTCCGGGCTGCTCGCGGCGATGCGCGTGAAGTCGCGGAAGCCCGGGCCGGCCAGCGAGAGGAAGTCGCGCCCGGCCGTCTGGTTGACCACCGAGCTGAAGTAGGCGAAGGCCAGCAGGTGCGGCAGGTGGCTCACGGCGGCGAAGGCGGCGTCGTGGTTCTCCGGCGTCATCTTCAGCACCTGCGCGCCGATCGCGCTCCACACGTCGGTGGCCTTCTGCACCAGGTCAGGCGCGGTCTGTGTGAGCGGCGTGAGGATGACCTGCCGGCCGCCGTAGAGCGCCGGGTCGGCATGCTGGATGCCGGAGACTTCCTTGCCCGCGATCGGGTGCGCCGGCACGAAGGAGGGGATGCGCTCGCGCAGCACGCGTCGCGCAGCGTCGACCACGTCGCGCTTGGTGCTGCCCACGTCCATGAACAGCACGCCGGGCTCGACCAGGTGGCGGATCGCCTTGAAGGTGGTCTCGGTGGCGGCCACCGGCACGGCGATCAGCACGATGTCGGAGCCCGAGACCGCAAGCAGCGCCGATTCGGCCGCCACGTCGATCACGCCCAACTTCTTCGCGCGTTCGGTGGTGCTGGGCGACTTGCTGTAGCCGATGACGCGCTTGACGAGACCGGCACGCTTCAGCGCGAGCGCGAAGCTGCCGCCCATCAGGCCGCATCCGATGACGCCGAGCTGGTTGAACATCGCTGCTTCTTCGTCTCTCAGTGAACGTCGATGGGGTAGGTCCCCAGGATCTTGAAGAACGCGCAGACGTCGCGCAGTTCCTTCAGCGCAAGATCCACCTGCGGATCGGCCGGGTGGCCCTGCACGTCGATGTAGAAGTAGTACTCCCACTGGCCCGAGCGCGCGGGGCGCGACTCGATGCGCGTCATCGACACGCCGCGGTTCTTCAGCGGCGTGAGCATGTCGTGCACCGCGCCCGGCTTGTTGACCACCGAGACCACGAGGCTCGTGCAGTCGTGGCCCGAGGGCTTGGGCTGCGGGTGGCGCTGCGGGTGGGTGACGATCGCGAAGCGCGTGCGGTTGTGCGGGTCGTCCTGGATCGCCGGTGCCACCACGTGAAGGCCGTATTCGCTGGCGGCGCGGGCACTGGCGATGCCGGCCACGCGGGCGTCCAGGCTCGCCAGGCGCGCGCCTTCGGCGTTGCTGGCCACGGGGCGGCGCTCGGCGTCGGGCAGGTGGTGGCTGAGCCAGCGGTGACATTGCGCCAGCGCCTGCGGGTGCGCGCAGACGGCCTCGATGGCCTCGGCGCTGTCGACCTTGCGCAGCAGGTTGTGGCGGACGATCAGGCTGGTCTCGCCGATGATGAACAGCGGCGTCGTCAGGAACAGGTCGAGCGAGCGCGCCACCACGCCTTCGGTGGAGTTCTCCACCGGCACGACGCCGAAGTCGGCCGCGCCCGAGGTGGCGGCGTGCATCACCTCGTCGATGCTCGCGCAGGGCACGCGCACGATGCTGCTGCCGAAGTAGCCGAGGGCGGCCTCTTCGCTGAAGGTGCCGGCCGGGCCGAGGAAGGCCACGCGCGTGGGCGTCTCCAGCGCGCGGCAGGCGGACATGATCTCGCGCCAGATCGGCGCCACGCTGGCGCTCTGCAACGGGCCGGGGTTGTCGGCCTTCAGGCCGTCGATGACCTGCGCTTCGCGCTCGGGGCGGAAGACGACCGAGCCTTCCTTCTTCTTGATCTCGCCGACCTCCAGCGCCAGGCCGGCGCGGCGGTTCAGCAGCGCCAGCAGCTCGCGGTCGACGGCGTCGATGCGCTCGCGCAGCGCGAGCAGCTCGGGGGCGACGGCGGGCGGCTGGCTCATGGGTGCGGATCGGTCCTCGTGTTCTCAGGGCTTCTTGGCGGGCGCCGGCTTGGCCGCGCCCGAGGCCGGCTTCGCGCCGGAGGCCGCGCCACCCGGCGCCGGCACGCCCAGGCGCGCCGCGACCGACTGCTCCAGCGCACGCACCTTCTGCTCGACGTCGCCGCGCGTCGACGCGACCAGCTTCTCGCCGATGGCGCGCTGCATCTCGGGGCCGAGCATCTGGAACTTGCGGTTGACCGGCGACTCGAGCAGCGCGATGACCTGGCGCAGCTCCTCCTCGGTGAGCTTCTCTTCGAGGATGGGCCCGATGGTGCTGGGCGCCAGCTTCACCGCGTTGTCGCGCACGATGGGCGTGGCTTCCTCGATGTACTTGCGCACGTCGGCCTCGATGTCGCGCGCCACCGCCTCGCGGCGCTCGGGCGCCATGCGCTGCAGGCCGATGTTGGCCTGCTGCATCAGCTGCAGCGCGGGCTGCTCGGTGAGCTGTCGCGCCATCGCCTCCACGCCGGGCTGCTGCAGCTTGAGCACGCGAGCGACGAGTTCCTTCTTCGCTGCCGAACTGGGCGCGGGGGCCGAAGCCGCCTGCGCCAGGGCGCCGCCGGCGGCGGTGGCGAGCACCGCGGCCAGGGCCAGAGCCTTGATCATCCTTGTCCTTCCGGGCCGGCATCGCCGGCGTTGATTTCGTCGGCGTCGGCCGGCGCGTCGTTCTCGACGATGCGCTGCAGCCCGCTGAGCTTGGCGCCATTGTCCAGCGCGATCAGCGTGACCCCTTGCGTGGCACGGCCGAGCTCGCGGATTTCGCTGACGCGCGTGCGAACCAGCACGCCCTTGTCGGTGATCAGCATGATCTCGTCGGCCGCGCGCACCAGCGTGGCGGCCACGACCTTGCCGTTGCGCTCGCTCTGGACGATGGCGATCATGCCCTTGCCGCCGCGGCCATGGCGCGTGTACTCGACGATGCCGGTGCGCTTGCCGTAGCCGTTCTCGGTGGCGGTGAGCACGCTCTGCGTCTCGTCCTCGGCGACCAGCAGCGCGATGACGTTCTGCCCGTCCTCCAGCGTCATGCCCTTGACGCCGCGTGCCTGGCGTCCGTGCGCGGTGACTTCGTCCTCGGGGAATCGCACCGCCTTGCCGCCGTCGCTGAAGAGCATCACGTCGTGCCGGCCGTCGGTAAGCGCGGCGCCGATCAGCACGTCGCCGTCGTCCAGCGTGACGGCGATGATGCCGCCCTTGCGCGGGTTGCTGAACTCGTCCAGCGGCGTCTTCTTGACGATGCCCTGCGCGGTGGCCATGAACACGTAGTGGTCGGCCGGGAAGCTGCGGAAATCGCCCGTGAGCGGCAGCACCACGGTGACCTTCTCGCCGGCCTGCAGCGGGAACATGTTGACGATGGGCTTGCCGCGGCTCGCGCGCCCGCCCTGCGGCACCTCCCAGACCTTCAGCCAATAGACGCGCCCGCGGTCGCTGAAGCACAGGATCCAGTCGTGCGTGTTGGCGATGAAGAGCTGGTCGATCCAGTCGTCTTCCTTGGTCTGCGTGGCCTGCTTGCCGCGGCCACCGCGCTTCTGCGCGCGGTACTCGGCCAGCGGCTGGCTCTTGATGTAGCCGCCGTGGCTGAGCGTGACCACCATGTCGGTGGGCGTGATCAGGTCCTCGGTGCCGAGTTCCTGCACATTGCGCTCGATCAGGCTGCGGCGCTCGCCGACCTTGGTCTGGCCGAACTCCTGGCGCACGTCGGCCAGTTCCTTGGCGATGATGGCCGACACGCGCTCGGGCTTGGCGAGGATGTCCAGCAGGTCGGCGATCTCCGCCATCACCTCGCGGTACTCGCCGATGATCTTGTCCTGCTCCAGCCCCGTGAGGCGCTGCAGGCGCATCTGCAGGATCTCCTGCGCCTGGTCGTCGGAGAGGCGGTACAGGCCGTCGGGCTGCAGCCCATAGCTCGCCGGCAGGCCCTCGGGGCGGAAGGCCGCGCGGCCGCCGGGCGCCTGGTCTTCGGCGCGCGCGAGCATCTCGCGCACCATCGAGCTGTCCCAGCTCTTGGCCATCAGCGCGGCCTTGGCCACCGGCGGCGTCGGGCTGGTCTTGATGGTCTCGATGAACTCGTCGATGTTGGCCAGCGCCACCGCCAGGCCTTCGAGCACGTGGCCGCGTTCGCGCGCCTTTCGCAGCTCGTACACCGTGCGCCGCGTGACCACCTCGCGCCGGTGGTCGAGGAAGATCTCGACCAGCTGCTTGAGGTTGCACAGTTTGGGCTGGCCGTCGACCAGCGCCACCATGTTGATGCCGAAGGTGTCCTGCAGCTGCGTCTGCTTGTACAGGTTGTTCAGCACCACCTCGGGTACTTCGCCGCGCTTGAGCTCGATCACCACGCGCATCCCGGACTTGTCGCTCTCGTCCTGGATGTGGCTGATGCCCTCGATCTTCTTCTCGTGGACGAGCTCGGCGATGCGCTCGAGCAGCGTCTTCTTGTTCACCTGGTAGGGGATCTCGTCGACGATGATCGCCTGGCGCTCGCCCTTGCCGATGTCCTCGAAGTGGCAACGCGCGCGCATCACCACCTTGCCGCGGCCGGTGCGGTAGCCTTCGCGCACGCCGTTCAGGCCGTAGATGATCCCGGCGGTGGGGAAGTCCGGCGCCGGGATGATCTCCATCAGCTCGTCGATCGAGGCATCCGGGTTCTTCAGCAGGTGCAGGCAGGCGTCGACCACCTCGTTGAGGTTGTGCGGCGGGATGTTGGTGGCCATGCCCACCGCGATGCCCGCGCTGCCGTTGACCAGCAGGTTCGGCAGCCGCGTCGGCAGCACCGTGGGCTCGTTCTCGGAGCCGTCGTAGTTGGGCGCGAAGTCGACCGTCTCCTTGTCGATGTCGGCCAGCATCTCGGCGGCGATCTTCGACAGGCGGATCTCGGTGTAGCGCATGGCCGCGGCGTTGTCGCCGTCGACGCTGCCGAAGTTGCCCTGGCCATCCACCAGCATGTGGCGCAGCGAGAAGGGCTGCGCCATGCGCACGATGGTCTCGTAGATCGCCGAGTCGCCGTGCGGGTGGTACTTACCCATCACGTCGCCGACGATGCGGGCGCTCTTCTTGTACGGCCGGTTCCAGTGGTTGGACTGCTCGTGCATCGCGAACAGGCTGCGCCGGTGCACGGGCTTGAGTCCATCTCGCGCGTCGGGCAGGGCGCGCCCGACGATCACGCTCATCGCGTAGTCGAGGTAGGAGCGCCGCATCTCCTCTTCGAGACTGACGGCGACGGTTTCCTTGGCGAACGAGGTCATGCAGGCGGGGAGGAGGCGGACGAGGGGTGTGACGGCAGGGCCTGGCGCTGGCCTGCGAAGCGGCATGGAAGCGGGGGCGATTCTAAGGGCGCGCGAGGCATGTCGCGGCTGCGCAACATCGCGGGCAGAGCGTTCCGCCGCAGGGGCCAGAATGCGGCCGATCCGACGCCCTATGGCACAATGATTTGTCGGTGGCAAGTGCTTGTGCGAGCACGCATTTGCCCGGTAGAACTACCGAAGCTCCCGCTTGTCGATCTGGACTAACGCAGGCACGTCTGCGGCTTTCCTCGAGAGGAGAATCAATGAAGAAACTGAACAAGGTAGCGGTGCTCTTCGCATCCGCTGCACTTGCCGCCCCGCTCGCTTCGTTGGCGCAATCCGGCGCCACGAACGACAACTGGCGGGCCACGGACGGCACCGTGTGGAAGAACGGCACGAACGAGCTGTGCTGGCGCGATGCCTACTGGACGCCGGCCACGGCCGACAAGCAGTGCGACGGCGCCCTGAAGCCGCCGCCCCCGCCGCCCCCGCCGCCGCCTCCTCCCCCGCCGCCGCCCCCGCCGCCGAAGGCGCCGGTCGACGTGCCCAAGCCCGCGCCCGTGCCGCCCCCGCCGCCGCCGCCCGCGCCGGTGCAGGAGAAGGTCACCTTCGCGGCCGACGCGTACTTCGATACCGCCAAGTCGGCCCTGAAGCCCGAAGCGCAAGCCAAGCTGTCCGACCTGGTCGACAAGACCAAGGGCGTCAGCCTGGAAGTGATCATCGCGGTCGGCCACACCGACATCACCGGTGACCAGAAGCTGAACCAGAAGCTCTCGATCGCTCGCGCCGAGTCGGTCAAGAAGTTCCTGACCAGCAAGGGCATCGAGCCGAACCGTGTCTACACGGAAGGCAAGGGCTCGGCCCAGCCGGTGGCGGACAACAAGACCGCCGAAGGCCGGTCGAAGAACCGCCGCGTGGAAGTCGAAGTCGTCGGCACCCGCGCCAAGAAGTGATGCTGGCAGCCCACGGGCTGCCCTTCACGACGAACCCCGCCTCGGCGGGGTTTTTCTTTGCCCGGTCTCCTGACGTTCAACCTGAGTACCATGACGAGATGAGCAACGTCGACGCCCAGGAACTCGCCAAGTTCAGCGAGCTCGCCCACAAGTGGTGGGACCCGGAAAGCGAGTTCCGCCCGCTGCACCAGATCAACCCGCTGCGCCTCGAGTGGATCGACGGCCTGGCCATGCTCGGCGGCAAGCAGGTGCTCGACGTGGGCTGCGGCGGCGGCATCCTCGCCGAGGCCATGGCGCACCGCGCCGCGCAGGTCACCGGCATCGATCTTGCGGCGCGCCCGCTCGGCGTCGCGCGCCTGCATGCGCTCGAAGCGGGCGTCGAGAACCTCGAGTACCGCGAGATCGCCGCCGAGGCGCTGGCGGCCGAGAAGCCCGGCGCCTTCGACGTCGTCACCTGCATGGAGATGCTCGAGCACGTGCCCGATCCGGCCTCGGTGGTCTCGGCCTGCTCGACGCTGGTCAAGCCCGGCGGCTGGGTGTTCTTCTCGACGCTCAACCGCAACCCCAAGTCCTTCCTCTTCGCGATCATCGGTGCCGAGTACGTGCTCGGCCTGCTGCCGCGCGGCACGCACGAGTACGCGCGCTTCATCCGCCCGAGCGAACTCGCGCGCTGGACGCGCGAGACGGGCCTGGCGCTGCAGGCCAGCCGCGGCCTCGAATACAACCCGCTGACGCGCCGCTACTGGCTCTCGGGCGACACCAGCGTCAACTACATGGTGGCCTGCCGCAGGCCGCTTTGAACGGCGTCTCCAAGGCCGTGATCGCGGCCGTGCTGTTCGACCTGGACGGCACGCTCGTGGATAGCGCACCGGACCTCGCCGGCACCGCCAACGACCTGCGCGAGCGCCGGGGCCTCGCGCCGCTGGACTTCGCTGCGCTGCGACCCCATGCCGGCTCCGGCGCGCGCGGCATGCTCGGCGCGGCTTTCGGGCGACGCCCCGGTGACGAAGGCTACGAGGCGATGCGCGAAGAGTTCCTGGCGCACTACGCGACGCGCATGCTTCGCCACACGCGGCTCTTCGAAGCGTCGCTCGCGCTGCTGGATGCGCTCGACGCGCGCGGCCTGCCCTGGGGCATCGTCACGAACAAGGCCACGCACCTGGCCGCGCCGATGGCCCAGGCGCTGGGCCTGCTGCCGCGCGCCGCGGCGCTGGTCGGCGGCGACAGCACGCCGTACACCAAGCCGCACCCCGCGCC
The DNA here is from genome assembly GCA_044226775.1 of Rubrivivax sp. Taxonomy (GTDB): domain Bacteria; phylum Pseudomonadota; class Gammaproteobacteria; order Burkholderiales; family Burkholderiaceae_C; genus Rubrivivax. The sequence continues at coordinate 524,676 of JBGAGI010000005.1, read as the reverse complement.
GCTACTGGAGGCGGCGCGCCGGCTGGGCGTCGACGCGGCCGGTTGCGTCTACGTCGGCGACGACCCGCGCGACGTGGCCGCCGGCCGAGCGGCCGGCATGGCCACGCTCGCCGCCGCCTGGGGCTACCTCGGCCCTGGCGAGCCGCCGCACGCGTGGGGCGCCGACGCCGTGCTGGACGATCCTGCAGCGCTCTTGCGCTGGCTCGAACTGGCCTAAGATACGAGACTTGGGACCGACCTGGCTTCGACGTGGGTGCGGAGTCGGTGCGGGGCATGCCGAGCACCAGTCAGCTCGTAAATCCATCTGGAAACAAACCAACTGCGAACGATAACTCGTACGCCCTCGCCGCTTAAAACCGGTGAGCCTTGCAACAGCTTGCCCGTGGGCTGGGCTGGAAGCCGAAAGGCCGAAGGCTGCAAGGTCATTCACATGGGATCGTCCTGACGTGCGTCATTCGCGTCGGGCCTAAAACCAAGTGACTCGGGGCCTCGGTAGCGTGCTGCTGCGCGACCGAAGCCCTCAAATCCAAATCAGACAGCTACGCATGTAGAACCGTCCGGCGATGGCTTGCGGACGGGGGTTCGATTCCCCCCGGTTCCACCAATTACCACCACGCCGGGGCTCGACGCCCCGCGCTTGGGGGAGTTATTTGTCGACGTTCGGCAGGACCTGACGCGTCGCTCCTCCGGCCAGCCCCGATCGGCCCTGGTCGGGACTCCAGAATGACGAAGGACAGCCGTGCTTGCGGCCGTGCCCTCGTCGCCATGCCCACCACCGATACCGACGCCGCCAACGGCCCCGCCCTGCGCCTGCTGGGCGTGGCGGCATGGCGGATGGCCGCGGGTGCCTGGCACGCGCTGCCGCGCAAGGACGCCGCGCTCGTGGCCCGTCTTGCGCTGGCCGGGCCGCAGCCGCGGCAGGCCATGGCCGCGTGGCTGTGGCCCGAGGTGCCGATGCCGCGGGCCAACGCCAACCTGCGGCAGCGCCTGTTCCGCCTGCGACGCCAGTGCGGCGAACTGGTCCAGGAGGACGAGGCCCGGCTGGCGCTCGGCGCCGGCGTCGATTGCGACCTGGGCGCCGAACACTGCAGCGACACGGCCGACCTGGGCGCCCCGCTGCTGGACGGCCTGGCCGCCGAGGACGACGAGGTCCAGGCCTGGCTCGAGGCGGCCCGCAGCGCCTGGGCCGTGCGGCGCCTCGACCTGCTGGCCGAGCGTGCCGAGCAGCAGGCGGCCGCGGGCCAGCTGGCCGCCGCACTCGCCAGCACCGAGCAGCTGCTGGCGGCCGAGCCGCTGCAGGAACATGCCTGGCGCCGCCTGATGCGCCTGCACAGCCGGCGCGGTGACCGCGCCGCCGCGCTGGCGGCCTTCGAACGCTGCGAGCAGGTGCTGCGCGAGGAGCTCGGCGTGAAGCCCTCGCCCGAGACCCTGGCGCTGCTGCACGGCGTGGAGACGATGGCCGGCGTGGCGCCTGGTGCAACCGGTGGCGCGGCCGGCCCGGGGCCCTTGCCTGCCAGCCTGCTGCGGCCGCCGCGCCTGGTGGGGCGCGAGCGGCAGATGCGCGCGATGGCGGCGGCCTGGCAGGCGGGCACGGGCTTCGTGCTCGTGGGGCAGGCCGGCCACGGCAAGAGTCGCCTGCTGGGCGAACTCTCGGCGATGGGGCCGGGGCGTGTGCTGGCCTCGGCGCGCCCGGGCGACGAGAACCTGAGCTATGGCGCGCTGGTGCGCCTGCTGCGCGCGATGGCCCGGGCCGCACCGCGCCCTGCCGCGCTGTGGCCGCAGGGGCCCGCGGCGCGCGAGCTGGCCCGCCTGCTGCCGGAGTTGGGCAGCGCGCCCACCGCGCCCGGCCTGCAGACGCTGCTGCACGACGCGCTGGAGGCGGTCTTCGGCAACGCGGCCGCCGCCGGGCTGGACGCGGTGCTCTTCGACGACCTGCAGCATGCCGACGAGGCCACCCGCACCGTGCTGCGCCGCGTGCTGGGCGTCACGGGCCTGCACTGGGGCCTGGCCTGCCGGCCCGATGGCGGCGTGGATCTGGGCGGCTGGCTGGGCTCGTCGGCGCGCCTGCAGGCAGTGGCGCTCGGGCCGCTGGAGGATGCGCAGGTCGACGAGCTTCTCGCCTCTCTCGCCATGCGCGAGCCCTGGCTGCCGCGCCTGCTGCCGGCGCTGAAGCGCCAGTGCGGCGGCAATCCGCTGTTCCTGCTGGAGACGCTCAAGCACCTGGTGCTGCACGGCGATGCCGCGCTGCCGGATGCCGCCGGCGCCGCACTGCCGCTGCCGGCCAGCGTCGAGGCGCTGCTGGCGCAGCGGCTGGAGCGGCTGAGCCCGCCGGCGCTGGACCTGGCGCGCGTGGCCGCCGTGGCCGGTGGCGACTTCGACGCCGAGGTCGCGGCCGACGTGCTGGGCTGCGGCCTGCTCGCGCTGGCGGGCCCCTGGGCCGAGCTGCAGCAGGCGCAGGTGCTGCAGGGCGAAGCGGCCGGCGGCGAGGCCTTCGTGCACGAGTCGCTGCTGCATGCGGTGCTGCGCGGCCTGCCGCGTGCACTGCGCGCGCCGCTGCACGCGCGCGTGGCCCGCAGCCTGCGCGCGCGCCAGGCGCCGGCGCAGCATGTGGCACAGCACTTCGCGGCGGCCGGCGACTGGCAGGCCGCCGCGCCGCTCGCGCTGGCCGCGGCGGCCGAGTCACTGCGCCTGGGCCGCAGCGTCGAACGCCTGGCGCAGCTGCGGCAGGCAGCCGCCTGGTTCGCGCAGGCGGGTGATGCGCAGGCCGCCTTCGATGCCGAGCTGGCCTCGGCCGGCGCCTGCCTGGCCCACGAGGGCCTGGAAGCCGCGCAGGCGCTGGTCGACGCGCTGCTGGCGCGCGCGATCTCGCCGGCGCAACGCGTGGCCGTGCAGCTGGCGCAGGCGGAGCTGGGTGTCTCGGGTTACGCCGCCGACCGTGCGCTGGCCGCGGCCAGTGCCGCGCGCGCCGAGGCGGAGCCCGGCAGCACCGCCGAGCTGCGCGCCTGCGTGCTGCAGGCCGCGGCGCTGGCGCGCAGCAGCGACGTCACCGCCGCGCTCGCCGCCACGCAGGCCTTGCTGCCGCGGCTGGAGCGCCTGGACGACGAAGCGCTCGCGGCCGGCCTGTGGGCGCAATGTGCGGTGGTCTTCAACGCCAACGGCGACACCGATGCCTGCCTGCGCGCGCTGGAACGCCAGCGAAGCCTGGCGCAACGCATAGGCCACAGCGAACTCGAGGCTGCCGCGCTTGCGAGCCTGGGCGGCCAGTGGGTGTCGCTCGGCGAGGTCCAGGCCGCCATCGAGACCGGCCGGCAGGCGGTGGAACTGCACCGGCGCATCGGCGCCGACCACACGGCGCTGCTGTGCGAGATCAACCTGGCCACGGCGCTGATCGGCAACGGCGAGCTGCACGGCGCGCAAGGCCTGCTGCAGAGCGCGGCGCGCGGGCTGGCCGGGCGCAGCGAAGGCGGCGACCTGCGGCGTGTCGTGGCCGAGATGGAGGCGGCCGTTCACCTGCGGCAGGGCCAGCCGGCTCAGGCGCTGCAGCGGCTCTCCGAGCCGGGCGGCGCGGCGGCCGAGGCCGGCCTGGCCCTGGCCCGGCAGCTGAACCGCCTGGCCCTGCGCGGCCTGGCCCTGGAGCAGCAGGGCGACGCGGCGGGCGCGGCGGCCTGCTGGCAGGCGCTGGGCGAGAAAGTGCCGCGGGGCTCGGCCACGGGCCTGCACCTGCGTTCGCGCGTGCTCGCGAGCCGCGTCCTGTCCGACGAGGCGGCGCTGGCGGAGCTGGCAGCGGTGCTCGTGGCCGCCGAGGCGACGCGTTTCCCCGCGGGCCAGGCGCTGGCGCGCATGGAGCGGGCCGCGCGCGCCCTGCAGCGCGGCCAGCCCGAGGCGGCGCTGGACGACGCGCAGGCCCTGCAGGCACTGCGGCCACGCGCGCGCCACCTCTTCGTCGATGAGCAGGCGCTGGCGGCGCTGCTGCGGCAGGTGTTCGATGGCGCCGCCGCGACGGCGCGCGGCTAGCGCCCGGGCAAGCTCCTGGCGCCGCGGCGCTCGCGCAGCGTCCGGCCCATGGCCCACAGGCCGGCACTCAGCCAGAGCATCCAGGTGGCCGGCTCCGGCACCGCGCTCACGGGAATGATCTCGCCCGTCTCCAGCTTCACGCCCAGGCCGCCCGCGGGCAGCGTGCCATCGGCCAGCGTGATGCCCAGCAGGCTCAGCGTGCCGGTCGCGTAGCCTGCCTTCGCGGCGGAGTTGCCGAAGGCCATCCACATGAAGCCCTGGGCCGCGTTCTCGTGCAGCACCGAGAAGCCGAAGTCGTACGCGCCCCACAGCCGCATGTCGCCGGTGTAGAGGTAGTCCTCGCTGGGGAAGGGCGCGACCGGCCCGAACACCACCGACAGGTCGGCGCCTTCGGCATTGACGACGTTGCTGTACAGCTCGACGCGGAAGCTTGCGGTGGCCACCGAAGTGCCCAGCGGGGGGACCACCGTGTTGCCGCTGACGCGGTACGCGAAGCGCAGGTCGAGCGCGACGGCCTGCGCGAAGTCCAGCGCGCTGTCGGTGGACAGGTCCCACAGCGTGTAGCTGGTCCAGCTGTGGCCCGAGGCGGCCGCGGCATCGAAGGTGGCGCTGCCCAGGCCGGCGCTGGTGGCGCTGATCTCGGTGCGCGTCACCACGGCGAAGGCATCGGGTGTCGTCGGGTTCGGCCAGTAGGCCGAGGTGCTGCTGCCCGCGCTGTTGTTGCTGAGCTGCCCTTGCAGGTTGCGCGAGGCCGTCGCCACCACGTCGCCGGCCTGGGCCGACAGGCAGGCGGCGGCCAGGGCCGCGGAAAGCGCCACGCGCGACAGGGCGCCCTGGATCGTCCGATGCTGCATCGTCTGGCCTCCTCCGGTGGATGCACCGGTGCCGCTTCGGGGCCGGCACGTGGAGCGCAAGCCTAGGGCGGGGCCGTTACCAGGGCGTCACAGCGCCCCGAGCGGCGCCAGGAAGCCGCTCAGCCGGTGTGCACGACGAGCCGGTTCGGCGCCGGCCCCGGCCCCGGCCCCGACCCCATCACCGCCAGTGCCGCCAGCACATCCGCTGCCGAAAGCGCCGCGGCACCCGGCCGGTAGGGGTTGGCGCGGCGCGCGAAGGGTACGTCGATGCCGTTCACTTCGACCGCCAGCACGCCGCAGCCCCGCGGGCCCGGCCGGTACTCGATCTGCAGTTCCTGCCCGCGCCAGAGTGCGTGTGCCGTCAGGCCGTGCAGCGCCGGCGGGATCACCGGGTCCAGCACCAGCGCGTCGTGCTCGAACTGCAGGCCCAGCAGCCCGCGCTGCAGCAGCGCCAGCGCGATGCCCGGGCCGCTGGAGTAGATGCGCCAGCCGCCTTCCAGCGCCACGCTGCCGGCGCCGACGCGGGCGTAGTCGCGGTGGGCCTCGTAGCGGTCGGCGAAGGCCGGGTCGCTGCTCGAGTAGTAGCAGTTGGCCTGGCGCGGCGCGGCCGAGGGCACGCGTTCGCGCAGCGCCACCGGGTGGGCGAGCATCAGCGCGTCGAAGAAGGCCTCGGCCTCGCCCAGGTGCGCCAGCATCTCGGCAAAGCGCAGGTGGGCGTGCATGTACATGTTGCCGATCTCGCGGCCGAAGAAGGCCGCGCTCTCGGCACGCTGGAAGATGCGCTGCGGCCCGCCGCGGTATTGCAGCGGGCGGTCGAAGAGGTGCGCGCCGTCCGAGCCCACGAGGTGCCGGCGCATCAGCGCCAGTTGCGCGCGCGCCTCCTCGGGCTCGAGCAGGTCCTCCAGCACCGCATGCATCATCGGCAGCAGGCTGTAGGCGACGCCGGTGGAGGCGTCGCGCGGGTGCAGCAGCAGCTGCGGCGGCTGCCAATCCTCCTCGAAGAGCGCGTAGCCGGCGACGACGCCGTCGACCAGCAGCACGCGGCGGAACTCGGCGCGCACGGCCTGCGCCTCGGCGGCCAGCGGTGCAGCCTCGCCGGCACGGCCGATCGCCTGCAGCCCACGCGCCAGCGTCGTGAGCATCTGGTGGTGCAGCGTCACGGTCCACGCGCTGCACAGGCGTTCGCGCAGCGCGGGGTCGGCCGGCTGCAGCGAGTCGTTCCAGTCGCCATGGCCGTAGGCCGCCAGCTGCGTGCCGGGCACGCGGCGTGCGCGCACGACGGCCAGCGCGCGTTCGGCGTGCTGCCACAGCGGCAGGCGCTCGCGCTCGCCGTGGAAGGGCAGCGGCTCGTCCAGCAGCGCGGCGTCGCCGCTGGCCACCAGGTAGCGCGCCAGCGCCAGCAGCGGCCAGAAGACGATGTCGCCATGCGAGTCGCCGGCGCGCACGGCGGCGTCGCGCTCGAAGAACATGAACCACTGCGGCCAGTCGCCGTCGGGGTTCTGCGCCGCGAACACGCGTTTCAGCAGGTCGCGCGCCGGCGTGGTCTCGCCCAGCGCCAGCAGCAGCTCCAGCGGGCCCTGGCAGACGTCGCGCGTGCCCCAGCCGCCGCCGGAGTACTGCTCCAGCCCGCGCGGCGCCAGGTAGTGCACCAGCGCGTTGTGCAGGAACCAGGGCTGCACCTCGGCCAGCTGCGCGGCCTGGTTCGCCAGCGGGGCCTGGGCGGGTGCCTGCCAGCGCGGCAGCGTGAGAGCCGCGCCGGCCGGGGGCTGCGTGCGCAGCAGCTCGCCACGGATCGCCAGCGCGAAGGCCGGCGCCGCCTCGCCTTCGACGACGACGAAGGGCTGGTCGCGCGGAATGCCGTCGGCCCACAGCGCCGCGTCGCCGCCGGCGGCGGAGAAACGGGTGCCGTCGACCGGCTCGATGGCGAAGCTCCCGCCGGGGAAGCGCCGCGCCAGCTCGCTGCCCGGCGGCAGCCCGACCACCAGCGCCTCGCCGCGGCGAGCGATGGGCGGCGTGCCGGCGCCGGCGCCGTCGTCGCCCGCCAGCGCCACGTGGTGCAGCACGCGCAGCGGCAGCGCGGCGCCGTCGAGCACCCGCACGCGCAGCGTCACCTGCGGCGCGTGCGCATCGGCCTCGCTCGTGAGCTCGATCAGCCCCTGGGCATGGCGGTAGAGCCAGCGGCAGCGCCGCGGCTCGATCTCGAAGGCCGAGGGCAGGCCCAGCTGCCGCCACTGGCCGCCCGTCTGCACGAACACGCGCTGCCCGGTGCCGCGGAACTGCCCGGCGAAGCCGCGCGCCGTGGACAGGAAGCGGTTGGTCGAGACATGGCCCTGCGTGACCATCGAATGAAACACGCCGCCCATCCACGCGGTGCTGGTCAGCGCGGTTTCGTCCGGCACGAGCTGCGAGCCGCTGCGCAGGATGTGGCCGTGCGGCCGGGTGATCCGCAGCTCCTTCTCGCGCAGCACCACGTGCGCGTGCTCGCCGTGGAAGAAGGACAGCAGCCGGCCGCCGTCGTGCTCGGCGTGGCGGCGCTCCGGGCCGAAGCAGCGCAGCAGTTCGTCGTCGGCCAGGTCGAGCGTCTCGAGCCAGGGCGAATCAGCGAGGAGGTTCGAAGGCGGTGCATCGGCCACGGCGCCCCGGGCCAGCGCCGGCGCCGGACTCGCCTCGGGCAGCGCGAGGATCGCGTCGACGAGCGCGAGGTCGGCCTCGCCGGTGGCGGCGGGGTGGTCGGCCAGCACGTGGCCCCAGGCGCCGGTGTCGAGCACCTCGCCGGGAAGCAGCGTGCGCTCTGGCCCCTGCAGCGCCAGGCAGGCGTGCTCGCCCTGCACGCGGCGCGAGGGCAGGCCTTCGTGCAGGGCCTGCGGCAGGGCACCGGCGCGCTGGGCCAGGCCGGCGAACTGCGCGGCATCGGTGGCGAAGGCGGCGGCGCCGCCCAGCAGGCCCATCATCAGCCACGGGTGCCGGCCACCGACGGCCAGGTTCTGCCGCGCTGCCAGCACCCAGCCCTGCGAGGCATGCTGCAGCGGCGCGAGGTCGAGGTAGTGGCTGACGTAGTGCTCGTTGAGCCGGATCGCGCCATAGGCCGCCAGGCCCACGTCCTGCAGGCTCACGATCGACAGCCGGGCCGGCGCGGCGCCCGCGTTCACCACCCGCAGGTGCCAGAACCAGGCCGGCGCGTCCTGCGCCACGCTCAGTTCGAGCGTCAGCTCCAGCGCCTGCCAGCGGCCCTGCCGGCAGGCCGGCCGGCCGAGCGCGGGCCGCAGCGGCGAGCCGGGGCCCAGCAGCGGCACGGCGTGCACCTCGTCGCCGTCGACGACGCGCAGCCACAGGTTCGCCGGCCCGCCCTCGACCGGGCTGCCCGGGAAGAGATTGACGACGACACCGGACGCGTCGATGCGGTGCAGCCCGCCATGCGCATGCCACTCGATGCGCAGGCCGCCGGCGTTGGAAAGGGATTGCGCGATCACGTCGTCGTTCGTCGTCAAGGTTCTTGTTCGTCAGCCCCGCCGCCGTGCCAGCAGCCAGGGCACGAGCTCGGGGTCTTCGTAGGCGGGGTTCCAGGCGTCGTGGCCGACGCCGGAGTAGATCTTCAGGCTCGCGCTGCCGCCGCAGGCGCGCAGCGCCTCGACGCTGGCCACGGCGCCGGCCGGCGGCACGACGGTGTCGTCGGCGCCGTGGTAGGCGCGCACCGGCACGCTGCGCATGCGGCAGACGTCCTCCGGCTCGCCCTGGCCGCAGACGGGCGCGATGCCGGCGAGGTCTTCGGGCCAGGCCGTGGCCCAGTCCCAGCAGCCGTGGCCGCCCAGGCTCAGGCCGGTGGCGGTGACACGCGCCGGGTCCACCCGCAGCAGCGCCAGCAGCGCGGTGCGCAGCTGGTGCAGTTCGCTCGCGTCCCAGCGCCGGCCCTCGGCCAGCTGCGGGGAAGCCAGCACGAAGGGGAAGGCGAGTCCCGCGGCCGCGAGTTTCGGCGGACCGTGCACCTTCACGCGTTCGAGATCGTCGCCGCGCTCGCCGGAGCCGTGCAGGAAGAACACCAGCGGCCAGCGCCCCTCGGCCAGCCCGTAGCCCGGCGGCAGGTACAGCCACAGCCGGGTGGGCGCCTCGCGGCCGGGCAGGTTCACCGACCAGGCGAACTGGCCCGAGGATGTCGGCAGCGGGCTCGTGCAGGCGGCCAGCATGCCGGCCGGCAGCAGGCCGAGCGCGTTGCGCCGGTCGGGATTCAGCGTGTCCACAAGATCACCTCCGTCGCGCCTGCGGGCAGCGGCAGTTCGCGGCCCTGCCAGGCGATCTCGCGCTCGCCCGCCATCGCGCGCGGCAACGGCAGGCCCGGCGGCCATTGCAGGCGCAGGCCGCCCGGGGCCTCGGGCCGGGCCGTGGGCAACTGCACGACCCAGCCGCCCGGGCGCGGCTCGATGCGCCACGAGATCGTCCCCCAGGCCGTGGCCAGCCCGCGCACGCCCACAGCACCCTGCTGCAGCCAGGCCGGGACGAGGCCGGCGCCCAGCAGCAGCGCGCCGTCGGCCTCGCGCTCCCAGGCGAACACGTCGAGCAGCGAGCGGATGTAGTCCGAGGACACCCAGGCATGCGGCATGTCGCCGAGGAAGCGGACCTCGCGCGCATCCGGCAGCACCACCTCGGCCCATTGCCGCCAGCCGGCCGGGCGCTGGTGGCGGAAGAAGAAGTCCAGCAGCGCCAGCGCGGGCTCGGGCCGGCCCAGGCGCAGCAGCGCGCCGACGTTGCGCAGCTCGTAGGGCGTGTAGTCCTTCCAGGCGCGGCGCCCGGCGCTGCGCGCATCGGCCTCGGCGAGATAACGCTCGAACGTGGCGGCCAGCAGCGGCACGTTCGCCTGCGCGGGGTTCAGCGCGACGGTGGTGGAGGTGGCGTCGAAGTCGCCGCGGTCGGCGGCACCGGCGATGGAGCCGATGCCGTGCTGCCGCGCCGTGGCCTCGATCGACGCGGCCAGCTCGCGGCCGAACTCGTCGCGCGCGCCGGCCCAGCGCTGCGCGAGCGCGGCGTCGCTGGCGGCCTGCGCCAGCTGCACCGCGTCCTTGTAGCCGCGCAGGGCCCAGAAGTCGTCCCAGTAGGAATAGGCCGGCTTGTCGGAATAGCCCTCGTGGCTGATGGAGGGCGGCATCAGGCCGAAGAGGTTCGGCGTGGCGCGCATGGCCTCGCTGCGGGTGGACTGGCGCAGCGCCTCCATCCACACCACGACGCGCTGCACGCGCGGCCAGTGGCGCTGCAGGAAGGCGGTGTCGTGCGTGAAGCGCCAGACCTCGGCCACGGCGAACAGGTACTGGCCGTGGCTGTCGTTCTCGACCACCGGGTCGGCGCCGCGCTTGTCGACGCAGCAAGGCACCTTGCCGCTGGCGTAGACATGCTCGCCGAACCAGTCGACGAACTCGCGCGCGACATCGGCCTCGCCCAGGCGCACGAGCGCGGCGGCCATCATCGCGCCGTCGCGGATCCAGCTGCGGCCGTAGGAGCGCGTGCCGGGCCGCAGCGCCGGGCCTTCGCGCGACATCAGCAGGTGGGCGAGCGAGATGCGCAGCGTCTCGGCCAGCGGCTGGGCCGAGGGCGGCAGCTCGACGCCCACGCGCTGCAGCCGCGCGCGCCAGGCCGCGGCGGCGGCATCCAGGCGGGTCTCGACGGCGGCGGCGTCGAAGGGCGCGGGCGCGTCCTGGCCGGCGAGCGGCGCGACGAGCGCGAAGCGCCGGCTCTCGCCGGGCGCGAGCGTCGCGTCGAAGCGCAGCAGCGCGGAGGCCAGCGATTGCGGGTCGGCCAGCTCGCGCAGCGGCGGCGCGGCGGCGAGTGCGGCCAGGCCCAGCCCGGCATCGAAGGGCAGGGCGGTGCTGCGCGTGGGCGCTTCGCTGAAGCGCAGCGGCGGGCGATCGTCCAGCCGCAGCAGGCTGCCATCAGCGCGCAGCCGGCGAACCGGGCTCACGCCGCCGGGCGTGGCCAGGAACTGCTGAGGCGGGTTCACCTGCCAGGGCCGGGCGGCGAGCAACAGCGAGAGCTTCTGCGGCTGGCCGCCGCGGTTGCGCAGCGTGTAGCGGGCGAGCAGCTTCGGCGCCGCGGCCGTTCCATCGGCCGATGCCTCGATCTCCAGCTCGAAGGCCTCGTGCTGCCAGCGCACCGTGTACAGCGGCAGCTGGCCATCGCGCAGCGTCTGCGTGACCTGCGCCTGCGGCCAGGTGACGATGCGGCCATCGCCCAGCTGCACCGCCGGCTCCAGGCTCGGCCCGCCGCGGCCCAGTTCCAGCGCACCGTCTTCGTCGATCAGCGCCGAGTGTTCGGCGCCGCCGTCGACGCCCACCAGCGCCCAGTAGCTCTGCTGTCCGGCAAAGCTGCGCGGCAGCTCGCCCGGCGGCAGGGCCTTGGCCAGTTCGGCGATGACGGCGTTGAGCGTCGGCCAGGCCATCGCGTCGCGCAGCGCGAAGCCGGGCAGCCCTCGGCCGCTGCGCAGCTGCAGGCGCATGAGGCGCGTTTCGCTGTCGGGCAGGAACAGCGTCTGCGGGCCGCCGCGGCCGCCGTCCACCTCGTGCAGCGTGCGCCAGCGCCGGCCGTCGTCGCTGGCCTGCAGCGCATAGCGCAGCGGCCGCGGCTGCGTGGGCCAGTCCAGGCGGATGCCGTTGAACTCGCGCGTCAGGCCGAGATCGATGTCGATTCGCTGGCCACTGCGCACGAGCTTCGGCTCGGGCCAGGCGGCCGGTTCCGGCTCGCGCTCGGCCAGCGCCAGCCGCGCCAGGCAAAGGCTGCCCTTGCCGCCGTCGCGGCCGGCCGCGACCACGAACTCCAGCGCCTGCGTGTGCTTCAGCGCCTTGTCCTCGCTCGGGCCCCAGGCGAAGGAGATCTCGCGGCTGCGCAGCTTCAGCGGCTGCAGCTTGGTCGGCAGCGTTGCATCGGGCCGGCTGATCCACCAGACGTTGTCGCCGCTGGCATCGACAAGCTTGAACTGCAGGTGGTTGACGCCACCGGCGGCCTTGGCCTGCACACGGAGTTCGAAGCGGCGCGGCCAGTCCATCGGCAGCTCGCGCCGCATCACCGCGTAGCCGGAGACGCCGGCGAAGTCGTAGTCCAGGCACAGGCTGCCGTCGGCATCACGCCGCAGCGAGGACTTCACCTGGTCGCTGGCCGTGGCCTTCCAGCGCGTGGCGTCGCGGAAGTCGTCGAGCAGCTCGTGCCGCAGCGGCGCGGCCTGCGCCAGCGTGGCCAGGCTCAGCAGGGCGAGGGCGGCCGCCTGCTTCACTTGACGCTGCCTGCGAGCAGGCCCTTCATGTAGTGGCGCTGCAGCACCAGGAACAGCAGCAGCACCGGCGCGACCGTCAGCACCGAGCCGGCCATCATCAGCTCGGTGTCCTGCACGTGCTCGCGCGAGAGGCCGGCCAGCGCCACCGGCAGCGTCTGCAGGTCGCGGTCGGTCAGCACGATCAGCGGCCACATGAAGTCGTTCCAGGAGCCGAGGAAGACCAGCACCGCGAGCGTCGCGACGATGGGCTTCAGCAGCGGCAGCACCACCGAGACGAAGATGCGGTACTCGCTCGCGCCGTCCAGGCGCGCGGCCTCCAGCACGTCGTCGGGGATCGACAGCGCGTACTGCCGCACGAGGAAGATGCCGAACACGCTCGCCAGCCAGGGCACCAGCGCGCCGGCGTAGCTGTTGACCAGGCCCATCTCCTTGAGCATCAGGAACAGCGGCATCATCGTCACCTGGCCCGGGATCACGAGTGCGCCCAGCAGCAGCTTGAAGACCCGGTCGCGGCCGCGGAAGCGCAGCTTCGCGAAGGCATAGCCGGCGGCGAGGTTCACCGCGAGCGAGACCAGTGTCGCGAGCACCGAGACCAGCAGGCTATTGAGCGCCTGGCGGCCGATGCCGCGTGCGGCGAAGAGTTCGCGGTAGTTGTGCAGCGTGGGTGATGCCGGCAGCAGCGGCGGCGGATAGTTCGCGGCTTCGCCCGGCGCCATGAACGACGCCGAGACCATCCACGCAAGCGGGAACAGCGTGGCCGCGGCCAGCAGCGCCAGCGCGCCGTTGATCGCGAGCGCCGCGGCACCGAACTTCGGCTGGCTGCTCACGCCGCCTCCTGCCGCTTCGCCACGCGCATCTGCACCAGCGTGATGACGAACATGATGGCGAACAGCACGAAGGCCACGGCCGAGGCCGAGCCCAGGCTCCACCACTTGAAGCCGTCCTCGTACATCAGGTACAGCACCGTCACCGTGCGCTGTGCCGGGCCGCCCTGCGTCATCACGTAGGGCTCGGCGAAGAGCTGGAAGTGGCCGGCCATCGTGAGGATGCTCACCACCAGCAGCATCGGCGCCAGCTGCGGCAGCGTGATGTGGCGGAACAGGGCCCAGCGTTTCGCGCCATCGAGCCGCGCGGCTTCGTAGAGGTCGTCGGGGATGGCCTGCAGCCCGGCCAGCAGGATCACCATGTTGTAGCCGAAGTTCTTCCACACGCTCAGCAGCACGATGGCGGGCATGGCCCAGGCCGGGTCGCCCAGCCAGTCCACCGCCGGCAGGCCGAACTGGGCCAGCGCGTAGTTCAGCAGCCCGTAGCGGGTGTGGAACAGGTAGCGCCACACCACGGCCACCGCCACCAGCGTGGTGACCACCGGGGCGAAGAGGGCCGTGCGGTAGAAGGCCTGCCAGCGCGCGAGCTTCGAATGCAGCAGCAGTGCCGCGCCCAGCGAGGCACCGATGGACAGCGGCACGCCCACGACGACGAAGAAGCCGGTATTGGCCAGCGCCTGCCAGAAGAGCGGCCGCTGCAGCAACTGCGCGTAGTTGTCCAGGCCGACGAAGCGCAGGTTGCGCAGGTCCGCCAGTGCGTAGAGGTCGAAGTCGGTCAGGCTCATCGCCAGCGCGGCCAGCACCGGCAGCGCGAAGAACACCGCGATGGCGATCAGCGCGGGCGCGACGAAGACCCAGCCGGCGAGCTCGCGTGTCTTCATGCGGCGGCCCGGTCGAGCATCCAGCGCCGCTTCTCGAGGATGCGGTCGGCGCGCGCGTCCATCTCGGCGCCGGCGACGTCGTCGGGCAGGTCGCCGTGCACGGTCTTCTCGATCACGATGCGCAGTTCGGTCGCGATGCGTTCCCACTCCGGCACCTGCGGCACCGGGCGCACGCGCTCCAGCTGGTCGCGGAACGCGGCGCTGTACGGGTCATCGCGCAGCGCCGGCGCCTCCCAGGCGCTGCGCCGCGGCGGCATGTTGCCCGACATCGTGTGGAAGCGCTGCTGCACCGCCGGCCGCGAGAGGTATTCGACGACGCGCCAGGCCGCCGCCTGCCGGCGCGAGCGCCTGAAGACCGCCAGGCTGCTGCCGCCGGCGATCGACGCGCCCGGCCCCTGCGGCCCGGGCAGCGGCGCGGTGGACCAGCTGCCCTGCAGTTCGGCGGGCAGGCGGCGCTTGAACTCCTCGATCTGCCAGGGCCCGGAGATGTAGAACGAGAAGTAGCCGCGGCCGAACTCGTTCCAGACGTTGGCGATCTCGTTGTTGCTGGCCGGCGGCGCGAGCTGCTGGCGGTACATCGAGAGGTAGAAGCGCAGCGTGCGCGTGAAGCCCGGGCCGCGGAAGTTGCCGAAGCGCCCGCCTTCGCGCAGCAGCGGCTCGCCCTGCTGCAGCGCCAGTGCCACCAGCGGGTCGTACTCGTTCAGCGGCAGCAGCACGGCGTAGCGCTCGCGGCCCACCTGCTGCTTGATCGCCCGCGCCATGCGCAGCCACTCGGCCCAGTCAGAAGGCGGCGCGGCAAAGCCGGCCTGCGCGAGGATGTCGCGGCGGTAGAAGAGCAGCCGCGTGTCGACGTACCAGGGCACGCCGTAGAGCTTTCCGCCGGCCTGGTTGGTGGCCCAGATGCCGTCGAAGTAGTCGGCGCGGGCGATCGTGGGCGTGGTGGGCAGCAGCGCATCCAGCGGCTGCAGCGCACCGAGGGCGACGAACTCCGGCAGCCAGGTGTTGCCCAGTTGCGCGAGGTCGGGCGTGGCGTCGCCGGCGAAGGCGGTGAGCAGCTTCTCGTGCGCGGCGGACCAGGGCAGCTGCTCGATGGCCACGCCGATGCCGCTTTCGCGCTCGAACTCGCGCAGCAGCTCGCCGACCAGTTCACCTTCGCGGCCCATCGCCCACAGGCGCACGCGGCCGTCGTCGGGCCGGCCGCAAGCCGCCAGCATCGGCGCGCCCAGGGCCGCCACCGCGGCGCGAAGGCAGCGCCGGCGCGCAGGGGCCGCGCCGCGGACCTTCAAGCCAGCCATCCCCCGGTGAAGCCGGCGCGCTGCAGGCCGCGACGCAGCACCGGATGCTGGCGCATCACGCGCCAGATCACGCCGCTGCGGTGGTTGGCCAGCATCGCGATGGTCGAGCCCTGGTCGATGCCGATGACGTCGGTGTCGACCCAGCCGAAGCCGGGCTGCCAGCGGCCGTCGCTGAGCTTGGCGCCCTCGCTGCGGAAGCTGGTGTTGAAGGCGTCGACGAAGCCGTAGCGGCCGTAGATGACCGCGCCGAAGCGCCGGTGGAAAGCGCGCAGCGTGGGCAGCACGATCTCGGGCGCGAAGGGCAGCGAGGACAGCGCAGCGGGCGGCGCGATGGTGCCGTCGTCCTGCGTGTCGCGCAGCCCCGCGCCACGGGCGCGGTAGTCGAAGAACTGGCGCATGCGGCCTCGGTGGTCGGGACCCTGGATCATGCCCGGGCCGTCGCAGGCGGTGAGGCCCCAGATCGTCGCGCCGTAGTCGTTCCAGTCGCCGGGGTTGGCCACCGCGTAGGCCCGCTGCGAGACCGTCGCGCGGCGGCTGTTCTCGAAGTAGTCCAGGCCCTTGCCGCGCATGAACACATCCTGGATGCCACGGAAGTCGACCCAGACATGCGAGAACTGGTGCCAGAACAGAGGCGCGCCGCCCAGGTGCTCCTGGCCCATGAACGTGCCCCAGGCGTTGGGGTAGGTCGACATGAAGCCCTGCCAGGTGTCGGCCGAGGCGGGGTCGGTGGGCGAGCCCATCGCCAGTAGCATCAGGATCATCGACTCGTCCATGCCGTGGTAGTCGATGAAGCCTTCGAAGCCGGTCCGCGGGCTCCAGCCCATGCAGATGCGGCCCGGGCGCCGCTGCATCCAGGACCAGCGGACACGGCCATAGACCTCGTCCACGAGGCGGCGCAGTTCCACCTCGGCCGGATGGCTGCCGTCGAAGTAGGCCTGCGCGCACAGCAGGCCGGCGAGCAGCAGTGCGGTGTCCTGGCTCGAAAGCTCCACGCCGCGGTCGTAGCGCAGGCCGGTCTGCATGTCCAGGAAGTGATAGAAGAAGCCCTGATGGCCGGCCGTGCCGGTCTCGCCGGGGCCCTGCGGCGCGGTGGCGAAGAAACGCGCAGTGACCATCGCGCGCTCGGCCGCCGCGCTGCGGCTCACCAGCCCCGCTTCGGCGCCGGCCACGATGGCCGTGAGCGCGAAGCCCACCGAAGCGATGCTGGCCATGCGCGGCCGCGCCGGCCAGCGGTCGGGCACCAGGCCGTTGGCCGGGTTGGCGGTCTCCCAGAAGAAGCGGAAGGTGCGACGGAAGAGGTCGTCGATGAGCGCCTCGTCGCTGGCGCCGGCCAGGTCGGAGGGGGTGTCGGGCGTGGGCAGCGGCAGGCTCGGGCCTGTCGAGCCCGGGCTGCCACAGCCTGCGATCGAAGCACCGGCGAGCAGGCTCGCCGCGCCGGCTGCGCGCAGCAGCCGGCGCCGTTCGAGGGCGATGCTCAAGGCTTCAGAACTTGTACGACAGCATCAGCCGCATCGTGCGCGGGTCGCCGCGCACGCTGTTGGGCTTGCCCAGGTTGGCGTTGTCGCCGCCCAGCGCGTTCTGCGGGTTGCCGGGCCCGCCAACCCAGTCGTCGAAGCCGCCGTAGTTGGTCTTGTTGAAGACGTTCAGCACGTCCAGCCGCACCGTGAACGACTGGTTGCCGGCGAACTTGATCTCCTCGCTGATGCCCAGGTCGATCTGCGTGAACGCGGGCGAGTCGCCCTCGGTCGAGACGCACTTGTCGAAGCCGGCCGAGCAGTTGGTCAGGCGCCGCGGCTTGCCGCTGGCCCAGGTCGCCTTGCCCGACAGCGCCAGGCCCCAGGGCAGCACGCTGTCGGCGATGCCGCCGACGACCAGGCGCTGCTTGTCCACCAGCGTGCTCGGGTTCCAGCCGCGCACGCCCGGGCGGCCATAGGTCCAGTCGAAGATGTCGTCGGTCCACTCCTTGCTCGTCGTCTTCGCGTTGGCGTAGGTGTAGGCCACGCTCAGGCCCCAGCCCGCGCTGCGCGTGTACGGCTTCTCCAGCTTCAGCAGCAGCGAGTTGGTCTTGGTCTGGCCGACGAAGTCGCCCAGGATCAGCGTGCCGAAGCCGTTCGGGCCGCCCCACAGCGGGTCGATCGGGCTTTGCGTGCCGTAGCCGCCGTTCGGGTCGCGGTTGCCGCCGTACCAGACGAACTGGTTCTCGGCGCGCTCGGAAACCAGCGTGGCCTCGAGGTTCCACGAACCCAGCGCCTGGCGCAGGCCCAGGCTGATCTGGTCGGCATAAGGCATCTTGAAGTCGTTGCGGATGAGCCAGATCTCGCCGCCGGCGACCTTGTTCTTCTGCAGTTCGTCCAGCGCGTGGTTGGCCATCGTGCGGTCGTAGCTGCGGCCCCAGCCGCCGAACACGACCGTCGCCTTGTTGCCGAACACGTCGTAGTTGGCGCCCAGGCGCGGCGCGAAGGCGCCCTTGTAGGTCTTGCGCGAGTTGCCGGTGGCGATGAAGTCGTCGATGTTGACGCCGCCCTTGGCCAGGCTCTGCGCGTAGGTCTGGCCCGGCGGCGCCACGATGCCGGCGACGGTGCGTCCGTCGAGCCCCTTGAGCGCGGCGACGCGATCGGCCGGCGTCGTGTAGCCGTTGTTCAGCATGTTCGACTCGTAGTCGTAGCGCGCACCGAGGTTCAGCTCGAGCTGCCGCGTCAGCGCCCAGTCGTCCTGCAGGTACAGGCCGAGCTGGCTGTTGCTGAACGAGACCGTCACCGGCGCGATGGCCTTGTCGATCTTGCACTGGTCGCTGTTCAAGCCGGTGTTGGTGATGTTCGTGCCGGTGCACAGGCCGTTGGCCACGTAGGGCAGGCCGGTCGTGCGGTCGATCAGCGTCTCGATCACGTCCACGCTGCGCGAGGTGCCGCCCAGCGTGTACTTCATGGCCTTGATCTTGGCGCCGCCCTTGAAGGTGTGGCCGGCCAAGCCCGTGTAGGTGAGGTCCTCGCTGAGGAAGGTGCCGGTCTGCTTGCGGTCCTGCGCGTCGGGCGAGCCGCCGTCGATGGCCACGTCGACCGAGTTCGACAGCAGCTGGTTCGCGGCGTTCAGGCCGGCCTTGTACTTGAACTCCGGCGACAAGGCCGAGGAGTGCGGGTTCCAGCGGAAGTTCTCGGTGCCCAGGCGCGTTTCCGAGAGCCAGTCGCCGAGCGTCAACTCGTACTTCAGGTCGACGCGGGTCTCGTCGTTGCTGCGGTCCTTGTCGTTGCCGGGGACGCTGATCTTCTTGTCCTCGGCGAGCTTGTCGGACTCACGGCGCAGGCGCATCGACAGAGTCAGCAGCGAGCTGTCGCTCACGCGTGCATCCAGGCGGCCGAAGATGAGGTCCTCCTTGAAGCGGTCCACGGTGCTGCCGGCCTTGCCCAGCAGCCCCGGCACGATGCCGGCGTTCGCCGGCAGCAGCTCGGTGCGCTGGGGCACGAACTGGCGCGAGTCGTTGATCTTCTTGCCGTCGTAGGCGAAGAAGTAGTGCATCGCGTCGGGCTTGATCGCGCCGCCCAGCGCAAAGCCGTATTCGGACTTCGTCGACGGCGGCAGCGGCACGCCGGCGGCCTCGTTGTCCTTCTCGAACTTGGTCTTCTCGCGCCAGCTGGTGCCGGTGCGGTCGACGTAGGCGTCGGCGTGGAACTGGTTGGTGCCCGAGCGCGTGATGGCGGTGATCGCGGTGGAGCTGACCTGGTCGAACTCGGCCTTGTAGTTCGACGTGATCACGCGGTACTCGGCGATCGCCGACTGCGGGAACGGGTTGCCGCGCGAGCTGTCCTGGCCCGTCACGCCGTGGCGCAGGATGTTGTTCTTCTGGTTCACGCCGTCGATGAAGACGCCGACGTGGTCGTTGTTCTGCGAGCCGCCCTGCAGCCGCGTATTGCCGCCGCTGTCGCTGACGAACTCGACGCCCGGCGCCAAGTCGGCCGAGCTCAGGAAGTTGCGCGTGACCTGCGGCATCGTCTCGATCAGCCGGCGCGGCACCACGGTGCCCACCTGCGAATCGCGCACGCCCTGGCGCTGCGCGGTGCCGGTGATCGTGATGGTCTGCCCGGCGCCCAGGCTGAGGTCGACCGAGGCCGTCTCGCCGACGCTGACCGTGATGATCTGCCCGCTGCTGCCGCCGGCGGCGCGGATCTCGTACGAGCCGGGCGCCAGGCCCACCAGCACGTAGCTGCCGTCGGCGCGCGTCGTCGTCTTGTAGGTGGCGCCGGTGTCCTTGTTGAGGGCGGTGACGGCCACGCCGGTCTGCGAGGCGCTGCCGCCGCTGACCTGGCCCTTGACGGTGGCGGTGCTCAACTGCGCCTGCGCGGCGCCGGACAAGGCCAGCACGACGGCCGCGGCCAGTGCGTGGTGCCTGAACAGGATCGGTCTGCGGTTCATCTGTGTCTCTCCTTCAGCGTGTCGTTGGTGTGTGTGTGTGATCGTCTTCGGGTCGCGCCGCGCCTCAGTGCGCCGGCGGCGGCGATGGGGGCTGCGGCTTCGGCGGCGGGCCTGCGCCGCAGGAGCGGCGCACCACCAATTCGACCGGCAGCACGGTGGTGGTGCCGATCTGCGAGGCCGGGGTCTCGACCGTGCGCGCCAGGGATTCGAGCGCCGCGGCGCCCAGCGCGGCGATCGGCACGCGGATCGTCGTCAGCGTGGGGCTGACGTAGCGCGCGATGGGGATGTCGTCGAAGCCGGCGAGCGCGATGTCCTCGGGCACGGCCAGGCCCGCCTCGGCCAGCGCCGCCAGGCAGCCGATGGCCATCATGTCGTTGGCGGCGAAGACGGCGTCCGGGCGCGGCTTGCTCGTCGCGATGCGGCGCCCGGCGGCCCAGCCCGAGGACTCGGTGAAGTCGCCGTCGAAGACGATCGGCTTCATGCCGGCCTTCAGCCCGTCGCGGTAGCCGCGCAGGCGCTCGGCGGCCTCGTCGTGGCCCTGCGGCCCGGAGATGAAGGCCACGCGCTTGCGGCCGGCGGCCACGAGGTGGCGCGTCAGCGCGCGCGCGCCGCCGTGGTTGTCGATGACGAATCGGGCGTGGCCCGCGGCCTCGGCGCCGGAGTTCAGCAGCACCGCGGGAACGCCGCCGGGCAGGTTGCGGCTGAGGAAGTCGGCATCGACGTGCGGCGACATCACCAGCAGCCCGTCGACGCGCCCGTTCATCGCGCGCAGCGCGGCGGCGGCCTCGTCGGCGTCGCCGTGCGAGCTGGAGACCAGCAGGTGCAGGCCGCGCGCGCGGGCGGCCTGGTCGATGCCGCGGATCAGCTCGCTGAAGTATTCGCCGTGCAGGTCGGGCAGCAGCGCGCCGATGGTGTCGGTGCGGCGCGTGATGAGGCTGCGCGCGGCGCCGGAAGGCACGAAGCGCAGCTGCTGCGCGGCCTGCAGGATGCGGTCGCGCGTCTCGGGGTGCACGTTGTCCGAGCCGTTCATCGCGCGCGAGACGGTGGCCACCGAGACCCCGGCGGCGCGGGCGACATCCTTGATCGTGGCGGGCATCCGGCGGCGCTCCTCAGGCTCGTTCAGGGCGGAATCAGGGTCGCGGAAACGTTTTCATGCGGTTGTACGGATTTGACGCGCGCGGCGCCAGTCCCCATGTAATCGTTTCCACCTAAGCTTGGCGCCGACGCAACAGCGCGCCGCCCAGCTCACCATCTCAGCGGTCCAAGGCATCGCGCGCTACCCGCGACGCATGAAGCCAATGGCCACCCAAGCCCCCGCCGTGGAACCGGCTCTGCCGGGCCGCTGGCGGGCGGCCCCCTCCGGGGGGCGAAGCCCGCGGCTCCAAGTCCGCCTGCGCGGACTTGGACGGGCGAGCAAGCAACGCCTCTGGCGTTGCGTGGAGCGAATGCGAGCTTGGGGGCTTCAGTCCAGATCGGCGCCGTGGCGCGCGATGGCGCCGGCGTACCAGCGCGCGCTCGCCTTGGGCGTGCGCCGCAGGCTCTGGAAATCCACGTGCACGAGGCCGAAGCGCTTCGAATAGCCGTGCGCCCACTCCAGGTTGTCCAGCAGCGACCAGGCGCAGTAGCCCCGCACGTCGGCGCCCTGCTCGATGGCCGCCAGGACGGCGCCCAGGTGCGTGCGCAGGTAGTGCACGCGCAGCGGGTCGTCGATGCGGCCGTCCACGGCCGAGGGCGGGTCGTAGAACGCGGCGCCGTTCTCCGTGACGTACAGCGGCAGGCCGCCGTAGCGGCGGTGCAGCCACAGCAGCGTCTGCGTCAGGCTTTCGGGGTGCAGCTCCCAGCCGGTCTCGGTGTAGATGGCGCCCGGCTGGCGCTGGCTGCGCACGGCCACGGGCCAGCCCGCGGGGTCGTGCGCGACCACGGCGCGGGTGTAGTAGTTCAGGCCGATGAAGTCGATCGGCGCCTGCAGCGCGCGCACCTCGTCCTCGCTCCAGCCCGGCCAGGCGGCGCCGAAGACGCCGGGCAGTTCCGGCGGCGTCGTGCCCAGCAGCGCCGGGTCGAGGTACTGGCGGTTCATGTAGGCATCGGCCTCGTCGCGGGCGCGGCGATCGGCGTCGGTCGCGCCGGGCGCCAGGTCCTTGGGCTCGATGTTGACGACCAGCCCGATCTGGTGGCGGCCCACGGCGCGGTAGGCCGCCACGCCCGCCGCGTGTGCGCGCAGCAGCTGGTGCGCGGCGATGGCGGCTTCCTCCGCGCAGCGGTGGCCGGGCGCGAGCACGCCGTGCATGTAGCCGCCGTCGGCCACGACCCAGGGCTCGTTGATCGTCGCCCACAGCGGCACGCGGTCGTCGAGCGCGCGGAACATCACGCCGGCATAGTCGGCGAACCAGCCGGCGATGTCGGGGTTGAGCCAGCCGCCGCGGTCGTCCAGCGCCGCGGGCAGGTCCCAGTGGTAGAGCGTGGCCATCGGCGTGATGCCGGCGCGCAGCAGTTCGTCTACCAGGCGCTCGTAGAAGCCCAGGCCGGCCGCGTTGATGCGTCCGCGGCCCTCCGGCAGCACGCGGCCCCAGGCGATGCTGAAGCGGTAGGCCGTGAGGCCCAGGTCGCGCATCAGCGCGATGTCCTCGCGCCAGCGGAGGTAGTGGTCGCAGGCGATGTCGCCGGTGTCGCCGCCGGCGATGCGCCCCGGCGTGCGTCCGAAGCGCTGCCAGATGCTGGCGCCGGCGCCATCGGCCAGCGGCGAGCCTTCGATCTGGTAGGCCGAGGTGGCGCAGCCCCAGAGGAAGCCGCTCGGGAAGGCAGGATTGGGCATCGCGGAAGACGGCTTGGGCCGTGAAAACGTTTCCGCGACGCTAGGCGCCCCGAGGGGCGCTGTCAAGCCGGCCTATTCGCCGTGGTACGAGGTGACCCGCTGGACTTCGTTGCGCGAGCCCAGCACCACGCTCACGCGCTCGTGCAGCTTCTTCGGCACGAGGTCGAGCACGCGCTCGCGGCCGTTGGTGGCGGCGCCGCCGGCCTGCTCGATGATGAAGGCCATCGGGTTGGCCTCGTACATCAGGCGAAGCTTTCCCGGCTTGTCGGGCTCGCGCTTGTCCCAGGGATAGAGGAAGACGCCGCCGCGGGTGAGGATGCGGTGCACGTCGGCCACCATGCTGGCCACCCAGCGCATGTTGAAGTCCTTGCCGCGCGGGCCTTCCTTGCCGGCGATGCATTCGTCGATGTAGCGCCGCACGGGCGGGGCCCAGTGGCGCAGGTTCGACATGTTGATCGCGAATTCCTTCGTGTCCTCGGGGATCTGCACGCCGTTCTGCGTCAGCACCCAGGAGCCGGTCTCGCGGTCGAGCGTGAAGATCGCCACCCCTTCGCCCAGCGTCATCACCAGCATGCTCTGCGGGCCGTAGACGCAGTAGCCGGCGGCGGCCTGCTGCTTGCCCGGCTGCAGGAAGTCTTCCTCGCTGACGCCGCGCGAATGCCCCACCTTGCGCAGCACGCTGAAGATGGTGCCGATGGAGACGTTCACGTCGATGTTGCTGCTGCCGTCCAGCGGGTCGAACAGCAGCAGGTACTCGCCCTGCGGGTAGCGGTTGGGCACGACGTGGATCGAGTCCATCTCCTCGCTGGCCATCGCCGCGAGGTGGCCGCCCCACTCGTTGGCCTCGATCAGCACCTCGTTGCTGATCACGTCCAGCTTCTTCTGCACCTCGCCCTGCACGTTCTCGCTGTGCGCGCTGCCCAGCACGTCGCCCAGGGCGCCCTTGTTGACGGCGATGGCGATGTGCTTGCAGGCCCGTGCGACGACCTCGATCAGCAGCCGCAGCTCGGGCGGGATGCGGCCGTGCTCGCGCTGCTGCTCGACGAGGTACTGGGTGAGGCTGATCCGTTTGCTCATGGGGAATGGGGAAGGGGGAGCGGCTCGTCAGGTCGGTGAGGCGTGCAGCGCGCGGTCGACGATCTCGCGCACGTCGTTGGAAAGATCGGGCCGCGCCGCCACGCGCGCGATGGCCTCGCGCGCCGCGCTGCGGTAGGGCTCGGCCAGCGCGGCCCAGCGGTCCATGGCGCGCGCCAGGCGGCCGGCCACGTGCGGGTTCAGCGCATCCAGCTCCAGCAGCTGCTCGGCCCACAGCACGTAGCCAGCGGCGTCGGCGCGGTGGAAGGCGGCGGGGTTCGCGGTGCACAGCGTGGACAGCAGGCTGCGGGCGCGGTTGGGGTTCTTCAGCGAGAAGTCCGGGTGCTTGAGCAGCGCGCGGGCGCGGGCGAAGGCGCGGCCGGGCTGCTCGCCGCTGACCTCGGCCACCGGCTCGGGCGCACGCGCCTGCAGCGTGAACCACTTGTCCAGCAGCAGCGCGTCGCCGGCGGCCAGCGCGTGGAAGCGGGCGATGACCTGGTCGGCCAGCGCCGAGTGCGCGTCGATCAGCGCGCTGGCCGCGGCCAGCCGGTCGGTCATGTTGCGCGCGTCCTTGAAGCGCTGGTAGGCGCGGCCCTGCCAGACGGCGTCGCCGGTGCGCACGGCGTGCAGGCACAGGTGCGCGAGCGCCAGGTTGGCCAGCGCGCGCGGCCCGGCCTGCTCCGGCAGCGGGCTGTAGCCGCCGGCCACCTGGTGGTGCTCGAAGGCCCAGGCCCAGTCCTCGTGCAGGTGCTCGGCCACGAGCGCGCGCCACTGCTCGCGCACGGCGTGGATGCGCTGCGGGTCGGCGGCCGAGAGCTGCTCGGCGATGTAGCTCTCGCTGGGCGCCACCAGCGCCAGCGCCTTGAAGGAAGGGTCGAGGTGCGGGTCGCGCAGAACGCTGCGCAGCGCACGCGCCAGGCCCTCGTCCAGCACCGGGGCCGTGCCCGCGTTCACCGCGCGCAGCAGGCGCGCCAGCATCAGGCGCTGGCCGGCTTCCCAGCGGTTGAAGGGGTCGGCGTCGTTGGCCAGCAGGATGACACGCTCGACGTCCGACAGGCCGTCGTCCAGCCGCACCGGCGCCGAGAAGCCGCGCAGCAGCGAAGGCACGGGCGGGCGCTCGACGTTCTCGAAGACGAAGGTCTGCTCGGCCTGGTCCAGCACCAGCAGGCGCTCGGGCGCCAGCGCCGTGCCGCCGGTGGTGATGAGGCCGGTCAGCACCGGGATCACGAAGGGCAGCTTGCTCGGCTGGCCGGCGCTGGGCTCGCTGTGCTGCGACAGCGTCAGCGTGTAGCGCTTGGCCTCGGCGTCGTACTGGCCGCGCGCGCTCAGGCGCGGCGTGCCCGACTGCGCGTACCAGCGCTTGAAGGCCTCCAGCCGCACCGCCAGCTCGCTGCCGGGGTTGGCATCGGCGATGGCCTGCGCGAAATCGTCGCAGGTCACGGCCTGGCCGTCGTGGCGCTGGAAGTACAGGGCCATGCCGGCGCGGAAGCCCTCGCGGCCCACCAGCGTGTGCATCATGCGCACGACCTCGGCACCCTTCTCGTAGACGGTGGGGGTGTAGAAGTTGTCGATCGCGATGTAGCTGTCGGGGCGCACCGGATGCGCCATCGGGCCGGCGTCTTCCGGGAACTGGATGCTGCGCAGGCGCAGCACGTCCTCGATGCGCTTGACCGCGCGCGCCGAGGGCGAGCCGGCCATGTCCATGCTGAATTCCTGGTCGCGGAAGACCGTCAGGCCTTCCTTCAGGCTCAGCTGGAACCAGTCGCGGCAGGTGATGCGGTTGCCGGTCCAGTTGTGGAAGTACTCGTGCGCGATCACGCTCTCGATCGCGGCGAAGTCGTCGTCCGTCGCGGTGGCGGCGCTGGCCAGCAGCAGCTTGGTGTTGAACAGGTTCAGGCCCTTGTTCTCCATCGCGCCGCTGTTGTAGTCCTCCACGCCGACGATCATGAAGCGGTCCAGGTCCAGCGCGAGGCCGAAGCGTGCCTCGTCCCACACCACGCTGGCCAAGAGCGAGTTCATCGCGTGCTCGGTCTTCTCCAGGTCGCCTGGGCGCACGTAGACCTGCAGCAGGTGGTCGCGCCCGCCGCGCGTGCGGATGCGCTGCTCGCGCGCCACCAGCCGGCCGGCGACGAGTGCGAAGAGGTAGCTGGGTTTCGGGAACGGGTCGTGCCACTTGGCAAAGTGGCGGCCGTTGTCCAGATCGCCCTGCTCGAGCAGGTTGCCGTTGGACAGCAGCACCGGGTACTTCGCCTTGTCGGCGCGGATCGTGACCGTGTAGACCGCCATCACGTCGGGCCGGTCCAGGAAGTAGGTGATGCGGCGAAAGCCTTGCGCCTCGCACTGCGTGAAGAAGCCGCCGCCCGAGGTGTACAGGCCCGACAGCTCGGTGTTCTTCTCCGGCGCGCAGGTGTTGCGGATCTCCAGCGTGAAGGCCTCGGCCTGCGGCGGGCTGTCGATGACGAGCTCGTCGCCTTCCTGGCGGAAGGGCACGCTGCTGCCGTCGGCCAGCACGCGCAGCAGGTTGAGCTCCTCGCCGTGCAGGCGCAGCGGCTGCGGCGCGGCCGCGGGGTTGCGCTCGATGCGCAGCCGGCTCGCGACGATGGTCTTCGCGGGGTCGAGATCGAACGTGAACTCGGCCTCGCGGATGAAGTAGGCCGGCGCCGCGTAGTCTTCGCGGCGCACGAGCGTGGTGGTGGATTCGCGCATGGTGTGGCTGTCTCCTGTCGTCGGCGGCGGGTCGCGCCGTTTCTCGTCGTCAGAGCCCTTGCTTCAGGCTCGCTTCGATGAAGGCGTCCAGATCTCCGTCCAGCACCTTCTGGGTGTTGCTGATCTCGACGTTGGTTCGCAGGTCCTTGATGCGGCTCTGGTCCAGCACGTAGCTGCGGATCTGGTGGCCCCAGCCGACATCGGTCTTGCCTTCCTCCAGCTTCTGCTGCTCTTCCATGCGCTTGCGCATCTCGTGGTCGTAGAGGCGCGAACGCAGGCGGCGCCAGGCGACGTCGCGGTTGCTGTGCTGGCTGCGGCTGTCCTGGCACTGCACGACGATGCCGGTGGGGATGTGCGTCAGGCGCACCGCCGAATCGGTCTTGTTGATGTGCTGGCCGCCGGCGCCGGAGGCGCGGAAGGTGTCGGTGCGCACGTCGGCCGGGTTGATCTCGATCTCGATCGAGTCGTCGATCTCCGGGTAGACGAAGAGGCTGGCGAAGCTCGTGTGGCGGCCGCCGGCGGAATCGAACGGGCTCTTGCGCACCAGGCGGTGCACGCCGGTCTCGGTGCGCAGCAGGCCGAAGGCGTAGTCGCCCTCGACCTTGATGGTGGCGCTCTTGATGCCGGCCACGTCTCCCGCGGTCTCGTCTTCCACCGTGGCCTTGAAGCCCTTGCGCTCGCAGTACTTGAGGTACTGGCGCAGCAGCATCTGGGCCCAGTCCATGGCCTCGGTGCCGCCGGCGCCGGCCTGGATGTCGACGAAGCAGTTGCTCGGGTCGGCCGGGTTGCTGAACATGCGGCGGAACTCGAGTTCCTCCACGGTGGCGCGCAACTGATGCGCCTCGGCCTCGATGGCCAGCAGGCCGTCGTCGTCGCCCTCGGCCTTGCTCATCTCGAAGAGCTCGGTGTTGTCGGCCAGGTTGCTCGACAGGTGGTCGATGGTGCCGACCACGGTATCCAGCTGCTTCTTCTCGCGCCCGAGTTCCTGGGCGCGCTTGGGTTCGTTCCAGACCGCGGGGTTCTCCAGCGCGGCGTTGACTTCGTTCAACCGCAGGGCTTTGCGGTCGTAGTCAAAGATACCCCCGGAGCTGCTCGGTGCGCGCACTCAGGTCGGCGAGCAGCGTGCCGATCGAGTTGAGGTGTTCGACGTCCATGGTCCCTGGCTGGCGTAAGGTGCAAAACACGCGATTCTGGCATGCGGGGCCCCTCAGTCGAGGAAGGCCGCGAGGTGCCCGGCCAGCGCCTGGGGCTGGTCGTGGTGCAGCATGTGGCCGCAGGGGCTCAGCAGCGCGCGTCGCACGTCGGCCACGGTCGCCAGGCGGGCCTCGAACTCGCTGCGCGGGTAGCGGTGGCCCCACCACTTGGTCACGTCGGTGCGGTCGCCCTCGGCCCACAGCAGCGGCGCGGTGATCAGCTTCCAGGTCTCCAGCACCTCGTCCTTGCGGTAGAGGATGGGGTTGACGCGCCTGTGCGCGGGGTCGCCCTGGATGTGCCAGCGGCCGTCGTCGCGCAGCGCGGCCCAGTGCGGCGCGAGCCAGGCGGCCTTGTCGGCCGGCAGCAGCGGGTTGTTCTTCATCAGGCGCTCGGCCACGGCCTGCGCGCTGTCGTAGCTGCGCAGTTCGGCGGGTTCCTTGAGCTCGTCGAGCCACTGCACGAGCCGCTTCGGGGCCTGGTGCGGCCTGGTCTCGGGCAGGCCGAAGCCTTCGAGGTTGACGAGCCGCCGGATGCGTCCCGGCCTGAGCCCGGCGTAGCTCATCACCACGTTGCCGCCCATGCTGTGGCCGAGCAGGTCGATCTGCGGGAAGCGCTCGGCGGGCAGCAACGCATCGAGCAGCGCGTCGAGGTCGGCCAGGTAGTCGGGGAACCAGTAGGTGTCCGCCTGCGGTACCTCGGTGCGGCCGAAGCCGCGCCAGTCGGGCGCCAGCACCCAGCGCTCGAAGCCCTCGGCCTCGGCCAGCGCGTCGACGACGAACTGGAACGAGGCGCCCACGTCCATCCAGCCGTGCAGCATCACCAGCGGCGGGCGCTGGGGCGTGGCGAGCGCGGCATCGCCCCAGCCGTGCACGTGGTAACGCAGGCCGCGCAGCGGCGCGAAGAGCGAGCAGGCGACGCGCCGCTCGCGGTAGGGGTCGGTGGCCATGGCGCCGGACTGTAGGCGAGGGCGCGCCGCGGCGCTGTCGGGCCGGCGACGCCGCCACAATCGGCCCATGCCAAGCCACACCCTGCGCGCCGCCACGCCGGCCGACCTGCCGGCCATCGTCGGCCTCATCCGCGAGCTCGCGGACTTCGAGCACCTCACGCACCTGTGCGTCGTCACGCCGGAATCATTGGCGCCTCAGCTCTTCGGCGCCAGGCCGGCGGCCGAGGCGGTGGTGGGCGAGGTGGGCGGCCAGGTGGTCGCGTTCGCGCTCTTCTTCACCAACTTCAGCACCTTCCTGGCCAAGCCAGGCATCTACCTCGAAGACCTCTACGTGCAGCCGGCGCACCGCGGCAGCGGCCTGGGCAAGGCCCTGCTGCAGCACCTGGCGGCGCTGGCCGTGGAACGCGGCTGCGGCCGCTTCGAGTGGTGCGTGCTGGACTGGAATCAGAACGCGATCGACTTCTACGAGAAGATGGGCGCGACGCTGATGCCCGACTGGCGCCTGTGCCGCGTCACCGGCCCCGCCCTGCAGGCGCTGGGCGGCGAGGGCTGATCAGCCGGGGTCAGCTCGCGATGAGCGCCGCCAGCTCGTCCAGCGAGCGGCGGCCCGGCGCGGCGCTTTCGCCGATCACGGCGACCACGACGCAGCTCTTGCCGTCCACCGTGCGCCGGTGCGGCTCCAGCACCGGCACGCCGCGGGCGTCGGTCAGGCAGCTGACCACCGGCGTCGTGATGCTGGCACCGCGTGCCACCACCACCGCCAGCTCGCCGCCGCCCAGGCGAACGTAGCTGCCCGGCGGGTAGATGCCGAACTCGCGCACCAGCGCGGCCGTCATCGGGTGCCCGGGGTCCTGCATGAACATCTGGCGGCCGGCCACGTCGGCGGCCAGCGCGTCGCGCGTGCGGCGTGCGGCGAGCTTGGAGGTGTAGACGTCGGCGCGGCGCGCCAGCGTCGCCAGGTCGCCGGCGGCGGAGCTGCCGGCCGGGTAGCCGGTGCCCTGCTCGTCCTCGTGGTGGCGCAGCACGGCGTCGAGCCAGGCTTCGTCGGCCACGCCGGCGAGCTGCAGCATGCGCACGCTGCGCATCGGGTGCGTCTGCAGCTCGGTGCGCTGCGCGGCGCTGGGCGGCGTGGTCTGGCGCGCGAGCTGGCCCTGCAGCTCGAGCATCGAGAGGTTCATCGTCAGCGCGACCTTGAAGATGCGCTCGGTGTTCGCCGCGTCCCAGCCCAGGCGCTGGGCGACGAGGCAGGCGGTGATGGCCGTCTGCAGCGAACGCTGCGCGCCGTAGGCGATGTCGGCGCTGCCGCCCTGGCGCAGCACCTGGAAGATCGCCAGGTCCGGGTCGCGCTCGATCAGCGCCTGCACGGGCTGCGCGGCCTCGTCCAGCGCGCCGCGGAAGCTGCCGTCGGGCGAGGCCTGCAGCGCGTCGGCCACGCGCGAGAGGTTCTTCTGCCACAGGCGCGGCAGCTCGGCGCGCGGCGCCTGGCGGATCTCGTCGCGCGCGCTCTGCAGTTCGGCCAGGTCCACCAGCGCGCCGCGCTCCATCAGCGCGTCCAGCTGCGGCTGCGAATCGACCTGCTGGCCGCGCGCCAGCAGCAGCGTGCGGTCGGCGTCGCGCACGTTGAACGGCAGCGGCGCGCCCAGGCAGACGCGGTTCCTGACGGTGGAGAGTGCGGCGAAACGCATGGTTTTGGACTGCTCGGGCCGAACGGCAAGGCCCAGGATTCGATGGCCTTGTTTCGGCCCTGCTAGGGAAAACTTGACCGGCCGGGGGACGGCGACCACCCTAGAGTCGGGCCGATGTCCGAGGACGCTTACGCCGAGTTGCACGCTCGTTTCCGCTGGCAGGTGCCGGCGCGTTTCAACATCGCCCAGGTCTGCTGCACGCGCTGGGCGAAGGGCCCGACGGGCCGGCGCATCGCCATCGCCTGGGAGCACGAGGACGGCCGCCGCGGCACGCTGAGCTACGCCGGGCTGCACGCGCAGGCCGATCGCCTGGCGCATGCGCTGCGCCGCCACGGCGTGCAGCGCGGCGACCGCGTCGCGGTGGTGATGCCGCAGCGGCCCGAGACGGCCATCGCCCACATCGCGCTGTACCGCCTGGGCGCGGTGGCGATGCCGCTGTCGATGCTCTTCGGGCCCGAGGCACTGGCCTTCCGGCTGCAGGACAGCGAGGCGGTGCTGGCGATCGTCGACGAGACCGGCATCACGAATGTCAATGCCGTTCGTGCGTCATGCCCTGCGCTGCGCATCGTGCTGGCCGTGGGCGCTGCGCGGGGGCAGGGCGACCTGGACTGGGCCGGACAGCTCTCGGAAGACGGCTCGCCCTTCCCACCCGAAGACACCGCGGCCGAGGACCCGGCCGTGCTGATCTACACCAGCGGCACGACCGGCCCGCCGAAGGGCGCGCTGATCCCGCATCGCGCGCTGATCGGCAACCTCAGCGGCTTCGTCTGCAGCCAGGACTGGTTCGGCACGGCCGACGACGAGGTCTTCTGGAGTCCGGCCGACTGGGCCTGGACCGGCGGCCTGATGGACGCGCTGCTGCCCACGCTCTGCTTCGGCCGCCGCATCGTCGCCTTCCAGGGCCGCTTCGCGCCCGAGCGGGCCTTCGAGCTGATGCAGCGCCACCGCGTGACGCACAGCTTCCTGTTCCCCACCGCGCTGAAGGCGATGATGAAGGCCGTGCCCGAGCCGCGCTCGCGCTACGACCTGGCGCTGCGCGCGGTGATGAGCGCCGGCGAGGCGGTGGGCGACGCCGTCTTCCACTGGTGCCGCGAGGCCCTGGGCGTGACGGTCAACGAGATGTTCGGGCAGACCGAGATCAACTACATCGTCGGCAACTGCGGCAGCTACGTCGGTGCCGACGGCCGGCGCCGACCCGGATGGCCCGCGAAGCCCGGCAGCATGGGCCGCGGCTACCCGGGGCACCGCGTGGCGGTGATCGACGACGAGGGCCGCGAATGCCCGCGCGGAACGCCGGGCGACGTCGCTGTGCATCGGCTGGACGTGCACGGTGAGCCGGACCCGGTGTTCTTTCTCGGGTACTGGCGCAACGAAGCCGCCACGCGTGCCAAGTACACCGGCGACCCGGCCGACTCCTGGTGCCGCACCGGCGATACCGCCGTGATGGATGCCGACGGCTACCTCTGGTACCAGGGGCGCAGCGACGACGTGTTCAAGGCCGCCGGCTACCGCATCGGGCCGAGCGAGATCGAGAACTGCCTCGTCAAGCACCCGGCCGTGGCCAATGCCGCCGTCGTGCCCAAGCCCGACGCCGAGCGCGGCGCCGTGGTCAAGGCCTACGTGGTGCTGGCGCCGGGCGTCACCGGTGACGAGGCCCTGGTGCAGGACCTGCAGGCCCACGTGCGCGGACGCCTGGCGCCCTACGAGTACCCGAAGGAGATCGAGTTCATCGAGCAGCTGCCGATGACGACCACCGGCAAGGTGCAGCGCCGCGTGCTGCGACAGCGCGAGATCGAGCGCGCCGGCGGCCGCGCGTGAGCGGCCGCCGGCTGCGCCTCGATCAGTTCCAGCTGACCTTCGTCACCTTCAGCGCGATCCACGGCTGCAGCAGGCCGGTGCGGTAGAACCAGGTCCGCACCGGGGTGCCGTCGACGACGCCGGCGTCGATCACCGTCGTGCCCGGCACGATCGCCATCTGGATGCGGTTGACCGTGAGCGAACCCGCGGTCACGTCGTGCGCGATGCCGAAGTTGCCGAAGAGGGCGTTGGCCCCGGGCGGCAGCGCCGGCGTCGGGTCGGCGACGATGCGCTTGACCAGCAGCTTGCCGCCGGCCAGGTCCACCACCACCGCGCGCAGGCCCACGCGCAGGCCGTTGGCCATCGAGGCGCTCGTCAGGCCGGCGCCGAACACGGTGTCGGCGTCCCAGCTCAGCGTGAAGTCCTTGTACGCGCCCTCGGAGAGCTTGAAGGTCTTGGCCGTGGTGTCCACGTTCAGCAGCGCGCCGAAGACGTCGAGCGTGAGGCCGTCGGTCAGCGCCGGGCAGGCGACGGTCTTGGCGACGACGGTCGCGTCGACCACGCTGCCGGTGATTGCGACGATGGTGCCGCCCACCGGGTTGCAGCCGACGCCGAAGGAGGTGCTGCCGTTGGTGGTGACGGGCACGCCGCGCACGCTGAAGTCGGTGGCGCTGACGTAGTCGGAGACCAGGCCGATCAGCGTCACGTCGCCGGCCGTCGCGTCGCGCAGGCGCACGCTGGCCTTGGTGGCCACAAGGCGCTGCGTGCCGGTGTTGAAGCTGCCTTCGACGCGCAGCGCCACGCCGTTGGCCACGTCGGCCTGGCTGCCGGTGACGAAGGTGGCGCCGGAGAGGTCCACCGCCACGCCGTCGATCGTCGGCGTCGTGCAGCTGCCGCTGCCGCAGCCCGCGGCCACGCCTTCGATGCGCACCGCCTGCTTGTCTTCCAGCGTCAGGTTCGCGAGCTTGATCGCGTTGGCCGTCACGCTGCCGTCGCCGGCCACCGCGGCGTTGCTCCACACCACCACGGTCTGGCCGTTGGCGAGCACCAGGGCGGCCGGGTCCAGGCGGGTGGAGGCGTCGCGCTTGACGGTCAGGCCGCCGATCGTGAACTGCGTGCTCGTCAGGCCCGAGACCACGCCCTTGGCGCGCACCCAGGTGTCGGTGGCCGGCTTGCGCTCGATGCGGCTGGCCAGCACCGCCGGCGCGCCGGCGTTCGTGACGGCCTTGCCGTGCACCTCCACCCGGTCGCCCAGCTTCAGCCCGCTGGCGTCGGCATAACCTTCCAGCACCGTCACCGGCGCGGTGGCGGCGTTGCTGTTGAGCACCACGCGCTGGCCCGCCACCGTCAGCGGCGACAGGCTGCTGACCACGCCGACGAGTTCCGGGTCCACCAGCGCGGTGGCGACCTTGCAGGTGCTGCTGGTCGCGTCGAAGCTGATCAGCACGCTCTGGCCCAGCTTCACGTCGGGCGTGCCGGTCTCGGCCGTGCCGGTAGTGGTGTTGAAGGCCACCTTGGCCCGCGTGTCGTCGCAGCGCACGCCGCCGACGAAGATGCTGCCGAAGCCGCCCACGGTGCCGCTGGCCACGCCGGTGGTGGGCGTGTTGCCGGTGCCGCCGCTGCCGATGCCGCCGGAGGCGTCGGTGCCGCCGCCACCGCCGCCGCAGGCGGCCAGCAGGGCCGCGGCGGCCAGCGCCGTCGCTGCGAGAGGCGCCCGGTGCGCGCCCAGGCGGTGGAAGGTGCGCAGGTGCAGGGAGTTGCGTGTCATCGGGATCTCTCCGTGGTGCGCCGTTGGCGCAGAAGTTGGGGGCGCGCGTTCAGCGCAGAAGTTGCGGGAGCGCGCGGTCAGCGCGCGGGGGCCTCCGGGCCGTCCTGTGTGGCGCTGGTCGCGACAGGTTCTGCGTAGTAATAGACACCGAAGCGCATCCGCATCTGCGCATCGGGAAGTGCCTTGTCGTGTTCGTAGCGGCGCGTGGCCTCGCGAACGATCTGCTCGAAGGCGGCGCCCCACAGCGCACGCGCGGTGTCGCCCAGGGCGGCCACCGACATCGCCGTGAGGCCGCTGCCGTACATGCTCTGCTCGAGGAAGCGGCCCTCGGCCACGGCCCCCGTGTTGTGAGCCGCCGCGGCGATGTGGTCGGCGACGTTGGCCGAGAAGATCGCCGCGTCGCCGTCGAAACCCTGCTGCGGCAGGAAGGCCTGCACGCGCAGCCGCACGCGGGCGTCGAGGCCTTCGCCTTCCTCTTCCAGCAGGTCCAGGCGCTGCATCTCGGCCAGCAGCGTGCGCGGGTGCACGTCGGAGGAGACCTGGCGCGCCAGGCTGTCGAAGGAGGGCGCCGGGCCGGTGCGCGGCAGCTCCATCGGGCGGTTGTGGCGGTCGCGGTACTCGGCGTCGGTCACCCAGCGCGTGAAGGCCTGCGAGACGACCGAAGGTGTCTTCACGCGTGCGCTGCTGGTCTCGCCCTCGGCCCCGGACGCGGCGGCCTTGGCGCGGCTGTCGCGCAGGTCGCGGCGGTGCACGCCGGACAGCAGGCTGACCGAGGAGTCGGTGATCTTGGCGCCGGTGGCCGCCAGTTCGAGCCGGGCCGCATCGACGAAGACCTGCTTCAAGGCCGGCGCGAAGCTCTGGTAGTGCACGCCGTTGCGCAGCAGCCAGCGCGCCAGCGGCAGCAGCATGGTCAGCGCGGCGCGCAGCGCGATCGAGGCACGGGCGTCGGCGCTGTCGCGAGGGGTGGCGGGAGTGGTTCGGGTGTCCATGGAATATTTGTCCATTTCTTGAAATGGAATATATGTCCATGCGGCAGCCGGCGCAAGCGCCAGCGGTAACCGGGTGTGCAGGAATGCGCGCGCGGCGCCGGAAGCCGCGAAACGGGCCGCTCAGCAGCCTTCCACGCCGCGCAGCTTGGGCATCGCGCTCGAGTTGAACGGGTCGATGCGCTCGGCGCGGCTGGGGTGGACGATCACGCAGCCGGTGCCGCGCCGCAGACGCATGCGGCTGTCGTCGAGGCGCTCCTCGACGATGCCGTCGACGCCGCCAAGCAGCGAGGCGATGCGGCTTTCCACCGTCGCCGGCCGCGCCGAGTTGGCGCGCGCATCGTCCAGCGCCGGGTTGCGCCCGGCCGCGGGGCCGGCGATGCGGCGCGGCAGGCGCAGGTCCAGCGCACGCGGCGGCTCGGAGGCGGCGGCCTGGGCCGGCGTGGGCGCAGGCACCTCGGGCTCGGCCGTCACGTCGGGCACCGGCAGCGTGATCGCTTGCGGCTCGCGCAGGCGCGGCGCGGGCCGGGCCGGGCGCGGCTGCGGGAGCAAGGGCGCATTGCCGGCCGGCTGCGCCGTGCGCGGCAGTTGCAGCAGCGTCACGCGCAGCGGCGCCGGCTCGCGCCGCGGCTGTTGGCGGTCGCGCCAAACGCCCAGCCGCAGCGCGCCCAGCAGCAGCAGCGCGTGCAGCGCCAGCACGGCCAGCGCCACCAAGCGGCCGCCCCTGCGCCGGGCCGCCGGCCGGCCTTGCGGCACACTGGCGGGCATCACATCGAACACGAGCGTCATGGAAAAGGTACTTCTGGGCGGCAGCACGCTGGACGTGAGCCGCATCTGCCTGGGAACGATGACCTTCGGCGAGCAGGTCGCCGAGGATGATGCACACCGGATCCTTGGGGAATCCTTGGCGCGCGGCGTCGACTTCATCGACACCGCCGAGATGTACCCGGTTCCCACGAAGCGCGAGACCTTCACGCGCACCGAGACGATCATCGGCAACTGGTTCGCGAAGAACCCCGGGGCGCGCCGCCAGGTGGTGCTGGCCACCAAGGTGGCCGGCCCGGTGCGGCGCGGCATGGACTGGGTGCGCGGCGGCGCGCCGGACCTGAGGCCCGGCGACATCGTCGAGGCCTGCGAGGGCAGCCTGAAGCGCCTGCGCACCGAGGTGATCGACCTGTACCAGATCCACTGGCCCAACCGCAACGTGCCGAGCTTCGGTGCGATCTACTTCGACCCCGCGCTGGAGCAGCCGCAGACCTCGGTCCACGACCAGCTGCAGGCGCTGGCCGGCCTGGTGAAGGCCGGCAAGGTGCGGCACATCGGCCTGTCCAACGAGACGCCCTGGGGCGTGGCCGAGTTCCTGAAGGTGGCCGAGCAGCACGGGCTGCCGCGCATCGTGAGCGTGCAGAACGCGTATTCGCTGACGAACCGCGTCGTCGACAACGGCCTGGACGAGGCGCTGTTCCGCAGCGGCGTCAGCCTGCTGGCCTACTCGCCGCTGGCCTTCGGTGCCCTGGCCGGCAAGTACGACGCGCCGGGCTTCGACGCCGCCCAGCCCGAACTCGGCCGCATGGCGCGCTTCGAGGCCTTCCGCGCGCAGCGCTGGGGCCGGCCGGAGTCGCTGGCCGCGGCGCGCGAATACAGCGCGCTGGCCCACCGCCATGGCCTGACACCGGTGCAGATGGCGCTGGCCTTCTGTTACCGCAGCCGGCGCGTGGCCAGCACGATCATCGGCGTCACGACGCTGGCGCAGCTGGACGAGAACCTCAAGGCCTGGGACACGCAGCTCTCGCCCGAGCTGCTGGCCGAGATCGACGCCATCCGCTGGCGCATCCGCGATCCGGCGCAGTGATGCCGTCGCCCTGACAATCCAGCCCTGATCCTTCTTTCCGGAGAGTCTTCCGCCTCATGGCCAATCTCATCGTCCACGGCGGCACGCCCCTGGCGGGCCGCATCGTGCCTTCGGCCAACAAGAACGCCGTGCTGCCCATCCTGTGCTCGACGCTGCTGACGCGCGAGCCGGTGCGGCTCCTGGGCATCCCCGAGATCACCGACGTGCGCAAGATCGTCGAGATCTTCCGCCAGCTCGGCAGCCAGGTGCATGTCGACTACGCCACCGGGGTGCTCGAGGTGCAGCACCGCGACACCGCCTTCGACCCGCAGCACCACCACCTGCCGGAGGAGATGCGCTCCTCGATCATGCTCGTGCCGGGGCTGCTGGCCCGCTTCGGCGTGGCGCGCATCGAGAACGACGTGCAGGGCTGCACGCTGGGCGTGCGCGAGATCGACCCGCACGTGGAGGTGATGGAACGCTTCGGCGCCACGGTCGAGCGCCGCCGCGAGGCGTTGCTGATGCGCGCCGAGGGCGGGCTGAAAGCCACCCACCACTGGCTTGACTACGCCAGCGTCACCACCACCGAGAACTTCGTGCTCTGCGCCGCGCTCGCGCAAGGCACCAGCACGCTGATGAACGCCGCCAGCGAGCCGCACGTGCAGGAGTTCTGCCAGTTCATGACGCTGCTGGGCGCGAAGATCGAAGGCATCGGCACCAGCAAGCTCACGGTGCACGGCGTGGCTTCGCTCGGCAGGCCCGAGGGCGTGGAGTTCCGCTTCGCCGAGGACTTCCACGAGGCCGTGACCTTCCTGGCGCTGGGCGCCATCACCGGCGGCCGCATCGAGGTGAAGAACTCGGCGCCCGAGCAGTTCCCGCTCATCGACCGCACCTTCGCGAAGTTCGGCGTGCAGGTGGTGCACGAGGGCGGCTGGAGCCATGCGCGCGTGGACGGCCCGCTGCGCGTGAAGGAGCCCTTCACGCAGAACATCCTGCAGAAGATCGAGGCCGCGCCCTGGCCCTACCTGCCGGTGGACCTGCTGCCGATCTTCGTCGCCCTGGGCGTGAAGGCGCAGGGCAGCGTGATGTACTGGAACAAGGTCTACGAAGGCGCGATGGGCTGGACCAGCGAGCTCTCGAAGTTCGGCGCGCATGCCTTCATGGCCGACCCGCACCGCATCATCACCTTTGGCGGCAAGCCGCTGGCGCCGGCCGAGGTGGAGAGCCCGTACATCATCCGCGTGGCCATCGCGCTGCTGATGGTGGCGGCGAGCATCCCGGGCAAGTCGGTGATCCGCAACGCGACGCCGGTGCGGCGCGCCCACCCGCACTTCGCGGAGAACATCCGCAAGCTGGGGGCGCAGATCGAGTGGGTGGAAGGTGACTGAACTCGCGTTCGCGGGCGATCGTCCACAAACCCGCGGCGAGGAGATCGCCAACGCCATCAGCCACGGCCTGGGTTTCGCGCTCGCCGTGGCCTCGCTGCCCATCCTGGTGTGGCAGGCGGCGCGCCTGGGCAGCGCGGCCGACATCGTCGGCGCGACTCTCTTCTCTGCCACCGCGATGCTGCTGTACGGCATCTCCACGCTGTACCACGCGCTGCCGCACGGTGCGGCCAAGCGCTGGTTCAACCGCTTCGACCACGCCGCGATCTACGTCTTCATCGCCGGCAGCTACACGCCGTTCACGCTCGGCGTGCTGCGTGGCGGCTGGGGCTGGAGCCTGTTCGGCGTGGTCTGGGCCGCGGCGGCCTTCGGCGTGGCGGTGAAGCTGCTGAACCGGCTCAAACATCCGCTGGTCTCGACCGGTCTCTACGTCGCGATGGGCTGGGCGGTGGTGATCGCCGTGGCACCGCTGATGCAGCGCATGCCCGGCGCCGGCCTCGCGTGGCTCGTCGCCGGCGGCCTGGCGTACACGCTGGGCGCGGTGGCCTTTCTGCTCGACAACCGCGTGCGCTACATGCACTTCGTGTGGCACCTGTTCGTGCTGGCCGGCAGCGTCTGCCACTTCTTCGCCGCGCTGGGCTACGCGCGGGCCGTGGTGGCCTGAAGCGGCGATGGCGAAGAAGGACAAGCACGTCAGCGAAACCCCCGCCACGCAGATGCTGCGCGGCGCCGGCATCGCCTTCACCGAGCACCCGTACGACTACGTGGACCACGGCGGCACGGCCGAGAGCGCCAAGCAGCTGGGCGTGCCCGAGCACGAGGTGATCAAGACGCTGGTGATGCAGGACGAGCGCGCCCAGCCGCTGATCGTGCTGATGCACGGCGACCGGCAGGTGAGCACGAAGAACCTCGCGCGCGAGATCGGCGCCAAGAGCGTCGAGCCCTGCAAGCCCGAGGTGGCGCAGCGGCACAGCGGCTTCCTGGTGGGCGGCACTTCGCCCTTCGGCACGAAGAAGGCGATGCCGGTGTACGTGGAGGCGGGCGTGCTGGAACTGCCGCGCATCCTGATCAACGGCGGCCGGCGCGGCTTTCTCGTCGGCATCGAGCCGGCCGTGCTGACGCGGCTTCTCGAAGCGAAGCCGGTGCACTGCGCGCTCGCAGGATGAGCCCGGCGGCGGCTTAAACTGCCGCCCATGCACGCAATCTGGTTGCTGGCCGCGCTCGTCGGCGGCTATCTCATCGGTTCGCTCTCGTTCGCCGTCATCGTCAGCCGCGGCATGGGCTTGGCCGACCCGCGCAGCTACGGCAGCAAGAACCCCGGCGCGACCAACGTGCTGCGCTCCGGCAACAAGGCCGCCGCGGTGCTGACGCTGATGCTCGATGCGCTCAAGGGCTACGTGCCGGTGCTGCTGGTGCTGGTCTACGGCCCGCGCTACGGGCTGGGCGATGCCGCCGCCGCCTTCACGGGTCTCGCGGCCTTCATCGGCCACCTCTGGCCGGTGTTCTTCCGCTTCCAGGGCGGCAAGGGCGTGGCCACCGCTGCCGGCGTGCTGATGGCGATCAACCCGCTGCTGGGCGTGTGCACGCTGGCCAGCTGGGTGCTGATGGCGGCCTTCTTCCGCTACTCGTCGCTGGCCTCGATCACGTCGGCGGTCTTCGCGCCCTTCTACCAGGCGCTGATTTGGGGGCCGGAACTCTCGACGCTGGCGATCATCGGCATGAGCCTGCTGCTGGTGTGGCGCCACGAGGGCAATATCCGCAAGCTGCTCGCGGGCACCGAGAGCAAGCTCGGCCAGAAGGCCGAGGCCCTGCCGCGCGGCGCCGAGCCGGCGCCGTTGCACGCGCACCCGCACGGCCACACCCACGCGCCCGGCCACGCGCACGGCAAACGCAAACACCATAACAAGGGACATTGAGATGACCACCATCCAGCGCTTCGACGTCGGCCCGCGCCTGTCGGAGATGGCCGTGCACAACGGCGTGTGCTACCTCGCGGGCCAGGTGGCCGGCGACGCCTCGCAGGACATCACCGGCCAGACCCAGCAGGTGCTGCAGGCGATCGACTCGCTGCTGGCGCGCGCCGGCAGCAACAAGCACAAGCTGCTGCGGGTGGAGATCTTCCTGAAGGACCTGGCCGACTTCCCGGCGATGAACGCCGTCTGGGAGACCTGGCTGCCGGCCGGCTGCGCGCCCCCGCGGGCCACGGTGCAGGCGAACCTCGCCAAGCCCGACTGGCGCGTGGAGATGGTGGTGACGGCGGCGCTCTAGCCGAGTCGGGTCACAGGCCCAGCCGCGAGAGTTCGCCCCGGCCCTGGCGCACGAGCACGGGCTCGTCGCCGCTGAGGTCGATGACGGTGGTCGGCTCCATCGGGCAGGCGCCCGCATCGACCACCGCCTGCAGCACCTTCTGGAAGCGCTCGCGGATCTCGGTCGCGTCGTTCATCGGCTGCGTCTCGCCGGGCGGGATGAAGGTGGTGGCGGCCAGCGGCTCGCCGAGGATGCCCAGCAGCTCCTGCAGCGCCTTGTGCTCGGGCACGCGCAGGCCGATCGTGCGCCGGCTCGGGTGCGACAGGCGCCGCGGCACTTCCTTCGTCGCCTCGAGGATGAAGGTGTAGGGCCCGGGCGTGCCCAGCTTCAGCAGCCGGTACTGCTTGTTGTCCACGCGCGCGAAGCGGGCGAGTTCGCTCAGGTCGCGGCACAGCAGCGTGAAGTGGTGCTTGTCGTCGACCTGGCGGATGCGCCGCATCGCCTCGGCGGCCGCCTTGTCGTCGAGGTGGCAGGCCAGCGCGTAGCTGCTGTCGGTGGGCACGGCGGCCACGCCGCCGGCCTGCAGGATCTGCGCGGCCTGCTTCAGCAGCCGCGGCTGCGGGTTCTGCGGGTGGACTTCGAAGAGTTGAGACAAGGCTCAGTCTGGCCTGATCAAGTTTCCCGCCGCGGAACCGGCTTTGC
The DNA here is from genome assembly GCA_044226775.1 of Rubrivivax sp. Taxonomy (GTDB): domain Bacteria; phylum Pseudomonadota; class Gammaproteobacteria; order Burkholderiales; family Burkholderiaceae_C; genus Rubrivivax. The sequence continues at coordinate 484,019 of JBGAGI010000005.1, read as the reverse complement.
CGGACCGCTGGCGGACGGCCCCCTCGGGGGGTAGCGAACGCTAGTGAGCTTGGGGGCTCACACTCACCGGGATCTTGCCGATCTTCGCCTGCCACTCCTTCGGGCCCGTGTCGTGCACGCTCGTGCCCGAGGCATCCACCGCCACCGTCACCGGCATGTCCTTCACGTCGAACTCGTAGATGGCTTCCATGCCCAGGTCGCCGAAGCCCACGACCTTGGCGCCGTGGATCGCCTTGGCCACGAGGTAGGCCGCGCCGCCCACCGCCATAAGGTAGGCGCTCTTGTGCTTGCGGATGGCCTCGATGGCCACCGGCCCGCGCTCGGCCTTGCCGATCATCGCGATCAGGCCGGTCTTGGCCAGCATCATCTCGGTGAACTTGTCCATGCGCGTGGCCGTGGTCGGGCCCGCGGGGCCGACGACCTCGTCGCGCACCGGGTCCACCGGGCCGACGTAGTAGATGACGCGGTTGGTGAAGTCCACCGGCAGCTTCTCGCCCTTGGCCAGCATGTCCTGGATGCGCTTGTGCGCGGCGTCGCGGCCGGTGAGCATCTTGCCGTTGAGCAGCAGCGTCTCGCCCGGCTTCCAGCTCGCCACCTCGGCGGGGGTGAGCGTGTTCAGGTCGACCTTGCGCGACTTGTTGTAGTCGGGCGCCCACTTCACGTCGGGCCACAGGTCCAGGCTCGGCGGCTCCATGAAGGCCGGGCCCGAGCCGTCGAGCACCACGTGCGCATGGCGCGTCGCGGCGCAGTTGGGGATCATCGCCACCGGCTTGCTGGCCGCGTGCGTGGGGTAGGTGGCGATCTTCACGTCGAGCACCGTCGTCAGGCCGCCCAGGCCCTGCGCGCCGATGCCCAGCGCGTTGACCTTCTCGTACAGCTCGATGCGCAGCTCTTCCAGCTTGTTCTGCGGCCCGCGCGCGAGCAGTTCGAACATGTCGATCGGCTCCATCAGCACTTCCTTGGCCAGCAGCATCGCCTTTTCGGCCGTGCCGCCGACGCCGATGCCCAGCATGCCCGGCGGGCACCAGCCGGCGCCCATCGTCGGCACCGTCTTCATCACCCAGTCGACCAGGTTGTCGCTCGGGTTCATCATCACGAACTTGCTCTTGTTCTCGCTGCCGCCGCCCTTGGCCGCCACGGTCACGTCCAGCGTGTTGCCGGGCACCACCGTCATGTGCACCACCGCCGGCGTGTTGTCCTTGGTGTTCTTGCGATCGAAGATCGGGTCGGCCAGCACGCTGGCGCGCAGCACGTTGTCCTTGTCGAGGTAGCCGCGGCGCACGCCTTCGTTCACCGCGTCCTCGATCGAGCCCGGGAAGCCCTCGAAGCGCACGTCCATGCCGATCTTCAGGAACACGTTGACGATGCCCGTGTCCTGGCACAGCGGGCGCCGGCCCTCGGCGCACATCTTGGAGTTGGTGAGGATCTGCGCGATCGCGTCCTTGGCCGCCGCGCTCTGCTCGCGCTGGTAGGCGCGCGCCAGGTGGGTGATGTAGTCGGCCGGGTGGTAGTAGCTGATGTACTGCAGCGCGGCGGCGACGCTCTGGACGAGGTCGTCGTGGCGGATCGTGGTGCTCATGGCGGGTTCCGTTCGGTCAGTCGTGGGGCTTGGCCGCCATCATCACGCGATCGGTCGCGGCGATGGCCAGCGCGGACGCCAGGAAGGCGATGTGGATCAAGGTCTGCCACAGCAGCACCTTCTCCTCGTAGTTCGCCGCGTTGATGAAGGTCTTCAGCAAATGGATGCTGCTGATGCCGATGATCGCCGTGGCCAGCTTGACCTTCAGCACGCTGGCGTTCACGTGGCTCAGCCACTCCGGCTGGTCGGGGTGGCCTTCGAGGTTCAGCCGGGACACGAAGGTCTCGTAGCCGCCGACGATCACCATGATCAGCAGGTTGCTGATCATCACCACGTCGATCAGCGCCAGCACCACCAGCATGATGATGGTCTCGTTCAGGCCCGTGGCGGCGTACTCGCTCTTGTAGCCGATGCTCTTGACGAGCTTGGCCAGCGCATCGGCGTTGCCGAAGGCGGCTTCCACCAGGTGCACGAGCTCGACCCAGAAGTGGAAGACGTAGACGCACTGCGCGACGATCAGCCCCAGGTACAGCGGCAGCTGCAGCCAGCGGCTGGCGAAGATCAGGCGGGGCAGGGCGGGCAGCTGGGGGTCGCCACCGGGCTTGGTGCTGGACATCGGGGGGAGGGCTCCGAGGGTTTCAGGGGCAACCCTGTTGCCGGAAATTGTAGATGGCCCACCATGACGAACGACCCCGTTTGCGTAAGCGCTTCGTCAGAGCTGGGCCCCAAGCTTTCGGCCCATTCGAAGACCCCTCTTATCGAGCAGGAGACAAGCATGTCCAGCGAGCACGCCACCGAACTGAAGATCCACGAGCCGCCCGCGTCGCTGGTGGCTGCCGCCCGCGTCTCCGGCATGGCCGCGTACCAGGCGCTGGTGGACGAATCCAACCGCGACCACGAGGGCTACTGGGGCCGCCTGGCGCGCGAGTTCGTGAGCTGGAAGAAGCCCTTCACGCAGGTGCTGGACAGCAGCAACGCGCCCTTCTTCAAGTGGTTCCCCGACGGCACGCTGAACGTCAGCTGGAACTGCCTGGACCGCAACGTCGAGCGCGGCCTGGGCGGCAAGACGGCCATCATCTTCGAGGCCGACGATGGCGCCGTCACCAAGGTCAGCTACAGCGAGCTGCTGGCCAAGGTCTGCCAGTTCGCCAACGCGCTGCGCGCGCGCGGCGTCAAGAAGGGCGACCGCGTCGTCATCTACATGAGCATGAGCGTCGAGGGTGTGGCCGCGATGCAGGCCTGCGCGCGCATCGGCGCCATCCACTCGGTGGTCTTCGGCGGCTTCAGCGCGCAGAGCGTGCGCGACCGCGTGCAGGACGCCGGCGCGGTGATGATCATCACCGCCGACGAGCAACTGCGCGGCGGCAAGGCGCTGCCGCTGAAGAGCATCGTCGACGACGCCTTCGCCCTGGGCGGCTGCGAGACCGTGCGCGACGTGATCGTCTACAAGCGCACCGGCGGCAACATCGCCTGGAACGCCTCGCGCGACCGCTGGCTGCACGAGGAGCTGGCCGGCAAGCCCAGCACCTGCGAGCCCGAGTGGGTCGAGGCCGAGCACCCGCTGTTCCTGCTGTACACCAGCGGCTCCACCGGCAAGCCCAAGGGCGTGCAGCACAGCACCGGCGGCTACCTGCTGCACGCGGCGCTCACCACGGCCTGGACCTTCGACCTGAAGGACGACGACGTCTTCTGGTGCACGGCCGACATCGGCTGGGTCACCGGCCACAGCTACATCAGCTACGGCCCGCTGGCACTGGGCGGCACCGAGATCGTCTTCGAAGGTGTGCCCACCTACCCGGCGGCCGACCGCTTCTGGAAGACCATCGCCAAGCACAAGGTCTCGATCTTCTACACCGCGCCCACGGCCATCCGCAGCCTGATCAAGGCCGCCGAGAGCAACGACGCGGTGCACCCGAAGCACAGCGACCTGTCCAGCCTGCGCATCCTGGGCTCGGTGGGCGAGCCCATCAACCCGGCCGCCTGGGAGTGGTACTACCAGCACGTGGGCGGCAGCCGCTGCCCGATCGTCGACACCTTCTGGCAGACCGAGACCGGCGGCCACGTAATCACGCCGCTGCCGGGCGCCACGCCAATGGTGCCGGGCTCCTGCACGCTGCCCTTCCCGGGCATCGACGCGGCGATCGTCGACGAGACCGGCGCCGACGTGCCCAACGGCTCGGGCGGCATCCTCGTCATCAAGAAGCCCTGGCCGAGCATGATCCGCACGATCTGGGGCGACCCGGAGCGCTTCAAGAAGAGCTACTACCCGCCCGAGCTGAAGGGCTACTACCTGGCGGGCGACGGCGCGATCCGCGACGCCAAGACCGGCTACTTCACGATCACCGGCCGCATCGACGACGTGCTGAACGTCTCGGGCCACCGCATGGGCACGATGGAAATCGAGTCGGCGCTGGTCAGCTGCACCGAGCTGGTGGCCGAGGCCGCCGTGGTCGGCCGGCCCGACGAGACCACCGGCGAGGCGATCTGCGCCTTCGTCGTGCTCAAGCGCAGCCGCCCCACCGGCGACGAGGCCAAGAAGATCGCCAACGAGCTGCGCAACTGGGTGGCCAAGGAGATCGGCCCGATCGCCAAGCCGAAAGACATTCGATTCGGCGACAACCTGCCCAAGACCCGCAGCGGCAAGATCATGCGCCGCCTGCTGCGCTCGATCGCCAAGGGCGAGGCCATCACGCAGGACACCAGCACGCTGGAAAACCCCGCCATCCTCGATCAGTTGACCCAGGCGAACTAAGCGCCATCGGCCGGCCCTCCTGCGCTACAGTGCGGCGCAGGAGAAGCCGCCATGCCGATGGTCGTCGTAGGTACCTTGCTGCTGCTGCTGCGCTGGGCAGAGCTGGGGCCGTTCGCGAAGATGCCCTGGTGGGTGGCGCTGCTGCCCTTCGGCGTCGCGCTGCTGTGGTGGGAATTCGCCGATTCCAGCGGCTGGACGCAGCGCCGCGTCATCGAGAAGATGGAAAAGAAGAAGCAGGACCGGCGCGAGAAGCAGATGGAATCGCTCGGCCTGAACACGCGCCGCGAACGCCAGGTGACCGCCGCTCGCGAAGAGGCCGCGCGCCGCACGACGACGGCCGACCCGACGATGCGCGACCACTCGGCCGATTCGCAGTACCGCGACCCGACGCTGTAGCGCGCCGGGGCCGCGGCCTTCGCTTCTCAGCCGCTCAATCCCCGTCCAGCACCGCCCCGCGGCTCGCGGTGGCCGCGTTCTTCGCGAACTTCGCCAGCACCCCGCGCGTGTAGCGCGGCGACGGCTGCTTCCACGCGGCGCGGCGGCGTGCGATCTCGTCGTCGGCCACGTTCAGCTGCAGCTTGAGCTGGTGTGCGTCGATGGTGATCGAGTCGCCCTCGTGCACGAGCGCGATCAGGCCGCCGGCGTAGGCCTCGGGCGCGACGTGGCCCACCACCATGCCCCAGGTGCCGCCGGAGAAGCGGCCGTCGGTGATCAGCCCCACGCTCTCGCCCAGGCCCTGGCCGATGAGCGCGCCGGTAGGCGCGAGCATCTCCGGCATGCCCGGCCCGCCCTTGGGGCCGAGGTAGCGCAGCACCATCACGTCGCCGGCCTTGATCTGCCCGGCCATGATGGCGGCCAGCGCGCTCTGCTCGTCGTCGAACACGCGCGCCGGGCCGGTGATGACCGGGTTCTTCAGGCCGGTGATCTTGGCCACGCAGCCCTCGGGGCTCAGGTTGCCCTTGAGGATGGCGAGGTGGCCCTCGGCGTACATCGGGTCCGTGATCGGGCGGATCACGTCCTGGTCCTTGCGCAGCGGCGGCTCGTCCTTCAGGTTCTCGGCCACCGTCTTGCCGGTGATCGTCATGCAGTCGCCGTGCAGCAGCCCGGCGTCCAGCAGCAGCTTCATCACCGCGGGGATGCCGCCGGCGCGGTGCAGGTCCACCGCGAGGTAGCGCCCGCTGGGCTTCAGGTCGCACAGCACCGGCACCTTGCGGCGCACGCGCTCGAAGTCGTCGATGGTCCAGTCCACGCCCGCGGCGTGCGCGATGGCCAGGAAGTGCAGCACCGCGTTCGTGCTGCCGCCGGTGGCCATGATCACCGCCACCGCGTTCTCGATGCTCTTCTTCGTGACGATGTCGCGCGGCTTGAGGTCGGCCTTCACCGCCTCCACCAGCGCACGCGCCGCGGCCTTCGTCTGCTCGACGATCGGGTCCTCGACGTTGGCCATCGTGCTGGCGAAGGGCAGGGCCATTCCCAGAGCCTCGAAGGCCGAGCTCATCGTGTTGGCCGTGTACATGCCGCCGCAGCTGCCGCTGCCGGGGATGGCGCGGCGCTCGATCTGGCAGAAGTCCTCCTCGCTCATCTTGCCGGCGCTGAACTGGCCCACGGCCTCGAACACGCTGACGATGTTGAGGTCCTGCCCCTTGTACTTGCCCGGCAGGATGGTGCCGCCGTAGACGTAGATGGCCGGCACGTTGGCGCGCAGCATGCCCATCATGCCGCCGGGCATGTTCTTGTCGCAGCCGCCGATCACGAGCACGCCGTCCATCCACTGGCCGCCGACGCAGGTCTCCACGCAGTCGGCGATCACCTCGCGCGAGACCAGGCTGTACTTCATGCCCTCGGTGCCCATCGCCATCCCGTCGGAGATCGTCGGCGTGCCGAAGATCTGCGGGTTCGCGCCGCTGGCCTTGAGTTCGTCCACCGCCGCATCGGCCAGGCGCTGCAGGCCCGAGTTGCAGGGCGTGATCGTGCTGTGCCCGTTTGCCACGCCGATCATCGGCTTGCCGAAGTCGCCCTCGGTATAGCCCATGGCGTAGTACATGGAGCGGTTGGGCGCGCGGGCCACGCCTTCGGTGATGTTCCTGCTGCGGCGGTTGAAGCTCATCGATTCGGTCTCCGGGGGTTCCGCCGCGATTATCGGCCTCGTGCATGGACTGCATGGACAATCGCCGGCTTCGCTTCCGCAACACCGCACCGATGCTCCAGCATCCCCAGTTCAACCCCGTGGCCCTGCAGATCGGGCCTTTCGCGATCCACTGGTACGGCCTGACCTACCTCGCGGCCTTCCTGCTCTTCCTGTGGCTGGCGGGGCGGCGCGTGCGGCTGCCGCAGTTCGCCGCGGCGGGCTGGGCCAAGAAGGACGTCGAGGACATGCTGTTCTTCGGCGTGCTCGGCGTCGTGCTCGGCGGGCGGCTGGGCTACGTGATCTTCTACAAGCCGGCCACCTACCTCGCGCACCCGCTGGAGATCTTCGAGGTCTGGAAGGGCGGCATGTCCTTCCACGGCGGCCTGCTGGGCGTGATCGCCGCGATGTGGCTCTTCGGCCGGCTGCGCAAGCGCCATTTCCTCGAGGTGATGGACGTGGTCGCGCCCTGCGTGCCCACCGGCCTGGCCTGCGGGCGCGTGGGCAACTTCATCAACGGCGAGCTGTGGGGCCGGCAGGCCGACGCCTCGCTGCCCTGGGCGATGGTCTTCCCGCAGGCGCACGACCAGCTGCCGCGCCACCCCTCGCAGGTCTACCAGTTCCTGCTCGAAGGGCTGCTTCTGTTCGTGCTGCTGTGGTGGTACGCCGCCAAGCCGCGCGCGCGCGGGCAGGTGGCGGCGGCCTTCGTGTTCGGCTACGGCGTGCTGCGCTTCGTGGCGGAGTACTTCCGCGAGCCGGATGCCTTCCTCGGCCTGCTGGCCCTGGGCATGAGCATGGGCCAGTGGCTGTGCGTGCCGATGATCCTGCTGGGCGCGGGCCTGTGGTGGTGGTTCGGGCGCGGCGGGCAGCCGGCACAATCGGCAGCGACATGAGACAGATCTTCTTCGACACCGAGACCACGGGCCTGTCGGCCGACAGCGGCGACCGCATCGTCGAGATCGGCTGCATCGAACTCGACAACCGCCGGCCCACCGGCCGCACGCTGCACCACTACGTCAACCCGCAGCGCAGCAGCCACCCGGACGCGGTGCGCGTGCACGGCATCACCGACGAGTTCCTCGCCGACAAGCCGCCCTTCGCGGCCATCGCCGAGGAGCTGATCGCCTTCGTTGCCGGCGCCGAGGTGGTGGCGCACAACGCCAGCTTCGACGTCGGCTTCATCGACGCCGAACTGAAACGCCTGCAGCGCGGCTGCCTCGCGGACCACGTGCTGCGCGTGGTCGACAGCCTGGCGATGGCGCGCGAGATGTTCCCCGGCAAGGGCAACTCGCTGGACGCGCTGTGCAAGCGGCTGGAGGTCGACAACAGCCACCGCGAGCACCACGGCGCGCTGCTCGACGCCGGGCTGCTGGCCGAGGTCTACCTGCGCATGACGCGCGGCCAGGGCTCGCTCGTCATCGACGAGAACGCCACCGGCGCCGCCTCTCAGCAGGGGACCGCGGGCGACCTGCGTCGCTTCCAGCTGCCGGTGCTCGCGCCCAGCGCGGAAGAGCTGGCCGAGCACGAGGCGCAGCTGGCCGACCTGGACAAGGCCAGCGGCGGCAAGACGCTGTGGCGGAAGCTCGCCGAAGCCATGGCATAATGCGAGGCTCACCGACGCCGAGGCGTTCTGAACGCCCCGGACGATCGGGCAGTTAGCTCAGCGGTAGAGCACTGCCTTCACACGGCAGGGGTCGCAGGTTCGAACCCTGCACTGCCCACCAGGTGACCCTACATCATTGATTTGTAAGGGGTTTTCGCACGCTTGCGGCGATTTCAGCAACCGATCACGGCAGTGATCTTGTGGAGATCGAAGTGCGGAAGACTCTTGACCTCGGCGCTGCGGTGCGCGCCATGGCCGCGCATGACGCGGCCGACCTCACCCTCCTTGAACTCGTGAAGGCCTGCGCCTTGGCCCGTCTGGACGGGTGCGACCTGCGGCTGCGCAAGTGGACTGACGCGTTCGGCCACGAGTCGGCCTGGGCGATCGGCGCCGAGCAGCTGGAGGCTGCCGCCCAAGCCATGCTGGAGGCCGGCTACAAGCCGGCCAGCGTCAATCGCGACCTGTCGTCGCTGGGCACCGTGTACCGCTGGGCCAAGCAGCGCCGACTGTCGCCGCGAGGCTTCGTCAGCCCGACGCTCAGCGTCAGCCGGTTTGGCGAAGACATCCGGCGAGTTGAAGTGACCACCGAGGAGCTGGAGGCCCTGCGCGCCAGGGCGCTGGCCTTCCAGGATCGGCGCTTCGGGGTCTTCGTGGCGCTGCTGATCGACACGGGCGCGCGCAAGAGCGAGCTGCTGGAGCGTCGCTGGGCCGAGGTGGACCTTGACCGGCAGCAGATTCAGTGCCCTACCACCAAGACGGGCGTGCCGCGCGTGCTGCACTTCCGCCTGGAAACCGCGCGCCTGATCGAGCGGGCGTGCAAGCAGCGGCCCGATGCGGATCTGGTTTTTCCGGGGCGCCGGGCCGGCCAGCCGATCAGCTATCGCACCGCCTGGACCCGGACTGTCACCGACATCCGCCGGCCCGATCTCCACATGCACGACGTGCGACACGCACGTGCGGCCGCGCTGCTGCGTGCGGGGACGACCCTGGCGATCGCGGCGCAGGTCATGGGACATTCCCCGGCCGTCCTTGCTCGGCGGTACGGTCACCTCGAAGTCAGCGCGCTGAGACAAGCGCAGGAGCAGTCATGGAAGACAGTGGCGTGAACGAGAGCAACGAGCCGCAGTACAAGTCTCTGCGGGAACTGCGCATCGCGGGCGTGGCAGTGGGCGTGCTGGCGACCGCCATCGAGGCCCACGGCATCTACGCATGGGACCGGTTTAACCGATTCCTGAAGTTCGAGCCTGCGCACGCTTTTGCGGTGCGCGCGCTGGATGCCCTTGCCGAGTCGGTCAGGCCCCGCGATCTGCAGCACGGAAGCTCGGATGATGACGCAAGGGGTAGCCCCTGGATTGAGGCGGGCTGGCCCGATGAGGATTGCCCCGACTTTGCCGCCCTGGCCCGGGGCTTGAAGGTCCGCAAGTCTGGCGCCGAAGCGGTACCGACGGACAGCGCGCTGCTCTTGATCGAAGCGATGCGGACGTATTGCGTTCCTCGCCACTTCGGTTCCAACGAGATGTTCATCTCGAACATCCTGGAGAGGTACCCGGGCATGCGGGGCCTATCCCAGCGCACTGTCCAGCACTGGTTCTCGCAGGCCGGCAAAACGGCAGCGGATCGTGGGAAGGAACGCGCCGTACTCCCGTCGGGGCAGACTTAGCGCGCCGCCCCACCGCAGTCTCGACGAAGGCACCGCAATTGCGGTGCTTTTTTCTTTGGCGAGATCGATCCTGCGTCTCACGCCGCAAGCGTGCTTCAACCAAGGCCAGGATCTCATGCAACCCAACCCCGACTGGACGACAGGCCGCCAAGCCTGGGACGAGTTCGTGGCTCGTCACCCCGAGCTGGGTTACGGCCCTGGGAGGTGGCCCTTCTACAACTTCCTCCGCCACCACCGGGATGCGCTGCGTGCGTGTGATGCGATTCGGCTCGCTCGCCATCGCTTCTGGGTAGCGCACCGCAGCCGATTCTTCCGCGCTGCCTTCGACCTCGCGACGGGCGCCGCTGGCGCTCGCGCTGTCCAGCTGGCCGACGAGCGGTTCACGGCAGCGGAACCGAGCGCGCAGCCTTTCGAGCACTGCCCGTGAACCGCCAGTCGATCGGCTCGCTGGCTCGCGGCCCCCCGCCGGGTGCGCCCGTCCCCCTTGCGGCAGCGCCAAGCCGGCTGCCGCGCCGTTTCAACCCTGAATGTCGCGGGCAAGCGCCCGATAAACCATGACCCAAAAGACCAGCCCCTCGGCGCCTGCAACGCCGGCCAGCGACGACTTCCTGTCGTCGATCCGTATCAGCCAGCGCTTCACCGACGAGGACACCAGCGTCACCAAGCCGCTGCTGACCGTCCCGGTGCGGAAGCCGCACAAGACCGAGTTCATCCGCGTCCATCCCAGCCTGTTCATGGATTGCTACATCGTCGAGCGGAAGGACGAGCGAGAGACCTACGTGGTGGTCCCGTCGGTTCGACCGCTGCTCGCCGAACTGGCCGAGGTCGTGCGCTTGCAGGTCTGCGTCAGTCGTCAGGAGACGGTCTTCCTCTGGCCCCTGAAGCTCCCCGGCGAAGGACAGCGCGGCGATACGTGGCGCCGCTCAGCTGTCGAGATTGCGGAGATCGCCAAGGGCAAATGGGTGCGTGTCTCGGCCAACATGAATCTGGGTGCGTACTGCCCCAGCGTCGCGCTCACCGAGCTGGGCGAGCCCAAATGGCCTGCCGCGGATCTCGCCGAGATTCTGAAGATCGCATTCAGGGATCGGGTCATCGACTCCGCTGACCACATCATTGTGCGCGAGCTGCTAGGCCAGGCGTGAGCCCCATCGACTGCCCCGGCCTTGAAGGCTTTCCGGAAGTCTGGCTCGTCGATTTCGAGTTCCTCGCCCCTCCGGGCGAGAGGCCTACGCCAGTGTGCTGTGTCGCCCTTGAGCTCGTTTCAGGGCGGGTGGAGCGCCGGTGGACCGACCAGCTGGGGCTGCCTTTGCCGATGGCGGCCGGCGCGCTCTACGTGGCCTACTTCGCGCCTGCTGAGATGGCATGCCACCTGGCGCTGGGCTGGCCCTTGCCGGAAAACCTGCTCGACCTCTTCGTGCAGTTCAGGCTGCTCGGCAACGGGCGCGAGAGCGCCCTCGGCCTCGCCGGCTACTCGCTCCTCGGGGCGTTGAAGTATTTCGGACTGTCCCACCTGGACCCCGACCTCAAGGCCAACTGGCGGGCGCGCATCATCGCCGGGCCGCCGTACACGTCCGAGGAGCGTGATGGAATCCTTGATTACTGCGAAAGTGATGTGATAGCGCTGCAGCGACTGCTGCCGGCGCTCGTCGGGGTCCTTGAGGAAAGACCGCACTGGCTCGGGCACGGGCTGCACTTTGGGCGCTACATGAAGGCCGTGGCCCGCATGGAGGCTGCCGGCGTGCCCATTGATACCGCCATGCTCGGCCTGATCAACGCGAACTGGACGGCAATCAAGCTGCACGTGGTTGCGACGCTGGCCGAACTTTTCCCCTTCTTCGCGGGCGCCTCGCTCGACCGTCGGGCCTTCGAGCATTGGCTCGATGTCAATCTCATCGCATGGCCCCGAACCCCGACCGGCCGGGTATCCACCTCCGACGACACGTTCAAGGAAATGGTGCGGGCGCACCCCCAGCTTGCGCCCGTGCGCGAGGTTATGCACAACCTGGCCAAGCTCAGGTTGACCGACCTCGCCGTGGGCTCCGATGGTCGCAACCGCGCGATGCTGTCGCCCCTGAGGTCCAAAACAGGCAGGAACCAGCCCTCGAACAGCAAGTTCATCTTCGGGCCATCAGTGTGGATTCGCGGATTGATCCGGCCCGAGCGGGGGCGCGTCCTGGCCTACATCGATTTCACGAGCCAGGAGATCGGCATCGCCGCGGCGCTCTCCGGTGATGAGGCGCTGCAGCAAGCCTATTTGTCTGGCGACCCATACATGGCCTTCGCGATCGAGGCGAAGCTTGCGCCGCCCGGTGCCACGAAGGCGACACACAAGGCGCTGCGCGACCGGTGCAAGGCCGTGGTCTTGGGCACCTTGTACGGCATGCAGGCCGAGTCCCTTGCCGCCAGACTGAGCATCAGCCCGGCAGAGGCGCATGCGCTGCTCCGGGCCCATCGCCGCGCCTATGCGGTCTTCTGGGCCTGGATTGGCCGCGTCACCGATGCGGCGATGCTGCGCGGCTACCTCGACAGCTGCTTCGGCTGGCGGATCCACGTTACGGCGGACACGCGCGCCACGTCACTGCTCAACCACCCCATGCAGGCCCACGGCGCAGAGATCCTGCGCCTCGCGTGCTGCCTCGTCACAGAGCTGGGAATCCGCGTCTGTGCGCCGGTTCATGACGCGCTGCTCATCGAGTGCGATGCCGGCGAGACTGAAGCCTGCATCGCGGCCACGCGCGCGGCGATGGCGCGGGCTTCGTGCATCGTGCTGGACGGGTTCGAGATCTACACCGATGTGGAACTGATCGAGCACCCCAACCGCTTCCGCGATCCGCGCGGCGCGGCGATGTGGGACGCAATCGCTGGATTCCTGGACATGGTCGATGAGCCTGCCCATGAGCCGATTGAATTGGCCTGACGGCCGGCCGACAGCGTGCCTGTTCGGTTCGCGTCGCGGCCATCCGCGGTGACGGTATCGCGCCCGAGCAGACCCGCTCCCATTCCTTTCTTTTCCTTTGATTCAGCTGTTGGGGGCCTAACCGTGCAGGAAGCGCAGGTCGAGACGCAGGAGGTTGATACGCCGACGACGGCGCGCCTCAAGGCAGAAAGGGCCGCAAGGCCGAAGAAGTTCTACTCCTTTCACCTCACGGCCGACGACGCTAGCCGTGTGGCCGGCCTAGGGGACGCCGCGATGCTCGCGTACGCGCTCATTTGCGCTGCGGCGTGGGGGCCGCGCCGCCACCGTTGGGTGACCGTCCCGCCACGGTCCATGGAGGCCGTCAACCGGGGCTACCGCTGGTGGCACGGCGCGACCAAGCGGCTGGTCGAGGGCGGCTTGATCGAAGTGCAGCGCCTCCGGGGCCAGAAGCCCCGCTACAGGCTGCTCCCCGACCGCGACGTGCTGCTTTCCATATCGGAAGAGCCAGGCATGCGCGGCCTGGCATCCGATGACGCTGCCGTCGGCGGCGAAGGCGCTCTGGCCTACGTTTACCCCCTCGGAGGCTCGCAATGACGCGCAGGAAGATGGGCAACCCCTTGGAAGAGTTCCTGTGGCCTTCGCATCAGTCCAAAAGGTGCGGGGCGCATGCCCGGTCTACCGGCCTGCCGTGCACGCGGTGGGCGGCGATCGGCTCGCAGCGGTGCCGCCTTCATGGCGGCGCGCGCGGCAGCGGGCACCCCCCGACCCACGGCCGCTACACCGCCCAGGCAACACGAGAGCGCCGCTTCATTCGCCTGGTCAGGTACCTGCTGCGGATACAGGACGCCGCTTCCCGTTGACAAGACCAACCCGGACGCGCGTCCCCGACCGGGGCTGGCCGTTGCCCGGCTGAGGCAGTGCACGTCCCGCGTTTCCGCCCGCGCCCGCGCTGGTGCTCCACGTCTGCGTCTCTCCGTCACCACCGCACGTCCTAAGGCGCTGGGGCCCCCTTTTTGGCTGCGGCCGCGAGCATTCGGAGGGGGACGGACTGACCCCCCGGCAAGTTCGCGCCTACCCGCAGGCGTGAGCCGTAAACCCCAGTTCGATCGCCCGCATCTGCGCATCGATGCGCAGATGCCGTCATGGCCTACGGGAGCAGAAGTTCATGGACCGCGACGCCAAGTGCGCGAGCGACGCGGTCGATGTTGTCGAGCGAAATGTTTCGAGCCAGTCGTTCAACATGGCCAATGAACGTTCGATGAAGGCCGCACTCAAGTGCCAGCGACTCTTGGGACCAGCCCCGCGCCCGGCGAAGGCGGATCACGTTGGCGGCCAGCAACTCCCGCCCGGATCGGGAGTGCTGAGCTGAGGTGGCGGAAGCCCGGGCCATCAGCACCAGTCTCGGGAAAAGGCGCTTTTGAGTCAGCCGCGTTTAAGTCACAATCAACCGACCTCGCGTCGCTCCCGGGCCCATTCAGGGGTGGGCCAGTGAAGGATGACGGCGACGTAGGTTCAGTGCTGGGCGGGCGGCTACCAAGCGTGTCGCCGAACCTCGCCATAGCGATCGCAAAAACGCAGGAACGACGCGCTTCTGCGTCACCTGCTGCCGAGTTGTTGGGACTAGCAATGGGTTCGATGCCGGGTACGTTGCGGCGTGCGCCAATGTTTCTCAACTACAGGATCTCTACCATGATGAGCAAACAGCAAAGTCCAACCTCGATCGGATCCGCGGACCTCGGGGAAGGGCGCGACACGCTGGCCTTCAGCGCTCCGGGGAAGCCTACGCGTGGCCGCCGTCGCGGCAGGGCGGCGACCGAGCAAGGGGGCAGCAACGAGGCGTTCACCGGTCGCGAAGTCGGTCTGATTTCTCCCGACCGTCTGCTGGACGCGATCGCGGCGCTGATCTACGAGTGGATAGCTCAATCCAGCGGTGAAGGCCCCCTGACACCGGTGCATCGCGTGCCAGGCGCCCCGGAAGGTATCCGGGGAGTTGAACCACAGCCACTGGTGACGGCCAACACTGGACGCGCTGCTATAGCCAAGACGCTAGCGCTGCCGGGTGACGACCTAGCCACCATCGGCCCGGTCGAGCTGGGACGGCTCCTGGGCCGCTCCACAGCGATGGTGCAGGTGGACGCGACGCGCCGGCCGCTGACGCTGCCGCCGCAGTTCAAGGTGCCGGGCGTGCGCAAGCTGCGGTGGCGCGTTGTGGACGTGCGCGAGTGGATGGATGCGCTCGCCGAGCTGGAGGCCGAGCGGCGTGCAGAGCAGGTCAGGCTCGCCCGCAAGACCGGCACAAAGACCGACCTCCGGGCGCCGATCGATCTGGCTAGCCGCGAGCTGCGCCAGCAGACTACGGATCGCATACTCAGCAAGCGCCGGGAGGCCAAGAAATGAAGTGCCCTTTCTGTGCCGGGGCCACCAAAGTCATGGAGTCGCGCGACCGCAAGGCCGGCGACGTGCGACGCACGCGGCTCTGCCTCAACGGCCACAAGTTCACCACCGCCGAACACGTCTACATCGCCTCCACAGGCCGCCCGCCGGCGAATGGCCACGCGCTGCGCGCCGCGGCGTTGTCGGTCGATCAGCGGGCCGACAAGATCAAGGCGGCCTTGCATGAGGGCCGCTCGGTGCGGTGGATTTGCGATCACCTGGGCGTGAACCCCAAGACGGTCTACCGGTGGGCCAAGCGCGACGGGGTGGCTCTGCCGCGTGGACCGGAGCCGTGCTAGAAAGCCGTTGTGACCCGGCGCGGATCGCGACGTGTAGGGCGCGCGCCGAGTTCTGCCAGCCCGGGCTGTGCGGGTGCCGCTAACGGACCGGCGCACCGGCTCGGCGAACAATCGCTGGATCGCGAGCCCGGGCGAGGCAGCTAAGTAACGGGCCGCGCGCGTCAGCGCCCAGCAAGCGCGAGGAACTGCATGAACCGAAGATCGAGCGCGATGATGATTGGCCTGGTCGGCTTGCTGATCAGCGCCCTGGTGGCGGGCTGCGGCGCCGAAACCGCGGGCGCGGCCGCCGCAGTAGGTGCCGCCGAGGCAGCACAGGCCAGCGCTGCGCAGGCTCAGCAGGCCAAGATCATCGACGGCATGAAGAAGGCCGAAGAAGCGGCTGCGGCCAGGGCAGCAAGCGCGCCCGACCAGTAGCAGCGACATCCGTCGCCGTCTGCATGGATAGGCGCCGCAGTCTCCCCTCCGAGCGGCGTCTCGGTATGCACGCGAACCGCGGTCCCGTCCGCGGCCCGGAGCCGTTACATTCCGCCGCAGGGAACTCGCCGCAGCGAAGCCACATGCAAGTGCGCAGGCGCCACCAAGAATGAGCTCGCCAGGGAACTTCGCTTTCCTCGCCGAGCACTCGCCATTGCTGGCCGATCTGGGCGCCACGGCCGAGCGGCTGTTTCCGTTCGACCCGGCCAGCTGCGTGCTCAAGCTGAGGCTGCTCGCCGAAGCCATCACGCAGGACATTGCCGCGCGCCTGGGCATCAGCCTCATCCAGCCCACCCAGACCGAGCTGCTGCGTGCCGTGGATGCGCGCTTGGGCATGGACGCCCAGGTCAGGCAGCTCTTCCACTTGCTGCGGCGCACCGGAAACCAAGCCGCCCACCAAGCCGACCACGGCATAAGCTACCGCGACGGGCTGGGTGCGCTGAAGGTCGCGCGCGAGATCGCGGTGTGGTTCCACCGCAGTTTCGGCGGCACACCGGACTTCAAGCCCGGGCCTTTTCTGCTGCCGGACGATCCGAGCCAGAAGCTGCTCACCTTGCAGCAGCAGATCGGCCAGTTGAACACCCAGCTCCAGGATGCACAAGCGGCCCAGGCCGCGCAGGCCGCGCAGGCCGAGATGGCGGCACTGCACAACGCTCAGGTCGAGCAGGAGCGCGCCATGGCGCTGCGGGCCCAGGAAGAGGCGGCCATCTACCGAGTGCTCGCCGAGGAAGCCAGCGACCGCGCGGCGCGCCTACAGGCCCAGTTTGATGCCCAGCTGAAGGACACGAGCCGCCGCGCCAGCGGCGAGGAGCTGGCCCGATTCAGCCAGCGCGCGGCCGACGCGGCCAAGTCGGTCTTGCTGGACGAGGCCGGGACCCGCCAGATGATCGATCTTCAGCTCATCGAAGCGGGCTGGGACGCTGACACCGTGCAGATCAGCTTTGCCCGGGGCGCCCGCCCCGAGCGCGGCAGGAACAAGGCCATCGCCGAGTGGCCGACGCAGGGCCAGCAGGCGGCCGACTACGTGCTCTTTGCCGGCCTCACGCCCGTAGCTGCCGTGGAGGCCAAGCGCAAGAACAACAACGTACCCGGCAAGATCGGCCAGGCGGAACGCTACGCGCGCGGCCTGGTGATCTCGGAGGGGATGAGGCCAGCATGGGAAGTGGCGCGCCGTGTTGGCCCTTGGCCCGACGGCCAAGGCGGGCTCTTCCAGCTTCCCTTCGTGTACTCCAGCAACGGCCGCCCCTACGTCAAGCAACTGGCGGAGTTCAGTGGAACTTGGTTCCGCGACACCAGGGCACCTTCGCACACCGCCCGCCCGCTGGCCAGCTTCCACTCGCCCCAGGGGCTGCTGGACCTCTTGACGCGCGGCCGGGAGGCGGCCGAGAAGAAGCTGAAGGAAGAGAGCTACGCCTACCTGCGCCTTCGTGACTATCAGCTCCAGGCCATCGCGGCTGTAGAGGCTGCGCTGGCCGAGGGCCGCAGCGCGTGTCTGTTGGCCATGGCCACGGGCACGGGCAAGACGCGCACCATCATCGGCCTGATGTACCGGCTGCTGAAAGCCGAGCGCTTTCGCCGCATCCTGTTCTTGGTGGACCGCACGGCGCTCGGCACGCAGGCCCAGGAGGTCTTCGACGAAGCACCGCTGGAACAGAACCAACCGCTCAGCAAGATCTACAACGTGGCCGAGCTGGGCGACATGGCCGCCGAAGCCGAGACCCGGGTGCAGGTCGCCACCGTGCAGGCGATGGTCAAGCGCGTATTCGGCAGCGACACGCCGCCGCCTGTGGATGCCTACGACTGCATCATCGTGGACGAGGCCCATCGCGGCTATGCGCTCGACCAGGAAATGACCGAAGGCGAGCTGGCGGTGCGCGACCACGCGCAATACCTGTCGAGCTATCGCCGCGTACTGGACCATTTCGATGCCGTGCGCGTGGGCCTGACCGCCACCCCGGCACGCCACACTTCGGAGATCTTCGGCAAGCCGGTCTTCACCTACTCCTACCGCGAGGCCGTGGCGGACGATTGGCTCATAGACCACGAGCCACCCATCCGCTACGAGACCTTGCTCAGCCGCCACGGCATCCACTTTGCCAAGGGCGAGAAGGTCGAAGCACTCAACGTGGCCACGGGTGAGTTGGAGACCGCGGAACTCGATGACGAACTCGACTTCCAGGTCGAGAGCTTCAACAAGCGCGTCATCAGCGAAGACTTCAATCGCGTCATCTGTCAGCAGCTGGCCGAGGAGCTGGATCCCTTCGATGAAGAGAAGGCACTGATCTTCTGCGCCACCGACGCGCATGCCGACATGGTCAAGCGCCTGCTCGACAGTGCCTTCAGCGCGAAGTACGAGGACCGGTACAACGAAGCCTCGGTCCGCAAGATCACCGGCGCCTCGGACAAGGTGGACCAGCTCATCCGCCAGTTCAAGAACGAGCGCCTGCCCAGCATTGCCATCACCGTGGATCTGCTGAGCACCGGCATAGACGTGCCAGCCATCTGCCACCTCGTGTTTCTGCGGCGCGTGCGCAGCCGCATCCTGTACGAGCAGATGATCGGCCGCGCCACGCGGCGCTGCGACGAGATCGGCAAGACGGTCTTCAAGATCTACGACCCGGTGGACATCTACGCCACGCTGCAGGCAGTGAACACCATGCGGCCCCTGGTGAAGGACCCCAACGTCACGCTGGAACAGTTGATCGACGAGCTGAACAATCCAGCGAGCTTTGCGGCCCCCGGCAGCGTGCAGGGCAGCAACCATGCCCACGATGTGCTGGACCAGCTGAACCAGAAGCTGATGCGCGTGCTGCGGCGCGCCGGGCACGATGCTCCGAAGCGTCCCCAGCTGCAGACCCGGCTGGAGGAGCTTGAGCAGCAGTGGGGCGTGCCCCCCGCCAATCTGCACCGGTATCTGCACGAACTGGGGCCCCAGGGCGCGGCCGACTACCTGAAGCACAGCACGCGGCTGCTGGCGCAACTGGTGGAGGTGCAGGAGCTCTTGGGCTCGGCCTACATGCCAATCCTGTCCAGGCACACCGATGAGCTGCTGGCTCGCGAACAGAGCTGGGGCCAGCACACCCGGCCCGAGGACTATCTGGACAGCTTCGGCCGCTTCGTGCGCGAGCAGATCAACCAGTCGGCCGCGCTCGCCGTGGTGGTGAACGCGCCGAAGGACCTGACACGCGAACAGCTGCGCGAGGTGCGGCTGCTGCTCGACGCCAACGGGTACAGCGAAGCCAACCTCAAGGCCGCCTGGCGCAATCGCAGCAACCTCGACATCGCCGCCAGCATCCTGGGGTACATCCGCCAAGCCGCGCTCGGCGAGCCGCTGCTGCCCTTCGAGCAGCGCGTGGCCAACGCGATGCAACGCATCTACGCGCTGAAGCCCTGGACGGCAGTGCAGCGCAAATGGCTGGACCGGCTGGCGAAGCAGCTGGCGCTGGAGGTGGTCATCGACCCGTCCTTCGTGAACCGGGCCTTTGCGCAGGACGGCGGTGCCAAGCAGCTGGACAAGATGATTGGCGGCGAGCTCGACCGGGTGATGACCGAGCTGGCTGCCAACCTCTGGCCCAAGTCGGCATGAGCGAACGCCCGCCCCTGCAGAACCGGGTGGATCCCTGGGGCCGGCTGCGGCAGGTGCGTGCCCGCGGCTGCCTGATGGGCAACCGCGGCATCCTGCATGAGGGCCAGGACATCGTGCGCCCCTGGGCGGCCACGGCCTGGGTGACGTGCGTGCTGGACGCGACCTTCCAGAAGCGCAGCCCCTTCAGCCCCAACACCTACTCCGAGCTGTTCTTCCTGGACGAGGCTACTGCCTTTGCTGCTGGCCATCGACCCTGCCGGGTCTGCCAGCGCCAGCGGCACGACGAGTTCAACACCGCCTGGACCCGCTCGAACGCCGACGAGCCCATGCGCACACGGCTGCCGATTGCCGACATCGACAGGGCGCTGCACGCCGAGCGCACGCGTCCGGACAAGGGCAAGCAGACCTACACAGCCGCAGTGGCTGAGCTACCACCCGGCAGCTTCTTCGAGCATGCCGGGGTGGCGCGCCTGGTCTGGGGAACCGGCCCGCTTGTGTGGTCGTTCACCGGCTACACGCAGGGCGACCCGTTGCCACCCGACACCCAGGTCGAGGTGCTCACGCCCCGGTCTATCGTTCAGCTATTCCGCGGCGGCTTTCAGCCTTGTGTGCACGAGAGCGCCAAGACTCACTGATCCTTCACCGATCCCATGACCCAGAACGACATCGTCCAGAAACTCTGGAACCTCTGCGACGTGCTGCGCGACGACGGCATCAACTACAGCGACTACGTGGCCGAGCTGGTGCTGCTGCTGTTCATCAAGATGGAGCACGAGAACAAGGCCAGCGGCATCCTGGCCGAGCACAAGCTGCCCGAGTACGCGCGCTGGTCCAGGATCTCGGCCTTGAGCGGCCTGAACCTGCTGCGGCACTACCGCGAGACGCTGGTGAAGCTGAGCCAGAGCAGCGACCCGCTGATCGCCGCCATCTACGCCGACGCGCAGACCAGCCTCAAGGAAGCGCGCCACCTGGAGCAGCTGATCAAGAGCCTGGACGGCATCGACTGGTTCAGCGCGGCCAAGGACGGCCTGGGCGACCTGTACGAGGGCTTGCTGGAGAAGAACGCCAGCGAGACGAAAAGCGGTGCCGGCCAGTACTTCACGCCGCGCCCGCTGATCGACAGCATTATCGCCCTCGTCAAGCCGCAGCCCGGCGAGACGATCCAGGACCCGGCCGCCGGCACCGCCGGCTTCCTCATTGCGGCCGACACCTATATCAAGGCGCGCACAGACCAGCTCTACGACCTGAGCGAGAAGCAGCGGACCTTCCAGCGCACCCGCGCCTACCTGGGCATGGAGCTGGTGAGCAGCACGCGCCGGCTCGCATTGATGAACTGCCTGCTACACGGCATGGAAGGCGATGCCGAAGGCGTGGTGCACCTGGGCAACACGCTGGGCAGCGCCGGCAGCGTGCTGCCCAAGGCCGACATCATTCTGAGCAACCCACCCTTCGGCACGGCCAAGGGCGGCGGCGGGCCGACGCGAGACGACCTGACCTATGCCACCAGCAACAAGCAGTTGGCCTTCCTGCAGCACATCGTGCGCCACCTGAAGGACGGTGGCCGCGCCGCGGTGGTGCTGCCCGACAACGTGCTGTTCGAGGCCGGTGTCGGCGCAGACATCCGGCGCGACCTGATGGACAAGTGCAACCTGCACACGATCTTGCGCTTACCCACCGGCATCTTCTACGCCCAGGGCGTGAAGACCAATGTGCTGTTCTTCCAGAAGGTCAGCCAGGCCGCCACCGGCAGCACGAAGGCCGTGTGGGTCTACGACCTGCGAGCCAATATGCCGAAATTCGGCAAGCGCACCCCGCTGACGCGAGAGCATTTCAGTACCTTCGAGATGGCGTATGGCGAAGATGCGACTGGGCGTTGTACGCGCACCGATGAAGGCGAGGGCGGGCGCTTCCGCTGCTTCAGCCGCGAGGCGGTGAAGGCGCGCGGCGACAGCCTGGACATCAGCTGGCTGAAGGAGGAAAGCGCTGAAGATGCGTCGGACTTGCCGGAGCCAGCGGTGTTGGCGCGGGAGGCCGCTGACGAACTGAACGCGGCACTTACGGAACTGGAAGCCATCCTCAGCGAGCTCGGGGAGGAGTTCCCAGCGTGAGCTTCACGGCCAATTTGACCGATATCGTTGCGCGCAATGCGAACGGCTTGCTGTCTGTCCATGAGACTTGGCAACGGACCCCGCTTGCCACCGTTGCCCAGGTGCTCAATGGTTTCCCATTCGACTCATCGCGCTTCGATAAGCAGCGTGGCGTTCCGCTTTTGCGAATTCGGGACATCCTCAAAACCTCGACCGACTGCCACTTCATGGGGGATGTCCCGCCGGGATACTGGGTAGAGCCGGGCGATATCGTCATTGGGATGGACGGTGACTTCAACGCTGCGCGATGGAGCGGTCCTCGCGCTCTGCTCAACCAACGCGTTTGCAAGCTGGCCGTCGATGAGCGATTCATGGATCGTCGCTTCATCTATTGGTGTCTTGGAGGCTACCTTGACGCAGTTAATGCGGAGACGCCGTCGATTACCGTGAAACATCTGTCATCCAAGACAGTGGGCGAATTACCTATCCCGCTGCCGCCTCGGGCTGAACAGCAGCGCATCGCTGACAAACTCGACACCGTGCTCGCCCGCGTGGACGCCTGTCGCGACCGCCTAGCCCGCGTCGCCCCGCTGCTCAAAAGATTCCGCCAATCCGTCATCGCCGCCGGGACGTCGGGGCGTCTAACTGAGGATTGGCGGCAATCGCACAAGACCGTCGAATCGGGCCAACTCGTTGTCGCTAGAGACGCGGCTGCCAAGGCCAGGCAGCTTGCGTGCGATGCTTCATTGGCCAAGAAGAAGTCAACCGCAAATGCCGATGTGGATGAGGGTTATTCATTTCCTCTTCCCCATTCGTGGGTATTCACATCGTGGGGTCGATTGTCCGAATGGATTACTTACGGATTCACGAGACCCATGCCTGCGGCCAGCGTTGGCCGGAAGCTAGTTACGGCTAAAGACGTACACCCGTTTAAGCTTCGACTGGAAGATTGTGGTTTCACCACTGCAGAAGCGTTCGGCACGCTATCGCCAAAGGATCAGCCTAGGCGCGGCGATCTTTTAATCACTAAGGATGGGACTATCGGCCGGGCCGCCTTGGTTGAGTCGGACGAACCTTTCTGCATTAATCAAAGCGTAGCTGTGGTTTGGCTTCGTTCTACCTCGATGAACCGGAGATTCTTGGAATTCGTTGCGAACGTTGACTACACCCAGCGGTTCGTCCTTGAGAAAGCCAAGGGGATGGCGATACAGCATCTCTCAATCAC
Source organism: Rubrivivax sp. (assembly GCA_044226775.1). Taxonomy (GTDB): domain Bacteria; phylum Pseudomonadota; class Gammaproteobacteria; order Burkholderiales; family Burkholderiaceae_C; genus Rubrivivax. Next base: position 461,279 of record JBGAGI010000005.1, on the reverse strand, counting down.
TGACTTTGCACAATGCCCGGTGCCAGTGCCACCGATGATTGAGCAAGAGGAGATTGTCAAACGGGTAGAAGTTCTCCTCGCCTTCGCAGATCGCGTGGAATCCCGACTCGCTCAGGCGCAGTACTCGGTCAATCGTCTGACCCCATCGCTGCTGGCCAAGGCGTTCCGCGGCGAACTGGTGCCGCAGGACCCAGCCGACGAGCCGGCCGCCGAGTTGCTCAAGCGCTTGGCCTTACAACGCGAAACCGCGCCACCCCGTCCGCGCCGCTCGCGCTCCACGGCGTGATGAGCCTGCGGCGATGAGCGCTTTCACCCGCCCCTTCGTCATCGGCGCCTCGGGTACGCAGGGCGCATCGACGCTGCTTGAGCGCATCCCGCTGGAAGGCGCGTCCGGCGGCGTCCAGAGCGAGCGATGGCTGCAGGAGGCCCTTTTCCGGTATCCCGAGTCCCTGCCGGTCAAGGAAATCGATCCCCACATCGGCCCGCTGATGCCGGTGTGCATGGAGATGGAAACCGGCTCGGGTCCGGCCGACATCCTCTACCTGACGCCCAGCGGGCAGGTGGTGCTGGTGGAAACCAAGCTGTGGCGCAACCCGGAGGCGCGCCGCGAGGTGGTGGGGCAGATCCTGGACTATGCGAAGCACTTGACGAGTTGGTCGTACGACGTGCTGGAGAGGAAGGCCGCCACTGCCGCACGAGCGCAGGGCCCCTACCTGCTGAACTGCCTGCGTTCCCGCTTCCCTGGGGCTGACGAGTCCGCCTTTGTTGATGGCGTGGGGCGCAGCCTGTCCACGGGCGACTTTCTGCTGATCATCGCGGGCGATGGCATCCGCTACGGGGCCGAATCGCTGGTCGGGTTTCTTGAGCGCTTCGGCCACTTGCGCTTCGGCCTGGCGTTGGTCGAGGTGGCTGCCTACAAGCTCCCGGACGGCTCGACACTGCTGCAGCCGCGCGTGCTCGCCAAGACTGAACTGCTGCAGCGCACGCTGCTGATGGGGCCCAGCGGGCCGGTGACGCTTCAGCAGGCCGCTCAGGCCGAGGACACAGCCGACCCGAACCCCTCCTCGCGCGCCTGGTTCCAGAGCTTCTGGGCGGAGTACCTAGCCAAGCTGAAATTGGACGACCCGGCGCTGATGCCCGCCGAGCCGGCGAAGTCCACCAACCAGTTCATCCAGATGCCGCCGGGCGGCGCGTCGGCCTGGGTCAGCGCCTACGTGGCGCAAAGCTCGGGCAAGGGCGGTGTGTACCTGACCTTCGCAAAGGCATTCGAGCGCGGTCAGGAGTGGTTTGCTCGGTTGCAAGCGGATGCCGAGGCCATTGAACGCGAGGTCGGTGCAAGGCTGCTTTGGGAGAACGCGGGTGACAAGGTCTATCTGGGCGTGCCGAGCGTCGTGCTGGGCAACCTCAACTCGCCGGGCGACCGCGAGCGCGTCACGGCCTACCTGGCTGACATGACGCGGCGCCTCGTAGGGGCGCTCGCGCCCCGGCTGGATGCCATGGCCGCGACGAACGCGTGACGCAGCGCTCGCCGCCTTGCACAGGGCAAGGACGAGGAATTACATCAAGCAGTTCCGACGCGAATCGGCAAATAACCCGTGAGTGGGTTGGCGCTTTGCATTGCCAAGTCGGCTACTGCGGCATGAGGAAGTGCGTTGAAGTGGTCTCGGTCCATCGCCGGCCGATCCATTCAGGACTGTCGGAGCGCCATCGTTAAGAATGGGTTGGCCCGCAGCAGGCGAAGGATCGCAACCGCGTTAGGCACACCCTCACTCGGCGTAACCCAGTAGCTTCGCGTCCGTTTGTCACGCGGCGGCGCATGGGAGACACTGTTGCGACGGGGAAGTCAAGAGGGAGGAGCGTGGCCATGGCGGGAGAAGAGCCGCACGACATCTTCATCAGCCACAAGAGCGAGTTCAAGCCGTGGGTGGAATGGCTGGCACATGCCCTTGAGGACCATGGCCGCAGCGTTTTCCTGGACAGCTGGCATCTCGTGCCAGGGGAGTTGTGGCTGGAGGGGCTGCATCATGCCGTGCAAGCCTGCAAGAGCGCCATCCTGGTGGCCACACCCGAGGCGGTGAACTCCGGTTGGGTTCGCGAGGAATTCGCGGCACTGCAACGGCGCAGGCATGCACTGCCGGGCTTCCGCATCGTGCCGCTGGTGTTCGGCAATCTTCCCAACCTGCCCTTCCTGTCCAACCTGCAATGCGTGGACTGCCGCGATCCGGCCGACCATCGGCGCTGGTTCCACAAGCTGCTGTGCGGGCTGGACGGGTTGGAGCCTGGCCACGACGTGCCCGCCTACCCGAATCTGACGGCGCCACCGGTGCAGACGCGCGTGCTCGGTGCCGGCGCCGCGGCGCCAGCCGAACAGCGCTTCGTCACCCGGGTCCTGCAGCAATTGGGGCGTGCCGGCAGCCCGCCGGTGATGGTGTTGTCGCAAGGCCAGCGCCATCAGGGTGCAGTGATCGCCCAGTTGCGCGAGCAGGCGCGCGAGCGCCTGGGTCCTGCATCGGTGCTGCACGTGGTGCCGCCGTTTTCGGACAGCGCGCCGGTGGCCGATTGTTTTGCCGAGTTCGGCCGCCAATGCCGCCTGCCGGATTCCACGCCGGACGCCAACCGCTTCATTGCAGCCATCGACCGGCGCGTGGCCGGCGCAGGTGGAACGCTGTTGCTGATGATCTCGGGCTTCGAGAACGCCGCGCCGGCCTTTCGCGCCGATCTGGCTATGACGCTGCGCTCGCTCAGCGAAACGCAGGCCGACCGGCTGCGCATCCTGCTGATCGGCGGCCACCGGCTTGCCGAGCAGCGCAACGGCCGCGGTGCCTCGTCGTTTCTCAACACCGCACGGGTCGAAGAGTGGCCGCACCCCACCGTAGCCGACGTGATGGCCTGGCTCGCCGCCGAGCACCCGGAAGTACCGGCGCTGAGCGACGCCGATGCACAAGCGCTGCTGGCCACGACCGGGGGGCACGCGGCGCTCGTGCAGCATGCCTTGCGGCAGTGGGCCGAACAGGGCCCTCCGGGCGATTGGCAGGCTTGGTGCGAAAGCTGTCCCGAGGTCTGGGAGAGTTGGTCGCGCCTGCGCCGCGACGTGGATGAAGCGGCGCTGCGCGCTGCACTGGACCGCGAGCAGTTCGGCCCCAACCTCCTCTGGCCCTTGGATCCCGTGAGCCGCGCGCTGTACTGGGCCGACCTTCTGAGACCCGCACGTCCGCCCCAATCGCAACTTGTGTGGCGTTGTGCCGTGGTGCGGCACATCGGGCGGCAGGTGCTGGCTTGATGCTATGGATGCGAGCAGGCCTGCTGGCCTGCATGCTGACATGGTGCGGCCTCGGCGCAGCCGCAGAACCTGCGCCTCTTCCGGCGTCCGCGGCTGCGGGTGAATCGGTTACTTCGCTGCCGCCGATCGTCGGCACCAGTGAAGACGGTGAGCCGCTCGACCGCGTCTTGGCGCTGCTGGCCCAACAACGAACCGGCTCGATCGGCGACAGCGTTGCTGTCAGTCCGGATGGTCTTACCCTGGCGACCGGCACCAGCAGCGGATGGATACGCATGTGGGACCTCGCGAGCGGCCGCGAGCGTGCCCGGCTGCAGGGGCATGACAACGCGGTCCGCTCCGTGGCTTTCAGCCCCGACGGCAAGACGCTGGCCAGCGGCAGCGACGACCACACCGTGCGGCTGTGGGACCTCGCGAGCGGCCGCGAGCGTGCCCGGCTGCAGAGGCATGACAGCAGGGTCGGGTCCGTGGCTTTCAGCCCCGACGGCAAGACGCTGGCCAGCGGCAGCGGCGACAAGACCGTGCGGCTGTGGGACGTGGCCAGCGGACAGTGGCAGACGCTAATGGCCGTCGGCCACGACGGGCAGTGGCTGGCATGCCAGCGCACGCGCCAACTCTGCGAGCGCGCCGACAACGGATCGTGGCTGCTGATGCGTTCGGCAGGTACGGCCGAACTTGCAGCCTTCAAGCCTGCGGGCACGGCACAGCCGATCGAAGCCACTGCCGATGCGGTTCCGGCACCGCTGTCCGGAGACGCCCGCGCACCGGTCGAGTTGAACTACACCGTGCGCAATGCAGGCAACGGACCCGCGTACTGGCTGACGCTGTCGGTCGCCGATGACCCCACGACCGGCCGCTGGGCCATGGAGCCGGCGCGCCTGATGCGGCTGGATGCGTACGCCTCGGCCAGGCTGACGTTGAAGATCCAACTGCACCCACAGCGGCAGGACCCGCAGCCCTTCGACTTGACGCTGACGCCGCAGCTGACCCAAGCCTACGGTGAACCGCAGCGGCTGCCGGCGGTACGGCTGCGCGCCGATCCGCCCAAGCTGGTCGTGCAATCGGCCACGGTCGAAGGCCGGGACGCCCAGCGCAGCCTGGCCGTGGTGCTGGACAACGCGGGAGCTCCGGCGCGCCAGGTGGTCGTGTCCGGCCACATCGGCGAGCAGCGCTTGCCCGCAGAACAGTCGCTGCCGGAATTGCCGGCCCGCGCGCAGCAGACGGTGTCCTTCGGTCTGGGCACGGCGTTCTCGCTGCCCGACGACCCGCGGCTGACGCTTTCGGTGCAGACGGCGCCAGGTACCTGGCCGATCCACGACTGGGAGTTTGCCGACGTGCCGGTGAAGACAGCCGGCCTGTCGGCCGTGTTGTGGATGGGGGCATTGGCCTTGCTCGTGGCGCTGGGCGGCTGGCTGTACTTCCAGCGTGTGTACCGACATCCGCTGGTGATGCAGGCATCGGCCGATCCACAGGTCCTCTTCGGCACCGACCCATCGGCCCTGGCCGACTTGCAGCGTCGCCTGGAGCGGGCAGGCCGGCTGCAAGCGGTATTGCAGCGGACGCAGGTGGATATGCACTGGCTAGACGCCGCAGGACGCTTCGATTCGGAGCCGTCGGCAGGTGTGCAGGCGCTCGCGAAGCGCATGAACGTGGCAGCGAGCCCCATGCCCGACCACGCCTTCCGCCTGGAGCTGAACGATCGCTTCGGCCTCAACCTGCGCCGCGTCATCGTTCAGTTGGCCCAGCCTGACGAGGTGGCGCAGGACCTGATCAACCGGTGGGCCGGCACGGGCGAAGTGACGCTGCTGCTCGGTGGCTGGCCGCAGCAGCGCGCGGCCCTGGCAGCGCTGGCACGAGCACGGGCAGGCCTGCTGGTGGCTCCCGACGGTGCCGAGCTGAGCCAGCTCCTGCTGGCCAGCGACCCGTTGGACGAGCTTGCCCGGCTTATCGGCCGCCATGTGCCCGTGACCCACGTGTCGCCTTACCAGACGGGCGGCGGAGTGTCGCGCGCAGGCATGTTCTTCGGACGCCGGGACCTGATCGCCCAGGTGATGGGCCGCGACCCCACCAACTACCTTGTGGTGGGCGGACGGCAGGTCGGCAAGTCGAGCCTGCTGAAGGAACTGGCTCGCCGTTATGCCGAGGATCCCGGCGTGGACGTGCACTACCTGGTGCTGACGGACGATGATGCCGCCACCCCTATGGCTCAGGCCCTTGGACTGCCTCATGGCAGTGGCCTTGACGACGTGGTGCGGAACCTGGTGGGGCAGTCGCGTCGATCGGTGTTCGTGATTGACGAGGTCGATGTGTTTGCCCGGCGTGAGCCTGCCAACGGATATCCAACCTTTCAGTGCATGCGGGCCTTGAGCGAGCAGGGCAAAGCCAGCTTCCTCCTGGCGGGCTTCTGGTCGTTGTACCGCCATGCCGTGCTGGACTATCAATCGCCACTGAAGAATTTCGGCACCGTACTCACTGTGGGCGCGCTGGAGCCGGATGCCTGCGTGACGCTAGCCACGCTGCCGATGGCGAGGATGGGCATCCGGTGGGCCGATACCGATCTGGTGCAGCACTTGGCGGAGCAATGCGGGCGGCGCGCAAACCTCATCGCACTGGCCTGCGACGAGGCGTTGAACAATCTGGGAACGACAAATCGCGTGATCGAGGCTGCTCATTTGCAGGCTGTGCTGCAGGGCAATCGAGTGCGGCAGGCGCTCGAAGGCTGGGACGACCTCGGTGATACCGAACAGGAGTCCCGGCTGGATCGCATGGTCGCCTATGCCACTGCGGAGCGGGACGCGTTCACGCTGCCCGCATTAATGGCTGATTTGGAGCGCCACGCCGTGGCCGTGGACACGCAGGCGGTGCGGCAGGCCGTGGCGCGGCTGGAACTGGCCTTCGTGCTGCGCCGGGAAGGCGAAAGCTACAGGTATCAGGTGCCACTTCAGCGAGACCTGATATGCGCCTTGGACCCTGCCGCATCGCTGCAGCGGGAACTGCGGCAACTGCGGTCGAGTTGAGCGCCCACCTCGCGCCGGTCAGGCACGTTCACAGAGAGGCGTGACGGCCGGGGCGGCACAGTTGCGGCCGAATTGCGGTACCCTTGCTGTTCGTTCGCTGCTCGCGTGACCTTCACACGGCAGGGGTCGCAGGTTCGAACCCTGCACTGCCCACCAAGACCTCGAGAAGAACAAGAACGAACGGCACCTTCGGGTGCCGTTCGTCTTTGTGCGGCCAGCCGCCGGCGCAGGTCAGGCCGCGCGCGCACCCAGGGCTTCGCGGCAGGATCGCTCGATCGCGTCGAGCCGGTCGAAGGCCTCGGCGGCGGACAGGTCCGCCAGGCCGAGCACGAGCAGCCGCTCCAGCCAGGGCCCCAGGGCCTGGCCGCCCGCGAGGCGGCGCTGCAGCCGCTTCGCCACCTGTTCGCGTGCCCAGGCTCGCTGCGTGGCGCGCGTCGGCAGTTGCCCGGGGAAGCCCAGCTCGTCGATGACGGCCTCGGGCGCCTGCGACAGCCAGGGCTCGGCCTGCCCGGGCTGCTCGCCGCCCATCGCCAGCAAGGCGCTGGCCCCGCGCAGCCGCTGCCGGATGCCTTCGTGCCACGCTCGCGTGGCGATCGACTCCAGCGCATGCCGGCTGGCCTCGCGCCGCGGGCCCGTGCCCCATCGCGCGACGACCTGCGCGAAATCCAGCGCCTCGCGGTCCTCGAGGCCTGGCCCGCCCAGCGCGCTGGCGAGCAGGCGGGTCGCCGAGTCGAGCAGGCGATGGGTGGGATCCTGTGGCGGCGGCTGGCGCAACACGCGTTGCGACGCGCAGTCGAAGGCCGCGTCGGCCAGTGTCTGCGCCTCGGCGGGCCACGATGCCTGCATGCAGCAGGCGAGCTCGAGCGCTTCGGTCGGCCAGTCGAGGCTTTCCGGAAACAGGTCTCCCGCAGCAGGGCCTCCCAGCACGTGGAGGTAGAAGTCCCGGCCGGACTCCCGGCGCAGCGGCTGCCCCAGCTTGACCAGGTGCGCGAGCCAGACCTTGCGCGTGCCGCGCACCGGTTCGTCCTCGGCCCAGCGCTCCAGCCAGGGGTGGAGCGCGCGGCGCAGGCGGTCTTCGTCGAAGTCGATCGTCGCGCAGGCCAGCGAAGCCATCGCCTCCGCTGCCGGCCGCGTCGCGGCCTCGTCTTCGGCGCGCGTTCGCTCGGCCCAGTCGCCCAACTCCAGCGCGCGGGGCAACTCCTGCTCCAGCGCGGCCAGGCTGCGTGCGGCGAGTTCGTGCTGCCACCTGCGCAGGGCTTCGAAGCGGCTGGCATGGCGCAGCAGCCGCTGCTCGGGCCGCGAGGGCATCGGGTGCAGGTGCGGCGGCAGCCGGGCGATCAGATCCTCGATCAGCGCGTCGTCGGCCTGCGGACTGCCGGCCGCGATGTCCAGCAGCGTGAGTGCGACCGTCGCGCGGCCTTGGGCCGAGAGGTGGTCGAACCGCGACGACAGCTCGACGGCTGGCCGCAGCGAGATCTTCGCGAGCTCGCACCAGCAGAAGAATGCGGTCTCGTCGTCGTCCTCGGCCAGCGACTCGTCGAGGGCCTCGCGCAAGAGGGCTTGCGCGCCCTCGGCGTCGGACATGTGGGCCGCCACGCTGCACCTGAACAGCGGCAGGTAGGGCTCGTCACCGGCCAGCGCCGGCAGGTCGTGGTGCAGCCGCAGCGCACGTGCAGGCGCGCCGGCATTCGGCACCTGCGACCACGCGAACAGGAGGCTTTGCAGAATCTGCGCGGGTACCGGATCGGCCGGCGGCCCGTCCGGCTTGCGCGGGCCGGGCTGGAACGGCGGCACGGGCGCATCGGCCGGCAGCGCCAGCACGGCCAGGCCGTACTCGAGCGCATCCTGCGACGCTGCGTCCGGCGTCCAGGCCATCGCGGCCGCGTCGCCCGAACCGAGACGCTCGGCCAGTTGCCGGCGCACCGCAGACGCCTGCTTTCGCACCGCTGCGACCGGCGAGCCCTCCAGCATCGACAGCGCCTGGCGCACAGCGTGCAGCGGCGGATCGCTGCACAGCGCGTCCAGCCTGCAGGCCGCGAGCGCCGCGGCGACGGCCCGGCCGTGGTCGCGGCGGCCGGTGGCCTGCAGCGCCAGCGCATAGCGCGCGAGCACGGCGCTGCGATCGCCGTACGCGTGCTGCCCGGGCATGTCCGGCAGCGGCAGGATGCGCCGCACCTTGCGGATGCAGGCCTCCAGCGCCTGCAGCAGCCGCCCGTCGTGCACCAGGCTGCCGAGCTTGGCGAGGTGCAGCAGCAGCGGCGCACTGCTGCGGAACAGCGCGAGCTGCCGGTCTTCGCCGACGAAGGACGAGCTGATCCGGTACAGCTCGAGCGAGGCGAACACCTGCTCCTTGAGCCAGCCGGCGTCGGCCGCCGGCGCCACGGCCTCCAGCGCCTCGTAGCGGGCCTGCGCCAGGTTCTGGACGACGGCGGGCACCACCTCCACGCCGTCGCCGAGTTCCAGCATGTCGATCGACTGCTCGACCGCGCCGACGAGCCGCACGGCCGGCGCGCCGCTTGCCAGCAGCTGCTGCAGCAGCTGGGTCCACAGCGAGGCGGCATTCGGCAGCGTGGTGCGCGGCTGGTCGCGGAACAGCCGTCGCGCGATGCGTGCCGCGAGCCCCGGCGAGGCTTCCACCGCACGGGCCAGGGCCGCGGCCAGCGGCTGCATGCCGATGTCGCCCCAGGACGCCAGCCCGTGCGAGCGCACGAGCGACGCGTGCCGCGGCCAGTGCGCCAGCGCCTGCGATTCGAGCAGCTCGCGCGCGTCCGCGGCCAGGCCCAGGTCGAGCAGGCGCGCCACCGCCAGCAGGCCCGCGCCGGGCGCCCCCGAGCCGCCCAGGCTGCGCAGCACGCTGCGTGCCGCCGCTGCCGTCGGCGCGCGCGCGATCGCGGCGGCCGCCTGGCCATCGTCCCAGGAGCGCCGGTAGCGGCGCGCCGCCTCGTCCACGCGCAGCAGCGTGCGCAGCACCTGCTCGTCCCGGCCGGCCTGCGCCGCCGCCAGCAGGATGCGGCCGCCGTCATCGGCGAAAGCCTCGTAGCCGAAGGCCTCCAGGCGCAGCGCCAGCCAGCGGGGATCGGCCAGCAAATCCACCGCGGCGTCCAGGCGGCCGGCCTGGATCAGCAGGGCGGCGAGCTGCGGGATCTGCGCCTCGAACATGGCCGATGCCAGTTTGCTCGTTCAGCCGGCCGTGCCTCGGCCCAGCAGCGACAGCAGCGCGGCTTGCGACAACCAGTCTGCCGCGTGGCGCTGGGCCAGCTCGCCGGAGACCTCGGGCTTGCGGCGCAGGAACTCCTGGAAGCTCTTGTGGTAGATCTGGAACGAGGGGCCCTGCGCCGTGGGTTCGCAGGCCAGGAACTGCCCCCAGCGTTCGAGCGCAGCGCTGGTCTCGAAGGCTGCGGCCGCCGCCAGTTCCGGAAAGGCCACGCGCAAGGTGGCGTCGACTTCCTGCAGCGTCAGCGGCCGTTCGGACACCGACAGCACGCACAGCGTCGGCAGCAGCAGCCGGGCGCCCCAGCCGCCCGCGCCGGCGGCGCGGATGATCGATTGCCAGTGCCGCTCGTAGTAGTCGTCCAGGCCGCGCGGCAGCCGGCCGATGTCGGGCAGTGCCTCGCTGCCGGCCAGCATGTCGTTGACGACGCAGCGGGCATACATGAAGTTGCCCTCGCTGGCCTCGGCCACGGCGTCGACGAACCAGCGTTCCCGGCGCCGCCGCTCGGCCAGCAGCGGCGCCAGCGCGGTGCGCGCCTGGTCGCGCAGGAAGGCGCGCAGGTCGCGCAGGTTGCGCCGGTCGGCAGGGTCGATGTCGAGCAGCTCGAAGGGCGGGTCGGCCACCAGGCGCCGCACGGGATCGGGCCGCCCGAGCACGACGACGCGGATGCCCGAGGGCAGGGCAGGCGGCAGGAACAGCGGCTGCGAGCCTTCGGGGCCGGGCTCGGCCTCGTCCAGGCCATCGACGACGATAACCGTGCGCTGCCCGCGCGCGACCAGCTGGCGGGCCGCGGTCTCCAGCAGCCGCGCCAGGTACAGCCCGTTGGCGGAGTCCTCCGGGCCGGGCGCCTGCAGATCCAGCGCGTGGGCATGTACCAGCTGCGCACACAGGTTGCGCTGGAAGTCGGCGAAGGCGCTGACGCCCAGGCGGCGGCTGTTGAAGTGGTGCGGCCATGAACGCTCGCGAACCAGGTGCGCCGCGAACGCCGTCTTGCCCATGCCGGGCAGGGCGCGGATCCAGGCATAACCGCGGTCGTGGGCACCGAGGAAGGCGTCGAGCGCCTGCCGCAGCCAGGAGCGGCCGACGAACTCCCGCGCCGGCGGAAATACCAGCGGGCCGAAGTCCATCAGGCCGGGCGTTGTCGGCGCGTGCCCGGCGGCCGGCGGCTGCGGCAGCAGGCCTTGCAGCCGGCGCAGTTCGGCGCGCAGCGATTCGAGCCGGTCGAAGCGTTGCGACCGGCCTTCCAGGTCGGCCACGGGCCTGGCGCTGGCGCTGATCAGCACATGAAGGCGGGCGCCGCAGCGCTCGGCAAAACCGGCGACGACCGCGTGGCAGGCGTTGGCCGACCCGTCGCGCGCGGCCTCGCCCTCCTGGTGGCCGGTGATCACCCACAGCACCTCGCCGATGCCCTCGAGCAGCCGCGGCAGCTGTGCGAGGTTCCAGCCCTGCTCGGGCAGGCGGCGCAGCCCGGGCAGCATCTGCAGCGCCGCGTGCGCCACCGGCGCGCCTTCCAGGCCGGCCGGGCACAGCAGCAGCACGCCTGGCCCGGCCAGGCTGTGCGCGCCACCCGGCATGAAGCCTTCATCGCCCAGCCCGAGCAGGTCTTCCGGGCCGCCGATCGCGTGGGCCACGAGGCCACCCAGCGGCGGCAGGTTCAGCCAGGCCGGGCGCTGCGGGGTGCCATGGCACAGCGTGACGCGCTTGCCGGCGCTGGCCAGCGCATGCCCCAGTTCGTAGCCGACGTTGACGTTGGGGCGGTCGGTGAACACGAAGACCCGCCGGTGCGCGAGCACGCCCTGGGCGAGCGACAGCGTGTGCACGTCGCCCGCCTTGCGGCCCACGGCGGGCACGCTCAGCCCCTGTTCGGCCAGGTAGTCCATCAGCACGCGCAGCTGCGGCGTGCTCGTGTCCCAGACGACGAATCCCTCGTTCGCGGCCTCGGTCATGGCGGGCTTCGGCAGGGCGTCTACTCGACGAGGATGTGCGGCAGCACCGCCTGCAGGTCGTCGGCCAGCACCGAGGCGTGCATCGCGCCCTTCACCGCGGCGTCCTGCGGCGGGTAGCCTATGGCCTTGTGGGCGCGCAGCATGATCGCCTCGTCATTGAAGTGGTCGCCGACGAAGACGGTCTCCTCCACGGTGCAGCCCACGCGCTCGCAGACCAGCTCCAGCGCCTCGGCCTTGCCTTCGAAGTCGTAGGCGGTGGCGCGCACGCCGTCCAGCGCGCCGCCGGGCTTGAAGACGAGCTGGTTGATGAAGACGAAGTCGGTGTGTTCGCGGAAGTCGGGGAACAGGTCCTCGAGGAAGGTGTCGACGCCGCCGGAGATGATGGCCACGGCCACGCCTTCGGCCCGCAGCGCCTGCATCGCTTCGCGGCAGTTCTTCGTGAGTGCCAGCGGCTGGCAGAAGCCACGCAGCATCTCGCGCGTCAGGCCGCGGGTCTTGAAATGCTCGCAGGCGCGCGAGCACCAGTCCTGGTAGGCCTTGACCCGCGCGGCGCGCGAGTGCTCGGCCTCGCTGCGCTTGCGGTACTCGCGCCGCAGGTCGTTCTGCACCGCCTTGCCGAAGGCCAGGCCGCGCCAGACCGCCTCCCAGGAGAACTCGAAGCCCTCGCCGCGGATCAGGGTGCCGTCGAGGTCGAAGGCCGCCACCTTGTAGCGCCAGCGGTTGCGCCGCACCGGCGAGATCCAGCCGGCGGCCGGCTGGTGCAGCAGGCCGCGCTCGTCCACGGCGCGCGGCGCGCCGGCCACGGGGGCCGCGCCGGGGCCGCCGGCGCTGCCCTCGCGCAGGCGCGCCGCCAGCGCCAGCAGGCGCTCGGCCGCGTCGGCCATCGAGAAGTCGTCGGACAGTCGCAGCCCGTGCTTGAGCCGCAGGCCGTAGGGCACCTCGGGCGCCGCTTCGGCCGCCGCCTCGAGGTACAGCGGCACGACCCGGTGCGCTGATCCCGGCTGGCGCGCCAGGTCGATCGCCGCGGCGATCTCCTCGCGCTGGTAGTAGGCGTTGTCGGTGTTCGCCGAGATCAGCACGACGGAGACGGCCGAGGCGCGCTGGGCTGCCGGGAGCGCCTGGTCCCAGTTGTCGCCCAGCTCCAGGCAGCGGGCGTCGAGGAAGACGCGGCTGGCGCCGGCCAGCAGCTCGTACAGCTCGCCGGCGGGCGCTGGATCCTTCTTTGGATAGGCGATGAAGAAGTCCCACTGCCAGGCCGGCGTGCTGCCGGCTTCGGCGCCCGGAATCGCCTGCTGCTCCTGGCCCATGCGATCGCCCCTCCGTTGCTGCGGCCTGCGATGGTGCCACCGGCAGGCGCCCGCGGCTGCCCCTACCCGTGAATCTTCACGGCAAGCCGCCCCCTGTTCTCACGGACAGGTCGAGGGTCCGGCGGCACCATGCGGCGCATGAACCCGGCTTCTTCCATCCCCGATCCCGCCGGCCCCGTTTGCCCCGTCTGCCCCGTCTGCCCCGTCTGCGGCTTGACGCTGGAGCGCACGCGCCGCACCTGGATCGACCGCCTGCGCTCGCTGCGCCGCCCCCGGGCACGCTACCGCTGCGTGGCCTTGCTGTGCGGGTGGGAAGGCCTGCTGCCGCTGGCGGCTGCCGAGCCGGCGCCGCTGCGGCGCCGGCGTGGCGAAGGGCGCTTCAGCTACCGCTCGCGGCCGGTGCTGCAGCCTTCGCGCCGCTGAGGCGGGCCGGTCTGCGCTTTCGGCGATCATTCGCCGATGGGACCGTTGCAAGACCTCCGCGTGATCGAACTCGCCGCCATCGGCCCGGTGCCGCTGGCCGGCATGCTGCTGGCCGACCTGGGCGCCGACGTGATCCGCATCGACCGCCTGGAGCCCAGCGGCCTGGGCCTGGCGATGGACCCGCGGCACGAGGTCAACGCGCGCGGGCGGCGCTCGGTGGCGCTGGACCTGAAGTCGCCGGCCGGCGTGGACGCCGCGCTGCGCCTGATCGACCGTGCCGACGTGCTGCTCGAGGGCCTGCGCCCGGGCGTGACCGAGAAGCTCGGCCTGGGCCCCGAGGCCTGCCAGGCGCGCAACCCGGGGCTGGTCTACGGCCGCATGACGGGCTTCGGCCAGACCGGCCCGCTCGCCCAGGCGGCCGGGCACGACCTGAACTACATCGCGCTGGCCGGCGTGCTGCACGCCATCGGCCCGGCCGGCGGCCAGCCGGTGCCGCCGCTGAACCTGGTGGGCGACTACGGTGGCGGTGCGCTGTACCTCGCCTTCGGCGTGATGGCGGCGCTGTTCGAGCGCCAGCGCTCGGGCCGCGGGCAGGTGGTGGACGCCGCGATGGTCGACGGCGCGGCCTCGCTGGCCTCGATGTTCTGGGGCCTGCGCGCGGCGGGCAACTGGGGCGAGCCGCGCGGCGCCAACCTGCTGGACGGCGGCGCGCCGTTCTACGACAGCTACGAGGCCGCCGACGGCCGCTTCGTGACGCTCGCGCCGCTGGAGCCGAAGTTCTTCGCCCAGCTCGCGCAGGCGCTGGAACTGGAGCCGCGCTTCGTGGCGCGGCAGTACGACCGGCGCCTGTGGCCCGAGATGCGCCAGGGCATCGCTGCCGCGGTGAAGCGGCGCACGCGCGACGAATGGTGCCGGCTGCTCGAAGGCAGCGACGCCTGCTTCGCGCCGGTGCTGGATTTCGAGGAGGCCGCGCTGCACCCGCACGCGCTGGCGCGGGGCGCGTTCGTCGAGGTGGGCGGCGTCGTGCAGCCGGGCCCCGCGCCTCGCTTCGACCGCACGCCGGCCGCCACGCCGAAGCGCCCGCCGGCGATCGGCGAGCACACCGAAGCCGTGCTCACCGAGGCCGGTTTCGACGCCGCCGCCATCGCCGCGCTCCGCGCCGCGGGAGCGGCCCGGTGAGCGGCGACGCCGGCTACCGCCCGCCGCCCGAGGCGCGCGCCGCGGCCTCGCTGCTGCTCCTGCGCGACGGCGCCGAAGGGCTGGAGGTGCTGATGCTGCGCCGCGCCGAGCGCCAGGGCGACGTGCGCAGCGGCGCGGTGGTGTTCCCGGGCGGCATCGTCGAGTCGCGCGACCGCGAGGCGCACGGCCAGGTGCTCGGGCCGGGCGATGCCGAGCTGAGCCGGCGCTTCGCTGTGGCCGAAGGCGCGCTGGACTACGCCGTGGCGGCGCTGCGCGAAACCTTCGAGGAGGTCGGGCTGCTGCTCGCCGAGGGCGTCGCCGACTTCGCGGCGCTCGGGCCCTGGCGGCTGAAGCTGCACGCCGGCGAGGTCGGCGCGGCCGGGTTCTGCGCGGCGGCCGGCATCCGGCTCGATGCGCGCGAACTCGTCTACTTCGCCCACTGGCTCACGCCGCCGGGTTCGCCCAAGCGCTTCGACACCCGCTTCTTCGCCGCGCCGGCGCCTGCCGGCCAGCAGGCGGTGGCCGACGGCACCGAGACGATGGAGCTGATGTGGCTGGCGCCGCGCCAGGCGCTGGAACGTGGGCGCGGCCTGAAGCTGCTGCCGGTGACGCGCGAGATCCTGCGCAGCCTCTCGGCCCATGCCGACGCGGCCACGGCGCTGGCCGCGCTGCGCGCGCTGCCCGAGGTGCCGCTGACGATGCCGCGGCGTGCGCTGACGCCGCGCGGGCCCGACGTGGTGCTGCCCTGGGAATACGCCTGGGCCGAGATCGGCCGCATCGACCCCGAGGGCCGCGGCGACGCCCATGCCGACATCGTGCCCGGCCGCGTCGTGCGCCTGTCGGAGCGCCTGCTGCGGATCACCGCGCCGAACCCGGGCGTGATGACCGGGCCGGGCACGAACACCTACCTCGTCGGCGGCCCCGAGCGCTGGACCGTGATCGACCCCGGGCCCGAGGACTCGCAGCACCTGCAGGCGCTGCTGGCGGCCGCGGCGCCGGGGCGCATCGAGCGCATCCTCGTGACGCACACGCACCGCGACCATTCGCCCGGCGCCGCGGGCCTGGCGGCCGCCACCGGCGCGCCGGTCTGGGGCATGCGCACGGCCCACGCGCAGTGGCAGGACGCCACGTTCGCGCCCGCGCACGAGCCGGCCGATGGCGAGCGCATCAACGCCGGCGAAGACGCCTGGCTGCGCGTCATCCACACGCCCGGCCACGCCGGCAACCACCTGTGCTACCTGCTAGAAGCGGAGAAGCTGCTCTTCACCGGCGACCACGTGATGCAGGGCTCCACCGTCGTCATCAACCCGCCCGACGGCGACATGGCGGCCTACCTGGGCTCGCTGGAATCGCTGCTGGCCGAAGACCTCGAATGGCTCGCGCCGGGGCACGGCTTCCTCGTCGCGCAGCCGCAGGCGGTGATCCGCGCGCTGATCGCGCACCGGCTCAAGCGCGAGGCGAAGGTGCTGGAGGCGCTGCGCGAGGCCGGCCGCGGGCCCGTCGAGGCGCTGCTGCCGCGGGTCTACGCCGATGTGCCGGCGGCGATCCACGGCGTGGCCGCGCGTTCGCTGCTGGCGCACCTGCTGAAGCTGGAAGGCGAGGGCCGGGCCAGGCGCGACCAGGTGGGCGACGGCGAGGCCTGGTCAGCCGTCTGAAGGGCTGCCGGCGGGCAGGTCGGCCACATCGCCGCCCGGCTGCCAGCGGCCGTCCACCAGCACCTGGTGCGGGCCGAACTGCGCCTTGTAGGCCATCTTCGGGCTCTGCTCGATCCAGTAGCCCAGGTAGACGTGCGGCAGCTTCAGCAGCCGCGTCTGCTCGATCTGCCACAGCACGCTGTAGGTGCCGTAGCTCGTGCCTTCCTCGGGCTCGTAGAAGGTGTAGACGGCGGAGATGCCGTCGGACAGCACGTCGAGGATGGACACCATCTTCAGCGCGCCCACCTCGCCCTCCGGTGCCGGCGCGCGGAACTCGACCAGCCGCGAGTTGACGCGGCTTTGCAGCAGGAACTGCGTGTACTGGTCGACGCTGTCGTGGTCCATGCCGCCGCCGCTGTGGCGGCCGCTCTGGTAGCGCAGGTAGAGCTGGTAGTGCTCGGGCACGAAGCCCAGGCGCAGCACGCGCGCCTTCAGGTCCACGTGCGCCTTGTGCGCGCGGCGCTGGCTGCGCGTGGGCTTGAACGTGGCCACCGGGATGCGCAGCGGCACGCAGGCGCGGCAGCCGTCGCAATAGGGGCGGTAGGTGAACATGCCGCTGCGGCGAAAGCCGCTGGCCACCAGGCCGGAGTAGGTGTCGGCGTGGATGAGGTGGCTGGGCGTGGCGACCTGCGAGCGCGCCTGCCGGCCGGGCAGGTAGCTGCACGGGTAGGGCGCCGTCGCATAGAACTGCAACGAGCGCAGCGGCAATTCCTTCGGATGCGTCACGCGGGGCCGGCCGGGTTGTCGCCAGGCATCACCCATGCCCAGGCCGAATCATCATAGGACCAATCGGCCGGATCGCCAGCGGCCACGCCCTGGGCCGCGCGCGCGAGGAACTCGGCGCGCGGGATCTCGCGCGCACCCAGGCTGGCCAGGTGGCCGGTGTTCTGCTGGCAGTCGATCATCGCCACGTCGCGCGCGCGGCAGGCGGCCACCAGCGCCGCCAGCGCGATCTTGGAGGCGTCGGTGCGGTGCGCGAACATCGATTCGCCGAACACCGCGCGGCCGATGGCGACGAAGTACATCCCGCCGACCAGTTCGCCGTCGATCCAGGTCTCCACGCTGTGCACGCGCCCCCGCCGGTGCCAGGCGGCGTAGGCGCGCTGCATCTCCGGCACGATCCAGGTGCCGTCCTGGCCTTCGCGCGGCGTGCTGGCGCAGGCGGCGATCACGCGCCCGAAGGCGCTGTCGAAGTGGATCTCGCAGCCGCTCGTGCGGCGGAAGCGGCGCAGCGTCTTGCGCATCGAGTGCGAGAGGTGGAACTCGTCCGTGAACAGCACCATGCGCGGATCGGGGCTCCACCACAGCACCGGCTGGCCGGCGCCGTACCAGGGGAAGATGCCGCGGCTGTAGGCCTCCTCCAGACGCTCGGGGGTGACGCGCCCGCCGGCGGCCACCAGGCCGGGCACGTCGGTGTCGGCGCCCAGCGCGGCCTCGGCCGGCGGCAGCGGGCCGCCGTCGTCGATCCAATGCAAAACCGGCTGTGCCATCCGCGGTGCTCCTCTCGTCCCTCAGCGCCCGGCGGCCAGCTGCATCCAGAGGAAGGTCCACTCCAGCGCCTGCATCTGCGCGCGCTGGCCGTTGTCGGCCGCGCCGCCGTGGCCGCCCTCGATGTTTTCCCAGTACAGCAGCGGGTGGCCCTGCTCGCGCATGCGCGCGGCCATCTTGCGCGCGTGGCCGGGGTGCACGCGGTCGTCGCGCGTGCTGGTGGTGAACAGCACGCGCGGCAGCTTCTGCTCCTTGCGCACGTTCTGGTAGGGGCTGTACTTCGAGATCCAGGCCCACTCCTCGGGCTTGTCCGGGTCGCCGTACTCGGCCATCCACGAGGCGCCGGCCAGCAGCTTGGTGTAGCGCTGCATGTCCAGCAGCGGCACCTGGCAGACCACGGCGTTGAAGAGGTCCGGCCGCTGCAGCATCACCGCGCCCATCAGCAGGCCGCCGTTGCTGCCGCCCTGGATGCCCAGGCGCTTCGGGCTGGTGATCTTCTGCGCCACCAGGTCCTCGGCCACGGCGATGAAGTCGTCGTAGCTCTTCTGCTTGTTGGCCTTGATCGCGGCCTGGTGCCAGCCGGGGCCGAACTCGCCGCCGCCGCGGATGTTGGCCAGCACGTAGACGCCGCCACGGCCGGTCCAGGCGCGGCCGATGCCGCCGCTGTACCAGGGCGTGTAGGAGACCTCGAAGCCGCCGTAGCCCCACAGCAGCGTGGGGTTGTCGCCGTCGGCCTTCGCCCCCTTCGGCCAGAGCACGAAGTAGGGCACCTTGGTGCCGTCCTTGCTGGTGGCGAAACGCTGCTCGGCGCGCATGCCGCTGGCGTCGTAGAACGCCGGGCGCGACTTCAGCACCTCGCGCTTGCCGTCCTCGGCGGCGCTGCCGGCCTGGCCGAACTGCAGCGTGTCGGGCTGCAGGAAGTCAGCGGCGTTCAGCAGGTAGGCCTCGGCCAGCGGATCCTGCTTCAGCAGCGGGTCGTGCAGCGCGGTGATCGACAGCGTGCCGGGGTAGGGCGCCTTCATCTCGCGCCGGGTCCAGCGGCCGCCCTGCTCCTGCCATTCCTCGATGCGGCTGGAGACGTTGTCCAGCACCGTCAGCAGCAGCCGGTCCTTCGTGAAGCCCGTGTGCGAGAGCGAGCGCGTGGGCGTGGGCGTGAACAGCGCCGCGAACTTGCGCTCGCCCCGGAGGTAGGCCGCCGCGTCGCCCACCAGCAGCGAGCCGCGCGGGAAGGTGCTGCCGGCGACAGACCAGTCGCTGCGCAGCTCGATGAAGACGCGGTCGCGGTGGAAGCTCAGCTGCGCGTCCTCGGGCTTGTCGATCGGCACCGGCTTATCGCCCTGCAGCAGCAGCGCCTGGGTGCGGTAGAAGTCCAGCGCGCGGCTGAACAGCGTGCGCTCGAAGCCGGGCGTGCGGTCGACATGGACCCAGGCGTAGACGTCCTTCACCTGGCCTTCGAACACGGTGCGCGCCTGCGCCAGCGGCTCGCCGCGCTTCCAAGCCTTGATGATCCGCGGGTAGCCCGATTCCGTGAGCGAGCCGGCGCCGAAGTCGGTGCCGACGTAGACCGTGTCGGCGTCCTTCCACTCGACCATGCTCTTGGCCTCGGGCAGCGTGAAGCCGCCATCGACGAAGCGCTTCGTCACGGCGTCGAATTCGCGCACGACCACCGCGTCGGCGCCGCCGCGCGACAGCTGCACCAGGCAGCGGCGGTATTCGGGGCCCAGGCATTCGGCGCCGCTCCAGACCCAGTTCTCGCCCTCGGCCTTGCCGAGCGCGTCGACGTCGATCACCAGGTCCCAGGCCGGCTGCGGCTTGCGGAACTCCGCCAGCGTGGTGCGGCGCCACAGGCCGCGCGGGTTGGTGCCGTCGCGCCAGAAGTTGTAGAGCCAGTCGCCGCGGCGCGTGACGTAGGGGATCTGCGCCTTGCTGTCGAGCACCTCGCGGATGGACGTGCGCAGCGCCTCGAAACCCGGCTGCTTGCTCAGCAGGCCCTCGCTCTCGGCGTTGCGCTCGCGCACCCAGGCCAGCGCGCGCTCGCCGGTCACGTCTTCGAGCCAGAGGTAGGGGTCTTGCGGGGTATCGGGCATGGGCATGGACATGGCGGGCAGCGGGTTCAGCAGCAGCAGGGCGCCCAGGCTCGTGGCGAGGGCGGCGACGGCGTGCAAGGATCGTTTCATCGCGCTTTCGGTTCCTGGTTCGCGGGCGGCTTGAGCGCCACCGGGTGCAGCTCGACGCTCTCGGCGCCGTTGCCGACCCAGATCTGGCCTTCCTGCACCGTCACCTGCAGCTGCATGTTGCGTTCGGCCAGCGTCGCCAGCGCCTGGCTCTGCGCCGCCGGCAGCTGCCAGACCTCGAGGTTGGAAAGCCGCGCCACCTTGCCCTGCAGGCTGCTCCACCACACCGGCACCGAGGCCGCGTAGGCGTAGAGCACGACGCGCTCCGCGCGGCCGCAGGCGCGTGCCAGGCGGCGGTCGTCGGGCTGGCCGACCTCGATCCACTCGCGCAGCTCGCCGGCCAGGCTCAGGCGCCAGAGGTCGGGCTCGTCGGTGTCGGAGATGCCGCGCGTGAAGACGAGCGCGCCGTCGTGGTCGTCGGCGGGCACCTGCAGCGCAAAGGCCAGCAGGCGCACCATCAGCCGTTCGTCGGTCTCCGACGGGTGGCGGGCCAGCGTGAGCTGGTGGGTGGCATAGAGCGAGCGGTCCATGTCGGCGATCTGGACGTTCGCCTTGTAGACCGTGGACTTGAGGGCCATGTGCAGGGGGCAGGCCGCGGGCGGCGGCAAGGGCGCTTCAGCGAAGCCGCCCACTGTGCCACAGCGCCGGCCGGCCGGCCGCGGCGCTCAGGGCTTCTCGGCCAGCACCTTCAGCGCCGCCAGGCCTTCGTCGAAGTCCTTGCCGACCATGCCGTCCATCATCAGCGCCATCCAGTGGTACAGCGGGTTGCGGCCCATGTCGCCGTTCATCGTCCAGGTCACGCGCGTGCCGGCGCCTTCGGGCGAGAACTGGATCTCGCCTTTCGAGGTGGTGCCGAAATCGGGGAAGAACAGCTCGAAGACGACGCCGCGCGCCGGGTCGCCGGCGGTGAAGGTCATGCGGCCGTCGCCCTGGCTCTTGCTCTTCCATTCCCACACCGCGCCGGCGCCGCTGGGTGCGCCCGTGTAGGTGATCGTCATGGCCGGGTCGCGCCGGTTCCAGGGCGCCCAGTCGTTCCAGCGCCTGGGCTCGGCCACCAGCGGGTAGATCTTCTGCGCCGGCGCAGCGACGAGCACGCTGCGCGTGACCTTGAACGTCGAGGGCAGCATCAGCCCGCCCAGGGCCAGCAGCGCGACCAGGGCCACGAGCCCGCCCAGCACCCACTTCAGCACCCGCATCGGCCGCCTCCGCCCAGGGAAAGACCGCAGTTTCGCGTCGGCGGCCGGGTGCGGCAAGGGTGGCATCATTGACCCTTCGCCCGGCGCCGCCCGGGCACCGATTCCCGAGGACGACGATGAAGTTGCAGAGTTTCGTGCTGGCCACGCTGGTGGCCTTCTCGGCCGGCGCCGCCCACGCGCAGACCGCCACGCCGGCCAAGCCGGCCGCCAAGCCCGCCGCGAAGCCCGCGGCCAAGCCGGCCGCCGCCGCCGACGACAAGACGCTGACGCTGGGCAACGGCAAGGGCGGCAACAGCGGCGGCCCGCTGCTGACGCGCGAGGAACTGCGCGCCTGCCTGGCCCGCGAGGCCGACGTGCGCAAGCGCCTGGACGAGCTCGACACGCGCCGCGCCGCGCTCAACGGCGAGAAGGACGGCATCGGCGCCGACAAGGCCAAGCTGCTGGAAGAGCGTGCGCCGCTGGAAGACATCAAGAAGCAGGCCGACGCCTTCGCCGCGCGCATGAAGGCCTACCAGGCCAAGGTGACGGACTGGAACCAGCGCGCCGCCGAGATGCAGGAGAACACCCGCACCGACGCCACCGCCGAGCGCAAGCGCGCCGCCATCAACAAGGACCGCGCCGATCTCGAGAAGGAGCAGAAGGAGCTGGACGCCGAGCGCACGCGCCTGAACGCCGCCAACGAAGCCGCCATCGGCGCCTACAACGCCAAGGTCTCGGCCTTCGACGCCCGCGTCACCGACTGGAACCAGCGCAACGGCGCGCTCAACGCCGACGCGCAGAAGCTCGAAGGCGAGCGCTCGACCTGGGTGGCCGAGTGCGGCGACCGCCGCTACCGCGAGGACGACGAGATCGCCATCAAGCGCGGCAAGTGACGGTGGCGGCCGCCAACCCGCTGCTCGGCGCCTGGGACACGCCGCAGGGCCTGCCGCCTTTCGCCGAGATCGGCGTCGAGCACTTCGAGCCCGCGCTGCGCGAGGCGATGGCGGCGCAACGTGCCGAGCTGGCGGCCATCGCCGGCAACGCCGCGCCGCCGGACTTCGACAACACCGTGGCCGCCTTCGACCGCAGTGGCCGGCTGCTGGCGCGCGTCTCGGCGGTGTTCTACAACCTCACCTCGTCGGCGACGAGCCCGGCGCTGCAGGCCGTGCAGCGCGCGATGGCCGCGCCGATGGCGGCGCATTCGAACGCCGTCTACACCGATGCCGCGCTCTTCGCGCGCCTGGACGCGCTGCACGCGCGCCGCGATGCGCTCGGCCTCGCGCCCGAGGCGCTGCGCCTGCTGGAGCGCCTGCACCTGGACTTCGTGCGCGCCGGCGCGCGGCTCGCGCCCGAGGCCCGCGAGCGCTACGGCCAGATCATGCAGGCCCTGGCGACGCTGACCACGCGCTTCGGCCAGAACGTGCTGCACGACGAATCGAGCTGGCACCTGCCACTTGGTGGCGAGGCCGACATGGAAGGCCTGCCGGCCTTCGTGCGCGACGCCGCGCGCCAGGCCGCGGCCGAGCGCGGGCTGCCCGGGCCGGCGATCACGCTGGCGCGATCGCTGGTCGTGCCCTTCCTCACCTTCTCGTCGCGGCGCGACCTGCGCGAGGCCGCCTGGCGCGCCTGGACCGGCCGCGGCGAACACGATGGCGAGCACGACAACCGCGAGGTGGTGCGCGAGATCCTGCGCCTGCGCCACGAGCAGGCGCGGCTGCACGGCCGCCGCAGCTACGCCGAGCATGCGCTGGCCGACACGATGGCCGGCCGGCGCGAGGCGGTGCAGGCGCTGCTGGACGAGGTCTGGCCGCGTGCGCTGGCCGCGGTGGCGCGCGAGCGTGCCGAGCTGCTGCAGGTGATGGCCGAGGAAGGCCACGCCGGCGAGGCCATCGAGCCCTGGGACTGGCGCTTCTGGGCCGAGAAGGTGCGCCAGCGCCACTACGCGCTCGACGACGCCGAGCTGAAGCCCTACTTCGAGCTCTCGCGCGTGGTGCAGGCCGCCTTCGACTGCGCCGGCCGGCTCTTCGGCCTGCGTTTCGAGCACCGCGAGGACCTGCCGGTCTACCACCCCGACGTGAAGGCCTACGAGGTGTTCGACGCCGCCGGCACGCTGCGTGGCATCTTCCTGCAGGACAACCACGCGCGGCCGAACAAGCGCAGCGGCGCGTGGATGAGTTCGCTGCGGCTGCAGCACCACAACGGCGGCGCGCAGCTGCCGGTGATCCTGAACAACAACAACTTCGCCAAGGCCGCGCCGGGCAGCCCCACGCTGCTGTCGCTGGACGACGCGCGCACGCTGTTCCACGAGTTCGGCCATGGCCTGCACGGGCTGCTGTCGAACGTGACCTACGAGCGCCTGTCGGGCACGCAGGTGCTGCGCGACTTCGTCGAGCTGCCGTCGCAGATCTTCGAGCACTGGATCCAGGAGCCCGAGGTGCTGAAGCGGCACGCGCGGCACCACGCCACCGGCGAGGTGATCCCCGACGAGCTGCTGCGGCGCCTGAAGGCCGCGCAGCGCTTCGGCCAGGGCTACGAGACGGTGCGCTACACGGCCAGCGCGATCACGGATCTCGCGATCCACGCGCTGGAAGACGGCGAGCCGCCGGCCGACCTCTGCGCCTTCGAGCGCGAGGTGCTCGCGCGCGCCGGCCTGCCGCCGGAGGTGGGGCTGAACCACCGCTACGTGCATTTCCAGCACCTGTTCGCGAGCAGTGCCTACGCCTCGGGCTACTACGTCTACCTCTGGGCCGAGGTGCTGGATGCCGATGGCTACGAAGCCTTCGTCGAGGCCGGCAGCCCCTTCGACCCGGCCGTGGCGGCGCGCCTGCTGCGCCACGTCTACGCGGCGGGCAACTCGGTCGAGCCCGGTGCCACCTACGCCGCTTTCCGCGGCCGCGGCCCGCAGGTGCAGCCGCTGCTGCGCAAGAAGGGCCTTCTCGCGGAAGCGACATCGGCCTGAAGCCGGCCGCTACATCGGCCTGAAACCGGCCGCTACATCGGCCTGAAACCGGCCGCTACATCGGCCTGAAACGCCACGCCCAGGCCTGGCTCACCGCCAGCGTCTCGCGGTGGTTGCGAAGGTGCAGCGTGATGCGGCCGAATTCGTCGCGCTGCGCCCGTGCGATGGCGCTGGCGCGCACGATCACGCCGCGGTGCACCTGCCAGAACTCCTCCGGGTCCAGGCCGTCGGCGATCTCGCGCAGCGGCTTGCGCACATGGGCCTCGTCGGCGGCCGTCACGACGCGCGTGTACTTCTCGTCGCTCTGGAAGAACAGCACCTCGTCGATGCCGAACATCTTGATCGTGTCGCCCACGCTGGCGCTCAGCCAGCGCAGGCGCTGCGGGCCGCGGCCGGCCTGGCCCTGCTGCGCCAGCTGCCCGGCCAGGCGCTCCACCAGGTCGTCCAGCGCCGGCGCCGCCACGCGCGCGGCCAGGCGCTCGCGCAGCCGCGCCACCGCCTGCGCCAGGCGCTCAGCGGCTACGGGCTTGAGCAGGTAGTCCACCGCGCCGGCCTCGAAGGCGGCCACGGCGTGGCTGTCGTAGGCGGTGGTGAACACGGTGTGGCAGCGGCCGCTGGCGGCGCGCGCCACGTCCAGGCCGCTCAGGCCGGGCATGCGGATGTCGAGGAAGGCGACGTCGGGCGCGAACTGCTCGATCGCCTCCACCGCCGCCGGCCCGTGCTCGCACTCGGCCAGCACGCGCAGCTCGGGCCAGGCGGCTTCGAGCATGCGGCGCAGCTCGGCGCGCGGCAGGTCCTCGTCGTCGGCGATCACGGCGCTGGGCGCGTTCATCGCATCACTCGTCCGGCAGCACCAGCGTCGCGGCCACGCCGCCTTCGGCGCGGGCCTTCAGCGTCAGCGTGGCGCGGCCCTCGTACATCTGCTGCAGCCGCTCGCGGATGTTCGCCAGGCCCAGGCCGCTGCCCGCGGCGGCCCCGGCGCCGAAGCCGGCGCCATCGTCGGCCACGGTGACGGCCAGCGCGCCGTTCTCGTCGCGCCGCGCCAGCACGTCGATGCGCACCGGGCCGATCTTCGGCTCCACGCCATGCTTGACGGCGTTCTCGGCCAGCGAGATCAGCATCAGCGGCGGGCAGTGCAGGCCCAGCAGCTCGGGCGCGGCGTCGACGCTGAAGGCCAGGCGCGGCATGCGCGAGGCCATCAGCCCGAGGTAGGCGCGCACGATCTCCAGCTGGCTGCCCAGCGTGGCCTCGCTGTGGCCGCTGGCGCGCAGGCGCGGGATGCTGGCGCGCAGGTAGTCGACGAGACGGTCGATCATCTCGCTGGCGCGCGCGGGGTCGGTGGCGATGGCGCTGCGCACGCCGGCCAGCGTGTTGAAGAGGAAATGCGGCTCCACCTGCGCCGCCAGCACCGACAGCCGCAGCTCGGCCTCGCGCCGCTGCTCCTGCGCCCGCGCCAGCTCGCGCTGGCGCGCCAGTTCGGCCAGGCCGCGGCGTTCGCGCCGGCGGCTCCAGATCGCCGCGCCGCCGCCGAGCCAGAAGGTCGTCAGCGCGCTGCTGACGCCGTTCATCACCACCGCCGCCGTGCCCAGCTCCGACGGCGGCGTGGCCGCGGCCGCCTCCTCGGGCGTGGTGACGGTGACGCCGATCGACATCAGCAGCCGCTTGCGCTTGCCCTGCTCGTCGACCTGGCCGGTGCGCTCGGCCACCCACTGCTTCAGGTGCTCGGCGCCCCAGTAGTGGAAGACGTAGAGCGTGGCCACCAGCGCGGCCATCGCGGCCAGCAGCGCGGCGGTCTCGCGCGGCTCGTCCAGCCCGCGGCGGCGCACGGCCACGCCCAGCCAGGGCCCGACCAGCAGCGGCACGAACAACTGCACCGCCACCTGCGCCAGGCCGCCGAAGGGGAACTCGTGCCAGGGCGCGGCCATCAGCGGCAGCACCACGAGGCCGAAGACCAGCAGCGTGAGCGTGCCCACCGCGCGGATGCGCCCGCGCGCCCAGGCGGCGCTGAACACCGGCCAGCGCCGGTAGCGCGTCAGCCAGCCATGGCCGCTGCCCGCCAGCTCGGGCGGCAGCGGGGCGTCCAGCGGCTGCAGTTCGGGCATCGGTGCCGCGGCGGCGGTCGCGGCGGCAGACGAGGTGGTGGCGGGGAGCACGGCGGTCATCGGTCGCGCAGACTAACCCGGCGCGGCCCCGCCCGGTGCCGGTGCGACCAAGGCCGCCGCGGCAGCGACGAAAGCCGCACCATCCGGCAACGAGCCGGATACAGATCGCGCACCAGAATCGGCCGATGGTCCCGATCCGCCTGAACCGCCGCCAGCTGCTCGGCCTGGCCGGCGCCACGCTCACCGCCGGCCCCGCCCTGGCCGCCGCGCCGGCCGCCACCGAGGGCCGCTTCACCGACGCCACGCGCACCCGCTCGCTGCCCTGGCTGCTGCGCCTGCCCGACGCCGCCGCCTTCGCGCCGCCCTGGCCCGTGGTGCTGCACAGCCATGGCCTGGGCGGCAGCCGCGACGGCGGCGCGACCTGGGGCGGCGCCTGGGCGCAGGCCGGCATCGCCGTGCTGCACCTGCAGCACCCGGGCAGCGACACCGAGACGCTGCGCAGCGGCCTGGCCGCATTGCGCGCCGCGGCCAGCGCCGAGCAACTGGTGGCGCGGGTGCAGGACGTCGTCTTCACGCTCGACGAGCTGGCGCGCCGCGCCGCGGCCGGCGAGGCGCCCTGGTCGCGGCTGCGGCTGTCGGCCACCGGGCTTTCGGGCCATTCCTTCGGCGCCATCACGACGCAGGCGGTCGCCGGCGAACGATTTCCCAGCGGGCGATCGATGGACGAGCCGCGGCTGCGAGCCTTCGCGGCGTTCAGCCCCTCGCCGCCGCAGGGCCGCATCACGCTGCAGCAGGCCTTCGGCGCCATCACGCGGCCCTTCCTGTGCCTGACCGGCTCGAACGACGACGACCCCTTCCACCACTTCGACGGCGGCCCGGCGCGGGCCAAGGTCTACGAGGGCCTGCCCGCCGGCAAGCGTGCGCTGCTGTGGCTGGACGGCGCCGACCACACGACCTTCGGCGGCGGCCGGCCGGCCTCGCTGCCGGCACGCGCGCGGCTGCAGCGCCAGCCGGTGGCGCGTGAGCGCGAGGCCGTGCACCAGGCGCTGGCGGCGCGCATCACCACCCAGTGGTGGCGCTGGCAGCTGCTGGGCGACGACACCGCGCGCGCCGCGCTGGAGCAGCCGCAAGACCTCGGCCCGGGCGACCGTTGGACGCTGGGCTAAGCTCGCGGCCCTTTCCGCCTTCCCGAGGATCCGCGCCATGTTCGACACCGCCATCGCCGGCAGCCTGCCCAAGCCCGCGTGGCTGGCCGAGACCGAGAAGCTCTGGCCGAAGTGGAAGGCCGAGGGCGCCGAGCTCGCGCAGGCCAAGCTCGACGCCACGCTGCTGTGGATCAAGGCCCAGGAGGACGCGGGCCTGACGGTGATCGGCGACGGCGAGCAGAGCCGCCAGCACTTCGTGCACGGCTTCCTCGAGCAGGTCGAGGGCATCGACTTCGCGCACAAGGTCGAGATGGGCATCCGCAACGACCGCTACAAGGCCATGGTGCCGCAGGTGGTCGCGCCGCTCGCGCTCAAGGGCCGCGTGCACGAGGCCGAGGCGCGATTCCTGCGCGCGCATACGCAGCGGCGCATCAAGTTCACGCTGCCCGGCCCGATGACCATCGTCGACACCGTGGCCGACCGCTTCTACGGCGACCGCGTGAAGATGGCCTTCGCCTTCGCCGAGCTGCTGAACCAGGAGGCGCTGGCGCTGCAGGCCGACGGCGTGGACGTGATCCAGTTCGACGAGCCGGCCTTCAACGTCTACATGAAGGATGCGGCCGACTGGGGCGTGAAGGCGCTGGAGCGCGCGGCGCAGGGCCTTACCTGCAAGACGGCCGTGCACATCTGCTACGGCTACGGCATCCAGGCCAACATCGACTGGAAGCACACGCTGGGGCAGGAGTGGCGCCAGTACGAGCAGGTGTTCCCGGCGCTCGCGGCCAGCCGCATCGACCAGGTGAGCCTGGAGTGCGCGCATTCGCACGTGCCGCCGGACCTGATGCGGCTGCTCGCCGGCAAGGAGGTGATGGTGGGCGTCATCGACGTCGCCAGCGACGCGATCGAGACGCCCGAGGAGGTGGCCGAGACCATCGGCCGCGCGCTGCAGTTCGTGGCCCGCGACAAGCTCATCGCCTGCACCAACTGCGGCCTGGCGCCGATGAGCCGCGCGGTGGCCGAAGGCAAGCTGCGCGCGCTGGCCGCCGGCGCGGCCCTGGCGCGCCAGCGGCTGGGTTGAAGCCCGGTCAGCGCAGCAGGCCGAGCGCCTCGACCACGCGGCGGCCGAAGGCCTTGGCCGTCTCGATGTCGCCCGGCACCATCTCGTCGACCGAGGCGTCGGACGGCGTCGTCGTCATCAGGCCGCCCGACGAGCCGACGTAGTTGATGTCGTTGCGGGTGCTGGCCTTGGCGTTGTTGGGCATCATGCCCGTGCCCGCCCACAGCATGCTGTGCTGCATCGCCAGCGTCATCATGTAGTGCAGCGTGGAGTGCTTGTCGCCGTTCATCGTCGCGCTGTTGGTGAAGCCGGCGGCGAGCTTGTTCTTCCACACCTGCGAGTACCAGGGCTTGCTGGAGGCGTCGGCGAACTTCTTGAACTGCCAGCTCGCGCCACCCATGTAGGTGGGCGCGCCGAAGACGATGGCCTTGGCGGCGGCCAGCTGTTCCCAGCCGCCTTCGGGCAGGTTGCCTTCGGCGTCGATGGGCAGCAGCGCGCCGCCGCTGCCTGCGGCGACCGCCTCGGCGACTTTCTTCGTGTGGCCGTAGCCGCTGTGGTAGACGATGACGATGTCGTTGCTCATGCGAAAGACTCCCTTGGGGGTGCTGTGGGGGGAAGGGTTCGGATCAGGCGCGGGCCAGGGCCGGGCGGCGAGCGGCGAGTCGGGCGTCGATGCTGGCTGCACCGGCGCCGTAGGCCACCACCATCAGCAGGCCGCCGGCGACGGCCAGGTTCTTCATGAACATCAGCTGGTTCACGTAGGCCTGGTCGGGCGCCATGGCCCAGAAGTTGTGGAACAGGAACGAGGCGGCCAGCGTGAACAGCGCCAGCGCGGCCGCGGCCACGCGCGCCTGCAGGCCCAGCGCCAGCGCCAGGCCGCCGAGCACTTCCAGCGTGGCGGTCGCGAAGGCCAGCAGGCCGGGCAGCGGCAGGCCCTTGCTGGCGATGTAGCCGGCGGTACCGCCGAGCGCGGCGAACTTGGAGAAGCCGGCGAGCACGAACATCAGCGCCAGCAGCAGGCGGGCGGCGATCACGAGGGGTGTGGACGGGGTGGAAGCGTTCATGGTGGGTTCCTTCGAAAGTGCGTGAGGGGTGTCGTGGAAGGGGCTCAGGGCGCGAGATCGAAGACCAGTACCTCGGCGTTGTCGCCGCCTTCGAGCACCAGCTTGGAGGCCTGGTCCAGCCGCACGGCGTCGCCGGCTCGCAGCGGGTTGTCGTTGATTCGCAGAGTGCCGCGCACCAGGTGCACGTAGGCGATGCGCGCGGGGTCGAGATCGAGCTCGGCGCGCTCGGCGCCGTCGAACAGGCCCGCGTGCAGCCTCGCGTCGGCGTGGATCGCCACCGAGCCGGGCACCTGTGCCGGCCCTTCGGGCGAGGCCACGGTGACGAGCCGGCCGCGCTTGCTCGGGGCGTCGAAATGCTTCTGCTCGTAGCCCGGCGCGATGCCGGCGCGGTCGGGCAGGATCCAGATCTGCAGGAAATGCGTCGTCGCGTCGGCCGCGTGGTTGAACTCGCTGTGGCGCACGCCGGTGCCGGCACTCATGCGCTGCACGTCGCCGGGGCGGATCACGCCGTCGTTGCCCATGCTGTCCTTGTGCGCCAGTGCCCCGTCGAGCACGTAGCTGACGATCTCCATGTCGCGGTGGCCGTGCATGCCGAAGCCGGTGCCGGGCGCGATGCGGTCCTCGTTGATGACGCGCAGGTTGCCCACGCCCATGTGGCGCGGGTCGTAGTAGTCGGCGAAAGAGAAGCTGTGGAAGCTCTTGAGCCAGCCGTGGTCGGCAAAACCCCGGTCGGACGACTTGCGAAGCGTGAGCATGGTGCGTGTCTCCTTGCCGATCAATGTAGGTGGCAGGCCCGCGGCCGCCACTGACCCGCCTTCACGAGCGCGTTCAAATAAGATGAAGCCATGGCCGACGCTCCCGACCGCTTCCATGCGCTGACCCCCGAGGCTCTGGCGATGGTGGACACCATTGCCCGCACCGGCAGCTTCGCGGCAGCGGCGCGCGAACTCGGCAAGGTGCCCTCGGCGCTGACCTACAGCGTGCGCCAGCTCGAAGACGCGCTGGACGTGCTGCTGTTCGACCGCAGCTCGCGCCAGGCGCAGCTCACTGCCGCCGGCACCGAGCTGCTGCACGAGGGCCGGCGGCTGCTGTGCGAGATGGACGCCGTGGCCAACCGCGTGCGCCGCGTCGCCAGCGGCTGGGAGCCGCAGCTGTCCATCAGCGTCGAGGACATCCTGTCGACGCCGGTGGTGCTGGAGCTGGTGCAGGCCTTCTACGAGCTGCGCGAGGGCCGCGACGCGAACGCCGGCCCCGGCACCCGGCTGCGCCTGCGCACCGACGTGCTCGCCGGCACCTGGGAGGCGCTGGTGAGCGGGCAGGTGGACCTGGCCATCGGCGTCAACGGCCAGCACGAGAACCCGGGCGGCATCGAGCTGCGGCCGCTGGGCACGATGGCCTTCATCTTCTGCGTCGCGCCGCACCACCCGCTGGCCGCGGCAGAGGAACCGCTGACCGATGCGCAGCTCGTGCGCCAGCGCGCCGTGGCGGTGGCCGATTCGGCGCAGCGCATGGCGCCGCTCACCTTCAACCTGCTGCCCGGCCAGGACGTGCTGACGGTGCCCACGATGCGCCTGAAGCTCGAGGCGCTGCTGCGCGGTCTGGGCTGCGGCTTCCTGCCCGAGCCGCTGGCGCGGCCGCACCTGGAAACCGGCACGCTGGTGAGCAAGACCACGGCCCGCGCGGCGCTGGTGGGCGAGATGCACTACGCCTGGCGTGCCGACCGCGCCGGCCCGCTGGGCCTGGGCCGCGCGCTGCAGTGGTGGCTGCAGCAGCTGGAAAGCCCCACCACGCGGCGGGCGCTGCTGGAGCGCCACGCCGGCCCGCTGGACTGAATGGCTGCTGCGGCGGGCTACCGCGGCCGCTTCGCGCCTTCGCCCACCGGCCCGCTGCACGCCGGCTCGCTGGTGGCGGCGCTGGCGAGCTGGCTCGATGCGCGCGCGCAAGGCGGCGCCTGGCTGGTGCGCATCGAGGACGTGGACGGCCCGCGCTGCGTGCCCGGGGCCGAGGCCGAGATCCTGCGCCAGCTGGCTGCCTGCGGCCTACTGCCCGACGAGCCCCCCTGGCGCCAGAGCGAACGCGGCGCGGCCTATGCCGATGCGCTGGAGCGCCTGCTCGCGGGCGGACAGGCCTATGCCTGCGGCTGCACGCGCAGGGAGATCCTCGAGCACTGGCTCGCACGCGGCGTCGTGCCCGGGCGCGACGAGGAACTGGTCTACCCCGGCACCTGCCTCGGCGGGCTGGGCGGCAAGCCGGCGCGGGCCTTCCGGTTCAAGGCCGATGGCCAGGTGCGTTGGCAGGACCGGCGCCTGGGCCCGCAGCAGCAGGACGTGGGTGCGGCCGTGGGTGACTTCGTGCTCAAGCGCGCCGACGGCCTGTGGGCCTACCAGCTCGCGGTGGTGGTGGACGACGCGGCGCAGGGCATCACCGATGTCGTGCGCGGCGAGGACCTGGCCGACAACACCGCGCGCCAGATCCTGCTGCAGCGGGCGCTCGACCTGCCCACGCCGCGCTACCTGCACACGCCGCTGGTGCTGGCCGCGGACGGCCACAAGCTCAGCAAGCAGAACGGCGCGGCGGCGCTGGACCTGGCCGACCCGGTGGAGGCGCTGCAGGCCGCCGGCACCGTGCTGGGCCTGCCGCGCATCGAGGCCGCGAACCCGCCGCCGTGGCTGGCGGCAGCGGTGCCCGCATGGGCTGGCATCATCGGCGCTTCCCACAGCAAAACCCCGAGGAGCACGATGACCACCACCCCGTCCGGCCTGCAGTACGAGGACACCGTCGAAGGCAGCGGCGACACCGCCACCGCCGGCCAGCGCGTGCGCGTGCACTACACCGGCTGGCTGCACGACCCGGGCGCCGCCGACCAGCGCGGCCGCAAATTCGACAGCAGCAAGGACCGCGGCCAGCCCTTCGTCTTCGGCCTCGGCCAGGGCCAGGTGATCCGCGGCTGGGACGAAGGCGTGCAGGGCATGAAGGTCGGCGGCACGCGCGTGCTGACCATCCCTGCCGACCTGGGCTACGGCGCCCGCGGCGCCGGCGGGGTCATCCCGCCCGGCGCGACCCTCGTCTTCGAGGTCGAGCTGCTGGGCGTGTAACCCCTGGATGCCATGATGGGGATGGCGCCGGGCCCCGCCGGCGCTATCTTCGCGGGTCCCTGAAACGACGGACCGCCCGCACCGCTCCTCCATGGCCGAGATGACCGACCTGCTGCGCATTGCCGGCGCCGGCGACGCGCAGGCCGCCAACCGGCTCTTCGAGCTGGTCTATGCCGACCTGAAGCGCATCGCCCACGGCCGCCTGTACCGCAGCGCCGGCGCGGCCGAGCTGGACACCACCGCGCTGGTGCACGAGAGCTTCCTGAAGCTGGTGGAGCGCGGCCAGCTGAACCTGGCCGACCGCCACGCCTTCTTCGGCTACGTGGGCCGCGTGATGCGCAGCGTGCTGATCGACCACGTGCGCGAACGCCAGGCGGCCAAGCGCGGCGGCGACGAGGTCTTCGTCACGCTGACCACCGGCGTCGAGGGCGAGGTCATCGAGGACCGGCTGCTGCTGGCCATCGACGGCGCGCTGCAGTCGCTGGCGCGCATCGCGCCGGCCTATCGCGAGCTGGTGGAGCTGCGCTACTTCGCGGGTCTCTCGGTGCGCGAGGTGGCCGAGCTGCGCGGCGTGTCCACGCGCAGCATCGAGCGCGAGTGGGAGAAGGCGCGCGCCTTCCTGCAGCAGCTGATCGAGGAAGGATGACGGGCCAAGTGCAGGGCACGCGGCACGGCGCGCCGGCCCCAAGCCCGGTACGTATGGCCGACCTGAGCCCGCAGCAGGCGGCGCGGCTGGACGGCTTGATGGACGCCGCGCTGGACCTGCCGCGCGAGGAGCGCGGGGCCTGGCTCGCGGCGCTCGCCGCCGAGGAACCGCTGCTGGCGCGCGTGCTCGAGGGCCTGCTGCGCGCGGCCGATGCCGCGCAGGCCGGCGCCGAGCGCGGCGCGCCGGAGACGGCCTCGCTGATCGCCCGGCGCATGGCCCGCGCCGCCGCGCCGCCGGCCACGCTCGAAGGGCGGCGCTTCGGTCCCTGGCGCGTGCTGCGCCTGCTGGGCCGCGGCGGCATGGGCAGCGTGTGGCTGGCGCGGCGCGACGACGGCCTCTTCGAGCGCGAGGTGGCGCTGAAGCTCGTGCACGCAAGCCTGTTCGGGCCGATGCTGCACGAGCGCTTCGCGCGCGAGCGGCGCATCCTGGCCGCGCTGGCGCACCCGAACATCGCCGGCCTGCTGGATGCCGGCGTGGCCGAGGACGGCCAGCCCTACCTCGCGCTGGAGTACGTCGACGGCCTGCCGCTGGACGCCTGGTGCGACGTGCAGCGCGTGCCGCTGGCCGGGCGCCTGGCGCTGATGCGGCAGGTGCTGCAGGCGGTGCAGCACGCGCACCAGAACCTGGTGATCCACCGCGACCTGAAGCCGGCCAACATCCTCGTCACCGTCGACGGGCGCGTGCGGCTGCTGGACTTCGGCATCGCCAAGCTGATGGCCGAAGGCGACGAGACGGCCGAGGAGACCGAACTCACGCGCCATGCCGGCCGGCCGCTGACGCCGCACTACGCCTCGCCCGAGCAGGTGGCCGGCGCTGCGGTGGGCACCGCCAGCGACGTCTACGCCCTGGGCGTGGTGCTGTTCGAGCTGCTGTGCGGCCAGCGCCTGGTGGTGGATGCCGCCGGCGCGCCGCGCCTGAGCCGGCAGCCCATCAGCCCGGAGGCCGCGGCCGCGCGCGGCAGCACGCCGCGGGCGCTGGCGGCGGCGCTGGCCGGCGACCTGGAGACCATCGTCGGCAAGGCGCTGAAGGCCGACCCGGCCGAGCGCTACCCCACCGCCGCCGCGCTGCTGGACGACCTGCAGCGCCATGCCGACGGCCTGCCGGTGGCCGCCCGCCCCGACAGCGCCGGCTACCGGCTGCGCAAGTTCGTCGCCCGCCACCGCCTGCGCGTGGCCGCCGCCGCCGGCGCGGTGCTGCTGCTGGCCGGGGCCGCCGGCGTCTCGCTGTGGCAGGCGCGCGAGGCGCGCGCGGCGGCCGAACTCGCGCGTGCGGAGTCGCAGCGCGCGCAGGCCGTTCAGGACTTCCTGGTCGACCTCTTCAAGGCCAACACGGTGCAGCAGGCCGACCCGATGCGTGCGCGCCAGGCCACCGCGCGCGAGCTGCTGGACACGGGCGCGGTGCGCGCCTCCGAGGCGCTGGCCTCGGCGCCGCTGGCGCAGGAGGCGGTGCTCGAGGTGCTGGCCGACCTCTACTACCAGCTCGAGCTCAACGACCAGGCGGCGCGGCTGCGCGAGCAGCGCATCGGCACCCTGCTGCGCCTGCTCGGCCCGGCCGACACGCGCGTGGCCAATGCCATGCTGACCTTCGCCGGCGACGTGGCGTCCACGCGCGAGCGCGAGCGTGGCGTGACGATGATCGAGCGCGTGCGCGAGCTGGCCCGCACGCAGCCGGCCATCGACGAGGAGACACGGGGCTGGATCGACATCGAGACCGCGCGCTACGAGCAGTACCTCGCGCTCGGGCCCATGCAGCGCCATGCCGACGCCGCGCTGGCCCGCTTCCGCAGCGTGCCGGTCCGCTGGAAGAGCCTGTTCCACGCCACGCAGATGGTCGCGCGTGCGCGGCACCTGGCGGGCGACCAGGCCGGTGCCGTGGCGCTCAACGAGGAAGGCATCGCGCTGGCACGCGCCAACGCGCCCGAGGTGCCGGCCTGGCTGAAGACGCCCTGGGTGCACGAGGCCGAGGCGCAGATCGAGGCGCTGCAGTTCGAGGCCGCCGAGCAGAACCTGCGCCGGGCCTGGGAGCTGGCCCGCCGCCAGGACGGCGCCGGCGCCAGCGTGACGCTGCAGACGCAGGCCAAGCTCGGCGGGCTGCTGCACGCCACCGGCCGGCGCGCCGAGGGCTGGCGGCTGCTGGCCGAGGCGGAAGCGGCGCTCGGGCAGGCGCAGCTGCGCGCGCGGCCCGACGCGGCCGAGGCCGTGCGCCGCTTCGCGGCCATCGCGCACAACCTGCGCGGCGAGCCGGCGGCGGCGCTGAAGCTGCTCGACGAGATCGTCGACGACCTGCGCACGCATTACCCGCGGCCGCTGTCGATGGCGCGTGCGCTGCTGCCGCGCGCCGAGGCGCTGGCCGCGCTGGGCCGCATCGACGAGGCCGAGACCGCGGTCGGCGAGGCGCTGCTGCTGTGGCAGGGCGCGGCCGGCGATGCCGCGGCGCCGTACCTGGCCAACCGCTTCCACCTGCAGCGCGTGCGCCTGGCGCTGGCACGCGGCGACGCGGCGCTGGCGCTGCGCCGGCTGCAGGCGCTGGAGCTGCCGGCCGACGGCGCAGCGCCGGTGGCGCTGGAGGCTGCCACCGCGCTGACGCTGCGCGCCCGCGCCGCGCTGCTGCAGGGCGAGAACGCCGGCGCCGCGGCCGATGCCGAGGCGGCGCTGCAGCGCCTGCGCGCACCGGCGCTCGCGCCCTGGTGCCCCGATGCCATTGCCGAGGCCGAGGCCGTGCTCAATTCGGCTCGATCGGCAGGGCCTCCTCGGCCGGCTCCTCGCCCGCCGGTTCCTCCCGTGCCGAGGGGCTAGCGCCGGAACTGCGCGCATCGCCGGCCTCCCACAGCGCGTTCATCGAGGCCTGCAGCGCATCCAGCGCCGGCTTCAGCGCCTGGGCCGCCGCGGCCAGCTCCGCGGTCCCGAGCTGCGACGACAGGCGCGGCGCGTGGTCGACCACGTAGTGCTTCACCAGCACCTCGGTGACCGAACTCGAGACGATGCGCGAGCCGCTGCCGCCCTGCAGCGCGAAGCGCAGGTGCATCGCCAGCGTGTGGGCGAAGGCCTCCTCGACGAGCCGGCCCGCGGCGGCCTCGGCCGGCTCGGGCGCGCCCAGGCGCTGCAGCAGCGGGCCGAGCGCGCCGCGGATGCGCCGCCGCTCGGCGTGCCAGCGGCGCAGGTCCAGCAGCGACCACGGGTCCTTCGCGAGGAAGGCGTCGGCCATCGCATCGCCATGCGCCGCGCGCAGCCGTTCCACCAGCGCCAGCAGCGCATGCAGCACCTCGTGCAGCGCATGCTGCAGCGCGACCTCGCTCGCCAGGCCGGCCATCGTCGGCGCGAAGAGCGTGATGTCGCTGAAGCCGCCGGCGTGGTGGCGCGCGGCGACCACCGGGTCCTCCGCCTCGCGCGCCGTCACCGTGAGCCGGAGCCGGTGCTCGAAGGGCAGCAGCTGGCGCTGGGCGCCGCGCAGCTGCATCGCGATGCGCGCGACGGCCGAGGGCTTCAGCAGGCGGCCTGCGGCGTCGGAGATGCCGTAGCCCGTGGGAAAGAAGTGCGTGCGCAGCAGCGAGACCGCGAAGCGCAGCAGCTCGGGCAGGCCGCTGCGTGGGCGGCGCCGCAGCCAGGCCTCGGCCTGCGCGAGGCCACGCTCCAGCTGCCGGGCGGTGCTGCGGACCGGGTCGCCACCGGGCAGCTCGGCTTCGTCGGCCGGCTGCGCCTCCGGCTGGTACGCCTCGGCCGGTTCCGCCTCCAGCTCGTGCGCCACGCCGCCGCGGGTCAGCACCAGGCGCCCGCCGGCCATCGAGGCGCGCGTGCCGTCCTTCTCGCCATTGATCCAGTCGCACAGCTGCTGGAGCACGCGCGGGTGCAGCGCGACGGCGTCGTTGTCCGTCACGCCGCCGCCCGGGCCGCTCTGCGGCGTGTGGCCGCCGTGCACGCCCATCAG
Organism: Rubrivivax sp.; assembly: GCA_044226775.1. GTDB lineage: Bacteria > Pseudomonadota > Gammaproteobacteria > Burkholderiales > Burkholderiaceae_C > Rubrivivax. The sequence goes on along the minus strand of JBGAGI010000005.1, from coordinate 424,336 downwards.
CCACCAGACGCCGTCGCGGCGCGTGAACACCGGCGAGCCGCTCTCGCCCTCGAAGGTGTCGGCCTGGTGGAACAGCACGCCGTAGGGATCGACGATGCGCGCCGCGCCGCTGCTCTCGAAGGGCTGGGCCGCCCACGCGTCGGGCTTCAGGCGCCAGCAGTCCTGCATCTTGCGCACCAGGCCGGCGCGCGGCAGGATCGTCCGGCCGCAGGTGTCGCCCGGGTAGCCGGCCACGGTGACCGAGCCCGCCGCCACGTCGGCCGGCGTCACGGTCCGAAGTTCCGAGACCGCCGGATCCTCGCCCCACCAGCCCAGCCGGCCGGCCTTCGGGTGCCGCAGGTCGGCGATGTCGCGCTCCAGCACCAGCAGCGCGTAGTCGTAGCGCCAGCGCAGGCGCCGGATGCCGCTGCTCGTCTGCACGTCCTGCCAGTGCTGCGGCGCGGCCATCCAGTGGGCGGCCTTGACCTTGACGATCGGCGCCCGCGAGTTGTCGCCGTCGCGGCCCGGCGTCACGTCGATGCGCGCCGCCCGCAGCGAGTAGCCGTTGCCGTTGGCCGTCACCGGCAGGCGCTCGACCACGTGGGCCGCCGTCAGCACGTGGCGCGGGCCGACGAGGATGCCGGTCGCGCGCGTCGCGTCGGGGATCACCTTCGCGTCGCGTGCGGGCATCGGGCTCTTGTCGTAGACCACGTCCAGCGCGCAGACCCAGCGGTGCGGCACGTCCAGCGGGTCGGCCACCGGCTTGCGATCGTCGCTGCCGATCACCTCGTCCTCGAACATCGGCTCCGGCGGCGCCTCTTCGGCGCCGGATTCGGGCTCGAAGTCCTCGGCCGCGGCCGGCTCGTCTTCGTGCAGCACCTCGACGTTGGCTTCCAGCTCGCGCTCGGGCCTGTCGTGACGCAGCTCGAAGTCGCCGGCCTCGGGTTCCTGCGCCTCCTCGGCCTCGTGCACCAGCCCGATCGCGCCGGGGCCGCTGGCGGGGTAGGGGCTGGGCCGGTTCGGGTTCGCCGGGCCGGGGTCGTGCAGCGTCATCAGCGCGCTGCCGTCATCGCGCGCCAGGTGCTGGAACACGCGCTCCTCGAGCCGGCCCTTGTCACCGACCAGCAGGTGCCGCTGCGTGAGGTTCGGCAGCCGTGTTGCGTTGCCCTTGCCGCCGCGCAGCACCTGCAGTTCCACCAGCGCCATCGAGGTGGGGTAGACGAAGTTGTCCAGGCGCTTGGCCGGATCCTCGATGCCGCCCAGCGTGATCACCAGCCCGCGCTGTTCCTCCACGCCGTCGGAGCGCGTCAGCGTCTGCAGCCAGCCGCGGTACGCGCTCTCCAGCTTCTTCTGCTTCCACTCGGGAATCGTCTTCTTGATGCCGGAGGAGACGAGCTGCAGCAGCCGCGGCCCGCGCGTGGCCTTCGGGAACTGGCCGTCGAGGTTGCACGAGAAGTGGATGTCGCCGGAGACGATCACCAGCGTGCGCAGCGGCGAGCCGGCGCGCTGCAGCCGCGGGAGCAGGTCGCGGAACTGGCTCCAGACGAGGTTGGTGGCGGGGTGCTCGATGTCGGCATCGCGCTTGAAGTCCGCCGTCGTGCGATGGCCGGCGGCCACGGCGCCCACGGTGGGGTGGTTCATCGCGAACATCAGCGGCGCCGGCAGCAGCATCGGCACCGGCAGCACGACGAAGGCGGCCGGCGTCCTGGCGGCGCGCAACGCGGTCTCCAGCCAGTCCAGCCGCGGCTTGGACATGCCGCCCGCGCCATGCACCTCGCGGTTCGTGCGCAGGTCCACGACGAGGAAGGGTGCACCGGGCGTCGGCACGCGGAAGTTCCAGTCGAGCAGCTTGGTGCGTGCGGCGCCCTTCTTCGTCGGCGCCACCGCGTGGTCGTGGATCAGCCGGCGCAGCTCGGGCAGCGCATCGTGGCCCTGGCGGCGCGCGCGCTCGAGGATGGCCACGCGCGCATCGGCCGCCGCCACGGCCGGTGCGAGGTTGCCCCAGCCCTGGTAGACCCAGTACCCGGCCAGCGCGTCGGTGATGGTCGCGGGCCACATCTGCAGCGGGTCGCTGCGGTCGTGGATGCGGGCGAGCCAGCCGGGGTCGGCGTTCCAGTCGTCGGTGACCTCGTGGTCGTCGAAGATCATGTAGTGCGGCACATGCGCCAGCGCGCGGCGCGCGCCCGGCACGCACCAGGCCTGCTCGTAGAGCGCGGCGTATTCGGCGAAGTCGGCGGCGTGGATGCCGCCCACGTCGCCGGCCGGCGCGTAGGGCAGCTTGATGTCGCGCACCTCGGGCTTGAGGATCCGGTAAGTCGGGCGCTGCATCAGGCCGCGGCGCGGGTCCACCAGCGGCTGGTCGTCGGGGTCCACCGGCACTTCCCACAGCAGGTGGTTCAGCACCTGCAGCTTGCGCGCCGGCGGGGCGGTGGCGCCGGCGTGCACGGCGCGGCGTTTCAGCGCCCGGCGCGCACGTTCGACGGCGGCCTCGATGATCTGCGGGTTGCGCGCCGTGTTGCGCTCGTGGTCGAGGTCGTCGACCTGCGCCTTCAGCTTCGTCGCGTCGGGCAGCGGCAGCACGGCCGCGCGCGCGACATGGCGCCTGGCAAAGCGGCCGGCCCAGGCGCCGCCGATCAGGCCGTCGACACCCGCCGGGCCGGGCACCGTGGCGGCGAAGCGCTGCTCGGCGAAGCTGCGGCCGATGTGCCGGCCGATGTCGTCGGCATAGATCTGGTCGCCGGTGTGCACGAAGAACTGCGGCCACTGCGCGATCTCGTGCGTGCGCAGCCATTCGCCGCCGAAGTGGTCCAGCAGGTCGTGGCGCGGTTCGTCGGGGCTGCCGCTGTCGTCGCCGGGGTAGCCGCGGCAGGAGCCGTGCGCGAAGCGCAGGCCGTCGCTGCGCGTGGGCAGCGTGCGCAGGAAGAGCCAGGACGAGCCGATGACGGAGGCCAGCCGCAGCGCCTTCTGCTGCGCGTCCAGCACCGCCGTGGGCAGCTTGCGCGGGAAGGCGGCCTCGGTGAAGTCGATCTCGGTGACCGGCAGCGGGCCGGTGGGCGGCTGCGGTGCCAGCTCCAGCGTGTAGACCACGGTGGTGTCGGCCGACAGGCCGTCCAGCGTCAGCAGCGCGAAGTGGCGGCCGCCCACGCGCACGCTGCACACGTGCCGCTGCTGCTCCTGCGCCGGCGGGCTGCCGGTGGGCTTGGCGGTGGCCGAGGGCGCGGCGCCGTAGCGCACGCGCACCAGGCCGGGCGCGTCCAGCTCGAGCCAGATGCGCGCCTGGCGCTCGTCGGTGTAGCGCACCAGCGGGCCCACGCGGATGGCCAGCGGCTGGGCCTGGAACACCGCCATGCCGCTGCCGGCCAGCCAGCGCACCGGCCGGCGCATCACATGGTCGTGCTGGATGAAGCGGAAGGGCGCGCCGTCCCGGCCGCGGCGCGCGGCGTAGTCGGCCCAGAAGGCGCGCTTCACCTGCGGGTCGGCGCTGTCGGCGGCGTGCCAGTCGAAGTCCGGCCCGCCGTACATCACGGCCGGGTCGTCGACCCGCAGCACGGCACCGCTGACGATGCTGCACACGTAACCGTCCACGTGAAGGCGGAACGGCTGGGCACGATCGAAGGCCGGGCCGCTCATCGCCAGCAGGCCGGTGTCGCCGAAGGCGTCGGTGACGCCGCGGAACGTGGCGGTGCCCTGGTGCACGCGCCAGGCGGCGCCGGGCAGCGGCTGGCCGTCGGGGCCGAGGATGCGCAGCCCGCTGGCGGCCAGGGCAGGCATCGGCGTGCGCGGCGGCTCGGGCATCACGTGCTCGAAGGGCGAGTCCATGCCGGCCGGCTGGCCGAGCACCTCGCCGTCGACGAAGGGCGAACGCGGGGCAGGGGGCTTCATCGCGGGCCTCGGGCTTGCGGCGTCAGGCGGTGGTGGTGACCTTGCGCGACTTCACGTCGACGCCGCGGATCGCCGTCCAGTTCAGGATGATCTGGCGCATCGCCGCCTCGGGGCTCTCGGCCACGCTGGTGTCGGGCGTGAACAGCGCCGGCACCGCGTCGACGGTGTTGTAGTCGCCGGTCTCGATCTGCGTGAGGATGCGCGACAGCGGGTCGGCGATCTCGAAGAAGTGCTTGGCCAGGCCGTGCGCCGGCAGCCCCACGCGCTCGGCCACCTTGAACAGGCGCTGCTCGGTGCCGGTGGCGTCGGCGCGCAGCGAGACGACGATGGGCGAGTTGAACTCCAGCGTGAAGTGGAACCACGACATCGCGCTCACCGCGGCCAGCTCCTCGCGCGAGAGGTTCCCGTTCTGGCGCCGCGAGCGGAACATGTCGTGCAGCCGCTCGGCCAGCAGCGCGATGCGCGCCGGGTCGGTCGGGTTGGCGGTGTTGACGGCGTTCACGTAGGTCATGCCGATCCACACCTCGCGCAGCAGCTCCTCGAAGGTGGTGACGAAGTCGCCGTTGGCGGCGTCGGCGCGCACGTAGGGGTAGGGCCGGCCGTCGTCGCCGCCGTGGTTGAGTTCCATGCCGAACATGCGCTGGTAGGCGTTGCGGCGGCCGGCGCGCAGGTCGCTGCGGATCTGGCTCGTGACCGAGGTGACGAGGAAGGGCGCGCCGTCCTTGAAGAACAGCTCCTCGGTGTTGCGCAGCCAGCGCTGCGCGCTGCCCAGCGGCGTGCCCAGGCGCTCGCCGTGCAGCAGCTCGAACACGACGCGGCGGAAGACCTCGAAGATGCGCGTGTTCTCGATCATGTAGGCGTAGATCAGGTGGTCCCAGCGGATGCTGCGGAAGTCCTCGCCCGCCGGGTCCAGCGGGTTGGGCACGGGCACCGGCAGGGGCAGCGGCAGCGGCGGCGGGTTGACGTTGCTGCGGTTGTCCGGGTGGCCCAGCGGCAGCGCGTTGTTCGCGGGCCGGCGGCTCCAGGCCACGTCCAGCAACGAGGCCAGCTCCATGGGGTGCAGGTCGAAGAGTGCGGTCGGGTTGCCCATGCGGGCGGCGATCTGGCGGAACATGTTCGGGGTCCTCCGTCGGGGTTCAGCGCGAGGCGCCGGAAAGGCCGGTGGCGTTGTCGGCGATGGCGTTCTCCGGCAGCACGAAGAGCTCGGCCGAGATCGCGTTGAAGTGCGCCACCGCGTCGGCGGCGGCGCCGCCCAGCGCATTCGCGCGCTGGGCCTGGCGGTCGATGTTGCGCAGCACGTCCAGCAGCAGGTTGCCGAGCTGCTCGGTGCCGGTCGTGGTGGCCGCGGCGGCGGCGGCGTTGTCGGGCTTCTTGCTCATGGGGGTTCTCCGCAGGGCGAGGGGTGGGGGAAGGAAGGGAAGGAAAGGGAAGTCGAGGAGGTTCAGGAGGCCGGCTCGGCGGCGCCCAGCCGCAGCATCGATTGCTGCTGCAGCCGGACCAGCGCCTCGAACTCGCGCGGGCTCTCGGCCAGGCGCAGCCCGGTCAGGCCCAGGATGCGCAGCGGCTCGCTCCAGAGCCAGTGCGCGCTGGTGAAGAGCGCGTTGCCCAGCCGCGCGGCCATCTCGTGCAGCGCGCCCGGGCTCACGCGCTCGGGCCGCACGATGGCGCGCAGCGCGCGGCCGCCGAAGGCCGCCATCGGCCGCTCGAGCACGGCCTGGGCGATGGCCGGCAGCAGCGTGGGCGAGTCGCGCACGATGGCCGCCGCGTCGCCGCTGGCCAGGCGCGCCGGGTAGCTCGCGAGCCAGGCCGCTTCCAGCGCGTCCCATGGCCCGGCGCCCCAGCAGTGGCGGCAGGTCGCGGTGCCCAGCAACACCCGCAGGTGGCTGATCGGGTGCGGGTCGCCGGGCAGGAAGCGGAAGGCCAGCGGCACGTCGGCGGCCAGCACGTCGTGCAGCGCCGCCACGCTCGCGAAGCCGGTGTGCACGAAGGCGAAGGCGTCGGCCGCGACCTCCGAGGCCCACGAGCCCCACACCTGCGCCAGCTCGAACGAGCCGCCCTGCTGGTGCACGGTGTCGGCCAGCGCCGCGGCCAGCTCCTCGTTCCAGCCGGTGATGTGCGCGACCTGGTGGCCGGCCTCGTGGATCAGCGAGGTGGGCCGCAGCAGGTTGTGGCGTGTGACCTTGATCACCGCCGCCGGGCTGGGCGAGCCGCCGTCCCACAGCCGCAGCCCGGCCTTCAGCACCGCGGCGCCGCGGCCCTTGTCGAGCCAGGTCAGCACCACCGGCACGGGCTTGCCGACGGCGTCCAGCAGCGCGGCCATGCTGCGCTGGGCCAGCGTGTCGCAGGCGCGCAGCAGCGCGGCCACCTCGGGGTTGGTGCGGGTGACGATCGCGTCGGCGAAGAAGTCCAGCGTGGTCTCGGCGCGCAGGTACTCGTGCTCGAAGGCGACGAGCCGGCGGCGCACGGCGGCGCGCGCCACGTCGTCGGCGGCGGCCTCGTGCAGCGCGGCCAGCGCGCGGGCGTCGGCGTTCAGGCGGTCGATCACGCCCTGCAGGTGGCCGCGCACCGACAGGCCCAGGTAGCGCTCCAGGTGCCCCCAGGCCTGGTGCGAGGCCAGGTCGTCCAGTTGCAGGCGCCGCGCGGCCAGCGTCCAGTGTGCGACCTGGCGTGCGGTCTGCGCCGCGACGCAGTCGGGCAGCTCAGGCACGGTGCGGCCCCGGATGCACGCTCATCGTCACCATGGGTGCGGTGCCGGGCGCGGCGGGGGCGGGGCCCGCCGACGCCGGATCGAGCAGCGCCTTCAGCCCCGGTGGATGCGTGATGCCGAAGCTCAGCGTGATGCCGTCGGCCGCGTCCTCGGTGGCCGCGACGATCGCCGGCGCCTGCGCCCGCAAGCCATCGGCGAAACCCTTCACGAGCCAGGACTGCAGCTGGGCCGCGAAGGCACGCGCCGCCGGCTGCGGCAGGCGCATCGCACGCGCCGCGGGCGGCGTGCCGGGCGCCTGGCCGGCGTCGACGATGCGCAGCCGGTGCCGCGCCGCGCCGAAGAACAGGTGCCACAGCCGGCGCTGCAGCCAGCGCTGGAAGCGCGCGGCCAGCGCGCCGGCCTGGGCGCCGGGATCGCTGCCGCGCAGCTGCGCGGCCAGGCGCTGCGCCTTGGCCTCGCTGAGGTAGACGCTGGCGCGCAGCTCGTCGCGCACGCCGTCCAGCACCAGGCGCAGCCGCAGCGGGCGGCGGCGCTGGCGCCAGCGCCCGCCGCCGGCCAGGCGCAGCGCGTAGAAGCGCTGCCCGGCGCCCAGCGGCTGGTGGCGCGAGCGTGCCCACCAGGCGCGGCCCAGGCCGGGCCGGCCCAGCAGCGCCGAGGCGGCCTGCGGCGTGAGCGGATGGAAGTGGTCGGCCACCGCCTCGGCGGCGGCACCGGGCGCGAGGATCTCGGCCTCGGCGCGCGCGATGTCCGCCAGCGTGCTGCCGGGCAGGGCCTCGAACAGGTGCACCTCGGCCTGCAGCTCGCCGGGTTCGTCGACCGCGAGCTGATCCTGCAGGTAGTCGGCCAGCGGCGCACCCTCGAAGCTCTCCAGCTCGGCCGCCAGGTGCGGCGTGATCGTCACGTTGAACACCTGCGAGCAGCGCTTGTAGCGGCGCGGTGCACGCAGCGCGCCGCGCGAGATCGGCATCATCGGCCAGTGCACGTTGACGCCGGCCTCCAGCAGCTCGGGCCGGTCCTCGTAGACCGCCTCGGGCAGCACCGCCGGCAGGTTGGCGGCGGCAGCGGTCTCGAAGGCCTCCATCGCGAAGGCTTCGAGCAGCGCCGGGTCTGCGTGCACTTCGGCGGGTAGCGCGAGCACGCGGGCGGCGGCTTCCTCCACCGTGGCAGCCACGGCGGGTGCGGCCAGGCGCTCGGCGGGCGTGGCCTCGTCGGCGCTTTCCATGTTCAGCGCCTTCAGCCCGGCGCTGGCCAGCGCCTTGGACAGCGCACTGGCCTGGGCCGGGCCCACGAAGCGCCCCACCGGCACCGCCAGCAGCTTGGCCAGCCAGCCGGCGAGGCGGTCGTGGCCGATGAGCTTGGACGCGGCCGAGAGCACCGGCATCAGCGCCGGCAGGAACTCTTCCATCGCCGGCTGCGGGCTCTCGCCGTCCTTCAGGCCCTCCAGGCGGTCGATGAAGCGCTCGCGCGCGTCGTCGAGCTCGGCGTGGATCGGCAGCGGCGCAGCGGCGAAACCCGGCGCGGCCTCGTCCTCGAAGGCCTGGTCCTCGCCGGCGAGCAGCGCGCCGGCGAGCTGCTCGTCGAGTTCCTGCTGCGTCGCGCCCGCATCGGCCGGCGCAGGCGCCGGCTCCGGCGTGGGCGAGGCATCGGCGTTCGCGGGTGGCGGCGACGGCGCGGTCGCCTCGGCCGGCACCGGCAGCCCGAGCTTGCGCGCGAGCTGCCGCGCCACCGGCTGCAGCGGCGCCGGGATGCGGCCCATCACGCGCTCCACCGCGCCGCGCAGGAAGCCCAGCAGGTGCTTCTTCACCAGCGCCAGCAGCGGCGCCAGGCCCAGCGACTTGATGCCCTGCCAGGCCTTGCTGGCGACCGCCTTGGCGACCTTGCCCACCTTCTTCGCGATCTTCTTGAACAGGCCGCCGAAGAGGTTCTCGAACTCCGGCGGGCGCGGCGCTTCCGGCGTCCAGTTCTCGGCAAAGGCCTCCATCTCGCCTTCGACGAGGCCGGCCGCCTCCTGCGGCGCGTAACGCGCGGCCACCGCGTCCACCAGCGCGGCGGTCTCGCGCATCAGCGGCTCGAAGTGCAGCGTGAGCAGGCGGTCGGCCTGCGGGCGCGAGGTGCCGGCCGCCAGCTGGGCGTCGTGGAAGGCGCGGCCGTGGCCCTGCACGGCGGCCAGCGTGGCCTCGAACTCGTCGTCATGCAGCTCGTCGACGAGCGCGGCGAAGGCCTCGCGCCGCGGGTCCGGCGCGCCGGCGTCCTCGTTCTCGTAGACGGTGACGAAGGGCGAGCGCGGCGGCAGCGCGCTGCGGGGCGGCGGCGGTGCGGTCTCGCCCTCGGGCGCGGTGAAGCTGTCCACCGCGAGAAAGGACAGGCCCGGCGCGCGGGCGGACAGGGGTGCAGCGAGGCTCACGGCAATTCCTCCGTTAGGTCGACGGCGGGCGAGGTGCCCTTGCCAACAGAAAACGGAAACCGCCGCGAGGCCCCGACGGGACCAGTTAGGGGGGTGGAAAAGACAACGGCCCGCGCAAGGCGGGCCGGCGATCAGGGCGTCAGCGGATCAGCGCTGGCGCGGCGCGGGCTTGCCGCCGCGCGGGCCGCCCGGGCCGCCGGGGCCCTTGCCGCGGAAGCCGCCGGGGCCGCCGGGGCCACCATGGCCACCGTTCGGCCGGCCGAAGGGGCGGCCCTTGCCGGCGGGGCGCGGCGCGGCCGAGGGCTCGGGCCGGCGCGGCTCCAGGCCGGCGATCACCGCGGCCGGGATGCGCTGCGTGGTGTAGCGCTGGATGCGGTGGATCATGCCGCTGTCGCGGCGCTCGGCCAGCGTCACCGCCAGCCCGCTGCGGCCGGCGCGGCCGGTGCGGCCGATGCGGTGGATGTAGTCCTCCTCCTTCATCGGCAGGCCGTAGTTGATGACGTGGCTGATGGTGGGCACGTCGATGCCGCGCGCGGCCACGTCGGTGGCCACGAGCACGCGCAGGTGGCGCTCGCGCAGGCCCTGCAGCACGCGGTTGCGGCGGCCCTGCGGCATGCCGCCGTGCAGGCTGGCGACGCGATGGCCCATCTCGTGCAGGCGCTCGGCCAGACGGTCGGCGTCGATCTGCGTGCTGGTGAAGACCACCGCCTGCTCGAGGTCGCGCTCGGTGAGGATGTGGTCCAGCAGGGCGTTCTTGTGCGCCAGGTCGTCGGCCCAGTGCAGGCGCTGCTCGATGTCGGCATGGGCCTCGGTGTGCGAGGCCACGTCCACGCGCTGCGGGTCGCGCAGCAGGTCCTGCGCGAGGCGGCCGACGTGGCCGCCGAAGGTGGCGCTGTACATCACGGTCTGGCGCTGCTTGGGCGTGGCGTCGGCGATGAGGCGGATGTCGTCGATGAAGCCCATGTCGAGCATGCGGTCGGCTTCGTCGAGCACCAGCATCTGCACGTCGCCCAGCTGCGCCTTGCCGGAGCCGAGGTGGTCGATCAGGCGGCCGGGGGTGGCGATGAGGATGTCCAGCGGGCCGCGCAGCGCGGCGAGCTGCGCGCCGTAGGGCACGCCGCCGACGACGGTGGCCACGCGCAGGCCGCGCACGTAGCGGCCGTAGTCGTTGGCGGCCTTGGCCACCTGCAGCGCGAGTTCGCGCGTGGGCGTCAGCACCAGCACCGCGGGGCCGCGGCCGCGCTGCGGCGGGGGCAGCGAGCGGCGCGCCATCACGCGCGTGAGGGCCGGCAGCATGAAGCTGGCGGTCTTGCCGCTGCCGGTGCGGCTGGAGACCATCAGGTCGCGCCCTTCGAGGGCGGGCGGGATGGCCAGGCCCTGCACTTCGGTGGGCTGGGTGTAGCCGGCGGACTGCAGCGCGCGCAGCAGGTCTTCGTGCAGGTTCAGGGTCTGGAACGTGGAATCGGGGGTCATCGGGTTCATCGGGGACTAGGGCTCTCGGGTCTCGTCCGGCACGCAACAGCGCGCCGCGCGGCCTGCGCTTCTCGGGCGCGGGCCGCTTTCAGGGTGTAGTCGCAGGGAAGTCAGCGACGGCATCGCCGCCGACCTTTATCGAAACGCGCACCGGCGGTGGATTGCCGGTGGCCGAGGCCGAAGGGGATGAACGAAAAGACCCCGGCGTTCCGGGGTCAGCTCCGCATTCTATCCGATCTTCGGGTTTTCACGCAGCCGCGGCGACCGGCGCGCGCTGGATGCGGTGCGAAAGTGCCTCCCACACCGGCTTCAGCCGGCCCGGCAGATCGGGCAGCGAGCCCAGCTCGGTGCGGCTCTCGCCGGGGGCGTGGAAGTCGCTGCCGCGCGAGGCGTAGAGATCGAACTCGAGCGCGGTCTCGGCGTAGCGCTGCTGCTCGGCCGACGTGTGGCTGCCGGTCATCACCTCCACGCCCTGGCCGCCATGGCCGATGAACTCGGTGAAGAGCGCGTATTCCTCGGTCGGCGTGAAGCGGTAGCGGCCCGGGTGCGCGATGACGGCCATGCCGCCGGCCTCGCGGATCCAGCGCACCGCATCGCCCAGCTTCGCCCACTGGTGCGGCACGTAGCCCGGGTTGCCTTCGGTGAGGAAGCGGCGGAAGACGCTGTGGGTGTCGGGGCAGACGCCGCTTTCGACCAAGTAGCGCGCGAAGTGCGTGCGCGAGACCAGCTCCGGGTTGCCGACGTAGCGCAAGGCGCCCTCGAAGGCGCCGGGGATGCCGACCTGCGCCAGGCCTTCGGCCATCTGCCGCGCCCGCTCGCTGCGCCCGCCGCGCGTGGCGGCCAGGCCGGCGGCCAGCTGCGGATCGTCGGCGTCGAAGCCCAGGCCGACGATGTGCACCGTGTGGCCGATGAAGGTGACCGAGACCTCGGTGCCGCTGAGGTAGTCCATGCCCAGCGCATGCGCCGCGCTGCGGGCGCGCTGCTGGCCGCCGATCTCGTCGTGGTCGGTCAGCGCCCAGAGCTCCACGCCACCGGCCGCTGCGCGCTGGGCGAGGGCCTCGGGGCTCAGCGTGCCGTCGGAAACGTTGCTGTGGCTGTGGAGGTCGGCATTGAGAAGGTGCACGCCCCGATTTTAGGAAGCGGCGCCGTCCAGCGTGAGCGTGCGGGAACAGCGCGCGGCCAGCGATGGGTCATGCGTCACGACGACGAAGGCCGTGCCGTGCTCCGCGGCCAGCTGCAGCATCAGGTCGAAGACCGCGGTGGCGGTGTGGCGGTCGAGGTTGCCGGTGGGCTCGTCGGCCAGCACGCAGGCCGGTTGCGTGACCAATGCACGGGCGATGGCCACCCGTTGCCGCTCGCCGCCCGACAACTGCGCCGGGTGGTGCGCCGCGCGTGCCGCCAGGCCCACGCGTTCCAGCAGGCGCAGCGCTTGCGCGCGTGCCGCCGCCACCGGCTCGCGGCGGATGCGCAGCGGCATCGCCACGTTGTCCAGCGCGCTGAACTCCGGCAGCAGGTGGTGGAACTGGTAGACGAAGCCCAGGTGCTTGTTGCGCCATTCGCCCTGGCGCGCGGCGTCCAGCGTCGCGAGGTCGCAGCCCATCAGCTCGACGCGGCCCGAGGTGGGCGCATCCAGCCCGCCCAGCAGGTGCAGCAGCGTGCTCTTGCCGGTGCCCGAGGCGCCGACGATCGCCAGCGCCTCGCCGCGCCGAACCTGCAGGCTCACGCCGCGCAGCACGGTCACGTCGAGCGCGTCGGCGCCGCGGCCTTCGACGAAGCGCTTGTGCAAGTCGCTCGCGGAAAGAACCAAGCCCTCATTCATAGCGCAAGGCCTCGGCCGGATTGACGCGGCTGGCGCGCCAGCTCGGGTAGATCGTCGCCAGGAACGCGAGCACGAGCGAGATCACGACGATGGGCACGATGTCGCCGGTCTGCGGCTCGCTGGGCATGCGGCTGATGACGTAGATGCTCGGCGGCAGGAAGGTGGTGTGCAGCAGGCGCTCGATGGCCGGCACGATGACGTCGATGTTGAAGGCCACGGCGAGGCCCAGCAGCAGCCCGGCCAGCGTGCCGATGACCCCGGCGGCGGCGCCCTGCACGACGAAGATGCCCATGATCGAGCGGGGACTCGCGCCCAGCGTTCGAAGGATGGCGATGTCGGCCCGCTTGTCCGTCACCGTCATCACGAGCGTGCTGACGAGGTTGAAGGCCGCCACCGCGACGATGAGCGTCAGGATGATGCCCATCAGGCGCTTCTCGATCTGCACCGCGTCGAACCAGTTGCGGTTGGTGCGTGTCCAGTCGGTCACGAGCACATCATTGGGCAGCATATTGGCCAGGTCGTGCGCCACCTCGCGTGCGGCGTGCACGTCGGCGATGCGCAGCTGCACGCCGGTGGGCCCTTCGAGCTGGAAGAGCTTGCCGGCGTCGACCACATGCACCAGCGCCAGCGCGCTGTCGTACTCGTAGTGCCCGGCCTCGAAGGTGCCCACGAGCGTGAACTGCTTCAGCCGCGGGTTGATGCCCGCCGGCGTGAGCTGCCCGCCCGGCGCGACCACGGTGACCTTGTCGCCGACACGCGCGCGCAGCAGCCGCGCCAGCTCGGCGCCGAGCACGATGTTCCATTCGCCGGGCCTGAGCCGGGCCACCAGCTCGGGCTGCTTGCGCGCGAGCTCGGTGACCTGGCCTTCCTCGGCCGGGTCGATGCCGCGCACGATGGCGCCGCGCAGGTCGTCGCCGCGCCCCAGCAGCGCCTGCACCGCGATGTAGGGCGCCGCGCCGATCACGCGCTTGTCGCGCTTCACCGCCGCCGCGGTCGCGCGCCAGTCGGGCAGCGCGATGCCGCCGGTCTCGAAGACCTCCACGTGCGGCACCACGCTGAGCATGCGGTCGCGCACCTCCTTCTGGAAGCCGTTCATCACCGACAGCACGATGATCAGTGCTGCCACGCCCAGCGCGATGCCCAGCACCGAGATGGCGCTGATGAAGGAGATGAAGCCGTTGCGGCGGCCGCTGCGGCCGGCGCGCGTGTAGCGCCAGCCGACCTGCCACTCGTAGGGAAGATCCATGGGCGGGCGATGCTACAGGGGCGGCCCGGATAATCGCCGCATGCACCTGCTGATTCCCTTCGCCGCGCCGCTGCCTGAAGCCGGCCGCGCGGCCGCGCGCATGCTGGCGCTGCCGCACCTGAAGGAACTGCTGGGCCGCTGGCGCGAGGTGGCACGCGACGGCGGTGCCGAGGGCGACGAGCTGAGCCTCTCGCCGCCGCACGAGCGCGCGCTGGCCCAGGCGCTGGGCCTGCATGGCGAGGCCGGGCTCATCCCCTGGGCCGCACGCGCCGCGCGGGCCGACGGCGTGGACGTCGGCGACCTCGCCTGGGGCCAGCTCACGCCGGTGCACTGGCACCTGGGCACCGAGCAGGTGAGCCTGATCGACCCCGCGGCGCTGATGCTCGATGCCATGGCCTCGCGCACGCTGTTCGACGCCGTGCGCGAGCTCTTCACCAGCGAGGGCTTCGCGATGCACTGGGGCGCGCCGCTGCGCTGGTACGCCGCTCACGAGAGCCTGGCCGGCCTGGCCTGTGCCTCACTGGACCGCGTGATCGGCCGCAACGTCGACGGCTGGCTGCAAGGCAGCGGCACCGCCACGCGCCTCGTGCGCCGGTTGCAGAACGAGGTGCAGATGCTGCTGTACACGCACCCGCTGAACGACGCGCGCAGCGCCCGCGGGCTGCTGCCGGTGAACTCGTTCTGGATCAGCGGCTGCGGCGTCTCGCAGGCCGAGAGCCGCGCAAGCCCGCGTGTCGACGAACGCCTTCGTGCCCCGACGCTGGCCGAGGACTGGGCCGCCTGGGCCAAGGCCTGGCAGACGCTGGACGAAGGCCCGCTGCGCGAGCTGCTGGCCGAAGCCGAGGCCGGCCGGCCCGCGGCGCTCACCCTCTGCGGCGAACGTGGCTGGGCTCGCTACGAGCCCGCGCCACGCGGGCTGCTGCAGCGGATCAAGGGCCTGTGGTCGGCGCCCGAGCCCGCGGCCGTGCTGGAGGCGCTGTGAAGCTGGCCCAGCGCGACGTGCCGCCCCGCATCGCCTTCGCGCTCGAGCAGGCGGGCGTGCACCCGCTGCTGGCGCGGCTGCTGGCCGCGCGCGGCGTGCGCGACGCGGCCGAACTGGACGATGCCCTCGGCAAGCTCTTGCTGCCCGCATCGCTGAAGGGCGCGGCCGAGGCCGGCGCGCTGCTGGCCGACGCCATCGCCGCCAAGCGCCGCATCTGCATCGTCGCCGACTACGACTGCGACGGCGCCACCGCCTGCGCCGTGGCCCTGCGCGGGCTGAAGATGCTGGGCGCCGACGCCGCCGCGCTCGGCTACGTGGTGCCCGACCGCGCCGTGCACGGCTACGGCCTGACGCCGGCGATCGTCGAGCTGGCACTGCAGCGCCGGCCCGATCTGCTGGTGACGGTGGACAACGGCATCGCCAGCCACGCCGGCGTGGCGCACGCGCGTGCCGCCGGGCTGCAGGTGCTGGTGACCGACCACCACCTGCCGGCGATGGTCGACGGTGCGGTCTCGCTGCCCGAGGCCGACGTGATCGTCAACCCGAACCAGCCGGGCTGTGGCTTCGAAAGCAAGGCCATCGCCGGCGTCGGCGTGATGTTCTACGTGCTGCTGGCCGCACGCGCGGAGCTGCGTTCGCGCGGCGCCTTCGATGCCACCAGCCAGCCGCGGCTGGACAGCCTGCTGGACCTCGTCGCGCTGGGCACGGTGGCCGACGTGGTGAAGCTCGACGCGAACAACCGCCGCCTGGTCGCGCAGGGCCTGAAGCGGGTGCGCAGCGGGCGCCTGCAGCCCGGCCTGGCGGCGCTTTTCGCGGCGGCCGGCCGCGACCCGGCGCGAGCCGCCGGCTTCGACTTCGGCTTCGCGCTCGGCCCGCGCATCAACGCCGCGGGGCGCCTGGCGGACATGACGCTGGGCATCGAATGCCTGCTCACTGACGACCCGGCACGCGCCCGCGAACTGGCCACGCAGTTGGACGCGATCAACCGCGAGCGGCGCGAAGTCGAAGGGCAGATGCGCGAGCTGGCCGAGCGCACGCTGGAGGCGCTGCTGCCGGCCGAAGGCGAGGCGCCGCCGGCGCTGGCGCTCTTCGACGAGAGCTTTCACGAAGGCGTGGTCGGCATCGTCGCCGGGCGCGTGAAGGACCGGCTGCACCGACCGACCTTCGTCTTCGCGCGCGGCGCCGACGGCCGGCTCAAGGGCTCCGGGCGCTCGATCTCCGGCTTCCACCTGCGCGACGCGCTGGACCTCGTCGCCAAGCGTTGCCCGGGGCTGCTGCAGCGTTTCGGCGGCCATGCGATGGCGGCGGGCTGCACGCTCGAAGTGGATGGCGGTGGCGTCGAGGCCTTCGACGCCGCGCTGCGGCAGGTGGCCGCCGAATGGCTGGACGCGGCCACGCTGCAGCGCACGCTGCGCACCGACGGGCCGCTGGCCGTGGAGTGGTTCAACCCGGAGACGGCCGCCGTGCTCGACGCGCAGGTCTGGGGCCAGGGCTTCGAGCCGCCGGTCTTCTGCGACGAGGTGCAGGTGCTGCAGCAACGCCTGGTGGGCGAGAAGCACCTGAAGCTGCGCCTGCGCCACGCCGGCCACGAGCGCGACGCGATCTGGTTCGGCCATGCGGACCCGCTGCCGGCGCAGGCCGTGCTCGCCTACCGGCTGAGCCTGGACGAGTGGAACGGCCGGCAGCGCGTGCAGATGGTGGTGGAGGCTGCGGCGGCTTGATCGCCGCGGGCCGTGTCGCGCAGCCGTCTTGCGACCTTTTGGGGATTCCGGGTGCGGCTCGCGCGCCGGATACTGCTCGCCCCATCAACCGCCAGACCGAGGAGACCCGCATGCCCGCAACGATGCGCGAGATGCCCCAGGAAGCCATCGAGCTGATCAAGAGCTTCGAGGGCATTCCCGACGGCGACCCGAACACCGCCAATCTCGACCCGTACATCGATCCGCTGGGCATCTGGACGATCGGCTGGGGCCATGCGCTGACCAGCAGCGGCCAGTTCGTGCGCGGCCCCGAGAACCGCGCGCTGGCGCGCTCGATGTTCCCCGACGGCATCACGCTGGCGCAGGCCGAGACGCTGCTGCGCGGCGATCTCGTCTCGCGCACCGGCGACCTGCTGCGCCTGGTGAAGGTGGACCTCGACGACGGCCAGTTCGGCGCGCTGATGAGCTTCGTCTTCAACTGCGGCGCGGCCAACCTCGCGGCCTCCACGCTGCTGAAGCTGCTGAACCAGAAGAACTACGCCGGCGCGGCCGAGCAGTTCCTGGTCTGGAACAAGGGCCGCAAGGACGGCGTGCTCGTCGAGCTGCCCGGCCTCACGCGCCGCCGCAAGGCCGAGCGCGCGCTGTTCCTGGGCGAAGACTGGCGCGCCGTCGCCGCTGCGCCGGCCACGCGCAGCCGCGGTGCGCCGCTCAAGGGCATCCCGCCGCGCGAAGTGCCCGAGGCGCCCACCACGGCCGAAGCCTCCGGCGCACGCAAGGTGCTGGCCGCGCTGAAGAGCCCGGCGGCGGCGAAGAAGGCAGCGCCTGCCGCGAAGAAGGCGGCAGCGAAGAAGGCGCCGGCAGCGAAGAAGGCGGCGAAGAAGGCCGCGAAGAAGCGCTGAACGTGCGCTGACGCGACCCAGTAGAGCCACGGATCCGGCTCTGCCGGTCCGTCGGCGAATGGCTCCCTCGGGGGGGTACCGAGCGCTGGCGAGGTCGGGGGCTCAGGCCACCCGACCGAACCACCAGAGCGACAGGCCGGCAGCGGCAGCGGCGAACAGCGCGCCGAGCGCCGCGAACAGGGCCGTGATCTCGGTCTCCTTGCGCTCGACCACCATGCGCGAGGACAGCGACTCGTAGACCTTCTTCAGGTCCTCGGCCGTGCCGGCGTAGAAGTACTCCCCGTGCGTGAGCACCGAGATGTTCTTCAGCGTCTCCTCGTCGAGCTTGACGCGCATGCTCCAGCCCTCGAAGCCGATCACCTCGCCCTGCGTGGTGCCGATGCCCACCGTGTAGACGCGGATGCCGCGCTCGGCGGCCATCTTCGCGGCGTCCAGCGGGTCGGGGCCGGTGGTGCGCTGGCCGTCGGTGAGCATGATGATCGCGGCCGAGTTGTAGGAGCCCGGCGCTACCGGCTGGGTGGGCTTGGCATCCTTCTTCGCGATCGGGCTCTTGTCGGGGAAGTTGCGCTGGCCGGTGATGTGCTGGATCTCGATGCCGTCGTCCGGGAACAGCGTGGCCAGGCTGAGGATGATGCCGCTGCCGGTGGCGGTGCCGCGCTGCAGCTGGAAGCGCTCGATCGCCTTGACCACGTCGTCGCGGCTCGCCGTAGGCGCCTGTACCACCGCGGCGGTGCCGGCGAAGGAGACCACGCCCACCCTCACTTCGCGCGGCAGGTTGGCGACGAAGGCCTTGGCCGCCTCCTGGCTCGCGACCAGGCGGTTGGGCTTGACGTCCTCGGCGCGCATGCTGCCGGAGACGTCCATCGCCAGCATGATGGTGCGCTCGGCCAGCGGCAGCGTGAGGATGGCCGTGGGGCGCGCGACGCTGAACAGCAGCGCCGCCAGCGCCAGCAGCATCAGCGCCGGCGGCACGTGGCGGCGCCAGCCCGGGCCTGCGCCGGCGGCCAGCTTGGCCACGCTGATGCTCGCCAGCCGCACGGTGGTCTTGCGTTTGCGCTTCAGGATCCACAGGTACAGCAGCACCAGCGCCGGCACGATCGCCATCAGCCACAGCAGCGAAGGCCACATGAAGCTCATCGCGCGGCCTCCGTAGTCAGCGTCGTGGCGCGGCGCATGCCCGTAGGGAAGCGCAGCGGCACCTTCGCCCGCGCACGCTGGCGGCGCAGGTCGGCGAAGCGCATCAGCGCGTCGAGCAGGTCGTCGTCGGTGGCGAGTTCCACCACGTCGGCGCCCGACTCGGCCAGCGCACCCATCAGCGCCGCTTCCTGCTCCTCGGCGATGGCGGCGTAGCGCTCGCGAAAACCCGGGTCGGAGGCGTCGACGAAGAGCTGCTCGCCGGTCTCGGCGTCCTGCAGCGTCAGCAGGCCGAGGTCCGGCAGCGCCATCTCCAGCGGGTCCCACAGGCGCACGGCCACGAGGTCATGGCGGCGCGCCAGGCGGCCCAGCGCCTTTTCCCAGCCGGGCTTGCTGATGAAGTCGGAGACGACGAAGACCAGCGAACGCCGCGGGATGGCGCCGTCGGCCGCGCGCAGCAGGTCGGCCAGCGCCGTGCCTTGCGCCGCGGCCGGCCGCGGCTGGCGCATGCGCTCGACCAGTTGCAGCACATGCAGGCGCGAGGCGCGCGGCGCGAGCAGGCCGTCGACGCGGTCGCCGTAGAAGAGGGCGCCCACGCGGTTGCCGTGGCGCGTGATCACGCGCGCCAGCGTCGCGACGAAGCCGGTGGAGACGGCGAGCTTGGTGGTGTCCTGGCTGCCGAAGTCGACGCTGCCGGAGAGGTCGAGCAGGAACCAGGCCGTCATGTCGCGGTCTTCGAGGAACTGGCGCACATAGGGCTGCTGCAGCCGCGCGGTGACGTTCCAGTCGATGTGGCGCACGTCATCGTGGTGCTGGTACTCGCGCAGGTCGGCCAGGTCGACGCCGGCGCCGCGCCACAGCGTGCGGTAGTCGCCCTGCAGCAGGCCGTCGAGGCGGCGGATCACCGTCCACTCCAGCTGGCGCAGGAGCTGTTCGCTGCTGGCAGCGGCACCGCTCATTTGCGCGCGGTCTCCAGCGGCTTGTCGGGGGCCGGCAGCTTCTTCAGCACGTGGCCGATCAGCGCATCGGCGCTGACGTTCTCGGCCAGCGCCTCGTAGCTGAGCACGACGCGGTGGCGCAGCACGTCGGGCACGAGGTCGACCATGTCCTCGGGCAGCACGTACTTGCGGCCGCGCAGCATCGCCAGCGCCTTGGCGCCCTCGATGAGGCCGATGGTCGCGCGCGGGCTGGCGCCGAAGGTGATGTACTTGGCCAGCTCCGCGAGCTGGTACTTCGCCGGCCGGCGCGTGGCACCCACCAGCTTCACCGCGTACTGCATCAGCGCCGGGTCGCAGAAGATGGCGCGGCATTCGCGCTGCAGCGCGGCCAGCTGGAAGGTGTCGGCCACCGCGTTGACGTCCACCGCGGGGCCGGTCACGCGCTCGGCGATGACGAACTCCTCCTCCTCGGTGGGGTAGTCGACCAGCACCTTCATCATGAAGCGGTCGACCTGCGCCTCCGGCAGCGGGTAGGTGCCCTCGGTCTCGATCGGGTTCTGCGTGGCCATCACGACGAAAGGCTCCGGCACGCGGTGCGTCTCGCCGGCGATCGTCACCTGGCGCTCCTGCATCACCTCCAGCAGCGCGCTCTGCACCTTGGCCGGCGCGCGGTTGATCTCGTCGGCCAGCAGCAGGTTGGCGAACACAGGGCCCAGGTTGGTGCCGAACTCGCCGGTCTTCTGGTTGTAGATGCGCGTGCCGACCAGATCGGAAGGCACGAGGTCGGGCGTGAACTGGATGCGCTTGAAGCTGCCGCGCACCGTGCGCGCCAGCGTCTTGACGGTGAGCGTCTTGGCCAGACCCGGCACGCCTTCGACGAGCAGGTGGCCTTGCGCCAGCATCGCCACCAGCACGCGCTCGAGGAAACGGTCCTGGCCGACGACGACGCGCTTGACCTCGTAGAGGATGCGCTCCATCAGCGTGGCGGTGGATTCGGCGGGTTCGCTCATCGTGGGTTCTCAGAACGGGGGCATGCCGGCGGCGTTGGCTGCATTCTCGATCGGCACGGCAAAGCCGATGCCGATGAAGGTGCGCTGCTCGGAAGGGTTGAGGATGGCGGTGACGATGCCGACCACCTGGCCGTCCATCGTCACCAGCGGGCCGCCGCTGTTGCCGGGGTTGGCGGCGGCGTCGAACTGGATCAGGTTGGTGAGCGTCTTCTCGCCCTCGGGCGAGCGGAACTCGCGCCGCATCCCCGAGACCACGCCGTAGCTCACCGAAGGCCCGATGCCGAAGGGGTGGCCCACGGCGATCACGTGGTCGCCCGGCTTCAGGTCGCCGGTGCTGCGCATCGTGGCGGCTTCCAGGTCGTCGGGCAGGCTGGTGGCCTTCAGCACGGCGAGGTCGTTCTCGGGCTGCGCGCCGATCGTGACGGCCTCGCTTTCCATGCCGTTGAAGAAGCGCACGCGGATCTTGCGCGCGCCGGAGACCACGTGCAGGTTGGTGAGGATGGTGCCGTTGTCGATGATGACGACGCCGGTGCCCAGGCTGCGCTCCATCGCGCGCTGCTCGGGGTTGTCCTCGCCGGTGTCGTTCTCGTCCATCAGCCCGATCACGCGCACCACCGAAGGCAGGATGGCCTCGTAGGCCTTGGCCGCTTCGGAGGGCAGCGGTTCCTTCTCGAGCGAGGCACGCACGGCGCGGTCGATGTCGTCCTGCGTCACCGCGTGCAGGCCGCCCCGGACATGCTGCAGGCCAAGCATCGCGGCCACCGCCAGCAGCGCGCCGGCCACGGCCCACAGCGGGCCGCCGGCGCGGCGGCGGGCCGCGGTGGGCGCGGGCGCCTCGGCCGGCGGGCTCTCCTCGGCGGCCGCGGCGGGCGCGGGCGCCTGGGCGGCCGGAGCGGGGCCGCGGCGCGGCGAACGGCTGTACAGCGGGGCCTTCTGGGGCATCGGCGGGCTTGCGGGCGGGCTTGCGAGCGTGCGGCTCACAGTATCACGTTGCGTGACGCCCTGCATCTCGGCCGGCACGCCGTCGTGGGCGATCATCGGTGGATGTCGACGCTTCCGTGGACCGATACCCACTGCCACCTCGACGCCGCCGAGTTCGACGCCGACCGCCCCGCCGTGGTGCAGCGCGCCTTCGCGGCCGGGGTGCGGCGCGTCGTGCTGCCGGCCGTGGAGGCGGCCAACTTCGAGGCCGTGCGCCGCCTGGCGCATGAGCATGGCCTGGCCTACGCGCTGGGCATCCACCCGCTGTTCGTCGGCCGATCGCCCGAGCACGATCTCGACCGGCTGGCCCAGGCGCTGCAGGCGCACGCGGCCGACCCACGTCTCGTGGCGGTGGGCGAGATCGGGCTGGACCTCTTCGTGCCGGGGCATGACCTCGAACGCCAGGAGCGCTTCTACCGCGCCCAGCTGAAGATCGCGCGCGACGCCGGGCTGCCGGTGATCCTGCACGTGCGGCGCTCGGCCGATGCGCTGCTCAAGGGGCTGCGGCAGATCGAGGTGGCCGGCGGCATCGCCCACGCCTTCAACGGCAGCGCGGCGCAGGCGGCGGCCTTCGTCGAACGCGGTTTCCGCCTGGGCTTCGGCGGCGCGATGACCTTCGAGCGCGCGCTGCGCATCCGCGCGCTGGCCCGCGAACTGCCCGCCGAAGCGCTGGTGCTGGAGACCGACGCGCCCGACATCCCGCCGCAGTGGCTGTACCGCACGGCCGAGCAGCGCGCCGCCGGCCAGTACAGCCGCAACGAGCCGGCCGAGCTGCCGCGCATCGCCGCCACGCTGTGCGAGCTGCGCGGCTGGAACCCGGCCGAGGCCGCCGCCGTCACGGCCGCGAACGCCGATGCGGCGCTGCCGCGGCTGAGGGCGCTGCCGCCGTGAAGGCGCCGCTGCTCGAGGGCCTGCCGCCGGTCATCGCGCCGGGCACGCGGCTCATCGTGCTGGGCAGCTTTCCCGGCGCGGCCTCGCTGCGCGCGCAGCAGTACTACGGCCACCCGCGCAACCACTTCTGGCCGCTGCTGCAGGCGCTGTGGGGCGTGCCGCTGGTGGGCCGGCCGTACGAAGAGCGCATCGAGGAGCTGAAGCGGCGCGGGCTGGGGCTGTGGGACATCTACGCCCGCTGCCGGCGCGAAGGCAGCCTGGACACCGCGATCGAGGCCGCCGAGGTCAACGACCTGGCCAGCCTGCGCGTGCTCGCGCCCGGCCTGGCGCACGTGGCGCACAACGGCGGCGAGTCGGCGCGGGCGATGAAACAGGTGGCGTCATATGGCTACGCCGTGTGGCGCCTGCCGTCCAGCAGCCCGGCGAATGCGAGCTGGAGCTTCGAGCGAAAGCTCGCCGCGTGGCGCGAAGCCTTCGCCGCGGCAGGCATCATCGCGCCATGAGCAAACGACGAGAGCCGGTGGAGCTGCCGCCGGTCACGCTGTCCGAGGAGGGCGGCGTGCGCTACCTGCACCTGGGATCGATCTGGATCCAGGGCGGCATGCGCATCGGCAAGCCGCAGCGGGTGGAGATCGACTACGTGCAGCGCATGCTGGCCAGCCTGCTGTGGCTGCCCACCGAGGCGCTGGGCGAGGGCCGGGCGGTGCAGCTGGGGCTGGGCGCCGGCGCGATCACGCGCTTCACCGCGCAGCAGCTGAAGATGGCCACCACCGTGGTGGAGATCAACCCGGAGGTGGTGGCCGCGAACCAGGCCTGGTTCCACCTGCCCGTTGCCGCCGAGGTGGTGCTGGGCGACGCGGCCGACTGGCTGGCGCAGGCCGACCCCGGCAGCGTGCGCCTGCTGCACGTGGACCTGTACGACCACGAGGCCGCGGCCCCGGTGCTGGACCACGTGGACTTCTACCGCGCCTGCCGCCGGGTGCTGGAAGATGGCGGGCTGATGAGCGTCAATTTGTTCGGCCGCCACGCCAGCTTCCGTGACAGCATCGAGAGGATCGCCGCGGCCTTCGGCAGCCGCCAGGTGTGGAGCCTGCGCCCGACGCGCGAAGGCAACACCGTGGTGGTGGCCGGCCGGGGCGTGACGGTGCCCGGGCGCGAGGAGCTCAGCGCGCGTGCCGCGGCCATCGAGGCGCGATTCGGCCCACTCGGTCTGCCGGCGCGCAAGTGGCTGCGCATGGTGCGCCCGTACAAGCCCGAGCCCGCCCTGAACCCCGTCTCCGAAAGCCCCGCTGTATGACCCGGCCTCCCGCAGCCCACGCCTCCGCGCCGCGCGCCTCCGCAGGTGCCGCGCCCGCGCCGGCGTCCGGGTCCGCGAAAGGCCGCCTCGAATGGCCGCTGCTGCTGGGCTGGCTGCGCGACGACGGCTGGATCGGCCCCGAGGACGCCGAGCGTGTGACGGCCCGCTTCCGCGCTGGCGCCTCCAGCCTGCACGCGCTGGTGCGCCTGGGCGGCGCGGGCCTGGTGCGCCAGGGCAAGGGCACGCCGCTGGACGTGGAGGCGCTCACCGAATGGCTGGCCGCCCGCAGCCGGCTGCCCTACCTGCGCATCGACCCGCTGCGCGTGGACGTGGGCCGCGTGGCCGAGGTGATGAGCGTGCAGTACGCCGAACTGCGCCGCGCGCTGCCGGTGAGCGTGACGCCCACCGAAGTGACCATCGCCACCGCCGAGCCCTTCGACACTGGCTGGGTGAGCGAGATCGAGGCGCACACGCGGCGCACCGTGCGCCTGGTGGTTTCCAACCCCGACGACGTGCGCCGCTTCACGACCGAGTTCTACGCCCTGGCGCGCAGCGTGCGCGCGGCGCAGAAGAGCGGCGAGGTCGCTGCCACCGCCAGCTTCGAGCAGCTGGTGGAGCTGGGCAAGAGCGCCAAGACACTGGACGCCAACGACCAGGGCGTGGTGCAGGTCGTCGACTGGCTGTGGAGCTACGCCTTCGACCAGCGCGCCAGCGACATCCACCTCGAGCCGCGGCGCGACATGGGCGCGATCCGCTTCCGCATCGACGGCGTGCTGCACACCGTCTACCAGGTGCCCCTGACCGTGATGGCGGCGATGACGGCGCGCATCAAGCTGCTCGGCCGCATGGACGTGGTCGAGCGCCGGCGCCCGCTGGACGGCCGCATCAAGACGCGCCGCCCCGACACGCCCGAAGGCCCCGGCGGCGAGGTCGAGATGCGGCTGTCGACGCTGCCCACCGCCTTCGGCGAGAAGATGGTGATGCGCATCTTCGACCCGGAGACCGCGGTCAAGGGCGTCACCGCGCTGGGCTTCGGCGCAGCCGAGGCGCGCGGCTGGAGCGAGCTGATCTCGCGGCCGCACGGCATCGTGCTCGTCACCGGCCCCACCGGCAGCGGCAAGACCACCACGCTGTACTCCACGCTCAAGCAGCTGGCCACCGAGGAGGTGAACGTCTGCACGATCGAGGACCCGATCGAGATGATCGAGCCCGCGTTCAACCAGACCCAGGTGCAGCCGGCGCTCGACTTCGGTTTCGCCGAAGGCCTGCGCGCGCTGATGCGGCAGGACCCGGACATCATCATGGTGGGCGAGATCCGCGACCTGGCCACCGCCGAGATGGCGATCCAGGCCGCGCTCACGGGCCACCTCGTGTTCAGCACGCTGCACACGAACGACGCCGTGGGCGCCGTCACGCGCCTGGCGGACCTGGGCGTGCCGAGCTACCTGATCGCCGCCACCGTGATCGGCGTGCTCGCGCAGCGCCTGGCGCGCACGCTGTGCCCGGCCTGCAAGGTGCGCGACGACGCCGTCACGCGCGAGTCGCTGGACGAGGCCGTGCGGCCCTGGCGCCTGTCGGGCGGCGTGCGGCCGTACAAGCCGGTGGGCTGCCTGGAGTGCCGCCACACCGGCTACCGCGGTCGCGCCGGCCTGTACGAGCTGCTGGTGCTGAGCGATGGCGCGCGCGCCGCCGTGCACCCCGGGCTGGACGCCGCCGCGCTGCGCCGCGTGGCCATGAAGGAAGGCCTGCGCCCGCTGCGCCTGGCCGGCGCGATGAAGGTCGCCGAGGGCCTCACCACGCTCGAGGAAGTGATGCGCAACACCCCTTCGCTCGACGCCTGAGCCCGCTGCCGGCAGGCCCCGCCGGCCTTACGTGGAAACCACAGCGGGACACCCGGGACCCGTCCCTAGAATGCCTCAGAGCGGATGCAGCCCTTGCATCGGAGGAGACGCGCGTGAAGATCAAGAGCGAGCGGGACTTCTGGTCCGGACTCATGTTCATCGTGGTGGGCATCGCCTTCGCGTGGGGCGCCACCAACTACAGCTTCGGCTCCTCGGCGCGCCCCGGGCCGGGCTACTTTCCCTTCGGCCTGGGCATCCTGATGGCCATCCTCGGCGGTGCGGTGCTGTTCAAGGCGCTGACGGTGGAGTCCGAGGGCGGCGACAAGATCGGCCCCTGGGCCTGGAAGCCGCTGGTGATGATCACCGCCACGGTGGCCACGTTCGGCTGGACGCTGCCGCACGTGGGCATGGTCATCGCGCTGCCGATCCTGGTCACCATCGCGGCGCTGGCGGGCGAGGGCTTCCGCTGGCGCGACACCCTCATCAATGCCGCCATCCTCACCGTGGGCAGCTGGCTCATCTTCATCGTCGGCCTGAAGCTGACGATCCCGATGTGGCCTTCGTTCCTCGGCAACTGAAGAAGGCGGCACGAGCATGGACCTCTTGCAGAACCTGGCGCTCGGCTTCGGCGTCGCCTTCACGTTCCAGAACCTCGCCTACGCCTTCTTCGGTGCGCTGCTCGGCACGCTGATCGGCGTGTTGCCGGGCCTGGGCCCGGTGGCCACCATCGCGATGCTGCTGCCCAGCATCTACGCGCTGGACGCCACGCCGGCGCTGATCATGCTGGCCGGCATCTATTACGGTGCGCAGTACGGCGGCTCGACCACCGCGATCCTGATCAACGTGCCGGGCGAGAGCAGCTCGGTGGTGACGGCCATCGACGGCTACAAGATGGCCCGCAAGGGCCGCGCCGGCGCCGCGCTGGCGGCTGCGGGCCTGGGCTCCTTCTTCGCCGGCTGCGTGGGCACGATCATCATCGCGGCCTTCGCGCCGCCGCTCACCGAGCTGGCCTTCAAGTTCGGCCCCGCCGAGTACTTCAGCCTGATGGTGCTGGGCCTGATCGGCGCCGTGGTGCTGGCTTCGGGCTCGCTCGTCAAGGCCATCGCGATGATCATCCTGGGCCTGCTGCTCGGGCAGATCAACACCGACGTGATCTCCGGCGTGCCGCGCTACAGCTTCGACATCCCGGAGCTGACCGACGGCATCGGCTTCGTCGCCATCGCGATGGGCGTGTTCGGCTTCGGCGAGATCATCAGCAACCTGGGCATGCCCGAGGAACACCGCGAGGTGTTCACCAAGGACGTGAAGGGCCTGTGGCCCACGCGCGAGGACTTCCAGCGCGCCTGGCCCGCCGTGCTGCGCGGCACGGCGCTCGGCTCGATCCTCGGCGTGCTGCCCGGCGGCGGCGCGCTGCTGGCCGCCTTCGCGGCCTACACGGTCGAGAAGAAGACGCCGATGAAGCCCGGGGAGATTCCCTTCGGCCAGGGCAACATCCGCGGCGTCGCGGGCCCCGAGAGCGCCAACAACGCCGGCGCGCAGACCTCGTTCATCCCGATGCTGACCCTGGGCATCCCGCCCAACGCGGTGATGGCGCTGATGGTGGGCGCGATGACGATCAAGGGCATCCAGCCCGGCCCGCAGGTGATGACGAGCAACCCGCAGCTGTTCTGGGGCCTGATCGCGTCGATGTGGGTCGGCAACCTGATGCTGATCATCCTGAACCTGCCGCTGATCGGCATCTGGATCAAGCTGCTGACGGTGCCTTACCACTTCCTGTTCCCGGCCATCATGGTGTTCTGCTCCATCGGCCTGTACACGCTGAACAACTCGCCCTTCGACGTGTACATGGGCGCGATCTTCGCGGTGGTGGGCTACCTCTTCTACAAGCTCAGCTGCGAGCCGGCACCGTTGCTGCTCGGCTTCATATTGGGGCCGATGATGGAAGAGAACCTCAGGCGCGCGCTGCTGCTCAGCCGCGGCGACTGGAGCACCTTCCTCACGCGGCCGCTGTCGGCCGGCCTGCTGGTGGCGGCGCTGCTGATGGTCATCGTCGTGACGCTGCCCTCCATCAAGAGCAAGCGCGAAGAGGCCTTTTCGGACGCAGACTGATGGCCCACCCCCGGAGCGCCTTCGGCGCTCCCCCTCGAGGGGGCGCCGCTGGCGGACCGGCGTAGCCGGATCCGCGGCGGCCGCTTGAAGATGCCCGGGCTTCGCCGGGCGATTCGTTTGCAGACGACACTTCGCTGATGCGTCTGCCCGCTGCGCTCGCTCCGCTCCAGGGACCGGTTTTCCGCGGCCTCTGGTTGGCCTGGCTGGCAGCCAACATGACGATGTGGATGAACGACGTCGCGGCCGCCTGGCTGATGACGACGCTCACCACCAGCCCGGTGATGGTGGCGATGGTGCAGACCGCCTCCACGCTGCCGGTGTTCCTGCTCGGGCTGCCCAGCGGCGCCTTCGCCGACATCCTCGACCGCCGGCGCTACTTCGCCGCCACGCAGCTGTGGGTCTCGCTCAACGCGCTGCTGCTGGCGGCGCTGTCGCTGCTCGGGTTGCTGACGGCGCCCGTGCTGCTGCTCCTGACCTTCACCAACGGCATCGGCCTGGCGCTGCGCTGGCCGGTGTTCGCGGCCATCGTGCCGCAGCTCGTGGGCAAGGACGAGCTGCCGGCGGCGCTGGCGCTCAACGGCATCGCGATGAACCTCTCGCGCGTCGTGGGCCCGGCGCTGGCGGGCGCGCTGCTGGCGGCCATCAGCCCGGCGGCGGTGTTCGTGCTCAACACGCTGCTCGCGGCGGTGGCCTTCGGGCTGATCCTGCGCTGGAAGAGCGAGCCGCGCACCAGCACGCTGCCCGGCGAGCGCTTCGTCGGCGCCATGCGCACGGGCCTGAACTACGCCTGGCAGTCGCCGCGGCTGAAGGTCATCCTGCTGCGCATCTTCCTGTTCTTCCTGCAGGCCACGGCGCTGGTGGCGCTGCTGCCGCTGGTGGCGCGCTCGCTGCACGGCGGCGGCGCGGGCACCTTCACGGTGATGCTGTCCTGCGTGGGCGCCGGCGCGATCATCGCCGCGCTGCTGTTCCCGCGCTGGCGGCTGCGCTTCGGCCGCGACCAGTTCGTGCGCACCGGCACGCTGGTGCATGCGGCGCTGAGCTCGCTGATCGTTCTCGTGCCCGAGGTCTGGGTGGCGCTGCCGGCGATGGTGCTGGTGGGCATGGCCTGGATCTCGGTGGCCAACTCGCTGACCGTGGCCGCGCAGGTCGCGATGCCCAACTGGGTGCGCGCGCGCGGCATGTCGATCTACCAGATGGCGCTGATGGGCGGCTCGGCCGCCGGCTCCCTGCTGTGGGGGCAGGTGGCCGAGCACGCCGGCGTGAAGGGCGCGGTGCTGGCCGCGGCCGGCTTCGGCGTGGTGGTGGTGCTGCTTCTCGGGCGCCGGCTCACGGTGGAAGGCGATGCGGACCTCGACTTCTCGCCCGCCGCGGTGCGCAGCGCGCCCGAGCCGGCCTTTCCGATCGCGCCCGACGAAGGCCCGGTGATGGTCACGCTGGAGTACCAGATCGACCCCGCGCGCGCCGAGGAATTCACCGCCGTGATGCAGCGCACGCGGCGCGCTCGGCTGCGCCAGGGTGCGCTCAGCTGGGGCCTGTTCCGCGACGTGGCGGTGCCGGGCCGCTACGTCGAGTACTTCGTCGACGAGAACTGGGTCGAGCACCAGCGCCGGCTGGAGCGCTTCACGGCCTTCGACGCCGAGCTGCGCGGCCAGCGCATGGCCTTGCACATCGGGCCCGAGCCGCCGGTTCTGCGCCGCTACGTGGGCGACGCCGGCACGCCCGTGCCTTGATCGCCCGTTCGTCGATCAGGGCTTCAGCACCACGTTCAGGCCCGGCTTGAGTTCGCTGGCCAGCACGTAGCCGATGGCGCCCGGCGTGGCCTGCACCTGCTCGATCACCTCGGCGGCGGTCTTCAGCTCGCGCGGCGGCGTGCCCTTGCCGACGTGGCGGCGCACGGTCCAGTAGGCGACGTAGCGGTCGTCGTCCATCGCCATCACCGCGGCCATGAAGCGCTCGCGCGCCTTGCTCCCGGAGGGGGCGTTGAACACGGTGGCGGGGTTTCCGGCCACCTCCACGGCACGGCCGGTGTACAGGCGCTGGGCGGTGGCCGCGTCGAGGCGCGGCACGCCGGCGTGGCCGATCATCACCAGCGCGTCGGCGCGGTCCTGCGCGAAGGTGGTGCCGGCCAGCAGGCACAGCACGAGCGCGATGAGCTTCTGAATGCGGGTCATCGTCGGCCCCTTCAGAACGCGAAGCTCAGGCTGGCGCTGAGGGTGTTCAGCGACAGGCCCGTCACGTCGGGCTGCCCCGGCGGTACGTCGAAGTGCGCCGAGGCGCGGCCCACGCGCGTGCGCATCCACTCGGCCTTGAGCCTGGCGGTGGGCGACAGCGCGTACGACACGCCCAGCGCGAAGGAGCGCTGGTCGAAGGCATACAGGCTCTCGC
This sequence comes from Rubrivivax sp., assembly GCA_044226775.1. GTDB lineage: Bacteria > Pseudomonadota > Gammaproteobacteria > Burkholderiales > Burkholderiaceae_C > Rubrivivax. Next base: position 394,659 of record JBGAGI010000005.1, on the reverse strand, counting down.
CGGCGGCGCGCTGCGCGGCGTTGATCTGGTCGCCTCCCGGAATGAAGGAGGGCATGGACCCTGCCACCAGCCGGTCGTGCCAGCCGAGCACGCCGTCGCTGGAGCGCTGGCGCGAGACGCTGGCATAGGGCGTGAACGCGCCGATGCGCTTGAACAGCGCCAGGTAGCCGGCCTTCGAATCGGAACCCAGCTCGGTGTCGTGCTGGATCATGCGCACGACCTCGCCCGTCAGGCGCCAGCCCTCGCCGAACTGCCATTCGGCGCCGGCGGTCACGGCCAGGTTGCGGATGCGGGGCGTGGTCTCGACGCCCGGGCCGGGCAGCGAAGGATCGACCTGCCAGTAGCCGATGCCGGGGCCCAGGTCCACGCGCGGGTAGCGCACCGGCAGCGGCCGGCCGCCCACGTTGCGTGTGTTCGTGCGCACCGCGCCCACCCGCCAGGTGAGCGTGTCGTCGCGGCTGGTCAGCACCAGGCCATCGACCCGCACGTGCACGGTGTGGAACCAGGGACCGGCGGGCTGCTCGGCGCCGGCGCCGTCGCGCATCCACAGCCGCGCGGTGGCGTCGGCGCTGCCGCTGTAGCCCTCGACGCTGATCTCGCGCGTCCCGAGCGTGAAGCTGCGCGTGACGAACAGGCCCTTGAAGTCGTTGGTCGGCACGATGGAGTACATCTCGTGCGGCAGCCGGGCCATGTCGTTGGCCACGCCCACGTCGAGCGACTCCGAGTACAGGTACAGCGGCACGCGCGCCTTGCCCAGGCGCACGAGCCAGTCGTCGCCCGGTCGCCAGGCGACGAAGGCCCAGGAGGTGCGGGCGGCCCAGCCCTTGTCGCTGTGGTCGTCGGCCGAGAGCCTGGCCTGCACGGTGGCCGACCATTGCGGCGACAGGCGCAGGTCGAGCTGGCCGGCCACGAGCGAGTCGCGCTTGACGCTGCCGTCGCGGTCGATGAAGCGCTGGTAGCGGTAGTCCGAGTTCGAGCGGGCGTAGCCCACCGTCGCAAAGCCCGAGGCGTTCAGCTCCACGGCGCCGGCCGGGGCGGCGGCGGACCATGCCAGGGCCAGGGCCAGAAAGGGCGCTGCCGCGAAGCGCCAGCGGCGCGGCTTGCTGTTGTCGATCTTCATGGATTCAGTCGTGCCAGGTTCCTGCGATGTCGATCAGCTGCGGCTGCACCGCGCACAGCGCGTCGACCACGGCGGGGTCGAAATGCTTGCCGGCCTGGCCCACGATCCACTCGATCGCGGTGTCGTGGTCCATCGCCTCCTTGTAGGGGCGGCGGCTGATCAGCGCGTCGTAGACGTCGGCCACGGCCATCAGCCGCGCGGCCAGCGGGATGGCCGTGCCGGCCAGGGCGTCGGGGTAGCCGGTGCCGTCCCAGCGCTCGTGGTGCGAGCGCGCGATCTGCATCGCGTAGCGCAGCATCGGGCCGGCGCCTTCGCCCAGGCGGTCGAGCGCGCGGCGCAGCAGCTCGGCGCCGTGCAGCGTGTGGGTACGCATCACGGCCCATTCCTCGGCGTCGAGCGGGCCGGGCTTGAGCAGCACGCGGTCGGGCACGGCGACCTTGCCGATGTCGTGCATCGGCGCGGCCTTGGACATCGCGTCGATGGCCGCGGCGTCCAGCGTCGCGGCCTCGCCGCCGGTGGCGGCCATGCGACGTGCCAGCACGCGCATGTACTCCTGCGTGCGGCGCACGTGGTTGCCGGTCTCGGTGTCGCGGAATTCGGCCAGCGAGACCATCATGAACAGCGTGGTGTCGCGCAGCCGCTCCACCTCGGTCAGGCGCGCGTCCAGCTCGCGCTGCAGCCAGGCGTTGCGGTCGCGCAGCGCGTCGCGCCAGGCCTTGAGCTCGAGCTGCGTGCGCACGCGCGCCAGCAGCGTGGCGGGCGTGAAGGGCTTGCCGACGAAGTCGGCGCCGCCGGCTTCGAAGCCGCGCGTCTCGTCTTCGGCGCCGGTCAGCGCGGTGAGGAAGATCACCGGCACCTCGCGCGTGCGCGCATCGGCCTTCAGCCGCCGGCAGACCTCGTAGCCGTCGAGCTCCGGCATCATCACGTCCAGCAGGATGAGGTCGGGCGGCCGGCGCTGCGCCAGCTCCAGCGCCTTCGTGCCGTTCACGGCCAGCTGCAGCCGGCAGTGCGGCGCCAGCACCTGCGACAGCAGCGTGAGGTTGGCCGGCGTGTCGTCCACCGCCAGGATGGTCGGCCGCGTGGCCTGCTGCAGCATCGCGTCGTCGGGCTTCATGCCGTCACCAGCCGGCTGTCCAGCGCTGCCAGCGCGGCGTCGAAGTCGAACTGGTGGATGCCCTGGCCGACGGCACGCAGCACCGGTGCGGGCAGCGCGCCGCGCAGCGCATTGCGGTGTGCATGCCACCACTCGATGACCTCGCTGTCGCTCTGCTCGAGCAGCTCGCGCAGGCGCGCCAGCGCGGCGCTCGTGTCCAGCGGCGCGGCGGGCGCCTCGTCCAGCGGCGCGGGCGTGGTGACCAGGCCTTCCAGCGCGTCGTCGATGGCCTGCACCAGCTCGCCGAGCGCATCGCCCAGGCGCGCCAGCGCGGCGCGCGCCGGCTCGGGCTGCTGGGCCAGCGCGTGGCGCTCCAGCGCCTGCGCCAGTTCGCGCAGCGTGGTCGCGCCCACCGTGCCGGCCAGGCCCTGCAGCGTGTGCGCGGCGCGGTGCAGTTCGCTCCAGCGCGCCGCGTCGAGCAGCGCCAGCCACTCGGCCAGGCCGGCGCCGTAGTCGCGCGCGAAGCCGCGCAGCGTGCGCTGCAGCAGCGCGCTGCTGCCGTCGAAGTGGGCCAGCGCGCGGACCGGGTCGATGCCGGCGATGGGCGGCAGTGCCCCCGTGGCCTGCGAGCGCGCCGGTGCCGGCGTGGCGGCGGCGGGTGGCGGCGGCACGTCGGGGCCGCGGGCATGGGCCGCGCGGCCGCAGTAGGGCTTGAGCGTGCGCACGAGATCGGCCACCACCAGCGGCTTGGTCAGGTAGCCCTGCATGCCGGCCTGCCGGCTGCGCTCGGTCTCCTCGGCCAGCGCGTGCGCGGTGAAGGCGATGACGGGCAGTGCGTCGAAGCGCTCCTGCGTGCGCAGGCGGCGCGTGGCCTCCAGGCCGTCGAGCACCGGCATCTGCAGGTCCATCAGCACCACGTCGTAGGCATCGGGGCCGGCCGCGGCCAGGCGCTCCACCGCCTGCAGGCCGTTGCCCACCACGTCCACCGCGGCGCCGCGGCGCTTCAGCAGCTCCACCGCGAGTTCCTGGTTCAGCTCGTTGTCCTCGGCCAGCAGCAGGCGCAGGCCGTCCAGGCGTTCGTCGTCCTCGGCCGCGGCGGCGCTGCGACGTTCGCCCCACAGGCGGCGCAGGTCCTCGGGCAGCACCGGCTTGTCGACGAAGGCCTCCGCGCCGCAGCGCAGCGCCTGCTCGCGCACGCCGTCGGCACCGTAGGCGCTGATGGCCACCACGCGCAGGCCCGGCTGCGCGGCGCGCAGGCGCGGCAGCAGCTGGCCGCCGTCGCCGTCGGGCAGCACCCAGTCCAGCAGCAGCAGCTCGAAAGGCTCGCCGCGTTCGCGCGCGGCGCGCAGCGCCATCTCGGCGGCGGCGCCGTCGGCCACGCCGGCCAATGCGCCGAAGCTGCCCACGCCCAGCCGGTGCAGCTGGCCCAGCAGCGCGCTGCGCGTGTCGTCCTGGTCGTCGACCACCAGCACGCGCTGGCGCGCGGCGGCGGGCGGCAGGTCGGCCGCGGGCTCGCCGGCGGCCACCTGCAGCGGCACGCGCACGGTGAAGGTGCTGCCGGCGCCGGGCCGGCTCGTGACCTCCACGCGCCCGCCCATCAACGCCACCAGGCGCTGCGTGATCACGAGGCCCAGGCCCGTGCCGCCGAAGCGGCGCGTGGTGGAAGCGTCCGCCTGCGCGAACTCGCGGAACAGGCCGGCGCGCTGCTCGTCACTCATGCCGATGCCGGTGTCGCTCACGCGCAGCACCAGCGTCAGCGAGCCGGCCGGCGCGTCGTCGGGCGCGGGCTCGGCGTCCACCACCAGGCGCACGCAGCCGGCGGGGGTGAACTTCACGGCGTTGGACAGCAGGTTGGTCAACACCTGCGACAGCCGCAGCGCGTCACCGCGCAGCGTGCCGCGCTCGGCCAGCAGCGAGGCGTCGGCCACCTCGCACACCAGCTCCACCGGCTTGTTCTGCGCCAGCGGGCGCACCAGCGTGTAGGCCTGCGCGACCACGTCCTCGATGCGCAGCGGCGCGCACTCCAGCTTCATGCCGCCGGCCTCGACCTTGCTGAAGTCCAGCACGTCGTTGATCAGCCGCAGCAGCATCTGCGAGGCGCCGTGCACCTTGTCGAGGTAGTTGCGCTGGCGCTCGGACAGCTCGGTCTGCAGCGCCAGGTGCGTCATGCCGATGATCGCGTTCATCGGCGTGCGGATCTCGTGGCTCATGTTGGCCAGGAAGCGGGCCTTGGCGCGCGCGGCCTGCTCGGCCTCGGTGCGCGCGGCACGCAGCGCGGCCTCGTTGCGGTCGCGCTGGCGCAGTTCGTCCTGCACGGCCTGCGCCATCTCGTCCTGCGCGCGGCCCAGCAGGTCGAGTTCGCGCACCCAGCCGCCCTGGCCCCCCACGCGGCTGGCGTAGTCGCCGTGCGCGTGGCGCTCGGCCACCGCGCCGAGGCGGCCGATGGGCAGCAGCACGCGGTGCCGCATCAGCACGATCATCAGGCCCACCAGCGGCAGCAGCGCCAGGTTGACGCAGATCGCCGTGACGATGGCGCGCGCCAGGTTCTGCCGGTTGGCCTCCACCGCCTTGCCGGTGCGCGCCAGCGCCAGGCTGCGCAGGCTGGCGGCGGCGGCCACGAGGTCGGCGCGGGCGTTCTCGTAGTTGGCCCGGTGCACCAGCTCGATGGCCCAGGCCGCGTCGGGCTTGCCGTCGGAGACGAACTCGTTGGTCTTGCGGTCGTACAGGCCCTGCGTCGCGGCGAAGGCGATCTTCTCGATCGACTGCATCTGCGCGGCCACCTGCAGCATGTGGCGGCCGGAGGCGAGTTCCTCGTCGGTGAACCCGAGGTCCTGCATGTTGAGCAGCAGGCTGCGCGGCGTGCCGCCGGCGGCCGGCTTGTGCGGGCGGCGGGCGGCGATCACGTCGCGCCAGTAGACGGCGGCGTCCGCGGCCACCGGCGGCGGGCTCTGCCCGTCGCGCACCGCGAGGATGTCGTAGTAGTAGCCGAGGTAGCGCGTGTCGCCGGTGGTCGTGAAGCTCTGCACCAGGTGCGCCAGCAGGTCGTTCTCCTGCAGCATCTGCTCGATGAAGAACTCCGTGCGCTCGCGCTGCACGTAGGCCTGGCGCAGCACCTCGTCGGCACGGTGGATCGACAGCAGCAGCGCCAGGTTCGCCACCAGCGCGAGCAGCGCTGCGGCAAAGAAACCGCGCGACAGGGACAGGAGTTTCATCGGGAATCGCGTGAACCGGCGCGGCGCGCCCCGCTGGCGGCTCACGTCGATGGAAAGGTCCATCGTCGCGGCTTCATCGGCCGAAGGCGCCCGGACTTGAGGGCTTGCACAGCCGCTTTTCCCTGCAGGGCGGGCCCGGGCGGCGACAATCGACGTTCGAGCCCGCCTCCCGCACCAACATGACCCATGCCTTCGACTGGAACACCGGCTATGCGAGCCGGCGTTCGCCCGTTTTCGCCCGCAACGTCGTCTCCACTTCGCACCCGCTGGCCGCGCAGGCAGGCCTGGCGATGCTGCGCCGGGGCGGCAACGCGGTGGACGCCGCCATCGCCACCGCGGCGGTGATGACGATCGTCGAGCCCTGCAGCAACGGCCTGGGCTCCGACGCCTTCTGCATCCTCTGGGACGGCCGCGCGCTGCACGGCCTGAACGCCAGCGGCTGCGCCCCGGCGGCCTGGACCCCGGCCTACTTCCGCGCCAAGTACGGCGCCGAGGCCAGGACCCCGCCCAAGCGCGGCTGGGACAGCGTGACCGTGCCCGGCGCCGTCTCGGCCTGGATGGCGCTGCACGAGCGCTTCGGCAAGCTGCCCTTCGCCGACCTGCTGCAGCCGGCCATCGAGACCGCCGAGCGCGGCTACGCGGTGCCGGTGATCATCCAGCACAAGTGGCGCAACGCGGCCTCGCTGCCGGAGATCACGCAGCAGCCGGGCTTCGCCCAGACCTTCCTGCCGCGCGGGCGTGAGCCTCACGTGGGCGAGCGCTTCGCCTTCCCCGACGCGGCGCGCACGCTGAAGCTGATCGCCGAAACGAAGGGCGAGGCCTTCTACCGCGGCGAAGTGGCCGCGGCCGCCGAGGTTCACGCGAAGGCGAACGGCGGCGCGATGACCGCGGCCGACTTCGCCGCCTACCGCCCAGAATGGGTCACGCCGATCGCGCAGCGCTACCGCGGCCACACGCTGCACGAGATCCCGCCGAACGGGCAGGGCATCGCGGCGCTGATCGCACTGGGCATCCTCGAGCACTTCGACCTGGGCTCGATGCCGGTGGACGGCGTGGCCTCGCAGCACCTGCAGATCGAGGCGATGAAGCTGGCCTTCGCCGACGTCTACCGCTACGTGGCCGAGCCGCGCGCGATGCGCCTCACGCCGGCGCAGATGCTGGACCCGGCCTACCTCGCGCAGCGTGCGAAGCTGATCGATGCAAAGCGCGCCCAGGACTTCGGCCCCGGCCACGGCCCGCAGGGCGGCACGATCTACCTCACCGCGGCCGACGAGCGCGGCATGATGGTCAGCTTCATCCAGAGCAACTACATGGGCTTCGGCTCCGGCGTGGTCGTGCCCGGCTACGGCCTGAGCCTGCAGAACCGCGGCCATGGCTTCACGCTGGACGAGACGCGCGAGAACGTCGTCGGCCCCGGCAAGCGGCCGTTCCACACGATCATTCCCGCCTTCCTCACGAAGGATGGCCAGCCGGTCATGAGCTTCGGCGTGATGGGCGGCGACATGCAGCCGCAGGGCCACCTGCAGACGGTGGTGCGCATGCTGGACTACCGCCAGCAGCCGCAGGCCGCCTGCGACGCGCCGCGCTGGCGCTACTGGGGCGGCATCGTCAACGCCGAGGACGGCTTCAACCCGGCCACTGCGCAGGCGCTGCGCGAGATGGGCCACCGTGTCGAGCCCTTCGCCGACAGCTACCAGGACTACGGCGCCGGCCAGTTCATCTGGCGCCTGGGTGACCCGGCGGTCGAGGGCTACGCCGCCGCCAGCGACCCGCGCCGCGACGGGCAGGCCGCAGGGTACTGATGACGGCACCGCTGGCCGGCCTGGCGCTGGCCGCCGCCGGCTCGATCGCCTTCTCGGGCAAGGCGATCATCGTCAAGCTCGCCTACCGCTATGGCGTGGACGCGGTGACGCTGATCATGCTGCGCATGGCCTTCGCGCTGCCGCTGTTCGTGGCCGCGGCCTGGTGGGCCGGGCGCGGGCAGCCGGCGCTGGACCGGCGCGATGCCGTGGTCATCACCGGCCTGGGCTTCAGCGGCTACTACCTGGCGAGCTTTCTCGATTTCGCCGGGCTGCAGTACATCAGCGCCGGGCTGGAGCGCCTGATCCTGTACCTCAACCCGACGCTGGTGCTGCTGCTGGGCTTCGTGCTCGGCGGGCCCCATGCGATGAAAGCGACGAGGCGGCAGGCGCTGTCGCTCGCGGTCAGCTACGCCGGCGTGCTGCTCGTCTTCGGCCACGAGATCCACTTTGCCGGCCCGGCGACGGCGCTGGGCGCGGCGCTGGTCTTCGGCAGCGCGGTGAGCTACGCCGTGTACCTGGTCTACAGCGGGCGCGAGGTCAAGCGCCTGGGCGCTTTGCGCCTCACCGGCTGGGCCACCAGCGTGGCCTGCGTGCTGTGCATCGTGCAGTTCGCGCTGCTGCGGCCACTCGCCTCGGTGGTGGAGATTCCGGCGCCGGTGCTGTGGCTTTCCGTGCTGAACGCCGTGGCCTGCACCTTCGCGCCCGTCCTGATGGTGATGATGGCCATCGAGCGCATCGGTCCCACGATGGCGGCGCAGACGGGCATGATCGGCCCGCTGTCGACGATCGCGATGGGCGTGCTGATCCTCGACGAGCCGATGAATGGCTGGATCGTCGCCGGCACCGCGCTCGTGCTCGTGGGCATCTGGCTGCTGGCACGCTCTCGCAACGACCCCGTACCGATCAAGAGGAGCTGACACGATGGACCTGGGCATCGCAGGCAAGTGGGCGCTGGTATGCGCCGCGAGCAAGGGGCTGGGCAAGGGCTGCGCGGCGGCGCTGGCGGCCGAAGGCGTGAACGTGGTGATCACCGCGCGCGGCGCCGAGGCGCTGGAGGCGACGGCGGCGCAGCTGCGTGGCGCGCACCCCGGCGTGCAGGTGCGCGCGGTGGCCGGCGACATCACCACCGCCGAGGGCCGCGCCGCGGCACTGGGCGCCTGCCCGCAGGTCGACATCCTCGTCAACAACGCCGGCGGCCCGCCGCCCGGCGACTTCCGCGACTGGGATCGCGAGGCCTGGCTCAAGGCGGTGGAAGCGAACATGCTGACCCCCATCGAGCTGATCCGGACCGTGGTCGACCCGATGGCCGAGCGCGGCTATGGGCGCGTCGTCAACATCACCTCGTCGGCCGTGAAGGCGCCGATCGACTTCCTGGGCCTGTCGAACGGCGCGCGCTCGGGCCTCACCGGCTTCGTCGCCGGCACGGCGCGGCAGGCGCGGCTGGCCTCGCGCGGCGTGACGATCAACAACCTGCTGCCCGGCTCCTTCGACACCGACCGGCTGCGCGGCGGCTTCGCCAGCGTCGCGGCCAAGTCCGGCCAGGCGGTGGAAGACGTGATGGCCGCGCGCCGCAAGGCCGTGCCGGCGCAGCGCTTCGGCACGCCCGAGGAGTTCGGTGCCTACTGCGCGTGGCTGTGCAGCGTGCAGGCCGGCTACGTGACGGGGCAGAACCTGCTGATCGACGGCGGCGCCTACCCGGGCACCTTCTGAGCCGGTGAAGGCCGGCGTATCGCGCTGACCGCGATCCCGCCGACGATGAGCGCGAACGCCGCCGCGTGATAGGGCCGCGGCGGCTCGCCCAGCACCAGCGCCGAGAGCACGGCCGCGAACAGCGGCGTGAGGTTGTTGAAGAACGAGGCCAGCGCCGGCCCGCCTTCGGCCACGCCCAGGCCCCAGCAGCGGTAGGCCACGATCGAGGCGCCCAGCGAGACGTACAGCAGCGCCGCCGCCACGCCCAGGCCCCAGCGGATGGGCGCCGGGTTCGCGAGCAGCTGCTCGCCGGTGGTGAACAGGCCCGAGGCCGCGAGCCCGAACAGCGCTTGCACGAGCAGGAAGCCGGCCCAGTCCCAGCCTTCGTCGGCGCGCGGGCGGGCATCGCCGCGCATGTGCGCCGGCGGCCGCGCCAGCAGCCAGCTGTAGAAGGCCCAGCCGATGATCGCCAGCAGGATGTAGAGGTCGCCGGCGACGAAGTGCACCGCCAGCAGCGCCTGCAGCGAGCCGCGGCCCAGCACCACGCAGACGCCCGCGAAGCCCAGCGCGGCGCCCAGCAGCTGGCGCTTGGTCGGATGCTCGCCGTAGAAGAGCGCGCCGATGGCCAGCATCCACACCGGCATGCTCGAGCCCACGAGCGTGACGTTCAGCGGCGACGAGCTCAGCACCGCCAGGTACTGCAGCGAGTTGAACAGGCCCACGCCCAGCAGCCCGATGGTCGCGAGGTAAGGCCAGCGCGCCGCGATGCGCGACCAGGGCGTCAGCGCGCGCCAGCCCAGCGGCAGCAGGATGATGGCCGCCAGCGTCCAGCGCAGGAAGTTCAGCGTCAGCGGCGGGACCTGGCCCGCCATCAGCCGGCCGACCACCGCGTTGCCCGCCCACAGCAGCGGCGGCAGCGTCATCAGCAGCGCCAGGCGGGGCGTGAGGCGGGTCAAGAGGCCACCCGCATCGCGCCGCAGTTCCAGCACTGCTCGAAGGGCCCGTCGACGCTCTCGCCGCAGCCGCGGCACAGCCAGTGGCGGTGCGGCTGGCCGCGCAGTTCGGCCAGCAGCTGCGCGGCGCGCGCATGGTCCTCGTCGTCCTGCACCCAGATCTCGGGCAGCGCCTGGTCCGGCGGGATCTCGCCGGCGATGCTGGAGGCGAAGGCGCGCTGCACGCTGGCGGGGATGCCGGCGCCGGCCAGCAGGTCGGCCCACAGCGTGGCCAGGGCGAGGTTCGGGGCTTGCTGCAGGCGCTTCATCGACGGGCGCGATGGTGCCACGAGCCTCACCGTGCACGCCCGCGCGCCATCGCTTAACCTCGCGCCCGGCTACGAACCACGAGACAGGAACGACACCATGGCCCGCACCATCCAGATCACCGCCTACGGCGGCCCCGAACAACTGCAACTCGTCGACGTGCCGGTGGGCGAGCCCGGGCCGGGCGAGATCCGCATCCGCCACCACGCCTGCGGGCTGAACTTCATCGACGTCTACCAGCGCACCGGCCTGTACCAGAACCCGCTGCCGCTGAAGCTGGGCATGGAAGGCGCCGGCGTCGTCGAGGCGGTGGGCGAGGGCGTCACGCACCTGAAGGCCGGCGACCGCGCCGCCTACGCGAGCAACCCGCCCGGCAGCTACAGCGAGGCGCGCGTGATGCCGGCCAAGAACGTGGTGAAGCTGCCCGATGGCATCGCCTTCGACACGGCGGCCGCGATGATGCTCAAGGGCCTGACCGCCCAGTACCTGCTGAAGCGCACGCTGCCCGTCGAGGGCCTGGAGCCGGGCGACTTCGTGCTGTTCCACGCGGCGGCCGGCGGCGTGGGTCTGATCGCCTGCCAGTGGGCCAAGGCCCTGGGCCTGCAGCTGATCGGCACCGCCGGCAGCGCCGCCAAGTGCGAGCTGGCGCTGGCGCATGGCGCGGCGCATGCGATCGACTACTCCAAGGAGGACTTCGCCGCGCGCGTCAAGGAGATCACCGGCGGCAAAGGCGTCAAGGTGGTCTACGACTCCGTGGGCAAGGACACCTGGGAAGGCAGCCTGAACTGCCTGCGCCCGTTCGGGCTGATGGCCTGCTTCGGCAACGCCTCGGGGCCGGCGCCGGCCTTCGCGCCCGGCATCCTGGGCGCCAAGGGCTCGTTGTACGTGACGCGGCAGACCCTGTTCACGCACATCGCCTCGCGCGAGGTCAACGAGGCGATGGCCGCGGACCTGTTTTCCGTCGTGCAGAGCGGCGCGGTGAAGATCCGCATCGACCAGCGCTACCCGCTGGCCGAGGTGGCGCAGGCGCACCGCGACCTGGAGGCACGCAAGACCACCGGCAGCACCGTGCTGCTGCCGTAGAAAGCGAAAACGCCCCGCACGGGCGGGGCGTCTCTGCGGGGCCGGGGCCGATCAGCGGTTCGGCGCGCCGGTGGCGAACTTGTAGTCCGTCTTGGCCTTGCTGCGCAGCTCTTCCTGGTACTGCTGCATGCGCATCTGTTCCAGGCGCTGCTTGATCTGCGCCTTGACTTCGTCGAACGACGGGAACTGCGCCTCGCGCGTGTCGTCCAGGCGGATGATGTGGTAGCCGAACTGGCTCTTCACCGGCTCCTCGGTCAGCTCGCCCTTCTTCAGCTTCTGCAGCGCGCCGCTGAACTCGGGCACGTAGCTGTCGGGCTTGGCGAAGTCCAGGTCGCCGCCGTTCTGCGCCGAGCCGGTGTCCTTGCTGCTGGCCTTGGCCAGGTCCTCGAACTTGGCCCCGGCCTTCAGCTTGGCGATGAGGGCCTTGGCCTCTTCTTCCTTGTCCACGAGGATGTGGCGCGCGCGGTACTCCGTGCCCGCGGACTGCTTCTTGAACTTGTCGTACTCGGCCTGCGCGTCGGCGTCGCTGATCGGGTTCTTCTTGCGGTACTCGTCGAACAGGTCGCGGATCAGGATGCTCTGGCGCGCCAGCTCCATCTGCGCGGCGAAGTCCGGCCGCGCGGCCAGGCCCTGCTTGGTGGCTTCCTGCACGAAGATCTCGCGCAGCACGACCTGGTCGCGTGCCTGCACTTCCATCTCGGGCGACACCGCCTGGCCCGCGCGCTTGGCCTGCGCGATCAGCGTGTCGACGCGGTTCTTCGGCACCGGCTTGCCGTTGACGGTGGCGATGTTCTGCGCCTGGGCGGCCAGTGGCATGGCCAGCGCGAAGCAGGCCAGGGCGAGGGCCGCGCGCGCGGCGGCAGGGGTCTTCGTCTTCATCGACAGGGGAGCTTTCACGCAGGTGGTGCCGCGGGCGTGGCGCGGCGGGGAGGTTCGCGGCGCCGCGCCGGGAGGGCGGCAGCGCCTGCGCTTTCAGGGTTCGCCCGGAGCCTTGGCCTTGATGGCCAGCGCGTGCACGCCCTGGGCGCCCAGCGAACCCAAGGCATCATACACAAGGCGATGTCGGGCGACCTTCGCCAAGCCGTCGAACCGGGCGCAGGCGATGTGGACCGTGAAATGGCCGCCTTCCCTGGCGCCGGCGTGGCCGGCGTGCAGGTGGCTGTCGTCCTGCACCCGCAACTCGGTGGGGTCGAGCGCCGCGCGCAACCGGGCCTCGATGGCCGCGGCGTCCAGCCGCGTGGCCATCAGGCGGCGCCCTCGTTACCGCTACCGCTGCCGCTGCCGGGCTTGAAATCGATCGAGGCGGAGTTGATGCAGTAGCGCTCGCCGGTGGGCTCCGGGCCGTCCTCGAAGACATGGCCCAGGTGGCTGCCGCAGCGGTTGCAGCGCACCTCCACGCGCACCATGCCGTGGGTGGTGTCGCGCACGCGCTCGATCACCTCGCCGTTGATCGGCTGCCAGTAGCTCGGCCAGCCGCAGCCGGCGTCGAACTTGGTGGCGCTCTCGAACAGGGGCTGGCCGCAGCCGACGCAGTCGTAGCGGCCGCTGCCGAACTCGTCCCAGTACTTGCCGGTGAAGGGGCGCTCGGTGGCGGCGTGGCGCGTCACCTGGTACTGCATGCGGTCGAGTCCGGCGCGCCACTCGGCGTCGGTCTTGCGGACGGGGTAGCGGGGATCGTCGTGGTCGTGGCTCATGGCGTGAAGCGCTCGGTTGGCAAAGACCTGGGTCGTGCCGCGGGCGCGGACCTTTCGTCGGGCCCGCATTGTCGGCCGGTGCGCGGCCGGGCACCGGCGGCGGGGGTTTGCCCGGTGCTTGTCCCCGGGGCGACAAGTCGTTCGGGGTAGTTCCCGAGCGCGCGGCGCAGGCACTTCCGCTACCTTCGCGCCGATCGAAGATCCGAGGAGACCTCCATGACCCCTGCCCCCGCCCGCCGCCTGCGTGCCGTCGCTGCCGCCGCCACCTGCCTGATCGCCGGCGCCGCCTGGGCCCAGTCCGGCGAGACGGTGAAGATCGCCTTCATCGACCCGCTGTCGGGCGCCTTCGCCAACGTCGGCCAGAACCAGCTCAAGAGCTGGCAGTTCAGCGCCGAGCAGTTCAACAAGAAGAACGCCGCCGGCGTGAAGTACGAGTTCGTCCCCTTCGACAACAAGGGCTCGCCGCAGGAAAGTCTGAACGTGCTGAAGGCCGCCATCGACCAGGGCATCCGCTACGTCGTGCAGGGCAACGGCTCGGGCGCGGCGGCGGCCATCCTGGACGCGGTCAACAAACACAACGAGCGCAACCCGGGCAAGGAGCTGGTGTACCTGAACTACGCCGCGGTGGACCCCGACCTGACCGGCAGCAAGTGCTCGTACTGGCACTTCCGCCTGGATGCCGACACCTCGATGAAGATGGAGGCGCTGACCAGCTTCATGAAGGACCAGGCCGACGTGAAGAAGGTCTACGTCATCGGCCAGAACTACGCCCACGGCGTGCAGGTCTCGAAGTTCTTCCGCGAGACGATCGCCCGCAAGCGGCCCGACGTGCAGATCGTCGGCGACGACCTGCATCCGATCGGCCAGGTCAAGGACTTCGCGCCCTACGTGGCCAAGATCAAGGCCAGCGGCGCCGACAGCGTCGTCACCGGCAACTGGGGCCAGGACCTGACGCTGCTGATCAAGGCCGCCAAGGACGCCGGCCTGAACGCCAACTTCTACACCTACTACGCCGTCACCAGCGGCGTGCCCACCGCGATGGCCGCGGGCGTGGGCGGCAAGGTGCGCGTGGTGGCGGTGGGCCACACCAGCCTGCCGGGCGTGCAGAAGTGGATGAACGAGTACAAGGCCAAGTTCAACGACGACTGGTACACCTTCCAGACCTACGCCGGTCTGCAGATGCTCTCGGAAGGCATGGCCAAGGCCAAGAGCACCGATCCCGTGAAGGTGGCCGGCGCGATGCACGGCCTGCAGTTCAAGAGCTTCAACGGCGACGCCGAGATGCGCAAGACCGACCACCAGCTGCAGCAGGCGATGTACATCAGCGAGTGGCGCAAGGCCGACGCGAAGAACCCGTACAGCGTGGAGAACACGGGCTATAACTTCCAGGAAGTGCGGGCCATTCCCGCCTACGTGGCCAGCACGCCCACCTCCTGCCAGATGAAGCAACCTTGACCCACCCCCGAAGCGCCTGCGGCGCTCCCCCTCGAAGGGGGCAACGCGAGCGGCCCGGCAAAGCCGGTTCCGCCGCGTTCGCTTGGTCAAACTAGAGTGCGGTCTGCGTGGACTCGTCCTACTTCCTGATCTCGCTGCTCAACGGCCTGTCGGTGGGCCTGCTGCTGTTCATGCTGGCGTCGGGCCTGACGCTGATCTTCAGCATGATGGGCGTGCTGAACTTCGCGCACGCCAGCTTCTACATGCTGGGCGCCTACGTCGCGTTCAGCATCACGCAGGCGGTCGGCTTCTGGGCCGGGCTGATCCTCGCGCCGCCGCTGGTGGGGCTGGCCGGCGCCGCCTTCGAGCGCTTTGCGCTGCGGCGCGTGCACCGTTTCGGCCACGTGCCGGAGCTGCTGATCACCTTCGGCCTGAGCTACTTGGTGTTCGAGCTGGTGAACCTCGTCTGGGGCCGCCAGGCGCTGAACTTCACGCCGCCGGAAAGCCTGCGCGACGCCCTGTTCACGATCGTCCAGCACCCGGCCACGGGCCTGGGCCTGGCCTGGGGCATGCCGCCGCCCGAGTGCGCCGCCGCCGGCGCCGTGTGCACGCAGTTCCCGGCCTTCCGCGCCTTCGGCATGGGCGTGGCGGTGCTGATGCTGCTGGCGGTGTGGCTGCTGTTGACGCGCACCCGCATCGGCCTCGTGATCCAGGCCGCGCTGACGCACCCGGAAGCCGTCGAGGCGCTGGGCCACGACGTGCCGCGCGTCTTCATGGGCGTGTTCGGCGGCGGCACGGCGCTGGCGGCGCTGGCCGGCGTGATCGGCGGCGTGATGCGCGTCACCGAGCCGGCGATGGCCGGCGCCGTCGGCCCGGTGGTGTTTGCGGTGATCGTGATCGGCGGCATGGGCTCGCTGGCCGGCGCCTTCGTCGCCTCGGTCGCCTTGGGCGTGATCGACAGCTTCGCGGTCGGCAGCGACCGCTCGCTGGCCGACCTCTTCGCCTGGCTCGGCTCGCCGGTGGGTCCGCAGAGCTTCGGCTTCGCGGTGTGGAGCGTGAAGATGAGCCAGGTCGCGGCAATCCTGCCCTACCTGCTGCTGGTGCTGATCCTGATCTTCAGGCCCAAGGGCCTGTTCGGCACCCGTGAAGGCTAGCGCCGGCATGCAGCACGCGGGGCCCGTCTATCGCTTCAAGCCCTACAACGTCGGCCGCTGGCTGCTGTGGGGCGGCTATGCGCTGGTGATGGTGGTGGCGCCGCTGCTGTTCAAGAGCAGCCTGTCGCTGACCATGCTGTCGCAGATGGGCATCGCGATCATCGCCTGCCTGGCCTTCAACATGCTGCTGGGGCAGGGCGGCATGCTCAGCTTCGGCCACGCGGTGTACTCGGGCCTGGGCTCGTTCTTCGCGATCCACGCGCTGAACATGGTGTCCAAGGGCGAGCTGGCCTTGCCGGTGAGCCTGGTCCCGCTGGTGGCCGGCGTGGCCGGCATGGCCTTCGCGGTGCTGCTGGGCTACGTGACGACGAGGAAGGCCGGCACGCCCTTCGCGATGATCACGCTGGGCGTGGGCGAACTGGTCGCGGCGATGGCGCTGATGTTCCCCGGCTTCTTCGGCGGCGAAGGCGGCATCAGCGGCAACCGCGTGGTCGGCAAGCCGGTGCTGGGAATCAGCTTCGGGCCGCAGGTGCAGCTGTACTACCTGATCGCCGTCTACACCTTCGTCTGCACCGCGCTGATGTTCGCCTTCACGCGCACGCCGCTGGGCCGCATGCTCAACGCCGTGCGCGACAACCCGGAACGGGTGGAGTTCATCGGCTACGACACGCAGTTCGTGCGTTACTTCGCCTTCGTCGCCAGCGGCTTCTTCATGGGCATCTCGGGCGGCCTGGCGGCTCTGAACTTCGAGATCGTCACCGCGGAAGTGGTGGGCGCCACGCGCTCGGGCGGCTTCCTGCTGTTCACCTTCCTGGGCGGCGCGATGTTCTTCTTCGGGCCCATCATCGGCGCCGTGCTGCTGGTCTTCGCCACCGTGATGCTCTCGGAACTCACGCTCGCGTGGCTGCTGTACCTGGGCCTCGTGTTCACCTTCATGGTGATGTTCGCGCCGGGCGGCATTGCCAGCCTGATCATGATGAACCTGCGCGTGGCCTCCTTCGGCAAGCTGCGGCCGCTGGTGGCCTCGTACCTCGCGCTGGCCGGCACCGCGGCCACCGTGCTGCTGGGCGCGGCGGCGATGATCGAGATGGTCTACCACCTGCAGCTGAACCAGGCGCTGGGGCCGACGCTGAAGTTCATGGGCGCGCAGCTCAATGCCAAGGGCGTGGACGCCTGGCTGGGCGCGGGGCTGATCGTCGTCGTCGGCGCGGCGATGTTCGAGCTGGTGCGGCGCCAGTTCCTGCACGAGTGGGGCCACGTGCAGGAGGAGATCGAGCGCGAGATCAAGCGGCGGGAGACGGCGGCATGAGCGCGGCGTTCGCGTTGGAACTGCGCGACGTGCGCAAGAGCTTCGGCCGCACCGAGATCATCCGCGGCGCGAACTTTGCGGTGAAGCCCGGCGAGCGCGTCGCCGTGATCGGCCCGAACGGCGCCGGCAAGAGCACGCTGTTCAACCTCATCAGCGGCCGCTTCGGCAGCAGCGGAGGCGACATTCTGCTGCACGGCAAGCGCATCAACGGCCTGAAGCCCTACGAGATCAACCGCCTGGGGCTGGCACGCAGTTTCCAGGTCAGCAACCTGTTCAACCGCCTGTCGGTGTTCGAGAACCTGCGCTGCGCGGTGCTGTGGAGCCTGGGCTACAAGTACGCGTTCTGGCGCTTCCTGGCCGACCTGCGCGACGCCAACGAGCGCGCCGAGCAGATCATGGAGATGATCAAGCTGCACAAGCGGCGCGACGTGCTGGCGATGAACCTCACCTACGCCGAGCAGCGCGCGCTGGAGATTGGCATCACGATCGCCGGCGGCGCCAGCGTGGTGCTGCTGGACGAGCCCACCGCCGGCATGAGCCGCAGCGAGACCGCGCGTTTCGTCAACCTGATCCGCGAGGTGACGGTGGGCCGCACGCTGCTGACGGTGGAGCACGACATGGGCGTGGTCTTCGGCCTGGCGGACAAGATCGCGGTGCTGGTCTACGGCGAGGTGATCGCCTTCGACACGCCGGAGAAGGTGCGCGCCGACGAGCGGGTGAAGGAGGCCTATCTCGGCTCTGTCTTGGCCGAGGCGCAGGCCCAGGCTGCAGGACACTGATATGAAGCCCCCAAGCTCACTTCGTTCGCGGCCCACCGAGGGGGCGCTCAGTACCTTCGGAACGGCCGGGCGGTACTGAGATGACGCTCAAGGTCCGCGAGCTGCACGCCTACTACGGCAAGAGCCATGTGCTGCACGGCGTGAACCTGGACGTGGCGCCGGGCGAGATCGTCGCGCTGCTGGGCCGCAACGGCTCGGGCCGCAGCACGACGGTCAAGGCGATCATGGGGCTGGTCGACGCTACCGGCTCGGTCGACTTCGGCGGCACCGAGCTGCGCGGCCGCAAGGCCTTCGAGATCGCGCACGCGGGCCTGGGCTACGTGCCGGAGAACCGCGACATCTTCCCCACGCTGACGGTGCACCAGAACCTGATGCTGGGCGAGAAGCGTGGCGCGAAGTCGTCGAGGTTCGGCTTCGAGGACATGTACCGCATGTTCCCGCGCCTGAAGGAGCGCCAGCACACCGAGGCCGGCGTGCTGTCCGGCGGCGAGCAGCAGATGCTGACGCTGTGCCGCACGCTGATGGGCGACCCGCAGCTGATCATGATCGACGAGCCCACCGAGGGCCTGGCGCCGAAGATCGTCGAACTCGTCGCCGAGTACCTGCGCGAGCTGAAGCGGCGCGGCATCGCGGTGCTGCTGGTCGAGCAGAAGCTGACGATCGCGCTGGAGGTGGCCGACCGCTGCCTCGTGATGGGCCACGGCCAGATCGTCTTCGAGGGCACGCCCGCGGACCTGCGGGCGAACGCCTACGTGCGCAAGGAGTGGCTGGAGGTCTGAAGCGCAGCAGGGCGGGCACTGCCGGGGCCCGTGAGCCGGCGCGTCACCATCTCGCGCACCGGCGGCAGCCCGCGCGCCATCCGCAGCACCGCGCCGCGAAGCAGCCTGGCTGGCAGCCGGTCGTCGGTGAAGAGCCGCACGATGGCGTTGGTGCCCTCGTAGACGGGCCAGGTCACGCGCCGGTGCTCGGCGGCGTAGGTCTCGAGCGCCGTGTCGCCCAGCCCGCGCGAAAGCTCGCGCACGAGCACTTCCACGCCGTACAGGCCGAAGTTGTAGCCATGCGCGGTGACCGGGTGCATGCCCACCGCGGCATCGCCGATGAGCGCGAAGCGCGAGGCCGCGAAGCGCTGCGCATACACCGCCACCAGCGGGTAGTGGTGGCGCGGGCCGGCCATGCGCACGGCGCCCAGGCGGCCGCCGAGCTGCGCCTGCACGCGCGCGCCGAAGGCGTCGTCGTCCAGCGCCAGCCATTGCGGCGCCTCGTCGGCCTTCACCGTGACCACGGCCGAGGAAACGCGCCCCGGCAGCGGCAGCGTCGCCAGCGTGTTGCCGTAGCGGAAGCACTCGTGCGCGACGCCCTCGTGGTCGGCCTCGTGCCCGAAGCGCGCGACGATCGCGATGCGGCCGAAGTCCAGCATCCGCGCGCCAATGCCGGCCATGCGCCGCACGGCCGAGAAGCGGCTGTCGGCGGCCACCGCGATGGGTGCGCGCAGCGTGCCGCCGTCGGCCAGGCGCACGGTGGCGCCCAGGCGGTCGCGCTCCAGGCCGGCGACGCTGCGGCCGCAGTCCAGCGTGACGTTCGGCTCGGCCGCGGCGGCGGCGTAGGCCACCTCGCGCAGGCGGAAGTTCGGCACCAGCCAGCCCAGGGCCTCGTGGCCGCGGCCGCGGGCGTCGAAGGACGGCACGAAGGGCAGGACGAAAGGCGAATTGCCGCTGCTGACGCGCGCCTCGCGCAGCGGCTCGATCTCGGCCGGCGCCAGGCGCTGCCAGTGGCCGAGCGATTCGAGGATGCCGCGCGCGCGGTGCGTGAGCGCGATCTCGCGGCCGTCGTCGGCGGGCTTGGCGATCGCCGACTCGGGCTGCTGCTCGACGATGCGGCAGCGCAGCCCGGCGCGCGCCAAGGCGGTGGCCAGCGACAGGCCCGCAGGGCCGGCGCCGACGATGGTGAGGTCGTGCGAATGCTGCTCGGGGTTCATGGTGATGCGGTGGCTGCGGCGGCGGGGCACGATAGGCGGCTGCGCCTGCCGCGTCCTTGATCCCGGTCAGGGCGGGGTTGTCGCGCGAGGGACAAGGGGCTTTCGGGCCCAACCCTAGAATCGAACGATCGTTCACTTTCACGTGCGAGGAGACGCCATGGGCACCCGCTACGAGCTCCGCGGCACCGTTGCCGTGCTCACGCTCGACAACCCGCCCGTCAACGGCCTGGGCTACGACACGCGGCGCGAACTGGCCGCCGGCGTCGAGCGCGCAGTGGCCGACGCCGCGGTCAAGGCCATCGTCGTCACCGGGGCTGGCAAGGCCTTCTCGGGCGGCGCCGACATCAAGGAGTTCGGCTCGCCCAAGGCGATCCAGGAGCCGAACCTGCTGAGCCTGATCAGGCTGCTCGAAGACTGCCCGAAGCCGGTGGTGGCGGCCGTGCACAGCGTCTGCATGGGCGGCGGGCTGGAGCTTTCGCTCGGCGCGCACTACCGCATCGCCGCGCCGGGCACGAACGTCGCGCTGCCCGAGGTGAAGATCGGCCTCATCCCCGGCGCCGGCGGTACGCAGCGCCTGCCGCGCGTGCTGGGCGTCGAGACCGCCGTGAACGTCATCGTCAGCGGCGAGCCGATCAAGAGCGAGATGCTCGCGGCGCTGCCGGGGCAGAAGCTCTTCGACAAGATCTCCGGCGCCGACCTGCTGGCCGAAGCCTGCGCGCTGGCCGAGGAAGCCGCGGCCAAGCCCGGCCCGTATCCGCGCGTGCGCGACCTGAAGGTCAGCCACCCGGACCCGGACGCCTTCTTCGGCTTCGCCCGCAACATGGTCAAGGGCATGGCCGGCCGCTTCCCGGCGCCGCTGAAGTGCGTCGATGCGGTCGAGGCGTCTCTCAAGCGCAGGTTCGACGAGGGCATGCTCTACGAGCGCGAGATCTTCCTCGCGCTGATGCTCACGCCCGAGTGCAAGGCGCTGCGCCACGCCTTCTTCGGCGAGCGCGCGGCCAGCAAGATCCCTGATGTGCCTGAGGACACGCCGCAGCGCAAGATCGAGAAGCTGGCCGTGATCGGCGCCGGCACGATGGGCGGCGGCATCACGATGAACTTCCTCAACGCCGGCATCCCGGTGACGATGCTGGAGATGAAGCAGGAGGCGCTGGACCGCGGCGTCGCCACCATCCGCAAGAACTACGAGGCGCAGCTCAAGAAGGGCAAGCTCAAGCAGGACAAGCTCGACGCGCGCATGGCGCTGCTGAAGACCACGCTCAGCTACGCCGACATCGCCGATGCCGACATGGTCATCGAGGCCGTGTTCGAGGAGATGGGCGTCAAGGAGAAGGTCTTCCGCACGCTCGACGAGGTGATGAAGCCCGGGGCGATCCTCGCCAGCAATACGAGCACGCTCGATGTGAACCAGATCGCTTCGTTCACGAAGCGGCCGCAGGACGTGATCGGCACCCACTTCTTCAGCCCCGCCAACGTGATGAAGCTGCTGGAGGTGGTGCGTGGCGAGAAGACGGCCAAGGACGTGCTGGCAACGGTGATGGCCCTGGGCAAGAAGATCCGGAAGACTGCTGTGGTGAGCGGCGTCTGCGACGGCTTCATCGGCAACCGCATGATCGAGCAGTACAGCCGCCAGGCCGGCTTCCTGCTGGAGGAAGGCTGCACGCCGCAGCAGGTGGACCAGGCGGTCGAGAAGTGGGGCATGGCGATGGGCCCGTTCCGCATGGGCGACCTGGCCGGCAACGACATCGGCTGGGCGATCCGCAAGCGCCGCTACGTCGAGAAGCCGCACATGCGCTACAGCAAGACGGCAGACCTTCTGTGCGAGATGGGCCGCTACGGCCAGAAGACCGGCGCCGGCTGGTACGACTACAAGCCGGGCAAGCGCGACGCGATTCCGTCACCGGCGGTTGTCGAGATGATCGAGAAGCACCGCGCCGAGCTCGGCGTCAAGGCGCGCAAGATCAGTGACGAGGAGATCGTGCACCGGCTGGTGTATTCGCTCGTCAACGAGGCCGCGAAGATCCTGGAAGAAGGCATCGCCAGCAAGGCCAGCGACATCGACATGGTCTACCTCACCGGCTACGGCTTCCCGCTGTTCCGCGGTGGGCCGATGTGCTACGCCGACAGCCAGGGCCTGTTCAACGTCGTGCAGGCGATGAAGCGCTTCGCCGCCAACCCGCACGACGACGCCACGTTCTGGCAGCCCGCGCCGCTGCTGGCCAAGCTGGCGGCCGAAGGCAAGTCGTTCACCTGAAGACGAAGGACACCGCATCATGACCCGAGCCGTCATCGTCTCCACCGCCCGCACGCCGCTCGCCAAGAGCTGGAAGGGCGCCTTCAACATGACCCACGGCGCCACGCTGGGCGGCCACGCCGTGAAGGCGGCCGTCGAGCGCGCCGGCATCGCGCCGGCCGAGGTCGACGACGTGATCATGGGCTGCGCCAACCCCGAAGGTGCGACCGGCGCGAACATCGCGCGCCAGGTCGCGCTGCGCGCCGGGCTGCCCATCACCACGAGCGGCATGACCGTCAACCGCTTCTGCTCCAGCGGCCTGCAGACCATCGCGATGGCGGCGCAGCGCATCGTCGCCGGCGAGGCCGACATCTTCGTGGCGGGCGGCGTCGAGAGCATCTCCTGCGTGCAGCAGGAGATGAACCAGCACATGCTGCGCGACATGTGGCTGGCCGAGCACAAGCCCGAGATCTACTGGAGCATGCTGCAGACCGCCGAGCAGGTGGCCAAGCGCTACGGCATCGGCCGCGAGCGCATGGACCAGTACGGCGCCGCGAGCCAGCAGAAGGCCGCCGCGGCGCAGGAAGCGGGCCTGTTCAAGGACGAGATCGCGCCGATCACCGTGACCGCCGGCGTCGCCGACCCGGTGATGGGCCTGCGCAGCAAGCAGGTGACCGTGAGCGCCGACGAAGGCATCCGCCCGGGCACGACGGTCGAGGCCGTGAGCGGCATCCGCCCGGCGCTGCCCGGCGGCCTGATCGCGGCCGGCAACGCGAGCCAGTTCAGCGATGGTGCCGGCGCCTGCGTGGTGATGGCCGAGGAGGTCGCGTCGCGCAAGGGCCTCAAGCCGCTGGGCCGCTTCCTCGGCTTCGCCGTGGCCGGCTGCGAGCCCGACGAGATGGGCATCGGCCCCGTGTTCGCGGTGCCCAAGGTGCTCGCGCGCCTGGGCCTGACGGTGGCCGACATCGACCTGTGGGAACTCAACGAAGCCTTCGCCGTGCAGGTGCTGTATTGCGCGGACAAGCTGGGCATCCCGATGGACCGGCTCAACGTCAACGGTGGCGCCATCGCGGTGGGCCACCCCTACGGCGTGAGCGGCCAGCGGCTCACGGGCCACGCGCTGATCGAAGGCAAGCGCCGCGGCGCGAAGAAGGTCTGCGTGACGATGTGCATCGGCGGCGGCATGGGTGCCGCGGGCATCTTCGAGGTGCTGTGACCGGGCGTCGCACTGGGCTGCCGCGATGACGCCGGACCTGGCGACGCTGCGCCGCTTCTTCAGCAGCTCGCCGTTCATGGTCGACCTGGGCGTCGAGCCGGTGGTGGCGGCCGAAGGGCGCATCGAGACGCAGCTCGTGCTGGCCGAGCGCCACCTGCAGCACACGGGCCAGGTGCACGCCGGCGTGATGGCCTCGCTGGCCGACCACACGATGGGCGCGGCTGCCCAGACGATGGCGCCGGCCGACCACTGGATCCTCACCGCCGAGCTGAAGACCAGCCTGCTGCGCGCCGGCAAGGGCCTGCGGCTGCGCTGCGACGGCCACGTGCTGAAGGCCGGCCGGCGGCTGAGCTTCACCGAGGCCGAGGTCTGGGCCGAGGCCGCGGACGGCAGCCGCGCGCTGGTGATGAAGGCCTCGGCGACGATGGCCGTGGTGCCCCGGGACAGGAGCGGCTGATGGCTGCGATGCGTGAGACGCTGGACTTCCTGCTCTTCGACTGGCTGCGCGTGGAGGCGCTGGCCACGCGGCCGCGCTTCGGCGAGCATTCACGCGAGACCTTCTCGCAGGTGCTGGACACCTGCGAGCGCATCGCCCGCGACAAGTTCGCGCCCTTCAACCGCCTGGCCGACACCGAGGAGCCGCGCATCGTCAGCGACGAGGCCGGCGAGCACGTGGTGCTGCCGCAGGCCACGCACGAGGCCTGTGCGGCATACGTCGAGTCGGGCATGCTGGCCGCGATGCAGGACTTCGATGCCGGCGGCATGCAGCTGCCCTGCGTCGTGGAGATGGCGGGCAACGCCTTCTTCCATAAGGCCAGCGTCGCGATGGGCGGCTACCTGATGCTGACCGCCGGCAACGCCAGCCTGCTGATGGCGCACGGCACGCCGCTGCAGCGCGAGGTGTTCGCTTCAGCCGAATTCGCCGGCCGCTGGTTCGGAACGATGTGCCTGAGCGAACCGCAGGCCGGCTCTTCGCTCAGCGACATCAGCACCCGCGCCGTGCCCGACGGCGAGGGCTTCGAGGCCGATCCGCTCGGCCCGCGCTTTCGCCTGCGCGGCAACAAGATGTGGATCAGCGCCGGCGAGCACGGCATCACCGAGAACATCGTTCACCTCGTGCTGGCCAAGATCCCCGGGCCCGACGGCAAGCCGGTGCCGGGCACGCGGGGCATCTCGCTCTTCATCGTGCCCAAGAACCTGGCGAACGAACGAGGTGAACTGACCGGCGAGCGCAACGACGTGGCGCTGGCCGGCCTGAACCACAAGCTCGGCTATCGCGGCACGACGAACACGCTGCTGAACTTCGGCGAAGGCCGGCATCCGGTGCGAGGCGCCAGCGGCGCCATCGGCTACCTCGTCGGCAAGCCCGGCGAGGGCTTGCACTGCATGTTCCACATGATGAACGAGGCGCGCATCGGCGTCGGCCTGGGCGCGGTGATGCTGGGTTATGCGGGCTACGAGGCGAGCCTCGAATACGCCCGCACGCGGCCGCAAGGCCGGCCAATCACCGGCAATGGCAAGGACGCCACGCAGGCACAGGTGCCGATCGTCCGCCATGCCGACGTGAAGCGCATGCTGCTGGCGCAGAAGGCCTATGTCGAGGGCGGCCTGGCGCTGGAGTTGTACTGCGCGCGCCTCGTCGACGAGCAGCAGACCGGCGAGCCCGCCGCTGCGGCGGAGGCCGCGCTGCTGCTGGAGGTGCTGACGCCGATCGCCAAGAGCTGGCCCAGCGAGTGGTGCCTGGAGGCCAACTCGCTGGCGATCCAGGTGCATGGCGGCTACGGCTACACGCGCGACTATCCCGTGGAGCAGTACTGGCGCGACAACCGCCTGAACATGATTCACGAGGGCACGCACGGCATCCAGGCGCTGGACCTGCTGGGCCGCAAGGTGGTGATGGACGGCGGCGCGGGGCTCAAGGCGCTGGCCGGGCGCATCAACGCGACGATCGAGCGTGCCGGCCATGTCGATGGCTTCGCCGAGCCCGCCAACGGCCTGGCCGCGGCGCTGCAGAAGCTGGGCGCGGCAACGAAGTCCGCCTGGGCCACCGGCGTGCCCGAGGAAGCGCTGGCCAATGCCACGCCCTACCTGCAGGCCTTCGGCCACGTGGTGCTGGCCTGGCTGTGGCTCGACGTGGCGCTCGCCGCGCAGGGGCATCCGCTCGCGCCGGGCAAGATGGCGGCCATGCGCTGGTTCCACGCCTACGAGCTGCCGAAGATCGACGCCTGGCTCGCGCCGGTGGCGCGCCGCGAGCCGCTGCTGCGCGAGCTGGACGAGCGCTGGCTGTAGGTCCTCCACGGCCGCGCCGACACGAATCAACACCTCAGGAGACACGCGATGGGCACGCCCGTTCAGCAACTGTTCGATCTTTCCGGCCAGGTGGCGCTGGTCACCGGCGGCTCGCGCGGCCTGGGCCTGCAGATGGCCGAGGCGCTGGGTGAGGCCGGCGCCAAGGTGATGCTCACCGCGCGCAAGTCGGCTGAGCTGGAAGAGGCCTGCGCTGAACTCTCGGCCAAGGGCATCGATGCACGCTGGATTGCCGCCGACGCGAGCAAGCCCGACGATGTGAAGCGCGTCGTCGACGAGACCATGCAGCGCCTGGGCCGCATCGACATCCTCGTCAACAACGCCGGCGCCACCTGGGGCGCGCCGGCCGAGGACTTCCCGCTGGAAGCCTGGGACAAGGTGATGAACCTGAACATCCGCAGCCTGTTCCTGTTCGCGCAGGCGGTGGCCAAGGCCAGCATGATCCCGCGCCGCAGTGGCCGCATCATCAACATCGCCAGCATCGCCGGCCTGGGCGGCAGCATGAACGTCAAGTTCATCGCCTACGGCGCGAGCAAGGGTGCGGCGGTGAACTTCACGCGCACGCTGGCCGGCGAGTGGGGCGCCTACGGCATCACCGTCAATGCGCTGGCGCCGGGCTTCTTCCCGAGCAAGATGACCAAGGGCACGCTGGAGGCGCTGGGTGCCGAGACGCTGGCCGCCTCGGCACCGCTGAAGCGCCTGGGCGACAACGACGACCTGAAGGGCGCCGTGCTGCTTTTCGCCAGCGCGGCGGGCAAGCACATCACGGGGCAGATCCTCGCGGTGGACGGCGGCGTTTCCTGCGTGCACGGCGGCTGACCGAGGTGGAGTTCAAGGTCCGCATCCCCTTCGTGCAGCTGCTGGGCATGCAGCTGCAGCGCTTCGAGCCCGGCGAGGCCGAGATCCTGCTGCCGCTGCGCGAGGAGCTGACGAACTCCTGGGGCGTGGCGCACGGCGGCGTGACGATGACGCTGCTGGACGTGGCGATGGCGCACGCCGCGCGCTCGCCAGTGAAGCCTGGCGGCGACTCGCTGCCCGGCGTGGTGACGATCGAGATGAAGACCAGCTTCATGCGCCCCGGCGAAGGCGTGATGCGGGCGGTCGGCCGCCGCATGCACCACACCGCGACGATGGCCTTCTGCGAGGGCCAGGTCTTCGACGAGCGCGGCCGGCTGGTCGGCCATTCGAGCGGCACCTTCAAGTACTTGAAGGGCCTGCCGACGGCCGACGGGCGGCGCATTCAGAAGCTTAACGCGAGTGACTGAGCCTCTGCTGCGCTGGCGCTGGTCGCGCTTCGAGGATCTCGGCGTCGACGACCTCTACGACGCGCTGGCGCTGCGCTGCCGCGTCTTCATCCTCGAGCAGGGGCCGTACCTCGACACCGACGGCGTCGACCGCCAGTGCTGGCATCTGCTCGGGCGCGATGCTTCGGGCGTGCTCGCGGCCTATTTGCGCGTCGTCGATCCGGGCATCAAGTACGCCGAACCTTCGCTCGGCCGCGTGATCACTTCACCCGAGGTGCGCGGCACGGGCGCCGGCCATGGGCTCGTTGCCGAGGGCGTGGCGCGCTGCGTCGCGGCCTGGCCGGGACTTGGCATCCGCATCAGCGCGCAGGCGCACCTGCAGCGCTTCTACCGGCAGCACGGCTTCGTCGCGGTCGGCGAGCCTTACGCGGAGGACGGCATCCCCCACATCGAGATGGCGAGGTCGCCATGAGTTTCATCACGCACGAGGTCACGAACCAGGCCGAGCCGCTGGCGGGCGCGAACCTGTTCCGCATCAACCGCCCGCTGCGCGACGCGCTCGCTGCGCTGGGCCCCGAGCTGGACACCTCGCGGCTGGACCGCGCCGGCGCCGAATTCGGCAGTGCCGCGATGCAGCAGCACGCGCGGCTGGCCAACCACCACCGGCCGGTGCTGCACACGCACGACCGGCTGGGCCGGCGCACGGATCAGGTGGAGTTCCACCCGAGCTACCACGCGCTGATGGCCAGCGCCCTGGGCCACGGCCTGCACGGCACGCCCTGGACCGCCGGGCCGCTGGCGCACCTGGAGCGCGCCGCCGCCTTCATGCTCTTCACCGAGGCCGAGCCGAGCGTGCTGTGCCCGGTCTCGATGAGCTACGCCGTGACGCCGGCCTTGCGCGCCAACCCGGCGCTGCAGGCGGCCTGGGGCTCGCGCATCGCCTCCACCGCCTACGACCCGCGCTTCCTGCCCTTCGAGGCCAAGAGCGCGGTCACGCTCGGCATGGGCATGACCGAGAAGCAGGGCGGCTCCGACGTTCGCGCGAACAGCACGCGCGCCGAGCCCGACGGCGTTGACGCCTGGGGCCGCCGCTATGCGATCACCGGGCACAAGTGGTTCTTCTCGGCGCCGATGTGCGACGCCTTCCTCGTGCTGGCGCAGGCTGCGGGCGGCCTCTCGTGCTTCTTCCTGCCGCGCTTCAGGCCGGACGGCACGCTGAATGCGATCGCCGTCCAGCGCCTGAAGGACAAGCTAGGCAACCACGCGAATGCCAGCAGCGAGGTCGAGTTCCAGGGCGCCGCCGGCTGGCTCGTCGGCGAGGAAGGGCGCGGCGTGCCGCAGATCCTCGCGATGGGCGCGCTGACGCGCCTGGACTGCGCCCTGGGAACCGCCGGCCTGATGCGCCAGGCGTTGTCCATCGCGCTGCACCACACGGCGCATCGCAAGGCTTTCGGCAAGCGGCTGGTCGAGCAGCCGCTGATGAAGAACGTGCTGGCCGACCTGGCGCTGGAAAGCGAGGCCGCCACGGCGCTGGCGATGCGCCTGGCCGCGGCGGTGGACCGCAGCGAGCATGGTGCCGACGGCCATGAAATCGTGATGCGACGGCTGCTCACGCCGGTGGCCAAGTTCTGGATCTGCAAGCGCGGCAGCCACTTCGGCCAGGAGGCGATGGAGTGCCTGGGCGGCAACGGCTACGTCGAGGCGGCGGGCGAAGGCGTGATGGCGCGCATCTACCGCGAGATGCCGCTGAACAGCATCTGGGAAGGCGCCGGCAACATCATGGCGCTGGACCTGCTGCGGGCGCTTCGGGGCGCCGATGCCGCGGCGGCGCTGGAGCGCGAGTGCTTCACGGCCCGCGGCGCGCACGGCGCCTTCGACCGCCTGGCCGACGAGGTGCTGCTGCGTGTGGACGGCGCGACCGAGGAGTCGCAGGCCCGGGCCCTGGCGCGCGACGTGGCGCTGCTGCTGCAGGCCGCGCTGCTGCACCGCCAGGCGCCGCCGGCGGTCTTCGCCGCCTTCTGCGACAGCCGGCTGATGCAGGCCAGCGACGTATTCGGCCTGCTCGGCGCGGGCCACGATCTCGACGCGCTCGTCGCGCGCGCCATGCCGGTGGAGGACTGATCCTTGAGCGAACTGATCCTGCATCACTACGATGCCTCGCCCTTTGCCGAGAAGGCCCGCCTGATGCTCGGCTACAAGGGCCTGGCCTGGCGCTCGGTGAGCATTCCCGCGGTGATGCCCAAGCCCGACGTGGTGGCGCTGACCGGCGGCTACCGCCGCACGCCCTTTGCGCAGATCGGCGCCGACGTCTACTGCGACACCGCGCTGATCGCGCGCCTGCTGGAGCGCCTGCAGCCCGAGCCGCCGCTCTTCCCGGCCGGCTCGCCGCTGGCGCCGCTGCTGGCGCAGTGGGCCGACTCCACGCTCTTCTGGACCGCGATGCCCTACGCGCTGCAGCCCGCCGGCCTGCCGCACATCTTCGCCGGCATGCCGCCCGAATCGGCGCAGGCCTTCGCCGCCGACCGTGCGCCCTTCGCCGCGCCGGTCCGGCGCCCCAACAGCACCGACGCGACGCCGCAGCTCGCCACCCAGCTGGCCGCGCTGGACGCGCAGCTGGCCGACGGCCGGCCCTGCCTCTTCGGCGAAGCGGCCAGCATCGCCGACTTCTCGGTCGCCCACATCGTGTGGTTCCTGCACCGGGCCGGGCCGCTGGTGCGCATCCTCGACGGCACGCCGCACGTGCGCGCCTGGTACGAACGCATCGCAGCCTTCGGCCATGGCCGGCCGGCGCCGATGGACAGCGCCGAGGCCATCGCCGTGGCCGCGGGGGCGCCTTCGCACGCACCGGTGCAGGTGCTGCCCGGCCTGCGCTACGAGGCGGGCCAGGCCGTGACCGTGACGCCCATCGACTACGGCTGCGACCCCGTGGCCGGCACGCTCGTGGGCCTGTCGGCCGACGAGGTGGTGATCGAGCGCAGCGACCCGCGCGCCGGCACCGTGCACGTGCATTTCCCGCGCAGCGGCTTCCAGATCAAGCAGGAGAAGACATCGTGAACAGCATGAGCGGCGGCGTGGCCGTCATCACCGGCGCCGGCTCGGGTTTCGGCCTGGAGGCCAGCCGCATCGCAGCGGCGCGCGGCATGAAGGTCGTGATGGCCGACGTGCAGGCCGAGGCGCTGGAGCGCGCCGCGGCCGAGGTCGGCGCGGCCGGTGCCCAGGTGCTGCCTTTCCGGCTCGACGTGAGCAAGGCCGAGCAGGTGCAGGCGCTGGCCGACGCGACGCTGGCGCGCTTCGGCACGCCGAACTTCGTGTTCAACAACGCCGGCGTCGGCGCGGGCGGGCTGATCTGGGAGCACACGCTGAAGGACTGGGAGTGGGTCGTCGGCGTCAACCTGATGGGCGTGGCCCACGGCGTGCGCGTGTTCACGCCGCTGATGCTGAGGGCGGCCGAGGCCGATGCGGGCTGGCGCGGCCACATCGTCAACACCGCGAGCATGGCCGGCATGCTGAACGCGCCCAACATGGGCGTCTACAACGTCACCAAGCACGCGGTGGTGTCGATGAGCGAGACGCTGTACCAGGATCTCTCCCTGGTCACGGAGCAGGTCCATGCCCATGTGCTGTGCCCGTACTTCGTGCCCACCGGCATCCATCTGAGCCACCGCAACCGCCCGGCCGAGATGAAGGACGGCGTGCGGCCGACGAAGAGCCAGCTCGTCGCGCA
Source organism: Rubrivivax sp. (assembly GCA_044226775.1). GTDB lineage: Bacteria > Pseudomonadota > Gammaproteobacteria > Burkholderiales > Burkholderiaceae_C > Rubrivivax. The sequence continues at coordinate 364,332 of JBGAGI010000005.1, read as the reverse complement.
GGCCATGAGCGAGCAGGCCGTCACGCGCGGCAAGGTCACGGCGGCCGAGGTGGCGGCGATGGTCTTCTCGGCGATGGACGAGGGCCGCTTCTACGTCTTCAGCCATCCCAAGAGCCTGTCGGGCGTGCAGACGCGGCTGGAAGACGTGGTGCAGCTGCGCAACCCCAGCGACCCCTTCGCCGGCAAGCCGGAGATCCGCCAGCAGCTGCAGGACGCGCTGCGCGGCGCGACCTAGCTAACAGCCGAGTGAGACGGCCTGCAGCGGGCGCTGCGTGGCCGCGTCGGCGACGACGAAGACCACGCGCCGCGGGTAGGCCGGCACGCCGCGGCCGGCGGCCAGTTCGGCCTTGAGGCCGTCGGCTGCAGCCCAGCCGGGCAGCGGCTTGTACAGGCGCACGACGTGGTCGTGGCGCAGCGTCTCGCCGGCGTTCTCGCCCGCGGCCACGGCGCTCAGGTGCCCGTCCTCGACCACGGCCCAGTAGCCGGCCAGTCGTGCCGCGCCCGGCATCGGCGCCACCGTCGCGCTGATGCGCTCGCCGTCACGCACCAGCTTCACCGCCGGCGCGGCGCCTGCGCCGGCCGCCGGCAGCTTCGGCCAGATGCGCCAGTCCTGCCCCGCGGCCAGCACCTGCGGCGTGTAGACGCCGCCGCGGCCGGCCAGGCGCGCGAGCTCGTATTGGCGCTTCGTGGCCTCGGCCGAGGCGAAGCGGTCGGCCCAGCCCAGGCGGTCCCAGTAGTCGACGTGGAAGGCCAGCGGCAGCACGTCGCTGCGGCCCTTCAGCGTCGACAACCAGCGGTCGGCCGGCGGGCAGGAACTGCAGCCTTCGGAGGTGTAGAGCTCGACGACGACGGGCGGCACGGCGCCGGAGGCGGCTTCGCAGACCGGACCGGCGGCGTGGGCCGCGCCGGCGGCGGCAAGCAGGGCTGAGAGCATCTTCATCGGGCTGGGTCGTGTCGCGAAAGCGATGCTTACACGCCCTGCGCTCCGCTACCATGCCGGGGCCGGCGATGAGCCGGCACACGTCTTCAGGGCGGGGCGGAATTCCCCACCGGCGGTAGGTGGCTTCGGCGATGAGCCGGGGCCACGAGCCCGCGAGCGCCCGCAGCCGCAAGGCCGCGGGGTCAGCAGACCTGGTGCGAAGCCAGGGCCGACGGTCACAGTCCGGATGAAAGAAGACGCGTGGGCAGCGCCGCGGCCGGCAAGGGCCATGGCGCGGCTGCGCATCGCTCCCTGAAACGCGCTTCGCCGATCCACTCAACTGCGAGGAACGTTTCCATGTTCGACACCCTTCAAGCCGCGGCCCCGGCCGCCCACCCCCCACCCCCCGCCACCACGCTCGCCGAGCGCCTGGACGCCGCCGCGCAGGCGATGCGCGACGGCCGCCCGGTGCTGCTGACCGACGACGGCGACCGCGAGGACGAGGCCGACCTCATCGTCGCCGCCAGCCGCCTCACGGTGCCGGTGATGGCGATGCTGATCCGCGAATGCAGCGGCATCGTCTGCCTGTGCCTGCCGGGCGAGGCGGTCGACCGGCTCGGGCTGCCGCCGATGGCCGCCGTCAACGGCAGCCGCTACGGCACGGCCTTCACGGTCTCGATCGAGGCGCGGGAGGGCATCGCCACCGGCGTCAGCGCGGCCGACCGCGTCACCACCGTGCGTGCCGCCACCGCGCCCGATGCGCGGCCCGAAGACCTCGTCAGCCCCGGCCACGTGTTCCCGCTGCGCGCGGCCGACGGCGGCGTGCTGGCGCGGCGCGGCCACACCGAAGGCGCGATCGACCTGTGCGACCTGGCCGGCGAGCCGCGCGCCGCCGTGCTGTGCGAGCTGATGAACGCCGACGGCAGCATGGCGCGCGGCCCGCAGCTGCACGCGTTCGCGGCGCGGCACGGGCTGCCGCTGTTGTCGATCGAAGACCTCGTGGCCTGGCGCCGCGCTCAGGCCGGTGGCTGAAGCCGCTTCCAGGCCCTTCGCGGCCGTCGTCGGTGCCGGCCCGGCCGGCCTGATGGCGGCCGAGGTGATGGCCGAGGCCGGCATCGCCGTCGAGGTCTTCGACGCGATGCCCTCGGCCGGCCGCAAGTTCCTGCTCGCCGGCAGGGGCGGGCTGAACCTGACGCATGGCGAGGCTTTCGAGCGTTTCGTCGCGCGTTATGCCGAGCGCGCCGGCACGCTGCGGCCGCTGCTCGAAGCCTTCGGCGCGGAGCCGCTTCGCGCCTGGGCCGCCGGGCTGGGCGTCGAGACCTTCGTCGGCAGCAGCGGCCGTGTCTTTCCGCGCGACCTGAAGGCCGCGCCGCTGCTGCGCGCCTGGCTGCACCGCATGCGCGGGCAGGGCGTGCGCTTCCACATGCGGCACCGCTGGATCGGCTTCGGCGAGCAAGGCGCGCTGCGCTTCGAAGGCCCGACGGGCGAAGTGAGCGTGCAGCCCGATGCAACGGTGCTTGCGCTGGGCGGTGCGAGCTGGCCCCAGCTCGGCTCCAACGGCGCCTGGGTGCCGGCGCTGCAGGCCGCGGGTGCCGAGGTGTCGCCGCTTCGGCCGTCCAACTGCGGCTTCGACGTCGGCTGGAGCGCGCACTTCGCCGGGCGCTTCGCCGGCCATCCGCTGAAGGGCGTGGCCATCGCCTTCGACGGCTGGCGGCAGGCCGGCGAGTTCGTCGCCACCGCCAGCGGCGTCGAAGGCTCGCTGGTCTACGCCGCGTCGGCGCGGCTGCGCGAGCGCATCGCCCAAGCCGGCGAGGCGACGTTCGAACTCGACCTGCTGCCGCAGCGAGATCTCGAATGGGTGCGGCGCGAACTCGCGCACCCGCGCGGGACACGTTCGCTGGGCACGCACCTGAAGACGCGGCTGAAGCTCGACGGCGTGAAGGCCGCGCTGCTGTGGGAGCTGGTGCCGCGCGAGACGATGGCCGACCCGGCGGCCTTCGCGCGGCTGGTCAAGGCGCTGCCGGTGCGCGTGACCGCGCCGCGGCCGGTCGCCGAGGCCATCAGCACCGCCGGCGGGGTGCGCTTCGAGTCGCTCGACGAGCGGCTGATGCTGCGCGAGCGGCCCGGCCTCTTCGTCGCCGGCGAGATGCTCGACTGGGAGGCGCCCACCGGCGGCTACCTGCTCACCGCCTGCTTCGCCACCGGTCGCGCGGCCGGACTGGGCGCGGCGCACCGCCTGTTGCAGGAGCGTGGCTAGGCCGCCGCTAAACTCCGGCGCTTAGTCTTTTCAGGGCCCTGGTTTCCTTGGACAAGATCCTGCTGCAGATCGCCGCCGAGCTGAAGGTTCGGCCCGCTCAAGTCAACACCGCCGTCGAGCTGCTGGACGCCGGCTCCACGGTCCCCTTCATCGCCCGCTACCGCAAGGAAGCCACCGACGGCCTGGACGACATCCAGCTGCGCGAGCTGGAAGCCCGCCTGGGCTACCTGCGCGAGCTGGAGGAACGCCGCGCGGCGGTACTCAAGAGCATCGAGGAGCAGGGCAAGCTGACGCCCGAACTGAGGGCCTCGATCGAGGCCGCGCCGACCAAGCAGGAGCTGGAGGACCTCTACCTGCCCTACAAGCCCCGGCGCCGCACCAAGGGCATGATCGCCCGCGAGGCCGGGCTGGAGCCGCTGGCCGACAAGCTCTTCGCCGACCCCTCGCTGGACCCGCTGGCCGAGGCCGCGGCCTTCATCAACGGCGACGGCGGCTTCGCCGATGCGCATGCCGTGCTCGACGGCGTGCGCGATCTCCTCGCCGAGCGCTGGGCCGAGGATGCCGTGCTCGTCGGCCAGCTGCGCGAGTGGCTCTGGGCCGAGGGCCGGTTGCAGAGCAAGCTGGTCGACGGCAAGGACGGCAACCACGCCGACGCCGCGAAGTTCCGCGACTACTTCGACTATGCCGAACCCATCCGCACCGTGCCCAGCCACCGCGCGCTGGCGGTGTTCCGCGGCCGCACGCAGGAGTGGCTCGATGCCAAGCTGGTGCTGGACGAGGAACTCGTGCCAGGGCAGCCCTCGCTGGCGGAAGGCCGGATTGCGCGTCACCTCGGCTGGAGCCACGCGAAGCGGCCGTCGGACGAACTGATCCGCAAGACCGTTGCCTGGACCTGGAAGGTCAAGCTCGCGCTGAGCCTGGAGCGCGACCTGTTCTCGCGCCTGCGCGAGGACGCCGAGGCCGTGGCGATCAAGGTCTTCGCCGACAACCTGCGCGACCTGCTGCTGGCCGCTCCCGCCGGCAAGCGCGTCGTGATGGGCCTGGACCCGGGCATCCGCACCGGCGTGAAAGTGGCGGTGGTCAGCGACACCGGAAAGGTGCTGGCGACGCACACGGTCTACCCGCACGAGCCCCGCTGCGACTGGGAAGGCTCGCTGCATGCGCTCGGCCGCCTCGTCGCGCAGCATGGCGTGAACCTGATCGCGATCGGCAACGGCACTGCGAGCCGCGAGACCGACAAGCTGGCCGCAGACCTGATCAAACGCGTGCAGCAGCTCGCGCCCGACGTGAAGCTCGACAAGGTGGTGGTCAGCGAGGCCGGCGCTTCGGTCTACTCGGCCAGCGAGTTCGCGAGCCAGGAGCTGCCCGAGCTGGACGTGAGCCTGCGTGGCGCGGTGAGCATTGCGCGCCGGCTGCAGGATCCGCTGGCGGAGCTGGTGAAGATCGACCCGAAGAGCATCGGCGTGGGCCAGTACCAGCACGACGTGAACCAGGGTGGCCTGGCGCGCACGCTGGACGCGGTGGTCGAGGACTGCGTGAACGCGGTGGGCGTGGACCTGAACACCGCCTCGGCGCCGCTGCTCGCGCGTGTCTCGGGCCTGAGTGCCGCGGTGGCCGCCAGCATCGTGCGCTGGCGCGACGCCCATGGCGCCTTCCGCAGCCGCCAGCAGCTGCTCGACGTGTCCGGCCTGGGCCCGCGCACCTTCGAGCAGGCAGCCGGCTTCCTGCGCATCCGCGACGGCGACAACCCGCTGGACATGACCGGCGTGCACCCGGAAACCTACCCCGTCGTGCAGAAGATGCTGGACGCGACGAAGCGTCCGGTGGCCGAGCTGATGGGCCGCTCGGAGGTGCTGCGCACGCTGAAGCCCGAGCTCTTCGCCGACGACAAGTTCGGCGCCATCACCGTCAAGGACATCCTGGCCGAGCTGGAGAAGCCGGGGCGCGACCCGCGGCCGGACTTCCAGGTGGCGCGCTTCAACGAAGGTGTCTCGGAGATCAAGGACCTGCAGCCTGGGATGACGCTCGAAGGCACGGTCAGCAACGTCGCGCAGTTCGGCGCCTTCGTCGACCTGGGCGTGCACCAGGACGGCCTCGTGCACGTCAGCCAGATGAGCCACAAGTTCGTCAACGACGCGCGCGAGGTGGTGAAGACGGGGCAGGTGGTGAAGGTGCGCGTGCTGGAGGTGGACCTCGCACGCAAGCGGATCTCGCTGACGATGAAGCTCGATGCACCGGTGGGTGCCGCGCGCGGCGCTTCGACCGGCGACAACCGCTACCGGCCCGCGGGCCGCGGCGAGCAGCCGCGTGGTCGCGCGCCCGAGCCGGCGGGGCAGGGCGCGATGGCCGCGGCGTTCGCGAAGCTGCAGGGCCGGCGCTGACGGGCGAGCAGTCGTGCGCGCGCTGCAGATCCACGCCGGGCCGCGTGCGCGGTCGCAGCTGCGCGAGCGCGGCCTGGCGCCAGCCGACGTGCGGATCGTGCCCGCCGCCGCGGGCGGGCCCAAGGGCCTGGCGCTGCTGCCGCTGGACCGCTTCCTCTTCGGCCAGTGGCTCCAGGATGCGCCACAGACGGTGCACCTGCTGGGCGCCTCGATCGGTGCCTGGCGCATGGGCGCGGCCTGCCTGCCGGACGCCGATGCGGCGCTCGCAACGCTGGCCGAGGACTACATCACGCAGACCTACCCGCACGAGCCGGGCCGGCCGCCGATCGCGAAGGTCGTCACCGAGGTCTTCGCGGCGAAGCTGCAGGAGCGGCTGGGCACGCGCGCGGGCGAGATCCTGTCGCACCCACGCTTCCGGCTGCATGTCTTCACGAGCCGCGGCCGGCGGCTGCTGCACAGGCCGGGCCGCGTGCAGGCGCCGCTGGGCTGGTTCTCGGCCTTCGCGGCCAATGCGCTGAGCCGCGGCGCCTTGGGCGGCTGGATGGAGCGCGTGGTCTTCAGCGACCCGCGCGAGCCGCTGCCTTTCGCGCTGGCCGACTACCCGACGCAGCGCGTGACGCTGGACGCCTCGAACCTGGCGCGTGCCGTGCTGGCCAGCTGCACGATCCCGTTCTGGCTCGAGGCCGTGCAGGATGTGCCCGGCGGCCCGGCCGGCACCTACTGGGACGGCGGCATCACCGACTACCACCTGCACCTGCCCTACGCGCAGATGAAGGACGGCCTGGTGCTGTACCCGCACTTCATGAGCCGCGTCGTCCCGGGCTGGCTCGACAAGGCCTGGAAGCGCCGCCATGGCGCGACGCCGGCACTGGACAACCTGGTGCTGCTGTCGCCCGACCCCGAGTGGGTGAAGACCTTGCCGAACGGCAAGCTGCCGGACCGCGCCGACTTCAAGCGCTATGGCGAAGACGAAGCCGGCCGCCAGCGCGACTGGCGCCGCGCCGTCGCCGAGAGCCAGCGCCTGGCCGACGAGTTCGCCGAAATGACGATGCGCGGCGGCCCTGTTCTTGCCGAGCCGCTGGCCTGAGGCGCTAAACTCGGGTCTTTCCTCCCCCTCACAAGGACGAGAAAGGCAGCTTGGTTATGACACCGCGGACTACGCCGTTCACCTTTACCGAGGTCTGACCCCGGCCGCGCTGTCACGCTCCATTTCTCTCCCCACTGACAAAAGCGCGGCCACCCACCGCGCTTTTTTCATGCCGAGGTTACGAAGATGATCCAGATCACGCTGCCCGACGGCTCCAAGCGGCCGTTCGACGGGCCCGTCACGGTGGCCGAGGTGGCCGCCTCCATCGGCGCCGGCCTGGCCAAGGCAGCCATCGCCGGCAAGGTCGACGGCAAGGTCGTCGACACGAGCTACCGCATCGAGAACGACGCCAACCTGGCGATCGTCACGGAAAAGGACGCCGACGGGCTGGAGGTCATCCGCCACAGCACGGCGCACCTGCTGGCCTACGCGGTGAAGGAACTCTTCCCCGAGGCGCAGGTGACGATCGGGCCGGTGATCGAGAACGGCTTCTACTACGACTTCGCCTACAAGCGCCCCTTCACGCCCGAGGACCTGGCGGCGATCGAGAAGCGCATGGGCGATCTGGCGGCGAAGAACGAGCCGGTCGTGCGCCGCGTGCTGCCGCGCGACGAGGCTGTTGAACACTTCAAGGCCCTGGGCGAGCACTACAAGGCCGAGATCATCGGCAGCATCCCGTCCAACGAGGACGTGAGCCTGTACCGCGAAGGCGGCTTCGAGGACCTCTGCCGCGGCCCGCACGTGCCCAGCACGGGGCGGCTGAAGCACTTCAAGCTGATGAAGGTGGCCGGCGCCTACTGGCGCGGCGACCAGGCCAACGAGCAGCTGCAGCGCATCTACGGCACGGCCTGGGCCACGAAGGACGAGCTGCAGGGCTACCTGCGCATGCTGGAGGAAGCCGAGAAGCGCGACCACCGCAAGCTCGGCCGCGAGCTGGACCTGTTCCACCTCGACGAGTACAGCCCCGGCACGGTCTTCTGGCACCCCAAGGGCTGGACGGTGTGGCAGGAGGTGGAGCAGTACATGCGCCGCGTGTACCGCGAAAACGGCTACCAGGAGGTCAAGGGCCCGCAGATCCTCGACCAGGTGCTGTGGGAGAAGTCAGGCCACTGGGAGAAGTACCGCGAGGCGATGTTCACGACGGAGGCCGAGAAGCGCCACTACGCGCTCAAGCCGATGAACTGCCCGGGCCACATCCTGATCTTCAAGCAGGGCATCAAGAGCTACCGCGACCTGCCGCTGCGCTACGGCGAGTTCGGCAACTGCCATCGCAACGAGCCCACGGGTGGCCTGCACGGCATCATGCGCGTGCGCGCCTTCACGCAGGACGACGGCCACATCTTCTGCACCGAAGACCACATCCTGCCGGAGTGCGTGGCTTACACGGCGCTGCTGCAGAAGGTCTACAAGGACTTCGGCTTCACGGACATCATCTACAAGGTGGCCACGCGACCGGCGGCGCGCATCGGCTCCGACGAGATCTGGGACAAGGCCGAGCACGCGCTGATGGAAAGCCTGCGCGCCAGCGGCTGCGAGTTCGTCGTCTCCCCGGGCGACGGCGCCTTCTACGGGCCGAAGATCGAGTACACGCTGAAGGACGCCATCGGCCGGCAGTGGCAGTGCGGCACGATGCAGGTCGACTTCATGATGGCCGAGCGCCTGGGCGCCGAGTACGTGGCCGAGGATTCGAGCCGCCGCCACCCGGTGATGCTGCACCGGGCGATCGTCGGCAGCCTGGAGCGCTTCATCGGCATCCTGATCGAGCAGCACGCCGGCGCGCTGCCCGTCTGGCTGGCGCCGGAGCAGGCGGTGGTGGCATCCATCACGGACGGCCAGGCCGCCTACGCCGACGAAGTAGCGAAAACGCTGCAAAAACAAGGAGTTAGGGCCCAGGCTGATTTGCGCAACGAGAAAATCACCTATAAAATACGGGAGCATTCGTTGCAAAAGGTTCCGTTCATCCTGGTCGTCGGCGACAAGGAGAAGGCAAACGGAACCGTTGCCGTGCGCGCCCGGGGTAATCAAGACCTAGGTGTGATGCCGCTGGAGGGCTTCGTTCAGAAGATCCTCGGTGACATCGCCGCCAAGGCCTAGCACCTCCGGCGCGCGTTTGTCTTTTCTGTGGCCCGGTGCCTTCGGGCTGCTGCAGGAGCTGGAACCATCGCTACTTTCATGGACCGCCGCGTGCCCAACGCGGAGCGCAAGCACCGTCTGAACCGGGAGATCATGGCGCCGCAGGTGCGCCTCAACGGGGTGGAGAACGAACCCCTCGGGATCGTCAGCACGATGGAAGCGTTGCGCATGGCAGGGGAGTTGGACGTCGATCTGGTCGAGATCGCCGCCACTGCAGACCCTCCGGTGTGCCGGCTCATGGACTACGGCAAGTTCAAGTACCAGGAGCAGAAGAAGGCGGCCGAGGCCAAGGCCAAGCAGAAGGTCATCGAGATCAAGGAAGTGAAGTTCCGCCCCGGCACCGACGATGGCGACTACGCCATCAAGATGCGCAACCTGCGGCGCTTCATCGCGGAAGACGGCGACAAGGGCAAGGTCACGCTGCGCTTCCGCGGCCGCGAGATCACGCACCAAGACATCGGCATGCGCATGCTCGAGCGCATCCGTGACGAGCTGGCCGACGTGGCGATGGTCGAGCACATGCCCAAGCTGGAAGGGCGCCAGATGATCATGGTGCTGGCCCCGAAGAGGAAGTAGAAGCGTCAGAAGGATCTGGCGGCCGCGGTCTGGTCACCGCGGCGGCCGATAGAAGCGGCTGCAGGCCCGCAAGAGCACCGAGAACCGGTGCCGCCTGCAGCAGCACACATAGCAAGGAGCAGCAATGCCCAAGATGAAGACCAAGAGCGGCGCGAAGAAGCGCTTCCGTGTGCGCCCGGGCGGTACCGTCAAGCGGGGCCAAGCCTACAAGCGCCACATCCTCACGAAGAAGAGCACCACCCGCAAGCGGCACCTGCGCGGCGCGGTGAACGTGCACGAGACCAACATGGGCCACATGGCAGCGATGCTGCCGTTCGCCGGCCTGTAAGAAGAGGAGAAGCACATGCCTCGCGTCAAACGTGGTGTAACCGCCCACGCCCGCCACAAGAAGATCCTCGCCCTGGCCAAGGGCTTCCGCGGCCGTCGCAAGAACGTCTTCCGCATCGCCAAGCAGGCGGTGATGAAGGCCGGCCAGTACGCCTACCGTGACCGTCGCACCCGCAAGCGGGTGTTCCGCCAGCTGTGGATCGCGCGCATCAATGCCGCGAGCCGCGAGCTGGGCGTCACGTACAGCAAGTTCATGGCCGGCCTGAAGAAGGCCAACATCGAGATCGACCGCAAGGTCCTCTCCGACATGGCCATTCACGACCCGGCGGCGTTTAGCAGCATCGTCGAGAAGGTGAAGGCTCAGCTGGCTTGATTCCCGGGCCGCCGCCTTCCAGGCGCAGGCGGCCCGCTCAAGCATCCGAAGGCCGTCACCTGGGGACGGCCTTTTTTTCGTCCGCATCCCGAATCCGCGATGAACGACCTCGAGACCCTGGTCCAGTCCGCCCAGGACGATTTCGCCGCCGCTGCCGGCGCTGCTGCGCTGGAAGACGCCAAGGCGCGCTACCTCGGCAAGAGCGGCCGCGTGACCGAGCTGCTGAAGGGCCTGGGCGCGCTGCCGCCCGAGCAGAAGAAGGCGCGCGGCGCCGAGATCAACCAGGCCAAGGCACGAGTCGAGGCCGCGCTGCAGGCGCGCCGCGATGCGCTGGCCGAAGCCGAACTCGAGCGCCAGCTGCGCGCCGAGGCGCTGGACGTCACGCTGCCCGGCCGTCGCCGCGGCACCGGCGGCGGCCTGCATCCGGTCAGCCGCACGATCGAGCGCATCGAGGCCATCTTCGGCTCGATGGGCTTCGACGTCGCCGAAGGCCCCGAGATCGAGACCGACTGGATGAGCTTCACCGCGCTGAACAACCCGGAGAACCATCCGGCGCGTTCGATGCAGGACACGTTCTACGTCGAGTTGAAGGATTCGGAAGGCCGCTGGCTCAACCTGCGCCCGCACACCAGCCCGATGCAGGTGCGCTATGCGCGTGCGCACGCCGCGAAGCACGCGGGCGTGGAGCCGATGCCCGAAATCCGCGTCATCGCGCCGGGCCGCGTCTACCGCGTCGACAGCGACGCCACGCACTCGCCGATGTTCCACCAGATCGAAGGCCTGTGGCTCGGCGCGAACGTCGCGTTCAAGGACCTGAAGGTCGTCTTCGCCGACTTCGTGCGCCAGTTCTTCGAGACCGACGACTTCGACGTGCGTTTCCGCCCGTCGTACTTCCCGTTCACCGAGCCGAGCGCGGAGATCGACATCCGTTTCGGCAGCGGCCCGCTGGCCGGCCGCTGGCTAGAAGTCGCCGGCTCGGGCCAGGTGCACCCGAACGTCGTGCGCGCCTTCGGCCTCGACCCGGAGCATGTCATCGGCTTCGCGTTCGGCATGGGCGCCGACCGTATGGCGATGCTGCGCTACGGCATCGACGACCTGCGCCTGATGTTCGACGGCGACCTGCGTTTCCTCCAGCAGTTCAACTGATCCCGAGCCCATGCAATTCCCTGAATCCTGGCTGCGCGAGTTCTGCGACCCGCCGCTGTCGACGCAGCAGCTGGCGGACCTGCTGACCATGTCGGGCACGGAGGTGGAGGAACTCCGCCCCGTGGCGCCGCCGTTCAGCTGCGTGCTCGTGGCGCAGATCCTCACTGCCGAGCCGCACCCGCAGGCCGACCGGCTGCGCGTCTGCACGGTGGACGCGGGCACCGGCTCGCCGCTGCAGATCGTCTGCGGCGCGCCGAACGCGCGTGCGGGCATCCGTGTGCCGCTGGCCACCGTCGGTGCTGAGCTGCCGCCGGGCGATGACGGCAAGGCCTTCAAGATCGGCGTCGGTAAGCTGCGCGGCGTGGAGAGCTTCGGCATGCTGTGCTCGGCACGTGAGCTGAAGATCGCCGACGACCATGGCGGCCTGCTCGAGCTGCCGGCCGATGCGCCCATCGGCCGGAGCGTGCGCGAGTTCCTGCAGCTCGACGACCATGTCTTCACGCTGAAACTGACGCCGAACCTGGCGCACGGCCTGTCGGTCTACGGCATCGCGCGCGAGGTGGCTGCGCTCACGGGTTCGCCGCTGAAGACGCCGGCGATCCGCCCGGTCGCTCCGACGCAGGACCGCCAGCTGACGGTCGAAGTGAAGGCCACAGATCTCTGCGGCCGCTTCTCGGGCCGCACGGTGCTCGGCGTCGACACGAAGGCGAAGACACCACAGTGGATGGTCGACCGCCTCGCGCGCTGCGGCCAGCGCAGCGTCACGGCGCTGGTGGACATCTCGAACTACGTGATGTTCGAGTACGGCCGGCCCTCGCACATCTTCGATCTCGACAAGATCCACGACAAACTCGTGGTGCGATGGGGCGCGAGGGGCGAGACCCTGAAGCTGCTGAACGGCAACACGATCGAGGTCGACGAGCAGGTCGGCGTGATCGCCGACGCGCAGGCCGTGGAGTCGCTCGCCGGCATCATGGGCGGCGACGCCACCGCGGTGAGCGACGCCACGACCAGCATCTACATCGAGGCCGCGTTCTGGTGGCCCGATGCCGTGGCCGGCCGCTCGCGGCGCTTCAACTTCAGCACCGATGCCGGTCATCGCTTCGAACGCGGCGTGGACCCGGCCCAGACGGTGGCGCACATCGAGCGCATCACACAGCTCGTGCTCGACATCTGCGGTGGCCAGCCCGGCCCGATGGACGACCAGGTGCTGAACCTGCCGAAGGCCGCGCCGGTGACGCTGCGCGCCGAGCGCGCCAGCCGCGTGATCGGCATGCCGGTCTCGCAGGCGCAGTGCGCCGACGTGTTCCGCCGCCTCGGCCTGCCGTTCACCGAAGGCGCGGGCACGGTCACCGTCGCGCCGCCCTCGTGGCGCTTCGACCTGAAGATCGAGGAAGACCTGATCGAGGAGGTCATCCGCGTCATCGGCTACGACAAGCTGCCGGCCACGCCGCCGCTGGCGCCCGTGACGGCGCGCGTGCGGCGCGAGAACCGCCGCGGCGCGCATGCGCTGCGCCGCGTGCTCGCGGGGCTGGACTACCAGGAGACGATCAGCTTCAGCTTCGTCGAGGAGCGCTGGGAGACGGAACTCGCCGGCAATGCGGCGCCGATCCGCGTGCTGAACCCGATCGCCGCGCCGCTGGCGGTGATGCGCAGCAGCCTCGTCGGCAGCCTCGTCGCCGTGCTGCGGCACAACCTGACGCGCAAGGCCTCGCGCGTGCGGGTGTTCGAACTCGGCCGCGTCTTCCAGCGCGACGAGGCCGCCACCGACGGCCCGCTCAGCGTGGCCGGCCTGCGCCAGCCGATGCGCGTGGCAGGCCTGGCCTACGGGTCCGCGGACAGCCCGCAGTGGGGCGAGCGCGAGCGTGGCGTCGACTTCTTCGACGTGAAGGGCGACGTCGAGGCGCTGCTCGCGCCGCGCACCGTCACTTTCGCGCCGGCCGCGCACCCTGCGCTGCACCCGGGCCGCAGCGCGAGCGTGGCGGTGGACGGGCGCATGATCGGCCACATCGGCGAACTGCATCCGAAGTGGCGCCAGGCCTACGAGCTGCCGCAGGCGCCGGTGCTGTTCGAGCTGGAACTCGAGGCGGCGCTCGACATGCCGGTGCCGCAGTTCGCGCCCGTCTCGCGTCAGCAGAGTGCCTTCCGCGACCTCGCGCTCGTGCTGCGCGACGAGGTCTCGCACGACGCGCTGATCGACTGCCTGCGTGCCGACGACACCGGCCTCGTGCGCGCCGCGCGCCTGTTCGACCTCTACAAGCCCGCCACGCCCAGCGCCGGGCTGCAGGCCGGCGAACGCAGCCTGGCCGTGCGGCTGGAACTGCGCGACGACGAGCACACGCTGACCGACGAACGAATCGATACCGCGGTGAACGCGGCCAAGGCCCGCGCCGAGCGGGCCTTCGGCGCGCGCCTGCGCGGCTGACCGGAGGAGACCGCAATGGCCACGGACGACCAGGACAACGACGACAACGGCGGCAAGGCAGGCGAGGGCGGCGGCAAGGTGATCCTGTCGTCGCTGGAGACGCCCACGCTGACCAAGGCCGAACTGGCCGAGCTGCTGTTCGACCGCCTCGGCCTGAACAAGCGTGAATCCAAGGACATGGTCGAGGCCTTCTTCGAGATCGTGCACGGCACGCTCGTGCAGGGCCAGGACGTGAAGCTGTCGGGTTTCGGCAACTTCAACATCCGCCGCAAGGCACCGCGGCCGGGCCGCAACCCGCGTACCGGCGAGTCGATCCCGATCAAGGCGCGCAACGTCGTGACCTTCCACGCCAGTCACAAGCTGAAGTCGATCGTGCAAGGCGACGCGCCGGCCGAAGGAGACTTCGAGTAGAGTCTAGCTTTCCCCGTCGATCCCATTGATTTCAATGGAGAAAGCGCTCCCTGCCATTCCAGCCAAACGCTACTTCACGATCGGTGAGGTGAGCGAGCTGTGCGGGGTCAAACCGTACGTGCTGCGCTACTGGGAACAGGAGTTCACGCAGCTCAAGCCGATGAAGCGGCGCGGCAACCGCCGCTACTACCAGCACCACGAGGTGCTGCTGATCCGCCGCATCCGGGACCTGCTCTACGACCAGGGCTTCACGATCAGCGGTGCGCGCAACCGGCTGGCCGACCTGCCGATGGCTCCCGTGATCGACGACGGCGCCGAGCCCGAGGAGGCCGTCGCGGCCGTGCCGCCGGCAGCGGAAGCACCGGTGCCGACCGTCGTCGCGGCGGAGCCGGCCTTCGGTGCTGAGCGCCTGCGCGCCGAGCTGTTGTCGATACGCGATCTGCTCACCGCCTGAGCGCGGAGAGGGCCGGTTCGCCGGCTATAATGCGGAGCTTCGTCGGGGTGTAGCGCAGCCTGGTAGCGCACTTGCATGGGGTGCAAGGGGTCGCGAGTTCGAATCCCGCCACCCCGACCATTGAATCGACGGGTCAGCTCTCAAAAGGAGCTGACCCGTTTCTTCTTCCGGAACCTCAGAAGAGGCGGCCGACGTTCAGCAGCGTCAGCACGCCGAGCACGGCGAAGATCACCGCGGCGATGCCGTGCACGAGCTTCATCGACACCTTCTTCGAGATCGTGTCGCCCAGGAACACCGCCGGCACGTTGGCCAGCATCATGCCCAGCGTCGTGCCGAGCACGACCTGCACGAGATCGGGATAGCGCGCAGCGAGTGCGACGGTGGCGATCTGCGTCTTGTCGCCCATCTCGGCGAGGAAGAACGCGACGACCGTGGTGCCGAAGACGCCGAAGCGGTGCTGGCCGGCGGCCTCGTCCTCGTCGATCTGGTCGGGCACGAGCATCCAGCCGGCCATCGCCAGGAAGGACAGGCCGATCACCCAGCGCAGGATGTCAGGCCCCAGGGCACTGGCGACCCAGCCGCCCACCGCGCCGGCGGCGGCATGGTTCACGACGGTGGCCACGAAGATGCCCAGGATGATGGGCAGGGGCTTGCGAAAGGCGGCGGCCAGCACGATCGCCAGCAACTGCGTCTTGTCGCCCATTTCACCGAGCGCGACGACGCCGGTCGATACGAGGAAGGCTTCCACGCGGTCGAGTCTAAGAGAGGCGATCACGAGGCTCAGGATGCGGGCCGCACCCGCTGCCCGTGCCCGATGAATGCCGGCATCATCGACGCCCTGGCGCAACCCAACGGAAACTCCTCGGATGAGCATCGATCGCATCCTCACCACGCACGTCGGCAGCCTGCCCCGCGGACAGGAGGTCGTGGACCTGCTGTTCGCGCGCGAATTCGGCCAGGCCTTCGACCCTGCACGGTTCGACGCCGCCATGCACGAGGCCGTGGACGCCGCCGTGCAGCAGCAGGTGGCCACCGGCATCGACCTCGTGAGCGACGGCGAGACCTCCAAGATCGGCTACGCCACCTACATCAAGGACCGCCTTTCCGGCTTCGACGGCGACAGCCCACGCCAGATCGCGCTCGACCTGCAACCCTTCCCGGCGTTCCGCGAGCGCATGGGCGTGTTCGCCGGCAAGCAGAGCTTCAAGCGCCAGGTGTGCGTGGGCCCGATCGAGGTCAAGGAGCGCGAGTCGATGCACAAGGACATCGCCAACCTCCGCGCGGCCGCGGGCAGGCACGGCCCGACGGCCGCCTTCATGAACGCCGCCTCGCCGGGTGTGGTCTCGGCCTTCCAGACCAACCAGTACTACCCGACGCACGAGGCCTACGTCGAGGCGCTGGGCGCCGCGATGCAGGAGGAGTACGAGGCGATCCACGCCGCCGGCCTGCTGCTGCAGATCGACATGCCTGACGTGGCTATGGCGCGCCACACCGGCTTCCAGGATCTCGACGAAACGCAGTTCCTCAAGCGCGCCGAGCACCAGGTGGAAGTGCTCAACCACGCGCTGCGCAACATCCCGGCCGAGCGGCTGCGCATGCATGTCTGCTGGGGCAACTACGAGGGGCCGCACACGCACGACATCGCGCTGGAGAAGATCATGCACCTGATCCTCAAGGCCAAGCCGGCGCACATCCTCTTCGAGGCCTCCAACCCGCGCCACGCGCACGAGTGGACGGTGTGGCGCAGCGCGAAGCTGCCCGAGGACAAGATCCTGGTGCCGGGCTGCATCACGTCCACGTCGAACTACGTCGAGCACCCGGAGCTGGTGGCGCAGCGCATCGTGCAGTTCGCCGACTTCGCCGGCCGCGAGCGCGTGATGGCCGGCACCGACTGCGGCTTCGGCACCTTCGCCGGCATCGGCAAGATGGACGCCGGCATCTCGTGGCTCAAGCTGCGCGCGCTGGTCGAGGGTGCCGAGATCGCCACGCGGCGGCTGTGGGGCCGCAAGCCATGAGCCGCCGCATCGTCGACCTGTCGATCTACCTCGAAAACGACGTGGTGTCGGACCCACCGGCCTACCGGCCGAAGATCCAGTACATCGACCACAAGACATCCACACCCGAGCTGGTGGGCTTCTTCCCTGGCTTGAAGGCCGAGGACCTGCCCGACGGCGAGGCCTGGGCGATCGAGCGCATCGAGCTCATCACCCACAACGGCACCCATCTCGATGCGCCCTACCACTTCGCCTCGACGATGAACGGCGGCGAGCGCGCGATCACGATCGACGAGGTGCCGCTGGACTGGTGCTTCCAGCCCGGCGTGAAGCTCGACTTCCGCCACCTGCCCGACGGCCACGTGGTGACGGCGGCCGAGGTCGAGGCCGAGCTGAAGCGCATCGGCCATGCGCTCGCGCCGCTGGAGATCGTCGTCGTCAACACGCGCGCCGGCCAGCGCTACGGGCAGGACGACTACGTCAGCGCCGGCTGCGGCATGGGCCTGGAGGCCACGCTGTACCTGCTGGAGCGCGGCGTGCGCGTCACCGGCACCGACGGCTGGAGCTGGGACGCGCCCTTCGTGCACACGAAGGACAAGTACGCCGCCACGCAGGACGCCAGCCTGATCTGGGAAGGCCACAAGGCCGGGCGGCAGATAGGCTACTGCCACCTGGAGAAGCTGCACAACCTCGAGGCGCTGCCGGCGCACGGCTTCCAGGTGGCCTGCTTCCCGTTCAAGATCCGCGGCGCCTCGGCCGGCTGGACGCGGGCGGTGGCGATCCTCGAAGGGCAGGGCGCTTGATCCGCGTCGGCATCGGCGGCTGGACCTTCGAGCCCTGGCGCGACAGCTTCTATCCCAAGGGGCTGCCGCACGACCGGGAGCTGGCTTACGCGAGCAGCAAGCTGAGCGTCATCGAGGTCAACGGCACCTACTACTCGAGCCAAAAGCCCGCTACCTTCGCGAAGTGGCGCAGCGAGACGCCGGAGGACTTCGTGTTCTCGCTGAAGGCCTCGCGCTTCGCGACCAATCGGCGCGTGCTGGCCGAGGCGGGTGAATCGGTCCAGCGCTTCGTCGGCAGCGGCATCGCCGAGCTGGGGCCGAAACTCGGGCCCATCGTCTGGCAGTTCATGCCGACCAAGAAGTTCGACGCAGCCGATTTCGGTGCCTTCCTCGCCTTGCTACCTGACAAAGTAGGTGGCATTGGTTTGCGCCACGTGGTCGACGTGCGGCACGAGAGCTTCCGCTGCGCCGAGTACCTCACGCTGGCGCGCCGACATCGCGTGGCGACCGTCTTCACCGAGTCCGACGACTACCCGCCGGTCGCTGACCTCACCGGCGACTTCGTCTACGCCCGCGTGATGCGCACGTCGTCGGACGAGCCCGAAGGCTGCGCGCCCGTGGTTCTCGACGGGCTGGCCGCGTGCGCCGAGGCCTGGCGCCTCGGTGGCGAGCCCACGGGCCTGCCGAAGGTCGAGCGGCATCTGCCGCCCGTCGCGCCGCGCGACGTGTTCCTCTTCTTCATCAGCGGCGCCAAGGAAAAAGCGCCGGCCGCAGCGATGGCGCTGCGCCGGCGCTTGGGGCAGGCCTGAAGCCTGCGCTGAAGCGGATTACTGCGACGCGGCCGAGGCCGGCGCCATGGCGGCGCTGGCGGCCTCCGGCGCCGGGGTAGCGGCCGGTGCGGCCGCGGGCATCGGCGCCGTCACGGCGGCCGGAGCCGCTTCGTGCGTCACCGGCTTGCTGGTGCCCGTCATCGGCAGCAGCGGCACGATCAGCAGCGCGACGATGTTGATGATCTTGATCAGCGGGTTGACGGCCGGGCCGGCGGTGTCCTTGTACGGGTCGCCCACGGTGTCGCCGGTGACGGCCGACTTGTGCGCGTCGCCGCCCTTCTTGTGCAGCGTGCCGGCGCTGTCGGTGAAGCCTTCCTCGATCAGCTTCTTCGCGTTGTCCCAGGCACCGCCGCCGGTGCACATCGAGATCGCGACGAAGAGGCCGGTGACGATCGTGCCCATCAGCAGGCCGCCCAGTGCGGCCGGGCCGAGCAGCATGCCCACGAGGATGGGCACCACCACCGGCAGCAGCGACGGGACGATCATCTCCTTGATCGCCGCCGTGGTGAGCATGTCGACCGCGGCGCTGTAGTCCGGCTTCTTCTTGCCGGCCATGATCTCGCCGCCCTGGAACTGGCGGCGCACTTCCACCACCACCGAGCCGGCGGCGCGGCCCACGGCCTCCATCGCCATCGCGCCGAAGAGGTAGGGGATCAGGCCGCCGATGAAGAGGCCCACGATCACCATGTGGTTCGACAGGTCGAAGGTGACGTGCATGCCGCGCGCTTCGAGCGCGTGCGTGTAGTCGGCGAAGAGCACCAGCGCGGCCAGGCCGGCGGAGCCGATCGCGTAGCCCTTGGTCACGGCCTTCGTGGTGTTGCCGACGGCGTCCAGCGGGTCGGTCACGTCGCGCACGCTGTCGGGCAGCTCGGCCATCTCGGCGATGCCGCCGCCGTTGTCGGTGATGGGGCCGTAGGCGTCCAGGGCCACCACGATGCCGGCCATGCTCAGCATGGCGGTGGCGCCGATGGCGATGCCGTACAGGCCCGCCAGCGCGTAAGCGGCGACGATGGCGATGCAGACCATGATCACCGGCCAGGCGGTGGACTTCATGCTCACGCCCAGGCCGGCGATCACGTTCGTGCCGTGGCCGGTGGTGGAGGCCTGCGCCACGTGCTGCACGGGGCCGTACTGCGTGCCGGTGTAGTACTCGGTGATCCACACCAGGCCCGCGGTCAGCAGCAGGCCGATGGCGCAGGTACCGAAGAGGGCCATGGCCGAGACCTTGCCGCCGGCGGCCAGTTCTAGGCCGGCCGGGAACATCGTCACCGTGACGCCGTAGAAGGCGATCAGCGAGATCACGCCGGCGATGATCAGGCCCTTGTACAGCGCCGGCATCACGTTCTTCATGCCGGGGCTGGCCTTGACGAAGCTGCAGCCGACGATCGACGCGATGATCGACACGCCGCCCAGCAGCAGCGGGTACACCGCGGCGGCGAAGCTGCCGGCGGCGCTGACCATCAGCGCGCCCAGCGCCATCGTGGCGATCAGCGTCACCGCGTAGGTCTCGAACAGGTCGGCGGCCATGCCGGCGCAGTCGCCGACGTTGTCGCCCACGTTGTCGGCGATCACCGCCGGGTTGCGCGGGTCGTCTTCCGGAATGCCGGCCTCGACCTTGCCGCGCCCTTCGTGAAGATGCCGCCGCCCAGGCGCGCGAAGATGGAGATCAGGCTCGAGCCGAAGGCCAGGCCGAGCAGCGGCTTCAGCGTCGCCGGGTCGGCCTTGGCACCGCCGGACAGGAACCAGAAGAAGATGCCGACGCCCAGCAGGCCCAGGCCCACCACCAGCATGCCGGTGATGGCGCCGCCCTTGAAGGCGACGTCCAGCGCCGGGCCGATGCCCTTGGTGGCCGCCTGCGTGGTGCGCACGTTGGCGCGCACCGAGACGTTCATGCCGATGAAGCCGCAGGCGCCCGACAGCACGGCGCCGAGCACGAAGCCCGCGGCGGTGATGCCGCCGAGGAACACGAAGATCAGCACGGCGAGCACGACGCCGACGATGGCGATGGTCTTGTACTGACGGGCCAGGTAGGCGGCCGCCCCTTGCTGGATCGCGCCGGCGATCTCCTGCATGCGCGCGTTGCCGGCATCCTGGCTCAGGATCCAGCTGCGCTGCACGAAGCCGTACGCGACCGCGGCCAAACCGCAGGCCAGCGCCACGTACAGCGCCATCATGGTGCTCATGAACGGATCTCCTTCCTCATCTCGAATCGGAACTTCTCTAGGGCAGGGTCACAGCACGCGGCCCCAGGCTGCCGTGCTGCGCGGTTTTCAAAATGCGCGCGGATGCTACGGGATGCCCCTTACAGCCCGCGGCAGGGTTTGCCAGCGGTCGATTTTCCCTCGGAGCGCACCCGTCAGGGCAGGGCAAGCTCGCAACCTAGAATCAGGCATCGCCCTGACGCCGACCCTACAAGCGAAGCCCGCACCCTCATGAGCCTGCACAACGTGACCCCCGGCGCCAACGCGCCCGACGAGTTCAACGTGATCATCGAGATCCCGATGAACGCCGACCCGATCAAGTACGAGGTCGATCACGACACCGGTGCGCTCTTCGTCGACCGCTTCATGTCGACCTCGATGCACTACCCGTGCAACTACGGCTACATCCCCAACACGCTGGCCGACGACGGCGATCCGGTCGACGTGCTGGTGATGACGCCGGTACCGCTGATCCCGGGCGTGGTCGTCACCTGCCGCCCGCTGGGCATGCTGCGCATGGACGACGAAGCCGGCGGCGACAACAAGCTGATCGCCGTGCCGATCGACAAGATCCTCTCCATCTACTCGGGCTGGAAGAAGCCGGAGGACCTGAACCCGCTGCGCCTGAAGACCATCCAGCACTTCTTCGAGCACTACAAGGATCTCGAGGAAGGCAAGTGGGTCAAGGTGCTGGGCTGGGAGGGCCCGGACGCGGCGCGCGCCGAGGTCAGCGCCGGCATGGCGAACTGGAAGAAGTCGCACCAGGACTGAGCGGACCCTGTTCAGGCGGTCTTGAACGGGTTGCGCTCGCGCAACTCGTCGACGTACTGATCCACGCCCTGGCCCTCGGCGGCCAGGAAGTCGGCCACCGCATCGGCGAAGCGCTCGTCGCGCAGCCAGTGGGCGGAGAAGGTGGGCACCGGCAGCAGCCCGCGCGCCATCTTGTGCTCGCCCTGCGCGCCGCCCTCGAAGCGCTTCAGCCCGTTGGCCAGGCACCAGGCCAGCGGCTGGTAGTAGCAGGCTTCGAAATGCAGGCAGGGGATGTGCTCCACGCAGCCCCAGTAGCGGCCCCAGGCTGAGCCGCGTGAGCGGTCGATCGCGATCAGCGAGGCCGCCACCGGCGCGCCCTCGCGCCGGGCGACGAACATCAACCAGTGCTCGGGCATCGTGTCGGCCATGCGGGCGAAGAAGTCGCGCGTGAGGTAGGGCTTGCTGTGGTGCGCCTGGTAGGTGAGCGTGTAGCAGCGGTGGAAGAAGTCCCACAGCGGCTCGGTGATGGCCGCACCTTCGTGCACCGTGAAGTCCACGCCCTGCTCGGCCACGCGGCGGCGTTCCTGCTGGATCTTCTTGCGCTTCTCGCGCTGAAGGCGCGCGAGCAGCGCGCTGAAGTCGGCGGCCGGCTCGGCCTCGTCCTGCGTCCAGTGGAACTGCACGCCGCGGCGGATCATCCAGCCGGCCTGCTCGAAGGCGGCGCGGTCGGCCTCGTCGCCGAAGAGCACGTGCGCAGATGACAACTTCGCCTCGCGTGCGATGCGGCCGATGGCCTGCACGAGCGCCTGCCGCGCCTCGGCATCGCGCGCCAGCAGCCGCGTGCCCGGCACCGGCGTGAAGGGCACGGCGGCCAGCAGCTTGGGGTAGTAGCGCAGGCCGTGGCGGCGGTAGGCGTCGGCCCAGGCCCAGTCGAAGACGTACTCGCCGTAGGAGTGGCCCTTCAGGTAGGCCGCCGTGGCCGCCTGCAGCTCGCCGCCGCGGTGCAGGGTGATCCACTGCGCCGCCCAGCCCGTGTCGGCCACTGCGCTGCCCGAGTGGTGCAGCGCCGCGAGGTAGGCATGCCGCATGAAGGGCGTGGGCGCGGCCTGGGCGGCCAGCAGGGCATCCCACGCCGGCGCATCGACCGTGTCGGGGCTCGCGTGGACCCGGATGACATAATCATTCTCGATGCGGGACAGCGGCGACATTCAGGGTCCGGAAGGCGTGGAGTTGAAGACGTGAAGGCGGCGCTGGCGCAGATCAATCCCATCGTCGGCGACCTCGCCGGCAACGCCCGGCTCGTGGCCGACGCCGCCCGCCGCGCCCATGCCGCCGGCGCCTCGCTCGTCGTCGCCCCCGAACTCGCGCTCACCGGCTACCCGCCCGAGGACCTGCTGCTGCGCCCGGCCTTCATGCAGGCCTGCGCCGACACGCTGGCTGCGCTGGCCACCGGTCTGGCCGATTGCGAAGGGCTGCACGTGATCGTCGGCCACCCGCACCAGTTCGGCGAGCGCGGCGATGTTAGGTCGAAGTCGCTGGCCGTGCAGCGCCGCTTCAACGCGGCCTCGGTGCTGGCGGGGGGCCGCGTGATCGGCACCTACTGCAAGCGCGAACTGCCCAACTACCAGGTCTTCGACGAGCGGCGCTACTTCGCATCGGGCCGCGACGACGGCCACGGCCCGCTGGTCTTCGAGGTCGATGGCGTCAAGCTCGGCGTGCTGATCTGCGAGGACGCCTGGTTCGACGAGCCGGCAGCCAGCGCCGTGACCGCGGGCGCGGAGGTGCTGTGCGTGGTCAACGCCTCGCCCTTTCACGTCGACAAGGCCGGCGAACGCGAAGCGCGCATGGCCGAGCGCGCGCGGGCGGTGCAGCGGCCGCTGCTGTATTCGCACCTGGTCGGCGGGCAGGACGAGGTGGTCTTCGACGGCGCCTCGTTCGCGCTCGACGCCCAGGGCCGCGTCACGGCGCGCGCCGCGAGCTTCGAGCCCGAGCTGCTGATGCTGGAACGTGGCGCCGATGGTGCGCTGCGCGGGCCGGTCGCGCCGGTGCCCGAGGTCGAGGCGCAGGTCTGGGCGGCGCTGGTTACCGGCGTGCGCGACTACCTCGGCAAGAACGGCTTCCCGGGCGCCATCATCGGCCTGTCGGGTGGCATCGATTCGGCGCTGGTGCTGGCCGTGGCGGTCGACGCGCTGGGCGCCGACAAGGTGCGCACGGTGATGATGCCTTCGCCCTACACGGCCGACATCTCCTGGCTCGACGCGCGCGACATGGCCACGCGGCTGGGCGTGCGCTACGACGAGATCGCGATTGCCCCGATGTTCGACGCCTTCCGCGCCAGCCTGGCCACTCAGTTCGCCGGTCTGCCGGAGGACACGACCGAGGAGAACCTGCAGGCGCGCATCCGCGGCACGCTGCTGATGGCGCTGTCGAACAAGACCGGCGCCATCGTGCTGACCACCGGCAACAAGAGCGAGATGGCCACCGGCTACTGCACGCTCTACGGCGACATGGCCGGCGGCTTCGCGGTGATCAAGGACGTGGCCAAGACACTCGTCTATCGCCTGGCGGCGTGGAAGAACCGCCAGCCGACGCGGCGCGCGGACGGCACGGTCGGTCCGGTGATCCCGGAGCGGATCATCACCCGGCCGCCCTCGGCCGAACTCAGGCCCGACCAGACCGACCAGGACAGCCTGCCGCCCTACGAGGTGCTCGACGCGATCCTGTCGATGTACATGGAAGACGACCAGGGCATCGAATCGATCGTCGCGGCCGGCTTCGCGCGCGCCGACGTCGAGCGCGTCACCCGGCTCATCAAGCTCAACGAATACAAGCGGCGCCAGGCGCCGGTGGGCATCCGCATCACGCACCGCGCCTTCGGGCGGGACTGGCGCTATCCCATCACCTCCAGGTTCCGTGCTTAAATCATCGTCAGTCGACCCCTTCCCCCGGAGCCCCTCATGAAGCAGATCACCGCCGTCATCAAGCCCTTCAAGCTCGAAGAGGTGCGCGAGGCGCTGGGCGACGTGGGCGTCTCTGGCCTGACGGTCACCGAGGTCAAGGGCTTCGGCCGCCAGAAGGGCCACACCGAGCTGTATCGCGGCGCCGAGTACGTGGTCGACTTCCTGCCGAAGGTGAAGGTCGAGGTGGTGGTGAAGGACGGCGACGTCGAACGCTGCATCGATGCCATCGTCAAGGCCGCCAAGACCGGCAAGATCGGCGACGGCAAGATCTTCGTCACCGCGGTCGAGCAGGTGGTGCGCATCCGTACCGGCGAGACCGACGAGTCGGCCGTCTGAAGGGGCCGGGCGCCCGGGAGGGCGCCACCGGCCGCCGGTGCTACTTGCGGGCCATGAACACGAACCAGCCCATCAGGTCGTGCCCCAGGATGCCGCCGTCCACGCTCGAGTAGTACACGATCGAAGCGTCGCTGAAACCCACTTCCTTGGCGAGGTCGAGCACGTCCCAGCCCGGGATCTGGAACACGAGGATGCCTTCGGCGGTCATCGAGTCGCCGTGGTACTCGGGCGTTTCGACCAGGTGGACGACCTGACCGTCGCGCAACTCGGCCTTGCGGATCGTCGACGGCGAGGTCCACGCGAAGGGAAAGGTGGCGAGCATGGTGCCGCCCGAACGCAGCACCCGGGCCTGCTCCGCGAGCGCGGCGCGCAGGTCGTGCAGGTGTTCCATCACCTCGATGGACACCGTCACGTCGAAGCAGTCGTCCGGCAGCGTCAGCGCCATCAGGTCCTGGTGCGGGATCGGGTACAGCGCCCGCTGCACTTCCGGGTCGGGCATG
Organism: Rubrivivax sp.; assembly: GCA_044226775.1. Classification (GTDB taxonomy): domain Bacteria; phylum Pseudomonadota; class Gammaproteobacteria; order Burkholderiales; family Burkholderiaceae_C; genus Rubrivivax. Next base: position 339,490 of record JBGAGI010000005.1, on the reverse strand, counting down.
TACTGGCTGCCCAGGAACTGCGGGTAGCGCCCGCGCAGGTCCAGCGCGAGCCGCGACTTGGCCTCGCCGGCGAAGATGCGCGCCGAAGGGCCGAGCCCGGCCGAGGCGATGATGTCGAGCACGGCCCGGTTGTGCATGTCCAGGCCGTTGGCGAAGATCGTCCAGTGATTGCCGTCGCGGTGCTGGACGATGTCCGGCTTGGTGACATAGCCGGTGTGGACGCCGCGGACGCCTTGTTGCCGGGCACGCTCCACGGCCTGCCGCCGGGTCTCGACGTCACTTAGCACATGGCTGGCCGCGAAGTCGTTCCATTCGGCCAGGGACCTGAACTCCCTGACCACCGCGTCGGGCTGGTGGGACTTGATGACCTCGATGTTGTACATGTCCTGCGGATCCTCTCTCGCCCGCAAGTCTAGTGGCGGACCGAGGGGCGGCCTCAGATCTTCGAGTAGTCGTCCGGCTGCCCGGCGCGGCCCGAGAGCCGGGCCAGGTGAGCGAGCAGCGCCTCGGCGTCGTTGCCGACCTGCAGGTTGGCGTTCTGCTCGGCCGCGAGGAAGCCTTCGGCAACCGAGTGCTGCATGAAGTGCAGCAGCGCGTCGTAGTAGCCCTCGACGTTCAGCAGACCGATCGGCTTGTCGTGGTAGCGCAGCTGGCGCCAGGTCCAGACCTCGTAGAGCTCCTCCAGCGTGCCGATGCCGCCGGGCAGCGCGATGAAGAGGTCGGCGCGCTCGGCCATCAGCTGCTTGCGCTGGTGCATCGTCGCCACCACGTGCAGCTCGCTCAGGCCGGTGTGGCCGACCTCGAGCTTCTGCAGCGATTCGGGGATCACGCCCACCACGCGGCCGCCGGCGGCGAGCGTGGCGTCGGCCACTTCGCCCATCAGCCCGACCTTGCCGCCGCCGTAGACGAGCTGCCAGCCACGGGCGCCGATCGCGCGCCCGAGTGCGCGGGCGGCCTCGGTGTAGGCGGGCCGCGCGCCGTGGCGAGAGCCGCAGTAGACGCAGACGGAAAGGGCAGCGCTTGTCATGGCGGCGGGCAGGTCAGTTGCGGCGGGGCGGCTGCCACTCGATCAGGCGCGTGCCGCACACCGCATCGTGCCAAAACTGGCGCTGCGGGTGCAGGTAGGCGAGCGCGGCGTAGGCCATCACGCCGGTGATCATGCCGCCGAAGATCGGCCCCGCACCCTTCAGCCCGCTGGCGTAGACGATCGCCAGCGCCGGCAGGAACCACAGCCAGGCGAGCAGGTAGCGGGCGAGCGCGCGCAGCGGGCGCAGCGGCGCGCCTTCGCGCGTGACGAGGCGGATGCGCCAGGTCTGCATCGCCAGCGTCTGGCCGCTGCGGGTCCAGAAGGTCACGAAGTACAGGCCGAGCACGACGAAGACGAAGGCCTGCAGGCCATGCAGGCCGGTGAGCGCGTGGCGCTGGCCGGTGGCGACGCCGTAGACGAAGCCGGCGGCCATCACCACGCCGAAGAGCAGCACGCCCTCGTAGGTGAAGCAGGCCAGGCGGCGGCGCAGGTCCGGCGTCGGGCAGTCCGCGGCGGCTGCCGCGGGCGGGTGTGCAGCCGTCACGGCTGCTCGGCGGGTTCGGCCGTCGCTTCGGTATGTACCGCAGCGCCCTGAGGGCCGCGCTTGGGCAGCAGCGTCGCAGGGTCGACGAACGCAGGCGTGGCGGCGATCTTCGGCAGACCGGCATGGTGGTGCGCGGGCGGGTTCGGCCGGGTGGACATCGTCGTCGTCGTTGCGCCAGGGCGGGCCTGCACGACGGTGGGGGCGACGACACGCGCCGAGGCCGTGCGAGGCGTCGCGATGAGGTTGCGCTTCTTCGCGCTGGCGGCACTGGCAGCGTCCGCCGTCTGGCGCGCCGCGTCAGCGGCCGAGGCCGGCTTGGGCGCCGGCTTGGCGCGCTGCGCCAACGTCTGCTTTTCTTCGGGCGACAGCGCCTGGTAGGCCTGCCAGCGCGCCTGCCGCTCCTCGGCCGGCAGGCGGCGCGCTTCCTGGAACTGCAGCCGCGCGCCGGCGCGTTCACCCGGCGACATGCGGGCCCAGTCGGCCATGCGCGCCTGAACACGCTGGCGCTCCTCGGCCGGAAGCGTCGGGAAACGCGCGGCCAACTCGATCCACTTCTGCTTGCGCGCGGGCTCGATGCTGGCCCAGTCGGCCTGAAGCGGCGCCAGGGTCTGCTTCTGAGCGGGCGACAGTGATGCCCAGGTCGGGCTGCGGTCGACCGGCGGCTGGGCGCCCACACCCGCCGCGCACGCCAGCGCCAGGGCGCAGGCCAGCGGGAGCAGACGCAGCCGGCGCATCACGGAGCCGGGCCGCTGCGCAGGAACTCGGCGAATCCCGGATCGGTGTAGGCGGCCGGGGGCAGGTCGTCGGAGAGCAGCTGGGCGTCGATCTCGGCCGCGGCCAGCACCTGTTCGCGCATGGCGAAGCGGTCGATCGCAAACAAACCACAGACCAGCAACAGCAACGGCAGCACGGAGGCCAGGCGCTGCCACATCGGCACGAAGCCGCCCAGCACGGCGCCGCCGCGGGCACTGATGCCCACGACGGCGGCGACGCCCGGCGTGGCCAGGCGGACTTCGCGCGCCCGCGCGAGCGCTTTCTCGCGCGCGAAGCGCAGGCGCTCGGTGACGTCGTGCGGCGCCAGCTCGGCGCGGGCCGTGAGGCCGGCCGCGAGCCGGGTCCCCAGCCGCGCTTCGATGGCGGCGCGCTCGGCGGTGTGGCTCGTCGTGTTCATAGCGTGATTCCCTTGGCGCGAAGGGCCTTTGCCAGCGCATGAACAGCCCTGGAGCAATGTGTCTTCACACTGCCCTCGGAGCAACCCATGACCGCCGCGGTCTCGGCCACATCGAATTCCTCCCAGTAACGAAGCAGGAAGGCTTCCCGTTGACGAGCCGGGAGCTCGGCAACTTCGGTATCGATGAGCTGCAGGATCTGTGCCCGGGAAACGGCATCTGACGCGCTTTCTGTGCCGACCGTGTCTTCCAGCGCATGCAGCGTCTCCAGCAGGTCGAAGTCGCCGTCCTCGTCGCCGCCCTCGAAGTCCGAGAGGTTCTGCATCACGGCGCCGCGCACCTTCTCGCGCCGGAACCAGTCCATCGTGGCGTTCGACAGGATGCGCTGGAACACCAGCGGCAGCTCGGCCGCGGGGCGGTCGGCGTACTTCTCGGCCAGGCGGATCATCGCGTCCTGCACGATGTCCAGCGCCGCGTCGTCGCTGCGCACCGCATACACCGTGCGCTTGAACGCACGTTTCTCCACGCTCTTGAGGAAGTCGGAGAGTTCTTTGTCGGTGGCCAACGGGGTGACGAGGGTGCGCCCGGCTGACCCCGGGCGGCGCGGATTATCACATCGCGCAATCCGGCGCTCGCAGCCTGGCACAGCCCCCGATGTTGCAGTGCATAATCGCAGGCTCGCAAAACGTTTCCCAGGGTCCTAAGCCCGGCCGTCGCACCCCGACGGCGGATTTTCGACCGCGCAGGCACCGAATCGGCCTCACAAGGGCTCGCAGGAGGTGCACCGATGGATTTTCGTCAGAGAAAACCTCAGAGGTTCCAAATGGACTTGTCTGCCGCGGAAGTCAAGCGCGCCACCATGGCGCCGCCTTCTTCTCCCCAAACCACCCATTCCGACCCCAACGGGTCCGAAATCCTCGTTCGCTGCCTGCAGGCCGAGGGCGTCAAGCACCTCTGGGGCTACCCCGGCGGCGCGGTGTTGTACATATACGACGCTCTGTACAAGCAGAACACGATCGAGCATGTGCTCGTGCGCCACGAGCAAGCCGCCGTGCACGCCGCCGACGGCTACGCCCGCGCCACCGGCGAGGTCGGCGTCGCGCTGGTCACGTCCGGGCCGGGCGTGACGAACGCCGTGACCGGCATAGCCACGGCGTACATGGACTCGATCCCGATGGTGATCGTCACCGGCCAGGTGCCGACGCCCGCCATCGGCCTGGACGCGTTCCAAGAGTGCGACACGGTGGGCATCACGCGCCCGATCGTGAAGCACAACTTCCTTGTCAAGGACGTGCGCGACCTCGCCATGACGATGAAGAAGGCCTTCCACATCGCCCGCACCGGCCGCCCGGGCCCGGTGGTGGTCGACATCCCGAAGGACGTCTCGCTGAAGACCGCGCCTTTCCACTACCCCGACCACGTGGAGATGCGCTCGTACAACCCGGTGAAGAAGGGCCACGGCGGGCAGATCCGCAAGGCCGTCCAGCTGCTGCTGGCCGCCAGGCGCCCGTACATCTACACCGGCGGCGGCGTGATCCTGGGCAACGCCTCGGCCGAGCTGCGCCAGCTCTGCGACCTGCTCGGCTACCCGGTCACCAACACGCTGATGGGCCTGGGCGCCACGGCGGCCTCCGATCCAAAGTTCCTGGGCATGCTGGGCATGCACGGCACCTACGAGGCCAACATGACGATGCAGCACTGCGACGTGCTGCTGGCCGTGGGCGCGCGTTTCGACGACCGCGTGATCGGCAACCCGAAGCACTTCGCCTCGGTCGAGCGCAAGATCATCCACGTCGACATCGATCCGTCGAGCATCAGCAAGCGCGTGAAGGTCGACATCCCGATCGTCGGCGACGTGAAGGAGGTGCTGCTGGAGCTGATTGCGCAGATCAAGGAGGCGCAGGCGCGCCCCGAGGCATCGGCGATCAACGCCTGGTGGAGCCAGATCAACGAGTGGCGCAAGCGCGAGTGCCTCAGCTACCGCAACAGCACCGAGGTCATCAAGCCGCAGATGGTGGTCGAGAAGCTGTGGCAGCTGACCAAGGACCGCGACGCCTACATCACGAGCGACGTGGGCCAGCACCAGATGTGGGCCGCGCAGTTCTACCGCTTCGAGGAGCCGCGGCGCTGGATCAACTCCGGCGGCCTGGGCACGATGGGCGTGGGGCTGCCGTACGCGATGGGCATCAAGCTCGCCAAGCCGGATTCGGATGTCTTCTGCATCACCGGCGAAGGCTCGATCCAGATGTGCATCCAGGAGCTCTCGACCTGCCTGCAGTACAAGACGCCGGTCAAGATCATCTCGCTGAACAACCGCTACCTGGGCATGGTGCGGCAGTGGCAGCAACTGGACTACGGCGGCCGCTACTCGCACAGCTACATGGACGCGCTGCCTGATTTCGTGAAGCTCGCCGAGGCCTACGGCCACGTGGGCCTGAAGATCGAGAAGCCGTCCGACGTGGAGGGTGCGCTGAAGGAGGCCATCCGCCTGAAGGACCGCACGGTGTTCCTCGACGTCCGCACCGACCCCACCGAAAACGTGTGGCCGATGGTGCAGGCGGGCAAGGGCATCAGCGAGATGCTGCTCGGGTCCGAGGACCTGTAGCGGCGGCGATGGAGAGCGGGGCCGGCGGCGCCGGTTCCAACCGACCAACCTCTATCCGCGTGGCCAAGGGCCCGGGGTTACCGCCCCGGAGCCTGAAGAGCGCGTCAGGAAACGAGACCAACTCATGAAACACATCATCGCGGTGCTGCTCGAGAACGAGCCCGGCGCCTTGTCCCGCGTCGTCGCGCTGTTCTCGGCACGCGGCTACAACATCGAGAGCCTGACGGTGGCGCCCACCGAAGACGCCAGCCTCTCGCGCATGACCATCGTCACCACCGGCAGCGACGAGGTGATCGAGCAGATCACCAAGCATCTGAACCGCCTGATCGAGGTGGTCAAGGTGGTCGACCTCACCGAGGGCAGCTTCACCGAGCGCGAGCTCATGCTGATCAAGGTGCGCGCCGTGGGCAAGGAGCGCGAGGAGATGAAACGGATGGCGGAGATCTTCCGCGGCCGCATCATCGACGTCACCGAAAAGAGCTACACGATCGAGCTGACCGGCAACTCCGAGAAGCTCGACGCCTTCCTCGTCGCGATCGACCGCGCGGCGATCCTGGAGACCGTGCGCACCGGGGCCTCGGGCATCGGCCGCGGCGAGCGCATCCTGAGAGTTTGACCCACCCCCGAAGCGCCTTCGGCGCTCCCCCTCCAGGGGGCGCCGCTGGCGGCCCGGCAGAGCCGGTTCCGCGGCGGCTGCTTGATCTGAAACCGAACCGATTTCACCGGAGAAGACCATGAAGGTTTATTACGACAAGGACGCCGACCTGTCCCTCATCAAGGGCAAGAACGTCACCATCATCGGCTACGGCTCGCAAGGCCACGCGCACGCGCAGAACCTGAACGACTCGGGTGTGAAGGTCACCGTCGGCCTGCGCAAGGGCGGCGCGAGCTGGGCCAAGGTCGAGAAGGCCGGCCTGAAGGTCGCCGAGGTGGCCGATGCGGTCAAGGACGCCGACGTCGTGATGATCCTGCTGCCTGACGAGCAGATCGCCGCCGTCTACAAGAACGACGTCGAGCCGAACATCCGCAAGGGCGCGTCGCTGGCCTTCGCACACGGCTTCAACGTGCACTACGGGCAGGTGGTCGCGCGCGACGATCTGGACGTGTGGATGGTCGCGCCCAAGGCGCCGGGCCACACGGTGCGCAACACCTACACGCAGGGCGGCGGGGTGCCGCACCTGATCGCGGTGCATGCCGACAAGTCGGGCAAGGCGCGCGACCTGGCGCTGAGCTACGCCGCGGCCAACGGCGGCGGCAAGGCCGGCATCATCGAGACCAACTTCCGCGAGGAGACCGAGACCGACCTGTTCGGTGAGCAGGCGGTGCTCTGCGGCGGCACGGTCGAGCTGATCAAGGCCGGCTACGAGACGCTGGTGGAAGCCGGCTACGCGCCGGAGATGGCCTACTTCGAGTGCCTGCACGAGCTCAAGCTGATCGTCGACCTCATCTACGAGGGCGGCATCGCGAACATGAACTACTCGATCTCCAACAACGCGGAGTACGGCGAGTACGTCACGGGCCCGAAGATCGTCAACGACGAGACCAAGGCCGCGATGAAGCAGGCGCTGAAGGACATCCAGACCGGCGAGTACGCGAAGAGCTTCATCCTGGAGAACCGCGCCGGCGCGCCCACGCTGCTGAGCCGCCGCCGCCTGACGGCCGAGCACTCGATCGAGGTGGTGGGCGAGAAGCTGCGCGCGATGATGCCGTGGATCAAGGCCAACAAGCTGGTCGACCGCAGCCGCAACTGAGCGAGCTGGCAGGAGCGCGGCGAACGCCGCGCTATGCTCCGCGCCCATGAACGAGGACCTTCGCGCACCGGGCGCGGACGACATGGAAGCGGCCGAGACCACCGGGGTGACGCCGCGCCCGCGCCGCAAGGGCATCTACATCCTGCCCAACGCGGTGACGCTGGCGGCGCTGTTCTCCGGCTTCTACGGCATCGTGATGGCGATGAACGGCCGCTTCGAGGCGGCCTGCATCGCCATCTTCTGCGCCGCGGTGCTCGACAGCCTGGACGGCCGCATCGCGCGCATGACGAATGCGCAGAGCGCCTTCGGCGAGCAGATGGACAGCCTGTCGGACATGGTGAGCTTCGGCGCGGCGCCGGCGCTCATCGTCTACGTCTGGGCGCTGAAGGACATGGGCAAGGCGGGCTGGATCCCGGCCTTCGTCTACATCGCCGGCGCAGCGCTGCGGCTGGCGCGCTTCAACGTCAACATCGGCGTCGTCGACAAGCGGTTCTTCCAGGGCCTGCCGAGCCCGGCGGCCGCGGCGTTGGTGATCGGGCTGGTGTGGGTGATGGACGACGCGGGCTTCAAGAACGCCTCGCACATCGACTGGCTGACCTGGGTCGCCTTCGGCGTGACGCTGTACGCCGGCTTGACGATGGTGACCAACGCCCCGTTCTACAGCTTCAAGGTCGTCGGTGGCCGGCGCACGGTGCCCTTCATCGTGCTGGTGGCCATCGCGCTGGGCATCGCGCTGATCGCGCTCGACCCGCCGCGCGTGCTGTTCGGCCTGTTCTGCGTCTACGGCCTGTCGGGCTACGTGGTCTATGCGTGGCGCAAGTACAAGGGCCAGCGCACCAGCGTGATCGCGATCTCCACCGACGAGCCCGAGGAAAAGGACCTCCATCCCTGAGTCTTCGCGTGTTAGCATCCGCGCCCATGTCTTCGATTCTCACCCGCACCTGCACCCTGCGCCAGGCCCTGGCGCTAGCGCTGCTACGCGAACCGCGGGTGCGCTGATCGATCACGACTGAACCTTTTCCCCGATCAACGGCCCGCCAGCGCAACGCAGCGGGCCGTTTGGTTTTCCGGTCGGACTTCTTGAACCAGGCTGCGTTCGAAACCCGAAGCAGGAGATTCCGATGCCGATGTTGACCGACCCCGCCGCCAAGTACCGAGCATTCGCGCCGGTGCGCCTGGCCGATCGCACCTGGCCCGACGCCGTGCTCAGCCGCCCGCCCCAGTGGTGCAGCGTGGACCTGCGCGACGGCAACCAGGCGCTGATCGAGCCGATGGACCCGGCGCGCAAGCTGCGCATGTTCCAGATGCTGGTGAAGATCGGCTTCAAGCAGATCGAGGTCGGCTTCCCCTCGGCCTCGCAGGCCGACTTCGATTTCGTGCGCCTCTTGATCGAGCGCCGCCTGATCCCCGACGACGTGACGATCCAGGTGCTGACGCAGGCGCGCGAGCACCTGATCGCGCGCACCTTCGAGGCCCTGGTGGGCGCGCCGCGCGCCATCGTGCACCTGTACAACGCGACCGCGCCGGTGATGCGCCGCGTGGTGCTGGGGCTCGAAGAAGACGGCATCGTCGAGCTCGCCACTGCTCACGCCCGGATGGTGCGTGACCACGCAGCGGCAATGCCCGGCACCGACTGGACCTTCGAGTACTCGCCGGAGATGTTCTCGGGCACCGAGCTGGCCTTCAGCAAGCGCGTGGTCGACGCCGTCACCGAGGTCTGGCAGCCGACGCGCGATCGGCCCTGCATCATCAACCTGCCGTCGACGGTGGAGCACAGCACGCCGAACATCTTCGCCGACATGATCGAGTGGATGCACCGGCACCTCGCCCGGCGCGACGCGATCGTGCTGTCGGTGCACCCGCACAACGACCGCGGCACCGGCACGGCAGCCGGCGAGTTCGCGCTGATGGCCGGCTGCGACCGCATCGAGGGCTGCCTCTTCGGCAACGGCGAGCGCACCGGCAACGTGGACCTCGTCAACATCGCGCTGAACCTGTACACGCAGGGCGTCGCGCCGGGGCTGGACTTCTCCGACATCGACGAGGTGCGGCGCTGCGTCGAGCACTGCAACCAGCTGCCGGTTCACCCGCGGCACCCGTACGTGGGCGACCTCGTCTACACCTCGTTCTCGGGCTCGCACCAGGACGCGATCAAGAAGGCCTTCGCCGCGCGCCGCGAGGGCGACATCTGGGAGATGCCCTACCTGCCGATCGACCCGAAGGACCTCGGCCGCAGCTACGACGCGGTGATCCGCGTCAACAGCCAGTCGGGCAAGGGCGGCATCAGCTACCTGCTCGAGAACGAGTACGGTCTGGAGCTGCCGCGGCGGCTGCAGATCGAGTTCAGCGCCGCGGTGCAGGCGGTGATGGACACCGAGGGTCGTGAACTCGCGGCCGCCGACATCCACGCGATCTTCGAGCGCGAATACCGGCTGGCCGATGGGGCCGATGCGCCGCGCGTCGAGCACACGGCGATGCGCGAGCGCGCCGACGGCCGCGTGGCGCTGCAGGCGAGCGTCTCGGCCGCCGGCCGCACGATCGCGCTGGAAGGCAGCGGCAACGGCCCCGTCGACGCCTTCGTCGCCGGCCTGGCGCATGCCACCGGCGTGCCCATCGCCGTGCTGGACTACCATGAGCATGCGATCGGCGAGGGTGCACAGGCCCGCGCCGCGGCCTACCTGGAGATGCGCGTCGGGCCGGCCGGCGAGGGTCGCACGCTGTTCGGCGTAGGCATCGACGCCAACATCGTCAGCGCATCGATGAAGGCCGTGCTGGGCGGCCTGCTGCGCGCCGGCGTGCCCTGGCTGGCCGCCGCTCCCGCTGCCGCCATCACCGTCACCACCGAGACCGAAGCCGAAGGAGCCACGCCGTGAGCCAGGACCGCCTCATCATCTTCGACACCACCTTGCGCGACGGCGAGCAGTCGCCCGGCGCCTCGATGACGCGCGAGGAGAAGCTGCGCATCGCGCGCCAGCTCGAGCGGCTGCGGGTGGACATCATCGAAGCCGGTTTCGCCGCTTCGAGCAACGGCGACTTCGAGGCCGTCAAGGCCATCGCCGACATGATCCGCGAGAGCACCGTGTGCTCGCTGGCGCGTGCCAACGACCGCGACATCTCCCGCGCCGCCGAGGCGCTGAAGGGCGCGAGCCGATCGCGCATCCACACCTTCATCGCGACCTCGCCGCTGCACATGGAGAAGAAGCTGCGGATGACTCCCGAGCAGGTGCACGAGCAGGCCAAGCTCGCGGTGCGCTTCGCGCGCAACCTGTGCGCCGACGTGGAGTTCTCGCCCGAGGATGGCTACCGCTCCGAGCCCGACTTCCTGTGCCGCGTGCTGGAGACGGTGATCGACGAGGGCGCGACGACGATCAACATCCCCGACACCGTCGGCTACGCGGTGCCCGAGCTGTACGGCGAGTTCATCCGCAAGTTGCGCGAGCGCGTGCCCAACAGCGACAAGGCGGTGTGGAGCGTGCACTGCCACAACGACCTGGGCATGGCGGTGGCCAACTCGCTGGCCGGCGTGAAGATCGGCGGCGCGCGCCAGATCGAGTGCACGATCAACGGCCTGGGCGAGCGCGCCGGCAACTGCTCGCTGGAAGAGGTCGTGATGGCCGTGCGCACGCGGCGCGACTACTTCGGCCTGACCCTGGGCATCGACACCACGCAGATCGTGCCGGCCTCGCGCATGGTGAGCCAGACCACCGGCTTTGTCGTGCAGCCCAACAAGGCCGTGGTGGGCGCCAACGCCTTCGCGCACGCCAGCGGCATCCACCAGGACGGCGTGCTGAAGGCGCGCGACACCTACGAGATCATGCGCGCCGAGGACGTGGGCTGGGCCGCCAACAAGATCGTGCTGGGCAAGCTCTCGGGCCGCAACGCCTTCAAGCAGCGGCTGCAGGAACTGGGCATCGAGCTGGAGTCGGAGGCGGAGATCAACGCCGCCTTCACGCGCTTCAAGGACCTGGCCGACCGCAAGAGCGAGATCTTCGACGAGGACATCATCGCGCTGGTCAGCGACGAGAGCGTGACGCCCGAGAACGAGCACTACCGGCTGCTGTCGCTGGCCCAGCGCTCGGAGACCGGCGAGCGGCCGCACGCCCGCGTGAGCTTCGCCGCCGGACACACCGAGCTACACGCAGAAAGTGATGGTAACGGGCCGGTCGACGCGAGCCTCAGGGCCATCGAGTCGAAGGTGAAAAGTGGCGCGGAAATGCTGCTGTACTCGGTGAATGCGATCACCTCGGGCAGCACAGAATCCCAGGGCGAGGTCACCGTCCGGCTGCAACATGGCGGCCGGGTGGTCAACGGGGTCGGTGCCGACCCGGACATCGTGGTCGCATCGGCCAAGGCCTACCTGTCTGCGCTGAACAAGCTGCACAGCAAGGTCGAGCGCGTCGCCGCACAAGGCTGACACGCAAGTGGTGCGTACCGAACGGGGAACTTGAGGAAGGGCACGCAAGCGCTTGATTCTTGCGTGCTTTTTCCGGGTGCCCTACACTTCGGCACGGTTCTGCTCGGCGGGGTTTCAGGTGCACCAGAAGAAGACGGTTGGGTTTCGTTGGCTGATCGCCTGCCTGCTGGGCCTGTCGATGCTGGTGCTGCCGCAGGCCGAGGCTCTCGCCGCCGACGGCACCGAGGCGCCGGCCAAGCCCGCGGCGCGGGCCAAGGCGAAGTCCGCCAAGGCCAAGAATGCCAAGGCCAGCAAGGCCTCCAAGGCCTCGGCCAAGTCCACGAAAGCAGCGCCCGCGCGCAGCACCAAGCGCAGCGTCGTGCGCAAGGCTGCCGCGCCGGCCATTCCCTCCTACGGCCACCTGGCCGGCCTGCAGAACATCGATGAAGGCCTGGCGCTGAAGTCCAGCGTCGCGCTCGTGATCGACCAGGACACCGACGAGGTGCTGCTCAGCAAGAACCCGCAGGCCGTGCTGCCGATCGCGTCGATCACCAAGCTGATGACGGGCCTGGTCGTCACCGAAGCCCAGCTGCCGCTGGACGAGACGCTCACCGTGACGCAGGAAGACGTCGACGCCACCGCCGGCAGCCGCTCGCGGCTGAAGGTGGGCACGCAGCTCAAGCGCGGCGACATGATGCACCTCGCGCTGATGTCCTCGGAGAACCGCGCCGCCCACGTGCTGGGCCGCACTTACCCCGGTGGCATCGAGACCTTCGTGACCGCGATGAATCTGAAGGCGCAGGCGCTGGGCATGAACGACACGCGCTACGTCGAGCCGACGGGCCTGTCGAGCAGCAACCAGTCGAGTGCGACCGATCTGGCGCGCCTGGTGCGCGCCGCCTACGAGCACCCGATCCTGCGCGACCTGACGACCTCGCAGGAGGCGCTGGTGCCCGTGGGCCCGCGGCAGGTGCAGTTCCGCAGCACCAACGGCCTGGTGCGCAACCCCGAGTGGGACATCGGCCTGCAGAAGACCGGCTACATCAGCGCCGCAGGCCGCTGCCTGGTGATGCAGGCGCAACTGGCCGGGCGCCGGCTGATCATGGTGCTGCTCGACTCCGCCGGGAAGTACTCGCGGATCGGCGACGCCGAGCGCATCCGCCACTGGCTGGCCACGGCACCGATGGTGCCCTCGGCCGTGGCCGCGCCTCAGCCGCGATAACCCAGCGCCTGCGAGATCTGGGCCGCAGTGCCCTTCACGCGATCGAGCCAGCTTTCCTCCAGCCGGTCGGCCGGCGCCGAGACCGACAGCCCCGCCAGCAGCTTGCCCTGGTCGTCGAAGACGCCGGCGGCCATGCAGCGCACGCCCAGCTCCAGTTCCTCGTCGTCGCGCGCCACGCCGCTGGCGCGCACGGTGGCCAGCTCGCGCTCCAGGCGTGAAAGCTCGGTGATGCTGTTGCGCGTGTGGCCTGTCAGGCCGGTGCGCGTGGCGTAGGCGCGCACGCGCGCCGGGTCGTCGTGGGCGAGGAAGAGCTTGCCGACCGAGGTGAGGTGCAGCGGCGCGCGCCCGCCCACCGCGCGCACGACCTGCATGCCCGAGCGTTCACTGTAGGTGCGCTCGATGTAAACGATCTCGTCGCCCTGCCGCATCGACAGGTTCACCGGCTGGTGCGTCACCTTGTGCAGCTCGCGCATCGGTGCCAGCGCCGCTTCGCGCACGTCCAGCCGCGCCTTCACGAGGTTGCCCAGTTCCAGCAGCCGCATGCCCAGCCGGTAGGTGCCCGCGGCCGGGCGGTCGACGAAGCGGCCGATCGCCAGGTCGTTGAGGATGCGGTGCGCCGTGCTCGGGTGCAGGCCGGTCTTCTCGCTGATCTCCTTCAGCGAGACCGGGTCAGGCTGCGAGGCCAGCATGTCCAGCAGCGCGAAGCTGCGTTCCAGCACCTGGATCGTCGGAATGGTCGGGCTTTCCTTGGTCATCGGCGCGGCGGCTGGTGCGGTGCAACAAGTGCATTTTGCATCGCGGAAAGCGCGATTGCCAGCCGGAATCTGCGGCCTGTTGATCAGCGGGTCAGCAGCGCGACAGCCCGCTCGCCCGAGCGCACCGCGCCTTCGAGCGTCGCCGGGTAGGGGCCTTCGACGTAGTCGCCCGCGGCCACAAGGCCCGGCGCGATGCGGGCCGGCGGCCGGTCCAGCGCCGGCGTGCAGCGGAAGGTGGCGCGCTTCTCGGCCATCACGCGCACGAGGCGCGGCGGCTCGGGCCAGGTGCCAGGCGGGAAGTCGCGGGTGCACTGGCGCATCACGGCTTCGGCGGTGGCGTCCAGCCCAAGCTCGACCCAGGCGCGCGCACCGCTGACGACGAAGGCGAACAGGCCCGGCGTGGCGCCGAGCGCGCCGTGGTCGAAGGCGAACTGCGCCGGGGCGTCGGGGCCTTCGACCAAGGCGTTCATCGGCGCCGGCAGGCGGGCGCCGGGCGCGTGAAGGTAGACGGTAACGATCGGCTCGTAGCCGAGCGCGGCGGCGCGCTGCGCCCAGGCGGGCTCGATGGCTGCGGCCAGGCGCGCCGCCTCGGCCGCGCTGCAGGCGAGCACGACGGCATCGAAGCCTTCGTCGCCGATGCGCCACCCGTCGCCCCCCTTCACCAGCTCGCCGGCCCGGTGCGCGAGGTGCAGGCTCGCGCCATGCGCCTGAAGCCAGCGCCACGCCGGGTCAGGCAGCAGCGCGCTCAGCGGGCGCTTCGGCAGCAGCAGGTCGGCGCCGCCACGGCCGCCGAAGAGCGCGTCCTTCAGCACGCGCAGCAGCACCGCGGCGCTGGCGTCGCGGGCCGGCGTGTTCAGCGCGGCCACGCACAGCGGGTCGATCAGCAGCTCGCGCACCGGGCCCGGCAGCCCGGCGCAAAGCTGCTCGACCGTCGTCCCGGGCGCGCAGCGGAAACGCGCCAGCGCCCAGCCCGCGGCGGCGCGCATCAGCGCGAGCTTGTCGCCGATACCGAAGCCGCGGCAGCCCGCCACCGCGAGGCCGAACGCGAGCCACGCCGGGCCTGCCGGCATGCGCAGGCCGCGCCCATCCGGATAGCGCAGTTCCAGCGGGCGGCGGTCCAGCAGCGCGGGGATGTCGGCGCCGACGGTGCGCATCAGCTCCAGCGTCCGCTGGTAGGCGCCGATCAGGATGTGCTGGCCGTTGTCCAGCGCCCAGGCTTCGAAGGCGACGCCGCGTGCGCGCCCGCCGCTCTGGCCGGCCATCTCGAACACCGTGACCCGATGCCCGGCTTCGACGGCCCGAACCGCCGCGGCCAGCCCCGCCCAGCCCGCGCCGACGACCGCCAGCCTCACCGGCCCTTCACGTGCGTGACGGCGGCGATCCAGAGCTTGCGGATCGGCGTCAGCGACGTGCGCTGGTGCAGCACCTGGAAGCCCTGCGCCTCGATCTCGCGCAGCAGCGTGCGGTAGATGTTGGCCATCATCAGCCCGGGCTTCTGCGCCTGGCGGTCGGCCTCGGGCAGCAGCTTCATCGCCGCGTCGAAGGTGGCATGCGCGCGCTCGGCCTGGAACTTCATCAGCGCGGTGAAGCGCTCGCCGTAGCCCCAGGGTGCGTCGCGCCGGAGCAGCTCGTGCGCCTTCACCTCGAAGCGCTGCAGCTCGGCAATCGGCAGGTAGATGCGGCCGCGGCGCGCGTCGTCGCCGACGTCGCGGATGATGTTCGTCAGCTGCATCGCGAGGCCCAGCCGGTGCGCGTACTGCACCGTCGAATCCTGCGTGCGGCCGAAGATGTTGGCCGCCACCTCGCCGACGACGCCGGCCACGAGGTGGCAGTAGCGCTCGAGCGCGGGGAAGTCGAGGAAGCGCGTCTGCTCGAGGTCCATCTGGCAGCCGTCGATCACCGCGCCCAGGTGCGCGGCGGTGATGCCGTAGTCGGCGGCCAGCGGCATCAGCGCCTGCATCACCGGGTGGCTGGCCTGGCCGGCGAAGGCCTGGGCGACCTCGCGCCGCCACCAGGCGAGCTTGGTCGCGGCCACGCCGGGGTCGCTGACCTCGTCGACCACGTCGTCCACCTCGCGGCAGAAGGCGTAGAAGGCCGTGATCGCGGCGCGCCGCGGCGGCGGCAGGAACAGGAACGCGTAGTAGAACGAGGAGCCGCTCTTCGCGGCCTTGTCCTGCACGTATTCCTGGGGCGTCATCACAGCTGCCATGGCATGCGCCAGGCGCGCCACACGAGCAGCGGCACCTCGTAGGCGTGGAGTCGGGGGCGGCGGCCGAGCACGGCGTGGTCCATGGCCGCGATTTTCTCCAGGATGCGCAGCCCGCCCTGCACGACGATGCGCAGCTCCCAGCCCGCGCGCCCGGGCACGCGCAGCGCCAGCGGCGCACCCTGCATCATCAGTGCGCGCGACCAGGCACACAGCGCGCCCACCAGAAGCCGGCTGCGGCGGCTGTCGACGCGCCGCGCCAGCTCCTCGATGGGCACGCGGTGGTGTGCGGCCTCGTCTTGCGGCACGTAGTGGCGGCCGCGCGGGCCGTCCACGCTGAGGTCCTGCCAGAAATTGATCAGCTGCAGCGCACTGCAGATCGCGTCGGACTGCTGCAGCGAGCGCGCATCGGCCATGCCGTACAGGTGCAGCAGCAGGCGGCCGATGGGGTTGGCCGAGCGGCGGCAGTAGTCCAGCAGCGTCGTGCGGTCGGGGTAGGGCGGGTTGCGCACGTCCTGCTCGAAGGCGTCGAGCAGGTCATGCAGCGGCTGCGGTGGCAGCTTGAACTCCTTGATGCGCTGCGCCAGCGGCAGGAACACGCGGCGCCAGCTCGGCCCCGGCTCGTGGCCGGCGCAGACGGCCACCAGGTCGCGCCGGTAGCTCGCGAGTTCCGCCAGTCGGTCTTCGGCCGAGGCTTCGCCTTCGTCGGCGATGTCGTCGGCGGTGCGGGCGAAGTGGTAGATCGCGACCACCGCGGGCCGCAGCGCCGGCGGGCACAGCACCGAGGCGACGGGGAAGTTCTCGTAGTGGTCGACGCTCACGCCGCTGATTCTCGCCACTGCCGAAGGGGTGGGCGCTGCGGGTTGTCGATTGACAGGATGCAATTCACGCAACTACATTACTGACCGGTCAGTCATTAACTCAGAACAAGGCGCCTCCCGCGATGAATCCAGCAGCCGGCCACCTTCGTACGACCGCCGCGCTGCTCGCCGCCGCGCTCGGGGCCATCGCACTCGCGGCCTGCTCTCGGCCGGAACCGGCGCCCGAGCCGCTGCGGGCGGTGCGCACGATGACGGTGGCGGCCGACAGCGCCGGCGGCGTGCACGAGTTCGCCGCCGAGGTGCGCTCGCGGGTGGAGTCGCGGCTGGGTTTTCGCGTCGGCGGCAAGATGATCAGCCGCAGCGCCGAACTGGGCCAGCATGTCGCCGCCGGCCAGGTGCTCGCCCAGCTGGACCCGGCCGACCTCAGGCTCGGCCAGGAAGCCGCGCAGGCCGCGGTGCGCGCCGCGCAGACGCAGTTCGAGCTGGCCGATGCCGACTTCAAGCGCTACAAGGAACTGCACGCGCAGGGCTTCATCAGCGTCACCGAGCTGGACCGCCGCGAGGCCACGCTGAAGGCGCAGCGCGCGCAGCTGGAGCAGGCGCGCGCGCAGGCCGGCGTGCAGGTCAACCAGGCCGGCTACGCGGCACTCACGGCAACGGCCGCCGGCGTCATCACCGGCATCGACGCCGAGCCCGGCACCGTGCTGGCCGCCGGCACGCCGGTGCTGCGCCTGGCGCACGACGGCCCGCGCGACGCCGTGTTCAGCGTGCCGGAGGACGGCGCCGCGGCCATCCGCGCGCTGCTGGGCAAGCCGGGCGCGATCAAGGTCCGCCCCTGGGCCAGCGCCTCGACGCTGCCGGCCACGGTGCGCGAAGTGGCCGCCGCGGCCGACCCGACCACACGCACCTTCCTCGTGAAGGCCGACATCGCCGCCGCGCCGCTGCAGCTCGGCCAGACCGTCACGGCGCTGGTGGACCTGCCCAGGCGCGACGGCGTCGTGCGGCTGCCGCTGACTGCGGTGATGCAGCAGCAGGGCCAGACGGCCGTCTGGCTGCTGGACCGCGGCACGAACCCGATGACGGTCAAGCCGCAGCCCATCACCATCGGCGGGGCCGACGGCAACACGGTGGTCGTCGCCGCGGGTCTGAGCCCGGGCCAGACGGTCGTCACCGCCGGCGTGCACGTGCTGACGCCGGGCCAGAAGGTGCGGCTGTACGAGGCACCGGCCTCGGCGGCGCTGGCCGCGGCCTCCACGGCGTCCGGCCGCTGAAGCGCAAAGGCACCCACCCATGAGCACCGCTGCCCACGGCGCCGCGCCGTCGCGCTTCAACATTTCCCGCTGGGCGCTGGCCCATCCGGCGCTGACGCTGTACCTGATGATCTCGCTGCTGCTGCTGGGCGTCGTCGCCTACTTCCAGCTCGGCCAGGACGAGGACCCGCCCTTCACCTTCCGCGCGATGGTCGTGCAGGCCTTCTGGCCTGGCGCCAGCGCGCTGCAGATGGCCGAGCAGGTGAGCGACAAGATCGAGAAGTCGCTGCAGGAGGTGCCCTACGTCGACAAGATCCGCACCTTCACCAAGCCGGGCGAGTCGCTCACGCTGGTCCAGCTGAAGGACTCCTCGCCGGCGAAGGACGTGCCCAACAGCTGGTACCAGGCGCGCAAGCGCATCGGCGACATGCGCTCGACGCTGCCGGCCGGCGTCATCGGCCCGGTGTTCAACGACGACTTCGGCGACGTCTACGGCAGCATCTACGCGCTGCAGTCCGACGGCTTCAGCCGCGAGGAGCTGCGCGTGCAGGCCGAGCAGGTGCGCCAGCGCCTGCTGCGCGTGCCCGACGTGGCCAAGGTGGAGGTCTTCGGCGCGCAGCCGGAGAAGGTCTTCATCGAGATCTCGCAGAAGCGCCTGGCGCAGCTGGGCCTGGACTTCACGCAGGTCATCGCGCAGATCGGCGCGCAGAACGCGGTGGAGGGCGCCGGCGTGCTCAACGCCGGGGCCGAGAACCTGCAGGTGCGTGTGGGCGGCCAGTTCAACTCGGTGGACGAGCTCAAGCGCTTCCCGATCCGCGCCGTCAACCCGGCCACCGGCACCGCGTCCGCGCTGCGGCTGGGCGACATCGCCGAGATCCAGCGCGGCTACACCGATCCGCCCACGACGATGGTGCGGCACCAGGGGCAGGAGGTCATCGCGCTGGGCGTCTCGATGGCCAAGGGCGGCGACATCATCGCCCTGGGCAAGGCGCTGAAGGCGGCGACCAAGCACATCCAGGACGAACTGCCCGCCGGCATCACCGTCGTGCAGGTGCAGGACCAGCCGGCGTCGGTGAGCCGCTCGGTGGGCGAGTTCGTGCGCGTGCTGGTCGAGGCCGTGGTGATCGTGCTGGGCGTGAGCTTCATCAGCCTGGGCCTGCACTTCGGGCCGCTGCGCATCGACGTGCGGCCGGGCCTGGTGGTGGCGGTGACGATCCCGCTCGTGCTGGCCATCACCTTCGTCGTCATGTACTACTGGGGCGTGGGGCTGCACAAGATCAGCCTGGGCAGCCTGATCATCGCCCTGGGCCTGCTGGTGGACGACGCCATCATTGCCGTGGAGATGATGGTGCGCAAGCTCGAGGAGGGCTACGACAAGATGCGCGCCGCCACCTTTGCCTACGAGGTGACGGCCATGCCGATGCTCACCGGCACGCTGATCACCGCCGCCGGCTTCCTGCCCATCGGCCTGGCCAAGAGCGTGACCGGCGAGTACACCTTCGCGATCTTCGCCGTCACGGCCGCGGCGCTGATCATCTCCTGGCTGGTCTCGGTCTACTTCGTGCCCTACCTGGGCGCCAAGCTGCTGAAGACGCACAGCAAGCTGGCCACGCAGGCCGGCGAGAGCCCGCACGAACTCTTCGACACCCCGTTCTACACGCGCTTTCGCTCGCTGGTGAACTGGTGCGTGCAGCACCGCTGGATCACGATCGGCGTGACCATCGGCACCTTCGCCCTGGGCATCGTCGGCATGGGCAAGGTGCAACAGCAGTTCTTCCCCGATTCGAGCCGGCCGGAGATCCTCGTCGACCTGTGGCTGCCCGAGGGCTCCACGATCCAGCAGACCGAGGCCATCGCCAAGCGCTTCGAGGCCCGGCTGATGCAGGAGAAGGGCCTGGCCAGCGTCACCACCTGGGTCGGCAGCGGCGTGCCGCGCTTCTACCTGCCGCTGGACCAGGTGTTCCCGCAGGCCAACGTGAGCCAGGCCATCCTGCTGCCCAGGGACCTGAAGGAGCGCGAGGCGCTGCGCCTGCGCCTGCCGGCGCTGCTGGCTGCCGAGTTCCCCGAGGTGCGCGGCCGCGTCAAGCTGCTGCCCAACGGGCCGCCGGTGCCTTACCCGGTGCAGTTCCGCGTCGTCGGGCTCGATGCGCCGCAGGTGCGCGCCTGGGCCGACAAGGCCAAGGAGATCCTGCGCGCCAACCCGAACATGCGCGGCGTGAACGACAACTGGAACGAGCCGGTGAAGGCGCTGCGCCTGGAGATCGACCAGGACAAGGCACGCGCCCTGGGCGTCACCAGCCAGGCGGTGGCGCAGTCGTCGCGCACGATCCTCTCGGGCAGCACCATCGGCCAGTACCGCGAGGGCGACAAGCTGGTCGACATCGTGCTGCGCCAGCCGCTGGAGGAACGCAATGCGATCACCGACCTCGGCAGCGCCTACCAGCCCACCACGAGCGGGCGCTCGGTGCCGCTGACGCAGATCGCCAAGGTCGGCTTCCAGTGGGAGCCCGGCGTGCTGTGGCGTGAGGGGCGCAATTTCGCTGTCACGGTGCAGGGCGACGTGGTCGAGGGCATCCAGGGGCCGACTGTCACGGCGCAGGTCTGGCCAAAGCTCAAGGAGCTTGCCGCGCAGATGCCGCCCGGCTACGACATCCAGGTGGCCGGCGCGGTGGAGGAGAGCAGCAAGGGCCAGGGCTCGCTGCTGGCCAACGTGCCGCTGATGATCTTCATCATGCTCACGCTGCTGGTGCTGCAGCTGCAGAGCTTCCAGCGCGCGCTGCTGGTGATGCTGACCGGCCCGCTGGGCATCGCCGGCGTCGCTGGCGCGCTGCTGCTGCTGGACCGGCCCTTCGGCTTCGTCGCGCTGCTGGGCTTCATCGCGCTCTTGGGCATGATCATGCGCAACTCGGTGATCCTGATCGACCAGATCGAGCAGGACCGCGCGCGTGGCGTGCCGGCCTGGGACGCGATCGTCGAGTCGGCCGTGCGCCGCTTCCGGCCCATCGTGCTGACGGCGGCGGCGGCGGTGCTGGCGATGATCCCGCTGTCGCGCAGCGTGTTCTGGGGGCCGATGGCGGTGGCCATCATGGGCGGGCTGATCGTCGCCACCGCGCTCACGCTGCTGGCGCTGCCGGCCATGTACGCGGCCTGGTTCCGCGTCAAGCGTGAGCCGCTGGACGAAATGGCCCCGGTCTGAGGGGTTCGCGGCTGGCTAGAATGCCGGGTTCGCCGCGGGGTCCAGGCCCCGCGGCTGGCAGACCGCCCGCGCGGGTGGCGAAATTGGTAGACGCACCAGGTTTAGGTCCTGACGCCTTCACGGGCGTGCCGGTTCGAGTCCGGCCCCGCGCACCACGTCCGCGTCGAGTCCCCGACATCACTTCCACGCACCTTCTGAAGACACCATGGCCGTCCAAGTCGAAACCCTCGAGAAGCTCGAACGCCGCATCACGCTCACGCTGGCCGCTGAGGCCATCAACGGCGAGGTGGAATCGCGCCTGAAGCGCCTGTCGCGCACCGTCAAGGCCGACGGCTTCCGCCCCGGCAAGGTGCCGATGAGCGTGGTGGCCCAGCGCTACGGCTACTCGGTGCAGTACGAGGTGGTCAACGACAAGGTCGGCAAGGCCTTCAACGACGCGACCGTCGAGGCCCAGCTGCGGGTGGCCGGCGCGCCCAAGATCACGCAGAAGGACCAGGCGCCCGAAGGCCAGCTCGCCTTCGACGCCACCTTCGAGGTCTACCCCGAGGTGAAGATCGGCGACCTGACGGCCGCCGAGGTCGAGCGGATCTCCACCGAGGTCACCGAGGCGGCGATCGACCGCACGGTCGAGATCCTGCGCAAGCAGCGCCGCACCTTCGGCCTGCGCGCCAAGGACGAGGGCGCCGTCGAGGGTGACCGTGTCACGATCGACTTCGAAGGCAAGATCGACGGCGAGCCCTTCCAGGGCGGCAAGGCCACCGGCTTCCAGTTCGTCATCGGCGAGGGCCAGATGCTCGAGCAGTTCGACTCCGCCGTGCGCGGCATGAAGGCCGGCGAGAGCAAGACCTTCCCGCTGCAGTTCCCGGCCGACTACCACGGCGAAGACGTGGCCGGCAAGGAAGCCGACTTCCTCGTCACCGTCAGCAAGATCGAGGCGCAGAACCTGCCGGCGGTGGACGAGGCCCTGGCCAAGCAGCTGGGCATCAAGGACGGCACGGTCGAAGGCCTGCGCGCCGACGTGAAGAAGAACCTCGAGCGCGAGGTGAAGTTCCGCGTGCTGGCGCGCAACAAGGCGGCGGTGATGGACGCGCTGTCCAAGGCCGCCGAGCTGGACGTTCCGAACGCGCTCGTGGCCTCGGAGACCGAGCGCCTCGTCGACAACGCCCGTGCCGACCTGAAGCAGCGTGGCGTGAAGGACGCCGACACGGCGCCGATCCCGGCCGAGATCTTCAAGCCCCAGGCCGAGCTCCGCGTGCGCCTGGGCCTGGTGGTGGCCGAACTGGTGCGCGCCAACAACCTGCAGGCCAAGCCCGAGCAGCTGCAGGCGCACATCGAGGAACTCAGCCAGAGCTACGAGAAGCCGGCCGAGGTGATGCGCTGGTACCTGGGCGACCGCCAGCGCATGGCGGAGGTGGAGGCGGTGGTGATCGAGACCAACGTCACCGACTTCGTGCTCGCGCGCGCCAAGGTCGTCGACAAGGTGCTACCGTTCGACGAACTGATGACCGCTTCCTGAGCGAAGCAAGCTGAAAGGATTCGAACCCATGGCCGTGCAGGACACCGTCGGACTGGGCATGGTGCCCATCGTCATCGAGCAATCGGGGCGGGGCGAGCGCGCCTACGACATCTACAGCCGGCTGCTGCGCGAGCGCATCGTGTTCCTCGTCGGCCCGGTGAACGACGCCACCGCCAACCTGGTGGTGGCGCAGATGCTCTTCCTGGAGAGCGAGAACCCGGACAAGGACATCTTCCTGTACATCAACTCGCCGGGCGGCAGCGTCAGCGCGGGGCTGTCGATCTACGACACGATGAACTTCATCAAGCCCGATGTGAGCACGCTGTGCATGGGCATGGCCGCCAGCATGGGCAGCTTCCTGCTGATGGCCGGCGCCAAGGGCAAGCGCGCCGCGCTGCCGAACTCGCGCGTGATGATCCACCAGCCTTCCGGCGGGGCCCAGGGCCAGGCCAGCGACATCGAGATCCAGGCGCGCGAGATCATCAAGACCCGCGAGCAGCTCAACCGCATCTACGCCGAGCGCACCGGCCAGCCGCTGGAGCGCATCGCCGCCGACATGGAGCGCGACATGTGGATGTCGCCTTCCGAGGCCAAGGAGTACGGGCTGATCGACCAGGTGCTGGACAAGCGCGCCTGAGCGGCGGCCGGGCTGTCCGCCCGGCTGTCGCCGCCTGTAACCCCGGGGCCTCGTGAAACGAGGCATTTGGGGGGCTTTTTCCTGCCAGACCCGGGGCGGGCACTTGGTCTATGATGCCGGTGCTTCCTGCTCGCAATCCAGCCCGCAACTCCGCTCGTACAAGCACACATGGCCGACAAGAAGGGCGCCTCCGGCGAAAAGGTTCTCTACTGCTCCTTCTGCGGTAAGAGCCAGCACGAGGTCAAGAAGCTCATCGCCGGCCCCTCGGTGTTCATCTGCGACGAGTGCATCGAACTCTGCAACGACATCATCCGCGACGAGGTGCCCGCCGAGGGTCCCGCCGCGAAGTCGGCCAAGTCCGATCTGCCGGTGCCGGGCGAGATCAAGTCCATCCTCGACCAGTACGTCATCGGCCAGGATGTGGCCAAGCGCACGCTGAGCGTCGCGGTCTACAACCACTACAAGCGCCTGAAGCACATGGGCGCCGGTTCGCAGGCCAAGGATGAGGTCGAGCTGACCAAGAGCAACATCCTCCTGATCGGCCCCACGGGCTCGGGCAAGACGCTTCTGGCGCAGACGCTGGCGCGGCTGCTCAACGTGCCTTTCGTGATCGCCGATGCGACCACGCTGACGGAAGCCGGCTACGTCGGCGAGGACGTCGAGAACATCATCCAGAAGCTGCTGCAGAACTGCAACTACGACGTCGAGCGTGCGCAGCGCGGCATCGTCTACATCGACGAGATCGACAAGATCTCGCGCAAGGCCGACAACCCCAGCATCACGCGCGACGTGTCCGGCGAAGGCGTGCAGCAGGCGCTGCTGAAGCTGGTGGAAGGCACGATGGCCAGCGTGCCGCCGCAGGGCGGGCGCAAGCACCCGAACCAGGACTTCCTGCAGATCGACACGACGAACATCCTGTTCATCTGCGGCGGTGCCTTCGACGGCCTGGAGAAGGTGATCCAGAACCGGACCGAGAAATCCGGCATCGGATTCGCCGCCAGCGTGCACAGCAAGACCGAGAAGCGCGCGGCCGACATCTTCCGCGACGCCGAACCCGAAGACCTGATCAAGTTCGGTCTCATCCCCGAGCTGGTGGGCCGTCTGCCCGTGGTGGCCACGCTGGGTGAACTCACCATCGACGCGATGGTGCAGATCCTCACCGAGCCGCGCAACGCCCTCGTCAAGCAGTACCAGAAGCTGTTCGCGATGGATGGTGTCGAGCTGGAGATTCGGCCCTCCGCGCTCACGGCCATCGCGAAGAAGGCGCTGGCGCGCAAGACCGGCGCCCGCGGCCTGCGCTCGATCCTTGAGCACTCGCTGATCGACACGATGTTCGACCTGCCCACGCTGGACGGCGTGGCCAAGGTCGTGATCGACGATCACATCATCGAAGAAGGCGCCAAGCCGCTGCTCGTCTACCGCGAGCAGAAGGCCAGCGCCTGAATCCCGAGGCGCCCCGCCGGCCCCCTCCGGGCCGAGCCTGGAACCGCCACCGCCTTGCATTCCCCGTCTCGGGCCTCACGTGGGCCTGAGAAAGAGAGGTCTCCATGTCCGGTCATCCGATTCTCCCGAGCGAACCGATCACGCTGCCGCTGCTGCCGCTGCGCGACGTGGTCGTGTTCCCTCACATGGTCATCCCGCTGTTCGTGGGGCGGCCGAAGTCCATCAAGGCGCTCGAAGCGGCGATGGAGCAGGGCCGGCAGATCATGCTCGTGGCGCAGAAGGCTGCCGGCAAGGACGAGCCCAAGGCCGACGACATGTTCGACGTCGGCTGCGTCTCCTCCATCCTGCAGATGCTCAAGTTGCCCGACGGCACCGTGAAGGTTCTGGTCGAGGGCGTGCAGCGCGCGAACACGAAGCGCATCACCGAGGATGACGACTACTTCGTCGGCGAAGTGGTGCCGATCCAGGCCGAAGGCGAAAGCACGCCCGAGATCGAGGCGCTGCGCCGCGCTGTGACGCAGCAGTTCGACCAGTACGTCAAGCTCAACAAGAAGATCCCGCCGGAGATCCTCACCTCCATCGCCGGCATCGACGACCCGGGCCGCCTGGCCGACACCATCGCCGCGCACCTGCCGCTGAAGCTCGAGGCCAAGCAGGCCGTGCTCGATCTGTTCAGCGTGCCCAAGCGGCTGGAGAAGCTGCTGGAGCTGCTCGAGCACGAGGTCGACATCCTGCAGGTGGAAAAGCGCATCCGTGGCCGCGTCAAGCGGCAGATGGAGAAGAGCCAGCGCGAGTACTACCTGAACGAGCAGGTCAAGGCGATCCAGAAGGAACTGGGCGACGGCGAGGAAGGCGCCGACCTGGAAGAACTCGAGAAGAAGATCAAGGCCGCGCGCATGACCAAGGAAGCGCGCAAGAAGGCCGAGAGCGAGCTCAAGAAGCTCAAGCTGATGTCGCCGATGTCGGCCGAAGCGACCGTCGTTCGCAACTACATCGACACGCTCGTCAACCTGCCGTGGCAAAAGAAGAGCAAGGTCAAGCATGACCTCGCCTTCGCCGAGCAGGTGCTCAACGAGGACCACTACGGCCTGGAGAAGGTCAAGGACCGCATCCTCGAGTACCTCGCGGTGCAGCAGCGCGTCGACAAGGTAAAGGCGCCCATCCTGTGCCTCGTCGGGCCCCCGGGCGTCGGCAAGACCTCGCTCGGCCAGAGCGTGGCGCGCGCCACCGGGCGCAAGTACGTGCGCATGGCGCTGGGCGGCATGCGCGACGAGGCCGAGATCCGCGGCCACCGTCGCACCTACATCGGCTCGATGCCGGGCAAGGTGCTGCAGTCGCTCACGAAGGTGGCGGTGCGCAACCCGCTGTTCCTGCTCGACGAGATCGACAAGCTGGGCATGGACTTCCGTGGCGACCCGTCTTCGGCGCTGCTGGAGGTGCTCGACCCCGAGCAGAACCACACCTTCAGCGACCACTACGTCGAGGTCGACTTCGACCTGTCCGACGTGATGTTCGTGGCCACCAGCAACTCGATGAACATCCCGCCGGCGCTGCTGGACCGGATGGAAGTCATCCGCCTGGCCGGCTACACCGAGGACGAGAAGCTCAACATCGCGGTGCGCTACCTGCTGCCCAAGCAGGAGAAGAACAACGGCGTGAAGGAAGGCGAGATGGAGCTCACCGAGGGCGCCATCCGCGGCATCATCCGCTACTACACGCGTGAAGCCGGCGTGCGTTCGCTCGAGCGCGAGATCAGCAAGGTCTGCCGCAAGGTCGTCAAGGGCCACCAGCTGAAGAAGTACGACGGCAAGGTGGTCGTCACCGAGGAGAACCTCAACGACTTCCTGGGCGTGCGCAAGTTCGACTTCGGCCGCACCGAGAAGAAGAACCAGGTCGGCCAGGTCGTGGGCCTTGCATGGACCGAGGTCGGCGGCGACCTGCTGACGATCGAGGCCACGGTGATGCCGGGCAAGGGCAACATCATCCGCACCGGCTCGCTGGGCGACGTGATGAAGGAGTCGGTCGAGGCGGCGCGCACGGTCGTGCGCTCGCGCTCGCGGCGCCTGGGCATCAAGGACGAGCTGTTCGAGAAGCGCGACATCCACATCCACGTGCCCGACGGCGCCACGCCCAAGGATGGCCCGAGCGCGGGTGCGGCAATGACCACGGCCTTCGTCTCGGCGCTGACCGGTATCCCGGTGCGGGCGGACGTGGCGATGACGGGCGAGATCACGCTGCGCGGCGAGGTCACGGCGATCGGCGGCCTGAAGGAGAAGCTGCTCGCGGCGCACCGCGGCGGCGTCAAGACGGTGCTGATCCCCGAGGACAACGTCAAGGACCTGCAGGACATCCCGGAGAACGCGAAGAACAAGCTGGAGATCCGGCCCGTGCGCTGGATCGACCAGGTGCTGGAGATCGCGCTGGAAAAGACGCCCGAGCCGCTGGCCGAGGAAGAGGCCGCCGCACCCGCGGCGGCCGCGCCGAAGGCCGAGGTTCCGGCGCCTGCGGTCTCGTCGGATGGCTTGCCGCACTGAGGCTTGCGGAAGGCTCGAAAAACATCGTACAATGCAAGGCTCGACGCAACGCAAATCAAACTGCGAAACGTCGAGGGCCTCCGCGGGAATAGCTCAGTTGGTAGAGCGCAACCTTGCCAAGGTTGAGGTCGCGAGTTCGAGCCTCGTTTCCCGCTCCAGAACATCTGGGCGCAAGCTCGAAAGAAGGGAAGCCTCGGCTTCCCTTTCTTCTTGGTAGCATCCAAGCGTTCACTGGCGCGATAGCAAAGCGGTTATGCAACGGATTGCAAATCCGTCTAGAGCGGTTCGACTCCGCTTCGCGCCTCCAGCACCTGTCTTCGAAGGCCCCGCTCGCGGGGCCTTCGTCGTTGGGACGTCGCGAGTGGCCTCGCAATAATGGCGCCGCGCCCGGATGGCGAAATCGGCAGACGCAGCGGACTTAAAATCCGCAGCCCTTCACGGGGCGTACGGGTTCGACCCCCGTTCCGGGCACCAGGCGCGCGCTTCGCTCGCGACCCTCAGGGCCGCGCCGGCACCGGATCCATCGCCGCCGTCGTCTGCCCGGTGCGGCGCAGCTCCCAGCGGCGTGCTGCATCCAGCGCGGCAGCGAAGGCTTCGCCTTCTTCCAGCAGCGCGGCCTTCAAGGGCGGCGCCAGCGGCTCCTCCTGCCAGGCTTCGTCCAGCGGCATCTTGTCCTTGCGGACCGAATCCAGCAGGCGCTGGATCTCGCCGGCCGCATGCGCCGGCGTCTGCAGCAGCACGAGGCGGCGCGAGCCGATCGGATTGTTCGGCACGTGGCACTGCTCGCACTGGCCTTCGCGCAGCCGCAGCGCGAAGCGCCGGTAGCTCGCGTCGAGCCGCTGCAGGTTCGGGTTGGCCGCGCTGAACAGCCCGTCGAAAAGGGTGGCCTTGGGCTGCGTGCTGCCTTGCGCGTCGGTCCACATCCAGTGGCCGTCGAAGGCCGCCGGCTGGTGGTGCTCGATGCGCGCGATCGCCGGCTGCGAGCTGTGCACGGTGAACTGCGCGGCGGCCACGCGCGCGGTGGCCGGGTCCCACCACAGCAGCAGCTCGCGCGTGCCTTCGTACATCGCCCACTTCTCGTCCTCGTGCCAGAACGGGTAGGGAAACTGGCCGGGCGGCAGGCGGTTGCGGAATGCGGCGTTGAAGCGCATCTGCACCATGCGCTCGGACTCGACCCATTGCTCGCGATGTCCGCCGTCGAACATGAACAGCGGCAGGTACATCCCGGCGAGCACCTCGGGCGCGAACTGGGTCAGCGTGCTGTCCGCGAGCTTGCGCTGCGGATCGCGCTGGCGGCCCCACAGCACGATCGGCTGCAGCCGCGCGCGCAGCGTCGAGCCGTCGCGCAGGCCGCTGCGGCAGCGCCCGAGCGCGGCCTCGTCGGCCGGATCGGCGACCGGGCACAGACGGGCCAGCTCGCGGCCGATGCGCTCGGCCGCTTCGCGCGCGGCCTGCAATGCCGCCGACGGTGCCGCGGGCCAGCGGTTCGGTTCGTCCGCCGCCCGGCTGGCGCCGGCCAGCGCCACCAATGCGGCGGCCGCACACGCCGCCCGGCCGATGTCGATGATTCGCATGGGAATTGCCTCCAAGGCGCGTGGGTTGACTTCAGCCGACCAGCTGGCCGTACCGGTTCACGACCACCATTTCGACGTACTGGGAGCCCTGGCCCTTGCCGGCGCCAAAGGCGACGCGGTAGCCGCCGAGGTCGACCTGCATCGCTGCCAGCGCCTCGCGCACCGTCTCGCGCGTGGCTGCGCCGGCGCGGCCGGCGCGGCGCGCTGCTTCCACCGCCACGCGGCCGGCGATGTAGCCCTCCAGCGTCGTCAGCCCCAGCCGTGCAGGTTCCTTCAGCGCCGCCAGGTCGGCCCGGCACTGGTTGACCACCGCCAGGCCCAGCGCCGAAGGGCGCGGCACGACGATGCTCATCACCACGCTGCGCTGCGTCGCGGCCATCTCGTCGATCAACTCCTGGCCCGCGAAGGAGGACGCGAAGTACATGCCGCCGTAGCCCAGCGCCGACATGCGCTCGATCATCCGGACCACGGGCTTCGAGTTGGTCGTGAAGAGCACGGCGTCCAGCTTGGCGTCGACCAGCTGCCTGGCCGCCGTGTCGAAGGCAGGTGCATTGCGGTCGATGCCCAGTGCCAGCGCCGGCGTGACCTTCGCCTCCTCCAGCGCCTCGGTCATCGACGCCAGGTTGGCCTTGGAGGTGTCGCTGAGGTAGACGTAG
This sequence comes from Rubrivivax sp., assembly GCA_044226775.1. GTDB lineage: Bacteria > Pseudomonadota > Gammaproteobacteria > Burkholderiales > Burkholderiaceae_C > Rubrivivax. The sequence goes on along the minus strand of JBGAGI010000005.1, from coordinate 310,191 downwards.
CCGACGCGGCGCATGCCGAAGGTCTTGACGTACTGCACCGTGCGCCGGTACTCCGCGTCGTAGCCGGCGCGCACGTGCATCGCCATCGCCGTGCCGGCGCGGCGGATGCCCATGTTGCCGCTGGCCGTGCCGAGCAGCGCCACGCGCGCCTTCTCGATCGCCGGCAGCGCCGCCTCGGCACCGGCGCCGCTGGTCAGCCCCACGAGCCCGGCCACGCCGTCGGCCAGGAGGCGCTCGACGTTGGCCACGCAGCGGTCGCGCACGCCGCCGTCGTCCAGCGTGCTCAACTCCAGCCGCGGGGCCCGAGGGTCGGCGCGGTTGGCGGCCTCGAAGGCGGCTGCGATGCCGCTGCGCACATCCTGGCCGTAGGCTGCCTGCGCGCCGCTGAGCGAGGCCGACTGGCCGAAGCGGATCGTGCCCGCGCCGCCAGGCGCGGCCCCAGAGCGCATCGGCCAGCCCAGCGCGCAGGCCGATGCGGCCGTGGCGGCGGCCAGCAGGCGGCGGCGACGCACCCGCTCAGCCGACGAGGCGGCCATAGCGGTCGACCGCGATCAGGTCGACGAAGCGCGAGCCGTGCATGCTGCCGGCGAAGTCCACCCGGTAGCCGCCGAGGTCGATGCGCATGCCGGCCAGCGCCTCGCGCACCCGGGCCCGCGTGGCCGCGCCGGCGCGCGCGGCCTGCTGGGCGGCCTCCGCCGCGATGCGGCCGGTGATGTAGCCCTCGAGCGAGGTGATGCCCATGCGGGCACCGGGCACCAGCGCCAGGTCGCGCTGGCACTGCTGCACGATGCGCAGCGATCCGGCGTTGGGCCGCGGCACGACCAGGCTCATCACGCAGCTCTGGTGCTGCTGCGTCAGCGCATCCAGCAGGTCCTGGCCGGCGAACGACGAGGCGTAGAACAGCCCCGGGTAGTGCGCCTGCAGCATGCGGCCGATGATCTTGGCCGCCGGTGCGGCGTTGGTGGTGAACAGCACGCAGTCCAGCTGGGCGGCAAGCAGCTCGTCGGCCTGCGCGGAGAAGGATGTGGCGTTGCGGTCGATCGCCAGCGCCACGCGCGGCTCGATCGACATCGCGCCCAGCGCCTGGTTCATCGCCGCCAGGTTCGCCTTGGACGTGTCGCCCAGGTAGACCACGCCCACGCGCTTGAGACCGAAGTCCTTCACGTAACTGACCATGCGAGCGTACTCGGCATCGTAGCCGGCACGCACGTGGAACAGCCCCGGTACGTTCGAGTGGCGGATGCCCATGTTGCCGCTGGCCGTGCCCAGCATCGGCATGCGCGAGTCCTCCACCACCGGCAGGCAGGCCTCGGCGCCGGCGCCGCTGGTCAGCCCCAGCAGCGCGACGGCGCCGCTGTCGGCCAGCGACAGCGCGTTCTGCATGCACGCCGAGCGCACGCCGCGGTCGTCCAGCGTGCTGAGTTCGAGCTGCACGCCGGTGCCGGCGGACTGGCGGTTTGCGGCGGCGAAGGCCGCCAGGATGCCGTCGCGGACATCCTTGCCGTAGCCGGCCTGCCCGCCGCTGAGCGAGGCCGACTGGCCGAAGCGGACCACCTGCACGGCGGACCACGCCCGCGGCGCGGCCACGATGGCGCAGCTCGCGAGTGCGAGCCGGGCGCCGGAGGACTGGATGAACTGCCTGCGTTGCATGGGCTCTCCCGCGAAGCCCGACTTTGGGCCTGCAACACAGTATCGGGGTTAGTCAGGTCGAGTTGAAGGGTCGTCTTACATTTGGACTTGGTTGAAGCAAGTCCACGCAGGGCTTGTGCGCCTGCTTGCGAGTGCGGCGGGCCTCCACCTGATTGCGGGGGTCGGGCCGAAAAAATAGTACGATCGTTCTATTTTCTGGCGCGCCGGCTGCCGGCGTCAGGCCCGGTGCCTAGAATGCGCTGGTTTACGTTTACGTCAATTCGAGCCCAGGAGCGTCCATGAAGGTGCTGGTCCCGGTCAAGCGGGTCGTCGACTACAACGTCAAGGTGCGCGTCAAGAGCGACGGCACGGGCGTCGACATCGCCAACGTCAAGATGAGCATGAATCCCTTCGACGAGATCGCCGTCGAAGAGGCCGTGCGGCTGAAGGAGAAGGGCGTCGTCACCGAGATCGTGGCCGTCTCCTGCGGCGTCACGCAGTGCCAGGAGACGCTGCGCACGGCGATGGCCATCGGCGCCGACCGCGGCATCCTCGTCGAATGCGCCGACGAACTGCAGCCGCTGGGCGTGGCCAAGCTGCTGAAGGCGCTGGTCGACAAGGAGCAGCCGGGCCTGGTGATCGCCGGCAAGCAGGCCATCGACGACGACTGCAACCAGACCGGCCAGATGCTGGCCGCGCTGGCCGGCATGCCGCAGGCCGCGTTCTGCTCGAAGATCGAGATCGAAGGCGGCCAGGCCACGACGGTGCGCGAGATCGACGGCGGCATGGAGAAGCTCAAGCTCACGCTGCCCGCGGTCATCACCGCCGACCTGCGCCTGAACGAGCCGCGCTACGTCACGCTGCCCAACATCATGAAGGCCAAGAAGAAGCCGCTGGAGGTCGTCAAGCCGGCCGACCTCGGCGTCGACGTCGCCCCGCGCATCAAGACGCTGAAGGTCAGCGAGCCGCCCAAGCGCGGCGCCGGCGTGAAGGTGCCCGATGTCGCCACGCTCGTGGCCAAGCTCAAGAATGAAGCGAAGGTGATCTGAGATGGCATCGCTCGTCATTGCCGAACACGACAACGCCCACCTCAAGGGCGCGACCCTCAACACCGTCACCGCGGCCATCGCCTGCGGCGGCGAAGTGCATGTGCTGGTGGCCGGCGAGAACGCCGGCGCCGCTGCACAGGCCGCCGCGCAGATCGCCGGTGTGGCCAAGGTGCTGCATGCCGATGGCGCGGGCCTAGGCCACGGCCTGGCCGAGAACCTCGCCGCGCAGGTCGTTGCCATCGCGAAGAACTACAGCCACGTGCTCTTCCCCGCCACCGCCGCCGGCAAGAACGTCGCCCCGCGCGTGGCTGCGCTGCTGGACGTGGCGCAGATCAGCGACGCCACCAAGGTGGTCAGCGCCGACACCTTCGAGCGCCCGATCTACGCCGGCAACGCCATCGCCACCGTGCAGAGCATCGATGCGATCAAGGTGATCACGGTTCGCACCACGGGCTTCGACCCGGCGGCCGCCAGCGGCGGCAGCGCCGCGGTGGAAAGCATCGCCGCGGTCGCTGCCAGCGCCAACGCCAGCTACCTCGGCAGCGAAATTGCCAAGAGCGACCGGCCTGAGTTGACCGCCGCCAAGATCATCGTCAGCGGTGGCCGTGCGATGGGCTCGAGCGAGAAGTTCAAAGAGGTGCTCACGCCGCTGGCCGACAAGCTCGGCGCCGCGCTGGGCGCCAGCCGCGCCGCAGTGGACGCGGGTTACGCGCCGAACGACTGGCAGGTGGGCCAGACCGGCAAGATCGTCGCGCCGCAGCTGTACATCGCGGCCGGCATCAGCGGTGCCATCCAGCACCTGGCCGGCATGAAGGACAGCAAGGTGATCGTGGCGATCAACAAGGACCCGGAGGCGCCCATCTTTAGCGTCGCCGACTACGGGCTGGAGGCCGACCTGTTCGCCGCCGTGCCGGAACTGGTCGGCAAGCTCTGATCGCCGAGCCATCCAGGGCGCCTGCAGAGGCGCCCTTTCTTTTTGCCTGAGAGAGAGACAAGCCATGAGCTATCGCGCACCCGTCAAGGACATGCTGTTCGTGATGAAGGAGCTGGCCGGCATCGACGCCGTCGCCACGCTGCCGGGCCACGAGGAGGCCGGCTACGACACCGCTGCCGCGGTGCTGGAGGAATGCGCGAAGTTCAACGAAGGCGTGGTCGCGCCGCTGAACAAGGAAAGCGACAAGAACCCCTCGTGGTTCAAGGACGGCAAGGTCACCACGGCGCCCGGCTTCAAGGACGCGTTCAAGGGCTTCGCCCAAGGCGGCTGGCAGGGCCTGCAGCACCCCGCCGATTTCGGCGGCCAGGGCCTGCCCAAGCTGATCCACGCTGCCTGCAGCGAGATGGTCAACAGCGCCAGCCTCAGCTTTGCGCTGTGCCCGCTGCTGACCGACGGCGCGATCGAGGCGCTGCTGACCGCCGGCACCGAAGAGCAGCAGGCCAAGTACATCCCGCCGATGATCGAGGGCCGCTGGACCGGCTCGATGAACCTCACCGAGCCGCAGGCCGGCAGCGACCTGAGCCTCGTGCGCACGCGCGCCGAGCCGCAGCCCGACGGCAGCTTCCGCCTCTTCGGCACCAAGATCTTCATCACCTACGGCGAGCACGACCTGGCCGAGAACATCGTGCACCTGGTGCTGGCACGCGTGGCCGGTGCGCCCGAAGGCGTGAAGGGCATCTCGCTGTTCATCTGCCCGAAGGTCCTGCCCGACGGCACGCGCAACGACGTGCATTGCGTCAGCATCGAGCACAAGCTGGGCATCAAGGCCAGCCCGACCGCCGTGCTGCAGTACGGCGACGGCATCACGAAACCCGGTGGCGCGGCGGGTGCCGTGGCCGAACTCGTGGGCCAGGAAAACCGCGGCCTGGAGTACATGTTCATCATGATGAACGCCGCGCGCTACGGCGTGGGCGTGCAGGGCATCGCGCTGGCCGAGCGTGCCTACCAGCTGGCCGTGGCCTATGCACGCGACCGCGTGCAGAGCCGCCCGGTGGACGGCTCCGTGCCGGCCGCCGCGGCCATCATCCACCACCCCGACGTGCGCCGCATGCTGATGACGATGCGCGCCCACACCGAAGCCTGCCGCGCGATGGCGCTGGTGGCCGCGGCGGCCTTCGATGCCGCGCACGCGCACCCGGACGCCGAGGTGCGCAAGCAGAACCAGGCCTTCTACGAGTTCCTGGTGCCGCTGGTGAAGGGCCTGTCGACGGAGATGGCGCTGGAAGTCGCGAGCCTGGGCGTGCAGGTTCACGGCGGCATGGGCTACATCGAGGAGACCGGTGCCGCCCAGCACCTGCGCGACGCCAAGATCCTGACGATCTACGAAGGCACGACGGCGATCCAGGCCAACGACCTGGTCGGCCGCAAGACCGCGCGCGACGGCGGCACGGTCGCACGGGCCATCGCCTCGCAGATCGAGACCACCGAGAGCGAACTCGCGGCGCGCGACAGCGCCGCCAGCCGCGCAATGGCCAGGCGCCTGGGCGATGCCCGCCGCGCCTTCGAGGACGTGGTGGGCTTCGTCGCCGGCCAGACCAAGGCCTCGCCGAATGCGGTGTTCGCCGGCAGCGTGCCTTACCTGATGCTCGCCGGCATCACGGTGGCCGGCTGGCAGATGGCGCGCGCGCTGATCGTCGCCGAGGACGCGCTGGCCAAGGGCGAAGACCCCGAGTTCATGGCCGCCAAGGTCACGGTCGCACGCTTCTACGGCGACCACATCCTGAACAAGGCGCAGGGCCTGCGCGACAGCATCGTCGAAGGTGCCGAGTCCGTCACCGCGCTGCCGCTGGAGGCCTTCTGATGAGCCTGCCCGCCGTGCTTCAACGCGTGCCGCTGCCGGTGATCGGCGCGCCGCTGTTCATCGTCAGCAACCCCAAGCTCGTGATCGCGCAATGCACCGCCGGCGTCGTGGGCTCGATGCCGGCGCTGAACGCGCGCCCGGCCGAACAGCTCGACGAGTGGCTGGCCGAGATCACCGAGAGCCTCGCCGCCTGGGATCGCGCGCATCCGGAGCGGCCGGCGGCGCCTTTCGCGATCAACCAGATCGTGCACAAGAGCAACGACCGGCTCGAGCACGACCTGCAGGTCTGCGCGAAGTACCGGGTGCCGATCGTCATCACCTCGCTGGGCGCGCGGGTCGACGTCAACGAGGCTGTGCACTCGTGGGGCGGCGTCGTGCTGCACGATGTGATCAACAACGCCTTCGCGAAGAAGGCGATCGAGAAGGGCGCCGACGGGCTGATCGCCGTGGCCGCGGGCGCCGGCGGCCACGCCGGCGTGAAGAGCCCCTTCGCGCTGGTGCAGGAGATCCGCGAGTGGTTCGACGGCCCGCTGGCGCTCTCGGGCGCCATCGCCACCGGCGACGGCGTGCTGGCCGCGCTGGCCGCCGGCGCGGACTTCGCCTACATCGGCTCGGCCTTCATCGCCACCGAGGAGGCGCGTGCGTCGGAGGCCTACAAGCAGTGCATCGTGGACAGCTCGAGCGACGACATCGTCTACTCGAGCCTGTTCACGGGCGTGCACGGCAACTACCTGAAGGCCTCCGTGCGCGCGGCCGGCCTGGACCCCGACAAGCTGCCGGAAAGCGACCCGAGCAAGATGAACTTCGGCGGTGGCGGCGCGGCCAAGGCCTGGAAGGACATCTGGGGTTGCGGGCAGGGCATCGGCGCCGTGAAGGCGGTGCTGCCGGCGGGTGAACTGGTCGCGCGGCTGGCGCGCGAGCTGCAAGCGGCGCAGGCCCGCGTCAGCGCGCGCCTGCGCGGCTGAGCCCGCGCCGCGGCGGCCCGCTCCCGCGGGCCGCCGCCGGCTTCACTTCACCGAGGCGAAGCGCGCCTCCGGCCGGTCGTCGGAGCGGTGGACCGTCGTCACGCCGGTCTTCATCGCCCAGGGCCGCATCTGGTGGTGCAGCGGGATCGTCAGCGCCTCGTCGCGCGTGCGCAGGAGCGCCTCGCGGATCAGCGCGTTGCGCTTGGCCACGTCGGTCTCGGTCTTCATCGCGTCGACCATCTTGTCGACCGCCGCATCGCTGATGCGCGAGAAGTTGAAGTTGCCGTCGGCACCGCTGGTGCGGGTGCGGATCAGCGACTGCAGCGTGTACTGCGCGTCATAGGTGGCCACGCCCCAGCCGAGCATGTAGATCGAGGTGTCGAAGTTCTGGAACTTCTGGCTGTAGGTGGCGAAGTTCTCGGCCACCAGCTGCGCCTTCACGCCGATGCGCGCCCACATCGGCACGATGGCCTGGCAGATCTCCTCGTCGTTGACGTAGCGGTTGTTCGGGCAGTTCAGCCGCACCTCGAAGCCCTCGGGGTAGCCGGCCTCGGCCAGCAGCTTCTTCGCGGCTTCCGGATCGGCCTTGGGCGCCACGTCGATGTCGGGCGTGTTGCCGTTGACGCCGGGCGCCACCATGATGCCGGCCGGGATCGACAGCCCGCGCATCGTGTTGCGCTTGATCGCCTCGCGGTCGATGGCGATGCTGAGCGCCTGGCGCACGCGGCGGTCGGCGAAGGGGTTCTTGCCCTTGACGCTGCTGTACTTCAGCTCCGGGCTGCCGACGTCGGGTGCGAGGAAGATCGTGCGCACCTCGTTGCCGTCGACGACCTTGAGCTTGCCGTCGTTGCGCAGCCGCGCCACGTCCTGCGTCGGCAGGTCGGTCAGCAGGTCCACGTCGCCCGACAGCAGCGCGGCGACGCGCGTCGGGTCGCTCTTGATCGGCGTGTAGATCACTTCCTTGACGTTGCCCGCGGGCTTGTCCCACCAGTCGGTGTTCAGCGACATCGTGATGCGCTGCTCCGGCTGCCAGGCGGTGATCTTGTACGAGCCCGTGCCCATGGCGTGGCGCGAGGCGTAGTTCTCTTCCTTGGCCTTGTAGTCCTGCGCGTTGACGGTCTTGTTCTTCTCCGCCCACGACTTGCTGATGATGCGGAAGTCGATGATGTTGCGCAGCAGGATCGGGTTCGGGCCGGCGAGCATGAAATCGACCGTGTGGTCGTCGACCTTCTTCACCTCGTTGATGCCGGCCACGTAGATCGCCATCGTGCTCTGCGGCTGGCGGATGCGGCCGAAGCTGAAGACCACGTCGTCGGCCGTGAAGGGCGTGCCGTCGTGGAATTTCACGCCCTTGCGCAGCTCGAAGCGCACCTGCGTCGGCGAGACGTAGGTCCACTTCGTGGCCAGCGCCGGCTCCACCTGGTAGGTGGCGCTGTAGCGCGTGAGGCCTTCGTAGGCGTGCATCAGGATGGCATTGGTCGTCGCGTGGTTCTGCGAATGCGGGTCCAGCGTCAGGATGTCGTTCTGCGCCGCCCAGCGCAGCGTCTGCGCATGGGACGGCACGGCCAGGGCCAGCACGGCAGCGGCCAGCAGCGCCGGCAGGGGTTTGATCGAAAACTTCAAGCGGGCCTCCTCAAGAGCCTGGGAAAGCCGACGATGCTAGTGCCATCGGCGGCGCCCAAGCCCACGGGGAAGCCCCGGGCGCAACGGGTGCTCAGGCGCGTTCGATTTCGGCGTCGCAGCCCGCGCCGGCGGCGATCCAGCGCCGCGCCAGGCGCCGGGCCCAGGCTTCGGGCACGAAGCGGGGCCAGGGCAGCCAGCGGCGGGGCTCGGCGAGCACGCCGCAGCGGTAGATCGCCCCGGCCTCGTCCCACTGCAGCGCCGCGCAGGCGCCACGCCGCCGCCGCGACAGCAGCATGCCCAGCGGGCAGGGCTCGGCCGCGCAGCACAGGCCGCAGCCGTTGCAGGCCTGGCCCACGGCGGGCTTGGGCGGCGCGTCGAGGTGCAGCAGGATGGGCTCGTGTCGCATCGGGCGCACAGTTTGAAGCCGCCGTCGGCATCGCTGTCAGCAAAGCAGAAGGGTTCGGGGCGTCCAATTCGTGCAGCCGAAGAGGTCAAGGTGCGGTGTTAGAGTCGCGCCTTCTGATTAGAAGCAGACGGTCCTTCCCGTCCCCTTGCTGGCGTGAGACAAGCAGCAAGGCGGGTCGCAATCCGCCTACCCGGTGCAGCCGGGGATGCGGAAGGTTGTTCAACCCATCGGAGCTCTGGAAACCAGGGCGAAAGGTGAGCGAAAGATGATGCAGCAGTACCGAGGCAACTCGTACCTGTTCGGGGGCAACGCCCCTTATGTCGAGGAACTCTACGAGGCCTACCTCGACAACCCGGGCAGCGTGCCCGACAACTGGCGCACCTACTTCGACAACCTGCAGCACGTGCCGGCCACCGACGGCAGCACGTCGCGCGACGTCGCCCATGCCCCGGTCGTGGAGTCCTTCGCGCAGCGCGCCAAGGCCAACGCCTTCGCGCTGAAGGCCAGCGAGGCCGACCTCGCCGTCGCCCGCAAGCAGGTGCACGTGCAGAGCCTGGTGGCGGCCTACCGCTTCCTGGGCAGCCGCTGGGCCGACCTGGACCCGCTCAAGCGCACCGAGCGCCCCAAGATCCCCGAACTCGAGCCGGCGTTCTACGACCTGACCGAGTCCGACATGGACATCACCTTCTCGGCCGTGAACACGTATTTCACGAAGGCCGAGAACATGACCCTGCGCGAGATCGTGCAGGCGCTGCGCGACACCTACTGCGGCACGGTGGGCGCCGAGTTCATGCACTGCACCGACCCGGTGGAGAAGCGCTGGTGGCAGGAGCGGCTGGAGTCGCGCCGCAGCAAGCCCAGCTTCAGCGCCGAGCAGAAGAAGCACATCCTCGACCGCCTCACCGCCGCCGAGGGCCTGGAGCGCTTCCTGCACACCAAGTACGTCGGCCAGAAGCGCTTCAGCCTGGAAGGCGGCGAGAGCTTCATCGCCTCGATGGACGAACTGGTGCAGCGCGCCGGTGAGTCGGGCGTGCAGGAGATCGTCATCGGCATGGCCCACCGCGGCCGGCTGAACGTGCTCGTCAACACGCTGGGCAAGATGCCCGCCGACCTCTTCGCCGAGTTCGACCACACGGCGCCCGAGGCGCTGCCGGCGGGCGACGTGAAGTACCACCAGGGCTTCAGCTCCGACGTCACCACCCCCGGCGGCCCGGTGCACCTGAGCCTGGCCTTCAACCCCTCGCACCTGGAGATCGTCAACCCGGTGGTCGAGGGCAGCGTGAAGGCGCGCATGGACCGCCGCGGCGACAAGACCGGGGCGCAGGTGCTGCCGGTGCTGGTGCATGGCGACGCCGCCTTCGCCGGCCAGGGCGTGGTGATGGAGACGCTGGCGCTGGCGCAGACGCGCGGCTACTTCACCGGCGGCACGGTGCACCTCGTCGTCAACAACCAGATCGGCTTCACCACCAGCGACCCGCGCGACAGCCGCAGCACGCTGTACTGCTCCGACGTGGTCAAGATGATCGAGGCGCCGGTGCTGCACGTGAACGGCGACGATCCGGAAGCCGTGGTGCTGTGCACGCAGCTGGCGATGGACTACCGCCGCGAGTTCCAGAAGGACGTGGTGGTCGACATCGTGTGCTTCCGCAAGCTCGGCCACAACGAGCAGGACACGCCGGCGCTGACGCAGCCGCTGATGTACAAGAAGATCGGCCAGCACCCCGGCACGCGCAAGCTCTACGGCGAGAAGCTCGTCGCGCAGGGCGTGCTGCCCGCCGACGGCCCGGACACGATGGTCAAGACCTTCCGTGCCGCGATGGACGAGGGCCGCCACACGGTGGACCCGGTGCTGACCAACTTCAAGAGCAAGTACGCCGTCGACTGGGCGCCCTTCCTCGGCAAGAAGTGGACCGACGCGGCCGACACCGCGCTGCCGCTGGCCGAGGTCAAGCGCCTGGCCGAGCGCCTGACCACGCTGCCCAAGGAGTTCAAGGCGCATCCGCTGGTGGACAAGGTCATCGCCGACCGCGCCGCGATGGGCCGCGGCGAGATCAACGTCGACTGGGGCATGGGCGAGACGCTGGCCTACGCGTCGCTGGTGGCCAGCGGCTACGGCGTGCGGCTGTCGGGCGAGGACTGCGGGCGCGGCACCTTCACGCACCGCCACGCCGTGCTGCACGACCAGAACCGCGAGAAGTGGGACGAAGGCACCTTCATCCCGCTGCAGCACGTGGCCGACAACCAGGCGCCCTTCGTCGTCATCGACTCCATCCTCTCGGAGGAGGCGGTGCTGGGCTTCGAGTACGGCTACAGCAGCGCCGAGCCCAACACGCTGACGATCTGGGAAGGCCAGTTCGGCGACTTCGTCAACGGCGCGCAGGTCGTGATCGACCAGTTCATCGCCTCGGGCGAGGTGAAGTGGGGCCGCGCCAACGGCCTGACGCTGATGCTGCCGCACGGCTACGAGGGCCAGGGCCCCGAGCACAGCTCGGCGCGCCTGGAGCGCTTCATGCAGCTGGCGGCCGACAACAACATGCAGCTCGTGCAGCCCACCTCGGCCAGCCAGATCTTCCACCTGCTGCGCCGGCAGATGGTGCGCCAGTTCCGCAAGCCGCTGGTGATCTTCACGCCGAAGAGCCTGCTGCGCGCGAAGGACGCCACCTCGCCGCTGGCGGAGTTCACGAAGGGCGAGTTCCGCACCGTGATCGGCCCGAAGCCGGCCGACGTGGACGCCGAGAAGGTCAAGCGCGTGATCTGCTGCTCCGGCAAGGTGGTCTACGACCTGCTGCGCCGGCGCGAGGAGAAGAAGGCCAGCGACGTGGCGGTGATCCGCGTCGAGCAGCTGTACCCGTTCCCGCACAAGGCCTTCGCGGCCGAGATGAAGCGCTTCCCCAACGCCACCGAGGTGGTGTGGTGCCAGGACGAGCCGCAGAACCAGGGCGCCTGGTTCTTCGTGCAGCACTACGTGCACGAGAACATGCTCGAAGGGCAGAAGCTCGGCTATGCCGGGCGGCCTGCCTCGGCCTCGCCGGCGGTGGGCTACTCGCACCTGCACCAGGAGCAGCAGAAGGCGCTGCTGGAGCAGGCCTTCGGCAAGCTCAAGGGCTTCGTACTGACCAAGTGAACCCGGGCCGCGGCTGGCGTGCGCGCGTGCGCGCCGCCCGGCGGCCTGTGCCTGCGCACGCGCGCAAGAAGCAACAGAACATCAAGCGAGTCAGATCATGTCGATCGTTGAAGTGAAGGTCCCGCAGCTGTCGGAATCGGTGGCCGAAGCCACGCTGCTGGCCTGGAAGAAGAAGCCCGGCGAGGCCGTGGCCATGGACGAGATCCTCATCGAGGTCGAGACCGACAAGGTCGTCCTCGAAGTGCCCGCGCCGGCCGCCGGCGTGCTGGCCGAGCTGGTGGTGGGCGACGGCGGCACCGTCGTCAGCGACCAGCTGATCGCCCGCATCGATACGGCGGCCGCGGCCGGCGTGGTGCCCGCTGCGGCCGCGCCGGCGCCTGCTGCGGCGTCTGCGGCACCGGCCGCCGCCGCGGCCCCCGCCGGCGGCAGCAAGGGCGACGTGGCGATGCCTGCGGCCGCCAAGCTGCTGGCCGAGAACAACCTCAGTGCCGGCCAGGTGCCGGGCACCGGCAAGGACGGCCGCGTGACCAAGGGCGACGTGCTCGGGGCCGTGGCCGCCGCAGCCGCCGCGCCGAAGGCTGCTGCGCCCGCGCCCGCGCCCGTGGCCGCTGCACCCGCCGTGGCCAAGCCGCTGCCCGCCGTGCCTGCGCCCTCGGGCCCCAACCTCGGCGAGCGCCCCGAGCAGCGCGTGCCGATGTCGCGCCTGCGCGCACGCATCGCCGAGCGCCTGGTGCAGAGCCAGAGCACCAACGCCATCCTGACCACGTTCAACGAAGTGAACATGGCGCCGGTGATGGAGATGCGCAAGAAGTTCCAGGAGAAGTTCGAGAAGGAGCACGGCGTCAAGCTCGGCTTCATGAGTTTCTTCGTGAAGGCCGCGGTGGCCGCGCTGAAGCGCTACCCGATCATCAACGCCAGCGTGGACGGCAACGACATCGTCTACCACGGCTACTTCGACATCGGCATCGCGGTGGGCTCGCCGCGCGGCCTGGTGGTGCCGGTGCTGCGCAACGCCGACCAGATGAGCTTCTCCGACATCGAGAAGAAGATCGCCGAGTACGGCCAGAAGGCCAAGGACGGCAAGCTCGGCATCGAGGAGCTGACCGGCGGCACCTTCAGCATCAGCAACGGCGGCACCTTCGGCAGCATGCTGTCCACGCCCATCATCAACCCGCCGCAGAGCGCCATCCTCGGCGTGCACGCCACGAAGGACCGCGCGGTGGTGGAGAACGGGCAGGTCGTCGTGCGCCCGATCAACTACCTGGCGATGAGCTACGACCACCGCATCATCGACGGCCGCGAGGCCGTGCTGGGGCTGGTGGCGATGAAGGAAGCGCTGGAAGACCCGGCCCGCCTGCTGTTCGACATCTGAGCCAGAACATGAACCCCCAACCTCACATTCGTTCGGTACCCCCCGAGGGGGCCGTTGCGCTCCTTGGGGCGGCCCGGCGGAGCGCATCATGAGCACCAAGAACTTCGACGTCGTCGTCATCGGCGGCGGCCCCGGCGGCTACATCGCCGCCATCCGCGCGGCGCAGCTGGGCTTCAACGTCGCCTGCATCGACGAGTGGAAGAACGCCAAGGGCGGCCCCGCGCCCGGCGGCACCTGCACCAACGTGGGCTGCATCCCGAGCAAGGCGCTGCTGCAGAGCTCGGAGCACTTCGAGCATGCGGGCCACGGCTTTGCCGAGCACGGCATCGGCTTGAAGGACCTGAGCATCGACGTGGCGAAGATGCTGGCCCGCAAGGACACCGTCGTGAAGCAGAACAACGACGGCATCCTCTACCTGTTCAAGAAGAACAAGGTCACGTTCTTCCACGGCCGCGGCTCGTTCGTGAAGAGCACGGAGTCCGGCTGGGAGATCGCCGTGGCCGGCGCGCAGGCCGAGACGCTGGTGGGCAAGCAGATCATCGTCGCCACCGGCTCGAATGCGCGTGCGCTGCCGGGCGTGCCCTTCGACGAGGAGAACGTGCTCTCGAATGACGGCGCCCTGCGCATCGGCGCGGTGCCGAAGAAGCTGGGCCTGATCGGCAGCGGCGTCATCGGCCTGGAGATGGGCTCGGTCTGGCGCCGCCTGGGCGCCGAAGTGACGGTGCTTGAAGCGCTGCCGGTGTTCCTGGGCGCGGTGGACGAGCAGATCGCCAAGGAGGCGCACAAGGCCTTCACGAAGCAGGGCCTGAAGATCGAGCTGGGCGTGAAGGTCGGCGAGATCAAGGCCGGCAAGAAGGGCGTCAGCGTCGCCTACACGAACGCCAAGGGCGAGGCGCAGGCGCTGGAGGTGGACAAGCTGATCGTCAGCATCGGCCGCGTGCCCAACACCATCGGCCTGAACGCCGAGGGCGTGGGCCTGCGGCTGGACGAGCGCGGTGCGATCCTGGTGGACGAGGACTGCCGCACCAACCTCGCCGGCGTCTGGGCCGTGGGCGACGTGGTGCGCGGCCCGATGCTCGCGCACAAGGCCGAGGAGGAGGGCGTCGCGGTGGCCGAGCGCATCGCCGGCCAGCATGGGCACGTCAACTTCGACACCATCCCCTGGGTCATCTACACGAGCCCCGAGATCGCCTGGGTCGGCAAGACCGAGCAGCAGCTCAAGGCCGATGGCCGCGCCTACAAGGCCGGCACCTTCCCGTTCATGGCGAACGGCCGTGCGCGCGCCCTGGGCGACACCACCGGCATGGTGAAGTTCCTGGCCGACGCGAAGACCGACGAGATCCTGGGCGTGCACATCGTCGGCCCGATGGCCAGCGAGCTGATCAGCGAGGCCGTGGTGGCGATGGAGTTCAAGGCCAGTGCCGAGGACATCGCGCGCATCTGCCACGCGCACCCGTCGCTGAGCGAAGCCACGAAGGAAGCCGCACTCGCGGTCGACAAGCGCACGCTGAACTTCTAGTGAGCGTACGGCAGCTGTACGAAGCCGCGCTCGCCGAGCGCGGCTATTCGAGCGACGCCGCGCAGTTGCGCGCGATCGCCGCGCTGGAGCGCTGCGAACGCGAGTGGGCCGACTACAAGGCGCGCCGCAGCAACGCCGTCACCAAGCTGCTGGTGCGGCCGCCGATCCCGCGCGGCGTCTACATGTGGGGCGGCGTGGGCCGTGGCAAGAGCTTCCTGATGGACTGCTTCTTCCAGGCCGTGCCGCTGACGCGCAAGACGCGGCTGCACTTCCACGAGTTCATGCGCGAGGTGCACCGCGAGCTGCAGGACCTGAAGGGCACGGTCAACCCGCTGGACGAACTGGGCCGGCGCATCGCGCGCCGCTTCAGGCTCATCTGCTTCGACGAGTTCCACGTCGCCGACGTGACCGACGCGATGATCCTGCACCGGCTGCTGGACGCGATGTTCGCCAACCGCGTGAGCATCGTCACCACCTCGAACTTCCACCCCGACGGCCTGTACCCGAACGGGCTGCACCGCGACCGCATCCTGCCGGCCATCGAGCTGCTGAAGCAGAAGATGGAGGTCATCAACGTCGACGCCGGCACCGACTACCGGCAGCAGACGCTGGCGCAGATCCACATGCTGCACACGCCGCTGGGCGAGGGTGCCGATGCGGCGATGAAACACGCCTTCGAGCAGCTGGCCGAGGCGCGCGACGAGGACCCGCTGCTGCACATCGAGCACCGCGAGCTGCGCGCGCTGCGACGCGCCGGCGGCGTGGTGTGGTTCGATTTCCGCGAGCTGTGCGGCGGGCCGCGCTCGCAGAACGACTACCTGGAACTCGCCTCGCGCTTCCACACGCTGCTCCTGAGCAACGTGCCGCAGATGCCGCCGCGGCTGGCGAGCGAGGCGCGCCGCTTCACCTGGCTGGTGGACGTGCTGTACGACCGGCGCGTGAAGCTGGTGCTGTCCACCGAGGTACCGCCGGAGCAGCTGTACACCGAAGGGCCGCTGGCGCACGAGTTCCCGCGCACTGTCTCGCGGCTGCACGAGATGCAGTCGGCCGAGTTCCTGGCGCTGGCGCGGCGCGAGGTCGATACCTCGCTGACCTGATGCGGCGTCAGGCCGGCACGGCCTCGCGCGGCGCCACCGGCGTGTCCAGCCGCTCGGCCGCCACGGGCCGGCCCAGCAGGTAGCCCTGCGCGGCGTCGCAGCCGCAGTCGGCCAGGAAGGCCAGTTGCTGCGGCGTCTCGATGCCCTCGGCGATGGTGCCGTAGCCCAGGGCGTGCGTCATCGCCACCACCGCGCGGATGATGGCCTCGCTCTTGGGCGACTGGCCGATGTCGGAGACCAGCGAGCGGTCGATCTTCACTTCGTCCACCGGCAGCCTCGAGAGCTGCGAGAGGTTGGAGAAGCCGATGCCGAAGTCGTCGACCGCGACGCGCACGCCGGCGTCGCGCAGCTCGGCCAGGCGCGCGGCGGTGGTCTCGAAGTCGGTCATCGCCATCGACTCGGTGATCTCCACCGACAGCAGGTGCGTCGGCACGCGCGCGCGGCGCAGCACGGCCAGCACGCCGGGCACGAAGCCCTCGTCGTTGAACTGCGAGGGCGACACGTTGACGGCCACCGGGCGCTCGATGCCGGCGTCCAGCCAGGCGCGGCACTGCGCCACCGCCAGCTCCAGCACGTGGCTGCCGAGCGCGGACATCAGCCCGGCCTGCTCGGCGGCGTCGATGAAGGCGCCGGGGAACAGCAGGCCGCGCTCCGGGTGCTGCCAGCGCACCAGCGCTTCCACGCCCAGCGGCGCGCGCGTGCGGGCGTCGAACTTGGGCTGGAAGTGCAGCACCAGCTGGCCGGCCGCGATGGCGCCGCGCAGCTCGGCCTCGACGCGCGTGAACTCCACCAGGCGTTCGCGCACGCGCTGGTCGAAGAAGGACCAGCGGCCCTTGCCGGCCTGCTTGGAGGAGAACATCGCCAGGTCGGCGTAGCTCAGCAGCTCGGTGGCGCTGGTGGTGTCGTCGGGCGTGACGGCGATGCCCACGCTGGCGCTGATGTTCACGTCGTGCCCGGCGATGTGGAAAGGCGCGCGCAGCGCCTCCACCAGCGCCGCGCCGGTGCGCGCGAGTTCGTCGCGGTTCGTGCTGCCGGGCAGGATGGCGACGAACTCGTCGCCGGCGAAACGCGCGAACAGCAGGTCCTGCGGCAGCCGGCGGCAGGGGTTGCCGAACTCGTCGATGCAGCGGTCCAGCGAATCGACGCTGCGGTTCAGCCCGCGCTCCAGCAGCCGCGTGCTGGCCTGGCGCAGCAGCTCGTCGCCGGCGGCGTGGCCCAGCGTGTCGTTGACGCGCTTGAAGCCGTCGAGGTCGATGAAGACGATCGCGGCCTTGAACTCACCGGCGCGCTCGGGCGCCAGCGCCCAGCCCAGCACCTCGTCGACGACGGCGCGGTTGGGCAGCCCGGTGATGGGGTCGGTGTGGGCGAGGGTGTTGATGCGCAGGATGTTGTCGTTCAGCCGCGTGCGCATCTTGCGGAAGCTCTGCGCCAGGCCGCCCACCTCGCAGGCGCAGTCGATGTCCACCGGCGCGTCGAACTCGCCGGCGGCGATGGCCTCGGTGCTGGCCTTCAGCGTCTCGATGAGCCCGGTCAGGCGGCTGGCCATCGCGTAGGTGGCCATCGCGGTGGCGGCGGCCAGCAGCAGCATCGAGGGCAGCTCGGCCGCCGGGACGCCGTGGCCCAGCCACCATTCGCGCAGCGCCGTGCCGGCCAGCGCGAGCACCGCCGCGGCCAGCGCGAAGCGCCAGCGGATGCTGTGTATCCCTTTGCCGTGTGTGCCCGTTTCCGCCATGCGTCGGCTATCGGCGGGCAAGCCCCAGCTCTTGAGTAGGGTTATCTAGACAGAAGGCTCCGGCAGCGCGGCGCGTTCCTCGGTCGCGGGCTCGATGCGGTATTCCGCATGCACGCGCCGCTGCAGCAGGCGGCGGAACTCCATCGGATCGACCGCGCGGCTGGTGAGGAAGCCCTGGTACTCGTCGCAGCGCATCGACTGCAGGAAGGCCAGCTGTGCCGGCGACTCCACGCCTTCGGCCACGACCTTGAGCTTCAGGCTGTGCGCCAGCGCGATGATGGCGGTGACGATGGCCTCGTCGTCGGGGTCGCTGACGAGGTCGCGCACGAAGCTGCGGTCGATCTTCAGCGCAGCGATCGGCAGCTTCTTCAGGTAGCCGAGCGACGAGTAGCCGGTGCCGAAGTCGTCGATCGAGATCTGCACGCCCATCTCCGCCAGCTCGGTGGCGATGGCCACGCTCAGCTCGGGCTCGGCCAGCAGGATGGACTCGGTGACCTCGATCTCCAGGCAGTTGGCGCCCACGCCATGCTCCTGCAGCGCGCTGGCCACCAGCGCGGGCAGGCCACGTTCCTTCAGGTGCGTGGAGGCCAGGTTCACCGCCACCGGCACCGTCTCCAGGCCCTCGGCCGACCAGGCTGCGCTCTGCGCGCAGACGGTGCGGATGGCCCATTCGCCGATCGGGATCACGAGGCCGGCATCTTCCACCAGCGGGATGAACTCCGCCGGCGGCAAGAGGCCGCGCTCGGGATGCTGCCAGCGGATCAGCGCCTCGGCGCCGACGATGCGGCCGGTGACCACGTCCACCCGAGGCTGGTAGTGCAGCACGAACTCGTCGCGCTCCAGCGCGCGGCGCAGGCGCGTCTCCATGCGCAGCCGCTCCAGCGCGCGCTCGTTCATCGAGCGGTCGTACATCTGGAAGGCGCCGCGGCCGGCCGCCTTGGCGCGGTACATCGCGGTGTCGGCGTTCATCAGCAGGGTGTCGATGTCGTTCCCGTCGTCCGGGTACATCGCCACGCCCACGCTGCCGCCGACGAAGACTTCCGTGCCCTGCACGGTCACCGGGTCGGCCAGCGTGTCGACCAGGCGCTGCGCGACGATGGCCGCGTCGTCGGTGCGCTGCACGTCGGTCAGCAGCACGATGAACTCGTCGCCACCCAGGCGCGCGATGCTGTGCGGCTCCGGGTCCGTGCGCTGGTGGCGCGTGACCGTGTCCTGCGCGCGCAGCGCACCCGCCAGGCGGGCGCTGGCCAGGCGCAGCAGCTCGTCGCCGGCCTTGTGGCCCAGCGTGTCGTTGACGCGCTTGAAGTTGTCGAGGTCGACGAACATGATCGCCACGCGGCGCTCGTGGCGCGTGGCCTGCGCGATGGCCTTGCCCAACTGCTCGACGAAGAGCAGCCGGTTCGGCAGCCCGGTCAGCGGGTCGTAGTAGGCCAGGCGGCGGATCTGCTCCTCGGCGTCCTTGCGGCGCGTGATGTCGTGCACCGCGCCGGCCAGGCGCAGCGCGCTGCCGTCGCCGGCGCGCTCGATCACCTCCACCTGCTGGTGCACGTGGCGCACGCCGCCGTCGTCCAGCTCGATGCGGTGGTCGATCGCGAAGCCCTCGCCGTTGCTCACCGCGCGCTGCGAGGCCTGCAGCAGCCGCTCGGCGTCCTCGGCGTGCACGGTGGCGAAGAACTCGGCCATCGGCACGCGCACGGCGCCGGAGCCCGCGGCATGGCCGAAGATGCGCCAGGCGTGTTCGCTGGCCTGCACGCGGTCGGCGCGCGGCTCCCATTCCCAGTCGCCCATGTCGCCGATGCGCTGGGCGTTCGACAGGCGCCGCTGGTTCTGCTGCAGCTCGTGGATCGCGGTGCTGGCGCGCAGCATGTAGCGCACGCGGTGCGGCAGCACGGCCCAGTTGATGGGCTTGGTGATGAAGTCGGTGGCACCCACCTCGAAGGCGCGTTCGATGGAGCCGGTGTCGTCCAGGCCCGTCATCATCACCACCGGCACGCGGTCGCCGCCGGGCAGGCCGCGCAGCGCGCCGCAGGCGGTGAAGCCGTCCATCACCGGCATGCTCACGTCCAGCAGCACGAGGTCCGGCATCTCCTGGGCGATGGCGTCCAGCGCGAGCTGGCCGTTGCCGGCCTCCACCACGGCGAAGCCCGCCTTGGTGAGCGTGGCGCGTGTCAGGCGGCGGCCGCCGGCGTCGTCGTCGACGACCAGGATCCGGGCTTGTTTGTTGTTCATGCCGGCACCTTCATCTCCGCGCGCAGCGCGGGCTTCACGCGGTCGAGCATCGCCAGCACCGCGGCCACCAGGTCCACCGCCTCGTCCAGCTCGCCGGCCTTGCCGTGTTTCTCGAGCTTGCGGCACAGCTCGCCCAGGCTCTTGGCGCCGACGTTGAAGCTGGCCGACTTCAGCGCATGCGCGCTGCGCGCGAGGCCTGCGCCGTCGCGGCCGTCCATCGCCGCCTTCAGCGCCTCGGTGTGCTGCGGCGCCTCGTCCAGGTACATCTGGATCACCTCGGCCAGCACCGAGCCGTCGTCGTCGACGGCGCGGATGTTGTCCAGCGCCGCCTGGTCGAGCATGCTGTCGCGCGGCGAGGGCTCGGCCTGGGCCTGCGTGTCGGCGAAGTCGGCGGCGGGGCCTTCGATGCAGCGCGCCGGCAGCCAGCGTGCCAGCACGGCGGCCAGCTGCTTGCGGGTGTAGGGCTTGGCCAGGTGGTCGTCCATGCCGGCGGCCAGGCAGGTCTCGGCGTCGCCCACCAGCGCGTTGGCCGTCAGCGCCACCACCGGCACGCGCTCGCGGCCCTCGCGCGATTCGAGCTCGCGGATGGCGCGCGTGGCGGCATAACCGTCCATCACCGGCATCTGGCAGTCCATCAGCACGATGTCGTAGCCGCCGCGCTCCATCGCGTGCAGCGCTTCCTCGCCGTTGGGCACGATGTCCCAGGTGCAGCCCAGCGCCTTGAGCATGTTGCGCGCGACGACCTGGTTGACGCCGTTGTCCTCGGCCAGCAGCACGCGGGCGCTGAACTTCTGCGCCGGGGCCTTGCTGCCCGTGGCGCCACCGGCCAGCTCGACGGGCACCTCGCCCACGGTCTGCGCCAGCGCGCGGAACAGGTCCATGCGCTTGATCGGCTTGGACAGGTACACGCCGATGCCCGCGGCGCGGGCGCGCGCCAGCTCGTCGGGCGAGTGCAGCGAGGTGACCAGCACGAGGCTGATGCCGCAAAGCTGCGGGTCGGCGCGCACCGCGGCGGCCAGCTCGATGCCGTCCATGCGCGGCATCTTCATGTCGATCACGGCGATCTCGAAGGGGTCGCCCGCGGCGTGCGCGCGGCGCAGCATCTCCAGCGCCTCGACACCGTCGCAGGCGCTCGCGCTGCGCATGCCGCCGGCGGCCACGTGGTGCTCGACGATCTCGCGGTTGGTCGCGTTGTCGTCCACCACCAGCACGTGGCGCTGCGCCAGCGCGCCGGGGTTGGGCACCGCCGGCAGGCTGCCCGCGGCCATCAGCGGCAGCGTGAACCAGAAGGTCGAGCCTTCGCCCGGCGTGCTTTCCACGCCGATGCGGCCGCCCATCAGTTCCACCAGGCTGCGGCAGATCGCCAGGCCCAGGCCGGTGCCGCCGAAGCGGCGCGTGGTGGAGCCGTCGGCCTGCTCGAAGGCCTGGAACAGGCGGTTGCGGGTCTCGTCGCTGATGCCGATGCCGGTGTCGTGCACCGCGAAGCGCAGCGTGTTCGCGTCCTGCAGCTGCACGTCGACCAGCACCTCGCCGTCGTCGGTGAACTTGACCGAGTTGCCGATCAGGTTGGTCAGCACCTGGCGCAGGCGGAAGGGGTCGCCGCGCACGGCGGCCGGAAGCCGCTCGTCGATCCGGCAGGCGATTTCCAGGTTCTTCGCATGGGCGCGCGGCGCCAGCAGCTGCACCACGTCCTCCACCGCCTGGTAGAGGTCGAAGTCGAGCTGCTCGGTCTCGAGCTTGCCGGCCTCGATCTTGGAGAAGTCCAGGATGTCGTTGAGGATCGACAGCAGCGTCTCGCCCGAGCTGCGAACGGTCTCCACGAAGGGGCGCTGCTGGGCGTCCAGCGGCGTTTCCAGCAGCAGCTCGGCCAGGCCCAGCACGCCGTTCATCGGGGTGCGGATCTCGTGGCTCATGTTGGCCAGGAACTCGCTCTTGGCCTTGCTCGCGTTCTCGGCGGCTTCCTTGGCGGCCAGCAGCTCGTGCTCGCGCTGCAGCAGCTTCTGCTCGGCCTGCGCGCGCTGGGTGATGTCGAAGAACACGGTGTAGACGCCGACGACGGTGCCGTCCTCGGCCACGTCGGGCACGTGGCGGCCCGAGTGCCAGACGGCGTTGCCGTTGCGGTCCAGGCGCTGGCGCTCCAGCGGCACCTGCTCGCCGCGCAGCGCCTGGCGCAGCTTGGGCTCGATGTCGGCGTAGACGCGCTCGCCCACCACGTCCAGCACGCTGCGGCCGTTGATCTCGGCCTCGGTCTTGCCGAGCCACTGCTCCTGCGCGCGGTTGATGTAGCGGTAGTGCATGCCGGCATCGATGTAGGACACCGTCACCGGGATCTGGTCCATGATGATGCGCAGCCGGCGCTCGCCGCGCCGTGCGGCGTCCAGCGCGAGCTGCTCGAAGCTCACGTCCAGCGCCAGCAGGTCGCAGGCCGTGGTCTCGCCCGTGCCGTCGCGGCGCGGCGCCAGCTCCAGCTGCAGCCAGCGCTCGGCGCCGTCGGCGGTGATGTGGCTGCAGCGCAGGCGCTGCGGCTTGCCGGCGAAGCAGGCGTCCACGGCGCGCTGCAGGCTCGCGGTGCAGGCCGGCGTCAGCAGCTCGGCCATCGCCGTGCCCACCAGGGCCTCCGGCGTCGTGCCCAGCCAGTGGGCCATCGGCGCGCTGGCCGCGGTGCAGCGGTACTCGCGGTCGACCGTCGCCGCCAGCGTGGTGGCCGGCAGGCGGGCGGGTGCGGCTTCCACGGTCGGCGCTTCGGCCGCGCCCTGCGGCGCAACGCCCACGCTGCGGTGGTGTCGGCCGCGGCCCAGCAGCAGCACGCCCACCAGCAGCACCGCGAAACAGCCCACCATGCCGCGCAGCGGCAGCTGCACGAGCCCGGCCTGGTCGGACAGCTCGGCGCCCAGGGCGACGAGCGCCGCGACGACGACCAGCACCGGGTGCCAGGCGGGGCGGCGCGTGCCGTCGGCGGCGCTTCGGGTGTCGGTGGCAGCGTTCACAGCGCGCTCCAGGTGGTGGCCAGGCAGGGCCGGTCGGTGAGGTCGAACTCGGTGACGACGCCGTTGCCCAGCTCCAGGCGCTCCGGCAGGCCCACCAGCTCGCCCAGCATGCGCGCGACGCCCTTGCTGCCCACGAGCAGCGGGCGCTGCGCCATGTGGCGCTTGACGTTGCGCAGCGCGCGGGCGATGCGGTCGGCGAACTCGTCGTCGCTCTCGCCGCCGGGCGGCGTGCAGCGCGCTTCCAGCCAGGCCTGCGTGGCCGCGATCGGCTTCAGGTTCCACTCGCCCAGCAGGCGCTCGGCGAACTCGGGCTCCACGATCACCGGCACGCCGGGCAGCGCACGGCTGATGTAGGACGCGGTCTCGCGGGTGCGCTGCAGGTCGCTGGTGATGATCAGGCCGATCGGCGGCTGCAGCCGCGCCAGCTTGGTGGCGCAGTCCACGGCCTGGGCGCGGCCCAGCTCGGTCAGCGGCAGGTCCAGGTCGCCGCCGCAGCGCAGCCCGGCGAGGTTGGCCGCGGTCGCGCCGTGGCGCACGAAGCGCAGCGGCATGCGGGCCATCAGGGAATGGTCTTGCATGGTGGCGGCGGGGTGGATCATCGGAGCGCCGTCATCGGTGCGAAGGGGATCGGGTTGCCGGGGAAGGCTTCGCGGGCCTGGGCGTACAACGCTGTCCATTCGCGGCCTTCGGGGCCGCGGCCGTCGAGCCACTGGCGGATGAAGTCGATGTGGTTGCGGTCGGCCAGGAGCGGCGTGTGCCCGGTCTCCGGGATATGCATCACCGTCACGTCCTTGCTGCGGCACATGCGGCGGATCGTCGGCTCCAGCAGCGCGTCGGACTGCATGCCGTGCACCAGCAGCACGGGGCAGTGCACGTTCTTCCACTCGGCCCACTGCACCACGCTGCGGTGCGAGGTCTTGCGGTAGGCCTGCATCGCGCGCACGTCGTGGCGGTAGACGCGGCCGCCTTCCTCGTCGGACCAGCGGGTCTGGTGGAAGCTCAGGTTGAAGCGGATGTCGTCGCTCACCGGGCCGTCGTTCTTCTGCGAGGCACCCACCTTGCGCAGCAGGTCGGCCGGGTTGCGGAAGACGTAGTGGCGGGCGATGGTCTCGGCGCGGCGGCGCCGGCGGCGCGCCGGGATGTGCGGGCCGATGTCGTTGAGGATCAGGCGCTCGATCAGCTTGGGCTGCCGGTTCGCCAGCTCGATGGCGGCGCTGCCGCCCATCGAGGAGCCGAGGATCGTCACCGGGCGTCCGCCCAGGTGCAGGATGGTCTGGCGCAGCTGCTCGGCGTAGGTGGCCAGCGAGTAGTCGTCCTCCGCGGCCAGCCAGCCGGCGCGGCCGCGGCCCAGCCAGTCCATGCAGACCACGCGGTACTGGTCGCTCAGGTCCGAGGCCAGGTAGTGGAAGCGCATGGCCACGTTGGCCACGCCGCCGCAGCACAGCAGCACCGGCGCATCGGCCGGGCCCCACTCGGTGTAGGCGACGATGGCCTTGTACGGCTTGCGCAGGCGCCGCGGCGTGCCCGGCTGCAGCCGCGTGGGGTGCTCGTACTCGAAGTGCTCCTGCCGGAACTGGCCATGGAAGCGGCCGACCACGCGGCTGGCCAGCGCCATGTACTCGTTCCAGTTCGTCAGCACCCGGCGGCGGCCGGGCACGGGCGGTTCCCAGGCCACGTCCAGCGGGGCCGGGATGGTGTCGCCCGCGACGGCGTCGCGCGGCACGACGGCAAGGCTGTTCTTCACGCGCGGCTCCCCGCGGCCGCCCCGGGGCGCCGTTGATTCGTCTGTGGACAGTCGTTTCTCATTGCTGCTTTCGATCGGCTGGTCCTGCCCGGCGGCCGCGAAGGGGACGCGAAGAAGTCGGGCAACGGGGCTTGTATCGGCCCGTAATCCAGCCGACTTGAGGGGTGAAAGCCTGCCAATTCCGGGCAACGCGGCACGCGCAGCCATCAAGTTGCGGGCGGTCCCGGCCGAAAACCGTTGGTCAGTGCCCGGCGTGCGATCGCAAGCCGGCCTGGACCGAGCAAGCTGGAGTGCGCCGAATGGATTCGACGAAACGCAACATGGTGGCCGTGGCCGTGGTGGTCAGCGGCTTCGCCGTGGGCATGGCCGGGCTGCTGAACTACTTCAAGTACCGCAGCACCGCCAACCGCCTGGTGGCCGAGCGGCTGACGGTGACCGGCAAGTCGGTGGAGACCTCGATCCAGAACGGGCTGGAGCTGGGCCTGCAGTTCTCCGAGATGACCACGCTGCCCACGACGCTGGAGCGCGAGCGCGCTGCCGACCCGCTGATCGAGGGCATCGACGTCTTCGACACCGAGGGCGTCATGATGTACAGCACCGACCGCCTGCGCGCGGCGCGTCCGGCGCCCGGCATCTGGATGAACGCCGCGCGCAAGGCCGGCAAGGACACCTGGTTCGTCGACGACGACAACGACGCCGCCGCCGGCTTCGCGCTGACCAACAACTTCGGCCTGACGATCGGCTACATCGCGCTGCGCTTCTCCGACGACCGCGTGCGCGAGGACGCCGTGCGCGTGGCGCGCGAGCTGGCGCTGTCGGCCGCGGGCATGTTCGCGCTGGCCGCGACGCTGTCCTCGCTGGCGCTGCTGGGCGTGATGAAGCGCCTGGGCGGCGACGTGAGCGCCGCCGAGCAGGCGCTGCGCTCCG
This sequence comes from Rubrivivax sp., assembly GCA_044226775.1. Lineage (GTDB taxonomy): Bacteria > Pseudomonadota > Gammaproteobacteria > Burkholderiales > Burkholderiaceae_C > Rubrivivax. Next base: position 284,993 of record JBGAGI010000005.1, on the reverse strand, counting down.
GCGACGCCGCGCGCGCCGCCACGCTGGCCGCGCGCGGGCCCTTCGGCCCGGCGCTGAAGCGCTTCGTCGAGACCACGCGCGGCGTCGAGACCGAGATCGCGGACCTTCGCGGCCGCATGCAACGGGGGGTGCAGCCGTGAACCAGTCCTACCTGCGCGGCGTCTACCTGCGCCTGGCCGGCGCGGTGACGCTGGTCGTGATGCTGGCGCTGGCCGCCAACGCCTGGCTCTCGCACGGCATCTTCGAACGCTCGCTGGCGCCGCAGATGGCGGCCAAGGTGGCCAGCGCCGGCGGCTCGATCCGCGCGCTGGTGCTGCGCGCGGTCGACAACGGCATCCCCTTCGACGGCCTGTACGGCGTGGCGGCGGAGTTCGACGACGTGCGCGGCGACGTGCCCGAGATCTCGTACATCGCCATCACCGGCGCCGACGGCCGCGTGCTGCATCGCAGCGCCAAGGATCCGGAGGGCGCCGAGGCCTACTTCCGCAGCCCGGGCGTGCTGTCGCTGCTGAAGCATCCCGGAGCGGGCGCTCCGCTGGCCCGCGTGGGCGGCGACTACATGGTCTCGCTGCCCATCGTGCAGGGCGAGCAGCCGCTGGGCATGCTGCACCTGGGCGTGGACGTGACCTTCGTCGACAACATCGTGCTGGACATGCTCTACGACGTGGTCGTGGTGCTGATCGTGACGCTGTTCTTCACGCTGGAGCTGCTGCACTTCCTGGCCGGCTCCAAGCTGGAGGCCTCGCTGCGCGCGCTGGGCGAGACCTTCGAGCGCGGCGCCTCGGGCAACTTCACGACGCCGCGCGAGAACCGCAGCGAGCAGGCCTTCGGCCCGCTGCTGAAGATGATGGACGCCACGCTGGCGCGCATCAACGCCGCCTACGCGGCGCTGGGCCGCGACGTGGAGGAGGGCCGCCGCGTGCCGGCGCACGAGCGCCACCCGGGCCTGGCGGCCGCGCAGGGCGGCCTGCAGGCGCTGGCGCAGCGCTTCCGCTTCGGCGTGGCGCCGGCCGAGAAGACGGCCGACGACAGCCAGCTGGCCAAGATCCGCGCCCCGCTGTTCATGTTCATCCTGGCCGAGGAGCTGACCCGCTCCTTCCTGCCCGGCTACGTGAAGGAGCTGCTGGTGCCGGTGCCGGGCCTGAGCCCGCAGCTGGTGGTGGGCCTGCCGATCGCCCTGTTCATGCTGATCGTGGCCATCGGCCAGCCCTTCTTCGGCGTGTACTGCGAGCGCGTGGGGCACCGCAAGACCATGCTCGTGGGCGCCGTGGTGGCCACCGTGGGCTTCGTCGCCACGGCGATGGCGCACTCGGTGCTGGACCTGCTGCTGTGGCGTTCCTTGTGCGCTTTGGGCTACGCGATGGTCTTCGTCGCCGGCCAGGCCTACGTGCTGGACCATGCGACGCCGTCCAACCGCGCGCGCAGCTTCGCGCTCTTCGTCGGCGCGATCATGGCCGCCACGGTCTGCGGGCCGTCGATCGGCGGCATCCTGGCCGACAACATCGGCGTGCGCCCGAGCTTCGTCATCGCCGCGGTGCTGGCGGCGGCGTCGATCATCGTGATCCGCGGGCTGCCGGGCAAGGCGCCGGAAGGCACCGGCCGCGCGCCCACGCGCCTGCCCAGGCTGGCCGAGATCGGCGCGCTGGTGCTGAACCGCCGCTTCATGAGCGTCACCGGCCTGGCCGCGATGCCCGCCAAGATGCTGCTGACCGGCATCTGCTTCTACCTGATCCCGCTGTACGTGGTGTCCGAGGGCGGCACGCAGGCCATGGCCGGCCGCATCCTGATGACCTACGCGGTGATGATGGTCGTGCTCGCGCCCGTCACGGCCGGCCTGGCCACCACCCGCGAGCGCATGCACTGGCTGGTGGGCGGCGGCCTCGTGCTGTCGGGCCTGGGCGGCGTGCTGATGCTGGCCGGCGCCTCGGTGGGCTGGATCTTCGCCGCGGTGGTGCTGGTGGGCCTGGGGCAGTCGATGTCGATCTCGGCGCAGAGCGCGCTGGTCAGCGAGCACTGCGGGCCGGAGATCGCGCAGCTGGGCGACGGCGTCGTCTACGGCGTGTACCGGCTGCTGGAGCGCCTGGGCAACGCGATGGGCCCGCTGATCGCCGCCGCGCTGGTGCTGCAGGTGGGCTACCGGACGAGCTTCGTCGTCATCGGCGCCGCGGTGGCGCTGTGCGGCGTGGGCTTCATGCTGGCCACGCGGCGCGACGAGCGCGCCCGCCTGGCCGCGGCCTGAGCCCCAAGGAAGGAGTAAGCAGGACATGAACGACCTCACCAACCGCCGCCAGTGGCTGGCCGCCGCGATGGCCGCCGCGCTGCCCGGCGCCGCCTTCGCCGCCGCAGCGCCCGCAGCCGTGGGCGCCCCGGCCGTGCCGGCAGCCAAGCCGGCGCGCCCCTTCCGCATCTACGCCATCACCTTCCGCGGCATGACGGAGGTGGAGAAGGGCTTCAGCGAGTACTTCAGCTCGCGCAAGATCCCGGTGCAGATCGTCTTCCGCGACATGAACCGCGAGCCGGCCCGGCTGCAGAGCTTCCTCGAGGAGATCCGCGCCACCAAGCCGGACCTGGTCTACGCCTGGGGCACCTCGGTCACGCTGGGCGTGGTCGGCCCCTACGACGCGCCGGACCCGAGCCAGTTCATCCGCGACATCCCGGTCGTCTTCACGCTCGTCGCGGCGCCCACGCTCGCCAAGATCGTGCCCGACCTGAAGGCCCCGGGCCGCAACGTCACCGGCGTCACGCACGTGGGCTCGACCGAGGCCCAGATCCGCGCGATGGCGCAGTACCGCCCGTTCCAGACGCTGGGCGTGCTGTACACGCCGACCGAGAAGAACTCGGTGGCGGTGCTGGACGACATCCGCCGCATCGGCCGCGACAACGGCTTCCACACCGTGGAGCGCACCTTCCACCTCGACAGCGCGCGCAAGCCCGTGCCCGACGGCGCGGCCGACCTGGTGCGCGAGCTGAAGGAAGCCGGCGCGCAGTGGCTGTACCTGCCACCCGACAGCTTCCTGGGCACCTTGGCCGAAGGCGTGATCGTGCCCACCGCGATGGAGCTCAAGCTGCCCACCTTCGCCTCGACCGAGCAGCTGATGCAGGCCGGCGCGCTGTCGGGCCTGGTCAGCCGCTACTACAACGTCGGCCAGTTCACGGCCCACAAGGCCGAGCAGATCCTGGTGGGCAGGCAGCCGGCTTCGTCGATCCCGGTGGAGACGCTCAAGCGCTTCTCCTACCAGATCCGCATGCCCGCCGCGCGCCGGCTGAACCTGCCGCCGCCGCTGCCGATGCTGAGCTACGCCGAGCTCATCACGAGCGAGACCACCGCCCAGTAAGGGCCGCGGCGGCCATGCCGCCGTACAGTCGGGGCCCCGCTCCCGCGAGCGGAAGCCCGCGCCCCGACTTGCCTGCCCACACCTTCCTCGTTCGAGCCACGCTGGCCGCGTTCGCGCTGCTGGCCTGCGGCGGCGTGCACGCCGTCGAGGACTCGGCCGCTGCCGAACGCGCCTCGATCCGCGCCGAGCGCCAGCGCCTGGAGGCGTCCTTCGCCGCCGAGGAGGCGCGCTGCCACGAGCGCTTCGCCGTCACCGGCTGCGTCGACGACGTGCACCGCCGCCGCCGCGCCGCGCTGGCGGCGCCGCGCTCGCGCGAGCTGGCGCTGATCGACGCCGAGCGCAACGCCCGCGCGCAGGCACGCCGCGAGGCCGTGGCGCGCAAGCAGCGCGAGGCGGCCGAGCGGCCCATCGGCGTGGCCGAGCCGTTGCGGGCGCCGCACCTGCCTTCGCCCGCGCGGCCGGCGGCGCCTGCCGCGACGCGCGCGCCGCACGACCCCGCCGCGGCAAGCGCCGAGGCGGCACAGCGTGCCCAGGCCGGGCGCGAGCGCCAGGAAAAGCTGGATGCCACGCGCCAGCGCATCGCGGCGCGCGAGGCCGAGCGCCTGCGGCGCAAGCCCGCGGCGCCGCTGCCCGTTCCGCCGGCCGCGGCGAGCGCGGCGCGGCGCTGAATCAGCGCAGCGGGTCGACCCGTGCCAGCGCCAGCGAGAGGTTGTCGCCGGATCCGCGGGCGCGCTGGCGCGCCTTGCTGATCAGCATCTCGCTGGCCTCGCGCGGCGGCAGCGCGTGCAGGATGGCGCCGATCTCCTTCGGCGTGAAGTAGTGCCACAGGCCGTCGCTGCAGGCCAGCAGCGTGTCGCCGAAGTCCAGGCGCTCGATGTGCCACAGCGTCACCGGCGGGTCGGCGTGGGTGCCCAGGCAGCCCGTCAGCAGGTTGGACTGCGGGTGCGTGTTGGCCGCCTCCTCGCTGATCTTGCCCTCGTCGATGAGGCGCTGCACGAAGGAGTGGTCCACCGTGCGCCGCATCATCTCGGCGCCGCGGAAGTGGTAGACGCGCGAGTCGCCGGCATGGACGATGTCGCACTGCAGGTCGGGTGCGACGCAGAACGCGGCGATCGTGCTGTGCGGCTCTTCTTCCGAGGTGATGGCCGTCAGCTTGATCATCAGGTGCGACTCCAGCACCAGCTGGCGCAGCATCTCCGGCGCCTCGTCGTGGCCGGGCAGGAAGCGCTCGAAGATCTGGCGGCCGGTCAGCAGCACCTGGTCGGCCGCCTTGCGCCCGCCGCTCTTGCCGCCCATGCCGTCGGCCACGATCGCCAGCACCGAGCCCGTCACGCGCGGGTGGGTGATGATCTCGACCTGGTCCTGCTGGTAGGCGCGGTCGCCCCGGTGCAGGCCGGTGGCTGCGCTGAAGCGGAAGGAGACGGCGGCGGTGGCGGACATGGCGGCGAATATAAACTCCGTTACAGCCGACCTCCGTGCAGCAATGGACGAGAACCTGCATTCGCCGCAGCGCCGCCTGATCGAGCTGCGCATGGAGCATGCCGATCTGGACGACCTGATCGATCGCAATGCCCTGAACCGCCCCGACGACGACCTGACGCTTCGCCGCCTGAAGAAGCGCCGCCTGGCGCTGCGCGACCAGATCGCGCGCCTCGAGAACGAACTCGATCCGCCGGAGCCTGCTTGAGCCAGGCCCTCCCCCGAAGCGCCTTCGGCGCTCCCCCCCAGGGGGGCGCCGCCAGTGGCCCGGCAGAGCCGGTTCCACGGCGGCCGCTGGGTCGCGGCGGCGAGGCCTGAGCGATGGCGCTGGTTCGAGAGGTCGCGAAGGCCTTCGCGGCGGACGGGCCGCTGTCTGCTGCGGACGCCGGCTTCAGCCCGCGGCCGCAGCAGGACCTGCTGGCCGCGCATGTCGCGCAGGCCATCGAGGAGCGCCACGCGCTGGTGGCCGAGGCGGGCACCGGCGTCGGCAAGACCTTCGCGTATCTCGTGCCGCTGCTGCTGTCGGGCCGGCGTGCGCTGGTCAGCACGGCCACCAAGAGCCTGCAGGACCAGCTCTTCCTGCGCGACCTGCCGCGCCTGGCTGCTGCGCTGCGCGTGCCGGCGCAGCTGGCGCTGCTGAAGGGTCGCGCCAGCTACCTGTGCCGCTGGCGGCTGCAGCAGGCGCAGATGGGCGGCCAGCTGCCCGACCGCTTCGCCGTGCGCGCGCTCAACCGCGTGGCGCTCTGGGCGCAGGGCACGAGGAGCGGGGACTTGGCCGAGATCGAGGGCCTGGACGACCGCTCGCCGGTGATCCCGCTGGTGACCAGCACGCGCGACAACTGCCTGGGCACCGAGTGCCCCGAATACCGCAGCTGCCACGTGATGCACGCCCGGCGCGAGGCGATGGCGGCCGACCTCGTCGTCGTCAACCACCACCTGTTCTTCGCCGACCTGTCGCTGCGCGACAGCGGCGTGGCCGAGCTGCTGCCCACCGTGGACGCGGCGATCTTCGACGAGGCGCACCAGCTGCTGGAGGCCGGCGTGCAGTTCCTGGGCACGACGCTGGCCACCGGCGCGGCCATCGAGCTGGGCCGCGACCTGCTGGCCGCCGGGCTCCAGCACGCCCGGGGCCTGAAGCCCTGGGCCGAGTTGCAGGCCGGCATCGAGCTGGCCGCGCGCGAGCTGCGGCTGGCCGCGGCGGGTGAACGGCGGGAGGTGCGCGGCACGCTGAAGCTGCGCTGGGACGAGCGGGCCGACGAACTGCCGGCGCCGCTGGCCGGCTTGGTCGAGGCGGCCCGCGCCGCGGCACTCGCCGCCGCCGAGGTGGCCGAGACTGCGCCCGAGTTCCCGAAGCTCGAGCAGCGCGCGCGCCAGCTCGCGGCGCTGGCGGCCGGCTTCGCCGAGGAGCCCGAGGCCGGCCAGGTGCGCTGGATCGACCTCACGCCGCAGCAGGCGCGGCTGGTGGAGTCGCCGCTGGACATCCGCGAGATGCTCACGCAGCAGCGCGAGGTCTCGCCCAAGGCCTGGGTCTTCACCTCGGCCACGCTGGGCGACGACGAGGAACTCTCGTGGTTCACCTCCACCACCGGGCTGGAGGACGCGACGAAGCTGCGCGTCGGCAGCCCCTTCGACTACGCCGCGAACGCGCGCGTGTGGGTGCCGCAGAAAATGCCGCTGCCTAACGCACCCGGCCACCCGGCGGCAGTGGGCTCGCTGGCCGCGCGCTGCGCGGTCGCGCTGGGCGGCCGCACCTTCGTGCTGACGACCACGCTGCGCGTGCTGCCGGTGGTGGCCGAGGCCATCCGCGCGCAGGCCGCGGCGCTGGGCCGCGAACTCACGCTGCTGGTGCAGGGCACCGAGCCGCGGCGCGCGCTGCTGCAGCGTTTCGGCGACGGGCGCGGCTGCGTGCTGGTGGGCTCGGCCAGCTTCTGGGAAGGTATCGACATGCCGGGCGACGCGCTGCAATGCGTGCTGATCGACAAGCTGCCGTTCCCGCCGCCGGGCGACCCGCTGGTGGAAGCACGCGTGCGCCAGCTGCGCGAGCAGGGCCGCAATCCGTTCGAGGACTACTTCGTCGCCGAGGCCGCGGTCTCGCTGAAGCAGGGTGCCGGGCGGCTGATCCGCACCGAGAGCGACCGCGGGCTGCTCGTCATCGGCGACCCGCGCATGCGGCAGATGGGCTATGGCCGGCGCCTGCTGGCGGCGCTGCCGCCGATGGGCGTGCTGGCCGACGAGGCGGCGGCGATGGACTGGCTGGCCGAGCTGGCGGCCGCGCACTGACCGGCGCGGCCAGAGCGCTTCAGCGCGCTACCAGATCTTCCACCAGGGCTTGCTGCGCAGCGCCGTGCCGTTGCCGCCCAGGTAGCGGCTGTCGGGGAAGTTCTGGCGCAGCACGCGCTCGGCGTCGTCGCGCAGCTGCGGCAGCTCGAGCTTGTCGTAGCTCTGCACCAGGATCGACAGCGCTTCTTCCACCGCCGGCGACTGCTGGAACTCGGTCACCGCGCTCTGCGCGCGCGCCACCGCCGCGACGTAGGCGCCGCGCCGCAGGTAGTAGCGCGCCACGTGCACCTCGTAGCTGGCCAGCGAGTTGACGATGAAGTTCATGCGCGACTTCGCGTCGGGCGTGTAGCGTGAACTCGGGAACTGGTCGGCCAGCTGCTTGAAGGCCTGGAAGGACTCGCGCGCGGCCTTCTGGTCGCGCTCCGACAGGTCCTGGCCGAAGGTGGAACCCAGCAGGCCCAGGTTCTCGCTGAAGTTGAGCAGGCCGCGCAGGTACAGCGCGTAGTCCAGGCCGGGGCTGGAAGGGTTGAGCTTGATGAAGCGCTCGATCGCCGTCAGCCCCGCCTGGCGCTCGCCGGTGCGCAGGTTGATGTAGGCGATCTCCAGCAGCGCCTGCTGGCCCATCACCGAGCCCGAGGCCAGGCTCTCGACGCGTTCCAGCGTCTTCAGCGCGCGCTCGTAGCTGCCGCCGTCGATGTCTTCGCGCGCCTCCTTGTACAGGCGCTCCGCGGTAGCATTCGCCGACTCGTCCTTCGGCGTCGAGCCGCAGCCCGCCAGCACCACCACCATCGCGCCGGCGACGCTCCACTGCGCCACGCGCCTCATCAGCAGGGAAACAGTCATCGGACGAATGGTGCCGGTCGAAAACGAAGCGCCGGATTATAGGGAGCCGCCCTCGGCGGACGACGAGGCCGAACCCGCGCCGGAGCTGCGCAGTGCCGCCGTCTCGCCCGCGCTGCACGGCGAGCGGCTGGACAAGGTGCTGGTCGCGCTCGCGCCCGAGTTCTCGCGCAGCCACCTGCAGCACCTGCTCGAGGCCGGCCACGTGCAGCTGGACGGCCGCGTGGCCGACACCGCCTCGCGCCGCGTGCGCGCCGGCCAGGCGCTGCGCCTGGAACTCGTGCCCACCGACGAAAGCCGCGCCTTCCGTCCGCAGCCGATGGCGCTGGAAATCGTCTTCGAGGACGAGCATCTGATGGTCATCGACAAGCCGGCCGGCCTCGTCGTGCACCCGGCGCCGGGCAACTGGTCGGGCACGCTGCTCAACGGCCTGCTCGCGCACCACGCCGGCGCCGCGGCGCTGCCGCGCGCGGGCATCGTGCACCGGCTCGACAAGGACACCTCGGGGCTGATGGTCGTCGGCAAGACCCTGCCGGCGGTGACGGCGCTGGTGCGCGACATCGCCGCACGCGACGTGCACCGGCGCTATCTGGCGCTCGCGCACGGCGTGCCCGGGGAAGCGGCGTTCAGCGTCGAGGCGCCGATCGGCCGCGACCCGGCCTCGCGCGTGCGCATGGCGGTGGTGGCGGGCGGCAAGCCGGCGCGCACCGATGTGCGCGTGCTCGCCAGCGCCGAAGGCATCAGCGCGCTCGAATGCACGCTGCACACCGGGCGCACGCACCAGATCCGCGTGCACCTGGCGCACCGCGGGCATCCGCTGGTGAGCGACGCGACCTATGGCGGCCGGCCGGCGCTGGGCCTGGCGCGCCAGGCGCTGCACGCCACGGCGCTCGCGTTCGCGCACCCCATCACGCGCGAAGCGCTGGCCTTCGAGCGTGCGCCGCCGGCGGACTTCGCGTCGGCGTGGAAACAGATCACGGGCCGATGAACCGGCGCCCGGGCGCCGCGCTACACTAGCGGCCGTTCGCAGCGCCTGCGGCCGGGTTTTCGCGGCCGCGCCTGCCTGACCCCGCTGCCCATGCCCCGGCACCCCGGCCCGAAGGTCGCGCCGGGCCAGCCCCGCGCCCGGCACCGAGCCGCGCGGGCCCCGCACACCGCATGACACAACAGTCGGCCCCGCCCAGGCGGCGCCACACCCACAGCGCAGTCCATGAACACAGCTGAGGCCAAGCGCGTCCTCGAAACGGCGTTGATCTGCGCCAGCACCCCGATGCAGCTGCCCGAAATGAAGGCGCTGTTCGACGGTGAACTGGGCGCCGACACGCTGCGCCGCCTGCTCGACGAGCTCGTCGACGACTGGAGCGAGCGCGGCGTCGAGCTCGTCGCGCTGGCCGGCGGCTGGCGCTTCCAGAGCCGGCCCGAGCTGCGGATCTACCTCGACCGCCTGCATCCCGAGAAGCCGCCGAAGTACTCGCGCGCGGCGATGGAGACGCTGGCCATCGTGGCCTACCGCCAGCCGGTGACGCGCGGCGATATCGAGGACATCCGCGGCGTGACCGTCAGCAGCCAGATCGTCAAGCAGCTCGAAGACCGCGGCTGGATCGAGGCCATCGGCTACCGCGAGGCCCCGGGCCGCCCGGCGCTGTACGCCACGACGCGCCAGTTCCTCGACGACCTGGGCCTGGCCAGCCTCGACCAGCTGCCGCCCATCGATGCCGGCGACGGCAGCCGCGGCGCCGAGGCGATGGCCGCGCTGGAGCAGGCGCCGCCGCTGCTCGACGACAGCCAGGGCACCTTGCCGCTGGAGGCCGAGGCGGCGACCGGCGAAGCGCCCGGCGAAGCCACGGCCGAGGCAGAAGCCGTGGCGGCGCCCGGAGCGCTGCCCGAACCGGCACCCGAAGCCGCGTCCGAGGCCGCGTCCGAATCCCTTCCCGATCTCGATCCTGTCCCCGTCCCCGAGGCCACCGAGCCGCAGCCCGCGGAGGCGGCCGTTGCGGCCATCGAAGCCGCGCCCCTTCCTCCCACCGACGCCCCGCATGAACCCATCTGACACCGACCTGCCCGAGGCCGCCGCCGAAGCGGCCGGTGAGGCCCCGGCCGAGAAGCCCAAGCGCCGGCGAGCGCCGCGCAAGACCGCCGCGGCCGCAGCGCCGCAGACCACGGACCCGTCGGCGATCGAGGCGCCCGCCGCAGAGGACGTGTTCGACCGTACGCAGCCGCCGCCGCCCGTGGCGAGCGAGCCGCCGCCGGCCTACGAGCCGGCTGCCCCGGCACCGGAAAGCCGCACCGAAGGCGGCGGCGAGGCGGCAGGCGAGGGCTCGGGCGAGCCCGCCAGCGAAGGCACAGGCGAGGGCGCCGCCGAAGGCGCAGCCGGCGGCGACGATGCCGCCGGCGGCAACCGCCGCGGCCGCAACCGCCGCCGTGGCCGACGTGGCGGCGAGCGCGTGCGCGACGGCGAGGTGCCTGCCGAGGCCGGCGCGGAGCCGCGCCCCGCGCCGCCGATGGCCGAGGAGCTGTTCGCGCAGGTCGTCTCCGGCGCCTTCGACGCCGAACTGCCCGAGGCGCCGCCGGCCGATGCCGACGCCTCCGCCGAAGCGCCCATCGAAGCGCCCGCCGACGCTGCCGCCGAGCCGCTCGCGGCCGAGGAATCGGCAGCGCCCGGCGCCGAGTCGCCCGAAGCGCCGGCCGCCGAAGGCGACGCCGCCGCGCCGCGCCGCGTGCTTGCGCCGGACGCCGATGCGCCCAAGCTGCACAAGGTGCTGGCGCAATCGGGCCTGGGCTCGCGGCGCGACCTGGAGCAGGCCATCGTCGAGCAGCGCGTCACCGTCAACGGCGAGGTCGCACACATCGGCCAGCGCATCAGCTTCGGTGACCGCATCGCCATCGACGGCAAACCGGTGCGCGTGCGCATCGCGCCGCCGCCGGCGCGCGTGCTGGCGTACCACAAGCCCGCGGGCGAGGTCGTCACGCACGACGACCCGCAGCAGCGCCCCACCGTGTTCCGCCGCCTGCCGCGGCTGCAGCACGGCAAGTGGCAGTCGGTGGGCCGGCTGGACATCAATACCGAAGGGCTGCTGCTGTTCACCACCTCGGGCGAACTGGCCAACCAGCTGATGCACCCGCGCTTCGGCGTCGAGCGCGAATACGCGGTGCGCTCGCTGGGCGTGCTGGGCGAGGAAGCCAAGGCCAAGCTGCTGGAAGGCGTGGACATCGACGGCCAGCGCTGCGCCTTCAAGAGCATCACCGACGGCGGCGGCGAAGGCGCCAACCACTGGTACCGCTGCGTCATCACCGAGGGCCGTAACCGCGAGGTGCGGCGCCTGTTCGAGGCCGTGGGCCACGCGGTGAGCCGTCTCATCCGCATCCGCTACGGCTCGGTGGTGCTGCCGCGCGGTCTCAAGCGCGGCGTCTGGGTCGATCTGGATGAGAACGACCTGCGCATGCTGCGCCGCCTGGCCAGCGGCCCGCGGCCGGAGAACCGCGATGGCGGCGACAACGCCGAAGGCCCGGGCGGCCGGCGCGGCCGCAACCGGCGCGGCGGCAAGCAGCAGCGCCGCGGCGACGAGGCCGATCGAGGTCCGCGCGAGGAGCGTGCGCCGCGCGAAGAACGCCCGCCGCGTGAGGACCGCCCGCCGCGCGAGATGCGCGAGCCCCGCGAACCGCGTGAGCCGCGCCAGCCGCGCGATCCGCGCCTGCCACCCGAGGCGCGCCCGCCCCGGGGTGATGCCGAGGGCGGTGCGATTCCCAACCCGCTGCAGCAGACCTTCGACAAGCGCGCCATCCAGCTGGAACGCCAGAAGCGGCGCGAGATTCCCGAGGACGGGCCGATCCCCAACCCGCTGCAGCAGACCTACGACAAGCGCGCGCTGCAGAAGGAGCGCCGCCCGCAGCGCGACATCCCCGAGGACGGCCCGATCCCCAACCCGCTGCAGCAGACCTACGACCGCCGCTTTGCCGGCGGTGGTGGCGGTGGCGGCCAGCCCGGGCTGCCCGGCATGGGCAAGCGGGGCGGCGGCCAGCAGCGCCGCGGCGGCAAGGGCGGCGGCGGGCAGGGCGGTGATCCCAACCGCATCCCCGACCCGATGCAGACCGCCGTGGGCTACATCGGTGCCGATGCCTTCCTGCGCAAGGGCGGCAAGGGCGGCGGCCGTGGCGGCAAGCGTGGCGGCGGGGGCGGTGGCGGCGGTGGTGGCGGAGGCCCGAACCGCGGCGGCCCGCGCGGCCGCGGCGGCGCGCCGCGCTGAGTCTGCCGCCACATCAACGCGCTACAATCAAAAGCTTTGCCAAGTCGTTGAATTCAGGAGAACTTTTCAAAATGGCCATCGAACGCACCCTGTCCATCATCAAGCCCGACGCCGTGGCCAAGAACGTCATCGGCCAGATCTACGCCCGCTTCGAAGGCGCCGGCCTGAAGATCGTCGCGGCCAAGATGGCGCATCTGTCGCAAGGCGAGGCCGAGGCCTTCTACGCCGTGCACAAGGCCCGCCCCTTCTTCAACGACCTGGTGAAGTTCATGGTCTCGGGCCCGGTCATGATCCAGGTGCTCGAGGGCGAAGGCGCCATCGCCAAGAACCGCGAGCTGATGGGCGCCACCGACCCGAAGAAGGCCGAGAAGGGCACCATCCGCGCCGACTTCGCCGACAGCATCGACGCCAACGCCGTGCACGGCAGCGACGCCCCCGAGACCGCGGCCGTGGAAGTGGGCTTCTTCTTCCCCGGCATGAACGTCTACAGCCGCTGAACACGGCGCGGCGGGATCCGGTGTGACGGCCCAGCTTCTCGATTTCGACCTCGAGGGTCTGGCCGCCTTCTGCGACGGCCTGGGCGAGAAGCGCTTCCGCGCCGTCCAGCTCTACCGCTGGATCCACCAGAAAGGCGAGGCCGACTTCGGGAAGATGTCGGACCTCGCCAAGTCGCTGCGCGGCAAGCTCGCCGGCGCAGCGGAAGTCACTGGCCTGCCGGTGCTGACCGAGCAGCGCTCGGCCGACGGCACCGTGAAGTGGCTGTTCGACGTGGGCGCCGGCAACGCGGTCGAGTCGGTGTTCATCCCCGAGACCGACCGCGGCACGCTGTGCGTCTCGTCGCAGGCCGGCTGCGCGGTGGGTTGCCGCTTCTGCAGCACCGGGCACCAGGGCTTCAGCCGCAACCTCTCGACGGGCGAGATCGTCGCCCAGCTGTGGTTCGCCGAGCACCGGCTGCGCAAGTCGCTCGGCCTGGCCGACGGCGAGAGAGCCATCGACAACGTCGTGATGATGGGCATGGGCGAGCCGCTGCAGAACTACGCGGCGCTGGTGCCCGCGCTGCGCACGATGCTCGACGACCACGCCTACGGCCTGTCGCGCCGGCGTGTGACGGTGTCCACCTCCGGCGTGGTGCCGATGATCGACCGCCTGCGCGAGGACTGCCCGGTGGCGCTGGCCGTCTCGCTGCACGCACCCAACGACGCGCTGCGCGACCAGCTCGTGCCGCTGAACCGAAAGTACCCGATCAGCGAGCTGCTCGAGGCCTGCCTGCGCTACCTGCCGGCCGCGCCGCGCGACTTCATCACCTTCGAGTACTGCATGCTCGACGGCGTGAACGACTCGCCCGAGCAGGCGCGCGAGCTGGTGCAGCTGTTGCGCGGCCGCGTGCCGTGCAAGCTCAACCTGATTCCCTTCAACCCGTTCCCGGCCTCGGGGCTGAAGCGTTCTCCGCGCGAACGCGTCACGGCCTTCGCCGACGTGCTGCTGCAGGCGGGCCTGGTGACGACGATCCGCAAGACCCGTGGCGACGACATCGACGCCGCCTGCGGCCAGCTGGCCGGCGAGGTGCAGGACCGCACGAACGCGCGCGAGCGGCTGGAGCGCCAGCGCACGGCCATTTCGACCCCGACCATGACCCCGATCCCCATCCCGGTCGTGCCCGCAGGGAGCGCAAGGTGACCATCAAGGCCTTCGTGATCCTGCTTTCGGCGCTGGCTTTGCTGGCCGGTTGCGCCACGCAGGGCGGCGTGCCGCGCGAGACGCGCGCCGCGACCGAACTCGACGTGACGCGCGTGGCGCGCGCGCGGCTGGAACTCGCGGGCCTGTACCTGGGCCGTGGCCAGCCGCAGGTGGCGCTGGAGGAGGTCAAGCGCGCACTCGCTGCCAAGCCCGACCTGCCCGAGGCCTACAACCTCTTCGGCCTGATCTACGGCGCCCTGGGCGATTTCCGGCAGGCCGAGGAGAGCTTCCAGCGCGCGCTGCAGCTGGCGCCCACCGACGGCGACACGATGCACAACTACGGCTGGTTCCTGTGCCAGCAGAAGCGCTGGCCCGACGCCGACGCGCAGTTCACCGCCGCGCTGGCGCAGCCGCAGTACCGCGAGCAGGTGCGCACGCTGCTCGTGCAGGGCCTGTGCCAGATGCGCGCCGGCCGCTGGGCCGATGCCGAGCGCACGCTGTCGCGCTCGTTCGAGCTGGACCCGGCCAACCCCGTCACCGCCTACAACCTCAGCGACGTGCTGCTGCACCGCGGCGAGCTGCAGCGCGCGCGCTTCTACGTCGGCCGCATCAACGCGCAGCCCGAACTGGTGAGCGCGCAGAGCCTGTGGCTGGCCGCGCGCATCGAGCGCCGGCTGGGCAACGTGCAGGGCGTGCAGGACTTCGGCCGCAAGCTGCAGGAGCGTTTCCCCGAGTCCAACGAGGCGGCGCAGTTCGAGAAGGGGCGCTTCGATGAGTGAAGCCGCGGCGGCCGAGCGCGGCGCCGGTTCGATGCTGCGCGCCGCGCGCGAGCGGCAGGGGCTGCACATCGCGGCGCTGGCCGCGGCCATCAAGGTCTCGCAGCGCAAGCTCGAGGCGCTGGAAGCCGACCGCTTCGACGAACTGCCCGACGCCACCTTCACGCGCGCGCTGGCGCAGACCGTCTGCCGCCAGCTGAAGATCGACCCCCGCCCGGTGCTGGACCTGCTGCCGCAGCCGGCACATGTGGCGCTGGAACCCGCCAGCGGCGGCCTGAACACGCCCTTCCGCGAGCGGGCCTCGCGCGACGATGCCGGCATGGGCGGCCTGCCGCTGCGGCCGGTGCTGCTGGCCGCTGCCGTGCTGGTGGGCGGCGCCGCGGCCGTGTACTTCCTGCCGCCGGGGCTGCTGAAGCCGCGGCCCGCCGCCACGCCGCCGGTGGCGCAGGCACCCCAACCCGAGCCGGTTGCCATGCCGGTGCCCGTGGCGCCGCCGGACATGGCGGCCTCGGCGCCCGTCTTCGCCACGGCGCCGGAAGCACCGGCCTCTGCAGCGGCCACCGAAGCGGCAAGGGCCCTGCCGGCGGCTTCCGCACCCCCGGCACCGGCACCGGCTCTGGCGCAGGTGGCGGCAGCGCCGGCCGCTCCGGCCACCCAGGCCACGCCCGGCCCGTCCCCGGTCGGCGTCGTGCAGCTGCGCAGCAGCGCCGCCTCGTGGGTGGAAGCACGCGACGCCCGCGGCCAGGTGCTGCTGTCGCGCACCGTGCAGGCCGGCGAGGCGCTGGGCCTGGACGGCAAGCTGCCCATCCGCATGACGATCGGCAACGCCGCCGCCACGCAGGTGGGGTTTCGCGGCCAGCCGGTTGACCTGGCGCCGCGCACGCGCGACAACGTGGCCCGCCTCGAACTGCAATAGCGCAGAAGTCCTCGAAAGAACTCATCGCGATGAACGCCCCCGAAGACGCGCTGGACATCATCGACGCCGCCACGCCGGCGCCGCGCCGCTCGCGCCAGGCGCGCGTGGCCTGGGGCAGCCATGTCGTGACGGTGGGCGGCGACGCGCCGGTGCGCGTGCAGTCGATGACCAACACCGACACCGTGGATGCCATCGGCACCGCGATCCAGGTCAAGGAGCTGGCCATCGCCGGCTCGGAGATGGTGCGCATCACCGTCAACACGCCCGAAGCGGCCGAGGCCGTGCCGCACATCCGCGAGCAGCTCGACCGCATGGGCATCGAAGTGCCGCTGATCGGCGACTTCCACTACAACGGCCACCGCTTGCTGACCGAGTTTCCGGCGATGGCGCAGGCGCTGTCGAAGTACCGCATCAACCCGGGCAACGTGGGCAAGGGCGACAAGCGCGACCGCCAGTTCGCGATGATGGTCGAGGCCGCCGCGAAATACGACAAGGTGGTGCGCATCGGCGTCAACTGGGGCAGCCTGGACCAGGAGCTGCTGGCCGAGCTGATGGACCAGAACGGCCGCCGCGCCCGCCCGCTCGACGCCAAGCAGGTGATGTACCAGGCGCTGGTGCAGAGCGCACTCGGCTCGGCCGACTACGCGCGCGAGCTGGGGCTGAATCCGGACAACATCATCATCAGCTGCAAAGTGAGTGGCGTGCAGGACCTGATCTCGGTCTACCGCGCGCTCGCCCGCCGCTGCGACTACGCGCTGCACCTGGGCCTCACCGAGGCCGGCATGGGCACCAAGGGCACGGTGGCCAGCGCCACCTCGCTGGGCGTGCTGCTGCAGGAAGGCATCGGCGACACCATCCGCGTGAGCCTGACGCCGCAGCCCGGCGAGGCGCGCACGCAGGAAGTGGTGGTGGCGATGGAGATCCTGCAGTCTCTCGGCCTGCGCAGCTTCAACCCCAGCGTCACCGCCTGCCCGGGCTGCGGCCGCACGACCAGCACCACGTTCCAGGAGCTGGCCAAGCAGATCGACGACTTCCTGCGCGCGCAGATGCCGGTGTGGAAGGCGAAGTACCCCGGCGTCGAGAACCTCAAGGTGGCCGTGATGGGCTGCATCGTCAACGGCCCGGGCGAGAGCAAGCATGCCGACATCGGCATCAGCCTGCCCGGCACCGGCGAGGCGCCGGCCGCGCCGGTGTTCATCGACGGCGAGAAGGCGATGACGCTGCGCGGCGAAGGCATCGCGCAGGAGTTCCACCAGATCGTCGAGGGCTACATCGAAAAACGGTTTGGCAGCGTCACTGCAGCGCATTGACGTTGCGCGGCTGTCCCGTTTCCGCCCTTCGACCTTCACGGCGCCCGTGGCGCCGATCCATACATGGCTGACAAACTGCTTGCCGTCAAAGGCATGAACGACATCCTGCCGGGCTCGGTCCCGCGCAAGGAGAAGCTGCCCGACTCGGCGCTGTGGCGCTGGTTCGAGGAGACCGTGGCCACGACGATGGCGCGCCACGGCTACCAGTACCTGCTGACGCCGGTGGTCGAGCCCACGCCGCTGTTCGTGCGCGGCATCGGCGAGGCCACCGACATCGTCGAGAAGGAGATGTACTCCTGGACCGACGCGATGAACGGCGACGCCCTGACGCTGCGGCCGGAGATCACCGCCGGCATCGTGCGCGCGATGGTCGAGCACAACGCGCTCTACAACGGCCCGCTGCGCGTGTGGTCGATGGGCCCGGTGTTCCGCCACGAGCGGCCGCAGAAGGGGCGCTACCGCCAGTTCTTCCAGCTCGACGTCGAGGCGCTGGGCTTCGCCGGGCCGGACGTCGACGCCGAGCTGATCCTGATGGTGCGGCAGCTGTGGCAGTCGCTCGGCCTGGAGGTCGGCAAGCACGTGCGGCTGGAGCTCAACAGCCTGGGCCAGCCGGCCGAGCGCGCGGCGCACCGCGCGGCACTGGTGCGCTACTTCGAGCAGCATGCCGAAGAGCTGGACGAAGACTCGCGCCGGCGCCTGACGACCAACCCGCTGCGCATCCTCGACAGCAAGAACCCGGCGCTGCAGGGGCTGATCGAGGCCGCACCGAAGCTGGCCGAGCACCTGGGCGCCGAGTCGCGCGCGCACCTGGATGCGGTCTGCGCGGTGCTCGATGCGGCCGGGTTGCCGTACCGCATCAACCCGCGCCTGGTGCGGGGCCTGGACTACTACAACCTCACGGTCTTCGAGTGGGTGACCGACCAGCTCGGCTCGCAAGGCACGGTCTGCGGCGGCGGACGCTACGACGGCCTGTTCGAGCAGCTCGGCGGCAAGCCGACGCCGGCGATCGGCTTCGGCCTGGGCATCGAGCGGCTGCTGCTCCTGCTGCAGGAACTCGCCGTGCCGGTGCCCGGCGCGGCGCCCGCGGCCTATGCGCTGGTGGCCGATCCGCAATTGCTGCCGCGGGCGATGCTGACCATCGACGCGCTGCGCGCGGCCGGCGTCGGCGTGACGATGCACGCCGGCGGCGGCAGCCTGAAGTCGCAGTTCAAGAAGGCCGACGCCTCGGGCGCGCGCTTCGCGCTGATCTTCGGTGCCGACGAAGTCGCGCGCGGCGAGGTCGCGCTCAAGCCGCTGCGCGACGCTGCCGCGGCGCAGAGCACGCGCCGCCTGGACGCCGTCGCCGCCTGGGCGCACGAGCTGCGCACCGCATAATCCGCGGTTTCCCTCCCACGCGTCCTCCACCCGAGCGCAATCGAGCAAGAAGATGGCCACCCAACTCGACCTGCAGGAGCAGGAACAACTCGACGCGCTCAAGGCGTTCTGGAACAAGCAGGGCAACCTCATCACCTGGGTGCTCGTCGTCGCGCTGACGGCCTTCGGCGGCTGGCGGGGCTGGGAGTGGTGGCAGGGCGACCAGGCGATCAAGGCCGGCGCGCTGTTCGACGAACTCGACCGTGCCTCCAGCGCCGGCGATGCCGAGCGCAGCGGTCGCCTCTTCGCCGACTTGAGGGAGCGCTACCCGCGCACCGCCTACGCGCAGCAGGGCGGCCTGCTGGCCGCCAAGGCGCAGTTCACGAAGGGCCAGACCGACGCCGCCAAGGCCAGCCTGCAGTGGGTGGCCGACAACGGCCTCGAGGTCGAGCTGCGCGCCATCGCCCGCTTGCGCCTGGCGGCGGTGCAGGCCGACGCCAAGCAGTTTCCCGAGGCGCTGGCGACGCTGGACGCCGTGAAGACCGAAGGCTTCGAGGCCCTGGTGGCCGACCGCCGCGGCGACATCCTGATGGCGCAAGGCAAGCGCGACGAGGCCCGCGCGGCCTGGCAGGCGGCCTACAAGGGCATGGGCGAGAAAGTGGACTATCGGCGCCTGGTCGAGGCCAAGCTGACGGCGATCGGCGCCGCTCCCGACCAGCCCGCGGCCGCCGCCGCGGCGGCCGGTACGGCATCGGCCGCGGCCTCGGGGGCCGCGCAGTGAGCTTGTTGCGCACCGCAGCCGCCGTGCTGGCGGTGGGCCTCGCGCTGGCCGGCTGCTCGTCGGACCGCCCCAAGCCCACGCCGCTGGAGAACTACGCGCCGAAGTTTGCCGCCAGCCAGGTCTGGTCGACCAACCTCGGCAGCTTCGGCTACCCGGTGCTGCCGGTGGTGCGCAACAACCTGCTGTTCGTGGCCGGGGGCGGCGGCGAGGTGCTGGCGATGACGCCCGACACCGGCGACGTGATCTGGCGTGCCAGCGCCGGCACGCCGATCGCCGCCGGCGTGGGCAGCGACGGGCGCTTCGTCGCCGTGGTCACGCGCGCCAACGAGGTCGTCGTCTTCGACAGCGGCCGCGAGGTCTGGCGCAAGCGCGTGCCCTCGGCCGTGGTGACGCCGCCGCTGGTGGCCGGCGAACGCGTGTTCGTGATGGGCGTGGACCGCGGCGTGCACGCCTTCGACGCGCTCGACGGCCGCCGGCTGTGGGTCTACACCAAGCCGGGCGATGCGCTGACGCTGGCGCAGGCCAGCGTGGTCACGTCGCACCGCAACAGCCTGCTGGTGGCGCAGGGCCAGCGCCTGACCGCGCTCGACCCGCTGAAGGGCACCCTACTGTGGGAAGCGCCGCTCGCTTCGCCCCGCGGCACGAACGAGGTCGAGCGCCTGGCGGACCTGATCGGCCCGGCGCTGCGCATCGGCGACCGCGTCTGCGCGCGCGCCTTCCAGTCGGCCGTGGGCTGCGCCGACGCGGCCAGGGGCAGCGTGCTGTGGACGCGCAACGTCGGCGGCGCGAATGCCGTGGGCGGCGACGCCGAACGCGTCTACGGCGCCGACGCGAGCGACCGCATCACGGCCTGGAACGCGAACACCGGCGACATGGTCTGGCAGAACGAGAAGCTGCTGTACCGCGGCCTGAGCGGCGCGCTGGCCGTGGGCGCGAACGTGGTCTTCGGCGACGGCGAGGGCTACCTGCACTTCCTGGCCGGTGCCAGCGGCGAGCAGCAGCTGCGCCTGCCCACCGACGGCAAGGCCATCGTCGGCGCGCCGATCCTGGCGGGCAAGACGCTGATCGTCACCACGCAAGGCGGCGGCCTCTTCGCCTTCCGGGCAGATTGATGGGCCCCCAAGCTCGCATTCGCTTGCGGCCCCCCGAGGGGGCGCGCGGCCGCTTGGGGCGGCCCGGCGCTGGCCGCGGACCGGGGACTTGATGAAACCCGTCATCGCGCTGGTCGGCCGCGCCAACGTCGGCAAGTCGACGCTCTTCAACCGCATCACGAAGAGCCGCGACGCGATCGTGGCCGACTACGCCGGCCTCACGCGCGACCGCCACTACGGCGACGCGAAGCTCGGCTCGCGCGAGTTCATCGTCGTCGACACCGGCGGCTTCGAGCCCGAGAAGCCGACCGGCGTCGTCGCCGAGATGGCCAAGCAGACGCGCCAGGCGGTGGCCGAGGCCGATGCGGTGATCTTCGTCGTCGACGCCCGCGCCGGCCTCTCGGCGCAGGACCACGACATCGCCAACTACCTGCGCACGCGCCACCAGCGCGTGCTGCTGGCCGCGAACAAGGCCGAGGGCATGGCCGATTCGCCGGCGCTGGCCGAATTCCACGAGCTGGGCATCGGCGCGCCGCACCCGGTCTCGGCGGCGCACGGGCAGGGCGTTCGCAGCCTGCTGGAGGCGGCCCTCGAAGCGTTCGGATTCGACGAGGACGAGGAAGCCGCCGGCGAGGAGAGCGCCGACGGGGATGCGCCCGACAAGCCGATCCGCCTGGCCGTGGCCGGCCGCCCCAACGTGGGCAAGAGCACGCTGATCAACGCCTGGCTGGGCGAAGAGCGCCTGGTCGCCTTCGACCAGCCCGGCACCACGCGCGACGCGATCCACGTGCCCTTCGAGCGCGCCGGGCGCCAGTTCGAGCTGATCGACACCGCCGGCCTGCGCCGCAAGGGCCGGGTGTTCGAGGCGATCGAGAAGTTCTCGGTCGTCAAGACACTGCAGGCCATTGCCGATGCCAACGTCGTGGTCCTGCTGATCGACGCCACCGAAGGCGTCAGCGACCAGGACGCGCACATCGCCGGCTACATCCTCGAGAGCGGCCGCGCGGTGGTGCTGGCCGTCAACAAGTGGGACGCCACCGACGACTACCAGCGTCAGCAGCTGCAGCGCTCCATCGAGACGCGGCTGGCCTTCATTCGCTACGCGCCGGTGCTGCAGATCTCGGCGAAGAAGCGCACGGGCCTGACCGCGCTGTGGAAGGCGATCGAGCAGGCCCACGCCTCGGCCACGGTGAAGATGAGCACGCCGGTGCTCACGCGCCTGGTGCATGAGGCCGCCGAGCACCAGGCCCCGCGGCGCGAGGGGCGATTCCGCCCGAAGATGCGCTACGCGCACCAGGGCGGCATGAACCCGCCGCTGGTGGTGATCCACGGCAGCGCGCTGGACAATGTGCCCGACAGCTACAAGCGCTACCTCGAGGGCCGGCTGCGCGAGCACTTCAAGCTCGTGGGCACGCCGGTGCGCATCGAGATGCGCTCGGCCAAGAACCCGTTCGCGTCCAAGGGAACCTGAGCCCGGTGCCGGGCACCAATGGCCGTACCCCGCCCGCAGGCCGGTTTCCCTGTGATAACGTGGGCACTTCCTCGAAACCAACACGGAGAATATCGTGAGCAACAAAGGCCAACTTTTGCAGGACCCCTTTCTGAACCTGCTCCGCAAGGAACATGTGCCGGTGTCGATCTACCTCGTCAACGGCATCAAGCTCCAGGGCCACATCGAATCCTTCGACCAGTACGTCGTGCTGTTGCGCAACACCGTGACGCAGATGGTCTACAAGCACGCCATCTCCACCGTCGTGCCCAGCCGCGCGGTCAACTTCCACGCCAACGAGCCGGGCGAACAGGCCTGACGTTCCCGGTCCGAGAGCCGTACCCCCCAACTTGACTCCCGCCTCCACTGCTGCGCCCGCCGCCAGCGGGCGCACGCGCGCCGTCCTCGTCGGCGTGGACGTGGGCGCGTCCATGCCTTTCGATGCCACGCTGGACGAACTCGCGCTGCTGGCCGAGTCGGCCGGCGACGAGGCGGTGGCGCGCATCACGGCGCGCCGCCGCGCGCCCGACCCGGCGCTGTTCGTCGGCAGCGGCAAGGCCGACGAGATCAAGGCCATGGTGGCGGCCACGCAGGCCCATGGCGTCATCTTCGACCAGGCGCTGAGCCCGGCGCAGCAGCGCAACCTGGAGCGCCACCTGGGCGTGCCGGTGGCCGACCGCACCGGCCTGATCCTGGACATCTTCGCGGATCGCGCGCAGAGCCACGAAGGCAAGCTGCAGGTGGAGCTGGCGCGGCTGCAGTACCAGGCCACGCGCCTGGTGCGGCGCTGGAGCCACCTGGAGCGCCAGCAGGGCGGCATCGGCACCCGCGGCGGCCCGGGCGAGGCGCAGATCGAGCTGGACCGCCGCATGATCGGCGACCGCATCAAGCAGGTGAAGGAGCGGCTGGAGAAGGTCAAGCGCCAGCGCAGCACGCAGCGCCGGGCGCGCGAACGCCGCGGCACCTTCCGCATCTCGCTCGTGGGCTACACCAATGCCGGCAAGAGCACGCTCTTCAACGCGCTGGTGAAGGCCCGCGCCTATGCCGCCGACCAGCTCTTCGCGACGCTGGACACCACCACGCGCGCGCTCTGGCTGCCGGAAGCCCAGGTGCAGGTCTCGCTGTCCGACACCGTCGGCTTCATCCGCGACCTGCCGCACAAGCTGGTCGAGGCCTTCCAGGCCACGCTGCAGGAGGCGGCCGATGCCGACCTGCTGCTGCACGTGATCGATGCCGCCAGCCCCGCGCTCGAAGAGCAGCAGGCCGAGGTCGAGCGCGTGCTGGCCGAGATCGGCGCCGACACCGTGCCGCAGATCCTGGTGCACAACAAGTGCGACCTGCTGGCCGAATCGCAGCAGCCACGGATGCCGGCCGACCGCATCGAAGCGCATCCCGGCGTGCTGCGCCCGCGCGTGTTCGTCAGCGCGCGCACGGGCCAGGGCCTCGATGCGTTGCGCCGCGAAATCGCAGAAGCCGCACTCGCGCGCTTGAACGCCGGCGCCGGCACCCCACATCCCACCTTGCCCGACGGCTCGCCCGTCGCCTTGCCCACCGCCGGCGCCGTGGCGGCGGAACCCGAAACCCCAGCGCATTCATGAGCAACCGCAACGACGGCCCGCCCGACCTCGACGAACTCTGGCGCGACTTCAACCGCAAGCTCAGCGGCCTTTTCGGCGGCAAGGGCGGTGGTCGCAACAGCAACGACGACCGCCCGCCCGGCGGCCCCTTCCAGCCCGACGTGAAGAGCGCGGGCATCGGCGCGGTGCTGATCGGCGGCGTCGCGCTGGCCATCTGGATGGGCAGCGGCGTCTTCATCGTCCAGGAAGGCAACCGCGCCGTCATCACCACCTTCGGCAAGTACGCCCGCGACGTCGATGCCGGCCTGTCCTTCAGGCTGCCGTACCCGATCCAGTCGCACGAGATCGTGCCGGTCACGCAGCTGCAATCGGTCGAGGTGGGCCGCAGCACCGTGGTGCAGGCCACCGGGCTGAAGGACTCGTCGATGCTCACGCAGGACGAGAACATCGTCGACATCCGCTTCACCGTGCAGTACCGCCGCGCCGACGCGCGTGCCTACCTGTTCGAGAACAACCGGCCCGACGAGGCGGTGGTGATGGCGGCCGAATCGGCGGTGCGCGAGATCGTCGGCCGCAGCCGCGTCGACCAGGTGCTGTACGAGCAGCGCGACGCGATCGCGGCCGACCTCGTCAAGTCGATCCAGAAGCAGCTCACGACGCTCAACGCCGGCATCGTGGTGGCCAACGTCAACGTGCAGAACGTGCAGGTGCCCGATACCGTGCAGGCCGCGTTCAACGATGCCTTCAAGGCCGGCGCCGACCGCGACCGCTTCAAGAACGAAGGCCAGGCCTACGCCAGCGACGTGATTCCCAAGGCCCGCGGCACGGCCTCGCGGCTGATGGAAGAGGCCGAGGGCTACCGCTCGCGCGTGGTAGCGCAGGCCGAAGGCGATGCGCAGCGCTTCCGCTCGGTGCTGGCCGAGTACCAGAAGGCACCGGTCGTCACGCGCGACCGCCTGTATCTCGAGACCATGCAGCAGATCTATTCCAGCGTGAACAAGCTGATGGTCGACAGCCGCAGCAGCTCCAACCTGCTGTACCTGCCGCTGGACAAGCTGCTGCAGCAGAGCGCTTCACAGAACCCCGGCGGCGTGACCGTCGTGCCCGCGCCGGCGCCGGTGGAGCCCGCGCCCGCGCCTTCGGCAGACGTGCGCTCGCGCGACAACTCGCGCTCGCGCGACCGTGAAGGCCGCTGACGCGAAGGGGAGCGCAAGAACATGAACCGCATCGCATTCATCCTCGTCACCGCGCTGCTGGCGCTGATGCTGCTGGCCAGCACGCTGTTCGTCGTCGACCAGCGCCAGGTCGGCGTGGTCTACGCCCTGGGCGAGATCCGAGACGTCGTCACCGAGCCCGGCCTGCACTGGAAGCAGCCGCCGCCGCTGCAGAACGTGGTCTTCCTCGACAAGCGCGTGCAGACGCTGGACAGCCCCGAGACGCGCCCGATCTTCACGGCCGAGAAGAAGAGCCTGGTGATCGACTGGCTCGTGAAGTGGCGCATCGCCGATCCCAAGCAGTTCATCCGCAACAACGGGGTGGACTTCCGCAACCTCGAGAGCCGCCTGTCGCCGGTGGTGCAGGCCGCGTTCAACGAGGAGATCACCAAGCGCGACGTGCGCGGCGTGCTCGCCACCGAGCGCGAGAAGGTCATGAACGACGTGCGCAACCGCCTGGCCGACGAGGCCAAGGCCTTCGGCATCGACATCGTCGACGTGCGCATCAAGCGCGTGGACTTCGTCGCCGACATCACCGACTCGGTCTACCGCCGCATGGAGTCCGAGCGCAAGCAGGTCGCCAACGAGCTGCGTGCGCAGGGCACGGCCGAGGGCGAGAAGATCAAGGCCGACGCCGACCGCCAGCGCGAGGTGATCGTCGCCGAGGCCTACCGCGACGCGCAGAAGATCCGCGGCGAGGGCGACGCCAAGGCCTCCGCGATCTACGCCGACGCCTTCGGCCGCGATCCGCAGTTCGCGCAGTTCTACCGCAGCCTGGAGGCCTACCGCGCGAGCTTCCGCAGCAAGAACGACGTGATGCTGATCGACTCCAGCAGCGACTTCTTCCGCGCGATGCGCGGCTCGATGTCGGGCGCGGCGCCGGCGGCGCCTGCCGAGCGCGCGCGCAAGTAGGGTCGGCGCGCCGCTGTCAGCTGTCCTCTATCCGCCGCACCGCGCCGCATGGGCGATCTGCTGCTCGGCGCTTTCGCGCTGATGCTCGTGTTCGAGGGCCTGCTGCCTTTCCTCAGCCCCTCGACCTGGCGCTCGGTGTTCGAGAAGGCCATCCAGATGTCCGACGGGCAGATCCGCTTCATCGGCCTCACCGGCATGGTGATCGGCTTGCTGCTGCTGGCGGTCTGGCGCTGAGCCGCGGCGCGTGCGAGACAGCGGGCCGCAAGGGCGCGGCCCGTACAATGCCGCTTTCAACCACGGTGCCCTTCATGCTCTCAGCCTGGCTGCTGCCCGAGCACATCGCCGACGTGTTGCCGGCCCAGGCCCGGCGGGTGGAGGAGCTGCGCCGGGCGCTGCTGGACCGCGCGCGCGGCTACGGCTTCGAACTCGTCGTGCCGCCGCTGCTGGAGCACCTCGATTCGCTGCTCACGGGCACCGGCCGCGAGCTGGACCTGAAGACCTTCAAGCTGGTGGACCAGCTCTCCGGCCGCATGCTCGGCCTGCGGGCCGACACCACGCCGCAGGCCGCGCGCATCGACGCGCACCTGCTCAACCGCGAGGGCGTCACGCGCCTGTGCTACTGCGGCCCGGTGCTGCACACGCGGCCGGCGGGCCCGGCGGCCACGCGCGAGCCGCTGCAGTTCGGCGCCGAGATCTTCGGCCACGCCGGGCTGGAAGCCGATCTCGAAGCGGCCGAGCTGGCGCTGGACTGCCTGCAGGCCGCGCGCGTCAGCGATCTCGTCATCGACCTGGCCGACGCGCGCGTGCTGCGCGGCGTGCTGGCCGGCGTGCCGCTGGACGCGGCGCAGCTGCAAGACGTGGTGCAGGCGCTGTCGATCAAGGACGCGCCGGCGCTGGCCGACCTGACGCGTGGCTTCCCGGCCGAAGCCCGAGACGGCCTGCGCGCGCTGCTGCGGCTGTACGGCGGCGACGAGGTGCTGGAGGCCGCGCAGCGCGCGCTGCCCTCGCGGCCCCTGGTGCGCGACGCGCTCGAGCACCTGCGCTGGCTGGCCACGCATCTGCGCACCGCGTTCCCGGCGCTGAAGCTCGGCTTCGACCTCTCGGACATGAGCGGCTACGCCTACTACAGCGGCCCGCGCTTCGCCGTGTTCGGCGCCGGCAGCAGCGACGCGCTGGCGCGCGGCGGCCGCTACGACGAGGTCGGCGCGGTCTTCGGCCGCAACCGGCCCGCGGTGGGCTTCAGCCTCGACCTGAAGGCGCTGGCCGAGGTGGCCGGGCCTTCGCCCGCGCCGGGTGCGATCCGCGCGCCCTGGGGCGAGGACGCCGAGCTGCGCGCAGCGGTGCGCCGGCTGCGCGAGGCGGGCGAGACCGTCATCGCGATGCTGCCCGGCCACGAGCTGGAAGCGCAGGCCTTTGACTGTGATCGCGAGCTCGTGAACGCGGGCGGCGCCTGGGTGCTGCGCGGGCTCGCGGGCTGAACACCGGATTTCATCTCTCTTCTCAGGACACTTTGGACATGCAAGCAGCGGCACGGCCCGGCGCGGGCCGCAACGTGGTGGTGGTGGGCACCCAGTGGGGCGACGAAGGCAAGGGCAAGATCGTCGACTGGATGACCGACCACGCGCAAGGCGTGGTGCGCTTCCAGGGCGGGCACAACGCGGGCCACACCCTGGTGATCGGCGGCCGCAAGACGGCTCTGCAGCTCATCCCCAGCGGCGTGATGCGCGAAGGCGTGGCCTGCTACATCGGCAACGGCGTGGTCGTCGACCCCGCCCACCTGCTGCAGGAGATCGCCCGCATCGAGCAGCTGGGCATCGACGTGCGCTCGCGCCTGTTCCTCTCGGAGTCCTGCCCGCTGATCCTGCCCTTCCACGTCGAGGTCGACCGCGCGCGCGAGGGGCGGCGCGAGAGCAGCGGCAGCGGCAAGATCGGCACCACCGGCAAGGGCATCGGCCCGGCCTACGAGGACAAGGTCGCGCGCCGCGCGCTGCGCGTGCAGGACTTGAAGCACCCGGCGCGGCTCGAAGCCAAGCTGCGCGAGCTGGTGGCGCTGCACAACGCCGAGCTGACCCACATCCTGGGCGCCGCGCCGCTGGACTGGCAGCCGATGCTGGACGGCGCGCTGGCCGCCGCCGAGCAGCTCGCGCCGCTGATGGCCGACGTGGGCTACCGGCTGCATAACGCGCATCTTGCAGGCCAGAACCTGCTGTTCGAAGGCGCGCAGGGCACGCTGCTGGACATCGACCACGGCACCTACCCGTACGTGACGAGCAGCAACTGCGTGGCCGGCAATGCGGCCGCGGGCTCCGGTATCGGCCCGGGCCTGCTGCACTACGTCCTGGGCATCACCAAGGCCTACACCACGCGCGTCGGCGGCGGGCCCTTCCCGACGGAACTCGACATCGATGCGCCGGGCAGCGTGGGCCACCACCTCAGCACCGTCGGCCAGGAACGCGGCACCGTCACCGGCCGCGCGCGCCGCTGCGGCTGGCTCGATGCGGCGGCGATGAAGCGCTCGATCATCATCAACGGCGTCTCGGGCCTGTGCATCACCAAGCTCGATGTGCTCGACGGCCTGCCGGAGATCAACATCGGCACCGGCTACAGGCTGGACGGCCGCACGCTCGACGTGCTGCCGCTGGACGCCGACGACATCGCCCGTTGCGTGCCCGTCTACGAGACGCTGCCGGGCTGGAGCGAGACCACCGCCGGCCTCACGAACTGGGAACAGCTGCCGGCCAATGCGCGGCGCTACCTCGACCGCATGCAGGAATTGATCGGCGCGCCGATCGACATGGTCTCCACCGGCCCCGACCGCGTGCACACCATCCTGTTGCGCCACCCTTTTCGAGCCTGATCCTCACGCCTTCCATCCGCACCACGGAGAACGCCTTACATGCTCACCGACGACGGCAAGCACCTGTACGTGTCCTGGGACGAATACCACCTGCTGATCGAGCGCCTGGCGCTGAAGGTCGCGCACTCGGGCTGGGAGTTCGACCAGATCCTGTGCCTGGCACGCGGCGGCATGCGGCCGGGCGACGTGCTCAGCCGCGTCTTCGACAAGCCGCTGGCCATCATGTCGACGAGTTCGTACCGGGCCGAGGCCGGCACCATCCAGGGCCGGCTGGACATGGCCAAGTACATCACGATGCCCAAGGGCGAACTGGCGGGCCGCGTGCTGCTGGTGGACGACCTCGCCGACACCGGCCACACGCTGCGCGCAGTGGTCGAGCGCCTGCGCGGCATGCCTTCGATCAAGGAGCTTCGTGCCGCGGTGCTGTGGGTCAAGGGCGTGTCGAGCTACGTGCCCGACTACTACTGCGAGACGCTGCCCACGAGCCCGTGGATCCACCAGCCCTTCGAAGAGTACGACAACCTCCGCCCCGAAGGTCTTGCGCGCAAGTTCAGCGTCTGAAGGCAAAGAAAGAGGCCGGCTGCATCTCTGCAACCGGCCTTCACATCAACTGGTGCCCAGGAAGGGACTCGAACCCCCACGCCGTTAAGCGCTAGTACCTGAAACTAGTGCGTCTACCAATTCCGCCACCTGGGCTAGCTGCCTGATCACTTGGAAGTGAACAGGCTTTCAGGAACCAAGGACTATACCATCAAAGAAAATAGAACCACAAGCACCGCCCCGAGCACTTCGAGCACACAAGCCCTGCTGGGCGAGTTCGAAGGCCGCGTCGAGGGTCACCGCGACGGCCATGGCTTCGTGATCCCCGACGGCGGCGAGCCCGCCATCGTCCTCGCGCCGCAGGAGATGCGCAGCGTGCTGCACCGCGACCGCGTGCGCGTGCGCGTGCTGCGCTACGACCGCAAGGGCCGCCCCGAGGGCCGCGTGCTCGACATCCTCGAGCGCCGCAAGACGCCAATCATCGGCCGCTTGCTGCACGAGGGCGGGCAATGGCTCGTTGCGCCCGAGGACAGCCGCTACGGCCAGGACATCCTGATCCCGAAGAACGCCACCGCGAGCGCCGCGGTGGGGCAGGTGGTCTCGGTCGAGCTCACCGAGCCGCCCTCGCTGCACTCGCAGCCCGTGGGCCGCGTGGCCGAGGTGCTGGGCGAGATCGACGACTCCGGCATGGAGATCGAGATCGCCGTGCGCAAGTACGAGGTGCCGCACGAGTTCTCGCCCGAGACGCTGGCGCAGGCCGCCGCGCTGCCCGACAAGCTGCGCGCCGCCGACCGCAAGCACCGCGTCGACCTGACCGACGTGCCGCTGGTCACGATCGACGGCGA
This sequence comes from Rubrivivax sp., assembly GCA_044226775.1. Lineage (GTDB taxonomy): Bacteria > Pseudomonadota > Gammaproteobacteria > Burkholderiales > Burkholderiaceae_C > Rubrivivax. The sequence goes on along the minus strand of JBGAGI010000005.1, from coordinate 255,477 downwards.
AGACGCGCGCGACTTCGACGACGCCGTCTACTGCGAGCCGCACCGCAGCGGCAAGGGCAAGAAGGCCTTCGAGGGCTGGCGCCTGCTGGTGGCCATCGCCGACGTGAGCCACTACGTGAAGCCCGGCGAGGCGCTGGACGACGACGCCTACGAGCGCGCGACCTCGGTCTACTTCCCGCGCCGCGTGATCCCCATGCTGCCGGAGAAGCTCTCCAACGGCCTGTGCTCGCTGAACCCCGAGGTCGAGCGGCTGACGATGGTGTGCGACATGCTCGTGCGCAGCGACGGCCGCATCGAGGCCTACCAGTTCTACCCGGCAGTGATCCGCTCGCACGCGCGGCTGACCTACACCGAGGTGGCCGCGGCGCTGACCAACACCCGCGGGCCCGAGGCGCAGCGGCTGGCGCCGCTGCTGCCGCACCTGCTGCACCTGCACGAGGTCTACCGCGCGCTGCTCAAGCAGCGCAGCCAGCGCGGCGCGGTGGACCTGGAGACCACCGAGACGCAGATCGTCTGCGACGACAACGGCCGCATCGAGAAGATCGTGCCGCGCACGCGCAACGACGCGCACCGGCTGATCGAGGAGGCGATGCTCGCGGCCAACGTCTGCGCGGCCGAGTTCATCGCCGAGCACGAGCATCCCTGCCTGTTCCGCGTGCACGAGGGGCCGACGCCGGAGAAGCGCATCGCGCTGCAGGCCACGCTGAAGGCCCTCGGCGTGGGCGTGGTGCTGGGCGACGAGCCCACGCCGGCGGAGATCCAGGCCATCGCGCAGGCCACGCAGGACCGGCCCGACGCGACGCAGATCCACACGCTGCTGCTGCGCTCGATGCAGCAGGCCATCTACACCGTGCACAACTCGGGCCACTTCGGCCTGGCCTACGACGCCTACACGCACTTCACGAGCCCGATCCGGCGCTACCCGGACCTGCTCGTGCACCGCGTGATCAAGGCCGTGCTGGCCGCCAAGCGCTACCACCTCGCGCCGAGCGAGAAGACGCGCGTACCGGAGATGCGCAAGGGCGGCCGGCCGCAGCGCCAGCCCAAGCCGATGACGCGCGAGATGGAACTGTGGGAGGCCGCCGGCGGCCACTGCAGTGCCAACGAGCGCCGCGCCGACGAGGCCAGCCGCGATGTGGAGGCCTGGCTCAAGTGCCGCTTCATGCGCGAGCACCTGGGCGAGGAGTTCGCCGGCACCGTCAGCGGCGTGGCCACCTTCGGCCTCTTCGTCACGCTCGACGGCCTGTACGTCGAGGGCCTGGTGCACATCACCGAGCTCGGCGGCGAGTACTACCGCTTCGACGAGGCGCGCGGCGAACTGCGCGGCGAGCGCACCGGCATCCGCTACGCGGTGGGCGGGCGCGTGCGCGTGCAGGTCAGCCGCGTCGATCTCGATGGCCGCAAGATCGACTTCCGCATGGTGCGCGATGGCGAAGGCGAGCGGCTGCTGGCGCGCGGCGAGAAGCTGCGCGCGCCGGGCAAGGCGCTCGACGAACTCGATGCGGTGAAGGAAGCCGACCGCAGCACCAAGGCCGCGACGCGCGCGCTGAAGGCGGGCACGAAGGGCAAGGGCGCGGAAGGCAGCGCGAGGCGCTCGCGCAAGCCGGGGCCCAAGCGGCCTTCGCCGAAGCCGCGCGGGCGGCGCTGAGGTTTCAGCGCAGGCCGCGAGACGCGAGGCGCTCGATCAGGTCGCTGGCACGCAGCGGCGCACCCAGCGCCGCCGGCGCAAAGCCGTCGGCCGCGTGGCCGTGATCCCAGGCGGCGCGAAGCGCGATGGCCTGAGCCGGTTCCTGGGGCTGCTGGGCCCACAGGCCACCGGCCCAGCCGGCGAGCACGTCGCCGGTGCCGGGGCCGGCCAGCGCGGCGTTGCCGGTCGGGTTGATCCGCGGCAGCCAGCCCGGCGCCGCGATGACCGTGCCCGAGCCCTTCAGCAGCACGGCGCAGCCGAAGGTTTGTGCCAGGTGCGAGGCAGCGGCCAGGCGGTCGGCCTGGACGGACGCCGCGCTCGTGCCCAGCAGGCGCGCAGCCTCGAGCGGGTGTGGCGTGAGCAGGCACGGTGCTGGGCGGCGCTGCAGCAAGGTCTTGAGCTGCGGGTCGGCGGCGATCATGTTCAGCGCATCGGCGTCCAGCACCAGCCGGCCGGCGTGCGCCAGCAGCGGCGGCAGGGCCTCGCGCACCGGGTCTGCGCCGCCGCAGCCGCAGACGACGGTGGCCGCCCGCAGCACCTCGGGGGGCTGCTGCCACCAGGTCCGGCGGCCCATCAGCTCCGGGTGCAGCGGGTCGAGCAGCGTGGCCTCGCCGTCCAGGGGGCAGGCGTAGACGCGCCCGGCGCCCGCCGCCAGCGCCGCCCGGGCGGCCAGCCAGGCCGCGCCGGCCATGCCCGGGGCGCCGCCGACGACGGCCACGTCGCCATGACTGCCTTTGTGAGTGGCATGGCCACGCAGCGACACGGTCGGTGCGCCGCCGAGCCAGGCGGTGGGCGAGGGCGCCTCGACGCCCAGTGCATCGAGCCAGACCTCGCCCGCGAGATCGCGGCCTGCGCCCGTGAAGCAGCCCGGCTTCAGGCTCAGCAGCGACAGCGTCGTGCTGGCGCGCACGGCGGCTTCGCCCAGCGGCCAGCCGGTGTCGGGGTGAAGGCCGGAGGGCAGGTCGACGGCGAGCACCGGCGCGCGGCCGGCATTCAGCTGCGCGATGGCCTCGGCGATCTGGCCTGCCGGCGCGCGGCTTGCGCCCAGGCCGAGCAGCGCGTCGATCGCGAGTTCGGGTGCTGCCGGTGCCCCGCCGAGGCCCGCGCTGATGGCGACACCCGCCGCTTCGGCTTCCCGCAGCGCACGCGCCGCGTCGGCCGGCAGCCGCGCTGCATCCCCGATGAGGTTCACGTGAACCGCGAGCCCGGCACCGTGCAGGTGGCGCGCGGCCACCAGTCCGTCGCCACCGTTGTTGCCCGGGCCGGCCCAGACCTGCACCCTGCGTGCGCGCGGCCCGATGGCCAGCGCCAGGCGCGCCACGGCGAGGCCGGCGCGCGCCATCAGCTCGAAAGGTGGATGCAGCGCCAGTGCGGCCGCCTCGGCGACCCGGGACGCGGCCGCGTCGTGCAGCGGCCAGGGGCCGTGGTTTGCCGTGATGCGGACCGGGCTCATCACGCGATTGTGATCGCGCGGACCCGCTGCTCAGCGCAGCCGTGCGAGCGTGAGGCCGGCCAGGTCGATCGGCGGCTCGCGCCCGGCGATGCGATCGGCCACCACACGCGCCGAGCCGCAGGCCAGCGCCCAGCCGCTGGAACCGTGGCCGAGGTTGAGCCAGACGCCGGCCGCGCCGCTTTCGCCGAGGATCGGCGGGCCGTCGGGCAGCATCGGCCGCGCGCCCTTCCAGTGCTGCGCCTCGCGGGTGAGGGCGGCGCCGGGGAACCAGTCGTCGAGCACACGGTAGAGCGTGCGCAGCGGGCTGTCGGCCAGGTGCTCGAGCGAACCGCCGATCTCGGCGCTGCCCGCCACGCGTACACGCTGCCCCAGGCGAGAGATCGCCACCTTGAAGCGCTCATCCATCAAGGCCGCACGCGGCGCGGGCGTGAGCTCGCCGTCGAGCTGCCGCAGCGGCGCCGTCACCGAGTAGCCATGCACCGCCGCCAGCGGCAGCTTCAGCTTCAGCCCGCGCAGCAGCCGGTTGGCCTCGACGCCGGCGCAGACCAGCACCGCGTCGAAGGCCTCGCGCCGGCCGCCGGCTTCCACCTGCGGTTCCGAGCCCGGAAGCACCGCGGAGACCGGCGTGTCGAAGCGGAAACCCGCGCCGTGGCGCTGCGCCTGGGCCTTCAGCAGGTGCGCGAACTGGCGGCAGTTGCCGACGCCGTCCTGCGGCAGGTGGATCGCGGCATGCAGCGCCGTGCCGGGGTTCAGCGCCGGCTCGATGTGGCGTGCGCGGGTGGCGTCGACCACGTCGTGCGTCACGCCCCATTCGCGCAGCAGCGCCAGGCCGCTGCCGGCGGCCTCGAGTTCACGCGCCGTGCGCAGCAGCACGAGGTAGCCGGGCGTCTGCTCGTAGTCCAGTGCGAGCGTGCGCGTCAGCTCCAGCAGCCGCTCGCGGCTGAAGCGCGCCAGGCGGTGCATGGCGGCGCGGTTGGCGTCGTGCACCGGGCGGCGGCAGGCGCGCCACCAGCGCCACATCCACGGCAGTTGCGCCAGCGCGTTGGCGCCGCCCAGGCGCACGGGCCCCTGGCCGGCGAACAGGCCGCGCAGCACGCGCCAGGGCATGCCGGGCGCCGCCCAGGGCGTGACGTAGCCCGGCGCGATGACGCCGGCATTGGCGAAGCTGGCCTCGGCGGCGACGCTGCCGCGGCGTTCGAAGACGGTGACTTCGTGGCCCTGCTGGGCGAGTTCGTAGGCGGAGGTGACGCCGACGATGCCGGCGCCGATGACGGCGACCCGCATCTGTAGGCTCAGGTTGGAGCCGGGCTCATGTGCCGGCGTGCTAGAATCTTTGGGTTTACCTCGGCGAACGTGCTTTCACGGTATTGCCGAGGTGGACAAATCGCGAACCTGGTGCAACCAAGGTGTCGCTGGCTCCTGAAGGCCTGCAACGATGTTGCAAGCGAAGGTCAGCGATGTAGCGCCGGGATTCTAGACCCAACCTTCGGAGTTCCCATGACTGTCTCCATGCGTGAAATGCTGGAAGCCGGTGTCCATTTCGGCCACCAGACGCGCTTCTGGAACCCGCGGATGGCGCCGTACATCTACGGCCACCGCAACAAGATCCACATCATCAACCTCGAGAAGACGCAGCCGCTCTTCGAGGACGCGATGAAGTTCGTGCGCCAGCTGGCCTCGCGCCGCGGCACGATCCTGATGATCGGCACCAAGCGCCAGGCGCGCGAGGTGATCGCGATGGAAGCGCAGCGCGCCGGCATGCCCTACGTCGACCAGCGCTGGCTCGGCGGCATGCTGACCAACTTCAAGACCGTCAAGGGCTCGCTGAAGAAGCTCAAGGACATGCAGGCCACCAAGGAGGCCGGCACCGAGGCGATGATCAAGAAGGAAGCGCTGCTGTTCGACCGCGAGCTGATCAAGCTCGAGAAGGACATCGGCGGCATCCAGGACATGAACGCGCTGCCCGATGCGATGTTCGTCATCGATGTCGGCTACCACAAGATCGCGGTGGCCGAGGCCAAGAAGCTGGGCATCCCGGTGATCGGCGTCGTCGACACCAACCACTCGCCCCAGGGCATCGACTACGTCATCCCGGGCAACGACGACTCCGCCAAGGCCGTCGCGCTGTACGCGCGCGCCGTGGCCGACGCGGTGCTGGAAGGCAAGGCCAACGCCACGTCCGACGTCGTGCAGGCCGTCTCGGCCGCGGGCGACGAGTTCGTCGAAGTCAGCGACGAGTCCTGATCCGCGCGGCGGCACGGCGCCGTCGCGCGCCGGTGCGCCCAGGCGGCACCGGGTGCGCGACAGCGCTGCCCGGTGCGCCCGCCTATCCGAATCGAACACACAGGAGCAAACGATGCCCGCAATCACCGCAAGCATGGTGGCCGAGCTGCGCGCCAAGACCGACGCGCCGATGATGGAGTGCAAGAAGGCGCTGACGGAAGCCGACGGCGACCTGGGCCGCGCCGAGGAGATCCTGCGCGTCAAGCTGGGCAACAAGGCCAGCAAGGCCGCCGCCCGCATCACCGCCGAAGGCGTGGTGTCGGCCGCCGTCGCCGGCAGCACCGGCGCGCTGGTGGAAGTCAACTGCGAGACCGACTTCGTCTCGAAGAACGATTCCTTCCTCGCCTTCACGAAGTCGCTGGCGCAACTGGTGGCCGAGAAGAACCCGGCCGACGTGGCGGCCCTGTCGGCGCTGCCGCTGTCGCAGGACGGCTTCGGCCCGACGGTGGACGACGTGCGCAAGGGCCTGGTGGGCAAGATCGGCGAGAACATGTCGATCCGCCGCTTCAAGCGCTACGCCGACGGCGGCCAGCTGGCCAGCTACCTGCACGGCACGCGCATCGGCGTGATCGTGGAGTTCACCGGCGACGACGTGGCCGCCAAGGACGTGGCGATGCACGTCGCGGCGATGAAGCCCAAGGCGCTGGCCACCAAGGACGTGCCGGCCGAGCTGATCGAGGTCGAGCGCCGCGTCGCCGCGGAGAAGGCGGCCGAGAGCGGCAAACCGGCCGAGATCGTCGCCAAGATGGTCGAGGGCTCGGTGCAGAAGTTCCTGAAGGAAGTTTCTCTGCTGAACCAGCCCTTCGTGAAGAACGACAAGCAGACCGTCGAGCAGATGCTCAGGGAGAAGGCCACGCAGGTCGCCTCCTTCACGCTGTACGTGGTGGGCGAGGGCATCGAGAAGAAGGTCGACGACTTCGCGGCCGAGGTGGCGGCGCAGGTCGCGGCGGCCAAGGGCCAGTAAAGCTTCGTGTCGGCGGCCCGCGCGTGCGGGCCGCAGGCGGCCGCACCTTACACTGCGAGCTTTGCCAGACACCTCTCGTTCCGTCCGCCACCCAGGGAAAGGGCCCGAACCGATGCCGGCGTACAAGCGCATCCTGCTGAAGCTCTCGGGCGAGGCCCTGATGGGCGACGACTCCTACGGCATCAACCGCGCCACCATCGTGCGCATGGTGCGCGAGGTGCAGGAGATCACCAAGCTCGGCTGCGAGGTCGCAGTCGTCATCGGCGGCGGCAACATCTTCCGCGGCGTGGCCGGCGGTGCGGTGGGCATGGACCGCGCCACCGCCGACTACATGGGCATGCTGGCCACCGTGATGAACGCGCTGGCCCTGGCCGACACCATGCGCGTGGAAGGCATGACGGCGCGCGTGATGTCCGCCATCGCGATCGACCAGGTCGTCGAGCCCTACGTGCGGCCCAAGGCGCTGCAGTACCTCGAGGAAGGCAAGGTCGTGGTCTTCGCCGCCGGCACCGGCAACCCCTTCTTCACCACCGACACCGCCGCCGCACTGCGCGGGGCGGAGATCGGCGCGGAGATCGTGCTGAAGGCCACCAAGGTCGACGGCGTCTACACCGCCGACCCGAAGAAGGACCCTTCGGCCACCCGCTACACCAGCATCAGCTTCGACGAGGCGATCCTGAAGAACCTGCAGGTGATGGACGCCGCCGCCTTCGCGCTGTGCCGCGACCAGAAGCTGCCGATCAAGGTGTTCAGCATCTTCAAGCCCGGCGCGCTCAAGCGCGTGGCGCTGGGCGAGGACGAGGGCACCCTGGTCCACGTCTGAAGCCGTTCGAGGAAAGCTCCCGCTCATGACCGCCCTGACCATCCCCGACATCAAGAAGACGGCCGAACAGAAGATGGGCAAATCCATCGAGGCCCTGAAGAACGAGCTGCACAAGATCCGCACCGGCCGCGCCCACCCGGGCATCCTGGACCAGGTGCATGTCGACTACTACGGCTCGCACGTGCCCATCAGCCAGGTGGCCAACGTCTCGCTGCTCGACGCCCGCACGATCAGCGTGCAGCCCTGGGAGAAGGGCATGGGGCCGAAGATCGAGAAGGCCATCCGCGAGAGCGACCTCGGCCTGAACCCCTCGGCGCAGGGCGACCTGCTGCGCGTGCCGATGCCCGCGCTCACCGAGGAGCGCCGCAAGGAGCTGACGAAGGTCGTGCGCCACACCGGCGAGGAGGCCAAGATCGCCATCCGCGCCGTGCGCCGCGAGGCCAACGACCATCTCAAGAAGCTGCTGAAGGACAAGGACGTCACCGAGGACGACGAGCGCCGCGCGCAGGACGAGGTGCAGCGCATGACCGACCGCGTCGTGGCCGAGATCGACAAGCTCGTGCACGGCAAGGAAGCCGAGGTGATGGCCGTCTGACGGGCCGCCCATGACCGACCTGTCGCAGCCCCACGTCTCCACGCTCGCAGGCGGCGATCCGCCGCCGGGCGTTCCGCGCCATGTCGCGCTGGTGATGGACGGCAACGGCCGCTGGGCGCGCAGCCGCTTCATGCCGCGCTTCTTCGGCCACAAGGCGGGCGTGGACGCGCTGGTGCGCGGCGTCAACGCCTTCGCCGACCGCGGGGTGCAGTACCTCACCGTGTTCGCGTTCTCCTCCGAGAACTGGAAGCGGCCGAGCGAGGAAGTCTCCGGGCTGATGAGCCTCGTGCTCGTCGCGGTCTCGAAGTACCTCACCAAGCTCGCCGGCGACGGCGTGCGCATCCGCATCGTAGGCGACCGCGACGCCGTCTCCGACAAGCTGCGCAAGGCTTGGGAGCACGCCGAGGCGCTCACGGCCAACAACCGCCGCATCACGCTGTCGGTCGCCTTCAACTACGGCGGCCGCTGGGACGTGGTGCAGGCCTGCCGCCGCGCCATCGAGCTGGGCGTGAAGCCGGAAGAGGTCGACGAGGCCTGGCTGTCGCGCAACATGGCGCTGAGCTTCGCGCCCGACCCGGACCTCTTCATCCGCACCGGCGGCGAGATGCGCATCAGCAACTTCCTGCTGTGGCAGGCCGCGTACTCGGAGCTCTTCTTCACCGAATGCCTGTGGCCCGATTTCGGCGATGCCGAGATCGACGCCGCGCTGGCCGCCTATGCGCAGCGCGACCGCCGCTTCGGCATGATCCGCCCGAACCAGGTCGTCAGCGAGAGCGCCTGAGCCGGATGCTTCGGCAGCGCATCATCACCGCGGTCGTGCTCGTGGCCTTGCTGCTCGCATCGCTCAGCACGCCGAACCCCTGGCCGTTCGCGCTGCTGACGCTGGCACTGATGGCCGCCGGCGGCTGGGAATGGGGCCGGCTGAACCAGGCCGGCGGCACGCTGGCGCTGGCGATGGGCGCCGCGGTGGCGCTGGGTGGCGTGGCGGCGCTGATCGGCGGCTGGACGCGCGGCACGCCGGCTGCGTTGTGGTGGGCGGTGGCAGCGCTGTGGGTGCTGGCCGCCTTCGTGGGGCTGCGCCGCGGGCCTTCGGCCTGGCCGATGCTGCCGCGCGCGGCACGCTGGGTGCTGGGGCTGGTGGCGCTGTGGGCCGCCTGGCTGGCGCTGGCGCAGGCGCGAGGCCTGGGCATCAACTTCATGCTCTCCGCGCTGTGCCTGGTGTGGATGGCCGACGTCGCGGCCTACTTCGGCGGCAAGACCTTCGGGCGCCGCAAGCTCGCGCCTTCGATCAGCCCGGGCAAGAGCTGGGAGGGCGTCTGGTCGGGCATGGCCGGCGTGATGCTGCTGGCCTTCTTCTGGATGTGGCTCGACGGGCGATCTTCGTTCGACAGCCCGAGCCTGTACTCGCGCCTCTTCGCAGCCGAAGGCCTCGGCGGGCTGGTGATCGCGCTGCTCGCGCTGTGCGGGCTGAGCGTGGTCGGTGACCTCATCGAGTCGCTCGTGAAGCGCGCGGCCGGCGCCAAGGACAGCAGCCGGCTGCTGCCGGGCCATGGCGGCGTGCTGGACCGCGTCGACGCGCTGCTGCCGGTGCTGCCGGCGGCGATGGCGCTCGCCGCGCTGGGGCCTGCGCTGTGACGATGAGCCCGAGCCGCCCGCCCTTGCGCCTGGCCATCCTCGGCTCGACCGGTTCGGTCGGCACGAGCACGCTGGACGTGGTGGCGCGCCACCCGGAGCGCTTCGACGTCGTCGGCCTCAGCGCCTACCAGCGCACCGATGTGCTCGCCGAGCAGTGCCGCCGCTTCAACCCGCGCTGGGCCGTCGTGCCCGGCGATGCGCAGGCGCAGCGCGTGCGCGAGTTGCTCGCCGGCGCCGGCCTTCGCACCGAGGTGCGCAGCGGCGCGGCGGCGCTGTCGGACCTGGCGGCCGACGACGGCGTCGACGCCGTGATGGCCGCCATCGTCGGCGCCGCCGGCCTGCCGGCCTGCATGGCCGCGGCGCGCGCCGGCAAGCGCCTGCTGCTGGCCAACAAGGAAGCGCTGGTCGTCGGCGGCGCGCTCTTCATGCGCGCGGTGCGCGAAGGCGGCGCGACGCTGCTGCCCATCGACAGCGAGCACTCGGCGATCTTCCAGTGCCTGCCCGAAGACCGCAGCGCCTGGGCGCAGCGCATCGACCACATCGTGCTGACGGCCAGCGGCGGCCCCTTCCGCGGCCGCGATCCGGCCACGCTGCACACGGTGACGCCCGAGCAGGCGGTGGCGCATCCGAACTGGGTGATGGGCCGCAAGATCTCGGTCGACTCAGCCACGATGATGAACAAGGCGCTCGAGGTGATCGAGGCGCGCTGGCTGTTCGACCTCGAGCCCGAACGCGTGCGCGTCGTGCTGCACCCGCAGAGCATCATCCACTCGATGGTGGTCTGCCGCGACGCCAGCGTGCTGGCGCAACTGGGCACGCCGGACATGAAGGTGCCCATCGCCTACGGCCTCTCGTTCCCCGAGCGCATCGAGTCGGGCGCGCAGCGGCTTGATTTCCTGCAACTGCAGGCCTTGAGCTTCGAGCCGGTGGACCCGAAGCTCTTCCCCGGCCTGCAGCTGGCCTGGGACACGCTGCGCGGCCCGGCCGGCAGCACCGCGGTGCTCAATGCCGCCAACGAAGTCGCGGTGGAGGCTTTCCTCGCCGGAACCATCGGCTTCACGGCGATTCACAGCGTCAACGCCAGCACGCTGGAACGCCTGGAGCCGCGACTGCAAGCCGATCACTCGCTCGAAGACCTGATCGCGCTCGACGAAGAAGCGCGCGCCGTGGCGCGGCAGGCGATGCAGGAGCTGGCGGCGTGAACTTCACCAACGTCTGGGCCTTCATCCTCACCTTGGGCGTGCTCGTCATCGTGCACGAGTACGGCCACTACCGCGTGGCCGTGGCCTGCGGCGTGAAGGTGCTGCGTTTCTCGGTAGGCTTCGGCCGCGTGCTCTGGCGCCGCCAGCGTTCGCCGGACGCGACCGAGTTCGTCGTCTGCGCGCTGCCGCTGGGCGGCTACGTGCGCATGCTGGACGAACGCGAGGGCGACGTGCCTACGCGCGAGCTGGACCGCACCTTCAACCGCAAGCCGCTGTGGCAGCGCTCGCTGATCATCGTCGCGGGGCCGGCCGCCAACCTCCTGCTGGCGGTGCTGCTGTACGCGGCGGCGCACTGGATCGGCCTGGACGAGCCCAAGGCGCTGCTGGCGCCGCCCACGGCCGGCAGCGTGGCCGAGCGTGCCGGCCTGCGCGCCGGAGACTGGGTGCGCGCCTGGACGACCGACGGCGACGAATGGCGCGACGTGGCCTCGCTCACCGACCTGCGCTGGCAGCTGACGCAGGCCGCGCTGCAGGGCCAGCGCATGCAGCTGCAGGTGAGCGACCGCGAAGGCCGCGGCACGCACACCGTGACGCTCGATCTGCAGGGCCTGGACCCGCGCGAGGTCGATGCCACGCTCGTGGCGAAGATCGGCGTCGGCGGCGCCTGGCGCGAGCCGGTGCTGGCCGAGGTGAAGGCCGGCGGCCCGGCCGACGCCGCCGGGCTGCGCAAGGGCGACCGCGTGCTGGCGATCGACGGCGTGCCCGTCGCGGATGCACTGCAGCTCGTCGAGCGTGTGCGCGCCGCGGTGCGCGACGGGCACGGCGTGCCGCTGCGCCTCAGCGCCGAGCGCGAGGGTCGCAGCTTCGTGGCCGAGGTGACGCCGCGTGTCGTCACCGAGGGCGGGCGCACGCTGGGCCGCATCGACGTGGCGCCCGGCCAGCCGCCGCAGACGGTGAAGGTGCGCTACGGCTTCGTCGATGGCCTGCGCCTGGGCGCGGTGCGCACCGGCGAGGTCTCCTCGATGACGCTGACGATGCTCGGCCGCATGGTCATCGGCCAGGCCTCGCTGAAGAACCTCAGCGGCCCGCTGACGATCGCCGACTTCGCCGGCCAGTCCGCGCGCCTGGGCCTGCCGGACTTCATCGGCTTCCTGGCGCTGGTGAGCGTGAGCCTGGGCGTGCTGAACCTGCTGCCGCTGCCGATGCTCGATGGCGGGCACCTGATGGTTTACATTTTCGAGGCTGTCACCGGGCGACCGGTGTCCGAGTTGTGGCTGGCCCGGCTGCAACGTGGCGGCATCGTCGTGCTCCTGATGATGATGTCCGTCGCCCTGTTCAACGACGTTGCCCGCCTGCTGGGCCTTCACTGAGTCTCCATGTTCCCTGTTCCCCCGATCGGGCCTGGTGGCCGCATCGGCACCGCCCTGGTGTGCGTGGCGGCGCTGGCCGGTGCCGCGTGGTCGCCGCAGGCGGCGGCCGTCGCGCCCTTCCTGCTGAAGGACATCCGCGTCGAAGGCCTGCAGCGCACCGACCCCGGCGCCGTCTTCGCCGCGCTGCCGTTCCGCATCGGCGACACCTACACCGACGACAAGGGCTCGGCCGCGCTGCGCGCGCTCTTCGCCACGGGCCTGTTCAAGGATGTGCGCATCGAGATCGAGGGCGACGTGGCGATCATCATCGTCGACGAGCGTTCGATCATCGCCAGCGTCAGCTTCGTCGGCCTGAAGGAGTTCGACAAGGAGCCGCTGACCAAGAGCCTGAAGGACGCCGGCATCGGCGAAGGCCTGCCCTTCGACCGCGCGCTGATCGACCGCGCCGAGCAGGAGATCAAGCGCCAGTACCTCACGCGCAGCCTCTACGGCGCCGAGGTGGTGACCACCATCACGCCGATGGAGCGCAACCGCGTCAGCGTCACCTTCACGATGACCGAGGGCGATGCGGCGAAGATCAAGGACATCCGCATCGTCGGCGCCACGGTGTTCAGCGAGGGCACGCTGCTGGACCTGTTCGAACTCACCCCCAGCGGCTGGTTCACCTGGTACAGCAAGAGCGACCGCTACTCGCGCACCAAGCTCAACGCCGACCTGGAGAAGCTGCGCGCGTACTACGTCAACCGCGGCTATCTAGAGTTCGCGATCGAGTCCACGCAGGTCACGATCTCGCCCGACAAGCAGACCATCTCGATCGCCATCTCGATCAAGGAAGGCCAGCCCTACACCGTCACGTCCGTGCGGCTGGAAGGCGACTTCCTCGGCAAGGAAAGCGAGTTCCGCTCGTTCATCCTGCTGCGCCCCGGCCAGCCCTACCGCGGCGACGCCGTCACCGACACCAGCAAGCGCTTCACCGATCTCTACGGCCTGTACGGCTACGCCTTCGCGCGCGTCGAGACGCGGCCCGAGATCGACCGCGCCACCGGCCAGGTGGCGGTGGTGTTCTCCGGCGAGCCGCAGCGCCGCGTCTACGTGCGCCGCATCGACGTGGCCGGCAACACGCGCACGCGCGACGAAGTGGTGCGGCGCGAGTTCCGCCAGCTCGAGGGTGCCTGGTACGACGGCGGGCTGATCAAGCTCTCGAAGGAGCGCGTCGAGCGCCTGGGCTTCTTCAAGGACGTCGACGTCGACACCAACGAGGTGGCCGGCGCGCCCGACCAGGTCGACCTGCTCGTCAACGTCACCGAGAAGCCCACCGGCAACCTGCTGGTCGGCGCGGGCTACTCCAGCGCCGAGCGGCTGACCTTCACCGCCTCGATCAAGCAGGAGAACGTGCTCGGCTCGGGCAACTACCTGGGCATCGAACTCAACACCAGCAAGTACAACCGCACCGCGGTGGTCAGCACGGTCGATCCGTACTGGACGGTGGACGGCATCTCGCGTGCCATCGATGTCTTCTACCGCACGAGCCGGCCCTTCAACAGCCTGGGCGAGAGCTACGACCTGAAGACGCCGGGTGCCGCCATCCGCTTCGGCGTGCCCTTCTCCGAGTACGACACGGTGTTCATGGGCATCGGCTACGAGCGCACCGAGATCGGCACCTCGATCGGCATCCCGCTGTCGTACCTGAACTACCGCGTGCTGTACGGCGCGAAGACCGACTCCTTCCCGCTCACCGTGGGCTGGGCCCGAGACGCGCGCGACAGCGTGCTGACGCCCACGGCCGGCCGCTACCAGCGCGTGAACTTCGAGTACGCCTTCGCCGGCGACGTGCCCTACCTGCGCACCAACGCGCAGTACCAGGAGTACTGGGCGCTGCCCTGGCGCATGTCGATCGGCATCAACGCCGAGGTGGGCATCGGCCACGGGCTGCGCGGCAAGCCCTTCCCGGTGTTCAAGAACTTCTACGGCGGCGGCCTGGGCACGGTGCGCGCGTTCGAGCAGGGCTCGCTGGGCATTACCGATCCCACCGGTGCCTACATCGGTGGCGCCAAGCGCGTGAACGTCAACACCGAGCTGTACTTCCCGGTGCCGGGCACCGGCAGCGACAAGTCGCTGCGCATCTTCGCCTTCGCCGACGCGGGCAACGTGTGGGCCGAGAAGCAGAAGATCCTCTGGTCCGACTACCGCACCTCCGCGGGCTTCGGCCTGTCCTGGATCTCGCCGGTGGGCCCCTTGAAGCTCAGCTGGGGCAAGCCGCTGAAGGTGCAGCGCAACGATAGAATCCAGCGTTTCCAATTCCAGATCGGGACTGCCTTCTGATGAAGACGTTCGCCGCGCGGCCCGCCGCTCATGTGTTGTCCCGGTGCCTGGCCGCCGTCTCCTTTGCCGCGGTGTCCGTCATGGCCGCCACGCCGGTCGCGGCGCAGGAACTGAAGATCGGCTACGTCAACAGCGAGCGCGTGCTGCGCGACGCCACGCCGGCGAAGGCGGCGCAGGCCAAGCTCGAGGCCGAGTTCAGCAAGCGCGAGCGTGAACTCAACGACGCCGCGGCCAAGCTCAAGACCGCCGCCGACAAGCTCGAGAAGGACTCGCCCACGCTGTCGGAGAACGAGCGCAACCGCCGCAACCGCGAGCTGGTCGATGCCGACCGCGACCTGCAGCGCAAGCGCCGCGAGTTCCAGGAAGACCTGAACCAGCGCCGAAACGAGGAACTGGCCGCGGTGGTGGAACGCGCCAACCGCGTGATCCGGCAGATCTTCGAGACCGAGAAGTACGACCTGATCCTGCAGGACGTGGTGTTCTTCAGCGCGCGCGTCGACATCACCGACAAGGTCATCAAGGTCCTCAACGCGCCCGCGCCGGCCACGCCTGCCGGCAAGTGAGGCGCCGGCGCCGCGGCCCGTGATGCGCGTGCGCCTGGGTGAGCTGAGCGTCCTGCTCGGCGGCGAATTGACCGGCGATGCCGCGCTCGAGATCGATCGCATCGGCACGCTCGAATCGGCCGGCGAGTCGACGATCGGCTTCCTCGCCAACCCCCGCTACCAGTCGCAGCTGGCCACCACGAAGGCCGGCTGCGTGATCGTCGGCCCGGCGATGCGCGATGCCGCCGCTGCTCGCGGCGCCGCGATCGTCTGTGCCGATCCCTACCTCGCCTTTGCCCGCCTCACGCAGTGGTGGCGGGCGCAGACGCGGCCGGCGGCGCGGCCCGGCATCCATCCGCAGGCGGTGGTGGAAGAGGGCGCGCAGGTCGACCCGTCGGCCAGCATCGGGGCGCTGGCCTTCGTCGGCGCCGGTGCACGCATTGCCGCAGGTGCGGTGATCGGCCCGCAGGCGCATGTCGGCGTGCTGGCGCAGGTGGGCGAGGGCACGCGCCTGGCGCCGCAATCGGTGCTGGGCGAAGGCTGCCGCATCGGCGCGCGCGGCATCGTGCATGGCGGCGCGGTGATCGGTGCCGACGGCTTCGGCTTCGCGCCCGAACAGGGCCGCTGGACCAAGATCGAGCAGCTCGGCGCGGTGGTGATCGGCGACGACGTGGAGATCGGCGCCAACACCTGCATCGACCGCGGCGCGCTCGACGACACGGTGCTGGAAGACGGCGTCAAGCTCGACAACCTGGTGCAGATCGGCCACAACGTGCGGATCGGCGCGCACACGGCCTTCGCCGGCTGCGTGGGCGTGGCCGGCAGCGCGCGCATCGGCCGCCACTGCACGGCCGGCGGCGGCGCGATCATCCTGGGCCACCTGGAGATCGTCGACCACGTGCACATCACCGCCGCCACGGTGATCAGCCGCTCGATACACAAGCCGGGCCAGTACAGCGGCATGTTCCCGTTCGACGACAATGCGTCCTGGGAGAAGAACGCCGCCACGCTGCGGCAACTGCACACCCTGCGCGAGAGGGTACGCGCGCTGGAGAAGAAGCCTTGACGAGCACGAACACGACGACGATGGACATCCAGCGCATCCTGCGCAAGCTGCCGCACCGCTATCCCATCCTGCTGGTGGACCGCGTGCTGGAGATCGACAAGGGCGTGCGCATCAAGGCGCTGAAGAACGTCACGATCAACGAGCCCTTCTTCATGGGCCACTTCCCGGCGCGGCCGGTGATGCCCGGCGTGCTGATGCTGGAGGCACTGGCGCAGGCCGCGGCCATCCTGTCGTTCGACGCGGTCGATGCCGAGCCCGGCGACGACACGGTCGTCTACTTCGCCGGCATCGACAACGCGCGCTTCAAGCGCCCCGTCGGCCCCGGCGACCAGCTTATCCTGGAAGCGACGATCGATCGCGCCAAGGCCGGCATCTACCGCTACAAGAGCCGCGCGCTGGTGGACGGCCAGCTCGCGGTCGAGGCCGACCTGATGTGCACGATGCGCAAGGTGCCACCCACCTGAGATGGCGACGATCCACCCCACCGCCATCGTCGATCCGAAGGCCGAGCTGGCGTCGTCGGTGCGCGTCGGGCCCTACGCCGTGATCGGCGCGGGCGTGCAGGTCGGCGAGGGCTGCTCGATCGGCGCGCACTGCGTGATCGACGGGCCGACGGTGATCGGCCGCGACAACACGATCCACTCGCACGCCGCGCTGGGCGGCGCGCCGCAGGATATGAAGTACCGCGGCGAGCCGACCTCGCTGGTGATCGGCGATCGCAACACGATCTTCCAGTTCACGACCTTCAGCCGCGGCACCGTGCAGGACGGCGGCGTCACCCGCGTGGGCGACGACAACTGGATCATGGCCTACGTGCACCTGGCGCACGACGTGCAACTGGGCAGCCGCACGGTGCTGGCCAACAACGCCACGCTCGCCGGCCATGTGCACGTGGGCGACTGGGCGATCGTCGGCGGCCTGTCGGGCATCCACCAGTTCTGCAAGGTCGGCGCGCACGTGATGCTGGGCTTCCAGAGCCATGTCTCGCAGGACGTGCCGCCGTTCATGACGGCCGCCGGCAACCCGCTCTCGGTGGCCGGCATCAACGCCGAGGGCCTGCGCCGGCGCGGCTTCGCGCGCGAGCGCATCGGCCTGGTCAAGCAGATCCACAAGCTGCTCTACCGGGAGGGGCTGACGCTGGAAAAGTCGCGCGAAGCCATCGCGGCGCTGCTGGGCACCGTCGAAGGCGGTGACGGCGACGTGCAGCAGCTTCTGGATTTCCTGGCGGCCTCGACCCGCGGCATCGTGCGCTGAACATGCAGTTGGGCATGGTGGCCGGCGAGGCGTCGGGTGACCTGCTCGCCGGCCTGCTGCTCGGTGGCCTCAGGCAGCGCTGGCCCGAGCTGCGCACGGCCGGCATCGGCGGCCCGCGCATGGCCGAGCAAGGCTTCGAGGCCTGGTGGCCGCATGAGAAGCTGGCGGTGCGTGGCTATGTCGAGGTGCTGCGCCACTACCGCGAGATCAAGGGCATCCGCGACGCGCTCGGCGACCGGCTGCTGCGCGAGCGCCCGGCGGCCTTCATCGGCGTCGACGCGCCGGACTTCAACCTCGGCCTGGAGAAGCGCCTGAAGGCGGCCGGCGTCAAGGCCATCCACTTCGTCTGCCCGTCGATCTGGGCCTGGCGCGGCGGGCGGGCCAAGAAGATGGCCGAGAGCGTCGACCATGTGCTGTGCCTGTTCCCCTTCGAGCCCGAGCTGCTGCAGCGCCACGGCGTCGCGGCGAGCTACGTGGGCCATCCGCTGGCCGATGCGATTCCGCTCGTGCCGCCGCGCGAGGCGAGCCGCGCCGCGCTGGGCCTGGGCGCCGACGACCCCGTGGTGGCCGTGCTGCCGGGCAGCCGCCGATCGGAGATCCAGTACATCGCGCCGGCCTTCCTGCAGGCCGCCGCGCTGATGCACCGCCAGCGCCCCGCGCTGCGCTTCGTGCTGCCGGTGGCGCCGGGCCTGCGCGCGATGGTCGAGCCGCTGCTCGCGCAGCACGCGCCGGGCCTGCCGCTGCAGCTGCTGGACGGCCGCTCGCACGCCGCGCTCGCGGCCTGCGACGTGACGCTGATCGCCAGCGGCACGGCCACGCTGGAAGCGGCGCTCTTCAAGCGCGCGATGGTCATCGGCTACCGCATGCACCCCTTGAGCTGGCAGATCATGAAACGCATGCGCTACCAGCCCTGGGTCGGCCTGCCCAACATCCTGAGCGGCAGCTTCGTCGTGCCCGAGCTGATCCAGGAAGACTGCCGGCCGGCCGCGCTGGCGCAGGCTACGCTGCGCTGGCTCGACGACGCACCGGCGCGCGAGCGCGTCGCGCAACGCTTCGACGAACTCCACCACCTGCTGCGGCGCGACACCGCCCGCTGTGCCACCGATGCCATCGCGCAGGCGCTTCAGGCTTGAGGACCTCGGCTTCGGCTGGGACGAGCCCGGGCTCGTGGCCGGTGTCGACGAGGCAGGCCGTGGCCCGCTGGCAGGCGCCGTCGTGGCCGCGGCGGTGATCCTGGACGAGCTGCGGCCGATCAAGGGCCTGGCCGACTCCAAGGCGCTGAGCGCGGCGCGGCGCGAGAAGCTCTTCGACGAGATCCGGGCCAAGGCGCTGTGCTGCTCGATCGCGGTGGCCAGCGTCGAGGAGATCGACCGCCTGAACATCCTGCACGCGACGATGCTGGCGATGCAGCGCGCGGTCGATGGCCTGCGCCTGAAGCCGCACCGCGTGGTGGTCGACGGCAACCGCGTGCCGCGGCTGAAGATGCCGGCGGCGGCGGTGGTGAAGGGCGATTCGCTGGTGGCGGCCATCTCGGCCGCGTCGATCCTGGCCAAGGTGCACCGCGACCGCATGTGCGCCGAACTGCACGAGCGCCATCCGCACTATGGCTTCGCGCAGCACAAAGGCTACCCCACGGCCGAGCACCTGGCCGCGCTGCGCGAGCATGGTCCCTGCGACGAGCACCGCCGCAGCTACGCGCCGGTGCGCGAGGCGCTGGAGCGGCGTTGAATTCGCCGCAGGCCATCCGCTCGCGCGACAACCCGCTGCTGGTGAAGCTGCGCCGGCTGGCGCAGGACGGCGGCGCTTATCGGCGCGCCGGCCAGGTGTGGATCGAAGGCGAACACCTCTGCGCGGCCTTCGTCGCGCGCGGCGGAAGGGCGGCGCAGGCGCTGGTGGTCGAGGAAGCGTGGGCCGAAGCGGCCCTGCGCGAGCTGGCGGCCGGCGCGTTGCGCGTGTCGACCGTGCCAGCGGCGCTGTTCAAGGCACTGAGCACGCTGGAGTCGCCGGCGCGCATCGGCTTCCTGGTCGATCTGCCGGCCGCGCCGGCCATCGACCCGCTGGTCGCGAGTGTCGTGCTCGACCGCCTGCAGGACGCCGGCAACGCCGGCAGCATCCTGCGCAGTGCGGCTGCCTTCGGCGTGCGCCAGGTGCTGGCGCTGAAGGGCACGGTGGCGCTGTGGTCGCCGAAGGTGCTGCGCGCGGGGATGGGCGCGCACTTCGGCCTGGCCATCGTCGAATCGCTGGAGCCGGATGCGCTCGATGCGCTGCGGGTGCCGCTTGTCGCCACCAGCTCCCACGCCGGCGATCTTCTGCCACAGGCCGCACTGCCATCGCCCTGCGCCTGGGTCATGGGCCACGAAGGGCAGGGTGTTGCCGAGGCGCTGATGGCGCGCTGCGCGCTGACGGTCCGCATTCCGCAGCCCGGTGGCGAGGAATCGCTCAACGTCGCCGCAGCAGCGGCGGTGTGCCTGTACGAATCGGCCCGGCGCGCTCAGTAGATCAACCGGTCCGGCCGCAGGTCGCGCAGGATCGTCGTGGCGATCTCCTCGATCGACTTGTGCGTCGAGCTGAGCCAGGAGATGCCTTCGCGCCGCATCATGCTCTCGGCCTCGGCCACCTCGAAGCGGCAGTTCACGAGCGAGGCGTACTTGCTGTCGGGCCGGCGTTCGTGGCGGATCTGCGAGAGGCGGTCCGGGTCGATCGTCAGGCCGAAGCACTTGCGCTTGTGAGGTGACAGCGCCGAAGGCAGGCGGCCGCGGTCGAAGTCTTCCGGGATCAGCGGATAGTTCGCCGCCTTGATGCCGTGCTGCATCGCCAGGTACAGGCTGGTGGGCGTCTTGCCGCTGCGGCTGACGCCCAGCAGGATCACATCGGCGAGATCCAGGTTGCGCGAACTCTGGCCGTCGTCGTGGGCGAGGCTGAAGTTGATCGCCTCGATGCGGTCGTGGTACTCCTGGCTCTCGCTGGCGTCGCTGAAGCGGCCCACGCGGTGGTTGCTCTTGACGCCGAACTCCTGCTCCAGCGGCTCCACGAACGTGCGGATCATGTCCAGCACCAGCGCCTGGCAGCCGTCGCCGGTGAGGATGGCGCGCACCTCGTCGTTGACCAGCGTGATGAAGACCACCGGCCGCCGGCCCTCGCGCTGGCCGGTCTCGTTGATCTCCAGCTGCACCTGGTGCGCCTTCTCGACCGTGTCGATGAAGGGCCGACGCACGTGCCGGTGGCGCGCCGGGAACTGCGCCATGATGGAATTTCCAAAGGTCTCGGCCGTGATGCCGGTGCCGTCGGAGACGAAGAACACGGTGCGTTCGGGCATGGATTCACGCGAATGGGTCGCCGGGCCGGGGTGGCTCTCAGGCCATCATAAGGAAGATGTCCTTAGAATGACTTTCAACATTCCGCCTCCAGCGTCCCACTCAATGCCCCCGCGCCCGCTCGAAGAAGAAGCACATGCCGCCGCGCGGGCATGGACCTGCAGTCATGCGGAAGCACCGGTTTACCCACATCACGGAGCTTTCCCATGTCTTCAGCCTTCCTGGCGACCGCCCTGGTCGCGCCGTTCGAACAACTGAGGATGACCGACGTCGAGGCGGTCGGCGGCAAGAACGCCAGCCTCGGCGAAATGATCAGCCAGCTCGCAGCGAGCGGCGTGCGCGTACCGGGCGGCTTCGCCACCACGGCGCATGCCTTCCGCGAGTTCGTGCGCCACGGCGGGCTGGATCGCCGCATCGCCGACAAGCTCGCGACGCTGAACGTCGACGACGTGCGGGCGCTGGCCGAAGCCGGCGCCTTGATCCGCCAGTGGGTCATCGACACACCGCTGCCGCCGGCGCTGGAAGCCGCCATCCGCGAGCAGTTCGAGCGCCTGTCCGCCGGCAACGCCGAGGCCAGCTTCGCCGTGCGCTCCTCGGCCACGGCGGAAGACCTGCCCGATGCCTCGTTCGCCGGCCAGCAGGAGACCTTCCTGAACGTGACCGGCATCACCGACGTGCTGCACCGGATCAAGGAGGTCTTCGCCTCGCTCTACAACGACCGCGCCATCAGCTACCGCGTGCACAAGGGCTACGCGCATGCCGACGTGGCACTGTCGGCCGGCGTGCAGCGCATGGTGCGTTCCGACCTCGGTTCGGCCGGCGTGATGTTCACCATCGACACCGAGTCGGGCTTCTCCGACGTGGTCTTCATCACCTCGAGCTGGGGCCTGGGCGAGCTGGTGGTGCAGGGCGCGGTGAACCCGGACGAGTTCTACGTCCACAAGCCGACGCTGAAGGCCGGCCGCTTCGCCGTGATCCGCCGCGCCCTGGGCAGCAAGCTGCAGCGCATGGTGTTCGCCGACGCGGCGGCCAAGGCCGAGTCCGGCCGCCTGGTGCAGACGCTCGATACGCCGCCCGAGCAGCGCAACCGCTACTCGCTGACCGACGCCGAGGTGACTGAGCTGGCCAAGTACGCGCTGATCATCGAGCAGCACTACGGCCGTGCGATGGACATCGAGTGGGGCCGCGACGGCGGCGACGGCAAGATCTACATCCTGCAGGCGCGGCCCGAGACGGTGAAGAGCCAGGCCGCCGGCAAGGTGGAGCAGCGCTACCGCATCAAGGGCGACCGCGCCAAGAGCACGGTGCTGGCCGAGGGCCGCGCCATCGGCCAGAAGGTGGGCACCGGCCCCGTGCGCCTGGTGCGCAACATCGCCGAGATGGAGCGTGTGCAGCCCGGCGACGTGCTCGTCACCGAGATGACCGACCCGAACTGGGAGCCGGTGATGAAGCGCGCCAGCGCCATCGTCACCAACCGCGGCGGGCGCACCTGCCACGCGGCGATCATCGCGCGCGAGCTGGGCATCCCGGCGGTCGTGGGCTGCGGCGACGCGACCGAGAAGCTGCACGAGGGCAACCTCGTGACCGTCTCCTGCGCCGAGGGCGACACCGGCTACATCTACGACGGGCTGCTGGAGACCGAGGTCAGCGACGTGGAGCGCGGCGAGATGCCGTACTGCCCGGTGAAGATCATGATGAACGTCGGCAACCCGCAGCTGGCCTTCGACTTCGCCCGCATGCCCAACTCCGGCGTCGGCCTGGCGCGGCTGGAGTTCATCATCAACAACAACATCGGCGTGCACCCGAAGGCGATCCTCGACTACCCGAACGTCGACGCCGAGCTGAAGAAGGCGGTGGAGAGCGTCGCGCGCGGCCACGCCAGCCCGCGTGCCTTCTACGTCGACAAGCTGACCGAGGGCATCGCCACCATCGCCGCGGCCTTCTGGCCCAAGAGCGTGATCGTGCGGCTGTCGGACTTCAAGAGCAACGAGTACCGCAAGCTGATCGGCGGCAAGCGCTACGAGCCCGACGAAGAGAACCCGATGCTGGGCTTCCGCGGCGCCAGCCGCTACATCAGCGGCGAGTTCAGCGACGCCTTCGCGATGGAGTGCGAGGCGCTGCGCCGCGTGCGCGGCGAGATGGGCCTGACGAACGTCGAGATCATGGTGCCCTTCGTGCGCACCGTGCGGCAGGCCGAGCAGGTCAAGCGCATGCTGGCCGAGCGTGGCTTGAAGCGTGCGGCCGAAGGCGGCAACGACGGCCTGCGGCTGATCATGATGTGCGAGGTGCCCAGCAACGCGATCCTCGCCGAGCAGTTCCTGCAGCACTTCGACGGCATGTCGATCGGCTCCAACGACCTCACCCAGCTCACGCTGGGCCTGGACCGCGACTCGGGCCTCGAGCAGCTGGCCGGCGACTTCGACGAACGCGACCCGGCCGTGAAGGCGATGATCTCGCGCGCCATCGCCGCCTGCCGGGCCACCGGCAAGTACGTGGGCATCTGCGGCCAGGGGCCGAGCGACCACCCGGACTTCGCCGACTGGCTGGCGCAGGAGGGCATCGTCTCCATCTCGCTGAACCCCGACACCGTCGTCGAGACCTGGCACCGCCTGGCGGGCGTGAAGTAAGGCGCGCCGCGCCCGACCTTCGTCGCGCCGGCGGGAAGTCGGCGCGGCAAACCCTGCATTTCCGGGGTCCTGTCCGTGTCAGACGGCGGTAAGATTCTTCCGTCCGAAAGTCGTGGGACCGGGCTGGCGCTGCGTGCGCACAGGACCGGCTGGATGTCATGCCCGAATCCGTCGTGTACGAGAAGACCGACGCCGGCGCCGAAGAGGTGCGGGCGCGGTCGCGCAAGCTGCCGCCGCGCCTGCGCACCATGCTCATCATGGTCGACGGCTCGATGTCCGAGTCGCAGCTGCTCGACGCGGCCGCGACGCTGGGCGCGCCGGGCGACTTCCTGCAGTCGCTGCAGCAGCAGGGCCTGATCCGGCGCCGCGAGGCCGCGCGGGCGGCCGAGCAGTCGATCGATCTGAACCTCGACGAGCAGCCGCAGCCGCAGACGCAGCCTCAGCGGCCGGTCACCCTTCCCACCGAGGGCGAGCGCTTCCGCTCGGCGCAGAAGTTCATGAACGACAGCGCCGTCGATGCGCTCGGCCTGCGCGCCTTCTTCTTCACGCTGAAGCTGGAGAAGTGCTTCACCTGCGACGACCTCCGCGCACTGCTGCCGGAGTACACGAAGGTCATCACCAAGGGCAGCGGCGAAGGCCCGGCGCGGCTGCTGGCGCAGCGCGCGCGCGACATCCTCGGCTGAGCTGGGCCACTCCGCTCCGCTCAGCTCGACGCGGCCGATGCCGGCGCCGCCGGTCCCGAGGCCGGGGCGGGTGCCGGTGCGGCCGCCGGCGCGACCTCGTGCTTTTCGCCGCCCAGGTCGACGTTCCCGCCCGACTTCGTGAGTATGAAGACGGCCAGCGCCGCGAAGATCGCGAAGCCGATCAGCAGTTTCCACATGGGTTGAAGCTCCCTCGAAATGAAAAGGCCGGGCGCCCCTGCGCCCGGCCGGTTGGCGAAGCCGGTTCAGTCGCCGGCGTAGATGTCGACGTCCTTGGTCTCCTTGATGAACAAGGTGCCGACGACGAAGGTGATGGCGGCGATGATGATCGGGTACCACAGGCCGCTGTAGATGTTGCCCTGCGCGGCCACGATCGAGAACGAGACCGCCGGCAGGAAGCCGCCGAACCAGCCGTTGCCGATGTGGTACGGCAGGCTCATCGAGGTGTAGCGGATGCGCGTGGGGAAGAACTCCACCAGCATCGCTGCGATGGGCCCGTAGACCATGGTCACGTAGATCACCATGATCGTCAGGATCACGATGATCATCCACCAGTTGCCGCTGCCGGTGGGGATCGGATCCGCCTTGGCCGGATAGCCGGCGGCGTCGAGCGCGGCGCGCACCTCCTTCTCGAAGCGCGCCTTCTCATCCTTGGCGTTGGCGTCCTTGCCGTTGTAGGCCGCGATCTCCTTGTCGCCCACCTTCACGGTGGTGACCTTCACCGCAGCGTCTTCCTTCTTGTCGTAGTTCACCCCTGAGTTCGACAGGTAGGTGCGCGACAGGTCGCAGGCGGTGAAGAACTTGGCCGTGCCCGTGAGGTTCAGGATCAGCCCGCAGTCGCCCGGGGGCGCCACCACCGTCACCGGCGAGGTCTGGATCGCCTTCTGCAGCTTCGGGTTGGCGTAGGTCGTCAGCGCGTTAAAGAGCGGGAAGTAGGTCAGCACCGCCAGCAGGCAGCCGGCCATGATGATGGGCTTGCGGCCGATCTTGTCGGACAGCGACCCGAACACCAGGAAGAAGGGCGTGCCGATGATCAGCGACAGCGCGATCAGCACGTTGGCCGTCGGCCCGTCGACCTTCAGGAACGACTGCAGGAAGAACAGCGCGTAGAACTGGCCCGTGTACCAGACGACGGCCTGGCCCGCGGTCGCGCCGACGAGCGCCAGGATCACGATCTTCAGGTTGCTCCACTGGCCGAAGGACTCCGTCAGCGGCGCCTTGGAGGTCTTGCCTTCGGACTTCATGCGCGTGAACGCGGGCGACTCCGACAGCTTCAGCCGGATCCACACCGACACCGCCAGCAGCAGGCCCGAGACCGCGTACGGGATGCGCCAGCCCCACTCGCCGAATTCCTTCTCGCCCATGTACAGGCGCGTGCCCAGGATCACCATCAGCGCGAGCATCAGGCCCACGGTCGCGGTGGTCTGGATCCAGGCCGTGTAGGCGCCGCGCTTGCCGTGCGGCGCGTGCTCGGCCACGTAGGTGGCCGCGCCGCCGTACTCGCCGCCCAGTGCCAGGCCCTGCAGCAGGCGCAGCGCGATCAGCGTGATCGGCGCGGCGATGCCCCAGGATTTGTACGTGGGCAGGAAGGCCACGAGGAACGTGGACAGGCCCATGATCAGGATCGTCACCAGGAAGGTGTACTTGCGGCCGACGAGGTCGCCCAGCCGGCCGAAGACGATGGCGCCGAAGGGCCGCACCGCGAAGCCGGCGGCGAAGGCCAGCAGCGTGAAGATGTCGCGCGTGGCGGGATCGAGCGCGGTGAAGAAGTTCGCCGCGATGATCGGGGCCATCACGCCGAAGAGGTAGAAGTCGTACCACTCGAACACGGTGCCCAGCGACGACGCGAAGATCACGCGCTTCTCGTCGGCGGACATCGGCCTCGGGTCGGATGACATGGGGGCGCCCTTTCGGGCTTCGGCCATTGCCATGAACAGGTCTCCTATAAAGGTGGATTGGCGCTCCCTCGCGCCAGTGCCAGAGCAGTCTTTTGAGGCTGCCTTTCTGATTGCTGACAGCGGTGACATGCGCCGCGCCGGCGCGGGTTTCCCCAGGCATCGATAACCCGCGAAGGGCCCCGAGGCGCGTGGTGCAGCGGCCGCGAAGGCCCATCGACCCTGGGTGAG
Source organism: Rubrivivax sp. (assembly GCA_044226775.1). Classification (GTDB taxonomy): domain Bacteria; phylum Pseudomonadota; class Gammaproteobacteria; order Burkholderiales; family Burkholderiaceae_C; genus Rubrivivax. The sequence goes on along the minus strand of JBGAGI010000005.1, from coordinate 229,513 downwards.
AATGCCGCATGGTCTCTGCCGCAAGACACGCGTTCTGGCGCACCACGCTGCGCATCACGCTGCTGCTGCTGACGGCCTGGCTGGCCATCAACCTGCTCGTGCCCTGGTTCGCGCGCGACCTCGACGCGCTGCACGGCTTCGGCTTCCCCGCGGGCTACTGGATGGCCGCCGAGGGCACGCTGCTCGTGTACCTGCTGATCATCGTGGTCTACGTCGTCGCGATGGACCGCCTGGAGGCGCGCTTCGTGCAGCAGCAAAGGTCGGCCGATGCCGGCGCGCCCGGGCCGCGCGAGGAAGGGCGCGTGGACGCCGAGTGAGCGGCCGGCGCGCGCCCTCGAGCTTCTCGGTGCGGCTGGCGCGCCGCTACGCGGCGTTCCTGCTGGCCTTCGGTGCGCTGACCGCCACGATGGCGCTGGCCGACCGCGCCGGCCTGCCGCGGCCGTGGATCGGCGCCGGCTTCCTGGTGCTGACGGTGGCCGTCTATGCCGGCATCGGCTTCATCTGCCGCACGTCCAACGAGGTCGAGTACTTCGTCGCCGGGCGCCGCGTGCCGGCCATGTACAACGGGCTGGCCACGGCGGCGGACTGGATGTCGGCCGCGTCCTTCATCGGCACGGCCGGCGTGCTGTACCTGCAGGGCTTCGCCGGGCTGGCCTACATCCTGGGCTGGACCGGCGGCTACTGCCTGCTGGCGCTGCTGCTGGCGCCCTACCTGCGCCGCTTCGGCCAGTACACGGTGCCCGATTTCCTCGGCACGCGCTACGGCGGCCGTCTGCCGCGCATGCTGGGCGCGGCGGCCGCCGTGGCGGTGTCCTTCGTCTACGTGGTGGTGCAGATCTACGGCGTGGGGCTCATCACCTCGCACCTCACCGGCTTCGGCTTCGAGCTGGGCATCTTCGTCGGCCTGGGCGGCGTGCTGGTGTGCTCGTTCCTGGGCGGCATGCGCGCCGTCACCTGGACGCAGGTGGCGCAGTACCTGGTGCTGATCGTCGCGTACCTGGTGCCGCTGGTGTGGTTGTCGGTCAAGCAGACCGGCAGCGTGATGCCGATCGCCAGCTACGGCACGCAGCTCGAGCGCGTGGCCCAGCGCGAGCGCGAGCTGGCGGCCGACCCGGCCGAGCGCGAGGTCATCGTGCGCCTGCAGGAACGCGCCGCCGACGCCGAACGCAAGCTGCAGGACGTGCGCGGCGCGATGCTGCGAGACGAGGCGCAGCTGGCCCAGCGCGTGGCCGCGCTGCGTGCCGACAACGCGCCGCTGGCGCGCATCCAGCGCGCCGAGCGCGAATACGCCCAGCGCCCGCGCACGGAGGTGCAGGCCAGGGCGCTGTACCAGCGCGAGCGCGACCAGGCGCTGGCGCGTGCCCAGCCGCTGGCGGGCATGCCGCCGCAGACGCTGCCCTTCGCCACCGGCGACCCGGCCGGTGACCACGCCGCGAAGCAGCGCTTCGATGGCGCGCGGATCAACTTCATCGCGCTGATGCTGTGCCTGATGATGGGCACGGCGGCGATGCCGCACGTCATCACGCGCTACTACACGACGCCCTCGGCCTCGGCGGCGCGGCGCTCGGTCGCGTGGTCGCTGCTGTTCATCACGCTGCTGTACGTGGCGGCGCCGGCGCTGGCGGTGCTGGTGAAGTACGAGGTGCTGCAGAACCTCGTGGGCCTGCCGGTGGACCACCTGCCGCAGTGGGTGAACCGCTGGTCGCGGCTCGATACTTCGCTCGTGAGCGTGCGCGACGTCAACGGCGACGGCATCCTGCAACTCGGCGAGCTGGCGCTGGGCGGCGACGTGATCGTGCTGGCCGCGCCCGAGATCGGCGGGCTGCCGTACTGGGTGACCTGCCTGGTGGCAGCGGGCGGCCTGGCCGCGGCGCTGTCCACGGCCGACGGGCTGCTGCTGACGATCGCCAATGCCCTTTCGCACGACGTGTACTTCCGCGTGATGAACCCGCAGGCGACGGCCGCCGGGCGCGTGATCGCCTCCAAGGTGCTGGTGATGGCGGTGGCTTTCCTCGCCGCGCTGATCGCCGCGCTGAAGATCACCGACATCCTGCAGTTCGTCTCGGCCGCGTTCTCGCTCGCCGCCGCCGCCTTCTTCCCGGCGCTGGTGCTGGGCATCTTCTGGCGCCGCGCCAATGGCGCCGGCGCGGTGGCGGGCATGTGCACCGGCGTGGCGGTCTGCGGCTGGTACATGGCGACCAACCTGCCGCTGCTGCGCGGCCTGTTCGGCGTGACGCGGCCGCTGGCGGAATGCCAGTGGTTCGGCATCGAGCCGCTGGCCGCCGGCGTCTTCGGCGTGCCTGCCGGGCTGGCGGCGATGGCGGTGGTGAGCCTGCTGACGCGCGCGCCGGGCGCCGAGATCCAGGCGCTGATCGACCGCATGCGGTTCCCGGCGCCCGACGAAGCCTGATCCGGCGCCCGCCCGGCCTGCTATACTCGTAGGCTTTTCGTCCTTGCCGCACCCGTCATGTTGACGCATCGGGGCGGCTTCCACCGCTGGAGTCCGGGGTTCTTCCCGGGCGAGGCGGGAATCCACAAGGAGCATCCATGCGTCACTACGAGATCGTTCTGCTCATCCATCCGGATCAGAGCGAACAGGTTCCGGCCATGCTGGAACGCTACAAGAACCTGGTCACCGCCGCCGGCGGCAAGGTGCACCGTGTCGAGGACTGGGGTCGGCGCCAACTGGCCTACATGATCCAGAAGCTGGTGAAGGCGCATTACCTGTGCCTGAACATCGAATGCAGCTTCGCGACGCTCACCGAGCTGGAAACGGGTTTCCGGTTCAACGATGCCGTGCTGCGCCACCTGACGGTGGTTCGTGGCAAGGCCGAGACCACGCCTTCGGTCATGATGAAGGCGGTGGAACGCGAGGAAGCTCGCAAGGAACGCCAGGAGGCTTCGGCCTGACGAAGGCGGTCGCGTCCGCATCGGCGGCGCCCCTCGCCCGGAGCCCGGCATGAACCGGCTCCTGCTGAGCGGCACGCTGGTCGAGCGGGCGGCACTGCGTTACACCCCCGCCGGCTTGCCGGCCCTGGACCTGGTGCTGAAGCACGAGTCCGAGGTCAGCGAAGACGGCCAGCCCCGCAAGGTCTCGATGGAGATGAAGGCGGTGGCGATCGGGGCGGTGACGAAGGGCCTGCTCGCCGCGGCGCTGGGAGGTTCGGCGCTCTACGCCGGCTTCATCACCAGCGCACGCAACGGCCGCGGACTCGTCTTCCACGTCACGTCGGTGGAGCCTTCCGAGGATCCTCCAGCCTCATCCGGATCGAACGAAATCAAGTAGGAGCTGACTATGCCCCCGCCCCGTGGTAAAGGTCGTTTTTCCAAGGACAAGCGTCCGAAGCGCAACAGCCAATCGCTGCTGTTCCGCCGCAAGCGTTTCTGCCGTTTCACCGTCGCCAAGGTCGAGTCGATCGACTACAAGGAAATCGACATCCTGCGCGACTTCATCGGCGAGAACGGCAAGATCACGCCCGCCCGCCTGACCGGCACGCGCGCGTTCTACCAGCGCCAGCTGACCACCGCCATCAAGCGTGCGCGCTTCCTGGCGCTGCTGCCGTATTCCGACCAGCACAAGGTCTGAGGAGGAACACGCCATGCAAGTCATTCTTCTGGAGAAGGTCGGCAAGCTCGGCAACCTGGGCGACGTCGTCAAGGTCAAGCAGGGTTATGCGCGCAACTTCCTGATCCCCACCAAGCTGGCGCGCCGCGCCACCGCCGAGGCGATCAAGGAATTCGAGAACCGCCGCGCGGATCTCGAGAAGGCCGCCGCCGCCAAGCTCGCCGCCGCTCAGGCGCTGGGCGAACAGCTCGCCGGCAAGACGGTGCGCATCGCGCAGAAGGCCGGCGTCGACGGCCGCCTGTTCGGCAGCGTCACCAACCACGACATCGCCGAGGCGCTGTCCAAGATGGGCATGCAGCTCGTCAAGGGCCAGGTGCGCCTGCCCAACGGCCCGCTGAAGACGGTGGGCGAGCACCCGGTGAGCGTTGCCCCGCACACCGACGTGGTGGCCGAGATCACAGTGCAGGTGGTGGCGCAGGTCGACTGACGCCAGGGCTTCCGCCTGAGCAGCAAGGCCGGCACCCGCCGGCCTTGTTCTTTTTCGGGCCGGGCACTTGTCCCGGCCGGCACACAGGAACGCCAGCGAATTTCCACAGCCCTATCCACAGGCGGTGAGGCGTCGCAGGCTTAGCATCGATCGCCGATGAGCGCCATCTTCGACACCCGCGACAGCAGCCCGCACCGTGACGACGAGGTCAGCCGGCTGCGCGTGCCGCCGCACTCGGTGGAAGCCGAGCAGAGCGTGCTGGGCGGCCTGCTGATCGACAACCTCGCCTGGGACCGCGCCGGCGACCTACTGACCGACGGCGACTTCTACCGCCACGAGCACCGGCTGATCTACGCGGCCATCGGCGCACTGGTGGGCCAGAGCAAGCCGGCCGACGTGATCACCGTCTTCGAGCAGCTGCAGGGCCTGGGCAAGGCGCAGGACGTGGGCGGCCTGGCCTACCTCAACGCGCTGGCGCAGAGCGTGCCCAGTGCCGCCAACATGCGGCGTTATGCCGAGATCGTGCGCGAGCGCTCGATCCTGCGCAAGCTCATCGCCGCCAGCGACGACATCGCCACCAGCGCCTTCAACCCGCAGGGCCGCCAGGTGAGCACCGTGCTCGACGAGGCGGAGAGCAAGATCTTCCAGATCGGCGAGGAAGGCTCGCGCCAGAAGCAGGGCTTCCAGGGCATCGACAAGCTCGTCGTCGACCTCATCGACCGCGTGCAGGAACTGCACGACAACGGCGCCGAGGAGGTCACCGGCGTGCGCACCGGCTTCTACGATCTCGACCGCCAGACCGCCGGCCTGCAGAAGGGCGACCTGATCGTGCTGGCCGCGCGCCCGTCGATGGGCAAGACCGCGTTCGCGCTGAACATCGCCGAGAACGTGGCCGTGCACGAGGGGCTGCCGGTGCTGGTGTTCTCGATGGAAATGGGCGCCGCCCAGCTGGCGCTGCGCCTGGTGGGCAGCCTGGGGCGCATCAACCAGCAGAACCTGCGCACCGGCCGGCTCGACGGCGGCGAGTGGGAGCGGCTGACCGAGGCCGTGGAGAAGCTCGGCCAGGTGCAGCTGTACATCGACGAGACCGCCGGCCTCACCAGCAGCGAGCTGCGCGCGCGCGCCCGGCGCATGGCGCGGCAGTTCGGCACGCTGGGGTTGATCGTCATCGACTACCTGCAGCTGATGAGCGGCTCCAGCAGCAGCGAGGAGAACCGCGCCACCGAGCTGGGCGAGATCAGCCGCGGCCTGAAGGCGCTGGCCAAGGAACTGCAGTGCCCGGTGGTGGCGCTGTCGCAGCTGAACCGCAGCGTCGAGCAGCGCAACGACAAGCGGCCGATGATGAGCGACCTGCGCGAATCGGGCGCCATCGAGCAGGATGCCGACATCATCATGTTCATCTACCGCGACGACTACTACAACAAGGACAGCAAGGAGCCGGGCGTCTCGGAGATCATCGTCGCCAAGCAGCGGAACGGCCCGGTGGGCACGGTGAAGCTCACGTTCCTGAAGCCGCAGACGCGCTTCGAGAACCTGGCGCCGGGCAGCGCGGGCGCGGAGTACTGAGAAGCTGTGAACGAACCCCACACGCCCGCTCATCCCGCCCAAGCGGTCCGACTCGTCGTTGCAAATGCTCGCCGTAGCCCGAGCTGCGGCTGCGCTTTGCGCCTAGATTCGGGCCGCTTGAACGGTCTGCTCGGGCGCACCGGATTCATTCACAGCTTCTGAGCGGGCAAGTCTGCGACGGCAGCGGGGCCACTTGCAGCCAGGAGGCATACTGTATAGATTGACAGTATGCCTGCCGACACCGATGCCGCCACCCTCGTCTACATGCCCGGCCCGGGCGCCCTCAAGGGCCGCGGCACGGCCTGGGCGATCGAGCACCGCTTCACCAGCGACACCCGCAGCAGCTTCGACGACGGCTGGGGCACTCTGGAGCAGGCCGCACATGAGGAGCATGCGGGGCCCGAGACGCAGATCATCGAAGAGAACGTGCGCGGCATCCTGTCGGGCAACGACTCGCCCGACATCGGCTTCGACCTCTCGATCAACCCCTACCGCGGCTGCGAGCATGGCTGCGTCTACTGCTACGCGCGGCCCACGCACAGCTACCTGAACCTCTCGCCGGGGCTGGACTTCGAGACGCGCATCATCGCGAAGGTCAATGCCGCCGAGCGGCTGCGCGAGGCGCTGAACGCGCGCGGCTTCATGCCGGCGCAGCTGAACATCGGCTCGGTGACCGACGCCTACCAGCCGGCCGAGCGGCGGCTGGGCATCACGCGCTCGGTCATCGAGGTGCTGGCGGCGGCGAAGCATCCGTTCTCGATCATCACCAAGAGCAGCGGCGTCGAGCGCGACCTCGACCTCATCGCGCCGATGGCGGCGCAGCGCCTGGCCGCGGTCTACGTCTCGATCACCACGCTCGACCCTTCGCTCGCCCGCACGCTGGAGCCGCGCGCCGCGGCGCCGCACCGGCGGCTGAAGACCATCGAGACCTTCGCCCGCGCCGGCGTGCCGGTGGGCGTGAGCGTCTCGCCGGTGATCCCCTTCCTCAACGAGCCCGAGCTCGAGCGCATCCTGCAAGCCGCGCGCGACGCCGGCGCGCAGCGTGCGTTCAGCATCGTGCTGCGCCTGCCCTGGGAGGTGAGTCCGCTGTTCAGGCAGTGGCTGCAGCAGCATGCGCCCGAGAAGGCCGAGCGCATCATGGCCCGCGTGCAGGAGATGCGCGGCGGCAAGGACAACGACCCGCGCTTCGGCTCGCGCATGAAAGGCGAGGGCGTCTGGGCCGAGCTGCTGCGGCAACGCTTCGAGAAGGCCTGTGCCCGGCTGGGCTTCCAACGCGAGCGGATCGAGCTAGACCTGTCGCAGTTCCGGCCGCCGCCGCGCAACGCGGCGCAGGGCGAGTTGTTCTAGCGGGGGCTCTAGGAGCCTGCGCGGCAGAAATCCAGCCCCGCGCCGAGGCCTCCAAAGCCGCTGGCGTAGGCGCGTCGTGCGGCGCGGGCTGTACGCCCGCGCAAGCGGCGCAACGCCCGCCAGCGGCTTTGGAGACCTCGGCCCTTCGGGTTGCAACCGGATTGGGGCGCATGCGGCGTTGCAGCGCTTGCCCGGGCGACCGGCCCGGGCTGCGCACCGCGCCTTGCCTGCGCCCCAATCCGGTTGCAACGCGGGGCTGGATTTCTGCCGCGCAGGCTCCTAGGCGGCCGCTCCGCGCCGCAGCACCAGGCCGCCGGCCGAGCGGTTGCTGCGCCGCACGCCCGCGATGTGGGTGTGCGGGGCGCAGTAGCGGTGGGCCAGCTGGTCGGCCGATTCGATCAGCGCGTCGATGTCCTCGATGCGGTCGCTGTGGCGCTTGGCCACCGCGCTGGCCATCTCGATGAGCTTGGCGTTGCCGGTGTTCTGGCCGTGCAGCAGCAGGTTCTCCACCGCCGCGCGGGGCTGGCCGCGCACGGCGTGGTTCATCGCCGATTCGGCCAGCTGCATGATCTCGGCGTGCGACTCGCGCACCCAGGGGCCGGCCTGCGGCGTCAGGCGCACGGCGGCCACCAGCACCTCGGTGGCAGCCTTGCTGACCGAGAAGCGCCGTGCGACGCGCTGCACCACGGTCTTGTACTCGTCGTCCTCCACGCCGTGCGAGCCCAGGCGCGACCACAGCGAGAGCATGTTCGTGCCGGCTTCCATGTCGAAGTTCGGCTCGGTCAGGTCTTCCACCAGCTCGCGCGCGCGCAGCACGCCCACCGCGGTCTTGCCGGCGTTGAGCGTCACGAGGATGTGGCCGATCTCCGCCATGCGCCGCAGCCGGGCCGACTGGTTGTAGGTGTCGGCGAAGCGCTGCAGGATGTCGTAGGCGACGTCGAGGTTCTTCGTGTCGTGCTGGTCGAAGCGCAGGAAGGCCAGCAGCATCATCGACAGCACGTCGAACAGGCGCGACTTGGCGCCCATCGCCCAGGTCCGGTCGAGCATGTCGATCGCGGTGGCGCTGTCGCCGTTGTAGAAGCTCAGCGTGCCGCAGTGCTGCAGGCGCAGGATGCAACCGGGGGTGATCGTGGCGGCGGTGCGGTAGGTCTGCAGCGCCTCCTCGATGTTGCCCTGCTCCATCTGGACCTTGCCCATCACGTCGTAGGAGTCGGCGTACTGGGGCAGGTCGCCCAGCAGCGACTCCAGCGTGCGGCGTGCCGCGGCCACCTCGCCCTGCGCCAGCTGCACGCGGGCCACGCCCAGGCGCGCCCAGGGCACGGCCTTGGCCTCGATGACGGCATCGAAGAGGACCTTGGCCTCCTCGTTGCGCTTGAGCATCATCAGGATCTCGGCGCCGATGCGCGCCGCGTACAGCCAGTACAGCTGCCGCTGGTTGAAGCGGTTCAGGCACAGCTGCGCGGCCAGCTCGAACTGCTTGGCGTCCATCGAGTCGAAGATGTCGCGCAGCACGCGCTTGCGCTGGCGCGCTTCCTTCAGGCGCTCGAAGAGGGTGTTGGCCGAGAAGGGCTTGATCAGGTAGCTGTCCAGCGCCGCTTCCGCCGCCTCGGCCACCTTCTGGTAGGTGGCCTCGCCCGTCACCATCACGAAGACGGTGGAGTAGGGCAGCATGTTCTCGCGCCGCAGTTCTTCCAGCAGGTCCTGGCCCGACTCCTCGGTGTTGTCGAAGTGGTAGTCGCAGATCACCAGGTCGAAGCGGCGGCGCTCGAGCATGTCGCGCGCGTCCACGAGCCGGCCGGCGGTCTTGATGACGCCGAAGCCGAAGTCGCGCAGGTGCTGGAAAAGCACGCTGCGCGAGGTCGGATTGCCGTCGATGACGAGCGCGTGGCTCTTGTTGACGTCGCGGTCGAGCTGCTGCACGGGTGTCCCGCGGGAGGCTGGTAGTGGTCTCCCGGAACTATCGGCCAGCCAGCCGCCGTCTGAAGGGCCGAATAGGCCCCGGAATGCCGGCCGAAAGCTACTTGAACAGGTCCTTCACCCGATCGGTCCAGCTCTTGGCGTTGGGCGAATGGCGTTCGCCGCCCTTCTTGAAGGACTCGTCCAGCTCCTTGAGCAGCTTGCGCTGGTGCTCGGTGAGCTTGACCGGCGTCTCCACCGCCACGTGGCAGTACAGGTCGCCCGGGTAGCTGCTGCGCAGGCCCTTGATGCCCTTGCCGCGCAGGCGGAAGGTCTTGCCGTGCTGGGTGCCTTCGGGCAGCTCGATCTCGGCCTTGGTTCCCAGCGTGGGCACCTCGATCGCGCCGCCCAGCGCCGCGGTCGTCAGGCCCACCGGCACGGTGCAGTGCAGGTCGTCGCCGTCGCGCTCGAAGATGTCGTGCTGCTTGACGCGGATCTCTATGTAGAGATCGCCCGCCGGCCCGCCGTTGGTGCCCGGCTCGCCGTTGCCGGCCGAGCGGATGCGCATGCCCTCGTTGATGCCGGCCGGGATCTTCACCTCCAGCGTCTTCTGGCGCTTGATCTTGCCCTGGCCGCTGCAGGTGGTGCAGGGCTCGGGGATGATCTTGCCGCTGCCGTGGCAGTGCGGGCAGGTCTGCTGGATGCTGAAGAAGCCCTGGCGCAGGTGCACCGTGCCATTGCCACTGCAGGTGGGGCAGGTCTTGGCGCTGGTGCCGGGCTTGGCGCCCGAGCCGTGGCAGGTCTCGCAGGTGTCCCAGCTCGGCACGCGGATCTGCGTTTCCTTGCCGAAGGCCGCTTCCTCGAGCGTGATCTCCATCGCGTAGCTCAGGTCGCTGCCGCGGTAGACCTGCTGCCCGCCGCCGCCGCGCCGGCCCTGGCCCGGGCCGAAGATGTCGCCGAAGATGTCGCCGAAGGCCTCGGCGAAGCCGCCGAAGCCTTCCGCGCCCGGGCCGCCGCGGCCGCCCATGCCGCCCATCGAGGGGTCGACGCCGGCGTGGCCGTACTGGTCGTAGGCGGCACGCTTCGGCGCGTCGGAGAGCATCTCGTAGGCCTCCTTGGCCTCCTTGAACTTCTCCTCGGCCTTCTTCGCGTCGTCACCCTGGTTGCGGTCAGGGTGGTGCTTCATCGCCAGCTTGCGATAGGCCTTCTTGATGTCTTCCTCGGAGGCGTTCTTCGGAACGCCGAGGACTTCGTAGTAGTCGCGCTTGGCCATGAAAACTCACTGCATGCATCGAAGCAAGACCGCCGCGCTGACCTGCGGGCGGAGCCCGTCAGCTCGAGCGCGGCGAGATATGACGGCGGGCCGAAGGCCCGTCCGGCATATCACTTCTTGACTTCCTTGAAATCGGCATCGACCACGTCGTCGCCGGCCGGCTTGCCTTTAGGTGCCTCGCCGCCGGGGCCCGCGCCCGGGCCGGCCGACGCACCCGCCGCGCCGGCGGCCGCCTGCGCCTCGGCGTACATCTTCTCGCCCAGCTTCTGGCTGGCCGTCATCAGCAGCTCGGTCTTGGCCTCGATGGTCGCCTTGTCGTCGCTCTTGAGCGCTTCCTCGACGTCCTTGATCGCGGCCTCGATCTTTTCCTTCTCGCCGGCGTCCAGCTTCTCGCCATGCTCGGTGAGGCTCTTCTTGACCGAGTGCACGAGGCCGTCGGCCTGGTTGCGCGCCTGCACGAGTTCGAGCTTGCGCTTGTCCTCGGCGGCGTTGGCCTCGGCGTCCTTCACCATCTTCTCGATCTCGGCCTCGGAGAGGCCCGAGTTCGCCTTGATGGTGATCTTGTTCTCCTTGCCGGTGCCCTTGTCCTTGGCGCTGACGTGCAGGATGCCGTTGGCGTCGATGTCGAAGGTGACCTCGATCTGCGGCAGGCCGCGCGGCGCCGGCGGGATGCCTTCGAGGTTGAACTCGCCCAGCGACTTGTTGCCCAGCGCCATCTCGCGCTCGCCCTGGTAGACCTTGATCGTCACCGCCGGCTGGTTGTCGTCGGCCGTGCTGAACACCTGGCTGAACTTGGTCGGGATCGTGGTGTTCTTCTTGATCATCTTGGTCATCACGCCGCCCAGGGTCTCGATGCCCAGCGACAGCGGCGTCACGTCCAGCAGCAGCACGTCCTTGCGCTCGCCGCCCAGCACCTGGCCCTGGATGGCCGCGCCCACGGCCACGGCTTCGTCGGGGTTGACGTCCTTGCGCGGCTCCTTGCCGAAGAAGGCCTTCACCTTCTCCTGCACCTTGGGCATGCGCGTCATGCCGCCGACCAGGATCACGTCGTCGATCTCGCCGAGCTTGACGCCGGCGTCCTTCACCGCGATGCGGCAGGGCTCGATGGTGCGCTCGATCAGCTCGTCGACCAGGCTTTCCAGCTTGGCGCGCGTGAGCTTGATGTTCAGGTGCTTCGGGCCGGACGCATCGGCCGTGATGTACGGCAGGTTGACGTCGGTCTGCGTGCTGTTCGAGAGTTCGATCTTGGCCTTCTCGGCCGCTTCCTTCAGGCGCTGCAGCGCCAGCACGTCCTTCGTCAGGTCGACGCCCTGTTCCTTTTTGAACTCGGCGACGATGTAGTCGATGATGCGCTGGTCGAAGTCCTCGCCGCCGAGGAACGTGTCGCCGTTCGTCGACAGCACCTCGAACTGCTTCTCGCCGTCGACATCGGCGATCTCGATGATCGAGATGTCGAAGGTGCCGCCGCCGAGGTCGAACACCGCGATCTTGCGGTCGCCCTTTCCGTGCTTGTCCAGGCCGAAGGCCAGCGCCGCGGCGGTGGGCTCGTTGATGATGCGCTTGACCTCCAGGCCGGCGATGCGGCCGGCGTCCTTGGTGGCCTGGCGCTGGCTGTCGTTGAAGTAGGCCGGCACCGTGATCACGGCCTCGGTCACTTCCTCGCCGAGGTAGTCCTCGGCGGTCTTCTTCATCTTGCGCAGCACCTCGGCGCTGACCTGCGGCGGGGCGAACTTCTTGCCGCGCACCTCGACCCAGGCGTCGCCGTTGTCGGCCGCGGCGATCTTGAAGGGCATCAGGTCGATGTCCTTCTGCACTTCCTTCTCGGTGAACTTGCGGCCGATCAGCCGCTTCACCGCGTACAGCGTGTTGCGCGGGTTGGTGACGGCCTGGCGCTTGGCGGAAGCGCCCACCAGCACCTCGCCGTCTTCCTGGTAGGCGATGATCGACGGCGTCGTGCGCGCGCCTTCGCTGTTCTCGATGACCTTGGTCGAGTTGCCTTCCATCACGGCGACGCACGAGTTCGTGGTGCCGAGGTCGATGCCGATGATCTTGCCCATTTGATTCTGGCTCCTGTGGCGGGATGCGATGTCTTCTGAGTTGTGGATAAGCGGCCGGCTTTCAAGGCGCCGGCCCTGTGGATGGCGCTACTTCGGCGCGGCCACCGTGACCAGCGCCGGGCGCAGCACGCGCTCGGCGATCAGGTAGCCCTTCTGCAGCACGGCCACCACGGTGTTGGCCTCCTGCTCGGCCGGCACCACGCTGATGGCCTGGTGCTGGTGCGGGTCGAACTTCGTGCCCGCGGGCGGCGCGATGGCGACCACGCGGTTGCGCTCCAGCGCCTGCGTCAGCTGGCGCAGCGTGGCGTGCACGCCTTCGAGCAGCTGCTCGTTAGTGGCGTTGGGAATCGCGGTGGCAGCCTCCAGGCTGTCCTTCACCGGCAGCAGGCTCTCGGCGAAGGCCTCGAGCGCGAACTTGCGCGCCTTGGAGACTTCCTCCTCGGCCCGGCGGCGGGCGTTCTCGGCCTCGGCCTTGGCGCGCAGGAAGGCGTCGGAGACCTCGGCGTGGCGGGCCTTCAGCTCGGCCAGCTGGTCTTCCAGGCTCGGCGGGGCGGCGGCTTCGGCGGGTTTGTCGGGCGCCGCCGCCTGGGGCTCGGCGCTGGGTTCTGGGGTGTTGGTCATGGCGTGGAAATGAAAACGCGAAGGGACAGTGGGGGCCGCTGAAGGCTTTTCAAGGGCAGGGTTTTCGCGGGCGTGGCGGATGCCGCGGCGCGGGCCCGCGCCGGCGCCGCGCGGGCTTCAGTCGTCGGCGCTGGCGCTCCAGCGCTGCCAGTCGGCCAGGCGGCGGCGGTCGCGCTTGGTGGGGCGGCCCTGCTCGATCGCACCGGCCGGCTCGGCTGCGAGCCGGCGCGCCTCGGCCGCGGCCAGGCGGGTGGTGATGCTCTCGGGCGTCTCCGCGTAGAGCGCCTGCGCCACCGGCGCCGGGCCGCGCACGTGGCTCAGCGCCAGCACCTGCACGATGCGCAGCACGGGGCCCTGGCGCAGCTCCAGCAGGTCGCCGGGCTTCAGCTCGCGCGACGGCTTGGCCAGCGCCTCGTTCACCCGCACCCGGCCACGATCGACTTCCTCGGCCGCCAGCGCCCGCGTCTTGTACAGGCGCGCGGCCCAGAGCCACTTGTCCAGGCGCATGCGCTCCTTGTCGGGGCTGGTGTCGGCAGGTTCGGGGCGGGCTCGGCTCATCGGGGCGCGGATTATCGGCCGCGACCGAGCGGCCAACATGCGCTTGCAAGTCGGTCATCCCTAGAAGGAGCGGGCCCCCTTGTTTGCCCGGTTGTGGCCGCGGGGGCGCTGCATACACTGGCCCGGCTCAGGCCGGCGAGGGTATGCGGGCCTGTCCCATCAGCTGAAGGCGTCGGGGTAAGACTTGAAGAAGAACCTGTTCCGTCTGATGGCGCTGGCCGCCGCATGCGCAGCATCCGCGGCACCGGCCCGCGCGCAGGCGCCGACGCCCGCCCCCGCGGAGGCCAGCGTCGCGGTGCAGAGCATCCGCGTCGTGGGCAACACGCTGCTCGACGAGAAGCTGGTCTACGAGGCACTGAAGCTCTTCCGCGGCCAGCGCACGCTGGAAGAGCTGCGCCGCGCGGCAGACGCCGTGCAGCGCCTGTACGCCGAAGCCGGCTACGGCGGCGTGGTGGCCTTCCTGCCGCCGCAGCAGGGCGGCGAGCCGGGCGTGGTGACGATCCGCGTCGTCGAGGGCAAGGTCTCGGCGGTGCGCGTGCAGGGCGCGCGCTTCCATTCGGAAGAGAACATCCGCGCCGCACTGCCCGACCTCAAGCCCGGCACCACGCCGCGGCTGAGGCGCATCGACAGCCAGATCGAGCTGGCCAACGAGAACCCCTCCAAGCGCACGCAGGTGCTGCTGCGCCCGGGCGCCCAGGTGGGCGACGTGGCGGTCGACCTCACGGTGCTGGACCGCAACCCGCAGACCTTCAGCCTCTCGCTGGACGACACCGGCAACGAGCGCACCGGCAAGCTGCGCGCCAGCGCCGGCTGGCAGCACGCGAACATCAGCGGCAACGACGACGTGGCCAGCCTGCAGTACCAGACCTCGCTGACCAAGCCGAGCCAGGTGAGCGTGGTGAGCGGCTTCTACCGCTACCCGCTGCCGGCCGCGACGGTGGTGATCGACGCCTACGCCGCCTACAGCGACGTCGACGCCGGCACCGGCAGCACCGCCGCCGGCAACGTGCGCATCAACGGCCGCGGCCACCTCGCGGGGCTGCGCGGTACCTGGCTGCTGCCGCGCTGGGGCGAGGTCGACCAGCGCGTGAGCGCCGCCTTCGACCTGCGCGCCTACGTCAACCGCTGCGACCTCGACGGCCAGAGCAGCGCCGTCTGCGGCGCCGCCGGGCAGGACGTGACGGTGACGCCGCTGTCGCTGGACTACGCGCTGCGCGGCACGATGCCCTTCACCTGGTCGACCACCTTCACCGCGCTCACCAACCTGAAGCTCGGCGGCAGCAAGGGCTCGGCCGAGGCCTTCGAGGCGCAGCGGCCGGGCGCCAGGCGCGGCTACGGCCAGCTGCGCTTCGTGGGCAACGCGAATGCCGACATCTTCGAGAACTGGCAGCTGCGCACGCGCGTGGCCGCGCAGTGGACGCGCCAGGCGATGGTGGCCGGCGAGCAGTTCGGCCTGGGCGGCGCGGTCTCGGTGCGCGGCTATGAGGAGCGCGAGCTCGTCGGCGACAAGGGCGTGGTCGCGAGCCTGGAGCTGGGCGGGCCGGAGATGCTGTCGCGCAAGTCGCCCAACGAGCCCTCGCTGCGCGCCTTCGCCTTCGCCGACGGCGGCATGGTGGCCAACCTGCTCGATGCGCCGTGCAGCACGTCCAGCGACAGGACGCGCTGCTCGCTGGCCTCGGCCGGCCTGGGCCTGAGCTTCGAGCGCCAGCGCCTGCAGGCGCGGCTGGCCGCGGCCGTCGCGCTGAAGGAAGGCACGCTCACCCGCAAGAACGACACGCGGGCGCACTTCAGCGCCTCGCTGTCGTACTGAACCCCTCATTTCGCTTCCACCGGTGACTCGGCGATGAACACGATCAAGCTGCTCCGCAAGCTGCAAGGTGCCTGGCGGGTGCGCCGCTCACGGATGCGCCCGCGCCCGCTGCTGTGGGCGATGGCGCTGGCCGGCGTGGCCACGCACACGCTGGGCCCGCTGGCGGGCGCTGCGCATGCGCAGGCCCTGCCCGCCGGCCTGAACGTGGTGCGCGGGCAGGCCACGCTGGCGCAGACCGGCAACCAGCTCACCGTGACCAACAGCGCCGGCGCGGTGCTGAACTGGCAGAGCTTCAACATCGGCGCGGCCAACGCCGTGCGCTTCGAGCAGCCCTCGGCCTCGAGCAAGGTGCTCAACCGCGTCGTCGGCGCCAACCCCTCGCAGATCTTCGGCAGCCTGACGAGCAACGGCGAGGTCTGGCTCGTCAACCCCTACGGCGTGCTGTTCGGGCGCGACGCGCGCGTCAACGTCGGCGCGCTGGTGGTCTCCACGCTGGGCATCGGCGACGAGGCCTGGAAGGCCGGCCGCTTCAGCCTCACCGGCGGTGCCGGCAACACGGCGCCCATCGTCAACCAGGGCGAGCTGCGCAGCACCACCGGCGGCCGCGTGCTGCTGCTGGCCGGCGCGGGCGGCGTGCGCAACGAGGGCCTGATCGCCTCGCCCGACGGCCAGGTGGCGCTGGCCGCCGGCTCGGCCATCGACCTGGCCGACGGCGAGACGCGCAACCTCGCGGTGCGCGTGCAGGCGCCGCAGGGCCAGGTGCTGAACCTGGGCAGCGTGGCTGCGGGCGGCGGGCGCGTGGACCTGGCCGCGGCCATGGTCAACCAGCAGGGCCTGGTGCGGGCCGAGAGCCTGGCGGGCATCGGCGGCGAGATCGTGCTGAAGGGCAGCGAGGGCGTGACGCTCGCGGCCGGCAGCGTCACCAGCGCGGCCGGCGCCTCGGGCGGCAGCGTCACGGTGGACGGCGGCGCCGGCACCACGATGCTGGCCGGCGAAGTGAACGTCACCGGCAGCGCCGCCAAGGGCGGCGAGGCGCTGGTGCTGGGCCAGCGCGTCGGGCTGCTGGACGGCGCGCTGGTCGATGCCTCCGGCGCCGCCGGCGGCGGGCGCGTGCGCGTGGGCGGTGGGCTGCGTGGCGAAGATCCGAGCGTGACCAACTCGCAGGCCGTGTGGATGGGCCCCGGCATGCAGATCCGCGCGGACGCCACCGGCCGCGGCGACGGCGGCACCATCGTGCTGTGGAGCGACCAGGCCACGCGCGCCTACGGCAGCCTGAGCGCGCGCGGCGGCGCCCTGGGTGGCGACGGCGGCTTCATCGAGACCTCCAGCCACTGGCTCGACGCGCAGCCGGCCTCGGTGCGCACGGAGGCCGTCAACGGCCGTGCCGGCACCTGGCTGCTCGACCCGAACAACATCACGATCTCCGATTTTGCGAACGGCGACTTCAACGTCACGACAGGGCCGAACTTCACGACCACCAACGACGGGGCGTCGCTGCGGACCTCGACGATCAACAGCGCGCTGGCCGCCGGCAACAACGTCGTCGTCACCACCGGCACCGGCGGCAACAACGGGCAGTCGGGCACGATCAGCGTCAGTGGCGCGAGGATCACGTCCGGCAGCACGGGCAGCCCGGTGTCGCTGACGCTGAACGCGGTCGGCGACATCGTCGTCACCAACTCGACGATCAGCAACATCAACGGGCAGCAGGTCGCGGGCGACCCGCTGTCGGTGGTGCTCAACGCGGGCACGGGCGGACTGGGCGCGGTGCTGATGCGGCAGTCCACCATCAGCACCGGCGGCGGCGACATCACGATCGGCGGGCCGACCGTCGTCCAGGGGCCCAACATCAAGAGCCCGCAGGCCGGCGCCGTGGGCCATGACAGCCGCCCCGGCGTCGAGATCCTCGGGACGACGCTGGACGCCGGCAGCGGCAGCGTGCGCATCAGTGGCCAGGGCACCTCGTTCTCGGCCGGCGACGGCGGGCCCGGCAGCGCGATCGGCGTGCTGATCTCGAGCTACACGACCAACTTCGACGGCATCCAGGTGTTCCCGACGACGATCCGCGGCCGGAACATCGACATCTTCGGCTGGGCCGATGTCAACGACAGCGTTGCGCGCCGCGGCGTCGTCATCGGCGATCCCACCACCAACATCATCGCCACGCACAGCCTGGGCATCACCGGCGTGGCCAACTCCAAGGTCTACTTTGCCGGCGGCGAAGGCGAGGAGCCCATCGGCGTCGACATCGTCTCGGGCAACCTGGCCGTCACGCCACCCGCCAACGATGCGACGGCGTCGCTGCGCATCAGCGGCACGGCCAACGACGCGCCCGCCACCGGCCCGGGCGAACTGCGGGTCGGCGTCCAGATGGCAACGGGTACGGTGGTGACGGCCCAGGGCAAGGCGGCCGTGAACATCACCGGCACCGATGGCCAGAACGATCCGGTCACCAGCGCCTCCGTCGTCAGCGGCGCATCGCTGCAGTTCGGGCTCGCGGGCGACGCGACGATCAGCGGCAACACGCGGGTGACGCTGAGCGGCTTCATCGACAGCCCGCGCGGTCAGTCGCTGACGATGACGGCAGGCGATGTGCTCAGCCTGACCGGCCTCGACATCCAGGGCGGTGCGACGGCACTGTCGCTGACGGGCCGCGAGATCCGGCTTCAGAGCTCCTCGATCTTCCTCGACGGCAGCGATCCCACCGCCGTCAGCCTGACGGCGACGAACGACATCCGCCTGGAGAACTCGAGAATCGACACCGAGGGCGGTGAGATGTCGATCACCTTCACCGCGGCCGCCGGCAACTCCGGCCGCGGCGTGATCGAGCTGTCGGACTTCAGCCTCCTGTACAGCGGCGGCGGCGACATCGTGCTGGGCGGCGGATCCATCGCCACGAGCGGCGCCGGCACCAGCGCGCGGGCCGGCGCGCTGGCCACCGGCGTGGGCGACGTCGGCATCGGCGTGAGCCTCTCCGACTCCACCGTCGACGCCGGCGGCGGCACGCTGCGCATCGTCGGCCAGAGCACCTCCGCCTCCAGCGAGGCCACCGGCGTGGCGATCTTCCAGCTGGGCGAAGGCTCGTCGCGGCTGTTCGGCGGCGTCATCGACATCTACGGCTGGAGCAGCTCGAACGCGGCGGTGCCGCGCACCGGCGTGCTGCTGGACCGCTTCAGCGCCATCCAGGCCGACGCGCAGGCCACGATCACGGGCCTGGCGCTGTCGACGTTGTTCGCGCCTGGCGACGTGGCGCCCATCGGCGTGAACCTGCAGGGCGACCTGGCCGTGTCGGCCTTCCTGGACTTCGGCGGGCCGCTCACGCGCAAGGCGCCGGCCACGATCCGGGTGCCGATCAACGAGGCGCCGCCGCCGGTCAACGGCTCGCTCGTGATCAACGGCACGACGCAGGACGGCGCGCGCGGCAGTGCCGTCGAGGAACCCTCGCGCTACGGCGTGCTCTTCGGCCCCGAGAGCTTCATCGCGGTGAGCCTGGGCTCGACGACTTCGATCACCGGCGTGGACCTGTCGCCGAACAACGAGATCGCCGTGCGGCTGGCGCCGCGGTCCGCCGACTTCAGCGGCGGCGGCGATGTCTCGGTCCGCGGGCAGGGCCGCGTCGAGCTGGGCAGCTCGATCTTCGTGCCCTTCGGCGGGGCCTTCAGCGCGCAGTCCACGACCACGCTGAGCCTGCAGTCCGACGCGAACATCAGCGGAGACCCCTTGCAGGCCAGCTTCCGCGCCGGCCAGCTGCTCGAGCTCGACGGCAGCGTCAACTTCACCAGCGCGGCGGCGCTGGACTTCATCGCGCCGTCGATCGACCTGGGCGGCAGCGGCTTCTTCAGCGCCGTCACCGCCGGGCCGATGCGCCTGCTGACGGACCATTACCGCGACCTGAGTTCGTCGACGCTGTCCTCCAGCGCCGCTGGAACGGCCATCGTGATCGCGGGCGCCGACGGGCAGTCCAACACGACCTCGATCGAACTGGGCAGCGAACCGGGCTTCAGCACCGTCAACGGCCGCTGGCTGATCTACCTGAAGGACGACGCCTTCACCGGCTCGGGCCTGAACGTCGATTTCCTGCAGTACGGCCTGACCTACCCGGCCACGCCCGTCGCGCTGGGCACCGGCAACGGCATCGCCTACTCGCTGCAGCCCACGGCCACGCTGGTCAACACGACGCCGATCAGCAAGGTCTACGACGGCACCAACACGGTCCTGGACTCGGAGGTGGGCTTCGACATCACCGGGCTGAGGCCGGGCCATTTCGCCTTCGCCGCGGGCGAGGGCATCGGGCTGGCCTACCCGGGCACGGCCGCCGGCGACAACCAGAAGCTGGTGGTCAGCGGCGTGACCGGCATCGTCGTCAGCGACCAGTTCGAGCGGCCGGTCTACGGCTACCTCAACGCCGACGACGTGCGCGGCGACATCACGCGCCGCGCGCTGACGCTCACCGGCACGACGGCCGCCGACAAGGTCTACGACGGCACGCGCACCGCCACGATGGTCGGCGGCACGCTCACCGGCCTGCTGACCGGCGAGACGCTGGGCCTGTCGTACCGCGACAGCAACTTCGTCAATCCCAGCGTCGGCAACGGCAAGCTGGTGACCAGCGACGTCGACCTCGTCAACGGCACCGGCCTGGCGGGCAACTACGTCATCACGGTCGGCAACAGCATCCGCACCACGGCGAGCATCACGCCGCGGCCGCTCACCTTGAGCGGCGTGACGGCCTCCGACAAGGTCTACGACGGCACGCTCGGCGCCACCGTGGCCGGCGGCACGCTCGCCAATCTCGTCTCGGGCGAGACGCTCACGCTGCTGCTCGGCGGCGGCCAGTTCGACAGCGCCAACGTCGGCAACGGCAGGCTCGTCAGCGGCACGGCCACGGTGCAGGACGGCAGCACCGGCCTGGCCTCGAACTACACGCTGGCGGGCGCGTTCACGGCCACGGCTGCGGTGACGCCGCGCACGCTCACCGTGACGGGCGTGACGGCCGCGAACAAGGTCTACGACGGCACGCGCAGTGCCACGCTGGCCGGCGGCACGCTGACCAACCTGGTGAGCGGCGAGACGCTGGCGCTGACGCTGGCCGGCGGCCAGTTCGACACCGCCAACGCCGGCACCGGCAAGGCGGTGAGCGGCACGGCCACGCTGGGCAACGGCAGCGGCCTGGCCTCGAACTACGTGCTGGCCGCGGCCGGCGCGGTGGGCGCCACGGCCGACATCACGCCGCGCACGGTGACGGTCGACAACCTGAGCGCGGGTTCACGCGTCTACGACGGCACGCGCGGCGTCACGCTCAGCGGCGGCACGATCAGCGGGCTGGTCGGCAACGAGACGCTGGGCCTGCAGTTCGCCAATGCGCAGCTGGTCACGGCCGGCGTCGGCACGAACAAGCCGGTGACGGCCGACGTGTCGCTGGCCAACGGCACCGGGCTGGCAAGCAACTACCGCCTCTCTGCCCCTGAGGGCGCCTACGCGAGCAGCGCCGCGGTGACGCCGGCTTCGCTGCAGTACGTGGCGCAGCCGCTGACGCTGACGCCGGCGCAGTTCGGCGTGGCCTACACCGGCACGGTGACGGGCTTCGTCGGCGGCGACACGCTGGCCAGCGCCACGCAGGGCACGCTGGCCTTCACGTCGCCGGCCACCGCGGGTTCGGCGCCGGGCAGCTACGCGATCAACGGCTCGGGCCTGACGGCCGCCAACTACACGCTCACGCAGGCGGCCGGCAACGCGAGCGCGCTGACGCTGCTGCCGGCGCAGAACGAGACCGTGGGCCTGCCCGAGATCGAGGACGTGACGCGCGCCGTGCGCCTGGCGCTGCCGCCGCTGCCGCGGCCGCCGGAATCGGTGCGCGCGCTGGACGCCCTGCAGTCGCTGCGCGTCGACCCGACCTGGCTGTCGATGGCCTTCGGCGAACTCGATCTCGACAAGATGTCGCGCGAGGAAGTCGCGGCGCTGCTGGAGGCACGGCGCCAGTACAAGATGTCGATCCTGCGCGTCGCGCGCGAGCAGCTGGAGGCCGATCCTTCGCTCGCCGACGTGCCGGCCTGCCAGACCGTCAAGCAGTCCGAGAGCGGCCGTTGCCTGGTGACGGCCGAACTGCTGGCCGCCGTGGAAGCGCAGGGCGAGAACGCGCAGATCGTCGTGCCGCCGCCGGCCCCGCGGCCGACGCCCGCGCCGGTTGCTGCGCCCGCGCCTGCGCCCGTGGCGGGGGCACCGTCAACGCCGTCGGCGCCGGCAAGCCCGCCCGCTGCGCCCCCGGTCGCTGCGGCGCCCACCCCGGCACCTTCCCCGGTTCCCGGCACGCCCGCCGCGCCGGCGGTGGTGGCGGCGGCACCCGCGGCGCCGGCCGTGCAGCCGCGCGTGCCGCCGCGGGTGCGCGTGGCCGCGCAGCCCGAGCTGGTGGCGCCGGCGCTGCCCGCGGCGCGCACCGTGCGCAACGCGAGCATCCCGCAGATCCAGCGCAAGATTGCCGTGCTGGTGGGCATCGACAACTACGTCGACGAGCGCATCCCGGCGCTGGAGAACGCGCGCCGCGACGTCGACGCCGTGGCGAAGGTGCTCGAGTCGCGCCTGGGCTACGAGACGGTGATCGTGCGCGACGCCGGCCGCGAGGCCATGGTGGGCGTGCTCAACAAGCTGGCGCTGCAGACGCGGCCGAACGACTCGGTTGTCGTCTACTACGCCGGTCACGGCACGGTGGTCGACGGCACCTCGCAGGGCTACTGGATCCCGGCCACGGCCGATGCCGAGAAGCCCGAGAGCTGGCTGTCCAACCGCGACATCGCGCGCCTGCTGGGCAGCATCCGCGCGCAGCAGGTGGTGCTGATCTCCGACAGCTGCTTCTCCGGCAGCCTGGTGGGCGACAAGCGCATCCAGGTCGCGGGCAGCGACCCGCGCGCGCTGCTGCAGCGCCGCGCAACGGTGGTGATGTCTTCCGGCGGCGACGAGCCCGTGGCCGATGGCGCCACCGGTGGCCACTCGCCCTTCAGCACCAGCCTGATGGCCACGCTGCAGGGCCTGGACAACTGGCGCGTCGGCGGCAACGTCTACGACAAGGTGCGCGAGGACGTGACGCGCCGGCTGCCGCAGACGCCGCGCTACGGCCCGGCGCGCGACGCCCGCCACGCGGAGGGCGGCGACTACCTGTTCGAGCAGCGGGAACTCGGCGCGCGCTGAGCGCGTGAACGCGAGCGGCGCTTCAGTCGCTCGCGCCCAGGGCCAGGGCGCGCTCGCGCTGCGTCTGCAGCGCCTCGGCCGGCGGCTCGTGCGTCGTCGGCCAGCCCTGCAGGTGGCGCAGCGCCACGGCGGCCAGGGCCTGCACGAAGCGCGGATCGTCGTTGAGGCAGGGCACGTAGCTGAAACGCTCGCCGCCGGCCTCGACGAAGGCTTCGTGCGCTTCCTGGGCGATCTCCTCGAGCGTCTCCAGGCAGTCGGCGGTGAAGCCGGGGCACATCACGTCCACCGACTTCACGCCATTGACGGCCATCGCGCGCAGCGTGGGCTCGGTATAGGGCTCGAGCCACTTGGCCTTGCCGAAGCGACTCTGGAAGGTCAGCACGACCTGCTCGCGAGTGAGCCCCAGGCGCTGCGTGAGCAGCCGCGCGGTGACGTGGCACTGGCAGTGGTAGGGGTCGCCCAGCAGCAGCGAGCGCTCGGGCACGCCGTGGAAGCTCAGCACCAGCTTTTCGCCGCGGCCGTGTTCGGCCCAGTGCCGCTCCAGCCGTTGCGCGAGGGCCTCGATGTAGCCGGGATCGTCGTGGTACTCGCCGACGAAGCGCAGCTCGGGCTGGCGCCGGGCGCGCTGCGCCCAGGCCATCACCGCGTCGTTGACGCTGGCCGTGGTGGCGGCCGCGTACTGCGGATACATCGGCAGCACCAGCACACGCGTGGCGCCTTCGGCGCGCAGTCCGTCCAGCACCGAGGCGACCGATGGATTGCCGTAGCGCATGGCGTGGCGCACGAGCAGCGCGCCATGGCCGGCCGCGGCCAGCTCAGCCTGCAGCGCGGCGGCCTGCCGCTGCGTCCACACCGCCAGCGGCGAGCCCTCGGGCATCCAGACGCTGGCGTATTTCGCCGCCGAGCGTGCCGGCCGCGTGCGCAGGATGATGCCGTGCAGGATCGGCAGCCAGACGATGCGCGGGATCTCCACCACGCGCGGGTCGCCCAGGAACTCGGCCAGGTAGCGGCGCAGCGCCGGTGCGCTGGGCTCGTCGGGCGTGCCCAGGTTCACCAGCAGCACCGCCGTGCGGGCCGGCGCGCCGTGGCGGAAGGGCGGCTCGGACCGGTATTCCATCAGCCGGCGCCGCGCGATCCGTTGCGGCGCGCCAGCTCGGCCAGCACCACCGGCAGGTCCACCGGCTTGGTCCAGCAGCCGTCGAATCCGGCCTCCCGCGCTGGCACCGCGACGAGTTCGGCCTCGTCGGCCGTGCACAGGAAGGCGGGCAGGGCGGGGTCCTCGAGCTGGCCGCGCAGCGCCGGCAGCAGCTCGTAGCCGTTGGTGTCGGGCAGGTGCAGGTCGATCACCAGCAGCTCGGGTACCCAGCGCTGCACGAGTTCCAGCGCCTCGGCGCCGCTGGCGGCGGTCTCGACGACCACACCTTCGGCCAGGCGGCAGGTCTCGACGAACAGCAGCGTGTTGATGCGATCGTCATCGACGTAGAGCAGCCGCATGGCCCGCGCCGTCCCCGAGGTGGCGCTCAGCGCAGCGGCAGCAGCGGCTGCGGCTGCGTGTCGGCGAAGCGGATGACGTCGAAGCTGACGCAGGCCGAGGCCGGGTCGGCCGGCGAGCCGCCCAGGCCGATGCTGCCGGCGCCGTGCAGCGTGCAGCTGCCACGGCGCAGGCTGACGATCTCACCGTCGTTGAAGCGCACGTAGGTGCCGTTGTACGAGAGATCGGTGAGCTGGAAGCTGCCGCTGTGCCAGTCCAGGCGGGCATGCGAGCGCGACACGCGGGAGTCGTCGACGCAGAACGCGGCCTGCGGGCTGCGGCCCATCACCACCGGCATCTGCTCGCTGGCAAACACACGGTGCTGCGCGCCCCACATCAGGCGCAGGCCGTCGGGCTCGGAGACCGCGGTGATGTCGCCGCCGAACTGCGTCGCGGCCAGGTCCACGCCGCCGCCGCGGCGGCCGCCCAGCACGTGCACCGGAACCGGCTCGACGCGGCCGCGCAGCACGAGGCGGTCGAGGCTGCGGAAGCGCTGCTGGATGTCGGGGCCCAGGCCGGTGAACACCTCGTGCGTGACCAGCGTCTCGTTGTCGCCGGCATGGTCGAGCAGCCGCGCGGCCACGTTGACGGCATCGCCGAAGCAGTCGCCGCCCATCTCCACCACCTCGCCGCGCGCCATCGCCACCTGCAGCCGCAGGCCGCGCAGGCCGCGCGAGGCGCCGCGCTCGCTGCCGCGCGTGACCATGGCCTCGAGCACGTCGTGCATCTGGATGGCGGCGGCCACCGCGTGCGGCGCGTCGTCGAAGACCGCCATCAGGCCATCGCCCAGGGTCTTCACCACGTGGCCGTAGTGCGGCGTGACCGGCCCCGCGAGCGCGTTGACGCAGTGCGTGACGACCGAGGTCGCCTCCGCGTTGCCCAGCTGCTCGAACAGGCCCGTGCTGCCGCGCAGGTCGGCGAACAGCACGGTGCGGTCGGAGATGCGGGTCATGGCGCGCGCAAGTGTAGTCGGCCCATTTGCATCCCTTGAGCCACCCGTCTCCCCTCTTAGGGAGGTCAGAGGTTGTCCAGGTAGGTGCGCAGCTTGTCGGAACGGCTCGGGTGCTTGAGCTTGCGGATCGCCTTGGCCTCGATCTGGCGGATGCGCTCGCGCGTCACGTCGAACTGCTTGCCCACCTCCTCCAGCGTGTGGTCGGTGGACATCTCGATGCCGAAACGCATGCGCAGCACCTTGGCCTCGCGCGGCGTCAGCGAGTCCAGGATGTCCTTGACCACGTCGCGCAGGCCGGCCTGCATGGCCGCATCCACCGGGGCCACGTTGTTCGTGTCCTCGATGAAGTCGCCCAGGTGCGAGTCGTCGTCGTCGCCGATCGGCGTCTCCATGGAGATCGGCTCCTTGGCGATCTTCATGATCTTGCGGATCTTGTCCTCGGGGATCTCCATCTTCTCGGCCAGCGTCGGCGCGTCCGGCTCGTAGCCGAACTCCTGCAGGTGCTGGCGCGAGATGCGGTTCATCTTGTTGATCGTCTCGATCATGTGGACCGGGATGCGGATCGTGCGCGCCTGGTCGGCGATCGAGCGCGTGATGGCCTGGCGGATCCACCACGTGGCGTAGGTCGAGAACTTGTAGCCGCGCCGGTATTCGAACTTGTCCACCGCCTTCATCAGGCCGATGTTGCCTTCCTGGATCAGGTCCAGGAACTGCAGGCCGCGGTTGGTGTACTTCTTGGCGATGGAGATCACCAGGCGCAGGTTGGCCTCGATCATCTCCTTCTTGGCGTCGCGGCTGGCGCGCTCGCCCGCGTTCATGTGCTTGTTGATCTCCTTCAGATCCTCCAGCGGCACCACCGCGCGGGCCTGCAGGTCGATCAGCTTCTGCTGCAGCTCCTGCACCGCCGGCAGGTTGCGCGTGAGCACGGCGCCGTAGGGCTTGCCGGCCGCGATCTCCTTCTCGGCCCACTTCAGGTTCATCACGTTGGGCGGGAAGGTGCGGATGAAGTGGTCCTGCGGCATGCCGCACTTGTCGACCACGATCTTGCGGATCTCGCGCTCGTAGCGGCGCACGTCGTCGACCTGGCTGCGCAGGATGTGGCAGAGCTTCTCGATCGTCTTGACCGTGAAGCGGATCGTCATCAGGTCGTCGCTGATGGCGTGCTGCGCCTTGTTGTAGGCCGGGCTCTTGTAGCCTTCCTTCTCGTAGGCCTTGCGCATGCGGTCGAAGTGCTGGCGCAGCGTGTCGAACTTCTCCAGGGCCTGCTTCTTCAGCTCTTCCAGCTTCTTGGTCAGCGCCTTGCTGCCGCCCTGGCCGTCGTCGTCGTCGTCCTCGTCGAACTCGTCGAAGTCCTCCTCGGCCACGTAGTCGTCGGCCTCGTCGTCGCTGATGAAGCCGTCCACGGCTTCCGAGATCTGCATCTCGCCGGCGGCGATGCGGTCGGCCATCGACAGGATCTCGGCGATCGTCGTCGGGCTGGCGCTGATGGCCAGCATCATCGCCTGCAGGCCGCCTTCGATGCGCTTGGCGATCTCGATCTCGCCCTCGCGAGTGAGCAGCTCCACCGTGCCCATTTCGCGCATGTACATGCGCACCGGGTCGGTCGTGCGGCCGAATTCGCTGTCGACGGTGGACAGCGCGGCCTCGGCGGCTTCCTCGGCTTCTTCCTCGGTCGCGGTGCTGGTGCCGCCGCCGGCGATCAGCAGCGTGGCGGCGTCGGGCGCCTGCTCGTAGACCGCGATGCCCATGTCGTTGAGCATCGACACGATGGCCTCGAGGATTTCCTCGTTGACCAGCTTCTCGGGCAGGTGGTCGTTGATTTCCTGGTGCGTCAGGAAGCCCCGCGTCTTGCCCATCTTGATGAGCGTCTTGAGCTCCTGGCGGCGCTTGGCGGCTTCCTCCTCGGTGAGCGCGGTCTCGTCGAGGCCGAACTCGCGCATCAGCGCGCGCTCCTTGGCGCGCGAGACCTTCATGCGCAGCGGCTTGGCCTTGGCGGCCTGCGCGTCCTCGACGACCTCGGTTTCCTGCTCGACCTCGGCTTCGGCATCGCCTTCAAACTCGGCCTCGACGTCGGCCAGGTCCTCTTCCTCGGCCGGCGCGGCCTTGGCTTCGGCGCCCTTCTTGCCGCCCTTCGCGGCACCCTTGGCCTCGGCCTTGGGCGCGGGCTTGGCCGGGGCCTTGGCCTCGGCCTTCACCGGCGCCGCCTTCAGCTCGGCCTTCGCGGCCGCCGCCTTCGGCTCCGGCTTGGTCTCCGCCTTAGCGGGCTTGGCGGCCGGCTTGGCTTCGGGGGCCTTGGGTTTGCTGCCGGCAGCAGGCGTCGTCGCGGCGGTCTTGGGCGCGGGAGCGGCGGGCTTGGCGGCGGGCTTCTTGGCGGTCATGCGGATCCTTGGGGTGGGCGCGAAAGCAACTGGCGATTCGGTCGCGGGTTCGCCTGGACGTGGGCCTGCATGCGACGCGGTGCACGCGCGGAGCGGGCACGATCGGGCATGGCAGGGCCGGGCGCGGAGCAAACGCTCGCGCGTGTCAGGCAGGCAAGTTCGCGTGAACTCATCGAAGATGCAGCCCTTGCGGGGGAGGTAGGCCTTGGAACCCGGTCACGGGTGGCCTGGAGCCGGAGGTGCTGCTGTCACTCTTGCCGCTGCGACAAACGGAGGATTATACCGCGGAGCGCCCCGCCTGCCAGCAGGGCCATGGGCTCAGCGGCCGAGCAGTCGCATCGCGTCCTTCACCGTCTCGGCGCGCCGGGCCTGCTCGACGGCGGCCTGCAGGTCTTCCATCAGCGGCTCGACAGGCACCTCGGCTCCGTCGACCAGCGTGCGCGCCTGTTCGCCCCAGGCCTGCTCGGCCAGCGCCTCGCGCAGCTCGGGCCACTCGGCCTGGCCATGCTCGACGGTCCAGCCCTCCAGCCATCGGAACAACTCGCCGTGCCAGCCCGGCAGGCGGCTGAGGAAGTCGTGGTCGTCGCCGGGCAACTCGGCCCACCAGCCGCAGCGCTGCAGCAGGATGCGCGCGGCCTGGTCCTGCGGCAGCCGGGCGCCGACGCGGGGCGCTATCGCGCGCCTTGGCGGCAGGCCGGCCGGCCCGGCGGCCGGCCGCGGCCGGCGCGGCGCGGCCAGGCCCCAGTCCTGCTGCAGCGCTTCCAGCGGGTGCTGGGCCTTGGCGGCCAGGTCCACCAGCACCTGCTGGCGCAGCGCGCCTTCGGGCAGCGCCTGCCACAGCGGCCGCGCCTGCGCCAGCAGCCGGGCACGGCCTTCGGCGCTGGTGAGATCGCAGTCCTCCGAGGCCAGCTCGATCAACTGCCGCGACAGCGGCACCGCCTGCGCCACCTGCTGCTCGAAAGCCTCGGGGCCGAGTTCGCGCACGTAGCTGTCGGGGTCGTGCTCGGTCGGCAGGAACAGGAAGCGCACGGTGCGCAGGTCGGTCGCGTGCGGCAGCGCGGCTTCGAGCGCGCGCGCAGCGGCGCGGCGGCCGGCGGCGTCGCCGTCGAAGCTGAAGACCACCGAGTCGGTGAAGCGGAACAGCTTCTGCACATGCTCGGCCGTGCAGGCCGTGCCCAGCGTGGCCACCGCGTTGGCAAAGCCGCTCTGCGCCAGCGCGACCACGTCCATGTAGCCCTCGACCACCAGCACGTAGCCCTTGTCGCGCAGCGCCTGCCGCGCCTCGTACAGGCCGTAGAGTTCGCGGCCTTTGCTGAAGACCGGCGTCTCCGGCGAGTTCATGTACTTGGGCTTGCTGTCGTCCAGCACCCGCCCGCCGAAGCCGATGACCTTGCCGTCGACGCCGCGGATCGGGAACATCACGCGCTCGCGGAACCAGTCGTAGCGGCTGACTTCCGCGTCGCCGCCGCCATGGCCGCCGTCCTCGTCGTGTTCGCGCCGGCGCACGAGGCCGGCCTCTTCCAGCAGCGGGTCGTCGTAGCTCGGGAACACGCCGGCCAGCGTCTTCCAGCCCGGCGGCGCCCAGCCTAGGCCGAAGCGGGCCGCGATCTCGCCGGTGAGGCCGCGCTTCTTCAGGTAGTCGATGGCGCGCGGGCTGGCCTTGAGCTGCGTGCGGTAGAAGTCGGCCGCTCGCTGCAGCACCTCGCCCAGGTTCAGGCGGCGCTGGCGCAGCGTGTCGCGCCGCTCGCGCTCCTCGGGGCTGACCTGTTCCTCGGGCACCGCCATGCCCACGCCCTGCGCCAGGTCGCGCACCGCCTCGACGAAGCTCAGGCCCGTCTGCTCGGTGAGGAAGCGGATGGCGTCGCCGCTGGCGCCGCAGCCGAAGCAGTAATAGAACTGCTTGGACGGGCTGACCGAGAAACTCGGCGACTTCTCGCCGTGGAAGGGGCACAGCCCCATGAAGTTGGCGCCGCCGCGCTTGAGCTCGACGTGGCGGCCGACGACATCGACGATGTCGACGCGCGAGAGCAGTTCCTGGAGAAAGCCGGCGGGGATCACCCGCCCAGTCTAGTGGCGGCCGGGCCGCCCGCTTCCGAGGCCGTGTTCAGCGCGAACATGCCCTTGTATTCCTTCACCCACTTGGCCACCTGCGCCACCGGCATCGGCGACGCGATGCCCATGCCCTGGCCGATGTCGCAGCCGAGTTCCATCAGCAGCCGCGCCTGCGCCGGGCTCTCGACGCCCTCGGCCACCACGGTGCAGCCGAAGGTGCGCGCCAGGCCGATGACGCCCTCGACGATGGCGCGGTCCTGCGCGTCGTCGAGCATGTGGTGCACGAAGCTGCGGTCGATCTTCAGCACGTCCACCGGCAGCCGCTTGAGGTAGGTGAGGGTGGAGTAGCCGGTGCCGAAGTCGTCGAGCGCGAAGCGCACGCCGGTGCCCTGGCAGCGCGCCAGCAGCGCCGAGGTGGCGTCGACGTCGGCATGCGCGGCGTTCTCCAGCATCTCGATCTCGAGGTAGGGCGCCAGCGGCCCCCAGTCGGGCCGGTCGTAGCGGGCGAGCAGTTCCTGCAGCCGCTGCGCGAAGTCCGATTCCTGCAGGTGGCGCGCCGAGACGTTGACGCTGACGGAGAAGTCGAAGCCCTTGCGCCGCCAGCTGGACAGGTGCTCCAGCGCGCGCGAGATCACCCAGTCGCCGATGCGCGAGGACAGCCCCGTGTTCTCGATCAGCGGCAGGAACTGCAGCGGCGCCACCAGGCCCTGCTGCGGGTGCTCCCAGCGCAGCAGCGCCTCGAAGCCCAGCACCTTGCCCGTGCGCATGTCCACCTTGGGCTGGTAGTGCAGGACGAACTCCTGCTGGTCCAGCGCTTCCTGGATGCGGCCGATGGCCATCACGCGCTGCTCGGTGCGGCGGCGCTGCTCCGGGTCGAAGAACTGGTAGCCGTTGCGGCCGCTCTGCTTGGCGCCGTACATCGCATGGTCGGCGTGGCGCAGCAGCGTGTCGGCGTCGCTGCGGTCCACCGGGTAGACGGTGGCGCCCATGCTCGCGGTGATCTGCACCGGCTCCTGCGCCGGGTCGATCAGGTAGGGCTGCGAGACGACGCGCAGCACGCGCTCCACCGCCAGCCGCGCTTCCTCCAGCGTGCCGGCGCGCAGCAGCAGCACGAACTCGTCGCCGCCCAGGCGCGCGGCCGAATCGGTCCACTGCTCGCGGCTGCGCAGCGCGCCGCGCAGGCGGCCGGCCAGTTCGGCCAGCAGGCGGTCGCCGGCGGCATGGCCCCAGCGGTCGTTCACCGGCTTGAAGCGGTCCAGGTCGAGGTAGCAGACGACGAGCAGGTAGCCGTCGCGGTCGGCCGCGCGCAGCGCATCGTCCAGCAGCTGGGACAGGCGCGCGCGGTTGGGCAGCCGCGTGAGTTCGTCGAAGTGCGCCTGGCGCTCCAGCCGGTCGCGCTGCGCCTGCTGCTCGGTGATGTCGCTGATGACGAGCACGTGGTAGCGCAGGTCCTGCGCCGGGCCCAGCACGGTGGAGATGGTGGTCTGCAGCACGCAGGCTTCGCCGTTGCGGCGCCGCTCCATCAGCTCGCCGCGCCAGCTGCCGTTGTCGCGCAGCGCGGCCCACATCGCGGCGCGCTGCTGGCGCGCCACCGGGTCGGCCGGCGTGGGCCGCAGCAGCGAGGGCACGGTGCCCAGCAGCTCGTCGCGCGGCACGCCCAGGATCTGCGTGTAGGCCGGGTTCGCGTCGAGCGCGCGCAGCTCGGGGTCGGTGATCAGCAGGCCCTCGTGCAGGTGCTGGAAGAGGGCGGCCGACATGCGCTGGCGCTCCAGCGCCTGGCGGCGTTCCTGCACGTCGGCCAGCGTGGCCAGCAGGCGCAGCGGGCGTTCGTGCACGTCGCGCTCGATCACCAGCAGCGTGGCCTCGGCCCAGCGCCAGCCGGCGCCGTCGGGGATGCGCAGCTCCAGCTCGGCGCGGCCGGCGCTGCCGCCGCGCAGCGAGGCGATGGCCGCGCCCAGCGGGCCGCGGTCGTCCGGGTGCAGCTGGGCCTGCCAATCGCCCGGCGTCCAGCCGCGTGCGGTGTGGCCGGTGAGGTTGCGCCAGGCGGCCGAGGCGAAGCTGTCGTCGAGCTGCAGGTGCCAGTCGGCCACGCCCAGGCGCGAGCCGTCCAGCGCCCATTCCCAGCGCTGCGAGCGCGCGCGCCACTGCGCGGTGGAGCCGTGCGCCATCAGCACCAGCGCCAGCGCGCCGGCGAACCAGGCGCCCAGCGTGGTGCTGGCGCCGCCGCCCTGCAGCGCCGCCAGCACGCCGGCGGCGATGAGCCCGCCGCTGGCCATCGCGAGCTGCTCGCGCAGCGCGAGCATCGTCAGCACCACGGGCGGCAGGAAGAAGGCCAGCGCCGCCATCGTCGGCCCGGCGCCGGGCGCGAGCCACAGCAGCCACAGCGTGGCCGCCAGCGCGGCGGTGCTGGTGACCGACTTGCGCAGCGGCGCGCCCAGCTGCAGCCCGCCGAGCAGCCCGCGGTCCAGCGTGAAGGCGAACACGCTGCCCGCGACGGCACCCAGTGACAGCACGGCCCAGCCGACCCAGAAGCGCATACCCGCCGTGGCCGGGGCACCCGGCGGCATGAACCAGGGTGCGATGGCGGCCGCGGCCGGCAGCGCGAGCGCGAAGACGGCGGCCCCGCCAAGCGCGGCCAGGTCGACCGGACGCTCGAGCCGGGCATCGAAGCCGATCCGGCGCAGCAGCCGTTCGGCCAGCGCAGCGCCCAGGCCCACGGCCGCCGCGCAGCCGGCGCCGGCCAGCAGCGGCACGCCCAGGCCCATCAGCGCGGCCCACAGCCCGACGCAGGCGCCGAGCGCGGGGGCTGGCCCCCAGCGCCGGCTGGCAGCCAGCGCCAGACCGGCCGGCAGCGTCATCGCCGCCCAAGGCGGCAGCGCGAACGCGAAGCTGCCGACGTAGCCGGCCACCAGCGCCGCCAGCGCCACCACGAGCACGCGCAGCACGCCCAGTGCCGACAGGTGCCAGCCGGCCACGCGCGCCGCCAGCGGCCGCTCGCCGCCTTCGTGGGGCGCGCCGGGCCTGACCGGCATCATGATGGGAACGTGCTCAGCGGGGCGCGACGTGTCGTGCGGCCCGCCATCGCGGATCAGACGGTGAAGTCCGCCAGCGTCTTGCCGGTGGCCAGCGCGGCCACGAGCCACTTGGGCTTCAGGCCGCGGCCGGTCCAGGTGTCACCGGTGGCCGGGTTGCGGTACTTGGGTGCGATCTTGCGGCCGGCGGCCGCGCTCTTCTTCGGCTCGGGCGCCGGCGCGGCGGCCGCCGCGGGCGCGGCCTTGCCGCCCAGGTCGGCCAGCGTCAGGCCGTGCTCGGCCATCAGCGCCTTGATCTTGGCGATCGCGTCGCCGCGCTGTGCGCGCTGGTACTCGGCGATCTGCTTCTCGAGTGCTGCCTTCTGAGCCAGCAGCTCCGACAGCGAGTTCTTCGTGGCCATTCCGACGCATGCTCCCTGTTTGCGGTCGATTGCAGGCGACTATAGCGGCGCCCGACTCAGGTCGAGGGAGGGACATACCCCGCCGGCTTGTCCGCGTCGCCGCCGAACAGGAACTGCTCCATCTGCCGCGCCAGGTACTGGCGGGCGCGGGCATCGGCCAGGTTCAGCCGGTTCTCGTTGACGAGCATCGTCTGGTGGCGCTTCCACTGCTCGAAGGCTTCCTTCGAGATGTTCGTGTAGATGCGCTTGCCCAGCTCGCCGGGGTAGGGCGCGAAGTCCAGCCCCTCGGCTTCCTTCTTCAGATACGTGCACTGCACCATGCGGGCCATGTCGGATTCCTCTCAGCTCAGTTTCTTCACCAGCACCTGCGAGCGCCGGTCCCAGTTGTACTTGCGCTTGCGCGCCTCGGGCAGCCAGTCGGGGTCGACCTGCGTGAACCCGCGCTTGATGAACCAGTGCATCGTGCGCGTGGTCAGCACGAAGATGCTGTCCAGGCCGAGGCTGCGCGCGCGCTGCTCGATGCGCTTGAGCAGCCGCTCGCCGTCGCCCTGGCCCTGCGACAGCGGGGAGACGGTGAGCGCCGCCATCTCAGCGGTGCGCGCCTCGGGGTAGGGGTACAGCGCGGCGCAGCCGAAGATGATGCCGTCGTGCTCGACGACGCTGTAGTTGGCGATGTCGCGCTCGATCTCGTGGCGGTCGCGCCGCACCAGCGTGCCGTCGCGCTCGAAGGGCTCGATCAGCTGCAGGATGCCGCCCACGTCGTCACTGGTGGCCTCGCGCAGGCTCTCGAGCTTCTCGTCGACCACCATCGTGCCCACGCCGTCGTGCGTAAACACCTCCAGCAGCAGCGCGCCGTCGGTGGCGAAGGGCAGGATGTGCGAGCGCTCCACGCCGCCCTCGCAGGCCTTCACGCAATGCTGCAGGTAGAAGGCGAGATCGGTGGGCACGGTGGGCGCCGGCAGCGCGGCCAGCAGGCGCTTGGCGTCGGCCAGCGCCAGCTCGGTGTCGATCGGGCTTTCGGGGTCGTCGAAGACCTCGTGGATGCCGGCCACCTCGGTCATGAAGACCAGCTTGTCGGCCTGCAGCGCGATGGCGGTGGCGGTGCCCACGTCTTCCATCGAGAGATTGAAGGCCTCGCCGGTGGGCGAGAAGCCGAAGGGCGACAGCAGCACCAGCGCGTGCGAGTCGATGGCGCGGCGGATGGCGAGCTGGTCGACGCGGCGCACCAGGCCGCTGTGCATGAAGTCGATGCCATCCACCACGCCCACCGGCCGCGCCGTGAGGAAGTTGCCGGAGACCACGCGCACCGTGGCGTTGGCCATCGGCGTGTTCGGCAGGCCCTGCGAGAACGCGGCCTCGATCTGGAAGCGCAGCTGGCCGGCGGCCTCCTGCGCGGCGTCCAGGCCCACGGCGTCGGTGATGCGGATGCCCTTGTGGAAGCGCGAGACCTGGCCCTTGGCGGCGAGCTGCTCGGTCACCTGCGGGCGGAAGCCGTGCACCAGCACGAGCTTGATGCCCATGGCGTGCAGGATCGACAGGTCCTGCACGAAGGCATTGAGCTTGCCCGCGGCGATGGCCTCGCCCGCCAGCGCCACCACGAAGGTCTTGCCGCGGTAGGCGTGGATGTAGGGCGCGACCGCGCGGAACCAGGGGACGAAGGTGTGCGGGAAAACGAGGCTCATGGGGGGATCGACAGGCGGGCGCATTGTGCCGCAGCATGCTCGGCCGCACGCAGGCCAGGAGCAAGCGCATGAACGTGTTCGAGACACCGGGTGCCTTCAGCTGGAACGAGCTGATCAGCACCGACCCCGCCGCTGCCGCCACCTTCTATCGCGAACTCTTCGGCTGGACGGTGCAGGAGCCCAATCCGCAGATGGGCGGCTACCGCGTCGTGCAGCTGGGCGAGGCGGCCATCGGCGGCATCATGGGCTGCCCCGAGGGCACGCCCAAGCAGTCCTACTGGGGCGGCTACGTCACGGTGGCCGACCTCGCCGCCACGGTGGCGAAGTGCGAGGCGCTGGGCGGCAAGGTGGCGGTGCCGCCGATGGACATCCCCAACGTCGGCCGCATGGCGGTGCTGATGGATCCGACCGGCGCGATCCTGAGCGCGATCCAGTACAAGCCGATGTGATGCCGGCGGTGTGAAGGCGGCGCGGAGATAATCCGCGCCCCGTGAATCCGCCCCCTTCCGCGCCGCGGGCGCCCCGAACGCAGCACCCGCAGCCCCGGCACCCGCCCCGGGCCGCGACCGTCGCGACGCCGGTCCCGCCCATTCAGTTTCCCGAATCGCTGCCGGTGAGCGCCCGGCGCGAGGAGATCGCGCGCGCGATTCGCGAGCACCCGGTGGTGATCGTCTGCGGCGAGACCGGCTCGGGCAAGACGACGCAGCTGTCGAAGATCGCGCTCGCGCTGGGTCGCGGGCTGGGCGCGGGCGGGCGGGGGCTGATCGGCCACACGCAGCCGCGGCGCATCGCCGCCAGCAGCGTGGCAAAGCGCATCGCGCAGGAGCTGAACTCGCCGCTGGGCGAGGTGGTGGGCTACAAGGTGCGCTTCCAGGACCGCCTTCAGCCCGGCGCCTCGGTCAA
This sequence comes from Rubrivivax sp., assembly GCA_044226775.1. Classification (GTDB taxonomy): domain Bacteria; phylum Pseudomonadota; class Gammaproteobacteria; order Burkholderiales; family Burkholderiaceae_C; genus Rubrivivax. Next base: position 194,220 of record JBGAGI010000005.1, on the reverse strand, counting down.
GCTGATGACCGACGGCATCCTGCTGGCCGAGACCGAGCGCGACCCGGACCTGCGCGCCTACGACACGATCATCATCGACGAGGCGCACGAGCGCAGCCTCAATATCGATTTCCTGCTTGGCTACCTCAAGCAGCTGCTGCCGCGGCGGCCGGACCTGAAGATCGTCGTCACCTCGGCCACGATCGACGCCGAGCGCTTCGCGAACCATTTCGCGTCGCGCCGCCCGCCGCCGGGCCGCCCCAAGGCGGGCGACGCCCCCCCGGGGGGCAGCGAGAGCGCGGAGCGCGAAGCTGGGGGGCCGCTGATTCCGGCGCCGGTGATCATGGTCTCGGGCCGGCTGTTCCCGGTCGAGCAGCGCTGGCGGCCGTTCGAGGAAAGCCGCGACTTCGACCTCGACAACGCGATCGCCGATGCGGTCGACGAGCTGTGGCGGGCCGGGCCGGGTGACATCCTCGTCTTCCTGCCCGGCGAACGCGAGATCCGCGACGCGACCGACCATCTACGCCGCCACCTGCTGCAGCATGCGAAAGGGGGCCCGCAGCCGGAGATCCTGCCGCTGTTCGCGCGCCTGAGCCAGGCCGAGCAGGACCGCGTGTTCGAAGCGGGCAACGGCCGCCGCATCGTGCTGGCCACCAACGTTGCCGAGACCTCGCTGACGGTGCCCGGCATCCGCTACGTGATCGACGCCGGCACCGCGCGGATCAAGCGCTACAGCTACCGCAACAAGGTCGAGCAGTTGCAGGTCGAGCCCATCAGCCAGGCCGCCGCGCAGCAGCGCGCCGGGCGCTGCGGGCGCGTGGCCAACGGCGTGTGCATACGCCTGTACGGCGAGGAGGAGTTCGCCGGCCGGCCGCGCTTCACCGACCCGGAGATCCTGCGCTCCAGCCTGGCCGGCGTGATCCTGCGCATGAAGGCGCTGCACCTGGGCACGGTGGAGGACTTCCCCTTCGTCGAGCCGCCACCGAGGAAGGCCATCGCCGACGGCTACGCGCTCCTGGCCGAGCTGGGCGCGGTGGACGAGGCCAACGAGCTGACGCCGATCGGCATCGAGCTCTCGAAGCTGCCGCTGGACCCGCGCGTGGGCCGGATGATCCTGGAGGCACGGCGCAACCAGGCGCTGACCGAGGTGCTGGTGATCGCCGCCGCGCTGTCGGGTCAGGACGTGCGCGACCGCCCGCAGGACAAGGCGCAGGCCGCCGACGAGAAGCACAAGCCCTTCGACGACGAGCGCTCGGAGTTCATGGGCACGCTCAAGTTGTGGAGGTGGATCGAGGCCGGACGTGGGCATGGCGCCGACGATGCGTCCCATCCGCACAAGCTCACCAACCGCCAGCAGGAGCAGCGCCTGCGCGAGCAGTTCATCAGCCCGCGCAAGGTGCGCGAGTGGCGCGACATCCACTCGCAGCTGCACACCGTGGTGGCCGAGCATGGCTGGCGCCTGAACGAGGCGCCGGCCACCTACGAGCAGCTGCACCTCTCGCTGCTGGCGGGGCTGCTGGGCAACATCGGCTGCAAGGCCGACGACGACGAGTGGTACCTCGGCGCGCGCGGCATCAAGTTCTGGCGCCATCCAGGCTCGAACCTGTCGAAGAAGCCGGGGCGCTGGATCGTCGCGGCCGAGCTGGTGGAGACCACGCGGCTGTTCGCGCGCGGCATCGCGGCCATCGAGCCGCAGTGGTTGCCGCCGCTGGCCGGCCACCTGCTGAAGACGCAGCTGCTGGAGCCGCACTGGGAGAAGAAGGCCGCCGAGGTCGTCGCGCTGGAGCGCGCCACGCTGTACGGCCTGGTGGTCTACAACAACCGCCGCGTCAACTTCGGCCGCATCGATGCCGCCGCGGCGCGCGAGATCTTCATCCGCGAGGCGCTGGTGGCCGAGGACGGCTGGGACACCAAGCTGCCCTTCCTCGCCCACAACCGGCGCCTGATCGCGCAGGTGCAGGAGCTGGAGCACAAGGCGCGGCGGCAGGACGTGCTCGTCGACGACGAGCTGATCCACGCCTTCTACGACCAGCAGCTGCCCCGGGACGTGTGCAGTGGCGCGACGCTGGAGCGCTGGTTCCGCGAGGAGGTGAAGAAGCAGCCCAGGCTGCTGCAGCTCACGCGCGACGAGCTGATGCGGCACGAAGCCGCGGGCATCACCACCGAGTCCTTCCCGCGCACGCTGCGGCTGGGCGGCATCGACTGCGCCGCCAGCTACCTCCACGAACCCGGCGATGCGAAGGACGGCGTGACGGTGACGGTGCCGATCTACGCGCTGAACCAGGTCAGCGACGAACGCTGCGAGTGGCTCGTGCCCGGCATGCTGCAGGCCAAGGTGCTGGCGCTGGTGAAGACGCTGCACCAGCGCCCGCGTTCGCGCCTGGTGCCGCTGCCCGAGTACGCGGCCGAGTTCTGCGAGCTGGCCCCGTTCGCCCAGGGCAGCCTGATGGACGTGCTGCTGAAGGCGGTGCGCGAGCGCACGCAGCTGGCCGTGCAGCGCAACGACTTCAAGCTCGAGCAGCTGAGCCCGCACCTGTTCATGAACTTCCGCGTCGTCGACGAACACGGCCGGCAGCTGGGCATGGGCCGCGACCTGGCGAGCCTGAAGGCCGAGCTGGGCGCGCAGGCGCGCAGCGCATTCCAGGCGCTGGCGGTGCTGAAGGCGCCGGCTGCGCCGCCGCCCGCACTGGCGCCGGCCGCGCGTGGCGTGCAGGCCGTGGTGGCGCCGAAGCCGCCGCCGCCGGCACCGGCCGAAGCGCAGCGCCACACGGCGTGGACCTTCGGCGAGCTGCCGGAGCTGATGGAGATCCGGCGCGGCAGCCAGACGCTGGTGGGGTTCCCGGCGCTGATCGACCGCGGCTCGTTCGTCGAGGTCGAGGTCTTCGACGAGCCCGAGGCCGCCGCCGCGCAGCACCGCGCCGGGCTGCGCCGGCTCGTCGCGCTGCAACTGAAGGACCCGCTGAAGTACCTGGAGAAGAACATCCCCGGCCTCACGCAGATGGCCGCGGCCTACATGCCGCTGGGCACGCTGGAGGAGCTGCGCGCGCAGATCGTCGACGTCGCGCTGGACCGTGCCTTCCTCGCCGACCCGCTGCCCACCGACGAGGCCCGCTTCAAGGCACGCATCGACGAGGGCCGTGCGCGCCTGAACCTGATAGCGGCCGAGGTCGCGCGGCAGGCCGGCGTGGTGCTGGCCGAGTTCGCCGCCGCCACGCGCAAGCTCAAGGACGCCCGGCCGCCGAAGGAGGTGGTCGATGACATCGCCGCGCAGCTGCAGCGCCTGGTGGGCAAGCGGTTCCTGGCCCAGACGCCCTGGGCTGCGTTGCAGCACCTGCCTCGTTACCTGAAGGCCATCGTGATGCGGCTGGACAAGCAACGCGGCGACCCGGCGCGCGACGCCGCGCGCCTGGCCGAGCTGCGGCCGCTGGAGTCGCGCTGGATCCGCCGCGTGGCCGAGCTGCGTGGCGCGCCGCATGCGCGGCTGGACGAGTACCGCTGGCTGCTGGAGGAACTGCGCGTGAGCCTCTTCGCCCAGGAGCTGCGCACGCCGCAGCCGGTGAGCACGAAGCGGCTGGACAAGGCCTGGGCGCAGATCGAGGGCTGACCACGATCCCCGTGCCGCGGCCGCAAGGCAGAATCGCGCGCAGAACGACACGACACCAGGGAGATGACGACGATGCTGCACACCATTCTGCGCGGCCTGTTGGCCTGGACGCTCGCCGGGCTGGCCACCTGGGCCTCGGCCGCCGAGCTGCCGGCGCTGGACATCTTCTTCAAGCGCCCGGACCTCGTGCACGCCCAGCTGTCGCCCTCGGGCCGCTGGGTGCTGATGACGATCGGCCTGCCCAGCGGGCGACTCGGGCTGGCGGTCTACGACACGAGCGGCGCCACGCCACCGAACGTCGTCGTCAACTTCAGCGACATCGACGTCTTCGAGGCCGAGTGGGTCAATGACGAGGTGATCGTCTTCAACGTCCTGGACCAGGAGCGCGGCACGGGCCATCCGGCCTACGCACCGGGCCTGTTCAGCGTCGAGCGCGACGGCAAGGGCATGCGCCAGCTCGTTCGGCTGCGCTTCGACTTCGTTCGCGAATCGGCGCGCGTGTCCGACCGGCTGCTGTCGCCCAACCACCGGCTGCTGCACGTGCCCGGCGGCGGCGGCGACGAGGTCATCGTCGGCGAGTACCGCTACTCCAACGACTGGAGCGAGCTGGTGGACGTGCTGCCCAAGCGCCTGAACGTGCGCACAGGCGTGGCCGTGAGCGCGGGGCTGGGAACGCCGCCGGGCACCGTGGGGTGGGCCTTCGACGCCCAGGGCCGGGCGCGTGCCGCCGTGTCCTACCCGGAAGGGCGCATGCGGGTGTTCTGGCACCGCGACCCGGCCAGCGAGCAGCGCGACAGCTGGGTCCAGCTCGTCGACCATGAACGGTTCAACGCCGCCTGGGAGCCCCACAGCGTCGACGGCGAGGGCCGCCTGTGGGTGCGTGCGCCGGAGGGCAAGGCCGGCGAGATGGTGCTCAAGCGCTTCGACTTCGCGGCCGGCAAGCCGGAGACGGATCCGCTGGCCTCGACGCCGGGCTTCGACTTCACCGGCCGCTTCGTCACCGAGAGCCGCGGTGGCCCGGTGCTGGGGCTGCGCATCGTCGTCGATGGCGAGACCACGAGCTGGATGGCGCCGCAGCTCAAGGCGCTGCAGGAAGAGGTGGACCGCCGGCTGCCCGGGCGCGCGAACCGCATCAGCTGCCGCCCCTGCTCGCTGCCGGGGCTGACGGCGATCATCGAGTCGTATTCGGACCGCGAGCCCGGCCAGTTCTGGCTCTGGCAGGGCGCGGCGGCAGAGCCGCGCGCGTTTCGCCAGCTCGGCCGCGAGCGGCCGCGGGTCGATGCCAGCCGCATGGCCATGCTGGACTTCCAGCGCTTCAACGCGCGTGACGGGCGCAGCATCCCGGTCTGGGTGACGACGCCCGACAAGAGCGCGCCCGCGCCGGCAGCCGGCCGCCGCCCGGCGGTGGTGTTGGCCCATGGCGGGCCGTGGGTGCGCGGCGTCACCTGGGGCTGGCACGCGATGCCGCAGTTCCTGGCCTCGCGCGGCTACGTCGTCATCGAGCCCGAGTTCCGCGGCAGCACCGGCTTCGGGTTGCGCCACTTCCGCGCCGGTTTCAAGCAATGGGGCCAGGCGATGCAGGACGACCTGGCCGATGCCGTGGCCTGGGCGGCCGGCAAGGGCATGATCGATCCGGCCCGCGTCTGCATCATGGGCGCGAGCTACGGCGGCTACGCCACGCTGATGGGCCTGGTGCGCCACCCCGGCGTCTACCGTTGCGGCGTGTCCTGGGTCGGCGTGTCCGATCCGATGCTGCTGCTCGAAGGCGGCTACGACACCGACGTCTCCGACGAAGTGCGTGCCATCGACCTGCGGCTGATGCTCGGCGACCCGAAGGTCGATGCGGATATGTTGCGAGATGTTTCGCCGATCTTGCAAGCCGGACGGATCAAGGCGCCGCTGCTGCTGGCCTACGGCGATGAGGACCGGCGCGTACCGCTGGAGCATGGCAAGCGCATCCGCGCTGCGTTGCGAGCCGCCGGCCAGGAGCCGGAGTACGTGGTGTACGAGCGCGAAGGGCATGGCTTCGGCCGTACGGAGACGCGTGTCGACTTCGCGCGGCGGGTCGAGCGTTTCCTCGAACAGCACCTGAAATGAGGGGTACCTCTGTGCACGTGGATTCACCCCATCCCTAGAATGGGGGATTCCGCGCGTGCGCCTCGACCCGGGGCGTGCCAAAGCGGCCGCGGGCCACCCGCCGCGGCGTACAGGAGGTCAGTCGTGTCCATCCACCACCTGCCGGCAGCCTGCCTGCTGCTGGCCGCCTTCGGGGCCGCGACGGCCCAGCAGGGTGCCAAGCCCGAGCCCGCCAAGGCCGAGAGCGCAAAGGCCGAAAGCGCGAAGGCCGAGACCGACGAGGCCAAGGCGGCGATGGAACGCGCGCAGCGCATGGCTGCCAACCCGCTGAAGGTGATCCTCCAGGCCGGCAAGATCAAGCGCAAGGTGGGCGAGGGCGAAGGCGCGCCGGAACCCGTGGAGCCCGCCAGCGTGCGCCGTACCGCCGTGCGCACCGGCGCGGCCGCCGATGCGCCGGTCGCCGCGGCGCCCGCGCCACGCCCGGTGGCCACGTCGGCGCCGGCACCCGCGAACACCGCGTCCAACCCGCCCGCCGTGGCCGTGGCCGCGCCGCCGCCCGCCGTCGAGCCGCCGCCGGCCAAGGTCATCCCGGCGACGCTGCTGGCTTCTTCCGCCACCGCCGCCGAACTGCCGTCGCTCGAGGCCGCCAAGCTGATGGACGCCGCGCCGATCGTGCCGAAATCGGTGCCGATGCAGGCGCTGCAGTCGCTGCCGATCACCGCCGAGCCGGTGCGGCCCACGCTGGTGGCGATGGTCGAGCCCGAGATTCCTCCGCGCCTGCTGAACGAAGCGGGCCGCGTGTCCGAGGTGCTGGCCGACCTCAGCCTGCGCCCCGATGGCACCGTGGCCGCCGTGACCGTGCTGCCGCCCGCGCCGCGGCAGTGGCAGCGCTACATCGTCGCGGCGCTCGAGAAGTGGCGCTTCGAGCCGCTGCCGTCGGCCCGCACGCACCGCGTGCAGCTGGTGTTCGACGACTCGCAGCGCTGATCGCGCGGCCGGCCGCCCACAGAGGCCTTCAGCGCGGCAGCAGCAGTTCCAGCGCGCGGTCCATGCCGCCTTCGGTGATCGACAGCATCGCCTGCTCCAGCACCGCCGGCTTGGGGTGGTAGGCGATCGACAGGCCGGCCACCGCCATCATCGGCAGGTCGTTCGCGCCGTCGCCCACGGCGATGGCCTGCGCCGGCTCGATGCCCATCAGCTCGGCCACTTCCAGCAGCACGCGGCGTTTCTCGGCGCCGTCGACGATCGTGCCCCAGGGGCGCGGCACGAGCAGGCCGCTGAGCTTGCCGTCCTGCACGTCCAGTGTGTTGGCGCGCGCGAAGTCCAGGCCCAGCCGGTGCCGCACGCGTTCGCTGAAGTAGGTGAAGCCGCCGCTGACCAGCAGCGTCTTCAGGCCCGCCTCGCGGCAGGCGCCGACGAAGGCCTCGACGCCCGGATTCAGCCGCAACCGCTGCTCGTAGACCTGCTGCAGCACCGCCACCGGCAACCCGCGCAGCAGCGCCAGGCGCAGGCGCAGGCTGTCGGCATAGTCGGTGATCTCGCCGCGCATCGCGGCTTCGGTGATGGCGGCGACCTCGGCGCGGCGGCCGGCCATCGCGGCGATCTCGTCGATGCACTCGACATTGATCAGCGTCGAGTCCATGTCGAACGCGACGAGCTTGAAGTCTGACAGGCGCAGCGGCGGCTCGAAGCCGCGCAGATGCAGGCCGGGGGCGATCTCTCGTGACACGGGGCAGGGCGGTGGTTGCGCCGGCGATTATCGCGACGCCCTGCCCGCCCTCAGCCGCGCCGGCGGCGCGCCGCGAGCACAGCCAGCGCCAAGCCCGCCAGCGCCGCCGTGGCGGGCTCCGGCACGCCGGCGGCGGCCTCGCGCAGCGTGAGCTCGAAGAAGGCCGAGCTGCCGACCGCCAGGCCGTGCATGTCCAGGCCGATGCCGTGCGCCGTGAAGCTCAGGCGCGAGGCGTCCAGGCCGGCGATGTCGGTGCTGATCGCGACGTCCACGATCGAGCCGCCGAGCAGCAGGTCCTGGAAGTCGAAGCCGTTGACCGGTACGTCGTTGAAGCCGCCACCCGCGCCGTGGTACTCGTAGCGGATGCTCGTGTCGCCGAAGTCCAGCGTCTGCGTGGGCGCGGTCAGCATGTGGCACAGGTCGAAGGCGCCGGGGCAGCTCATCTCGATGCCGGCGCCGACCGTGACCACGTCGTGCGTGCCCGGATAACCGGTCAGGTTGTAGTTGACCGTCACCGAGCTGCCGACGAGCCCGGCCTGGGCGGGTGCGGACAACGCAAGGCTCAGGCCGCCGGCGGCGAGCAGGGCGCGGAAGGTGGACATGGCAGGGTCTCCCTGAAGTGGCACTCCCGCATGAACGCAGCCGATCGCGCCGTCGCGGCTCATGCCCCCGAAACGCCGAGGCCCCGCGTTCCCGGGGGTGTCAGGCGCCGGCCACCGGCGGCCCGAGCGAGCGGAACAGGTCGCGCACGTACTGCGCGCGCTCGGAGGCCGACTCGATCGCGCGGTCCACGCGCAGCTTGTCGTTGCCGGCGAGCTTGATCGCGCGGTTCTTCTGCACCAGCTCGATGATGCGCATCGGGTCCACCGCCGGCTTGCTGCGGAAGGTGATGTTCATCAGTTTCGGCCCGGCGTCGATCTTCAGCACGCCGTAGGGCCGCGCCAGCACGCGCAGGCGGTGGGTGTCGAACAGCGTCTGGCCCTGCGCCGGCAGCTTGCCGAAGCGGTCGGTGATCTCCTCCAGCAGCAGGTCGATGGTCTCGGGCTTCTCGGCCATCGCCAGCCGCTTGTAGAGGTTCAGCCGCGTGTGCACGTCGCCGCAGTAGGCGTCGGGCAGCAGCGCGGGGCTGTGCAGGTTGATCTCGGTGGCCACGTTCAGCGGCGAGAGCAGGTCGGGCTCGCGGCCGCTCTTCAACGAACGCACGGCCTCGGCCAGCATGTCGTTGTAGAGCTGGAAGCCCACCTCCATCATGTTGCCGCTCTGGTTCTCGCCCAGCACCTCGCCGGCGCCGCGGATCTCCAGGTCGTGCATCGCCAGGTAGAAGCCGCTGCCCAGCTCCTCCATCTCCTGGATCGCCTGCAGCCGCTGCGCGGCCTGCTTCGTGAGCCCTTCGACATCGGGCACCAGGAGGTAGGCATAGGCCTGGTGGTGGCTGCGCCCGACGCGCCCGCGCAGCTGGTGCAGCTGCGCCAGGCCGAACTTGTCGGCGCGGCTGATGACGATGGTGTTGGCGCTCGGCACGTCGATGCCGGTCTCGATGATGGTCGAGCACAAGAGCACGTTGTGGCGCTGGGCCACGAAGTCGCGCATCACGTGCTCCAGCTCGCGCTCGGGCATCTGGCCGTGCGCGACCGCGATGCGTGCCTCGGGCAGCAGCTCGGCAAGCTTCTGGCGCCGGTTCTCGATCGTCTCGACCTCGTTGTGCAGGAAATACACCTGGCCGCCGCGCTTCAACTCGCGCAGCACGGCCTCGCGCACGATGCCGTTGCCCTCGTTGCGCACGAAGGTCTTGATCGCGAGGCGCCGCTGCGGCGCGGTGGCGATCACCGAAAGATCGCGCAGGCCCTCGAGCGCCATGCCCAGCGTGCGCGGGATGGGCGTGGCGGTGAGCGTCAGCACGTCGACCTCGGCGCGCAGCGCCTTCATCGCTTCCTTGTGGCGCACGCCGAAGCGGTGTTCCTCGTCGATGACCAGCAGCCCCAGGCGCGAGAACTTCACGTCCGAAGACAGCAGCTTGTGCGTGCCGACGACGATGTCCACGCTGCCGGCCGCAATGCCGTCCAGCGCCGTCTTCACCTCCTTGGCGGAGCGGAAGCGCGACAGCTCGGCGATCTTCACCGGCCATTTGCCGAAGCGATCGACCAGCGTCTGGTAATGCTGCTCCGCGAGCAGCGTGGTCGGCGCGAGGATGGCCACCTGCTTGCCGCCATGCACCGCGACGAAGGCGGCGCGCAGCGCGACCTCGGTCTTGCCGAAGCCCACGTCGCCGCAGACCAGGCGGTCCATCGGGCGCGGGCTGACCATGTCCTGGATCACGGCGTGGATGGCCGCGCGTTGATCCGCCGTTTCCTCGAAGCCGAAGCTGGTCGCGAAGGCCTCGTAGTCGTGGGGACTGAAGCGGTGCGCGAAACCTTCGCGCGCGGCGCGGCGGGCGTAGAGGTTCAGCAGTTCGGCGGCGGTGTCACGAACCTGCTCGGCGGCCTTGCGCCGCGCCTTGTCCCACTGCGGGCTGCCCAGCTTGTGCAGCGGCGCCTCTTCGGCGCTGACGCCGGTGTACCGGCTGATCAGGTGCAGCTGCGCCACCGGCACGTACAGCGTCGCCTTGTCGGCGTACTCCAGGTGCAGGAACTCGCTCGGCCCTTCGCCCAGGTCGATGTTCACCAGCCCCTGGTAGCGGCCGATGCCGTGGTTCAGGTGCACCACCGGGTCGCCGACCTTCAGCTCGGAAAGGTCCTTGATCAGCGCGTCGACGTTGCTGACCTGCTCCTGCTTGCGCCGCCGCCGCGCCTGCGGCGTGGTCGCGAAGAGCTCGGTCTCGGTGACGAACTGCAGGCTGGTGCCGGCCTCGGGCTCGTGCCAGTGGAAGCCTTCGGCCAGCGGCGCGGTGGCGATGGCCACCTTCTCGTCGCCGCCGATGAAGTCAGCCAGCGAATCCGCCGCCGGCACGCGGATGCCGTGGTCACGCAGCAGCTCCAGCAGGCTCTCGCGCCGGCCGTCGCTCTCGGCCACCAGCAGCAGCCGGTGGCTGGTGCCGTCGATGTGGCGCTGCAGCCGGCCCATCGGTTCGGTGGCGCCGCGGTCGATCGACAGATCGGGCAGCGGCCGTGCCCACTCGACCGGCTCCGAGCCGCGCAGCGACAGCGTCGCATGCGGCTGCGTCCTGCCGAAGAACTCCTCGGCCGGCATGAACAGCGTGGGCGGCGGCAGCAGCGGGCGCTCGGGGTCGTGCTGCAGGAAGCGGTGGCGATCGCGCGTGTCGGTCCACCAGCGCTCCAGCGCCTCGTCCACCTTGCCGTGCAGGACGAGTGCCGCCTGCTCACCGACGTAGTCGAACACCGTGCCCGGCTGGTCGAAGAACAGCGGCAGGTAGTACTCGATGCCGCCCGAGGCGATTCCCTGGTCGATGTCCTTGTAGACGCGGCTGCGGGTCGGGTCGCCCTCGACCTGCTCGCGCCAGCGCGCGCGGAAGGCCTTGCGCGCCGCCTCGTCCATCGGGAACTCGCGGCCGGGCAGAAGCCGCACCTCGGGCACGGGGTACAGGCTGCGCTGGCTGTCGGGGTCGAAGGTGCGGATGGAATCGACCTCGTCGCCGAAGAGATCCACGCGGTAGGGCACCGGCGAGCCCATCGGGAAGAGGTCGATCAGCCCGCCGCGCACGGCGTACTCGCCGGGCGAGACGACCTGGCTCACGTGCTGGTAGCCGGCGAGCGTGAGCTGCGCCTTCAGCGCGGCTTCGTCCAGCCGCGTCTTCTGCTTGAAGTGGAAGGTGGTGCCGGCCAGGAACGAGGGCGGCGCGATGCGCGCCAGCGCGGTGCTCGCCGGCATCAGCACCAGGTCGACCTCGCCTGTGCGCATGCGCCACAGCGTGGCCAGGCGCTCGGAAACGAGATCCTGGTGCGGGCTGAAGGTGTCGTAGGGCAGCGTCTCCCAGTCGGGGAACACGGCCACGCGCAGCTTCGGGTCGAAGAAGGCCAGTTCGTCGGCCAAGCGCTGGCTGTCGGCGGGCTCGGCGGTGAAGACGGCCGTGAGCCGGCGCTCGTCGGCGTGGCGGCGGGCCAGCCGCGCCAGCAGCAGGGCGTCGGCCGAGCCGACGGGGCGCGGCAGCGTGAAGCGCCGGCCGGGGGCGATGTGGGGGAGATCCATCCGCAAGACGAAAAAGCAAGCCGCCCCGCGGTGGGCACGGCGGGGCGGTCGACAAGGGCGGATTCTAGAATCGCCGCATGTCTTCTGCATCGCGCTGTTATGCGCTGGTGCCGTGCGCCGGCGTGGGCCAGCGTGCGGGCGCCGGCGGGCCCAAGCAGTACGCCCCGCTGGCCGGCCGTGCGGTGGTGGCGCACACGCTGGCGGCGCTGGCAGCCGTCAAGCGAATCAAGCACACGCTCGTGGTCCTGGCGCCCGACGACCAGGTCTTCGAGCAGCACACCGAGGGCCAGCGCGCCTGGGTCGCACGCAGCGGCGGCGCCACCCGCGCCGAGACCGTCGCCGCCGGCCTGCGCGCGCTGCGCAAGCGCGGCGTCGCCGACGGCGATTGGGTGCTGGTGCACGATGCCGCGCGCTGCCTGGTGCGGCCCGAGCTGATCGACCGGCTCATCGACGCCTGCCTCGACGACGAGGTGGGCGGCCTGCTGGCGCTGCCGCTGGCCGACACGATGAAGCAGGCCGACACCACGAGCGGCCAGCCGCGCGTGGCGCAGACGCTGGACCGCAGCGGCAAGTGGCTGGCGCAGACGCCGCAGATGTTCCGCCTGGGCACGCTGCAGGTGGCGCTGGCCGCGGCCGGCGACGAGGTCACCGACGAGGCGAGCGCGATCGAGTTCCTCGGCCATTCGCCGCTGCTGGTACAGGGCGAGCTGGACAACTTCAAGCTGACATGGCCGGCCGACTTCGCGCTCGCGCGCCGGCTGCTGGAGCCGCGATGAGCACGCCTTTCGACCTGCGCATCGGCGAGGGCTGGGACACGCACCAGCTCGTCACCGGCCGCCCGCTGGTGCTGGGTGGCGTGACGATCCCGCACAGCCACGGCCTGCTGGGCCACTCCGACGCCGACGCGCTGCTGCACGCGATCACCGACGCGCTCTTGGGCGGCGCGGGCCTCGGCGACATCGGCCGCCACTTCCCCGACACCGACCCGGCCTTCAAGGGCGCCGACTCGGTGCGCCTGCTGCAGGAGGCCGCGCAGCGCGTGGGCCTGGCGGGCTGGGCGGTGGTGAACATCGACAGCACCATCGTCGCGCAGGCGCCGAAGATGGCGCCGCACATCCCGGCGATGCGCGAGTGCATCGCCGCGGCGCTGGGCCTGCCGGCCGACGCGGTGAACGTGAAGGCCAAGACGGCCGAGAAGATGGGGCCGGTGGGCGAGGGGCGCGCGATCGAGGCGCGCGCGGTCTGTCTGTTGCGGCGCGCCTGATCGCGCCGCGTGGGCCTACTGCGGCGTGCGCCGGGTGGGCTCGCCCGCGGGCCGGCGCGGCGCATCGGCCTTGGGCTTGCGTGCAGCTTCGGCCGGGCGCTTGACGGCCGCGCCGGCCGCCCGCGCCGGTGCCAGCTCGTCGGCCGGCGCACGGCGCAGCCGCAGGTGCGCCACGAGCCCGCCGTCGGGCGCGTTGGCCAGCTCGAGCTGGCCGCCCATGCGGTGCATCGCCTTGTCGACGATCGCCAGGCCCAGCCCGGCGCCGGTGGCGGCGGTGCGCGCGGCGTCGCCGCGGAAGAACGGCGTGGTCAGCTGCGCGAGCTTCTCCGGCGCCACGCCGGGGCCGCTGTCGCGCACGCTGACGATCGCCCAGGGCCCCGTCTTCTGGAAGCTCACGTACACCTCGGCCACGCCGGTGTAGGTGCCGCGGCCGTAGCGGCGCGCGTTCTCGAACAGGTTCAGGAACACGCGGCCCAGTTCGGTCTCGTCGGCCATCACGACGAGGTCCGGCGCCACGCGGGCGGTGATCTTGATCTGCGTCGGGTCGCGGAACACGGCGGCCTGGCGGTCGATCAGCTGCGCCACCGGCACCGGCTTGAGCTTGGTCTCGCCCGGGCGGGCGTAGTCCATGAACTTGTCGATGATGGCGTCGAGCTGGTCGATGTCCATCGCCATGTTGCGCTTGGCCTCGTCGTCCTCCACGCTCATTTCGGTTTCCAGGCGCAGGCGCGCCAGCGGCGTGCGCAGGTCGTGGCTGATGCCGGCCAGCATCACCGCGCGGTCTTCCTCCACCCGCGCGAGTTCGCGCGCCATGCGGTTGAAGCCCATGTTGACCTCGCGGATCTCGCTGGTGAGCGTGTTTTCGTCGAGCTGGGAGTCGTACTCGCCCTCGCGGATGCGGCTGGCGGCGAACGAGAGCTGCTTCAGCGGCCGGTTGATCAGGCTGGCGATGGTCACCGAGCCCACCAGCGTGGCCAAGAGCGCGATGCCGATCCAGATCAGCCAGGTCTCGCGGTTGATCGTGCCGTGCGACTCCTGGGACTGCAGCCAGAAGCGGTCGCGGTCGATCGAGAAGCCGACCCACATGCCGGCCGTGCCGTTGACGCTGCGCGCCACCACGGCGTCGTCGCCCAGGGCGTTGCGCAGCTCCTGGCCGACGCGGCGCGTGAAGCGGTCGACCTCGTAGCTCTCCCAGCGGTCCGTCGGCTCGCGCGGCGTCACGCGCGTGGAGACTTCCTGCGAGGTCAGGCCCTTCAGCAGCGCGACGCGGTTGATGCCGTCGGTGGACTTCAGCGCCGCGCGCGCCAGGTTCACCAGGCCCGCGGTCTGCTGCGCGGCCTGCACCGCGCGCGGCTCGAACTCCAGCGCGCGCAGCGTCTGCAGCCAGGCGAACACGCCGCCGGCCAGCAGGATGGCCAGCAGGAAGAAGGTGCGCCAGAAAAGGCTCAGCCCCATGGGGCTGAAGCCGATCTTTTTCTTGCGGGCCACCGTCGGCCCGCGCTCAGTTCGCGCCGTCCGGCACGAAGACGTAGCCCACGCCCCAGACCGTCTGGATGTAGCGCGGCTGGGCCGGATCGGGCTCGAGCATCTTGCGCAGGCGCGAGATCTGCACGTCCAGGCTGCGATCGAAAGGCTCGAACTCGCGGCCGCGCGCCAACTGCGCGAGCTTGTCGCGGCTCAGAGGCTGGCGCGGGTGCCGCACCAGCGCCTTCAGCATGCTGAACTCGCCGGTGGTCAGCGCGATCTGCTCGCCGTTCTTCGACAGGCGCCGCAGCGAGAGGTCGAACTCGAAGGGGCCGAAGGTCACGACCTGCGCTTCCTTGCTCGGCGCGCCGGGCGCCTCCGGCGCCGGGCGGCGGCGCAGCACGGCGTGGATGCGCGCCAGCAGCTCGCGCGGGTTGAAGGGCTTGGGCAGGTAGTCGTCGGCGCCCACCTCCAGGCCGACGATGCGGTCGACGTCTTCCACCTTCGCGGTGAGCATGATGATCGGCGTGGCGTCGTTGGCGGCGCGCAGGCGGCGGCAGATCGACAGGCCGTCCTCGCCGGGCAGCATCAGGTCCAGCACGATCAGGTCGACCGTTTCGCGCGTCAGCACGCGGTTCAGCGCCTTGGCGTCTTCCGCGAGCAGCACGTCGAAGCCTTCCTGCGCCAGGTAGCGACGCAGCAGGTCGCGGATGCGGGCGTCGTCATCGACGACGACGATGCGGTCGGCGCGGGCATTGGCGGGCGTGGTCATCGGGTGGCTCTCCCATTTGTAACAGCCGCATTGTGGGGGCCTCGGACCCGGGGTTCCCGGGCCGGTTTTCCACCGGTTACAAATCTTGCGGCGCCCCTGGCGGCCAGGCAATGAGTCCGCTCAGCTTACGCTCGAAGTCCTGTCCACGAACGGAATTGCCCATGAAGACCCATCGTGCGCCGGCGGCTCCTGCACTGGCCGTCGCGCTGGCCGTGCTGGCCGCCGGCGCCGCGGCGCAGACGCTGCCGCCGCCGCAGAACGTCGTGAGCCTCTCGGCGAGCGCCAGCGTGGAGGTGCCGCGCGACTGGCTCTCGGTGGTGTTCTCGACCACCCGCGAAGGCAGCGACGCCGCGGCGATCCAGGCCCAGCTCAAGCAGGCGCTGGACGCCGCGCTGAACGAGGCCCGCAAGGCCGCCAGGCCCGGCCAGGTGGAGGTGCAGACCGGCGCCTTCTCGCTGCTGCCGCGCTACGGCCCGAAGGGCACGATGAACGGCTGGCAGGGCAGCGCCGAGCTGGTGGTGGAGGGCCGCGACGTGGCCAGCATCGCGCAACTCACCGGCCGGGTGCAGACGCTCACCATCGCCCGCGTGGGCTTCACGCTGTCGCGCGAGGCGCGGCAGAAGGTGGAAGGCGAGGTCACCGCCACCGCGATCACGCGCTTCCGCGAGCGGGCGGCAGCGGTCAGCCAGCAGTTCGGCTTCGGTTCCTATGCCGTGCGCGAGGTCAGCGTGAACGCCGACGGCGGCATGCCGCAGCCCATGCCGATGTTCCGCGCCGCGCCGCAGGCGATGGCGGTCGGCGCCGATGCCTCGCTGCCGGCCGAAGGCGGCAAAGCCACCGTCACGGCGACGGTGGCGGGCAGCGTGCAGATGAAGTGAGGCTTACTGGGCCGTCCAGCCGCCATCGACGGCCCAGGCCACGCCGCGGATGTTCTGCGCGGCGTCGCCGCAGAGGAACAGCGCCAGCTCGGCCAACTGCTCGGGCGTGGTGAACTGCAGCGAAGGCTGCTTCTCGGCCAGCAGCCGGCGCTTGGCCTCCTCGTTGTCGACGCCGTCGGCCGCGGCGCGCGCGTCGACCTGCTTTTGCACCAGTGGCGTCAGCACCCAGCCGGGGCAGATGGCGTTGACCGTGACGCCGCCGGTCGCGTTCTCCAGCGCCGCGGCCTTCGTGAGGCCGACGATGCCGTGTTTGGCCGCCACGTAGGCGCTCTTGTTCGCGCTGGCCACCAGGCCGTGCACCGAGGCCACGTTGAGGATGCGGCCCCAGCCGCGCTTCTGCATGCCCGGCAGTGCCACCCGCATGGCGTGGAAGGCCGAGCTGAGGTTGATGGCGATGATCGCGTCCCAGCGCTCGACCGGGAAGGCTTCCACCGGCGCCACATGCTGGATGCCGGCGTTGTTCACCAGGATGTCGCAGCTGCCGAGCTTCGCCTCGCAGGTTCGCACCATGTCCTCGATCTCGGCCGGCTTGCTCATGTCGGCACCGTGGTAGACGGCGCCCGGGTCGAGCTTGCGCACCTCGGCCAGCGCGGCCTCGGTGTCGCCGAAGCCGTTGATCATCACCTTGGCGCCGCTGCGCGCCAGCGCCAGCGCCAGGCCCAGGCCGATGCCGCTGGTGGAGCCGGTGACGAGGGCGGTCTTTCCTGTGAGCTGGGCCATGATCGGTGCGAGGCGTTGATAGGATGCCGACGATTATCGACCGCTGCCTGAAGCGAACATGACGCAACCCCGCACCGCCCACGTCAAGTGCCTGGACCCGCGCGGCCTGCACCGCATGGCCTACGTCGAGTGGGGCGCGCCGGACAACCCGCACGTGGTCGTCTGCGTGCACGGCCTGTCGCGCCAGGGGCGCGACTTCGACACGCTGGCGCAGGACCTGGCCCGCGACTGCCGCGTGGTCTGCCCCGACGTGGTGGGCCGCGGCAAGTCCGACTGGCTGGCCGACCCGATGGGCTACGCCGTGCCCACCTACGTGGCCGACATGGTGACGCTCGTGGCGAGGCTGGGCGTGGAGCAGGTGGACTGGGTCGGCACCTCGATGGGCGGGCTGATCGGCATGGCGCTGGCGTCGCTGCCGAACACGCCGGTGCGGCGGCTCGTGCTCAACGACGTGGGGCCGACGATCCGCCCCGAGGCCATCGCCCGCATCGCCGGCTACCTCGGCCAGCCGGCGCACTGGAAGACCGAGGAGGAGGCCGCCGATGCGCTGTGGGCCATCTCCAGCAGCTTCGGCCCGCACACGCGCGAGCAGTGGCTGGCGCTGACGCGGCCGCAGCTGGTGGCCGACACCCGGGACGGCGTCGCCGGCTTCAAGTCGCACTACGACCCGGCCATCGCGGCGCCGATCCGCGCCGCGACGCCGGAGATCGCCAAGGCCGGCGAGGCGATGCTGTGGGCCGCGTACGAGCGCATCACCGCGCCGACGCTGCTGCTGCGCGGCGCCGAGTCCGACCTGCTCTCGCGCGAGACCGCGCAGGCCATGGCCGGGCGCGGGCCGAAGGCGCGCGTGCACGAGCTGCCGGGCGTCGGCCATGCGCCCACGCTGGTGGCCGAAGACCAGCGAAGGCTGGTTCGGGAGTTCCTGCTGGCGGGATGACCGGGCACGCATGAAGACCGAAGCGACCGCGGCGCCCGAAGGCGCGGCGGCCATCGTCCACCTGGCCAGCAGCGACGGCGCGCCGGCACCCTCGGCCCCCGGGCCCGATCCGGCCCAGCGCGCACGCGCCTTCGCCGAGCCGCTGCTCGCCGGCCAGCCGCTGGACACCGGCGAGGACGCGCTGGCCCATGCCGATGGCACTGCGGCCGTGCTGCGCTCCATCGGCGGCGGGCCGGCGCTCAGCGCCGCGGCCTACCTCGTCTACGCCGGCGACTACCTGCAGCGCCCCGAGGAGATGGTGCGCAAGGCCTTCGGCGACAGCTACGCGAGCCTGGTGACGCTGACGCGCAAGCTGGTGCAGATCCAGCGCGCCGCCCGTGCTGCGCAGGTGGGCGACGAGCAGCGCGAGCTGCAGACCGAGCGCGTGCGCAAGATGCTGCTGGCCTTCAGCCGCGACCTGCGCGTGGTGCTGCTGCGGCTGGCCTCGCGGCTGCAGACGCTGCGCTGGTTCGCGGCCAGCAAGCGGCCTTGCCCGGCGGAGCTGGCGCACGAGACGCTGCAGGTCTTCGCACCGCTGGCCAACCGCCTGGGCATCTGGCAGGTCAAGTGGGAGCTGGAGGACCTGTCGTTCCGCTTCCTGCAGCCGGCCGAGTACCAGCGCATGGCGCGGCTGGTCGACGAGAAGCGCGCCGAGCGCGAGGCCGGCGTGCGCCAGGCGAAGGAAGAACTCGCGGCTCGGCTGCAGGCTGCCGGCATAACGGCCGATGTGCAGGGCAGGCCGAAGCACCTGTACAGCGTCTGGAAGAAGATGCAGGGCAAGGGGCTGGACTACTCGCGCATCTTCGACATGCGCGCGCTGCGCGTCATCGTGCCCGACGTGGCTGCCTGCTACGCGGCGCTGGCGCGCGTGCACGAGGCCTGGACGCCGGTGGAAGGCGAGTTCGACGACTACATCGCGCGGCCCAAGCCCAACGGCTACCAGAGCCTGCACACCGTGGTGCGGGCCGGCGATGGCCGGCCGCTGGAGGTGCAGATCCGCACCCGCGCGATGCACGAGCATGCCGAGCACGGCGTGGCCGCGCACTGGATGTACAAGGAGGCGGGCGCCCGCGGCTACGCCGGCGTGGCGGCGGCGGGTGAGTTCGAGGAGCGCATCGCCGAGGCCCGCAAGGCCGTGCTGCGCGAACTGCTCGCCTGGGAGCGCGACTTCGCGAGCCAGGGCAGCGCCGGCACGGGCTTCGACGATCGAATCTACGTCTTCACGCCGCAGGCCACCATCATCGACCTGCCCGCCGGCGGCACGCCGGTGGACTTCGCCTACAGCCTGCACACCGACCTGGGCCACCGCTGCCGTGGCGCGCGCGTGGACGGGGCGATGGTGCCGCTGAACACCGCGCTGGCCAGCGGGCAGACGGTGGAGATCGTCGCGACCAAGGAGGGCGGGCCTTCGCTGGACTGGCTCAACCCGGAGCTGCACTACCTGGCCAGCCCGCGCGCGAAGTCCAAGGTGCGCGCCTGGTTCAATGCCGAGCAGATGGCGCAGACCATCGCCCGCGGCCGCGAGGCGGTGGAGAAGCTGCTGCAGCGCCTGGGCCGCACGGCGATGGAGCGCGACGCGCTCGCGGAACAGCTCGGCTTCAAGGACGCCGATGCCCTGTTCGAGGTCGTCGGCAAGGACGAGTACTCCACGCGCCACATCGAGAACCTGCTGAAGCCCGCGGAGCCACCGGCGGAGGACCGGGTCGCGCTGCACCGCCCACGCAGCGACCCGGAGGGCCGCGCCGGCGGCCGCGGCGGCGTGCTCGTCGTCGGCATGGACTCGCTGCTGACGACGCTCGCGCGCTGCTGCCGGCCCGCGCCGCCGGACGCGATCAGCGGCTTCGTCACGCGCGGCCGCGGCGTGGCCGTGCACCGGCGCGACTGCATCAACCTGCGCCAGATGGCGCAGACCTCGCCCGGCCGCGTGATCGAGGTCGCCTGGGGGCAGGGCGGCACCGAGCGCGCGGCGGTCTATCCGCTGGACGTGATGGTGGAGGCCGACGACCGGCCCGGGCTGCTGCGCGACATCTCCGAGGTCTTCGCGAAAGACAAGATGAACGTCACCGGCGTGCGCACGCAAAGCGCGAAGGACGGCAGCACGGCGTGGATGACCTTCACCGTGGAGCTGGCCGACACCGCGCGCCTGGCCGCGGCACTGGCGCAGATCGCGCGCGTGCCGGGCGTTCGTCACGCGCGGCGCAAGTAGCGCGTGGCCGGAGGCCGCTGAAACCTGGGCTATACTGCGAGGCTGACCCAGGCGCGTAGCTCAGCTGGTTAGAGCACCACCTTGACATGGTGGGGGTCGTTGGTTCGAGTCCAATCGCGCCTACCAGATTCGGTAGAAGAAGCAGGCACCTGGCGGCAACGCCAGGTGCCTTTTTCTTGCCGCTGCGGAATGACCGAAGACGCGGCCGTCGTGCCCGCGCAGGCGCCAGCGGGCGAGGTCCTTGCATTTCATCCGTAACCCATCGGGCCCGGCCTGCAATCGGGCAGCCGGCGGCGCCAGGTGCAATTCGCCTGCCGAATGCACGGCGCGGCCATGGTGCGTCGCCGCCGGCCGGCCCCTCGGAGACCTCGCATGCTCACCTACCGCGGCACCGTCTATCCCTGGCACTGCGACCACATGGGGCACATGAACGTCATGTGGTACGTGGGGAAGTTCGACGAGGCGACCTGGCAGTTCTTCCGCTCGGTCGGACTGTCGCGTTCCCGTCTTGCCGACACCCGGCGTGGCATGGCCGCCGTCGACCAGCACATCGTCTACGCGCGGGAGCTGCACGCCGGCGCCACCGTCGCGATCCAGACCTCGGTGCTCGAGGTCCATCCCAAGCGCCTCGTCTTCTCGCACGAGATGTTCGACGACGAGGACGGTGCGCTGGCTGCGCGCACGACGCTCGTGGGCGTCCACATCGACACCGACGCGAGGAAGTCCTGCGAGTTGCCGGAGCCGGTGCGCAGCGCGGCCCGGGCACTGATCAAGTCCGAAGCGCCGGCAGCGTGAACACCTCAGGCTGCCCGGTCATCCGGCGCGGAAGCGGCGCCCGCTGCCTGACCAGCGGCGTATGAAGGCCCCTGCCGCACCCGCCTCCTCGGGATCGCGCTGGTCTCCCAGGGTCATCGCGTTGCTGGGCGTGCTGTTCCTGCTGGCGATGCTCGGCCAGGCAGGATTCGACATCGTGCGGCAGTACCGCGCCACGACGCGCAACGCCGAGCGGGACATCGAGGCGCAGGCCCGCGTGATCGCCGAACAGACCGCGCGCAGTGTGCAGGCCATGGACCTGGTGCTGCGGCATGTCTCCGAGCAGCTGCGCCAGGGGCCGCTGCGCGACGCGTCGCGCGACGAACTGCATCGCTTCCTGAAGGCACAGAGCGTCGGCCTGGTCCAGGCCGACGGCCTGGCCTTCTTCGACGCCGCCGGCAGCGTGTGGGCGGCCTCGAACGTGCCCGTGGAGCAACTGCCGCGCGTCGAGTTCTCGCGCGACCCCTTCTTCACGACGCTGCGCGACGATCCCTCGGCCGGTCTCTTCATCGGGCAGCCCCGGCCCAGCCCCGGCAACGGGCGCTGGATCTTCCCGCTGGGGCGCCGGGTCGACGACGGCCGCCGCTTTGCCGGCGTCATCGGCGCCGCCGGGCGCACCGAGTACTTCCAGGCCTTCTACCGCGACACCTACCCGGACGCCAGCACGCGCATCTCGCTGATCCACCGCAATGGCCTGCTGCTGGTGCGCCATCCCCCTGCCGACGCGATGCTGGGCCGGCGGCTGGGCGTGATCGACGAAATCCTGCCCGGCTCAGGCCCGGCCAGCGGCGCGGTGGCGCGCCTGCCCAGCCCGGTGGACGGCGTCGATCACTTCGTCGCCCTGCGCGCGGTGCCCGACTACCCGCTCGTGGTGGCCGTCTCGCGCGACGCGTCGGCGGTGCTCGCGCCGTGGAAGGCGCAGTCGCTCGCGACGGCGCTGCGCACCGCGCTGCTCGGCTGCTTCGCCGGGGCGCTGCTGTGGGCGGCGCTGCGCCTGCTGGCGCGTGCGCAGGCCAGCGGCGCGGCACTGGCCGCTTCCGAGCAGCGCTACGCGCTCGCGATGACCGGCACCGGCGAAGGCCACTGGCTGTGGGACATGGGCACGCGCCAGGTCTACGTCTCCGACAAGCTCGCAGAACTCTTCCAGCTGCCCGGCGGGGCGGGCCTGCTGCGCGACGACGACTACTTCGAGAGCCTGCCGCTGCACCCTGAGGATCGCGAGCGCGTGCACCGCAACCGCGCCGACCACGTCGCGGGCCGCACGCCGCGCCTGGACCACGAGTTCCGCATCGTGCGCCGCGACTCCGGCGAGGTGCGCTGGATCCACACCCGCGCGCAGTGTTTCCGCGACGCCCAGGGCCGGCCGGTGAAGCTGGCCGGCTCGACCATCGACATCACCGAGCGCAAGCGCGCCGAGGATTCGCTGCGCCAGAGCGAGGAGCGCTACATGCTCGCGATGGCCGGGCTCCAGGGCGGGCACTGGGTCTTCGACGCGCGCAGCGACACGGTGTTCGTCTCGCCGACGCTCAACGCGATGTTCGGCCTGCCGCCGGAGGCGACCACGCTCCCGCGTGCCGAGCACTTCGCCCGCATGCCCATCCACCCCGACGACGTGGCCCGCGTCGCGGCCATCGTGCAGCGCCAGATCAGCGGCGCGGTGACGGACGCGGACTACGAATGCCGCATCGTCACCGGCGAGGGCGAACGCTGGACGCTCACGCGCACGCGCCGCTTCGAGGACGAGGCCCAGGGCCTGCGCATCGCCGGCGTCACCACCGACATCACGCCGCGCAAGCAGGCCGAGCTGGCCCGCCAGCGCCTGGAGGAACAGCTGCGCCAGGCGCAGAAGCTGGAGGCTATCGGCACGCTGGCCGGCGGCATCGCGCACGATTTCAACAACATCCTCTCGGCGATCCTCGGCTATGGCGAGCTGGCGCTGCGCCATGCCGAGCCGGGCAGCGCGCTGCGGCGCCACGTCGAGGCCTCGATCAGTGCCGGCCAGCGCGCCAAGTCGCTGGTCGAGCGCATCCTGTCCTTCAGCCGCAGCGGCGTGGGCGAGCGCGTGCCGGTGCACGTGCCCTCGGTGGTGGACGAGGCGCTGGACGCCATCGCCGGATCGCTGCCGCAAGGCATCACGCTGCGGCGCGAGATCGTGCAGGGCGACCTGGGCGTGCGCGGCGACCCGACGCAGATCCACCAGGTGGTGATGAACCTGTGCGCGAACGCCGTGCACGCGATGAAGCAGGGCGGCGAGCTCGTGGTCTCGCTGAGCTGCACGGAGCTGGCCGAGCCCCAGGCGGTGGCCACCAGCACGCTGGCCGCCGGGCCTTACCTGCGCCTGGACGTGCGCGACAGCGGCCACGGCATCCCCGCGGCGCTGCGGCAGCGCATCTTCGATCCCTTCTTCACGACGCGCGAGGTCGGCGTGGGCACGGGGCTGGGCCTGTCGCTGGTGCACGGCATCGTGACCGACCTGGGCGGCGGCATCGACCTCGCGACCGAGGAGGGCCGCGGCAGCCTGTTCAGCGTCTACCTCCCGGCGCTGTCCGGCGTGCGGCCCGCGGCGGCGGAGGACATGGCCCAGGTGCCGATGGGCCAGGGCCAGGCCGTGCTGCTGGTCGACGACGAGGAGGCGCTGGTGCGCCTGGGCGAGGAGCAACTGGCCGAGCTGGGCTACGAGCCGGTGGGCTTCGCCTCGGCGGCCGCCGCGCTGGAGGCCTTGCGTGCCGAACCCGATCGCTTCGACCTGCTGCTGAGCGACGAGGCCATGCCCGGCATGACCGGCTCGGAACTCGTGCGCGAGACGCGGCGCATCCGCAGCGACCTGCCGGTGGTGCTGATGAGCGGCTTCGTCACGCCCGGTCTCGTGGAGCGCGCCGCCGCGCTGCAGGTCAGCGACGTGCTCGACAAGCCGCTGTCGTCCATCGCCATCGCCCATGCGCTGGCCAAGGCGCTGCGGGGGCATGCCGGGCAAGCCGGCCCTTCGCTTGCCTCGGACGGCTGACTGCCGCTACGGTGCGAACATGGCAGAGCCGAACGCCAACCTGCCGCATGTGGTCGCCGTCGATGACGACCCGGCGATCCGCGACCTGCTGGCCGAGTACCTCGGCGAGAACGATCTGCGCGTCAGCGCCGTGGCCAGTGGCGCCGAGCTGCACGCGCTGCTCGCCCGCGAGACGGTCGACCTCGTGCTGCTCGACGTGCGCCTGCGCGGCGAAGACGGCATGCAGATCGCGCGCCGCCTGCGCGAGACGCACGCGACGCTGCCCATCCTGATGCTCACCGGCCGCGCCGAGGAGGCCGACCGCGTGATGGGCCTGGAGCTGGGCGCCGACGACTACCTCACCAAGCCCTTCTCCAGCCGCGAGCTGCTCGCGCGCCTGCGCGCGCTGCTGCGGCGCGCGCAGGCGCAGCAGTCGGTGGCCGACTCGCTGTCGCGCGCGCGGGCCTACCGCTTCGCCGGCTGGGAACTGAACGTGGGCCTGCGCAAGCTGAAGAACCCGGCCGGTGCCGCGGTGGAGCTGACCAACGGCGAATTCAGCCTGCTGGCCGCCTTCCTGCACGCGCCGCGGCGCATCCTCACGCGCGAGCAGCTGCTGGACCTCTCGCGCCTGCACAACGCCGAGGTCTACGACCGCTCGATCGACGTGCAGATCCTGCGCCTGCGCCGCAAGATCGAGCCCGATCCCGCCAGGCCCTCGTTCATCGTCACGCAGCGCGGCGCCGGCTACCTCTTCGACGCCGTGGTCGACGTGGTGCGCTGAGCCTGCGTTGCAGGCGCAACCGGCGCGGCGCGCGCCGAAACGCCCGCGCAAACGCTGCCGCATGAAATGCCCTCCAAGGCCGGTGCTTCGCCGGCAGGAGAGACCCGATGCAAGCTGGTACCGAGGACGCGGCCGTGGCCGCCGCAGCCGACCCCGCCGATGTACGCCTGGACCTGAACGACGGCCGCGAGCTGGCCTACCGGGTCTACGGCGTGCCCACCGGCAAGCCCGTCTACTTCTTCCACGGCTTTCCCGGCAGCCGCATCCAGGCCGCGCTGGTGCAGCAGCAGGCGCTGGCGGCCGGCATCGCGCTGGTCGCGTTCGACCGCCCCGGCTTCGGCGCCTCGAGCCCGGCGCGGGCGCCCGTTGTCGAGAGCATCGCCGGCGACGTGTCCGATCTCGCCGACGCGCTGGGGCACCGGCACTTCGCCGTGCTCGGCGTGTCCTGCGGCGGGCCCCACGCGCTGGCCGCGGCACGGCTGATGCCCGGCCGCGTGCGCGCGGTCGGCCTGCTGGCGGGCATCGGGCCGATGGACCGCCCGGCGCTGCGCGCCGGCCAGCTCCCGCTGCTGCGCACGATGTTCCGGCTCGCCCGCGCGTGGCCGGGCCTGGTCAGCCCGCTTCTGGGCATGGACTGGCTGATGTTCCGCCGCAACCCGGAACGCGCCGTGAAGATGCTGTCGGCCCTGCTCACGCCGCCCGACCGGCACCTGCTTGCAAGCTCGCCCGCCGCGCGCCAGGCCTTCGGCGCGAGCCTGGCGGAGGCCTACCGGCAGGGCATCGGCGGTGCGATGCAGGAGGCCGGGCGCATCGCCCGCTTCGGCGCCTCGCTGCTCGACGGCATCGAGCTGCCCGTGCATGTCTACCAGAGCGGGCACGACAGACACGTGCCGCCGGCCATGGGCCGCTTCATGGCGCAGCGCCTGCGCCACGGCGTCTATCACGACTGCCCCGAGGACGGGCACCTGTCGATCGTGGTGCGGCGCTTCGAGGACTGCGCGCGCCGGATCACGCAGGGCTGGTGAGCGGGACGGCCCCGTCGCTGACCGGGGCCGCGTAGACCGGGTCCGTGTAGAGGCGCCCGCCGAACGCGAAGGCCTTGCCGCCGACGCAGCGAAAGCCCGAGCGCTCGTAGAAGCGCACGGCGCGGAGGTTGCGGTCGTAGACGCCGAGCCAGATCGTGCGTGCACCCAGCCGCCGCGCCTGTGCATGCACTTCGTGCATCAGCCAGGCCCCCAGCCCGCGGCCGATCGATCGGGCCGCGAGGTACAGGCGCGCCAGCTCGATCGGGTCCGGCCCCGCGACGCAGTCCGGCGGCGGGCCCTGGCGCAGCTGCGCGTAGCCCGCCAGGCCTTCCGTGGCCTCGGCCAGCAGCGTGGTGCAGGCCGGGTCGCGCAGCACGCGTTCGAAGGCATCGACCGCGAAGTGCTCGGCCACGTAGTCGGCGATGTCCTGCGGCTCGTCCAGGCCGCGGTAGGTGTCGGCGAAGGCCTGCGCGGCGAAGCTCGCCAGCGCCGGGGCATCGTGTTCGTCGGCGAGACGCAGGGCAGGGCGCGTGGGCATGGTGGCCATCGTAAAGGGGTCGATGGCGGCGGCCCGTCGCCGCCCCGCGCGGCCCTCAGCGGTACACGAGCCCCGACAGCCGCCAGGCCAGCGTGCGGCGCACCGCGGGCAGCATAGCGACGGTGCGCAGGAACAGGTTGCGCAGCGCGCGCAGCGCGGGCGGCACGGTGGCCAGGCGTGTCAGCCGGTCGGCCAGCGCGACGACCTGCTCGGCCACCGGCCGCCGCTCCGACGCATAGGCGTCCAGCGCCTCCATGCGCCCGGCGAGCGCCGCCTGCAGCGCATCGGCCAGCCGCACGGCATCCAGGATGCCCATGTTCATGCCCTGGCCGCCGGCCGGGCTGTGCACATGGGCCGCGTCGCCCGCCAGCACCACGCGCCCGGCGCGGTAGCGGTCGGCGATGCGGTGGTGCACGCGGAAGCGCGAGCCCCAGGCCGGCTCGCCCTCCACGCGCACCGGCGAGGCCACCGGGCCGCGCTCGTCGAGCAGCGCCTGCACGAAGCGGGCGTCGGGGCGCTCGGGTGCGTCCTCCACCGGCGCGACGACGCGGTGCATGCCCTCGGGCAGCGGTGCCACCACCGCCATGCCGCGCGGCGAGAAGTACAACACCACCTCGTCGGCCGCCGTGTAGCCGGACAGGCGCACATCGGCCAGCAGGAAGGATTCGGCGTAGCTGCCGCCCTGGAAGCCGATGCCGGCGCTCTCGCGCACCGCGCTGTGCATGCCGTCGCAGCCCACCAGCAGCCGCGCGCGCACGAGCGTGCCGTCGGCGAGCACGGCGTCCACGCCATCGGCGTCCTGCCGGAACTCGGCCAGCGTCTGCGGACGCATCACGCGGCCTCCGAGCGCTTCCAGGCGTCGCAGCAGCACCTGCTCGGTGACGGCCTGCGAGATCATCAGCGTGTACGGGTAGCGCGTGGGCAGGCGCGTGAAGCTGATGGGCACCAGCACGCGGTCGCGGTCTCGGATCGTGAAGCGCGAGGCCTTCACGCCCAGCGCGACCAGCTGCTCGGCCACGCCCAGCGGCTCCAGCACTTCGAGCGTGCGAGCGTGGATCACCGCGGCGCGCGAGGTGTTGGCGCCCGTGGGCTGGCGATCGATGACGAGGGGCTTGAGCCCACGGGCGGCCAGCGCGGCCGCCAGCGTGAGGCCCGTGGGGCCGGCACCGACGACGAGCACGTCGGTGTCGATGCGGCGAGGCGGTGTGGAGCTCATGGCGTGCGAACGGGTGAAGTGGATGGAGACCCGATTGCGCACGGCCGCGGTTGCCCCGGCGTTGCGCGGCACGGCGGCGCCGTTGCAAACGAAACCCGGGCCACGCCGCGTGCAACCGGGGCGCAGGCTGCGCGCCCTGCAATGGCGGCATCACCGGGCCCGACGGGAGAGCTTCGCCATGGACCAGCTCAAGGCCATCCGCACCTTCCTCGAAGTCGTCGAGCGCGGCGGCTTCGCCAGTGCGGCGCGTGCGACCGAGCAGGCGCCCGCCGTCGTCACGCGCCTGGTCGCCGATCTCGAGCGGCACCTCGGCACTCGGCTGCTGAACCGCACGACGCGCAGCATCGCGCTGACGCAGGCCGGCAGCGCCTACGCCGAGCAGACACGCCCGCTGCTGGCCGCGCTCGACCGGGCCGACGACGAGG
Organism: Rubrivivax sp.; assembly: GCA_044226775.1. Classification (GTDB taxonomy): domain Bacteria; phylum Pseudomonadota; class Gammaproteobacteria; order Burkholderiales; family Burkholderiaceae_C; genus Rubrivivax. Next base: position 166,568 of record JBGAGI010000005.1, on the reverse strand, counting down.
CCCGCGCCGTCACCGCGCTGCCGCAGGGCCGGCTGAAGGTGCAGGTGCCGCCCGCGTTCGCCGTGCACCAGCTCGCCCGCGCGCTGCCCGCGTTCAGTGCGCGGCACCCGGGCGTGACGCTGGAGATCGCCGCGGCCGGCCCCGTGCGCGCGGTGGACGAGCGCTGCGACCTGTCGATCATCGTCACGCAGGGCACAACGCTCGAAGGCGACTTCGTCGCGCGGCCGCTCGCGCGCTCCGACATCGTGCTGTGCGCGTCGCCGGACTACCTCGGTCGATTCGGGCAGCCGCGCCATCCGCAGCAGCTAGACGTTCACGAGGTCCTCGTGCCGCCGATCGCGAGCCTGCGGCGTGGCGTCGCGTTCACGCGCGGGCCCGTCGCCGATGCGGGCGCGGTCGTCGTGTATCGCCCGCGCGAGCCGGCGGTGAGCAGCCTGCAGCTCGACGCGGTCCACGCCGCGGCGCTGGCCGGCATGGGCATCGCCGGGCTGCCGTCGTTCATGGCGGCGGAGGCGCTCCGGCAGGGCAACCTGCAGCGTGTGCTGCCCGAGTGGCACGTGGCCACCTTGTCGTTGTGGGCCGGTGTGCCCTCGCGCCAGCACCTGCCGGCGGCAACACGCGCGTTCCGCGACTTCCTCGTCGAGACCTGGGGTGCCAGGCCGCAGGCCGACCCCTGGCTCGACGGCCTCGGAGGACGTGCGTCGAACGCAAGCCTCGAGGGCTCGCGACCGCTGCCGCGCCTGGCGACGCTGCCGGCCTGAGCCGTCTGCCGAGCGCTCTTCAGGGCCGCACCGGGCCGGTCACCGGCGGCCGACTGCGTTGTCGGCGGTCAGCGCGCAGAGCCCTGCCAGCCGGATGCGCTCCAGCTGCTCCGCCGTGGGCGTGGGTGGCCCGCCGTCGCCGAAGAAGACCAGGCCGAGGCGGATGGCTTCCAGCGTCTCGGCGCGGACCTGGGCGCGCGTCTTCGGCGCGTTCGGTCCCGGGTCCGGGCGGCGCTGCGCGTCGCCCGCATCGCAGGGCCGTGCGGCAGCCGTTGCCGCCTGGGTGACGTTGGCGCTGGCGCCGAGCAGGGCGATGGCGGCCGTGGCGGCGGCCAGCAAGGTGTGCTTGATCACGATGAGAGTTCCTTCTTCCGATGTCCACGCTGAGCAGTGGCACTGCGCCTTCGCAGGACGGAGCGTGGGAGCGCGTCCTTCGATGCGTTCACTTTAGAAGTCACCCATCGGCAGAAAAACGGCAGCGGCGCGAACGCGCCCTTGCGCCGATCCGAACAATTTCAGACGCAATCGATGCGCCCGCCTGCGCAACGGCGGCGAAACCCTCCGCGGCCCCAATCGCCTCATCGAGTCGCGTGACTCGCTGCGAGGAATCACATGCACAGACCGACGAGACCCATCGTGCTGAGGACCCACCGGCCCTGGGCCGCACGCCTGCTGGACGGGCTGATGGACCGCTGGCGGGCGCTCAACGGCCGCAGCGCGCTGCACGAACTCGACCACCGCACGCTTGCGGACCTGGGGCTGGACCGCAGCGAGCTGTCGTCGGTGGCCGCCGAGGCCAGCCTGCGGGCCGAGCGCACGCGGCAGCGCATCGCGCTGCTGGGGTGTCGCCATGCGTAGCGCCGGCGCGCTTCGCAGCGTGGCGGCGGGGCTCGCCGCCGCCTGCCTCGCGGGCTGCGCCACGCCGCCGCAGCCGCAGGCCACCGCCCGCCCGACGCTGCCGCCGCTGGTGTTCGCGGGGGGCACCGAGGGCTCGCCGAGTGCCGCCATCGAACGCTGGTGGCTGGCCTTCGACGATGGGGAACTGCACCGGCGCATCGCCGATGCGCTGGCACGCAACCGGGACCTGTCGATCGCCGCCGCGCGCCTGCAGGCGGCTCGCGCCCAGCTCGACCAGGTCGCGAGCGCGGCGCTGCCCAGCCTCGATCTGTCGGCCGGCTCGGGCCGCAGCCGCGTGTCGGCGGAAGCCACCGGGGGCCCCGGCGCGGCCGCGCGGGTCGGCGCCTCGCACCGGCTCGCGCTCGTGTCCAGCCAGGAACTGGATCTCTGGGGCCGCCTGGCCGCGGGTACCGAGGCGGCGCGCCAGCGCCTGGCGGCGCAGGCCTGGGCGCGTGATGCCATCGAGTGGAGCCTCAGCGCACAGGTCGCCGAGGCGCACTTCACGCAGCGTGCGGTCTTGCGGCAGCTGGAGATCCTGCGCGACGTGCGCGTGGCGCGCCTGCGCCAGGCGGAGGTGTTCCGTGCCGCGGCGCGGGCCGGTGCCGGCAGCGAGTTGGAACTCAGCCGTGCCGAGTCCGAACTCGCGGCGGCCGAATCGGCCGAGGCCGCGCTGTCGCGCCGATGGCTTGCGCTGCAGAACACGCTGGCGCTGTTGACCGGCGTGCCGCTGGCCGGATTCGATCAACTCGGACTCGAAGCCACGGTGGCGCTGGACCCGTCCATCGACATCGCGCCCGTCCTGCCGCAAGGCGAGCTCTCGGCGCTGCTGGTGAGCCGGCCCGACCTTCGCCAGGCCGAGTCCGAACTGGCGGCGGCCGATGCCGATCTCGCGCAGGCGCGTGCATCCACACTGCCGGTGCTGCGCTTGAGCGGCAGCGTAGGCAGCGATGTGCGCGAGCTGTCGTCCTTGTTGAGTGGCCCGGGCTTCGCGTGGTCGCTGGCCAGCAGCCTGGTGCAGCCGGTCTTCGACGGCGGCCGCAACCGCGCCCGCGTGCGCGAGCAGGCGGCCCGCGCCGAGGAGGCCTCGCTGCGCTACCAGCAGGCCGTGGCGGCCGCGGTGCTCGAAGTTCGCGAAGCCTATCTCTCGCTGCAGCACACGGCCGATGCCTGGGCCGCTGAGCACCGCCGTGTGGAGTCGCTGGCCCAGGCAGTGCGGCTGGCCCGCATCGGCCAGCGCGCCGGCCTGCTGTCGCAGCTCGACACGCTCGATGCGGAACGCAATCACCTGCAGGCGCAGCTGGCCGAGGTCGATGCGTACCGCGACCGCCTGCTCGTGCGCGTGCAGGCCTTCAAGGCTCTCGGCGGCGGGCATGCCGCTGCCGCTGCCGCGCCGGCGCTGGCCCGGCGATGAAACCCAGGAGAACGACCATGAGATCCCTTTCCGCAATCTCCCGTGGCCGCCATCGCGGCACCGTGCCCGCCGGCACTTGGACCACCGTGGCCGTGGCCGCGGCGGCGATCGTCGCGGCCTGGTTCGGCATCGCCGGCCCCACGGCTGCCGACGCGCCGGGCACGGCACATGCCGCCGTCGCGGCGCCCAGCGCCCCGGCGCTGGCCGTCGAGCTGGTCTCGCCGCGGCGTATGAGCCTGCCGCGTTCGCTCGGCGCCTCGGGCAGCGTGGCGGCACGCGACGAGTTGGTGATCGGCTCCGATGCCGCCGGCGTGCGCCTCGTGGAGGTGCTGGCCGACACCGGCAGCGCGGTGCGCCGCGGCCAGCTGCTGGCGCGCGGCGACAGCGCGCTCTTGAGCACGCAGCGCGCGCAGCTCGATGCGCAGATCCGCCAGGCGCGGGCCGAGGCAGCGCAGGCCCGCGCCAACCTCGAGCGCGCCGAGCGCGTGGAGGAGGCCGGCGTCTACAGCGCCGAAGCCGTGCAGACGCGCCGCACCGCGGCCGAATCGGCACAGGCGCGGCTGGAGCTGGCGCTGGCGCAGCGCGCCGAGGTCGAGGTGCGCATCGAGCAGACGCGTGTCCTCGCGCCGGCCGGCGGCGTGATCTCGCGACGCATGGCCACGGTCGGCACGGTGATGCAGCCCGGCGTCGAGCTCTTCCGCCTGATCCGCGAGCACGAGATCGAGTGGCGCGCCGAGGTGCCCGACCAGGCGATCGCGCAGCTCAAGCCCGGCATGGCGGCGCGTCTGCGCGTCGAGGGTGGGCGTGAGATCGAGGGCCGCGTGCGGCTGGTCGCGCCGACGGTCGATGCGCGCACGCGCAACGGCCTCGTGCACGTGAGCCTGCCTGCCGACGCGGGCCTGAAGCCGGGCGCGCACGTGCAGGGCGAGTTGCTCGTCGGCCAGGTGGAGAGCCTGGTGCTGCCCGAGGCCGTGCTGCTGAGCCGCGACGGGCAGTCGTATGTCTACCTCGTGGGCGCCGACGGCAAGGCGCGCGCCACGCAGGTGGAGGCAGGCGCGCGCCGCGCGGGCCTGGTCGAGGTGCGCGGCCTGCAGCCGGATGCGCGCGTCATCGCCACCGGCGCCGGCTTCGTGAAGGATGGCGAGGCGGTGCGCGTGGCCGCCGGCGCGAAGGAGCAGCGGTCATGATGCGCAACCTCTCGGCCGACGCGATCCGCAAGCCGATCCCGCCGATCATCCTGTTCGTGCTGCTCACGTTCGCGGGGCTGCTGGGTTTCCACAAGCTGGGCATCAACCAGTTCCCTGACGTCGACATTCCCTACGTCACGGTGAGCGTGGCGCAGCCGGGCGCTGCTCCGGCGGAGCTGGAGACGCAGGTCACGCGCATCGTCGAGAACGCGGTGGCCACGGTGGGCGATGTCTCGCACATCCTGTCGACCGTCACCGACGGCATGTCCTCGACGGTGATCGAGTTCCAGTTCGGCAAGGACCTGGACCGCGCCGTCAACGACGTGCGCGACGCGATGACGCGCATCCGCAGCGACCTGCCGGGCGACGTGGTGGAGCCGGTCATCTCGCGCAGCACCACCTCGGGCGGGCCGATGCTGAGCTTCACCGTGAAGCCGCGCGCCGGCGGCCCCGCCGCGACGCCGGCCGAACTCTCCTGGTTCGTCGACAACGAGGTGGCCAAGACGCTGCTCACGGTGCCCGGCGTGGGCCAGGTGCGCCGCATCGGTGGCGTCGACCGCGAGGTGCAGGTGGTGCTGCAGCCGGAGCGGCTGAACGCCTACGGCATCACTGCGGCGGAGGTGAGCCGGCAGATCCGCGCCGTCAACACCAACCTGCCCGGCGGGCGTGCCGACCTGGGCGGGATGACGCAGAGCATTCGCGCGCTCGGTGGCGCCGCGACGGTGCAGCAGTTGCGCGAGATGCCGATCGCGCTGCGCGACGGTCGTTCGCTCCGGCTGAGCGACCTGGGTTCGATCGTCGACGGCGCGGCCGAGCCCGTGCAGGACGCTTTCGTCGACGGCCAGCGCGTCGTCGCGTTCCAGGTGCTGCGCGCGGTGGGCGCGTCGTCGCTCGATGTCGCCCGGCGCGTGCGCGTGGCCGTCGACCGGCTTCAGGCGGCGAACCCCGGCGTGGAGCTGGCGCTCTACAACTCGACGGTCGCGTTCACCGAGGAGTCCTACCACGCGTCGATCGAGGCGCTGGTGCTGGGCGCGCTGCTGGCGGTGATCGTGGTCTGGTGGTTCCTGCGCGACTGGCGCGCCACGCTGATCTCGGCGTTGGCGATGCCGCTGTCGGTCGTGCCGACCTTCTTCTTCATGCAGTGGCTGGGCTTCTCGCTCAACCTCATCACGCTGCTCGGGCTGTCGCTGGTGGTGGGCATCCTGGTGGACGATGCGATCGTCGAGATCGAGAACATCGTGCGCCACATGCGCATGGGCAAGAGCGCGTGGCAGGCGGCGATGGACGCGGCTGACGAGATCGGGCTGGCGGTCGTCGCCACCACGCTGGCGATCGTCGCGGTGTTCGTGCCGGTGAGCTTCATGTCCGGCGTGCCGGGGCAGTTCTTCCGCCAGTTCGGCATCTCGGTGGCCATCGCGGTGCTGATCTCGCTGCTGGTGGCGCGGCTCATCACGCCGGTGATGGGCGCCTACCTGTTGAAGCCGCAGCACGAGCCGGAGCGGCAGGGCCGGTTGATGCAGGCCTACCTCGCGCTGGTGCGCTGGGGCCTGGCGCACCGCAGGCTGGCCGTGCTCTCGGGCGTGCTGCTGTTCGCCGCGTCGCTGGCGCTGGCGCCGCTGCTGCCCAAGACCTTCATCCCGGCGAGCGACCGCTCGATGAGCACGATCAACTTCGAGCTGCCGCCGGGCACCGGCCTGGCCGAGACGAGCGCGGTGGCCGAACGCGCGCGGCAGATCCTCGTGCGCCAACCCGAGGTGATGAAGGTGCTGGCCACCATCGGCACCGGCGCGCAGCTGGATGCCATCGGCACCTCCACCAGCGCCGAGGTCCGCGCCGGCACGCTCACGGTGACGCTGGTGCCGCCCTCGGAGCGCCGGCTCACGCAGCGCCAGTTCGAGAAGCGCCTGCAGGCCGAGCTGCAGCAGATCCCCGGCCTGCGCTTCCGATTCGGCGGCGGCGAGGCAGGCGAGGTGCTGGACCTGATCCTCGTCAGCGACAACCCGCGCGTGCTCGAAGCCGCCGCCGGGCGCGTGGAACAGGAGATGCGCGGCGTGCCCGGCGTGGGCAATCCGGCCGCCGCGTCGAGCCTGCGCCGGCCCGAGCTGATGGTGCTGCCCGACCTGGCGCGCGCCGCCGACCTGGGCGTGACGGTGGCCGATCTCGCGACCACGCTGCGCGTGGCGACGATCGGCGATGCTTCGGCGCAACTGCCCAAGCTGCACCTGGACGAGCGCAGCCTGCCCATCCGCGCCCGGCTGCCCGCCGCCGTGCGCGACGACCTGGACGTGCTACGCCAGCTGCACGTGCCCACGGCGACGGGTTCGAGCGTCACGGTCGACACCGTGGCGCGGCTGGAGATGGGCAGCGGGCAGGCGCAGATCACGCGTTTCGACCGGCGCCGCAGCGTGAGCATCAAGGCCGACGTGGGCGGCGCTGCGCTGGGCGCGGTGAATGCGGCCATCGACCGGCTGCCGGCCATGCGCCAGCTGCCCCCGGAGGTGAAGAAGGCCAACTTCGGCGACACCGAGCGCATGAACCAGCTCTTCGCCGACTTCGGCATCGCGATGGTCGCCGGCGTGCTGCTCGTGTACTGCGTGCTCGTGCTGCTGTTCCACGACTTCGCGCAGCCCGTGACCATCATGGCCGCGCTGCCGCTGTCGGTAGGCGGTGCGCTCGGGCTGCTGCTGATCGCGGGCGAGGCGATGTCGCTGCCGGCCACCATCGGCATCCTGATGCTGATGGGCATCGTCACCAAGAACTCCATCCTGCTGGTGGAGTACGCGCTGGTGGCGCTGGAGAAGGGTGCCACGCGGCGCGATGCGATGCTGGACGCCTGCGCCAAGCGCGCGCGCCCGATCCTCATGACCACGGTGGCGATGGGAGCGGGCATGCTGCCCATCGCGCTGAAGATCGGCGCCGACGCCGACTTCCGCGCGCCGATGGCGATCGCCGTGATCGGCGGCCTGGCCACTTCGACGGTGCTGTCGCTGTTCTACATCCCGGTGGTGTTCACCTACGTCGACGACGCTCGCCGCTGGCTGACGCGGCGCCGGGGGCCCGCTGCGGCATGGCGCCCGCCACAGGTGCTGCGGGAGTGAGCGGCACCATGTCCTGCGCGGCCTCGGCGGGCTCCGCCGCCGCATGCCCTGCGAGCCAGGCCAGCAGTTCGGCGCCGCTGTCGAAGTCGACCTGCGCGCCGCTGGCGATGTGTTCCAGGCGCCCGGCCAGGCGACCCGTGGCCGGGTCGGCGTCGGGGCCTAGTTTCAGCACGTAGCTGCGGTGGCTGGGAAAGGTGGCGGTGGCTTGAAGGCTCATGCGGCCGTCCTGGGCAATCGGATGCCGCAAGCCTAGGCGCCAGGCGCGTGCAAAGGGTGCCGAAAGCGTCGGCATTCGGTCGCGCTTCCGTCTGCACGGCTGGCGGTGGGCCTCAGCGTTCGTCGGGTGGCGGCCCGGCGCCGGCCTGGCCGAGCAGCTGTGCGGCACGGGCGCCCAGCGCCGTGTTCGTCTCGGCGCCGAGTTCGCGCCAGGCCTGTTCAAGGCCCTGCGGGTCTCCGGCGCCGATCCCGGCGAGTTCGACCCGGACAGCGAGCACGAGCCAGCCCGCCTCCTGTGAGCAGGCTTCGTCCAGCGCGGCCTGCAGCGCGTGCCGGGCGGCCGCGGCATCCCCGGCGGCCTGCTCGCAGTGCGCCATCACGATCAGCAGGTCCGGTCGGTAGGCGCGCTCGCCGAGCTCCTGCGCCAGCACCATCGCGCGGGCCAGGCATTCGCGCGCCTCGTCGGCGCGGCCCAGTGCCAGCAGCGCGGCGGCCTCGTGGCCCAGCACCGCGCAGGCGCCGGCGCCCAGCCGCCCCGGCAGCAGCAGCTCGTGGTGGCCGCGTTCGATCGACACGAGCCCGGGTGCCGCCTGGCCCATCTCGACGAGTGCGCAGCCTTGCAGCCAGGCCGCGAAGGCCTCGCCTTCGACGACGGCCTGGTCGGCCACCAGCCGCGCCAGCGCCTGGCCGTGCGCGAGGGCCTGCGCCGGGTTGCCGAGCCGAAGCTCGACGATGCCGGCCTGCAGCAGCGCGTAAAGGCGCCCGTAGGGCTGGCCGACGGCCTCGCTGCGCGCGAGCGCGGCGGCCACGTGCCCGCGCGCCGCTGCCACGTGGCCCTGGTGCGCCAGCACGCGCGCCAGCCGCGCGTGCAGCGATGCGCCCGGGTCCATCACGAGCGAGACCTCGCCGGCCGGGCCGGCAAGTTGGTCGAACAGCGCCAGCCCGCGCTCCAGCCAGCGCCGCGCCTCGGCCAGCGCGCCCTGGAAGAACAGCGTCGCGCCCATCAGGTTGCAGGCCGACATCAGCAGCAGCCGGTCGCCGCGCTGCTCGGCCAGCGCGGCCTTGCGCGTGGCATGCGCGATGGCGTCCGCGTAGTCGCCCCGGCGCTGGAAGACCCAGCCGAGTTCCATCTCCAGCGCGCGCCGCGTCTTGCCGGGCATGCGGGTGCTGAGCGCCTCGATGCGCTCGAAGACCGCGGTCGACTCCGGTGCCACCGTGCCCAGCAGCTGCGAGGCCGCCACGGCGCGCGGGCCCAGCAGTTCCAGCTCCAGCGCATCCGCCTCGGGGCCTTCGGGCAGGCGGGCCAGCAGGCCCAGCGCATGGCCGGTGAGCTTCAAGGCCTCGGTGGGTGCGAAGTGGCGCAGCGCACTCTCGGCCGCGTCGGCGTAGTGGTGCAGTGCCGCGGCGGTCTCGTGGCTGCGCTCGTGGTGCATCGCCAGCTCGGCCGCGGTGACCCCGTCGCCGGCGGCGCGGCGCCGCTCCATCGCCAGCGCGACACGGCGGTGCAGCTGCGCCCGCGCGCGGCTGCCGATGCGTTCGTAGAACACCTGCCGGTACAGCCCGTGGCCGAAGGCGTAGCGCGGCTCGGCACCCGGCCCGGTCGCCTCGGCGGGTGGGCCCAGCCAGTGGCGGCGGCGCAGCAGCGCGTCGCAGCGCGCGCCCACCGCGGCCGGGTCGTGCTGCAACGCCTCGGCCAGCGCGCCGGCGTCGAACTCCGCGCCGCAGACGCTGGCGGCCTCCAGCAAGGCGCAGTCCGCCGGGTCGAGGCGGTCGATCTGGCGCTCGATCATCCCGGCCAGCCCCTCGGGCACGCGCAGCTCGGCCAGCGCCTGCTCGTCGCTGCTTGGCGTGGCCTCGCCGAGGCCCCGGGCGGCCAGGTCGTCGACGACGTTGGCCAGGAACAGCGGCAGGCCGTCGGTGCGCGCGTGCAGCGCCCGCGCAAAGCCTTCGGTGAGCGGGCGCCCGGGGAAGCGCCGGCCCACGTAGTCGGCCACCTCGCGCTCGGAGAAGGGCTCCAGCGCGAGTTCCTCGGCCAGGCGGTGCAGCCGCAGCTCGTGGCGCAGCGACTTCAGCGGATGCGCCTCGGCGATCAGCTCGGCCGGCCGGAAGCTGCCCAGCCACAGCAGCCGCGCCGGCCCGCGCCGGCGCGCGACATGGTCCAGCAGCTGCACGGTGGCATGGTCGCTCCAGTGCAGGTCCTCGGTGACGAGCAGCAGCGGCTGCTGCGCGGTGTAGCGGTCCAGCAGTTCGCCCAGCTCGCGCAGCATGCGCTGCTGGCCGGTGCCGGCCAGTCCGCGCTGCAGCGCCTCGCGCTCGGCCTCGGCGCTGAGCCAGGGCAGCTGCAGCAGCCAGGCCGGTGCCACCTGGCGCATCAGCGCCGGCAGCGCCGGGTCGCGCCGGCACAGCGCGCCCAGCGCGTCGAGCACCGGCAGGTAGGGTTCGCCGGCGCCGTACTGCTCCACGCATTGGCCGAACGCACACAGCGCGTCGTGGATGCCGCCGGCGAAGGCCTCCAGCAGCGTCGTCTTGCCGACGCCGGGCTCGCCCGCCACCCACAACACCTGGCGCCGGCCCTGCTGCGCCGCCTGCCAGGCCGAGCGCAGGCGTCGCAGCGCGGCAGCACGGCCGACGATCGATGGCGGCGCCTCGGCGGCTTCCTTCGCGGCCTCCTTCGTGGCCTCCTTCGTGGCCACCGCCGCGCTGCCGATGAAGCGGTAGCCGCGGCGCGAGGCGGTCTCGATGTAGCGCGGCTGCTTCGCGTCGTCGTCGAGCGCGGCGCGCAGCTGGCTGATCGTCGTCTTCAGCACCGACTCGCTGACGTGCTGGTGCCCCCAGGCCCGGTCCAGCAGCAGATCCTTGCTCACCAGCCGGCCCGCGTCGCGCGCCAGCGCGCAAAGCACGGCGAAGGCCTTGGGCGGCAGCGCCACCGGCGCGCCGCCGCGCAGCAGCCGCGCCTCGGCCTCGTCGAGCTCGAAGGCGTCGAAGCGCAGGTGCACCGGGGCGGCTGCTTCCATCGCGCGGGGTTCCTCCTGAGGCCCGTGCCCTTTCCGTCACTGAAGACGGACGGAATCCGGACCGTATCGAAACCACTTTGACCATCCCGGCGCCTAGGCTTCAGTCCATCCGATGCCCGCACCAGGAGCCCGCCATGAACGCCCCGCACCAAGCCGCCGCCGCCCGCGCCTACGAACTGCGCTTCGATCCGCTGTCGGGCCGCGGGCGCGGCTTCAGCTTCCCCTGCGATGCCGGCGGCCGCGTCGACCTCGACCACCTCGGCGAACGTGCGCGCTGCAACTACTTCTATGCCCGCGCCGTGGTCGGCCGCGAGTTCACCTGGCCCTCGGTGCAGCCGGGCACGCGGCAATGAAGCGCCTGTCGCCGCCGCCGCCGTCGCCGAGCTACCTGATCAAGCTGCACCGCGACGCGCGGCCCGAAGCTGGCCTGTTGCGCGGGCGGCTGGAGAACCTGGCCAGCGGCTCGATGCAGGACTTCGCGAGCGCCGAGGACCTGCTGCGCTGCCTGGCGGGCGACGCGCTGGCCGCCGCGGAAGATGCTGAGGCCGAGGCCGGCGCCGAACTTCCGCGTTGAACGAGCCCTTCAGATCCGGAGACCTCGACCATGCCTGTGACCCGCGCCCTGGCCACCGTTGCTGCGATGACCGCCCTCGCGCTGGCCAGCGCCTGCGCGCTGGCGCTGGCCGGCCTGCCGGCCTGAGCGATCCGCGCCGGCGGCAGCGCCGCGAAGCCCCACGCCGCACCGGGGCGTGCCGCCGCCGGCGCGAAGGCTTCGCTACGCTCGCAGCCGATGCCCGCGCCGCCGCCCGTCCGCCTGCGCTTCGACGAGCACGATCTCGACGAGGCCGAAGGCCGGCTGCTGCGCGCCGGGGCCGCCGTCGCGCTGCCGCCCAAGGCCTTCGCGCTGCTGTGCGCGCTAGCGCGCCGGCCCGGCCAGCTGGTGAGCAAGGATGCGCTGCTCGACGAGGCCTGGGGCCACCGCCACGTCAGCGAGTCGGTGCTGAAGACCACCGTCAGCCAGCTGCGCGCCGCGCTCGGCGACGATGCGAAGCAGCCGCGCTACATCGAAACCGCCTCGCGCCACGGTTACCGCTTCGTCGGCCTGCCGCGGCCGGGCGCGCCCACGGCGGCGACGCCGGTGCCGGCGATGCCGCGGCCCGCGGCCGCGGTGCCGATCGGCCGCGGCGCGGCCTTCGAGCGCTTGCAGCAGGCCGCGGCCGCGGCGCTCGGGGGGCAGCGCCGCATCGTCTGGCTCGGCGGCGAAGCGGGGGTCGGCAAGACCACGCTGGTGGAGCATTTCGCGGCCGGCTGCGGCCTGCGCGTCGCCCATGGCCAGTGCGTGCAGCAGTTCGGCGCCGGCGAGCCCTACCTGCCGGTGCTGGAGGCGCTGGGCAGCCTGTGCCGCAGCGACCCGGCGCTCGTGGAGCTGCTGCGCAGCGTCGCGCCCACCTGGCTGCTGCAGCTGCCGTGGCTGTGCACCAAGGCGGAACGCGCCGGGCTGCACCAGCAGCTGGCCGGCGTGCACCCGGACCGCATGCTGCGCGAGGCCGGCGAGCTGCTGGACCGCTACACGCAGCAGGTGCCGCTGCTGCTCGTCACCGAAGACCTGCACTGGAGCGACCACGCCACCGTGCGCCTGCTCGAGCAGCTGGCACGGCGCCGCACACCGGCGCGCCTGCTGTGGCTGGGCAGCTTCCGCACGGCGGAGCTGCTGGTCGAGAACCATCCGCTGAAGGGCCTGCGCCACGCGCTGCGCGTGCAGCGGCTGGCCGAGGAGCTGGTGCTGGAGCCCTTCTCCGAAGTCGAACTGGCCGCCTACCTCGGGCGGCGCGCGCCGGGCGCCGCGCTGGCCGAAGCCGCCGTGCGCGCGCTGCATGCGCACACCGACGGGCTGCCGCTGTTCGTCGAGAACGTCGTCGACGAGCTGCTCGCGCAGGGCGGGCTCGAGGGCCTCGCGCTGCGCCTGGACGACTGCGTGCCCGACACGCTGGCCGGCGTCGTCGAGCGCCAGTTCGAACGCCTGCCCGAGGCGCTGCAGGCACTGCTGGAAGCCGCCGCGGTGCATGGCGCGGCGTTCCGGCCCGACGTGGTGGCGGCCGCCGTGCAGGCCGACCCGCACGCCGCGCACGATGCGCTCGAGGCCCTGGCACGGCGCGGCCAGTGGCTGCGCGCGGCAGCGGCGGGCTTCGAGTTCCGCCATGCGCTGGTCCGGCATGCGGTGCTGCAGCGCATCGGCGCGGCGGCGCGTGTGCGGCTGCATGCGCGCATCGCGCTGGCGCTGGAGCAGCAGCGCGAGGCCGGCGTGCCGGTGGCGCCGGCCGAGCTGGCCTCGCACCACGAGCGTGGCCAGCAGCCGCTGGCGGCGCTGCGGCACTACGCCGAGGCCGCGCGCGCGGCACTCGGCCGCTTCGCGCCGCTGGAGGCCGCGCAGCTCACGCAGCGTGCGCTGCAGCTGCTGCCGCGGGCGCCCGAAGGCCTGCCGCGGCTGGAGCTGGAGCTGGCCATCGTCAGCCAGCGCGGCGTGGCCTGCTCGATGCTGGAGACCTTCTCGGCCGAAGCCGCGCGCCAGGCCTTCGAGCGCGCGCTGCAGCTGTGCGAGCAGCTGCCGCAGACGCCGCAGCGCGCCTGGGTGCTGAGCGGCCTAGGCTGGGTGCTGTACTCGCGTGGCGACTACGCCGGCGCGCTCGCGCTGGCCGGCCACATCGAGCGCGGCGGCACCGGCGCCGATGCCGAGGCGCTGCAGATCAGCGCCTGCAACCTGCGCGGCGTGACGCTCGCGCAGCAGGGCGACTGGGTGGGTGCGCGCGCATGCCTGGAGCAGGGCCTCGCGCGGTGCGCCGCGCTGGGCGACGCGTTGCCGCTGGCGCGCTTCGTGATCGACCCGCGGATCTCGATGCGCGCGATCCTGGGCCTGGCGCTGCTGCCGCTGGGCGACGACGAGCAGGCCGTCGCGTGGTGCGACGAGGCGCTGGCGATGGCGCAGGCGCTGGGCCATCCCACGCCCTTGCTGCTGGCCCTGTGGTGCGGCGGCATGCTGGCGCAGCGCCTGGGCCAGCCGGCGCGCGTGCGCGAGCATGTGCGCGAGCTGCAGCGGCTGGCGCAGGAGCAGGGCATCGCCGCCGCGGCCGGCCCGGCGCTGTGGCTGGGCGGCTGGGCCGCGGTGCAGGGCGGCGACCCGCATGCCGGGCTGGCGCAGATCGGCGAAGGCATCGCCCAGCACCGGCGCAGCGGCCGCGTCGCCGGGCTCACGCACGTGATGGCCTGTGCCGCCGACGCGCTGCTGGCCACCGGCGACACGGCCGCCGCGGCGGCGCAGGTCGATGAAGCGCTGCAGCTGGGCCTGCAGCTCGGCGAGTTGGCCTCCGCCGCCGACCTGCTGCTGCTGCGCGGCCGCATTGCCGTGGCCGAGGGCCGGCCCGCCGACGCGGCGCGCGACTTCGACGCCGCGGCCGCCGACGCCCGCGGGCGGCAGGCGCGCCAGATCGAGGCCGTCGTCGAGGCCACGCGCCGCGCCCTGCTGCGCTGATTGCACGCGCCGCGGCGGTCCGGTCCGGACCGAATCCCGACCGAATGCAGACCGGTCGGAGACGACATTCACCGGGGCGGTTCCTAAGCTTGCAGTCACTGCAACTCGAGAGGAACCGCTCCATGAAGAACACCCGTCGAACCCTGCTGGCCAGCGCCGGCGCCGCACTGCTGGCGGCCGCGCTGGGCACCGGTTGCGCGTCGCGACCCGAGGTCCGCCACCTGCAGGACCCCGCCACCGACCTGGCGCAGTACCGCAGCTTCGCCTTCTTCGAGCCCGCGCGGCCCGGCGCCTTCAGCGACCCCGCCGGCATGCGCCTGCGCCAGGCCGTGCGCGAGCAGATGGAGCAGCGCGGCTACCGCTTCGATGAGACCGCGCCCGAACTGCGGGTCAACGTCGTCGTGACGCTGGTCGAGCATCCGGAGATCCGCAGCGCGCCGGGCACGCGTGGCCCGTGGATGTACCGCGGCGGCGACATCGAGACCATCTCGGTGCGCGACGGCACGCTCGTGATCGACCTCGTCGACATGGAGCGGCGCGCGCTGGTCTGGCGCGGCATGGCCGAGGGGCGCGTCGAGAGCGCGGCGCTGCGCGATCCCGGCACGCTGCTGGCCGACGCGGTGCGCGAGGTCTTCGCCGTGCTGCCCGGCCGCGCCGGCGCCAGCCTCGCGAAGCGCTGATCCGTGCCAGGACGAAGGCCATGAACCACCGCCTCTTCCTCGCGCTGGCCGTCGCGCTGCTGGCCGCGGCCTGCGCCGCGCCGCCGCAACAGGCCGCCAAGGCCGACGCGCAGGCCAGCAGCACCGATTGCGCCGCCACGGCGGCTGCTCTGGCGCAGGTGCACGAAGCGCAGCGCCATGCCGAGGCCGAGCGCCAGGGCGCGTGGAAGGCCGTCGTGCCTTTCGTCGTCGCGGCGCGCTATGCGAACGCGTCGTCGGCCGAAAGCCAGGCGCGTGAACGCGCTACGGCGCTGGAGGGCCGGCTGCAGTCACAGGGCTGTGAAGGCCATGGCCGCTGAACGCCCGCTGCCGCGACCGGTGCCGCGCGTGCCGGCGACGCTGACGCTGCCGGCCTTGTTCGCGCACGCCGCAGCGACCTGGCGGCTGCGCCGAACGCTGGCCGAGGACGAAGGCCCCGCCTCGGGCCAGCCGGCCGAGGAGTACCGCAGCGTCTGCGAGTTCATGCGCCTGTACGCCACGCTGCGCATCTACCAGCTGGCGCTGCTGCTGGGCACGACCGGCAGCGTGGTCACCGCGCTGGTCTCGGGCTGGATGCGCATCGACCCGCTGCGCTCCTCGCTGCTGCGCGGCGGCGCACTCGTCGTCACGCTGGCGCTGCTGGTGATGGAGGTGCGCGCCACCTCGCACTGGCAGCGGCTGCGCCGGCGCGCCGACACGCTGGCGCAGGCGCTGCAGTTCCAGCCCTTCCTGCAGGGCTCGCGCTGGAACCCGCTGACCACCAGCGGCGCGGGCTTCTACCTGCACCTTTTCATCGCGCTGATGTGGCTGGCCAGCCTGCTGCTGATGGCGCCCGAATCATCGAACTGAGGAGACACCATGTCGAACCACCGGAAGAAGTTCTGGATCACCCTGGCCGCCTGCGGCTGCGCCTTCGCCGTGCAGGCGCAGGTGACCGGCGCCATCGCCTACCCCGCGCGCAACCAGAGCCCGCAGCAGCAGGAGAAGGACCGCTTCGAATGCTACGAGTGGGCGCGCGCGCAGTCGGGCTTCGACCCGACGCAGCTGGCCACGGCCGCGCCGGCCTCGGCACCCGCCGCCGGTGGCGGCAGCAGCAACGGCAGCGGCATGGCCGGCCACATGGTCGGCGGCGCCGTGGGCGGCGCGGCGATCGGCGAGCTCACCAAGGGTGATGCAGGCCGCAGCGCGGCAATGGGCGCCTTGGGCGGCGCCGCGCTGCAGCGCCTGAAGGAACAGCAGGCGCAGCAGCAGCGCCAAGCCCAGGCCGCGCAGGGCCAGGCCCAGCAAGGCCAGCAGCGTGCGCTGTACCAGCGTGCGATGGCCGCCTGCATGGAGGCGCGTGGCTATGTGCTCAAGTGAACGTCACGGCCCTCACCGGAGCACCCGCACGATGAAACCGATGCTTCTGATGCCGGCGGCGCTCGCCGCCGCGCTGCTCGCCGCCGGCTGCGCCCGCAAGGCCGAGGCGCCGCACGAGGAACTGCGCCCGGTGCGCACCCAGGTGGTCGGCGCGCGCGCCGGCAGCGTCGATGCCGTCTACTCGGGCGAGGTGCAGGCACGCCACGAGGCGAAGCTGGGTTTCCAGGTCTCGGGCCGCGTCGTCGCGCGCCTGGTCGAACTCGGCAGCCACGTGCGCCGCGGCCAGCCGCTGATGCGCCTGGACCCGGCTCAGGAGACGTTGCACCTGGCCGCCGCCGGCGCCGACGTCGACGCCGCGCGCCACCGCGTCGAGCAGAACCGCATTGACCTGCAGCGCACCGAGCAGCTGCTGGCGCGCCGCTTCGCGTCGCCGGCCGAGCTGGACCAGCAACGCCTGGCGCTGGCCGAATCCGAATCGCAGCTGCGCGCGGCGCTCGCGCAGCAGCAGATCAAGGCCAACCAGCGCGGCTACACCGAACTCGTGGCCGACCGCGACGGCGTCGTCAGCGCGATCGGCGCGGAGGTCGGCCAGGTCGTCTCCGCCGGCCAGCAGGTGCTGACGCTGGCGGCCGATGGCGAGCGCGAGGTGCAGGTCAGCATCCCCGAGTCGCGGGTCGACGAGCTGCGCCGTGCACGCTCGCTGCAGGTCACGCTGTGGGCGCTGCCCGGGCGCACCTGGAGCGGAGCGCTGCGCGAGCTGGCGCCCGATGCCGACAGCGTGACCCGCACCTACTCGGCGCGCATCGCGATCCACGAGCCGGGCGAGGGCATGCGCCTGGGCATGACGGCCTCGGTGCGCGCCGGCGACGTGGAGGGCACGAGCGCGATCCGGCTGCCGCTGACCGCGATCCACGACCGCGGCGGGCAGCCGCAGGTCTGGGTGCTCGACACCACCACCGCGGTGGTCAAGCCGCGGCCGGTGACGCTGGGCGCGGCGCAGAACGAGCAGGTGATCGTCGCGAGTGGCCTCGGCGACGGCGAGACCGTGGTCACCGCCGGCGTGCACATGCTGGTCGAGGGCCAGAAGGTGAAGACCGCCGGCGCCGCAAGCGTGGCGATGAAAGGCGAGGGACGGTGATGAAGGTCAATCTCTCCGAGTGGGCGCTGAAGCACCCGCAGATGGTGATGTTCCTGCTCGTGCTGCTGTCGCTGGGCGGCGTGCTGGCCTACGGCAGCCTGGGGCAGAAGGAGGATCCGGAGTTCACGGTCAAGGCCATGCTCGTGCAGGCGGCCTGGCCCGGCGCCTCGGCGCAGGCGGTTGCCGAGCAGGTGACCGACAAGCTCGAGAAGAAGCTGCAGGAGGTGGCCGAGGTCGACTACACGACCAGCTACGCCAAGCCGGGCCTGACCCAGATCACGATCACGCTGCGCGAGGACACGCCGGCCGAGGCCGTGCCGCAGGTCTGGTACCAGGTGCGCAAGAAGCTGGGCGACATCCAGCACACGCTGCCCGCCGGCGTGAAGGGGCCGTTCTTCAACGACGAGTTCGGCGACACCTTCGGCAACCTCTATGCCGTCACCGGCGATGGTTTCTCGGTCGTCGAGCTGAAGGCCTTCGCCGACGCCGCGCGCAACGAGTTCCTGCGCGTGGCCGACGTCAACAAGGTCGAGCTGCACGGCGTGCAGGACCAGCGCATCTACGTCGAGGCGAGCAACGCCAAGCTCGCGTCATTGGGGCTGGACCCTTCGGTGATCGCCGCCACGCTGGCCTCGACCAACACGGTGCAGGCCTCGGGCACGGTGCTGACCGGCAGCGAGCAGCTGCGCCTGGTGGTCAGCGGCGAGTTCGACTCGGTGGACGCCATCCGCGACATCGGCATCCGCGCTGGCGAGCGCCAGTTCCGCCTCGGCGACATCGCCGAGGTCAGGCGCGGCGTGATCGACCCGGCAAGCTCGAAGATGCGCTTCGACGGCCGCGAGGCCATCGGCCTGGCGGTGAGCATGCGCAAGGGCGGCGACGTGATCCGCCTGGGCGAGCAGCTGCACGCCACGGTGAAGCGTGTGCAGGCCAGCCTGCCGGTGGGCGTGACGATCCACGCTGTGTCGGACCAGCCACGCGTGGTCGAGGAGTCGGTGCACGAGTTCAAGAAGAGCCTGTTCGAGGCGGTGGCCATCGTGCTGGTGGTGAGCTTCTTCTCGCTCGGGCTGCGCACCGGCCTGGTGGTCGCGCTGTCGATCCCGCTCGTGCTGGCCCTCACTTTCCTGGGCATGTATTTCCTGGGCATCGAGCTGCAGCGCATCTCGCTGGGCGCGCTGATCATCGCGCTGGGCCTGCTGGTGGACGACGCGATCATCGCGGTGGAGATGATGGCGCTCAAGCTCGAGCAGGGCTGGGACCGCTTCCGCGCCGCGACCTACGCCTACACCGCCACCGCGTTCCCGATGCTCACCGGCACGCTGATCACCGCCGCCGGCTTCCTGCCGGTGGGCTTTGCGAAGTCGGGCTCGGGCGAATACGTGTTCTCGCTGTTCCAGGTCGTCGGCCTGTCGCTGATGCTGTCCTGGGTCGTGGCCGTGGTGTTCACGCCCTTCATCGGCTTCAAGCTGCTGAAGGAGGACCCGCATGCCGCGCATGACGAGGACGCGGTCTACCAGCGCGGCTTCTACGCCCGCTTCCGCACGCTGGTGAGCTGGTGCCTGGCGCAGCGCCGGCTCGTGATCGGCGTCACCGCGGCGGCCTTCGTCGCTTCGGTGGCGCTGTTCAAGGCGGTGCCGCAGCAGTTCTTCCCGGCGTCCGACCGGCCCGAGCTGATGGTCGACCTCTGGCTGCCGCAGGCCGCCAGCTTCGAGGCGAGCCAGCGCGAGGTGGCGGCGCTGGAAGCCCGGCTGCGCGGCGACCCCGACGTGGTGGCCGTCACCAGCTTCGTCGGCACCGGCAGCCCGCGCTTCTACCTGCCGCTGGACGTGCAGACGCCGAACCTGAACCTGGGCGAGATGATGGTGATGACCAAAGGCGGCGAGGCGCGCGAACGTGTGCTGGCGAAGATCCAGCAGTTGTTCGAGGACGACTTCCCGCTCGTGCGCGGCCGCGTCAACCGGCTGGAGAACGGGCCGCCGGTGGGCTACCCAGTGCAGTTCCGCGTCTTCGGCAGCGACAACACGCAGGTGCAGGCCGTGGCCGACCGCGTGATGGCGATCCTGCGCGAGCACCCGGCCGTGCGCCGCGTCAACCAGGACTGGGGCGAGCGCCTCAAGCGTGTGCGCGTCGATGTCGACCAGGACAAGGCGCGCGCCCTGGGCATCACGTCGCGCCAGGTGAAGGAGGCGCTGCAGGGATCACTCTCGGGCACGCAGGTGACGACCTACCGCGAAGGCGACGAGGACATCGACGTGATCGCGCGCCTGGTCGAGGCCGAGCGCACCGACCTGAACAACCTGAAGGACGCCAAGATCTACCTGCGCAACGGCCAGTTCGTGCCGGTCTCGCAGGTGGCGCGGCTGTCGCTGGACAGCGAGGCCAGCGTGCTGTGGCGGCGCAACCGCGTGCCGACGCTGACCGTGCGCGCCGATGTCGAAGGCGCCGAGGGCCCGGACGTCACCGCGCAGCTCAAGCCGCGCCTGGACGAGCTGGCCGCGACGCTGCCGCTGGGCTACGGCATCGAGGTCGGCGGCGCCGAGGAGAGCAGCCGCAAGGCCCAGGCCTCGATCATGGCCGTGATGCCGATGATGCTGGTGACCGTGCTGCTGCTGCTGATGCTGCAGTTGCAGGACATGAAGAAGATGGCGCTGGTGCTGCTGACCGCACCGCTCGGGCTGATCGGCGTCTCGGTGATGCTGGCCGCGTTCCGCATCCCCTTCGGCTTCGTCGCGATGCTGGGCGTGATCGCGCTGGCGGGCATGATCATCCGCAACTCGGTAATCCTGGTCGTGCAGATCGACCACGACCTCGAGGCAGGGCGCACGCTGTGGGATGCGATCGTCGAGTCGACCGTGCGCCGGCTGAGGCCCATCGTACTCACGGCCCTGGCGGCCATCCTCGCGATGATCCCGCTCACACGCTCGGTCTTCTGGGGCCCGATGGCCTGGGCGATCATGGGTGGCCTGGCGGTGGCGACGCTGCTGACCTTGCTGTTCCTGCCCGCGCTGTACGCCAGCTGGTACGGCGCCCGCCGGCCCGAACCCGAACCCGACCCCGCAACGCAGGCCGCGCCCGTGTTGCCCGAACCGCAGCCGGCCTGAGCGCCGCGCCTTCACCGGAGACCTCCATGACTCGCAAGACCTGGCGCTGCCGCGCCGGTGCGGCCGCTGCATGCGCGCTGCTCGCCGCCTGCGCCACCGCCGCCGACCTCAGCGACGCCTACCGCCGCGCGCTGCAGGCCGACCCCACGCTGCGCGCCGCGCAATCGGCACTCCTGGCCGGCCGCGAGAAGGCCGTGCAGGGCGACGCACTGCTGAAGCCGCAGGTTGCGCTGAGCGCCGGCCTCTCGCGCCTGAACGAGCGCTCGGGTGCCGAGCTGCCGCCGCCGCTGACCGAGCTGATCTCCTCCAGTGGCTCGGGCACCGTGCAGCAGGCCGCGCTGCAGCTCAAGCAGCCGCTGATGGACCGCAAGTCCGTGGCCGAGCGCGACCAGCTGCACGAGCAGTCCGCTATCGCCGAGCTGCAATTCCGGCAGGCCGAGCAGCAGCTGATCCAGGACGTGGGCGCGGCCTACTTCGACCTGCTGCTCGCGCAGGAGTCGTTGCAGGTGACACGCGCCGAGAAGGCCGCGGTGACGATGCAGCGAGACCGCGCGCAGGCCCGCTTCGACGTGGGCCGCGGCAAGGTCACCGACCTGCAGGAAGCGCAGGCGCGGCTGGACGGCGTCGGCGCGAAGGAGGTCTCGGCCGAGAGCCGCCTGGCGCTGGCCGAGGCGCGCTACCAGGAGCTGACCGGCGCACCGGCCCAGGGCCTGGCGCCGCTGCAGCCGCAGTGGCAGCCCGCGCCGCCGCAGCCCGACAGCCTGGCGGCCTGGCAGGCGCGCGGGCTGGACGGCAACACGCGCGTGTTGATCAAGCAGCGCACGCTGGCGATTGCCGGCTTCGAGACGCGCAAGACGGCGCTCGAGGCGCGGCCGACGCTGGACCTGGTGGCGAGCGTCAGCTTCAAGAACGGCAGCGGCAGCCTCTCGCCGATCTCGGCGCCCGACCACGCGCGTGCGGCCGCGATCGGCTTGCAGTTCAACGTGCCGCTGTTTGCCGGCGGCGGCATCGACTCGCGCCAGCGCGAATCGATCGCCAAGCGCCAGCAGGCCGAGGACGAACTCGGCGCGGCGAAGCGCGACGCGCGGCTGCAGGTGCAGGACGCCTTCCTCACGGTGAAGACCGGCGTCGCGCGCATCGGCGCGCTGGAGCAGTCGCTCGTCTCGGCGCGCACTGCGCTGGAAGCCACGACGCTCGGCCGAGACCTCGGCACCCGCACCGAGCTGGACGTGCTCGACGCACAGCAGCGCCTCCACGCCGCGCAACTGGACCTGGCGCAGGCGCGCCACGACTACCTGCTGGGCCGCCTGCAGCTGGCCGCCGCCGCCGGCGAGCTGCGCGAGGGCGATCTGCTGGCGCTCAACGCCTTCCTCGTTCGCTGACGGCAGTCACTTCAAAGGATCCACGCCATGGACATCGACGTCTTTCCCACCACCGAACTGCCCACCGTGTTCCGCACCCTGCGCACGGCGCTGCGCACCGACGGTGCGCTCGACGCGCGCGAGCGCCAGTTCCTCGCCACCTATGCGCGCATCACCGGCGTGCCGCCGCTGGCGCAGGACCCGGCGCCGATCGCGGCGTCGGAGGTCCGCATCGCCGGCGCGCACCCGCGCAAGCGCCTGCTGCAGCTCGCGGCGCTGGCGGTGCTGTTGAGTCGCCCGGTGCGGCTCGACTCGCTGGACTTTCTCAAGGCGCTGGCCGTGCAGCTCGGCACGCACGACCCGGTGCTCGGCGTGATCGATGCGCTCGCGCGCGGCCGGCTGTTGGCGGTTCGGCTGATGGCCATGCGCCGCGTGATGCGCGTGATGCTCAAGGAAGCCTGGACCGCGCAGGGCGCGATGGGCATCGCGCGCGTGTTCGCCGCGATGCTGCTGAAGGCGCCGGTCAACCGCGACAAGCTGTGGAACTACAAGCGCCTGGGCCTGCTGCCCGAAGGCACGCTCGGCCGTGCCTACTGGACCTTCATGACGAAGGAAGGCTTCGGCTTCCCGGGCGACGTGGCCGGCATTCCCGACACGCTGTCGTACCACGACGTCGCGCACGTGCTCGCCGGCCACGAGGCCACGCCGCTGGGCGAGGTGCAGCAAGGCAGCTTCCAGGGCGGCAACCGGCGCGAGGACGGCTTCTTCTTCATCCAGATGGTGATCCTGCAGTTCCACCAGGGCGTTCCCGTCACGCCGGCGACCGGGCCGCAGACCGACCACTTCCACCCGGAGAAGGTGCTGTGGGCCATCCACCGTGGCGCGCGCTGCCGGGTCGACATGACGCACCAGTGGGACTACTGGCCGCTGATGCAGTTGCCGCTGGAGGAGGCGCGGCGCCGCTGCGGCCTGCTGCCCCGGATCGACGATGCGATGGGGGTGGCGTCCTGACGGCGCCGGCGCTGGCTCGCCGGCCACGCCGGCATGCAGCGCCGCATCATCCCGATTTGGCTTGACGGCCGGCGACGCAGCGTGATGACATGGACTCCGTACCACCACGCTCGCATTGAAAGGCCGCAATGGTCGAGAAGTCGGAGCCCGGCGCAGCGCCGGATGGCGCTTCCAGCGCGCAGCCAGGCGCCGGCCAGGCGCCGGTGCTGCCTCCCCGGCGCGTGTTCGTCTCGTACAAGAGCGAAGACGCGGAGCGGGTCGAGCCGCTGGTGGTGGCGCTGAAGGCGCAGGGCTTCGAGGTCTGGTGGGACCGCGAGCGCATGCGGCCCGGCGAGAGCTGGGCGCAGGAGATCGAGGATGCGCTCGGCACGGTCGGCTGCGTGGTCGTGGTCTGGACCCAGCGCAGCGTCGCGCTCACCGACAGCTACGTGTTCCTGGAGGCGCGCGCGGCGCGCCGGCGCGGCGTCATCGTGCCGGTGCTGCTGGACGTGGTGGCGCCGCCAACGGAGTTCCACGAGATCCAGTGCGTGGACCTGAGCCGCTGGCGCGGCGGCCCGCGGGACCCCTTCTTCCAGGACCTCGTGGCGGCGGTGCGCGCGCGCATCGCGGGGCAGCCGGTGCCGCCGGCCCGGGGCCCGCGCCGGCGCCTGGCACGCCGGCTGCTGTGGAGTGCGGCAGGCGGCGCGGCGACGGCGCTGGCCGCCTCGGCCTTCGCCGTCTTCGCGGCGCAGGACGCGGTCTGCGGCGCGCCGGGATTCTTCCAGCCGACGGTGTCGGATGCGTGCGGCGCGCTGGGCCTGGGCCACCGTCCGGCGCAGAAGGAGCGCCTGGCCTGGGAGGCCTTGCCGGCCAAGGACTGCGCGGCGCTGCGCGAGCACATCGCCCGCTTCCCCGCTGGCGCGCTGCGCCCCAGCGCCGAAGCCCGGCTGGCCGCGCGCCAGCTGCAGGCACGCGAGCGCTGGGTTCCGGACGTGCGCGGGGTCCCGATCTCGACCGAAGAGACCGAGCCTGCGCAGCGCCTGGAGGCCGAGGCGCGCGCGCTGGCCGAGGCGGAGGCCAAGCGGGTCGCGACGGCGGCCTGCAGCTCGTTCACGGGCCGCGACTTCCGCTTCGACCCGAGCCGGGGCCGTGCCGACCTCAAGGACCCGGTATGGCAATGCCGCCGTCATGCGGATGGCCACCGCTGCTGGCTGAAGCTGGCCCAGGTGGCCTGTCAACTCGAGCGCAGGGAGGTGCTGAATGAAGAACGCTGCTGACCCTGGCGCCGTCATCGAGCGGCCGCCCCGCATCGCGGCGCCCAGGCGCTGGCGGCGGCGCGACGTGGCGCTGGCCGCAGCCGGCATGGTCGGCGCCTTGCTGGCCGCCAGCGTGCCGCGGCGCCTGGCCGCGCAGCCCGCGGCACCGGCGGAACCGTCGCCCGAGGCCGCCGGCGAGGTGTACGCCCTGATCCTGGCTTCGCAGCGCACGCAGATCGCGATTCGCGAATCGGGCAACCGAAAGGTGCAGGAGCTGCGCGAGCAGATCGCCGCACAGCAGCGGCGCGTCGTGCAGCTCCAGGCCGACGTGAAGGCGGGCCTCGCCAGGGCCGATGAACTCGCCATCGAGGCGGCGAAGGTGGCGCCGCTGCAGCGGCAGTTGGCGCTCGCGCTGGCCGAGCTGGACCGTGAATACGCGCTGTCAATGTACGAGCTCAGGGCCGGGCTGGTGCGGATCAGCAGCGAGCCGGCCGGCCTGGCGGCGCTGGCCCGCTTCAGGGCCGGCGAGCATGCACAGGCGCTGGCCGACCTGGATGGCCAGGCCGAGCTTCGATGGCGGGCGCGCCAGGAGCGGCGCGCCGCCGAAGACGCCATGGCGGTGGTCGACCCCGATCCCACGCTGGCCGCCGAGCTGAAGGCGCGCGTCGAGCGCCGCCGCCGCGCCGAAGACGCGCAGGACCGGCGCGACATCGCCTTGCTGGCCTGGGAAGCCATCGGGCGCCCGGGCGTGCCTTCGGAGGACGTGCTCGCGCGCCTGCGCTCGGTGGTCCGGCTCGACCCGACCGCCGCGATGGACAGCGTCCTGCTGGCTCGCCTGCACCGCCAGCGCGGCAGTCTGAGCGACATGGAGCAGGCCGCGGAAATCGCGCTGCGCTATGCGCTGCCCGAGCGCGAGAAGGCGCTGGCCTTGAGCGAAATCGGCTTCAGCTGGCGCCTGCTGGGGCGCCTGGCGCCCGCGCGCAGGGCGCTGCAGGAAGCCCTGGACCTGCGCCAGAAGCAGGCGAGATCGGCACCGGGTGCCCTGGACTTGAAGCGTTATCTCAGCGTGGCCCAGGAGCGCATGGGCGAACTCGAGCTGGACGAAGGCCGCTTCGACAAGGCACTGGAGCAGTTTCGCAGCGCCGAGGAACTGCGCCGCGGCCTGGCCGGCACGATGGGCTCGGTGCTGCCGTCGCTGTCGGCCCGGCGCGACCTGGCATTGGCGCTCGGGCAATCGGGCCGCGCGCTGCTCGAGATGGGCGACGTGGCGCGGGCGCGAGAGGTGCTGAGGGAGGCCTTGCGCGAGATCGGCGACGCCTCGGACCTGGACCCCGGCGCGCCCGAGGCGCGGCGTGATCGCGCCGTGCTGCTCGCCCGCGAAGGCGACGGCGCCCTGCTGGACGGGCAGCTCGCGCAGGCCGCCAAGGCCTACGAGGACAGCCTGGCCCTGCGCGAGCAACTGGTCGCGGCCGACAGCTCTTCGGTGCGCGCCAAGCGCGACGTGACGGCCGTGATGCAGAAGATCGCCGACCTGCACCTGCGGCAGGAAGGGCCCAGCGCCAAGGTGCAGGAAGAGTTCAGGCGCGTTCAGCAGCGCCTGCCCGGCGCCGCGGCCGGCGATGCGCCGCTCGCAGGCGACCTGAGGCGCGACCGCCTGATCGTGGAAGGCAAGCTCGCCTGGCTGAAGGTGCTGGCCGGCGACCCGGGGCCCGTCACGTCCGCGCTGAAGCGCGTGGCCGAAGAGTGGGAGTCGATCGACCGCCAGCAGACCGGGCAGCCGACGGTCTGGCGCGACCACGCGCTGGCCCTCACGCGCTGGGGCAGCGCGCTGATGGACCAGCGCAAGTGGCGCGAGGCGGCAGCGCCGCTCGAGAGGGCCCTGGAGCACCGCCGCGCGCTGCTGCAGCGCGACCCGCGCGCCCGCAGCACGCGGGCCGGCGAGGTGCATGTCGTCAGCCTGCTGGCGACGCTCTACGAGGAGACGCGGGAAACGGCACGCGCGGCGAAGTTGTCTCAGCACGCCAAGCAGGTCTTCAGCGATCTCATGCGCGAGACCAACGACACGCTGGACGGCGTGCCGGACGGTCCGGGGCTCGTGCTGGCGATGGCGACGATGGCCGACACGATGTCCGACCGCGCTTACGCCGAGAAGGTCGCCCCGGCCGTCAAGACCATGCGGCAGCAGATCAAGGTCGTGCCGCGCGATGAACAGAAGCTGCAGGGGGTCCGCGTCAGGAACTTCCAGTCGTGAGGGTGGCGATGGGCGGTGGAGCTTCGCCGCCGGCCCAGGAAAACCCCCAATCGGTTGATAGTGCAATTGGTTGACATGCCAACCAACGCACTCTAAGGTTGCGGCAGATCAACCCGGCGCGCGCCTGCGCGCGCCGCACACACGGAGACAAGCCGCATGGCCCACCTGTTCCGCCGCCTCTTGTGGGCGGCCGCCTCGACCTGCGCCTTCGTGCCGGGTCTTGCCGCCGCGCAGACCGTCAAGGTCGGCATCGTCGGCCCGTTCTCGGGGCCTTTCGCCCACTACGGCACCTTGTTCAAGGCCGGTGCCGAGGCCTACGTCGAATCGCAGGGCGGCAAGCTGGGCGGCAAGAGCATCGAGTTCATCTACCGCGACACCGGCGGCCCGAACCCGGCGCAGACCAAGAGCCTGGTGCAGGAGCTGATCGTCAAGGAAAAGGTCGACTACCTCGGCGGCTTCGTCTTCACGCCCAACGCCTTCGCGGCCGCGCCGCTGGCGCAGCAGAGCGCCACGCCGATGGTGGTGTTCAACGCCGCCACCTCGGCCATCACCGACAAGAGTGAGTACATCGTCCGCACCAGCTACACGCTGTGGCAGGTGACCGTGCCGCTGGCGCAATGGGCGGCCAAGAACAACATCAGGAAGGTGGTCACGGCGGTCACCGACTACGGCCCCGGCATCGACGCCGAGACGGCCTGGAAGAGCGAGTTCACGAAGCAGGGCGGCACGATGGTGGAGAGCATCCGCATGCCGATCGCGACCACCGACTTCGCACCCTTCATCCAGCGCATCAAGGCCAGCGGCGCGCAGGCGGTCTACACCTTCCTGCCCGGCGGGCCGCCCAACCTGGGCTTCGTGAAGGCCTACAACGAGAACGGGCTGGCCAAGGCCGGCATCCAGTTCCTGGGCACCGCGGAGATGGACGAGTACGACCTGCAGAAGTTCGGCGACTCGGCGCTGGGCCTGACCACGGCCTTCCACTACTCGGCCGCGCATGACTCGGCGGTGAACAGGAAGTTCGTCGAGGCGCTGAAGAAGAAGGACCCGAACGCGGTGGCCAACTACGCCAGCGTCGGCGCCTGGGACGGCATGTTCGTGATCCAGAAGATGATCGAGGCCACCGGCGGCCAGAAGGACGGCCTGAAGGCGCTCGCCGCCGCACGGGCGCTGCAGTGGGAGAGCCCGCGCGGCCCGGTGCGCATCGATCCGAAGACGCGCCACATCGTGCAGAACGTGTACCTGCGCAAGGTGGAGAAGGCGGGCAGCGCACTCGCCAACAAGGAAGTCCAGAACTTCGGCCCGCAGCTCGACTACGGCCTGGACAAGTAGGTGGTGCTCGTCGCGAACCTGCTGATCGACGGCCTGGCGTACGGCATGGTGCTGTTCGTCATCGCCGTCGGCCTGTCGGTCACGCTCGGGCTGATGCGCTTCGTGAACCTGGCGCATGGCGCCTTCGCGATGATCGGCGGCTACGCGACGGCGCTGCTGGCGCGCGAGGCGCAGTGGAACTTCTGGGCCGCGCTGGCCGCGGCGCTGCTGCTCACCGCGCTGCTGGGCGCGCTGCTGGAGGCGCTGGTGCTGCGCCACCTGTACCGCCGGACCGAACTGGAGCAGGTGCTGTTCACGATCGGCCTGGCCTTCTTCCTGATCGCCACGACCAATGCGCTCGCCGGGCCGCAGGTGCAGATGATCCCGCTGCCGCCGGTGCTGGCGGGCAGCGTGGACCTGGGCTTCCGCACGCTGCCCGCGCAGCGGCTGCTGGTGCTGGGCGCGGGGCTCGCGGTGGCCGCGGGCGCGGCCTACACGGTGACGCGGACGCGCTTCGGCGTGTGGCTGCGCGCGGCGGTGGACCACCCGGAGACCGCGGCCACGCTGGGCATACCCATCCGCCGCGTGCAATGCGCCAGCTTCGCGGCCGGCGCGGCGCTGGCCGGCCTGGGCGGCGTGCTCGGCGCCGAGCTGATGCCGCTGGAGCCCTACTACGCGCTGAAGTACCTGGTGCTGGTGCTCGTCGTCGTGGCGGTGGGCGGCATGGGCAGCATCGCAGGTTCGCTGGTGGCCGCGGTCGCGCTCGGGCTGGTGGAGACCGCCAGCAAGTACTTCGCGTCGCAGTGGGGCAACCTGTTCTTCTTCGCCGCGATGGCGCTGCTGCTGGCCTGGCGGCCGCAAGGGCTGCTGAGGCGATGAACGAGGCTGCACGCGTCGCGCCGCCGTGGCGGCTGCCGCTGGTCGTGGCCACCGTGGGCCTGGCCGCGTGGTTCGCGCTGCCGGAGCAACTCGGGCTGCTGACGCGCCTGTTCACCACCGCGCTGCTGGTGCTGTCGCTGGACCTCGTGGTCGGCATCGCCGGCCTGGCGACGCTGGGGCAGGCCGCGCTGTTCGGGGCCGGCGCCTACGCGGCCGGCATCTTCGCGCTGCGCGTGATGGCCGATCCGCTGGTGGGCCTGGGCGTCGGCGTGGCGGCCGGCGCGCTGGTCGCGCTCGCGTCAGGCGCGTTCCTGCTGCGCTACCAGGGCTTCACGCTGCTGATGCTGACGGTGGCGGTGGCGCAAATCATGGCCAGCCTGGCGAGCAAGGCGCGCGACTGGACCGGCGGCGATGACGGGCTGTCCGGCTTCGCGCCCGGCCCGCTGCTGGGCCGCTTCGTGTTCGACCTCGAAGGCCGCACCGCGGCGCTGTACGCGCTGGCCGTGCTGGTGCTCGGCCTGTACGTCGCGCGCCGCGTCGTCGACTCGCCCTTCGGCCTGGCCGTGCGCGGCATCCACGAGAACCGCGCGCGCATGGCCGCGCTGGGCACGCCGGTGTTCCATCGCCTGCTGGCGATGTACACGCTGGCCGGTGCACTGGCCGGCGCGGCGGGCGCGCTGAGCGCGCAGACCAACGCGATCGTCGGCCTGGACAGCCTGGGCTTCGCGCTCTCGGCCGAGGCCCTGGTGATGCTTGTGCTGGGCGGCACCGGGCGGCTGTCGGGCGCGCTGGTCGGCGCCACGGCCTTCACGCTGCTGCACCACACGGCCGCGTCGATCAACCCTTACCACTGGCTCTTCGTCATCGGCGGCGCGCTGATGGTCGTCGTGCTGCTGCCGCCGGCGAAGCTGTGGGCCTGGGTGAAGGCCAAGCGAGGCGCGCGATGACGCCGCGGCTCGAGGTCCGCGCGCTGGACAAGCACTTCGGCGGCCTGCACGTCACGCGCGGCGTGTCGCTGGCCTTGCAGGCCGGCGACCGCGTCGCGCTGATCGGTCCCAACGGCGCCGGCAAGACGACGCTGGTGAACCAGATCAGCGGCGTCATCGCACCGTCCAGCGGCAGCATCCATCTCGCCGGTGAAGACGTGACGAAGCGCCCGCAGGCCGAGCGCGTGCGCCGCGGCCTGGCCCGCACCTTCCAGCTGACGACGCTCGCGCCGCACCTGCCGGTGCAGCGCCAGGTCGAGCTGGCGCTGTTCGAGCGCGAAGGGCTCACCGGCCGCGCCTGGCGCTCGATCGACGCCTATCCCGCGCTTGCGGCCGAGGCGCGGGCGCTGCTCGCGCAACTGGGCCTGGGCGAGCGCGCGGGCTGGCCCACCGAGCGCCTGGCCTACGGCGAGCAGCGCCTGGTGGAGATGGCGCTGGCGCTGGCCCTGCGCCCGAAGGTGCTGCTGCTGGACGAGCCGATGGCCGGCGTGCCGAAAGGCGACGGCGCGCGGCTGCTGGCGGCGCTGGACGCGCTGCCGCAGGACCTGGCCGTGCTGATCATCGAGCACGACATGGACCTCGTGTTCCGCTTCGCGCGCCGCATCGTCGTGCTGGCCGAAGGCGCCGTGCTGGCCGAAGGCGCGCCCGAGGCGATCCGTGCCGATCCGCAGGTGCGTGCGGCCTACCTGGGGCATTGAGATGGCGCTGCTGCACATCGACCAGGTGACCGCCGGCTACGGCCCGACCACGGTGCTGGACGGCCTGTCGCTCAGCGTCGATGCCGGCGATCGGCTGGCGATGATCGGGCGCAACGGCGCCGGCAAGACCACCACGCTGCGCGCGGTGATGGGCCTGGCCACGCTGCGTGCCGGCCGCATCGCCTTCGACGGCGAAGACCTGGCCGGCCTGGCGCCGCACCAGCGCGCCCACCGCGGCATCGGCTACGTGCCGCAGACGCGCGACATCTTCCCCTCGCTGACGGTCGAGGAGAACCTCGTCGCCGGCCTGAAGCAGCGCCCGCGCGCCGCACTGGACGAGGCGTATCAGCTCTTCCCGCGCCTGGCCGAGCGGCGCCGCAACGGCGGCGCGCAACTGTCGGGCGGCGAGCAGCAGATGCTGTCGGTGGCCCGCGCGCTGCTCGGGCGCCCACGCCTGCTGCTGCTGGACGAGCCGCTCGAAGGCCTGGCGCCGCTGATCCGCCAGGACCTGCTGCGCGCCTTCCGCGCGATGAGCAGCTCGCTCGGCATCACGGTCGTGATCGTCGAGCAGCAGGTGGACGAAGCGCTGGCCTACGCCAGCCGCGCCGTGATCCTGGAACGCGGTGCGGTCGCGCACGCCGCGCCCGCCGACGAACTGCGCGACGACCTGCCGACGCTGGAACGCCATGTCGGCATGGCCGTGCATTGACGGAGACCCACGATGAATGAACACGCCGGCATCCCCGAGCTCGACTTCGACCCCTACTCGCCCGAGAACCTGAGCGACCCCTACCCGATGCACCAGGCGGTGCGCGAGGCTGGCCCGGTCGTGAAGCTCAAGCCTTATCCCACGCTGGTGGCCCTGGCGCGCCACGAGCAGGTGCATGCCGTGTTCAACGACGCCGCGACCTTCATCTCCGGCGCCGGCGTGGGGCTGACGAACTTCAACCAGGAGAAGCCTTTCCGGCCCAAGAGCCTGATCCTGGAAGCCGACCCGCCGCAGCACACGCAGATGCGCGCCATCCTCTCGCGCATCCTGAGCCCGAAGACGGTGCAGCAGATCCGCCCGACCTTCGCCGCCGAGGCCGAGGCGCTGGTCGAGCGCTGCCTCGAGAAGGGCACGATCGACGGCATCCACGATCTGGCCCAGCTCTATCCGCTGAAGGTCTTCCCGGACGCGGTGGGTGTCGGTGACGAGGGCCGCGAGAACCTGCTCGTCTACGGCGACATGGTCTTCAACTCGATGGGCCCGCGCAACGAGCTGCTGGCGAAATCGGCCGCGCGCATGGGCCCGGTCACCGAGTGGATCATGGCGCAGTGCGCGCGCGGGCAGCTGCGCCCGGGCGGCTTCGGCGACCAGATCTACCAGGCCGCCGACAAGGGCGAGATCAGCCACGAGCAGGCGCCGATGCTGGTGCGCAGCTTCCTGTCGGCGGGCGTCGACACCACGATCAACGGCATCGGCAACGCGCTGTTCGCGCTGGCGCACCATCCGGCCGAGTACGCGAAGCTGCATGCCGACCCCACGCTCGCGCGCCCCGCGTTCGAGGAAGCCCTGCGCTGGGAATCGACGGCGCAGACCTTCTACCGCACCGCGGGCCGCGCGACCGAGATCGCGGGCCTGCCGATCGAGGAGAACACGAAGATCCTGTGTTTCCTGGGCGGCGCCAACCGCGACCCGCGCAAGTGGCCCGATCCCGACCGCTACGACATCGGCCGCCGCCCCAGCGGCCACGTGGCCCTGGGCGCCGGCATCCACGGCTGCGTGGGCCAGGCGGTCGCGCGGCTGGAAGGCGAGCTGATCCTGTCGACCCTCGCGCGCCGCGTGAAGGCCATCGAGCCGGCCGGGCCGCACACCCGGCGCCTGAACAACACGCTGCGTGCGCTGGACACGCTGCCACTCAAGCTCATTCCCGCCTGAAGACCATGCCCAAGATCCACGTCATCCGCGCCGACGGCAGCACGCGCGACATCGACGCCCCCGCGGGCAGCAGCGTCATGCAGGCCGTGAGCAGCGCCGGCGAGGCCGGCATCGTCGCCGAATGCGGCGGCTCGGCGATGTGCGCCACCTGCCATGTCTACGTCGACGAGGCCTGGCTCGCGAAGCTGCCGGCGCCGCTGGCCAACGAGCTGGAGATGCTCGAATGCACCGCCGCCGAGCGCACGGCGGCGAGCCGCCTGTCGTGCCAGATCCGCCTGGACGACACGCTCGACGGCATCGTGATCCGCCTGCCCGACCGACAACAATAGCCGGATGAGCCCGCCTGACGACGTCGTCGACCTGGAGCGATACGTCCCCGCCTTCCTGACCTGGATCGCCAACAAGCTGTCGCGTGGCGCGTCGCAGCATTACCTGCGCGTGTTCGACGTCGGCATCGAGACCTGGCGCTGCCTGGTGCTGCTGGCGATCCACGGCTCGATCTCGGCGCAGCAGGTGTCGAAGATCATCGGCATGGACAAGGCCTCGGTCAGCCGCTGCTTCAAGGGCATGCAGGCCCGGGGCTTCATCACGCTGTCGCTCGATGCCGAGGACGGCCGCGTGCGCATCGCCACGCTGACGAAGAAGGGCCGCCAGGTGCACGACGGCATCCTGGGCATCGCGCTGGAGCGCGAGCGCGCCTTCCTGGAGGTGCTGAGCGAGCGCGAGCGCGAGACCTTGATCGGCCTGCTCAAGCGCCTGCACGAGAACCTGCCGGCGGTGGAGAGCGCGACCGAGGCCTACGTCGGCAGGCGGTTCCCGAAGGCCAGGCGGCGCAAGGCCGCGGAGGACGGCGATGGATGAGATCGTGATCATCGGCGGCGGCCATGCCGGCGCGCAGCTGTGCAACGCGCTGGCCGCGGCGGGGCAGGGCGCGCGTGTGCACCTGGTCTGCGAAGAGAGCGTGCTGCCCTACCAGCGCCCGCCGTTGTCCAAGGGCTACCAGAAGAGTCCGGACGAGGCCTTGCAGTGGCATCGCGGCGAAGCCTGGTTCGCGGAGCAGGGCATCACGGTGCATCGCGGCGATGCGGCCGTGGCCATCGACCGCGCGGCGCACCAGGTCACGCTGGCCAGCGGCGCCGTGCTGCCCTATGCCTGGCTGGTGCTGGCCACCGGCACACGCGCGCGCCAGCTGCCGCAGCTGCCGGCGGGCCTGGCCAACGTGCACCTGCTGCGCAGCGCGGCCGATGCCGAGCGCCTGCGCGCGGCCTGGCCCGCGATGCAGGGCCTGACGGTGCTGGGCGGCGGCTTCATCGGCCTGGAGGTCGCGGCCACGGCGCGCGCGCTGGGCAAGGCGGTGTGCGTGCTCGAATCGGCGCCGCGCCTGATGCTCCGGTCGGTGTCGCCGGAGTTGTCGGCGCATGTGCTGGAGGTGCACCGCGCCAGCGGCATCGAGCTGCGCATGGGCGTGGCCGTCGGCGGCTTCGAGCTGCAGGGCGACCGGCTGGTGGCGCTCGAAGCGGGCGGCGAACGGCTGGCGGTGGACCAGCTGCTGCTGGGCGTCGGCGCGGTGCCGGAGCAGACGCTGGCCAGCGCCGCCGGGCTGGCCTGCGACAACGGCATCGTCGTCGATGCGCAGATGCGCACGTCCGACCCGCAGGTGCTGGCCATCGGCGATTGCACGAACTTTCCCGAGTCGCGGACCGGCCGGCGGCTGCGGCTGGAGTCGGTGCAGAACGCCAGCGACCAGGCCAAGGCCGCCGCGGCCACGATCCTCGGCAGCCCGCAGCCCTATGGCGCGCTGCCCTGGTTCTGGAGCGAGCAGGGCTCGATGCGCCTGCAGATGGCCGGCCTTGCGCCCGCCGAGGGTGAACGCCATCGCCGCCCGGGCGCCACGCCGGCCAGCTTCTCGATCCTTCACTACGCGGGCGGCAAGCTGGCCTGCGTCGAATCGGTCAACGCGCCGCTGGACCACATGGCCGCGCGCAAGCTGCTCGAGACGGGCCTGAGCCCCGAGCCGGCGGCGGCCTGCGATCCGGCCGTGCCGCTGAAGACCTTCCTGGGCTGATCCGCGACCAGCTCATCATCGCCACCATCGGCGCACACTGCGGCCATGGAGTGCCGCGATGCCGATTGAACTCAACCACACGATCGTCCACGCCCGCGATCCGCTCGCGTCGGCCCGGTTCCTGAGCGAGCTGCTGGGCCGTGGCGAGCCGGTGCGCTTCGGCCCCTTCTGGGAAGTCCAGCTCGACAACGGCGTCACGCTGGCCTACATCCAAGCCGACGAGCACCTGACGATCGAGCACTACGCCTTCCTGGTGAGCGAGGCGGAGTTCGACCAGATCTTCGAGCGCATTCGCGCGCGCGGCCTGCCGTACTGGGCCGATCCGGCACACCAGCAGCCGGGCCAGATCAACCGGCACGACGGCGGGCGCGGCGTCTACTGGAACGACCTCGACGGCCACTACCTCGAGATCATCACGCGGCCGTACGGCAGCGGCGGCTGAGCCCACGCGGCCGCGTCAGGGCGGCGTCTCGCGCCTACCGCGGCTTGACGATGTGCAGCGGCCTGGACCGGGCCACGCAGAAGGTGCGGCATCGATAATGCGCCCGCCGCCAGACACCCTCGTCGCCCATGCCGATGCCGAACCTCGCAAGCACTCCCGCGTCGCGCGCGAAGGAGTGGTTCGTGTTCGTCTCCTACTCGCACAAGGACGCCAAGCTCGCGGCGGCGTTCATGGACGCGCTGAGCGTGGTGGTGCGCAACGGCGGCGAGCTGGGCCTGTCGCCCGAGCGCCTGTTCTTCGACCGCGCGCGGCTGATGGCCGGCGACGCGTGGAGCAGCAGCATCCAGTCGGCGCTGGAGAAGACCAACCTGATGCTGTTCCTCGTCAGCACGGCCTCGCTGAACTCCAACTTCTGCCTGAACGAGGAACTGGCCGTCGCCGCGGCCAACGGCGCGGAGATCGTGCCGGTGCTGCTGACCAAGCCGACGCTCTGGGAGGAACAGCCCATTCCCCGCGACGCCCGCGGCCGGCGCCTGGGCAGCCTCAACGCCGTGCCCACCACGGCGCGCGAACTGCAGCCCATCAGCGGCGGCAGCTGGCCCAACCGCGAGCAGGCCCTGGCGGAGGTGATGGACCAGCTTGTGAAGAAGCTCCGGCGCGAGCTGCAGGCCCCGCCACCGGCGCCGGCGCTGCAGCCCGTGGCCACAGCCGCGGCCGTGGGCTCCGGTGCCGCGGCGCCGCGGCGTGCCTTGTCGCCGCTGCTGACCAACCTGTGCAACCAGAGCGATTCGGAAAGCTCGTTCGAGAACGGGCTGGATGCCTGGCCCGGCGGCCGCGCGCTGCTCGTGCTGGTGAAGGGCGAGTTCGCCGACGACACCACCGGCTTCTGGGCGCGCCTGCGCCGGGTGAACCTGGCCGGCTACTGCGACGACGTGCTGCACCTCCCGCTGCGGGCCGTGCGGCCGCTGCTGCTGCCGCGCGCCGGCGAGTGCGGCCCGGAGACCGGCGACATCGTCCGCACGCTGCGCCGCAAGCTGTCCGAAGCCTTCACCGGCAAGCCGCGCGAGATCGGCAGCGGCGAGCGCCTGGCGGCGCTGCTGGCCAACGACGAGGCCGTGCAGCCCTTGTGGGCGACGCTGCCGCAGGACGAGCCGGAAGCCTGCGGCGCGCTGCTGCGCGGCCTGATCGCGCTGCTGGAGGAAACGCCCGAGGGCGCGGCGCTGCAGCGCCTGGCGCTGGCCGTGCTCGTCGAGGATCCGGCGCTGGTGGCGCAGGACCGGCTGCTGCAGTCGCTGGGCCTGCACAGCGAGCGCGTGCACCTGGTGGAGACGCGGCGGCTGCGGGCGCTGTCCGGCGCCGACGTGAAGGACTGGTTCCGCTTCCACGAGCTGAAGCCGCTGCTGCGGCTGGACGAGCAGCAGTTCGTCGACCAGCTGTTCGGTGGCGCGCCGCAGCTGCGCCACCGCCCGTTCGATGACAAGGTCAGGCCGATGCTCGGCCTGGCACCAGCCGAGGGTGCACCATGAGCTTCCAGCAGTTCCGCGGCAGCGGGCCGATCGCCGCGCCGGCACAGGGCGCAGCCGCCGCCGCCGATCCCCTGCGCGACCCCGCCGGCTACCGCGCCGGCACCGATCTCACGCGGGCCGTCAACGTCGCGCTGGCGCTGGGCCTGCCGCTGCTGGTGACGGGCGACCCCGGCACCGGCAAGACCCAGCTGGCCTACCGCATCGCCGCCGAGCTGGGCCTGGGCCGCGTGCTGCGCTTCGACACCAAGAGCTCCAGCCAGTCGAGCGACCTGTTCTACCAGTTCGACAGCGTGCGCCAGTTCGCGCAGTCGCAGCTGAAGGCGGCATCGCGCGAGGCGCTGCCGCAGGCGCAGGAGTTCGTGCGCTGGCAGGCGATGGGCCTGGCCATCCTGCGCGCGATGGCGCCGGACGATCCCGTGCTCGTCGCGCTGGGCGCGGCGCACCCGGGCCACGAGCAGGCGCAGCGCTCGATGGTGCTGATCGACGAGATCGACAAGGCGCCGCGCGACTTCCCCAACGACCTGCTCAACCAGATCGAGAACCGCGAGTTCCATGTGCCCGAGCTGGGCGCGCACTTCGTCGCGCCGGCCGCGATGGCCCCGGTGGTGCTGATCACCAGCAACTCCGAGAAGCAGCTGCCCGAGGCCTTCCTGCGCCGCTGCGTCTACCACCACATCGAGTTCCCGAAGGACGAGGACGAGCTGCAGCAGATCCTGGGCGCCCGGCTGAAGGGCCTGCCGCTGGCCGGCGACACCGTCACGCAGGCGGTGAAGCTGTTCTTCCGCATCCGCGACGACCGCGGCTACAGCCGCGCGCCCTCCACGAGCGAGCTGCTCGACTGGCTGCGTGCACTGTCCGCCGCCGGGCTGACCGACGCCCGGCCGCTGGCGGAACAGCCCGAGGCCTTCCAGGCCGCGGCCGGCAGCCTGTTCAAGACGCGCGAGGACCTGGACCGGGCGCGCGCGATGAAGCTCGCCGACTGAACGCCGCCCGCGCCGCATGAGCCCGGACGCCGCCGCGACGCCCGCCGCCGGCCAGGGCCCGGTGCTCGGGCCGCTGCTGGACCGCTGGCTGTGGCACCTGGACGGCCAGGGCTTCCGCGTCGGCGTGCGCGAGCGCCTGCTGGTGCAGTCGCTGCTGGCGCGGCTGGCCGCTGCCGGCGAGCTGCCGGCCGAAGTGCACGGCATGCTGATGCTGGCTGCGCCGCTGCTGTGCAGCTCGCGCGAGCAGCAGCGGCGTTATGCGCAGCTGCTGCAGGAATTCCTCGCGCCGCCGCCGGCGGCCCCCGCGCGGCCCTCGCGGCGCTGGGCCCGCCGCGCGGCCGATGCGCCGCCGCGCTTCGGCGTCGTCATCGTTGTGATGGCCTGGGCGCTGCTGCTCGCACTGGGCCTGTGGTGGGGCGCACGCCAGCCGCAGCAAGCGGCGCTGCGCCTGGACGGCCTGGACATTCCGAACCGGGCCGGGGTGGTGGCCGATGGCGACGCCGCCGCGCCACCGCTGGCCCCTTTCTACGTGCCGCCTGCGGAGTTGCCGCTGCAGCCGCCGCTGCCGCCGGCCTGGAGCGGGCCGCTGCGCGTGGGCCTGCTGCTGCTGGGTGGCGCCTGCGCGGCCGCGGCGCTGGCCAGCGGCGTGGCCCAGCGCCGGCGGCGCATGGCCCTGAGCGGCGTGCGCACCGACGAGGAGCTCGAGTCGCACCTGCTGCACGACCCCGCGCCGGTGGACATCGCGCCGCACCCGGTGCTGGCGCGCGCCATCGGGCGTGCGCTGCGGCAGCGCGTGGCGGGCGATGCCCATGCGCTGGACCTGCCGGCCACGCTGCGCGCCACCGTGGCGGCGCAGGGCGCCTTCACGCCGCGCTGGCGCGCGCTGCACCGCACGCCGGAGTACCTGGTGCTGGTGGACCAGCGCCACCCGGCCGATCACCACGCCACCGCGGCCCTGGCGCTGGTGGATGCGCTGGCGCGCGCCGGCGTGGCGCTGCAGGTCTACGCCTTCGACACCACGCCGGCGGCCGGCTGCTGGCTGCGCGGCGGCCTGGGCAACCAGGACGCCACCACCCGCCACCGGGTGCCACTGGCAACGCTGGCCACGCGCGCCGGCGGCCAGCGCCTGCTCGTGTTCGGCCGCGCCGAGGTGCTTCTGCACCCCGTCAGCGGTGACCTGCAGGCCTGGGCTGCGCCGCTGCGCGGCCTGCCCGAGCGGGCCTGGATCACGCCGCAGCCGGTTCACACCTGGGGCGCGGCGGAGCAGGCGGCCGATGAGGCCGGCTTCCTGGTGCTGCCGCTGCAGGAAGCGGCGCTGGAGACGCTGGCCGGCTGGTTCACCTCGCGCCGGCTGTCGCTGGCGCTGGACGCCGACACGCCGCTGGCGGTGCCGGCGCTGCTGCGCGGCGACGGCCTGGAGTGGGTGACCCGCACCGACCCGCCGCCGCCCGAGACGCTGCAGGCGCTGCTGCAGCAACTGCGCGGCATGCTGGGCGGCCCGCGTTTCCAGTGGCTGTGCGGCTGCGCCATCTTCCCGGCCATGACGCCGGCGCTGACGCTGGCGCTGGGCCGCCACGTCATGCCCGATGCGCGCCGGCTGGCGCTGGGGCTGGCCACCTTGTCC
Source organism: Rubrivivax sp. (assembly GCA_044226775.1). GTDB lineage: Bacteria > Pseudomonadota > Gammaproteobacteria > Burkholderiales > Burkholderiaceae_C > Rubrivivax. The sequence goes on along the minus strand of JBGAGI010000005.1, from coordinate 127,872 downwards.
GCGCTGCCCTGGTTCCGTTGGGGCCACATGCCCGACTGGCTGCGGCGGGCCCTGCTGCAGGAACTGGCGCCCGACCGCCGGGAACAGTTCGCGGCCGAGGTGCGCGAGCGGCTGGACGGTGCGCTCGATGCCGGCAGCGGCCCGCTGCTGGCCGACGTCGCCACCCGAAAGCGCCGCCGCCTGGGCGCGCTGCAGCAGCAGCGCGGGCCGCTGCGCGACGTGGTGCTGGCCGACTTCGTGCGCGAGGACACCGACCCCGGCCTCGCGACCCGGCTGCCGGAGGCGCTTCGCCGGCAGCTGTTCCGCAACGGCAACCCCGACGCCGGCTGGCGGCCCGCGGTGCTGGCCTGCGGGGCGGTGTTCGTCGTGGCGGCACTGCTTGCCGCGACGCCGCTGTGGCCGGTGCTGGTGGGCACCACGCCGCAGCCGGCGCTGGCGCTGCAGCGCGAGGGCAGCAGCTCGAGCCTGCCGCCGCAGATGCCCGCTGGCCCGGTGCAGCTGGCGTCGCTCGGCGAGTCACGCGTGCGCGTGGCCGGGCCTGGCGTGGCGGCGGTGTTCGATCTCGGCGGCGGCAGCACCGCGCCGGCCAACGCCCTGCCGGCGAGCATCGGCAACATCGACTCGGTGTTGCTGCAGGCCATGATGCGGCCGCTGTCCGACGAGCGGGCCGACGGGGTGCGCGTGGTGGTGCTCAACGGGCGCGTCGAACTGCGCAGCGCCGACGGCAAGCGCCTGGGCGCACCGCTGGACCCCGGGCCCGGCGCACCGCGCGCCTTCAGCGCCGCCTTTACGCCCAGCGGCAGCCGCGTGCTCGCGTGGATGGAAGGGCGGCGCCTGTTCAGCTGGGGCACGCCGTGGCCGGACGGCATGGTGGCCGTCGTCGCTTGCGAAGGCAGCGATCCCACCGGCGGGCTGGCCGCTGCGCTGGCGCGCACGCTGGCCGACTGGGGCCGCAGCGGCGGCGCCTCGTCGTCCTCCGCCTGGGCCGCCGACGCCACGAGCTTCAGCCCCGCCGCCTGGACCATCCTGCAATCGCAAGCCGCCTTCAGCCCGCTGGCGCCGGGCGAGCTGCTCCGCACGGCCGATCTGCCCGAGGAGGCCGCTCTGGCAGCGCGTGGCGTGCTGCAGCAGTTCGTCACGCGCCTGATCGCGCCCAGCTGGCGCGCGCCGCAGTTGACGGCCGGCGGGGGCCGGACGCTGGTGGTGGGCGCGTGCACTTCGCAGCCGATCGACGACACTCCGCCAGCGGAGGCCGAGGCCAGCATCCCCGGCGTGGACCGCGCGAGCGCGCAGGCGCTGGCGCGGCGTGTGCGGGCGATGTTCGCCGACGACGCGCAGACCCGCATGGATGCCACCGCCGCGCTGGTGCGCGACAACGACTGGCTGTCCGACGCCGTGGGCCTGGCCGTGGCCGCCGCGGGCCGTGCCCAGGCGCTGCGCCAGCCGGTGCAGGAGCCCGAACTCTCGGGCATCTACAACACGCTGGTGCTGCTGCAGTCGGCCTCGCCGACCACCTTGTTCCGCAACCGTGCCGAGATCCAGCGCCTGCTGCAGGCGGCGCAGGGCAACGGCGACAAGACCACCAAGCAGGTGCAGGCCGTGCGGCAGCGGCTGGCGGCGGCGCAGAAGCGGATCGAGCTGGTCAAGCTGCAGATCACCTCCGAGGCGCAGCGGGCGCTGGCCGAACGCCTGGTGGGCGAGATGTCCGCCGCGGGCCTGAACCCCGGCGGCATCGAGCTGGTCGGCGGCCGCGCGCCGGCGGTCACCGAGATCGGCGCGCGGGGCTTCAGCGACCGCCGTACCGCGCGCCTGTTGCGCGACGGTGCGCGCAAAGAGTTCGGCGATGCGCGGCTCGTCAGCCTGCCGGGTTCGGTCGATACCGACACCTACGAGATCCGCCTGGCCACCAACCTGTGCGTCACGCGGACCGTCGACGGCTGCACGCCGGCGGCATCGGCGGCACAGACGTCGAACGCGAACGCAGCGCCACCGCCCGCATCGCCCGCGCCGGCCACCAACGCCGGCAGCACCGCCGGCCAGCCCGCTTCCGACCGACTGCTGGACCTGGTGACCCGCTTCGAGGGCGTGACCGACGGCGATCCCAGCACACCCAACCTCGACCCCTATCTGGATCCGCTGGGCATCTGGACCATCGGCTACGGCCACCCGCTGACGGAGAACGGCACGGTGCTGCGCGGTGCCGAGAACCAGGCGCAGGCGCGCAGCCAGTACCCCGGCGGCATCACGCTGGAGCAGGCGCGCACGCTGCTGCGCGGCGACCTGGCGAGTGCGCTGGCGAACGTGGACCAGCTCGTGAAGGTTCCGCTGGCCGCCAGCCAGCGCGAGGCGCTGGCGGCTTTCGTCTGGAACGTGGGCGCGGCCAGCCTGGCGGGCAGCACCTTGCTGAAGCTCGTCAATGCCGGCGACTTCGACGCCGCGGCCGATCAGTTCGTGGTCTGGAGCAAGGGCCGCAGGAACGGCGTGCTCGTCGAGCTGCCCGGGCTGCGGCAGCGCCGCGAGGCCGAACGGGATCTGTGGAACGAGGCCCGCCCGGCCCGCCCGGCCCCCAAGCAGGCCAGCAAGAAGTCCGCGAGCTGAAGACGCTCAGCCTGCAAGCTCTGCGATGGCAGCGCGCACGCGCGTGAACTGCGCCTCCCACAGCCAGCGCATGCCTTGCAGCGTCGACGGCCTGGCGCACCACTCCATCGGCACGTTCAGGCACTGCACGACCGACAGCCGCCAGTCGGCCAGGGCCTCGCTCCAGCCGTATTCCGGGCGGTCGAGCGCTTCATGCCAGCGGCGCAGCACGGCTTCCTCGAACTCGCGCCGCGCAGCCGGTGGCCACCACGGAATCACGGCGTAGGCCAGGTCCGAGGCCGCCACGCCGTAGGTCAGCGACCACTCGAAGGGTTGCCGGTCGAGGAAGTAGACCGGCGTGTCGCCCGCCCTCGGCGCGAGCACGTTCGTCGGGTTCAGGTCGCCGTGCAGCAGAGACATGCCGCGCGGCTCGGCCCAGCGGCGACGGAAGGCCGCCTCGTGCCGAAGGAAGTCCTGCCGCAGGGCCACGCCGGTGGCCTGCTCCATCGGTGCGAGGCCCGGGCGGATCTCGTCGAAGTAGCGGTCGAGCACGGCCTCGGCGGGCGCGGGCATCGAGCACCAGTGGTGCCGGTGCAAGCGCCCGAGCGCCTCCGCGACGGCCAGGCCGTGCGACAGCGTCGGCGGCAGGTCCCGTTGATCGACGTGGGTCGCCGAGAGGTCCTCCAGCAGCAGGTGGTAGCCGACGGCCGGGTCATGCGCCGCATCGAAGCAGCGGACCAGCGGTGCGTTCGCCATGCCGCGGTAGTCGCGCATGTAGTAGTCGAGCTCGGAGCGCCCGAAGGTGTCGCCCAGGCAGAGCTTCAGCCGCAGGCTCAGCGACGAGCCGTCGGCCATCGCCGCGGCGATCGAAAGCTGGCGCGACCAGTTGCCGTGGCCCTGCACGATGCCGATCGATGCGACCTCGCGCCCCAGCACCTGCGAGAGCCACGCGGGCGTGAGCTCGCTCTCGTGTCGGATGACGCGGGTCGATGTCATAGCCAGGACGGCAAGCCCATGGGCAGCGCGGGACGTGCGATCGGTGCCGGCGCTCAGCGCACGATCTCGCCGAGCCTGTCGCGCCAGAAGGCCGGCGGCGGCAGGGTGCCGGTGCCGGCCCTGGCGTTGTCGGCCATGTGCTCGGCGCGGCGCGTGCCGGGTATCGCGCAGGTCACTGCCGGCTGGCTCAGCACGAACTTCAGCAGCAGCTGCGGCCAGCTGGTGCAGCCGATCTCGGCCGCCCAGCCGGGCAGCGGCCGCGGCAGCAGGCCGCGCAGCAGCGAGCCACCGCCGAAGGGGCGGTTGACGATCACCGCCACGCCGCGTTCGGCCGCCAGCGGCAGCAGCCGCTGATCGGCCTGGCGATCGTCGGCGGCGTAGTTGATCTGCAGGAAGTCCAGCCGCTCGGCCCGCAGCACGGCTTCGACCTCCGCGTAGGCCGATTCGGTGTAGTGCGTGATGCCGATGTAGCGCACCCGCCCGGCCGCCTTCCACTCGCGCAGCGTCGCGAGATGGGTTCGCCAGTCGACCAGGTTGTGGATCTGCATCAGGTCGATGCGCTCGCTGCGCAGCAGGCGCATCGACTGCTGCATCTGCCGGACGCCCTCGGCGCGGCCTTGCGTCCACACCTTGGTCGCGACGAAGGCCTCGGCGCGGCGGCTGCCGGCCTCGAGCAGCTCGCCGGTCGTCGCCTCGGCCCGGCCGTACATCGGCGAGCTGTCGAGCACGCGGCCGCCGGCGTCGAACAGCGCCTTCAGCACGCCGGGCAGCGCCGCGTAGCCCTCGCTGCCGGGTGCCGCGTCGAAGCCGAGGTAGGTGCCGCAGCCGATCACCGGCAAGGCCTCGCCGCTGGCGGGAATGGCGCGCGTGTGCATCGTCGTCACCTCCGGTCGGGCCGCCGGCTGGGCGCCGCCGGCGCGCGGCCACGCGGCGGGCAGCGTGAGCGACGGCAACATCCGCGCGAAACGCCGGCGATTCATGGCTCAGCTCCGATCGATCCCATGGGGCCGCTCATCAATCCGGCTGGATGTTCTGCGCCCGGATGAAGGCGGCCCAGTTCTGCTGTTCGTCCTTCAGCGATGCGGCGAACTGCTCCGGCGTGTCGAACACCGGGATCAGCGCCTGCTGCGCCAGGCGCTCGGCCACCGCCGGTGTCTTCATCGCCCTGGCCACTTCGGCCGCGATGCGGCGCACCAACGGCGGCGGCACTTTCGAAGGCACCAGCACCGAGAAAGAGGTGAAGGACTTGATGCCGGCGAAGCCGGCTTCGGCGAAGGTCGGCACGGCCGGCAGCAGCGGGCTCTTGTCGGTGATCGACAGCGCCGCGAGCTTGCCGGCGTCGATGTGCGGGCGCACGCTGGCCAGGTCGGTCAGCATGAACTGCAATCGGCCGGCCAGCAGGTCGGCATAGGCCGGGCCCACGCCCTTGTAGGGCACGTGGCTGAAGCGTGCGCCGGTCGCCGCCTCGAGCATGCGCACGCCGATGTACAGCGGGCTGCCGTTGCCGGCGCTGCCGTAGAAGAGCTTCTCGGGCTCGCGCTTGCCGCGCTCCACCAGCTCGGCCATGGTCTTCACGCCCGCGGACGGATGGGCCACGATCACCATCGGCGCGATGACGCCGCGGCTCACCGGCGCGAAGTCGCGGAAGACCTCGTAGCCGAGCGACTTGTACAGCGCCGGGTTGATGCCCAGCGAGGAGTTCGAGGCCACCAGCAGCGTGTAGCCGTCGGCCGCGGCCTGCGCCACCGCGGTGGCGCCGATGGCGCCGCTGGCGCCGGGCTTGTTCTCGACGACGAAGCTTTGCCGCAACTGCTCGCCCAGCGCCTGCGCGAGGATGCGGCCATAGGTGTCGGTGCCGCCGCCGGGCGACGAGGGCACGACCACCGTCACCGGCCGCGCCGGCCACTCCGGTGCCTGCGCCCGCGAGATCACGGGCACCAGCAGCGAAATCCCCAGCAGCCAGCCGAGGGCGATCCGTGTCATTCTTTCCCTCCTGCGCGAGACGAGGCCATGGCGCGAGCGTAGCGGCCGGCAGCTCCCGCCACCACTTGCGGATACCCTGGTCGCATGGACCTCCTCACCGATCTCGTCACCGACCTCGTCGACGCCAACCACATCCTGTTCCATCAGCGCATCGTCGACGCGTTCGGGCATGTCAGCGTGCGGTCGCCCGAGCGGCCCGATCGATTCCTGATGGCCCGCAACCTCGCGCCCGGCCTCGTGACGGCGGCCGACATCCTGGAGTACCGCGTCGAGGACGGCGAGGCGGTGGCAAGCGACCCGCCGCGCCTGTACCTGGAGCGCTGGATCCACAGCGAGATCTACAAGGCCAGGCCCGAGGTGATGGCCGTGGTGCACAACCATTCGCCGGCGGTGCTGCCCTTCACCGTCGCCAAAGGCGCACGTTTCCGGCCGGCCTGCCACATGTGCGGCTTCCTCGGCGAAGGCGCGCCGCTGTTCGAGATCCGCGAGGCCGCGGGCACCGGCAGCGACCTGCTGATCCGCAACCGGGCGCTGGGCGCGGCGCTGGCCGCAGCCCTCGGCAGCGCCAACGCGGTGCTGATGCGCGGCCACGGCATCACGGTGGTCGCCGAGAACGTGCGCCTGGCCGTCTACCGCGCGATCTACAGCGAGGTCAATGCGCGGCTGCTGCTGCAGGCTCTGCCGCTGGGCGAGGTCGAATCGCTCACCGCCGCCGAGGCCGATGCGGCGCGCGCCAGCACCGAGGGCCAGGTCGAGCGCCCGTGGAACCTGTGGAAGCAGCAGGCGCAGGTCGCGCGGGCTTGATGGCGATGGGCAGGCTCCAGCTGTCCGTCGCCATGGGCGACTACGACCGCACGCGCGCGCTGCTCGACGGCCGCGTGCAGATCGATGGCGTCGATCCGGTCTGCATGAGCCTCGTGCCCGAGGAGATGTTCTTCCGCGCCTTCCGCGGCCAGGAGTTCGACATCAGCGAGCTCTCGTTCTCCAGCTACCTCGTGAAGGCCAGCCGCGGCGAAAGCCCGTACATCGCCGTGCCCGTGTTCCTGAGCCGCGCCTTCCGCCACACCAGCCTGTGGGTGCGCAAGGACCGCATCCGCCGGCCGGAAGACCTGAAGGGCGCACGCGTCGGCCTGCCCGAGTACCAGCTGACGGCCAACGTGTGGGCACGCGCGATCCTGGCCGACGACTTCGGCGTGCACCCGCGCGACATCCGCTGGGTGCGCGGCGGCATCGACACGCCGGGCCGGCCCGAGAAGATCGGCCTGCAGCTGCCGGCCGACGTGCACCTCGAGGACGCGCCCGCCGGCAGCACCATCAGCGAGCTGCTGGACCGCGGCGAGATCGACGGCTTCATCGCGCCGCGGCCGCCCGGCGCTGCGGCGCTGAGGAACCCGAACGTGGGCTGGCTCTTCGACGACCCGAGCGCCGCCGCGAAGGACTACTTCCGGCGCACCGGCATCTTCCCGATCATGCACGTGGTGGGCATCCGCAAGAGCCTCGCCGAGCAGCACCCCTGGCTGCCGGGCGCGGTGACGAAGGCCTTCGGCCAGGCCAAGGCGCTGGCACTGGAGGCGCTGTCCGACACCTCGGCGACCAAGGTCACGCTGCCCTTCGTCGAAGAGCAGCTGAAGGCCGCGCGCGAGACCATGGGCGAGGACTTCTGGACCTACGGCGTGCAGGCCAGCCGCAAGACCCTGGAGGCCTTCGTGCGCCATCATCATGCGCAGGGCCTTTCGGCACGGCCGATGTCCGTGGACGAGATCTTCCATCCCGCGACCTACGCGTCGTACAGCATCTGACACAGAGAGGTGCCACCCATGCTCGAAGGACGCTGCCATTGCGGCGCCATCACGATCCAGCTGCCGTCGATGCCCGACGTGGCCACCAGCTGCAACTGCTCGCTGTGCCGGCGCGTCGGCGGCCTGTGGGCCTACTACGGCTTCGGCACGGTGCGCATCACCGGCCATCCGGAGCACACGCAGGCCTACGTGCAGGGCGACCGCACGCTGGCGACCATCCGCTGCGCCACCTGCGGCTGCGTGACGCACTGGGAACCGATCCCGCCGGACCCCGGCGCGCGCCATGGCGTGAACCTGCGCAACTTCGACCCCAAGCTCCTCGAAGGCGTCCGCATCCGCCGCTTTGACGGCGCGGACAGCTGGCAGTACCTGGACTGAACTCCTTGACCGCGGCGCCGCCACCGGCCGACGATGCCCCATGGCCTATCGACACACGCTCGGCAGCGTCGTGCACCGATTCGATGACCTGCGCGCGCTGCTGGCCGCCGCCACGCCCGAGCGCTCGGGCGACCGCCTGGCCGGGCTGGCCGCGCAATCGGGCGAGCAGCGCATGGCGGCGCGCCACGCGCTGGCCGATCTGCCGCTGTCGACCTTCCTGCACGAAGCGCTGGTCCCGTACGAAGACGACGAGGTCACGCGGCTGATCGTCGACAGCCACGACGCCGCCGCGTTCGCGCCGGTGGCCCATCTGACGGTCGGCGCCTTCCGCGACTGGCTGCTTTCGGAGGCGGCCGATGGCGCCGCGCTGGCCGCGCTGGCGCCCGGGCTGACGCCGGAGATGGTGGCCGCTGTGAGCAAGCTGATGCGCAACCAGGACCTGGTCCTCGTGGCGCGCAAGTGCCGCGTGATCACGCGCTTTCGCTCGACGATCGGCCTGCCCGGGCGGCTGGCGGTGCGGCTGCAGCCCAACCACCCGACCGACGATCCGCGCGGCATCGCCGCCTCGATGCTGGACGGGCTGATGTATGGCTGCGGCGACGCGGTGATCGGCGTCAACCCGGCCGGCGACCACGTCGCGGCGCTGTCGCGGCTGCTGCACCTGCTGGCCGAGGTGATCGAGCGCTACGGCATTCCCACGCAGAGCTGCGTGCTCACGCATGTGACGAACACGCTGAAGATGATCGAGGCGGGTGCGCCGGTCGATATCGTGTTCCAGTCGATCGCGGGCACCGAGCGCGCCAATGCCGGCTTCGGCATCAGCCTGGCGCTGCTGCGCGAGGCGCACGAAGCGGCGCTGTCGCTCAGGCGCGGCACGCTCGGCGAGCACTGCATGTACTTCGAGACCGGCCAGGGCTCGGCGCTGTCGGCCGGGGCGCACCATGGCGTCGACCAGCAGACCTGCGAGGCCCGCGCCTATGCCGTGGCGCGCGCGTTCCGGCCGCTGCTGGTCAACACGGTGGTCGGCTTCATCGGGCCGGAGTACCTCTACGACGGCAAGCAGATCATCCGCGCCGGGCTGGAGGACCACTTCTGCGGCAAGCTGCTCGGGCTGCCGCTGGGCTGCGACATCTGCTACACGAACCATGCCGAGGCCGACTCCGACGACATGGACACGCTGATGCTGCTGCTGGGCGCCGCCGGCGTGAGCTTCATCATGGGCGTGCCCGGCGCCGACGACGTGATGCTGAACTACCAGAGCACCTCGTTCCACGACGCGCTGGTGCTGCGCGAACTGCTGGGGCTGAAGCGCACGCCGGAGTTCGAGGACTGGCTGCTGCGCATGGGCATCGCCGATGCCGCCGGGCGGCTGCTGCCGGCGAATGCGCGGCATCCGATGATCGGCCACCTGTCGGCGCTGGGCAGCTGAGGCGGCCACATGGACACGCCGGACCACCCCGACCCCTGGGCCGCGCTGCGCGAGCACACGCCGGCGCGCATCGCGCTCGGCCGCAGCGGCGGCAGCCTGCCGACGGCCGAGGTGCTGCGCTTCGGCCTGGCCCATGCGCGCGCCCGCGATGCCGTGCACACGCCGCTGGATCTGCCGTCGCTGCACGCCGCGCTGCAGGCGCATGGCTTCGAGACGATCGAGGTCGAGAGCGCCGCGGCCGACCGGCCGACCTACCTGCAGCGGCCCGACCTCGGGCGCCGGCTGGCGGCCTCGTGCCGCGAACGGCTGCGGGCCTTGCCGGCACCCGGCGCCTTGCTGTTCGTGCTGGGCGACGGACTGTCCGCCAACGCCATCCACCACCACGCGCTGCCGCTGCTGCTGGAGCTGCGTCCGCGCCTGGAGGCCGCGGCCTGGGCCTGCGGGCCGGTGGTGCTGGCGCGGCAGGCCCGGGTCGCACTCGGCGACGAGATCGGCCAGCGCATGGGCGCGGCGATCGTGCTGGTGCTGATCGGCGAACGGCCCGGCCTCTCGTCGCCGGACAGCCTGGGCGCCTACCTCACCTGGGCGCCGCGTGTCGGCTGCCTGGATGCCCAGCGCAATTGCGTTTCCAACATCCGGCCCGAGGGGCTGCCTTACGCGTTGGCGGCGGCGAAGATCGCGTGGCTGGCCGCCGCGGCGCGTGCGATGGGCGCGACGGGCGTGGGGCTGAAGGACGGCTCGGCGGACGAAGGCCTGGTGTCGCAGGCGGTATCGCCGCGGGGCGCCTTGCCGGCCTAGAAGAAGGTTCGCACGCCGCCCAGCACGCGGTAGGCATCGTCCACCAGGTGCAGCAGCGGCCACTTGTCGAAGGTGGTGCAGGGGTGGCCAATGCCGAAGGCCACCAGGTCGCCCACCTGCCAGGGCATGGTGCCCTCGACGGCGTCGACGTACGCATGCTGGTCGAACAGCGCCGGCACGCGCAGCGTCGGCGGCGCCGGCTGCGGTTCGGCATGCATGCCGGGCCGGAACCACCACAGCGGCTGCGGCAGCATGGCGTCGTAGGAGACGTCGCGCCGGCCCAGTCCGCAGATGGCGCGGCCCGGCTCCGGCACCGACTGGACGTAGGCCCAGACCTCCAGCGCGTTGCGCAGGCCCGGGCCGCTGCCCCAGAGCTGCCCGGCGCGCTGCCGCAGCCGCGCCTGCCCGCGCTCGTACGAGAGGCTGTCGTGCGTGAGGTAGCAGCCGCTGCGCAGAACCACGCGCAGCGGCTGCGTGCGCGGCACCGCGCCCAGCACCGCGGCGGCCATGTCGAAGAAGCTCGATCCGCCGGCGCTCAGCAGGATCTCGCCCGGGGCGAACCAGCCTTCTTCGATGCCATGCCGGGCGACCGTGACGACGGTGTCGAGCAGCCCGTGCACGGCCAGCTCGACCCGGTGGTGATCGTCGCCGCTGACCACGCCCTCGAAGGCCTCGACGCCGCGCAGCGCGATGCCCGGCGCGGCCTGCGCGATGGCGCGGCCGAGCGCCAGCGCCTCCTCCAGCGTGCGCACGCCGGTGCGGCCGCCCGGAATGCCCAGCTCCAGCAGCACCTGCAGCGGCTGGCGTTGCGGCCTGCGCTGCAAAGCCGCCTGGAGTTCACGCAGGCCGGCGGGCGAGTCGACCAGGCAGTAGAAGTCGAAGCCCGGATCGGCCTCGAGCTCGTCGAGCACGAGATCGATGTTGCTGCGGCCCACGAGCTGGTTGGCCATCAGCACGCGCGGCACGCCGAAGCGCCGGTAGGTGCGCACATGGCTGGCGGTGGCGGCCGTCATGCCCCAGCAGCCGGCCTGCAGCTGGCGCTCGAAGAGCTGCGGCGCCATCGTCGTCTTGCCATGCGGGCACAGGCTCACGCCGGCGCGGTCGGTGAAGCCGCGCATCCACGCCGTGTTGTGGACCAGCGCCGATTCCTTCAGCACGGCCGCGGGCAACGGCAGGTCGCCATCGAGGACGTTCAGGCCGAGGCTGCCGAGGGCCGACAGCGGCTGGCCCACGGCACGCGAGCTGAGCCCCTTCAGCGTGGGCGGCAGGGGTTCGGACAGCAGCGGGCTCAGGTTCATGGATGGCTTCGCGAGGGCAGGGACGTGATCGGACCGGCGCCGCCATGATCGCGCAAGGGCGCGGCCAGGCCCTGCAGCCAGCGGGCCGCGCGCATGCGCAGCGCCTCGACCATGTCCGGCCGGGGCGTGCCGCAGGCGGCGCGGCCGATCGCGTCGCCGTCTTCGCCTTCGGCATCGAGGTGGGTGGACCCGGCGCCCAGCGCGACGACATCGACGCCCGCGGCCTGCAGCGAAGGCAGCGCGCTGTGCCGCGCATTGCAGGCATGGGCTTCGGCCAGCAGCGCCAGCACCGGGCGGCCGCGCGCCACGCGCTGCAGGTCGGCGTCGAAGCTGGTCGTCGCCACCGGGTCGAGCAGCAGCGCGCCGGCGAGCTGGCCGGGGGCGATCTCGTCGAGCCTTGCACCCAGCCGCAGCGCAAAGGCGGCGCCGGCGGAGAGCCCGCCCACGACCACGCGCGCCGGCACCTCGCGGCCTTGCGGGTCGCGCAGGCCGCCGGCCAGCCAGCCGGCGAAGGCATCGGCCAGCAAGGGGTTGCCGGCCGCCATCGGCGCGTCCAGGCACAGCACCAGCGCGCCGGCTTCGGCCAGCCGGCGCGCCGTGGTGGCGAGGTGGCTGCAGCGGCGCGCGAAGCCGGGCGCCAGCACCAGCAGCAGCTCGGCGCGGCCGGGTGGCGGCGTCCATTGCACGGGGTAGGGCTGGCCCGCGATGTCCAGCGATGGTGTCGGCGTGAGGCCGGCGCAGCCGGCCAGGGCCAGCGCCGCCATCGCGGCCAGCGGCAATCGCCGCGGAAGGCGGCTGCGGAAGATCATCCGCGCATCATCGCGCGACCGCGCCGATGGTGCGCCGATGGTGCGCCGGACGCCGCGCGGCCGGGGCGGCCGACAGGCGGCGCGCGAGCGCGCGCCGCGATCCGGATTCAGGCGCGGCGGCGGGTGCCGGCCAGCAGCCCGAGGCCGGCGAGGGCGACCAGGGCCAGGCTCGACGGTTCCGGAACCGTGGCCGTCAATTCGCCCAGCGCGTAGCGGATCTCGTTGGCGGCCAGGCGGACGCCGTTGGCGCCCGAGAGTTCGTCGAAGGACCAGCCGTTGACGAGTGTCCTGCCGCCGTTGGCCGAGACGATCGCGGCACGGCCGGCGGTCACCGAGGACGAGAAGCCGGCCAGCGCGGTCGAGCCGGCGAGCACGTTCAGCTCGTCGCCGTTGTCGCCGAGCTGTTCGGGGCCGAAGGCCACCGGCATGCTCACGCCGGCGAACAGCGGGCTGCTGCTGTCCCAGGCAAAGACCGGCTGGACCGAGAAGAAGTTGGTGGACACGCTGGCGCCGAAGGTCGCGGCGAGCGCGGCGGCCGAGTTCAGCGCCCAGTACGACATCACCACGTGCCCGCCGGCACCGATGAAGTTCTGGATCGCCGACTGGTCCGCGGCGTTGATGTTGGTGCCGGAGATGTCGACGATCAGCAGGTCGTAGGCATGTGCCGCGAGTGCCGCGGTGACGCCGTTGTGGCCGACGGTCGTGGCGGTGTAGCCGAGCGAGCTCAGCGCCTGGCCGACCTGGTTGCCGCCGCCGGTGTAGTCGTCGAAATGCAGGATGGTCGGCGAGGCCATCACGGGTGCGGCGACGAGGGCGCTGGCGGCAGCCAGCAGGCGGATCGATCGGGGCAGAAGGTTCATGGCTCGAGGGTTGGTTGCAGTCTGTAACTGTTACGCAATGACCGGGCCAACTTCAATAAGGTCTCTTAAATCATTGTCAATAAATGACTTTGACGGGCCGCTTGAAAGACCACGAGCGCGAGTGGTAAGCAAATCGACACATCCGGTAACAGCGCCATGAGGCGCCATGACGATGCGCCACGCCGGTCGGAAGGCCTGGGCACGGTCACTTCGCCCGCCTGCCAGGCATGGCAATTCCTCACCTCGCCGATGTGAGCAATGCACTGCGGCAGGGCGACCCGGTACCTAGAGTGCTTGCCGGGATATCCCGGGACGATCGTGTTCACCGGGCGCCGAGGAGGATCGCGATGAGAACAGCAGCCCGCAGGCGCCAGACGCGCGCCGCCCGAACCCGAGGGCTGGTGCCGGCCTTGTTGCCGCTGCTCGTGGCCCTCGGCCTGCCGGCGCAGGCGCAGACCTGGACCGGCAACGGCCCGAGCAGCTTCTGGAGCGACCCGCTGAACTGGGCCGGCCTCCTGCCGCCGGCCAGCAACAGCAGCACGCAACTGACCTTCGCCGGCACGCGGCGGCTGACCGCGGTCCAGAACATCGCGTCGGTGTTCGACCTGAACTCGCTGAGCTTCGCGAGCGGCGCCGGTGCGTTCACGCTCGCCGGCAGCACGCTGCGCTTCAACGGCTCGGCGCGTCTGGTGCAGGACTCGGCGGCGCCGGTGCTCGTGGCCAACAGCCTGCAGATCGTCGACAACCTGACCTACAGCGGCAACGGCTCCGCGACCTTCGCCGGCGGGCTGGCCAGCGGCAATGCCGATCCGAACTTCCAGCCGGTCCTGATCAAGCGCGGCAGCGGCGTGCTCGTGCTGAGCGGGCCTTCGAGCTTCGGCGGCCGGGTCTCGATCGACGAGGGCCAGGTCCGCCTGAAGGACGGCCTGGTGCTGCAGTCCGCCGACATCACGATCAACGCCAGCGGCGGCCTGGACCTGGGGCAGCTGAGCAGCGCGAGCGTTGGCGGCCTCAGCGGCAGCGGATCCCTGGCGCTGGGCGACACGCAGCTCACGGTGGGCGGCAGCAACCGCGTGCCCGCGGCCTACCTGGGCGATATCAGCTCTTCCACCGGCAGCCTCACGAAGGTGGGCTCCGGCACGCTGCAGCTCGGCGGCACCACCGTCGTGGACAACCTGCGCGTGCAGCAAGGCAGCGTGGCGCTGCTCGGCGGCTCGCACACGATGAAGAACGGGAGCGAGGGCCTGAACGTGGGTGGCGGCTCGACGGCCGCCGGTGGCGGGGCCTCGCTGAGCCTGCGTGGCGGCAGCCAGGTCAACGCCTTGGGCACCACGGTGCAGGTGGACGGCGTGGCCGGCACGCGCCTGCAGCTCGAGGGCACGAACACGCGCCTGTTCACCGGCGGGCAGACGCTGGTGGGCAACCACGACCAGGGCACGCTGATCGTCGGCAGCGGCGCCACGATGACGGCCAACCAGTACCTCGTCGTGGGCGTCAACGACGGCAGCAAGGGCCAGGTCACCGTGAACGCCGGCGGCAGCATCGTCAGCCCCTTCGCGATCCTCGGCTACCAGCCGGGCGCGCTGGGATCGGCCACGGTCTCCGGGGCTGGTGCAAGCTGGCAGACGCAGTATCTCGGCATCGGCGGCTGGACCAGCGACGCGCGCGGCGGCACGGGCGTGCTGACCATCGGCACCGACGCCGTGGTCAGCGCGAGCGTCTCGCTGGACTTCTGGACCGACAGCAGCAGCGTCACCGTGGCCGGCGGCCGGCTGGTGGTGGGACAGATCTCGAACATCGGCGGCGCGGTCGGCAACCTGGAGCTCCTGAGGGATCCGGCGGGGGGCGTCGCGCTCACGATCAACGGCCCCACGCAGGCCGTCTACAGCGGCCGGATCTCCGGCGCCGGCGGCCTGCTCAAGCAGGGCAACGGCACCCAGATCCTGGAAGGCGCCAACACCTTCACCGGCATGGTGCAGGTGGGCAGCGGCATCCTGGAGATGACGAACAGCGCCGCGAGCGAGTACCTCGTGACCGGCGGCACGCTGCGGCTGGGCGAGCGCGCGCTGGGCTCGTCGGTCGTGCAGGTGCAGCCGGGCGGCACCGTCGTCTACACCGGCTCGAGCTTCTCCGGCGGCATCCTCGCCGGCGGCGGCTCGCACAACATCGGCAGCGTGCAGCGCATCGTGGGCAGCACCATCGCCAATGGCGCGACACTGGTGCCGGCCACGGGCAGCACCTTCTCCGGCGTCACCAGCGCCGGCACGGTGATCAACAACGCCAGCCGCACGCTGACCTGGAGCAACGGCAGCAACACCGTGGGCACGCTGGCGGTGGCCGGCACCACCAGCGTCAGCGGCTTCAGCTCGGGCGGCGTCATCCGCATCGTGCCGGGCGGCACGCTCAGCAACACCAGCGCCGATCTGCTGCTGGCCGGTGGCAGCCGCACGACGATCGGCAGCGCGGCCACGCAGGGCGGCGCGCTGCAGCTGCTGAACGGCACGACGCTGCAGCTCAACGGCGGGCTGCTGGTGAACAACGGCACCATCACCGGCCCGGTCAACGTGAACTACGGCGGCCTGGCCAAGGGCGCCGGCACCTATGGCGCGGTCACCGTCAACGACGGCGGCCGCTTCTCGCCCGGCAACAGCCCGGGCCTCGTGCAGACCGGCAGCGCCACCTGGGGCGCCGGCGGCGGCTACGTGGTGGAGCTGGCCTCGGCCACCGGCAGTGCCGGCAGCGCCTGGGACCTGTGGTCCATCGGCGGCACGCTGGACATCACCGCCGGCGGCAGCGCCAACAGCCGCTTCACGATCAGCGTGGTTTCTCTGGACGCGAACGACCTCGCGGCGCCGCTGGCCGGCTTCGACAACCAGCGCGACTGGAGCTGGCAGATCGCACACGCCAGCGGCGGCATCACCGGCTTCGATCCGGCGCTGCTGGCGCTGGACACGAGCGGCTTTGCCAGCCCCACCGCCGGCGGCAGCTTCTCGCTCGCGCGCCAGGGCGGCGACCTGTACCTCGTGTTCGCGCCGGTGCCCGAGCCCGCGCCGTGGATGCTGGTGCTGATGTGCGGCGGCATCGCGGCGCTGTCGCGCCGGCAACGCGCCGCGCGCTGAACCCGGCCTTCAGGCGACCTGGAAGACCCGCACCGCCGCGACCATCCCCGCGGCCTGCTGGTTGAGGCTTTCGGCGGCCGCCGCGGCCTGCTCCACCAGCGCGGCGTTCTGCTGCGTGACCTGGTCGAGCTGGCTGATGGCCTGGTTGATCTGGCCCAGGCCGCTGGTCTGCTCGTGGGTCGATGCGCTGAGTTCCTGGATCAGCGTGGCGACCTGGCTCACCTGGCCCACGAGTTCGCTCATCGAGGCGCCGGCGTCGGCGACCAGTCGGTCGCCGGCCTCGACGCGGTCCACGCTGGCGCCGATCAGCGCCTTGATGTCGCGTGCCGCCGCCGCCGAGCGGCCGGCCAGGCTGCGCACCTCCGTCGCGACGACGGCGAAGCCGCGGCCCTGCTCGCCGGCGCGCGCGGCTTCCACGGCCGCGTTCAGCGCGAGGATGTTGGTCTGGAAGGCGATGCCGTCGATGAGGCCGATGATGTCGGCGATGCGGGCCGAGGAGCTGCGGATGTCGGCCATCGTGCTGACCACCTGCTGCATCACCTCGCCGCCGCGGCCGGCGGTGGTGCTGGCGGCCTGGGCCAGTTCGCTGGCGCAGCGCGCGGTCTCGGCGTTGTTCGTCACCGCCGCGTTGATCTGTTCGATGGAGGCCGCCGTCTCCTGCAGGCTCGCGGCCTGGGCCTCGGTGCGGTGAGACAGGTCGGCGTTGCCGGAGGCGATCTCGCGCGCGCCGTCGGAGATGTTGTCGGCGGCGGTGCGCACCTCGCCGACGATGCGCGACAGGCCCTCGCGCATCTGGGCCATGCCGCGCAGCAGGCGCGCGGCCTCGTCGCGGCCACTGGTCTCGATCGGCGACACCAGGTCGCCGCGTTCGACGCGGCCGGTGGCGTCCAGCGCCTGGCCCAGTGGGTGCGTCACGCTCAGCGTCAGGCGCCAGGCCAGCACGGCCGCCAGCGCCAGCACCGCCGCGCTGGCGCCGCCCAGGGCCCACAGCGTGCGGCGGCCGGCGGCGTCGGCGGCGGCCACGGCGTCGGCGCTGTGGCGCTTCTGCAGCTCGACGATGGCGCTCAGCTCCTTGGCGGCCTGCTGCAGCAGCGGGTCGATCTGCTGCGTGATGACCTTGGCCGCCTGCTCGGTGTTGAACTGCGAGGCCAGGCCCACGGCTTCGGCGAAGTGCACCTCCATGCGCCGGTCGATGTCGGCCAGCCGGGCCAGCATCGCCTTCTCCTCGGCGTCGGCCTGGCCGTCCTCCAGCGTCTTGCGCGCGGCCAGGTAGCCAGCGCGGTGGCGGCGCGCCAGTGCCTCGTCATTCTGCACCGCCTCCACGTCGGCCTGCAGGCCCATGTTGCGCATCGCCACGGCGCTGCTGAGCAGCGCGTCGCGCATCTCGGCCACCAGCGCCTGTTCCTGCGCGGCGCGCTGCATCGTCTGCACCAGCACCTGGCTCTGGCGCTGGCTGCTGATCACGGCGCCCACCAGCGTCAGCACGAAGGCCAGCAGGATGAGCCCGAACCCGGTGGCCAGGCGCGGGCCGATGCGGATGTCGCGAAGTTCCATGTCGATACTGCTCGATCGATGGGCCGCACCAGCGGCCGGGGAGGCTGCCGCTGCGGCGCGCCTACTGCTTGTAGACGCCGACGCCGATCCAGTCGTCGCCCACGCGCTCGACGTAGATCACCTTCTCGGCCATCTTGTCGGTCAGCGGGTCGCGGAACTTGTAGCTCTCGGTCCAGCCCTTGCCCTTGCTGCCGGCCACGTCGACGATCATCTGGATGAACAGCTTGCCGTCCGGGTCCTTCAGTCCGATCAGGTTCTTGCCCACGAGCTTGGGGTTCGCGCCGTGCGCGATGACCTTGCCGCTCATCTCGTAGTAGCTGATGTAGAGGTCGCGGTCCTTGAAGGCGCTGCCCTGGGTGAACTCCTCGGCGGCCTTGGACTTGCCGTTGGCCTGCACGTAGGCCACGGCCTTCTTCACCAGGGCTTCCGCTTGCGCGGGCGTGCCGCGTTCGGCGGCCAGGGCCGGTACGGCCAGCGTGGCGGCGAGTGCCGCAGCGAGGAAGAGCCGCAGGGACGTGCGACGCGAGTGGGGGCTCATTCGGTACTCCAGGTGTGAGCGGCATCGCCATGAGGCCGCTGGGAATTCATCGGTCGCGCCGTGCCGGACATGAGGGCGCCCGGGCTGGGTAGCGCCCCATCCCTTGCGCTGGATCAAGTTTCATCAGGCGCCGGCAGCGCGGCTTGCGCTGTGCGCGGCGCGGCGGCAAGACGCTTGGCATCCACCGGACCGCCGACCCCGGGGCCTGAATCAAACGGGTCGAGAACTTCTTTTCGCGACAGTCACTTGCGCTGCCCGCTCGGTGCTTTCCCGAGGGCCTGCCGCTCCTGGCATGCAACGTGGGTAGTCCTGTGCGCAACCCGTGCCACACAGGAGAGACACGTCGATGGAGACCTTCTACGAGGTGATGCGCCGCCAGGGCATCTCGCGCCGCAGCTTTTTGAAGTACTGCTCGCTCACCGCCACCTCGCTGGGCCTGTCGCCGGCCTTCGTGCCGAAGATCGTGCACGCGATGGAGACGAAGCCGCGCACGCCGGTGCTGTGGCTGCACGGCCTTGAGTGCACCTGCTGCAGCGAGAGCTTCATCCGCTCGGCGCACCCGCTGGCCAAGGACGTGGTGCTGTCGATGATCAGCCTGGACTACGACGACACGCTGATGGCCAGCGCCGGCCACCAAGCCGAGGCCATCCTCGAAGAGGTGATGACGAAGTACAAGGGCAACTACATCCTGGCCGTCGAGGGCAACCCGCCGCTGAACCAGCAGGGCATGAGCTGCATCATCGGCGGCCGGCCCTTCCTGGACCAGCTGAAGTACGTGGCCAAGGACGCCAAGGCCATCATCAGCTGGGGCTCCTGCGCCAGCTGGGGCTGCGTGCAGGCCGCCAAGCCCAATCCCACGCAGGCCGTGCCGGTGCACAAGGTGATCACCGACAAGCCCATCATCAAGGTGCCCGGCTGCCCGCCGATCGCCGAGGTGATGACCGGCGTCATCACCTACATGCTGACCTTCGAGCGCATCCCCGAGCTGGACCGCCAGGGCCGGCCGAAGATGTTCTACAGCCAGCGCATCCACGACAAGTGCTACCGCCGGCCGCACTTCGACGCCGGCCAGTTCGTCGAGGCCTTCGACGACGAGAGCGCGCGCCGCGGCTACTGCCTCTACAAGGTCGGCTGCAAGGGCCCGACGACCTACAACGCCTGCTCCACCGTGCAGTGGAACGAAGGCACGAGCTTCCCGATCAAGGCCGGCCACGGCTGCATCGGCTGCAGTGAAGACGGCTTCTGGGACAAGGGCAGCTTCTACAACCGCCTGACCGACATCCACGCCTTCGGCATCGAGGCCAACGCCGACAAGATCGGCGGCACCGCCGCCGGCGTGGTGGGCGCGGCGGTGGCCGCGCACGCGGCGGCCAGCGCGATCAAGCGCGCGTCGATGAACGCCTCGGCGGCCACCAAGCCCGCCAAGTCCGACACCAACGCCTGATCACGAGAAAAGCGAGACAAGACATGGCCGCCTACGCCACCCAAGGCTTCAACCTCGACGACAGCGGCCGCCGCATCGTCGTCGACCCCGTCACCCGCATCGAAGGGCACATGCGCTGCGAGGTGAACCTGGACAAGAACAACGTCATCCGCAACGCGGTCAGCACCGGCACGATGTGGCGCGGGCTGGAGGTCATCCTGAAGGGCCGCGACCCGCGCGATGCCTGGGCCTTCGTCGAGCGCATCTGCGGCGTCTGCACCGGCTGCCACGCGCTGACCAGCGTGCGCGCGGTGGAGGACGCACTGGGCATCAAGATCCCGCGCAACGCCCACCTCATCCGCGAGATGATGGCCAAGACGCTGCAGGTGCACGACCACGCGGTGCACTTCTACCACCTGCATGCGCTGGACTGGGTCGACGTGGTCAGTGCGCTGAAGGCCGACCCCAAGCGCACCAGCGAGCTGCAGCAGCTGGTCTCGCCCGCGCACCCGCTGAGCTCGGCCGGCTACTTCCGCGACATCCAGAACCGGCTCAAGAAGTTCGTCGACAGCGGCCAGCTCGGCCCCTTCATGAACGGCTACTGGGGCAACAAGGCCTACGTGCTGCCGGCCGAGGCCAACCTGATGGCCGTCACGCACTACCTGGAGGCGCTGGACCTGCAGAAGGAGTGGGTGAAGATCCACACGATCTTCGGCGGCAAGAACCCGCACCCGAACTTCATGGTCGGCGGCGTGCCCTGCGCGATCAACATCGACGGCGACGGCGCCGCCGGCGCGCCGCTGAACATGGAGCGGTTGAACTTCGTCAAGGCCCGCATCGACGAGATCATCGAGTTCAACAAGAACGTCTACATCCCCGACGTGCTGGCGATCGGCACGATCTACAAGCAGGCCGGCTGGCTCTACGGCGGCGGCCTGTCGGCGCTGAACGTGGCCGACTACGGCGAGTACCCGAAGGTCAACTACGACAAGAGCACCGACCAGCTGCCCGGCGGCGTGATCCTGAACGGCAACTGGAACGAGATCCTGCCGATCGACCCGCGCGACCCCGAGCAGGTGCAGGAGTTCGTCACCCACAGCTGGTACAAGTACGCCGACGAGACCAAGGGGCTGCACCCCTGGGACGGCGTCACCGAGCCGAACTACCAGCTGGGCGCCAAGGCCAAGGGCACCTCGACGCGCATCGAGCAGATCGACGAGAGCGCCAAGTACAGCTGGATCAAGAGCCCGCGCTGGCGCGGCCATGCGGTGGAGGTGGGGCCGCTGTCGCGCTACATCCTGGGCTATGCGCATGCGCTGAAGGGCAACAAGCATTGCCAGCGCGTGAAGGAGCAGATCGAGAGCTCGGCGGTGGCGATCAACAGCGCCATTCCGCGTGCGCTCTCGCTGCCCGAGACCAACTACACCGCCAAGCAGCTGCTGCCCACGACGATCGGCCGCACGCTGGCGCGCGCGCTCGAAGGCCAGTACTGCGGCGAGATGATGCTGGACGACTGGAACGAGCTGATGGCCAACATCAAGGCCGGCGACCGCGCCACCGCCAACGTCGAGAAGTGGGATCCGGCCAGCTGGCCCAAGGAAGCCAAGGGCGTGGGCACGGTGGCCGCGCCGCGCGGCATGCTGGGCCACTGGGTCAAGATCAAGGACGGCAAGATCGAGAACTACCAGTGCGTGGTGCCCACCACCTGGAACGGCAGCCCGCGCGACCACAAGGGCCAGATCGGCGCCTTCGAGGCCAGCCTGATGAACACGCCGATGGTCAACCCGGAGCAGCCGGTGGAGATCCTGCGCACGCTGCACTCGTTCGACCCCTGCCTGGCCTGCAGCACGCACGTGATGAGCCCCGACGGCCGCGAGCTGACGACGGTGAAGGTGCGCTGAGATGAACGCCACCACCGTGCAGAAGGCGAGCGCCGCGCCGCACGCCATCGAGAAGGGCCGCACGATCCAGGCGGTCTACGTCTACGAGGCGCCGGTGCGGCTGTGGCACTGGGTCAACGCGCTGGCCATCACGGTGCTCGCGATCACCGGCTACTTCATCGGCAGCCCGCTGCCGACGATGCCCGGCGAGGCCAGCGCGAACTACCTGATGGGCTACATCCGCTTCGCCCATTTCGCGGCCGGCTACGTGCTGCTGATGGCGCTCCTGGGCCGCATCTACTGGGCCTTCGTCGGCAACTGGCACTCGCGCGAGCTGTTCACGCTGCCGGTCTTCCAGCGCGCGTACTGGAAGGAAGTGCTGATCATGCTGCGCTGGTACTCCTTCACCATCGGCCGTCCCAGCCGCTACGTGGGCCACAACCCGCTGGCGCGGCTGGCGATGTTCAGCCTGTTCATGGGCACGCTGCTGTTCATGATCGTCACCGGCTTCGCGCTGTACGGCGAAGGCACGCAGGCCGGCTCCTGGGCCAACCGCCTGTTCGGCTGGGTGATCCCGCTGTTCGGCCAGAGCCAGGACGTGCACACCTGGCACCACTTCGGCCTGTGGGCGATGGTGGTGTTCGTCATCGTGCACGTCTACGCCGCGATCCGCGAGGACATCATGGGCCGGCAGAGCATCGTGTCCACGATGGTCTCGGGCTGGCGTACCTTCAAGGACTGACCATGGCCATGAAGCAGGACGAGACCATCGTTGTCCTCGGCATCGGCAACGTGCTGTGGGCCGACGAGGGCTTCGGCGTGCGCTGCGTCGAGGCGCTGCAGCGGCGCTGGAACTTCGGCGAGCACGTGCAGCTGGTCGACGGCGGCACGCAGGGCCTGTACCTGGTGCAGCACGTGCAGTCGGCCCGCAAGCTGCTGATCTTCGACGCCATCGACTACGGCCTGCCGCCCGGCACGCTGCGCGTGATCGAGGGCGAGGAGGTGCCGCGCTTCATGGGCGCCAAGAAGATGAGCCTGCACCAGACCGGCTTCCAGGAGGTGCTCGCGCTGGCGCAGCTGACCGAGAGCTACCCCGAGCAGGTGGTGCTGATCGGCTGCCAGCCCGAGGAGCTGGAGGACTACGGCGGCAGCCTGCGCGAGAGCGTGAAGACGGCGCTGGAGGACGCGCTCGCACTGGCGCTGCTGCGGCTGCGCGAGTGGGGCGCCGAGCCACGCTTCCGCGACGCCCCGCCGGCCGAGGACGAGGCCGTGACGGTGCCCACGCTGGCGATGGGCAGCTACGAGGCCGGCCGGCCCGGCGCCGAGACGGCCTGCCGCATCGGCGACGAGCGCTTCATGCCGCCGGCCGGGGTGCTGGCATGTGCATAGGCCTGCCGATGCAGGTGGCGAGCGCGCGGCCCGGCTTCGCCTGGGTCGAGGGCCGCGGCCAGCGGCTCGAGGTGAACACCGCGCTCGTGGGCGAGGTGCAGGCCGGCGACTGGCTGCTGGTCTTCCTCGGCTCCGCGCGAGAGCACATCGACGCGGTGCGCGCGGCCGAGGTCGGCGCGATGCTGGACCTGCTCGAAACCGCGATGCAGGGGCAGGGCGGCGATGCGCCCCC
Organism: Rubrivivax sp.; assembly: GCA_044226775.1. Taxonomy (GTDB): domain Bacteria; phylum Pseudomonadota; class Gammaproteobacteria; order Burkholderiales; family Burkholderiaceae_C; genus Rubrivivax. The sequence continues at coordinate 104,810 of JBGAGI010000005.1, read as the reverse complement.
GTTCGAGCTGCCTTCCCAGATGAGTGCCGAGCAGCTCGCTGCGCTGGCCGGATGAACCCGACGACGAACACACGATGAGCACCGAGACACTCGACGACGTGAAGGCCCCGCCGCTGGTGGCGCGCCTGGTGAAGGAATTCGGCGCCACCTGGGTGCACGAGGGCAATGCCGAGGACTTCGCCGCCGCCCCCGGCGAGCGCGTGCTGTTCTTCGGCGGCGACCCGGTGCGCTTCCCCGAGGCGCTGGACGTGGCCGTGGTGCTGCCCGAGCTGCAGGCCGCGTTCCCGGGCCGGCTGCATGTGGGCGTGGTGGTGCCGGCCGAGGAGGACGCCGTGGCGCGCCGCTTCGGCGCCACGCGCTGGCCTTCGCTCGTGTTCATGCGCGAAGGCCGTTATGTCGACACCATTCCCGGCATGCTCGACTGGACCGTGTTCGTCGAGCGCGTTGCGCAGGCACTGGCGCGGCCGGCGACGCGGCGGCCGATAGCCATCGCCGCCGCCGATGGCGGCGCCGGCTCGCACTGCCACTGAAGGACCCGCCGATGAAACCCTTCCCGATCCCGGTGGTTCCCTTCGGCCCCGGCAGCCAGACCGAGGACGAGACGCTGGACTACATGTCCATGCCCACGGGCATGGACACCTACCGTCCGCCGCAGCTGCCCGAGCCCGAGGCGCTCGCCGGCCGCAGCGGCGCGCTGCGCGTGCTGCACGAGGTGCTGGAGGCGCTGCGCGAAGCCGCCGCCGGCCGGCCCGCGGCGCCCGTGTCGCTGCTGGGCCTGGCGCCCGACGAGCTGGCGCTGGTCAACCAGGTGCTGGGCGAAGGCGACGTGGGCGCGCAGGTGCTGGCGGCGCCGGGCCAGGGCGTGGTGACGGCGCAGGAGTCGGTGTTCGCGGGCGTCTGGCGCGTGCTGCAGACCGGGCCCGATGGCGCGACGCAGGACTACGTGGAAGTCGGCGCCGCGCCGGCCGCGCTGGCCCGGGCCGCGGCCGAGGACGCCCTGACGCCACGGCCCGATCCCGGCCCGCCGCCGCCCGAGGTGATGAACGCCCCGGCGCTGCTGCCCGAGCTGGCCGATGCGCGCGCGCGCTGGCGGCCCGGCGACCCGCTGCACATGGTCAACCTGACGCTGCTGCCGGTGACGCCGCAGGACATCGCCTGGCTCGACCATGTCCTGGGCACCGGCCGCGTGCTGATCCTCTCGCGCGGCTACGGCAACTGCCGCATCACCAACTGCGCGGTGCCCAACACCTGGCGGCTGGTCTACTACAACTCGCAGGACCACGTGATCCTGAACACGGTCGAAGTGAGCGGCGTGCCCGAGGTGGCCTGCGCCGCGGCCGAGGACCTGCACGATTCGCTGGACCGGCTGGCCGAGGTGCTGGCCTGGGTCGCGGCGGGGTGAACCGGGCGGCAGCGGGCGGCGGCATGCCGTCCACCTTCGAAGGCAGCTACCTGGGCGACCGAACGCGACTGGCGGCCGATGCGCGGCTCGAATGCAAGATCTGCTGGTGGGTCTACGAGCCGGCCGAAGGCTGCGCCACCTGGCAGGTTCCGCCCGGCACGCCCTTCACGGCGCTGCCCGAGCACTGGCGCTGCCCGCAGTGCGATGGTGCGGCCGAGCAGTTCATGGTGTTGGATCCCACTTGAACAGGGGGCTGTCCGGTGTGCACAGCGCCCCTCTTTGGTGTTTTGCACACTGGCAACGATTGCTTCGCTTGTCGAGAATCCGATGATCGCAAGCCATCTCGTTGCCCGCAGAAATGGGAACCACGCTGTACCGCAAGACCGCTGCCGGCACCGCCGAGATCCGCGCCCGCAGTGGCGGCCTCGACGCCCGCAGCCGCACCTTGCTGATCCTGTGCAACGGCAGCCTCTCGGAGGCCGAGCTTTCGGCCCACATGCAGCAGCCCGTGGGGCCGCTGCTGGTGCAGCTGGTCGGCCTGGGCCTGCTGGAGGCCGTGTCCTCGTCGCGGGCGGCCGCGGCGGTGCGCGGCCCGGGCGCCCGGGCGGCCGCGCCGGAAGTCGACCTCTCGGCCGACCGCACGCCGGCCTTCCGCCTGCGTTCGGCGCTGGCCACCTTCAGCTCCGGCTTCGGCGCCTCGCGCTTCGACTCCACGCTCGCCGGCCTGCCCACGCTCACGCCGGAGGAGCCGCTGTCGGCCGAGCAGCACGCGGCGATGGTGCGCCGCGCCTGGGCCGCGCTGGAGCCGCTGTTCGGCCCGGGCACGGCGGAGCGCATCGAGCCGCTGGACCGCGCGGTGGAGCCGGCCGACGTGCGCCGCGCGCTGGACGGCATCCGCGACGCGGTGGCCATCTACCGCGGCAAGCGTGCGGCCTCGGAGCTGGCGCGGGAAATCCTCAACGGCTGAGCGGCGCCCCCGGCGCCGGGGCCCAGGCTGCTTCCGGCATCATTCGGGGATGACGATCAGCACCGCCGAAGACCTGGCCAGCGCGGCGCTGGCCGCCGCCGAACTGCCGCTGGTGCTGGTGGTCGACGACGAGGTGCGCTCGCAGGAGGCGATGCGCCGCACGCTGGAAGACGATTTCCGCGTGCTCGTGGCCGGCGACACCACCGAGGCGCGCTCGCTGATGGAACGCCACGCCGTGGCCGTGGTGCTGTGCGACCAGCGCATGCCCGGGCAGACCGGCGTGGAGTTCCTGCGCGAGCTGCGCGAACGCTGGCCCGACACGGTGCGCATCCTCGTCTCGGGCTACACCGACAGCCAGGACATCATCAGCGGCATCAACGAGGCCGGCATCTACCAGTACGTGCTCAAGCCCTGGGCGCCGGCGCACCTGCTGGCCACGGTGCAGGGCGCGGTGGACGCACGCGCCGCGCACCACAGCCTGCACCGCCTGGAGCTGGACCTGCGCGCCGGCGGCCGCACGCTGTCCTCGCGCCGCGCCGACAAGCTGCGCGAGGTGCAGCGTGCCTTCGGCTTCCAGCGCATCGTGCGCGCACCGGGCAGCCCGGTGGACACGCTGTGCGAGATGGGCGAGCGCGTCGCTCGACACGACATCTCGGTGCTCGTGCTGGGCGAATCGGGCACCGGCAAGGAGCTGCTGGCGCGCGCCATCCACCTGGCCTCGCCGCGCGCGGCCGGCCCCTTCGTGGTGGAGAACTGCGCCGCGCTGGCCGACACGCTGCTGGAAAGCGAGCTCTTCGGCCACAAGCGCGGCAGCTTCACCGGCGCGGTGGAAGACCACATCGGCCTGTTCCAGCGCGCGCATGGCGGCACCGTGTTCCTCGACGAGATCGGCGAGACCACGCCGGCCTTCCAGGTCAAGCTGCTGCGCGTGCTGCAGGAAGGCGAGGTGCGGCCGGTGGGCGCGCCGCGGCCGATTCCCGTGGACGTGCGGGTGATCGCCGCCACGCACCGCGACCTCGAGGCCGAGGTCCGCGCCGGCCGCTTCCGCGAGGACCTCTACTACCGCATCGCCACCGTCACGTTGGGCATGCCGGCGCTGCGCGAGCGGCCGGGCGACATCGTGCCCATTGCCGAACGCCTGGCGGTGGACGTGGCCGGCGAGCTGGGCCACACGCGCGTGGCGCTCGACGACGACTGCCGAGCGGTGCTGATGGGCTACGCCTGGCCGGGCAACATCCGCGAGCTGCGCAACGAGCTGGCGCGGGCGCTGGCGCTGTCCGACGAGCCGGTGCTGCGCGCCACGTCGCTGTCGCGCCGGCTGCTCGGCGGGCAGGGGCAGCGCACGGCGGCGGCCACTGCACTGCCCGAGACCGGCACGCTGCAGGAGCGGCTCGACGCGGTCGAGGCGATGGTGCTGCGCGAGGTGATGCTGCGGCACCGCTGGAACAAGACCAAGGCGGCAGCCGAACTGGGCCTGTCGCGCATGGGCCTGCGCGCCAAGCTGCTGCGCTTCGGGCTCGAGCAAGGCTGATCATGCTCAACGTCCTCTGGCTGCAGAGCGGCGGCTGCGGCGGCTGCAGCATGTCCCTGCTGTGCGCCGACACGGCCGATTTCCCGGCGCTGCTGCGGGCCTCGGGCGTGCAGCTGCTGTGGCACCCGTCCTTGTCGCTGGAGAGCGGCCACGAGCTGATGACGCTGCTGGACGACTGCCTGCAGGGCCGGCAGCAACTCGACGTGCTGTGCATCGAAGGCGCGCTGCTGCGCGGCCCGCAGGGGACCGGCCGCTTCCACCTGCTGGCCGGCACCGGGCTGCCGATGATCCAGTGGGTGCGGCGCCTGGCCGGCGTCGCGCGCCACGTGGTGGCGGTGGGCAGCTGCGCGGCCTGGGGCGGCGTCAGCGCCACCGGCCCGAACCCGACCGACGCCTGCGGCCTGCAGTTCGAGGACGAGCGGCCCGGCGGCCTGCTGGGCGCCGCCTTCCGCGCCGCGGGCGGGCTGCCGGTCATCAACGTCGCCGGCTGCCCCACGCACCCCGGCTGGGTGCTGGACACGCTCACCGCGCTGGCCGCCGATGCGCTCGCGCAGGCCGACCTCGACCCGCTGAACCGCCCGCGCTTCTACGCCGACCAGCTCGTGCACCACGGCTGCACGCGCAACGAGTACTACGAGTTCAAGGCCAGCGCCGAGCGGCCCTCCGACCTGGGCTGCATGATGGAGCACATGGGCTGCAAGGGCACGCAGGCGCATGCCGACTGCAACACGCGCCTGTGGAACGGGCAGGGCAGCTGCACGCGCGGCGGCTATGCCTGCATCAGCTGCACCGAACCCGGGTTCCAGGAGCCCGGCCACCCGTACCACCAGACGCCCAAGTTGGCCGGCATCCCGATCGGCCTGCCCACCGACATGCCCAAGGCCTGGTTCGTCGCGCTGGCCTCGCTCGCCAAGAGTGCAACGCCGCGGCGCGTGAAGGAGAACGCGGCGGCCGACCATCTGGTAGTACCGCCGGCCGTGAAGAAGACCCGGCTGAAATGAGCCGCCTGATCGTCGGCCCCTTCAACCGCGTCGAGGGTGACCTCGAAGTCCGGCTCGAAGTGAAGAGCGGCGCGGTGGCTTCGGCGCAGGTCGTCGCGCCGATGTACCGCGGCTTCGAGCCGATGCTGGCCGGCCGCGACCCGCACGATGCGCTGACCATCGTGCCGCGCATCTGCGGCATCTGCTCGGTCTCGCAGTCGGTCGCGTCGGCGCGGGCACTGGCCGATGCCGCGGGCGCCGTGCCGCCGCCCAACGGCCAGCACGCCACCAACCTGATGCTCGGCTGCGAGAACGCGGCCGACCATCTGTCGCACTTCTACCTCTTCTTCATGCCCGACTTCACGCGGCCGGCCTACGGCGGCCGGCCCTGGCACGTGGAGGCGCAGCGGCGCTTCGCCGCGATGAGCGGCGAACACGCGCGGCGTGCGATGGCGGCGCGCCAGCGCTGGTTCGAGCTGATGGGCACGCTGGGCGGCAAATGGCCGCACACGCACAGCATCGAGCCTGGCGGCAGCTCGCGCGCGATCGAGGCCGCCGAGCGGCTGCGCCTGTTGACGCAGGTGCGCGAGTTCCGCGCCTTCGTCGAGGAGGTGCTGCTGGGCGATGCGATCGAGGCGGTGCTGGAGCTCGCCGACGAGACGGCGCTGCGGCGCTGGCATGCGCGCGACCCGCAGCGCGGCGATCTTCGGCTGTGGCTGACGATCGCCGCCGACACGCAGATGGACCGCCTGGGCGCCGGCCCCGGCCTGTTCCTCAGCTACGGCGGCTGGGTGCAGCCCGACGGCAGCCGGCGCATCGCGCAAGGCCTGTGGGACGGCGAGAAGCTGCGGTCGCTGGCGCTGGCGCTGGAGACGATCACGGAGGACGCCACCTGCGCCTGGATGGCCGAAGGCACGGGCGGCCCTCGCCACCCGCGCGAGGGCCTGACGCAGCCGCTGCCCGACAAGCCCGGCGCCTACACCTGGAACAAGGCGCCGCGGCTGGCGGGGCAGGTGGTAGAGACCGGCGCGCTCGCGCGCCAGCTCGCCAGTGGCCGGCCGCTGCTGCGTGCGGCGGCGGCGCGCTGCGGCGGCACGGTCTACACGCGTGTGCTGGCGCGCATCGTGGAGCTGGCGGCCATCGTGCCGCTGATGGAAGACGCGCTGAAGGCCCTGGTGCCGCGCGAGGCCTTCCACGCGCGGGTCGCGATGCCGGCCGAGGCGGTGGGCGTGGGCTTGGCCGAGGCCGCGCGCGGCGCCCTGGGCCACTGGCTGCGCGTGGAGCGCGGCAAGCTCGCGAACTACCAGATCGTCGCGCCGACGACCTGGAACTTCTCGCCGCGCGATGCCGCCGGCATGCCCGGCGCGCTGGAGGCCGCGCTCGTCGGTGCACCCGTCAGCGCCGGCGAAACCACGCCGGTGTCGGTGCAGCACATCGTGCGCTCCTTCGACCCGTGCATGGTCTGCACGGTGCACTGACGGCCGCGCGCCGCGGCGCTCGAACGCTCAGGCGGCCTTCGGCAAGCCCAGCTTGGCGTAGCGATGCGCCAGCGCTGAAAGCGGCAGCGTCCTGATCTTCGAGGCCTGACCGGCGCAGCCGAAGGCCTCGAAGCGCGCCTTGCAGATGTCGCGCGCGGCGGCGGTGGCGGCCTTCAGGAAGGCGCGCGGGTCGAACTCGTCGGGCTTGTCGGCCATGGCCTTGCGCATCGCGCCGGTCATCGCCAGGCGGATGTCGGTGTCGATGTTGACCTTGCGCACGCCGTGGCGGATGCCGCGCACGATCTCCTCTACCGGTACGCCGTAGGTCTCGCGGATCTGGCCACCGTGTTCGCGGATCACCTGCAGCCACTCCTGCGGCACGCTGGAGCTGCCGTGCATCACCAGGTGCGTGGACGGGATGCGCGCGTGGATCGCGGCGATGCGGTCGATGGCGAGGATGTCGCCGGTGGGCTGGCGGGTGAACTTGTAGGCGCCGTGGCTGGTGCCGATGGCAATCGCCAGCGCGTCGACGCCGGTGCGGGCGACGAAGTCGGCAGCCTGCTCGGGGTCGGTCAGCAGCTGCGAGTGGTCGAGCGTGCCTTCGGCACCCACGCCGTCCTCCTCGCCCGCGGTGCCGGTCTCCAGCGAGCCCAGGCAGCCGAGTTCACCCTCGACGCTCACGCCCACCGCATGCGCCATCTCCACCACGCGGCCAGTGACGGCGAGGTTGTACTCGTAGCTCGCCGGCGTCTTCTGGTCGTCCAGCAGCGAGCCGTCCATCATCACGCTGGTGAAGCCGCTGCGGATGGCCTGCTGGCACACCGCCGGCGAGGCGCCATGGTCCTGGTGCAGGCAGATGGGGATCGAAGGCGACTGCTCGACCGCGGCCTCGACCAGCTTGCGCAGGAAGGGCTCGCCGGCGTACTTGCGGGCACCGGCGCTGGCCTGCAGGATGACCGGCGCGTCGCAGGCCTCGGCGGCCTGCAGGATGGCGTGGATCTGCTCCATGTTGTTGACGTTGAAGGCCGGCACGCCGTAGTCGTGTTCGGCGGCGTGGTCGAGCAGCTGGCGCAGCGAGATCAGGGGCATGGGTCTCTTTCGGGGATGACGGGAATCGGTCAGGCCAGCACGCGGCGCACCGCCGCGGCCACGGCCTCGGCGCTGATGCCGAAGTGCTTGTAGAGCTCGGGCGCCGGGGCCGATTCGCCGAAGGAGGCGATGCCCACCACCGCGCCGCGGCGGCCGACGTACTTGCGCCAGTAGTCCGGGTGCGCGGCCTCCACCGCCACGGCGGGCAGCTCGGGCGGCAGCACGGCGTCGATGTAGGCCGCATCCTGGCGGTCGAAGACGTTGGTGCAGGGCATCGAGACCACGCGAACCGGAATGCCGGCTTCGGCCAGCTTGGCCTGCGCGGCCAGCGCCAGCTGCAGCTCGGTGCCGGTGCCGATGATCACGGCGCGCGCGCCCGGGGCATCGGCCAGCACGTAGCCGCCGCGCGCGATCTCGGCCGCCTGGCCCATGCGCTTGGCGGCCACCGGCGCGTTCTGGCGCGAGAGCGCCAGCGCGCTCGGCCCGTCGCGGCGCTGGATCGCCTGCGCCCAGGCCACGGCCGTTTCCAGCGTGTCGGCCGGTCGCCACACGTCCAGCTGCGGGATCAACCGCAGGGAAGGCACATGCTCCACGCTTTGGTGGGTAGGCCCGTCTTCACCCAGGCCGATGGAATCGTGCGTGAACACATGCACCACGCGCTGCTTCATCAGCGCGGCCATGCGCAGCGCGTTGCGGCTGTAGTCGCTGAAGGTCAGGAAGGTGCCGCCGTAGGGGATGAAGCCGCCGTGCAGCGCCATGCCGTTGAGCGCCGCGGCCATGCCGAATTCGCGCACGCCCCAGCTCAGGTGGTTGCCGGGCTTGTCGCGGCCGGCGAGCTTGCAGCCCTTGAAGTTGGTGAGGTTGCTGCCGGTGAGGTCGGCCGATCCGCCGAAGAGTTCGGGCAGCGCCGGGGCCAGCGCATCGAGCGCCAGCTGCGAAGCCTTGCGCGTGGCCACCGCGGTGGCGCTGGACGCGAGCGTCTCGAGCGCCGCCGCGAGCTGCATCTCGAAGCCGAAGGGCAGATCACCCGCGAGGCGCCGCTTCAGCTCGCCTGCGGCCTGCGGATGTTCCACCGCGTAGGCGGCCATGCGGCCTTGCCAGTCGGCGCGCAGCGAAGCGCCGCGTGCGCGCTGGTCCCAGGCCGCGCGCAGGTCGGCCGGCACCTCGAAGGGCGGCGCGGTCCAGCCGATCGAGGCCTTGAAGGCCACCACCTCGGCCGCGCCCAGCGGCGCGCCGTGCACGTCGTGGCCGCCGGCCTTGTTCGGCGAGCCCTTGCCGATGGTGGTGCGGCAGATGATGAGCGTCGGCCGGCCGTCGGGCGCCTTCGATTGCTCGCGGGCCGCGTCGATCGCGGCGTCCACCGCTGTGTTGTCGTGGCCGTCGACCGGCCCCAGCACGTTCCAGCCGTAGGCGCGGAAGCGCGCCGCGGTGTCGTCGGTGAACCAGCCCTCGACATGGCCGTCGATGCTGATGCCGTTGTCGTCGTACAGCGCCACGAGCTTGGACAGCCGCAGCGTGCCCGCGAGCGAGCAGGCCTCGTGGCTGATGCCTTCCATCAGGCAGCCGTCGCCGAGGAAGACGTAGGTGCGGTGGTCCACGATCTCGTGGCCCGGCCGGTTGAATTCGGCCGCCAGCAGCTTCTCGGCCAGCGCCATGCCCACGGCATTGGCCAGGCCCTGGCCGAGCGGGCCGGTGGTGGTCTCCACGCCGGGCGTGATGCCCACCTCGGGGTGGCCCGGCGTCTTGCTGTGCAGCTGGCGGAAGCGCTGCAGCTCGGCCATCGGCAGCTCGTAGCCGCTGAGGTGCAGGGCCGCGTACAGCAGCATCGACGCGTGGCCGTTGGACAGCACGAAGCGGTCGCGGTCGGGCCAGGCGGGGTCGGCCGGGTCGTGGCGCATGTGCCGGGTCCACAGCACATGGGCCATCTCGGCCATGCCCATCGGGGCACCCGGATGGCCGCTCTTGGCCTGCTCGACGGCGTCGACGGCCAGCACGCGCAGCGCGTCGGCGGGGGAGGGGAAAAGGGCGGCGGGCGTGTGGTGTTCGGGCATGGTCGGGCTCGGATGGCAACTGCCCGGCACTCTAGGAAAGCCTTCGATTCAAGCCAAGTCAGATATAACTTCCAATCTCATCAGGCATTGCTGAAGCTTCGCCCATGCCCCAGAAGAAGTCGCAGTCGCGCGCCCCGCTGCTGCCCACCGTGGTCGAACCCGGCGCCGTGGTCGACGAGGCCACCTGGATGGCCGTGATCGGCAAGATGGACGAGGTCTACTCGCAGCTCATCGCCGACGAGGTGGCGCTGGAGGAGAAGAACGCCGCGCTCGAGCAGAGCCAGCAGTTCATCTTCGGCCTGCTGGCCTCGATGAGCGACGTGCTCGTGGCCTGCGACCAGGACGGCGCCGTCGAGCAGACCAACGCCGCGCTGTGTGCGCTGGTGGGCCGCAGCGATGCCGAGCTGCAGGGCACGCCGCTGGAGGCGCTGATGGCCGACGCAGCCTCGCGCGCGCGGCTGGCCCAGGCGCGGCAGGGGGCGCTCGCACGCCACGACACCACCACGCTGGAGCTCGATCTGCGCGGCCCGGCGGCGCCCCGCGTGCCGGTGGAGTTCAACTGCAGCGTGCGCGTGGACAGCCTGGGCCGGCCGATCGGCCATGTCTTCGTCGGCCGCCCGCTGGGTGAACTCAAGCGCGCGTACCACGACCTGCGCGAGGCGCACGAGGCGCTCAAGCGCGCGCAGCAGCAGCTGCTGCATTCGGAGAAGCTGGCCTCGCTTGGGCGGCTGGTGGCCGGCGTCGCGCACGAGCTGAACAACCCGATCAGCTTCCTGCTGGGCAACGTCGATGCACTGCGCAAGTACGCCTCGCGGCTGAGCCAGTACGTGGCGGCGGTGCAGGGCGAGGGCGGCGCCCAGGCCGCCGAGCCGCTGCGCCGGCGCCTGCGCATCGACGCGATCGTGGCCGACCTGCCGTCGCTGATCGAGGGCATGAGCGAAGGCGCGCAGCGCACGGCCGACATCGTCAGCGCGCTCAAGCGCTTCTCGGTGGCCGACCGCGAGGAGCGCATGCCGGTGGACATGGCTGCCGTCGTCGAGCGCGCGATCCACTGGATGAAGAAGGGCGCCGCGCCCGGCTTCGAGGTCTTGTGGCAGGCGCCCGCGACGCCCTGCATCACGCAGGGCAGCGCCGGGCAGCTGCTGCAGGTGTTGATGAACCTGATCCAGAACGCCGCCGACGCCTGCGCCAGCAGGCCCGACGGGCGGCTGCGCATCGTGCTGGAGTGCGAGGGCGCGCTGCTTCGCCTGCGTTGCACCGACAACGGCCCGGGCATTCCGCCCGAGCACCTGCCGCGCGTGTTCGACCCCTTCTTCACCACCAAGCCGGTGGGCAAGGGCACGGGGCTGGGGCTGTCGATCAGCTACGGCATCGTCGAGCAGCACGGCGGAAGAATGGCCGTGGCGCCGGCCGAAGGTGGCGGCGCCGAGTTCGTCGTCGAATTGCCCGCCGCCGCGGCCTGAACCTTCGACCGGTTCGCGCGGGCTTGCCGCCGAACTGAGCGGTTTCGCCGCGCTTCATCCGCGTTTCGCACCGAGGCTGGGCACCTAGAGTGCCCGGTCACGCCCCATGCCGTGGCCGCTCGCTGTTTCCGCGTGCGGCGTGAGGGCGCCGAAACGGATGTCATGAAACGCCTGATCTGGACCTTGCCCCTGCTGGCCATCGTCGCCGGCGCGCTCACCAGCCTCGTCTTCTACCGCTCCAGCACGCAGCTGCTCGGCGGCCTGGGCCACGAGGACTCGCCGGCGCTGGGCCATGCGCAGTCGCTGATCTTCGATCTGACGAGCGTCGCCGACGGGCTGAAGAGCGCCGTCGCCGCGGCCGACAAGGCAGCGCTGGAGGGCGCCAAGGCGCGCGCGGGCAAGTTCCGCGAGGACCTGGCCGCCTACGGCAAGGTGCCCGGCCGGGCCGAACCCGCCGCGCAGCTGAGCAAGGACTTCGAGGCCTACATGGGCTCGGCGCTGCAGGTGGCCGACATCATGCTCGACGGCAAGGCCGGTGACGCCACCGCCAGCGCGCAGGCCATGCAGGGCGCGTACGCGGCGCTGGACAAGGCGCTGAAGGAACAGAAGGAAGCGGCCCGCGCTGCGCTGGACGCGCACATCGCCGATGCGCAGGCCGTCGCGCAGCGCGGCTTCGCGGCCAGCGTGGTGGCCTCGCTGCTGACGCTGGGGCTGTCGGCGCTGGTGGCCTGGTGGTCGGTGCGCACGCTGATGGGCCAGCTCGGCGGCAAGCCCGAGGAAGCCACGCGCATCGTGCGCCGCATCGCCGGCGGCGACCTGAGCCAGCCGGTGCAGCTGCAGCATGCAGGCGCCGACAGCCTGCTGCACGCGATGGGCGGCATGCAGGACCGGCTGGCCGACGTGATCGGCGACGTGCGCGCGGCGGTGACGCATGTCAACCGCGCGGCCGGCGAGATCAGCCACGGCAACCAGTCGCTGGCCGAGCGCTCCGAGCGCCAGGCCGAGAGCCTGCGCGCCAGCGCCGCGAGCGTCGACGAGCTCACCGCCTCGGTGCGCCGCAATGCCGAGAGCGCCGAGCAGGCGCAGTCGCTCGCCGAGCGCGCCCGCGTCGATGCCGAGGCCGGCAGCCACGCGATGAGCGACGCGGTGGCGACGATGGGCGAGGTCTCCGAGCGCGCGCGCAAGATCGTCGAGATCACCGCGCTGATCGACGGCATCGCCTTCCAGACCAACATCCTGGCGCTGAACGCCGCGGTCGAGGCCGCACGCGCCGGCGAGCAGGGGCGCGGCTTCAGCGTCGTGGCCGGCGAGGTGCGCACGCTGGCGCAGCGCGCCGGCGTCGCCGCCAAGGACATCCGCGCGCTGATCGACGATTCCGCCGAACGCATCGAGACCGGCGCGCGCCACGTCAACACCGCGGGTGCCGCGATGGCCGACCTCGTCGACTCGGTGCGCAAGGTGGGCGAGTTCATCGCGCTGATCTCCGGCGCCTCGGCCGAGCAGCGCACCGGCATCGAGCAGGTGAACCACGCCGTCTCCGAACTCGACGCGACCACGCAGCAGAACCACGCGCTGGTGGCGCAGGCCGGGCACGCCTCGCAGGCGCTGCTGTCGGTGGCGCGCCAGCTCGACGAGGTGGTGGGCCGCTTCAGGCTCGCGGCGTCGGACGCCGCCGCAGCCGCGACGCCACCGAATCCCGTCCCGGCATCTTCCATCCATCACGAAGCACAACACGCATGAACCACAACAAGCTTCCCGCCCGCCTGGCGCTGGCCTCGCTGGTGCCGCTGGCGCTGGCCGCCGGCCGGCCGGCCCACGCCGAAGACGCGCTCAGCGTCTCGGGCTTCGCCTCGCTCGTGGCCGGCGAGGTGCTCGGCGGCTCGCGCACCGAGCCCTATTTCGGCCGCAGCTGTCCCTGCTTCATCGCCGACTACGGCCATGGCGCCACCTACGCCAAGAGCCTGTCGGTCAGGCAGGAGAGCAAGGTGGGCCTGCAGGGCACCTACACCTTCACGCCCAGCCTCTCGGCCACCGGGCAGGTGGTGGGGCGCGGCGTCGACGGCGTCAAGGCCGACCTCGAATGGGCTTATCTCTCCTACGAGCTGAGCCCTTCGTGGACGATCCAGGTCGGCCGCAAGCGGCTGCCGATCTACTACTACAGCGACTTCCAGGACGTGGGCTACGCCTACACCTGGGTGCGCCCGCCGGCCGACATCTACGGCTGGGAGATCACCAACTACAACGGCGTCAACGCCACCTGGCGCGGCGAGTGGGGCCACTGGGCGGTGAAGTCCAACCTCTTCGGCGGCCGCGAGGCGACGAAGAAGAACCTGATGCAGCGCCTGTACTACGAGACGCCGCAGGACGTGACCTGGAAGGGCATCGTCGGCGGCGACCTGGTGCTCAGCCGCGAGGGCCTGACCGCGCGCTTCACCTACATCCAGAACGGCGTGCAGCAGTGGGACCACGACACGCGCGAGCGCGTGACGCCCGAGCCCGATTCCGAGCGCAGCAGCGAGAAGCAGCGCATCTACGGCTTCAGCGTCAATGCCGACATCGGCGACGCCTTCGTGCGCAGCGAATACAGCGTGTTCGACCGCAGCAGCTACTCGTACAAGTCGCATGCCTGGATGCTGGGCGCGGGCTACCGCATCGGCGACTGGACCGGCATGCTCACGCACACCCGCTACGGCGAGCGCAACGCCTTCACGCCCGACGCCGTGCAGCGTGATCGCGGCTGGATGGCCACCGCGCGCTACGAGCTGAAGGCCGGCATGGCCGTCAAGCTCCAGTACGACGTGTTCCGCGACCATTCGGGCGCCGACCTGAGCTACGTCGGCCACTCGCGGCTGCTGTCGGCTTCGCTCGACATGGTGTTCTGACGCAGCGCGGAGGCAAGGACCATGAAGCTCCATCAACACAAGGGCGGCGTGCTGCTGTCCACGCTGCTGGCGACGCTGCTGCTGGCCACGACCGGCCCGGCGCAGGCCGAGACGGTGGTCGTCGTCAACGCGGCCGTCACCGCCAACCTCGATGACGAGGCGCTGGCGCGCATCTTCCTGCGCCAGGTGAAGACCTTCCCGGACGGCAGCGCCGCGGCGCCCGTCAACCAGAAGGAAGGCCCGGTCTCCGAGGAGTTCCGCAGCAAGGTGCTGAAGAAGAACACCGCGCAGTTCAAGGCCTACTGGGCGCAGCAGGTGTTCACCGGCGGCGCCAAGCCGCTGCAGGAACTCGACGGCGACGAGGCCGTGCTGAAGCACGTGGCCGAGACGCCTGGCGGCATCGGCTACGTCGAAGCCGGCAAGACGCGCGCCGGCGTGCGCGTGATCAAGCGCTGAACACGGGCTGAAGACGCCTTCATTGCCCGCGGGTGCATCGCGGATTCGGCCTCGGCGCAAGCCGGGGACCGTGGCAGGGTCGCTATAGTCGTCCGCGCAGAAGCCGGGTTGTCGACGGCACGCTGCGAATCCACACCCAACCATCGCGGCCCGTCCGGCAGCGCCCCATCGGCGTTGTGATCGCGGCCTCGCCGAGGTTCATGCCGATGCCCCGCCTGCCCGAAGTCCTTCGCCGGTCCTCCTTTGCCGCCCTGGCCCTGTTGCTGGCGGCCTGCGGGGCGAAGGACAACGCAGCCGGCCCGGGCGCAGGCGCTGCCGCGCCGCCGCCGCCCGCGGTGGGCGTGATCACCGTCGAGCCACGCGCCGTGGCGCTGCAGAGCGAGCTGCCCGGCCGCGTCGAGCCGCTGCGCACGGCGCAGGTGCGCGCGCGCGTCAACGGCGTGGTGCTCAAGCGCCTGTTCAAGGAAGGCAGCGAGGTCAGGGCCGGGCAGGCGCTGCTCCAGATCGACCCTGCGCCCTACCAGTCGGCACTGGACAGCGCGAGCGCGCAGCTCGCCCGTGCGCAGGCCAGCCTGGCGCAGACCACGGCCACGGCCGAGCGCTACAAGCCGCTGGCCGAGGCCAAGGCGATCAGCCAGCAGGACTACGTGAACGCCGCGGCGGCGCAGAAGGCCGCGGAGGCCGACGTGGCCGCCGGCAAGGCCGCCGTGCAGACCGCGCGCATCAACCTCGGCTACGCGACGGTGACGGCGCCGATCGCCGGCCGCATCGGCCGCGCGCTCGTCACCGAAGGCGCGCTCGCCAGCGCGGCCGAGGCGACGCAGCTCGCGCTGATCCAGCAGGTCGGCAGCGTCTACGTCAATTTCACGCAGAGCAGCAGCGAGCTGCTGCGGCTGCGCCGCGCGATGGCCGCCGGCCAGCTGCGCAAGCTTGGCGGCCCTGCCGGACAGGAAGCCGTCGCCGTGCAGGTGCTGCTGGAAGACGGCAGCCTGCTGCCCAAGCCGGGCAAGCTGTTGTTCAGCGATCTCTCGGTGGACGCTACCTCGGGCCAGGTGACGCTGCGCGCCGAGGTGCCCAACGCCGACGGCCTGCTGCTGCCCGGCCAGTACGTGCGAGTGCGCATCGCGCAGGCCGAAATGCCCGCGGGCATGCTCGTGCCGCAGCAGGCCGTCACGCGCAGCGCGAACGCGGACACCGTGCTCGTGGTGGGCGAGGGCAACAAGCCGGCCCCGCGGCCGGTGAAGATCGCCTCGGCTTTCGGCGGCAACTGGGTCGTCACCGAGGGCCTGAAGCCGGGCGAGAAGGTCATCGTCGACGGCTTCCAGAAGATGTTCGCACCCGGTGCGCCGGTGAACCCGGTGCCGTGGCAGCCGGCGGGCTCGGCGCCGCCTGCGGCGGCAGCGGCTCCTTCGGCTTCGGCGCCTGCCTCCGGGGCGCGCTGAATGGCCTCGTTCTTCATCGACCGCCCCATCTTCGCGTGGGTGATCGCGCTGTTCGTGCTGGTGGCCGGCGGCGTGGCGATCCAGAAGCTGCCGGTGGCGCAGTACCCGCCGGTGGCGCCGCCGTCGATCGTCATCACCGCGTTCTACCCGGGTGCCTCGGCGCAGACGCTCGAGGAGAGCGTGCTGACCGTCATCGAGCAGGAGATGAACGGTGCGCCGGGGCTGATCTACGTCGAGTCGGTGGCGCAGGCCAACGGCAGCGGCTCCATCACCCTGAGCTTCGAGCCCGGCACCAACGCCGACCTGGCGCAGGTGGAGGTGCAGAACCGCCTGGGCCGCGCGACGCCGCGCCTGCCCTCGGCGGTGACGCAGCAGGGCGTGCGGGTGGAGAAGTCGCGCTCGAACTTCCTGCTGTTCACGATCCTGTCGTCCAAGGACGGCTCGCTGGACCCGATCGCGCTGGGCGACTACGCCTCGCGCAACGTGCTGCCGGAGATCCAGCGCGTGCCCGGCGTGGGCCAGGCGCAGCTCTTCGGCACCGAGCGCGCGATGCGCATCTGGGTCGACCCGGCCAAGCTGCAGGGCTTCGGCCTGTCGATGAGCGAGGTCACGGCGGCGATCCGCGCGCAGAACGCGCAGGTCGCCTCGGGCAGCATCGGCGACCTGCCGATCGTCGGCGGCCAGGGCATCTCGGCCACCGTGGTGGTGGGCGGGCAGCTCGGCTCGGTGGAGCAGTTCGGCAGGGTGCAACTGCGTGCCAACACCGACGGCAGCAGCGTGCGGCTGAAGGACGTGGCGCGCATCGAGCTGGGTGCGCAGAGCTACGCCACCTCGGCACGCCTGAACGGCAACCCGTCCACCGGCATCGGCGTGCAGCTCTCGCCCACCGGCAATGCGCTGGCCACGGCCGCGGCCGTGCGCGCGAAGATGGACGAGCTGCAGCGCTACTTCCCCGCGAGCGTCATCTACAGCATCCCCTACGACAGCTCGCGCTTCGTGAAGATCTCCATCGCGCAGGTGGCCGAGACGCTGCTGGAGGCCGTGGGCCTGGTCTTCCTCGTGATGTTCCTGTTCCTGCAGAACTTCCGCTACACGGTGATCCCGACGATCGTCGTGCCGGTGGCGCTGCTGGGCACCTTCGCGGTGCTGCTGTCGCTGGGCTACTCGATCAACGTGCTGACGATGTTCGGCATGGTGCTCGTCATCGGCATCGTCGTCGACGACGCGATCGTGGTGGTCGAGAACGTCGAGCGCATCATGTCCGAGGAGGGCCTGCCGCCGCGCGAGGCCACGCGCAAGGCGCTGGGGCAGATCCAGGGCGCGATCGTCGGGGTCACGGTGGTGCTGATCTCGGTGTTCGTGCCGCTGGCCTTCTTTTCCGGCAGCGTGGGCAACATCTACCGCCAGTTCGCCACCGTGATGGTGGCCTCGATCGGCTTCTCGGCCTTCATGGCGCTCAGCCTCACGCCGGCGCTGTGTGCCACGCTGCTGAAGCCGGTGGAGGCCGGCCACCACCTCGACAAGCGCGGCTTCTTCGGCTGGTTCAACCGCGGCTTCAAGCGCACGGCCAAGGGCTACGAGAGCCTGGTGGCGCGCATCCTGCCGCGCGCGGCGCGCTACCTCGTGATCTACGTGGCCATCATCGCCGCCGTGGGCGTCGTCTACGTGCGGCTGCCCACCTCCTTCCTGCCGGCCGAGGACCAGGGCTACCTGATCGTCAGCGTGCAGCTGCCGCCGGGCGCGACGCAGGAGCGCACGCGCGCGGTGATGCAGCAGGTGGAAGGCTTCATCCTGAAGCAGCCCGAGGTGCAGAGCATGGTGGGCGTGCTGGGCTTCAGCTTCTCCGGCCAGGGCCAGAACGCGGCGCTGGCCTTCGTGACGCTGAAGGACTGGAAGGAGCGCGCCGGCGAAGCGCACAGCGCGCAGGCGCTGGCGGGCCGGGCCTTCGGCGCGCTGATGGGCATACGCGACGCCTTCATCTTCCCGCTCAGCCCGCCGCCGATCCCCGAGCTGGGCACGGCCTCGGGCTTCGCGATGCGCCTGCAGGATCGCGGCGGCAAGGGCCACGCGGCACTGGTGGCGGCACGCAACCAGTTCCTGGGCCTGGCGGCCAAGAGCCCCATCCTCACGCAGGTGCGGCCCGACGGCCTGGAAGACGCGCCGCAGCTGCAGATCGACATCGACCGCGAGAAGGCCGCCGCGCTGGGCGTGGGCTTCGACGCGATCAACGCGACGCTGTCGACCGCGCTCGGCTCGGCCTACGTCAACGATTTTCCGAGCGCCGGCCGCCTGCAGCGCGTGGTGGTGCAGGCCGATGCGCCGGCCCGCATGCAGCCCGACGACCTGCTGCGCCTGAACGCGCCGAACTCGCGCGGGCAGCCGGTGCCGCTCGCGGCCTTCGCCGGCACGCGCTGGGTGACCGGCGCGATGCAGACCGTGCGCTACAACGGCTACCCCGCGATGCGCATCGGCGGCCAGGCGGCGCCCGGCTACAGCACCGGCGTGGCCATGGAGGAGGTCGAGCGCCTCGCGGCGCAGCTGCCCGAGGGCTTCGGCTTCGAGTGGACCGGGCTGTCGCGCGAGGAGAAGATCGCCGGCTCGCAGGCGCTGGTGCTCTACGGCTTCGCGGTGCTGGCGGTGTTCCTGTGCCTGGCGGCGCTGTACGAGAGCTGGAGCATCCCGCTGGCGGTGATCCTGGTGGTGCCGCTGGGCGTGCTGGGCGTGGTGCTGGCCACACTTTTCAGAAGTTATGCCAACGACGTGTACTTCCAGGTCGGCCTGATCACCATCATCGGCCTGGCGGCCAAGAACGCGATCCTGATCATCGAGTTCGCGAAAGACCTGCAGCAGCAGGGCCGCAGCGCGGCCGAGGCGGCGCTGGAGGCGGCGCACCTGCGCTTCAGGCCGATCCTGATGACCTCGCTGGCCTTCATCCTGGGCGTGATGCCGCTGGTGCTGGCCACCGGCGCAGGCTCCGCCAGCCAGCGTGCCATCGGCACCGGCGTGGTGGGCGGCATGGTCACCGCGGTGGCGCTGGCGGTGTTCTTCGTGCCGGTGTTCTTCGTCGTCGTGCGGCGCATCTTCAAGCTGAAGGAATCGGCCGATGCCGCCCATGCGCATGCGGCCGCGCCCCGGCAGGAGGACCGCTGAGATGGCCGGCAAGATGCTCCGCGCCACGCTGGCCCTGGCCTCGCTGCTGGCCACGGCCGGCTGCACCTCGCTGATCCCTAGCTACGAGCGCCCCGCCGCGCCGGTGGCCGCGGCCTTCCCCGATGCCGGCACGGCCACGGGCGAAGCCGCGGCGGCACTGCCCTGGGAGCGCTTCGTCACCGACCCGCGGCAGGCGCGCCTCGTGCAGCTCGCGCTGCTGAACAACCGCGACCTGCGCGTGGCGGTGCTGAACGTCGAGGCGGCACGCGCCGCTTTGGGCGTGCAGCGCGCCGACGAGTGGCCCTCGCTCGGAGCCGCGGTGGGCGCGCAGCGGGCGCCGAACACGAGCGGGCGCGAGGCCAACACCTTCACCGCGGGCCTGGCGGTGAGCGCCTTCGAGCTTGACCTCTTCGGCCGCGTGCGCAGCCTGAGCGAGGCCGCGCGCGCCCGCTATTTCGCCAGCGACGAGGGCCGGCGCGCCTCCCAGCTCGCGCTGGTGGCCGGCGTGGTGGCGGCCGACATCGCCTTGCGCGCCGACGAGGAACTCGTCGCGCTCACGCAGCGCACGCTCGACTCGCGCCAGGAAGGCCTGCGCCTGATGCGCGTGAAGTTCGACGGCGGCGCCGCGGCCGAAGGTGATCTGCGCAGTGCCGAGTCGCTCGTGGCGGCGGCGCGCGTGAGCCTGGTCTCGCTGCAGCGCCAGCGCAGCCAGGATCTCAATGCGCTGGTGCTGCTGCTGGGCCAGCCGGTGCCGGCCGAGCTGCCGGCGCCGGGCCCGCTCGCCGCGCTGACCTATGCCGAGCTGCCGGCCGGGCTGCCGTCGGAGGTGCTGCTGCAGCGGCCGGACGTGCGCCAGGCCGAACAGCAGCTGATCGCCGCCAACGCGACCATCGGCGCAGCCCGCGCCGCGTTCTTCCCGCGCATCTCGCTCACCGGCAGTGCCGGCTTCGCGAGCACCGAGCTGTCCAGCCTGCTCGACCACAGCGCGTTCACGCTGAGCGCGCAATTGCTGCAGCCGATCTTCGACGGCGGCCGCAACCAGTCGAACCTGGCGGCCAGCCGCGCCCAGCGCGACATCGCGGTGGCGCAATACGAGAAGACGCTGCAGACCGCCTTCCGCGAGGTGGCCGATGCGCTCGCCGGGCGCGCGACGCTGTCGGAGCAGCTGGCGGCGCAGCAGGCGCAGGCCGAGGCCGAGTCGCGCCGGCGCGAGCTGGCCGAGCTGCTGTACCAGGGCGGCGTGGCGAGCCAGTTCGAGCGCCTGGATGCCGAGCGCAGCGCGCTGGCCGCGCGCCAGGCCGTGCTGCAGCTGCAGGCCGCGCGGCTGCAGAACGCGGTGCTGCTGTACCGTGCGCTGGGCGGCGGCGCCGCTTCCGAGCCGGCCAGGCCCTAGCGGGCGGCACAATCGCCGGCATGGCCGAACCCGCCTCGCCCGCCGACGAATACGCCATGCGCCTGGCGCTGGACCAGGCGCACAACGCATGGCTGGTGGGCGAGGTGCCGGTGGGCGCGGTGATCATGCGCGACAGCGGCGACGGGCCCAAGCTCATCGCCACCGGCTACAACCGCCCGATCACCACCCACGACCCGACGGCGCACGCCGAGATCGTCGCGCTGCGCCACGCCGCCACGCTGCTGGAGAACTACCGCCTGCCGGACTGCGAGCTCTTCGTGACGCTGGAGCCCTGCGCGATGTGCGCGATGGCGCTGATGCACGCGCGCTTCAAGCGCGTGGTCTTCGGCGCGATCGACCCCAAGACCGGCGCCGCGGGCTCGGTCGTGGACCTTTTCGCGCAGCCGCAGCTGAACCACCACACGCGCATCGAAGGCGGCGTGCTGGCGGGGCCCTGCGGCGCGCTGCTGCGTGAGTTCTTCGCCGAGCGGCGGGCGCAGCAGAAGGCGCTGCGAAACGCGGCCGACGACGGCCTGGCACCCGGCGACGACGGGGGCCCGATCCCGGCCGGCGATGCCACCGAAATCCCGCTCGGCGATCCGCCGCAAGCAGGCTGAGGGCCCGATGAGCACGCTCACCCTGTTCACGCCCTCGGGGGTCGTGCCGCAGGCACCGGCGCTGCGGCTGGCGGCCCGGCGCCTCGGCGGCCTGGGGTTTCGTGTCGCGCTGGACGAGTCGGCGCTGGCGCGCCACCAGCGCTTCGGCGGCGACGACGGCACACGGCTGGCCGCCATCCACCGCGTCGCGCTTGCCGCACCATCCGTCGCCATGGCCACGCGCGGCGGCTACGGCCTGACGCGCCTGCTGGACCGCATCGACTGGGCCTTGCTGGCGCGCAGCGTCGAGCAGGGCACGCGCTGGGTCGGCCACAGCGACTTCACCGCGCTGCAGCTGGGGTTGCTCGCGCACACCGGCGCCGACAGCTGGGCCGGGCCAATGGCGATCGACGACTTCAGCCGCAGCGACGAGGCCGGCGGCGTCGACGAAGTCACGCGCGACTGCTTCGTCGAAGCCATGGACGGCAGCCTGGAAGCCGTCGGCTTCAGGACCGACGCCGGCTTCGACGGGCTGGAGGTCTCCGGCCGACTCTGGGGCGGCAACCTGACGATGCTGTGCTCGCTGCTGGGCACACCGCACTGGCCGCGCGTGCAGGGCGGCATCCTCTTCGTCGAGGACGTCAACGAGCACCCCTACCGCGTCGAGCGCTCGTTGCTGCAGTTGCACCAGGCGGGCGTGCTGGAGCGCCAGAAGGCGGTGGTGCTGGGGGCGATCAGCGGCTGGAAGCCGTCGCCGCTGGACCGGGGCTACGGCCTGAAGGCGGTGCTCGCGCGGCTGCGGGCGGACCTCGCCGTACCGCTGCTGACCAGGCTGCCTTTCGGCCATGTGCCGACCAAGGTGACGCTGCCGGTGGGGCGGCGCGTGCAGCTGGTCGTGGACCGCCGCGAGGTGCTGTTGCACTGGTAAAGGGCCTGCTCGGCGCACGGTGTTGCGGCAATGGAACTTTGCCGTGGCGATGCCATCGGTTCTTGTTGTGCCCGCCCAACGTCAACGGGTGGGGGCTAGCCCTAAGCCCCGACCGGGCGCGATTTCCGGTCCCTGAGCGCGCGACAACGCTAAGTATCTGATTCTCCAGCCGTTTTCGGCTCCCGGCCGCTCGGCGCCGGCAAACCCTCCTTCGCGCCTCCGGCAGGGACCCCGTGTTGCGGTGCCCGACCTCCTGTCATTCGCAGTGACAATCAAACGACACATGGTTGCGGACGTCGACAGACGTACCCGGTCTGTTCCATGGGCGCGCGCCAAGTGATTGGCAAGCCAACCTTCCACCAAGGAGTCTCAGTTACATGTTCAAGACCACCCAAGTCTGCAGGGGCGTGATGCTCTTGGCTGCCGCGCTTGCCGCGCAGCAGGCATTCGCGCAGGACCAGCGCATCGAGATCACGGGCTCGAGCATCAAGCGCACCGACACCGAAACGGCGTCGCCGGTGCAACTGATCAACAAGGCCGACATCGACCAAGCCGGCAAGGGCACGGTCGCCGAGTTCCTGCAGACGCTGACCGCCGACGGTCAGGGTTCGGTGCCGTTCACCTACGGCCGCGGCTTCTCGGGCGGTACGTCGTCGGGCATCTCGCTGCGTGGCCTGGGCGCCAACGCCACGCTGGTGCTGATCAACGGCCGCCGTGTCGCGACGGCCGTGCTGGCTGACGACTTCCAGCGCAGCTACGTCGACTTGAACCAGATCCCGATGGAAGCGGTCGAGCGCATCGAAGTCCTGAAGGACGGCGCCTCGTCGACCTACGGTTCCGACGCCGTCGCCGGCGTGGTGAACGTGATCCTGAAGAAGAGCTTCACCGGCACGGTGGCCAAGGTCACCTACGGCGTGGCTCAGAAGGGCGATGGCAAGGAGCCTCGCGTGGCCGTGACGCACGGCTTCGGCGACCTGTCCAAGGACGGCTTCAACCTGCTGCTGAACGCCGAGTTCGGCAAGCGCGACCCGATCTACTACCGCGACCGTCCGGGCCGCAACTCGGTGGGCGTCTCGGCGCTGGCCCAAGGCTGGGGCTTCGATCCCGAGCAGGGCACGAACAACATCGCCTTCGCTGGCGGCAACGGCTGGACGACGGCCCCCGGCACGGATGGCGCCATCAACCTGACGACGCCTTCGATCATCGGCAACGTGCGCAGGCCGACCGCTGGCCTGATCAACTGGTACAGCCGGTCGAGCGAACCTACCGCCGACAACGGCATGAGGACGGACTACACGCAGGCGGCCGCAGCGAATGCGTTCTGCCTGGGCAAGGCCAATGTCCCGCAAAACAACCCGAACGGCGCCTGCCTGATCGACGCCCGGCAGTTGCTCAACCAGATCCAGCCGAAGTCGGAGACGGCCAACCTGTACGGTCGCTTCACCAAGACCCTGGGTGGCGACATGGAGGCCTTCGCCGAGGTCGGCTACTATCAGACCAAGTCGCGCGTCGACGGCCTGCCGATCGCGCCGAGCACGGCGTACAACACCCCCACCGGTGCCGTGGCGCACGCGGCGACGACGCAACTCGGGGCCACCCACCCGGACAACCCGTTCGGCGCTGCCGCACGCCTGAGCTACCTGCCGCTGTACGACACGGGCATCACGGGCACCGATTCGAAGTCGCACACGACCCGCGTCACGGCCGGCCTGAAGGGCATGATGTTCGGCTGGGACTTCGACACGGCGTTCCAGTGGTCGCAGGCCAAGCAGACCGATACCGCGACCAAGGTCATGGACTGGCGTGTGGCCGAGGCCCTGCTGAACCCCACCGCCACCGTTGGCGGCATCACCTTCGCCCAGCGCGCTGCGCAGTTCAACCCGAAGTACGCTGCGCTGCCGGCCAACACCTTCTGGCGCATCGGCGAGAACGCGCACCTCAACTCGGCTGCGATGTATGACGCGCTGCTGACCGACAAGTCGCGCAACGGCGATTCCAGCACCTACGGTGCCGACTTCAAGGTTTCGCGCGAATTCGGCAAGCTGCCCGGTGGCGCGATCGGCGTGGCCTTCGGCGCTGAGGTGCGCCACGAGGAAACCAAGCTGGGCCTTTACGACGGCCTGGGCGACTACATGGGCCTGTCGCTGACCTCCTACGAGGGCAAGCGCGACGTCGGCGCTGTCTACACCGAAGTCCTGCTGCCTGTCTTCAAGCAGCTGGAAATCAGCGGTGCGCTGCGCCTGGACAACTACTCCGACGCCGGCAGCACGACGAACCCGAAGATCGGCCTGAAGTGGAAGCCAGTGGACAACTTCGCGCTGCGCGCCACGGTGGCCAAGGGCTTCCGCGCCCCGTCGTTCCCTGAAGTCTCGCCCAAGGTGGTCGCCACCTTCGGCGGCACCAACGTGCTCGACCGCGTGCGCTGCAACGCCGGCGTGACCTCGGCCTGCAACCTGACCCAGCCCACCTTCGCGGCGACCGGCAACCCGGACCTGAAGCCCGAGAAGTCGACCAGCTCGACGCTGGGCATCGTGCTGGACATCACTCCGAAGACCAGCGTGACGGCCGACCTGTGGCAGATCAAGCGCAAGGGCCTGCCGGTTACCGGCGACGGCCAGCAGGCGCTGGATGCTGGGCAGGTGCTTCGTGATCCGAACGGCTCCACCCGTGCGGGCGACCCGGGCCCGATCGTGAACGTGTTCGTCGGCTACGAGAACTCGGACGAGTCGCTGACGCGCGGCTTCGACATCGAGATCAAGGACCGTACCGACCTGGGCAACGGCATGGGCCGCCTGACCAAGTCGCTGACCTGGACGCGCCTGATGGTCCAGCGCGTGATCGCCGCCGACGGGACGAAGCGTGACTACGCCGGCACCCATGGCAACTGCGACATCACGAACTGCATCGGCTCGCCGAAGGACAAGGTCCAGTTCGCGATCACCTGGGACCTGGAGCGCTTCCGCTTCGGCGGCAACGTCAACTACCGTGGCCCGATGACGAACCAGCTCGAGGCTTCGGAAGGCTGCGCCCAGCAGTTCGCCAATGGTCAAGACGCCCCGAACGGCTGCAAGGTGCAATCGTTCATGACGCTCGACCTGTCGGCCGCCTGGAAGTTCGGCAAGAACAGCGAGATCTTCGGCTCGGTCGCCAACGTGACCGACAAGAAGCCGCCGTCCGACTTCGAGACCTACGGCGCCATCGGCTACAACCCGCTGGACTACTCCGGCGCGATCGGCCGCTTCTTCCGCGTCGGCGTGAAGTACCAGTTCTGAGGCTGGTGAACCGCGGCGGCGTTGCCGCCGCGGAACACGGCATCCGAACCGTAGAGACACCGGGCATCGCCCGGTGTCTTTTTTTTCGCCGGCCGGTCACCAGCATGTTGCCCGTTACCAACGGCTGCGACGTAAAGAACGATGATCCTGCGCCGACTGCGTTCGTGTACAGCAGGATGTGCGACACGACCCGACAGGGACGTTCAATTCGAGACCTTCAGGAGAAGTTCATATGTTCAAGCCAACGATGGTGCATGCGGCCGTGCTGGCCGCGATCGGCTCCGGCCTGCTGGCCGCGGGCCAGCCGGCACAGGCCCAGGACGGGGTGCAGCGCATCGTAGTGACCGGTTCCAACATCAAGCGGACCGATACCGAGACCGCCTCGCCGGTCCAGGTGATTTCGCGTGAGGACATCCAGCGCACCGGCAAGACCAGCATCGCCGACGTGCTCCAGTCCATCTCGTCGAACAACAGCGGCTCGATCCCGACGGCGTTCACCGCCGGCTTCGCGTCCGGCTCGGCCGGCATCTCCTTGCGCGGCCTGGGTGTCAACTCGACACTCGTGCTGGTGAACGGCCGGCGCATGGCCAGCTATGGCTTGGCGGACGACGGTCAGCGCAGCTTCGTCGACCTCAACACGATTCCGCTGGACATCGTCGACCGCATCGAAGTGCTGAAGGACGGCGCTTCGGCCATCTACGGCTCGGATGCCATCGCCGGTGTCGTCAACGTCATCCTGCGCAAGGACTACGCGGGTGCCAGCATCCAGGCGGACGCCGGAACCTCCTACAAGTCGGACGGCAACTACACGCACCTGGCGGCGACGTTCGGCAAGGGCGACTCGACGACCGACAAGTACAACTTCTTCGTCTCGGCGGAGTACTCCAAGACCGATGCCATCGCGTCGAGCACGCGGCCCAAGTACCTGGGCACGAACAAGCTCGACACGCTGCCCGAGACGCTGGGCTACTGGGACAAGCGGATCGGCGGCCTGTTCGCCGACGGCAGCTTCATCCCGCGGCGCAGCTCGCCCTACGGTTCGATCCGCGATCCGAATACGCTGGTGTACCAGCCGGCCACGGCCTGCCCCGACATCAGCGAGGAGACCGGCCTGTGCCTGACGGATGACGTCAAGTACGAGCAGATCCAGCCCAAGATCGAGCGCCTGAACGTGTTCGCGCGCGGCGTGTTCAACCTCGGCGGCGACCTCCAGCTGTACGGCGAAGCGGGGCTGTTCAAGACCAAGACGACGGCCAAGGGCTCGCCTTCGCCCGTGGCCTCCAGCTGGGGCAACGTGCGTGACAACGTCGCCATCAGCAACGCGACCATCGCACTGCCGGTGGGCCACCCGCAGAACCCGTTCAGTGATCCGGCGCGGATCCGTGCCATCACCGAGAACGTCGGCGGGCGCGACAGCACCCAGGACAACCAGGCGATCCGCGTGCTGGCCGGCCTGCAGGGCACCGTCGCGTCATGGGACTTCGACACCGCGGCGGGCTACATCGAGACCAAGCTGAAGGACACCAACACCGGCTACCTGCGCTGGAGCGTGCTGCAGGAAGGCCTGGCCAGCGGCCAGTTCCGGCTCGGCCTGGCGCCGATGGATGCGGCGTACACGGCAAGACTCTCGCCCGCGCTGACGCGCCAGCCGAAGAACTCCGTCACCTTCGCGGACCTGAAGCTGTCCCGCGAACTGGGCAAGCTGGGCGGGGGAGCCCTCGGCCTGTCGGTCGGCGTGGAAGTGCGGCGCGAGAAGTCCGACACACCGGCGCTGCCGTACACCTTCGAGGGTGACATCGTCGGTCTCGGCTACTCCGGGTTCAAGGCCAGCCGTACCGTGTCTGCGGCGTACGCCGAGCTGAGCGCGCCCCTGTCGAAGATGCTGGAGTTGAACACCGCGGTGCGCTACGACCGCTACAGCGACTACGGCTCGTCGACGACACCGAAGGTCGGCTTCAAGGCCAAGCTGGCGCCGACCTTCGCGCTGCGCGGAACCTACGCGGAGGGCTTCCGCGCGCCGGGTCCTGCGGAGAACGGACAGAGCCAGTCGGCCGGCTTCGCGGGCTACTTGCTCGTCAGTGCGGGCAACCCGGACATCAAGCCGGAGAAGGCCAAGAGCTTCACGCTGGGCTTCGTGTTCGATCCGACCAAGGACACGAGCATCGTGGTCGACCTCTACAAGGTGTCGCGTCGCAACGAGATCCTCGGCGCGGACGGCACGCTCGTCGTCGGCCCCAACCAGGAAACCGGGACACCCGGGTCCATCGTCGATGGCCAGCTGCCCAATTCGAGGATCGTCTATGACGAGAACGGCGACATCACGGCTGTCTTCGCGCCCTACATCAACGGCGGCCTGACGGTCACGCGGGGCGTCGACGTCGAGGTGACACAGAAGCTCAACCTGGGTTCGGCCGGCAAGTTGAGCGCCTCCGCCAACTACACGCGCGTCCTCAAGTTCGCTCGGACGATCGACGGGGTCACGTACGACTACGCCGGCACGCACGGGCCCTACGTCCTGAGTTCCGCGGCGGGAACACCGATGGAGCGCCTGTCGTTCGGTCTGACCTGGGACTACGCCGACGTCTCGACCACGCTGCGCGCGAACTACGTCGGCCCCATGCGGGGCATCGACCACACGGGCGCACCGTACGACCCCGAGGCGACGGAAGGTGTCACGCCGCCTGACGGGGCGACGGTCCTGTGCGGCTCCTACTTCCCTGACGGCCGCGCTGCGCCGACCGCCGATTGCAAGATCGCGTCGTTCACGACCTGGGATCTGTTCGCGCGCTGGCAGGTCACCAAGCAGCTGTCGTTGTCGGCCTCGGTGACCAACCTGTTCAACAAGCTGGCTCCGTGGGATCCGTACACCTACGGCGGGACGAACTACAACCCGACGTACCACCAGGACGGTGCGGTCGGCCGCTTCTTCAAGCTGGGTGTGCGCTACACGTTCTAGCGCCCGTGGGGCCGGCCGGGTTCACCGGCCGGCTTCTTTCGATCGGGTCTTCCGATCGACTCTTCCAATCGGCTCTGACGCCGAAGCTGCTGGCCGTTACTTCGGCGCCAGCCGAATCGCCCCATCCAGCCGGATCACCTCGCCGTTGAGCATGTCGTTCTCGACGATGTGCTTCACCAGCCTGGCGTAGTCCTGCGGCGTGCCCAGGCGGCTGGGGAAGGGCACGCTGGCGGCCAGGGCGTCCTGCACCTCCTGCGGCATGCCGAAGAGCATCGGCGTGCCGAAGATGCCCGGCGCGATGGTCATGTTGCGGATGCCGTTGCGCGCGAGGTCGCGTGCGATCGGCAGCGTCATGCCCACCACGCCGCCCTTGCTGGCCGAGTACGCGGCCTGGCCGATCTGGCCGTCGTAGGCGGCGACGCTGGCGGTGCTGATCAGCACGCCGCGTTCGCCGGTCGATTCGGGCGCGTTTTTCGCCATCGCCTCGGCGGCCAGGCGGATCATGTTGAAGCTGCCGACCAGGTTGACGGTGACCGTCTTGGCGAACAGCGCCAGCGGGTGCGCACCGTCCTTGCCGACGGTCTTGGCCGCGGGCGCGATGCCGGCGCAGTTCACCAGGCCCATCAGCTTGCCCAGGCCCGTGGCGGCGGCCACGGCGGCCTGGCCGTCGGCTTCCTGGCTCACGTCGCACTTGACGAAGACGCCGCCGATCTCGCGCGCGACCTGCTCGCCGCGCTCGGCCTGCAGGTCGGCCACGACGACCTTGCCGCCGTGGGCCGCGAACATGCGCGCCGTGCCTTCGCCCAGGCCCGAGGCGCCGCCGGTGACGATGAAGACCTTGCCTGCGATGTCCATGCGTGCCGCCTCGTTCAGCCTTGCAGCGCGCCCATCACGCGCGCGGTGATCTCTTCCACCGCGCCGGTGCCGCTGACGCGCGCGTAGCGCGGCGCGCCGCTCTGGCCGCTGGCGGCCCAGCGGCCGTAGTAGTCCACGAGCGGCCGCGTCTGGCTCTGGTAGACCTGCAGCCGCTTGCGCACCGTCTCTTCCTTGTCGTCGTCGCGCTGGATCAGCGGCTCGCCGGTCACGTCGTCCTTGCCTTCCACCTTCGGCGGGTTGAACTTGACGTGGTAGGTGCGGCCCGAGGGCAGGTGGGCGCGGCGGCCGCTCATGCGCTCGATGATGGCCTCGTCGGGCACGTCGATCTCGAGCACGACGTCGAGCTTGACGCCGGCGTCCTTCATCGCGTCGGCCTGCGGGATGGTGCGCGGGAATCCGTCGAAGAGGAAGCCGCCGGCGCAGTCGGGCTGAGCGATGCGTTCCTTGACCAGGCCGATGATGATGTTGTCGCTGACCAGGCCGCCGGCGTCCATCACCTTCTTGGCCTCGATGCCCAGCGGCGTGCCGGCCTTCACCGCGGCGCGCAGCATGTCGCCGGTGGAGATCTGCGGGATGCCGTAGTGCTTGCAGATGAAGGTGGCCTGCGTGCCCTTGCCGGCGCCCGGCGCGCCCAGGAGGATCAGTCTCATCGGGGTCCTTGGAGGAAGTCGGAATTCTGGTTGCGGCCGGCTCGCCGCGCGGGCCTTGCGCGCGATGGCGCGCAGGCTTGTCTCTCTCGCTCGAAACGAGAATAGCACGCGCTTCCCGGCGTCAAGCTGACGCGCCGGGCGTGCTTTCGAAGAGGTCGCGCACGCGCGCGAGATCCTCGGGCGTGTCGACGCCGGGGCCCGGGCCGTCGGGCGCCACGTGCACCGCGATGCGGTGGCCGTGCCACAGCACGCGCAGCTGTTCGAGCGCCTCGGTCTGCTCCAGCGGCGCCGGCGGCAACTGCGGGAAGCGGCGCAGGAAGCCGGCGCGATAACCGTACAGGCCCAGGTGGCGCAGCGGCGCCGGCGCGACGGGCAGTTGCTTCACGCCGCCGGCATGGCCGTCGCGCCACCAGGGCAGCGGGGCACGGCTGAACAGCAGCGCGCGGCCGGCGGCGTCCAGCACCACCTTCACGACGTTCGGGTTGAGGTACTCGGCCACGTCGGCCAGCGGATGGGCCGCGGTGCTCATCACGCAGTCGTCGCGCTCGAGCAGCAGCTCGGCGCAACGCACGACGAGATGCGGGTCGATCAGCGGCTCGTCGCCCTGCACGTTGACCACGCGCTCGTCGCCGTCCAGGCCCAGCAGCTCGCAGGCCTCGGCCAGGCGGTCGCTGCCGCTGGCGTGGTCGGTGCGCGTGAGCAGCGCCTCGACCCCGTGCGCCGCGCAGGCTCCGACGATGCGCTCGTCGTCGGCCGCCACCACCACGCGCGCCGCGCCGCAGCCGGCCACGCGCTCGGCCACGCGCACCACCATCGGCTTGCCGGCGATGTCGGCCAGCGGCTTGTCGGGCAGGCGCGTCGAGGCCAGCCGCGCGGGGATCAGGATCGAGAAGCTCACGCCGCCATGTCAGCCGGCGGCGGGGCCGTCGATGGCCCGCGCCTCGCTTTCGAGCATCACCGGGATGCCGTCGCGGATCGGGAAGGCGAGCCGGTCGGCCGGGCAGACGAGGTCGGTGGGGCGCTGCTCGGTGTCGCGCCGCATCTCCAGCGGGCCCTTGCAGACGGGGCAGACGAGCAGGTCGATCAGGCGGTGGTCGAGGGTCATGGTGATCGGTGCGGAAAGAGCAGCGCGAGCATGCCGCCGACGAGCGCTGGCGGAAGCTCGAAGTCTAGCGGCACGACCCACACCCGCACGCCCCGCGCATGCGAGGCATCGAGCTTGACCGCGTCCTTCTCGGTGGTGACGACGTCGGCCGTGCCGGCGGGCCAGCGGTGGCCGGCGTAGTCGAAGTGATCAGGCAGCGGCTGGCGGTCGATCTCCAGGCCTTCGGCCTCGAGCATGGTGAAGAACTTCTCCGGGTGCGCCAGGCCGGCGGCGGCCAGCAGCGGGCGGCCGCGCAGGCGCGCCAGCTCCACGGCGGCCGCGTTGTCGCCGGCGCGCCAGGCCTGCAGCGGCAGCGCGCGCGTGAGCCGGCGGCTCGCGAAGGCGCCCGGCAGCGCCGTGCTCTGGCGCGTGCCGGTGTACAGCACGAAGAGGCCGCGGCCGGTGGCCTCCGGCAGCGGCGCACGCAGCGGGCCGGCGGGCAGGAGCCGGCCGTTGCCGGTGCCGCGGTCGTCGAACACGACCACCGCGGCCTGGCGCGCCAGGGCGCGGTGTTGCAGGCCGTCGTCGGAGACCACCACGTCCACCGACGGATGGCGTCCGCACAGCGCCCGCACCGCGGCCGCGCGGCGCTGGCCCACCCACACCGGCACGCGGCAGCGGCGGTGGATCAGCAGCGGCTCGTCGCCGACCTCGGCCGCGGTGCTGTGGTCCAGCACCGGCACGATGGCCTCGCTGCGCCGCCCGTAGCCGCGCGAGACCACGCCGACGCGGTGCCCGGCGGCTTCCAGCGCCTGCACGAGCGCGATGACGGTCGGCGTCTTGCCGGCACCGCCGACGATCACGTTGCCCACCACCACCACCGGCACCGGCAGCGGCACCGGGCGGCCGGCGGCACGGCGCTCGGCCTGGTGCAGCAGGCGGTAGACGAAGGCCAGCGGCGACAGCAGCCAGGCCAGCCACGAGGCACGTTCGCGCCACCAGTGGCGCGCCAGCAACGCCTCGGCGCGCGCGGCCAGGCCGCCGGCGGGCATCGTCTGAATCAGCGCGCGCCGCCGGCGGTCTGCGCGGCGAACGTCAGGCGCGACAGACCGGCGCGGCGGGCGGCGTCCAGCACGTTGATCACGGCCTGGTGCGCGGCCAGCGCATCGGCCGAGATGATCACCACCGCGTCGGCGCGGCCACCAGCGGCGGCGGCCAGCTCGGCGGTCAGTAGCTCGACGCTGCGGCCTTCCACGGGCCGGCGGTTGACGGCGTAGCGGCCGTCGGCCGCCACCGCGACGATCACCTCGCCCGGGCGCTCACGCAGCTTCTCGGCCTCGGCTGCCGGCAGGTTGATCTGCAGTTCGGTGAAGCGCGAGTAGGTGGTCGACAGCATCAGGAAGATGAGCACCACGAGCAGGACGTCGATGAACGGGATCAGGTTGATCTCCGGTTCCTCGATGTGGCGGCGGCTGAACTTCATGCGCCACCCCGCCGCCGAGCCGCCCCAAAGCGGGGTGAGCCCCCCCGGGGGGTGGCGAAGGCGCGAAGCGACAAGCCTGGGGGCCTCATGACGCCCGGGCGACGAAGCGCATCAGGTGCGGCACCATGCGCTCGGCGGCCAGTTCCATCGTCAGCTGGTACTCGTCCACCCGGCCGCGGAAGTAGCGGTAGAACATCAGCGAGGGGATCGCGATCAGCAGCCCGAACGCGGTGTTGTACAGCGCCACCGAGATGCCGTGCGCGAGCAGCTGCGGGTTGCTGCCGCCGGGCGACTGCGAGCCGAAGATCTCGATCATGCCCACCACGGTGCCGAACAGGCCCATCAGCGGCGCCGCCGCGGCGATGGTGCCCAGCGTGTTGAGGTAGCGCTCCAGCCCGTGTACCGCGGCGCGGCCGGCGTTCTCGAAGGCCTGTCGCAGGCCGGTTTCCTGGATGCGCGGCTCGGCGATCACGCTGCGCAAACCGGCGGCCAGCACGGTGCCGAGCACCGAGTTGTCGGCGAGCTTGCTGACGACGTCGGCCGAGGGCAGGCTGGAGCGGGTGACGCCGACCACTTCCTCCACCAGGCGGGGCGGCGCGACCATCACCTCGCGGAGGTGATACAGGCGCTCGATGACGAGGGCCAGCGCGACGATGGAACACAGGAGCAGGGGCCAGATCGGCCAACCGGCCGCTTGTATGATCGAAAGCAAGGCTGTCTCGGGCGGCTGACGGGAAACGCTGTGGCGGGGTGCCGGCGACGCGCGGCATTATGTCCGAAGCCTTCGCGCCGGCCGCGGCGCTTGCGGCCTGTTGCAAGGCCGCGCCACGGCGTCCCGGGCTGTGGATAAGACTGTGGGAAATCCCGGGCACAACCGCGAAAAGACACGGTACAAGCGGCGCCCGGCGCAAATCTCGCTCGCGCCGGCGCGGAAAAAATCTTTCGCCTCAGGCACTTGCGACGACGTGACGTTTCCATGACAGGGCAAGCCCCATGACCGGCCTTGATCCGCGCGGCTGTGGAGTTCCCGAGCCGCGCCCCGCTTGGGTTCTGACGTGACAGAGCCCCAGGACCCGCAGCCGGCGCGGCTTCCGTGGAGCGTGGCCGCGCTGCTGCTGGCCACCGGCGATGCGCTGGCTGCGCGCTTCGGCGCCGTCACCGTGCGCGGCGAGCTCTCCGGCTTCACGCGCGCCGCCAGCGGCCACTGCTACTTCACGCTGAAGGATGGCGACGGCGCGCCGGCGCTGCTGCGCTGCGCGATGTTCCGCCGCGCCGCGTCGCTGGTGGACTTCATGCCGGCCGACGGCCACCAGGTGCAGCTGCGCGGGCGGCTGTCGGTGTTCGAGGCCCGCGGCGAGCTGCAGCTGGTGGTCGAGGCCATGCAGCGCCTGGGCGCCGGTTCGCTGTACGAGGAGTTCCTGCGGCGGCGCGCGCGCCTGGAGGCGCTGGGCCTGTTCGACGCCGCGCGCAAGCGGCCGCTGCCGGCCTTTCCGCGCACGCTGGCGGTCGTCACCTCGCTGGCGGCGGCTGCGCTGCGCGACGTGGTGACGACGCTGCAGCGCCGGGCGCCGCAGGTGCGCGTGGTGATCGTGCCGACGCCGGTGCAGGGCGCGGAGGCGCCGGAGCAGATCGTGCGCGCGCTAGGCATCGCCGGCGCCCAGTCCGGCGCCGATGCCGTGCTGCTGGTGCGCGGCGGAGGCTCGCTGGAAGACCTGTGGGCCTTCAACGACGAGCGCGTGGTCCGCGCGATCGCGGCCTGCGCATTGCCGGTGGTCTGCGGCGTCGGCCACGAGACCGACATCACGCTGGCCGACCTGGCGGCCGACCTGCGCGCGCCCACGCCCACCGCCGCTGCCGAACTGGCCGCGCCGGCGCGCGACGAGGCGCTCGCGGCGCTCCAGGGCCGGCAGGCGCTGCTGGCACGCGCGCTGCAGCGGCTGCTGCAGCAGCAGGCGCAACGGCTGGACCAGCTCGCGCTGCGCCTGGGCCAGCCCGCACGGGCGCTGCTCGCGCAACGCCAACGCCTGGACGACCTGGCGCGCCGCCTGCTGCGCGCCGGCGCCCAGCGCCGTGAGCGCCTGGCCGATGCACCGGCGCGGCAGGCCGAGAGGCTGCGCCACGCGCTGCACCTGCGGCTGCAGGCACTGGCCGCGCGCTTGGAGGGCGCTGCGCTGCGCCTGCAGGCGCAGGACCCGCAGCGCGTGCTGCAGCGTGGCTACGCCTGGGTCGAGACCGAAGCCGGGCGGCCGGTGGTCTCGGCGCGCGCCCTCGCACCCGGGCAGACGGTGCGCGCGGTCTGGTCCGACGGCCGCGCGCTGGCCGAGGTGCGGCAGGTGGATCCCCTGCCGCCCGCGGATTGAAGCCCGCTGCCTACAATCCGCCGCGTCCGATGCGCCGCCGCGCATCTGCAGCCACGACAACCACGAGGAACCGCACCATGGAACACACCCTGCCGGCCCTGCCGTACGCCATCGACGCGCTCGCCCCGCACTACAGCAAGGAAACGCTCGAGTTCCACCACGGGAAGCATCACAACGCCTACGTGGTCAACCTGAACAACCTGCAGAAGGGCACCGAGTTCGAGTCGATGTCGCTGGAGGAGATCGTCCAGAAGTCCAGCGGCGGCGTCTACAACAACGCGGCGCAGATCTGGAACCACACCTTCTTCTGGAACTGCATGAAGCCCAACGGCGGCGGCGAGCCGAGCGGCGCGCTGGCCGCGGCCATCAACGCGAAGTGGGGCAGCTACGCCGCCTTCCGCGAGGCCTTCGTCAAGAGCGCGGTGGGCAACTTCGGCTCGGGCTGGACCTGGCTGATCAAGAAGGCCGACGGCAGCGTCGACATCGTCAACAAGGGCGCCGCAGGCACGCCGCTGAAGGACGGCGACGGCAAGGCCCTGCTGACCGTGGACGTGTGGGAACACGCCTACTACATCGACTATCGCAACCTGCGCCCCAAGTTCGTCGAGACCTTCCTCGACAAGCTCGTGAACTGGGGCTTCGCCGAAAGCAACTTCGCCTGATCGGGCGCGCGGCCCGGGTCGGCTGAGATGCGGGTCCTGCTGGTGGAGGACGACCGGGCCCTGTGCCTGGGCATCCAGCACGCGCTGCAGCGCGAAGGCTGGCAGGTGGACGTGCTGGCTGACGGCGAGCAGGCCGCGCAGCAGGGCGTGCGCGGCGAGCACACGCTGGCGGTGCTCGACCTGGGCCTGCCGCGCAAGAGCGGCATGGAGGTGCTGCGCCACTGGCGCGCGCATGGCGTGCGCATGCCGGTGCTGCTGCTGACGGCGCGCGACGACCTCGCCGACCGCGTGCAGGGCCTGGACGCCGGGGCCGATGACTACCTCGTCAAGCCCTTCGACCTGCCCGAGCTGCTCGCACGCCTGCGCGCCCTGCGCCGCCGCGCGGCCGGGCGCATCGAGGACAAGCTCGTCTTCGGCGAACTCGAGCTCGACCTCACCGACCGCGAGCTGCGCCACCGCGGCGAGCGCGTCTCGCTGAGCCCGCGCGAACTCGCGCTCACCGAACTGCTGATGCAGAAGGCCGGCCGCGTGGTCGGCAAGGACTCGATCGTCGCGCGGCTGTCGAGCTGGGAAGCCGACTTCAGCGAGAACTCGGTCGAGGTCTACGTGCACCGCCTGCGCAAGCGCTTCGCGGACCTGGGTGTCGTGATCAAGACCGTGCGCGGCTTCGGCTACGTGCTGGAGGCGGCCGAGGCCGGCAGCACGCCGCCGGCGGCATGAGCGCCGGCAGCGCCAGGGGCGCGGGCCACGGCCCGAGCCTGGCGCGCAGCCTGCTGCTGCCGCTGGCGTGGATCTGGCTCGTGGGCATGGCGGCGGCCGGCGGCGGTGCGTACTGGCTCGCGCGCGGCGCCGCGAGCGCCGCTTTCGACCGCTCGCTGCAGGACGAGGCTTCGGCCCTGGCGGCCAAGGTCGACTGGTCGGACCGCGGCCCGCTGCTGGACTTGAGCCGCCAGACGCTGGAGCTGCTGACCTGGGACCGCGCCGACCGCAACAGCTTCGCGATGGTCGACATCGACGGCAATGCGCTGGCCGGCGATGCCGAGGTGCCGGTGCCGCTGGACCGCGCCGCGAGCTTCGCGCAGCCGGTGCTCTTCGACGCGACGATGGCCGGCGAGCCGGTGCGCGGTGCGGTGTTCTCGGTGACCTCGCCGATGATCGACCGCCGCGTCTCGATCATCGTCGTGGAGACCAAGCGCAAGCGCGGCGCCTTGATGCGCGACGTGCAGCTGGCCATCGTCGGCCCGACGCTCGCGCTGGGCGCGCTGACCTTCCTGCTCATCGGCTGGGGCGTGCGGCGCGGCTTGAAGCCGCTGCGCGAACTGGGCGCGCAGGTGGCCGTGCGCGAGGTGCACGACTGGCGACCGCTGCCGCTGCAGGACGTGCCGGCCGAGGCGGTGCCGATGGTCGAGCGCATCAACACGCTGCTGCAGGACATGCAGGCCTCGCTCGCGCTGCAGCGCCGCTTCGTCGCCGATGCCGCGCACCAGCTGCGCACGCCGGTGGCCGGCATCCGCGTGCTGGCGCAGGAGCTGGAGCGCGAGCTTGCGGCGCATCTGGCCATGTCGGGCGAGCAGGGCTGGCGTCCGTTGCTGAGCGAACTGAGCCATTCGAGCGAACGTCTCTCGCGCCTCATCAGCCAGCTGCTGAGCCTGGCCAGTTCGGAGACCGCGCTGACGATGAACGCCGAGCACCGGCCCCAGGACATCGTGCCGCTGCTGCGCGAGGCCACCGAGCCGCTGGTGCTGCAGGGCCTGCGGCAGGGGCGCAGCATCGAGCTCGATGCGCCGGCCGACCCGGTGGTCGCGCGGGCGCATCCGGTGTGGCTAGGCGAGGTCGTCAACAACCTGCTCGACAACGCGCAGCGCTACGGCGGCCCGCACATCGTGATGCGCGTGAAGGCCCTGGCCGGAGGCGGCGCCGAGGTCAGCGTGGAGGACGACGGCCCGGGCGTGAAGCCGGCCGACCTGCCGCGCCTGTTCGAGCCCTTCTGGCGCGGCGAGCGCGCCGACCTGCGCAGCGACGGCGGCACCGGCCTGGGCCTGGCCATCGCGCGCGAGATCGTCGAGCGCCTGGGCGGCCAGCTCTCGGCCGCGACAAGGCCGGACGTGGACGGCATGTGCTTCACGGTGCGACTGGCTGCCTGACCAAGTCCCCGACACGGATCCGGCTTCGCCGGGCCGTCGGCGGGCGGCCCCCTCGGGGGGTAGCGAGCGTCAGCGAGCTTGGGGGCTCCGGAACGGAGCACCGCGGAGCTTCGCGCCCGCCTTGAAGCCGCGCTTGGCGAACCAACCCTGGTTCATCTCCAGCGCGAAGCGCACCGGCTTGGTGGAGCAGTGCGAGTCGTCGGACTGCGGCGCCATGTCGGCGATGTTGACGATGGTGCCGTCGTCGGCGATGAAGGCGATGGACAGCGGCAGCAGCGTGTTGCGCATCCAGAAGCAGCGCACGCCCGAATCCTCGTTGACGAACAACATGCCGTCGTTGGTGCCCATCGTGCGGCGGAACATCATGCCCACCTGCTGCTGCTCCGGCGAGATCGCGAGTTCGGCATGGATCACGTGCATGCCGGCAGTCAGCTCGGTGGTGGGCAGCCGGGGCTGCGGGCCCTGCTGGGCCGCGGCGGGTGCGGCGGCCCAAAACCACGCGGCAAGCGTGGCAGTCAGCAAGGCGAATGGCTTGACGAGGATCATGACGGGGCGGACTCCTTCGTCGGATTATCCGCGCCGCCCAAGATGTCCACTGTCGCCGCCGCCACTGCCGATGCCCGTTCCGCCGACGCCGCGCTGCGCGTCGTCGACGATCCCGCCGAACTGGGCCGCTGCACGCGCTGGGTGACGGGCCCGCAGGGCGAGAGGCTCGGCGAATCGGCGCTGCAGCTGTCGGGCCTGCATTGCGCGGCCTGCAGCGGGATCATCGAGCAGGCGCTTTCGCGGGTCGACGGCGTCCGCGCGGCCAGCGTCAGTGCCGCGAGCGAACGCGCCACGGTGCGCTGGGACCCTTCGCGCACGCGCCTGTCGTCGCTCATCGAGGCGGTGCGCGCGGCGGGCTACGGCGCCGCGCCCGATGCCGCAGCGCCGGCGCGAGCGCTGCGCCGCCAGGCGCACCGGCAGGCGCTGTGGCGCCTGTTCGTGGCCGCGTTCTGCGCGATGCAGGTGATGATGATGGCCACGCCCAGCTACTTGGCCGGCGCGGGCGAACTCGCACCCGACATGCGCCAGCTGCTGAACTGGGGCAGCTGGCTGCTGACGCTGCCGGTGCTGATGTTCTCGGCCGGCGCCTTCTTCCGCGGCGCCTGGGCCTCGCTGCGGCAGCGCCGCATCGGCATGGACGTGCCGGTCGCTTTGGGCATCGCGATCACCTTCGTCGCCAGCAGCGGCGCCACCTTCGAGCCCAGCGGTGTGTTCGGCCACGAGGTCTACTTCGACTCGCTGACGATGTTCGTCAGCTTCCTGCTCGGGGCGCGATATCTCGAACTGCTCGCGCGCCACCGCGCGGCCGAGGCGCTGGAAGCCTCGCTCGCGCGCCTGCCCGAGACCGCGTGGCGCGTCGGTGCCGATGGACGCGACGAGGCCGTGAGCCTGCTGCGCATCGCACCCGGCGACCTGCTGCGCGTGCCGGTGGGCCAGGCCTTCGCGGCCGATGGCCTGGTGGAGCAGGGCGCCACGCGCGCCGACGAATCGCTGCTGACGGGCGAGTCGGTGCCGGTCGACAAGCCCTGCGGTGCCGAGGTCGTGGCCGGCAGCGTGAACCTGGGCGCGCCGGTGCTCGTGCGCGTGCTGCGCACCGGTGGCGACACGCGCCTGGAAGCCATCGTCTCGATGATGAAGAGCGCGATGGCGCAGCGGCCCGCCGCCGCGCTGCTGGCCGACCGCTGGGCCGGGCCCTTCCTGTGGACCGTGCTCGTGCTGGCCGCTGCGGCCGCTGCGTACTGGAGCGTGGTCGATCCTTCGCGTGCGGTATGGGTGGCCGTCTCGGTGCTGATCGTCACCTGCCCCTGCGCCTTGTCGATCGCCGCACCGGCCACGCTCGTGGCCGCCACGCGCGGCATGGCGCGGCGCGGCGTGCTGCTGCAAAGGCTCGATGCCGTCGAGCGGCTCGCGCGCATCGACCAGGTCTTCTTCGACAAGACCGGCACGCTGACCGAGGACCGGCTCGCCTTGTCGAAGGTGCTCGTGCACGACGCATCGCTCGATGAAGCGGGCGCGCTGGCGAATGCCACGGCGCTGGCGCAGTGGTCGGCGCATCCCTTGTCGCGCGCCTTGCTCGACGCCGGCGCGGAGTGTTCGGAGGTCTTCGAAGGCATCGAAGAGGTCGCGGGCTCGGGCGTGCGAGGCCGTGATGCGCAAGGCCGCGAGTGGCGCCTGGGCTCGCCCGCGTGGGCCTCGGCCGAAGCGCATGCCGATGCTTCGGTGCAGGTGGCGCTCGGCTGCGACGGCCGCGTCGTCGCCGGCTTCGTGTTCGACGAGGCGCTGCGCGATGGCGCGGCCGAAGCGGTGTCCACCTTGCGGGCCGAAGGCATCCGCGTCGCGCTGCTCAGCGGCGATGCGCCCGCGCGCGCCGAAGCGCTGGCCGCGCGCGTCGGCATCGCCGAGGTCCATGCGCGTGCCACGCCCGAGGGCAAGCTCGCGGCCGTGGCGGCCGCGCAGACCGCGGGCCGCTGCGTCGCGATGGTGGGCGACGGCATCAACGACGCGCCGGTGCTGGCCCGCGCCGATGTCTCGCTCGCGATGGGGCAGGGCGCGCTGGTCGCGCGCAGCCAGGCCGATGCGGTGATCACCTCCAGCCGGCTGGGTGACCTGGTGCGGGCCCGCGCGAGTGCACGCAAGGCCGTGCGCATCGTGCGCCAGAACATGGCCTGGGCCGCGCTCTACAACGCGGTGTGCATCCCGCTGGCGCTCGTCGGCTGGCTGCCGCCCTGGGCCGCCGGACTGGGCATGGCGACGAGTTCGCTGGTGGTCGTGGCCAACGCGCTGCGCGCGGCGCGCTGAAAGGCTCGAGCAAGCATGGAGAGCCTGTACCTGCTCATACCGCTGTCGGCCGGACTCGTGCTCGTGATCCTGGGGATCTTCGGATGGGCCGTGCACAAGGGCCAGTTCGAAGACCTGGAGCGCGAAGGTGAACGAATCCTGACAGACGAGGCTTTGCCGATTGACCCCGGTCAAGCCGGGTCCGGCATGCCCCTTCAAGAATCCCGGAATTGACTTCAGCCTTCCTAAAGAGGAGAAAACCAATGGCACAAACAGCCGTCGCCGGCACCGGCAGCGACCGCTACAGCGATTCAGTCGTCAGACTGTTCTCGCTGGCAGCGGTGCTGTGGGGTGTGGTCGGCATGCTCGTGGGCGTCATCATCGCCGCCCAGCTGGCATGGCCCGAGCTCAACCTCGGGATCCCCTTCCTGACCTACGGGCGCCTGCGGCCGCTGCATACCAATGCGGTGATCTTCGCGTTCGGCGGCTGCACGCTGTTTGCCTGCTCCTACCACGTGGTGCAGCGCACCTGCCAGACCAAGCTGTTCGCGCCCGGCCTGGCGATGTTCACCTTCGTGATGTGGCAGCTGATCATCGTGTCGGCCGCCATCACGCTGCCGCTGGGCCTCACGACCGGCAAGGAATACGCCGAGCTCGAGTGGCCGATCGACATCGCGATCGCCGTCACCTGGGTGGCGTACGCGGTCGTGTTCTTCGGCACCATCGGCATCCGCAAGGTGCGCCACATCTACGTGGCCAACTGGTTCTTCGGCGCCTTCATCATCGCCGTGGCGCTGCTGCACATCGTCAACAGCGCCGAGATCCCGGTCTCGCTGTTCAAGAGCTACTCGGCCTACGCCGGCGTGCAGGACGCGATGGTCCAGTGGTGGTACGGCCACAACGCGGTGGGCTTCTTCCTCACCGCCGGCTTCCTGGGGATGATGTACTACTTCATCCCGAAGCAGGCCGAGCGCCCGGTGTACTCGTATCGCCTGTCGATCGTGCACTTCTGGGCCCTGATCTTCACCTACATGTGGGCGGGCCCCCACCACCTGCACTACACCGCGCTGCCGGACTGGGCGCAGTCGATCGGCATGCTGTTCTCGCTGATCCTGCTGGCCCCCAGCTGGGGCGGCATGATCAACGGCATCATGACCCTCAGCGGTGCCTGGCACAAGCTGCGTGACGACCCGGTGCTGAAGTTCCTCATCGTGAGCCTGTCGTTCTACGGCATGAGCACCTTCGAGGGCCCGATGATGTCCATCAAGACCGTCAACGCGCTGAGCCACTACACCGACTGGACCGTCGGCCACGTGCACAGCGGCGCGCTCGGCTGGGTGGGCCTGATCAGCATGGGCTGCCTGTACTACCTGATCCCGCGCCTGTTCGGCCAAAAGCAGATGTACAGCGTCAAGGCCATCGAGATGCACTTCTGGATCGCCACCATCGGCATCGTGCTGTACATCGCCGCGATGTGGATCGCCGGCGTGATGCAGGGCCTGATGTGGCGCGCGGTCAACCCCGACGGCACGCTGGTCTACAGCTTCGTCGAGAGCGTGAAGGCCACCTTCCCGTACTACGTGGTGCGCCTGCTGGGCGGCCTGCTGTACCTCACCGGCATGCTGATCATGGGCTGGAACACGATCATGACCGCCAAGAGCGGCCAGGCCGTCGAAGGCACGATCCCGCCGGTCGGCGCCTCGCCGGCGCACGCCTGACGCAGCCGACGGAGAAAGACACATGGCACAGAACCACACGCCCGCCGGTCACGAGAAGATCGAGACCAGCAACTTCCTGATGATCGTGCTGATCCTGCTGGCAGTCGCCATCGGCGGCATGGTCGAGATCATCCCGCTGTTCTTCCAACGCTCCACCACGCAGCCGGTCGAGGGCCTCAAGCCCTACACGCCGCTGCAGCTCGCGGGCCGCGACATCTACATCCGCGAGGGCTGCTACAACTGCCACTCGCAGATGGTGCGGCCCTTCCGCGCCGAGGCGCTGCGCTACGGCCAGCTCTCGGTGGCCGGCGAG
Organism: Rubrivivax sp.; assembly: GCA_044226775.1. Classification (GTDB taxonomy): domain Bacteria; phylum Pseudomonadota; class Gammaproteobacteria; order Burkholderiales; family Burkholderiaceae_C; genus Rubrivivax. Next base: position 62,661 of record JBGAGI010000005.1, on the reverse strand, counting down.
TTCGTCTACGACCACCCGTTCCAGTGGGGCAGCAAGCGCACCGGCCCCGACCTGCACCGCGTGGGCGGCAAGTACAACGACGAGTGGCACCGCATCCACCTGAACAACCCGCGCGACCTGGTGCCGGAATCGAACATGCCGGCCTACCCCTGGCTGCTGGCCAACACGGTCGACCCGGAAGGCATGGCGCCGCGCATGAAGGCACTGCGCACGGTGGGCGTGCCCTACACCGACGCCGAGATCGCCAAGGCCGCCGAGGACGTGAAGGGCCGCAGCGAGATGGACGCGCTCGTCGCCTACCTGCAGGTGCTGGGCACCGCGCGCAAGTAAGGCCGCGAAAGGAAGATGCCCATGGACATCAACGACCTGCGGATCGCGGTCACGCTGGCCAGCCTGGTGCTGTTCATCGCGCTGATGGTGCACACCTGGAGCCGCCGCCGCATCGCCGACCATGAAGCCGCCGCGCGCCTGCCGTTCGTGGAGGACGAGGCCGGCGCCCAGAATCAAGGAGAACCAGTGTGAGCGATTTCGTCAATGGGGGCTGGGCGCTGTTCGTCGCCGCCGCAACCGTTCTGGGCATGGTCCTGTGCCTGGTGCTGCTGGCCATCGCCAGCAAGCGCAAGGTCATGGCCAACGACAACACCACGGGCCACGTGTGGGACGAGGACCTGCGCGAGCTGAACAACCCGCTGCCGCGCTGGTGGATGTGGCTGTTCATCATCACCGTGGTCTTCTCGGTGGTCTACCTCGCGTTCTACCCGGGCCTGGGCACCAACCCCGGCACGCTGGGCTGGACGAGCGTGGGCCAGTACCAGGCCGAGCAGGACAAGGCGCGCGCCGCGATGGCGCCCGTCTACGCCAAGTTCACGCCGATGAAGGCCGAGGAGCTGGTCAAGGACGAGGTCGCGATGGGCATCGGCCAGCGCCTGTTCCTGAACAACTGCTCCGGCTGCCACGGCAGCGACGGGCGCGGCAGCAAGGGCTTCCCGAACCTGACCGACCAGGACTGGCTCGGCGCCGGCACGCCCGAGTACATCGAGAAGACCATCGTCGAAGGCCGCACCGGCATGATGCCGACGATGGCCGCCGCGGTGGGCAGCGCCGAGGACGTGAAGAACGTCGCCAACTACGTGCTGAGCCTGTCGGGCAGCGCGCACAACAACGTTGCCGCCGAACTCGGCAAGGCCAAGTTCGGTGTCTGCGCCGCGTGCCACGGCCCCGAAGGCAAGGGCAATCCGGCGCTGGGCGCACCGAACCTGACCGACAAGATCTGGCTGCACGGCTGGGGCGAGCAGGCGATCGTCGCGATGGTGACCAACGGCAAGACCAACGTCATGCCGCCGCAGGGCAAGCTGCTCACGCCGGAACAGGTGCACGTGCTGGGCGCCTACGTCTGGGGCCTGTCGCAGGGCACGAGCGTCGCCGCGAAGTGACGTTCGCGAAGACAGGCAGCCACGCGCAAAGGTGACAGGACCGCCGATGTCGACCCCCCCGGCCACCGCGCCGGCTGCCGCCGCCGAGACGACTGCCGACGCCCGCGTCGCGGTCGTTTCGCTGTACCAGAAGCACGCGAAGATCTACCCGCGCGCCGTCTCCGGCTGGTTCGCCGGCTGGCGTTGGGCGATGGTGTGGGCCACGCAGCTCGTGTTCTACGGGCTGCCCTGGCTGGACTGGAACGGCCGCCAGGCCGTGCTGTTCGACCTCGGTGCGCGCCGCTTCTACATCTTCGGCCTGGTGCTGTACCCGCAGGACTTCATCTACCTGACGGGCCTGCTGATCATCAGCGCCTATTCGCTGTTCCTGTTCACCGCGGTGGCAGGCCGGCTGTGGTGCGGCTACACCTGCCCGCAGACCGTCTACACCGAGATCTTCATGTGGGTCGAGCGCCACCTCGAGGGCGACCGCATGAAGCGCATGAAGCTCGACAAGGCGCCCTGGTCGGCCGAGAAGATCGCGCGCAAGGGCGGCAAGCACGCCATCTGGGCCGCCATCGGGCTGTGGACCGGCATCTCCTTCGTCGGCTACTTCACGCCCATCCGCCAGCTCGTGCCGGCCTTCGCCGGCTTCGCGCTCGGGCCCTGGGAAACCTTCTGGACCCTGTTCTACGGCTTCGCCACCTATGGCAACGCCGGCTTCATGCGCGAGCAGGTGTGCAAGTACATGTGCCCCTACGCGCGCTTCCAGAGCGCGATGTTCGACAAGGACACGCTGATCATCAGCTACGACGCCGAGCGCGGCGAGCCGCGCGGCGGCGTGCGCAGCAAGCGCTCCGAGGGCAAGACCGACGCGCAGGGCCGCGCCCTCGGCGACTGCATCGACTGCGAGCTGTGCGTGCAGGTCTGCCCCACCGGCATCGACATCCGGAAGGGCCTGCAGTACGAGTGCATCGGCTGCACCGCGTGCATCGACGTCTGCAACGGCGTGATGGACAAGATGAAGTACCCGCGCGGGCTCATCCGCTACGACACGCAGAACGGCATGCAGCGCCATTTCACGCGCTCGCAGACGCTCTCGCGCGTGCTGCGGCCGCGGGTGCTGGTCTACAGCGCCGTGCTGGTGCTGATCAGCGCCGCGTTGCTCACCAGCCTCCTGCTGCGTACGCCCTTCAAGGTCGACATCGTGCGCGACCGCGGCGCGCTCGCGCGGCAGGTCGATGACGGCTGGATCGAGAACGTCTACCGTCTGCAGATCATGAACGCCACCGAGCGGCCGCAGCGCTACCGCATCGGCGCCGCCGGCCTGCCGCAGCTGCGTACCGACGCGCCGGCCGAGGTCACGATCGACCCGGCGCAGGCGCGCTGGATCCCGGTGGCGGTGCGCGTGCCGCCGGAGGCCGCCGCGCAGGCCGGGCCGGGCGCGCACAAGATCGAGTTCCAGATCGAACGGCTGGCGGGTGCGGGTGGCGAAGCCGCGCGTTCGCTGGTCGAGAAATCCACCTTCATGGTGCCGCGCTGACGGCACGCCGCGAGGAGACAGCCATGTCCACCCCGAAGACCCAGGACGCCACCGGCAAGGACAACCCGCCCTGGTACCGCCTGCCCATTGTCTGGATGGTGATCGGCGGGCCGGCACTCGTCGTCGTGGCCAGCTTCTTCACGCTGTCGCTGGCGATCCGCCACCCGGACCCGGTGATCAGCACCGCCGCCGGCGCCGACGACGCCCAGCAGCCGGCGATACAGGCGCGCAACCACGCCGCCACCAACGGGCGCTGAGTCCGCAGTTGCCGTACCCGCACGTCCGATGAAACGCCTGGCCCGCCGCGTTGCTGCCGTCGCCTGGCCCGCCTTCCTGGTGGCCGCGGTGCTGGAGATCGGCGTGTTCGCCTTCGTCGACCCGCAGTCGCTGCACACGCTGGGCGGATCGTCGCTCGAATGGTCGGACTCGACCGTCTACTCGCTGGCCTTCTTCTTCTTCTGGGCCGCCACCGCGGGCGCCTGTGCGCTGACGATGCTGCTACAGCGCGCGGCCGACGAGATCAACAGCCGCAGCTGGGCGGAGTAGCGCTCAGAAAGGGCGCCTCAGCAGCCGCCCGTCCCGTTGACCAGCGCCTGCAGCGCCTCGGGCTCGAGCACGCGGATCTGGCGCTGCTTCACTTCCAGCATGCCGTCGTCCTGGAACTTGCTGAAGGCACGGCTCACCGTCTCCAGCTTCAGGCCGAGGTAGCTGCCGATCTCCTCGCGCGTCATGCGCAGCACCAGCGAACTGGCCGAGAAGCCACGCGAGCGCAGACGCTGCGTCAGGTTCAGCAGGAAGGCGGCGAGGCGCTCCTCGGCGCGCATGCTGCCCAAGAGCAGCATCACGCCGTGGTCGCGCACGATCTCGCGGCTCATGATGCGGTGGAAGTGGCGCTGCAGGTCCGACAGCTCGCGCGAGAGGTCCTCGAGCTGGTGATACGGAATGATGCAGACCTGCGAATCCTCCAGCGCCACGGCGTCGCAGGTGTGGCGGTCGGTGCCGATGCCGTCCAGGCCCAGCAGCTCGCCGGCCATCTGGAAGCCGGTGACCTGGTCGCGGCCGTCTTCCGAGGACACGCAGGTCTTGAAGAAGCCGGTGCGCACCGCGTAGAGCGAGGCGAAGGCGTCGCCGGCGCGGAAGAGGGCGTCGCCGCGGGGCACCGAGCGCCGGGTGGCGACGATGGAGTCCAGGCGCTCCATCTGGTCTTCGCTGATGCCGACCGGCAGGCAGAGCTCCCGCAGATTGCAGCTGGAGCAGGCGACCTTGAAGGGTTCGAGTCGTACGGGTGGAGTGCCGGCGTGCATGTGTTCGTATGCGCGTGGGAAGATCACATTGTCGCCGATCCCGCGGCGGCCCGGTCCTGAGTATGGTTCGGCCACCCGGTTGAGAAAAGTCAAGACCCTACCGTGCCCCTCTTTGGCACATTCCACCCATGACGACCATCGCTGCCAGCCCACCCGTCGAAGTCGCCCTTTCGGATGCGCTGCTGCGCCGCATGGACGTTCCCGGGCCGCGCTACACCTCCTATCCCACGGCCGACCGCTTCGTCGAGGCCTTCGGCCCCGAGGAATACCGCCAGGCGCTGCGCCAGCGCGCGCAGGGTGCGGTGGTCGGCGGCTCGCCGCCGCTGTCGCTGTACGTGCACATCCCGTTCTGCGAGCAGCTCTGCTACTACTGCGCCTGCAACAAGATCATCACCAAGCACCACAGCCGCGGTGCCGAGTACCTGGTCGACCTGCAGCGCGAGGTCGATCTCCACGTGGCCGAGCTGGGCCGCACGCAGCCCGTCTCGCAGCTGCACCTGGGCGGCGGCTCGCCCACCTTCCTGTCCGACGAGGAACTCGGCCAGCTGATGCAGATGCTGCGCGGCGCCTTCAAGGTCATGCCGAACGCCGAGGTGTCGATCGAGGTCGATCCCCGCACCGCCTCCCGGGAGCGGCTGCGCAACCTCGCGGGCATGGGCTTCAACCGCATCAGCTTCGGCATCCAGGACTTCGACCCCGACGTGCAGCAGGCCGTGCACCGCGTGCAGTCCTTCGAGATGGTGCGCGAGCTGGTGGCCGAGGCGCGCGCGCTGAAGTTCGAGTCGATCAACGCCGACCTCATCTACGGCCTGCCCAAGCAGACGCCAGAATCCTTCCGCCGCACCATCGCCCAGGTGGCCGAGCTGAGGCCCACGCGGCTGGCGCTGTACGCCTACGCGCACCTGCCGCAGCGCTTCAAGCCGCAGCGCCGCATCGACGGCAACGCGCTGCCCACCGGCGAGCAGCGCATCGGCATGCTTCGCGCGGCGCTGGCCGGCTTCATCGGCAACGGCTACGTCTACATCGGCATGGACCACTTCGCGCTGCCGACCGACGCGCTGGCCATCGCCAAGCGCCAGGGCCGGCTGCATCGCAACTTCCAGGGCTACACCACGCAGCCCGACTGCGACCTCGTGAGCCTGGGCGTCTCCGGCATCGGCCGCATTGGCGCCACGTACAGCCAGAACGCCAAGACGCTGGCCGAATACCACGATGCGCTGGCGCAAGGCAACTTCCCGATCGTGCGCGGCCTGGCACTGACGCGCGACGACCTGCTGCGCCGCGCGGTGATCATGGCGCTGATGTGCCAGGGCCATGTCGAGTTCGAGTCCATCGAGCTGGCGCACCTGATCAAGTTCAAGGAAACCTTCGCCAACGAGCTGCAGCAGCTCGAGCCGCTGCGCGAGGCAGGCCTGGTGACGATCAGCGACCGTGACATCCAGGTCACCGCCACCGGCTGGTTCTTCGTGCGCGCCGTCGCGATGACCTTCGACCGCCACCTGCAGGCCGACCGCGTCAGGGAGCGCTTCTCGCGCATCATCTAGGGGTGGATGCCGCCCTCGTCGCGAGTGCCGCCCTGCTGGGCCTGGCAGGGTCGCCGCATTGCGCGGCCATGTGCGCGGCGCCCTGCGCGGCAGCGGTCGGCGGACGGGCCGGCGCGGCGCCACTCGCCTTTCACGCCGCGCGCATCGCCGGCTACGCCCTCGGCGGCGCGCTGGCCGCGGCCAGCGTGGCGACGCTGGCGGCCTGGTCGCAGCTCAGCCCGGCGCTGCGGCCTCTGTGGGTGCTGCTGCATGCGGCGGCGCTGATGCTGGGCCTCTGGTTGCTGATCACGGCGCGGCAACCCGGCTGGCTGGCGCGGCTGGGGCGGCTGCCGGATGCGCAGGGCCAGCCGGCTGATGGCTGGCAGCGCATGCGGGGCCCGGCGCGCAGCGCCGTCGCGGGCGGCCTGTGGGTGGCCTGGCCTTGTGGCCTGCTTCAATCCGCGCTGATGGTCGCGGCGATGGCCAGCGGCCCGGCGGGCGGCGCGGCGACGATGGCGGCCTTCGGCATCGCCTCGGCGCCCGGGCTCGTGCTCGGGCCCTGGGTCTGGCAGCGGCTGCTGCGGGGCTCGGACGCGGCGGCGCGTGATCGCCTGGCGGCCCGGGCCGCAGGCCTGCTGCTGGCCGGTGCCTCGGGCTGGGCGCTGGGCAAGGGCGTCTGGCACCAGGTGGCGGCGTTCTGCGCCACGCTCTGGTAGCGGGGCCGGGGAACAAGGCCCGAAAACGACAACGCCCGGCAGGGGCCGGGCGTCGCGTCACCAGGGGCACCGCAGGCGGCGCCCACCGGCGAGAGCCAATTACTTCTTGGCTTCTTCCTTCTTGGCGGCCGGCTTGGCTTCTTCCTTCTTGGCTTCGGCCTTCTTGGCGCCCGAAGCGGCGGCAGCGGCCGGCTTGGCCTCTTCCTTCTTGGCCGGCTCGGCGGCGAAGGCGCCGGTGGTGGCGAAGGCGGCGGCGATCAGGGCGGCCAGGAGCTTGTTCATTTCGGAGTACCTTTCGAAAGTTTCAACGAACCCCCTCCAACTGGGAGGCCCATCCGCAACGCGGCGCCCCGTCAGACGGTTGACAGGGCCGGCGACATAGAATCGTCGGCTCGACAACACCTGCGCCGGCGTGACGGAATGCGCTGCCGGCTTCTCGGAGACCGCATCCATGTACCAGCACATCAAGGTGCCCGCCGGCGGCCAGAAGATCACGGTCAACGCCGACTTCTCGCTCAACGTCCCCGATCAACCCATCATCCCGTACATCGAGGGCGACGGCACCGGCCTGGACATCACCCCGGTGATGCTGAAGGTGGTCGACGCCGCGGTGGCCAAGTGCTACGGCGGCAAGCGCAAGATCCACTGGATGGAGGTCTACGCCGGCGAGAAGTCGACCAAGGTCTACGGCCCCGACGTCTGGCTCCCCGAGGAGACCCTGCATGCCGTGCGCGACTACGTCGTCTCGATCAAGGGCCCGCTGACGACGCCGGTGGGCGGCGGCATCCGCAGCCTGAACGTCGCGCTGCGCCAGGAGCTGGACCTCTACGTCTGCCTGCGCCCGATCCAGTACTTCAAGGGCGTGCCCAGCCCGCTGAAGGAGCCGGAGAAGACCAACATGGTGATCTTCCGCGAGAACTCGGAAGACATCTACGCCGGCATCGAGTACGAGGCCGAGACCGACAAGGCCAAGAAGCTCATCGACTTCCTGATCAAGGAGATGGGCGTCAAGAAGATCCGCTTCCCGGCCACCTCGGGCATCGGCATCAAGCCGGTGAGCCGCGAAGGCACCGAGCGCCTGGTGCGCAAGGCGATCCAGTACGCCATCGACAACGACAAGCCCAGCGTGACCATCGTGCACAAGGGCAACATCATGAAGTTCACCGAGGGTGGCTTCCGCGACTGGTCCTACGCGCTGGCGCAGCGCGAGTTCGGCGCGCAGCTGATCGACGGCGGCCCGTGGTGCAAGCTGAAGAACCCGAAGACGGGCAAGGACATCGTCATCAAGGATTCGATCGCCGACGCCTTCCTGCAGCAGATCCTGCTGCGCCCGGCGGAGTACTCGGTGATCGCCACGCTGAACCTGAACGGCGACTACGTCTCCGACGCGCTGGCCGCGCAGGTGGGCGGCATCGGCATCGCACCGGGCGCCAACCTGAGCGACTCGGTGGCGATGTTCGAGGCCACGCACGGCACGGCGCCGAAGTACGCCGGCAAGGACTACGTCAACCCCGGCTCCGAGATCCTCTCGGCCGAGATGATGCTGCGCCACATGGGCTGGACCGAGGCCGCCGACCTGATCATCAAGTCGATGGAGCGCTCGATCCTGAGCAAGAAGGTGACCTACGACTTCGCACGCCTGATGGACGGCGCGACGCAGGTCTCCTGCTCGGGCTTCGGCCAGGTGATGATCGACCACATGTAAGCAGTACCCGGCATTGAGCCGGACCGCCTTGCGAAGCCCCAGCGTGTCGATGCACCTGGGGCTGTTTTGTTTCTGACGCCCGACGACGCTGAATTCGCGCGCCCTGGAAGTGGGCCGTGATCGGGGGCCTGGGTCGACCACTCTGTTGTAGCAGGACCGTCGATCCACTGGAGCGTCTGGTCGACCTTGTCCGTTTCACACGCCAGTGCGTGGCGCATGTCGTCGGCTCGTCCGGCGGCTGTGGAGATTCCGCCATGTGCGTCATCGCGGGCCGGGCGATCGGCCCGACGCTGGACCGCACTAACGGAGAACAAACTTGCACTACATTCCGACGAACTTTGTTGTCGACGGCCTTCTCGTGAGGGCGGCTGTGCACGAGAGGCGGGGTGCTGATGATTCGTTCGTTCCCGTTGCTGGCAAGACTGTCGGTTTTCGTGGCAATCCCGATCGCCTTGGTGCTGGGCCTGACGCTCTACCAGTTCCGTGCCTCCCTGCCGCCAGATGGCGCCGGTCTCGTGGTCTCCGGCGTGCAGGCGCCGGTCCAGATCATTCGCGACGAGCAGGGTGTACCGAGGATCGTGGCGCAATCGGAGCACGACCTCTTCTTCGGCATCGGCTATGCGCATGCCCAGGACCGCCTCTGGCAGCTGGAGAGGCAGCGCAGGATTGCGCAGGGCAGGCTCAGCGAGGTGTTCGGCAAAGCCACCGTGAAGCAGGACTCCTGGTTCAGGACTCTGGGGCTGTACGAGGCGGCAAAGGCCTCCCTGCCCGCGCTCAGCCAGCGCGCCCGCGACTCCCTGGACGCTTACGCCGAAGGCATCAATGCCTGGGTGGCCTCGCACGACAAGCTTCCGCCCGAGTTCGAAATGCTGGGCATCCGGCCGCAACCGTGGACGGCCGCGGACTCGCTGGCCTGGATCAAGGTGTTCTCGCTCAATCTCTCGGAGAACTTCGGGGAGGAGATCGAGCGGCACATCGCCAGCCAGGCCTTGTCGCCCGCTGAGCTGGACACCTTCTTCAAGCGCGAGAACGCCGACTCGCCTGCTGCATCGCCAGACACTGCCAGGCCCGCTCAGCGCGGCGCGCTGCTGAAGCTGCTCGATCTGAAGCGCACGCTCGCCAGCGAACTGCAGATCGGCGGGCAGTGGCTGGGCAGCAATGCCTGGGTGGTGTCGCCCAGGCACTCGGGCAATGGCATGGCTGTGCTGGCCAACGATCCTCACCTCGCGCTCAGCATGCCGTCCTGGTGGTACGCAGCCGTGCTCGATGGCCCCCGGTTGAAGTCCGCGGGCATGACCCTGGTTGGGTTGCCGATCATCATGCTCGGGCGCAACCAGCACATCGCCTGGGGTGCCACCAGCATGACGGCCGACGTGCAGGACCTGTACCTGGAGGAAGTGAATCCGGCGAATCCAAGGGAGTACCGAGTTCGCGACCGCTGGGAAGCGATGACCGTGCGCAAGGAGGTGGTCACGGTGCGGGCCGACTTCCCGTCCAGTCTGCGCCCGGAGGTCAAGCCCGTTGAATTGCGGGTGCGCGCCACGCGCCATGGGCCGGTCGTCAGCGACTTCGAGAATCCCCTGGGCCAGGTGGTCTCTTTGCGCTGGGTGGCGCTGGAAGGCAGCGACACCACGTACGAGGGTCTGTTCAAGCTGAATTTCGCCAGCGACTGGCCCAGCTTCCGGCAGGCGCTGGCCGATGTCGTTTCGCCAGCCTTGAACTTCCTCTACGCAGACGTTGAAGGCAACATCGGCTACGCAGGCGCCGGGCGCGTGCCGCTGCGCGGCAAGGGGAAGGGGGCCCTTCCCGTGGGCGGGGCCGACGGCGAACACGAGTGGGATGGATACATCCCTTCTGACCGGATGCCAAGCTCGTTCAACCCGGCATCTGGGTACATCGTGTCGGCCAACCAGCGCATGTTCGATGGAACCTACCCGTACTTCATCTCCAACAGCTGGGCACCACCGGCACGCGCGCAGCGCATCACGGCCATGCTGGATGGGTTCATCTCGCAGAAGGGCCGTCTGTCCCTTGAGGACCACCAGCGCATCCAGACCGACGTCGTCAGCGAGCCCGCCCTTGGCTTCGTGCGCGCGCTACCCGAATTGGCCGGCACCACGGACCGTCAGAAGGCCGCGCTGAAGCTCCTGCGCGAGTGGAAGGGCTCGATGGCGCCGACGCTGGTTGCACCCAGCATCGTGAACGTCTGGACGCGCCATCTCAAGCGCCGATTGTTTTCCGACCGATTGCAGTTGCCCTGGAATGCGCGCGCGCAGTCCGGCTACATGGACGCCATGCTCGATCGGCTCCCGACCGAAAGCCTGACGCAGGCCTTGGCTGCCGACAAGGGGACCTGGTGCGAGACGGCGGACCGGCAGTCGACCCGTGCCTGCCAGCGCGCCATCCTGCTGTCCCTGGACGACGCCCTGGACGAACTGACCAAACTGGCAGGCAGTGACATGGACTCATGGACCTGGGGCAGCATCCACCGGGCGCTTTACGAGCACATACCCTTCAGCTTCACCCGGCCGCTGGACAAGATCTTCGAGCGGCGTGCGGCCACCGGCGGATCGACCGACACGGTCAATGTCGCGTATTCGCAGTTCCGGTCGTCCGAGGGCTATGTCAAGACTTCTGGGGCTGGCGTTCGCCAGATCATCGAGATGGGCGCAGCGCCCGGGGCGTACCTGTACATCAATTCCACGGGGCAATCCGGCAACGTCCTGAGCCGGCACTACGCCGACATGATCGATCCGTTCGAGAACGGCACCTACTTCCGGCTCGACCATGCGGGCATGGGGGCGCCAAGTGTCTCGCCCCAAGGGTCCGCCGCATCTCAACCCGCGACTCCAAAGTGAATCTTCTTCAAGATTTCGGTCGCAAGGCGCCGAACCGGGTCTCCGTTTCCATCGTGCTGGGAGCCCTTGCGGGTGTGGCCTATGCGTTCCTGATTCCGATCGTCCTCGGCAGCCTGGATGTCGATTTCGACGGCGTGGAAAGCGTCTCGAGCAAACCGTACAAGTTCTTCTTCATCGAGGTCGCCAATCACCAGATAGCGGCCGTCTTTCTGCTGCTGTGCGTGTTCATCCTCGTGGCGCGCACCGTGTCCAGGGTCATGCTCGTCAGGATCTCGGTGGAACTCACCGTCGACCTCCGCAGCAAGCTGTATGCGCGGATCATGAGTGCCAATCTCGCCAAGCTGGAGCGGGTCGGACCCTCGAGGCTGCTGGCGATGATGACCGAGGATGTGAGACGCATCATCCTGGGTGGCCAACTGCTCCCGGACCTGCTGATGAACATCGTCACGCTGGTCGGCATGCTCGGCTTTCTGGCCTATCTCAACGCTGCGGCTTTCGTGTTCGTCCTGCAGGCCATCGCATTCGGCGTCATCACGTACCAGATCCCGGTTTTTGTCAGCAACCGCTATTTCCGCCACTCGCGCAAGCTATTTGACCGGCTCCAGGAAGCCATGCGGGGCCTCATCTACGGCGCCAAGGAACTGAAGCAGAGCGCGAAGGCAAGGGAGTTCTATCTTCGGCAGGTTCTGCGCTCACGCGAGTCCGAGTTGCTGAACTCGGACAAAAAGGTGCTCACGACGATGGTGGCAGCGAACAGCTACGGCGACCTGCTCACCTTTTTCGTGATCGGCGTCGTCGCGTTCGTGTTCGTGAACTACCACGCCGTCACGTCCAAGGAACTCGTGGGCATCGTCATGGCATTGCTCTACGTGTCCGGTCCGGTGGCCGTGATCATGGATGTGATCCCGCCGATCGCCATGGCCAAGACGGCGTTGAGGAACATTCAACAGGTCTTCGGCGACCTGCCGGAAGACAGTTCCCTTCGCGACGTCGGGCCGCCCCCGCCCTGGCAGGTCATCCGCTTCGCCGGGGTCAAGTACAGCCACGAGCGTGGATCGTCTTCCGATGGCTTCGATGTCGGGCCGCTCGACTTCGAAGTCAGGCGAGGGGAGGCAACGTTCGTCGTGGGAGGCAACGGTTCGGGCAAGTCAACGCTCTGCAAGGTGTTGGCGCTGCACTATCTGCCCGCGGAAGGCGAGATCCTGTTCGACCAACACACGGTCGACGACAGCAACCGCGAAGCGTTCCGACAGGACATCGGCGCGATCTTCTCCGACTACTACCTGTTCGATCGACTGCTGACGAAGGTCGATGCCGGCCTGCTCTCTGAGGCCAACCGGTACTTGGCCATGCTCGACCTCGACGGCAAGGTCAGCATCGAGGACGGTGTGTTTTCGACGCTGGCCTTGTCCGACGGGCAGCGCAAGCGGCTGGCGCTGCTGGTGAGCCTGCTGGACGACAGGCCCTTGTACATCTTCGACGAATGGGCTGCTGACCAGGACCCGCCCTTCAAGGAGATCTTCTACAGGTCGGTCCTGCCGCATTTGAAGTCAAAGGGCAAGGCCGTTGTCGTCATCAGCCACGACGACCGCTATTTCGAGGCCGCCGACAGCTTGCTCGCGATGGAATTCGGACAGATCGTTCGCCGTCATTCGAAGTCTGGCCCTGGCACCGACTGAATCTGCCTCGAAACCTTGGGCCATGGGCGCGCAGCCGTCACCCGGCGACCTGGGCCCGATGACCTGTCGGTGAATGGGCGGCGGCAACTTCTGCGCACAGGCAATGTGGAATCTGGGTGCTAGACTCAATTTGAACCGCTGGAGTTCATGCGACGACAGGCGCCACTCTTTCGTCGACGTTCCTCTGAACCGAGTTCGCTATGCCACCAGGTTGTCTGTCTCGCCGGAGATCCGTGTGTTTGCGTTCCGGTGCTCCACTTCCGTTCCTGTGTCTGGTCTTGGCGGGACTGTCGACTGAGGCCCGTTCCCAGGCGGTGCCGCCCGGGTCGTCCCCGGCGCAGCCCCAGCAGGTCGAGGTGAAGGGGTCTGCAGACGTGGGTGGGCGCAGGGATGCGAACGCTGCCAAGGTCGTCATCACCAGCGCCGAGATCGCCCGCTTCGGCGACGTGACGCTGGGTGCGGTTCTTCAACGCATATCGGGTGTCAGTGTCAGCGGTTCCAGCGGGCAGGCGCGCGAGATCCGCATGCGTGGCCTCGGCGGCGGATATACGCAGATTCTGATCAACGGCGAGGTGGTGTCGCCGTATTACTCGCTTGGTTCCATATCGCCGGACCTGATCGAGCGCATCGAAGTGATTCGATCGGCGACCGCGGATGTGAGCGGGCAATCTATCGCCGGGACGATCAACATCATCCTCAAGCGCACAGCCGGCATCAAGACACGCCAACTGAAAACAGGGCTGGGCACTTTCTCCGGCCTGGGTTCCGCCAACGCGACCCTGCAATTGTCGGAGCGGGATGGACTTTCAAGCTATGGACTGACGAGCGCCGTTCGTTATGAACGCGACCGGTTTGCCTCGACGGAATTCGCGCGCTCGCAGGACGCGCTTGGCGGGGACCAGTTTTCCAGGCGCACGGACCTGCAGTTCAACGGCAACGAGGTGGTGTTCGAACTCAGCCCCAGGTATGAGCGCAAGGTCGACGATTCGAACGTGTTCGGTGCCGATGCGCTGCTGAGTGTCCAGCGGTTCGTGCCCGTCACGACCGACATCCGGAGCCAGATCACCGGTACCCCGCCGGAATTCAGGGCCGATGAGACCCGGGCCGAGATCAACACGACGAATGCACGTTCGTCGATCAACTGGAAGCGCACGGTCGACGAAGATGTCAAGTTCGAACTCAAGGCGTCGGGCTCGTTCAATCAGCGCCGTTCCAACTCCGGGCTGAGTGGGTTCGACGCGGAACAGGTTGAAATCCTGCATCGAACGGTCGAGTCCGAATTACGCGACGTGGACGCGCAACTCACCGGCAGGTTGTCCTACGCGCTGAGTGACCTGCATGTGCTGACCTTCGGGGTCGAGATGCAGCGGGGGCAGCGTTCGGAGAACCGAAGGCAGAAGGAGAGCAGTCTGGTCGGCCACCCGACGCTCGACCTTGACGAGAGCTATTCGGCCAAGATCACGAGGGTGGCGACGTTCGGCCAGAGCGAATGGACCTTCAGCCCGGCGTGGTCTGCCTACCTGGGTGTGCGCTGGGAGGGCCTGAAGACACGCACCAGCGGCCAGGACCTGGAGCCGCTGGGGGCCACCTCCAGTGTGCTGAGCCCGACCAGCCAGTTGCTGTGGAAGATCCCCGGTACACAGGGCGACCAGGTGCGGTTGGCATTGGGCCGTACCTACAAGGCTCCGACGACTCGGCAATTGGTTCCGCGACGCTGGGTCGTCAACGACAACTCTCCCACCGCTCCCGACTTCGAAGGCAATCCGCGGCTCCAGCCGGAACTTGCCTGGGGCCTGGACTTCGGTTATGAGCGATACCTGCCGCTGAACGGCTTTTGGGGCGTCAGCGCCTATGCGCGGCAGATCGACAATGTGATCTTGCCAACCGTCTTCCAACGTGGGGACCGTTGGATCTCCTCGCCTGCGAATGCCGGAACTGCGCGTGTCTTCGGCATCGAGGTCGAGGCAACAGTCAAGCTGAAGCAGTGGATCGCGTCCGGACCGGATCTCGAACTCAGGGCAGGGCTCACGCGCAACTGGTCCAAGGTGGCACTGACGCCCGGTCCGAACAACCGCCTGGGTGCACAGCCGTCGCGCACGGCGTCCGCCGGCTTCGACTGGCGGCCCGCCCAGTCCCGGTGGATGCTGGGTGCTGGTCTCAGCTACGAGAGCGACGATCTCAACCGGACATCCGCAACCCAGAGCGGCACCACGGGCGGGCGGCGCTCGATCGACACCTATGCGCTCTGGACGCTCAACAAGGAGCTTAGATTCCGCTTCTCCGTGGCGAACATCCTGCGTCCGGTCGAGGCCAGGCAGACCTACTACACCGATGCTTCGATCTTTCAGGTCCGGGACTTGAGGACGCCGACGCTGCGGGTCATCCGCGGCAACGCGGAGTTCTCGTTCTGACGCCCCCTTGCGCGGTCGCATGCGGTTCCTGTGGAGCAGATGCTCCTTGGACGAGTGCCACTTGAGCGTTGTCGCCAAGATGCCTCAAGATATACTGGTTCGCACCGCTTTGACCGGTGTGGGATGCAGGTGCCAGCGTAATTGCTTGGGGGTGCTTTGAATGACCTGGGACGCGGAAGACACTGTATTTGCCGTGGTGATCAACCATGAGCAGCAATACTCCATCTGGCCCACCTACAAGGCCATTCCGGACGGCTGGTCCACCGTGGGTGTGACGGGTACCAAGCAGGAGTGTCTGGACTACATCAATGTCCACTGGACCGACATGCGTCCCCTGAGCGCGCGGTGATCTGGCCGCATGGATTGGGTGTCGCGGCCCGGGCAGGGCGGCGGGCCGGACGGACGCGAGTTGGCTGATCCCCGATGAACTCACTTCAGCTTGCGCGCGTCGTGCTCTACGTGGCAGACATCCCGAAGGTGGCCGCGTTCTATCAGAAGTACTTCGGCTTGAGCCCGGTGGCCGCGCCGGAAAAGGGTTGGCTCGAACTCGGCCCCCGTCAAGGCGGCTGCTGCATCGCCTTGCACCAGGCCAGTGCCGGGCAGAAGCGTGGATCCGAAATCAAACTCGTCTTCGCGGTCGACGACGTCTACAGTGCCAAGGCCAGCCTCGAGGCCGCCGGTCTCAAGCTTGGCGTCATCCATGAGCTCGAGGACTTCGAGTTCTGCAATGCGAAGGATCCGGCCGGCAATTCGATCTCGATCTCGAGCCGCGGCGTGAAGAACCGAGTACCTCGCGCACCGTCTTCCGGGTCCGGAAAGCGCAACGACTGAAGTGGGCCGGTGGGATTGCACCGACCTGGCGACGCAGTCCTGCAAGGCCAGGCGCGTACGATGGCGCTGAGCGGCGACGACTCCTGGATTCTGGGTTGGCCGGCGCCACCGGTGCCGCTGCGGCTGTACTGCTTCGCATATGCCGGTGGCAGTGCCTCCGTGTTCTCCGACTGGCAGGCCGATCTGGCAGGAACGGCAACGATCCGCGCCGTGCAGCTGCCCGGTCGGGGCACGCGTCACCGGGAGCCGCCGTGGACCGACTTCGGCGCCATCGTCAGCGCCCTGTGCGATGCCATCGGTCGCGAGGGCTGCGGGCCGTTTGCGTTCTTCGGCCACAGCCTGGGGGCCCTGATCGCCTTCGAAGTGGCCCGGGAACTGGCACGGTCCAATCGTCCTGCGCCTTTCAAGCTCTTTGTCTCCGGCTGCCAGTCACCGCGGGTCACCCGCTCCCCGGAGCGCGCGCCAGGGCCTGGAGACGACGCCTTGATCGCCTGGCTGCGCCAGCACAACGGCACACCCGAAGATATCCTGCAGAACCGGGAACTGATCGCCCTCGTGGCTCCTGCCATCCGAGCAGATCTCGGCCTGGCCACGGGCTACCGTTATGCCCCTGGGCTGCTACTGGACATGCCCATCGTGGTGTTGTCGGGAACGGAGGATCCATGGGTCAGCATCGCCCACGCCTCACGCTGGGAACTGGAGACCTCGGGACCGTCCAGGACCCACCTCTTCGACGGCGATCACTTCTTCATCGAGAAGCGCAGGCATGAGCTCATGGTCTGCCTGCACCACGAGCTCCGGCGGAATGACGCCTGAACCGGGCTACCAGCGCCTGGCCTCGGAGTAGAAACCATCGACCTTCAGGGCCAAGCCCGCAGACAAGGCCCGGTCGAGCACCAACGTGCCCACCGCGATGTCCAGCACGCCCAGTCCGAAGGGCGAGAAGATCCGGAGGCGCGACGGATCGGGTGCCACCGCACCTGACATCAGGTCGGCCAGGGTTCCTGCCACGAAGGAGCGTGATCCCACCTGCTGTTCGGTGAGGTGCAGCGAGGTCTGCGCCTTCATGCAGTGTTCGACATCGTCGGTCGTGTTCTGGGCGGCCAGGATGACCGCAGGGGAGAGGTCTCGCAGCGAAAGGTGCAGCACCGTAGGAGCTCGCTCGAACACCGAAGGCGACAGCACATGAGGCTCGCCTGCCGTGGTCGCGAACACGACGAGGTCGGCGGTGGCGCATGCGTCTTCCAGGCCATGGACCGCTTCAGCCGCGATGCCCTTGGCTCGAAGCCAGGCACACAGGCGCTGCGCGTCTTCGGGCTTCGTGTCGTACACCTTGACGCTGCCGATCTGCCAACTGGCGGACACCAGGTACTCGAGCACCTGGCGCGCGATCGTGCCTGCGCCCACGACGGCTAGCTGTTCGCACGTCCTGCCGCGGGCCGACAGCGCTTCGGCTGCCAGCGCCGCTGAAGCGGCCGTGCGGTGGGCGCTGATCAGCGACGATTCCAGGCACGCCAGCGGGTAGCCGTTCTCGTAATCATTTAGGATCAGCACGGCGGACGCTCGCGGGATGTTGGACGCCGTATTGGCCGGGAAACTCGAGATCCACTTCAATCCCGCGCGCTGGAACCTGCCTCCCAGAAATGCAGGCAGCGCGATGATGCGCGCCGAAGGCTTGTCCTTGAAGCGGAGGAAATAGCTGTCGGGGTTGACCGAGTCCCGGCCCGCATGCAACCGGTAAGCCTCGGCCACCACGGCCATCACATCGGCATGCGCGCCTGCCAGCAAGCTCGCGATCGCCGTGCCTGGGACCAAGTGGAAGTCGGGAATGCTCGTCGCCATGATGTTCCTCCGGCGCTGTATTCAGATCGAACTGGCAGATGGGTTGGCGTCCCCTTCCAGCCTGATGCCGTAGTTCGCTTCCACCCAACCGTCATCGTAGATGGTGTCGAGATACTTCTCCCCCGCGTCGGGTGCAATCACCACCACCGTCTGCGAGGGTTGCAGGTCCGCACCCAGCGCCCGGACCGCGGCCAGGGCGGTGCCGGAAGAGCCACCCAGCAGCAGGCCGTAACGTCGCGCAACGCGGCGGCATTCGCGGATCGTGTCGATCTCTTGCACGTACTCGACCCGGTCAGGCATGTTCGGGTCCAGCAGTTCGGGCCTGCGTCCGCCGCCGATGCCTGGAATCCGCCGCAGCGCGGCCGTGCCGCCGAAAATCACCGACCCCACCGGATCGACGGCCACTAACTGCGTGCCGGGCGAATCGCGGCGGAACACCTCCGCGCAACCCATGAACGTTCCGGAGGTGCCGATCCCGATCACCAGCCAGTCCGGATGCGGGAAGCGCCTCAGGATCTCGCGGGCCGTCTGCTCGGCATGCGCCGCCTTGTTCGCGGGATTGGCGTACTGGTTCAGCCAGAGACAGGTGGGATCCTGCGCCACGATGTCCCGCACCATGGCAATTCGCGCCCCGACGAATCCTTCCTTCGGATGCGGCGTCTCCACCGTCCGGATCTGGCCACCATAGGCGCGCATCGCCATCAGGTTGCTTCTGGACAGGGAAGGGTCGGTGACGCAGATGAAGCGGTACCCGCGCTGGCTGCAGGCGCAACTGAGCGCCACGCCCAGGTTGCCGGACGAGGACTCGACGATGGTGGTCACCCCGCGCCGTGCCAGCCCGCGCCGCTCGGCGTCGTCGAGCATCGCCAGCGCGGTCTTGACCTTGATGGACCCGGTGATGTTGAAACCCTCGAGCTTCAGGAAGACATCGGCGCGGACCGGATATCCCTCCAGCCTGTAGAACAAGTCGCGGAAGATCAGGCCGTCAGGGAGTGTTTCGTCGTGCACCGTGTTGGACCCTTGCTTCAATGGCGGATGGTCAATCAATCGCCATCGATCTCGGAGAGCGCGGCACCCAAGTCGTCGGAGTCCAGGGAGACAAAGCGCGGATCGGCGGTCACGGCTTGGCGATGGCCCTCGTGCGATGCGTTTTCCAGGACGAACTGCAGCTCTGCTGCCACCGCTGCCGACAGCGGCCGGATCACTTCGGGGTCCAGGCGGCTCGGGTCCACGGACCACTGCAGCTTGAAGTCGTCGTCGAGACGGACAACGTCCAACTGGACCGCACAGACCCTGCGGTTCCTGGCGTCGCTGACAGGCCCGGTATCGCCCACGACCCATTGCAGGCTGGAGTCGCGTGCAGTCCCCGCCGAAATCCGCCCGAAGTAGTTGAACGCGATCTCCGGCGGTGTCAGCTCCGTGAGTGCACGACGAACTTCCGAGTCCGGGCTGAAGCATTTCAGGACGCCGAAGACGGACTGCCGGTGCTTGGCGAATCGAATCTGGTCTGCCAGCGAATCGATCTGGCGCGATGGGTCGATGCCCGGATTGGCGCGCAGCAGCATTGGGTAGGCCGTCGTGAACCAGCCTACGGTGCGACTGACGTCGAGGTCGTCGAAGGTGTCGCGTCCGTGCCCCTCGTTCAACAGCACGACGTCGTTCTTCCCGAACTGCCTGCGCAGAGCGAACACCAGTGCCACGATCAGCAGTTCTTCCACCGAAAGCCCGGGCTGTCCGCCCTCGTTCTGGACGAGGCGGGCCGAAAGCGCGGCTGACAGCGTCTCGGTGATGACCTGGTCGGGCATGTCGGCGGGTGCGTCGGGGGCGGCCCGGCCGGCGATCGGGTGCGGCGTGCCCACGCGTGCCTGCTCGATCCAGAAGGACCATTGGTCGCGCAAGGCGTGGGACTCGGCCAGGGCGACCTGGCGCTCGACCCAATCCCGGTAGCTCGCGGTCTTGGCCGGCAGCGCGGGTGCGCGCGACGCCAACGACGCCTGCAGCAGTTCCTCCAGGTCTTCGATGAGTATCCGCCACGAGACCGCATCGATGATGAGGTGGTGCGCAATGAGGAGGATGGTGTCCGGCCCGCCGTCGATGCCCGGCAACCAGGCAGCGCGCAGCAGCGGTCCTTGGCGGATGGACAAGCTCGATTGCAGCTGGCTGCCGACGCGCACGAGCCCCGAGCGGTCACCTTGGTCCAGCACGGCAAGCTCGATCGCCTGCGCGGCCTCGTCTGCCCGGTACACCTGGTGCCAGGCCTGCGCTTCACCCACGAACCGCAGGCGCAGCGCATCGTGGCGCCTGGCCAGGGCGTGCAGCGCGCGGTCGAGCTGCGCGGCCGTCATCTTGAGCCGGCACTGCAAGAGGATGGCCTGGTTGAAGTGATCCGGATTGGCAGGCTGCGACTCGAAGAATGCCGCCTGGATCGGCGACAGCGGGAACGGGCCCTCGAGGATCTCGTCGGCTTTCCGGTCGTGCTCCTCGTGCGGCACCGCGGCCGCAGCCAGTTCAGCCACCGTCTGGTGCCGGAACACTTGCCGCGTCTGCAGCTTGAAACCCTGCCGTGCCGCGAGGGACACCATCTGGATGGCGAGGATCGAGTCGCCGCCCAGGGCGAAGAAGTTGGCTCTGATGCCGACGCTGTCGACGCCCAGCAGTTCCGCCCAGATGCGGCACAGCACCTTCTCGGCCTGTGTACGCGGTCTGCCTTGTTCCTCCTCGGCGGTGTGGGTCTCGACGGCGGGCAACGCGTGGCGGTTGATCTTGCCGCTGCGCAGCAGCGGAAAGTCATCCACCAGCGCGAGCGTGTTGGGAATCATGAAGGGCGGCAGGCGGTCCGACAGGTTGCGGCGCAAGCGCTGGAGCAGGGCCTGCTGCGCGCGGTTGCGCAGTGGGTTGTTGGACGTCGGCGCGTTGGCCGCCGCCAGCAGCGGCCAGCTCGTGTCGCTGCGGCTGACCAGCAGGTCGAGGGACCAACGGTGGTCGGGCAGGCTGCTGAACGAGGTCTGTACCCTGTAGCCCTGCTGCCCCAGGTGTGCGACCAGATCGTCCGGTGACACCGGAGCGGACACCGGATTCATCGCGAGCAGGGCGCGGAGTTCGCCGACCGTCTCGGGCGGTTCGTCGGCAGACAACCAGGTCTGCGTGCGCTCGTCCGTGGCGAGGCGGACATTGGGAATGCCGGTGACGACGATGGCCTGGCCCCCGAGCGCGGCCAGACGTCGTGACAGCGACTCCAGGCCGCTGCCGCCCGGATCTGTCCACTCCAGGATCCGCGCCGACTGGGCGGGGCCTTCGTCCAGCATCAGAGCAACATCCAGCCTGTACCGCACCAGTTCGTTGTCGTACGGGCCGCTCTTGAGCCACTTGCGCACGCCCACCGCGCGTCCCAGGGGCTGCTCTGGGCCGCACAGGCCGTCGAAATAGCGGTTGGACAGCAGCAGTTCCTTCTCGCGACTGACCGCGTTCCTGGCGCGCTGGCGCATATCGGCCAGCGGCAGGGAGTCGTCGCTGGTAGCCAGCACAAGCGCGTGGTGGAAATCCGGCAGGACCTCCAGCGCCCTGATGTCGCCGAGGAAGATGCATCCGCCTCGGGCCAGTTTCCTGCACGCGGCCTGCAGCACGCCCTGCAGGTAGGCCTCGCTGGGGAAGTACTGCACCACCGAGTTGACGATCACGCAATCGAAGCCGTCTTCATCGAGCTGGTCCAGCTCGTGCGCTGCCTGCTGGCTCACCTCCACGTGCGTCCATTGGGGATACAAGGTCGACAGCGACGACTGAAGTTGTCCGACCACGGCAGGGGACAGGTCGATGCCGCGGTAGCGTTCGCAGCCTGCAGCGAGCCTGAAAAGCAGCATGCCCGTGCCGCAGCCGACCTCCAGGATGCGCCGGCGCCGCAGCGCACGGATGCGTGCCACCGTCTGGTCCACCCAGGACTGCATCTCCACCGTCGGTATGGCCTTCGACGTGAAACTGTCGACCCACCCGCGGATGTCCAGCGTGGGGTCGACGACGGACTGGCCTGCCGCGTCCGTGGCCTCAGGGGGTGCTTCCTGGTAGTAGAACTCGTAGATGGATTTCCATTCCTCGGTTCGCTCGCGGTTCTCACGGTCTGCGACGAACGACTCGACGGCCCGCCAGTCCGGCATGACGTAACCGATCAGCCGCAGGTCCGGGTTGCCTGCGGCGACCACGACGCTCTGCCGCACGAGCTCGTCGTCCTGCAATACCGCTTCGACCTCGCCCAGTTCGATCCGGCATCCACGGATCTTGACCTGGTTGTCGATGCGCCCCAGGTAGTCGAGCACGCCATCGGGGCGCCAGCGCGCAAGGTCACCCGTGCGGTACAGGCGCTGACCGGTGCCCCGGGCGTGCGGATCCTCGAGGAACTTCAGCTGGGTGGCTTGCGGATTGCCGAGGTAGCCGCCACCGACGCACACGCCGGAGACGCACAGCTCACCCGCAGCACCGATCGGGACGGGCTGCAGGTGCTCGTCGAGCACGTAGATCCTTGCGTTGCCGATGGGACGACCGATCGGGATCGAGACCTCGGTCTCCTCCGGCATGCGGTCGATGACATGGTGTGTCACGTCGTCCGAGCACTCCGCCGGGCCGTAGGCATTCATCAGCGGGATGCCGGGAAAGATGGCGAACCAGCGCCGACACAGGGCGACGGACAGCGCCTCGCCCGTGGAGATCAGCCATCGCAGCGATCCGAACAGGCGAGAGGCACCGGACGACATGGCCGCGACGATCGCCAGGTCGAGGAAGCTGGGCACGACCTGCAGCACGGTGATGCCGTCCCCGTCGACGGTCTCGATCAGCACGCGGGGGTTCTGCGCCACCTCGTCGTCGTAGAAACGGACTCGTCCACCCACGGCGATCGCCGCAAGCATCTGCCAGACGGAGATGTCGAAGGTCTGCGGCGCAGTCTGTGCAACGCAGTCGGCGGCGGTCAAGGCCAGATCGGCAATCTTCGCCTGCAGGTGATTCATCATGCCTGCGTGGTTCACGATCGCGCCCTTGGGGCGTCCGGTGGACCCCGACGTGAAGATCACGTAGGCCGGCGCATCCGGCGCGTACGGGCGCCGAGGTGCCGCCGCCAGGCGGTCGATCGACGCGGCCCCGTCGCTACCGTCGGCGTCGTCGATGCGCAGGCGCGCGGGCAGGGACGGGCCGGTGATGGTCTCCACGGCTTCCAGCGCCGTCGCGGCACATGCTGCCGAGTGAAGAACCCAGCGGCACTGAACCTCCGCCAGCAGCTGCGCGGTCCGCTTCGGAGGCGAATACGGGTCGAGCGGCAGATAGACGGCGTTCAGGCGCCACAAGGCCAGGACGGCCAGCAGCAAAGGGGCGTCGCGCTCGGAGATGACGGCCACGATCGCACCTTCGCCGATCCCCGACGCGTGCAGCCGCGCCGCAAGAACCTCGACTCGCGCCTGCAGTTCGGCGTAGCTCAGCGTGCCGGCCGGCCCCACCACGGCCAGTTGCGCCGGAGTCCGCCGCGCACCTTCCTCCAGCAGTTCCATCAAGGGGCGGCGGTCGTAGGCGGCCTCGGACCGGTTGAACTGTTCGAGCAGGAGCCGGCGCTCGTCGCTGCCGAAAAGCGTGAGTTCGCTGACGGGCCGCGTCGGGTCGGCGACGACATCCGCCAGGACGGACAAGAGGCTCTTCAGGACCCTGGCGATCGTCGCAGGCCGGAAGAGCAGTTCGTTGTAGGTGGCGGCGATCGACAGGCCTTCGGCGCTTCGATGCGCGTTGACCTCCAGATCGAGGCGCGCGACGCCCACGTCGAACGGCACCGCGCCGAGCCGCATCGCAGGCGACGAGACGGCACTGAAGTCGGGTGCCTGCTGCAATGTGAAGGCGACCTGGAAGATCGGGTTGCGACCGGCATCGCGCTCGGGGCAGAGTTCATTGACGATCTGCTGGAAGGGCAGGTCCTGATGGTCGTAGGCACCCAGCGCCACGTTGCGTGTCCGCTCCAGCAGCTCGGCGTAGGTGGGCGAGCCGTCCAGGTCGATACGCAGCGCGATCTGGTTGACCAGCAGGCCGATCATGTTCTCGACGTCCGGGGACAGTCGATTGGCCGTGTCGGCCCCGATGACCAGGTCCGAGCGGCCCGAGATGCGCGACAACACGACGGCCAGCGCTGAAAGCAGCACCATGTACAGCGTGGCGCGCTGCCGGCCCGCGAGGGCATCGAGTGCGCGCGTCAGCTCCATCGGCACGGAGGCGCGCTCGATGGCACCGGTATAGCTCTGCACGGCGGGACGCGCGAAGTCCAGGGGCAGTTCGAACGGCGCCGGGAGATCGGCCAGTTGCTCGCGCCAATAGCCGAACTGCTGCGCGCGCACCTCCGGCGTCAGGCGATCACGCTGGCGGCGGACGAAGTCCGCGTAGCGGAGCTTGACGGCAGGCAGCGGCACCTGGGGACGCGTGTAGAGGGCCGCAACTTCGTGCATGAAGACCGCCAGCGACCAGCCGTCGCAGACGATGTGGTGCACGGCCAGCAACACGAGATGGCGGTCTCTGGCGATGCGTGCGACGAACAGGCGCAGCAGCGGGCCATGCTCCAGGTCGAAACGGCGGCGCGCGGCCGTGCGCGCCAACTGCAGCGCTGTCTCGAATGCCTCTTGCGGGGAGGCCGAGGCCATGTCCAGGGCTTCGAACTCGAACTCCAGGGAATCGGAGTAGCGCACGCGGCCCACGCCGGCCTCGTCGAAGAAGCGGCTGCGCAGGCTCTCGTGGCGGCCCATCACGGTGCGAACCGCGCCGCGCAGCGTGTCGAGATCGAGTGCGCCGGTCATCTCCACCAGCATCGCGTCGTTGTAGGCCACGGAGTCCGGCGCGAGCCTGGCCAGCATCCACAGGCGGCTTTGCGAAAAGCCCAGGGGCACTGCTTCCGCGGCCGGCGCGGCCGCGGCACGAACCTCAGCCGCCGGAGACTGCGCTCCACGAAGCAAGGCTGCGAGGGCGCGTGGGCTGGCGTGTTCGAACACGCTGCGCACGGTGATCCCGGCGCCGAAGGCATCGCGGAGGTAGGTCGCGAACAGCATCGCCTTGAGCGAGTTGCCGCCGCTCTGGAAGAAGTCGGCATCCGCATCGCTCGGCGCGGCACCCAGGCTCGCCTGCCACAGCTGCCCTATCCTGGCCTCCAGCGCGTCGGCAGGCGTTGCGGCCTGCGGCGCCCGGGGGGTGCTGGCGACGGTGCCGATGCCAGCACCGGACCGGGCCGCAGTGCGCAGTGCCGGCTCGTCGAGCTTGCCGTTCGGCGTGCGCGGCAGGCTTTCCGTGACGAAGAAAGTGTGCGGCACCATGGCCGTGGGAAGACGGTCCAGTGCGAACCGCCGGAGCGACTGGGGATCATGCGTCTGGCCCGGCGCCGTGACCACAGCCGCGACGAGCCGCCCCTCGTCGAGCAGCACGGCACAGTCGGCGACAGCCGCGTGCCCGCCCAACACCTGCTCGATCTCGCCCAACTCGATGCGCTGGCCCGAAATCTTGACCTGGCGATCCTTGCGCCCGAGGAACTTGAGCCTGCCGTCGGGCAGGCGCATGGCGGCGTCGCCCGTGCGATAGAGCGTGCGGCCTCCATGCCCGGGCACGGGTGAGGCGACGAAGGCCGCCCGGGTGAGTGCCTCGTTCTGCCAGTAGCCCTCGGCCAGGCATGCGCCCCCGATGTGGATTTCGCCCTCGACCAGGAAGGGCGCGGCTTGCCCTTCGGCGTCGAGCACGTACAGGCTGCTGTTGTCCAGGGCGCGGCCCAGCGTCGGCGCATCGTCGCCGATCTCGTCGAACGAGGCCCAGATGGTGGCTTCGGTCGGCCCGTACATGTTCAGCAGCCGCGTGCGGCTGCTTTCGCGCACGCGCGCGGCCAGCGCCGGCGGCAGGGCCTCTCCACCCACCAGCAGCACTTCCAGGCGGGAAAGCGCGCGCTGGGTGCGCGGATTGGCCATCAGTTCGCGCAGCAGCGTCGGCGTGCATTGAAAGTGCGTGACGCCATGACGCTCGATGAGCCCCGCGATGGAGTCGTCGACCGCAGACCGCGCCGGGGCAGATGCGCGTGCGCGCACCTCGTCCAGTTGCTCGAGGTTGTCGCGCACGCGCTGTCCGTCGATGCCGAAGTCGATCAGGCAGGCGATCTCGTCCACGCCCCGGCGATGGAAGTCGCGCGCCAGCTCCACCGCGTCGTCCATCGAGCCGATCAGGCTGGCACCTTGCAGGTAGCGCTCGGTCGCGCGGTCGAACAGGGCCTGCCGGTCGGCCTCGGTCACGACGGCGGAGTCCACGTTCGCGCCGATCGTGCGCGCCAGGTCCACCGAGGACGACAGATAGCGGCGCAGCGGCTCGCGCGCGACGTCCTCGGCCTGCGCCTTCGTCGCCGCGACATAGCTGTGCAGCATCAGCGTGACCTGGGTCTTCTGCCGCGACGCGAGGCGGTAGCGCTCGATGTTGCGCGCCAGTCCATCGGCGTCCTGCGACAGCAGGTGGGTCAGCACACCGCACCCCAGGCGACCGGCCAGTTCGAACGTCTCGGGGGCGCCCGCTGCGGACAGCCACAAGGGCAGTTCCGACTGCACGGGCCGCGGCAGCGTTGAAATGGCGTGGCTGCCTCCTTCCGCGTCTTCCAACTGCACTGTCTCGCCGCGCCACAGGCTGCGCAGGATCTGGATACCGGCCGCCGTGACCTCGCGACGCTGGGCGTGCGGCTTCGAGGACAGCACGAAGTCGCCGGGATGCCAGCCCGAAGCCACTGACAGGCCCACCCTGCCGCCGGACAGCTGATCGACCATGGCCCAGTCCTCGGCCACCCGCACCGGGTGGTGCAGGGGCATGACCAGGCTGCCGGCCCGGATCTGAAGACGCTTGGTCACCATGGCCAGCGCCGCGCTCGTGATGGCGGGGTTGGGGAAGGGCCCGCCGAATGCATGGAAGTGGCGCTCCGGCGTCCAGATGGCACTGAAGCCCAGGGCGTCGGCCCGCTTCGCGCAGTCGAGCAGCGTCTGGTAGGCCGGCAAGCCGGCCTCGCTGGCAAAGAAGAAGAGGCTGAAGTCGATGGCGTTGCCCGCGGGCACGGGCATGGGCAGGGCCGCAGGAGGCAACAGGGCCTGGGTGTCGTCGTGCAGGACCACCGTGTAGCCGGCGCCCAGAGTCCACACCAGTTCGAGGACGGAGATGTCGAAGCCCACGCTGGTGGCCGCGAGCCAGACCCCTGGCTGGTCCCGCGCCAGCACCGGATGCATGGCGGTGCAGAAGCTCGCCAGCGCCCGGTGGGAGACCGCCACGCCCTTGGGCACGCCGGTCGAGCCGGATGTGTAGGACAGGTAGGCCAGCGCATCCAGCCGACTGTCAGATGCGGTGTCGCTCCCTGCCGGATCGCCGGCGTCGCCGTCGGCGGCCAGCGTGGCCAGGTCGAGCTGCCTTGCCGGATCGGCGACGATGCCGGCGCCTCGGGCGTCCACCACGATGGCCACGGGCTGCGCGTCGTCGCAGATCAGGCGCAGGCGCGCCGCGGGCTGGTTCAGCGCCAGCGGCACGTACACAGCGCCGCAGCGCAGGATGCCCAGCAGGGCGACGACAAAATCGACGTCCAGCGTGGCACACAGGGCCACCCGGTCGCCCGCGGAGACACCGCGCTGGCGCAGGCGTCGGGCGCAGAGAGCCGAACGCCGAGCCAGGCCGGCATAGTCCAGCTTCTGCTGCCCGTGCCGCAGCGCGACGTGCGCAGGCGACCGGGCCGCACGCTGCAGGATCCTGCGGTCTTCCGTCAGCAGGTCCGCGCGCGGCGGCAGCGGTGCATCCCCCGTGGCTTCCTCGGGCGCCAGCAAGGCGGCGTGCAGGTGCGGGGAATCGGGGTCGAGCGTCATCAGCGAGAGTGCGCGCTCGTAGTAGCCCGCGATGCGGGCCTGCAACGCCTCGTCGACGACTGCGGAGTCCACGGCCACCGAGGCGCGGATCTCCTGGCTGAACGGTTCGATCCAGAAGTTGGCCACCAGCTTGAAGCTCGAGGCCTCGTGCCCGCGGAGGCTCAGCAGCTCGACGCCGTGGTCGTGAAGACGCCGGGCGATGTAGTAATTGGTGAAGTAGAAGAGCGTCTCGGAAACCGGCTGGTCACCGACCAGGCGCTTGATCTCCGCAAATGGCAGCCGCCTGTGCGGCAGCAGTGCGCTCTCGCGTTCGAAAGCCAGGCGCGCCAGCCCGATCCAGGTGCTCGGCTCGAGGCGCACCCGCACGGGGACGCTGTTGATGAACAGTCCGACCATCCGATCGCCATCGGCGGTCTCGGGACGACCGCTCAGCACGATGGAGGTGGCCACGTCGCCATCGCCGCGCAGCAGCGCCATGATCTTCAGGTGCACGGCGAACAGCAGGCTCTTGACCGGGAGCGAGTGGGCGAGCGCCAGCGCCTTCAGGCGTTCCGAGGTGGCCGCAGAGACCGGGACGCCCAGCACCTTCACCCCCGAGGCGCCGGCCACGGCGCTGCGGGGCAGTGGCACGAAACGGAAGCCTTCCAGCTGTTGACGCCAGAAATCGCGGGTGGGGACGTGGGCCAGGGCCTGCTGTTCGAGGCGCACGAACTCCACGAAGCGGGTCTCGGGCGCCGGCGCCGGCGCGCGGCCCGCGACCAGTGCGAAGTAGATCTCGAAGAGTCCTGTCAACAGGACCACGTCGCTCCAGCCGTCGATGAGCGCGTGGTGGAAGCTCATCGTCAGCTGCACTTCGGCGTCGCTGCGCCGATGGAGCATCAGACGCATCATCGGCAGCGCGCCGACATCGAAGCGGCGCCCCTTCTCGGCTGCGACGTATGCGTCCACGGTGCGCTGCTGCTCCTCGGCCGAGAGCCCGCGAAGATCCTGCACCACCAGGATGTCCGGGCCGTCGCGGTGCACCAGTTGCAGGGGGTGGCCGTAGGTGATGAGGTCGAAGGTCGTGCGCAGGACTTCGTACTGCGCCACCAGTTGCCGAGACGCCTGGCGAAGCAGGTCCAGGTCCGGCGCAAACCGCAGCTGGTAGCTGAAGATGTCGTGGTAGAGCGCGTCATCCTCCCCGCGCTCGTTGTGGTAGATCATCGCCAGCTGCAGCGTCGTCATCGGGTAGGCGTCGACCAGCCCGGGCGGCAGCCGCGCGCGATCGGCATCCGTCACGAGCTCGAAAGCCTGCAGCGGGGCTTCCTGCACCGGGTCTGGCCCGCCGCACAGGCGGGCCAGTGCGCGCACCGTGCGCTCCTGGAAGATCTGGGCCACCGTGACGTGCAGGCCCCTGGCGCGCGCCTCGCCCACCACGGCGATGCTGCGTATGGAGTCGCCACCGAGATCGAAGAAATCGTCCTCGACTCCCACTTCCGTCACGCCGAGCACCTGGCACCAGATGCGGGCGAGCTCGGCCTCGGCCTTGTTTCGCGGTGCCTCCCGCTGCCGGACTCGGCGGCCGTGCAGTGCCGCCAAGGTCGGCACCTTGCGCAGCGCCGCGCGGTCCAGCTTGCCGTTCGGCGTGAGGGGGAAGTCGCTGACCTGCACGATGGTCGCAGGGACCAGCGACACAGGCAGCGTGTCCTGCAAGCGTTGGCGCAGTGCCTCCAGCAGCATCGGTTCGTCGACCGTGCCGGTGACCCATGCGGCCAACGATTCGCTGCCCTCCTGTTCAGCCTTCATCACCACCGCGCCCGTGATGCCGGGCTGCGCGAGCATCACGGCTTCGATCTCGCCCGGCTCGATGCGGATGCCCTGCACCTTGAGCTGGTTGTCCATGCGCCCGGCGAGCTCGACGGCGCCCGAAGGCAGCAGCCGGCCGCGATCCCCGGTGCGGTAGAGCATGCTTGCTCCAGGTCCGCGCCAGGGTGGCCTGACGAACCGCGCCGCACTCAACGCGGGCCGCTTCCGGTAACCGAGGCCGACGCCGCTTCCGCCGATGCAGATCTCGCCGAAGACGCCCGTCGGCACTGGCCGGCCCTGGGCATCGAGCACGAAGATGTCGGTGTTCGCGATGGGCTTGCCGATGGGCACCCATCCTTGACGCGGGTCCGAGGCCTGCAGCGCGTGGCAAATGGAACCCACGACCGTTTCCGTCGGCCCGTATTCGTTGAAGACCCTGGTGCGCGGTGACTGCTGCAGCCAAGGCTCGACGAGATCCCAGCTCAGCATCTCGCCGCCGATGACGAGGCTGCCCAGCGGCCCCTTGCATTCGCCGGGGGAGAGCAGGGCGTTGATCAGGCGCAGGTACGAAGGTGTGGTCTTCAGCAGCGTGACGTGGCCCGCCAGCAACTCGTCGCGGACGGACTCGATCTGCGCGCCCGCACCGTGGCCGTCCACGTCGTCCTCGATCAGGATCAGCGACTGACCGACGGTCAGCGGCGCCAGCAGCGAAGTGAGCGTGAGGTCGAAGGTGGCGGGCGACTGGACGATCGCCCCGCGGCCTTCGTCAAGCCTGTAGGCCTCGGCCGCGAATTGCAGGTAGTTGGCGAGTCCCCTGTGCGTCAGTTCGACGGCCTTCGGTTCACCCGTGGAGCCGGAGGTGAACAGGACATAGGCGAGGTCGTCCCCGTCGACCGGAATCAAGGCTTGCGGCGCCGAGACCTGCACGGGTGCCGTGTCGTCGAACACCCTCACCTGGCGCGCCTGCAGGCTGGGGTGTCCGGCCAGCGAGGGCTCGCAGATCACCAGCCTGGCGTCGGTGTCGTCCAGCATGAAGTTCAGCCGCCTGTCCGGTGCGGCGGTGTCCAGCGGCAGGAACGCGACGCCCGCCTTGAGGGTGCCCAGCATGCCGGCCACGAGCCCCAGTGAGCGCCGCATCAACAGCGCCACGACGCCACCACGCGGCACGCCGGCGTCTGCGATCAGTCTTGCAACGGCGTCCGAGGCCGCGTCCAGCTGCTGATAGGACCAGGACTGCGCGCGGCAGCGGCCCGCGAGCCTGTCCGGCATCGACGTGCAGACACGCTTGAACAGCTCCGGGAAGGACCCGCCCGGCCATGTCACCGCAGGGCCGGCACTGGAGGCCGCCTGGCGGGACAGGTCCCCTCTCGTCAGCGGCAGCGACAGGACCTGCGCGCCCGGCTCGGCGACCACGGCCGCCAGCACGGCGTCGAGCGCCGCGGAGAGCACGTGCATCGGCACGATGTCGTTCCGCAGGTCCTCGAGACTTGGCTGCAGCCAGAGCTCTCGTCCCGCATCCAGGCAAGCCACCGCCCATGCCGCACCCGATGGTGCCGCCTGCCACCGCAGCAACTCGGCGCTGAAGCCTCCCGCCTGCACCGCGGCTGGGGCCGACGCGAACACGCATGCCAAGGCCGCGGGTGCCGCCTTCAGCTGCAGCGTCGCCAGCTCGGCGGGCCTGCGCAGCTCCGCGTCGATCATCGCCACCAGGTCTGCAAACCGCGTGTCGGCATCCACGCAGACCGGCAGCGGCGAAGGCACGCCCAGGGCGCCCACCAGCGCCCCGCTGCCGACGACAGGCCGCAGCGGCAGGCAACGCTCGACGTCCAGCTCGGGATTGGCGCGCAGGCGGACCTCGACCGCTGCCGCAGCCGCGAGCACCACCGCCTCGATGCCCGCGCCATTGAAGGCGGCGGCCAGGCTGTCCTTGGGCACCCTGCAAGCGGTGGCCCAGGCGCGGCGGCGCCCGCCGGTGGCAGCCGGCTGCGGTACCGTGAACTCGGGCATGGTCGCTTGAAGCCAGCCGGCCACATCGACGAAGGGCATGCTGTCCCGGAACGGCAGCCCCGCAAGGCCGAGCACGAGGTCTTCGAACAGGTGCAACAGGCTCTCGGCGTCCACCGACTCCGCGTGGTGGTGCAGTGACAGCGATACGGCATCGCCGGGGTGCTGCATCAGCACGGCGCCGCCCTGCGCCCACTCGCCGGATGCCGTCGCCTCGTCGGCCGTGTCGCACGCTGCGGAGAATTGGGCGCCGGCCTGGGCCTCGGGCATCGAACCCGCATCCACGAAAACGAGCTGCGGCTGTGCCACCGCGTCCACGCGCAGCAGCGGGACGGCGAATCCGCTCGCCAGCTCGAGCCTGCTGCGCAGCGCCTGGTGCGCAGTCCACAGGGCCTGCACCTGCGCTGCCACCCGCCGGGCTTGCAGGCCGGCGCCACGCAACAGGGCCGAGGCGTTGACCGTCGCACGGCTCGTGGCTTCGGTGCCGCCGTCCAGCCACCAGGCGCGGGACTGGTGCGGTGCTGGCTCGAAGTACTCGCTCATGGGGTCACCTCCGGCGGGTCCTGGTCCGCGTAGCCCGACTCGCCCGACATGCTGACGAGGATTCGGCGTGGCGGCGTGTACGGTTCGCGCGCGTGCGCGGTGAGCCGGTTGTCGAGCACGAGGATGTCGCCCTCGCACCAGTCGAACCGGACGGCGTGCTGCCGGTAGGCGTGACGCACCTGCTCGATCCAGTCGTCAGGGATGGACCTGCCATCGCCCAGGCTGGTGGAGACGGCCAGGCTGTCCGGGTCGTGGGCCTCGAAGTACCGGCGCAGCGATTCGGGCAGTGCCACGCGGTGGAACAGGCTGGCATGGTTGAACCAGCTCCGCTCGCCGCTGGCCGGGTGCACGATGACGGCCGGTGCGCGGAAGTAGGTGACCAGCGAGCCGTCGTCGCGCCACTCGAAGCCGTAGCCCTGGCTGGACAGTCGCGCCTGCAATTCCTCCCGTGTCGACACCCCGAAGGACGTCTGCCAGGGAATGCCCAGGCCCGGGCTGTAGACCCGTCGGTAGCGCAGTCCATGGTCCTCGAACGCCTTGCGGATCGCTTCCGGAATGCTCGCCAGGACCTTGCGGCAATCGGCGATGGGCGTCGCACCTCCAGCCCGGGCGGGCAGGTCGCACCAGAAGGCGATCTGCGCGGGCCAGGCCGACGCGTACGAGTTCTCGTTGTGGAAGAAGATTTCCTGGTCCGCGGGGTACTCGGTGGACGTGTACACGCCCTGCAGGACGGGCGTGCGAGGCGTGGAGCACTGCACGTAGTCCATCGCCAGGCCGCCGATGGCCGAGCTGACCTGCGCGAAGTACGCTGCTCCGTCGACCTTGAACCCCCTGAGCAGCAAGGCGCCGTCCCTGACCAGCGCAGCCGATGCGAGTTCCCGCGAGGCAGGCTGTTGCAGCCAGGACAGCAGGTCCACGCCGGGGTGCGAAGGCGTTGCACATGGCGGAAGCGCACCCGCCCCTTCGTCGCGGCGCACATGAACGAGTTGCGTGCCGACGGTGACAGGCCGCCGCGTCGGCTTGAAGACGGGCGCGCGAGCGAGGGTGGTCGCCACGGGCACCAGCAGGTCCTGCGCCGGATCGTCGACCATGCGCTGGGCGGTATCGACGAACACGTCGCGAAGCCTCGCGATCCACGCTTCGCCCTGCGCCAGCGGCTGGCACTGGATCTCGCCCTTCAGGGCCGGCTCCGCGCTCCACAGCTCCAGGAGCAGCGGGAACTTGGCCCGGCTGGGCGGTACGTCGATCTCGTGCACCGAAAGCCCGGGCAGCGCGAAGTCATGGGCGGGCATGCTGTGCAGCACGAACTTGGCTTCGAACAACGCAGCGGGTGCGCCGCCAGGCTCCCTGCAACTGCGGGCGATCAGAGGGTAGGGGAGGTTCTTGTGGACCAGCGCCCCGACGACGGCCGCGTGCACGGTGCGCAGGATGGCTCGGGCCGAATGGTCGGCGCCCAGCCGCAGGCGCAGCGGAAGCTGGTTCACGAAGAGCCCGATCATCGGCTCCAGTGCGGGCGAAGTCCGGTCGGCGAAGTCGGTGGCGATGACCAGGTCCCGCACGTCCGCGACCTGCGCCAGCGCGACGGCGAAGGCGCTGAACAGGATCACGAAGCTGGTGGTCCCTTCCTGGCGCGCCAATGCGGCGATCGAGGCCGCCAGTTCCGGTCGAAGCGAAAGGGGCAGGCGGTTGAGGCCCGCACTCGCCTGCGCGGCCGCGGGCAGCAGCGAAGCGCGCGGTCGATCGACCAGTTGCGAGCGCCAGTAGTCGGCGTCGCGCTGGGCCGCAGGCAGGGCAGCATCCGCGCGCTGCCGGGATGCATAGGCCGATGGCGCCTCGGTGAGCACGGGTAGTGCAGGCTCACGGGACTCGAGTGCCGCGGCATAGCAGGCCGACAGGTCGCGTCTGAAGACGCCCAGCGACCAGCCGTCGGCGATCAGGTGATGCACGACCACCACCAGCGCATGGTCGTCCGGCCCCAGCCTGCACAGCCTGACCCTGAAGAGCGGCCCCCGGCCCAGGTCGAAGCGCGCGTGGGCAACGTTGCGGATCCACTCCTGCAGTGCGCCGGGACTGTCGGTCACCAGGTCCGGCGGGCAGATCGTGCCTGCGGGCCCGGTCGTCGTTTGCTGCATCAGGCCAGCGGGGGTCTCGATGAAGCGGCTGCGCAGCGCGGGATGTCTGTCGACGAGCGCCCCGAGAGCCGACTCCAGCGACGCCACGTCCAGACGGCCGCGCAGGCGCAGGGCCACGCATTCGTTGTACGCCCCATGATCGCTCGCGACGGACTCGGCCACCCACAGTCCTTCCTGGACCAGCGACACCGGATGCATGGCGCCGGCGGCGTCCAGCGTCGAGGCCGGCCCCGGCGAGGCTGCGCTTTGCACCACGGGATTTGCCATGCCGGGTCAGCCCAGGGTCTCGAGAAGGGACTGCACCTGGGGGGAGTGATCGAGGAAGGTCCTGGCGGCTTGGATGAGGTCGCCCATGAGCACGTCGCGTTCCACGAAGGGCACCTCCTCGCGGAACGCCGCATGCAGTCGCTCACAGGGCGGGGACAGCTTGAGGCCGACGCTCAGGTCGACGGCCTGGCAGGCACAGAGGAACTCGATGGCGAGCACCGTCTCGCAGTTCTCGAGCACCGTCATCAGCTTGTACGCCGACGTGCCGCCCATGCTCACGTGGTCTTCCTGGAGGTGACAGGTGGGAATCGTGTCGATGGACGCGGGAGTGGCCAGCACCTTGTTCTCGTTGACCAATGCAGCGGAGGTGTACTGCACGATCATGAAGCCCGAGTTGACTCCGGGCTTGGACACCAGGAAGTCCGGCAGCCCGTTCTGCCCCGAGAGCAGCTGGTAGGTGCGCCGCTCGGAGATGTTCGCCAGTTCCGAGAGCGCGATGGCCGAGAAGTCGAGAGCGAAGGCCGTGGACTGGCCGTGCAGGTTGCCTCCCGTCAGGAGCACCCCGGCTTCCGGGAACACCAGCGGGTTGTCCGACACGCTGTTGCATTCGTTGGCCAGTGTCGTGCTGGCGAAAGCGATGGTCTGGCGCACGGCGGCATGCACCTGCGGCGCGCAGCGATACGAGTACGGGTCCTCCTGGGCGGCGTTGCACTGCGGTAGCGCGTGGTGGTTGCTGCCCTCGGCCAGCCGTGAGAGGTTGGCCGCGCAGACCTGCCGCTCCGGGTGCCAGCTCGTGCGGTGGAGCATGGGATCGTAGAAGGAGCGGGCGGTGCAGAAGCCCTGGATGCTCATGGTCGCGCACAGGTCGGCCAGCTTGAGCAGCCTGCGTGCACGCAGGATGGCCATCAGCCCGTAGGCATTGATGTACTGGACACCGTTGGTCAGGCACAGGCCTTCCTTGGGGCCGAGTTCGATGGGCTGCAGGCCCAGCGACTCCAGGGCTGCCGCGGCGGGCCGCAGTTCCCCGTTCATCCAGACCTGACCCAGGCCGATGAGCGGCAAGGCGAGGTGGGCAAGGGGCGCCAGGTCGCCGCTGGCGCCGACCGTCCCCTTCTGCGGGATCGCGCCCACCACGCCCCGGTTCCAGAGCTCGATCATGCGGTCGATGGGAACGCGTCCGATGCCGCTGTGGCCCGTGCGCATGGTGAGCAGCTTCACGAGCAGCACCAGGCGGCTCAAGTGCTCGGGCACCACATCACCCACGCCGCAGGCATGCGACAGCAGGTGGTTGCGCTGGAGTTCGGACAACTGCGAGCGGTCGATCCGCGTCGTGCAGAGCGACCCGAACCCGGTGTTGATGCCATACGCCAGCTCATCGGACTCGGCAATGCGCTGCACCAGCGCACGGCCGCGGGCGATGCTCTCGGCGACCTCGGCGTCGAGCCGGATCGGCAGGCGACTCGCTGCCGCCTGGCCGATCTCGTCGACCGAGTAGTAGCGGCTGCCGATCACGAGGTTGTCGCCTTCTATCATCAGATTCAAGCTCCTGCTTGGTGTTGTGCTGAGGTTGTTCGAGAACTGCCGGCCTTCTCCGCCTGGGCCGGGCGCCTGTGTCGGTCCCCGTTCGCCTACCCCTGTTCCAGCGCCGCTGCAAGGGTGGCAGGGTCGACGTTCCCGCCGGACAGCACGATCCCCACCGATCGCCCCGCGAACGGATCGGGTGTCGTCATGGCCGCGGCCAGTGCAATCGCGCCGCTGGGCTCGACCACCAGCTTGAGTTCCTCGAACGCGAAGGCGACGGCCGCGGCCACGGCCCTGTCGTCCGGACACAAGCCGCGGCAAGCGCCCTCCATCGCCAGGCGCAGGGTCAACTCGCATGGCGCTCTGGCCAGCAGGGCGTCGCAGATCGAACCGAACGTGCGCTCGTTCTCGACGACACGCCCGGCCGCAACCGAGCGCCGCATGCGGTCGAAACCCTGGGGCTCGATGGCCCAGACGCGGGCTGCCGAGCGGGCCGCCTGTGCCGCGAGCATGCCCCCGGACAGCAGACCTCCCCCACCGCAGGGCAGCAGGATGTCGTCCAGTTCGACGCCCGTCTCACGGCATTGCTGGATCAGCTCCAAGGTCGCGGTGGCCTGGCCGCAGATGACATCGGGATCTTCGAAAGGCGGGAACAGCACACCGTCGACCTCGGCGCAGACCTGCCGCGCCAGAGCCACACGGTCGGCACAGGCACGGTCGTAGGAGACGATGCGGCCACCCTGTTCGCGAACGCGCTTGAGCTTGATCGCAGGCGCATCCTCGGGCATGACCAGCACGGCGGGCCGGCCACGCCTGCGGGCGGCCATGGAGACCGAAACGGCGTGGTTGCCGGACGAATAGGCCACCAGCGCCGCCGCGGAATCGGCATGTCGTGCGAGAAGCTTGTTCATCACGCCGCGGTACTTGAAGGAGCCACCCCACTGCAGCGTCTCTGTCTTCAGGAATGTGCGTGCGCCGACCCGCGCATCCAGCGCCTCGCTCGTCACGATCGGCGTCTGTCGGGCCACGCCGGCCAGGCGCGCAGCCGCGGTCCAGACATCAGCAGCGGTCAGCACTTGCGCCCCTTGCGGCAGAAGGACATGTAGCGGACCACCGAGCCGGCACAGGCGAGCTTCGAACGGACACCAGCGCTGTCATGGCCCCGCTCACTTCTCGGCCACGGCGGTCGGCCCCGCCTGGGGTGCCGCCACCTCGCCCTGGCCCTGCAGGAACAGGCCGTCGTCAGGCGTCACGAAGCGTCCGTGGCGGACTTCCTGCGCCCGACCCATGGCGAGCGAGAGCCGGTCGTCCCAGGCTTGCCACTGCGGGTTCAGGGGGACGAGGCGCAAGCCGTGGACCAGGGCCTCGGCCCGTTCCATCCATGCGCCCTGTGTGCCGGTGATCAGCGGCCCGAGCACCGCATACTTCTTCTGCCACAGCAGGAAGAAGATGAACATCGCGTTCCGCGAGTAGACATCGAGCGCGAGGTCGGACAGGAACAGGGGCGCCGGCGCCGGATCGTTGCACTCGTCGGCCACCGGGTCGTTGCCCAGCGCCTCAGGCGCCATCAGGTGCTCGGCGGGCAGCAGGTGATGCCTGTAGTGCCGCCGCGCATTGTTGGACGCGCGCACGCTGTACGGCACGCGCGCGTCCTGGAAGCCATGCCAGCGCATGACGGTCAGGTAGTTGTCCATGCCCGAGGCTATGTGCGTCAGCAGCAGAATCAGCCCGAGCGCAGGATGCATCCACGCCACGATGCCGAAGACCAGCCAGCCGAAGAACAGACCGCGCAGGTACATGCGCAGCAGCCGGTAGCGCTTCAGCGCCAGGAGGTACCTGATGATGTCGACCGGAATGACGGCGATGAACAATGAATGCCATGTCACCGCGTGGATGAAGTCCAGGAAGCTGCTCTTGTCGAAGCGCAGGGTCGACTGGAAGTCCGCTGGCCCGTTGTCCTCGACGTGGTGGATGCCGGCATGCGTGCAGAGGTAGTAGTTGGGCATCCACAGATGCAGCGGCCAGACCAGAAACCGCCGCAGCAGGTCGGCGACGACATACGGCGCGTCGCGGACGCTGCTGGCGTTGCGGATGCGCAGCACGGAGCCGCCAGCGTGCGAGCACAGGTGCTCGATGTGCTCCTTGTTGGCGAACAGCAGGCATTGAAGCAAGGCCACGAACGGCACGGCATACAACCAAGTCGCGTTCGTGAGGATGGTGAGGCACGCGAGGTTGTACGCCACGAAGACGCTCAACAGCATGGACGACAGCAGCGCACCTCGGGACAGGGCGTGATCCAGCAGGTGCAGGGGAATCTGGGCGGCCTGCTCGCCGAGTGCATCACGCGTGCCGGTGCGGAATGAGAGC
Source organism: Rubrivivax sp. (assembly GCA_044226775.1). Taxonomy (GTDB): domain Bacteria; phylum Pseudomonadota; class Gammaproteobacteria; order Burkholderiales; family Burkholderiaceae_C; genus Rubrivivax. The sequence goes on along the minus strand of JBGAGI010000005.1, from coordinate 24,349 downwards.
GCTTGCCCTTCGATGTTGTTCGCAAAGACCAGGGTCCGGCCGATCGCCACTGCGAGCAGGATGAGAGGCAATGCGACGAGTGCCTGGGCCGCCGGCGGCAGATCGGGGATCCACAGATGCAGGGCGTAGGCCAGCGGGAGCAGCAGCATGTAGCCCACGATGGCCAGGCGCAGCAGCGGCAGGCGCACTGCGTAGGGCGGGCCCATCAGGCGCGCGGCAGGTGCGCCCAGGACGCCGGACACGAAACCCAGCACCGGGAACACGACGTAGAAGTTCAGCAGGTTGAGCAGGAAGATCGGCAAGCCATAGATCAAGTCGAAGCCCGTCAGGCACCCGATCGGCACGGATTTGCCGTTCTTGGAATGCACGACGATGGTCTTCATGGCAGTACTGCTTTGCCTCTCAGATCGGACCGGCCCCGGGCCCCGGCTGCAGGGGCGCTGCACACGTGGCAGCGCCTGTCGGGGGCCATGCCGATGGCGACACCGGGTCGACGGTCATCCGGGACCGGTGGGATCGTGCCAGGGCACTTCGGAGATCGTCACCGTCGCGGCGCTGCGACTCGGGATGCAGACCATGGGCAGGCCATGCGTGCGGCCCACATCGGTTCGTTCGACGTCGTCCCACGCAAGTGGACGCTGCCCGCCGACATGAACGGTGGAGCCGTTCCCCGCATCGGGTTCGAAGGAGATGCTCATGGGCGCGTCCCCGGCGGGCGCTCCCATCTCTTCCCGCCACGTCGCGTCGATGGAGGCGACCAGCGAGCTTGCTTCGTCACGCAGCCTGCTGCCCAGCAGTGCGACGGGAAATGCAAGCCAGGCGATGGCCGTACGTTGGCCGCATGCGCGGGCAAACAAGACATAGAACACCAATCGACCGAAGAACTCCGGCAATTGCCCAGGGCGCGTGGGGAAATAGATCACCCGTGACAGCCCGGGTTTGGACCGTGACATTCCCGAGCACACGGCGGCGCAATCGGAAACGAAATCTTCCGTCGGACGGCATGCCTGGCCCATTTGCGGATCACGGCAGATGGTGATCGCCGCCAGGCGGAACGCCAGCGCGGCCTGGGACGCATGGGCGAGCCCGGCGACCACCGACGTCAATGCCGATTGCGCCCTTGCCCATTCATCGGGCAGCGCACCTGCCATGCCCGGCGGCACCTCTGGCAAAGACCCTGATTCCGATGCAGCCATCTCGACTTCCTTGCGCTGTCAGTGTCCGGCGGCTGCCTCTTCCACGGCAACGGCGTCATGCATGCACGGCACCGGGGATCAATCCATCAGGGCGCCTGCCAGCGCGGCATTGTCGAAGACGGTGCCGGCCAGGACACATCCGCGCAGATCCGCGCGCCTGAGGCTCGCATCGGCGAAATTGACATCCGTGAGGTCCAGGCCCGACAGATTGCATCCTTCCAGGCCTGCAAATCTGAAATCGGCACCCTTGAGCAAAGCGCGCCTGAAATCCACCCCGACCGCCATGCATTCCGACAGCGTGGCCATCTCGAAATTGGCGCCATCCACCGTACGGGCCTGCAGGTTGGTGCGGGAAAGTTTCGCGCCCTGGAACTTCGCGTCGGCGAGCGTGGCGCCGCCGAAATTGCAGTTCGTCATCATCGCTGCGGTGAAGTCGGCCCGGGACAGATCGGCATCACGCATGTTCACGACATTGAACTTGACGCGGCGAGCATCGATGCGCGCGAGAATGGCGTGCACGAAGTTCACGCCCTCCAGATCCAGCCCTTCCATGCAGGCACCCTGCAGGTCGGCACCCTCGAAACTGGCCGCATTGAAGCTGCCTCCGCTCAGTCGAGCGCCCGCCAGACACGCTTCACGCAGCCAGGCGCCGTCAAGGCAACTCCCGTCGAAGTCCGCCTCGCGCAGGTCCTGCTTGCTCAGTTCCGCGAAAGACAGGCGAAGGCCCTTGAAGTGCGCACCGGCCAGCTTCACTCCCGTGAGATCGATGTTCTCGACCCCGGTCTTGTTGGCCGCCTGAACGTAATGGGCGACTTCGAGCCAAGACAGCGATGAGAGGTCGCCCGGAGCGCCGAGATCAGAAAGCCTGACCAGGTTGGCTTGTGCCATTGCTTCGTCCTGCTCGATTGCGCTGCTTTCCCGCAGGAGCATCGCACGCGGTGGTGATTGAAATGAGTCTACCTGATCCGTTTTCAGTTTCAATCGCCGCACAAGAGGGGGGCGGCGTCGCGCTCCCCGGTTCAGGGCGGGCGGTGTTCGTTGATCAAAGCCGGCATCCTGCGTAGGATTCAGCGCATGCTCAGTTGTGCCTCCATTGCAGAACATCTGCCTGTTCGCGAATTTGCCGCGTGCCTGTGCAGGCCGGCAGGCAGGCTTCGGGTACCGATGGCTGGCATGGTGCATGGCGCCCATGACCCTGCCGGGTGAGCGTCTTGCCGGCTCCTGGTTGACCGGGAGTCTCTTCATCTGGCGTGGCAGTCGTGTCTGCCGCTTGCGTCACGAACCGGTCGAGCAGTGGCCATGAGTCAGGACCGGTCTGCATTCGACGCCTACCGCCTCACTGCGATGCAGCAGGGCATCCTGTTCCATGCGCTTCAGGATCCCGAGCGCAACGACTACGTCGTGCAAGTGTCCTCGCTGCTCAGCGGACTGGACCGTGACCGCTGGAAACGCGCATGGGCGGCTGTGACGGCCCAGCACGAGGTGCTGCGCGCGGCCTTCAGCTGGAAGCAGGTCAAGCGCCCCGTGCAGGTCATCGCCCAGCAGGTGGAACTCGACTGGCTCGAACGGGATTGCGCTTCCGAAGGCATGTCGGAGGTGCAGTTCGAAGAGTATCTGGCCAGCGACAGGCAGCGCGGATTTGTACTCTCGCGTTCACCCCTCATGCGCTTCGCGCTGATCACGCTGCCTGCGGGCGACCATCGCTTCGTGTGGTCCTACCACCATCTCATCTTGGACGGCTGGTCGGCGCTCATCGTGATGTCCGACGTGTTGCAGGCTTATGGTCGCGGGCCCGCCCAGGCAGCGCCGGTTGCGCCGAGGTTCAAGAGCTACGTGAGCTGGCTGGAGTCCCGCGACACGAGCGCCGCCCGGTCGTACTGGACCCGCAAGCTGTCCAATCCGGGTACGTTCGGTGTGCTGCAGTTGCCTGCGTCGCCTGATCTTCCGATGCCAGGGACTGTGAAGGAGGTCCGCCTGCTGACGGACCAGAACACGGCCACCGCTGCGGATTTCGTCCGTCGCCAGCGGCTGACCCTGGCGACGTTCATGCAGGGGCTGTGGGCGCTCATGCTCCATCGCTACTGCAATGCCGCGCGGGTGGTGTTCGGGTGGGTGATGTCGGATCGGCCACAGGCGCTGGCCGAGGCTTCCGGCATGGTCGGCTTGATGATCTCCACGGTGCCCGTGGCGATGACGGTGGACCCGTTGCAACCGATCGAGGCGCTGTTCGAGCAGATGACCAAGGCCTCCGACGAGGCCGCGGAACATGGACATCTTCCCCTGGCCGAGATCCAGCAGCTGGCGGGCATCGACACGCGGCAGGCGCTGTTCGAGTCGGTGATGATCTTCGAGAACCTGCCTTCGAATCTGAAGCCGGCCGACACCCACGGCCTTCGCATCACGGAGCGGCGAACACATTGGCAGACCTCGTATCCGTTGTCGCTGATGGTGGTGCCGGGTGCGCGCCTGAAGCTGGAGTTCTCTTTCGAGACCTCGCGCCATGAACGCGCCACGATCCGCAGGATGTTGCTCCAGTTGGAGGCGCTGGTCGCGGGCGTCGCCCGACGCCCGGCGACCGTGCAGCAACTGCTGGACACGGTCGAGGACTGGGGCGCCGCACGGGCGGTGCTGCAGGGACCCATACGAGCGCGCCCTGACTTGAGCGTGGCGCGGGCCCTGACGGCGCGCCTGAGGGCAGCGCCGCACCGCACGGCCGTCGTCTCCGGCGAGGATGAGGCGATCGAGCTCACGGGTGCCGAACTCGACGAGCGCAGCGGCATTGCGGCCGAGGTGCTCGCACGCGCGCGGGTCGGCCGTGGGGTCGTGGTCGCGATCCACATGTCCCGGTCCCCGGGCCTGCTGGTTGCGATGCTCGCGATCCTGCATGTCGGCGCCACGATGTTGCCGCTGGACACCGAGCTTCCGGCAGGCCGGAAATCGCAGATCCTGTCCAGTGCAGGGGCGGCCTTTGCCATCGCGTCGACCGAGGACGCGCTGCCGTTGCCCACCGTGGTGATCGACCAGCGCGGTATCGTCCAGTCGTTTCCTGGCCTGCCGCAGCACGCGGTGCGCACCGCCAGCCCGCTGGGCTCGGACATGGCCTACATCATGTTCACGTCAGGCTCGACGGGCGTGCCCAAGGGCGTGGCGGTCCCTGAGTCCGCGCTGCACAACCTCCTGCTTGCCATGGCGGAGTCTCCTGGCCTGTCCGAGGGGGACGTGTTCCTCGCGGTGACGACGGTCTCGTTCGACATCGCGATGCTGGAATTGCTGCTGCCGTTGCTGGTGGGCGCACGGCTGGTCGTCGCGTCCGAGCGCATGGCCCGAAATGCCGAGTCGCTCGCCAGGGCGATGACGCAATTCGATGTCACGGTGATGCAGGCGACACCCACGTCCTTTCGCATGCTGCTGTCCAGCGGCTGGCAAGGCAGTCCTGGCTTCCGGGCGTGGTGTGGCGGTGAGGCGCTGGACCGCGATCTGGCGGAGCAGGTCCTCGCCGGGGGAGGGCAGCTCTGGAACCTGTACGGTCCGACCGAGACCACCATCTGGACCATGGTCGCGCGTGTGCTGCCGCAGGCCGGCCCGATCAGCATCGGCACCCCGGTCGCCAATGCGAGGTGCCTGCTGCTGGATCCCTGGTTGCGCCCGGTGCCGCAGGGCGTCGCCGGCGACCTGTACGTGGCCGGCGATGGGCTCGCCGCCGGATACCTCGGCGACCCCGGCGCCAACGCGCGATCGTTCCTGCCGGATCCGCATGCGCCGGGCGCAGGGGCACGGATGTACCGCACGGGCGATCAGGTCCGCCTGGATGCAAACGGCGCGGTGCGCTTCATCGGCCGGCAGGACCGGCAGATCAAGCTGCGCGGCCACCGGATCGAACTGGGGGAGATCGAGGCGATCCTGTGCGAGCATCCTGCCGTCAAGGTTGCAGGTGTCGTCCTGTCTCGCGTGCGTGGTGACGAGCAGATCGTCGCGTACTACGAGTCCTCCGAAGAGTTGGCTGCGGCCGAGTTGACCGCGCTCCTGTCCGCGCGCCTGCCGCCGGCCGCGGTGCCCGGTCACTTCGTCCGCCTGGCGTCGCTGCCGCTGACGCCCAATGGCAAGCTCGATCGCCAGGCCTTGCCTGCGCCGACGGCGGCTGGCGACGGGCCCGCTGTGCGCGGCTCCCATCGGCCGTGGTCCCTGGTCCGGGATGCGATCGACCAGGCCTGGCGCAGCGTGCTCGGTGTCCCGGTCGGTGACCAGCACGACAACTTCTTTGCGATGGGGGGCCACTCGCACAAAGCCATTTCGCTGATATCGGCCGTGAATCGCGCCTGCAAGGTGTCGTTGCCGCTTTCGGCGATCTTCGACAATCCAACCGCCGGCGGCCTTGCCGAGGCTGTGGAGCGGGCCTGGTGCGGCGAAAGCCCGCAGGCGCAGGCCAGGCCCGGCGACGTCGATCTGTCGTTGCCGCAGCCGATGTCCTTGGCGCAGGAGCGCCTCTACTACGTCACCCAGATCGCTCCGGGCAGCCACCCGTTCCAGCTCAGCGTGGCAGTCACCCTGGAGGGCGGTGTCGAGATCGACGGCCTGCAGCGCGCCCTGGCCACCTTGCAGAGCCGGCACGCCATCCTGCGGACCTCCTTTGCCGAGGTGGACGGCCGCCCAGTGCAGTTGGTGGGTCAGGACTGCACGGCGCGGTTGGAGACGGTCGACCGGCCCGAAGCGCTTTCCGGCCGTGACGAGGACTGGCCATCGCTCGAGTTGCTGTCCCGGACGGCCCGCGACGTGCCTTTGAGCCTGATCGGTCAGGTGCCCATGCGTTGCATCTGCTTCCGCTCGCACGAAGCGCGTTCCGTGCTTCTGCTGGCGATCCACCATATCCTGATCGACGAGTGGTCGCTGGACCTGCTCATCGAAGACCTGATGGTCTGCTACCAGGCTGACGTCGCCGGGCGGCCTGCGCCTGCGCCGCGTGCCGACCTCGCGTTCGCCGCGCATGCCGCGCATGAACGGCATCAGCTGGAGCAGGGGGCCTTCGAGGCAGACCTGCGCTACTGGACCTCGCAACTCGACGGTGCCCGCGCCACGACGCTGCCTGCGCGCCGCCTGCGGCCGGTGGTTCCGACCTTTCGCGGTGGGCACCACACGCTGTCGATCGCTCCGGCCGCCATGACGCGCCTGGGTGCGCTTGCGACCGCTTGCTCGGTGACCCGATTCGCCGTGCTGACGAGCGCTTTCGGCGCGCTGCTGCACAAATACCTGTCCGACAGCGACATCTGCCTGGGCATCATGGATGCCGGCCGCGACGCGCCCTGGCTGGACAACATGATCGGCCCCTTGGCGCGCCCGCTGGTCCTGCGCGTGGCCGTGCCCGCCGCGCGGACGTTCCGCCAGGTGGTGGATGGGGTGCAACGCACCTTCCTGGACGCGCACCGGCACCGCTCGGCACCATTCCAGCAGATCGTCCAGCGACTCGGCCTCGCGCGCAACGACGGCGTGAGCCAGTTGTTCAGGATCATGCTGGTCATGCAGAACATGCCCGTGTCCGCGCGCAGCTTTGGCGGCATCGCCATCCAGCCTGTGGCCGTCGACAGCGGTACCGCAGAGACCGACCTTCTGGTCGAAATGTTCGAGCAGGAGCGTGGCCTCACGATCCGCTTCACGTACGACCTCGATCTGTACGACGCGCTGGACATCGAACGGTTCGCCCGTCGCTTGCAGCACCTGATGGACATCGTCATCCAGGACCCGGATGTCGTCGTCTCGTCCATCGAGTTGTCGGCAGAGACCGCCGACGATCTGGCGGATGCATTCCGCGAGTCCTGGACTTCCCGATGACCAAGGATCGAGAGGCACTGCGCCAGAGGTTGCAGGACCTGACCCCCAGCCAGCGCAAGGTCTTCGTCGAAGCGATGCGTTCGCGGGGCGCGCACCGCACGCCCGCCATTCCTCGGTACGAACATGGCGTGGATATCCCGCAGTCCTATACGCAAAGGCGTTTGTGGTTTCTCTTCCGCGTCGGTACCGCGAGCGCCATGTACAACATGCCCGAGAGTGCCCGGCTCGACGGGCATATCGACATGGCATCTTTCGAGGGCGCGTACAACGACGTGATCGCGCGTCATGCCAGTCTCCGCACGAGCTTCGCGGACTCCAGCGCCGGGCCGGTGCAGCGTATCGGGCCGGTGGTCCACCGCGAGGTCGAGGTGGTGGATGTGCGGCTGCCAGGCGGGCGCGAGCACTACGACGCGCAGATTGAGCCGCTGTTGTCGGAACTGTCGGGGCGCATCTTCGACCTGTCCACCGGGCCCCTGGTCACCGCCACCCTGTTGCGCGTCGAGCCCGAGATCCACTACTTCGTCATCAACATGCACCATGCCATCAGTGATGGCTGGTCCACCGGTGTGTTCGTCCGCGACTTCAGCGAGTTCTACCGCTCGCGCGTCGAAGGTCGGGCGCCGGTGCTGCCGCAACTGCAGATCGAATTTGTCGACTTCGTGCGCTGGCAGTACGAGCGGATGACCAGTCCGCGCCTGGAGGAACTCCGGGCCTTCTGGCGCACCCGGCTCTCGGGGGTCGAGCCGCTGAGCCTGCCCTTCGACCGCCAACCCACTGCCGATGTCAGGGAGGACGGCGGATTCCGCTACATCCACCTCGACCTGCCGACCACGGCGCGTCTGAAGTCGCTGGCCTCGGGCTGGGGAGCGACGCTGTTCATGGTGCTGCTGGCCGCATTCAAGGGCTTGCTGCACCGCTACTCCATGCAGAACGACATCACCGTCGGCGTGCCGGTTGCAGGCAGAAAGCACCCCGACACGGAAGACCTGATCGGCTTCTTCGCCAACACCGTCGTGATCCGCACCGATGTGCGAGGCGAGCTGAGTTTCGAGCAGCTGACCTCACGCGTTCGCGATGCGTCGCTCGACGCCTTCGAGCGCGAGGAGACGCCGTTCGAAATGCTGGTCGAAATGCTCAAGCCCGCCCGCATCGACGGCCGCAACCCGCTGTTCCAGGTCATGTTCATACTGCAGAACACGAAGCGCCCGCGCTTGTCCCTGCCCGGCATCGATATCCGCCTCATCCCGACCGGCAGCACGTCCGTGAAGTTCGACATGCTGTTCGAACTCGGGGAAGTCGACGACGGCATCACGGGCTGGCTCGGCTACCGCAAGGATCTCTTCGACGAGAACACGATGTCCCGCTTCGCTAGCGACTACAAGGCCTTGCTGATCCATGCTTGCGCATCGCCCGAGATGCCGCTGGCCCAGCTGGAGCTGGCCGAAAGACCCGCCGATGCGTTTGAAGGGTTCAACGACGACCTGGAGGCAGGACCCGAAACCTCACCGACTCCGGCGGGCTGAGCAGCATGTGCGGCATTGCCGGCTACGTCGACCTCACGGGACGCAGGGCAGCGGACCCTGCCGTGCTCCGCGGCATGCTCTCTGCGCTGTCGCACCGCGGGCCGGACGGCCAGGGCGAGTTCGTCCAGGGCGTGGTCGCGATGGGCATGCGCCGTCTTGCCATCATCGATCTGCAGGGCAGCCAGCAGCCGCTTCGCAACGAGTCGGGCGAGGTGCTGCTCTTCGGCAATGGCGAAATCTTCAACTACCGCGAATTGCGCCGCGAACTGGAGGCGCGTGGGCACCGGTTTCGCACGGACGGCGACCTCGAGGTGGTTGTGCATCTGTACGAGGACTTCGGCGACGACTTCGTGCATCACCTCAATGGCCAGTTCTCGCTGGCCTTGCTGGACCTGCGACGGCAAAGGATGCAACTGCTGCGTGACCATTTCGGCATCACGCCGCTGCACTATGGCGTGTTCGAGGGCACGTTGGTGTTCGCGTCGGAAGTGAAGGCGATGCTGCGGCATCCCCTGGTGCCGCGGCGCATCGACCTGCAAGGCATCGACCAGATCATCTGCTTCCCGGGCCTTGTCAGCCCGCGCACCATGTTCGAGGGCGTCTCGTCGCTCGCGCCGGGAAGCAGGCTGACGGTGTCCGACGGGGGCACTGCGCTTGCTCGCTACTGGGACTTGTCGTATCCCGAAGACGACGGCGTTTCCTGGGACGGCAGCGAGGACGAATGGATCGTTGGCTTCGATCGCGCGCTGCAGGCGGCCGTGGACCTGCGCATGCGTGCGGACACGCCCGTCGGGGTCTACCTGAGCGGCGGGCTGGATTCTTCGCTGGTGGCGGCGATGATGCGGCGGGGGCATCCCGACAAGGAGATTCCATCCTTCTCCATCGTCTTCCCCGACTCCACGTCCATCGACGAGCGCCGATTCCAGCGCCTGGTTGCAAAGTCCTTGCACTGCCGTCATCACGAAATCGAGTTCCAGCGCGCCGACATCGCCTCCAGGTTGCAAAGCGCAGTCTGGCACTCCGAGTGCCCGGTCAAAGAGACCTACAACACCTGCACCATGGCGCTGGCCCAGGCGGCCCGGGAAGCCGGGGTGCCCGTGGTTCTGGGTGGCGAGGGTGCCGATGAACTGCTGGGTGGTTATCCGGGATACCGCTTCGATCAGTTCGCCGCAGCGGGGACGCAGACGATCGATCCGGCGGAGGCGGCCTGCAATGCGCGCCTGTGGGGAGCGGAAGGCGTGCGCTACGAGCGCCACTACGGCAGCTTCTCGCAATGGCGCAGGCAGGTATTCTCCGATCGCGCGCTGGAGCAGCTCGGCGCGCTGGGCTGCCTCGCGGCCCCGGTCGTCGACACCACCCTGCTCCGGGGTCGCCACCGCTTGCACCAGCGTTCCTGCATCGACGTGAAAGCCCGGCTCGGGGACCATCTTCTCGGCGACCATGGGGACCGCATGAACATGGCCTACTCGATCGAGGGCAGGTACCCCTTCCTCGACCGGGGCGTGTGCGACTTCCTGATCAACACGCCGCCCGAGTTGAAACTGCGGGGGCTGCAGGAGAAGTACCTGCTGAAGCAGGTCGCCACAGGCCTCGTGCCCGAGCGCGTGCGGGCGCGCGAGAAGTTCGGGTTCCGGGCTCCCGGCAGTCCCTATCTGTTGAGCCTCGGGTTGGAATGGATCGACGACATGCTCTCCTCAGCCACGCTGGCCCGCCAGGGATACCTCAACGTGGACTGGATCAGCAGCATGGTCGCGGAGTACCGCTCGGAGGGTCGGACCGTGCACCCGCACCTGGAAGACGATGTGGTTCTCCTGGCGCTGACGCTGGGGATCTTCATCGACCAGTTCGAGATGCCCGCGCTTTAGGCAACTGGCACGATGGACTCAGCCTTGGCGCCAGGCCAGCTCCCCATGACGCTCGGCGATGTGCTGGCGCTGAGGGCCGCACGGAACACGGAAGATCCTGCCTTTCGCTTCCTCGGGATGGATGGCCGGGAGGTGCGCGCCTTGTCCTACGGCGAGCTCTACCGGCAGGCATCCGCGATTGCGGCGCACCTGTGTGCGCACCACGTGGCGCCGGGGGACCGCGTCATGCTGTCCTGCCTGATGCCGGAGGACTTCGTCCCCGCCTTCATGGGCATCACGCTGTGCGGGGCAGTACCCGTGCCCGTGCCGGCGGCGCGGGGAAGACGAAGGACGCGCCTGACAGCCGTTGCGGGTGACTGCGATCCGGCAGCCATCGTGGCGGACGAGGATCCCGGTTCGATCGACGGTCGCTTGTCGGCACGCTGCGCGCACGTCAAGCTGCGCGACGTTGCTGGCAATGTCGAGTTCAGCCGCCGGGATGCGGGCCCGCAGCAGCCGGCGTTCCTGCAATACACCTCCGGCTCGACCGGCAGCCCCAAGGGCGTGGTCGTCACGCATGCCGCGTGGCTTGCGAACGCGGGCATGATCGCGCGCGCCTTCCGACACGACGCACAGAGCCGTTTCGCCAACTGGTTGCCGTTGTTCCACGACATGGGGCTGGTGGGCTGCGTGCTGCAACCGCTGTACCTGGGCGCCGAGTCGGTCCTGCTGCCGACGGCAGCCTTCGTGGAGAAGCCCTTGCGTTGGATACGCATGGTCTCGGCCTATCGCGCCCACACCAGCGGTGCGCCGGACTCGGCGTATCTGCTGTGCGCCCGCGAGGCCGCATCGTTGGCAGCTGACGAGGTGGACCTGCGGCCTTGGCGGGTCGCATTCAATGGCGCCGAGCCGGTGCGTGCCCGCACCCTGCAGGCCTTTGCGCAGGCCTTCGAGCCGCACGGCTTCCAGCCCAGTGCATTACTGCCCTGCTATGGCCTGGCCGAGGCGACGCTGCTCTGCAGCGGCCGCAGCAGCGACGCGCCGCCGGTGGTCAGCGCGTTCGCGCAGGCCGCACTGCTGGCGGGACAGGTGCGCGCAGCAGGCCCCGGTGATGCGGATGCGCGCGCCCTGGTGTGCCTGGGGCCACCCGTGTGCGACCTGCTTCTCGTTCGGGCCGACGCGAACCAGGCCTGCGAACCCGGCGAAGTCGGAGAGATCTGCATTGCCGGCCTCAACGTCATGGAGCGGTATTGGCAGGCCCAGGCTGGCGGGGATGGCCACCTTGCGATCGGCGATGGCCGGCGCTTCCTGCGTACCGGCGACCTCGGATTCCTCCACGAAGAGGGCCTGTACGTGGTGGGCCGGCTGAAGGACCTCATCGTGGTGGCGGGCCGCAATCACCATCCGCAGGACCTGGAGCAGACGGCCTGCGAGTCGCATCTGCTGTTTGCCGAAGGCCGCGGTGTGGCACTGAGCCTGGACGGCGAGGAGTTCGCGGCAAGCCTGCTCGGCAGCGGCGGGGGGCGTCAGGACGACACCCATGTCGTGATCGTCGTGGAGGTGCACCGGCACACCGCACCCGAGCAGGCCCATGAAGCGATGTCCGCATTGCGCAGGTCCATGGCCGACGAGCACGACATCGCGCCGAGCGCCATTGTGCTGGTGCGGCACGGCAGCATCGAGGTCACGACGAGCGGCAAGGTGCGTCGCGGAGCGACGCGGGGCCACCTGCTGAGCGGATCGCTGGCCCTGGTGAATCGATGGGTAATGCCGCAGCCAGGACAGGCCCCGCTTGACGCCGAACGGGCGCTGCATGCGGCCTGCAGCACCCGAGCTGGCCTGGAGCCGATCACGCGGGCGCTCGGCCAGCTTTGCGAACAGTTGCTGGAGACTTCTTCCAGCGTGCGCCCAGGATCACGCCTGGCTGCCGTGGGCATCACCAGCCTGCTGGCGCTGCGGCTGATCGCTTCGATACGGAATGCCAGCGGCGTCGATGTGCCCCTGTGGTCCCTGTATGGCACCGAGACGGTGGCTGACGTGGCGCGGTTCGTCCATGACGCTTTGGCGAGAGGGCAGGCCGATGGCGCTGCAAGCGCCGGCCGGCCGGAAGTCGGTGAACGGCCCGCTGGCGGCGATGTGGACGCCGGTGTGCAGGCGGTCTGGTTCCGGCGCCAGGGCATGGGCGACCGTCCCTTCCTGCTGCCGCTGGTCATTCGCTGCGATGCGGCAGCCGAGCCCCGCTTGCTTGCAGCGATCCGCAGGCTTCCCCGTCGCCACCCGGCACTGGCAACCCGTTTCACCGAGGGAGCGGGTGGTGCACTCGTGTGTCGTGTCGATCCGGAATTGGAGCTGGCACAAGAGGCCGAGTCCGTGGTCGCTGAGGCGGACGACCTGCCTGGCCTGCTGGCGAAGAAGGTGCCCGAGCGCATCGACCTTTCTTCGGGTCCGCTTCGGCTCGTGCGCGCCACTGCTTCCGATGGAAGCCGCGTGCTGCTGCTGCTGATTCACCACATTGCCGCTGACTTCTGGTCGGTCGGCCTCGTCCTCCAGGAACTGCTGCTTGCCGCGCGCGACGGCGATGCTTCAACTGTCCCTGCCCTGCTGCCGGGGCCGACGTCGCCGGCGCCCGGTGTGGAGGACGAGGCTTACTGGACAGAACAGCTGCGCGACTGTGCGTGGCACCGATTTCCCGTTGACTTCGTGCAGGCAGCACGCCCGCCCGCCCCAGCAGTCGATGCGCCTGTCGAGGTTCCCATGGCCGGCGTGTCGGGCCTGGCCATGGAGCTTTGTCAGAGTCCGTTCGCCGTCATCCTCGCCGGCTACTTCGTCACCCTGTGGAGCTACGCGCCGGATGGAGATCTCGTGGTGGCGGTGCCCGTGTCGCTCCGCGGCAGTCCGGCCAGTCTTGGCGTGGTTGGCTACCTGGTGCGGCCGCTTCCGATCCGCGTTCGCCTGGACCCGCTGTCGACCCATGCCGAGGTGATTCGCCGGGTCGGCGCGGCACTGGCGGCAGCCATGAGCCATCGTGGCATGACGCTGGCCCAGATCTTCTCGGCCTTGCGCCGAAGCGGTGCAGCAATTGGCCAGGTGGCCCTGGACGCCGCGGCCAACCACCTGCCACCGATGCCGGGCCTCCCGCCGGACGTGCTTCGGGCGGGCATGCGCACCGACACACGGAGCGTGGATCTAGGCCCCTTTGCCGTCTCGACACTGCCGCCGCCGGCCGGTGGCACCGAGCAGGCGGTGGAACTCGTCAGCGCGCGCGCGGGCGACACATTGCATGCATGGGTCCGCGTGGACGGTTCGATCCTTTCCGCGTCCAGCGCGGGCGTCTTTGCCTCGCGCATGTCGGCGTGCCTGAAAGAGATGGTGCAGACCCCGGACCGGGCTGTCGGGGCGCAGAACCGCTGGGGCCTGGAGGAGCGGGACCGCGTCCTTGCGTGGGGTGTGCCCTCCGAGATGCGGCCTGCTCCCGCAACGACCTTGCAGGCGCTGGTCGGGCAGTGGGCCCGAGTCGCACCGGACGCCATCGCGTTGGTGCACGGCCGGGATGTCCGGACGTACGGGCAGTTGTGGCGCGCGGCGCTGGCGCAAGGCACCGGCTATCGCCAGGCCGCAGGGGGCCGGGAATTGAAGCGGGTCGGCCTGCTGCTGCGCGACCCGATGGCCCGAGTCACCGGGATGCTGGCCGCGGCGGCCACGGGTGCCGCCGTGGTGGCTTTCAACCCGGACGCGCCCGGGCACTACCTGCAGCGCTTGCTGGAGGCATCCGCCGTCGACCTTCTCGTCACCGACCTCGTCGATGACGCACCTGTCCCTCCGGGTGGCGTCGTCGTGCACCGGGTCGGCCGCGAAGACGGCGACCTCGGATCGGCTGCATCTGCGGCGCCGGCGACGGCGACGAGTGGCGGCGCATGGACGCCGGCCTACGTCGTCTTCACCTCCGGTTCCACGGGCCAGCCGAAGGGCATCGAGCAGACGCACGCCGCCTTCGTGCGCTTCCTGCAATGGCAGGCCCAGGCGCTGCGCATCGGACCCGGTGCGCGCATCGGACAGATCGCTGCCGCGGGCTTCGACGTCAGCTGCTGTGAAGTGTTCGGTGCACTGTGTTTCGGCGCGACCCTATGCTTGCCCGACAGGCGAGTCGATCTGGCTCCCGATCGCTTCGTCGCATGGTTGCAGAGGGACTCGGTGACCTGCATCCAAGCCATTCCGTCGTTCATCGGCGAGGTGATCAAGGCCGGTGCAGCTGCGTGGCCGCCCGACCTGCAGGTCATCGCCAACGTCGGTGAGCCCCTGCGACCGGCGATCGCTGCAGAGGTGATCGCGCGGGGCGAAGGCCGCATCGCATTGGTGAATATCTATGGTCCGAGCGAGGTCGTCGCGGCGACGTTCCATGCGGTTGCCGCCGACGATCTTCGCAGGCCACGCATTCCCGTCGGCCGGCCCATCGACGGCCGGCATGTGCGTGTTCTTGGCGCTGAGGGCGAAGTCCTGCCGGTGGGCGTGGAAGGTGAGATCTGGATCGAATCGCTGGAGATGCCCGATGGCTATGTGTTCGGTGGCGAGGGCGTGGCCAGCGGCTTCGTGCAGGCACCCGACCGCGTGGCCGGCCGGCCGGGGCGCTACCGCACCGGTGACCTGGGCGCATGGACCAGCGATGGTCTGCTCGATGTCAGGGGGCGACGCGACGGTCAGGTGAAGGTGCGCGGCGTGCGCATCGAGCTGGGGGAGGTGGAATCCGTGCTGATGGCACACCCTCAGGTGGCACGGTGTCTGGTCACCGTCAGCCAGGACCAGGGGGCGGACGTGGTGCTGATCGCGCTGGTGGTGCTGCACTCCGGGCTGCCGGCCGAGGAACTGATCCGGCACTGCTCGGCCCGCCTGCCGCACACGCACGTGCCGGGGGAAGTTCATGCGGTGGATGATTTGCCGCGTCTGCCCAATGGCAAGCTGGATCGATCGAAGGTGGCGCGGCGCGGAGTGACCGCCGAGGCGTTTTGCCACACGCGGGTGCCGACTTCGACGGAGACGGTTCTCATCGCACTGTGGGCGACGTATTTCCCCGGCCAGCCCCTGGACCCACTGAGCAACTTTCTCAGATTGGGCGGCAATTCCATCACGTCGATCCAATTGCTCAACGCCGTGGCGCAGCAGTTGGGAGTCCAGGTCTCCATCGGTGAATTCCTGACGGAACCCACTGTTGAATCGTTGGCCAGGCATGTGGATGCCAGCCGCGCGGCCAGTGCCGGGCTGTCGGCCTCTGAGCATGCAAGATGATGGGTGTCGTGGCGGCGAGCCCGCCAGGATTCACCGTGTCAAGTGCAACGCCGGCGGTTCTGTGTCCAAGCCTGCCACCGCACACATTCAACTTCCGGACGTATGCGAGAAACGCATTGCGTTCCTACTTCATCGGTGGATCAATCGCGAGTCCCTGACGACAACGAGATCCAAACGCCGCAATGGCTCTGACCATCAGCCACGAGCGCGAAGCGGCAAGCTTAATTCAATGCAAGACCACTTCGCCGTTGCGAAGCATCTTTACGAACGGAGGGACATCGGTAGGACCCGGCAGCACAAGGCTGATGCCGCGATCGTCTTCCATGAACATCAGTCCGCGCTTGACCAGCGACGCGATGGCGCTGTCCAGCGCCTGTTCGGGCGCCAGGTTCTCGCGCTTGACGGCGGCCAGGGCCCGCACGTCGGCGAACTGGTGCAGGACGGCGAGTTCGAGATCGGTCAAGGCCTGGAACCTCGCCACACCTGCGCGTGTGTCCACCACGCCGGTGGCTCCATTCCGATCCGCGAAGTGCAACTGCGGTATCGGCCCGGAATGTCCAACCCATGAGTTGCGCCAGATGGCAATCATCACGCCGAGTTCGGACAGGTGCTTCTCAACGTGCCGCTTGTAGGGCGCCTCGATGGTGCGATCTTCGAAGAAGTAGGCCAGGTCGTCCATCTCCGAATCAGGCAGGCCGTAGATGGACTTGTAGACGTCCGCAGGTCGAAGTTCCAGGTCGTACTTCTTCGCGTACCAGGTGTAGGGACTGTTGCGGTGGAAGTCGATGGGACTGATGGCCATCGGTGGCGGCAGATGGAACAGCGACGGCAGCATGCGCCGGTACTCGAAGTAGTACTTCTCGTCCTCCTGCGGGAAGCCGGTCAGCAGCGCCCACATGGGCATGATGCCGAGTTCCGCGCAGTGCCGCAGATGGGCCACGTTCTGGGCGGCTGACACGCCCTTGGCCATCAGCCGCAGCAGGCTGGACGACAGAGCCTCGATGCCGGGCTGGATGGCGAAGATCCCCGACGCACGAAGCTGCTTCATGTCATCGAAGGACAGCGACGACCGGACTTCGTAGAACAGCCCGCAAGTGCTGTCCAGCTTCAGTCGAGGCATGACCTTTTCCGGAAAGTCCTTGGGAATTAGCTGGTCAACACACTCAAAGTAATTAGCGTCCGACTTGTGCCGGTCGACGACGCCGGTGATATAGCCAACGGCGCGTTCGGCGTCCATCTGGCGATAGGCGATGTTCCATCCGCAGGACCCGCAGAACGTGCAGTGCGACTTCTCGCCCCACCAGCAACCCCTCGATGTCTCCAGGGGCAGCCGCGGCTTGAGGCTGCCGGCCGCGGCAGCCACCTTCTGGCGAAAGCTCTCCAGGAAATCGGCATAGTCCAAGTCCACGACTTCGTTGACAGGTCGTTCCGCACAGTGGAGGCGGACAGCGGGAACGGCGGACTTCTTCTGCCTGATGGCATCCGCATAGATGACGGCGCCCTCGGGCGTCTTGGTGGCGACAGCGTCCGTGTCCCAGGTCTCCAGGCACTCGTTGCGGCGCGAAAAGACGCCATCGATCCGGTCGCATCCGTCGAGGTCCGCCGATCGCAGGCGCTTGACGAAAAGCGGGAAGCTGATCAGGGCATTTCCTGAGAAGACGTAATCGAGGCAGGCGAAGTTTCGGATCAAGGCCTTGCCCATCATGCCTTCGCAATTGCCACCGCCCATGACGATGACGGGCTTTGATGTGATCGTTCGCAAGCGATGGGCCAGCGCCAGAGACGCAACCGTCTGCTGGTACAGCGTCGTGAAGCCCACCACGTCGGCCGAAGCCAGGCGATAGTCGGCAATCAATCGGTCCAGGAATGCGTTCAACCTGGGTACGAGGCCCAGAACCTGGGCGGCTCGGTCGGGGCAATGTGTCTGCACGAACCGGAGCGTGTCCTGCTCCGACTTGGGGAACAGCACGTGGCTGAACAGCCAGTCGCCGATTAGCGAACTTCCAGAGTCGGCAAGGAAATTGTGGACCTCGAAGCCGAAAACCTCGGCAAAGTCGTGCTGGGCGTAGCAGATGTCGACCTGCACCCGGTCCTGCTCGCCAACATCCTCGTTGAGCACCGTGCGCAACTGGCTGAGCGCAAGCGAAGGACTTTCGAGGTAGCAAAAGGGCATGCAGACGAGCGCAACACGAAAGTCCGTACCCAAGTCCCGGTCCCCCTTGGTCAAGGGGCCAGGCCCCGCCAACGACTGCATTCGCTGGGAATCTAGCATGGCATCCAGAGAATGAACAGGTCACCGATGTTCTGTACGGTCATGCTTGAGGGTGTCGCTGTACTTGCCCAGCCCCACGAGAGCCGCGGATGACGAGCACCGCACGCGGGCTGACTTCAGACGCTGGAAATGAGTGCGTCCCGAAGTGCGACGACCGCGCCACCAAGCTCTCAAGCGGCCGCCGCAAGGCAGTCGCGTGCGGCACCTCTAGCGGGGTTGACGCTCTGATGGGTTGCGTGTACGGTCATTCAATTTGTGCACGCCGGCAATACAGTAGCCGTGGCCGTTTCGGAGTTGAATGCATGTCCTCGAACATCTCGGAATTGGTGGCTCAGATGCTCGCGACATGCGCGGATCGCGTCGCCATCAGTACCGCCGAACAAGACCTGACATACGGTGACCTGAAGCAAAGCTTGGACAGGCTATGCGGAACGCTCGCGCCTCTGGTTCAGGACTCGGAATCGCCCGTCGTCATCCTGGCATCGCGTGCCGAGCACTCCATCCTTGCGATCATCAGTCTCTTCGCGCTGGGCAAGGTACTCGTTCCGCTGGACATCGAGCAGCCCTCGATCCGTCTGCGCCGCGCGATCGATCTGGTGCGCCCCCAACTGGTGATCCACGACGATGAGGGCCTCGCTGCGCTGACGGCCATCGACGAGACCGGCCGGATTCCACGTCTGAACTTGCAGCGTGATGTGTCGCCGGTCGCTTCCGGAAACGGCATGGTGGCAGTGCCGCGCGATGCCGATGCACCCTGCTACATCTTCTTCACCTCCGGCTCGACAGGTGAACCGAAGGGCATCGTCGGGCGACTGAAGGGCGTTTCGCATTTCACGGGTTGGGAAGCTGGCGAACTCGGCCTGGACCAGAGCGTGCGGACATCGCAACTCACGTCGCCGGCGTTCGATGCGGTTCTGCGCGACATCTTCACGCCGCTCTCCGTCGGCGGGACGATCTGCATTCCGCCGTCGCGCAGGGTGGTGGCGGACGGGCAGGCACTTGCTGCGTGGCTGGCTCGCGCCCAGGTCACATTGCTGCACACGGTTCCCTCGGTCCTGCGGCTGCTGCTGCAGGCGCTCGAGGCCCACCCATCGGAAGTGCCGCCCCTGCTTGCCCATGTCTGCGTGGCGGGGGAGGTCCTGTTCCCGTCGGACGTCAAACTGTTCTTCGAAGTGTTCGGCGAACGCGTGTCGCTGCACAACTTCTACGGGCCATCCGAGACGACGATGATCAAGCTGTTCCATCGCGTCCAGCCGTCCGATGCGACACGTTCATCGGTGCCCGTGGGCAAGGCCATGACAGGGGCCCGGGTGCTGGTGGTGGACTCGCGCCAGAAGCCGTGCGGCGTCGGCATGGTCGGCGAGATTCTCATCCGCACTCCCTACCGCAGCCTGGGTTATTTCGAACGTCCCGACCTGACATCCGAAGTATTCATTCCGAATCCGATGAACGCCGACCCGTCGGATCTCGTGTACCGCACCGGTGACATGGGGCGCATTCTCGACAACGGCGAAATCGAGTTCGTCGGCAGGCGAGATCGCCAGGTGAAGATCAACGGCGTACGCGTGGAACTGGGGGAGGTCGAGGCGATCCTGCACGAGCATCCAGGCGTGGTTGATGTCGCGGTGACAGAGAAGCAGCGGCAGAACGCACCGAGCGAATTGGTCGCCTACCTGGTGCTGGGCGATGCTGGCGACCTCGACTCGATCCGGGACTTCGTCCTGCAGCGCGCAGCCCCGGCCATGTTGCCTCGGCATCTCTGCCCCCTGCAGGTGATGCCGAGGACCGTGACGGGAAAGATCGACTACGCCGCGTTGCCCGACGTCGACACGGTCGCACGCCCCGCTGCATCGGGCGCGGCACCGGCTTCGCCGCTGGAAGTTGCCGTTGCCGAACTGTGGCGTGAACTGCTGCAACTGGACGAGCTTCCCGGCGTCGACGAACGGTTCTTCTCGCTGGGCGGCCATTCTTTGCTGGCCATGCAGTTGCTGTCCCGTGTGGAGGCCATGTTCGGCGTGAACGCTTCGATCAGGGACTTCCTCCAGAACCCGACGGTACGCAGCCTGGCTGCGCAGATCGAGGCGCTGTTCGTCGAGTCTGCCGCCGACGACGACCTGATGTCGCTGGTTGAAGATCCCCGCTGACAGACCACGTCTGCCAAGCCCCGCAGGAGCGACGGCATGTCCTTGTTCTTGGAATCGCTGAAGCGCGCGGGGATCGTGCTCGACGCGGCCCATCTGGCTGACGATGCGCCACGCAGGCCGCAGGGCCTGAGATGCGCCGCATGCGGCATCGCCGACGCCGTGGACGGCATCTTCCTGGACGAGCAGGGTGTCTGCAACGAGTGCAGGCGCTATGACGCCCACAAGCATCAGTTGGCCGCCTATTTCGGCGATCGAGCGCAATTACGCGGGATCTTCGAGCGCAATGCGGCCCACAGGCGCAGCGAGTACGACTGCCTGCTGCTGTACAGCGGGGGAAAGGACTCGACCTACGTCCTGTACCAGTTGCTGGACTTGGGGCTGAAGGTGCGTACGTTCACCTTCGACAACGGGTTCATTTCCCGCCAGGCCCTGGCCAACATCGAGGCCATCACTTCCGAAGCAGGCGTCGTGCACACGACGGCAACCCACGCCGAGATGGACGCGGTGTTTCGGGAGAGCCTGCGCAGGCACAGCACGGTCTGCAAAGGATGCTTCAGGAGCCTGCTCGACCTCAGCTTGGAGTTTGCCGACCAGCATGGGATCAACCTCATCGTGACCGGCCTGTCCAGGGGGCAGATCATCGAGGAGCGCCTGCACCACTTCTACGGCAAGGAAACATTCGACGCGGCGACGGTCGAACAGCGCTTGCGCGATGGCCGGCGTATCTATCACTCCATCGAGTCATATCCTGGACTCGACGGGTCGCGATTCTCGGATGCCGACATTTTCGACCGCGTGACACTGGTCGACTTCTTTCGCTATTCCGATGTCTCGAAGGAGGCGATCTACGAGTTTCTCAAGACCCGCAGCGTGCGGTGGAGCGAACCCACCGACACGGGTTTCTGCTCATCGAACTGCATGATCAACGACGTTGGCGTCCTGGTGCACGGGCAGGAGAAGGGCTACTCGAACTACGAGGTGCCCACCGCCTGGGAAGTGCGCGTGGGTCATCTCAAGCGCGAGGCTGCACTCGCTGAACTGGCCCCGGTGCAGAACAAGGCCCGTCTGATCAGGATCCTCAATCACATCGACTACACCCCCAGGACGAAGGAGGTCGTTGGCGACAGTGCCGGGGTGCTGTTCTGTGTGCCCAAGCCCGGCGTGGGTCTGCACGAGGTGATCCGGTTCCTGCGGGCTGCCGATCCTGGGGCGGCGTTGCCGCGCGTCGTCGCCGTGAAGCACATCCCCCGGAGCGAAGATGGTGCGGTCGAGGTGCAACGCCTCCTCGAACTTCGCGCGCAGTCGGCCGAGGCCTCTGGCAACTGGGAAGCGCCCAAGGCCAGCGGCACCCGGGACCTCGAGGAAGCGCCTTCACCGGATGCTTGGATGGTGCGAACCGTCGCTTCCCCTGCGGTTCTGGACAAGGCCGTGCTCGGGAGGGCCCTTCTGCAGGTGCTGCTGCACCACCGGCACCTGCGTGCAAGGGCACGACGGGTAGACGGTCAGTGGATGCTGCACCACCCCGCACCTTCCGGCGGGCTTTCATTGCTCTGGATGGATCTGTCGGACCGTGCCGTCAGCGAGCGTGGGAATATGGCCGAAAGCATGTCTCGCCGGATTCTCGACAAGTTGCGCGCTTCGGAGCCGGATGCGCTTTTCAAGTGCGCGGTTCTTGCCAACGACGCAAACGCAGGGAGCACGTTGATCGTGTGCGCGCACGCGCTTGCCATCGACGCATTCTCGTTGCATGTGTTCTTGGGCGACCTGGCTGCGGCGTATGCCGCACTGGCCGCGGGGAAGGCGGTCGCGCTGCCGGCGACGCCTGGCGATGCGCAGGAGCCTTCCGCGCGCGTCGGCCCCGTCCGGGTCGCGCCGCGGCCCCGCCGAAGCCGTTCCATGACGCTTGCTGCCGGCCACGGCGTGGCGGCCTTCGGCGACACCACGCGAATCGACCGGATCCTGGCTGCCGTCCGATCCGCGTTGATCTCCGAGTGTGCGGCAGATGGGATGACGTGGTTGCGTTGGCACCCGGGCCGCAGCATCGTCGGCGGGCAGACTTCCTGGCGTCTCATCGGGCCATACGCTGCCTGCGATTCCGAAGGCGCCTCGAATCCGCCGCAGTCCGCCGGTGGCGACGATGCTTGCGGCGAGGCCTGGTGTTTCATCGGAGTCGCGCTGCCTCGCGGAACACCCTCGGGCCGCTCCAGCCTGTTTGCGGCCGGCGATGATCTGGGCAGCCCGGAGTGCGGACTGGATGCGAGCTGGGTCGTGGTTCGGGAGTGTGACGATGGCCTGTGCCTGACCTGGAGTGCCGAGCCGCTTTCTGCTGCCGACGCAGCACTGGGCCGCGCCGTCCAGTTGGCGGTGCAGGCGTTTGGCGAGCCGCCGGAGGCGGAGTCGGCGGTGGCTGGCCCGCAGATGACGCGTCACTAGCGTCCGGAGCCTGGCTGTGGCTGCACACTGGCGCGGAATGCGTTCTGCCCGGTGTGTGGTGGAGGGGTGGTGGTGATGGAAGTCAGCGGCATGGCCGACGGAGATGCGCAGGCGCACCGGCGGCAGCAGCGGCGCGAGTTGCTGGCGAGTCTGATCGAGTCAAGGTCGACTCTGGACCGTGGCCGTATCCAGCCGCGACCGGCCGGTCAGCATCGGTGCAGAGTGTCCCCCGCACAACAGCGTGTGTGGTTCCTCGACCAGTTCCACGCTGGCAGCGCGCTTCACAACATCCCGAATGCGATGCGGTTCCGCGGGCCGCTTCGCCTGGACGCGCTTGTCGAGGCATTCAATGATGTGATCCGGCGGCACGAGACCTTGCGGACACTGTTCGAATCCGAGGCGGGCGAGATCTATCAGAAGGTGTTGCCAGAACTGCGTCTGCAGGCGGACGTGATCGACCTGGGCGGGCCGGATGCGCCCTTGGCTTGGCAGAGGGTCCACGATCTGGTGGGCACTCTGTCGCAGCTGCCCTTTGATCTGCGCGCCGGGCCCCTGATCCGCCTGCATGTGTTGCGGCTGGGCGAGGCCGATCATGTCGTCCTGATGACCGTGCACCACATCATCTTCGATGCATGGTCCACGGGGGTGATCACGAGGGATCTGCTGGCTTCCTATGATGCCGTGGTGGCAGGGCGTTCCTCGCCGCACCGCGCTTTGGGTGTGCAGTACGCCGACTTCGCTTGCTGGCAGATTGCGCGGCTGGAAGGGCAGGGCCTGGGCCGGCAGTTGAACTATTGGCGGCGTGAACTCGAAGGCCTGCCGGCCTCGCTGGACCTGCCCGTGGACCTGCACGCCGCAGACATTCACGACCAGGCCGGTGCCGTGCTGCCGTTCAGCGTGCCCGGTGCGCTCACGGCAAGGCTGAAGGCCCTGGCCGCCGAGAGGGACGCGACGATGTTCATGCTGCTCCTGGCGGCGTTCATGGTCCTGATGTACCGCTACACGGGACAGACGGATCTGTGTGTCGGAGTGCCCATCGCCGGTCGCGGTCGAATCGAGCTGGAGCCGATGGTCGGCTTGTTCACCAACGTATTGGTCGTCAGGGTGGGACTGGAGCCTGACTGCACATTCGACGCCTTGCTCGATCGGGTTCGTGAGAAGGCGTTGAATGCCTTCGACAACCAGGAAGTGCCATTCGAAAAGCTGATCGAACTGGCCGGGACGGACCGGGACTCGATGCTTTCGCCCCTGTTCCAGGTGTCCTTCTCCATGCAGAACTCCTCGGCTGACGTTCCCGGTTCTCAGGGCCGCGACCTTCTGGTCGAGCAGGTCGAGTGGTACGGCAACCGATACGCAAGGTACCCGATCTCCTTGTTCATGCAGGAGCATGGCAATGATCTGATCGGGGCGTTCGAGTACAGGTCCGGCCTCTTCCATCCCCAGACCATCGAGCGGATGCGTGCCAACTTCCTGGTTCTTCTGGGGAGCATCGGGGATGACGCCTCGAGACCTGCCGCCGTGGCGCGCCGCGGCTAAGGCAGCGAACGATCGTTGCTGGCGTCACGTCTGCCGCAAACCCCGACATGGGAGAGAGCTTGAAGAACGACGTCGAACGTTCCATGGAGACGGATCCGGCTGATCACCCTGGAGCTGGATCCGCCGATCTTCCTTTCGACGACGAACTGACGGACTTCCCGCTGTCATTCGCGCAGCAGCGCCTGTGGTTCCTGGAGCAGTACGAGCCCGGCACGGGGCTGTACAACATACCTGCGGCGTGGAGGCTGCAAGGAGCGCTGCAGCTGCAAGGGCTGCAGCGAGCGCTGAGCGAAGTGGT
>JBGAGI010000004.1:0-556571 GCA_044226775.1 Rubrivivax sp. | reverse complement strand
ACATGAAGAACGATGGACTGCTGGACAGGAACTGGCTCAAGGGCGAGATCGGCGACGCGATGCACGCACTGCTGTGCGGAGCGGGGCACAACCTGAGATTGATCCTGGCGGCCCTGCGGGCCTTCTTGGCCTTCGTGTTGCTGGTCCTCGGTGCTGCCTTGCGCGGCGATGCAGAACCCGCCCGTCGCCCAGCGGGTGTTGGCTGCTGAAATGCAGTTGTTCAGGTCCGACCAGATCGTGTCGTGATGTGGAATTGGCAGTCGTGTTGAGGGCGTAGCGTGGCATGAAGCGCGCGATTTCTGCCCACTTCGCGCCTCTGTGCCGCATTGCGTGCGCACTCATCCCCGTGCTCCCAGCACTTGCCGCCGCGCCATCCACAGATTGCTCAAGGCGAACAGCATCGTCAGCCGAGCGGTGTTCTTGGCCAGGCCGCGGTAGCGCGCCTTGGCGTAGCCGAACTGCTGCTTGACGACCCGGAACGGGTGCTCGACCTTGGCCCTCACGCTGGCCTTGAGCTGCTCGGCCTTCTCCAGCAACCGTGCCCACTTGTGGGTCGTGTCCAGTGCCCTGCGCTTGCCCGGCTGCATGGCCACGAACC
Organism: Rubrivivax sp.; assembly: GCA_044226775.1. Taxonomy (GTDB): domain Bacteria; phylum Pseudomonadota; class Gammaproteobacteria; order Burkholderiales; family Burkholderiaceae_C; genus Rubrivivax. The sequence goes on along the minus strand of JBGAGI010000004.1, from coordinate 555,973 downwards.
AGGTGGGGCCCCGGGCCTCCTGGCGCTTGTCCACGCCGCGGTAGCCGGCGTCGCCGAAGGCCGCTTCCTCCTGTCCGTGCAGCAGCGCGCCGGCCCGCGTCACGTCGTTGACGTCGGCCGCCGTGCCGATGACCGTGTGTACCAGCCCCGACTCGGCGCCTACCCCGATGTGCGCCTTCATGCCGAAGTGCCACTGCTTGCCCTTGCGCGTCTGATGCATCTCGGGGTCTCGCTCGCCCTTGGCGTTCTTGGTCGAGGTCGGGTACCACGCCGACGGGCAGCGCGTTCTCCTTCCGTGCACGGTCGGCGCCTGGGGCGACAAGCGGCGCACCGGCCGCCCTCTCGGCGGGGGCCGGTGCATGGACCGGCCGGCAACCGGAGACGGCCTGCGGCACCGCGTGCAACGGAGAAGACCGCACGAACTGCATGCGCAGCGTCGCGGGCCCCATGCGCAGCCACCGCTCCCTCTTCAGCGCGCGCCAGATTCGATGAAGCACGCCTGTCCCCTACTGCTTGCATTCTTCGCTCAGCAACAACCCCGGCAGCCGATGGATTGAGCGCACTGCGCCCCGCCGCTTGCTTCAGGCACCGAATGGCGCCCCGTGGGTCTTCGGCTGGAGCAGAATCCGGCCGACGAACCCGCACTCGACACTGGCGATGGTCACACCCGATCCGCTCGTCGGCCCGGCGAAGCCGGAACTTCGCGGCGTGGTGCTGCACATCGAGGACGATCCGACCAGCGCCGAGTTGGTCGCGGCCGCGCTGGCCTCGCATCCGCATCTTCAGATGATCCGGGCCGGCACCGGGGCCGAGGGCGTGCAGCTCGCGCGCAAGGAGCGGCCGCAGGTGGTGCTGCTGGACATGCACCTGCCCGATTGTTCGGGCGTCGAGGTCGTCCGGACGCTGAGCGAAGACATCGCCAAGGGCAGCTTCCGCGTGATCCTGCTGACCGGCGACCCGCTCAACATCGACGTCTTCAAGGCGATGAGCCTGGGCGCCATCCAGTACCTGCCCAAGCCGGTGAAGATCACCAGCCTGGAGGCTGCGCTGGGTCGGGCACTGGGCGGCGCTGGCAGGCGCTCGGCCTGAGCCCGCCGCCGCGCCGCGCCACGCGCCTCAGATGCTGCCGCAGCGCGCGGTGGTTCTGCTCCAGCGCTCGTGATCGGCGCGTTCGCCCTCCGTCATCGTCGAGACCCGCTTGCGCTTGCCGGTGAGGATGCGCAGCAGCTCGTCGCACTGCTCGCGGGCGAGCCTGGACTGCGCGGCGACGGCGGCGTCGCCGCGCACGGTCACCTGCGTCCGTTGGCAGGCCCGCAGGCGGTCCTCGTACAGCGCCCGCAGCGCCGATGACAAGGCGTCGGGGCAGCACAGGCGGAATGCCTTCTGCACGTCGCGCGCGGCCGAATGGCTCGTGCGGCGGGCGTGGTGAGCACGGTGGAAAGGCGGGCTTGCCGTTGCCGCGCAGCAGTTCAGGCCATTGGCGCCGCCGGCATGCGCTTGCAGCGCGGCCGGTGCCGAACCGACAATGCCGCCGCCATGAACGCGCCGCAGGACATCCGCTTCGTCGTCTTCCACCGCCCCGGACCGCGCTGGGACCCGGGCAAGAGCATGTTCGAGCAGGACGGCGTGCGCGAGCATGTGCAGCACTACCGCGCCTTGCTCGCCGAGGGCAAGCTGGCGTTTGGCGGGCCCTTCGTCGACGGCGTCGGCGGCGGGATGATGGTTCCCGCGGCGGGCGTGGCCGAAGACGAGATCCGGCGCTTCGCCGAGGCCGATCCTGCGGTCCTGAGCGGCCTGCTGGTGGCCGAACTGCGGCCCTGGCTCATCGGCATGAAGGCCTGAAGGCCGCGCAGCCGCCCCGCCGCACCTTGGCGCCCAAGGAGTAACAGCGATTCCCGCGCGGCGCGCGAATGCCTACACTACAAGCTGTTACAGACTACCGGTTCCGCGCCACGGGATCGAAGGAGGACGACATGGACACTTCCGAAAGCACGCTGGGTTCATCGACCTTCCAGGCCTCGAAGATCGAAGACGAGCCGATCCTGGGCACGGTGCTGCGCCTGCCCGATGGCCGCATCCAGCAGCTGACTTTCGTGGAGCGCCTGCTCGTTTCGATCGGCATGCTCGACGCCAAGAAGCTCGAAGCCCGCTACGGCTAGCTCTCGCGCAGCGGCCCGCAGCCGCGGGCCCGCCACGCGGATGAGGGATTCCGCCCCGCGCGCAGAATCCGGGCCATGAAGCCCATCCCCACCGTCGCGACGAACCGGCGTGCGCACGACCGTTTCCCGCTGCGCACCGACGTCCTGCTGCAACTGTCCGATGGCCGGCAGGCCCGCGCGCGGTCGCTCGACATGGGCAAGGGCGGCATGGGCATCGTCACCGACATCAATGCCCTGGTCGGCACGAAATTGAATCTGCAGCTGCGGCTGCCGGTGGGCACCGGCGGCTCGGAGCTGTTCCAGGCTTCGGCCGTGGTCGCCAACGTCGTGCTCGCGGGCTCCGACGGCGGCTTCAGGCTCGGCCTGCAGTTCCTCGAACTCTCGGCGCAGGCACGCGAGGTGCTCGGGCACTTCGCCAGCCGCTGAGGCGGCCCGTCCGGTTCAGTCGCGCACGCCGTCCAGGAGCGCGTCCCGCAGCTTCCAGTCGGCCGGCGAGTCGCCGAACCAGATGCGCAGCACGAGCGTGAAGAACTCGTCGTCACCCACCGGCGCGCCCTGCGGCAGGCCCTGGATGTAGAAGGTGGTGCCCTTGCCGGGCACGAACTCCATCGCGAAGGTGTCGCCCGGCATGAGCTTGGGCTTGCCCGAGAACACCTCGATCAGCCGCGTGCTGGCCAGCGTGTGGCGCAGCAGCTGCTGGCTCGTCGCGTTGTCGCCCATGCCGCGCAGGAAGAGGCGGCCGAGGTCGGTGCCGGGCAGCTCGCGCAGCGCGACGAAGGCCAGCTTCTTGGGCCCCTGCAGCGCCAGCAGCTCCTGCGAAGTCTCGACCCGGCGCGTGGTGTACAGCGCCATGTCGTAGACCTTCACGAGGATGCGGTAGCGCGTGCCCTTGCCGTTGAGCGCGAGCGTCGCGCCGTCGACGGCGGCGGTGGCTGCGAAGCGCGTCGAGGTGCTCGCGGCCCAGGTGACGGAAGCGGCGCAAAGGCCCACGAGAAGCAGCGCGAAAAGCCGTGCGAGAACACGCGCGCGCAGAACGACCAGCCGATGCCCCAACACCCTCTCCGTCCTTCTTCGATGGCCCCGCCGGTCGATTGCCGCGGGTGATGACGATTCTGCCATCGCCTCCTCGGGCTGCCGCTAGACTCGCCGCCGCATCATGGCCGCGCCGACGATCAATATTCACGACGTTTCGCAGGCGATTCAGCTCGCGCTCGGGCCGGTGTTCCTGCTCACCGGCATCGCCGGCATCCTCAACGTGATGACGGGTCGGCTGGCCCGCATCATCGACCGCGGCCGCGAACTCACCGAGCGCACAGCGCCGGCCCATGCCTCGGCATCGGCACCGCACCACGCCGAGCTGGCGAGCCTGGAACGCCGGCGCCACCTGGCCAGCGCCGCGATCACCGCCTGCACCCTCGCGGCGCTGCTCGTGTGCACGGTGATCGCGTCGCTGTTCCTCGAGGTGGTGCTGGATGTGCCGCTGAAGTGGCTCGTCGGCCTGCTGTTCACCGGCGCCACGCTCGCGCTGGTCGTCGGCCTGGCCTTCTTCCTCCGGGAGGTGCGGCTGGCCACCGCGACGGTCCGCATCCGCGTGCCGCACTGAAGGCGGAACGGCCGGCCGGCGCCGTACCGCAAGACGCCCCCCGCGTTCGGGGACTGCTGCACGCCTGAGCCCGCGCATTGCCTTGGCCGCCCGCGTGGGCTTGACTATCATGCGCCGCACAGCCCCGACTGCTCCTAACATGAACGAACTCCTGGCCGCGTACCGCTACGTCAGCAACAACCACGCGCAGATCGAGGCCAGCGAGACCTGCGGCTGCTGTGCCTGCATGCAGATCTTCCCGCCGCAGGAGATCGTCGCCTGGGCCGGGCTGGACTTCCAGAACATGAACGACCCGCAGGCCGTCGACAACCAGACGGCGCTGTGCCCGCGCTGCGGCAGCGAGGCCGTGCTCGGCGACAAGGCCGGCTACCCCATCAACGGCGCCTTCCTGGCCCGCATGAACGAGGCCTGGTTCCAGCGCACCATCATCCGCAAGCCGGCGCCGAAGAAGTAGGCGCGGGCGCAGTAGCCACGGGCAGCCACGGGCAGCCCCGGGTTTGCCCGGGAGCAGGAGGCTGTCGAACGGATGCAGCCTCGCGCGTCGTGTGGCAGGCGGTGGAACGATCCACGCCCGCCATCCCACCGCGAAGGAACCGCCCATGTCATCCCGCGCCGTCCGTCTGCACCGCGTGCTCCGCGCCAAGCCGGAGAAGCTCTACCGCGCCTTCCTCGAGCCCGATGCGATGTGCAAGTGGCTCCCGCCCTACGGCTTCACCTGCCAGGTCCACCACTTCGAGGCGCGCGTCGGCGGCACGTTCAAGATGTCGTTCCGCAACTTCGGCAGCGGCGGCAGCCACAGCTTCGGCGGCGAGTACCTGGAGCTCGTGCCCAACGAACGCATCCGCTACACCGACCGCTTCGACGACCCCAACCTGCCCGGCACGATGGCCGTGACGGTGTCCTTCAAGCCGGTGATCTGCGGCACCGAGCTGGACATCGTGCAGGAAGGCATCCCCGAGGTCATCCCGCTGGAGATGTGCTACCTGGGCTGGCAGGAATCGCTCGCGCAACTGGCGCAGCTGGTCGAACCCGAGATCCCGGGCTGAAGCCATGGCCACCAAGACCAACCCCACACGGCTCGTGCTGCTGGTGGCCACGCGCAAGGGCGCCTGGCTGTTCCACGGCGATGCGAAGCGCAAGACCTGGCAGGCCGATGGCCCGCACTTCCTCGGCCACACCGTCACGCACCTGCAGCTGGACCCGCGCGACGGCCGCACGCTGCTGGCCGCGGCAAAGACCGGGCACCTCGGGCCCACGGTCTTCCGCTCCACCAACCTCGGCCGCACCTGGAAGGAAGCCGCCAAGCCGCCGGCCTTCGCCAATGCGTCGAAGGAGTTGCCCGGCCGCTCGGTCGACCACACCTTCTGGCTCACGCCCGGCCATCCGAGCGAACGCGGCAGCTGGTACGCCGGCACCTCGCCGCAGGGCCTGTTCCGCTCGGAAGACGGCGGCGACACCTGGACGCCGCTGCCCGCCGTCAACGAGGACCCGCGCTTCCGCGAATGGATGGGCTCGGCGCAGGACGGCACGCCCGACGGGCCCAAGCTGCACTCGATCATCGTCGACCCGCGCGACCCGAAGCACCTGATGTTCGGCATGTCCGGCGGCGGCGTGCACGAGTCGCGCGACGGCGGGCAGAGCTGGGCGCCGGTGGTGAAGGGCATGGAGGTGGTCGAGGGCTTCGACCCGACGAGCATCACCTTCCACGACCCGCACTGCCTGCGCCAGAGCCCGGCCGACCCCGACCGCATCTACCAGCAGAACCACTGCGGCATCTACCGGCTGGACCGCCCGGGCGACACCTGGCAGCGCATCGGCCGCAAGATGCCCAAGCGCGTGGGCGACATCGGCTTCCCGATGGTCGTGCACCCGCACGATGCCGACACCTGCTGGGTGTTCCCGATGAACGGCACCACCGTCTGGCCGCGCACCGCGCCCGACGGCAAGCCGGCGGCCTACGTCACGCGCAACGGCGGCAAGACCTGGCAGCGGCTCGACCAGGGCCTGCCGGCCGAGCAGGCCTGGTGGACGATCAAGCGCCAGGCGATGACGGTGGATGCGCAGCCGGTGCCGGCGCTGTACCTGGGCAACACCGGCGGCGAGCTGTGGATCGGGCACGACGAGGGTGCGCGCTGGGTCAACCTGGCGCGCCACCTGCCGGAGATCTACGCCGTCGAGGTGGCCACGCTGTCGTGAAGGTGCTGGTGCCGGGCGCGCTGCGCTCGTACACGGGCGCGGCGCAGGTCGAGGCCGAGGGCGCGACGCTGGCTGCGCTCTTCGACGACCTCGAGCGCCGCTACCCGGGCTTTCGCTTCCGCGTCGTCGACGAGCGCGGCCTGCTGCGGCCGAACATGCGCCTCTTCGTCGATGGCCTGGGCGTGCGCGACCTGGCGCATGCGCTGCGCGGCACCGAGTTCATCGCCGTGGTGCTGGCGCTCAGCGGCGGCTGAGTCAGGCGAGCCAGGCGAGGAAGCCCCAGGCCGACTTCGTCATCGCCACCGAGGCGATCCAGCCCACCGTCGCCAGCGCCGCGAGCCAGGCTGCGGCGCGCACGGCCCGCGGGCGCGCCGGCCGCAGGGCCACCGTGCCCAGCAGCACGTAGGCCACCAGGCCGATGATCTTGGCCAGCAGCCAGGGCGCGTTGCCGGGCGTCAGGCCGATCATCCAGGCCATCCACACGGCGCTGCCCAGCAGCACCGTGTCGACGACGTGCGGCAGCGTGCGCGCCGCGCGGGAGCGCACCCACGGCGCGCCCGCGAGGCCGGCCACGCCGCGCACGAGGAAGCCGGTCACCGACAACAGCACGGCACCCTGGTGCACGTGCTTGAGCAGCAGGTAGTCCACGGAGCGCGATCAGCCCGGCTTGCCGTCCAGCCGCGGCCGCACGAGCATCGGCCCGTAGCGCAGCGCGTAGAGGCCAAAGCCCGCCGACCACAGCAGCGCCGAGGCCTGTACCGCCACCAGCGTCGCAGCCGGCATCAGCAGCGGCAGCAGCACGCGCACGGCCGCGGCCAGCAGCACGAGCGCGTAGCAGGCGACGTCGAAGCCGTCGGCCTTCAAGGGCCGCGCGGTGTGGCCGCGCGCGGTGCGCGTCATCATGCCGATCACCAGGCCGCCGATGGCGCCCACCGTCAGCGCGTGGGTGGCGGCCGACGCGGCCACGAGGCCCAGCGCCGCGGCCGCGCGCAGCACCAGGTGCAGCGGCAGCCAGGCGTAGGCCAGGTGCAGCACCCACACCAGCGGCACGCGGCGCGTGCGCCAGGGCCGCCACAGCAGCCAGCGCGCGGCATGCGCGGTGGCGGCGGCACCGGCCAGCACGGCCAGCGGCAGGCCGCCGAGCTGCAGCAGGTCAGCCACCGGCAGCGCCAGCAGCAGGCCCAGCGAGGCCTTCTCCAGGCCCGGCCGGCGTTCGGCACCGGCACCGGGCACGCCGTTGTTGGTGAACATCGGGATCACGCGCCCGCCCATCACGCCCAGGATGAACAGCACGATGTCCAGCGCCAGCTGCAGGCCGGCCCAGGGTGGCAGCGCGACGAGCCCGAGCTGCGCCAGATGCACCGCGCCGGAGGCCAGCGCCATCAGCACGAGCAGGCCGATGAAGAAGTAGTTGCGCCGGTTCCTCGCCTTCACGAAAGGCACGGCCAGCGCCGCTGCCGCGGCGAGCGGAAAGGCCAGGTTGGCCGCCGCGGCGGCCCAGCCCCAGGGCGTGAGCACGAGCACGCGCGCGGCCAGCCACAGGCCCGCCAGCGCCATCAGCGCAGGCCCGCTGGGTGTGGGCAGGTTGGTCCAGTTGCGGCCCGCGGTGAAGAGGAAGCCGACGATCACCGCCAGCGCGAAGCCGAAGAGCATCTCGTGCGCATGCCACAGCGGCCCCGCCAGATAGGCCTGCGGCAGCAGCCCGGAGACCTGCAGCGCCCACAGCGCGATCGACAAGGCCGCGAAGCCGCTGGCCAGCAGGTAGAACGGCCGGAAACCGAGCTGCCACAGCGCGAAGCCCGCGGGACCGGGAGCGGGCGCGGGTTCGGGCGCCCGGGCAGGTTCGATGGAGATCGTGGCGGGCATGGTCTTCAGGCGGCGTGGATCTGCAGCACGCGGGCCAGGCGCTGCGGGTTGCGGGTGATGTCGGCCAGCGTGTAGCGGTCGAGCACGGTGTAGAAGGCGGCCACGGCTTCGCCCAGCACGGCCTTCAGGCGGCAGTGGCCGTCGATGGCGCAATGGCCGCCGCCCTCGGAGAAGCACTCGGCCGGCAGCACCGCGCCTTCGGTGCCGCGCACGACCTGGCCGATGCCGATGGCTTCAGGCGCCATCGCCAGCGTGATGCCGCCGCCGCGGCCGCGCACGGTCTCGATCCAGCCCTGCGTGCCCAGGAAGTGCACGACCTTCACCAGGTGGTTCTCGGAGACGCCGTAGGCCTGCGCGATCTCGGCCACCGTGGCGCGCCGCGTGCGGTCGGCGGCCAGATAGATCAGCACGCGCAGGCTGTAGTCGGTGAAGCTGGTGAGTTTCATCGGCACGGCCGGGCGGCCCGGCCTTTAAGTTGCATTTCCAGTACAGCTATTGTGCGCCGCCGGGCGCAGCGCCTCTTGACGCGCCTCAATCCCGGCTCAGCGCACGCAGACGCCCTGGCCGCGGTCGGTGAAGCTGCTGCCGGCGGCGGGCAGGAACTCCCACTCGTAGCGCCCGTCGTCCAGCACCAGCTTCAGCACGCCGAAGGCGCCCTGCCCGCGCACCTCGCTGTTGGGGCGTGGCGGGCCGAAGCCGTAGAGCGCCGCGCCGCCGGTGCCGACCACGAACTCGCGCAGCCCGCGCGCCGCGTCCGCCGCGCCGGAAGGGTTCTGCGGCGCGAATCGCTCGTAGGTGTGGTCGTGGCCGGCCAGCACCACGTCGGCGCCGGATTCGTACAGCGCCTGCCAGATGGCGGCCGATCGTGGGTCGTCGCCGTGCACATCCGACGAGGAAAAGCGCGGGTGGTGCCAGAACGCCAGCGTGCAGGGCTGGCCGCGGTGCGCGGCCAGGTCGGCGCGCAGCCAGGCTTCCTGCGCCGAACCGGGGCCCATGTCGATGTTGCTGTCGAGCGAGACGATGTGCCAGCTGCCGAGCTCGAGGCTGTAGTAGCCGCGGCGATCCGGGCCGGCACGGCTGCCGAAATAGTCGAAGTAGGCCGCGGCGCCGGCAACGCCCCAGTCGTGGTTGCCGGGCGCCGGCAGGCTGCGCGGCTTGAAGCGGCCGTACAGCGGCTCGTAGCAGCCGGCGTACTCGCTCGCCAGGCCCCGGTCGTAGGCCAGGTCACCCAACAGCAGCACGGGCAGGTCGGAGCCTTGCGCATCGATCAGCGCTGCCGTGCGCGCCGCATCGGCCAACGCCGGCGCCTGGCCCCGGCACTGCGCGATATCACCCACGGCCAATACGGTCACCGGTGTCGTCGCGGGCTCCGGCTCCGAGCCTCCGGTCTGGCACGCCGAGAGCGCCGACAGGCCCGCCACCACGCCGGCCAGCAGGGCCCGCCGCACCGGCCGCGGCCATGGGAAACGCATGCGCTGCATGCGGCGGCATTGTGCGCCGGCGCGAGCCGCCGCCGCGCGAGTGCAACACTTCGTCACCGGCGCGGGATTAGCTCGCCGGTTAGGGTCTTGTCCGCGTGGGATACTCCACGCTGCCAAGACGCACAGGGAGTACGTTTCCTCGATCAGGAGGCCGCACTCATGAGAACCCGAGAAGTGACCCTCGCCAGCGGCGAGAGGTTTACCGTCCCCCAGGGCATCCAGCGCCTGGATTCCAAGACGACCCGCGGCTGGCAGGTCCGCTACCAGGGCACCAAATACTTCGGCGACGGCAAGGAAGAGCCGAAGAAGTCGCTCGAGGCCGCCACGCGCGAACTGCTGCGCCGCATTGCCTCGATGCCGGCGCCGGTGGCCCTGAAACGCGCGCCGAGCCCGCGCAAGACCTCGGCATTGCCGGTGGGCATTTCCGGGCCCATCGTCGTGCGGCGCGCGGGCAGCAACCGCCAGTCGGCCGTGCTGTCGGTGCTGGTGCCGCGCTTCGGCCAGACCAACCAGGTGCGCGAGATCCACATCGGCACGCCCACCACCTACACGAAGGCGCGTTACCGCGAGGCGCTGGCCAAGGCCATGCAGCTGCGCGAGGAGAGCCTGGCGCGCTACGAGGCGGCGGCCACGCGCGCCCGGCGCAAAGAAGCCACGGCGATGAAGAAGACGCTGCTGGCGGCCAGCCGCTCATAGGCCGCGCCGGGCCTGGGCACGGGACTCAGCGAGGGCCCGGCAGGCCCGGGATGCGCAGCTTGCAGCGGATGCCCCCGGGCAGTTCCTGCTTGGGGTTGGGCAGCATCAGCACCACGCCGAAGGTGCCGGCGGCCGCGTCGACGACGCGGTCCACCGTGCCGATCTTCGCCGCGATCTCGCGCGCGAAGGGCTTCTCCGGGATCACCACCGCGGCACTGCCCACCTTCACGTCGGCGAAGTGGCGAAACGGCAGGATGGCCTGCACCGCCAGCGGCTGCGTCTGCGCGATCTTCAGGATCGGCTTCTTGCCCTCGCCGGCGTCGACCAGCGCGCCGGGGTAGAGGTACTGGTCCATCACCACGCCGTCAAACGGGCTGCGAAGCACGCGGCGGTTCACCTGCTCCACCGCCTGCCGGTGTTCCAGCCGCGCGAGTTCGGCGTTCTCCTGCGCCGTCTTGAGTTCGGCCTCGGCCATGCGCGCCTCGGCCGCGGCGTCGTCGCGCGCCTGCGCGGAGACGAAGGCCTCCTCGTAGAGCTCGGCCATGCGGCGCGCCTTCTCGCGCGTGGCCGACACCTTCTGCCGCGCCTGCTGCAGCGAGCCCTCGGCGCCGGCGCGGAAACGCGCGGCGTCGGCGGCGCTCTGCTCGACGGCCGACTCGATCGTCGCCAGCACCTGCCCCTGGCGGATGCTGTCGCCGCGCTTCGCATGCACCTGCTGCAGCAGGCCGACCACCGGGCTGCGCAGCTCCACCACCTGCGCCGGCTCGATGAGGCAGTCGAACTCGGGGCCGGGCGTGCTTGCGGCGGTGGCCGCGTGGGCGTTGCCGGCAACGGCCATCGCGCACAGCGCGAGCCGATGCCCGCATCGTCGTATGCCGTTCACTTTCGGCGTCATGTCACGGATCCTGCAAAACCGATCAGTCTATGGAGTTCGCGGTCGGCGCGCAGCGTCTGCAGCCGCGCGGCCGCGGCACGGCGTTCGGCCTGCGCCTGCGCACGGCGCACGAGGCGGCGCAGCGCGCGCGCCTGGCCCGCGCCGGCCAGCGCGCGCAGCCAGCGCGGCTGGCGCTCGAACAGCGCATCGGCGGCGCTGACGATCGCCTGCACGCTGCCCGGCTCGCCCTGCCGCGCGGCGCGGCCGAAGAGCTGGCGGTCCACGCGCGGCGACTCGTGGAACTCGGTGAGCAGCACGTGCAGGCCGCCGGCGGCGCGCGCAGCCGGATCGGGCTTGATGTCGGTGCCGCGGCCGGCCATGTTGGTGGCCACGGTGATGCGGCCGGCCGTGCCGGCGAGTGCCACCACCTGCGCCTCCTCGGCGTCCTGGCGCGCGTTGAGCACCACGTGCGGCGCGCCGCGCCGCGCGAGTTCGGCGCCGACCTGCTCCGAGGCCGCGACGCTGCGCGTGCCCACCAGCACCGGCTGGCCGCGCGCGGCGGCCGCGAGCGCCGCGTCGGCCACCGCGGCCCATTTCGCGGGCGCGTCGGGCAGGCAGCGGTCCGGCAGGCGCGTGCGCCGGTCCGGCCGGTTCGGCGGGATGCGCCGCACCCGCAGCCGGTAGACCGACCACATCTCGCGCGCCGCCTCGGCCGCGGTGCCGGTGAGCCCCGACAGCAGGTAGTAGCGGCGGAAGAAGCGCTGGAAGGTCATGCGCGCCAGCGTCTCGCGGCCGCTGGTGACGGGCAGGCCTTCCTTGGTCTCGATCAGCTGGTGCAGGCCATGCTCCCAGGATCGGTCGGGCATCACGCGGCCGGTGGACTCGTCGACGATCTGCACCTTGCCTTCGGCATCGACGATGTACTGCAGGTCGCGCTCGAACAGGTGCAGCGCCTGCAGCGCCTGGCGCAGCAGCGTCTCGCGCCAGCGCTCGCTGCGCCAGCTGGGCGGCGCGGCGGCCGGCAGCGGCAACGCATCGATCAGCGCCGCCGGCATCAGCTCGACCTCGCGCGCCGCGCCGATGCGGAAGTGCCGCCCCGGCTTCAGCGTGCGCGCCGAGGCGATGGCCCACTGCAGCACCTCGGGCTCGAACTGCCCCGGCGCATCGCGCGACAGGATCATCGGCGTGCGGGCCTCGTCGATCATCACGCTGTCGGCCTCGTCGACGATCGCGAAGTGCAACGCCGGGATCAGCGGCTCGCGCGCCGGTGCCGCGATGGGAGCGACGAAGTCGCGCAGGTCGGCCACGCGCGCCGGCAGCACGCCGTGGCCGCCGAGGCGGTCCTTCAGGTAGTCGAAGACGATCTCCTTGCCGGCCGCGTAGCAGATGGGCATTGCGTAGGCCGCGCGGCGCTCGGCGTCGCTCATGCCGCCGGCCACGAAGCCCGCGCCCAGGCCGAAGAAGGCGAAGAGCGGCTGCATCTCCTGGGCATCGCGCCGCGCCAGGTAGTCGTTGGTGCTGACGACATGCACCGCGGCGCCGGAGCCCGCCATCGCGGCGGCGGCGAGTGCTGCGACCAGCGTCTTGCCTTCACCGGTCTGCATCTCGGCCAGTTCGCCCGACAGCAGCGTGCGTGCGCCGGCCAGCTGCACCGGATGCGGATCGAGGCCCAGGCTGCGCCGGCTGGCTTCGGCCAGGCAGGCCAGCACGACGGGCAGCTGCACCGCGTCGAGTTCACCGGCGCGAACGCCCCGCAAGCTCCGAACGGCGACGGCGAAGCGCGCGGCCACGATGCTGTCGTCGGCCATTGCCAGCGGGGCGCGGGCGGCCACCACGGCGGCCTGCAGGCGCGCGACCGCGGCGCGGCTTTCGACCGCCGGCGGCAGCCAGCCGCGCAGGTTGCGCAGGAAGTTCTCCAGCGGCTTCAGGCGCTCGGCGGCACGCTCGTCGCGGCGCGTGTCGGCGCGCCGGAACAGGCCGCCGGCGAGGGCACGTGCGAGGCCGGGGTCAGACATCGAGCCTTGCCAGGAAGAGCTGCCGCAGCCGCAGCACCCATTGCCACGCCAGCGGCGCCGGCGCGAGCTCGAAGCGCACATAGGCGCGGTCGCCGAACACGGCCGTGGGCGAGGCGCGCGCCATCTCCACCTGCACGTCGAACACGCGCTTGAGCGTGCGCGTGCCGCCGGGCTTGCCGGGGTCGACCGCGATCTCGCCGCCGCCTGAAGTGCCGAGGGCCGCCGAGACGAGCTCGCTGCCCGCGCCGGGAACCTGTCGCGCGAGTTGTGCCGGCACCGGCTCGGCCAGCGCCTGCGCCAGCCGCACCTGCACGCCGCGCAGGCGGTGGCGCACGAGGTCCATGTCCTCCTGCGTCACGGCCGTGCGCACGACGGCCGAGGCATCGGAGACGACGTAGCCCAGCACCTCGCCGCGCCTGACGTAGCGGCCGGCAAGCTCGGTCTCGGCCCGGGGCACCCAGCGGCCGGCCACGGAAGGCCGCACCTCGAGCGCCGCGACGCGCGACTCGGCATCGGCCAGCCTGGCCAGCCGCGCGGCCTGCTCGTCGCGCAGCGCCTGTGCCTTGGCCGGCGCATCCACCTCGGCCCGGCGCAGCTGCGCCTGCACCTGCGCCAGGCCCGCGGCGGCCAGTGCCACCTCGGCGGCGAGCGTGGGGTTGTCCATCTGCACGACGGGCTCGCCCGCGCGCACCGCCGCACCCGGCGCGGCCAGCGCGCGCTGCACCTGCCCGGCGGCGCCGGCGCGCACGATGGCCTCGTCGGGCACCCACACCACGGCCTGGTGCACCGAGTGGAAAGGCAGCGGCACGAAGGCAAGGAAGGCCAGGCCGAGCACGACGAGCACGAGGCTGCGCCGCTTCGCGATCTCGCGCCGCTGCGCCAGCGACGCGGCCTGGTCGAGATGTTTCCACGCCGACCACAGCGGCATCACCAGCGCGCCCCAGGCCGCCAGCAGCGCCATCAGCACGCCCACGAGCCGGTACTCGGCGGCGACGAACCAGATCAGCCCGACCGTGAACACGAGCCGGTAGATGGGCGAGACGATGCCGTAGGCCGCCAGCAGCAGCCGCTCGCCGCGCGCCTGCAGCGGCGGCTGCGCATCGCGCGCGCCGAAGAGCCAGCGGTCGACGAGGTAGGTGAGGTACTGGCTCGCGCGCTGGCCCAGGTTCGGCACCTCCAGCAGGTCGCAGGCGATGAAGTAGCCGTCGTAGCGCATCAGCGGGTTGCCGTTGACGAGCACGGTGGAGACGCCGGCGATCAGGATCACGTTGAAGGCCAGCGCACGCACGAGGCCCGGCTCGGCCAGCAGCCACACGTAGACCGCCAGCGCGCCGAGCAGCAGCTCGGCCATGATGCCGGCCGCGGCCACCAGCGCACGCTGCCACTTCGACGCGAAGGCGTAGGACGCGCTCGCGTCCACGTAGGGCACCGGCGTGAGCACCATGAACAGCAGGCCCATCTCGCGCACCGTGCCGCCGAAGCGCTTGACCGCCAGGCCATGCGCCGTCTCGTGCACGGCCTTGACGATCGGGTAGACCAGCCACAGCTGCAGCAGGTTGCCGGCCGAGAGCACGCGGTCGGACAGGTTGTCGGTCAGCGCGGCGGCGTTCTGCGCCGCGAGGAACGCCGCCGGCAGCACCAGCACCAGCCACAGCACCAGCATCGGCCACGAGACCAGCGCATGCGCGGCTGCGGCGTGGCGCTCGAACCAGGCGTCGGGGTGCAGCAGCGGCAGGCGCAGGTTCAGCGGGTTGAGCCAGCTCTGCTTGAAGCGCTGTTGCGCGTGGCGCTCGTGGCGCTCGAAGACCTCGGTGGCGTCGGGCGAGGCCTGGCTCTGCAGCAGGTCGTTGGCATGCAGGCTGGACAGCAGCTGCACCAGCTCGGACTGCGTCAGCGGCGCCGGCGCGGCCTTCGCGCAGCCGTCGGCCGGCCAGGCGCAGGCGGCGGCCCAGACCTCGTCGAGCGTGCGCCTTCCGTCCAGCAGCTGCAGCACGCGCCACAGCTGCGGCGACAGGCGGTGGAAGCGCTGCGTCACCGGGTCCACCAGCAGCACCCAGGCGCGGCCGCGCAGCGTGCGGTGCAGCGGCAACACGCCGTCGCGCAGGCGCGGCCTGAGCTGCCTAACCGCGTGCCAGTGTTCGGACCAGATGCCGGCCATCAGCAGACCTTCACCACCACCAGGCCCAGAGCTTCAGCCGCAGCCAGTCCAGCGAGCTGCGTGTCCACACCGTCAGCAGGTTCGCGCGGCCGGCCTCGATCTTGCCGATGCCCTGCATGCCGGGGCTCAGCGGCGGCACCGCGCCCAGCCATTCGGCCTCGACGCGGAAGCCGTTAACGCCTTCCTGCACGCTGGCCGTGGCGGTGACGTTGGCCACGCGAAACGCATGCGAGGCCTGTGGCTGGCCCGCCAGGCGCAGCTCGCCTTCCTGGCCGGCATGCACGCGCGCGATGTCGTGGTCGGCCACGTGCAACACGACGCGGAAGCCCTCGCCGGCGGCGATCTCGAACAGCTCCTTGCCGGCCTCCACCGGGCCGCCGATCTGCTGCACCCAATCGCCGCTGACGACCAGGCCGTCCTGCGGCGCGGCGAGCAGCGTGCGCGCGAGCTTGGCCTCCACCAGCTGCAGCTGCGCCTCGGCCTGCTGCACCTCGGCCAGCGCCAGCGCCACCGCGGCCGATTCGTGGTCGGCCATCGCCTGGCGCAGCCGCGCGGCGGCCTGCTCGCGTTCGCTGCGGAAACGCGCCTGCTCGAGCTTCAGGTCGCGATCATCCAGGCGCAGCAGCAGCTGCCCGCGCGTGACGCGTTCACCGGGCCGCACCAGCACCTGGCCGATGAAGCCGTCGAAGGGTGCGGTGATCACCTGGCGCACGCGCCCTTCGATCACCGTGGGCGCGGCCACGCGGTCGGGCACCGGTACCGCCAGCAGCAGCACGAGCCCGAGCGCGCCGAGCGCGAGGCCGCCCTTCCACGCCAGCGCGCCAGGCTCGCGCAGGCGGCGCCAGCCCTCGGCCGCGCTGTCCAGCGCGTGGCGCCACAGCGGGCGCTCGGCGCGCTGCCAGTGGCGCAGCATCGGCTCGGCCAGGCCCAGGCTGGTGCGCAGCGCATCGGCCATCGGCGCGGGCAGCGAAGCCGCACCGGCGGGCGCTGCGAGCAACACCACGAGCACCGCGACGACGCGGCCTTCGTCGAAGGCCGGCAGCGCCAGCGCGTGGTCGAGCTGCACGTCCTGCTCGTCGAGCAGGGCCTGCGCGGCCACTTCGCGCGCGGCCTGGATGGCTGGCGAGGCCTTCTCCGACCAGGCCGTGTCGGCCGTCACCCACCAGCGCGGCTGCCGGCCCGAGACACCGAACAGCAGCAGGTTGAAGCCCGGCGCAGCACCGGCCGGCACCTGCTCGCGCGCCCATGCCGCGCTGCGGTTGATCCACTCCTGCGCCGCGGCGCGTGCCCGCTGCTGCGAGCCGACATGGCCCAGCAGCTCCAGCAGCTCGGCCGCGCGCCGGCTGCGCACGAGGCCGGCCGCGGCCAGCGACAGCTGCAGCCAGCCCAGCGCCAAGGTGACGACCTGCACGATCCGCTCGTTGTGCGGCGGCGCCAGCACCACGCCCACCGCACCGCCCTGCCCGTTGGGCATCTGCAGCGGCGCCACGAGCAGCAGGTCGGCGCCCGGCGCCGCAGAAGGCCGCAGTACGTTCGCGGCGGCGCCGGGGGCCACCGCCTCGCGCTGCGCGTGCCAGCGTTCGCGCAGCTCGGGCAGTGACTCGGGCAGGTCCAGCACGTACTGCGGATCGGCCGTGTGCAGCGCCACCGCGCGGCAGGCAACACCGGCGGCCGCGAGACGCGCGCGCCAGGCCTCCACGGCCTCGACGAGGCCCGGCGCCACGGCCGCCACCGCCGTGGGCGGCTCCTGCGGACCCGGCTGCGGCTGCGGCAACGGGCTCAACGGCGCTCCTCGGCCGGCGCCTGGCGGCTCGGCGGGCGCTCGGGGTTGCGGCCGCGCATTGCGGCGGCGGGCACCGGCACGAGCAGCGCGTCGAGCTCGGCCACGTCGGCCTCGCCGAGGCTGCCGGCGGCGGCCTTGAGTTTCATGAAGTTGAGCCAGGCGTCGTAGCGCGCGCGCGAAAGGTCGCGCCGCGACTCGAAGAGCTTGGCCTGCGACTCCAGCACCTCGGCGTTGACCTTCATGCCCACCTCGTAGCCACGGCGGTTGGCCATCATCGCCGCTTCCAGCGAGCGCGCCGCGGTCTCCAGGCCACGCGCCTGGCCGGCCGAGGCGAGCGTCGCCGAGAAGCTCTGCCGCACCTGGATCTGCAGGTTGCGGCGCGCGGTGTCCAGCTCGCTCTGCGCCTTGTCGCGCAGCGCCACCATCTCGCGCACCTTGGCCTGCGTCGCGCCGCTGGCGAAGAGCGGGATGTTCACCGAGAGGGCCACCGCGCCGCTGTCACCGCGGCGCGGGAAGAGGCTGGTCACGGTGCCGGTGTCGGCGTTCCTCGTGTAGGTGTAGCTCAGGTCGGCGGTGGGCGCATGGCCCTGCCAGGCCTTGTCGACCTCGGCCTGCGCCGCGGCCAGCGCACGCTGCGCGGCCATCAGCTGCGGGCTGCGCAGCTGCGCGTCGGCGATCCAGGGCAGCACGCCGGTGGCCGGCAGCTCCGGCAGGCGCTCGCCGGTGAGGCCGCGGCCCATCCATGCAGCACTCACTTCGGGCGCCAGCTCCGGCGCCGGATCGCCCGCATCGCGCCCTGCCAGCTCGGCCAGCACCTGCTGGCGCAGCTCCAGATCGGCGCGCGCCGCGATCGCCGTGGCGGCCACGGTGTCGATGCGTGCCTCGGCCTCGCGCACGTCGATCACCGAGGCGTTGCCCACCGTGAAGCTGCGCTTGGCGGCGGCCAGCTGTTCCTGCGCCGAGAGCTGCTGCGCGCCGACGAGCGACAGCGCGTCGCGCGCCTTCAGCACCTCGAAGGCGGCCTCCAGCAGCCGCACGGTGGACTCGGCCCGGGCCTGGTCACGCTGCGCCTGCGCCTGCTCCACCGAGGCCTGCGCCGAGCGCACGCCGAAGGTCTGCGCGCCGCGCAGCAGCGGCTGGTTGAGCTGCAGCGTGGCCTGCTTGCTGCCGAAGCGGCGCAGGTCGAAGGCCGGTGCCTCGGTGTAGCGGGTGTCGCTCTGGTTCAGCGTGAGGGCGGCCGAGGGGCCGAGCGCGGCCTTGGCCTGAACCAGCCGCTCCTCGGCCGCGCGCAGCTGGGCCTCGGCACCGGCCACCTGCGGATCGGCGGCCAGCGCGCGGCTTTGCAGCGCCAGCAGCAGCTGCGCCTGCGCGGCCGGCCCCGAAAGCCAGAGCCCTGTGATCAACAGCACCAGGCAAGGCGCCCGGCGCAGGCTCATGGCAGGCGGACCACCGATCGGATCACCACGTCGGTCAGGGGCACGTTGTCGAAGCCGGACACGCTGCCGGTCGGCACACGGCCCATCGCATCGACCACGGCGGTGCCGGAGATCACCTGGCCGAAGACGGCGTAGCCGTTGGGCGAGGAGTTGGCCGGGTTGTAGTCGAGCGTGTGGTTGTCGACGAGATTGACGAAGAACTGCGAGGTCGCCGAGTTGGGCTGGTCGGTGCGCGCCATCGCCACCGTGTACTGGAAGTTCTGCAGCCGCCGTCCGCTCGTCGGATCGACCAGGTTGCTCTCCAGCACGATCGGCCCATGCGTGGCCGTCTTGGCCGCCAGGCCCGGCAGGTAGCCGCCGGCCTGGACCACGAAGTCGGCGATCACGCGGTGGTAGATGAGCCCGTTGTAGAAGTTCTCCTGCACGTAGGTGAGGAAGTTGTTCGTCGTCACCGGCGCCTGCGTCGGGTAGACCTCGATCACCATCTCGCCCATCGTCGTCTGCATGCAGACGGTCGGGAACGGGCTGCGCAGCGCGTCGGCCGTGCCGGCGACGCTGCACTTGGCCACCGTCACCGGCACCGTGGTGCTGGCCGTCGCACCGCCGTTGTCGGTGACGGTCAGCGTCGCGGTGAAGCTGCCCGCGGCCATGTAGACGTGATTGTTGGCGCTGCCGGTCTGGCCGTCGCCATAGGCCCAGCTGCGCGTGGCGATGGTGCCGTCGGGGTCGGCAGTGCCGGTGATGTCGAAGTTCGTCGCCGCGCCCAGCACCGCCTCGCCGCTAAGCTTGGCGACGGCCACCGGCGACTGGTTGGCCGGCGGCGGCGGCGGTGGCGGCGGCGTGGACCCTCCGCCGCCACCGCCGCAGCCCGCGAGCGCGGTCACGGCGGTGAGCGCGCACAGCAGGCTGCAGCGCGCAAGGGTGTCGGCCTGCCGCTGCCGGCGCGGCGTGGCGATGTCGGTCGTCGTGCTCAATCGTTTCTCCCGGTGCCGGCGGCCGAAGGGGCTTGCCGGAAGGCCGAAGTCATCGTAACGGATGCGGTTCATCGTCATTCCCTCGCGGCTCAGACCGAGACCCTGACGAGGTCGCCCTGCGACGAGGCGACCCACAGGTTGCCCGCCGCATCGAAGCTCAGGCCCACGATCTCGTTCTGGTTGATGCCCTGGGTGCTGATGTCGACGCGGCGCAGTTCGGTCAGCGCGCCGCCGGCGCCGATCTGGTACTCGATCAGCGTGCTGCCGCTCTGCAGCGCGCCGGCCCACAGGTGGCCGTTGCTCGGCTGGATGGCCAGGCCCGCGCCGCTGCCGAAGTTCAGCGTCGTGGTGGTGACGCCCACCTGCGCGCCCGTGGCCGGGTTCAGCGCCACGATGTCGCCCACGGCTCCGCCATTGGTGCGGGCGATGAACAGCAGGTTGCTGGTGGGATCCCAGGTGCCGCCGGTGAGGTCGTAGTTGCTCGCCAGGCCGAGGCTGGCCAGCACGGCGCCGTTGGTCACGTTGACGGCCACGACGCGGTCGGTGTTGGGCTGGCCGGTGTAGACGAGCAGGCTGCCCACCGGGATGCTCACGCCGTTGAGCTGCATCGCCGCGGTGGTGATCTGCAGCCCGCTGTAGCCCTGCAGGAACTGCTGGCCGTAGCCGGCGGTGTTCAGCGTGATGGTCTGCAGCTGCAGGCCGCTGCCCGGGTCGATCTTGATCAGGTGGCCGGGGTTGGCCTGGTCGTTGATCCACAGGTTGCCCGCCGCATCCACGGCCACGTCGCCGGGGTTGGTGCCGGTGACGGTGGTGCGCACGGTGTTGATCAGCAGCGGTGCGCTGGTGCCGCCGGCGGTGGTGACAGTGACGTTGCCGATGCCGTGGTTGGGCAGCGCGGTGCGGTTGATGTAGACGCTGCCGTTCTGGTTCTGGCCGGCCTGGTCGTAGTACACGTCGGCGCTGCCGGTGGCGTTGTCCCCGGGGGTATCGCCCAGCGTGACGCCGGCAAAGCTGTAGACGCCCGCGCCTTCGACGAAGCCGGAGCCGAACAGCACCGTGCGGTCCTGCAGGTCGAAGCTCGTCAGCGTGGGCACGATCTGCAGCAGCGGCTGGGTGGCCGAGCCGAACATCTGCAGCGCGTACGCGCCATTGGCGTATGGCGGGATCACCAGCGTGGCGCTGCTGCCGTCCACCGCCACCGTGGCCGGGCTCAGGCGCGTCATCTGCAGCGCGCCGTTGGTGTCGCTCCAGCGCAGCAGGATGTCGCTGGTCAGCGTGAAGCCGTTGCCGTTGACGGTGATGGTCTGCCCGGCATTGGCCGAGCCCTGGCCCGCATCGGCCGGCGTGCCGCTGGCGGCCGCGGTCGCGACGGCACCCAGCGAGGCGCTGTAGGCCTGGCTCGTGCCGCCGGCCGTCTTGATGCTGACGGCGCCGAACACGCCGTTGCTCAGCGGCACGGTCAGCCGCACATAGCCGTTGGGGATGAAGACCGTGTCGCTGCGGCCGAAGACGTCGGCCCCGGTGGTGGTGCCGGCGTCCAGCACCACGCCCGAGCCGAAGCGGTACTCGCTGTTCGCGCCCTCGACGAGGCCGGTGCCGGCGATCAGCACCTGGGCGCTGCTGCCGTCGGCGGCCACGCTCTCGACCTGCAGGTCGACGATGGTGGGCAGGATCTGCAGCGCAATGGCCGTCGGCGAGCCGATGATGCGCACGTCGCCGGTCACCGCGTCGATCGGCACCACGACCGTGGCCTGGCTGCCGTCGACGGCCGCGGTGGCGGGCCGCACGACCCGGTCGGTGACGTTGCCGCCCGCATCCACCACCTTGAAGACCACGCTGGTGGTGGTCGTCAGGCTGCTGCCGGTGAGCGTGATCGTCTGCCCCGCATTCGCGGCGGCCACGCCGCCGTCGGCCGGCGTGCCGCTGGCCGCACCGGCCACGATGGACGCGAGACCCACCGCGAAGGGCGCGCTGGTGCCGCCGACCGTCGTCACGCGCACCGGGCCGGTGGCCGCGCCCGACGGCACCGTGAGGTTGATGCGCGTGGCGCCGCTGACGACATCCAGGCCGGCGAAGCGGCTCAGATCGTCGATCGTGCGGCCGCCCAGCTGCACGCTGCTGGCGCCTTCGGCGAAGCCCGAGCCGGTGATCTGCAGCGAGTTGCTCTCGAAGCCGCCGCCGCTCTGCATGGTCACGCCGCTGAGCGTGGGCACGATCTGCAGCAGGATGCCGGCGTCGTCGCGCGAGAGCCTCACGCGGCCGGTGGTCGCGGCGGCCGGAACGGTCACCGTCAGCGAGCTGCCGTCGCCGGCCACGGTGGCCGCAAAGACGGTCTGCTCGGCGAGGTTGCCGCCGTCGTCGAGCGTCGTGAACACGACCTGCTCGCCGGCCACGAGGCCGGTGCCGTTGAGCGTGATCACCTGGCCGGTGTTGGCACCGGCCACGGTGTCGAGCGTGGCCAGGCCGCTGCCTGCCGTGGCGCTGGCGTCGAGCAGGCGGCTCTGGCCCGCGGCGGTACGCGCCAGCACCAGCGTGTAGTCGCCCGCTGCGCTGCCGTTGGCGCCGGTGCCCGCGGTGTTGGGGTCGTAGTTGCCGTTGTTGTAGCCGCTCACCCCCACGTAGTACGTGCCCGATGCCGGCGCGACGAAGCGGATGGCGTTGTTGCTGCTGCCGGCGCTGAAGAAGTTCGGCCCGGCCACCGCGGTGCCCGCGGCGTTGAAGATGCGCAGGTAGGTCTGCCCTGCCGAGGCCGTGATGTTCAGGCTGAGCTGGTCGCCCGCGTTGAGCTGCACCTTGTGCAGGTCCACGTCCTGCACCGTGGTGATGCCGCTGGCGATGCGCACGCTCTGGTTGGCGTTCAGGCCCGGGTCCAGCGCGGTGGCGATCGTGTCGCCCACGTCGGTGCCCGGCGCCTGGTCGGGCTGCGCGGCGATGCTGATGTCGCCCCTGCGGATCGTGGCGCTGCCGCCGGCCGTGCTCACGGTGATCTGCCCGGCGCTCACGCCTGCAGGCACCGTCAGCGTCACCAGCTGCTGGTCGCTGTTGTTGGTGCCGTCCACGATCGTGCGCACGCTGTAGCTGCCCACGCCGCGGCCGTCGATGGTGATGCTCAGGTCCTGCGCGCTCAGCCCCGTGCCTTCCAGCACGATGGTGTTGCCGGTGGTGACCGCGCCGCCCACGGACTTCAGCGTGGGCACGACCTGCAGGTTGTAGCTGGTGTTGCTGCCCAGCACCGTCACCGCCCCGCTGGTGGCCAGCGCCGGCACCGTCAGGGTCAGCGTGGTGCCGCCTCCTCCGACGCTGCCGGTGCGGGTGAGCGTGCCTGTGGCGCCGCTGTCGTCCCGGCCCTGGAACTGCACCAGCGTGCTGCTGCTGAAGCCCTGGCCCGTCAAGGTGATGCTCTGGCCGGTGTTGGCCGAGGCCTGCAGGAGGCTGCCGGCGTTGCCTTGCACCGCGCTGGCGTTGATGCCGCTGAAGACGCTGGCCGGCTGCGCGGGGAAGCTGGCCGGGATCTGCGCGTAACCGCCTTCGGTGCTGATGCGGATGGGGCCGTCCAGCGTGCGCGGGGCCACGACGGTGATGTTGTCGTTGCGGCTGCCGCTGACGTCGAAGGGGCTCAGGTTGGTGGCCGCATCGGTGAGCGCCACGCCGCCGATGGTGACGATGCTGGCGCCTTCCATGAAGCCCGAGCCGGTGAGGTTGAACTGGCTGTCTTCGCCCGGCCTTGCGCCGTTGATGCCGTCCAGCGTGGGCACGATCTGCAGCCGGATGCCGCTGGTGGCGCGGAAGGTCTGCGCGCTGTTGGGGTCGGGGTAGTTGGCCAGGGTCTCGTGCAGCAGGCTCTTGCCGTTGACGCTCAGGTCGATGAGGTCGGGGCCGCCGCTGGTGCTGTTGCCGTCCCAGCTGTCCAGCGCGAGCAGGTCGAAGCTGATGGTGTAGGTCTGCCCGGTGGTGAGGCCGGACAGGTTCAGGGTCTGGCCCACGCCGCCGCTGAAGCGGCCGCTGAAGCGGCTGAAGGTGGCGCGGTCGCTGGCGTCCACCGTGGCGTCGCTCCACGCGGCGTTGGCGCCGGCTTCGAAGTTGTCGGCGAAGACCACTGCGTCGCCGCGCTTGACGATGACGTTGTCCAGGCCCCAGCTCTCGTCGCTCGCGCCTTGCAGGCCGCCGTCGGCCCAGCGGATGGCCGCGGTGGCCGCGTCGGCCACGAAGCTCACGGTGACCGTGCGGTACACGGCGTCGGCGTAGCTGTTGAAGCCCAGGTTGCGCGAGCCCTGGTTGACGACGCGCACGTCGCCGGTGGTGGCTTGGTTGGGCACGAGCACCTGCAGCCGGGTGCCGGCCGCGTCGATGGCCAGCGGGGTCTGGTCCACGACGGTGGTGTTGCCTTCGTTGTCGCGCACGTTGAACAGCACGCGGGTGCCGGCGCCGAAGTTGGTGCCGGTCAGCTCGATGACCTGGCCGACGTTGGCCGAGGCCACGCCAGCGCTGGCCGGGGTGCCTTGCAGCGCCAGGCTGGCCAGGCCGCTCAAGGTGGCGGTGGGCACGGCGATGGTGTCGGCGTCGACGTCGACGCGCACGAGGTCGCCCTGGCTGGAGGCGACCCACAGCTGGCCGGTGGCATCGAAGCTCAGGCCGACGATCTCGTTCTGGTTGATGCCCTGGGCGCTGATGTCGATGCGGCGCAGTTCGGTCAGTGCACCGCCGGTGCCGATCTGGTACTCGATCAGCGTGCTGCCGTTGCTCAGCGCACCGGCCCACAGGTGGCCGGTGGAGCTCTGGATGGCCAAGCCCGCGCCGCTGCCGAAGTTCAGCGGCGTGGTGGTGACGCTGAGCTGCCCGCCGGTGGCGGGGTTGACGGCGATGATGTCGCCGGCGGTGCCGCCGCTGCTGGTGTTGGTGCGGGCGATGAACAGCAGGTCGCTGGTGGGGTCCCAGGTGCCGCCGGTGAGGTCGTGGTTGCCCGCCAGGCTGAGGCTGGCCAGCACGGCGCCGTTGGCGACGTTGACGGCCACGACGCGGTCGGTGTTGGGCTGGCCGGTGTACACGAGCAGGTTGCCCACCGGGATGCTCACGCCGTTGAGCTGCATCGCCGCGGTGGTGATCTGCAGCCCGCTGAAGCCCTGCAGGAACTGCTGGCCGTAGCCGGCGGTGTTCAGGGTGATGGTTGTCAGCTGCTGGCCGGTGGCGCGGTCGATCTTGATGAGGTGGCCGGGGTTGGCCTGGTCGTTGATCCACAGGTTGCCCGCCGCGTCCACGGCCACGTCGCCGGGGTTGGTGCCGGTGACGGTGGTGCGCACGGTGTTGATCTGCAGCGGTGCGCTGGTGCCGCCGGCGGTGCTGACGGTGGCGTTGCCGATGCCGTGGTTGGGCAGCGCGGTGCGGTTGATGTAGATGCTGCCGTTCTGGTACTGGCCGGCGGCGTCGTAGTAGACGTCGGCGGTGCCGGTGGCGTTGTCCCCGGGGGTGTCGCCCAGCGTGACGCCGGCGAAGCTGTAGACGCCGGAGCCTTCGACGAAGCCCGAGCCGAAGAGCACCGTGCGGTCCTGCAGGTCGAAGCTGCTCAGCGTGGGCACGATCTGCAACAGCGGCTGGCTCGCGGAGCCGAACATCTGCAGCTGGTACGCGCCGTTGGCGTACGGCGGGATCACCAGCGTGGCGCTGCTGCCGTCGGCCGAGACGGCCGTGGGGCTCAGCCGCGTCATCTGCAGCGCGCCGTTGATGTCGCTCCAGCGCAGCAGGATGTCGCTGTTCAGGCTGAAGCCGCTGCCGCTGACCACGATGGCCTGGCCGGGGTTGGCCGAGCCCTGGCCCGCATCGGCCGGCGTGCCGCTGAAGGCCACCGAGCCGATCGCCCCCAGGTTCGTCGCGTACACCGCACTGGTGCCGCCGCCGGTCTTGACGTTGATCGCGCCGAACACCGCGTTGCTCAGGGGCACCGTCAGCCGCACATAGCCGTTCGGGATGAAGCCCAGCACCGGGTCGCTGCGGCCGAAGACGTCGGCCCCGGTGGTGGGGCCGGCATCCAGCACCACGGCCGAGCCGAAGCGGTATTCGCTGTTGCCGCCGTCGACGAAGCCGGTGCCCGCGATCAGCACCTGCGCCGTGGCGCCGTCGCCGGAGACGCTCTCGACCTGCAGGTCGAGGACGGTCGGCACGATCTGCAGCGGGATCGCGGCCGACGAGCCGACCACGCGCACCACGCCGCTGACGGCGTCCAGCGGCACGATCACCTGCAGCTGCGTGCCGCCGGCGTTGACCGTGGTCGCGCGCACCACGCGGCTGGCCACCGCGCCGGAGCCATCGAAGACCTGGAACACGACGTCGGTGGTCGCGTCCAGGCCGGTGCCCAGCAGCGTGATCGCCTGGCCGGCGTTGGCCGCAGCGATGTCGCCGTTGGTCGCCGTGCCGACCAGGCCGGTCGCGCTGATGCCGCTCAGGCCGATGGCGAAGGCCGGGCTCGTGCCGCCGACAGTCGTCACGCGCACCGGGCCCGTGGCCGCGCCCGAGGGCACGGTGAAGTTGATGCGCGTGCCGCTGCTGAACACGTCCATGCCGGCGAAGCGGCTCACGTCGCCGATCGTGCGGCCGCCCAGCTGCAGGCTGGTGGCGCCCTCGGCGAAGCCCGAGCCGGTGAGCTGCAGGTTGTAGCCCTCGAAGCCGCCGCCGGCGCTCATCGTCACGTCGCCCAGCGTGGGCACGATCTGCAGCAGCATGCCCGCGTCGTCGCGCTCCAGGCGCACGCGGCCGGTGGTCGCGTTGGCCGGCACGGCGGCCGTGATGGTCTGCGCCGCGAGGTCCACCGCGCTGGGCGTGACCGTGACTTCCGTCAGGTTGCCGCCGTCGTCCAGGCCGGTGAACACGAGGCGGTCGGTCGAGATGAAACCGGCACCGGTGAGCGTGATCACCTGCCCGGTGTTGGCGCTGGGCACCGAGCCCGCGGCAGGCGTGCCGAGCGCGGCCACCAGCGCACCGCCGCTGAGGCGGCTCTGGCCCGCGGCCGTGCGCGCCAGCACCAGCGTGTAGTCGCCCGCTGCGCTGCCGTTGGCGCCGGTGCCCGCGGTGTTGGGGTCGTAGTTGCCGTTGTTGTAGCCGCTCACCCCCACGTAGTACGTGCCCGATGCCGGCGCCACGAAGCGGATGGCGTTGTTGCTGCTGCCGGCGCTGAAGAAGTTCGGCCCGGCCACCGCAGTGCCCGCGGCGTTGAAGATGCGCAGGTAGGTCTGCCCCGCCGAGGCCGTGATGTTCAGGCTGAGCTGGTCGCCCGCGTTGAGCTGCACCTTGTGCAGGTCCACGTCCTGCACCGTGGTGATGCCGCTGGCGATGCGCACGCTCTGGTTGGCGTTCAGGCCCGGGTCCAGCGCGGTGGCGATCGTGTCGCCCACGTCGGTGCCCGGCGCCTGGTCGGGCTGCGCGGCGATGCTGATGTCGCCCCTGCGGATCGTGGCGCTGCCGCCGGCCGTGCTCACGGTGATCTGCCCGGCGCTCACGCCTGCAGGCACCGTCAGCGTCACCAGCTGCTGGTCGCTGTTGTTGGTGCCGTCCACGATCGTGCGCACGCTGTAGCTGCCCACGCCGCGGCCGTCGATGGTGATGCTCAGGTCCTGCGCGCTCAGCCCCGTGCCTTCCAGCACGATGGTGTTGCCGGTGGTGACCGCGCCGCCCACGGACTTCAGCGTGGGCACGACCTGCAGGTTGTAGCTGGTGTTGCTGCCCAGCACCGTCACCGCCCCGCTGGTGGCCAGCGCCGGCACCGTCAGGGTCAGCGTGGTGCCGCCTCCTCCGACGCTGCCGGTGCGGGTGAGCGTGCCTGTGGCGCCGCTGTCGTCCCGGCCCTGGAACTGCACCAGCGTGCTGCTGCTGAAGCCCTGGCCCGTCAAGGTGATGCTCTGGCCGGTGTTGGCCGAGGCCTGCAGGAGGCTGCCGGCGTTGCCTTGCACCGCGCTGGCGTTGATGCCGCTGAAGACGCTGGCCGGCTGCGCGGGGAAGCTGGCCGGGATCTGCGCGTAACCGCCTTCGGTGCTGATGCGGATGGGGCCGTCCAGCGTGCGCGGGGCCACGACGGTGATGTTGTCGTTGCGGCTGCCGCTGACGTCGAAGGGGCTCAGGTTGGTGGCCGCATCGGTGAGCGCCACGCCGCCGATGGTGACGATGCTGGCGCCTTCCATGAAGCCCGAGCCGGTGAGGTTGAACTGGCTGTCTTCGCCCGGCCTTGCGCCGTTGATGCCGTCCAGCGTGGGCACGATCTGCAGCCGGATGCCGCTGGTGGCGCGGAAGGTCTGCGCGCTGTTGGGGTCGGGGTAGTTGGCCAGGGTCTCGTGCAGCAGGCTCTTGCCGTTGACGCTCAGGTCGATGAGGTCGGGGCCGCCGCTGGTGCTGTTGCCGTCCCAGCTGTCCAGCGCGAGCAGGTCGAAGCTGATGGTGTAGGTCTGCCCGGTGGTGAGGCCGGACAGGTTCAGGGTCTGGCCCACGCCGCCGCTGAAGCGGCCGCTGAAGCGGCTGAAGGTGGCGCGGTCGCTGGCGTCCACCGTGGCGTCGCTCCACGCGGCGTTGGCGCCGGCTTCGAAGTTGTCGGCGAAGACCACTGCGTCGCCGCGCTTGACGATGACGTTGTCCAGGCCCCAGCTCTCGTCGCTCGCGCCTTGCAGGCCGCCGTCGGCCCAGCGGATGGCCGCGGTGGCCGCGTCGGCCACGAAGCTCACGGTGACCGTGCGGTACACGGCGTCGGCGTAGCTGTTGAAGCCCAGGTTGCGCGAGCCCTGGTTGACGACGCGCACGTCGCCGGTGGTGGCTTGGTTGGGCACGAGCACCTGCAGCCGGGTGCCGGCCGCGTCGATGGCCAGCGGGGTCTGGTCCACGACGGTGGTGTTGCCTTCGTTGTCGCGCACGTTGAACAGCACGCGGGTGCCGGCGCCGAAGTTGGTGCCGGTCAGCTCGATGACCTGGCCGACGTTGGCCGAGGCCACGCCAGCGCTGGCCGGGGTGCCTTGCAGCGCCAGGCTGGCCAGGCCGCTCAAGGTGGCGGTGGGCACGGCGATGGTGTCGGCGTCGACGTCGACGCGCACGAGGTCGCCCTGGCTGGAGGCGACCCACAGCTGGCCGGTGGCATCGAAGCTCAGGCCGACGATCTCGTTCTGGTTGATGCCCTGGGCGCTGATGTCGATGCGGCGCAGTTCGGTCAGTGCACCGCCGGTGCCGATCTGGTACTCGATCAGCGTGCTGCCGTTGCTCAGCGCACCGGCCCACAGGTGGCCGGTGGAGCTCTGGATGGCCAAGCCCGCGCCGCTGCCGAAGTTCAGCGGCGTGGTGGTGACGCTGAGCTGCCCGCCGGTGGCGGGGTTGACGGCGATGATGTCGCCGGCGGTGCCGCCGCTGCTGGTGTTGGTGCGGGCGATGAACAGCAGGTCGCTGGTGGGGTCCCAGGTGCCGCCGGTGAGGTCGTGGTTGCCCGCCAGGCTGAGGCTGGCCAGCACGGCGCCGTTGGCGACGTTGACGGCCACGACGCGGTCGGTGTTGGGCTGGCCGGTGTACACGAGCAGGTTGCCCACCGGGATGCTCACGCCGTTGAGCTGCATCGCCGCGGTGGTGATCTGCAGCCCGCTGAAGCCCTGCAGGAACTGCTGGCCGTAGCCGGCGGTGTTCAGGGTGATGGTTGTCAGCTGCTGGCCGGTGGCGCGGTCGATCTTGATGAGGTGGCCGGGGTTGGCCTGGTCGTTGATCCACAGGTTGCCCGCCGCGTCCACGGCCACGTCGCCGGGGTTGGTGCCGGTGACGGTGGTGCGCACGGTGTTGATCTGCAGCGGTGCGCTGGTGCCGCCGGCGGTGCTGACGGTGGCGTTGCCGATGCCGTGGTTGGGCAGCGCGGTGCGGTTGATGTAGATGCTGCCGTTCTGGTACTGGCCGGCGGCGTCGTAGTAGACGTCGGCGGTGCCGGTGGCGTTGTCCCCGGGGGTGTCGCCCAGCGTGACGCCGGCGAAGCTGTAGACGCCGGAGCCTTCGACGAAGCCCGAGCCGAAGAGCACCGTGCGGTCCTGCAGGTCGAAGCTGCTCAGCGTGGGCACGATCTGCAACAGCGGCTGGCTCGCGGAGCCGAACATCTGCAGCTGGTACGCGCCGTTGGCGTACGGCGGGATCACCAGCGTGGCGCTGGTGCCGTCGGC
Organism: Rubrivivax sp.; assembly: GCA_044226775.1. Classification (GTDB taxonomy): domain Bacteria; phylum Pseudomonadota; class Gammaproteobacteria; order Burkholderiales; family Burkholderiaceae_C; genus Rubrivivax. The sequence goes on along the minus strand of JBGAGI010000004.1, from coordinate 526,575 downwards.
CGAGACGGCCGTGGGGCTCAGCCGCGTCATCTGCAGCGCGCCGTTGATGTCGCTCCAGCGCAGCAGGATGTCGCTGTTCAGGCTGAAGCCGCTGCCGCTGACCACGATGGCCTGGCCGGGGTTGGCCGAGCCCTGGCCCGCATCGGCCGGCGTGCCGCTGAAGGCCACCGAGCCGATCGCCCCCAGGTTCGTCGCGTACACCGCACTGGTGCCGCCGCCGGTCTTGACGTTGATCGCGCCGAACACCGCGTTGCTCAACGGCACCGTCAGCCGCACGTAGCCGTTCGGGATGAAGCCCAGCACCGGGTCGCTGCGGCCGAAGACGTCCGGGCTCGTGCTGTTGGAGGTGTCGGCGATCTCGGTGCTGCCGAGGAAGTAGCTGCTGCCCACGCCTTCTGCGAAGCCGGTGCCGGCGATGAGCACCTGCGCGGTGGCGCCGTCGCCCGAGATGCTCTCGACCTGGACGTCGACGATCGTCGGCACGATCTGCAGCGGGAAGGTGCCGTCGGGGAAGTTGGTGACCACCGTGCCGACCTGCGAGAACACGACCGCGTCGCCGCTGACCGTGTCCAGCGGCACGTTGAAGTAGGCCAGGCCACGAACCGTGTCGGTGCGGAAGACGGTGACCGTGCGCGCGGTGACGTTGCCGCTCGCATCGGTGACCTGGAAGGTCGCACGCGCGGTGGCGGGGTCGAAGGGCACGGCGATGGCGATCTGCTGGCCCGGGTTGGCCGAGGGCGCCGTGGGCACCTCGGGCGTGCCGGTCAGGGCGCGCACCTCGCTGGCCGTGCGGATCGTGAAGTGGCGGACGACCGGCGCCGCCAGCGCATTGCCGGCCAGGTCGGCGATGCCGGCGGCGGCCACGCGCAGCTCGTACTCGCCCGGCGGCAGCAGGCCGCCCGGCAGGATCGAGAAGCTCTGGCCGAAGGCGCGCTTGTTGATCGTGACCGGCACCGCCACGTCGTCGGCGGTGCCGAAGCTGCCGTCGGCGCCGGCACGCACCAGCGTGACGGCGGAGCCCGTGAGGCGCGAGCTGTCCAGCGGTTCGTCGAAGACGAGGTCGATCGAGCGCACGAAGAAGCGCCGGTCGCCTTCGGCCACGCTGACGCTCTGAAGCACCGGCGCGAAGGTGTCGGGCACGACGTCCAGGCCCACCAGGTTGGACAGCGAGACGTTGCCGCCGGTGTCGGTGGCGCGCACCTGCACCGTGAGGCGGTTGCCGCCGCTGGCGATGCTGGGCACCTGGGCGAAGAAGTCGAAGGGGAACGAGAGGTCGCTGGAGACCACCTTGCCGTTGACCAGCAGCTCGACGCTGCGCACCTGCACGTCGTCGCCGACCGTCGGCACGATGTGCACGGTGCGGCCCTCGAGCACCTGGACGCCCGGTGCGCCGGCATCGGCATCGACGGCGTCGAAGGCGATCGAGACGGTGGGCGCCACGCCCTGGTTGTCCAGGCTGCGGTAGTTCACCACCTGCAGGCCGCCGGTGCCGTCGGCCACGAAGGCCAGGCCGCCGGCCAGCGCGAGGTCGCGCGGCACCTGCGGCAGGTTGATGCGGGTGATCAGCGCGCCGGTGTTGGCCGGGTCGGCGGCGTTGAAGACGTCCACCGACTTGAAGCCGCCGAAGACGAAGCTGCTGCTGCCCACGCCCACGGCCAGGCCGGAGCCGTTGAGGGCCAGCGCGGTGCCGGCCACGGCGTTGTCGTCCACGCCGGACAGCAGCGCCGGCGCGGCCGGATCGCCGACGTTCACCGTGACGAAGCCGCCGATGCCGCCGTTGCCGGCGCCCACGTAGGCCACGCCGCCGGCCACGAAGAGCCGCCCGCCCGCGGCCGGCAGCGACAGCGAGCCGGCGACGGTGAGCGCGCCGCTGGAGCCGACGCGCAAGGTGCGCAGCACGTTGGCGGTGTCGACGAGGACCAGCAGCTCGCGGTCGATCGCGAGGTCGACGATCGCCCCGCCGCCCAGCGGCGCGAGGTCCAGCGTGGCCCTCACTTCGCCAGTCAGCACGTCGACCGAGACAAGCTTGTTGCCGGCCGCCGCGTAGGCGATGCCGTCGACGATGGCCACGCGCGTCACCGGCGCGCCGAGGTCGACCGACAGCATGCGCACCGGCGCCTGCGGGTTCGTCACGTCCACCAGGTGCAGGCCGGCGCTGCTGCCGGCCACGGCCGCCACGTGGCGCAGGTCGTCCGAGGCCACGTCGACGTTGTCGCCGGGCAGGTCCAGCTGCGCCAGCACGCGCGGCGTGGTGAACTGCGTGACGTCGACCACCGCCAGGCCTGCGTTGCCGGTGGCGACCAGCGCCGTGAGCTGCGCGGCATCGTTGCCGGTGCCGGCCACGGTGACCGCCTCCGCGCTGCCCTGCAGCGCCGCAGCACTCACCAGGCCCACCGGGATGCGCAGAGCACCCAGCGGGTCCAGGCCCTGCCGGACCTCGGTGAAGTCGTCGAGGCCGTCCTTGTCGGTGTCGCGGCCGTTCTTGCTGGTGCCGACGGCGAACTCCACGTCGTCGGGCAGGCCGTCGAAGTCGCTGTCGGGCGCGGTGCTGGCGGCGAACACCATCGTGGCGGTGAGGTCCGTGCCCTTGCCCGAGGCGCCGGTCTTGCCGTACGAGTGCGTGACCAGGCCCGTGGCCGGGTCGTAGCCGACGATGTGGTAGCGCGCCGAGTTCGGCAGGAAGAAGCTGAAGTTGCCGCGCTCGTCGCTGACGGTGCGCAGCGCCGGCAGCGCGGGCTGCGTCGGGTCCTCGATGGCGAAGAAGTCGTTGCCCCACTGCACGCGCGGCACCGCCGCCACGCCGGTGCCCACGACCGACAGCCGCAGGTTGGCCTGCGTCGGATCGTTGGTGGCGACGTTGATCAGCCCGCGCTGCAGGCCCAGCTTCTGCGGCGAGAAGCTGGCGCCGAACGAGAAGCTCTGGCCAGGCGCCAGCGTGATCGGCGTGGTCGCCAGGTCGTCGCGCACGCCCAGCAGCGCGAAGGCGCCGGCGCCTTCGGTCAGGCCGATGGACGAGATCACCAGCGGCTGCGCGCCGTCGTTCGTGATCTTGAAGACGTTCTGGCGCTGCAGCGCGCTCGCGCCCACGGTCAGGCCGCCGAGGTTGTTGTTGGCCAGCGTGACCCGCGCCGTCGGGTCGGCGTTCACGCCGCTGCCGGTGAGGCGGATCTTGTACAGCGGGGTCGCGCGCGCGTTGCTCGTGATCGTCAGCGTGTCGGAGGCGGCGCCGACCACGCTCGGGTCGAAGGCCAGCTGCAGCGTGATCTTGGAGCCCGGCTCGATGCGCGTGCCGGCCAGCGAGGCGCCCACGAGGCTGAAGCCGCTCGTGCCGCCGAGCGTGAGATCGCCCAGCGTCACGGTGCGCTGGCCCGGGTTGCTGATCGTCAGCGCCAGCGTCTTCACGGTGCCGCCGGCACCGTCGGCGGTGACGGCGCCGAAGTCCATCGAGTCCTTGCCCAGCAGGTCGCGCTGGCCCAGCACCAGGCCCAGCTCGGGCGCCGGCGTGACGATGAACTCGCGGATGCCGGTAGCCGAGTTGGGCAGGTTGAAGTTCGATTGCGTGAGCGTCAGCGCGGTGCCCAGCGGCGTGTCGCCGTCGGGCTGCGTGCCCATCGCGGCCTGCAGCAGCACGAGGTTCTGCGCGCCGAAGGTGAGGTCGCCGTCGTTGATCGAGCCGCCGCGCATGATGTCCATCGGCGCGGTGTTGCCGCCGGTGAACAGGTAGGCGTCGTTGAGGCCGAAGGTGTGGCCCAGCTCGTGGCTCACGGTGTTGGCGACGAACTGCGCGAAGGTCGCGCCGGAACTCCAGTTGGTGTTGATGCCGATCGCGAACTGGCCGCTGTTGCTGACGCTGTGGTTCAGCGCCTCGGCCAGCGCGTAGTCCTTGGCGGCTTCGCCGATGGTGGTGTTGGTGGTCGCGATCAGCGGCCTGACGGTGGCCTTGGCGAGGTCGAAGTCGGCCGAGCCGTAGACCTGCGTGGGCACGCCGGAGATCGTGAACAGCACGTCGTGCCAGCTCATCGTCACGTCGGCCAGGAAGTTGCCCGCCTGAACGGTGATGCCCGTGACGCCGGCGTAGTCCGCCTGCACCGCGGCCAGCAGCGCCGCGCCCTCGTTGGAGAGCATGGCGTTGAAGGCCGCCGGCGTGTACACGTCGCCCGGCAGGTAGCCGGCGAACTGGGTCTGGAAGGTGGCCGAGGTGACCACCACCTGGGCCGAGGTGGCCACCAGGTTCACCGTGCCGGCAACGCCGCCCGGGCCGACGGTGGCCTGCGTCGTGGTGCCGCCGCCGTAGTCGTAGACCAGCGCCGTGCCGTCGTCCGAGCCGGCGTAGCCGAACTCGGTGGCGTCGTCGGTCGCGCCGTCGCCGTTGTCGTCGACGCCGGCCACGCCCGGCGCATTGTCCGCGCCCGCGTTGGTGGTGCGCACCAGCGAGGTCAGCACGCGCCGCAGCTCCGTCTCGTAGCCGCTCTGGTCGACGCTGACGGTGGTCGTGTTGGTCGCCGTGCCCTTGGCGACGATGGTGCCCACCGTCAGGTCGCCGGCCACGGGGTCGGTGACCTTGATGTCGAAGCTGTCGCTGCGCGCGCCGCTGAGGAAGGGGTCGAACTTCCACACCGCGGTGGTGCTGCCGGAGACCGCGGCGCCCAGGTCGAAGGGCGAGCCGAGGAAGGGGCCGGAGAAGCTGGTGGCATAACTGCCGAGATGAACGTCCACGTTCTTCTGGCGCACCACCCCGTCGGTGTTGGTGCGCATGAAGGCCGCGGTGTTGCCGGAAAGCGTGTTGGCCACCGGCGCGTCGACCACGTCGACCCAGCGGTCGAGGTACCAGGTGTCGATCGTGCGGACGCGGTCGCCGTTGGTCATCTGCTCGATGACGGTGATCTTGATCTTCGAGCCGTAGAGCTGGTCGCGGTTGAGGCTGGCGATGCCGGTGGCGCCGAACATCTCGGCGTAGGTCTTCGAGTCGAACGAGAAGGTCTTGCTGCCGCCGCCCGGCGAGAGCGTGAACGACTGGCCCACGAGGCCGAGGTCGCCGGTCTGCTTGGCGAAGTCGGCCAGCGGGCCGTCGATCTCGATCGTGACGTTGATGAACGGGTCCTGGTCGGTGCTCGGGTTGTGCGGCGGCACGTCGCAGTCGGGGATCGGCGGCGGCACCGGCGCCCCGGGCCGCGGCGGCGGCGCGTTCCAGGTCTTGTTGAAGAGGCTGCTGCCGCCGTTGCCGGTGATGAAGGGCAGCGCGGTGGCGGGGTTCTCGTTGACCGTCTCGCCAGGCTGCGGCGGCGTGGGCGCCGGAGGCGGCCCGCCGGAGCCGCCGCAGCCGCCAGGCGGCGTGAGGCCGTGCCAGCCCGGCGCCTTGACGCCGGAGCCGGGGTCGGAGACCACGGTCAGGCCATCGGCCGAGACCGTGCCGGTGCCGTTGATCACCAGCATGCCGGTCGTGTGGTCGAAGCTCAGGATGTTGAGCTGCGTGCCCGGCGCGGCGTTGAAGACGTTGGGGAAGGTGATCTGCACCGGCTCGGCGAAGGTCGAGACGCCCGGCGCCTGGATCGTGATGTCGAAGGTGTGCTGCATCACGCCCGGCGGCAGCATGTCCTTCACGAGTTCGGGCGGCACGGTGGCGATGCCGATCTGCGCGTTGGCCACCGGCGCGCCGTCGGCGCCGATGGCGGCACCCGGGGCGATGGTCAGCGTCAGCGCCTGGCGCTGCTGGTCGGTCAGCTGCGAGGCGGCGGCCGGGTCCTGCACGGTGATCACGGTGGGCGACGAGTCGCTCACCGGCTGCAGCGCGCTGGTGGGCACGCGCGGCAGGTAGACCTCGGAGCGGTCGGCGTTCTCCAGCCGCTGCTCCACCGAGCCCATGCTGCCCATCAGCGTGTTGCTCACGCCGGGCTGGATCTCGGCGTCCATCACCATCTCGGGGAAGAACACGCCGGCCGGCGCGTTGGTCGCCGTGCGGCCGTCCACCGCCACCTTCACGGTGCCCGCGGGCACGTCGTCGAGCTCGAAGAAGCCGTTCGCGTCGGTGAAGACGAAGCGGTTCTCCTGGCCGAGGATGTAGACCTTGGCGTGCGCGATCGGCAGCAGGAACACGTCGTCGGCGGTGTGGATCACGCCGTCGGGCCCGCGCCGGATGTCGTCGAAGGTCATCGGCTTCAGGTCGGGGCCGGGGTCGACGACGCGGCCGACGATCTTCGTGCCCGCCACCGAGGTGGTGCTGACGGTGGTGAAGCTCAGCGTGCGTTCGCCGCCGGGCGAGCCGGTGCCGTTGGCGTCGAGGAAGGCGCCGTCGGCCGCGGCGCGGATGCGCGTGCCGTCCAGGTGCAGCGTGATGCTCGAGCTGCCCGGCATCGGGTCGGTGAAGAACAGCCAGGCGAAGCTGCCGTCGGCCGCCGGCACGATGGTGGCCGGCAGCTTGGCGCCATCGGGGCCGGTGGCGTAGAAGCTGGCCGAGGTGAGCGTGGCCGGGTTCACCGGGCGCGAGAAGGTCACCTGCGGGCGCTGCGTGACGCCCACGTCGGCGCTGCCAGAGGCCGGCGTGATGGTGCTGATCTGGAACGGCGGCAGCGCGTCGACGACAACCGTGCGCGACAGCACCGTCTGGTTGCCGGCGGCGTCGCGCGCGGTCAGCGTCAGCGTGTGGTTGCCCACCGCGAGCGTGGAGAAGTCGAGCTGGGTGTCGAAGGCGCCTTGCGTGTCGAAGGCGAGCGAGCGCGTGGTGCCGCCGTCGAACTGGAACTGCAGCAGCGTCAGCGCGCTGCCGTTGGCGTCGGCCGTGCCGGCCAGGCGCATGCCGGCGCTGAGCGTCGCACCTTCGGCGATGCTGCCCAGCGTGAGCGCGGGCGCGCGCGTGTCAAGCGTGAAGCTGCGCGCGAGCGCCGGCGCGGTGTTGGCGGCCCGGTCGCGCGCGACGATCGAGAAGGTGTGCGTGCCGTCGGCCGTGCCGTCGGTGGCCAGCTGCGTGGTGAAGCTGAAGTGGCCGGTGGCATCGACCGTGAGCGCCTGCGCCGCGCCGCCGTCGATGCGGATCGTGGCGATGTCCACGCCCGAGAGGTTGTCCAGCACCTGGCCGGTGATCGTGAGGTTGCCGTTGCTGGCCGGCGGCGTGCCGGCCAGCACCACGGTGGGCGCCTGCTTGTCCTGCGTCAGCGCGAAGCGCGCGAGCACGGCCTGCGCGACCTGGGTGCCCACTTCGCGGCCGGCGAGGTTGTCGAGGCTCGTGTGGATGCCGCCATAGATGCGGCTGGCGCCGGCCTCGGCAGCGGCCTGGCTGAAGCTGGTGAAGCTGCGCGTCACGCCCGGCAGCGTGGAGCTGGTGGTGCTGAACGCGGTGTCGTCGCCGAAGGTGGCCGCCAGGATGCCGGCGGCCGCGGCGCTGAAGGTGCTGTGGCCGGAGATGTAGGTGGGGTGCGGCGGCGTGATCAGCAGCGGCGTCCAGTCCGGATCGGCCGTCGTCAGCGGGTTGCCGTCGAGGTCGGCGCTCTGGATCGCGGTGACCGGGCGCCAGAAGTCGTAGCTGTACTTGGTGTCCCAGCAGGCGATGGCCGCGTCGGCCAGCGCGACGTTGAGCTGCGCCATCAGCCGCGCGTTGGCGCTCAGGCTGTTGCCCTTGGCCTGCGCCACCTGCAGCGCGATCTGGTCCCAGTGGCCCGGCGGCGTGATGCTGCCGCCACCGTCGGCCCAGAACTGCGCCTGCTGCGTCTGGTCGGCGGTGCGCGTGCTGCCGGTGGCGCTGCCCAGGCTCTGCACCTCGTTGATCGCGGCGGCGTATTCGGGCGAGCTGAGGTCCGGCGGCGGCGCGGCGCGGAACTCGTCGCCGGAGGTCAAGGCGAACGGCGTCACGCTGCCCCACTGCGGGTCCTGCGCGACGAGGTACATCGGGCCGGTGGGCCGCCAGTCGCCCAGATCGGTGCTGCCGTCTTCCTGCACGAAGTCGAGGTAGCCGTCGCTGGCGCGGATGGCCAGCACCGCCCGCGCGATCTCGTCGCCCAGCGCGATGCCGGCATCCTTGGCGGCGCCGTCGGCCACCGTGGCCAGGCTGGTGGCGAGCGCGGCGTCGAAGGCGGCGCGCTGGCCCGGGTACAGGCTGTGCAGCACGCGGTAGGCCGCCTGCGCGGCCGCGGCCTGGGCGTCGGTGGGGCTGGCGACGCTGCGTTGCACCAGGTAGGCCGGCGTGCCCTGGATGGCCGCCAGCGTGTCGTAGACCGCCAGGCTCTGGATCGCCAGCACGCGCGTGGCGTAGGTCGGGTTGCTCACGTCGCGCTGGATCGCCGAGAGCGCCGTGCCGATCCAGCTCAGCACCGCGTCGCTCTGCGTCGTGCTCACGCGCGTGAGCGTGCGGGTGACGGTCTGGCTGTTGCCGGCCAGGTCGGTCACGGTCAGCGTGACCGTGTTGTCGCCGTTGGCCAGCGCCACGCCGGGCAGCTGGAAGGTGCCGGTGTCGCTCGCGGTGCTGCTCAGGCCTTGCGCGACGAGCTCGATGCGGGCACCCCCCTCGGCCGTGCCCACCAGCGAGACGATGCCCGCGGCGCTCTGCGCCGTGTCGCCGGCCAGCGCGTCGAGCGAGGAGATCCCGAAGCTCGCGCCGGACGGCGGCGTGAGGTCGAGGCGGAAGGCGATATCCAGTGTGCGGGTGTTGCCCGCGGCGTCGCTCGCCACCAGGCGCAGCAGGTGCGAGCCTTCGGCCAGCGTGCCGCCAGCCAGCGCGTCCAGCCGGGCGCGGTCGATCGAGAAGCGGCCGTCCGGCTGCAGCAGCGAACTCAGGTCGGTGAAGGCCGGCGTGGCGCCGGGGTCGAGCACGGCCTGCAGCTGCGTCACCGCGGTGTCGTCGGTGGCCTGGCCGGCCAGGGCCGGGTCGCGCGAGACCGCATCGGTGTTCGACAGCCCGGTGTCGTTGCTGAGCGCGGCCGAGAGCGCGGGCGCCGTGGTGTCGCCGGCGGGCAGCGCGTCGCGCGTGAAGGTGAAGCTGCGCGTGCTGCTGTTGCCGGCCGCGTCGGTGGCGGTGAGCTCGAAGCTGTTGTCGCCGAGCGCCAGCGCGATGCCGCTGAAGGCGAAGCTGCCGTCGCCGGCTGCGCTGGTGCTGCCCAGCAGCACGCCGCCGGCGCCGCGCAGCGCCAGCGTCGCCAGCGCCTCGGCGCTGCCCTGCAGCCGCACCGTGGCGGCGGTGGTGTGCTGGTCGCCGGTGCCGCCGGTGTCGCTCGCCGGCGCGAGGTCCATGCCGGCGATGGCCGGCGCGGCGGTGTCGAGGTTGAAGGCGACGTCGACGCTGCTGCTGTTGCCCGCCGCGTCCTTGGCCACCAGGCGCAGCACATGCGCGCCCTGCGCCAGCGTGCCGCCGGCCAGCGTGTCGAGCTGGGCACGCGAGAGCGTGAAGGCGCCGCCGCCCTGCAGCGAGGCACTCAGGTCGGTGAAGCTCGGGCTCGCGCCCGGGTCCAGCGCCGCGAGCAGCTGCGTGACGGCGGTGTCGTCGGTGGCCGTGCCGGCGATCACCGGGTTGCTCGTCAGGCCGTCGCTGCTGCTGCTGCCGGTGTCGCTCTGCAGCGCCGCTTGCAGCACCGGTGCCGTGCTGTCGACGATCACGTCGCGCACGATCGTGCCGCTGCCGCTGCCGGTGTTGCCGGCCGCATCGGCCAGCGTGACCGTGAAGGCGTTGTCGCCCACCGCCAGCGCCACGCCGATGAAGATGAAGCTGCCGTCGCCGATGGCGGTGGCCGTGCCCAGCGTGGTGCCGCCGCGCTTGAGCGTGACGGTGGCGCCGGCCTCGGTGCGGCCGATCAGCGTCACGCTGTCCAGCGTGGTGCGGCCGTCGCCGGCGGTGCCGGTGTCGCTGGCCGGCGCCAGGCCGAAGGCCAGCAGCGTGGGCGCCGTGGTGTCGGCCGGCGCATGCACGAAGGCCGGCAGCGTGGCCGGGTCGAGCGTCTGGCCATTGATCGACACCGTGGTGGCGAAGTACGGCGCCACCAGGCTGCTCGTGCCCAGCACGCGCCCGCCGACCACCAGCTCCTGCAGCCGCTGCACCGGCGTGCCGATCTGCTGGTCGTTGCCGTCGAAGAACACGCCGTTGACCGGGTCGATGCTGCTGACCAGCGTGCTGTCGACCAGGTCGCCGGTGATGCGCACGCGCGCGATCGTGCCGGCGGAGAAATGGTCGGCGTTGGCGCCGGTGCCGCCCAGCGCGGCATCGTCGCCGAGGTCGGTGCCGGCGTAGACGTGCAGGCCGCGCGCGCTGCCACCCACCTGCAGCAGCTGCACGCCGCCGACGCTCAGGTCGCCCGAGGCATCGGCCCGCGTGACCAGCTGCGCGAGCCCGCTGGTCATGTTCAGCCGCCAGCCTGCCGCGGTGCTGCCAGTGCCGATGGCGTTGCCGCGGCCGTGCACGCTCCACAGGCCGCCGGTGATGTTGCCGCCCACCTGCACCGTGCCCAGCGTGAAGCCGCTGGACATGCCGGACAGGAAGAGATCGGCGCCCAGATCACCGGTGCTCGTGAGCGTCTTCAGGCCCGCGGCTTCGATGCGGCTCGCGCCGGCGGTGCTGCTGGTCCAGGACGCGACGGTGATGTCGATGTTGCCGGCGCGCGCGACCAGCCGGCTGTCGCTGACCGCCGCGGCGTTGAAGGCGAAAGCGGCGCCACTCGTGACGGTGATCTGCGACTGGCTCACGCGCCCCAGCGTCAGCGTGCCGACGCTGGCGGCGAAGCTCGCATTGCCCTGCAGGTCCGCGTTGGCGAGGTTCAGCGTGCCGACGGCGCTGTCGGCGCTGATGCCGGCCAGCGCGATCTGCCCGGCCGCCGGGTTCGTCAGCGCCACCGTGCTGGCGGCGGTGGTGCCGCTGAGCTGCAGCAGCCAGGCCGAGCCCTGCGCCACGACCTGCGCGCTGCCCGGCCCGGTGAGCGTGACGGTGGGCGCGGCGACGGGTGCGGTGGTGAGGATGTGAGCGCGCATCGCCACGTCGTCGGCGCTGCTGCTCGCGGGCGGCTCGGCCAGGCGCTGCACCACCGGCTGCGGCGCCGCGTCCAGCGGCATCAGCTCGGCCGACAGCAGCAGGCGAGGCTCCAGCGTCTCGATCACGGGGCGCTCGGGGCGCACGTGGGCCGCCGCGGCCTGGCGGCGCTGGCGCCATTGCTGGAAGGCCGCCCACTTCGCCTCGAGCCAACCGAGCCACAGCCAGCGCGCCCGCGCCACCAGCGCCAGCAGCAGGCGCCCCGGTCGCGCGGCCCCGCGGAGGATGCGGGACCGGGCCGGTTGCTTGCGCTGATTGCTGTGCTCGTTCATCGATTCGCTCCTGTCGAAACCACGGCGCGGCCGGTGGCCGCCCCTCGCCGCGCGGGAGTTTCATGGGGCATCCGGCCTGCATCAACCGGTAAGAAGGGGAGGCGGCACCCTGAACCCGGGGGTAGCCCCCAGTTCGTCGGACCACCGATAACGGCGCGATAACGCCCGGTGGCGCAGCCTTCGGCGCCTCAGGGCCGGGGCGCGGATGCGTCCTCGAGCAGCCTCGAAGGGCCCGGCACGAAATCGCCGGCGTAGAGCCAGCGCTGGCCGGGCTGGAAGGCATGTGTGCAGCTGCCGGGCGGGTTGTTGCGCGTCACCACGGTCCGCTGGCCGGGCTGCACGCCGTGGATGGGCGTCTCGAGCTCGAAGGTGGTGGTCTCGCGCGTCACCGCCAGCACGCGGCCGACGAAGACCACCGGCTGCGCCTGCAGCGTGAGGCGCGCGGGGTCGATGGGGCCGATGCGGCAGGCCGCTGCCGACGCGGCGGCGGCCGCCAGTGCGAGCCCCGCGATCAGCTGCCTGCGCATGGCGCCGATGCTACGGCGGCGGCAGGGCCTGCTGCATCAGGCGCTCGACGAAGTCCACACGCACCTGGCGGTGCGCCGCGGCGGTCTGGCGCGACAGCATCGAGGCGCCGACCTCGAAGCTGTAGAGCAGGAAGGCCCGCTGGCGCGCCTCTTCCGGCGTGAAGCCCAGGGCGCCGAAGACCTGCTCGTGGTAGCCGATGCGCGAGGCATCGGCCTGGTCCAGGGCCTGGCGCGCCATCTCGTCACGGCGCGCCCAGGCGCGGATCGCCAGCTCGATGCGCGCCGCACGCGCCGCGGCGCGGCCGCGGAAGGGCAGCGAGATCACGTCGCGCAGCTGCTGGCGGGGGTCGCCCACGGCGGTTTCCAGCCGGCGCGTGAGGGCCGCGGTGGCGCGTTCGCTCCAGGCCTGCAGCACGCGGCGCAGCAGGTCCTCGCGGTCGCGGAAATGCCAGTAGAAGCTGCCGCGCGTGACGCCCAGCTGGCCGGCGAGCACGTCCACGCGCACGTGGTCGATGCCCTGGTCGACGAGCACCTCGGTCGCGGCCTCGACCCAGGCCTCGGGCGTGAGCGAGGCGCGCGCGGCATCGGCCTCGCCGGCAGCGCCGCGGCGGCGGCGCAGCGGTGCGCTGCGGGCGGAGGGCGGGTTCATCGGTGCGTTGTTGCTGGCCATCGTCGGGCGCAAGGATGATGCCATACAGCGGTGTATGGGGATGCGGGCTTTCCCGGATGCTGCACAGAGACCTGCCCTCTACCATCGCAAACCAAACACATACAGATGTGTATGGAAACGGTGGAGACCACGATGTCCGTTCCCGCGCCCGGATTCTTCGACGACCCCCGCCTGCTCGCGCCGCGCCGTGCACTGCGCGAGGAGCTGGGCGGCGGCGCCTTCGTGCTGCGTTCACCGGAGCCGCTGGCGCCGCATGCACGCTGCATCGGCGAATGGCTGGAGCGCTGGGCCGCCGAGACGCCCGATGCCCTGGCCTTCGCCGAGGCCCGGCCGGCCGAAGCCGGCGGCGGCTGGCGCCGGCTGAGCTGGGGCGAGCTGCGCCTGCAGGTGGGCCGCGTCGCGCAGGGCCTGCTCGACCTGAAGCTGCCCGCGGGCAAGCCGGTGGTCGTGCTCTCGGACAACGGCCTGGACCACCTCGTGCTGCTGCTGGCCGGCATGCACGTGGGCCGCACCGTGTGCACCGTCAGCAGCGGCTACTGCCGCCTCGCACAGGACGACTACTCGCGCATCCACGGCATCCTGCAGACGCTGGACCCGGCCCTCGTCTACGGCAGCGACTCGGCCATCTACGGCCCGCCGCTGGTCGACGCCGGCGTGAGCCCGGTGGCGGTGTTCAGCGCCGGCGCCGAGAACCACCCCGGCGCCCTCGCCTTCACCCAGCTGCTGGCGACGAAGGAAACACCGGCGGTCATGGCCGCCTTCGCGCAGGTCACGCCCGACACCCACGCCAAGTACCTGCTGACCAGCGGCTCCACCGGCCACCCGAAGGTGGTCATCAACACGCACCGCATGCTCTGCGCCAACCAGCAGATGCTGGCGCAGACGCTGCGCTTCCTCGACACCGAAAAGCCCGTGCTGCTGGACTGGCTGCCCTGGAGCCACACCTTCGGCGGCAACCACAACACCCACATCGTGATGCGCACCGGCGGCACGATGTACATCGACGACGGCCGACCGCTGCCGGGCGCCATCGACAAGACGCTGGCGCACCTGCGCGAGGTGCAGCCGACGATCTACTTCAACGTACCGCGCGGCTACGAGATGATGCTGCCGGCGCTGGAGAAGGACGAGTCGCTCGCGCGCCAGTTCTTCGGCCGCCTGCGCATGGCCTTCTACGCCGGCGCCGGCATGCCCATCGCCACCTGGAACCGGCTGCAGGCCGCGGCCGCGAAGGTGCGCACCGAGCCGCTGTGGCTGACGACGAGCTGGGGCAGCACCGAGACCGCGCCGGCCGTCACCTTCGCGAGCTGGCGTCTCGATCAGCCGGGCGTCATCGGCAACCCGCTGCCCGGCGTGGCGCTGAAGTTCGTTCCCAACGGCGGCAAGCTCGAGATGCGCGTCAAGGGCCCGAACATCACGCCCGGCTACCGCGGCAACGAGCAGGCCACGCGCGACGCGTTCGACGACGAGGGCTACTACTGCATCGGCGACGCCGGCTACCTGAAAGACGAGTCCGATCCGGCCTCCGGCGTGGTCTTCAACGGCCGCGTGGCCGAGGACTTCAAGCTCACCAGTGGCACCTGGGTCAGCGTAGGCACGCTGCGGCTCAAGGTGGTCTCGGCAATGGCGCCCTACGCGCAGGACGTGGTCGTCACCGGCCACGACCGCAGCGAGATCGGCGTGCTGATCTTCCTCACCGAGGCCGGCCGCCAGGTGCCGCGCGCAGAGATCGAGCAGGACGTGCGCCTGGCGCTGCGCTCGCTGAAGGAGGAAGGCGCCGGTTCCTCGCAGACGCCCACGCGCGCCCTGCTGCTGCCCGACGGCCCCAGCATGGCCGCCGGCGAGATCACCGACAAGGGCTACATCAACCAGCGCCTGGTGCTGCAGCGGCGGGCCGCGGAGGTCGAGCGGCTGTACGCGAGCCCGCTCGACCCGGCCGTCATCCGGCCGTGATCCGGCCCCGAACGAACTCCGAACAAGGAAACCCATGAGCCTCGGCTTCCAACCCCTGGGCGACGACGCCCCCGCCGCGCTGCGCGCGCTGCCGCTGCTGCGCCTGGAGCGTGCCGGAGCCGTGCTGCACGTGCGCCTGAACCGCCCGGCCAAGCGCAACAGCGTCAGCGACGAGCTGCTCGCGCAGCTGCACACCACCTGGGTGAACCTGCCGCGCGACGTGAAGGCGGTGGTGCTCAGCGGCGAAGGCGAGCACTTCTGCGCCGGGCTGGACCTGAGCGAGGTTTCCGAGCGCAACGTCACCGAAGGCATGCAGCACTCGCGCAGCTGGCACGCTTGTTTCGACGCCATCCAGTTCGGCCCGGTGCCGGTGGTGGCGGTGCTGCACGGCGCGGTGGTCGGCGGCGGGCTGGAGCTGGCCTCGTCGGCGCACATCCGCGTGGCCGAGAGCAATGCCTTCTACGGCCTGCCCGAAGGCACGCGCGGCATCTTCGTCGGCGGCGGCGGCTCGGTGCGCATCAGCCGGCTGATCGGCGTGGCGCGCATGAGCGACATGATGCTCACCGGCCGCGTGCTCGACGCGAACGAAGGCCAGCAATGCGCCATCAGCACCTACCTCGTCGGCGAAGGCGAGGGCCTGGCCAAGGGCCTGGCGCTGGCGCAGAAGATCGCCACCAACGCGCCGCTGTCGAACTACGCGGTGACGCAGGCGCTGCCGCGCATCGCCGATCTCTCGGCCGCCGACGGCCTGTTCATGGAATCACTGATCAGCTCGATCGCGCAGGGCGACGAGGCGGCCAAGGAGCGCGTGCGCGCCTTCCTGGAAAAGCGCGCCGGCAAGGTGGCCAAGTCGTGACATCGGCCGGGTTGTTCCAGCGCTTCGAGGCCGCCTTCATCCTCGACGGCCTGCGCACGCCGATGGTCGACTACCAGGGTGCGTTTGCCGACGCCAACCCGATCGACCTGGGCATCAAGGCCGCGAAGGCCGTGCTCGCGCGCGCCGGCGTCGCGGCGGCCGATGTCGACTCGGTGATCACCGGCAACATGGCGCCCGGCGGCTTCGACCAGTTCTACGTCGCGCGCCACATCGGCCTGTATGCCGGTGTGCCGCAGGCGGTGCCGGCGATCAACGTGCAGCGCATCTGCGGCACCGGCTTCGAGATCTTCCGCCAGGCCGCCGAGCAGATGGCCACCGGCGGCGCGACGCTCGCCTTGCTCGTCGGCACCGAGAGCATGACGCGCAACCCCATCGCCGCCTTCGATCACCGCGGCGGCTTCCGCCTGGGCGCGCCGGTGGCGTTTAAGGACTTCATGTGGGAGGCGCTGAACGACCCGGCCGCGGGCATCGGCATGATCCACACGGCCGAGAACCTCGCCAAGCAGTACGGCATCACGCGCGAGGCGGTGGACGCCTTCGCGGCGAACTCCTTCGCGAAGGCCGTCGCGGCACAGGAAGCCGGCTGGTTCGCGGGCGAGATCGTGCCGGTGGAGAACGAGACCTTCGAGATCGAAGGCCTGAAGCCGCGCCAGCTGCGCCTGTCGGGCAAGGCGCCGGTCGCCGACCGCGACACCCACCCGCGGTCCACGCCGCCCGAGGTGCTGGCCAAGCTGCGCACCGTGTTCAAGGACGGCGTGCAGACCGGCGGCAACAGCTCGGCGCTGACCGATGCGGCGGCCGCCGCGGTGATGGCGGATGCGCAGACCACCGCCGCCTGGCGGGCACGCACCGGCCGCGCGCCGCTCGCGCGACTGGCCGCGGCCTCGGCCGTCGGCGTGCCGCCGGCGACGATGGGCATCGGCCCGGCCCCGGCCATCGGCCTGCTGCTGCAGCGCATGGGGCTCACGCTGAACGACATCGCCCGCTTCGAGATCAACGAGGCGCAGGGCGCACAGACCCTGGCCGTGGCGCGCGAACTCGGCCTCGACGAAGCCAAGCTCAACGTCCAGGGCGGTGCCATCGCGCTCGGCCACCCGCTGGCCGCCACCGGCGTGCGGCTCACGGTGACCGTCGCGCGGCAGCTGAAGGAGATCGGCGCGCGCTGGGGCATCGCCTCGGCCTGCGTCGGCGGCGGCCAGGGCATCGCTCTTCTCGTCGAGAACACGGAAGCATGAGCCCCCAAGCTCACATTCGTTCGCTACCCCCCGAGGGGGCTGGCCTCCCTCGGGAAACCCTGCGGGAGGCCGCATGAGCAAGACCACCATCTACCGCCAGCACGTGCAGTTCGGCGACTGCGACCCCGCCGGCATCGTCTTCTTCCCCAACTTCAGCAAGTGGATGGACGCGGCCTCGCTCGCGTTCTTCATGGACTGCGGCGTGCCGCCTTGGCGCGAACTCGTGAAGACGCGCGGCATCGTCGGCACGCCGCTGCTGGAGATCCACACCAAGTTCTACAAGCCCGCCACCTACGGCGAGACGATCGAGATCCACACCCACGTGGAGGAGTGGGCCGCCAAGACGCTGCGCCAGAAACACGTGGTCAAGCGCGATGGCACCGTGCTGTGCGAAGGCACCGAGGTGCGGGCCTTCGTCGTGCACGATCCCGAGACCGGCCGCCTGAAGGCCATACCGATCCCCGAAGACATCAAGGCGCTGTGCACCTGAACGCGCCGATCCCTCAACGTTCATCCCCCGGAAGGAGACACCCCCGATGAAACGCCTCGTCATCAACACCCTGGCCGCCGCGGCCGCGCTGATCGCCTCGGGCGCCGCGCTGGCCGACATCACCGTCGGCGTCGTGGTGCCGCTCACCGGCCCGGCCTCGGGCCTGGGCATTCCCTGCGCCAACGGCATCAAGATGTGGCCCACCACGATCGGCGGCGAGAAGGTCAAGGTCATCGTGCTCGACGACGGCACCGACCCCACCAAGGGCGTGCAGGCCGCGCGCCGGCTGGTGAGCGAGGACAAGGTCGACGTGCTCGTCGGCTCGGCCGCCACGCCAGTGGCCATTCCCATCGCCGAGGTGGCCACCGAGAGCAAGACCGTGCAGCTGGCGCTGTCGCCCGCCGGCATGCCGCCGGGCAAGGACGGCTGGACCTTCCGCCTGCCGCAGAGCAACGGCGTGATGGCCAACGCGATGGTCGGGCACATGGTCAAGCAGGGCGTCAAGAGCGTGGGCTTCATCGGCTACACCGACGCCTACGGCGAACTCTGGCTGCAGGCGCTGACGCCGCTGCTCGAGAAGAACGGCATCAAGCTCGTCGGCACCGAACGCTTCGCGCGCTCGGACACCAGCGTCACCGCGCAGGCGCTGAAGCTCACCTCGGCCAACCCGGACGCGATGGTGATCGTGGCCTCGGGCAGCGGCGCGGCGATGCCGCAGCTGGCCATCCTGGACCGCGGCTACAAGGGCAAGATCTACCAGACCCACGCCGCGGCCAGCAAGGACCTGATGCGCGTGGGCGGCAAGGCCGTCGAAGGCACCTTCGTCACCAGCGGCCCGGTGGTCGTGGCCGAGCAGCTGCCCGACAGCCACCCCAGCAAGGCCGCGGGCGTGAAGTTCAACGCCGAGTACGAGAAGCTCAACGGCCCGGGCACGCGCAACCAGTTCGCCGCCCACGGCTGGGACGTGTACCTGCTGCTCGACAAGGTGGTGCCGGTGGCGCTGAAGAAGGGCAAGCCCGGCACGCCCGAGTTCCGCGCCGCGCTGAAGGAGGCGCTGGAGAGCACGCCCGCGCTGGCCGTCACGCACGGCGTGCTCGACTACACGCCCACCGACCACTGGGGCTTCCGCCCCGACACCGGCGTGGTGATGAAGGTCGTCAACGGCGACTGGAAACTGGAGCATTGAATCCCCCCCGAAGCGCCTTCGGCGCGCCCCCCCGGGGGGGCGCCGCCAGCGGCCCGGCAGAGCCGGTTCCGCGGCGGCCGCTTGACGCGGTTCGCAGCAACGACGTGTTGT
Organism: Rubrivivax sp.; assembly: GCA_044226775.1. Taxonomy (GTDB): domain Bacteria; phylum Pseudomonadota; class Gammaproteobacteria; order Burkholderiales; family Burkholderiaceae_C; genus Rubrivivax. The sequence goes on along the minus strand of JBGAGI010000004.1, from coordinate 508,255 downwards.
GAGATCCGAATGGACCTGTCCATCGCCAGCATCCTGGCCCTCGACGGCCTGACCAACGGCGCGATCTACGCGCTGGTGGCGCTGGCGCTCGTGCTGGTGTTCACCGTCACCCGCGTCATCTTCATCCCGCAAGGCGAATTCGTCGCCTTCGGGGCGCTGACGATGGCGCTGCTGCAGGCCGGGCAGACGCCGGGCACCGTGTGGCTGCTGCTGCTGATGGCGGCGGCGGCCGGCCTGCTCGACGCGCTGCAGGCACGGCGCGAGGCCTGGCCGCTGGCGCGCTGGATGCGCCATGCGGCGCGCTCGCTGCTGCCGGCCTTCGTGGCCGGCGGCGCCGCGCTCGTGCTCACGCCGATGAAGCCGCCGGCCTGGGTCCAGGCGCTGCTGACGCTGGCGCTCGTCACGCCGATGGGCCCGCTGGTCTACCGCCTGGCCTACCGGCCGCTGGCCGATGCCGGCACGCTGGTGCTGCTGATCGTCTCGGTCGGCGTGCACTTCGCGCTCACCGGCCTGGGCCTGCTGTTCTTCGGCGCCGAAGGTTTCCGCAACCCGCCGTTCTGGGACGAGCGCTTCAGCCTCGGCCCGCTGGCCTTCACCGGCCAGACGCTGATCATCTTCGTCGCCTCGCTGGCACTGATCGCCGCGCTCTTCGTCTTCTTCGAGCGCACGCTGTGGGGCAAGGCGCTGCGCGCCACCGCCATCAACCGCACCGGCGCGCGGCTGATGGGCATCTCCGGCGACGGCGCCGGCGCGCTCTCGTTCACGATGGCCGCCTTCATCGGCGCGCTCTCGGGGCTGCTGATCGGCCCCAGCACGACGATCTTCTACGACAGCGGCTTCCTCGTCGGCCTCAAAGGCTTCGTCGCCGCGGTCTTCGCCGGGCTCGTGAGCTTCCCGCTCGCGCTCGCGGGCGCGATGGGCGTGGGGCTGGTCGAGAGCTTCGGTTCGTTCTGGGCCAGCGCGTTCAAGGAAGTCATCGTCTTCACCGCCATCCTCCCCGTCCTGCTATGGCGATCGTTCTACGACAAGCACCACGAGGAGCATTGATGAGCCTGGCTCCCCGTACGGCCGGCCTGCTGGGCGTGGCCGCGCTGATCGCGGTGCTGCCCTTCCTGCCGGTGCCCGCGTTCTGGATCACGCAGCTGAACTACATCGGCCTGTTCGCGATGGTCGCGCTCGGCCTCGTGCTGCTCACCGGCGTGGGTGGCCTCACCTCCTTCGGCCAGGCGGCCTTCGCCGGCGTGGGTGCGTACACCAGCGCGTGGCTGTGCCTGAAGATGGGCGCCTCTCCCTGGCTCGGGCTGCTGGCGGGCCTCGCCATCACGGCCGTGCTGGCGCTGGTGCTGGGCTGGATCACGCTGCGCATGAGCGGCCACTACCTGCCGCTGGCCACCATCGCCTGGAGCCTGGCGCTCTTCTACACGATGGGCAACGTCGATGCCCTGGGCAAGTACGACGGGCTGCTGGACGTGCCCGCCATCAGCGCCTTCGGCATCAGCTTCCACGACGAGCGCCGCATCTACCTGCTGATCTGGGCCGCGGCGCTGGCCGGCGCACTCGCGGTGACGCACCTGCTCGATTCCCGCCCAGGCCGCGTGATGCGCGCGCTGGACACGCACCGCGGCGGCGGCATCACGATGCCCGAGGCCATGGGCGCCTCCACCTTCCGCCACAAGGTGGTCATGTTCGTCGTGGCAGCGCTGCTGGCCAGCGTCTCGGGCTGGCTCTTCGCGCACATGCAGCGCAGCGTGAACCCCAGCCCCTTCGGCATCAAGTTCGGCATCGAGTACCTGTTCATGGCGGTGCTGGGCGGCGTGGGCAGCGTGTGGGGCGCCTTCGCCGGAGCGGCGCTGGTCAAGCTCACCGAGGACCAGTTGCAGGTGTGGTTGCCCAAGCTCATCGGCACCGCGGGCAGCTACGAGGTGATCGTCTTCGGCATCGTGCTCGTGCTCGTGCTGCAGCGTGCGCCGCGCGGCCTGTGGCCGCTGGTCGAGCGCTTCCTGCCCGCGAAGCGCCGTGCAGAGCCCGACGACGCCGCGCCCGCCCTGCCCGCGCGCGACAAGCCGGCGCGCGGCGAGCGGCTGCTGGACGTGCTGAAGGTCCGCAAGGCCTTCGGCGGCCTGGTGGCGGTGAACGACGTGGCCTTCCACGTCGACGCGGGTGAGATCATCGGCTTGATCGGCCCCAACGGCGCGGGAAAAAGCACCACCTTCAACCTCGTCTCCGGCGTGCTGCCGCTCACCTCCGGCGAGGTACGGCTGCGGGGCCAGCGCATCGACGGCCTGCCCTCGCGCGAGGTGGCGCGGCGCGGCGTGAGCCGCACCTTCCAGCACGTGAAGCTGGTGCCCGACATGACGGTGCTGGAGAACGTGGCGATGGGCACCTACCTGCGCACCACCAGCGGCAGCGTGGCAGCCATGCTTCGCAGCGACCGCGCCGAGGAAGCGCGCGCGATGGCCGAGGCGCACCGGCAGCTCGCGCGCATCGGCCTGGCCGACAAGGCGCACGAGCTCGCGGGCAACCTGGCGCTGGGCCCGCAGCGGCTGGTGGAGATCGCCCGCGCACTGGCGAGCGACCCCAGCCTCCTGCTGCTGGACGAACCCGCCGCCGGCCTGCGCCACAAGGAGAAGGAGGCGCTGGCCGGCGTGCTGCGCCAGCTCAAGGCGGAAGGCCTGAGCCTGCTGCTGGTGGAGCACGACATGGACTTCGTGATGAGCCTGACCGACCGCATCGTCGTGATGGAGTTCGGCACCAAGCTGATGGAAGGCACGCCGGCCGAGGTGCAGGCCAGCCCCGCGGTGCGCGCCGCCTACCTCGGGACCGAACACTGATGGCCGCGCTGCTGGAACTCGAGGACCTGCACGCCGGCTACGGCAAGGCCGAGGTGCTGCGGGGGCTGAAGCTTCATGTCGACGCCGGCAGCGTCGTCACCGTCATCGGCCCGAACGGCGCCGGCAAGAGCACGCTGCTGAACGCGACGATGGGCCTGCTGCCGATGAAGGGCAGGCTGCGCTTCGACGGCCTGGACGTCTCGCGCCTCACGCTGGAGGAGCGTGTGCTCGCCGGCCTGGCGCTGGTGCCCGAACGGCGCGAACTCTTCGGCACGATGAGCGTGGAGGACAACCTCGTGCTCGGCGGCTGGCGCCCGAAGGCGCTGGGCGACAAGCACTGGCGCGACGGCCTGGAGCGCGCGTTCACGCTGTTCCCGCGCCTGAAGGAGCGCCGCGCGCAGGCCGCCGGCACGCTCTCCGGCGGCGAACGCCAGATGCTGGCCATCGCCCGCGCGCTGATGGGCCAGCCGCGCCTGCTGATGCTCGACGAGCCGAGCCTGGGCCTGGCGCCGCTGGTCGTGCGCGACATCTTCTCGATCATCTCCCGGCTGCGCGAGCAGGGCGTGAGCATCCTGCTGGTGGAGCAGAACGCGCGCGCCGCCCTGGGCGTGGCCGACCACGGCTACGTGCTGGAGACCGGCGACCTCGTGCTCGAAGGCCCGGCCGAGCAGCTGGCCGACGATCCGCGCGTCATCGACACCTACCTCGGTTCTCAAAAGAAGCACTGACATGAGCTGGGACTACATCGCACCGTTGCGCGAGATGCGCTTCGTCATCGAGCGCGTGCTGGAGGCGCCAGCTTCCTGGGCGCAATGCGCCGCGCTGGCCGATTGCGACATCGACACCGCGGCGGCCGTGCTGGAGGAAGCCGCGCATTTCGCGCGCGGCGTGATCCTGCCGCTGAACGCCGTCGGTGACCAGCAAGGCTGCACGCTGCGCGACGGCAGCGTCTTCACGCCGCCCGGCTTCCGCGCGGCCTACCAGGCCTTCCGCGAAGGGGGATGGCCCAGCCTGCCCTGCAGCCCCGAGTGGGGCGGCCAGGGCCTGCCGCTGCTGGTGGACGCGGCGATGCGCGAGATGCTGGTCGCCTGCAACCAGGGCTGGACCATGTACCCGGACCTGCAGCATGGCGCCTACGAGACCGTGCGCCACCACGGCAGCGAGGCGCTGAAAGCGGCCTACCTGCCGCAGATCGCCAGCGGCGAGTGGCTCGCGGCGATGGCCCTCACCGAGCCGCAGGCCGGCAGCGACCTGGGCGCGCTGACGACGCGCGCGATCCCGCAGCCCGACGGCAGCCTGCGCGTGACCGGCAGCAAGATCTTCATCAGCGGCGCCGACCACGACCTCACCGACAACATCGTGCACCTCGTGCTGTGCCGGCTGCCCGAGGCCTCGGCCGGCAGCAAGGGCATCAGCCTCGTGCTGGTGCCCAAGTTCCTGCCCGACGGTTCGCGCAATGCCTGGGCCGTGGACGCGCTGGAACACAAGATGGGCATCCACGCCAGCGCCACCTGCTCGCTGCACTACGAGGGCGCAACCGGCTGGCTCGTCGGCCACCCACACCGCGGCCTGGCGGCGATGTTCCTGATGATGAACTCGGCGCGCCTGCACGTGGGCCTGCAGGGCCTGGCGCACCAGGAGGCCGCGACGCAGAACGCGCTGCGCCACGCGCACGAGCGCGTGCAGTTCGGCCGCGCGATCGGCCTGCAGCCGGCGATGCGCCACAAGCTGCTGCGCCTGCAGGCGATGACCGAAGGCCAGCGCGTGATCGCCTACGCCGCCGCGCTGGCGCTGGACGAGGCCGAGCACCATGCCGACGCCGAGCGCCGCGCGCGCATGGGCCGCCGCGCCGCGCTGCTGACGCCGCTGGTCAAGGCGCTGCTGACGCAGCAGGGTTTCGCCGGCGCGAGCGACGCGCTGCAGGTCTTCGGCGGCAGCGGCTACACCAGCGCATGCGGCATCGAGCAGACGCTGCGCGACAGCCGCATCGCGATGGTCTACGAGGGCACGAACGAGATCCAGGCCATCGACCTGCTGACGCGCAAGGTGCTGGCCGACCGCGGCCTCGCGCTGCACGAGCTGCTCGACGAGCTGGAAGCCGAGGCCACGCGCGACGCGATGCGGCCGCACGAGCGCGAGTTCGCCGAGGCGCTGCACACGCAGTGCAGCGCCGCGCGCGCGGCTTTCGAGACCATCGCCGAAGCGGCAGCTTCCGATGCCGAGGCGCCGCTGCGCGTGGCCGATGCCTTCCTGCAGGGCTTCGGCTGGCTGATGCTGGCCTGGGCCTGGGCCGCGAGCGCACGCGCCGCGGCTAACGAGCCCGACGCCGCTTGGGCCGAGGCCAAGATTCAGCGCATGCGCTACGGCGTGCAGCACCTGCTGCCGGACGCCGCGGCGGCCTGGCAGCGCGCGCGGGCCGTGAGCGCGGCGCTGCCGCGCATCACGGGCTGAGCGAAGATCCTCAGTTCAGCTGCGTCACGTACTTCGTGTTCAGGTAGCCGTCGAAGGTCTCCAGGCCACCTTCGCTGCCGTAGCCGCTGTCCTTGATGCCGCCGAAGGGCGTCTCGGCCATCGCCAGGCCGAAGTGGTTGATGCTCACCATGCCGGCCTGCAGGCCGTTGCTGATGACGTTCGCGTTCTTCGTGCCGCCGGTGAAGGCGTAGGCCGCCAGGCCGAAGGGCAGGCTGTTGGCGCGCGCCAGCACCTCGTCCAGCGTCTTGAAGCGGGCGATGCCGGCCACCGGGCCGAAGGGTTCCTCGGTCATCAGCTTGGCGTCTTCGGGCAGGTCGGCGATCACGGTCGGGGCGAAGAAGTTGCCCTCGCCGCCCAGCGCCTTGCCGCCGGTCAGCACCGTGGCGCCGCGCTGGTGCGCGTCCTCGATGAAGCTGCCGATGGCCGCCAGGCGCCGGGCCTGCGCCAGCGGGCCCATGCGCGTCGAGGGCTCCAGGCCATCGCCGACCTTCACCTTCTCGGTCTTGGCGACGAAGCGCGCGACGAACTTGTCGTACGCCCCTTCCTGCACGTAGAAGCGCGTCGGGCTGATGCACACCTGGCCGGCGTTGCGGAACTTGAAGGGCACGAGCATGTCGGCCGCGGCTTCCACATCGGCGTCGTCGCAGACGATCACCGGCGCGTGGCCGCCCAGCTCCATCGTGCAGCGCTTCATCAGGCTGCCGGCCAGGCCCGCGAGCAGCTTGCCCACCTGCACCGAGCCGGTGAAGGAGATCTTGCGCACGATCGGGCTCTTGATCAGGTAGTCGCTCACCTCGTGCGGCACGCCCCACACGACGTTGAGGCAGCCCGCGGGCAGGCCGGCGTCGTGGAACAGCTGGGCCAGCGCGACCACGGCGCTGGGCGCGTCCTCCGGCCCCTTGATGACCATCGTGCAGCCGGCGCCCAGGGCGGCGGTGATCTTGCGGATCGCCTGGTTGAACGGGAAGTTCCACGGCGAGAACGCGGCACAGACACCCACCGGCTCGCGCAGCACGAGCTGGCGCACGCCGTCCTGCCGGGCCGGGATCACGCGGCCGTAGATGCGGCGGCATTCCTCGGCGTGCCACTCGGCGTGCTCGGCGCAGAAGTTCACCTCGCCCACCGCCTCGGCCAGCGGCTTGCCCTGGTCCATCGTGATCGCGCGGCCGATGTCGGCGGCGCGCTCGCGCGCCAGCTCGGCCACCTTGCGCAGGATCTTGCTGCGCTCCAGCGGGCTCGTCTTCTTCCAGCTCTCGAAGGCGCGTGCGGCGCTCTTGAGCGCGAGGTCCAGGTCCTCGCGCGTGGCGTGCGGCAGCTTGGCGATTACCTGGTTGATGGCCGGGTTCAGCACGTCCTGTTCCTTGCGGCCGCCGCCGTGGATGAACTGGCCGTCGATGTACAGGCTGAGTTGCGGGTAGCTCATGGTTCGGGATCCTGGAAAGGGAAAGTTCGTCAGACGCCGAGGAAGGCGCCGAGTTGCGGATGTTCGCGCAGTTCGTCGGCGCGCCCCTGCAGCACGACCTGGCCTTTCTGCAGCACCAGCGCGCGGTCGGACTGTGCCAGCACCTTGCGGTAGTCGCGGTCGACGATCAGCGTGGCGATGCCGCTGTCGCGGATTTGCGCGATCACGCGCCAGATCTCGGCCACGATCAGCGGCGCCAGGCCCTCGGTGGCCTCGTCGAGGATCACGAGTGTGGGCTGCGTCATCAGCGCGCGGCCGATCGACAGCATCTGCTGCTCGCCGCCCGAGAGCTGGCCGCCGAGGTGGTTCACGCGTTCGGCCAGGCGCGGGAAGGTCTTCATCACGCGCTCGTAGGTCCAGGCCTGCTCGTTCTTCGCCGGCTTGGCCGCCATCACCAGGTTCTCGCGCACGCTGAGGTTGGGGAACACGCCGCGGCCCTCGGGCACGTAGGCCACGCCGGCGCGTGCCACCTCGTGCGGCTTCGCGCGCGAGCGGTCGGTGCCGGCGATGCGGATCTGCCCTTCGCGCTGCGTCACATGGCCCAGCAGCGTGCGGATCAGCGTGCTCTTGCCCATGCCGTTGCGGCCCAGCAGGCCCACGGTCTCGCCGCGCGCGATGGTGATCGCCACGCCGTGCAGGATGTGGCTGCTGCCGTACCAGGCGTGCAGGTCGTGGGCGTCGAGGAAGGCGTCCGAGGCCACGCTCATCAATGCCCTCCGAGGTAGGCCGCCTGCACGGCAGGGCTCGCGCGCACCGCTTCCGGCGCGCCGCTTTCGATCACCGCGCCGTTGACCATCACGGTGATGCGGTCGGCGATGCGGAACACCGCGTCCATGTCGTGCTCCACCAGCAGGATCGCGTGGCCGGTCTTCAGCTCGGCCAGCAGCGCCAGCATGCGCTCGGTCTCTTCCGGGCCCATGCCGGCCAGCGGCTCGTCGAGCAGCAGCACCTGCGGGTCGGTGGCCAGGCACATCGCGATCTCGAGCTGGCGCTTGCCGCCGTGCGAGAGGCTGTCGGCCGTGCGGTCCAGGTGCTCGGCCAGGCCCGCGCGTGCGGCCGCATCGCGCGCCGCGGCGCTGCTGGCCTCGCAGCGCGCGGCGGGGCTCCACCAGGCCCAGGGCTTCTGCAGCCGGGCCTGCGCCGCGAGGCGGCAGTTCTCGAACACGCTGAAGTTCGGGAAGATGGTGTTGCGCTGGTAGCTGCGGCCCAGGCCCGCGCGTGCGCGGCGCGGCTGCGGCCAGGCAGTGACGTCCTGCCCCAGCAGCTCCACGCGGCCGTCGGACGGCGGGAACTCGCCGGATAGGACGTTGATCAGCGTCGACTTGCCCGCGCCGTTGGTGCCGATGACGGCATGCACGGCGCCTCGCTCCAGCTCGATCGAGACGCGGTCCACGGCGACCAGGCCACCCCAGCGGCGCGTGATCTCGCGGGCGCGCAGCAGGACTTCGGCGCCCATCACGCAGCCTCCGCTTCGTCGGCCACCGCCGCGCGCCGGCCACGCGCGGGGCTGCGCTTCATCAGCGAGGGCAGTTGCACCAGGCCACGCGGCAGCAGCGCGACGCTGGCGATGATCGTCAGGCCCAGCCCCAGCTGCCAGTGCTTGGCGAAGCTGCCGAAGATGGCCTCGGACTTGAAGAACTCCTGCAGCAGCGCGAAGGCGAAGGCGCCCACCAGCGCGCCACGCAGATGGCCCAGGCCGCCGAGGATGATCATGATCAGCACCGCGCCGCTGAAGTGCCAGCTCAGCAGCTCCGGGTTGACGAAGCCGTCCTTGATCGCGAAGAGGCAGCCGGCCAGGCCCGCGAGACCGCCCGAGAGCGTGAAGGCGGCCAGCTTGTACGGGTAGGTGGAGAAGCCCGCGGCGCGCATGCGCTGCTCGTTGGCCTTGATGCCGGCCAGCGCACGGCCGAAGCGCGAGCGCAGCAGCACGGCGAGGAAGGCGAAGGTGAAGAGCAGCATCGCCCAGATGAAGCCGTAGAGCACGAGCGGCTTGTCGAGATCGACGATGAACGAAGGCTTCACGTTCAGGTAGATGCCGTCGGTGCCGCCGCCCAAGGGCGTGTCGTGCACGACGTAGTAGGCCATCTGCGCGAAGGCCAGCGTCACCATGATGAAGTACACGCCCTTGGTGCGCAGGCTGAGCGCGCCCACGGCCAGCGCGTACAACGCGGCCAGCGCCATGCACGCCGGCAGCAGCCACCACAGCGAGGCGGCATCGCTCTGCGGCGACAGCAGCACGGTCGCATAGGCGCCGATGCCGAAGAAGGCTGCCTGCCCGAAGCACACGAGGCCGGTGCTGCCCACCAGCAGTTCCAGGCTCAGCGCGAAGATCGCGTAGACCATGATCTTCGCGACCAGGTCGATGCCGAAGGATCCCGCGAACGCCGGCCATGCCGCCAGCGCCGCGAACACGAGGGCCACGAAGACTTGCCTGCTGCGCTCGCTGCCCATCGTCATCCCGCTTTGAACAGGCCGTCCGGCTTCCACAGCAGGATCAGCGCCATCATCACGTAGACCAGCACGCCGGCGGCCTGCGGCAGCAACACCTTGCCGAAGGTGTCCACCACGCCGATGAGCAGCGCCGCGAGCAGCGCGCCGCGGATCGAGCCGATGCCGCCGATCACCACCACCACGAAGCAGACGATCAGCACCGTGTTGCCCATGCCCGGGTAGACGCTGCTGACGGGCGCGGCCACCATGCCCGCGAGCACTGCGATGGCCACCCCGGCGGCGAACACCACGCGGTAGAGGAACTGGATGTCCACGCCCAGGCTCTGCACCATCTCGCGGTTGCTGCTGCCGGCGCGGATGGTCATGCCCAGCCGCGTGCGCGTGAAGACGAGGTACATGCCCAGGGCCAGCAGCAGGCACACCGCGCTGATGAAGAGGCGGTAGACCGGGTAGGTCATCGTCTCGCCGAGCGGGATCGTGCCGGACAGGATCGGCGGCGGCTGCACGCCGTGCACGTCGTCACCCACCAGCAGGCTGCGCAGTTCCTCGAACACGAGGATCAGGCCGTAGGTCATCAGCACCTGCTGCAGGTGCTCGCGCTGGTACAGGAAGCTGAAGAACACCCACTCCAGGCCGTAGCCCAGCACCACCGCCAGCACCAGGCCCACCAGCAGCACGGTGAAGAAGCCGCCGCCGAACCAGCCCGCCACCGGCGCGGCCAGCGCGAAGGCCATGTAGGCGCCGATCATGTAGAAGCTGCCGTGCGCGAGGTTGATGACGCCCATGATCCCGAAGATCAGCGTCAGCCCGCTGGCCACGAGGAACAGCAGCAGCCCGTACTGCAGGCTGTTGAGGCACTGGATGAGGAAGGTGGGCAGGTCCATCAGAGGATGGGATTGTGGGCCGCGATGAAGGCGGCGGCCGCATCGATCACCACTTGCGGCTGGTCGCGATGCGGCGAATGCCCACAGGCCGGGATCTCCAGCAGCCTGGTGTGCGACACGCGGCGCGCGATGCCGCGGATCTGCTCCAGCGTGCCGTACTCGTCGTCCAGGCCCTGCATCGCCAGCAGCGGGCAGGAGATGGACGCGATCTCGGCTTCGATGTTCCAGGCGCGGAAGGCCGGGTCGAGCCAGATGTCGTTCCAGCCGCGGAAGGCGCTGTCGGGGTCGTCGTGGTGGCGTGCCAGGCGCTGGCGCAGGTCGGTCGTCTCGTAGGCCGTGCGCGCCTTCTCGATGCTCTGGACCGAGAGGTCTTCCACCAGGATGTGCGGCGCCATCACGATGACCCCGGCCACCGCGTGCTTCGCCGCGTGCAGCAGCGCGATGCTGCCGCCGTCGCTGTGGCCAAGGAGCCAGGCGCGTGCCGGATCCACGTCGAGAGCGGCGAAGAGTTCGGGCAGCACCTCGTAGGCCTGCCGGTGCATGAAGTCGTTCAGCCAGCGCTCGCCCTGTGCGCGGGGCGTGCTGCGGCCGTAGCCGGGGCGCGAGAACACGAGCCCGCGGCAGCCCGCGGCCTCGCACAGGCGCTGCGGGAAGTCGCGCCACATCGAGACCGAGCCCAGGCCCTCGTGCAGGAACACGATCAGCGGCGCCGCGGCAGGCCCGTCGATCCAGGCGTGCTCGATGCGCACCGGGCGAGCGGCCCAGTGGATCTCGACGAACGACGAACTCATGCCGCGCCGCGTTCGCGATCGCGCAGCTTGAAGCGCTGGATCTTGCCGGTGGCGGTCTTGGGCAGGTCGTCGACGAACTCGATCTGCCGCGGGTACTTGTAGGGCGCGAGCTTGTCCTTCACGAAGGTCTTCAGCTCGGCGTCGCTGGCCTCGGCGCCGGCCTTCAGCACCACGAAGGCCTTGGTCTTCGTCAGGCCCTCGGCGTCGGGCACGCCGATCACCGCGGCCTCCAGCACCGCCGGGTGCTGCACCAGCGTGGCTTCCACCTCGAAGGGGCTGACGTAGATGCCGCTGACCTTCAGCATGTCGTCGCTGCGGCCGCCGTAGGTGTAGCTGCCGTCTTCGTTGCGCACGTACTTGTCGCCGGCCTTGGTCCAGCCGCCCTGGAAGGTCTCAGCCGTCTTGGCGCGGTTACCCCAGTACATCAGGGCGGAGCTGGGCCCGTGGATGTAGAGGTCGCCCGGCTCGCCGTCGGGCACGGGCTTGCCGTCGTCGCCGCGCAGCTCGATCGTGTAGCCCTCCACCGGCCAGCCGGTGCTGCCGTAGCGCACACGCTCGGGCCGGTTGCTGATGAAGATGTGCAGCATCTCGGTGGAGCCGATGCCGTCGACGATGTCGATGCCGAAGTGCCGCTTGAAGCGCTCGCCCAGCTCGGCCGGCAAGGCTTCGCCGGCGGACGAGACCAGGCGCAAGGCCACGTCACCGGCCTTCGGCAGGTTCGGCGAGGCCAGCATGCCGGCGAAGCCGGTGGGCGCGCCGTAGAACACCGTGGGCTTGATGCCGGCGATGCCGCCGGTCCAGCGCCGAAAAGTGGCGTCGGGCGTGGGCCGCTCGCCCATCAGCAGCGTGGTGGCGCCCACCGCCATCGGGAAGCTCAGCGCATTGCCCAGGCCGTAGGCGAAGAAGAGCTTGGCAGCGGAAAAGCACACGTCACGCTCGTTGAGCTGCAGCACGCGCTTGCCGTAGAGCTCGGCGGTCCAGTACGGGTTGCCGTGCGAGTGCACGGCGCCCTTGGGGCGGCCCGTCGATCCGGAGGAGTAGAGCCAGAAGCCGGGGTCGTCGGGGCTCGTGCCGGCTGGCTTGGGCATCGGCGCGTGCGCGGCCAGGAAGGCATCGAACTCGACCTCGGCCGGGTGCAGCGGCGCGATCGGCCGAGAGACTATGACCTTGCCCACCTCGTGATCGGACTTGACCATCGCCGCCGTCAGTGTCGGCAGCAGCGCTCCGGACACCAGCACGGCCTGCGCGCGGCTGTGCTCCAGCATGTAGGCGTAGTCGTCGGCCGTCAGCAGCGTGTTGACAGCCACCGGCACCAGGCCGGCGTACATCGCGCCCAGGAAGCTCACCGGCCAGTCGGTGCTGTCCAGCATCAGCAGCAGCACGCGCTCCTCGCGGCGGATGCCCAGGCTGCGCAGGCCCGCCGCCACGCGGCGCACGCGTTCGGCGAGCTGGCCGTAGCTCAGGCTGGCCTGCTCGTCGACGAAGGCGACCTTCTCGGGCCGCGCTGCGCTGGCCTGCAGCAGGTGCTCGGCGAAGTTGAAGCGCGCGCCGGGGGCGGGAATGTCACTCATGGGTTTGTCTCCTGTGTACAGGCACCGCGACCAAGCTTCCCGCCGCGGATCCGGCTTCGCCGGGCCGCTGGCGGACGGCCCCCTCGGGGGGTAGCGAGCGATAGCGAGCTTGGGGGCTCACTTGGTGAACTCGATGGCGCCCTGCGGCAGCAGGTAGAGGACGAGCGCGCGGCCCTGCGACACCGTCGGATGGTGCGCGCTGCCGGGCGGATACACCACCCAGCCGGCCGGGCGGCCGTCGAAGTGCGCGTCGCCTTCGACCGGCATCACCAGGTCGATCTCGCCGTTCGGGTGGCGGTGGTGTGGGCCGGCCAGGTCCTGCATGTCGACCACGTCGACCGAGAAGCCGTGCAGTTCGTCCACCGGCTTGAAGATGCGGCCGTACTTGATGCCGCCGGCCTCGCGATTGCAGAGCCAGCCGTCGGCCACGCCGCTGCGGCAGGCCGAGGCCAGTTCGCGGTAGCTCGCGGTGCTCGCGCCATGTTCGGCGTTGAGCCAGGCATCCAGCGCCGCATCCAGTGGCCGGCCCTGGATCTGGGCGGTCAGCCCGGCGATCAAGGTCTTGAAGCGCTCGGGCGTCATCTGGGTCTCTTCCACGTTGCCCCTTCCGCAAATATGAATTATTGTGCGTGTATGGACGATAGAACCAAGAGGACCGGATGTCAAGCACTATAGTGCATGAATCGGGAAATCCCCCGGTCGCGACGCCGGCGGAGAGCGAGGAGAAGAACCCCTTCCTGGTGTCGCTGGGCGACCGCGTGCGCGCGCTGCGTTCGCGCCGCGGCATGACGCGCAAGGCCGTCGCGCTGGCCGCCGATGTGTCCGAGCGCCACCTGGCGAACCTGGAGTACGGCGTCGGCAACGCGTCGATCCTGATCCTGCTGCAGGTGGCCGGCGCGCTGCAATGCTCGCTGGCCGAACTGATCGGCGACGTCACCACCTCCAGCCCCGAGTGGCTGATGCTGCGCGAGCTGCTGGAGAACCGCGACGAGCCCACACTGCGCCGCGTGCGCGTGGCGGTGGGCGAGATGCTGGGCACCGGCGGCAGCGCCTCGCGCGGGCCGCAGCGCAGCCCGCGCGTGGCTTTGGTGGGGCTGCGCGGCGCGGGCAAGACCACGCTCGGCCGCATGCTGGCCGAGGACCTGGGCTTCTCCTTCGTCGAACTCAGCCGAGACATTGAAGCCTTCGCCGGCTGCAGCATCAGCGAGATCCAGGCGCTCTACGGCCAGAACGCCTACCGCCGCTACGAGCGCCGCGCGCTGGAAGAGGCGATCCAGATCCACCCGGAGGCCGTGATCGCCACGCCGGGCGGCATCGTCAGCGACCCGGCCACCTTCAACCTGCTGCTCGCCCACTGCACCACCGTCTGGCTGCAGGCCAGCCCCGAAGACCACATGAAGCGCGTGATGGCCCAGGGCGACCTGCGGCCCATGGCCGCCAGCAAGGAGGCGATGGAAGACCTCAAGAGCATCCTGGCCGGGCGCGCGGCGTTCTACTCCAAGAGCGACTTCCAGCTCGACACCAGCGCCCAGGCGCTGGACGCCACCTTCGCCGGCCTGCGGGCCATCGTCCGCGAGGCCCTCGAAATGCCAGTTTGAACTAAAGTGCATTTTCTTCTTGACGTCGTCAAAGAACATGCACTATGCTGCGTCTCATCGCTGACAGGAGACCGCCGATGACCACCGCACCCACCCGCGTCGACTACCAGACGGAACCGTCCCGCTACCGCCACTGGAAGCTGAAGTTCGAAGGCCCGGTCGCCACGCTGCTGGCCGACTTCGACGAGAACGGCGGCCTGCGCGAGGGCTACAAGCTCAAGCTCAACAGCTACGACCTGGGCGTCGACATCGAGCTGCACGACGCCGTCAACCGCATCCGCTTCGAGCACCCCGAGGTGCAGACGGTGGTCGTCACCAGCGCCAAGGAGAAGGTGTTCTGCTCCGGCGCCAACATCTTCATGCTGGGCGTCAGCAGCCACGCCTGGAAGGTGAACTTCTGCAAGTTCACGAACGAGACGCGAAACGGCCTGGAAGACAGCAGCGCCAACGGCGGGCTGAAGTTCCTGGCCGCCGTGAACGGCGCCTGCGCCGGTGGGGGCTACGAACTGGCCCTGGCCTGCGACGAGATCATCCTGGTGGACGACCGCAGCAGCGCGGTGAGCCTGCCCGAGGTGCCGCTGCTGGGCGTGCTGCCCGGCACCGGTGGCCTGACCCGTGTGACCGACAAGAGAAAGGTTCGCCACGACCTGGCGGACATCTTCTGCACGACCAACGAAGGTGTGCGTGGGCAGAAGGCCAAGGACTGGCGCCTGGTCGACGACATCGCCAAGCCGGCGGCCTTCGCGCAGAAGGTGCAGGAGCGTGCGCTGCAGCTGGCCGCCACCAGCAAGCGCCCGGGCGCCGGCGCCCAGGGTGTCGCGCTGACGCCGATCACCCGCACGATCGAAGCCGACGCGCTGCGCTACCCCAACGTCACCGTCGAGATCGACCGCACGAAGCGCACCGCCACCTGGACCATCAAGGGCCCGCAAGCCGCGCTGCCCGACTCGATCGCCGCCATCGAGGCCGCCGGCGCCGCCTGGTACCCGCTGGCCCTGGCCCGCGAGCTGGACGACGCGATCCTCTCGATGCGCACCAACGAACTCGACATCGGCACCTGGCTGATCAAGACCGAGGGCGACGCCGCCGCGGTGCTCGCGATGGACGAGCAACTCGCGAAGTTCGCCGACCACTGGCTCGTCAACGAGACCGTGAGCCTGCTGCGCCGCACCTTCAGCCGCATCGACGTGTCCTCGCGCAGCCTGTTCGCGCTGATCGAGCCGGGCTCCTGCTTTGCCGGCAGCTTCCTCGAGCTGGCACTGGCCTGCGACCGCAGCTACATGCTGATGCTGCCCGACGACGAGGCCGCCACGCCCAAGATCACCGTGGGCCCGGCCAACTTCGGCACCTACCCGATGGCCACCGGCCAGAGCCGCCTGCACCGCCGCTTCTACGGCGAGGCCGCGCCGCTGGCCGCCGTGCACGCCAAGCAGGGCCAGGCGCTGGACGCCGACGCCGCCTTCGCGCTGGGCCTGGTGACGAGCAACCCGGACGACATCGACTGGGCCGACGAGGTGCGCATCGCGATCGAGGAACGCGTGGCGATGAGCCCCGACGCGCTCACCGGCATGGAGGCCAACCTGCGCTTCAACGGCGTGGAGAACATGGTCACGCGCGTCTTCGGACGGCTGACCGCCTGGCAGAACTGGATCTTCCAGCGCCCCAACGCCGTCGGCGAGAAGGGCGCACTCAAGGTCTACGGCAAGGGCGACAAGGCCCAGTTCGACTGGAATCGGGTCTAACGAACATCTGGAGCTGACGAGATGAGCACCATCAATTACAGCGAGAAGATCCCCAACAACGTCAACCTCGACGAGGACCGCACGCTGAAGCGGGCGCTCGAGCAGTGGCAGCCGAACTACCTGCAGTGGTGGGACGACATGGGCCCCGAGGGTTCGACCAACTTCGACGTCTACCTGCGCACCGCCGTCAGCGTGGACCCGCAGGGCTGGGCGCAGTTCGGCTACGTGAAGATGCCCGAGTACCGCTGGGGCATCTTCCTGAACCCGGCCGAGAAGGACCGCAAGATCCACTTCGGCGACCACAAGGGCGAAGCCGCGTGGCAGGACATCCCTGGCGAGTACCGCGCCAATCTGCGCCGAATCATCGTCACGCAGGGCGACACGGAGCCTGCGAGCGTCGAGCAGCAAAGGCATCTCGGGTTGACTTGCCCCAGCCAGTACGACCTGCGCAATCTCTTCCAGGTGAACGTCGAGGAAGGCCGCCACCTGTGGGCGATGGTCTACCTGCTGCACAAGTACTTCGGCCGCGACGGCCGCGAGGAAGGCGAGGCGCTGCTGGAGCGCCGCAGTGGCCAACAGGACAACCCCCGCATCCTGCAGGCCTTCAACGAGAAGACGCCCGACTGGCTGAGCTTCTTCATGTTCACCTACTTCACCGACCGTGACGGCAAGTTCCAGCTCTGCGCGCTGGCGGAGTCGAGCTTCGATCCGTTGGCCCGCACGACCAAGTTCATGCTGACCGAAGAGGCGCACCACATGTTCGTGGGCGAGTCGGGCGTGAGCCGCGTCATCCAGCGCACCTGCGCCGCGATGAACGAGCTGAAGACGGACGATCCGAAGAAGCTGCGCGAAGCCGGCGTGATCGACCTGCCGACGATCCAGCGCTACCTCAACTTCCACTTCAGCGTCACGATCGACCTCTTCGGTGCGGACGAGAGCAGCAACGCCGCCACGTTCTACTCGACGGGCCTGAAGGGCCGCTACGAGGAAGGCAAGCGCAACGACGACCACCTGCTCAAGGGCCAGAGCTACAAGGTGCTGAATGCCGTGGGCGGGCGCCTGGTCGAGAAGGAAGTGCCGATGCTCAACGCGCTGAACGAGGTGCTGCGCGACGACTACATCACCGACAGCCGCGCCGGCGTGGAGCGCTGGAACAAGGTGATCGAGAAGGCCGGCATCCCGTTCCGCCTGAAGACGCCGCACAAGGCCTTCCATCGCAACATCGGCGCGCTGTCGGGCGTGAAGGTCTCGCCGGGCGGCGAGGTGATCAGCGAAGCCGAATGGGCCGCGAACGTCGACCACTGGCTGCCGAGCGCGAGCGACCGTGCCTTCGTGCAAAGCCTGATGGGCCGCGTGGTCGAGCCGGGCAAGTTCGCGAACTGGATCGCGCCGCCGGTGATGGGCATCAACCGCCAGCCGGTCGATTTCGAGTACGTGAGGTTTGCGTGATGGCTCGTCAAGCGGACGCCGCGGAACCGGCTCTGCCGGGCCGCTGGCGTCGCCCCCTCGAGGGGGAGCGGCGAAGCCGCTTCGGGGGTGGGACATGACTGCCGTCAGCTTCATCAAGCAGCACCTGATCGACCCCGAGATCTGCATTCGCTGCAACACCTGCGAGACGATGTGCCCGCGCGGCGCCATCACGCACGACAGCCGCAACTACGTGGTCGATGCCGACAAGTGCGACTGGTGCAACGACTGCATCTCGCCCTGCCCCACCGGCAGCATCGACAACTACCGCCAGATGCCCAAGGTCCGGGCCTACAGCCTGGAAGAGCAGATGGGCTGGGACAGCCTGCCCGCCGAGCTGAGCCGAGATCAGCTCACAGAATTGGCCGGGGTCGACGTCGCCGAAGTGATCGCTGCGCCCGAGCCCGCGGCTGCCGCGCAGCCCATCGTTCAGCCCGGTACCGAGCCCGCGTTCAACAGCGCGATGTACGGCGCCACACTGCCGCCCTGGAGCGCGGCCCATGCCTACACCAACCTCTACGGACCGAAGGCTGCGGAGAAGAGCGTCATCGCCACCGTGGCCGGCAACGTGCGCGTCACCGAGGTCGGCAAGGACTACGACACGCACCACATCGTGCTGGACTTCGGCGCCATGCCCTTCCCGCTGCTCGAAGGCCAGAGCATCGGCATCGTGCCGCCGGGCGCGGATGAGAACGGCCGGCCGCACCACCCGCGCCAGTACTCGATCGCCAGCCCCCGCAACGGCGAGCGCCCCGGCTACAACAACGCCAGCCTCACCGTGAAGCGCGTCCTGGAAGACCACCAGGGCCGGCCGGTGCGCGGCGTCTGCAGCAACTACGTCTGCGACCTGCAGGTGGGCGACAAGGTGCAGGTGATCGGCCCGTTCGGCACCAGCTTCCTGATGCCCAACCATCCGAAGAGCCACATCGTGATGATCTGCACCGGCACCGGCAGCGCGCCGATGCGGGCGATGACCGAGTGGCGCCGCCGGCTGCGCGCCAGCGGCAAGTTCGAGGGCGGCAAGCTGATGCTGTTCTTCGGCGCCCGCACAAGAGAAGAACTGCCCTACTTCGGCCCGCTGCAGAACCTGCCCAAGGACTTCATCGACATCAACTTCGCGTTCAGCCGGACCCCGGGCCAGCCCAAGCGCTACGTGCAGGATGCAATGCGCGAACGTGCCGCCGACCTCGCCGCGCTGCTCTCGGACCCGAACGCCTACTTCTTCGTCTGCGGCCTGAAGGCGATGGAAGAAGGCGTGGTGCTCGCGCTGCGCGACGTGGCGCAGGGCGCGGGCCTGTCGTGGGATGCCATCGGCGCGGCGCTGAAGCGCGAAGGCCGGCTGCACCTGGAGACCTATTGATGGCCACGCCGGCGATGCACACGCTGCACCTCAGCCAGCCGCGGCCCGGCGTGGCGCGCGTGACGATGTCGCGCCCCGATGTCTTCAACGCCTTCGACGAGGCGATGATCGGCGAGCTCGATGCCGCCTTCGCCCAGCTCGAGGCCGACCCGGCCGTGCGCGTGATCGTGCTGGCCGGCGCCGGCAAGCACTTCAGCGCCGGCGCCGACCTGCAATGGATGCAGCGCGCCAGCACCGCCAGCCGCGAATGGAACCTGCAGGACGCGCGCCGCTTCGCCGGCATGCTGGCGCGCATCGAGGCCTGCGGGAAGCCGACGGTCGCTCGCGTGCAGGGCGCGGCGCTGGGCGGTGGCGTGGGCCTCACGGCGGCCTGCGACATCGCGGTGGCTGCCGAAGGCTCGACCTTCTCGGTCAGCGAGGCCAAGTTCGGCATCCTGCCCTCGGTCATCGGCCCCTACGTGACGAACGCGGTGGGCAAGCGCCAGGCGAAAAGGCTCGCGCTGACGACCGAGCGCATAGGCGCGGCCGAGGCGCTCTCGATCGGCCTCGTGCAGAAGGTCGTGCTCGCCGAGCAGCTCGACGCCGCGGTCGATGCGATCGTCGATTCGCTGCTGGCCGGCGGCCCCCACGCGCAGCGCGAGATCAAGCAGCTCTACGCGCAGCTGCACGCGGGCCCCGTCACGCCCGAGGTGATCGAGTTGACCGCGCAGACCATCAGCCGCGTGCGCGGCACCGACGAGGCCCGCGAAGGCTTCGCCGCCTTCCTGGCCAAGCGGCCACCGACCTGGATTCCGCAATGACGACCTCCGCCCCTCAACTGCAAGGCCAACCCGTGCTCGTGGTGGGCGCGGGCATCATGGGCAGCGGCATCGCGCAGGTGGCGGCGCAGGCCGGCCACGCCGTGCTGCTGTACGACACGCGGGAAGGCGCCGCGGTGCAGGCCAAGGGCAAGCTGGCCTCGACGCTCGACGGCCTGGTCGCGAAGGGCAAGCTCGCGGCCGAGGATGCGGCCGCCACGCTGGCGCGCATAGAGCCGGTGGCCACGCTGGAAGCCGCCGCCGGCGTGGCGCTGGTGGTCGAGGCCATCGTCGAGGACCTGGCCGCCAAGCGCGAGCTCTTCGCGAAGCTCGAAGCCATCGTCGGCGAGCACTGCGTGCTGGCCACCAACACCAGCTCGATCAGCGTGACCGCGATCGCGGGCGCGTCGAAGCGCCCGGGCCGCATCGCCGGCATGCACTTCTTCAACCCGGTGCCGCTGATGAAGCTGGTGGAGGTGGTCAGCGGCCTGCAGACCGACTGCCAGGTCGCCGAGGCCGTGTTCACGCTCGCTTCGGCCTGGGGCAAGGTGCCGGTGCACGCGAAGAGCACGCCGGGCTTCATCGTCAATCGCATCGCGCGGCCCTACTACGCCGAAACGCTGGCGCTGCTGCAGGAGCAGGCTGCCGCGCCGGCGGTGCTGGACGCCTGCCTGCGCAGCGCCGGCTTCCGCATGGGCTCTTGCGAGCTGATGGACCTGATCGGCCACGACACCAACTTCGCCGTCACGCGCTCGGTCTACGAAGCCAACTTCTTCGACAAGCGCTACCAGCCCTCGCTGGTGCAGCGCGAGATGGTCGATGGCGGCCTGCTGGGCCGCAAGAGCGGCCGCGGCTTCTACGCGCACCCGGAGGGCGCACCGGCGCTGCCGCCGCCACCGCCGCGACCGAAGTCGGCGCCCGGCCAGGTGACGGTGCACGGCCATGGGCCCATAGCCGACGGCCTGGCGCACGCGCTGGCCGCCACCGCGGCCCGCCATGCGCCGAAGCACACCTGCGTGATCGCGCGCCTGCGCGACAGCGACTGGTGCGGCCTGGAGATCGACGGCACGCGACTCGTGCTGACCGACGGCCGCACCGCCGCGGAAGTGGCCGCCGAGATGCGGCGCCGCGACGTGGCCGTGTTCGACCGCCCCTTCTCGTTGCCGCTGCAGCCGGGCGCTGCATTGGCCTACGCGGTGGCCGACGAGGCCTGGCGCGAACCCATCGGCGGCTGGCTGGCCGAACTCGGCTTCACGCCGCTGGCGGTGGCCGACACGCCCGGGCTCGTCGCCGCGCGCACCGTCGCGATGCTGATCAACGAGGCCGCCGACGCCGTGCGCCAGGGCGTCTGCAGCGAAGCAGGCGCCGACGCGGCGATGAAGCTCGGCGTCAACTATCCCGCCGGCCCCTTCGAGTGGCTGACGCGCTGGAGCGCCGGCGAGGTGGTGGCGCTGCTCGACCACCTGGATGCGCACTACCGTGGCGAACGCTACCGGGCCAGCCCCGGCCTGCGCCGCCGGGCCCTGATCGAAAGCCTGAATCCATGAGCGCGAGAACCGAAGCCTTCATCTGCGACGCCGTCCGCACGCCCTTCGGCCGTTACGGCGGCGCGCTGTCCTCGGTGCGCGCCGACGACCTGGGCGCGGTCCCGATCCGCGCGCTGATGGAGCGCAACGCCAGGGTCGACTGGGCCGCGGTGGGCGACGTGCTCTTCGGCTGCGCCAACCAGGCCGGCGAGGACAACCGCAACGTGGCGCGCATGTCGGCCTTGCTGGCAGGGCTGCCGGTGGAAGTGAGTGGTGCCACGATCAACCGCCTGTGCGGCAGCGGCCTGGACGCCGTGGGCAGCGCGGCGCGTGCGATCAAGGCCGGCGAGCAGCAGCTGCTGATCGCCGGCGGCGTGGAAAGCATGAGCCGCGCGCCCTTCGTGATGCCCAAGGCCGACAGCGCCTTCAGCCGCACGAATGCGGTCTACGACACCACGATCGGCTGGCGCTTCGTCAACAAGCTGATGAAGGAGCGTTACGGCGTCGACTCGATGCCCGAGACGGCCGAGAACGTCGCGGCCGACTACCGCATCGAGCGCGAGGCGCAGGACCGCATGGCGCTGGCGAGCCAGCTCAAGGCCGTCGCGGCGCAGAAGTCCGGCTTCTTCGACGGCGAGATCGTGCCTGTGACGATTCCGCAGAAGAAGGGCGAGGCGATCGTCGTCGCGAAGGACGAGCACCCGCGCGAGACCTCGCTGGAGGCGCTGGCCAAGCTCAAGGGCGTGGTGCGGCCGGACGGCACGGTGACCGCGGGCAATGCCAGCGGCGTGAACGACGGTGCCTGTGCGCTGATCGTCGCCAGCGAAGCAGCCGCCGCGCGCCATGGCCTCGTGCCGCGGGCGCGCGTCGTGGGCATGGCCACGGCCGGGGTGCCGCCGCGCATCATGGGCATCGGCCCGGCGCCGGCCACGCGCAAGGTGCTGGAGCTGACCGGGCTGAGCCTCGCGCAGATCGACGTCATCGAGCTGAACGAGGCTTTCGCCGCGCAAGGTCTCGCGGTGCTGCGCGACCTCGGCATTGCCGACGACGACCCGCGCGTGAACCCCAACGGCGGCGCCATCGCGCTGGGTCATCCACTGGGCGCCAGCGGCGCGCGCCTGGCGACGACCGCGGTCAACCAGCTGCACCGCAGCGGCGGGCGTTATGCGCTGTGCACGATGTGCATCGGCGTCGGCCAGGGCATCGCGGTGGTGCTGGAGCGGGTCTGAGCGAGCAGGCACTGCGCATCGTCGGCGCGGCCGAGCTGGCCGCCGCCCTGCCCTTCGAGCGCCTGGTCCCGGCGCTGCGCGAAGCCTTCGCGGCCGGCTGCGAGACACCGCCGCGCCAGGTGCTGCACTGGCCCGATGGCCGCGGCGGTGAAGTCACCTCGCTCGTGATGCCGGCCTGGCAGCCCGGCCGCCACTACGGCGTGAAGGTCATCAACATCGCGCCGGGCAATGCCGCGCTCGGCCTGCCCGGGCTGCACGCCAGCTACCTGCTGCACGAGGCCGCCACCGGCCGGCCGCTGGCGCTGATCGACGGCAATCAACTCACCGCACGCCGCACCGCGGCGGCCTCGGCGCTAGCGGCCTCGTTCGCCGCGCGCGCCGATGCGAAGCGGCTGCTGGTGGTGGGCGCTGGCCGCATCGCCGCGCTGCTGCCGGCGGCCTTCCGCGCCGTGCGGCCGATCGAGCAGGTCCGGGTCTGGGCACGCCGGCCGGACCAGGCCCGGCAGCTGGCTGCAGTCTGGCGCGCGCAAGGCATCGAGGCCGATGCCGCGGACGACCTGGCCGCGGCCGCGTCGTGGGCACACATCGTGAGCTGCGCGACGCTGGCGACCGAACCCGTGCTGCACGGCGCCTGGCTCGCGCCGGGCAGCCACCTCGACCTCATCGGCAGCTTCACGCCGGCGATGCGCGAGGCCGACGACGACTGCTTCCGCGGCGCGGCACTGATCGTCGATACCGAGGAAGCGCTGGCCAAGAGCGGCGAGCTGCTCGGCCCGATGGCCCGCGGCGTGTTCGCCGCGACCGACGTGCACGCCACGCTCGCGCAGCTGTGCCGCGGCGAGCGGGAGGCGCCCGCGCCGGCGGCGCGCAGCGTCTTCAAGTCGGTGGGTACCGCGCTCGAAGACCTCTGCGCGGCCTCGCTCGCGTGGAGCGCGCTGGCCGGCTGATCAGGGTTTCAGCGAGACCAGCCAGGCCAGCACGTCGGCCTTCTCGCCCGCGGTGCAGATGCGGCCCACCACGTCGCGGCAGTTCAGGTCGAAGTGGAATTCGGCCTTCTTCGGGTCGGTGAAGCGGTCGGCATTGGCCGCCGGTGCCAGCGGCTTGATGTTCTTCTCGGTGACCTGGTCCTTGCCCGTGCGCAGCGGGTTGTCGCCGTGGCAGGAGGAGCAGCTGAAGCCCATGTCGCGCAGGAAGTTCTTCTTGAAGAAGGCCTGGCCACGCTCGGCCGATGCCGGCGCGCCGGCCTTGGCGGTGTAGCCGGCCAGCAGTTGCTCAGGCGTGGCGGCCATCGCGGCCGGCAGGGCCGCCGCCAGCGCGGCGATCGTTGCCGTTGCGGCCAGCTTTCCCATCTTGAGGCGGATCGTCATGTCGTCTCCTTCTTCTCGGCAAGCAGGGATCGACGACAGTAGAGCGCCGTGCACCGGCAGGCGCTTTGCTCTTGCGCAAACCGGCGCGTCGAAGCGCTCAGCCTGTCCGCATGGCGGTGACAAGAAACGTTACCCGGCGATACCGCCACGAAAGGACAGCGCAGGCGCCGCGCCCGAGCATCGCGCCATGTTCAACACGACGAGGATGTTCCTCATGAGACGCTGGATCCGACGCAGTCTGATCGCCCTGCTGGGCGCCGGCGCCCTCTTCGGCGGCCTGGCCGCCTGGGCGCAGCACCGCCACCACGGCTGGGGGGCGATGAGTGACAGCGAGCGCGCCGAGATGCACGCACGCATGGTCGAGCGCATCGGCCGCCGGCTGACGCTGGACGAGCCGCAGAAGGCGCGCCTGCAGGTGCTGGCGCAGCGCCTGGATGCGCAGCACCGCGCGCTGCGCGGCAGCGGCGAGCCGCGCGCCGAGCTGCAATCGCTGCTGGCCGGCAGCAGCTTCGACCGCGCGAAGGCCGCGCAGATGCTGCAGGAGCGCATCGCCGCCGTGCAGGCCCAGGGCCCGGAGGTGGTGAGCGCCGCGGCCGACTTCTTCGACGCGCTGCGGCCCGAGCAGCAGCAGCAGGTGCGCGACTTCCTGCAGCGCGGCCACCGCCATGGCGCTCGCGGCTGAGCCCCCGCTGCCGCCGGCGGCGCTGGCGGCCTTGCTCGCGGGCGGCGGCCTGGCGGCGCAGGCCGCGGCCTTCGGCGCGCAGGCGCCGGCCTGGGGGCGCGCGCCTCTGGCGGGTGCGGTGCTCGGCCTCGTCGCGGCGGCCTGGCTGGCCTGGGCGCTGTGGCAACTGCACACGGCCGGCGGCCGCGGCCCGCGCTTCACGCCGCCGCGGCTGGTGGACGAAGGGCCCTACCGCTTCGGCCGCAACCCGGTGGCGCTGGCGCAGGCCGCGCTGCTGGCGGCGCTGGCGCTGGCCAGCGGCTCGCCCTTCGTCGCCGCGGGCACGCTCGGCTTCGTCAGCTGGCTGCAGCTGCGCCACCTGCCGCAGGAGGAGGCCGCGCTGCGCCGCGCCTACGGCGGCTGGTATGCCGACTACGCGGCCAGCGTGCCGCGCTGGTGGTAGCGTGCGGCCCGGCATGCGGCGGCTCCTCCTCATCGACGACGACGAACAGCTGGGCCCGCCGCTGGCCGCCTACTTCGCGCGCCACGGCTTCGAGATGCGCCAGGCCACGCGCCCCAGCGAGGGCCTGGCGCTGCTGGCCGCCGGCGGCTTCGACGCCGCGATCCTCGACGTGATGCTGCCCGAGATGGACGGCTTCGAGGTCTGCCGCACGCTGCGCCGCACGAGCACGCTGCCGGTGGTGATGCTGACCGCCCGCGGCGACGTGATGGACCGCGTCGTCGGCCTGGAGCTGGGCGCCGACGACTACCTGCCCAAGCCCTTCGAGCCGCGCGAACTGCTGGCCCGGGTGCAGACGGTGCTGCGGCGCGCACCGGTCGCACCGGCAGCGACGACTGCGGCAGCTCCCGTGCTGCGCTTCGACGGGCTGGAGATCGACCTCGCGCGCCGCAGCGTGCTGAGCGGCGGCCGCGCGGTCGAACTCACCGGCACCGAGTTCGAGCTGCTGGCGATGCTGGCTGCGGCGCCCGGGCGCGTGTTCAGCCGCGACGACATCCTGGCCCGGCTGCGCGGCCACGCGGCGGAAGACATCCACAGCCGCGCCGTCGACATCCTCGTCAGCCGGCTGCGGCGCAAGCTCGAGCCGCTGGACCCGATCCGAACGCTGCGCAACGCCGGCTACCTGCTGGCCGCGGCGCCTGCGCCTTGAAGTCCCTGCACCGCCGGCACAAGCACAAGGTCCGCCACTCGATCAAGGGCCGGCTGATGATCGCCTTCGTCGCGCTCGCGGCGGCGAGCACGGCGGTGTTCAGCTTCGGCATGCAGCAATGGTTGCACGCCGGCTGGGACAACTGGGTGCGCCCGCTGGTGGCCGACTACGCCGACCGCATGGCCGCCGAGCTGGGCAACCCGCCCGAGCCTGCGCGCGCCGCGGCGCTGGCCGCGCGGCTGCCGATCACGGTGCGCATCGACGGGCCCGCCGTGCAGTACGCCAGCGATCCGGCACGGTCGCCGCGCGGCCCCTGGCGCATCGTGCGCCAGAGTGCCGACGGCCACCGCATCACCTTCGGCCTGGCGCAGCCGCCCGACGCGATGCGCCCGCGGATGATCGGCTGGGCCACGCTCGCCGCGCTGCTGCTGCTCACCATGCTCGCCTGGGCGATGGTGCGTCGGCAGCTGGCGCCGCTGGCGGCCATCGGCGCCGGCGTGGAGGCCTACGGCCGCGGCGAGTTCGAGCAGCCGATTCCCGTGAAGCGGCGCGACGAGCTGGGCCTGCTGACCGAGCGCATCAACGGCATGGCCGTCAAGCTGAACGGCATGCTGCAGTCGCAGCGCGCGCTGCTGCTGGCCATCAGCCACGAGCTGCGCAGCCCGCTCACGCGCGCCCGCGTCAATGCGGAGCTGGTGGACGACGGCACGCCGCGCCAGGCGCTGCTGCGCGACCTGGCCGAGATGGGCGATCTGATCACGAGCCTGCTGGAGAGCGAACGCCTGGCTCAAGGCCATGCCGCGCTGCTGACCGAGGCGGTGGACCTGGCGGCGCTGGCGCGCGAGCTGGTGGCCACGCAGTTCGAGGGGCAGGCGGTCCACTTCGAGCTCGACAAATCGATCGGCCCCGTGCGCGCCGACCGCGACCGCCTGCGCCTGCTGCTGCGCAACCTGCTGGCCAATGCGCTGCATCACGGCGCGGCGGCCGAGCCGCCGACCCTGTTCCTGCGCCGCGAGGCCGAGGGCCGGATCGCCTTGGGCGTGCGCGACCACGGCGCCGGCGTCGCGCCCGGGCAGCTCGAGCGCCTGGGCGAAGCCTTCTGGCGCCCCGACGATGCCCGCACGCGCGGCGCCGGCGGCGTGGGCCTGGGCCTGTTCCTGTGCCGGCGCGTGGCGCAGGCGCATGGCGGCGAACTGCGGCTGCGGGATGCCGCGCCGGGGCTGGAGGCCTGCGCCGTCTGGACGCCCGAGAGTGCTTTGGTTACGCCGCCGGCCGCCAGCGCCTGAGCAGCAGCGCGTTGCTCACCACCGTCACGCTGCTGAAGGCCATCGCCGCGCCGGCGATCACCGGGTTCAGCGCGCCGAAGGCCGCCAGCGGGATGCCGATGGTGTTGAAGGCGAAAGCCCAGAACAGGTTCTGGCGGATCTTGCGCGTGGTGCGGCGCGAGACCTCGATCGCATCGGCCACGCCGCGCGGGTCGGCGCGCAGCAGCGTGATGCCGGCAGCGTGCATCGCCACGTCGGTGCCCGAGCCCATGGCCACGCCCACGTCGGCGGCGGCGAGTGCGGGCGCGTCGTTGATGCCGTCGCCCACCATCGCGACGCGGCGGCCGCCCTGCTGCTGCAGTTCGCCGACGATGCGCGCCTTGTCGGCCGGCAGCACCTCGGCGCGGACCTCGGCGATGCCCACGCGTGCGGCCAGAGCCTTCGCGCTGGCCTCGTTGTCGCCGGAGACCAGCACCGTGCGCAGCCCCAGTGCGTGCAGCGCCGCCACCGCCGCAGCCGCCGCGGGCTTGGGCTCGTCGCCGAAGGCCAGCCAGCCCAGCAGCCGCGGCGGCTGCGCCATCTCGGCCAGGTAGGAGACGGTCCGGCCCTGCGCCTGCTGCGCGGCGACGGCCTCGGCCACGTCGCCGAGCGGAACACCGGATTCCAGCATCCAGCGCGCGCTGCCGAGCCGGACCGCCATGCCGTTCACATCGCCGGCCATGCCGCGCCCCGGCACCGCCCGCAGCGCGCTGCCGGCCGGCGGCACGAGCCCCTCGTCCTTCGCGGCCATCAGCACCGCGCGCGCCAGCGGGTGCTCGCTGCCGGCCTGCAGCGCCGCCGCGGCCTCGAGCAGCGTGGCGCGTGTGGCAGCGCCCGCCGCGCCGGCATCCACCAGCCGCGGCCGGCCTTCGGTCAGCGTGCCGGTCTTGTCGAAGGCCACCACCTGCACCGCCTGCGCGAGTTCCAGCGCCAGCGCGTCCTTCACGAGGATGCCGTGGCGCGCCGCCACGCCGGTGCCGGCCATGATCGCCGCCGGCGTCGCCAGCCCCAGCGCGCAGGGGCAGGCGATCACGAGCACGGCCACCGCGTTCAGCAGCCCCGCGGTCCAGTCGTGCGCGATCAGGCCCCAGCCCAGCAGCGTGAGCAGCCCCACCACCAGCACCGCGGGTACGAAGACGGCGGCGACCCGGTCCACCAGCCGCTGCACCGGCGCCTTGGTCGCCTGCGCCGATTCGACCAGGCGCACGACGCGCGCCAGCACCGTCTCGGCGCCCACCGCGGTGGCGCGCACCTGCAGCAGGCTGGCGCCGTTGACCGCGCCGCCGGTGATGCGGTCGCCCACGCCGCGCGCCACCGGCAGGCTCTCGCCGGTGATCAGCGATTCGTCGACCTCGCCCTCGCCCTGCGTGATCACGCCGTCGGCCGCGAAGCGTTCGCCGGGGCGCACGAGCATCGTGTCGCCGGCACGCAGTTCGGCCAGCGGCAACTCCACCTCGGCGCCGTCGCGCAGCACGCGGGCGCGTTCCGGCCGCAGCGCCTGCAGCGCGCGGATAGCAGCCGTCGTCTCGCGCCGGGCACGCGCCTCCAGCCACTTGCCCAGCAGCACGAGCGTGACGACGACGGCCGAGCTTTCGAAGTACAGATGCGGCATCGCCTCCGCGCTGGTGAGCATCGTCCACAGGCTCAGCCCGAAGGCGGCGCTGGTGCCGATGGCCACCAGCAGGTCCATGTTCCCCGTGCCGGCCCGCACCGCACCCCAGCCGGCGCGGTAGAAGCGCGCGCCGAGCACGAACTGCACCGGCGCGGCCAGTGCCAGCTGCCACCCGCCTGGAAGCATCAGGTGCAGGCCGAAGGGCATCAGCAGCATCGGCAACACGAGCGGCAGGCTGAGCGCCGCCGCGAGCACGACGCGCGCGCCTTCGCCGAGCCGGCGGTGCATGCTCGGCGTGGCGGCCGCCGTGGTCTCGCCGGCCTTCAGCGCGTAACCCGCCTTGCGCAGCGCGGCCGCCAGCGCGGCCTCGTCGGCCTCGTGGCCGGCCAGCGTGACGGTGGCGGCTTCGCTGGCGAGGTTCACGCTGGCGGACAACACGCCCGGCACCGCGCGCAAGGCCTTCTCGACCCGCGCCACGCAGGAGGCGCAGCTCATGCCTTCGATGGCCAGGCGCCGCTCGGTGGTGGCCAGTTCGTAGCCCGCCTTGTGCACGGCCTGCGTCAGCGCCGCGGGGTCGAAGGCGGGCGCGGTGGTGACGGTGAGCGTCTCGGTGGCCAGGTTCACGCCGGCCTCCAGCACGCCGGGCACGGCGCGCGCGACCTTCTCGACACGCGCCACGCAGGAGGCGCAGCTCATGCCCTCGACCGGAAAGGCGAGCGTGGGCGCCGCGGCGGTGTTGACGGCCATCAAGGGCATGTGGGTCCGGCCGCGCCGCGGTCAAGGCCCTCGTGATAGAAACCCATCACCGTATTGTCCCGTGCTGCGCGAGTCAACATGCTGAGCTTCGAGATCCCCGCCATGTCCTGCGGCCATTGCGTGCGTGCCATCACCGAGGCCGTGAAGTCCGTGGACCCCGCCGCCGAGGTGAAGACCGACCTCGCGACCCACCGCGTCGAGGTCGACACCAGCGCCCCGCGCGAGGCGCTGGTGGCGCAGCTGGCCGAGGCCGGATACCCCCCTGCCTGACGCGGAGGCCGCGTGGGCGGCGTGGGTACACTCCACGCCCCTCATCATGACCAGCGGCATCCACATCACCGACATCGAGTCCGCCATCAACTGGTGGCGCGAGCGCTCGCCTTCGCCCGACGGCATCACCGCCTGCGCCGAGGTGCGCGCGCTGGCCGAGGTGTATGCGCTGATGGTCTACTACCGCGAGCCGCTGTGCGACGAGGCCACGATGCCCTCGAAAGCGCGTGACGCCTGGCTCGCCTGGTACGCCAGCACGCCCGACGCGCCCTGCATCGCGATCTGCTCCACGAGCCAGGGCGACGCCATCTGCAAGGGCTGCGGCCGCAGCTTCGAGGAAGTGCAGCACTGGCCCGCGATGGGCCCGGCCGCCAAGCGCGCCGTATGGCGCCGCATCACGCAGGAAGCCACGGCCTGGCGCTTCAACCGCTATGCCGAGCGCGCCCGCGTGGCCACCGGCGCCGACCATCCTTCGCCCGAGGTCTTCGCTTCGGCCCGGGCCTCTTGAGCGCGCCGGCGAGCACGCCGTATCGCTGGACGAACAGCGCGCGGCGCATCCTGCCGCTGGCCTGGCCGGTGATCGTCGGCCAGATCTCGGTGCTGGCCTTCAGCATTGTCGACACGGCCTTCGTCGCGAGGACCTCGCCGACCGACCTCGCCGCGCTCGCGGTGGCCAGCGCCGCCTACATCTCCACCTTCGTCGGCTTCATGGGCGTGGTGATGGCGCTGGCGCCCATCGTCGGCCAGCTCTACGGCGCCGGCCGCCACGCCGAGGTGGGGCACCAGGTGCGGCAGGGGCTGTGGGTGGCGCTGGGGCTGTCGCTGCTGGGCATCGTCGTGCTCGTGTTCCCGGCGCCCTTCCTCGCGCTGGCCAAGGCCACGCCGGAGGTCGCCGAGCGCGTGCGCGCCTACCTGCTGGCGCTGGCCTGCAGCCTGCCGGCGGCGCTGGCCTTCATGGTCTACCGGACGCTGAACACCGCCGTCTCGCGGCCCAAGGCGGTGATGGCGCTGCAGATCGGCGGCCTGGTGCTGAAGGTGCCGCTGACGGCGGCGCTGGTCTTCGGCATGCCGGCGCTGAGCATTCCGCCGCTGGGCGTGGTGGGCTGCGGCATCGCCACCGCGGTGTCGATGTGGGGCCAGCTGATCCTGTCGATGTGGATCCTGCGCCGCGACCCGCTCTACAGGCCTTTCGCGATCTTCGGCGCCGGCATCGAGCGGCCGGATGCGGCCTCGATCCGCGCACTGCTGAAGCTGGGCGTGCCGATGGGCGCGTCGATCCTCG
This sequence comes from Rubrivivax sp., assembly GCA_044226775.1. Lineage (GTDB taxonomy): Bacteria > Pseudomonadota > Gammaproteobacteria > Burkholderiales > Burkholderiaceae_C > Rubrivivax. Next base: position 477,653 of record JBGAGI010000004.1, on the reverse strand, counting down.
TGGAGGTGACGGGATTCGCCTTCATGTCGATCTTCATCGCCCGGCTGGGCACCACGCCAGTGGCCGGCCACCAGCTGGTGATGAACCTGGTCTCGGTGATCTTCATGGTGCCGCTGGGCCTGGCGAATGCGACGAGCGCGCTGGTGGCGCAGAGCGTGGGCGCGGGCGACGCGCGCGACGCGCGGCGGCTGGGCTGGCACGGCCTCGTGATCGCCTGCGCCATCGCCTGCGTGCTGGGCGGCGGCGTGTACCTCTGGCGCGACCCGCTGCTGCACCTGTACACCGGCAACGAGGCCATCATCGCCGCCGCGCTGCCGCTGATGGCCTGGCTGGCGATCTTCCACGTCGCCGACACCGCGCAGACGCTGGCGGCCTTCGTGCTGCGCGCCTACAAGATCGCCACCGTGCCGATGGTGATCTACGTCGCCGCGCTGTGGGTCGTGGGCCTGGGCGGCGGCTACGTGCTGGCCTTCGACGTGCCCGGCGGCGTGCCGCCAGCGCTGCATGGCGCGCGCGGCTTCTGGTTCGCGTCGACCGTGGGCCTGGTGATCGCCGGCAGCGCGCTGTCGGCCTTCATGCTGTGGGTGTTCAGCGTGCAGCGGCGCGAGGGAGCGCGCGCCACGGGCTGAGCGCCGGCCTTCAGGTCGCTGGCAGTTCGAGCACGAAGCAGCTGCCGCCGCCTTCGCGTGCCTCGCAGCGCACGCGCCCGCCGTGGCGCTCGGCGATCTGGCGCACCAGCGACAGGCCCAGTCCCACGCCGCCTTCGCGCTCGGCATGGCCGGGCAGGCGGAAGAAGGCCTCGAAGATGCGTTCGCGGAAGGCATCGGGCACGCCCGGGCCGCGGTCTGCCACGCGCAGCACGGCGCCGCCGTCGGCGCGGCGCGCCACGCTGGCCTCGATCTCGCCGCCGCCGTAGCGTCGGGCGTTCTCCAGCAGGTTGCGCAACGCGCGGCGCAGCAGCCGCTCCTCGCCCTGCACCTGCACGTCATCGCCCTGCACCTGCGCGCCCACGCGCGCGGCCTCCTCGGCGGCCAGGCCCAGCAGGCCCACGGATTCCTTCTGCCCCATCGGCTGCGTGGCGTCCAGGCGGCTGGCCAGCAGCACCTCCTCGACCAGCGCATCGAGCTCGGCGATGTTGGTGTCGATCTCGGCGCGTAGGCGGTCGCGCTGGGCCGGCGCTGAGTCCTCGATCATCGCCACCGCCATCTTCAGGCGTGCCAGCGGCGAGCGCAGCTCGTGGCTCGCGTTGGCCAGCAGGCTCTGGTGCGAGCGCAGCAACGCCTCGATGCGCGCCGCCGCGCGGTTGAAGCTGGCGCCGACGGCGGCCACCTCGTCGCGCCCGTCCTCGGCCACGCGCTGGTGCAGCGCGCCCGCGCCGAAGGCCTCCACGCCCTGCTTGAGCGATTCCAGGCGCCGCGTGAGCCGGCGCACCACCGGCCAGGCGCCGGCCGCGACGGCGACGAACAGCACCGCCAGCAGCGACACCAGGCCCAGGCCCTCGGGCCAGGGCCGGGCCGGCTCCGGAATCCACGGCGGGCGGATCTCGCGCAGGTCGCCCGGCCGCCCCGGCGGCGGCCCGCCGCGCATCAGCGGCGGCCGCGGCACGCGCAGCGTGCGGCCGTCTTCCAGGCGGATGGACTGCACGCGCTCGACGTTGGCCGGCTGGTCCAGCTCGCGGCGGCGGAAGGAATCGGAGATGCCGATGTTGCGGCCCTGCGCATCGTCCAGCGCCATCGGCAGGCGCAGGCGCTGCGACCACTCGCGCAGCGCCGCGGCCTGCTCCTCGAAGGGCGCGCTGGCCGGCGGCAGCGAACGCTCCAGCAGGTCGGCCCAGGCCTCGGCCCGCTCACGCAGCGCCACCGACTGCCGCGCCCGCTGCTCCTCGAGGTGGTTCTGCACGATCCAGCCCGAGACCGCGGCGAACAGCCCGAGGGCCGCCACCACCGTGATCCATATCCGCAAATACAGCGAGCGCATCGAATCTCAGCTGCGACCCGCACCGCGACCCAGCGGCCACCGTGGAACCGGCTCTGCCGGGCCACTGGCGGCGCCCCCCCGGGGGAGAAGCGCCGCAGGCGCTCCGGGGGGGGGCGTCATTCCGCGTCCTGCTTCTTCGCGAAGACGTAGCCTGCGCCGCGCACGGTCAGCACCCGCTTGGGGTTCTTCGGGTCGTCCTCGATCACGGCGCGGATGCGCGAGATGTGCACGTCGATGCTGCGGTCGAAGGCCTCCAGCGGGTGGCCCTTCAGCGAATCCATGATCTGGTCGCGCGAAAGCACGCGGCCCGGGCTGCGCGCCAGCACCGTGAGCAGCTCGAACTGGTGGCTCGTGAGGTCGCAGACCTGGCCGTCCAGCCGCGCCTGGCGTGCGCCGAGGTCAACCTCCAGGCGGCCGAAGGCCAGCACCTCGTCGTCGCCGGTGTCGGGCGTGGCGCGGCGCAGCAGCGCCTTCACGCGCGCCAGCAGCTCGCGCGGCTCGAAGGGCTTGGGCAGGTAGTCGTCGGCGCCGATCTCCAGGCCGACGATGCGGTCCATCGGCTCGCCGCGGGCGGTGAGCATCAGGAGCGGCAGCCGCCGCGTGCGCGGCTGGCTGCGCAGCTCGCGCGTGAAATCGAGGCCGTCGCCGTCGGGCAGCATCAGGTCCAGCAGCAGCGCGTCGAAGTTGCCGTGCTTGAGCTGCTCGCGCCCGGCGGCCAGCGAGCCGGCGGTCTCGACCTCGAAGCCGTTGTGGCGCAGGTAGCCGCCCACCATGTCGGTGAGGCGGGCGTCGTCGTCGATCAGCAGCAGGCGGCTCGTCATCGCGGGGGCCAGGAACGGGGCAGAAAAGCGCCCCGGCGCGGCAACGCCGGGGCGCCAGGAGGATAGCGCCATGGCCAAGCGTAGGCTCAGCGGTTCAGCGGCTGCCCTTGTCGAGCGACTCGCGCTCGGCGCGGTGGCGCTCCATCATGGCGCGCCGCTGCGTCATGCGCTCGGCCAGCGCCTGGCGCTGCTCGGGGGTCAGCACGCGGCTCACGTCGAGCATCATCTGCATCATGCGCTTGCTGCTCAGGTCATGCTGGGCCAGCGCCTTCTGGCGCAGCGCCTCGGCGGCATTGGCGTCGACGTTGGGCTGCGTGAACAGCGAGCGCACCTCGTCGTGCAGCTTGCGGCCGGCCTCGCGCTGCGTCTTCAGGTCGGCCATGCCCTGCTGGACGATCTGGCGGATCTGCGTGCGCTGCTCCGGCGTGGCCTTGGCGGCGTCGAGCATGCGCTCGGAGAACTGGCCGCCCATCATGCCGGGGCCCATGCCGTGGCCCATGCCGTGGCCCATGCCATGGCCCATGCCATGGCCCATGCCCATCATCGGCATGCCGCCGGGGCCGCCCGGGCCCGGGCCGGGCTGGGCGTAGGAAGGTTGCGAAAGGCCGGCGGCCAGGGCCACCGCGGCCGTGGCGGCCAGCAGGCGGAACGGGTGGCGGGTGATCGGAAGCGTTCGGGTGTTCATCGCGGCGTCCTGTGGTGTGGTCTCGAAGCGTGGACCTGATGCTGCGCCCGGGGGGTATCGCCGCTGTGGGGGGCGGGTAAAGATCTGTGTCGTCCCCGGGGATTCAGTCGTCGTCGCCCGCCTGGTCGATGACCAGCCGCATCGTCGAGCCGTCGGGGCCGTTGTGCTGCAGCTTCACGCTGCCGCCGTGCAGCTCCATCACCCGGCGCACGATGTACAGCCCCAGGCCCTTGCGCCGGCTGCCGGAAGCGCCCGCGGGGCGGCGGTCGGCGCGCTCGAAGAGCTGCGCCAGCAGCTCCGGCGCGATGCCCGGCCCGCAGTCGACGACGTCGATCAACAGCGCCAGCGGTTCGTCGGAATCGGCCACGCGCACCAGCACCGGCATGTCGCGCGGGCTGTACTTCAGCGCGTTGGACAGCAGGTTGCGCAGCGCCAGCCGCATCAGGCTGGCGTCCATCGACGCGGTGCGGGTGGCGGTGAGCCGCTCGACGCGCACGCGGCCCGCGTCGGCCTCGGGCAGGTCGCCGATGGCCACGGCGATCAGCGCGTCGATGTCGGTGTCCTCGCGCGCCAGTTGCTGGCCCACCAGCAGCGCCGCCACCGCCAGCGTGTTGTCGATGCTCGCCTGCACCTCGGCCAGCACGCCCACCGCGCGTAGCAGCGGGCCGCCGGCGAGCGCGGCGTCGGCGCGCTTGAGCGGCGCGAGCGCGGCCTGCAGCGCGGCAGAGGCGTTGTTCAGCGGCTGGCGCACCTCGTGCGCCAGCACGTCCAGCATCTCGCTGCGCTCGCTCAGCTTCACCAGCACCTGTTCGCGCGCGCCCAGCAGCTCCACCGAGGCCCGCGCCGCCGTCACGCGCGCCACCGTCAGCGCCTCGGACAGCTCGGCCACCTCGCGGATCGAGGTGCGCAGCGGCGCCGCGTCGGCGCCGGCCTGCGAGCGCACCACGGCATCGAGCTGGCGCCGGATCGAGCGCGCCAGGTACAGCGCGCCGCCCGCCGCCACCAGCGAACACAGCACGCCGGCCACCAGCAGCGTCAGCATCGATTCGCCGACCTGCGCGCGCAGCTCGGCCAGCGGCCGCCCGACGACGACGTGCCAGCCGCTGCCCGGCACCGGCGCGGCCGCGCTGACGACTTCCACGCCGTCCTTGGTCACCGAATGGAAGATCTCGCCCGGACGCTGCAGGCCCTCCTGCGCCGAGGCCGTGGCCGGCTGGCCGATGAACTGCGCGGCATTGCGCGAGCGCGCCAGGATCACCGTGTCCTGGTCCACCACCGAGGCCGCCCAGTCGGTCGGCCAGGCCTGCTCGTTGAGCCGCGCGCCGATGGCGTCGATCTGCAGCGCCGCCCGCAGTGCGAAGCGACCGGCCTTGCCCATGTCCACCGGCGAGGCCAGCGTCACCACCGGCTGGCCGCTGACCACGCCGCGCGCGAAGGGCGAGACCAGGCGCTTGCCGCTCTCGAACAGCGGGCGCAGCGGTGCCGGGTCCACCGGCGGCAGCGCGGCGCCGTAGGGCAGCGCGGTGATGAAGGGCATCGCGCCGTGGGCGTCGATGATGGCGATCGACGCCACGCGCGGGTCGGACTGCACCACGCGCTGCGCCAGCGCATGCACGGCCATCAGCTCGCCGCGCCCGACGACCTCGGCCTGCGACATCGCCAGCAGCTCGGCGAAGACGCTGTCCAGCTCGCGGCCGATGGCCGCCGCAGCCACCGTCGCGCGGCGCCGCAGCGCGACCTTCGCCTGATCCTGCTGCTCGGTGATCTCGCGGTACACCACGTAGGCCGAGAAGGCCATCATCGGCATCAGCGCCAGCAGGCTGATGCCGGCGATCCACGTGGCGATGCTGGGCAGCAGCGGGCGGCGCGGCGTGGCGGACATCACGCGATCATCGCGCGATCGGCAGCGGCGCGGGGCTCAGGGCCCCAGGCGCGGTGCCGAGGCCGGATCGCCGCCGCGGGGCACGAGTTCGTACGTGGTCAGCGGCGGCGGCTCGGCCAGGCTGGGCAGGCGGGCCGCGGTTGCGGCCGGCGGCGGCTTGCCGGCAGGCGCCGGCGCCGGTGCCGACGCAGGTGCCGACGCGCGACTCGCCGGCTTCGGCCGCGCGCGGGGCGCTTCGGCGCCGGGCGTGATCAGGACGGGCTCGGCCTGGGGCCAGACCGGCGTGCCGGCCGGCGCGGCCTGCCACGGCGCGGGAGCCGCCGGCGGCAGCGTGCCTGCGTTGTTCTGCTGCAGCATGCGCCGGATCTCGTCGGCCCTGGCCTGCGGCGGCCGCTGCTGCGAGCCCATGAAATTGGCCATCGCCGACAACACGATCACCAGCCCCAGCAGCGGCAGCCACGGGCGCTTGGCGCCCGCGTCCAGGGCTGCCTCGAAGGCGGGCGTGGGCCGCTGAGCCGGCGTGGGCAGCGGCTCCAGCTGAGCGAAGCGCTCGTGCCAGCGGCGCAGGTTCGGCACCGAGCTGATCGCCTGCAGCCAGTTCGGAAAACGCTGCACGACGCCCAGCAGCGTGGGCACCTCGTTGCGCAGCTCGACGTCCGAAGGCATCACGTCGCCGCGCAGGCGGCGGATCATCGCGCGCTGCGCCTCGAAGACGCCCGCGTCCTGGCGGTGGAAGAGCAGCTTCTCCTCGATCGCGCGGTCCAGCGCGACGCCCAGGTTGCCGTAGAGGCCGAGCCGGCGCCGGTCGTGCGTCCAGTCGAAGGCCTCGCAGGCCGGCCCGAAGAGGAACTCGTGGCCGGGCTGCCAGCCGTTCATCAGCAGGCAGCCGACGCACCACTCGAAATAGGTGCGCGCCTCGAGGTTGACCAGGCGCGGATCGGCCAGCGCCTCGTCGAGCGCGCGCCGCGCGGCGGGCTCGTCGGCGAACACCGCGGCGACACGGGCGGCGAAGGCGTCGTAGACCGCCTGGCCGTCGGAGAGGTCCGGCTGCGCGGCAGGGGCAGCGGGTGCGGGCGTGGCTGCAGGTGCGGGTGCGGGTACGGGCGTGGGTGCATCGACCTGCTGCGAAGTCTCGGCCGGGGTCGGCTCGGCCGGCGGCGGCGGCGGTGCTTCGGCTTCAGGCGGTGGGGCCGGCGGCTCGGCCGCAGCCGCCTGGCGCTCGCGCCACGCCAGCCAGCCCAGCGCGGCCTCGTAGGCCTCGCGCAGCGCCTGGAAGCCGCGCGGGTCGGTCTCCGGGTCGAGCGCCTTCAGCCTGCGCGCGTAGGCGCGGCGCACGGCCCGCTCGTCGGCGCCGCCGTCCAGGCCCAGCGCTTCGAGGAAGGGCAGCCGCTCGGAGGCGTCGTCGTCGGGGTCCGCCGGCGCGCTCATCGCCTCAATCGAGCATGCTGCGGCGCTCGGCCTGGTCCAGCTCCGCCTCGAACTCCTTGCGCGCGGCCGCGATGGCGCGCAGGTCCTGGCCGGCCATCAGGCGCTCGAACTGCAGCGTGCGCGACGCCAGCCATTCGCGCTCGGCGCCTCGCAGCTGCGCGTACAGGCGCTCGGCGCGGGCCATCAGCGTGCGGTTCTCCAGGCGGTCGCGCGGGTGGATCTTCAGCGCCGACAGCTCGCGCAGCCGGCGCTGCACCTCGTCGTCCGACATCAGCCCGGGGTTGCCCTGGATCACCAGCGACTCGGTGTGGCCGCTGCGCAGCACCGTGGCCTCCACCTGCAGCAGGCCGTTGACGTCGTAGGTGAAGCGCACCTCGACCTCGTTGTCCGCCACCGGCGAGCGCGGCAGCGGCACCATCAGCTTGCCGATGTGCACGTTGTCGCGCACCAGCCTGGCCTCGCCCTGGTAGACCTGCAGCTCCAGCCGCTCCTGGCCGACATTCATCGGGAAGTAGCGCTTGGCGCGGCTCACCGGCACCGGCGTGTTGCGCTCGATCAGCGGGTCGAAGTGTCCGTGCGAGCTGGCGTGCTCGTCCAGGCGCACGCTGACCTCCACGCCCAGCGAGTACGGGCTCACGTCGGTCATCACGACCTCGCTGAGCGCCGCGTCGCGCGCCTTCAGCCCGGCCTGCACCGCGGCGCCGAGCGCGACGACCTCGTCGGGGTTCAAATCGACGGCCGGGAAGCGGCCGAACATCGTCGTGACCAGCCGCCGCACGAGCGGCATGCGCGTGGCGCCGCCGGCCAGCACGATGCTGTCCAGCGCGCTGCTGCGCAGGCTGGCGTCGCGCAGCGCGCGCTCCACCGGCGCGCGCAGGCGCTTGAGCAGCGGCGCGCAGGCCTGCTCCAGCGCCGGCTCGTCCAGCTCCAGCTCGTGTTCCCGGTCCGCATGCGCCACGCGCATGCGCGCACGCGGCTGGGTGCTGAGCTCGCGCTTGGCGGCCTCGGCCTGCGCGGCCAGGCGCTGCATGAAGTGCGCGTCCTCGCGCAGCGCGGCGGGCAGCGACAGGCGCTCGAAGAACAGGTCGCACAACGCGGTGACCACGTCCTCGCCGCCGAGGTAGTTGTCGCCGGCCGAGGCGCGCACCTCCATCACGCCCTCGAAGAGTTCGAGGATGGAGACGTCGAAGGTGCCGCCGCCGAGGTCGAACACGAGGAAGCGCGACTCGCTGCCGCGCAGGTGCATGCCATGCGCCAGCGCCGCGGCCGTGGGCTCGTTGAGCAGGCGGTCCACCTGCAGCCCGGCGAGCTGGCCGGCCGCGCGCGTGGCCTTGCGCTGCGCATCGGAGAAGTAGGCCGGCACGGTGATCACGGCCTCGGTGACGGGCTCGCCCAGCGCCGCCTCGGCATCGGCCTTCAGCGACTTCAGCACCAGCGCCGAAAGCTCCTCGGGCCTGAACTCGCGCCGCCCCAGCCGCAGCGTCCGGTTCGTGCCCATGTAGCGCTTGAAGGCCGCGGCGCTGCGCTCCGGGTGCGTCTGCAGCCGCTCGCGTGCGGCGCGGCCGACGAGCACGGTGCCGTCCTCGTCCAGGCTCACGCACGAAGGCGTGAGCAGCTCGCCCAGCGCATTGGGGATCAGTTCGGCGCGGCCGTCACGCCACACCGCCACCAGGCTGTTGGTGGTGCCCAGGTCGATGCCGACGATCACGTGTCCTCCCTGGCTGTCGACCCGGCCATGCTAACGCCGCGCAGACCGGCAAGGCCGGCCGCGCCGGCCTTGCAGGCGCGGCCGGCTCAGTTCGCCGCCAGCGCGCTGGCCGGGATCGCCGTGTAGGTGGTGGTGCCCGGCACGCGCCAGCGCAGCTGCATCGTCGCGCCGCCGCCGCGCTCGTAGAACTCCACCTTGATCGTGTAGCGCTGGCCAGCGGTCAGGCTGATGCTGCTGCTGGTGTTGGTCGTCGGGCTGTGGTCGGTCCAGTTGTTGATCAGCTGCACGCCGTTGACCCAGATGCGCACGCCGTCGTCGCTGTAGGTCTGGAAGCGCCAGCTGCCGGTGCTGGTGGGCGTGACGTAGCCGGTCCAGCGCACCGAGAAGTTGTCGGCCGGCAGCCCCGCGCCCGGCGCCGCGGCGTCCCAGCTGAAGTTGACGTTCTCGAAGCGCGTGAGCACCGGCGTGCCGCTCAGGTCGACGCTGGCGAAGTACTCGCCGCGCAGCCCGCTGCCGTTGCCCGGCGCGACCACGGCGCCCTCCTCGCTGCCGACCTGGCGCACGAAGGCGGCCACGTTGGCCAGATCGGCGCTGCCCAGCGCGAGGTTGTTGTGGGCGCGGATCGCGTCCTCCACGGTGGCGGCCGAGCCGTCGTGCAGGTAGGGCGCGGTGGCCCAGGCGTCGCGCAGCGTGGGCGTGTCGATGCCGGTGAGTGCGCCGCCCAGGCGCTTGCCGCTGCTGGTCTTGAGGGTGCCGATGTTGGGCATCGTGCCGCCGCTGCTGTTGGTGAATGCGGCGCCGCCGTGGCAGCTCGAGCACTTGTCGCCGAAGAGGCTGCGGCCGGCCGCGGCGGCGGCCGTGAGCGTGCCGTCGGCATTGCGCCAGGGCGTGGCGTCGAAGGTGTTCAGCGAGGCCACGTAGGCGGCCAGCGCGTCCAGGTCGGTGCTCTGGCCGGCCTTGGCGTCGCCCAGCGGCTGGCTGCGCGTGCCGGCGTTGAAGGCGGTGTCGCTCATCAGCCCGGTACCGCCGGCCAGCGCGCGGATCTGGCCTTCGAAGTCCTGCACCTCGTCGAAGTTGGCGCTCCAGTGCAGCCGGCCCTGGCCCATGCCGGCGCGGCCGCGCAGCGTGATCGTGTTGCGCAGGCCTTCGCCCATGCCGGTGAGGTCCCAGACGCGGCCATCGTGGCCGCCGTCCTGGTGGCAGCTGGCGCAGCTCATGTAGCGGTCGCGCGCCAGGCGGGTGTCGCGCGCGTCGTAGAAGTGCTGCTTGCCCAGCAGCACCTGCGCCGCGAGCTTCTCGGTGACCACCGTGCCCAGCGTGGCCACGAGCGGCACCGACAGCAGGCCCTGGTCGAGCAGCGGCCGCAGGTCGAAGATGCCGACGCTGCGGTCCATGAAGTTCTGCACGTACAGCGTGCGCCCGTCGGCCGCGAGCGCCAGGCCCTGCGGCGCGCGGCCCACATCCACGCGCATCAGCTGGCGGCGGCTGAAGGCGTCGAGCACGGCCACCTCGCGGCTGGTCTCCAGCGCGACGAAGAGCAGCACGCCGCGCGCATCGAAGGCCGCCGCGCTGGCGAGGCTGGCGTTGTCGTGGTCGACGCGGCCGGCCAGGTCCTCGGCGTTGCTGGCCATCACCAGGCGCGAGCTGACTGCGCGCACCGTGTTCTGGAAGTTCAGGTTGTTGCCGTCGCGCAGCGTGCCGCGCTGCACGTTGTCGAGCTTGGAGGGCACGAAGGCCTGCGTGCCGTCGGGCGAGATCGAGGCCGCGCCCAGGTAGTTGGGCAGGCCGCGGCCCTGGTTCTCGGCGTCGGGCAGCGTGGACAGCGCGAGCGGGATGCTGCGCGTCAGCGTCATCGCCCCGGCAGCGACCTGCACCACCACGCCGCCGGAGCCGGCCGCCGGCGTGACGGTCGCCGTGCCCTCGCCCGGCAGCGGCGGCGAGATGAAGCGCGTGACGTAGACCGAGGCCCCGTCGGCCGCCACCGAGACATGGCGCGCATTCGCACCCACCGCCAGCGTGCCGGTGGTGGCGTAGGTGCCGGTGTCGATCTTCAGCAGCTGGCCCGTGCCCTCCAGCGCGACGAAGGCCAATGCGGCCGTGGGCGACATCGCGATGCCGTGCGGCTGCGAGGCGCGCGGCAGCGTGATCGTGCGCACGACGCTGCGCGTGGTGGTGTCGAGCACGCTGATCGTGGCGGAGCGCTTGTTCACCACCCACAGCTGGCCGCTGGCCGACAGCGCCAGCGTGCGCGGGTTGCCGCCGACGGCCACCTCGCCCAGTCGCGTGCGGGTCACGGCGTCCAGCGCCGTGACCGAGTCGTTGTCCGGGTTCACCACCCACACGCGCGCATTCGCGCCCGAGGGGTTCTCGACCACGATGCTGCCGGAGGCCGCCGGCTTCTTCGCCGTGGGTGGCAGGTAGACGGTCTGCAGCAGGCTGCGCGTGACCACGGCGTTGGTGTCGTCCGTGATCGACAGCGTGACGACGAAGGTGCCGGCCGTCGTGTAGACGTGGCTCGCGCTGCCGCTGGTGGACCAGGCGCTGGCCGGCGTGCCGTCGCCGAAGTTCCAGCTGTAGCGCGGGTTGACGCCGCCGCTGGCGGTGGCGCTGAAGCTGGCGGCCGCGCCGCTGGCGCTGGCCACCGGGTTGGCCAGTGCCTGCACGCCCAGCGAGCCGGGTGCGCTGACGCCCCAGACGAAGCTCGCGCTGGCGACGTTGACCCCGTCGCTCGCGGTGACCACCACGTTGTAGCTGCCGGTGGCCGTGGCCGTGCCGCTGATGCGGCCGGTGGCGGTGTTCAGCGTCAGGCCCGTGGGCAGGCCGGTGGCGGCGTAGGTGATGGTGTCGCCGTTCGGGTCGGTGGCCGCCAGCTGCAGGCTCGCGGTCGCGTTCAGCAGCGTGCTCTGGTTGCCGGGGTTGGTGATCGTGGGCACCACCGCCGGGTTCGGGTTCGTGGCGATGCCCATCGAGGCCATCTGCGCCACCGAAGGCACGCCGGCCGAGTCGAGCACGAAGATCATGTAGTAGCCCGGCGGCGCGTCGCCGGCGCGTGCCGGGGCCTGCACGGTGAGCGTGCTGCCGCTGGTGCTGAAGGTCAGGTCCTGGAAGCGCTGCTCCATGTTCCAGCCGTGCGTCACCGAGCCGGTCTTGACCAGCGTGACGCGCGCGATCGGCTTCGTGGTCGAAACCGCAAGCGTGAAGTTGCGGCCGATCTCGATGTTGCTGGGCCCGCTGGTGATCGACGGCCGCACCGCGCGCTGGCCGCCCGAGGTGAAGAAGTAGGCCGGGTAGTAGATCTCGGTGTTGGTGTTGTTGTACGGGCCGGGCGCGCCACCGGCGCCCACCATCACGCTCGCGTCGGGCAGCAGCAGGCCCACCGAGTGGTACAGGCGCGGCAGCGCGCCGGTGGCGCCCAGCGTCCACTGGCCGGTGGCCGGATCCCAGGTCTCGGCACGCAGCTCGGCGTTCGTCGCGTCGTTCCACACCGGGCTGCCGCCGGTGGCCAGCACGCGGCCGTCGGGCAGGACGGTGGCGGTCGACAGGCGCCGCTGGCTGGCCATGCTCTGCGTCGCGGTCACCACCGGGTTGCCGCCGGCGCTGACGTCGATCACCACGGCGCCGTTGCTGTTGCCGCCGAACTGCAGGATGCGGCCGGGGCGGAACATCGCCACGCTGGAATCGCTGCCGGTGTTGGCCGCGGCCAGCTGGCCGACCTTGCTCAGTGCGCCGGTGCCGGTGTTGACGTAGTACATCACCCCGGCGCTGTCGAAGCCGAACACGCGCCCGTCGCCGACGACGAAGTTGCGCGGGTACATGAAGTCCAGCGTGCTGGTGTCGGTGGTGGACAGCAGGCGGAACACGCCGTCGCGGCTGCGGATCTCGGGCCGGTCGGTGCCGCTGCTGCCGCCCTGGATATAGGTCTCGCCGCTGACGAGCGTGATCGAGCTCGAGTACCAGCGCGCGCGGTTCATGTTCGGCCCGCGCGTGAGCGTGTTGGTGGCGCCGTCGAAGAGGTTGCTGTTGTTGTTGCCGGTGTTGGTGGTGCCGGTGCCGGTCCAGTTGTCGCCGCCGGCGACGAAGACCTTGCCGGTGCCCGGCAGCAGCAGCTGCGAACTGCAGAAGATGTCGGTGCCGCTGCTGTTGGCGAAGGTCGAGTGGCCCAGGTCGGGCGCGCCGGCGCCGTCCCAGACGTCGTAGATGAAGTTGCCGGTCTGCGTGCCGTCGGCCTTGGTGCCGTAGGTCATCAAGCGGCCGTCGGGCAGCAGCACCGTGTGCAGCGGGATCAGCGGCCAGGCGTAGACGGGCGAGAACATGCCCTTCAGGTGCGCGTCGGCGGGGATGGTCGCGCCACCGGGGAAGAAGGCATTGGCCTCGGCCGTTGCACCGGCCGCCAGCGCGCGCTGGCGCTCCGAACCCTGCGAGGCCGTGGTGCCCGGCGTGACGGGCTTCGCGCCGGTGCCGCGTTCACGCTGCAGCTGCAGCTCCAGCGAGTTCTGCGGCGTGTCGCCGCCGCCGCAGCCGGCCAGCCACGCGGCCAGCGCCAGGGCGGCCCAGCGGCGCGGCGCCGGGCTGCGGCCACGATCGGATCCGGCCGCGCTCGGCGACCATGCTGCGTTCTTCATCGATGCCTCTCCGCCGAACCCCTGCGGGTTCCGGCCCTCGTTCTTCGCCTCACATCATCGCGAGATTTGTTACGTCCCCAGGCCCCGCAGTCGCGGGGCGGGTCAGTCCCAGGGTCGGCGGTGCGAAGGAGACGGGCCGCTGCCCGAGCCGGCCGGCCCGGGCCTGGTGATGCTGGCGCTCGGGGCTACCGCCGCGTTCAGGCGGCGGCCGGGGCCGCGCCGAGCGTCACGACGCCCGGCTCCGAGTAGAGGCGGCCCTGCAGCGCCGCGGCGACGGCCTCGCGCGCATGGCCGCTCAGGCCATCGGCCAGGCGGGCCATCGGCACCCAGTCCAGCGACATCACGTTGAAGGGCTGGGCGTTGGCGGGCTCGCCCGACCAGTCCTCGACCCTGAAGAACAGCGCGATCCGCGGCGCCGGCCCGCGCACGCGGGCGACGTGCCACAGGTGCATCTGCGCGGGCTCGACGGCTATGCCGGTCTTGTCCCGCAACTCCCGCGCGGCAACGACCTCGGCGCCGTGCTCGCCGCTCACGCGGCCGGTGACCAGGCGCAGGCAACCCTCGGGCCGGCCGGGCTCATAGCAGCGCAGGCGCAGCGCCCGGCCGTCGCGCACGAGCAGCAGCTGCACTTCCAGGTGACATGGATCGGAATTCGGCACCGGCTCCCCCCGCTGAATCACAACTTGTTCCGTTGCGCATTCATCATGGGGCTGCGGCCGGGTGCCAACCTGTCGGCAACCCATCGCGGGGTCAGGGCCTTCGGGGGCCCTTCAGCAGGGCCTTGGCGGAAAGGGAGGGATTCGAACCCTCGGTACAGGAGAACCTGTACGCCGGATTTCGAATCCGGTGCATTCGACCACTCTGCCACCTTTCCAGTGCCTGTTGCCAGGGTGCCCGTGGTCGACGGGAACCCGGGATTCTAGCCCATGCCCTCAGGCGCGCAGCAGCTCCAGCCCGCCCAGGTAGGGCCGCAGCGCGGGCGGAATGCGCACCGAGCCGTCGGCCTGCTGGTGGTTCTCCAGCACCGCCACCAGCGTGCGGCCCACCGCCAGGCCCGAGCCGTTGAGCGTGTGCACGAACTCGGTCTTGCCCGCCGCGTTGCGGAAACGCGCCTGCATGCGCCGCGCCTGGAAAGCCTCGCAGTTGCTGCACGAGCTGATCTCGCGGTAGGTGTCCTGCGCCGGCAGCCAGACCTCGAGGTCGTAGGTCTTGGCCGCGCCGAAGCCCATGTCGCCGGTGCACAGCGTGATCACGCGGTAGGGCAGCTCCAGCTTCTGCAGGATGGCCTCGGCGTGGCTCACCATCTGCTCCAGCGCCGCGTCGCTCTGCTCGGGGTGCACGATCTGCACCATCTCGACCTTGTCGAACTGGTGCTGGCGGATCATGCCGCGCGTGTCGCGCCCGGCACTGCCGGCTTCCGAGCGGAAGCAGGGGCTGTGCGCGGTGAGCTTGATCGGCAGTTGCGCGGCGTCCAGGATGCTTTCGCGCACCGTGTTCGTCAGCGGGATCTCGCTCGTGCTGATGAGGTACTGCTCGGGCTGCGTCTCGTCGCCACCGCGCGTGACCCAGAACATGTCCTCCTTGAACTTGGGCAGCTGCCCCGTGCCTTCCAGCACCTCGCGGTTGACGATGTAGGGCGTCCAGCACTCGGTGTAGCCGTGCTGCTGGGTGTGCGTGTCGAGCATGAACTGCGCAAGCGCCCGGTGCAGCCGCGAGGCCGGGCCGCGCAGCAGCGTGAAGCGCGAGCCGCTGAGCTTGGCGCCGGTCTCGAAGTCCAGCCCCAGCGTGGCGCCCAGCTCGACATGGTCCTTGGGCTTGAAGCCCAGGGCAGGCGGCTGGCCCCAGCGGCGGACCTCGGCGTTGCCGGTCTCGTCGGTACCGTCGGGCACGCCCGCCTGCGGCAGATTGGGCAGGCTCATCAGCATGGCCTGCAGCTCGGCCTGCAGCTGCTCCAGGCGCTCGGCGCCGGCCTTCAGCTGATCGGCGATGCCGTTCACTTCGGCCATCAGCGCCGTGGTGTCCTCGCCCTTGCCCTTGAGCATGCCGATCTGCTTGCTCGTGGCGTTGCGCCGGGCCTGGAGCTGCTCGGTCGAGGTCTGGATCTGCTTGCGCTCGGCCTCCAGCGCGCGGTAGCGCTCGACGTCGAGGAAGGGCTGCGGGTTCTTGCGGCGCTGCAGTTGCGCTACCACCGCGTCGAGGTCGCGGCGGATCAGGTTGATGTCCAGCATGGTCTTGCTTTCGAAGGATCGGAGGAATTCGGGGCCGGCACGAAGCTGCCAGCGCGTGGTCGGCGAAGGATCGTCAGGATCGCGACGAGGCCACGTCGGCCATGCCGGGCTCGCCCGGCCCCTTGCCCAGCCCGCGCGGCAGCGGGAAGCGCACGTTCTCGATCACGCCGTCCATCTTGCGCACGCTGGTGGCACCCAGCTCGCGCAGCCGCTCGATGACCTGCTGCACGAGGATGTCCGGTGCCGAGGCGCCTGCCGTCAGGCCCACGCGCGCGCGGCCGGCGAACCAGGCCGGCTGCAGGTCCTGCGCGCCTTCGACCATGTAGGCCTGCGCGCCGAGCCGCTCGGCCAGCTCGCGCAGGCGGTTGCTGTTGCTGCTGGCCGGGCTGCCGACGACGATCACCACGTCCACCGCCGGCGCCAGCACCTTCACCGCGTCCTGGCGGTTCTGCGTGGCGTAGCAGATGTCCTGCTTCTTCGGCTCGCGCACGTGCGGGAACAGGCGCTTGACCTCGGCCAGGATCTGCGCCGCGTCGTCCACGCTCAGCGTGGTCTGCGTCACCACCGCGAGCTTGTCGCCGCGCGGGTGCACGCGGGCCACGTCGTCCACGTCCTCGACGAGGTAGATGCCGTCCGACAGCTGCCCCATCGTGCCTTCGACCTCGGGGTGGCCCTTGTGGCCGATCATCAGGAACTCGTAGCCCTCGCGCGCGAGCTTGGCCACTTCCACGTGCACCTTGGTCACCAGCGGGCAGGTGGCGTCGAAGATGCGGAAGCCCCGGCGATCGGCCTCGGCGCGCACGGCCTGGCTCACGCCATGGGCGCTGAAGACCAGCGTGGCGCCGGGCGGCACTTCCGAGAGTTCCTCGATGAAGACCGCGCCCTTGGCGCGCAGGTCGCTCACCACGTAGGTGTTGTGCACGATCTCGTGGCGCACGTAGATCGGCGCGCCGAACTTCGCCAGCGCCCGCTCGACGATCTCGATGGCGCGGTCCACGCCGGCGCAGAAGCCACGCGGCTCTGCCAGCAGGACTTCGTTCAAACCCATGCTCTCGGCGGCCGTCACAGCACCCCCAGCAGCTTCACTTCGAAGCGCACCGGCTGGCCCGCCAGCGGGTGGTTGAAGTCGAACAGCAGCCATTCGCCATCGGCGGCCATCTCGCGCACGACGCCGGCGTAGCGGCCCTGGCCGTCGGGTGTCGGGAACTCGACCACGTCGCCCACCGCATAGCTCTCGTCCGGGTCGCCCAGCTCGCGCAGCAGCGAGCGCTTCACGCGCTGCAGCAACTCCGGGTTGCGCGGGCCGAAGGCCTCGCCGGGCGCGAGATCGAAGGCCGCCTGCGCGCCTTCGGCCAGGCCCAGCAGGCGCTGCTCGATGGCGGGCGCGAGCTGGCCGCTGCCCAGCGACAGCGTGGCGGGCTGCGCGGCGAAGGTGTCGACCACGGCCGCGCCGTCGGGGCCCGCCAGGCGGTAGTGCAGCGTCAGGAACGAGCCCGGCTGGACGGTGGCGATGGCGGTTTCGGGGTTCACGGCGGGTGGGAGCGAGGGTGAAGGTGCTCGACTAGACTGCCCGCGAATTCTACGGGGAGCCCATGAAACACCTGCCCGCCGAGCAGCGCCCGCGCGAGAAGCTGCTGGCCCGCGGAGCGGCGGCGCTGGCCGACGCCGAACTGCTGGCGCTGCTGCTGCGCACCGGCTACAAGGGCCGGCCGGTGGTGGACTTCGCCGCCGACGTGCTGGGCCATTGCGGCGGCTTCACGGGCCTGCTGAACATCGTGCCCGAGGGGCTGGCCGGCGTGAAGGGCCTGGGCCCGGCCAAGCGCGCCGAACTCCTGGCGGTGATGGAGATGGCGCGCCGCGCACTCGCCCAGCCGCTGCGCGATGCGCCGGTCTTCGACAGCCCCGGCAAGGTCAAGGACTACCTGGCGCTGAACCTCGGCGGCCGGCCGCAGGAGGTGTTCGCGGTGCTGTTCCTCGATGGCCAGCACCGGCTGATCGGCCTGGAGCCGATGTTCCACGGCACGCTCACGCAGACCAGCGTCTACCCGCGCGAGGTGGTGCGGCGCGCGCTGTCGCTGAACGCCGGCGCGGTGGTGCTGGCGCACAACCACCCTTCCGGCGTGGCCGAGCCCTCGCGCGCCGACGAGCACCTCACGCAGGCCATCGCCGCCGCGCTGCGGCTGGTGGACGTGCGCGTGCTGGACCACATCGTCGTCGGCCAGGGCCAGGTGGTCTCGATGGCCGAGCGGGGCCTGGTGTGACCCGCGTGCGCGCGCTGGCCGACCTGGCCTCGCTGCGCGAGGCGCTGCAGCGGCGCGAGCGCGAAGCCGCCGAGGCTGCCGCGCGTGAACGCGCCGCGCGCGCGGCGGCCGAACGCGCACGCCGCGCCTTCGCCGATGCCGTGGCCGCGAGCATCGGCCCGGTGACGCCGCTGCGCCCGCATGGCCGCCACGCGCACTTGCTGCCGCGGCCCGCGCCCGAGCCCATCCAGCGCCGCCTCGACGAACAGGCGGCGCTGAAGGAAGCGCTGTCGGACGAGGTCGACGTCGAGTCGCTGCTGCTGACCGATGACCACCTGAGCTTCCGCCGTCCCGGCGTGGGCACCGGCGTCGTCACGCGGCTGCGGCGCGGGCATTGGGCGATCCAGGGTGAGATCGATCTGCACGGCCTGCGCCGCGACGAGGCGCGCGACGCGCTCGCGGCCTTCATCCGCAATGCCTCGCAGCGCGGCCAGCGCTGCCTGCGCGTGGTGCACGGCAAGGGCCACGGCTCGCCGGGCCGGCAGCCGGTGCTGAAGGCCAAGGTGCAGCGCTGGCTGGCGCAGCGCGCCGAGGTCATCGCCTTCACGCAGGCCAGCGGGCCGCAGGGCGGCGCGGGGGCGCTGATCGTGCTGCTGGCGGGCAGCCGAAGCGCCGACGCCTGAAACACTGACGCCCGAGTTGCGCGGCCGGCGCTGCCCGGCTAGTCTCGGCCAGGGTCCTTGCCGGCACTCGCGCCGCGGCCCGGCAAGCACTCCATGTCGCGCATCAGCTTCGTCCTGCTCGTCGTGCTGGCCCTGCTCTGGCTGCTGGTGGGCGACCTGCCGCACGCGCTGCCGCCGGACCGCGTGCTTATCCTCGCCGGCCCGGCCGGCGGCAGCTTCGACCAGCACGCGCACCGCTACCAGGCGCAGATGCAGGCGCAGGGCCTGCACGTGGAGGTGCGCAACGAGCCCGACAGCCTGCGCATCATCGACCGCGTGCAGGACGCCGGCGAAGGCCTGCACATCGGCTTCACGGCGCAGGGGCTGGACGATCCCGGCAAGTACAAGGCGCTCGCCTCGGCCGGCGTCGTGGAGCTGCAGCCGCTGTTCCTGTTCCTGCGCGCCGGCGCGCCGCAGCCGCCCACGCTGCAGGGCCTGGCCGGCCTGCGGCTGGCGATGCCGCCGCCGGGCAGCGCCACCGCCCGCGCGGCGCGCGAGGTGCTGGCCGCCTATGGCGTGACCGAGGCCAACGCGCACTTCGTGCACCGCCCGCTCGACGACGTGCCGCATGCGCTGGCCCGCGGCGATGCCGACGCGGCGATCATGATGCTGGCGCCCGACAACACGCTGGTGCAGCGGCTGGCCACCGACCCGGCCTACAGCCTCTACGGCTTCCACGAGAACGTCGCGCTGTCGCGCCAGATCACCTACCTGAAGCCCACGCTGCTGGCGCGCGGCGGCTACGACCTGCGCCGCGTGCTGCCGCCGGCCGACGTGCCGATGGTGGGCGCGCGCATCAACGTCGTCGTGCGGCGCGACCTGCACCCGGCCGCGCTGTACGCGCTGCTGCGCGCGCTGGACGACGCGCACAAGACGCAGACGCTGGTGTCCAACGCCGGCGACTTCCCCACGCTGGCCGGCACCGTGCTGGAGCCGCACCCGCTGGCCGTCGAATGGTCCAAGTCGGGCACGCCCTGGCTGTTCTCGCACCTGCCGCCGCTGTGGGCCGGGCTGATCGACGCCTACTGGGGCCCGACGCTGTTCCTGCTGGCCGCCGTGTCCTTCTTCGGCACGCTGGGCTCGGTCAGCGCCTTTGTCGAATCCGTGGCGCTGAACGTGGCGCTGGTGGTGCTGGCGCTGCTGCAGGCGGCGGTGGACCGCGGGCTGAAGCCGGGCCGCTTCGCGCGGCTGTTGTTCAGGGTCGTCGAGCCGGTGGTCCGCCGCAGCAGCGCCGAGGACCTCGTGCGCCAGCGCCTGGAGCGGCTGCGCCCCCTCATCCCGTCCTGAGCCGCTGCAGCACGCGGCGGCGCATCGCGTTCGTCAGCGCATAGAGGCTCTGGAAGATCAGCACGAAGGCCAGCACCGCCAGCCCCGCCAGCGCCAGGCGGTCGGCAAGATTCGGCAGCGTCTCGATGGTCCGCATCGTCACGGCCGTGGCCTCGACCAGCCCCACGGCCGAGCCGAAGCCGGAGGAAAGCACCATCACGAAGTAGCCGCGCAGCAGCGCCATCGGCAGCAGCAGCGCGGCATCCTGCCGGCCGGCGCGCCAGTGCTCGAGCGCGTCGACGCCGTTGTCGGCCACGTAGGCGGCGCCGTAGGCCGTCAGCGCCAGCGCCACGGCCAGGGCCGGCGTCATGGCCAGGCTCGAGCCGCCCAGCGCCAGGCGTGGCGGCAGCGCGTAGAGCATGAAGAACATCACCACGAAGGTGGGCGAGGCGCGCAGCAGCGCCGTCAGGCCGGCGGCGAGCAGCGCCGGCGCGCGGCGCCAGCGGGCGACGGCGCCGCCGCCGGTGGCGGCCGGGCTGCGCAGCCAGGCCAGCGGCAGGCCCGTGAGCAGCGACAGCCCCATCGCCAGCGCCGCCACCTCGAGGTTGGTCAGCAGCGCGGCGGCGAAGGCCGGCACGAAGCCGGGCAGCAGCTGCAGCAGTTCGGGGCTCATCGGAGCGCGCGCTTCAACTGAAACCCCGGCGCTCGCCCCAGGCCGCGAGCCGGCGCTGCCAGGCGCGCCCGGCCGCCACCACGGCCGAGACGAGCACGATGTAGACGAGCAGCAGCAGCGTGAAGGTGGTCACCCGCTCGGCGGAGATCGACGCGATGTCGGTCTGCGCCGCCAGCAGCTCGGGCACGCCGATCAGCGAAGCCGCGGGGCTGCCGCGCGCGGCGTTGACCGCAAACGACGAGACCTGCGCCCGCGCCCGCACCAGCGCCGCCACCAGGCCGTCGGGCCGGCCTTCGGCCTGCAGCGCCGCGCGCGCCTCGGCGATGGCCTGCCCGGCATGGCTGCCGTTGAACAGGCCCAGCACGCCCACCGCCATCGCCAGCGCGGCGCCCAGCGAGGCGGCGCCCAGCCCCGCGAGCACGATGCCGGCCGAGGACATCAGCAGCACCATCGGCGCCGCCTGCGCCACCCACAGCAGGCCGCGCAGCGGCCAGCGCCAGCGCCGGCGCGGCGAGCCCAGGCCGGCGGCCAGCGCGCAGCCCATCAGCCAGGTGGCGACCACCGCGCCACCCACCAGCAGCACCGAGACCCCCAGGCCCTGCACGAAGAGCGACCAGGCGACCTGCGTCTTGAGCATCGCCAGGTTCACGCGCCAGCCCAGCGTGCGTGCGAGCCAGCCCTCGGCGCGGTCCACCGCGCCGGCCACCGCGGTAGCCGGCAGGCGGTCATCGTGCGGCGGGTCCAGGCATTCCGGCGCCGCGGGCAGCGTGGCGCAGGGTGCGGTGGACCAGCGCTGCTGCTGGGCCACGAGCCAGCTCTCGTCGATGCCGTTGTCGCGCGCCAGGCGCACGAGGCTGCCTTCGGCATGCAGCCGGCGCAGCAGCGCGCCCAGTTCATGCGCCAGCGTGGCGTTGCCCTCCTCGCGCCGCAGCGCCGCGCCCCAGGGCAGCGCGGCCAGCACGCGCTGCACCTCGAAAGCCGCCGGCCCGCCGGGCCCGGGCTGCAGCAGCGGGTGCAGCACGCTGTCGTCCTGCGCCGCGAGCGCGCAGGCGCCGCGCTGCAGCTCGTCGATCAGGTGCGCCGGGTCGGCGAACAGCATCAGCCGCGCGTCCTGCACCGCGAGCTCGGCGTTGGTCGCGTTGCCCACCGTCACGCAGACCGTGCGCCCGCGCAGCGATTCCGGCGCCGGCTGGCCGGCGCGGCCCACCAGCACCGTGCGCGAGAGGTAGTGGTGCGGGGCGACGAACCAGGCCTGCGCATCACGCATCAGCGTGTGGCCGAGCGTGGCCAGCACGAGGTCGACGCGGTCCTCGCCGAGTGCGCTCAGGCGCGTGGCCGGCGTCACCGTGACGAACTCGACCTTCACGCCCAGGCCGGCGCCGATGGCCCGCGCCAGGTCGACCTCGTAGCCGCCGCGCCGGCCCGCGCGCTGGCTGCCGAATCTCGGATAGTCGGTGCGCACGCCCACGCGCAGCGTGCCTTCGCAGCGCACGCGGGCGAGGCGCTCACCCTGCCCGGCGCACAGCTCGCGGGCCGGCGCCGCGGCAACCGGCGCCGCCGGGGCCGGGCCCGCCAGCAGCGCAGCGACGACGGCCAGCAGCCCGCCGGCGCGCACGATCACACGCGGGTCAGGCCGCCGCGCCGGGCGTCGACCCGACGGGGTGGCGGACCTCCAGCACGTGGAACTCGGCGAAGCGGTGCGGGCCCACGGACCGCAGGCCGTTGCCGGGCCCGGCCTCGAGGAAGCCGGGCGGCAGCGCACGCGCCTTCTCGGACGACAGCAGCACGGTGACGCTGCGCGCGATGCCGCAGGCCAGCCCCTGCGCCGCGAGCAGCGCCTCGCTGTGCGCCATGCCGATGAAGGCGTTGTGGGTGACGAAGGCCACGCCGCCGGCGCGCAGGTGGCGGCCGATGCCGCGCAGCAGCGGGTCCATCGCCGAGCGCCCGTCGGGGCCACCCCAGCTCCAGCTCGGCAGCCGGCCGTCGTCCAGCTGGTGCAGGCTGGGGAACTGCGGCGGGTTGCACACGACGAGGTCGAAGCGCTCGCCGTCCACCGCCTGCCAGAGGTCGCCCGGCCGCAGCTCGGCGCGTTCGGCCACGCCCACCGCCACCACCAGCGCACGACTCGCCGCAAGTGCATCCGCCTCCAGCTCGATGCCCAGCCCGCGCGCCGCGCCGGCCTTCAGCAGCCCGGCCAGCACGACCCCGCTGCCGGTGCCCAGCTCGAGCACCTGCGGCGCCTGCCCCGCGTCCGTGCGACGCCGCACCTCGGCCGCGGCCACGCCGAGCAGCGCGGCGCCGTATTCGCTGGGTCGGAAGCGCGGATCGAGCAGGCCGCCGGAGCGCGGTGGCGCAACGCGGGCCGGCGGCTGGTGGTCGGCGAGGCTCATCTTCAAACGGCCAGCGTCAAACAGCCAGCGGCAGTTCGAACTCGGCCAGGAGGCCGGGTGGATCGCCGGGCGCCACGACGAGCCGCCCGCCCACGCCGGCCACCGAGGCCTGGACCGCGAACAGCCCCAGCCCCGCGCCGGCGCCGGGCAGCTCGCGCCGGTCCAGCACCGTCTGCGTCGGCGCGCCGGGCGCCGACAGGCGGCAACGCAGGTGGCGCATGCGGCGCGAGGCCACGGTGTCCAGCCGCAGCTCCAGCGACTCGCCATGCCACTCGGCGGTGAAATGCTCCAGCAGCACCTTGCAGGCCCGGTAGCCCACCAGCTTGGCCGGATCGGCCAGGCGCATGCAGGCCAGTGCCGGGTCATCGCAGGCGAAGTCGCACCGCACGCCGCAGCGCGCCTGTTGTCCGGCGGCCAGGGACTGCAGCGAGGCCATCAGGTCGCTGGCCCGCTGCGCCGGCGCGGCCAGCTGCGCGGCCAGCTGTTCGGCCGCCGCGCCGGCCTCCTGCAGCGCCTGCAGCAGGCTGTCGCGCGGCGGCGCCGGTTCCTGCGCCAGCCGGTGCCGCAAGGCCACGAGCGGGGCGGCCAGCCCGTGCAGGGCGCGTGCGCCGGTCTCGCGCCGCTGGCGCTCGGCCTCGAGCGCCCAGTCGAGGGGCAGCGCGGGCTGCTGCGGGGCATCTTCCGCCAGCAGGCTCCACAACACCCAGCCCGGCGGCAGCATGCCGGGCGCGGCACGGCCGAGCGCCAGGCCCTCCAGCGGCTCGCCATGGGCGTGGCGCCAGCGCAGCCGCAGCTCGACCGGGGCGCCGGCACCCAGCGGCCGGGCCAGCAGCTCGGCGGGGTCGACGCCTTCGACCGCCGCGAACAGCTGCGCCGCGGGCTGCGTGGCGATCGTGCCCGCGCCGAGCGCCAGTCGCGCCGGCAGCGCCGGGTGCCAGTGCACGAGCCGGCCGACCCGGCTGTCGTACACGAACCACAGCGCCGGCCAGGCGTCGAGCAGCGCGGGCGCCGCCTGCGCCTGCAGCCGGGACCGCTGCGACAGCAGCGAGGCCAGCGCCTCGATGAATGCGTCGGCCGCAGCCTCGAAGCGGGCCGCGTGGTCACGATGCAGCGCCACCCAGCCCGCCGGGCCGATGGGCAGCCAGCGCGAATGCACCAGGCCGGCGCCGCGGAAGGGTTCGGTGTCATGCTCGCCGGTCACGCCGGGTGCCAGCGGCGGCAGCCGGCCGACCGCGCCGGCCGCCATCGGCGCGCCCGGGCGCGACGGCCATGCCGGCGCCAGCTCGCAGGCGGTGATCCGCGGTGCCACCGTGCCGTCGATGCGGCTGGCGCAATCGGCATCGGTCGCTTCGCGCAGCAGCCGGCAGGCGGCGGCATCGTCGTGGGCCTCGAGCGCCAGCACGACCGCCGCCAGCGCCTGCGGCGTGGGCCGCGCGCGTGGACGACGCCCCGAAAGCGCCCAGCTCCACCAGCGTCCGACACTCAAGACACGGCTCCTCGCCCGCGCGGTGCACAGGCCCGGACAGCGGGCAGCTGCGACACCCTCGCCGGTGCATCGTGCCACCGGGCAGGCGTGGCGGCAACCTGTTGCGAAGGTGAATCCGTCACTTGACGCCCCCGGGGGTGCCACTCATGATCAGTGGTATCAGGTGTAACGCATCGTGGCCACCATCCTGTCATTCTCTTCGCTCGTGGAGGCCATCTCGCGGGCCGTGGCGCAGGCGCAGGATGCGGTCGAGAAGCACCAGGTGCTCAACCTGCTGAGCTACTTCGACCGCGACGACAGGCCCAAGTCCTTCGTCTTCAAGGTGCCCTCGCGGCGGCCCGGCGCAGGGCCCGCCGACGAGGACAACTACCACGTGCCGGTCTTGAGCCTGCTGTCGGTGAACGTGCTGAAGATCGAGGACGTGGCGATCAGGTTCTCGGTCGACATGGGCGAGATCGACGAGGTCGACGACCAGCCCGACACCCTGCCTGCCTCCAGCTCCGCCGCGCTCGACGCCGCCCCGCGCGTGGCGCCGATGCGCGCGCTGAGCGTGTCCACCGCCACCGGCCGCGGCGGCGGCAAGGTCGAGGTGAAGCTGCGCGTGAAGGGCTCCGAGCCCTCCGAAGGCGCGATGCGGCTGCTGGACCAGCTCGCGCAGCTGCAGGGCGTGTATCCCGAGATCCAGGAAACGTCTGACGGGCCGGGCGACGAGGGGAAGACCTCGTGAGCCCGGCCGCCGCCCGACGCCCAACACGGCAGCGGCCGCGCCGCGTGTCGTGAACCCCGGCGGCGGAGGCCGTCGACTGTTCTTCACCGAAGGAGTACGGAATGGCACTCGAGAACATGGCGGCCCAATTCAAGGGCCTGCCCATGGGCGACCTGATCGGTGGCCCGCTCAACGCAGCCTGCGACGCGCAGGTGCGGCTGGCCAAGGCGACGGTGGACTTCATCCAGGCGGTCGGCTTCGAAGCGCCCGACACGACGGACCCCAACGCCAAGGCCGATCCCTGGGGCAAGACACGCACGGCCAAGTTCAGCTTCGACCGGCCGGTGCTGGTCGATCCGGGCCGGCCGGCGGCCAAGGGCACCGGCGACGGCGACCCGGACGTCCCGGCCGTCGCGCCGACGATCGTCAACGAGCGCGTCGAGCTCGAGGTGCCGGTGCTGGCGATCGTGAAGATCCCGTCGCTGAGCATCACCACGGTGGACATCACCTTCGACATGGAGGTGAAGTCCTCCGAGTCGTCGAAGGAATCCACCGACGCCAGCGCGTCGCTCGACGCCGAGATGAAGTTCGGCTGGGGCCTGTTCAGCGCGACCGTGAAGGTGCACGGCTCGGTGGCCACGCATAAGGAGAACACGCGCACCTCCGACAACTCGGCCAAGTACCACGTCGCGGTGCACGCGCAGGACAGCGGCATGCCCGAAGGCCTGGCGCGCGTGCTCGACATCCTGGCGCAGTCGGTGGCGCCCAAGGCGGTGACGCCTGCCGCACTGCCGGCGCCGGCGAAGCCGGCGACCAAGCAGCCGGCGACCAAGCAGCCGGCGGCCGCCTAGCGCAGGGCCGACGGGCCGCCCGTGTTCGACCTCAGCGACATCCGCTTCATCAAGCGTGTCGTCGTCGGCACGGACGACCCCTCGCACATCAAGACGCCGGCCGAGATCCAGGAAGCGCAGGCGCTGCTGAACCGCTGCCTGAGCGAGAGGCCGTCCGGCCGCATCATCGGCATCGAGAAGAGCTTCGTCGTGCTGAACATCGGCGAGCACCAGGTCGTGCTGCAGTGGCTGTGCTACCACGTCGGCTTCGAGCGCAAGCCGCATTGGCTGCAGGATGGCTGAGGCGATGAAGGCGCGGGCCGCGCCGCCGGCGCTCGACGCCCTGCTGCTGTCGCTGCTGCACACCTGGCAGGCCGCGGGCCGCGCGCTGCGCGCCGAGACGCTGCGGCGAAGCGCCGAGCGCGCGTCGTTCCCACCGTTGCGCCTGCGGCCACCGGCCGGTGCGCTGCACGACGTGGCGGCCTTCGGCTGGGACGAATTGCTGCCGGCCGCCGGCACGCAGCTGGCCGGCCTGCAGGTCGCCTTCGACTGCGTGCTCGACCACCGGCCCGAGGGCTGGCGCCTGCGCATCGTCCGGCCGCGCCGCTGGCGAGTGCCGGGGCTGCAGGCGATCTTGGCGCCGCGGCACCGCGTGGAGATCGACATCGACGCCGGCGGCCAAGGCGAGCTGAGGCTGGACGGCCTGGTCTGGAAGCGCTTCGAGGCCGCGGCCGGAGCCGCGCCGTGAAGGCGCTGGACGCGCTGGCGGTGGCCGATGCCGACCTGCATCGACTGGACGCCATCGTGCAGGCGCGCACAGGCCGTACGCTGAATGAACTGGCTGCGGCGCAGGGGCTGCGGCGGCGCGTCGGTAGCGGGCTGCTCGCGTTGCTGCTGCTGGCACTGGCGCTGGCGGCGGCAGGCCTCGTGTTCGCAGGCTGGCCGGTCCCCAGGTTCTGAGGCCGCACGGGCGGCCATCAACGGGAGCATGAGCGATGGACGGATCCTTCCGGACGAGAACGGCACACCCGAACCCCGCACGGTTGCGGCTTGCCGCGGCAGCACTGCTCGCGGCCCTCTGCGCCGCGATGCCGGTGGCGGCGCGGGCCGACTGGCTCGGCGCCTACCAGTCGAAAGCGCTGAAGACCACCGTCAACGTCAAGGTGCGCCTGCCCGCCGGCGGCGCCGATGGCGAGCTGCGCTTCGTCGAGAAGAGCTGCTCACTGGCGCTCAAGGCGGGCCCGGACGCCACCAGCTACCTCGTGCAGCGGACGGACAAGCAGAGCGACCCCGGCCCGTACTGCGCGACCTGGCTCGACGGCAAGCTGACGACCACGCCGGCGGCCGGCGGCGCGCTGCAGACGCGGGTCACCAGCCAGCGCGGCAACTCGTACATCGACGTGCTGCTGCGGGAGCAGCGATGAGCTTGCGTGCCGGCCTCGCCGCGGCGGCACTGCTGGCGCTGGCAGGCTGCACGACCACGCCCGGCACCACACCGGCCGCGATGGCACCCGGCGCGCCGGCCTGCGGCCCGGGCGAGCGGCCGGCCGCGGCCGACAGCCTCTACCTCGGCGCCGAGCGCCCCGACGGCTCGGGCGCGGTCACGCCGGCCGAGTGGCAGCGCTTCCTCGACGAGCAGGTCGTGCCGCGCTTCCCTCAGGGCTTCACGGTGATCGATGCGCACGGCCACTGGCGCTCGCCGCAGACCGGCCGGCCGGTCGCCGAAGCCAGCCGCGTGCTGCAGCTCGTGCACCCGGGCGACGCCGCATCGGACCGCGCCGCGCGCGACATCGCCGCGGCCTACGCCAGCACGTTCCGCCAGGAGGCCGTGCTGCGCGTGCGCACGGCCGCCTGCATGGCGATCTGAGAGGCCCGGGCCGTGGCCACTTCACCCAAGCCCCGATCCAAGGCCGAGGCCAAGGGCAAACCCAAGACCACCATCGGCAGGAAGGCAGCGCGCAGGCCCCGGCGCCGCGCCGAGGCTCCCTCGCGCCGCGCCGCGCAGGTGTTCCTGTCCTACCGCCGCAACGACAGCATCGAGCAGACCAACCGGCTCTACGACGTGCTGGTGCGCGAGTTCCCCGCCGACGGCGTGTTCATCGACCGCGCGGCGATTGCCGGCGGCGAGAACTTCCAGACCGCGATGCTGGCCGAGGTCAGGCGCAGCCGCGTGGTGCTGGTTGTCATCGGCCCGGACTGGGCCGGCGCGCCGGCCGCCGCCGGCGCGCCCGACGCACCGCCCTCGCGGCTGCACGAGCCGGACGACGCGGTACGCCAGGAGGTCGAGGCCGCGCTCGCCGGCCTGGCCGAGGGGCGGCATGTGCTGCCGCTGCTGGTGGGCGGCGCGCGCATGCCCGGGCCTGCGCAGCTGCCGCCGGAGCTGGCGGGGCTGTCGCGCATCAACGCGCTGCAGATGCGCAGCGGCGACGACCAGCGTGGCGACCTCGACCGCATCCTCGCCCGGCTGCACCAGCTGCTGCCGGCAGGCGGCCCGCCGCAGCCCTTCCTGCCGCACAGCTACGACGGCGAGGACGAAAGCTTCCGGCGCCTGGAAAGCATCTTCGACAGCATCCACCAGAACCTGCAGGCGCTGCTGGCCACCTGCAGCAGCCACGCCAGCGCCTTGCGCCACCAGGCCGAGAGCGCGCTGGCGCTGGCGCGGCACCAGGGCGCGCCGCACCCGGCGCTGGCGCTGTCGCTGCTGGCGCACGACCGCGGCGCGCGGCTGAGCCACCTGAACGCGGCCATCGACTCCGAGCTCTATGCCACCCACGCCGTGGGCAACCTCAGCGGTGCCGGCGACATGACGAAGTGGCGCGGCGAGGCACGCGAGGAACTCGACGCCGCGCTGCGGCTGGGCGCCCCTTTCCATGCGGTGTGGCGCGCGCTGCGGCCCATCGCCGCGGTGGGCTGGGTCTACTACACCTCGAGCCGGCGCTTCATCCACATCGTGCCGTGGATCCACTCGCGCGAGTTCGCCTACGCGGACCGCCTGTTGCAGATGGACTTCTTCCGCCTCGGCCGGCCCCGTGCCGACCCCGGCCGGCAGGTGTTCTGGACCACGCCCTACCTCGACCACTTCGGCAAGGGCATGATGGTCACGGTGGGCGCGCCCGTGTACCACGGCCGGCGCTTCTGCGGCACGGTGGCGATCGACCTGGGCATCGACCTGCTGAACGACTTCGTGCGCACGCAGCCGCTGAACCACGGCGTGGTCTTCATCGTCGACGCCGAGGGCAAGCTCGTGGCCGCGCCGAACTTCACGAGCTCGCGCGACACCGGCGGCCGCCACGCCTCGGAGGTGCTGCCCGGAACCCTGGCCACGCGCGACCCGGCCAGCCTGTTCGACCGCGACGGTGCCTGGGTGGCGGGCCAGCATGTGATGCTGGTGCGCAAGCTGGAAGGCACGCCGTGGAAGCTGGTGCACGTGCGCGCGCGCAGCGAGCTGCCCTGAGCAGCAGCGAGCGGGTGCCGCCTCAGCGGGCGACGTTGCGCATCCAGTCCGCCGTGCCGGCGAAGGCCTGGCCGAGGCGCCGGCCGAGGTCGGCGTCCAGGCCCTGCTCCTCCATCGCCTGGCGCATGCAGGCCATCCACTGGTCGCGCTCGGCAATGCCGATCGTGTAGGGCAGGTGGCGTGCACGGAGCATCGGGTGGCCGAAGCGCTCGATGTAGTGGTTCGGCCCGCCGAGCCAGCCGCAGAGGAACCAGAAGAGCTTGTCGCGCGAACCGGAGAGGTCGCCCGGGTGCAGCACGCGCAGCCGCGCATAGCTGGGCTCGAGGTCCATCAGGTCGTAGAAGCGGTCCACCAGCGCGCGCACCGGCGCCTCGCCGCCCAGCATCTGGAAGGGCGTCGGGCCCTGCGGCGCGGCAGAGCCCTCGTCAGCGCCGTCGTCCTCGGCCTGTGCCATCGGAAGCTCAGGCCGCGTCGGCCGCGCTGATGATGCGCGTGGCGACGTTGGCGATGGCCAGCGAAGCCGCCGTGCCGGGCAGCAGCTCCAGCAGCAGCTGGCGTCGCTGCACCGACTCGCGCACCGCGCCGTCGGTCGGGATCTCGCCCATCAGCTCCAGCCGCACCGGGCTGTCCAGCGTCGGGTTGACGTAGCGGTCGACCACCTGCTGCAGCTGCTGGCGCACCGCACGCGCCTCGCCGATCTTGCGCGACTGGTTCACCAGCAGGTTGAAGCGGCGCCGGCCCTGCGTGGTGGCCAGCACCTTGATCGTGGCGTAGGCGTCGGTCAGCGAGGTGGGCTCGGGCGTCACCACCACCATCACCTGGCCGGCCAGCGAGACGGTGTAGAGCACCACGTCGGAGATGCCCGCGCCGGTGTCCAGCAGCACGTGGTCGAAACGCGGCTCGACATCGCGGATCACGCCCTGAAGCTGCTCGCGGATCTCCGGCGTCATGCGCGAGTACTCGACCATGCCCGAGCCTGCCAGCAGCACCGAGAAGCCGCCGGTGACGGGCAGCACCGCGTCGGCCAGCTTGGCCTTGCCGGTGAACACGTCGTGCAGCGTGATCTTGGGGAACAGGTTCAGCAGCACGTCGAGGTTGGCCAGGCCCAGGTCGGCGTCCAGCACGAGCACGCGGCGGCCCTGGCGCGCCAGCGCGGCGGCGAGGTTGGCCGAGACGAAGGTCTTGCCCACGCCACCCTTGCCGCTGGTCACGGCGATGATGTGCGGCGAGGCCGCCGAAGCGGTGCTGGTGCCGGGCAGGTCGGGGCTGCTCATTCGTGGTCCTGGATCTGGAAGGTCTCGAAGAGCAGCCGGCGCTCCTCGTTGCTGACCACCGAGACGGCCGTGGGCTCCAGCCGCACGACGTTGCGGCCCTGGGCCTTGCTCAGGTAGAGCTGCTGGTCGGCGCGCTCCACCCACAGCGCGGGCGTGGAGCGCACCCATTGCGGCGCGAAGGCGCCGCCGATGCTGATGGTGCAGGCGATCTCCTGCCCCGGCGCCACCGCCACCGGCATGCGCTCGACACGCCGGCGCACGCGCTCGGCCACCGTCTCGCCGAAGGCCGCGGCGCAGTTGGGCAGGATGATCGCGAACTCCTCGCCGCCCACGCGCGCCACCAGGTCCATCGGCCGCACGCTGTCGATCAGCGCGCTGGCCACGGCGCGGATCACGTGGTCGCCGGCGGCATGGCCCCAGCCGTCGTTGATGCGCTTGAAGTGGTCGATGTCCAGCACCAGCAGCAGCGCCGGCTCGCCGCTGCGCGCGACGCGGTCGATCTCGCGCGCCAGTGCGAGATCGAAGGCGCGGCGGTTGGCCAGGCCGGTGAGCGCGTCGCGGCTGGAGAGGTCCACCAGGCCGTCGATCAGCGCCTGCAGCCACTCGGGGCTGGCCGGGTCGCCCTCGGGCAGCAGGCGGCCGGAATGGCCCAGCAGCTGCAGCGCGGTTTCCAGCCGGAGCGCGGCCGAGCCGGGAGCTTCGGCGTCGGGCGAGGGCTGGTACTGCGGACGATTCAAGACGGGCAGGCCTTGGAGAAGTGGGGGCAGTCTAGCAGTGGTGTTGCGGGGCCCGACGAGACGAAATGGCTGCTTACGAGCCCGCATATCCGGCGCTGCCCGAGGGGCAAGCGCGCCGACACTGCTTCAATGACTGCCACCTTCAGCCCGCCCCCGATCAACGCCGGCATCGCGACCGAGCAGGAGTTCACGCTCACGCCGGCCGACTTCGAGCGCGTGCGACAGCTCATCCACCAGCGCGCCGGCATCAGCCTGCACGCGGGCAAGCAGGCCATGGTCTACAGCCGCCTGTCGCGGCGCCTGCGCGAGACGCGCCACAGCTCCTTCGCCGCCTACCTGCAGTGGCTGGAACGCGCCACCGGCGCGGAAGCCGAGGCCGAGTGGCAGGAGTTCGTGAACTGCCTCACGACCAACCTGACGGCCTTCTTCCGCGAGGAGCACCACTTCCACGCGCTGGTCGACGACCTGCGCGCCCGCGCCTCGCTGGCCGCGGGCCGGCCGATGCGCATCTGGTGCAACGCCGCGTCCACCGGCGAGGAGCCGTATTCGCTGGCGATGACGGTGGTGGAGACGCTGGGCATCTCGGCCCAGCTCAAGCTCGTGTGCAGCGACATCGACACCAAGGTGCTGGCCACCGCGCAGCGCGGCGTCTACGCGGCCGATGCGCGCGGCCTGAGCCCCGAGCGGCTCAAGCGCCACTTCATGCGCGGCACCGGCAACAACGCCGGCAGCATCCGCGTGAAGCCGGAGCTGGCGCGGCTGATCGAGTTCCGCAGCTTCAACCTGATGAGCGCCAGCTGGGCCAGCCTGGGCGACCCCTTCGACTTCGTCTTCTGCCGCAACGTGATGATCTACTTCGACGCGCCGACCCAGCGCAAGGTGCTGGAGCGCATGCATGCGGCGATGAAACCCGGCGGCCTGCTGTACGTGGGCCACAGCGAGAACTTCACCGACTCGCGCGACCTCTTCCGCCTGCGCGGCAAGACCATCTACGAGCGCGTCTGAGGCGCCGGATTCAAGCCGCCCCGGCCACCGCCGATAAGTCACCGATGGCTTCTCCGTTTGCCTCTGCCACCCTGCCTGCGCCGGCCCCGCGGCCGCTGTCGATGCCCGCGCCCGGCGCCGCCCCGGCCCGGCTGGATCGCCTGAAGGCCGCGCCGCGCAAGCCGGGCGAGGCCTCGTTCTTCTTCTACGACGCGCATTTCCGCAACGAGGCGGTCAAGGTGCTGCCGGGCGAGTTCTTCGTGCACGACGAGGACATCCTCGTCATGACGACGCTGGGCTCGTGCATCGCCGCCTGCCTGTGGGACCGCGAGAAGCGCGTCGGCGGCATGAACCACTTCCTGCTGCCCGACAGCTCCGGCGGCGCCGACAGCGGCCGCTACGGCAGCTTCGCGATGGACCTGCTGATCGGCGAGATGGTCAAGCGCGGCGCCACGCGCTCGACGATGGAAGCCAAGGTCTTCGGCGGCGGCGCCGTGATCAGCGGCATGAACACCATCAACGTCGGCGAGCGCAACACCGCCTTCGTGCTGGACTACCTGCGCACCGAGCGCATCACGGTGGTCAGCAAGGACGTGCTGGACATCTATCCGCGCAAGGTCTGCTTCCTGCCGGCCAGCGGCAAGGCCATGGTCAAGCGCCTGGCCTCGGCCAACACCGAGGCGCTGGCGGCCCAGGAACGCGCCGCCGCCACGCGCGCCGCGCCCGCCGCCGCCGGCGGCTCGATCGATCTGTTCTGACCCGAGGTGTAGTGATGACGACCAAGACCCGCGTGATCGTGGTGGACGACTCGGCGCTGGTGCGCGGGCTGCTCGCCGAGATCATCGACCGCCAGCCCGACATGTGCTGCATCGGCGCCGCCGCCGACCCGCTGGTGGCGCGCGAGATGATCCGCAACCTCAACCCGGACGTGATCACGCTGGACGTCGAGATGCCGCGCATGGACGGCCTGGACTTCCTGTCGCGCCTGATGCGCCTGCGCCCGATGCCGGTGGTGATGGTCTCCACGCTGACCGAGCGCGGCGCCGACGTCACGCTCAAGGCACTCGAACTCGGCGCGGTGGACTTCGTCGCCAAGCCCAAGATCGGCGTGGCCGACGGCCTGCGTCAGCTGGGCGCCGACATCACCGAGAAGATCCGCACCGCCGCGCGCGCCCGCGTGCACCGCCTGGCCTCCGCGCCCGCGCCGGGTGCCGCACCGGCCAAGCCGGCCGGCGCCTCGACGCTGGGCCGCCTGTCGACCGAGAAGCTGATCTTCATCGGCGCCTCCACCGGCGGCACCGAGGCCACGCGCGAGGTGCTGGTGAACCTGCCGCCGGACAGCCCCGCGGTGCTGATCACGCAGCACATGCCGCCCGGCTTCACGAAGAGCTACGCCGCGCGGCTGAACGGCCTGGCCCGCATCCGCGTGGCCGAGGCGCAGGACGGCGAACGCATCCTGCCCGGCCACGCCTACATCGCGCCGGGCGGCCTGCACCTGTCGGTGGAGCGCTCGGGCGCGAACTACATCGCCCGCGTGCAGGACGGCGAGCCCGTCAACCGCCACAAGCCCAGCGTCGAGGTGCTGTTCGACAGCGCCGCGCGCGTGGTCGGCCGCAACGCCTTGGGCGTGATGCTCACCGGCATGGGCGCCGACGGCGCCAAGGCCATGAAGACCATGCGCGACGCCGGCAGCTGGAACGTGGTGCAGGACGAGGCGAGCTGCGTCGTCTTCGGCATGCCGCGCGAGGCCATCGCCCATGGCGCCGCGCACGAGGTGCTGCCGCTCGCGCAGATCGCGCCGCGCCTGATCGAGTGGCTGCGCGCCAACGCCGGCGCGGTGACCTCGCGCGTCTGAGCCACTTCGCCGCTCAAAGCCCGCGCAGGAAGTCGCGCGCGGCCAGCGAGCGGTCGTTGGGCCACATCGACCGATCCAGGCCGATGTCGCGCAGCGTCGCGTCGGCCAGGCCCTCGAGCGCCTTGCGTTCGCGCTGCATGCTGGCTTCGGCGCGCCAGCCGCGCCAGAGCTCGGCGATGTCGCCCAGCAGCCGGCGCCAGGCCGGGCTGCGCGTGGGGATGGGCGTTCCGGGGTAGATCGTGCTGCTCATGGCGGGCTCCTGATGCGGTCCTGGAAAGATACGCATCTCGTTCAATCCAGAAAAGCGATAGATTCAGGCTCTTCTGTTCAGAATCACTGACCAGCATGACCTACCTGCCGCTGAACACCCTGCCCGCCTTCCGTGCCGCGGCACGCCTGCAGAACCTGCGCGCCGCCGCCGAGGAGCTGAGCCTCACGCACAGCGCGGTGAGCCAGCAGATCAAGCTGCTGGAAGAACAGCTCGGCGTGGCCCTCTTCGACCGCCGCGGCCGCAGCCTGGTGCTCAATGCCGCCGGCGCGGCGCTGCAGCGCGCGGTGGAGCCGGCGCTGGACCGCCTGGCCGAAGGCGTGCAGGCCGCGCGGGCCGTGGCTGCAGGCGACGTGCAGCAGCTGCGCCTGACCGTGCTGCCCTCGTTCGCGCAGCGCTGGCTGCTGCCGCGCATGGGCCGCTGGCGCGAGGCGCATCCGGACATCACGCTCGAAGTTCACGCATCGGCCCAGCTGGTGGACGTGGTGCGCGAGGGCTTCCACGCCGCGCTGCGCAGCGGCAGCGGGCGCTGGCGGGGGCTTCAGGCCGAGCTGCTGAGCGACTCGCCGCTGATCGTCGTCGGCGCGCCGCAGCGCGCGGCGAAGCTCGGCCGCGCGAGCGTCGCGCAGCTGGCACAGGAGCCGATGTTGGGCGACCCCGAGGTCTGGGACCGCTGGTTTCGCCTCGCCGGCGGCGAGCGCAAGGTCAAGCCCGTGGCCGACTTCAACGACTTCGGCCTGATGCTGCAGGCCACCGAGCAGGACCTGGGCATCGCGCTGGTGCGCGAGCTGCTCGCGGCCGACGCGCTGCAGGCCGGCCGCCTGGTGCGCCTGGCGCCGTGGGCGCTGGACGAGCCGGGCTACTCCACCTACTGGTTCGTGCACACCGCCGAGCTGGCCGACTGGCCGCCGATGGTGGCGCTGCGGAACTGGCTGCGCGAGGAGATGGCGCTGTCGCGCGCGGCGCTGGAGGCGCAGCGCGCCGGCTGAACATCCGTCAGTGCTTTTCGCGCGGCAGGAACATCGACTGCAGGTCGGAGAGGAAGTCGAAGCCTCGCGCGCTCGGCCGAACCGTGCCCGCGCCCTCGTCGCGCTCGAGCAGCCCACGCTCCACGGCCTGGGCCAGCGTGGCCTCGATCGCCGACAGCGGCAGCCCCGTGCGCGAGCGGAAGTCCTCCAGCGCGAAGCCCTCGCGCAGCCGCAGCGCGTTGAGCATGAACTCGAAAGGCAGGTCGGCCCGCTTGACCTCGTGCTGGTTGCTCACCGCGTCGCCCGCCAGCGCCTGCTGCATGTAGGCGGCCGGCTCGCGCCAGCGCACCTGGCGCAGCACCCGGTGCGGGAAGCTGATCTTGCCGTGCGCGCCGGCGCCCAGCCCCAAGTAGTCGCCGAACTGCCAGTAGTTCAGGTTGTGACGGCAGCGGTGGCCGGGCTTCGCGAAGGCGCTGACCTCGTAGCGTTCGAGGCCGGCGCCGGCGGTCTTCGCGCCGATGAGGTCCAGCATCTCGCTGGCGAGGTCCTCGTCCGGCAGCGCGCTCGGCGGTCGGCTCGCGAACACCGTGTTCG
Organism: Rubrivivax sp.; assembly: GCA_044226775.1. Classification (GTDB taxonomy): domain Bacteria; phylum Pseudomonadota; class Gammaproteobacteria; order Burkholderiales; family Burkholderiaceae_C; genus Rubrivivax. Next base: position 441,855 of record JBGAGI010000004.1, on the reverse strand, counting down.
GCTCGATGCTCAGGTGATAGACCGACAGGTGCGGCGGCGCGAACGACAGCGCCGTGTCGAGGTCGGCCGCGAACTGCTCGAGCGTCTGCCCCGGCAGCGCGTACATCAGGTCGAGGTTGAAGGTCTCGAAGGCCGAGGCGGCTTCGGCAAGCGCTGCGCGCGCCATCGCGCCGTCGTGCACGCGACCGATCGTCTTCAGCGCCGCATCGTCGAAGCTCTGCACGCCCACCGACAGGCGCGTGACGCCCGCGGCGCGGAAGGCGCGGAAGCGGTCGCGCTCGAAGCTGCCCGGGTTCGCTTCGAGCGTGATCTCCAGCCCCGGCTCCAGCGGCAGCCGCGCACGCACGTCGGCCAGCAGCCGGTCGATGCCTTCGGGCGAGAACAGGCTGGGCGTGCCGCCGCCGATGAAGATGCTGTGCACCCTGCGGCCCCAGACCAGCGGCAGGCTGGCTTCGAGGTCGGCCACCAGCGCATCGAGGTAGCGCCGCTCGGGCAACTCGCCCTTCGCGGCTTCATGCGAATTGAAGTCGCAGTACGGGCACTTGCGCAGGCACCACGGGAGGTGCACATACAGGGCCAGCGGTGGCAGCGCGCCGAGCTGCAAGGTGCCCGGGCGCAGGAAATGCTCGACGCTCACAGGTGCCAGACGCTGCGCAGCAGTTCGAGCATCTGCGCCATCGCCCGCGCGCGGTGGCTGTGGCGGTTCTTGGTCTCGGCGTCGAGTTCGGCCACGGTGCGGCCGAGTTCGGGGATGAACATCAGCGGGTCGTAGCCGAAGCCCTGGTCGCCGCGCGGCGCGCGCAGGATCTCGCCCGGCCAGCGCCCCACGGCCACCAGCGGCTGCGGATCGTCCGCGTGCCGCAGCGCCACCAGCGTGCTGATGAAGAAGCCGCGCCGGTCGGCCTGTCCATCGAGATCGGCCAGCAGCCGCGCGTTGTTCTCGGCATCCTGCGCGCGCCGCACCGCCTCGCGCTCGCCGGTCGCCTGCGTGAGGCCGGCGTAGTGCGCCGAGATCACGCCCGGCGCACCGCCCAGCGCGTCGACGCACAGGCCCGAGTCGTCAGCCATCGCCGCGCCGCCGGCGGCCGCAGCCGCATGCCGCGCCTTGGCCAGCGCGTTCTCGATGAAGGTCTGGTGCGGCTCCTCGGCCTCGGCGATGCCGAGTTCACCCTGGCGCACGAGTTCCAGCGGCAGCGCGCCGAGCAGCGCCTTCATCTCCGAAAGCTTCTTGGCGTTGTTGGACGCCAGCACCAACCTCATCAGGCCACTCCGAGCGCGCGCTTCTGCAGCCCGACGAGCTCGCCGATGCCCGCGCTGGCCAGGCCCAGCAGCTCGTCCATCTCGGCCCGCGTGAAGGGCACGCCCTCGGCCGTGCCCTGCACCTCGACGAAGCCGCCGCTGCCGGTCATCACGACGTTCATGTCGGTGTCGCAGGCCGAGTCCTCGACGTACTCCAGGTCCAGCAACGGGATGCCGTTGACCACGCCGACCGAGACCGCGGCGACGAAGTCGCGCATCGGGCTGGCCTGGATGCGGCCCTGCGAAAGCAGCCAGCTCACCGCGTCGTGCGCGGCGACGAAGGCGCCGGTGATGGCCGCGGTGCGCGTGCCGCCATCGGCCTGCAGCACGTCGCAGTCCAGCGAGATCGTGCGCTCGCCCAGCGCCTTGAGGTCGAAGACGGCGCGCAGGCTGCGGCCGATCAGGCGCTGGATCTCCTGCGTGCGTCCGCTCTGCTTGCCCTTGGCGGCCTCGCGGTCGCTGCGGGTGTGGGTGGCGCGAGGCAGCATGCCGTACTCGGCCGTCAGCCAGCCCTCGCCGCCGCCGCGCTTGAAGGGCGGCACCTTCTCCTCGACCGAGGCGGTGCACAGCACCTTGGTCTCGCCGAAGCAGACGAGCACCGAGCCTTCGGCGTGGCGGGTGTAGTGGCGCTGGAGGGAGACCGGGCGCAGCGCATCGGCCTGGCGGCCGGCAGATCGTTGGAATGTCATGGCCGCGATTGTCGGCCAAGCGGCCCGCGGCGGCGGCGCAGCTACTTCCGCTTCTGGCTGCTGCGCTGGATCGCCTCGTTGATCTCGCGGATGCTGCGCTCGATCTCGGCCTCGTCCAGCTCGTCGCTGCTGCCTTCGGCGCCCAGGCTGGCCTGGATGGTCGACGCGAAGACTTCCTCGCCCAGCGAGCGCGTGCTGATGTTGCTCTTGCTGTCGAGGTCTTCCGCGGCTTCCCACTCCACGGCCAGCACGGTGACGTTGTCGCTGCGCTCGCCGGCCACGCGCAGCGCGCGCTCCACCAGCTCGGGCACGGCGTCGCTGATCGCGTGCTTGGCCAGGATCTCGGTGATCGCCGGGTCCGGCAGCGTGCCCCACAGGCCGTCGCTGCACAGCATCACCCGGTCGCCGGGGTTCACCAGCAGCGGGCCGGCGGTGTCGACCACCGGCTTGCCCGGGCTGCCCAGGCAGGTGAACAGCACGTTGCGGTTGACGCGGTCGCCCATCGGCACCACGGCCGAAAGCGTCTCCTGCAGCTCGGAATACGAGTGGTCGCGCGTGCGGGCCACGAGCTTGTCGCCGCGCACGAGGTACAGGCGCGAATCGCCGCAATGGGCCCAGTAGGCGGCGTTGCCTTGAATGACGCAGGCGACGATGGTGGTGCGCGGCGTGTCCATCAGCCCGCGCTCGGTGGCGTAGCGCAGCAGCTGGTGGTGGCCGGCGATGATCGACTCGTGCAGGAAGCGCAGCGGGTCGGCCAGCTTGGGCTTGGCTTCGCGCTGGAACATCGCCGCCAGCGTCTGCAGCGCGAGCTGGCTCGCGACCTCGCCTTCCGGGTGCCCGCCCATGCCGTCGGCGAGCGCGAACAGGCCCGCATCGCGCGTGTAGCAGTAGCCCATGCGGTCTTCGTTCTTCTCGCGGCCGCCCTTGCGGCTGACCTGGTAGACCGAAAATTGCATGGCTTCAGGCCTTCTGGCCCGTCTTCAAGGTCTCGATCTGCAGCTTCAGCCGTTCGCCGAAGCTGAGCTTGGTGTAGCGGCGCTCGGTCTCGCGCGCCAGTTCCTTCTGCAGTGCGAACACGCTCTGCGGGCGGCTCAGCGGATCGAGGCTCATGCACCACTCGGTGACCTCGATCAGGTTGTCGGAGTAGATGTTGCGCAGGCGCGAAAGACTCAGCGCCAGCCGATCCTTCTCGATGCGCTGCGGCGCGTCGTTCGGCGGGTAGCCCTGCATGCAGGCGTAGATGCAGGCGCCGATGGCGTAGATGTCGGTCCAGGGGCCGAGCGTGCCGTCGCGGCGGTACATCTCCGGCGCGGCGAAGCCCGGCGTGTACATCGGGCGGATGAAGTTGCCTTCCTTGCTCAGCACCTCGCGCGCGGCGCCGAAGTCCAGCATCACCGCCTTGTTGTCGTTGGTGACGAAGATGTTGGCCGGCTTGATGTCCAGGTGCAGCATCTTGTGCTGGTGCACGATGCGCAGGCCGCGCAGGATCTCGTCGAACAGCGAGCGGATCGTGCTCTCGCGGAACACCTTGTCACGCTTGAGATCGCGCGCGGTGACGATGAAGTCCTGCAGCGTGTCGCCCTGCAGGTAGTTCATCACCATGTAGACGGTTTCGTTCTCGCGGAAGAAGTTGAGAACGGAAACCACCGAGGGGTGGCTGATCTGCGCCAGCGAGCGGCCTTCCTCGAAGAAGCTCTTCAGGCCCAGGCGGTAAAGCGGCTGCTTGTCGGGCTTGACGCGCGGCGTCAGCTCGCCCGGCGAGCGCTCGGCCAGCGAGGCCGGCAGGTATTCCTTGATCGCCACCAGCTGCGACTTCTCGCCCTCGGCGAGATACACCACGCCGAAGCCGCCAGCGGCGAGCTTCTTGACGATCGTGTAGCCGCCCACCACGGTGCCCGAGGGCAACGGCGCTGGCTTGGGCTTCGACATAATCGGGCGGCTTGTCAGGAGGCGGGTTTAATGGCGGTTTATAGCATGACGGGGTATGCCAACGCGGCTGCGGAAGCGGCCGAGGGCACGCCCTCCACGGGCTCGGTGACGGTCGAGGCCCGCTCGGTCAACGGCCGCTTCCTGGACCTGGCGCTGCGCCTGCCCGACGAGCTCCGCGGGCTGGAGCCGGCCCTGCGCGAGATGCTCACAGCCGCCTTTCGCCGCGGCAAGATCGAAGTGCGCGTGGCCACTGCCCGCGAAGCGGACAGCGCGCTGCCCATGCCCTCGCCGGAGCAGCTCAACCGCCTGTCGCACCACCAGTCGGCCATCGTCGGCTGGCTGCCCGATGCGCGGCCGCTGTCCGTCAACGAGGTGCTGCACTGGTGCAAGGGCGGCGGCCCGGCGGTGAAGCTGGACGAGGCCGCGCTGGACGCCGCCAAGCGCTGCGTCGAAGGCCTGCGCGAGGCCCGCGCCCGCGAAGGCGAGCGCCTGGCCGCCGTGCTGCTGGAGCGCGTGGCGCGGCTGCGCGAGCTGGCCGCCCAGGCCGCGCCGCTGCTGCCGGCGGTGGTGCAGCGCCAGCAGGCGCGTTTCGTCGAGCGCTGGAACGAGGCGCTGGCCACCGTGCAGGCCGGCGCCAGCGTGCCGGCGAACACGCTGCAGGAGCGCGCGATGGCCGAGGCCGCGAGCTTCGCGATCCGCATCGACGTGGCCGAGGAACTGGCCCGCCTGGCCTCGCACCTGGACGAGATCGAACGCCTGCTGAAGGCCGGCGGCGAACTCGGCAAACGGCTGGAGTTCCTGATCCAGGAACTGCAGCGCGAGGCCAACACGCTGGGCAGCAAGTCGGCCGCGCTGGAACTCACCACGATCTCGGTGGAGATGAAGGTGGCGGTGGAGCAGATGCGGGAGCAGGTGCAGAACGTCGAGTGAGGACGATGCCGGAGTTCGCGCACGCGCCCCGGCATCAGTCGGCACGCGCTTGTCGCCGGCGCGACGCGGCGGCGATGCCCACCATGCCGGCCAGCATCAGCGCCCAGGTCTCGGGTTCCGGCACCGGCGTCGGCACGAAGGCGACGTAGAGGTCGCCGCTGTCCAGCGCGAGCTGGAAGTGGCCGCCGGCGGTGTCGCTGCGGAAGGCGCTGGTGTCCAGCGTCAGCGTCGAGAGGTCGAAGCCGCTGACGCCGCTGCCGGTGTCGACGATCTGCCAGCGGTAGGCCTGCTGGTTGTCGAAGCCGGCCAGCGGAGCGGCCTGGTCGCTGCCGTCCAGCGTCGCCAGCGCGATCGTGAATCGGCTGTTGCCGGTGCTGCCGGCGCGGATGTCCAGCCCCCCGCTCAGCGCCCACAGGTCCCAGTCGCGCCCGGCCGTGCCGCCGGCGGCCGACAGCTCGACGAGATAGGTGCCGCCCGCGCCCCAGGTGGCCGATTCACCGCGCACGGTGCCCGGGCTGTTGCCGGGCGAGAAGCGGCCGCCGTCGTTGACCGTCACCGCGCCGTAGACGCCCGCGCCCTTGGCCAGCGAGCCGTAGTTGACGTCGACCGGGCCGCTGATCGTGCCGTTGTTGACCAGCAGCGCGCCGTTGAGCTGCAGCCGCGTGCCGTCCTGCAGGCTCAGCAGGCCGCCCGGCGCAGCCACCGAGCCGATGGTGGTGCGGCTGCCTCCGCCCAGCACGAGCGCGCTGCCGCGGTTCACCAGCGTGCCGCCGGTGCGGATGTCGAGCAGGCCGCTGGAATTCCAGCCGCTGACGGTGGTGCTGCCGGCGACCGTCACCGAACCGAGGCTGTTGGTTCCGCCGGTCCAGCTGAGGCTGCGCCCGGCGAGGTTGAGGATGTCGCCGCTGCTGGCCACGCCGATGAAGCTGGCGCCGGAGGCCGGCGTGAGCGTCACGCCGGTGGCCACGCGCGTGCCGACCAGGCGCTGCACGGCCTGGATGTCGTGGCTGCCGCCGCCCACCAGCTGGCCGCCATTGACGGTGCTGCCGGTGTAGACCACCGACGCACCCGCGGGCGCCTGCACCACGGCGAAGCCCAGGTCGCGCGCGCCCAGGCGCAACAAGGCGCCGCTGGCCACTTCGTACTCGCTGGCCGCGCCGGTGGCCATCTCCAGCGTGCCGCCGAGCACGCGCACCGAGCCGGCGAAGCTGTTGGCGCCGGAGAGGATCTGCGTCCCGCCGCCCGTCTTGAGCAGGCTGCCGCTGCCACTGATGGCGCCGCTGAAGCTCGCCGAGCCCGAGCCGCCGGTGAGGTTCAGCGCCACGCCGCCGGCCGGATCGGCCTGCAGCTCGATGCTGCCGCCGGCGCTGCCGAGGCTGCGCAGCACGCCGGTGCTCAGCACGCCGCGGTCGATGGTGATGCTGCTGGGCGCGGTCCAGAACACGGTCTCCGGGGTCGTGACGACGCCGCCGTCGAGGATGCTCATGTGGCCGGTGCCGCCGGACTGGTTGCTGCCGAAGCCACCCAGCGCGATCTGCGCGCTCGAATTCAGCGTCGAGCCGGGGCCGGTGACGACGAAGCGGCCCTCGGCGCCCGCCAGCGTGCCCACCAGCGTGACCGCGGCCGTGGCGCGCCCGCCGGACTCCACGCTGATCAGCCCGGAGCCGCCGCCGGCGAAGCCCGACAGGAGACCGTTGCTGACGTTCAGCTCGCCGCCTTGCCGCACGGTGAGCGAACCCTGCTCGGTGTGGCCGATGACGACCTGGAAGCCGCCGTTGAGCCGGCTGCCGGCGCCTTCGATCAGCAGCTGCGGGTTATTCGCGCCGGTGACGAAGACCGAGCTGCGGTCCACCGCGTTGGCATTCACCACCGCGCCGCCGACGATGTTCATCTTCGCGCCGCCCAGGACCATCAGCGCCGGCGTGGGCCCGCTGTTGGTGGAGGTCAGGTTCAGGCCGCCGCCGGAGACGACCAGCGTGCCGTCGTCGACCGTCAGGTGGTGGAAGCTGCTGCCGGTGCCGCTGAGGGTGCTGCTGCCGCTGCCCCGCTTGACCAGGCTGCCGTCGGTGCCGGTGATGGTGCCGCCGTAGACCGAGGAAGCCGCGTTGTTCTGCCCGATGTTCAGCTCCGTGGCGCCCAGGTTCAGCGCGCCGCTGCCGGCCAGGTTGCCCAGCGTGGCGCTGGCCAGGCCGCCGAGGTTCAGGCCGTTGTCCACGCCGATCTCGACCGTGCTGTTCTGCAGCGCCTGCGCATGGCCCAGCAGGATGCTGCCGCCGTTGATGACGGTGCGGCCGGAGAAGCTGTTGGCGTTGGACAGGGTCTGCGCCAGCGTGCCGGTCTTCAGCAGGGTCCCGGAGCCGCTGATCATGCCGGCGAAGCTGGCGGCACCGCCGTTGCCTTCGATCGTCAGCGCCGGGCCGAAGCTCGGGTCCTGCACGAGCTCGATGCCGCCGAGCGTGCCGTTGCTCTCGAGCTGGCCCACGCTGAGGCTGCCGCCGTTCACGATGGCGCGGCTGTCGGCCGTCCAGGTCTTCAAGTACCCGCTGACGCGCACCACGCCGTCGTTCGTGACGTTCAGCACCCCGGTGCCGCCGTTCTGGCCCACGTTGAGGCCGCCGAGGCCCAGGTAGTAGGTGGTCCAGCGAGAGCCGGCGCCCTCGATGGTGGCGGTGCCATGGGAGCCCGGGAGCATGCCCAGCAGGCCGTTGGTCGAGGAGATCTGTCCGCCATCCGAGGCGCCGATCACGCCGACGCCGCCGTTGTCGACGCCGGCGATGAGGTAGGTGCCTGCCTGCAGGCTGCCGCCATCGGCCACCGTCACGCTGCCCTGGGCATGGTTGCCGATGAGGGCCTGAAAGCCGGTGGACATCTGGCTGCCGGCGCCTGCGATCTGCAGGCGCGTCCCGGCCGCACCGTCCACCTGCATCGTCTCGCCGGGAGCCTGCAGGACGGCGCCGTCGATCAGTTCCAGCAAGGGCCCACCCGAGTCGCCGGGCACGCCGCTGCCGACGATCAGCCCCAACGACGCGCTGTTCATCTGCAGCGTGGTGTTCCGCAGCGAGACGGTGCCCTGGTTGACCTTCAGCGTGTCGAAGATCGACAGGCCGCCGGCAAGCACCGTCGTGCCGCTGCCGGCCTTGGTCACGCTCGAGCCGGCGGCGCCCCGGATGTCGGCCGTGAAGGCCGCCGGCGACGAACCGTTGCCACCGACCGTCAGCTGCGTGGTGCCCAGCGAGAGCAGGCCACTGCCGCTCAGGTTGCCCAGCGTGGCGGTGGGCAGGCCGTTCAGGTCCAGCCCGCCGTTGACGTTGATCACCACGGTGGCGCTCGCCAGCGACTGCGCCTGGCCCAGCCGCACCTGGCCGGCTTCGATCACCACCGAGCCATCGAAGGTGTTGGTCGATCCCAGCGTGAGCCGGCCGTTGCCGCGCTTGGTCAGCACCGTGTTCGCGGCCGTGTTCAGGCCGCTGCGCGAGAGCTGGCCGTTCAGCGTCAACGAGCCGTTGCCGCTGTAAACCAGGTTGGCCGCGACCTGTACGTTGTTGGCGATCGTGACCGCGTTGCTCGAGTTCTGGACCAGGTTCGAGATCGGCGCCGCAAAGCGCAGCGTGTTGCCGCTCAGCGAGAAGGCACCGGCGCCGGCGGCGAAAGTCATCGAGCCCAGGTCGAACACGCTGGCGATGTTCTGCACCGGCGCCAGGCGCAGCGTCCCGGCGAAGGTGAGCGAGGTCGCTGTCGAGCTGGCGGGCAGCACGATGCCGCTCCAGTTCAGCGGGTCGCCCCAGTTGTTGGTGGGGCCCAGGCCGCTCCAGGTCTGCGCCTGGGCCGCCGCGCCGCCGCCGAGCAGCAACGCCAGCAGCGAGAGCCTGAAGACGCCGCGGCGCGCGGCGTGTCGAACCATGGCGCGATGGGGCTTCATGCCGCCCTGCCGGCGTGACTTCATTTCGGGGTCCTCGCGAACGGCAGGCCCACGGCCGCCGGTGTGGCCTGCACTATCCGCAGCAGGCGCCGCCGGCGATGTGACCGATGTCCACGCGCGCCTGTGAACTCGTCACAGGGGCGCGTGACGCTCGATCGCTAGAGCGCGACCCCGCGCCGGTGCGACACGCGCCGCAGCGTGAAGTGCGAGCGGATGCGCGCCACGTGCGGGAAGGCGGCGAGCTGCTTGCGGTGCAGCCGCTCGTAGTCGGCCGCGTCGGCCACGGCCACGCGCAGCAGGTAGTCGTACTCGCCGGCCATCAGGTGGCACTCGAGGATGTCGGGGCTGGCGGCCACGGCACGCTCGAAGGCGTCCAGCGCGGTCTCGCTCTGGCTGTCCAGCGTGATCTCGATGAACACCGTCTCGGACTTGCCGAGCTTCGCGTGGCTGAGCCAGGCGCCGTAGCCTTCGATGATCCCGGCCTGCTCCAGCCGCTGCACCCGCCGCAGGCAGGCCGATTGCGACAGGCCGATGCCCTGCGCCAGATCGGTGTTGCTGATGCGGCCGTCGGCCTGCAGCAGCGCGAGCAGCCTGCGGTCGAGCCGATCAAGGATTGGCGGTTCATTGGGCATCGCGGGCAAGTATCCACGAGCAAACCACCTATCGGCAAAGGATTCTTGCGCGATCCACGGGTCTGCCGGTGGTTCGAACCGCAACATCTTCGGTCGCGCCAGGCCGACGATCTCGGCACCCGACCCACCCCCTGGAGTTAGCCATGCGCATCGGCGTCCCGAAGGAAATCAAGACCCATGAATACCGCGCCGGGCTCACGCCGCCTTCGGTGCGCGAACTCGTCGGCCACGGCCACCAGGTGCTGGTGCAGGCCGGCACCGGCCTGGGCATCGGCTGCGACGACGCGCAGTACGTCGCTGCCGGCGCACGCATCCTGCCGGATGCCGCGTCGGTGTTCGGCGAGGCGGAGATGATCGTCAAGGTCAAGGAGCCGCAGCCCGCCGAGTGCCGCATGCTGCGCAAGGGGCAGTTGCTCTTCACCTACCTGCACCTCGCGCCGGACCGGCCGCAGACCGAGGCGCTTCTGGAAAGCGGCTGCACCGCGATCGCCTACGAGACCATCACCGATGCGCACGGCCACCTGCCGCTGCTGGCGCCGATGAGCGAGGTCGCCGGCCGCATGGCGGTGCAGGTGGGCGCCTGCGCGCTGCAGAAGGCCGTCGGCGGCCGCGGCGTGCTGCTGGGCGGCGTGCCGGGCGTGGCGCCGGGCAAGGTGGCGATCGTCGGCGGCGGCGTGGTGGGCACGCACGCGGCGAAGATGGCCGTGGGCCTGGGCGCGGAGGTGACGCTGCTGGACCGCTCGCTGCCGCGCCTGCGCGAACTCGACGACCTCTTCAACGGCCGCGTGCAGCTGGTCTTTGCCTCGCTCGACGCCGTGGAGCGTGCCGCGCTGGCGGCCGACCTCGTGGTGGGCGCGGTGCTCGTGCCCGGCGCCGCGGCGCCCAAGGTGCTGACGCGCGCGCAGGTGGCGCGCATGCAGCCGGGCTCGGTGATCGTCGACGTCTCGATCGACCAGGGCGGCTGCTTCGAGACCTCGCATGCCACCACCCATGCCGAGCCCACCTACGTGGTCGACGGCGTGGTGCACTACTGCGTGGCCAACATGCCCGGTGCGGTGGCACGCACCTCGACCTGGGCGCTGAACAACGCCACCCTGCCCTTCGCGCTGGCACTGGCCGAGAAGGGCTGGCAGCGCGCCTGCCGCGAGGATTCGCACCTGAAGGCCGGGCTGAACGTGCATGCCGGCCGCTTGACCTACGCGGCCGTCGGCGAGAGCCTGGGCCTGCCCTGGGTCGAGGCCGACAGCGTGGTCGGCTGAGGCGGGCTGCCCGGTTCAGCGGCCCTTGGCCGGCGCCACGCGGGCAATGGCCGCCTGCCAGCGCCGGGCGAGCTTGGCATAGCCGGCGGCACTGGGGGTGATTTCGTTGAGCCAGTCGCTGCTCTCGCCGCTGGCGCCGGCCGCCGCCGGCGTGAGCGTGCCGCGGGTGTCGACGACGAAGACCGAAGGGAAGTTCGCGCCGTCGGCTGCGATGGACTGCAGCGTCGAGGCCAGCCGGTCGATCAGTTCGCGTGCCAGCGCCGCCTGCTCGTCCGGCGGCACGCGCGCGCGCAGCATCGCCGGCAGCAACCACGGGCCGTTGCGCAGCCCGGTGCCGGCCTGCCGCGGCGTCGGATAGTCGTAGGTGCCCAGCAGGATCGGCGTGCCGCGGTTGACGCCACTGTCGCGCAGGAGCACCAGCGCCCGCAGGTCGATGCGCAGCTGTTCGGCGAGCAGGTTGAAGGCTCCGGCCGAGATGCGATCGGTGCCGCCCTTCGTCTCGCGCGGGTTGTCCAGCAGCAGCGGCTGCTTCGCGTTGGCCAGCGCCGCCAGCAGGCGGTCGAGGCCCACGCTCAGCAGCACGCCGTCCCACTTCCAGCCGGTGCCCTTGCCCTCATCGAGCACACGGCGCAGCAGCGCATCGTCCAGCCGGCGCATCGTGCCCGGCGGCAGCGTCGAGCAGGCGTTGACCACCAGCGTCGGCTGCTCGCCTTGCAGTTGCGCCGGCACGCTGGAAGCGCCGGCAGCCGAAGTCACGCCGGCCGAGAACCAGTGGTCGCCGCAGGCCAGCGTGCGCACCGGGAAGTCGCTCATGTCGAAGGAGGGATCGGACAGCAGCTGCGCCCCCTGGACGACCAGCGCCCGCCCGCCGGTGCGGCGGGCCGGTGCCGACGGCGCCTCGGTGGGCGGCGGCGCCTGCGCCGGGCTCTGCTGCGCCGGGCTCTGCTGCACCGGGCTCTGCTGCACCGGACTCGGTTGCGGCTGGCTCTGCGGCGCCTCGCTCGCTGCCGGCGGCGTCGCCGCACCGCCGCCCTGCGGCGCCGCGGCACCCTGGAGCGCCGCCCATCGCAAGGGGCAGACCACCACGCTCACGTAGTCCTTGCTCTGCTGGCGCACGGGCACGACCGTCCATGGCGCCAGCGCCGCGAAGGCCTTGTCGTTTCGCAGCAGGGCCGCCGCCGCGGTCTCGCGCGGCTGGCCCACGCTCGGGCGGATCTCGTAGGCGGCGAACTGCTTGTCGAGCAGCTTGTCGAACTCGGCCAGCGTGATCGAGGTCTTCCGGATGCTGCTCGCGCCGAGCCGGCGCAACGAGGCCTCGATCGCACTCTCCGTCTGAGGCGACGATCCCGGGTTGCAGCCGAAGATCTCGAAGCGCAGGCCGGCGAGCGTCGGCGGCGCGACGGGCACGACGTTCCGAGCATCGGGTATCGGCTCTGGCTCGGACTGCAGTAGTCTGGTGGACCCCTCGATGCGCTCGTCGGCGCGGCAGGCGTAGGCCGTCACTGCAAGCAGGCCCGGCGACGGGCTGCGCCGCCAGCGCGCCGGCTCCCGGCTGGGCTGCGAGCGCAGGGCGGAGACCACGGTCGCCGCGAGCGCTTCCTGCACCGGGTCCGCGGGGTCGAACAAGACCTCGCCGGCGCCGATGTCGGGCAGCTGGCCGGCGGAAAAGGCGGCGTCCGGCGTGTAGGCCACGGCCTCGATGCCGCTGCCCGGCTTGAACAGCAGCGGCCAGTCGCCGGCCGTGTCGCGCGGGTCGCTGCCGCGGCAGCCGATCACGCGCAGGCGGCGGCCGGCGGCCGCGCCGAAGACCAGCAGCCTTTCGCCGCGCGCAGCCAGCAGCCGCTGGCCGCCCGGGCTGAACGCCAGCGCGCTGATCGGCTGGCCGCCCGCCGGCTGCACGGCGACGCGGCGCTCGCCGGTGCGGGCGTCGTGCAGCTCCAGCCGGCCGTCGCTGCGGGCAACGGCCAGCCAGGTGCCGCTCGTGTCGGCCGCCATCGCGGTCACAGCGCCAGTACCCGCAGCCGACGCAGACACCCATCGATCGCCGACCAAGTCCCAGGCCTTCAGCTGTCCGCGGTCGTCGGCCAGCCAAAGCGTGCCGATCGCATCGCTCAGCGCCATCGCGACGTAGCTCCCGTCCGGCGACGCAGCAGGGGCCACTCGCTCGACCGAGGACAATGGCCCCACCACCGTGACGCGGCCGTCGCGCCGCAGCGTGGCCGAAGTGCGCAGATCGACCGAGAAGGCGAGCGCCTGGACACCCGGCCGAGTTCCTCCGCTCGCCTTCAGACGCTCACCCGTCCGCGCGAGGAAGATCTCAAGCTCATCGGAGCGGGACAGCACAAAGACCCCACCTCCTTCGAGGTAGCTCGCTGCGGCCTGTGGAACGATTGCCCCCAGACGCAACTGCGGATCCAGCGGCTTTCGATCGAGAGCGGATCGCCAGCCGACGCGCGGAACGTCGTCGGCACCCCGTTCAAGCGCCAGCAGCCGCAAGCCGTCGGGTGTCACGGCCAGCGATTCGACGCCCTTCACCGTGGAGTCCAACGCGTCGTCGCTGTACAGCGGCACCGTGGGCAGCCCACCGGGCGGCAGCAGGCCTTCCCACGCCGACGTTGCAGCCACCAGCCCAACCGCCAGCCCCAGCACCGGCAGCGCCATCCAGCCCGGCCGCAGGCCGTAGGCCGCACGGCCGCGGCGGAAGATCCAGCGGCGCAGGCGCTCGGGCAGGCGCTGCACCAGGCGCGAGAAACGATCGGTGCCGCTCAGGAAGTCGACCAGCACGCGGTCCTGCGCCACGCCGTCGCCGGCGCGCAGCCAGGCGCGGCGCAGCGCGACGCGGGTGAGCTCGTCGGCGCCGGCTCCGGCCGGCGCGCCGGTCAGGGCCTCGTCGAGCCGGCGTTCGATGAGGCGCCGGCACAGCGCCTCCTGCGCCGGGTCCAGGCGGTCGATCAGTGCCTCGCGCAGCCAGTCAGGCATGCGGCCGTAGCGCAGCCACGGCAGCGCGCCCAGCACCGGCGCGCCGGCGGCCAGCGCGGGGTCGGGCTCGGCGGCCGCCTTGGCATCGGCACCCGGCGCCAGCAGCGCCTCGCCCAGGCCCAGCGTCAGCGGCCAGGACAGCGCCGGGAACACGGCGCAGGCCGCCAGCCATTGGAGACGCTGCGGCCCGAGGTACTGGCGCAGCTCGCGCAGCAGCTGCTCGATCGTCTCGGGCGGCGGCGGCCGGTGCCGCAGCGCGAGGGCGAAGGGGTCGTCGGCCAGCAGCGTGGGCCATGGGCCCGCCATGTCGGCCGGCAGCTCCAGGTGGGCGCGCTCGGAGGCGAACCAGCCCGCCAGCGTGTCCAGCGCCTGGGCCAGCAGCGGCAGGACCAGGAAACCCAGCTCGCGCGATTCGGCGACCGCGAACTCGGCCGTGTCCCAGGATGTGACCGGCCGTGGCGTGAACCAGGCCGCGGCGGGGAAGTCGCGCTTGAGCTGCACGGCCCAGGCCAGCGGCGTGCCGCGGCGCGGGTCCAGCGCGATGCCGGGGTCGGCGAACACCAGCAGGCGCTGGCCGGCGAAGCGGCCGCCGAGTTCGGCCAGCGAGCTGCGGTCGAAGCGGCTGCCGTCGGCACGCTGGCGCCAGCAGCCCGGCGCCGGCGTGAACTCGAAGTGGAAGACGGTGCAGGCGACGTTCTGCGCCACCAGCGCGTCGAGCACCAGCTGCTGCCAGCGCGCGAGGTGGTCGGCCGGGCCGCGGCTGTCGAGCAGCACGAGGTACTCGGGCGTCTGCGCCAGGCTGCGCGTGCGCGGCACGAAGGCGCCGCCGGCGTCGATGCTGGCGCGCAGCGTGGCGCGCAGGTCGAGTTCGACGCGGGCACCGGCAGCGCGCTGCCGCAGCAGCCGGCTCGCCGGGCGCAGCAGGCCCGGCGGCGGCGCCACGCGTGGCCCGGTGCGGCCGGCCGGTTCGCGCAGCACCTGCTCGTCGACGGGCTCGTCGGTCTGCAGCGCACGCAGCGCCAGCTGGCGCCGGCGCGCGCGCCAGGCCGCCACCGCCAGCGCCAGCGCCGACAGCGCGGCCAGCGCCAGCAGCGCCGTGCGCAGCGGCCCGGCCCAGGCCGGCGGGCCGGCCGCCGCGAGCGGCAGCGGCAGCGCGCCGCTGGGCACGTAGATGCCCGGCACGCGGGCCGGCGCCGCGGTGGCATCGGCCTTGCCCGTCTTCGAGCCGCCGGAGGGCACAGCCGGTACTGCCGGCGCGTCCACCACGCCTGCGGCAGCAGGCGGCGGCTCCTGCGTCGAGCGCCACCAGGCGCCGGCCGAGGCCAGCGCCAGCAGCAGCAGCAGCAGCGGCCAGATCCAGCGCTGCACCGCGGCGCGGCGGCGTGCCAAGGCCGCCCCCTCGGCCCGCAAACGGTGCGCCGGGATGGGCCGTGGACCGGGGGCGCGATCACCACGCCGGTCCTGCCACCACGCGGCCAGTTGCTCGTCGTAGCGGCGCTGCTGGCCGGCGTTGGAGCACAGCAGCGGCCGCAGCAGCCCGGCGGCCGCCAGCGGCTCGCGCGGCAGCGCGCCGGCCACCGCGACGCGGGCCAGCAGCGTCTGCGACAACAGACGCTCGCGCACGCCGACGTGGAAGCCGGCCGCGTCCAGGTGGCCCAGCCAGTCGGCGAGCCAGTCCTCGCGAGCGGCGCGGTGGGCGGTCACGGCGCGTGTGCCGATGGCCTCAGCGATCCCCGTCCAGCTGCTGGCGCGCGCGCTTGATGTCCTCGTCGGTCTTGGCGAGGCTGCCCAGGCAGCTGCGGGCCCGTTCGCGTTGGTCTTTCAGGCCGCGTGGCCATTCGAAGCCGGCCGCGGCCAGTGCCCGCAGCCAGTCCAGCAGCTCCGAGGTCGACGGCTTCTTCTGCACGCCGGGTGCGTTGCGCAGCGCGTAGAAGAAGGCCACCGCCTCGTCGTAGCCGGTGCCGGCGAGCTTCAGGGCCCGCAGGCGGCCGCCGAGGATGGCCTCGATCTCGTCGGCGTCCTTCGGGAACTCGATGTGGTGGAACACGCAGCGGCGCAGGAAGGGCTCGGGCAGCTGCTTCTCGGAGTTGCTGGTGATGATGACGATGGGCGCGTAGTCGGGGTCGGCGCGCAGCTCGGGCCCGCCGATGTCGGGCACGCGGAAGCTCAGCTCCTCGATGCGCGCCAGCAGGTCGTTCGGGAAGTCGCGCGGCGCCTTGTCGATCTCGTCGATCAGCACCACCGACTGGCGCGGCCCGTCCCAGGCCTGCCCGGGTTCCAGCAGGTGCGCCACCCGCTCGCGCGGCAGCGTCTGCAGGATGGCCTGGCCCAGCGCCTGGAAGGCGACGAACTCGCGCGCCTGCGGCAAGCGCTGGCGTTCGAGCGCATGCAGCTGGGAGCGCGCGAACTGGCGCACGCGGTCGAAGCGGTAGAACAGGTCCTCCGCCTGGCTCGAGGACTGGGTGTCGAAGCGCAGCGGCTCGGGCAGGCCCAGCTCGTGCGCCACGCGGTAGGCAAGCTGGGTCTTGCCGGTGCCGGGCTCGCCCGTCACCAGCAGCGGCATGTTCAAGGCCAGCGCCACGTTGACCGCACGCGCAAGCTCGCCGCCGGCGCGGTAGCCAGCAGGGTCGCGCAGCGCCGCGCGGGTGTCGGGCGGCCGCCGCCAGGCCATGCGCTCCTCGGGCAAGGGACCCTTGCCGCTGAAGATGTCGAACTTCATGCCACGGTGCTCCTCGGTCCTGGGTTCGTCGTCGTGCCTGGGTTGCCGTCTTCGGCCGTCTTCAGCTGCCGCCCAGCAGCAGCGGCCGCACGGCCTTGGCGAAGGCCCCGGCGCGCATGCGCGCGGCCCCTTCGAACAGCCGCAGCACCGGCTCGCTCGGCAGTTGCCACTGGTCGGCGATGTGGCAGTCGTCGTGCCACTCCTTGACGTCGCCTTCGGTCAGCTCCACCAGCGGATCCAGCTCCACCAGCTGGCAGCGCTTGAAACGCTGCAGTTCCCACTGCTTCACGAGCCGGCCCTCGATGAGATCGGGCGCGTCGATCACCAGCAGCACCAGCACCAGGCGCGACAGGTCGGCACCCTCGGGGCAGGCCTCGAGAAACTCCAGCAGCGCCAGCAGCGTGGCCTTCAGCGCCTCGGCCGGCTCGGGCGGGAAGTCGGCCACCAGCGGCTTGACGCCCGCCAGAGCGCTGAGGTGCGCGGCCAGCTGGACGGGCGTCTCGATGGCGTTGGCATCGTGTTCGGGCGTGATCGCACGCGACAGCTTCATCTCCACCTGCGCGCGCACGTAGGCCTCGTCGTCCAGCATCGCGTGCACGCGAGGCCAATCGAGATCACCATCGGCCAGGCAGCTCAAGGCGCCGCAGCCGGCCGCCAGGTGCTCCTCGCGCAGCCGGTTCCAGAACTGCTTGGGCTCGTCGGCGCTGGTGCCCTTGACCAGCACCACCAGCGCACGGCCGGGCTCGCGCCGGCGCAGGCGCAGCTGGTAGTCGAAGCCTTCGACCTGCGGCTTCTGGTTGCACAGGTAGGGCAGCAGCGGCGGCACGTGGCGCGCGGCGGCGGCGCGCCCGGCCGCCGGCAGCGGCGGGCGGCGGGGCGGCGGCGCGTCGAGGAATTCCTGGAGCTGATCCAACACCCGCGTCCAGGCCACGGCGGGCCTCGGCCAGTCGGCCACGGCGACGAGGCTGGCTTCATCGTCGTGCGGAATCACTTGCACGTGCTCCATCGAGTCACGTGCCGGATCGCCCGGCAGAGGCAAGTGCCGCCAGACGCAGTGCTCCAGCAACACCGGCACGACGCGGATGCCGAGCCGCACCGCGGTGGCCAGTTCCTTCTCGACGCAGAACGGCGACAGCAGCGAGTTCTTGCTCATCAGGAAGACGAAGAGGCTGGACCCTTCCAGTGCCTCGGCGATGCGGTCATTCCACTTGTCGCCGGGCTTCAGGCTGCCGGCGTCGAAGAACACGTCCCATTCGGCCTTCTCTTGGGCCTTCACCCCGCGCACCGCCAACTCGAGATGCTCGCGGAACTCGCGCGCCTGCAGGCTGTCGCGATGCGAGTACGAGACGAACCGGCGCGCCTTCGGGACACCAGGCGGCGGCGCCGGCGCCGGCGCGCGGGACATGCCCGGGATCACGGCGCCCGCCGCGTCGCGGCATCGCGGCGGCGCAAGTCGGCAGCGATCGTCATCGCCGGGCTCCTGGCTCCTTGTTCGCTTCGATCGTCCTGCTGCAGACGCCCCTCCTCGCCGGGCTGCGGCGGCGCGCAGTCTAGGCGGCAGCCGGCGCCAGCGGCAAGCGGGCCATGCCCCAGACACCCGCAATGGGGATGAAGGCCGGGATGTCGGCTGCGGCCTTGCCACGGCCGCCGGTTCTCGGCCGCCCGCTCTGCAGCGCCCGCGTCAGCCCAGCAGCCGCTCGGCGAGATGGCGCGCCAAGGTCTCGGGCTTGCGCTGCTTCAGCGGCAGGCCTTCGAAGGCGCCGTCGATGAGCAGATGGCTCAGGCCATGCGCCAGGCTCCAGCCGGCCACGGCCAGGTCGGCGCCATGCCGCCGGTCATGCGCGAGCGCGGCCTGCAGCACCGGGGCGAAGGCGCGGTCGGCCGCCTGCTGCAGCCCGGGGTGGCGGGCCCTGCCGGCCAGCATGGGCCCGAACATCAGCCGGAAGCGCTGCGGATGCGCCTGCGCGCAGGCCACGTAGGCCTGCGTCACCCGAAGCATGCGCTCGCGCGTGTCGGGCACGGCCACGGCCTGGGCCATCGCGGCGCCCAGGGCCTCGAAGCCGCGCTGCGCCACGGCCGCGAGCATGTCGTCCAGGCCGGCGAAGTGATGGTAGGGCGCCGCATGCGAGACGCCGGCGGCCCGCGCCACCTCGCGCAGCGTCAGCCCCGCGGCGCCGCGCTCGGCCAGCAGGGCCTCGGCCGCTTCCAGCAGGCTCGCCCGCAGGTTGCCGTGGTGGTAGGGCCGCTCGGGTTCGGGCGCCGGCGCTGCCCGGGATCGTGGCGTTCGCGTCATGGGCTCATCTTGACACGAGAAGGATCAAGCCGCAGCATGCCGCATCTTTCTGTTGTCAAGATAACCCCGCCGCAGGTACCGCCCATGAACGTTTCCACCCTGCTGCTCTTCGCAGCCACCTCGATCGTCGGCGTCTTCGGCGCCACGCACCTGCTCTACACCTACCGCGGCAACCGGCTCGAGCCGCGCGACCCGGCGCTGCGCGCCGCGATGGAACGCTCCAGCCTCGTCATCACGCGGCAGACGACGGTCTGGCTCGCCGTCAAGGGCTTCAACGCCAGCCATGGCCTGGGCATGGTCGCCGTCGCGCTGGTCTACGGCCACCTGGCGCTGGCGCAGCCTTCCGTGCTGGCGGCCTCGCCCTTCCTCGTGGGCCTGGGGCTGGTGATCCTGCTGGCCTACTTGGCGCTCGCGCACCGCTACTTCTTCAGCGTGCCCTTCCGCGGCATGGCGCTGGCCTGCGCGCTCTACGGGCTGGGCTGGGCGCTGGGCTGAGGGCGTGGCCGAAACTCACGCCCCGTCCAGCAGCGCGCGCAGCCGGGCCGCCTGCCACTCGTGCTCGGGCAGGAAGGATTCCGCCTGCGTGGTCGCCCCGTAGCCGCCCTCGCCGTAGACGGCGGCATAGGCCGCGTACGCCGCCGCCTGCCGCGCCCGCCCGGCCATCGCCTTGGCGCAGGCGTAGCTGGCCGAGACGGCCGCGTGCCCCACGCCGTCGAGCGAGCGCGAGCCGGGGTGGCTGTTCGCCAGCCGCTCGGCCTGCGCGGCCAGCTCGGCGAACGCACTCTCGTCGGCACCGGACTCGACGAGCGACTCGAACCGGTCGAGGCAAGCCCGGACCTCGGGTTCCTCCAGCAGTTGCTCGACCCTGCGCGCACAGGCCAGGCCGAAGCGCAGCCGCAGCGCCGCGTTCACCGGCGTGGGCGGCTCGATGCGCTGCAGCAGCGCTTCCAGTTCCGGTGTCACCAAGCCTCCGGTCGATCGGGCGAAGAACCAGCATAGCGCCCGGCGGCCGGCCGCCGTTCGCCGGTGGCCTTAGGGGGATTTGCAAATGCCCGGCCTTGGGCCAGCATCGCGCCCATGATGGCCAACCTCCTCCTCGGGCTGCGCTTCGTCGGCTCGGGCATCCGGCGCCTCTTCTGGTGGCTGGTGAACCACCCGTACACGATGGTCGTGCTGGTCACGGCCGCCATCAGCGGCATGGCGGTGGGGCACTGGATGCGCAACAAGTACGAGACCCAGATCGCCGCGCTGGAGGCGGACCTGGGCCGCTTCAGGGCCGCCGACGAGATCCGCATGCAGCGCATCAAGGATCTGGAAGCGTCCAGCGCCAAGGCCGGCGACGTGCTGGACAGGCAGCGCGACGACACCGCGCGCCAGCTGTCCGGCATGGCCGAGAAATACTCGCAGGCGCTGGTGCTGGACCGCGGCAAGCAACAGACGCTGATCTGCCCGCAGCCGGTGCTGCCGCGCGACCCCAACGCGCCGCCCGCACCGCCGCCGGCGCCGATCAAGGTCGCGCTCGACGAGGAAGGCCGCGTGGTCTGCGACCGCTTCCCGCCGAGCTTCGCCATCACCGTCAACGACAGCATCGCGCTGCTGCAGCGGCAGCTCGCCGGCGCACCCTGACGATGAAGCGCATGACGAAAGGCGCCCCCCCGCTGCTGCTGCTGGCCGCCGCCATGCTGGCCGGCTGCCAGTCGGCCCCGCCCGCGCCCACGGTGGCGCCGGTGGCCGAGGCCCGGCCGATCCGCTTCGACACCCGGCTGCTGCAGGACTGCGCGCCGCTGCCGGTGCTGAAGGACTCGAGCGATCGTGCGGTGATGGATTTCGTGCGCGAGATGCTTGCGCGCTACGCCGACTGCGCGCGCGCGAAGAAGGCACTCGACACCGAGGTGCGGCGCATGCTGGCGCCGCCGCCGGCGGCGGCATCGGCGCCCGGCTGAGCGGCAGCGCCGGCAGGCGCTTGCCCCGCCGCCCCGGCACCCGGCCGTGGCGTGACACACTGCCGGCCGATGCAGATGCCCACGCCCGACCCGATCGCAGTCTCGATCCGCGCGCTGTCCAAGCGCTACGCCGGCGGCCACCAGGCGCTGAAAGGCATCGATCTCGAGATCCGCCGCGGCGAGGTCTTCGCGCTGCTCGGGCCGAACGGTGCCGGCAAGACGACGCTGATCAGCATCGTCTGCGGCATCGTCACCGCGAGCGAGGGCAGCGTCACGGTGGACGGCCACGACATCGCACGCGACTGGCGCGCCACGCGCTCGCGCATCGGCCTCGTGCCGCAGGAGCTGACCACCGACGCCTTCGAGACGGTCTGGAACGCCGTGCGCTTCAGCCGTGGCCTGTTCGGCAAGGCGCCGGATGCGGCCTACCTCGAGACCGTGCTGCGCGACCTGTCGCTGTGGGACAAGCGCGATTCGAAGCTGATGCAGCTGTCCGGCGGCATGAAGCGGCGGCTCCTGATCGCCAAGGCGCTGTCGCACGAGCCTTCGATCCTCTTCCTCGACGAGCCCACGGCCGGCGTCGACGTGGAGCTGCGGCGCGAGATGTGGGGCCTGGTGCGCCGGCTGCAGCAGCGCGGTACGACCATCATCCTGACCACCCACTACATCGAGGAAGCCGAGGAGATGGCCGACCGCGTGGGCGTGATCAACGGCGGCGAGCTGATCGTCGTGGAGGACAAGCGCACGCTGATGAGGAAGCTGGGCAAGCGCGTGCTGAGCATCGAGCTGGAGCAGCCGGTGCAGGCCCTGCCCGCGGCGCTGGCCGGCTGGCCGATCGAGCTGGCCGAGGGCGGCCGGCGCCTGGACTGGCAGGTGGGCCGCGACGGTGACACGCACGGCGTCGGCGGCCTACTGGCCGCGTTGGCCGGCAGCGGGCTGCAGGTGCGCGACCTGCAGTCGCACGAGACCTCGCTGGAGGAGATCTTCGTCGGCCTCGTGCATCGCCGCGGGGCGAACCCGGTGCCGGAGGTCGCGCGATGAGCCTGCAGGCCCTGCACTTCAACCGCCATGCGGTGATGGCGATCTACCGCGTGGAGATGGCGCGCTTCATGCGCACCGTGGGCCAGAGCCTGGTCGCGCCGGTGATGACGACCTCGCTGTACTTCATCGTCTTCGGCTCGGCGATCGGCTCGCGCATCCCGCAGATGGGCGGCGTCGACTACGGCGCCTTCATCGTGCCCGGGCTGATGATGCTGTCGCTGCTGACGCAGAGCCTGTCGAACGCGTCCTTCGGCATCTACTTCCCGCGCTTCACCGGCACCGTCTACGAGCTGCTCTCGGCGCCTGTCTCGCCGCTGGAGACGGTGCTGGCCTACGTGGGCGCCGCGGCCTCCAAGTCGGTGCTGATCGGCCTCGTGATCCTCGCCACCGCGGCCCTGTTCGTGAACCTGCACATCGAGCACCCGGTCTGGATGTTCGGCTTCCTCGTGCTCACCGCGCTGACCTTCAGCCTCTTCGGCTTCATCATCGGCATCTGGGCCAAGGGCTTCGAGCAGCTGCAGCTGATCCCGATGCTCGTCATCACGCCGCTCACCTTCCTGGGCGGCGCGTTCTACTCGATCGAGATGCTGCCGCCCTTCTGGCGCACGGTGACGCTGTTCAACCCGGTGGTCTACCTCGTCGATGGCTTCCGCTGGTCCTTCTTCGGCAAGGCCGACGTGGGCATCGGCTGGAGCCTCGGCGCCACGCTGCTGCTGCTGGCGCTGTGCATGGCCTGCGTGAGCTGGATCTTCCGCACCGGCTACCGGCTCAAGCAGTGAAGCCGGCGCCTCGGTCCGCGGCGACGAAGCGCAGCCGCGTGATCTCCGACGGCGCGCCCAGGCGCAGCGGCGGGCCCCAGTAGCCGGTGCCGCGGCTGGTGTAGATCCACAGCCGCTGCAGCCGGTGCAGCCCGGCGGTGAAGGGCTGCTGCAGGCGCACGAAGAGGTTCCAGGGCCAGAACTGCCCGCCGTGCGTGTGGCCCGAGAGCTGCACGTCGAAGCCGGCCTCGGCCGCCGCCGGCGCCGAGCGCGGCTGGTGCGCCAGCAGCACGCGCAGCGCGGCATCGGCCGGCGCACCGGCCAGCGCCGCCTTCGGGTCGCTCCGGTGCCGGGGATCGAAGTGCTGCGCGCTGTAGTCCGCCACGCCGGCCATCACCAGGCGCGCACCGCCATGCTCGATCAACACATGCTCGTTGAGCAGCACGCGCAGACCCAGCGCTCGCAGCTGCGCCATCCACTCGGCCGCACCGCTGTAGTACTCGTGGTTGCCGGTGACGAAGAAGCTGCCGTGGCGCGAGCGCAGCGCCGCGAGCGGCTGCACGTCGTCGTGCAGCAGGTGCACCGGGCCGTCGACGAGGTCGCCGGTGATCGCCACCGCATCGGCCCCCAGGCGGTTGACCGTCTCGACGATCGCCTGCACGTAAGGCCGCTTGACGGTCGGGCCGACATGCACGTCGCTGATCTGCGCGATCGTGAAGCCGTGCAGCGCCGCCGGCAGGCCGGCGATCGGCACGTCCACCTCGCGCACCCGCGCCGTGCGCCGCGCGCCCACGAGGCCGGCGGCGCAGGCGGCCAGCGCCAGCAGGGGCACCGCGATGGCGGTGGGCTGCGCCAGGCCGGCCGCGCCGAACAGGCTCGCGGCCATCAGCAGCACCTCGCGCAGCAGCGTCAGCACCAGCAGCATCGAGAACAGCCCCAGCGCCAGCATGCCGGCCCAGGTCCAGCGGTCGGCGGCGGCGCGGTCGCGCATGCGCCGCGCGCCGAAGGACATCGGCACGAGCAGCGCATCGGCCAGCAGCAAGGTGATGAAGGCGGCCTGCGCAGCAGTGCCGGGCAGGTCGGGCGTGACCCTCCAGGCGACGAAAGTCAGGACGAGGGTGAGCAGCAGCAATGGACGCATGGGCCGGCATGTGGCGCCGGCGCAGCGCCACTTCAAGATGTCCGTGCCACCCGGCGCCGTCCGGTTCTACGATCGACCATGCGAGGCCTTCCTGGCAGACGCATGCGATCGAAGCATCATGAAGAGGCTTGCGTGGTTCCTCCTCGGTCTGTCTCTGGCGGCTGCAGGAGGGGCCGCCGCCGCTGAACTGCCGCTCATCCCGGACCGGCCCGGCGGTTTCCAGATGCCGGCGCGCACGAACTACACGCGCGCGAAGTGCGGCTTCGGCGCGAACGAGCTGTCGAAGAACTTCGAGGCGCTCACCGCGCTGACCATGGCCGTGCGGCGCAACCCGGTGCTGGCGGAGATGAAGGGCTTCGAGGGCATCGCCCGGATCTACGACATCGGCTGCGACGATCCCGACGGCTTCGGCGTGCCCGCCCGCCTGAGCTTCGGGCTGGCCGCCTGGTTCATGAATCGGGCCGGCAAGCCGGTCTTCAACGACATCGAGCCGCCGGAGTGGAGCGTGCTCGTGAACCGGCCGCGCGCGCTGGCCCAGGCCAGCTTCGAGCCCGACAAGACCTGGTTCACGATTCCGGCGCGGCGCGAGACGCTCGCACCCGGCATCGAGCGCTTCGACGGCGAGATCTACGTCGTCGTCGATCCTTCACGGCCGCCGCTCTTCGTGCCCTTGAACGTGGGCGAGGCCTACGCCCGCATGAAGGCCTACTGGACCCGGGCGCGTGCGCGCGACCCGATCACTGCCGACGCCTTCCTGAAGATGATCGAGGCCGAGTTCGCGGCCACGCCGAAGGCCGACCTGGACAAGCCGGCACACGACAAGGGCGGCATCGGCGCGACGGCCGACCCGGCCCTGCCCGCGATCGTGCGCGTCAACCCGGCGCACTGGGACCGCAACCTGTCGCCGGGAGCGATCCAGGTCATGAGCTTCCGCATCATCAGCAACCGCAGGTTCCTCGAGGACCGGCGGCGGCAGGCGCTGCGCGACAACAGCATCAGCCACCCGCTCTACCGCTTCGAGGAGTCGCTCGACGCGGACTTCGCGCGCCAGCTGCAGGCGCTCGTCGGCAAGTGACGCGCGCCCGCGCCCGCGACCCGGGCCCTACGGTGCCTTGACCATCTCCACGCGCCGGTTCTTGGCGCGCCCTGCGTCGTCGTCGTTGCCCGCCACCGGCGCCAGCGGCCCGGCGCCGTAGGCCTTCAGCCGCGCGGCTGCCACGCCGTGCGAGGCCGCCAGCTCGGCGACGACGGCGTCGGCACGCGCCTGCGACAGCCGCATGTTGTCCTCGGTCTTGCCGACCCAGTCGGTGTGGCCGACGATCCACAGCTTCAGCGCCGGATCCGCCTGCAGCAGCTTGGCCACCTCGGCCAGCGCCGGCTTCGACTCGGGCTTGACCAGCGACAGGCCGGTGTCGAAGTAGATGCCGTAGACGGCGACGTGCCCGGTAGCCTTGAGGTCGTTGGACATCGACGCGGCGTCGGCCTGCACGTACTGTCGCATGGCCGCCTTCTCGATCACGCGAATCCAGATCCTGCCGTTGCCGCGCTCGACCTCGGCCCAGACCTCGCGGCCGTCGATCACGGCGCTGCCGTTCATCCACCAGTTCGGTGTCGACGCGGCGACCTTGCCGCCGACCTGAGTCAGTGCATTTTCATAGTTGCGGAGCACGGCCACCGCGCTCGGCTCGGTCTGCCCCTGGCCGAGGCGGTAGGTGACGAAGGTGAACCTGCCTTCCTGGCGCTGCTTCTGTGCCTTGGGCAGCCTGAAGTCGTAGGCGTCGAACTCGGCCGACTTGCACTCCGAGATGAAGTAGCCCGGCATGCGCACCGGGAACAGCGCCGGGTCGGTGCAGCCCTTCTGGTCGGGCTCGGCGAAGGCGCTGCCGCCTGCGGCAGCCAGGCCCAGGGTCAGCAGCAAGCTACGTGCACTCTGCGGCTTCATTTCGCAAGGCTCCAAGGTCGGTGGAAGTCGACCGCGACGCCCACTGTGTGCCCGCCGGCAAGCGGCGGATTGCGCTGGCTCAAGCGCCGCCGCGCGTGGAACTGTGCCTCTAGGGACCTGCCGGCTTCACGAGCCGCAGGTTCCAGCTGGTGCGGCTCTTGCCGTCCGGCGAGGTGGACTCGCCGACGAGCCGGTCCTTGTGCTTCGGGTCCACGCGCCCTTCGGCGTCGAAGCCGGAAGGCGCGAAGGTGCCGGGCGGTGCGCTGATCGCGTCGTGCACCGGCTGCGCCTTCGACTCGCAGGCCGTCGACGGCGCCTTCTCGGTGCTGAAGGAGGCGTAGGTCTCGCCGCCGGGCACGGTGACCTGGATCATGTAGCGGCCGTCGCTGAACACCATGATGTGGATCGGCGCCATGCCGGTGGCCCGCCCCTTCACCGTGCCGATCTCCGTGTAGCTTTCGCTGAAGCCCTCCCAGTACGGGTTCTTGCCGTGCACGCGGCACTGCGTCTCGCCGCTGGTCTTCTGCTGCACCTGGTGGATCTGCTCGACCATGTGCACGACGCGCGCCATCGGCTGGTCGACCGAGCCGGCGCCCGCCGACGCCGGCAGCAGCTGCGCCGACATCGTCGAGTTCGCGCTGAAGGTTTCGGTCTTCGTGCGCTTCACCTGGCGCACCGCCGCCAGCATGGGGCCGGCGTCTTCCTTTTTCGTGCTCTGCGAGACCTGACCCGAAAACGTGAGGCTGCCCACCCAGTGCGGCTTGCAGGCGTTGGAGAACTGGCCGGCCAGCTGCTGCGTGAGGCTGCGGGCGACCTCCTCCTCGCTGCCCATCGCGCGTGCCATCGTCGCACCGGTCCTGGCGTTCATCGCGAAGGCCGAGACCATGGTGCCGCCGCCCGGCGCCGGCAGAGCCTGGATGCCGACGAGGATGTCGGCGCCCACCATGCGGCCGAGCTGCTGAAGCCGCGGCCCCGGGTCGCCGCCTTCCCAATCGCTGCGGGCGGTCTCGTCGGCGACGGCGTCGGCAAGGTCGCCGTTGTCGGAGGTCTCGGCGCAGGGATAGGCATCGGCGAGCGCGTCCTGCAGACGGTCGGCGGCGCGGGCGGCCTTGCCGGTGCCGCCGTTGGCGGCGGTGGTGGTGTCCTGCACATACACCGAGGTGGCCTGGGCCGAGGCCGCTGCACCGAGCAGGGCCAGCAGGGCACAGGCGGCGCGGGCGATGGTCGCCCGGGTGGCGACTGTGCGTTCACGGCGACGCATGGAAAGCCTCTGTTGTTCCTTCTCCTCGGGTTTAGCGAGGTCCTCGCCGGGGCGCAAGCCTGGGTTGCTGGAGGCGTTGCCTTTTCGCCAGCAGCCGGGTCGCTGGCGGCGCCGGCGAGCCAGCCCGAGGCCTTCTCGAGCAGCGACCCCAGGCAGCGCCGCGCCGCCGGTGCAGTGCTCGCGCGACGCGGCTTCGACATCGGCGAGTAGCTCGAGATCGTCGTGACGAAGACCTGAAACCTCACACGCCTCAGCCAGCCGCGGCCTGCGGCAAGATCGGCCTGTGGACCACCAGGCACCGAAATGACGACGAGCAACCCCACCCGCCCCGCGGAAGAGCTGCCCGATGCAGCCTTCGAAGTGCTCTCCGGCAGCACGGTGCGCGCCGGCCTGCTGACGCGGGGCCCCTGGGACCCGAAGCACCAGCACGCCGGCCCGCCGATCGCGATGGTCTGCCGCGCGATCGAGGCCGAGGCGCGCGCCCACGGGCTGGACCACATCGGCCGCATCACCGCCAACCTGCTTCGGCCGCTGCCGCTGGGCGAGATGGCGATCGAGGTCGAGACCGACTACGCCGGCCGCAACGCGGCGCACTACTCGGCCCGCGTCACCGGCGGCGGCAAGCTGCTGGCGCGCGTCACGGCGCTGGCGCAGCGCGAGGCCGATCTCGTGCTACCCGATCAAATGGACGGACACCCGCTGCCGATGGCGCCGCGGCCGGTGGCCGACAGCACACCTCAGCGCATGCCCTTCGCCGGGCGCTGGGCGGGTTATGCCGACCTGGTGGACAACCGCATCGCCCGCGGCCAGCCCTTCCGCGGCGCCAGCGCGGTGTGGTTCCGGCTGGCGCGGCCGCTGGTGGCCGGCGAAGAGCCCAGCGGCTGCCAGCGCGCCGCGGTGGCGGCCGATTCGAGCAACGGCATCTCCGCCGTGCTCGACTTCCACCGCTACAGCTTCGTCAACTCCGACCTGACGATGAACCTGCTGCGGCGCCCGCGCGGCGAGTGGATCTGCGTGGACGCGCAGACGCTGCTCGCGCCCAACGGCTGCGGCCTGGCCGAGTCGCGCCTCTTCGACGAGCAAGGGCTCGTCGGCCGCGCGACGCAGAGCCTCGCAGTGCGTCTGCGCGCGCACGGCTGAAGGCCCGCGCCGTAGGCCTCGGCCTACAGGCATTGGATCCGCGGTACTACAGGGAAACGCAGGCACGCTGGCTAAGGTTCGGCATCCCTTGACCAACGAAGGATGCGAACCATGGAAAGCCTCAACCTGAACCGCCGCCACCTGATGCAACAGCTGAGCGCGGGCGCCCTCATCACCTCGGCCCCGGGCTGGGCCCTGGCCGCCGACGACGACACCTTCGACCAGGACTCCACGCTGAAGGCCGCCACCGACTTCTTCGGCCAGACCACCGAGGGCCTGGCCAAGGTGATCGAGAAGGCCTTCAAGGAGCAGGGCCGCCCGAACGCCTACATCCGCGGCGACGAAGTCGCCGGCGCGCTGACCGTGGGCGTGCGCTACGGCGAAGGCGAAGTCGTGATGAAGAAGGGCGGCGCGGGCAAGGTCTTCTGGGCCGGCCCGTCGATCGGCTTCGACGTGGGCGCCAACGCGTCCAAGGTCTTCGTGCTGGTCTACAAGCTGCCGAACCTGGAGGCGATCTACAAGCGCTACCCGGGCGTGGACGGCAGCCTGTACTACATCGGCGGCGCCGGCATCAACTACCAGCGGCTGGACGGCGTGACGCTCGCGCCCATCCGCCTGGGCGTGGGCCTGCGCACCGGCGCGAGCGTGGGCTACGTGCACTACCGCAAGGAGAAGTCGCTGCTGCCGCTGTGAGGCAGCCGCAGCGACCGCCCCCTCAGAACTTGCGCACCTCGATCTGGTGCTTCTGCAGCGCGTAGCCGAGCTGGCGCGGCGTCACGCGCAGCAGCCGTGCGGCCTTGGCCTGCACCCAGCCGCATTCCTCCATCGCCCAGATCAGCCGCTCGCGTTCGCCCTCGGGCGGCTGCTCGGCGCCATTGCGCGAGGGCGCAGACCCGTTGCGCGAAGGGCTGGGCGGCAGGTGCCGCGTGGGGCCGATGCGGGTGATGCCGTCGTCGTCCGCGTCCGGCTCGTCGTCGGGAGGCGGTGCGGGCGGCGCGCGGCGCAGCGTGGAGACCGCCGCCACCGCATCGGCCTTGTCGACGAAGTGCAGCGTCTGCGTCAGGCAGCGGTTCTGGCGGCAGGGGAAGGCGAGGTCGCGAATGAGGTCGCCGTGGACCATCGTCGCCGTGCGTTCCACGCAGTTCTCCAGCTCGCGCACGTTGCCGGGCCAGTAGCAGCTGGACAGCACCTTCATCGCTTCCGGCGTGACCTTCAGCTGGCGCCGGTTCTCCTTGTTGAAGCGGTCCAGGAAATGGGCCACCAGCAGCGGGATGTCGGCGCGGCGCTCGCGCAGCGGCGGCAGGAAGATCGAGACCACGTTGATGCGGTAGTACAGGTCGGCCCGGTACTCGCCGCGCTGGACCATCTTCTCCAGGTCGCGGTTGGTGGCGCAGATCAGGCGCACGTCCACCTTCACCGCGCGCGTGCCGCCCACGCGCTCGAACTCGCGCTCCTGCAGCACGCGCAGCAGCTTGGCCTGGAAGGCGGGCGAGATGTCGCCGATCTCGTCCAGGAACAGCGTGCCGCCATGGGCCAGTTCGAAGCGGCCCTTGCGGTCGCCCACCGCGCCGGTGAAGGCGCCCTTCTCGTGGCCGAAGAGTTCGCTTTCCAGCAGCGACTCGGTCAGCGCCGCGCAGTTCAGCTTGATGAAGGGCGCTTCCTTGCGCGGCGAGAGGAAGTGGATGGCGCGCGCGATGGCCTCCTTGCCGGTACCGCTCTCGCCACGCAGCAGCACCGTGGCGCGCGACGGTGCGGCCTGGTGCACCTCCTCGAAGACGCGCTGCATGGGCATGGAATCGCCGATGACGTTGTCCAGCGCATGTCGACCCCGCGGCTCGCGCGCCAGCGCCTTCTGCAGGCGCGTGGTCTCCTGCTGCAGCCGCAGATGCTCGTCGCGCACCGCCGAGTGCAGGCCGGCGGCCTGCGCCAGCAGCGTGGCCACCATCGTGAGGATGCGCTGGTCGTCGGTGAGGCGCGCGCCGCCGGTCACCTGGCGCTGCGCAGCCAGCACGCCGACGATGCCGCGGTCGGTCTTCAGCGGCACGACGACGAAGGCGGTCATCTCGCCGTCCACGCGCGCGCTGAAGGCGCCGGTGCGGTCGATGAACTCGGCCGACTCGGCCACGTCGGGCACCACGCAGGGCAGCCCCGTCTGGTAGACATGGCCGATGACGCCCTCGCCCGGTTTCCACTGGCCGCGCTCCTCCTGCTGCCGGTCCAGGCCGACGGAGCTGTGCACCCGCAAGGTGCCGCATTGGGTGCCGCTGTCGTCGCGCGGCATGACGATCATCGTGCGCGTCAGGCCCACGTGGGCCGTCAGCACGTTCATCGCCGCGCGGAAGGTGCGGTCGATGTCCAGTGAGCTGCCCAGGATGCGGCAGATCTCGTAGACCGTGATGAGTTCGACGTGCGAGCGTTCCCCTATCGATGCCCTGGCCAGCATGACTGCACCTCCCGAAGGCTTGCGCCCCGCGCCGGCTGCCGGCCGGCACGCCCGGCGTGCAGGCACGCATCGTTCGTGGGCAGCGGAGGCAGCGGTGGCTGGGGCATGCCGGCTGCCGTGCAAGATGCTTGCCGGGTTTACACCGAGCGGCGCGGGAAGCGCCACCGGGACCGGCGCCGCCGGCTCAAGGCGCGGTGTGGACGTCCATCAGCTTGCGCAGCTGCAGCACGTGCTGCGCCTCCTCGTCGGCGAAGGCACGCGCCAGGCGCACCGTCTCCGGGTCGCGTGATGTCGTGGCCACCATCGCGTAGTAGGCGTGGCCACGCAGTTCGCAGTCCAGCGCCAGCTGCAGCGCGGCGGCGCCGTCCATCTGCGCATCGACGCCGGCCCAGTCGGCGGTCTCGGGCGCCACGCCGTCGGGCCAGTCGTAGTCGTCCGGGCCCAGCACCGGCAGCGTGCGGAAGCCGCCGCGCTCTCGCGCCTCGGCCAGGTGCAGCCGCGAGTAGTGGGCCATCTTCGAGAAGAAGACCACCA
This sequence comes from Rubrivivax sp., assembly GCA_044226775.1. Taxonomy (GTDB): domain Bacteria; phylum Pseudomonadota; class Gammaproteobacteria; order Burkholderiales; family Burkholderiaceae_C; genus Rubrivivax. The sequence continues at coordinate 411,004 of JBGAGI010000004.1, read as the reverse complement.
GCTCGCGGTTGCCGTCGGTCGTCATTGCCGCGGCCAGTTCCTCGTAGCGGCGCGCCGCCTCGCGCTCCAGCGCGATGGCGTGGGCCAGGAAGCGTTCGACCTCGTTCATGGCATCCACCGAATGCGAGTCAACCGAACTTGAACAGGATGCCGTGGCCGCCACGCGGGTACTCCCAGGCGACGTTGGCGTGCTCGGTGCAGATCACGCGGCAGCTGCCGCACTCCAGGCAGCCGTCGGTGATCAGCGTCACCGCGCGGTTGCCCTCGGCCTTGTAGCAGCTGGCCGGGCAGATGAAGGTGCAGCTCTGCGACTGGCACTCGTTCTTGCAGATGTCCGCATCCTTGATCCGGATGTGCGGCCGGCCGTGGTCGACCTTGTAGCGGTTCTGGAACAGCTTCTCTTCGACGTTGATCGCGATCATCGGAAGGCCCTCCACAGCTTGAACGCATCGCCCACCAGGCCGCCCCATCGCCGCGCCGCCTTGAAGCTGCCGAAGATCTGGCGTTCCTTGGTCTTCTTGTCGACCCCGTCGACCGTGAACATGGTCTTGGCCGCCTGCGACAGCAGCTCCGGATAGGTGGTGAAGAACTGCGGGCTCGCGTGCATCACCTGCGGCATGTTGCGGTACTTGTGCAGGTCCTTCATCACGAAGCTCTCGTCCAGCGCCTGCTTGTAGGCGCGCAAGGTCTTCGCGTCGAGTTCCTGGCCCGCGGCCTTGGCAGCGATCACCGTCTCGGCCGCCAGGCGGCCGGTGGTCATCGCCAGGTTGCTGCCCTCGCGGTGCACGCCGTTGACGAAGCCGCCGCTGTCGCCCACGATCATCCAGCCGTCGCCGTACACCTGCGGCACGGCGTTGAAGCCGCCTTCGGGGATCAGGTGTGCGGCGTATTCCTTCATCTCGCCGCCTTCGATCAGCGGCGCGATGCTCGGATGCTTCTTCAGCTTCTCCAGCAGGCCGTAGGGCGTGGTGCGCTTGGGGTTGGCCTTGAAGTCGCTCAGCATGCAGCCCACGCCGATGGTGAGCGAGTCCTTGTTCGTGTAGAGGAAGCCGGTGCCCACCATGCCCTCGGTGACCGTGCCCATCAGCTCGATCACCACGCCTTCCTCTTCCTTGATGTTGAAGCGCTGCTGGATCACCTCCTCGGGCATGAAGAGGATCTCCTTGACCGCCAGCGCCACGTTGCCCGCATCGAGCTCGCCATGGAAGCCGGCCTTGCGCGCCAGCGTGCTGTTCACGCCGTCGGCCAGGACCACTACGTCGGCGTAGACCTCGCCGCCCTGGCGGTCGCAGCGCACGCCGATGCAGCGCTTGCCGTCCATCAGCAGCTCTTCCACCGTGGTCTCGCAGATCAGCAAGGCTCCGGCCTCGCGCACCTTGGACGAGAACCACTTGTCGAACTGCGCGCGGATGATCGTGTAGCGGTTGTAGGGCGGCTTGTTGTAGTCCTCGCTGCGGTAGTGCGTGCCGACGAAGCTGTTGTCGTCCAGCACCCACACGCGCTGCTCGATGACGTGGCGCTCCAGCGGCGCGTCGTCGCGGAAGTCGGGGATCACCTCCTCCAGCGACTTCGCATACAGGATCGCGCCCTGCACGTTCTTGCTGCCGGGGTACTCGCCGCGCTCGATCTGCAGCACCTTGAGCCCCGCCTTGGCCAGCGTGTAGGCCGCCGTGTTGCCCGAGGGGCCTGCGCCGACGACGATGGCGTCGAACTTCTCTTTCGTGGCCATGCTCAGTGCTCCTTTCAGGCGACTTTGCGGATGCGCTTGTCCAGATGGGTGCGGAAAGCCTGCGTCAAGACCGGCAGCACCTGCATCGCGTTGCCGACGATGCCGTGGTGCGCCACGTCGAAGATCGGCGCGTTCGGGTCGGTGTTGATCGCGACGATCAGGTCGCTGCCTTCCATGCCCACGCGGTGCTGGATGGCGCCGCTCACGCCGGCGGCGATGTAGAGCTTGGGCCGGATGGTCTTGCCCGTCTGCCCCACCTGGCGCTCGGCCTCGGCCCAGCCGGCCTGCACCACCGCGCGTGTCGCGCCCACCTCGGCGCCCAGCACGCGGGCCAGCTCCCAGACGAGCTTGAAGTTGTCGGCGTTCTTCAGGCCCTTGCCGCCGCAGACCACCACGTCGGCGTAGGCCAGGTTGACGGTGTTGCGGTTGGCGTCGGGTATGAAGTCGAGCAGCTTGGTGACGACATCCGTCTCGACCATGCCCAGCGGCATCTCGACCACGTCGCCGCTGCGCGATTCGTCGCGCCGCGGCATGCTCATCACGCGTGGCCGCACGGTGGCCATCTGCGGGCGGTAGGCCAGCGTCATGATCGTGCACAGCAGCGAGCCGCCGAAGGTGGGCCGCGTGGCCGCGAGCGCACGGCCGTCGATGTTGAGCTCGGTGCAGTCGGCCGTCAGCCCGGTGCCGAGCGTGGTGGCCACGCTGCCGGCGAGATCGCGCCCCATCGTCGTCGCACCCAGCAGCATGATCTCCGGCTGGTGCGTGTTGACGAGGTCGGTCAGCCCCTTCGTGAAGGGCTCGTTGCGGTAGCCCTTGAGGATCGGGTCGCGCATCAGGTAGCAGCGGTCCGCGCCGTAGGCGTAGGCCTCCTTCGCGAAGGCATCCAGCGGTTCGTCCGGCCCACCCAGCAGCACGCCGGAGACGCTGACCTGCAGCTTGTCGGCCAGCTGGCGCGCCTGGCCCATCAGTTCCCAGCTCACCGGGTTGACGTGGCCGCGGTCGTGCTCGATGAAGACCCAGACGCCCTTGTAGGCCTTCAGGTGCTCGGGCAGCTCGGTGTTGCGACCGGCGCGGCCGGCTGCCTTCGGCGCGGCGGGCTTGGGGGCTTCGCTCATGCTCGTTGCTCCTTCAGGCGGACAGCCGTTCCACCAGCTCTTCCTCGAGCTGCGGGTGGGTGGTGAAGATCTTCTGCAGCAGGTTCAGCGCGATGTCGTTCGGCGAGCTGTCGCCCACGACTTGCATGTCGGCCTTCTCGCTGCGCGGCGTGGGGCCGAAGACCTTGCTGACGACGGTCGGGCTGCCCTTCAGGCCGATCTTGGAGACGTCCTCGATGCCGGCGTCGTCCTTGTTCCACTTGCGCACCTGGAAGCGGCCGGCGCGCAGCATGTCGTCCATGCTGGCGAAGCGCATCTCGTTCGTGCCTTCGAGCATCGTGATCAGCGAAGGCAGCGTGGTGTCCAGCAGCTGCACGCCGCCTTCGGCGCGGCGCTCCACCTTCAGGCGCCGGCCATCGAGGTCGAGCTCGACGATGCGGCTGACGTAGGTCAGCAGGTTCATGCCCAGGCGCTTGGCGATGCCCGGGCCCACCTGCGCGGTGTCGCCGTCGATGGTCTGCTTGCCGGTGAAGACCAGGTCCACCGCCTGCTCCTGGCCGATCCTGCGGATCGCCGCCGCGAGCGCGTAGCTGGTGGCCAGCGTGTCGGCGCCGGCGAAGGCGCGGTCCGTCACCAGCACCGCGTCGCTGGCGCCGAAGCTGATGCACTTGCGCAGCGCATCCTCGGCCTGCGGCGGGCCCATGCACAGCATGGTCACGCGGCCGCCGAACCGGTCCTTCAGGCGCAGCGCCTCTTCCAGCGCGAAGAGGTCGTAGGGGTTGACGATCGCCGGCACGCCCTGCCGCATGATCGTGTTGGTGACCGGGTGGACGCGGATCTGTGCCGAGTCCGGCACCTGCTTGATGCAGACGACGATGTGCATGTCTTCCCCCTCCTCAGCGGCGCGCGACGGCCAGGCTGCCGCGCAGCGAATCGAGCGACACGCTGCGCGTGCCGTCGGCCTCCTGGAACACCTTGAACACCCTCTCCTGCGCCGGCGTGGAGCGCACGAAGTCCTGGTAGGCGTCCTGCAGCATCGAGCGGTATCGCCTGAAGAGTTCCACATCGCCCAGCCCGGTCAGCCCGTCGGCCTTGTGCAGGTACTGGTAGAAGCGCTTGAGGATGTGCAGGCGGTTCACCTGCACGATGCGCTCGTCGAAGGGCACACCGAAGTGCAGCAGGAAGTCCTCGGCGCTCGAGAGCGTCTTCAGCGTGTTCAGGAAGGTTTCCACCGGCGGGTCTCCTTGCAATGCCCTCAGGCCGCGGCCAGCGCCCGGCAGGTTTCGAGATGGAAGCGCCGCAGCTCGTCGCGCGTGGGCTCGCGCTTGGTGGCGAGCACGTGCTTGCGGATGCGCGCCAGCAGCCGCGGCACCTGCGCGCCCTCGACCAAGACGCCGATCTGCGCGTAGCCGTTGAGCACCGCCGCCGCGCCCGAGTGCTTGCCCAGCACGAGCTTGTGCCGGCGGCCCACTTCCTCGGGGGCGAAGGTCTCGTAGTTGGCGCGATCCTTCAGCAGGCCGTCGACGTGGATGCCGCTCTCGTGGCTGAACACCGCATCGCCGACGATGCACTTGTTGGCCGCCACCGGCCGGCCCGAGGCGCGGGCCACGAGCGCGCTGATCGACGGCAGCGCCGCGGTGTCGACGCCGCACTCGATGCCGTGCAGGTGCCGCAGCGCCATCACCACCTCTTCCAGCGCCGCGTTGCCGGCACGCTCGCCCAGGCCGTTGACCGTGGTGCTGACATGCGTGGCGCCGGCGCGCACCGCGGCCAGCGTGTTGGCGGTGGCCAGGCCCAGGTCGTTGTGCGCGTGCATCTCGATCCCGATGCCCACGGCGCCGCGCAGCGCCGAGACCATGGCCTGCGTGGAGAACGGGTCCAGCAGGCCCAGCGTGTCGGCGAAACGCAGGCGCACGGCGCCGGCGGCCTCGGCCACCTCGGCGGCCTGGCACAGGAATCCGATCTCGGCGCGCGAGGCGTCCTCGAAGCCGACACTGGGCACCGCGCCGGCATCGGCCACGCGGTGCACGCTGGCGCGGATGGTGGCCAGCACCCAGGCCCGGTCGCGCTGCAGCTTGCGGCCGATCTGCACGTCGGACACCGGCACCGAGAGGTGCACGATGTCGGCGCCGCAACCGAGGCTCGCGACGATGTCGGCCTCGGCCATCCGGCCCCAGACCATCGTGCGCGCGCGCCGGACGGTGGCCACCGTGGCGCGGATCAGCTCGCACTCGTGCGCGCCCATCACCGGGATGCCGATCTCCAGCTCGGGCACGCCGGCCGCGTCCAGCGCGGCGGCGATGGCCAGCTTCTCCTCGTCGGTGAACGCGACGCCGGCGGTCTGCTCGCCATCGCGCAGCGTGGTGTCGTTGACGATGACGGCGGGCTCCGGGCGCTGGCTCATGTCGGGTTCCTTGCTCACGAGGCCGTCATCGCAAAGCCCGTGCCACACGCGAACTCCCAGCGCGACAAGCACTTGCGCGCGCACGGGCCTGTACGGCGGCTGTGGGTTTTGTGCGGTTCGGAACAGCGCCACGGATGGCGCTGGGGGCTCTGTCGACCTACACCTCGCGGGCGTGGTTCTTCGTGTAGCGCGGCAGCTCGACGGCGAGCGCCGGGCCCTTGACGCGCACGCAGCAGGACAGGCGCGACTGCGCGTCCAGGCCCCATGCGTCGTCGAGCTGGTCTTCCTCTTCCTCGTCAGCAGGCGCGACATGCTCGGCGCCTTCGCGCAGATGCACGTGGCAGGTGGCGCAGGCGCAGACCTTCTCGCAGGCATGCTCGATCGCGATGCCCTGTGCCAGCAGTTCGTCGACCAGCTTGCGGCCTTGTTTCGCGTCGAACTCCAGCCCCTGGGGGCAAAGCTCGGCGTGCGGCAGCACGCGGATGCGCGTGGGCGGCTTGGGGTCCGTCACGCGGCAACCTGGTCCAGGCGCTGGCCGGCCAGCGCCGAGCGCACACGCAGGTCCATGCGGCGGCCCGCGAAGACGGTGGTCGCGCGGTTCAGCTCGTCGGCCGCGCCGCGGATGGCGTCGCGCAGCGTGCGGTGCTGCGCGGGCGCCGTGCCCTCGCCTTCGGCGCATTGCTCCAGCGCATCGGCCACGCCCTGCATCGCGCGCAGGATCTCGAACTGCTCGGCGCGCGACAACAGTGCCTCGCCGTCTTCCGACAACGCGGCCTCGGTCGCATCGAGCAGCCGGCGCGCGTCGATCTCGGCTTCGCGCAGCATGCGCGCGGCCGCGTCGGACTCGGCCGCGCCCACGGACGCCTTCAGCATCGACGCGACCTCCTCCGTGGCCAGACCGTAGCTCGGCTTGACCTCCACATGCGCCTGCGCGCCGGTGGCCTGCTCGACCGCGCTGACCGACAGCAGCCCGTCGGCATCGATCTGGAAGCTCACGCGGATGCGCGCCGCACCGGCCACCATCGGCGGAATGCCACGCAGCGTGAAGCGCGCCAGGCTGCGGCACTCGGCCACGAGCTCGCGCTCGCCCTGCACCACGTGCAAGGCCATCGCGGTCTGGCCGTCCTTGAACGTGGTGAACTCCTGCGCGCGAGCGGTGGGCACCGTGCTGTTGCGCGGGATGATCTTCTCGACCAGCCCGCCCATCGTTTCGATCCCCAGCGACAGCGGGTTCACGTCCAGCAGCAGGTGCGCTTCCGAGCCGGCGCGGTTGCCGGCCAGCTGCTCGGCCTGGATCGCCGCGCCCAGCGCGACGGCCTGGTCGGGGTCGATACCGGTGAAGGGCTCGCGGCCGAAGAAGCGATGCACCGCCGCGCGCACGCAAGGCATGCGCGTGGAGCCGCCGACGAGCACGATGCCGTCCACCTCCGCCGGCTTGAGCCTGGCATCGCGCAGCGCGCGCTTCAGCGGTGCCAGCGTGCGATCGACCAGCGGGCGCACCAGCGCGTCGAAGCCCTCGCGCGTGAGCGTGGCCACGGCGTAGTTGCCGTCGGCGCGCGTGGCGCTCATCGTCACCGAGGCGGCATCGGTCAGCGCCTCCTTCGCGCGGCGCGCGGTGGCGTGCAGCGCGGCGGCTTCGCCGGCCGGCCAGCCACCGGTCTCGGCGGCGAACCAGCGTGCGACGAGCTGGTCGAAGTCGTCGCCGCCCAGCTGCGCGTCGCCCGCGGTGGCCACCACCTCGAAGACCCCGCGCGCGAGGCGCAGGATGCTCACATCGAAGGTGCCGCCGCCGAGGTCGTAGACGACGAAGAGGCCTTCCTGATTCGAATCGAGCCCATAGGCCACCGCGGCGGCGGTGGGCTCGTTCAGCAGGCGCAGCACGTTCAGGCCCGCCAGGCGCGCGGCCTCCTTCGTGGCCTGGCGCTGCGCGTCGTCGAAGTAGGCCGGCACGGTGACCACGGCGCCCACCAGCGGACCGCCCAGGGCAGCCTCGGCACGCTCGCGCAGCGCCTGCAGCACCTGCGCGCCGACCTGCACCGGCGTCACCAGGCCCTGGCGCGTGCGGATGCCCACGGCGCTGTCGCCGATGCTCTCGACCAGATAGGGCAGCTCGTGGCCGGCCACATCGGCCAGCGCACGGCCGATCAGTCTCTTGGCCGAAGCCACGGTGTTGCGCGGGTCGCCCGCCGCTATCGCCATCGCCTCATGGCCGATGGTCATCGCACCGCCCTCACCGAAATTCACCACTGAAGGCAGCAGCAACCGGCCCTGGCCATCGCCCAGTACCGTCGGCACGCCGCTCTTCAGCGTGGCGACCAGCGAGTTGGTCGTGCCCAGGTCGATGCCCACCGCCAGCCGGTGCTGGTGCGGCGCCGCCGCGCGGCCGGGTTCGGCGATCTGCAGCAGCGCCATGGCCCGCTCACACGGCGAAGCTCTCGCCACAACCGCAGGTGGCGCTGGCGTTCGGGTTGTTGAACTTGAAGCCCTCGTTGAGGCCTTCGCGCACCCAGTCCAGCTGCGTGCCATCGATCATCGGCAGGCTGTTGGCCTGCACGAGCAGCGTGACGCCTTCGCTCTGGAACGACAGATCGTCATCGGCCGCCACGTCGGCGAACTCCAGCGCGTAGGCGTAGCCTGAGCAACCGCTGGTCTTCACGGCCAGGCGCAGGCCGACGCCCGAGCCGCGCTGCGTGAGCGCCTTCTGGATCTGCTTCGCGGCCTTGGGAGTGACGCTGATCGACATGGCCGGTCCCTCCCTCAGACATTGAACGAGCTGCCGCAGCCGCAGGTGCTGGCGGCGTTCGGGTTGCGGATCACGAAGCGTGCGCCTTCGAGCTTGTCCTCGTAGTCGATCTCGGCGCCCACGAGGTATTGCAGGCTCATCGGGTCCACCACCACGGTGACCGCGCCCTTCTCGACGCGCAGGTCATCGGCCTTGCGCTCGTCGTCGAAGGCGAAGCCGTACTGGAAGCCCGAGCAGCCGCCGCCGGTGACGAAGATGCGCAGCTGCAGCGCGGGGTCGCCTTCCTCGGCGATCAGCTCGGCGACCTTGGCGACCACGGTCTCGGAGATGACGATCGGGTCGGTGCCGGCCGGCCACGAGGGCATCTCGGCGGGCATCGCCAGCGTGGGCGTGGTGGTGCAGGTGGAGCCTTGCGATTGGCATGCGGACATGGTGTGGATCCTTGCGAGGTTCAGTTCGGGTTGCAGGCCGGCTGCGGCGCCAGGGCGCCGGCGTGGCGGCTGCGGTAGTCGGCCACGGCCGCCTTGATCGCGTCCTCGGCGAGGATCGAGCAGTGGATCTTCACCGGCGGCAGCGCGAGCTCTTCCGCGATGGCGGTGTTCTTGATCGCCAGCGCCTGGTCCAGCGTCTTGCCCTTGACCCACTCGGTGACCAGCGAGCTCGACGCGATGGCCGAGCCGCAGCCGTAGGTCTTGAAGCGCGCGTCCTCGATCACGCCGGTGGCGGGATCGACCTTGATCTGCAGTTTCATCACGTCGCCGCAGGCCGGCGCGCCCACCATGCCGGTGGCCACGGCTGCGTCGGCCGCGTCGAAGGAACCCACGTTGCGCGGGTGCTCGTAGTGGTCGATGACCTTCTCGCTGTATGCCATGGCTTTCGGCTCCTGCTTTCAGTGTTCGGCCCACTGCACGGTGGAAAGGTCGATGCCCGCCACGTGCATGTCCCACAGCGGGCTCAGCTCGCGCAGCCGCGCCACCGTCTCGCGCACCTGCGCCAGCGCAGCGTCGATCTCCGCCGCGGTGGTGAAGCGGCCGATCGAGAAGCGGATCGAGCTGTGCGCCACCTCGTCGGACAGGCCCAGGGCGCGCAGCACGTAGCTCGGCTCCAGGCTCGCCGAGGTGCAGGCCGAGCCCGAGGACACCGCGATGCCCTTCATGCCCATCAGCAGCGATTCGCCCTCGACGAACTGGAAGCTGACGTTGAGGTTGTGCGGGATGCGACGCTCCAGGCTGCCGTTGACGCGGATCTCCGGAATGCCTTCGAGCCCGGCCAGCAGCCGCTCGCGCAGCGCGTGGATGCGCTCGTTCTCGGCGCCCATGCCTTCGCGCGCCAGGCGATAGGCCTCGCCCATGCCCACGATCTGGTGCGTGGGCAGCGTGCCGCTGCGCATGCCGCGCTCGTGGCCGCCGCCGTGCATCATCGCGTCGATGCGCACGCGGGGCTTGCGCCGCACGTACAGCGCGCCGATGCCCTTCGGGCCGTAGGTCTTGTGCGCCGAGAGGCTCATCAGGTCGACGGGTAGCTCGGCGAGATCGATCGGCATCTTGCCGGTGGCCTGCGCCGCGTCGACGTGGAACAGGGTGCCGCGCGAACGGCAGAGCCTGCCGATGGCCGCGATGTCCTGGATCACGCCGATCTCGTTGTTCACGGCCATCACCGAGACCAGCAGGGTGTCGGGGCGCAGCGCGGCCTCGAGCGCGGCGAGGTCCACGAGGCCGTCTTCCTGCACATCGAGGTAGCTGACCGTGAAGCCCTCGCGCTCCAGCTCGCGCATCGTGTCCAGCACCGCCTTGTGCTCGGTCTTCACGGTGACGAGGTGGCGCCCCTTGGCCTGGTGGAACTTCGCGGCGCCCTTGATCGCGAGGTTGTTCGACTCGGTGGCTCCCGAGGTCCAGACGATCTCGCGCGGGTCGGCACCGATCAGCGCAGCGACCTGTTCGCGGGCGATCTCCACCGCTTCCTCAGCCGCCCAGCCGAAGCCGTGGCTGCGCGAGGCAGGGTTGCCGAACTGCTCGTACAGCCAGGGCACCATGGCCTGCACGACGCGCGGGTCGCAGGGCGTGGTGGCCGCGTAGTCGAGATAGATCGGCTTGTGCGTTCGACGGTCCATGCCGGTAAAGCTCCTGCGGGGTGTCGACAGGGCTATCGCAGGAGGCGTGCCAGGGCGGCGCGCGTGGCGGAACAAGGACTTAGCGGCGAGGGCCGACGACGGCGGTGTCGGGTTTGTCGGGATGGCTACCGGGAGGTGTGGTGAAGGACAGCTGTCGGCCATCAACAGTCACTCGACGCCGCAGCGGTAAGCGGTCCTTCAGAGTGGCTGCCCAGAGGCACCCTGAGGGCCGCAGCGCGACAAAGCGGTCATTGCCCGACGATCGGAGCATCTACGGTCTGAATCGATATCCGATCCCCGCCTCGGTCAGCAGGTGCTTCGGCATTGATGCGTCGTCCTCGACCTTCTTGCGCAGGTTGGCCATGTGCACACGCACGTAGTGGGTGTCTTCGGCATGCCCCGGCCCCCACACGGCCTTCAGCAACTGCAGGTGGGTCACCACACGGTCGGGCTGTGTTGCCAGGTGCGTGAGCAGCCGGTATTCGATCGGCGTCAGATGCAACGGCTCGCCATCGCGCTCCACTACGCGCCGCGCCAGGTCCACCGACGTGCGGCCGAATCGAAGCACGGCCTGCACCGAAGAAGGTGCCAGCGCCCGCCGACGCAGCTGCGCCCGCACACGCGCCAGCAGCTCGGCGGCACCGAACGGCTTGACCAGGTAGTCGTCGGCTCCGGCGTCCAGCGCGCCGACCTTGTCGGTCTCGCCACTCCGAGCCGACAGCACGATCACCGGTGCCTGCGACCAGCCCCGCAGGTCGCGGATCAGTTCCACGCCGTCGCCGTCGGGCAGGCCGAGGTCGACCACTGCGAGGTCCGGCCGCCGGCTACCCGCCTCGATCAATCCGCGCCGCAGGTTCGGGGCCTCGAAGACCTCGTGGCCTTCCGACTCGAGCGTCATGCGCACGAAGCGGCGGATGTCCGGTTCGTCTTCGACCACAAGGATGCGGGCACGCAACTCCATGCCAGCATCCTAGACGCCGTCGACGGCGGCCGTGCTGCCGTCGTCGGCCGGCGGCGAACCGCGTGGCAGCTCGATCGTGAAACGCGCCCCCTCGATGCCAGAAGAGCCCGAGCGGTTTTCCCCGCGGATCGTGCCGCCGTGGGCCTGCACGATGGCTCGCGAGATCGCCAAGCCCAGCCCGACGCCTGGCGTCGCACTCTCCTTGCTGCCACGCTCAAACTTGTCGAACAGGGCCTCCTCGCGCCCCGGCGGCAAGCCGGGTCCATGGTCGTCGACAACGATCGCCACCGACGAAGACGAGGCCGACGCCTGGATCTCCACCGCACTTCCGGGCGGGGTGTACTTGGCAGCGTTCTCCAGCAGGTTGACCAGCACGCGCTCGAACAGCACCGCGTCCAGGTGCAGCAGCGGCAGTCCGTCGGCCAGCGAGACGCTGACGGGTCGGCCCTGCAAGGCGGGGCCGCAGGCCGCGAGAGCGCTGCCCGCAACCTCTTCGAGCGGCTGCCACTCGCGGCGCATTGGTACTGCGCCCGCTTCGAGCCGGGCCATGTCGAGCAGGTTGCCGACCATCGCATTCATGCGCAGCGCAGAATCTCGGATGCCGCCCATCACCTGCGCCTGCGCGGGAGGCAGCTTTGGCGTGGTCATTGACAGCGTGTCGACCAAGCCGACCAGCGCTGCCAGCGGCGTTCGGAGGTCGTGCGAGATCGCCGACAGCAGCGAATTTCGCAGTCGCTCCGACTCGATCTGCACGGTGCTCTTCTGCGCCACGTCGATGTAGTGGATGCGTTCCAACGAGATCGCCAGCAGCGAGGCACAGGTGTCGAGCAGTCGCCGCTGGTCGGGCCCGAGCGTGGCGCGTTCGGCAGGTTGGACGGCCAGCACGCCGCGAAGCCGCATCGGTGCCTTCAGAGGCAGCACCAGGCAGGCGCTGGCCGCCAGCGTGTCGGTGCCGAAGCCCGCGGCCTCGCCACGATCGAAAGCCCATTGAGCCACCGCGTCGTCTACGGCCGCGTTGCCACCCGGCAGCGGCGCCAGACGGTCACTTTCGTCCGCCGCCAGCAGCGTGGAGCGGGCATTGAACTCTGCAGCCAGGAAGCGTGCGCCGATTTCGGCGACCTGTTCGGGCATCAATGCCGCCGACAGGTCGCGCGACATCTCGTACAGGCCGCGCATCCGGTGCTCGCGCTGCGTGGCGGCTTCGGCCTGGAACTTCAGCACGGCAGTCAGCTGGCCGATCGCCAGGGCGACAACGCCCATCACGACGAAGGTGACGAGGTACTGGACATCGCTGACCGCGAACGAGAAGCGGGGTGGCACGAAGAAGAAGTCGAACAGGCCCACGCCCAGGAAGGCCGCCACCACCGCCGGACCGCGACCGTAAAACCACCCGACGCCGACCACGGCGAGCAGGAAGATCATCACGATGTTGGTCAGCTCTAGCAGCCCGAGCAGCGGCGTGGCCAGCAGCGCCGTGGCAGCGCAGGCAAAGACTGCGGCGGCATAGCCCCGCCACGGGAACTCACCTGCGATCGGGCGATCCGCGGTCGATGCAGAGGCGGCTGCGGGACGATCCCGCGTGGCCGCAGGGAGCGCGACCTGAACGACGTCGAGGTCGTCGGCCAGCGCCGCAATGCGGTCGGCGGCAGAGCGTTGCCACGGCCAGCGGCGTTCCGTGCGCCCGATGACCAGCCGCGCCAAGTTCTGTTCACGGGCATAGCGCACGAGGGCCGCTGCGGCCTCGGGCGCCGAGGGCGTGGCGACCGTGGCCCCCAGTTCCTGGGCCAGCTTCAGCACCCGCAGGGCCTGCTCGCGCCGACCCGGCGGCATCCTGTACATGGCGGGCGTCTCCACATGCACGGCGTGCCAGGGCACATCGAGCTGGGCGGCCAACCGCGCACAGGCCCGCACCACCTTCTCGCTGCTGTCGCCCGCACCGATGCAGGCCAGCAGCGCCTCGCGGTTCGGCCACACCGTCTGCACCGAGCCGCGCCGCCGCCACGCCTGCATCTCGTCGTCGACACGGTCGGCCGTGCGGCGCAACGCGAGTTCGCGCAGTGCCAGGAGGTTGCCCTTTCGGAAGAAGTTCGCCGCGGCCTTCTCGGCCTGCTGCGGCAGATAGACCTTGCCGGCCTTGAGCCGCGCCAGCAGTTCGTCCGGCGGCAGATCCACCACCACCACCTCGTCCGCTTCGTCGAACATCCGGTCGGGCACGGTCTCCCAGACCCGGATGCCGGTGATGCCGCTGACGATGTCGTTCAGGCTCTCCAGGTGCTGCACGTTCATCGTCGACCAGACATCGACGCCCGCGGACAGCAACTCCTCCACGTCCTGCCAGCGCTTAGGGTGACGGGAGCCCGGAGCGTTGCTGTGCGCCAGTTCGTCGAGCAACACCAACGGGTCGGGCTGGGTCTTCGCCCAGGTCAGTGCTGCATCGAGGTCGAACTCCTGCAGCGTGCGGTCGCGGTAGGGAAAAGCCTTTAGCGGCAGGCGCGGCAGGTCGCGCGCCATCGACTCGGTCTCGCTGCGACCGTGGGTCTCGACGAGGCCGACCACCAGCGCCGCGCCCTGGGCCTTCGCGGCCTTTGCTGCGGCGAGCATGGCGTAAGTCTTGCCGACGCCGGCCGACGCGCCGAAGAAGATCTTGAGCCGCCCGCGCCGCGCCCGCTCTTCGTCCTTCTGCACTTGCTGCAAAAGGCGGTCGGGGTCGGGGCGTTCAGGCGGGTTCATCGGCACCCGCGACATGCATCAACGACGATCGGGGCGACGTATGTTCCCATGACGGTCATCGTGTGAGGTCCGTGGCTTCGGGCGCCGGAGCAGCAACCCGGCAAAGACCATAGGAAGAACGACGGTGGCGAGTGCGCCGAGCACGGCCCACAGGTCGTCCACGGGTCAGCGTGCAGCATCCAGCGCCAGGTTCAGGCGGAGCACGTTCACGCGCGGCTCGCCGATGAAACCCAGCAGCGGATGCTCGGTGTGCTGCTCCACCAGCGCGCGCACGTGTTCGACCGGCAGGCCGCGCAAGCGGGCGACACGGTTGACCTGGTAGTCGGCTGCGGCGCGGCTGATGTGCGGGTCCAGGCCGCTGGCGGAAGCCGTGACCAGATCCACGGGGACGGGCGCGGAGTTGCCGGGATCGGCTGCGCGCAAGGCTTCAAGGCGGCCCTTCACGGCATCGGTCAGCGCCGGGTTGCTCGGCCCCTGGTTGGAGCCCGCGGAATTCGCGGCGTTGTACGGCATCGGCGAGGTGGCCGACGGTCGACTCCAGAAGTGCTTCGGGTCGCCAAACGCCTGGCCGATGAGGTCGGACCCGATGGCTTTGCCGTGTCGCAGCACGATGCTTCCGTTGGCGGACTCGGGGAAGGCCAGCTGCGAGATGCCAGTGACGGCAAGCGGATAGGCCAGCCCGGTGATGATCGACAGTGCCACGAAGAGGGTAAGCGCGGGGCGAAGCTGGAGGTTCATGGTGTTCTCGTGAAGCGGTTCATGTCAGGTGCAACGCCACCAGCCCGAGGTCGATGAGCTTGATGCCGATGAAGGGAACGATCACGCCACCGAGGCCGTAGATGAGCAGGTTGCGACGCAGCAATGCGGCGGCGCCGACGGCGCGGTAGGCCACGCCCTTGAGCGCCAGCGGGATCAGCACGACGATGATCAGCGCGTTGAAGATCACCGCCGACAGGATGGCCGAGGTGGGGCTGGCCAGCCCCATCACGTTTAGCGCACCGAGCTGCGGGTAGGTCGCGACGAAGGCGGCCGGGATGATGGCGAAGTACTTCGCCACGTCGTTGGCGATGCTGAAGGTGGTGAGCGAGCCACGCGTCATCAGCATCTGCTTGCCGGTCTCGACGATCTCGATCAACTTGGTGGGGTTGCTGTCGAGGTCGACCATGTTGCCGGCCTCCTTGGCAGCCTGCGTGCCGGTGTTCATCGCCACCGCCACGTCGGCCTGGGCGAGCGCCGGCGCGTCGTTGGTGCCGTCGCCGGTCATCGCCACCAGCCGGCCGGCGGCCTGGTGCTCACGGATCAGCTTCAGCTTGGCCTCCGGCGTGGCCTCGGCCAGGAAGTCGTCGACACCGGCCTCGGCCGCGATGGCCGCGGCGGTGAGCCGGTTGTCGCCGGTGACCATGACCGTCTTGATGCCCATGCGGCGCAGCTCGGCGAAGCGCTCCTTGATGCCGCCCTTCACGATGTCCTTGAGCTCCACGATGCCGAGGACGCGGGTGCCGTCGGCCACCACCAGCGGCGTGCTGCCGCGACGGGCCACGTCGTCCACCGCCGTCTGGAGCGCCGCAGGAAAGCCGCCACCTAGCGATTCGACGTGCTGGCGGATCGCATCGGCCGCACCCTTGCGGAGCTGGCGGCCCTTGCCGTCCGGGGTCTGCAGATCGACACCGCTCATGCGGGTCTGGGCCGTGAAGTGCACGAAGCTGGCACCCAGTGCCGCCACATCGCGCTCGCGCAGCTGGAACTTCTGCTTGGCCAGCACGACGATGCTGCGCCCCTCGGGCGTCTCGTCGGCCAGCGATGCCAGCTGCGCCGCATCGGCCAGGTCAGCTTCCTTCACACCTGTGCCGGGGATGAAGGCGCTGGCCTGCCGGTTGCCCAGCGTGATGGTGCCGGTCTTGTCGAGCAGAAGCACGTCGACGTCGCCGGCCGCCTCCACCGCACGGCCCGAGGTCGCGATGACGTTGGCCTGCATCATCCGACTCATGCCCGCCACGCCGATGGCGCTGAGCAGCCCAGCGATGGTGGTCGGAATCAGGCAGACCAGCAGCGCCACCAGGATCACCAGGCTCACCGGCTGGCCTGTCCCTGCGGCCTGCACACCAAAGGCCGAGAACGGCAGCAGCGTGACCACGACACCGAGGAACACGATCGTCAGCGCCACCAGCAGAATGGTCAGCGCGATCTCGTTGGGCGTCTTCTGGCGCTTGGCGTTCTCGACCATCGCGATCATGCGGTCGACGAAGGTCTCGCCCGGGTTGACGGCCACGCGTACGACGATCCAGTCCGACAGCACGCGCGTGCCGCCGGTGACGGCCGAGAAGTCGCCGCCGGACTCTCGGATGACCGGTGCTGACTCGCCGGTGATCGCGCTCTCGTCGACCGAGGCCACGCCGTCGATCACCTCGCCGTCGGCCGGGATGGTGTCGCCGGCCTCGATCAGCATGATGTCGCCCTTGCGCAGGCTGTCGGCCTCCAGCGGGTGCCACTTCATCGCGGTGCGGGGCTCACCGCGCCGGTACTCGCCGTCCAGCTTCTTGGCCCAGGTCTGCTTCTTGAGGCCGCGCAGCGAAGCGGCCTGCGCCTTGCTCCGGCCCTCGGCCAGCGCCTCGGCGAAGTTGGCGAACAGCACGGTGAACCACAGCCACACGGCCACGCCGATGGTGAACACCTCGGGCCGGGCAGTAGCCAATGCGGTGGTGAAGGTGCTGCCGACGTACACGACGAACATCACCGGGTTGCGCCACTGCACGCGCGGGTCGAGCTTGCGGAAGGCGTCGGCGACCGCCGGCTTCATCAGCGCCGGGTCGAACAGGGTCAGGGTCTGGCGGGTCATGACGGTCGCCTCACTTCGCAAACAGCATCAGGTGCTCGACCATCGGCCCCAGGGCCAGCGCCGGCACGTAGTTCAGGAGCCCCACCAGCCCCACCGTGCCAATCAGCAGCACGATGAACAGCGGGCCGTGGGTCGGCAGGGTTCCGCCGGTCACCTCCAACCGCTTCTTCGCAGCCAGAGAGCCGGCGATGGCCAGCACCGGAACGATCACGCCGAAGCGGCCGAACCACATCGCTGCCGCAAGCAGCGTGTTGTAGAAGGGCGTGTTGGCCGACAGCCCCGCGAAGGCACTGCCGTTGTTGTTGGCCGCCGAAGACAGCGCGTAGAGGATCTCGCTGAAGCCGTGCGGCCCGGGGTTTGCGATGCCCGCGCGGCCCAGTTCTGCGACCACTGCTACCGCAGTGCCCAACAGCACGAGCAGCGGCGTGACGAGGATGGCGATCGAGACCATCTTCATCTCGTGCGCCTCGATCTTCTTGCCCAGGTACTCGGGTGTGCGGCCGATCATCAGCCCAGCGATGAACACCGCCAGGATCGCGAACACCAGCATGCCGTAGAGGCCGGAGCCGACCCCGCCGAAGATCACCTCGCCGAGCTGGATCATGACCAGCGGCACGGCACCACCCAGCGGCATGAAGCTGTCATGCATCGCATTCACTGCGCCGCAGCTGGCGGCGGTGGTGATCGTGGCGAAGAGCGCAGAGGCGTTGATTCCGAAGCGCACCTCCTTGCCTTCCATGTTGCCGCCGGACGGGTCGACGCCCAGTGCCGTCAGGGCCGGGTTGGGCTGCTGCTCGGAGACGGTCGCCGCAGCCACAGCGACCACGAACACCAGCGTCATTGCCGCCAGGACTGCCCAGCCTTGGCGCAGGTCGCCCACCATGCGGCCGAACACGAAGCACAGCGCCGCCGGGATCAGGAAGATCGACAGCATCTGCAGGAAGTTGGTGAAGGCCGTCGGGTTCTCGTACGGGTGCGCCGAGTTGGCGTTGAAGAAGCCCCCGCCGTTGGTGCCGATCATCTTGATCGCCAGTTGCGAAGCTACCGGGCCCATGGCGAGTTGCTGCGTCGGCGAGGTCTTGTCCTCCATCACGGGCTGGCCCTTGTCGTCCTTGAGGGGCTGGCCGTCGGTGCCGGTCTTCGGCTGCTGCCAGGTCACGGTCTCCACGGTCTGCACGTCCTGGTAGGGCTTGAGGTTCTGGATCACGCCCTGGCCCGCCAGCACCAGCGCAAAGACGAAGGACAGCGGCAGCAGGATCCACAGCGTGGCGCGGGTGAGGTCCACCCAGACATTGCCGACGGCGTCCGACGAATGGCGCGCGAAGCCGCGGATCAGTGCGACCACGACGACGATGCCGGTCGCCGCCGACAGGAAGTTCTGCACCGTCAGCGCGAGCATCTGCGTCAGGTAGCTCATCGTCGACTCGCCGCCATAGCCCTGCCAGTTGGTGTTGGTGACGAAGCTGATGGCGGTGTTGAAGGCCGAGTCGGGGGACACCGCCGACATGCCTTGCGGGTTCAACGGCAGAGCCGCTTGAAAGCGCTGCAGGGCATAGACAGCGAGCACGCCCAGACCGTTGAACACAAGCAGCCCGAAGGCGTAAGGGAACCAAGGCCGCTCGTGCGCCGGGTCGACGCCAGCCAAACGGAAAAGCGGAGCCTCGATGCGCCGGCCGAAGTCGAAGCGGCCTTGCATCACGACTTCCATCGCCTGTGCCAGCGGCCAGGCCAAAAGCAATAGGATTGCCAGATAGGCGATCAACTGCATCCAGGCGGGCGCATTCACGAGAAGTCCTCCGGCCGCAGCAAGACGGCGACGAGGTAGACGAGCAGGCCGATGGCGACTAGGCCGCCGGCGATGTCCCAGCCCGTCATGGCGCCGCCTTTCGCTGCTGCAGGCGCTCGCAGCCGAGCGCGAGCAAGACGACGGCCACCCAGCAGGCGCCTGCCGCGATGAGATAGACGATCTCCATGCATCCTCCGAATCGATGGAGTAATGCTCGGACGGACGGCGTCAAGAGGTTGCCAAGATCTGCTGCTTGCGCGTCAAGATTTCGTCAAGACGCGATGCGCACTGCTCGCTGAGGCGTCACAGCACGAAAGTGGAAAGCGCTCAACGTCCGGAATGCGGGGACGTTGATGCTGCCGCGCCAACAGGAGACGTCAGCGACCGCTTCGGTGGCAACTCGAAAGTCCGTTGAGGGTCGGGTCGTGCCCGCCACAGCCTGACCAAGCGGTCGTTCGACCGAAGGCCACGGTCAAGGGCAGCTATCTGGCCGGGCATGCTACTCACGAATCCGGCCAACAACGGTCGTTGCCGAACAGCAGCTTCCTGGCATCCCAACGCGATCACCGCCTTCCGAAGTCACAACCTCAGGAGCCTCGCGTGCAAGCTGTCGGCCGGCAGACCCAGCGAGCGCCGGATGGTGCCCCGCTCCGCTACGGGTGGCACCGCCCCGAGCAGATCACGCTGTACCTCCTGGTCCAGCAACGGCGACCGACTTCGTCGCCCAAAACGGCGGTGCCCCTGGTCGATCACGCCATCCCGCACGTGCGGGTGTGCCCGTGCTGGACGCTGCCGTGCTCCAGGCCGACGACGGTCCCGGCGGTGCCGTCACGCTGATCCAGCGCTTCGGTTCGACCGCCAAGCTCAACATCCGTCTGCACGGCCTGGAGCTGGACAGGGTGAATGGATGCGACGCCGACGGCGCGCCCATCTTCATCGAAGCGAGTGCAGCCAACGACGACGAGCTGCACGCGCCTGTGCGGAACATCATCGCCCGGCTGATGAAGATGCTCACGCGAGCAGGCGTGCTGGTCGAGGACATGGGCCAGACCTGCTTGACCGAGCCGGATCGCGATGGCGACGGGGCGCGCACGCTGCGGCCGTCGCAGGCCGCGGCGGTCACGTCGCATCGCATGGCCTTCGGCCTCGGCGCTGGGCAGAAGGTGCTGAACTTGCGTGGCGCGATGCCGCGCGAGACCACGGCGCGCCAGCCTCTGTGCGCCGACATCGACGGGTTCAGCGCGGCACGCGGCGGTCCGGGTCGACGTGGACGACCCCCAAGCCGCTGGAACAGCCGTGCCGCTACATCACCCGACCGGCGCTGTCGGCCGAGCGGATGCAGATCAACGCCGACGGACAGGCGGAGCTGACGCTCAAGACGCCGTGGTGCGATTAACGACGCACATGGCCATGAGCCCGCTCGAGTTCGTGCAGCGGCTGGCCGCGCTGGCAGTGCCGCG
This sequence comes from Rubrivivax sp., assembly GCA_044226775.1. Lineage (GTDB taxonomy): Bacteria > Pseudomonadota > Gammaproteobacteria > Burkholderiales > Burkholderiaceae_C > Rubrivivax. Next base: position 391,151 of record JBGAGI010000004.1, on the reverse strand, counting down.
GGGGCCACCGGAACAAGAGGCGCCGACCACCCAAGCCGCTGCGCCCGCCGACTGCGAGGTCGAGACCGCGGGCGGGCGCGCGAAGCGTCGAGTGCCGGTCGAGTAGGGCCCAAGGCAACAGCCCACCCGTCAGTTCCGCCAGTTCCAAGCCCTCCGGACGGGCATCGGCTGGCGGGCCAGGGCCAGGGCCGGCACTTGTAACGCTTCATTGCGGACGTATTTCACGGCCGCGGGGCTCTCTGTAGGTCGTGACAGGTTTCTGACACGACCTCCGGAATTCCCCATGAAACGCGTCCTGATCTATTCGCACGACACCTTCGGGCTGGGCAACATCCGCCGCATGCTCGAAGTGGCGCGCCACCTCGTGCAGACCTCGGACCAGGTCTCGGTGCTGGTGCTCACCGGCTCGCCGGCGCTGCACGCGATGCGCATCCCGTCGCGGGTGGACTACGTCAAGCTGCCCTGCCTCTCGCGCAACGTCGAAGGCCGCTACGGCGCGCGATTCCTCGACCTTTCCCTCGAAGGCACGGTGCGGCTGCGCGCCAACCTGATCAGAAGCACGATCGCCGACTTCGAGCCCGACCTGATCCTGGTCGACAAGAAGCCCTTCGGCGTCGAAGACGAACTGGCCGGCGCGCTGGGCGCGCTGCCGGCCGGCGCGGCGCGGCCGCGCCTGGTGCTGCTGCTGCGCGACATCCTCGACAGCCCCGAATCCACCGTGCGCGTGTGGCGCAAGAACGGCTGCTTCGAAGCCATCGAGGCCTACTACGACGAAGTGCTGGTGGTCGGCTCGCCGGAGGTCTTCGACCTGCGCCACGAATACAGCTTCCCGCCCTTCGCGGCCGCCAAGGTGCGCTTCTGCGGCTACATCGCGCGCCAGCCGGGCCGCACGACGCGTGCCGAGGCGCGGCGCGCGCTCGGTGTGACCGACGATCGCCCGCTGGTGCTGGTCACGCCCGGCGGCGGCGAGGACGGCCACGCGATGATCGCCGCCAGCCTGGCCGGTGTCGCCGCGCTGGCGCCCGAGCAGCGGCCACGCATGCACGTGGTCTGCGGCCCCGAGATGGCCGACGCACCGCGCGCCGCCCTCCACCGCGCCGCCGCCGCGCTGCCGCAGGTGAGCCTGGCCGACTTCTGCGACGACATGATGTCGCTCATGGCCGCCGCCGACGTGGTGGTGGCGATGGGCGGCTACAACACCGTCTGCGAGTTGCTCACGCTGGGCAAGCGCGCCGTCGTCGTGCCGCGCGTCAAGCCGGGCCTGGAGCAGCTCATCCGCGCGCAGCGCATGGCGGCCCTGGGCCTGCTGCGCATGGTGCCGCCCGATCAGTTGGGCCCCGAATCGCTGATGCAGGCCGTGCTGTCCGAAGTCGGCGCGCTGGCCAACGGCACCCGCCTGCCGCGGCTGAAGGCGCAGGACGGACTCGAGCGCTGCACCGCCGCGCTGCTGCGGCAGCTGCGCATCGCGCCCACCGCCGCCCCGCGGCCCGCAGAACGGCCGCAGCACTTGCCTGCCCACGGATCATGGAAACCTCTTCGTTCGATCAGCGCCGCCCCCTCGGCGTGCTAGTCAAGATCTACCCCAAGCTCTCGGAAACCTTCATCCTCGAAGAGATCCTGGGCCTGGAGCGGCTCGGGCTGAGCCTGCGCCTGTACGCGCTGGCGCCGCCGACCGACGCCATCCGCCACCCGGCGGTGGCCGACGTGCGCGCGCCGCTGGTGGTGGTGCCGGCTGCGGAGCCTGGCCACGCGGCCGCGTTCGCGGCCGCCCACGCACGCCTGCTGGCCGGCGCACCCTGGCGCTACGCGGCCGCGTTCGGCGTGGCGCTGCGGCGCGGCCGCCCCGGCCTGCGCGACTTCGCGCGCGCCGGCTGGCTGGCGCAGCGGCTGCGCGCCGACGGCGTGTCGCACCTGCACAGCCACTTCATCGCGCTGCCGGCCGACATCGCCACGCTGGCCGGCCGCCTGCTCGGGCTGCCGGTCTCGATCTCGGCGCACGCGAAGGACATCTACCTGTCCGAGCCGGCCGACCTGCGGCGGCGCATGCAGGCCGCAGCCTTCACCGTCACCTGCACCGAAGCCAACCGCCAGGTGCTGGCCGCGGTGGCGCCGAAGGCCCTGCTGCAGCGCCTGTACCACGGCGTCGACCATGCGGTGTTCCACCCGCTGCGGCGCCTGCCCGCGGCGACGCCGCCGCTGATCGTGAGCGTGGGCCGGCTGCGCGCGAAGAAGGGGCTCGACTGCCTGGTCGACGCCTGCGCGCTGCTGCGCCAGCGCGGCGTGGACTTCGCATGCGAGATCGTCGGCTACGGCGAGGAAGAAGCGGCGCTGAAGTCGCGCATCCGCCAGCAGGGCCTGGGCGAACAGGTGCGCCTGGTCGGCAAGCTGGCGCGCGAACAGGTGATCGAGCGCTATGCGCGCGCCGCGGTCTACGTGCAGCCTTCGCGCATCGCCGCCGACGGCGACCGCGACGGCATCCCGAACGTGCTGCTGGAAGCCATGGCGATGGGCCTGCCGGTGGTGGCCTCGCGCGTCTCGGGCATCCCCGAACTGGTGGCCGACGGACTCAACGGCCTGCTCGTCGAACCCGACCGGCCGGTCGCGCTGGCCGACGCCATCACGCGTGTGCTGCAGCAGCCGCGCCTGAGCGAAAGCCTGGGCTGCTGCGCCCGCGGCACCGTGACCGAACGCTTCGACAACGACCGCAACCTGCGCCAGCTGTGCGCGCTGCTCGAGCAGGCCGCAGGCCGCGCACCGGCGGCCGCCCGCACCGCCGCCGCGGCGCCGCTGCTGGGGGCCGAGTGATGGACATGCATGCCGAACTGCAGGCCCCGCTGGCCACCGCCCGTCCGCCCGCCGGTGCCGCCGTCGCCTACGTGATGAACGGCTTCCCGCGCCTGTCGGAGACCTTCATCGCGCACGAGATCCACCAGCTCGAACGCGCCGGCCTGGCGCTGCGCCTGTACGTGGTGAAGGACGAAGGCGAAGCGCAGGTGCACCCGGTGGTGGGCGCGATCCGGGCGCCGCTGGTGTACCTGCCCAGGGCGACTTCGCTTTCGGGGCGCGACCTGCTGCCCTGGCTGCGCGAGAACCTGCCTGCCTTCGCCGCCGCCCACGCGCGGCTGCTGGCGCGCCACCCGCTGCGCTACGTGGGCACGCTGGCCTCGGCGCTGGCGCTGACCTGGCGCCACCGGCCGCGCAAGGTGTTCGTCAAGGAGTTCCTGCAGGCCGGCGAGATCGCGGCCGCGGTGCTGCGCGAAGGCGACGTCGGCCACCTGCACGGCCACTTCTGCCACGGCGTGGCCACCATCACCTGGTTCGCGAGCCGGCTCTCGGGCATTCCGTTCAGCTTCACCGCCCACGCGAAGGACATCTACCAGGCCGAACTCAACCCCGGCCGGCTGCTCGAGCGCAAGCTCGGCGCGGCGCGCTTCGTCGCCACCTGCACCTGCGCCAACGCCCAGGTGCTGCAGGCGCGCCATGCGCGGCCCGAAGAGGTACATACCATCTACCACGGGCTGGACACCGACTACTTCTCGCCCGCGCCGCCGCCGCCCGGCGACGATGCGCCGCTGGTGCTGGCGGTCGGGCGCCACGTGGAGAAGAAGGGCTTCGACCAGCTGCTCGAAGCCTGCGCGCTGCTGCAGCGGCAGGGCGTGCGGCTGCGCTGCGTGATCGTCGGCGAACGCGGCAGCGCCACCGACGCGCTGCGCGCGCAGATCGACAGGCTGGGTCTCGCCGGCACGGTGGCGCTGCACGGCCCTGTGACGCAGGAGCGGCTGCGCGAGACCTACCGCGGCGCCGCCGTCTTCGCGCTGCCCTGCCAGGTGATGGAGGACGGCGACCGCGACGGCTTCCCCAACGTGCTGGCCGAAGCCATGGCGATGGGCGTGCCGGTGGTCTCGACGGCGATCTCGGGCATCCCCGAGATGATCGACGACGGCGTGCACGGCCTGCTGGTGCCGCCGCGCGACGCGCCGGCGCTGGCCGCCGCGCTGCGCCGCGTGCTCACCGACGACGCGCTGCACCGGCGCCTGGCGCGCGCCGGTCGCGAACGCATCTGCGAGCGTTTCGACTCGCGCCGTACCACGCTGGCGCTGCGCGACCTGTTCGTGGCCGAACTGCAGCGCCGGCGGCGGGCGCGCACCGGGGTCGCCGCGTGAAGAGCGCCGCAGCAGCAGTGTTCAGCCCGCCCTTCGCCGCGCTCGACGACGCCGCGCTGCTGGCCCACTACCGCGGCGCGCGCCCGGTGCGCTATTTCCCGGTGGCCGACGCCGAGGAGACGCAGCCGCAGCGCATCGAAGGCGTGCTGGCCGGCGAGTTCGAATTCAACGGCGAGAAACACCGCCTGGACGAGCCGATCGGCTGGCTGGCCAACCCGAGCCGCGACATTGAGTGGCACATCCTGCTGCACAAGTTCTACTACGCGGTCGGGCTCGGGCTGGCGTTCGAACGCAGCGCCGACCTGCGCTACGTGCGGCGCTGGGTGACGCTGGTCGACGGCTGGATCGCCGCCACGCCGCCCGGATTCATCGCCGCCGACGTCACCGGCCGCCGGGTGCAGAACTGGATCTACAGCCTGCACCTCTTCGTGGGCCACCCGGCGCACGACACCGGCGACGCCATCACGCCGGCCTTCCACCGCCGGCTGCTGCACTCGCTGCACGAGCAGGTGGAACACCTGTGCGCGAACCTCACGCCCAAGCGCAACCACCGCACACTGGAGCTGTACGCGATCTTCCTCGCCGGCGTCGTGCTGCCCGAGATGGCGCGCTCGGCGCACTGGCGCGACTTCGCGCTCGCCGAGACGGTGGCCAACCTGCAGGCCGACCTGCTGCCCGACGGCGTGCACTGCGAACTGTCCACCGACTACCACCACCTGGTGCTGAAGAACGCGCTCAACTTCCGCCGCCTGGCCGCGCTCAACGGCATCGGCGTGCCGGCCGCGTTCGACGAAGCGCTGCAGCGCGGGCTCGAATTCAGCCTGCACGCGCACAAGCCCGACGGCGTGGTGCCCAGCCTGTCCGACGGCGACGCGCGCGGCTGGGCCGACCTGCTGCGCCAGGGCGCCGCGATCTTCGGCCGCGCCGACATGCTGTACGTGGCCAGCCAGGGCCGCGAAGGCACGCCGCCGGCGCGCCGCACGGCGCACTTCGCGAGCAGCGGCTACAGCTTCGTGCGCAGCGGCTGGGGCGAAGGCGCCGCGCGCTACGAGGACGAGCAGTACCTGGTGCTCGACAGCGGCCCGCTGGGCGAAGGCAACCATGGCCACTTCGACTGCCTGAGCTTCGAGCTCGCGGCCTTCGGCCGTTCGCTCGTCGTCGACCCGGGCCGCTACACCTACAGCGAAGCCGGCGAAACCAACTGGCGCGTGCGCTTCCGCGGCACCGCTGCGCACAACACGGTGTGCGTGGACGGGCGCCAGCAGACGGCCTACCGCCCGCAGCCGGTGGCCGCGGGCACGCGCCACGCCGGCGGCAGCGTGCGCCACCGCATCAGCGGCCCGGCGCCCGAGGCGTGCCTGCTCGAAAGCCAGCACGGCAGCCATTTCGACCTTCTGCACGGCCAGGCACGCAGCCACGAATACGACGCGCTGCATGAGCGCTGCGTCGTCTTCGTCGACCGCCGCTACTGGATCGTGACCGACCTGCTGCGCGCGCCGACCGAACACGGGTACACGCTCAACTTCCAGCTTGGCGCTGCGGCCCAGGGCCATACCCGGCTCGAGGCCGGCGCCACCGTGCGCGTCCGCAGCCCGGGGCTCTTGGCGCTGCTGCCGGCGCAGGACGCCGGCGAGGTGTCGCTGCAGCCGGGCTGGGTATCGGCGCTGTATGGCCGCAAGCAGGCGGCGCCCGCGCTGCAGCACCGCGTACGCGCCGCCGACGCCGACTTCGACACCGTGCTCGTGCCCTGGCAGGCGGCCGAACCCGCCGTCTCGGTGACGCTGCTGTGCGCCGACGACGAACAGGTGCCCTTGCGCGCGCTGCGCATCGAGCATTCGATCGGCGGCCGCCCGGTCGTCGACCACTGGTTCCACTGCCGCGGCCGCGCCGTGCGCCGCCATCGCCTCGGCGCCTTCGCGTTCAGCGCCCGCTGGGCCTTCTGGCGCCACGACGCCGAAGGCCGGCTGCTGATGGCCTGCTCGCACCCGGGCGCCACCGTGCCGGCCGTGCCGGTGGCGGAACTCGCATGAGCCTGGGCGCCCTTCCGCACGACGCGGCGCTGCCGCAGCTGGGCCGCGCGCTCGACGCGCAGGCCATGGCGCCGGTGCTGGGCGCGCTGCTGCCTGGCCTGCAGGTGCTGGGCTGCGAAGTGCAGCGCGTGAAGTACCGGCCGCAGCGCAACTGCAGCCTGGTCTACGCGCTGCGCCTGCGGCGCGAAGGCGCCGGCGCGGAATTCGAACAGGCCGTGGCCGCGCGCCTGTGCAGCGACGGCAGTGCCGCGCGCCGCCACCGCCAGGCCGCCGCGCTGGCCGGCGCGCCCAGCGCGGCCGGCCCGCGCACTTCGCACCTGCCGGCGCTGGACATGGTGCTGCACTGGCTGCCGCACGATCCCCGCCTGCCGGCACTGCCGCTGCTGGCCGACCCGCAGGCGCTGCGCCGCCAGGCGCTGCCGCCGGTGCTGGCGGCGCTCGGCCTGGCCGACAGCGAGCCCATCGCGGTGGACTGCACGATCGCGCAGCTGGTGCCTGAACTGCGCGTGTGCGCCCGCGTCGAGCTGCGTCGCCACGGCGCGGCGCCGCAGGTGCTGTACGCCAAGGCCGGGGCCGGGTTCGACGGTGCCGCCCTGCACGCCGTGATGCAGGCCCTGGCCGACAGCCCGGCGCAGCGGCGCGGCGCGCTGCACACCGCGCGCCCGCTGCTGTGGGACGCCGCCACCGGCCTGCACTGGCAGCACGCCGTGCCCGGGCTGGCGCTGCACCGGCTGCAGGAACAGCCGGGCGCGGCGCTCTCGGCACGCGTCGGCCGCGCGCTCGCCGAACTGCACGCCACGCCGCTGCCGGGCCTGGTGCCCACGGGCGCCGAAGACCTGCGCCGCCGGGTGCAGGACGCGGCGGCCCTGCTGGCTGCGGTGGACCCGGCCTGGCGCACGCTGCTCGAACGCCTGGCCGCGCGGCTGCTGGCGGGCGCCGCCCGCGTGGCCGCCGAACCCGCCGCCTCGCTGCATGGCGACCTGCACCCGCGCAACATCATGGTCGAAGGCGAACGCCTGGCCTTCATCGACCTCGACGCGGTGCACGCCGGCCCCGCCGTGCTGGAGCTGGGCGCCTGGATCGGCGACACGCTGTACCGCGCGCTGCTCGAAGACACGCCGCCGCAGGCCACCGTGCCCGCCTGCCGCGCCTTCCTGGCCGCCCATGCGCAGCACGGCGGCCGCGCGGCCGACCCCGCGCTGCTGGCCTGGAGCGTGGCCTTCGACCTCTTCGCCAAACGTGCCGGCCGCTGCGTGGCCGGACTCAAGCCGGGCCGCTTCGAGCGTGTGCCGCGCCTGCTGGCGCTGGCCGACGCCGTCGCCGCGCCCGGTGGCCTGCAGGCCGTGCTGCCGCGCTTGCTGCCGCAGGAACGGGAGACCGCATGAAAGTCATCGCGATGCTGAAGCCCACCACGCCGCTGGGCGCGGTGGTCACCGAATGCCTGGCGCGCGAACGCAGCGCGCTCGCGCTGGCCGTGTTCAGCCTGCTGGGCGTGATCCTGATGGACCTGCTGGCGCCGTGGCCGCTGAAGATCGTCTTCGACCACGTGCTCATGTCGCACCCGCTGCCGCCGGCGCTGGCGCCGCTGCAGGGCCTGCTGGCGCTGGGCGCCTGGCCGGCGCTGCTGGTGATGGCGGGCGCGATCGCGGCGATCGCGCTGCTCGCCGGCCTGCTGTCGTACCTGCAGCTGTTCACCACCGCGAAGATCGGCTTCGGCATCACCTATCGCCTGCGCGGCCTGCTGTTCGCGCATCTGCAGCGGCTGTCGCTTTCCTTCCACCGCAAGAGCGACAGCGGCGAGCTGCTCACCAAGGTGGCGAGCGACACCAACCAGCTGCGCGACATGTTCGCCGACTGGGCGCTCAGCTTCGCGGCCCAGCTGCTGACGCTGTCGACCATGCTGGGCGTGATGTTCTGGCTCAACTGGCGGCTCGCCGGAGTGGTGGCGCTGACGCTGCTGCCGCTGATGCTGGTGATCTACGCGCTCAACAAGCGCGTCAAGACCTCGGCGCGCGACCAGCGCCACTACGAAGGGCGCATGACCTCGCACCTGAACGAGGTGCTGTCGTCGATCGCGCTCGTGCAGGCCTTCGGCCGCCAGAGCCACGAGGAAGGCCGCTTCCAGGCCGCCATCGAGGCCCATTACGCCAGCGGCATGAAGAGCGTGCGCGCCGCCGGCGCCATCACGAAGGCGATCGCGGTGGTGTGCGCGCTGGGCACCGCGTTCACGGTGCTGCTGGGCGCGCAGCAGGTGATGGCCGGCCGCCTGACGCCGGGCGAGCTGCTGATCTTCCTGGCCTACGTGGGCAGCCTGTTCAAGCCGGTGCGCGACCTGGGCAAGCTGTCGGCCAAGTTCTCGCGCGCCGCGGTGAGCGCGCAGCGCGTGAACCAGATCCTGGAGACCGAGCCCGAGATCGAGGACGCCGCCGACGCCATTCCCATCGGCCAGCCGGCCGGCGAGATCGTGTTCGAGGACGTGAGCTTCGGCTACGGCCCCGGGCGCCCGGTGCTCGACCGCGTGAGCCTGCGCATCGCCGCCGGTGAACGCGTGGCGCTGGTCGGACCTTCGGGGTCCGGCAAGTCCACGCTGCTGGCGCTGCTGCTGCGCCTGTACGAACCCGACAGCGGCCGCATCCTCGTCGACGGCATCGACATCCGCCGCTACACGCGCGACAGCCTGCGCCAGGCGATCGGCATCGTGCCGCAGGAGAACATGCTGTTCGCCGTCTCGGTGCGCGAGAACATCGCCTACGGCGCGCCCGACGCCAGCGCCGAGGAGATCCAGGCCGCGGCGCAGAACGCGCGCGCGCACGAGTTCATCGTCGACCTGCCGCAGGGCTACGACACCGAGCTCGGCGAGCGCGCGGCCACGCTGTCGGGCGGCCAGCGCCAGCGCCTGTGCCTGGCGCGCGCGCTGCTCAAGGCGCCGGCGGTGCTGGTGATGGACGAGCCCACGGCTTCGGTCGACGCCGTCTCCGCACGCCTCATCCACGAAGCGGTGGCGCGCGTGCAGCGTGGCCGCACGCTGGTGGTCATCTCGCACGAGTTCACCGACATGGCGGCCTACGACCGCGTGCTCGTGCTGCAGGACGGCCGGCTCGTCGAGTCGGGCCCGCACGCGGCGCTGATGGCCGCGCGCGGCCCCTACCTGGCCCTGGTGGAGCGGCGCGATGCGGCCTGAAGCCCTGCCGGTGAAGCCGGTGCTGCTGTTCTATTGTCAGCATTCGCTGGGCATCGGCCACCTGACGCGTTCGTTCGCGCTCTCGGCGGCGATGGCGGAGCGCTTCGAAGTCGTGTTCCTCAACGGCGGCCGGTTGCCGCAAGGCATTCCGGTGCCGCCTTCGGTGCGTGTCGTCGACCTGCCGCCGCTGGGCATGGACGACGGCCACACGCTCGTCAGCCGCGACGTCGGTGCCGGTGTCGCTCAGGCGCAGGCGGCGCGGCGCGAGATCATCGCCGCCGCGGTGGCGCGCTGGCGACCTGCGGTGCTGCTGGTGGAACTGTTCCCGTTCGGCCGCAAGAAGTTCGCCGGCGAGATCCTGCCGATGATCCGGCTCGCGCGGCGCCAGGCCGGCGCGCCGGCGAAGGTGGTCTGCAGCCTGCGCGACATCCTGGTCGACGCGCGGCCCGACCAGCAGCACCACGACGATCGCGCACGCTGGCTGACCGACCGCTACTTCGACGCCGTGCTGGTGCACGCCGACCCGGCGCTGGCGCGGCTGGAACAAAGCTTCAGCCCGCGCCGCCCGCTGCAGGTGCCGGTGCACTACACCGGCTACGTGGTGCCGCAGCGCGGTGCCGCCCCCGCGGCCCCGCGCGGCGAACACCTGCTGGTCTCGGCCGGCGGCGGCATCGTCGGCGGCGCGCTGCTGCGCACCGCGATCGAGGCGCAGGCGCTGCTGGCGCCGCCGGTGCCGCCGCTGCGGCTGGTGGCCGGCCCCTTCCTGCCCGAAGCCGAGTGGCGCGAACTGCAGGCGCTGGCGGCCGGCCGGCCGGGCGTGCAACTGTTGCGCCAGGTGCCCGACATGGTGGCCGAGATGCGCGCCGCACGCGCTTCCATCAGCCAGTGCGGCTACAACACCGCGCTCGACATCCTGGTCGCCGGCGTGCCGGCCCTGGTGGTGCCCTACGCCACCCGGCTGGAGAACGAACAGAGCGAACGCGCCGAACGGCTGGCCGCGCGGCAGGCGCTGCTGAACTTGGACCCCGCGGCGCTGGACCCCGCTTCGCTGGCTGCCGCCATCGGCCGCCTGCTGCGCTTTCGCCCCGCGCCCGCCGCGCTGGGGCTGGACGGCGCGGCCGAAAGCACGCGGCTGCTGGAGCGCCTGCTGCAGCCGGCCGCTGCAGCCGAACAAGGAACCCCGTGCCCGACACCCTGATCCCCTTGCTGGCCGCGCTGGACACCGCGCCGGCGCCGGTGCCCTTCTTCCTGCGCGACGACGACGCCGGCTGGGACGACGCCGGCCTGTTCGCGCTGCTGGACCTGACGGCCGAAGCCGGCGTGCCGGTGGACCTGGCGGTGATTCCCCAGGCCTGCGGACCCGCGCTGGCCGAGTCGCTGTGCCGGCGCGCCGCGCGCGCGCCCGGGCTGCTGGGGCTGCACCAGCACGGCTTCGCGCACACCAACCACGAGACCGTGGCGCGCAAGTGCGAGTTCGGCGAAGCGCGCCCGCCCGCGGCGCAGCGGCAGGACCTGGAAGCCGGCCGCGCGCTGCTGCAGCAGCAGCTGGGCGAACACCTCGACGCGATCTTCACGCCGCCGTGGAACCGCTGCAGCGCCGCCACCCCGCCGCTGCTGGCGGGCCTGGGTTTCGGTGCGCTGTCGCGCAGCCGCGGCGCACCGGCGCAGCAGGTGCTGCCGGAACTGCCGGTCGATGTGGACTGGTGCCGCGAACGCCGCCTGGGCGCCGAAGCAGGCGAAGACGGCAGCGCGCGCGTGGCGCAGGCGCTGGCCTTGCGCGTCGCCGCCGGCGGGCCAGTGGGGCTGATGCTGCACCACGCCGCGATGGACCGCCGCGACCTCGAACTGCTGCGCCCGCTGCTGGCGGCCACGCGCCGCCACCGGCACGCGAACTGGCAGCCGATGCGCGCGCTGCTCGCGTCATGAAGGCGCGCGCCTTCCTGCTGGCCGCTGCGCTGGCCGGCGCCGCGCTCGGCGCCCGAGCGCAGGCACCGGCCCCCGAAGCGGCGAAGCCCGCCACCGTGAGCGCGCTGCGGCCCGACGAACGGCGCGGCGACCGCGTCTTCGGCCTCAGCTGGGAAGCCACGCAGGAAAGGCGCCTGGGCTTCGACCTCGACGCCAGCGTGCAGGGCGGGCGCGACGTGCAGGAGCACGAGATCAAGGCCGACGCGCTGTGGCGGCCCGCCGATTCGGCGCAGGCCTTCGTGCAGGCGGTGGTGCTGGCCGAAACGCGCCGCCGGCTGGCCAACGGCAGCGTGCAGAAGCAGCATTCGCTCGAGCGCGGCCAGACCTGGCTGCTGTTCGAAGCCATCGGCGGCACGCCGGTGTCGCTGCAGCTGGGCCGCGTCGCCATCGTCGACCGCCGCGCCTGGTGGTGGGACGACGACCTGGACGCGCTGCGCCTCATCTACGCCGTGCCCGGCACGCGCGTGGACACCGGCTTCGCGCGCGAAGTGCTCAAGCTGTCCTCGCGCGACCGCGGCATCGCCGCCGACCGCCGCGGCGTGACGCGCTGGTTCGGCCACGCCAGCCAGGACTGGGGCGGCTCACACCAGCTCGAAGCCTTCTGGCTGCTGCAGCGTGACGGTTCCGGCGCGCCGGCGCCCGGCGCCCTGTTCGCCGACGGCGAGCAGGACGCGTCCGACGCGCGCCTGCACTGGCTGGGGCTGCGCGCCAGCGGAGAGCAGCGCCTCGCTTCGGGCCACCGCGTGGGCTACCGCATCGACGCCGCCGTGGTGGGCGGCCGCGAGAGCCTGACCCCGTTCGAGGAAAACGACCCCGGCCTGCTGGTCGCAGGGGCCACCGGCGCCCGCACGGTGCGCGGCCGGGCCTGGGACGCCGGCCTCTACTGGCGGCTGCCGGGCGGCGCGCGGCCCACCTTCAACCTGGCCTGGGCGCAGGGTTCGGGCGGCGTGGCCGACGCCACCCAGGACCGCAACTTCCGCCAGACCGGCCTGCACGAGAACAAGGGCCGCATGGGCGGTGTCAAGCGCATCCGCTTCTACGGCGAACTGCTGTCGCCCGACCTGTCCAACCTGAGCGTCGCCAGCGCCGGCTTCGGCGTGCGCGTGCTGCCCGCCAGTTCGGTGGAACTGCTGGTGCACCGCTACCGCCAGCAGGTGGCTTCCACGCGCGTGGCCGGCTCGCGGCTGGCGGCCGACCCGCTGGGCGAGTCGCGCGACCTGGGGCGCGAGGTCGACCTGCTGCTGGCTTCGCGCGAGTGGCAAAACGTGGAGCTGACGCTGCTGCTGGCCGCCTTCAAGCCCGGTGCCGCCTTCGGCCCGGCGCAGCGCGACAGCGCGCACGCGGTCGAGTTCGGCATCACCTTCACCTACTGACCCACGACCCGACGCATGGCGCCGCGCGGCCGCATCCTCTACTACTGCCAGAGCCTGGTCGGCGTCGGCCACCTGGTCTGCAGCCTGCGTGTCGGCGAAGCGCTGCTGCCGCACTTCGACGTCGACCTCGTGCACGGCGGGCTGGACGTCGCCCCGGCGGCGGTGCCTGAAGGCCTGCGCCGGCTGCGCCTGCCCACGCTGCTGCACGACGAGGAGAGCGGCGACTTCTTCGACCCCGAGGGCGGCACCGACCTCGAAGCCGTGTGGGCGGCGCGGCGGCAGGCCATCGCCGCCTTCCTGCGCCCGCCGTACCGTGCCGTGGTGCTGGAGTTCTGGCCTTTCGGCCGCCGCCGCTTCAAGCCCGAGATCACGGCCCTGCTGGACCACGTTCGCGCCAGCAGCGGCCCGGTGCCGGTGTTCACCTCCGTGCGCGAGGTGCTGGTGCCGCGCCCCGTGGCCAATGAGCGGCGCATGGTCGAGTCGGTGCGCCGCCACATCCACACCGTGTTCGTGCGCGGCGACGAACGCGTCCTGCCCTTCGGCGAGACCTTCGGCCTCGCGGGCGACATCGCCGACCGCGTGGTCCACACCGGCTACATCGGGCCGCCGGCCCCGGCGCGGCCACCACCGCGGTCGCCGGCGCGGCGCGCGCAGGTGCTGGTCAGCCAGGGCGGCGGCGACGTCGGCCGCGAACTGCTGCGTGCCGCCGCCGCCGCAGCGCCGCGCCTGCCCGGCCTGCACTTCCTGCTCGCCGCCGGCGCGCGCACGCCGGCCGCCGAGGTCGAAGCGCTGCGCGCTTCGGTGCGCAGCGCCAACGTCGAGGTCCTCCCCTTCCTGGCCGACTTCCCGCAGCAGGTGGCCGGCTCGGCGCTGTCGATCAACATGGGCGGCGACAACACGCTGCTGGAAGTGCTGTGCGCCGGCACGCCTTCGCTGGCCTACCCCTACCCGGGCAACCCGGAGCAGGGCATCCGCATCCGCCGCTTCGCCGACAAGGGCCTGGTGCACGAGATGGGCCCCGGCGACCTGGCGCCCGAACGCCTGCAGCAGCGCATCGAAGCCGCGCTGCAGGCGCCGCCGCCGGCCTTCACGCTGGCGGTGGACGGCGCGCGCGTCACCGCCGAGCGCATCCGCGACGTGCTGGCCGCCGCCGCATGAACCCGGTGGCGGCCGAGAACACGCGCCCCGGCACGCCGGACTGGATGCTCACGCGCCCGGCGCGCGCGCGAGAGATCGAAGGCTACGCGTCGGCCACCAGCGTGGCGCGCGGGCAGACGATCGCGCTCTACGTGAACACGGCGTCGCCGCACTTCACGCTGGAGGTGTTCCGCGTGGGCTGGTACGGCGGTGCCGGCGCACGCCGCGTCTTCGGCCCGCTGCGGCTGCCCGGGCGCGTGCAGCCGATGCCGACGCCGGACCCCAAAACCGGCCTCGTCGACTGCGCCTGGGCTGACCCCTGCCTGCTGCGCACCGCCGACCCCGGCGAGCCGGAAGGCTGGACCAGCGGCGTCTACCTGGCGCGCCTGGGCGCCGAAGCGAGTGGCGCGCAGAGCTGGATCCTGTTCGTCGTGCGCGACGACGCGCGGCCGGCGCCGCTGCTGGTGCAGCTGGGCGTGACCACCTACCAGGCCTACAACGCCTGGGGCGGCAAGTCGCTCTACCACTGGGGCAGCAGCGAGGGGCAGCGCGCCGCCAGGGTGTCGTTCAACCGGCCCTACGCGGCGAACGCGCAGAACCCGGCGGCGGCCTACGGCGTGGGTGCCGGCGAGTTCCTCACCAACCTGCAGCCGCACCCCGACCGCTACCGCGTCAGCAACGCCGGCTGGGACGTGAACATGGTGCGCTGGCTCGAACGCGAGGGGCTGGACGTCGGCTACTGCACGAACCTGGACACCCACGCGCAGCCGCAATCGCTGAAGCGCTGCAGGGCCTGGCTCTCGATCGGCCACGACGAGTACTGGAGCCGCGAGATGCGCGACCACGTGGAAGCGGCGCGCGACGCCGGCGTTCACCTGGGCTTCTTCTCGGCCAACAGCGCCTACTGGCAGGTGCGCCTGGAACCGAGCGCCGCTTCCGGCAGCGCCGACCGCGTGATGGTCTGCCACAAGAAGGCTTCGCGCGACCCATGGGTGGCGGCGGGCGGCGAACGATCACGCGCCACCGACAAGTGGCGCAGCGAAGCCGTCGGCCGGCCCGAGGAGCAGCTGATCGGCGTCATGTACGCCGGCGACCCGGTGGACGGCGACGTCGTCGTCGCCGACGCGGCGCACTGGGTCTTCGAAGGCACCGGCCTCGCCGCCGGCGACCGCCTGCGCGGCCTGTTGGGCTACGAAGTCGACAGCGTGCAGGGCCAGGGCCCGGCAGGCGTGCACATCCTCGCCGCCTCGCCCTGGACTTCGCTCACCGATCCCGTCGAACGCGGCGTCGCCCACATGGTGCTGCACCAGGCGCCTGGCGGCGCGCTGGTGTTCGCGACCGGCAGCATCCAGTGGGCCTGGGGGCTGGACGACTTCAACGTGCCCGCACTTCGTGCGTCGCGCCGCAGCGCGGCTGCCGAACGCATAACGCGCAACGTGCTGGCGCGCTTCCTGGCGCCGCCAGGCGCCGCTACATGACGAAGCCCGGCTCGCACTGGGCGCTGCGGCTGCCGCCCAGCGTGTAGGTCCAGATCGCCGGCTCGGCGCCGGGCTCGAAACGGTAGGCGTGCTTGCTGCGCAGGCGCAGTTCGGCCCAGCGTTCGCGTGGCCAGCCGAACAGCGTGCCCAGGATCACGCGGTTCGTCGCCCGGTGGCCGACGATCAGGATGCGTTCGCCCGCGTGGCGCTGCCGCAGCGCCGCCAGCGCGCCTTGCACGCGGCCCGCGAAGTCCTGGAAGCGTTCGCCGCCGGGCACCTGGAAGCCCCAGGGGTCGGCCTGCCAGGCCGTCCACAGCGCCAGCGCCTCGGGGTCGCTCTCGTCGCGCCGGCGCCCCTGCAGCACGCCCATGTGGATCTCGTCCAGCGCCGCCAGCGCCACCGGCGCCCGGCCCTGCGCCGCCGCGGTGGCGGCGGCCGTGGCGTGGGTGCGGCGCAGGGCGCTGGTGTAGATGGCCGCCAGCCGCTCTTCGCGCAGGCAGCGCGCCAGGGCCGCGCCCTGTTCCACGCCGCGCGCCGACAGCGCGACGTCGGCCTGGCCGGTGACCAGGCGCTGGTGGTTCCACTCGCTCTGGCCATGGCGGGCCAGGAACAGCGCGGCGGGGTCGGAGTGCATGGATCGGGGTTCGGGTCGCAGGGGGACCGTGACAGAGGGGCCGGCCGCCGCCCTGATACCGGCGCCGGCCTCCGCAAGGCGTGGCCGGAGCGGGCGCTGTCCCTGCCGCTCCGGCTGCGCGTGCTGCTGGCCGCACAGCCCCAGCTGGCGACGCCGGTGCTGCAGGTGGTGCAGCGGGTGCTCACTCGGCACCTGCTCGACGGCGCGCCGCTCGAGGCCGACGAAGGCCAGCGCGGTGGCCACCTGGCGGTGCAAGTCCGAATCCCTGTTCATGGCCGAGTCCCGGTGGCCACCAACGTCAGCATGCCGGACGCAGATCGAGTGAGACCAAGGCCCGGCCGTCCGACAGCTTCCGGCAACGCCGAACGGCAGCAGTGGGTCGAGTCCGTCAGCTGACAATGGACCGCTACTCGGCAGCCCACCCTCAACGGCTGCTCTGCGGCGGTGAACTCAGTGAAGCGTCGGTCAAGGCCCGACCCGTAGCGGCCCCTCAAGTCGTCGAGGACCGGACGCTCGCCCCGAGCAGCAGGTACAAACCGTGATGCCGAGGCCACGACGACGCTGTCACGTCATGGGCTGCAAACCAGCCGATAACCGATTTCCGTCTCGTTCATCACAACCGACCAACGCATTGCTTGCCCGCCGTTGGCCATTCAGTTGGCCATTGCAGCAGCACCTTTGCCACGCACCGGGCCGACCGACCAGGCGCTGCATCAAGCGGGGCCAGTGTCATGCGCTTGACTGTCGGTCGAGCAAGATGCCCGACCGGCGAACGCAGGCTTCGCGCTCAGATCGACTGCAGGATCGCCCGCCGCCGCTCGCGATACTCGTCCTCAGTAATCAGCCCATCGGCGCGCAGGCGGTCCAGCGTCTTCAGGCGCGACTGGATCTCCTGGTAGCGTGCGTCTGCGGCGTCTGGCTTCGCAGCAGGAATCGGTGCGGGGGACGCCGCGGCGGCGGGGCGTGCGGGCGGGCGCGCTTCCTGCGCCGCCTCGGCGGGCTTGGGAAGCGACCCCAAGGATGCGAGATCGAAGACCAGCCAGTCGCTGCGTCGCTCCCGGGTCTTCGCCCCTTCGGCGCCGAGTGCCCAGGTGTTGCCCACGGGCCGTGCACGCCGGCCCGGCGTGAGTTCGACCGGGCCGCTGAAGCTGCCGTCGTCGTAGCGCGCCTGAACGAGGCCGAAGATCAGATTCAGCTGGCGGCCTTCGACGAAGACCCGCGCGGTGGTCACGGTGGCCGGCGAGTTCTCGCCGAAGTTGCCGTGGTGGCCGAAGACGGCGAAGCTCGCGTCCTGCGCCGGGCTCGCCCGGCCGAGAGCCGCCGCAAGCTTCGGCACGACCTCGCCGAGCTCCTTCTCGTCGAAGACCGGCTCCGTGGTGCGGCTCAGCGACGCGCCGGTGCGGACGGCCGCGAGCGCCGCGCGCAGCAGGTCTTCGGCGATCGGCGCCGGGTGGCCGTTCGGTGCCGCCTTGTCCTCGATGGGATCGAGCCGGACAAAACCCCGGCCCGCGGGCTGCGCGGCAGCATCGTGAACGGGAAGCAGGCCCGCGGCGCCGAGCGCGACGAAGGCCGCAACGAGATATCGGACAGACAGTTGCACCGGGGTCTCCGTTCACGCGGGTGAGGATGCGGCAGGGCCGGCGCGGCGCTGTGCCGCGCCGGTCATTCCTTCATCGTCTTCAGAAGGTGTACAGCATGCCCAGTTCGAGCGCCTTCGGCGTGAAGCCCGGCTTGACGACGTTGCCGACGAGGTTGCCGGCGTCGCCCAGGCCGATCGAGCTGTTCTCCGAGTTCTTCAGCTGGCCGTAGGACACGTACAGGCGGGTCTGCGCCTCGATGTGGTACCAGTAGGCCATGCCCGAGAGCTTGCCGGTGCGCGGCGCGATTGACTTGTCCTTCAGCTCGGCGTAGCCGACGAAGAAGTTGTGGCGGTTGCCGTCGCCGAAGGGGAAGCGCGCGCTCAGGCCCCAGCCGTCGCCCTTCGAGAGCGTCTTGGTGACGTTCTCGTAGTTGCCGCCCTTGATCTTGCCGGTGACGTAGGCCGCGGCGACGTAGGCGACGCCGAAGTCGTAGTTGCCCACGATCTGCGCGCCTTCCTTCGTGGCCAGGCCCGTCTCGCCGCCGGCGGCGTTGTACGCGGCGTTCTTGACGCTCCAGGTGCTCGCGGCGACGGTCAGCGGGCCGTTCTTGTACTTCGCGAACAGGTCGTAGCCGACGCCGGACTTGTCGGTGATCGAGGCCGCGGCGGTGCCACCCGGTGCGTTGAGGTTGTTCTCGGAGCCGGCCGAGTAGGTGAAGTAGGCGCTGAAGCCCGACATCACCGGCGTCTGGTAGACGAGCGAGCTGTCCATGCGCGTGGGCATGCCGCCGATGGCCGGCAGCAGGTTGCCCGGGTTGGCGAACAGGCCGTCGCCCCAGGCCGAGCCGACGCCCGCGATGCCGAGGTAGGAGCCGGTGTACTGGCGGCCGATGGTCACCGAGCCGAAGTTGCCGCCGATGCCGGCGAAGGACTGGCGTGCGAACAGGCGCGGGCCGTTGCCCGGCAGGCCGCCGGAGGACACGCCGGTGACGTTGGCGCCGGAGGTCGTCGCGCCGCCGCCGAGCACGCCGGTGTCCCAGGCTAGGCCGCCTTCGAGCACGGCGAGGATGCGGATGCCGTCGGCGAACGAGCGGTGGGCCCGCACGCCCAGGCGCGAGGCGGACATGCCGCCGCCGCCTTCGATGCGGGTCTTGCTGCCGTTGCCGGTGTCGGAGCTGACGATGGACACGTCGGCGGTGCCGTACCAGGACAGCTCGAGCTTGCCGGGATCGGGGTTCACGGGCTGGGCCTGGCCATGGGCCAGCGAGGCAGCCAGGAGGGACGATGCGGCCAGGGCGGTTGACTTCAGCGCAGAGGTTTTCACGGGGGTTGCTCTCTCTTCAGGTTGTTGAGGTCGCCTGGTGCAGCGGGGGCTGCCGACATCGCTGCGCGGTGCATGCCCGACAGGCATGCGCGCTCTCTCTCGCCTGTGTGGCCAGGTCCACACGAAGCACGACACGGGTCGGATTGCTTCAATTCCAGTAGGTGCTGGACGCTACTCATGAGAATCAAAGCAATCTTCAAAGTAAGATACGATGACTTGTGGGTTTTGGCATTGGTGCAATCACGGAGGGCTGTTGCGGCGGCACATCGCCCGGGCGTCCGCGGCTGCACGCGGCGGCCATGCAGCGGCTCTCACCGCGGCAGGTGCCGCGGCGAAACGGGTGGTGGCGGGGGTCAGGCCGGTCTAGTGGCGCTCGGCCGGCGGCGTGTAGTACGCCGCGTTCGCGCCGGTGTTCGCGCGGATGCGCTGCAGTTCCGCCTTCGCGACGACGCCCAGGTGCACCTCGTCGGGCCCGTCGATGAAACGCAGCGCGCGGCCCCAGCTCCACAGGCCGGCCAGCGGCGTGTCGTTGGTCAGGCCCATCGCGCCGAAAACCTGCATCGCGCGGTCCAGCACGCGGGTCTGCAGCCGGCCCGCGAGCACCTTGATCGCCGAGACGTCGACGCGGGCGGCGCGGTTGCCTTCGCGGTCGATGCGGTCGGCCGCGCGCAGCACCAGCAGCCGCGCCTGGTCGATCTCGATGCGTGACTCGGCGATCCAGTCGCGCACGTTGGCCTGGTCGGCCAGGCGCTTGCCGAAGGCGCGGCGCTCCAGCGCGCGTTCGCCCATCAGGTCCAGCGCGAGCTCGCACTGGCCGATCGTGCGCATGCAATGGTGGATGCGCCCGGGGCCCAGCCGCGCCTGCGCGAGCGCGAAGCCTGCGCCCTCCTCGCCCAGCAGCGCCTCGGGGCCGACGTGCACGTCGCGGAACAGCACCTCGCAGTGGCCGTCGACTGACAGGTGGTTCATCACCGGCAGGTTGCGCAGCACGCGAACGCCGGGCGTCTCCAGCGGCACGATCACCATCGAATGCCGCGCATGCGGCTCGAAGCTGTCGGCATCGGCGCGCCGGCCCATGAAGATCGCGAAGCGCGCATGCGGATGGATCGCACCGGTGGTGAACCACTTGCGCCCGTTGACGACGAAGCCGCCGTCGCTCTTTCGCTGGATCGTCGCCTGCAGGTTGGTCGCGTCCGAGGAGGCCACGTCGGGCTCGGTCATCGCGAAGCAGGAGCGGATGCGGCCTTCCAGCAGCGGCTTCAGCCAGCGCTCGTGCTGGTCCGCCGTGGCGAACAGGTGCAGCAGCTCCATGTTGCCGGTGTCCGGCGCATTGCAGTTGAAGACCTCCGAGGACCAGGGCAGCCGGCCCATGATCTCGGCCAGCGGCGCGTACTCGAGATTCGTCAGCCGCGTGCCCGGCTCGCCGTCGCGAAGCCCGGGCAGGAACAGGTTCCAAAGCCCTTCGTCCTTGGCCAGCGCCTTCAGGTCGTCGATCAGCTGCGTCGGGTGGCGGCCCTGCTCGCTCTCGTCGAACCAGCGGCGGTGGTGCGGCAGCACGTGGCGCTCGATGAAGTCCTGCACGCGGCGCTGCATCGCGCGGGTCTTCTCGCTGTACTGGAAGTCCATGGCTCGGTCAGTCCGGGTGGAAGTTCGGGTTGCGCTTCTCCTGGAACGCGCGCAGCCCTTCGGCGAAGGCAGGCGCGTCCAGCAGCTCGCGCTGGCGAAGGCGCTCGTGGTCCATCTGCTGCGCCAGGCCGTTGAGCTGCGCGGCGGCGAAGGTGTGGCGCACCTCGCGGCAGGCGCCGGGTGGCGCGTCGGCCAGACGCGCGGCGGTCGACATCGCCTCGTCCATCAGCGTGGCCGCGGGCAGCTGGCGCCACACGAGGCCCCAGCGCTCGGCGGTCTCGGCCGTTATGCGCTCGCCCAGCATCGTCACCGCCTGGGCACGTGCCCAGCCGATCAGCCGCGGCAGCTTCCAACTCGCGCCGAGATCCGGCACGAGGCCGAGCTTGGGCGCGAAGGTCAGCACGAAGCTCGCGGCTTCCGACGCCAGCACGAGGTCACAGGCCAACGCCAGGCTCACGCCCGCGCCGGCGGCCACGCCGTTGACGGCGCAGACGCTCGGGATCGGCAGCGCGTCGATGGCGGTGATGAGCGGGTTGAAGTACTCCTCCATCAGGTGCGACTGCCGCACGCCGAGCGACTCGTCCGGCAGCCCGGGCACGCCGGCCTCGCCATCGAGCTGCCAGCCGGCGCAGAAGCCGCGCCCGGCGCCGGTGATGAGCAGCGCGCGCACGCCGCGCTCGTTGCCGAGCGCGCGGATCGTGGCCAGCAGATCCTTGATCGTCCCCAGGCTCAGGCTGTTCAGCGAGGCCGGCCGGTTCAGCGTCAGCACCGCGACCGGGCCGCGGCGTTCGAGCAGGATCTCGCTCATCGCGAAGCTCCCGCGGCCGCCGGCGGCCGGCCCATCGAGAAGCCGCCGTCGACCACCATCAGCTGCCCCGTCATCAGGCAGGCCGGGTCCAGCAGCCAGGCGATCGCCTGCGCGATGTGCTCGGGCGTGGCCACGCGGCCCATCAGCGAGTTCTCGGCGTACTGCGTCTTCACGCGCTGGTAGACCTCGTCGCCCAGGCCGTCGCGCATCCAGCGGCCCTCGATCAGCCCCGGCAGCACGGCATTCACGCGCACCTTGGGCGCGAGCGCGCGCGCCAGGCCGAGCGTGAGCGAGTTCAGCGCGCCTTTCGACACCACGTAGGGCAGCGAGCTGCCGTTGCCGCTCTGCGCCGCGATCGACGAGACGGTCACGAGCGCGCCGCCTGCTTGCATGTGCGGCGCGGCCGCTCGGGCGAGCAGGAAGGGTGCGACGGTGTTGATGCCGAAGAGATCGTGGAAGTCCTGCGCGCTCACGGCTTCGAGCTGGCCGATCGGCACGAAGCGCGTCGCACCGGCGGCGAGTGCCAGCGCATCGATGCGGCCGAAGCGTTCGGCCGCTTCGCTGGCGAGCGTGCGGCACACCGTATCGTCGGCCACGTCGCCTTGGACGAGCGCGACGTCGGCGCCGGCCTCGCGGCAATCGCGCTCGACCTCGCGCGCCAGCTCGACGCTGCGGTTGACGTTGAGCACCAGGTCATGGCCCTGGCGCGCGAGCAGCCGCGCGGTGGCGGCGCCCACGCCGCTGGCCGCGCCGGTGACGATCGCGACGCGGCGCGCGGGGGTGGCTTCAGCCATGCGACTTCTCCATCTCGGCGAGCACCTGGTCGCGCATCGCCCGCTTCATCAGCTTGCCGTTCGCATTGCGTGGCAGCGGCGTGGTCGTGACGGTCCAGCTCTCCGGCAGCTTGTAGTCCGACAGCCGCGGCGCGCACCAGGCGCGCAGTTCCTCGGCCGTCGTGCCCGGCGCCTTCAGGCTGACGAAGGCGTGCACGCGTTCGCCCAGCACCGGGCAGGGCTTGGCGACGACGGCGCACTCCTGCACCGCGGCGTGCGCGTACAGCGCGTTCTCGACCTCGATCGTGTAGATCTTGTAGCCGCCGCGGTTGATCATGTCCTTCTTGCGGTCGACCACGCGCACGTAGCCCTCGGCATCGATCGAGCCGATGTCGCCCGAGCGCCAGAAGCCGCCGGTGAAGTTCTCCGCCGTGGCCTGCGGGTCGGCCCAGTAGCCCGGCACGACCATCGGGCCCTTGATCCAGATCTCGCCGAGCGTGCCCGGCGGCAGCTCGATGCCGGACTCGTCCATCACGCGCATCTCCACGCAGCCCAGCCGCGTGCCGACGGTGTCGAGGTGATCGGCGGTTCGGCCCGGTGGCATCAGCGTCGACGGCGAGGTGGTCTCGGTCGAGCCGTAGCAGTTCATCAGCGTGAGGCCGGGCGCCGTCTTCGCGAGCGTGGTGATCGTGGCCAGTGGCATCGGCGCGCCGCCGTAGGCGCCGATGCGCCAGCGGCCGAGGTCCAGCCGCTCGAAGCCCGATTGCAGCAGGCACAGGTTGTACATGGCCGGCACCATCAAGGTGTGCGTCATGCCCTCGCACACCGCCAGCGCGAGGAAGTCCGCGGCCTTGAAGGCCGGCATGATCGTGAGCTTGCCGGCGCTGCGGACCATCGTCGTGATCAGCGCGACCAGGCCGGTCACGTGGCTCAGCGGCACGGCGGCGATCGAGCTGTCGGCCGGGCCCAGGCCCATCGCGATCTGGTAGTGCATCGACGAATGCACGATGCCCAGGTTCGTCAGCATCGCGCCCTTGGGCCGGCCGGTCGTGCCCGAGGTGTAGAGGATGGCGGCGACGTCCTCCTCGCCCACCGAAACCGGCTCGGGGCCGGGGCCGTGCGACAGCAGCGCGGCGTAGGGCTCGGCGCCGGCGGCTTCGCCGCCCACCGCGATGCGTCCACGCAGCGCCGGCACGTCCGCCGCCGGCGGCACGATGGCCGCGAGATCCGCCTCGTGCAGCAGCAGCACCGCGGCGCAGTGGTCGAGCATGTAGGCCAGGCCCGGCGTCTGCTCGCGGATGCTTATCGGCACCGTGATCGCGCCCAGACGCGCGGCGGCGAACAGCGCGACGACGAACTCGATGCGGTTGCCCAGCAGCAGCGCCACGCGGTCGCCGGCCTTCACGCCGCGCGCGGCGAAGCCGACGGCCACGCGCGAGCTCTGCTCGGCGAGCTGGCGGTAGGTCAGCCGCGCATCGCCGCAGACCAGCGCATCGCCGTCGGGGTTGCGGGCGAGCGCCTCGTCCAGCAGCGCATGAACGCTGCGCGGCCGCTCCGCAAAGCAGGCGACGACGCGGTCGCCGTAGTGCGCCTCCTGGCGCAGCGCGGGCCAGGTGTCGCCCCAGTGCGGGTGGCCGATGTCACTCATGCGGTCTCCCCGAACGGCATGACCGTCGCCTCGCCATCGACGAACTCGATCGCGCGCCGCGCGAACGCAGCCGACAAGCTGCCGACCGAGGCCGCGTCGTCCGAGGCCGCGTTGCCCGCCGCGGCCCGCGCCGCGATGCCTTCGAAGATGACAGCCATGCGGAAGAGGGCGAAGGCGAAGTGGAAGGGGTTCACGCCGTCGCGCCGGCCGCTGGCGCGGTAGTAGGCCCGCAGGTACTCGGCTTCGGCCGGGATGCCGAGCGCGGCCAGATCCAGCCCGCGCAGCCCGCCAAACTCCGAGGGCAGCGTGCGCCAGGCCATCGCGTTGAAGGCGACGTCGGCCAGCGGATCGCCGAGCGTCGAAAGCTCCCAATCGAGCACGGCGACGACGCGCGGCTCGCTCGGGTGGAACATCAGGTTGCCGAGGCGGAAGTCGCCGTGGCAGACGGTGGTCTCGCTGTCCTCGGGCAGGTGCGCCGGCAGCCACGCGCGCAGGCGCTCGATGTCGGCGTTCGGCGCCGTCTTCGAGCGCTCCCACTGCGAGGACCAGCGCGCGATCTGGCGCGCGAAGTAGCCGCCGTGCCGGCCGTAGTCGGCCAGGCCCGCGGCTCGCCAGTCGACGCGGTGCAGCGTGGCCATCGTCTCGGCCATCGCGAGGTAGATGCCGCGCCGCTCGGCCGGCGCGAGACCGGGCAGCGCGGCGTCGGCGAACACACGGCCCGGCACGCGCTCCATCAGGTAGAAGGGCGTGCCCAGGAGCGCGGCATCGGCGTGGAACAGCACCACCTCGGGCACCGGCAGCGCGCTGGCCTTCAGCGCCTGCATCACGCGCGCCTCGCGGTCCACCGCGTGGGCGCCAGGCAGCAGCGCACCGGGCGGCTGCTTGCGCAGCACCAGCTCGCGGTTGTCGAAGGAGACGAACCAGGTCGGGTTGGACTGCCCGCCGCCGATGCGTTCGAGCCGCATCGGCCCGCGCAGGCCGGGCAGGCGCTCGCGCAGGAAGCCATCGAGCGCGGCGTGATCGAGTTCGCCCCTCATCGCCACCACGGGTAGAAGTCCGGCATCTCGGAGGCGCGCGAGGCGAAGCGCGGCGGGCGCTTCTCGAGGAAGGCGCGCACGCCTTCCTTGCCGTCGGCCTGGCTCGTGTGCCAGATGCCGAGCGACTCGACCTTGTGCGCCTGCATCGGCGAATCGGCCGCGCTGTTCTTCCACAGCATCTGGCGGATCAGCGCGGTCGAGACGCGCGAGCGGTTCGCGCTGAAGATCCGCGCCTGTTGCTGCGCGACGGCCAGTACCTCGGACGCGGGCACCACGCGGTCGACCAGGCCCGCGGCGAGCGCGGTGTTCGCATCGACCGGCACGCCCGACAGCGTCCACTGCAGCGCCTTCGGCAGCCCGACGATGCGCGGCAGGAACCAGCTCGCGCAGGCGTCGGGCACGATGCCGATGTTGCCGAAGACGAAGCCGAAGCGGCTCGTGTCGGCGGCGATGCGCATGTCCGCCGGCAGGACCATCGTCGCGCCCACGCCCACGGCGGCGCCGTTCACCGCGGCCACCACCGGCTTGCGGCAGTCGAAGATCGCCAGCGTTACGCGGCCGCCGGTGTCGCGCAGGCCTTGCGCGATGGCCGGGTCGTCCAGGCGCTCGTCGAGGTCGCGCATCTCGGGCTTCAGGCTCTCGTCGAGGCCGAAGACGTTCTGTCGGCCCTCGCCGGTGAGATCCATGCCGGCGCAGAAGGCGCGGCCCGAGCCGGTGAGCACGACGGCGCCCACGGCATCGTCCTCGCTCGCGCCTTCGAAGGCGGCGACGAGTTCGTCGGCCATGCGCACCGTGAAGGCGTTGAGTTTGTCCGGGCGGTTCAGCGCGATCGTCAGGACGCCGTCCTCGGCCAGCGTGCAGGCGATGTCACGGGTGCCGGGGAGCCACATGGCCGCTCCTTTCGTCGATGACGAGATCCAGCAGCAGCCAGATAGCAGACTTTTGCCAGTGCAGCCCGGGCCGCAGCGAGGCGTAGACACCGCCGGCCAGTGCCTGCGGCGCGACGAACTTCAGCGCGCGCAGACCCGGAACCTCGAAGCGGCGCACGGGCCCGGGCACGACGCGGTTCAGCTCGCGCTGCACGGTGGCTGCATCCAGCGCGCGTTCGAGCAGCGCGTAGGCCGCCTCGTCGCGCGCGACCAGCGTGAGGTCGAGCACGTCGCCCTTATCGCCGGCGCGGCCGCTGGCGAGATCGCCGATGCGCGTCATCGCACGGTGCTCCATTCGATCGCGGGCACGATGAGTTCCGGCGCGATGTAGCCGTCGACCACCTCGATGCGCCCGCGCCGCTCGCTGCGCACGCTGCAGCCGCCGGCCGGGCCCGACAGCGTCATCGCGTAGATCTCGTCCTCGATCACCTGCGCCGCTTCCGCATCGGCGCAGCGCGCCGAGACATGCACGCGCACCTCGGCCGGCGGCGCGAGCGTGGGTGCCGAGCCGGCGCGCAGGATCGAGTCGACGCCGACGAGGTCGATCGCGAGGTCCTCGTCGGCCCAGTCCTTCAGGCGCAGCCGCATGGCCTCGGCGCAGCGCCGGCCGCGGTCCAGCGCGCCGGTGCCGGCGAAGCCGATCTCGCAGTCGGCGATGAAGCCGGGCAGTTCCATGAAGCCGGCGACCTTCAGCGTCGGCGGCGCGCCGCGCGAACGCGCGCCGCTCATGCGCACGCGGTTCGGGCCGCTGGCCTCCAGGCGCAGGCCGGTGAAGTCGAGCACCACGTCGGGCGTGGCGTAGCGCGCCGGGTCGTGCACCTCGTAGAAGAGCTGCAGCGTGCAGGTCTCGGGCGTCAGCAGGCCGTGTGCACCGTCGAGCAGGCGGATCTCGGCGCTGCCGTCGGCGAACACTTCGGCGAGCGGGAAGCCGAGGTTCGCGTAGGCCTCGGCCGAGAGCATGCCGCCGCCCACCGGCGCGAAGTTGCCACCGCTGAGCTGGCCCGAGCATTCGAGCAGGTGGCCGACGGCGATGGCACCGGCCAGCGCGGCCTCGCCCGCGTCGAGCTTCGCCAGCGCCGGCGCGGCGAAGAGAGCGGAATCGGCCACGCGCCCTGTGACGACCACGTCGGCGCCTTCTTCCAGCGCCACGCTCAGCGGCCTTGCGCCGAGGTAGGCGTGCGCGCCGACCAGCGGGCCTTCGAGCGGGCGATCCCAGGCGATGCGGTCCTGCAGCGCGAGCACGTCGTCGCCATGCACGGCGGCGATGCGCAGGCCCGAGAGGCCGAGTTCCGAGGCCAGCGCGGCGATGGCCTCGCCCGCCGCACGCGGGTTGGCCTGGCCGAGGTTCGAGACGACGCGGCAACCCGTCTGGCGCGCCGCCGGCAGCAGCGGCAGCAATCGCCGCCGCAGTCGCGGGTCGTGGCCCTTCTTCGGATCGGCCGCACGCGCCTTCAGCGCCGGCAGCAGCGTGCGTTCGGCCAGGCATTCAAGCGCAACGGTGTCGACGGCACCCGAGGCGGCCAGCGCCACGGCCGGCTCGATGCGGTCGCCAGCGAAGCCGGCGCCGGCGCCGATGCGGCAGACGATGCGGTCGGCAGCCATCCGCTACAGGCCCATGTAGGAGCGCTGGATGTCCGGGTCGCGCAGCAGCTCGGCGCCCGTGCTCATCTTCGCGATCACGCCCTGGTCGATGATGCAGCCGCGTTGGCACAGGCGCAGCGCGTTGCCGACGTTCTGCTCCACCAGCAGCACCGACAGGCCCTTCTCCAGCACCAGCGCGTGCACCTTGTCGAAGAGCTTGTCGACCATGATCGGCGCCAGGCCCAGCGAAGGCTCGTCGAGCATCAGCAGCTTGGGCAGCGACATCATCGCGCGGCCCACCGCGCACATCTGGCGTTCGCCGCCCGACAGGCGCCCGGCGAGCTGCCCGCGGCGCTCGGCCAGGATCGGGAAGACGCGGAACACCTCCTCCAGCGTCTCGGCCAGGCGCGCACGCGCGGCGCGGTGGTAGGCGCCGAGCTCGAGGTTCTCCTGCACCGTCATGAAGGGGAACAGGCGCCCGCCTTCGGGCACCAGCACCAGGCCACGCGGCGCGGCCTCGTGGGCCGCCATCTTCGAGACGTCCTGGCCGTCGAAGCGGATGCTGCCGGCGGTGGCGCGCAAGTGGCCGGAGATCGTCAGCAGCAGCGTGGTCTTGCCGGCGCCGTTGGCGCCGACCACCGAGACGATCTCGCCCGGGTTCACGTCCAGCGAGATGTTGTCCAGCACCGCCAGCTGGCCGTAGCCCGAGCACAGCGACTGGATGCTCAAGAGCGGGTTCATGCGCGCACCTCCTGCGCCTGTGCGGCCGGCGGCTCCTGGCCGCCCGAGCCCATGTGGCCCTGACCGAGGTAGGCCTCGATGACGGCCGGCGAGGTGAGGATCTCGTCGGCCGTGCCTTCGGCGATCAGCTTGCCGCGGTCGAGCACGATCACGCGGTCGGAGAAGGCGCGCACGACCTTCAGGTTGTGCTCGATGATCAGGAAGGTCAGCCCCTCGGCGTGCAGGCTGCGCAGCAGCTCGATCTCGCGCCCCACCTCGGACTGGTTCAGGCCCGCCATCACCTCATCGAGCAGCACGATCTGCGGGCCGAGCGCCAGCGCCCGCGCCACCTCCAGCCGGCGCCGTTCCGACAGCGTCAGCTCGCTCGCCCGCTTGGCCGCCAGGTGCGCCAGCCCCACGCGCTGCAGCACGGCCATCGCCTTGTCGCGCGCCACCGAGAGCGGCGCGTCGTGCAGGAACGAGCCGATCATCACGTTCTCCAGGGCGTTCAGCGCGATCAGCGGCTTGGCGATCTGGAAGGTGCGGCCCATGCCCATCTGCGCACGCTTGTGCGGCGGCAGCAGGTTCACGGTGCGGCCGAGGAACTCGACCTCGCCCAGCGTGGGAGCGAGCTGGCCGGTGAGCAGGTTGAAGAAGGTCGTCTTGCCGGCACCGTTGGGGCCGATGATGCTGACGATCTCGCCGCGCCGCACTTGCAGCGAGACCTCGGAGACGGCCTTCAGGCCGCCGAAGTGCTTGCTGACCGCACGCGCGTCCAGCAGCAGTTCGCCGGCGCTCATCGTGCACCTCCGTTGCGGTTGCGCCAGCGCTTCATCGCGTCCTCGAAGGCGCCGACGACGCCGCGCTTCATGAACAGCGCGGCCAGCACCATCAGCAGGCCCAGGATCGCCAGGCTCACGCCGGGCAACGAGTTGGCGAACTCGGCACGCAGCCAGTTCTCGAAGGGCACCACCAGCGCCGCGCCCAGCAGCGGGCCGTAGATGGTGCCGATGCCGCCGATCAGCGTGAGCAGCGCGAACTTCACGCCCACCTCGGGCAGCGTGAACAGCGTGGGCGGATCGATGAAGCGCAGGTACATCGTGAACAGCGTGCCGCCGATCGACGTGAGCGCCGCGCTCAGCGCCATGCCCTGCAGCTTGACCTTGAGCACGTCGATGCCGGCGGCGCGCGCGGCGTCTTCGTCCTCGCGCACGGCCAGCAGGTAGTAGCCCAGCCGGCGGCGGCGCAGCAGCACGCACACGCCCAGCACGAGCATCGCGAAGCCGCCCATCAGCAGCGCGTACTGCCAGCGCTCGCGGAAGATCATGTTCGCGAAGCCGGCCTTGAACGGGATCATCAGCCCGCGCGGCCCGCCGGTGAGCGACTCGGCGTGGTTGGCCAGCACGAAGGCCACTTCGTTGAAGGCCAGCGTGGCGATCGCGAAGAAGGGCCCGCGAAGCCGGAAGGTGGGCCACGAGATCAGCATCGCCACGCCGGCGGAGATGGCCGCCACCGGCAGCATCGTCAGCCAGGGCGACCAGCCGAAGTTGATCACCAGGCCGGCGGTGAAGTAGGCGCCGATGCCGAAGAACACGCCATGCGCGAGCGAGAACTGGCCGCCGAAGCCGCCGATGATGTTCCAGGCCGCGGCCACGCCACCCATCAGGTAGGTGAAGGCGAGGATGTTGAGCCAGTGTGCGTCGCCCGACAGCAGCACCAGCGGCGCCAGCGCCAGCGTCACCGCGATCAGGTAGCGCACGAGCGCGCGGCGCCCGCTCTCGATGACCTCCTGCGCCTGCGGTGGCGAGCGCTGGAAGCTCATGCTCGTGACCGGCCGCTCGCGCAGCCGACGTGCGGTGCTAGTGTTGTTCACGGAAGCCCACCTCTTCGGCGCCGACCTGGCCCAGCAGGCCGGCCGGACGAACCATCAGCACGATCAGGAAGATCAGGAACCAGACGGCGCTGCGCAGCGCCGGGTCGATGTAGTAGCCGGCGAAGACCTCGACCACGCCGACGATCAGCCCGCCGATGTAGGCACCCCAGACGCTGCCCAGGCCACCCAGCACCACCACCGCGAAGGCGGCGAGGATGAAGTTGCCGCCCACCGCCGGCGTGATCGAATAGATCGGTGTCAGCAGTGCGCCGGACATCCCCGCCAGCGCGGCGCCGATGCCGAAGGTGATCAGGTAGGTCTTCTCGACGTTGATGCCCATCGCGCGGGCCGCGCGCTTGTCCTGCGTGACGGCGCGGATCGACTTGCCCGTCATCGTGCGAGCCAGGAACAGGTGCAGGCCGATCGTGATCAGCGTCGTGGCCGCCAGCGTGACCACGCGCACCATGCTGAGCTTCAGGTCGCCGATCTCGATCGACTGCGCGCTCGCGCCGCCGCCAACGCTGTAGGCCTCGCCGCGCGAGACGGCCAGCATGATGTTCTGGAACATCATCAGCAGGCCGAAGGTGGCGAAGATCTGCATGTTCGGCTCGGCGTTCAGCGGCTGGATCACCAGGCGCTGGATCGCCATGCCGATCAGGCCCACGGCCGGCGCGACGATGAACACCGCGAGGTAAGGCGACATGCCGAACTGCGTGTAGGCGAAGTAGCTGCCGTACATGCCGAACATCACCAGCTCGCCCTGCGCGAAGTTGACGATGCGCACGACGCCGAAGATCAGGTTCAGGCCGATGCTGACGAGCCCGTAGATGCCGCCCAGCAGCACCCCGAACACCAGCACGGTGAGGATGGTTTCCATCAGTTCTCCATTTCGCGCAGCGCCGAGGCGCGGCTGCGTGCGGCGGCGAGCAGGAAGTCCCAGTCGACGCCGGCGGTGAGGAAGCGCGCGCCTTGGGCCAAGACGCGACGCGCGAGCGCCGGCTGGCCGGCGACGGCGCCGATGCCGGCGGTCTTGCCGTGGCGCCTGCAGGCGGCGATCACGCGGTCGTGGATGGCGGCGACGCGCGGGTCATCGACGCGGCCGGGCACGCCGAGTGCGTCGGCCAGATCGAGCGAGCCCACGTGCACGATGTCCACGCCCGGCACCGCCGCGATGGCCTCGGCCTGTTCGGCCGCCTCGGGGCTCTCGATCATCGCCACCAGCGTCGTGGCGGCATCCAGCGCGCGCCGCATCGCGCCCGGCTCCAGCGGCCGGTAGGCGAACTGCGGCCAGTGGTACGAGACCGAGCGCTTGCCCTGCGGCGGGAAGCGGCAGGCGGCGACCAGCGCACGCGCCTCGTCGGCCGACTCGACGTGCGGCGCGACGATGCCCATCGCGCCGGCGTCGAGCATGCGTCCGATGGTCGCGGCGTCGTGCGTCGGCACGCGCACCAGCGGCGTGACGCCCGCGAGCTGCGCGGCGATGCAGATCTGCGCCGCCACCGCCTCGCCGAGCACGCTGTGCTCGAGATCGACGGTGACCGCGTCGAAGCCGCAGGCCGCGGCGGCCAGCGCGATGTCGGCGCTGCCCACCTTCTGCACGATCAGGCTGAGCGCCAGCCGGCCGGCGGC
Source organism: Rubrivivax sp. (assembly GCA_044226775.1). Taxonomy (GTDB): domain Bacteria; phylum Pseudomonadota; class Gammaproteobacteria; order Burkholderiales; family Burkholderiaceae_C; genus Rubrivivax. Next base: position 359,663 of record JBGAGI010000004.1, on the reverse strand, counting down.
CAAGGTCTCTGCCAGCGGATTGCGCAGCGCGACGGCGTTCATGCGCGAGCTCCGTCGATCAGCAGGTCGCCCGGCGGCAGCGCCTCGCCGCGGATGAAACGCTCGATGTTGCCGAACACGTGGCGCGCCACCGGCGCGACGTTGTCGAACACGCCGCCGCCGGCATGCGGCGTGGCGACGACGTTCTCCAACTTGAGGAGCGGGTGGTCGGCCGGCGGCGGTTCCTGCTCGAAAGCATCCAGTCCCGCGCCGCCGAGGTGGCCGCTCTTCAGCGCCTCGGCCAGCGCCGCTTCGTCTACGAGGCCACCGCGCGCCGTGTTGATCAGCACCGCGCCGGGCTTCATGGCCGCCAGCGCCTCACGGCCGATCAGCCCGGCGGTGGCCGGCATCAGCGGCAGGTGCAGGCTGACGATGTCGCTCGTGCGCAGCAGTTCGTCCAGAGACACCGCGGTCGCGTTCAGCGCGCGCGCCGCGGCCTCGTCGGCCGGCTTCGGGTCGAAGTAGACGATGCGTGCGTCGAAGCCCGCGAGGCGCCGCGCCAGCATGCGGCCGATGTGGCCGAAGCCCACCAGCCCGACGGTCTTGCCGGCGACCTGCCAGCAGGTCTGGCGCATCTCGGGCGTCACCCAGCGGCCTTCGCGCAGCGTGCGGTTGGCGTAGGGGATGCGGCGGTAGACGGCCAGCATCAGCGCGATCGCCAGCTCGGCAACCGGCGCCGCGTTGCAGCCCGAGGCGATGGCCAGCGCGACGCCGCGCCGGCGCATCGCCGCCTGGTCGATCGCATCGATGCCGATGCCCCACTTCTGCACCAGGCGCAGCCGCGGCGCGGCCTCCAGCAGCGCTTCGTCGATGGCCGCGAAGCCGGGCACCGCGAACTCGGCTCCGGCCACGAGCTCGCGCTGGTGCGCGGGCTCGTAGCTGTCGGCGAACACCAGCTCGAACGAGGCTGGCGCCGTGCGGCGCACCTCGGCGCGCACGGCTTCGGCCCAGACGTCGAGACAGGCGACCTTGTGCGTCATCGCGAGACCCAGCCTGGGCTCAGGGGCGAGCGAGCGGCTTGAGCGTCACGCCGGGCAGCACGGCGATCTTCGGGAACACCGTGACCAGCTTGCCGCCCTGCCACTGCGAGACCGTGAAGCCGGTGCGCACGTTCTGGAAGTTCTTGTCGAAGCGCGCGCCGTAGCCCGAGGGGTAGCTGTTCTCGGGCTTGTCGATCTTCGCGGCGGCGGCCTGCACCTTTTCGGGCTCGGTGCTGCCGGCGGCCTTCAGCGCCTCGGCCAGGATCATGAAGCCCGAGAAGGCGTTCATGCCTTGCGGGGCCACGGGGTCGGCCTTGTACTTCGCGCGGTAGGCCTCGAGGTAGGCCTTGTTGCCGGGGCCGAAGGCCTCGGAGATGTCGTTGCGCGGGTAGCCGACGACGAGGATGCCCTCCATGTACGGGCCCAGGGCCTGCAGCGCCTCGGGTGTGTCGCCGGTGCCCACGAAGAGGATGGCCGCGGGCTTGACGCCCTGGTCGCGCAGCGTGCGCAGCAGCAGGTTGCCGTCGGGCACGTAGCCGGTCTCGATGATCACGTCGGGCGCGGCCTGCTTGATGCGCAGCACCGTGTCGTTGAGGTCGATCGTGCGCGCCGAGTGCGCGCCCACGCCGACGACCTTGGCGCCGAAGGTCTCCAGGATGCGCTTCTGCGCGCCGGCGATGGCCGAGCCGTAGATCGAGTCCTCGCTCTCGATCCAGACCTTCAGATCGCGAACGTCCTTCTTCAGCGCCGGCGCGATGAGCTCGCGCACTGCGGCCGAGGAGGTGTTGGCGAAGGCGCTGCCGTCGGGGCCGCTGCGGATGAAATTGGGCAGGCCGCGGTCGGTGAGCGCCTGCGCCACCGCGTTGGTCTCCCAGTACAGCTTGTTGTAGCGCAGCGCGGCGTCGCTGGCCGTCAGCGAGATCGCGCTGATGTAGGTGCCGACGAAGAGGTCGACCTTGTCCTTGCTGACCAGCTGCTCGACGGTCGCGATGCCCTGCTGCGGGTTGGACACGTCGCCGCGGATCAGCTCGATCTTGCGCCCGCCGATGCCGCCGGTCGCGTTGAGCTTGTCCACCGCCAGCTCGTAGCCGCGGGTGACCTCGGTGCCGTACAGCGCCATCGGGCCGCTGTAGGGGTTCAGCGCGCCGACCTTCAGCACCTGCTGCGCGAAGGCGCCGGTCGAGAAGGCCAGGGCCGCTGCGGCCAGGAGGGTGAGGCGTCGCTTGATCATCATGGTTTGTCTCCGGGGTTGTCGTTCGGGTGGTGTCAGGGAGAGCCGTGCGAGGCGATGGCGCCGGTGGCCTGCGCCACCGACCAGAACAGGCCGCTGCCGGTGACGCCGCCGTCCACCGCGAGATCGGCGCCGGTGACGTAGGCGGCCTGCGGGCCGAGCAGGAACATCACCGCATCGGCGATCTGGCCGGCCTCGGCCATCGCCTGCATCGGGATGATGTGTTGGAGCGCGTCGACCAGCACCGGTGCGTTGCGGATCATCTCGGTGTCGACCACGCCAGGGCAGACGCAGTTGACGCGCACGCCGCGTGGCGCAAGCTCCATCGCCGCGCTTCGCGTGAGGCCGCGCAGCGCCCACTTGCTGCAGGAGTAGGCGGCGCTGTAGTAGCCGGTCATCGCGACGGTGGAGGCGATGTTCACGATAGAGCCGCCGCGCGCCATCAGCGGCCCGAGCGCGCGGATGCCGAGCATCGAGCCGGTGAGGTTGACCGAGAGCACGCGCTCCCAGTCGGCCAGCACGGTGTTGGTGACGGTGTTGCGCGGGCCGGTGATGCCGGCGTTGTTGACGAGGCCCGCCAGTGGCGGGCCGCCGCGCAGCGCCTCGGCCACGCGGGCCCAGGCTGCGGGGTCGGCAACGTCGGCCTCGGGCCAGGCGACGAGACGCTTCGATGCGCCTTCGCCCAGCGTGGCCCAGGCCGCGTCGCCGGCCTCGAGCCGGTCCATCACGTGCACGGTCGCGCCGGCATCCAGCAGCCGCTGCACGAGGGCCGCGCCCTGGCCGCGGGCGCCGCCGGTGACGACAGCGGACTTGCCGGCCCAGTGTTCGGAGCTGTTGTTCATTGCGGCTTGATCCCCGCGCCTTCGGCGATGCGCCGGAAACGCTCGGTCTCGCTGAGCTGGAAGCGGCGCATCTCGGCCGGGCCCAGCGCCAGCGGCTCGGAGCCGATGCGCGCGATGAACTCGCGCGCGGCCGGCGTGGCCATGATCTTCTGCAGCGTCTCCACCAGCTTTGCGGTCACCGGCTCGGGGGTCTCGCTGCGGATGTACAGCGAGGTCCAGGTGTAGTTCACGTACTCGGGCCAGCCGCCTTCCTTCAGCGTCGGCACGTCGGGCAGTTCGGCATGGCGCTTCTCGCCGGAGACGGCCAACGCCTTCAACTTGCCGCTCTTGACCTGCGGCACCGAGGCGATGAGGTCGCTCACGGCCCAGTCGAGCTGGTCGCCCATCAGCGCGGTGAAGACCTCGGGCGCGCCCTTGTAGGGCACGTAGACATGCTTCGTGCCCGAGACGCTGGCGAACCACGCGGCCGAGAGCTGGAAGCCCGCGGTGTAGGAACCCACGTTGAGCTGCGCGCTGCTGGCCTTCGCGGCGGCAACGAGATCGGCTGCGCTCTTCAGCTTCGAGTTCGCCGGCGCGACGAAGATCATCATCCCGCGCGCCAGGCCGCCCACCGGCTTGAAGTCCTTCACCGGGTCGTAGGCGAGGTCCTTCACGGCGACGGGATTGACCGCCATGTGCGTGTTGGTGGCCAGGAACAGCGAATAGCCGTCGGCCGGTGCCTGCTTCACCGACATCGCCGCGATCACGCCGTTCGCGCCGGGCTTGTTCTCGATCACCACCGGCTGCCCGAAGGCCACGGCCATCTGCTCGCCGAAGAAGCGCGCGGTGATGTCCGAGCCGCTGCCGGCCGAGGTGGGCACGACGATCCGCAGGCCGCGCGTGGGGAAGCTTTCCTGCGCGCGTATTCCGAATGCAGAAAATGCAAGGGCGGCAACGGCGAGCAGACCCCAGGTCTTCATCGGGCTTGCTCCGCTCAGGCCGGCGCGAAGCGCGGCACCGACATGCTGCTTTCGGACTCGATCACGAGCTTCAGGCGCTGGTCGATGCGCAGCGCGCCGGCGTCGCCGACGATGTTCGAGATCAGCCGCGGCCCTTCGTCGAGTGCCACCACCGCCACGGTGTACGGCAGGCGGTGCTCGAAGGCCGGGTGGTAGGCGTGGCGGTAGACCACCCAGCTCACCAGCGTGGCGCCGCCGGAGGCGGTTTCGCGGATCCACGCATCGCCCAGGCAGGAGGGGCACTCGCCGCGCGAGGGCAGCCAGGCATGGCCGCAGGCGCTGCAGCGCTGGAACGTGAGGGCGCCATCCTTCAGAGCGTCCCAGAACGGGCGGCTCAGGTCGTTCAGGTCGGGCAGCGGCGCCAGCGTCTCGGTGTTCATGCGTGCCTCACTCACTGGCCGACGATGAGCGTGGCATGCGTGTGCATGATCCCGCCCTGGTTGCTGACGATCGCGCGCCGCGCGCCCTTCACCTGGTTGACCGATTCGCCGCGCATCTGGCGCACCGCCTCGATCACCAGCTGCAGCCCCGGCATGCCGGTCTCCGAGAGCAGGCCGCCGGACGTGTTGATCGGCAGCTCGCCACCGAGTTCGATGCGCCCGCCCTCGACGAAGCGGCCGCCTTCGCCCTTGCGGCAGAAGCCGTAGTCCTCCAGCGTCATCAGCGCGGCGATCGTGAAGCAGTCGTAGATCTGCGCGACGTCGATGTCCTTGGGCGCGAGGCCGGCCATCGCAAAGGCGGTCTGCGCCGAGACCTTGGCGGCGGTGGTCGTGAGGTCGGGGCGCAGCGCCACGTCCCACGAGGTCTGGCCCTGGCCGAAGCCGAGGATCGAGACCGGCTTGGCCACCTTGGCGGCTGCGGCCCGCTTCGCGCTCATCAGCACCACGGCGGCGGCGCCGTCGGAGACGAGGCAGCAGTCGTCGCGCCGCAGCGGCTCCACGATCAGCCTCGATTGCCGGTACTGCTCCAGCGTCAGCGGCTTGCGCAGCTGCGCGTTGGGGTTGGCCGCGCCGTGGCGGCGGCAGGCCACCGCGATGGCGCCGAGCTGGTCGCTCGTGGTGCCGTACTGGCCCATGTGGCGCTGCGCGATCATCGCGTACCCGGCGGGCGTGCCGAACCAGCCGAACAGGCCGCTGCCGTCGTCGCCGTAGCTCTTCTCGTAGGCCTGTCGCGTGCCGGTGGCGGGGTTGTCGGCCAGGCAGACGATGGCCACCTCGCACTGCCCCGCCTCGATGGCCATCGCGGCGTAGCTGATCATGCTGATGTTGCTCGCGCCGCCGTGGTCGTAGACGCCACCGATGCGCGGCTGCAGCGCCAGCGCCTCGGCCAGCTTCTGCGCGTACATCATCTCGAACTTCGAGGTCGGCGCCTTCACGAAGAGGCCGTCGACCTCGCGCTTCTCGATGCCCGCATCGGCCAGCGCCTTGCGGATGGCCTCCACGTTCAGCGATACCGTGCTGCGCCCGGGCAGCTTGCCGAAGGCGGTGTGGCCGACGCCGGCGATGACGACCTTGCCCTGCATCAGATGACTCCCTCGGATTCGAGCGCGGTGACGTCCGCTTCGGCCAGGCCGAGCCAGTCGCCGTAGACCTCGCGGTTGTCGCGGCCGAGCGAGCCGCTCGGGCGGATCGCCATCGGCTCCACGCCGTCGAAGCGCAGCGGCGAGTTCGGCAGGCACACGCGGCCGTAGACCGGGTGCTCCACCCACTCCAGCGCGCGGCGCTGGTGCATGTGCGCGTCGTTGATCACCTCGTCGAGGTCGCGCACCGGCGCACACGGCACGCGGTGGCTCATCAGCAGGTCGAACAGCGCCTGCTTGCGGTGCTGCGCGGTGAAGGCGGCGACGATCCCGTCCACCTCGTCCATGTGCTCGACGCGGCTCTTCAGGCTCGCGAAGCGCGCATCGGCCGCGAGGTCTTCGCGCTGCATCGCCTTCAGCAGCGCGAGCCAGTGGGCCTCGCTGACGCAAATGATCGCGATGTGGCCGTCGGCCGCCGGGTAGACGTTGTAGGGCGACTCGGCCAGCCCGCCATGCCGGTTGCCGGTGCGCGGCGGCACGCTGTTGCCCTGGCTGTAGTGCAGCCCGAGGTTGGACGCCAGCGAGGCGTAGACGGCCTCCTGCATCGCCACCTCGGCCAGGCGGCCGACGCCGGTCTTCTCGCGTTCGTAGAGCGCGGTGACGATGGCGCCGTACAGATGCACGCCGCCGAAGAAGTCGCACAGCGCAGGGCCGGCCTTCACCGGCGGGCGGTCCGGGAAGCCGGTGACGTTCATGATGCCGGCCATGGCCTGCACGGTGAGGTCCATCGCCGGGTAGTGGCGGTTGGGGCCGCTGCGGCCGTAGCCCGAGCCCGATCCGTAGACGAGGCGCGGGTTGATCGTCTTGAGCCGCTCGTAGCCCACGCCCAGGCGTTCCATCGCGCCGGGGGCGAAGTTCTCGACCAGCACGTCGGCCTTCGCCACCATCTGCTCCAGCAGCGCGCGGCCGCGCTCGGACTTGAGGTTCAGCGTCGCGAAGGTCTTGTTCGAGTTGAGCATCGCGAAGGGCAGCGCCGCGCCCCCCACCACGCCGCGCCGGCGCAGGTTCTCGCCGCCCTTGGCCTCGATCTTGATGATCCGCGCACCGGCCATCGCCATCAGGAAGGTGCAGTACGGGCCGTTGTAGATCTGGCCGAGGTCGACGACCGTGATGCCCTGGAGCGGATAGCCGGCCATCGCTTCAGCAACCCTTGAAGTTGGGCGTGCGCTTCGCGGCGAAGGCGGCCGGGCCTTCCTTCGCGTCCTCCGTCATCGAGAGCATGCGGTTGATCACCGCCTCGAAGCGGAAGCCGGTCGTCCGGTCCATCTCGCGGCTGCGCAGCGCCAGTTCCTTGGCCGCCTGCACGGCCAGCGGCGCGTTGGCGGCAATGCGCCTGGCGTAGGCGCGCGCGGTGTCCAGCAGTTCGGCGGCCGGCACCACCTTGTTGACCAGGCCCCAGCGGGCGGCGGTCTCGGCGTCCATCGGCTCGCCGGTCATCAGCAGCTCCATCGCGATGGGATAGGGCAGCTGGTCGAGCACGCGCTGCGTGCCGCCGTTGCCCGCGATCACTCCGCGCTTGACCTCGGTCAGGCCGAAGCTCGCATGCGGCGCGGCGATGCGGATGTCGGTGGCCAGCAGCAGCGTCATGCCGCCGCCCAGGCAGTAGCCGTTGACCGCCGCGATCACCGGTTTCCACACCTCCAGCCCGCGGTTGAGCAGCTGCTCGCGCTGCGTGAGCCACATCTCGCCCAGCTCGGTGGGCGCGGTGAGGAAGCTTTTGATGTCGGCGCCGGTGCTGAACGAGCGCTCGCCGGCGCCGGTGATGATGGCCACGCGGATCGCGCGGTCGTCGCGCACCGTGCACCAGGCCTTGGACAGCGCGGCGTAGTGCTCTGCGTCCATCGCGTTGAGCCGCTCCGGGCGGTTGATCGTGATGAGGGCGATGCCCTCGTCCGACACGTCGAAGTCGATGGCCATGTCAGGCGGTCCTGCGTGCGCCGAGCAGGTCGCGCGCGATCACCATGCGGTGGATCTCCGAAGGCCCTTCGCCGATGCGGCGGATGCGGGCCTCGCGGTACCAGCGTTCCAGCGGCAGCTCCTGGGCCACGCCCATGCCGCCGAACATCTGCACGCAGCGGTCGATCACCTTGCCGGCGACCTCGGTGCCGTAGACCTTGGCCACCGAGGCATCGATCTTGATGTCGCGGCCGAGGTCGGCGTTCCAGGCAGCCTGGTACGTCAGCAGCCGGGCGGCGCGCAGCTCGATCTCGCTGTCGGCGATCATCCACTGGATGGCCTGCTTCTCGGCCAGCGTGGTGCCGAAGGTCTTGCGCTGCGTGACCCACTCGATCGCCAGGTCCAGCGCGGCCTGTGCCACGCCGATGGTCTGCGCCGCGTAGGGCGGGCGGGCGTGGATCAGCCACTCCTCGGCCAGCGAGAAGCCCTGGCCTTCCTCGCCCAGGCGGTCTTCGATCGGCACCTCGTAGTTGTCGAAGTGCACCTCGTAGGGCGAATACGAGCGAATGACCGGGATCTTCGACAGCGTGATGCCCGGCCGGCTGCGGTCGACGACGAAGCTGGTGATGCCGCCGCGGCCCGGCACGCCGCCGGTGCGCGCGAAGACGATGCCCCACTTGGCCATGCTGGCGCCGGAGATCCAGATCTTGGTGCCGTTGATGACGTAGCGGTCGCTCTTGCGCTCGGCGCGGGTCTGGATCGCGCGGCCCGGGTCGCTGCCGCCGCCGGGTTCGCTGATCGCGACGAAGGCCTTGGTGCCGTTGAGGATGTCCTCGCGGGCGAAGCGCTGCTGGTGCTCGGTGCCGCGCCAGATCACCACCGGCGGGTCGAAGCCGAAGGCGCCGCAGCCGGCGATGTACATGCCGGCGCGGCACTTGGCCGTTTCCTCGGCCGCGATGCACTGGCCGAGCAGCGAGAGGCCGGCGCCGCCATGGTCGGCCGGTGTCTCGAAGCACCACAGGCCCAGCGAGCGCGCCTTGGCCTGGATCGCCAGGCGATCGGGCTCCTCGAAGGTGTAGGCGTCGTGCGGCAGCTTGTCCTCGAGCGGCTTGACCTCCTCCTGCATGAAGCGGCGGATGGTGTCGCGCAGCATGCGCAGGTCTTCGGGCAGCTCCCAGCTGCCGCTGTCCATGGTGTTGTGGGACATGTCCATGTCACGCTGCCTTGGCGAGTCGCGCGCGACGTGCGGTGCTGGCGGCCACGTCGAGCTGGTAGCGGATGCGGCCTTCCAGCAGCTTCTCGGCCTGCGCGACGACGACGCCGTAGTCGCGCTCGGCCGTCACCGCGCTGATGTAGCCGAGGTTCAGGTCGCGCTCGACGGCAGCGATGTCGCGCTTCAGCGGGTCGCCGTAGCCGCCGCCGCCGGGCGAGCCCACGCGTAGCGCATCGCCGGCGACGAAGCCTTCCTTCTCGATCTTGCTGCGCAGCTCCGGCTTCCAGGCCTTGCCGCCGGTGACGAGTTCCACCTTGTTCGGCGCCGCGGGCTTGCCGCCGCAGATGCCGAAGGGCGCGTGGTCGACGCGGTCGCCGAGCACCGAGACCAGCATGTCGGACCAGACGGTGAAGCCGTACTCGGTGCCGCAGCCGCCGCGGTGCCAGCCGGCACCGCCGGAGTCCTCGCGCAGGCGGAAGTGGTCGAAGCGCAGCGGGAAGCGGTGCTCCGACATCTCCAGCGACATGAAGTTCGCCATGCTCTGCGGCGGCGTGCCGTTGACCAGGCCGTCGCTGGCCTTGGTGGCGCCATACCCGCCGGGGTAGGGGAACACGCCGACGAAGTAGTTGCGCGAGCGCGGGTGCGTGCCGCTGACCGCCACCACGCCGATCGTGCCGAAGAACGCGGCGGGTGCCTTCTCCGGCAGCACCTTCGACAGCGCGCCGAACACCACGTCGATCACGCGGCCCATCGGGTCGAGGTAGCCGCCGCAGGGCGAGGGGTATTCGGCCGCTAGCAGCGTGCCGTCGGGCACGTCGATCGAGATCGGGCGGAAGGTGCCGCCGTTGACGGGCACGTCGGGGAAGATGTGCTTGATCGCGACGAAGCACGACGACAGCGTCGTGTTGCGCGACATGTTCAGCGGCCCGCGCGCCTTGGGGCCGGTGCCGCTGAAGTCGAAGTGCATCGAGTCGCCGGCGATCGTGATCGCGAGCTTCACGGGGATGGGCTCGTCGACGATGCCGTCGTTGTCGATGAAGTCTTCCCAGGTGTAGGTGCCGTCGGGCAGGTCGCGGATGTACGAGCGCATCTGGCGCTCGCTGTAGGCGATCATCTCGTTGAGGCAGTCGGTCAGCACCGCGCGGCCGTAGCGCTTCACCAGCGACTCGATGCCGCGCGTGCCCACGCTGAACACGTTGGCCATGGCCATCATGTCGCCGGCGATCTCGTTGGGCAGCCGCACGTTGGCGCGGAACATCGCCACCAGTGCCTGGTTGAGCTTGCCGCCCTCGTAGAGCTTGACCGGCGGGATGACGATGCCTTCCTGGTGTATCTCGGTGGCGCGGGGCGCCCAGCCGCCGGGCACGTTGCCGCCCATGTCCATCCAGTGGCCGGTGGTGGCCATCACCGCGAACAGCTCGCCGTCGACGAAGACCGGCGCGATGATCTGCACGTCCTGCAGGTGGCTGCCGCCCATGTAGGGGTCGTTCATGATCCACATGTCGCCGGGCTTGAAGCCGCCCTCGGTGCGTGCCAGCTCGATCACCTTCATCACGGTGAACTGCATGTAGGCCAGGAACACCGGCAGGCCGTAGCGGCCCTGCGCGATGGTCTCGCCCGTCTCCGGGTGGAAGATGCCGTTCGCGCAGTCGTTGGTCTCGGAGATGATGGGCGAGATCGCGGCGTGGATCAGGTGCAGATCCATCTCGTCGGCGATCTGCTCGAGGCTGCCGCGCACGACGGCCAGGGTGACGGGGTCGATCGTCGTCATGTCAGCGCACCTTCACGAGGAGATTGCCGCGGGTGTCGACGGTCACGTGCATGTCCGGCTCGACGACGGTGGTGGTGTCGCTCTGCTCGATGATCGCGGGGCCGTCGAGCGCCATGCCGGGCGCGAAGGCGTCGCGGTGGTAGACGGGCGTGTCGTACCAGCGCCCGAAGTGCACGGGCCGGCGCGACACCGGCTGCGGCGTGCCGCTGCCTTCGCGTGCCGCGTGGGGCAGCGCGGCGGCGCTGCGCGTGCCCACGACGATGGTGCGCAGGTTGACGATCACCACCGGCATGTCGGTCAGCGTGTTGCCGAAGGTCGCGCGGTAGGTGTCGAGGAAGGCCTGCTGCAGGCGCGGGCCATCCCAGTCGGCCTCGATGGGCACGCGCAGCGAGTGGATCTGGCCCTGGTAGGCCATGTCGGCGGCGTGCGTGATGGTCGATGAATCGATCGGCACCTGGCTCTCGTCGAGCTGCTTGTGGCCCTGCTGGCGCTGGCGCGTGATGACCTCGGCGAGTTCGCCGGGCGCGAGGCGGTCCAGGCGCTTCTCGATGGTCTGCGAGAGGTCGTAGCGCAGGTCCGCGTAGACGCAGCCCAGGGCGCAGAGAACGCCCGGGTACAGCGGCACGAGCATGGTGCTGACGCCCACTTCGCGGATCAGCGCGCCGCCGTGCAGAGGGCCGGCGCCGCCGAAGGCGACGAAGGCGAAGTCGCGCGGGTCCAGGCCGCGCTCGATCGACATCAGCCGGATGCGGCCGGCCATGCGCTGGTTGACGACGGCCAGGATGGCCTCGGCCGTCTGCTCCATCGTCAGGCCGAGCTTCTCGCCCAGTCCGGCAACGGCGCGCTTGGCGCCTTCCACGTCGAGCGTGGTGCCGGCGCCGTTCATGCGGCTCTCGGGGTTGATGCGGCCGAGCGCGACGTTGGCGTCGGTCACGGTGGGCTCGGTGCCGCCGCGGCGATAGGCCACCGGCCCTGGCGCCGCGCCGGCGCTGCGCGGGCCGACCTGCAGCATGCCGCCGCGGTCCAGATGGGCGATGCTGCCGCCGCCGGCGCCGATCGTGTGCACGTCGATCATCGGCAGCCGCAGCGGGATGCGGAAGTCGAGATTCGTCAGCTCGGCGACCTTGGGCTCGCCGTGGATGATCACCGCCACGTCGAAGCTGGTGCCGCCCATGTCGCCGGTGATCACGTGGCTGTAGCCGGCCTCGGCGGCGATGCGCGCCGCAGCCGTGACGCCGGCCGCGGGACCGGAGCGCACGATGTAGGCGGCTCGCTGGCCGAGCTGGCGCAGCGGCGCGACGCCGCCGTTGCTCTGCATGATCGCGACCTCGCGGTCGAAGCCCCAGCCGGAGAGCTTGCTGGCCAGGTTGCGCGCATAGCGCGCCACCAGTGGCTGCAGGAAGCCCTGCACGACGGCGGTGCTGGTGCGCTCGAACTCGTAGTACTCGCGGACCACGGAGGTGGCCGTCACGATCTCCCACGCGGGTTCGATGGCCGCGAGGATGGCGCGCGCGCGGTCCTCGTGCGCGGTGTTGGCGTAGGCGTGCAGGAACGAGATCACCACCGACTCGACCTGCAGCGTCTTCAGCAGCGCGCCGATCTCGCGCAGGCCCGCCTCGTCGAGCGGGCGCAGCACCTGGCCTCCGAAGTCGATCCGCTCGTCGACCTCGAAGCGCAGGTCGCGCGGCACCAGCGGCTCGTGCACGCCTTCCAGGCCGTACATCTGCGGGCGGTCGCGCCGGCCGAGCTCGATCAGGTCGCGGAAGCCCTGGGTCGTGATCAGCGCGCAGCGCGCGCCGCGGCGCTCGATCACCGCGTTGGTGGCGATCGTCGTGCCGTGCAGGATGGCGCCCAGCTCCTTCGGCGACAGGCCGGCGGCCTCCAGCGCGTTGAGCAGGCCGACGGACGGGTCCGACGGCGTGGAGGGCACCTTCAGGATGCGGTGCGCTTGCCGGCCGTCGCCGGAGAAGTAGAGATCGGTGAAGGTTCCACCGACGTCGATGCCGACGATGCCCGTCATTCAACGTCCTTTCGCAGAGGTCGCGCCGGGCGGCCGCTCACGGCGGCCACGGGCCCGGGTTGCTTGTCCAGTTGTTCGCGGTAGGCGTCCACGTGGCGCGCCATGCGGCGTTCGGCCGATTCGCCGTCGCCGTCGCGTATCGCGTCCATGACCCGCCGGTGCGCGCGGATGGCCGCGGCGCTGTTTTCCTTCGTGTCGAGGCCTTCGCCGGCCGTGGCGTCGAACAGCGGCTTGGACACGGCCGAAATGAAGGCCACGAGCAGTTCGTTGTGGCTGGCCCGCACCACGGCGATGTGCCAGCTGAGGTTGGCGGCCACGAAGCCCTGGAAGTCGTCGGCCTGGGCCGCGGCCTCGAGCGCCAGCTGCCAGCGCTCCATCTCGGCCAGGTCGTCCTCGGTGCGGTTCGCCGCGGCGATGCGTGCCGAGGCTGGCTCGATCATCGAACGGACTTCGGCCACCGATTCGGTGCGGATGCGCTGCCCGCGGATGTAGATGCCGACCGAGCGCTCGATGGTGTCCACGCCCGGCCGCGCCACGGCCGAGCCGCCGTAGCGGCCGGGGCGCGTGGTGATCAGGCCCTCGGATTCGAGGATGCGCAGCGCCTCGCGAACGGTGGGGCGCGAGAGGCCCGACTGCTCGCACAGCTCGCGCTCGGTGGGCAGGTCCCGCCCCTCCTCGAGCTCGCCCCGGAGGATCTTCTCGCGCAGCAGGTCGGCCAGGACATCGGCCGCCTTGGGAACGCTGATCTGCTTGATATCCAGCATGGGTGGGTGAGGGTTAGGCCCGACGGAAGCCTTGGCTCTTTGGTTTACATTCATTATGGTCAGACAATTAAAACTTTGAATGAGGGCAAACCCGCTCGAACCCCGATGACCACGAACCGCTGTTTTGCCGACCTCGCCGAGGTCCACGCGGCCGCCGGCCAGGAGGTCTGCGTCTCCGACTGGGTCCTGATCGACCAGGAACGCATCGACACCTTCGCGAAGGCCACCGGCGACTTCCAATGGATCCACGTGGACGTGGCGCGCGCGAAGGCCGAGTCGCCCTACGGCGGCACGATCGCGCACGGCTTCCTCACGCTGTCGCTGCTGGGCAAGTTCTACGAGGACTACCTGGTGCAGGCGCTGCCCTTCTGCGCGCTGGGTCTGAACTACGGCCTGAACCGCTTGCGCTTCACGCAGCCGGTGAAGAGCGGCAGCCGCGTGCGCGCGAGGCTGCTGCTGGCCAAGGTGGAGGACATCGCGGGCGGCCTGCAGATGACCTTCCAGGTCACCTTCGAGATCGAGGGCGAAGCCAGGCCGGCCTGCGTGGCCGAGTCGGTCGTGCGCCGCTACGTGGGAGCCACAGCATGAAGGCACTGCTGTGCCGGGCGCACGGGCTGCCCGAAACGCTCGAGGTCGGCGAGCTGCCGCTGCCGCGGCCGGGCGAGGGCGAGGTGCGCGTCGCGGTGAAGGCTGCGGGCGTCAACTTCCCCGACGCGCTGATCATCCAGGACAAGTACCAGTTCAAGCCCGCGCTGCCGTTCTCGCCGGGTGGCGAGCTGGCCGGCGTGGTGACGGCCGTGGGCCCGGGCGTCACCCGCGCGGCGGTGGGCGACCGCGTGGCCGCGATGGTGGCCTGGGGCGCCTTCGCCGAGGAGGTGCTGGTGCCGCAGGACCGGCTCGTCGCGCTGCCCGAAGGCATGCCCTTCGAGGTGGGTGGTGCCTTCCTGATGACCTACGGCACCTGCTGGCACGCGCTGAAGGACCGCGCGCAGCTGCAGCCCGGCGAGACACTGCTGGTGCTGGGCGCCGCCGGCGGCATCGGCCTGGCGGCCATCGAGCTGGGCAAGGCACTGGGCGCACGCGTGATCGCCGCCGCCTCGTCGCCCGAGAAGCTGCAGGCCTGCAAGGCGCAGGGCGCCGACGAGCTGATCGACTACGAGCGCGAGGACCTGCGCGAGCGCCTGAAGGCGATCACCGGCGGGCGCGGCGTCGACGTCGTCTGTGACCCCGTCGGCGGCCGCTTCAGCGAGCCGGCCCTGCGCTCGATCGCCTGGCGGGGCCGCTTCCTCGTCGTCGGCTTCGCCGGCGGCGAGATCCCGCGCCTGCCACTCAACCTGATGCTGCTGAAGGGCTGCTCGGTCGTCGGCGTGTTCTGGGGCGACTTCGTCCGGCGCGAGCCTGCTGCCGCCGCGGCCGACACGCGCGCGCTCTTCGACCTGTTCAGCAGCGGCGCCCTGCGGCCGCGCATCACCGCGCAATGCGACCTGGCAGGCGCGCCAGCGGTGCTCGACCAGCTGCTGAACCGGCAGCTCGTCGGCAAGGCCGTCGTGCGCCCCTGAGCGCCGCCACTCTCCCACTTTCAACTCCACATCATTCGAGCATGAAGATCCTGGTCCCCGTCAAGCGGGTCGTCGACTACAACGTCAAGGTGCGCGTCAAGAGCGACGGCACGGGCGTCGACATCGCCAACGTCAAGATGAGCATGAACCCTTTCGACGAGATCGCCGTCGAGGAGGCCGTGCGCCTGAAGGAGAAGGGCCTCGCGAGCGAGGTCATCGCCGTCTCCTGCGGCGTGAGCCAGTGCCAGGAGACGCTGCGCACCGCGATGGCCATCGGCGCCGACCGCGCGATCCTGGTCGAGAGCGCCGAGATCCTGCAGCCGCTGGCCGTGGCCAAGCTGCTGAAGGCGCTCGTCGACAAGGAAGGGCCGGGCTTGGTGATCCTGGGCAAGCAGGCGATCGACGACGACTGCAACCAGACCGGGCAGATGCTCGCGGCGCTGGCGAACCTGCCGCAGGCCACCTTCGCCAGCAAGGTGGAGATCAGCGACGGCAGGGCGCTGGTGACGCGCGAGGTCGACGGCGGGCTGGAGCGGCTGTCACTGACGCTGCCGGCCGTTCTCACGACCGACCTGCGCCTGAACGAGCCGCGCTACGTCACGCTGCCCAACATCATGAAGGCCAAGAAAAAGCCGCTGGAAGTGGTCAAGCCGGCGGATCTCGGTGTCGACGTCACTCCGCGCATCAAGACCCTGAAGGTCAGCGAGCCGCCCAAGCGCGGCGCCGGCGTGAAGGTGCCCGATGTCGCCACGCTGGTGGCCAAGCTGAAGAACGAAGCGAAGGTGATCTGAGATGGCAGCCCTCGTCATTGCCGAACACGACAACGCCCGCGTCAAGGGCGCGACGCTCAACACCGTTGCCGCGGCACTGGCCTGCGGCGGCGAGGTCCACGTGCTGGTGGCGGGCGAGAACGCCGCTGGTGCTGCACAGGCTGCCGCGCAGATCGCCGGCGTCGCCAAGGTGCTGCACGCCGAAGGCGCGGGCCTGGGCCATGGCCTGGCCGAGAACCTCGCCGCGCAGGTCGTCGCCATCGCCAAGGGCTACAGCCACGTGCTGTTCCCCGCCACCGCCGCCGGCAAGAACGTCGCCCCGCGCGTGGCCGCGCTGCTGGACGTGGCGCAGATCAGCGACGCCACGAAGATCGTCAGCGCCGACACCTTCGAGCGCCCGATCTACGCTGGCAACGCCATCGCCACCGTGCAGAGCACGGATGCGATCAAGGTGATCACGGTGCGCACCACCGGCTTCGACCCCGCCGCCGCCACCGGCGGCAGCGCCACGGTCGAGAGCATCGCCGCCGTGCCCGCGGCCGCCAGCAGCAGCTACCTCGGCAGCGAGATCGCCAAGAGCGACCGGCCGGAGCTGACGGCCGCCAAGATCATCGTCAGCGGCGGCCGCGCGATGGGCTCCAGCGAGAAGTTCAACGAGGTGCTCACGCCGCTGGCCGACAAGCTTGGCGCCGCCCTCGGTGCCAGCCGCGCCGCGGTCGACGCGGGCTACGCGCCGAACGACTGGCAGGTGGGCCAGACCGGCAAGATCGTCGCGCCGCAGCTGTACATCGCCGCCGGCATCTCGGGTGCGATCCAGCACCTGGCCGGAATGAAGGACAGCAAGGTCATCGTCGCGATCAACAAGGACCCGGAGGCGCCGATCTTCAGCGTCGCCGACTACGGGCTGGAGGCCGATCTCTTCGCCGCCGTGCCCGAGCTGGTCGCCACCCTCTGAGCGCGGGCCCCAGTCCATCCGGGAAAGTACCAACGCGCCGATTGAAGTTCCGGCTGGTCTTCGAAGCTACTCATCAGTAGACTTCAGTTCCATCGGGAACGCGGACGACGCGTTTCCCTGGAGGAACCGGGATGATCGAGACGGACGTGGTGGTGGTCGGTGCGGGTTTCGGTGGCCTGCGCGCGCTGTACCGGCTGCGCGGCATGGGCAAGCGCGTGGTGGTGCTGGAGGCCAGCGACGGCGTCGGCGGCGTCTGGTACCACAACGGCTATCCCGGCGCCCGCTGCGACGTGGAAAGCTACGACTACTCCTACAGCTTCTCGCCCGAGCTGGAGCAGGAGTGGCGCTGGAGCGAGCGCTATGCCACGCAGCCTGAGATCCTGCGCTACATCAACCACGTGGCCGACCGCTTCGACCTGCGCAAGGACATCAGCCTCAACACGCGCATGCAGACGGCCCGCTACGACGAGGCCGCCGCGCGCTGGATCGTCACCGCCGAGGACGGCCGTCAGTGGAGCGCGCCCTACCTCGTGATGTGCGTGGGCCAGCTGTCCAGCACGAAGCGGCCCGACTACCCCGGCCAGTCCTCGTTCAAGGGCGAGATCATCCACAGCGGCGTCTGGCCCAAGCACAAGGTCGACTTCACCGGCAAGCGCGTCGCCATCATCGGCACCGGATCGTCGGGCATGCAGATGACCCCGGTGATCGCCCGCGAGGCCGCGCAGCTCACCGTCTTCCAGCGCACCGCCAACTACAGCGTGCCGGCGGCCAACGCGCCGGTCACCGAGGAGGAGGATCGGCAGGTCAAGGCCAACTACCGCGCGCGCCGCGAGCAGGCCTGGAACTCGCCCACCGGCCTGGGCTTCATGCCGAACCGGCAGTCGGCGCTGGAGGTGCCGGCCGAGGAGCGCGAGAAGGTCTACGAGGCGGCGTGGAACCGCCTGGGCTTCGGCTTCGCGCTGGCCTACCACGACCTGCTGCTGTCGGAGGCCGCCAACGAGACGGCGGCCGAGTTCATCCGCCGCAAGATCGGCTCGGTCATCGACGATCCGAAGGTCCGCGAGAAGCTGGTGCCGCGCGACCACCCCTTCGCCGCCCGACGCCCCTCGGTGGACAGCGGCTACTTCCAGGCCTTCAACCGGCCGAACGTCGAGCTGGCCGACGTGCGCGAATCGCCCATCGTCGAGTTCACGCCCGAGGGCATCCGAACGACGGCCAAGGATCACGCGTTAGACATCGTCATCTTCGCTACCGGCTTCGACGTGTTCACCGGCTCGCTGTTCAAGCCCGAGATCATCGGCCGCGGCGGCATGACGCTGAAGCGCAAATGGGCCGACGGCCCCGTCACGCAGCTGGGCGTGGCGGTGTCCGACTTCCCGAACATGCTGATCGTCGTCGGCCCCGGCAGCCCCTCGCTGCTGAGCAACGTGATGGTGTCGATCGAGGAGCAGGTGGACTGGCTGGCCGAGCTGATCGGCCGCATGGACGCGCAGGGCGTGGTCGAGTTCGAGGCCGAGCCCGAGGCCGAGCGTGCCTGGGTGGCGCACGTCAACGAGCGCGCGCAGCAGACCATCTACATGAAGACCGACTCGTTCTACAACGGCGCCGAGGTCAAGGGCAAGCCGCGCGTCTTCATGCCCTACTCGGGCGGCGTGCGCCACTACCGCCGCCTGCTGCAGAAGTGCGCGGCCGAAGGCTATTCGGGCTTCGCGCTGCGCCGCTCGCCCGCCGCCGGGAAGCGCTCCGCATGACCTCCGCCCGACGCTTCGTTCCGACCCCTTCCACGCTCGGGTATTCTGGAAGCCATGACCACGACGAACAAGAAGCGGCCGCCTGCCAAGACGCCGGCGCCGAAGGGAGCGCCCAAGCCAGCACCGAGCGCGGTGCCGGCGATGGTGGACGTGCGGGACGCCGTCTCGCGGCTGAAGCGCGAGAGCATCGTCGCGGCCGCGGTCGACGTCTTCTATCACAAGGGTTACGCCAAGACGACGCTGGAGGAAGTGGCCGACGCGATGGGCGTCACCAAGCCCTTCATCTACTCCCACTTCTCGTCCAAGCACGACCTGCTGGCCGAGATCTGCCGGCGTGCGGTGCAGTTCTCGCACGAGGCCTTCAGCCGTGGCGAGGCGCTCACGGGCAAGCCCTCGGAGCGGCTCGAGGCGATGGTGCACGAGTTCATGCTCTCGCTGCTCACCAACCAGGCGCACTCGGTGATCTACAGCCGCGAGGAGAAGGAGCTCAACCCCGAGACGGCCGACGCCATCAACCAGATGCGGCGGGACTTCGATCACCGGCTCGCGGCGGTGATCGAGCAGGGCGTGAAGGCGGGCGAGTTCGACGTGCCCGACGTGGGGCTGGCGGCGCTGTCCATCATCGGCATCGTGGCCTGGGCGCAGTTCTGGTTCAGGCCCGACGGGCGCATGAACCGCGAGCAGGTGGCCACCGGCGTGGCGCAGCTCGTGGGCTCGATGGTCGGCGCGAGGAAGCGCAAGGCGCGCAGCGCAGCCGCCTGAACGCCGCCGCGCGCCTCCGCCCGGAGGGCGCGCGATGAGCAGCGCGAGCAAGGCCATGGCCGTCGTCGGCGGCGGCACGATGGGCGTGGGCATCGTCTACGTCTTCGCCGTCGCCGGCTGGGACGTCACCGTCGTCGAGCCCGACGAGGCACGAGCCCGTGCCGTGGTGCAGACGCTCGCCGATGCCGCGCAGGCCGGCGTGAAGCGCGGCAAGCTGGATGCGGCGCGGGCCGAGCGCGTGCAGAGCGCGGTGCGCCGTGTCGCCTCGGCGGACGATCTGTCCGAGGGCCTGGACCTCGTGGTGGAAACCGTGCCCGAGCGCATCGAGCTGAAGCGCCGCGTGCTGGCGCAGATCGACGCCCGGCGCCCGAAGCTGATCGCCACCAACACCAGCGCGCTGTCGATCGACGAGCTGGCGCGCTCGGTCAGCGACCCCGGCGCCTTCCTCGGCATGCACTTCTTCAATCCGGTGTGGTCGCTGCAGCTGGTGGAGATCATCCGCGGGGCGGCGACGCGCGACGACGCGCTGGCCGCGGCCCGCGCCGCCGCCGAGAGCACCGGCAAAGTGACGATCACCGTGCGCGACGTGCCGGGCTTCGCCACCAGCCGGCTGGACCTGATCGCCTCGCTGGAAGCGATGCGCATGCTGCAGGACGGCGTGGCCAGCGCCGAGGACATCGACCGCGCGGTGGTGACGGCCTACCGGCACCCGATCGGCCCGCTGAAGCTCAGCGACATCGTCGGCCTGGACGTGCGCCTGGACATCGCCCGCCACCTGCAGTCAGCGCTGGGCGAGCGTTATGCGCCGCCGCGCATCCTCGAAGAGATGGTCGCGCGCGGCGAGCTAGGCCAGAAGTCCGGCAAGGGCTTCTTCGACTGGCCCAAGCCCTGAACCGACGTTTTCGAGACCGGACCCCATGAGCAACATCTTCCGCTCCAGCCTCGTCGACACCGCCGAGCACCATGCGCTGCTGCGCGAGAGCGTCGGCCGCCTGGTCGGCAGCTTCGGCCGCAAGTACTTCCAGGACGTCTACAAGCGCGACGAGAAGCCCGAGTCGCTGTGGCGCGCGATGGGCGACGCCGGCTTCCTGGGCGTGCACATCGGCGAGCAATGGGGCGGCGGCGGCAGCGGCCTGGCCGACTACAACGTCGTCGTCGAGGAGGCCGCGGCCCAGGGCTGCCCGATGCTCTCGCTGGTGATCGGCTCGATCTGCGCGCCCATCATCGAGCAGCACGGCAGCGAGGCGATGAAGCGCGAGTGGCTGCCGGGCCTGGCCACCGGCCGCAAGCGCCTCTCGTTCGCCATCACCGAGCCCAACGCCGGCACCAACACGCACAAGGTGACGACCACCGCGCGCCGCCGCGGCGAAGGCTGGGTGCTGAGCGGCAGCAAGTACTGGACCTCGGGCGTCGACGAGGCCGACGCCATCGTCGTCGTCTGCCGCAGTGAGATGCTCAACGAGCAGGGCCGCCACAAGCTGTCGCTGTTCCTCGTGCCGGCCAACGCCAAGGGCATCACGCGCACGCCGATCGAGACTGCGCTGCACGTGCCGGAGACCTCGTTCACGATGTTCTTCGACAACGTCGAGCTCGGCCCCGAGGCGCTGATCGGCACCGAGGGCGAGGGCCTGCGCCACGTGTTCGCCGGGCTGAACCCGGAGCGCGTCTGCGCGGCAGCGATCAACAACGGCATCGCGCGCTACGCGCTCAGCCGCGGCGCGCAGTACGCCGGCGAGCGCTCGGTCTGGGGCGTGCCGATCGGCCAGCACCAGGGCGTGGCGCATCCGCTGGCCAAGGCCTACATCGCCGTGCAGCAGGCGCGGCTGATGACGGCGCGCGCCGCACAGCTCTACGACCAGGGCTCGGGCGACGCCGGCGAGACCGCCAACATGGCCAAGTTCGCCGCCGCCGACGCCTCGCTGGAGGCGCTGGACCAGGCGATCCAGGTGCACGGCGGCAACGGCATGGCCATCGAATATGGCCTGGCGGACCTGTGGTTTATCGCCCGGCTGCACAAGACGGCGCCGGTCAGCCGCGAGATGATCCTCAACTTCGTGGCGCAGCACAGCCTGGACCTGCCCAAGAGCTACTGAGGCAAGCCATGTCGACGACGACAACGACCTTCGCCCAGATGGTGCGCGAGCATGCCGCCCGCACGCCGCAGGCCCCGGCGCTGAGCTACGGTGAGCGCACCTGGAGCTTCGCAGAGTTCGACGCGATGACCTCGCAGTCGGCCGCGGCGCTGAAGGCCGAGGGCGTGAAGCCCGGCGACCGCGTCGCGCTGCTGACGAAGAACCAGTCCGAGTGCTGCGAGCTGATCATCGCCTGCAACAAGCTGGGCGCGATCTACGTCGGCCTGAACTGGCGCCTGGCGGCGGCGGAGATCGAGGCCATCGTCGCCGACGCGCAGCCCACGGTGCTGATCGTCGGCGCGAGCGAGCAGGGCCTGCTGACCGAGCGCTCGCGCGCCTGCGCCAGCCTGCGCCGGCTGCTGGTGCTGGGCGAGGAGTTCGACGCCTGGCGTGCCGCCGCACCGGTGGCCGACCCCGGCCACGCCGGCGCGGCCTACGAGGTGGCGCTGCTGCTGTACACCTCGGGCACCACCGGGCTGCCCAAGGGCGTGTCGATCACCAACGCCAACATGTCGTACACGCGGCTGCTGGCCGAGTCCTGGGAGATGGGCCCGGGCAGCGTGAACCTGGCGGCGATGCCGATGTTCCACATCGGCGGCTGCAGCTACGGCATGAGCGCGATGACGGTCGGCGGCCACACCGTGCTGATGCGCGACGTGGTGCCGGCGCGCGCCATCGAGCTGATCGAGCAGCACCGCGTCACGCACACCTTCTTCGTGCCGACGGTGGTGCAGTCGCTGCTGCAGGTGCCGGGCGTCGAGCGCGCCGACCTCACGAGCCTGAAGTGGATGATGTACGGCGCCGCGCCGATGGGCGACGCGCTGCTGCGCCGAGCGATGTCGGTGCTGGGCTGCAGCTTCATCCAGGCCTACGGCATGACCGAGAGCGCTGGCACCGTCTCCGTGCTGTGGCCGGCCGACCATGCGACCGAAGGCCCGCGCGCGCGGCTGCTGAACTCGGTGGGCCGCGCCTACCCCTGGGTGCAGCTGCGGATCATCGACCCGGGCACCTTGCAGGACGCGCCCACCGGCAGCGTGGGCGAGATCTGGCTGCGCTCGGGCATGGTGATGTCGGGCTACTGGAACAAGCCGGAGGCCACGCGCGAGGCGCTGATGCCCGGCGGCTGGCTGCGCACCGGCGACGCGGCCTACCTCGACGACCAGGGCTACATCTTCCTGTTCGACCGCTTCAAGGACATGATCATCTCGGGCGGCGAGAACATCTACCCGGCCGAGATCGAGAACGTGCTCAACGCCCACCCGGCGGTGCAGGAGGTGGCCGTGGTCGGCGTGCCGCACGAGCGCTGGGGCGAGACGCCCAAGGCCGTGGTGGTGCTGCGCGCCGGGCAGACGGCGAGCGAGGCCGAGCTGATCGGCTTCACGCGCGAGCGCCTGGCGCACTACAAGTGCCCCACCGCGGTGAGCTTCGTCGAGGCGCTGCCTCGCAACGCCTCGGGCAAGCTGCTCAAGCGCGAGCTGCGCAAGCAGCAGTTGCAGGGCTGATCCGATGGCGAGCATTTCCGAGCGCCCGCCGACGCCCGTGGCTCTGGCCCGCCGCTGGGTGCAGGACTACTTCAACCGCCACGACGCGGCGGCCGCGCGCGCCTTCATCGCGCCGGGCTACACGCTGCGCATCGGCGAGCACGTGTTCGCGGGGCGTGACGAATCCTGGCTGCCCGCGGTTGACCAGCAGTTCGCGCTGTTCCCCGGCATGGCGATGACGGTGCACGGGCTGATCGCCACCGGCGACCGCGCCGCGGTGTGGTTCAGCGAGCATGGCGCCTCGCGCGGGCGCGCGGCCGTGTGGTCGGGCGTGGCCATCTATCGCAGCAGCGGCGAGCAACTCGTCGGCTGCGTCGCGCAGGAGGACTACTTCACGCGCCAGCGCCAGCTCAAGAGCGGCGCGGTCGACCTGGCCGATCCGCCCGCCGTCGCGCCCTGGGACGTCGAGCCGCAGCCCGCGGATGCCGCCGCCGAGGCCGTGGTGCGCGCCTGGGCCTCGGCCGGCTGGCCGAAGGCGGAAGCCGGCGTGCATTGCGACGACGACGCGATCACCGGCGTGCCGCTGGTCTTCGAGGTGGACTCGGCCGAGTTCACCGAGCTCTTCTCTTCCGGCGACCAGGTCGCGTTCCACGTGCGCCAGACCGGCGTCTACCGCGGCGGCCTGCCCGGCATCGCCGCCAATGGCGCAACGACCGTGCTGAACGTCAACGGCCTCGTGCGCGTGCGCGACGGCGCGGTCGTCGAAGGCCGCGTGATCCGCGACCGCATGGACCTGCGCGGCCGCCTGCAGCAGGGAGCCACGGCATGAGCGAAGCGACCACGGCTGCGGCCGCGCCGGGCGTGCTCGTGCACCGCGAAGGCGCGGTGCTGATCGTCACGATCAACCGCCCGGCGCAGCGCAATGCGCTGGACCGCGCGGCCTCGCAGGCCATCGCCGACGCGATGGACCTGCTCGACGGCGACGAGAGCCTGACGCTCGGCATCCTCACCGGCGCCGGCGGGACCTTCTGCTCGGGCATGGACCTGAAGGCCTTCCTGCGTGGCGAGCGCGTCGAGCTGCCGGGCCGCGGCCTGGCGGGCATCGTCGAGACGCCGCCGGCCAAGCCGCTGATCGCCGCGGTCGAGGGCTACGCGCTCGCCGGTGGCTGCGAGATCGCGCTGGCCTGCGACCTGATCGTCGCGGCCGAGAGCGCGCAGTTCGGCATCCCCGAGGTCAAGCGGGGGCTGATCGCCGGCTCGGGCGGGTTGATCCGCCTGCCGCAGCGCATCCCGCGCCAGATCGCGCTCGAACATGCGCTCACCGGCGCGCCGATGGGCGCCGCGCAGGCGCGGCAGTGGGGGCTGGTGAACCGTCTGGTGCCGCCGGGCGAGGCCCTTGCGGGTGCGTTGGCGCTGGCGCAGGAGATTGCCGCCAACGGGCCGCTCGCGGTGCGCGTGAGCAAGCAGGTCGTCACGCAGGCGCCCGACTGGCCGCCTGAGGAACTGTGGGCACGCCAGCGCGAGGTGCTGGAGCGCGTGATCGGCTCCGACGATGCCCGCGAAGGCGCCAGCGCCTTCGCCGAGAAGCGCGCGCCGCGCTGGACGGGCCGCTGAAAATGGCCATCCTCGATCCCGACGTCAGGCAGCTGCTCGCGCTGTTCCGCGAAGCCGGCCGCCCGCCCTTCGAGGCGCTGAGCCCAGCTGCGGCTCGCAAGGCCTACGCGGCGAGCTGGGAGATCATGCAGGCGCCGGGCGGCGAGGTGGCCGAGTGCCGCGACCTCGTGGTCGACGGCCCGGCCGGCCCACTTGCGCTGCGCGTCTACCGCGGCACCGGCACGCGCGCCGACGAGCGACTGCCCGTTCTGCTCTTCCTGCACGGCGGCGGCTGGGTGCTGGGCAACCTCGACAGCCACGACCGCCTCTGCCGCACGCTGGCCAACGCCGGCCGCCTGTGCGTGGTGGCGGTGGACTACCGCCTCGCGCCCGAGCACCCGTTCCCCGACGCGCTGGACGATGCCGCGGCAGCGCTGAAGGCCATCGCCTCGCGCGCCGACGAGCTGCGCATCCGGCCCCAGGCGATCGGTGTCGGCGGCGACAGCGCCGGCGGCAACCTCGCTGCGGTCCTCGCGCTGATGTCGCGCGACGGCCAGTTGCCGCCGCTCGTGCACCAGGCGCTGCTGTACCCGGTGCTGGACGCCACGGCGTCCAGCGAGGGCTACCGCCGCGTGACGCAGGACCTGCCGCTGACCGCGGCCACGATGCACTACTTCATCGGCCACTACGTGCCGCGCGCGGAAGACCGCTCCGACTGGCGCGCTTCGCCGCTGCTCGCGCCCGAGCTGGCTGGCCTCGCGCCCGCGCTGGTGCTCACCGTCGCGCACGACCCGCTGTGCGAG
The DNA here is from genome assembly GCA_044226775.1 of Rubrivivax sp. GTDB lineage: Bacteria > Pseudomonadota > Gammaproteobacteria > Burkholderiales > Burkholderiaceae_C > Rubrivivax. The sequence goes on along the minus strand of JBGAGI010000004.1, from coordinate 334,524 downwards.
GAGGGCCGCGCCTACGCGCAGCGCCTCGGCGCGGCCGGCGTGCGCGTGAGCGAGATGCACCACAACGACCAGATGCACGGCGTGCTGAGCCAGGGCCGCATGGTGCCGGCCGGGCGCGCCATCGCGCAGCAGGTCGCATCGGCGATTTCATCCGCGCTCTGGCGCGCCGTACCGACGAACCCCGGGACCCCTCCCGAACCCACGCAGGAGACAACATGAAGCAGAACGAACCGACCACCGCCGGCCGCCGCGCCGCCCGGCTGGCCGCCGGTGCCGCCTCGGCGCTGATCGGCCTGGCAGCCATCGCCCAGGAAGTGCCCGAGGACGGCGTCTACAAGGACCGCATCGACTGGGGCGTGGTGATGGACATGAGCGGCCCGGCCTCGGAGTCGCAGGCGACCTGGGTCAAGGGCTTCCAGGACTACATGCGCAAGCTCAACGAGGGCGGCGGCATCAATGGCCGCAAGATCAACGTGCTGGCCGAGGACAACCGCTACAGCGCCGCCAACGACAAGATCATCTACGAGAAGTTCGTCGGCCAGACGCCGGTGCTGGGCTTCTCCGGCATGGGCAGCTCGGGCGGCCAGGTGTCGCTCGCGCCCACCATCCGCGCCGGCAAACTGCCGGTGCTGGGCACCTACACGCCGACCAAGGCGCTGCTGGAGCCCGCCTCGCCGCTGACCTACCACGGCATGTGCTCGTACCGCGCGATGGCGCAATCCGGCGTGGGCTACTTCGCCGACACGATGAAGCTGAAGGCGCCCAAGGTCATCACGGTGGCCATCGAGAGCGCCGGCGGCAAGGAGTACCACGAGTACGTGGCCGAGGCCGCCGCCAAGCTGGGCGGCACCGCGAGCCTGGTGACGATGAAGATCAACGCGGTCGACGTGACGCCGCAGGTGCTGGAGATCATCGCGCAGAAGCCCGACTTCATCGCGATCTACGGCGTCAACAACACCGCGATCCTGACGATGAAGGGCCTCGCGCAGCAGGGCATGAAGATCCCCGGCTTCGCGATCACCTACCTCGCGCAGCCGCAGATCTACGCCGCGCTCGGGCCCCAGGCCGGTGCCAACTACTACGTCTCGTCCTGCGTCTCGCCGGGCGGCTCCGATGCCACGCCGGGCAACAAGGAGCTGGTGGCGATGGCCGACAAGGCCGGCCGCGGCCCACTGAAGGAGGACATCAACTACGCCGCCGGCTGGGTGGGTGCGCAGCTGGTGGCCGACCGCATCACCGCGCTGGGCGCGAGCCCCTCGCGTGCGAAGCTGGTGCAGTCGATGGCCAATGGCTTCACGGTGGACACCAAGGGCCTGAGCGCCCCGGTGGTCTACACGAAGGACGACCACGGCGGCCTGCGCGTGCACAAGATGGTGGGCTTCGACTACGCCGCCGGCAAGGTCAAGCACTTCGGCGAGTTCCGCGACTACGAGAAGTACCTCTTCAAGTAGGCCGCAGAAAGCCCGGGATCCATCATGCTTTTGCAAGTGCTCTTCGGCGGCCTCGCGGTGGGCAGCATCTACGGGCTGGTGGCCCTGGGCTTCGCCGTGGTCTTCAAGGCCACGGACGTCTTCAACTTCGCGCAGGGCATGTTCGTCGCGTGCGGCGCGTACTTCGCGGTGACGGCGCTGTCGATCCTGCAGCTGCCTTTCGGCTTCGGCGTGCTGTTCATCGTCGCCGCGGCGGCGCTGATGGGCGCGCTGATCCACGTGCTGCTGATCCAGCCGCTCGCGGGCCGGCCGATGCTGGCGGTGATCATGATCACGATCGCGCTGTCGATCGTGCTGCGCGCGGCCATCGAGATGATCTACGGCGGGCCGGGCCGTTCGCTGAACACGCCGCTGCCCAGCGGCGTGTTCGTGATCGGCAACCTGCGCATCTCGCAGCTGCACCTCACGGCGATGCTCGTCAGCTGGGCCTGCATGGCCGGCTTCGGCGCCTTCTTCCGCTTCACCTCGATCGGCCTGCTGATGCGCGCCACGGCCGACGGGCACGAGGCCGCGGTGGTCTCGGGCATCAACGTCAACGTGATGAACCGCCTGGCCTGGGCCATCGGTTGCGTGCTGGCCGCCATCGGCGGGCTCTTCCTCGGCCAGCTGCAGATCGTCTCCACCGAGCTGGAGAGCATCGGCCTGCTGGCGCTGCCGGCGGTGGTGATCGGCGGGCTGCAGAGCATCCCCGGCGCCGTGATCGGCGGCATCCTGGTGGGTGTGATCGAGCAGCTGGCCGCGACCTACATCTCGCCCAAGGCCAGCGACGTGGTGATCTACGGCCTGCTGCTGGTGATCCTGATGGCGCGGCCCTGGGGCCTGTTCGGCCAGCGCGAACTGGGGCGCGTGTGAACCCTGCACTCATCCGCCGCCTGGCCTGGTCAGCGCTTGCGCTGGCCGCGCTCGTGTACCTGCCCGTGCTGCTGACGGACCGCAGCCTCTTCGGCGTGCGGCTGTCGAACATGCAGCTGCTGAACCTGAGCCTCACGCAGATCAACCTGATGCTGATCGCGATGCTCGGCGCGCTCACGCTGAACTTCCTCACCGGCTGCGCCGGGCTCATCTCCATCGGCCACGCCGCGCTGTACGCAGTGGGCGCGATGACGGCGGCGCTGGTGGGCACGCAGTGGCACTGGCCCTTTCCGCTGGTGCTGCTGGCCGCTGCCGTGAGCGGCGCGCTGGCCGGCGTGCTGGCCGGCCTGCCCTCGCTGCGGGTGCGGGGCCTGTATTTCGTGCTCTCGACGATGGCACTGCACTACATCGTGATGTTCGGTTTCCAGGAGTACCAGTTCAAGGCCTTCGACGTGGTCGGCGTGCCCTACCCGGCGGCGCTGCTGGGCCCGCTGGAACTGAACACGCCGATGCGCTGGTACTTCTTCCTGCTGCCGCTGGTGGCGCTGGTGTGGTGGGGCCTCGCCAATACGCTGCGCACCCGTGAAGGGCGGCTGCTGATGGCGATGCGCGACCACGAGCTCGCTGCTTCCGCCGTGGGCGCCGACGTGCGCGTGCTGCGCCTGAAGGCCTTCGCGCTGAGCTCGGCCGTCACCTCGGTGGCCGGCGCGATCTACGCCTACTTCCTGACCAACGTGACCTCCGAGACCTTCGGCATCCAGTTCGCGATCCAGTTCATCGCGATGATCATCGTCGGCGGCATGGGCTCGCTCGGTGGTTCGCTGGTGGGCGCGGCGCTGTGGCTGCTGTTGCCCACCGTGATCAACGGCATCGCCTCGCAGGCCGGCGAGACCACGGGTCTCGTGCACCTGGTGCTGGTGGAGCACAAGGCGCAGCTGGTGCAGCTGATCTTCGGCCTGCTCGTGATCCTGCTGCTGGTGTTCGCGCCGGCAGGCCTCGCGGGCATCGGCCGGCAGTGGCGCGAGCGCCTGGCCGCGCGGAGGGCGCGCTGATGTCGGCCGTGCTGGAAGTCAAGGGCTTGAGTGCCGGCTATGCGCGCAAGGGCCTGGCGCTGGAGGACGTGAGCCTCACGGTGCCGGCAGGCGGCATCGTTGCGCTGCTGGGCGCGAACGGCGCCGGCAAGACGAGCCTCATCCGCTCGATCAGCGGGCTGATCGGCCTGCACAACGGCCACCTCGAAGGCGGCGAGATCCGCTTCCTGGGCGAGTCGATCGTCGGCAAGCCCACGCACAAGCTCGTGCGCATGGGCATGGCGCAGGTGCCCGAGGGCCGGCTCGTGTTCAAGCAGCTGAGCGTGGAAGACAACCTGCTCGTCGGCGCCTCGATCCTGCCGCGCGCGCAGGTCAAGGCCGGACTCGAATCGGTCTACGAACTGTTCCCGCGCCTGCTGGAGCGCCGAAAGTCTGCTGGCGGCTGGCTCTCGGGCGGTGAGCAGCAGATGCTCGCGCTCGGCCGCGCGCTGATCGGGCGGCCCAAGCTGCTGCTGGTGGACGAGCTCTCGCTCGGCCTGGCGCCGCTGATCGTGCGCGACATCTACAGGCAGCTGCGCGTGGTGGGCGAGCAGCTGGGCACGGCGATGCTCGTGGTCGAGCAGAACGCGCGGCTGGCGCTGCAGTTCGCCGGTTCGGCCTACGTGCTCAACCGCGGCCGCGTCGTGCTCTCGGGCCCGGCCGATGAGCTGTCGCAGGGCGATGCCATCGAGGCCTCCTACCTCGGTGAAGCGCCGAGCGCGGAGGCCCGGCCATGACGCAGCCGATGCTCGCCGTCTCCGACCTCGTGATGCGCTTCCAGGGCATCACCGCGCTGGACACCGTCTCGTTCTCGATGGAACGCGGCGCGGTCACGTCGCTGATCGGCCCCAACGGCGCCGGCAAGACGACGATGTTCAACTGCATCACCGGCATGTATCGACCCACGAGCGGGCAGGTGACGCTGGACGGCGAGGACATCACCGCGATGCCCGCGCACCGCATCGCGCGCCACGGCATCGCGCGCACCTTCCAGAACCTGGCGCTGTTCGGTGGCCTCACGGTGCTGGACAACCTCATCGTCGGCGCGTACCAGCAGGGCAGGAGCGGCCTGCTCGGCGGCGCGGTGCTGAGCCCACGCGCCCGCGCCGAGCAGCGTGCGGCCGAGGAGGCCGCGCGCGAGGTGCTGGCCTTCCTCGGCCTGGAAGACACCGCGAACCAGCTGCCATCGGAGCTCTCCTACGGCCGGCAGAAGCAGGTCGAGTTCGGCCGCGCGCTGATGCAGAAGGCGCAGATGATCCTGCTCGACGAGCCGATGGCCGGCATGAGCAAGGCCGAGAAGGCCGCGATGAGCGCGCTGATTCTGCGCGTGCGCGAGCGCTATGCGCTGAGCTTCCTCATCGTCGAGCACGACATCCCCGTCATCAAGGACATCTCCGACCGCATCGTCGTGCTGGACTTCGGCCGAAAGATCGCCGACGGCCTGCCGCAGGACGTGCTGAAGGACCCGCTCGTGGTCGCCGCCTACCTCGGCACCCAGCCCCATCACTGAAGGAACCATCATGAGAGAAGCCGTCGTCGTCTCCACCGCCCGCACCGGCATCGGCCGCGCCTACCGCGGTGCGCTCAACAACGTCAAATCGCCCACGCTGCTGGGCCATGTCATCGCGCAGGCCGTGCAGCGCGCCCGCGTCGACGGCGCCGAGGTCGAGGACGTGGTGATGGGCACCGTGCTCACCTCCGGCACCGCCGGCATGAACCTCGCGCGGAACGCGGCACTCGCCGCCGGGCTGCCGGTGACGGCGCCGGGCCAGACCATGGACCGCCAGTGCGCCTCGGGCCTGATGGCGATTGCCACCGCGGCCAAGCAGATCATGGTCGACGGCATGGACGTGGTGATCGCCGGCGGCCACGAGAACATCACCGCCGAGCAGAAGGCCTACTTCGACCTGGCGATGGCGGGCAAGGACCCCGCGCTGGAGCAGCGCGTGCCGCACGCCTACATGCCGATGCTGCAGACGGCCGAGGTCGTCGCGCGCAAGTACGGCATCTCTCGCGAGGCGCAGGACCAGTACTCGCTGCAGTCGCAGCAGCGCACCGCGCGCGCGCAGGCCGAGGGCCGCTTCGCGCAGGAGATCGTGCCCATCACCACGCAGATGGCGGTGGCCGACAAGGCCACGGGCGCGATCAGCTTCAAGACCGTCACGCTGGACCGCGACGAGGGCAACCGCCCGGAGACCACGCTCGAAGGCCTGTCGTCGCTGAAGCCGGTGATCGAGGGCGGCGTGATCACCGCCGGCAATGCGAGCCAGCTGTCCGACGGCGCCAGCGCCTGCGTGCTGATGGAAGCCGGCGTGGCGCAGCGCAAGGGCCTCGCGCCGCTGGGCATCTACCGCGGCATGGCCGTGGCCGGCTGCGCGCCCGACGAGATGGGCATCGGCCCGGTCTTCGCGGTCCCGAAGCTGCTGAAGCAGCATGGCCTGAAGGTGAGTGACATCGGCCTGTGGGAGCTGAACGAAGCCTTCGCCTGCCAGGCGCTGTACTGCCGCGACCAGCTGGGCATCGACCCGGCGATCTATAACGTCGACGGTGGCGGCATCTCCATCGGCCATCCGTACGGCATGACCGGTGCGCGTCTGGTGGGCCACGCGCTCATCGAGGGCAAGCGCCGGGGCGTGAAGTACGTCGTCGTGACGATGTGCGTGGGCGGCGGCATGGGCGCCGCGGGCCTGTTCGAAGTCGCCTGATCGCACGATGAACCGCGTTGCGGGCAAGGTGGCGCTCGTCACGGGCGCCGCCAGCGGGCTGGGCGAGGCGATCGCACGCAAGCTGGCCGAGGAGGGTGCGACCGTCGTGCTCGCCGATCTGGGCGAGGCCGCGGGCGAAGGCGTGGTGGCAGGCATTCGCGCGGCGGGCGGCACGGCCGAGTACCGCCGGCTCGACGTCACGCAGGAAGCCGACTGGCAGCGCGAGATGGCGGCGCTGGTCGAGCGCCATGGCCGGCTCGACATCGCGGTGAACTGCGCCGGCATCAGCACGCATCGCTCCTTCCCCAGCGAGACCACGCTGGTGGACTGGCGCCGCGTGATGGCCGTCAACCTCGACGGCGTCTTCCTCGGCACCAAGCACGCCGTGGCGGCGATGCAGGCCGGCTCGCCGCCGCGCGGCTCGATCGTCAACATCTCCTCCGTGATGGGCCTGGTTGCGCTGCCGGGCATCGCGCCCTACGTCGCCTCCAAGGGCGGCGTGCGCCTGTACAGCAAGTCGGTCGCGCTGTCCTGCGCGGAGAAGGGCCTGGCGATCCGCGTGAACTCGGTGCACCCCGGCTTCATCGACACGCCTCTGCTGCGCCGCGCGATCGAGGAGCAGGGTGGCAGCGAGGAACTGCGCCGGCGCTACGACGCGCTCGCGCCGGTGGGCCACCTCGGCCAGCCCGAGGACATCGCCTGGGGCGTGGTGTACCTGGCCAGCGACGAATCGAAGTTCGTCACCGGCGCCGAACTCGTGATCGACGGCGGCTTCACCGCGCGCTGATCCGCAGCAAACAAGGAACTCCGGATGGACGTGATCCCCCATCGTTTCGAAGGCCGGCTCTTCCTCATCACCGGCGCCGCGCGCGGCATGGGTGCGGCGCAGGCGAAGCGCCTCGTCGCCGAAGGCGCACGCGTGGTGCTGGCCGATGTGCTGGCCGATGAAGTGAACGGCGTGGCTTCGGCACTCGGCCGCGCGGCCACCGCCATCGCGCTGGACGTGGGCGACGAGGTGCAATGGGCCGAGGCCGTCGCCTTCGCCGAGCGCCAGGGGCCGCTGAACGGCCTGGTGAACAACGCCGGTGTCTTCAAGCCGAAATCGATGCTGCAGACCGACGCGGCGCTGTTCGACTACCAGGTGCGCGTCAACCAGCTCGGTACCTACCTGGGCATGCGCGCCGTGGTGCCGGCGATGGAGCGCAGCGGCGGCGGCTCCATCGTCAACATCTCGTCGACCGCCGGCCTGCGCGGCATTCCCAACGCCGTGGCCTACACGGCAAGCAAGTGGGCCGTGCGCGGCATGACCAAGGCAGCGGCGCTGGAGCTGGGCTCGAAGAACATCCGCGTCAACTCGGTCCACCCGGGCATGGTGGACACCGAGATGCTGCGCGAGCGCGACGCCGCCACCAACCTCGCCCACGCGCAGGCGCAGCCGATCAAGCGCCTGGGCACCGCCGAGGAGATCGCTGCCCTCGTGCTCTTCGTGCTCAGCGACGAGGCCCGCTACATGACGGGCGCCGAACTCACCATCGATGGAGGCCGCAGCCTGTGACCCTACCCGACATCTTCGTCGTCTCCGCGGCCCGCACCGCGATCGGCACCTTCGGCGGCACGCTGAAGGACACGCCGCTGTCCGAACTCGCAACCCTCGTCGTGAAGGCGGCGCTCGAGCGCAGCGGCGTCCCGCTGGACGCCGTGGGCCATCTCGCGATGGGCAACGTGATCCCCACCGAGCCGCGCGACGCCTATCTCAGCCGCGTGGCCGCGATGCAGGCCGGCCTGCCGCAGGAGGTGCCGGCCTTCAACGTCAGCCGGCTCTGCGGTTCGGGCCTGCAGGCCATCGTCTCGGCGGCGCAGGCCTTGAGCCTGGGCGACTGCGAGATCGCCGTGGGCGCCGGCGCCGAGAGCATGTCGCGTGGCCCCTACCTGGTGCCGGCGATGCGCTGGGGTGCGCGCATGGGCGATTCGCCGATGCTGGACTACATGCTGCAGATCCTGCACGACCCCTTCCACAAGATCCACATGGGGATCACGGCCGAGAACGTGGCCGAGGCGCATGGCATCACGCGCGCGCAGATGGACGAGTTGGCCGCCGAAAGCCATAGACGCGCTGCGCAGGCCATCGCTTCGGGGCACTTCAAGTCACAGATCGTCCCGGTGCCGATCACCACGCGCAAGGGCACGACGATGTTCGACACCGACGAGCACGTGAAGGCCGACACCACGGTGGAGGCGCTGGCGAAGATGAAGCCGGCGTTCCGCAAGGAAGGCGGCACGGTGACCGCTGGCAATGCCTCAGGCATCAACGACGGCGCCGGTGCCTTGGTGCTGGCCACGGCGCAGGCCGTGAAGGCGCACGGCCTGAAGCCGCTGGCGCGCCTGGTGAGCTATGCGCACGCCGGCGTCGATCCACGGCTGATGGGCATCGGCCCGGTGCCCGCCAGCCGGCTCGCGCTGAAGAAGGCGGGCCTGGGCGTGAACGACCTCGACGTGATCGAGAGCAACGAGGCCTTCGCCGCGCAGGCCTGCGCAGTGACGAAGCTGCTGGAGCTCGACCCCGCGAAGGTCAACCCCAACGGCTCGGGCGTCTCGCTGGGCCATCCGGTGGGCGGCACGGGCGCGATCATCACCACGAAGGCCATCCATGAGCTGCAGCGCACCGGCGGCCGCCACGCGCTGGTGACCATGTGCATCGGCGGCGGGCAGGGCATCGCCGCCATCTTCGAACGGGCCTGAGGCCAAGGAGCAGCGAGATGGACATCCGGCGGGTGGGCGTGATCGGCGCGGGAACGATGGGCAACGGCATCGCGCAGGTCTGCGCGATGGCCGGGCTGGAGGTGACGCTGATCGACATCAGCGACGCGGCGGTGGAGCGCGGCATCAAGACGCTCGCCAAGAGCCTCGATCGCCTGGTGCAGAAGGAGAAGATCGACGAGGCGCAGAAGGCCGCGGCGCTGGCGCGCGTGCACGGCCACACCGGCTACGAGGCGTTGCGCGGCGCCGACCTCGTCGTCGAGGCGGCCACCGAGAACCTCGAGCTGAAGCTGAAGATCCTGCGCCAGCTCGACGAACTGCTGGCCGAGGACGCGGTGATCGCGACCAACACCTCGTCGATCTCGATCACGCAGCTCGCCGCGGTGGTGAAGAACCCGGGCCGCTTCATCGGCATGCACTTCTTCAACCCGGTGCCGCTGATGGCGCTGCTGGAGCTGATCCGCGGGCTGCAGACCAGCGACGCCACGCATGCGCTGGCCGTGGCCTTCGCACAGCGCATCGGCAAGACGCCGGTGACGGCCAAGAACAGCCCGGGCTTCGTCGTCAACCGCATCCTGTGTCCGATGATCAACGAGGCGATCTTCGTGCTGCAGGAGGGTCTGGCCAGCGCTGAGGACATCGACACCGGCATGCGCCTGGGTTGCAACCACCCGATCGGCCCGCTGGCGCTCGCGGACATGATCGGCCTGGACACGATGCTGGCCGTGATGCAGGTCTTCTACGAAGGCTTCAACGACCCGAAGTACCGCCCGGCGCCGCTGCTCAAGGAGATGGTCGCGGCCGGGCGCCTGGGCCGCAAGAGCGGCCGCGGCTTCTATGACTACGCCTGAGCGGCCGGCCGAATTGAGCGGCATGGACGCGGTGAACCCGCAGCCCTTCGCGCGGCCGATGGCGGGCCGGCGCTTCGTCGTCACCGGCGGCGCCGGTGGCATCGGGCGTGCCTGCGCGCGGCAGCTGCTGGAGCAGGGCGCCGAGCTGCTGCTGGTCGACATCGACGCGGCCCGCCTTCAGGCTGCGGCCGATGCGCTCGGTGCCGGCGAGAGGCTTCGCACGCATGTCTCCACGCTGGCCAAGCCGCAGCAGGCGGCCGAGGCGCTGGCAGCGGTCGGCGCGCCGGTGCACGGGCTGATCCACATGGCCGGTCTCTTCGAGCCCGACCCGTTGGAACCTGCGCGGCACGAGGTCTTCGACCGCGCGATGGCGGTCAACCTCACCACCGCCTACGACCTGGCCGCGGCCTGGGAGCAGCACCGCGACCCGGCCCGCGTTGGCCGCATCGTCTTCTGCAGCTCCGGCGCCTTCCGCCGCGGCGCGCCGGGCTACGTGGCGTACACCACCGCGAAGGCGGGAATCGTGGGCCTCACGCGCGCACTCGCACGGCGCTTCGCACCGCACACTCTCGTGAACGCCGTCGCGCCGAACGCCATCCGCACCGCGATGACCGAAGCGGCATTTGCCGAACGCGGCGAGGCCATCCTCGCGACGATCCCGCTGGGCCGCTTCGGCGAGCCCGAGGAGATCGCCTCGGTCGTCACCTTCCTGTGCGGTGACGGCGCGTCCTACCTGACAGGCCAGACCATCAACGTCGACGGCGGAGCGCACAACGCATGAGCTGGAACATCGGCATGCCCAACCTGGGCCACACGATGGAGACCGGCCGCGTCGCCGAATGGCTCAAGCGGCCGGGCGACCTGGTGCGCGCCGGCGAGCCGGTGGCGATCGTCGAGTCGGACAAGTCGGCCTTCGAGGTCGAGGCGCCGCACGACGGCATGCTGGTCGCGATCAAGGCACCGGTGGGTGCCGAGGTGCCGGTGGGCGCGGTGATCGGCATCGTCGGGCGGCCGGGGCGCAGTGTGTCGGCCCGCGCGGATGCAGTTCCAGCAGCGGCGGCGGTCGCGCCAATGGCCAGCCTGCCGGCGGCGCAACTGCGCGGTTTCTGGCGCGAGATGATGCGCATCCGCCTCTTCGAGCGTGCGGCCGTCTACCAGTCCTCGCTCGGCAAGATCCACGGCGCGCTGCACAGCTACGAGGGGCAGGAGTCCTGCGCGGTGGCCGTCTGCGCCGCGCTGCAGGACGGCGACTATGCGGCCTCCACGCATCGGGGCCACGGCCACTGCATCGCCATGGGCGCGCGGCCCGACCGCATGATGGCCGAACTCTTCGGCCGCGAGACCGGCTACTGCCGTGGCAAGGGCGGCTCGCTGCACATCGCGGATCTCTCCGCCGGCATGCTGGGCGCCAACGGCATCGTCGGCGCGGGCTACGCCATCGCGGCCGGCGCCGCGCTGTCGGCGAAGGTTCAGCGCAACGGGCGCGTCTCGGTCGTCTTCTTCGGCGACGGCGCGGTCACGCGCGGTCCTTTCCACGAGGTGATGAACATGGCCTCGCTGTGGCGGCTGCCGCTGGTGTTCGTCTGCGAGAACAACGGCCTGGCGCAGTACGTGCGCACGGCCGAGACGATGGTCTTCGAGAGCGTGGCCGCGCTGGCCGCGAACTACCGCATGCCCGGCGTGTGCGTCGATGGCAACGACACATCAGCCGTGCTCGCCGCCGCGGGCGAGGCCGTGGCCCGCGCGCGGCGCGGCGAAGGGCCTACGCTGCTGGAGCTGCAGACGCAGCGCTTCATGGGCCACTCGTCGGGCGATCCGCAGGTCTACCGCAGCAAGGACGAGGTGCAGCGCCTGCGCGAGGCGCGCGACCCGATGCTGCGCATCGAGGCCGAGCTCGCCGCGATCGACGGCTTCCCTCAGCGCGCCGAGCTGCTGGCCGAGATCGAAGCCGAGATGGCCGAGGCCGTGCGCTTCGCCGAGGCGAGCCCCTATCCCGCCGACACGGCATTGATGGAAGACGTCTACGCGCCATGAGCGGCACCTTGCGCGAGATCACCTACCGCGACGCGATTCGCGAGGCGCTGCACGAGGAGATGGCGCGCCACCCGGCCATGATCGTGATCGGCGAGGACCTGCGCCCCGGCGGCGGCACCTTCGGCGTGCACGCGGGCCTGGCCGAGCGCTTCGACGATCGCATGTTCGAGTCGCCGATCTCGGAGTCGGCGATCGTGGGCGTCGCGCTCGGCGCGGCGATGACCGGTGGCCCGGTCGTCGCCGAGATCATGTACGCCGACTTTCTCTGCGTGGCGATGGACGAGATCGTCAACCAGGCCGCGAAGATCCGCTACATGACGGGCGGCCAGGCGCGCGTGCCGCTGGTCGTGCGCTCGCCGATCGGCATGACGCGCGGCGTCGGCGCGCAGCACTCGCAGTCGCTCGAGGCCTGGTTCGCGCATGTGCCGGGCCTGCGCGTGGCGATGCCTTCGACGCCGGCCGACGCCAAGGGCCTGCTGAAGGCCGCGCTGCGCGGCGAGGACCCGGTGATCTTTCTCGAGCCCAAGCTGCTGTACGGCAGCAAGGGTCCGGTGTCCGACGACCCGGAACTGACGCTGCCCTTCGGCCAGGCGGCCGTGGTGCGCGAGGGCAGGGACCTGACCATCATTGCGACCGGGCTGATGGTCTCGCGCGCGCTCGAAGCCGCCGAACGGCTCCACGCCGCCGGCGTTTCGGTCGAGCTGATCGACCCGCGCACCGTCTCGCCGCTGGACTGGCCGACGATGTTCGCCTCGGCGCGCAAGACCGGCCGCGCGCTCGTGATCAACGAGGCGACGCTGACCGGCTCGCTGGCCTCCGAGATCGCCGCGACGATCGGCGAGCAGTGCCACGCGGTGCTCAAGGGCCCGGTGCGTCGCCTGGGTGCGCCCTTCGCGCCCAAGCCCTCGACGCCGGGGCTAGAGAAGCTGAGCTATCCGCAGGTGGACGACATCGAGCGCGTCGCGCTCGAGATGCTGCGCGGGCGCTGAAGACACATGGAAACGTTGATCGAGAGCGTGCTGCAGCGCATCGTCACCGGTGCGCTGGTGGGCAGCATCTACGGGTTGCTGTGCACGGGCCTCGGCATGATCTTCGGCGTCATCCGCGTCATCAACTTCGCGCAGGGCGAGTTCATGATGCTGGGCATGTACACGACGCTGATCGTCGGTGGCGGCATTGCCGCCGCGCTGGCGATCGGCCCGGCCGGCGGCGCCTACATGGCGTTGGTCCTCGCGGCGCTCGTGATCGGCGGGCTGGGCTGGGTGCTGCAGCGATTCGTGATCCGCCATATCTCCGGCGCGCGCGCGCTGGGCAGCGAGACCGGCGGCCACTTCGCGCAGCTGATCCTCACGCTGGGCCTGAGCCTGGTGATCTCCAACGGCGCGCTGATCGCCTTCGGCTCCTCGCCGCGCACCGTGCAGTCGCCGCTGGCCTCGTCGTCGTGGACGCTGGCGCCGATGGGGCCGGACGGCATCGCGATCTTCGTCAACAAGGCGCGTGCCATCGGCTGCCTGGTGGCGCTGGCGGTCAGCGCGGCTCTGTACGCCTTCGTGCAGAAGACGCGCATGGGCACGACGATGCGCGCCGCCGCCGACAACCCCACCGCAGCGACGCTCGTGGGCCTGGACGTCGAGCAGTCCTACGCACGGGCCTTCGCGATCGGCAGCGCGGCCACCGCGCTGGCCGGCGGGTTGATCGCGATGTACTACCCCTTCCACCCGTACATCGGCTTCGACTTCGTCATCGTGATGTACGCCGGCGTGGTGCTGGGCGGCATGGGCAGCATGCTGGGCGCCTTCTGGGGCGGCTTCGCGATCGGCCTGGTGCAGCAGCTCTCGACGCTGGTCCTGCCCTTCCAGCTGCAGAACGCGACGATCTTCCTGCTCTTCCTGGCCGTGGTGCTGCTGCGGCCGCAGGGCCTGTTCGGCAGAACGTCTGAGCGCGCCTGAGATGCTGCAACCGCTCTGGCAAGGCCGCACGCTGCCGATGATCGGCGTCATCGGCGTCGCGATGGCCACCGCGGCGCTGAGCATCGGCGACGCCTACGTGCAGCTGATCCTCGGCACGATTCCCATCTGGGCCGCGCTGGCGCTGAGCTGGAACCTGTTCTCGGGCTACACGGGGCTGGTCTCCTTCGGCCATTCCACGTTCTTCGGCCTGGGCGCCTTCGCGGTCGCGCTGCTGGCCGTCAAGTTCGGCATCTCGCCCTGGTTCGGGCTGCTGGCGGCGGCGGGCGTGGGCGCGGTGGCGGCGCTGCTGATCGGCTCGATCACCTTCCGGCTGCGCGGCCACTACTTCGCGCTGGCGATGCTGGCCTACCCGGCGCTGTTCATCTTCGTCTTCGACTGGATGGGCTGGCAGGAGCTGAGCTTCCCCATTCACCGCGAAGACGCGTGGCGGCACATGCAATTCGCCGACCACCGCTGGCCGACCTTCATCGCAGTGGTGCTGATGGTGGCGCTGATGGGGATCACGCACGTCGTCGAGCGCTCGCGCTTCGGCCTGGCGATGCTGGCGATCAAGCAGAACGAGGTCGCCGCGGAAGCTGCGGGCATCGACACGCTGCGCGTCAAGATGCTCGCCTTCGTCGCCAGCGGCGCGCTGTGCGCGCTGGTCGGCGGGCTGCACGCGGTGGTGCTGCAGGTGGTCACGCCGCACGGTGTGCTGGGCACGGTGATCTCGGCGCAGGCGCTGATCCTGACGCTCTTCGGCGGCGCCGGCACGCTGTGGGGGCCGCTGATCGGCGCGATGACGCTGGTGCCGCTGACCGAGGCGCTGCGTGCGCAGCTCGGGCACGTGCTGCCGGGCATCCAGGGCGTGATTTACGGCATCACGGTGATGCTGGTGATTCTGCTGGCACCGGAGGGTGTGTACTGGAAGGCGCGGGATCTGCTGCGCCGGCGTTCGACACCGGCATCGCCGAGACCATCGACCGAGGCCTCGGTGCCAGCACCCGAGCCGGTGCGCCTCGTCGCCGCGCCGTCGGGCACCGAGACCCTCCTCGAAGTGAAGGGCCTGTCGAAGTCCTTCGGCGGCCTGAAGGCCGTGCAGGACGCGAGCTTCGATGTCCGCCGCGGCGAGATCCTCGGCATCATCGGCCCGAACGGCGCCGGCAAGACGACGCTGTTCAACCTGCTGAACGGCATTCAGCCCGCGAGCGCCGGCACGGTCATGCTGGACGGGCAACCGGCTCACGGCCTGCGCTCGAGCCGCCTGAACCGCCGCGGCCTGGGTCGCACCTTCCAGGTCGCGCGGCCCTTCGCGCGCATGAACGTGCTGCACAACGTGGTCGCGGGCGCCATCGCCGGCAGCACCAGTGCCGACGATGCGCTCGCCCAGGCGCGCTCGGCACTCTCGACCGTGGGCCTCTTGGCCAAGGCCGATGCGGCGGTCGGCGAGCTCACGAATCTGGAACTGCGCCTGATGGAACTGGCCCGCGCACTCGCCGGCCGCCCTCAGCTGCTGCTGCTCGACGAGACGCTCGCCGGCCTGGGCTCGCGCGAGGTCGAGGCGATGGTGCAGGTGATCCGCCGCCTGCCGGCGGCCGGCCTGACGATCGTGATCATCGAGCACACGATGCAGGCGATGACGCGCCTGGCCGACCGCTTCCTCGTGCTGGACCACGGCCAGGTGATCGCGATCGGCGACCCAAGCTCGGTGATGGCCAACCCGGACGTGATCGACGCCTACCTCGGCAAGAAGTGGGCGCGGCGTCATGCGGCGGGCGCGGCGATCGGAGGCGCAGGCCATGCTGCGGCTTGAGTCGCTCAGCGTCGACTACGGCCCGATCCACGCGCTGGCGGAGGTGTCGATCGAGGTCGGCGCCGGCCAGTTCGTCGCCGTCGTCGGCCCCAACGGCGCCGGCAAGACCACGCTGTTCCGCGCGATCTCGGGGCAGGTGCCGCCGCGCTCGGGTCGCATCGTCTTCGACGGCCACGACCTGCTCGCGCTGCCGGCCAAGGAGCGCGCGCACCTGGGCATCGCGCACGTGCCGGAGGGCCGGCAGGTCTTCGCCAGCCTCACGGTGCAGGAGAACCTCGAGATGGGCGCCTCCACCGCCCGCGGGCGCGCCGAGTGGAAGCGCAACCTCGAGCGCTGCCATGCGCTGTTCCCGGTGCTTGCGCAGCGGCGCGAGCAGCTGGCCGGCACGCTGTCGGGCGGCGAGCAGCAGATGCTGGCGATCGCGCGCGGCCTGGCCTCGTCGCCGCGCCTCCTGATGCTCGACGAGCCCTCGATGGGCCTGGCGCCGATCATCGCCGACCAGATCTTCGAGCGCATCGAGGCGCTGCACCGCGAGGACGGGCTGACCATCCTGCTCGTCGAACAGCGCGTGGCCGAGGCGCTGGAGCCCTGCGACCACGCCTACGTGCTGGACGCCGGCCGCTGCGTCGCGCAGGGCGCGCCCGCCGACGTGATCCGCGACGAACACATCGCCCAGGCCTACCTCGGCCGCCCTACCCCCGCCCCCACGACGACAACCGGAGACACACGATGACCCGAGCTCTCGAACCTACCCGCCGAAGCGCGCTGACGATGCTCGGCGGCGCCGCCGCCGCGCTGGCCGCGCCGGCCGCCTTCGCGCAGGGCTCAACCGTGAAGCTCGGCACCGTGGTGCCGCTGTCGGGGCCCTTCGCGTCGATCGGCAACAACATCAAGTCGGGCGCCGAGTTCGCGATCGACGACATCAACGCCGCCGGCGGCATCAAGGCGCTCGGCGGCGCCAAGCTGCAGCTGGTGGCGGCCGACGCCGAAGACGCGGTGGAGAAGGCCAGGAACGCCGCGCAGCGCATGCTGGCGCAGAACCCCGATCTCGTCGGCGGCTTCGGCGATGCGCTCTCGGGCATGACCTTGGCCGTCACCGAGCTGACCGAGCGCGCCGAGATGGCCTGGCTCACGCAGACCTTCGCCGATGCGATCACCGAGCGCGGCTTCCGCAACGTCTTCGAGATGGTGCCGGTGGCCAGCATGCAGGGCCAGCTGGCGCTGCCCACGGTGATGGAGGTGGCCAAGATCGCCGGCAAGATGCCGAAGACGGCCGCGGTGATCGCCGACACCAACCAGGCGATCCAGGGCATGGTGAAGATCTGGCGCGAGGGCGGCTTCGAGAAGGCGGGCATCAAGCTGCTGTCGGAGAAGTCGTACACGCCGCCGATCGCCGACGCAACCGAGCTGATCTCCAACCTGCGCCGCAACCGGCCCGACGTGCTGTTCGTGATGCCAGCCGCGCTGCCCGACCTGAAACTGCTGCTCGACGGCCTCACCGAGCAGGGCCTGGGCCGCGACACGATGCCCACGATCGGCCTGGCCGGCCCCACGGCGACGCCCGAGGCGCTGAACCTGATCGGCGCAGGCGCGCTGGAGAACTTCTTCAGCATCAACTCGAACTGGGCCGGCAAGAAGCACCAGGAGCTGGTGGCGCGCTTCAAGAAGCGCACCGGCCGCCCCTGGATGACGCCGCAGGCGCTGGACGGCTACGCGCAGGTGCACATCTACCGCGACGCGCTGGAGAAGGCCGGCGCGGCCGACCGCAAGAAGGTGGCCGACGCCATCCGCAACATGAACGCCACCACCGGCGCCGGCGAGTTCGTGCAGGGCCCGCTGAAGTGGGACGAGAAGGGCCGGCGCGTGGGCGCGGGCCTGGTGATCGCGCAGTGGCGCGGCGGGCAGCCGGTGCCGGTCTATCCGGCCGCCACCGCCACGCACGCGCCGGTGTGGGTGGGGGCCGCCAAGTGAGTGACGCGCCGATCCTGCACCACTTCGAGATCTCGCCGTTCTCGGAGAAGGTGCGCGCGATCTTCGGCTTCAAGCGCATGAGCTGGCGCTCGGTGCTGATCCCCACGGCGATGCCCAAGCCCGACGTGACGGCGCTGACTGGCGGCTACCGCAAGACGCCCATCCTGCAGATCGGCGCCGACATCTACTGCGACACGGCGCTGATCGCGCAGGTGATCGACGCGCTGCAGCCCGATCCGCCGCTGGTGCCGGAGACGGCGCCCACGGCGCCGGGGCTGGCGGCCTGGGCCGATGGCCCGATGTTCTGGCAGACGGTGATGAACACGCAGGCACCCGAGGCGCGTGCGGCGCTGTTCCGCGGCATGCCGCCGGAGGCCATCGTGGCCTTGCGCGACGACCGTGTCGCATTCACCGCCGGGCTGAAGCGGCCGACGGCGATCGACGCCCAGGCGCAGCTGCGCCATGCGCTGGCCATGTTCGAGCGCGCGCTGGCGCGTTCGCCGTGGCTGCTGGGCGCGCAGCCCTCGATTGCGGACTTTTCGGTCTACCACGGCTTGTGGTTCACGGCGCGCGCCGAGGTGGCGGAGCGGCTGCTCGCGCCGTACGCGGCGGTCCGGGCCTGGTACGCGCGCATCGCGGCGATGGGCCATGGGCGGCGGCTGGACATCGACAGCGCCGAGGCCATCGCCATCGCGGCCGGTGCGAAGGGACATGCGCCGGTGCAGGTCGAACAGGGGCTGGGCTTCGCGGCCGGCGAGAGCGTGGCCGTTGCGGCCACCGACTACGGCACCGAGGCCGTGACCGGCAGGCTCGTGGGCCTGGGCCTGGACCGCGTGACGCTGGAGCGCCTTGACGAACGCGCGGGCCTCGTGCACGTGCACTTCCCACGTCTGGGCTTCGAGCTTCGCAAGTCAGGCTGAGCGGCGCGCGATGGCGAAGGCCGCCTGCGCGATGATGGTCGCCGCCAGCATCACGAGCAGCGCAGAGCGCGCGGGTGAGGTGCCCAGCGCCGCCAGCGCCGTGCAGGCCGCGCCGATGGCCATCTGCGCGCAGCCGTAGAGCCCCGCGGCCGAGCCGATCCGCTTTTCGTCGACGCTCATCGCGCCGGCCAGCGCCACCGGGCTCGTGATGCCGCAGCCGCAGGTGTAGACGAGCATCAGCGCGATCGTGCTCGCCACCGAGAGCACGCCGGCGAGCTCGGTGCCGAGCAGCGCCGCCGCGCCCAGCAACGTGAGCGCGCCTCCTGCGCGCAGCAGGCGCTCGGCGCCGATGCGCTGCACCAGGCGTGAGGTCATCGTGTTGCCGACGGCCATGCCGACGATCATCAGCCCCGAGTAGAGACCGACCCGGTGCACCGGCTGGTGCAGCTGCTCGACGAAGATGAAGGGCGCGGCCGAGAGGAAGGCGTAGGCCGAGGTGGTGGCGCACCCGCCGCCCAGCGTGAGCCCGGCGAAGCGGCGCGAGCGCAGCAGAGCGGCGTAGTCGGCAAACAGCCGGGCGATGCTGAAGCGCTGCGCGCGGCGGGCAGTCTCCGGCAGCAGGCGCCACGAGAGCGCGAGCGTCACGCTACCGACGATCGCCAGCGCGACGAAGATCGCGAGCCAGCCGGCCAGGTGCGCCAGCGTGCCGCCGATCACCGGTGCCGCGCCGGGGCCGGCGAGGATCATCACGTTGAGCAGCGCGAGGTCCTTCACGGCAGCCTCGGGCGTCGTCGTGTCGCGCACGATCGCGCGGCCCAGCGCCAGCCCGGCGCAGCCGCCCAGCGCCTGCACGAGGCGACCGGCCAGCAGCGTGAGCAGGTCCGGCGCGAAAGCGCAGACCACGCCGCCTGCGGCGTAGAGCGCCAGGCCCGCGACCAACAGCGGCCGTCGGCCGAGCGATCGGAGATGGGGCCGTAGAAGAGCTGGCCCGTGGCCAGGCCGACGATATAGATGCCGATCGTCATCTGCATCGCGCCGGGGCTTGCCTGCAGCGCGCGCGCCGCTTCGGGCAGCGCCGGAATGAATATGTGCATGCCCAGCGTGCCGCTGAGCGTGACGAGCACGAGCAGCCACAGCTGCGGCCGCTCGACGGCCGGGCGGCGCTCCGGGGCCGGCAGCGGCGGATTCAACGGCCCGAGCGGCCGGGAATCAGCTGCAGCATGTGGTCGGAGATGCCGCCGTCGATCACGATCGCCTGCCCGGTGAGGTAGGACGCACCTGGCCCGGCGAGGAAGACCACGGCCTGCGCGATGTCCTCGGGCGTGCCGATGCGGCCCAGCGGAATCAGCGCCTCGCGGCGGGCCTTCAGGTCGGCATCGCTGTAGACCTTCTCGGTCAGCAGCGTGCGCGTCATGCCGGGGCACACCGCGTTGGCACGGATGCCGTCGGCGGCCCATTCCTGCGCCAGCTGGCGGCACAGCATCACCACCGCCGCCTTGGCGCTGGAGTAGGCGCCGTAGCCCGGCTGCGGGTGCATGCCCGACATCGACGAGATCGCGACGATGCTGCCCTTCGTGCGCGCCAGCCCCGCACGCGCGGCCTGCGCCAGCAGCCAGGTGGCGCGGCAATTCAGCGCGTAGCTGCGGTCCCACTCCTCGACGCTGAGCGTGGCCAGCGCACCCTCGGCCGCGGCGCCGGCGTTGGAGACCAGCAGGTTCAGGTCGCCGCAGAAGTCCTGCGCCTGCTCGACCAGCCGCCCACAGGCAGCAGGGTCGACGAGGTCGGCGGCAAGGCCCGTGGCGTCAGCACCGGCGGCCTGCAGTTCGGCGACGATGGAGTCCAGCCCGGGGCCGGCCTTGGACCCGGCCACGGCAATCTTGATGGCCTCGCCATCGCGGCGGCCCTGCTCGGCCAGCGCCAGCGCGATTGCCCTGCCGATACCCGCCGAGGCTCCGGTAACGAGTGCGGTGATCATGATCCAGTCTCCTCGGCGGAGCACGGCGCCGCGCTGCGGACGGTGGCGGCTCTCCTGCGCAAGGGATCGTAGCTCAGGGTTGAACCCCGGACGGAGGGCGGTATCTGCGTGGCTTGAGATGCTCTGGGGCGCGGGTGACGTTGAAGGTTCTGCGCCTAGGCCCAGGAGTTCCGGTGTGCCAATGCGCTCGTCAAGGCGGCAGCGTCGAATGCAACGAGTGCCTGATCGCAATTCGAGACAGTGGCGTCCCAATGGATCGCCTGTGGTTTGCGGCAGCTGAACGTCCGGTCTGAAGCGATGGCGCGATGGACCGCTCTTGGCCGACCGCTGGTGGCCATGGACGGCAGCTTCGGGGAAGTGCGCTGTGAAGGAGAAGGCCCAGCCGTCAGGCAGCTTCGGAGCGAGTCGCCTGACGGCTGTGGGTCGACAGCCGCCCTACTCCGGCCCGAAGCACCTCGCCCAGTCACTGCACACGGCGCAGCTCGGCGACTTGCAGATGAAGATCTCCTCCCGCTCGCACAGCTGCTTGTAGAGGAACTTCTTCCACTTCATGTCGCGGTCGTTCCTGGCCGCGAGCGTGGGGAACCAGTGCGCCATCAGCGCGCTGAGTTCGGCGCGAGATGGCAGCTGCAGGTCCTGCCAGAGGTGGTCGTCGCCCAGGCAGGCCACGGCCACGGTTTCAGCCATGGCCTCGATCTGCGCGGGCGTGCCGGCCTGCGGGTCGGCGTGTTCGAGCAGCAGCACGCGCAGGTCGCCCACCTCGTCGTCGCGCGCGCTGCGCCGCCGGCCGGCCAGCGGCACCGGCGCGGCGCCGAAGGCGCGCGGGTGGAAGGCGAGCTCGGCAATCGGCATGGCCGGGAGCTTCAGACCGTCGCCGCCGCGTGCGTGTAGCACTTCTTCGGGCAGATCTTCGAGCACGCGGTGCAGCCGATGCATAACTCCTGGTGCGCGATCGTCATCACCTTCTTCTCGTATTCCTCTTCCTCGTCGCCGTCGGGGTCCAGCACGACGCGCTCGCCCTCGTCGTCCAGGCCCACGAGTTCCAGCACGCCGCGCGGGCAGACCCGGAAGCAGCGCCCGCAGCCGATGCACTTGGCCTCGTTGATGGACTGCACGAAGGTCGGCGTCCAGGTCTTGCCCGAAGGCAGCGTGACCTCGAAGGTGGCCGCGCTCACGACGCGACCCCCGTCTGCGCGTCGGCCAGCGCTTTTCGAGCCGCCACCAGCGCCGCGTGCGCCTCGTGCGCGATCTTCGCGACCTCGGGGATGCGCTCCCAGTTGATCGGCAGCTCCTCGCTCAGGTCGTGCAGGTCCATCTTGGCCTGCGTCGCCTTGGCGTTGAGCTTCTTCACGTCGGCCTTGAGGCTGTCGATGTCAACCATACGTGGCCACCTCCCTGTACTTCTCGATCATCCCCACGCCTTCGCTGACCAGCTTGTTGCCCGCCTCGGCCAGCTTGGCCAGCGAGGGGTAGCCGAAGCGGTGCACGTCGCGCAGGTAGCGGTTCACCACGATCAGCCGGCCGGTGGTGAGCACGGTGCGGCCGAAGCCCTCGTGGCTCATCCTGGTCATCGGGCTGACCATGCAGCCGGTGGCGCGCTCGATGGCCAGGCCCACGGCGTTGTGGAACAGGTCCATGCGCCACAGCGTCTCGGGGTCGGGGTCGCCCATGATGGGCATCGCCCGGCGCTGCTCGGCCGTGAGAACGAAGGGCTCGAGCAGCGTCTCGTCGCTCTTGCCTTCCCAGGTGCCGTGCGTGTCCTGCGCGCGGACCTGCTTGATCAGCTCGCGGATGAAGCCGTTGTCCAGCACGTCGGGCTGCACGGCCGGCGGCTCGCAAGTCGGTTCGATCATTTCGCGGACTCCTCTTGGTCGTCGAAATCGAAGCGCCGCTCCTGGCCCTTCATCAGCGCCTTGCGCAGCCAGGGCGGCGGCGTGCCCTTGAGCACCTCCTGCAGCTTGTCCAGGATGTCCAGGATGGGCTCGGGCTGGTTGACCTTGACCGGGTGGATCTTGTGCGCCACCACGCGCGCCGCAGCGCTGCCGCCGATGGCAGCGACGTAGACGATCGCGCAGTCGTGGATGGCCTGCAGCTTGGGCGCCAGCTTGTCCTCGTTGCCGTCCTCGGCCAGGTCTTCGCCGAAGCCGAAGTCCTGCACGAACTGGTAGCCCTCGGGCGTGATGTCGTAGACGGCCAGGTGCCGGGCCCAGCCGAAATGCGCGTCCACGCGCTGCTGGTCCTGCGTGGCGAAGGCGATCTTCATGGGGTGACTCCCAGGGTGTCGGTTGCGGTCTTCACGGCGGCCACCGAAGCTTCCGGCAGCGGCCAGTGTTCGGGCCCGTTGTGCGGGATGTGCTCCATCAGCAGGTTGCCGGCGGCATAGAGGAAGTCGCGCGTACCGCGGTAGCCCGCCATGCGCACGTGGGCGTTGCCGATGCGGTCGAACATCGGGATGCCAAGCCGGAACAGCGGCTTGCCCAGGCGCATGGCCGCCTGGCGGCCGTGCGAGTGCGTCATCAGCAGGTCGCAGCCGTGCGCGGCGGCGAGCTGCTCGAAGTCCTCGAGGTCGCCGATGATCACCTCGTTGCAGGGCATCCTCGCCAGCAGCGGGCTGGCGGTGGTGGTGACCACCGCGCCCAGTTCCGCACCCATCTCCACGAGGAAGCTGCCCGCGGCCCACAGCAGGTCGGGCTCGGCGCCCAGCGCCACCTTCACGTTGCCGAAGTGGAAATGGCCGTCCAGCATCGCGTCGACGAGCTGGCTGCGCTGGCGGCGCAGCTTCACGGGCACGGGCCGGCCGGAGAGCTCGCTCAGCTTCTGCACGAAGGCGTCGGTGGCGGTGAGGCCTGTGAGGCGCTCGAACACCGTGAAGGGTACGCCGCAGCGCGATTGCAGCGCCTCGGCGGCCGAGCGCATCTGCTCACCGAGGGCCAGCGTGTGTGCTGCGCCGCCCAGCGCTTGGATCGCGTCGACACTGCAGCCGCCGATCGTCGTGCCCAGCCAGGTCTCGGGGATATGGCCGTCGAGCGAGCCGGAGACGTCCGGCACGAAGGTCGGCTCCAGGCGGAAGGCCTCGATCAGCTCGCGCAGTTCCTCGATGTCGCCTGGCGTGAGGTGCGCGCCGGGCAGCACCGCCACGGCCTTGTCGCGCTTCGGCTCCTCTCTGCGCGGCAGCTGCGCGACCAGCTGCTGCACGGCCTTGGCCCAGCCATCCTGGAAGGCGCCGGCGAAGTCGGGCGTCGAGACGTAGACGAGCTCGGTGCCGGCCAGCTCCGGGTGGCGCTGGCGGATGAGCCGCAGGTGCCCTTCGACGTCGTCGCCCTTGGTCTCGGTGAGACCGGTCGAGCAGATGGCGATGATGCGCGGCTGGTTGCGCGTGAAGATGTTCAGCACCGCCTTTTCGAGGTTGTCGAAGCCGCCCATCACGGTCGTGGCCTCGTTCATCGCGGTGGTCTGCAGCGGGATCGCCTCCTTGAAATGCCGCACCAGCAGCACCAGGCCGAAGGAGGTGCAGCCCTGCGAGCCGTGCATCACCGGCATGCAGCTTTCCAGCCCCATGAACGCGTAGCTCGCGCCCAGCGGCTGGCTCATCTTCAGCGGATTGACGGTGCAGGCCTTGCGGCTCTCGGTGACGTGGGCCATCGCGTCAGGCCTCCGCCAGCAGCGCATCCGCCTGTTCCCACGGGGGAGGCGTTCGCACTTCCTTCCACACCGGGTTGAACAGCGCCTTGTCGATCTCGGCCACCATCGTCACCATGCCTTCGTAGCCGGCGAAGGCGTGGTGGCGTTCCTGGTTGATGTCCATCCAGGGCATGCGTGCCTTCAGCGCGACGAACTGGCTGCGGCCGCCGCTGAGCATGATGTCGGCCTTGGCGTCGCGCAGCATCGCGTACATCTGGCGCGGCGGCAGGTCGTCGATCATGTGCGCGTCGGCCTCGTCGCCGAACATCGCCTTGAGCTTCTGCTTGTCTTCCTTCGTGCTCTTCTTGATGCTGGTGCCCACGACCTCCAGCCCCGCCTCCTGCAGCGCAGAGACCACCGACCAGCTCTTCACGCCGCCGGTGATCAGCAGCACGCGCTTGCCGGCCAGGCGCTCGCGGTAGGCGCGGATGCGCTCCCAGGCGCGCGCCTCTTCGGCGGCAATCAGCGCCTCGGTGCGGCCCTTCAGCGAGGCGTCGGCGCCGCGCTCCACCAGCAGCCGCGCAATCTCGCGCAGCGTGGTGCTCATGTCGCTGATGCCGTAGAACGAGCCTTCGAAGTACGGGATGCCCCAGCGCTGCTGCATGCGCGTGGCGACGTTGATCATCGACTTGGAGCACACCATCATGTTGGCGCGCGCACGGTGGGCGCCGGCGATCTCCTTGTAGCGCCCGTCGCCGGAGATGCACGAGAGCACGCGCACGCCTAGCACATCGAGCAGCGGCTTGACCTGCCACAGCTCGCCCGAGAGGTTGTACTCGCCGATGATGTTGATGTCGGTGGGCGTGAGCCGCTCGGGCTCGATGGTGCCGACCACGTGGTCCAGCAGCGCCTCGGCGCCGAGCTTGTTGCCCAGGTTCTTGGGCCCCGCGAAGCCCGGCGCGTCGACCGGGATCACCGGCAGGCCGAACTTCTCGGTGGCGCGCTTGCAGACGGCCTCGATGTCGTCGCCGATCATCGCCGTCACGCAGGTCTGGTAGACGAAGATCGCCGGCGGCGCGTGCTTCTCGGCGATCTCGCGGATCGCCTTGAACAGCCGCTTCTCGCCGCCGTAGACCACGTCGAGTTCGTTGATGTCGGTCGTGAAGCCGGTGCGGTAGATCTGCGGGCCGCTGCTGGCGCTGTGGCGGTTGTCCCAGCTGTTGCCCTCGCAGGCGATGGGCCCGTGCACGAGGTGCGCGACGTCGACGATGGGCTGCAGCGCGATCTTCGCGCCGTCGAAGGCGCAGCCGCCGGCCGCGGCCCCGGGCGTGAGCTGCTTGGTGCAGCCCTTCTTGCGCTCCTTCTCGCCCTTCTTCTGGTTGATGTCGCAGCCGGGCTCGTCGAAGACCTGGGCGATGCGGGCGTTGAGCGATGGCGTCATGCGGCCTCCCGTGATCGGTGTTGCGGCGCTACTCCGCGCCTTCGGCGACGGCCTTGCGCCAGACGACGCTGCGCAGCCGCTCGCGCACCGCCTCGTCGCTGCCGTCGAAGTGGTCCTGCGCGCGGCGCATCGCGGCCTGCGCGACGGAGGCCTCGGCCAGCATGAGCGGCAGCCGGCCGCCCACGTGCGTGGCGCCCGGCACGGCGCGCAGGATGGCGGCGCGGTTCGGGTGCTCGTCGATGACCACGAGCGCGTCCGCCTCGCGCCGGCCATCCAGGCACAGCCAGCCGTCGATCACCTCGACGCGGCGGCCGTCGAGGGTGGTCTTCACGAGTACCGTGGCCTCGTCCATCAAAAGTTCACGAGGATGTCCTCGTGCCGCACGATGAACTGGCAGGCCAGCCGCCAAGGCGGCGGCACGTCGCCGGTCTCGGCCGCCGCGATCTGCTCCGCGTTGATCTTGCCGGCGAAGCGCAGCACCGTCTTCTCCTTCTCGGTCAGCGCCACGCCGTAGGGCGCCTTGCCGGAGAGGACGGTCACCTGCACCTGGCAGGAGCCGCACTCGCCGTTCTCGCACTCGAAGTTCAGCGGTATGCCGTGCGCCTTGGCCACCGAGAGCAGGGTCTTGGTGTCGCCGGCGACGGCATAGACCGTCACGTCCTTCTTGATGCGTGGCGAGCTGAAGGTCACGTTGGCCATGACGCTGCGGCTCCTAGCGAATGATGTCGTACGAGTAGTCGGTCTTGCCGGGCACGATGGTGTTCGCGTCCAGCGTCTCGAAGAACTCGTCGAGGAACATCGTCAGCAGGCGCAGGCCGCCCTCGTAGCCCCAGGTGGGGAAGCGGTGGTAGTGGTGGCGGTCGAAGATCGGGAACACCAGGCGGATCAGCGGCACGCCGGTGTCGCGCTCGAGGTACTTGGCGTAGGTGTTGCCGATCAGGAAGTCCACCGGCTCGGTGAACAGCAGGCTGCGCAGGTGCCACAGGTCGCGCTTGGGGTAGACCTTGCCGCCCTTGCCGAAGGGCGAGGCGTCCAGCACCTTCTGCACCTTGGCCGCCCAGTCGTCGTTGCCGTTGGTGGCCAGGATGTGCGTGGGCTCGGCGCCCAGCTCCAGCAGGAACTGCGTGTAGCCGATCATCTGGTCCGGGTCGCCGTACAGCGCGTACTTCTTGCCGTGCAGGTGCGACTGGCTGTCGGCCATCGCGTCGACCAGCTGGCCGCGCTCCTTCTCCAGCAGCGCCGGCACCGGCTTGCCGGTGAGGCGGCTGATGGCCATGATGAACTCGTCGGTGCCGGCCACGCCCACGGGGGCGTTGAGCACCACGACTTCCTGGCCCTTGCCCTGCAGGTACTTGATCGTCTTCTCGCAGCAGAACTCCTGGAAAACGATCGTCGCCTTGGCGTTCAGCGCGCGCTCGACCTCGGCCTTCGTGGTGCCGCCCTCGTACATGCGGAACTCGCCGTCGGTGGGCGTGTTCCACACCTCGCTCGGGTCGCACAGCACGGTGACCTCGGCGCCGAAGAGCGAGAAGATGCGCCGCACCTCCTTCATGTTGCCGACGACGAAGCCGTCGAAGCCGCCGATGAAGTTGATGCTCTCGTCGGGCGTGCGCACGAGCGCCGGCACGGTGCCGGCCTTGCCGTCCCAGAAGTGCTGCAGCACGCCCAAGAGCGCGTTGTCGTAGCCGGTGACGTGGCTGCCGACGAAGGCCGGCGTGTGCGCGAAGGGCACGTCGTACTCGGCCGGCACGCTGCCCTTCTCCTTGGCCGTCTTGATGAAGGCGTTCAGGTCGTCGCCGATCACCTCGGCCATGCACGTGGTGCTGACCGCGATCATCTCCGGCTTGTACAGGTTGTAGGTGTTGGCCAGGCCGTCGACCATGTTGTTCAGGCCGCCGAACACCGCCGCGTCTTCCGTCATCGAGGAGCTGACGCAGGATGTGGGCTCCTTGAAGTGGCGGCTGAAGTGGCTGCGGTAGTAGGCCACGCAGCCTTGCGAGCCGTGCACGAAGCTCATCGTCTTGGCGAAGCCGTTGGCCACGTAGACGGCACCCAGCGGCTGGCAGGCCTTGGCCGGGTTGACCGTCAGCGCCTCGCGGGCGAAATTCTTCTCCTTGTACTCCGGCGTCTTGGTCCAGTTGCGGATCTCCTCGATCCGCACGTCGGAATGGTTGAACTCGAAGTTCTCCTTCTTGTCGGCGAAGAGCTTCTGGTACTCGGGCTCCCGGAAGAGCATCTCGTGGTCGATGACCTTTTCGGCGGTCTGGGGCATGGTCGCACTCCTTGTCGTTCGATAGGCGGGGCGGCCGACCCGCGCCGGGCCGCTCCAAGCGGGCCGCTCCCCCTCGGGGGGACGACGCCGCAGGCGTCTAGGGGGTCAGTTCTTCCAGGGCGCGCTCTTCGCGAGGCCCCAGATCGGCGAGCTGATCGCCATGTCCATGTCGCGGGCGAAGATCGCGAAGCCGTCGTAGCCGTGGTACGGGCCCGAGTAGTCCCAGCTGTGCATCTGGCGGAAGGGCACGCCCATCTTCTGGAAGACGTACTTCTCCTTGATGCCGCTGCCGATCAGGTCCGGCTTGATCTTGTCGACGAAGCTCTCGAACTCGTAGCCGGTCACGTCGTCGTAGATCAGCGTCGAGTCCTTGATGTAGTGCGTGGTGCGCTGGTAGTCGTCGTTGTGGCCGAACTCGTAGCCGGTGCCCACCACTTCCATGCCCAGGTCCTCGTAGGCGCCGATGACGTGGCGCGGGCGCAGGCCGCCCACGTACAGCATCACCGTCTTGCCTTCCAGGCGCGGCTTGTACTTGGCGATCACCGCGTCGACCATCGGGCGGTAGCGCGCGATCACGGCCTCGGCCTTGGCCTTGATGGTGTCGTCGAAGTGGCTGGCGATCTCGCGCAGGCTCTTCTCGATCTGGCTCGGGCCGAAGAAGTTGTATTCCACCCAGGGAATGCCGTACTTCTCTTCCATGTGCCGGCTGATGTAGTTCATCGACCGGTAGCAGTGCAGCACGTTGAGCTTGGCCTTGGGCGTGTTCTCCAGCTCGGCGATCGTGCCGTCGCCGGACCATTGCGCGATGACGCGCAGGCCGATCTCCTCCAGCAGGATGCGGCTGCTCCACGCATCGCCGCCGATGTTGTAGTCGCCGATGATGGCCACGTCGTAGGGCGTGCTCTCGAAGACATGCTCCTTCTTGGTCTTGCCGTCGAACACCCAGTCGCGGATCGCGTCGTTGGCGATGTGGTGGCCCAGCGACTGGCTCACGCCGCGGAAGCCCTCGCAGCGCACCGGCACGATGGTGTGGTTGCCGTACTGCGCGCTCTTCTTCTTGCTGACGGCCTCGATGTCGTCGCCGATCAGGCCGATCGGGCACTCGCTCTGGATCGTGATGCCCTTGTTCAGCGGGAACAGCTCCTGGATCTCGTCGATGATCTTGTCGAGCTTCTTGTCGCCGCCGAAGACGATGTCCTTCTCCTGGAAGTCGGAGGTGAACTGCATCGTGACGAAGGTGTCCACGCCGGTGATGCCGATGTAGTAGTTGCGGCGCGCGGCCCAGCTGTACTGGCCGCAGCCCACCGGGCCGTGGCTGATGTGGATCATGTCCTTGATGGGGCCCCACACCACGCCCTTGCTGCCCGCGTAGGCGCAGCCGCGGATGGTCATCACGCCCGGCAGGCTCTTGATGTTGCTCTTGACACCGCAGTCGGGCTTGCCCTCCTCGAAGGTGCCCAGGTGCTTGGCGCGGCGCTTGGCCATCTTGTCCGGATAGGCCTTCAGCACCTCGTCGATCAAGGCCTTGTTGGCGGCCTTGCGCTCTTCAACCGTCATGGTCATGGTCTTGCTCCTGGGCACTTCGAATGGGTTTACGCAGCCAGCTCGGCGGCGGTCTTGCCGACCTGGGTCTCGTCGATGGTCTTCATGATCCCGTGCTCCATCAGCAGGTCTTCCAGCTGGTCCATCGTGATGGGGGTGGGGATCGTCCCGTTGCCGGCGTTGGCGTGGATCTTCTGGGCCAGCGTGCGGTACTCCATGGCCTGCTTGGACTCCGGCGCGTACTCGAGGACCGTCATGCGGCGCAGCTCGGCGTGCTGGACGATGTTGTCGCGCGGCACGAAGTGGATGAGCTTGCTGCCCAGCATCTTGGCCAGCGACTCGGCCAGCTCCAGTTCCTTGTCGGTCTGGCGCTCGTTGCACACCAGGCCGCCCAGGCGCACGCCGCCGGAGTTGGCGTACTTCAGGATGCCCTTAGAGATGTTGTTGGCCGCGTACATGGCCATCATCTCGCCGGACATCACGATGTAGATCTCCTGCGCCTTGTTCTCGCGGATGGGCATCGCGAAGCCGCCGCAGACCACGTCGCCCAGCACGTCGTAGCTGACGTAGTCGACGCCGTCATAGGCACCGTTCTCCTCGAGGAAGTTGATCGAGGTGATCACGCCGCGGCCGGCGCAGCCCACGCCCGGCTCCGGGCCGCCGGACTCCACGCAGCGGATGTCGCGGTAGCCGATCTTCATCACGTCTTCCAGCTCGAGGTCCTCCACCGAGCCGGCTTCGGCCGCGAGCGAGAGGATCGTGTCCTGCGCCTTGGCGTGCAGGATCAGGCGCGTGGAGTCGGCCTTCGGGTCGCAGCCGACGATGAGGATCTTCTGGCCCATCTCGGCCAGCGCCGCGAGGGTGTTCTGGGAGGTGGTGCTCTTGCCGATGCCACCCTTGCCGTAGAAGGCGATCTGTCGCAGTGAAGCCATTTCGGTGTTCCTTTGAGAGTCGATGCTGAGAAGTTGACGAAGTGAGGTCACGGTCGTCGGTTTCTCATGCCGGCTTCGGTGCCCGATGTGGTCTTCTTCGAAGGTGCCTCAGGGCCTGACATGGATTCCGCGCAGCCAGCCTGTTCGCAACCCGTGTGCCAGCCCCTTCGCAAGACGCAAGTGCCTGTTTTTCCTGGGCAAACGCGAAAAGCGAGAGGCGCCGGCGAATGTGCGAAACCCGACAAAGCACGACGCGCCGCGGCGCCGTGCCGACATCGCGAGCGCGGTCCACCGGGGTGGCGTGGCGTGGTACGGCCGTTGCTTTGAGGCCGGCATGAGCCACGCACTGCCCATCGCCGTGAAGACCAACCCGCACTACGAACGCGTGGGCGGCCATGCCGGCGTGGTGGCGCTGGTCGATGCCTTCTACCGCGCGATGGACGGCCGGCCCGACGCGCGCACGATCCGCGCGATGCACGCGGCCGACCTGGCCGAGACGCGGCGCGTGCTGGTGGCCTATCTCTCGGAATGGATGGGCGGCCCTAGGCAGTACAGCACCGAGCGCGGCGCGCCGATGCTGCGCCGCCGCCA
The DNA here is from genome assembly GCA_044226775.1 of Rubrivivax sp. Taxonomy (GTDB): domain Bacteria; phylum Pseudomonadota; class Gammaproteobacteria; order Burkholderiales; family Burkholderiaceae_C; genus Rubrivivax. The sequence goes on along the minus strand of JBGAGI010000004.1, from coordinate 303,738 downwards.
CCGCCCATTCGACATCGACGCCTCCGCGCGCGACGCCTGGATGGCCTGCATGCGCGAGGCGCTGGAGGCCACCTGCGCCGACGACGCGCTGCGCGCCGAATTGCTCGCCGCGTTCGGCAAGGTGGCCGAGCACATGCGCAACTTCGAAACCCACTGACGGAGAAACGACGATGAGCCTCTCGATCCAAGACACCGCCCTCGGCCGCCTGGAGGCCGAAGGCCGGCTGCTCAACAGCGTGCTGAAGGGCGCGACGAAGAAGCCCGGCCGCATCGGCTTTCGCGGCGACATCGCGCTGAAGTTCGCGGCCAAGCGTGCCGACGAGGCACGCCCGCCGGAGATCAGTTCCGACCAGGTCATCGCCGTGGCCCACGCCGGCGAGTCGCACATCGCCTTCCTCACCGGCTTCCTGCTGAGCTTCGAGTACCTGCAGCTGCTGGCGGAAGTCCTGGGCGACGCGCTGTCGCCGAAGGGCAAGTACTTCCTCTTCGTCGACAACATCGACATCAGCAAGAAGTACCAGGTGGACTACGGCGGCGCCACGTTCTACGTGCTGCCGATCGACGAGTCCACCGTCTACAACGAGCTGCTGTCGCTGCTGTACATCGAAAAGAACGAGCTGAAGAAGCTCGACACCGCCGGCAAGACCGACGCCGTGGCCGACCGGGCACTGGCCTTCACCGGCAGCTTCGAGAAGATCACGTTCGAGCAGGGCCTCGCATCGATGGGCCCGGTGCGCAACATCTACGAAAACAGGCCGGTGTAACTCGCTGCGTGTGAGTGCCCATGACGAACCGGCAGGCTGGTACGCCACCAACCTGGTCGGCGTGCCGGCCGGCGTGCTGGCCTCGGCCGCGTTCAATGCGCATCCGCAGCCGCTGCGCGTCAGCGGCGCCCGCGAAGGCAACCGCGGCCTGTTCGCGCTGCTGGAGCGCTGCCATGAACCCGCCGAGGCACGGGCCGTGTTCGCGCACTACATGACGATCGCCTTCGGCCTGGCGCGGCCTGCGGCGGAGGCCGTGGCGAAGGCCGAGCAGCGGCGCTGGCGCTCGAGCTACCTCAAGCTGCTGCAGGGCTGGGGGCTCGACTCGAACAGCCCGGCCGGCGCCGTGCTCAAGGGCTGGGTCGAGAGCCGCTTCGGCCTCGTGCCCAGTTTCCACGGCGCGCCGCTGGCGCGCTTCCCTTCGCCGGCCTGGGTGGCCTACCTGGAGCAGAAGGCCGCGAGCCGCTGGCACAACAACAGCATCTTCCAGCAACTGGACCTGCTGTTCGAGTTCTGCCAGTGGATGCTGGCCCGCTTCGAGCTGCTGGGCGCCGGGCCGCACGCCACGCTCTGGCGTGGCAGCCACCACTGGGAGGCGCAGGTGCTCGCCGGCTCGCTGCGCGAGCGGCGCTGCACGGTGCGACTGAACAACCTGGTCTCGTTCACGCGTGAGCGCGAGACCGCCGGCTGCTTCGGCGACTGGGTGATGCGCGCACGCGTGCCGCTGGCCAAGCTGCTGCTGGTGCCGGGCCTGCTGGACACGGCCTCGCTCCAGGGCGAATCCGAGGTGCTGGCCATCGGTGGCGACTACGAGCTTGAGGCGAGCTATGGCCCGTGACCCTGCATGCCCCTCGCCCCACCGCCTGCTCGACCGCGCGCTCGGCGCCTACCTGGGCCTGGCCATCGGCGACGCGCTGGGCGCGACCGTGGAGTTCATGACGCCGCGGGAGATCGCCCACCGCTTCGAGCGCGAGGGCGGCGTGCACGACCAGATCGTCGGCGGCGGCTGGCTCAAGCTGCCGCCCGGCGCGGTGACCGACGACACGACGATGAGCCTGGCGCTGGGCGACGCGCTGATCGAAGGCGCCCGCCTCGGCCGGCCGCAGGACACGCGGCTGATCGCCGAGCACTTCGTGCGCTGGTGGCGCGGCAAGCCGGTGGACTGCGGCAACACCTGCCGCCGCGGCATCCAGCGCTTCCTGGCCGACGGCTCGCTGCAAGGCCCGCCGAACGATGGCGACGGCGGCAACGGCGCGCTGATGCGCAACCTGCCGGCCGCCATCGCCACGCTGGGCGACGACGCGGCCTTCGAGCGCGTGTCGCTGGCGCAGGCGCGCTTCACGCACCGGCATCCGCTGTCGGATGCCGCGGTGCTGGGCATCGGCCATCTCACGCGCGCGCTGCTGCTCGGCGAGCCGGCCGGTGCGCTGCGCTCGCGCATCGAGGCCTTCATCGACCGCTGGCCGGTCTTCGACCACCGCCCCTACCGCGGCCGCGCCAGCGGCTACGTGGTCGACACGGTGCAGACCGTGCTGCACGCCTTCACGCAGCACACGAGCAGCGAGGCGGCGATCGTCGGCGCCGTCAACCGCGGCGAGGACGCCGACACCAACGGCGCGCTGGTGGGCATGCTGGTGGGCGCGCGCGACGGCGCCGCCGCACTGCCCGCGCGCTGGCTGCAGCGCCTGGATCGCGGCACGGTGCGCGCGGTCACCGAGCAGGCGAGCGCGCTGCTGGCGCTGGCCCCGCTGCTGCAGCCGCAGGCCGAAACCGCCTTCTCCTAGGAGACGAGCATGCCCCTGTACGACTACCACTGTCCCGCCTGCGGTGCCGACTTCGAGCTGCTGGTGCGCAGCGACACCGTGCCGCGCTGCCCCGGCTGCGAATCCGTGCAGGTCGAGCGTCAGCTCTCGCGCATCGCGCCGGCCGCCACCAGCGCCGGCATCATCGCCCGCGCGCGACGCCAGGCGGCGCGGGAAGGCCACTTCAGCCACTACTCGAAGGCCGAGCGCGCGAAGCTGCCGAAGTAGCGCCGCAGCCGTGCGAGGCGTGGGACCCGGCGCATGGCGCAGGCCTTGCATGAGACCAGGCCATGCGTGATGTTTCCCTGCTCAGCGGCGAACTCCGGCTTGGCCAGCGCCTGGACACGCGCTTCTTCGCGCTGCTGAAGGCGGTGCAGGCCAGCGGCTCGCTGCGCAAGGCAGCGCGCACCGCCGGCTACAGCTACAAGGGCGCGTGGACGCTACTGGACGCTGCAGCAGCCTGGGTGCACGCGCCGCTGCTGAACTCGGCCAGCGGCGGGGCCGGCGGCGGCGGCACTTCGCTCACGCCGGTGGCGCAACGGTTGCTCGCCGCCTGGCAGGCGCTGCAGGCCCGCCACGACGAATTCCTCGCCGCGCAGGAACTCGCGCTGCTGCTGGACCCCGAGCTATCCACCCTGCTTCGGAGAATCGCGATGAAGACCACCGCCCGCAACCAGTTCGCCGGCTCGATCACCGAGTTCGAGATCGGCCCCGTCGCGGCGCAGGCCACGCTCACCACCGCGGCGGGCCTGGAGATCACGGCCACGATGACCGCGGCCGCCGCAAAGAAGCTCCCGCTGCGCGAGGGCGCGGCCGGCATCGCGCTGGTGAAGGCCTCGGCCGTGGTGCTGGTGACGGACTTCGCGGGCTACGCGCTCTCGGCCCGCAACCAGCTGGCAGGCACGGTCTCGCGCATCGAGAAGGGCGCGGTGTCCTCGCTCGTGCGCGTGACGCTGCCGGGCGGCACGGTCATCACCGCCAGCGTCACCAACGACGCCATCGGCGCCCTGGGCCTCGCGGTGGGCCAGCCGGCCACCGCGGTGTTCAAGGCCTACGCAGTGATGCTGGCGGTGGCCACGGCCTGAGCACGTATCGTTATTTATCTATCGCTATAACGTAGGCTGATCTTCGATCGAGCAGCCATTTCGGGCACGGCGCCTGCATACAACTTGGTAGGGCGCAGCGAGCAACCGGACTCCCATGGTCCTCGTTGTATATACTGCGACATTACGTACAAACCCCATGTCGAAGACTCTCCGATCCGCTCGCGCGCTGGCGCTGCCGGTGGCTGCATTCGCCACCCTGGCCGCGCACGCCGGCGACATCACCGTCTCGGCCGCGGCCAGCCTGACCAACGCCTTGCGCGACATCGCGCCCTTGTTCGAGGCGGCGCAGCCCGGCGCGAAGCTGCAGTTCAACTTCGGTGCCTCGGGTGCGCTGCTGGCGCAGATCGCCAAGGGCGCGCCGGCCGACGTGTTCGTCAGCGCCGACCAGGAATCGATGGACCAGGCGCAGGCGCAGGGCCTGGTGAAGCCGGCGCAGCGGCGCGACGTGGTTTCCAACACGCTGGTCGTCATCGTCCCCGCGCGTGCCGCGAAGGCGCCGAAGGCGTTGGGTGACTTGGCCGGCGCGGGCTATGCGCGCATCGCCATCGGCCTGCCGGCCAGCGTGCCGGTGGGCCGCCACACGAAGGGCGCGCTCGAAGCAGCGAACCTGTGGGGCGCAATCGAGCCGAAGATGATCGGCGCGAACACCGTGCGCCAGGCGCTGGACTACGTGGCGCGCGCCGAGGTCGACGCCGGCTTCGTCTACGCCACCGATGCGGCCATCATGTCCGACAAGGTGAAGCTCGCCTTCACGGTGCCGACGAAGAAGCCCATCCGCTACCCGATCGCGACCTTGGCCGCCGCGCCGAACGCGGCCGAAGCGGCCAAGTTCGTCGACTTCCTCTTCACGCCGCCGGCGCGGGCGGTGCTGGCCAAGCACGGCTTCGGCAAGCCCTGAGCCGCGAAGAGCCAGGAGAGCAGCGCGATGTCCGGAGCCTGGGTCGCCCTCGCGCTGTCGCTGAAGGTGGCGGGCTGGGCCACGGTGCTGAACCTGCTGTTCGGCGTGGCGGTGGGCTACGCGATGGCGCGCTGGCGCTTCCCCGGCCGCGAGCTGCTGGACGCCGCGCTGACCCTGCCGATGGTGATGCCGCCCACGGTGCTGGGCTACTACCTGCTGGTGGTGATCGGCAGCCACGGTCTCGTCGGCGCGTGGCTGCTGCAGCACTTCGGCATCCGGCTCATCTTCACCTGGCAGGCAGCGGTGATCGCGGCCACCATCGTCGCCTTCCCGCTCGTGTTCAAGGCGGCGCGCGCGGCCTTCGAGAACGTCGAGCCGCAGCTGGAAGACGCGGCGCGCACGCTGGGCATCGGCGAATTGGGCTTGTTCTTCCGCGTCTCGCTGCCGCTGGCCTGGCGCGGCATCCTCGCGGGCCTGCTGCTGTCTTTCGCGCGGGCCCTGGGCGAGTTCGGCGCCACGCTGATGGTGGCCGGCAGCATCGCCGGCAAGACGCAGACGCTGTCGATCGCGGTCTACGAAGCGGTGCAGGCGGGGCAGGACGACACGGCCAACTTCCTCGTCGCGGTGACCTCCATCGCCTGCATCGCGGTGCTGCTGAGCGCCGGGCGGCTGGTGCCGGGCCGCGTGCCGGCGCGGGCATGATGATGAAGCGCGATGCGGCCGAGATGAACGTCTGGCAGGTGGCGGTGCGCAAGCTGCTGCGGCACGACGGGCAGCGCTTCGAGCTGGACGTGCAGTTCGCGAGCCCCGCGCGGCGGCTGGTGATCCACGGGCCCTCGGGCTCGGGCAAGACGCAGACGATGCGCCTGATCGCCGGCATCGGTCGGCCCGACAGCGGCCGCGTCGCCATCGCCGGCCGTGTGCTGCTGGACTCGGCGCAGGGCCTGTCGCTCACGCCGCAGGAGCGCCACATCGGCCTCGTGTTCCAGGACTACGCGCTGTTCCCGCATCTCACCGTGCGGCAGAACATCGCCTTCGCGCTGCACGCGGGCCTGCGCAACCCGCCGCGCGGCGCTTCGGACGAGCGCGTGGAGCGCTGGATCGAGCGCCTGCACCTGCAGGCCATCGCCGGCCACCACCCGCACCAGATCTCCGGCGGCCAGCGCCAGCGCACGGCGCTGGCCCGCGCGCTGGCGAGCGAACCTTCGGCGCTGCTGCTGGACGAGCCCTTTGCCGCGCTCGACCGCCACCTGCGCCAGCGCCTGCGCGAGGAGCTGCTGGAACTGCAGGTCGCACTGCAGCTGCCGCTGCTGCTGATCACGCACGACGACGAGGACGCGCGCTTCCTGGCCGAGGACCTCGTGCACATCGAGGCCGGGCGCGTGACGCAGCGCGCAAACGCCTAGCACCTATGCTCGCCGGCATGCCCTCGACAAGACGCCCCCGCCGAACCCCCAGGACCGGCCTCGAGCTGCGGGGCTCGGTGTGGCTGGAAGTCGATGGCCAGGCGCTGGGCGATGCCGGCCGGATCGCCCTGCTGAAGGCGGTGGCCGAGCAGGGCTCGATCACCCAGGGCGCGCAGGCCGTGGGCCTGAGCTACAAGACGGCCTGGGGCTCGATCGACGCGATGAACGCGCTCGCCGGCAGCCCGCTCGTGGAGCGCGCGACCGGCGGCGCCGGCGGCGGCGGCACGCGGCTCACGGAACATGGCCAGCGCCTGGTCGAACGCTTCGAGCAGCTCAGCGCGGCGCACGCCCGCTTCGTGCAACTGCTCTCGGACCGGGGCACGGACCTCGGCCAGGATTTCTCCTTGCTCCAGGTGCTCAACGTGAAGACCAGTGCACGCAACCAGTGGGTCGGAACCGTCAGCGCGATCCGCGCCGGCGCGGTGAACGACGAGGTCGAGGTGCTGATGCCGGGCGGCGCGCGGCTGGTGGCCATCGTCACGCGCGAGAGCACCGACGCACTCCAGCTGCGCATCAAGCAGACGGTCTTCGCGCTCGTGAAATCATCGGCCGTCTTGCTGGCCACCGAGCTGGGCAGCGCCCGCGTCTCCACCGCCAACCGGCTCGACGGCCAGGTGCTCGCCGTGTTGCCCGGCGCAGTGAACGCCGAAGTGACGATGGAGACCGCCGAGGGCCTGCGCGTGGTGGCGATCGTCACGCAGGCCTCGGTCGATGCGCTGGGCCTGGCGCCCGGCCGGCCGGTGACGGCGCTGGTGAAGGCCGCCGACGTGATCCTGGCCTGCGAGGCCTGACGCGAGGGTTCAGAAGCCCGACAAAGCGCCCGGCAGCTCCACCGTCACCGGCTCTTCGCCGATCGTCACCTGGCAGGCCAGGCGCGACTTGCTGCCCACGCCCACCAGGGCGTCGAGCTTGGCGTTCTCGGCCGGCGTGGTGCGCGAGACCGACTTGCGGCCTTCCTGGATGAACACGTGGCAGGCGCCGCAGCTGGCGTTGCCGCCGCACTTCACGGCCAGCGCCACGCCGGCGTCGAGCATGGCCTTCAGCAGCTGGGTGCCGGGCAGCACGTCGAGGGTCTGGCGGCCGGGGAGCAGGGTCAGGGTGGTCATGGTTCAGGTCCGGGCTGGAGGGTGGGTCGAAGTCAGGCCGCGAGCGCCGCCGAGGCCTGGCCGGTGAGCTGCGCCGCCACCTCGGCCAGCGGCAGCGCGATGCGCGTGATGCCGGCCTCCTGCAGGAAACGCAGCTCCATGCGCGTGGGCTCGTCGGGCAGCACGGCGAAGTGCGGGCCGCCGCTGCGCTTGAGCACCTGGCGCGCGAAGGCACGCGGCAGCTGGTCGTTGAAGCGGCAGCCGAGGAAGACGAAGCCGAGCGTGGAGCGCCGCTGCTGCACGGCCGCGGGGATCGGCGTCTGGATGTCGATCTCGGTCAGCACCTCGACGAAGTCGCTGTCGGAGAGGAGGTAGTTCGAGGCCGGCGCATGGCCGCCCCAGGGCTTGTAGAGCACCGTGGTCGCGCTGGGGACTTCCGCCAGCGCTTCGCCCGTCGGCGCGTACCAGCCGGCCCAGGTGCCGAAGTGCTCGCTCTGGCTCAGGCCCTGCACCTCGGCCCAGTCGCTGCGGGCGGCGAGCGCGCTGCGCATCGTGTCGTCGTACCAGGCGTCGACGATCAGCGGCGCGGGCAGCGCGGCCAGCCAGCGGTGCAGCGGCGCAGGCGCGGCGGCCTTCGCGTAGGCCTCGTTCATCAGGCCCACCAGCGTCTTGCGGTGCTTGAAGTTCTCGATGAACTGCGCCACCGCGGTGACGCGCGTGCGGATCTTGCCCGGCACCGAGCTGCGGGAGGCCAGCACCGCGGCCAGTGCCGGCGGGTCGGTGGGCGGCACGGGGCCCTCGCACAGCTGCAGCATCCCCGGGCCGAGGTAGGGCGCGAGCGTGCCGCGCGCAAGGCCGGCGGCCACGGCCACGGGCAAATGGTGAAGAGCGTCGATGTCCATGGATCGGCTTCTCAGTAGATGGCGGCGCCCGCGCCGACGTTGACCGACGAGTCCTTCATCGTCTTGACGATGAACTTCACGTGGTCCGCCGTGAGGTGGGCGTGGAAGGGCAAGGCGATCGCGCGGTCGGCAATGCGCTCGGTGAGCGGGAACTGGCCTCGCTTGGCACCGCCTTGCGTGTAGTGGAACTGCTGGTGCAGCGGCTGGCAGAAGCGCGCGGCCTCGATGCCCTCCTCGGCCAGGTCCTCGACGATCTGGTCGCAGGCGCTGGCGGTGAAGCGCTTGCCCAGGTGCACGACGTAGAGCATCCAGTTCACGGCGTCGACGTCGGGGCCGATGTAGGGCGGCTTGATGCCTTCGTAGCTGCGCATCTCCTCCGCGTACCAGCGCTCGACCTGCCGGCGCCGCTCCAGCAGCTCGGGCAGGCGCGCAAGCTGGCCGGCGCCGATGGCCGCGGTGACTTCGGAGATGCCCGCCTGCAGCGGCACGCGCGAACCCACCGAGACCGAGCGCCGGTCGGCCAGCGTGCGCGAGCGCAGGTAGCGCAGCTCGGTGGCGAGCGCGGCATCGTCGGTGACGAGCATGCCGCCTTCGCCGCAGTTGAGCAGCGAGGGCGCGGAGAAGTCGAACACCGCCGCGTCGCCGAAGCGGCCGACGCTGCGGCCGGCGTAGACCGAGCCGATCGCTTCGGTCGAGTCCTCGATCAGGAAGAGGCCGTGGGCCGAAGCCAGCCGCTGCCACGCGGCCCAGGGCGCCGGGTGGCCGTTGACGTTGCCGACGATCGCGGCCTTGACCTGCGGGCCCAGCAGCGGCTCGGCACGCATCGGGTCCAGGCAGCCGGACCAGTAGTCGATCTCCGAGAACAGCGGCTCGGCGCCGGCCAGCGTCACCGCGTGCGGCACCTGGTGCCAGCCGTAGGGCGATGCGAGCACCGTGTCGCCCGGGCCGATGCCCAAAGCGCGCAGCAGCAGCAGCGTGCCCACCGTGCCGCTGGCCACGGCCACCGCGTGCGCGCGGCCGGTGGCTTCGGCGAAGCGGCGCTCGAAGTGATCGACCATCGGTCCGCCGCTCAGGCGCGGCTGGCCGAGCGCGGCCAACACGAGCTCGCGCTCGACCTCGCCGACATCCGGGTCCGACAGCAGCAGACCCTCGCCCGGCAGTTCAAGCATCTCGTCGTCTTCGTTCATCGCCTCAGCTCCGGTCGCAGACGAAGAGACCCTGCGCGGCGGCCGGGTCGGCGGTCAGCGTCCAGCAGTGGCCGTCGCTCGCGCCGAGGAAGAGCTCGCGCCGGGCGCCGCGCGCGGCCGGCTTCTCGCCGCGCATGTCGAAGGCATCGACCACGACCACGCGCAGGCCGGCGAAGCGCTGGCGAAGCACGGCTGCGGCCTCGCGCACGCCGGCCGCGGCCTCGGCCAGCTGCAGGGCTTCAGCGAGCGTTGCGGTGTCCACGGCTCAGTCTCCGGACAGGCGCCGCGCCTCGACCGTGATCGGCAGGCTCGTGCCCTCGGCCATCTCGGGCAGCGCGAGCAGCCAGCCGTTGGCCAGCGTGACCGTGCCGCCCCACAGCCCCGGCAGCTGCTGCTCGACGATGGGCTCCTCGAGGTCCTTCTTCGGCACGTAGGCCGACAGCGCCCCGGTCGAGGTCTTGCGGATCATCACTTTCATGCGGTGGGCTCCAGGGCGGTTGGCGTGTTCTGCAGCAGCGGCGCCAGCGCGTGCAGCACGGCGGCGATGGCGATGTCGATCTCGGAATCCGTCGTGCCGCGGCCGAGCGAAAAGCGGATGCCGGCCTTCGCACACGCGGCGCTCTCGCCCATGGCCAGCAGCACGTGGCTGGGCTGCGTGCCGCCGGCGCTGCAGGCCGCACCCGAAGAGGCGACGACGCCGGCGCGTTCCAGCCGGTTGAGCACGAGGTCGGCATCCAGCTCGGCAAAGCGCAGGCAGCTGGTGTTGGCGATGCGCGGCGCGGCGCGGCCGTAGAGGTGTGCGCCCGGCAGCGCGTTCAGCAGCGCCGACTCGAGCCGCGCGCGTTGCCGCGCCATGCGCGCGATGTCTTCGGCCAGCGTGGGCGCCGCGGCATCGCAGGCGGCGGCGAAGCCGGCGATGCCGGCGAGGTTCTCGGTGCCGCCGCGGCGGTGGCGTTCCTGGCGGCCGCTGATCAGCGCCGGCAGCGTCAGGCCCTTGCGCACGACCAGCGTGCCCGCACCCTTCGGCCCATGGAGCTTGTGCGCGGAAGCGGCCAGCAGGTCGATCCCGCTGCCGGCGAAGGTGAAGGCATGCTTGCCGACGAGCTGCGTCGCATCCACGTGAAGCCAGGCGCCTGCCCGGGCTGCGGCCTCGGCGAGCTCCGCGATCGGCATCAGCACGCCGGTCTCGTTGTTCGCGGCCATCACGCTGACGAGTGCGACGTCGGCGACATCGGACGCCAGCGCCGCGCGCGCGGCGTCCAGATCGAGCCGCCCTTGCGCATCCACCGGCAGCCGCGTCACCGGTACGCCTTCGGCCTCCAGCCGCGCGGCCAGCGCAAGCAGGCCCGGGTGCTCGACGGCCGAGAGCAGCCAGCGCCGCCGCCCTGCCGCGGCACGGGCGCGCAGCGCGCCGAGCACCGCCATGTGGTTGGCTTCGGTCGCGCCGCTGGTGAAGACCAGTTCGTTGCCGCTGCAGCCGAGGAAGGCCGCGACGCGGCGCCGCGCATCGGCCAGCACGCTGCGCGCGGCCTGGCCGGGCGCGTGCATCGACGAAGGGTTGGCCCAGCTGCGCTCCAGCGCGTCCAGCATCTCGCGCAGCACCTCGGGCGCGGGCGGCGTGGTCGCGTTGTGGTCGAGGTAGACCGGCGGCGGCGGCTTCGTGCTCATGGCCAGTAGAACCGCTCTTCGTCGGCGCAGACGATGGCCAGCGCCGCGGCCAGCGAGCCCGTGCCGCAGACGGCGCGCCAGGCATTGGCCTGGTGGTCGCGCGCGTGCACGAGCCAGCGCGCGGCCGGCAGCGGCTCGAACCAGGCGATGTCGATGTCGCCGCCGTCGGCGTGGATGTTGCGCGAGCAGTTGGGGCTGACGATGCGCCAGCCCTTTCCTTCATTGGCGCGCTCGACGCGCGGCGTGACGTAGCGGTAGCGCTGGCGCGATTCCAGCGCGGCGGTGATGCGCGCCGCGTCCAGCGCGAAGACCTTGTCCTGCACCGGCGCCGCCCGCCTCGTGGGCCGCGGCTTGCGCACCGGGCTCACGAGACCGGCTCCATCACGCCGGGCCTCGGCGGCGGCGCGACGCCGGACACGGGCGTGATCTCCTCTTCCAGGCAGCCGAGCACGACGAGGCCGAAGTCCACCATGTACAGCGGCAGGTTGGCCTCCTCGTGGCGGCCCACCTGCACGATCTCGCCCGGGCCGCCGGCGGCGATCAGCAGCAGGTCCTCGGGCACGTCGGGCAGGCTGCCATCGTTGTACAGATCCACCGCGGCGATCACTTCCATGCCCCAGTCGTAGCGCGGCATCCGGGGTTCGACTGGGGCCTTCGGGGTGTCCATCGCGCGTGCTCCTCGGTTCAGCGCAGCTCGTGCAGCCGCGCCATCTGCTGCTCGCCCAGCCGCTCCTGCAGCTGGGCCATCACTTCGGGCGGCAGGTGGTCGAGCGTGCACAGCTCCTTCGCGCGCATGCCCACCTGCACGCCGGCGTCGACGAACTCGACGGCGTAGATGTAGAACTGCTGCAGGAAGGTGCCGATGGAGCGCACGTAGCCCACCTCGCCGCGGCCCACCAGCACCTCGCCGATGTCGCGGCCGTTGTAGGTGCCGTCGTTGCGCACCACGCCGCGGCAGATCACGCGCTCGCCCATCGCGAAGCGGGGCGGGTGCGCAATCTCCACCACGTCGTCGTCGCGCGCGATGTCAGCCATGGGCCGCCTCCGAGCGCCGCGCGGCGGCGGTGTGGGCGACGATCACGTCCGCGTCGCCATCGAACACGCCCAGCAGCGGCACCGGCAGCCGCTCGGCCACGATGCGGCGCACGCTCTCCGCTTCATCGGCCGCCAGGCGCAGCAGCGCCGGCATCGCGATCCGGCGCGCCACCTCGCAGCGCACCTGCGCGTCGGCATCGGCGGCCATCGTGGGCAGCAGCGCCTCGGGCAGGCGGCGCGCGACGACCTCGCGCACCTGGTAGTCCGGGTCCTCGCGCATCGACGGCAGCTCGGCCTCGGCGATGCGCATCGCCACGCGGATGCGCACCTCGCGGTGTGCGTCGCCGCGCAGGCGCTTGAGCCAGCCCTGCGGCACGCGCAGCGCCACCTGCAGGCGCACGGTCTCGTCCGGGTCCTGCATCAGCGGCGCGAGCGAGAACACGGCCGCGTGGCGCGCGGCGATGGCGCGCACCTCGAAGTAGGCGTGATCGAGGTGCTGGTGCGCCAGGCCCCGGTGGGTGCGAAAGAAGCGGTCGATGCGGCGCGCGTAGGCGTCCTGCATGCAGCTGTGGCCGGGCGCGCAGCCGCCCAGCGCCTGCAGCTCGGCATGCACGCAGGCGGCGCAGTCCACGGGCCGGCCCTGCCAGTCGCGCACCGGGATGTCGTTGCAGCCCTCGTCCGCGCGGGTGGTCTCGGTGGCGAGGTCGGCAACCATCGTGCGAGCCTTCAGGCCGGCGTGAGGCCCGCGCGCGCCCGCGTCCAGGCCGCGGCGCCGCTGACGAAAGGCGTGACCGTCGCGTCCTCGTCCTGGCCCACCAGCGCACGCACGCGGACGGCTTCCAGCACCGAGCCGCCGACACGATCGTCCGGGTCCAGCCCCGCCAGCAGCGCGAGCGCATCACGCGCCTCCACGCCATCGTCCAGCCGCAGGCTCAGGTAGGCGTAGCCCTTCAGCACGAAGAGGTAGAAGCGCGAGCGTGCATCCGTCATCGCGTCGGGCAGCGGCAGCGGCTGCACCTCGCGCCACACCGTGGGCAGGCCCAGCGCCTGCGCGGCCACGACGAGTGCACGCCGCGCCACGTCGCGCGCGAGCACCAGGCGGTGGCCGTAGAAGTGGTGGCGGTACAGCGCGATCAGCACCGCCGGGTGCTCGGGCGCGAGCAGCTGCGCGCGCATCAGCGCGGCCATCGCGGCGCTCGGATCGCTGCTGCGGCAGCGGCCGGCTTCGGCCAGCGCAGCCTCGGCCGCCGCGGGCAGGCCGTGGCCCAGCACCGCGTCGTCGAAGCCGTCGCCGGCGGCGTCCATGGCTCAGGCCTTGACCATGCGCTTGATCGAGCCCACCGACACCGCGGCCTCGGCCGGCGGCGCGGCCGCTTCGCCCGAACTCGAGCAGCCGCAGGCCGCCTGGTTCGGCACGATGAAGGCCAGGCCCGCGGAGGTGGGCGTCTCGGTGAAGTCGATGGTCACGCCGTCCAGCAGCAGCCGGCTGGCCGCGGGCAGGAACAGGCGCGTGGCGCCGACGGTCACGTCGGCATCGCCGTCGCGCGGCGCGGCCTCGACGCTGAACTCGCTCGAGTAGCCCGAGCAGCCGCCCGGTGCGACGCTGAGGCGGAAGCCGCCGGCCGGATGATCCGAGAAGCGCACCATGCGGCGGATGAACTTCTCCGCGGCGGGCGTGATGGCGAGCGTGGGCGTCAGCACGGTCAGACCTTCTTGATGCAGTTGTCGACGGGGCAGACGGCGATGCATTGCGGCGCGTCGAAGTGGCCTTCGCACTCGGTGCACTTGGCCGGGTCGATGATGAAGGTGCCGCCCTTCTCGCGGATGGCGACGTTGGGGCACTCGGGCTCGCAGGCCGAGCAGCCGGTGCACATCGAGGCAATGATCTTCAGGGCCATGGCAGGTCTCCTCAGTTCGGAAGTCAGGCGGCAGCGGCAGCCTGGTCGCCGCCGGTGTAGGCACCCTGGCGGATGCGGGCATCGCCGCGCGCCTGGTGCACGATCTCGCCGCGCGCGATGCGCTGGCGGTAGTCCGAGAACCACGCGAGCGCGGCCTTCTCGATGAACTCGTGGGCGTAGCCGTCCACCGGCTCGATGCCGGCGGCCTTCAGCTCGTCGCGGGGGCAGGCGCCGATCTTGGAGACCAGCACCGCGTGGCAGTCGTTGATGGCACTCACGATGGAAGGCAGCTGCTCGTCCTCGCCATAGCCACCCTGGCAGTACAGGTCCACGCGGCGGTGGCCGACGAAGCTGGCCTGCTTCGCGCCGACCTCGAAGATCTGGAACTCGGTGGCGTGGCCGAAGTGCTGGTTGACCTTGCCGCCGCCTTCGGTGGCCACGGCCACGAGCACCTGGATGTCCTTGCCGGCGAGCTCATCGTCCCAGGCCTCGGCCAGCGCATCGACCTTGGCCTGGTGCTGCGCCTCGCGCTCGGCTTCCACCTTCTGCTGGTAGGCGCGGCGCCTGTCGATGTCGTAGACGATCTCCATCTGCTCGATCTTGTCGAGCGTGAACTCCTCGCTGCGGTCCTCGCCCAGCAGGCCCACGGCATCGGCGCGGCACTGGCGGCAGTGGCGCATGAGGTTCGCGCCGCCGGCGCAGGCGTCCTGCACGGCCTTGAGCTCCTGCGCCGAGGGGCCGCGCTGGCCGGTGAGGCCGAACACGGTGCCGTGCTCGGGCTCGCTGATCAGCGGCATGATGTTGTGCAGGAAGGCGCCGCGCTTCTTGACCTCGCGGTTCACCTCGATCAGGTGCTCGTCGTTGACGCCCGGGATCAGCACCGAGTTGATCTTCGTGAGCACGCCGCGCGCGGTGAGCATCTCCAGGCCCTTCATCTGCTGCTCGTGCAGGATGCGGGCGGCCTCCACGCCGGTGACGCGGCGGTGGTTCCAGTAGATCCGCGGGTAGATCCTGGCGCCGATCTCCGGGTCGACCATGTTGATCGTGATCGTCACGTGGTCGATGTTGTGCCTGCAGATCTCGTCGACCATCTCCGGCAGCGCCAGGCCGTTGGTCGACAGGCACAGCTTGATGTCGGGCGCCTTCTCGGTGAGCTGGCGCATCGTGTCGAAGGTCTTCTTCGGGTTGGCCAGCGCGTCGCCCGGGCCGGCGATGCCCAGCACCGTCATCTGCGGGATCTCGCTGGCCACCGCCAGCACCTTCTTCACCGCCTGGTCGGGCGTGAGCTTCTGGCTGACGACGCCGGGCCGGCTCTCGTTGCTGCAGTCGTACTTGCGATTGCAGTAGTTGCACTGGATGTTGCAGGCCGGGGCGACGGCCACGTGCATGCGCGCAAAGTGATGGTGCGCCTCTTCCGAGTAGCAGGGGTGGTTCTTCACCTTGTCCCAGATCTCGGCCGGCATGTCCTCGGGCCCGCCGGAGGAGCCGCAGCTGGACTTGCCGGCGCCGCCGCTGGTGCCGCAGCCACCGCCGGCGGCGGGGGTCTCCACCGCGGTGCTGAGCGCGGGCCTGCCCTTGCGCAAGTCGCCGATCGCCACGAATGTCGCCGTGCTCATCCGCCACCTCTTCCGTTCGTGATGGCAGCTCCATTGCGAGAGCCATGCCAAGCCCGCGCGCCTTGGAGATCAAGGACTTAGCGCAGATCGGCAGTCCCGTGCGGCTGTGCGGATCGCGACAAAGCCGACAGCCGCGGCGCACGAGCCCACCGGGCCGCGGCGCCTTTCTGCGGCAGACTCCGGGCGATGCTGGAATTCCTGTTCGAGGTGCTGTTCGAGATCTTCGGCGAGGTCTTCGGGCAGGTCATCTTCCAGGCCCTCGCCGAGGCCGGCCTGCACTTCTTCCGCCGCCCCGGCGCGAAGACCGAAGAGACCGGCTGGTGGAAGCTCGTCATCGGCTACACGCTGCTGGGCGTGGTGATCGGCGTGATCTCGCTCTTCGTCTTCCCGCATGCGCTGATGCATGGCCGCGTGGCGCGCATCGGCTACCTCGTGCTGGCGCCCATCGCCACCGGCCTGAGCATGAGCGTCATCGGCGCGCTGCGCCAGCGCCGCGGCCAGGACACGATCCCGCTGGACCGCTTCGCCTACGGCTGGCTGCTGGGCTTCGCGACCGCGCTCGTGCGCTACCTCGGGACCGACTAGAGGCCTGCCATGTGCCGCAACATCAAGACGCTCTTCAACTTCGAGCCGCCGGCCACCGAGCTGGAGATCCGTGACGCGGCGCTGCAGTTCGTGCGCAAGCTGAGCGGCTTTGCCGTGCCGTCCAAGGCGAATGAGGCGGCGTTCGAACGCGCCGTCGAGGAGGTCGCCGGCGCGGCACGCGCGCTGATCGGCGAGCTGAAGACCAACGCCACGCCGCGCAACCGCGAGGTCGAGGCGGCGAAGGCGCTGGCACGATCGCGGCAGCGCTTCGGCCCCTGAGCCGGGTCTGCGCAGCCAGGAGTTCGTTTTCGATGCACCGTCTACTTCCGAGTCTCGCCCTGCTGCCCGCGCTGCTGCTGGCGGCCGCTGCAAGCGCCGCCGCGCCGCCGGCCGACACCGGCCCCGCCGCCGACGTGGTCGCGGTCCGGCGCGTGGTGGAGGCCTTCCGCCTGGCCATCCTGCGCAAGG
Source organism: Rubrivivax sp. (assembly GCA_044226775.1). Taxonomy (GTDB): domain Bacteria; phylum Pseudomonadota; class Gammaproteobacteria; order Burkholderiales; family Burkholderiaceae_C; genus Rubrivivax. Next base: position 287,261 of record JBGAGI010000004.1, on the reverse strand, counting down.
ACAAGCCGGCCTACATGGGCCTGTTCTTCTCCGACCGTGCCGATCAGGTCGGCTGGCAGGCGGTGGTCGACGACGCCGTGCTGGCGCGCATCCGCCGCACGCGGCCGGAGGCGATCAAGGCGCGGCCGCGGCCGGAGAACAACTTCATCGCGCTGATCGACAGCGTGGTGGCGAGCAGCAAGGCCGAGGAGGAGACGGTGGCCGGTCTGCACGTGCACACCGACGGCGAGATCGCCACCGCGGCCTTCGACTACCGCTACATCGCCGGCGGCGAGCTCAGCAACCAGGGCCACGAGCAGTGGCAGCTGGTGCGCACCGAGCAGGGCTGGAAGATCTTCTCGGTGATCTACACGATCCGGGATCCCTGAGGCGAGCGGCGCTCCGGTCACGGCGCGTGATGCGGGCGTGACCGCATCTCCATCTTCGTGTGCGCAGCACGTGAGCTGCGGTGTCCACAGTTCGTCTTCGCGGCAGGCGATGGCCGGCCCGAGACGAACCCAAGCCCTGGACCCCCGAAAGGACACGCGATGAAGACCTCCCCGACCCTGATCAAGACCCTGGCCGCCGCGGCGGCGATGCTGGCCTTCGCCGGCGCGGCGCGCGCCGACGGCGCCGAATTCATGCCGCCGCAGCCGCAGCCGCCCTCCACGCTGACGCGCGCCCAGGTGCGCGCCGAGCTGCTGGCGGCCATCGCCAGCGGCGAGCTGCGCTGGCTCAACGGCGAGCACCACGGCTTCTACCAGCCCTTCATGCCCAAGCGCATGCCGGCCGAGACCCGCATGGCCGAAGGCAAGGCGGCGACCGAGACGCGCTGACCTTTGTCACGCCGCGCGCCGCTGCCGGCGTGGGCCCGTAGTGGAAAATCGCCCGATGGAAACACCGGGCAACCTCTTCTGCGTGGCCGCGCCCAGCGGCACCGGCAAGTCCAGCCTCGTGAAGGCGCTGCTGGAGCTCGATTCCCGCCTCGCGGTCTCGGTCTCGCACACCACGCGCAAGCCGCGCGGGCAGGAGGTGGACGGGCGCGAGTACCACTTCATCGGCGAGCCCGAGTTCCGCGCGATGATCGATCGCGGCGACTTCTTCGAGCACGCCGAGGTGCACGGCAACCTCTACGGCACCAGCCGCAAGGCCATCGAGGCCCGCCTTTCGCATGGGGAAGACGTGGTGCTGGAAATCGACTGGCAGGGCGCGCTTCAGATCAAGAAGCTGTTCGCGCACGCGGTGCTGATCTTCATCCTGCCGCCGAGCTGGGAGGAACTGTCCCAGCGGCTGAACCGCCGCGGCGAGGACCAGCCGGCCGTCATCGCCACGCGCATGGCCAACGCCCGCACGGAAGTCGCCCAGGCCCGGCACTTCGACTTTGTTATCATCAACAGCTTGTTCGAGACGGCGCTCTTCGACCTCAAGGCGGTCGTGCATTCCCAGCGCCTCAAGTACGCCGCCCAGCTGCGCAACCGTTCCACGGTGTTCGCCGCGCTGGGCCTGGTCTGAAACCCCAGTTCCCGCAGGAAGCCCATGGCCCGCATCACCGTCGAAGACTGCCTGGAAAAGATCCCCAACCGCTTCCAGCTCGTGCTGGCCGCCACCTACCGCGCGCGCATGCTGAGCCAGGGCCACGCGCCCAAGATCGACGCGAAGAACAAGCCGGGCGTCACCGCGCTGCGCGAGATCGCCGCCGGCGAAGTGGGGCTGGAGATGCTGCGCAAGGTGCCGGTCTGACGGACTAGCCTCGACACCGAGTCACCCGCCGCACGGGTGCCGCGCCTTCAGCAGGCCCGGCACCCGTTGCTTTTGCGGGCCCGCCGCAGCAACAGCAGCACGGCCGCGCCCGCCGCCAGCAACGCGCCGGCGGGCGGCTCCGGCACCGCGCTCACCCAGGCCGGCAGGTTCCCGCCCACGCCGGTGGTGGCGGTGGCGCCTTCGGGCAGCAGCAGCGCCAGCTGCGCCGAATGGGCAAAGTCCACGGCGTCGCCGGCGGCGATGAGCGAGTAGCTCGAGCCGAAGAGCGAGAAGCGGCCGTACGCCTCCAGCGACGCGTAGGCGCCGAAGAAATAGCTGCAATAGCCCGCCGCGACCGAACACTCGGGCGCGTTCAGCGTGGCCGTGAGTTCGAGCACGTGCGCGCTCAGGTCGCCGGTGAACTCGGTCGTCTGCAGCACCCCGGCCGGATCGGGCAGCACGTTGTTCAGCCGCAGCACGCTGCGCAGGCCACGCGTCGAGTCCTGGTAAGGCGCGTCGAACATCGTGCCGTCGAGCGTCATGCGCAGCGTCACCGTCACCGGGCCGGGCACCGTGACGGACAGCGGCAGGTGCACTTCGAAGGTCTCGCCCAGCTCCGCCGAGGCGCGGCCGGCGGTGAAGGCGCTGACGCTGGCGTTGCTGACGGTGACGACGGGCAGGTAGCCGGTCCACACGCCGACGCCCATCCGGCCCGTGGCCATGTCGGCGAAGGCGGTGGCGGCGCCCGGGATCGGCTGCGGCTCGGTGCCGGGCGCGGGCATCGCGCTGACCGCGATGCTCTGGTCGGCCGAGGCGAAGCTCGCGCCGAAGGCGTCCAGCGCATGGCCGGCGTCGACCACCACCGGCGGCATCACCGTCGTGATGCCGTCCTGGCGCCGCGTGCCGCTGACCACTGCCGGGCCGGTTTCGGCCAGGCCGGTGATGCCGATCGTCGTGTCGGCGACCACCTGCCCGGCGCTCGTCCACGGTGCGGTGCTGGCCAGGCAGGCCGCCGCCAGCGCCGGGCCCAGAAGCTTCGTCCTTGCGTGCGCCATGGCCCTGCCCTTGCTCGATGTCGTGGTGGCGGGCAGTCTACGGACGCCGCCCCGCCCTGGGCAGTGCACATCCATGGGGGTGCCGGTCCGTGCACCGCATCGGCGCCCGCGGCGACCCTGCCGGCGGGAGCGCCCGCCAAAGCGCGCTAAATTCCGGGGCATGAGCCTGCGTTCGCTTGCCGCCGAACTGCTGCCCGCCGCGTTGCAGGGCCTGCAGCGCGCGCCGCTGGTGCAGGTGCAGCCGGGCGCGAGCGAGGTCTCGTCCTTCGCGGCGCTGCTGGACAAGTTGGCCTACCTCGGCAAGGCCGACCTCAAGCAGGTGCGCGAGGCCTACAAGTTCGCCGACGCGGCGCACCTGGGCCAGTTCCGCGCCAGCGGCCTGCCCTACATCACGCACCCGATCGCCGTGGCCGGCCTGTGCGCCGACTGGAAGCTCGACGCGCAGGCCATCATGGCCGCGCTGATGCACGACACGATCGAGGACCAGGGCGTCACGAAGGCCGAGCTGATCGAGAAATTCGGCGCGCCCACCGCGGAGATCGTCGACGGCCTCACGAAGCTGGACAAGCTGCAGTTCAACACGCGCGAGGAAAGCCAGGCCGAGAGCTTCCGCAAGATGCTGCTGGCGATGGCGCGCGACGTGCGCGTCATCCTCATCAAGCTCGCCGACCGCCTGCACAACATGCGCACGATGGCGGCGATGGCGCCCGACAAGCGCAAGCGCATCGCACGCGAGACGCTGGACATCTACGCGCCGATCGCGCACCGCCTGGGCCTGAACCAGATCTACCGCGAGCTGCAGGAGCTGTGCTTCGAGTTCCTCTACCCGTGGCGGCACGGCGCGCTGGCCAAGGCCGTCAAGCGCGCGCGCGGGCACCGGCGCGACATCGTCGAGCGCGTGCAGAAGGACGTCGAGCGCGCGTTCGCGCAGCACAAGCTGAAGGTGGGCCTGAGCGGCCGCGAGAAGACGATCTTCTCGATCTACAAGAAGATGCGCGAGAAGCACGCCGGCTTCGCGCAGGTCAGCGACATCTTCGGCTTCCGCATCGTCGTGCCCACGCTGCTGGACTGCTACCTCGCCCTGGGCGTGCTGCACCAGCTGTACAAGCCGGTGCCGGGCCGCTTCAAGGACTACATCGCGATTCCGAAGGCCAACGGCTACCAGAGCCTGCACACCACGCTGGTGAGCCCGCTGGGCACGGCGGTGGAGTTCCAGGTGCGCACCGAGGCCATGCACGCGGTGGCCGAGAAGGGCATCGCGGCGCACTGGATCTACAAGACCAACGAGAAGGCCAAGGGCGCCGCCGCGGCCGACGCGCAGAAGCTCTCGGCGATGTGGCTGCAGAGCCTGCTGGACATCCAGGACGAGACGCGCGACGCGGCCGAGTTCCTGGAGCACGTGAAGATCGACCTGCACCCCGATGCGGTCTACGTCTTCACGCCGCGCAGCAAGATCCTGGCGCTGCCGCGCGGCGCCACGCCGGTGGACTTCGCCTACGCGATCCACAGCGACGTGGGCCACCACATGGTCGCGGCCAAGGTCAACGGCGAGCCGGTGGCGCTGCGCACCGAACTGAAGAGCGGCGACGTGGTGGAGGTCATCACCGCGCCCGGCGCCAAGCCGAATCCGGCCTGGCTGGGCATGGTGCGCACCGGCCGCGCGCGCAGCAAGATCCGCCACCACCTCAAGAGCCTGGAGGGCGAGGAATCGCGCGCCCTGGGCGAGAAGCTACTGGCGCAGGCGCTGCGCGCCGAAGGCCTGCAGCCGCCGGGCTCGGACCCGACGGACACCGAGGCCACGGCGCTGTGGCAGCAGCTCACGCGCTGGAGCGGCAACCGCAACCGCGGCGAGCTGATGGTCGACATCGGCCTGGGCCGCAAGATCGCCAGCATCGTGGCCAAGCGGCTGGCGCAGATGATGGCCGAGCGCGGCATCAAGCCCGACGCGGTGACGCTCACGCTCGGCCGCTACGGCCAGGACGAGAGCGCGCCGGCGCAGGGCGTGGTGCTGGTGGACGGCAGCGAAGGCGCCTCGGTGCAGTTCGCGCATTGTTGCCGGCCGATCCCGGGCGACCAGATCGTCGGCTACCTGGGCCGCGGCGAAGGCCTGCTCGTGCACACGTCCGACTGCCCGGCCGGCAAGCGCCTCTACGCGCGCGACAGCGAGCGCTGGATGCAGGTGGACTGGGCGGAGGAGCTGACCCGCCCCTTCGAGGCCTCGCTGCACGTGCTGGTGCGCAACGGCAAGGGCGTGCTGGCGCAGGTGGCCTCGGCCATCAGCAGCGCCGAGGCCGACATCACGCACCTGGACATGGACCCGGAACCGGGCGAGGACAGCACCGAGCTGCGCCTCCTGATCAGCGTGCGCGACCGCGTGCACCTGGCCGACGTGCTGCGCACGCTGCGGCGCTCGCCGGTGGTGATGCGCGTCTCCCGGAATCGAATGAGCTGAGTGCTCAGTCGGGTTCCGGGTAGCGCACCTCGACGACCTCGATCTTCTCGGCGCCGCCCGGCGTCACCAGCTGCACCTCGTCGCCCTCGCGTGCCTTCAGCAGCGCGCGCGCGATGGGTGCGATCCAGCTCACCTCGCCCTTCAGGCTGTCGGCCTCGTCGATGCCCTTGATCGTGATCGTGCGCTCGTCGCCGGCCGCGTTGGCGTAGGTGACGGTGGCGCCGAAGAAGATCTGGTCGCTGCCGCGGTGGGCCGAAGGGTCGGCCACCTCGGCGATGTCCAGCCGCTTGGTGAGGAAGCGGATGCGGCGGTCGATCTCGCGCAGCCGCTTCTTGCCGTAGAGGTAGTCGCCGTTCTCGCTGCGGTCGCCGTTCTTGGCCGCCCAGGAGACGGTTTCCACGACCTTGGGGCGCTCCACGTCCAGCAGCGTCATCAGCTCCTCGCGCAACCGACGGTAGCCGGCCGGGGTGATGTAGTTGCGCGTGCCGGCGGGCAGCGGCGGCAGGCCGGGTGAGTCCTCGTCCTCGTCGCCTTCGGCTTCCTTGACGAAGGCCTTGTTCATGCCCCGGGCGCGGCTATTGCACGACGTCGACCCGCACGAGCGCGGCGCCGAACTCGTCGTCGCAGGCCTGGTTGGTGGGGCAGATCACCTGGCCGGCCATCGGCGGCGTCGGGCCCTTGACGGCCGCGGCCAGCGCCGCCGCCTCGGCGCCGGTGGGGAAGATGCGGTAGGCGCCGTCCTTCTTCGGCCGCATCGCGGCATGGTCGCGCTGGCGCGGCGAGACCATCACCAGCAGGTCGGTCGGGCCGGCCGGCGCGCTGGCGGGGAACACATCGGGCGCCTGCGGCAGCTTCAGCGTCTGGCCGGGCTTGACCTTCAGCGAACCCTGCTTGATGTTGGGGTACAGCTGCATCAGCACGCCGTCGGCGCCGTTGATGAAGACGTAGACGTAGCCTTCCTTGGCCGCGGTGATGCTGAAGCTCAGCTCGTCCTTGTCGATCTTGTAGGTCGTCTTGTTGGTCTGCAGCTTCACCTCGAAGCCGGGCGTGGCGGCCTTGACGATGGCGGCGAACTGCTGCGGCACGTCGAAGCCGGCGGGCGCGGGCGGCGGGGCGGGCGTGGGCGCAGGAGCCGGCGCGGGCGTGGGCACGGGTGCGGCGGCAGAAGCCGGGGCAGGGGCTGGGGCAGGCGCAGTCCCCGGGGCCGGTGCCTGGCCGGCGTTGGCGTCGACCTGCGGCCGCGGCTTGGGCGCGAACATCGAGTAGGCGCCGAATCCCAGGGCGCCCAGCACGACGACGCCGATGCCCACGCCCACCATCGCGCCGTTGCCCTTGGGCTTGCCCTCGGCCGCGGGCGCCGGCTGCGGCGCGGGGCGCGGTTGCTGCTGCGCCGGCGCCATCGGCGCCGCGGGCGGCACCGCGGCCACGGCCTGCGTGCGGCCGGCGGCCATGGTCTGCGTCGGTGGCACCGGGTAACGCTGCGGGATCTCGGTGCCCGGCGGCAGCGGCTGCGTGGTGTAGGGCTCGAAGGCGACTTCACCCAGGCCCAGGTCCTGGCGCAGTTCGCCGATGGTCTGCGTGCGCTCTTCGGGGCGCACCGCCAGCGCGCGATCGACGGCGGCCAGGAAGCGCTCGCTGTAGCGCCCGGCGGCGCCCTGCACCAGCGGCACGTAGGTGTCGTTCAGCAGCCGGCCGACCGAAGGCGGCGGCGTGCGGCCCATGATCGCGAAGTAGACGACCGCGGCCAGCGCGTAGACATCGGTCCACGGGCCCTGCTTCATGCCCGGGATCTCGGCGTACTGCTCCACCGGCGCGTAGCCCGGCTTCAGGATCACCGTCAGCGCCTGCGTCATGTCGCCGATGACGCGCCGCGCGGCGCCGAAATCGAGCAGCAGCCAGCGGTTCAGCGCCGGCAGCAGCATCACGTTGTCGGGCGCGATGTCGCGGTGGTAGCACTGCTCGGCGTGGATCACCAGCAGCGCCTCGGTCAGCGGCCCCAGCACGCTGCGCAGCCAGGCTTCGTCGGGCCGCTGCGGCGCCATGCCCTTGAGCACGTCCTTCAGCGTCGTGCCCTCGAGGAAGGGCATCACCATGTAGGCGGTGCCGTTGGCCTCCCAGAAGCGGTAGACCTTCACCAGCGAAGGGTGGTCGAAACTGGCCAGCAGGCGCGCTTCGTTGATGAAGCTCTTCAGGCCGGCCTGGAAGGTCTCGGCGTGGCGCTCGCTCTTGACCTTGACCTCGCTGCCGCCCACGCGTTGTGCCAGCGACGAAGGCATGTATTCCTTCAGCGCCACGCGGCGCTGCAGCGAATGGTCGTGCGCGAGGTAGACGACGCCGAAGCCGCCCTCGCCGATCAGCGAGGTGATCTCGAACTCGCCCAGGCGCGTGCCCACCGGCAGGTGGCCGCCCATGTCGTCGGGCGGCGCGACGAACTGCGTGCGCTCCGCGGCGCCCGGCACCTGCGGCTGCGGCGAGTTGCCGGGCGCCCATTCGGTCCTCTGGAAACCGGTCTGCGGCGATCCGGGCGGCCGGATGACGGTCTTGTCGTCGTCGTTGTCGGGGGTCATGGCCGGGTGGTTCGGGCAGGCGCGGCGGGGTCGAGGATTTCAGATTGTCGCAGCCGGCCCGAACAGCCGGGCGAGAAACGGCGGCGAAGGCAGTCCGATCGAGAGCAAAAGTCGCGCCGGAGCGTCGTCGGGGCGCGCCTGCCACCAGGCGCGGCCGGCGGCGCGCGCAGCCCACAGGCGCTGCGCGTCGGCGCCGATGCGCTCGGCCGCGTCGGTGCTGGCGGCGCATTCGAGCAGGTCGCCGGCCGCCGCCGGCTCGGCGCTGTCGGCCGCCACCGGCGCCAGGCCCGGGCTGGCCATGCGCGCCAGTTCGTCCTCCAGCTGCTCGGCCGTCCAGTCGCCGTGCAGCGCGTCGCGCGCCAGCTCGTCCAGCCGGCCCAGCCAGTGCCACAGCGAGGCCATCTGCTGCGTCGTCGCCGGCCCGGCGCCCAGCGGCTGCACCAGCGTGAGCGGGAAGTAGCGGCCCACGCGGTCGACCGAAGGCATCAGCACGCCGGCCCAGCCCTGGTCGCCGGCGTGGCCGGGAATCACGCCGGGCATCAGCAGGAAGCGCCAGCTCGGCGAGCCGAGGTAGTCCTCCAGCCAGGCCTCGGGCCGCTGCTCGCGCAGCTGCACCAGGCCGCTGGCGAGCCAGGCGTCCCAGGGGTCGATGAAGCTGTGCTCCAGGCGGCGCGCGGCGAAGTCGCCCAGCGAGGGCAGCTTGCCGTACCAGCCGGGCGGGCCTGCCTTGGCGTCCATCGCGGCAGCCTCAGAGCAGCATCAGAGCGACGACGGGCAGCGGAACTGCTTGATCTCGCGCAGCTGGAACGGGTTGAACACGCTGGCGGCGATCACCTCCAGCCGCGCCCGCTTGCCGTCGAGATTCATGATCACGCTGAACTTCTCCGGCACGCCGCCCTGCTCGACCTGGAAATGCTCGAACAGGCGGAACAGCGCCCAGGGACCTTCTGTCATCACCTGCGGGCCGGCGTTGCCCAGACCGGTGCTCAGCTTGATCACCGAGGCCACGCGCTGGCTCGGCCAGGCGATCGCGATCGAAGGCCCGCCGGTGGAGAGCTTCTGCAGCTGGCCGTCGATGTCGAACACCAGCTCCTTCAGTGAAGGCTCCAGCTCCGACAGGCGCATCTCCAGCTTGATGCCGGGCGTCTTGCCGCCGCTGCGGAAGAAGACCTCCTTGATGCGCTGTGCACGCTGGAACTCGGCCAGCGAGGCCGGCGAGACCGGGCGCGTGCCATCGGTGAGCGGGCGGTAGGTCCAGGTCGTGCCGGAGACGTCGACCAGCGGCGCGAGGCGGCGCTGGAAGAAGTCGTCGAACAGGCCGCCCTGGCCGAAGAGCTGTCCGAAGTCCTCGGGCAGCACGTCGGCCTTGCTGCCGCTGGCGAAGGGGTAGCGGCCGTTGATCGCGCGGGTGCAGAAGTCGGTGACCGGCTTGAGTTCGGCGGTCAGCCCTTCGCGCTCGGCGCCGCGGCTCTGGCCGATGGCGGCGTCGGCCACCTGCTCGACCATGCCGCGCACGAGATCGGGCTGCTGCGCCGCCGCGGCCTTCACCTTCTCGGCACCGCCGCCGGCCGGTGGCGGCGCCTTGCTGGCCTTGGCGGCGGCCACGGCAGCGAGCTGCGCGTTGAGTTCGCCGAAGAGCTTCAGCGTCTCGTTGATCGGCGGCGGGTCGCCGGTGACGAGGCGGTGGATGCTCGCGAAGTGGTCGTCGACCATGCGCTCCAGCGGCCCGCCGCTGCCGCCGTCGGCCGCGGGCGCGGCGCCGGCCATCGCGGCGGCATCGGCGCGCGCCTTGTCCAGCGCCGCGGTGGCCGCGGTGATCGCGTTCGCGGGCTTCGGCGCCTCGACCAGGCGCGTCTGCTCGGTCACGCCGCGGAGATACGCCGCCAGCGGCGAATCGACGCCCGACAGCAGCCGCGACACCGCCTGCGCACGCTCGGGGTCGTTCAGCTTCACGAGCTTCACGTCGTCGAGGTAGGCGTCCCAGACCTTGATGTAGTCCTGGAAGTACAGGCGGCGGACCTTGTCGGTGAGCGCGGTGCCGATGGTGGCGTCGCGAATGCGCGCCGGGTCGTTCTTCAGCCCCAGCACCCAGCCCTCTTCCTGCGCCAGCTGCGGCGTGACCTTCTGCACCGAAGGCAGCACCACGCGCTTGTAGCCTTCCTTCGTGTACAGCCCGCTGATGCCCTTGGCCAGCGACTCCTTGCTCTGGCGCTCGAAGGCCTGCGCCGCGTTCGGCCCGGCGGCGCCGGCGACCGAGAAGTCGGCCGTCGTGCCCGGCTTGTAGCTGCGCTTGATGCGGCTGTAGACGCGGAACTCCAGCGGGTACGAGGCCAGCATCTCGCGCACGCTGGCCACCAGGTTGTCGTCCTTGGCGAGCGCGGCGCGCGGCGCGCCCTGCGCCATCAGCGCGTCCAGGTGCGCGTCGAGCTGTGCACGCACTTCGGGCGCCATGCGGGCGTAGTTGGCGTCCCAGTCGACCGCGATCCAGGCGCGCAGCGCATCGGCATCGAAGCGCTCGGGCTGGTGCAGCATCAGGTAGGCCTTGAGCGCCTCGTAGGCGTTCTCGAGGTTCTGCGGGTTCGCGGCGCGCAGACGCTCTTCCAGCCGGATCGCGATGCGCGGCATCAGCGCCTTCTGCAGCAGCCGGTGGTAGGCGATCTGCGCGCCGGCATCGAGCTTGTCGCCCTGGTACAGCCCCAGGCCGTGCAGGAAGGGCGGCTCGTCGATCGAGAAGCCTTCGAGCCTGGCGGCATCACGCAGCTGCGTCAGCGGCTGCGGCAGCGCGGCCACGTCGGCGCCCTGCGGCGGCGGCAGGCCTTGCACGGCCTGCTTGATGGCCGGCAGCCGCTCGGCCACCTGCTGCGCATGGTCGAGGTTGCGCGCGCGGCTGATCGCCCAGCCGACGATCACGGCGACGCTGAACACCGCCATGCCCACCGCGGCCGACAGGCGCATCACGCGCCGGCGCTTCTCGGCCTTCGGGTCGCGCACGCCCAGGCCGCGTTCGGCGAAGACCACCTCCTTCAGCAGCCGGTGCAGGAAGAAGCTCTTGCCGCGCCCGGGCGCGATGGCCGCGCCGCGGTTGTCGATGCCGAAGCTGCGGCCCAGGGCGCCCATCACGCGGTCGATCGGCGAGCCTTCCTGCGTGCCGCTGGTGAAGTACACGCCGCGCACGCGCGGTGCGGTCTCCACCTGGCCGCCGCCGCTGAAGACCTGCTTCAGGAAATCGGCCAGCACCGGCTGCAGCGCCGCGAACTCCTGCGGGAAGGCGAAGATCGCACTGCGCCGGAGCACGTCGCGCTCGCCTTCGAGGCGGTCGACCAGCTGCGACACCAGCCGCTGCTGCAGGCCCTGGAACAGCGCGGGGAAGGCCGCGAGCGGGTCCTCGCCGGGCGGCACGTCGCTGTCGAAGGTGAAGCCGAAGACCTGGTCGCGCTCGTCCTTCGAGAGCGCCTCGAAGCTCTCGTTGAAGCCGCCGATCAGGTCGGCCTTGGTCACCAGCACGTAGACCGGCGCGCGCATGCCCAGCTTCGTACGCAGCTCGGACAGGCGCGCACGCAGCTTGGCCGCATGCTCGGCGCGCTCGGGCTGGCCCTGCTGCAGCAGGTCCTGCACGTTGACCGTCAGCAACACGCCGTTGATCGGCTGGCGCGGGCGCGTGCGCTTGAGCAGCGCGAGGAAGTTGTCCCAGGCGCTGGAGTCGACGTCCTTGTCGCTGTCCTGCGTGGCGTAGCGGCCGGCGGTGTCGATCAGTACCGCGTCCTGCGTGAACCACCACTCGCAGTTGCGCGTGCCGCCCACGCCCTGCACCGAAGCCTTGCCGCCCTTGGATGCATCGCCCAGCAGGAACTGCAGCCCGGCGTTCATCAGCGCCGTGGTCTTGCCCGAGCCCGGTGCACCGATGAACACGTACCAGGGCAGGTCGTAGAGGTACGTGCCGCCGGACAGGAACGAGCCCTTGCCGCGCGCCGCGCGCAGCCGCTGCACCGCCTCCTCGAAGCGCTGCGCCAGCAGCTGCGCTTCCTTGTCAGCCGCCGAAGGCCCGGCGCCCAGGCCCTGCAGCAGCGCCGCATTGGCCTTGCGCCGCTGGTGCGCCTTGTAGAGCTGCCAGCCGATCCACAGGCCCCACAGGACGACGAGGATCCCGATGCGCACCCAGATCGAATCGAACGGGTGCCCGCCGCCCATGGGAATCAGCGGCAGCACCCACCAGACCAGCGCCGACAGCGCCAGCATGCCGATGGTGCCGATCACGATCGGGCTCACGAGCCATTGGAAGAAGCGCTTCATGTCAGTGGCGCCCGGCCGTTCCGAAGCCACTGAGCGCCCCCTCGGGGGGCAGCGAACGGAGTGAGCTTGGGGGTTTCATTTCAGTTGGCGTTTGCGGCCAGCAGCGTGATCTCGACGCGCCGGTTGCGCGCCCTCCCCTCGGCGCTGCCGTTGTCGGCCACCGGCTCGGTGTCGGCGCGGCCCTCGGCGGCCAGGCGCTCGGGCTTGACCGAGGCCGCCAGCAGCGCCTTCACGCTGTTGGCGCGGTCCTTCGAGAGGTGCCAGTTGGAGGGGAAACGCAGCGAGCGGATCGGCTGGTTGTCGGTGTGGCCGGCGATGACCACCGGCCCGGGCACGTCGTTCAGCGCCTTGGCGATGTGCTCGAAGGTCGGCCGCGAGCGCGCGGAGACGTCGGCGCTGCCGGGGTCGAAGACGCCGTCGCCGCGCAGCGTGACGATGGAGCGGTCGGACAGGTCCTTCACCTCCACTGCGCCGGCGTCGATGTCGGCCTTCAGCAGCGCGGCCAGGCGCGGCGGCGGCGGCACCGCGGCGGCGGGCGCCGGCGGCGGTGGCGGCGCGGGCGCGGCGGCGGCGTCGATGGTCTGCAGCGCGGTGAAGGTGGCATCGGTCTGCGCATTCAAAGTGAGGCGCAGGAGCAGGAAGACGGCCAGCAGCAGGAAGGCCAGCGCCGCCGCCACCACCCACAGCGGGATGCCGTCGGCCAGGCGCGGCGCGGGGTCGGCCACGCCCTGCCACTGCGGCGACAGCGTGCGCTCGGCCGGGCCGGCCAGTTCGCGCAGCTTGATGCCCAGGCGCTCGCGGATGCTATCGAGCTGCGCGCGGCCATCGTTGAGCACCTTGTAGCGGCCCTCGAAGCCCAACGACAGCGCCGCATAGACGAGTTCCAGCAGGTTGCGGTGCTGCGCCGGGTCCTGGATCAGCCGCGACAGCAGCTGGAAGACCTTCTCGCCACCCCAGGACTCGTTGTGGAAGTGCACCAGCAGGCTCTGCGCCGACCAGGCACCCGAGCCGCCCCAGGGTGTGCTGGAGGCCGATTCGTCCAGCAGCGTGCACAGGATGTAGCGCGCCGCCACCACCTGCTCGTTCGGCAGGCCCTGCGCGCGGGCGACCGATTCGAAGCGCTTGACCGACTCGACCAGCTGCGCGCGCAGCGCCGAGGGATCGGGATGGCGGATGGTCGCGCGCAGCCGCGGCGCGGCCGACAGCAGCGGTGCCGCCGCCTGCACCAGCGGGTTCAGGCTCGCGTAGGCGGGCAGTTCGGGAATCGCGGGCGCTTCGGGCGCCGGCATCGCGCGCATCGGCGCACCGGCCGCGGGCGCCGGCGCCGCCGCACGCGCGCCACCGCGCCCGGCACTGGGCTTGATGACGGTGCGGTCGGACTCGAACGCAGCGAACGGGTCGGGCGGCGGATCGTTGTCTTGGCTCATCGCATCGGCCCCGGTGGGCTGGTGGTGGTCAGCCCCTTATTGCCCAGAACTCCATCGCCAGCCCGGGGAAGTCGCCGGCGATGTGCATGGCCAGGCCGCCGGAGGATTCCAGCTGCTTCCACATCTCGTTGCCGCGGGTCTCGAGCTCGAAGTAGGTGAAGCCCGCGTGGTAGGGGATCTGGCGCGGCGCCACCGGCAGCGCGCGCAGCGTCACGCCCGGCAGCTGCAGGTTGACGAGGTCGCGGATGCGCTCGGCCGGGCCGATCTTGGTCTGCGTGGGGAAGCGCATGCGCAGCGCCTCGCCGGGCATCTGCGCGTTGACCGCGAGCACGAACATCGCCGTGCGCTGCAGCTCGACGTCGGCGATCACCGCGACGCGGATGCCGTGCTTGCGCTCCTGCAGGTCGATCGGGATCGCGGTCTGCTCCAGCACCATCGACAGCGACTGGCGCAAGTCCGCCATCACCGGCCGGAAGCTGTTGACCAGGTCCTCGTGCTTGTACTCGGGGTAGGGGACCGGCCGGCGCCGCTCGCCGAAGGTGGACAGCTCGCCGGCCAGCGCCAGGCACAGCTCGAAGAAGCGCTCCGGGTGCAGCACCGACAGGCGCTGCAGGTGCGTGAACAGCGGCTGGAAGCGGTTGATCACCTGCAGCAGCAGGAAGTCGACGATCTCGCCGGTGCCGGCGCGGCCGGGCTGCGCCAGGCGCGCGCCCAGCGCCTCGCCGCGCTGATGCAGCATGCCCTGGACCTCGCGCAGCCAGCCGTCCAGCACGAGGTGGGACGGCGCGTGCAGCATCGGCGGCACGAACTGCGAGTCGAGCACGACGCGGCCGTCGGCACGGCGCTCGATCACGCGCACGGCGCCCAGCGCGACGTAGCCGTCGTTCATGTCCCGCTGCAGCATCAGCCGCAGGTTCAGCCGGCCCAGTTGCAGCGGCGCCTCGCGCAGGCTGCTGGCATGCACGTCGGCCACACCCAGGTCGGCGGCGCGGAAGCGCGGCGGCATCGCGCCCTCGGCAGCTTCGACGTCGCTCTCGGGCACGCCCGGGCGCGACTGCGGCAGCGCCAGCACGACGATCTCGTCGCGCGCGTCGCCCGGCACCTCGAAGGCGGCCGGCGCCGGGTCATCGGCAGGAATGTTGAAGGCCAGGCCGTCGCTCAGCACGCCGCGCGCCGCCGACACCAGGATGCGCCCCTGCAGCAGCGCCGCGTCGTCGACCTGCAGCGCGAAGAAGCCCCAGGGCCAGGCGGTGGTGGTGGCGATGCGCCCGTCGAGCTGCCGTGCGGCGAATCGGTCCTGCTGCTGGAAGTGCTGCGGCTGGAGGAACATGCCCTCCGTCCACATCACCTTGTTGTGCCAAGTCATCGGGGAATGCGGTCCAACGATAAGAGTGCAGGCAGCGCCCGTCACGGTACGCCGCGAACGCGGGCCGTCGGCTAACGATACACGGGGTGCAAAGGGCCGTCACGGGTGTTTGTGCCGCCGGTGTTGCGTCAAACCGCAAGCGCGGCGTGTGGAACATTCCCATGCACCTTGGACCCAAAGGATACGGGGCGTAAGATTCCTCCAAGACCGCCCAAGGAGCACCCTCATGACACTGCAACGTCTCGCGCCCCGCGCCGCGCTGGCGCTGGCCTTCGCCTTCACCACCCCGGTCTTCGCCGCCGACGAGGCCGTCGACATGGGGCAGTCCATCCCCGATGCCAAGGCCGTGGCCGAAGGCCTGTTCCCGGAAGACGCCTGCGAGCAGCTCAAGGCGGCCGGCTTCAAGTGCATGGGTTTCAAGCCGGCGGTGCGCTACTCGCTGCCGGCCTCGTCGTTCAAGCTCGGCTCGGCCGAGCTGCCCGATTCGCTCAAGCGCCAGCTCGAGGTCTTCGCCGAGGTGCTCAAGGGCAAGAAGGGCAGCGGCAAGGTGGTGCGCATCGAGGGCCACGCCGACGCCTCCGGCCAGGCGGCCTCGAACCTGTCGCTGTCGCAGCGCCGCGCCGAGGCGGTGCGCGACTTCCTCGTCGAGCAGGGCGCCGACGGCACGATGATCGCCCCGGTGGGCATGGGCGCCAACCAGCTGAAGAACCCCAAGGACCCGTTCGGCGCCGAGAACCGCCGCGTCGAAATCGGCCGCGCCACCCCGCCGTCCTGAGCCCTTCCCGCTCGATCGAAGGCCCGCCTCGGCGGGCCTTCTTCGTTCAGGGGATCTGGTGCGTCACCTGCCCGGCGAAGTTGATGCTGATGACGCCGCCCCAGATGCACATCAGCTTGGACGTGTTGTCCAGCGCCGGCATGTTGCACAGGAGCACGTTGGGCGCGCCCGGCGCCCAGGGTGCGGGCGTGTTGGGGATGCAGGGCATCGGCGTCAGCACGCCCAGCGCCGCCGCGGTGGCGGCCGCGACGGTGGGGTTGGCCGGGCTCTGGCACATGCCGAAGGGCAGGATGTTGACCATCGGCTTGTTGTCCATGATGTTGGCGGCCATCATGTTGCTGGTGATCACGGTCTTGGGCGTGGGCATCAGCGTGCTCGGGGCCATGCCCATCGTGCATTGCATCATCGCGCCCATGCAGCACTGGTTCGGCATCGCTGTTCTCCGTTTCGCTGCGTTCAGGCCTCGGGCGCGCTGCGCGTCCAGACGGTCAGCGCGCTGAAGTTGTCATGGCTGGCCTTGTGCGCCGCGGCCTGGCGCACCTCGGTGGCCAGCTCGCCCAGCCAGGCGCCGGGGTTGGGCGCGGCCGACAGCGTGCGCTCCAGCACCGCGTCGTCGAGGTACTCCCAGAGGCCGTCGGTGCACAGCATGAACACGTCGCCGGGCTCGACCTGCTGGCGGCCCTCGTCGGCGCTGACCTCCAGCACCTCGGGCGAGATGCCCAGCGCCGAGCGCAGCTCGCTGCGCTTGGGGTGCGTGCGCACCTGGTCGGCGGTGAGCACGCCGGAATCGACCAGGCCCTGCACCAGGCTGTGGTCGCGCGTGCGGTCCAGCACCTTGCCTTCGCGGAACCAGTACATGCGCGAGTCACCCGAATGCGCCCACAGCGCGCGGTGCTCGAGGAAGTCGATGACGAGGCACACGACGGTGCTGTGCATGTCCTGCCGCGGCGTGCCGGGTTCGCGCTGGCCGATCAGCACGTCGTTGGTCACGCGCAAGAGCCGGTCGAGGTCGGCCGCGCGCCGCGAGGGCTGGGCCGAGAAGCGGCCGATCAGCTCCTGCACCGCCAGCTTGGAGGCGATGTCGCCGCCGCCATGGCCGCCGGCGCCGTCGGCCAGCACGCAGCACAGGTGCTGGCGTGAATGCCAGTGGCCGCAGGCGTCCTCGTTGTACTTGCGGCCGCCGCGGTCGGACATCAGGGCGACTTCCAGAGCCAGCATGCGAAGCCTCCGTCCTCCAAGCGGCCGCGCCTCAGCGCGGGCCGTTCTCCCGGTGCAGCCGGTCGAGCTGGTCCTCGTAGGCCTTCAGGAAGGCCTTGCCGAAGAGCTCGTCGAAATCGTCCTGCGCCTCGCTCTGCAGCTGCGCGAACAGCTCGGTGAACGATTCCCAGAGTCTGGCCTTGCGCGTGGCCGGGATCAAGGTGTTGATCGCCGAGCGCGTGGTCAGCTTGGCCTCCAGCTGCGCGGGGTCGAAGCGCTTGAGCACGCCTTCCAGCGCCGCGCGCATGCCGGCCATCACGCCCAGCTGGTGCGCGCGCAGGTCGTCGAAGGCATCGCGCATCGCCGGCGCGGCGGGCATGAACCCGGGTGTCTGCGGGCCCAGCAGGTGCTGCAGCGCCACCTCCACCGTGGGCGAGAACTTCAGCGGGTTGTTCTCGCGCGAGACGATCATCGTCATCTCCGCGCGCATCTCGCGCTTGAGCGCAGCGCGCGCCACCAGCAGCTCCACCGCGCCGCGCGTGGACTCGCGCAGCAGCCGGCCCACGAGTTCCATCTTCTCCGGCGTCAGCGCCTCCATGCGCAGGCCCGGTGCGTCCAGGCCGGCGAGCAGCGCGGCGAGCAGTTCGTCGGGCGCGGCACGCGGGGCCGCGGCCGTCGCCGGCTGCGCGGCAGGAGCGGCGCGGGGTAGCGGCGGCGGAGGCGGCGGCGGCACCGGATCCTTCACGTGCACGCCGGGCAGCGTGACGACCTTGCCGTCGCGCGGCGGGTCGTTCCACGAGAACACGGCGCCGCTGGGCAGGGGTGATGTCGCCGGCGCCGGCGGCGGGGGCCGCGGTGCCGCCGGCGGCAGCGGCATCGGCGTGTTCAGCTCGGAGCCATGGTCGCTCGCGCTGGCCGGCGGCGGCATCAGCGTGGCGGTGCGCTGCAGCGCCTGCAGCGGGTCGGCGTCGCCGGCCATGTTCGGCCGGGCCAGCGCGGCCTGCGCGGGCGTGCCGCCGAGCGGGTCGGCCAGCGGGTCGGTGATGGCGCCGCCGGTGGGCGGTCCCTTGGGCAGGCCGAAGAGATCGTCCAGGCTGCCGCCACCGCCGGCCTGCATGCCGGCGAAGGGGTCGGCCGAGGGCATGGACGCGAACGGATCGCCAGCCGGCGGCGACGCCCGCGCGCCAGCCGCCGCGGGCGGGGGCTCGTCGTCGGCGAAGGGGTCCCAGTCGTCGGGGATCTGCCCGGGCGCCAGCGCCGCCGGCGGCGGCGGGGCGGCGGGCCTGGGCGCCGGTGGCGGCGGGCTGCGCGGCGCGGCTGCGGCGCCGGGTGCCATGCCGGTTGCGGGCCGCGGCGCGGGCGGCGCCGGCGGTGCGGCCAGGCCCATCGGCGCGTCGCCGAAGAGGTCGGCGAAGGGATCGTTCGACTTGGCGGCCGCCGCCGCGCTGGCCGTGAGCACGTAGCCGCCGATCTGGATCTCGTCGCCCGGCTTCAGCGGCTGCTCGCGGCCGGCGCCGATGGCGTTGCCGTTGACGCTGATCGGGTTGCTGCCGTTGTCCACCACCGCGTAGCCGCCGTTGCGGAACACGACCCGCGCATGCACGCGCGAGATCGTGCGCTCGGGGTCGGGCAGCACGAGCTGGTTGTTGTCGGCACGGCCGATGGTGCCGCCGATCTCGTCGAACTGGGCCGAGGGCCCGTCGGCGGGCGTCCCGTTGTAGCTGAGCACCCTCAGCACGATCATTCGGCAGCTCCAGACGAAGGCAGGGGCTGCAGCATAGCGCCGGGCGCGGCCTCAGCGAACGACATAGAAGCGGCCCTCGATCACGGCCACGCGAACCGGGAAGGCGACGCGGCCGCCGCCGGCCGTGGCGCATTGCAGCGCCGGCTCGCCGCCGGGCTGCAGGCATTCGAGCAGGCGCCCGCCGGCCAGTGGCCGCAGCAGCAGCGCGTCGGCCTTGGGCATGGCCGGCTTCAGCGGCAAGGCGGCGTGCAGCGCCTTGAGGTGGTCGCGGAAGCGCGCGGCGTCCTCGGCGGCATTGCGCTGGTAGGCCTGCGCGAGCTCCTCGAACCGCAGCCGCGCGGCCAGCACCAGCGGCTCGGCGTCGCCGCGCATCAGCGCCAGCGCCAGGCCCTGCAGGAACTTGGCGGCCGGCGCGAGCAGCGTGGCGGGCTCGGCCACCGGCGGCGCATCGAGCCAGCGCCAGCGCGGGAAGGCGATCGGCAGGTCCACCGCCTGGCGCAGCCGGTGCGGCACCTCGGTGACCTCGTCGGCCAGCGGCGCCCAGTCGATCTGCGCCAGCGTGCGCGCGTTCTCCGGGTGCGCGGCCTGGCCGATGCGCGGCAGCAGCAGGCGCAGGCTGGCGCCGCAGCGGCCGTCGGCCAGCAGCGGGGCCGGTGCGGATTCGGCGCCGGGCGGCGGCGGGTCGATCACCAGCTCCAGCTCGTTGGCGCCGCCGCAGGTGTACTCGTGGATCGGCACCGTCACCGCGCCGCCGGCCGCCGCCGTCCGGGCCAGCGGCACGCCGTTCAGCAAAGCTTCGGCGGCCACGCCGATCGTCTCCAGCCGCAGAACCAGCAGACGTTCCATCAGCCCGCGCTCCAGTCCAGCAAGACCTGCGCGTCCCACAGCGGGTGCGTCAGGTGCCGATCGCCGAGCACCGGGTCGACGATGACGAGCGGCAGCGTCGCCGGCTCCAGCCGCAGCATCGCGTACCACTCCCAGCCGCTGCCGCCCGACAGCCGCGGCCGCAGGCCCGCCTCGCCCACCAGCGCGCCGGTGCAGGGGCCGCCGGCCTGCAGCAGGGTGCCGGTGTCGGTGGCCAGCGGCACCAGCTCGGCCGTGACCGGCACGCGGAACGTGGCCTTGGCCGGCAGCAGCACCTCGGTGAGCAACGGCTCGGCGGCCTCGCGCCGCAGCGTCTGCGCGAGCGGCGTGCTGCCCACCGCATGCAGCCGCAGCCGCGCGCGGGCGCCGTGCAGCGCGAGTTCGGCCTCGGCGTGCAGCTCGCTCTGGCAGGCGGTCAACTCCAGGGCGCCCAGCAGGCGCATGAAGGCGCGCGCGCCGAAGCCTTGCGCGCCGAGCGCCCAGCCCCAGGTGCAGGCGGCACGGCCGGTGAGCAACGCCAGCTGGCCGTCGAGCCGCAGCGCCGAGATGCCCTCGATGCGCGCCAGCGTCGCCAGCCAGGTTTGCAGCGCATCGGCCGTGCGCGCGTCGAGCCCGGCCTCGAAGGCGCGGCGCAGCGCGGCGCCGTCCTGCGGCTGGCCGTCGCGCTCCACGGCCACGCGCGTGGCGGCGCGCGCCGCCGGCTCGCGGCCGGCCAGCACCGGTTGCGGCTCGGCGGCCTGGCGCTCGAGTGTCAGCAGCCATTGCGCGGCGGGCCAGGCCCACAGCTGCGTGGCGACGCTGCCCATCGCGTCGCCCTCGTCGCGCAGGCCGCAGACATTCAGCTCGAGCTTGAAGATGTCCGGCGAGGTCTCCTCGGCGATCGCCAGGCCCGGCGCCGCGCTGGCCTGCGCCAGCGTGGCCACCGGCCAGCTCACCGCGCGTGTCTCGTGCCCCAGCCACTGCCACAGGCCGTGCGTGCCGCCGAAGTCGAGCGCGGGATGCGCATCCGCGTCGCACAGCGCATGGGCGCGCGAGCGCAGCTGCACGCGCGCGACCGGCTTCTCGCCCGGCGGATGCGCCAGCACCGCGGCCAGGCGCGGCGCGGGGTTCTCGGCGTCGATGCGCAACGGCGCCGGCGGCGCCAGCGGCGCGCGCTGCCACTGGCCGGCGGCGAAGACGTAGTGCTGCTCGACAGCCGGCTCCAGCAGCCGCAGCTCGACCGCCTCCAGGTCGCAGGCGCTGCGCGGCAGCGGCGGCGGCTCGTAGGGATGCAGCGCGCCATGTTCACCCAGCGCGGCGAAGACCTGCAGCAGCCGCGCGTCGGCCGCCGCCAGCGCCTCGGGCGCGATGCGCGCGTCGGGCAGCCGCTGCAGCTCCTGCTGCGAACGCACCAGCAGCCGGTGCAGCACCGGCCATTCGCGCTGGCGCTGCACGCCGGCCAGGATCTCGGCCGCCCACTCGAAGCCGGGCCGGTCGTGGAAGGCCGGGCCCCACACGCACCACAGGTTGGCCAGCCGCGCGACGCTGGCTGCGCGACGCAGGCCGCGCTGCAGCGCCTGCTGCGACGCCAGCTCGACGAAGGCCGGCATGCGGTCGCCCAGGCGCTCCTGCATCGCCGGCCATTGCGCGGCAAGCTGCTCGGCCAGCTGCTGCAGGAAGGCAGCCCAGGCGGCGGCTTCCTGGGCCTCGGTGTCGGGCGGGTGCATCCGGTGCGGGATTGCCGCGGGCTATCGGTGCGACAGCGGGTCGGTCGGCTTGGTGGGATCGACCGGCGCGGCGGGTTCGGTGGGCGCCACCGGGCTGGCGCCGCTGCCCGAGCCGGGCGAGCCGCCGGAGTTGATCTTCACCATCGGCCCGGTGATCGCCACGCCGTCCATGCCCAGCACCACCGAGCCCGAGCCGCCCTTCAGCGTGAGCTGCGTGCCGGCCTCGATGACGACGTTCATGCCGCCCTTGATGTGCACGTTCATGCCGCCTTCGGCGCCGATGTTCTTGCCGATCTTCAGGTGCAGGTCGGTCGAGGTCTTCAGCGAGGCGGCGGTGCCCGACTCCATCGCGATGTCCTGCGCCGTCTTGAGGTTGAACTTGGCGTCGGTCTTGATCATCACGTCCTTGGCGACGGTCAGGCCGAACTTGGCGTCGAACTTCTGCAGCACGTCCTTCGTGACGTGCATGTGCCACTGGCCCTCGATCTGCTCCTTGCGGTCTTCCTTCGTGTGGCGGTGCTCTTCCTTGCCGATCGTGCTCTTGAGCGTCTCCTCGACGAACTCGAGCCGGTCCTTCTGCGCCTGCATCAGCACGTACTCACTGCCGGGCTTGTCCTCGAAGCGCAGCTCGTTGAACTTGTCCGACTCGCCGCCCTTGCTGCGGCTCTTGAAGGTGGTGACTGTGGCGTTGTCGGGCAGCGGGTACGGCGGCAGCTGCTCGCCGTTGTGCACGCGGCCGGAGACGAAGGGGCGGTCCGGGTCGCCTTCGAGGAAGTCGACGACCACCTCCTGGCCGATGCGCGGGATGGTGATGAAGCCCCAGCCGTTGCCCGCCATCGGGCTGGCCACGCGCAGCCAGCATGAGCTGGTGGCGTCCTTGTTGCCCAGGCGGTCCCAGTGGAACTGGACCTTCACGCGGCCCTTGTCGTCGGTGTGGATGTCGCCCGGGTTTCCCTGGCCGGTGACGATGGCCGTCTGCGGCCCGGCCACGTGCGGCTTGCGCGTGATGCGCGCCGGGCGGAAGGGCTCGGCGTACTTCTGCGCGGTGAAGCCGCAGCCGAAGCGCATCTCGCCGCCGCCTGCCTCCAACTGCGCGGCCGACAGCTCGATGCGCGTGGACAGCACGACGTAGTCGGTGATCTGGTCCAGGCGCCAGTGCTGCGTGAGCTTGAACTTCGCGCCCACCACCAGCCCCGGCGTGTTGCCGCTGCCGGAAAAGCGCGCGTAGCGGCTCTCGGCCTCGGCCAGGCGCAGGTCGGTGATCTTGTCGCCGGCGCCCTTCTGCTCGTAGCCGCCCGGGTAGTCGTAGACCTCGCCGGCGGAGCCGCCCTTCGTGTGCAGCGACTGCCCCACGTGCGTGGTCAGGTCGGTGCTGGGCGTGATGAAGTTGAAGTCGCGCAGCACGAACTTGGCCGGCTGGATCTCGTGCCGCATCTGCCAGTCCGTGATCGCCGGGTGGCCGGTGTAGTGCTCCGGGTCGTCGTCGAAGGGCACCTCGGCGAAGCCGCTGAAAGGCTGGAAGGCACTGGCGTCGTCGGCGAGCACGAGGTCGTGCTTGCCGTCGGCATGGGCGAAGAAGTAGAAGATGCCCTCTTCTTCCATCAGCCGGCTGACGAAGTTGAAGTCGGACTCGCGGTACTGCACGCAGTACACGCGCGGCTCGTAGGTCTTCTTCAGCTGCAGCTTCACGGTGCCCGGGTACACCCGCAGCACCTCGCGCACGATGTCGGGCACCGTCTGGTTCTGGAACACCTTGAGGTTGGCGCTGCGCGTGGCCAGCCACAGCCAGGGCCGCAGCATGAAGCGGTAGCCCGAGAAGCGGCCCAGCGGCATGCTCACGCCGAAGCTCGTGACCACGCCGTTGAACCAGCGCTTGCCCTCCTCGAGCTTCAGCGAGACGCCGGCGTTGCTGCCCAGGAAGTTGTCGGCCGAGACGGCCGCGTCCTCGGAGCCGGCGACCACCTCGTATTCGAACAGCCGGGACACCTCCTCATGCCCGGACATCGAGTGCAAGAACAGCTTGTTGCCCAGGCTGGTCTTCAGCTCCATGAAGAGTTCGGGCATGGCATCCTTCGTGGTGTCAGTTCATTTCCGGCGTCACGCCGGTGGTGGCACGGGCCGAGACGAGCCAGCCGTCCACGGGCTTGCCGGCTTCCTTGCGCAGGTGCACGGCCTGCAGTTCCAGCGGCTGCAGCCCGGCGCCGCGCAACGCGGCCTCGACGTAGCCCCGCCGGTGACTATAGCGGCCGCTCGGCTGCAGCCGGTGCTCGGGCGCGCCGGGCTCCTCGGCCAGCGCCTCGACGGTGAAGACGAGCAGCCCGCCCTCGCGCAGGGCGCCGCGCGCGGCGGCGGCGAAACCGTCCAGCGCGCCGAAGTAACACAGCGTGTCGGCCGAGACGAGCAGTTCGCAGGACTGCGGCCGCCGCTGCAGCCAGGCCACCAGCTCGGCGGCTTCCAGCTCGTCGTACAGCCCGCGCTCCTGCGCCTTGGCCAGCATCGCCGGCGACAGGTCCACGCCCGCCAGCGTGCGCGCCCAGGGCTTCAGCAGCGGGCCGCACAGGCCGGTGCCGCAGCCGGCGTCGGCGATGTCCAGCGCCGCTGCGGGCGGGCTCGCATGGCGCGCGACGGCCTCGGCCACCAACTCGGGCGCGCGGTAGGACAGCGATGCGAGCTTGGCGTCGAAGGAGTCGGCAAAGATGTCGAAGGTCATCGCGACGAAGTCGTCGGGCGCGCGCTCGGGCACGTCTTCCTGCGTGCAGGCCCTCAGCCGGAACAGGGCCTCGGCGTTGTCGGGCTCCTGCGCCAGCCAGCCGCGGTACAGCTCGGCGGCCTTGTCGGTCATGCCCAGGTTGCTGTAGACCACGCCCAGCACGCGGCGCATCTCGGGGTTGGCCGGCGCCACGATCAGCGCCTCGACGCAGACCTCCATCGCCTCCTGCAGCCGGCCATGGCGCATGAAGTGGTTGGCCAGGTTCTGCGCGGCGTCGGTGAACGCCGGCACCTCGGCCATCACGCCGCGGAACAGGCGCTCGGCCTCGTCGAGTTCCTCGCCCTGCCCCAGGCGGCTGAGCAGCACGCCCAGGTTGTTGCGCACGTCGGGGCGCCGGCGGTCCAGCGCATGGGCGCGGCGGAAGCTGGCCAGCGCCTCCTCGGGCCGGCCGCGCTCGACCCAGACGTTACCCAGGTTGTTGTGGAACAGCGCCTCGCGCGGCTGCAGCGCGATGGCCTTGCCGATCAGCCGGCCGGCTTCCTCGAACCGGCGCCGCTGCGCATGCACGAGGCCCATCAGGTGCCAGGCGTCGGCGAGGCGCGGGTTGGCGGCCAGCAGCCGTTCATAGGCCGCGAGGGCCTCGTCGAGCCGGCCGGCCTGGTGCAGCGCCATGGCCTGCTGCAGCGTCTGGGCCGGCGCCGCGGCGGCCAGGTTGGGCGATGCACACATGAGAAATTCAGATTGCGTCCGACCTCGACTCTGAAGCAAAGTACCAGGGGCGACAAGCCGAACCGCCCCCTAGACCGGATGGCCTCGCGAACGCGATCTGCTTCATCCAGCGGATGGCGTCTTCACCCGGTTCGTGCCTCGGTCGCGGAGTTCCCTTCATGCCTTCACGTCTTCAGTTCGACTTCCAACCCGAACCCACTTCGCCGCGCCGCAGCCGTGGGCCGCTGCGCCTGCTGCTGATGGGAGACTTCAGCGCCCGCGCCGCCAACGAGCGGCCGCCGCTGGCGAACCGGCCCATCCACCGGCTCGACGCCGACAGCTTCGACACCGTGATGGACCGCCTGGCGCCGCTGCTGAGCATCGGGCCGAACGAGATCGAGTTCAGTGAACTGGAGCACTTCCATCCTGACAGTTTGGTCACAAGGCTGCCCACCTTCGCCGCGCTGCGGCAGATGCGCCAGCGCCTGCAGGACCCGGCGCGCTTTGCCGCCGCGGCGGCCGAGCTGGGCATGCCCGCGGCGGCCGCGCCTGCGGCACCGGCGGCGGCCGCATCGTCCGGCGGCGACCTGCTGGCCGGCCTGCTGGGCGGCCGCCCGGCGGTGGCCGATGCACCGGCACCCGCGCCGGCGGCCGGCGGCATCGACGCATTCATCCGCAGCCTCGTCGCGCCGCACGTGCTGCCCGACACCCAGGCGCAGCAGGCCACGCTGGTGGCCTCGGTCGACGCGGCCATCGCGGCCGAGATGCGCACGCTGCTGCACGAGCCGCGTTTCCAGGCGCTGGAGGCGGCCTGGCGCGGCGCGATGTGGCTCGTGTCCTCGCTCGAACTCGACGAGAACCTGCAGCTGCACCTGCTGGACGTCTCGCGCGAGGAGCTGCTGGCCGACGTGGTGGCCAGTGGCGGCCGCCTGGCCGACACCGAGCTGCACCGGCTGCTGGCCGACCGCTGGCGCAACATCCCCGGCGGCGAGCCCTGGCACTGGCTGTGCGGCCTGTACCACTTCGGCCCCGGCGATGCCGACGTGGGCCTGGCCGCGGCGCTGGGGCTGATCGCCTCGCAGGCCGGCGGGCCACTGGTGGCCGCGGGTGATCTCGCACTGGCCACCGCCGACCCGGCGGCACTGGCCGGCTGGCAGGCATTGCGCGGCAGCGAGGCCGCGCCCTGGCTGGGCCTGGTGGCGCCGCGCGTGCTGCTTCGCCTGCCCTACGGCAAGCGCAGCGACCCGCTGTCGACCTTCGCCTTCGAGGAGTTCCCCGGCGGCGCGCCGGTGCACGAGCAGCTGCTGTGGGGCGCCGGCTCGCTCGCGGCCACGCTGCTCGTGGGCCGCGCCTTCGCCGCGCAGGGCTGGGAGATGGAGCCCGGCGACGAGCGCGAGATCGGCGACCTGCCCGCCTACACCTATGCGCAGGACGGCGAGACCGAGCTGCAGCCCTGCGCCGAGATGCTGCTGACCGAACGCGCCGGCGAAGGCCTGCTGGCCGCGGGCATCATGCCGCTGATGAGCCACAAGCACCGCAACGCCGCCACGCTGATGCGATTCCAGTCGATCGCCGATCCGGCACGGCCGCTGGCGGGCCTGGGCGGGAGAGCCTGATCCGCGCCACCTCCCCTGGCCCGCGTATGGACGCTCGCGCGCGGATCGGTTCTACTTCGCCCCGCCTCGATAAGCCCTTGCCCTTGCTCATGCGCCGGGCCTGCCGCCTCCGACATCGATGACGCCGCTCTTCACGATCCGCGCCGAGCCCTTCGCGATCCTCTGCGAGGCGGCGCTGCGCCGGCAGCTGTCCGCGCGGCTGCGGCGCGCCTTCCCGCAGCGCACCGCGTCGATGGACGATGGCGAGCTGGCGCGGCGCATCGACGGCGCGGCCGCGCGCTCGCGTGCCTTCGGCCTGCGGCCGCGCCACCTGCCGGCCTTCGCGGCCTTCGAGATGGTGTTCGGCGAAGGCGCGGCCGACGATCCGCAGCAGGCCTGGGCCGGCGAGATCCTGCGCAGCGGGACCTTCAGCCCCGATGCGCGCGCACAGCGGCTGCGCGAGGCCGCCATCCTGCGCCTGGCGCGCGAGGCCGATGAGGAAGAGTGGCAGCAGCGGCAGGATGCGCTCGACGCCGCCGCCGAGCCGGCCGCCGAACTGCACTGACCACGATGCCCAAGAACGACGATCTCGACGGCCTGTCCGAGTGCAGCGAAGAGGGCGGCCAGCCCGGCGTCGTTGCCTGCAAGAAGGTCAAGCACTTCCTGAAGATCCAGCTCACCCACAAGGACGACGGCAGCAAGGTCAAGGCCGCGAAGTGCCGCGTCACCAAGGGCGATACGGTCATCATGCCCGGGCCGCTGGCCAACGGCGTGCTGAACAAGTCCACGCTGGAGCCCGGCACCTACGACGTGAGCTTCCCCGACATCGACGCCAGCGAGTGGGGCCCCGCCCCCGCCGCCTGACCGGCCGTGGCGCAGCACACGGTCGTCCCGGGGGACTGCTTCTGCAGCCTGGCCGAGGCCAACGGCTTCTTCGACTACGCGACCCTTTACAACCACGGCACCAACGCCGCGCTGAAGGGCAAGCGGCCGAACCCGAACCAGCTGGCCGAGGGCGACGTCGTCTCGATCCCGGACAAGCAGGCCAAGAAGGTCCCGGTCGCGAGCAACAAGGAGCACAAGTTCGTCGTCGTGCGGACGAAGACGAAGCTGCGCCTCAAGATCGTCGACTACGACGACCGCGCCATCGTGGCCAAGACCTGCGAGCTCGTGGTCGGCAAGCGCAAGCAGAAGACGCTGCCCTCGGGCGGCATCGTCGAGATGGAGATCGACCCGACGGCCACCAGCGGCACGCTGTCGATCACCTGGGCACCGCCGCCCGCACCGGCGCCGGCCCCGGCACCCGCGCCATCGCCCGCGCCCTCGCCGCCGCCCTACCCGCCGAAGATCGTGGCGGCCGACTTCGACGACAAGCCCGAGCCCGTGAAGCCGGCGACCGCGGTGAAGTGGACGCTGCACGTCGGCAGCATGGAGCCCTTCGACACGATCCGCGGCGCGCTGCGCCGCCTGAACAACCTGGGCGGCCTCGCGCCCGACGCGCTGGCCGAGGACGACGCCAGCAAGGCCGCCGTGAAGGCCCACCAGCGCCGCCACGCGCTCACCGCCAAGGGCAGCGAGACCGGCAAGGTGGCCGACGTGCAGGCCGACCTGCGCAACCGCCACGACACGATCTGAGCGCATGACGATCCAACGCGACGCGCACGTGGCGCGCACCGCCCACGACAAGACGCACGGCAACAAGCTCGCGGTCCCTTCCTTCGGCGTGATCGAGCTGCGCCTGCGCGCGGGCGCCAAGGGCAGCAAGTCGCACCTGCCCGCGGCGGCCGCCACCGTGCGTGCGCCGGGCGGCCAGGGCAGCGACGACTTCGCCTTCGCGCCCGGCCCGCAGCTCGACCCGGGCACCTGGGCCGTCGACCCCGCGCGCAAGGACGAGGTCGAGCTCTGGTACGACCTGCACAACCCGCAGGGCGCCATCCGCGAGGCGCACCTGGAGCTGTTCCGCCGCTTCGACGCCAAGCCGTTCTGGACGCGCGAGCTGACGGGCGACGAACTGCTCGAAGGCGAGCATGTGCTCGAGTTCGGCACCGAGAAGAAGTGGAACGGCAAGATCGACCCGGCCCACGCCGATTTCCCCGGCGACTTCCTCACCGTCGAGCATTCGCCGTACAAGCTGCGCCTGACGGTCAAGGGCGACGGCGTCACGCGCTCGCCGGTGGCCTGGACCTTCTTCCACGTGCTGGTGGCCAAGCTCGAGCTGGAGTACGGGCCGAAGACCATCCTGCCGGCAGCGGTGGCGCGCAAGGGCGACCCGGGCAAGCTGTACGACGCCGTGATCGCCAAGGGCGCCGCGCCGCCGGCCTCCGGCGCGGCGATCGACGTGCTGCTGGAGAGCAACCTCTTCAAGGCCGGCCACAGCATGTTCGACGACTCGCTGCACGACGAGTACCACGCGATGTGGGACGACGGGCCGCTGATCCCGCTGTTCGCCAAGGTGTGGGTGCAGGACAGCGCCGGCCAGCCGGTGCTCGCGCCCAAGGCGCTCGGCCAGGTGAAGTTCCTGTGGGACTGGGAGAGCGCGGCGGCCGGAACCGGCAACGCCTTCGTGGACGCGGCGCAGGACTACGACAAGGCCAAGACCAAGCCCAAGGGCGAGAACTGCCACGTCAAGCGCAACGGCAAGCGCGGGCCCTCGGGCGTGCCGGTGTTCCCGGCCCAGGCCGGCTACGCGCCCAAGGCGCCGCTCGATGCGAACGTGTTCCCGTTCAAGGTCGAGGCCTGCCCCAAGCCGCGCACCTGGGCCGCCTACAGCTACGCCTGGGACGACGGCGCGGCGGCCTGCAAGACCGGCGTGATGCTCCAGCCCTCGCGCATGGCCGGCGACGCCGTCAAGCTGGCCGTGCACGTGGCGCACGACGTGACGCGCAAGAAGACCGTCGTGCTGAACATCGCCGACGACGCGCCGCTGCCGGTGCAGGCGCTGCTGAAGGCGCAGACCGGCAGCTTCCGCATCTGGCGCGAGGTGCACCTGGTCAAGTACGTCAAGAAGACCGCCGCCGTGCCCGATCTCACCATCGCCAACGTGCAGGCGATCTACAAGCCGGCCTTCCTGCAGCTGGAAGACAAGAGCGGCGGCTCCAGCGCGATGGCCTCGGGCACCTGGAACACGGCCTTCACCGGCGCCGTGGGCGGCCTGTCGGCGGCGCAGCAGGACATGGTCGACGGCACGGTCGATCAGCATGCCGCCGGGGCGCACGGCTGCGAGTTCCGCACGCTGGCGGCCTGGCAGCAGGCGGTGGCCACGCGGCTGGGCATCACGCTCGTGGCGGCGCAGAACGCGCTGGCGGCCAACGGCATCTCCAACGCCGCGCAGTACGCGGCGCTGTGCAACAACGTGGGCTCGACGATCCTCGAATCGGTCTTCAACGGCCAGCTCAGCGCGACCGAGGGCGCGCACATCTTCCACGTCGACGGCCTGCACAACCACACCGCGGCGGCCGCCAGCGTGCTGCGCGGCTACGCGCTGGACCTGCCCGGCGGCGACGACCGCCATTGCGGCTACCTGCAGCTGGGCAAGACCACCGACTACGCCGGCGCGCCCAACGACGTGCGCGAGATGACCGGCGCGCACGAGTTCGGCCACCACTTCATGCTGCCGCACACGCCGGCCGCGGGCGAGAAGAAGGACTACAAGATGCACGACAAGGCGGTGACCAACTGCCTCATGTCCTACAACTTCACGACGCCGCGCACGCTGTGCGGCTTCTGCCAGCTGCGGCTGCGCGGCTGGCCCTGGAAGCAGCTGCGCGTGGACGCGGCCAAGAACCGCAAATGACCGCCGGCCCGCGGCGCCGCGCGCTGGTGCTGGGCGCCGCGGGCCGGCGGCGCCGCAACCGGACGGAGTTCACCCGTGGAAATCAAGCTCGAACTGCCCCGCGCACGGTTCCTCCCGCAGGAATCGATGGCGCTGCGCGTGACGCTGCGCAACGCGGGCAGCGTGCCGCTGGACCTGCCCGACCCCGGCGACAACCGCAATGCGCAGCCGCAGTACGTGCTGAGCGGCCCGTCGTTCCCGAAGGGCCACGCGTTCAGCTTCCGCAGCAGCCTGAAGGCCGAGCACGGCGCCGCGCTGCCGCCGGCCGCGCCGGCATTGAAGACACTGGCGCCGGGCCAGTCGATGGAGGCCACGCTGCCGCTGGAAAGCCTGGTGGAGATCGACAAGCCGGGCCGCTACACGCTGGCCGCGTCGCTCAGCTCGGGTGGCACGCGCGCCGAGGCCACGCCGCTGGCCTTCGATATCGACCCGGCCGAGCTGCGCTCGCTGGCGCTGAACATCGACGACGGCTTCCAGAAGTCGCTGCCGATCCGCGTCTCCTGCCTGGCGCGGCTGCCCGGCGGCGCGGGCCGGCTGTACCAGGCCATCCTGCACGAGGACCGGCCCGACCTCGGCGAGGTCGACCTGATGACGCTGGTGCCGCTGGCCGACCTGCCGGCCGCCGCGGGCGAGGTGCTGGGCGTGTGGACGCGCCACGACCGGATGGACTCGCTGCTCAACCGCTTCGTGTGGCGCGCCGAGGGGCAGCTGGGCGTCGAGGGCCTGGCCGGCACGCCCGGGCAGCAGCTCGCCGGCGCCGCGCTCCCGCCGCGCCTGCTGGCGCCGGCGCTGATGGCCGACAACGGCGAACTCGACCTCTTCGGCCTCGACGCCGAGGGCCGGCAGCTGCAGCTGCTGCGCTTCCCGGCGCGCGGCGATGCGCGCAGCTGGCCGGCACGCGCCGTCGGCGGCCAGGTGCTCGCGGGCCGCGCGGCCATCGGCCCGCGCGCCGGCGGCAACCGGCGCGTGGCCGCGTTGCTGGTCGACGAGGGCGGCGAGCAGCTCTCGCTGCAGCTGGTGGAGGCGGCGGCCGATGGCCCGGGACGCCAGCGCGGCGTCAAGCTCGGCAAGGCCTTCGCGATGCCCGACACCGGCCTGGCCGTGAGCGTGGAAGCCGATGGCAGCGTGCGCGTGGCGGTGCCGCTGGCCGACGATGCCGCACGGCGCAAGCTGGCGCTGGCCGATGCCGTGTTCCCGCCCGGCGACGCGCCGGCCACCGTGCAGCGCAGCGCCGGCCCGCAGCTGCCGCTGGCGGCGCGCTCGGCCGTGGCCGCGCACGCGGTCACCGCGGGCACGCGGCGGCGCGACTGGCTGGTGCTGCTGCAGGACGGCCGCGTGCTCTTCAGCGGCAGCAACAAGAACCGGCCGCGGCCGCTGAACGGCGTGCCGGTGCTGCCGCTGCAGCTGCTGCCCATGTCGCGGCACAGCTACCTGCTGTCGCTCGGCGAGCGGCACCTGCCGCAGCTCGAGCTGATGTTCTGACCGCGCTCAGGCTGAGGCCGGCTGCGGCAGGCCGAGGTCGCGCCGGCGCAGGCCGCGCGCATCGACGCGGTACTCGTGCAGGCCGGCGCCGTCGGCCGACTCGGCGTACCAGGCGTCGATCGGGCCGAAGAAGCGCTGCAGCTCGTCGACCGTGCAGGTGGGCAGGAAGTCGCGCAGCACGCGCGGGTCGTACCAGCGGAACAGCAGGTTGCGGCCGCCGGCCTCCTCGCGCACCTTGAGGAACTTGCGCAGGTGGTGGCGCAGGTTCGACGGGTCGTCCACGCGCATCAGCACGCCCCAGCTGCGACCCCAGGCTTCGTCGAGCAGGCGTGCCGTGAGGCGGTGGTCTCGCAGCAGCTCCACCAGGTGCGGCGAGACCTGCTCGACCTCGCGCGGGATCGTGCCCGCGAACAGGCAGCGGAACTCCAGCTGCGAGGCCAGCAGCGCGCCGTACACGGCCGGCTCGCGCGCGCAATCGAGCACCGCCCACACGCTGCCCGCGGCACCGGCGGGCCACAGCATGTCGAGGATGCGCTGGCGCTGTGCCGCGTCCATGCTCAGGCGTGCTGCGCCGCGGCGGCGCGGGCACATTCCTCGCAGAACGGCGCGCCGTCGCGCGAGGCCTCCAGCAGCGCCTGCGCCATCGCGCCGGCATCCAGGTCCGGCGTGAGTTCGCCCGGCACCGGGCCCGAGGCCACGGGTGCGGGCGCCGCGCGCGGCGGGCCTGCACTGCGCGCCGGCGCCGGCGCGGCAGCCGGGCCGGCAGCGACGCTGGCCAGGCGGTAGGTCTGCGTCCGCAGGGGCTTGCCGAGGTCCAGGCCCGCCGCCAGGGCCGCGCGCAGCACGCCATGCTCGCCCTGGCGCCAGGTCGTGCCGCCGCGAGCGGCCAGCGCGGCGCGCAAGGCCGCCATCGCGGCCTCGTCGCCGATCAGCCCGGCGGCCCAGGGGCCGGATTCGTCGAGCAGGCGGTCGGTGGCGTCCATGCGTGCGGTGCGGGCGAAGCCTTCAGCTGCCGGGCGCCGCCGGATCCAGGCCGTAGCCCTTGAAGCCCACGGCGACGAACTGCAGGAAGGCGTCGAAGCCCTTGCCCAGCACGCCCTGGTTCTCGCGGAAGTTCAGGATCGCCGCGCAGATCACCTGGCTGCGCACCGAGCCGAAGCTCTGGGCGTCGGGCGGATAGCCCTGGATGCGCGCCGCCAGCCCCGTCTCCTGCGGCTTGGGCTCGGCGCCGATGGAGACGCCGGCCGCCACCCGCGTGGTCATCGCCGGCACGGCCTGGCTGTCGGACTTCAGCGTGCCGTCCTTGATCGCCTCGGCCATCACGTCGGCGATCTTGCGCGCGCCGTCGAGCGAGGCGCAGTAGATCACCACCGAATCGGCGCGCCCAGCGCCGGGGCCGGTCGTCTTCATGTCGACGAGCTGCTTGTACAGCTCGTCGGGCAGCTTGCTCGCCACGTCCACCACGCGCGGCATCGACTCGAAGGCCAGGTTCAGGTAGACCCGGCAGGCCGGGCGGCCGGCGTTGATGCAGAAGTAGAGGAAGTCCTCGGCGGCTTCCAGCGCGATGTCGTCGTCGTCGAAGATCACGGCGTCGCCGAGGTCCACGCCTTCGTTCTTGGCGGTCTTCGTGTACTGGAAGAAGGCGTTGCCGGTGAGCTTGGTGGGCAGCACCTTGAGCATCTTGCTCCAGTTGCCGCGCGCCAGGCTGAGCATGGTCTGGGCGTCGAGGCGGTGGCCGCCGCCGCCGCCTTCGGTGTACAGGTTGTAGATGCCGTTGGAGATGTCGTTCGGCACCTTCATCGTCTCCATCAGGTCCTTGCGTGCAAAGACCTTCTTCGCGAAGCTCTTCAGTTCCTCGGCCACCGGAATGGGCGTCTTCAGCGCCGTGTCCAGCATGTCGGCCGCGCTGCGGAAGCGGGGGTCGGAAGGGCCCGTCAGGGCATTGGATCGGGGTCGGCTCATCGCATATCTCCTTTGAGGATGTGCCGCGGGCCGGGGCCCGCGATCGCGGCCGTGCCAGGCACCGTGCGGGCCCCGCCCGCGCGGGCGCCGGCTAGAACTCGTAGACGAACTGCCCCTCCGCCGTCGAGACCTTCACGCGCTCGATCGGACGCCCTTCCATCATCCGCTTCAGGAACTCGCGGCTGATGTCGGGCAGCATCGTGTTGGTGAGGATCGCGTCGATCATGCGGCCGCCCGACTCGCTCTCGGTGCAGCGGCTGACGACCAGCTTGACGACGTCCTCGCCATACTCGAACGGGATCTTGTAGCGCGCCTCGACGCGCTTCTTGATGCGGCCCAGCTGCAGCTTGACGATGCGGCCCAGCATCTCGTCGGACAGCGGGTAGTAGGGGATGGTCACCAGCCGCCCCAGCAGCGCCGGCGGGAAGACCTTCAGCAGCGGCTCGCGCAGCGCCTTGGCCATGCCTTCCGGATCGGGCATCAGGTCCGGGTCCTTGCAGAGGCTGGCGATGAGGTCTGTGCCGGCGTTGGTGGTCAGCAGGATCAGCGTGTTCTTGAAGTCGATGAAGCGGCCCTCGCCGTCTTCCATGAAGCCCTTGTCGAAGACCTGGAAGAACATCTCGTGCACGTCCGGGTGGGCCTTCTCCACCTCGTCGAGCAGCACCACGCTGTAGGGCTTGCGGCGCACGGCCTCCGTCAGCACGCCGCCTTCGCCATAGCCCACGTAGCCCGGGGGCGCGCCCTTGAGCGTGGAGACGGTGTGCGCCTCCTGGAACTCGCTCATGTTGATGGTGATGAGGTTCTGCTCGCCGCCATACAGCGCCTCGGCCAGCGCGAGCGCGGTCTCGGTCTTGCCCACGCCGCTGGTGCCGGCGAGCATGAACACGCCGATCGGCTTGCTCGGGTTGTCCAGGCCGGCGCGGCTGGTCTGGATGCGCTTGGCGATCATCTCCATCGCGTGGTCCTGGCCGATCACGCGCTCGCCCAGCACCTTGGCGACGTTGAGCACCGCCTCGATCTCGTTGCGCGCCATGCGCCCGACCGGGATGCCGGTCCAGTCTTCGACCACGGTGGCCACGGCCTGGTAGTCCACCGTCGGCAGGATCAGCGGATGCTCGCCCTGCAGCGCGGTGAGCTTCTCCTGCACGGCCTTGAGCTGCGCCATCGCCGCGGCGCGTTCGGCCTCGGCATCGGCCGGCGTCACGCCCTCGGCCTTGGCCGCCTCGCCGGCCGCGGCTTCGAGATTGCTGCCCGTGCCTTCCACCGGCTGCGCGCCGCCGCGCAGCTTGGCGCGCAGCGCGAGCAGCTCGTCCACCAGCGCGCGCTCGCCGTTCCAGCGTTCCTCCAGCTTGGCCAGCCGCTCCTTCTCGTGCGCCAGTGCCTCGCTCGCCTCGGCCTCGCGCTTGGCGGTCTCGATGCCGATGGCCTTCTCGCGGCCGATGATCTCCAGCTCGGTGTTCAGCGCGTCGATGCGCTTGCGCGAATCGTCCACCTCGGCCGGCGTGGCGTGCAGGCTCACGGCCACACGCGCGCAGGCGGTGTCCAGCAGGCTGACGCTCTTGTCGGGCAGCTGGCGCGCGGGAATGTAGCGGTGGCTGAGCTTGACCGCAGCCTCCAGCGCCTCGTCAAGGATCTGCACCTGGTGGTGCTTTTCCATCGTGCTGGCCACGCCGCGCATCATCAGGATGGCCTTGGGCTCGTCGGGCTCGTCGACCTGCACGGTCTGGAAGCGCCGCGTCAGCGCCGGGTCCTTCTCGATGTGCTTCTTGTACTCGGCGAAAGTGGTCGCGCCGATGGTGCGCAGCGTGCCGCGCGCGAGTGCCGGCTTCAGCAGGTTGGCCGCGTCGCCGGTGCCGGCGGCGCCGCCGGCGCCCACCAGCGTGTGCGTCTCGTCGATGAACAGGATGATGGGTTTCGGCGAGCCCTGCACCTCCTCGATGACGCTGCGCAGGCGCTGCTCGAACTCGCCCTTCATGCTCGCGCCGGCCTGCAGTAGGCCCACGTCGAGCGAGCGCAGCTCCACGTCCTTCAAGGTGGGCGGCACGTCGCCGCGCACGATGCGCTGCGCGAAGCCTTCCACCACCGCGGTCTTGCCGACGCCCGCCTCGCCGACGAGGATGGGGTTGTTCTGGCGCCGCCGCATCAGGATGTCGACGACCTGGCGGATCTCGTCGTCGCGCCCGGCGATCGGGTCCATCTTGCCGCTGCGCGCCTGCTCGGTGAGGTCGACGGTGAACTTCTTCAGCGCCTCCTGCTTGCCCATCGCCGCCGGGGCGATGGCGCCGCTGGCCTCGCCGGGCGCCGCGCCGCCGGACGCACCCGAGCCGTCGCTCGCGCCCTGCCCGTCCTCGGGGCTGCCGGCCAGGACCTTGGGCAGCGCGTCGGAGAGTTCCGCCTCCTTGATCTTCTCGAACTGCCGGCTGATGGCCACCAGCGCGGCGCGCAGGTTCTTGGTCTTCAGCATGCCCACGAGCAGGTAGCCCGAGCGCACGACCTGGTCGCCGTACAGCAGCGTGCCGTAGACCCAGCCGCGCTCGATGGCGTCGGCGATGTTCTCGGCGATGCCGCTGATGCTGCTGGAGCCGCGCGGCAGGCGATCCAGCGCCGCGGTCAGGTCCTTGGCCAGCGCCGACATGTCGAGCTGGAAGTGCTTGATCGCGCGGTGCCAGTCGCTGTCGGGCTGCTGCAGCAGTTGCGCCAGCACATGCTCGAACTCGACGTAGGGGTTGCCGCGCAGCTTGCAGAACACCGTGGCGCCCTCGACGGCCTTGTAGGTCGGCGGGTTGAGCTTCCCGAAGAGCGTGACGCGGTTGATCTCGGCCATGGGGATCGGTCCTTTCGACGTGTCTTTCGATTGTTATGCCGACGCGGGGTCGGGTTCGATGTTCAGGGCGGCGACCTCGGTGCGCACGGGGGTGCGCATCCAGCTCGTCCAGCCCAGCCGGCCCTGGCGGCCCAGCCGCGCCGACGGGACGTCGCCGGGCGCCAGCAGCAGGTGCAGGTCCCAGCCGAACTCCAGGCCCAGGTACTGGCGCACCAGGACCACCAGCGGCGGCAGCGCGCGGCCGCTGGGCAGCAGCGATTCGAAGGCCGCCAGCGACAGCGGCCCGATATGGATGCGCAGGTGGTGCTGGCGGTCGAACACCGCGCGGCCGAGCACCGTGCTCATGCCCAGCTGCGCGCCGGCGGCACGGCGGAAGGCGCCGATGCCGCCGATGCGCGAACGCTCGGCCTCGGGCAGCGGCATCCAGCGGCCGACGAACTGCTCCACGCGCACCGCCATGCCCAGGAAGCCCGACAGCAGGTTCGCCAGGCCGTCGGCGTTGCGCGCCTGGCGCGACAGCAGCCCGGCGAAGGCCAGCCGCGCGTGGTCGGGCGCGGCATCGCGGCCGCGCCATTCGGCACCGCCGTTGCCGAAGAGCGAGCCGACGTAGTCGGCATAGCGGTCGTCGCCGGGCCGGTCGAGGCTGACGGTGGGCTGGGCCTGCGCCCAGGCGCGGTAGAACAGCAGCAGCAGCCGGTGGTGGAACCAGTCGGCGAAGCGCGCGAAGGTGTCGTCGCCGCGGTGCAGGCTGCGCTCGCGCGCGTAGGACGTGAGGTGCAGCGGCAGCGGGCCATTGGGGCCGAAGAGGCCGAAGAAGCGCACCTCGATGCGCGGCCGGCCGCTGCGGTCCATCGGCACGGCGCGCGAGATGGTGGACGGCGCGAACGAGAGGTCGGCCGCCTGGCCCAGCCGCACCGGCTCGTCGACCGGCCGGCGCGCCTGGCCCAGGCGCGGGCGATCGGGGTTCAGTGCGTCGATCAGGCGCAGCGCATGGAAGAAGTCGTAGCGCCAGGGCGTGGCCGCGAGCTCGCGCATCAGCGCGTCGCGGCGCGCGTGCAGCGTGTCACCGGCGGGCGTTGTGCCGGCGGGCGTGGCCTGCGGCTCGGGCGCGTTCACAAGAGCGGCCGGGCGCCGCTGCGCGGCCGCCCGGCGAGGATGTCGCCGCGCGCCGCGGAATGCAGGCGCAGCTGGGTGAAGCCGTTCAGCGAGACATGGCGCGCGATGAAGCGCTCCAGCACGCAGCCCAGCAGGAAGGCGCTGGCGCCTTCGAAGGCGAGGTCATCGACCTCGACCTTCACCTCCACGCCGCGGCCGAAGGTGATGGGCCCGGGCATCGGCAGCCGCCGCACCACGGCGCGCAGCGCCACCGATCGCACGCCGTCGACCTGGCGCTGCGCGCCGGCGTCGCCGGTCTGCGCATACAGGCGCAGGATCTGGCGCAGCGCGGCGGCGCCCTGCTCGGCATCGGTGTCGGTGAGCGAAAGGTGGTTCAGCGACAGCTGGTTGATCAGCTTCCACGCGAGGTTGCTCTCGCGCATCGCCGAGACCGGGCGCGACGGGCCCTTGATGATCTGGATGCTGCGCACCGGCGCCGTCTGCGCGAGCACGAGGTCGCCCTTGGCGCTGCCCACCGGCATCAGCACCGGCAGGTCGCGGTTGGTGCACAGCGCCTTCACGCCGAGCTGGCGCAGCTCCTGCGAGAACGGCGCCTCCCTGCCGTCGACGATCGAGAGGTAGACCTCCGTGCCCACGTACGAGGTGCGCGGCCCGTCGCGCTGCTGCTGCGTGCTCAGCAGCCGCGGCTCGCGCTGCACCGAGTAGTAGGCGCCGTGGTTGCGGTCCTCGAAGTGGAAGGCGTTGTAGAACGGCACGAAGCGCCATTCGCTGTTGACGCCGGTGCCGTAGCCCAGCACCTCCTGCACCGCGTAGACCTCGTAGTCCATAGGCCGCGTGCGGTCGGGCACGACGTGGAAATCGGCCGTCTCAGGCGTCACCTGGATGCGGTCGCAGCGCTTCTCCAGCAGGTTGATCGCCGGCACGCAGTGCAGCGCCAGGCTGGACGCGTCCACCGCCTGCAGCAGCGCGTTGTCGGGGCGCGAGAAGAGCACGACGATGTCGGCCTCGGTGCCGCTGCCGCGGGCCGACAGGCGCCGCAACGCATCGCCCACGCCGCGCAGGTCGAAGAACAGGAAACGCTGCGGGAAGGCGAAGTACTCCTGCAGCAGCCGGTAGCCCTGCAGGCCATGCAGCGTGGGCGGCAGCAGCGCCTCGTCGTCGGCAAAGCCGGCGGCCTCCACCGCGTCGCCGGGCAGCGCCTCGTGGTAAGCCGCCGGGCGCTTGACGGGCAGCACCAGCACGCCCATCGCGTTGCCGCACAGCAGCTCGTGCAGCCGGAAGGCGATGTCGTCGACACCCGGGCAGTGCACGCGCAGGTCGGACATCGCGATCTGCGCGAAGTCCAGCCCCGCCGTCGAGCGGATGCGCATGCGCAGGCCCGAGCGGTACTTGCGCCACTCGGGCACGGCGGCCATCGGCAGGTCGGCGGCGTGCGTGAAGTACTCGACCTGCGTCAGCTCCAGCGGCCACAGCGTCAGCTCGTGCGCGGTGCGGAACTCGCAGGCCGTCGCGCCTGCCTTGCCGGGCTGGCTGTGCATCGCGCTGCCGCGCGCCAGCTTCACGCCCTGCCCCAGCGCCGGGTCGCCCAGTTCGGGCTGCACCTGCGCGATCAGCATCGACGGCGTGGGCGCGAGGAACTGCGGGTAGACGATCTCCAGCAGGCGCTGGGTGAAGCGCGGGAACTCGGCGTCGATCTTGAGCTGGATGCGGCCGGCCAGGAAGGCGAAGCCTTCCAGCAGGCGCTCGACGTAGGGGTCGGTGACCTCCAGCCCCTCCAGCCCCAGGCGCGAGGCGATCTTCGGGAACTGCTGGGCGAACTCCGCGCCCATCTCGCGCAGGTGGCGCAGTTCCTCGTTGTAGTAGCGCAGCAGCCGCGGGTCCATCGTCGGGGTCGCCGATCAGCGGTTGAGTTCGCGCACCGAGACGCGGCCGGTCTCGAGGTCGATGTCGGTCTGCAGCAGCAGTTCCAGCGGCACCGGCTGGGCCCAGAGCTGGCCGCCGATGCGGAAGCCGATCTGGTTGTGGTGGTCCATCTGGTCTTCGGTCAGCACGGCCTCGACCTGCAGCGACTCCGGCAGGATGCGCGGCTCATGGTCGAGGATGGCCTGGCGCACGCGGCGCTGCAGCTCGATCGGGTCGATGGTGGACGCGGTCTGGCCGGACAGCGGCGGCAGCCCGTAGTTCAGCACCGAGTTGCGTGCATGCGGGGCGTTGGTGAAGTCCACCGCCGCGCCCGGCTGCACGGCGTTGAAGAGCCAGGCCAGGTCGCGCAGCACCGATTCGCGCATGCGCTGGCGGTTGATGACGCGCGCCTCGGCCGTCTCGCTGCGCGACTCGACGCTCTCATCGGTCAGCCGGTCCAGCAGCGCCGGCTGCAGCCGGTCCTGGGCGCGCAGGTTGGACATCGCCGCGCGCCGGAGGTGCTCAGCCCGCCGCCAGCGTGACCGAGCGCAGGTCCATCAGCGCGAACTCGTCGGCATCGGTCGTGATCAGGCGCTGGCCCAGGCCCTCGTACTCGCCGGGCGCTGACTCGCGCCATTCGGTGGCGCGGCCCATCGCCAGCGGCCCGCCGGCGGCCAGCTCGGTGCCGGGGTAGCGCGTGGGGATCAGGCCGACGACGTTGCCGCCATTGGTGAACTCGAACTGCGCCGGCATCCACACGCGGTCGCGCAGGTCCTGCGGCGGGTCGATCGTCACCTGCGCCAGGCGGTTCCAGGGCAGCCAGTAGTAGCGGCCGTTGATCACGGCCTCCAGCGTGGGGCCCAGGCGCGAATCGGCATCGGCGATCCACTGGAACGCTGCCGGCGGGTTCTCGCCCTTGACCAGCTGCCCGGCCGTGGCCGG
Source organism: Rubrivivax sp. (assembly GCA_044226775.1). GTDB lineage: Bacteria > Pseudomonadota > Gammaproteobacteria > Burkholderiales > Burkholderiaceae_C > Rubrivivax. Next base: position 247,026 of record JBGAGI010000004.1, on the reverse strand, counting down.
CGCTTCCTCCAGCGCCTGCGCGCGCAGCTTGCGTGCCGCATCGGGCTCGCCGCGGCCTTCGCGCAGCAGCGCCTCGATCAGCAGCGCGATCCAGGTCTCGGGCTCGCCGAAGAGCATCGGCACCTTGTGGCCGGCGAAGACCTCGCGCCGCAGCGCCTCGCAGGCGATGGCCTCGCGGTAGGTCTGCACCATCGGCAGCGTGGCCGGGTCGAGTTCACGCGCGACGTTGAGCTGGTTCAGCGCGCGCTCCCACTGCCCCAGCACGCACAGCAGCTGGAACATGAACACGCGCAGCTTGGCGTCCTGCGGCTTGCCGCGCACCTGCTCGGTCAGCAGCTTGAGCGCCGCGACTGGGTCGCCGTCGCGCAGGGCCATCTCGGCCGGGGTGGGTCCAGACATCGTGTTCAGGCCGAGGGCCCGGTCTCCGCGTTGAAGTTCGAGCCCGCGCCGGGGCCGCCGGTGGCCGTCTGCTGCACGTAGTCGACGTTGATCTTGCGGAAGGCCAGGCCGATGTGCTCCATCAGCACCGGCACGCCGTCGGGGCCGGTCTGCGAAGCGATGTTGTAGGAGTCGATGCGCGCCTGCTCGAGCTTGACGATGAAGTACGGCAGCGAACTCGTCCCGCCGGACTTGCGCACCGTCAGGATCACCGTCTTCAGCAGCTCGTTGGCGTTCATCGCGCTCATCAGCGAGGTCGACGAACGGTCGGCGCGCTTGACGATGCGCAGCTCGCTCATCGAGACGCGGGCCGTGCGCTGGCCGCCCAGCGCCGTCGGCGCCGTCATGCCCCACGACCAGTCGAGCACGTCGATCTGGTTCGCGAAGGCCAGGTCGCTGGACTCGCCGGCGATTTCGCCCGAGCGCTGCCCGGTGACCTTCAGGAACATGTCGGAGCGCCCCACGGTGCTTCCCTTCTCGACGGTTGGAAGAACGCCCGGCAGCGGCGGCCGGTGGGGGCCGCGGCGCCGCCGGGAAGATCAGGCGCTAAGGCGCCTGCATCAGACGTGGTTGGACTTGATGTTGTAGGTGAAGGGCAGCGCGTCGCCCAGCGTGCCGTCGGTCTTCTGCGGCTTGTAGGCGAACTTCACCTCGGCGAAGTTCAGCGCGATGTTCTCGGTCAGCCGGTCCTCGCCGCCCGAGCCGCCGGTGGTGATGCTGGTGATCAGCACTTCCTTCAGCTCGATGGTGATGTACTCCTGCTGCTCCTTGCCCGCCTTGCGGATGTGCAGCGACGCACTCTTCAGGTGGGTGCCGGTGGCGCAGGCGTTCATCAGCGCGTGCGAGGCCGAGTCGACGAACTTCGTGACGGAGATGTCCTGGAAGTTCGCCTTGCCCGCGCCGGCGCCGCCGCCGAGGTGGGCGGTACCCGAGTTGGAGATGCCCCAGCCCCAGGCCAGCACGTCCATCGCGCCGGCGGCCTTGAAAGCCTTGTCGTTGGTTTCGCCCTTGATCGTGTCGATCTTCAGGAACATGTCTACGGCCATGATTCGCTCCTAGTTGCCCGATGGTGGTGTGGGCGTTGCACACTGCGATAAACGCGCCTTGCGCGGGGCGCCCTCCGCTGCGCAGCCAGTGAAGGTGTGGTGGTGGTGGTCCGGGACGTCTTCTGCTTGGATTGCCGCCGTCGTGGTGGTCAGCCCCCCTTGGCCGACGGCAGCTTGGAAACCAGTCGCAAGGAGACCGTGAGGCCCTCGAGCTGGTAATGGGGTCTGAGGAAGAACTTCGAGCTGTAGTAGCCGGGGTTCGCCGGGTCCTCCTCGACGACCACTTCCGCTGCGGCGAGCGGGTGGCTGGCCTTGTAGGCCTCGGAGGAACGGGCCGGGTCGCCGTCGACGTACTGCGAGATCCACTTGGCGAGCCACTGCTGGACCTCGTCGCGCTCCTTGAACGAGCCGATCTTGTCGCGCACGATGCACTTCAGGTAGTGCGCGAAGCGGCAGGTGGCGAAGAGGTAGGGCAGGCGCGCGGCCAGGTTGGCGTTGGCGGTGGCGTCCGGGTCGTCGTACTCGGCCGGCTTGTGCAGGCTCTGCGCGCCGATGAAGGCGGCGAAGTCGCTGTTCTTGCGGTGCACCAGCGGCATGAAGCCGTTCTTGGCCAGTTCCGCCTCGCGCCGGTCCTCGATGGCGATCTCGGTCGGGCACTTCATGTCCACGCCGCCGTCGTCGGTCGGGAAGGTGTGCGTGGGCAGGTTGGTCACCGCGCCGCCGGACTCGATGCCGCGGATGCGCGTGCACCAGCCGTACTCCTTGAACGAACGGTTGATGTTCGTGGCCATCGCGTAGGCGGCGTTGGCCCAGGTGTACTTGTTGTGGTCGGCGCTGCCGGTGTCTTCCTCGAAGTTGAAGGCTTCCACCGGGTTGGTCTTGCTGCCATAGGGCAGGCGCGACAGGAAGCGCGGCATCGTCAGGCCGAGGTACTTGCTGTCGTCGCTCTCGCGCAGCGAGCGCCAGGCGGCGTACTCGGGCGTGGTGAAGATCTTCGTGAGGTCGCGCGGGTTGGCCAGCTCCTGCCAGCTGTCCATCTGCATCAGCGTGGGCGAGGCGCCGGTGATGAAGGGCGCGTGCGCCGCGGCGGCGATCTTGGCCATCTCGGCCAGCAGCTCCACGTCGGGCGCGCTCTGGTCGAAGTGGTAGTCGCCCACCAGGCAGCCGAAGGGCTCGCCGCCGAACTGGCTGTATTCCTCGGCGTAGATCTTCTTGAAGATCGGGCTCTGGTCCCAGCTCGTGCCCTTGTAGCGCTTCAGCGTCTTGCCCAGCTCCTGCTTGGAGACGTTCATCACGCGGATCTTCAGCTGCTCGTCGGTCTCGGTGTTGTTGACCATGTAGTGCAGGCCGCGCCATGCACCTTCGAGCTTCTGGAAGTCTTCGTGGTGGAGGATGAGGTTGATCTGCTCGGACAGCTTGCGGTCGATCGCGGCGATCATCGCCTCGATCGACGCGACGACGTCGCTGCCGATCAGCTGCGTCTGCGACAGCGCCTGCTGCGCGAGCGTCTGCACGGCCTGCTCGACGGCGCTCTTGGCGTCGTCGCTCTTGGGCTTGAACTCCTTCTGCAGCAGCGACGCGAGGTCGTTGCCTTCCAGCTGGACACCGGCCAACGACGCGGCGGATTGGGTTTCGGCCATTCGGGGCTCCTGTTGTCTTGTCGGGATGTTCGGCGGGCTTCTCGCGCCTGCGCTCAGGCGTCGGCCGGCTTGGCCGAGGAGGCCAGCGTGCCCAGCAGCGCCGGATCCTTCATGAGCTTGCCGATGAGTTCCTCGGCGCCGCCCTTGCCGTCCATGTAGGTGACGAGGTTCTGCAGTTGCTGACGGGCCTCGAGCAGCTTGTTCAGTGAATCGACCTTGCGCGCCACCGCGGCGGGCGAGAAGTCGTCCATGTTCTCGAAGGTGATGTCGACGCTCAGGTTGCCCTCGCCGGTGAGCGCGTTGGGCACCTGGAAGGCCACGCGCGGCTTCATGGCCTTCATGCGGGCGTCGAAATTGTCCACGTCGACTTCCAGGAACTTGCGGTCGGCCACCGGCGCCAGCGGGTCGGCGGGCTTGCCGGAGAGGTCAGCCAGCACCCCCATCACGAAGGGCAGCTGCACCTTCTTCTCGGCGCCATAGACCTCGACGTCGTACTCGATCTGCACGCGCGGCGCGCGGTTGCGCGCAATGAATTTCTGGCTGCTGCTCATGCGAGGGCTCCTGGTCAACGGATTGTTTCGGGACTTGGGGGATGCGGCGCCTCATGCGGCCGAATGAGGGTTGTCTTCCATGTGCGCGTATTCGTCAATAGTCGTTGCTGGGAGGCGGGGCGTTCGGGTCGACCACGGTCTCCGGGTCGACACCGACGATGCGCGCCACCTCCGACAGCGCATCGGGCGCCAGCACCTTCATCAGCTGCAGGAAGTTGTGGCCCACGAGCATGCGCGCGCGGCGCAGGAAGAGGGGCGCCGGGTTGGCCGGTTCGGTGCGCTCGAGGAACTCGATGACGAGGTCGATCGCGCGCATCGCCTCTTCGCGCGTGCGGACACTGCCCGACAGGCCATGGCCGCGGCCACCGCCCGAGCCGCCTTCGCCGCCGCCCTCGCCTTCGCCGCCCTCGCTGCCTTCGGCCTCGGGCTCGTCGCTCGCCTCCGGCGGCAGCATGCCCGCGACGCCATTGACGATGTTGTACAGCGGCCGCAGGTCGGGCGCGTCGCCGCCGAGCTTGTCGTTGGCCGCCGACATCAGCGCCTTGAGCTGCGCCACGGCCTCGTTGCACACCGCGCGCAGGCCCGGGTCCTTGGCCACGGCCGCGGCCAGCATCTGCGCGGCCTGCTCCTTCGTCAGCTCGGTGGGCAGCGCCGCGGTGCCGGGGTGCGCGAGCACCGATTCGACGTCGCGTGCCCGCAGCAGGCCGATCGAGCGGTCCTCGGTGAGCGTGGCCTCGCGCAGGTCGCCCAGCAGCCCGGCGTGCTCGCGCAGCAGCAGCAGCGCGTTGACGCGGCCGTAGGGGTCGCCGTCGTCCGGGTCGGGCAGCGGGTGCACGTGATCCCAGTGCTCGGTGAGCAGGCCGTGGATCAGCTTCAGGCCCAGCGGCAACGCGGCATAGCCGATCAGGCGCAGGTTGCCGCGGGTCCAGTCCACGGCCACGCGCAGGTCCCGCGTGCGATCGAACAGCGAGGTGGCGGTGCTCACCACGGCGCGCCAGTCCGGCGGCTCGGCGGGGCCGAACTGGGTCTCGGGCTTGCCCGCGGCGGCCTGCGTGAGCGAGAGGAACTCGTTGTCGTATTCGAGGTCGGCGCCGCAGGGCGCGGCGTCGTCCGGCAGGGGCTGCAGCCAGGATGCGACCTGGGCTTCGGCTTCGGCGAGTTCGCTCATCGGTTGCGGATCGGGTGTGCTCGTTGACTTGGCCGAGGTTAACTGCCGAGATGCGGGCCCCTGCCCGGCTCCACGGGCAAGGCAGCCTTGGAGTGTCGCAAGGAAAGCGGGCCCTGGGAACCCCAGGCAAGTCCTGAACGGTACTGCATCTGCATCGGTGTCAACGTTCGCACCGCCATTGAGTCGCCGCAATGACATCGTGCACAACGGGCTCGTGAAATTCGTCCTCCGACCTATGGAGCCTTTTCATTGTGAGGTGCGGCTCGCGAGCCCTAACATGCCCTCACAACTTCACCACCGAACTGGGGCCGGGATGGATGTCATTGGGCAGCGCGCCGCCTTGCTGGCGCTGTGTGCGGCCGCCTTGCTGGGCGGCCCGGGCCATGCGCTGGCGCAGGCGCAGACCAACCCGCCGCCCGTGCGCACGCCGGCCGAGGTGCCGCGGCCCGCGGAACTGGCCCCGCGCCCGGTGGCGCCCGGCGCCGACGACAAGGCCCAGCCGCCCGAACGCGCCGCGCCGCCGCGTGAACTCGGCAAGCCCGACGACGATCTGCGCCTGGACGTGGTCGGCTACGCCGTCGACGACAGCGCGCCGCCCGAGCTGAAGGCGGCGCTGCCGAAGCTCACGGCGCGCTTCGCCGGCAAGCAGCGCGGCTTCGAGGACCTGGTGGCCGCGGCCGCCGAGGTCACGCGCTTCCTGCAGCGCGAACTGGGCTACTACCTCGGCTACGCCTACCTGCCCGAGCAGACGCCCGCGGCCGCCGGCGAAGGTGCCGTGATCCGCATCGCCATCCTCGAAGGCCGGCTGGACCGCGTGGAGCTGCGCTGGCGCGGCGGCATCCCGGTGGACCGCGCGGTGGTCGAGGCCTACCTCGCGCGCCTGCAGCCGGGCAGCGTGCTGAAGGTGCGCGACGTGGAACGCGTGGTCTTCCTCGTCAACGACCTGCGCGGCATGACGGCGCGCTTCGAGCTGAAGGCCGGCAGCCAGCCGGGCACGGCGACGATGGTCGTCACGCCGGCGCCCGAAGGCACCTACGCCGGCAAGCTGGAGGTCGACCGCAACGGCACCGACGCGCTCGGCCTGTGGCGCCTGGGCGGCCTGGTGCAGATGAACAGCCCCTTCGGCCGCGGCGACGGCATCACCGCCACCGCGCTGGCCAGCAACACCGGCGGGCTGGGTTTCGCGCTGCTGGGCTACACCACGCCGCTGGGCAGCGACGGCTGGAAGGCGGGCCTGTCGCTGTCGGCGGTGCGCTACAAGCTCGACAAGGAGCAGTTCCCGCTCGAGCTGAAGGGCTCGGCCGCCACCGCGAACGTCTACGCGCTGTACCCGCTCGTGCGCTCGCGCAACCTGAACCTGTTCGCGCTGGGCTCGGCCGAGCACAAGGCCTACGACGACCGCCAGGACGCCGTGGGCCGCGTCGTGCGCAAGAACGTCGATTCGCAGGCGCTGGGCGCCACCGGCGACTTCCGCGACAGCCTGCTGGGCGGCGGCGTCAACACCTTCGACGTGAACGTCTCGCACGGCAGCGTGAAGTACGCCGAGGGCCGCGACCCGGCGCTGGACGACGATGCCAGCTACACCAAGCTGAGCCTGGGCTACACGCGGCTGCAGGACTTCGTGACCAACCGGGCGCTGATCTACGTCGCCTTCCGCGGCCAGGCCACGCGCAACAACCTCGACACGACCGAGCAGTTCCGCGTCGGCGGGCCCGACGGCGTGCGCGCCTTCGGCAGCGGCGAAGGCACCGGCGACCTGGGCGCGGTGCTCACCGGCGAGCTGCGGCTGCTGCCGCCGGAGGCCTGGTTCGGCCGCATCGCGCGCGAGATGGTCTTCAGCGTCTTCGGCGACGCCGGCTACGTGCACTACCGCTACAAGCTGGGCGTCACGAGCGACCTGAACCGGCCGCTGAACTACGGCAAGTTCGCCGGCGCCGGCATGGGCCTGACCTGGGTGCGGCCGGGCGCCTACAGTCTGCGCCTGTCGTGGGCCAAGCCGGTGCGGGGCCTGACCCGCGGCCGGGAGAAGATCGACCAGTCGCGCGCCTGGCTGCAGGCGGCGATCCTGTTCAACTGACGCGCAGCCGATGGCCCGGCCCGAGGAACGCCCGATGACGACGACCCGCCACCGCCTGCCTGCGATGCCTGCGCTGCCGCCGCTGCGGCCCGTGTGCATCGCCATCGCGCTGCTGGCCGCGCTGCCCGCAGGCCGTGCCGCGCCCACCGGCGCGGTGCTTGCCGGCGGCCAGGCCAGCGTGCGCGTGACGGCGCCCGGGCAGATGGAGATCGTGCAGACCACGCCGCGCGCGACGCTGGACTGGACGAACTTCTCCATCGCCGCCGGCGAACGCGTCAACGTGGCCCAGCCCGACAGCCGCTCGGTGCTGCTGAACCGCGTGCTGGGCGACAACCCCTCGCTGATCTACGGCTCGCTCACCGCCAACGGCAGCGTGTGGCTGGTGAACCCGCGCGGCATCGTCTTCGGCGCCGGCTCGCGGGTCGACGTGGGCTCGCTGGTGGCCACCACGCTCGCGATCACGAATGAGGACCTCGCCTCCGGCCGGCTGCAGCTGGGCGCCGGTGCCGGCGGTGTCGCCGGTGCAGGCGCGCTGCGCAGCGAAGGGCAGATCACCGCCACCGACGGCAGCGTCGTGCTCGTCGCGCCGAACCTCGTGCACAGCGGCCAGATCACCGCCCGCCGCGTGGGCCTGGCGGCGGCCAGCGAGGTGCTGGTGGACGTCGAGGGCGACGGCCTGGTGTTCTTCAACGCCCGAAACGACCAGCTCGACGCGCGCCTGCAGTTGCTGGGCGGCGTGCGCGCCGACGGCGGCACGGCCGAGATCCGCGCCGCGGCGCGCGCCGGCTTCGCCGACACGGTGCTGAACCTCGACGGCGTGGTGCAGGCGCGCAGCCTGGGCCGGCGCGAGGGGCGCATCGTCATCGACGGCGGCACCAGCGGCAACACGATCGTCGCCGGCAAGCTCGAAGCCACCGGCGCGGCCGAGGGTGAACGCGGCGGCAGCATCACGGTGCTGGGCCACAACGTGGGCCTGGCCGAAGGCGCGCTGCTGGACGCGTCCGGCAGTGCCGGCGGCGGCAGCGTGCGCGTGGGCGGCGACTACCAGGGCGGCAACCCGGAGCTGCACAACGCCGCGCGTGTCTCGGTGACGAGCGGCGCGCGCATCGCGGCCGATGCGACCACCGCCGGCGACGGCGGCCGGGTCATCGTCTGGGCCGACGACATCACGCGCTTCGGCGGCAGCGTCACGGCGCGCGGCGGCGCCGCGGGCGGCGACGGCGGCTTCGCCGAGGTGTCGGGCAAGGGCACGCTGAGCTTCGCCGGCACGGTGGACCTCACGGCGCCACGCGGCCTGGCCGGCACGCTGCTGCTGGACCCGGACACGATCACGATCACCGACCTGGCCGGCGCCGTCGCGCTGCCCGGCCGCATCGTCGACTTCACCGACAGCGGCAACGCCGACAGCTTCTTCACCAAGGGCTCGCTGAACGGCCTGCTCGGTTCGGGCAACGTCTCGTTGTCCGCCAAGTCCACCATCACGGTCTCGAGCAACGGCCCGGCCGTCAGCGGCAGCGGCAAGCTCACGCTGAAGGCCGGCGGCGACATCGTCATCGACACCAGCATCAGCGCCGCGGGCGGCATCGACCTGTCGGCGGCGGACACGGCGCCTGCGGCCACCACCAGCGCGACCGGCCACGTGCGCCTGGCCTCGGGCGCCACGCTCGACGCCGGCAGCGCCACGCTGTCGATCAGCAGCAACAACGGCAGCAAGAACACGCTGTCGGGCAACCTGGCCGCCGGCACGCTCACCCTCGTCGGCGGCGCGACCATCCCCGACAGCCCGGCCAGCGTGCAGTGGACGCTCACCGGCGACTCGACGATCGCCGGCACCGTCGACGGCAGCGGCACGCTGGTGAAGACCGGCGCGGGCAAGCTGGGCTTCGTCTCCGCCGATGCCACCGCGAAGATCGCCACCGGCACGCTGTCGATCACCGGCGGCAGCGTCGAGCTGACGAGCGGCAGCACCGACCGCATCGCCGCCGGCACCGTGGTGCGCGTGGGCTCGGGCGGCAAGCTCTCGGTGGCCAACACGGGCGAAGGGCTGGGCACGCTGGCGCTGAATGGCGGCCTGGTCGATGGCGCCGGCGGGCTCGCGGTGGCCACGTTCACCAGCGACGGCGCGAGCCAGCTGGAGAACACGGTCACCACCAGCACCTCGGCCAGCGTCGCCACCGGCGTGCTGAGCCTGGGCAACGGCGGCACCACCGGCGCGCTGGGCGGCACGGCGATCGACATCGCCGACGGCGCCGAGCTGAACGTCAACCGCAGCGGCCTGGCGTCGACGCTCGCGCTGCCCACGCTCACCGGCGCCGGCACGCTGCGCGTGACTTCGGGCGCGGTGTCGCTGGACAACACGGCTTCGGCGCTGAAGCGGCTCGCGGTGGACGGCGGCAGCCTGGCGCTCGACAGCGGGCAGGCCAACCTCGGCAGCGCGGCGGTGGTCTCGGTGGGCTCGAGCGGAACGCTGACGCTGGGCGACACCGACGAGGCCGTCACCAGCCTCGCGCTCAGCGGCACGCTGGCCCGCGCCGGCGGCAGCACGGCCAAGCTCAGCGCGACGACCTACACGCTGAGCGGCGGCACCGCCAATGCGCCGCTGGGTGCAGGCACGCTGCTCAGCAGCGGCAGCAGCCAGCTGAACGCGGCGGTGGCGGCCACCACGCTCACCGTCAACGGCGGCACGCTGAGTCTGGGCGCGGCCAACCTGCTGGCCGCAGGTGCCACCGTCAACGTCGCCCAGGGTGCCACGCTGTCCCAGGGCGGCGACAACACGATCACCGCGCTGAACCTCGGCGGCACGATCAGCGGCGCGGCTCTGGCGGCGACGACCGTCACGCTGGCCGGCCCGGCGCCGCGCATCGAGGCGGCGATCACGGCGCCGCTCGCGGTGACCAGCGGCATCACGCTGACGATCGGCACCGGCGGCAGCGTCAGCGGCGACATCACGCTGGCCGACGCCACCTCGCGCCTGATCTTCGACAGCACGGGCCCCGTCAGCGCCGGCAACGTGCTCGGCAGCGGCCATCTCGAACAGCATGGCACCGGCACGCTCACGCTGGACGGCACGGCCAGCGGCCTCGCGACGCTGGACGTCACGCGCGGCACGCTCGCTTTCGGCGCCGCGCCCGGTGCACGGCTGGGCAGCGGCACGGCGGTCTCGGTCTCCACCGGCGCGCAGCTGACGCTGGGCGGCACGGCCGAGACCGTGGGCTCGCTGGACCTCGGCGGCACGCTCGCCGGCGCTGCCGCGCTGGGCGCCACCAGCTACACGCTGCGCGGCGGCAGCGTCGTCGGCACGGCGCTTTCGGGCGGCGCGCTGAGCACCGTCTCCGGCACCGCGCAGCTGAATGCGGCGTCGATCCTCGACTCGGTCGCCGTGGTCTCCGGCTCGACCTTGCAGCTGGGTGCCGACAGCAGCACCGGCACGGCCCAGATCGGCGGCACGCTGTCGGGCGGCCACCGGCTGGACGTCACCAGCACCACGGCCGGCAGCGCGCTGCTGAAGAACGGCGCCAGCATCGCCACGGGCACGACGCTGGCGGGCGCCGCCGGGGTCGAGCTTCAGGTCGAGGCCGGCGCCACGGCCACGCTGGACGGCCGCGCCGCGTTCGACAACGTGCGCGTGCTCGGCGGCAGCACGCTGGTGCTCGGCGCCGGTGCGGCCGACCGCCTGGCCGATACAGGCGACGTGATCCTTGCCGCCGGCGGCACGCTGCAGCTGGCCAGCAACGAACGTATCCGCAACCTCTCCGGCAGCGGCAGCCTCAGCGGCGCCGGCACGCTCACGACCGACCTGCTGGCACTGAACGGCAGCACCGTCAGCGCACCGGTCACGACGAGCGCGCTCACCAGCGACGGCGTCTCGGCCATCCACGCGGCGGTGCAGGTCAACGGCACGGCCTCGGTCGACACGGGCACGCTGACGGTGGGCGACGGCGCCACCGCGGGCTCGCTGGCGGCGACCAGCGGCGTCACGGTGGCCGGCGGCGCCACACTCGCCTTCCGCCGCAGCGACGACATCTCGCTGGCCAGCAACGTGAGTGGCGCCGGCACGCTGAACAAGCTCGGCGCCGGCAAGCTCACGCTGGGCGGGCAGGCCACGACCACCGCGGTGCAGGTGAGCGCCGGCATCCTCGCGCTGGCCGACGGCTCGGGCACGCGCATCGGCGACGGCAGCGCGGTCACGGTGGCCACCGGCAGCACGCTGCAGCTGGGCAACCAGGCCGAGACCATCGGCACGCTGGACCTCACCGGCACGCTGGCCGGCAGCCCGGCGCTGAGCGCGACCAGCTACACGCTGCGCAGCGGCGCCATCGCCGGCGGACCGCTGTCCGGCGGCGCCCTGTCCACGGTCAGCGGCACGGCGCAGCTCAACGCCGCGTCGAGCCTGGCCTCGATCGGCATCGCCAGCGGCTCGACGCTGCAGCTGGGCGCCGACACGAGCGCCACCAGCGCCACGATCGCCGGCACGCTGGCCGGCGCCGCGCGCACGCTGTCGCTCAGCGGCAGCGCCACGCTGAACACCGGCGCCAACGTCGGCGCGCTGCTGAACGCGGCCACGGTGAACGTGCCCGGCACGGCCTCGCTGACCGGCGCCGGGCGCCTGGCGGCCGGCACGGCGCTGTCCATCAACGGCGGCACGCTGAACCTGGGCGGCGCCGAGAGCGTCGCGACGCTGAGCCTGGGCACCGGCGGCATCCTCGCCGGCAGCGCCACGCTCAGCACCGGCACGCTGCTGGCCGGCAGCAACGGCACGCTGAACGCACCGGTCAGCGCGACGACGGTGCAGATGGCCGGCAGCGACCTCGCCGGCAGCGCCACGCTGGCCGCCGCGACGCTGGACGCCGGCGCCGGCGGCAGCAGCGGCCGGCTCGCGCTGGACACCACCGCCGCCGCGTTCTCCGGCAGCGGCGGCCTCACGCTCGGCGGCCGCACGCTGACGGCCGATGTGAGTGCACCCTCGGCCAGCTTCGCGGGCAGCTTCACCGGCACCGGTCGCTTCGTCAAGCAGGGCACCGGCACGCTCACCTTGAACGCCAGCCACGACCACGGCGGCGGCACCACGGTCTCGGCCGGCGTGCTGGCGCTGGGCGCCACGGGTGCGCTGCCCACAGGCGGTGACGTCACGGTAGACGGCGGCGCCACGCTCACGCTGGCCGCGGCCGGCAGCGTGCGCAGCCTCGTGCTCGCCGGCACGCTGGCCGGTGCCGGCAGCCTGGCCACGACGGCCGGCGCCACGCTGCAGACCGGCGCATCCGTCACCGGCACGCTCGGCGGCAACAGCGTCGACGTGACCGGCAACAGCAGCGTCAGCGGCAGCATCACGGCCGGCGCGGTGAACGTCAACGGCGGCCAGCTCACGCTGGCCGCCGGCGGCGACCGCCTGGACAACAACGCCGCCGTCAGCGTGGCCGGCGGCGCGACGCTGGCGCTGTCGGCCGACGAGCGCATCGGCAGCCTCGCGCTCGCGGGCCACCTGCTGAGCGTGACCGCGCCGGGCAGCTTCTTCACGCTGACCACCGGCTCGGGCAGCACGCTGAACAGCGGCGCCGTGGTCGACGCCAACCTCGCCGGCGGCAACATCACGGTCACCGGCAACACCTTGCTGAACGCCAGCGTCGCGAGCCCGCAGCTGACGATCAGCGGCGGCCAGCTCTCGCTGGGCGCCACCGCCGGCCACATCGCCGACACGAGCGCGGTGCTGCTCACCGGCGGCATCCTCGCGCTCGCGGCCGACGAGACGGTCGCCTCGCTCGACCTCGCCGGCACGATCAGCGGCGCCGCGCGGCTCACGACGACGGGTACGGCAACGCTGCGCGGCGGCGCCGTCGTCGCGGCCGATCTCGGCGCCGGTCAGCTGCAGATGCTGGCGAGTCTCGCCGGCGACCCGGCCGCCACCGTCACCGGCCGCGCCTTCGTGGGCAGCGTGGCGGTCGACCGCGGCACGCTCAGCCTGGTCGGCGGCGGCCGCCTGGCCACCGTGCCGGCACTGACCGTCGCCGCGCCCGGCCGGCTGCAGCTGAGCGGCGCGGAGACCGTCTCCTCGCTGACGCTGGACGGCGCGCTGGCCGGCAGCGGCAGCCTGACGAGCACCGGCACCGCCGCGCTGAACGGCGCCAGCGTGGGCGCGGCGCTCACGGCACCCTTGCTCACGTCGGCCGGCAGCTCCTCGATCACCGCCGCCGTCTCGGTGCCCTCGCTGCAAATCGGCTCCGGCACGCTGACGCTGGGCATCGGCGGCGCGCTGAGCGGCGCGCCGCAGGCCGACGTGGCGAACAACGCCACGCTGGCGCTGGCGGCCGACCAGACGCTCTCTGCCCTCAGCGGCACCGGCACCGTGACGCTTTCCGGCGCCACGCTGATCCTGCAGCCCGTGGGCAACGCCAGCTTCGACGGCCTCTTCGACGGCAGCGGCAACTTCGACAAGCGCGGCAGCGGAACCTTCACCTTCAACGCCGCGCAGAACTACAGCGGCAGCACCACGGTGCGCGCCGGCACGCTGGCCACCGCCGGCGCCGGGCGGCTGCCCGATGCATCGGACGTGACCGTGCTCACAGGCGCCATCCTCGCGCCGGGCAGCAACGACACCGTGCGCACGCTGACGCTGAACGGCGGCACGCTCGCCGGCAGCGCCACGCTCAGCGCGAGCGCGGGCTACACGCTGGCCGGCGGCACGGTCGCCGCGGGCGCGGCGCTGGGCGCGGGCACCCTCACCAGCAGCGGCAACAGCTCGATCGCCGGCACCGCCGGCGCCGGCAGCGTGACGGTGACGGGCGGCACGCTCACCTTGGCCGGCAGCCAGCGCCTGACGGCGAACCCCGACGTGACGGTGGCCGGCGGCAGCACCTTGCAGCTGCAGGGCGCGCAGACCGTGCAAACGCTCGACCTGAGCGGCACGCTGGACGAGGCCGGGCGCACGCTCACGGCGTTGACCGGCGTCACGCTGCACACGGGCGCGCTGGCGCGGGCCGACCTCGTCGCGCCGCGGCTGGACGTCGACGGAGATGCCACGCTCGCCGGCACGTTCACCGGCAGCACCAGCACCGCGCCGCTGGCCATCACCGCCGGCACCTTGACGCTGCCGGTGGCAAGCCGCCTGGGCGCGGGCACCGACGTCACCGTGGCCGGCGTCGCGACGCTCGCACTCGGCGGCAACGAGACGGTGCACAGCCTCACGCTGTCGGGCGGCCTGACCGGCGGCACGGCGCTGCTGACGGCGCCGCAGTACACGCTCCGGGGCAGCGCCGATGTCGCCGCGCGCCTGGGCGCGGGCACGCTGGACGTGGGCGTGGCCAACACCGCCGGCACCGTGCGGCTGGCCGCGAGCACCGGCGCGCGCACCGTGAACCTGCACGGCGGCACCTTGCAGCTGGCCGCGGGCGGCTCGCTGGACAGCCTGGCCGTCGTCGACGTGCAGGGCAGCGCGCGGCTCACGCTGGGCGTCGCCGGCGCGAGCGTCGGCAGCCTCACGCTGGCCGGCATCCTCGACGGCAGCGGCGGCCTCTCCTCGGCCAACGACATCACGCTGGCCGGCGGCACGGTCAACGTCGACATCTCCAGCACCACGCTCACCAGCGGCGGCAGCAGCCAGCTCAACGGCCGCAGCAACGCGCACACGGTGACGGTGAGCGGCGGCACGCTCGCGCTCGGCGCGGCAGGGCGGCTGCTGGCGGCGCCAGAGGTCAGCATCGACCCGGGCGCGACACTGGCGCTGGGCGGCGCCGAGACCTTCGGCACGCTCGCCGGCGGAGGCACGCTGGGCCTGGGCAGCGCCACGCTCACCACCGGCAACGGCGGCAACAGCAGCTTCTCGGGCGTCATCGGCGGCAGCGGCAGCCTGGTGAAGGCGGGCGTCTCGACCTTCACGCTCGGCGGCGCCTCCACCTACACCGGCAGCACGCTGGTGCAGGGCGGCACGCTGCAGCTCGACGGCACGCTGCGCTCTCCCACGCTGCAGCTCACCGGCGGCCGGCTGGTGCTGGGCGCGGCCGACCGGCTGATCGGGACCGCGCCGGTCAACGTGACGGTCGGCACCGGCGCCACGCTGAGCCTGGACGCGACGCAGACCATCGAGCAGCTGGACATCGCCGGCACGCTGGCCGGCACCGGCACGCTGACGGCGCGGCGCGTGGTCGCCAATGGCGCCACGATCACGGCCAACCTGGGCGCGGGGCAGCTGCAGTCCACCGGCACGAGTTCCCTCGCCGGCCTCGCGGCGCTGGGCTCGGTGGCGGTCGATGGCGGCACGCTCACGCTCGTCGGGGCCGAGCGCCTCAGCGCGATGCCGACGGTCAACGTGGCGAGCAGCGCCACGCTGCAACTGGGCGGCAACGAGACCTTCGGTTCGCTCGACGGTGCCGGCAACGTCGTGCTCGGCGACTTCGCGCTCAGCACCGGCAGCGGCGGCAGCAGCCGCTTCGACGGCGTGCTCTCGGGCCTGCGCGGCAGCCTGCGCAAGGAAGGCGCCGCCAGCACCTTCACGCTCGGCGGCGCGAACACCTACGGCGGCACGACCACCGTCGCCGAGGGCACGCTGGCCGCCGCCACCGGCGGCGTGCTGCCCTCGGGCACGACGCTGGACGTCGTGACCGACGCGTTCTACACGCTCGGCGGCAACCAGACCGTGCTGGCGCTGACGCTGTCGGGCACGCTCTCGGGCAGCGGCACGCTCACGGCGCGCAACTACACGCTGGCCAGCGGCACCGCCAGCGCCGCCTTGGGCACCGGCAGGCTGAACGCCAGCGGCACGAGCCGGCTCGACGCGTCGGTGTTGGCGCAGGACGTGCACGTCGACGGCGGCACGCTGCGCGTGGCCAGCGGCGTGCTGGCCGCAGACGCGACCGTGACGGTCAACAGCGGCGCGACGCTGGCGCTGGGCGGCGCGAACCATGTCGCGGCGCTGGCACTGTCCGGCACCGTGTCGGGCACCACGCGGCTCACGGCCGACGCCGCGACGCTCGACGGCGGCACCGTCGCCGCGCCGCTGGGCGGCAACACGCTGAACAGCAGCGGCGCGAGCCGGATCGAGGCCGACGTGAGCACGCGCACGGTGCAGGTCGACGCCGGGCAGCTGACGCTGGCCGCGGGCTCGCAGCTGGCCGCGAACGCGGACCTCACGGTGCTGGCCGGCGCGACGCTGCAGATGGGCCCGGACCTCGCCATCGGCACGCTCGCACTCGCCGGCACGCTGGCGGGCAACGCGACGCTGAACGCGGCGAGCTACGCGCTGGACGGCGCCATCGTCAACGCGAACCTGGGCCGCGGCAGCCTGTCGAGCGGTGGCGCGAGCCTGCTGGCCGGCACCGCCGGCGCCGACACGCTGGCCGTGAACGCCGGCACGCTGGTCCTCGCCGCGGCCGACCGCCTCACGCAACAGCCCATCACCACCGTGGCCGGCGGCGCGACGCTGGAGCTGCGCGGCGCCACGGCGCTGGGCTCGCTGGCCGGCGCGGGCACGGTCGATTTGGGCGCAAATGCGCTGGCCACCGGCAGCGCCGGCGACAGCCGCTTCGACGGCGTTCTGCAGGGCACCGGCGGCAGCCTGCGCAAGCTGGGCGGCAGCACCACGTTCACGCTGGGCGGCGACAACGGCTACACCGGCGCGACGACGGTCGAGGCCGGCACGCTGGCCACCGCGGCCGCCGAGCGCCTGCCCAATGCCAGCGCACTGAGCGTGGCCGACGGCGCCACGCTGCGCCTGGGCGGCGACGAGCAGGTCAAGACGCTCGCGCTCTCGGGCACGCTGGCCGGCAGCGCCAAGCTCAGCGCCGACAGCTACATCCTCGACGGCGGCACGGCCGACGCCAACCTCGGCGCCGGCACGCTGACCTCGCGCCACACGAGCCGGCTCAACGGCAGCTCGGACGCCGCGAGCGTCACCATCGACAGCGGCGAGCTGCGGCTGGGCAGCGCCGAGCGCCTGTCCGACGCGGCCGCGCTGACCATCGTGCGCGGCTCGACGCTGCGCCTGAGCGGCGACGAGCACGTGCGCACCGCCGTGATCCGCGGCACGCTGGCCGGCAGCGGCGTGCTGACGGCGTCCACCTACAACCTGGACGGCGCGACGCTGAACGCCGACATCGGCGGCGGCGGCCTGATCATCAGCAGCGACACGCTGCTGGCCGCGCGCACCAACGCCGAGACGGTGACGGTGCAGGCCGGCACGCTGACGCTCGCCGACGCCGGCCGCTTCAACGCCAGCCCGACCGTCACGCTGGGCACGAGCGGCGAGCTGCGGCTGGGCGGCAACGAGACGATCGGCCAGCTCGCCGGCGAGGGCCGCGTCGAGCTGGGCGGCTTCGTGCTGAGCACCGGCAGCACCGGCAGCAGCCGCTACGACGGCGTCATCGCCGGCGCCGGCAGCCTCGTCAAGCAGGGCAGCTCCACGTTCACGCTCGGCGGCACGCAGACCTACACCGGCGCGACCGTGGTCGAGGCCGGCACGCTGGCGCTGGCCGGCACCCTGGCCTCGCCGGTGCTGCGCGTGGCCGGCGGCACGCTGGCGCTGGGCGCGGCCGAGCGCCTGGTGGACGGCGCCGTGGTCAGCGTCGAGCCCGGCGCGGCGATGAGCCTGGCCGGCGACGAGACCATCGGCAGCCTGAACCTGGCCGGCATCCTGAGTGGCAGTGGCCGGCTCAGCGCCGGCAGCTACAGCCTGTTCAGCGGCACCGTCACGGCCGACCTGGGCAGCGGCACGCTGCGCACGAATGGCGCGAGCCGGCTCGACGGCACGGCGGCCACCGGCACGGTGGAGGTCCTCAGCGGCAGGCTGGTGCTGGGCAGCGCGGACCGGCTCACCGCGGCGCCGGCGCTCACCGTCGCAGCGGGCGCGCGGCTGCAGCTGCTGGGCGGCCAGACGCTGGGCACGCTGGCCGGCGCCGGCACGGTGGATCTGGGCAGCTTCCAGCTGGCCACCGGCAGCGGCGGCGACAGCCGCTTCGACGGCATCGCCAGCGGCAGCGGCAGCCTCGTCAAGCAGGGCAGCTCGAGCTTCACGCTGGCCGGCGCCAACAGCTACACCGGGCCGACGCGCATCGAGGCCGGCACGCTGGTGCTGGCCGCCGGCGACCGCCTGGGCGACACCACCGCCGTGGACGTGGCCGGCGGCGCGACGCTGGACATCGGCAGCTTCACCGACACGGTGGGCAGCCTGAACCTCGTCGGCCGCCTGGTCGGCAGCGGCACGCTGAGCGCAACGAGCTACACGCTGGCCGGCGGCACCGCGGTCGCGAACCTCGGTGCCGGCGCGCTGTTCAACACCGCCGACAGCCGCCTCGAAGGCACGGCCGCGGTCTCCACCGTCGACGTGAACGGCGGCACGCTGCTGCTGGCCTCGGCCGACCGGCTGACGCAGCGCCCGGCGGTGAACGTGGCGGCGAACGCCACGCTGCGACTGGCCGGCGAGCAGACGCTGGGCACGCTGGCCGGCGCCGGCACTGTCGACACCGGCGGCCTGCAGCTGGCCACCGGCATCGGCGGCGACAGCCGCTTCGACGGCAGCCTGGCCGGCGGCGGCACGCTGCTCAAGCAGGGCAGCGGCCGCTTCGTGCTCGGCGGCACGGCGGCGGCAGCGCGCATGCAGGTGGACGCCGGCACGCTGGAGCTGGCCGCGGCCGAGCGGCTGGCCGACACCACCGCCGTCGGCGTGGCCGGCGGCGCGACGCTCGCGCTGAACGGCAACGAGACGGTGAAGACGCTGGAGCTGGCCGGCAACCTGAGTGGCACGGGCACGCTCTCGGCCGAGAGTTATGCGCTGGCCGGCGGCACGGCGCTGGCCGACCTTGGCACCGGCACGCTGGTCTCGCGCGGCGCGAGCCGGCTCGCCGGCACTTCGGCCGCCGACACGGTGACGGTGGCCGACGGCTCGCTCACGCTGGGCGCGGCCAACCGCCTGGCCGACACCGCGGCCGTGAGCGTGGCCACCGGCGCGACGCTCGCGCTGGACGCGGCCGACACCGTGGCCAGCCTGGCGCTGTCGGGCACGCTGGCCGGCAGCGGCACGCTGACCGCGGCGCGCGTGGTGCTGGACGGCGGCACGGCGAACGCGAACCTCGGCGCCGGTGCGCTGGTCTCGCGCAACACGAGCACGCTGGCCGGCAACGCGGCCTCGACGACGGTGACGGTGGAGACCGGCCGCCTCCTGCTCGCCTCGGCCAACCGCTTCGGCGCCACGCCGGCGGTGAACGTGGCCGGCGGCGCGGCGCTCGTGCTCGGCGGCGACCAGGCCTTCGGCACGCTCGCCGGCGCCGGCGAGCTGGGCCTGGGCGCGTTCACGCTTTCCACCGGCAGTGGCGGCGACAGCACTTTCTCCGGCGTCGTCTCCGGCAGCGGCGGGCTCGTCAAGCAGGGCTCCAGCAGCATCTTCACGCTCACCGGCGCCAGCAGCTACACCGGCGCCACGCGCGTGGCCGCGGGCACGCTGCGCCTGGGCGACGGCGGCACGCTGGCCACGTCGCGCTTCGACCTCGACGGCACGCTCGTCTTCGCGCATGGCGACGAATTGCGCGTGCCGCAGCCGATCGCCGGCGCAGGCGGCGTCGAGCAGGCCGGCAGCGGCCGGCTCGTGTTCAGCGGCGCCAACAAGAGCTTCACCGGGCAGACGCTGGTGAGCAGCGGCGAGCTGGCGACGCAGGCCGCCGGCGACCTGGCGCCCGCCAGCGCCGTGCGCGTGGCCGCCGGCGGCAGGCTGACGCTGGCCGCGCGCGAGACCGTGCGCGCGCTCGATGCCGACGGCAGCGTCGCGCTGGGCGGCGACCTGACGGCCACGCAGGACCTCGTGATGCACGGCGCTGTGAACGCGCCGGGCGATGTGAAGCTCGTGGGCCAGCGCATCGTCGCCGACAGCACCGCCAACCGCTTCGCCGGCACGCTGTCGCTCGACGCCGGCGGCGCGATCACGCTGAACGCCGGGCTCGACGGCAGCAGCGCGCGGCCGCTGACCCTTGGCACGGTGAACGCCGCGGCCGGCGGGCGCATCGAGGCCGGGACGATCGCGCTCACCAACGCGACCAACGTCAACGGCGGCACCCTGGAGCTGGTCTCGGCCGCCGACCCGGTGCCGGTCCAGCCCGTGGCCGAGCTGCTCGGCCGCCAGGCCGTCGGCCTGCAGATCGCCTTCGCGTCCGACGCCGTCGCGCAGCAGGGCGATGCCAGCCGCATCACCGTCGCGCAGGGCGCGGGGCTGGCGATCACGGCCAGCCGCGGCGGCTCGGTGCAGCTGCTCACCGCGGGCAACAGCTTCCTGGGCAGCCTCTCGGTGGTGAGCGGGCAGGCGAACACGCCCTGGCAGGCGAATTCGACCAGCGCGCCTTTCGGCGGCACGGTGGCGATGCAGGCGCGCGTGCGGATCGAGGGCACGACGATCAACGTGGGCGGCGCGGGCCTGGTGGCCGACGTGCTGGACATCCGCGCCGACCGCCTGGCCACCGTGGGCGACACCGCCACGCTGGTGGCGCGGCTGCCCTTCGACAGCACGGCCGGCTCGGCGGTCTCGCTGCCGGCGATGACGCTGAGCCTCACGCCCGAGGCCTTCAACATCGCCTTCCCCTTCGGCAGCGCCGGCGCCGCCAACGGGCTGCGGGTGGACATCGGCAGCCGCGGCTATGGCCAGCGCACGCTGCCGCTGGATGCCGGCTACGTGACGGTGCTGCCGCGCGGCGGCGCCCGCGGCGCCACCGCGGTGCTGCTGAGCGGACCGGTGGTCAACCCCTTCGGCGGCTACCGCTTCTTCTTCGACGGCGCCGGCGTGCAGGGCGAGATCCCGGTCTTCTACAACGGCGTGCTGCCGAACACGCCGGCGGTGGAGAACTCGATCTCGGCCACCGTGGCCGTGAGCGAAGGCGCGCGCAAGGACCGCTTCGAGGAGGCGGTGCGCACCGAGAACGTGGCCGTGCGGCTGCGCGCCGGCGTGATCGCCGAAGTCGGGCCGGCGCCGTCGGCCACCCAGGGCACCGAAGGCATCCGCGTGCCCCTCACCTGTCCGCCGGCGGCGGGCCTGCTCAGCTGCGGGGGAACCCGATGAACACACGCATCACACCCCGACCGCCCGCGCGGCGCCGCTGGCTGCAGTGGACCGCCGGCTCGATGGCCGCGCTGCTGGGCCCGCCGCTGGCCTGCGCGCAGGTCGCCGCGCCGGCGGCCGGCAGCAGCGAGCCACCACGGCTGGCGCTGCTGATCGGCAACCGCGACTACCCCGACGGCGACGACCTGCCGCCGATCCACAAGAACGTGCGCGACCTGAAGGCGGCGCTCGTGCGGCGCGGCTTCGAGGTGACCGATGGCCTGGACCTCGACCTCGCGCAGGCCAGCGCCGCGATGAGCGCCTTCGCGGCCAAGGTGCGGGCCTCGCCGCCGGAATCGACGGTGTTCTTCTACTTCTCCGGCCACGGCGCGCAGGTGGATGCCGAGAACCTGCTGCTGAGCGCGCACCAGAGCCCCAAGGCGCGGCCGGAAACGCTGCTGCGCGCCAGCCTGATCCTCAGCCGCGGTGTCGTGGGAGCGCTGCCGGTGCGGGCGCAAGGGCTGACGATCGCCGTCGTCGATGCCTGCCGCACCTCGCTGCGCGACGTGGCCAAGGGCGACGGCCTGAACCAGGTGGAGGCGCCGCCGGGCTGCCTGATCGCCTTCGCCACCGGCGCCGGCAAGCCGGCCATCGCGCCGGCCGACGACACGCGCAACACCTTCTACACCGGCTCGCTGGTCAAGCTGCTCGACCAGGCGAGCGACGAGATCACCTTCAGCGACCTGTTCCGGCTCGTCAAGTACGACGTGCAGAACACGATGCTGAACCACCCGGTGCCGCTGCTGCGGCAGTTCGCGCAGTACCCCTTCATCGCCGAGAACACGCAGGTCCAGCGCCGCCTGGCGCCCGCGCCGGCGGTGAACGTGGCGGCCGAGGCACCGCCGCGTTTCGCCACGCGCGACGAGGCCGCCGACTGGGACGCGCTGGAAGCGGCCATCTGGCCGGCCGACGTGATGCGCCTGGCCGCCGAGTTCCTCGAGCACCACCCGGCGAGCCGGCTGGCCGCCGCGGCGCAGGTGGCGCGCGAAGGCGCGAAGGAGGCGATGCAGATCCTGCGGCGCAACGACGTGCGCCTGTTCCGCAGCGCCTTCCAGCCCGGGCCCAACGCGCCGGCGGCGGAACTCGCCAAGGCCGGCCGCGGCGACAAGGACGCCGCCGCGCGCCTGGCGCGCGCCCATGGCCGCGGGCATCCACGCTACGAAGGCTGGCTGCAGTACGCGGCGGCCCTGGGCAACGGCATCGCGAGCTACGAGCTGGCGCTGCACTACCGGCGCGTGGAGCAGCCGCTGCTGGCCGCGCAGTACGAGGCGCGCGCGCGTGAACTCGGCTACACGCCGCCGCCGTCGCTCGACAACTCGAGAAAGTGATTCAGCGCTGAATCAAAGAAGAGGGCCGAGCGGATCGTCCGCCGCGTCCAGGCGATCCTGGTAGCGGTACATCTCGTAGACGACCCAGGCCGTGCAGGCGGCGAAGACCGCCACACCGGTGTCGGGCTCGATCAGCCCGCCGACCACGGCGGTGAAGGCCAGCAGCACCAGCATCGGCGCCAGGCCCACGGCCACGGAGGCGCGCTGCGCCTGGATGGCTTCAGGCGACATCGGCTCGGGGGCGGTGGTGCTGGACATGGCGGCTGGCCTGCGGTGTTTCGACGATAGGACGGTTATCGGCCGCCTGCCGTCGTACTGATCACGGAAGCAGCGCCTGGATGCCACCAACTTGTGGCGCTTTGTAAGCGCGCGCCGCCGGCTCGCCCGGCGCCGCCGGTCAGTGGATGCGGGCGAGTTCGGCCAGCAGCGCCTGGCGCGAGGCCTCGGGCGCGGCCTCCGCCAGCAGGGCGCACAGGGCATCGCGCTGGCGGGTGCGCTCGGCCGCGCGCTTGACCACCACCTTGGCGATCGGCCCCACGTGGGCGGCCATCAGCTTGCCGGCCTGTTCCAGCCAGGCGTCGCTGACCGGCGCGCCGCCGGTCATGTTCGTGCCGCCCATGCGGCCGGCGCTGCCGCCGCTGCCCCCACTGCCACCGGTAGGCGGCGGCGCCGTGCGGTGGTGGCCGGTGCTGCCGCCGGTGATGCCGGTCGAGGCCAGGCCGCCGCTGCCGCCGGTGCCGCCGCCACTGGTCTGCAGCATCGCGAGGAAGGCCTCGCGCGCCGAGGCCTGCGTGATCTGCTCGCCCAGCCGGGCGTACAGCGAAGGGATGTCGAAGCACTCGCGCGCCGCGCGCCGCACCATCACCGCGGCCATCGGCCCGATGTGGCGCGCCAGGTTGTGCTCGACCTTGGCCAGCACGGTCGGGTCCCAGTTGGTCGGCACGCCGCTGCCGCCGCCCATGGATCCACCGGTCGGCGGCGCACCCGCCGAATTCGCCGGCCGCGGCGCCGGGATGCGCTCGGTGGGCGCGAAGTCGCTGGGCATCGGCAGCGCGTAGACCGCCTCGCGCGAGACCGCCGCCGGCAGCGGCTCGCCCAGCGAGCGGATCACCGCGTCGCGGAAGGCCGCGCCGTTGGGCCAGCGCAGCACCGGGTCCTTGGCCAGCGCACGCGCGACGACGGCGTCGAACAGCTCCATGCCGCGCCCGTGCTCGACGGTGGAAGGCGGCATCGGCACCTCGTTGGCCACCTTGTACATCAGCGCCTCGGGCGGGCCGACGAAGGGCGGCCGGCCCGCGAGCAGCTGGTACAGCACGACGCCCGTGCCGTAGAGGTCGACGCGGTGGTCGATCGGCTTGCCCATGAACTGCTCGGGCGCCATGTACATCGGCGTGCCCAGCACGCTGTTGGCCATCGTCAGGCCGGTGGTGTCGGTGCGGGCGATGCCGAAGTCGGCGATCTTCACCTTGCCGGCCTTGGTCATGATGACGTTGGACGGCTTGATGTCGCGGTGCCAGACACCATGCTCGTGCGCGTGGCTCAGCGCCTCGCACAGCTGCGCGGCGATGGCGGCGATGTCGGCCGCCGTGAAGGCCACCTTCTGCGCCATGTAGGCCGACAGCGTGTGGCCCTCGACGTACTCCATCGCGATGTAGGCCACGCGGCCGTCGTCGCCGAAGTCGTAGACGCCGACGATGCCCGGGTGCATCAGCCGCCCGGCCGCCTGCGCCTCGTTGCGGAAGCGGGCCGCGCTGTTCGCCGTGGCCTCGGCGCCCATGCCGGGGAGGTGGCGGATGGTCTTGAGCGCCACCACGCGGCGGATGTCGGGGTCGAAGCCGCGGTAGACCACGCCCATCGCGCCCTCGCCGAGCACGCCGGTGATCTGGTATTTGCCGAGCTTCTCGGGGTGTGCGCTCATCGCCGGCTACCGTCTCAGCCTTCCAGCATCTTCATCGCCTGCACGACGCTGGCGCGCATGCGCGAGAACGACTGCGCGAGCACGCCGATCTCGTCGCGGCCCCTGGTGTTGAACTCGGCCGCCTCCAGGTCGCCCTGGCTGACCTTGTCGGCCAGCGCCGACAGCTGCGTGACCGGCCGCACGACGACGAACCAGATCATCACGTTCAGCGCGATACCGACGACGACGAACACGCCCACCAGCGAGCCGATGAACAGGCGGAAGGCATGCTCGGCGCGCTCCAGCGGCAGCGCCATCGGCACCGACATGATCTGCGCCCCCACCACCTCGTTCAACTGCCAGCCGAAGCCGTTGGCCGGGCCGTACTTGTCGACCAGCGTCTTCGGCGCCGCTTCCACGCTGCTGTGGCAGCGCAGGCAGGCCCCGTCGGTGATGCGCAGCGGCCGCGAGACGTACAGCGAGCGCCCGGTGGGCGTGTCGCGCTGGCCGACGAACTCCTTCATCTCGGCGTCGTTGCGGAAGGCGTTGACGATGTCCACCTCCCAGCCGGCAGCGCGGTCGCGCGGGTTCGTGGGGTTCAGCGTCGCTTCCTTGTAGGTGTATTCCGGGTGCTTGCTGCGCACCGTGGCCAGCACCTCGGTGGCGGAATAGCTGGGCACCGACTGCGGCAGGAACTCGGCCTCCAGCTTGTCGGCCAGCAGCTTGGTGATCTGGCCCGAGGTGTAGATGCGCACGGCGGTGGCCTGCTCCATCATCAGCCGCGCGCCGCCGATCACCTCCTCCAGCGCCTGCTTCTGCAGCAGGCCGCGGCTGATCCAGCCGGACACCGCGATGCCCACGGCCATGACCAGCACGAAGATGAGGTTGAACTTGACCAGCAGCTTCATCGACGGCTCCTCGGTTCCCGCGCGCGCCTGGCGGCGCCCCCGCGCGGGTTCCTTCCTTGTTCTTCGGGATGGTTGTCGGGCAGGGCTGCATGGTAGCGCCCGTGTCCACCGGCGGGCGGTGGCGAATCCGCCAGAATCGATGCGGCTTCTTCACATCCGCACGCCCTTCCGATGACTTCGCCCCCGCTCGCCCTGGCCGGACTTACGGTGTTCGAGCGCGGATGGATGTCCTCGAACAACATTCTTTTGCACGCCGAGGGCGCGGATGCGGTGCTCGTCGACAGCAGCCACACGCTGCACGGCGAGATGACCGAGGCGCTGCTGCGGCGCGCGCTCGCCGCCTTGCCAGGGTCTTCCGGCTCGCCCGGCCTGGCCCGCGTGGTGAACACCCACCTGCACTCCGACCACTGCGGCGGCAACGCGCGGCTCAAGCGTGCCTTCGGCTGCACGCTGACGATCCCGCCCGGCCAGTGGGACGCGGTGCGCGCCTGGGACGACACGCAGCTGAGCTACGAGTCCACCGGCCAGGTCTGCGAACCCTTCGTGCCCGACGGGCGCCTGGCGCCCGGCGAGGTGCTCGAGGCCGGCGGCCGCCGCTGGCAGGCACTGGCCGCGCCGGGGCACGACCCGCATTCGCTGATCCTGTTCGAGCCGCAGGACGGCGTCGTGATCACCGCCGACGCGCTGTGGGAGCACGGCTTCGGCGTCGTCTTCCCCGAGCTCGACGCCGCGCCGGGCGACCTGGCCGCCTTCGACGAGGTGGGCGCGACGCTGGACCTGATCGAGTCGCTCGGCGCGCGCTGGGCCATCCCCGGCCACGGCACGCCCTTCGCCGACATCGCCGGCTCGCTGCACACCGCGCGCCAGCGCCTGGCTGCCTTCCGCGCCCACCCGGACAAGCACGCGCGCCACGCGATCAAGGTGCTGGTGAAGTACCACCTGATGGAGGCGCGCTCGCAGCCCTGGCCCGAGCTGCTGGGCTGGTTCGACGCGGTGCCGCTCTACGCGGCCGCCTGGCAAAGGCTCGATCGCCCGGAAGGCAGCCTGCACGCCTTCGGCGAGCGCATCGTGAAGGACCTGTGCGCCGCCGGGGTTCTGGCGATGCGCGACGGCGTGGTCTTCGACGTCTGATCGCCGGCCGCGCGACTCAGGCGCGGGTCCAGTCCATGAACCAGTCGGGCTGCCACGTGCGGCCGCCGTCGCGCGAGCTGGCCTGGTGCCAGCGGCAACTCGTGGGCGTGATGCGGTCCCAGACGCCGCGCACCAGCAGCCGCCGGCCGCCTTCCTCGTCTTCCTCGGCGCTGAAGGTGCCCACGCCGCCTTCGAAGCCGCCCGTGGTGCCGGGCGTGGTGAGCACGCCGAGCTTGCCGTTGACCCAGTAGTCGTTCCAGATGCGCTGCTTGATGTCCAGCAGCCGCAGCCCCATGCCGCTGAAGCCGCGCTCGGGAATGCGCAGTTCCTCGACGCTGCCGGCGCCGGCCAGGATGGTCCAGCAGGTGGCCTCGCCCTTGAAGACGTCCCAGTCCTCGGTGCCGGGCGTCTTCAGCCGCCGGTGGCTGATGGTCCAACGGCCGGCGAGGAAGTCGAAGTCGCCGGGCTTGCCCGGTGGCACGGGCAGCGGTGCGGCCGGGGCTGCCGCCACGCTGGCGCTGCCGCCGGCCAGCGCCAGGCCGGCCGCGGATTGCAGCAGCGCGCGGCGCTGCATCTCCAGGCTGTCGTCGTCGGGCATCGTGCAACTCCCGCCGCCCGCGAGGCGGCTTGCTTGTCGATGCCGGGAATCCTAGGGACGCAAGCCTGACAAGGCGCGTCAGGGATGGCGGCTCAGCGGCGCTCGGTGGCAGCCAGGTAGGGCGGCAGCGTCAGCGTGACCTCGCAGCCCGGGCTGCGGTAGCAGATGGTCGCGCGCGCCAGCAGCTGCAGCGACGCGGCTTCGGTCGGCGGCGACCAGAGGTTCACGGTGTAGCGCGTGCGGTTGTCGAGCGGGAAGCGCGTGCCGTTGACCACGGCCGTGGCCGCGGCCGGCGCGACGGGTGCGGCGGCGGCGGCAGCGTCGTCGCGTGGATCGGCATCGGCGACGCAGACCAGGCGCACGAGGTCGTCCGACAGCCCGCACAGCCACTGCGTGCCGGCCAGGGCGTGCAGCGGCGCGAAGACCAGGGCAAGGGCGGCGAGACGGCAGGCACGGCGGGGCATGCCCCCGCTATCGGCACCGCGTCGCCGGGCCTGATGCCGGCGCGCGTGGCGGGCTTCACGCCAGCCGCGCGGCGAGCCTCGGTGTCTTCACGAGGCGCCCGCCCGCCTCCACCAGCAGCAGCTGCTCGACGCCCAGGCTCGCGGCGACCTCGCGCCAGCGATCAGGGCCGGCCACGAGCAGCGCGGTGGCGGCCGCGTCGGCGAGCGCCGCATCGGCATGCACCACGGTCACGCTGACGAGCTGCGGCGCCGGCCGGCCGCTGCGCGGGTCCAGCACATGCGTGCAGCGTTCGCCGTCGAGCAGGCGGAAGCGCTCGTAGCTGCCCGAGGTGACCACGGCCTCGCGCCCGGCGGTGGCCAGCTGCGCGACCAGGCCTTCGCCGAAGGGATCGCGGATGCCCACCTGCCAGGGCCGGCCACCGGGCGCGCCCATCGCCGCGAGGTTGCCGCCGAGGTTCAGCAGCGCGTGTTCGACGCCGGCTGCGCGCAGCCGGTCCAGGGCCCAGTCCAGCGCCACGCCCTTGGCGTAGCCGCCGAAGTCCAGCTGCAGGCGCGGGTTCCGGCTGAGCAGGCGCCCGTCCGGCAGCCAGCCGATCTGCGCCAGGCTCGGCGCCGCGGCGGTCCAGCGCGCGAGCGCGGCTTCGCGCGGCTTCGAGCCCGGGCGCATCACGTCGTCGTGGAAGCCCCAGGCGCCGACCAGGCCGCCGATACCGGCGTTGAAGTGGCCGAGCGACAGCCGCTCCATCGCCGCCGCGCCTTCGACCAGCCGCCGCAGCGGCGCCGAGACCCGCGCCGGCTCGCCACGCGCGATGGCCGCGTTCAGCGCCGTCACCTCGCCCGGCTTCCACGCGTTCCAGCGCGCGTTCATCGCCTCCAGCCCGCGCCAGACATCCTGCAGCGGCGCCGCCGGCGTGCCCGGCGGCACGAGCAGGTCGCAGGGCGAGCCGAAGAGCGTGCGCCGCTCGTGCCCCGCGGCCCCGGCCGGCTTCAGCCAGAGGCCGGCGGCCAGCGCGATCCACTCGCGGCGTCGCAGCATCGCCCGCGCCTTCAATAGCGCATGCGCAGCACGAGCAGCGCCGCGTGCGCGCGCTCGCGCTCGCCGGCCAGTTCGGCCAGCAGCGGCGCGGCGCCTTGCAGCTGCAGCGAGCGCGCCAGCCGTTCGATCTCCAGGCACAGCGCCGAGAGCTGGGTCGCGCCGATGTTCTGCGTGGCCGAGAGAAAGCGGTGTGCCAGCGCACGCAGGCCTTCGGCGTCGCCGGCCTGGTGCGCATCGGCGATGCGCTGCACATGCCCGGCCGACTCGGCGAGGAACAGGTCGATCAGCTCGCGCACCAGGCTCGGCTGGCTCGCGTCCTGCATCGAGCGCAGGTGCTCCAGCCGCGCCGGATCGATGGCGCCGTCGCCGGCCGCGAGCGCGCGGTCGCGCGCCAGTGCGCCGGCCTGCTGCAGCACGGCGGCCAGGTCGGCCAGCTCGATGGGCTTGGGCAGGTAGCCGTCCATGCCGGCCTCGATGTAGGTCTCGCGGTCGCCGGGCATCGCGTTGGCGGTCATCGCGATGATGCGCGGCAGCCCGTCGCGCCCGCGCTGCTGCACGATGCGCCGCGCCGCCTGCACGCCGTCGAGCTCGGGCATCTGGATGTCCATCAGCACCACGTCGAAGGTGCGTCGCGCCACGGCATCCAGGGCCTGCGCGCCGTCCGAGACCAGCTCGGGCTCGTAGCCCAGGTGCTGCAGCAGCCGCAGCGTGACGCGCTGGTTCACCACGTTGTCCTCGGCCACCAGCACGCGCAACGGCGCATGCCGCACGCGCTCCAGCGGCTGCGCCGGCGCCGGCGCCGCGCTGCCCGGCGCCCGCCCCTCCACCACCGCCACCAGCGTGCTGAACAGCTGAGCGGCCTTGATCGGCTTGGACAGGCAGGCCGCCAGCCCGGCCCCGGCGCCGGCCTGCAGCGTCTGCCGCTGGCCGAGCGAAGTGAGCATCACGATGGGCAGCTCCTCCGGGCTGCGCCGGCGGCGGATCTCGTGCGCGAGGTCGATGCCGTCGATCTCCGGCATGCTCATGTCGAGCACCGCCACGTCGTAGGTCTCGCCGTGGCGCACGCGGTCCAGCGCCTCGAGCGCCGAGGGGAAGGTCGAGGGCCGCATGCCCCACATCAGCGCCAGCCGCGTGACGATGCGGCGGTTCGTGAGGTTGTCGTCCACCACCAGCAGCCGCTTGCCGGCCAGCGCCGGCGGATTGCGCTGCAGGAACTCCGCCGGCTCGGCCGATGGCGCCACGCGCGCGCGCACGCTCGCGGTGAACACCGAGCCGTGGCCGGGCTCGCTCGCCACCTCCACGCCGCCGCCCATCAGCTCGGCCAGGCGCTTGGTGATGGCCAGGCCCAGGCCGGTGCCGCCGTACTTGCGCGTGGTGCTGGCATCGACCTGCGTGAAGCTCTGGAACAGGCGCGGCAGGTGCTCGGCGGCGATGCCGATGCCGGTGTCCTTCACCGCGAAGCGCAGCTCGCAGAGTTCCGGGTCGAGCAGGCGGCCCTCGACGCTGACGAAGACCTCGCCCTGGTGCGTGAACTTCACCGCGTTGGACAGCAGGTTCACCAGCACCTGGCGCACCCGCGCGGCGTCGCCGATCAGCGCCTCGGGCGTGCCCTCCTCGACCAGGTAGGCGAGGTTCAGGCTCTTCTCCAGCGCACGCGGCGTGACGAGGTCCAGCGACTCCTCCACGCAGCGCCGCAGGTCGAAGGGCCGGTGCTCGATCTCGAGCTTGCCGACGTCGGCCTTGGAGTAGTCGAGGATGTCGTTGATGATCTCCAGCAGCGACTCGCCGCTGGCGCGAATGGTGCGGGCGAAGTCGCGCTGGTCCTCGCTCATCGGCGTGTCCAGCAGCAGCGTGGTCATGCCGATCACCGCGTTCAGCGGCGTGCGGATCTCGTGGCTCATGTTGGCCAGGAACAGGCTCTTGGCCCGGGCTGCCGCCTCGGCCTCGGACTTCGCGCGCTCCAGCGCCAGGCTCTGGTGGTGCGCCTCGGTGATGTCGGTGACGGTGCCGATGTGGCCGCTGACGCCGCCGTGCACGTCGTGGCTGGCCACCGCGCTGCCCATCACCCAAGCCTCGCCGCCGTCGGGGCGCAGGAAGCGGAAGCGCACCTGGAAGGGCCGCCGCCCCGTCACCGCCTCGCGCCAGGCCTGGCGCACGCGCGAACGGTCGCCCGGGTGCACGGCGCGCATCCAGCCCATGCCGGCGGCCTCGTCGGCCAACATGCCGGCGATCTCGCACCAGCGCTCGTTGACATAGCCCAGGCGCCCGTCCAGGTCGGCCTGGAAGATGCCCACCGGCGCTGCCGCGGCCAGGCCGCGGAAACGCGCCTCGCTCTCGGCCAGCAGCGCGGCGGCGCGGCGCATCTCGGTCACGTCGCGCAGGATCGCGGTGTAGAAGGTGCGGCCGTCGATCTCGACATGCGCGATCGAGGCCTCGGCGTCGAACAGCGTGCCGTCGGCGCGCCGGCCGTGGATCTCGCTGCGCTCGCCCATGCGGCGCGCGGCGCGCTGCGCCTGGCCGAAGCGCTCCATGTGCTGCGCGTGGCGCTCGCGGGCCGACTCCGGCAGCAGCATCTCCAGCGGCCGCCCCAGCACGCCGGCCGCGCGGTGGCCGAAGATGCGCTCGGCGCCCTCGTTGTACAGCACGATGCGCTGCGCGTCGTCGGCCACCACCACGGCGTCGTCGGCGATGGCCAGCAGGCGCACCAGCAGCGCGCCGGCGTCTTCCGCCTCCAGGCCCCGCAGCAGGTTCACGTTCATCGGCCTTCGTCCGTCGAGCAGCAGCGACTGTGTCATGAAGGCCGGATCTTGGCGACTCCGCCGAAGCTGCCCACCCACAGCGTGCCGTCGCGCGTGGTGGCCATCGAGAACACGGTGTTGCTGAACAGGCCGTCGTTCGTGTTCATCACCTCGAATCCGCCGCCGGCCTTCTGGCGCGCCAGGCCGTTGTTGGTGCCGATCCACAGCACGCCCTTCGGGTCCACGTGCAGCATGAAGACATGGTTGCCGGGCAGGCCCTCGGCCACGGTGAACTGCGTCCAGGCCTTGCCGTCGAAGCGCGACAGGCCGCCGCCCCAGGTGCCGGCCCAGACCATGCCGTCGCGGTCCACGGCGAGCGAGACGATGTAGTTCGGGTTGTAGGCCACGTTGACGTTCGAAAGCCCCATCTCCTGCTTCTGCTTGGCGTGGTGCTGCGAGACCTTGGCCGGGTCGCTGTCGAAGGCGATGTCCTTCTTCACGCGCTCGTAGTCGGCGCCCAGGCCCTGCGCATGGGTCCAGGCCTGCCAACGACCGTCCTTGAAGCGCGAGAGGCCACCCTCGGTGGCCAGCCACACTTCGCCGTCCTTGCCTTCGGCCAGGCCGTAGACCCAGTCATTGGGCAGCCCGCCGCCGGTGCTGGCCACGGTGTGCAGCTCCCACTTCGAGCGGTCCTTCAGGTCACCGCCGCGGATGCGGTTGACGCCCGACCAGGTGGCAATCCAGAGGTCGCCGTTGCGCATCTGCAGCACGTCGTAGACGAAGGCGTCGCCCAGGCCTTCGGGCACGTTGTAGGTCTCCCATTTCTCGGTCTGCGGATCCATCAGCGAGAGACCACCGCCGTAGGTGCCCAGGGCGATGCGCCCGCCGATGCGCCCGACCCAGAACACGCCGTTGGACAGCAGCCCGCTTTGCGTGTCGTAGAGCTTGTAGGCATCCGTGCGCGTGTCGTAGCGCACCACGCCGCCGCTGGTGCCGACCCAGACGAGATCGCCGTCGGCGAAGATGCGCTTGACGTTCTTGTTGCCGACGCGGAAGTGGGTGAACTTCTGGCTCGCGTCGGCACCCACCGTGCCTTCGCGCACCGGCGCGGGCTGCGGCACGTGCATCGCGCGCGGCGCGTCGGAAGGCGGCGGCGCCGCGGCGACGGTCGTGCCCTGGCGGCGGCCCAGCTGGTAGCTGCCGGCCACGGCGGCGCCCACGGCGACCGTGCCCAGCGCGATCAGCGTCATCCTGCGTTGCATGTCGGTGTTTCCTTGGCGATGCCGTGCTTTTGACGCGCTAGCGGCCGATTCGCGTCACGCCCTTGCGCGTGCCGACCCAGACGTCGCCGTCGGGCGCCACCGCGAGCGCATAGACGTTGGGCTCCAGCAAACCCTGCGCGACGCCCAGGTTGCGGAAGGTCTTGCCGTCGTACATCGAGACGCCGCGGTTGGTGCCGAACCACAGCGCGCCCTTCGCGTCCTGCGCGATGCTGTAGACGATGTTGCCGGCCAGGCCATCCTTGACCGTGAGGTTGGTCCAGGCCTTGCCGTCGAAGCGCGCCACGCCACCACCCCAGGTGCCGGCCCAGACCGTGCCGTCGGGCGCGACATGGATGGCGAAGGTGTAGTTCGGGTTGTAGGTCGCCGGGCCGGCGGCGCTCACCGAGAGGTCGTGGCGCGAGCGCGTGCCCAGGCCGGTGTTGGTGGAGAACGGCAGCTGGTCGTCGTTCGGTGCACCCAGGCCGTCCTTGTGGGTCCAGCTCGTCCAGCGCTTGCCGTCGAACATCGAGACGCCGCCTTCGGTGCCGAACCAGACGCGGTCCTGAGCGTCGACGGCGATGCCGTAGACCCACTCGTTGACCAGCTCCTTCACGTAGGTGCTGAACTTGCCCGTCTTCGCGTCGACCTTGTTGACGCCGGCCCAGGTGCCGATCCAGAAGTCGCCGTTCTTCTGCTGCGCGAACGAGTAGATCCAGTAGTCGGCCAGGCCGTGCATCGGGAAGAAGGTCTTCCACTGCCCGTCGCGGTAACGCGAGACGCCGCCGGCGTTGGTGCCGAACCACTTGTTGCCGGCGCGGTCCAGGCCGATGGCGAACACGTACTCGTTCGCCAGGCCTTCCTTGCGCGTGAAGGTGCGCCGCACCTTCGTGCTGGCGAGATCGACCTCGTGCACGCCGGCCGAGGTGCCCACCCAGAGCGCGCCCTTCGCGGGCTCGACCGCCAGCGCGCGCACGTAGACCGCGGGGCCGACCTCGAAGGCGTCTTTCACGCGCTGCGCGAGCGCCGCGCCCTGGGCGGCGAGCAGCATCAGAAGAAGCAGCATCGCCTTCATCGCAGGGTCCTGAGGTGGGCGACGAGGTCGAGGATCTCGCGGTCGCGCAGTTGCCCGGCATAGGACGGCATCGCGCCGCGGCCGCTGCGGATGGCGGCCAGCAGCGTGAGATCGGGCTTGAGCAGCGCCATCGGCTGCGTGAAGTCGGGCGCACCCGGCAGCACCGGCCGCCCCGCGGGGCCATGGCAGCTCGTGCAGTGGCGGCGATAGAGCTCGGCGCCCTGCTGCAGGTCACCCGCCTGAACGAGCGCTGCATTCAGCCCGAACAGGGCCGCGACTGCCGCTTTCGGGAAAAGGCGCGGCGCGCGCTTCCCATCTTTGGCAACGTTCTGATTTCGCTCCTGCACCGGCACCCCGCACCCCCAGCCCGCTCCTCGCCCGGGACTGGCGGACAGCGAGTTTTGTGCCAGTGGAGTTCAGGCGAAATCAGGCGTCGGGCGCTTCTTCGAGCTTGCGGTACAGGCTCGACAGCCCGATGCCCAGGCGCTGCGCGGCGATGCGCCGGTCGCCACCGGCGTCGTCGATCGCGCGCCGGATCAGCGCCAGCTCGAAACGCCGCACACGCTCGCGCAGCGGGCCTTCGCCACCGTCGGCGGGCTGCGCGGCGGCAGCCGCGGGTGCGAGGCGCGAGACCTCGGGCGGCAGGTCGGCGACGCGGATGGTGCCGCCGTCAGCCAGGATCGCCGCGCGGTGCAGCACGTTCTCCAGCTGGCGCACGTTGCCCGGCCAGGCGAAGTTCACCAGCAGGTCCTCGGCCTCGGGATCGAGCGCGAGCGCGGGGCCGCCGCTGGGCTGCAGGCGCTGGGCCATGATGTGGCGCATCAGCGCCGGCAGGTCGGCCCGGCGTTCGCGCAGCGGCGGCATCGGGATCTGGAACACCGACAGGCGGAAGAACAGGTCCTCGCGGAAGCGGCCCTGCGA
This sequence comes from Rubrivivax sp., assembly GCA_044226775.1. Taxonomy (GTDB): domain Bacteria; phylum Pseudomonadota; class Gammaproteobacteria; order Burkholderiales; family Burkholderiaceae_C; genus Rubrivivax. The sequence goes on along the minus strand of JBGAGI010000004.1, from coordinate 212,689 downwards.
GACCATCGTCGGCAGCTCGCGGTTGGTGGCCGCGATGATGCGCGTGTCGATGCGCCGGCTCTGCTCCGCGCCCAGCGGCCGCACCTCCTTCGCTTCGAGCACATGCAGCAGCTTGGTCTGCAGCGCCAGCGGCAGCTCGCCGATCTCGTCGAGGAAGATGGTGCCGCGGTCGGCCTGCACGAACAGGCCCTTGCGCGCGCGGTCGGCGCTGGTGAAGGCGCCCTTGGTGTGGCCGAAGAGTTCGCTCTCGATCAGGTTCTCGGGGATCGCCCCGCAGTTCACCGAGACGAAGGGCCCGTCGCGCCGCAGCGAGCTCTCATGGATGCGGCGCGCGGTCACGCCCTTGCCGGTGCCGCTCTCGCCGGTGATCAGCACCGTGCTGTCGGTGGGTGCCACGCGCGTGACCAGGCGCTCCACCGCCGCCATGCTCGGCGAGGTGAAGCGGAAGGCCTTGTCGCCGCCGCCCATCACCAGCGAGCGCAGCGCGCGGTTCTCCTCGCGCAGGCCGCGCAGCGCGTCGATCTGCTCCAGCCGGTGCAGGATCTCCTCGTTGCGGACCGGCTTGGTGATGTAGTCCCAGGCCCCGGCCTTGATCGCGTCGATGGCGGAATCGACCGACGCGAAGGCCGTGACCATGATGAAGGTGGCCGCGTGGCCGCGCGCGCGCGCCTGCTTGAGCAGCTCGATGCCGTCTGTCACCGGCATGAAGACATCGCTGAGCACCACGTCGAAGGCCGCGGCCTCGAGCTTGGCCAGCGCCTCGGCCGCGGAGCCCGCACTGTCGACCGTGTAGCCACCCTTGGACAAGGCCGACGACAGCACCTGCCGGATGGCTGGTTCGTCGTCGACGACCAGCACGTTCAGCTCGGGCATCGAACTCATCCTTCGTCGCCGGGCTCGGCGGGAAGGCTCAATTTGATGCGCTGCAGCGGACCTTCGGCTTGACCGAAAGCAAGCCGCCCCTGCAGCGGCTCGACCACGGCGCGGCACAGCAACAGGCTGCGTTGCACCTCGCCGCGCGTGAAGTCCAGCACCGGCGGGAACAGTGCCTGCACCGAGACGCCGTCGCGATCCGGCAGCGTCAGCAGCGTGATGGTGCCGGGCGTCTCGCTGCGCGAGGCCAGCGCCGTGCACACCAGCTGCAGCAGCTGCATCAGCACCTGCTGCAGCGCGCTGGCCGAGCTGCGCACGGCGGGCAGCACCGGGTCCAGCCGCAGCTCGAACACGAGGCGGCGGAAGCGGCGGTCGTAGCCGGCCAGCTGCGCGGCCTGGCGCAGCAGCGCGTTGACGTCGACGAGGTCCAGCTCGGCCGGCAGCGGCGCGGCCACCTCGGCCAGCTGGCGCGTGGCCTGGCCGGCGCGCTGCACCTGCAGCAGGATCTGCTGCGCGTGTTCGGCCAGCGCCTTCGGGTCCAGCTCGCCGGCGCCGGACTTCAGCTCCTGCGCCAGGCCGCCGATCACCGCCAGCGGGTTGTTGACCTCGTGCGCCACGCCGGCGGCCAGCGCGCCCACCGCGAGCATCTTCTCCTGGTGCGAGCGGTTGTGCGCGTCGAGCTGGATCTGGCGCTCGCGCTCGTCCAGGTCCACCGACAGGCGGTTGACGGCCAGCATCAGGCTGCCCAGCTCGTCGTGGCGCCGCACCGGCAGCGCCACGCCGCGGATGCCGCCGACGACATGCCGCGCGTGGCGCTCCAGCAGCCGGATGTCGCCGGCCAGCCGCGTGAGGAACCAGGCGCCGATCGAGCCGAAGACGACGAGGCCGACGGCGGCCAGCGAGACCGATTCGACCGTCACCGCGTCGTAGCGGCTCTGGTAGCCCGCGGCCAGCGCGGCGCGCTGCTCGACGATGCGGCGGTGGCGCAGCTCCAGCTCGTCGCTGGCGCGGCGCAGCGCCTCGCGCAGGTCGATCCAGTTTGCGCGCACGGGGCTGGCGACGAGGCCGTCGTAGGCCACGGCGATGGCGTGCTGCAGCGGCGCGTAGCCCGTGTCGTAGGTCTCGAGCGTGGCGAACAGGCGCGTGCACGACTCCATGTACAGCCGAAGCTCCGACGGCGAGCCCGCCCCCTCCTGCGCCGCGCTGCCGGACTCGCTGACGTCGACCAGCGCACCGGACACGGCGGAGGCCGTGAGCGCCAGGTCGCGCTCGTGGCCGGCCAGGCGCTCCACGGCCTGCATGCTGCGGTACAGCTGCGTGCGTTGCACGCCGATGTACAGGCCCGCGCCCAGCACGTAGGCCAGCAGTGCGGCCACGAGCAGCAGGCCCTTGGCGCGCAGCGTGCGATGCGCCGGCAGCGGCAGCAGCGAGTCGGGTTCGTTCACGCCGGGCCCGCTGCTGCGGGAACGGGGCTTGCAAAGCGCGGGCCCATCGCACCGGATGCCGCCATGCCGCCCAAGTCCCCCGTCGTCGTCGCCATTGCCGTCATCGTTCTTTCGCTCTCCCTGCCGATTGTCGGCGCCGCCGCAAACCCCTCGCAAGCCGCGCTGCAGGACGCGGTGGCCGCCGTGAACCGCAAGGACTACCCGGCCGCCGTGCGCCTGCTGGAGCCGCTGGCCCGCGCCGGCGAGGCCCAGGCGCAGCTGCGGCTGGCGCAGCTGTACTACCACGGCCACGGCGTGCGCGAGAGCGACGCGCAGGCGCTGGCCTGGTTCGAGCGCGCCGCGCGCCAGGGCCTGGCCGAGGCCCAGTTCCAGCTAGGCAACATGTATGCCTACGGGCTGGCCGCGGCGCCGGCCGACGCCGACGGCGCGCGCCTGGCGGCGCAGTGGTACTTCGAGGCCGCGCGGCAAGGCCATGCCGAGGCGCAGTACAGCCTGGGCATCCTCTTCCTCACCGGCAGCGGCGTGGTCGCGTCGCCGGACGAGGCCCGCAAGTGGATCGAGCGCGCCGCCGCCGCCGGCCACGCCGATGCGCGCAGCTACCTGCAGGCGCTGCCGCCGGCGAAGTAGCCCCAGCCGCGGCAACGCGGCAGCGCTACAGCGGCTTCTTGAACGTCACCGCGCCGCGCACCTTGCCCAGGGCCACGCCGGTGGCACGGTCGAAGGGGTAGTCGTGCGCCAGCTGCGAGCGGATCGGGTCGGAGATCTGGTCGGCCGGCCCATGGCAGTGCATGCAGGGCGCCAGCTGCGGCAGCGCGCGCATGTAGCGCAGGAAGCGGCCGCTGGGTTCGGCCACGACCTCGAAGTGCTCCATGCCCTCGGCCTTCTCGCCCTTGGCCACGCGGTCCTCGAAGCCCATCAGCACCTTCTGCTCCCAGGCGTCGCCCCAGCCCAGCGCCGGGTTGCGCGGCGTGAGGCTCACGCGCGTGACGCGCGCGCCGTACTTGCGCGACACCGCCGAGGCGATCTCCGGCACCGTGTACTTGCACACGACGATGGCACGCAGCGGGCCGCTGGCCTCGATGGCCTTGAACAGCTCGCTGCGCACGCCGGTCACGAGTTCGCCGGCGGCCTTGCGAGCCTCCTCCAGCGCGGGCTTGGGCGGCTCTTCGGACGGGTTGGCATGGGCCAGCGCGGCGACAGCGGCGGCGGCAACGGCAAGCAGGAGGCTCGGGGTACGCATGGCAAAGCGGAAGAAGGGTCGGCGAGGTGCGCATTCTCGCCACGGCCGGGAATTCCTTCCCGCATTCGGGAACCGATGACGCCGTTCCTCATGCGGGACCGGCGGCGCAGCCCCACCCGATGCAAGCTGCCGGCCAGTGCCTTCAGCGGACTGCGGCGTTTTCCCGCTTTTGCTCCCATTCCCAAAGCGCCGCGCGGGCGCGGCGCAGGTGCTCGGGCTTCTCGTCGCGCGCCAGGTGCAGGTAGCTGCGCATCGCGCCGGTGGCCATCGCGAGGTCGCCCTCGGCCTCCCAGGCCAGCGCCAGGCCGTAGTAGGCGTTGGCCTGCCCGGGGCGCAGCGTGGTCGCGCCCTCGAAGAAGTCGCGCGCGGCCTGCAGGCGTTTCAGGCCCAGCATCGCGTAGCCCATGTTGACGTGCGCCTCGGGCATGGCCGGCGCGAGCGCGAGCACGCGGTGCAGCGCGGCGGCGGCGTTCTCGTACTGGCGCGCATGCAGCATCACCGCGGCTTCGGCGAAGCGGCGCTGCACCTCGGCCTCGTGCGGACCGTCCGTGTGCAGTGCCGCCGCGGGCGCGCTGCCGCGGCCTTCGAGCCAGCCAGCCAAGCCCAGCACCGCGGCCAGGCCGAGCAGCGCCCACGCCCGGCGCCTCACACCGCCCCCTTGTGCGGCGCGGTGCTGACGAAGGGCACGCCGAAGAAGGTGAGGAAGGCGATCACGAACACGCCCGCGAGCCACAGGCCGAACATCGCCGGCGTTGGCCGCAGCGCCGCGCTCGCGTGCAGCGCCGCGGCCAACGCGAGCCAGGTCGCGAAGGCCCAGCTCTCCAGCGGATCCCAGCCCCAGTAGCGGCCCCAGGCGTCCTGCGCCCACACCGCGCCGACGATCAGCATCAGCGTCTCGAACACGAAGGCCGCGGCGGCGAAGCGGTAGGCCAGCGCGTCGAAGCGGCGCGCGTCGAGCCCGCCGCGCAGCCGCGGCGCCAGGCCCAGCGCCACGGCCACCAGCAGCAGGCCCAGGAACAGCTTGCCGACCAGCGTGTGCACATACAGCAGCGGCGTGGCGTAGGTGGGCGGCATGTGGCCGGGGCCCGGATCGGCGGCCAGCAGCCAGGCACCCAGCAGCAGCAGCACCGGCGCCGCCGCCGCGCGCGCGGCGCGCACTTCGGCCAGCGCCCACCAAGCGAGCACGAACACCAGCGACAGGCTCCACAGGTTGGAGCTGAGGATCTCGTGCATCGTCGTGAAGGGGCCGTGCCCGGCCGCCTGCCAGCGCAACGCGAGCGAACCGGTGTGCAGCGCCAGCGCCGCAGCCAGCACGGCGCCCGCGATGCGATGCAGGCGCGGCACGGCCAGCGCAGCGGCATAACAGCCGAGCGCAGCGCGCAGCGCGAGGGTCTCATCCATCGGCCAGTCCCGCCTGCAAGCGCGATGCCGCCTGCGGCACGCGCCGCGGCATGAACTTGCGCAGGTAGTGCCAGGCCATCGCGAAGGCCGCCAGCAGCGCACTGGCCAGCAGCCACGGCAACGTGGGGTCGTAGGCGACGCGGTAGCCCATCCAGGTGCGCAGCTCGACGAAGCCGATCGAGCCGCCGGCCAGCGCCATCGTCTCGCCGGGTGCCAGTTCGGCACGCGCCTCGCCGACGCGCACCACGAGCCGCGGCGCACGCGGCAGCTCGAAACGGCTCGCCGCGGCGGCGTCGATCAACGGCTGGTCGAACTGCAGCTGCACCCACACCGTGCGGCCGTCGGCCAGCTGCCATTCGCGCCACTGGCGCAGCTCCCAGGCCGGGAAGCTGGGCAGGTGCACGGCGCCGTCGATCGGCTCGCCGCCGGTGGACGTCCAGCGCACGATCGGCGCATAGCCCTTGTTCGGGCTCGTGTAGAAGCGGTGGCCGTCGAGCACCAGCGGATGGTGGTCGCCGATGACGGCGCTCTGCGCGTGGCCCTGCCCGTCGACCCAGCGCACCGTGTTGCGCGTGGCGCCGCGCTTGCGGCCGGGCGCGTAGTCGATCTCGAAGCCTTCGTGCATGAAGGCCAGGCGCTGCAGCCGGTCGACGTGCAGCGGCCCGGCCTCGCGGTCCAGCAGGCTGCCGTCGAAGGGCACGCCCTGCGTCAGCTCGAAGCGGCCGTCCAGCGCGAGCAGACGGCCGGCGGCAGCCAGCAGCACGAGCGCGAGCAGCGCCAGGTGCGCCAGCAGCAGCGGCCCCTGGCGCCGCAGCGCCGGGTGCGCGAGCAGCGAGGCCACGAGGTTCAGCGCCAGCGCGGCGATGGCCGGCGCCAGCCACGCCCGCTCCGGCCGCAGCAGCACCACGGCGGCCAGCAGCGCCATCAGCACGAGCGTGGTCCGCAGCGATCCGAAGTGCGCCGTGAGGCGCTGCGCGCCGGGCTTCATGGCGGGTTGCTGCACACGTCCTTCATCCAGTCCTTGCCGTTCAAGGTGCTGTTGCCGTTCGTGCCGAAGGTCGTCGCCGAGTTGTTGCTGCCGCAGTTCGTGTCGGTCCAGTTGCCGCTGGTGGCGAAGCTGCGGATCTTCACCTTCGCATTGAGGTAGTACGGCTCCTGGTTGTAGGCCTGGCCAGGCGCGTTCATGCGGAACTCGCGGTTGCCGCTGGGGAAGCCTGCCTCCTCGCCCACGTCGTTGAGGTTCACCAGCAGCGCCTTGTTCTTCCAGCCGTGCGGCACCGCGGCGTGGCACCAGTTGCACTTCAAGGTGCGCGAGGGGTCGTGGCTCAAGATCTTGTTCCAGTGGTACCAGTGCAGCTGGTCGTTGCCGTCGCCGCGGCCGCCGCGGCAGCAGAAGCCGGTCCAGAAGCCGCTCTTGCGCGAATCGTCCTGCGGCGAGTAGACGCTGCGCTCGTGGCACTTGAAGCACAGCGCCGGGTCGCCGGCGTTGAACGGCGCCTTCAGCAGGAAGTTGTTCTGCGAGCCATGCGGGCCGCCCACGCCGCTGTCGGGCTGCAGCGATCCGGCCGTGCTGGCGCTGGAGCCGTGGCAGTCGCTGCAGTACATGGTCTGGCTGCCCACCGCGTTCGCGAAGGGCAGCACCCAGGGCAGCTTGCCGGCGGAAATGCCGCGGCGCGTGATGTCGCGGCCGGTGGCCTGCATCACCGGGTGCCAGGAGCGGTGGTTGCCGGCGTTGTAGTTGCTGCCCGCGCCGCCGTTGCTGCCCAGGTTCTTCACGTCGCCGATGCCGCCGCCCGCGTGCGCCGCCGGCGCCTGCAGCTCACGCGCCTGGTTGGTGTAGCGCGTCAGGTTGTTGCTGCCCGCCGGCGTGCCGCCCAGGCGCCCGAGCAGCGGCGGGCTGCTGCCGTAGGCGTGGTTCGAGTGGCACTTCAGGCATACCTGGTACTCGCGCGTCACGTAGGGCTGGTTCACGTCGGCCGCCAGGCTCGCGCCCGGGTCGCCGCGCTTCAAGGTGAAGCTCAGCGGATCGCTGTGGAACGAAGCCGAGCCGTAGACCGGCTCCACGCCGTTGGCACCGCGCAGCACGCCGCTGGCGAGGTTGCTCGTGGTGTAGCCGCTGGCGGCGTCGTTGCGGTGCGTGCCCTTGGCGTCGGGCACGGTCGGGTCGGCGTTGAAGGCGCGGTTGCGGATCACGCGGTGCGGGTTGTGGCAGTCGGTGCACTCGGCGTGGCGCTGGGCGAGCTTCGAGGCCGGCTCCATGAAGTCGGCGCCGCAGCGGTTCGTCGCGGTCGTGCAGTCGATCGCCGTCTCGCTGAAGTTCGACGAGATCTCGTGCACCTCCTCGCCGCTGCCGCCCTGCTCGGCCGTGGTGATGGGCATGCGCACGGCCAGGCCGAACGCGGTCTCGACGTCGGGCACCTGCAGCGTACTGGCCAGCGCCGACTTCGCCTGCGAGGTGTGGCACTGGTAGCAGGTGTTCTCCAGCGCCGGGTTGCCGCCCTGGCGCGCAGCCAGCGGGTTGCCGCCGGGCAGCGCGCCGTCGGTGCCCTCGCGCGTGAGCCGGCGCGCGCCCTGCACGGTGTGCGTGTCGTGGCAGTTCAGGCAGGCGGCCTTCCACACCGGCAGCGCATCGGGGAATTCGCGCAGCTGCGCGGCGGTGGTCTTGTAGGTCTCGTCGGCCACGTCGGGCCGCGCATGGGCCGAGAAGGCCCAGGTGCCGAAGCTGCCGTTCTTGTCGTGGCAGGCCAGGCAGACGATGTCGGAAGCGGCGTTGTGCGTGGCCGCCGGCGGCGCCTCCTGGAAGCGCTGCGCGCGCAGGAACTTCTGGTTGCCCTTGGCGGCGTCGAGCTCGCGCATGTGCGGGTCGTGGCAGCTGGCGCACTGCACCTGGCCCTGGCCGGCGTTGCCGGTGGGCTCCAGCGGCGCCAGCGGCTTCAGGCCCGGCGCGCGGATGCCCACCACGCTGCCGGTGCCCGCCGGCCAGCGCTGCTGCGCGTCCACCGTGCGCAGCTCGCCGTCGCGCTGCGCCAGCGCGGTGCTGAAGGTGACCGAGATCGGGTGGTCGTTGCGCAGGTCCGTGCCCAGGTTGCGCGTGAAGCCGCTGGCGGTGCCCTCGTCCACCGGCATCGTGCCGCCGGGGCCGGTGCCGACCATCGGGATGCTCACGTTGCTGCGCCCGCCCAGCACGTTGACGTTGCCGATGGCCAGCGTGCCGTCGTGGCAGCTCAGGCACAGCTTGCTGCTGCCGCCGGGCTGGTTGTTCAGGCCGTCGGCGATGGATTGCGCGTCCAGCGTGCTGCTGGTGTAGGGCGTGTAGGTGGCGCCGGCCGGCACGCGGCGGTTCCACAGCGGCGCGCGCAGCGGCGTGCCGCCCTGGTCGGCCTGCGTCGCGGCGTGCGGTGTGTGGCAAAACACGCAGACCTCGCTCGTGCCGCCGTTGGGGTCGGCATGCGTGCCGAACGATCCGCTGGTGGAGAGGTTGTGCCGGGTGCCGCGCACATCCGAGATGCGCTGCGCGTCGGCCAGCCGGCCCGGCATCGCGCCGGCGGCCAGCGCGAGCAGCAGGGCCGCGAGGCGCCACATCAGCTGCCTCCCAGGAACTGGAACAGCACGATGCGGCCGTTGAACATGTCGGCCACGTGCACGCGGTTGCGGCCATCGATCCAGACGCCGGCCGGCAGGTAGAAGCGGCCGGTGGCGGTGCCGGTGCCGCCGATGGGCATCAGGAACTCGCCGCCGGGCGAGAACACGAGCAGGCTGTCGTAGTAGCTCTCGACCACGTAGACGTTGCCTTCGGCATCGACGCCCACGCCCTTGGGCCGCACGAGATTGCCGACGTACAGGCCGCGCGCGCCCAGCTGCCGCCGCGGCGCGCCGCTCGTGGCATCGAGCACCTGCACGCGGTGGTTCAGCGTGTCGGTGACGAAGAGTTCGCCCTGCGCGAACGCGAGGTGCGTGGGGAAGTTGAACTCGCCCGGCGCGCTGCCGCGGCGGCCGATCACGCGCAGCAGCTCGCCGGACTCGGCGAAGACCTTGATGTCGTGCGCCGCGGTGTCGGCGACGAAGAGGCGGCCGCTGGCCGGGTCGCGCGCGAGACCCGTGGGCCGCTGCAGCTTGCCATTGCCGATGCGCGCCAGCGGCTGGCCCTGGCGGTCGAGCACGAACACCGCGGCCAGGTCCGCGTCGCTGACGTAGACCCGCTCCGGCGCCACCGCGAGGCCCGCCGGCGAGGCGAATCGCAGCGCGCCCAGCGCCTGCTCCCACAGCAGCAGCTCGCCGGCCTTCTCGTCGAACACGAACACGGCCTGGCGGCTGGCGTCGGCCACGTACAGCCGCCCGGACTCGTCGCCCACGAGCGCCGAGGGCCGCTGCAGCACCAGCGGCGGCGCCTGCTGCTCGTCCAGGCCGGCGATCCAGCGCCCGAGGCGGGCCAGCGCGCCGCGCTGCGTGTCCTCGGCCTGGAAGTTCGGCTCGCCGACCAGCGTGCCGGTGTAGAGGAAACGCGGCACCTCGGGCGCGGCCGGCCAGGTCAGGCGCGAGCCCTCGGGCGCGTCGTCCATGCCGTAGTGCAGCCGGCCGTGCACGGCCTGCGGCCCGGGCGTGGCGCAGGCGGCCAGCAGCAGCACGAGCATGCCGCTCAGCATGAACGTCAGCCCGCCACGCTTCATGGCCCGGTGTCGTGCGCGAAGGAGTACAGGTGCACGCTGCCGGAGAGCCCGTCGGCAAGCGCCATCGTCAGGCCGTCCACCGCCAGCGCCGCGATCCGCCCCAGGCCCAGCTCGGCCGCGCTCCAGCGCAGCGCCGGCGCATCGGCGCGCAGGCGCAGCACGCTGCCGTCCTGCGCGTCGAGCACATAGATGCGGTCCAGCCGGTCCAACGCCAGCGCCACGGGCAGCCGCAGCTCGTCACGGCCGAAGCTGGCATCGACGCGGCCTTCGCGCGAGACGCGGTGCACCACGCCCAGCAGCCGGTCGAGCACGAACACGCCGCCGGCACCCACCGCGATCGCGTCGACGCCGCTGATGCGCGTGCCGGTGCCGCCCTGCGGCGCCACCAGCCGCGCAATGCCCTGCGGACCACGCTGCTCGGCCCAGGCTGCGCCGCTGCCGTCGGCCAGCAGGAGTGTTGCGCCACCGTCGGCCAGCGCCAGCGCCACCGGCGTGGCCATCGTGGCACCGATGCGGTGGGTCTGCATCAGGCGGCCATCGCGCGCGAAGCGCAGCACCTGGCGCGCGCCGCGGTCGAGCACCCAGGCCGACAGATCCGGCCCGAGCGCGAGCGCGACGCCGGGCGCCACCGGCGCACCGGCGATGGCGGTGATCGTGAGGCCGGCGGTGTCGGTGCGCCAGAGTCGGCCGGTGCCGAGATCGGCCACGAGCAACTCGCCGCCGGCCATCGCCAGCGCAGCGGGCGCCGTCCAGCGCACGAAGGCGCCGGTGGCCGCGACCGGCGGCCGCAGCGGCTGGCCGGGCTGCGGCAGCGGCGGGAAGGCCGGCATCGGCGGCGCAAGGAAACCGCCCTGCAGCACGCGCACCCGCATCGGCTGGCCCGGCCGCGGCGGCGGCGCCTCGGCCACCGGCTCGCCCGCGCAGCCGGCCAGGGTTGCCGCCATCGCCAGCAGACCTTCGCGCCGCCGCATCGCCATCGCCTACCAGCGCCCCGGGCCCGAGGTCTGCGCCCCGCCCACGATGCCCGGCAGCGTGCCGGGCTTGGCGCTGTGGCACAGGTCGCAGCGGTCCGGGCCCCAGGCCACGCGATCGTTGTGGCACATGCCGCAGAACTTGCCGTCGAGGATGTCGGCCATCTGCACGTCGTTGGCGCCGGCGCGCATCTTGAAACCCAGCTCCTGGTGGCAGACCTTGCAGCGGAAGCGGATGCGGTGGAACCAGTGCGGGAAGACCACGGGCCGCACGCCGTTGGCGTCGGAGCGGCGGTTGATCACCACGTCGCCGTACTCGGCGTGCAGCATCGCGGGCATCAGCACCAGCGCCAGCAGCGCTGCCATCGAGCGCCCTCTCACGGCGCCACCCCGGGCGTGCTCACCACCACCGGCGCCGAGGCCGGCGTGGCGCGCGGCATCGCCCGCGCCACGGCGTTGGGCACGCTGTGGCAGCGGTTGCACTCGGTGAGCGGGAACGACACGGCGCCGTGGCAGAGGCCGCACTGCTCGCCGTTCAGGATGGCCACCATGCTGAACTTGTTGGCGCCGATGCGCGGCTTGAACAGCTGGTCGTGGCAGTTCGCGCAGTCCAGCCACAGCGTGTGCTGGCGGTGCGGGAACTTCACCGCCGGCATCGAGCCGTTCATCGCGATGATGATGTCCTGGTCGAGCGTGCGCACGACCGTCTCCGGCAGGATGTTGGTGCGCGGCACGATCGCCCCGCTGTCGATGGCCTGCACCCAGCGCACGAGGTTGCCGGCGGTGTCCGGCGGCAGCGTCGAGAGCGCATCGCCCGGCTGTTGCAGCAGCGCCAGGCCGGGGTTGGCCGGGTCGTGCACACCGTCGTCCTGCAGGCGCAGCCAGCGCGAATCGGCCGCCCAGGCCGCCGCGGCGACCAGGGCCACCAGCAGCACGAGCAGCGGCCGGCGCATGCACCTTCAGCCGGGGATGTAGACACCGCCGGCGCGGATCGCGCGCACCAGCTCGCGCGTGCTGGCTTCCAGGCCCTTGATCGCGGCGGCGTGGTCGCCGCGCCGGGCCATCGCCTCGGCCTCGGCGCGCATCGCGGCCGCGTTCTGCAGGAAGGCCTGCATCGGGCCCGGCGCGTCCTTCTTGTCGGCCAGCAGCACCTGGATCAGCATGCGGTGCGTCTCGTTGCGGTCGAGCTCGTACTCGTATTCCTCGCGCGGGCTGGCGAAGTTCAGCGTGCGCACCAGCGTGTCGCCGCTGCGCATCGACTCGATCGACACGCGCGCCAGCAGGTAGGCGCGGTCCAGCAGCGGGCGCGCCTCGGCCAGGCGGCCGGCGGCGGCACGGCCCTCGGCCTCGGCCAGGCCCTGCTCGATGCGGCGCGTGGCGGCCACCGCCTCGGGCGCGCTGCCTTTCTCCTGAGTGATGCGCTGCTGTGCGGCCAGCAGCGCGCGCGTGCTTTCCAGCCGGGCATCGAAGTCGCGCCGCGCCTTCTCGCCGGCCACCTGCTCGGGGCTTGCGAGGCGCGCGCCGCTCATCATCTCGCGCGTGGCCTGGTCGAGCAGCCGCGCGGCGCCGGCCGTGTCGCCGCCCTGCAGCGTGGCCACGGCCTCGCGGTGCATCAGCCGCGCGTTGTCGCGCTTCTCGCGCGCCAGCGGCTCGCCGCTGCTGTCGATCTGGCGCGCGGCGGACGAGGACTCGATCAAGGTCGCCACCGACAACACGCGGCGCTCCAGCTGCGCGCGGTCGGGCGGGCCGGCCGTCTGCGCCAGCGCGGCGCCGGCCAGCGCCAGCAGCCAGGCCGCGGCGGTCGAAGGAAGAAGGGATCTCATGGCGGGCTCCCGCTGGCCTGCGGCATCGAGACGCCGGCGGCGGCCAGCGCACGCTGCAGGTACAGCATCGCGTTTCGGATGCGGGCCAGCGCGCTCGTCACGTCGCCGGCCTGGGACAGCTGCAGCGCCTGCGTGCGAAGGCTTCGGCTGGTTTCGCCGTAACGCTCGATCAGCACGGCCGCGTCGCCGCGCGGCTTGAGCTCCTCGACGGCCAGCGGCACCAGGTCGGTCAGCGCCTGGTGGCGCTGCAGCTCGAGCTGCAACTCCTCGGCCGGCGTGGCGGCGCGCTGCGTGTAGTCGACCTCGCGCGAGTCCATCACGCGGCGCATGCCCACGAGCACGTGTTTCTCGGCCGCCGCCAGCGTGTGCACGGCCTCGTCATAGCGAGCGGCCTCGGAGAAGTAGCGCGCGGTGCCGATGAGCCCCAGCGCCGCGACGAGGTCGCCGTCGTCGGCGTCGTTCGGGTTCAGGCGCCCGCGCCAGGCCGCGATCAAGCGGTCCAGGCTCGCTTGCATCTGCTCGAAGCGCTGGCGCAGCGCGGCCTGCTGGGCCGGCGCATCGGGCGCCAGCCGCCGCGCCTGGCCGATGTGGCGCAGCGCGTCGTCGACTTCGCGCCGCGCGGCGGCCAGGTCGCCGCGGTCGAGCGCCTCCTCGGCCAGCGACTGGTGCACGCGGCTCTCGTCGAGGTGGTTCACCGCGCGCGGGTTGCCGCTGGCGATGATGCGCTGCGCCGTGGGCGAATCGGCGATCAGCCGCGCGGTGAGCTTGATGCGCTGCTCCAGCGCCGCGCGCGTGTCCTGCGCCAGCGCGGCGCAGGCGGCCAGCAGCAGCGCGCAGGCCGCGGTGGCCTGGCGCATCACGGCCTGGCCTCGGCGCCGGCCGTCGTGGCCACCGCCTTCTTGCGCGAGTGGCACAGCCGGCATTCGCTCACCGGGAAGGCCACCTTGCCGTGGCACACGCCGCACTTCTGCCCCAGCAGGATGGAGGCCATGCTGATCTGGTTGGCGCCCTTCTGCGGGATGAAGATCGCCGGATGGCAATTGCTGCAGTCCAGCCACTCGGTGTGCTGCTTGTGCGGGTAGACGACGTCGGGCATCGAGCCCTTGACCTCGCGCACGATGTTCAGGTCCATCACGATGCCGTTGGCCGCCGGGTCGCTGCGGTCCCAGCGTGGCTCGATGCGCTTGCCTTCCAGCGCCTTGACCCAGTCGACGTGGTTGCCGGCCGGGCTGCGCGGCAGCGCCGCGAAGGCGACCGCGGGCGGCTGCAGGTTCAGCGTCATGTCGTTGCTGGGGTCGTGGATGCCGGACTCCGCCGCCGGGCGGTTGTAGCGGCCGGGTGCGCGCAGCAGCCGGTTGAAGGCGTTGACCTCGGCGCTCGCCGACGGCGCGGGTCCGGGGTTGGCCGCGGGCCGTGCCGCCGTGGCGACGGCAGGCGCCGCAGCGGCGGGCGGCGGAGGCGCCGCCGGCGCCGCGGCGGCCGCCACCACCGGCCCGCCCATCATGTGCTCGACGGCCGCGCGCACCTGTGCCTCGCTCAGGTCGGCGCGGCCGCCCTTGGGCGGCATGCCCTTGTCGGTGCCCTTGATCGCGCTCTTGACCAGCGCGTCCAGCCCGCCCTTCTTCGCGCGCTCGGCCCAAGCCGCCTTGTCGCCGAGCTTGGGCGCACCCAGCACGCCGCTGCCGTGGCAGGCGAAGCAGGTGGCCTCGTAGACGGCCTTGCCCGAAGCCTTCGGATCCTGCGCCGAGGCCAGGCCCGCGAGCAGCGCCAGACCGAAGGCGATCCATCCTGCACGCATCGCCCGGCCCCTCACTTCGAGGCCGGCGCCGAGGCCGCCGGGTTCAGTGCCAGCGCCGCGGTGGGCGGCGGCGCCAGCTTCTGCAGCGTGCTCTCGTGCACCTGCGTGGCCGTGTTGGGCTTGGCGCTGTGGCACATGTTGCAGTTCTCCACGCTCCATGCCAGTTCGCCGTTATGGCAGGCGCCGCAGAACTGGCCGTCGATGATCTTCAGCATGTTGATCTGGTTGCCGCCGGCCTTGAACTGGAAGCCGAGGTCGGCATGGCAGACCTTGCAGCGGAAGCGCACGCGGTGGAACCAGTGCGGGAACACCACGGGGCGCATGCCGGCGGCGTCGGAGAAGTTGTTGATCACCACGTCGCCGTACTCGGCCGTCGCCGGGGCGGCGGCCAGCAGCGCGGCGGCGAAGACGAGCCAGGGTGCGAGCTTCGGGATCAAGAGGTGTCTCCGGGATGCGTTCAGAAGCGGCGCTGGGCGCGCGCCTGCACCGAGCCGACGGTCTTGCCGTCGACCCGCGCGGCACGTGCCGCCAGCCGCGTCTCCAGGCGGCCGATGGCGTACTCGAGGCGCGATTCGAGCGAGGCGGTGATGCGCTCGCGCGGCGCGTCGATGTCGCCCAGGGCGCGGCGCTCCAGCGGCTGGCTGTTGATGCCCAGCAGCACGGTGCCGCGCAGCCGCGGCACGCCGAAGGCGCGCTGGCTCTCGTAGCTGGCGCTGCCGTTGTAGTAGCGCTGCCAGCCGGCGCCGATGGCGCGGCGCTGGCCGCTGAAGACGTCGAGCTCGCTGGTCTCGTTGCGCGTGGCCTGCCAGGTGAGGTTGGCCTGCCAGCTGGAGAAGCGCGAGAGCTGGCTGCGCTGGCTCAGCTGCAGGTTGACGAGGTCGAAGCGCCCGCTGCTGCCGCCCCAGGTGCGCGACTCGCTGACCGTGACGCCGCCGAAGCGCTGGCCGCCGAAGGCGTCGCTGTGCTGCCAGCCCAGGCTGGCGCTGTGCGCCAGCGCGCGCGCCAGCTGCGGCGTGGCCGACTCGCGGATCACGCCGCCGCTCTGCGCCAAGCCGATCGCCAGTGCGCTGCCTTCGGCCAGCGGCAGGTCGCGCGTCAGCGCATGCGCGGCCTGCACGCCCTCGGTGTGGCGGCGCGGGTGCTCGGTGTCGGCGCTGAAGCCGGCGTTGCCGCTGGCGCTCGGGCTGTAGCGCCACTTGCCCCACTCCAGCGCCGCCGGCGCCCACGCCAGCGCCGCGTTGCCGGCCAGCGTGGTGCTGTCGGGTGCCAGCGGCGAATGCAGCTGGCTGAACTGGCCCGACAGCGCACCGCGCAGTTCACGCGTCAGGTCCTGGCTGATGCCCAGCGTGGCGGCCATCGCCTGCGTGCGCTCGGTGTCGGCGGCACCGATCGAGCGCGACTCGACCCAGCGCGCCGTGGCCGCCACCTGCGGCGCGCTGCCCTCGCGGTACAGGCTGCCCTTGGCCAGGCGCCAGCTCGCGAAGCTGGACAGCTGCCGCACCTCGCTGCCGCTGCTGGCGCCGATGCCGCTGAACTTCAGCTCGTTCCAGCTCGCCAGCGTCTCCACGCGCAGGTCGCCGGCGGGGTGGTAGCTGTGGCGGGCATTGGCGGTGCTCAGCAGCGTGTGCAGGTCGCTGTCGCTGCGGTGGTTGTCGGAATGGTTCAGGCCGAGGTCGAAGCTGTGCTCCGGCAGCTGGCGCAGCACGCTCAGGTTCAGCGTGGTGAGGGTGTCGGTGGCCAGGCTGTCGGTCAGCTCGCTGCGCTCGACCTGCAGCTGCACGCTGTCGCTGCCCTTGGCCGGCCGCCAGCCCTGCGACAGCGACAGGCGCCGCGAGCGGTAGTCGGTGCCCAGGTTCGCGCCGCTGCTGCGGCTGTCGCTGGCGTCGGCGCGCAGCTCGAAGGGAAAGCGGCTGGCCGGGAACACGCTGAGCGCGACGCGGCCGCTGAGGCTGTCGCCGCGGTCGGTGGTGCCGAGTTCGGCGCCGCTGCCGCGCGAGGCGACGAAGCCCGCGCCCAGCCGCACCTGCACGAACCAGGGCTGCCAGATGTAGGTGGCGAGGTCGAGGTCGCCCAGCACCAGGCCCTGGCGCGTGCGGCGGCCGTCTTCCTGGCGCAGCCAGCGTTCCTCCACACCCAGCGAACCCGAGCTGCGCCAGGGTGCGAAGCGCCACTGGATGCCGCTGCCGCGCAGCGGCTCGGCCGCGGTGGCGGGCGCGGCCGCCGGCAGCTCGCCGGTGGGCGGGTCGGCCAGCTGGCCGGGCTGGAAGGTGGCGGCCTGCGCGGCGCGCGCCAGCAGCAGCGCGAGCGGCAAGGGCCGCAGCAGCGGCCGCAGGGTCGGCAGCATCAGCCGTTCCCGGCGCATGCCTGAACTCCGCCAGCGGCGCGCCCGGGCCGCACGGTGCTCAGCCTGCCCGCGGCTTGTCGCTCGGCCCGCGCAGCGGCGCATAGTGGCTCTCGTCGATGCGGACGGGCGTGGCCTGGCGCAGCTCGGCGATGAGCTTCTTCCAGCGCGACTCGGCCTCGGCACGCTGCCACAGGTCGGCCGCGCGCTCCTTCACCTGCTCGAAGCCGCGCTGCTGTGCCGGCCGGCGGCCGTCCAGCCGCAGGATGGCCATGCCTTCGAGCAGCTGCACGGGCTCGGACAGGCCGCCCACCGCGAGCTTGTCCACCAGGCCCTGCACCGCCTCGGGCAGCATGCCGCGGTGGGTGTAGTCCATCTCGCCGCCGCGCGCCGCGGTGCGGTCGGCCGAGTGCATCTTCGCCAGCTCGGCGAAATCGGCACCGCCCTTCAGCCGCTCGTGCAGCGTGCGAGCCTCGGCGCGTGCGCCGTTCCACGCCGCCTGCGGCGAACTCGGGTCCACGCGCAGCAGGATGACGGCGAGCTTGACCTGCTCGGGCTCGACGAACAGGTCCTTGTGTTCCTCGTAGTAGGCGCGCGCCACCGCCTCGGTGGGCGCAGGCACGCTCTTGACGATGCGCTCGAAGCGCTCGAGCACGCTCTCGCTCTGCAACTGCGGCACGACGGCCGCGAGCATCTTCTCGCGGTTGGCCTGCCAGTTCGCGCTCGACTTGTACTGCGCGTCGTAGCCGGCCACCGTGGCCTTGATCTTCTCGGCGTCGGGCTGCACGCCGCGCCGCCGCGCCTCGGCCAGCAGCAGCACGCGGTTGATCACCTCGTCGCCCACCTCGCGCTGGAACTTCGCCAGCTCCGCCTCGGGCGGCTTGGCGTGGTAGTACTTCTTGCGCATCGCCACCGCGAGTGCGCGCTGGTAGTCGGCGCCGCTGACCACCGTGCCGCCGACGACGGCGAACGGCGGCGCGGCAGCGGCGCTGGCGGAAGCCGGCGCCGCCGGTTCCGCAGCGCCCGCGGCCATGGCGAGCCACAAAAGCCCCGAGCCCACCACCGCCGCCTGCCACCGCGACCAAGCCCTTGCGCGGATCGGGCTTCGCCGGTCCGCTGCAAGAGCCCCCTCGGGGGGTGGCGAACGAAGTGAGCCTGGGGGCTTCATTTCAGGGCTTCATTTCACGTGGCAGGACGTGCAGACCGCGCTGGACGCGTTGGAGACGCGCAGGAAGGTCTCGCCCGACACCTGGCCGGTGCCCGTGGGGCCGGCCTGGCCGGAACTCACGTGCGGGTCGTGGCAGCTGGCGCATTCGACCAGCGGGCCCAGGCTGCCGGTGGCGCGCTGGTACAGCGGCAGGTCGGTGCGCTGCTTGCCGGTGCCGCCGGTGTCGACCCAGAAGATCTGGTTGCCGTTGATCACCTGCGTCTGCGGCTGGCGGAAGTCACCGTCGCGGCAGGTGCCGGAGACCGTGGTGCCCGAGCCGCTGAGGCCACCGCCGCAGTACTGGATGCCGATCGGGTGGTCGTTCGACAGGTCGGTGCCGATCAGCGCGATGCCGCTGGCCAGCCGGCCCGCCGCGTTCACGGTCGCGCCCGTCCACGTGTAGGTGCGGCCGTCGTTGCCGCCGCCCGTGGGGTCGTAGCCGCCCGAGCCGGGCGCGTTGATGATGTTGTCCATCGCCTGCGTGCCGTCGTGGCACGAGAGGCAGGCCATGCTCACCGAGCCCACCGGCGCGATCTGGCCATCGAGAGACGGCGTCTGCAGCGTGTCGTACGTGGTGTACGAGCCGCCGCCGGCCGGCGTTCCGTTCGTGCCCAGGCGCTTGTTCCACAGCGGCGCGGGCGCCGCCGTGTCGGCGCCGTGCGGCGTGTGGCAGAACACGCAGATCTCGGCGGTGTCCGAGACCTGGTTGCGCCCCGCGAGCCCCGGGCCGGAACCCAGGTTGTGTTTGGTCGCCGCAATGCCCGTTGTAGGGGTCTGCGCCGACGCCGGACCTGCGAGACAGAGAAACAGTGCCGCGAGCATTCCTGCGGACGCCGTCCCCCACCCCGCACGACCCCATGGCCAAGCCATCTTCATGTCGTCCTCTCCAAGGTTGGTTGAACAGTCGTCAGGGCGTGCACTCCCCAATGCCCGAACTGACAGGGCCGGTTCTGCAGAAACCGTGCCATTGCGCACACTCCACGCCAGCGCGGGCCAGCGCGCGGAAAGCCTCCCGCAAACGGGAAAGCGGCAGGTGTGGTTCCCGGGTTCGGGAAGGCTCGGCGGCTCAGCGCGCCGGCGCCGCGGCGCGCCGCGCGAGCCAGCCTTCGGCCGGCTTGAGGGCCGCGGGCCGGTAGACGTCGATCTTGCGGAACCACTGGTCGACGACGTAGACGCGCCCGTCCTCGTCGACCGTGATGCCCGAGGGCAGCATGTACTTCGCCGGCCCGTCGCGCTCGCTGCGGTCGCCCACGAACAGCAGCAGCTCGCCCTCGGGGCTGAAGATCTGGAAGTTGCCGAACGCGGCGTCGACGACATAGACGTTGCCGTCGCGGTCGGCCGCGATCTCCTTCGGTCTTGCGAACTGGCCGTACTGCTTGCCCACGCTGCCGAAGCTGTGCAGGTAGCGCCCGTCGCGGTCGAAGACGACGACGCGGAAGTTGCCGCCGTCGACCACGTAGAGCCGCCCGTCCAGGCCGATGGCCAGGTCACGCGGCAGGTTGAACTCGCCCGGCCCGTTGCCGCGGCGGCCGATGTCCTGCAGGTGCTCGCCGCTCGCGGCATCGAACACGCGCACGCGGTGCTGCTCGGAGCTCACGCCGCCCAGGTCCACCGCGTAGACGCGCTTGCCCTGCGGATCGACCGTCACGCTGGACAGGCGCGAGAACCATTTATCGCCGCCGATGCGGCGCAGGTACTGGCGATCGGGGCCGTAGACGACGATGGCCTTGGCGCCGATGTCGGCCACATAGAGATTGCCCGCGCCGTCGACGTCGAGGCCGATGGGCTTGATCAGCTGGCCCGGGCCCTCTTCGTCGCCGATGCGGTACTGGCGGCCGCCGGGCACGTCGAACAGGCGCACGAAGCGCGCGACGGTGTCGCTGACGTAGACGCGGCCGCGCGTGGCCGCGATGGCGTAGGGCTTGGACAGCGGCTCGCCGCGCGCCTCTTCGCCGGTGACGAGACGGCGCAGCTCGCTGCTGTTGTCGTCGGGGATGATGTCGGCGCTGGAACGGATGCTGCGCTCGAAGATGAAGCGCGGCTCATCGGGCGCCGGCGGGAACACGAGTTCGCGCGCCGGCGCCGCCGGCGCAGCCGGCGGCTGCGCACAGCCGTGCAGCAGCAGCAGCGTTCCCGCGGCCAGCAGCGCCAGCAGCACGCGCCGCATGCGTGTCTCCGCTACTTGGCGGCGGCGAGCATGAAGTCGACGGCCGCCTTGATCTCATCGTCCTTCAGGTCGGCCTTGCCCGCCTTGGGCGGCATCGCGCCCTTGCCGGCCTTCACCGAGGCCAGCAGCGCGTCCTTGCCGGTGGCCGCGCGCGGCGCCCAGGCAGCCTTGTCGCCGAACTTCGGCGCGTTGGCCACGCCGGCGGCATGGCACATCGCGCAGACGGCGTCGTAGGTGGCCTTGCCGTCGGCCGCCAGCGCGGGCAGGGCCGCTGCGGCCATGCCGAAACTGAGAACCGCGGCCGCGCCGCTTCTCGCAAAGGGGAACTTCATCGCTCTCGACTCCTGGAACAGTGGTTGGATTGCAGGGGAACTGCGCCCCGGTTTGCAATCGACGTGCCACGGCACCGGCGCGTGGCAAGGAAGTTGCAGCAGCGCGCGCCATGCTCCGCATTGCCGAAGGCCGATCGATGAAGCTGCTGCTGCCCGTGCTGCGTTCGCTGCTGGCGGCCTGGGCGATGCTGTACGCACTGGGCGCCAGTGCCGCGCACGTGGTCTCGGCCGACGCGGCGGTGCTGTACCACAACTACTGCAGCGTCTGCCACGGCGACAAGGGCGACGGCAAGAGCCGCGCCGCCGGCTCGCTGTCTTCGATGCCGCGCGACTTCACCTCGGCCGAGTCGAAGCGCGAACTCTCGCGCGAGCGCATCGTCGCGGCCATCACGCATGGCCGGCCGGGCACGGCGATGGTCTCCTGGAAGACGCAGCTGGCCGAAGCCGACATCGCGCGCCTGGCGGACTACGTGCTCACGCGTCTCGTGATGGGCCAGCCGGTGCCGGGCGAGGCCTCGGCCGCGATCTCCGGCACGCATGCGCACGGCGGCCGCGCGGCCGATGCCCCCTCGACCGCTTCCACCCCCTCGCGAATCGACATGACGGCCGGTCTCCCCAACGGCTTGAAGGGCGACGCCCGTCGGGGGGGTGCCTTTTACAAGGCCAACTGCGCCACCTGCCATGGCCTCAAGGGCGACGGCGCCGGCCCGCGCGCGTACTTCATCAACCCCAAGCCACGCAACTTCATCGAGGACGCGTCGCGGGCGCGCTTCAACCGCCTGGTGCTGTTCGCCGCGGTGAGCGAAGGCCGCAACGGCACCGAGATGCCGGCCTGGCGCCAGGTGGCCACGCCGCAGCAGATCGCCGACGTGTCCGAGTACGTGTTCCAGGCAGTCGTGCGCGGCCAGGCCACGGCCACCACGGCCGCCACGGCGCAGCGCTGAACCCGCGGCCGGCGATGGGCGCGTCCTGGCTGGCCGGCGGCGTGTTCGCGCTGGCCCTGCTGCTGGTGGGCGTGGACCGCTACCGCGCCGACGACGCGCGCCACGAACGCGGCCGCGCGGTCTACAACTACCGCTGCTACTTCTGCCACGGCTACTCGGGCGACGCGCGCACGCTGGCGGCCAGCTACCTGCAGCCGGCGCCGCGCGATTTCACGCGAAGTGAACTGACCGCCGGGCAGGTGGTGGCCGCCGTGCGCCATGGGCGGCCGGGCACCGGGATGAAGTCCTTCGCCGGCACCTTGTCCGACGACGAGATCGACGCCGTGGCCGCCTTCGTCGAGCGAGAGTTCGTGCACGACAAGGCGCGCAACACCGCGTACCACACGGCCGAGAACGGCTGGCCCGGCCACGAGCGCTACGCGGCGGCCTGGCCCTTCGCGCGCGGCGAGATCGCATTGGACACGCCGCCGGAGCAGCTCACGCCCGAGCAGCGTGCCGGCCGCGAGCTCTTCGCCACCAGCTGCATCTCCTGCCACGACCGCGCCCGCGTCGCCGACGAGGGCCCGGCCTGGAGCGCGCGGCCGGTGTCGTTCCCGCGCATGGGCTTCGTGCCGGGGCAGCCCAACCTGCCGCCGGTGGACGCCGTCTCCAGCGCCAGCGTCTACGCCAAGCACGAGGTGGCGCCGAAGCTCGAAGGCCTCTCGGCGCTCGAGCGGCGCGGCGAGGCGCTGTTCCAGGCCAACTGCAGCTTCTGCCACGGCGCCGACGGCACGGGCAAGAACTGGATCGGCCAGTTCATGGAACCCAAGGCGCGCGACCTGACGCAGTACAGCCCGCAGACCATGCCCGCGGCGCTGCTGAAGACGCGCATCCGCGAAGGCCTGCCCGGCACCTCGATGCCGGCCTGGCAGGCGGTGCTGAAGCCGGCCGAGGTCGACGCCGTGGCGGCCTACGTGCAGCGCGCGTTCTTCGCGCCTGCTGTGGCCGGGCGATGAAGCTGCCCGGCCGGCGCGCGTGCACCGCGTGGCTGGCGGGCAGCTGGCTCGGCGGCTGCGCCACACCACCGCCGGCCGCACCTGCGCCCTTCAAGCGCCCGCTGTGGCCGGTGCCGCCGGAGCTGCCGCGCTACCGCTACGAGGCCACGCTGCGCAACGCCGGCAGCGTGGCCGACGAGGCCGGCACCGCCGCCGCGCGCCGCCTGCTCACCGGCGAGGACGAGCGCGGCCGCAGCTTCGGCAAACCCTTCGCGGTGGCGGCCGCGCAGGGGCGGGTCTACGTCACCGACACCGAAGGCCGGCGCGTCTTCGTCTTCGACCTGCCGCGGCGCCGCAGCTTCAGCTTCGGCCTGCGGCTGCAGGGGCAGCTGAAGAAGCCCTCGGGCATCGCGCTGGATGGCGCCGGGCGCGTCTACGTGGTCGACACCACCGCGCGCCGGCTCGTCGTCTACGATCCGCTGGGCCTGTACCTCTCGGAGATCGACGGCAGCGCCGACTGGCAGCGCCCCACCGCGGTGGCGGTGAACCCGGCCGGCGACCGCATCTTCGTCGTCGACACCGCCGGCGTGGAGAGTGATCGCCACCGCGTGCTGGTCTACGGCGCCGAAGGCCGGCTGCTGCACACGCTGGGCGGGCGCGGCAGCGGGCCCGGCGAGTTCAACCTGCCGGCCGATGCCGCGGTGGGCGCCGACGGATCGCTGTGGGTGCTGGACGCCGGCAACTTCCGCGTCCAGGCCTTCGACGCCCAGGGCCGCTTCCTGCGCCAGTTCGGCAGCGTGGGCAACGGCCTGGGCCAGTTCGCGCGGCCGCGTGGGCTGGCCGTGGCGGCCGACGGGCGGATCTACGTCGCCGATGCGCTGCTGTGCAACGTCCAGGTCTTCCAGCCCGACGGCCAGCTGCTGCTCGCCCTGGGCAGCCGCGCCGCGCGCGACGAGCCCGGCCGCTACCTGCTGCCGGCGCGCCTGGCCTGCGACGAGACCGGCCGGCTCTACGTGGTCGACCAGTACCTGCACAAGATCGAGGTGCTGCAGCCGCTGTCGGAGGCTGAGGGGCGGTCGCTGCTCGCGGCCTGAGTTCCGGCTTTCGGGAAACACGCCCCGATCCCGGGAACCGCCGGCCACGCCCACCGAGGCGGGCTAACGCACGGAAGGCGCGGTACGCGACTTGCAGTCGAGGCGGCACGCGCCGACGTCGAAGAAGGGAGGAGCCATGTCCCGCCTGCTGCAGCGATCCACCACCGGCCTGGGCCGAGCCCTGGGGCTGCTCGCCCTGCTGGCGGCCGCGCTGGCCGGCCCGGCGCGGGCCGACACCGACCTGCCGAGCAAGTTCACCAACCGCGACTCGATCGGCAACACGCGCCACAACCTGACGCAGCGCCAGGTCTCCGGCGGCGGGCCCTCGGGCACCTTCATGGACTCCTCGCGCAACGACTACGAGGAGGTCTGCGTCTACTGCCACACGCCGCACGGCTCCAACCGGACCATCGCCGCGCCGCTGTGGAACCGCACGGTCAAGGCCAACACCTACCAGACCTACGACCTGCTGGGCACGCCCGGCATCACGCAGCCCGTGAGCCAGCCCGGCGCGAACTCGCTGACCTGCCTGTCCTGCCACGACGGCACCACGGCGGTCGACAGCATCATCAACATGCCCGGCTCCGGCCGCTACGACGCCGCCCAGGAGACGACCGAGAACACCGCCTTCCTCAACAGCTGGGACAACCGGCGCGGCCCCGACGCCACCGTGCATGCGCGGCTGTCGGCCAGCGAGTGCCTGGCCTGCCACTCGCCCACCGGCGGCATCGCCGGGGCGGGCGCGAGCGACTTCACGGTGTTCGCCATCGGCACCGACCTGCGCAACGACCACCCGGTGGGCATCCGCTTCCCCGCCACCGCCGGCGCCGGCACCGACTTCAAGGACCCGCCGCGCAAGGAAGCGCGGCTCGCCTGGTTCGACAACAACGGCAACGGCCGCGCCGACGCCAACGAGATCCGCCTGTACAACACCGGCGAGGGCTACGAGGTGGAATGCGCCTCCTGCCACGACCCGCACGGCGTGCCCTCGGCCGGGCCTGGCAGCACCTTCAACGCCACCTTCCTGCGTGTGAGCAACGCCGGCAGCGGCGTGTGCCTGAGCTGCCACACCAAGTAGCCTGCGACGCCGGTTCAGCGGTGCTGCAGCGGCACGAGCCGGTCGCTGCTGTCGATGTCCTGCCCGCCGTCGAGCTCGATGGCCACCTGCGTGCACACCGCGCGGCACAGCGTGGCGACGCGTTCGCTCTGCAGCCGGTAGTAGATCTGCGTGCCCTCGCGCCGCTTGGCCAGGATGCCGCTGCGGTACAGCGTGGACAGGTGCTGCGACATGTTGGGCTGCGTGGTGTCGATCATCGCCAGCAGCTCGGAGACGTTGCGCTCCTGCTGGCACACCGCGCTGATGATGCGCAGCCGGATCGGCGTGGCCAGCAAGGCGAACAGCTCGGCGGCCGATTCGAAGACGCGGTCCTGGGTGTTCTGCTCTTCCATCGGGGCGCGATTCTATTCGGGCATGCGCATGGAGGAGCTGCCGCGCGCGCTCAGCCCGCGATCAGCGCCCGCCCTGCTGCTCCATCAGCAGGTAGGTGTTGTAGGCGTTCATGCGGTTGGCGGCCTTGAACAACGGCAGCGCCTCGTAGCGCGACCAGTCGGTCTTCGCATAGGCCTCGTCGAAGGGCTCCATGCGCTCGGCGGCCTCGCCCATCGTGCGCCGCAGGTGCTGCAGGTAGTCGCGCGTCAGCGCCAGGTCGGCCAGCGGGTCGGCGCTGGCCGGGCCGTGGCCGGGCACGACGACGCGCGGCTGCCATTCGATCAGCCGCGACAGCGAGCCGATCCACGAGCGGCTGTCGGCCTGGCCGACAAAGGGGATGCGGCCGCGGAAGAAGAGGTCGCCGCTGAACATCACGCGCCGCGCCGGCAGCCACACGACGAGGTCCTCCGGCGTGTGCGCCGGGCCCACGCTGCGCAGGCGCACCTCCTCGCCGCCAGCCTGCAGCACGGTCTCGGCGCCGTCGAGCCACTGGTCGGCCTCGACGAGGCGCGTGTCCGCATCCACCCAGGGCGCCAGGTCGGCGCGGCTGGCCTCCAGGCGCAGCCGCGCGGCCTCGGACTGCAGGTACTCGCGCGCCCGGCCATGCGCGACGATGCGCACGCCCGCCTCGCGGAAGACCTGCAGGCCGTAGATGTGGTCGGCGTGGTAATGCGTGACGACCAGCCAGCGCACCGGCTGCGGCGTGATGCGCCGGATCTCGGCCAGCGCCTCGCGCGCCAGCACCGGCGAGCCCAGCGCGTCGACCACCAGCACCCCGCCCGAGGTGACGACGAAGCCGGCGTTGGAGATGAAGTTGCGGTTGCCAGGCGAGCCCAGCGCGGCGGCGCCCTGGAACATCCAGACGCCGTCGGCCACCGGCTCGGCCTTCAGCGGCTGCGCCTGCGTCTGCGCCTCCGCCGGCCCCGCAGCCAGCAGCGCGAGTGCCGCGAACCCGCCGCCCCACGACCACCGCCGGGACCACCGCCATCCTTGCCGCCGCTGCAGACCCTTGTGCATCAGGGGAACTGTTGATTCCGGATGGACGAATATTAAAGACGCAGTACAAGGGAACCCTCGGGGAAGACCATGAGCCCCGCCACAAGAGGAGACCCTGCACGATGAGCGCCGACCCCATTGCCCACCGCCCCGGCCCCGGCCGGCGCACGCGACGCGCCCGGCGCGCCCTGCCGGCCTTGCTCGGCCTCTGGCTGGCCGCCGGCGCCGGCGGCGCGCTGGCGCAGAACACGACGCTGGCGCGCAGCCTGGCGGCCACCTGCGCCAATTGCCACGGCACGAACGGGCTGTCGCGCGGCGAGGTGAAGTCGCTCGCCGGCACGCCGGCCGATTCGATCATCGCGACGCTGGCCGCCTTCAAGAGCGGCGCGCAGCCCGCGACCATCATGAACCAGATCGCCAAGGGCTACAGCGACGAGCAGCTCAGGCTGATCGCCGAGTACTTCGCCGCGCAGCCGGCGCCGGCGAAGTGAAGGGGGCGACGATGAACACCGACTTCAGCCCCACCCGCCGCCGGCTGCTGGCCGCCGGCGGCCTTGCGCTCGCCGGTTGCGCCACCGCGCCCGGTGGCTCGTCGGGCGCGCCGATCGGCCATGTGGTGGTCGTCGGCGGCGGCTTTGGCGGCGCCACGGCGGCGCGCTACCTGCGGATGTGGGGCGGCAACGTCGAGGTGACGCTGATCGAGCGCAACCCGCAGTTCGTCTCCTGCCCGATCTCCAACCTCGTGATCGGCGGCCACAGGCCGATGTCCGAGATCACGATGGGCTACGAGGGCCTGAAGGCGCTGGGCGTGAAGGTGCTGCAGGGCGAGGCCGTGGCCATCGACGCCGCGTCGCGCCAGGTGCGGCTGGCCGATGGCACGAAGCTGCCCTACGACCGCCTGGTGCTCTCGCCGGGCGTGGACTTCATGTTCGAGCAGGTCGGCGGCCTGCAGGCGGCGCTCGATGCCGGCAGCGTCACGCATGCCTGGAAGGCGGGGCCGCAGACGCTGGCGCTGCGCCGGCAGCTCGAGGCCATGCCCGATGGCGGCGTCTACGCGCTGTCGATCCCCAAGACGCCCTACCGCTGCCCGCCCGGCCCCTACGAGCGCGCCTGCATGGTGGCCAGCTACCTCAAGACGGCCAAGCCGAAGTCCAAGGTCCTGGTGCTGGACGCCAACCCGGAGGTCCAGTCGAAGAAGGCGCTGTTCGAGCGCGCCTTCCAGCAGCACTACGCCGGCATCCTCGAGTACCGCCCGAACGCGGAGCTCAAGGAGGTCTCGGGCCGCCTGGCGCGCTTCGAGTTCGAGGACGTGAAGGCCGACGTGCTCAACGTCGTGCCGCCGCAGCGCGCGGGTGATCTCGCGCGCAGCGCCGGGCTGGTCACCGTCAACGGCCGCTGGGTGGGCGTGAACTGGCTGACGATGGAGGCGCAGGCCGCGCCCGGCATCCACGTGCTGGGCGATGCCGTCTTCGCGGCGCCGCTGATGCCCAAGTCCGGCCACATGGCCAACCAGCATGCGAAGCTGGCGGCGGCGGCGATCATCGCCGCGCTGAAGGGCGAGCCGGTGAACCCGGCGCCGGTGGTGATGAACACCTGCTACAGCTTCGTCACCGCGAGCGACGTGATCCACGTCGCCTCGGTGCACCAGTACGACGCCGCCGAGAAGACCTTCAAGGCCGTGCCGGGCTCGGGCGGCGTCTCGGCCGCGGCGAGTGCGCTGGAAGGGCGCTACGCGATGTCCTGGGCCCGCAACGTCTGGGCCGACATGCTGGCGCTGTAGGAGCCCGGCGGCGGCGGCCCGGCCTGCCCTTCGGGGCAAACCCTGAACCGCGGTGGCCGGTGGGATACCGGCCACCGTATTACGCTCGCGCGCGCCACTGCCGCTCCCGAGGACCACCTTGCCGATGACACCTGCCGCCGCCACCCAGACCGTCCTCGTCGGCGGCCTCGCGATCGGCCTGGCCTTGGGCGCGCTGGCGCAGGCCACGCGCTTCTGCACGATGGGCGCCATCGCCGACTGGCTCGGCTTCGGCGGCCGCGCACGGCTGGCGATGTGGGCGCTGGCGGTGGCCGTGGGCGCCCTCGGCTCGATGGCGCTGGTGCAAGCCGGCTGGCTGGACGCGGCGCGCACCGTGCCCTGGAGCGAGCGCCTGTTGTGGCTGTCCTACCTCGTGGGCGGGCTGCTGTTCGGCTTCGGCATGGTGCTGGCGTCGGGCTGCCCGCAGCGCAACCTCGTGCGCCTGGGCGCGGGCAGCCTGAAGGCGCTGGTGACGCTGCTGGTGGCGGCGCTCGCCGCCGAGATGACGCTGCGCGGCGCCTTCGCGCCGCCACGCGCCAACGGGCTGGATGCCGCCGGCCTCGTGCTCGGCCATCCGCAGGACCTCGGCCACGTGCTGGCGGCGTGGACCGGCCTGCCGGCCGCGGCGCTGCGCGGCGCGATGCTCGCGCTGCTGGTGGCGGCGGTGGCGGGCCTGGCCTGGCGCGTGCGCAGCGAGATGGACGGCTGGCACTGGGCCGGCGGCATCGGCTTCGGCCTGCTGCTGACGGCCGCCTGGGCGCTCACCGGCCATGCCGGCTTCATCGCCGAACACCCCGAGACGCTGGAGGCCGCGTGGATGGGCACCGCCACGCGCCGGCCCGAGGGGCTGAGCTTCGCCGCGCCGCTGGCGCAGGGGCTGCAGCTGCTGACGCTCTGGTCCGACCGCAACACCGTGGCCACCTACGGCGTGATGGTCGCGCTGGGCGTGCCGCTGGGCAGCGCGGCCTCGGCGCTCGCGCGGCGCGAGTTCCGCGTCGAAGGCTTCGCCGACGCGCGGGACCTTGGCCGCCATCTCGCCGGCGCGCTGCTGATGGGTTTCGGCGGGGTCACCGCGATGGGCTGCTCGATCGGCCAGGGCGTCACCGGCCTGGCGATGCTGTCGGCCGGCTCGGTGCTCGCCGTGGCCGGCATCGTGGCCGGCGCCGTGCTGGCGCTGCGCTGGCAGGAGCGCCAGCTCTAACAATGAAAAAGGGGCGCGGCTCGCGCCGGCGCCCCTTTCATCGCGAAGCCTGCAGCCGGCTTACCAGCCGATGTCCTGCAGCAGCAGGAAGCTCATGTCTTCCGGCGGGATCAGCGATTCGCCCAGGTCGTTGCTGATGTTGGGCTCCATCAGCTGGTTGCGGAACATCGTGCGGTCGAAGTGCGAGACCGAGGAACCGCTGATGAACGGGTTCGGCGCGTACAGCAGCGCGCGGCCCAGCGGGTCGGCGCCCTGGTACTGCGCGCCGCCGTTGCGGCCGAGCGAGGCGAACACGCCGGACGCGGTGCGCGAGCGCGTCTGCAGCGCGGTGCGCAGCTTGGTCGCGTCGGTGAGGAACATCCGCACCGCGGGGATCGTGATCGTCGAGTCCACGCCGCCCAGCGGGATCGGCTGCACCGCGTTCTCGGCCACCGTGTCGCCGATCAGCACCCCGATCGCGCCCGCGTTCTGCGCGTTCTTCACCTTGGTGGCCACCGTGCAGACGCCCAGGTTGATGAACGCGATCTTGCCGTTCACCGCGCGGGCGTTGTTGGCGTTGAGGGCCTGGCAGGCCTCGCCCGTACCCGCGATCTGCTCGGCCACCGGCATCACCTCGCCGAAGGGCGAGACGGTGCCCAGCGCGGGGCCGAAGTCGGCCTCGCCCACGCGCACCGTGCCGGCGATGGCCCCTGCGGCCGGCCCGCTGAAGGTGGCGCTGGCCAGGCCGAACTTCAGCACCGTGGGCACCGCGGCGGTCACGCGCGAACCGGTCCACACCAGCTTGTCCCTGCTGATGGCGGAGGCCGCACGCTCGGCGTTGGTCATGTCCTTCCACAGCTTGCCGGTGACCGTGCCCATCAGGAAGTGGTCCCAGATGGACGGGAAGCCGCTCTGCTGCGCGCCGCTGTTGCCGTTGGTGAAGGTCTGGAAGCCCAGGCCGTGCCCCATCTCGTGCAGCAGCACGGCGACGAAGTCGATGTTCGTGCCGTGGTTGTGGTCGACGCCGAGATAGAAGATGCGGCCCGGCAGGCAGTTCGCGTTCAGCCCCAGGTTGGAGTTGAAGTTGGCCGTGATCTGCGCCGCGTTCAGCGTGCCCTGGTAGGCGCCCGACAGCTTGTTGGCCAGCGCGTACGAGTACCAGGTGTTGGTCAGCGGCGCGTTGGTGAAGTTGCGGAAGATGCTCGTCGCACCCGCGCTGCCCAGCGTGGCCGAGGTGGCGGTGCAGGTCAGCGGCGTCATCGAGGCGTTGATGACGATGGGCACGTTGCTCGTCAGCGTCGCGCCCCAGAGGTTGGCCGCGTAGGTGAACGCGAACAGGCGCTGCGCGCCCAGCGTGGTGCCGGGGTTGCCGCCCACCGGCGCGGCCGGCGTCGTGTCGTTGAAGCCGACGCCCGCGGCGTTGGTGTTGTTGATGACGATGGTGGCGGCGGCCTGGGCCTGGCCGGCCAGGCCCAGCGTGGCCAGCGCCACCGCGGCGGCGCTGCCCTGGAAGGCGGAAAGGATGCGCTTCAGAGTCATCACTGAGCCCCCTTCGCGCCCGCCTTGGCGGCGGTGAACTTCTTCGACGACTTGACCAGCGCCTTGGCCTCCTGCGCCGGCAGGCAATGCGTGCGGACCTGGCCGTCGGCGCCGATCGTGGCCACCGAGAACAGCATCGAGTCCTCGTCGAGCTGCAGCTCGACGCTGCCGTCGGGGTGGGTGATCTCCTGCGGCCCGGTGGCCGCCAGCGTCGTCTCCGCGCCGGCCTTGCGCTGCTTGCCCGCGCGGGTGGCTTCGCGCAGCTGGGCCTCGGCCTTCTGGAAGGCGGCCACTTCGGCGGCGTTCGGCGCGCGCAGCTCGCCGGTCTGCGGATCGCGCACGACGCGCATCGCCGGGGCGGCCTGCGCCGCCAGCGGCAGCGCGAGCGCCAGCGCGGCGCCCAGGGTGAGCATTCTTCTCGCTGTCATGGGTCGGACTCCTCTCATGCCATCGACGGCGTGGAAACAGCAGCCGCCTTGCGGCGGCGCACGGCACCCGCGGCCGCGGCCAGCGCGAGCGCTGTCAGGGCGATCGAGGCGGGCTCGGGGACAACGGTGACGGAGACGGTGTCGATGCCGACGTAGTTCGCGATCGACGCATCGGACGAGGTGTAGCGGAACGCGACGCGGCCGAAGTTGCCCGCGCCCAGCGCCAGCGAGTAGTGGTTCCAGCCGCCCGGGTACTGCGAGGCGCCGTCGCCGATGGCGGCCAGCAGCGTGGTGAAGCCCGAGACCGCGCTGCCCGTGCCGCTGCTGAAGCGCACCTCGAGCTGGTCGAAGTAGCCCAGGTCGTCGGCGCCCCGGGTCCAGAAGTCCAGCGTGCCGCTGGAGCCCATCGAGAACACCGGGCTGATGAGCCAGTTGTCGATCACGCCCGACAGGCTGTTCGTGCTGTTGAAGCTGGCCGCGGCATAGGCGCCGGGCGCGCCGGCCTGGGCGTCGAAGATGCCGCTGTTGCCGGCGAACCAGTTCTGGTTCGCCTGCTCGCTGTTGTTGGTGAACACCCAGCCCGCGGCGCCCAGGCCGGCGAAGTTGTCGAAGTTCTCGCTCAGCGTGGTGACGTCGGCCTGCGCGCCGGCGGCCAGGCCCAGCGCCAGCAGTCCTGCCCCAACCTTGACGAATTTCATGAATGCTCCTGATGGAAGTGCAAAGTCGCGAACCCGCGAACCGCCCCTGCAGCGACGGCAGGAAGCCGCGCAGGCAGGTATCCGGTTGCAACCGAAGGTCGGATGAATATGACAGTTGAGGGACAGGCGCGGGTGCGTGCTATCCCGAAGCACGGCCCCTCGATCGCGGGGGCCGCAGCGGCGCTGCCGCATGGCGGCGCCGCGCCCGCCGTTCAGGCCCTCAGGCGCTGGCCGCCCAGGGCAGCGTGGGCGTGCGGCGGCGGTCGCCGATGCACGGCAGGTGCTCGGGCTTCTCGGCCGGCCCGCGCGTGTTGCGCGCGAAGGCCTGCAGGCGCTCGAGATCGAGGATCTCGATGTCGCGGTTGTGCACGCGCAGCAGGCCGCCGGCGGCCAGCGCGGTGAGCGAGCGGCTGATGCTCTCGTGCGCCAGGCCGATGGCCGCGGCAATGTCGCGCCGCGGCATGTGCAGCCGCAGCCGCAGCCGCGACTGCCCTTCCTCGGCCATGCGGCGCGACATCACGATCACGAAGCGCGCGGTGCGCCGGTCGGCACCCACCGCGGCCAGCATCCAGGCCAGGTCGCCGGCGCGCGCGAGCTGGCGCGACATCGTCGTCTGCAGCCGCGCGGCGAACACCGGGTTGCGCCGCCGCAGCGACTCCAGCTCCGGCAGCGGCACCGCGTAGGCGGTGCTGTCCTGCAGCGCGACGGCGCTGTTGCCGTGCACGCCGGCGGCGATCGCCTCCAGGCCGATGGCGTCCATGCGGCCGATGAAGTCCAGCACCTGCTCGTAGCCGTCCTCGGCGGTGCGCACGACCTTGAAGTGGCCGGCCTGCACGATGTAGATCGCGCGTGCCGGCGCGCCTTCGGCCACCAGCGTCGCGCCCTCGGGCACGCGGCGCAGCGCGTAGGGCTCCAGCGCACCGGACGGCGAGCCCGGCGCGTCGATGCCCATCCAGCGTGCGAGCGCGGAGTCGCCGACGGCGGGCAGTCCGCGGCGCCAGACGGCGGGGGTGGAGGCAGTCCAGAAGACTTCGCTCATGCGGGCTCTCGGCCGGCCACGGAAAGCCGCAGCCTTGCACCAGAGCATCGCGCCGCGCAGCGGCCGCGCCTAGCGGCGCAGCGCCCGCCCGGGCCTAGGCCGGACGGCCCTGCTGCGCCGGAATCGGCCGGGCCCGGTTCGGAATATTCCGAACCCGTGCCTGGGCCAGCCAGGCCTGCGCGACCGCCGCCGAACCGGATGCCGCGGCATCGCGCAGCACGCAGGCCGCCTCGCCGGGCAGCAGCGGCTCCAGGCGCCGGCGCGCCAGCGCCAGCACCGCGGCCGTGGCCTCCGAGGGATCGCCGCCGCGACGCGTGCGCTCGGCCAGGCGCTGCAGCAGCAGCGGCTCGGCCGCCTCGCAGGCCGCGATGGCCAGCGGCACCTGCAGCTCGGCCGCCAGGCGTGCGAACGCGGCGCGCTGCGCGGCCTGGCCGAACGCGGCGTCGACGACGACGCGCCAGCCGGCCTGCAGCGCCTCGCGCGACAGCGCCAGCAGCCGCGCGTAGGTGCGCTGGGTGGCGGCCTCGTCGTAGAGCCCCGCGCCCGGCGCCGAGCCCGAATGCGCCAGCGGCGCCAGCCCGTGCAGGCGCTTGCGCTCCAGGTCCGAGCGCAGCCGCACCGCGCCGCAGCGCTGCACCAGCTCCAGCGCCAGCACGCTCTTGCCCGAGGCCGGCAGGCCGTGCGTCAGCAGCAGCCGCGCGTCGGCGGCACTGTCGGCATCGCGCCAGCCCGCCGCGGCCTGCAGGTAGTCGGGGCCCGGCTCGCCCGGGTGCAGCGCCTGCACCAGCGCCCGCACCAGCGCGCGGTAGGCGGCGTAGACGCGCAGCACCGGCAGGCCGGCATGGTCGCCGGTCTCGCCGAGGTAGGCGTCGAGCAGGCGGAACGCGAGATCCGGCCGGCCGCGGGCGTGCAGGTCCATCACCGGGAAGGCGATGTCCGACAGCGTGTCGATCCAGCGCAGCGCGGGGTCGAACTCGATCGCGTCGAAGGCGGTGGGCTCGCCGTCGAGGAACACGAGGTTGGCCAGGTGCAGGTCGCCATGCCCTTCTCGCACGTGGCCGGTGCGGCGCCGCGCGGTCCAGATGCCGTGCAGTTCGGCCGTTCGGCATGCGGCCCAGGCCAGCCAGGGCGCGGCGTCGAAGGGCAGGCCGTGGCTCGCGCGCGCGGCGGCCAGGCGCTCGATCACCTGCCGCAGGTCGGCGCCGATGCGCTGCGGCGTGCCGTAGGGCGTGGCGGCATCGGCCACCGGCGCGGCCTCGTGGAAACGCGCCAGCCGCCAGGCCAGGCGGTCCACCTGGGCCGGCGCCAGCGTGCCGGCGGCCAGGCGCTCGGACAGCAGCGCGCCATCGGGGAAGCGGCGCATCTGCAGCGCCACCTCCAGCACGGTGCCGCTGCCGCCGGGCACCGGGTCGTCGACATGCCCGGTGATCGGCACCACGCCCAGCACCAGGCCGGGCGCGAGGCGATCGTTCAGGCGCCGCTCCTCCTCGCAGTGGCGGCGCCGTGCCGCCAGCGAGCCGAAGTCCAGGAAGCCCAGCCGCACCGGCTTCTTGATCTTCCACGCGTGCTCGGGTGTCAGCAGGATCCACGAGATGTGGGTCTCCAGCAGCTGCGCCTGCAGCCGCCGCTGCAGCGCCGCGACGAGCCGCGCCGCCGCGCCCATCGCCGCACCCGCCTGCAGCAGCATGCCGTTCACATGGCTGACCATGGCCGCACGATAGGCCATCGGCCCCGGCCGGCCTTGCGCACGCTCAAGCCGGGCCTGAAGCCCGTGGCTCGGCCGCCTGCGGCACCGTCACCTCCACCGTGGTGCCCAGCCCGGGCCGGCCCTCCAGCAGCAGCGTGCCGCCGATCGCGCGCACGCGCTCGCTCATGCCCAGCAGGCCCAGCGCGGCGGGCTTGCGGCGCTCGTGCGGGCGCAGGCCGGTGCCGTCGTCGCGCACGACGAGGCGCAGCAGGCCCTCGCCGGCCTCCAGCCGCAGGCTCACGCTGCGCGCATGCGCGTGCTTGGCCACGTTGTTCAGCGCTTCCTGGGCCACGCGGTACAGGCAGCTGGCCACCGCGGCCGGGGCGTTGGCGGCGGCCTCGTCGGCCGAGCCGGGCGCCTCGAAGCGGCAGGCGATGCCGGTCCAGCCCGCGAAGCGCTTGGCCAGCGCCGCCAGCGCCGGCACGAGGCCCAGGTCTTCGAGCATCAGCGGCCGCAGGTCGTCGACGATGCGCCGCGTGGACGTGATGGCCGAGCCCGCGAGCTGCTCGATGCGCGCCAGGGCCGGCTGTGCGCCGCCGGCCGCGGCCGGGCCGCCGGCCATCGCCGCGCTGACCTCCATGCGGATCGCCGCCAGCGTCTGCTGCAGCTCGTCGTGCAGCTCGCGCGCGATGCGCGTGCGCTCGGCCTCCTGCACGCTGTCCTGCGCGGCGACGAGTCGGCGCAGGTCGGCCTGCGAGCTGCGCAGCTCCTCGTGCACGCGGCGCTGCTCGGAGATGTCGCGCAGGATCACCGTGAACAGCTGCCGGCCATCGACCTGCAGCTGCGAGATCGAGGCGTCGATCGGGAACTCCGTGCCGTCGGCGCGCAGCGCACGCAGGTCCGCCATGCCGCCCATGTGGCGCGTGCTCGCCGCGCCCTGCCCGAAGTGCCGCACGGCCTGGCCGTGCGCGGCGCGGAAGCGCTCGGGCATCAGGTTCGCGAGCGGCATGCCGACGAGTTCCTTCGGGTCGATGCCGAACAGCCGGGCCGCCGCGGCGTTGGCCATCACGATGGCCTGCGAGGCGTCGGCGGTGATGATCGCGTCGCTGGCCGACTCCAGCACGCCGCGCAGCTGCGCCTCGCGCATCTGCAGGTCCAGCGCCGCCTGCTGCAGCGAGGCGCGGAAGCGCTGCTCGCTGTCGCGTCGCTCGGCCTCGGCACGGTCGCGCGCATGGGCCGAGTCGGCCAGCAGCATGCGCGCCTGCGCCACCTCGGCGATCTGCCGCGCGGGGCTGCCGCCCGGCACCAGCGAGGCCTCGCCGAGCGAGCGCACGGCCTGCGAGAGCCGCCGCCCGGCCCAGCTGCCGCCCAGCACGCCCATCGCGGTGGCGGCCAGCACGGCCAGCGCCAGCAGCAGCGCGACGCGCTGCAGCGGCAGCGCGTGCTGCGCCTGCGGCAGCTCCAGCACCACGGTCCAGGGCGCGCCGGCCACCGGCTCGCGGTAGCGCCGCGCCACCGCGTCGCCGGCCGCCTCGCCCTGCTCCGCGACGGTCTCGCCGCGGCCGTCCAGCAGCCGCGCGCGCCAGCCCGGCGGCAGGCCGGCATCGGCCAGCGCGCGGCCGAACGGGGCCGCCTCGGTCGGGCTCAGCAGCACGAGCGCCGGCCCGCCCTCGCTGGGCACCGGCGCGGCCAGCGCGACCATCGGCCTGTGCAGGATCGGCCCTTCGAAGAGATCACCCACCGCCGGCCCGCTGGTGGCCAGCGCGTCCTGCAGCGCCGAGCGGCCCGCCGGCCGGGGCAGTGGCGGCAGCACCGTGCCCAGCGGGCGCGCGGTGTGGAACAGCATGCGGCCCTGGGCGTCGGCCAGCAGCACCGCGCCGCCGAAGCGGCGGCCGAAGCCGCCGGCGGCCCGGTACAGATCGGCCAGCGTCTGGTGCGGCACCGGCGCTTCGCCGGAGGCCTCCACCGGCGCGGCCATCGCCAGCATCTGCAGCGCACCGATGCGCGCGGCCAGCTCCTGCTGCACCGCGTTGGCGGCGGTGCGCGCCAGGCGACGGCCCTCGGCGTCCTGCCAGTCGCGGCGGTCGGCCACGTGGTCCGAGGCCAGCAGCGCGGCCAGCAGCACCAGCGGCAGCACGCACAGCCAGATGAGCCGGGTGAGGAAGGTGCGCAGGGTCATGGTCCGAGCCGGTCCGCGGCGGTCCCGGCCCTTCGGTCAGCCTAGGCGCGTGCGATGGCCGCCGCGTTGCGCGACATCAAGCGCGCCGCGGCGCGCCGGCCGGCCGGGCTGGCTTGCGCTTGAGCCGGCGCAATCGGCCGGCCCCCGGGGCGCGCCCAATGCGGCCATGAGGTGCATGCGGCCATGCGGCCGCGGGGATCCCAGGCGATGCAGACACCGGCCATCCTGCGCAGCCCGCTGCCCGGCCCCTGCGGGCTGACGGGCGAATGGCACGGCGTGGCCGGCGCCGCGGGGCTGGTGCTGCTGGTCCAGCCGCGCCACGCCACGGCCACCGGCGCGCAGGAGCACGAGCTGGCCGAGGTGCTGCGCAGCCACGGCCTGGCCACGCTGCGAATGGCGCTGCCGGAGCCGGCCGGCGATCGTGGGCGAAGCGGCATCGTGCCGCTGGCCGCGCGGCTGCTGCAGGTGCTGGCCTGGCTGCGCAGCGAGCCGGCGCTGGGCCCGCTGGCCCTCGGCGTGCTGGCCAGCGGCGAGGCCGCCTGCGCCGCGCTGCGCGCCGCGGCTCGGCGGCCGGCGCTGGTGCAGGCGCTGGTGGCGCGCAGCGCGCCCATCGAGCAGGCCGGCGCGGTGCTCGGGCGGCTGCGCACGCCGGTGCTCTTCGTCGTCGGCGGTCTCGATGCCGAACGGCTGGCCAGCCACCGCGCCGCCTTGCCGGCGCTGCGCTGCATGTCGCGCCTGGAGGCGGTGCCCGGCACCAACGGCAGCTTCGGCCAGCCCGGCGCGCTGCAGACGCTGGCACACCTGGCCGGCGACTGGTTCGCGCGCGAACTCGCGGCCGGGCGCAGTTGGTGACTACGCCTCGCCGGCCGCCTCCGGCACCAGCCCGTGCTGCAGGCCGTAGCGCACCAGCGCCGCGGTGCTGTCCAGCTGCAGGCGTTCCATGATGCGGGTCTTGTGCGTGCTGATCGTCTTGACCGACAGGTGCAGCGCCTGGGCGATGTCCGCCGGCCGCTGCCCGGAGACGATGCGGCGCAGCACCTCCAGCTCGCGTTCCGTGAGCCTGGCGTGGCGCGGCAGCTCGAGCGTGCCGTTGAGCTGGCGCACCACGCGCTCGGCCATCGCCGGCGTCACGTAGGCGCCGCCGTCGGCGGCCTTGCGCACCGCCAGCATCAGCTCGCTGGCCCCGCAGTCCTTCGTGACGTAGCCGTTGGCGCCGGCCTGGAAGGCGCGCAGCGCGTACTCCTCCTCGGCGTGCATCGTCAGCATCAGCACCGGCAGGCGCGGGAACTCGGCGCGCACGCGGCGCAGCAGCTCCAGGCCGCTCATGCCCGGCATCGTGATGTCGGCGATCAGCAGCTCGAAGCTCTCGTGGCGCAGCCGGTCCAGCGCCTGGAAGCCCGATCCTTCCTCGGTGACGGCCCAGCACTCGCCGGCACTCTCCAGCACGCGGCGCAGGCCCTCGCGCACGATCGTGTGGTCGTCGACCAGCAGCACGCGGCGTTCGAAACCGCTCGTGTTCATCGCCCAGCCTCCTCGTCCAGCAGCACCGCCGCGCCCGAGACGCGGCCGGCGCGCAGATCGTCCAGCGCCTGCGCCGCCCGCGCCAGCGGGTAGCGCTGCACGTGCACCGCAAGCGGCAGCTCGGCGGCCACGCGCAGGAACTGCTCGCCGTCGTCGCGCGTGAGGTTGGCCACCGAGACGATCGAGCGCTCGCCCCACAGCTCGCGGTAGGGGAACGCCGGGATGTCGCTCATGTGGATGCCGGCGCAGACCACCGTGCCGCCGGCGCGCACCGCCCGCAGTGCTGCCGGCACCAGCGCGCCCACCGGCGCAAACAGCAGCGCGGCGTCCAGCGGCTGCGGCGGAGCTTCATCGGAGCCGCCGGCCCAGGCGGCGCCGAGCGAACGCGCCAGCGCCTGCGCCGCGGCGTCGCCCGGCCGCGTGAAGGCGAAGACCTCGCGGCCCTGCAGCACCGCCACCTGCGCGATGAGGTGCGCCGCGGCACCGAAGCCGTAAAGGCCGATGCGTCGCGCATCGCCGGCCTTGCGGTAGGCGCGCCAGCCGATCAGGCCGGCGCACAGCAGCGGCGCGGCCTCGGCGTCGCCGTAGCGATCGGGCAGCGGGAACACGTAGCGCGCGTCGGCGATCACGAAGCGGGCGTAGCCGCCGGGGATCTGCCAGCCGGTGAAGCGCGCCTGCTCGCAGAGGTTCTCGCGGCCGGCGGCGCAATGCGTGCAGCGGCCGCAGGTCCAGCCGAGCCAGGGCACGCCGACGCGCGTGCCGGCGGCCGGCGCGGGAATGCCCGGCCCAAGCGCCTCTGCGCCCGGCCCCAGCGCCTCGACGCGGCCGACGATCTCGTGCCCCGGCACCACCGGGTGGCCAGGCCAGGGCAGTTCGCCGTCGACGATGTGCAGGTCGGTCCGGCAGACGCCGCAGGCGACCACGCGGATGCGCAGCTGCCCCGGCCCCGGCTCGGGCGGCGCCGCGCGCCAGACCTGCTGCAGCGGCCGGCCCGGAGCCTCGATCTCCATCGCGGGCCAGGCCGTGTCGGCAGCCATGCGATTCAGTGCGCCATCAGCACCGGCAGCGTCTGCGAGCGCAGCACGGTGCGCGTGGCGCCACCCTGCACCCACTCGCGCGCGCGGCTGTGGCCGTAGCAGCCCATCACGAGCAGCTCGGCCGCGCTGTCGGCGGCCAGCGAGAGCAGCGCGTCGCCGACGTCATCGCCGGCCAGCCGGTGCGGCTCGACCGGCGCGGTGACGCCGTGGCTTCGCAGCCAGCGCGTCAGCGCCGGCAGCGGATCGTCCTGCCCGTCCTCGGTGCGCCAGGCCAGGTGCAGCTGCTGCGCGTGCGCCAGCAGCGGCAAGGCTGCGGTGGCGGCACGCGCCGCCTCGCGCGAAGGCTTCCAGGCCAGCAGCACGCTTGACGGCAGGGCCTCGAAGTGGCCGACGGCCGGCACCACCAGCGCGGGGCGGCCGCTCTCGGCCATCAGCAGCGGCGCCAGGTCGGCCGGCACCGCGCCGGCCTTCTCGTCGGCCGGGTCGTGCTGGCCGAGCACGACCAGGTCGTGGTACAGCGCCATCTCGCGCAGCTGCCACAGCATCGCCTCGCCCTTGGCCTCGACCCACTGCACCGCGGGCCGCGAACTGCCGCCGGCGACGCGCTCGAAGACCTCGCGCGCGCGTTCGCGCTGCGTGCTGTCGACATCGGCCATCAGCGAGGCCACGCTGCCTGCGGCATCGCCCAGGGCCCAGGGGGTGGCCAGCAGCGAAGGCAGCACGGCGTACATCGCCGTCAGGCCCGCCTGATGGCGCCGCGCCAGGCGCAGCGCCAGCTCCAGCCGTTCGGCGCTTCGTGGCGAAGCGTCCAGGTGAACCAGGAGGTTCTTCATAGCGCACTCCGATGCTGTCTCGGCCCAACATAGGTGGGGCCGGCGCGCCGGTGACGCAAGTTGAGGCGCCTCAACAAATGGCGAGGAAGTGCGACCTCTCAGCGCACGGCCGCGTAGAGGCCGCCGTCGTGGCCGCTGCCGGCGTGGTAGCCCTTGGAGCCGATCAGGCGCGCCAGCTCGCTGCGGGGGTCTTCGCCGCGCGCGAGGCGATCGAGCAGCGCGCCGAAGTCGTGCGCCGGCCGCCAGCCGAGCAGCCGCCGCGCACGTTCGTTGACGTAGACGCGGTCGATGCCCGCCGGCAACCGCCAGCCCAGGCGCGCATAGACCGCCTCGAAGCCCGGCACGCGGCGCTTCAGCACGGCCGGCAGCTCGCTGCGCAGCGCGGCCGCGTCGCCGGGCTCGAAAGGCGTGGTCGCGCTGACGATGAAGCGCTCGAAGCCGAGCGCCGGCGCACGCTCGATGGCCAGCAGGTGCGCCGAGACCACGTCGGCGATGTCCACGCGCCGGTTCAGGAACTCGTTGGCCTTCAGGTTCGCATCGGCGAAGGCGCCGCGCTGCTCGAGGTTGTCGTCGCCCTCGGGGAAGAAGCGGCTCGTGCGCAGCACCACACAGGGCAGGCCCTGGTTGCGGGCGAACAGGCGGCACAGGTCCTCGGCCGCGGTCTTGGTGGCGCCGTAGATGTTCTTCGGGACCGGCACCACGCCCTCGGTGATCCAGGCCGCCGGCTCGCCCGCCGGCGGCACCAGCGCGTCGCCGAAGGCGCTGGTGGTGCTGGTGAAGACGAAGGCGCGCACGCGCCGCGCCGCGGCTTCCTCCAGCAGGTTCAGCGTGCCGGTGAGGTTGGTGTCGATGAAGTCCTGGCGCGTGTGCGTGGCCACGTGCGGCTTGTGCAGCGTGGCGGCGTGCAGCACGGCGTCCACCGTGCCCAGCCGGTCCATGCAGGCGGCGACGAAGCCGCGCTCGGCGATGCTGCCCACCGCCTGCGTGAAGGGCGAGGGCAGCCGATCGATGCCCAGCACCTCGTGCCCGAGCGGCACGAGGATGCGCACGAGCGCTTCGCCGAGGTGGCCGGCGCTGCCGGTGACGAGGATCCGCATGGGCCGCAGTATCGGCGCTCCGTCGGCCCGGTTTCCGGCATCGGCGACACTTCGGGGCATGGACACGAGCACCTCCACCTCCGGATCCACCCCGGGATCCCTCCCCGTGGCCGTCGTCACCGGCGGCGCACGCGGCATCGGCCTGGCCTGCGGCGAATGGTTCCTCGCCCGCGGCCACCGCGTCGCGCTGATCGACATCGACGACACCACGCTGCAGGCGACGCTGGCGCGCCTGGCCGCGCCGGTGCGCGAAGGCCTGCTGATGGGCGTGCATGCCGACGTCTCCAGCCCCGAGCAGGTGGCCGGCGCCTTCGCCCGCATCGACGCCGCCTTCGGCCGCGTCGACGCGCTGGTGAACAACGCCGGCGTCGCGGTCTTCAAGCGCATCGGCCAGACCACCTGGGACGACTGGCGCTACGTGCTGGGCACCAACCTCGACGGCCCCTTCCTGTGCACGCAGGCGGCCGCACCGATCATGCTGCGCAACACCGCCGCGGGGCAGAAAGGCGCGGTCGTCAACATCGCCAGCATCTCCGGCCTGCGCGCCAGCACGATGCGCGTGGCCTACGGCACCAGCAAGGGCGCGGTGATCCACCTCACCAAGCAGCAGGCGATCGAATACGGCGACGCGGGCATCCGCGTCAACTGCGTCGCGCCGGGGCCGGTGGACACCGAGATGAGCAAGCTCGTGCACACGGTGGCGATCCGCAGCGACTACTACGACGCGATCCCGCTGAACCGCTACGGCACGGTCGACGAGATCGCACAGGCCGTGGGCTGGCTGTGCAGCCCGCAGGCGAGCTACGTCAACGGCCAGACGCTCGCAGCCGACGGCGGCTTCGACGCCAGCGGCGTGGGCCTGCCGACGCTGCGCCGCGCCCCGGCCTGAGGCACGCCCGGGGAGCGGGATGCAGGCGCAGCAGGGGCCGAAGACCGGGTCGTCCGACGGCGCCCCGAAGCCTGGCCACACGCTGCCCGCGGGCACCTTGCTGCGCGAGTACCGCGTCACGCTGGTGCTGGGCGAAGGCGGCTTCGGCATCGTCTACCTGGCCCACGACAGCGCGCTGGACCGGCGCGTGGCGATCAAGGAGTACCTGCCCTCGTCGATGGCCGCGCGCGCGGCCGACGGCGTCTCGGTGGCCATCAAGGGCGAGATCTACGCCGCGGCCTACGCCAAGGGTCTCGCCAGCTTCCTGAACGAGGCCAAGCTGCTGGGCCGCTTCGACCACCCGGCGCTGGTGAAGGTCTACCGCTTCTGGGAAGGCAACGGCACCGCCTACATGGTGATGCCCTTCTACGAGGGCCCCACGCTGCGCCACGTGCTGGCCAGCCTCGGCCGGCCACCGACCGAAGACGAGGTGGGCGCCTGGCTGTGGCCGCTGCTCGACGCACTGGAGGTGCTGCACGCGGACAACTGCTTCCACCGCGACGTGGCACCCGACAACATCCTGATCACCGCCACCGGCCCGCTGCTGCTGGACTTCGGCGCCGCGCGCCGCGTGATCGGCGACCTCACGCATGCGCTGACGGCGGTGCTCAAGCCGGGCTTCGCGCCGATCGAGCAGTACGGCGAATCGGTCGACATGGTGCAGGGCCCGTGGACCGACATCTTCGCGCTGGCCAGCGTGCTGTACCTGGCGATCACCGGCATCAAGCCGGCGCCGGCCACCGAGCGCATCGTCGCCGACCGCTTGAAGCCGCTGTCGCAGCTGGCCGCGGGCCGCTTCAGGCCCGGCTTCCTGGCCGCGGTGGACCGCGCGATGGCGGTGATGCCGGAGTTCAGGCCGCAGTCGGTGGCGCAGTTCCGCGCCATGCTCAAGGGCGAACTCGCGCTGCCGGCCGCGGCGCCGGCGAATCCGGCGCCGGTGCGGCGCGCCATCGCGAGCACCGCGCACAACCTGCCGCGGCAGCGCACCAGCTTCGTCGGCCGCGAGTCCGAGATCGCCGAGATCAAGGCGCTGCTGGACCAGGCGGCACTCGTCACCGTGCTGGGCATGGGCGGCATGGGCAAGACGCGGCTGACGATCCAGGTCGCCGGCGAGCTGTTCCAGCGCTACCCCGACGGCACCTGGTTCGTCGACCTCTCCGCCATCGCCGACCCGGCCCTCGTGCCCAGCGTCACCGCGCGCGCGCTGGACATCTTCGACGAGCCCGGCCGGCCGCTGGTGGAGACGCTGTGCGCCTGGCTCAAGCCGCGCCGCGTGCTGCTGGTGCTGGACAACTGCGAGCACGTGGTGCAGGCCGTGGCCGAGATGGTGGACGCCATCCTGGAGGAAGCGCCGCTGGTGCAGGTGCTGGCCTCCAGCCGCGAGCTGCTGGACGTGCCGGGCGAGCAGGCCTACCCCATCCACCCGCTGCCGCTGCCCGAGCCCGAGGCGAGCACGCAGACCGCCCTGCTCTCGCCGGCGCTGCGCATGTTCACCGACCGCGCGCGCGCCCAGCGGCCCGACTTCGCGCCCGAGCGCGAGCCCGCCGGCACGCTGGTGGAACTGGTGACGCGGCTGGAAGGCATTCCGCTGGCCATCGAGCTGGCGGCGGCGCGGCTGAAGACGCTGTCGATCCCGGAGATCGTCGCCGGCCTGGACCGCCGCTACGAGGTGCTGGCCGGCGGCAGCCGCCTGCTGCAGCCGCGCCAGCAGACGCTGCGGGCGCTGGTCGACTGGTCCTACGACCTGCTGGACGCCGAGGAGCGCGCGATGTTCGCCCGCCTGGCCGTGTTCGCCGGCGGCTTCACCGAAGATGCGGCGCTGGCCGTCTGCCCGGAGGAGGACCAGGAGGAGGGCCAGGCCCTGCGCGCCCAGGTGCCGGCGCTGCTGAACTCGCTGGTGCAGAAGTCGCTCGCCCAGCGTGAAGGCGAGGCCGGCGCGGGGCGCTACCGGCTGCTGGACACGCTGCGCGACTACGCGCGCGAGAAGCTGGCCGAATCAGACCCCGGCCACGCGACCGCGGCGCGCCATTGCGCCCACTACTTCGCGCTGGCCAAGGTGGCGGCCCGCTCCATCCACGGTGCCGACCAGGGCCGCTGGGTGCGGCGGCTGGACGAGGAACTGGAGAACCTGCGCGCGGCCACGGCCTGCG
The DNA here is from genome assembly GCA_044226775.1 of Rubrivivax sp. Lineage (GTDB taxonomy): Bacteria > Pseudomonadota > Gammaproteobacteria > Burkholderiales > Burkholderiaceae_C > Rubrivivax. The sequence continues at coordinate 168,813 of JBGAGI010000004.1, read as the reverse complement.
CGATGTCGGGCGCGACCGATGCGCTGATCGCCGTGAAGCTGGCCGTCGCGCTCACCGGCTACTGGATCCTGCGCGGCCACACCAGCGAAGGCCGCAAGCTGGTGCAGGCTGCGCTGGCGCTGCCGGCGGTGCAGCAGTCGCCGCTGGCGCAGGCCTGGGCCCTCTACACCGGCGCGGCGCTGGCCGAGACCCAGGGCGACCACGCCGCCGCCAGCCGCATGCTGGGCACCTGCCTGGCGCTGCGGCGCGAGCTGGGCAACCCGGTGGAGATCGCCATGACGCTGTCGACGCTGTCGATGGCGCGCCTGCAGGCCGGCGACGCCGAGGGCGCGATCCAGGACGAGGGCGAGGCGCTGCAGCTGTTCGCGCAGGTGGACGACCGCCGCGGCCAGGCCATCGCCTGGCTGCACCTGGGCCAGATCAAGCTGTGGACCGGCGCCCTGCCCGAGGCGCTGCAGGACCTGATGCACGCGATGGTGCTGGCGCGCGACATCGACAACCGCGAGGTCGAGGCCGAGTGCGAACTCGCGGTGGCCGAGGTGCACCTGCGGCAGGGCGAACACGAGCCGGCGCGCGAGGCGGTGCAGCGTTCGCTGCAGATCTGCCGCGAGGCCGGCGACCACCGCGGCGAGGCGCGCGCCACCTGGCACCTCGGCCGCATCGAGCTGGAGCAGGGCCGCTTCTCGTCGGCGCGGCCGCTGCTCGAACAATCGCTGCGCGACTTCCAGGCCCAGGAGATGCGAGCCCAGATGCTGGGCTGCCTGGACGACATGATCCTGCTGCTGATGCAGGTGGGCACCGCGGTCACGGGGCTGAAGCTGGCCACCGCGGTGGACCAGGCGCGCCAGCGCCTGAACCTGCGCCGCTCGACCTGGGAGGAGCCGCGCTGGCGCCGGCACCTGGACCAGCTGCGCGAACGCCTGCCGCCGGCCGACGTGCAGGCCGCCCTGCGCGCCGGCCGCGCCTGCGAGATGGACGAGCTGCTGCGCGCGGCCTTCTTCGACGACGACCAGCCGACGCAGCAGGTCGTTCGCTAGCTCAGCGCGCCCGCCGGCGCAGCGTCGTCAGCCCCGCCAGCGCCAGGCCCACCAGCGCCAGCGTGGCGGGCTCGGGCAGGCGGGTGATCGTGAAGTGGACCGGGAACTGCGCGGCGTCGTTGAAGCCGCCGGGGATGCAGGAGCCGTTCGTCGGGACGCAGGTCACCCAACCGAGGCGCGGACCTTCCTCGAGCGTGAAGTCGAGGAAGAAGCGGTTGAAGGCGTTCACGCCGTACTTCGTCAGGTCGGCATCCGGCGTGACGTTGTTGGAGGCCGAGGTCGTCAGCCCGGTCAGCTCGCCGTTGACGTAGTTCAGCGTGTTCACCAGCAGCGTGGCCGGGTTGAAGGTCAGCGTGGTGAGGGGCGTCGCCGGGTCGCCGATGTCGTAGAGCACGACCTGGGCGCTGTTCACCGCGGCCAGGCCGCCGCAGGTGGGCGTGTTGCTGACCAGCGTCGTGCCGGTGGGAATGCAGGCGTCGGGCACGAAGAACTCGGCGCTGCCGCGCCAGCCCAGGCCGGGGAAGGGATTGCCGTAGGTCGGGTCCCACACGCCGGTGTACAGCGCCGCGTGCGAGGGCCCGCCAATGACGGCGGCCAGCAGCAGCAGGCCACGCAGGCAGCGCAGCGCCAGCGATCTTGCGGGATGTGCGGACATGTCGACTCCAGATGCAGTGATGGCGGTTTTAACGAGACTCTAGGAGCGCAAGGCCCCGAGCGGGCACCGCCGGATTCGGGGGGCCCCCCAATCCAGCACCGCGCTTTCCCTCACGGATGGCGGGGTCCAGATGTGACCATCTGTACGGGCGGCGCTTTCGACTCTCAGAGGAAGCCGATCGACAGCCACGGGATGGCCGCGATCACCAGCAGCGCGACGAAGAGCGCGCCCAGGTGCGGCCAGACGCGGCCGATGGCCTGGTCGGGCGGCACCTTGCCGATGGCGCAGGCGGCATAGAAGCCCACGCCGAAGGGCGGCGCGAACAGGCCCAGGCCCATCGCGAAGATCACCACCATCGCGTAGTGCACCTCGTGCACGCCCAGGGCGCGCGCCACCGGGAACAGCAGCGGGCCGAACAGCACGATGGCCGGGATGCCTTCGAGCACGCTGCCCAGCACGACGAAGGCCAGCAGCGAGACGACGAGGAAACCCGCCTTGCCGCCGGGCACCGCCTTCATCAGCTCCACCAGCGTGTTGGAGAAGCCTGACTGCGTCAGCGCCCAGGCCATCGCGGTGGCGCAGCCGATGATCAGCAGGATCGCGCCCGAGAGGGACGCCGTCTCCACCAGCACCGGCATCAGCTGGCGCCAGTCGAACTGGCGGTAGATGAAGATGCCGGCCAGCACCGTGTAGGCCACGCCGACGGTGGAGACCTCGGTCGCCGTGGCCACGCCCTCCACCACCACGGCGCGGATGACGAAGGGCAGCGCCAGCGCCGGCAGCGCGATCCACAGCGCACGCCGCACCTGCGCGCCGCTGGCCTTGGCCACGCCGCTCATGTCCTCGTGGCGCGTCTGCCACCACACGACGACGCACAGCGCCGCCATGCCCACCACCGCCGGCAGCAGGCCGCCGGTGAAAAGCGCGCTGATCGACACGCCGGTGACGGCGCCGATCGTGATCAGCACCAGGCTGGGCGGGATCGTCTCGCTCATCGCGCCCGAGGCCGACAGCAGCGCGACCAGGTTGCCGCCATGCGCGCCACGGCGGCGCATCTCCGGGAACAGCGCGGGCGCCACCGCGGCCATGTCGGCGGCCTTGCTGCCGCTGATGCCCGAGACGAGGTACATCGCACCCAGTAGCACGTACTGCAGGCCGCCGCGCACATGGCCGATCAGCGAGGCGAGGAAGTCGACCATCGCGCGGGCCAGACCCGTCATCGCGATCAGCGCGCCGAGGAACACGAACAGCGGCACCGACAGCAGGATGATGTGCGACATGCCCTCGTCCATGCGGCTGACGACGATGGTCAGCGGCGTGCGCGTGCTCAGCGCGAGGTAGGCCAGCGTCGCCAGGCCGAAGGCGAAGCCGATCGGCATCGCCAGCGCGACGCACACGCCCACCAGGCCGACGAAGAAGATCAGCAGGTTGAGGTTGCCCAGCGCCATCAGCGCGGGCTTGGCGGCGATGCCCGCGCCGGCGATGGCGCCGATGAGGACCACGCAGGCCAGCAGGTCGCGCCAGCCGGAGCGCTCGGCCAGCCGCGCCAGCGCGATCAGCAGCATCAGCGCCGCGCCCACGCCGATGGCGGCCACGCGCACGCCGTCGTGCCACTCCAGCGCCGGCGTGGTGACGACCCACTGGTCGTCGAAATGCTCGTAGGCCGGGTGCAGCAGCAGGCCGACGAACAGGGCGACGAGGCCGGTGGTGAGGGTCTCGACGAAGTCGCGGGCACGCGGAGTCATGTTGCCCACCAGCGTCGTCAGCCGCATGTGCTCGCCGCGGCGCAGCGCGATCACCGCGCCCAGCATCGCCAGCCACAGGAAGAGGATCGACGCGAGCTCGTCGGACCAGGTCAGCGGGCTGTTGAAGACGTAGCGCGCCACCACGCCGGCCAGCAGGATGCCGGTCTCCAGCAGCACCAGCAGCGCCGCCGGCCACTCGGTGACGACAGTCAGCAGGCGATCGAAGGCGACGAACGCACCGCGGCGCGGCGCGCCCGCCTCGGCGGCGGCGGCGTGCACGGCGAAGCGCTGATCAGCCCAGCTTGCCCGAGTACTTCTCGAGCTTGGCCATCGCCTCCGGGCCGAACTTCGTGCGCCACTCGTTGTAGAAGCCGGCCTTGGCCAGCGCGTCGCGGAAGGTCTTCGGGTCGGGGTAGTTGACGATCATGCCGCGCGCCTTCAGCTGGCCCTCGATCGTGTTGTTCAGGCGGCGGATGTCGTCGCGCTGCTTCACCACGGCCTCGGTCACGTGCTTCGTGATCAGCGCCTGCACGTCGGGCGGCGTGGCGGCCCAGCGCTTGCCGTTGGCCAGGATCCACTGGCCGTCCCACATGTGGCCGGTCATGCTGAGGTACTTCTGCACCTCGTAGAGCTTGGCGATCTCGATGATCGCCAGCGGGTTCTCCTGGCCCTCGACCACCTTGGTCTGCAGCGCCGAGTAGACCTCGCTGAAGTTGATGCTGGCCGGCGCGGCGCCGAAGCCCTTGAACATCGAGGTCCACAGCGGGCTCACCGGCACGCGGATCTTGAAGCCCTTCAGGTCGTCGGCGGTGTTGATCGGCTTGCTGCTGCTGGTGATGTTGCGGAAGCCGTTGTCCAGGCACTTGTCGAACACGTGCAGGTTGACCTTGCCGATGGCTCCGCGCACGAAGGCACCCAGCTCGCCGTCCATCGCCGCCCAGACGGTGGGGTAGTCCTTGAACGCGAAGGCCAGGCCGTTGATCGCGGCCAGCGGCACCAGCGTCTGCAGGATCAGGCCCGACAGCGGGAAGAAGTCGATCGCGCCCGAGCGCACCTGGCTCAGCATGTCGGTGTCGCCGCCGAGCTGGTTGTTCGGGAACACCTGGATGTCGACCCGGCCCTTGCTCTCGGCCTTGATGGCCTCGGCCGCTTCCTTCACGCGGATCGTGCTCGGGTGCGTGGCCGGGATGTTGTTGGCCCACTTGAACTGGAACTCGGCCGCCTGCGCAAAGACGGGGCGGCCGATGGCGAACAGCGCGCCGGCGGCGGCGCTGGTCTGGATGAAGCGGCGGCGGTCGCCGGCGGTCGGGGTGCGGGTGTCCATGGTCTCAGTCCTCTCGGTCTTCGTTCGATTCAATCAGCGCTTGTCGAGCAGCCGGCGCGCGGCCACGGCGACCTTCGCGGCGCTCAGCCGCGACTCGTCTTCCAGCACCTGCGCGTAGCCCACCGGGATGCGCGGCGCACCCAGGCGCGCGATGCGGCAGCCGGTGGCCTCGGCCGCGGCGGCGGCCACCTCGGCGCCGAAGCCGGCCACCTGCACGGCCTCGTGCACGACGAGCAGCCGGCCCGTGCGCGCGGCCGACTCGAACACGGCCGCCTGGTCCCAGGGCCACAGCGTGCGCAGGTCGATGATCTCGACGCTCGCGCCGCGCAGTTCGTCGCGGTCCAGCGCCTGCAGGCAGGGCTCGATGCCGCGCGACCAGGTCACGATCGTCAGGTCGCTGCCCTGGCGCAGCGTGTTCGCCCGGCCCAGCGGCACCACGGCCGCGGTGTCCACCGGCGCGGTCTGCGCCCACAGCTCCTTGTGCTCCAGGTAGATCACCGGGTCGCCGCAGGCCAGCGCGCTGGACAGCAATCCGAAGTTGTCCTGCGGCGTGCCGGGCGTGATCACCACCAGCCCCGGCAGGTGCGCGAACCAGCTTTCCAGCGACTGCGAGTGCTGCGCCGCCGAGGCCGACCAGATGCCCACCGGCATGCGCGCCACCAGCGGCACGCGGCCCTGGCCGCCGAACATGAAGCGGTTCTTCGCCGCCTGGTTGACGATCTCGTCCATCGCGCACAGCGCGAAGTCGATGACGCGCAGCTCCACCACCGGCCTCAAGCCGGCGAGCGCCATCCCGACGGCCGCGCCCATGATGTTGGACTCGGAGATCGGCGTGTCGATCACGCGTGCCGCGCCGAAGCGCTGCTGCAGGCCGCGGTACTGGCCGAACACGCCGCCGCGGCCCAGGTCTTCGCCGAGCGCGACGACGCTGGCGTCGTGCTCCATCGCCTGCTCCAGCGCCAGCTGCGCGGCCTGGGCGTAGCTGAGGGTGGGCAGCGCGCTCATCGCCAGACTCCCGCGCCGGTGTTCATCACGTCCTCGTAGGCCGCGGAAGCTTCGGGCCAGGGCGCCGCCTCGGCCACGGCCAGGGCCTGGTCGATCTCGGCCTGGGCCGCGGCATCGACGGCATCGACCTCGGCCTCGCCGGCGCCCAGCGCCAGCAGCCTGGCACGGGCGCGCTTGAGCGGGTCGTCGGCCAGGGCCGCCTGCACCTCGGCCGGGTCGCGGTAGGTGCCGGGGTCGACCGAGACATGGCCCTTGAAGCGGTAGGTCACGGCATGGATCAGCCGCGGGCCGCCGCCGGCGCGGATCTCGGCGATGCACTTCGCGGCGGCCGCGTCCACGGCCTCGGCGTCGTTGCCGTCGACGCGCAGGGCAGGAATCGAGAAGGCCATCGCCCGCGCCGAGACGCCCTCGCCCGCCGTCATCGCCGCCGTGGGCGTGGTGGCGGAGATGCGGTTGTCCTCGCAGACGAAGAGCAGCGGCAGCTGGTACACCTTGGCCCAGTTCAGCCCCTCGAGGAAGGGCCCGCGGTTGGCCGCGCCGTCGCCGAAGAAGCAGGCCACGATGTGCGGCAGGCCGCGGATCTTCAGCGCCTGGGCGGCGCCGGTGGCGATCGGGATGCCGGCCGCGACCACGCCGTTGGCGCCCAGCATGCCCACCGAGAAATCGGCGATGTGCATCGAGCCGCCCTTGCCGCGGTTGTAGCCCGTGGCGCGGCCGAAGAGCTCGCACATCATGCGGGCCGGGTCGGCGCCCTTGGCCAGCGTGTGGCCGTGGCCACGGTGGGTGCTGGTGAGCAGGTCTTCGCGCTGCAGGTTCAGGCACACGCCGGCGGCGACGGCCTCCTGGCCGGTGGACAAGTGCAGCGGCCCGCGCACCAGCGCCGGCTTGGCCGAGGCCGACAGGCCCCAGGCGGCCACGCCGCCCTGGCTGGCCACTTCGGCGGCATCCTCGAAGGCCCGGATGCGGCGCATCAGGCGGTACAGGTCGAGCAGGCGGGAGCGGGTGGGTGCTGGAGTCATCGTGCAGGCAAGAGCGCGGCATTCTAGGGTCGGCGTCGCGGTCATCTCCTCGGGGGAAACAAGCGATCGCGCCGATCGCTGGCCACAATGCGTGATGCCCCGATCGATGCCGCGCATCCTCCGATGGGCCGTCGCCGGGGTGCTGGTGGCGGCCTGCGCCGCGCACGCCGCCGAGCCGCTGCGGGTCGGCTCCAAGCGCTTCACCGAAAGCTACGTGCTGGGCGAGATCGCCAGGCAGTCGCTCGAACGCGCCGGCCTCGCCGCCGAGCACCGGCAGGGGCTGGGCAACACCGCGATCCTGGAGCAGGCGCTGGGCTCGGGCCAGGTCGATCTCTATCCCGAGTACACCGGCACCATCGTGCGCGAACTGCTGAAGCGCGAGCCGGCGGCCGGCGAGCCGCCGCCCACGCTGGCGCAGCTGAACGCATGGCTTGCGCCGCGCGGCCTGCAGGCGCTCGTGCCTCTGGGCTTCAACAACACCTACGCGCTGGCGATGCGCGAGGCCGACGCCGCGCGCCTGGGCATCGATTCGCTCTCGGCGCTGGCCCGGCTGCCGGCGGCCGAGGCGGCGAAGCTGCGGCCCGGCTTCTCGCACGAGTTCCTCGTGCGCGCCGACGGCTGGCCGGCGCTGAAGCGGGCCTACGCGCTGCCGCTGGCCGACGCGCCGGCGCTGGACCACGGCCTGGCCTACGCCGCATTGGCCAAGGACCAGGTCGACCTGATCGACGCCTACAGCACCGACGCGCAGATCGGCCGCCAGGGCCTGCGCGTGCTGAAGGACGACCGCGGCTTCTTCCCGCGCTACGACGCCGTGCTGCTGGCCCGCGCCACGCTGCCCGCGGCCGCGCTGGCGGCCCTGGCGCCGCTGCAGGGGCGCATCGACGAGGCCGCGATGATCGCGATGAACGCGCAGGTCGAGTTCGACGGCCGCCCTTTCGCCGAGGTCGCGCGCGGCTTTCTCGACCGCAGCGCGGCCGGGACCTCGGGCGCGGGCAAGCCCGGCCTCCTGGCCCAGCTCTTCGCGCCCGACCTCGGCCGGCTGCTCGGGCAGCACCTGTTGCTGGTCTTCGGCTCGTTGCTGCTGGCGGTGGCCCTGGGCGTGCCGCTGGGCATCGCGGCGCAGAGCCGGCCTCGCCTGGGCGCGGCGGTGCTGGCGGCGGTGGGCCTGCTGCAGACCGTGCCCTCGCTGGCGCTGCTGGCCTTCCTGATCGCCCTGCTGGGCACGATCGGCTTCGTGCCGGCGCTGCTCGCGCTCTTCCTGTACGCGCTGCTGCCGGTGGTGCGCAACACGCAGGCCGGGCTGGCGGGCGTGCCCGAGGGCCTGTCCACGGCCGCGCGGGCGCTCGGCCTGCGCCCGGCCCAGCTGCTGCGCCACGTGCAACTGCCGCTGGCGCTGCCCACGCTGCTGGCGGGCGTGAAGACGGCGGCGGTGATCAACGTCGGCACCGCGACGGTGGCCGCCTTCGTCGGCGCCGGCGGGCTCGGCGAGCGCATCGTCGCCGGCCTGGCGGTCAACGACAGCACCCGGATGCTCGCGGGAGCGATTCCTGCCGCAGCGCTGGCGCTGCTGGTGCAAGGTCTGTTCGCGTGGCTCGACCACGCGCTGCTGCCTGCGCCGCTGCGCCTCCGTTCGTCCCGCCCAACCGAGTGAAGCCCATGCCCCCACAGCCGCCCCAGCCCCGCTTCCTGCAACTGCACCGCCCCCAGGGCCAGGAAGCCGCCGCCGAAGCCGCGGCCGGCCTGCTGCGCCCGGCCGCCGCCGTGCCACCGAAGTTCTTCTACGACGCACTCGGCTCGCGCCTCTTCGACGCCATCACCGAGCTGCCCGAGTACTACCCGACGCGCACCGAGGCGGCCATCTTCGCGACGCACGGCCCGGCCATCGCCGAGGCGGTGCTGCAGCGCACCGGCGAGATGCCGGTCATCGTGGACCTGGGCGCCGGCAACTGCGCCAAGGGCGCGGCGCTGTTCCCGCTGCTGGCGCCGCGGCGCTACGTGGCGGTGGACATTTCCGCCGACCACCTCGCGCAGGCGCTGGCCGGGCTGCAGCGCGAGCATCCGGCGCTGGACCTCGTCGGCGTCGGCATGGACTTCTCCACGCGCCTGTCGCTGCCGGCCGATCTCGCCGGCCCGAGCCCGCTCGTGTTCTACCCCGGCTCCAGCATCGGCAACTTCGACCCGCCCGGCGCGCTCGCCCTGCTGCGCCAGGCGCGCGACCTGGCCGGCGGCGGCGGCGCGCTGCTGATCGGCGTGGACCTCGTCAAGCCCGCCGAGGTGCTGGAAGCGGCCTATGACGACGCCCTGGGCGTCACCGCCGCCTTCAACCTCAACCTGCTGCGCCACCTGAACCGTCTGCTGGGCGCGGACTTCGACGTACGCCAGTGGCGCCACGTGGCACTGTGGAACGGCGCGGCCTCGCGCATCGAGATGCACCTGGAGGCGCGGCAGGCGCTCCGCGTGCGCTGGCCCGGGGCCGAGCGCCGCTTCGCGGCCGGCGAACGCATCCACACCGAGAACTCGTACAAGTGGACGCCCGCCGCCTTCGCCGCGCTGCTGCGCGAGGCCGGCTTCGGCGTGCCGCTGCACTGGACCGATCAACGCGGCTGGTTCGCGCTCTTCGTCGCCGCGGGCTAGCCCTGCCCTGGCCATGGTGGCGATGCCGATATGCTCCGCCGATGACGCCGACGACCGACCCGAAGACCACCGCCGAACCCCGCCTCACCTCGCTGTCGCACGGCGGCGGCTGCGGCTGCAAGATCGCCCCCGGCGTGCTCTCTGAGATCCTCAAGGGCACCGCGGCGATGCCGGTGCCGCGCGAGCTGCTCGTGGGCATCGAGACCTCGGACGACGCCGCGGTCTACCAGCTCAACGACGAGCAGGCGATCATCGCCACCACCGACTTCTTCATGCCCATCGTCGACGACCCCTTCGACTTCGGGCGCATCGCCGCGACCAACGCGATCAGCGACGTCTACGCGATGGGCGGCCGGCCCATCCTCGCGCTGGCGCTGGTGGGCATGCCGATCAGCGTGCTGTCCACCGCCACCATCGGCCGCATCCTGGAGGGCGGCTCCTCGGTCTGCCGCGCCGCGGGCATCCCGGTGGCGGGCGGGCACACCATCGATTCGGTCGAGGCGATCTACGGCCTCGTCGCGCTCGGGCTCGTGCACCCGAAGCAGGTCAAGCGCAATGCCGATGCGCAGCCCGGCGACCTGCTCGTGCTGGGCAAGCCGCTGGGCGTGGGCGTGATGAGCGCGGCGCTGAAGAAGCAGCAGCTGGGTGATGCGGGCTACGCGCGCATGATCGAGACGACGACGAAGCTCAACACGCCGGGGCCCGATCTCGCCGCACTGCCCGGCGTGCACGCGCTGACCGACGTGACCGGCTTCGGCCTCGCGGGCCACGCGCTGGAACTCGCACGCGGCTCGGGCCACACGGTGCAGATCGACTGGCGCGCCGTGCCGCTGCTGCCGGGCGCGCGGGAACTCGCCGCGGCCGGCTTCGTCACCGGCGCCTCCGGCCGCAACTGGGCCGGCTACGGGCACGACGTGAGGCTGCCCGACACCTTCGCGCCGGAAGACCGCGCGCTGCTGACCGACCCGCAGACCAGCGGCGGCCTGCTCGTCTCCTGCGAGCCGGCGGCGGTGGACGCGGTGATGGCCACCTTCGCGCGCCACGGCTTCGGCACTGCGGCCGTCGTCGGCCACGTCACGACGGCCGGCGAGCGGCCGCTGATCGTCGGGCACTGAGCCGGGCCGCTCACGATGTCGATGGTGAAGCTGGCGCTCAGGCGCCCGTACACCTTCATCGTGATGGCGATGCTGATCGTGCTGGCCACGCCGTTCGCGCTGCTGAACATGGCCACCGACATCTTCCCGGAGATCAACATCCCGGTGGTCAGCATCATCTGGAACTACAACGGCCTGTCGGCGCAGGAGATGGGCCAGCGCATCGCCGGCCAGAGCGAGCGTGGTCTGACGACCACCGTCAGCGACATCGAGCACATCGAGTCGCAGTCGCTTTTGGGCGTGACGGTGATCAAGGTCTTCTTCCAGCCGACGGCCAACATCCAGACCGCCATCGCGCAGGTGGTCGCGGCGATGCAGACCCAGGTGCGCCAGCTGCCGCCGGGCATCACGCCGCCGCTGGTGATCAAGTACTCGGCCTCCAGCATCCCGGTCGTGCAGCTCGCGCTCTCGAGCCCCACGCTGCCCGAGCAGGCGGTGTTCGACAACGCCGTCAACGTGCTGCGGCCGCAACTCATCACGATCCCCGGTGCCGCCGTGCCCTTCCCCTACGGCGGCAAGAACCGGCTGATCTCCGTGGACCTCGACATCCCCGCGCTGCAGGCGCGCGGGCTGGCGCCGGCCGACGTGGTCAACGCGATCAACCTGCAGAACCTGATCCTGCCCTCGGGCACGGCGAAGATCGGCGGCACGGAATACGCGGTGCGGCTCAACGGCTCCACCGACAGCATCGAGGCCCTGAACGACCTGCCCGTGCGCACGCAGGCCGGCGCGACCATCGTGCTGCGCGACGTGGCGCAGGTGCGCGACGGCTTCAGCCCGCAGACCAACATCGTGCGCCGCAACGGCGAGCGCGGCGTGCTGCTGTCGGTGCTGAAGAACGGCGGTGCCTCGACGCTGGACATCGTGGCCAACCTGCGCGCGCTGCTGCCGCGCGTGGCGCAGGTGCTGCCGCGGGAGATCTCGGTGACGCCGCTGTTCGACCAGTCGGTGTTCGTGAAGGCCGCGGTGAAGGGCGTGGTCATCGAAGCGCTGATCGCCGCCGCGCTGACCGCCGCGATGGTGCTGCTGTTCCTGGGCAACTGGCGCAGCACGCTGATCATCGCGCTGACCATTCCTCTCTCGATCCTCGCCTCGATCCTCGTGCTGAAAGCTTTAGGCGAGACGCTGAACCTGATGACCCTGGGCGGCCTGGCGCTCTCGGTGGGCATCCTCGTGGACCAGGCGATCGTCACGATCGAAAACGTCGAGCGCCACCTGCACATGGGCAAGGCCATCGAGCCCGCCATCGAAGAGGGCGCCGGCGAGATCGGCGTCGCGGCCTTCGTCTCCACGCTGTGCATCTGCATCGTCTTCGTGCCGATGTTCTTCCTGTCCGGCGTCGCGCGATTCCTCTTCGTGCCGCTGGCCGAAGCCGTGGTGCTCGCGATGGTGGCCTCGTATCTGCTGTCCCGAACGCTGGTGCCCACGCTCGTGCTGCTGCTGATGGCCAAGGCGCATGGCGAACAGAACCGCGACAAAGGCAACTCGCTGCTGCAGCGCCTGTACCGAGCCTTCGACCGCCAGTTCGAGCATGTGCGGCGCAACTACACGCTGGTGCTGTCCACGCTGCTGTCGCACCGGCGCGGCTTCGCATTCGGCTTCCTCTTCTTCTGCGTCGCCTCCTGCGCACTCGTGCCCTTCCTCGGCCGCGACTTCTTCCCCACCGTCGACGCCGGCCAGATCCGCCTGCACCTGCGCGCGCCCACCGGCACGCGCATCGAGGAGACTGCGCGCCTGGCCGATGCGGTGGAGGCCGTGATCCGCGAGATCATCCCGCCCGACCAGCTCGAGACCGTGCTGGACAACCTGGGCGTGCCCAACAGCGGCATCAACCTCTCGTACAGCAACGCCGGGACGATCGGCACGCTCGACGGCGAGATCCTGCTGTCGCTGCGCGAAGGCCACAGGCCGACCGAAGAGTTCGTCTCGCAGCTGCGCGCCGAGTTGCCGAAGCGCTTCCCCGGCACCGAGTTCTTCTTCCAGCCGGCCGACATCGTCACGCAGATCCTCAACTTCGGCCTGCCGGCGGCCATCGACGTGCAGTTCACCGGCGCCGACGTGCAGGGCAACGCGAAACTCGCCGGCGCGCTGGCGCAGCGCATCCGCCAGATCCCCGGCGCGGTCGACGCGCACGTGCACCAGCGGCTGGACAACCCGACGCTCGCGCTGACGATGGACCGCGCGCGGCTGCAGCAGATGGGCCTGTCGGCCGCCAACGTGGGGCAGAACCTGCTGATCACGCTGTCGGGCAGCTCGCAGACGGCGCCGGCCTTCTGGCTGAACCCGGCCAACGGCGTGGTCTACAACCTCGCGGTGCAGGCGCCGCAGTACCAGGTCGATTCGCTCGATGCGCTGCTCAACCTGCCGGTGGGCACCGGCGCCGGCAGCGGTGCCGGCACCCAGCTGCTGGGCAACCTGGTGGAGCTGGGCAGCGCGCGCCAGGTGGCGGTGGCCTCGCGCTACAACATCTCGCCGGCGGTGGACGTGTACGTCGGCGTGCAGGGCACCGATCTCGCGAGCGTCGCGTCGCAGGTCTCCGCGCTCGTCGACGAGCTGCGCCCGAAGCTGCCGCGCGGCAGCCAGGTGGTGCTGCGCGGGCAGGTGGAGACGATGCAGGCCTCGTTCACCGGCCTGGGCGTGGGCCTGGCGATGGCCATCGTGCTGGTCTACCTGCTGATCGTGGTGAACTTCCAGAGCTGGATCGACGCGCTGATCATCGTCGCCGCGCTGCCCGCGGCGCTGGCCGGCATCGCGTGGATGCTGTTCATCACCGGCACCACGCTCAGCGTGCCGGCACTCACCGGCGCGATCATGACGATGGGCGTGGCCACCGCGAACTCCATCCTGCTCGTGAGCTTCGCGCGCCAGCGGCTCGATGCCGGCGTGCCGCCGCTGGCCGCCGCGCTGGAAGGCGGCGCCACGCGCATCCGCCCGGTGCTGATGACGGCGCTGGCGATGGTCATCGGCATGGTGCCGATGGCGCTGGGCATCGGCGAAGGCGCCGAGCAGAACGCGCCGCTGGGCCGCGCGGTGATCGGTGGGCTGATCTTCGCCACCGTCTCCACGCTGTTCTTCGTGCCGGTCGTCTTCGCCGGCGTGCGCCAGCGCCTGGCGCGCCGCGAGGCGAGGCGCGCCGGGAACCTGACTCCGGAAATGAGTGCATGACCGAAGAACGCCACGCCGCACTCGGCCTGCACCCGATCGATGCGGCGGACCCCGACGCGCTGCTCAAGCGCCGCCAGATCCTGCGCCGCACGCAGTGGGCCGGCCTCGTGCTGCTGCTGCTGCTCGCTCTGGGTGCCGGCCGCACGCTGGTGAGCCGCGCCGCGAACAACCGCGCGCTGGAGGCTTCCACCGCCGAGAACGCGCGCCAGTACGTGAAGGTGGTGCAGCCGCGGCGTGCCAAGGCCGGCCAGACGCTCTCGCTGCCCGGCACGCTGCAGGGCCAGGTGCAGGCGCCGATCTCGGCGCGCGCCAGCGGCTACCTGCAGCGCTGGACGAACGACATCGGCAGCCGCGTGCCGCGCGGCGCGCTGCTGGCCGAGATCGCCTCGCCCGAGATCGACCAGCAGCTCAGCCAGGCGCAGGCCGCGCGCGAGCAGGCGGCTTCCGCCCTCGCGCTGGCGCGCAGCACGGCCGAGCGCTGGGAGGGCCTGCGCCGGCGCGACGTGGCTTCGCAGCAGGAGCTGGACGAGAAGCGCTCGGCCGTGGCGCAGGCGCAGGCCAACGTTGCCGCGGCCGAGGCCAACGTCGAGCGCCTGCGCGAGCTGGCGGCCTACAAGCGCGTGACGGCGCCCTTCGCCGGCGTGATCACGCGGCGCAACGTCGACGTGGGCGACCTGATCGACCCGTCGCGCCCGCTGTTCACCCTCGCGCAGACTGACCCGCTGCGCGTCTACGTCAGCGTGCCGCAGACCTGGGCCGCGCTGGTGCGCCCGGGCCAGGCCGTCGCGGTGACGCAGGCCGAACTGCGCGAGCGCCGCTTCGAAGGCCGGATCGTGCGCAGCTCCGGCGCCATCGACCCGGCCACGCGCACGCTGCAGGTCGAGGTCAGCCTGCCCAACCCCGACGGCGCGCTGCTGCCCGGCGCCTACGTGCAGGTGGCGCTGGCGCTGCCCGCCAGCACCGCGCTGCTGCTGCCGGGCAATACGCTGATGTTCCGCGCCGAGGGCACGCAGGTGGGCGTGGTCGACGGCCAGGGCAAGGTCGCGCTGCGCAAGGTGGCGGTGGGCCGCAACTTGGGCGCCGATGTCGAGCTGCTCGACGGCGTGCGCGAAGGCGAGCGCGTGGTGCTGAACCCGCCGGACTGGCTGGCCGACGGGCAGGCCGTGGTGATCGCGCCGCCGGCGGCCGCGGCCTCGGCAGCGTCCGCCGGCAGCTGACGATGAAAAGGCACGCAGGCTCCGTTGCCGCGCTGCTGCTGGCCGGCTGCGCCGCGGCGCCGGTCTACGAGCGGCCGAAGCTCGAGCTGCCCGCGGCCTGGACCGTGGAAGCTCCGTGGCGCGAGAGCCGCCCCGGCGACGCCGCGCCCAAGGGCCCGTGGTGGCAGCGCTTCGAGGACCCGGAACTCGACCGCCTGCAGCGCCGCGCGCTGGCCGAGAGCCCCGCCGCGGCGATCGCCGCGGCGCGGCTGGCGCAGTCGCGCGCGCAGCTGGCGGCGGTCACGGCCGGCCTGTCGCCGCAGTTCGGCCTGAACGAGCGCATCTCGCGCCAGAAGATCTCGGCCAACCGGCCGCTGGCGCGCTACGAGTCGCCGAACTTCTCGACCGTGCAGAACGACTTCCAGCTCGCGATGCAGGTGAGCTACGAGATCGACATCGCGGGCCGGGTGCAGGCCGGCGTCGATGCCGCCGCGGCGAGCGCGGCGCAGGCCGCGGCCGATGCCGAGAACCTGCGCCTGCTGCTGGCCACCGATCTCGCCAGCGCCTACTTCAACCTGCGCGCGGTGGATGCCGAGCTCGACGTGCTGGGCCGCGCGCTGGCGCTGCAGCGGCGCTCGCTGGACCTCGTGCGTGCGCGCCGCGAGCTGGGCGCGGCCACCGGCCTGGAACTCGCGCAGCAGCAGGCGCTGCTGGACACCACGCTCGTGCAGGTGGACCTGCTGAAGCGCCAGCGCGGCAACTTCGAGCACGCCATCGCCACGCTGGTGGGCGTGCCGGCGCCGGGCTTCGTGCTCGCGCCCGATCTGCGCGGAAACGCGCCGCCGGCGATTCCCGTCGGGCTGCCCTCGGACCTGCTCGAACGCCGCCCCGACGTGGCCGCCGCCGAACGCGCGGTGGCCGCGGCCAACGCGCAGATCGGCGTCGCGCGCGCCGGCTACTTCCCCAGCTTCACGCTCGGCGGCAGCGCCGGCTTCGACAGCCGCAGCCTGGCGCGCCTGCTCGATGCGCCGAGCCAGCTGTGGACGCTGGGCGTCTCGGCCACGCAGGTGATCTTCGACGGCGGCCGCACGCGCGCCGGCGTCGCCGCCGCCGAGGCCGCGCATGCCGCCGCCGCGGCCAGCTACCGCCGCGTGGTGCTGCAGGCGATGCAGGAGGTGCAGGATGGCATCGGCGGCCTGGCCGCGCTGCAGCGCGCGGCCGACCAGGCCCAGGCCGCCGTGGCCAGCGCCGGCCGCGTGCTGGAGATGGCCACGGCGCGCTACGAGGGCGGCGCCTCGGGCTACCTGGACGTCATCACCGCGCAGCAGGGCCTGCTCGCGGCCGAGCGGCTGGCCACGCAGTTGCGCGGTCAGCAGTTGCTGACGGCGGTGTTCCTGGTGAAGGCGCTGGGCGGCGGCTGGGAGGGGCCGCCCGGCGGCTGAAACCCGCGGAGCCCGCCCAGGGGGGCTGGCGCGGCAAGGCCCGTCAGGTGATGATGCGGCCCGCGGCGTTCAGGGCAATTCCGGGGGGGCTGGGATGGGCGAAGACCGCGGCGAGCCGATGGCAGCGCTCGCCGGCGTGCGCGTGCGGCTGCTGGGCAAGCCGCAGTGGCAGTGGGCGGGCGGCGACTGGGCCGAACTGCCTGCGCTGGATGCCGTGCTGTTCGCCATCCTCGCGCTGGACGGACCCCAGGGCCGCAGCGTGCTGGCCGGCCAGCTCTGGCCCGAGACACCCACCGCGCGGGCCGAGAACAACCTGCGCAAGCATGTCAGCCGCCGGCGCGCCACCAGCGGGCATCCGCTGTTCATGACCGGCGCGATCATGAGCCTGGCCGACGAGGTCGCGGTCGACGTGCAGGCGCTGCCGGCCACCGCGGCCGGGCTGATGCAGCTGGGCGAGCTGCTCGCCGGCTGCGACTTCACCACCAGCGAGTACCTCTACCAATGGGTGAACCGGCAGCGCGAGGCCTGGCGGCTGAAGCGCGCCGATGCACTGGCCGGCCACGCCGAGGCGCTGGAGAGCGAGGGCCAGTGCGTCGAGGCGCTGCGCCTGGCCCAGGCCATCATCGAGCTGACCCCCGCGCGCGAAGTGGCCTGGCGCCGCCTGATGCGGCTGCACTACCTGCGCGGCGACCACACGGCCGCGATCGAGGCCTTCGAGCGCTTCGAGGCGCTGCTGCGCGAGGAGACCGGCGCGCGGCCGGGCCCGGAAACGCTGCGCCTGCTGGCCACCATCGAGCGCGGCGTCCAGGCCCGTGCGCAGGCGCCGCGGCGCGTGCCGGTGAGCCTGGTCCGGCCGCCGCGGCTGGTCGGCCGCGAAGTCCCGTTCCTGGCCATGCAGCGGGCCTGGGCCGCGGGGCGCAGCTTCGTGATCCTGGGCGAGGCCGGCATGGGCAAGAGCCGGCTGCTGGAAGACTTCGTGCAGGGCCGCGACGACGTGCTGCGCGAACGCGCGCGGCCGGGCGATGCGCAGGGGCCCTACGCGCTGCTGGTGCGGCTGCTGCGCGCCGCGCTGGCCTGGCCGGGCGTGACGCCCACCGACTTCATGCGCCAGCAATGGGCGCGCCTGATGCCCGAACTCGGCGCCGCGCCCGCCGCGCCGGCGCAGGAGTCGCAGATGCGGCACGCCGCCGAAGGCCTGCTGGCGGCGGCGCGCGCGGCCGGTGCGCTGGCCTGGGTGATCGATGACCTGCACCACGCCGACCTCGCGTCGCTGGAGGCCTTGCGCTGGCTGTGCGCCAGCCCGGCTCTCGGCGGCGCCAACATCGCGCTGGCCACGCGCCCGCCGGCCGATCCCGCGCTGGCCGCGCTCGTGCAGGCCTGGCTGCTGGACTCGCAACGCCCCGAGCCCATCCCGCTGGAGCCGCTGCAGCCGGGCCAGGTGGCCGAGCTGCTGGCCTCCATCGACCTGCCGGAGTTCGACGCCTCGGCGCTGGCGCCGCGCCTGCATGCGCACGCGGGCGGCCACCCGATGTTCGTGCTGGAGACGCTGAAGGACGCGTGGCTGCACGGCCACGACACGCAGGCCGGCCGCCTGCCCCGGCCGCAGACGGTGCAGACGCTGATCGAAGGCCGGCTGCGCGAACTGCCGCCCGCGGCGCTGGACCTGGTACGCGTGGCCGCGGTCGCCGGCGCCGACCTGGACACCGCGCGCGCCTCGCGCATGCTGGGCCTGGGCCCGCTCGCGCTGGCCGATGCCTGGACGCTGCTGGAGCGCGCCAACGTGCTGCAGGGTGCGCGCTTCGCGCATGACCTGCTGCAGGAATGTGCGCTCGAGCTGGTGCCGCAGCCGCTGCGGCGCGAGCTGCATGCCGTCGTCGCCGGGCTGCTGGCCGAGGATCCGGCCGTGCCGCCGGGCCGCGTGGCCGACCACTGGCAGTCGGCGCAGCGCTGGGCCGAGGCCAGCGCCTGGTGGCAGCGTGCGGGCCTGGCCGCGCGGCACGCCGGGCGGCTGCAGGAACAGCAGGTGCTGCTGGAGCGGGCCGCGGCCTGCCACCGCCGCACCGGCAACGCGGCCGGCGAGTTCGAGGCCGTGCGCCTGTGCTACGACAGCGTGCTGCTGCGCCACGGCGGCAACGCCGTGCTGGCGGCGCTGCCGCGGCTGGAAGCGCTGGCCGCCAGCGATGCGCAGCTGCTGGAGTGCCGGCTGATCCAGGCCGAGGCGCTGCTCGACCTGGAGCAGGGTCCGCAGGCGCTGGAGGTGGCCGAAGCCGCGCTGAAGCTGGCCGCGGCGCTGCCGGCCCGCGTGGGCGACGCGCTGTGCCTGCAGGGCATGGCGCTGGCGCGCCTGGGCCGTGGCGCCGAGGCCGCGCTGGCCGGCCAGCGCGCGGCGGCAGCGGCCCGTGCGGTCGGTGACGAGGCCCAGGAGTTGCGTGCCTTGCGCGCGATGGCCTACTCGCTGTTCACCCAGGGCCGCCTGTCCGACGCGCTGCCGGCCTACGAGCGCGTGGCGCAGCTCGCGCAGCGCCTGGGCGACGAGGCCGAAGGCGCCGCGGCCGAAGCCAGCCTGGCCGCGCTGCAGGCCGTGACCGGCGACCTGCCGGCCAGCCTGGAGCTGGCGGCCCGCGCCGCGCGCCGCTACGAGGCCATGGGCCTGTCGCAGAACAGCACCGCGGGCGCCGCCAATCTCACCGTGTGGGGCTCGAGCGCGGCCTACCTGGGCCGCTACAGCGTGGCCATCACCGTGCTCGAGCAGGCGGTGCGCATGGCCGGCGAGCAGGCGGTGCCCAGCGCGCAGGCCAAGGCGCGTGTCGCGCTGGCCTCGGTGCATCTCGCGCTGGGCGACAGCGAAGCGGCGCGCCAGTTCGTCGCCGAGCTGCCGGCCGGCGCGCCGCCGGTCATGCGCATGGCCGCGGCGCTCGTGCTGGCGCGCGCCGAGCGCGCCGAAGGCCGCAGCGACGAGAAGCACCTGGCGCGGCTGGGCCGCCTGGGCGCCGAGCATCCCGACCTGCCCTTGATCGCTTCCGGATGGGTCGAGTGGAGCCACCAGGGCGATACCGACGCAGTGGTGGAAAAACTCGGCACGGTGCACGAGCAGCTCGACGAGATGCGCCTGTCCGGTGCGGCCCGCACCGTCCGGCTGCGGCTCATCGACCGGCTGCTGGGGCGCGACGATGCCGAGGCGGTGGCGCTGGCCGCGGCGCACGCAACGGAGCTGTGCGAACACATCAACACGGGGCTGACGAGCAAGGTCTACCCGCCGGAAGCCTGGCTGATCGTCGCGCGTGCCTTCGAGCGGGCCGGTGCCGCCGATGCCGCGGCACGCTGCCGGCGCGAGGCGGTGGCGTGGATACAGGAGCGCGCGCTGCCCTGGGTGCCGGACAGCGCGCGCGAGTCCTTCCTGCAGCGAAACCCGGTGAACCGGACGCTGCTGGGGAGCGCCGCTTGAAGTCGCGGCGCTCCACCGGCGCGGACTACCAGCCGGTGATGACGATCACGATGCACTCTTCTTCACCCTGCAGGCCAGGCTGGGGCACGCAGGTCTCGTCCTGCGCGTGCGCCGACGCGCACGCCAGCAATGCCATCATCGCCAGCGTCGCCGCCAGCCAGTTTTCGAGCGTCCTCATGGGCTTGCCCTCCGATAGGGAACCCCTGGCGCCGGCGGTACGGCATGCACTCGCTTCGTCCAGGTGCCCGGAAGACGCGAGCTGCGGCGCAAACCCAGGGGGGGCGCGCGAAACTTTTTGGTGGCCGCCGGTGGCTGGGCCGGAGGCGGCGCGGTGCGGCTGACGCGCCGCGCGTTCACCGCGCTGGCCGGCCTGGCGGCGGCGCAGGCCCCGGTGTCGTCGCAGGCGCAGGCGCAGGCCCCGGCACCGGCGCCGGCGCGCACGCTGCGGGCGCTGCTGGTGGGCGTGACCGAGTACCCCGGGCTGCCGCCGGAGCGCCAGCTCAGGGGCCCGCGCAACGACATCGAGCGCATGCACGGCCTGCTGCGGCGGCGCGGCTTCGCCGATGCGGACGTCGTGGTGCTGGCCGATGGCGTGGCCGCGTCACGCGCGCTGCCCACGCGCGGGGCCATCCTGCAGGCGCTGGACCGGCTGGCCGCCGACAGCCGGCCGGGCGACTTCGCGCTGCTGCACTTCTGCGGCCACGGCAGCCAGCGGCCCGTGCCCGCGGGCGCGCCCGATGCCGACCAGGAGCCCGACGGCCAGTACGAGGTCTTCCTGCCGCGCGACGTGGCGCCGCTGGTGCCGGGCTCCGGCGACCTGCGCTCGACCGACAAGACCATCGCCGACCACGAGTTCCGGCAGCGGGCCGACGCGCTGGCCGGCCGCGGCGTGTTCGTGTGGGCGGTGTTCGACACCTGCCACTCGGCGTCGATGGTGCGCGGTGGCGCCGACCCGCAGCTGCGCTACCGCCACGTGCCGCCGGAGGTGCTGGGCTACGGCGCGCACGCGCCGGCGGCGGCTTCGGCAGGCCGGCGCGCGGCGCCTTCGCCCGCAGCGGCCGAGCCGCCGCGCAAGGCCCAGGCGGTCTACTTCTACGCCTCTCAGACGGCCGAGAAGGCGCTGGAGCTGCCGCTGCCGCAGGGCGGCTTCCTGGGCCTGGGCCGCAAGCCGCACGGCGCCTTCAGCCTGGCGCTGGTGCAGACGCTGGAGCAGGCGGTGCCGATGAGCTACCGGCAGCTCGCGCAGCAGATCCTCGTCAACTTCGCGGCGCTGAACCTGCAGCCCGACGTGACGCTGTCCGACCGGCAGAAGCCGGCCTTCGGTGGCACCGCGCTGGACGCGCCTGTGTTCCAGCAGGCCACCGGGCTGTCACCGCCGCAGTGGGCGATCGTCGAGGCCGACGCCACCGGCGCGCGTGTGCTCGGCGGCGCGCTGAACCGGCTCGCCGGCGGCGCGCTGCTGGCGATCGTCGGCAGCCCGGTCGCCCGCGCGCAGGACGTGCTGGGCTATGCGCGCGTGGTCGCGGTCGGCCTGGCGGACTGCCGCGTGCAGTGGATCGCCCACCAGGGCCGGCCGCTGCTCGCGGGGCCGGCGCTGCCGCCCGGCAGCCACGCGCGGCTGGAGCGCCCCGGCGCGGACTACGCGCTGCGCGTCTTCGTCGAACTCGACCCCGCGGTGGAGGCGGCGCGGGCGCCGGCCGTGCGGCTCGCCGTGCAGAGGCTGAAGGGCGAAGGTGTGGCAGGCGTGGCGGCGGTGTGGTCGCCCGACCCGGCCGACGCCGACGTGGTGCTGCGCGTCGAACCCGGCCGCGCCCGCGTGCTGCCGCGCAGCCTGGCGCGCGCGCCGGGCCTGCAGGCGCGCGACGGGCTGGCCGAGATGCCGTTCCGCGAGGACGCCTCGGGCCCGCCCGACGCGGACACCGTTGCCCAGCGCATCGCCGAAGGGTTGCACCGCGTCGCGCGCGCGACCAACCTGTTCCGCATGGCGCTGATGGCCGCCGGGCTGCCGGCCGCGGCGGCGCTGGGCCTGCAGCCGCGGCTGATGCTGCAGCGGCGCGGCGCCGCGGCCGGCAGCGCGGAGCCGCTGACCCCCGAGGCCACGCCCGTGCTGCACGACGGCGACCGCATCGACATCGCCATCGCCAACACCGGGCCGCTGCCGCTGGACGTCAACCTGCTGTACATCGACGCCCGCTTCGGCATCACCTGCTGGCCCGGACGCGGCCGCGCGCCCACCATCGAGGCAGGCGGCACGCTGCGCGTGCCCAAGCCGCTGACGATCCACGCCGACCCCGCGCAGCGGCACGCGCATGGCCAGGAGCGGCTGCTGGTGGTCGGCATGCGCCAGCACGCGCTGAAGGAAGACAACAGCCTGGCCTTCCTGCAGCAGGAAGGCCTGGACGCGGTGCGCTCCGCGGCCGCCGATGCGGGCGAGGCCCAGAGCGAGGACCTGCGCGCCTTCGCCGATGCCGGCTTCGCACGCCACCTCACGCGCGCCGGCGGCGGTGGCCCGCCCACCCCGCCCGCCGCCGGGACGGTGCTGCTGGTCTACACCTTCAACGTCAGGCCGGGCCGGAGCGGAACATGAGTGAAGATGCGCGGGCAGGGGAGGGGTCGCGATGACGAAGAAGCAAGCGCCGCTGGACAACAAGCTGCTGGAGGCCGTGCTGCGAAAGCTGGCCACCGGCGATCTGCAGCTCCGCAACGAAGGGTTCGACGAGCTGTACGACATGGTGCACGACCGCTTCCTGGGCTTCTTCCACCGGCGCTGCCCCGGCGAGGCCGAGGACCTGCTCCAGGCCACGATGACCAAGCTGTTGACCACGTCGGCGCCCGAATCGATGAGTTCGGCCTCAGGCTGGGTCTGGTCCGTCGCCCGCAGCGTGCTGAGCGATCACCTGCGCAAGCTCGGATCCGATGCGGCGGCAGCCTGGCCGGATGACGAGGAGATGGCGCCGGAGCCGGTGGATGTGCCCGGGTACTGGGATGCCTGGCGCGGCAAGGGGCAGGAACCTCCGGGGCCGGACATCGAGCGCTGGAGCGAGGGCCAGCGGCGATTGGCGCTGGAGCATTGCATGGACGAGCACATGAAGCTCTTCGCCAAGGACCATCCGAACCGCGCCGACGTGCTGGGCAAGTCCGCTCTCGAGCGCTGGGCGACCCGGGCCGTGGCGAAATACATCGGCAGGAACGAAAAGGCCACCGAGACCTACCTTCGAGAGTCCAGGAAGAAGGGCACGAGCTACTTCGAGTACTGCCGCCAGTTCCTGGAGGCGCAGGGTGTACCACGCAAGGGGAAGCCGAAATGAGCCAGGACCCGACCCCGGACACGCCTTCCGGCTGGAGCGACAGCGACCAGCGCTGGTTCGACGCGCTCGGCGGCCATCGCACGCCGCAGCCCGGCGAGGCCGATCCCGCGGTGCTCGCCGGCTCGCTGATGCGCGAAGCCTTCGAGCGTGCCGACGAGCGCGCCGCCAAGACCGAGCCGCTGGCGTCGATGCTGACCGACGAGGCACGCGAGGCGCGCAAGGCACGCATGCGCGCACAGCTGCAGGCGCAAGGCGTGCTGGGCGACCCCGGCGCGGCAGTGGCGGCTCCGGCGTCCACGCCCGCGCCTTCGCCTTCGCCCGCGCCTTCACCGGCGCCCACGCCGCAGCCGCCGCGCCGGCCGGCGGCACCCACGCCCTGGTGGTCGCGCTGGCTGCCCGGCGGCGGCTCGCCCGGCGCCACGGCAGCGTGGCCCCGGGCGGCCGTGCTGGCGGCGGCGGTGGCGGTGCTGGTCATCGGTGCCCAGTGGGCGCTGGCGCCGCACTATCCGGAGCCGCCCATTCTCCCCATCGACCGCGGCGAACCGCAGCTGATCGTCCGCAACGACGCCGAGCCGCGCCGTGCCGCCGAAGCCCTCGCCGGCCGGCTGAAGGCGGGCGGCCTGCGCGCCGCGATCTACCAGCGCCGCGACGTGTACTTCGTCGACCTGCTGGTGCTCGCCAAGGACTTCCCCGGCGCCGAGCCGGTGCTCACGGCAGAAGGCCTGCCGGCGCGGCCGGGCGACTACCGGGTGGAGATCCGTGCGCGCTGAGCGCTGCCGGCATGCCATCGCCGGCGCGGCGGTGGCGCTGGCACTGGCCCTGCCGGCCGCCTTGCGCGCGCAGGAGATGGACTGCGCGCGCAGTGCCGATGGCCGCCAGACCATCTGCGTGCCGCGCGGCGCCTCGATGGCGCCGCCGCCGGCCGCGCCGGTGGCCGCGCCGCGCTCGCTGCGGCTGTACCTGGCGCAGCTGACGGCCACGCGCGACCCGCGCGCGGGCGGCGCCGGCATCGGCTTCATGGGAACGGTGCTGGCGCGATCCGGGCAGCCGGCGACCCTGCCGATGGTGGAGCAGGCCCTCGCGGTGGACCGGCAGAGCGGCTTCGTGCGCGGCCAGCTCTCGCTGCTCAACCAGATTGCCGGCATCCATCTGCAGGCCGGCGACCTCGCAGCCGCCGCGACACGCCTGGCCGAGGCGCTGGCCCTGGCGCGCCGCGAGAACCTGCGTGATGCCGAAGGCGCCACGCTGGCCAACACCGGCGTGGGCCTGGCGCTGAAGGGCGACTACGCCGCGGCCATCCGTGCCACCGACGAAGCGGCGCAGGCCTATGCCGCCGTGCCCGCGGCGCCGCCGGCTGCGCCGGCCAGCCGCCCGCGCGGCGCGGCCGCCTTGAAAGAGGCGCTGGCCGCGATGCAGAAGCCGTACGCGCAGGGCGCCGGCATGCGCGACCAGGAGGTCGAGATGGGGCGGGAACTCTGCCTGCTGAACCTGGGCACGCTGCACGCCCAGCTGGGCCAGTACCCCGAAGCCGCCGCGCGCTACGACCAGGCCCTGGCCCTCTATCCCAACGGCAAGCGCGGAGCCGGCACCGCCCTGCGCGCGAAGGCCGACCTGCTGCGCATGGCCGGGCGCGGCGCCGAGGCCGCGCCGCTGGAGCGGCAGGCCGAGCAGGCCGGCGACTCGCTGCTGGCCGAACTGGGACAGAACCCGACCATCGCGCTGCAGCGCGTCGTGGCCCCGGCGGCGCCGGTGGTCGCCGTGCCTGCGGCCAGCAGCGCGGCGCCGGGCCGCCAGGGCCGCGTTCCGCCGACGCCGGTGGACCTGCCGAAGCTGGTGACGGCGCCGGCCGCGTCGCAGCTGGCCGTCTACCTGGAGGCCGCGACGCGCAACACCGAGAACGGCCATGCCGGCGAGGCGCTGGCGAACTGGCGCCACGCGGCCGCGATGGCCGAGATCACCGAGTCCGGATCGGCGCTGGTGGCTGCGCTGGCCGGTCTGCAGCAGCTGGCGCTGGCGCAGGGCGACGCGGCGCTGTCGATCCACTACGGCAAGCGCGCCGTCGACGAGATCCAGCGCCAGCGCCGCCAGATGGGCTCGCTGGACCGCAACGTGCGCAATGCCTACGCCACCCGGGCGCGTGCCGTCTACGAGGCGCTGGCCTCGAGCCTGATGGATGCCGGCCGCCTGGCCGAGGCCGAGCTGGCGCTGCGGCTGATGCGGGAGGACGCCTCGGGCGAGATCGTGGCCGGCGAGCCGAACCTGCCGGCCAACGGCGCTGAAGCCGCGCTGCGCGAGCACGAGCGCGCCATGGCCCGCGACTGGAAGGCCGTGGTCGAGGCGCGCCGCCGGATGCCGATGGGCGCCGCGATGCCGCCGCTGAACGAGGAGGCGATGGCCCGCATCCGGCAGCAGCTCGGCGGCCTGCCGGGCCAGGCACCGGCGGGCGGCGGATCGCCCTCGGCGGCCTGCCTCCGCACCGCGCCCGGCGCGACGCCGGTGGTGAGCGGCTCGGCCGGCATCGATGTCGCATGGTGCAACCAGGTGCAGGGCGTGGCCGTGGCCGAGCGCGTGGCGGCACCGCCCGCGGCGCTGCTGCAGGGGCTGAAGGCCGGCGGGCTGCGCTTCGACCCCGCGGGCCAGGCCGCGCTGGACGCCGGCACGCGCTGGCTGGCCGCGGCGGGGCCGGCCACGGTGTCGGTGCAGTACCTCGCGGGGCCGCGCCGGCTGCAGATCCTGCTCGTCGGCGCGCGGGGCCGCGTGGTGCGCGAATCAGCCGTCACGCGCGATGCGCTCGAAGGCATGGTGGATCGCTTCCTCGAAGCCATGAACCGCCGCGACCCCGACATCCAGCGGCCCGCGCAGGAACTCCACCGCCTGCTGATCGACCCGATCCAGGCCTCGCTGCGGCCGCTCGCGGCGAGCGCGCCCGACACGCTGATGTTCTCGCTCGACGGCCGGCTGCGCTACCTGCCGATGGCCGCGCTGCACGACGGCAAGCAATGGCTGGCCGAGCGCCATGCGCTGGCCATCGCCACGCCCGCGCAGCTGCCGGCCGCCCGGGCGCCGGCACGGCCCTGGCGCATCGCCGGCTTCGGCAGCACGCGCGGGCTGGAGCGCCTGCAGCTCGGCGCCCTGCCCGGCGCCGGACGCGAGATCGCGGCGCTGGTGCGCGACGGCGGCGCGCAGACGCAGGGCCTGCTGCCCGGCATCGCCAGGCTGGACGCCGACTTCACCGCCGAGGCGCTGAAGTCCGCGCTGGAGCAGCACTTCCCCGTCGTGCACCTGGCCACGCACTTCGTGCTCGGCGATGCCGAAGGCTCGTACCTGCTGCTGGGCGACGGCAGCACGCTGCCCTTGCAGACGCTGCGCCGCGACTTCCGCTTCGACGGCGTGGACCTGGTGACGCTGTCGGCCTGCGAGACCGCCCGCGACGCGCGCGACCTGGCCTGGGGGCAGGAGTTCGAAGGCCTGTCGGCCGCGCTGCGCGCGCAGGGCGCGGGGGCCGTGCTCGCCACGCTGTGGAAGGTGGACGACGCCACGACCGCCAGCTTCATGCGCGACTTCTACGGCCGCCTGGCCGAGCGCACGCCGGCCGGCAAGGCCGGCATGTTGCGGCAGGCGCAGAAACAGATGATCGAGGCGGGTCGCAAGAGCGGCGCCGCCGGCGACACCCGGCGCAGCGGCTCCTTCGGCGACACGATGCCCGGCCCGGCCGCGCAGGCGCGCCTGGACCACCCGTTCTACTGGGCGCCGTTCGTGCTGCTGGGAGACGTGCGATGAGCCGGCCCGCGGCGGCCTGGCAATGCGCCCTGGTGCTGGCGGGCATGGCCGCGCTGCACGGCGCCGCGAGCGCCGACGTGCTGCTCGAATACGAGAGCCCCACGTTCACGAAGATGGTCATCGCCAACGACCACCCGTCCGCGGCCGCGCGGCTGCGGCGCCTGGACCGCGCGCCCGGCCCGGTGCGCGTGCGCATCCGCCTGGCCGACGAGCGCGTGGGTGCCGATGGCGAGTTCGGCAACAACAACTACCTGCCGGATGGGCACACCGGCATCCTGGCCGTCGAGATCGCGGCCGGCGAGCTGCGATTCGAGTACGCGAACCGGCAGCAGCGCGTGGAGTTCAGCGGCAAGCTCTACCGCGGCCAGGTGGTGCAGTGGCAGCTGCTGGGCAGCTCCCCGGGCGGCCGCGAGGAGATCACCGTGCTGGGCCCGGGCCGCACGCGCACCGGCAGCGGCATGAACATCGAGGGCGCCGCCCAATGCCCGGCGCTGGACATCGTGCGCGAGCCGGGCATGGTGCTGTGGTACTGCGGCACGGGCACCTGGAAGATCAGCCGCATCGCCGCCGGTGCGGCGTTGCCGCCGCTGGTGCCGCCGCTGGTGCCGCCGGTGTCGCGATGAGCCGGCCCGGCAGGCTCGCGCGGGCCGAGGCCGATGCTGCCCTTCAGTAGAACTTCAGGACCGTGATCAGGAAGAAGATGCCCAGCATCAGCGGCCAGTACAGCAGTTTCATCGTCAGCCCCGCGCGGTACTCCAGCACGGCGTTCCGCAGGTGCAGTGCCTTGCGGAAGGCGTTGACCGGAACCGCCAGGAGCGCAAAGTAGGTGACGAGGAAGAAGTACTCCAGGTAGAAGATCTGGCCGCTGGAGATCACCCGCCGGATACTGAGGTGGGCATAGACGACGACGAAGAAGAGCGACACGCTGAAGCCCAGGATCTCCCTGATCTCCACGCTCTCCGGAAGCAGCAGCAGCCAGAACAGCACGATCGCCACCACGATCAGGGGCGTCAGGTTCGAGATGAAGGCGTCGACGAAGATCCGCTTGACGACGATGTCGTAGTACAGGTCGGGAAAGATCTCCAGGTCGACGCGCGAGTCGATGCCGAACTGGCTGTTCTCGCTGCGCGAGCGCAGCACGAAGGTGGCCGAGTCGATGGTCCATCCGGCGATCTGCACCCCGGGCGCCATGCCCGGCAGGTGCGAGGCGAGCATGATGTTGTAGGAGTCGAGGTCGGGCACGAGCGCCTGCGCTCCCTGCTGATCGACCGGGCGGATCCCGATGCGGATGCGCTCGACCTCCAGCGGATAGCGCGAGAAGTCGAACTGCGGCGCCAGGTTGAACTGGAAGCGGCTGCGCTGCACGACGAAGCGGCTCGCATCGTCGGCTCGCGTATCGACCAGTGCCATCGTCAGGTTCTGCGCGCCGAGGAAGGTCACGCCGCGGCGGTCGGTGCTGGGGGCGTCGGCCGGGAACTTCTGCCAGATCTGCCCCGTGACGGCCAGCTTGTTGGCGCCGTCCAGCTCGATCGACTCGATGTGCAGGCCGGTCGGGATGTAGGCGAGCGGGACCTGCTTGCGTTCGAGCCGCTGCTCGTCGAACAGGTCCTTCTGCGCCGCCAGCACCTCGCGCGCGCTGATGGCGATCTCGGCGCCGGGCTCGCCGTCGGTGACCGCTGCCGGATGGTTCAGCGCCTGGTACCAGACCGCGCCGATGCCGGCCAGCAGCAGCGCCGAGATCGCGGCGCTGCCGGCCCACAGCCGTGGCGTGCGTCCTTCGTGCGCCCGTAACAGCAGCAGCAGCATGCAGCCCAGCCAGCCGATCGCAGCGATCGTGATCCAGATCAGCTGTGCACGCATCTCGTCGACTCTCGCGGGCACGTCGTTGCGCACGAAGGTGATCTGGAGCGACCAGCCCGTGCTGGGCACCGGCGAAAAGGCCACCCAGGCGCTCGTGCCGGTGGTCGTGCTGCGGTGCTGGATGACGCCGCTGGCGCGCGCCGATGCGGCCTGCGCCAGCGCGACGCGGTCGGCGTCGTGCCGCTCGCGTGCGACGTCCAGCAGCGTCTTGCCGTGGCGCACGAGCCGCTCGTCCGGGTGGTACAGGTAGGCACCGCCGCTCGTGGTGAGCGCGCCGAACCCGCCGGGGCCCAGCTCCAGCTCGCGGATGATCTGCTTGAGCCGGTCCATCGACACGTCGATGGTCACCACGCCGTTCTTCTCCGGCTGCGGGCCGGTCGTCGTGAAGACGGCCGAGTAGGTGATCATCGAGATCTTCAGCGACGGGTCGAAGTACGGCGGACTCCAGCCATCCCCGCCGCCCCGGCTCATGGGGCGCACGAACCAGTCGGTCTTGGAGTCCGGCCGGTTCTCCGGCACCGTGTAGTCGTAGTCGTCGGCGAGCTGCGTGGGCCCGACGGCGTTGCCGCCCGGGTCGCGCTGGAAGTACGGGGCATACAGCCGCCTGCCTTTGTCGTGCCCGTACGGCCGATAGGCGACCGCACCGCCGAAGAAGCACTCGTTGCCGTTCACCATCGCGCGCAGCGCCGGCTCCACGTCCGCCGGGGCGATCTCGCCCCGCGAGAGCCTTCCCGCCAGCTCGGTGGTCGCCGCGCGCACGGGGGCGAGGATGCGATCGATCCGGTCGGAGGCGTCGTGGGCGATCGCTGCGAGCTTGTTCCGGGTCTCGAGTTCGTCGGCCCGCGTCTGCAGGACGAATCGGATGCCCAGCACGACGAAGGCCGCGAAGGCCAGCAGGCCGAGCAGCAGCAGGCCTCGTTCCAGTCGCAGCCGCGTACGGGCGCCGAAGCAATCGGCGACGGCATCATCACCCATGCCATGTCCCCCGGCGGAGCCGACCCGCCCTGCGCCTCGTGCAGCGGCTTCGCCACGACGGACGAGGCGCTAACGAGCCTACTGCAGGCCAATCTCCGCGCGGAGTGAGCCGGCTCAACGCAAACGCGCATGGCCGGACCGATACATCGGATGTCGCCATCCGGGCCCGGGGGATTGCCGATGGGTCTTGTCGCCGGCTCCGCGAACGAGCATGACCATGTCCTGTCCGACGGGTGGCGCGTTTCCGCCCGCCATCGGCTGGCGGCCGTGGCGACGATCTATGCGCTGTACCTGCTGGTCTACTTCGTGGTGGGCGGTGCGGCCTTCGAGGCCGCGAACCACTTCTGGCACGAGCTTCCCGTCACCGCGTTGACGGCCTGGCTGATCCTGCGCTGCGGCCGGAATGGCGGGCCGGCCGTGCGCGGCTTCCTGTTCGGCGTGGCTGCCAGCCTCGCGCCCTTGATGGTCGCCGATGCCAGCTACGGGCGGGACTTCCCGCTATGGCGCGACCAGCAAGGCGCCGCGCTGCAGCTGACCGACGCCGCCTATGCCGCGTTCCTCTTCGTCTGGGTCTGCGCCTGGGCCGCGCTCGTGCTGAACCTGGTGCACAGCCGGCGGCCCAGCGGGCGCACGGTGGCCGTCTTCGCCTTGCTGATGGGCGGCTTCATGACCCTGTTCGTCGGCTTCTACGCGCCCTTGTACCGGGACGTCCTGGGAACGCTGGTCGGCCGCGTCGGCGCCATCACGGCGGCACTCGAGCTGCTGGCGGTGATCGCCGGCATGGCCGCCATGCTGCTCGGCGTGAACCGGGCGCTGGTGCTCCAGGTCTTCGGCGTGACGCTGCTCGCCTCCTCCGACATGCTCTACAACGAGGCCAGCATGCGGCAGCAGGCCTATGCGGCGGCCGATCCCGTCTGGACCCTGGGCCTGTGCCTGCTGCTCGCCGGCGCCGTGCTGCTGCCACGCCTGCGGCGTCGGGAGACCGGCACCGAGTTCGGTCCGCTGTCGCTGGGCACGGTGCGTCGCTCCGGGCTGTCGACGCTGCTGCTGTCGATCTCGCTGGGTGCGGTGCTGCTGTCCGCCGTGGTCAGCCTGTCGCTGCGCCGCGGCGTGATCGCCGGCGTGCCCGGCGCCGGCGAGCCCTTCTTCTACGTGCTCTTCGTCGTGACGCTGGTGGTCGTGATGGTGGCGCTCACCGAGCGCTTCGACCGCGCCGTGCAGCATGCCGAGCGCCATGCCGCGCACATGCTGGGCGCCGGCCTGCGCATGGCCGACTGGCGCACCGGCGACCGCACGCTGGCCTGGATCTTCGAGGCCACGGGCCTCGGCCACCTGCTCGACAGCCTGCAGGCGGCCGGCGCGCGCCTGCGCAACGAGGTGATCTTCCTCGGCCCCGAGCGCCTGAACCCCACGGCGCAGCAGGAAACAGCCTCGGAGCCCACCTGCTTCATCGTGATGCCCTTCGGGCAGAGCGACTCCGACGCGGTGCATCACGTGCTGCGCGAGGCCTGCCTGGCCTGCGGCCTGCAACCGCTGCGCGGCGACGACCTGTTCACCCCGACCGACATCCTCGACGACATCTGGCGCGGCATCACCGGCGCCAGCTGCGTCATCGCCGACATCAGCGGCCGCAATGCGAACGTGATGTACGAACTCGGCATGGCCCACACCCTCGCCAAGCCGGTGATCATCCTGTCGCGCCATGCCGAGGACATCCCGATCGACCTGAGCACACGGCGCGTGATCCTCTACGGCACGGCGCAGGGTGACGACTGGCAGGCCGTCCTGGCCCAGCGCACGCGTTCGAGCCTGCAGGCGCTGCTCCAGCAGTTCCCGCCGCGCCGCCCGCACCATCGACGCAACGGATGAAGCAGCCGGCCGCTCGCCGGCCAGCGGTTCAGCGCTCCGGACCGACCGGCAGCAAGCTGCCCTCGGATGCCGGCGGCGCCGGCACGCGCAGGATGCGCGCCAGCGTCGGCGCGACGCCGGAGATCTCCACACGGGCCTCGCGTGCTCCGGCGCCGATCCAGTTCGGGCCCCAGAACAGCAGCGGCACGTTCGTGTCGTAGGCGTGCGGCGAGCCGTGCGTGGTGCCGGTCTTCGAGGAGGTCAGCATCCAGTACGGCTTCAGCGCCACCTGCAGGTCCGCCGAACGGCCGGCGAACCAGGACTTGCGCATCGCGCCGAAGAGCGGCGCCTCGGGCCCCGCCGGACCGGCGTTCGCGGCCAGCTCGTCCCCGGTGTAGACGGCCGCGATGCCGGCCTCCTTCAGCAGCAGCCGGCGCGCTTGCTCCTGCACGGCCAGGCGGTCGAGTCCACGCGCGGCGATCAGCTCGCGGTCCAGCGCCACCGCGGAGGCGGAGAAGAAGCGCACCCAGGTGCCGGCGCCGAAGATCGCCGACAGGCCGGCGTTGACACGCGCGAGCACCTGGCTGCCGTTGAGGCGGCCGGCATCGCGGCCGGCGGCCAGGCTCACCTCGGGCGCGGGCATGAAGCCGTGGTCGGCGGTCAACACGGCCAGGTAGCGGTCCTTGCCCACCATCGCGTCGAGGTCCCTGAAGAAGGCCTGCAGCAGGCGGTCCAGCTGCAGCAGGTGGTCGTGCGACAGGCGCGACTCGGCCGAGAACGCGTGGTTCACCCAGTCGTGGCCGGAGAGGCTGATCGCGAGGATGTCGGGCACCTCGTCCTGGCCCAGCGACTCGCCGCGGATCGCCGCGCGCGCGAAGTCCAGCGCCATCGCATCGACGAAGGGGCTGCGCAGCAGCGCGCTGTAGAACGCAGCGTCGGGCTTGTCCTGCGCGGCGCCCATCGTCATCGGCAGCTTGCCGGGCACCGAGAACCAGGGCTGCTCGTCGGGCAGCGAGGCGGCATAGGCGGCCGGGTCGTCGAGCACCGGCTTCCAGGCCTGCTTGAACCAGCGGTCGGCCGGTTTCGCGGCGTTGAAGGCCTCGACCCACCCGGGGTGCCGCGGCATGTAGTAGGTGCTGGAGGCGAAGGCGCCGGTGGCCTGCATGTAGATGTAGGCCGTGCCGGTCTTGCCCGCGGGCAGGATGGCGCCGCGGTCCTTGCCGGAGATGCCGATGACCTTGGCGCGCGCGTCGGCGCGCCGCAGCATGTCGCCCACCGTCTCGACCCGCAGGTTCTTCGGGCTCGTGCCGTCGAGGCGGCCGGTCTTGTGGCCGATGTAGACGTGGCGTTCGTCGGCGGTGTTGGTGGTGTCCTCGCCGCTGCGCGGGTCGCGCCACTCGTTGCCGATGATGCCGTGGCGGTAGGCGTAGGTGCCCGTCAGCATGCTCGCATGGCCGGGCGCGGTGACGGTGTAGGCGTGGCCGTAGTGCGCGTTCGCGAACCAGGCGCCGCGGTCCAGGAAGCGGGCCAGGCCATCGGGCGCGAGCTGCGACCGGTAAGCCAGCACCTGCCGCTGCGGCAGGCCGTCGACGACCAGGAAGACGACCAGGCGCGGCGCCGCGGCGGGTGATGGCGCAGGCGCAGGCGCGGCCGCCGCCACCAGCGGCGATGCGCAGGCCGCAAACAACAGGAGGGCCGAAAGCGCCGGCAGCGGCCGGACGGACGCGCCGCGCATCGTCAATCGTCCAGGCCCAGGCCCTGCCGGATGCGCGGCGCGTGCTTGTCGACACGCGCCGCCCGCGTGGCCGACTGCTTGGCGCCGGCGAAGTGCAGCAGGTAGGCCTTCTGCCGGCCGGGCGTGAGCGCGCGGAAGGCCTCGTCCAGCGCCGGGTCCTCGTCCAGCCGAAGGCGGAACTCCTCCGGCATCTCGAACTGCGCCACGCTTTTCATCGGCACCTGGGCGCCGGACTTCTCCAGCGCGATGGCCTGGCGCAGGCAGGCCTGCACCGCCTGGGCCTTCTCCTGCACCTCGGCCAGCGAGGCGAAGCGGATCTGCCGCGCGGCCTGCACGTTCTTCGTCTGCTGCACGAGGATGCCGGCCGGGTCTGCCAGCAGCGCGCCCTTCATGAACAGCAGCGCGCAGTAGTCCTTGAAGCCGTGGATCAGCACGACGTTGCCGCCTTCGAGCGCGTAGCAGGCCTGGCCCCACTTCAGCGTCTCTTCCAGGCCGGTGGCCAGGCACATCTCGCGCAGCGCGGCGAACTCCGCGCGCCAGCGCTTCTCCTTGCCGTGCAGTTGGGTGACCTGGGGATTCATGGCGGACGATTCTGCACCCGCGCCGCGCCGGCAGCGTCAGGGCCCCGGCTTGTCCTATTGACAGGACATTAGCCCCGCACCAGCATCATCGGCGTGTCTTCCGCGATGCCCCTGCCCAAGCACCACCGGGTCTACCTGGTGCTGCGCGAACAGCTGCACGACGGCCGCTTCGCCCAGGGCCTGCCCGGCGAGCTGAACCTGATGCGCGAGTTCGGCGTGGCCCGGGTCACGGTGCGGCGCGCGCTCGAACGGCTGGCGCTGGAAGGCCTGATCGAACGCTCGCCCGGCCGCGGCACGCGGCCCATAGTGCCCTTGCCCTCGCCCTCGCCCTCGGCACCCACAGCCGCCGGCCGCGCCGCCCCGCAGCGCGCGGCGCTGACGGGCCTGCTCGAGAACATCGTCAACATGGGCCTGCGCACGCGCGTGAAAGTGCTGGCGCTGGACGTGCTGCCGGCGCCGGAGGCCGCAGCGCGCGAGCTGGCCATCGCGCCCGGCACGCCGGTGCAGAAGGCGGTGCGCCTGCGCTCGTCGGCAGCCGGGCCGCTGTCGCACATCACCACCTTCGTGCCGCAGCAGCTGGCGTTGCACTTCGGCCGGCGCGAGCTTGCGCGGCGGCCGATGCTGCTGCTGCTCGAGGAGTCCGGCGTGCCCATCGGCCATGCGCGGCAACTGGTCTCGGCGCGGCTGGCCGATGCGGAGGTCGCGCGGCTGCTGGAGGTCGAGGTCGGCTCGGCGCTGCTGGCCGTCAGCCGCGTGGTGCTGGACACCGCCGGCCGCCCGGTGCAGTGGCTGCAGGGCCTGTACCGGCCCGACCGCTACCAGTACGAGATGCAGTTGTCCCGCGTGGGCGGCGTCGACGCCAAGCTCTGGGTCAGCACCGAGTTCGCGGCGCAGTTCCATTGAGACCCGATCCACCTCCTTCAACGAACCGGAGCCCCCGATGAGCCCTCGTCGCCACTTCCTCCAGCAGTCCGCCGCGGCGGGCGCGGCCCTCGCCTTCCCGCTCGTCGGCGGCGCCCAACCGAAGCCGGTGAAGGTGGGCATCCTGCACCCGGTGACGGGCGCGCTGGCCTTCTCGGGCCAGCAGTGCCGCGAAGGCGCACTGATGGCCATCGAGGACATCAACAAGACCGGCCTCAAGGGCCTGGGCGGCGCCAAGATCGAGGCCATGCTGGGTGACGCGCAGAGCACGCCGCAGGCCGGCAGCGCCGAGGTCGAGAAGATGAACGAGGCCAGCTGCTCGGCGGTGGTGGGCGCGTATGCCAGCGCGATCTGCCTGGCCACCACGCAGGCCGCCGCCAAGCTCGGCCTGCCGCACGTGGTGGACGTGGGCGTGGCCGACCAGATCGTCGAGCGCGGACTGAAGAACACCTTCCGCTTCGGCCCCGGCTACAAGGTCTGCGCGCAGATCGCGATGAACAACCTGCACGTGCTCAACACCGTGGCCGGCAAGCCCGCGAAGAGCGTGATGATCATCCACGAGGAGAGCCTCTTCGGCACCGGCACCGCCAACCTGCTGGCCAAGGAGCTGCCGGGCTTCGGCTTCGAGGTGAAGGAGGTCGTCAAGCACGCCAACCCGACGCGCGACTTCAACAACATCGTGCTGCGCATGAAGTCGGTCGCGCCGGACATCGTGATCCCGGCCAACTACTACAACGAGTACGCGCTGCTGGTGCGCACGATGCAGCAGCAGAAGGTGGTGCCCAAGGCGATCTACTCGGTGCTGGGCGGCGCGGCCTCGAGCTACAAGTTCCTGAAGGAGTTCCCGGAGGCTGCGGGTGGCATCATCGACTGCAACCACTGGTTCAACCCCAAGGACAAGCGCGCGGCCGAGCTGAGGAAGCGGGTGGAGACCAAGGGCCTGTTCTTCACCTACGAGATCTTCAACACCTACACGGCCGTTCGCTTGCTGGCCGACGCGATCGACCGCGCGAAGAGTGCGGACCGCGCCGCCATCACCGCCGCGCTGGAGGCCAGCAGCTTCAGCGACCACTTCATGCCCTACGGCCCGACGAAGTTCGTGAACGGCCAGAACATGGGCGCGCAGCCGCTGATGACGCAGGTGATCCAGGGCGACATCAAGGTCATCGTGCCGCGCGACTACCGCGAGGCCGATCCGATCTTCCCGCTGCGCGCCTGAACATGGCCTCCCCCCGGAGCGCCTTCGGCGCACCCCCCCAGGGGGGCGTCGCCAGTGGCCCGGCGAAGCCGGTTCCACGGCGACCGCTTGGGAACGCGGCTTGTCACGGTGCTTGAGTTCTCGATCCTCTTCCCGTCGGTCCTCAACGGGCTGACCACCGGCGCCGTCTACGCCCTCGTCGCGCTCGGGCTCACGCTGATCTACGGCGTGCTGCACATCATCAACTTCGCGCATGGCGCCGCGCTGATGGTGGCGCTGTACGCCGTCTACTTCCTGAAGGAGCGGCTGGGCATCGACCCGTACCTGGCGCTGCCGCTGGTCGTGCCCGCCATGTTCGCGCTCGGCTACGGGCTGCAGCGCGGCGTGATCAACCGCGCCAGCCACGGCAAGGACGAGAACATCCTGCTCGTGACGCTGGGCCTGGCCATCGTGCTGGAGAACCTGGCGCTGCTGGCCTTCAGCGGCGATACCCGCACGATCGAGACGCCCTACACGCTGACGACCGTGCCCATCGGCCCGGCGATGATCGCCCTGCCAAAGCTTGTTGCCTTCGCCGGTGCGCTGGCGGCCTCGGGCCTGCTGCTGTGGATCGTGCGCCGCACCGACCTCGGCCGCGCGATCCGCGCCGTCGCGCGCGAGAAGCAGGGCGCGCGGCTGATGGGCATCGACGTCGAGCATGTCTACGCGATGAGCTTCGGCATCGGCCTGGCCTGCCTGGGCGCCGCGGCCTGCTTCCTGCTGCCGGCCTACTACGTCAACCCGCAGGTCGGATCGGGCTTCGTGCTGGTGGCCTTCACGATCGTCGTGCTCGGCGGCATGGGCAGCTTCGCCGGCGCGCTGGCGGGCGGGCTGCTGATCGGCGTGGTGGAGTCGCTGTGTGGCCTCTTCCTGGGCGAATCGCTGGGGCAGATCGGCATCTTTGCGATCTTCATCGCGGTGCTGCTGTTCAAACCGCAGGGCCTGTTCGGCGCGAAGGCATGACCCGCGACCTGATCGGCATCGCCGCGTTCGCGGCACTCGTCATCGCGCTGGCCTTCGTCGTCAGCGCCGGCTCCTGGCTCACCTTCCTCGCGATGGCGCTGTACGCCGCGCTGCTGGCGCAGGCCTGGAACCTGCTCGGCGGCTACGGCGGGCAGTTCAGCTTCGGCCATGCGCTCTTCTTCGGCACCGGCGCCTATGCGCAGGCGCTGGCGCAGATGCAGGGCGGGCTGAACGCCTGGGCGGCGCTGGGGCTGGCGATGCTCGCGGCCGCGGCCGTCGGCTCGGCGGTGGGCGCGCTCAGCTTCCGCTACGGACTGAAGGGGTCGTACTTCGCGCTCGTGACGCTGGCCTTCGCCGAGGTCTTCCGCATCCTCGCGGTGACGGCGGGCTTCACCGGCGGCGGCGTGGGCCTGATGCTGCCGCTGAACGAATCGGCCGCGAACCTGCAGTTCGGCTCGCGCCGCGGCTACGTGCTGCTGGCGCTCGGCTTGCTGGTGCTGGCGCTGGTGGCCACCGCCTGGCTGCGGCATTCGCGCTTCGGCGCCTGGCTGCAGGCGGTGCGCGACAACGAGGATGCCGCCCGCGCCGTGGGCGTGGACCCGCTGCGCGTGAAGCTGGGCGCGATCACGCTCTCCGCCGCGCTGATGGGCGCCGGCGGTGCCTTCTACGTGCAGATGTTCCAGTACATCGATCCGGCCATCGCCTACGGGCCCTCGAGTTCGGTGGAAGCGCTGGTGGCCGCCATCGTCGGCGGCCTGGGCACGCTCTGGGGGCCGGTGCTGGGCGCGCTCGCGCTGCACGCGCTGGCCGACGCTACGCGCAACCTCTTCGGCGCGCTGCCCGGCCTGAACATGGTGATCTACGGCGCGGTGCTGGTGCTGATCGTGATGTTCCTGCCGCGCGGGCTCTCGGGCGCGGGGCGGCACCTGCGCGAGGTCTTCGGGCGAGGCCGGCGTGGCTGAGCCCCTGCTGCAGCTCGACGGCGTCTCCATCGCCTTCGGCGGCCTGAAGGCCGTGCAGGACGTGAGCCTGGCGCTGCCCGAAGGCCGCCTGGGTGCGCTGATCGGCCCCAACGGCGCCGGCAAGACCACGCTCTTCGCGCTGATGTCGGGCTTCCTCCAGCCGAACCACGGCACCGTGCGCTTGGCCGGGCAGGACATCACCGGCCGCGCGCCGCACCTGAACGCGCGCGCCGGCATGACGCGCACCTTCCAGATCGTGCAGCCCTTCGCCGCGCAGACGGTGCGCGAGAACATCGCCGTCGGCGCCCACCTGCACGAAGCTGACCGCCGCGCCGCGCTGGCCGCCGCCGAAGCCGTGGCCGCGCGCGTGGGCCTGGCGCCGCAGCTCGACAAACCCGCCGCCGAGCTGACCGTGGCCGGCCGCAAGCGCCTGGAGCTGGCTCGTGCATTGGCCACGCGCCCGCGCCTGCTGCTGCTGGACGAGGTACTCGCGGGCCTGAACCCGCAGGAGATCGCCGAGATGATTCCGGTGGTGCGCGGCATCGCCTCGGGCGGCGTCACGGTGCTGATGATCGAGCACGTGATGCAGGCGGTGATGAGCCTGGCCGAGCAGGTGTGGGTGCTGGCGCAGGGGCAGCTGATCGCCCAGGGCACGCCGGCCGAGGTGACGCGCGATGCGCGCGTCATCGAGGCCTACCTCGGCCACGGCGCGGCTGCGCGGCTGCGGGAGCGGGCTTCGTGAATCCGCCGCCGCTGCTCGACATCGACACGCTGCACGCCGGCTACGGCCGCACCGAGGTGCTGCGCGGCGTAAGCCTGCAGGTGCGGCCGGGCGAGATCGTCGCGCTGCTGGGCAGCAACGGCGCCGGCAAGTCCACGCTGAACAACACCGCCTGCGGGCTGGTGCGCGTCAGCGCCGGTGCCGTGCACTTCGACGGCCAGGACCTGACGAATGCGCACTACCGCCGTGTGGTCGAGGCCGGCTTGATCCAGGTGCCCGAAGGCCGCCGCATCTTCCCCAACCTCACGGTGCTCGAGAACCTGGAGCTCGGCGCCTACACCCGCGCCCGGGCGCGGCGCGCGCAGAACCTCGATCGAGTCTTCGCCACCTTCCCGCGCCTGGCCGAGCG
Source organism: Rubrivivax sp. (assembly GCA_044226775.1). GTDB lineage: Bacteria > Pseudomonadota > Gammaproteobacteria > Burkholderiales > Burkholderiaceae_C > Rubrivivax. The sequence continues at coordinate 129,692 of JBGAGI010000004.1, read as the reverse complement.
CGTGGCGCAGGCGGCCGGCACGATGAGCGGCGGCGAGCAGCAGATGCTGGCCATCGGCCGCGGCATGATGGCCGAGCCCAGGCTGCTGATCCTCGACGAGCCCTCGCTCGGCCTCTCGCCGCTGCTGGTGGAAGAGATGTTCGCGCTGATCCGGCGCCTGAACGGCGAGGGCCTGGCGGTGCTGCTGGTGGAGCAGAACGTCGGCCAGTCGCTGGAGATCGCCGACCGCGCCTACGTGCTGGAAAACGGCAGCCTGCGCTTCGCCGGCCTGCCCGCCGAACTGCTGGCCAGTGACGAACTGCGCCGCGCCTACCTCGGCCTGTGACACACGATCGAAGACATGGAGCGCCCTCGATGAGCACCAACGACAAGGCCGAGTTCGACCTGCTGATCCGCAATGTGCGCGTCGTGCGCCCGCACGGCAACACGGTGCACGACAGCGACATCGCGATCCGCGGCGAGCGGGTCGCGCTCGTCGCGCCGGGCATCGCGCCGGCGCGTGCGAAGGCCGTCTACGAGGGCCGCGGGCGCCTGGCCTTCCCCGGCGTCGTCGACGCCCACATGCACAGCGGCATCTACTCGCCGCTGGCCGAGGACGCGGTGAGCGAAAGCAAGGCCGCGGCGATGGGCGGCGTCACCTCCAGCCTCAACTACTTCCGCACCGGCCAGTACTACCTGAACAAGGGCGGGCCGTACCGCAAGTTCTTCCCCGAGGTGCTGAAGATCTCCAAGGGCCGCTTCCACGTCGACTACGGCTTCCACCTCGCGCCGATGGACCGCACGCACATCAGCGAGCTGCCGATGCTGGTGGAGAAGCACGGCGTGGCGAGCTTCAAGATCTTCATGTTCTACGGTTCGCACGGCCTGCACGGCAAGTCCGACAGCCAGCGCGAGTTCCTGATGATCGGCGACGACGAGCGCTACGACGTGGCGCACTTCGAGTTCGTGATGCGCGGGCTGCAGGCGGCGCGCGAGGCGCTGCCCGACAAGGCGCGGCAGATCTCGCTGAGCCTGCACTGCGAGACGGCCGAGATCATGACGGCCTACACGAAGATCGTCGAGAAGGACAAGTCGCTTCAACGTCCGGGAAGGGGCCTGGCCGCCTACAGCGCCTCGCGGCCTCAGCACTCCGAAGGCCTGGCGGTGTTCACGGCAGCCTACCTGGCGAACGAAGCGGCACTGCCGAACATCAACCTGCTGCACCTCAGTTCGCGCAAGGCCGTGCAGGCCGCGATGACGATGAGCGAGGTCTTCCCGCATATCGACTTCAAGCGCGAAGTGACGATCGGCCACCTGATGCTCGACGTGGACTCGCCCGCGGCCGAACTGGCCAAGGTGAACCCGCCGATCCGCCCGCGCGCGGACGTGGAGTTCCTCTGGGAAGCGCTGCTCGCCGGCGAGCTGGACTGGGTGGTGAGCGACCACGCCTGCTGCCGCCACGAGACCAAGATCCCGGCGCGCTACTTCGGCAACATCTGGATGGCCAAGAGCGGCTTCGGCGGCACCGAGTACCTGCTGCCGGCGCTGGTGAGCGAAGGCACGAAGCGCGGCATGGGCTACAACCACATGGCCCGCGTGACGAGCTGGAACCCGGCGCAGCGCTACGGGTTGAACCGCAAGGGCGACATCGCCCCAGGCTTCGACGCCGACATCGCCATCGTCAACCCGGCGCGCACCTGGGCCATCCGCGCCAGCGGCTCGCCCTCGACGCAGGGCTACACGCCTTTCGAGGGCCAGGAACTCTCGGCGCATGTCGACGCCACCTTCCTGCGCGGGATGAGGATCTTCGAGGACGGCGAAGTGATCGGCAAGCCGCGCGGACAGTACCTGCACCGGCCGACCGCGTGAGCGACAAGCCGAACGTCGCGCCGACCGTCGAGCGTGAGGCGGCGATGCCCGCGGGCACGCCGGCGGTGCCGGTGGCCATCGTCGGCGCCGGGGCCTGCGGGCTCACGGCGGCGCTGATGCTGCGCGATGCGGGCATCGACTGCGTGCTGGTCGAGCGCGATCCCGCGCCCCAGGGCAGCACGGCGCTCAGCTCGGGCTTCGTTCCCGCCGCCGGCACGCGCGTGCAGCGCGCGGCAGGCGTGGCGAACGACGACCCGGCGCGCTTCGCGGCCGACATCACGAACAAGGCGCGTGGCACGGCGGCGCCGCATCTGGTCAGCGCGTACACCGCGGCCATCGCACCGGCGCTCGACACCTTGGGCGGGCGCCACGGCCTCGCCTTCGAGCTGCTCGACGGCTTCCTCTACCCCGGCCACACGGCGCGACGCATGCACACGCTGCGCGAGCGCACCGGCGCGGCGCTGGTCGGTGCGCTGTCACGCGCGGCCGAAGCCGCCGGCGCGATGCTGGTGTGCGACGCGCTGGTGCGCGAGCTGTGGGTCGACGACGCGCAGCGTGTTCTCGGCATCGCCTGGCAGCGCCCCGACGGTTCACGCGAGCACCTGGCCTGCGAAGTGTTGCTGCTCGCCTGCAACGGCTTCGGCGGCAACGCCGCGATGGTGCGCGAATGGCTGCCCGAAATGCGCGACGCCGTCTTCGCCGGCCATGCCGGCAACGACGGCAGCGCCATCGCCTGGGGCCGCGCGCTCGGCGCTGGCCTCGCGGACCTCGGTGGCTACCAGGGCCACGGCTCCTGGGCCGTGCCGCAGGGCGCGCTGGTCACCTGGGCGTTGATGATGGAAGGCGGCATCCAGGTGAATGCGCGCGGCGAGCGCTTCCACGACGAGATGGCGGGCTACTCGGAAGCGTCGGTGAAGGTACTCGCGCAGCCGGGCGGCATCGCATGGAACGTCTTCGACGATCGGCTGCTCGCGCTGGGGCGGAGCTTCCCGGACTTCGTCGATGCCGAGCAGGCGGGCGCGGTGCGCAGCGCGGCCGATGCCTCGGCGCTCGCGGCGATCATCGGCTGCGGGGCCGGCAGGCTCGCGAACACGCTCGCCGGCACGCGGCTCGCGGCGCCCTTCCACGCGATCCGCGTCACCGGCGCGCTCTTCCACACGCAAGGCGGGCTGGACATCGACGCGCAATGCCACGTGCTCGATGCACAGGGCCGGCCGCTGCCCAACCTGCTGGCGGCCGGCGGCGCGGCGCGCGGCGTGTCGGGCAACGCGGTCTGGGGCTATCTCTCGGGCAACGGGCTGCTGAGCGCGGTAGCCGGCGGCTTCATCGCCGCGCGGACCGCCGTCTCATCACTTCAGAGCCCGAGTTCGCTCAAGCCCGGGTGATCGTCGGGCCGGCGCCCGAGCGGCCAGAAGAACTTGCGATCGGAAGCCGCGATCGGCAGGTCGTTGATGCTCGCGAAGCGTCGCATCATGAAGCCCTGCTCGTTGAACTCCCAGTTCTCGTTGCCGTAGCTGCGGAACCAGTTGTTCGAGTCGTCGTGCCACTCGTAGGCAAAGCGCACCGCAAGCCGGTTGCCGGTGAAGGCCCACAGCTCCTTGATGAGCCGGTAGTCGAGTTCCTTCGCCCACTTGCGCCGCAGGAAGGCCTTGACCTCCTCGCGCCCGACCGGGAACTCCGCCCGGTTGCGCCACACGGTGTCCTCCGTGTAGACGCGTGCGCAGACCTCCGGATCGCGCGTGTTCCACGCATCCTCCGCCCCCCGCACCTTCTGGCGCGCAGTGGCTTCGGTGAACGGCGGGACCGGCGGCCGGAGTTCGCTCATGAGCACGACCTCAATATGTCTTGTACGGGAGGAACTTGCCCGACATCGTGATGGACACCCGGTCGCCCTTCGGGTCGGGCTCGCGCTGCAGGTCCATCCTGAAGTCGATGGCCGACATGATGCCGTCGCCGAACTCCTCGTGGATCAATTCCTTGAAGGTCGTGCCGTAGACGTTGACCAGCTCGTAGAAGCGGTAGATCAGCGGGTCGGTCGGCACGCTGGTCGGCAGGCTGCCCTTGTAGGGGACGACCATCAACCACTTCTTCTCCTCCGGCGTGAGTCCGAAGATCTCGGCCACCACGCCGGCCTGCTCGGCCGTCAGCGTCATCTGGCCCAGGCAGGCCGCGGTGACCCACTCCTTGCTCTGGCCGACACGCTCGGCGACGTCGGCCCACTTCAGGCCCTGGCTCACCTTGGTGGCGACGATCTTCTCGGTGACCTCGAGACGGCTCATGCGATTCTCCTCAACGGTGGGTGATGCGCCGCAGGCGGTTCCGCGGCGGGTGGCGACGGTTCCGCGTCCAGCCCCGGGCTGACCTCCACCGGCCGTGCCGGCGCGCGCCCGTGCGACAGCTCCTTCGAGCGCGCGACGAGGAAGTCCACGAGGTGATTGCGGATGCGGTAGTACTGCGGGTCGTGGTGCAGCGTCGCGCGCTCGCGCGAGCGCGGCATCGTGTTCTTCACGATCTCCGCGACGCGGGCGCGTGGCCCGTTGCTCATCAGCAGGATGCGGTCGGCCAGCAGGATGGCCTCGTCGACGTCGTGCGTGATCATGAACACGGTCTGCCGCGTCTGCGCGCAGATCTTCAGCAGCTCGTCCTGGATCGTGCCGCGCGTCAGCGCGTCCAGCGCGCCGAAGGGCTCGTCGAGCAGGAGCATGCGCGGCTGGATGGCAAAGGCGCGCGCGATGCCCACGCGCTGCTTCATGCCGCCGGAGAGCTGGCTCGGCTTCTTGTCGATCGCCGCGGCCAGGCCGACCATTCCGACGTACTTCTCGACCTGGGCGTCGACCTGCGCGCGGTTCCACTCGGGCCACTTGCTGCGCACGGCGAAGGCGATGTTGGCGCGCACCGTGAGCCAGGGCATCAGCGCATGGCCCTGGAACACGACGCCGCGCTCCAGGCTGGGCCCGGCCACTTCGCGCTCGGCCATGAAGACATGGCCTTCGCTGGCGGTCTCCAGCCCCGCGAGCACGTTGAGGATGGTGGTCTTGCCGCAGCCGGAGTGGCCGATGATGCAGACGAACTCGCCCTGCGCGATGCCGAAGTTGACCTCGTCGAAGACGGGCTCGGCGGCACCCGGGTAGGTCTTCGCGAGACCCTCGACCTTCAGGAAATCAGTCGACATAGGTGACTGCCTTCTGCGCCCGCGCGAACATCGCATCGAGGGCCATGCCGACCAGCCCGATCACCAGGATCGCGAAGATCACGTTGGGCAGCGAGAGGTTGTTCCACTCGTTCCAGACGAAGTAGCCGACGCCGGTGCCGCCCACCAGCATCTCGGCCGCGACGATCACGAGCCAGGCGATGCCCATCGAGATGCGCATGCCGGTGAGGATGGTGGGCGCGGCGGCCGGCAGGATCACCTCGAAGGCCTTGCGCAGCGGCGAGACCTCCAGCGTGCGCGCCACGTTGAGCCACTCGCGCCGCACGCCCGCCACGCCGAAGGCCGTGTTGATGAGCATCGGCCAGACCGAGCAGATGAAGATCACGAAGATGCCGCTGATCGACGAGTCCTTGATCGTGTAGAGCGCGAGCGGCATCCAGGCCAGCGGCGAGATGGGCTTGAGCACCTGGATGAAGGGATCGAGCGCGCGGTAGACCAACGGGCTCATGCCGATGAGGAAGCCCAGCGGAATGGCGACCAGCGCGGCGATCCCGTAGCCCAGGCCCACACGGCCCAGCGAGTACGCCAGCTGCAACCCGATGCCCTTGTCGTTCGGGCCGTTGTCGTAGAAGGGACTGGCGAGATGCCGTGCGATGGTGCCGGCCATCTGGGCGAGCGTCGGGAAGCCGCTCTTGGCAGGGGCGGCACTGGCCGCGCCCAGCGTGGCCGGGTCCTTGCCCATCAGCTTGGCGTACTCGATCTGCTCCGGCGTCAACGCCGGTGCCGCCGCCACCGCGGGCCCGCCGGCCGGCAGCGTGGCCAGGTGCCACACGCCGAGCACGACGAGCAGCAGCAGCAGCGACAGCAGCGCGGCCTTCAGCTCCAGCGGCGCGGGGCGCTTCATCTCAGGCGCGCTTGATGGCGAAGCTGGCGACGTAGGCATCGGCCTTCTCGGGGTCGAAGGCCTTGCCCATCACGCTGAACTTCGGGTACGCGCCCCCGTTCAACTCCGGCGCCTTCATGTCCAGCGCCTTCATCGTCTTCTTCGCGTCGGTCAGCAGGAACACCTGCTCAGCGATCTGCCTGTAGTTCACGTCGCCCTTGATGTAGCCCCAGCGCTTCATCTGGCTCAGCATCCACACGGCCATGCTCTGCCAGGGCATGGGGTCGAAGTCGGCGCGGTCGGGCACGGTCTTCACGTTGCCCAGGCCGTCGGCGAACTTGCCGGTGAGCACCTGCGCGACCACCGTCTCGGGCTGGTTCAGGTAGGCCTGCGGCGAGATCACCTTGGCGATCAGCTCGCGGTTCTTGGCCTCGCGCGCCATCGCGGCCGAGGTCATCACCGCACGGTACAGCGCGGCGAAGGTGTTGGGGTTCTGCTCGATGAACGCGGCCGAGGTGCCGAAGGCGCAGCAGGGGTGGCCGTTCCACAGATCCTTGGTGAGCAGGTGGATGAAGCCCACCTCCTCGAACACCGCGCGCTGGTTGAAGGGGTCGGGGCCGAGGAAGCCGTCGATGTTGCCGGCCCGCAGGTTGGCCACCATCTCCGGCGGCGGCACGACGCGGATCTGGATGTCCTTGTCCGGGTCCAGCCCCGACTCCGCCACGTAGTAGCGCAGCAGGAAGTTGTGCATCGAGTACTCGAAGGGCACGGCGAACTTGAAGCCCTTCCAGTCCTTCGGGTCGCGCTTGTCCTTGTGCTTGACCGCCAGCGTGATCGCCTGGCCGTTGGTGTTCTGGATCGTGGCCACGCGCATGGGCGTGGCGGTGGACCCCAGGCCGAGCGAGATCGCGATGGGCATCGGCGACAGGAAATGCGTCGCGTCGTACTCCTTGTTGAGCATCTTGTCGCGGATCAGCGCCCAACCCGCCGTCTTCACGACCTCGACGCTCAGCCCCTGCTTCGAATAGAAGCCCAGGGGGTGCGCCATGATCAGCGGCGTGGCGCAGGTGATCGGGATGAAGCCGATCTTCAGGTCCTTCTTCTCCAGCGCCTTCTTCTCCTCGGCCATGGCCTGCAGGCTGGCCACCGGCAGCAGGCTGGAGACGGCGGCCATCGCGGTGGAGCGCCCCACGGCGCGCAGGAAGCGCCGCCGCACGGCGTCCTGCGGGAACAGCGCCTTCACCAGCGCGGCCTCGACGAAGGCGCGCGACTCGGCCTCGAAGCCGGCGCTCGCGGCGCGCGTGCGCAGTTCGGCAGCGGCGTGCTCGGCATCGCTCGTGTGATGGCCGCAGGCGCAGCCCAGGCGCAGCGGGCGGTCGGCGTCGTAGGGGTCTGGGGTGTGGGCCATCGGCGGGTCCTGCGTTTTCCTGAAGGGTTGGAGGGATTCTCGAAACGCCGGCGCCGCCGCGCCATCGTGCGGCCCGGCGTTCGCGTGTAGGGCTGGCACTACATCAGGCGGGCAGCTCGGCGTGCCGCACGGCGTACAGCGCCAGCTCCACGTCGTTGCGCACGCCGGTCTTCTCGAGGATGCGGGCGCGGTAGGTGCTCACGGTGTTCGGCGACAGCGACAGCTGCTGCGCGATCTCGCCCACGCTGGCGCCCTGGCTCAGCAGCCGGAACACCTGGTACTCGCGGTGCGACAGGCGCTCGTGCAGCGGCCGCTCGGCCTCGTGCGTGCCCGCGCCCACGGCGCCGGCCAGCAGCTCGGCGACGCTGGGCGTGATGAACAGGCCGCCGCGCGCGGCCTTGCGCACGGCCTCGATCATCTGCTCCGAGTCGGCGCTCTTGTTGAGGTATCCGGCCGCGCCGAGCTTCAGGCTGCGCACCGCGTACTGGCGGTCCGGGTAGGTCGACAGCACCAGCACCGGCAGCTTCGGGAACTCGCTCCTGAGCTGCCTGAGCACGTCCAGCCCGTCGCGCTGCGGCATCGCGATGTCGAGCATCACCACGTCGATGCCGCCGGCGCGCACGAGCGCGATCGCGTCGGCGCCGTTGCCCGCCTCGCCGGCGACGGCGATGTCGCCCGCGTCGGCCAGGATCTGCTTGATGCCCTGGCGCACGATCAGGTGGTCATCGCAGACCAGCACGCGGATCACGGCGCTGCCTCCCCCTGCGCGAGCGGCATCACGAGCCGCACGCGGGTGCCCTGCCCCGGCGCCGAGTCGATCGTCAGCCGCCCGCCGAAGTGCGCCGCGCGCTCGCGCATACCCAGCACGCCGTAGCTGCGCGGGTCGTCCAGCGCGGCCGGCGGCGCGCCGATGCCGTCGTCGCGCACGTCGAGGTACAGCACCGGGTCGGGCGGATCGTCGGCGACGACGCGGATCTCCACGCGCCGCGCCTGCGCATGCCGCACGACGTTGGACAGCATCTCCTGGAAGATGCGGAACACCGCGATCGCCAGGCCACCCTCCGGCGCCGCCACGCCGGCCGCCACGTGCACCTGCACCTCGCGCTCCAGCTCGGTGCTGTCGAGGAACTCCTGCGCCTGCCATTCCAGCGCGGCCCACAGGCCCTGGTGGTCGAGGATGCTGGGGCGCAGGTCGGTGATGATGCGGCCGACCTTGTCGACCGCGGTGTCGATCAGCCGGCCCATGCCCTGGCACTTGCAGGCCAGTTCCTGGCGGTCGCCCACGCGCTTGCCCAGCCAGTTGACGTCCATCTTCAACGCCACCAGCAGCGAGCCCAGCTCGTCGTGGATCTCGCGCGCGATGCGCGTGCGTTCGGCCTCGCGCACCGTCTCGCGGTGGTTGGCCAGCTCGCGGATGCGCGCCAGCTCCTGTGCGCGGCGGCGCTCGGAGATGTCGACGAAGGTGACCACCGCGCCCTGCACGCGGCTGTCTTCGACGATCGGATGGCTGCTGTACTCGGCGAAGAAGGCGCTGCCGTCGGCGCGCCACAGCACCTCGTCGGCGATGCGGCAGGGCAGCCCGCGGCGGAAGGCGTTGAAGATCGGGCAGTCGGCCTCGGGGTAGTGGCGGCCGTCGGCGTGCGAGTGGTGGATCAGCTCGTGCATGTTGCGGCCGAGGATCTTCTCGGCCGGCCAGCCCAGCTGCTGCGCCGCGCTGCGGTTGACGAACATGCAGCGGCCGTCCATGTCGATGCCGAAGATGCCCTCGCCGGTCGACTCCAGCAGCAGCCCGAGCCGGTCGCGCCAGACGTCGGCGACCCGGCCGCGTTCGATCGTGGCGGCGAACCCGGCCGGGGAGCTGAGGGAGGACAGCATGGCCGCGCCCGTGCAAGGCGCGTGCCGCGGGAGACGGGGCAGCCTGCACTCGATCGAGGCAGGCGTGCACCGAAATCAGTCGACGAACAGCATTCCCGGGGCTTCGAGCAGCTGCTTCACGCGCTGGATATAGGCCGCCGCCACCGCGCCGTCGACCACGCGGTGGTCGAAGGACGATGACAGGTTCATCATCTGGCGCACCTGCACCGCGCCGCCGTGCACCATCGGCCGCGCGACGATGCGGTTGATGCCCACGATGGCCACCTCGGGGTGGTTGATCACCGGCGTCGAGACGATGCCGCCCAGCTTGCCCAGGCTGGTGACGGTGAGCGTGGAGCCGGTCAGCTCGTCGCGCGTGGCCTTGCCGGAGCGGGCGCGGCCGGCCAGTGCTGCGATGGCCGACGAGCATTGCCACAGGTCCAGTGCCTGCGCATCGTGCAGCACCGGCACCATCAGGCCGTTGTCGGTCTGCGTGGCCACGCCCAGGTGCACGGCTTCGTGCAGCGTCAACAGGCCGGCCTCGTCGTCGAAGCGGGCGTTGACCTGCGGGAACGCGCGCACCGCACGCACGATGGCGCGGATCGCCAGCGCCAGCGGCGAGAGTTCGCCGCGCGCCGCGCCATGCTCGCGGTTGAGCGCCTCGCGCAGCGCGACCATCTCGGTCACGTCCACCTCCTCGACGTAGGTGAAGTGCGGGATGTGGCGCTTGGCCAGCTGCATCTTCTGCGCGATGGCGCGGCGCAGGCCGACCAGCTTGACCTCGCGCGTGCCGCCGGCTGCAGGCGCGGCGGCGCGCGGCGCGGCATGCGCGGCGGCATCGAGATCGGCATGCACCACCCGGCCCTCGGGCCCACTGCCGCGCAGCTGCGACAGCTCGATGCCGAGCCGGCGCGCGCGTTCGCGCACGGCGGGCGCGGCCAGCACGCGCCCGGCGCGCCCGGCCACCGGCGCCGGAGCGGGCGGCGTCGCGGCCACCGGTGCCGGTGCAGGCGCGGACCTTGCCTGCTGCACCGGCGCAGGTGCGGGTGCCGGTGCAGGTGCAGGTACGGGCGCAGCAGGCGGCTCATCGGCCACGGCCGCAGCGGTCTCGATGCGCAGCAGCATCGCCCCCACGGCCAGCACCTGGCCGACCTCGCCGCCCAGCTCCAGCACCCGGCCGGCCACCGGCGATGGGATCTCGACCGAGGCCTTGTCGGTCATCACGTCGCACAGGGTCTGGTCTTCGGCGACGCTGTCGCCGGCCTTCACGTGCCAGGCGACGATCTCGACCTCGGCGATGCCTTCGCCGATGTCGGGCATGCGGATGGTGTGTGCTGTCATGTCGCCGCCGCTCCCATCACCTTGCGGAAGGCCTGCCCCACGCGCTGCGGCCCGGGGAAGTAGGCCCATTCGAGCGCATGCGGATACGGCGTGTCCCAGCCCGTGACGCGCTCGATGGGCGCCTCGAGGTGGAAGAAGCAGTGTTCCTGCACCAGCGCCGTCAGCTCGGCGCCGAAGCCGCTGGTGCGCGTGGCCTCGTGCAGCACCACGCAGCGGCCGGTCTTGCGTACCGAAGCCACCATCGTCTCGAGATCGAGCGGCCACAGGCTGCGCAGGTCGATCACCTCGGCGTCGATGCCGGTCTCCTTCGCCGCGGCCTCGGCCACGTAGACCATCGTGCCGTAGGTCAGCACCGTGAGGTCCTCGCCCGGGCGCACGACGGCGGCCGATTCCAGCGGCACCGTGTAGTGCCCCTCGGGCACCTCGCTCTTCGGGTGCTGCGACCAGGGCACCACCGGCTGGTCGTGGTGGCCGTCGAAGGGGCCGTTGTAGATGCGCTTGGGCTCCAGGAAGATCACCGGGTCGCCGCACTCGATGGCGGCGATCAGCAGGCCCTTGGCGTCGTACGGGTTGCTGGGCATCACGGTGCGCAGCCCGCACACGTGCGTGAACAGCGCCTCCGGGCTCTGGCTGTGCGTCTGCCCGCCGTAGATGCCGCCGCCGCAGGGCATGCGCACCACCACCGGCGAGGTGAAGTCGCCGGCCGAGCGGTAGCGCAGCCGCGCGGCCTCGGAGACGAGCTGGTCGGACGCGGGGTAGAAGTAGTCGGCGAACTGGATCTCCACCACCGGCTTCAGCCCGTACGCGGCCATGCCCACCGCGGTGCCGACGATGCCGCCTTCGGCGATCGGCGAGTCGAACACGCGGTGCTTGCCGTACTTGGCCTGCAGCCCTTCGGTGCAGCGGAACACGCCGCCGAAGTAGCCCACGTCCTCGCCGAAGACGACGACCTTGTCGTCGCGGCCCAGCATCACGTCCATCGCCGAGCGCAGGGCCTGGATCATGGTCATCGTCGCCATGCTCAGCCCTCCTTCGTCTGCGCGGCGGCCTCGCGCATCTGCCCCTGCAGGTGCGGCGGCATGCGCTCGTAGACGTCCTCGAACATCGTCGCGAGCGGCGGGATGTCGCCATCCTGCAGCGAGCCGAAGGCCGCGGCCGACTTCAGCGCCGCGCTCATCTCGGCCTCGAGTTCCTTCTGCGTTCGCTCGTGCTCCTCGTCGGACCAGGCGCTCAAGGCCGTGAGGTGCCGCTTCAGCCGCTCGACCGGGTCGCCGAGCGGGAAGCGCGCCCAGTCGTCGGCGGGGCGGTAGCGCGAAGGATCGTCGGAGGTGGAATGCGCGCCGGCGCGGTAGCTGACCCACTCGATCAGCGTCGGCCCCAGGTTGCGCCGCGCGCGCTCGGCGGCCCAGCGCGATGCGGCCAGCACGGCGAGGAAGTCATTGCCGTCCACGCGCAGAGAGGCGATGCCCGCGCCCACGCCGCGCGCCGCGAAGGTGGTGCCCTCGCCGCCCGCGATGGCCTGGAAGGTGGAGATGGCCCACTGGTTGTTGACGACGTTGAGGATGACCGGCGCGCGGTAGACATGCGCGAAGGTCAGGCCGTTGTGGAAGTCGGCCTCGGCGGTGGAGCCGTCGCCGATCCAGGCCGAGGCGATCTTCGTGTCGCCCTTGATCGCCGAGGCCATCGCCCAGCCCACCGCCTGCACGAACTGCGTGGCCAGGTTGCCCGAGATCGAGAAGAAGCCGGCGCGCTTGTACGAGTACATCACCGGCAGCTGGCGGCCGCGCAGCGGGTCACGCGCATTGCTCAGCAGCTGGCACATCAGCTCCACCACGTCGACGTCGTCGCGCGACAGCAGCAGGCCCTGCTGTCGGTAGGTGGGGAAGTTCATGTCGCCCGGCTGCAGCGCCTGCGCGTGCGCCACCGCAATGGCCTCCTCGCCCAGCGCCTGCATGTAGAACGAGATCTTCTTCTGCCGCTGCGCGATCAGCATGCGCGCGTCGAAGGCGCGTGTGCGCAGCATCGCGCGCAGGCCGCGGCGCAGCTGCTGCACGTCGACCTGCGGTGCCCAGGGGCCGACGGCGCGGCCCTCGTCGTCGAGCACGCGGATCAGCTTCCAGGCCATCGTGCCGGTGTGCGCGGCCTTGATGTCCACCGCCGGCCGCGGCACTTCGCCGGCCGCGGACACGCGCAGGTAAGAGAAATCCGTCGCCTGGCCCGGTCGGCCGGTGGGCTCGGGAACATGCAGTTGCAGGGCTTGGGTGTCGCCAGGCATCTCGTCTCCCATCGGCCGCCGGGGGTGGGGCGGCACGGGGCGATTCTGTGCGAAACCGGGCGCCTATCGAATCAGGCCTTTCAGCCGCTCGCGCAGCTTGTCCTTCGCAGCCTGGGCCGGCGCGGGCGCCGAGGCCCCCGAAGCCGCCGACGCCGCCGCCGGCAGCCCGAGCTTCGCGCCGAGCTTGTCGCCCAGGCGCTCGCGCAGCCGGTTCTCGACCGCTGCCGAGGCGATGCCGGACCACTGGATCTTCCAGTCGATGGCCTCGAAAGGCCCGCTCAGGTGCACCGGCACCGTCACGCCCTTGAGCAGCGCGAGCTCGGCGCCTTCCTGGCCCTTGGCGCTGTCGACCACCGCGGCGCGGGCGGTGTAGTCGACGGTGCCGCGGCCGATGTCGAACTTGCCCGCGCCGCCGATGCGCAGGAACGGGCTCTTCAGCGCCAGGTCGTCGCTCTCGGCCACGCCGCCGGCGATGCGGGCCGAGGCGCTCATCTCCGAGAAGTCGGTCTTCTCGGTGCTGCTGGCCTTGGCCGATGCGTCCTGGCGCCCGCCGAGCATGGCCTTGGCCTGGCGGAACGAACGCGCGAGGTTCACGCCCTTCACCGCGCCGTTGGCCAGGCGCAGCGCCACGTTGCCGCTGAGCTGGCTGCGCATTGCGCCCACGGTGGCGCCGTGGGTCTGCACGTCGGCGCTGACGCGCCCCGAGCCTTCGAGCAGGTCCTTGCCCGCCACGTCCTTCAGCAGGGCGTTGACGTCGACGTTGTCGGCCGAGAGCTTCAGCGCGATGCGGCGGGCCTTGGCCTCGGCGCTGCCGCTGGCCTCGACCGTGCCGCCCCAGGCGCGGCCGGCCAGGCGCGACAGGCGCAGCGTGCCGGCGTCGAGCGAGGCCTCGATCTTCACGTCGGCCAGGCGGTACTGGCGGAAGGCGAACGCGGCGGCGGCCAGGCTGAAGCGGCCGTTGACGGCCTCCAGGCCGTCCAACGCCACGGGTGTGTCGGCCGGCGCGGGGCCGCTGGCGGGCACCGCGGCCGCGCCTGGCTTGGCAGGCAGCAGCAGCTTGTTCAGGTCCAGGCTGTCGAAGCGGGCCTCGGCCTGGATGTCCGGCAGCTTGCCGCCCAGCGCCGCGCGGCCCGAGGATGCGAAGCGGTTGCCGCTCAGCGCGCCTTCCAGCTTCCAGGCCGCTGCCTTCGGGTCGGCCTGCGCGCTGCCGCGCAACGCCAGCTGCAGGGGCTGCAGGCCGGGGTCGGTGAGCGTCGCGTTCAGGTCGATCGCCTCCAGCGCCAGCGCCGCCTTCGCGGCCTGCAGCGTGGCGTCGAGCTTCAAGTTGCCGTCGACCTGCCGCTGCTGCATGCGCCCCTGCACCGCCAGCGCCAGGGCCGGCAAGCGCAGCGCGTCGAAGCGGCCGGCGGGCGCGCCGGATTGGAAGCTGCCGGCCAGCGCCATCGGCCCGCCAAGCTTGAAGCGGCCGGCGAGCGCACTGCCCTTCAGGCTCTGCGCATCGACCACCAGCTGCGGCCATTCGAGCGAAGCCTCGAAGCTCTGATCGGTGCCTTGCCGGCCCGCGACGGCAAGCTTCAGTGCGTCGAGTTCGATCTTCTGGCCGGCCACGCTGTACAGCAGCCGCTGCAGATCAATGGACGAAGGCGCGAGCACCAGCGTGCCGCGATTGCCGCTCTTCAGGTCCACATGCAGCGGGCCGGCCTTCAGCGCCTGGCCGTCCCAGGCCAGCGCGCCGCGCGCATCGAGCGACACGCCCTGGGCCGCATCGCCGTCGTAGCCCAGCGCGAGCTTCAGTTCGCTCAGCGAAACCGCGCCGCGGGCCAGGTCGATCGTGGCCTGCGCCGTGCCGTCGAGCGTGGCTTTCAGCACCGCCGGCTTCGACAAGCGCAACTCGGCCCGCAGCGCGAGCGGCGTGCTCCTGCCCTCGGCCAGGCGGCCGGCGGTGAACGAGGGCAGCGTGATGTCGGCCTCCAGCGGCGCCTTCGGATCGCTCGCGTCGCGCACGCGCAGCGCCAGGTCCTTCAGCTCGATCGACGCGATGTCGAAGCGCAGGTCCAGCCCGCCGCCGGCCGGCGCGCTGGCCGGGGGCTTGGGTGGTGCGGAGGCGGCCGGCGCCGCGCCGGCGAGATCGTCGATGTTGCGCCGGCCTTGCGCATCGCGGCTGTACAGCAGCCGCACGCCGCGCGCGCCGATGCGCTCGACCACCAGCTGCTTGCGCAGCAGCGGCAGCGTCTCCACCGCGAGCGAAGCCTCGTCGATGGCGGCGAACTCGTCGGCACGGCCCTGTTCAGACAGGCGCAGCTTCGAGACCTTCACCGCCAGGCGCGGGAACACCGACAGCTCGATCGGCCCGTCGATGGCGAGGGTGCGCTGGCGCTCGGTCTTCATCCAGTCGATGGCCAGCGCCTTGAAGCGCTCGCCGTCGAAGCTCGCGACCAGCGCCGCGGCAGCCATCACGAGCAGCAGCAGCACCGCGCCGGCGGCCAGCGCGATGGGCCGGATCCAGCGTGGGCTCTCGTGGCTCTTGTCCTTGGGTTCTTCGTTCACCGGTTCATTCTCGCGCCCGCCCCGGGCAGGCAGACGCAAGCGCTGTGAGCCGATGTGACGGCGCCCGGTTCCCTGGGCGCTGCCCGTTCAGCGGCGCGGGGCGAGGCGCAGCACCAGCACGTCCTGCGCGGGCAGCTCGGCTTCGAGCGCGCGGCCGGTGTCGGCCATGTCGCGCGCCGGGGCCCAGAGGTCGCGCAGCGTGTAGCGCGTGCCGGCGAAGGCGGCGTCGCGCCCGGAGAGCTCGTCGCGCACGGTTTCGGCGGCCCAGTCGAAGCGCACGCTGCGCGGCTCGCGGTTGCGGTTCAGCACCATGAAGGCCCAGTCGCCGCCGCCGAGCGGCTTGAACCAGAACTCCACGCCGTCCCGCGACGCGTGGCGGAAGCCCTGCACGCCGAGCGGATCCTGGTTCACCGCGATGACTTCGCGGTTGGCCAGGATCGCCAGCGTCTCCTTGGACATGCGGCGCAGGTCGTTGCCGGCGATCAGCGGCGCGGCCAGCATGGCCCAGATCGAGAAGTGCGCGCGGTCCTGGTTCGCGGGCATGCCGTTGCCCACCTCCAGCATGTCCGGGTCGTTCCAGCGCCCGGGGCCGGCGTGCCGGCGCAGGCCCTGCTGCATGTCCAGGATCTGCAGCACGCCGAAGGCCTTCCAGTCGCCGTGGTCCTTGATGCAGTCGAAGCAGTTGAAGATGTCGCCCGTGGTGCGCCAGCTGTGGCCGATCCTGCCCGCCCACTCCCAGGGCTTGCTGTTGCCCCATTCGCAGATGCTGAAGTGCACCGGGCGGCCAGCCTTGCGCAGCGCCTCGCTCATCGTCAGGTAGGCGCCCTCGGCCTTCAGGCCGTCGGTGAAGCACCAGTCGTACTTCAGGTAGTCCACGCCCCATTCGGCGTAGGTGAGCGCATCCTGGAACTCGTGGCCGCGGCTGCCGGGGCGGCCACCGCAGGTCTTCCAGCCGGCGTCCGAGTACAGGCCGAACTTCAGGCCGCGGGCATGCACATGGTCGGCCAGCGCTTTCATGCCGCTGGGGAAGCGCTTCGCATCGGGCTGGATGAAGCCGCGCGCGTCGCGTTCGCCCTGCCAGCAGTCGTCGAGGTTGAGGTAGCGGTAGCCGGCGTCGCGCAGGCCGCTCGCCACCATCGCATCCGCCGTCTCGCGCACGAGCCGCTCGTCGATGTCGCAGGCGAACTTGTTCCAGCTGTTCCAGCCCATCGGCGGCGTCTGCGCCAGGCCCTCGGCCTTCTGCGCCCAGGCATCGGCCGCGGCCAGCGCCAGGGCCAGCACCAGCGCCAGCGCGAACAGCAGACGGCGGCTCATCTGCCGCCGCCCTGGCGCGCACGGCCGTGCAGGAAGGCGGCGTAGGCCAGCGCACTGCGCTTGCAGGTGCGGCGCTGGGTCTCGAAGTCCACGTGCACGAGGCCGAAGCGGCGTTCGTAGCCGAAGGCCCATTCGAAGTTGTCCAGCAGCGACCAGACGAAATAGCCACGCAGGTCCACGCCCCGGTCCATCGCGCGCGAGCAGGCCGCGAAGTGGCTCTTCAGGTAGGCCTGGCGCTGGACGTCGTCCACCACGCCCGCCTTCACCTCGTCGTCGCTCGACATGCCGTTCTCGGTGATGTAGATCGGCGGCAGGTTCGGGTAGCGGCGGTGCAGGGCTTCGAGCATGTCCTGCAGCCCCTGCGGGTAGACCTCCCAGCCCATCGTGGTGTGCTCGGCGCCGGCCTGCGGCACCCAGGCGAAGTCGTCGGCACCCTGGGCGCGCAGCACGGCGCGGGTGTAGTAGTTCAGGCCCAGGTAGTCGATGGGGCGGGTGACGATGTCCATGTCGCCGGGCAGCACCTGCGGCTCGCAGCCCGGCCAGCGCGCCCACAGCAGCGCGGGGTATTCGCCGCGCAGCAGCGGGTCCAGCACCCAGCCGTTCTGGTACGCGTCGTAGAGCGCCACGGCGCGGCGGTCGGACTCGGTGTCGGTGGCGGCATAACCGGGGCCCACGTTGGCGACGATGCCGGCCTGGGCGCCGGGATCGTTGGCGCGCAGCGCCGGCAGCGCCAGGCCATGGGCCAGCAGCAGGTGGTGCATGGCCTGCGCGGCCCAGCGCGGCTGTGCATGGCCGGGCGCGTGCTCGCCGTTGCCGTAGCCCAGCCAGGCGCTGCACCAGGGCTCGTTCAGCGTCGCCCAGGCGCTCACGCGGCCGGCCAGCGCGCGGCTCATCAGGTCGGCGTAGTCGGCGAAGCGCGCGGCGGTGTCGCGCGCGAGCCAGCCGCCGCGATCTTCCAGGTGCTGCGGCAGGTCCCAGTGGTACAGCGTGACGAAGGCGCGGATGCCGCGCTCGGCCAGGCGATCGGCCAGGCGCCGGTAGAAATCGATGCCCGCGGTGTTGGGCCTGCCGTCCTCGTGCATCACGCGTGGCCAGGCGATGGAGAAGCGGTAGGCGTCCACGCCCATCGCGGCGAGCAGCTCGATGTCCTCGGCCCAGCGGCGGTGGTGCTCGCAAGCCACGGCGCCGCTCTCGCCGCGCAGCACCTTGCCGGGCGTGGCGCAGAATGTGTCCCAGATGGACGGCAGCCGGCCATCGGCATTCACCGCGCCTTCGATCTGGTACGAGGAGGTGCCGGCGCCGAAGACGAAGTCGCGGCCGCGCATGCGCGAGCCGGCAGGCGGGGCGACGAGTTCGGCCAGTCCGGGGGTGTCGATCATGGACAATTGTTTAGTAAACGATTTGATTCTCGACCGCCGCCCGGCGCGCGTCAACGCCGGGCGCATCGCCGATTACCCTGAGCTTCTTCGGGTGGGGCGGCGCACGGCTTCCGCCACAATCACGTTTCGTAAACAACACGGCCCGAGTGCATGACCGACAGGAACGTCACGATCCGCGAGCTGGCGCTGGCCGCCAACGTCTCGATCGGCACCGTCTCGCGCGCGCTCAAGGGCCAGCCGGGCCTGTCGGCGCAGACCCGCGCGGCCGTGCTGCGGGTGGCGCAGGAGCTGGGTTACGACGTGGGCAAGCTGCGCTCGGGCAAGCCGCGCCGGGTGCTGTTCCTCTACAACCGGCACATCGATTCACTGGCCACCAACCAGTTCTACTCGGTGGTGCTGCACGGCGCCGAGACCGCCTGCCGCGAGAACGGCGTCTCGCTCAGCCTGATGTCGCTGGGCCCGGGTGACGACGTGGCCGCCCAGGTGCGCCGCCACGAGGCCGAGGCGCTGCTGGGCGTGGGCTTCTTCGAGAACGAGATGCTCGCGGCGATGCGCGCCAGCGAGCTGCCGGTGGCGCTGGCCGACCACTTCCACTCCGGCGTGCGCTGCATCAACGTCGACAACATCCAGGGCGGGCTTCTGGCCACGCGGCACCTGATGGAAGGCGGCTCCAAGCGCCCGGCGATGATCGTGGGCCCGATGTCGCACCACTCGGTGGCGCTGCGGGTGCGCGGCTTCCGGCGCGCGCTGTTCGAGGCCGGGCGGCTGGCCGATCCGGACCTCGAGATGTCGATGGACATGACCCTGCCCTACGACGAAGCCGGCCGCGACGCGATGCGCCGGCTGCTGGCGCTGCCGCAGCCGCCGGACGGCGTGTTCGCCTACAACGACTCGACCGCCCTGGGCGCGATCGAGGTCTGCAAGGCCGCCGGCCTGCGAGTGCCGGAAGACATCCGCGTCGTGGGCTACGACGACATCGCCGCCGCCGCGCGCAGCCACCCTTCGCTGACCACGGTGCGCATCGACAAGGACGCCCTGGGCCGCGAAGCCGTGCTGGCGCTGATGGACGGCGGCACCTCGCCCGGCGAGCTGCTGCTGCCGGTGGACCTGATCGTGCGCGAGAGCACGCGCGTGGGCCCGGCCCCGCGCAGCCGCGCCCGCCACGGCCATGCCGTGGAGAATGCGCGTTAGCCCTTCGAAGGCGGCGCCACGCCCAGCGCGGCCAGCACGTCCTGGCAGGCACCCATCGTGTGGTAGTCGGTCTTGCCGGCGGGGCTCTTCTCGTCGCTGAGCTTGCGGTTGTCGGGCGCGAGGATGCGCCACCAAGCGCCGTGTTCGTGGTCGACGAAGTGCTGCCAGGCGTAGGCCCACAGGCGGTCGTAGCAGCGCCAGTAGGTCTCGTCGCCGCTGCGCGCGGCCAGCCAGGCCGCGGCGGCCAGGCTCTCGGCCTGCACCCAGAAGTACTTGTCGCCGTCGCACACCGTGCCGTCGGGCGCGAAGCCGTAGACCAGGCCGCCGTGCTGCGCGTCCCAGCCGCGCTGCCAGGCGCTGTCGAAGAGATGGCGCGCGGTCTCGAAGAGCCAGGGCGGCGCGCCGGGGCCGAGCCGGCGCTCGAGCTGCAGCAGCAGCTTGGCCCATTCGGTGAGGTGCCCGGTCTGGAAGCCCCAGGGGCGGAAGATGTTGCCGCGGTCGTGGCGGTTGTAGTCCCAGTCGGGCGACCAATCGCCATCGGAGATCCTGTAGTGCTCCCAGACCAGGCCGCCGGCGCGCGCGGCCAGGCGCTGCGTCACCGACTCGGCCAGCTGCAGCGCACGGGCCAGGTAGCGCGGCTCGGCCGTGGCCGCGTGCGCCGCGAGCATGGCCTCGCAGCCGTGCATGTTGGCGTTCTGGCCGCGGTAGGGCGAGACGCGCCAGTCCGGCGTGGCCTCGTCGGCGTAGAGGCCGTGCGCCGGCTCCCAGAAGCGCTGCTCCATCAGCGCGAAGGTTTCGCCGATGCCTTCGCGCGCGCCGGGCACGCCGGCCTCGGCGGCATGCGCATGAGCCAGCAGCACGAAGGCCAGGCCGTAGCAATGGTTGGTGCCATCGAGCACGGTGGCGCGGCCCTCGTGCCAGTCCAGCAGCCAGGCGTAGCCGCCCTGCGACTGCGACTGCGACTGCGGGTGCGCGTGCGCGCCGCGCACGAAGGCCAGCGCGTGGGCCACGTCGTCCACCGGCGCGCCGAACCAGCGCCAGGCCAGCGCATGGTTGAAGACGAAGCGCGTGCTGCTCACGAGGTGGCGCGTGCGCCGGTCGTAGACCGTGCCGTCGTCCTTGAAGAAGTGGAAGCAGCCGCCGCTCGGATCCCGTACGCGCGGCGCGTAGAAGGCCAGCGTGTGGCGCATGTGCGCCAGCAGCGCGGTGGGCTCGCGCATGTCGGGACAAGGTGGCGTCTTCATCGGAGGACCTGGTCACGAAGGAATGCGTGCAGTTCGTCGGCCATGCGCGCGTGCACGTCGATGCGCGGGTGGGCGTACGAGAAGGCCTCGAAGATGAAGTTCCAGACGCGGCGGTCGCCTTCGGCGCGCAGCGCATCGGCCGCGGCGGCGATGGCCGGTCGCAGCGCCGGCTGCTCCTTCCAGCCCGACATGCCGCCCAGCGCCAGCACCAGCCGCGCCGCCGGGTAGCGGCGCCGCAGAACACGCGCGAAGTCGAGGTAGCGCGCGCCGAAGTCGGCCGCGAAAGGCTCGCCGCGCGAGGCCGGGAAGCCGTGGTCGTTCTGGCCCAGGTTGACGATCACCACGTCGGGCGGCGGATCGGCCACCGGCGCCACGGGCGCATCGAGGCGCGGCGCGACGCGGTCCCAGACCTGCGGCATCAGCAGCTCGTGCCAGCTGCGCGTGATGCCGGTGCCGCTGAGCGCAATGCCCACGTAGTCGGCGCCCAGGCGCTCGGCCACCAACGCGCCGTAGGCCCGCGTGCCGTCGTGCGTGGACAGGTCGTCGTACTGGTCGGCGCCCAGGTCGCCATTGCAGGCGCCGGCGGTGATGGAGTCGCCGTAGAACTCCAGGCGCAGCGGGCGCGGCGGCGGGGGCGGCAACAGCTCGGCGCCTTCGTCCAGCAGCAGGCCGAGCAACCGTGCCTCGCCCATCGAGCCCTCGCTGCGCTTGACCAGCCGCAGCGAGTGCACGCCCGCGGCCAGCGGCTCGCGCAGCCGCCAGTCTTGTGCGTCGCCCGCGGGCAGCGCGAGCGGATGGCGGCGGCCGTCGATTTCCACCGTGAAATGGTTGCGGCCCATCGTGCCGGCCAGGCGCAGCGCCAGCCGCGTGCCGGTGAATCGCGCGCGCAGTTCGCTGCCGCTCCAGGCCATCAGCGGCGCGGCGGGATCGCGGCGCTCGAAGCGGCCGACCCAGGCCAGCCGGGAGTCGCCAGGCCGCACATGGCGCCAGCCTTGCGCCTGCGGCATCGGCTCGAAGGCGCCGGGCGGCTGCAACGCCGGCGGCATCAGCCCCGCACCCATCACCGCCACCAGGCCGGCGGGGCGCCCGCTGCCGGCCCAGCGGTCGCGCTTCATGCGCATGTGCAGCAGGTGCGCGCCGGGCTCCAGGTCGATGCCCACCACCGCGTAGTGCCAGCCGAGGTAGCCGCGGCGCTCGGGCACCTCGCCTTGCAGCGTGACGGACGCGCCGTCGTCGACCCAGGCCTCGAGGTTGCGGAAGCCTTCGCTCTCGGCATGCCAGACGGCGATCTCGCTGCCCCAGACGAGGAACGAGGCCTCGGCCTCGTCGGCGCGGCTCGTCCAGCCCGGCGGCTGGCCACCGGGCAGCGCGGCCCATTCGGCGTGGACCGGGCCGCCGCGCTCGAAGCCGCGGTTTCGCCAGGGTTCGAGCGTGGCGCCGGACCAGCTGCGCACGAACTCGTGCGCGCGGCCGATCAGCGGCTCGGGCTGCGGGCGTGCCGGCGCGATATAGGCTGCCGCCTGCGTGGCGCGCAGCACGTCGTTCACCGCCTCGGCGATGGCCGCGTGCCCGCGCGTGTTCGGGTGCACCGGCTCGTCGTAGCAGGCCTCCCAGCTCGCCGCGCGCTGCTCCACGCGGGCCTGCATCCAGGCGCCGAAGTCGATCGCGGTGATGCCGTAGTGCGCGGCCAGCCGCCGCTGCTGTTCACCCGCCTCGCGCGCGCGGTTGCCCTGCTGCGTGAGCATCAGCGCCAGCACGGCCGGCGCACTTGCCGTACGCGGCGCAGCCAGCAGCTGGCGCAGCAGGCCCTCGTAGCTGCTGCCGCGCACGCGCGCATCGAGCCACTCGTCGTTGACGCCGAACTCGACGAGGACGAGATCGGGCCGCGCCTGCAGCACGTGCGCCTGCACGCGCTGCACCGCGGCGGCCGAATCGGTGCCGCTGACGCCGGCGTTGACGAAGCGCACGCGCCCGCGCTCGCCGAGCCACGCGGCCACCCGCGCGGCCCAGCCCTTCGCGTGCGGCGGGTCGGCCGCGTAGCCGGTGGTGATGGAGCCGCCGATGGCCACCACCGTCAACGGCTCGCCCGCCGCCAGCCGCCGCAGCGCGGCCTGCAGGCGGCCTTCGACGGCTGCGCCCTGCGGCCATGCCGCCCTCGGCAGCACCGGCATCAAGGCCAGCCCCAGCGCCTGGCAGCAGCGGCGGCGCCCATCGTTCATGCCACCGGCCCGGTGACGATGGCCGCCAGGCTGCGCTCGAAGGGCGGGCAGGCCAGCGACAACACGCCGCCCTCGACCCGCGCTGCCTGGTCGGCCACCGGCTCGCCGCTTTCGGCATCGAGCCAGCGCACGGCGACGCGCCCCTCGGGCAGCGCCAGGCCCTGCAGCCGCACGCGGCAGGCATCGAGCCGCGGGTAGCGCGGCTGCCAGCGGCGCGTGGCATCGCTGCCGCCGGTCTCGGCCACCCAGGCGCGGCGCAGCGCGCCGGCCTCGTGCAGGTCGGCGCGCACCCACACGAGCAGGCTGCGTGCGCCGGCCAATGCGAGAGCCTGCGCGGGGCCACCGTCCAGCGCGGCGGCGTGCGGGCGGTGCTCGCCGAGCGAGAGCCCCGCCGCGTGCAGCGCCTGCAGCCAGCGCGCGACGCCGCGGTACAGCGGCCACAGGTCCAGCGGATCGACCAGGCTGTCCCACCACCAGTGCAGCGCGGTGCCCGCGTAGCCGTGGAACAGCGGCGCCCAAAGGCCGTTGAAGAGGTGCACGGCCTCGGCGTCGAAGGGGCGCGGCGCCTGGGCGTCGTAGGTGGTCTCCAGGCCCAGCTCGCCGGCCACGAGCGGCTTGGCGTGCACGCCGTCGGCGGCCCAGGCGCGCGCGGCCTCGGCGTAGTGGCGCAGCGGATCCTGGCGCGTGTAGTCGTGCTGCTGGGCGTAGTCCAGCTCGGGCAGCTGCCAGGCCTGCACATCGCCGCGGTCGGCCCAGCTCGTGCTGCGCAGGCGGCGGTAGGGGTCGTGGCGGTCCAGCACGCGCGACATGCGCACGATCCAGCGCCGCAGCGCTGCGGGCTGCATCGGCGTCCAGGTGACCTCGTTCCACCACTCCCAGCTGTGCAGCGCCGGGCTGTGCGACCAGCGCGCGGCGATGTAGCGCAGCCGGCGCTCGAAGAGGGCCATCGCACGCTCGTCGGTGACGAAGTCCGCGGCCGCGCCGAGCGGTCCGCCGTTGACGCGGCTGTAGGGGTTGTGGCGCCACTCGGTGTCGGCCCGGTCGGAGAAGGCGCCGTGGTTCAGCAGGCACAACATCAGGCGGATGCCGTGCGCTTCGGCCAGCTCGAAGACCGCGTCCAGCAACGCGGCGCGGTCCTGGCGCGCCGTGTAGTCACCCAGGCCCGTGTCGTCCCATTCGATGCCGAAGGCCCAGCTGGCCATCCACAGGCGCGCGAAATTGCCGCCGCCGGCGGCCAGGCGGCGAAACCAGCGCCGGTAGTCGTCCAGGGCGTTCGGCCCCACGGCCCAGCACAGGTTCAGGCCCACGGGCACGAAGGGGCTGCCGTCGTCGGTGAATGCGAAGTAGCGCGGGTTGCGCGGGTCCAGGCCGATGCGTGCGTGCGCCGGCACTTCCGCCACGTCGAAGCTGAAGGGCTCGCCCAGGGGCTGCAGCGCGCCGCCGCGCAGCCGCTGCTGCGGCACGCCGCGCCAGCGCCCGCTGCGCGGCGGTAGCAGGCGCAGCCGCCAGCCGCGGCCGTGCTCGTCGTCGCTGAAGAAGGCGGTCACGCGCAGGCGCTCGCCGCCGGGGCCGGTGAAGCTGCAGCCGGCATCGTGCTGCGTCGGATCGAAGAAGGGCCCGCTGCTCGCGCCAGGCGGGACCGGCAGGCGCCACTCCAGCCAGCCGCTGCCCCGCCGCTCCGGGCCCTGCCAGCGCGCGCGGCCGGCGCGCGGCGCCGCCGCCTCGGCCAGGCCGGCAGCGAGCAGCCCGGCGACGAAAGCCCGCCGCGGCAGGCGCAGGTTCGATCCGGCCTTCATGTTTTAGTAAACACATACAGCACGAATCGCATCGTAGACGCCGATCAACCCTGCTCATGCTAGGTATTACTCCGAAGTGACGCCTTCCGGCGAGAGAAACAAACTGCGCAACAACAACATTGTTTAGTCATCGGCCCGGCCGGCGGCGAGGAGTGGCGACAGGTGGCGGGCCCCGGAAGCAAGACGGTCGACAGCGCGTGCGAACTGCACGCCGGCTGGCGCGTGGCCGAGGTGCCCTCGGGCGCGGGCCCGGCCGAGGTCGCGGCCCTGCCCGACGCGGCCTGGCTCGCAGCCCGGGTGCCCGGCAGCGCCCATGGCGCCTTGCTGGCGGCGGGCCGCATCCCCGATCCCTTCTTCGGCCTGAACGAAGCCGGCGTGCAATGGGTCGGCGAGCGCAGCTGGGCCTGGCAGCTGCGCTTCGAGGTGGCCGAAGGCCCGCTCGCGCCGCACGAGGACCTGGTGTTCGAAGGCCTGGACACCTGGTGCAGCGTCTGGCTGAACGGCGAGCCGCTGCTGGAGGCCGACAACATGTTCGTGCCACGGCGCGTGGACGTGCGCTCGCGCCTGCGCGCCGGCACGAACGAGCTGCTGCTGCGCTTCGACCCGCCGCTGGCGCGCGCCCGCGAACGCGAGGCCCGCTTCGGCCGCGGCGCGCTGTGGAACGGCGACAGCGCGCGGCTGCACGCGCGCAAGGCGCAGTACCACTTCGGCTGGGACTGGGGCCCCGTGCTGCTGACCAGCGGACCGTGGCGCCCGGTGCGGCGCCAGCGCTATGCGGTACGCATCGACGGCGTCCACTGCCGCACGCAGATCGGCACCGGCACCTGGCCACGGGCGACGCTCACGGTGCACACGCGCCTGGCCGGCGCGGCCGACGGGCTGCGCATCGAGCACGAGCTGCTCGACGCGGACGGCCGCTGCGTCGCTTCGGCACACGCTGCGGCCGCCGACGGCCAGCCGCGGCAGCTGGTGGTGGAAGCCGCGCGCCTGTGGTGGCCGCGCGGCCTGGGCGGGCAGCCGCTGTACCGGCTGCACACGCGGGTGCTGGGCGACGACGGCCAGGTGCTGGCCGAGGACCGGCGCCGCATCGGCCTGCGCACGCTGCGGCTGGTGCAGGCGCCGGTGGAGGGCGAGGCCGGCAGCAGCTTCTGCTTCGAAGTGAACGGGCGCGAGTTCTTCGCCGGCGGCGCGAACTGGATCCCCGAGCACAGCCTGCTCGAACGCGCCACACCCGAGCGCTACCGCGAGCGCGTGGCCCAGGCCGCCGCGGGCCACATGAACATGCTGCGCGTCTGGGGCGGCGGCATCTACGAGCACGAGGCCTTCTACGAGGCCTGCGACGAGCTGGGCCTGCTGGTCTGGCAGGACTTCATGTTCGCCTGCGGCCTGTACCCGGCGAACGACGGGTTCCAGGCCAGCGTGGAAGCCGAGGCGCGCGCCGCGCTCCAGCGGCTGCGCCACCACGCGAGCCTGGCGCTCTGGTGCGGCAACAACGAAGACTACGCGCTGGCCGAATCGGTGGGCGCGCATGGCGCGGGCGTGGCGCCCGAGCGTTTCCCGGCGCGCGCGATCTACGAGCAGCTGCTGCCGGCGCTGTGCGCCGAGCTCGACCCCGATCGTCCCTACTGGCCCGGCAGCCCCTGGTCGCCCGACGCACCCGGCGCTGCCGTGCGGCCCTCGTCGGACCGCACGGTGGGCGACCGCCACAGCTGGGAGGTCTGGCACCAGCAGATGCTGCCCTACCAGCGCTACGGCGAGGCGCAGGGCCGCTTCGTCAGCGAGTTCGGCATGCAGGCCCACCCTTCGCTCGAGCTGCTGGAAGCGACGCTGCCGGAGGCCGAACGCTTCCCGCAGAGCCGTACCCTGGCCTGGCACAACAAGGCCGGCCCCAGCGGCGAGCCCGACGGCCACCGGCGGCTGGCCGTGTACCTGGCCGACAACCTGCGCGTGGGCCCTTCGCTGGCCGAGCATGTCTACGCGACGCAGTTCGTGCAGGCCGAGGCGCTGCGCGTGGCCTACCAGGACTTCCGGCGCCGCTGGCAGCGCCCCGGCGCACGCGCGGTGGGCGGCGCACTGGTGTGGCAGCTCAACGACTGCTGGCCCGCCACCAGCTGGGCGATCATCGACTTCGCCGGCCGCTGCAAGCCCGCCTGGTTCGCGGTGCGCCGCGCACTCGCGCCCCTGGCCCTGGCGCTGCGCCTGGCGCCCGGCACGGCCACGCTGGCGGTGATGAACGGCGGCCCGGCGCGGGCGATGGAGCTGGTGCTGCGCCTGCTGGCGCTGGACGGCCGCTGCCTGCACGTGGTGCGCCTGGACCGCCTGGCCGCTGCCGACACCAGTGCCGAGGAAACGCTCGCGCTGCCCGCGTTCGACGAGCCGGTGGTCGGCGAGCTGCGCGCCTTCGATGCCGAGGGTGCCGAGCTGGCGCGCGACTGCGCCTGGCCCGAACCCTTCCGCTTCCACCGTTTCGCGCCGCAGCGCCCGCGTTTCCGCGTCGACGGCGCCGTGCTGCAGGTGGAGGCCGACGTGCCGGTGAAAGGCCTGTGGCTGGACGCCGCCGGCACCGGCTTCGAGGACAACTTCATCGACCTGATGCCGCAGGCCCCGCGCCGGCTGGTGCTGCAGGGCGCGCCGCTGCGCGCGCTGCGCTGGACGGCGCTGGACCACGCGCCCGCGCTGGCAGAGCCGGCCGGCACCGACCCGGGCACGCTGCAGCGCAGCGTAGGGTAAACACAGACTTGTTTAGGTGTTTTCGCTTGTTTCCTTCCACCGAGGCCGCGTCCTATTCTGGCCGCAGGCCATCCGCTCCGATCCCGTCGCGGCGGTAGCCGCGAGCGAACGTCGTCCCTGAGGGGACATCCCTGAAACGCAACCAGAAGTACACGATGAGACACTTTCAGAGGACAACGTTGTCGATCGCGGCCGCCCAGGTCGCGCTCTCCTGGAGCACCGCGGCGTTCGCGCAGACGCCCGCGGCCCCTGCCGCGCCGGCATCGGCCGCATCCGCAGCCGGCGCCGGGCAGGTGATCGTGATCAGCGGCCAGCGCGCGGCCATCATGTCGGCGCAGAAGATCAAGAAGGAGTCCGAGGAGATCGTCGACTCCATCGTCGCCGAGGACATCGGCAAGCTGCCCGACCGCTCCGTCAGCGAGGTGCTGCAGCGCGTGGTGGGTGTCTCGATGGACCGCATCATGGTGCGCGGCGACCCCACGCGCTATTCGCCCGAAGGCTCGGGCGTCATCATCCGCGGCCTGCCCTACGTGAGCAGCCAGCTCAACGGCCGCGAGTCGTTCAGCGCCAATGGCGGCCGCATGCTCGGCTTCGAGGACGTGTCGCCCGAGCTGATGGCGGGCGTGGACGTCTACAAGAACCCTTCAGCGGAGCAGACCGAAGGCGCCATCGCCGGCCTCGTGAACCTGCGCACCGCGATGCCCTTCGACTTCAAGGGCTACAAGGTCTCGCTGTCGGCCAAGGCGGCCACTTCGCCGCTGCGCGGCAGCACCAAGCCCGAGTACAGCGGGCTGGTCTCGAACATCTGGGACACCTCCTTCGGCCGCTTCGGCGCACTGCTGGACCTGGCCCACACCGAAAGCAGCCTGCGCACCGACAGCATGACGGTGGACCCGTTCTACCCGGCCACCACCAAGAACGCGGCCGGCCAGTACATCGCCACCGGCAAGTGGTTCCCCAAGGCCATGGGCTGGAAGACGCTGGAGTTCGACCGCACGCGCGACGGCGTGTACGCCGCGCTGCAGTGGCGCCGCGGCGACCTGCAGTCCTCGCTGTCGCTGTTCCACTCGCGCTACAAGTACTTCTGGTCGGAGTTCAACATCCAGGCCAGCTACAACCCCTACGACATGCAGCTGGCGAACGACCAGTACGACAGCAGCGGCGCGCTCGTCTACGGCACGCTGCGCAACAGCGTCTCCGCCACCGGCATCCCGATGAACGCGAACACGCGCTTCTCGGACCGCAACTCCAAGACCAACGAGCTGGCCTGGAACCTCTCGTGGGCGCTGAACGACCGCTGGACGCTCAGCACCGACCTGCAGCTGGTGAAGTCCAAGACGGCCTCGATCGACTCGACCGTGGCCACCGGCATCAACATGCCCAAGCAGACCTTCGACCTCGGGGGCTCGCTGCCGCGCATGGTGTTCGACCAGGCCGACCTGGCCAACCTCGCGAACCCGGCGAACTACTACTGGGCCTTCACGATGGAGAACCTGGACAAGGGCACCGGCGACCAGAAGGCCTGGAAGGCCGACGCCCGCGTGCGCCTGGACCATCCGGTGTTCAACGACCTGCGCTTCGGCGTGCGCCTGACCGACCGCGAGGCCACGACGCAGAACTCCAACCCGGCCTACCACTGGGCCGCGGTGACGCAGACCTGGCAGGCCGGCAGCGACGGCTGGCAGCCACTGGCTTCGCTGGCCTACCTCTCGCGCTTCCCGGGCGACACCGCGGTGCGGCCCTTCTCCAACTTCATGGGCGGCAAGTCCACCGTCTCGCCGCTGGTCATGCCCACGATGGATGCCGCCGCCGGCTTCCCGGGCTCCTACCAGAAGCTGCACGACTACGCCAAGCTGCTGTGCGAGGAGGCGCACGGCGTCGGCTCCGATGTCTGCAAGGGCAACAGCATCCCCTGGTCGCCGGCCACCTTCGACCCCAACGACTTCGCCGGCCTGAATCGCCAGAAGGAAAAGACGCAGGCCGCCTATGCGCAGCTGCGCTTCGGCTTCGACGACTGGAAGATGCCGCTGGACGGCAACGTGGGCCTGCGCCTCGTGCAGACGAAGAACCGGGCCGACGGCGCAGCGGTGTTCACCGCCGACCCGCCGCCGGCCGCGGGTGCGCCCACCGAGATCGCGCCGACGCCGGTGTTCGCCTCGTTCAGCACGCCGCTGCAGACGAGCAACGACTTCACCAACGTGCTGCCCAGCCTGAACCTGCGGCTGAAGGCCAGCGAGCAGCTGCAGTACCGCTTTGCCGCGGCGCAGGCGATCTCGCGGCCGGAGTTCTCCAAGCTGCAGGCCTACACCACGTTGAAGCAGGAGTACCTGCGGCACGACGTGAACGGGGTGCCCACGATCTACGGCCTGAAGCTCACC
Organism: Rubrivivax sp.; assembly: GCA_044226775.1. Taxonomy (GTDB): domain Bacteria; phylum Pseudomonadota; class Gammaproteobacteria; order Burkholderiales; family Burkholderiaceae_C; genus Rubrivivax. The sequence goes on along the minus strand of JBGAGI010000004.1, from coordinate 100,134 downwards.
GGCGAGGCCAAGGGCAACCCGCTGCTCAAGCCCGTGCGCTCGAACCAGTTCGACCTGACCGGCGAGTACTACTTCAGCCGCACCGGCTCGCTCACGGTGGCCGCGTTCGACAAGGAGCTGAAGGACATCATCCTCAACCAGACCAGCACCACGGCGGTGAAGGCCGGCGACGGCCGCTCGTTCACCTTCATCACCACCGCACCGGTGAACGGCGCCAAGGGCTGGGCGCGCGGCATGGAGTTCGCGTTCCAGCGCTACCTGGACATGCTGCCCGGCTGGCTCTCTGGCTTCGGCCTGCAGGCCAACTACACGCGCGCCAACAGCAAGCAGGACCGCTACAACGCCGTCTACTCGACCTACTGCAACACCGGTGCCGGCGCCGACAACCTGAACCTGAACATCAACGGCTGCGACACCGACGGGCGTTCGTTCACCGGCCTGCCGATGACGAACATCTCCAAGCACACGGCGAACCTGGCGCTGCTGTACGACTACGGCCCGGTCTCGGCGCGGGTGGCCTACAACTGGCGGTCGAAGTACCTGTTCGGCGTGGCGCTGAACTCCGACAACACCGGCCCGAACCAGACCGACGCGCTGGACACCAACCCCGCCAGCAGCAACTTCGGCCAGCACAACCTGCCGCTGGGCCTGCCGCTGTGGGGCGACAATTACGGCCAGCTGGACCTGGGCTTCCAGTACAAGTTCCTGGACGACAAGCTGGCGCTGGGCTTCGACGCGCAGAACGTCACCAAGTCGGTCTACAAGATCCTGATGCAGCAGAACATCGGCACCCGCGGCCACCTGTACCAGCAGGCCGGCGCGCGCTACTCGGTGTCGGTGCGCTACACGTACTGAGGGCGCGGGCCCTGCGCCGCGCGGCGCGGGGCCCGGCCCCGCCGTTGATTCAACGCGCCGCGGCCTCGCGGCCGACCTGGCGCTCGATGTACTCGGCGTGGTCCGGCAGCCCGTCCACGGTGCCGGCGATGGCCTCGCGCAGCCGCGTGAAGTGCGTGCGGAGAGCCTGCTCCTCGATCATCTCCACCATCGGGTCGTGGCCCGCCGGCGCGATGCCCAGGCCCAGCATCAGCGAGACCCAGGAAGGCTCGGCGAAGCTGTCGGCGTCGATGATGGCCACGCGGCCGCTGGCGCGGAAGAGCTCGATCTGGTGCTGCAGCCGGTCCGGGATGGGCATGGCGGCGCAGTAGCGCCAGAACTCGGAGTCGTCGCGGCGCGTGATCTTGTAGTGCAGCACGATGAAGTCGCGGATCGACTCGTACTGCTTGCTCATCTTGCGGTCGTACTCGTCGGCCAGGCGGGGGTCGAAGTCGCGCGTGGGGAACAACTCGATCAGCCGGCCCACGCCGTCCATGATGAGCTGGATGCTGGTGGACTCCAACGGCTCCAGGAAGCCCGAGGACAGGCCCACCGCGACCACGTTCTTCACCCAGGTGCGCTTGCGCTTGCCGGTGGTGAAGCCCAGGCCGCGCGGCTGCGCCAGCGGCTCGGTGTCCAGGCCTTCCAGCAGCACGCGCTCGGCCTCGTCCGGCGTCGTGAAGCCGTCGCAGAAGACATGGCCGTTGCCGGTGCGGTGCTGCAGCGGAATGCGCCACTGCCAGCCGGCGCTGCGCGCGGTCGACATCGTGAAAGGCGTGAGCTTGCCCTCGCGCGCGCTGGGCACCGCCAGCGCGCGGTTGACCGGCAGCATCGCGCTCCAGTCCTCGTAGCCGGCCTTCATCACGCCCTCGATCAGCAGGCCGCGGAAGCCCGAGCAGTCGACGAACAGGTCGCCTTCGATGCGGCGGCCGTCGGCCAGCGTCACCGCGGTGACGAAGCCGTCGCCGGGACGGATCGAAACGTCGACGATCGTGCCTTCGATGCGCTGGACGCCGCGCGCCAGCGCGTAGTCGCGCAGGTAGGCCGCGTAGAGGCCGGCGTCGAAGTGGTAGGCGAAGTTGTAGGCGTTGGAGGCCGAGGGCTGCTCGCCGCGCGGCGGTGCGAATCGGTTGCGGCGCGCCATCACGGTGGCGGTGGACCATTCCTCCAGCTCAGGGAAGGGCCCGAGCCTTCGCAGCCGCAGCCAGTACTGGTAGGCCGAGCGGTTGACGATGGGCGGGCCGAAGTCGCCGAAGCCGTGGAAGAAGCGGTTGCCCAGCCAGCCCCAGTCGCGGAACTCGATGCCCAGCTTGAAGCTGGCCTTGGTCTTGCGGATGAAGTCGTCCGCCGGCAGGCCCAGCATGCTGTTGTAGAAGCGGATCGTCGGCAGCGTGGCCTCGCCCACGCCCACGGTGCCGATCTCGGGCGACTCCACGACCACGATCTCGCGCGCGACCTGCGTGCCCTCGCCCATCACCAGCGCCAGCGGCGCAGCCGTCATCCATCCGGCCGTGCCACCGCCGACCACGACGATGCGCCGGATATGCCTGTCGTCCATGCCTGCCCTCCCGACGCCCGGAAACCCGATGGGCCATTGTTTACTAAACCGCCCCGGGCCCCGGCCCGTGCGAACCCGGGATCCTTGGCCTAGCTGGCGCAGGCGCGCTTAGCGTTTCTGCGGGTGTTTATTGTTTCGCTAAACACCTAGCATGCCCGCAACGGGGCCACCAGGTTCCGGCGGCAAGCATGGTCCCAGCCACCTCCACCGATCTGCTGCGTGCGGCGCGAATCGCCGCCGCGGCACTCGCGCTTTGCGGCACCGGCGCCTGGCCGGCCGAGGCGCCGCGCGTGGTGGAGCGCGACGGCCGCCACGCCCTGCAGGTGGACGGCGCGCCCTTCCTCGTGCTGGGCGCGCAGGTCCACAACTCCAGCAACGCGCCGGCGGCGCTGCGCCAGGTGTGGCCCGCGGTGCGCGACCTGGGTGCGAACACCGTCTCGGTGCCGGTGGCCTGGGAGCAGGTGGAGGCGGTGGAGGGCCGCTTCGACTTCTCCTTCGTCGACACGCTGCTGCGCGAGGCGCGGCAGCGCCGGCTGCGCCTGGTGCTGCTGTGGTTCGGCACCTGGAAGAACACCAGCCCGCAGTACGCGCCGGCCTGGGTGAAGCTGGACAGCCGGCGCTTCCCGCGCATGCTCGACGCCGACGGCAAGCCGGGCTATGGCTTCTCGCCCTTCGGCGAGCAGACGCTGGCGGCCGACCGCCGCGCCTTCGTGGCGCTGATGTCGCACCTGAAGAAGGTGGATGCGACGCAGCACACGGTGATCCTGGTGCAGGTGCAGAACGAGGCCGGCACCTACGGCCTGGTGCGCGACTTCGGCCCCGCCGCGCAGGCCGCCTTCGAACGCGAGGTGCCGGCCGAGGTGCTGGCGCGCCAGAAGCCCAGCGCAGGCGGCGCCCCGGCCGGCTCCTGGCGCGCGGTGTACGGCGACTACGCCGACCAGTACTTCCACGCCTGGGCCATCGCCCGCTACATCGAGCAGATCGCGCGCGCCGGCCGCGCCGTGCACGACCTGCCGCTGTACGTGAACAACGCGCTGCGCAACCCGCTTCAGATGCCGCCACCGCCGTGGAAGAACGACTTCGCCAGCGGCGGGCCCACGCACGACGTGATCGGCATCTACAAGGCCACCGCGCCCAGCGTGGCGATCATCGGGCCGGACATCTACAACGCCGAGTCGGCCCAGGTGGACGCGAACCTGCGCCTCTTCCAGCGCCCGGACAATCCGCTCTTCGTGCCCGAGCTGGGCAACGCCGAAAGCTTCGCGCGCCACGTCTGGGCCATCCTCGGCCGCGGCTCGCTGGGCGTGGTGCCCTTCGGCATCGACTACTTCGACTACAGCAACTTCCCGCTCGGCTCGCGGCTGACGGACCGGCGCATGGTCGAACCCTTTGCGAAGGTCTACGCCGCCTTCGCACCGATTCAGCGCGAATGGGCCCGCTGGGCTTTCGAAGGCCGTACGTACGGCGCATCGCAGCCCGACGACCACGCCGAGCGCACGCTGCAGATGAAGGGCTGGCAGGCGCGCATCGCCTGGGGCGAGTGGCAGTTCGGCGAGAAGAGCTGGTTCCCGCCCGACACCGACCGGCCGCCGCACGCCACGCGCCCCACCGGCGGCGTGGCCATCGCGCAGACCGGCGACGACGAGTTCCTGCTCGTCGGCCAGCAGGCGCGCGTGCGATTCGAGGCGCTGGAGGCCGGCGGCCCGGCCACGATGTTCGTGCGCGTCGAGCAGGGCCGCTTCGGCCGCGACGGACGTTGGCAGGCGCAGCGCCGCTGGAACGGCGACCAGGTCGACTACGGCCTGAACCTGCCCGCCGACCCGGTGCTGCTGAAGGTGACGATGGGGCGGGTCCGATGAACGCCTTCGGCGGCGCGCGATGAGGCGGCTGCTCGCGGCGCTTTTCAGCGGCTGGCTTGCCGTCGGTGCCGCCGCCGCCGAACCCACGCTGCGCTACACGCAACCGGCGCCGCTCACGCCCGAGGGCTGGGAGCGCCAGGCGCTGCCCATCGGCAACGGCCGGCTGGGCGCGATGCTCTTCGGCCAGGTCGCCCGCGAACGGATGGCCTTCAACGAGATCACGTTGTGGACCGGCGATTCGCGCACGATGGGCGCGTACCAGCCCTTCGGCGACCTGCAGCTCGAACTGGAAGGCCACGCCGCACCGCCGCGCGCCTATGCCCGCGAGCTGGCGCTGGCCAGCGGCGTGCAGGCGCTGCGCTACACGCTGGAAGACGGCACGCGCTACACGCGCGAAGCCTTCGCCAGCCACCCGGCGCAGGTGATCGTGCTGCGCCTCGAAGCCAGCGGCGCGGGCCGCTACAGCGGCCGGCTGCGCCTGGTGGACCGGCACGGCGCGCGCATCGAAGCCGACGCGGCGCAGGGCCTGGTCACCGCGCACGGCCGGCTGCCTGCGCCTTCGCGCATGCGCTACGCGAGCCAGCTGCGCGCGCTGCCCGAGGGCTGCGCCCTGCGCGCCGAAGGCGACACGCTGGCCTTCAGCGGCTGCGACGCGCTCACGCTGGTGCTGGGCGCCGGCACCAGCTACGTGGCCGATGCCGCACGCGGCTTCCACGGCCCCGATCCGCTGCCGCGCGTGCAGGCCCAGGTGGCCGCTGCCGCCGCACGCCCCTACGCCGCGCTGCGCGAGGCGCACGAGCGCGACCACCGCGCGCTCTTCGATCGCGTCGCGCTGGCCCTGGGCGCCACCGCGCCCGAACGCCGCGCGCTGCCCACCGATCAGCGCCTCGCCGCCTACACCCGCGACGGCGCCGACCCCGAGCTGGAAGCGCTGTTCATGCAGTTCGGCCGTTACCTGCTGATCGCCGCCTCACGCGACTCGCTGCCGGCCAACCTGCAGGGCCTGTGGAACGGCAGCCTCACGCCGCCCTGGAATGCCGACTACCACAGCAACATCAACCTGCAGATGAACTACTGGCCGGCCGAGCCGGCCAACCTGGCCGAGCTCGCGCGGCCGCTGCACCGCTTCATCCAGAGCCAGGTGCCGGTGTACCGCCGCCACGTGGCCGAGGCCGCCGCCTGGGCGCGAGCGCATCCCGGGCAGCGCAAGCCCGGCATCACGCCCTGGGGCGGCAGCGGGCCGGTGCCGGAGGAGACCTTCCTCACGCCTGCCGGCAAGCCGCTGCCCGGCTGGGCCCTGCGCACCGAATCCAATCCCTTCGGCGCCACCGCCTACCTGTGGAACAAGAGCGGCAACGCCTGGTACGCACGGCACTTCTGGGAACACCACGAGTTCACGCAGGACCGAGCGTTCCTGCGCCGCGAGGCCTGGCCGGTGCTGAAGGAGGTCAGCGCCTTCTGGCTCGCGCACCTGAAGCCCGTGGCCGATGGGCCGCTGAAGGGCCGGCTCGTGGCGCCGCTGGGCTGGTCGCCCGAACACGGGCCGGTGGAAGACGGCGTCAGCATGGACCAGCAGCTCGTCTGGGACCTGTTCGACAACACCGTGAAGGCCGCCGACACGCTGGGCATCGAGCGCGCCTTCCGCGACCGCGTGGCCGCCGCGCGCGATCGGCTGGCCGGCCCGCGCACCGGCCGCTGGGGCCAGCTGCTCGAATGGCTCGACGAGAAGGACGACCCGGTGCTGGACACGCCGAACGACCGCCACCGCCACGTCTCGCACCTGTTCGCGCTCTTCCCCGGCCACCAGATCTCGCCCGCCCGCACACCCGAGCTGGCCGCAGCCGCGCGCCGCTCGCTGCAGGCCCGCGGCGATGCCGGCACCGGCTGGAGCATGGCCTGGAAGATGGCGCTGTGGGCGCGCCTGCACGACGGTGATCACGCGCACCGCCTGCTGCGCGGGCTGCTGGCCACGCCGGGCACGCGCACGGCCGAGCAGCCCGCCGGCGGCAACGAGCCTCACAACGCCGGCGGCGCCTACCCCAACCTCTTCAGCGTGCACCCGCCGTTCCAGATCGACGGCAACTTCGGCGCCACCGCGGGCATCGTGGAGATGCTCGTGCAGTCGCACGAGGGCGAGATCGAGCTGCTGCCGGCGCTGCCCGCCGCCTGGCCGCGCGGCTCGGTGCGCGGGCTGCGCGCGCGCGGTGGCTTCGAAGTCGACATCGCCTGGGCCGAGGGCCGGCTGCTCGCCGCCACCGTGCGCGCGCTGGCCGGCAGCGGCGGCCGCGTGCGCTACGGCGCGCGCAGCGTGGCGCTGGATCTCAAGCCCGGCGAGGTGCGGCACCTCGACCCGGAACTGCAGCCCGCACCGGCCGAACTGATGCTGCTGGGCCCGCAGGGCGTGGCGCCGGGCTGGCAGATCGCCATCGCGGATTTCGAAGGCCGCACGCTGCTCGAAGGGCGCGAGGCCACCGTGCCCAAGCCTGCCGGCGCGCGCGTGCCGGCCAGCCTCGTGCAGGCCGAACGTGGCGCAGGCACGCTGGCACTGCGCTGGAAGGATTCGTGGATCGCGCAACTGCGCTTCGAAGGCGGCCCACCACCCGACCTGCGCCCCTTCGCCGCCGCCGGCACGCTGGCGCTGGACATCGACGTGCGCGAGATGGCCCAGGGCGGCCTGAAGCTCCAGCTGCAGTGCGCCGGCGCACTCTGCGAACGCAAGCTGAACCTGCTGGCGCAGGCGCGCGCGATGGCCGGCAAGGGCTGGCAGACGCTGGCCATCGACGCCGCCTGCTTCGTGCGCGACGGCGACGACTTCAGCGCCGCCCCGGTGCCCTTCGCCATCGAGGGCACGGGCCGCGGCGAGGTGGTGCTGGCCAACATCCGCTTCGTGCGCGGCGGGCGGGCGAACACGCCCTGCCCCGAACCGCGCACCGAGTCGACCACGCCGGCACCGCTGGAGGAATCCTGGTCGGTGGACTGGTGGCTGCCGCGGCACCGCGCGAAGCTGCAGGAGATCCACGCCCACCGCGAAGCCGGGCGCGCGATCGATATCGTGTTCCTCGGCGACTCCATCACCGAGGGCTGGGAGAAGGAAGGCCGCGCCGTGTGGGAGCGCGAGTACGCACCGCAGCACGCGCTGGGCCTGGGCTTCGGCGGCGACAAGACCGAGAACCTGCTGTGGCGCCTGGAGCATGGCGAGCTCGACGGCATGGCGCCCAAAGTGATCGTGCTGCTGATCGGCACCAACAACAGCGGCAACCGCCAGGACGATCCGCAGGCCACCGCGGCCGGCGTGCGGCGCGTGCTCGACGAGATCCGGCAGCGCCAGCCCGCGGCGCGCGTGCTGCTGCTGGCGATCCTGCCGCGCGAGGCCAGGCCCGGCGGCCCGCTGCGCGCACTGAACGAGCGTGTCAACGCGCTGATCAGCGCCTATGCCGACGGCGAGCGCATTCGCTTCCTCGACATCGGCTCCCACTTCACCCAGCCCGACGGCACGCTGCCGCCCGAGCTGATGCCCGATGCGCTGCACCTCAGCGCGAAGGGCTACGAACTCTGGGCGCGCGCGCTGCGGCCCAGCCTCGAGGCCCTGCTGCCGCCCGCCCGACCATGAAACACGCGTTCAGCTACTCCAGCCCCTTCCCCGTGGACTTCGTGTTCGGCGTCGCCGCCGCATCGGCGCAGATCGAAGGCGCCGCATTCGGCGACGGCAAGGGCCCGTCGATCTGGGACACCTTCTGCCGCGTGCCCGGCAAGGTGGCCCAGGGCGACACCCTGGACATGGCCTGCGACCACTACCACCGCTTCGACGAGGACTTCGCGCTGATGGCCTCGCTGGGCGTGCGCCACTACCGGCTGTCGATCGCCTGGCCGCGCATCTTTCCGCGCGGCGACGGCCCGGTCAACGAGGCCGGCCTCGACTTCTACTGCCGGCTGTTCGAGAGCCTGAAGCGCCACGGCATCACGCCCTGGGTCACACTGTTCCACTGGGACCTGCCGCAGGCGCTGGAAGACCGCGGTGGCTGGACCAGCCGGCACACGGTCGATGCCTTCGCGCGTTATGCCGACACCGCCGTGCGCGCCTTCGCGCCCTGGGTGCAGAACTGGATCACGCTCAACGAGATCCGCTGCTTCACGCAACTGGCCTACGGCACCGGCACCAAGGCGCCGGGCCGGCGCGAGAGTGCCGGCGTGGTGAACCAGACCTACCACCACGCGCTGCTGTGCCACGGCCACGCGGTGCGCGCGGTGCGCGTGCACGCCGGCCCGCAGGCGCGCGTGGGGCTCACCGACAACTGCGACGCGAGCGTGCCCGTCACCGAGACGCCGGCCGACATCGCCGCCGCCGAAGCCTGGTTCGCCGACCGCAACGCGCACATCCTGGGCGCCATCCATGGCAAGGGCTACTCGGCCGCCTACCTGGCGCGCGTGGCGGCCGCCGCGCCGCGGGTCGAGCCGGGCGACTTCGACCTCATCGGCCTGCCCACCGACTTCCTCGGCCTGAACATCTACACCGCCACCTACGTGCGCGCCGCGCACGGCGCGGGTGCCGAGGGGCTGCCCTACGAGGCGCTCGCGCTGCCGGCGGCCTACCCGCGTGCCGACAGCCCCTGGCTCAACCTCGTGCCGCAGGCCATCTACTGGGCGCCGCGCTTCTGCCACGAGCTCTACGGCCACCGCTCGATCTACATCACCGAGAGCGGCTGCGGCTACGACGACGAGCCCGTGGTCGACGGCGAGGTGATCGACCTGCACCGGCGCGACTACCTGCGCAGCCACCTGCGCGAGGTGCACCGCGCCATCGCCGACGGCGTGCCCATCGACGGCTACTTCCTGTGGTCCTTCATCGACAACTTCGAGTGGGAGGACGGCTACCAGCGGCGCTTCGGCATCGTGCACTGCGACTTCGACACGCTGGTGCGCACGCCCAAGCTCTCGGCGCGCTATTACGCCGAGGTCATGCGCACGAGAACCATCGTCTGAACGGGAAGCCATGTCCACCGCACGCGCCATGAGCGCCCCCACCAGCCCGGCCGACCGCGTGCCGATGCCGCAGAAGATCGGCTACGGCCTGGGCTCGTTCCTGGACATGTGGGGGCACTGGCTGTACCAGTCGCTGGCCTTCCACGTCTACAACGTGTCGCTGGGCGTCGCGCCGGGACTCATCAGCACCGCGCTGATGATCAAGATCTTCGTCGACGCGGTCTCCGACGCCACCTTCGGCTGGATCTCCGACAACACGCGCACGCGCTGGGGCCGGCGCCGGCCCTTCATCCTGGTGGGCGGCATCCTGGCCGGCATCGGGCTGCCGCTGATGTTCGCGGTGGGCCGCGGCTGGAGCGATACGCAGTACTTCGTGTTCATGCTCGTGTCCACCTGCATCTACGTGCCGGTGATGAGCTGCTTCCACATGCCGTGGTCCAGCCTGGGCTCGGAGATGACGCCCGACTACCACGAGCGCACGCGGCTGATGTCGATCAAGAACGCGATCCAGAAGCTGCCCGAGCTGGCCATGTTCGTGGCCGCGCAGTTCACCACGCTGGCGGTGTTCCACGACGCTTCCGGCAAGCCCGACATCCTGCTGGGCGCGCAGGTCTACACCAGCCTGCTGGGCGCGGTGATGATGGCGGTGTCGATCGCGATGTTCCTGCTGCTGCGCGAGCGCTACTACGAGCGCGTGGTGCTCGCGCAGACGGCCAAGGTGCCCTTCCGCGACGTGCTGTACCGCACGCTGGCCAACCGCTCGTTCCGCCTGATGCTGGGCACCATGCTCGCCTACCAGCTGGCCACCGCGATGGTGGGCCTGCTGGGCTACTACACCACGCTGTACTACGTGTGCGGCGGCGACATCGCTCTGGGCACGAAGTGGAACTCGGCGATGGGCATCTCCGGCATGCTGATGGGCCTGGCCGGCATCCCCTTCGCGGCCGCGGTGGCGCGACGCTTCGGCAAGCGCAACGCGCTGATGACGGTGCTGGTGCTGGCCATCGGCGCCTTCATCGGCGACTGGTTCTTCTACAACCCCGCGCTGCCCTGGCTGCAGGTCTTTGCCAGCGGCTGCGTGGCCTTCACCGGCGCCGGCTTCTGGACCATCTACGGCTCGGCCATGGCCGACGTGCTGGACGACGACGAGCTGCGCAGCGGCCAGCGCCGCGAGGGCTCGTTCGCGGCCTGCGCCTCGTGGATCACCAAGGTGGGCCTGGCGCTGGGCAACGGCGCCTCGGGCTGGATCCTGCAGTTCACCGGCTTCGACGCCAAGCTGGCGGTGCAGAGCGAAGAGTCCATCTTCCTGATCCGCGTGCTGCTGTCGGGCATCCCGGCACTGGGGCTGCTGGTGGCGCTGGTGATCGTCTCGCGCTTCACGCTCACCGAGGCGCGCGTGTTCGAGATCCGCGGCCTGCTCGAGGCGCGCCGCGGCGCGGTGTAGGAGGCACGCCATGCCGTCCTTCGCCGCTCGATCGAAGCTCGTCGCCCTGCTGGCCGCAGCGGCGGCGCTCATCACGCCAGCGGCGCAGGCCGTCGAGCCGCACCAGGCCACGCTCGTGCTCTCGTCCGAAGCCGCCGGGCCGCGCATCGAGCCGGCCGTCTACGGCCACTTCGCCGAGCACCTGGGCACCGGCATCTACGGCGGGCTGTGGGTGGGGCCGGAGTCGCCCATCCCCAACGTCCGCGGCTGGCGCAGCGACGTGGTGGATGCGCTCAAGCGCCTGCAGGTGCCGGTGGTGCGCTGGCCCGGCGGCTGCTTCGCCGACGACTACGACTGGCGCGACGGCATCGGCCCGCCCGCCCAGCGCCCGGTTCGCCTGAACCGCTTCTGGGGCATGGTGGCCGAGACCAACCGCGTCGGCACCCACGAGTTCATGGACCTGATGGAGCAGATCGGCGCCGAAGCCTATCTCGCCGGCAACATGGGCTCGATGCCGCCGCGCGCGATGGGCCAGTGGCTTGAGTACCTCACGGCCGACGGCAGCTCCACGCTCGCCCAGGAGCGCCGCCGCAACGGCCGCGACAAGCCCTGGAAGATTCCCTACTTCGGCGTCGGCAACGAGAGCTGGGGCTGCGGCGGCAACATGCGCCCCGAGTACGCGGCCGACCTGCACCGTCGCTACGCCACCTTCCTGCATGCGGCCGGCACGGTGCGCGTGGCTTCCGGCGACGGCGAGGGCCGCGACGAGGTGACCGACGTGATGCTCGCGCGCGCCGGCGCGCAGATGGACGCCATCAGCCTGCACCACTACACGGTGCCCGGCGGCTGGGAGAAGAAGGGCGCGGCCACCGGCTTCGACGCGGCGCGCTGGGCCAAGACGATGCACGAGGTGCTGGTGGGCCTGGACGAGCACATCGCGCGCACCGAGCGCATCATGGACCGGCACGACCCGAAGGGCCGCATCGCGCTCTACATCGACGAGTGGGGCCTGTGGCACGACAGCGAGCCCGGCACGAACGGCGCCTTCCTGCAGCAGCAGAACACGCTGCGCGACGCGCTGGTGGCGGCACTCAGCTTCCACGTCTTCCATCGCCACACGGCGCGCGTGAAGATGGCCAACCTGGCGCAGATGGTCAACGTGCTGCAGGCCCTGGCGCTGACCGACGGCCCGCGTGTGCTGCTGACGCCGACCTACCACGCCTTCGACCTCTACAAGCCATTCAAGGGCGCTGTGCCGCTGAAGGCCACGCTGCAGGCGCCGCGCTACCGCGAAGGCTCGATCGACCTGCCGGCGCTGGATGTCTCGGCGGCGCGCGCGGCCGACGGCTCGCGGGTGCTGGCGCTCGTGAACCTCGACCCGGCGCGGCCCGCGCGCGTGGCCACCGCCCTGTCCGGCGCCGTGCGTGGCCGGCTGCTGACGGCTGCCGCGATGGACGCGCACAACCGCTTCGAGCAGCCGCAGGCCGTGCTGCCGGTGCCCTACGCGGCCGGCGCGGCGGGGCAGGCGCTGGTGCTGGAGATGCCGCCGATGTCGGTGCTGGTGGTCACGCTGCCCGAAGGCGGCGGCCGATGAAACTGCAGCGACGCGCGTTGCTGCACGCGGGCCTGGCCGCGCTGCTGCCGGCACCGGCGGCGGGCGCCATGCGTGAGATCGACAGCGTCGCCTTCACCCAGCGCATGGGCATCGGCTGGAACCTGGGCAACGCGCTGGAGGCCATCGGCGGCGAGTCGGCCTGGGGCAACCCGCCTGTCACGCCCTTGCTGCTGAAGGCGGTGAAGGCCGCGGGCTTCGGCACGGTACGCATCCCCGTGGCCTGGAAGCAGTACGCCGATGCGGACGACAGGATCGGCGCGGCCTGGATGAGCCGCGTCGCGCAGGTCGTGGGCTGGGCGCAGCAGGCCGGGCTCTTCGTGATCATCAACATCCACTGGGACGGCGGCTGGCTGCAGCCCACCCACGCGCAGCAGGCCGCAGCCAACGCGCGGCTGGCGCGCTACTGGACGCAGATCGCCACCCGCTTCCGCGAGCACGACGACACGTTGCTCTTCGCCGGCACCAACGAGGTGATGAAGGAAGGCGACTGGGGCCCGCCCACGGCCGAGTACGTGGCGGTGCAGAACGGCTTCAACCAGCTCTTCGTCGACACCGTGCGCGCCACCGGCGGCAACAACCGCGTGCGGCAGCTGGTGGTGCAGGGCTTCAACACGAACATCGACCACACCGTCGCCTTCGCCGTGCTGCCGCGCGACAGCGCCGCGCGCCGGCTGATGATGGAGGTCCATTACTACGACCCCTACCACTTCACGCTCGACGAGAAGAGCACCGTCTGGCAATGGGGCGCCGGCGCTACCGACCCGGCGGCCACCGACACCTGGGGCAACGAGGCCCATGCCGACGCACAGTTCGCGAAGATGAAGACGCACTTCGTCGACCGCGGCGTGGGCGTGATCCTCGGCGAGTTCTGCGCCATCGCGCGGGCGCAGCCGGGTGCCGAGGCCTTCCGCCTGGCCTGGAACCGCCACGTCGCACGCTCGGCCCGCGCCCAAGGCCTCGTGCCGGTGTACTGGGACAACGGCGTCAACGCCGTGCACGGCTCGGGTCTGTTCGACCGCGCCAGCGGCGCGCAGACCCAGCCGGCCTTGATCCGCGCCCTCGTCGACGCGGCGGCATGAAGCCGGGCTCAGCGCCAGCCGCCGTCGACGGTGAACTCCTGCGCCGTGCACATGCGGGAAGCGTCGCTGGCCAGGAACAGCACCATCTGCGCGATGTCTTCCGGCTGCAGCCGGTCGGGCAGGCACTGGTTGCGCGCGATGTCCTGCTCGCCCTCGGGCGTGAGCCACAGCGCACGCTGGCGCTCCGTCATCACCCAGCCCGGCGAAACGGTGTTGACGCGGATGCGGTCGCGGCCCAGCGTGGCGGCGGTGCCGCGCGTCAGGCCGTTCACCGCCGACTTGGCTATCGCGTAGCAGGGGTACTCGGCGCTCTTGATCTGCCAGCCGATCGAGCCCACGTTCACCACCGAGCCACCGCCCAGCCGCTGCATGCCCGGCACCACCGCCTGCAGCGCGAAGAAGGCGGCGCGCTGGTTGATGGCGATGCGCTCGTCGTAGTAGGCCGGGCTCACGGCCTCGAGCGCGTGGCGATCATCGCTGGCCACGTTGTTCACCAGCACGGCGAAGTCGCCGCCCAGCGCGGCCGCGCCCGCGGCGATGGCTTCCTGCAGCGCCGGCACCTCGCGCACGTCGCAGCGCTGCCACCAGGGGCGCGGCAGGCCGGCGGCGGCCAGGCGTTCGGCCAGCGCAGCGCTCGCGGCCTCGGCCACGTCGACGAAGGCCACCTGGGCGCCCTGGCGCGCGAAGGCTTCGACGATGGCGGCGCCGATGCCGGAGCCGCCACCGGTGACGAAAACCCTGCGGCCTTCCAGGCCGGGATAGGACGCCGGCGCCGAGGCACCGAAATGAGTGGCATCGATCATGGCGCCCCATGCTACGGACGCCGGCGCGGATCGGCCATCGAGCCGCACCCTGATCGGCTTACGATGCGCGGCCGCCGCCAGCCCTTCGACCGTAGATGACCCAGCCCGCCGATTTCGGAATCCCGCAGCCCGTCTGGGCCGCGGGCGCCACGCTGGGCGAGGGCCCGCTGTGGTCGGTGCGCGAGCAGGTGCTGTGGTGGGTGGACATCCTCGAGCACCGCCTCTTCCGCTTCCGCCCGGCCGACGGCCAGCAGCGCAGCTGGACGCTGCCCGACACCGTCTCGGCGGTGGCCGAACGGCGTGATGCACCGGGTCTCGTGCTCACGCTGCGCCGCGGCCTGGCCTTCTTCGACCCCGGGACCGGCGCGCTGCAGCGCGGCGCGGAACCCGAGCCCGAACGCCTGGGCAACCGCTTCAACGACGGCACCTGCGACGGCCAGGGCCGCTTCTGGGGCGGCACGATGGACTTCGACTGCGAGGCGCCCACCGGCGCGCTGTACTGCTTCGGCCGCCACGGCGTGCGGCGCGCCTTCGACGCCGGCTTTGCCGTCACCAACGGCCCGGCCTGGTCGCCCGATGGCGCGACGATGTTCTTCAACGACACGGCGCAGGGCCGCGTGTTGGCGCTGCCTTTCGATGCCGGGAGCGGCGAGCTGGGCCCGGCGCGCGAGTTCCTGCGCTTCGCGCCCGAGGACGGCCTGCCCGACGGCATGACGAGCGATGCCGACGGCCGGCTCTGGATTGCCCACTGGGGCGGCAGCTGCGTGACGGCGCACGACGCCGGCAGCGGCCGCGAGCTGCTGCGCGTGGCGCTGCCCGCCGCGCACATCACCAAGCCCTGCTTCGGCGGGCCGGGCCTGCGCACGCTCTTCGTCACCAGCGCGCGCTTCGGCCTGAGCCCGGCGCAGCTCGAGGCGCAGCCGCTGGCCGGCGCGCTGTTCGCCATCGAGAGCCCCATCGCCGGGCGGCCCGCGCAAGCCTTCGACGGCTGACGCCTGCACGCCATCCATCACCACCACGAACGAGGAGACAAGCCATGAACAGACGCCCCCTGCTGACCTTGCTGCCCGCCGCGCTGCTGGCCGCCGCTGTTGCGCTGCCTGCCGCCGCGCAGGACAAGGGCACGGTCGGCATCGCGATGCCCACCAAGAGCTCGGCGCGCTGGATCGACGACGGCAACAACATGGTCAAGGTCTTCAAGGAGAAGGGCTACAAGACCGACCTGCAGTACGCCGACGACGACATCCCCAACCAGCTGGCCCAGGTGGAGAACATGATCACCAAGGGCGTGAAGGTGCTGGTGATCGCGGCCATCGACGGCACCACGCTGAGCAAGGCGCTGCAGAACGCGGCCGACAAGAAGATCAAGGTCATCGCCTATGACCGGCTGATCCGCGGCAGCAAGAACGTCGACTACTACACCACCTTCGACAACTTCCAGGTCGGCGTGCTGCAGGCCTCGTCCATCGTCGACAAGCTGGGCCTGAAGGCTGGCAAGGGCCCGTTCAACATCGAGCTCTTCGGCGGCAGCCCCGACGACAACAACGCCTTCTTCTTCTACGACGGCGCGATGAGCGTGTTCAAGCCCTACATCGACTCGGGCAAGCTCGTGGTGCGCAGCAAGCAGATGGGCATGGACAAGGTGGGCACGCTGCGCTGGGACGGCGCCACCGCGCAGGCGCGCATGGACAACCTGCTGTCGGCCTTCTACGGCAAGGACAAGCTGCACGCTGTGCTGAGCCCCTACGACGGCATCTCCATCGGCATCCTCAGCTCGCTGAAGGGCGTGGGCTACTGCACGCCCAAGCAGCCCTGCCCGGTGGTGAGCGGGCAGGATGCCGAGGTGCCTTCGATGAAGTCCATCCTCAAGGGCGAGCAGTCCTCCACCGTGTTCAAGGACACGCGCGACCTGGCCCGCGTCACCGCCAACCTGGTGGACGCGGTGCTGGCCGGCAAGCAGCCCGAGATCAACGACACCAAGACCTACAACAACGGCGTCAAGGTCGTGCCCGCGTACCTGCTCAAGCCCGTCTCGGTTGACGCGAGCAACTGGAAGCCCGTGCTGATCGACAGCGGCTACTACAAGGAATCGCAACTCAAGTGAGCGCCGGTACGGCCGCCGCGCTGCTCCAGATGCGCGGCATCGGCAAGCGCTTCCACGGCGTGGCGGCGCTGAAGGACGTGAACCTCGCCGTGCGCGCCGGCGAGATCCACGCCGTGGTGGGCGAGAACGGCGCCGGCAAGAGCACGCTGATGAAGGTGCTGTCCGGCGTGTACCCGCATCCGGACTACGAAGGCGAGATCCACTGGCAGGGCCGCGAGCTGCGGCTGGCGGGCATCGCCGAGGCCGAGCGCCTGGGCATCATCATCATCCACCAGGAACTGGCGCTGGTGCCGCTGCTGTCGATCGCCGAGAACATCTTCCTCGGCCACGAGCCAGCGCGTGGCGGCGTCATCGACCGCGCGCTGGCGCACCGCCGCAGCCGCGAGTTGCTGGCACGCGTCGGCCTGAAGCAATCGCCCGCGACGCTGGTGGACGAGCTGGGCGTCGGCCAGCAGCAGCTGGTGGAGATCGCCAAGGCGCTGGCCAAGGATGTGCGCCTGCTGATCCTGGACGAGCCCACCGCGAGCCTGAACGAGACCGACAGCGCCGCGCTGCTGGCGCTGCTGCTGGAGCTGAAGGCGCAGGGCATCGCCTGCATCCTGATCTCGCACAAGCTCAACGAGATCGCGCGCGTGGCCGACACCGTGACCGTGCTGCGCGACGGCAGCACCGTCACCACGCTGGATTGCCGCGCCGGCCCGCCCGACGAGGACACGATCATCCAGGCCATGGTCGGCCGCCGCCTGGCCGACCGCTACCCCAGGCGCAGCCCGCAGATCGGCGAGTTGCGCTTCGAGCTGCGCGACTGGCGCGTGCACCACCCGCAACACGCCGGGCGCGAGGTGGTGCGCGGCGTGAACCTCAGCGTGCGGCGCGGCGAGATCGTCGGCATCGCCGGGCTGATGGGCGCCGGCCGCACGGAGCTGGCGATGAGCGTCTTCGGCCGCTCCTGGGGCCGGCGCATCAGCGGCCGGGCTCTGATGGACGGCCGCGAGCTGGACCTCTCCACGGTGCAGAAGGCGATGGACGCCGGCATCGCCTACGTCACCGAGGACCGCAAGTCGCTCGGCCTGGTGCAGAGCGAGTCCATCACTTTCAACACCACGCTCGCCCGCCTGCCGGCGGTGGCGCGGCACGGCGTCATCGACGCCGCGCGCGAGCACGCCGTGGCCGAGGACTTCCGCACCCGCCTGGCGACGCGCTGCGCCGGCGTGCAGCAGAGCGTGGCCAACCTCTCCGGCGGCAACCAGCAGAAGGTGGTGCTGGCGAAGTGGCTGTTCACCGAGCCCCGGCTGCTGATCCTGGACGAGCCCACGCGCGGCATCGACGTGGGCGCGAAGTTCGAGATCTACACGCTGATCGCCCGGCTGGCCGAGGAGGGCCGCTCGATCCTGCTGATCTCGTCCGAGATGCCCGAGCTGCTCGGCCTGTGCGACCGTCTGTACGTGATGAACGAAGGCAGCCTGGTGGCCGAAATGAGCGGTGCCGAGGCCAGCCAGGAGAAGATCATGCGCGCCCTCGTCGGCGCAGGAGCCCAGCAACCGTGAGCGAGAGCCCCGTCGTGGCGCCGGCCGGCATCGGCCGCTTCCTCAAGCAGCACCTGCGCGAGTACGGCATGCTGCTGTCGCTGGTGGCCATCATGCTGTTCTTCCAGGTGATGACCGAGGGCACGCTGCTGCAGCCGCTGAACCTCACGAACCTGGTGCTGCAGAACAGCTACATCGTGATCATGGCGCTGGGCATGCTGCTCGTGATCGTGGCCGGCCACATCGACCTCTCGGTGGGCTCGGTCTGCGGCTTCGTCGGCGCGCTGGCCGCGGTGCTGATGGTGCAGCACGACTGGCACTGGCTGCCGGCCACGGCGCTGTGCCTCGTCGTGGGCGGGCTGATCGGCGCGGCGCAGGGCGCCTTCGTGGCCTGGCTGCGCATCCCGTCCTTCATCGTCACGCTGGCCGGCATGCTGGTGTTCAAGGGCCTGGCGCTGGCGCTGCTGGCCGGGCAGTCGGTGGGGCCCTTCCCCGAGACCTTCCAGCAGCTGAGCTCCGGCTTCATGCCCGACCCGCTGGGCGGCAGCGAGCTGCGCACGGCCTCGCTGGCGCTCGGCGTGCTGGTGGCGCTGGCCCTGGCCGCGCAGGCCTGGCGCGGCCGCGCGCACGAGCAGCACCACGGCATGGAGGTGGAGCCGGCGCCGCTGTTCCTTCTGCGCCAGGGCTTCTTCGCGGCGCTGATCATCGGCTTCAGCCTGCTGCTGGCCTCGTACAAGGGCCTGCCCAACGTGCTGCTGGTGATGGGCGTGCTGGTGGTGGCCTACGACTTCGTCACCACGCGCAGCGTGCTGGGCCGCCGCCTGTACGCCCTGGGCGGCAACGAGAAGGCGGCGCGGTTGTCGGGCATCCGCACCGAGCGGCTGGTGTTCGGCGCCTTCGTCAACATGGGCGTGCTGGCGGCGCTGGCCGGCCTGGTGTTCGCCGCGCGGCTGAACACCGCCACGCCCAAGGCCGGCCTGGGCTTCGAGCTGGACGTGATCGCCGCCTGCTTCATCGGCGGCGCCTCGGCCTCCGGCGGCGTGGGTCGCGTGATGGGCGCGGTGATCGGCGCCTTCGTGATGGGCGTGATGAACAACGGCATGTCCATCCTGGGCATCGGCATCGACGTGCAGCAGGTCATCAAGGGCCTGGTGCTGTTGGCCGCGGTATGCGTCGACGTCTACAACCGCCGGAAAGCGTGACATGACGACGCCGCGCCTGCTCGCGCTCGACTGGGGCACCTCCAACCTGCGTGCCAGCCTGCTGGGCGACGGCGCGCAGGCGCTGCAGACGCGGCGCGACGCGCGCGGCGTGATGGCGGTGCCCGCCGGCGGCTTCGGTGCCGTGCTGGACGAGCTGTGCGGCGACTGGCTGCGCGAACACCCGGCGCTGCCGCTGATCGCCGGCGGCATGGTCGGCAGCCGCCAGGGCTGGGTCGAAGCGCCCTACCTCGCGCTGCCGGCCGGCCCCGTACAGGCGGCCGCGGCGCTCACGCGCGTGGAACTCGGCGCCGGCCGCCGGCTGCACATCGTGCCGGGCGCCAGTGACCAGCCGCGCCCGGGCCGCTTCGACGTGATGCGCGGCGAGGAGACGCAGGTCTGGGGCAGCGCCGTCGCCGCGGGCTGGTGCGTGCTGCCCGGCACGCACAGCAAGTGGGTGCGCGTCGACGAAGAAGGCCGCGTGGCCGCGCTGCACACCTACATGACCGGCGAACTGTACGCACTGATCAGCGAGCACGGCACGCCGGGCCGGTTGATGGTGCACGGCCGGCGCGACGACAGCGCCTTCGCCGCCGGCGTGGCGCTGGGCGCGGCCGAGCATGCGCAGGCCACGATGGCGCTCTTCGCCGCGCGCACCGCCGGCTTGCTCGGTGGCATGGCCGCCGAGGCCTTGCCGGACCATCTCTCGGGCCTGCTGATCGGCATCGAGCTGGCCGCCGCCCGCGGTGCGCTCGACGAGGCGGCCCGCGCACGGCCGCTGCGGCTGATCGGCGACGCTGCGCTGTGCGAGCGCTACGCCCGCGCGCTGCGGCTGCTGGGCGCGGCCGAGCCGGCCATCGAGCCGCCCGGCGCGACCGAACGCGGCCTGTGGCGCGTGGCGCAGGCGGCCGGCCTGGTGAAAGGCGATCCGCGATGACGAACACACTGCTCGAACGGCTGCTGGCCCACCCGCTGGTGGCCATCCTGCGCGGCGTGCGACCCGACGAGGTGCTGGCCGTGGCCGAGGTGCTGGTGGAGGCGGGCTGGCGCTCGATCGAGGTGCCGCTGAACTCACCCGAGCCCTTCGCCAGCATCGAGCGCCTGGCGACTCGCTTCGGTGGTGAGATCGTGCTCGGCGCCGGCACCGTGCTGCGGGCCGAGGACGTCGCGCGCTGCGCCGATGCCGGCGCGCGGCTGGTGCTGGCGCCGAACCGCGATGCGGCCGTCATCGCCCGCGCCCGGGCCGCGGGGCTCGTCGCGATGCCCGGCGTCGCCACGCCTTCCGAAGCCTTCGAGGCCCTCGCGGCCGGCGCGCAGGCGCTCAAGCTCTTCCCGGCCGACGTGCTGGGCCCGGCCTCGTTCAAGGGCTGGAAGGCCGTGCTGCCGACCGGCGTGCCGATGTTCGCGGTGGGCGGCATCGACGCCGGCAACCTGCCGGCCTTCCGCGATGCCGGCGCGGCCGGCGCGGGACTGGGTTCTTCGCTCTACGCGCCGGGGCGCGCGCTGGACGATCTGCGTCGCCGCGCGCTGGCCATCGCCGCGGCCTGGCAGGGGCCGGCGCCGTAGCGGCTCATAGTCGCCACTTCAGGTGCACGATGCGCCAGCCGCCGGCCTTCAGGCGCTGGAGGATCAGCGGCAGCGCCGCCGCCGTCTGCGGCTGCGCGTCGTGCAGCAGCACGATGCCACCGCCGGCGGCTTCCAGGCGCTGCAGCAGGCGGTCGGCCAGCATCTGCGGTGTCTGGTCGGGCAGCCAGTCGTCGGCGCCGGCGTCGGCCGACATCACGGTGATGCGCTGTGCCGCCAGCGCGCTGCGCATCGTCGGCGTCTCGGCCAGGAAGGGGAAGCGGTAGGCCGCGGCCGGCTCGCCGAAGGTGCGCTCGAAGACCTGCTGCACGGCGAGCAGATCGGCGCGCTGCGCCTCGGGCGACAGCTCCGGCAGCTGCGGGTGCGCCATGCTGTGCAGCGCCACCGTGTGGCCGGCATCGCGCACGCGCCGGGCCAGCGCCGGCTCGCGCGCCATCGCCTCGCCGATCATGAAAAAGCTGGCATGCACGCCGTGTTCGCCCAGGGTGGCCAGCACGCGCGGCGTGGCTTCGGGATGCGGGCCGTCGTCGAACGTGAGCACCACATCGCGCGGCTGCAGCGGCAGCGCCGCGTGCTGCATGCGGCCCCAGGCGGCGGCTTCGCGGGGCAGCTCCAGCACCGGCTCCGCAAAAGCAGCAGGTGTGCTGGTGGCCATCATGGCAGACGACAAGGCCAGCGCGAGCATGGCGAACGCATGGCGCCGCCTCATCGTTCGCCGGCATCCGCCGCGGCATGCGGGAACGGCGCCCACAGGCACAGCAGCACCGGCAGCACCGACAGGCCCAGCACCAGGCCGAAGAAGCTCGCGTACTGCTGGCCGCAGGCGGCGAAGACCCAGCCGCTGACGCTGCCGGTGGCCCACTTGGTGAGCGCCATCACGCCGGTGGCAAAGGCGTAGTGCGTCATGCGGAACGGGCCCGGCGCCACCTGCTGCATCATGTACAGCATGTGGCCCACCGAGCCCATGCCGAAGCCGAACTTCTCGATCGCCACCAGCAGGCCGATCAGCACCAGGTCGTTCGGCAGCGCCTGGCCCAGGATCCAGTACGTCACGTGCGGCAGGTTCAGCGCCACGGCCAGCAGCACCAGCGTGCGCTTGAGCGACCAGCGCGCGACGATGAAGCCGCCGATGAAGGCGCCGGCGATGAAGGTGAGCGTGCCCACCGTGCCGTTGATGAAGCCCAGCGCCTCGTTGCCCATGCCCAGGCCGCCGCTGCTGCGCGGGTCCAGCATGAACAGCGGCCCGAACTTCTCGATGAAGCCTTCGGCGAAGCGGTAGAAGAAGATCACCGCCAGCATCGGCCAGATCTTCGGCTTGCGGAAGAAGCTCACCCAGGATTCGCGCAGCGCCGGCAGTGCCGCAGCCATGCCCTGGCCCTGCAGCGTCGAAGGCTCGCCCGGCGGCAGCGTGCGCAGGTGCCACAGGCCGAAGCCGCCCATCATCGCCGCGGCGCCCAGCATGACGATCATCCAGCACGTCACCCAGGGCAGGCCACGGCTGCCGTGCAGCCAGCCGGTGAGCGAGACCAGCAGGCCGGAGGCGATCACCGCGCCCAGGTTCCAGCACATGCCCTGCAGGCCCGAGTAGCGCGCCTGCTCGCGCGGCGGCATCGTCGTCATGAACACGCCGTCGGCGACGATGTCCTGCGTGGCCGAGGCGAAGCCGGTGATCCAGAAGAAGGCCAGCGAGGCGCGGAAGAAGCCGTCCAGCGGCAGGCAGAAGGCCACGGCACCGAGCGTGGCCATCATCAGGAACTCCATCGAGATGACCCACCAGCGCTTGGTCTTGAAGGGCTCCAGCAGCGGCGCCCACAGCGGCTTGAGCACCCAGGGCAGGTACATCTGCGAGGTGTACAGCGCGATGTCCTCGTTGGCGATGCCGAGGTTCTTGTAGAGGATGGCGGCCACCACGCCCACCATCACGTTGGGCAGGCCCATCGCGAGGTAGAGCGAGGGCACCCAGCTCAGCGGATGGCGGGCGGCGGCGGGCGCGCTCGTCGGGTTGGTCGGGCCGGGCGGGTTCATCGGGCGGAATCGGTGAGTTGTTCCAGCGCCGCGGCCAGGTAGACCAGCGGCGCGTTCCAGTTGATGGCGACCTCGTTGCTGGCGTAGCTGCAGACGTGATCGAGGTAAGTCCTTGCCGCCCACTTCGACGGGTAGGCCACGGGGCAGTTGCGGGCGTCCTGCAGGCCCGTGTTGGGGCCACCGACGATGAAGCCGGGCACCGGCGCGGCGATGCCGTCGGCCTCGGAGGGCCGGTGGTGCGGGTGCATCGGCGGCCGGCCGCCGAAGCCGGTGACCATCGAGTAGCCGGTGGCGTTGCGGCCCAGCACGTAGTCCAGCGCGGCCTGTGCGGCGTCGAGCTGGCGCCGCTCGCCGCCCAGGCGGAAGCCCTGCACCAGCATCAGCGCCTGGTTCAGCAGCACGCCGTTGCTGCCCCAGACGAAATCGTCGGTCTGCAGGCTGCTGCCCCAGGGCGAGGCCGTCCAGACGGCGGCCTGCCGCGCGGCCACGGCCTGGATGCGACGCTCGATCAGGCCGCGGTCGGCGGCCGCGGTCAGGCGTTCGCGGTGCTGCGCGAGCGTCACCCAGGCCAGGCCACCGACATTGCCCCAGCCCGGCACCTCGGCCGGCGCGGCATCGGCCTTCAGCGCGGCCCAGAAGCGGTCTTCGCGCGTGGTGACGTAGAGCTCGGCGGCAGCCCAGGCGAACTCGTCGGCGAACTGGTCGTCGCCGTAGGCGCCGGTCTGCACGTCGGCCGGCTGGCGGTAGACCACGGCCGGGTTCGCCTGCGCCCAGGCCCAGGCGGCCAGCGCGGCGGCGCGGGCCTGCGCGGCCAGGCCGGGGCGCTGCGCCTCGAAGGGCGCGAAGACGCGGCTGGCGGCAGCCATCACGGCCGCGAAGTCCAGCGCCGCGGCGGTGGTCTTCTGCACCACGTAGCGCGGCGCGGTGGCCTCGTGCGGCATCACCATGCCGTCGAAGCGCAGGTTGGTGAGCTTGCTGTAGACGCCGCCGTCGGCCGGGTCCTGCATCGCCAGCATCCACTCCAGGTTCCACAACGCCTCGGCGAGCACGTCGGGCAGGCCCTTGCCGCTTTCGGGGATGCCCAGGCGCTGGCGCCTGAAGAAGGCGGGGAAATGCTCCCAGGCGGCCAGCAGCGTGTAGGTGCTGATGCCGGAGTTGACGATGTACTTGTTGTAGTCGCCGGCGTCGTACCAGCCGCGCGGCGCGCTGATCACGGTGCCGGCCGGGCGTCCGGGGCCGGCGGCGGAGGCGTGCACCAGCACCTGCGTGTCCGGATGCCCGGCCGGGCGCGCCCAGGCGCCCGCGTGCTCGGGCTTCAGCTCGATGGACGCGCGGTTGAAGTAGAAGGCCTTCAGGCTCGCCGCGGCGAGCGGCTCGTAGAGGCCGCTGCCGATGGCAAAGGGCGGCGAGTCGGGCAGGCCCGGCACGCGCAGGCGGTAGCGGCCGGGCTGGCGCAGCGCCGAGAAGTCGGCCAGGCGCACCGTCTCGCCGGCGGGGCACCAGGTGCCGGGTGTACCGAGGCGGCCGCTCCAGCGCTCGGCGCCGCTGTCGGCATCGACGAGCACGAAGCGATCGGCCGTTCCGCCCGACACCACGGCCCATTTCGCGGCGCCGGGCAGGAAGCCGACCTGGTTGATGCGGATGGCCGGCTCGGGCGGCGGCTCGGCCTCGGTGGGCTTCACCGTGCAGGACATGGATGCGCTCGCCGCCCCCGGCGCCGAGGGCGGCGGTGTGCTGCAGGCGGCGAGCAGCGCGGCCATCGCCACGGCGGCCCGTGCCGCTGTCGTTCGCAGCGCGCTCATGGGGCCGGCGTCCAGTCGAGCGTGGCGCCGCCAGCCTGCACCGGGCTGCGCTGGTCGCCCAGCTGCAGACACCAGTCCTGCAGCGTGCCTTCGCTGACCGTGGCGGTATACCGGCCACCGCGGCGCACGACGCTGCCGCGCGCCGCGATGCCGCCTTCAACCGCCGCCACCTCGAAGGGCGCGGGCTCGCCCTCGGCCAGTTCGAACAGGCGCAGCGCAAGGCCGTGCGGGTAGTCGTAGTCGGGCCGATCGTCCTCGGCACCCCAGGGCAGCACGCGGTGCGGCGGCACGTACAGCGGCAGGCTCATGAAGCCGTGCTGCTCGCGATGCCAGCGCCCGCCGGCGCGCGTGCGGCCGTCGAGCAGGTGGGTCCAGAGGCCTTCACTTCGGGTGTCAGGCAGGTAGAAGTCGGCCATGCCGTCCTCGTTGAAGATGGGCGCGACGAGCAGGCCGTCGCCCAGGTGGTACTGGCGGTCGAGCGCGACGCAGCCGGGGTCGTCCGGATGCTCCACCACCATCGGCCGCATCACCGGCACGCCGGTGGCGCTGGCCTCCACGGCCTTGGCGTAGAGGTAGGGCATCAGCCGGTGCTTCAGGCGCGTGAAGGCGCGCAGCACCTCGCAGCTTTCCTCGTCCACCAGCCAGGGCACGCGGTAGCTGCTGCTGCCGTGCAGCCGGCTGTGCGAGGACAGCAGGCCGAACTGGATCCATCGCTTGTACAGGGCCGGCGGCGGGCTGCCCTCGAAGCCGCCGATGTCGTGGCTCCAGAAGGCGAAGCCGCAGCTGGCCAGCGACAGGCCACCGCGCAGGCTCTCGGCCATCGACTCGAAGTTGCTCCAGCAGTCGCCGCCCCAGTGCACCGGGAAGCGCTGGCCGCTGGCGTAGGTGCTGCGCGCGAAGACCACGGCCTGCGTGCCCTTCACTTCGCGCAGCAGCTCGAAGACCACCTCGTTGTAGCGCAGCGCGTAGAGGTTGTGCATCTCCACCGGATCGCTGCCGTCGAAGTAGACGACGCCCTCGCTCGGGATGCGCTCGCCGAAGTCGGTCTTGAAGCAGTCCACGCCCATCGCCAGCAGCCGGCGCAGGTGGCCGCGGTACCAGGCCACGGCGGCAGGGTTGCTGAAGTCGACGATGGCCATGCCGGGCTGCCAGAGGTCGGTCTGCCAGGTCAGGCCGTCGGGCCGCTTCAGGAACAGGCCCTCGCGCACGCCCACGGCGAAGAGCGGCGACTGCTGCGCCACGTAGGGGTTGATCCAGAGGCTGATCTTCAGGCCCTTGGCGTGCAGCCGCGCGAGCATGCCCTCGGGGTCGGGGAAGCCGCGCGGGTCCCACTCGAAGTCGCACCACTGGAATTCGCGCATCCAGAAGCAGTCGAAGTGGAACACCGCCAGCGGCAGTTCGCGCCGCTTCATCTCGTCGATGAAGTGGGTGGCGGTGGCCTCGTCGTACTTCGTGGTGAACGAGGTCGTCATCCACAGGCCGAAGCTCCAGGCCGGCGGCAGCGGCGCGCGGCCGGTGAGCGCGGTCAGGCGCTGCAGCACGGCCTTGGGCGTGGGGCCTGCGATCACGCAATAGGCCAGGCTCTCGCCCTCGCGGCTGAACTGCACGCGCGAGGTCTTCTCCGACGCGACCTCGAAGGACACCGGGCCGGCCTCGTCCACCAGCACGCCGCAGCCGCGGCTCGTGAGGTAGAACGGCACGCTCTTGTAGGCCTGCTCGCAGGCGGTACCGCCATCCTTGTTGGTGTTCTCCACCACCTGGCCGTTCTTCACCCAGGGCGTGAAGCGCTCGCCCAGGCCGTAGACCGCCTCGCCCACCTGCAGCGTGAGCTGCTCGTGCAGATGGTTGCCGCGGCCGGCCCCTTGCAGGTAGCCCAGGCTGCGTCCCTCGCTGCGCGTGAGCACGCGAGCGCCTTCGCGGAACGTGAGCTGCCAGCCCTCGCCCTTGCGCACGTCCACCGCGATGGCGCCGCTCGTGAGCGTCACGTGGCTTTCGGTCTCCTGCACCTGCACCGGCGGCCGGCCGGCGCCGGGCTGGGGCACGTGCAGGCGCGGCGGCTGCGAGGCGCTGAAGTGCTCCACCGCCACGCGCACCACGCCTTCCAGCGGCGAGCTGATCGTCAGCGTCAGCGTCGGGCCCTGGAGCGTGTCACCCCGGTGCTTGATGGGCCGCGTGGTGGCCAGCACCACGATGCGGTCCTCCAGCGCCCGGACCTCGTAGGCCTCGGCCGCGTAGTGCGCGCTGATGCCGGGCTGCAGCAGCCATTGCCCGTCGGTGAATTTCATCGGGAAGAAGGCACCGACGCGGCAAGCGCCCGGCCAGTTGGGGACTGGACGCTATCTTGCCGAGTTTAGTAAACAGTTCCACCCGCGCTTTCACTGATGCGGGCGGGCGGGCCGCCATGGCGGCCACGCCGGCGGGCTCGACTCAGCCGCCCCAGAGCTCCTTGAGCTTCGACACGCCGCTGCCCGCGCCGGTCTGCACCGGCGGCTTGAGCGTCGGGTTCTTCGCTACCGCGACGAGGTTCTGGTGCAGTTGCTGCACGTTGCCGCCCGGGTTGGGCACGCCGTTCTTCACCGGCGCCTTGGGCTTGAGCTGCTCGATCAGCTGCTGCTGCGCGTTGCGCAGGTTGCTCACCGAGCTGACGCCGCCGGTGGCGATGCTCACCTTGGCCGCGACGATGCCGTAGCCGCATTCCTCGCAGAAGTACTCGATGTTGTCGGCGTTGTACCAGGCGCGGATCGCGCGCTTGCGCGCCAGCAGCAGGCAGTCGCCGGTGCCGTAGCAGTCCTGGCCGTCCATGCCCTCGTGGTCCTCGGTCTCGCAGTAGTTGTGCGAGAGCTCGTGCACGATGGTGCCGCCGATGCTGTCGAAGCCCTTCCGGTTCATCGTGAAGTTGCCCTTGTCGCCCTTCTCGAAGAAGAGCTTGCACAGGCCGATGACGCCGTCGGTGTCGCCGGCGCCGCTCTCGGCGTAGCCGCGCACGTCCTGCGCCGTCAGGTTGCCCGCGGCGCCCGGGTAGTCGTCGGGCTTGCCGATCAGGCTGTCCTCGCCGCGGTAGTACAGGCGGATCGGCCGCGCCAGCTTCACCTGCAGCTGGCCCAGGATGCGCTTGACGCCCAGCCAGGTGTCGAAGCCGCCGCCACCGCCACGGTGGCGCTTGCCGAACCACTTGGTCATCAGCAGCTTGGCCTCCTCGTCGCCGCTGCGCAGCGCGGCGCTGGCCTTCAGGTAGCCCGCGTTCAGCAGCGCCGCGGCCTCCTTGAAGGCATCGAGCACCTGGCGGTCGACGACCGAGCCGTGCGACTTGCGCGCCACGGCCCAGTGCACGCCGGCGAGCTGCACATCGGACAGCGCGGTGCCGCCGCCCTTCTCTTCGAAGTCGGCCATCACGTGCGCGTAGTGCGCCGAATCCTCGAGGTAGGTGGTTCCCATCGGGTCTCCAGGCTGGGTCCCGACGGGACCGGTCGACAACTGTCGCGCGGGCCGCGGCGCGAGGCTGTGACCGATTCACGTGCGGCGTGTCGGATGGTCACGGACCCTGCCGCGCCGGACCCAGCGTGCCGAGGAAGCGCGCCAGCTCGCCAATCTCGGCGTCGTTCAGCTCGATCGGCGCCCGCCCCTCGTGCCCGGCCGCCGCGGCGCCGGCATGGCGGTGCGCCAGCTCCGAATGCCCCAGCACCGCGTGCGGCGCCGCGACGTAGTGGCGCAGCACCCGCTCCAGCGTGTCGAACTGCCCGGCGTGCATGTAGGGCGGCCGGTCGGCCACGCCGCGCAGGCCCGGGGTCTTGAAGGCGCCGGCCAGCGCGGGATCGTCGCTGGCCATGAAGCGCAGCTCCTGGCACTGCTCGGGCCGCGCATCGCTGAAGGGCCCCAGGCAGTTGAACTCGTCGGCACGCACGGCGGCCGTCGCGGCCGCGCGGCCGAGGTCGGGGCGGGCTGCGTCGCGCGGCGGCACGCCGGTGTTGTGGAACTGCTGGTCGCTGAACAGCGGCCCGTTGTGGCAGCTGACGCACTGCGCCTTGCCGATGAACAGGCGCAGGCCACGCGCCTCGTCGGCCTGCAGCAGCTGGCCGGCGGCCCGGTCGCCACGCAGCACGGCATCGATGTAGGCATCGAGGCGCGCCGGCGCATGCCGCAGCGACTTCTCGTAGGCCGCGAGCGCCTTGCCGACGTTCGCGAACACGCGCGAGACCTGCGCGCGGCGAGCCGGCTCCATCGCCGCCCAGGCCGCCCGCTCGGCCGCGCTGCCCAGCGGGCCGGCATCGGCCGGCAGCCCATCGAGCTGCGGCATCGGGCCGAAGATCGCCTCGTAGTCGCCGCGGTGGTTCGCGGCCACCAGGTGCGCGACGCGCTGGCGGTTGGTCCCATGCTCCAGCGCATCTTCCAGCGGGCCTAGGGCCTGAGCCCAGAGGCTGTCCTTGCGGCCGTCCCAGAACAGCCAGGTGGCGTGGCCGGCGCCGACGATGGGCATCGAGCGGCGCGAGCCGGTGCCCACGCCCTGGCCGACCGGCCGCCCGTCCTGGAACTGGCGCGCCGGGTCGTGGCAGCTCGCGCAGGAGACGGCCCCGTTGCGGCTGAGCCGGGCGTCGTGAAAGAGGCGCTGGCCGAAGGCGATCGCCGCGGCCTGCTGCTCCACGGCGTTCGACGGGTCCGCCGGCGTCGCGGGCAGGCGGGCCAGGCTGAGCGAGGCCAGCACGGCCTTCTCCTCGGCGGTCCAACGCGGCATGCCGGCGGCGGGCGGCTCGCCGGCGCTGGCCAGCGTCACGCTCAGCAGGCCGCACAGGGCCGCCAGCGCACTGACGAGCAGCCAGGCCATGGATCGAAGGCAGCGCATCGTCAACGCCCCGCGCCGCGCTCGGCGACGACGGTGTTGAAGCTCACGCGATCGGCGCCCGCGGGGCCGTCGATGGCGAGCTTGATCTCCCACCAGCCGGTCATGCTGAACTTCATGCCTTCGATCACGTAGCCGCCGCCGGGCAGCTCGCGCGTGACCTCCGGTTTGGTGGGCAGCCCGTGGCCGTGCTGCGGCATGCCGCCGTCGACGGCGATGCGGGCATGCGCCACCGGCATGCCATCGGGCGTGCTCAGCTTCACCTGCCAGCTGTGCAGCTGGTTGATGGCCGCGGGCTGCGCCGGCGGCTGCAGCGTGACGAGGTACTTGCTGCCGGCGCTGGGGCGCGTGAGCGCCAGGTCCAGGTCCTTCGGCGGCGACATGCAGCCGGTGGTGGCCAGCAGGGCGGCGATCGAAAGCGTGGTGGCGACGAGGGTCTTCATGGTGGGCTCCTGGGTTCGATGAGGGTTGTCGTGCGGAGCGCACTGTCGGTGCCGGGCCGTCGCGACGACAGCGGCAAGCGATCGGTGGTTGGCCGCTGCCCGGCAGCGGTCGATCTCGTCGACCCAACGGTTCCCGGGCTTCGAGCCCCGGGCCCGCCGGCTACATCGGCCGGAACAGGTGCCCGAAGGCGCGGCTGACCTTCAGCGGCCGCTGCAGGCCGCGCAGCGCCAGGCTGTAGTGGCCGTTCTCGTCGCGCGTGGCGCTGACGATGGCGTTCGAGTTGACGAGCACGCTGCGGTGCACCTGGATGAAGTCGCTGGAGTCGATGCGCGACATCAGCTCGCGCAGGCTCATGCGCACCAGCGCCTCGCCCGTGGGCGTGACGACGTTGACGTACTTCTCGGTGGCCTCGAAGCAGACCACGTCGGCCACCGGGATCATGCGCACGGTGTTGCCAACGCCGGCGCGGATGACCTTGATGCGCTCGGCCGCCTCGACCGGCGGCGATGCGATGGCTTGCATGCGCTGCATCAGCGCCGCGCGCTCGCCGGCCGCGGGCGGCGCGCAGCGTGCAGCCAGCCGGGCCTTCAGCCGCTCCACCGTCTGCTGCAGGCGCTCGGCGGTGGCGGGCTTGAGCAGGTAGTCGACCGCGGCGCGCTCGAAGGCGGAGACCGCGAACTCGTCGTAGGCGGTGACGAACACGAAGAGCGGCTCGGCGTGGTCGTCGGGCCAGTCGTCGGCCACGGCCTCGGCCACCTCGATGCCGTTGCGGCCGGGCATCTTGATGTCGAGGAAGACGACGTCGGGCACCTCGGCCAGCGCCAGCTCGGTGGCGCGCAGGCCGTCCTCCGCGACACCTACGATCTGCAGCTCGGGCCAGGCCTGCTGCAGCAGGCGGGCCAGCGTGCGCGCGAGCACCGGCTCGTCCTCGGCGATGACGGCGGTGGCGGCTCGGGCTTGCGGTGTCATGGGCTGTCCTTCGCGGCGGGCCGGGCGGGCAGGAAGACGCGGGATCGCACGCCGGCCGGCTGCCGCCGCTCCAGCTCCAGGCGCGCCGCCGGGCCGAAGGCCGCGAGCAGCCGCTCGCGCACATGCCGCAGGCCGTAGCTGGAGCCGTCCTGGAGATCCTCGTCGTGCCGGTCGGGCATGCCCAGGCCGTTGTCGTCGATGCAGATCTCGATGCCCGCATCGCTCGCGTGGGCGACGACCTCGACGTGACCCGCGCCGATCTTGGGCTCCAGGCCATGCTTGATGGCGTTCTCCACCAGCGGCTGCAGCAGCATCGGCGGCACGGCCGTCGCCTCCAGCGCGGCCGGCAGGTCCAGCCGCCAGCTCAGGCGCGGCCCCATGCGCAGCGACATGATCTCGAGGTAGGCCCTGAGCTGCGCGAACTCGCGGCCCAGCGGCACCGCTTCGGTCTGCGAGGCCGCGAGCGTGCCGCGCAGGTAGACGATGAGCCGATCGATCATCGCCTCGGCGCGCTCGGCGTCCTCGCGCACCAGCCCGCGCAGGTTGGCCAGCGTGTTGAACAGCATGTGCGGCTCGATCTGTGCGCGCAGCAGCCGCAGCTGCGCCTCCACCGCCAGGCGCTGCGCCTGCGCGCGCGCGGCCGCCTCGCGCGCCAGGTGTTCGCGCGTCGCGAAGTGGCGCAGACCCAGGCCGCCCACCAGCACGGTGAAGAGCAGCGGCACCAGGCTCACGTGGTGGAAGCCCACCAGGCGCATCGGCTCGCCCAGCAGCACGAAGGCGATCTGGTGGCCCAGCAGGTAGCCGGTGGGAATGGCGATCACGCCGGTCAGCAGCCAGCGCGTGCCCGCGGCCAGGCGTTCGAGACGGTGCTGGCGCCGCAGCAGCAGTACGCAGGCCACCATCGTGAGCCCGACGCTTTCGGAGTAGACGAGCAGGCGCGGGAAGGTCTCGATGCCCGGCACCAGCACGAACAGCAGCGAGGCCGCCACGGCCCAGGCCAGCGCCGAGGCGGCGACCAGCTGCACCACGCCGCGCGGCGTGCTCGGCCACAAGGCCGCGCGCGGCGAGGAGACGAGGTGCATGGGCCAGTGTCGCAGATGGGCAAGGCCCCTGCGGCGCCGTCGCGGCGCAGGGCCTGGCCCCCCGGAGAAGGCGCTCAGGCCTGGGCCCGGGCTGCGCCCTCGCCGCAGCGGCAGGCTTCGCCGCAGCGGCACTGCGGGCCGCAGGCGCAGGCGCATTGCGGGCCGCAAGCGCAGGCGGCCGGCGCGGCGGCCTGCTGGCAGCCGCAGGCGCACAGGGCGCCGGGACATTCGGTGCAATCGCAGGAGAGTTGCGGGGAGGTGTTCATCGCGGTTCCTTCGGGTGTCGTCGACGACGGGATGTCTTCGATGGCCCTCACTGTCGGCGCCGCGGCGGCGAAAGCACAGCCCGGTGAGACGAGCGGTCGGCGTGGGGGCGGGAGCGGTTCGGGCGGTCGACCGAGCGGTGGACGGATGGGCCGCTTGCGCGGGGGGCGCAGGTCCTGGCCCCGCGCCCTGCCGTTCGGCACACGGTGGTGCAGCCGCGGATGCTGGACGCCGGGCTGCGCCGGGGCGACGTGGTCGGGACGGTCGGCCGGGTGCCGCGGATCGTCGCTCGGCCCTGTTCTCGCGGCTGTGGGTAGCGCACCGCAACGGCGCTAGCCGCGGCGCACTCGGCGCTACGCTTGACCGATCCTGCGCACGACCTTGCCCTTGCGCACTTGCACGATCATCGTGCGCCGCCCGAGAGGGGTGTCCTCGTGGAATGCCACGTCCCCGGCTTCGGGATCGGGCTGCATCGGCGGCGGCGGCGTGGTCCCCATGGACTGAGCCATGTCGGCGACGAACGCGTCGTCCTCATCGGCAGCCTCCAATGACGAGGCAGCGGACGGCGTGAAGCGTTCGATGACCCGCCCGGATGCCCGCAGCTTCTCAGGCACTTGCTTCTTCGCCAGTTCCAGCAGCTCGGCGTCAGTCATGTTGCGTCTCCTTCACAGACGGGACATCGGGTGGCCCAGGCACTGGGCCTGAAGCAAGGTCTTGCGAACGTAGCTCAACTCCGATCGGCTGTGCTTGTCGATGGCGAACCGGGCGTAGTCCCGCTTCGCCGAGGACAAGGCCTCCGCGGCTGGCTCTCCCTTCTTCAGGTGTCTCCATATGCGGGCTATCAGCGCTGCACCGAAGGAGTCGACCGGATCCGTGATGTCGATCCAGTTGGCCGCTGTCGGCCCAAAGACCAGCTTGGCGCCGGCCGCAAGACAGGCCAGCGCGACCTGGTTGTCCGGCGCTCGTGGAGGGTCGCCACTGCCTTCCCGCCTGGCCAGCAGCGTCGAATAGCAGGAGCTGAAGGTCACGACCGCGCCCTCGAGCTTGCTTTTCATCAGCTCCGATGCCGAAACCGCGGGAATGAACTTCTTCCCTGGCCCGGCCCGGCCCCACAACACGGCGCTACCGGACCCGTCCGCCGAGCCGTGCAGCAGGAAGTGAACACGGCCCCGGCCCGCGATGGCCGCGCCAACACTCGGATTGCCCTGACTTTCCGGCGGCGACAGGTGTACGGGAGGAGCACCCTGGAAATCCTGGTGCACCAGGTCCGCCGAGTCCGAAAACTCCTTCGCCGCCTCCTCGTAGAAGCCGGCCGGCGTGGGAGCCTGCACCGCGCGGGACAGCAGGTCGATGAACTCCTGCGGATTCTTGTTGTCCTGGCTGTCCGGCAGCCGCGAGACGGGCCGGCTCGGCACATAGAGCTCAGCGATGCGGTCGTTGATCGCGCCGTACGGCGCATCGGTCAGGACCGTGACATCCTCTTCGTGAGTCTTGTTCCGCGATGGATTGGGCAGGTGAAAGGTCGGAAGGAGCTCGTAGCCACCGATCAGACAGATGGGTTCCGATTCCGGGAATTCATTCACCTTCGCACGAATCCTCTCCGCGTCGTGCTGCAGGCTCGATACGTCCACCAGGTCACCGCCGAGCAGCGACACCGCGTGGAGAATTCGGGGTCCGTCCTGATGGCCGTACTTGTCCGAGATAAGGGCGCGATCGAAGATGACCTTCATTTGACTTTTCTCCCCAGGAGCAATTTCAAACGGAATCAAACGGCGGATTGCGAACGCACCCGCCTAATGATAGGCACGCACGGGCGGCACCCGCGCCGCCACTCTCAGCAATTCGTCGATGTTTGCGGCCTGCAGCTTGTCGCGGATCGAGGAGACCTGGGCGCGCACCGTCGACATCTTCACGCCGTCCCGGGCCGCGATGTCGCGCACCGCCAGGCCGGCCACCAATCCGCAGAAGACGCGCTTTTCCGCGGCGGTGAGGCCTCGTTGCATGGCCAGCAATTCCAGCCCCAGCGGCGTGCACACGTCGCGCCGGCCGATCATCACCAGCGCCAGCACATCTTCGCTGCCGTCCGCGCCCGACAGCTTCAGCGGCATCACCACCAGCATCAGCTGCTGCGACGCAGCGCCCACATAGACGAGGCGACTGCGACGCTGCGTCGCGGCCGCGATGGCGGATGCAAGCTCGTTGGCAGACGCGTCGCTGCCGACGAGGTGGCCTTCCTTCAGCTTGATGAACTGGCCCGCCTCGAGCTCTCGCAGCGCGGATTGGTTCGCATGTAGCATGCCGCCATGGGCGTCGCACACGATCAAGCCGCACTCGATCTGGTCGACGACCAGTTGCGGCAGCTGGTGCATGTTGGGTCCCGGTGCGACGGACTCTTGATTCAGCATGAATTCCTCCTGGGTCGAGCGCAGGCTGTTGCGCCATGTTCGCTACTGTCGGCGCCCGAGGCCAGGTTGTCTTTAAGCGGTTCTTAAGCACTATTTCGGTTCGCCCGCTTGCCGTTCCTGGCCACGGCGGACGCTTTTGCGAAGGGAAACCACGATGGCAAGCAATCGCCCGAGAAAGGCTTCGGGCTCCGGAGAGCGCAAGTCCACGGACGGGGAGTTCGACGAACTGGAGGCGGGCGACGATCCCGCGGATACGTCGCTTCGGCCGCCGAGCGTCACCATGACCATCGACTTCGGTTCGTTGTCGCCCAAGGCCGCCTCCGCGATGTTCGAATTCGTCAGCGCGCTTGCCGACACCGCGGGCATGGCGGTGGGCGCCGCGACGCAGGCATCCAGGGTTGCACAGGCCCGCATGAAAGCGCGCGTGGCAGCAAAGGAGGGCCCGGAGGCAGCTAGCAAGGGCGCGGTGGCGGCGAAGAAGGGCGCGGCAGCAGCCAGGACGGGCCTGGCGGCGGCCAAGAAGGGCGCGGCAGCGGCCAGGAAGCCCCCAGGGGCGGCCAAGAAGGCTGCGGGTTAGGCCGCTGAGGAAGCTCGCCCGGCCCTCGAGCTGGCAGTCCTCCCCGGCGGTGTCGCGTGGCTCTGATCGATCTGGGCTCGAGCCTTCGTTGCCGGCACCCGGAAGAGACCTTTCGCGCCGCGCAGGGGTTGATGGCTCCGCTGGGCATCTCGCGGGTCACGGACATCACGCGCATGGACCGGCTGGGATTGCCGGTCTTCGCGAGCATCCGGCCCCGGGGGCGTTCGCTCCGCGTTCACGCCGGCAAGGGCCTTGATGCGCAGGCAGCGCGAGTCGGAGCGCTGATGGAGGCCGTCGAGTTCGCAGTTGCCGAACCGTTGCGAACGAGATGGGCAGCTGAGACCATGACCTTGGCCTCCGCGTTCGAGCAGTTCGGCGGCGAACTCGAACCGATCGACTTCGCACCCCTTCTAGACCACGAGGCCACGCCGGACCAGATGGTCACCACGGTCGCATGCGAGAGCCTTGGGCAAGGCCGGATCGTGCGGCTGCCGGCAGAACTGGTGTTCATGCCTTTCGAGGAGAAGGACACGCCTGCGGTGTTCGGTTGGACCAGCACGGGCCTGGCGTCCGGCAACTCCGTTGAGGAAGCGACACTGCACGGGCTGCTGGAAGTGCTGGAGCGGGACGCCCTGTCCATGGACCGCGCGCAGGCCCGCTCACGGTGGCTGACCCAGCTGCCGGCGCCGTTCTCCGAGCTCGTGGCGGCATGGGAGAGCCTCGGCATCCGGACCGCCGTCCGCTGGCTTCCCAACCCGTTCGGTGTGACCTGCGTCCATGCATGCCTTCATGAGCCCGGCAGCGACGGCATGCACCTGGCTGCGGGCGCGGGCGCTCACCTGGATCCAAGGCACGCACTCGCGCGCGCACTCTGCGAGGCCGCGCAGTCCCGCCTGAGCCACATCCATGGCGGCCGCGACGACATCGTCCGCTTCTACGGCCGATACAACGGGCTGGGGCTGGCCAGGCGCGAAGAACTGGACCGCCCTTTCCTGACGCGCATGTTCGATGCGAGTCGTCCTCTGGACTTCGCAACCCTTGCAGGTGCCGCCTGGATGACGCGGGAGAGCAGCCTCGGGCAGCTGCTGTCCGGGCTGCTGGACTCGATGGCAAGCGCCGGTTTCGACACCGTCCTGCGCCACCGCTTTGAGATCGAGCTGGGCGGCATGAGCGTGGTGAAGGTCGTCGTGCCTCGCTGCGAGGATGTCGAGAACAGTGCTGTGCGCATGGGCCGGCGACTGTTCTCTGCGGTGACCGGGGAAGTCCATTGAAGACCTCGTTGAACGGCTCGGCGAACTGGGGTGCCGTCAACCTGTTCGCGGGTCCGTCGGCCTTCGGCCTGGACCCTTCACTGCGCGACCTGCCCCTGCACTGGCACCCACCCGCACGGCGCGGCGATGTCCGGCGCATCGCTTCCGGCTCCAAGCCCGGCGTGCTCGTCCTGTGCGACGGCGCCTTCGGGATGGTGCCGGCGGTTTCGCACGCCGAGCTTTGCGATGCCCTGGACTCGGGCTGGCAGGTCTGGGGCGTGTCCAGCCTGGGCGCGATCCGGGCGTGGGAGCTCCGCGACGAAGGCATGCGTGGCTTTGGCGAGGTCTACGCCCGGTTTGAAGAGGATCCGTGCTTCACCGACGACGAGATGTGCCTGACGCACTTCCCGCAGGAGCCCTACTTTCCTGTCACCGAGGCTCTCATCAACGTCCGCTTTGCCCTGAAGGAGCATGGCACGGCTTGCGGGATCGATCGGCAGGCCCAGGATCTGCTCATCCACCGGCTGGCCGGACTGTGGTTCGGCGACCGGTCCGAGAGCACCATCAGCTGCATCCTGGTCGAACAGGCCGGCGTTTCGCTCGCAGACGCCAGCGTCTTCCTGAGCGAACTGCGGGCGAGCCGCATCAAGACCCGCGATCTCGCCGGCCTGCTGCGCGCCCGGCCCTGGGCAGGCCTTACCAATCGATCAGCAGCCACGCCTTCGCCAGCGTCAGCGAGGCCCCTTCGTCCAACAAGGTGTGAAGCTTCTGCGCCGGGAGCTTCTCGCTGAGGGTGTCCCTCACTTCGCCTTCCAGCACCTCCTCGGCGGGGTCCGGGCGCTGGTTTCGCTCGCGGCGGATCCGCTGGCAGTAGCCCATCATCCGCGCAGCCCGCTCGAGCTTCCCTTCGCGCGTCGCCGCGAGCGCGAAAGCAGCGATGACGTGGTTGGCCGCACTGGGCAGCGTACGAAGCACGATGCCCGCCGGTTCGAGCCCTTCCTTGCGACGGTTGAGCTGGGCAAGCGCCTGGATCAGGTTGACCAGGATCATGGCGCGGGGCCTCGCGCGCGTCTCGCCGTCGGCGTGGAACTGGCGGGCCGTCTCGACGGCATCCACATACTTGCGCTCGATGAGAAGCTGATCGGTGATGTGTACCCGGCACAGCGCCGCCAGCGTGTCGTAGCCGCGTTCGCGGGTCTCCTCGTGGAGTTCATGCAGCCGGGACAGCGTGCGCTCGCCGGAGTACTGCATCCCGCCGGTGATGGCACAGAAGAGCCTCGAGCGCTCCGGTACGCCACGCAGATCGATCGCAGCCAGCTCGGTGGCCGCCGCCCTCGCCTCTTCGGCCATGGAAGGTTGCGACTCGTAGAGCCTGACGAGCTGGGCCAGGGCCTGGTAGGTTCCTGCGACATCGCCGAGCGCGCGGTAGTCCTGCACGGCCTGGCTGGCGAGGCGAGTGGCCACCTGCCGATCACCGTCCAGGAAATGCGCCCAGCTGAGTTCCGCGCAAGACCATGCCCGTGAACGCAGGTCAGCTTGAAGCAGCACGTCGGCAGGCACCTGGCATCGCACGATCTCGGCCTGCGCGCGCGTGAAGGTGTCGATCAGCGCCAACGCCGCCGCCAGCCGGGCAAGCAGGGCCGGCTGCCGGGTCACGGTCGCGCAATCGAGCGCCGCTCGCACGTTGTAGCGCTCGACCGGGTACTCGCTCGCCCACTGCGCGTCTCCCCAGTCGTCGTGGTTGGCCCGCGCCCTTGCGAAGTGCGCCGCGACGGTTTCGGCATGACGGTGGCGCACGAAGTCCAGCTCGCCTGCCTCGCGCAGCAACGCAAGGCCGTAGGCGCGCCCGCTCTCGTACAGAAGGTAGCGCCCCTCGCCGCCCCCGTCGGCACTCTTGCGGACGAAGGAACGCAGCACCAGCCGATGCAGCGCATCGGACGCATCCCACTCCTGCGCTTCGGAGTACGGACCCGTCGGGCCGTAAAGCATCTGCCTGACGGCATGCTTCGAGAAGCCGCCCACGAACGGCTGCAGCAGCAGGAAGGTTCGCTTCTCCGTTGCGTCGAGCAGGCCGTAGCTCCAGTCGAACACCCGGCGCATCTTCTGCTGCCGGGCAGGCACCCCGGGCCCTTCCGAGTCCAGCCGGAGCTTCTGCCGCAGCTGTTCGCGCACCGTCTCCAGGCCCAGTGTCGCGATGCGGCTGGCCACCATCTGGATGAAGAGCGGCAGGCCGTCCAGCTCCCGGCAGATGTCGATGGCGGCCTGGAGGTTCCCCGGCGTCAGCACGAACGGGTCGCGCGCGGTGCCCACCAGGTTGCACAGCATCGTCAGCGCCCCGCTGCCACGCGCCTGTTCGAGCGGGGCATCGTCGGACGGCACGTGCAAGGGCGGCAACGGGTACACCTGTTCGTCGGGCAGTTGCAAAGGGGCCTGGGATGTCACGAACCAGCGCACCGCGGGCGCCGCGTCAAGCGCAGCCTGGATGAGATGAGACACCGCTTCGGCCAGGTGCTCGCAGTTGTCCAGAACGATGGTCGCCGACATCCGCGACAACGCGGCGAGCAGGTTGGCCGAGCGATCGCCACCCGAGTCGATCACGCCGATCCCCTCGGCAACGGCGGCCCACAAGTCCTTGTCGCTCGCGCGCAGCGACAGATCGACCCAGCAGGTGGCGTCGCCAAGGCTGCCCGTTGCCAGCAGCTGGCGCGCGAGGGCGGTCTTCCCGACGCCTCCGGGGCCGGTGATGCTCACCAGCCGCGATCGATCCAGCAAGGCCAGCAACTCCCGCACGTCGGCTTCGCGACCCACGAGCGCCTCCGGCTCCGGCATCCGTTCGGCTTCGAGCCGGTAGCCCAGCCCCTTCACGGTGACGACGGCCGATTTGCCGAGGACCTGGCGGATGGCGTGGATGCGCACCGCAACGCCTCCATCCAGGATGGTCGTCCGCGGCCACACCTTGTCCAGGATGAATTCCTTGCTGATGACGCCGGGCCAGTGCTCGGCCAGCAAGGTCAGGACATCGAACGCCAGGGACGGCAGCGAGCGCGGAACCCCTGCAACCAGCAGCACGCTCTGCGCCGGACGCAATTCCCAGCCTTTGAAGCGATATGCCGTCTTGCCGCCTGCCGGGTCCGCCATGACTCCCCACCCCGCGCCTGTCGAGGCATTATCCGGCGCGCCCGTTGCAAGTGCACGTCTCCAAGAGCCTGGCCTGAAGCTCGATGGCGACGTGCACCCGATGGCTCGACCGGCCGCGTCCGCCGGTCTCACGCCCTGCGTGAGAACCGGCTGGGGTCGATGACGCGCCTGCTTCCGTGGGCCACGAGGTGCCTACCGAAGGAAAAGGCAAGCGGCTTCACCCAATGATGGGATGTCTTCCTCCGCAGGATGGGCAAGTCTCGGCGTAGCGAATTCACTCGACGAGACCGAATGACGCGCAGGAAGCGATCAGGGCATGAACGGCGTGTCGCCAGCACGAACCCGGCGCTTGCTGGTTGGCGGCATCGAGGGTGGCGCGCTGCAGCCCGCGCGCGTGATGCCGGCGCCCAGGGCCTGGCAGGGCTGCATTGAGCGACAGCCCCAGCTGGCGACCGAGCAAGAAGCCTGGCCCGCAGCCTATGGACATCGCGCAGATCGGCCCCTGGGAGTTCGAGGTACCGCAAGGGTGGTGCCTCACTTCGGGCGATGCCCCGATGTCCTGCTTCGAAAGCGCCGACCAGAAGAAGCGCCTGTATGTCAAAGCAGTCGAGGTACAGGAACCATCGACGAGCGCGCGTCGCCTGGCCGAGCACATCCAGGACGTTCACTTCCTCGGCTTCTGCGCGGGCGTCGAGAACGCGTGGGAGATCGTCGACCAGCAGTCCTCCCTTGAAGGGGACTTCGCGCACTCGACATTGGACATGTACGACGACATGGCCAGGTGTCGGGTGCTGTCGTTCGTGCTCGCCACGACAAGCGAGGCGATTCTTCTTTCCATGCACGACTACGGCTGCGACGACCATGACGCATTGCGAAGCGTCTTCTCGGACGTCGCAGGCTCCATCGTGAAGCTGGCCAGCGCAGGCTGACCTCGGCGGGCTCCGGAAGTCCGGATCTCGAAGAAGTCGAACCGGAAACAGCGCCCGATAGCTCGTCGGCAATCGTGCGGATGCCGACGCGCGCTGTCCTACTCATTTGGGATGTAAGGCACGCAGGGCCATCCCACGATGCGGCCCCATCCCATTCCACCGCATCTCAAGGACTTCCATGGCAACCGTCAAGACATCGGCAACTAAGGTACCCGTCCGCAAGCAGGCGGCGGGCAAGAGACCGCGCAAGGCCACGGCCTCGAAGGGCGTCGGCGGCAAGACCCCCAGCGGCTCGCGAACCGACAAGGAAGGCTTCTCGATCCCTCCGCGGCTGTTCGCCAACGTCTCGCCACACTCCGTCGGCGGCATGTCGATGTTCGACTACGCCGGCCCGTTCGACGCGAGCATCGTGTCCAACTTCATGTCCGAAGAGGACCTGATCTACCGCACGGCCGGTGCCTTGCAGGACGCGGGCTTCGAGGTGCTGCAGCTGTCGCCCTACACGATCAACGTCGCCGCGCCGATCGCGACCTTCGAGCGCGCCTTCAAGACGCGCATCGTGCCTCACGAGCTGCCCACTCTCAAGGCCGGCAACGTCCAGGACACCGCCACGTACTTCAGCACCGACAGCACCGACCGTTTCGGGCTGCTGCTTCCGAAAGGGACGGCGTTCGAGAACCTGATCGAAGGCGTGGCCATCGAGACGCCCCGCTACTACTTCGCGACGCTGCCCTTGCCCCCCACCAAGGGCTACTGGCACCTGGACGTGCCAGCCGGCGTGTCGCTGGCTTGCAACTCCGACAAGGCGCATCGGGGCGGCATTACCGGACGCGGCATCCGCGTGGCGATGGTCGACAGCGGCCACTTCGCGCATCCGTACTTTGCGGGCCGGGGCTACCGCGTGCAGGCCGTGACCCTGGCGCCCGGCGCCGTCAACGCCGCCACCGACGACAACGGCCACGGCACCGCCGAGTCGGCCAACATCTTCGCCAATGCGCCGGACTGCGAACTGCTGCCCGTGAAGATGAGTTTCGCGAACACGCTCGCCGCGTTCAACGCCGCAGTCGCGCTCGCGCCGGACATCATCACCTGCAGCTGGGGCTCGAGCGTCCGGAACCCGCCGCTCTCACCGGCCGACCAGGCACTGGCCGCGGCCATCACGGATGCGGTGGCGCGTGGCATCGTGGTCGTGTTCTCTGCCGGCAACGGGCACTTCGGCTTCCCCGGTCAGCACCCGGACGTGATCTCGGCCGGCGGCGTCTTTCGCGCGCCCGACGGCAGCCTGCGCGCATCGGACTACGCCAGCGGCTTCGTCAGCAGCATCTACGCCGGCCGCAATGCACCCGACCTCTGCGGTCTGGTGGGGATGCGGCCCAGGGCCGCCTACATCATGCTGCCCCTGCAGCCCGGCTCGGACATCGACACCGACCTGGCGACGGGCGGTGCCCACCCCAACGGCGACGAGACCGCCGGCAACGACGGCTGGGCCGCGATCAGCGGCACCTCGGCGGCCGCGCCGCAACTGGCTGGCGTGGCGGCGCTGATCAAGCAGGCCTGTCCGCGCCTCACGCCGTCCGAGGTGCGCGACATCATGGTGCGCACCGCCATCGACGTGACCGCGGGCAATTGCAACCCGGCCTGCGGAGGCGCCGCCGCAGGCCCCGGCAGCGACGTGGCCACGGGCTCCGGCCTGGTGGATGCCAACGCCGCGGTGCTGGTCGCCAAGTTGCGCTGCGCCGGGCCGATCCGGCCCATCCAGCCGATCCAACCGATCCGGCCGGTGCAGCCGGTGCAACCGATCACGGTGAGCCCTCCGGTGACACCGGTCGTGCCCGTCCGTCCCCCGGTGACACCGGTCGTTCCGGTGCGCCCGCCGGTGACCCCCATCACGCCGGTGCGCCCGCCGATCACTCCCATCAGGCCCCCCATCACGCCGATCGCCCCCCCGATCCGGCCGCCGATCGGCTCGTTGCCGCAGTCCGCCGCGGCGCCCGACGCAGAAGCCGCGCCGCCGGCCGGCGACGGCGGATCCTCCGACGCCAGCGGCCTGAGCTCCGACGACGTCGCAGCCCTCGAAGACCTGGTGATCCAGCGCAAGCTCGACCCCATGGCCTGACTGCCATGCGCGTGCTCCTCGTCCACATGCCGTGGGGTGCGCTCGAGCGGCCCGCGCTCGGTCTGTCGCTGCTCGAGGCGGGCCTGCTCGAGCGCGGGTTCGACTGCCGCACCCTGTACCTCAACATGCGCCTGGCCGAGCGCATCGGGTCCGCGACGTACAACTGGATCACGCACGACCTTCCGCATGTCGCGTTCGCGGGCGAGTGGCTGTTCACCGAGGCGCTGCACGGCGCCGATGCCGAACGCGACCGGGGCTACCT
Source organism: Rubrivivax sp. (assembly GCA_044226775.1). Taxonomy (GTDB): domain Bacteria; phylum Pseudomonadota; class Gammaproteobacteria; order Burkholderiales; family Burkholderiaceae_C; genus Rubrivivax. The sequence goes on along the minus strand of JBGAGI010000004.1, from coordinate 57,434 downwards.
GCGGCGCGTGCTGCGCGACACCTGGCAGCTGGACGACGCGATGCTCGCCCGGCTGCGCGCAGCACGGCTGCAGGTGGAGCCCTTCCTGGCGGAGGCGCTGGCGGCCGTTGACTGGGGTGCCGTCGATGTGGTCGGGTTCACCAGCACCTTCGAGCAGAACCTGGCCTCGCTGGCGCTCGCCCGCCGCATCAAGCTGAAGTACCCGCGGGTGATGACGGCCTTTGGCGGCGCCAACTGGGAAGGCCCGATGGGCCAGGCGTACCACCGTGCGTTTCCCTTCGTCGACCTCGCCTTCTCCGGCGAGGCCGACGTCAGCTTTCCGCGCGTCCTGCAGGAGCTGAAGCAGCATCCGCGCGCCGGCACCTCGCGCACGGACGCGCTGCGGCGCATCGACGGCGTGGTGTTTCGCGATCACCACGGCGGGTCGGTGGCGACAGGCCCGGCCGAGCCTGTCGAATCAATGGACACCCTGCCGATTCCGTCCTACGAGCCCTACTTCCAGGCCCGGGCCGGCAGCCCCGCCGCCCAGGAGGTGGCACCCGTCCTGCTGTTCGAAGCTTCGCGCGGGTGCTGGTGGGGTGCAAAGTCGCATTGCACCTTCTGCGGCCTCAATGGGCACTCGATGGGCTATCGCAGCAAGTCGCCCGGACGGCTGCTGAAGGAACTGAGCCAACTTTTCGAACAATGGCCTTGTCCGTCGGTGGAAGCCGTCGACAACATCCTCGACATGGGCTACTTCGACACCGTGCTGCCTGCTCTGGAGCGGCTGGCGCCGCCCGGCCCGGTCTTCTTCGAGGTCAAGGCCAACCTCAAGCGCCACCATGTTGCGCAGCTGGCGCGATCGAAGGTCATGCGCATCCAGCCGGGAATCGAAAGCCTGTCGGACGGGATCCTCGCGCTGATGCGCAAAGGCACCACGGCGCTGCGCAACGTGCAGCTGCTGAAGTGGTGCCGGGAATACGGCGTGGCCGCCGACTGGAACCTGCTCTACGGCTTCCCCGGCGAGACCGACGAGGACTACGATGCGATGCATGCGCTCCTGCCGCTCATCGGACACCTGCAGGCCCCCGGCGCCTGCGGATCGATCCGGCTGGATCGCTTCAGCCCGTACTTCAGCGCCCCGGCCAGCTTCGGCCTGTCCAAGGTCCGGGCCCTGCCGGTCTACCAGTACCTCTATCCGCACGGACTGCTCGACGTGAACCAGGTGGCCTACTACTTCGAGTTCGACTACGGACCTGACGTGCAGCCGGCGCATCGCGCCCGCGACGTGGTGGCGCTTGCGAACGCGTGGCGCGACGCCGGCGACAACGGCACGCTGCAGGCCATGCCGCACGTCGACGGCGGCCTGGTGATGCGCGATACACGTGCCTGCGCCCGTGCCGCCACACAACGCTTCGATGCCCGTGAACGCTGCGTCCTTGAACGCATCGACGAGATCGCCTCCGTGGCCCAGGTGCGCCGCGCGTTGCAGGCCCGCTTCGCAGAAGACCGCTTCGAAGATGCATCCGTCGAGGTCTTTCTTGATCATCTGGTCGAGATCGGGCTCGCGTTGAAGCGAGGTGACGGCGAGGTGCCACGCTACCTGGGCCTGGCTCTGATGTCCCTTCCGCTGCGGCCGGCGCTGGAAGCCGCCAGCCGGCGCCAGGGCGGCATTGCGGCCATCCCGGTGAGCACCACCACTCCCGCCGCAGTCGCGGCCTGATCCCGAACGTCGATGACCCAACACTTTGCCGCCCAGGTGCTGCTGCAGCCCGCTGCCGACGCCGCGCGCGCCCAGCGCGCGTTCACCGCGCTGGGCTTTAGCCTGGGTGCGCTGGTGGGCGGCAGCTTTGCGATCGAAGGGGACGCGGCGCTGTTCAATTCGGTGTTCGGCGTCGAGCCGCACCAGCGCGCCGATGGCGGCGTGGTCCTGCGCAGTTCCAAGAGTCCGGTGACGGGCGGCCAGTTGCCTCTGGGCGCTCTTCCCGCCACGCTGCAGCCGCTGGTGTCCGCCGTGCTGTTCACCGAACCTCCGGCTTTCGGCCCAGGGTCGTTCTCGTGATGGCGCTCCGCGCCGAAGCCCGAGCAGCCGAAGCACCTCCACGGGCGCACCGCGGCGACACGGATGCCGGCTGCTGTCCTCGCTGCGCACTGGAGCGCGAATGGCTGCGCCTGCGCCGGTCGCCCCTGCTGGCTGCGGGCGGTTTCGCGCTGTACGAGGGACTGTTCGACGCGGACACGCTCACCGCCCTGCAAACGGAGGCGGCTCACGGCACGCCGCGTTGGGACACATGGCCCGAAGGCCAGGACGCCGAGCACGTCCGCGGAGGCACGCCTGCGCGCCGGCTGGCATCGGTTGGCGGCGGGCCGGTGCTGGCGGCACTGTACGGGTCGGCGGCGCTGGCCCGATTCGTCGGCGGCCAGGTCGCGGCGCCGGTTCGGCCCTGCGGCAAGCAGGCCTCGTTTTCGATCTACGACGGGCAAGGCGCGCAACTCGGCATTCACCGCGACGTGAAGCACTGCGACCTGGCCCTCATCACCTGCCTGCTCGACAACGACCCCGATGCAGACGGCGGGTGCACCGAGGTCTGGCCGAACGACCTGTGCACACCGCTGGACGACATGCGGCGCGGAGACTGCGGGCCCAGCCTGTCGCTGGCGCTGAAGCAAGGGCAGGCGATGCTGCTGCATGGGGGCCTGGTGCCGCACCGCATCCGCGCGACCGCCACAGGGCGCAGGCGCGTCGTGGCGTTGATGTGCTTCGAAATGCTCCTGCCGTAGGCTGGGCGCACGGCAGAGCGCGGAGTGGCCGGCCGCCGCCGGTGCGTGGAGGCCGCCGGCGCTCGCCCTTGGCCATTCAAAGGCCGGTGCCGGAGATGCCGCCGTCCCAGGCCTTCGTCGGGCGGTCGTCGCTCGACACCCGGGACGTGCGAGCGCCATGCCGTCCGACGCCTTGCGGATGCGCGCGGCCAGCCGCCCCCTACACTGAATCCGGGCACTCGCAGCCATGTGCGCCATGCCGTTCACCAAACGCGTTATGCCGTTTCCGTGGCCAGCGTCCGCGTGGCGGCTCGATGGCAGCTTTCGACCTTTTTTCCGGACTCCAGCCATGAGAAACCCGGTGCATCGGTTGACGACCCTGTTGCTCGCGTCCCTGGTCGTCGCTTTGTCGGGCTGCTGCCTCCTGGTCCCGCATGCTCCTTCGACTTCGCACCCCAAGTTCCTCAGCTACTCCGGCACGGGTGTTGAAGTCGTGCCCGGCAACTACATGGTGATGTTCGACGCCCAGCAGATACCCGCAACGGCAGTCGCCAGCTTGACGCAGCAGCTGATCGCAGGGACCGGCGGGCAGGTGGAGCAACTGTTCACCGTCACGATGCGCGGGGCGGCCCTGCGGAACCTCGACGACGCCTGGGCCGCCAGGATCGCTGCGCGACCGGAGGTTCGGTCGGTGCGCAAGGACTTTCGCATTTACGGCCGGGAGGCCAGAGGCAACGCGTTCGGACCGGTACCCTGGAATCTCGACCGCATCGATCAGCGAGCCGCCTTCACCGAGCGGCGCGACTACCGCTTCAAGACGGCACCGAGCGGTGCCGCCGCGCCCATTCCCATCTACATCCTCGACAACGGCATTCATGCCTCGCACGACGAGTTCGCCGCACCAGGGGGCAGCCGGGTGGTGAACGTTCAGGATCACGTCTCCCACAACTTCACGCCATGCGCGCTGCCCGTTGCCGACCGCAGCCACGGCACGGCCATTGCTGCGATTGCCGCGGGCAACCGCTTCGGCATCACATCGACGCAGTTATTCAACGTCGTCGTACTGGGCGCGGGCCCGTTCGGCGACACCTGCACCGCAGGCAGCGTCAATCGCGTGGCACAAGGTCTGGAATCCGTCGCCCAGCACATGATGAATGTGTTGGGCGCACCACGTGCGGTGGTCAACCTGAGCGTGGGATGGACGGCTTCGGCGTCGGTGCCCGATGTGAGAGTCCAGATCGCGGCCCTGCAGGCGATGGGCGTCGTCGTGGTCGCCGCGGCCGGCAACGAGAACCTCGACGCTGCCTCGGTGGAGCCTGCCAACATACCGGGCGTGCTGGTCGTGGGCGCGACCACGATCAACGATGCACGCTGGGTCGAACTCCCCGGAAAGGGCTCCAACTTCGGCCCCATCGTCGGGCTCTGGGCACCCGGCCTGGACATCCAGTCCGCCGCATGGCTCCCGTCGGGGAGCGACAGCGCATTCGACAGCTTCACCGGGACCTCGATGGCTGCCCCGCACGTCGCCGGCGCACTCGCGTTGCTGTGGCAGCAGCAGCCGTCGCTCACGAAGGAACAAGCAGTGGCAGCCCTCAAGGGTCGCGCCACGCGCCACACGCTGACCGGGCTCGGTGCCGGGTCGACGGACAGCCTGCTCTTCGTCGGAGACGGTGTACCCGCCGCGAGCCGGGTGCGCGACCTCCCGCGCGGGACGACCAGTGGGACCCTGCATGACGTGCGCTTCAACGCCAACCGCACCCATCTGTTGCTCGCAGCGGGCGACCGACCCGGAGCCCCGGCACCATTCGCTGCGGCCAGCTTGCCCGAGACAAGTTTCCCCAGCGCACCGCTCTCGCAGGCAGTCATCGGCGCACCGCCCCTCAGCCATTGCGTCAAGGCCTCCGATTCCAGCACCAAAGCCTACTTCGCCTGCATGCAGGACAGCGGGAACTCGGCAGAAGCCGTGGTCGTGGCCGTTGATGCCGAGAACGCCGGCGTGACACTCTGGCGCAGATCCCTAGGCTCCGGCTCCCGCATCAACAGCGTCTTGTGGGCTTGGGCCTGGGCACCTGGCGGCAGCGTGCAACTGCGCGTCTATGCACTCATCACACAGACGAGGACGCCGCCCACATCCGGTACCGAGGTGCGACTGATGGTTCTGGATCCGGACAACGGCCAGATGCTGTCGAATCTGCCGCTGGCTGCAGCGGGCTTTAGCGGCACATGGCACAGCGGCGTGGATCTGGCCGTTGTCGAGGCGGTCACGAACACCGCCATGGACCTGGTGGTGGCAAGCCGCGTCGACGATCCGGGAAGTCCGAAAAGCAGCCACATGTGGCGGCTCGACCCCATCACCCTGCAGGTCAACGCATGGCAGCAGGTGAACGCACCGGGCTTGTCGCAGAACGGCTTGTATGCGAGCGCGCTGGCATTCAAGGAGCGCGAGGACAACTTTCGCGGCATCGTCGTTCCCGCGGAGGTGTACCTGGCTGCCTTGGCCATCGTGCAGGACGGAGGCCGCCTCACGCCCTGGACCTACATCTATCGCATGAACGCAGACCGGGTCAGCGTTCGCCAGGAGGTCGACGTCATCAAGGATGCGATCGTCGAAGCGCTGTGGACCGGTGACGCCGATCTCTACTTCTGCGGTGGCACGACCCGGGAGTTCAACGCCGACCCCTTGCACGGTACCCGCAAGCCCGGCGCTGCGCCGGACTTCGATGCCTTCATCGGCAAGAGCGAGGCCTTGCCGGGCTGGCGCCGCTGGATGCGGAGCTATCGTGCGGCCGACTCGGCCAACGCATCGGCCGTCTGCTCCGGCAAACCGGACCGTGCGTTCCTGGCCACGCACGGGACGAACGATCTCCATCTCGTCGAGTACCTGCTGCACTGAGCACAAGATCGTCCTCGCCCGCAAGCCGGGCCGGCCAACGACGCAGAAGGCGCGACGACCGATCCCATGCTGGCCGCTCGCTTGCGAGCATGAACGCGCTCACAAAATGCGGCCGGGGCGCCAGCGACATCGAGGCGAAGCGCATGGGCAAACGACGTTGCCGCAGCGGCGACGCAGCGCAGGGGCTTGGGGAATCCAGCGAGCTCCCCTGCCCGCTGACAAGCCTCAGGCTTGCGCTGTCGATCTCAAGCGGTCGGGTTCCGCCCGACGCCCCAGGCACTGGAAGTCACTCGTTGGCCACAACCCGGCCTGGATTGCGCGAGCGACGGGTCAGGGAAGTGCAGCGGGCACCCGGCCTGTAGCAGCTGCCGCCGGGCAAGCACCGCTCCATCGTGGACACGAAGATCGAAGGGCTCTCGGATGCCGAAGCCGCGCGTGCCGCCGGCATTTCCGAGTCCTCGGTCAAGGTCAAGGTCCATCGCGGGCTGCAGCGGCGGGCGCGTCTGATTTGAGGAGAGCCATGAAGACCGCGCGGCTGACCCAGGTGCAGGCCAGCGGCGCGGGATCGGCGCCAGCGCGGCGCGTGCACGTGCGCATCGGCGTCGCGCTCGTCGGCGGTGCGGTCGCCAGCGCGCTCGGCTGCCTGCCCACGCTGGGCATCCTCGTCGCCAGGCTGGCATGCGTGCTCGGCATCCTGGGCGCATTGGCGTGATGTCTGGACGTCCGCCCAGCCAAGAGCCAATGCGCCCATTCCGGTATCAGCTACCGAAAATGGCCTCGAGGTCGACTTCCTCGGTCGCGGCCTCGAGCTTCATGCCCTTTTCGATGTGGTCGAGGTGCTCGAGCATCAGCCGCTCGGCCTTCGCACTATCGCGTTTGGCGATGGCGTCGATGATCTGTGAGTGCTCGTCGGCCCGGCAGCTTTCCGAAGTCGGCGCGTCGTAGAGAACGATCATCAGGCAGGTCAGCACCGCCAGCTCGCGCATGTTGCGAGCGAGGGCGGAGTTGCCCGCCAGTTCCGCCGCGAGCGAATGGAATTCACCGGACAGGCGGATGACGGCACGCTTGTCGTCGCGGCGGCGGGCATCCCGCTCGAGATCCTGGTGCTGGCGCAGCCGCGCGAGCTTCTCCGCCGTGAGCGTCCCGATCAGGCGCCGGACGACGGCCGGCTCGATCAGCCGGCGCGCCTCGAAGACATCGCGCGCCTGCTCGATCGAAGGCTTGGCGACGTAGGCGCCGCGCTGGGGGTAGAGCTCCACGATCTGCTCGTGCGCGAGCCGAGCGAGCACCTCGCGGACGCGCGCGCGGCTGACGCCGAAGATGTCGGCCAGGCGCTCTTCGACGAGCTTGGTGCCCGGGTGCAGGCGATGCTCGAGGATCGCCACGTAGATCTTCTCGTAGATGTCGTCCTGCGTGTTCTCGCGTTCGATGCGGGCGGGCGTGGCGGTCTTGCGCGCGGTTCGGGTGGCCATGGCGTCGATTGTAGGCAACGCTGTCGACATCGCGCGCCAGGCCGGGCTCAGCACGGCCAGGCGAACAGCTGGCCCCAGCCACGCACCACGGCCGGGTCGGCGCCGGCGACACGCAGCAGGCCCCACACCGTGGTGCTGACGGTGTCCAGCAGCGGGATGTCGAGCTCGCGCTCGACCGCCTCGGCCAGCGGCGCGGCGCGCAGGTTGGTGCAGAAGGTGGTGATGGCCTGCGGGCGCGCCGGGGCCACCTCGCGCATCAGGGCCGCGAGCCGTTCGGGTTCGACGAGCGCGAAGTCGTGATTGACGCGGATGCCCAGGTGCCGCTCGGCGACGATCTCGATGCCGATCGCGCGGTAGTTCGCGACGATGCGCTGCTGCACGTCGTCGGTGTAGGGCGTCACGAGGGCCAGGCGCCTTACGCCGTGGAGGGCGAGCAGTTCGTTGAGCGCGAGCACCGCGGTGGTGGCGCCAATGCCGGTTCGCTTGTGGATGCGATCGCACAGCACCCGATCGCGTTCGAAGCCGAGCCAACCCGACGAGGTGCCGCTCCAGCCGATGGCATCGACCTTCGCGTCGGCGAGCAGCTCGGCGGCCGCGAGGATCTTCGAATCGTCGAATTGGCCGAGCGCTTGGTCGGACAGCGAGATCTCGGTGACGGCGAAGCGCGAGAAATGCACGCTGCAGCCCGGCACTGCGGCGGCCAGCGCAGCGGTGAGCGGCTCGAGCGCGGTGTTCGAGGAGGGCGTCAGCACGCCAAGGCGGATGGGGCGGGTCATGGTGCGAGCAAGGAGGGTGGCGGGTCCTCCCATCTTCGGCGACGTCGGCAGCCGGATCACGATCGTTTTGGTCAAAACTGTCGACATCAGTGTTAACACTGTGCTTGCCAAACAGCCTGTCGACGAAGATGTCGACAGTCTCGACAAGCGCACACCCTGAGCGCGGAACACCCGCCGGGAAGCTTGCGGGGCTTGATCGTGATGGAGCCAATCACCATGCCGTCAACACAGCTGTCGCCAGAATTCACCGGAGGCGCCCGATGAACCGGCCTGCCTTCGATCTCGTCGTGCGCAATGCCCGCGTCGCAACCGCGAGCGACACCTTCGATGCCGACCTCGGCATCGTCGGTGGCCGCATCGCCCAGATCGGCCTGGCGCTGCCCGAGGGCCGGCGCGAGATCGATGCCGCGGGCCGCGTCGTCACGCCCGGCGGTGTCGATGCGCATTGCCACCTCGACCAGCCGATGGCTCCGCCGGTGCGCATGGCCGACGACTTCGACTCGGGCACGCGCGCCGCGGCCTGTGGCGGCACGACCACCGTGATCCCGTTCGCGGCGCAGGAGAAGGGTCACTCGCTGCGTGCCGCGGTCGCCGATTACCACCACCGCGCCGAGGGCAAGGCGCACATCGACTACGCCTTCCACCTGATCGTCAGCGACCCGACGCCGCAGGTGCTGAACGAGGAACTGCCTGCGCTGATCCGCGAGGGCTACACGTCGTTCAAGATCTACATGACCTACGACGACCTCAAGCTCGACGACGGCCAGATCCTCGACGTGCTCTCGGTCGCGCGCGAGCACGGCGCGATGGCGATGGTCCACGCCGAGAACGCCGACTGCATCGAGTGGCTCACGAAGCGGCTCGAGGCCGCGGGCCGCACGGCACCGCGCTTCCACGCGCTGGCGCGGCCGATGCTCGTCGAGCGCGAGGCGACGCACCGCGCGATCTCGCTCGCGGAACTGGTCGACGTGCCGATCCTGATCGTGCACGTCTCGGGCCGCGAGGCGGTCGAGCAGATCCGCTGGGCGCGCGCGCAGGGCCTGAAAATCTTCGCCGAGACCTGCCCGCAGTACCTCTTCCTCACGGCCGCCGACCTCGGCATCGACAACAGCTACCACGGCGCGAAGTGCGTCTGCAGCCCGCCGCCGCGCGACGCCTCGAACCAGCAGGTGATCTGGGACGGCCTGAACGACGGCACCTTCACGGTGTTCTCGTCGGACCACGCGCCCTTCCGGTTCGACGCACCGGAAGGCAAGAAGCCCGGCGGCGAGGAGGTCGCGTTCCGCCACATCCCGAACGGCATCCCGGGCATCGAGACGCGGATGCCGCTGCTGTACAGCGAAGGCGTGCTCGCCGGTCGCATGACGCTGAACCGCTTCGTCGAACTCACCGCCACCGGTCCGGCCAAGGCCTACGGCCTGCACCCGCGCAAGGGCACGATCGCCATCGGCAGTGATGCCGACCTGGTGATCTGGGACGAGCGCGAGTTCGTGCTCGAGAACCGCCACCTGCACCACGCCGTCGACTACACGCCCTACGAAGGCCAGACCCTGCGCGCCTGGCCCGCGCTGACGCTCGCCGGCGGCGAAGTGGTGTGGGACGGCAAGAGCTTCCACCCGCGGGCCGGCCGCGGCCGATTCCTGCGCTGCGCGGCACCGTCGCTGCTGCCGTCACGGGCCGGAGCCGCGCGATGACCCGCATCCTCCTCATCAACCCGAACACCTCCGACAGCGTGTCGGAGCTCATCCGGGCCGAGGCGCAGCGCAGCGCGTCGCCCGGCACGACGGTCGAGGTGCTGACCGCGCCCTTCGGCGTGGCCTACATCGAGACACGCTTCGAGGCGCTGATCGGCGCCTACGCCGCCGCGCAGATCGCCGCGGAGAACCACGCGCGCTTCGACGCGGTGGTGGTCGCCGCCTTCGGCGACCCGGGCCTGGCGGGACTGCGCGAGGTGCTGCCATGCCCCGTCACCGGCCTGACCGAAGCGGCGCTGGCGAGCGCCTGCCTGCTCGGGAATCGCTTCTCGATCGTCGCGATCTCGCAGCGCATCCGCACGTGGTACCGCGAGACGGTGCATGCGTATGGCCTCGACGCGCGCCTGGCGAGCATCCGTGGCCTGGACGAACCGCTGGCCGACATCGGCACCGTGCAGGGCGACCAGGGCGAACGCCTCGTCGCGCTGGCCGAACGCTGCGTGGCCGAAGACGGCGCCGACGTCATCGTGCTGGCAGGCGCGCCGCTCGCTGGCCTTGCGCGCAGCCTGCGCGGCCGCCTGCCGGTGCCTTCGGTCGACGGCGTCTCGAGCGCGGTGCGCCACGCCGAATCGCTCGTCGCGCTGCAGCCCGGCAAGGCCCGGCTCGGCAGTTTCGCACCACCACCCGCCAAACCGAACCGCGGGCTTCCGCCCGCCCTCGCCGCGCTGCTCGATCAGCGGCGCTCCCCGCAGTAGGCCCTTCAACCGCGACGCCCGACCACCGCCATGAATTCCCCCGCCATCACCGCCCCGCCCGCGGCCGCCACGGCCGCCCGCACCGCCGCACCGACCACGGTGCGCTGGAAGATCTTCCTGATGATGCTGTTCCTCATCTCGATCAACTACATCGACCGGGCCTCGCTGTCCGTCGCGATGCCGCTGATCGCGAAGGAGTTCGACATCGGCCCCGCGCTGCAGGGCGTGCTGCTGAGTTCGTTCTTCTGGACCTATGCCGCGATGCAGATCCCCGGCGGCATGCTCGCCGACCGCTTCGGCCCGCGCGTGGTGATCGCCGGTGCCACGCTCGGCTGGGGCTTCTTCCAGGCCATCGCCGCCGTGTGCACGGGGTGGATTCCGCTGCTGCTGACGCGGCTCGGCCTGGGCGCTTCCGAGGCGCCGATCTACCCGGCCGGCGGCAAGCTCAACGGCATCTGGATGACGCGCACCGAGCGCGGCCGCGGCGCCACCTTGCTCGACGGTGGGGCACCCCTGGGCGCGGCGCTCGGCGCGGTGCTGATCTCCGGCCTGATCGCGATGCTCGGCTCCTGGCGCATGGCCTTCGTGATCGCCGGCGTCGGCACCATGTTCGCCGGCTGGCTCGCCTGGCACTACATCCGCAACCACCCGCGCCAGCACCCGGGCGTGAACGAGGCCGAGGCGAGCTACATCGAGCAGAGCCACGCCGTCGACGCCGCCGCCGAATCGGCCGATGCGAGCGGCCGCGTGCTCGACTTCTTCCGCTACCGCTCGGTGTGGGGCATGTTCTTCGGCTGGATGTGCTTCAACGCGCTGTTCTACGGACTGCTAACCTGGATGCCGAACTACCTCTCGAAGGTGCACGGCTTCGACATCAAGCAGATGGGCGGCGCCGTCTTCGTGATGTTCTTCTCGGGCTTCGTCGGCGAGATGGTCGGCGGCTGGATCGCCGACAAGTGGATGGCCACCGGCGCCTCGCAGAGCCGCGTGCTGCGCACGCTGTTCGGCATCTCGTCGATCATCGCGACCCTGGCGATCTTCTCGGTCTCGCAGATCAAGGACCCGCTGACCGTCGTCGCAATGCTCTCTGTCACGCTGTTCTTCCTGCGCTGGTGCGGGCTGTTCTGGTGCGTGCCTTCGATCCTCGGCACGCGTGCCCGCGTCGGCTTCCTCGGCGGCACGATGAACCTCGGCGGCAACTGCGCCGGCATCGGCGTGCCGATCGTCGTCGGCCTGATCGTGCAGGCGACCGGCTCGTACTTCCTCGCGCTGATGCTCTTCGCCGCGGCGGGCGCGGGGCTCTTCGTCTGCTCGACGCTGCTGATCGACTACGGCAAGAAGCTGCCGGTGTGAAGCAGGGCAGCGATTGAGGACCGCTTATGGGAAGCGCGGCAGGAGTTCTGGCGCCTCGAGCATCCATCGGCCGGCCTGGACAGCGTCTGGAGCCACGACGATCGGCCCGACCTCGACGCGCTCGCAGCTCGGTATACACCGGAGGACGGTGAGCCTCGCGTCGAGGCGAGGCGAGGCGGGCGTACAACGAGTACGCCATGACTGTCGATGGCGTGAACGTGCGCTTCCTGGAGGACGGGTTCTTCGTCCGCGCCGTCGTCGAGGGTCGGCTGACCAAGGAGCGGCTGGTCAGCTTCCAGCGTCGTACGCTCGGGCTGCGGCAGCGGCACTTTGCCGGTGCCTGGGAGATTGAAGCGTGACACTTCCACCCATCGACCCTGACCCCGCGCGTGCCAAGACGCTCGACAAGCAGTTCTATCTCGACGAGGCGGTCTACCGCCAGAGCCTGGAGCGCGTATTCGCGCGCAGTTGGCAATGGCTCGGTGATCTGGCCGATGTGGCGCCGCCGCTGTCGCTGTCCCCGCGCGATCTGCTGCGCGGCAGCCTGGATGAGCCGCTGCTGCTGGCGCGCGACGGCGCTGGACTCTTGCGCTGCCTGTCCAACGTCTGCACCCACCGCGGCAAGCTCCTGGTGGAGGCTCCGTCACGTGCCGACCCGCAGGGCCTGCGCTGCGGCTACCACGGCCGGCGCTTCGACCTGTCCGGCCGCGCCTGGTTCATGCCCGGCTTCGAAGGCGTGGCCGACTTCCCTTGCGCTGCGGACCACCTGCGTGAGGTGCCTTTCACCGTCTGGCGCGGCCTGGGCTTCGCATCGCCGCAACCGGCCGCACCGCTGGCCGAGGTCTTCGCCGAGATCGATGAACGCTTGCCCTGGCTCGATGTCGCCCGCTGGATGCACGAGCCTTCGCGCGCCCGTTCGTTCGAGTTCGACGCGCACTGGGCGCTCTACGTCGAGAACTACCTGGAGGGCCTGCACATCCCCTTCCTGCACCCCGGTCTGACGCAAGCGCTCGACCTGGAGAGCTACCGTTACGAACTGGGCCGCTGGTGCAATCTGCAGCTTGCCACGGCGCGCGACGACGAGCCGGCGTTCGAGCTGCCGGCGAGCTCGCCCGAGCACGGCCAGCGCATCGCCGCCTACTACTGGTGGGTGTTCCCGAACCTGATGCTGAACTTCTACCCCTGGGGCCTGTCGCTGAACCAGGTGCTGCCGCTCGGGCCGGCAAGAACACGCGTGATCTTCGCCAGCTATGTGGCAAACCCCTCGCTGCTGGGACAGGGCGCCGGCGGGGCGCTCGACCCGGTGGAGATGGAGGACGAGGCCGCGGTGCTCAGCGTGCAGCGCGGCATCCGCTCGCGCTTCTACACCCAAGGCCGTTACTCGACGGTGCACGAGCGCGGCGTGCACCAGTTTCACCGCCTGCTGGTGGAAGCGCTCGCCTGAGAGTTCGAACCGATGGGCTTGAGCTTGCTGGAGTCGCGCTCAAGACGCCGACTCCGTTCGGGCCGGGCTCCGCTCCAAGGCCGGTGTTCGAAAGCAGCCAACCACGGGCGCTGGACTTCAGATACGCGCCGGTCGAAGTCTGAACGGCAGGTCAGGGCCGACCGTGGCCGATGGAACAAGAGCCTCGCAACGCTCAAGCTTGAACAACGAGAGGGCCAAGCGGTGGATGCCAGTCCCCCCCGAAAGCCCCTCAGGCAAAGAAAAACGGGTCAGCCCTTGCGAAGCTAACCCGTTGATCTAGAACCGAAATTCTGGCGCGGCTGGCAGGATTCGAACCCACGACCCCTTGGTTCGTAGCCAAGTACTCTATCCAACTGAGCTACAGCCGCGCGGAGCCTCGCAGTATAGCAGTTCGCGGAGCGGTTTCAGTCGAGGGCCGCGGCGGCATGTTCACATTCGGCGGCGCGGGCCTCGTCGGACTCCTGGCGCGCCAGCGCCGCGAGCTCGCGCCAGGCCGCGCGGCGGGCGCGGGCGGGCAGGCCGGGCGATGCGGCGGCCTGCTCGAGCAGCCGCCGCGCCTTGCCCCAGAGCTGGCGTTCGGCGAACACCATGCCCACCGTGGCGACGACGGCGGCCTCGTGGCCGTGCGACTGCGCAGCGCTTTCCAGGCGCGGCAGCCAGTCGCTGCCGATGCCGCCGCGTGCCTCGGCCAGTGCCAGCGCCACCTGCTCGCGCTCGTCGCGCGAGAGTTCGGGCAGGCGTTCCCAGAACGGGCGCAGCCAGCCGCGGGCGTCCTCGTTGGCCTGCAGTTGCACGGCGCGCTGGGCGGCGCGCGCGACGACGATCGGATCGCGCCGGTCGGCCGCGTCGAACTGGCCCCACAGGCGTCGCAGCTGCTGCACGTCGTGCGCGGTGTCCATCGCCTCGGCGGCGAGCGAGCGCAGCAGGCCCTGCGCCACCACCGGCGAGAAGGCCTGGTGCTTGGCCAGCAGGTGCGCGGTGTGCAGCGCCTCCAGCGGGCGGCGCGCCATGCGCAGCGCCTGCAGGCGCAGCCGCAGCGCATGCGTGCGGCGCGCGGCGCCGGGCGGCAGCGCCTCCAGCGCCTCGAGCGCGCGGCCGGCGTCGCGGTCCTCCAGCGCCCATTCGGCGGCGAGCAGCCGCGCCGCTTCCTCCGCGCCGCGCGGCGTGCTGCGCAGTGCGCGCCCGCCGCGCGCGGCCTTCAGCGCGAGGCGCAGCGTCTCGTCGCGGCGCGCGCGGTCCTGCAGCCGGTGCAGGCTGCCGGCGGCCAGCATCTGGCTCAGGGTGTTGAACTCGGCATCGTCGCGCAGCGCGCCGGTGTCGGCGGCGATGGCCAGCGCCCGCTGCGCTGCCTTGCGCGCGCGGCCGTAGCGGGCGCCGAAGTACTCCACCAGCGCTTCGCGCAGCGCGGCCTGCGCCGCCCGCTCGCGCCGCAGCGCGCGCCACTCGCCGGCGCGGCGGGGCAGGCTCAGCAGCGCGTTGAACGCCTGCGCGGCGGCCATCAGCAGCAGGCAGCCGCCGATGACGACGATGACGAAGAGATTGAGCGAGAAGTCGGTGCGCCAGCCGCCCCAGTAGATGCTGACGAGGCCGTCGTTGCTGCCCAGCGTGGTCGCCGCCACGACGGCGACGACGAACAGCAGCACGAGCCAGATGACGCTGCGCATGCCGCCCGCCCTGCCCTTGCCCGCGGCGCCGCTTCAGCGGCCGGCCGACGCGGTGGCGATGGCCGCCAGCGTCGCGTCGGGCCGCGGCACGTTGATCTGCCGCGCCTGCCCGCTCAGCGTGTGCAGCAGGTCGGTCGCGGCGGCCACGCGGCGTGAATTGCGGTCGAACCAGCGCTCCAGCATCGCCTGGCTGTCGCGCAGGTCGCCCTGTGCGGTGTCGAACTGGCGCGACAGCAGCGCCAGGCGTGCGTTCAGCAGCCGCAGCTTGAGGTTCTCGCGCAGGAAGAAGGCCTGCTCGGGCGCGAGCAGCATCGCCTCCGGGTGGTCGATGCGCGAGACGCGGACCAGGCCCTTGATCTCCTGCCACATCGCCAGCCCCATCGTGTGCCAGCGCTCGCGCAGCGCAGCGCCCCACCAGGGGCTTTCGGCCGCGGCGGATGCCGGCGCGGCCGGTGCCGGGGCCTCGGTGCGCGCGGCGCCGCGGCGCTCGGGGTTGGAGACCAGCGGCAGCTCGTCGACCTGGCGGATGACCTCGTCCAGGCGGATGGTCAGCAGCGTGATGTCGGTGACGCCGGCGCTGCGCGTGCGGTCCAGGTCCTGCGCAACGGCGCGCCGCACACGCTCCAGGCGCGGCTGGTTGTAGCGCGCGAGGCGCTCGTCGGCCTGGCGCAGCGTGGCCACCAGCGGCTCGGCACTGCCGGTGATGGCCGACTGCTGCACCGCCACGCGCAGCGCGGCGTCGACGTCGGACAGCACGTTCTCGTCGCGCGAACGCGCCATCGACTGGATCAGGTCCTCCAGCTGCGTGCGCTGGATCGAGGTCTCGGCGACACGCGCTTCCAGCAGCGCGAGCTTGGCGGCGGCTTCGCGCGCGGTGGCCTCGGCCTGCCGCGCGAGTGAGCGCGCCTCAGTGGCCTGGCTGCCGGCGTCCTGCTGGCGGCGCACGAGCTCGGCCTCCAGCGACTTCACGCGCTGCTGCGTGTTCCAGGCCAGCATCAGCGCCGCGGCGGCGAGCGCGGCGAGCACCGCCGCGCCGGCGGCGATCCAGCGCCCGTGGCCGGCGGCGGCGGCCACCGGCGCCGGCACGGCCGGGGCGGGTTCAGCCGCCGGTGCGGGCGCAGGAATGGGCGCCGGTGCGGGCGAAGGCTCGGGAGTCTCGGTCACGGAGCGGCGGATTGTAGGGTCGGGCTCATGCCGATCGAGCGTCGTCCGAGGCTGCCCAGGCCGCCGCCGCGGCCACCGAAGGTGGCGCCTCGTCGACGCGCCCGAAACCGAGTTCCCGCGCGCTGCGCGCGATGCGCGGGTGCGAGGCCAGTGCACGCGACGCCTGCCAGCCGGCCTGCGGCGCGAGCGCGCGCAGGTGGCCGACGGCCTCGCTGCTGCTGAAGAGCCAGCCATGCGCCTGCGGCTCGGCCAGCGCACGCGCCAGCAGCGTGGCGCCTTGAGCGTCCAGGCGCGGCGCGCGGCGCGCGTAGGCGGCGACGAAGTCCACCGTCGCGCCGCGCTCGCGCAGCGTCTCGGCGAACCAGTCGCGGCCCTCCTCGCCACGGACGACGAGCACGCGCCGCCCGGCCCAGTCCTCCTGCACGAGCGTGGCCCAGAGCGCCTCGGAGTCGAAGCGCGCCGCTTCGGCGGGAGGCTCGGCGATGGCCGTCACGCCCGCGGCGCGCAGCGCGGCCGAGGTGCCCGGCCCCGTCGACGCGCCGCGCAGGCTGGCCGGCCACGCCGCGCCGGCCGGGCGCGCCGCGAAGAACTGCGCCACCGCATTGGCGCTGACGAACATCACGAGCGCGGCGCTGCCCAGCGCATGCCAGGCCGCCTGCAGCGGCGCGGTGTCGGCCAGCGGGGCGATCTCGATCAGCGGCAGCGCGACCGCATCGCAGCCCAGTGCGCGCAGCTCGCCGACCCAGGCCGCGGCCTGGGCCGCCGGGCGGGTGACGATCAGACGCATTCCGCCCGGCGCGGGCGCTCAGGCCGCCGGCAGGTAGCTGCCGCCGCCGGCGGCGCGCAGCCGCGCGGCGGCTTCCTCGCCCAGCGCGCGGGCCTCGGCCTCGGTGGCCACCGCCGCGGCCACGCGCGTGTGCAGCACGGGGCGCTGCGGCGTCTCGGCGTCGCCGAGGGCGGCATCCAGGCGCAGCGTGGCGCCGTCCCAGGTGCCGTGCGCGGCCAGCGGCATGCTGCAGCTGCCGCCCAGGGCGCGCGAGACCGCGCGCTCGGCATGCGCGGACAGGAAGGTGGGCTGGTGGATGGTCTGCGCGAGCAGCGCGCGCAGCTCGGTGTCGTCCTCGCGCACCTCGATGCCCAGGGCGCCCTGGCCGGCGGCGGGGATCATCTCGTCGGTGCCGAAGCAGCCGCGGATGCGCTCGGCCAGGCCCAGGCGCTTCAGGCCCGCGGCGGCCAGCACGATGGCGTCGTAGCCGCCTTCGTCGAGCTTGCGCAGCCGCGTGTCGAGGTTGCCGCGCAGCGGCTCGATGCGCAGGTCGGGCCGGCGCGCCAGCAGCTGCACCACGCGGCGCAGGCTGGAGGTGCCCACCACCGCGCCTTGCGGCAGCTCGGCCAGCGCGGCGTAGCGGTTGGAGACGAAGGCGTCGCGCGGGTCCTCGCGCTCCCAGATCGCCGCCAGCGAGAAGCCGGCGGGCAGGTCCATCGGCACGTCCTTCAGCGAGTGCACGGCCAGCTGCGCGCGGCCTTCCTCGAGCGCCGTCTCCAGCTCCTTGACGAACAGGCCCTTGCCGCCGACCTTGGAAAGCGCGCGGTCCAGGATCTGGTCGCCGCGCGTCGTCATGCCCAACAGTTCGACCGTCAGCCCGAAGCGGGCGGTGAGCGCGTCGCGCACATGGTGCGCCTGCCACAGGGCCAGCCGGCTCTCGCGCGTGGCGATGGTGATGCGGTTCATGCGTGAATGATAACGAGGGCCCGCCGCAGGCACGGTGCTTGCGGGCCTGAGCCACAATACTGGTAACCCGGTTACACCGCACGGAGGCCGTGATGGCGCGCACCAAGTTGACCCGCCCTGCACCGCAGGGCCGCACGAAAGCCAGCCTCAGCGCGGCCGAGAGCGATGCTGCGGCGAAGAACAAGCCACTGGTCGAGGATATCCGGTTACTCGGCCGCATCCTGGGCGACGTGATCCGCGAGCAGGAAGGCACCGCCGCCTTCGACCTCATCGAGCGCATCCGCCAGCTCAGCGTGGCCTACCGGCTGAAGGCCGACGCCAGCGCCGGCCGCGTGCTCGACCGCCTGCTGAAGAACCTCTCGGCCGACCAGACGGTGACGGTGATCCGCGCCTTCAGCTACTTCAGCCATTTGGCCAACATCGCCGAAGACCGCCACCACGTGCGCCGCCGCTCGGTGCACGAGAAGGCCGGCGACCTGCAGGAAGGCTCGCTCGCGCTGGCCTTCGAGCGCCTGCACAGCGCCGACCACCGCGCCGCCGACATCGCCGCCACGCTGGCCGGTGCCTACATCAGCCCGGTGCTGACGGCCCACCCCACCGAGGTGCAGAGGAAGAGCATCCTGGATGCCGAACGCGCCGTGGCCGAGCTGCTGGGCGAGCGCGACGAGCTGCCCACGCCCGACCGCCGGGCCGACAACGAGGCGCTGATGCGCGCCCGCGTCACCCAGCTGTGGCAAACAAGGATGATCCGCACCGCCAAGCTGACGGTGGCCGACGAGATCGAGAACGCGCTGTCGTACTACCCGACGACCTTCCTGCGCGAGATCCCGCGCCTGTACCGCGAGATCGAGCGCGCGCTGCCCGGCCACCCGGTGGCCGATTTCCTGCGCATGGGCCACTGGATCGGCGGCGACCGCGACGGCAACCCCAACGTCACCGCCGCCACGCTGCAGCACGCGCTGGCGCGCCAGTGCGAGGTGGTGCTGCGGCACTACCTCACCGAGGTGCACCACCTCGGCAGCGAACTCTCGGTGAGCGGCACGCTGGCACCGGTGACGGCGGAGATGAACGCGCTGGCCGACCGCTCGCCCGACCAGAACGAGCACCGCAGGGACGAGCCCTACCGGCGTGCGCTGATCGGCATCTACGCGCGGCTGGCCGCGACGCTGAAGCTGCTGACCGGCACCGAGGCGCTGCGCCATGCCGTCGCGCCGCAGGACCCGTATCCCAGCGCCGAGGCTTTCGCCGTCGACCTGCGGATCATCGAGCGTTCGCTCGCGCACCACCACGCGCAGGCGCTCGTGGGCCCGCGCCTGGCACCGCTGCTGCGCGCGGTGCAGGTCTTCGGCTTCCACCTCGCCACGCTGGACCTGCGCCAGAGCAGCGACAAGCACGAGGCCGTGGTGGCCGAGCTGCTGCGCAACGCGCGCATCGAGCCCGACTACGCGGCGCTGCCCGAGGCCGCGCGGCGCGAACGCCTGCTCGCGCTGCTGAACGATGCGCGGCCGCTGCGCGTGATCGGCGCCGCGTACTCGCAGCTGGCCGAGGACGAGCTGGCGATCTTCGAGACCGCGCGGCGTGCGCTCGCGCGCTTCGGCCGCGAAGCGATCCGCCACTACATCATCAGCCACACCGAGGAGGTGAGCGACCTGCTGGAGGTGCTGCTGCTGCAGAAGGAGTCGGGCCTGCTGACCGGCACGCTGGACGGCGACGCGCGCGCTTCGCTGATCACCGTGCCGCTCTTCGAGACCATCGGCGACCTGCGCCGCAGCGAGCCCATCATGCGCGAGTTCTACGCGCTGCAGGGCATCCAGGCGCTCGTGGTGCGCAGCGGCGCCGAGCAGGACGTGATGCTGGGCTACAGCGACAGCAACAAGGACGGCGGCGCCTTCACCAGCAACTGGGAGCTGTACCGGGCCGAGACCGCGCTGGTGCAGCTCTTCGGCGAGATCTCGCAGGCGCACCCGATCACGCTGCGCCTGTTCCACGGCCGCGGCGGCACCGTGGGCCGCGGCGGCGGCCCCAGCTACCAGGCCATCCTCGCGCAGCCGCCGGGCACGGTGAACGGGCAGATCCGCCTGACCGAGCAGGGCGAGGTGATCGCCTCGAAGTACGCGCACCCGGAGATCGGCCGCCGCAACCTCGAGACGCTGGTGGCCGCCACGCTCGAAGCCACGCTGCTGCACCCGACCAAAAGTGCGCCCAAGGCCTTCCTCGACGCCGCGGCCGAGATCAGCGAGGCCAGCTTCCGCGCCTACCGCAAGCTGGTCTACGAGACGCCGGGCTTCACCGACTACTTCTTCGCCGCCACGCCGATCCGCGAGATCGCAGAACTCAACATCGGCTCGCGCCCGGCCTCGCGCAAGGCCACGAGGGCCATCGAGGACCTGCGCGCGATCCCCTGGTCCTTCTCCTGGGGCCAGTGCCGCATGGCGCTGCCGGGCTGGTGCGGCTTCGGCAGCGCGATCGAGGCCTTCCTGGCGGGTGGCGAGCACGACGAGCGCGTGGCGCTGCTGCAGCGCATGCACAAGCAGTGGCCCTTCTTCCGCACGCTGCTGTCCAACCTCGACATGGTGCTGGCCAAGAGCGACCTGCGCATCGCCGCGCGCTACGTCGAGCTGGTGGAGGACAAGGCGATCGCCAAGAAGATCTTCGGCCTGCTGAAGGCCGAGTGGCAGCGCGCCAACGATGCGCTGTCGCTGATCACGGGCCAGCCCGAGCGCCTGGCCTCGAACGCCGCGCTGGCGCGCAGCATCGCGCACCGCTTCCCCTACCTCGACCCGCTGAACCACCTGCAGGTCGAGCTGATGCGCCGCTACCGCAGCCGGCGCGAGACGCCGCAGCAGAACGACCGCGTGCAGCGCGGCATCCACCTGTCGATCAATGGCATCGCCGCGGGGCTGCGCAACACGGGTTGAACCGAAGCTCGGGTTTACCCTGATCCGACTTCGCGCCGGATGACGGCGGAACTGTGCCTATCGAAGACACCGGCTGGCACAGCCCATGGCGCGGCAGCCGGTCTGGAAAGCGCGTTCATAGGGGAAGACGCCGAAGGGAATGGCGTTCTCGGCGCTGCGGCCGCGTGGCATGGCCGTTGCAGTAAGGGCCTCGCTCACAAACCCCAGGAGACCCGACCATGCGCTACGCCAGCCCCAACACCCCCGGTGCCAAAGTCGCCTTCAAGGCGCGCTACGACAATTTCATCAACGGGACCTTCGTGCCGCCGGTGAAGGGCCAGTACTTCGACGTGCTGACGCCGATCGACGGCAGCGCCTACACGAAGGCCGCGCGGTCCACTGCGGAAGACATCGAGCTGGCGCTCGACGCCGCGCACGCCGCCGCCGACCGCTTCGGCCGCACCTCGCCCACCGAGCGCGCGAACCTGCTGCTGAAGATTGCCGACCGCATCGACGCCAACCTCGAGCTGCTGGCCTACGCCGAGACCGTGGACAACGGCAAGCCGATGCGCGAGACGCTGAACGCCGACATCCCGCTGGCCGCCGACCACTTCCGCTACTTCGCCGGCTGCGTGCGGGCGCAGGAAGGCGCGCTGTCGGAGATCGACGAGAACACCATCGCCTACCACTTCCACGAACCGCTGGGCGTGGTCGGCCAGATCATCCCGTGGAACTTCCCGATCCTGATGGCCGCGTGGAAGCTCGCGCCGGCACTTGGCGCGGGCAACTGCGTGGTGCTGAAGCCGGCCGAGAGCACGCCGGTGAGCATCCTCGTGCTGACCGAGCTGATCGCCGACCTGCTGCCCCCGGGCGTGCTCAACGTGGTCAACGGCTACGGGCGCGAGGCCGGCATGGCGCTGGCCAACAGCAAGCGCATCGCCAAGATCGCCTTCACCGGCAGCACGGCCACCGGCAAGTTCATCGCGCAGGCCGCGGCCAGCAACCTGATCCCTGCGACGCTGGAGCTGGGCGGCAAGAGCCCCAACATCTTCTTCCCCGACGTCGCTGCGCAGGACGACGCGTTCCTCGACAAGGCGATCGAAGGCCTGGTGCTGTTCGCGTTCAACCAGGGCGAGGTCTGCACCTGCCCGAGCCGCGCGATCATCCACGAGTCGATCTACGACAAGTTCATCGCCCGCGCGCTGGACCGCGTCAAGGCCATCAAGCAGGGCAGCCCGCTGGACACCGACACGATGATGGGTGCGCAGGCCAGCTCCATGCAGATGGACAAGATCCTCTCGTACATGGAGATCGGCAAGCAGGAAGGCGCGCAGCTGCTGTGCGGCGGCGGCAAGGCCGAGCTGGGCCCCGAGCTGGCGAACGGCTACTACATCCAGCCGACGCTGTTCAAGGGCAACAACAACATGCGCATCTTCCGCGAGGAGATCTTCGGCCCGGTGCTGGCGGTGACCACCTTCAAGACCGAGGCCGAGGCGCTGGCCATCGCCAACGACACGCCCTACGGCCTGGGCGCCGGCGTGTGGACGCGCGACACCAACACCGCCTACCGCATGGGCCGCGGCATCAAGGCCGGCCGCGTGTGGACCAACTGCTACCACGCCTACCCGGCGCACGCGACCTTCGGCGGCTACAAGGAAAGCGGCATCGGCCGCGAGACCCACAAGATGATGCTGGACCACTACCAGCAGACCAAGAACCTGCTGGTGAGCTACTCGCCGAACAAGCTCGGGTTCTTCTGACGGGCCATCAGCGCGGCGCGGAGGCGGGCAGTCGGGCCCGCAGCGCTGCGCGCTCGCCGTCGCGCGCCACCTCGCGCACCCACTCGTGCCGTGCCTGCACGGCGCGGCACGAGAAGGGGTTCTCCTCGTTCTCCAGGTTGATCGCCGGGATCTCGCGCATCGCCACCTCGGCCTCGCGGCCCAGGCTCTCCAGCCGCTCGGCCGGCCAGCCCAGGCGCTTGCCGATCGACGTAGCGGTAAGCAGTGCTTGCAGCGTGTCGCCGCGCTCGACCATCAGCCGCGCCAGCGCGTCGCAGTCTTCGCGCGACATCGTCTTCGCGTCGCCCCAGGGCGCGCGACACAGGCCGGACAACAGCAACATCGTCGGGTCGCGCAGCGCGGCCTCGATGCCGATCGCCTCGACGACCAGCTGGGCCTGGACGTAGGGCAGCACCGCCGCGGGCATCGCCTCCTGCTCGATGGCGGCCAGATGCGCCCAGCCGCTGCGAAAGGCCGAGGCCTGGCGCAACCCGGCCAGTGCCCGCTCACGCTGCTGCGGCGCGGCGTCCAGCAAGCTCAGCCAGGCCACGGCATTGCCCGGCTCGACCTCGACCCAGCGCGCCGCCAGCGGCTGCGAGCAGTTGCGGTCTTCGCAGCGGGCGATGGCCCAGCGCAGCATCAGCGGATCGCCCGCGCCCAGCGCATCGCGCGCGAGGCTCTGCGCCGCCCCCGGCGCGCGGCCCTGCATCAGCGTCGCCGCCCCGCGCCATCGCGGCGGCCCGGCGGCCAGCGCGCGCAGCAATTGCTCGCG
Organism: Rubrivivax sp.; assembly: GCA_044226775.1. Taxonomy (GTDB): domain Bacteria; phylum Pseudomonadota; class Gammaproteobacteria; order Burkholderiales; family Burkholderiaceae_C; genus Rubrivivax. The sequence goes on along the minus strand of JBGAGI010000004.1, from coordinate 34,280 downwards.
CGCCGCATCGACGGCGTACTCGCCGATGTGCCGGGGCAGCTGCGGTGCGTTGCCAGGCGGCTGGGCCTTGAAGGTGGCGGCCGGGACCGGCCCGAGCCCACACATGTCGACCGTTTCCGCGCCCGAGGGCGGCTGCGGCCCCGGCCGGCTTGCGGAGGCCGGCAGCAGCGTCGCGAGAACCGGCGCCGCCGAGGCGGCGCCTGGCGGGCTGCCGGCCGTCGTCGATGTGCCCGGCACGGGCTGCGCTGCGTCGCCTGATTCGTGCCTGCCCTGCGAGGCCTGCCGCCAGCCGATCCACGCCACGAACAGCAGACCCGCCGCGACCAGCAGCGTGGCGCCGCGGCGCTTCACCGCGCGCGGCCTTCGAGCGCCGCACGCACCGCACCCACCTGCCGGCGCGAGACGGCCAGCCACTCGTCCAGCGGTGCCACGCGCACGGCCCAGCCTTCGGCGCCGTCGGCGGCCTCCTCGTCGGTGCCGCGCAGTTCCAGCGCCCGGATCGCGCTCTTGGCCACCAGCGCATTGCGGTGGATGCGCAGGAAGTCGCCGCCCAGCGCGCCCAGGCGCTGCTCCAGCTCGGACAGCGAGTCGTCCAGCAGGTGGCTGCGCGTGGCGGTGCGCAAGGTCACGTACTTCTGCTCGGCCTTCAGCACCAGCACCTCGCTGATCGGGATGCGCAGCACGCGGCCGCGGTCGCTCACCAGCAGCACCGGGCCTTCGAGCGGCATCGGCACCGTCTGCGGCCGCAGGCGCTGGCGCACGCGCTGCAGCGCCGCGGCCAGGCGGTCGCTGCGCACGGGCTTGGTGAGGTAGTCCACCGCCTCGAGGTCGAAGGCCTCCAGCGCATGTTCGGCAAAGGCGGTGACGAAGATCACCGCCGGCGGCTGCGGCAGCGAAGGCAGCTGCGCCGCGAGCTTCAGGCCGGCGCTGGCGGCGTTGGGGCCGGGCATGCGGATGTCCAGCAGCAGCGCGTCCACCTCCACGTGCTGCAGCAGCCGCCAGGCCTCGGCCGCATCGGCGGCCTCGGCGACGACTTCCGCATCGTCGCCGGGCAGGTGCTCGATGAGCGTGCGCAGGCGCAGCCGGGCCAGCGGCTCGTCGTCGACGATCATCAGGCGCATCGATGTCTCACAAGGGCAGCGTGATGCGCGCGTGGAAGCGCCCGCCGTCGCGCCACACGTCGCACTGCGCGGCCATGTCGTGCAGCAGGCGCAGCCGTTCGCGCACGTTGTGCAGCGCCATGCCGTGACCGGGGCTGCCGGGCTCGTCGCCCACGGTGTTGCTCACCGTCAGCACCACCTGCGCCTGGCGCACCGCGGCGCGCACCGAGACATGCCCGCCGCCGGGCGAGGGCTCGATGCCGTGGCGCACCGCGTTCTCCACCAGCGGCTGCAGCACCAGCGGCGGGATGCGCGCGGCATGCGTGCGCGGGTCGATGTCCCAGTGCACCGCCAGGCGCGGGCCGAAGCGCACCTGCTCGATCGCGAGGTAGCGCCGGGCCAGCTCCACCTCTTCTTCAAGCGACACCGAGGAGCCGGCTTCGGCCAGCGCGACGCGGAACAGTTCCGACAAGTCCTCCAGCACCGCCTCGGCCCGCCCCGGATCGACCTGCACCAGCGCGATGGCGGTGTTCAGCGCGTTGAACAGGAAGTGCGGCCGGATGCGCGACTGCAGCTCGGCCAGCCGCGCCGCCGCGTTGGCCGGCTGCCAGATGCGCGCGCGCAGGTCCAGCCAGGCCCACAGCAGCGCGGCGAAGCCCACGCCGGCGAGCGCCTGGCCGGCGATGCGCAGGGCCGCCAGGTCGCCCGGCGCACCGGCAAGGCCCGCCCAGGCCAGCGGCCAGCCGGCGAGCACCGCGCTGGCAGCGCCGACGCCCAGCACCACGGCGCTGCGCGGCGCCATCTGCAGCGCCGCGAGCGGCTTGCGCGCGGCGCAGACCGTCACCAGCCAAACCAGCGTGGCCGCCACGCCGCCGAAGGCCAGCACGCCCTGCCGCGACGCCCACTCGGCCACGCTGCCGGCACCGGCCAGCGCCACCACCGCGAGCACCGCCTGCACCAGCAGCACCGCGCGCAGCGCCAGCGCCGGATGGCAGACGTCGAAGGCCGCGGCCGCCTGCGCCTGCAGCCGCGCCTTCTCCTCGGCCAGCGGGTCGAAGCGCGAGGGGTCGAAGGAGGTGGAGCTGCGCGGCATCGGCAGCGTCGTCGGCGGCCAGGCGCTGGCCTGGCGCGCAGCGGCGCTGCTGTCGGGCGGATCGGTCGTCGTGCGGGCCATGGCGGGTGCGGCCGGATAATACGGAGTCCCCCTGCCCGAATCACCAAGCTCCATGTCCGACGCCCGTTCCGCCGATCCGCTGGCCAACAAGCACCAGGCCTGGTCGGCCCTGTTCACCGAGCCGATGAGCGAGCTCGTGCAGCGCTACACCGCGAGCGTGGGCTTCGACAAGCGCCTGTGGCGCGCCGACATCGAAGGCAGCCTGGCGCATGCCGAGATGCTGGCGGCGCAGGCCATCATCGGCGCGCAGGACCTGGCCGACATCCGCCGCGGCATGGCGCAGATCCTGGAAGAGATCGAGGCCGGCCGCTTCGAGTGGCAGCTGGCGCTGGAGGATGTGCACCTCAACATCGAGGCCAGGCTCACGGCGCTGGTGGGCGATGCCGGCAAGCGGCTGCACACCGGCCGCAGCCGCAACGACCAGGTCGCCACCGACGTGCGCCTGTGGCTGCGCGGCGAGATCGACCGCATTGCCGTGCTGCTGCGCGAGATGCAGCGCGCGCTGGTGGAGCTGGCGGCGCAGCATGCCGACACCGTGATGCCCGGCTTCACGCACATGCAGGTGGCGCAGCCGGTGAGCTTCGCGCACCACCTGCTGGCCTACGTGGAGATGTTCGCGCGCGACGCCGAGCGCCTGGCCGACGTGCGCAAGCGCACCAACCGCCTGCCGCTGGGCGCCGCGGCGCTGGCCGGCACCAGCTACCCGCTGGACCGCGAGCGCGTGGCCAGGACGCTGGGCTTCGACGGCGTCTGCGCCAACAGCCTGGATGCCGTGAGCGACCGCGACTTCGCGCTCGAGTTCAGCGCCTTCGCATCGATCTGCATGGTGCACGTCTCGCGGCTGGCCGAGGAGATCGTGCTGTGGATGAGCCAGAACTTCGGCTTCATCGACCTGGCCGACCGCTACTGCACCGGCTCGTCGATCATGCCGCAGAAGCGCAACCCCGACGTGGCCGAACTGGCGCGCGGCAAGAGCGGCCGCGTGGTGGGCCACCTTATGGGCCTGCTGACGCTGATGAAGGGCCAGCCGCTGACCTACAACAAGGACAACCAGGAAGACAAGGAGCCACTGTTCGACACCGTGGACACCTTGTCGGACACGCTGCGCATCATGGCCGAGATGGCCGGCGGCATCGTCGTGAAGAAGGACGCGATGGAGCGCGCCGCGATGCGCGGCTACGCCACCGCCACGGATCTCGCGGACTACCTCGTGAAGAAGGGCCTGCCCTTCCGCGACGCGCACGAGACCGTGGCGCATGCGGTGAAGATGGCGCTGCAGCAGGGCGTCGATCTGTCGGCGCTGCCGCTGGCCACGCTGCAGGGCTTCAACCCGAACATCGGGCCTGAGGTGTTCGAGGTGCTGACGCTGCGCGGCTCGCTGGCGGCGCGCAACGTCGTCGGCGGCACCGCGCCGGCACAGGTGCTGGCGCAGGTCGCACGGCACCGCGAGCGGCTCTCCGCCGCCGGCTGAGAACAGCAGCGCCGCACCGGCGCTTTTCCGCCGATCGGGGAGCGGGCCGCCCCGATAGAAACGGGCGACCATGGTCGCCGCCCTGCCCTTCACCCGTTCGCTGCTGGCCGCCGGCCTCGTGCTGGCGACTTTCGGCACCGGCGTTGCGAGCCGGCTCGACGGTGGGCAAGGCAGCACGAGCGTCGCAGTGGCGCAGCCTGCGGCGGCCCTGGAACCGCCGGCAACGGAGGCCGGCGGGCCGACGCGCGCGCCGGCTGCCGCGCCATCTCATGTGGCAGCGGCACCGCCGCAGGTCGACCCACCACCCTTCGCGCCGGGTGGCGACGATCTGCTGGCCGTGTCCGAACTGCCTGCCTCGTGGCCGGCGCAAGCGCCAGCCATGACTGCGGGCACGCAGTCGGCCGCCGGCGAGCCGAACCGGCGTGAGTTCGCGGGCCTGGTCGTGTCGCCGCGGCTGGCGCCCGCAAGCGCTGAGCGCGCCAAAAGACCTCCGGGCGGCGACGGCCTGGTCACCGCGGGCGACTTCTTCCGCGAAGGGCGGCCGGCATTGTTCGTCGCGACGAGCACCGGCCGCGCCGCCCCCACGGCCCGCTTCCTCGCCGCGGACCCGACCGATCGCTGGATCGACCGCAGCGCTGAACTGCTGATGAGCGAGGCGGAAGCCACGCTCTGCGACAGGCCGCTGCGGGCGCTGACGGCCGAGCTCAACGGCGACGGCCAGCCCGACGTGCTGGTGGCCTGCGGCGCGACGCCCGCGGCAGCCCCGCGCCTCGTGCTCTTCCTGAGCCGCGCCGACGGCCGCTATGCGCGCGCCGAGACGACCGCACCGGCCGGCCCGCGCTGGCTCGAGGTGCTCGAAGCCGACCCTGCGGCCTGGGCCGCCAGGGCTCCGCTCAGTTCTTCAGGTAGTCGCTGACCGTTTCCCAGGCCACGCCCTGCAGGAAGCGCGCGGTGGGCTCGTCGATGCCGGCGGTGTACGACAGCCCCACCGGCGACTTCTTGTACAGCGCCGCGTAGACCGTGGCGGTGGCCAGGTAGGTGCCCAGCATGCTCGGGTGGCGCTTATCGGCGGCGTAGAGGTTCAGCTGCGGGCGCTGCGCGACGGCGCGCGCGAAGGCCAGGCCGGCGGGGATCACGAGCGCGTCGTTGGCGTTGCCGGCCTGGGTGTAGGCCTCGGCCAGCTGGGCCGTCATCTCGGGCTTGTCGGCATAGGCCCAGGACATGAAGAAGACCGGCTTGGCGCCATGCTTGCGCACCGTGTCGGCGTGCTTCTTCGCGTACTCGTGGAACTGCGGCGCGAACGTCGGGTGCACGGGGCACTGGCTGCAGTCCATCATCACCGCCACGTCGAACAGGCGTTCGAACTTGTTGGGGACGATGCGGTTGTCGGCCGTGAACGAAAACGCGCTGACGGCGTTCGGGCGGAAGTAGGAATCGACGTCGTGCCAGCTGAAGCTGGAGGCGCTGATCGTGATCGACACCGCGCGCAGCGTGCGCGCCGGCGTGGAAGCCGCAAGAAAGCCTTGCAGGTGGCCGTGCAGGCTGTTGTTGTAGTAGAAGAAGCTGTTGCCGATGAAGATCGCGCTCGTGAGGTTCTCGACGCCCACGTCGCGCACCGCGGGCCGCGTCTCGGCGGCGGCGGGCCCGGCAAGGCCGATGGACAGGAGCGCGGCGCCGCACAGGGTGCGAAGCAGGCGGAAGGACAGGCGGAACGACAAGGCAGATCTCCCTCGGACTCTTGGATCGTGCCCGCCAGGCCTGAAGTACAGCAGGCCGGCGGCGGTGAACGGCGGGCATTGTCGGCCGCCATGGCGCCAGGCGCAGCCCCCAAGCCGGGAGGTGACCCCCGATCGGCGGGGGCGCTGCAGGTTCAGCGGTCCGCCGGCTGGCCCTTGTCGAAGACGATGCGCCAGACGCCCGGCGCCTCCTGGCGCCAGATGCTGTTGAAGCGCGCGATCAGCTTGCCCTCGGGGTCGCGCACGGGCCCGGTGCTCAGCGCCAGCGTGCCGTCGGCCAGCACCTGCACCTGGTCGGGCTCCCAGGAGAAGGGCGCCTTCGGGCCGTCGAAGAAACCCTTCCAGGCCGCGCTGACGGCGGCCTTGCCGCGGTGCACCTTCTGCTGGCTGCCGAAGAACACGGCATCCTCGGACAGCAGCGCGGTGAAGTCGGCCAGCCGGCGATCGGCCATGCTGCGCGCGAAGGCGCGTTCGGTGTCGGCCACCTGGCGCGCCAGCGCTTCGGTGTCGATGGCCGGTGCCGGTGCGGCGGCGGCCACGCCCGCGCAGCTCATCGCGGCCAGCGCCGCCAGTGCGCGGCGGCGCTCAGCCACGGTGCGGCGCCGGCTGTGCCGGCACGCCAGGTTCGTCGCCCAGCCAGCCGAGCAGAATCAGCGCCGCGGCGCTGCCCACCGGGAACAGCAGCGCCGACAAGGCCACCCAGCCGGGCACCGAACGCCCCATGCGGTGCGCGGCGATGGCCAGGAACACCCAGTGCAGCAGCGCCGCCACCGCCAGCACCAGCGCGGTGAAGACGGTGCGCAGCACCGAGCCGGTGGTCTGCGTGCCGAGCGGCGGCAGGAACATCACGATGCAGGCCACGGCGATCACCAGCGAGACGCTGGCAGCGGCATGGGCGCGTTGTGCGGGGGTCTCGGTCATGGCGGCAGCTCCGGCGGCGGCCCGGCGCACGGGCCGGGTCGCAGTGTAGGCCGCCGCCCGGTTCGGCGCGACAGCGCGGTGCTACTCGAAGCTGACCTGCGTGGCCTCGATGCGCAGCCGGTCGGCCGACAGCAGGCCCTTGACCTCGACGCGCCGCCCCGCCACGAGGTTGGCGGCCGTGCCGTTCTCGTAGCGCAGGTCGCTGCGCGCGGTGCTGACGGTCAGCCCGCGCAGCACGAAGGTCTGCGCGGCGGCGTTCACCGACTCGATCGCGCCGTGCAGCTCGAAGCGGCTGTCGTCCTCCTGCGCGTCGGTCTTGATCTTGACCTCGCTCGCGCGCAGCGTGCCGGCGCGGATGTCGCCCTTGACCTCCACGCGCACGCCCACGGCCAGGCCCGCGCGGCCGTCGGGGAAGCTGGCGCCGGAGGCATCCACCGGCCGGCCGTTGACGCTGAAGCTCGATGCCGAGGTGAAGGCCGTGATCAGGCCCTTCAGGCTGCCGCCGTCGCCGTCGGGCAGGCTGGGCAGCGCGGTGCCGAACGAGACCACGCTGAAGCGGCCCGAGCTGGGCGCCGCCAGCACGCGCAGGCGCACGAACTGGCCCACCGCGAGATCGGCCGGCACGCTCGAGGCGGCGGCGAAGGTGTAGCTCGTGCCGCCGATGCGCAGCGTCTTGCCGGCCAGGTCCACCTGGCTCACCAGGCCACGCAGCTGCGGCGTGGTGCCACTGGCCGCCGGTGCCACGCGCTTGGCGCGGTAGCGCTGGCCGGCCGGGTCGAACACGGCGAAGACCTCGACCGAGGCGCCGGGTGCCAGCGTCGCCAGGCTGCCGAGCGCGCTGTCGAAGACCGTGGTCGGATCGACATCGACACGCTGGCCCAGCACCGTGAAGGAGCTGCCCGCAACGTCGACGAGGCCCACCGGCCCGCGCAGCTCGCTGTCGTAGCGGATGCGGCTGGCGCTGGCGCGGGCGCTGCCGCCGGAGTTGCTGACCGCGCCGCTCTCGATTTCCACCGTCATGCCCAGCTTCAGGTCGCTGCTGCCGCGGCGCACGCCGTCGCCGTCCTCGATGACGGCGCCGGCGTCGTCGAAGCGCACGTCGTTGACGATGATGGAGCCGAAGCCGGTGATCGGCCCGGACGCGAAGGAGCCGGTGCCGCCGGTGCCCACGCCGCCGCCGCAGCCGATGGCCAGGGCGCCGGTGGCCAGCGCCGCGAGCGCCACGCGCAGGCGCCGGAAGAGGTGGTCGCGGATCATGTCGATGACTCCTTGCGGCCGCGGCGCGCGCGGGCCGTCGGCTTCGCTGATGTCGGTGCGGGCTTGCCGGCGGTCGGAGGCTCGGCCCCGCTGCCCGGCTCACCCTCGGTGTACGTGTACAGGCCCACGCGCAGCCGCGCGCCGGGCGCGGGCTGGCGCTGGCCGTCGGTCTCCACGAAGGACTCCAGCGCCGGCACCAGCGCCGCCAGCAGCGCCTGCCACTGCGTGCGGATCGCCGGCCGCATGGCCTCGATCGATTCGGCGCTCAGGCCGCCGGCGAAGATCGCCTGCTCGAAGTGCATGCGGTCGTCGCGGAGCACGTTGTCGACCGCGGCGCGCAGGTGGTCGCCCACGTTGTCGCCCAGGAAGCCGAGCATGCGCACGCGGTCGCCGCGCGGCACGAAGGCCTCGCGCGCGAGCGTCACGCGGTCGCTCGCCTCGTCCCAGTTCGCCAGCCCCAGGCGGCAGAGTTCGTCCAGCAGGCTGCGCGGGTGCACGTCGCGCGTGACGGCCTGCGAGAGGGTCTCGAAGCTCGGCTCCGGGCCCTGGCGCGGCAGCGCCAGCGGCTCGCCGTCGCGCGTGCGGTAGGGGCGCTGCGTGCGCCAGTGCGCGAACACCTCGGAGGCCAGCGAACGCGTGCGCGAGCCGGGGCGGTCCTGCGCCTGCACCAGCCGCGTGACCTCGCGCCGGTTGATGCCGGTGGCGGTGCTGATGCGGCTGACCTTGCGGTGCGGCAACAGGCCCGGGTGCGCCGCATCGGCGGCCTGCACGAAGGCGCGCTTGAGCATCTCGTCCAGCGCCGCGTAGGGCAGCCCGCGCGCGACGGCCAGCTTCGCCAGCGTCGCCAGCAGCCCGGCCACCGCGTCCTGCAGCGCCTGCTGTTCAGGGCTGAGGTCAGGGTGGCCGGGTGCGGGCGTGGAGCGTGGCGCGTCGGTGTCGCTCATCGGGTGCAAGGGCGGGCGGCGAACTGTAGCCGCCCCATGCCCTGCTTCGTTCAGTTGGCCGTGGCGAACGACGCCCGACCAAGCTTCCCGCCGCGGAACCGGCTTTGCCGGGCCGCTGGCGGACGGCCCCCTCGGGGGGTAGCGAGCGCCAGCGAGCTTGGGGGCTCCATTTCAGTTCTTGAACTCGATGCGGCCGGCTTCCAGGCGCGTGCGGTCGCTGGACAGCTTGCCGTGGACCTCGACCTGCTTGCCGGCAGCGAGGTCCGCGGCCGTGCCGTTCTTGTAGGTCACGGTGCCGCCGTACCAGACGGTCACACCCCTGAGTGCGAAGGTCTGCGCGGTGCTGTCGACGCTGGCGATGCTGCCGTGCAGTTCCAGCGGGCGCTGGCCATGGTCGCGATGGTCCTCGATCTCCACCTTGGTGGCCACGAGCACGCCGTTGGTGACGGTGCCGGTGACCTCGACGTTCGCACCCAGCACGATGCCGGCGGTGCCGTCCGGGAAGCTGGCGCCGCTGGCGTCCACGGCCAGGCCGTTGACCGAGAAGGCGGTGGCGGACGTGAAGGCCGTGATCGAGCCTTCGACATGCGCATCGGCGATGCCGGTGGCCGGGCCGCGCACGCCGGTGCCCAGGCGCGTGGCGACCCAGGCGCCGGCGGTCTGCGCGGTCTGCAGTTGCACGCGCACCACCAGGCCGTCGGCCAGGCTGCTGGGCACCGTGCTGACGCTGCCGTAGTTGATCAGCTCGCTGCCGATCGTGAAGGTCTTGTCGGCCGTCTTCAGGTTCGAGACCACGCCGCGCAGCCGGTAGAAGGTGGCGCCGGCCTTGGGCTCGATGCGGGTGGCGGTGACCTTGCCGGTGGACTGGTCGAGGATGCCGTGCACTTCGATCACGTCGTCGGCCTTCAGCGCCGACAGGCCGCCGGAGAGCGTGCTGTCGAACACCGTGCTGCTGGTGACGAGCACCGTCTGGCCGAGCACGATCACGGTGGAGGCTGCGGTGCTGATCGTGCCCACCGGGCCGACGATCTCGCTGCCGAAGCGGATGCGCTGCGCGGTGGCGGTGCCGGCGCTGCGGTCCACGCCCCTGGCGTCGAGCGCGACCATCATGCCCAGCTTCAGGTCGCTGCTGCGGTGCGCGACGCCGTCCTCGTCTTCCACGCTCGCGGCGCTGTCGTCGAAGCGCACGCCGCCCACCAGCACCGAGCCGAAGCCGGAGATCGCGCCCAGCGTGTAGCTGGTGGCGCCGGCGGGCGTGGTCGTGGTGGTGGTGGTCGTCGTCGTCGTGGTGCCGGCGTCGCCGCCGCCCCCGCCGCCGCAGGCCACCAGCGTGGCCACGCCGACGACGAGCATGGAGGCCAGCGCCACGCGCCAGCCGGTCTTGGGTTGATGGATCTCGGACATGGGGCTGTCTCCTCGGACGGGCGCGCGGGCCGGGCTTGGCCCACGCATGGGAACGCAGTGTATATGTGCGTTCTGCACATTTGTGTAGAGAAAGGTATCCGGCGATCAGCGCCGCTGTATAAAGACACAGCCCGACATGCCCGCCCGCCGCTGGATCGCCCACCTCGACATGGACGCCTTCTATGCGTCGGTGGAGCTGCTGCGCTACCCGGAGCTGAAGGGCCTGCCGGTGGTCATCGGCGGCGGCCGGCGCCACCAGCCCGAGCTGTTGCCCGACGGCACGCGCCGCTTCGCGCAGCTGGCCAGCTATGCCGGCCGCGGCGTCATCACCACCGCCACCTACCCGGCGCGCGACCTGGGCGTGCACTCCGGCATGGGCCTGATGAAGGCCGCGCTGCGCGCGCCGCAGGCGGTGCTGCTGCCCACCGACTTCGAGCGCTACCGTCGCTACTCGCGGATGTTCAAGGCCGCGGTGGCCGAGGTGGCGCCGGTGATCGAGGACCGCGGCATCGACGAGATCTACATCGACCTCACCGAGGTGCCCGGCGCGCAGGACGCCGTGGGCCACGACGCCACCGGCGGCGTGCGCGGTGTGGCGCAGGAGATCCGCAACAACGTGCGCCGCGCCACCGGCCTGAGCTGCTCGATCGGCGTCACGCCCAACAAGCTGCTGGCCAAGATCGCGAGCGAGCTCGACAAGCCCGACGGCCTCACGGTGATCACGCATGCCGACCTGCCCACGCGCATCTGGCCGCTGCCGGTGCGGCGCATCAACGGCATCGGCCCGAAGGCGGGCGCGAAGCTCAAGGCGCTGGGCATCGAGACCATCGGCCAGCTGGCCGAGCGCGACAAGGGCTTCCTCGTCGAGCAGTTCGGTCGCAGCTACGGCCGCTGGCTGCACGAAGCGGCCCATGGCGCCGACGACCGGCCCATCGTCACGCATGGCGAGCCGGTCTCGATGAGCCGCGAGACCACCTTCGACCGCGACCTGCACGCGGTGCACGACCGCGCCGAGCTGACGCGCATCTTCACCGAACTGGCCACGCAGGTGGCCACCGACCTGCAGCGCAAGGGCTACGCGGGCCGCACCATCGGCATCAAGCTGCGCTTCGACGACTTCAAGACCGTCACGCGCGACCTCACGCTGCCCGAGCCGGTGGCCGACGCGGCCGCCATCCGCCAGGCCGCGGGCCAGTGCCTCAAGCGCGTGGAGCTGAAGAAGCGGCTGCGCCTGCTGGGCGTGCGCGCCGGCTCGCTGGTGAAGCTCTAGCGCTGCCTATCATCGGCGGCATGAACGCCGCGCACCGCGACGAGCTGCGCTTCCCGTCGATCGAAGGCCTGCGCGCCTTCGAGGCCGCGGCGCGGCTGGGCAGCTTCGAGCGCGCGGCGGCGGAACTGCACGTCACCGCCAGCGCGGTGGGCAAGCGCATCTCCACGCTGGAGGCGCTGCTGGGCAGCGCACTCTTCACGCGCGGCACGAAGGCGCTGGCGCTCACCGCCACCGGCCGCGAATACCTGCAGCAGACCGGCCAGGCGCTGGCGCTGCTGGCAGCGATGCCGCTGCACCGCCGCAGCCGCCAGCGCGTGCACAAGCTGCGCGTGCGCAGCCCGCCGACCTTCGCGCGCCAGGTGCTGGTGCCGCGGCTTTCGGGCTTCACCGAGGCGCACCCGGAGGTGGAGCTGGAGATCGTGCTGTCGACGCCCTTCCTGCCGGGCGACGCCGGCACGGCCGATGTCGAGGTGCGCCACGACACCGAAGCCGCCGAGCCGCTGATGCGCGAACTCACGCTGCCGATGGCCGCACCGGCGCTGCTGGCACGCCTGCGCCCGCTGCGCCGGCCGGCGGACCTGGCGCAGGCGCCGCTGCTGCGCACGCCCATCGAGCCCTGGCTGCCCTGGTTCCGCGCCGCGGGGCTGCCCTGGCCGGAACCGGCGAGCGGGCCGCGGCTGGTCGATCTGGGCCTCACGCTGGAAGCCGCGGCCTGCGGCCAGGGCGTGGCGCTGGGCCGGCCGTCCCTGGCTCTGCCCTGGCTGAAGACCGGCACGCTGCGCCCGCTGTTCGGCGTGATGGCGGAGCCGGCGGCGTCCTACCACCTGCTGCCGCATGCGGCATCGGGCCCGGCCGCCGCCTTCGCGGCCTGGTTGCGCGGCGCCTGCGCCCAGGCGCAGGCCGAGGCCCAGGCCGCCGTGGCGGCGGCGCTTTCCGGCGGCGGCTGAAAGTCTTTCCGGTCGCCGCCCGGCACGCTGCCCTAGCATGCGCGCCCAGGAGACAAGGACAGACCGACCATGAGCGTGATCACCACCATCGAGGACCTGCGCGTGCTCGCCGAGAAGCGCGTGCCGCGCATGTTCTACGACTACGCCGACAGCGGCAGCTGGACCGAAGGCACCTACCGTGCCAACAGCGCTGACTTCCAGAAGATCAAGCTGCGCCAGCGCGTGGCGGTGAACATGGAAGGCCGCAGCACGGCCACGAAGATGGTGGGCGTGGACGTGGCGATGCCGGTGGCCATCGCGCCGACGGGCCTGACGGGCATGCAGCATGCCGACGGCGAGATCCTCGCCGCGCAGGCGGCCGAGGCCTTCGGCATTCCGTTCACGCTGTCGACGATGAGCATCTGCTCGATCGAGGACATCGCCGCGCACACGAAGGCGCCGTTCTGGTTCCAGCTCTACGTGATGCGCGACCGCGGCTTCATCGAGCGCCTGATCGACCGCGCCAAGGCCGCGAAGTGCGGCGCGCTGGTGCTGACGCTGGACCTGCAGATCCTCGGCCAGCGCCACAAGGACCTGAAGAACGGCCTGTCGGCGCCGCCCAAGCTCACGCTGCCCAACATCGTCAACATGGCCACCAAGCTGCGCTGGTGCATGGGCATGCTGGGCACGAAGCGGCGCCAGTTCGGCAACATCGTCGGCCACGTGCAGGGCGTCACCGACATGGCCAACCTGGGCGCCTGGACGGCGCAGCAGTTCGACCCGCGCCTGAACTGGGGCGACGTGGAGTGGATCAAGAAACGCTGGGGCGGCAAGCTGATCCTCAAGGGCATCCAGGACCTCGAGGACGCGCGCCTGGCTGTCGACTCGGGCGCCGACGCGCTGATCGTCAGCAACCACGGCGGCCGCCAGCTGGACGGCGCGCAGAGCAGCATCGAGGCGCTGCCGGCGGTGGTGGCCGAGGTGGGCTCGAAGATCGAGGTCCACATGGACGGCGGCATCCGCAGCGGGCAGGACGTGCTGAAGGCCGTGGCGCTGGGCGCCAAGGGCACCTACATCGGCCGCGCCTTCCTCTACGGCCTGGGCGCGATGGGGCGCGAAGGCGTGGCCAAGACGCTGGAGATCATCCACAAGGAGCTCGACCTCACGATGGCCTTCTGCGGCCGCACGCGGATCGAGCAGGTCGACCGCAGCATCCTGCTGCCGGGGACCTATCCGACGGCATGAGTGCCCCCTAGAACAAGGGCATCTACTCATCGTCGCTGCTAGCTGGCGAGTACGTCGCGCCGGCGTCCGGGAGGGCTTGCTGTCGCGGGTCGGGTGCAGCAACATCGGGCGATCGAGCGCGGGTCCGAGGGCGGGCGCACGCGGAGGAATCGAGCGGGCCGAGACCCGTACCTAACGAGAGGAGAGCCCTGATGACGAGCCTCGTCCTGAAGACCCTGCGCCCCTGGCTGGCGGCCCTGTGGCTGCTGCTTGCCTGGGGCACGGGCTGGGCGGCCGACCTGACGGTGGGCAGCTACACCCTGGTGTCGTCCAAGCGCATCAGCGCCACGGTGTTCGAGTACGCCTACCGCGCGCAGGTCAGCAACACGGGCGTGGCGCTGAAGAACGTGGTGGGCACCGTCATCAGCTACAACCCGGCCACCACCATCGTCGAGGGCGCGCTGAGCTTCGGCGACGTGGCCGCCGGCGGCGTGGCCACCAGCGTGGACACCTTCACGCTGCGCCACGACCGCAGCCAGCCCTTCGACGAGAGCAAGCTGGCCTGGACCGTCACCGGCACCCCGGCCTCGCCGATCCAGTCGGACTTCACCTTCACCCCCGCCGGCGGCAACGCCCCGGTGTCCATCCGCTTCACGCCCACGCCCATCACCAACGCGGCCATCAACCGCTACGAATGGGACTTCGACGGCAACGGCAGCATCGACGTGACCGACACCGTCGGCCGCGACCAGGTCCGCACCTACAGCGCCCCCGGCAGCTTCAACGTCTCGCTGAAGATCACCGACAGCCAGGGCCGCACCGACACGCGCATCAAGACCGTCGTCATCGGCAACGCACCGCCGGTCGTCACGGTCTCGGCCAGCCCCACCAACGGCCAGGTCCCGCTGACCGTCAACTTCAGCGCCAGCGCCACCGACAGCAACGGCATCGTGCGCTACGAATGGGACTTCGACGGTGACGGCACCTACGACCGCACCATCAACAGCACCTCGGGCAACACCAGCTTCGTCTACGGCACCGTGGGCACCTTCCAGCCCCGCGTGCGCGTCACCGACGGCCTGGGCGCTTCCACCGTCGTGGCCGTGCCCTCGATGGAAGTGCGCCCCGCCCCCGCCGGCGCGGCCACCGCCACGCTGAGCCTGTCGCGCGCCACCGGCCCCGCCCCGCTGGCCGTGACCCTCTCGGCCAGCGCCGGCAACCTGCTGGGCCGCACCGTCAGCAGCTACGACTGGGACTTCGACGGCGACGGCAGCTACGACAGCAGCACCACCACCGCCAGCACCAGCAACACCTACGCCGCCGCCGGCACCTACTACCCGCGCGTGCGCATCAACATCTCCGACGGCAGCAACGCCCAGGACGTCAAGCAGCTCACCGTCACCTCCACCGTCACGCTGGCGCTGAACACCGACACGCTGGACGCGCAACTGGCCGGCACCGTCACCGTCACCACCACCATGTCGGCCTCCACGCGCGCCTCGCTCGTGGTGGAGACCCGCTCGGGCACCCCGGTGCGCACGCTGCTGCCGCTGACGCAGCGCGCCGCCGGCACCTACAACGACGTCTGGGACGGCAAGGACGATGCGGGCCAGTACGTCGCCGAAGGCATCTACAAGCTCGTGCTGCTGTACGAGCTGAACGGCAACCTGCAGCGGCTGGACCTGTCCACCAGCACCGGCGGGCAGGAATACAACCCGCCGCGCACCAGCATCCCCTCCACCTTCGAGCCCTACAACAACCGTCCGCTGACGATCGACTTCACGCTGTCCCGCGCATCCGAAGTCACCGCCTTCATGGGCAGCTTCAACGTCGACACCCGCTACGTCACGTTCTACACGCGGCAGCCCTTCGGTCGCGGCACCTACCGCATCACCTGGAACGGCGACAACGCCAGCGGCCAGATCATCAAGCCCTCGCCGGGCGACTCCTTCCTGTTCGGCATCTTCGGCTACACCCTGCCCAACAACGGCGTGTTCGTGAGGAACGGCGTGCAGCTGAGCGCGATGAGTTCCAGCCCGCCGATCTTCGACCCCACGGGGCTGACGCCGCAGGGCACGCCGATCCCGTGCAGGGTGCAGTTCACGCTGAGCCTGCCGGCCACGGCCGAGCTCGTGATCCAGGACACCGTCACCGGCGCGGTGGTCAACCGCATCCAGTACCCCAACCTGGCAGCCGGCGTTGCCACCATCGTGTGGGACGGCAAGACCAGCGACGGCCGCTACGCCGCGCCGGGCACCTACCGGCTGGGGCTGACGGCCATCCAGGCCAACGGCTTCCGCTCGCTCAGCAGCTACGTGCTGCAGCGCGTGTACTACTGAGCACCAGGAGCACGTGATGAACAGCAAGATCATCCTGGCCCTCGTGCTGATCGCGGCCGGCACGGCGCAGGCGCAGGCCCAGAAGAAGCACCACCCGGGCGAACGCGCCCAGCCGCAGCCCGTCGCCGGCCAGGAAGGGCTGACGACGGCGCAGTACTTCGAGTGCCAGATCGCCGCCCGCAAGGCCACCGTCGTGGGCATGCAGGAGCGCCAGCAGCTGGTGGCCAAGGAAGCCACGAAGGAACAGAAGCGGCAGGTGGGCGAGACCAGCCGCTCGCGCGTGGGGCTGGCGCACTACCAGTGCGGCTATGCGGCCGATGCGCTGGCGGCGTATGCACACGTGCACGGCGACGAGCTGAAAGCCTACCTGCAGGCCAACCCGCAGGTGCAGGCGCGGCTGGACGAGCAGGCCAGGAAGGTGGCGCAGTTGTCGGCGCAGATGCCGGGCACTTCGCCTTCGGCCAAGCGCTAGACGACCGACAGGCACCGAGGGGAGAGGCAGTCCATGATCGAGTCGTACGCGAAGTCGCGGGCCGCAGCCTGGCTGCGGCGTGGCTGGGCGGCATGCCGCGCGCTGGCGGCAGCGGCCCTGCTCGGCGCCGTGTTGCCGGCAGCAGCCTTCCATTTCCCCTGGGACCAGGGGCACGACACCACCGGCTCGAACGACCCGCCGCCGCCGGGCCCCTGCGGCACCGCCGAGTGCGACCCGTGCAACGAAGGCGGCACGCATTCGCCGGTCTATGCCGCGACCGGGCATTGCGTCTGGTCCGACACCGACGTGGTGCTGCGCGGCCGGCCGTACATCGGCGTGATGCGCACCTTCAATTCGAACGATCCGGTCACGGGCCTGTTCGGCAACGGCTGGACGATCGACTTCGACGTCGCGCTCTACCCCGCCAACGCCGCTGGCGTGCAGCAGCGCATCTACAAGGCGCCCAACGGCAAGCGCTTCATCTTCGTGAAGCAGGCCGACGGCAGCTACCTCGCGCCGGCCTCGCGCTTCGAGACCATCGTCGAAGGCGCCAGCAACGTGACGATGAGCTCGCTGGACGGCTCGCGCATGGTCTTCGCGCTCAACGGCAACCTGCTGGAGCGCCGCGACGCCAACGGCAACCGCGTGAGCTTCCGCTACGACAGCGCCGGCCGCACCATCGGCATGGCCGACGACAACGGCCGCTCGGTGGCGATGGGCTACAACGCGGCCGGCCTGATCGAGAGCGTCACCGACCACGGCGGCCGCATCTGGCGCTACGCCTACGACGCCGGCGGCAACCTCGTCACCATCACCGACCCGCTGGGTGGCGTGATGCGCTACCAGTACCAGGGCTTCCGGCCCTCGGGCGATGCGTTCACCTACAGCCAGCTCACGCGCGTGGTCGATGCCGGCGGGGTGGAGGTCGTCGCCTTCACCTACAGCGGCGCGCAGGTCGCCAGCTACAACGAAGGCGCCAACACCTACACCTACACGCGGCCGATCAGCAACACGATCACCGGCGGCACCGTCACGCGCACCGACCGCACCGGCGCGCGCGAGGTCTTCCTCTACGGCACCAAGGGCCTGGTGACGCGCGACACCGACGCGCTGAACTTCGTCCGCAACTACAGCTACGACGCCAACGGCAAGCGCATCACCGAGACCGACGAGCTGAACGGCAACTGGGCCACCGGCTACGACACGCTCGGCCGCCTGACCTCGCGCACCAACCCGCTCGGCCAGGCGACGGCGATCGCCTACGACGGCCTGGGCTCGCGCCCGGTGCGATTCACCTCGCCGACCGGCCGCGTCACGCAGCTCACCTACGACCCCGCGGGCAACCTGCTGACGCTGACCGACGCCGCCGGCGGCATCACGCGCATGGCCTACAACGCGCAGGGCGACGCCACCAGCGTCACCGATGCGCTGGGCGGCGTGGCCACGACGAGCTACAACGCCGCCGGCCAGCCGCTGACGGTGACCGACCCGCTGGGCCGGATCAGCCGCTACGAATACGACGCGCTGGGCCGCGTCACGAAGCGCACGAACCCGGCCGGCGAGGCGACCTCGTTCGCCTACGACGCGCTGGACCGCGTCACCGCGATCACCGATGCCGCGGGCAACACGATCTCGATGTCCTATGACGCGGCCGGCCGCATCCTGCGCGTGGCCGACCAGAAAGGCTCGGCCTCGACCTTCGCCTACGACAGCTTCGGCCGCCTCAGCAGCGAGACCGCGCCCGACGGCCGCATCACGAGCTACGCCTACCGGCTCGACAACCTGCTGAGCGCGGTGACGCGGGCCGACGGCACCAGCGTCAGCTACGCCTACGACGCGAAGAAGCGCATCACCAGCGAGACCGCCGGCGGCGAGACGATCACCTACACCTACAACGGCCGCGACGACCTGCTCAGCGCCAGCGGTGCCGGCGGCAGCGTCAGCTACACCTACGACGCCGCGGGCCGGGTGATCAGCGAGACGACGAACGGCCGCACGCTGAGCTTCACGCGCAACGCCGAGGGCGAGCGCACGCAGTCCTCGCTGCAGGGTGGCGGCATCACGCAGTTCGGCCGCGACGCGCGCGGCCTGGTGACGCAGATCACCGCCGGCCCCGGCAGCTTCACCTACACGCGCGATGCGCTCGGCCGCCGCACGCGGTTGGGCCTGCCCAACGGCAGCTCGGCCTCCTGGGCCTTCGACGCCGCGGGCCAGCTGCAGTCGCTGTCGCATGACGGCGCCTTCAACGCGCAGCTGCAGTACAGCTACGACGCCGCCGGCCGCATCCTGAACATCGCCGGCGCCGAGGCCGGCTGGGCCTACGCCTACGACCGCCTGGGCCGCGTGGTCTCGGCCACGCGCGGCAGCGAGTCCTACGCCTACGTCTACGACGCCGTCGGCAACCTGCTGGGCAACGGCGCGCAGCACGACGCAAGCCACCGCCTGACCCAGGACGACAACAAGAACTACAGCTACGACACGCGCGGCAACCTGGTGCGCGAGCAGCACCGCGTCAGCGGCGCCATCGTTGCGTACACCTGGAACACGCGCAACCAGCTGACGAAGGTCGAGTTCTTCCCGTCGGCCGCCGCCGCGGCCACGCGGACCGTCTCGTTCACCTACGACGCGATGGGGCGCCGCGCGTCCAAGACCGACAGCGGCGTCACCGAGCGCTACGTCTACGACGGCTTCGACCTCGTCGCCACGCTGAACGCCGGCGGCAGCACGCTGGCGACCAACACCTTCGGCCCGGCGATCGACGACCCGCTGGCCACCGTGGCCGCCAACGGCGCGCGCTTCTACCACGCCGACCACCTCGGCAGCGTGATGGCGCTGAGCAACGCCGCGGCCGCCACCACCACGCGCTACCAGTACGACCCCTACGGCGCGACCACGATCACCGGCGAGGCGCCGGCCGCGTCCTTCGCCTACACCGGGCGCGAGAAGGACACCGACGAGCTCTACTTCTACCGCTCGCGCTACTACAACACCTCGTACAAGCGCTTCCTGTCGGAAGACCGCATCGGCCTGTCCGGCGGCGTGAACCTCTACGGCTTCGTCGACGGCGACCCGATCAACTCGACCGACCCGCTGGGCGAGTGCCCGTGGTGCGTGTGGGCCGCAGGCCAGTACGCGCGCTGCGTGGCGGCCTGCGCGCTGCAGTCGGCGGCGATGACGGCGCTCACCGGCGGCTGCCTGGACGCCGGCGACATCCTGGGCGACTGCGCGCTCGACTGCCTGAACCCGCTGAACTGGGGCGGCAAGGGCAAGCCCGGCATCAAGAACAACGCGCTGCCCAAGCCGCCGCGCGGCAAGGGCTCGGTGCCGCCGTCGCAGCGCGACCCCAAGCGCACCTGGACCAAGGAAGAGAACACCAAGAAGCTCGAGCAGCAGGGCGGCAACTGCGCCAACTGCGGCCAGAAGACCGACATCAACGATGCGGCCGGGCACCACATCGACCGCCATGCCGACGGTGGCCAGACCAACTCCGACAACCACGCGGTGGTCTGCAATCCCTGCCACAAGGATCTGCACGGGAAGGGTGACTGAGGGCACGCGATGGCCGACCCCACGCGCGACCAGGCCTTCGAGCAGATCCGCTCGAACATCGCCCGCCACGGCCACCACGTCTACGTCGTGGCCGGCGGCGAGGCGGTGCCGCGCTTCGGCTACACGATCGGCCTGAGCGAGGCACTGGGCACGGAGCTGGTGCTGGCCGGGGCCACCGTCTACACCGACGAGCAGGTGCGCGACATCCTGAACGCCGTCGCCGCGGGCCTGCGGGCCGGCCAGTCGCGCGACCAGCCCTTCGAGCTGGCGGAACTGGGTGCCTTCACGCTCGTGCCGGTGCACGCCTCGTGGGTGCGGGCGCTGCTGCTGGGCGCGATCGACTTCCTGCGCCCGCTGGACGTGCAAGCCCTGCAGCTGGTGCCCGACGAGGACCACCGCACCGTCGACGTGCCGGCGATGGACCAGCCCTGGGACGGCGACGCCGAGCCCGTCTGGCAGTGGCTGCACCGCCCCTGGCCCTGGCCGGTGCCGGCGGCGTCCACCGCGGTGACCAATGTCGATGCGCTGCTGGGATATGCCGTCACCGAGGCGGCGCGCTGGGAGCCGGACCAGTGGGAGCTGTACTCCGGCGCCGGCCCCGAGGTGCCGCGGGACCAGATCCGCATCGTTCCGCTGGCCACGCTCGTGGGCTTCGACCCGAGCCTGGATGCCGCGGTGCGGCTGGATGTCGGGCGCGCGCTCTGGCGCGACGGCAACGGCGGCCCCTGGCAAGCCTGGAACTAGCGGCGGCCCGATGGCTGCCCCGTCGAGATAGCGAGGACCTGCTCATGACCGAATCGACGACGACCAAGCCCCTGGGCCTGCTGGGCTGGTGCGCCCGCGCGCTGGGCGCGCTGGCCGCGACCGTGCTGCTGAGCGCCGCGCCGCCGGCCGCTGCCTTCCACTTCCCCTGGGACCAGGGGCACGACACCACCAGCTCGAACGACCCGCCGCCGCCCGGACCCTGCGAAGGGCCCACCTGCGACGACGACTGCGGCAAGAACGCCTCGCGCTCGCCGGTCTACGCGGCGCTGGGCCACGCCATCTGGCGCGACACCGACGTGATGCTGCGCGGCCGGCCCTACGTCGGCGTGTACCGCGTCTACAACTCCAACGACCCGGTCGTCGGCCTGTTCGGCAACGGCTGGTCGGTCTGCTTCGACGTCGCGCTGTATCCCGCCAACAGCAGCGGCGTGCAGGAACGCATCTACAAGGCCCCCAACGGCAAGCGATTCGCGTTCGTCAAGCAGGCGGACGGCAGCTTCCTCGCGCCTGCGGGGCGCTTCGAGACGATCGTCGAAGGCCCGACCTCGGTGGCGATGACCACGCTGGACGGACGCCGCAACGTGTTCGCGCCGGACGGCCGGCTTCTCGAGCGCGTCGACGCCAACGGCTCGCGCGTGAGCTTCGGCTACGACAGCGCCGGCCGCCCGGTCTCGATGGCCGACACGAACGGCCGCTCGCTGAGCCTGGCCTACAACGCATCGGGGCTGGTCGATACCGTCTCGGACCACACCGGCCGCATCTGGCGCTATGGCTACGACGCCAACGCCAACCTGGTGTCGGTCACCGACCCCGCCGGCGGTGTGATGCGCTACACGTGGCAGGCCTACCGGCCCGCCGGTGATGCGAACACCTACTACCAGCTGCTGTCGGCGACCGACGCCAGCAACGTCGTCGCGGTGAGCTTCGTCTACACCGGCAACCGCGTGGCCTCGTACACCGAGGGTGCCAACCGAATCACCTACACGCGGCTCGCCGGCAACACGAACAGCTCGGGCAGCGTCACGCAGCGCGACGCGCTGAACGTCCCGCGCACCTTCGACTATGGCGCGCTGGCCCTGGTCACGCGGGACGTGGACGGCATCGGTGGCGTCACGCGCTACACCTACGACGCCAACGGCCGAATCACCTCAACCATCGATGCACTGGGCCGCACCTGGTCGAGCACCTACGACAGCCTGGGCCGTCTCACCTTGAGCACCGACCCGCTGGGCCGCTCCACCGCCAACGGCTACACCGGCAACGAGGTGCGGCCGACGCTGATCACGTCGCCCGGCGGGCGCCAGATGCGCATGAGCTACGACGCGCGCGGCAACCTGAGTTCGCTCACCGATCCGAGCGGCGCGGTCACCTCGATGACCTACAACACCGCCGGCGACATCCTGACCCTGACCAATGCGCTCGGCCAGCGCACGAGCATGGGCTACACCGCCACCGGCCTGCCGACGACCATCACCGACCCGCAGGGCCGCAGCACCTCGACCGCCTACGACGCGCTGGGCCGCGTATCCAGCACCACCAATGCGGCAGGCGAAGTCACGCGCTACACCTACGACGTGCTGGACCGCGTGGCCACGATGACGGACCCACTGAACCAGATCACCTCGTTCGGCTACGACGCCGCCGGCCGGCTGCTGAGCGTCACCGATGCCAAGGGTTCGGTGACGCGCTTCGAGTACGACACCTTCGGCCGACGCACCGCCGAGGTCGAGCCCGACGGCCGCCGCACCGTCTATGCCTACCGGCTGGACAACCTGCTGTCGAGCATCACCTGGCCCGGTGGAAGCGTCACCAGCTGGCAGTACGACGCCAACAAACGCGTCACCTCCGAGACCGCCGGGACCGAGACGATCACCTACACCTACAACGGCGTGAACCAGATGCTGACGGCCTCGGGCGCCGGCGGCAACGTGAGCTACGCCTACGACGCCGCCGGACGCGTCACCAGCGAGACGAACAACGGGCGCACGAATGTCATCTCCCGCAACATCGAGGGCGAGCGCGTCCGGCTCGACTATCTGGGCATCTCGCAGTCCTACACGCGGGATTCGCGTGGCCTGGTCACCCGCCTGAGCGCACCGGCCGGCGACTTCGACCTCGGCTACGACGCCCTCGGTCGCCGCGTCTCGCTGGCCTACCCGACCGGCGCGAGCGTGGCCTACGGGTTCGACGACGCGGGCCAGCTCGGCTCGATCACCCATGCGGGCGCCTTCAGCAGCACGCGCACGCAGGTCTTCGACGCCGCTGGGCGCATCACCCGCCTGAGCGGCGATGGTCCCGACCGGGTTCAGAGCTACGACGCGGCGGGCCGGCTGACCGGCTCCGTGCAGGGCGCGGACAACGCCGTCTTCACGCTCGACGCGGTGGGCAACATCCTGGACGGCGGGCGCAACTACGACGTCAACCACCGCCTGACCTCGGATGCGAGCAGCGACTACAGCTACGACACGCGCGGCAACCTGACGCTGGAGCGCAACCGCAGCACCGGCGCGCGCACCGCGTACACCTGGAACGCCAGGGCCCAGCTGACCCGGGTGGAAAGCTTCGACAGCGCGGCGGCCACCACGCCCAGCCGGACGCTGCAGTTCACCTACGACGCACTCGGCCGCCGCGCGAGCAAGACCGACAACGGCGTCCTGCGGCGCTTCGTCTACGACGGCGACGACCTCATCGGCGAACTGGACGGGGCCGGTGCCGTGCTGAGCACCCAGGTGTTCAGCGGCGTGATCGACGAGCCCCTGGCCAGCACCAGCGGCGCGAGTTCGCGCATGCTGCACGCCGACCACCTCGCCAGCATCGTCGCCGTGAGCGAAGGCTCCACGCTGACGCACAGCTACGGCTACGCGCCCTACGGTGCCGCGCGCGCCGGCTCGAGCGCCGACTCCACGCCCTTCCGCTTCACCGGCCGCGAGAAGGACGGCGACGACCTGTACTACTACCGCGCGCGCTACTACAGCCCCTCCAAGGCCCGCTTCATCTCGCCCGACCCGATGGGGCTGGAGGCCGGCCTGTCGCCCTACGGCTATGCCGACAACGACCCCTTCATCAACAACGATCCCAGCGGCAACTGCCCCTGGTGCGTGGGGGCGCTCGTCGGCGGCCTCACCGATCTGGCGATCCAGCTCGCGTTCAACGGCTTCAACCTGAAGTGCGTGAGCTGGACCGAGGTGGCGGTTTCCGCGGCGGCAGGCGCCATCGGCGCGGGCATTGCGCAGAAGATGTCCAAGGTCAGCACGGTGCTGAAGGGTGCCAACCGTCCGACCTACCGTGTCTTCAAGAGCAAGGCCGTGCGCGTCGAGATGCACCCGCCGGGCAACCGCTATCCCGACTGGTTCAGCTACCCGCACTGGCACCCCGACTTCGCCGGCAAGCCATGGAGCAAGATGCACTGGCCGGTCCTGGAGCCCCTGATCGGCGTCCCTGCCGCGGCCCACAACGCGACGAAGGAAGACTGCGGGTGCCAGTGAGCACCGGCGGCTAGTGGCCTTGGATCCGCGCCTGGCCGATCTCCTGGGCCCGGCCGCCGCGCGCGCCGTGGAACTGCCTGGCGGTTCGGCTTGCCGGCTGGGCCCTGCCGGCGCATGGCGCGCGCCGAGCCGCCATCAGCTCGAACGGGCGGGCCTGCTCGGGCGCCTGTTCGACCGTTTTCCGTTCCGCGCCGCCTGCCTGGAAGCGGCCCGTGCGGCCGCCCTGGGGGCCGTCGAGTCCACGTGGGGGGAAACCTTGCAGGAAGGAGCCGATCGCTGGGGCTGGCACGTGCTGGACCTCGCGGCGGCGTTGCGGCTGGAGGCCGACGCCGAAGGCGCCTGGGCGATGCTGTTCGCCGAGACGCCTACGCCGCCGCTGCGCGTCCTCGTGCCCGTGCTGCCGGCACCACAGGAGGCCGCCGGCCGGGCCGCGGCGCTCGGCGCGCAGGCCCTGCTGGTCTCGGAGATCGACGACGAGTCCTGGGTGCTCGCCCTGGCGCCCGAACTCGACGGGCATGCCCGCCCACCGCATTGAACCTGTGGAATGTCAGCTCACCTGAGGCCTCTTGAGGAAACCATGCCCGAACTCGCCCACAAACGTCCTTCCCTCGCTCGGGTCGCCGCAGCGCTGGCGCTCCTTCTGACCTGCAGCGCCTGGGCCCAGACCGTCGTCTACAGCTCGGCCGACCAGGAGTACGCCGAAGTCATCCTGAAGGAGGCCGAGGCCGCCACCGGCCACAAGCTCGTGGCCGTGTTCGATGCCGAGGCCGCCAAGACCGTGGGCCTGGAGCGTCGCCTCGTGGCGGAGAAGGCCAGGCCCAAGGCCGATCTGTTCTGGAACTCCGAATTCCTGCGCACGCACCGGCTGGACAAGCAGGGCCTGCTGGCGCCCACGACGCTGCCCGCGGCACTGGGCGCGCCGGCCGGCGTCAACACCGCTTCGGTGATCAACCTGGGCATCCGCGCGCGCGTGCTCGCCGTCAACACCAAGCTCGTGAAGGACGCCGACCGGCCCACGAAGCTGGAAGACCTGATCGACCCGCGTTTCAAGGGCCAGATCGCGATCGCGCGGCCGCTCTTCGGCACCACCTCCACGCACTTCGCCGCGCTGCACGCGAAATGGGGAGCGGCGAAGTTCACCGCCTTCCTGCAAGGCTTGAAGCGCAACGGCGTGAAACTGCTGCCGGGCAACGGTGACGTGCGCGATGCCGTGGCCGCCGGCCGCGTCGCCGTGGGCCTGACCGACACCGACGATGCCGTGGGCGC
This sequence comes from Rubrivivax sp., assembly GCA_044226775.1. Lineage (GTDB taxonomy): Bacteria > Pseudomonadota > Gammaproteobacteria > Burkholderiales > Burkholderiaceae_C > Rubrivivax. The sequence goes on along the minus strand of JBGAGI010000004.1, from coordinate 8,977 downwards.
GGTGCGCCGCGGCCAGCCGCTGGTCATGCTCTTCCCCGACCAGGAAGCCGACGGCGCCTTCGGCGTCTACATGACGGTGGCGCGGATCAAGGGCGGCCCCAACCCGGAGGCGGCGCAGAAGGTGGTGGAGTACCTCGCCGGCGCGAAGACCGAGCAGCGGCTGATCGAGCTGGGCGCGGTGCAGCTGCCGATGCGGGCCGAGGGCGCTATGGCGCCGGAAATCGGCACGAAGCGCCCGAAGCTGTGGTTCGCCGAGCCGGCCAAGCTCGACGCCAGCCTCGACGCCTCGATCGAGCTGATCCGCAAGCACCTGCTCTGACGCTCGAAGTGCTGGCCACGCCGCCGCTGCGATCCCGTGCGCTGGGCTGAGATCCGCGATCCCCGCCGCGCGCTGCTGCTGGCCGCGCTGCTGGCCGCGCCGATGCTGCTGCCCGCGCTGCTGGGCGTGGGCGGCGCGCTGCACACGGTGTTCGACGGCAGCGCGCTGGCCGCGGGAGGCTCGCTGTGGCCTTCGCCGCGCGTGGCCGGGCTGCTGCTCGACGGCCTCGTGCTGTCGCTGGCGGCCGCCGTCGGCGCCACCGCGGTGGCCGCGCTGGTGGCGCTGGCGCTGCTGATGCCGCAGCCGCGCGCCTGGCTGCTGGCGCTCACGGCGCTGCTGGCGGCCTCGTTCTGCTTCGGCACCGTGGTGCACCTGCTGGCCTGGCGTGCGCTGTTCCCGGTGGTCAGCGGCGGCGCGGCGGGCTGGGCGATGGCGGTGCTGACGCTGGCGCTGCGCTACGCGCCGCTTTCCGTGGCGCTGCTGGCCACCGGCCTGGCCACGCTGGAGCGTGCCGAGATGGAGGCCGCGCTGTCCACCGGCGGCGCGCGTGCGCTGTGGGCCGTGGCGCGGCGGCGGCTGCTGCGGCTGGCGGGCATGTCGGTCGCGGCGGTGGCGGCGCTGGTGTTCGGCGAGTCGGAGCTGCCGCCGCTGCTGGGCGTGCATGTGTATGCCGAGGAGTTCCTGAGCCAGGTCGCGCTGGAGCCTTCCGCCAGCGTCGCGGCCGCGCTCGGCTGGCCGCTGATGGCGGTGGCGCTGGGCTGCGCGGTGGCGCTGGCCGGGCTGCCGCGGCTGCGCGCCTCGGCGGCCGGCGCGGTGGCCATGGGCTGGATCGGCCAGTGGGCGTTTGCCGGGCCGGCGCTGCGCCGCGGCGTGTCGGCGGCCGCGCTGATGGTGGCGGCCTTGCCGCTCGTGCTGCTGGGCTGGGGCACGGCGCAGGCCACCGGCCGCTGGCCGGCCCACGCCGGTGCGGCGCTGGCCAGCAGCCTGTGGGTGGCGGCGGCTGCCTCGGCGCTGGCCTGCCTGTGGGGCTGGGCGCTGTCGGCCTGGGCCTCGCGCGCCGGCGGCGTGGTGGTGCCGGTGCTCAACGCGGCGCTGTGGGTGATGATGCTCTGGCCCTCGGCGCTCACCGGCATTGCGCTGGCGGGCTGGGGCCTGCCCGAGGAACTGGGCGCCGCCACGCCGCTGGTGCTGGCCCATGCCTGGCGCGTGCTGCCCTTCGCCGCCTGGGTGCTGCTGGCCCTGCGCGACGCCCAGCCGCGCGGCCCCGCCGAGCAGCTGTGGCTGATGGGTGCGCCGCGCTGGGCGGCGCTGCGCCACGTCTTGCTGCCGGCCACTCGGCCGGCGCTGGTGGCGGCCTTCGTGCTCTGCGCGGGCCTGTCGCTGGCGGAGCTGACGGCCACCGTGCTGACGGTGCCGGCGGGGATGGAAACCGTGATCCTGCGGCTGTACAACCTGCTGCACTACGGCGACCAGCGCGGCGTGATGATGCTGGCGCTGGTGCAGGGGCTGACGGTGGCAGCTGCGGTCGCCGCCGCGCTGGTTCTTCTGGGGAGGCGGCGTGCTGCAGATTGAGGCGATCGAGGTCCGGCGCAGTGGCTTTGGCTTGCAGGTCGGCGGCCTGGCGCTGGCGGCGGCGGCGCGCGTGACGATCATCGGCCCCTCGGGCTGCGGCAAGTCCACGCTGCTGCGCGCGATGGTCGGCCTGGAGCCGCAGGCGAAAGTGCGCGGGCTGCGCTGGCAGGAACGCGATCTCTCTTCGGCGCCGCCGCACGAGCGCCCCTTCGGCTGGCTTCCGCAGGAGCTGGGCCTGTGGCCGCACCTCACCGCGCTCGGCCACCTCGCCTTCGCGCGCAGCCGCGGCCGCAGCGTGCAGCCGAACGAGGCCGACGAGGCGCTGCTCGACCAGGTGGGCCTGGCGCGCCGCGCGATGGCGCTGCCGGGCCAGCTGTCCGGCGGCGAGCGCCAGCGCCTGGCCTTCGCCCGCGTGATCGCCCAGCAGCCCGCCTGGGCCGTGCTGGACGAGCCCTTCTCGCACCTCGATCCGGTGATGGCCGCCGAACTCGCCGCGCACTTCGACGCGCTCGCGCGCCGCCTGGGCATGGGCATGATCCAGGTCAGCCACCAGGTGCGCGCGCCTGGCGACGACGAGGCCTTCTGGGCCCTGGAGAATGGCCGCCTGACCCAGGCCGGCCGCTGGTCAGAACTGAAATCCCGCCCCGCCACACCATGGATCGAGCGTTTCGTCGCCTTGCAGGCCTGAGCCTGGCCGCTGTCTGCGCCCTGGCGACGCCGGTGTCGCCCGCGCGCGCGGCCGAGCCTGTGCTGCAGACCTGGCACCCCTGGCAGCTCGACTCCGTGCTCGTGGCCTGGGCGCTGTCGCAGGGGCGCACGCCGCCGGCCTTCGAGTCCATCGTGCGCGGCACCGTCATCCCGCCCGAGCGCGCCATCGACACGCCCGACTCGCCCTACCGCCGCACCGGCCAGCGCACCGCCTTCGAGGAGGCCGTGCGGCAGAACAAGATCGTGCACGCCTGCGTGCCCAGGCTGCGCGACGCGGTGCGCGTGGTCGAGCTGGCGGCCTGGCGCAAGCCGGAGTTCCCGCAGGTGGAGGAGTTCGAGGCGCGTGTGCTGAAGGCCATTCCCGCGCAGCCGATGCGCGGCGGGCTGGAGGCGGCGTTCGCCGAAGTGGATCGTTATTGCCGGGAAGGGAAGTGATGGGACGACGAGAACGCAAGCGCATGGCCGCCTGGGCCCTGGGCGCGCTGCTGGCCGCTGCGGCCACGGGCGCCGGCGCGCAGACCGCGGCGAGTGCGCCGCCGCCGGGCATGAGCTTCGTCGCGCAGGACGCCGCCGGCGCCTGGGGCCTGTGGCGCATCGACGAGCGCCGCCAGCCGCAGCGCGTGGCCACGCAGCTGGAGCCGCGCCAGGCCTGCGTGGCGCCGGACGGCAGCAAGGCCGTCTACGCCGCGGCCGACGGCACGCTGCGGCTGGTGGCCGCGGGCGTGGCGCAAGAAGCCGTGCTGGCGCGTGCCACGCCGCAGCGTTCGTTCACGCAGCCCTGCATGTCCGCCGACGGGCGGGAGGTCTATGCGGTCGAGATGGCCGACGGCAAGAGCCTGGAGACCGAGATCCTGCGCTACACGAGCGGCACGGCCGAGCCGGTGCGCATCGCGCGCCAGCCGGGCGCGCAGCACGATCCCTTCGTGCACCAGCACCGCTGGCTCGTCTATGCCAGCGTCGGCTGCTCCGACGGCTGCGAGGAGCTGCTGGTGGAGATCTGGGGCCGCGACCTGGTGGCCGGCAAGGCGCGCCAGCTCACGCTGCTCAACGCGCTGTCGCAGGGGCCGGTGACCGATGGCCGCCGCGTCGTCTTCAGCAGCAACGCCAGCGGCACGCACCAGCTGTGGCAGGTGGCCTTCGACGGCAGCGGCCTGCGCCGCCTCACCGACGGCCCGGCGCAGGCCATCAGCCCGGCGCTGTGCGGCGGCGCGGTCCACTTCGTGCAGGCCAGCCCCGGCGGCGCGGCGATCGCGCGCCTGGGCGACGACGGCCGGGTCACCCTGCTGTCGCTGCCTGGCCTGAACTCCTTCCGATCCCTGAGGTGCCTGTGATGAAGTCGTTCCGTTTCCTCGCGCTGGCCGCGCTGGCGCTGCCGGCGCTGGCCTTCGGCCAGGTCCAGCTGCTGCGCCAGAGCGCCGGCGAGCTGGCCAGCGGCACCGGCAAGGTCGCCTACACGGTGCGCACGGCGCATGCCGGGCGCCTGTCGCTGGAACTGCTGAGCGGCGACGGCGACGTGGTCCGCCGCCTCGTGCTTTCGGACGCGAAGCCCGGCGACCACGAGATCACCTGGGACGGCACCGACGAACGCGGCAAGCCCGTGCCCGACGAGGCCTGGTGCCCGCGCGTGGTGCTGGAAGCCGGCGGCACGCGCAGCGCCGACGACCCCTGCACGCGAACCGGCGGCGAGGTGCTCAGCGGCCTGCAGCCCAGCGTCGGGCCCAACGGCGACATCGTCTACACGCTCGAGAAGCCGGCGCGGGTGCTGATCCGTGTCGGCTTCAAGAACGGCGCGATGATGCGCTCGCTGTCGGTCTGGCGCCCGCGCCCGGCGGGCCGCAACCTGCAGCGCTGGAACGGCTTCGACGACAGCGGCCAGATCGACCTGCGCAGCGACCGCCTCGCGCTGCTCGTCACCGCCTTCCGCCTGCCCGACTTCGCCGTCATCACCACCGGCCAGGACGCGCTGGAATACCGCGCCTGGCGTGCGGCCCAGGGCTGGGCCGAGAAGCCCGACGCGCCCGCGCCCGACAACGCCGCCACGCCGCTGGAACGCAACGGCGTGCGCATCGCGCGCCAGCACTACATGGCGCGTTACAAGGACCGCGAGCCGCGCATCACCGTCACGATGATGGACACCGCCGGCAAGCCCGTCGCCGCGGGCGCCAGCGTGCCCGACGAGGTGCGCATCGCCGTCGACCTGCATCCCGACGACCGCTGGCTGATGCAGGAGCAGCTGTACGAGGTGGCCTTCTTCGTCGACGGCGACTTCGTCTCCGAGGAGGAGAACGGCTACGTGCCGATCGGCTGGCTGTGGAACACCGCGATGCTCAAGCCGGGCCGGCACCTGCTGACGGTGAACCTCACCGGCTTCACCGGCCGCGTGGGCACGAAGACCTTCGTCGTGCAGAAGTAGTCCTGCCTCGGGCACGGACCCCCGGCCGACTGCTGCAGGCTCAGGAGCGCGCGACCCCGAGCCGCTCCTGGAGCAGGCTCAGGATCCGATTCAGCAACGCGTCCGGATTCGGATCGCGCTCGTCTTCCCAGGCGAAGTTCTCGTCGAGGACCAGAACGCTGTCGTCGCTGAACTCACTCGATCCGAACGGCAACTGGAACCGAAAGCTTTCGCGCCGGTGGACCCGCGCGAAGCAATCGGATTCACCGGGTCGCTGAAGGATGTCGACGACGAATCGCAGCGGGGGCGCGTCGGAGGCAGGCAATCCGATCGGATCGACCTCGTAGCGGGCCAGGACCCGCGCGACCCCCATCACCTTGACCATCAACGGGCTACCTGGTGCAGCTGCACTGGCAGTGGCGCGCGTAGCAGCCTCGTGGAGCCGACTGCGTGGCGACCCGCTTGGCGTTGCGGCATGCCTCATCCTCGTTGCGGCCTGTCGCCACTCCGGTCACGCGTGCCGGGCAGACCGCGCAGGGATCGATCTGCTGCACATTGCAGCTCGCCGTGCAGGTGTAGCCACGAAGATACTGGTAGAGGTCATACAGCCCGGCGCCGATGAGGATGCCGCCGGCGATGATGTCGCCGATCGGCAAGGGACCATCGGCCGCCGCGGCGCCGCCTGCGATGGGCAGCGCCCCGACAACGGCCGACAGCCCATCCGGATCCCGGCGATTGATCGGGTCGAGGTCCGCGTAGGCATACAGGTTGATGCCGCCGCGAATGCCGATCGGGTCGCCGGAGGTGAAGCGCCGCTGCGCCGACTCGTAGTACCTGGCCCTGTAGAAGTACAGGCTGGCGGTGTCCTTCTCCCGCCCTGCATAGCGGAAGGGCACCGAGTCCAGCGATGAACCCTCCCGGGCCTGCCCGTAGGGATCGTAGCCGTAGGAGTGGGTCAGGCCCGCGGCGTCTGCCACGGCCATGATGCTGCCCAGGTGGTTGGCATGGAGGGTCCTGGTCACTCCACCCGAGACGCTGGCGAGCGGCTCGTCCGTCGTGCCCCCGAAGACGTTGCTGGCGATCAGGTTGCCGGCGCTGTCCAGCGTACCCACCAGGTCGTCTCCGTCGTAGACGAAGCGCTGAGTCACGCCATTGTCCGTCTTGGATGCCCGGCGCCCGAGCGGGTCGTAGGTGAACGCAAGCGTTCTGGACGCGGAGGTCGTCGTGCCGTTGTCGAAGAACTGCACCTGCAGGAGCTGGTTCTTCACGTTCCAGGCGTAGACCGTTCGCGCACCGGTCGAACGGTCCTGCTCCAGAACGAGGTTGCCGCGCTGGTCGTGGCTGTAGGTCTTGTTCGCGTCGGCGGTCAGGCGGTGGTTCACGTCGTGCGTGCGGCCTCCGTCCAGGATGTTGCCGACCGCGTCCAGCGTGTAGGTGTAGGACGCAGTGCCTTGCGTGGCCTGCGTGAGCCGGCCCAGCGCGTCGTAGGCGTAGTTCCAGTCCGGCCCGTCGCCGGTGACCCTGGTGATGCGCCCCGCGGCGTCGAAGCTGTGGGCGTATGGGGCATTGAAGATGCCCGCATGCGTGAGGTTCGTGAGTTGGCCGGCTGCGTCGAACGCGTAGCTCGTGGTGGTCCCGTTCGGGTATCGGAGTTGCGTCCTGCGGCCCAGGGCATCGAAGGCAAAACCGAAATTGCCTGCGGTGCTGTCGCTGATCTGGGTGACCAGGCCCCGAACGTCGCGCGTGTAGTTCTGCGTCAGGCCCAGGTAGACCATGGCCGTGCGCTCGCCCTCGGCGTTGCGCGTCATGGTGTTGGTGCGGCCGTTGCTCGTCTCGCTGGCCACGCGCCCGGCGTTGTCGTAGGTGTAGCTGACGGTGCCTCCGGGCCCGGTGGCACTCGTCAGTTGGTTGACGGCGTTGTAGCTGAAGTTGATGGTCTGGGCGCCCGCCGTCTCGCTCGTGACGCGCTTGTTGTTGTCGTACGTGTAAGTGACGGTGGTGTTGTCCGGCCAGGTGATGCCTTGCAGCAGGTTGTCCAGCCGGTAGCTGTAGGTGGTGCGCCGCCCGTCGGGCTCGATCAGGGCGATTCCGCGGCCGAAGCCGTCGTACTGGTACTGCGTCACCGAGCCCTTGGCGTCGGTGACGCTCGTCAGCCGGCCGGCCGCGTCATAGGTGAAGCGGGTGGTTTGGCCGAGCGGATCGGTGACGGCGGTGATGCGGTCCAGCACGTCGTAGGTGTAGCCGGTGGTCTCGCCGGCGGCGTTGCTGGCAGCGCTGATCCGGCCCAGGGCGTCGTAGGTCATCGAACGGCTGCGGCCCAGCGGATCGGTCACCTGGCTCGGCAGGCCGATGGCCGTGTAGGCGATGCCGGTGGTCTGCGCCAGCGCATCGGTGACCGATGCGAGATCGCCCTGGCCGTTGTAGGCCATGCTGGTGACCGCGGCTGAAGGATCGGTGGTGCTCAGCAGGTTGCCTCTGGCGTCGTAGCTCATCGCCACGATCCGCCCCGTGGGCGAACTCACGCGCACGGGCCGGGGGTCGCTGCCGCTGTAGGTGGTGCTGCTGGTCTGCGCCAGGGGGTTGGTGGTGGAGGTCACGCGCCCGAGGCTGTCGTAGCTGCTCGCCCAGGTGCGGTTGAGTGCGTCGACGGTGGCCGTGATGCGCCCGTTGGCATCGTAGGTGTAGCCGGTGCGGCCGCCGATGCCGTCGACGCTCTGCGTGACCAGGCCCAGCGCGCCGTAGCTGATGCTGGTGCTGACGTTCAGCGCGTCGCGTTTGGTGACCGTGCCGGACAGCCTGGTGTTGCTGATCGATCGTGTGTACGTGTAGCGGTTGGCGCCTTCGGTGTAGCTCGCCACCTGGTTGCCGGCGTAGGTGAAGCTGACCTGCACGACATTCGAGGCGTCGGTGACGGACAGCAGCTGGGAGTAGGTATTCGCATCGCCCGGGGGCCTGTAGGCCTGCCAGGCGTAGCGCAGCGCACCGCCCGCCGGGTCGGTCACCGAGACGAGATTGCCGCTGGCGTCGTAGGTATAGCTCCAGGTACGACCCGTGTGGTCAGCGATGGAGGCCACCAGGCTGGCCCCGTTGTAGGTGATGGTCAGCGATCGTCCGTTGCCGTCGTCGATCCGGACCGGGCGCAAGGCGGCGTCGTAGGCGAAGCTGACGGCGTTGCCGTTGGCATCGATGCGCTGGAGCAGGCGGCCGTCGAGCGCGAAGACATTGCGCTGCCCGTCCAGCATGGTCATCGTCACGCTGCTGGCGCCCTCGACGATCGTCTCGAAACGAGAGTCGAGCGCGGTGTACGTGCCGTCGGCCTGCCTGGCGTAGACGAAGCGCTTGCCGTTGGCGGCCTTGTAGATGCGTTGCTGCACGCCGCTGTTGTTGGCGGGGTACAGCGCGATATCGAAGTCCACGCTCCAGCCGTTGCCGAACAGGCCCACCACCGGGTCGTTGGAGTTGTAGGTACGGACCGCGCCCAGGTAGGGTCGCCCGCGCAGGACCATGTCCGTGCTGGACCATATGGCATGGCCCAGGGCGGCATAGACCGGCGAGCCGGTCGAGCCCTTGTTGTTGCACTCGTCGCAGGGCGGCCGGTCATCGGGCCCTGGCGGCGGTGGGTCGTTCGAGCTCGTCGTGTCATGCCCCTGGTCCCAGGGGAAGTGGAAGGCACCGGCGGGCGTGGCCAGCGCCAGCAGCGCCGCGGCCAGCAGCCCGCCAAGGGCCTTGCGCTTGTCGTTGTGCACCTTGTTCGTGTTCATCTCGCGCCCCCCCTTTCAACGCTTGGCCGAAGGCGAAGTGCCCGGCATCTGCGCCGACAACTGCGCCACCTTCTTGGCCTGCTCATCCAGCCGCGCCTGCACCTGCGGGTTGGCCTGCAGGTAGGCTTTCAGCTCGTCGCCGTGCACGTGTGCATACGCCGCCAGCGCATCGGCCGCATAGCCGCACTGGTAGTGCGCCAGCCCCACGCGCGAGCGGCTGGTCTC
>JBGAGI010000003.1:0-640114 GCA_044226775.1 Rubrivivax sp. | reverse complement strand
CTGCTGAGCGCGGCCAATCTCGCCGCCGTGCGCGGTGCCGCCGGTGGCACCGCCTCGGCCCAGGCATCCCGCTACGTCTACGACACCGCCGGCCGTCTGCGCTTCGAGATCGACGCCAGCGGCGGCATCAGCGAGAACCGCTACGACGCCCTGGGCCGCGTGAGCGCCACGCTGCGCTACGAGCGCAGCCTGGGCCTGGGCAGCAACCCAACCGAGGCGCAGCTCATCGCCGCCACCACGCTGGCGCAGATGATGACCTTCGACGGCGGGCTGGACGGGTTCTCGGACAACCCAGCCGGCTCCGTGGTCGAGGGTGGCCGGCTCAAGCTCGTCAGCCAGCCTTCTTCGACCGACCAATACGCAGGCACCGGCGACACCCGGCGTTTCGCCCCCGGCACCAGCGTGCGGATGGAGCTCACGCCTACCCAGATCCAGTACGAGTTGCACGCCTGCGTCGAAGCCACGGGCGCCCCTGGCGTCCCCGAGCGATTCAACATCGTGCTTCGGCGCGACGGCAGCATCACAGCCCAGACCTTCGGCCGCACGGGACAGGGCCCGGAGACGCCGCTGGGCACCTACGCTTCCGGCAAGACCTACGTGCTGGAGGTCGAGACCAGCAAGTCCGACGCAACGCTGTACTTCTACGAGAAAGGCAGCAGCCGGGCCAGCGGCTACAGCTACTCGATCCAGGACAACTTCACCTGGACCGAGCTGCGCACGGTCTTCTACATGCACCGCGCTCCCGACTTGCCGGGCATTCTCACCACCTACGTCGACAACATCCAGTACTCGGCCCCGGCCGCCGCAGTGGAGTCCTACGCCTACGACGCGGTGGGCCGCAAGATCGCGCAGCTCGATGCCGAGGGCTACCTGACCGAGTACGCCTACGACGGCTCGGGCAATCTCAGCAGCACCAGCCGCTACACCAACCGCGTGCCCGCCGGCTCCAAGATCCGCTTCGAGAACTTCGATGCGGGCCTGCCCGCAGACTTCTACTCCACCCCCAACGGCGCGTCCGGCGCCGACTGGGTCCGCGCGGCCAATGGCCGCATCGAGATCACCAGCGGCCCCTCGGCCACCCAGGGCTGGCCCTACGTGTCCGCCATCGGCCGCAACTACGACCTGGCCGGCGGCAAGTCCGTGACCTACCGGTCGGAGGTCACGCTGGAGAACGTCTACGCCCACGCGCTGGTCCGCGCCCACGGCACGCGCAATGGCGTGTCCATCGCCCACGATGTCTCCTTCACGGTCGGCGCCCTGGGCAGCACCCAGTGGCTGGCCGGCAGCGCCACCTGGACCGACCTGCACTACGCCATCAAGGCCGGCGTAACCTACGTGGTGGAGCAGCAGATCACCAGCGCAGGCTCGGTCATCACGGTCTACGAGAAGGGCTCCGACCGCAACAGCGGCATCGTCTCGCGCATGGACGGGCCCTGGAACACCGCCAACGACTGGCTCGTGCACGGCGACGCGGTCAACTGGATGTCCGGCAGCGGCCGCGCCTTCGTGGACAACTTCACCGAGACCTACGGTGACGCCAACGACCGCAGCCTGCTGAGCGCGGCCAATCTCGCGGCCGTGCGCGGCGCAGCCGGTGGCACTGCCTCGGCCCAGACCACCCGCTACGTCTACGACGCCGCCGGCCGCCTGCGTTTCGAGATCGACCCGCTGAGCCAGGTGCTCGAACACCGCTACGACGCCTTGGGCCGCGTGAGCGCCACGCTGCGCTACGAGCGCAGCCTGGGCCTGGGCAGCAAGCCGACGGAGGCACAGCTCGTGGCCGCCACCACGCTGGCGCAGATGGTGACTTTCGATGGCGGGCTGGACGGCTTCTCGGGCACCGCAGGCACGTTCGACGGGGGCCGCCTGAAGCTGACCAGCCAGCCGCTGGCGGGCCACGAGTTCGACGGCGTCGCCGACAGCCGCCGCCTGGCACCCGGTGCCAGCGTGAGGATGGAACTCACGCCCACGCAACTGCAGAACGAGCTGCACGCCGGCCTGGAGGCCACCGCCACGGCCGGCGGCTACGAGCGCATCAACATCATCCTGGGGCGCGACGGCACGGTCTACGCGCAGACCTGCGGCAGCAAGGGCCCCAACATCCTCACGCCGCTGGGCAGCTACGTCGCCGGCAAGACCTACGTGCTGGAGATCCAGTCCGGCAAGACCGACGCGACGCTGTACTTCTACGAGCGGGGCCAGGGCCGCACCAGCGGCTTGGTCCATTCGATCCAGGACAACTTCACCTGGACCGAGCTGCGCACCGTCTTCTGGACCCGCTGCTACCCCGACACGCCGGGCATCACCACCACCTACGTCGACAACATCCAGTACTCGGCCCCGGCCGCCGCGGTGGACGCCTACGCCTACGACGCCACCGGCCGCAAGATCGCGCAGCTCGATGCCGAGGGCTACCTGACCGAGTACGCCTACGACGGCGCAGGCAACCTCAGCAGCTCCAGCCGCTACGCCAACCGCGTGCCCGCCGGCTCCAGGATCCGCTTCGAGAACTTCGATGCGGGCCTGCCGGCGGACTTCGCGAGCACCCCCAATGGCGCACCCAGCGCCGACTGGGCCCGCGTGGCCAATGGCCGCATCGAGGTCACCAGCGGCCCCTCGGCCACCCAGGGCTGGCCCTATGTGGCCACCTCCGGCCGCAACTACGACCTGGCCGCCGGCAGGACCGTGACCTACCGGTCCGAGGTCACGCTGGAGAACGTCTACGCCCAAGCGTTGCTCCGCGCCTACGGCACTCGCAACGGCTCGCAACTCGCACACGATATCTACTTCACCGCCGGCGGCCTGGGCTCTACGCAGTGGGTAGCCGGCAGTGGCGTCTGGACCGACCTGCACCACGCCATCAAGGTCGGCGTGACCTACGTGGTGGAGCAGCAGATCACCAGCGCCGGCTCCGTCATCACGGTCTACGAGAAGGGCTCCGACCGCAGCAGCGGCATCGTCTCGCGCATGGACGGGCCCTGGAACGCCGCCTACGACTGGCTCGTCCACGGCAACGCGGTCAGCGGGATGGCCGGCAGCGGCCGCGCCTTCGTGGACAACTTCACCGAGACCTACGGTGACGCCAACGACCGCAGCCTGCTGAGCGCGGCCAATCTCGCCGCCGTGCGCGGTGCCGCCGGTGGCACCGCCTCGGCCCAGGCATCCCGCTACGTCTACGACACCGCCGGCCGTCTGCGCTTCGAGATCGACGCCAGCGGCGGCATCAGCGAGAACCGATACGACGCTGCGGGCCAGGTGGTCGAGCGCGTGCGCTACGGCACCTCGGCGCGATCGCTGACGAGCTTCACCCTCGCCGCAGTCCAGGCCCTTCTGACGCCGCCCACCCGATGGTCCATGAGCGCCGCCGGCATCGGCCACCACATGGGCTCGATGGCGGCCGACGGCAGCTGGATGGCCGATACGAGCATGGCGATCGGCCACATGCAGTTCGGCCCGTACACATCCGTGGTACGCGGCGGCGCCAACCGTGCGAGCTGGACGATCTCGGTCGACAACAACACGCTGGACGACCTGGCGCTCTTCACCCTCGACGTGTTCGACGCCAGCACTCAGCAGGTGCTGGCCCAGCGCACCGTCACGCGGCGCGAATTCGCGGCGGCCAACCGCTACCAGGAGTTCGGGCTCAGCTTCACGCTCGACCCCGCATCACAGGGTCACGAGCTCGAGTTCCGCACCTACCACCTCGCGCGCGCCCGGCTGCAGGTCAAGGACGTCGGCGTGCAGGCCGACAGCCGCGTCACGCGCAGCGTCTACGACGCCGATGGCCGCCTGGCCTACGAGCAGGACGCGCTGGGCGGCGTCACGCAGTACCGCTACGACGGCTTCGGGCGCGTCGTCGAGCGCATCGAGCGGGCACTGCCCGTCGCCACGAACACCGTGCTCACCGTCGCCGCCTTCCAGGCCGCCGTGACGGCCGATGCCACCAATGACCGCGGCACGCGCTACGTCTACGACGCCGACGGCCGCCTGCGCTTCACGGTCGATGCGCTGGGCGGCGTCGTCGAGCACCAGTACGACGGCCAGGACCGCGAGGTGCGCACCATCGCCTTCGCGAAGCCGGTCAGCTACGCCGCGATCACCGATGCCGCCACGCCCACCAGCCTGCGCGCGCTGCTGCCGGCCAGCACGCTGGATGCGCGCGAGACCATCACCACCTACGACGCGCTCGGCCGCGTGGTGCACACGGCGCGCTCGCAGCGCGTCGAGAACGGCCAGAAACTCTTCGTCGCGAGCCGCAACCGCTACGACGGCTTCGGGCGCCTGGTCGAGACCCGCCAGTACGCCAACACGCTGGCGCTGCAGGACCTGCCGATCGTCGTCGATGCTGCCCTGCTGGACACCCGCCTGGCCGCCAAGCGCAGCGACGAGTACGACCGCATCGGGCGCTTCGGGTACGACGCCGCAGGCCGCGTGATCTCGAAGACCGACGGCGAGGGCAACGTCGAACGCTGGTCCTACGACGCCTTCGGCAACAAGCGCCGCTACGTCAATGCGAACGGCGCCGCCTTCGACTACGCCTACGACCTGGCCGGCCGCCTCGTGCGCGAGATCGGGCCGCCGGTGGACATCACCACCACGAGCGAGGCCACGCCGGGCGCCGACCCGCAGGCCACGGTGAGCGCCGCGCAGCGCATCGAGACGCGCCTGTTCTACGACGCCTGGGGCGACCTGCTGAGCCGCACCGAGGCCTTCGGCCGCAGCGAGCAACGCACGACGCGCTACGAATACGACGCACTCGGGCGGCAGATCCGCAGCACCTTCGAGCCCGTGGGCGTCTACGACGTCTCGGCCGACAGCCTCGCGAGCAACGGCATCAACGGCACGACGATGACGCGCTCGGAAGCCACTCACGCGCTCGTCTCGGAGACCGTCTACAACGCCTTCGGCCAGGCCATCGCCAACCGCGACACCTCGGGCAACCTCAGCTACAAGACCTACGACGCGCTCGGCCGGCTCGTCAACGAAGTCGACGCCAACCACCAGGTCACGCACCACGCCTACGCCACGCTGGGCGACACCTACTCGAAGGTCACGCGGCTGGCCGTGTCGGCCGCGTTTGCCGACAGCCTCGCGGTGGCCGAGTCCGCCGTCGACCGCGCGGCCGATGCGGCCGGCCAGGCGGGCGGCGCGCGCAGCGTGCGCACGAGCTTCGACGTGCTGGGGCGTACGTCCCAGGTGCAGGACCTGCTCGACGCTGTCTACAGCTTCGACAGCGTCAGCGGCCAGGGTGGCAGCTGGGTGCGCGAGACCCGCTTCGTCTATGACACCTGGGGCGATCTCGCCTCCCGTTCGGTGCTGCTGGACCGCGTTGCCGGCAGCAACCGCACGGCCACGACGTTCTATCTCCACGACCAGCTCGGCCAGCTCACGCGCGAGGTCGATGCGGAAGGCTACGTCACCGACCATTGGCGCAACGCCTTCGGCGAGGTCTGGCAGCTGCGGCAGTACGCGACGCCGATCTCCACGACCGACCTGACGGCCATGCCACCGGAGGTCCGGACCAACGCCAACACCACCGCAGCCAGCTACGACCGCATCACCGAGTTCCACTTCGACCGCCGCGGCAAGGTCGTCAGCGACGAGAAGCTCTTCATCCAGTTCGGCAAGCTCGGCGCCGACGGCAAGTTCACGACCGCATCGGGCCGCCTGCTGAGCTGGTACAGCTACGACGCCGTGGGCAACCTGCTGTCCACCACGCAGGCGACGCTGGAGGAAGGGGCCTCGGCCACCAACATCGTCAGCCGCAGCTTCCAGAGCTACGACGCGCTCGGGCGCCTGCGGATGAGCCAGCAGGCCGTGGACGCTGCCGATGGCGCGCAGCGCCGCACCACCGGCTTCGAGTACGACGCGCTGGGCAACGCGACTCGCAACACGCGTTATGCCGGGCTGGCCAGCGGCTCGAACCTGCCCACGGCCGACGCGAGCAACGACCAGGTCACCATCAACGTCCACGACAAGCTCGGCCGCGTGCTCGTCACACGCGATGCCGCCGGCTGGCGCCACTACTTCGCCTACGACGCGGCCGGCCGCGTGGGCAAGCAGTGGACGCCGATGAGCGACGTGCAGGGCACGGCGCTCAACGCGGCGCAGGTCTTCATCTACGACAGGGCCGGCCGCCAGACCGGCACCTTCACGCTGGCGCAGAACGCCGGCTTGACCGCCGGCACCTGGGACACGGCCAGCTGGACCCGCGAGACCGCCAGCTTCAACGCCTTCGGCGAGATCACGGCCCGCTGGCTCGATGACCGACAGGTGGCCTACTACGACTACGACGCCGGCGGCCGGGTCTGGCGCACCAACGCAGAAGACGGCGTCGACAAGATCTTCCTGTACGACCTGCAGGACAACGTCAGCATGGTGCTGTCGCACGCGACGACCGACCTGCACGCCGCCTACACCAGCGCCGACGATGCGCGGCAGCACCGTGACGACCCGGGCATGCGCCGTGTCACCAAGGCCTACGACAAGCTGCAGCACCTGCGTTCGCTCGCCACTTCCAGCGTGGCCGCCGACAGCAGCGTGAGCACTGCCACGCAGCAGCAGAGCGTCGACCGCTGGGGCAACGTGCTGCAGGCCACCACGGCCCTGGGCTTCACCACCAACTACCGCTACGACCAGAACAACCAGGTGGTCGAGGAGCAACTGCCGGCGGTGGACTACTACACCGACTACCAGCGGGAAGTGGACCCCGGCACTGGCGTCGTCACGACCGACCGGGCCGGCACGCTGAAGACGAATGAGAGGCCGATCACCAAGATCTACTACGACGCCCTGGGCCACAAGCTCGGTCAAGTCGACGCCCGCGGCAACACCACCCGGGCCGAGTACCGCTTCACCGGCGAGATCGCCAAGGAAGTGCATGCCGACGGTGGGCAGGTCACGTTCAGCTATGACAACTTCGGCCGCGAGATCGAGCGCACCAGCGCCAATGCGAACGGCGGGCGGGACAACGGCAAGGTCACGAAGACGAGCTGGGACCGGCTCGATCGCAAGAAGAGCGAGTCGGTGACGGGGCGGATGCTCCTTCACGTGACCCCTTACGACGTGAACCAGACCTCGTTCTACTTCGGTCTCGCCGAGCGGCAGACCGCAGCCTGGGGCTACGACGCGCTCGGCCGCCGCATCACGGAGACGACTGGCGAGGACGACGTGGTCAACGGCGTGGTCCGAAGCTACAGCTACGACACCGCCGGCCGCATCGCCTGGATGCGCAGCGACGACACCGGGCGCACCACTCGCTACGGCTACGACGGCGCCGGGCGCAAGACCAGCGAGACCGACCCGCTCGGCCACGGGGCCCGCTGGGTGTATGACGCGCAGGGGCACCTGACGAGCCACGCCGACATCGGCGGCTCGACCACCACCTACACCTACGACCGCGCCGGCCAGGTCACCCGGCAGACGAACACCCGCGGCCAGGACATCCGCACCAGCTACGACGGCTTCGGGCGCACGACGAAGATCGAGGACATCTGGAACGGCAGCATCAGCAGCTACGCCTACGACGCCGACAACCGCAAGACCAAGGACCGCTTCGAGGCCGCCGGCATCGTCTACCGGGACGTGACGATGGGCTATGACGGGCTGGGCCGCATGATCACCGTGGCCGACAGCGCCAAAGGCACGGGCGAGATGGCGACCTACGCGCTGTCGATCGCCTACGACGCGAACGGCAACCGCTACCGCGTCAGCGGCAGTGCCAGCGATGCCGACTTCACCGTCGAGCGGACGGGCGGTGCACACGTGGATCGGGACGGTGCAAACACGCCCGTCGACCTGATCTACACGTACGACCTCATGAACCGCGTGGTGGGCACGCGCACGGCCCGTGTCGTGGTCAGCAACAACGGGAGTTCATCTCCCACCACCGCCTACAACTGGACGTACTACGGCTACGACCTCGATGGCGACCGGGTCTCGGAGGAGAAGCGCTACGCCGAAGGCGGGCCCGCCGGCACCAAGACCGGCACCCTCGTCGAGTACGGCTACGACTTCGCCGGGCGGGTGACGAAGACGCTGGTGACGGGCAAGACCAGCAACGGCACCGGTGGCGACTCCCGGACGGCCACCCAGGCCCACCGCTTCGTCGTGTACTCCACCGCCCAGACCGCCTCGTGGTCCCAGGAATGGCAGTGGGCCAAGAACGGAGCGACTGACAGCTTCGCGTTCGGCGGCGTCACGCCGGACCGTGTGCTGGTCACCGAGACCTGGCGCAACGCGGACAACGTGGTCACCAAGGCCTATGGCAGCAGCCAGCGCCTGGGTGGCACGCGCTACGAGACCAGCCGCCAGGTCAACGAGATGGATGCCGCCGGCAACCTGATGCGGATGAAGGTGGAGGCCTTCCAGGACCAGTCGCTCGATCTCTACTACTCGCGCGACTACGTCTACGAATACCTGGAGATGGAAGGCTATCTGCAGAGCAAGGCCACGGTGACGGGTTTCGAGCGCAATGCCGGCGGCCAATGGCTGCCTGCCGGCGAGGTGTCGACCCTGCTCGAGTACGACGTCAACGGGCATCTGCTGCAGAGCTACAGCACGAAGGAGAACGCGACCGCGAACGCGCAGTACCTGGTCACCGACGCCGCGGGCCACATCGTCAGCAAGGTGCGGTTCCGTTCCGGCACGCCGCTGGGCACGCACCGGGACACCAAGATCTACACGCCGGCCGACGGCAAGGAGAAGCCGACCGGTGGCCTGACCACACCGGTCCGCCCCGGCCGGCCCGACATCGACGCCTCGGGTGCCGACGACCGCAGCAACGTCCAGACGCTGCGCTTCGCCAACGACCAGCAGATCGGCACCACTGACGAAGTGCGCTCCGAGGTCATCGTCTACCTGCCCACCGGCGGCGGCGGCGACGTGGGGGCCCCCACCGGCGAGCAGCGGGCACCCGCAGCCGCCGCGACCGGCAAGTCGGCCCCGGCGGCGGGCGGCACTTCGCTGGTGATCGACATGGAACCCGTCTACGTCGACCAGTTCCAGATGAGCACCTCGCTCGGCGAGGTCTTCGGCCCCTCGGTCGTCTCCGACACCGGCGTGGTCGCCACGCAGTACAGCTGGAACCGCGGCGACACGCTCAGGGCGCTGGCGCAACGCTTTTACGGCGACGCCAACCTCTGGTACGTCATCGCGCAGGCCAACGGCCTGGACGACGACAGCGAGGCCGTGCAAGCCGGCACGATGCTGAACATCCCGAACGTCACGCGGTGGAGCAACACCGCGCAGACCTACGGGGTGTACGACGCGTCGCGGGTCATCAGCAACACGACGCCGGAGCCGATTGCGCCGCCGCCACCACCGCCGCCGCGGCGAGGCGGGTGCGGCACCCTGGGGATGATCCTCGTGGTGGCGATAACGGTGGCGGTGACCATCTACACCGCGGGCGCCCTCACGGCGGGGTCAGGCGCGGCGTTCACCGAGATCATGTCCGCGGGCGTTGGCGCGTTGGGTAGCGGAGTCGGAATTGGTGTTGGCGCTGCCGCTGGCGCGGCGGGCTCTTTCGCCGGCCAGGTAGCTGGGCAGGCCTTTGGCATGAGCGACCATTTCTCGTGGAGCAGCGTCGCCTTGGGCGCGATCGGCGGCGGCGTCACCGCGGGCATTGGACAGGCAGGTTGGTTCAAGACCGCCGCCGACGCGAGTTCGGTCGTGCGTTACGCGGCGCTGGCGGCACAGCAAGCGACGAGCAACGCCATCACTCAGGGCATTGGGGTTGCAGTCGGGGCACAGGAGAAGTTCGATTGGCGCGCGGTTGCGACATCCGCCATTGCCGCACCTGCGGCTAGTGCTTTGGGCAACCAGATTGGCGGCTGGGTGGGAGGCATCTCAGAGAGCAATCTGGTTGGCGACCTCGCGCGACGGATGACCGCGGGCGTAGTGACCCAACGCGTGCGGATGGCGGTCTACAACAAAGGGAAGATTGACTATTCGTCGGTCGTGGCGGATGCATTTGGCAATGCGTTGGGGGACTCCATCGTGGCCAACTCGCAGTCGGGGGTGGACTGGAGCAAGGCGCCGGATCAGTCCGATGCTGAAACCGCGAGGCTGAATCGGTATGCGGCGGCTGCAAGCGAGTCGGCCGCGATGGCTACCGAATGGCGGCTGCAGGCCGGGCAGACCTTCAGTGACGCCTACGGCTCGGTCAACTCGCTCGATCCAACCGTGCAGAGCCTACAGCTCAGCAAGGGGGCTCGCACTGGCGTCGATAGCCCAGTGATGGATGCGCGAGAGGAGGCTGAACTCTCAAGGCAAACAGAGCGCCGGGACCGAGCGAATGCGCTGCAAAGCACGAACGATTGGATCAGAGCACAGCTCGCCGGACAGACTGGGATTGGAACCTTGCCGGCAAGCCTACCGGGGCTGTCCTTGGCTACGGTGGCAGACATCGAGCCCATAGGCTTTGCCGGTGCGATATTTGACCCAATCCCTTCTGCGCCAGCGCTACTGACTATGGAAGAGGCACTGCAGGCCGCCAATGATCAAGCGGTCATCGCCGGCACCTACGGCAAATTCGGAGCTGCAGCGAACGCAGCCTTCAGCGGTGACTGGTCGCAGGCGTGGTTCCACCTGAGCTACACGCCGTCCGACGCCGCGCGACGGGCTGTCTATGACCGTGTGTCCCCGCCACCCAATCCGGTTCTAGCGCGAATTGATGCGGCCGCTGGGGGGCCAATAGGCGCGGCGTTTGTCATCGGGACACAGAATTCGAGCGCACGAGACCAATACTTTGCGGCGCAGGTCGGGCGGGGCCTTGATGGCACCATTGGCGCGTTCGGCGGAGCCTACGCTGCCAGAAACCAAATCTCTGCATCCTTCACCGGAGTGCAGACAAAACTCGCCCCGGACAACGTTCATGTGTATCGCGCCGAAGCAACGGCAGGGCGATCGCAGCGGGTATTCATTGACCAAGCCGGCAACGTCACCCTCCCCGAAGTGCTGACCAGTAGAGGGCGCGGCTCGGAGCGAACTCTCTACTTGGGCTTTGACGCGAATCGAGCTACGGAGTTCATGCAGCAACGAATCGACCGAGGAGCAGGGAGCAGTACGGTTCGGTCGTTCCAAGTTCCGCGCAGCTTCCTGGATGGACTTCGGGGGACCGCAGTGCCAGAAGATCTCAAGGTGAACTTCCCGGGGGCGCCGTTGATCGCTGACCCAACGAAGGCACCTGATCAGTATGGCTTGCGGCCATCTCAGATCGACTTGCTACGGCGAAATATCATCCCGGGGACTGGGCTTCAGCTATTCTTCGACGAGCCATGACGAACTCTCTGTACGAAGTACCGGTGCGCGTCTCAAATAGCGAAGGATGCGGTTTGCCGAGTGAATTTGCCGGCGCCGTGATCGCATGCTACGTCGCGGCTGCTGACCCCATGCAGGCGATCAAGCGTGCCAAGCTGGCGGTCGAAAGGCTCAACTACGAGTTTGACGACCTGGCGTCGGAGCAGATTCGGCAGTTGGCAGTCGAGAACTGGGATGACTATGTCCAGCGGGCTTGGCCCGAGGCCTCGGATCAGTTGCCTCGGCAAGAGGAGTTGCCTGAACTGGTGGAGCGCGGTGTTGTCTTCCTCGGTCCAGCAGTTGGCTTCTTGAGTCGCTAGCGCAGGCCTGGCGGCTTCCAGGCTCTGGGGTCAGGTCTTGCTCAGGCTTTGCAGGCTTTGGGGTCGGCTTTGGGGTCAGGTCTAAAATATTAAACAGTCGAGCACCCAGTTCTCATCACCCCAACACCCCCGCATGTCCCGCCCCCTCCGCCTCGAGTTCCCCGGCGCCCTGTACCACGTCACCTCCCGCGGCGACCGGCGCGAGCCGATCTTCCGGGACGATGCGGACCGCTCGGCCCTTCTCGACGTCCTGGCCCAGGCCCTCGACCGCTTCGACGCCGGCTGCCTCGCCTACTGCCTGATGGGCAACCACTACCACTTCGTGCTGCACACGCGGGCGGCGAACCTGTCGCGGCTGATGCGCCATGTGAACGGCATCTACACGCAGGTCTTCAACCGTCGGCACGGTCTCGTGGGCCATCTGTTCCAGGGCCGCTTCAAGGCCATCCTGGTCGACCGGGAGGCTTACCTGCTGGAACTGTGCCGCTACGTGGAACTGAACCCGGTCCGCGCCAAGCTGGCGAAGGCACCCGGCGACTGGCCCTGGTCGAGCTATCGCGCCCACACCGGCAGCGTCGCGCCGCCGGACTGGCTCGACACAGCCGAACTGCACAGCCAGACGCTCGGCCGCGGGCCCCGCCACGCGGCCGACCGCCGCGCCGCCGCGCGCCGCTACGCCGAACACGTGGCGGCCGGCACCGAAGTCCGCCTGTGGGACGAAGCCCTGAACCGACAGATCTACCTCGGCGACGACGCCTTCGTCGAGCGCATGCAGCGCGAGCATCTGCCACCAGCCGATACGCCGCGCCAAGGCCGGCTGGCCGACATCCCGCGCGCGCAGCGCAGCACGCCCGGCACCTGGCCGTCCTGGCTCGCCGCTGCCAATGGCGACCGCGCCCTCGCCTTGCGCCAGGCCTACGTCCAGGGCGGCCTGACGATGACGGCCCTGGCCGCCGAACTCGGGCTCTCGGTGGCCCGCATCAGCCAGCTCATCGCCCAGACCGAACGCGTGCAGCCCCGCACCAGTCGAAGCGCGGTACATTGAACCGACACCCCCCGCCGCCGCGCCGGCGCTCTCCTGCAATGCCCTGACGCCTATGTCCGCCGGCCCCCACGACCCGAGCCCCGCCGCGGGCTCCGCGCAGCAGCAGCAACTGCAACAGCGCATCGCCCAGCTCGAACGCTTCCTGCCGCACGACCCCGCCAACCCGCGCCTGCTGGCCGACCTGGCCGATGCCTACCTGCAGGCCGCCGACTGGCCCGCCGCGCGCCGGATGCTGCAGCAGTCGCTGGCGCTCGATGCGCACGACGCGCAGGCCCGCTACCGCCTCGCCGTCCTCGAGCGCCTGAGCGGCAACCCGCAGGCCGCCGCCACGGCGCTCGCCGACCTGCATGCCGAAGACCCGGCCGCCCCCGCCGTGCTGCGCGAACTCTGCCTCGCGCTCGCCGCCTGCGGCGATTGGGCCGCCGTCCTCGAACACCTCGAATCTCTCGACCTCGCCCCGCTCGACGCCGCCACCGCCGACACCTTCCGCCTGATCCACCTGCGCGCGCTGCACCACCTCGGCCGCGCCGACGAGGCCGCCGAGATCGGCCTGCAATGGCTGCAGCTGCGCGGCGCCGCGTCGCTGCCGCCGCCGTCGGCCGGCGCGGTGGCCACCGCGCTGCTCGATGCGGCGCGCATGGACGAGCTGGGTGGCCTGCTTCAGGCCCTGCCGGCAGGCACGCTCGAACGCGACGGCGAGCTGCTGTCGGCCGCCGGCTTCATCGCCCTCGGCGATGACCGCGCCGCCGAGGCCGAGGGCCTGTTCGCCCGCAGCCTGGCGCTGTCGCCCGCCATGGGCCGCTCCGCCCTGGGTGCCGGGCTGGCGGCCGCGGTGGCCGGGCGCCTGCCGCAGGCGCAGGCCCTGCTCGCGCAGGCGGTGCAGGCCATGCCGGGCCACCTGGGCAGCCGGCATGCGCTGGCCTGGATGCAGCTCGTCGCCGGCGAGCTGCCGGCCGCCGAGCAGACGCTGCAGCAGGCGCTGGCGGTCGATCGCAATTTCGGTGACACCCACGGCGCGCTGGCGCTGGTGTCGGCACTGGCCGGCCGGCGCGAGGAAGCGGCCGAACGCCTGCGCGTGGCGCGCCGGCTGGACCCGGGCTCGGCCAACGCCGAGGTGGCGCGCCTGGTGCTGGAGACGAACGCCAGCCTGCGCGACCCCGCGCTGGTGCGCACCGCGCTGCAGCGGCTCGTCGGCACGGCGCCGTTCACGGCCCCGCATGCCGCGGCGCTGGTGCAGCGGGCGCAGCGCGCGGCCGGCGGCAGCTGAGAGGCTGAGAGTCTTTCGAACATGCCCGCTCATCACGCCAGAAGTCGCCTGCTCGTCGTTGCAAATGCTCGCCATAGCCCGAGCTATGGCTGTGCTTTGCGCCTAGATCAGACGCCTCCTGGCGCGCTGCTCGGGCACGCCCGAAAAACTCTCCGCCTCTGAGACCCGCCCGCTTGACCCTCGCCGGCCCGGGCCGTGCGGCAAGGGCTATGATCGATAGCCTGGATAACTAATCCCGGGCTTCGCGCCCGCCCGCCCGATGCAGGACGCTGCCAACGCCGCCGCCGCCCCGCTGGTCACCGTCGACATCGACGGCCCGGTGGCCACGCTGACGCTGAACCGCCCCGACAAGCGCAACGCGATCAGCATCGCGCTGCTGCAGGCGCTGTCGCGCGCGGCCGACGAGCTGACGGCCGAAGTGAAGGTCATCGTGCTGGCCGCGCGCGGCGAGCACTTCTGCGCCGGGCTGGACCTGGCCGAGCTGGCGCTGATGACGGCCGCCGAGAGCATGTTCAATTCGCACGCCTGGTACGAGGCCTTCGCCCGGCTGCAGTTCGGGCGCCGGCCGGTGGTGGCGGTGCTGCAGGGCGCGGTGGTGGGCGGCGGGCTGGAGCTGGCCTCGTGCGCACACGTGCGCGTGGCCGAGCGCAGCGCCTACTTCGGCCTGCCCGAAGGGCAGCGCGGCATCTTCCTGGGCGGCGGCGGCTCGGTGCGCGTGTCCAAGCTGATCGGCTTCTCGCGCGTCACCGAGATGATGCTCACCGGCCGCACCTACGACGCCGAAGACGCCTTCCGCATCGGCCTCGTGCACTACACGGTGCCCGAGGGCGAGGGGCTGGCGAAGGCGAAGGAACTGGCCGCGCGCATCGCGCGCAACGCGCCGATGTCGAACTACGCGATCCTGCAGGCGCTGCCGCTGATCGCCGAGCAGCCGATGTCGCACGGGCTGATGAGCGAGTCGCTGATGGCCGCCATCACCACCTCCGAGCCCGAGGCGCGCGAGCGTGTCGAGGCCTTCCTCGCCAAGCGCGCGGGCAAGGTGGAGCGCGGCACGTGAATCACGCGGCCCGGCCCTGGCTCGTGCTGGTGCCGGGGCTGGCCTGCGATGGGCAGACCTGGGCCGACCTGCTGCCCGCGCTGCCGGCGCGCTGCGTGGTCGCCGAAGGCCGTCTGCTGGACGACATCGGCGCGATGGCCGAGACGCTGCTGGCCGAAGCCCCCGCCGAGCGCTTCGCGCTCGCCGGCCATTCGCTCGGCGGCCGCATCGCGCTGGAGGTGATGCGCCGCGCGCCGCAGCGTGTGGAGCGGCTGGCCCTGCTGGACACCGGCTGGCGGCCGCGCGCCGCCGGCGAGGCGGGCGAACACGAGCGGGCGCAGCGCGAGGCGCTGGTGGCGCTGGCGCGCCGCGAAGGCATGCGCGCGATGGGCATGCAGTGGGCGCCGGGCATGCTGCACCCGCGCTGCCTCGGCGGGCCGGTGCACGAGGCGGTGCTGGCGATGGTCGCGAACCAGTCGGTCGAGCGTTTCGCCGCGCAGCAAGCGGCGCTGCTGGCGCGGCCCGATGCGAGCGAGGTGCTGGCCTCGATCGGCTGCCCCACGCTCGTGCTGTGCGGCCGGCAGGATCTGTGGAGCCCGCTCGTACGCCACGAAGAGATGGCCACGCGCATCGCCGGCGCACGGCTGGCGGTGGTGGATGATTGCGGCCACATGAGCCCGATGGAACAGCCCGCGGCCGTGGCCACCGCGCTGGCGGCCTGGCTGGCCGCGAGCTGAAGGAAAGCAGGATGACCTTGACCGATGCCGAACTGCAGCGCTGGGCGACCGATGTCGCCTGCCGCGACACCGTCGCGCGCGCCGCGCGCTGGGTCGACCTGAAGGACTACGAGGCCTTCGCCGCCTGCTTCACCGAGACCTGCGTCGTGCAGCGCCCCAACGCCGAGCCGCTGGTGGGCCGCGAGGCGTTGGTCGCGGCCTACCGCGCGCGGCCGGCGGCGCGCATCACACGCCACGTGCTGGGCGGCACGGTGGTCGAGGTCTTGTCGCCTGAAGAAGCCATCGCGCACAGCACCGTCGTGCTGTGGGTGGGCGACACGGCCGATGCGCCGGCCGCCAACGGCCGCCCCTCGCGCAGCGAGCCGGTGGCCGGCAGCTTCGAGGACCGGCTGAAGCGCGGCATCGACGGCCAATGGCGCATCGCCGACCGCATCGCCCGCTTCGAACTGCACGCCGGCGCGGCGCCGGGCTGAGCACGATGGCCACGCGCAAGGCCAAGGCCGCAGGCCCCGCCGACGAGGCGCTGGAGCGCTTCGACTTCCAGCGCGACGCGCTGGGCTACGCGCTGCGCCGTGCGCAGATGCGCACCTACGACCTGTTCTTCGAGATGCTGGGCAAGCTGGAGCTGACGCCGGCGCGGCTGACGGCGCTGTCGCTGATCGCCACCGAGCCCGGCCTGAACCAGGCCGCGCTCGCCAAGCGGCTGGACATCGCCGGCCCCAGCGTGCTGAAGCTGGTGGACGCGCTGCAGCAGGCCGGCTTCATCGCCCGCGCCGACGTGGCCGACGACCGCCGCCGCTACGCGCTGGAGATCACGCCCGCGGGGCGCGAGAAGCTCGAGACGGTGCGCGAAGAACTCGCGGCCTACGAGGAACGGCTGGCGCGCCGGCTCACCAAGGCCGAACGCGCGCAGCTGATGGATCTGCTCTCGCGCGTGGCCAACTGAAGGCCGCGGCGCTCAGGCGCCGAGCGTGAGCACCCGCGGATCGCCCGCCTCGGCGTACAGCGCCTCGACCAGCGCCGCGCGGTGCTGCAGCACGGCGCGCTGGTTGATCGAGCCCTTGTCGGTGATCTCGCCCCGCGCCATCGACGGCGGCTCGTCCAGCAGCAGCGCGCGCGTGAAGCGCTCGGAGCTGCCCTTGGCGCGCGCGGCCAGGCGTTCGAGCAGCGCCTGCATCCAGGCGCGCACAGCAGGGTCGGCCGCGATGGCCGCGAGCTTCGCGCCCGGCGGCAGCGCCTGCGAGAGTTCCACCGCACGCGGCCACAGGAACACGAGCAGGCCGAGGTCGTCACGGCCATGGCCGGTGATCACGGCGTCCTGCACGTAGGGCGCGCCGGCCTCCACCACCGCGTGGCGCAGCGAGCCCACCTGCACCCAGGTGCCGCTGGTGAGCTTGAAGTCCTCGCTGATGCGGCCGTCGAAGCGCAGGCCGCGGCCGGGGTTCGTGTCGTCGGCGAAGCGGGCCGCGTCGCCGCTCCTGAAGAAGCCTTCGTCGTCGAAGGCCGCGGCGCTGACCTCGGGCGCGCGCCAGTAGCCCGGCGTAATGTTGGGGCCGCGGTAGCGCACCTCGAAGCGGTCGGCCACCGGCGCGAGCTTCACTTCCAGCCCCGGCGCGGGGATGCCGATCATGCCGGCCTGCCAATCGGGCACATGCGCCGTCAGCGCGAAGGGCGAGGTCTCGGTCATGCCCAGGCCGGTGGTCATCGCGATGGTCTCGCCGACGGACTGCACGGCAAGCGCCTCGACGGCGTCCTGCACGTTGCGCGGCAGCGCGGCGCCGGCGGGGAAGATCAGCCGCAGGCGGCGGAAGAAGCTGTCGCGCAGCACGCTGTCGTCGTGCATCGCGTGTGCCAGCGCCTCCAGGCCCTTGGGCACGGTGAAGTAGACCGTCGGCGAGACCTCGCGCAGGTTGCGCAGCGTCTCGGCGATGCCGGCGTCGGTGGGCTTGCCATGGTCGATGTGCAGCGTGCCGCCGTTGGTGAGCGCCAGGCCGAAGACCACGTTGCCGCCCGCCGTGTGGTGCCAGGGCAGCCAGTCGCACATCACCGGCGGCTCGCCGACCATGAACGGGTAGCTCTGGTTGTGCATCTGCATGTTGCTGCACATCATCCCGTGGGTGTTCGCCACGGCCTTGGGCAGGTTGGTCGAGCCCGAGGTGAAGATGAACTTGGCCACCGTCTGCGGCGTGATGGCCGCATGCGCGCGCGCCACGGCGTCGCCCGGCGGCGTGGTCAGCAGCGCGTCGAAGCGGGTGTGGGCGCGCTGCACGCCGCCTGGGTGGAGCAGCGCCACTTCGGTGGTCGCGGGCACGGCGCGCTCGATCGCGGCACCGAAGGCGTGGCCGTCGTCGGCGAAGACGAGGCCCGGCGTCAGCAGCTCGATGGCATGGCGCAGGCGTGCGCCGGACTGGTCGAGCAGCGAATAGGCCGGCGAGATGGGCGCCGCGGGCACGCCGACGTGCATCGCGGCCAGCGCGATCAGCGCGTGCTCGATCGAGTTGCCGGAGAGGATGGCCAGCGGTCGATCGGCCGACAGGCCACGCTCGACCAGCGCCTGCGCGAGGCGCAGCACGCGCTCGTGCGCCTCGGCGAACGTGATCGTGCGCCAGGCGCCGGGGCCCTGGCGTTCGGCGAGGAAGACCGTGCCCGGCCGCTCACGCGCCCAGCGCGCCAGCGGCTCGGTGTAGCGCGCGCCATGCGCGCCCAGCGGCTCGCGGTTGCGCAGCAGCCAGCCGCCGCCGGGCAGCGGCGTGACCTCGGCTTCATAGGCGCCGAGGGCGACGAAACGTTGTGGGGCGGCGGCGGCGGAAGCAGGCATCGGGCGCGCGCGGCGCGGCGCTGGGCCACCCGCGATAGATAGCTTGGCTAACGATCGCGAGTTTAGGTGCACCGCCCCGCCGCCGGCTCAGGGTCAACCCGAGGTCGCCGGGTCCTCAGACAGCGAAGAGCGCGGCGTTGTCGCGCAGCCAGTCCGAGAAGCGCTGCGGGTCGCGGCCGGTGAGGCGGCGGAAGTCGCCCGTCACCGTGGCCATGCGGCCGCGTGCGGCGTTGGCGTCGAACGAGGCGAAGAGGCGCGCCACCGGCTCGGGCAAGCCGGCGCCGACCATGCCCTGCGCCAGCGCCTCGAGCGGCACGTTCACCACCTTCAGCGGCCGGCCGGTGACCTCGGCCACCGCGCGCGCGACGGCCTCGCGCGTCAGCGGCTCGGCACCCGAGAGCGTGAACGTGCGCCGGCCTTCGTCGCTGCCGGCCAGCACGGTGGCCGCGGCACGGGCGAGGTCGTCGCGGGCGATCATCGCGTCGCCCTGGCCTTCGTCGGCCGAGTACCAGGCGCCGCCGGCCAGCGCTGCGGGCAGCGAGTGATGCAGGTTCTCGAAGTACCAGTGGTTGCGCAGCACGGTCCAGCCGGGCAGCGTGCTTTCGGCCAGGGCCTGCTCGGTGCCGGCATGGTCGGGCGCGAAGAGGATGGGCGAGCCCTCGGGGTTCGGCATCGAGGTGTAGACCACGTGCCGCACGCCGGCCGCGGCCATCGCGGCGATGGCTGCGCGGTGCTGGGCCAGGCGGTGACCGGGGCGGTCGAGCACATCGGTGGAGATGAGAAGCGCACGCTCGACGCCGGCCAGCGCGGCGGCATGCGTGGCCGGCTCGTCGAAGTCCAGCGCGCGCACGGTGACGCCTTGCGCGGCCAGGTCGGCGAGCTTTTCGGGTTGGCGCGTGGCCGCGACGATGCGCGACGGCGGCACGGCCAGCGAGTGGAGGAGATGGTGGATGACGCGCCGGCCGAGTTGGCCGGCAGCACCGGTGACGAGCAGCATGGAAGGACTCCGCTTCGGGTTTCGGGCGGCCGCGCCGGGGTGGCATCGGCCTTGGAAGCTGCATTCTGGACTGGTACAGTAAGATTGGTAAGTACGTACCTGGAGGTAAGTGCCCGATGAAGACCGCCGCCGCCTGCCCCGCCGATGCCGAGACCCCGCCGCGCCCGCTGACCGAGCGCCTGCGCCGCGGCGAGCTCTTCGCCGCCGAATGCGCCTCGCGCGACGTGTTCCGCCACGTCACCAGCCTGTGGGGCGTGCTGGCGCTGATCGCGCTGCGCGAGTCGGGCATGCTGCGCTTCAGCGAGCTGCGCCGGCGCGCCGACGGCGTGAGCGAGAAGATGCTCGCGCAGACGCTGAAGACGCTCGAGGCCGACGGCTTCGTCAGCCGCGAGGCACTGCCGGTGGTGCCGCCGCATGTCGAGTACCGGCTCACGGCGCTGGGCCGCCAGGTGTCGGAACACGTGGCGGCGCTGGCCGACTGCGTGGAGACCAGCCTGCCGAAGGTGATGCGCGCGCGGCAGGCGCCGCGCGGGACCTCGACTACCTCGGCGCGAGGCGCAGCGCGCCGTCCAGCCGGATCACCTCGCCGTTGAGCGAGGCGTTGCGCACGATGTGCAGCGCCAGGTCGGCGAACTCCTGCGGCGCGCCCAGGCGCTTCGGGAAGGGGATGCTTGCGGCCAGGCTCTGCTGCACCGGCTCGGGCAGCTCCTTCAGCAGCGGCGTGGCGAAGAGGCCCGGCGCGATGGTGCAGACGCGGATGCCGTGCTGCGCGAGGTCGCGCGCCAGCGGCAGCGTCATCGCGGCCACGCCGCCCTTGCTGGCCGCGTAGGCCTCCTGGCCCACCTGGCCGTCGAAGGCCGCCACCGACGCGGTGTTGACGATCACGCCGCGCTCGCCGTCCTCGTTCGCCGGCGTGGTGGCCACGAGCCGCGCGGCCGCGAGGCGGCAGACGTTGTAGGTGCCCAGCAGGTTGATGCGCAGCACGCGCTCGAAGTCGCCGAGCGGCGCGGGCTGGCCGTCCTTGCCGACGATGCGCTTGGCGGTGCCGATGCCGGCCACGTTCATCACGATGCGCGCCTCGCCATGGGCCTGCGCGGCGGCGGCGAGTGCGGCCTCGGTGGCGGGGCCGTCGGCAATGTCGCAGGCCAGCGCGAGGCCGCCGATCTCGGCCGCCAGCGCCTGCGCGGCGGCGAGGTTCAGGTCCAGCACCGCGACACGCGCGCCTGCGGTGGCCAGCGCGCGCGCGGTGGCCGCGCCCAGGCCCGATGCGCCGCCGGTGACGACGGCGGCCTGTTGATCGATCTGCATGAGTGTCTCCTCAGGCCGCCAGGGCCAACTGGTTCAGAGTGTGAATCAAACAGCGGGCTTCGTCCAGCCGCTTGCAGCCCGGGAATCAGCGCCTAGAATGATTCGGTTCCTGAATCACAGGAGAGCCCATGGACGTCTCGCAGCTGCGCGCCATCGACACCCACACGCATGCCGAGGTGTCGTGCTGGAACCCCTTCGACAACTACGGCGAGGAGTACGACCGCGCCGCCGACAAGTACTTCGGCAGCAACCGCCGGCCCACCATCGCCGAGACGGTGGCCTACTACCGCGAGCAGAAGATCGGCCTCGTGATGTTCACCGTCGACAGCGAGGCCAAGCTCGGCCGGCGGCGCATCCCGAACGAGGAGATCTGCGAGGCGGCCAAGGCCAACAGCGACATCATGATCGCCTTCGCGTCGATCGACCCGCACAAGGGCAAGATGGGTGCGCGCGAGGCGCGCCGGCTGATCGAGGAGCACGGCGTCAAGGGCTTCAAGTTCCACCCCACGGTGCAGGACTTCCACCCCTACGACCGCATGGCCTGGCCGCTGTACGAGGTGATCGCCGAATACAAGCTGCCGGCCATCTTCCACAGCGGGCACAGCGGCATCGGCTCGGGCATGCGCTGCGGCGGCGGCCTGCGGCTGCAGCACAGCAACCCGATGCTGCTGGAAGACGTGGCGATCGACTTCCCCGACATCCAGATCGTCGTCGCGCACCCCAGCTGGCCCTGGCAGGACGAGGCGCTGTCGCTCGCGCTGCACAAGCCCAACGTGTGGATCGACCTCTCGGGCTGGAGCCCGAAGTACTTCCCGCCGCAGCTCGTGCAGTACGCCAACACGCTGCTGAAGGACCGCATGCTCTTCGGCAGCGACTACCCGCTGATCACGCCCGAGCGCTGGATGAAGGACTTCGACGAGGCCGGCTTCAAGGACAAGGTCAAGCCGCTGATCCTGAAGGACAACGCGGTGCGGCTGCTGGGGCTGGGCGCGCCGGCCACGGCCTGACGCGGCCCGGCATGGGAGCGCGCGCCATGCTCGACGAAGGCGGGCTGCAGGGCCTGCTGGGCTGGCGCCTGGCGCAGGCGCGCGTGGCCACGCAGGCCGTGTTCGACGAGCAGGTGGGCGAGCCGCTGGGCCTGAAGCCGGTGGAACTCTCGATGCTGGAGCTGCTGCGCGCCAACCCGGGCATCGCGCCGGCGCAGCTGGCGCGCGTGCTGGCGGTCAGCCGCCCGCAGGCCACGCAGCTGATCGACCGGCTCGAAGCGCGGAAGCTGGCGCGCCGCAAGCCCAGCGGCACCGACGGCCGTGGCTTCGAGCTGCACGCCACGCCCGAGGGCCAGCGCGTCGCGCGCGAGGCGCTCGCGCGCCTGCAGCCGGCCGAGCAGGCCGTGCTGGCGAGACTCTCTGGCGCCGAGCGCGCGATGCTGCTGGAACTGCTGGCGAAGCTGGCGCCGATCCGAAGCTGAGCAACGCTCAGCGCGCGCCGGCCGCCACGGCCTTGCCGGCCGGAGAGAGGAAAGGCGCGAGCTGCCGCCAGGTAAGCGTCACCTCGTCCTCGCAGTCGCGCCGCGCGTGCGAGAAGAGGGTCGGGAACTGCAGGCCCTGGGCCACCGGGTAGGGCGTCTGCGGACTCATCAGGTCCATGAACTCGGCGCAGTCGTCGTCCTTCGCGTTGCGCGGGTGCGCCTGGGCGAGCAGCTTGAACAGCGGCGACATCACCGGCTCGCCCTTCGGATCGTCCTTCGCCGCCAGCGCCTTCTGGCCACCCTGGATCCAGCCCCAGGTGTCGACGATCCCGCCCTGCGCCAGCGACCAGGTCGTGTAGCCGAGCTGCGCATTGCCGTGCGCGCCGCCGCAGAAGGTGTCGGGCAGCAGGTCCTGCAGCACCAGGAAGCGCGTGTTCCACACCACCGGCCGCAGCGAGCGGCCCAGCGCCTCGGGCGGGCCGCCGCGCGAGAGGTCGCATGCGTAGGCTTCCACGGCCTGGTCGCGCAGCCAGTCCATCGCCCAGCGGTTGATGGCGGCGGCCTGCGGCAGCGCCGCGTCCAGCTCGAACGCGATGGCCTGCTCGCTGGCGAGTTCGCGGTAGGCATGGCCTTCGAAATTCATGGCCTTGCGCTGCACCTGCACCGCGCGCCGCAGCGGCTCGTGGAAGGCCGGCTCGCAGGCCTTGCCGGGCAGGCGCTCCAGGCGGATCGGTAACTTGCGATCACCCGAGGGCGAACTCCAGGTGCCGGACAGCTTCGTCGCGTCACGCGACTCGATGCGCCAGCGGCCGCTGATCTCGCCCGGGAACTGCTGTGTGGCGGTCGACTCCTCGAAGCCGTCGGCGCCCTTCGGTGCGAGCCAGATGCCGCGCCGGTGGCGCAGGTAGTAGTACTGCGGCTCGCCGTCACCGAAGCAGGCCATCACCTCGGCGTTGCCGATGCGACCTTTCCAGGCGCCGGTTGGCAGCTCGCCGGCGGCCGCCGCGGCGAATGGCGCCAGGGCCGCGAGCAGCGCGGCGATCGACGCGCGAGTCTTCATGCGCGGCTCCTCAATCGCCCAGCGGCCCCGCCGGCAGCCCGAAGAGCTGGCCGTAGCGAAAGCCCACCCAGGCGTGCTCGCGCATCAGCATCTCCACGCGCGCCGACTCGCGCCGCTCCAGCGCGTCGAACACGAGCTGGTGGTGCAGCTGCGCCACGCGCAGCTTCTGGTACTCGGCAGGCAGCGCGGCGCGGTCCAGCGCGATGGAATCGGCCGAGGCGAAAGGCAGGTGGTTGTTGCGCGCGATGGCATCGGCAATGACGTGGCTCTCGTGCGCGCCGACGATGGCGTCGTGGAAGCGCTGGTTCAGCGCGCTCCAGCGCACGATGTCCTCCTCCAGCATGAAGCCCTTGCCGAGCAGGGCCTCGCCTTCGGCGATGGCCTCGGCCAGCGCGGCGCGCACCGCGGCGCTCATGCCCTTTTCGGCCAGGTGGCGCGCGGCCAGGCCTTCGAGCGTGCCGCGCACCTCGATGGCCGAGCGCACGTCGGCCTCCGAGAAGCGCCGCACCACGTAGCCGCGCTTGCCGGCCTTCTCCAGCAGCCCTTCCTGCTCCAGCGAGCGGAAGGCCAGGCGCACCGGCGTGCGCGAGACGCCCAGCGACTCGGCCACCGGGATCTCCGCCACCCGCTCGCCGGCCGGCAGCCGGCCGCTGACGATCTGCTGGCGCAGGGTCGCCACCACGCTGGCGGAATCGGGGGACGGTTCAATTGGATCCATTGAATGGGCTTCTTCTTGCATTTATGAAGGCGATTCGCCAAAATTGGATCCAATCGCCCAGCATACAGGAGACAAGCGATGGTTCCGAAGAACGCATGGTATGTGGCCGCGATGCCCACCGAGATCGACGAGAAGCCGCTGGGCCGCACGATCTGCGGCGAGCGCATCGTCTTCTTCCGCGGCCCGGAAGGCCAGGCCGCCGGCGTGGACGACTGGTGCCCGCACCGCGGCGCGCCGCTGTCGCTGGGGCGTGTGGTGGAAGGCAAGCTGGTCTGCGGCTACCACGGCCTGGAGATGGGCTGCGACGGCAAGACCGTGGCGATGCCCGGCCAGCGCGTGCGCGGCTTCCCGCCGGTGCGCAGCTACCCGGTGATCGAGCGCTACGGCTTCGTCTGGGTCTGGCCGGGCGACGCCGCGCTCGCCAGCCCCGAGGCGCTGCCGAATCTCGCCTGGGCCGAGGACCCGGCCTGGGCCTACGGCGGCGGCCTGTACCACGTGAAGTGCGATTTCCGCCTCATGGTCGACAACCTGATGGACCTGACGCACGAGAAGTACGTGCATGCCACCAGCATCGGCCAGAAGGAACTCGACGAGGTGGTGCCGCAGACCCAGGCCGAGGGCGACCTGGTGGTGACGCGGCGCGAGCTGCCTGGCGTGAAGGCGCCGCCCTTCTGGGCCTCGGCCATGCGCGGCAACGGCCTGGACCCCGAGGCGACGGTCGACCGCTGGCAACGCTGCCGCTTCCAGCCGCCGAGCAATGTCTTCATCGACGTGGGCGTGGCCCTGGCGGGCCAGGGCGGCTTCGACGCGCCGGCCGCGGTGAAGACATCGGGCATCGTGGTCGACCTGATCACGCCCGAGACCGAGACCTCGCACTGGTACTTCTGGGGCCTGGCGCGCAACTTCAGGCCCGAGGACAAGGCGCTGACCGCGTCCATCCGCGAGGCGCAGGGCAAGGTCTTCATGGAAGACATGGAGATGCTCGAGCGCCAGCAGCTCAACCTGAGCGCCCAGCCCGAGCGCAAGCTGCTGAGCCTGAACACCGACCTGGGCGGCGTGCAGGCGCGGCGCATCATCGAGCGCATGATCGAGCAGGAGCGGCAGCCGTCATGAGCACGCCGGTGCAGGAAACGATCGAGGTCCGCGTCGCACGCAGGCAGGCCGAGGCCGAGGGCATCTGCAGCTTCGAGCTGGTGCGGGCCGACGGCGGCGCGCTGCCCGCGTTCACGGCCGGCTCGCATGTCGAGCTGCACATCCCGGGCGGCGCGGTGCGGCCCTACTCGCTGGCCAACAGCCCGGCCGACCGGCAGCGCTACGTGATCGGCGTGCTGCGCGAGCCGGCTTCGCGCGGCGGCTCCGTCGCGCTGCACGAACAGGTGCAGGAAGGCGACCTGCTGGCGATCGGCCAGCCGCGCAACCTGTTCCCGCTGGCCGAAGGCGCGAGTTCGCACCTGCTGCTGGCCGGCGGCATCGGCATCACGCCGATGCTCTCGATGGCCGAGCACCTGCTGGCCACCGGCGCCGACTTCCGGCTGCACTACGCCGCGCGCTCGCCGGCGCATGCCGCCTTCCTCGAACGCCTGTCGGCCGCGCCGCTGGCCGGCCACGTGCGCTGCCACTTCGGCGGCCAGGGCCAGCGGCTGGACATCGCCGAGGCGCTCGGCAAGCCGCGGCCCGGCGTACATGTCTACGCCTGCGGGCCCAAGCGCTTCATGGACGCGGTGGCCGAGGCGGCGCAGCAGCTCGGCTGGCCCGCCGCGCAGCTGCACCGCGAGGTGTTCCAGGCCGAGGTGGTCGACAGCTCGGGCGACGCGCCCTTCGAGGTGCAGCTGGCGCAGTCCGGCCGCAGCGTGACGGTGGCGCCGGGCACGAGCATCGTGCAGGCGCTGGCGGCCATCGGCGTCTCGGTGATGACATCCTGCGAGCAGGGCATCTGCGGCACCTGCCTGACGAACGTGCTGGACGGCACGCCGGATCACCGCGACCAGTACCTCACCGACGAGGAACGCGCCGAAGGCAAGCAGATCCTGCCCTGCTGCTCGCGCTCGAAGAGCGCGCGGCTGGTGCTCGATCTCTAGGCGTCTGCGGCGGGCGCCTTCGCGCCCGGCCCTGCGCCGGCGACCAGGTCGAAGCGGAACAGCCGGCACTCGATCGGCCCGTTCCACATCGGCACGCGCCGGCTCTCCTTCAGCCGCATCTGGCCGGGCAGCTTCATGTCCGGGCTCAGCAGCCAGGCGGTCCAGCCGGGGTAGGCGCGTTTCCACTGCGCAGCCAGACCGCCGAAGAACTCGGCCGAGGTGCCGCCGCCTTCGAAGCCTTCGCGCGCCGTGACCGAGCCCCTGCCTTTCGGCGCGATGCGTTCGCCGTACGGGGGGTTCATCACGATCGTGCCGGCGGGGGCCGGCGCCGGGCGCTGCAGCGCGTCGGCGGTCTTGAACTCGATCGCCTGCTTCACGCCGGCGCGCTCGGCGTTGCGGGCGGCGAAGTCGGTCATGCGGAAGCTCACGTCGCCGGCGAACACCGGCACCGCGGGCGCGTGCACGCGCGCCTTCGCGGCGCGCTGCAGGTCGCGCCACTCGCCGGCGTGCGAGCGGAACGGCAGCAGGCGTTCGAAGGCGAAGCGGCGCATCGCGCCGGGGGCGATGCCGCAGGCCATCTGCGCCGCCTCGATGGCGATCGTGCCGGCGCCGCAGCAGGGGTCCAGCAGCGGGCCGTCCTCGGCGCGGCCCTGCCAGCCGGCGGCGGCCAGCATCGCGGCGGCGAGCGTCTCCTTCAGCGGCGCCTCGCCCTTGTCTTCGCGCCAGCCGCGCTTGAAGAGGGCCTCGCCCGAGGTGTCGACGTAGATCGTCGCGTGCTCCGGGCCGACGAACAGCGCGATCGGCAGGTCCGGGTTGCGCGTGTCCACGCTCGGCCGCGCGCCGGCGACCTCGCGCAGCACGTCGCAGACGGCGTCCTTGATGCGCAGCGCGGCGAAGTTCAGGCTCTGCAGCGGCGAGCGCATCGCCGCCACGTCCACGCGCAGCGTCTGCTCGGGCGTGATCCAGCGCTCCCAGGCGATCTTGCGCGCCAGCGCGTAGAGATCGTGCTCGTCGCGGTACGGGCCTTCGGCCAGCGGCCACAGCACCCGCTGCGCCAGGCGGCTCTCCAGGTTCAGCGCCATGGCCGTGCGCTCGTCGCCCGCCACCCAGACGCCGCCGCGGCCGGTCTCTGCCTTGCGGCCGGTGATGCCATGCACTTCGGTGGCCAGCAGCTCCTCGACGCCGCCGGCGCAGGGCAGGAACAAATGCACTTCAGATGGCCTTGCGAAGGCTCGCCGGCGCGATCTTCAGCGCCTCGCGGTACTTGGCCACCGTGCGCCGCGCGACCTGGATGCCCTGCTCCTCGAGCATCTCGCTGATCTGGCTGTCCGACAGCGGCTTCTTCGTGTCCTCCGCCGTCACGAACTGCTGGATCAGCGCCCGCACCGCGGTGCTGGA
The DNA here is from genome assembly GCA_044226775.1 of Rubrivivax sp. Taxonomy (GTDB): domain Bacteria; phylum Pseudomonadota; class Gammaproteobacteria; order Burkholderiales; family Burkholderiaceae_C; genus Rubrivivax. The sequence continues at coordinate 612,566 of JBGAGI010000003.1, read as the reverse complement.
CGCATTGCCGCCGGCCTCGGTGTTCAGGCTCGAGCCGAAGAAGTACTTCAGCTCGAAGGTGCCCTGCGGCGTGGACATGTACTTGGCGGTGGTCACGCGCGAGATCGTGCTCTCGTGCAGGCCCAGCTCGTCGGCGATCTCGCGCAGCACCAGCGGCTTCATCGCGATGGCGCCATGCGTGAAGAAGGCCTTCTGGCGCTCGACGATGGCCTTGCTGACGCGCAGGATGGTGTCGAAGCGCTGCTGGATGTTCTTCACGAACCAGCGCGCCTCCTGCAGCCGGCTGCTGAGGCCGCTGCCGTTGGCGCCGCCACCGCCGCGGTTGCCGCGAACGGCCTGCGCGTACAGGTCGTTGATGCGCAGCTTGGGCATCACGTCCGGGTTGAGCGTCACCGAAAGCCCCCGGCCGGCCTTGCGCACGATCACGTCGGGCACGACGACGTTGGCCTCCGCCGGCGAGAAGGGCCGGCCCGGCTTGGGCTCGCAGGCCTTGATCATCACCTGCGCCTGGCGCACGAGGTTCTCGTCGGCGCCGGTGAGCGCCATCAGCCGCTTCACGTCGCGCCGCGCCAGCAGCTCCAGGTACTGCGTGCAGATGCGGATGGCCAGGCCGCGCGCCGGGCTGCGCGGCTGCGTGCGCAGCTGCAGGCACAGGCATTCCGGCAGGTTGCGCGCGCCCACGCCGGTGGGCTCCAGGCTCTGCAGCCAGCGCAGCGCGCACTGCAGCCGGTCCTGCAGCTCGGTGCGGCCGTCCTCGTCGACGATCTCCATCATCTCCGCGAGGCGCGCGGCGATGTCCTCCAGCGGGTCGGCGAGATAACCGTCGCCGTCCAGCGATTCGATCAGCACGTGCAGCGCCGCGCGGTCCTCGTCCGACAGGCGCATGCCCAGCACCTGCGCGCGCAGGTGGTCCTCGAGCGAGCCCGACGCGGCGCGGCGGTCCTGCGGGTCCATCTCGTCGCCTTCGCCGCTGCCGCTGCCGGCGGCCGCCGAAGGCGTCTCGCGGATGCCGTCGAAGTCGTCGCCCTCGGTGCCGTTCTCCCAGTCGTCGCGCTCGGTGGTGCCGAACTCGTCGCCGCGGATCTCGGTGGCCGCGCCTTCGGCCGCGTCACCGGCGGACTCGGGCGCCGCTTCGGCGTCGCCGGTGCGGTCGGCCGCGCGGTCGGCGGCCTGGCGCTCTGGCGGCGTGTCGAAGGGGCTGGGCGCGCTCTCGTCCTCGGCTTCGAGGAAGGGGTTCTGCTCCAGCATCTGCCCCACTTCCTGGTGCAGCTCCAGCGTGGAGAGCTGCAGCAGCCGGATGGACTGCTGCAACTGCGGCGTGAGCGCCAGGTGCTGGGACAGGCGGACCTGCAATGACGGCTTCATGCGCGTTCTTCTTCTGGGAGCTACATGCGGAAGTGTTCGCCGAGATAGACCTTCCGGACTTCGGCATTGGCGACGATGTCTGAAGGCGTACCTTCCGCAAGCACGCGGCCTTCGCTGATGATGTAGGCGCGGTCGCAGATGCCCAGCGTCTCGCGCACGTTGTGGTCGGTGATCAGCACGCCGATGCCACGCGAGCGCAGGAACTTGATGATCTTCTGGATCTCGATCACCGCGATCGGGTCGACGCCGGCAAAAGGCTCGTCCAGCAGGATGAAGCGCGGCTGCGTGGCCAGCGCGCGGGCGATCTCCACGCGCCGCCGCTCGCCGCCCGACAGCGCCGGTGCCGGCGAATCGCGCAGCTTCTCGATCGACAGATCGGCCAGCAGGTGCTCCAGCAGCTCGTCGATGCGCGCGGCCTTCAGCGGCCGGCCGGCGTCGTCCTGCTGCAGCTCCAGCACGGCGCGGATGTTCTCGGCCACCGTGAGCTTGCGGAAGATCGACGCCTCCTGCGGCAGGTACGAAAGCCCCATGCGCGAGCGGCGGTGGATGGGCATGCGCTCGACCGGCTGGCCGTCGATGCGGATCTCGCCGTCGTCGGCGCGCACCAGGCCCACGACCATGTAGAAGGTGGTCGTCTTGCCGGCACCGTTGGGGCCGAGCAGGCCCACCACCTCGCCCGCGCCGACGGCCAGGTGCACGTCCTTGACGACCATGCGCGAGCCGTAGCTCTTCTGCAGCCGCTCGGCCTCCAGCCGGCTGGCGGCGGCCGCCGGCGCGGTGCCCTGCACCGTGGGCTGGGGCGCAAGCATCAGCGCTTGTCCTCCAGCGTGCGGCTGGGTGCCAGCGGCGAGGCGGTCTGCGGCACGGCCGGCGGCGCGCTGGCGGCGCCTTCGGCGCGCGGGCTGAGCGTCAGGCGCACGCGGCCGGTCGGGTTGACCGGGCTGGTGGCGCCGCCTTCGACGCGGAAGACCTCGGCCACGTTATCCCAGACGATCGTGGCGCCGGTGATCTCGTCGGCCACCGTGCCGCCGCGCAGGCGCCGGACCTGGCCGTTGCCGATCAGCCGCAGCGTGTCGGCGCGGCCGTCGAAGTCGATGCGCTCGGCGGTGCCTTCGACTGTCTCGTCGACGCCGTCGCGGCGCTGGCGCCAGCTCGCCGGCTTGCCCGGCGCGCCGCTGGCGCTGGCGGTGCGGTAGCCGTCGGGCGTCTCGCGCAGCTCGATGCGCTCGGCCCGCAGCAGCATCGTGCCCTGGCTGACGACGGCGTTGCCGGTCAGCACGGTGACCTGCCGCTGCACGTCCAGCGTGCCGTGGCGGTCGGCCTCGATGATGAAGGGCTTGTTGCGGTCCGCGCGCTCGGCCAGCGCCCCGGTGGCGGCCAAGGCGGCGGCCAGGAGGATCGAGGTGGCTAGGGGGTGGGGTCGCATTTCGGCACGAATCTTGCAGGCCATTCTAGCCACAAGTTCGGCCGAAACCGCAGGCTGTTCGTGAAATCGCGCCGACAAGGCAAGGGCGCGACAGCCAGGCCCGGTGCCGGCCGCAGCCGGCACCGTCGGCGCATCAGGCGCCGCCCTGGCGGATGCGCTGCGCGAGGAAGTCGGTGACGGCCAGCGAGCGCTCGTGGCTGCCGGCCAGCGAGGCGCCAGTGTAGTAGCGGCCGTGGATGCCCATCGCCGGCACGCTGTCGATCTTGTAGGCGTTGGAGATGCTCTTGCCGCGGCTGACCTTGGTGCTGACGCCGAAGGAGCGCCAGGCCTCGGTGAACTTGGCCGCGTCGACGCCGTTGGCGGCCACGAAGGCGGTGATCTCGGCCTCGCTGTTGATCTTCTTGTTCTCGACGTGGATGGCGGTGAAGATCTTGCTGCGCAGCGCCTCGCGCTGGCCCAGTTCCTCCAGCGCGTAGAACAGCTTCTGGTGCTCCGGCGGCCCGATGTAGCCGAACGGGATCTGGTGGAAGTACACGTCTTCCGGCAGCTTCTTGGCCCAGGCGGAGATGATGGGCTCGAAGGCGAAGCAGTGCGGGCAGCCGTACCAGAAGAACTCGATGATCTCGACCTTCTTGCCGGCCGGCAGGTTCACCGGCGCGGCGGTGGACAGCTTGATGAACTGCTTGCCCTCCTCGGGCGTCTGCGCGCGGGCGCTGCCGGTTGCGGCCAGGCCGAGGCCGAGACCGGCACTGGCCAGGCTGAGGTTGAAATCGCGCCGTTTCATGGATCGGGTTCCTTTCTTCGGGTGGAGGCGTGCCGCAGGTGGAGTCCCGCGCGGCGGCCGAGTTCCGGCTCAACGCGTCAAGGCTTCTCCACGCGGACGATCTGCGCCTCGATGTTCTGCTCCTGCAGCCGGCCCTGCAGGCCGTCGGCCTCTTCGCGGTTCGGGAAGGGGCCGATGCGCACGCGGTACATCGTGCGGCCGGACTGCTCGCGCTCGCTGACCTTGGACGTCTGGCCGAGCATTGCCAGGCGGGCGCGCTGCTGCTCGGCGTCTTCGCTGCGCGTGAAGGCACCGGCCTGCACGAAGTAGACGAACGCGTCGGCGGCGGGCTTGGGTGCCGGGGCGGGTGCGGCCGCGGGCGGCGGCACCGGCGCGCCGGAGAGGATGGCCGCCGGGTCGCGCGCCGGCGGCGCAGGTGCCGGGGCCGGCGCCGGGGCGGGCGCAGGCGCCGGCGTGGTGGCCGCCACCGGCGGCGCGGCGGCCGGTGCCGGCGCGGAAGCCCCCGCAAGCTCCGGCGCCGAGGCGGCCGGCTTGCCCGGCTTGCCGCCCAGCGGCGCGTTCGGGTCCCAGTTGCGGTTGCGCTCGGCCTCGGCGTGGTCCTGCTCGGGCGTGCGCTGCGGCACCTTGTTGACGAAGGGTATCGGCGCCTTGGTGATGTACAGCGCCACGCCCAGCGCCAGCGCCAGGCCCACGAGCAGGCCGATCACCAGGCCCATCACGAAGCCGCCGCGTTGCGAGAGCTTCATGCCGCCACCTCCGCCGAATCGGCCTGCGCATCACGCTCCATGCGCTCGGGCGCCGAGACGCCCAGCACCGCCAGCGCGTTGCGCAGCACCTGCGCCGTCGCGGCGGCCAGCGCCATGCGCGCGCGGGCCAGCGGTGGATCGGCCACGAGGAAGCGCTCCGCCGCATACCAGCTGTGGAAGGCCGCGGCCACGCTGCGCAGGTAGAAGGCCACGTCGTGCGGCGCCATCTCGGCCGCGGCGCGCGTGAGCATCTCGGGGTACTCGGCGAGTTTCAGCATCAGCGCCCCTTCGGTGGGTGCGGCCAGCAGCGAGAGGTCGGCCTGGGCGAAGTCGCGCTCGCCGGCGTAGTCGGCCAGCACCGAGCAGATGCGCGCGTGCGCGTACTGCACGTAGAAGACCGGGTTCTCGTCGTTGGCCTTCAGCGCGAGGTCGATGTCGAACACGAACTCGGTGTCGGCCTTGCGGCTGATGAGGAAGAAGCGCACCGCGTCTCGGCTGGTCCAGTCGATCAGGTCGCGCAGCGTCACGTAGCTGCCGGCGCGCTTGCTGATCTTCACCTCCTGGCCGCCCTTCATCACGGTGACCATCTTGTGCAGCACGTAGTCCGGGTAGCCGGGCGGGATGCCCAGGCCCACCGCCTGCAGGCCACCGCGCACCCGCGCGATCGTGCCGTGGTGGTCGGTGCCCTGCACGTTCAGGCACTGCGTGTAGCCGCGCTGGAACTTGTTGACGTGGTAGGCCACGTCAGGCACGAAGTAGGTGAAGCTGCCGTCGCCGGACTTGCGCATCACCCGGTCCTGGTCGTCGCCGTAGTCGGTGGAGCGGAACCACAGCGCGCCGTCCTTCTCGTAGGTCTTTCCGCTGGCCACGATGCGCTGCACCACGGCTTCGAGTGCGCCGTTGGCGTAGACGCTGCTCTCCAGGAAGTAGTTGTCGAAGCGCAGACCGAAGGCCTGCAGGTCGAGGTCCTGTTCGTGACGCAGGTAGGCCACGGCGAACTGGCGGATGCCCTCGGCATCGTCCGGGTCGCCCGAGCCGGTGAACTCGCGGTCGTCGGCCTTCACGGTCTCACGGCGCATGAAGGCGTCGGCGATGTCCTGGATGTAGTCGCCGTTGTAGAAGTTCTTGCTCTCGGGGTCGTTCGGGTCGGTGGGCCAGCCCGGGTCGCCGGGCTTGACACCCTTGATGCGCAGCTGCGTGCTGCGCGTCAGCGTGGCGATCTGCACGCCGGCGTCGTTGTAATAGAACTCGCGGATCACATCGTGGCCCTGGCGCTGGAACAGCGAGCACAGCGCATCGCCGAGCGCCGCCTGGCGCGCATGGCCCACGTGCAGCGGGCCGGTCGGGTTGGCCGAGACGAACTCCACCATCACGCGGCGGCCGCTGGCGGGCTGCTGGCCGAATTGATCGGCCGCGCGCAGCACCTCGGCCACCACGGCCTGCTTGGCCACCGGTGCCAGGCGCAGGTTGATGAAGCCCGGGCCGGCGATCTCCAGCGCCTGCACCCATCGCTGCACGGCCGGCCGCTGCTGCAGCACCGCGACGAGCTGCGTGGCCACTTCGCGCGGGTTCTTCTTCAGCGCCTTGGCCAGCGGCATTGCCGCGGTCACGGCCAGGTCGCCGTGCGCGGCCTGCTTGGGCGATTCGAACGCCGCCACCGGCGCCGGCACGCCCGCCGGCGCCACCAGCGCGTCGAGCGCGGCCTGCAGCGCCCGCTGCAGTTCCTGCTTGGCTTGGATCATCGGCAGATTCTAAGTGGCACCCCCTGCCAGCCCGGCTGCAGGCCCGGCCGCGCCGCGCCGCGCGCACGCGTGTGAACAGGTGCCGGAACACCCGTTTCATCGCCCCTTCGCCGACGCGCGGCGGCCCCACCATCGCCACACCCATGCCCAGCAAGCTCGCCACCGTCGCCGCCACGCCCGCTGCCGCCGCCGCGCTCCCCGCGCACATCGGCAAGTACCGCGTCAAGGCCAAGATCGGCGAGGGCGCCACCAGCGAGGTCTACCTCGCGCACGACCCTTTCCGCGACTGCAACGTCGCGATCAAGCGCGTGCGCGCCGGCACGGTGCCCGATTCGCGCGAGAACCACTTCCAGCGCCGCTTCTTCGAGGCCGAGGCCGCGCTGGTGGGCCGGCTGAACCACCCGAACGTGGTGCAGATCCTCGATGCGGTGGCCGAGGAGCCCTCGCCCTACCTCGTGATGGAGTACGTGAGCGGGCAGACGCTGCGCCGCTACTGCCGCGCCGACAACCTGCTGCCGCTGCAGACCATCGTCGAGATCGGCTTCAAGTGCGCGATGGCGCTGGGCTACTGCTACAAGCAGGGCCTGATCCACCGCGACGTGAAGCCGGCCAACCTGCTGGTGGTGACCGACGGCGACCGCATCGCCGACGTGAAGGTCACCGACTTCGGCAGCGTCTTCAACCAGGGCGCCGAGCACACGCAGATCTACCGCGTCGGCAGCCTGGCCTACATGTCGCCGGAGCAGCTCGACGGCGACATCCTCGACTGCCGCGCCGACATCTACTCGCTGGCTGCGGTGCTGTACCACCTGATCGCCGGGCGTCCGCCATTCGACGCGACGCAGCAGCAGGCGATCATGAACCAGATCTACCACGGCACGCCGCCGCCGCTGTCGTCGCTGCGCGAGGGCGTGCCGCCGGAGCTGCAGGCGCTGGTCGAGCAGAGCCTGGCCAAGGAGCGTGAGCTGCGGCCGGCCGACTGGCAGGAATTCGCGCGCGCGCTGTCGGCGCTCAGCAGCCAGGGCGAACTCGCGAAGGGCTCGCTGCAGGAGGTGCTGGACAGCGAGCGCTTCACGCTGCTGCGCGGGCTGGAGTTCTTCGCCGGCTTCGGCGACGTGGAACTGTGGGAGGTGGTGCGGCGCGCGAAATGGCAGCGCCATACCTACGGTCAGGCGCTGTTCCGCAAGGGCGAGGAAGGCAACAACTTCCACATCGTCACGCAGGGCCAGGTCGAGGTGCTGCGCGACGGCAAGGCGGTCGCCAAGCTCGGCGCCGGCGCCTCGGTGGGCGAGATGGCCTACCTCGCACCCAGCCCCGAGCTGCGCACGCACACGGTGGACATCCTCGTCTCCCAGCAGGCGACCACGGTCTCGTTCACGCCCGAGACGATGGACCAGCTCTCGCTGGGCACGCGGCACCTCTTCGACAAGGCCTTCATCGGCGTGCTCGTCAAGCGTCTGCACGCGGCGCACGAGGCCTTGGCGCATCCGCGGCGCATCATGTAGCTGTGGTGGCCGCGCGTCATCGCGCGGAGGGCTTCGCGCGTTCCCGGCTAGCCGGGCGTCGCTGAAAGCTGTGAAATCGACGGCGGCACTGTCCTGCCATCCATCACACAGACGAGGAGCAAGAGCGATGAAGAAATCCCTGCTGAGCGCGCTGGTCGCCTGCTGCGGCCTGCTGGCCGGCCAGGCCTATGCCGCCGATTCCGGCTGCGAGGCCAAGGCAGTCGACAAGGCGGGCAAGCCGCTGGCCGGCGCCGCCAAGTCCAGCTTCATGAAGAAGTGCGAGAAGGAAGCCAAGGCCGCCGGCGCGAGCGCCGCCTGCGAGACCGCCGCCGGCGACAAGAAGCTGGCGGGCGCGGCGAAGAGCAGCTTCGTCAAGAAGTGCGTGAAGGACGGCGGCCCGAAGTAAGCGGCCGTCTTCTCCGATCCGAAGGGGCGCTGCGGCGCCCTTTCTTCATGGTCAGGCCGCGCGGCTTCCGGCCCAGTATTTCGAGTCGCCGTAGCTGTGCTTGACGTAGTCGATCCACAGCCGCACGCGCAGCGGCAGGTGCTTGGCGTGCGGGAACACCGCGAAGATGCCGTTGGGCGGCGCGGCGAAGGCCTCCAGCAGCACCACGAGGCGGCCTTCGGCCACGTCGCGCTCCACCTCCCAGGTGCTGCGCCAGGCGATGCCCAGGCCCTGCACGCACCAGTCGTGCAGCACCTGGCCGTCGCTGCAGTCCAGCGGTCCGCCCGGGCGCAGGTGGATCACCTCGCCGTCGACCGAGAAGGCCCAGCCGCGGGTCTGGCTCGCGTCGGAACTCAGCGTGAGGCAGGCATGGCGCATCAGCTCCTGCGGCACGGCCGGCGTGCCGGCGCGCTGCAGGTACGAAGGCGCGGCCACGCACAGGCGGCGGTTGTCGGCCAGCCGCACGCTGATCAGGCTGCTGTCCGGCAGGTCGCCCACGCGCACCGCGCAGTCGAAGCCCTCGTTGACGATGTCCACCACGCGGTCCGAGAGGTTCAGCGACAGGCTCACGTCCGGGTGCGCGGCAACAAAACCCGGCACCAGCGGCGCCACGTGCCGGCGCCCGAAACCCGCCGGCGCGGTGATGCGCAGGTGGCCGCTGGCCTTCACGCCGCCGGCGCTGACGCTGGCCTCCGCGCTGGCGAGATCGGCCAGCAGGCGCTGGCAGTCCTCGAGGAAGGCGCTGCCTTCGTGCGTGAGCGTGATGCGGCGCGTGGTGCGCACGAGCAGCTTCACGCCCAGGCGCTCTTCCAGCGCGTCGATGCGGCGGCCGATGACCGCCGGCGCCACGCCCTCGGCCAAGGCAGCAGCCGTCAGGCTGCCCTTGGTGGCCACGGCGGCGAAGGATTCGATCTGCTTGAGCCGATCCATGGCGGGCGATTATGCGCGTCCAGCGCACAAATCAATCGCGCCAGGCCTACTTAATGTGGCTCGGCGGTTCGAATACAGTGCCTGCATGTCCAGGATCCGGGCTGTGCTCTTCGACGCCTACGGCACGCTGTTCGACGTGCACAGCGTCGCGCTGTCTGCAGAGCAGCTGTTCCCCGGCCACGGCGAGCGCCTCAGCCTGCTGTGGCGCGACAAGCAGATCGAGTACACGCGCCTGGTGACGATGAGCAGCGGCGGCGAGCACTACCGCCCGTTCTGGGACATCACCCGCAGCGCGCTGCAGTTCAGCGCCGAGAAGCTCGGCCTCGTGCTCGCACCCGCCGCCGAGGAGCGGCTGATGAACGAGTACCGGCACCTGAGCGCCTTCCCCGAGAACCGCGCCGTACTGGCCGAGCTGCAGCGGCGCGGCGTGCCGGCCGGCATCCTGTCCAACGGCGACCCGGAGATGCTCGACGTGGCGGTCAAGAGCGCCGGCTTCGCCGAGCACCTGCAGCACGTGATCAGCGTGCACCCGGCGCGCCGCTTCAAGACCGACCCGGCCGCCTACGCGCTCGGCCCCGCCGCGCTGAAGCTGCCGGCGCGCGAGATCCTCTTCGTCAGCAGCAACGGCTGGGACGCCATCGGCGCCACCTGGTACGGCTACACCACGCTGTGGGTCAACCGCACCGGCGCGCCGCTGGAACGCCTGGGCACGGAGCCCACGCACATCGGCAAGAGCTTGCGCGACGTGCTGGCGCTGCTGCCTTCGCCACCCGCCAAAACGCCTGCCGCGATGCGCGCGGCAGGCTGAACCCACCCCCTCTGCCCACGACCATCGAGAGGCTTCCCATGCGCACCACCCTCCACAGCCTGCAGGTCGACGACGTCCTGGTCCGTTTCATCGAAGACGAGGTGCTGCCCGGCACCGGCGTCGACGCCGCGCGCTTCTGGGCCGGCTTCGACGCCATCGTGCGCGAGCTGGCGCCGAAGAACGCCGCGCTGCTGGCCGAGCGCGACCGGCTGCAGGCCGAGATCGATGCCTGGCACCGCGCCAACCCGGGGCCGATCAGCGACATGGCCGGCTACCGCGCCTTCCTGGAGCGCATCGGCTACCTGGTGCCGGTGCCCGCCGGCGCGAAGGCCACCACCACCAACGTCGACGCCGAACTCGCGCTGCAGGCCGGTCCGCAGCTCGTGGTGCCCATCCTCAATGCGCGTTATGCGCTGAACGCCGCCAACGCCCGCTGGGGCTCGCTGTACGACGCGCTCTACGGCACCGACGCGATCGCCGAGACCGGCGGCGCCAAGCGCGGCAGCAGCTACAACCCGGCGCGCGGCGCCAAGGTCATCGCCTTCGCGCGCGACTTCCTCGACCAGACCGCGCCGCTGGTCGAAGGCAGCCACCGCGACAGCACGGCCTACTGGGTCGAAGGCGGGCACCTGCACGTCACGCTGGCCTCGGGCCGGCACCTGGAGCTGAAGGACCCGTCGCAGCTCGTCGGCTTCCAGGGCGATGCCGCCTCGCCCAGCGCCGTGCTGCTGCGCCACCACGGCCTGCACATCGACATCCGCATCGACCGCACCGCCGCGATCGGCAAGGCCGATCCGGCCGGCGTCAGCGACGTGGTGCTCGAAGCAGCCTTGTCGACCATCCTCGACCTCGAGGATTCGGTGGCCGCCGTCGATGCCGAGGACAAGGTGCTGGGCTACCGCAACTGGCTGGGCATCCTGAAGGGCACGCTCACCGAGCAGGTGACCAAGGGCAAGAGCAGCTTCACGCGCGGCCTGAACCCGGACCGCCGCTACCACGGTGCCGCCGGCGAGGACGTGGTGCTGCACGGCCGCAGCCTCATGTTCCTGCGCAACGTGGGCCACCTGATGACGAACCCGGCCATCCTGTGGGGCGACGGGAAGGAGATTCCGGAAGGCATCATGGACGCGGTGGTCACCACCGCCATCGCGCTGCACGACCTGCAGGGCCATGGCGAGGCCGGCATCGTCAACAGCCGCAGCGGCAGCGTCTACATCGTCAAGCCCAAGATGCACGGCCCGGCCGAGGTGGCCTTCGCGAGCGAGCTCTTCGGCCGCGTCGAGCAGCTGCTGGGCCTGCCCGACAGCACGGTGAAGCTGGGCATCATGGACGAGGAGCGCCGCACCAGCGTCAACCTGCAGGCCTGCATCGCCGCCGCCGCCAGCCGGGTGGCCTTCATCAACACCGGCTTCCTCGATCGCACCGGCGACGAGATGCACACCGCGATGCTCGCCGGCCCGATGCGCCGCAAGGGCGACATGAAGGCCAGCGAGTGGATCGCCGCCTACGAGCGCAACAACGTGCTGGTGGGCCTGGCCTGCGGGCTGCGCGGCAAGGCGCAGATAGGCAAGGGCATGTGGGCCATGCCCGACCTGATGGCCGCGATGCTGGAGCAGAAGATCGCCCACCCGCGCGCCGGTGCCAACACCGCCTGGGTTCCGAGCCCCACCGCCGCGACACTGCATGCGCTGCACTACCACCAGGTGGACGTGGCGGCGATCCAGGCCGAGATGGAGAAGACCGACGCCGCCGCGCTGCGCGACGAGCTGCTGCGCGGCCTGCTGACGGTGCCGGTCTCGGCCAACCCGAACTGGAGCGCCGCCGAGCGCCAGCAGGAGCTGGACAACAACGCGCAGGGCATCCTGGGCTACGTGGTGCGCTGGGTCGACCAGGGCGTGGGCTGCAGCAAGGTGCCCGACATCCACAACATCGGCCTGATGGAAGACCGCGCCACGCTGCGCATCAGCAGCCAGCACATCGCCAACTGGATGCAGCACGGCATCGTGACGGCCGAGCAGGTGCACGAGACCTTCCGCCGCATGGCCGCGGTGGTCGACGGCCAGAACGCCGGCGACCCGCTGTACCAGCCGATGGCCGGCAACTGGGAGACGAGCTTCGCCTACCGCGCCGCGCTGGAACTCGTGTTCAAGGGCAAGGAACAGCCCAGCGGCTACACCGAGCCGCTGCTGCACGCCTGGCGGCTGGTGGTGAAGTCGGCCACCCGCACGCCCACGCCGTCGGTGGCGTGACGCTTCAGGCCGGCGGGGGATTCACCTCGCCGGCCACCCAATCCGCGAAGGGCCCGAAGGCGATCGTCGCCGGCACGGCCACGATCGCCGGCAGCTCGTAGGGGTGGCGCTCGCGCAGCTCGGCTTCGAGCGCGGGGTAGCGTGCCGCGGTGGTCTTCAGCAACAGCCGGAACTCGCCTTCCTGCTGCACCGCGCCCTGCCAGCGGTAGACGCTCTCGATGGCCTGGACCTGCGCGCAGGCCGCCAACCGCAATTCGACCATCGTGCGCGCCAGCGCCAGCGCCTCATCGCGCGTGGCGACCGTCGTCAGCACCAGCAGCAGGGGTTCGGCCATGCGGTGATTCTCGCCCTAGCATCGGGCGATGGTCACATCACCGCGCTGGAGCCCGAGCGTCACCGTCGCTGCGATCATCGAGCGAGACGGGCGCTACCTGCTCGTCGAGGAAGAGACGCCCGAGGGGCTGAAGCTCAACAACCCCGCCGGCCACCTGGAGCCCGGCGAGACGCCCGCAGAAGGCGTGGCGCGCGAGGCGCTGGAGGAGACCGCGCGGACCTTCGTGCCCGAGGCGCTGGTGGGCGTGTACCTCTCGCGCTTCGTGCGCCCGGCCACCGGCGAGGACGTGACCTACCTGCGCTTCGCCTTCTGCGGCACGGTGGGCGACGAAATCCCCGGCCGCGCGCTGGACGCCGGCATCCTGCGCACGCTGTGGATGACGCCCGACGAGGTGCGCGCGAGCGCCGCGCGCCACCGCAGCGCACTGGTGCTGAAGTGCATCGAGGACCATGCCGCCGGCCTGCGCCATCCGCTGGCGCTCGTGACGGCCGACACGAGCCTGCGGCAGCCGGAGATCAAGGGTTGGTGAGTCCGCGGAGGCCGCGGCGTATGCTCCACGAATGAGCCAAATCGCCCCCTTCCACCTCGCCTTCCCCGTGCATGACCTGGCTGCCACGCGCGCCTTCTACGGCGGCCTGCTCGGCTGCCCCGAAGGCCGCAGCAGCGCCGAGTGGATCGACTTCGACCTCTTCGGCCACCAGATCGTCGCCCACCTCGCACCGCCCAAGGGCGCGGGCGACCACCACAACGAGGTCGACGGCCACGACGTGCCGGTGCCGCACTTCGGCGTGGTGCTCGACTGGGACCATTTCCACGACTTCGCCACGCGCCTGAAGGCCGCCGGCGTGAAGTTCGTCATCGAGCCCTACATCCGCTTCGCCGGCCAGGTGGGCGAGCAGGCGACGATGTTCTTCCGCGACCCTTCGGGCAACGCGCTGGAGTTCAAGGCCTTCCGCGATCGAGGCCAGCTCTTCGCCAAGTGAGATCCTCGGCATGACCGAGCTGCTGGTCATCCGCCACGGCGAGACCGACTGGAACGTGCAGATGCGCTTCCAGGGCCAGACCGACATCCCGCTGAACGCCACCGGCCATGCCCAGGCCGCGCGCCTGGGCGCGCGGCTGGCGGCCGACCCGCACGACCTGCTGGTGACGAGCGACCTGCGCCGCGCCCGCGAGACCGCCGCGCCGCTGGCCGCGGCCTGGGGCCTGCCGGCGCTGCCCGCGGCCGGGCTGCGCGAGCAGCACTTCGGCGTGCTGGAAGGCCTGGATGCGCCGAGCATCGCCGAGCGCCACCCCGAGCTGTGGCGCGCCTGGCAGGAGGCCGACGCCGACTTCGCGCCGCCCGGCGGCGAGAGCCAGCGCCAGTTCCACGCCCGCGTGCTGGCCGCGGTGCGCGAGCTGGTGGCCGCGCATGCCGGCCGCCGCATCGCGGTGGTCACGCATGGCGGCGTACTGGACATGCTGTGGCGCAGCGCGCACGAGCGGCCGCTGGCCGGGCACCGCGCCTGCGACATCCCCAACACCGGGCTGAACCGCCTGCGCTGGGCCGGCGGCCGGCTGCAGGTGCTGAGCTGGGGTGACGCCACCCATCTCGAAGCCTAGCCACCTCTTGGCATAGCTCGCCGCCGCGCAGGCGCCGTCGCTCAAGTTCAGCGCTGCCGTGCCGATACGGCAGTTCCGAACTTCCGATATTCGCGAGGCCCGCCCATGGCTGCCCATAGATTCCTGCACCTGCTGTTCGGGGTGCTCCTGCTGATCCACTCGGCCCTCGCGGCAGCGGCCGAGCCGGTGAAGGTTTTGCACGTGATGTCCTACCGCGCCGACTGGCAGTGGAACAAGGACCAGCTGCGCGGTTTCCTCGAAGGGCTGAACATGCCCGGCGCGGAGGTGAAGGTCGTCGAGCTCGACGCCAAGCACACCGACCCGACGCACATGAAGACCGCCGCGAAGCACGCCTTCGAGCTGATGGACAGCTGGAAGCCCGACCTCGTCTACACGAACGACGACGCGGCGCAGTCGGAGTTCAGCGTGCGCTACATCAACGCCCGCACGCCCATCGTCTACTCCGGCGTCAACAAGGAACACGCCGACTACGGCTTCGACAAGGCCACCAACATCACCGGCGTGCTGGAGCGCGAGCACTTCCTGGGCACGATCGGCCTGCTGCGCGACATCAAGCCCGGCAGCGGCAAGCTGCGCATCGCCATCGTCATCGACGACGACCCGACCTGGGTCGGCGTTTCCGCGCGCATCCGCCAGGACCTCGCGCGCCGGCCCGACATCGAGGTCGTCGAGTGGCTGCAGCCGAAGACCTTCGACGAGTACAAGGCCCGCATCACCGCGCTGCACGGCAAGGTGGACGCGGTGGGCATGCTGGGCGTGTTCCGCTTCGCCAAGGCCGACGGCAAGTTCGCCGACTACGAGGAGGTGCAGCGCTGGAACGCCGACAACAGCAAGCTGCCCGACTTCAGCTTCTGGGACACGCGCGTGGAGCGCGGCACGCTGTGCGCGATGACGGTGGACGGCGTCGAGCAGGGCCGCATGGCCGGCCGCATGGCGCGCCGCATCCTGCTGGACAAGGTCTCGCCGGCCAGCATCGTGCCCGAGCCCACCGCCAAGGGCCGGCCGATGATCTCGCTGGCGCGGGCGAAGAAGCTCGGCCTGCCGATCAGCGCCAACGTGCTGCTCAACGCCACCGTGCTGCCCAAGTTCGCCTGGGAACTCTGACGGGCGCATCACGATGACGCTGTCGCTGCCGCTTCGCATCAACCTCATCTCGCTGGTCTTCGCCAGCCTGGTGGCGGCCGTGCTGACGGCGCTGGGCGGCTGGTTCCTGCACCGCGAGCAGACCGACAACGCCGAGGTGCGCGCCGAGCTTGCGGCCGACGAGCTGAGCCTGCGCGCCAACAAGCTGCTGGCGCTGGAGCTGCGGCTGACCGACTTCATGGGCTTCGAGGAGCAGTGCGCCGCGGTGGTCCGCAACGACGGGCTGCTGCGCGGCGCCGCGCTGTTCGACGCCAACGGCCACCCGCGCTTCCGCAGCCCGGGCGCACCGGCGGCCTGGCCGGCCGGCGTGGACCCGGCACGCGTGGAGGCCATGCAGGTGCTGGCCACCGCCGGCGGCGCGACCATCGTGCGCCCGCTGCAGCGCACGCGTGGCGAGGTGCCGGGATTTGCCGTCGTCACCGTCGATGGCTCGGCCGTGGTGGCGCGCACGCTGGCCAGCGTGGCCTGGCTGGTGGCCAGCGCGATGCTGCTGTTCGCGCTGGGCCTGGTCATCCAGCAGGGCGTGTTCTGGCGCACCGTGGGCCGGCCGCTGGCCGGGCTGGTGCGCACGGCCGACGACATCCAGCCCGACAACCTGGCGAGCCTGAAGAACCTGCCCGGCGACTGTTCGAGCGAAGACGACATCGGCCGCCTGTACTGCGCCTTCCAGCGCCTGATGCGCCGGCTGATGGACGCGCGCGCCCAGCTCGTGCACCAGAACGAGCAGCTCGAGGCCACCGTGCGCGAGCGCACGCTGCAGCTGCAGCACGCCAACGCCGAACTGGCGCTGGACATCGAGCGCCGCAAGCAGCTGGAAGAAGAGTTGCGCACGCTGGCCAGCACCGACCCGCTCACCGGCCTGGCCAACCGCTCCTTCATCCTGCCCTATGCGCGGCGGCGGCTGGAGCAGGCCCGGCGCGACGGCAAGGCCATGGGCCTGATGATGTTCGACTTCGACGGCTTCAAGGCCATCAACGACACCCACGGCCACGCCGCCGGCGACGCCGTGCTGCGCGCGATGGGCCAGCGCCTGGGCCAGGCCTGCCGCAGCAGCGAGGCGGTGGCACGCCTGGGCGGCGACGAGTTCCTGCTCGCCTTCGAGGGCATCGCCGGCGCCGAGCAGGTGCAGCTGCTGGCGCAGCGCATGGCGGCGCAGTTCGATCCGCCGATCGTCGTCGGCACGCTCAGCCTGAAGGTCGGCGTGAGCATCGGCGCGGCCTGGTTCCCAAGCCACGCCGGCGACTTCGACGGACTCATCGCCGCGGCCGATGCGGCGATGTACGCCGTCAAGCAGCGCGGCGGCGGCATCCAGCTCGCCGGCGAACCGCAGCCCGCGCCGCCGGCGCTGCGGCGTGCGCCAACGCCTGCACCGGCACCGGCCCCCGCGCCGCCGCCGCAGCGCAGCACCGGGCGGGCCCTCACGACCAGCTGAGCGCCGCACGCTTCGGGTGCTAAGCTGGACCGATGCTTCGCATCGCCGTCCTGATCATCGCCTTCATCGTGTTCGGCCCGGCACGCGCCGACGCCATCGACGACATCGTGCGCGCCGAGATGGCGCGCCAGCACATCCCCGGCCTGGCGATCGCCGTCGCGCGCAACGGGCGCGTCGTGCGCGAGACGGGCTACGGCCTGGCGAACGTGGAGCATGGCGTGCGCGTCACGCCGCGCACGCGCTTCCAGTCGGCCTCGGTCGGCAAGACCTTCACCGCCGCGATGGTGATGAAGCTGGTGGAAGACGGCCGCCTGGCGCTGGACGAACCGGTGGCGACCTACCTGCCCGGCACGCCGGCCGGCTGGTCGGGCATGACGCTGCGCCATCTGCTGAGCCACACCTCGGGCCTGCCGGCGATCGACGAGGCCATCGACCTGCGGCGCGACTACAGCGAGCAGCAGTTGCTCGAATCGATCTTCCGCTTGCCGCTGCTGGCGCCGCCGGGCACGCGCTGGTCGTACGGCAACCTGGGCTACGAGGTGCTGGGCGTGCTGATCTCGAAAGTCGGCGGCCGCTTCTACGGCGATCAGCTGCGCGAGCGCCTGTTCGAGCCGGCGGCCTTGAGCGCCCGCGTGATCAGCGAGAGCGACATCGTGCCGCACCGCGCCGCCGGCTACGAGCGCGTGAAGGGCGAGCTGAGGAACCAGCAGTGGGTCGCACCCAGCATCAACACCACGGCCGACGGCAGCCTGTACCTCACTGCGGGGGACCTGGCGCGCTGGGCCATCGCGCTGCAGGCCGGCCGCGTGCTCAAGCCCGAAAGCGTGATGGCGATGTGGAGCCCCGCGCGGCTGGCCAGCGGCGAGGCGCTCGACTGGGGCCTGGGCTGGAAGCTCGACAACTTCGGCGGCCACCGCGTCGTGCAGCACACGGGGCGCTGGCAGGGCTTCACGAGCCATTTCGCGATCTACCCGGACGACCGGCTCGCCGTCGCGGTGCTCGTCAACCGCTCGGGCTCGGACGCACTGGCGATCCTCGATCGCATCACCGGCCACTACCTGCCGGACTTGCGCGCGCCGATGCCGCCGCCGCTCACGGCCGCGTCGTACACGCGCGCGCCGCTGCATGTGCGCGGCTCGATGAACGGCTGGGACACCTCGGCGCCGCTGGTGCCGGGCGCGGCCGGCGTCTACGAGGTCGAACTCGCACTGGCTGCGGGCCCGCAGTCGCTGAAGATCGCGGCCGCCGACTGGAACGCGATGGACCTGGGCGCACGCTTCGACGAGTACACGCTGGCGCTGGGCAGCGCGAAACCGCTGGTCTCGCGCGGCGGGAACCTCGAGCTCGATCTGCCGCGCGCCGGCCGCTACGTCTTCACGCTCGACGCGCGCCGGCCCACGGCGCCCACGCTCAGCGTGCGCGAACGCTGAGCCCGCCCGGGCTCACTGCCAGCTCAACGCCGACAGGTCGTTGGCGAAGATCGGCATGTCCTTCCACAGCCCCTTCAGGCGCGCGTTGGCCACCGTGAGCCAGGTGGGCTGGTAGAGGTAGACCGAGACCGCGTCGGAAGCCACCAGGCGCTGCGCGTCGGCCATCAGCCGGTTGCGCTCGTCCTGGCGCGGCGTGGCCTGCACCTTGGCCCACAGCGCGTTGAACTCGGCCGACTCGTAGCCCCAGTAGTAGCCCGGCCGGGCGAAGTTGCCGAAGTCCAGCGGCTCCACGTGGCTGATGATCGTCAGGTCGTAGGCCTTCTGGCCGTAGACGCCCGAGAGCCACTGCGCCCACTCGACGTTCTCGATCTTCGCCGTGATGCCCACCTTGGCCAGCATCGCCGCCACCACCTCGCCGCCCTGGCGCGCGTAGGGCGTGGGCGGCAGCTTCATCGTCAGTTCCAGCGGCAGTGCCACCCCGGCCTGGTGCAGCAGCGCACGCGCCTTGGCCGGGTCGTAGGGGTTCATCGCCGTCGTGTCGATGTAGCCCGGCGCGCCCGGCACGTAGTAGCTGCCGATGGGCACGCCGTAGCCGTCGGCCGCGCCTTCGATCACCGCCTTGCGGTCGATGGCCGCGGCGATGGCACGGCGCACGCGCACGTCGTCCAGCGGCTTGCGCTTGTTGTTGATCGCGACGATGGTCTTCGCGCGCGAGCCGCCCACCAGCACCTGGTACTTCCGGTTCTGCTGGAACTGCTGCAGGCCGCGCGCCGCCGCCACGCGCGGGAAGGCGTCGACGTCGCCCGACAGCAGCGCCGCCACCTGCGCCGCCGGGTCGGCGATGAAGCGCATCGTCACGCGGCGCAGCTTCACGTCGCGCGCATGGCGCCAGCCGTCCCAGCGCGCCAGCGTCACCGCCGAGCCGCGGGCCCAGTTCTCGATCCGGTACGGGCCGGTGCCCACCGGCTGCGTCGCGTTCGTGGCCACGCTTTTGGGCTCGACGATCACCGCGGTGGCCTGGCCGAGCTGGAAGGGCAGGTCCGGGTTGCCGTTCTTCAGCGTCAGCACCAGCGTGGCGGCATCGGGCGCCTCGATGCGCTCGATGTTCTGGAAGGTCGCCTTGTCCTTGTTCGGCCCGGCCTTGTCGGCGGCGCGCTCGAAGCTGAACTTCACCGCCGCGGCGTTGAAGGGCTCGCCGTTGTGGAAGCGCGCGTCGACACGCAGCTTGAAGGTCCAGGTGCGCAGGTCGGAGGTGGCGGTCCAGCTGTCGGCCAGCAGCGGCGTCACGCGGCCGTCGGGGCTGATCTTCGTCAGCGTCTCGAAGACGTTGTACAGCGTGATCTCGGCGATCGCCGAGGCCGCGCCGGCCGTGGGGTCGAGCCCCGGCGGCTCCAGCGTCAGGCCGAGCACGGCGCTGTCCTTCTTCGGCTGGGCGGAGGCGGGGCCGGTGGCGGCCAGCAGGGCGCCGGCGGCCACCAGGGCGATGAAGGAACGCAGCATGCGGGTTGCCCTTCGGGCGGTCGAAAGGGCCGCATGCTAGCGGCGCCGCGTGACGGCGCGCCCGGCGGCGCTACAGCGCCCGGATCATCACCTTGCGGAAGCGGATCGTGCCGCCCGCCGACTGCAGCGCCACCGGCCCGCTCTTCCACTTGCCGTTGTTCACGTCGACCGTCTTCTCGCCGTTGAAGACGACGACCAGACGCTCGCCCTGCGCGGTGATCTCGAAGCTGTTCCAGCGGTTCGCCGCCATCGGGCCCGGCTGGCGCACCTTGGCCACGTCGACGATGGCGGCGGTGCCGTAGGTCGGGTCGGGCCGCTTGTCGAAGATGTTGACCTCGTAGGCGCTGTCGGCGCCGACCTTGTTGCGGTCCTGGCAGCGGATGAAGATGCCGGAGTTGCAGTCGGCATCGGCCCAGAACTCGGCGCGGATCTCGAAGTCGGCGTAGCTCGCGGGCGTGACCAGGTAGCCGAGCTTGCCGCCGCGGCCCTGCAGCGTGCCTTCGGCGATGCTCCAGTTGCCTTCGCCGAGTTGCGTCCAGCCGGCGGGGATGCTCGTGCCGTCCACCAGCGTGGTCCAGCCGCCCGAGCCCGCGCTCGCGCAGCCGCCCAGCAGCGGGGCCAGCGTCGATCCGGCTGCGGCGGCCAGCAGCGTGCGGCGTGTGATGTCCATCGGCTCGTCTCCTCTCGGGTTGGTGCGAAGGAGCTTACGCACGGCGGCGCCGAAAACACTCAGGGCCGGCCCTTCCCTTCGTCGCCCGGCTCCAGCCCTGCAAGCCGGCGCAGCTGCTCGCGCAGCGCCGGCGTCAGCTCGCCGTGCACGCCGTGCAGTGCGGCGGGCAGGTGCGCGAGCGTGGCCTCGTCGGCCTCGAAGACCCAGTGCGCGAAGAACGTGGCCCAGGCACGGCGCTGTTCGATGGGCATGCCGCCGAAGGCCAGGCGCGCGTGCAGCAGCGCGCCCAGGCCGGAGGGTGCGGCGCTCGCGCTCCACCAGTAGTTGACGAGCAGGTTCAGCGGCGCGGTGGAGGCCACGTGGTGCCACCACAGCGGCGGGATGTAGATCGCGTCGCCGGGCTCGAGCAACGCATCCTGCGCCGCGGCCAGCGCCTGCGCGAAGCGCGGGTAGCGCGCGAGCTCGGCCGCCTCGTCCCCGGCCAGCAGGTCCACGACGCTGATCGGCGTGGTCGTCGGCGCGTGACCGATCGGGCCCGGGTAGAGATGGTCGATCTGCTCCGGCGGGAACAGCGTGAAGCGGCGCGCGCCGGCGGCCACGCAGGCGATGTTCGAGGACTCGTCGAAGTGCGCCGGCGTGACGATCGCGTTGCCGATCCACAGCCGCGGCGCGACGGACGCGTCCAGCAACGGCATCGGGTGCGCGGCGCGGAAGGCCGGCAGGCAGTCGTCGGCAGGCGCGCTCTGCGCGGCCATCGCCGGGGCCCGGTCGAAGCGCGCGTAGCGCAGCAGCGAGTCCAGCACCTGGGAGATCGGCAGCCGGTTGCGCAGGTAGTTGAAGCCGGCGTCGCCCTGCTGCCAGCCCTCGGCGAAGAACACGCGGCCACGGCGGCCCGGCGGCACCATCAGCGCGTCCACCTCGCGGCCCTCGTCCATGGCGGCCAGCCAGCGCGCGAGCGACAGGTCGCCCTCGGCCGCCTGCCGCACGGCCGGCCAGTGCGCGACGAGGCCGCGCAGCACGGCCGGCTCGCCGCGCGGCACGATCTCGGCCTCGAAGCGCACGCGGTCGACGCCCTCGAACTCGGCGATCGGGCGCGCGGCCTTCATCGAGGCGCTAGGGCGCGATGTCGCCCAGGGCGCGCCCGAAGGCGCCGGCCGGCACGCCCGGCAGCCCGTGGCAGGTGGGCGAGACGCGCGGGCTGCCGGCCTCGCAGGGCCGGTCGCGGTCCAGCGACCACCCATGCACGCCGGCCAGGCCGAGCCGCTTCGCGCCTTCGCGCAGCAGCGTCGCATCCTCCAGCGTGAACACGTTGCCGGCGACGTCGTTCTCGCCCAGCATCGCGGTCACTGCGATTTGGGCGTAAGGCCAGCCGTATCGGCGATGCAGGTTCTCCGCCGCCTGCAGCGCCGAGCGCCCCATGTCGCAGGCCGGCGGCGCGGCGCCTTCGCGCAGCACGCAGAAGCGGCGGTCGGCCGGGCCGTAGTTCATCACCATGAGATTGATGATGGCACGCCGCGCACCGTGGCGTTTCAGCGCCGCGAGCGCCTGCCGGCCGGTGGCGTTCAGGCCGCGCCGCGCGGCATCGCTGCCGGCGTGGGTGGCGAGCGTGAACCAGGTCTGCAGCGCGGGCCGGCTGCGCTGCAGCGCGGCGGCGCGCGCGGCCAGCGCGTCGATCTGCGCCGGCGTCTGCCGGCCTTCGATGTCGAAGTCGACGCCGGCCAGCATCGGCCCGGTGTAGCGGTCGATGAAGCGCGCCAGGCCTTCGTCGCTGCCGCAGGTGAAGACGCCGGCCTCGCCGCCGGTGGACAGCATGTAGCGCACGCCGGCGGCTTCGAAGGCCGGCACGTTCAGCGCCGCGAATCGCTGCGCGTCGAAGCCGCCCCAATGCTCCTGGCCGCACTCGCCGCTGGCGAAGGCCCAGGCGACGAGCCCGCCGTGCAGCGCGCGGCTGGGCAGCGGCACCGGCTGGCCAGCGGCATTCAGCGCCGCGAGCCGCGGCGCCTCGGGCGTGGCATGGCGCGTCACGTCCTTGTACGGCGCGGCCTGGGCCGTGATGGCCCAGGCCAGCGCGCCTGCAACGAACGCCCGCAGGAACGGTGCGGGCCGGCTCATCACATCTTGGCGCGCAGCGTCAGGTAGTACTGGCGGCCGTTCTGGTAGATGCTGCGCGGCTGGTCCTCGTTCAGCGCGTAGTACTTCAGCTTCGGGTTGTTGAGGTTGTGCGCATCGAGGCCGATGCTCAGGTGGTCGTTGATCTTGAAGCCCAGCGAGGCCGCGAGCGAGGCCGTGTCGGCCTGGTTGAAGGCGGTCGAACGGTCCAGCCCGCTGTAGAAGTGCGAGCGGAAGTTGTAGGCCATGCGCACGTTGAAGCGGTCGTCCTCGTAGTAGCCGATGACGTTGTAGGTATGGCGCGAGGCGCCGACGATCGGCCCGCCGCCCTTTTCCTTCGCGTCGGTGTAGGTGTAGTTCACCGAGCCGCCGAAGTTGCCGAACAAGGGCTGCTCGGCCGCCAGCTCCAGGCCCTGCGCCGTGCCCTTGGCGTTGACCGGCACGCTCAGCACGTAGTTGCCGTCGAAGCCGGCCTGGTTGTTCGCATTGAAGGTCTTGTACGTGCGCTTGACCTGGCCCAGGCTCACGTAGCTCGTGAGGTCCATGCGGAAGATGCCGGCCGACAGCAGCGAGCGCGGCGCGTGGTACCACTCGATCGCGGCGTCGAAGTTGGTCGAGCGCACGGGCTTGAGGTCGGGGTTGGAGCCGCTGCCGCTGCCGGTGTCGCTGGGCGTGGCCGGCGGCGACAGGCTCAGCGAGCCGGCCAGCGCCGAGTAGTCGGGCCGCGTCATCGTCTTGGAGACGGCGAAGCGCGCGACCATGTCCTTGCTCAGCTCGTAGCGCAGGTTGGCGCTCGGCAGCACGTCGGTGTAGCTGTGGTCGGTGGTGTCGGCGATGAAGTTGCCGAAGGCCGAGCCGGTGATCGTGCCGGGCGGCGTCACGCCGTTGGGCAGCGGCAGGAACTTCAGCACGTGCTCCTTGGTCTGCACGAGGCGCAGGCCCACGTTGCCGCGCCAGCCCTTGCCCTCGAGGTTGGCCTGCACGTAGGCGGCGCTGGTCTTCTCCTTCAGGCCGAAGTCCGCCAGCGGGTAGGCGCGCGCGACCGGGTCGCGGTTCGACAGCTGCGGGCCGACGGTGTTCATCTGGTCGGCGGTGTAGTACCAGACGTCGCGCGGGAAGTTGCCGCCGAGGCTGGACGCGTAGTCGCCCGGGTAGTTGGACCAGGTCTGCGGCCACTTCGCGAGGTCGAAGGCGTCGACGGTTGCGCTGGGGCCCTGCGCCAGCGCGCCCAGCTGGTTGCGCTTGTGCTCGGCACCGCGCACGCCGAACTTCAGCGAGCTGAGCATGCCGGCGTCCATCGCGTACTCGGCGTCGATCTGGGCCCAGCTGTCCTTGTCGACGATGTTGATGTTCTGCAGGCCGAAGATCCAGTCCAGGCTGCGCGTGCTGGCGCCGCCGGGCACGTTGGACGGCGTCTTCAGCGAGAAGTCGGCCGCGCTGTCGACACCGTTCAGTTGCCAGGACACGCCGGTGCCCTTGCCCACGTCCCACTCGGCGACGTTCTGCGTCGGCGTCTTGCCCACGCCCTTGGAATCGCCGAGCTTGCCGGTGACGGTGAGCGCATCGCTCACGCGCCAGTTGGCCTCCAGCGCGGCGAACTTGGTGTCGGCACCTTCGCCCGGGCGGGAGATCTGGTCGTAGAGGCCGTAGGTGGTGCCGGGCACGCCGGTGAAGTTCGCCGTCACCAGCGTGTTGTTGCGCACCTTGTAGCCGGGGTCGGGCGCGACACCCGCGCCTTCGTTGAGGAAGAAGGGCGCGTGGGTGAGGTAGTTGCGGTTGTAGTTCGAGGCCTTGAGCTTGCTGCTGAACAGCGAGAGGTCGATCGACAGTTCCTTGATCGGCTTGACCTGCACCTCCACCAGGCCGCCGGTGCGCTCGCGCTCCTGCTCGAAGAGGGCCGCGCCGATGTTGCGCGGGTAGTAGACGCCGGCCAGGTCGGGGTTCGACAGCGCGACCTTGCTGCCGGCGGCGATCTGGTTGTAGCCCAGGATCTCCTGGCCGTCGCGGCGCAGGTGGCGCTTCTCGCTGAAGATCTGCAGCATCGCGCCGGCGGTGTTGGCGTCGTTCTTGAACGCCAGCAGCGCGTTGAACTGCGGGTCGGTCTTGTTGGGCAGCGTGGCGCGCACCACGCCCACCGAGCCTTCGAGCGTGAGGCTCTTGCGGAAGTCCAGCGGCTTGCGCGTGATGATGTCGATGCTGCCGGCCACGCCGCCTTCCACCAGGCTGGCTTCGCTGGTCTTGTGCACGACCACGCGCTCGACCAGCTCCGAGGGCAGCAGCGTGTAGCTGACGCTGCGGCCGGCGTTGTCGCTCTGGTTCAGGATGAACCAGTCGCCGGAGGCCACCGGGTGGCCGTTGATCAGCGTCAGGCTCAGGCTGGGGTTGGTGCCGCGCATCGAGACGCGGTCGTTCTCGTCGAAGCCGCCTTCGGTGGCGCCGGCGGAGCTGATGGTGACGCCGGGCACGCGCTGCAGCGAGTCGGCGACGTTCTTGTCGGGCATCTTGCCGATGTCCTCGGCAGTGATCACCTCGACCACGCCGTCGGACTGGCGCTTGGCCGCGATCGACTTGGTCAGCGACGCCCGGATGCCGGTGATCTCGATCGTCTGCGCGGCGGTGTCGGGCTTGGCCGGCGCGTTCTGCGCCTGGGCCACGAAGGCCGTGCCGCTCAGGCAGAGCGCGACGGCCGATGCGACGGGGGTGAGTGCGGTCTTCATGGAAAGAGCCTCGGTTGTGGGTGTCCGTTCGGGTGCAGCGGCGCCGGACAGTGGTTCCTGCTCCGGTAAGTGCCACTATACTACCACTTGATACTGGTCTGCTACCAGTCGAGGCCTCCCGGCAACAGCCTGACGCTCGGTACTTTCCCGAGGCGAGCGCCCACCGAAGCCGGCCCGATCCGGACCTGCCCCCGGCCCCTGCCGGAGGCCCGGTCATACGCTTGGTATGAAATTGGTACTATCCTTGCCGCCATGCCCGACCTGACCGAATTCCTCAAGTCGCTGGACCCGGACAGTGCGCAGCCGCTGTACCAGCAGCTGCAGCGTGCGCTGCGCGACGCGATCACACGCGGCGCGCTCGGGCCCGACGACGCGCTGCCCTCGGAGCGGCAGCTCGCGTCGGAGCTGGGCATCTCGCGCATCACGGTGCGCAAGGCGATGGATGGGCTGGCCGACGAGGGCCTGCTCGTGCGTCGCCAGGGCTCGGGCAACTTCGTCGGCACGCGGATCGAGAAGAACTTCGCCAAGCTCACCTCCTTCTCCGAGGACATGCGTTCGCGCGGCCGCGAGCCCTCGAACCTGTGGCTGAAGAAGGCCGAGGGCCAGGTGACGCCCGAAGAAGCGATGCGCCTGGCGCTGAGCCCGGGCGCGAAGGTCTACCGCTTCCACCGGCTGCGCTTCGCCGACGAGGAGCCGATGGCGCTGGAGTACTGCACCATCGCCGCGAGCGCGCTGCCTTCGCCGGATGTCGTCGGCGAGTCGCTGTACGACGCGCTGGAAGCCGCCGGCAACCGGCCGGTGCGAGCACTGCAACGGCTGCGCGCGCTGCTGCTCGACGAAGAGCAGGCGCGGCTGCTGGAGGCCAAGCCGGGCGATGCGGGGCTGCTGGTGGAACGCGTGGGCTACCTGCGCGATGGCAGGGCGATCGAGCTTTCGGACTCGTACTACCGCGGCGACACCTACGACTTCGTCGCTGAGTTGAGCGCCGGCTGACTCCGCCTCAGAAGCGGCACTCGCTGGCCAGCGGCGGCGAGGCGGCCGGCACGGTGTCGACCAAAGCGCGCTTCGCGCCGCGCAGTTCGCGCACCAGCGCCTCGACCTCGGCCGGCGCCAGTTCGCGGCCCGGCGCGTGCATCACCCAGTCCACGTCCTGCACCCACTCGCGCGGCGCGGCGCTCCTGGCCTTCAGGCCGCTGGGCGAGAACCACAGGTTGAAGCTGATCGCCATCGGCACCACCGGGTGGTTGCGACCGCCGTGCGAGGCCACCTCGCGGCCGTCGACGAACCAGCGCGAGCGCATGCCGTTCACTTGCACCGTCAGCTGGTGCCAGCCGGCCAGGCTGCCGAAGGTCTCGGCCGGCGCGTTGTAGGCCAGCCAGGGCTCGATGCGCACCGTCTGCCAGGCGATGCTGTACAGCCGCGTGCGCGGGCTGCCCCAGCCGCCGTTGGGCAGGTACTCCCAGTCGATCTCGCTGAACTCGGGGTCGAAGTCGAAGCGCAGCGGCGCGACGGCGTAGAAGGTCTGGATCACCGGGTCGCCGTCGGCGCCGGCCACAGGCTCGTCGCTGAAGCGGATGCGCGCGGCATAGGTGCCCTGCAGAAGCTTGCGCTGGTGGCAGGCCTGCGCCTGCACCGTGCCTTCGGGCGTGCCGTCGGTGCTCGCGCGAAGGCGCAGCAGGCGGTTGCCGGCTTGCTGGGGATCGTCGAGCAGCGTCACCGCGTCGGGCCGCCAGGCGGCACCTGGCACGCCGGGGTGGCCCGCTGCGTCACGTCGCTTCCAGCCGACGCGTTCGAGCGCTGCGGCATCGCGATGCGAGAAGTCGTCGAAGAAGAGCCGCTCCGGCACCGCCGCGCCCGCGCCGGCAGCCGCGAGCGCCAGCAGCGCGAGGGCCGCGCTACGCATGCGCCGGTTCGGCCGCTTCGCCGCCGGCCGGCTGCGGCTCGTCGCGCACCGGCAGCCAGCGCAGCAGCAGGAACACCGGCACCGCGCAGACCAGCACCCAGAGGAAGAAGTGCTGGTAGCCCAGCGCCTTCTGGATGTCGCCGCTGATGGCCTTGAACAGCACGTAGCCCAGCGCCATCACGCCGGTGGCCAGCGCGTAGTGCGCCGTCTGGTAGCGGCTGCCGGCGACGAACTGCATCATGAAGAGGATCACCGCCGTGAAGCCGAAGCCGTAGCCGAAGGTCTCCAGGCTCACCGCGGCGGCGATCACGCCCAGGCTCTCGGGCTGCGCGAGCGCCAGGCCCACGAACGCGGCGTTCGGCAGGTTCATCGCGATCACCAGCGGCAGCAGCGCGCGCTTCAAGCCGAGCCACGCGGTGAAGTAGCCCGACAGCACGCTGCCGGTGAGGAAGGCCAGCGTGCCGGCGGTGCCGTAGCTCAGGCCCACGTCGGTGGTCGTCAGGCCCAGCCCGCCGGCGGCGCGCGCGTCCTTCAGGAACAGCGGGCCGATGGTCTGCACCTGCGCCTCGCCGGCGCGGAACAGCACGATGAACAGCACCGCCCACCAGACGCCCGGCAGGCGGAAGAAGCTGGTGACGACTTCGGCGATGTTCACGCGTTCGCGGGCCCCCGCTACGGCCGGCGCGCGCGTGTCCGGCAACGCCCAGACGTGGTATCCGGCCAGCACCGCCATCAGCACCGCGGCGATGGCGAACACCGCGGTCCACGCAGCCGGCGCGCCGATCGATTTCTCCAGCTGCCCCGCGACGATCACGAGCCCGCCCACCGCGAACAGCCGCGCGCCGTTGAAGCAGGCGCCCAGCCACCCGGCGTAGATCGCGCGCGACTTCGCGTTCAGCGACGCGATGTAGAGACCATCGCAGGCGATGTCGTGCGAGGCCGAGCCGATCGAGACCACGGCGAGTGCCACCAACGCGGCAACGAAGAAGGCCGGCAGCTGCAGCGCCAGCGCCACGCCGCCCAGCGCCGCGGCGCCGAGGAACTGGAAGCCGACGACCAGCCACTTGCGGCTCGGAGCCGCTTCGAGCAGCGGGCTCCACAGCGGCTTGAAGACCCAGGCCAGGCCGAGCAGCCCTGTCCAGCGCGCGATCTCGTCGTTGGCCGCGCCCAGGCCCTTCAGCGCGAGGCCGGCGACCACGTTGACCATGAAGAAGGGCAGGCCCTGCAGGAAGTACAGGCTCAGCACCCAGGTGGCGGGGGAACGGGCGGCGGGCGTCGTCATCGGAAGTCCTTCAGGCGTGCGACAGGGCCACCGGCGCGACGCCAGGTGCATCGGCACGGCCCATCAGCCAGTCGCGCAGGGCCGCGAGTGCACCTTCGCCGTAGCCCCAGGTGACGACGGCCGGGGCGGCGATGTCCAGCACCTGGAACGGGTTCCACAGCGCCAGGTGCAGCGCCGGCTTCAGGCGGCCCGGTTCGGCATAACGCGCACGTTGATTGCTCACCAGCACGCAGCGGCGGCCCGCCGCATCGAGCGCCGCGGGCGCGAGCGCCGGCAGGCTCGGCACCTCGACGAACTCGACATCGGCGAAGCCTTCGAAGAGCGCGCGTACCGCCGAGGCCGGCAGCCCGGCTTCGCTGACGCCGTCGCTGTCGACACGGCCCTGCGTGATCACGCGCAGCGGCTCCTGCAACGTCGGCGGTCGGGCGGCACCCACCTTGGTCAGCGCACGCGCCCAGCCGGTGCGCATCAGCGCCTCGTCGGCGCTGCGCTGCGTGCCGTCCAGTTCACGCGGCAGCAGCGGGAAGCGCCTGGCCAGCGCATCCAGCCGCGCGGCCGAGGCGGCCAGCGCCGCCGCATCGAGCACGCCGGCGGCCTGCGCCTCGGCCACGGCCTGCAGCACTGCGCGCTGCTCCTCGCGCGTGCCCTGCGCCAGCGGCATGTCCGCGCCCGCGGCCAGCGCCAGCACGGCGGCGCGCGCGGGGCCCCAGCGCTCGTGCACGGCCTTCATCATCAGCGCGTCGGTGATCACCACGCCGCGGTAGCCCAGGCGCTCGCGCAGCAGGCCCGTGAGCAGCATGCGGCTCAGCGTGGCCGGCAGCTCGGGGTCGATGCGCGGGTAGACGATGTGCGCCGTCATCAGCGACGGCGCCTGCTCGGCCAGCGCGCGGAAGGGCACCAGTTCGAGCGCCTCGAGTTCTTCGATCGTCTTGCCGACCGTCGGCAGCGCATGGTGCGAGTCCTCGTGCGTGTCGCCGTGGCCGGGGAAGTGCTTCGCGCAGCAGGCCACGCCCTCGGCCAGTGAACCACGCATCCAGGCCCCCGCGAGGCGGGCGACGGCGTGCGGATCGGCGCCGAAGCTGCGCTCGGCGATCACGGGGTTGGCCGGGTTGCTGTTCACGTCCAGCACCGGCGCGAAGTTCCAGTTCAGGCCCAGGTGGCGCAGCCCGCGCGCCACCGCGGCGCCCACCTGCCCGGCGAGCACGCCGTCGCCGACGGCACCCAGCGCCATCGCGCCCGGCGCCTGCGGCAGCGAGAGTGCCCGCACGACCGAGCCGCCTTCCTGGTCCATCGCGATCAGCGCGTCTTCGCCCATGGCCTCGCGCAGGTCGGCGGTGAGGCGGCGGATCTCGTCGTCGCTGCCGAGGTTCTTGCGGAACAGGCAGACGGCGCGGATGCGGTGTTCGCGCAGGAAGGCCGCGTCGTCGGCTTCGAGGCGCTTGCCGGGGATGTCGACCATCACGAGCCGGCCGGGCTCGACGGGGCGCGTGTTCATTGCGTCTTCGTCACCTTGCTGAGATGGCGCGGGTGGTCCGGGTCCAGCCCGCGCGCACGCGCCAGCGCCTCGACCATGCCGTAGAAGCTCTGTGCGGCGCAGATGGGATCCAGGTCCACATGCGCGGCCGGCGCCAGCGGCAACTCGGCGCCGGGCGTGCCTGGCGGCGCCGCCAGCAGCACGCGCGCGCCGCGTTCGCGCATCTGCGCCGCGAGCTTCAGCAGCCCTGGCTGCGCCGGCCCGGCGGGCGCGAAGACCAGCATCGGGAAACCATCGCCCACCAGCGCCATCGGCCCATGCTGGACCTCGGCGCCCGAGTAGGCCTCGGCCTGGATGCCGCAGACCTCCTTGAACTTCAGCGCCGCCTCCATCGCCACTGGCAGGCCGGTGCCGCGGCCGATCACGTAGAGGTGCTCCGCACCGGCCAGCGCATCGACGGCGGGCGACCAGTCCTGGCGCGTGGCGCGCTCCAGTGCCTCGGGCAGCGCCTGCAGCGCGGCGGCGAAAGCGGCATCCTGCTGCCAGGCCGAGGCCAGCGCCGCGCCGGCCGCGAGCTGGCACAGGTAGCTCTTGGTCGCCGCCACGCTGCGCTCGGGCCCGGCGTGCAGCGGAATGCAGGTGCCGGCGGCCTGTGCCAGCGGCGACGCGGGATCGTTGACGAAGGCCACCGTGCGGCCGCCGTTGGCGCCGATCAGCTGCAGCGGCGCCACCAGGTCCGGGCTCTGGCCCGACTGCGAGAACGCGAGCGCGACCAGCCCGTCGCAGACGAGCTGGCTCTGGTACAGCGTGACCAGCGACATCGGCAGCGAGGTGACGAGCCGGCCCAGCCGCGCCATCACGAGGTAGGCCATGTAGTGCGCCGCGTGGTCGCTGCTGCCGCGCGCCACCGTCAGCAGCGACAGCGGCGGCCGGTGTCGCAAGCCGGCACCCAGCGCGTCGAAGGCCGCGGCCTCGGCGCCGAGCAGCCGCGCGACCGCGGCCGGGCCTTCGGCGGCCTCGGTGCGCATCATCGAGCTAACTTCCGAGATCAATGTCTTCCCCTTCGACGATGACGCGGCGCAGCGCCAGCGTGGCGGCGTCCAGCATCACCACGTCGGCCCAGGCGCCCGGCGCCAGCCGGCCGCGCTCGGGCAGGCTGAGGTAATCGGCCGCATGCGTGCTGCAGCGCGCCGAGGCCTCCGCCAGCGGCAGCCCGATGGCCACGAGATTGCGCAGCGCCTGGTCCATCGTCAGCGTGCTGCCGGCCAGCGTGCCGTCGGCCAGGCGCACGCCGCCCTGGCACTTGGTCACCGTCTGGCGGCCCAGGCGGTAGTCGCCGTCGGGCATGCCGGCCGCGGCGGTGGCGTCGGTCACGGCGAACAGGCCGGGGATCGCACGCAGCGCGGCACGGATCGCGCCCGGGTGCACGTGCAGCAGGTCCGGGATCAGCTCGGCGTGCCGCGCATGCGCCAGCGCCGCGCCGGCGGCACCGGGCGCGCGGTGGTGCAGCGTGCTCATCGCGTTGAAGAGGTGCGTGAAGCCACTCGCGCCGCGCGCCATGGCCTCGACGGCCTCGTCGTAGCTGGCGCCGGTGTGGCCGATCTGCACCCGCATGCCGGCCTCGACCAGCGCCGGGATCATCGCCAGCATGCCGCTCACTTCTGGCGCCAGCGTGACGAGGCGGATCGGCGCGATGGCGTGCAGCGCGAGGATCTCGGCCAGCGCCGGCGCGCGCGCGAAGGCGGGCTGCGCGCCGAGCTTGTCCGGGCTGATGTACGGGCCTTCGAGGTGCACGCCGATCACGCGCGCGGTGCCGGCCGGGCGCTCGGCCACGAGCGGCGCGATGGCTCGCAGCGCGGCCTCGATGTCCGCCAGCGGCGCCGTCATCGTCGTGGCCAGCAGCGCCGTCGTGCCGTGGCGCGCATGTAGGCGTGCCAGCGTGCGCACGGCGTCGCCGGCGTCCATCGTGTCGGCGCCGCCGCCGCCGTGCACGTGGGTGTCGACGAAGCCGGGCAGCAGCAGCGGCGTTGCGGCGTCGGCGCGCACCGCGGCCTCGGCGACCGGCTCGCCGTCGAGCGCCGCGATGCGGCCGCCGTCGAGCACGAGCCGGCCACGCACGAAGCCGGCGGGCGCCAGGATGTGTCCGTGCAGTTCCAAGATCAGAAGCTGTGAATGAACCGGCCGCGCCCGAGCGGGTGGCCCGGGGCGTGCCGATCTAGGCGCAAAGCGCAGCCATAGCTCGGGCTATGGCGAGCATTTGCAACGACGAGCGGCGCGTCTCGGGACGGCCGAGCGGGTGTGGAGGGTTCGTTCACAGCTTCTCAGCCCTCCCGCCGCATCTCGCTGACGAAGCCGTAGTAGTCGCTGCGGCAGTAGGACAGCGTCAGCTCCACCGGCACGCCGCTGTCGAGGTAGCCCACGCGGGTGATGAACAGCAGCGCATGGCCGGGCGGCACGCCCAGCAACTGGGCGCGACGCGGATCGGCGTTCATCGCGCGGATGTGCTGCAGCGCGCGCGCCGGCGCCTTGCCGATCGCGCCCAGGTGTTCGTACAGCGAGGCCTGCACGCGGCCGGGGTCGGGCAGCACGGGCTCGGGCAGCACGCTGATCTCGTAGGCCATCACGGTGCCGTCGGCCAGGCGCAGCCGCTCCAGCCGCGCGACGCGCGCGCCGGGCGACAGGCCCAGGCTCAGCTGCTCCTCGGGCGCGGCCGTCGTGCAGCGGCGCGAGAGCCACTGCGAGCCGGGCTCGAAGCCGCGCTGGCGCAGCTCTTCGGAGAAGCTGGTCAGCCGCGACAGCGGCTGCTCCAGCTGCGGCGCGATGTAGTTGCCCGAGCCGCGCCGACGCACCACGAGGCCCTGCTCGACGAGGCGCTCGATGGCCTTGCGCGCCGTCACGCGCGAGAGGTTCAGGCCCTCGGACAGCAGCCGCTCCGAAGGCAGCGCCTCATGCGCCTGGAAGCGGCCGCTGCGGATGATCTGCGCCAGCCGCTGCGCCAGCTGCGCGTACAGCGGCGTGGTCGACTGCAGGTCGGGCCTGAAGGCAAACGGCAGCTTCAGCAGCTTCTTGGTCGTCGTCATCGTGGATCGACGAGCGGGCGGCCGGCGAGCGCGGCGCGAACAAGCAACAGCGCGCCGTCGGCGCTGTCGCCGGCGGGCGGCACGAGGCGCGCGTGCAACGCGGCGGGCCACAGGTGCACGAGCCGTTCGCCGATGCTGCCGCGGGCCACGATGGGCAGCGCTGCGGCGGCGCTCACGCCGTCGCGCTGCATCGCCGCGTCCAGGCCGGCGACGAGACGCGCGAGTTCATCCGCCGCCTGCTGAAGCAGGCGCTGCGCCGCGCCGTCGCCGGCCTCGGCCGCGACGAACACGCGCGGTGCGAGCGAGGCCCAGGTGCCGGGGCCGGCCTTCGCGCACCAGGCGAGGATCGAAGGCGCGTCGGGGCCCACGGCTTCGAAGATCGCCGATCCGAGCGCGCCGCCGGCATTGCGCGCGTCCAGCACCTGCTGGGCATGCGCCACCGCGCGCAGCCCAAGCCATGCGCCGCTGCCCTCGTCGCCCACCGGGAAGCCCCAGCCACCGCATTGCCAGTGGCGGCCGTCAGCGGCCCGTGCGGCGGCCACGCTGCCGGTGCCGGCGGCCATCACCAGCCCGGCGCCGCCACCGAAGGCGCCCAGCAGCTGCGTGATGCCGTCGTTGACGAGTTCGCAGTACGCGAAGCCCGGGTTGGCTGCGAGGAAGGCTGCGCGCTGCGCGGCGACGCCGGCGCCAGCCAGGCCCAGCCCCAGCGCGACATCCCCGGGCGCCGCCGGCGCCAGCCCCGCGGCGGCGAAGGCGGCAGCCAGCGCCTG
Source organism: Rubrivivax sp. (assembly GCA_044226775.1). Lineage (GTDB taxonomy): Bacteria > Pseudomonadota > Gammaproteobacteria > Burkholderiales > Burkholderiaceae_C > Rubrivivax. The sequence continues at coordinate 579,099 of JBGAGI010000003.1, read as the reverse complement.
CTGCACATGCCGCCAAGCCTGCTCGATGCCCTGGCCCAGCCCCGAGGCGCCCGCCTCGCCCTGGCCCAGCGTGCGCCCGGCGGCGTCCTGCAGCCGCAGCCGCGTGCCCGTGCCGCCGCCATCGACACCGGCGACGAAGCGCGGCAGTGCAGGGGGCGGCGAGGGATGCGTCGGCGTCACGGGCGAAGGCGCTGGTTTGATACCACTATAGTACCATGCAGACCGGCCGCGAAGCACCCAGCGGCCCGCTCCCGCCTCAGGGTTTTCGAGAGACACGCCCGGCGCTCATCGGGCAGTGGGGCTTCGCATGTAACCAGTATGTGACCAGCGATGGACCTCAAGCCGGCCGCACCGGCAGCTGGCAGGCCAGCTCGAAATGCGTGTTGCCATGCGCGAAGGGCCGGCCGATCCAGGCTTCGAAGGCCGGCTGCTCGTCGGGCATGCAGCCGCTGCCCGGCAGCCAGCGCTGGTAGAGCCAGTCGATGGCGCGCACCTCGAGGTGGATGTCGCCGCGGATCTCGATCTCGGCCACCCGCATGGCCGGGAAGCGAAAGCGACCGATGTCGCCCTCGGGCACGAAGTCGTCATCGACGACGAGCGCCACGTCGTAGCGGCAATCCTTCAGCGCCACCACCTCGGGCTCGTCCCACATGTAGCCCAGCCAGGGGCCGTCGGCCAGGCCGCGCGCCTCGGCCCAGGCGAGCAGGCGCTCGCAGGCCGCCTGCGCCGCGCCTTCGCGGAAGGGCTCGAACACGCGCAGGTAGGCCACGGTGCGCGCGGGCAGGTCGCGCAGGCGCACGTCGAAGCCGTCGGGGTTGGCGCCGGCCTCCGGTGCCTGCGCCTGCGGCGGCGTGGGCGCGTCGACCAGGATGCGCTCGAAGTCAGCGCGCCGGGCGTCGCGGAAGGCGTCGAGATCGAAGCGCCGCGGCGCCTGGCCGAAGCGCTGCCGGAAGCTGCGCGAGAAGTCGGACGACGAGGCGAAGCCGCACTGCAGCGCCACCTCGGTGAGCGAGCGCCCGGGCGCGTGCGACATCAGGACCAGCGCACGTTCCAGCCGCAGCCGCTTGACGAACTGACCCGGCGTCTCGCCGACCAGCGCCTTGAAGATGCGGTGGAAGTGGAAGGGCGAGAAGCCGGAGGCCTCGGACAGTGCCTGCAGCGACAGGGGTCGCGCCAGGTCCTGCACGATCAGGTCGATCGCGCGGTTGACGCGGGCAAGGTAGTCGGCCGGAGCGGGTCGCAAGATTCGGCAAGTCAGGCGGCGGGAATTCGGGCATCGTCGCGGCCGGACTCCACAGCACCGCTCGCATGAAGCCCATCATCCACCCGATCATCGCGCTGGCCCTCGCGGCCATCGTGCCCTTCGCCCCAGCCCAGGAGAGAAAGAACACCATGGAACTCGGCAACTTCTCGCTCAGCCTGGCGGTCAAGGACATCCAGGTGTCCCTGGCCTTCTACGAGAAGCTCGGCTTCAGGCAGGTCGGCGGCAAGCTGGAACAGAAGTGGGTCGTGCTGCAGAACGGCCAGGCGCGCATCGGCCTGTTCCAGGGCATGTTCCCGAAGAACATGATGACCTTCAACCCCGGCTGGGGCCCGGACCGCGCCGAGCTGGCGCGCTTCGACGACGTGCGCGAGCTGCAGCGCACGCTGAAGTCGCGCGGGATCGCGATGACGGTGGAGGCCGACGAGACCACGCAGGGGCCGGCGCACTTCATGGTCACCGACCCCGACGGCAACCCGCTGCTGTTCGACCAGCACGTCCCGAGCCCGAAGAAGTAGGCCCGCCGTTCGACGGGCCGACCCGCGCCCTAGAACGGAATGTCGTCGTCCATGTCGTCGAAGCCGGTGGCCGACTTCGCGGCCGGCTTCGGCGCCGGAGCGCTGCGAGCCGGCGGGGCGCTGCGCGGCGCGGGGGCCGAGCGCGGCTCGCCGCCGCCCATGTCGTCGCCACCGCCCATGCCGCCGCCGCCTTCGCGGCCGCCCAGCAGCTGCATCTGCTCGGCGATGACCTCGGTGGTGTACTTCTCGACGCCGTCCTTGTCGGTCCACTTGCGCGTCTTCAGCCGCCCTTCGACGTAGACCGGGCGGCCCTTCTTCAGGTACTCGCCGGCGATCTCGGCCAGGCGGTCGTAGAAGACCACGCGGTGCCACTCGGTCTCTTCCTGGCGCTCGCCGCTGTCCTTGTTCTTCCAGTTGCGGCTGGTGGCGATCGTGACGTTGCAGATCGCCGAGCCGCTGGGCGCGTAGCGCACCTCGGGGTCGCGGCCGAGGTTGCCGATGAGGATGACTTTGTTGACTGAGGCCATGGCGAGCTCCGCGCGGCGGCATTGAGGGGTGGGATGGCCGGCATTATCGCCGCCGACCCCGCCGGCCACAGCCCTCGACAGGGGTGCCCCGGGGCCACCCCCGCCGGACGCACCCGGCCGAGGGGGCATCGCGCGCGGGCGCTGACTTAACATGGCGGCCCAACATGTCCGCCGTGCTCGCACCCGCCTCCTCCACCCCGCAACAGGTGCTGCACGAAGTCTTCGGCTACGCCGCCTTCCGCGGCGAGCAGGCCGAGATCGTCGAGCACGTCACCGCCGGCGGCGACGCGCTGGTGCTGATGCCCACCGGCGGCGGCAAGAGCCTGTGCTACCAGGTGCCGGCCATCGTGCGCCACCGCGCCGGGCGCGGCGTGGCCGTGGTGGTGAGCCCGCTGATCGCGCTGATGCACGACCAGGTCGGCGCGCTGGAGGAACTGGGCGTCGCCGCGGCCTTCCTCAACAGCACGCTCGAAGGCGACGAGGCGCGGCGCATCGAGCGTGCGCTGCTCGCCGGCCGCCTCACGCTGCTGTACGCGGCACCGGAGCGCATCCTCACGCCGCGGTTCCTGGCGATGATGCAGTCGCTGAACGAGCGCGGGCTCCTGAGCCTGTTCGCCATCGACGAGGCGCATTGCGTCAGCCAGTGGGGCCACGATTTCCGCGAGGAGTACCTCGGCCTGTCGGCGCTGCACGAGCAGTTCCCCGGCGTGCCGCGGCTGGCGCTCACCGCCACCGCCGACGCGCACACGCGGCAGGACATCGTCCAGCGCCTGAAGCTGGAAGACGCGCGCCTGTTCGTGGCCAGCTTCGACCGGCCGAACATCCGCTATTCGATCGTCGAGAAGGACGATCCGCGCCGGCAGCTGCTGCGCTTCATCCGCGACGAGCACGAGGGCGAGGCCGGCATCGTCTACTGCCAGAGCCGGCGGCGGGTGGAAGAGACGGCCGGCTGGCTGGTCGCCGAAGGCCTGACGGCGCTGCCGTACCACGCCGGGCTGGACGCCGAGGTGCGGCGCGCGAACCAGGACCGCTTCCTGCGCGAAGACGCCATCGTGATGGTCGCCACCATCGCCTTCGGCATGGGCATCGACAAGCCCGACGTGCGCTTCGTCGCCCACCTGGACCTGCCCAAGAACATCGAGGCCTACTACCAGGAGACCGGCCGCGGCGGCCGCGACGGCCTGCCCGCCGATGCCTGGATGACCTACGGCCTGCAGGACGTGGTGAACCAGCGCCGCATGATCGACGAGAGCGAGGCCGGCGAGGACTTCAAGCGCCTGCAGCGCGGCAAGCTCGACGCGCTGCTGGCGCTGGCCGAGGCGCACGACTGCCGGCGCGTGCGGCTGCTCGCCTACTTCGGGCAGACGAGCGAGCCTTGCAGGAATTGCGACAACTGCATCAGCCCGCCGGCGACCTGGGACGGCACCGAGGCGGCGCGCAAGGCGCTGTCGTGCATCTACCGCTTTCGCCAGAACAACGGCCAGCGCTTCGGCGCGGGGCACCTGATCGACGTGCTGCGCGGCAAGGTCACCGACAAGGTCAAGCAGTACGGCCACGAGAGCCTGTCGACGTGGGCCGTCGGCGCTGATCTCAGCGAGGCGCAGTGGCGCGGCGTGCTGCGGCAGCTGGTCGCGCTGGGGCATGTGGTGGCCGAGGGCGAATGGAACACGCTGTCGCTGGCCGACAGTGCGCGCGGCGTGCTGCGCGGCGAAGAGAACGTGATGCTGCGCGTGCCCGCCGAGCCGAAGGCCAAGGCGGCGAAGGCCTCGCGCACGAGAGCTGGCGCGGGCGGCGCCGCCAAGCCGCCGCCGGTGCCGCTGGACGACGCGGCCACGGTCCGCTTCACCGCGCTGAAGGCCTGGCGCGCCGAGATCGCGCGCGAGCACAACCTGCCGGCCTACATCGTGTTCCACGACGCCACGCTGGCCGAGATGGCGCGCGAACAGCCGGCCACGCTGGACGCGCTGGCCGGCATCAGCGGCGTGGGCAGCCGCAAGCTGGAGGCCTACGGGCAGGAGATCCTGCGCGTGCTCAGCGCCGCAGCGTGACGCGCCAGCGCTCGAGCATGCGGTCGGGCGCCGAATAGTCGCGCACCGGGCCTTCGGACACGATCCGCGCCACCAGGGCGCTGCGCCGGACGACGCCGTCGATCACCTCGGCGGCCACCGCGCCGCGCCGCAGGTCCACCTGGAGCACGTAGGCCTGGCCTTCGCGGGCCGCCTTCACGACGTGGCCCGTGCCGGCCATCAGGCGGTCCAGCTCGGCCCTGATGCGGAAGGCACTGGGCCGATTCGGCAGCCCGCTTTGACGCAGGTGCACGAAGATCTCGCTGTGGTGCGCGCCCTCGTACCAGCCGGGCTCACGCACCACGTCGTACACCAGGTCGGAGGCCAGCAGGCGGTCTTCCGTGTCCAGGAGGTCCGCCGAGCGCGTGGCGCGCAGCTGCACCCGCGTGCCGAACTCCTCGCTCTTCATGAAGCCGAGCATGCTGCGCCCCAGCAGGCTGTCCAGCCGCGCACGCAGTTCGTCCTGCTGGCGCTCGGCGGCGCGCTGCGCCGGGTTCGGAGGCTGGGGTGTCGAGGGCGGGGCCGGCGCCCTTGCCGCCGGCAGCCAGGTCATGCGCACCTGCAGCGAGCGGCCGGTGAAGGGCCGCGGCAGGCTCACGCGCGCGGAGTCGTAGCTGTAGATCGTGCTGCGTTCGCTGCCGCGGAACTCCAGGTCGAGCAGCAGCACGCCCTGCGTCCCGGGGGAAAGAAGCAGCGTGGTCTCGCCCTCGAGATAGCCTGACGCCGTCTTGCGCGCCGCCTGCACCTTCTGGCGCAGCACGATCGCGCCGTCGCGGCAGTCGAACTCCGCGCCGCGGGTCAGCATGTGCAGGCCCGACACCGGCGCGTCCGGCACGCGAGCCGGCGCGGTGCCCAGGTTCAGCACGGCGCCCTTGCCCAGCGACTCCAGCACCAGGTCGATCTCGGCGCCGCCGGGCACGCCCAGGGCCTGCAGCGCCTCGGTCAGCTCCGGCGCCGAACCCGCCACGCGGTAGCGGCCCGTCAGCGTGGGACAGGCCGGCAGCGCATGGGCCGCGGCGGCGGCCCCCAGCAGCAGGGCCACGGCGCAGCGACGAAGGGCCAGGGCAGCGCGGGGCATGGCCCCATTGTGGAGGCTCGCGTCGGCAGGCCGTTCAGTAGCTGGCCAGCAATTCCACCGTCTTGCCGGCATTGGGCGTGCCCAGGCCGGTGACGAGGTCGAAGCTCGCCGTCGCCGAGCAGCCCTTGCAGCTGCCGTTGCTGCCGCTTTTCACGTCCAGCAGCGCGGCGGCGTAGGTCGTCGGGTTGGGGTTCAGCGCGCGGTACACCGGCTGGCCCAGGTTGCCGAGAACGGCCTTGCCGTTCAGCGCACGCACGGCGTTGGCCACGGCTGCCAGGCCGGCCCACTGCGGCGCGCTGACGCTGGTGCCGCCAGCCACGTACCAGGCGCCGGCCGCGAGGATCAGCTGGCCTGTCGAGGGGTTGGCGTTCAGCGACACGTCGGGCAGCACGCGCTTCGTCGGCACGCCGGCCTTGCCGGTGGTCGCGATCACCGAGAGGTTCGCCTGCCAGGCCGGCACGGCGTTGTAGGCGCTGATGCCGCCGCCCGAGCCCGACCAGGCCGTCTCGCTGCGCGTGGTGCCGGCGGCGGTGGTGGCGGTCGCGAGCGAGGTGCCGCCGATGGCCAGCACGCGCGGCGAGACCGCGGGCCACGAGACCGCGCGGCCGCTGTCGCCGCTGGAGGCGAGGTAGCTCACGCCGCTGGCGAGGAAGGCGCCTTCGTAGCTGCCCATGCTGGAGAACTCGCCGGCGCCGAAGCTCATCGAGACCACCGTGGCCCCCATGCGCCCGGCCAGCGCGATGGCCGCGCTCATGTCGGCCACCGAGGCCGTGGCCGCCTGCACGAGGATGATGCGTGCCATCGGCGCGATGGCGTGCGCCCACTCGATGTCCATCGAGGTCTCGGTGGCCCAGCCCGAATTGGCCGCCGGCGCCCTGCTGGCGATCGTGCCGGCAGAGCTCGCGTTCACCACCGAGAAGCTGCAGCCCGAGCCGGCCGCGGGCTTGGCCAGCGGCAGCGTGGCGGTGGCGGCGATGAGCGTCACCGCGCAGGGCGCGAGGCCGAACTTGGCCGAGAAGCCGGCCAGGTCGGTGGCCGCGCTGGCGTTGTTGTAGGCGCCGATGATCGCGATGGTCTGGCCCGAGCCCTGGTACGCGCCCTTGTTCGCCGTGGTCGTGGCGGGCAGCTTGTCCACGCCGTAGGCGGCGCGGATCTGCGCCGGCGTGTAGTAGACGGCCGTGCTGGCCGCGGCCGCCGCGGAGGCCGTGTCGGCGCCGCCGCGCGCCGACTGGATGCGCTGGCGCATGTCTTCGCCCGATTCACCGGGCACGCCGCTGCCCAGCAGCCGGCTGCGGCCGGGCGCCGCACCGGCCGAGGCGCCGGAGCCGTCGGCGTCGATGTCGCTCGGCTCGGGCGGCAGCGTGGGCGCCAGCTCGTAGCTCGGCTGCAGCACGATGCCGTCGGCCATCGCCGCGGCGCTCGCGGCGCTGCCTCCGCTGGTGTCGATGCCGTTGTCACCGCCGCCGCAGGCCGCGAGTGCCGCCGCCGCGGCCAGGGAGGTGAGGATGAAGCGGGAGGTTTGCAGTCGCATCGTGGTCGCCATGGCTCGAGTTGTGAAGCTCGCGCGGCGGCCAGGGCGCAATTCACACCATGGGCGGCTGCCGGCCCGATGTATGCCGCGCACGCGAAGGCGAACGGCTCGGGCCTCTTCGGCAACCCCGCTGTCGTGGCCCGGGCGCTGGTGCGACCTGGGCTTTAGACCGGTGGCTTTGCGACCCCGGCTTTCGCGCGGGTGTGCCTTTGTCGGAACAAGGGGCATGTTACCGGCCGTTTCGGGCGATCACGAACGGCCTGCGTGCAGTTGTGCCGCGTGCACGCAGGCCCGTCGCGCGGCACCGCGTGGCTATGATGGCCGGTTGCCTTGCCGCCGTTGCTGCCACCCATGTCCGGCCCCGATTTGCCCGCCACCGCCGAAGCCCTCGCCGCGCCGCTGCTGCAGATCCGCGGCGCCCGCACGCACAACCTGAAGAACATCGACCTCGACCTGCCCAAGCAGGCGCTGGTCGTCATCACCGGGCTGTCGGGCTCGGGCAAGAGCAGCCTGGCCTTCGACACGCTGTATGCCGAAGGCCAGCGCCGCTACGTCGAGAGCCTGAGCGCCTACGCGCGGCAGTTCCTGCAGCTGATGGACAAGCCCGATGTCGACGTGATCGCCGGCCTGAGCCCGGCGATCAGCATCGAGCAGAAGGCCACGAGCCACAACCCGCGCTCCACCGTCGGCACCATCACCGAGATCCACGACTACCTGCGCCTGCTGTACGCGCGCGCCGGCACGCCCTACTGCCCCGACCACGGCCTGCCGCTGCAGGCGCAGAGCGTCTCGCAGATGGTCGACGCGGTGCTCGCGCTGCCCGACGAAACGCGCCTGGTGGTGCTGGCGCCCGTGGTGCGCGACCGCAAGGGCGAGTTCGGCGAGCTCTTCGCCGACATGCAAAGCCGCGGCTACGTGCGCTTCCGCGTCGGCGGGCAGGTGGTCGAGTTCGACGCCTTGCCCAAGCTGAAGAAGGCCGACAAGCACGACATCGACGTCGTCATCGACCGCCTGAAGACGAAGCCCGAGATGAAGCAGCGTCTGGCCGAGAGCTTCGAGGCCAGCCTGCGCATCGCCGATGGCCGCGCCATCGCGCTGGAGATGGACAGCGGCAGGGAGCATCTCTTCAGCAGCAAGTTCGGCTGCCCGGTGTGCAGCTACTCGCTGCCCGAGCTGGAGCCGCGCCTGTTCAGCTTCAACAGCCCCGTGGGTGCCTGCCCGGCCTGCGACGGCCTGGGCCTGGTGACGGTGTTCGACCCCGAGCGCGTGGTCGCCTTCCCGAGCCTGAGCCTGGCCGCCGGCGCGGTGAAGGGCTGGGACCGCCGCAACAGCTACACCCACGGCCTGCTCGAGGCGGTGGCCGCGCACTACCGCTTCGATATCGAGACGCCTTTCGAGCGCCTGCCCGAGAGCGCGCGCCAGGTGCTGCTGTACGGCAGCGGCGAGGAGGACATCCCCTTCATCTACACCGCCGATGGCGCACGCGGCGGCAAGGCGCGCACGGTCAAGCGCCGGCATCCCTTCGAAGGAATCATCCCCAACTTCGAGCGCCGGCTGCGCGAGACCGATTCGGTCACCGTGCGCGAGGAGCTGGCGCGCTACCAGGCTGCCAAGCCCTGCCCGCAGTGCCGCGGCACGCGATTGCGGCGCGAGGCGCGGCATGTGTTCCTCCAGCACGCCGACGGAACCCGGGGCCAGCCGATCTACGAGGCCGAACACGCGACGCTGGCCGACACGCTGGCCTACTTCGACGCGCTGAAGCTCATCGGCGCGAAGGCCGACATCGCCGAGAAGATCCTGCGCGAGATCAGGAGCCGGCTGCGCTTCCTCAACGACGTGGGGCTGAACTACCTGAGCCTCGACCGCGGCGCCGACACGCTCTCCGGCGGCGAGGCGCAGCGCATCCGCCTCGCGAGCCAGATCGGCAGCGGGCTTTCGGGCGTGATGTACGTGCTCGACGAGCCTTCCATCGGCCTGCACCAGCGCGACAACGAGCGCCTCATCGGCACGCTGCGCCACCTGCGCAACCTGGGCAACAGCGTGCTGGTGGTGGAGCACGACGAGGACATGATCCGCGCCGCCGACCACGTGGTGGACATGGGCCCGGGCGCCGGCGTGCACGGCGGCCGCGTGATGGCGCAGGGCACGCCGGCCGAAGTGGCGGCCAACGCCGACTCGCTCACCGGCCGCTACCTCGCGCACACGCTGCGCATCGAGGTGCCGAAGCGGCGCGGCCAGCCCAACATGTTCGAAGGCGAGAAGCAGCTGCTGCGCGTGGTGGGCGCGCGCGGCAACAACCTGCGCCAGGTCGAGGTCGATATCCCGGTGGGCCTGTTCACCTGCGTCACCGGCGTGAGCGGATCGGGCAAGAGCACGCTGATCAACGACACGCTGTACGCCGCGGTCGCACGCAAGCTCTACCAGAGCCATGCCGAGCCGGCGCCGCACGAGCGCATCGACGGGCTGGACCATTTCGACAAGGTCATCAACGTCGACCAGAGCCCGATCGGCCGCACGCCGCGCAGCAACCCGGCCACCTACACGGGCCTGTTCACGCCCATCCGCGAACTCTTCGCCGAGGTGCCGGCGGCGCGCGAGCGCGGCTACGGCGCGGGGCGCTTCAGCTTCAACGTCAGCGCCAGTTCGGGCGGCGGGCGCTGCGAGGCCTGCGAGGGCGATGGCGTCATCAAGGTGGAGATGCACTTCCTGCCCGACATGTACGTGCCCTGCGACATCTGCCATGGTGCGCGCTACAACCGCGAGACGCTGGAGATCCTCTACAAGGGACGCAACATCACGCAGGTGCTGGAGCTGACGGTGGAGGACGCGCACGCCTTCTTCAACGCCGTGCCCAACATCGCTCGCAAGCTGCAGACGCTGCTGGACGTGGGCCTGGGCTACATCCGCCTCGGCCAGGCGGCCACCACGCTGTCCGGCGGCGAGGCGCAGCGCGTGAAGCTGGCGCTGGAACTCAGCAAGCGCGATACCGGCCGCACGCTGTACATCCTGGACGAACCCACCACCGGCCTGCACTTCCACGACGTGGGCCTGCTGCTGAAGGTGCTGCACCAGCTGCGCGACGCCGGCAACACCATCGTCGTGATCGAGCACAACCTCGACGTCATCAAGACCGCCGACTGGCTGATCGACATGGGCCCCGAAGGCGGCGCCGGTGGCGGACAGGTGGTGGTGGCGGGCACGCCGGAGGATGTGGCGGCCTGCGAGGCGAGCCACACGGGGCGGTTTCTGAAGTCGATGCTGGCGGGCTGAGGATCGGCAAGGCGGCGGCCCGACGATGAAGACGCTGCCCCGCTTCGACCCCGCCGCCTTCACCCCGCCGCTGCGCACGCGGCTGCTGGTGCTGCAGCCCACGCCGTTCTGCAACATCGACTGCAGCTACTGCTACCTGCCGGGGCGCGACGCGAAGGCGCGCATGTCGGTGGACACGGTGCGCGCGGTCGCGCGGCGGCTCGTGACCGACGATCTCGTTCCCGAGGCGCTCACCGTCGTCTGGCACGCCGGCGAACCGCTCGCGGTGCCGCCCGCGTTCTACGAAGAGGCCTTCGCGGCGCTGGACCAGGCGCTCGGCGCGCGCTGCGCGCTGACGCAATCGATCCAGACCAATGCGACGCTGATCGACGAACGCTGGTGCGCACTCTTCGCGAAGCACCGCGTGCAGGTGGGCATCAGCATCGACGGCCCGGCGGCGCTGCACGACCGCCATCGCCTCACGCGCCGCGGCCACGGCACGCATGCGCGCGTGATGCGCGGCGCGGCGATGCTGCGGGAACACGGCCTGGCCTTCCACGCCATCGCGGTGGTCACGGCCGCGACGCTGCGCGAGCCCGCGGCCTTCATCCGTTTCTTCGCCGAGGAGTTGAAGCCCACCGAGCTGGGCCTGAACTACGACGAGGCCGAAGGCGCGCACCGCGCATCCAGCCTCGAAGGCCACGAGCAGGCCCATGCGGCGCTGCTGCAGGCGCTGCTGCAGGAGCAAGCCGGGGGCCGGCTGGACGTGCGCGAGCTGGCCCAGGCGCGCCGGCTGGTTGCCACGCCGCTGCCGCGCTGGCGCTGCGAAGGCGTGGCCGACGAGCCGCTGCCGGACAACGCGCAGGTGCTGCCCTTCGCGATCGTCAACGTCGCGGCCGACGGCAGCTTCGGCAGCTTCTCGCCCGAGCTGCTGGGCCAGCCGCACGCGGCGCATGCCGACTTCCTGCTCGGCAACGTGCACGCCTGCGGCTTCTTCGAAGCGGCCCGCAGCGAGCGCTTCGCGGCGCTGTGGGGCGAGATCCTGCAGGGCGTGCAGCGCTGCCGCGAGAGCTGCGCGCACTGGGCCTGGTGCGGCGGCGGCGCGCCGGCCAACAAGCTCTACGAGGCCGGCACGATGGCCGCGGCCGAGACGCTGTACTGCCGCACGATGCTCAAGCGGCCGTTCGACGCGGTGCTGAAGCAGCTCGAATTCGACGTGGAAATTTCGCAGCCGAAATGAAAAAAGGCGGCTCGCGCCGCCTTGTCCGCACGGGCCCGGCAAGCCTGCCGGGCCGCTGCAAGCCATCACTTCAGATGCTTGCTGATCTCCTTGGTCATCGCGAACATGCTGATGGGGCTGACGCCGACCACGGCCTTCAGCTTCGCATCGGCATTGATCATGGTCTTCTTGACCTTGTCCTGCAGACCGTTCTTCTTGATGTACTCCCAGACCTTCTTGGTCACCTCGGTGCGCGGCAGCGACTTGTCGCCGATCAGCGCGGCCAGCGCGGCGCTGGGCGTCAGCGGCTTCATGAACGCGGCGCTCGGGGTGCGCTTCTTCGCGGGGGCCTTCTTGGCCGGGGCCTTCTTCGCGGCCGGCGCCTTCTTGGCGGCCGGGGCGGCCTTCTTCGTCGCGACCTTCTTGGTGGCCGGCTTCTTCGCCGCGGCCTTCTTCACGGGAGCTTTCTTCGCAGTTGCCATTTGGATGTACTCCATCAAAGTTTTGAGGGATGCCGCCTGCCCCGCAGCCCCTGCTGACCCCTAAGGACCGCGGAACCGTCTCTACTGGTAGACGTGCACGGCGAATGTTAATGCCTGCACGAGGGACTGAGAAGCTGTTTTCATAGGTGAAAGCGGCATCTTCGCCACGGTGCAGCGCGTTATGCTGCCCCCATGAAGATCATCGTGCGCTGGTTGCTGCTGGCTGCGGCCTTGCTGCTGGTGGCCCATCTGTACCCCGGCGTGAGCGTCGCGAGCTTCGGCGCGGCCATGATCGCGGCCCTCGTGCTGGGCCTGCTGAACACGCTCGTACGGCCGCTCCTGGTGCTGCTGACGCTGCCGGTGACGCTGCTGACGCTGGGCCTGTTCCTCTTCGTGATCAACGCGCTGATGTTCTGGGCCGCGGCCGGCGTGCTCAAGGGCTTCGAGGTCACCGGCTTCGCCGCGGCGCTGATCGGCTCGGTGCTCTACAGCCTGTGCGGCATGGTGATCGACGTGGCCGTCGAGCGCATCTTCAGCCCCGGCCCCTGAGGGCCTGGCGCGCCGGGCGCGAGGGCGGCGGCGGCGCCGCGCGCACCTCGAAGCGCACCCGGTCCACGCTGCCGGCCGCGCCTTCCAGCTCCAGCAGATGCCGCCCCGGCCGCGGCAGCCAGCGCAGCAGCGCGCCCTGGCCGATCGGCTTGCCGTCGAGCCGCCACTGCCCGGCCTCGCCCTCGAAGACGAGCTGCTGCGCGCCCATCGGGATCTCCGGATCGAGCGCGATCACGCTGCCGTCGCGCGGCGTGCGGATGCCGAAGGGCAGCGCGAGCCCGGCGCCGCGTCGCCCCGGCTTCGGTTCCGTCCCGGCGACGAACCACTCGCCATCGACCTTCACCACGCCGGCCGGCGCCGCGCCCGCGCGCGGGGCGCCGGCGCGCGACTGCAGGAAGCCCATCACCTCGCGCCACACCGGCGCCGCGCCGCTGACACCGCTGACGCCGTGCATCGGCGCACCGCCCGCGTTGCCCACCCAGGCCGCGACGGTGTGGCGGCCGTCGAAGCCGACGCACCAGTTGTCGCGCAGGTCCTTGCTCGTGCCGGTCTTCACCGCGGCCCAGCCGCGGGTCACCAGCGGGCTGTCGAGGCCGAAGGTGGTGGCGCGAGCCGCGGGGTCGGCCAGCATGTCGGCGACGATGAAGGCCACGGCCGGGTCGAAGACCCGTCGCGGGCCTGTCGGCAAGGCAGCGCCCGGCGTCCAGCGCACGGGGCCGAAGCGGCCGCCGTTGGCGAGCATCCGGTAGGCGTTGGCCAGGTCCAGCAGCGTGACCTCGGCGCTGCCCAGCGCCAGCGAGTGGCCGTGGAAGCCGGCGCTCTCGCTCGGCCTGAGGCCGGCGGCGGCGAGCGTGTCGAAGAGCGCGTCGGGCGAAAGCATCGCGGCCACGCGCACGGCCGGCACGTTCAGGCTCGACGCCAGCGCCGTGCGCGCGCTCACCGGCCCCTTGTAGGCGTGGTCGTAGTTCTGCGGCAGGTACAGCGCGTCGCCGGCGGCCAGCTGCAGCGGCGAATCGTCCAGCAGGCTCGCGGCCGTGAGCAGGCGCTGCTGCAGCGCAAGCGCGTAGACGAAGGGCTTGATGGTGCTGCCGGGCTGGCGCCGCGCGAGCACGGCGTCGACCTCCGCCGCCGACGAGAGGCCGTCGCCCGCGCCGCCCACCCACGCGAGCAGTTCGCCGCTGGCGTTGTCGATGACGATCACCGCGCCGTCCTCGACGTTGCGGCCACGCAGCTCGGCCAGCTGGCGGCGCAGTGCGCCGAGCGCGACGCGCTGCACCGACGCATCCAGCGTGCTGCGCAGCGGCTCGCCGGCCGGCGTGGCGCGCGCGATGCGCTGCGCCAGGTGCGGCGCCAGCACCTCGCCGCGCGCGGTGGCCGGCAGCGGGCCGGCGCGCCGCGCGAGCGCCTGGGCCCAGGTGGTGGCCAGGCCATCGCAGCCGCGCTGCTGCGCGCGCAACAGCTCGCAGGCGCGGCGCTCCACCACGGCCGGCGCCGCGTTCGGCGCCCGCACCAGCGCCACCAGCAGCGCCGATTCCTCGGCATCCAGCCCGCTGGCCTGCTTGGCGAAGAGCTGGTTCGCGGCCGCGGCCACGCCTACCAATTCGCCGCGCAGCGGCACGCGGTTGAGGTAGGCCTCGAGGATCTGCGCCTTGGTCCACGTGGCCTCGAACTCGCGCGCGCGCCGCATCTGCGAGATCTTCTGGCCCACGCTGCGGCCGGCCGCGGGGCGCGTGAGTTCGTCGTCGGTGAGGCCGGCGAGCTGCATCGTGATCGTGCTGGCGCCGCGCGTGCGGCGGTTCCAGGCGTTGGCCCAGGCGCTCGCGGCCATCGCGCGCCAGTCGACGCCACCGTGTTCCCAGAAGCGCCGGTCCTCGCTCTCGACGATGGCCTGGCGCATCGCCGGCGAGACGGCGTCGAGCGTGACCCAGGCGCCGCGGCGCACCTTCGCATCGACGCGCACCATCGCCAGCGGCGTGCCGTCGCGCGCCAGCAGCGGCTGGTCGGACGGCCGGTGCGCGGCGCGCACGGCGTCGAAGCCCGGCACCGCGTTCGCGGCCGATGCGATCAGCAGCAGCAGGATCGCAGCCGCGAGCCTCACGGCCGGACCTCGATCGCCTCGTTCGGCCGCTCGCCGAAACTCTCGGGCGCGTACATCGCCTCCACGCGCGTGGGCGGCAGTGCGAAGCGGCCGCTCGCGTTCAGGCGCAGCGTGTACTCGACGACATGCCGCCCGCGCGGCATCCACTCGTAGTAGCCGCGCCAGGCCTCGAAGGCGCGCTCCTCGTAGGCCGGCCAGGAGAAGCCTTCGCGTTTCTCGCCGCGCGTGGCGATGGCCGAATCGCGGCCCAGGCCGCTGCCGAGCAGCGTCGCGCCGGCGGGAACGGGATCGCTGACCACGACCCAGCCCATGTCGCCCAGCGCCTCCACTTCCAGCCGCACGCGCAGCACGTCGCCGCGGCTCCACGCATCGGGCCGCTTGCGCTCGACGGCGCGCACGCTGCGCGTGACGCGGTAGCCCGCCGCCACCGGCTCGCGCAGCGGCACCGCGGCCAGCGCCTGCAGCGTGAGCCAGGGCCGGCCGCTGCCTTCGTGCTGCACCGAGAGCGTCGACGAACCCGCCGGCCAGGGCAGCTCCAGCCGGCCGCCTTCGGGCGCGGCCTTCCAATCGTGCGTGCGGGTGGCCTGCGCCAGCTGCGCCGTCGTGCGGCCGGCGACCGCGGTGCCTTCGAAGGCCGCGCCGAACTTCTCCAGCGCCAGCACGCCCCAGAGGTTGGCCGTGGTCGTGAGCCAGGCACCGCCGCGCTGGCGCGCCAGCGTGCCGTTCACGATGCCAGGCAGCTCGTCCTTCCACGCGGGTGTCTCCAGCGCCGCGAGCACCAGGCGCGCGGCGTTGGCGTCGGGGCCGTCCATCAGCCACCACCAGTCGTCGTCGGCCTCGGTGCTGAACTTCAGCGTCGTGCCGCCGGCCACCAGCCGGCTGCGCAGCAGGCGCTGCAGTTCGTCGAGCCGGGCGGCGCGATCGGGCAGGTTGGCGCTGCGGCGGTAGACGCCCCAGGCATCGAGCAGCGACGAACTCGGCCAGGTGGCCGGGTTCCAAGCGATGCTGTCGAGCATCTTCGGCAGCACGCGGCCGTGGCGCGACAAGGCGTCGAGCGCGGCGAGCTTGCGCATCTCCAGGTCGGCGCGCGGCGCGAAGAAGCGGCGCTCGATCCGCCCTTCGACGAAGGCCGCGAGCGCGCCGAGCATCGTGTCGCGCGGCGCATCGGGCCAGCTCTCGCCGGCCTCGTGCGCGGCGCTGACCAGGTAGGCCGTGAGCCGGTCGCTGCCGCGCGGCGGCTGGCCCGCCTGCACGGGGAAGTAGCTCGCGAGGCCGTCGCTGTCCAGATAGCCCGGCAGCTCGTCGCGCAGCGTGGCCCACAGCGCATTGTCGCGCAGGCCCAGGCTGCGCGAGGCGCGTTGTTCCAGGCAGCTGTAGGGATAGGTCTGGAAGTACCGCCGCAGCCCGGGCAGCGCGCCGCTCAACTTCGGCTGCAGACCGGCGACGATCTGCCCGCCGGGCAGCGCGTCGGCCGGAGTCGCGAGCGGCAGCGTGAACTTGCCGTCCAGCGCTTGCAGCGTCGCCTGCCAAACGCGCAGCGGCACCGCCGGCAGCACGGCCTGGGCGATCTTGATGCGGTCACGCAGCGGCGCGCTGCCGGCGGTCTCCACGGCCTCGCCGTCCCAGTCGATGCTCGTCGCGCCGGCCGGCACCGCCACGCTCCAGCGCACTTCCTGCGCCGCACCGGCGGCCAGCGTCACCGTCTGCGGCTGAAGCTCGATCGGCTTGTTGTCCGCGCCATTCACCTTGCCGGCCAGCGTGGCCTTCACCGTCACGGCGCGCGCCGTCGTGTTGCGCAGCGTGAACGTGGCGTCGAACTGGTCGCCTTCGCGCGCCAGCGGCGGCAGGCCGGCGAGCAGCTGCAGCTCCTGCGAGACGCGCACGACGGCGCTGCCGGTGCCGAAGCGGTCAGGCCCGGCATCGGCAATGGCCACCAGCCGGAAGCTCGTCAGCGAGTCGTTCATCGGCACGTCGATGCGTGCCTGGCCGTTGGCGTCCAGCAGCACCGTGCCCTTCCACAGCAGCAGCGTGTCGAAGAGCTCGCGCGTCGGGTTGCGGCCGCCGCCGCCGCCCGGCGGCAGTGCCTTGCGGCCGTAGTGGCGCCGGCCGACGATCTCGCCCTGCGCGGTGGAGGTCTCCACGCCCCAGGGCCGCGGCTGCATCAGGCCTTCGAGCAGGTCCCAGGAGCGGTTGGCCTGCAGCGCCAGCAGGCCTTCGTCGACGGCGGCGAAGGCGATCTCGGCGCCCGCGGCGGGCTTGCCGCCGAAGCTCACCTGCACCGTCGTCGGCACCACGTCGCGCACGCGGGCCTCGGTCTTCGAAGGCGTCACCTTCACGTCGAGCCGGTGCTCGGCCAGGCCCACCGAGAGCTGCGCGACGCCGAGCTTGAACGAGGGCTTGGCGAGGTCGACCATTGCGCTCGGCGCACGCCAGTCCTTGCCTTCGTAGCGGAAGGCGCGCCACCAGTCGCCCATGTCGCGCCAGCCCCAGGTGAACAGGCTCCACCAGGGCACGTCGCGCAGCCGGCCGCGCAGCACCATCACGCTGACGATCACGTTCGGCGCCCAGCTCTTGGCGCCTTTCGGGATGGGCACTTCCACCACCGGCTCGCGGCCCGTGAGCGTGATCACGCGCGCATCGACCACGCCCTCGCGCTCCACCGTCACCAGCGCCGTGGCCTGGCGGAAGGGCATGCGCACCTGCAGCCGCGCCGTCTCGCCGGGCTGGACCTCGCGTTTCTCGGGCAGCAGGTCGATGCGGTCGTCGTTGTCCTGCGCGAACCACCATTCGTCGCGGCCCGAGACCCACAGGCTGCTGGCCGCTTCCGCCGTGCGGCCGGCATCGTCCTTCGCGCGTGCGACGAGTTCGACCTCGCCGCTGGCTTCGAGCTTCAGGCTGCAGCCCACGCGGCCCTGGGCGTCGCTGGTGCCGCTGCACAGCGTGCCCAGTTCCTGCACCTCGTCGCGGTTGTCGTAGGCGTAGAAGCCGCCGACGATGCGCTTGCGCGTGCTGATGGTCCGGTGCAGCCGGCCGGCCACCTCCACCGCGCGGCCCGCGACCGGCCTGCCCTCGGGCGTCAGCACCACCGCCGTGAGCCCGGCCTCGCCGCGCGAGGCCGCCCAGCCCGGCAGCCGCAGGCCGACGAGCAGGCCGGCGGGCAAGAGGCGCAGGCGCTGCGAGACGGTCTGGCGCTCGCCGTTGGTGTCGTCGAAGCTCAGCTCGGCGATGAGTTCCGAAGGCGCCGTCACGGGCGGCAGCTTCGGCACGACGAGACGCGCCGCACCGGCCTTGTCGGTGGTGGCGGCGAGCTTGTCGGCGACGAGCCTCTGGCCTTCGTCGGCGGCCTCGTCCTGGGCACTGCCGCCGCCCGATGACCGCTGGCGCGGCGGCTCGAAGCTGAACTCGTCATAGCCGGCGAACTGCACGGCCGATCGCCGCACCAGCGCCGACAGCTGCAGCGGCGCGTTCGGCATCGGCCCGCCGGCCATCGCGTTGAGCTGCGCCGTGAAGGCGAGTTCGCGCGGCGCCACTTGCACGCCGGCCGGCCCGGCCAGGCGCGCATCGACCAGCGGCACGCGGAAGGCCTCGACGCGGAAGCTGCCGGCGCTCCAGCGCTTGTCGCCGCGCACCAGCGTCACGTCGTACAGGCCCAGCGGCGCGGTCTTCGGAATGACCCATCGGCTCTCGGCCGAACGTGCGCCGCGCGGCCAGGCCAGCGGCAGCTTGAAGGGCGTGTCGGTGGCCACGTGCGTGAGCTGCACTTCGCCGGGCAGGCCATCGGCCGGCGGCAGCGCCAGGCCGGCCTCGGACTCCTCGCGCAGGAAATGCTTCATCGAGACCGTCTCGCCCACGCGCAGCAGCGTGCGGTCGAACACGGTGTGTGCACGCTGGTCGTTCGCCGGGCCGGCGGCGGTGGGGATGTTGAAGCGCCAGGGCTCGATGCCGCGCGCCCAGTCGGCGAAGACGAAGGCGAGGTCGTCGCCAGCGTTCGAACGCGCGGTGACGAAGAGCCCTTCGCGGCTCGTGCATTGGCTGTCGTGCTCGTTGTCGAAGCCGCGCTCGATGCGCGCGACGCCATCGGCACCGGTGACGCCCTGCCACTGCGGCCGGCCGTTGCAGTCGTTGACCGCCACGCGGGCACCGGCCACGCCGCGGCCGCGGTCCAGCGTCGTCACCCACACGAGGCTGGACGAACGCCCGCGCTTGAAGTGCACGCCGAGATTCGTGACCAGCGCGCCGGTGCGCGCGTACATCGGCCCGCGCTTCTCCAGCAGCGCATCGCCCAGGATGCGCGACTCGACCTCGACGAGGTGCAAGCCGCGCTGTGGCAGCGGGATGCCGATGACTTCCGTCGCGCCGGGCTGGGTGTCCTTCAGCTGCGGCAGTTCGGCACGCGTGGCGCCGGGTTCGGCGGCGATCATCGGCTTCTTTCGCGTCTCGAACTGCCGGTCGTGGTCGTCTCGCAGGCGCGCCAGCCAGCGCAGCAGCTCGGCGTCGGGCGTCGAGGCATCGAGGCGCTTGATGCTCACGCGGCCGGCGGTGGACGCGCCGGCGAGATCGGCCTGCACATGGCGCAACGTCATCGGCATCATCGCCTCGGGCCCGGCCTCGACGATGCCGAAGGGCGCGCCGGCGAACTTGACCAGCGGCGGCAGCCCGCCGGTGGCCACGGCGAGCGGGAAGCTGTTCGTGTTGGCGAGCGCGCGGCCGGCGTCGTCTTTCAGCTCGGCCGGCAGCGTGAGCCGGAACTTCATGTTCTCCGGCAACGGCGCGGTGAAGCGCAGCTGCTGCAGCGTCTCGCCACGCTCCTCGTCGGCCTTCGGCGCGATGGCCTCGCCGCGCTCGGGCAGCAGGCGCGCACCCAGCGCCAGCGCCCGCGGCACCGGCGCGCTGAAGCGCAGCCGCATCGGCTTCAGCGGCAGGCAGGGCGAACTCGCGTTCTCGCGCTCGCAGCTGAATTCGGCGGTGAAGCGCGGGCGCACCTTCCATTCGAAGCGCTGCACGCGCCTGGAGACGATGCCCGGCTGGCCGGCCGCCGCGATGCCCGCGCCCCAGACGAGCCGCACGCGCATGCCGGCCGGCAGCGGGCGCTGGCAGGCGAGCAGGATCTGCCGGTCGGCCGGCACCCGTTCGCCGCGCTGCGATTTCAGCAGCGCCTCGCGCGGCGCACCATCGACGATGCGCAGCGGCACGCGGTCCAGCAGGCCTTCGACCTCGCACCAGGCGCTGGCCTCGACGCTCGCCGGCTCCACGCGCCCGTTCAAACGCAGCAGGAAATGCTGGTCTTCCTCGATTGGCGCGCCGCTGTAGGGCCGCGCCTGCACGACGAAGGGTGCGCCGGTGCTGAAGCTGTAGCTCGAAGGCCCTTCGATCGCACCGGCCAGCGGCTTGAACGAAGTCGAGACGGAGAGCGTGCAGCGGCTGCCGGCCGCCAGCGGCTCGGCGAGGTCGAAGGCCCAGCGGCGATCATCGAGCCAGCGTGCGCTGCCGGCCGGCTTCGCACCGCCGCAGTCGAGTTCGAAAGGCGCCGGCTGGCGCAGCTCGCCCGCGGGCACCACGGCTTCGGCGAAGCGCACCAGCACCTGCCGCACCTCGGCCACCTCGCCCTGCGGCGAGACGCCGGCCACGCGCACGGCCATCGCGGGAGCGCCGGCGGATGTGATCGCCCCGAGGGCGATCAGGTGAGCGATCCGGCGCATGCTTTCTCCCGCTTCCGTGCGATGCGGGAGATTCTGACGCGCGGGCTTCTTCTAGGGACGCTGCGAGTCGTCCGGCGGTTCGCGCCGGTCACCGCGGTCGGGCCGCTCGCCACGCAGTTCGGCAGCCAGCTGGCGGCGCTGGTTGCTGATGGTGCGCAGCCGCGCGTCGATCACCGAGGCCTCGATGAAGTCCTGCCCCTGCGGCGTGCGGGCGAAGGCCTGCGCGGCGCGCAGGCGGTCGATGGCGCCGGTGAGGTCGCCCAGCACCGCGCGCGCCTCGGCGCCGGCGCGCATCGAGCGCAGCTTGAAGCCGCGCGCGTCGTAGGCGGCGGCGAGCTGCTCCCAGGCCGCGGCGTCCTGGCCATGTTCGGCCACCCACACCTGCAGCTGCTCGGCGCTGGCCGCCACTGGCGCCTTCGCGGCCTCGGGCGCGCTGCGGTTGAGCGTGAGCGCGGCCTGCGCGCGCAGCAGCATCACCGGGCGGCCGGTGGAGGCCAGCGTGTCCAGCACCTGCAGCGAGCCCGCGGCGTCGCCCGCGTTCAGCAGCAGTTGCGCCTGCAGCAGGCGCAAGCTGCGCTCGGCGTCGGGCTCGCGCGGCGAGGCGGTGGCGGCCATCTGCAGAGCCAGCGCCACCTGGCGCTCGGCGCGCGCGTGGTCCTTCAGCATCGAGGCCGCGAGCGCGCCGCCATAGAGCGCGGCGATGCGGTCCGCGAGCACGGTGGACGCGGTCTGCCCGCTCAGGCGCTGCAGGCCCTGCACGCTGTCGTCCATCAGCACGCGGGCGCGCATCTGCATCAGCGTGTGCTGCAGCGTCGGCAGCGAAGGGCGGTTGTCGTTGAGCAGCGTCTTGCTGCGCGCCTCGCTGATGCGCTCCACCGTCAGCGGGTGGGTGCGCAGGTAGGGGTAGCTGCCGTTGTCGTTCAGCCGCGTGGCCAGCTCCATGCGGTCGAACATCGAGGCCATGCCCGAGGGCGCGAAGCCTGCGGTGCCGAGCAGGCCGTAGCCGATGCGGTCGGCCTCGCGCTCCATCTCGCGCGAGAAGTTCAGCTGGCCCTGGATGGCGGCGCCCTGGCCGCCCATGATCGCGGCGTTGGCCACGTCCACGTTGTTGGCGCGCGAGGCGGCGATGATGCCCAGCAGCACCGACGCGATGGCCACCAGCGAGGCACGCTCGGAAGGCGCGATGCTGCGCGCGATGTGCCGCTGCGTGACGTGCGAGAGCTCGTGCGCCATCACGCTGGCGAGCTGGTCGCGCGTGGTGGTGATCGCAATCAGGCCCAGGTGCATGCCGACGAAGCCGCCGGGCAGCGCGAAGGCGTTGACGCTGCGGTCGCGCACGAGGAAGGACTCCCACGCGAACGCGGTGTCGGTCTCGGCTTCGATGTTGCCGACGCGGCGCGCCGCCTCCACCAGCGGCGCCCAGATCGTCTGCAGGTATTCGAGCAGCACCGGGTCGTCGAGGTACTCCGGGTCGCGCCGCGCCTCGCGCATGATCTGGTCGCCCAGGCGCCGCTCGTTGCCCACCGAGAGATCCTGCGACGCGGTCTCGCCGAGCGAGGGCAGCCGCACCTGCGCGAAGGCCGGCGTGGCCGGCGGCATGGCCATCAGCGCGGCCAGGGCCGCAGCCAGCAGGCGCGGCCGGCGCGGCGAGCGCGTAGGGCGGTGGTGAAGGGGCAAGGGCGATCCCGGGCAGATGCGGCTCACTATCATGACACCGCCTTGTTTCTCAACGTGAAGCCTGCCATGACGACATCCCCGCTGACCCACTTCGACGCCCAGGGCCAGGCCCACATGGTGGACGTGGCGGGCAAGGACGTGACGCACCGCGTCGCGCGCGCCGCCGGCACGATCCGCATGCAGCCGGCCACCTTCGAACTCATCGCCTCGGGGCAGGCGAAGAAGGGCGACGTGATCGGCATCGCGCGCATCGCGGCGATCCAGGGCGCCAAGCGCACGGCCGATCTCGTGCCGCTGTGCCACCCGCTGCCGATCACGCGCGTGGCGGTGGACTTCGAACTCGACCGCGCGGCCAGCGCCGTGCACATCACGGCACAGGTCGAGACGCTGGGCCGCACCGGCGTGGAGATGGAGGCGCTCACCGCCGTGCAGGTGGGGCTGCTGACGGTCTACGACATGTGCAAGGCCGCCGACCGCGGCATGGTGATGACGGACATCCGCGTGCTGGAGAAGCGCGGCGGGAAGTCCGGCGAGTGGAAGGCCGACCTGCCCGCGGCGCCGTGAGCCTTCAGCCGGCGTCGCGCCGGAACACCCACTCGTCGCAGCCGCTGCTGTCGGCCAGGTGCACGCCCTGCGTGACCGCCTTCTCGCGCTGCATCGAGAAGCCGAGCGAGGCCATGTAGCGCCGGCACGCCGGGGGCGTGATCGACTCGTAGGGATAACCGCCGAGCCAGTCGTCGACGTCGCGCCAGTAGTCCATGCCGCGGCCGCTCGTGGCCTCGTAGTCGCGCAGCATCGCGTCGAAGCCCTGGCCGCGCAGCGCGCAGGCCAGGCGGGTCTTGCCGACCCAGGCGCCGCGCAGCAGCGCGCGCAGGCCCGGACCGGCGCCGCTGAAGACGCGCTTCTCGATCTTCCACAGGCCGCAGAACCAGGTCTTGCGGTACAGCGCGAGATAGAACAGGCCGCCGGGCTTCACCTTGGTTGCGGCCTGGCGCACGGCCTCGTACATGCGGCCCGTGTGGTGCAGCACGCCCCAGGAGTAGACGATGTCGGCCATCGGCAGCGCCTGCATGAACGCGGGGTCGAGCACCGAGCCTTCGGCCACGGTCCAGTCCGGGTCGCCGGGGAAGAAGCGCTCGCGCAGCGTGGCGGTGCAGGCCACCGAGCTCGGGTCGAAGTCGAAGGAGTGCACGCGCGCGCCCAGGCGCCGGGCGGCGAGCGAGAACAGGCCGCTGCCGGAGCCGATGTCGAGGAACACGCGGCCCTTCAGGTTGCTGCTGCCGAGCATGTCCGCGAGCGAGGCCTGCGCGCGGGCGATGCGCGACTCGTCGAGCAGCTCGAGGAAGCGGCGCCAGTTCTCGCCGAAGCGAAAGCGTTCGCCGCTGGCGACCTCGGCATCGAAGCTGCTGCTCATGGGGTGCTCGTGCTCGGTGGCTTTGGTGAGAGGAATTCGCGCCAGCCCGGCGTGCGCTGCGGGATCTCGCACTGGAACGCCAGGCCGGGTGCGGGCGGCACGGCCGCGTCGGGGCAGGCGGCGAAGAAGTCCTCGGCGTCGACCTTGCGGAACTCGCGCAGCCGCGCGGCCAGGTGGCGCGCCTCGTCCAGCCGGCCCTGCTGCGCGAGCGCACGGGCCCAGGTCATCATCAGCCGCGTGTCCAGCAGGTAGTGCGGCACGCGGTCGAAGGCGTGCGCCGGGTCGGCCTGCGGGATCTCGCTGGTGACGGCGGCGTAGTCGGCATGGTGGGCGAAGAACACGCTGCGCTGGCCGGCGGCGATGCGCTCGTCGAGCGCCCGCGCATCGGAGCCGGGGGCGAAGATCAGCACCACGCGCCGGTAGTCGATGACGGAGAAGCCCGCGCACAGCGCCACCACCACGGCGCCGATGGCCAGTGCCGGCGCCGGCTGCAGCTCACGCGCGGCGCCCTTGGCGCCCCCTTCGCCTCCGGCTTCGCCCTGCAGCGCGTAGCCGAAGGCCCAGGCCGCCGGCAGCAGGAAGTACGAGTACCACAGCGGGTACTCCAGCAGGCTGTGCAGCGCGATCATCACCACCATCAGCATCGCGCAGCGCTGCGTGGTGCCGGCATCGCCCGCCGCCGCCCAGGCACGGCGCGCGCCCTGCCACATCGCCCACAGCAGCAGGCCCGTGACGAGCATCGCGAGCGGGATCCCCATCTCCACCGCCAGCTGCAGCGGCAGGTTGTGCGTGTGGTCGAAGAAGGCCACCGGCCGGCGCGGGAAGGGCGTGAGCGACCAGGCGAGGTTGAACTCGCCCCAGCCGACGCCCAGCCAGGGCTGCTGCACGATGAGCGAGAGCGTGTCGCGCCAGATCGCGAAGCGCGAGCTGGAGATGTCGGTCTCGGCCAGGCGCTCGCTGCCGCCGAAGGCGTGCTGCGACATCGCCGCCCACTGCGCCATCGCCAGCCACGACAGCGCGTAGACCACCGGCGCGGCCACCAGCAGGCGGCGGCCGTCGCGCGAGAGCCGGCGGTCGGCCAGGCCCCACAGCGCCAGCAGCAGCACGCTGACCAGCCCCGTGCGCGAGGCCGTGAGCACGACCGCGAACACGCCCAGGGCCAGCAGCAGCGCGGCCCAGGCGCGCTTCAGCCGGCCCAGCTCGAACAGCGCGATGACGGCGATGCAGTGCCATAGCAGCAGGCTGCTCAGGTGGTTGGGCTGGCGCAGGTTGCCCACCGCGCGGCCGGGATAGCCGGAGGCGGCGATCCAGTCGCCGTCGCACAGCTCGGGCAGGAAGACCTGCAGCAGCGCGATCAGCAGGTTGAAGCCGCCGCAGATCACCCAGCCCCAGCAGAACGCGGTGAAGCTGTCGCTGGCATCGGCCCGCGCACGTTGGCCGGCGCCGCCCAGCACCATCAGCAGCGCCGCGGCCAGCGTGCCCAGCGCCGACAGCGCGAGCGAGGCCGGCAGGTGCCCGGGCCCCCACGAGGCCGCCACCGAGGCGGCCATCAAGCCGAGCGCCGCGAGCAGCGCGGCATTGCGGCGGCCGCCGGGCGGCACCGGCTCGGCGAACAGCAGGAAAGCCGGCCACAGGATGAAGGCCGCGGCCTGGTTCAGGAAGGTAGGAGACGGCGTGGTGGCCAGCGTCAGCAGCGTGGGCAGCGTGGCGGCGACGGCGGCCGAAAAGACTCGGGCATGCATGGGGAGCCCACAGACGAGGCGCGCGATGCTATCAAGGCGGCGCCGGGGCAGGCGCGGCCGCCCCGTGGCCGACAATGCCCGCCCATGCGCGTCCTGCACGTGATCACGGCCCTGGGCACCGGCGGCGCCGAGAACATGCTGCTGAAGCTGCTGGGCGCGCGTGCGCTGGCCGGCTTCGAGCAGCGCGTGGTGGCAATGCTGCCCGGGGGCGCCATGGCCGCGCCGATGCGCGCCACCGGCGCGGTGGTCGACGAGCTTGGCTTCCTCGGCGGCGTGCCGCTGCTCGGCGGCTCGCTGCGCCTGGCGGCGCTGGCGCGGCGCTTCGATCCGGACATCGTGCAGGGCTGGATGTACCACGGCAACCTCGGCGCCGCGCTGGCGCGTGCGGTGCTGCGGCGCCGCGTGCCGCTGGTGTGGGGCATCCGCCAGTCGCTGCCCACGCTCGACGGCGAGAACGCCTTCGCGCGGATCGCGATCCATCTCAACCGCTTCGGCGCCGGCTGGCCGGACCGGCTGCTGTTCAACTCGCAGACCAGCCAGCGCGAGCACCGCGACTTCGGCTTCGCGATGCAGCGCGCGGCCTACCTGCCCAACGGCTTCGACACCGCCGGCTTCGCGCCCGATGCACAGGCGCGCGCCCGCTGGCGCGCTGCCTGGGGCGTGCCGGACGACGCGGTGGTCTTCGGCCTCGTCGCGCGCTGGCACCCGGCCAAGGACCACGCCGGCTTCCTGCGCGCCGCCGGCCGCGTGCTGCAGGCGCGGCCGAAGGCCCGCTTCGTGCTCGCGGGGCCCGGCGTCGACGAAGGCAACGAGGCGCTGCGGCGCGACATCGCCGCCAACGGCCTGCAGGGCCGTGTGGCCGTGCTCGGCGAGCGGCGCGACGTGGCCGCGATCCTGGCCGCGCTGGACGTCTACGTCTCGGCCTCGGCGCGCATCGAGGCCTTCTCGAACTCGGTGGGCGAGGCGATGAGCTGCGCGCTGCCCTGCGTCGTCACCGAGGTGGGCGACTCGCCGCTGGTCGTCGGCGCGAGCGGCCGCGTGGTGCCGCCGCGCGACAGCGGAGCGCTGGCCACGGCGATGATCGCGATGGTGGATCTCGACATGGAAGGCCGCGCCGCGCTGGGCGCGCTGGCACGGCAGCGCATCGAATCGGAGTTCGGCCTCGAAGCGGTGGCCGCGCGCTACGCCGATCTCTACACCGAATTGACGCGCGGCCCTCGCCCCGCTACCGCCTGAAGTGATACCCCCAAGCTCACTCCGTTCGCTGCCCCCCGAGGGGGCGTTCAGTGGCTTCGGAACGGCCGGGCGCCACTGACATGTGCGGCATCGCCGGCTTCCTCGCCCCCGGTCCGCTCGGCCCGGAAGCGCCTGCCATCGCGCGCGCGATGGGCGACGCGCTGCGCCACCGCGGCCCCGACGCACGCGCCGAATGGCTCGATGCCGAAGCCGGCATCGCGCTGGCGCACCGGCGGCTGGCGATCGTCGACCTCAGCGAGGCCGGCGCGCAGCCGATGGCCAGCGCCTGCGGCCGCTGGTGGATCGCCTTCAACGGCGAGATCTACAACCACGGCGCGCTGCGCGCCGAACTCGACGCCGCCGGCCGCGCGCCCGCGTGGCGCGGCCACTCCGACACCGAGACGCTGCTTGCAGCCATCGCCGCCTGGGGCCTGCGCGGCGCGCTCGAACGGGCGGTGGGCATGTTCGCCATCGCGCTGTGGGACCGCCACGAGCGCACGCTCGCGCTGGTGCGCGACCGCCTGGGCGAGAAGCCGCTGTACTGGGGCCTGCAGCGCGGCGTGCTGCTGTTCGGCTCCGAGCTGAAGGCGCTGCGCGCGCACCCGGCCTTCGAGGCGCGGCTGGACCGCGGCGCGCTCGGCCTGCTGCTGCGCTGGGGCTACGTGCCGGCGCCCTGGTCGATCCACGAGGGCATCTTCAAGCTGCCGCCGGGCACGGTGCTGACGCTGCGTGCCGGCGAGGCGCCGGGCGCGCCTCAGCCGTACTGGTCGGTGCGCGACGCGGCGCTGGCCGGCGCGCGCGATCCGCTCTCGCTGTCCGACGACGAGGCCGTGGCCGAGCTCGACCGGCTGCTGCGCCAATCGATCGAAGGCCAGCGCATGGCCGACGTGCCGCTGGGCGCCTTCCTCTCCGGCGGCATCGATTCGTCGACCACGGTGGCGGTGATGCAGAGCCTGTCGCGCACGCCGGTGCGCACGTTCACGATCGGCATGCCCGATGCGGGGCTGGACGAGTCGCCGCACGCCGCCGCCGTCGCGCGCCACCTCGGCACGCAGCACACCGAGCTGCTGCTGACGGCGAACGACGCGCTGGCGCTGATCCCCGAGCTGCCCGCGCTGTACTGCGAGCCCTTCGCCGACGCCTCGCAGATCCCCACGCTGCTGGTCAGCCGCCTGGCGCGGCGCGAGGTGACGGTGTCGCTGTCGGGCGATGCCGGCGACGAACTCTTCTGCGGCTACGAGCGCTACTTCTGGGCCCAGCGCATCGCCGGCGTGCCGCTGGCGCTGCGGCGCACGATGGGCGCGGCGCTGGGCGCGCTGCCGGCCGAAGCCTGGGCCGCGCTGATGAGCCCGTTCTCGCCGCTGCTGCCGCGTGCGCTGCGCGAAGGCGACCGCGCCGAGCGCCTGCGCAAGCTGGCCGCGGTGCTGGGCGCGCGGCGCGACGACGAGGTCTACCGCCGCATCCTGGAGTTCTGGCCCGACGGCGGCCAGCCGGTCGCCGCGGCGCAGCCGGCCACGGTCTTCAGCGAGGCGCCGCCGGCGCTTTCGCCTTTCGAGTCGCGCATGATGCTGCTGGACCTGCAGAGCTACCTGCCCGACGACATCCTCGTGAAGGTGGACCGCGCGGCGATGTCCGCCTCGCTGGAGACGCGCGTGCCGCTGCTGGACCACCGCATCGTCGAGTTCGCCCTGCGGCTGCCGCTGGCGCAGAAGGTGCGCGGCGGCCAGGGCAAGTGGGTGCTGCGGCGCGTGCTCGACCGCTACGTGCCGCGCGCGCTGGTCGAGCGGCCCAAGCAGGGCTTCGGCATCCCGATCCACGACTGGCTGCGCGGCCCGCTGCGCGACTGGGCCGAGACGCTGCTGGCCGAATCGCGTCTTCGCGACGCGGGGCTGATTCACCCGGCGCCGGTGCGCCGCCTCTGGCGCGAGCACCTGGAGCGCCGCAACGACTGGGGCTACCGGCTCTGGCCGGTGCTGATGTTCGAGGCCTGGCGCGAAGCCTGGCGCGACGGCTCGGCTCAACCGAGCCCGAGCACGCGCGCGTAGGCCGCGACGGCGGCATCGACCGAGTAGTCGGCGGCGCGCCGGCGCACGTCGGGCGGCGCCGGATCGTCGAGCGCGGCGGCCATCGCCGCGGCCAGGGCTTGGGCATCGCCCACCGGCACGAGCCGGCCCCAGCGCCCGCCTTCGAGCACCTCGCGCGGGCCGCTGGGGCAATCGGTGGAGACCACCGGCGTGCCGCAGGCCATGGCCTGGATCAGCACGCCGGGCAGGCCTTCATAACGCGAGGACAGCACGAAGAGCCGCGCCGCCCGCATCGCGGCGAAGGGGTTCGCATCGAAGCCGGGCAGCGCCACGTCGGCAGCGACGCCGAGGGCCTGCGCGCGCGCCAGCAGCGCCGCCCGCTGCTCGCCTTCGCCGAGGATCACCAGGCGCAGCGGGCGCTCGCGGCGCAGGCGCGCGAAGGCCTCGAGCAGCGTCGCGAAGTCCTTCTGCGCGATGAGCCGGCCGGCGCCCAGCACCACCGGCACGCCGGGCTCGGCAAGCCACGGGTGCGCCGGCAGCTCGGCCGCGCGCTGCGCCAGCGTGGCATCGACGACGGGGTTGGGGATCGCGACCACGCGCTCGGGTGCCAGCGGCACATGCTTCAGCAGGTCGGCCGACACGCCCTCGGAGACGGTGGCGATGCGCTCGGCCCAGGGGTAGGTCCAGCGCATCAGCCGGCGCGTGAGAAGCATGCGCGGGCCGCGGTAGTCCTCGAACAGCGAGGACAGGTGCACGCGCTCGCTCAGCACCAGCCGGGCCTGCGATCGTGCGAGGCGATGCGCCAGCGCGGCGATGACGTTGGCGTGGCTCATCGCCGCCAGCAGCGCGGCCGGCCGCTCTTCGCGCAGGTGGCGCACGAGCGCCGGCAGCGCCATCGGCAGGGCGGGGCTCTTCAGGTCGAGCACGCGCAAGGAGCCTTGCAGTTCGGCCAGGTACGGCCCTTCGGCAAGACCCAGCAGCAGGCTCACCTCGACGCCGCGCCGCGCGAGCCCTTGCGCGATGGTGCCGATCGCCCGCTCGGCGCCGCCGCCGGCCAGCGAGGGCAGGAAGATCGACAGGCCGCCGCTCATCGTGCGGCGGCAGCGGCCACCCGGCGGCGCAGCGCGAAGGCGGCCAACGAGCTGGTGGCGATGTACATCAGCGCAGTCGCGAGCATCAGCCCCGCGGCGCCGAAGACCGCGGCCAGCGACAGGCTGGCGGCCAGCTTGACGGCGAAACCGGTGATCGCCACCGCCGCGAGCCAGCGTGCCCCGCCCAGCGCCGCCAGCGCGGTGACGACGGCGGTGCCGGCCAGGTAGATCGGCAACTGCAGCATGCCCCAGCGCAGCAGCGCGGCCACCTGCGCGCTGTCGTGCCCGGTGAAGCGGCCGCGCTCGAAGAGCAGCGCCACCAGCGGCTCGGCCAGCAGCGCAACAAGCAGGCCGCCGGCCGCGCCCAGGGCGCCGGCGCCTGCGGCCCAGCGCCAGGCGGCGCGGCGCGCCGAGGCCGGGTCGCTGGCCGCCAGCCGCGACAGCAGCGGCAGCCCGGCGCGCTGCAGCGTCAGGCCCAGCAGCCCGAGCAGCCCGAGCACGAGCCGGCTGGCGATGCTGAGCTCGGCCACGGCACCTTCGCCGAGCCTGGAGGCCAGCAGCGGGTCCACCAGCGGCGTCAGCGCGAACAGCGCCTGGCCGGCCAGCAGCAGCGGTGCGTCGCGGCCGAAGGCGTGCCAGCCGCCGGCACGCAGGCCCAGGCGCGGCCGCGGCAGTTCACCCGCGGCGCGCAGCCACAGTGCTGCAGCCAGCAGTTGCAGCGCCAGGCCCAGCGGCCAGGCGATGAAAAGGCCAGCCGCGGGCGCGGCAATGACGATGGCGACGACCACGCAAGCCGGCAGCGCCTCGGCCAGCGTCGCCGTTTCGCGGCCGGCGGACACCAGCCACGCAGTGAGCAGCGCCGCCAACAGGCCCAGCGGCACCGCGGCGGCCATCGCCAGCGCGCCTTCGCGCGCGGCGCCGCTCGCCCAGGCCTGCAGCACCAGGCTCGCCAGCGGCCACGACAGCGCCGCCAGCAGCAGCGCCCAGCCCAGCATCTCGGCGCGGAAGGCCTGGCGCTCGGCGGGCGAGCGCGCGGCGAGCGCGGCCTCCAGCGGCGTGATCAGCAAGGTGAGCGTCGACAGCAGCAGCGCCGCCGGCCAGCTGACCACGCTGACGAGCAGGTAGAACGCATCGACCAGCGGGCCGATGCCGTGGCGCCAGGCGATGGCGGCGTCCTGCGCGATGCGCGCGACGCCGCCGACGACGGCGTACAGCGTGATCAGCAGCGCGCTGCCCAGCAGCACCCGCCGGCTCACGCGGGGGGCCCCCGCATCCACGCCGCATGCGCCATCGCCGCCTTCTCCCAGCTCCAGGCCTGGCGCGCGTAGTCGGCGCAGGCGCGGTGCTGCGCCTGGCGCTGTGCTTCGGGCAAGGCCAGCCAGGCGGCGATGGCCGCCGTGCCGCGCGCGCCGGTGCTCTGGCCCGGCGCCTCGGGCAGCTCCAGCCACAGCGCGGCCGGCATCGTGGAGCCGGCGGCCACGGCGGCGGTGATGCAGGCCGGCAGCCCGCAGGCCATCGCCTCCTGCACGACGAGCGGGAAGCCCTCGCCCTGGCTGGGCAGCACCAGCAGGTCGGCGGCGCGGTAGTAGGCCGCGAGCTGCGCCTGCGCCATCGGCGCGCGCACCTGCACGTTCGGCAGGCCCCAGGTCTCGGGGCGCTCGGCGCCGTGGCCGACGATGCACCACTGCCAGTCCGGCCGCGCCGCGGCGATCTCGCGCACGATCGGCAGCCGCTTCTTCGGCGCGAAGCGGCCGACGAAGAGCAGCAGCGGCCGTGCCGGATCGAAGCCGAGCGCGGCGCGCAGCGCAGCCGGCGCTTCGGTGGCCGGGCTGAAGATCGCCGGGTCCACGCCGTTGGGCAGGTCGTGGAAATGCGGGGCCGCGCCGCCGATGCGTTCGAAGTGCTGGCGCACCGCGGGGCTGATGAAGGCCACGCCCACCGCGCGGTCCAGCACTGCGTACCGGCCGAGGCGATTGGCCAGCGCCAGCGCCGGCCGCAGCAGCGGCGGCAGCGGCACGTCACCGATGTGCTGCGTCACCACCAGCGGCTTGCGGTGGCGCCGCGCGAGCCAGGCCGCGGCCAGGCTGCTGGCGTAGATGCAGTCGTGCACGTGCACCGCGTCGGCCTCGTGCACGCAGCGTGCGAGCTGCGCCAGCGCGCCGGGCGACCACAGCGGGTACGGGAAGCCGCTCAGCCGCTCGACGCCGTTCCACGAGCGCATCGGCACGCAGCGCACGCCCGGGATCAC
The DNA here is from genome assembly GCA_044226775.1 of Rubrivivax sp. GTDB lineage: Bacteria > Pseudomonadota > Gammaproteobacteria > Burkholderiales > Burkholderiaceae_C > Rubrivivax. The sequence goes on along the minus strand of JBGAGI010000003.1, from coordinate 547,390 downwards.
CGGCGGCGGGTCGACATCGCTCGAGCACCAGGTGACTTCGTCGCCGCCGGCCACGAGGCGCGCGGCGAGCTGCGCCGCGACGATCTCCACCCCGCCGCCATGCGCGGGGTAGAAGTGGCTCACGAGGGCGATGCGCATGCGGCCGCCGGCTTCACTTCAGCGCGTCGGCGCCGCGGTAGTAGGCCACCATGTCGCGCGCCGCGAGCGCGGGCCCGGCGGCGCGGCGGCCGATGAAGAAGAAGCCACCGGCGGCGTCGTGAGCCGCGGCGCGGCGCGAAAGCGGGCCGTCCAGCCAGGTCAGCCAGCCGAAGAGAATCCGCACCAGGCCCTTGACGATCCGCCGCGCGCCCACGCCGCTGACGCACGACAGGCCGAAGTACTCCAGGCTCCACACCAGCACGCTGGCCGGGCCGGTGGCCACGCCGCTCGCGATCTCGTCGAAGCCGCGGAACAGCCAGCGGTGGCCGGCGTGGGTGAAGCGCGTGAAGTCGTATTCACCCATGTGCACCTGCTGCATGAAGGGCGTGGTCGCGTAGACCAGGCCGTCGTCGCGCAGCACGCGGCGCACTTCGTCGACGCAGCGCTGCGGCTCCAGCACATGCTCGAGCACGGCGATGCAGACCACGAGGTCGAAGCTGCCGTCCTCGAAGGGCAGGTCGGAGGCGTCGCAGACGATGCGCGCGCGGCCGGCGAGCGAGACGTCGGTCTCCAGCCATTCCGAGCCGTCCACTTCGCCAAGCTCGCCATAGCCGGCGCTGCCGTCGCCGCAGCCGATCACCAGCACGCGCCGGCGCTGCGGCGGCCGCGCCGCCAGCAGGGCCGCGAGGCGGCGCCGGCAGCCGGCGGCCGAGACATCGCGGCTGGGCGAAGGCAGCACCCGGCCCAGCCACAGCGCCCAGGCGGCGGGCTCCTTGAAGGTGGTGCGCGCGCCGGGCCTGAAGTCCTCGGCGCGGAACACGCTGCGCTGCGGATTCAGCAGCACCGGCACGCCCTCGACGACGGGGAAGGCGTGCGCCTCGGGCCCGGCGCAGCGCCAGCCGGCATCGGCGCGGGCCAGGCCGGCGGCGCAGACCGGGCAGCGCAGGCCGAGCGTCGGATCGTCGCCCTCCAGGGTGCGGACTGCCATGCCGGATATTGTGAAGGGACGGCGTGCCGAGTCTCAGAGGCTGCGAGTTTTTCGGGCGTGTCCGAGCAGCGCGCCAGGGGGCGTCTGATCTAGGCGCAAAGCGCAGCCATAGCTCGAGCTATGGCGAGCATTTGCAACGACGAGCAGGCGACTTCTGGCGTGATGAGCGGGCATGTTCGAAAGACTCTCAGCCTCTCAGTCGAGACCGTTGGCGCCGAAGCGGTAGCGGCCCGGCGGCTTGTCGCAATCGACCGTGAATTCGCCGCGGCGCACCGCGTCGGCCTTGCCCAGCACGGTGGGGTTCAGCGCGCGGTAGTAGCGGTACAGCACCAGGTCGTCGTCCTGCACGTACACGACCAGGTCCGACAGCGGGTAATGCTTCAGCCAGTAGCCGCTGGTGCGGTAGAGGTTGCCGCTGCCGGGCGGGAAGTAGCGTGCGCAGCGCGACTCCAGCTGCTTCAGCACCTCGGTCACCGTCTCCGGCGGCGTGAATCGCGGCTCGGATACGCCAGTGGCCGGACCGGTGCGCTGCAGCGCGCAGAACCAGAAGCCGCGCGGCTTCTCGGGGTCGCTCTTGGCCTGGCCCAGGCCGCCCGGCTTCAGCGGCGAGCGCAGCCGCCGGCAGGATTCGTCCTTCAGCGCCAGGCCGAGCGGCGAGATCACCTGCTCGACGAAGAGCTTCTGCTCGCCGTCGGGCCGGCCGGCGTCGGGGTCGGCGCCGTCGGCGTGAATGCCGTCGGCCAGCATCAGGTAGATCGGCAGGCCGCCGTCGAGCATCGCCGCGATGCGCTTGAACTCGGGGCGGTCGGGCGTCACGCGCACCTGGCCGGCGATGCTGGCCCAGCGCGACTGCGGGTGGAAGCGCGGCACGAGCAGCGAGAAGGTGATGTTGCTCATCGTGAGGAACACCGCCGGCTGCTCGCGCAGCGGGCTGGCCTGGATCGGCAGGCCCGGCCCGTCGCGCCAGTCCACGAGGCCCCAGCGCCCGGGCGCGTAGCTCATCTGGATGCCCACGCCCTGCAGCACCGCCACGCCCAGCAGCACCGCGGCGCGCAGCCCCGGCGTGCCCGGCAGCCAGCGTGTCGCGGCCACCAGCAGCGGGCCGACGAACAGCAGCCCGGCGATGAAGTAGCGGCCGTTGCCGATGACCCAGGCCCAGACGTAGAACATCAGCGCCAGCGTCAGCAGCGCACGGCCCTGGCCGGGCTGCAGGCGCGAGGGCAGGCGGCGCGCGAACAGCGCCACCAGCACGACGATGGCGAGCACCGCGAAGCGCAGGTCCGGCGCCTCGTGCTCGTGGTAGACGTGCGCCGCGGGGTCGACCAGGATGAATGGCCGCAGCAGCCATTCGAGCAGCGAGTCGGACTGGAATCGCAGCACGGCTTCAGCGCGCCCCGAAGATCGACTGCAGCATGGGGTAGAACGGGTTGCCCGTCAGCTGCCAGAGCTGCCAGCCCCAGGGGGCGTAGGCCAGCACAAAACCCAGCGTCACCGCGACGCCCATCGCCAGGCCGCGGCGCAGCGGCAGCCAGGGCCGCGCGGGCACCCACCACCAAAGCGCCAGCACCGGCACGAACAGCGCGTTGGACAGCTTGAAGGCCACCGAGACGCCGAGCAGCAGCGCCGCCAGCGTGGCCCCGCGGTCGGTCAGCGGCGACTTCGCCGCCACCGCCAGCGCCCACAGCAGCGGCACGGCGGCCAGCAGGTCGTTGGACGTCGTCTCCACGCCGATCAGCACGATGGCGCTCATCGCCGCGAAGGCGCAGGCGGCGACCCGCTCGAGCCGGGCCACACGCGCGTTGTCGCCGGCGGGCAGCAGGCGGTGGGCGATCAGCCACACCGGCGGCAGCAGCAGCGCGGCCTGGGATGCCGACCAGGCAGCGCCGATCCATGCGCCCGAGCCCGTCAGCAGGCTCATGCGGTAGACCGGCCAGTAGAGGTAGGGGTACTGGTAGGTCTGGAAGCTGGCGGGCATCACGTCCAGGTGCCAGCGCGGCGTCTCGGCGATCATGCCGAGGTAGACGTGGTGGTTCAGCGCGTCCCAGCTCCACTGCAGGTAGCCGGCGCCCAGCGGCACGGCCGCGCCCGCTGCCGCAGCCAGCAGCGTGAGCGCCGCCAGCTCGAGCCAGAGCGCACGTGTCATCGCGCTGCCGCGGCCGGCGGCTCGCCTTGGTGGCTGGAGTCGAAGGCGCTGCGGATCGCGGCGAAGAAGATCGAGGCCAGCAGCGACTGCGTGCCCACGAGCAGCAGCGCCACGCCGGGGATGATCTGGCGCATCGCGACCTCCGGATCCAGCGCGCCGAAGCCCTCTCGGCCCCACTGGTACGTGAGGCCCGCGCACAGCGCCAGCCCGGCCAGCGCCGCCACCGCGCCGGCCAGCGGCAGCACCAGGCCGTTGGCCATGCGCTGCGCCCAGCGGTCGCGCGGGTTGGGTGCCTCCAGCCGCGCGAAGCGGCGCGCCTGCACGGCGCCCATCGCGAACAGCATGGTCTGCCAGCCCAGCACCATCGCTGCGGCGGCGAAGAGCTGGGTGTGGATGCCCACCGGCCAGCGCGCGCCGATCGGCGAGGCCAGCTGCGCGTACACGAGCTGCGCCAGCCCGGCCCCGGCCACGAAGATGCCCGGGTAGAGGAACAGCCAGCGCGGCGAGAACAGCATCAGGAAGCGCAGGTGGCGCCAGCCGTCGCGCCAGCTGCGCAGGTGCGGCGGCCGGTCGCGGCCGTCGGGCGACAGCGTCGTGGGCACCTCGGCGATGCGCAGGTGGCGCAGCGAGGCCTTGACCACCATCTCGCTCGCGAACTCCATGCCTTCGCAGCACAGACCGAGCGAGAGGATCGCGGCGCGGTCGAAGCCGCGCAGCCCGCAGTGGAAGTCGCGCACCGGCACCTTGAAGAACAGGCGCCCGATGAAGCTCAGCACCGGGTTGCCGAGGTAGCGGTGCAGCGGCGGCATCGCGCCTTCGCGGATGCCGCCGCGGAAGCGGTTGCCCATCACCAGCTGCTGGCCGCGGCGCAGCTCGTCGACGAAGGGCTGCAGCGCGTCGAAGGCGTAGCTGTCGTCGGCGTCGCCCATGATCACGTAGCGCCCGGCAGCCGCCTCGATGCCGCCGATCAGCGCCGCGCCGTAGCCGCGCCGCGGCACGTCCACCACACGCGCGCCGGCGCGGCGGGCGATGTCCTGCGAGCCGTCGGTGGAGCCGTTGTCGGCGATCAGCACCTCGCCGACGATGCCGGCCGCGGCCATGAAGCCGCGCGCCTTGGCGATGCAGGTGGCCACCGTCAGCGCCTCGTTGAGGCAGGGCATCAGCACCGTCAGCTCGATCGCCGGCTGGCGCTCGGGCGCCCGGCCGTCCGGCGCAGGGGCGCCGGCCATCGTCGTCACGGGCGGGTTGCGGGTGCTGGTTTCCAAGGCGCGGTAATGCTAGGGCCGGAAAGCCGGGCCGGAAAAAAGAGAAAGGGTGCCCTGAGGCACCCTTTCCGAGACGCCGCCTGCCGGAGCAGGCGGCCGTGCCTGATTACTTGCAGGAACCCGGCAGGTATTGCGAGGGCATCGTGCCCTTGGAGCACTTGAAGGTGCCGACCTGCGTCGGGATGTCGGACACCGACAGGGCGGTGTTGTCGGCCTTCAGCGGGGTCAGCGTGATCGTGCCGCCCGAGGCGCCGCCCAGTTCGGTGGTGGCGGCCGCGGTCACGGTGATGATGCCGTCCTTGTCGGTTTCGACCTTCGCGACGTACTTCGACGAAGCGGTGGTCGTTTCGCAGCCCCAGCCGTTGGCGCCCGGCGCGGTGCTGGCGGCGGCGGTCTGGTAGGTCTCGGCGACGGAGGTGCGGCACTGGCTGGCGGCCAGGATGACTTCAGCGACCTTGGCCTTGATGGTGTATTCGCGGTAGGCCGGCAGCGCAACCGCCGCCAGGATGCCGATGATCGCCACGACGATCATCAGTTCGATCAGGGTGAAACCTTGTTGGACGCGCTTCATGAGGGAGCTCCTAGCTGGGCGGTGAGGTGTGGGAAGGGGTCGGACACCCCCAAGGATGCAGGGCGCGTGCCAGCGGGAATCGGCCTGCCGGATGTGACTTTGCGCACAGCCAATGACGTTCCAGGTCACTTCGGCGTCGACACAGCCTGTCAGCCCGGGCCGAAGGTGACGAAAACCGTCACCTCCCGCGCACGCCATTCAGTCGGCCAGCGTCAGCACCTGGCCGGTGACCAGCGCGCGGATGCGGTGGCGGCTGCCGTGGGCGCCGATCTCCGACATCACCGCATCGACCTCGCCAGGCTTGATGTGCGTGATCAGCACCTCGGCCGGCGCGGCCAGGCGCGTCAGCTCGATCTTCAGCTGCGCCGGGCACAGGTGCTGGCTGAGGCTGGCCAGCGCGTGCTCGTCGTCCCGGAAGGCGGTCTCGATCACGAGCATCGCCAGCGGCAGCGTCTGCAGCCGGTCCCACAGCGCGGGGTTCGGCCCGGTGTCGCCGGTGAAGGCCCAGGCCCCCTGGCTGCCCAGCACCGCATAGCCGACCGCCGGCACGGTGTGTCGGGCGGGCAGCACCTCGATGCGGCGCTGGCTGAGCTGGATGATCTGGCCGACCTCGATCGGCTCGAAGGCGAGCACCGGCGCGGCCGGGTCCGGCAAGCGCGTGAAGTCGGGCCAGATGACGCCGTTGAAGACGTGGCGGCGCAGCGCCTCGATCGTCTGCGGCAGCGCGTGGATGCGGATCGGCGGCCGGTTCGCGGCCCGCCGGCGGCGCGTGACGCTGTCGGCCAGCAGGCCGATGGCCAGCACGTGGTCGAGGTGCGAATGCGAGACCAGCACGTGGTCGATGCGCGTCATCTCTTCCAGCGTCAGGTCACCGACGCCGGTGCCGGCGTCGATCAGGACATCGTGGTCCAGCAGGAAGGAGGTCGTCCGGCTGCCAGCGGCAATCGAACCGGAACAACCGAGGACACGGATCTGCATGGGGAAACGGGCGCGCGAATGAGCACCGCCTATGCAGGCGGCCGGGACCCGGATGCTGAACGCCCCGCCGCCCCAAATCAAGGCAGGCTGACGCGAAAGGGAGACCGCACGACGTAAGCACGGCCCACGCGTGATGGGAATCACGCGCCGGCGCGCTGAGCGGCGCGGGGCGTCCGCTCGAGCGCGCCGAGTTAGGACGGCGCCGAAGGCGTCCGGCCTAACGGGAAATGAACTGCATCTGGGTGCCGGCGAGCTCGATCACGTCGCCGTTGCGCAGCGGCACCGAGTCCCCCACCAGCGGCACGCCATTGATGCTCGGCCTTTGCGCCCCCTCGACGTGGGCAAACGCATACCCATTCGGCCGCTTCGTGATCGAAGCCACCTGCACGCCCGGCTTGCCGACGGTCGTCACGACCTTCGTCAGCGTCACCTCGCGCCCCGCCGCGGCCCCGTTGAGCACCTTGATCGACGCCGGCTGCGCCATCGGCGGCGCCACCGGCGGCGCACCCAGCCCGCCGAAGTTCGAAGCCGCCGCCGCACCGCCGCCCGCGTAGGCCGGATGCGCCGAACTCATCGGCGTGGCCGCGCCCAGCGCCGGCGTGCCGCCCGGACGCATGATCATCGTCTTCTCGTAGTCGCTGGACTCGTCGACCAGGAACTTGATCTTGTACTTGCCGATCTCGACGGTGTCGTTGTGCGTGAGCAGCTGCTTCTTGATCGCCTTGCCGTTGATGTAGGTGCCGTTGGTGCTGTTGAGGTCTTCGATGAAGACGTCGGCACCCACCATCTGCAGCACGGCGTGCTCGCCGCTGACGGCCAGGTTGTCGATCACGATGTCGTTGTACGGACGACGGCCGAGCGTGGTCTTGTCCTTGGTGATCTGGACTTCCTTGATGACCACACCGTCGAGCGAAACGACCAGCTTGCCCATGCCTGCCCTCAATTCCTGTGATCCGCCGGCCGCGGTGCGCGGCACTCGAGCATGCCGCTGTTGTGAGTGGAGGCGGACACCACCGCGTCAGCGCCGGAACGGCCACCAGGACCGTGCCGGTGCGCTCGCGCCGCCGGAGGCGCGCACCAGGATCACGGAGATATTATCCTTTCCCCCCGCGTCGTTGGCGGCGTCGATCAGGGCCCGGCTGCCCGCTTCAAGCGAGTCGTGTGCCTGCAACACCTGGGCAATGCCTGGGTCGTCGAGCATGTCCGAGAGCCCATCGGAGCACATCAGGAACAAGTCGCCGGGCGCCACGTCGTGCTGGTGCGTCTCCAGCAGCACGCTGTCTTCCACGCCCACGGCGCGGGTCACCAGGTTCTTGTTGGCGGAGAACGCGGCCTGCTCCGGCGTGATCAGACCTGCATCGATCTGTTCCTGAAGCAACGAATGGTCACGCGTGATCTGCTGCAGCTTGCCGGCGCGCAGCCGGTAGCAGCGTGAATCGCCGACATGGCCCAGCAGCACGCGGTCGTCGCGGAACACGGCCACGACCAGCGTCGTGCCCATGCCGGCGTACTGCGGGTTGCTGTTGGCGGCGTTGAAGATGGCGCGGTTGGCGTTGTCCACGCAGATGTCCATCGCGCGGCGCACCTCGGCGTCGCTGGCCTGGCTGCTGGCTTCGCGCAGCCAGCGGCCAAGCTCGGTGCGGATGAAGCTGGTGGCCATGTTGCTGGCCACTTCGCCTGCGTTGTAGCCGCCCATCCCGTCGGCCAGCACGGCCAGCGACACGCCGTCGTCGGTGGCCACCGAGTCCTCGTTGTTGCTGCGCGAGCGGCCCGGGTCCACCGCGGCATGGATCTCAATCGTCATCGGCACGGGTGCGGCGGCGCGGGGGCGTGTTGGTCAGCAGGTGGGGGGCATTGTGCATCGGATCGGCGCGGCGTCCGCTGGTCGGCAACCCTCAGGGCCGCGGCGGCCGGCCCGCATCCACGGGGGCATGCGTCGGCGGCTGCGCCAGCGGGGCCAGCAGCGCGGCCACGGCATCGGCGTCGGCGGGGCGCTCGGCCGGGCGCTTGGCCAGCAGGCTGGCCACCAGTGCCGAGAAGGCCGGCGTGACCTCCGGCGCATGGCTGCGCAGCGGCGGCGCCGGTACTTCGGCCACCTGGCGCAGCAGCGCGCCCATCGTCGCGCCCTCGTGCGGCAGCCGACCGCTGCGCAGCTGGAACAGCAGCGCGCCCAGCGCGTACAGGTCGCTCGACGGCGTCGGCACGTTGCCGGCCAGCTGTTCGGGCGCCATGTAGGCCGGCGTGCCCAGCACGATGCCGGTGCCGGTCTGCGCCGAATCGGCGGTGCGCGCGAGGCCGAAGTCGGCGAGCTTGACGGCGTCGCTCGGCCAATCCACCAGCACGTTGCCGGGCTTGAGGTCGCGGTGCACGACGCCCTGCCGGTGCGCGTGCGCCAGTGCCATCGCGATGCGCTGGCCGATGCGCGCGACCACCGGCTCCGGCAGCAGCCGCGAGGCCTGGGCGTAGCGCGCCAGGTCGCTGCCCGGCACCGCCTCCATCGCGAGCCAGCCGGTGCGGCCGTCGACGCCGGCATCGAAAAGCTCGACGATGCCCGGGTGGTGCAGCCGGCGCGCGATGTCGGCGCCTTCGAGGAAGGCCCGGCGCGCGGTCTCGATGTCGCCGCCGGCGTCCAGGCGCACGAGCTTCAGCGCCACCGGGCCCGGGTGCCCGTCGCGTTCGGCCAGGTAGACCGAGCCGTTGGCGCCCTGCCCCAGCAGCCGCAGCAGGCGCCAGCCTGCCACCGCTGCCATGCCGGCCGGCTCGCCCATCAGCTGTCGGCCGCCGCCTCGCGCGTCTTGCGCGCCGCCAGCCAGCGGCCCACGACCACCACGCCGATCGCGCCAGCAAGCTCGATGATGGTGGTCGACGCCCGCCCGGCGCTGTGGAAGAAGGCCTCCACCGCATGGTCGGTCACCAGCATCTCGCCGGCGACGAAGCCCAGCAGCGCCGCGCCCAGCGTGATGATCACCGGGTACTTCTCCATCACCTTCAGCAGCAGCGTGCTGCCGAAGATGATGAGCGGGATCGACAGCCCCAGGCCGATGATCAGCAGCAGGATGCGCGACTCCGGGGGGCCGCTGTCGGCCGCGGCGGCCACGGCGATGACGTTGTCCAGGCTCATCACGAGGTCGGCGATGAGGATGGTGCGGATCGCCGACCAGAGCTGGTCGCTCGACTTGATGCCGTCGCCTTCCTCGTCTTCAGGCACCAGCAGCTGCACGCCGATCCAGAACAGCAGCAGCGCGCCGACGATCTTCAGGTACGGGAACTGAAGCAGCTGCACCGCGAACAGCGTGAGCACCACCCGCAGGATGATCGCCGCGGCGCTGCCGCCGAAGACGGCCTTGCCACGCTGGTGGTCCGGCAGGCTGCGTGCGGCCAGCGCGATCACCACCGCGTTGTCGCCCGACAGCAGGATGTTGACCCAGACGATCTTGCCCAGAGCGACCCAGAAGCCAGGTTCGCCGAAATGCTCCATGTCCCCTCCTCGCACCGCCACGCGGCGGCTTCGGTGGCTGCGGCGCGGGTGCCCGCCGAGTTTAGGCGCAGGGCCTGGGCGGGGCCCTGCGGGGAACTACATAGCCGCGCGGCGCGGCCAGGGCCCGGCTCAGAGCAGCGACTTCAGCAGCCGGCCCATCTCGGACGGGTTGCGCGTCACCTTGAAGCCGCACTCCTCCATGATGGCCAGCTTGGCGTCGGCGGTGTCGGCGCCGCCGGAGATCAGCGCGCCGGCATGGCCCATGCGCTTGCCCGGGGGCGCGGTCACGCCGGCGATGAAGCCGACGACGGGCTTCTTCATGTTCGCCTTGCACCAGCGCGCGGCCTCGGCTTCATCCGGGCCGCCGATCTCGCCGATCATGATCACGGCGTCGGTGTCCGGGTCGTCGTTGAAGGCGCGCATCACGTCGATGTGCTTCAGGCCGTTGATCGGGTCGCCGCCGATGCCCACCGCGCTGCTCTGGCCCAGGCCGATCTCGGTCAGCTGCGCCACCGCTTCGTAGGTCAGCGTGCCGGAGCGCGAGACCACGCCGATGCGGCCCTTGCGGTGGATGTGGCCCGGCATGATGCCGATCTTGATCTCTTCCGGCGTGATCAGGCCCGGGCAGTTCGGCCCCAGCAGCAAGGTCTTCTTGCCACCGGCGGCTTCCTTGGCCTTCATCTTGTTGCGCACCGTCAGCATGTCCTTCACGGGGATGCCTTCGGTGATGCAGATGACGAGGTCGAGATCGGCCTCCACCGCCTCCCAGATCGCGTCGGCCGCGCCCGCGGGCGGCACGTAGATCACGCTGACGTTGGCGCCGTGCTGCGCCTTGGCGTCCTTCACGCTGGCCAGGATGGGAATGCCCTCGAAGCTTTCGCCGGCCTTCTTCGGGTTCACGCCGGCGACGAAGCAGGCCTTGCCGTTGGCGTAGGCCTGGCAGCCCTTGGTGTGGAACTGGCCGGTCTTGCCGGTGATGCCCTGCGTGACGACGCGGGTGTCCTTGTTGATATAGATGCTCATGTCGGGTGCTCCGGGCTTACTTGACGGCGGCCACGATCGCGGTGGCGGCCTCGGCCATCGTGTTCGCAGCGATGATGGGCAGGCCACTGTCGGCCAGCATCTTCTTGCCCAGGTCCTCGTTCGTGCCCTTCATGCGCACGACCAGCGGCACGCTGAGGTTCACCGCCTTGCAGGCCGTGATCACGCCCTCGGCGATGGTGTCGCACTTCATGATGCCGCCGAAGATGTTAAGGCCTCGGTCACCTTCTCGGCGGTGGCGCCGCCGCCCACGTCGAGGAAGTTCGCCGGCTCGCCGCCGAAGAGCTTGATGGTGTCCATCGTCGCCATCGCCAGGCCCGCGCCGTTCACGAGGCAGCCGATGTTGCCGTCCAGGCTGATGTAGGCGAGGTCGAACTTGCTGGCTTCCACCTCGGCCGGGTCTTCCTCGTCGAGGTCGCGGTAAGCCACGATCTCCGGGTGACGGAACAGCGCGTTGGCGTCGAAGTTGAACTTCGCGTCCAGCGCGATCAGGTTGCCCTTGCTGTCGCGGTTCAGCGGGTTGATCTCCACCAGCGAGGCGTCGGTGGCCATGTAGCAGGCGTAGAGCTTCTTGAAGAGGTCGATCGCCTGCGCCGTGCTGTTGGCCGGCAGGCCGATGGAGTCGGCGATCTTCTTCGCCTGCTCGTCGCCCAGGCCGGTGAGCGGGTCGATGAACTCGGTGATGATCTTCTCGGGCGTGCTGTGCGCCACTTCCTCGATGTCCATGCCGCCTTCGGACGAGGCGATGAAGGCCACCTTCTGCGTCGCGCGGTCGGTCACCAGCGAGACGTAGTACTCCTTCTGGATGTCGGCGCCTTCCTCGATGTACAGGCGGCGCACCTTCTGGCCCTCGGGGCCGGTCTGGTGCGTCTTCAGCTGCATGCCCAGGATCTGGCCGGCCAGCGTTTCCAGATCGGCCGGCGTGCGGGCCAGCTTCACGCCGCCACCCTTGCCGCGGCCGCCGGCGTGGATCTGCGCCTTGACCACCCAGACGCTGCCGCCGAGCTTCTGCGCCGCTTCCTGCGCCTCGCGCACCGTGAAGGCGGGATAGCCGCGCGGGACGGGCACGCCATGGGCGCGCAGCAGCTCCTTGGCCTGGTATTCGTGGATCTTCATCGGGTGGTCCTCTACTCTCTACTCGCTCGGGGGTTCGGTCAGGATGACGACTCGGTGGGCTGCGCCGGCCGGTACCAGCGCGGATAGAACTGGCGCACGGCCTCGCCGTCGCTGCGCAGCGCGTGGCAGCGGTCGATCTGGAAAGGCTTGGTGCTGCCTTCGGCCTGGCCGCGGGTGTCGATCACCTCGCCGGCGAAGGCCTGCACCACCGCGGTGGGCAGCACCTGCGCCAGCTCGGTGATGTGGGTGCAGCCGCGCACGCCGCCCAGGCGCTCGCGCAGCGTCTTGTGGAAGCCCTGCAGCAGGTTCAGGCCGACCATCGTGGCGTAGGCATCGCCGTGCTCGCCGCAGAGGCCGGGGTAGGGCATCGCGCGCGTCTGGCTGCCGGCCGCCAGCACGTTGAGCTGGCGGTCGACGACCAGGCGCAGCAGCATGTCGTGGATCGGCGAGCCGGCCGCGCGCGGGCCGTCGGCCATCTGCAGCTCGCGCGTCTTGGTGTCGACCAGCGTCGCGTCGACCTCCCACAGCCCGTCGTTGCGCGCATAGACCTCGACCTCGAGGCGGCGGCGGTGCTTGAGCTGGCGGTCGGCCGCCGGCAACGGGACAGGCATGGGTGGATTCGGCCGCTGGGCCGCAGAGGGTGGCTCTGGGTGGCTCTTGGAAAGGCGGCGGCGAATTTAGCATGCTGCCCTGCAGCAGAGGCTTACAGCGGAATGTCGGGGCGGCGACGCTCGTTCAGTCGTCGTCGGCGCCGATCTCCGCGCCCATCCCGGCGCCTATCCCGGCGCCCTTCACCACGCGGCGCACGACCTCGGGCTCGAAGCCGCGCGCGGCGAGGAAACGCATCTGGCGCACGCGACCCGCGGCATCGGTGGCCGGCTCGCCGAACTTGCGGCGCCAGACGGCCTGCGCGCGTTCCAGCTCGCTGGCGCGCGCCTGCTGCAGCGTCTGCGCCACGAGCGCCCTGTCCAGCCCCTTGCCCTGCAGCGTTTGCTGGAGCCGGCGGCTGCCGAACTTCGCGCCCTGGTGCGTCAGCACGGCCTCGGCGGCCCGACTGTCGCTGAGCAGGCCGCGGGCGCTGAGTTCGTCCAGCGCGGCGGCGATCTGCCGCTCGGCGCTGGCTTCGTCGCTGTCTTCGGCGAAGCGGGCGAGCTTACGCTCCAGCTCCGAGCGCGAGTGCTCGCGCTGCGCCAGGTAGCGCAGCGCGCGGGCTTTCAGCGACAGCGCCCCGAAGGCCACGGCGCGATGCGCAACCGGATGCTGGCCCTGGCGCCGGCCGGGATCACTCGGCTGCGGCCGCCAGCGGCGGGATGCCCATGTGCTCGCGCACCAGGTTCTCGATCTCGCGCGCAACCTCGGGGTTCTCGCGCAGGAACTCGCGCGCGTTGTCCTTGCCCTGGCCGATCTTCTCGCCGTTGTAGGCGTACCAGGCGCCGCTCTTGTCGAGCACCTGCGCGGCCACGCCCATGTCGATGATCTCGCCTTCGCGGCTGATGCCTTCGCCGTAGAGGATGTCGAACTCGGCCGTCTTGAACGGCGGGCTGACCTTGTTCTTGACGACCTTGACCTTGGTCTCCGAACCGATGACCTCCTCGCCCTTCTTGATATTGCCGGTGCGGCGGATGTCCAGCCGCACCGAGGCATAGAACTTCAGCGCGTTGCCGCCGGTGGTGGTCTCGGGGTTGCCGAACATCACGCCGATCTTCATCCGGATCTGGTTGATGAAGATGACCATCGTGTTGGTCTTCTTGATCGTGGCCGTGAGCTTGCGCAGCGCCTGGCTCATCAGCCGCGCCTGCAGGCCGGGCAGCGCGTCGCCCATCTCGCCTTCGAGTTCGGCCTTGGGCGTGAGCGCGGCCACCGAGTCGATGACGATGAGATCGATGGAGCCCGAGCGCACCAGCGCGTCGACGATCTCCAGCGCCTGCTCGCCGGTGTCGGGCTGGCTGATCAGCAGGTCCTGCAGGTTGACGCCCAGCCTCTGCGCGTACTGGATGTCGAGCGCGTGCTCGGCGTCGATGAAGGCGCAGGTGCCGCCGGTCTTCTGCATCTCGGCGATGACCTGCAGCGTGAGCGTGGTCTTGCCGGAGGATTCAGGGCCGTAGATCTCGACCACCCGGCCGCGCGGCAGGCCGCCGATGCCGAGAGCGATGTCCAGCCCGAGCGAGCCGGTGGAGACGGCCTGGATGTCTTCGATCGCCTCGCCTTCGCCCAGGCGCATGATCGAGCCCTTGCCGAACTGCTTTTCGATCTGGGCCAGCGCGGCCTGCAGGGCCTTGGCCTTTTCGGTGTTCAGCGCCTTCACGGGTGCGTCCATCGTGTTCTCCTTGCGTTGAGGGCATTATGGCGGGAAAGCTGGATATTCGTACAGTCCTTTTTGGGGAATCGCGGGGTAACTCCTGAGGGTCACCCGGCCGGGGGCCGTTGACAGTCATCAAGCGCCGCGTCAGGTGGCTGCCTAGAATCGGCCGGCAGTCCAAGAGGGGTGGCGCGGCATTCTTGTGCCCGCCCACGAAGCCCGGCCCATCAGGAGACAACCGATGCGCATCCTCATCGCCGAAGACGACCAGGTGCTGGCCGACGGCCTCCTGCGCTCGCTGCGCGCCGCGGGTTACGCGGTCGACCAGGTCAGCAGCGGCAGCGAGGCCGACGCCGCCGTCGCAGCGCACGAGTTCGATCTCGTGATCCTCGACCTCGGCCTGCCGCGCATGCACGGCTTCGAGGTGCTGCGCAAGATGCGGGCGCGCGGCAGCTCGGTGCCGGTGCTGATCCTCACCGCAGCCGACAGCGTCGAGCAGCGCGTCAAGGGCCTGGACCTGGGCGCTGACGACTACATGGCCAAGCCCTTCTCGCTGGCCGAACTCGAAGCCCGCGTACGCGCCCTCACCCGGCGCGGCCTGGGCACCGCCAGCAGCGTGCTCAAGCATGGCCCGCTCACCTTCGACGCCACCGGTCGCGTGGCCTACCTGAACGACCAGATGGTGGAACTCTCGGCGCGCGAGCTGAGCCTGCTGGAGGTGCTGCTGCAGCGCGCCGGGCGCCTGGTCAGCAAGGACCAGCTGGTGGAGCGCCTCTGCGAATGGGGCGAAGAGGTGAGCAACAACGCCATCGAGGTCTACATCCACCGGCTGCGCAAGAAGATCGAGCAGGGGCCGGTGCGCATCGCCACGGTCCGCGGGCTCGGGTATTGCTTGGAGAAGATCGCGGCCTGATTCCGCGCGCGGCCCTGCAGCAGGGCCGCCGTCGGGGCCGCGCCTGATTCACCATGCCGCCCGCCCCGCCCCATCCTGAGCAACGATCGCTTTTTGGCGAGATCCTCGACTGGATGCTCGCGCCGCTGCTGCTGCTGTGGCCGATGAGCCTGGGCCTGACCTGGGTCGTCGCGCAGGCCATCGCCGCGCGGCCTTACGACCGCGAGTTGGCCGACGTGGTGCGCGCGCTGGCGCGCCAGGCCACGGTGCAGGCCGCGGGCGAGAACACCGAGGCGGCGCGTGCCGAGATCGAGCGCTCGGCCCTGGTGCTGCGCCGCGACGACGATGACGACCGCACCTACTTCCAGGTGCTGGGCCGGCGCGGCGAGCTGCTGGCGGGCGAGTCGGGCCTCGCGGTGCCCGGCGAGGAGCCCGGCGCGGCGGCCGACGGCGGCGTGCGCTTCCGCGACGACCTGATCGGCGACGAGCCGGTGCGCGTGGCCTACCTGTGGCTGCCCGCGCCACCGGGCGCGGCCGGCCGCAGTGAATCGCTGGTGCAGGTGGCCGAGACGCTGGGCAAGCGCTCGCAGCTGGCCACCGAGATCATCAAGGGCGTGATCCTGCCGCAGTTCGTGATCCTGCCGCTGGCGGTGGTGCTGGTGTGGTTTGCGCTGGCGCGCGGCATCCGCCCGCTGGCCGAGCTGCAGCAGCGCATCCGCAAGCGCGAGAGCACCGACCTCTCGCCGATCGCCGAAGGCGACGTGCCCGACGAGGTGGCGCCACTCGTGCGCGCCATCAACGACCTGCTGCAGCGCCTGGACCGCACGATCGCCACCCAGCGCCACTTCCTGGCCGATGCCGCGCACCAGCTGAAGACGCCGCTGGCGGGCCTGCGCATGCAGGCCGAGCTGGCCACGCGCGAGATCGACAGCGGCCGCGGCGACCCGGCCTCGATGAAGCACACGCTCAGGCAGATCGCGCTGTCGACGCAACGCGCGGCGCACATGGTCAACCAGCTGCTGTCGATGGCGCGTGCCGAGGACAACGGCCAGGCCGCGCGGCACCAGCAGGTCGATCTCTCGGCCGTGACGCGCGCGGTGGTGCGCGACTTCGTGCCGCGCGCCATCGAACGCCGCATCGACCTCGGCTACGAAGGCCCGGAGACGCACGAGGCGACCAAGCTGCGCGGCGAGCCGGTGCTGCTGTCGGAGATGGTGCGAAACCTCGTCGACAACGCGCTGCAGTACACGCCGGCCGGCGGCACCGTCACGGCGCGCGTCGTGCCGGATCCCTTCGGGCAGGTCGTGGTGCTGCAGGTCGAGGACACCGGCCCGGGCATCGCTCCGGCCGAGCGAGAGGCGGTCTTCCGGCCGTTCTACCGCGCGCTCGACACGCAGGTCGACGGCAGCGGCCTGGGCCTGGCGATCGTTGCCGAGGTGGCGCAGCGGCACGCGGCGGAAGTGACCGTCACCGACGCCCGGCCGCGCACCGGGCCGACGGCCTCGACGCCGGGGGCGCTGTTCACGGTGCGCTTCCCGTTGATCGCGCCGCAGACCCAGCCGGCCGCGCAGCAGGAAGCAGCGGGGCGCGACGACTGGTCGGTGTCGGTGCCGCCGACGTCGCCGGCGGCTTCCAGCGCGCGCTGAGACGGCCGCTCACGACTGCATCAACCGCTTGCTCCGCGCAATCGACATCAGGATCCCCAGCCCCAGCCCCAGCGACACCATCGCCGTGCCGCCGTAGCTGACGAACGGCAGCGGCACGCCCACCACGGGCAGGATGCCGCTGACCATGCCCATGTTGACGAAGGCGTAGGTGAAGAAGCTCAGCGTCACCGCGCCGGCGAGCAGCCGCGTGAAGACGGTGGGCGCCTCGGCCGCGATCACCAGGCCGCGGAAGATCAGGAAGGTGAAGCCCAGCAGCAGCACCAGCACGCCGGCCAGGCCGAACTCCTCGCAGAAGGCGGCGAAGATGAAGTCGGTCGTGCGCTCGGGGATGAACTCCAGGTGCGTCTGCGTGCCCTGCATGAAGCCCTTGCCCGCGAGGCCGCCCGAGCCGATGGCGATCATGCCCTGGATGATGTGGAAGCCCTTGCCCAGCGGGTCGCGCGTGGGGTCCAGCAGCGTGCAGACGCGGTGGCGCTGGTACTCGCGCAGGAAGGGCCAGGTCACGTCGGGCTCGCAGATCGCGTCGCCGGCCATCACGATGGCCACGATGCCGACGGCGCCCAGCAGCAGCGCCGGGATCACGAGCTTCCAGCTGAGGCCGGCAAAGAACAGCACGTAGACGCCGCTGGCGAGGATCAGGATCGCGGTGCCCAGGTCGGGCTGCTTGACCACCAGCGCCACCGGCACCAGCAGCAGCAGCGCGGCGATGACGAAGTCGGCCACGCGCAGCTGGCCTTCGCGCTTCTGGAACCACCAGGCCAGCATCATCGGCATCGCGATCTTCAGCACCTCGCTGGGCTGGATCACCAGCGGCCCGAGCGCGAGCCAGCGCGTCGCGCCCTTGCGCGTGATGCCGAACAGCAGCGTGGCCACCAGCAGCAGCACGCCCGCGGTGTACAGCGGCACCGCCAGCTGCTGCAGCTTCTGCGGCGGGATCTGCGAGACCAGGAACAGCACCGCCAGCGCCAGCAGCATGTTGCGGCCGTGGTCGACGAAGCGCGTGCCGTGGTCGTAGCCCGCGGAGTACATCGCCACCAGGCCCACGGTGGCCAGGATCAGCACGGCCAGGAACAGCGGCCCGTCGAAGCCGCCGAACACGCGGCGCAGCCAGAACCAGGGCGAGGGGCGCTCGTAGATGCCGATCATGGCGCGGCCATCCCCGGCAGCGGCACGTCGGCGGCGTTGCGCGTCTTGCCGATCGGCGCCTTGGCCTTGCCCTCGCGCATGGCCGCGAGGTCCTCCTCGCTCGGGTACTGGCCCATCAGCAGGTAGTCGAAGACGCGGCGCGCGATCGGCGCGGCCGAGTCGCCGCCCCACCCGGCGTTCTCGACGATCACCGCCAGCGCCACGGTCGGCGCATCGATGGGCGCGGCGGCCACGTACAGCGCGTGGTCGCGCTTGTGCTCCTCCATCTTCACCGAGCTGTACTTCTCGTTCGCGCGCAGGCCCACCGCCTGTGCGGTGCCGGTCTTGCCGCCGCTGGCGTAGCCGGCACCCGCGAAGGAGGCGCGCGAGGTGCCGTCGGTCGTCACGCCCTGCAGCGCCTTGCGGATCACCTCCACGTCGGCCGGCTTGTAGGGCATGGGCTCGAGCGCGTCGCTGGCCACGCGCTTGCGCTGGCCGGTGATCACGTCCTCGATCTCGCGCACCAGGCGCGGCTTGAAGCGCTGGCCGCCGCTGACGAGGGTGGACATCGCGGTGGCCATCTGCAGCATCGTGAAGTTGTTGTAGCCCTGGCCGATGCCCAGCGAGATGGTCTCGCCGGCGTACCACTTCTGCTGCTCGGGCTTCCTGAAGCGGCGCTTCTTCCACTCGGTGGACGGCAGGTCGCCGGTGACCTCGCCTTCGAGGTCGATCTCGGTCTTGCGGCCGAAGCCCAGCGGGTAGAGCTGCTCGTGGATCAGGTCCACGCCCATCTCGTTGGCCAGCGTGTAGAAGTAGACGTTGCTGGACTGCACGATCGCGCGGTGCATGTCCATCAGCCCGCCACGCTCGGTCTCGGGGCTGCCGAAGCGGTGGCCACCGAAGTTGAAGACCAGCGTGTCGTTGATGATGGTCTGCGGGCTGCGCTTGCCGCTGTGGAGTGCGGCCATCGCCATGAAGGGCTTGTAGGTGCTGCCCGGCGGGTAGGTGCCGCGCAGCGCCCGATTGAGCAGCGGCTTGTCGATGCTCTCGTTGAGCTCGCGCCAGCTCTCCACGTCGATGCCGTCGACGAAGAGGTTGGGGTCGAAGGTGGGCTTGCTGACGAAGGCCAGCACCTCGCCGTTGCGCGGGTCCATCGCCACCAGCGCGCCGCGGCGGTCGCCGAAGAGTTCCTCCACCAGCGCCTGCAGCTTCACGTCGATGGACAGCACCAGCTTGTCGCCCGGCGTCGCGGGGTGGCTGTTCAGGCGCCGCACGGCGCGCCCGCCGGCGCTGGTCTCCACCTCCTCGAAGCCGGCGGTGCCATGCAGCAGCTTCTCGTAGCTCTGCTCCAGGCCCAGCTTGCCGATGTACTCGGTGCCCTTGTAGTTGCCCTGCTCGGCCTCCTCCCAGTCCTCCATCGCCTTCTTCTCGGCCTGGTTGACGCGGCCGATGTAGCCCAGCAGGTGGCTGCCGGTCTCGCCCAGCGGGTAGTTGCGGAACAGGCGCGCCTTCACGTCGACGCCGGGAAAGCGGAAGCGCTGCGCCATGAAGCGCGCGACCTCCTCGTCCGAGAGGCGGGTGCGGATCGGCAGCGACTCGGCGCCCTTCAGCTCTTCCTGCAGGCGCCTGAAGCGGCGCCGGTCCTTGGGCTCGATCGGCACCACGGCGCCCAGCTGGTCGACCAGCGCGTCGAAGTCGCCGTCCTTCACCACCTGCGGCGAGATCTCCAGCGTGTAGGCGGAGTAGTTGGTGGCCAGCACGACGCCGTTGCGGTCGACGATCAGCCCGCGGTTCGGCACGATCGGCACCACGGCGATGCGGTTGGCCTCGGCCTGCGTGGCCAGCTCCTCGTGGCGGAAGATCTGCAGGTGCACCAGGCGCGCGCCCAGCAGGCAGAAGGCGACGAACACGAAGGCGGCGGCCGCCAGCACCCGTCCGCGGAAGCGGCCGAGTTCCTGCTCCAGGTCCTTCAACTCAGTCATGAAGCATCCTCTCGGACGACACGCGACCAAGCTTCCCGCCACGGACCCGGCTTTGCCGGCCCGTCGGCGGACGGCCCCCTCGGGGGGGGCGAAGCCCGCGGCTCCAAGTCCGCCTGCGCGGACTTGGACGGGCGAGCAAGCAAGGCCTCCGGCCTTGCGTTGAGCGCCAGCGAGCTTGGGGGCTCCATCACAGCGGCCGATTCTGATCGGGATCGGGCGCGCGGCGCTGCGGAGCCAGCAAGAGCCACGTGGCCAGCGGCCACAGCAGCGCTTCGAACAGCGGCGCCAGCATCAGGCCCCAGCCCGGGAACATGCCGCGCGCGAGCATGCGCACGGCCAGCGAGACCAGGTGCACGAGCACGAACAGCGGCAGGATCTGCAGCGCCTGCTCCACCACGCCGAACCACAAGAGCCGCCGGTGCACCGTGATCGCGACGAAGCTCAGCAGCGTGTAGGCCAGCGCGTGCTGGCCCAGCAGCGCGCCCTGGTGCACGTCGATCAGCAGGCCGAACAGGAAGGCCCAGCCGACGCCTACGCGGCGCGGCTGGTGCACGTTCCAGAACGCGAGCGTGACGATCAGCAGGTCCGGCATCGCCGGCACGCGGCCCACGGGCAGCAGGTTGACCAGGAAGGCCACGACCAGCGTGAAGCCGATGAAGAAGGGGTTGACCGGCAGCAGCAGCTGGTTGGAGCCGCGCGGCATGAACGTCGTCATGGCGCGGCTCCCGCAGACGCAGCCGGAGCGCCGCGCTTGGGCGCCTTCAGCGGGCGCTCGCCGCGCCCGCCGGGCTCGGGCGTGGGCTCCGGCCGCGGCGGCAACTGCACGCCCACCGGCTCCAGCACCAGCACGTGGCGCACGCCGTCGGCGGCGGCCTCGGGCTTCAGCAGGATGCGCGCGAAGCCCGTTTCGACGCGCCGCTCGACGTTCGCCACGCGCGCCACCGGCAAGCCCGGCGGGTAGACGCCATCCAGCCCGCTGGTCTGCAGCACGTCGCCCACCTGCACGTCGGCATTGGCCGAGGTGAAGCGCAGCTCCATGCCGCCGGGCAGCGCGGTGGCGCCGCCGAAGGCCGCGGCGCGCTGCTGGGTGCGGGTGTTCAGCACCGGGATGGCGGCGTCCTTGTCGGCCAGCAGCGTGACTTCGGAGGTCAGCGCATAGGCATGCGTCACCTGGCCGAGCACGCCGGCCTCGACGATCACCGGCGAGCCGCGCATCACGCCGTGCGTGGTGCCGCGGTCGATGAACACCTTGCGCGAGTAGGGGTCGGCCGCCTCGTAGAGCACCTGCGCGGCCAGGCTCTTGACGCCGATCGCCGGCCGCAGCTCCAGCAGCGCGCGCAGCCGCGTGTTCTCGGCCGCCAGCTGCTCGGCGCGCAGCGCCTGGGCCGATTGCGCCACGAGCTTCGCTTGCGCTTCGCGCTCTGCCGCCTGCGCCTTGCGCAGGCCGCGCAGGTAGTCCTCGCCGCCCTCGGCCAGCTCGAAGGGCACGGCCAGCGCCTGCTGCAGCGGCCACAGCGCCACCGCCAGCGCGCCGCGCAGCTGCTGCGCCCAGCCGAAGCGGGTGTCGGCCACCATCAGGAACAAGGCCAGGGCCGAGAAGAACACGAGCTTGCTCAGGGCCGAGGTGCCCTGGCGGAAGAACGGCGGCGGCGTGCGGTCGAGGAGCATGGGCCCCCACGCTCCCTAACGGTCGCGGCCCCCCGAGGGGGCGTCTTGCGACGGGCCGGCGGAGCCGGACCCGTGCAAGTGCTTGATCAGAGGCAGCACGGCGGCTGCGTCACTCGGAAGTGAAGATGGAGCCCAGGCGCTCCATGCGCTCCAGCGCCATGCCGCAACCGCGCACCACGCAGGTCAGCGGGTCCTCGGCCACCAGCACCGGCAGGCCGGTCTCCTCGGCCAGCAGCCGATCCAGATCGCGCAGCAGCGCGCCGCCGCCGGTGAGCATCATGCCGCGCTCGGCGATGTCGGCGCCGAGTTCCGGCGGCGTCTGCTCCAGCGCGTTCTTCACCGCGCTGACCATCTGGTTCAGCGGGTCGGTCAGCGCTTCCAGGATCTCGTTGCTGCTGATCGTGAAGCTCCGCGGCACGCCTTCGGAGAGGTTGCGGCCCTTGACCTCCATCTCCTTGACCTCGCTGCCGGGGAAGGCGGAGCCGATCTGCTTCTTGATGGCCTCGGCCGTGGGCTCGCCGATCAGCATGCCGTAGTTGCGGCGGATGTAGTTGATGATGGACTCGTCGAACTTGTCGCCGCCGACGCGGATCGAGCCCTTGTAGACCATGCCGCCCAGCGAGATGACGCCCACCTCGGTGGTGCCGCCGCCGATGTCGACCACCATCGAGCCGGAAGCTTCCGCCACCGGCAGCCCGGCGCCGATCGCGGCGGCCATCGGTTCCTCGATCAGGTAGACGTCCGATGCACCGGCGCCCAGGGCGCTCTCGCGGATGGCGCGCCGCTCGACCTGGGTGCTGCCGCAGGGCACGCAGATGATGATGCGCGGGCTGGGCCGAAGCACCGAGCGCGGATGCACCATCTTGATGAACTGCTTGAGCATCTGCTCGGTGACGGTGAAGTCGGCGATCACGCCGTCCTTCATCGGGCGGATCGCCTCGATGTTGCCGGGCACCTTGCCCAGCATGGCCTTGGCTTCCTTGCCGACGGCCTGGATCGTCTTCTTACCTTGCGGCCCGCCTTCGTGGCGGATCGCGACGACCGAGGGCTCGTCCAGCACGATGCCCTTGCCACGCACGTAGATAAGCGTGTTGGCGGTGCCCAGGTCGATAGCGAGATCGGTGGAGAAATAGCGGCGCAGGGATGCAGCGAACATGGGATCGGACGACGGGTGGCGCCGGGCTTTGCGCGCGAGCAGGCTGGGGGCGAAAGCCGGGGCCGTGGAGGGGGTGTGCGGTGTTCGGGGCCGCGCCTCATGCAGGCTCGACAAGAGCTGCTCGGAACCGGGCGCAGGACCTTGACGGTAACCCGGCGCAGCCCCGTGCCATGGGGCTTGCGGGTAACCGGAGATAATAACGTATCCATCCATTCCTTCCGAGGTGCGGCGCTGCTTTTTTCAGCAGCGCGCGGCCCGTCCGAAGGCCTGTTGCGAACCCCATCCCGAACCCTCTGGGACCCCTCCCGAATGGCCCTGAATCTCGAGGACGTGAGCCGCATCGCGCACCTGGCGCGGCTCGAACTGTCGGACGCCGAATCGGCGCTGATGCTGGCCCAGCTCAACGGCTTCTTCGGCATCGTCGAGCAGATGAGCAAGGTCGACACGCGCGGCGTGGAGCCGCTGTACACGCCGCTGTCAGCCGTGCACGCGGTGGAGCTGCGGCTGCGCGACGACGCCGTCACCGAAGCCAACACGCGCGAGGCCAACCAGGCCAGTGCGCCGGCGGTGGAAGACGGCCTGTTCCTCGTGCCCAAGGTGATCGAATGAGTGCCGCGCAAGATCCGCAATCCCTGGGCGTGGCCGCGCTCGGCCGCGCGCTGGCGGCACGCGAGTTCTCGAGCGTCGAGCTGACCCAGGCGCTGCTGAAGCGCATCGAGCAGCAGGCCGCGCTCGGCTGCTTCCTCGCCGTGAATGCCGAACACGCGCTCGCCGCCGCCCGGGCCGCCGACGCCGCGATCGCGGCCGGCAGCGCCGGCCCGCTCACCGGCGTCCCGCTGGCACACAAAGACATCTTCGTTACCGATTACGCCCGCACGGCGCTGCCGTCCACCGCCGGCTCGAAGATGCTCGCCGGCTATCGCAGTCCCTTCGACGCCACCGTCGTCGCGCGCCTGGCCGCCGCCGGCACCGTGACGCTGGGCAAGGCGAACTGCGACGAGTTCGCGATGGGCTCGGCCAACGAGAACTCGGCCTTCGGCCCGGCGCGCAACCCCTGGGACCACGCGCGCGTGCCCGGCGGCTCCTCCGGCGGCAGCGCCGCGGCGGTGGCCGCGCGCCTGGTGCCGGCGGCCACCGGCACCGACACCGGCGGCTCGATCCGCCAGCCCGCGAGCTTCTGCGGCGTCACCGGCATCAAGCCGACCTACGGCGTCTGCAGCCGCTACGGGATGATCGCCTTCGCCTCCAGCCTCGACCAGGCCGGCCCGCTGGCGCGCAGCGCCGAGGACTGCGCGTTGCTGCTCTCGGCGATGAGCGGCTTCGACGAGCGCGACGCCACCAGCGCGCAGCGCCCGCCGCAGGACTTCCATGCGCAGATGCTGCAAGCCCGCGGCGCCGCGGCGCCGGGCAGGCCGCTGGCCGGGCTGCGCATCGGCCTGCCGGCGGAGTTCTTCCCGGCCGCGCTCTCGGCCGACGTGAACGCCGCCGTGCGCGGCGCGCTGGCCGAGCTGGAGAAGCTCGGCGCGACGCTGGTGGACGTGCACCTGCCGCGCACCGAACTGTCGATCCCGGTGTATTACCTGATCGCCCCGGCCGAGGCCAGCAGCAACCTCTCGCGCTTCGACGGCGTCAAGTTCGGCCACCGCGCCGCGCAATACGCCGACCTGATGGACATGTACAAGAAGACGCGCGCCGAAGGCTTCGGGCCCGAGGTCAAGCGCCGCATCATGATCGGCACCTACGTGCTCTCGCACGGCTACTACGACGCCTACTACCTGCAGGCGCAGAAGCTGCGGCGCATGATCGCCGACGACTTCCAGGCCTGCTTCAAGGCCTGCGACCTGATCGCCGGCCCGGTGGCGCCCACGGTCGCGTGGAAGCTCGGCGAGCAAGGCGATGACCCGGTGAAGGCCTACCTGGCCGACATCTTCACGCTGCCCGGCAGCCTGGCCGGCCTGCCGGGCATGAGCGTGCCGGCTGGCTTCGGCGAGGGCGGCATGCCCGTCGGCCTGCAGCTGATCGGCAACTACTTCGACGAAGGCAAGCTGCTGCACGCGGCGCACGCGCTGCAGCAGGCCACCGACTTCCATCTGAAGGAGCCCGCGCTGTGACCGCCGCCCCGCTCATCCGCGGCTACGAGGTCGTCATCGGCCTGGAGACCCACGCCCAGCTGTCCACCGCGAGCAAGATCTTCAGCGGTGCTTCCACGCAGTTCGGCGCCGAGCCCAACACGCAGGCCTGTGCGGTGGATCTCGCGCTGCCCGGCACGCTGCCGGTGCTCAACCGCGGCGCGGTCGAGCGCGCCATCCGCTTCGGTCTGGCGGTGGGCGCGAAGGTGGCGGAGCTGTCGATCTTCGCGCGCAAGAACTACTTCTACCCGGACCTGCCCAAGGGCTACCAGATCAGCCAGTACGAGATCCCGGTGGTGCAGGGCGGCCGCGTGGACTTCCTGCTCGCGGGCGCCAGGCGCTCGGTGCGGCTGACGCGCGCGCACCTGGAGGAGGACGCCGGCAAGAGCCTGCACGAGGACTACCACGGCCAGAGCGGCATCGACCTGAACCGCGCCGGCACGCCGCTGCTGGAGATCGTCTCCGAGCCCGACATGCGCAGCTCGGCCGAGGCGGTGGAATACGCCAAGGCACTGCACACGCTGGTCGTGTGGCTGGGCGTGTGCGACGGCAACATGCAGGAAGGCAGCTTCCGCTGCGATGCGAACGTCAGCGTGCGCCGCCCCGGCGCGCCCTTCGGCACGCGGCGCGAGATCAAGAACCTCAACAGCTTCCGCTTCTTGCAGCAGGCGATCGACGTCGAGATCCAGTGGCAGATCGACCGCGTCGAGGACGGCCTGGCGATCGAGCAGGCCACCGTGCTGTTCGACCCCGATGTCAACGGCGGACGGGGCGAGACGCGCGCGATGCGCAGCAAGGAAGACGCGCAGGACTACCGCTACTTCCCCGACCCCGACCTGCCGCCGCTGGTGGTGGCGCCGGCCTGGGTCGAGCGCGTGAAGGCGACGATGCCCGAGCTGCCCGCGGCGATGGCCGAGCGCTTCGTGAAGGCCGACGGCCTGCCCGAGGCCGACGCGGCACTGATGACGCAAAGCCTGGCCTTCGCGCGCTTCTACGAGGCGGTGCGCGACGCCGGCGCGCCGCCCAAGCAGGCCGCGAACTGGCTGATGGGCGAGCTGAGCAAGCGCCTGAACGCCGAAGGCGGCTCGATCGAGGCCGCGAAGCTGCTGCCGGCCACGCTGGCCGCGCTGATCGGCCGCGTCGCCGACGGCACGATCTCCAACAACGGCGCGCGCCAGGTCTTCGACGCGCTGTGGAGCGGCGAGTCGGCCGATGTCGATGCGGTCATCGCCGCCAAGGGCCTCAAGCAGATGAGCGACCTGGGCGCGCTGGAGGCCATCGTCGACGAGGTGATCGCGAAGAACGCCAAGTCGGTGGACGAGTTCCGCGCCGGCAAGGACAAGGCCTTCAACGCGCTCGTGGGCCAGGTGATGAAGGCCAGCCAGGGCAAGGCCAACCCTGCGCAGGCCGGCGAGCTGCTGCGGCAGCGGCTGGCGGCGAAGGCCTGAGGCTCAGCGCGACGCGGCGCGTGCGGCCGAGGCCGGCCGCGCGCCCGAGCCCGGGTTCGACGGCGCGGCCTGCACCGGCAGCGGCCCGAGCGAGCCCGGCTGCGTGCCCGACCACAGCTTGCGCAGCCGGTCCAGCTCGGCGTCGTAGAGCTTGTTGATGCGCTCGAGCTCGGCTTCCTGGTTCGCCGTGGCGGCCTTCTGCGCCTCGACCGCCGCATCGTTCGCGTCGATCTGCGCCTTGAGCTTCGGCGGCAGCGGCTTGCCGACGTAGAACTCGGCCTCGTCGTTCAGCGGCTTGCGCTCGGCGCGCAGGTCGCGCAGGCGGATCTCGGTGGCCTTCATCGCCAGCCGCACGCTGTCCAGCGCCGCCTCGCGCGCGCGGGCATGGGCCGCCTCGTTCGGAAAGCGCGTCATCAGGTTGCGGTCGCGCCGAACGGCGTCGGACGCGGCGGCGCGCGCCTCGGCGGCGGCGCGTTCACGCGCTTCCTTCTCGGCGCGCTCGTCGGCGGTGAGCGTGGGCGGCACGATGGCGCGCACCGAGCCGTCGCGGTTCAGCAGCTGCTGCTCCTTGGCCGCGCACTCGGGGATCGGGCGGTCGGAGGTGAGCCGGCGGCCCTTGTCGTCGATGCAGGTGTAGATGCCGCCCGGCGCGCGCGTGGGCGGCGAGGTCTGCGCCGCGGCCTGCAGCGCGGGCAGCGCCAGCGCCACCAGGCACGCGAGGGGGCAGCGGGCCGCACGCAGCATCGTTCAGACGCCGTAGCGCTCGCGGTAGGCCGTCACCGCGCCGGCATGGGCGCGCAGCGCGGGCTCGTCGGCCTCGCGCAGGACCTGCAGCAGGTCGGCCAGCGTGGCGATGGCCACCACCGGCAGCCGGTACTGCTGCGTCACCTGCTGCACGGCGCTGAAGGGCGCGTCCTGGCCGCCTTCGGTGGCGCGCTCCTGGCGATCGAGCGCGATGGCCACGCCGCAGGGCGTGCCGCCGGCGGCGCCGATCATCTCGATGGACTCGCGCACCGAGGTGCCG
Source organism: Rubrivivax sp. (assembly GCA_044226775.1). Classification (GTDB taxonomy): domain Bacteria; phylum Pseudomonadota; class Gammaproteobacteria; order Burkholderiales; family Burkholderiaceae_C; genus Rubrivivax. Next base: position 520,282 of record JBGAGI010000003.1, on the reverse strand, counting down.
GCGGAGATCACGTCGTCGACGATCAGCACCCGGCCCTGCACCTTCGCGCCCACGAGCGTGCCGCCTTCGCCATGGTCCTTGGCTTCCTTGCGGTTGTACGCATACGGCCGATTGTGGCCGCGCCGCGCCAGTTCCACCGCCAGCGCCGCCGCCAGCGGGATGCCCTTGTAGGCGGGGCCGAAGAGCATCTCGAACGGCAGGCCGTCGGCGATCAGGCGCCGTGCATAGAATTCCGCCAGGCGGCCCAACTTGGCGCCGTCGTCGAAGAGGCCGGCGTTGAAGAAGTAGGGCGACAGGCGCCCGGCCTTGGTCTTGAATTCACCGAAGCGCAACACCCCCGCATCCATGGCGAAGCGCACGAACTCCTGCGCGAGCGTGGGGTCGGCTGCCGTGGGCATCGGACGGGGTTCGGTCATCTGCAAACGAAGGGGCTCGAGTGGCTTTTCGCCTGATCACGCTGAACGTCAACGGCATCCGTTCTGCAGCGAGCAAGGGCCTCGTGGAGTGGGCCGAAAGCGCGGCTGCGGATTGTATGGGCGTGCAGGAGGTCAAGGCACAGCCTGAAGACTTGGGGGGGCACGGCCTCACGGCCATCGCCGGGCTGCAGGGCCACTTCCACTGCGCCGAGAAGAAGGGCTACTCCGGCGTGGGCCTGTTCGTGAAGAAGGCGCCCAGCGCCGTCATCACCGGCTTCGACGGCGGCGAGTTCGACGCCGAGGGCCGCTGGGTCGAGGCGCGCTACGACACCGCCAAGCGCAAGCTCAGCCTCATCAGCTGCTACTTCCCCAGCGGCAGCAGCGGCGAGGACCGCCAGGCCGCCAAGTACCGCTTCCTGGCCAAGATCTTCCCGCACCTGATGAAGCTCAAGGCCGAGCGCGAGTTCATCCTCGTGGGCGACGTGAACATCGCGCACCAGGAGATCGACCTGAAGAACTGGAAGAGCAACCAGAAGAACAGCGGCTTCCTGCCCGACGAGCGCGCCTGGCTCACGAAGCTCTTCACCGAAGGCGGCCTGGTGGACGTGTTCCGCACGCTGAACCCGAAGCCCGAGCAGTACACCTGGTGGAGCAACCGCGGCCAGGCCTGGGCCAAGAACGTGGGCTGGCGGCTGGACTATCACCTGGCCACGCCGGCGCTGGCCGCCAAGGCCAAGGCCGAGCACATCTACATCCAGCAGCGCTTCTCGGACCACGCGCCGCTGGTGATCGACTACGACTTCAAGCTCTGATCCACACCACGAGGAGGCACCTCATGATCGGCTACGTCACCCTGGGCACCAACGACCTGCCGCGCGCCACCGCGTTCTACGACGCGCTGCTGGCCGAGATGGGCGCCAAGCGGCTGTTCGAGTCCGAGCGCGGCGTGGCCTGGGGCGTGAGCTGGGAGCAGCCCAGCGTGGGCGTGATGAAGCCCTACGACGGCCAGCCCGCCACGCGCGGCAACGGCACGATGGTGGCGCTGGTGGTGAAGACGCCGGCGCAGGTCGACGCGATCTACAGGAAGGCGCTGGAACTGGGCGGCACCGACGAAGGCCCGGCCGGCCCGCGCGGCGACAGCTTCTACGCCGGCTACTTCCGCGACCTGGACGGCAACAAGCTCAACGTCTTCTGCATGCCCAAGGCGGCCTGATGGCCGAGGCACTGGCGGCGCGCGACGGTGTCGCGCTCGCGCTGCGACGCTGGCCCGCGGCGCCGGGCGCGCGCGGCACGGTGCAGATCGTGCACGGCCTGGGCGAACACGCCGGCCGCTACGAGGCGCTGGCCCAGGCGCTGAACGCCGCCGGCTGGCATGTCGCGGCGCACGACCTGCGCGGCCATGGGAGCAGCGGCGGCCCGCGCGGCGGCACGCCCGACGCACAGGCGATGCTGTCCGACGTGGCCGTCGTCTTCGACCACCTGCGCGCCCACCCGGCGGATGTTTCCGGCGCCGGGCAACACGTGCTGCTGGGCCACAGCATGGGCGGGCTGGTCGCGTCGCGTTTCGTCGCCGCGCCGCTGCTCGGGCCGAAGCCGGCCTGGTGGCGCGAGGTGGATGCGCTCGTGCTCTCGTCGCCGGCGCTCGACCCCGGCCTGAATGCGCTCGAGCGCGCCGCGCTGCCGCTGCTGCGCACCCTCGTGCCGCGGCTGCCGCTGTCCAACGGCATCGATGCGTCGTGGATCTGCCGCGACCCCGAGGTCGTGCGCCGCTACCGCGAGGATCCGCTGGTGCACGGGCGGGTCACGCCGCGGCTGGTGAGCTTCATCGTCGAGGGCGGCCGCGCGGTGCTGCAGGCCGCGCCGCGCTGGACCACGCGCACGCTGCTGATGTGGGGCGCGGCCGACCGCTGCGTGAACCCCGCCGGCAGCGCCGCCTTCGCCGCCGCGGCGCCGGCCGAGCGCGTGGCCTCGCGCCCCTGGCCCGGCCTCGTGCACGAGATCTTCAACGAGCCCGAGCGGGCGGCCGTGATCGATGAACTCACCCGCTGGCTGACAGGGCTGTAGTTCGGGTTTCTAATCGTCGTTTTCGCCCAGGAGCCGCGAGCCATGAACGCCCCCACCCGTGCCGCGGAAGCCGGCGCCCTGAACGCCACGCTCGGGGCGATCACCGCCTTCGTCGACGAAGCCTGGGACCGCCGCATCGTCCCGGCGCTCACCGACTACATCGCCGTCCCCGCCAAGAGCCCGATGTTCGACGCCGACTGGGTGAAGAACGGCTTCGTCGAGCGCGTCGTGCGCGACGCGGCCGCCTGGGTGGAGTCGCGCAAGGTGCCGGGCCTGACGCTGGAGGTCGTGCGCCTGGAAGGCCGCACGCCGGTGATCTTCTTCGAGGTGCCTGCCAGCAGCGGCAGCACCAGCGCCGACACGGTGCTGATGTACGGCCACCTCGACAAGCAGCCCGAGTTCAGCGGCTGGCGCAAGGACCTCGGCCCGTGGACGCCCAAGTACGAGAACGGCCTGCTCTACGGCCGCGGCGGCGCCGACGACGGCTATGCCGTGTACGCCGCGATCACCGCGCTGGAGGCGCTGCACGCGCAGGGCCTGCCGCACCCGCGCGTCGTGGGGCTGATCGAGAGCTGCGAAGAAAGCGGCTCCTACGACCTGCCGGCCTACATCGACGCTCTCAAGCCCCGGCTGGGCAACGTGGCGCTGGTGGTCTGCCTGGACAGCGGCGCCGGCAACTACGAGCAGCTCTGGCTCACCACCAGCCTGCGCGGCATGGTCAGCGGCGTGCTGAAGGTGGAGATCCTCGGCGAGGGCATCCACTCCGGCGACGCCTCGGGCCTCGTGCCCAGCAGCTTCCGCATCCTGCGCCACGTGCTGGACCGGCTGGAAGACAGCGCCACCGGCCGCCTGCTGCCCGAGAGCTTCCACTGCGAGGTCCCGGCCTCGCGCGTGGAGCAGGCGCGCGCGACGGCGGCGATCCTGAAGGACGAGGTCTGGAAACGCATGCCCTGGGCCTGCGGCGCCGACGGCTCGCCCGCGCTGCCCACCACCACCGACCCGGTCGAAGGCCTGCTGAACCGCACCTGGCGGCCGACGCTGTCGGTCGTCGGCGCCGAGGGCTTCCCGGAGATCCGGAGCGCCGGCAACGTGCTGCGCCCCTGGACCGCGTTCAAGCTCAGCCTGCGGCTGCCGCCGCTGGTGGACGGCAACGAGGCCAGCATCGCGCTCAAGCAGCTGCTGGAGGACAACGCGCCCTACAACGCGAAGGTGACGTTCCACCCGGATGGCCGCGCCGGTGCGCTCGGCGCCAGCGGCTGGAACGCACCGGAGCTCGCGCCCTGGCTCGAGCAGGCGATGAACGCCGCCTCGATGGCGCACTGGGGCGCGCCCACCGGCTACATCGGCCAGGGCGGCACGATCCCGCTGATGAGCATGCTGCAGAAGGGTTTTCCCGCAGCGCAGATGATGGTCTGCGGCGTGCTGGGCCCGAAGAGCAACGCCCACGGGCCGAACGAGTTCCTGCACGTGCCCTACGGCAAGAAGCTCACGGCGGCGGTGGCGCAGGTGATCGCCGCGTGCCCCTGACCTGAGGGGTTAGCACCCCCGCGAATGCGGGGAGAAGCCGGCCTTGATCGGCACATGGGCGTTGCCAAGCCGTCACGGCACTGTCAGATTTGGGGGTCAGGTGCCAGTTCGTGCACCGCTTCACACACTGCACAGGAGTCTCGATGCTGGGAACCCACTCTTTGCGGGCCGCGGCCTGCACCGCCGTCCTGGCCTGCGCGGCCGCCCTGCCGGCGCACGCAGCCGGTCGCGGACCGGCCTGGTCGCTGGTGTCTTCGGCGCCGTCCCCGTCGGTCACGGCCCAGTTCATCGACGTGAACCTGGCGGGCTGGACCTCGACGGCCGATTTCGGCGAGCCGGGCAACACCGAGGCCTTCCTGCCCATCGGCGTCGGCTCCACGGTCACGGGCTTCGACTACATCGACCTGAGCTTCACCACCGGCGGCGCGAGCTACCTCGGCGAGTTCGTGATCTCGCTGAACGCCACCGACGTCTCCGGCTACATGGACGCCGCGCCCAGCGACATCGGCGCCGGCGGCACCTTCGGCCCGGCATCGGGCTCGTGGGACACGGCGCTGGGCGGCCAGATCGGCGAGCCCTTCGTCGTCGCGGCCGACGGCCAGGTCTGGGTGACGGTCTACGAACTCTTCGACGACGACGGTGTCGACGCCACCGTCAACGCCGGCACGCTGCGCATCTACTACGAGCCGGCCGCCGCCGTGCCCGAGCCCGGCACCTACGGCCTGATGGCGCTGGGCGCACTGGCCGTCGTGGCCGCTGCGCGCCGCCGCCGCGTGCTGTAGCAGAGCCGCGCCCCGCGCTGAACACGCTTGGAGGGCTCGCCGGCTTCAGCCGGCGAGCCCTTTGTCCTTGCTGCGCCCGGCCTTCCAGGCGCCGAACAGCACCAGCACGCCGGGCACGAGGATCATCGCCCAGATGATGTGCGACAGGTGCTGCTTCACGAGCGGGATGTTGCCGAACAGGTAGCCCGCCAGCGTGATGCCGCAGACCCACAGCGCGCCGCCGCTCACGTCGTAGAACGTGAACTTGCTGCGCGTCATCTGCGCCACGCCGGCCACGAAGGGCGCGAAGGTGCGCAGGAACGGCATGAAGCGCGCCGCGACGATGGTGATGCCGCCGTAGCGCTCGTAGAAGGCATGCGTGCGGTCGAAGGCCTTGCGGTTGAACCAGCGCGACTCCGGCCACTGGAACACGCGCGGGCCGATGTGGCGGCCGATCGTGTAGTTCGTCTGGTTGCCCAGCACCGCCGCGGCCGTCAGCAGCGCCATCGACAGCGGCAGGTTCATCAGCCCGAGACCGCACAGCGTGCCGACGACGAAGAGCATCGAGTCGCCCGGCAGGAAGGGCATCACCACCAGCCCCGTCTCGACGAAGATGATGAGAAACAGCAGCGCGTAGACCCAGCCTCCGTAGGCCTGCACGAATTCGGAGAGGTGGCGGTCGACGTGGAGGATGAAGTCGATCAGGAAGGCGGCATATTCCATGGGCCGCGATTCTGCGGGCTGCGGCGGGACGCCGGACGACGGGAAGGGACGATGGACCAGTTGCGGGCGATGAAGACCTTCGCCAGGGTGGTGGACGAGGGCGGTTTCGCGAAGGCCGCGCGCGCGCTGGACATGGCGCCGCCGGTGGTCACTCGGCTGGTGGCCGAGCTGGAGGACCACCTGGGCGCGCGGCTGCTGAACCGCAGCACGCGCAGCCTGTCGCTCACCGAGGTGGGCGAGCAGTACCTGGAGAAGGTGCGCGCGATCCTGCTGGAGCTCGACGAGGCCGACGCGCTGGCCAGCGCCGCCACGCGCGAGGTGCGCGGCCACGTGCGCGTGCTGTGCCCGCCGGCCATCGCGATCCACCAGCTCGCCAAGCACCTGCCGCGGCTGCGCGCGCTGCACCCGCAGCTGACGGTGGAGATCCACTCGCCGGGCGCGGTGGACACGGTGGACGAGGGCTACGACCTGACGCTGTTCTCGCGCCGCACCGCGCCCGATGGCGACTTCATCGCGCGGCGCCTGGCGCGCACCGAGGTGGTGGTCTGCGCCGCGCCGGAGTACCTCGACCGCCGCGGCCGCCCGCAGCATCCGTCGGAGCTGGCGGCGCACGACACCATCGTGCCGCCGGCCTCCACGATGGAGCGCGGCATCACCTTCTACGCCGGCGAGGGCACGGCGCTGCACAGCTACACGCTGCCGCGGCGCCGCCACCCGACGCTGGCCACCGCGCTGATCGACACCGCCTACGCCGCCGCGCTGGCCGGGCTGGGCATCGCGGGCCTGCCGTCCTACGTGATCGAGGACGCGCTGATGGAGCAGGCGCTGGAGCGCGTGATGCCCGAGTGGCGCCTGTTCGACATGACGCTGTGGGCCGGCATTCCCACCCGGCGCCACCTGCCGGCGCGCACGCGGGCTTTCCTCGACTTCCTGCTCGAGGTCTTCGGCGGCGAGGACCGCGACCCCTGGCTGGCCGCGGCGGGCTGTTCGACTAGAACGTGAAGCCGGCCTCGGGCGCGGCGCCGGTCAGCGGCTGCAGCAGGCGCAGCAGCGGCGCCAGCGGGGCGTAACGCAGCGCCACGCGCTGCACGAAGGGCAGGGCGGACGGGCCGGGCGCGGCGTCGGCCAGCGCCGCCAGATGCAGCCACAGCGCCATCCATTCGATCGCGCGCCAGGTCTCGCCGAAGTCCTCGTGCACCGGCAGCCCGGCGGCGCGCGCCAGCTGCCACCAGCGCACCGCGAGGTCGATCTCGGCCGGCTCGTCGAGGCCGGCGGCGGCCAGCAGCGCGGCGATGTCGTGCGTCAGCGGCCCCTGGCCGCGATCCGACAGCGCCGGGTGCAGCGCCAGCACCGGCTGCGCTGCCGCGCTGCCGGCCAGCAGGCGCAGCGGGCGGTCCCAGGCGGCTTGCGCCGCGGTGGCCGTGCAGCGCGCCCGCAGGCGGGCCAGCGGCGCGGCGAGTTCGGCCTCGCCGAGCACCGCGCCGACCGGCGGTGCCGAGGCGGCCGCCTGCCAGTCGACCAGCGCGCGCAAGGCCTCGCGGTCGGCTTTCGGATCGCTGCCGCTCAGGCGCATCTCGGGCACCGGCTCGGGCCGGTTGGGCGGGATCAGCGGGATCGGGCTCATGGATAATGAATTTTACGAACCCGGCCGTGCCGCGCCGGCGGCTCCGCGCTCCCTTGGCATCCCCATCCCTCACGCCGCTGGCGCTGGCGGCCAGCCTGCTGGCCTGCGGCGCCACGGCGCTGGCGCAACCAGCGCCGCAGCCACCGCAGACCGGCAGCACCGATCCGCTGCAACCCAGCCCCGCGCTGCAGCCGCTGCCGCGCGGCGCGGGTGCGCGCTCGCTGCCCATCGTGCTGCAGGCCGACAAGCTCAGCGGCCGCCCCGAACTCGATCTCACCGCCGAAGGCCGCGTCGAGTTCCGCCGCGGCGGCCTGGTGGTGCGCGCCGACAAGCTCTCCTACGACACGCCGCAGGACCTGGCCAGCGCCGTCGGCCACGTGCGCATCAGCCGCAGCGGCGCCATCTACACCGGCCCGGAGATGCAACTGCACGTGCAGCGCTTCGAGGGCTTCTTCCTGCTGCCGGAGTTCCAGTTCCCGCTGCTGGGCGCCAGCGGCCGCGCCGAGCGCATCGACTTCATCGACGACGCCCGCTCGCGCGCCACCAAGGCCGAGTACACGAGCTGCCCGCGCGAAGGCCCCGGCGAGCCGGCCTGGCTGCTGCGCACCGACAGCGTCCGCCTCGACCTGGAAGCCAACGAAGGCGTCGCCGAAGGCGCGGTGCTGCGCTTCCTGGACGTGCCCATCCTCGCGCTGCCGGCACTGAGTTTTCCGCTTTCGGACGCGCGCAAGTCCGGCTGGCTGCCGCCTTCGCTGAACACCGACAACCGCAGCGGCGTCGAGATCTCGATGCCGTACTACTGGAACATCGCGCCCAACCGCGACGCGACGATCGCCCCGCGCGTCATCACGCGCCGCGGCGTGGGCGTCAACGGCGAGTTCCGCTACCTCGAACCGTCGTTCGACGGCGCGGTGCAGCTCGACTGGCTGCCCAACGACCGCCTGACGGGCCAGTCGCGCGAAGGGCTGCAGTGGCAGCACGACGGCCGCGCCTTCGGCGGCGGCCTGCACTACGGCGCCGACGTCGTTCGCGTCTCCGACAACGCCTGGTGGAAGGACTTCCCCGGCTCCAACCGCAGCCCCACCGCGCGGCTGCTGCCGCTGCGCGCCTTTGCCGAGCGGCCCTTCGGCCTGGGCGAGGGCGAGGGGCTGGTGTATGCGCGCGCCCAGCAGTGGCAGGTGCTGCAGGGCAGCGACGCGGTCGTGATCTCCCCCTACGAGCGCACGCCGCAGCTGGGCCTGCGGCTGAACGGCCCCGCGCCCGGCGGCTTCGACTATGCGCTGGAGGCCGAGTACAACCGCTTCACGCTGCCCACCGGCACCGAGGGCCGCGCCGGGCGCAATGGCGGCGAGCGCGTGCACGTGCTGGGCCAGCTCGCGCGGCCCTGGCGCGAACCGGGCTGGTGGGTGGTGCCCAGGCTCTCGTTCAACGCCGCGAGCTACCTGCGCGTGAACCCGGGCAACACCGGCGGCGTCTCGCCCGCGGGCGGGCGCGCGAGCCGGGTGATTCCCACGTTCAGCGTCGATGCCGGCCTGGAATTCGAGCGCTCGACGGTCGCCTTCGGCCGCGACCTGCGCCAGACGCTGGAGCCGCGGCTGCTGTACGTGCGCACGCCCTACCACGCGCAAAGCCAGCTGCCGAACTACGACTCGGCGGCCAAGGACTTCAACGTCGTCTCGATCTACAGCGACAACCAGTTCTCCGGCGTCGACCGCGTGAACGACGCCCACCAGCTCACCGCCGGCGTGACCACGCGCTTCGTCGACGCCGCCACCGGCGAGGAGGCGCTGCGCCTGGGCCTGGTGCAGCGCGTGCTGTTCCGCACCCAGCGGGTGACGGCGCTGGCCGACGGCACGCCCGACGGCCCGCCGCAGGACCAGCGCTTCAGCGACGCGCTGCTGCTGGGCAGCACCAGCGTGCTGCCGGGCTGGAACCTCGACGGCTCGCTGCAGTACAGCCCCGACCTGCAGCGCTCGGTGCGCTCGGTGCTGGGGGTGCGCTGGTCGCCGGCGCCGTACAAGACCATCAGCACCACCTACCGGCTGGCGCGCGGGCTGTCGGAGCAGATGGAACTGGGCTGGCAGTGGCCGGTCTATCGCAGCCAGCCCAGCGGTGGCGCCGGCTCGTGCGGCGGCACCTGGTACTCGGTCGGGCGGGTGAACTACAGCATGAAGGACAGCCGCGTCACCGATTCCGTGCTCGGCGTCGAGTACGACGCCGGCTGCTGGGTCGGCCGTTTCGTCGCCGAGCGGCTGTCCACCGGCCGCAGCGAGGCGACGACGAAATTCATGCTCCAGCTGGAGCTGGTGGGCCTGTCGCGCATCGGGTCCAACCCGCTGAAGGTCTTGAAGGACAATATCCCCGGTTACCGCCTGCTGCGCGAAGAGCGCCGCGGGGCGTCGCCCAACGACGACGGCTCTGCCGCCGCTTTCTATGACTGACCTTCTTCTTCGCGGGCCGAGCCGCGCCTGGGCCGCGACGCTGCTCGCCAGCGCCGCATTGGCCGCACTGGCCGCGCTGCCCGCTGCGGCGCAGGCGCCGGCGCGCGTGCGCACCGGCGACTACATCGCCGTCATCGTCAACCAGGAACTCGTCACTGCCGGCGAGGTGGAGCGCCGCATCGAGCGCGCCTCCGCCGAGGCCCCGCGCGGCGCCCGGCTGCCGCCCGAGCCGGAGATGCGCAAGCTGGCGCTGGAGGCGCTGATCGAAGAGCGCGTGATGATCAGCAACGCGCGCGAGGTCGGCATCCGCGTCGACGAGGGCGAGGTCGACCGCGCGGTGCAGAACATCGCGGCGCAGAACCAGATCACGATCCCCGTGCTGCGTGACCGGCTGCGGGCCGAAGGCATCGACTACCTGCGCTTCCGCGCCAACGTGCGCGACCAGCTCGTGATCGAGCGGCTGCGCGAGCGCGAGGTCTACAACCGCATCAAGATCAACGACGAGGACATCGACAAGCACCTCGCCGAGCAGCGCGCCGCGGCCGCCGCCGATGCCGACACGAACCTGGCGCAGATCCTCGTGACCGTGCCCGATGGTGCCGACCCCGCCACCGTGGCCGCACGCCGTGCCGTGGCGGAGCTGGCGCTGGCGCGCGTGAAGAAGGGCGAAGACTTCGCCAATGTCGCGCGCGAGGTCTCGGAAGACGCCAACCGCGCCAAGGGCGGCGAGATCGGGCTGCGGCCGGCCTCCAAGCTGCCCGACGTGTTCGTCGAGGCCACGGCCAAGGTCAAGGCGGGCGAGGTCGCGCCGGAACTGCTGCGCACCGGCGCCGGCTTCCACGTGCTGAAGGTGCTCGAGCGCAAGGAGGCCAACCTCGGCCGCATCACGCAGACCCACGCGCGGCACATCCTGCTGCGCACCTCGCCGCAGCTGAGCGCGGAGACCGCGACCCGGCGCCTCAACGAGTACCGCGAGCAGATCGCCTCGGGCCGCAAGACTTTCGAGGACATCGCCAGGCAGTACAGCGAGGACGGCTCGGCCTCCGCCGGCGGCGACCTCGGCTGGGCCAGCCCCGGCGTGATGGTGCCGGAGTTCGAGAACGCGATGAACGAGCTGCAGCCGGGTGGCCTGTCTCAGCCGGTGGTCTCGCGCTTCGGCGTGCACCTGATCCAGGTGCTGGAGCGGCGCGAGACGGCGCTGGAGCCCAAGCAGCTGCGCGAGCAGGCCAAGAACGTGCTGCGCGAGCAGCGCTTCGACCAGGCCTACAACGACTGGACCAAGGAGCTGCGCGCGAAGGCCTACGTGGAGTACCGCGAGCCGCCGCAGCAGTGACGGCGAACGCGCGATGAGCCACATCGCTCGCAAGCGCTTCGGCCAGCACTTCCTGGTCGACGAGGGCGTGATCGAGCGCATCGTGCGCGCCATCGGCCCGCGGCCGGGCGAGGCGCTGGTGGAGATCGGCCCCGGGCTGGGCGCGATCACGCAGCCGCTGCTGGAGCGGGCCGGCGCGCTGACGGTGGTGGAACTCGACCGCGACCTCGCGGCGCGGCTGCGCGGCCGCGCGGGCCTGTCGGTGATCGAGGCCGACGTGCTGACCGTCGACTTCACGGCGCTAGCGCAGGCCGCCGGCCGGCCGCTGCGCATCGTCGGCAACCTGCCCTACAACATCTCCACGCCCATCCTGTTCCACCTGCTGGAGCACGCCCCGGCGGTGCTGGACCAGCACTTCATGCTGCAGAAGGAAGTGGTCGAGCGCATGGCGGCCGAGCCCGGCGGCAAGGACTACGGGCGCCTGTCGGTGATGCTGCAGTGGCGCTACCGCATCGAGGCCGTGCTGGACGTGCCGCCGGAGGCCTTCGACCCGCCGCCGCGCGTGGATTCGGCGGTCGTGCGCATGGAGCCGCTGCCACTGGACGAGCGCGTCGATGCGGCGCGGCTCGCGGAACTCGTCACGGTGGCCTTCTCGCAGCGGCGCAAGATGCTGCGCGCCACGCTCGGACGCTGGCTCGAGCGCGAGGGCGTCGAGGCGCCGTTCGACCTCTCGCGCCGCGCCGAGGAGGTGCCGGTGGCCGAGTACCTCGCGCTCGCGCGCCGGCGCTGATCCGGGCATGAAAAAGCCCCCGCGTGCGGGGGCTTGGTCTTCAGCCGAGCGCTGCGCTCAGGCGGCGTTCAGCCAGGCAGCCGTGTCGAAGGCGCTGCACATCATCGGCATGTTCATGCCGAAGTTGGGGTTGGTGCCGTTCTTGGGCACCACCTTCACGGCCGGCTTCACAGTGCTCGCGGGGGCCACTTCCGTCGCCCGCTCCCATTGCCCGATTTCCTGGGAGCGGGCTACTGAAAAGAATAGAAACACCTGAACGGTATTCGTCGGTCCCCCCAGTACTCCGCGGCATCGCGGAACACTTCCAGGAGTTGCTCGCGCGCCTCGCGGTCGAAGCGCGGGTTGTCGGGCAGTTGCTCCAGCACCACCACGAAGCCCGGCTGCTGGCCTGACTTGTGGACGAGGTCCGTCATGCAGTCGTACAGCGCGTCGAGGTTCTTGCCGAAGTGCGCCGGGAAGGTGAAGGCTTCGGCAATGCCCTCCAGCACTTCCTGCTTGGACTGCGCATTGGACAGGTTGGCGTAGAGGAAATGCTGGCCCGACGTCTCGGCGGCCTTCATCAGGTCGTCGACGCGGTAGGCCCTGATCGCTTGGACGATGTTGGGGCGGATGGTCTGCAACTCCATGGTCGCGATCCTCCTTGCAGGCTGGGAGAGTGAATCCTGATGCAGTCCGTCGCTCATGGCACGATGCGGCGGAACGAGTTGTAGTGATCGTCGGTGTAGTAACAAGTTTCCGGCTGCGTGGGCGGTTTGCCGCCGCAGACGATGCGGCGCGCGCCGCGGTCCCGCGAACCGGGGGTCTTCACCGTGTACTCGCGGTACCAGCCGCGAGGCTGGCCCGGCAGGCGGCGTTCGCGGTTGCCGAACACGGTGCCGTCCTTCGAATAGGGAAAGGGCCCGCCGCTCAACACCAGGCGGTAGGTCTGCTGCGCCTCGGGCGGCAAGGTGGCCAGCGCCACGGACTGCTGGGCCGGCTCCGGGCCACGGGCCTGGGCCGCCGGCATCCAAGCCGCACCGGCCACCAAGCCCGAGGCCACCGCGATGGCGGCACTCCACTTGTGCAAAGCCTGCCGGAACTTGCCGCCCGGCTGGGCCAAACCGGTCCGAAACACGGGTTTACCCTGGAAAAACAAACCAGGATGCTACCCGAGACCCCCTAGAAACTCAAGACTCTGCCCAGGAATGGGGCAGTCGCGCAGGGTTATTAGTGTGCGCTCACATGTCGCGAATCGCTGGCGAATCCGATGTCAGGCCGGCCTGACGACGCGCCCCGCCTCGGCGTCGGCGACGGTCAGCGCCGTCATGTTCACGATCCGCCGCACCGTGGCCGAGGAAGTGAGCACATGCACCGGCTTGTTCGCGCCGAGCAGCACCGGGCCGATCGCGATGCCGCCGCCGGCGGCCGTCTTCAGCAGGTTGTAGGCGATGTTGGCGGCGTCGATGTTGGGCAGCACCAGCAGGTTGGCCTCGCCGCTGAGCGTGCTGCGCGGCATCAGCTTGCCGCGCGCCTCGGCGTCCAGCGCCACGTCGCCATGCATCTCGCCGTCGACCTCCAGCCACGGCGCCTGCTCGCGCAGCAGCGCCAGCGTGCGGCGCATCTTCTGCGCGCTGGGGTGATCGCTGGTGCCGAAGTTGGAGTGCGACAGCAGCGCCACCTTGGGCTCCAGGCCGAAGCGCTGCATCTCCTCGGCCGCCATCACGGTGATCTCGCACAGCTCCTCGGCGCTCGGGTCGGCGTTGACGTGGGTGTCGACCAGGAACACCTGCCGCCCCGGCAGCATCAGCCCGTTCATGCAGGCGTAGACGCGCACGTCCTGCGCCGTGCTCGGGCTGCCGCCTTCGCGCTTGCCGATGACCTGGTCGATGTAGTGCAGGTGCTGCGCCGTGGTGCCCCAGGTGCCGCAGAGCATGCCGTCGACCTCCCCCTTGTGCAGCAGCATCGAGGCGATCAGCGTGTGCCGCCGGCGCATCTCGATCTTGGCCACCGGCACGGTGACGCCGCGACGCTCGGTCATGCCGTGGTAGGTCATCCAGAAATCGCGGTAGCGGTGGTCGTTCTCGACGTTCACCACGTCGTAGTCGGCACCTTCGCGCAGCCGCAGGCCGAACTTCTCCACCCGCGCGGCGATCACCGCCGGCCGGCCCACCAGCGTGGGCCGCGCAAGGCCCTCGTCGACCACCACCTGCACCGCGCGCAGCACGCGCTCGTCCTCGCCCTCGGCGTAGACGACGCGCTTGTTCTGCGCCCGCTTGGCGAGCTGGAAGATCGGCTTCATCGTCGTGCCGGAGGCGTAGACGAAGGTCTTCAGCCGCTCGCGGTAGGCGTCGAGATCGGCGATGGGCCGCAGCGCCACGCCCGACTCCTGCGCCGCGCGCGCCACCGCCGGCGCGATCATCATCATCAGCCGGTGGTCGAAGGGCTTGGGGATCAGGTACTCGGGCCCGAAGGCCAGCGTCTGGCCGGCGTAGGCGGCGGCCACCACGTCGCTCTGCTCGGCCTGCGCGAGTTCGGCGATGGCGTGGGCGGCGGCGATCTCCATCGCGTCGGTCACCGTCGTCGCGCCGCAGTCCAGCGCGCCGCGGAAGATGTACGGGAAGCACAGGACGTTGTTGACCTGGTTCACGTAGTCGCTGCGGCCGGTGGCGATGATCGCGTCGGGCCTGGCGGCGCGCGCCAGCTCGGGCGAGATCTCCGGCGTCGGGTTGGCGAGCGCGAAGATCAGCGGGTCCTTGGCCATGCCGGCCACCATCTCGGGCTTCAGCACGCCGCCGGCGGAAAGCCCCAGGAAGATGTCCGCGCCGGGCATCACCTCGGCCAGCGTGCGCGCGCTGGTGGGCTGCGCGAAGCCGGCCTTGTCCTCGTCCATCAGCTCGGTGCGGCCTTCGTAGACCACGCCCGCCAGGTCCGTCACCCAGATGTTGCGTCGTGGCAGGCCGAGCTTCATCAGCAGGCCCAGGCAGGCCAGCGCCGCCGCGCCGGCGCCGCTGGCGACGAGCTTGACCTCGTCGATCCGCTTGCCCACCACCTTCAGGCCGTTGAGCAGCGCCGCGCCGACGACGATGGCGGTGCCGTGCTGGTCGTCGTGGAAGACGGGGATCTTCATGCGCTCGCGCAGCTTGCGCTCGACGTAGAAGCAGTCCGGCGCCTTGATGTCCTCGAGGTTGATGCCGCCGAAGGTGGGCTCCAGCGCGGCGATGACGTCGACGAGCTTGTCGAGGTTCTTCTCGTTGACCTCGAGGTCGAAGACGTCGATGCCGGCGAACTTCTTGAAGAGAACCGCCTTGCCTTCCATCACCGGCTTGGCGGCCAGCGGGCCGATGTCGCCCAGGCCCAGCACCGCGGTGCCGTTGGTGACCACGGCCACCAGGTTGCCCTTGGCGGTGTAGCGGAAGGCATTGCCCGGGTCCTCGACGATGGCTTCGCACGCGAAGGCCACGCCCGGGCTGTAGGCCAGCGCCAGGTCGCGCTGGTTGATCATCTGCTTGGTCGCCGCGATGGCCAGCTTGCCCGGCGTCGGCAGCTCGTGGTATTCGAGCGCCGCCTGCTTCAACTCGGCGGCCTTCTGTTCTCGGGTGGACATCGCTGGCGTCTCCTGGGCACCCCGCAGGGCGGGCGCGGATTGTAGGAGTGCCATTGGCGCACGGCCGGCGCTGCAATCCCATGCGCAAAACTGCGTAGCGCGCGGGCCCGCGGCGGCGCCAATACTCGCGGCATGGTTGCCGCCGCCGCACCGCCGCC
This sequence comes from Rubrivivax sp., assembly GCA_044226775.1. Taxonomy (GTDB): domain Bacteria; phylum Pseudomonadota; class Gammaproteobacteria; order Burkholderiales; family Burkholderiaceae_C; genus Rubrivivax. The sequence continues at coordinate 504,883 of JBGAGI010000003.1, read as the reverse complement.
CGAGGCCGCCCCCCGCCCGCGCCGGCTGCGCCGCGCGCTGCTGTGGGGTGCGCTGGTGGCGCTGCTGCTGGTGGCGCAGACGCTGCTGCTGGTGCTGACGATCAGCTACGAGAGCAGCCACGCGCAGGACGAGTCCGACGGCGTGGCCGCCGAGGCCGCCGGCGAGGTGCGCCATGACCTGCTGTCGGCGATGCAGGCGCTGCAGGCGCTCTCCTGGAGCGAGGGCCGAGAAGCCGCTGCGCTGCTGCTGCGCCAGCGCCCGGACCTGCGCCGCGTCGAGTGGCGCGGCGCCGACCTGGTGGTGCAGGCCGGCGTCGACTCGCCTTTCGGCCCCGCCCTCTTCAGCGCCATGCCGCGGCAGGACCTGTCGATCGACACCGAGATCGCCTGCAGCGCCGCGCGCCGTGCCGCCGCGCCGATGTTCTCGCGCAGCTACTTCGTGCCGCTGCCCGGCGGCCAGGGCGTGGAGGTGATCGACCTGTGCGTGCCGCTGCCGCCTTCGGCGCAGCCCGGCGCGGGCTTCATCGTCGGCAGCTTCGCGCTGGCGCAGGTGCTGGACGGCACGCCGGCCGCGCGCGATTCGCGCCGCCACGAGCTGAGCTTCGTCGAAGGCGACGGCACGCGGCTGGCCCGCGCCGGCGCCACGCGCGGCGCGACGCGCGGCGCCGGCGTCTACGTGGCCGAGCGCGTGGTCGACCTGCCCGGCACCACGCTGCAGCTGCGTGCCGACAGCGCGCTCGGCCGCCCGAGCCTGATCCCCAACCTCACCACCGCGCTCGTGCTGGGCCTGTCGATCGCGCTCTTCGCGCTGGTGATCCTGCTGGCGCGTGACGTGCGCCGCCGCGCCCAGGCCGAAAGCGCGCTGGCCGAGGCGCTCGGATTCCGCAAGGCGATGGAAGACTCGCTGTCCACCGGGCTGCGCGCGCGCGACCTGAAGGGCGTGATCACCTACGTCAACCCGGCCTTCTGCGCGATGGTGGGCTTCAGCGCCGAGGAGCTGCTGACGCCGCCGAGCAAGGCCGCGCTGCAGGCGATGCCGCTGTACCGGCCGGCGTACTGGCCGCCCGAATTCGTCGAGACCTACCTCGAGCGCCAGCGCCAGCGCCTGCAGGCCGACGAGCCGCAGCGCGGCGACACGCGCGAGGGCTACGAGACGGTCTTCATGCGCAAGAACGGCGAGCGCTTCCCGGTGATGATCTACGAGGCGCCGCTGGTCGATGGCCAGGGTCGCCACACCGGCTGGATGAGCGCGGTGCTGGACGTGAGCGCACAGCGGCGCGTCGAGGAACTCTCGCGCCAGCAGCAGGAGCGCCTGCAGGCCACCGCGCGGCTGGCCACGGTGGGCGAGATGGCCTCGCTGCTGAGCCACGAGCTGAACCAGCCGCTGGCGGCCATCGCCAGCTATGCGAGTGGATCGCTCAACCTGCTGAGCGGCGGCGACGCAGCCGGCGACCCCGAGATGCTGCGCGGTGCGCTGGAGCGCATCGCCGAGCAGGCCGAGCGCGCCGGCCGCGTGATCAAGAGCGTGCACGGCTTCGTGCGCCGGCGCGAGCAGCTGCACGAGACGCTGCCTGCCGAGCGCCTGTTCGAGGCCGTGATGCCGCTGGCGCGCATGCAGGCGAGGAAGAGCGGCGCGGTAGTCGCCACCGACGTGCAGCCGCTGCCCGACGGCCGCCCGCCGCGCGTGCGCTGCGACCGCACGATGGTCGAGCAGGTGCTGCTGAACCTGGCGCGCAACGGCATCCAGGCGATGGAGCCGGACACGCCGGTGGCCGAGCGCGTGCTGACGCTGCGCGCGCGCCAGACGCACCCGCGCTGGGTCACCTTCAGCGTCATCGACGCCGGCCCCGGCATCCCGGCCGAGGTGGCCGCGCGCCTGTTCACGCCCTTCTACACCACCAAGGCCGAGGGCATGGGCCTGGGCCTGAGCCTGTGCCGCACGGTGATCGAGCAGCATGGCGGCGCGCTGGACTTCGGCCCCGGGCCCGAGGGCCGCGGCACCGAGTTCCGCTTCACGCTGTCCACGCCGCCGGGCGCGGAAACCGGCGAAACTTCGGGCTCCGCCACCACCGCCGCCGACGCTTGAGCCTCGATCCGACCCTGGGCCTGCCGACCGTCTACCTCGTCGACGACGAGGACGTGGTGCGCGACGCGCTGGCCTGGCTGCTGCGCTCGCGCCGGCTGCTGTCCGAGGGCTTCGCCAGCGCCGAGGCCTTCGAGGCCCATGTCGCCGCCCGGCCCGCGCCCTGGCCGCACGCGCCATCCTGCCTGGTGCTGGACGTGCGCATGCCCGGCACCAGCGGCCTGGCGCTGTTCGAGAAGCTCGCGCAGCAGGCCTTGCTGGACCGGCTGCCGGTGATCTTCCTCACCGGCCATGGCGACGTGCCCACCGCGGTGGCCGCGGTCAAGCGCGGCGCCTTCGACTTCGTCGAGAAGCCGTTCTCGAACAACGGCCTGGTCGACCGCATCGAGCTGGCGCTGCAGGCCAGCGCAACGGCGCTGATGGCGCGCCGCGGCCAGGACGCCACGGCCCGCGCCCTGGCCGAGCTGACCGAGCGCGAGCGCGACGTGGCGCGGCTGGTCATCGAGGGGCGGCCGAACAAGCTGATCGCCGACGAGCTGCAGATCAGCGTGCGCACGGTGGAGGTGCACCGCGCGCATGTCTTCGAGAAGATGAACGTGAAGTCGGCGGTCGAGCTGGCGAACCTGCTGCGACGGCCCGGCTGATGCCCAGCGGCGAATTCGACCTCATCGCGCGCCACTTCACGCGCCCGGTGCGCCGCGCGGCCCTCGGCGTGGGCGACGACTGCGCGCTGCTGGCGCCCACGCCCGGCATGCAGCTGGCCGTCTCCAGCGACATGCTGGTCGAAGGCCGCCACTTCCTGTCGACGGTCGCGCCCGAGCGCCTGGGCCACAAGGCGCTGGCGGTGAACCTCTCGGACCTCGCGGCCTGCGGCGCCGAGCCGCTGGCCTTCACGCTCGCGCTGGCCATGCCGCGCGCCGACGAGGCCTTCCTCGCGCCCTTCGCGCAAGGCATGCTGGCGCTGGCCGATGCGCATGGCATCGAGCTCGTCGGCGGCGACACCACGGCCGGGCCGCTGAACATCTGCATCACCGTGATCGGCCAGCTGCCGGCCGGCCAGGCGCTGCTGCGCAGCGGCGCGAAGGCGGGTGACGCGCTGTGGGTCAGCGGCCTGCTCGGCGACGCGCGGCTGGCGCTGGAGGCCTTCCGCGGCCGCGTGGCGCTCGCCGGCGAGGCCTTCGAGGCGCTGCGCCGCGCGATGGAGCTGCCGCAGCCGCGGGTCGCGCTCGGCCAGGCGCTGCGCGGCGTGGCGACGAGCGCGATCGACTTGAGCGACGGCCTCGTCGGTGACCTCGGCCATGTGCTGAAGCGCTCGGGCGCCGGCGCGACGCTGCAGCTCGATGCCCTGCCGCACAGCCCGTACCTGGCGGCGATGCCCAGCGCGCTGCGCCACGAATGCCTGCTGGCCGGCGGCGACGACTACGAGCTGCTGTTCACCGCGCCGGCCGCGGCGCAAGGCGCGGTGCTCGCCGCGGGCGCCAGCGCCGGCGTCGCGGTGACGCGCATCGGCCGCATCGAGGCCGAGCCCGGGCTGCGCATCGTCGACGCCGCGGGCCATGCGCTGCCGGCCACCTGGCGCGGCTTCGACCACTTCGCGTGATGAGCGCCACCGCACCTATCACCCGCCCCGGCGTGCGCTTCCTGCTGCGCCACCCGGCGCACTGGCTCGCCCTGGGCTTCGGCTGCGGCCTGTCGCCGAAGGCGCCGGGCACGGTGGGCACGCTCTGGGGCTGGCTCGTGTTCCTGCTGCTGACACGCTGGCTGACCGACCTGCAGTGGGCCTTCGCGATCGGCGCCGCGCTGCTCGTCGGCCTGTGGGCCTGCACCGTGACCGCGCAGCACCTGGGCGTGGCCGACCCCGGCGCCGTGGTCTGGGACGAGGTGGTCGCGATCTGGATCGTGCTGTGGCTGCTGATGCCGGCCTCGTTCCTCGCCCAGCTCGGCGCCTTCGTGCTGTTCCGCTACTTCGACGCCGCCAAGCCCGGCCCGGTGCGCTGGGCCGACCGCCGCTTCAAGCTGCGCCCGGGCGAATCGATCGGCTGGCGCCAGGGCTGGGGCATCCTGTTCGACGACCTCGTCGCGGCGGGCTGCACGCTGCTGTTCATCTCGGTCTGGATCCGGCTGTGGAACTCCTGAGCTTCGACGCGCCGGTGCGCCTGCTGGCCGAGCGGCTGCGTGCGCGCGGCTGGCGCATCGCTGCGGCCGAGAGCTGCACCGGCGGCATGATCGCCGCCGCCTGCACCACGCTCGCCGGCAGCAGCGACTGGTTCGAGCGCGGCTTCGTGACCTACAGCAACGAGGCCAAGACCGAGCTGCTGGGCGTGCCGCCGGCGCTCATCCAGGCCCATGGCGCGGTGAGCGAGGAGGTCGCGCGGGCGATGGCCGGCGGCGCGCTCGCGCGCTCGCCGGTGCAGCTGGCGGTGGCCGTCACCGGCATCGCCGGGCCGGGCGGCGCGGTGCCGGGCAAGCCGGTGGGCACGGTGTGGCTGGCCTGGGGCACGGCCTCGGGCCTGTGGGCCGAACGGCTGCAGTTGCCGGGCGACCGCGCCGCGGTGCGCGAGGCCACGGTGCACGCGGCGCTGGCGCGGCTGATCGGCGCGGCATGAACGTGCTGCTGGCCGGCCGCCTGGATGCGGCCGAGCGCGAGAGCTGGCTCGAGGCGCTGCGCGCTGCGATGCCGGAGGCACGCTGGCTCACGCCCGAGCAGGCCGCGGCGATGCGCGACGAGGTGGACGCCGCCGTGGTCGCCAACCCGCCGCCGGCTTGCCTGCAGGGCTTGCCGCAGCTGAAGCTGATCCAGAGCCTGTGGGCCGGCGTCGAGAAGCTGCTGGCCGACCCGACGCTGCCGCCGCACGTGCCCGTCGCGCGCATGGTCGACCCTTCGATGAACGCCGCGATGGCCGAGACCGCGCTGTGGGCCGTGCTCGCGCTGCACCGCGGCTTCTTCGCCTACGCCCGGCGCCAGGCCGAAGGCCGCTGGCTGCCGCACGCACAGCGCCGCGCCGACGAGGTGGGCGTGCTCGTGCTGGGCCAGGGCCAGATGGGCCGCACGGCGGCCGAACGCATCGCGCAGCAGGGCTACCGCGTCGAAGGCTGGCGGCGCGACGGCAGGCCGCTGGCGCCGCTGCTGGCGAAGGCCGACATCGTCGTCAACCTGCTGCCGCTGACGATCGAGACGAGGGGCATCCTCGATGCTTCGCTCTTCGCCGCGCTGCCGCCCAAGGCCTCGCTCGTCAACCTCGCGCGCGGCGCGCATCTGGTCGATGCCGACCTGCTGGCCGCGCTCGACGCCGGCCATCTGCGCCACGCCGTGCTCGACGTGTTCCACGAGGAGCCGCTGCCGGCCGCGCACCCGTTCTGGCGCCACCCGCGCGTGACGGTGCTGCCGCACGCCGCCGCGATGACCGACCCGCGCAGCGCCGCCGCGGTGGCAGCGGCCAACCTGCGCGCGGCGCGCGACGGCGGCGCCATTGCGCACCTCGCCGACCGCACGCGCGGCTACTGAAGACCGATCAGGCGCGCAGCGCCAGCGGCGCCGCGGCCGCGGGCCGCAGGTGCTGCATCAGCATCAGCACCAGCCGGCGCAGCGCGTCCCAGGCGTCGGCCGGCCATTCCGGGTGCTTCAGGCCCTTGACGATGCCGTCGCAGACCGCCGCCGCCTCCAGCAGGTGCGCCAGCTGGTGGCCGGCCAGCTGCGGCACGGCGCGCTCGATCAGGCGCTCGCGCAGGCCCCAGGCGCGGGCCTCCTTCAGCGCCAGCGGCAGCGGCTTGCCGTCGTCCAGCGCGGCGCGGGCGCGCGCCATCGCGCGCAGGTCCTCGGCCAGGTTCCAGTGCACCATCACCGGCGGCTCGCCTTCGTCGCGCAGGCCGTCCAGCACGCGCAGCGCACGCGAGACCTGGCCGGTCCACGCGGCTTCGCTGAGCTTGTTGGTGTCGTAGCGCGCAACGTTCAGCACCGCGGCCTCGACCTGCTCGAAGGAGAGTTCGCCGGCCGGGTACAGCAGCGCCAGCTTCTGCAGTTCCTGGTGCGCGGCCAGCAGGTTGCCTTCGACGCGGTCGGCGAAGAAGGCCAGCGTGCGCGGGCCCTCGTCGCCTTCGCGCACGCGCTGGCCCTGGCGCGCCAGGCGCTGGCCCAGCCAGGCCGGCAGCGCCTTGCGCTCGGGCGTCTGCACCGGCACGACGACGCCCGCCGCGTCGAGCGCGCCGAACCAGGCCGCCTTCTGCTGCGCGAACTCGAGCCGCACCGGCAGCGTCACGATCGTCAGCACGTCCTCGGGCAGGCGTTCGCAGTAGCGCTGCAGCGCTTCGGAGCCCTCCTTGCCCGGCTTGCCCGAGGGGATGCGGATCTCGATCAGCCGCCGCTCGGCGAACAGGCTCATCGCCTGTGCCGCGCCCAGCACGCCGCTCCAGTCGAAGTGCGCGCCGCTGGCGACGAAGACCTCGCGCTCGGTGTGGCCCGCCGCGCGCGCCGCGGCGCGGATCGCATCGGCCGCCTCCTGCGCCAGCAGCGGCTCGTCGCCGTGGATCGTGTAGACGGGCTTGAGCCCGCGCGCGAGCTGCGCATCGACCTGTTCGGGGCGGACCAGCATGCCGTGCCTTTCACACGCTAGACGTGCACGGCCGCGAGCCGGCGCATCACCTGCGACACCACGTCGGCCTGCATCTCGCGGTACAGCTCGCGCTCTTCCGCCTCCTTGGCCAGCGCCACCGTCTCGCTGTAGCTGAGGTCGCGCGAAAGCACCAGCTCGGCGCGCGGGATCAGCTCGCGGCCGGCCGGCGTGTGGGCGCGGAAGTTGAACTTCAGGCGCAGCGCGAACTCGCGCACCTGCGCAGCCGAGGTCGAGGCGACGACGCTCTTCTCGCGCAGGTCCAGCAGCGCGTGTAGCACCACGTCGGCCTTGTCGGGCGACTCGAGCACCTGCACCTGGCGCAGCAGCTCGCGCCGAAAGGCCTCGGCCAGCGGCGAGCGCGGCGCGAAGCCCACGAGCGCGATCGAGCCGAAGGCCAGCTTGGGCGGCTGGCGCAGCTGGAAGCCGCAGCCGCCGAGCAGCGCCGCGGCGCCCAGGACGGTCAGTGTCTTTCGCCGGCTAGACAACGACGTTGACCAGGCGGCCCGGGACGATGATGACCTTCTTGGCCGAGCGCCCTTCGCCGAACTTCGCGAACTCGGGCGTCGCCAGCGCGGCGGCCTCGATGGCGTGGCGGTCGGCGGCGGCCGGCACGCGGATGTTGCCGCGCAGCTTGCCGTTGACCTGCAGCGCGAGCTCGATCTCGTCGACCACCAGCGCGCCCTCGTCGACCTCGGGCCAGGGCGCGTCGATCAGCTCGCCCATGGCCTGGACGTAGCCGAGTTCCTGCCACAGCGCGTGCGTGATGTGCGGCGCGGCCGGGTACAGCGCGCGCAGCAGGATGCCGAAGCATTCGCGCGCCGCGGCGGCGTCGGTCGGGGTGTCGCCCAGCTTCGTGTCCTCCACCGCGTTGAGCATCTTCATCGCGCCGGAGATCACGGTGTTGTATTGCAGCCGCTCGTAGTCCACGCTCACCTGGCGCAGCTGCAGGTGCACCTCGCGGCGCAGCGCGGCTGCATCGGCGCTGCAGCCGTCGGCGGTGGCCGCGGCCGTGGCGACGCGGCCCTGCAGCTTCACGCCCACGGTCCACAGCCGGCGCAGGAAGCGGAAGCTGCCTTCGGCGCCGCTGTCGCTCCAGGCCGCGCTCTGGTCGGGCGGGCCGGCGAACATCGTGAACACGCGCGCGGTGTCGGCACCGTAACGGGCGATGATGTCCTTGGGCTCGACGACGTTGTTCTTGCTCTTGGACATCTTCTCGATGCCGCCGAGCATCACCGCCTGGCCGTCGGCCTTGCTCGTCGCGCCGCTCGGGTGGCCGCGGTCGTCGTAGCTGACCTCCACCTCCGAGGGGTAGAACCAGCGTGTCTTGCCGCCCACCTCCTCGCGGTAGAAGCATTCGTTGAGCAGCATGCCCTGCGTGAACAGGCGCGTGAAGGGCTCGCTGAAGTCGACCAACCCGATGTCCCGCATCGCCTTGGTCCAGAAGCGCGCGTACAGCAGGTGCAGCACGGCGTGCTCGATGCCGCCGATGTACTGGTCCATCGGCATCCAGTACGCGTTGCGCTCGTCCACCATCGCCGCGTCGCTGCCCGGGCAGCAGTAGCGCATGTAGTACCAGGCGCTGTCGACGAAGGTGTCCATCGTGTCGGTCTCGCGCCGCGCCGGCTTGCCGCATTGCGGGCAGCCCACGTTCAGGAACGAGGCGCACTTGTTCAGCGGGTTGCCGCTGCCGTCGGGCACGAGGTCCTCGGGCAGCAGCACCGGCAGGTCCTTCTCCGGGACCGGCACGCTGCCGCAGGCTTCGCAGTGGATGATCGGGATCGGCGTGCCCCAGTAGCGCTGGCGGCTGATGCCCCAGTCGCGCAGCCGCCAGGTCACCTTCTTCTCGCCCAGGCCCAGCTCGGCCAGCGCCTTGGCGATGGCGTCCACCGCCGGCTTGTAGTGCAGCCCGCTGAAGTTGCCCGAGTTGATGGTGATGCCGCCTTCCTTGTCGGCGTACCAGTCCTGCCAGTGGTCGTAGCTGAAGTGCTCGCCATCGACGTGCACCACCTGCAGGATGTCGATGCCGTACTTCTTGGCGAAGGCGAAGTCGCGCTCGTCGTGCGCGGGCACGCCCATCACGGCGCCGTCGCCGTAGCTCATCAGCACGTAGTTGCCCACCCACACCGGCACCTGCGCGCCGGTGATGGGGTGCTCGACGCTCAAGCCCAGCGGCAGGCCGGCCTTCTCCTTCAGCGCGAGTTCGGCCTCGGTCGTGCCGCCCTTCTTGCATTCCTCGATGAAGGCCGCCACCTTGGGCTGCGTGGCCGCGGCCAGCGCCGCCAGCGGGTGCTCCGGCGCGACGGCGCAGAAGGTCACGCCCATCAGCGTGTCGGCGCGGGTGGTGAAGACGTAGAGGCGCCCGCCCTGCACGAGCTGGCCGCCGGCATCCTTGATCTGGTGCGGGAAGGCGAAGCGCACGCCTTCGCTGCGGCCGATCCAGTGCTCCTGCATCAGGCGCACGCGCTCGGGCCAGCCTTCGAGGTAATGCGGCACGGTGCTGTCGTTGACGCCGGACAGCAGCTCCTCGGCGTACTTCGTGATCGCAAGGTAGTAGCCCGGGATCTCGCGCCGCTCGACGATCGCGTTGCTGCGCCAGCCGCGGCCGTCGACCACCTGCTCGTTGGCCAGCACCGTCTGGTCGACCGGATCCCAGTTGACGACCTGCGTCTTCTTGTAGGCGATGCCCTTTTCGAGCATCTTCAGGAAGAACCACTGGTTCCAGCGGTAGTACGAAGGGTCGCAGGTGGCCAGCTCGCGGCTCCAGTCGAAGCCCAGGCCGAGCGGCTTCATCTGGCTCTTCATGTCGGCGATGTTCTGGCGCGTCCACTGCGCCGGCGGCACGCCGTTGTCGATGGCCGCGTTCTCCGCCGGCAGGCCGAAGGCGTCCCAGCCCATCGGCATCAGCACGTTCTTGCCCTTCATGCGCAGCTGGCGGCCCATCATGTCGCCGATGGTGTAGTTGCGCACATGGCCCATGTGCAGCTTGCCGCTGGGGTAGGGCAGCATGCTGCAGGCGTAGAACTTCTCGCGGGAGGGGTCCTCGCGCACCTCGAAGGCGCCGGTGGCCTGCCAATGGGCCTGCGCCGCCGCCTCGACCTCGCCGGGCAAGTACTTTTCGTTCATGCGCCGATTGTAGGGACGGGCTGCCGGCCGGCCTCATCCTTGCGGCCTATGCCAACTCCGGCACGAAACGCTGCCTGAACGAGGTGGCGGCGGTTCAAGACAGCGCTGCCAGCGGCCGATACGGCAAGGACAGCCCGGAGTGGGAGCCACACGCCCCTGCTCCGCTCGCGCACGCGAAACCGAACCGACCGAGCATGACCTGCCGCCGTACCCCCCTTGCCCGACTGTTCAGCACCGCCGCGACGTGCGCCGCGCTGGTGCTGGCCATCCCCACCACCGCCCGTGCCGCCGATGCGGCCAGCCCCAAGATCGCCGAGGACCTGCGGGCCGCGGTGCGTGCCACCGTGGCGCCCGCGGCCACGCCGCCGTGGATCAAGGCCGCCGACGGCCAGCGCTGGGTGAAGGTGCTGATCAACGCCTCGAGCAGCGACCCGACGCTGGCCGCGCTGCGCGCCGACATCGTCGGGCGCGGCGGCTCGGTGCTCTACAACTACCTCTCGGTGCGCGCGCTGGCGGCGATGGTGCCGTCCTCGGCGCTGGATGCGCTGGCGGCACGGGCCGACGTGCTGGGCATCGCGCCCAACCGCAGCATCGCGCGCCACGCCAGCCTGCTGCAGGCCGCCAGCGGCGCAGCCCCGCTGCTGCCGCTGGCCGAAGGCGGCGCGGCCGCCGGCGCCGGCGGCCTGGACGGCCGCGGCGTGGGCATCGCCGTGCTCGACTCGGGCATCGACCGCCGCCACCGCAGCTTCACCGGCACGTTGGGCACCACGCGCGTGCGCGCCAGCGTCGACATCGTGGCGCTGTCGCGCGCCGTGCTGGGCGACGGCTGGTCGCGCGGCAAGGACCACTCGACCGACGCCCAGGCGGCGCTGGACGATGGCCGCAAGCTGCTGGCCACGCTGAGCAAGCTGGCCTCGGCCGGCAACGAGCCCGACCCCTTCGGCCACGGCACGCACGTGGCCGCGGTGGCCGCCGGCAGCGGCAGCTGGCAGCAGCCGGAATCCGGCGGCATGGCGCCGGCCGCGGACCTGTACGACGTGCGCGTGCTCGACGAACATGGCGCCGGCACGATGGCCGACGTGCTGCTGGGCCTGGACTGGGTGATGCAGCGCGCGCGGCTGGCCAACATCCGCGTCGTCAACATGAGCCTGGGCGCCTCGTCGACCGACAGCTTCCTGGTCGACCCGCTGGCCCGTGCCGCGCGCAGCGCCACCGCCGCCGGCCTGGTGGTGGTGGCCGCCGCCGGCAACGCGGGCGAAGACGCCAGCGGCCGCCAGGCCTACGGCCGCATCTCGTCGCCGGGCCACGAGCCCTCGGTGATCACCGTGGGCGCCGCCAAGCTGCTCGACACGGCCGGCCGCGCCGACGACGCCGTCACCCGCTTCAGCTCGCGCGGCCCCACGCGCGGCGGCCTGGTCTTCGCCAGTGGCCGGCGCTGGGCCGACAACCTCGTCAAGCCGGACCTCGTGGCGCCGGGCAACCGCATCGTGGCCGCGCTCGCGGCCGACGCCAGCGGCCAGCACTGGAACGAACTCGCGCGGCTGCATCCGCAGCTGGCCGCCGTGCCCGGCGCGACGCAGCAGCCGCACCGCGCGCTGATGACGCTCAGCGGCACCTCGGTGGCCGCACCCGCGGTGGCCGGCGCCGCCGCGCTGCTGCTGCAGGCCAACCCGGGGCTGACGCCGCCGCTGGTGAAGGCCATCCTGCAATACACCGCGCAGCCGCTGGCCGGCGCCGGGCTGCTGGAGCAGGGCACGGGCGAACTCAACGTCGAAGGCGCGGTGCGCCTGGCGCGTGCGCTGCGCGCGGACCTGTCCACGGCACTGTCGGCCGGCACGCTGAAGCCGGGCGACCGCCTGCTGGCCGCGGGCCAGGCGCTGCCGCTGCAGGCCTCGGTGATCGCCGGCCAGGCCGTGCCCTGGAGCCGCATGGCCTACGCCGGCGGCACGCACCTCGTCGGCGGCGACGCGCTCTTCACGCGCTGGCAGCCGATCTACGACCCGGCGCTGACCTGGGCCCGCGGCGTGACGCTGCGCAGCCAGGTGCGCTGGGCCACGCCGCTGCGCACGGTGGCGTCGCTGTCGGTGCCGCTGTCGGTGGTGGAGACGCAGGCTGCGCCGCAGCCGCTGCTGACGCCGGGCGTGCGCCTGCTCGACGCGGTGGCGCAGAGCATTCCGCAAGGCGGCTCGCGCGCCCTCTTCACGCCGGTGCAGGTGCTGGCCGCGCGCGCCGCGGCCGGCGCGGGGCTGACGCTGCAGCTGGGCATCGCCAGCGGTGCCGGCGGCACCCTCTGGGCCGAAGGCCAGCTGCTGAGCCAGGGCTTCGTGGCCGGCAACGGCCTCGTGCTCTCCGAGGGCCTGGTGCTGAACGAAGGCTTCGTGCTCAACGAGGGTTTCGTGCTCGATGAAGGCTTCATCCTCGACGAGGGATTCGTCCTGAGCGAAGGTTTCATCCTCGACGAAGGATTTGTTCTCGACGAGGGTTTCGTGCTCGACGAAGCGGGCCGCAGTTTCGTGGGCGAGTAGGCGCCGCGCGGCTCAAGTCCGCGCGCCGCGGGGCCGATCTCCTGGCGACGGGGCGCCTGTGCGCGCGCCCGCGCCCGCGCCCCGTTTGCCCGCACGATGCCTTCCCCCGCCACAACGCCAACCAGTCCGAACGCTGCCCCCGCCAGCGAAGCCGGCGCACGGGCACGGGCAGGCGCCTGGCAGCGTTTCGCCGCGGCCTACCTGTACGACTACACGCCGGCGGCCGTCCGCGCCTGGCTGGCCACCGCCGCGGCCGGGCTGGCCGCGCTGGGCTGGGCACTGGCGGCGCTGTGGGCCGCACCGCCGCAGCCGCTGCCGGCCGCCGCCAGCCTGGCGCTGGTGACGCTGGCCGCGCTGCTGCCCATCCGCGTGCCGCGCACGACGCAGACCTGGCTCGTGGCCGACATCTTCGTCATCACGACGATGGTGACGGTGGGCACGCCGCTGGCGGTGCTGGCTGCCGGGCTGGAGGCGCTGATCGGCACGCTGCCGGCCAAGGCGCGCGTGAGCAGCCGCTTCACCGCGCCGGCGGTGGCGATGATCGCCATGGTGGGCTACGGCCACGCACTGCCCGTCGCCGCCGCGCTTCTGCACGGCACGGGCCTGGCGCCCGAGGTGGCGGACTGGGCGGCCATCTTCATCGTCTCGCCGCTGGCGGTGCTGGTGATCAGCGGCCCGCAGATGGCGCTGGCGGCCCTCAAGCGCGGCCGGCGGCTGCTGCTGGCCGACTGGTGGGCCGCCGCCAGCGGCTTCGGCACGATGTACATGGGCTCGGCGCTCGCGGCCGGGCTCTTGCTGCTGAACGCGCAGCGCTTCGGCATGGGCGTGATCTGGGTCGCCGGCGCGCTGACGCTGTCGCTGGCGCTGCTGCTGCGCACGAACATGCGCCGCCAGGAGCGCGAGCGCCGCGCGCAGGAGGCGCTGGTGGTGCAGGCGCAGCACGAGGCCGAGCTCAACCAGCAGCGCTTCACCGCCGCCTTCGCGCACGCGGCCATCGGCATGGCCATCGCGCGGCCCGACGGCTGCATGCTGCAGGTCAACCAGGCGCTGTGCGGGCTGCTGCGGCGCGACAGCGCCGAGCTGCTCGGGCGCTCGTTCTTCGAGCTGCTGCCGCCGGGCGACGTGACGCTGTTCCGCCGCCGCGTCGACGGCGTGGCCGAGCGCCGCGAATCGGCCTTCGCGATGGAGCTGCCGCTGCGCGCGGTGGATGGCCGGCCGCTGTGGGCCGCGCTGCACTGCGGCGGCTACGACGACCCGGGCGTGGAAGGCCACTGCCTCATCTTCCAGCTGCACGACATCACCTCGCGCCACGTCGCCGAGAGCCGGTTGCAGCACATCGCCTACCACGACGGGCTCACCGACCTGGCCAACCGCAGCTGCTTCCAGGAGCGGCTGGCGGTGGCGGTGGAGACGAGCCGGCTCGACCCGGACGAGCGCTTCGCCGTCCTCTTCCTGGATCTGGACCGCTTCAAGATCGTCAACGACAGCCTGGGGCACCTGGCCGGCAACGAGCTGCTGCGTGAGGTGGCCCAGCGCCTGCGCGGCTGCGTGCGGCCGGGCGACCTGGTGGCACGGCTGGGCGGCGACGAGTTCGCGGTGCTGCTCGAAGGCCTGCACGACACCGACGCCGGCATGCGCCTGGCGCAGCGTGTGCTGGCCACGCTGACGCAGCCGATGGCGATCAACGGCACCGAGGTCGTGCCCGGCGCGAGCGTGGGCATCACCTTCAGCGACCTGGGCTACCGCACCGTCGACGAGGTGCTGCGCGACGCCGACCTCGCGATGTACGAGGCCAAGGCCGCCGGCCGCGGCCGCGTGGCCCTCTTCGACAACTCGATGCACGAGCGCGTGGCCGAGAAGCTGGCGCTGGAGGCCGACCTGCGCCGCGCCATCGGCGAGGGCCAGCTCACGGTGCAGTTCCAGCCGCTGTACCACCTCTCGCCGCACCGCCTGTACGGCTTCGAGGCGCTGGCGCGCTGGGTGCACCCGCAGCGCGGGCCGGTGAGCCCGGCGGTGTTCATCGCGCTGGCCGAGGAAACCGGCCACATCGACGCGCTGACCGACTGGGTGATCGAGCACTCGGTCGCGCAGCTGGCGACCTGGCAGCGGCGCTCGCCGCAGGCCGTGCCGCTGGGCATGCACGTGAACATCTCGGCGCGCGACCTCGACCGGCCGGCGCTCGTCGGCCACGTGGCGCAGGTGCTGCACCGCCATGGCCTGGCGCCGGAGTGCCTGACGCTGGAGATCACCGAGACCACGCTGATGGGCCGCCTGGACAGCGTGCTGCCGACGATGGTGCGGCTGCGCGAGACCGGCGTGCGCTTCTCGATCGACGACTTCGGCACCGGCTACTCGTCGCTGGCCTACCTGGGCAAGCTGCCGATCGACAGCCTGAAGATCGACCGCAGCTTCGTCATGGGGCTGCACGAGCAGCCGCAGAACGTGGAGATCGTGCGCGCGGTGCTCAACCTCGGCGAAAGCCTGAACCGCAAGGTGATCGCCGAAGGCGTGGAGACGGCCGAGCAGCTGGCGACGCTGCGCAAGCTCGGCGTGCCGATCGGCCAGGGCTACCTGCTGTCGCGGCCGCTGCGGGCCGAGCAGGTGGACGAGCTGCTGGCGATCACCGAGCCCGCCTGAGATTCACTTCGGCGCCGGCGCCTCGGTCACGAAGCCGATGCGCGTGAGCCCCGCTTCCTGCAGCCAGCCGATCACCTCGGCCACGCGGCCGTAGGGCACGCGCCGGTCGGCGCGCAGCTGCACCTCGGTGGCGGGGTCGCGCGCGGCGGCGTCGCGGCCGCGCTGCAAGAGCGCAGCGCGGTCGACCGGCTCGTCGCCGACGAAGAGCCTGCCCTGCTCGTCGATCGCCAGCGCCACGAAGGCCGGCGCGGCACTCGGCGCGGCGCCCTCGGCCTTCGGCAGGTCCAGCCGCAGGCTGCTCGTCATCAGCGGCGCGGTGATGATGAAGATCACCAGCAGCACCAG
Source organism: Rubrivivax sp. (assembly GCA_044226775.1). Classification (GTDB taxonomy): domain Bacteria; phylum Pseudomonadota; class Gammaproteobacteria; order Burkholderiales; family Burkholderiaceae_C; genus Rubrivivax. Next base: position 489,560 of record JBGAGI010000003.1, on the reverse strand, counting down.
CATGACGTCGATCAGTGGCGTCATGTTGATCTCGCTCATCGGCATCGAGCCGGGGTTGCGCTCGAGGCGGCCGAAGGCCATGTCAGTTCACTTTGCCGTGTAGTGCCAGCTCGCGCAGGTCGTGCGCGAAGCCCTCGAGCTCGGCCTCGCAGGCCGCGACCCACTTGCCGAACACGTTGTAGGCCAGCACCGCGGGCACGGCCACGGCGATGCCGGCGGCGGTCATGATCAGCGACTCGCCGACCGGCCCACTGACCTTGTCGAGCGACAGGCTGCCCGAGGCGCCGATGCCGATCAGCGCGTGGTAGATGCCCCAGACCGTGCCGAACAGGCCGACGAAGGGCGCCGTGCTCCCGATCGAGGCCAGCAGCACCTGGCCGAACTGCAGGTGCGCCAGGCCCTTGTGCAGCGCGTCGCGCAGCCGGCGCGTGAGCTGGCTCTCGGGTGCGCCGGCCGTTTCCAGCGTGCCGCGGCCGGGCTCGGCCTGCGCGGCGTCCAGCAGCGGCAGCAGCACCTGCTCGCGGTCCAGCGCCTGCAGCCGCGTGCGGCCCTGGGCCAGGTCGCCGGCGTCCCAGAACGCGGGCACGGCGCGCGCGATGTCGGCACCGGCGCGGCGCAGCAGCCAGCCCTTCCAGAGGATCAGCACCCAGGCCGCGACCGACATCGCCAGCAGCAGCAGCGCCACCGCGCGGCCGACCGCGTCGCCCTGGTTCCAGAAGCGCAGCAGCCCGTCCATCCAGCGCGCGCGGCTACTTCAAGCCGAGAACGTCGGCCATGTCGTACAGGCCGGGATTGCGCCCCATCAGGAAGCGCGCGGCGCGCAGGCTGCCGTCGGCGTAGTTCGCGCGGCTGGAGCTCTTGTGCGCGATCTCGATGCGCTCGCCGATGCCGGCGAACATCACCAGGTGCTCGCCCACCAGGTCGCCGCCGCGGATCGCCGAGAAGCCGATCGTGCCGGGCACGCGCTCGCCGGTGTGGCCGTGGCGCGCGAATACGCCCTGCGTCGCGAGATCAACGCCGGTGGCGCGCGCGAGCACCTCGCCCATCGCCAGCGCGGTGCCGCTGGGCGCGTCGACCTTGTGCTTGTGGTGGGCCTCGATCACCTCGATGTCGTAGCCCGCGCCCAGCGTGCGCGCGGCCTGCTCCAGCAGCCTGAGCACGACGTTCACGCCCACGCTCATGTTGGCGGCGAACACGGTGGCGATCTGCTGCGCGTGCGCGGCGATGGCCGCCTTCTGCTCGGGCGAGAAGCCCGTGGTGCCGATCACCATGCGCACGCCCAGCTCGCGCGCCACCGGCAGGTGGGCCAGCGTGCCCTCGGGGCGGGTGAAGTCGATCAGCACGTCGGCGCCGACCAGGCCCTGGCGCAGCTCGGCGGTGATCGGGACATCGGTCTTGCGGCCGAGGAAGGCGCCGGCGTCCTGGCCGAGGAAAGGCGAGCCGGGCGCGTCGAGCGCGCCGCTGAGCGTGCAGTCGGTGCTGGCCAGCACCGCCTCGATCAGCATGCGGCCCATGCGCCCGCCGGCGCCGGCGACGACGATGCGTGGCATCAGCTCGCCTCCAGCGGCGGGTAGTCGCGCACCGGGCCCATGGGCTCGGCCGGCGGCGCCTCGCGCTTGGGCGGCGCCGGCAGCGCGGCGCGCTCCTCGTCGCTGAGCTGCAGCTTGGGTTCGCGCAGGTTCTTGAAGCGGCTGATCGAGGCCACGAACTCGCGCTCGGAGGGCAGCTCCGGCGCCTCGATGGACTTGACCACGTCGCCGTCGAAGAAGACGACCACCGCGCGGCGCTGCGGCTCGGTGCCCGGGCGGCGCAGCGTGAAGATGTAGTCCCAGCGCGCGGCGTGGAAGGGGTCGGCCACCAGCGGCGTGCCCAGGATCTCGCGCACCTGCACCCGCGCCAGGCCCGGCTTGATCAGCGCCGCCTGCTCCTTGGTGATGGCGTTGCCCTGGACGATGTCGATACGGTAGGGCGTGATCAGGCCGAACAGGCTGTCGGTGCGCTGCAGCGCCTCGCAGCCCGACAGCAGCAGCGCGGCGGGCGCCAGGGCGCACAGGAGAAGGGAAGGGCGTCGCGGCATGGGCGGCAAGCTCGGGGAAAGCGCTGGAGGCGGCGCGGCAGTGCGCCGGGGCGGCACCGGGCCTGGCACGAGGGGCATGCCTGGCTGGCTATGATCGGCGGATTCTAGCGAGGGCCCGTGCGGCCGGCGGGGCCAGCCATGACGCAAGCGGACGAACTCAAGAGCAGCGGGCTGAAGGCCACGCTGCCGCGCATCAAGATCCTGGACGTGTTCCACCACGGCCCGCGCCGCCACATGACGGCCGAAGACGTCTACAAGCACCTGCTGAACGACGGCGCCGACATCGGCCTGGCCACCGTCTACCGCGTGCTGATGCAGTTCGAGCAGGCCGGCCTGCTGACGCGCAGCAACTTCGAATCCGGCAAGGCGGTGTTCGAGCTCAACGAGGGCCAGCACCACGACCACCTGGTCTGCATGGACTGCGGCCGGGTGGAGGAGTTCTACGACCCCGAGATCGAGGCCCGCCAGCGCGCCATCAGCGTCACGCGCGGCTTCGAGCTGCAGGAGCATTCGCTCGCGCTGTATGCCCGCTGCACGAAGGCCGATTGCCCGCACCGGCCGGGGCGCTGACTAGGAGCCTGCACGGCAGAAATCCAGCCCCGCGCCGATTTCTGCCGCGCAGGCTCCTAGCCGTCCTCGCCGTTCTCCATCGCCGCCTGGTGGCGTTTGATGAATTCCTGGTACGTGTCGATGCCGCGCAGCTGCAGCACCGTGTTGCGCACCGCGGCTTCCACCAGCACCGCCAGGTTGCGGCCGGCGTCCACTGCGATCACCACCTTGCGCACCGGCAGGCCCAGCACGTCTTCGTTCAGCGGCTCGTAGGGCAGGCGCTCGAACTCGCGCTCCATCGTCTCCTTGCGCACGAGGTGGACGATGAGCTTGAGCTTCATCTTCCGCCGCACCGCGGTCTCGCCGAAGATGGCCTTGATGTCCAGCAGGCCGATGCCGCGCACTTCCAGCAGGTTCTGCAGCAGCGGCGGGCAGCGGCCTTCGAGCGAGGTCTGGCTGATGCGGAAGATGTCGACCGCGTCGTCGGCGACCAGGCCGTGGCCGCGGCTGATCAGTTCCAGCCCGAGCTCGCTCTTGCCCAGGCCGGATTCGCCGGTCAGCAGCACGCCCAGGCCCAGGATGTCCATGAACACGCCGTGGCGCGTGGTGCGCTCGGCGAAATGCTGGCCGAGGTAGCCGCGCACGACGTCGATCACGTGGCCGGCCGATTCCTGCGTCACGAACAGCGGGATCTCGGCGCGGTCGCACATCGCCACCAGGCGGTCGGGCGGCGACTGGCCGTCGGCGACGATGATCACCGGCGGCTCCAGCGTCACGATGCGCGAGATGCGCCGTTCCTGGTCCTCCGGCGAGACCTCCATCAGGTAGGCGACCTCGCGCCGGCCGACGATCTGCACCCGGTAGGGGTGGATGTAGTTCAGATAGCCGACGAGGTCGGCCGCGCTGCGGGCGTCGCGCACGGCGGCGTCGTCGAAGCGGCGCTCGGGGTGGGCGTGGCCGGCAATCCATTCCCAGTGCATCGCCTCGCGATGCGCTTCGAACAGCGCTTCGGCACTGATGGATGTCGGTTTCATGGTCCGCCTCGACTGCTGCGGCGGCGCCCGGTCAGGCTACCGACTTCAGCGGCTCCCAATCGGAAATCAGCTTGTGCACCGCCGCCGCGTCGGGCTCGGTCTTCAGGCGCTCGCGCAGTTCGCGGTCGGACAGCATCTCGGCGATTTCCGAGAGGATCTCGAGGTGGCGCTGCGTGGCGGCCTCGGGCACGAGCAGGAAGATCAGCAGGCTGACCGGCTCGTCGTCCGGAGCGTCGAAGGGAATCGGCTGCTGCACGCGGACGACCGCCGCCAGCGGGTTCTTCAAACCCTTGATGCGCCCATGGGGGATGGCCACCGCATGGCCCAGGCCGGTCGAGCCGAGGCGCTCGCGCGCGAACAGGTTGTCGGTCACGGTCCCGCGGGCGATGGCGTGCTGGTTCTCGAACAGCAGCCCGGCGTGCTCGAAGACGCGTTTCTTGCTGGTGGCATCCACGTTCACCAGCACGTTGCTGGCGGGGAGGATGGCGGCAAGACGGTTCATCGGACCATTCCCTTACGCGGCGCGGTTCGTGGCCGGCGGCGATCAAAGGTGTTACGAAAGCGGAGCATCATAGACCCCACCTTCCCCCGTGACGCAATGATGAAGGCCCCAAAACAGGTGGAAACCGGCGCATTGCACGGGTGGATGCGGCGCCGCAGCAACGGCCGTGCCTGCCGGGAAAAACAAACGGCCCCGCAGGGCCGTGTCTGGGGCTGAGCGGGCGCCGGGCGCCCGCCCCGGGGAGTCGCCCCTTCAGGAGACCCCGGCGTCGAGCCGCTTGGGCGACGCGTGGTGGTGGTCCTGCACCCGGTCCTTGTGGCGCACGACCTGGCGGTCGAGCTTGTCCATCAGCTGGTCGATCGCCGCATACAGGTCTTCGTGCGATTGCTCGCAGAAGATGTCGCGGCCCTTCACGTGCAGCGTCACTTCGGCTCGTTGCCGTCGTTCCTTCTCCTTGAGCTTCTCCACGGTCAGCAGAACGGTCACATCCACCACTTGGTCGAAGTGCCGTGTCACGCGCTCCAACTTGGTGAGCACGTACTCACGCAGGGCCGGAGTGACTTCGAGGTGATGGCCGCTGATCGTCAAGTTCATCAAAACCTCCTTTGCGAGGGTGGGAGACGAGGCCCGCGGGGGCACCACGGGCAGGGAAAAGAGTGCGGATCAGGGAAGAAATGAGAAAGAAGGGAACAGAACAGGGAAGAAAGGGGAGGGTGAGTAGTCCGGAGGCTTCTGGGGCGTTGCGTGTCTGGGCATCCCCGTACAAACCAGTGTGCTCCCGTTATCCGCCCCTGACAAGCGGCCCTGGGATGGCTCGGGCCTCGTCGTGCAAATGCCCGCTTATGCTGGCGCCACCCTTTGTTTTCTACCGCCATGGCCGATAACGCTGCCCCCCTGCTCGTCCGCAACGTCGCGCTGCCCGACGGACGCCGCGGCGTCGACCTGCTGGCCCGCGGCGGCCGCATCGAGGCCGTCGCGCCGGTGCTGCCCGCGCCGCCGGGCGCCGAGGTGGTCGACGGCGGCGGCTGGCTGCTCGCCCCGCCTTTCGTCGACGCCCACTTCCACATGGACGCGACGCTGAGCCAGGGCCTGCCGCGGGCGAACGCGAGCGGCACGCTGCTCGAAGGCATCGCACTGTGGGGCGAGCTGAAGCCGCTGCTGACCGAAGAAGCCATCGCCGAACGCGCGCTGCAGTACTGCGACTGGGCCGTGGCGCGCGGGCTGCTGGCGATCCGCTCGCACGTGGACGTGTGCGACGAGCGGCTGCTCGCCGTGCGCGCGCTGCTGGAGGTGAAGCGCCGCGTCGCGCCCTACATCGAGCTGCAGCTCGTCGCCTTCCCGCAGGACGGCCTGCTGCGTTCGCCGGGCGCGCTGGCGAACCTGGAGCGCGCGCTGGACCTGGGCGTCGAGGTGGTCGGCGGCATCCCGCACTTCGAGCGCACCATGGCCGATGGCGCCGAGAGCGTGCGCATCCTGTGCGAACTGGCCGCCGCGCGCGGACTGCGCGTGGACATGCACTGCGACGAGAGCGACGACCCGCTGAGCCGCCACGTCGAGACGCTCGCCTTCCACACACAGCGCCTTGGGCTGCAGGGCCGCGTCACGGGCTCGCACCTCACGTCGATGCACTCGATGGACAACTACTACGTCAGCAAGCTGCTGCCGCTGATGGCCGAGGCCGGGCTGCACGCGGTGGCCAACCCGCTGATCAACATCACGCTGCAGGGCCGCCACGACACCTATCCGAAGCGCCGCGGCATGACGCGCGTACCCGAGCTGATGGACGCCGGCATCGTCGTCGGCTTCGGCCACGACTGCGTGATGGACCCCTGGTATCCACTCGGTTCGGGCGACATGCTGGAGGTGGCCGCGATGGGGCTGCATGTCGCGCAGATGACCTCGCTGGCCGGCCAGCGCCGCTGCTGGGACGCGGTGACCGTGAACAATGCCCGCATCCTGGGCCTCGAAGGCTACGGGCTGGAACCGGGCTGCCGCGCCGATTTCGTGCTGCTGCAGGCGCGTTCGCCCGAGGAGGCGGTGCGGCTGCGGGCGCAGCGCCTGCTCGTGGTGCGCGGCGGCACCGTGGTCTCGCGCATGGCGCCGGCGGTGGCCGAACTCTCGCTGCCGGGCCGCCCGCCACACGTGGATTTCACGCGACAACCCCCGGCCACGCCGCGGGCAGCCGATGGCTAGAATGGGTTCGACCCTTCCGCACGCCACACATGAAACTGATCGGAGCCCTCACCAGCCCCTACGTGCGCAAGGTCCGCGTCGTGATGGCCGAGAAGAAGCTGGACTTCCAGCTCGTCATCGAGGACGTCTGGAACCACGACAACATCCTCAAGAGCAACCCGCTGGGCAAGGTGCCCTGCCTGGTGCTCGACGGCGGCGAGGCGGTGTTCGACTCGCGCGTCATCGTCGAATACCTCGACACGCTGTCGCCCGTCGGCAAGCTGATCCCGCCCTCGGGCCGTGAGCGCGTCGAGGTGCGCACCTGGGAAGCGCTGTCCGACGGCCTGCTCGATGCCTCCATCCTCGCGCGGCTGGAAGCGAACTGGTCCGGCCGCACGGCCGAGCAGCGCAGTCAGGCCTGGATCGATCGCCAGATGCGAGCGGTGCACCATGCGCTGAAGGCGATGAGCCAGGGCCTGGGCGAGAAGCCGCATTGCGCCGGCACGCATTTCTCGCTCGCCGACGTGGCCGTGGGTTGCGCCCTCGGATATCTCGACTTCCGCTTCCCGCAGATCGACTGGCGCACGCCCTACCCGAACCTGCAGCGCCTGTACGAGAAGCTCGCCACGCGGCCGAGCTTCGTCGACACCGCGCCACCCCAGGCCTGACGGCCTAACGGCACGGCACATCCGGGGTTCCAAGAACCTGCCGGACGCGGGGCCATGCCCCTGCGGCAGACTCGCGGGTTCCCCCGCTCGGGCGCCCGCCGCCTTTCGCCGAGACCGCCGATGCACGCGCCCATGCCCCTGATCGTCACGATGGCCGCCGCGCTCGGCCTCGCGCTCGTGCTGGGTTTCGGCGCCTCGCGGCTGAAGCTGCCGGCGCTGGTGGGCTACCTGCTGGCCGGCGTGCTGATCGGCCCCTACACGCCGGGCTTCGTGGCCGACATGGCGCTGGCTTCGCAGCTGGCCGAGATCGGCGTGATGCTGCTGATGTTCGGCGTGGGCCTGCACTTCTCGCTGCAGGACCTGATCGACGTGCGCCGCATCGCCGTGCCCGGCGCGGTGGTGCAGATGGCGGTGGCCACCGCGATGGGTGCGGGCCTGGCGCTGTGGTGGGGCTGGCCGCTGGGCGGCGCGCTCGTGTTCGGCATCTCGCTGTCGGTGGCCAGCACCGTGGTGCTGCTGCGGGCGCTGGAGTCGCGCGGCATCCTCGACTCGCACAACGGCCGCATCGCGGTCGGCTGGCTCGTCGTCGAGGACCTGGCGATGGTGCTGGTGCTGGTGCTGCTGCCGGCGCTGGTGGGGCTCCTCGGCGGCGAGCCGGCGTCCGTGACGGCGGCGCCGGGCGGCCACGTCGAGACGCGCCCGCTGTGGGCCGTGATCGCCAGCACGCTGCTGGCCGTGGCCGCCTTCGTCGCGCTGATGCTGCTGGGCGGCCGGCGCGTGCTGCCCTGGGTGCTGTGGCAGATCTCGCGCACCGGCTCGCGCGAGCTGTTCACGCTGTGCGTGGTGGCGGTGGCCCTGGGCATCGCCTACGGCGCCTCGGCGCTGTTCGGCGTCTCGGTGGCGCTGGGCGCCTTCTTCGCCGGGCTGGTGCTGCGCGAGTCGGAGTTCGCGCACCGCGCGGCCGAGGAGTCGCTGCCCTTCCGCGATGCCTTCGCGGTGCTGTTCTTCGTCTCGGTGGGCATGCTGTTCGACCCGATGGTGCTGCTGCAGCGGCCGCTGCAGGTGCTGGCCGTCACGCTGGTGATCATGCTGGGCAAGTCCATCGCCGCCGCGGCGCTGGTGCTGATGCTGCGCTACCCGCTGAACACCGCGCTCACGGTCTCGGCGAGCCTGGCGCAGATCGGCGAGTTCTCGTTCATCCTGCTCACGCTGGGCGACACGCTGGGTGTGCTGCCCGCCGAAGCGAAGAGCCTGGTGGTGGCCGGCGCGCTGCTGTCGATCGCGCTGAACCCGCTGCTGTTCTCGGCGGTGGAGCCGCTGCGGCAGTGGATCCTGCGCCGCTCGGCGCTGGCGCGCCGGCTGGAAGCGCGCGATGACCCGCTGGCCGAGCTGCCGATGAGCACGCCGCGCCGCTTCCTCGCGCGCCACGTCGTGCTGGTGGGCCACGGCGTCGTCGGGCGCGGCATCGCAGCGGCGCTGGCGGCGCGCGACGTGCCCTTCGTCGTCGTCGAGCAGAACCGCGAGCAGGTCGAGGCGCTGCGCGAAGCCGGCGTGCCGGCCGTCAGCGGCGACGCAGGCGAACCCGCGGTGCTGGTACAAGCGCACATCGCCGAGGCCGGGCTGCTGGTGGTGGCGGTGAGCGACAGCACCGACCTGAGGCCGATGATCGAGACCGCGCGCACGCTGAACCCGGGCATCCCGGTGATCGCGCGCGCGGCCAACGCCGAGGAGGCCGAACTGCTGCTGCACGAAGGCGCGCAAAAGGCCGTGCATGCCCGCGCGGCGCTGGCCGAGTCGATGAGCCGCGAGGCCCTGGCGCTGCTGGCCGAGCGGCACGGGGCCGCCGCGCCGGCGTCAGCGCCCGCCGCGGCCTGAGTCGCTGCTTCAGCGCTGCGGCTGGAAGCTGTCCGCGCGCGACATCGGCCAGTACAGCCGGAACACGTTGTGCGGCCACTCGGCCCGGCCTTCGATCGCGTCCAGCAGCACGCCCGGCTTCACGAAGGGCAGCTGGTTGGCCAGCAGCCGCGGCGTGTCGTCGGGCCCGCGGCGCATGATGTGCGAGGCGCTGATCTCGCGCGGATGCGCAAGGCCCGCGGCCTGCGTCAGCTCCTGCAGCGCATGCAGGGTGTTCTGGTGGTAGCGCCAGACGCGCTCGGTCTTGTCGGCCACCACCAGCGCCTTCTGGCGCTGCGGGTCCTGCGTCGTCACGCCGGTGGGGCAGGCGCCGCTGTGGCAGGTCTGCGCCTGGATGCAGCCCAGGGCGAACATGAAGCCGCGCGCCGCGTTGCACCAGTCGGCACCCAGCGCAATCATGCGTGCGATGTCGAAGGCGCTGGTCACCTTGCCGGCGCAGCCGATGCGGATGCGGTGGCGCAGGTTCAGCCCGGTGAGCGTGTTGTGCACCAGCAGCAGCCCTTCCTGCAGCGGCGCGCCGACGTGGTCGGTGAACTCCAGCGGCGCCGCGCCGGTGCCGCCCTCGGCGCCGTCGACGACGATGAAGTCCGGCAGCAGCCCGGTCTCCAGCATCGCCTTGCACATGCCGAACCATTCCCAGGGGTGGCCGATGCACAGCTTGAAGCCCACCGGCTTGCCGCCCGAGAGCTGCCGCAGGTGCTCGATGAAACGCATCATCTCCGTCGGCGATCCGAACGCGCTGTGCGCCGCCGGGCTGATGCAGTCCACGCCGATGGGCACGCCGCGCGCGGCCGCGATCTCAGGCGTCACCTTCGGCCCCGGCAGCACGCCGCCATGGCCCGGCTTGGCGCCCTGGCTGAGCTTGAGCTCGATCATCTTCACCTGCGGCATCAGCGCGTTCGCGGTGAAGGCCTCGTCGCTGAAGCGGCCCTCGCCGTCGCGGCAGCCGAAGTAGCCGCTGCCGATCTCCCAGATCAGGTCGCCGCCGTGCGTGCGGTGGTGCACGCTGATCGAGCCCTCGCCGGTGTCGTGCGCGAAGCCGCCCTTCTTCGCGCCGGCGTTCAGCGCCAGGATCGCGTTGGCGCTCAGCGCGCCGAAGCTCATCGCCGAGATGTTGAAGAGGCTCGCCGCGTAGGGCTGCGTGCACGAGCTGCCGCCGTCGCCGATGGTCACGCGGAAGTCGTGGCCGTCCAGCCGCGTGGGCGCCACCGAGTGGTTGATCCACTCGTAGCCGGCGGCGTGCACGTCCAGCTGGGTGCCGAAGGGGCGCTTGTCGGGCTCGCCCTTGGCGCGCTGGTAGACCAGGCTGCGCTGCATGCGCGAGAAGGGCGAGGCCTCGTGGTCGCTCTCGATGAAGTACTGGCGGATCTCGATGCGCACGAACTCCATCAGGAAGCGCAGGTGGCCGATCACCGGGTAGTTGCGCAGCACCGAGTGGCGCCGCTGCCGCGTGTCGCGCCAGCCCAGGCCGACGAGGAACAGGCAGACCAGTGCAATCCCGCCGCCGCGCTCGAACGCGACCCAGGTGAAGGTGGCCAGCACCAGGCCGATGGCCGCGAGCGTCCAGGCCGTGTAGCGCACGGGGAAGTGATGATCGATCCTGCGCAGCCATTCGTGCATCGCGGCCCCTCCTCGTGTCGTCCTGTCGCGCAGCGCGGCGCGCGCCTTACGCCGGCCTCAGGCCGCTGTGCCGAAGAACTCGCCCAGATACGCCGCCGTCTCGTCCGGCAGCTCCTCGGGGATGTAGTGCCCGGCGTCCATCAGCTCGCCGGTGACCTTGCCCGCGCATTGCGCGCGCCACAGCGCCGGCGGGTCGAACAGTTGCGCCACCACGCCGCGCCGGCCCCACAGCACGAGCAGCTCGCAGGCCACCTTGCGGCCCTCGGCGCGGCTTTGGCGGTCGTGCTCGAGGTCGATGCCGAAGCTCGCGCGGTAGTCCTCGCAGGCGCCGTGGATCGCCTCCGGCCGGCTGAAGCAGGCCTCGTAGTCGGCGATGGCCTCGGGCTCGCGGTAGTTCGCCGCCGCGCCGCCGGCGCCCCAGCGGCCGAGCTTCCAGTGCAGGTAGGCCACCGGGTCGGCGCCGATCATGCGCTCGGGGTGCGGGTGCGGCTGGATCAGGAAGAACCAGTGGTAGTAAAGGCTCGCGAAGCGGATGTCGGTGGCCTCGTACATGTCCAGCGTGGGCGCGATGTCGATCACCGCGAGCCTGAGAACCGCCTCGGCATGGTCCAGCGCCAGCCGGTGCGCCACGCGCCCGCCGCGGTCGTGGCCGCAGACGAAGTAGCGCTCGTGGCCGAGGGCCGCCATCAGCGCGGCCATGTCCTGGGCCATCACGCGCTTGCTGTAGTTCGCGTGGTCGGGCGCGCCCGCGGGCTGTGCGCTGCGGCCGTAGCCGCGCAGGTCGGGCAGCACGAGGCGGAAGCGCGAGGCCAGCCGCCGCGCGACGCGGTGCCACATCGCGTGCGTCTGCGGGAAGCCGTGCAGCAGCAGCAGCGGCGGCGCGCCGATGCGCCCGCCGGTGCGCACGCGCAGCGTCGAGCCGTTGACCGCCATCTCGCGCAGTTCGAAGCCGTCGAACCACGGGCCTGCGTCGATCGTCATGGTGCCCCCGTCTGCTCGGACCGCCAGCCCGTCCACGCCAGCCCCACGCCCACCGAGGCGCCGGTGGGCCGGTCGACCAGCGGGCTGGCGCGGTTGGCCGCGCCGCGGACCGTGTCGCCGCGCGCGTAGGCGAAGAAGCGCCAATCATCGGCCAGGCGCTTGCCCATGCTGAGCGTCAGGCGCGTGGCGATGAGCCCGGCCTTGGCCTCGTAGGCCGGCCGCGTGGCGGTGACGTACGCGGGCCCGACGCCGTAGAAGGTGTCGGCCAGGCGCCGGTCGCCGACCAGCAGGCCGAGGTTGGCGCCCCAGGTCCAGCCGCCGGCGCGCGTGCCCCAGCCGATGTCAGGCTCCAGCGCCCAGCCGCGGTCGGCCAGGCCATGGCTCACGTCGAGCACCGCGCGCAGCGGCACCGCGGCGCGCCAGCGGCCCTTCAGCGGCGCCTCGCCCAGGTCCCACTTGATGCGCGGGCCGAACTCGGCCAGCAGCCCGATGTGCGGCATGCCGCGGCGCGCCGAGTTGTCGCTGGGCGCCGAGCCGAAGCTGCCGGCCGCGCCGACGTCGATCTCCCAGCTCGCGCTGCGCAGCGCGCGCAGGCCCACGCCGCCCTGCTCGGCGCGCAGCACCTCGCCGCGCCAGATGAGGAAGGGCAGCGCGATGCCCGAGCGCACCTGCTGGCGCGAGCCCGGGTAGGCCTGCTGGGAGCCGGCGACGCCGAACACGCCGGCCTCCCACAGCGGCTGCCGGCCGCCGTTCTCGCCGCCGCTGCCGGCGGCCGCGAGCGAGCCACCGTCGGCGGCCTGGGCCACCGCCGCCAGCCCTGTGGCCACCAGGGTGGCGAGGTGCAAAAGTCGGGTGCTGAGCATCGGCGGATGCTAGCTACAATCCGCCGCACAGCGCCGATTTGTCCGACTTGCGGGCGCTTCAACAAATGCCGCTAAAAGGGGATGACCGAGACCCGGTGTCCGCTTGAAGGCGGCGCCGGGTTTCTTCGTTTCATCCGCCGATGCCTTCGCTGGGACTGGTCACCGCCGAGCAGATGCACTTCGACGAACCGCTGCCGCTGCGCAGCGGCGCGGTGCTGCCGGCCTACGACATCACGTACGAGACCTACGGCACGCTCAACGCCGACAAGAGCAACGCCGTGCTCGTGTGCCACGCGCTCAACGCGAGCCACCACGTGGCGGGCCTGGACGACGAGGGCCGGCGCGGCTGGTGGGACAACCTCGTGGGCCCGGGCAAGCCGCTGGACACGAACCGCTTCTTCGTCATCGGCGTCAACAACCCGGGCTCCTGCTTCGGCTCCACGGGCCCGATGCACGTGAACCCCGCCACCGGCCGCGCCTGGGGCGCGGACTTCCCGGTGGTGACGGTGGAGGACTGGGTCGACGCGCAGGCGCGGCTGATCCGGCGGCTGGGCATCGAACGCCTCGCGGCGGTGCTCGGCGGCAGCCTGGGCGGCATGCAGGCGCTGGCCTGGACGCTGCGCCACCCGCAGGCCGTGGGCCACTGCATCGCCGTGGCCACCGCGCCCAACCTCTCGGCGCAGAACATCGCCTTCAACGAAGTGGCGCGGCGCGCCATCGTCACCGACCCCGACTTCCACGGCGGCCACTTCTACGCCCACGGCGTGATCCCCAAGCGCGGCCTGCGCGTGGCAAGGATGATCGGCCACATCACCTACCTCGCCGGCGACGCGATGGACATGAAGTTCGGCCGTGAACTCAAGGCCGGCGAGCTGGGTTACACGACGCAGGAGATCGAGTTCCAGATCGAGAGCTACCTGCGCCACCAGGGCGACAAGTTCAGCGAGTACTTCGACGCCAACACCTACCTGCTGATCACGCGCGCGCTGGACTACTTCGACCCGGCGCGCGAACACGGCGGAGACCTGGCGCGTGCCTTCGCCGTGGCCAAGGACCACCCATTCCTGCTCGTGAGCTTCACCACCGACTGGCGCTTCTCGCCGGCGCGCAGCCGCGAGATCGTCAAGGCGCTGGTGGACAACCGCGCCGCCGTCAGCTACGCCGAGATCGACGCCCCGCACGGCCACGACGCCTTCCTGCTCGACGACCCGCGCTACCACGGCGTGATGCGCGCCTACTTCGAGCGCGTGGCGAAGGAGATCGGCAGGTGAGCGAACGCAAGGACCTCGAGATCATCGCCGCGCTGGTGCCCGAAGGCAGCCGCGTGCTCGACCTCGGCTGCGGCAACGGCGAGCTGCTCGCCTACCTGCGCGACAAGCGCCGCTGCACCGGCTACGGCATCGAGCTGGACGACGCCAACGTGCAGGCCTGCGTGCAGCGCGGCATCGACGTGATCCAGCTGAACCTCGAGGAAGGCCTGGCGCTCTTCGACGACCGCAGCTTCGACGTGGTGCTGCAGCTCGACACGCTGCAGCACCTGCGCAACACCGAGAAGATGCTGCGCGAGACGGCGCGCGTGGGCCGCATCGGTATCCTGAGCTTCCCCAACTTCGCGCACTGGGTGAATCGGCTTTACGTGCTGGCCGGCCGCATGCCGGTGACGCGCGCGCTGCCCTACCAGTGGTTCGACACGCCGAACATCCGCGTCGGCACCTTCGCCGACTTCGAGGTGCTGGCCCGCAAGTGCGGCCTGACCGTCACCGACGGCTTCGGCCTGCAGGGCGGGCGCATGGTGCGGCGCTGGCCGAACCTGCGCGCCAGCGTCTCAGTCTTCCGCTTCGAAGGACGATGAAATGGAGCCCCCAAGCTCGCATTCGCTCGCTACCCCCCGAGGGGGCCGTCCGCCAGCGGCCCGGCAGAGCCGGTTCCGCGGCGGGAAGCTTGGTCCTGGCCTTGGACTGCATGCGTCGTGGCTCACGCGCCACGCCGTGGACAACTGAGATCAGCGGCAGATCGGGGGCAGCGCCGCCGGATTCATGCCTTCGCCGGCCTCGCAGTGCCAGATGACGTGCTTGCCGTCGTCCAGGCGCGGCACGATGTCCAGCGCGCCTTGCTTCAGCGGCACGCTGAGGATCATCGTCGCGGGGTCGAAGTTGACGACGCGGCCGCCCACCTGCACGGGCAACCCGGCCGCAGCCAGCGACTCCGGCGGCTCGCCCTTGTCCTCGTACCAGGCCTGAAGCCCTTGCCGCAGCGGCGCGCTGGCCTGCCAGGCCACGGCCGCCTCGGCCTTCTGCACGTAGCCCTGGTAGGCCGGCAGCGCCACCGCGGCCAGCATGCCGATGATCGCCACCAGGATCACGAAGCCGGCGCCGCTGCCCAGCCGGCCGGCGAAGGGCACGAAGGCCGCGAGCAGGTAGGCGAAGGGCGAGCGCGTGGGGCCGTGCACGTCGGGCCCGCCGAACGCGCGTGCCACCCGCTTGGCCAGCCACGGGTAGCCCGAGATCAGCTCGTGGAAGCTGGACCAGAAGCCCGCGGCCTGGCGCAGCTGGTCGGCATAGGCGATGGGGTTGGCCGTGGCCCAGCGCTTCTCGCCGGCGGCCAGCAGCATCAGCGCGCGCGCCGCGGTCTCGGGCGATTCGCAGCAGGCGCCACCGTGCAGGTCGCAGGTGCTCTCCTTCGCGCGCGAGTAGGCCGGCCCCAGCAGCGGCAGCCACAGCGCGGGCCAGCGCCAGACCTGCCCGGTGAGGTGGCGCCGGCAGACATGCCCCAGCTCATGGCCGATGTAGAAGTCCACGCCGTCGGGCATGGGCTCCAGCGCGTCGACCATGTCGGACAGCAGCACGACGAAGTCGCGGCCGAGGAAACGCGTCGCGAAGGCGTTCAGCAGGCCGTTGCCGGCCAGCACGTAGGCCTCCGGCGGCTGGCTCACGCCGAGCTTGTTGCAGCAGGACTGCAGGCGCGCATGCAGGTCCGGGAACTGCTGCGGCGAGATCAGCACCGCCGTGTTGCGCAGGTAGGCGATCAGCGCCGACTGCGCGAACAGCCAGCCGACGAAGGCCAGCAGCAGGTAGATCAGCGCGACGCCGAAGGTGCCGACGATCAGCAGCAGCCAACCGATGATGCCGAGCACGAGCGTGACGCGCCCGAGCGTGATCTCGCGCGGATGCACGAGGCTGTTGTCCATCTCTCCTCCTCCCTCTTGCCTCTATCTCAGAGCGTGATGTCGGTGCGCACGGTACCGGCGCGGTCGGCGGTGGCCGCCAGCGCGAGCTTCGAGCCGGCCGGCGCGCGCACGGTCCACTCGACCGACGCGCGATCGCCGCTGAACTCGCGCGTCGGCATGAAGGCCTGTTGCGAGCCCTTGGGCGCGTGGCCTTCGAGATGGCCGCCGACCACACGGTCCACGCCGCCGACGAGCGAGGCCCCCTCCGGCAGCGCGATCGTGAACACCGTGCCGCGCGCCGTCTTGCGCTCCAGAGCGCGCTTGCTCACGTAGCTCGGCAGCCAGCCGGCGTTGGCCACGGCGAAGCGCACGCGCCAGAGATCCGGGCCCAGCGGCTCGGCCTCCGCCCGCAGCAGCTCCAGTTTCGGCAGCGTCAGCCCCAGCTGCGTGAGCCACGCGGGGAATCGCGCGGCCTCGCGTTCGCGCAGGGCCGGCGGCGGGTTGCGCCAGTAGTTCATGCGGTCCCAGCCGCCCAGCTCCACCTCGCCCAGCTGCGGGTGCGTGAACGGGTACCAGTCCACATGCGCCTGGCCGCCGCACTGCTCGTCGCTCCACTTCAGCAGCTTCAGGTCGTCCTCGACCGGGTGCTCGCGGTACCAGTCGATCCACTTGTAGCCGGTGATGCCGGCCTCGCGGTTGGGCGCCCAGATCTCCACCGTCCAGAACAGCGCGCCCAGGTGCTCGTAGACCCAGTCCTGCGTGCCGGTGATGATCTCCTTGGGGTGGTACTTGAAGTCGTGCCAGATGCTGATGGCCGGGTAGCCGGTGGCCTTGGCGGCGATGTCCGACAGGCGCTTGTAGACCCAGAGATCCTCCGGCGTCATGTCGTCGTCGCTGTTGGTGCCCATGGGCCGCAGGATCACGCCGCTGTGGGTGTGGAAGCTCACCGCGGCGCCGATGTTCGGGTGCCTGGCGATGAAGTCGACCATGGCCCGCACCTCGGGCTCGCTGGTCGGGTAGGGGCCGGCGCCCAGCTGCTCGAACTCCTGGCGCCAGTACGAGGGAAAGTTGCGGTTGAGATCGAGCCCTTCGCGGTCGCGGTTGGCGGTGAGCTTGACGCCGTCCCAGTTCTGCAGCGTGCCTTCGGGGATCAGCCGGTAGTACTCGCCGCCGAACTCGCCGGGTTCGCGCGCCACCATCAGCCGCGGGTCATCGGCGTGTTTCCGGTACGCGCCGTGCGGGTCCTTCACGCGCATCTGCAGCACGCGGCCGTCGCCGTCGATGTCCTCCACGTTCAGGCCTTCGACCGGCTCCTCGTCATACGGATACGGCCGCGTGGACGAGCGGATGTGGCGCGGCCGGTCCGCGAGCGCCAGCTCGGCGCCGTCGGGGTTCAGGCGCGGCACGATGTAGACGGCGCGCGTGTCCAGCAGCTGCGTCACGCCGGCGTCGCTGCCGTGGCCGCTGAGCAGCTGGTGCAGGAAGTACAGGCAGGCGGTGCTGGCGGTCAGCTCGGCGGCGTGGATGTTGCCGTCGATCCAGAGCGCGGGCTTGTCGGTGTCGGCGCCGGTGGCGCTGTTGGTCAGCACCAGCAGCCAGATGTCGCGGCCTTCCCAGCTCTTGCCGATGCTGCGCATCTGCACCAGCTGCGGCCGCGCCGCGGCATAGGCCCAGAGCAGCTCGGTGAGCAGCTCGTGGCGGTAGAAGCGGTCGAACTGCGGGGCGGGAAGCTCGGACATGGAGGCGGCAGGCGGTGGCACTGCCGCCGATCCTATCCCCCGGCCGCGCCCTTCACTGCCCCTTGAACAGGCCCTGGAAGTGACGCGAAACCGGCAGCGTCTCGGGCCGGCCGCGCAAAGTGAGGTGCATGCGGCCTTCGTCCACGCGCACCGCGGCGGCGACGTGGCGGTGGTTGACGATCACGCTGCGGTGCACCTGCCAGAACAGCTGCTCGTCCAGCTGCGCGAGCAGCTCCTTCAGCGGCGTGCGGATCAGCGCCTGGCCTGCACCGTCGGCGCCGGCGTGCACCACGCGCGTGTAGCGCGCATCGCTCTCGAAGTAGATGACCTCGTCGCAGCGGATCAGCCGCACCTCGCGGCCGATGCTCGCCTGCACCACCTGCAGCGGCGCGCGCCGCGGCGCGGCCAGGCGTTCGAGCAGGGCCTGCAGGTCGCCGCCGCCCGCGGCCACGGCTGCCGGCTGCTGCAGCCGCGCGCGCAGCCGCTCCACGGTCTGCGCCAGGCGCGCGGGCTCCACGGGCTTGAGCAGGTAGTCCACCGCGCCGGCCTCGAAGGCAGCCAGCGCGTGGTCGCCGTAGGCGGTGACGAAGACCACCGCCGCCTGGTCGCCGATGCGGCGCGCGACGTCGATGCCGGTGAGCCCCGGCATGCGGATGTCCAGGAAACACAGCGCCGGCTCGTGCTCGAGGAAGGCGTCCCAGGCGTCGACGCCGTTGGCGGCGGTGGCGAGCACCTGCAGCTCGGGCCAGGCCTCGCGCAGCGCCGCCAGCAGCTGCTCGCGCGGGGCTTCCTCGTCGTCGGCGATCAGCGCGGTACAGCTCATGCGGCAGCCTCGGTGCGATACGGCAGATGGATTTCGGCCCGGCAGCCGCCACCCGGCGGCACCGTCATCGACAGGCCAGCCGCGGCGCCGGCGGCCAGCGCCAGGCGTTCACGCACGCCCGCAAGCCCGTCGCCGTCGTGCAGCTCGGCCGGCAGCCCGGCACCGTCGTCGATCACCGCGAAGCGGACGGTGCCGCCATCGACCCGGCCTTCGAGCACGATGCGGCCTCCGCGCAGCTGGGGCTCGATGCCGTGCTCCACCGCGTTCTCCACCAGCGTCAGCAGCAGCCCCGGCGGCAGCAGCGCGGCCTCGGCCGCCGGCTGCACGTCCACCTGCCAGGCCAGCCGCGGGCCCAGCCGCGCCTGCATCACCTCGAGGTAGCGGCGCACGGCCTCCAGCTCGCGCTCGGCAGGCAGCAGCGGGCGGTCGAACAGCGGCAGCGTGGCACGCAGGTAGCCGGTGAGCGCGGCCAGCAGCGGGCCGGCGCGCTCGTCGCGAACCTGCACCCAGTGCTGTACCGAGGCCAGCGTGTTGAACAGGAAGTGCGGCTCCACCTGCGCGGCGGCCAGGCGGCGCGCCATCTCGATGGCCTTCTCGCGCTCGGCCTGCTCGCGCAGCCGGGCCTCGATCTGGTGCGCCCGCCAGACGGCCAGGAACCACAGCAGCACGGGCACGACGCCGCCGCACATCGCCACCAGGAGGCCGGCGGTGTTGCGCGTCTCGCCGTCGGGGGCCCGCACGCTGATGCCCAGCACCAGGCCGGCGAGCACCAGCGCCATGCCCAGCGTCACCACGAGCAGGCGGCGCCGCCAGGGGTTGCGCCACAGCCAGCGCGCGGCGTTGACGGTGAGCACCGCCACGGCCACGAGCAGGCCCGTGAGCCGCGCCGTCTGCGCGGCCGGCGCGACCTGCAGCACGAGGAAGGCCAGGATGGCGAAACTGAGGGCCGACACCGCGACCAGCGTGGGGCTGAAGCCGTCGCTGCCGGCGCGCGCCAGCTCCTCGGTCGTGAAGGGCTGCTTGCGGCCGGGGTACCAGAGCTGTGTCCAGTCGATGGGGTCGGCGTGGGAGGTCATGCGGGCCAGTCTAGGAGCCGGCCTGCGTGCGCTGCACCCGGTGCGGGCGGGCGGTGGAAAGCGCCGCATGAACGGCGGCCGGTGCGCATGAACGGCGCACCCCCTGCGCTCACGCGCCGCTGCAGGGGCCGGCCGCCACCGTCTCGCCGCCGACGTAGACCTGCATCTCGCCCGGCCTCAGCGCCGTCCAGGCCTCGCCGCTCGTCAGCGGCTGCGTGGCGACGATCAGCACGCGGTCGCGCTCGGTGGTGACGGGCGCGAAGTCCACGCTCAGGTCCTCGTCGGCCAGGTGCGCGGCGCCGAAGGGGTGGCGGCGCTGCAGCACGTGCAGCTGCGTGGAGCAATGCGCCCACAGCGCCTGGCCGTTGGACAGCAGCAGGTTGAAGGTGCCGTGGCGCGCCGGCTGCGGCAGCAGCTCGCGCAGCGTGCAGCTCAGCTCCTCGACACTGGGCACGCTCGCGTGCGCCTTGGCCAGCTCCTGCATCAGCCAGCAGCAGGCGCGCTCGCTGTCGGTGTCGCCCACCGGCCGGAAGGCGCCGTGCAGCCGCGGGTGGTAGTTCTTCAGGTCGCCGTTGTGCGCGAAGACCCAGTAGCGGCCCCACAGCTCGCGCACGAAGGGGTGCGTGTTCTCCAGCGCGATGCGCCCCTGCGTGGCCTTGCGGATGTGGGCGATGACGTTGCCGCTCTTGATCGGGTAGCGCTTCACCAGCTCGGCCACCGGGCTGGTGCGCGCGCCGTGGTGGTCGATGAAGTGGCGCAGGCCCTTGTCCTCGAAAAAGGCGATGCCGAAGCCGTCCTTGTGCTCGTCGGCGCGCGTGGCCAGGCCGGTGAAGCTGAACATCACGTCGGTCGGCGTGTTGGCGTTCATGCCCAGCAGCTGGCACATCGGCGGCGGGCCTCCTACTCGAACATCAGCCGCGAGATGCCACGCCAGCTGAAGAGGTGGCCCGGGCTCACCGTCTCTTCCAGCATGCCGCTCATGCGGCGCAGGATGCGCTCGCTCTTGCGCGCGCGCCAGATCACGAGGTCAGCCAGCCAGGGGTGGTCGTTGACACGGCTGCCGAGTTCGTACATCTGGAACTTCGGCGCCAGCGTGGCGAGCGAGGCGGCGTAGCGTTCGCGCACCGCGGCTTCCTGCTCGCGTTCGGCCAGCAGCGCCTCGGCCGCCATCATCCCGGTTTCCATCGCCTTGCCGATGCCCTCGCCGGTGAAGGCGTAGGTGCTGCCGATGGCCTCGCCGGTGGCCAGCAGCCCCGGCCGCGAGAAACGCGCGCCGTGCAGCGAGCAGCGCAGCGGCGCACCCTTGAAGGCCCCCAGCTCCTCGCCTTCGCGCAGCAGCACGCCGGCCGGCGCGTAGACCTCGCCGAAGGCCTCCAGCATTCGGCGAAGGTTGACTTCCTTCATGCGCCCCTTGCCCTGCTCGGCGCGGTGGCTGCCGGTGAGGCCGGTGCCGATGTTGAAGACGCCGCCGGGCGCCGGGAAGATCCAGCCGTAGCCGCCGCGCAGCTTCGGATGCCACACCACCTGCAGCTGGCGGATGCTGCTGGCCAGGCCCTCGTGCTTCAGGTAGCCGCGGATCGCCACGCCGCTGGGCGTGTGGCGCTCGCACAGGCCGGCGGCCAGCATCGCCTGCGGGGCGGCACCGGTGGCCAGCACCACCCAGCGCGCGGCGATCTCGTGCACCGCGTCGGCCGCGTGCAGGCGTGCGCCGACGACACGATCACCCTCCAGCAGCGGCGCCTCGAACTTCAGCGGCGGCAGCAGCTTCGCACCGGCGCGCTCGGCGGCGCGCAGCAGCACATGGTCCAGCGTGCGCCGGGGCAGCACCGACAGCGTGCCCGGCACGTCGACATGCTGGCCGCGCGGGCCGATGCAGCGCACGTGCGGCACGTGGCGCGCCAGCTGCGAGACCTCGTCGTGCACGCCCAGGCGGCGCAAGGCGGCGTGGGCGTCGGGGATGAGGCCGTCGCCGCAGGTCTTGTCGCGCGGGAAGGCCTGCTGGTCGGCAACGAGTACGTCCAGCCCGCCGCGCGCCAGCAGCTGCGCGCAGGCGCTGCCGGCGGGGCCGGCGCCGACGACGAGCACGTCGCATGCGAGCGGGAGCTTGAGGTGGGTCATCGCCGGCACGATTCTAGGAGGCAGCCCTACCGGCCTGCAGAGGCACTTGTGGTAGCTTCGCCGCCCACAAAGACAAGGCCGGAGGGTGACATGCGCATCGGCGTTCCGAAGGAAATCGCGGCTGGCGAAAAACGCGTCGCCACCGTTCCCGACGTGGTGGAGAAGCTGGTCAAGCTGGGCTTCACGGTGGCCGTGGAAAGCGGCGCCGGTGACGCGGCCAACTTCTCCGACGAGAGCTACCGCGCCGCCGGCGCGGCGGTCGTGCCCACGGCGGCCGAGATCTGGGCGCAATCCGACATCGTCTTCAAGGTGCGCGCCCCCAGCATCGACGAAGTGGGCCTGATGCGCGAGGGCGGGAGCCTGCTGAGCTTCATCTGGCCGGCGCAGAACCCCGAGCTGATGAAGCAGCTGGCCGCGAAGAAGGCCACCGTGCTGGCCATCGACAGCCTGCCGCGGCAGCTCTCGCGCGCGCAGAAGATGGACGCGCTCACCTCGATGGCCGGCATCAGCGGCTACCGTGCCGTGATCGAGGCGGCCAACGCCTTCGGCCGCTTCTTCAACGGCCAGATCACCGCCGCGGGCAAGATCCCGCCGGCCAAGGTCTTCATCGCCGGCGCCGGCGTGGCGGGCCTGGCGGCCATCGGCACGGCGGCCAACCTGGGCGCCATCGTGCGCGCCAACGACACCCGCGCCGAGGTGGCCGACCAGGTCGTCTCGCTGGGCGGCGAGTTCGTCAAGGTCGACTACGAGGAGGAAGGCTCGGGCGGCGGCGGTTATGCCAAGGTCATGAGCGAGGGCTTCCAGGCCGCGCAGCGCGCGATGTACGCGCAGCAGGCCAAGGACGCCGACATCATCATCACCACCGCGCTGATCCCCGGCAAGCCGGCGCCCAAGCTCATCACCGCCGAGATGGTGATGAGCATGAAGCCCGGCAGCGTGATCGTCGACATGGCCGGCGAGCAGGGCGGCAACTGCGAGCTCACCGTGCCCGGCGAGGCCGTGGTGCGCCACGGCGTGACCATCATCGGCTACACCGACCTCGTCAGCCGCCTGGCCAAGCAGTCCTCCACGCTCTACGCGACCAACCTGTTCCGCGTGACCGAGGAGCTGTGCAAGACCAAGGACGGCGTCATCAACGTCAACATGGCCGACGACGCCATCCGCGGCCTCACCGTGGTCAAGGACGGCAGCATCACCTGGCCGCCGCCGCCGCTGAACCTGCCGGTGGCGGCGCCCAAACCCAAGCCCGCCGCGGCGGCGCCTGCGCCCAAGGGCCATGGGCACGGCGGCGGTGGCGAGCCGATGTCGGCCAAGAGCCTGGCCATCACCTTCGGCATCGGCGCGCTGGCCTTCCTGTTCGTGGGTGCATACGCGCCGGCCACCTTCCTGTCGCACTTCACCGTCTTCGTGCTGGCCTGCTTCGTGGGCTACATGGTGGTGTGGAACGTGACGCCTTCGCTGCACACGCCGCTGATGAGCGTGACCAACGCGATCAGCTCGATCATCGCCATCGGCGCGCTGGTGCAGGTGGCGCCGCCGCTGGACGCGGCCGGGGCCGCGAACCGGCCCAACGCGCTGATCCTCGGCCTGGCGGTGTTCGCGCTCGCGCTGACCGCCGTCAACATGTTCGGCGGCTTCGCGGTGACGCGTCGCATGCTGGCGATGTTCCGCAAGTAAGCGCTAAGGAAACGGACATGACCTCCAGCCTGGCCACCGTCTCCTACATCGGCGCCACCATCCTGTTCATCCTCAGCCTCGGGGGCCTTGCCAACCCCGAGACCGCGCGCCGCGGCAACCTCTTCGGCATCGTCGGCATGGCGATCGCCGTGCTGGCCACCGTGTTCGGCCCGCGCGTGGGCGCGGCCGGCTACGCGTGGATCATCGGCGCGCTGGCCGTCGGCGGCGGCATCGGCATCTTCGCCGCCAAGAAGGTGCAGATGACGCAGATGCCCGAGCTCGTCGCGCTGATGCACAGCCTCGTGGGCCTGGCGGCCTGCCTGGTGGGCTTCGCGAGCTATGTGGACACCTCCACCGTGTTCCCCACCGAGGCCGAGAAGGCGATCCACGAGGTGGAGATCTACGTCGGCATCCTGATCGGCGCGGTCACCTTCTCGGGCTCGATCGTCGCCTTCGGCAAGCTCAGCGGCAAGATCGGCGGCAAGCCGCTGATGCTGCCGGCGCGGCACTGGCTGAACCTGGGGCTGCTGCTGATCGTGCTCTGGTTCGGCCGCGCCTTCCTGAACGCGCACGACATCCAGAGCGGCATGGTGCCGCTGCTGGTGATGACGGTGGTCTCGCTGCTGTTCGGCATCCACATGGTGATGGCCATCGGCGGCGCCGACATGCCGGTCGTCGTCTCGATGCTCAACAGCTACTCCGGCTGGGCCGCCGCGGCCACCGGCTTCATGCTGAGCAACGACCTGCTGATCGTGGTGGGCGCGCTGGTGGGCAGCTCCGGCGCGATCCTCAGCTACATCATGTGCCGCGCGATGAACCGCAACTTCATCAGCGTGATCGCCGGCGGCTTCGGTGGCGGCGCACCCGCGCCGAAGGCCGCGGGCGGCGGCGAGGCGCAGCCGCAGGGCGAGGTCTCGCCGATCCAGGCTGCCGAGACGGCCGAGCTGCTGCGCGAAGCGAAGAACGTGATCATCGTGCCGGGCTACGGCATGGCGGTGGCGCAGGCCCAGCACACGGTGTTCGAGATCACGCGCCTCCTGCGCGAGAAGGGCGTCAACGTGCGCTTCGGCATCCACCCGGTGGCCGGCCGCATGCCGGGCCACATGAACGTGCTGCTGGCCGAGGCCAAGGTGCCCTACGACATCGTGATGGAGATGGACGAGATCAACGAGGACTTTCCGGAGACGGACGTGTCCATGGTGATCGGCGCCAACGACATCGTGAACCCCGCCGCGCAGGACGACCCCACGAGCCCCATCGCCGGCATGCCGGTGCTGGAAGTCTGGAAGGCCAAGACCTCCATCGTGATGAAGCGCAGCATGGCCAGCGGCTACGCCGGCGTCGACAACCCGCTGTTCTACAAGGAGAACAACCGGATGCTGTTTGGCGATGCGAAGAAGATGCTGGACGAGGTGCTGGGGGCGTTGAAGGGCTGAGGGGCGGGGCCGCGAAACTCGCGGGGGCCGCCCGTGCCGCCCAGCCCCGAACAGCAGGCCCGCGCGCGCATCGACGCGCTGCTGCAGGCCGCCGGCTGGGTGCTTCAGGACGCCTCCGAGTTCAACCGCAACGCCTCCGAGGGCGTGGCGGTGCGCGAGTTCCAGCTGCCCGGCGGCCCCTGCGACTACCTGCTGTTCATCGGCGGCAAGGCCTGCGGCGTGATCGAGGCCAAGAAGGCCGGCGTCACCCTCAGCGGCGTGGCCGAGCAGGCGGCGCGCTACATGGCCGACCTGCCGGCGCACCTGGCTCGCTGGGCCGACCGGCTGGTCTTCGACTACGAATCCACCGGCGACGAGACCTACTTCCGCGACACGCGCGACCCGAAGCCCCGATCGCGCCGCGTCTTCGCCTTCCACCAGCCGGGCACGCTGCACGGCTGGCTGAAGGAGCCCGACACGCTGCGCGCCCGCCTGCGCCGGATGCCCGCGCTCGACGCCACCGGCCTGCGCCAATGCCAGGTGGACGCGATCACCGGGCTGGAAACCTCGCTCGCCGAGGACCGCCCGCGCTCGCTGATCCAGATGGCCACCGGCGCCGGCAAGACCTTCACCGCCTGCCACTTCAGCTGGCGGCTGCTGAAGCACGCGCGGGCGCGGCGCATCCTGTTCCTGGTCGACCGCAACAACCTGGGCACGCAGACGCTGGACGAGTACCAGCGCTTCCACCCGCCCGGCGGCGCGCACGCCTTCGACAAGACCTACATCGTCCAGCACCTGCACGGCCGGCAAATCGACCCCGACGCCAAGCTCGTCGTCACCACCATCCAGCGCCTGTACGCCATGCTGCGCGGCGAGGAGCTGGACGAGGCGGCCGAGGAAGCATCGGCCTTCGAGACCTGGGCCGAGACCGGCGGCGACGATGGCGAGCTGCGCCCCGTGGCCTACAACTCCAGCATCCCGGTCGAGCACTTCGACTTCATCGTCACCGACGAGTGCCACCGCTCGATCTACGGCCTGTGGCGCCAGGTGCTGGAGTACTTCGACGCCCACCTCATCGGGCTCACGGCCACGCCCTCGGCGCACACGCTGGGCTTCTTCAACCGCAACCTGGTGGCCGAGTACCCCTACGAGCAGAGCGTGGTCGATGGCGTCAACGTCGGCTTCGAGGTCTACCGCATCCGCACCCAGGTCACCGAGCAGGGCGGCACGGTGGACGCCCGCTACCACGTGCCGGTGCGCGACCGACGCACCCGCGCGCTGCGCTACAAGCAGCTCGACGCCGACCTGCCCTATGCCCGCAACGAGGTCGACGCATCCGTCACCGTGCCCGACCAGATCCGCCTCGTGCTGCAGACCTGGCGCGACAAGCTCTTCACCGAACTCTTCCCCGGCCGCACCGGGCAATGGGTGCCCAAGACGCTGATCTTCGCCAAGGACGACCACCACGCCGAGGAGATCGTCAAGGCCTGCTGGCAGGTCTTCGGGCAGGGCAACGAGTTCGCCAGGAAGATCACCTACCAGACCAGCGAGAAACCCAAGGAGCTGATCAAGGCCTTCCGCGTGGACCCCTTCCCGCGCATCGCCGTGACGGTGGACATGATCGCCACCGGCACCGACATCAAGCCCGTGGAGTGCCTGATCTTCCTGCGCGACGTGAAGAGCGAGAGCTACTTCGAGCAGATGAAGGGCCGCGGCGTGCGCACGCTGCACGACGCCAGCCTGCAGCAGGTGACGCCCGACGCGCAGACCAAGACCCGCTTCGTGCTGGTGGACGCCGTGGGCGTGACCGAGGGCCGCAAGACGCTCTCGCAGCCGATGGAGCGCCAGCGCACCATGCCCTTCGACAAGCTGCTGGAGCAGGTGGCGCAGGGCCGGCGTGACGAGAACGCGCTCTCGTCGCTGGCCGCGCGGCTGGCGGCGCTGGACCGCCAGCTGGACACCGAGGACCGCCAGCGCATCGAGCAGGCCGCCGGCGGCCGCAGCCTGCGCGCGCTGGCCCGCGGTCTGCTGGACGCCATCACGCCGGAGTTGGTGGAAGCCGCGCTGGTGCAGCGCCACGACAGCGCCGAGGCCGCGAGCATCGAGCAGGTACAGGCCGTGGAGACGGCGCTGCGCGACGCCGCCTGCGCGCCGCTGGACGACGCCGCACTGCGCAACCTGCTCAAGGCCGTGAAGCAGAAGACCGACATCGTCATCGACGAAGGCACCGCCGACCAGCTGCTGGCCGCCGGCTACGACATGGCGCAGGCCGAGCAGCGCACCACCTCGTTCCGCGGCTTCATCGAGGCGAACAAGGACGAACTGCTGGCGCTGCAGATCCTCTACGGCCAGCCCTTCCCGAAGCGCCGGCTCACCTATGCGAGCATCCGCGAACTGGCCGCAAAACTGGCCGACCCGCCGCAGCACCTGACGGCGGCCGACGTGTGGCAGGCCTACAGGCGGCTGAACGCGGCCGTGGTGCGCGGCGTGCCGGCCGACAAGCTGCTGACCGACCTCATCAGCCTGGTGCGCTTCGCCACCGGGCAGGTGGAGCTGCTGGAGCCCTTCGCGGCCCGCGTGGAGCAGCGCTTCAACCTGTGGATCGGCCGCCAGATCAAGGCCGGGCGCGAGTTCAGCAGCGAGCAGATGGCGTGGCTGAAGGCGATCAAGGATTACCTGGTGGCCAACGTCGAGATCGCGCCGGCCGACCTGATGCGCGACCAGCCGTTCGCGGACTGGGGTGGGGTGGTGGCGGCGAGGAAGGTGTTTGGGGCGGAGTTGAACGGGATGCTGGAGGAGTTGACTGAGGTGTTGGTGGCATGAGGACTGAACACCCG
This sequence comes from Rubrivivax sp., assembly GCA_044226775.1. Taxonomy (GTDB): domain Bacteria; phylum Pseudomonadota; class Gammaproteobacteria; order Burkholderiales; family Burkholderiaceae_C; genus Rubrivivax. Next base: position 462,329 of record JBGAGI010000003.1, on the reverse strand, counting down.
ACCGGCTGGGTGGCATCGACCCTGGGCCAGGTGGTCAATCGACCGAGAGCCAAGGCTGCGCCAACAGAACACCCGGAGTTGCCGTTCGTCGGGATGGACAGCATTGGCCCAGGCTGCATGGCGCTTACAAGCGTCGGCCGCTTTGGCGATATGAAAAGCGCTGGGGGACTTTTCCAGCCGGGTGATGTGCTCTACGGCCGGATGCGCCCGTACCTTAACAAGGTTCACCTCGCCAACCAGCGCGGCGCGTGTTCGGCCGAGTTCATAGTGCTGCCACCGGGCCCAGCGGTCAACGGTCAGTTTCTGGCCTACCTGATACACCAACGATCCTTCGTCTCCTTCGCCAGTGCGCAGAGTTCAGGTGATCGACCACGCGTTGACTTCGAAGGTATTGCAGCTTTCAAGTTTGGGTTGCCACCACTGCTGGAACAAGGGCGCATCGTCTCCCGCATCGAAGAACTCTTCAGCGAGATCAACGAAGGCGAGCGCGCGCTGGAGCGCGTGGGCCACTTGGTCGAGCGCTACCGCCAGTCCGTCCTCAAGGCCGCCGTCACGGGGGAGCTGACGCGGGAGTGGCGTGGCCCGCGACAAACGATTTGTGGCCAGCGACTGGAGGCGTTGATCCTGAGCGCGCATCGGGAGCACACGTTGCATGCCTCAAGAGCGGGCTTCGGCGCAGAAGCACGAACTCAGTCTCACGAGAAGAGGCTGGCTCGGTATGAGCCACCCGTAGCGGCCAAGGCCGGGCGACCAGGCTGGTTGCCTGCTAGCTGGGCTTGGGTGACGGTCGCGCATGTTGCCGAGTGTCTGGACTACGCACGCGTTCCCGTGAGTGCCAAGGAGCGCGAGCAGCGGATCGGTGACATCCCGTACTTCGGCGCAAATGGGCAGGTCGGGTTCATTGACCAGCACTTATTCGACGAGCCGCTGATCCTCGTGGTCGAGGATGAAACCTTCACCGGAAGGACGAAGCCTTTCTCATATCTGGTCTCGGGGAAGTGCTGGGTCAACAACCATGCTCACGTTCTGCGCCCAACGAGTGCCATCAACGTTCGCTTCCTGAACGCCGTGTTGATGCACTACCCATTCATACCGCTCACCACAGGCACAACAGCAAGGCGCAAGCTCACTCAGAAGGCACTGATGGCTGCGCCACTGGCCATTCCGCCAATGGACGAACAGTTGGCGATCGTGGACTTGTTGGATTCCCAATTGAGCGGGATCGAATCAACGTCCGGTGAAGCTGTTCGAGCGAGGCCACACGCCACCGCCCTCCGCCAATCCATCCTCAAAGCCGCCTTCTCCGGCCAACTCGTCCCGCAGGACCCGAACGACGAACCCGCCTCGGCGTTGCTCGCCCGCCTGGCCGCACAGGCGGCCGAGGCGCCCGCCGGCCTCCGTCGCCGCGGCCGCCCGGCCCGCCCGCGGCTTTCACAGCCGGATCCGGAAGCGGCCGCTTAGTCCTTCAATGACAAGGCCTTGGCATCACAGTCGCAAGCGGCTGCCCGTGGGCAGGCGTGTCGATGGACAAACCGGCAGCGCGTCGGTTTGTCCGGTGGGCGCGTGGGGGGAGCGGCGCTGCCGGCTCCCGGCCTCATCACATCCGAATCCGGCCGTGGCCCGAAAGTCCTTTCCTGTCAGGTACTTGGCATCACATGGCGACGCGACGCTGGGTTGATCAGGCGCTGGCGGCGCTGCACGAGAGCCTGCGCCCGCTGCCGGCCGAGCTGAACGAGCTGGACTGGAAGGCGGCGCTGTCCACCCAGCGCGAGCGCCTGGCCGAGCACCTGATCGCGATGGCCAACCTGCGCAACGGCGGCACGCTGGTGTTCGGCATCGCCAACGACGGGCAGGCCGTGGGCATAGCCGCGGCCCGTGTCACCGAGATCGTCAACCAGCTGGCCAACCTCGGGCGCGACGCCGTGGAGCCACCGCTGGCCATCGACCACGCCGTCATCGAGTTCGAAGGCAAACCCGTGCTGCTGGTGCATGTGCCCGAGCAGCCCGTGAAGCCCGTGCACCGGCGCGGCCGGCCGCTGGACGAGACCTGGGTGCGATCCGGCGGCAGCACGCGCAGCGCGTCGCGCCAGGAGGTGGGTGCGCTGATGCTCGACAGCAGCACGCCCCGCTGGGAGCAGCAGCGCGCTTCGCCGATGCTCACGCTCGACGAGGTGCAGCACCTGCTGGACCTGGGCGCCATCGCCGCGCTGCTGCAGCGCCCCTTGCCGGCAGACGCGGAACACCTGGGCCGCTGGCTCGTGGAAGAAGGCCTGGCGGTGGCGGACGGGCGCGGCTGGTACGTCACGAACTTCGGCGCCATCGCCGGCGCCCGGCGGCTCGACGACTTTCCTTCGCTGCAGCGCAAGCGCCTGCGGGTGATCCGCTACCGGGGCACGAACAAGGTCGAGACCCTCGAGGAGGTCCCGGGCCAGCGGGGTTACGCCGTGGGCTTCGAGGGCCTCATCGGGCACCTGCGGCGCGTGCTGCCGCACTCGGAAGTCATCCGGCAGGCGCTTCGCGAGGAGGCCACGGTCTACCCCGAGATCGCGCTGCGCGAGCTGATCGCCAATGCGCTGATCCACCAGGACTTCGGCATCACCGGCACGGGCCCGATGGTGGAGCTGTTCGACGACCGCATCGAGATCACCAACCCCGGCGCCCTGCTCCCGGGCAAGCGAGCCGACCGCCTGATCGGCACCACGCCCGAATCGCGCAACGAACAGCTGGCCTCGTCGTTCCGCCGCTTCCGCATCTGCGAGGAGCGGGGCACGGGCTTCCAGAAGGTGGTGCAGGCCATCGAGCTGTACGGCCTGCCGCCGCTGCAGCTGCGGCCCGACGAAGCTGCGTTCCGCATCACGCTGTGGGCGCCGCGCAAGTTCAGCACGATGGACATGGCCGAGCGCATCGAGGCTTGCTACCAGCACGCGGTGCTGCAGTACGTCTCCAGCCGCACGCTGACCAACACCACGCTGCGCGAGCGATTCAAGCTGAGCGAGAAGCAGCGCAACGCCGTCACCAACGTGATCGCCGCTGCGGTGCAGGCCGGGCGCATCCGGCGCAAGGACCTGGGCAGCGGCAACAAGTTCGCCGAGTACCTGCCCTACTGGGCCTGACACGCGCTCCCGCGCCACCGACCACCACCCCATGAGCACCGACCACACCGCCCTCGTCAGCAAGGTCTGGAACTACGCCCACGTGCTGCGCGACCAGGGCATCGGCTACGGCGACTACGTCGAGCAGATCACCTTCCTGCTGTTCCTGAAGATGGACCAGGAGCGCAGCGAGCTGCTGGGCGAGCCCAGCGCCATTCCCGAGGCCTGGCGCTGGGAGCACCTGGCCGCCGCCGCCGGCGACGAGCTGGAGATCCAGTACCGGCACACACTGGAGGCCCTGGCCCGGCAGCCGGGGCTCATCGGCACCATCTTCCGCGGCGCGCAGAACAAGCTCACCGACCCCGCCAAGCTCAAGCGAGTGGTCTCGCTGATCGACGCCGAGACCTGGATCGGCATCGGCGTGGACGTGAAGGGCGCCATCTACGAAGGGCTGCTGGAGCGCAACGCCGCCGAGGTGAAGAGCGGCGCCGGCCAGTACTTCACGCCGCGGCCGCTGATCCAGGCGATGGTGACGGTGCTGGACCCGAAGGTGGGCCAGACCGTGCACGACCCGGCCTGCGGCACCGGCGGCTTCCTGCTGGCGGCCTACGAGTACCTGAAGCGGCCGGGCGCGGCACAACTCGACCGCGTGCAGCAGCGCCGGCTGCGCGAGGTCACCTTCAGCGGCGTGGACATCGTCGACGAGGTGGTGCGGCTGGCGGCGATGAACCTCTACCTGCACGGCATCGGCAACGGAGAAAGCCCGATCCGTGCCGGCGATGCGCTGGCCGTGGAGCCGGGCGAGAGCTTCGACGTGATCCTCACCAACCCGCCCTTCGGCAAGAAGAGCAGCTACCGCGTGGTGGGCGAGGACGGCGAGATGGACTCGGAGCGCGAGGACTACGAGCGCAGCGACTTCAAGTTCACCACCGGCAACAAGCAGCTGAACTTCATGCAGCACATCATGACGGTGATGGCCGGCCACGGCCGCGCCGGCGTGGTGCTGCCCGACAACGTGCTGTTCGAGGCCGGCAGCGCCGGCGAGGGCATCCGCCGCCGGCTGCTGGAGCAGTTCGATTTCCACACGCTGCTGCGCCTGCCCACGGGCATCTTCTACAAGCCGGGCGTGAAGGCCAACGTGCTGTTCTTCGACAAGCGCCCGCCGCGCGCCGACGGCCGCCCGAACACGAAGGCGCTGTGGATCTACGACCTGCGCACCAACCTGCACTTCACGCTGAAGAAGAATCCGCTGGCGCCTGCCGACCTGCTGGACTTCGTGCAGGCCTATCGCGTGGGCCGGCGCGACGAGCGCCAGGAGACCGAGCGCTTCCGGCGCTTCGCGGCGGAGGAGCTGCTGGCCCGCGACAAGCTGAACCTCGACATCTTCTGGCTCAAGGACGAGAGCCTGGACGACGTGGACAGCCTGCCGCCGCCCGATGTGATCGCGGCCGAGATCGTGGAGAACCTGCAGGCAGCGCTGGAGGCTTTCCAGTCCGTGGCCGACGAACTGGCGCCGGCCGCGGCCGGCGGCTAACCCCGCCGCCGCCTCGCCAGCAGCACCCCCACGCCCGCCAGCATCAGAAGCACGTTGGCCGGCTCCGGCACCGCCGCCACCGGCGCGCCCCAGAACACCGTGTGGCCGTCGGTGGCCAGGCCGTTGGAGGCGGTGAAGCCCCAGTAGACCGGCGCGCCGGCCATGCCCAGCGCGGTGAAGTCGAGCTCGGCGCTGACGCTGAAGCTGCCCAGGTCGATGTGGGTGATGGTGCCGGTCAGCGTGCCGATGCCGTCGCCGTTGCCCGAGGGCACGAAGTTCATGCTGCCGATCCAGGCGAAGTCGGGATTGCGGATCGCGTCGCCCAGCCCGGTCTCGGTGGCGGCCAGCGGCGTCACGCTGCCGCCGGCCAGGATCTGCAGGCTCGGCGAGACCGGGTCGCCGTCGAAGTGGAAGGTGTCCACCGCGAAGGCCACGCTCGCGGGGTTCAGGCCTTCGTAGCCCAGCCCGGAGCCCGCGTTGCCCAGGCCGGGCGCGGTGGACAGCGTGATCGTGAAGCCGTCGCCGCGCAGGCCCTCGCTCACCGGGATGAAGAAGGGGAAGCTGAAGTCGAAGGCTTCGTTGAAGCTCAGCGCCAGCGGCGCGGGCGCGAAGCCCGAGCCGCCCTGGTCGCCGCTGCCGGGCTGGGTCAGCTGCAGCAGGCTGTAGGTGAAGCCGTTGCCGGGCGTCATGTTCTGCGCCACGGCGCTGCCGGCGAGCGACCAGGTGGTGAAGTCGGGTTGGTCGATCGAGAGGTCGACATGGGTCTGCGTCCAGCCGGGCTGGAAGGCGGCGGCCAGGGCGACCGCGGCGAACAGGCGTTTGGGATTCATCGGGCTTCCTGAGCAGTGGGTTTCGTGGACGCTTCGATGCTCGGCAGGCACCGTTCGGCAAGCGTTAGCGGGAGCGCTTGCCGCACCCCCCGGGCCGCGGGGGAGCGCGGCCGGCGGGATCACTTCGCGGGTGTGAGGCCGTGGTCCAGGCCGTCGTCGGACCAGCGCTCGTGGCGCAGGTGCTGCCTGACGCCGCCGGAGCCGTCGGTGCGGATGCGGTAGCGGAAGGGCTCGCAGCCGGCCAGCGGCGGGGTGACGGTGATCGTCAGCAGCCCGGGCGTGCGCTCCACCTCGGCCGGCAGTTCGCTCTGCGAGATGCAGGGGTCGCCGCGGCCGGCGGTGAGCATGCGGAAGCGGGCCTTGCCGTCGGTCTCCTCCAGCGTGATCGTCGAGGTGACGAAGCGGTCCTTCGAGTACTGGCCGCTGGTGCGGTCCTTCAAATAGCTCTTGTAGTCCCAGGCGAGCTTGTCGGCGTGCGCGGCGGCGCCGGCAGCGGCCAGGGCCGCGGCCGGAAGCAGCCGCAGGACCCGTGCGTGGCGAGGCTTCATGGTCGTGCTCCGGCGGGTTTCAGCGCGCCGCCAGCGGGTACCACCAGCCGTTGGAGCCGAGCACGTAGTAGCGGCCCGAACCATCGACGTGGTAGGTGCCGCCCTGGTGCTCGTAGGTGGTGTTGCGCTGCCAGGTGTGCGGCAGCACCATCGGCTGGCCGTTGGGCGCGACGTAGGTGCTGTTGCCCTGCAGCTGCCGCCCGGCTTCCTGCTGGTTGGCGAAGAAGCCCGCCTGCAGGCCGGCCTGGGCCTGGGCGCGCTGGCGCTGCGCGCCCTGCAGGCCCTGCCAGGCCTGCATCTCGCCGGCCTGGTTGCGCTGCTCGGTGGCGCGCGCGGCGGCCACGCCCTGGGCGCTGAAGCCGTTGGTGTAGACGTAGTTGTAGGTGAAGGTCGGGTAGTCCATCGCCGGCCGGCCGCCGGTCTGCTGCAGGTAGCGCTGCCAGGCCTGCATCACCGCCGGGTCCTGCATGCGCTGCTGGACGATGCCGTTCACCATCTGCTGGCCGCGGGCGATGTTGGCGTTCATCGCCGCGGTCTGCTGCTGGATCATCAGCTCGAAGTTCTGCGCCGAGGCGGCCAGCGGCGCGCCGGCGACGGCGAGCAGCGCGAGCGTGCGGGCGGCGAGGGTGCGGACGTTCATCGAGGCTCCTGCTTCGCGGGGCGTGAAGCAGCCCCGGTGAACGCATGGTCCGATGCGCCCGTTAGGCAAGCGCTAGCGCCAGCCTCCCCTCGACAGGTGAAGTGGCAAGCGTTGGTTGCAGGCCCGCTTCAGCGCAGGCCGCCCGTGTAGCGGCGCAGCATCTTCGCGCGCAGCTCGGCCTCGGTCGGGTCGGCGGCCGGCGCGGGCACGGGCGGCGCCGTCGCGGCGGCCACCACGGCCGCCGCGGCAGCCGTGGGCGTGGCCGAGCTGCGCGCGCCGTAGAGGTGGCGCTGCACCTGCTCGGCGTATTCGCGCAGCCGCAGGTCCTGGCTGCCGATCGCCTGCTCGAGCACCGTGCGCGCGTAGGCGTCGTCGCGCATGAACTGCTGCACGTCCAGCGAACGACCGAACTCGCGCCGCATCGGCACGACCATGCGGATGACGAGGTTCAGCACCATGGCTCGGGTCTCCTGGGGCTCCACCGCACGCTCGCGTCAGGTGCCGGGCGACAGCATCTCGCCGTGCTCGGCGATGTCCAGGCCCACGCGCTCGTGCTCGGCCTTCACGCGCAGCCGCATCACCAGGCCGACCAGGCGCAGGATGAGCCAGGTCATCACGCCGGCAAAGACCATCACCACCAGCGCGCCGAAGGCGTTGGTCCAGACGGTGGCGGTGACGGGCGCGACGCTGGAGGTGGCCAGCACCGGCGTCAGCAGCGTGCCGACGATGCCGCCCACGCCGTGCAGCGCGAACACGTCCAGCGCGTCGTCGATGCCGGTGCGCGTCTTGAACACGAGCACGCAGCCGAAGCAGGCCAGGCCGCCGGCAGCGCCGATGACGAGGCCGCCGTAGATGTCGACGAAGCCCGAGGCGGGCGTGATGGCGATCAGCCCTGCGATGGCGCCGCTGATCGTGCCCAGCACGCTCCACTGGCCGCGCCGCACGTACTCGCCCAGGCCCCAGGCCATCGCGCCGGCGCAGGCGCCCACCTGCGTGACGAGCAGTGCGCCGGCGGCCCGCGAGCTGGCTTCCATCGCCGAGCCGGCGTTGAAGCCGAACCAGCCGGCCCACAGCAGGCCGCCGCCCAGCACGGTCACGAGCAGGTTGTGCGGCACCATCGGCTCGCGGCCGAAGCCCTGGCGCGGCCCCAGCACCCAGGCCGCCACGAGGCCGCTCACGCCGCTGGCGATGTGCACCACGGTGCCGCCGGCGAAGTCCATGTGGCCCATCGCGTTGAGCCAGCCGCCGGGCTGCCAGATCCAGCGCGCCACCGGCGCGTAGACCAGCGTGCTCCACAGCGCGGCGAAGAGCACCGCGGCGCCCAGGCGCATGCGCTCGGCGGTGGCGCCCAGGATGATCGCGAAGGTCACGATCGCGAACGCCAGCTCGAACATGAAGAACACCGAGCCCGGCACCGTGGGCGCCGCCGGGTGCGTGCCCGCGCCGTTGCCCACCAGCCCCTGGCCGAACAGGAAGCCCAGGCCGCCGATGTAGGGGTTGCCGGGGCCGAAGGCCAGCGAGTGGCCGATCGTGGCCCAGGCCAGCGTGACCATGGCCGCCGAGGCGATCGTGTGCGCGATGATGGACAGCGAGTTCTTCGTGCGCAGCATGCCGCCGTAGAACAGGATGATCCCGGGGATCGTCATCAGCATCACGAGCACGGTGGAGATCAGCATCCACGCCGTGTCGGCGCCGTTGATCGGCACCGCCTGCGCCGCCTGCGCAGTGCCCGCGCTGCCCGCGGCAGCCGCGAGCACAGCCGCGCGCAGCCCCGGGCCGCCCCGCCGGAATCCCTCCATGCCCATCTCCTCGCCTCTGCGCGTCGTGCCGCGCGCGAAACACTCTGACACCGGGCCCCTGCGGCCGGCAGGGCCCCGGCGCATCAAGGCGCGGCAGCTGTGATCAAGTGCACGGCCGGACGGATCCGCATCTTCCCTAGGCCCTTGACAGGGCCCGACAAAAGCCGTGCCCTCTTCGGTGCAAGCTGCGCCGGCTTGGTGCAGCGCTCAGGCCAGCGCCAGCCGCACGGCTGCCGGCAGGTCCAGCGCCAGGCCCTCGGCCCATGCCGCATCGGCCTGCGCGCGGCCGGCCTGCACCTCGGCCAGGCGGCGCACGATGCGCACGTAGCGGCGGTCGTCGGCGCGCAGCGGGCCCATGCCCTCGACCCACAGGCGCTGCGCGAAGGCGATCAGCCGCGCGGCGTCCAGCGGCCGGCCCTGGCGCGCGAGCGGGCGCGCGATGTTCCACAGCCCGTAGGCCAGGCCGTGCAGGTGCCAGCGGTCATGCGCCAGCGCGATGCTGCGCCGGCAGGCGGCCAGCGCCGCGCCCCATTCGCGCAGCTGCGCCAGCACGCTGCACAGCGAGACCTGGCTGTCCATCTGGCCGACCCAGTCGCCGTCGGCGGCGGCCGAGCGCTCGCAGCGCTCGAAGACGGCCATCGCCTCGCGCGGGCGGCCGAGCGCGGCCTGGCACTGCGCGCGGTTGCGCTGGCGCTCGCGCACCTGGCTCGCGTCGCCCAGGCGGCGCCAAAGCGCCTCAGACTCGGCGAACAGCCGCTCGGCGGTGGCCGGGTCGGCGTCGTCGGAGGAGATGTGGATGTTGCAGCGGACCACCGCCTGCAGGTGCAGCGCGCGCGCCTGGCTCTCGAGTTCGCCGCTGGCGCGGGCGAGCGCGAGCGCCTCGTCGAGATCGGCCACCAGCGCGCGGAAGGCCACGCTCGCACGCTCGTCGATGCGGCCGAAGGCCAGGGCCGACCAGCCGCGCTGCAGCAGCGCACGGCCACGCCGCGCGGGGTCGGTGCCGGCGCGCTCGACGGCCGCGGCCGCATGCGCGATGGCGGCCTCGGCGTGGCCGGCCGACATCTGCAGGTGCGCCAGCAGCTCGTGGGCATCGCTGAGCCAGGGCGCGGCATCGGGCACCGCATCGATGGCGCGCAGCGCGGCTTCGAGCGCGTCCAGCAGGTGCGGCGGCAGGCCGTCGGTCTCCCAGTAGCGGCGCAGCGCGATGGCCAGCTGCAGCGCGTCCTCGGGTGCCTCCCGAGCGGCCGCCAGCGCGGCGTGCACCGCCGGCAGCTCGGGCGCGACATAGGCCGGCCGGCGCTCGGCCGGCAGCGCCGCGGCCCAGTGCCGCAGCCAGCGCCGCAGGCCCGCGCGCCACGCGGCGAGATCGGCCTCGCCGGCCTGCGCGAGCACGAACTCGCGCACCGGCTCGAGCACGAGGAAACGCGTGGGCGCATCGCCCGCCGCGGCAACGCATCGCAGCAGCGAATGGCCGACGAGGTCGTCCAGCCGCGCCGCGGTGGCCGCGACGCCGTCGCCCAGCACCTGTGCGGCCGCGGCCGCGGTGGCATCGGCCGGGAACACGGCCAGCGCGCCGAGCGTGCGCTGCGCCGCTTCGTCCAGCAGCCGCCAGCTCCAGGCGATGACCTGTGCCATCGATGCGTGACGCGGGTCGCTGCCGCCGCGCGGGCCGGCACGCGCCAGCAGCGCGAGCCCCGCGCCGCGTTCGCCGGACTGCAGCATCGCTAGCATCTCCGCCGGCGGCAGGCTGCGCACGCGCGAGGCCGCCAGCTCCACCGCCAGCGGCAGGCCGCCGAGCTGGCGCACGAGCTCGGCGATGGCGGCCTGGTTGCGCTCGCCGAGGTGAAAGTCGGCGCGCACGGCCCGCGCGCGGTCGACGAACAGCGCCACCGCCGGGTTGGCCGCCACCGCCGCCAGCGGCGCCAGCGGCGCCGGCAGCGGCAGCGGCTCGGCGCTGGCCTGCTGCTCGCCGTCCAGCCCCAGCAGCCGGCGCGAGGTGGCCAGCACGTGCAGCGAAGGCAGCCGCGCGAGCAGCTCGGCCACCAGGCCTTCGGCCTGGCCGACGAGCTGCTCGAAGTTGTCCAGCACCAGCAGCGCACGCTGGCCCGCGAGCGCCTGCGCCACGGCCTGCAGCAGCCCGTCCGCATCGGCCGCCGCGGCGCGCAGCTGCAGCGCGCGCGCGAGCGCGTCGAGCACCGAGGCGCGGTCCTCGCAGGCCACCAGCGGCACGAAGAGCACGCGGTGGAAGGGCAGCGGCGCGGCGCCTTCCGCGGCCCAGGGCATGGGCTCGCGCAGCGCCTGCGCCACCTCCACCGCCAGCCGCGTCTTGCCGCTGCCGCCGGGGCCGAGCAAGGTGACGAGCCGGTGCGCCAGCACCGCGGCGCGCAGCCGCGCGGTGGCGATCTCGGCGCCGAACAATCGCGTGAGGTAGCTGGGCAGCGCCGAGGCCGGCTCACCCGCGCGCGCGGGCGCCGGCAAGGGCGTGGCGGCGACGTAGGCCTGTTGCTGCGGTGGTGGCGGCGCATCGCCGATGCGGTCGGCCAGGGCCTGCAGGCGCTGGCGCTCGTCGGCGATCCACTCGTCGTAGAAGCCGGGCATCAGCTCGCCGCGGTACAGCGCACGCGCCTCCTCGAAGCGGCCGGCACGCAGCGCGCGCTCGAAGTCGACCGCATCGCAATCGATCGCACCGCGCACCACGCGCAGCGCCAGGCGGTCGGCCTGCAGCACCGCGCTGCCGGGCACGCCGGGCGGCTCCAGCAGGCTCTTCAGCGTCGAGAGGGCCTGGCGCAGTCGGTTGCGGCCGACGTCGAGCGCGACGCCGGGCCACAGCAACTCCACCAGCTCCTCGCGGGCATGCGCGCGTTCGGGCGCCAGCGCCAGCCGAGCCAGCAGCGCGGCCACGGCGCGGGAAGGGAATCGCTCGATGCGCTGCTGGCCGTCGTGCGCCTCCAGCGCACCGAGCAGGCGCAGATGCCAGCGCGCTGCGGCCGGGGCTGCGCTGCGGGTCGGGGACATCGACGCATCGCTGCTGTTCATCGCTCCGGCAGTCTAGGTTCGCGACGCGCCACGACGGGCCTGCACCCGCGCCGTGGCCCGCCGCGGCGTGCACTTGTTCGCTATCGAATCCCCTGATGACCCCGGCGCGGCCCGGCCCTCAGAATGGCCCGGCCCCGGACCCGCACGATGGATACCGACAAGATCTGGCTCAAGCACTATCCGCCGGGAGTACCGGCCGAGGTGCGTGCCGACGGCATCCCCTCGCTGGTGGCGCTGCTCGACGCCGCCTTCGCCAAGCACCGCACGCACACGGCTTGCCGCTGCATGGGCAAGGCCATCAGCTACGGCGCGATCGATGACCACTCCCGCGCCCTGGCCGCCTGGCTGCAGGGCCGGGGGCTGGTGCGCGGCGACCGCGTCGCGCTGATGCTGCCCAACATCCCGCAGTACCTGGTGGCGGTGGCCGCGGTGCTGCGCGCGGGCATGGTGGTGGTGAACGTCAACCCGCTGTACACGCCGCGCGAGCTGGAGCACCAGCTGAAGGACTCCGGCGCGAAGGCCATCGTCGTGGTCGAGAACGTCGCCGCGACGCTGCAGCAGGTGATCTCGCAGGTGCCGACGAAGACGGTGTTGCTGGCCAGCATCGGCGACCTGCTCGGCCCGATCAAGGGCCGGCTCGTCAACTACGTGCTGCGGCAGGTGCGCAAGGCGGTGCCTCCGTTCCAGATCGCCGGCGCGGTGCGCTTCAACGAGGCCCTCGCGCGCGGCCGCGGCATGACGCTCGCGCCGGCCTCCGTGGGCCCGGACGACATTGCCGTGCTGCAGTACACCGGCGGCACCACCGGCGTGAGCAAGGGCGCGGTGCTGCTGCATCGCAACCTCGTGGCCAACCTGCTGCAGAGCGAGGCCTGGTACCGGCCGGCGCTGGCCAAGGTGCCGGCCGGCGAGCAGCTGGTGGCGGTGGCGGCGCTGCCGCTGTACCACGTGTTCGGCTTCAACGTGGTGATGATGCTGACGCTGCACGTGGGCGGCTGCTGCCTGCTGATCCCGAACGCACGCGACATCGCCTCGATGCTGAAGGACCTGGCGCGCGTCCGCTTCCACAGCCTGCCGGCGGTCAACACGCTGTTCGGCGCGCTGGCGCGCCATGCTGACTTCGAACGCGTCGACTGGAGCTCGCTGGTGCTCAGCGTGGGCGGCGGCATGGCCGTGCAGCAGGCCACCGCGAAGCTGTGGCTCGAGAAGACCGGCTGCCCGATCTGCGAGGGCTACGGCCTCTCGGAGACCAGCCCGTCGGCCACCTGCAACCCGGTCGACGCCACCGAGTGGACCGGCGCCATCGGCCTGCCGCTGCCTTCCACCGAGGTGGCACTGCTCGACGACGACGGCCGCCCCGCGCCACCCGGCGCCGCCGGCGAGATCGCCATCCGCGGCCCGCAGGTGATGGCCGGCTACTGGCAGCGCCCCGACGAGACGGCCAAGGTGATGACGCCCGACGGCTGGTTCCGCACCGGCGACATCGGCACGATGGATGCGCGCGGCGCGTTCCGCATTGTCGACCGCAAGAAGGACATGATCCTGGTGAGCGGCTTCAACGTCTACCCGAACGAGGTCGAGGACGTGCTGACGCAGATGCCCGGCGTGCGCGAATGCGCCGCCGTGGGCGTGCCCGACGAGAAGGCCGGCGAGGCGGTGAAGGTGATCATCGTGCGCGAGCAGGCCGGCGCCAGCAGTCCCACCGAGGCCGAGGTGCGCGCCTGGTGCGAGGCGCACCTCACCGGCTACAAGCGGCCCAAGGTGGTGGAGTTCCGAGGCGACCTGCCCAAGACGCCGGTGGGCAAGGTGCTGCGCCGCGCGCTGCGCGACCCGGTGGAGGGGCGGCCGGGTTAGTCTCTCGGCCATGTTGCCTCCGATCCGCGAACTGCGCGCCGCCCTGAAAGGCCCCGGCGCCCACGAAGAGCTGCTGCGCCGCGTGCTGGCCGATGCGCGCGGCGCCGACGCCGCCCATGTCTACACCGCGCTGCTGGACGAAGGCGCGCTGCAGGCCGCACGCGCCGCCGACGCGATGCAGGCCGCGGGCGTCACGCCGCCGGCGCTGGCCGGCCTGCCGGTGAGCGTGAAGGACCTCTACGACATCGAGGGCCGCACGACGATGGCCGGCTCGGTGCTGCGCGCAGGCGAGCCGCCGGCCGCGGGCGATGCCGAGGCCGTGGCGCGCCTGCGCCGCGCCGGCGCGGCGATCACGGGCCTGACGAACATGACCGAGTTCGCGTTCTCGGGCGTGGGCATCAACCCGCACCACGGCACGCCGCGCAACCCGGCGGCCTTCGCGGTGGATCCTTCCGAAGCGCGCATCCCCGGCGGTTCTTCCGCCGGCGCCGCGGTCTCGGTCGCGCTCGGGCAGGCGGTGGCGGCGCTGGGCTCGGACACCGGCGGCAGCATCCGCATCCCCGCCGCGCTGTGCGGGCTGGTGGGCTTCAAGAGCACGCAGTCGCGCACGCCGCTGGCCGGCGCCTTCCCGCTCTCGTTCACGCTCGACACCGTCTGCGCGATGGCGCGCAACGTCGAGGACTGCCTGCTCGTGGACGCCGTGCTCGCCGGCGTGCCGCTGGCGCCGCGCCCACGCCCGCTGGCCGGCGCGCGGCTGGCGCTGCCGCAGGCGGTGCTGCTCGACGCGTTGGAGCCGGCCGTCGCACATGCCTTCGAAAATGCACTGACAAGGCTCTCGGCCGCGGGCGCCAGGATCGTGCCCGTGCCACTGCCCGAACTGGCCGAGATCCCGCGCATCAACGCGCCCGGCGGCTTCTCGGCCGTGGAGGCCTTCGCGACCCACCGCGAGGCGCTGCGCACGCAGCGCGAGCGCTTCGACCCGCGCGTGGCGGCGCGCATCGCGCTGGGTGAATCGGTGAGCGCGGCCGACTACATCGTGATGCAGCAGCGCCGGCGCGAGTGGATCGCGCGCACGGCGCACGCGCTCGCCGGCTTCGACGCCTTCGTCTGCCCCACGGTGCCCATCGTCGCGCCGCCGATCGCCGAACTCGCCGCCGGCGACGAGGCCTTCTTCAAGGCCAACGGCCTGCTGCTGCGCAACACCTTCGTGGTGAACTTCCTCGACGGCTGCGCCTTCACGCTGCCCTGCCATGCGCCGGGCAGCCTGCCGGTGGGCCTGATGCTCGCCGCTCCCGCGGGCCACGACGCCGCGCTCGCGGCGCTGGCGCTCGCGGCCGAAGCGGTGCTGCAGCCTTCGCCGACGTGACGATGCGCTTCTTCGTCGACGGCGTGGCGCTGGCGCCCGGCGCCGAACTCGCGCTGCCGGCCGGCGCCGCCCGCCATGCGCAGGTGCGGCGCGTGCAGCCGGGCGACCGGCTCGTGCTGTTCGACGGCGGCGGCCGCGACTGGCCCGCGACCGTGCTCGTGATGGGCCGCAGCGAAGTCACGGTGCACGTCGGCGAACCCGAGGCCGTGCAGGCCGAACTCGCCTGGCCGCTGACGCTGGCGCTGGCGATGCCGGCCAACGAGCGCATGGACATGCTGGTGGAGAAGGCCACCGAGCTGGGCGTGGCGGCGATCCAGCCGCTGACGAGCGCGCGCTCGGTGCTGCGGCTGAACGGCGAGCGCGCCGAGCGCAAGCGCGTGCACTGGCAGGGCATCGCGCAGGCCGCCTGCGAACAATGCGGCCGCGCGCGTGTGCCCGCCATCGCACCGGTGATGGAACTGGGCGCATGGCTCGCCGCGCTGGCGCCGGCCGGCGCGGGCGGCACGCGCTGGCTGCTGAGCCTGGCGGCCGACGCCGCGCCGCCGGCCCTGCCGGCTGCGCCCGGGGCCATCCTCACGCTCAGCGGCCCCGAAGGCGGCCTCGCGCCCGAGGAGGAAGCCGCCGCCCGCGCGGCCGGCTTCGCGCCGCTGGCGCTCGGCCCGCGCGTGCTGCGCGCCGACACCGCGCCGCTGGCAGTGCTGGCCTGGCTCGGCCTGTCCGGCCCGGCCGCGCCCGCGGTCGGTTGACATCGGCGCGCGCCGGTGCACAGTCGGCTTCCTCGTTCGACACAGCCAGGAGAAGACGATCATGGGACTGCTCGACTCGGTCATCGGAGCCATCGGTTCGCAAGGCGGCAGCGGCGGCGGCGGCCAGACGGACATCCTCAATGCCATCGTCGGCATGCTCGGCCAGCAGGGTGGCGGCGGGCAAGGCGGCCTGGGCGGCCTCGCGGGCCTGGTGCAGGCCTTCCAGCAGAGCGGCCTGGGCCATGTGGCCGACTCGTGGGTCGGCACCGGCGCCAACCACCCGGTGAGCGCCGACCAGCTCTCGCAGGTGCTGGGCAGCGACCGCGTCGCCGGCTTCGCCAGGCAGCTGGGCATCGACCCGCAGGACGCGCTGGGCCACCTCACGCAGATGCTGCCGCAGGTGGTCGACAAGCTCACGCCGAACGGCCAGATCCCGCAGGGTGATCTCGGCGGCCTGGGCAACCTGGGCAGCATGCTCGGCGGGCTGCTGGGCGGCGGCAGCCGCTGAGCCGCGCCGCGCCCTGGCGAGCCGGGCGCGGACAGGAATCGTTGCAATCCTTGCCGGCGGTCTCAGGGCCGCCGGCGGCGTGTCAGCACCCGGTCAGCGCGGCTTCCAGAATGGCCTTCACCCAAGACCCTCCCGGAGCTGTACACGATGAAGGCCTTGCGTTCGATCGCGGTGGGCACCTGGCTGGCCGCGCAGGCAGCCGGTGCGCTGGCGCTGGACCTGCTGGTGCCGGCCTACTTCTACCCCTCTGCCGTACCCTCGCTCAGCGAGTGGACGCCGATGACGGCCGCGCTGGCGCAAGGCGCCCGCATAACGGCCATCATGAACGTCTTCAACGGCCCGGGGCAGGCGCCCAACGCCGACTACGTCGCCGCCGTGAACGCGTTCCGCGCCGCGGGCGGCCGCGTGCTGGGCTACGACTACACCTGCTACGGCTTGAACCTGTGCTCGCCGCAGGTGCCGCCGACCCGCAGCGTGGCCGACGTGCTGGCCGACGCGCAGCGCTACGCCAGCTGGTACACGATCGACGGCATCTTCCTCGACGAGATGGCCAGCGACGCCGCGGCGCTGCCGTTCTACCTGGCCGTGGCCGACGGGCTGCGCGCGGCGCATCCGGGCTGGCAGATCGTCGGCAACCCGGGCACCGCGGTGCCCGAGGCCTACCTCTCGGTGGCCGATGCACTCGTGACCTTCGAGAACGCCGGCAGCGAGTTCGCGGCCGCGCCGCAGCAGCCCTGGATGGCCGGGCCGCAGGCGGGCCGGCAGGCGGTGGTGATCCACAGCGTGCCCGATACCGCGGGCATGCAGGCCCTGCTCGCCACGGCGGCCGCACGCGGCGTGGGCTACGCCTACATCACCGACGGCAGCACCGCCGGCGGCGGCAACCCCTACCTGGGCCTGCCGGGATACTGGGCGGCGGAGGTGGCCGCGGCCTCGGCCGTGGACGAGCCGCCCCGGTGGGCGCTGGCGCTGGCCGGCCTGGCGCTGCTGTCGCTGCGGCGCATGCGCCGCCCGTTCAGGCGCTCGTGAAGCGCCCGCGCCGCTGCAGCGCGATCAGGCCTTCGGACTCCACGTCCAGGCAGGTGAGGAAGTCCACGGTGCGGAACTCGCGGTCGATGGCCGGCGCGCCGCAGATGCGCGAACCCAGGGCGAGGTAGGCGGTGAGCAGCCGCGGGATGCGCGGCGCCTGTTCGGCCGCCTCGCCGTGGCAGGCGAAAGGTGCATGCGGGCGCGTGCGCCACTCGGGCGGCGCGAGCTGCGGCAGCAGCTGGCGGTAGGCGGCCAGGCCTTCGGCCTCGCTCTGAGTCGCGATCGAGCTGCAGCCCAGCAGCCAGCGCGCGCCGCGCTGCTGCGCATAGGCCGCGATGCCCTTCCACAGCAGGTTCAGCACCGCGAAGTTGCGGTGGCGCTGGTGGATGCAGGCGCGCCCCAGCTCGAGGATCTGCCCGCGCCGCGGCTCGAAAGGCGCGAAGTCGAACTCGCGCTCGCCGTAGTAGCCGAGCGCGCTGCCGGCGCGCTGCCCGGTCTGCAGCCGGTAGGTGCCGACGATGCGCTCGTCGCGCCGGTCGGCGACGATCAGGTGGTCGCAGACGGCGTCGAAGGGGTCGGCGTCCAGCCCGGTGTCCCAGCTCTCGGCCAGGCCCTCGTCGAGCTCGAGGTTGAAGACCTCGAAGCGCAGCGCCTGCGCCGCGCGCAGCTCGGCTTCGGACGAAGCCAGCCGCAGCTCGTAGGCCGGCAGCGCCGCGGCGGCGGCGCGGGCCGGTGTTTCGGTTCGCAGCAGCTGGGGCGTCATGGTGTTGCGGTGGGGCTGGATGGGGATGTCGGCAGGCATCGGTCGCGCCGGGCTTCGCGGCCTTACAAGGCTGACGGCCCCGCATGTCGGGGCCATGGCAGGCGCATGTCGATGTAATGAAAAGCCCCGCAGCACGACGACGGCCGATGGAGCTGCTGCCGCAAGACCTGAGCGCGTGGTTCGCCGCCGCGCTGGCCGGCATGGCGGCGCCATGGGCCATCGCGCTCGCACTCGCGCTGACCACGCTGCTGCTGGAGGACCTCGCCATCGCGGCCGGCGTCGCGCTGGCCACGCAGGGGCTGATCAGCTGGCCGCTGTCGCTGCTGGCGGTGGGTGGCGGCATCGCCATCGGCGACCTCTGGCTCTACGCGATGGGCCTGGCGGCGCGGCGCGTGCCGCTGCTGCGGCGGCGCTTCATCGGCACCAAGAGCGAGGCCGCGCGCGAACTGATCCAGCGCCGCCTGGCCAGCGCGGTGCTGCTGGCGCGCGTGGTACCCGGGCTGCGCCTGGCCACCTACACGGCCTGCGGTTTCCTGCGCGTGCCGCTGGCGCCTTTCGCGGGCTGGGTGGCCATCGCGGTCACGCTGTGGACGCTGGGCCTCTATGCCATCAGCGCCGCCGCGGGCCAGGCCATCTCCAAGGCCCTCGGCCTGCCGCCCGCACTCGCGGTGGCGCTGCCGGTGCTGCTGCTGGCCGCCGCGGTGCCGCTGCTGCGCCGCTGGCCGATCCGCCTTCCCTCCCTCTGCAGAAAGGCCACGCCATGACCGCCGTGATGCCGCATCAAGGCATGCCCCCGCTCGAATCCGAAGGGCCCCCGCTGAGCTTCTACGAGTTCTGGCCGATGTGGGCCTTCTACCCGCCGGTGCTCGCCTACGCCGCCTGGCTGATGCTGCGCCACCGCGGCGCGCTGCTGCCCACGGTGGCGAACCCCTCGTTCCCGGGCGGCGGCTTCGTCGGCGAATCGAAGGCGGCGATCCTCGATCTCGCGGTGAAGGAGGCGCCGGAATGGGTCGCGCCTTTCGTGCGCATCGAAAGGCCGGCCGCGCCGGGCGACATCGAGCAGGAGACCCGCGACGCGCTCGCGACGCTGCACGCGGCCGGGCTGGACCTGCCCGTCGTCGCCAAGCCCGACCTGGGCTGCCGCGGCGCCGGCGTGAAGCTCGTCGACACGCGCGAAAGGCTGGCGGCCTACCTGCGCGCCTTCCCCGCCGGCGCCACGCTGCTGCTGCAGCAGCTGGTGCCGCACGAAGGCGAGGCCGGCGTGTTCTACGTGCGCGAGCCGGGCGCCGCGCGCGGCCGCATCGTCTCGCTGACCTTGAAGTATTTCCCGCACGTGATCGGCGACGGCCGGCGCACCTTGCGCGAGCTGATCGAGGCCGACCCGCGCGCCGGCCGCGTGCCGCAGCTGTACCTGCGCCGCCACGCGGCGCGGCTGCACGAGGTGCCGCGCGCCGGCGAGGCGGTGCGCCTGGCCTTCGCCGGCAGCCACAGCCGCGGCGCGATCTTCCGCGACGGCACGGCGCTGGTGACGCCGGCGATGGAAGCGCGCTTCGAGGCCATCGCGCGTGCGCTGCCGGAGTTCCACTTCGGCCGCTTCGACCTGCGCTTCGCGCGCTTCGCGGACCTGCAACGCGGCGAGGGGTTCACGATCCTGGAGATCAACGGGGCCGGCGCCGAGAGCACGCACATCTGGGACCGCCGCACGCCGCTGTTGAAGGCCTGGCGCGACCTGATGCGGCAGTACCGCTGGCTGTTTCAGATCGGTGCCGCGAACCGCGCGCGCGGCCACCGTCCGCTGGCGCTGCGCGAGTTCCTCGCCGCGTGGCAGCGCGAGCGCCGACTCGTGCCGCTGTACCCGCCGACCGACTGATCGCGCCGGCGTAAGGTCGCACGGCGCCATGCGACTAGAGGGCATGCACAAGACCACGCCCTCCGAAGCCCGCAGCGACGCGCTGCCGCGCTTCCTCCACGCGCTGCTGGACCAGGCGCTGGCCCTGGCCGCCGCCCACGAGGCGCCCGGCGCACCGCCCTACCAGCGGCCGGTGGGCGCGCACCTGCGACACGTCATCGAGCACATCGAGTCGCTGCTCGACGCCCGCGGCGCCGCCACGCTGGACTACGACGATCGCCCGCGCGACCTGCTGCTGGAGTGCGAGCCCCGCTTCGCGCGCGAGCGGCTGCGCATGCTGCAGCAGCGCCTGGCGGCGCTGCGCGGCGATGACCTCGAGCGGCCGTTGCGGCTCTCAGGCCGTGCCGGCCTGGCCGGCGAGCTGGCCTTCGAAGTGAGCAGCACGCTGGGCCGCGAGCTGGCCTTCGTCGCCAGCCACACGGTGCACCACTACGCGCTGCTGGTGGCGCACTGCGCGCGCCGCGGCCTGCCGCTGCCGGCCGACTTCGGCAAGGCGCCGGCCACGGTCGCGCACGAACGTTCCCTCGTCCCCAGCCACAGCCAACCCGCCCAGGAGGCCTTTGCATGAACCCGCGCGCCCTTCAAGCCGCCGGCACCGCAGCCATCGCACTGCTCGGCTATGCCGTGCAGGCGCAGGCCGCCGAGCCGCCGATCAACACGCTGCGCAACAGCAGCCTCTTCGCCACGCGCACCGACACCGCGATCAGCGGCTACGACACGGTGGCCTACTTCACCGAGGGCAAGCCGGTGAAGGGCCAGGACCGCTTCGTCACCGACTGGATGGGTGCGAAGTGGAAGTTCGCCAGCCAGGACCACCTGGAGCGCTTCAAGGCCGAGCCGGCGCGCTACGCGCCGCAGTACGGCGGCTACTGCGCCTACGGCGTCGCCCAGGGCTACCTGGTGAAGGTGGATCCGGAGCAGTGGACCATCCGCGAGGGCAAGCTGTACCTCAACTACGACGCCGGCGTGCAGGGCCGCTGGGTGCAGGACCCGGCCGGCTACATCAAGGACGCCGATGCCAAGTTCCCCGTGCTGCTGAGCAAGCCATGAAGGCCGCGGACTGGCTGCGCCGCCACGGCCACTGGCTGCTGACGGGCTATGTCGCCTTCGTCTTCGTGCAGTCGCTGTTCTTCAAGTTCACGAACTCGCCCGAGACGGTCTACATCTTCCAGGCCAAGCTGGACCCCTGGGCCGCGTCGCTGGGCTTCCCCGGCGTCTTCGCGCCGGGCGGCATCTTCTCGGCCAAGGTCGTGGGCAGCTTCGAGCTGATCGCCTCGGTCCTGCTCGTGGCCGGTGCGGCGCTGTCGATGCAGCGCGCAGTGCAGGTGCTGGGCGCGGCGATGGGCCTGGGCGTGATCAGCGGCGCGATCTTCTTCCACCTCTTCACGCCGCTGGGCGTGGCGGTAGTCAACACCGACGGCAGCAGCGACGGCGGCCAGCTCTTCATGCTCGCCTGCGGCGTGTGGATCGCCTGCGCGGCGCTGCTGTGGCTGCGGCGCGAGGTGTGGCTGGGCTGGCTCAGAGGCTGAGAGTCTTTCGGGCGTGCCCGAGCAGCCCGCCAGTAGGCGTCTGATCCAGGCGCAAAGCGCAGCCATGGCTCGGGCTATGGCGAGCATCTGCAACGACGAGCAGGCGACTTCTGGCGTGATGAGCGGGCATGTTCGAAAGACTCTCAGCCTCTCAGCCGCGCGGGCCTGCTTCGAAGCTGATCGTGGTCTCGCCGCTGGCGGCGCCGTCGGCGCCGAAGCGGCGCTCGATCATGTGCACGACGAGGCCGCCGGCCGGCGCGCGCTCGGCGACCACCAGCGTCGAGCAACGCGTGCCGTAGAGGCCAGCCTCGCCTTCGATGCGGATGAAGGCCGACGAGAGCTGGCGCTCGCGCTCCAGCGGAATGCCGGTGGCCGGCAGCTCGGCATCCGGCGCCGGGCGCCGGTCGGCCAGCCCGGCGAAGCAGGCGTCGGCCAGGGGCTGAAGCGCATCCGCATCGGCCACGGCCTCGCCCAGCCGCCGCTTCAGCGCGACGAGTTTGGGCCAGGGCGTGTCCAGCGCCGCGTTCGACAGGCCGTGCAGCCCCGCGCCGAGTGCACGCCGCTGCGGCTGCGGCCGGTTGCTGAACCACCAGCCGCTGCCGGCGGCCAGGTCGGCGCCGAGGAAGTTGAAGCCGTTGCGCGGCACGTCCAGCATGCCGCTCACTTCGCCGGCCAGCCAGCGCGGCACCAGCTCACCGCGCGACGGTGCGCCGCCGAGGTGGCGGCCCGGCTCGCGCACGTTGGTCACCAGCGCCAGCCGGGCGTCTTCGCTCACCGCCAGCCAGGTGCCGCCGGCCGAAAGGTCGCGGCCGCCGAGCAGGCGCGCGCCGGTGGCCTCGTCGGTCCACCAGGCCAGCGGCGCGGCCTCGCGTGCGAAGAACTCGTCGCGGTTGGAAGCCAGCACCCAGGGAAAGCGCTCGCTGCGCGCGAGGGCGACGGCGGCCAGGCACATGCCCGCAGGCGCCGGTCAGGCCCGGCGCCCGTCGGCGTGCAGCGAGAGGATGTCGACCACCGCGCGGTGGCAGGGCGTGGGCACGCCCAGGCGGCGGCCGCGCGCGACCACGTCGCCGCTGAGCCAGGGCAGCTCCAGCCGGTTGCCGCGGTCCAGGTCGTGGTGCATCGACGAGGTCATCGTCGCCGGCAGGCCGTCGGCGAAGGCCAGGCGGCTCTCGGCGTACTCGGGCGGCAGCGCCACGCCCTCGGCGCGCGCCACCTGCACCGCCTCGTCCATCAGGTCGTGCAGGAAGGTGCGGGCGCGCGGGTGGTCGCGGATCGGGCCGATCGGCAGCCGCGCCAGCGTGGTGGCGGCCGACATCGAGGCCAGCATCACGAACTTCTCCCACAGCGCCTGGCCGATGCGCGGCGTGTGCTCGTGCGTGATGCCGGCCTTCGTGCAGGCCTCGGCGAAGAGCGACAGGCGCTCGCTGGCGCGGCCGTCGTGCTCGCCGAATACGAGCTTGGCCATCGTGCCGCCATGCTCGATCACGCCCGGCTCGGCGATGTGCGCGGCGATGTAGCAGACGCCGCCGGCCACGTGCCGAGTGCCCAGCAGCTCGCGCAGGATGTCGTCCTTGACGATGCCGTTCTGCAGCGAGACGACGACGCAGTCGTCGGCCAGCACGGGCCGGATCTGGCGCGCGGCCGACTCGGTGTCCCACAGCTTGGTGCAGAACAGCACCAGGTCCTGCAGGCCGGCCTCGGCCGGATCCTCGAAGACGCGCACCTGCGGCAGGTGCAGGTCGCCTAAGGCGCTGCGCAGCCGCAGGCCCTGTTCGCGCAGCGCCTGCAGCTGCGCGCCGCGGGCGACGAAGCTCAGCTCGCAGCCGGCCTGCGCCAGCCGGCCACCGAAGTAGCCGCCGACGCCGCCGCTGCCCATCACGAGAATGCGCATGACCCCTATCCCTCCGACGTGTTGTCGCTCCGCCGAAAGTCTATGCGCGCGCGGCGCGGCCCGCCGATCAGTTCGCCGCCAGCCCCGCCGAGCCCACGGGCATGCCGCCCACCGAGCCCATCGGCACCAGCGTGCCGGCCGGCGTGATGGCGAAGGAGACGATCAAGAGGCCGCGCGAGGCGAACACGTGCAGCTGCTCGCCGCTGGGCGGCACCGCCATGTCCACCGCGCCGGCGTTGGGCCCGGTGGCGCCGGCGGCGCCGGCGATCAGCGACAGCTGGCCGTCGCGCGCGACGTTGAAGGCACTGACGTTGCTCGTGGCCGCGTTGGCCGAGTAGGCGAAGCGGCCGTTGGGCGTGACGGCGATCCAGCAGGCCGCGCCCTGCCCGTTCGGCAGCGAGGCGGTGACCAGGCGCGGCGCGGGCGAGTTCTCGCCGAAGCGGTAGGACGAGACCGTGCTGCCCGGCGCCTCGGAGACGACGAGCACGTCGCGGCGCGTGAACGCGAAGCCGAAGGGCGTGGCGCCCGAGGACGTGGTGACGGTCTTGTTCGACAGCGCGCCATGGCCGCGCACGCGCCAGCTCACGAGCCGGCTGGTGGCCTTCTCGGTGACGACGAGCACGTCGCCATCGGCGCTGAAGCCCACCTGCGCCGGCCCGGTGCCGGTGGTGGCCGACAGCGTGCCCGTGCCGCCGGCCACCGGCACCAGCGTGCCGTCGACGTTGCGGAAGCCCGCCACGCCACCGGCGCCGCCGGCGTTCAGCACGTAGACCAGGCCCTCGTGCTCGGCCACGCTGATGGGCGTGAGGCCGCCGCTGTCCACCACCGACTTCAGCGCCATGCCGCTGCCGCCCAGCGCGAAGGTCGAGACCGTGTGCGAGCCGGCGTTGACGACGAAGAGCCAGCGCCCGTTGCCGCTGAGCGTGACGGCGCCCTGCGAGCCCAGCGGCGCGCCGGTGCCCATGCCCTGCGTGGCCATGCGCATGATCAGCGTGGCCGGGCCGCTGTCGGCGCGCTGGTAGACCAGTACCTCGTTGCCGGCCGGCGCGTTGCTGCTGATGAACAGCTTGCCGTGGCGCAGGCCGCAGCCGCAGCTGCCGTGGTTGTCAGCGCCGCCATGCGCGAGCGCGCTGCCGCCGGTGGTGGCGGCGGCAGCGGCACCGGCGGCGGCGGCGATCAGGCGCGCGGCGTGGCGGCGCGAGGGGGAGAAGGGGCGGTTCGAGTCCATGCAAGTCTCCGTTGGCGGTGGGGATGAGGTTCAGGCCGTCGGCGCGCATCGCGCCGGCCTGTCGCTCCATCGCGCTGACCCCCTCGGGCCTTACAGCGGCCGCTCGCCGATGCGATCGAGGCCGCCGCGCTGTAAGCCCGGGCCGCGCCGCACGACAAGGCCGGCATGCGGCCGCATCGAGCCCGGCCGCCGCCCCTTTCAACCCCGGCTCGCCAGCCTCACCCATCCCCTTTTGGAGACACCATGAAACTCGTTCGTTATGCACCTTTCGCCCTGGCCACGCTGGCCATCGCCCTGGCCGCCGGCACGGCGCGCGCCGAGACGATGGACGACAACTCTTTCTCGGGCATGTTCAAGCTCGAGCGCGTGGACCGCAACAAGGACGGCATGGTCTCCAAGGCCGAGTTCATGGAGATGATGGGCAAGTACTGGGACATGAAGTCCAAGGAGATGAAGCTCAAGGCCGACAAGGCGAGCCAGAAGGAGCTCGAGCAGATCCTGATGTACATGAAGGCGGGCGGCTGAATCGCCCACCCCCGAAGCGCCTTCGGCGCTCCCCCTCAAGGGGGCGACGCCAGCGGCCGGGCGGAACCCGTTCCGCGGCGTCCGCTTGATGCGCCTCGGCAGTGCGTCCGCCGTGCCCGACAGGAACGGTGGTCAGCTGCCCTTCCTGCCGAAGGCCGGGTCGATGCGCAGCAGCGCCGCGGCCGCGAAGCTCGGCAGCGTGGCCACGCAGGCCCAGGCGAAGAAGAGCGTGTAGCCCAGCTTCGCCTGCAGCCAGCCGGCCCACATGCCGGGCAGCATCATGCCCAGCGCCATGAAGCCGGTGCAGATGGCGTAGTGCGCGGTCTTGTGCGGGCTCGCGCCGTCGGCGCCGCCGGCCACGAGCAGCATGTAGACCATGTAGGCGGTGAAGCCGAAGCCGTAGCCGAACTGCTCCAGCGCCACCGCGGCGCTCACCAGCACCAGGCTCGGCGGCTGCCACGCCGCGAGCGCGACGAACACGAGGTTCGGCGCGTGCATGCAGATCATCAGCGGCCACAGCAGCTTCTTCAGGCCGCCGATCGAGATCACCCAGCCGCCGAGCAGGCCGCCGATCGTCAGCGCCGTGACGCCCACGGTGCCGTAGGCGATGCCCACGTCCGCCGTCGACAGGCCCAGGCCGCCCGCCGAGGGCGCATCCAGCATGAAGGGCGTGACGAGCTTGAGCAGCTGCGCCTCGGCGAAGCGGTACAGCAGCAGGAAGGCCAGGATGCGGCCGATCTCCGGCTTGCGGAAGAAGGCGGCGAAGACCTCGGCGAAGTCGGCCCAGAAGCGGGGCGTGCGCGGGGCCGGCGCGTCCGCTGCCGGTGCCGGCAGCACCACGAGGTGCCACAGCGCGACGGCGGCGAAGAAGGCCGCCATGGCCGCGAAGACCCAGGCCCAGGCCAGCGCCGGCGATCCGGTCCGCTCGGCCAGCTTGCCGGCCAGGAACACGAGCCCGCCCTGGCCCGCGATCATCGCCAGCCGGTAGCAGGTGCTGCGCACGCCGACGAAGGCCGCCTGCGTCTTCTGCGGCAACGCCAGCATGTAGAAGCCGTCGGCGGCGATGTCGTGCGTGGCCGAGGCGAAGGCCATCAGCCAGAACAGCACCAGCGTCGCGTGCAGGAAGCCCGGGCCGGGCACCGCCAGCGCCACCGCCGCGAGCGCCGCGCCGATGCCGAACTGCAGCGCCCAGATCCAGCGCCGCTTGGTGCCCAGCAGGTCCACCAGCGGGCTCCACAGCGGCTTGATGACCCAGGGCAGGTACAGCCAGCTCGTCAGCAGCGCGATCTCGGTGTTGGAGACGCCGAGGTTCTTGTACAGCACCACGGCCAGCGTCATCACCGTCACGTAGGGCAGGCCCTGCGCGAAGTACAGCGTGGGCACCCAGCGCCAGGGCAGGCGCGCGGGCCCCGGTGCGGCCACAGCAGGCGTGGTCAACGCGCCATGCCTTCCGCGGCGCGGATCTCGGGCAGCAGCTCCTCCAGGCTCACCGCGCGCGGCTGGTCGTCGATCTCGACGACGACGAGGAAGCCCCGGTCCACGCCGCTGCGCGTGAAGGCGCGGGCCAGCGCGAGCTGGTCGCTGCTCTGCAGCCGGCCGTCGGCCGACCAGACCTCGTTCGTCGTCAGGCAGCCGTCGGTCGGCGTGCCGGGGTAGTGGCTGCGGCCGAGGTAGGGCGCGGGCGTCATCGCGGTGCCGTGCGCGAGCATCTCGTCGCGCCCGGCCAGGCCCGCGAGCCAGGCCTCCTTCATCGGCATCCAGCCGCGCCACGAGGGCGGCAGCCAGGCCTCGTAGGCGCCTTCGCTCCACTCGCCGTCCATCGTGCCGTGCGAGAACTCAGCGAGCTTGGCTTCCATCGGCACCTTCGACTCGAGGAAGGGCGTGGGCCCGATCCACGGGTTCTCGGCCGTGCTCGAGCCGGTGACGGTGAACAGGCCCTGCGGCGTGTTGCCCAGCGTGATCGTGCCCGGCAGGCCGCTGAGCGCCAGCGCCAGCTGCGGCACGCTGAAGGGCTGGCCGTCGGGCGCGCGCACGAAGCGGCCGTCGACGTCGCGCACCAGCGCCAGGCCCATCTGCCGGCGGTCGCGCCGCTGCACGCTGTAGACCACCGGCACGCCGGGCTTCAGCGGCGCGGCCAGCAACTCGGCCAGCGGCGGGCGCGGCGGCAGGCCGGCGTCGTCGGCGTCCAGCGCACGGGCCAGCGCCACCAGGCGCGGCTCCGCCGGGTCACTGCGGCGCGCCAGCGCGGCGCGGATCTGCGCGCGAACGGCCGGGCCGCCGTCGGCGCGGCGCAGCGTGTAGGCGGCGATGGCGAACTGGCGCGGCATCGCGAGCTGGTCGAGCATCGGCACCAGCCGCGGCGCGCTGGCTTCCGCGTCGAAGGTGTAGGCCGCGGTCAGCAGCGCGCGCTGGAAGTCGGTGCCGCGCTGGGGCAGCGGCCGCTGCGCATCGGCCAGCACGGCGCGCACGATGCGCTGCCCGGCCTCGGTGCGGGTGTTCCACATCGCCACCGCGCGCACCGCGCGGGCGATGGTCTCGTCGTCGGCAGCGCCGGCCTCGGCGCGGTCGATGTCGGCCAGGGCTTCGGCACGCGCCTTCGCCAGGCCGTCGGCCGAGGACAGGGGCCAGCTGAACTGCGAGCTGCGGTAGGACGCGATCTCCGCCGGGCTGTGGCGCTTGCCGGGCACCGGCGTGATCGCGGGCGGCCCGAGCGCGCAGCCCGCCAGCTGCAGCGTGAGCCATGCCGCCACCAGCCCTGCCGCCCACCCGCGCCGCGCCGGGAACCAAGCGCCCTTGTTGTCCATGCCGAGCCTCCGTCGCCGCACCGCGCCGGAATCTAGCAGCCCGCGCGCAGCGGCCCGGCCAGGGCACCGAGGCCGGCCGCATCCACACGTTGTTGTATGGAAGCCGCAAAAGCGTCGCTGCGGCGACAAGTTCGGTTAGCCCGAATGGGCCGGCAGCCCAGATGCGGGAACACTGTCGCGGTTTGTTTCTTGCTAAATCATCGTCGTCATCCGGAGGGAACCCATGAAGTTGCACAAGCTCGTCGGCAGCCTCGCGCTGCTGGGCCTGGCCAGCCACGTCACGGCACAGGACTCGGCTCCGCAGCGCGTCGAGATCACCGGCTCGAGCATCAAGCGTATCCAGTCCGAAGGCGCGCTGCCGCTGCAGACCATCTCGCGCGACGAGATCGAGCGCGCCGGCATCACCAGCGCCGAGCAGCTGGTGTCCAAGCTCAGCGCCAACGGCAACGGCCTGGACAACATGGTCGCGCTGCAGGGCGGCGACTTCTTCTCCAGCAACTCCGGCAACCGCCAGCACAACAACGGCGCGGCCGCGGTGTCGCTGCGCGGCCTGGGCGCGCAGTACACGCTGGTGCTGCTGAACGGCCGCCGGC
Source organism: Rubrivivax sp. (assembly GCA_044226775.1). Classification (GTDB taxonomy): domain Bacteria; phylum Pseudomonadota; class Gammaproteobacteria; order Burkholderiales; family Burkholderiaceae_C; genus Rubrivivax. The sequence continues at coordinate 434,108 of JBGAGI010000003.1, read as the reverse complement.
TGTCCTCGCACGGGCTGAACGGGCAGTCGGTGGACCTGAACCAGATCCCGGTGGCCGCCATCGAGCGCGTGGAGATCCTGAAGGACGGCGCCTCGGCCATCTACGGCACCGACGCCATCGGCGGCGTGATGAACTTCATCCTGCGCAAGGACTACACCGGCCTGGAGGCCGGTGCCTTCATCGACCAGACGCAGCACGGCGGCGGCAACATCGCCCGCGCCTCGCTGCTGTTCGGCGCCGGCAAGTTGGACAACGACGGCTACAACGTCACCGCCAGCCTCGCCTACAAGACCAACAACCGCCTGCGCGGCAGCCAGCGCACCAGCTTCCACAACGGCATGCAGCCCGAGCGCGGCATGACCGAAGACACCGTGGGCGCGCCCTTCGCGGCGATCCAGGTCGTCAACGGCACGGCGCTGCCCTCGAACGCGCCGTCCACGCGCGTGCAGTTCCCCGGCGACCCGCTCACCTACAACCGCATCAACCTGCTGGCGCTGCAGAACCAGTGCGACATCATCCCGGGCCAGTCGGCGTACCGCGCCGAGATCACCGGCATCACCGCGCGCGGCAAGGCCTGCACCTGGGACTACGGCGCGACCTGGAGCCTGATGCAGCCGGTGGACGCGCTGAACTTCGTCAGCAAGGGCACGCTGGCGATGGGCAAGGGCCACACGGGCTTCGCCGAGGTCTCGGCCTCGCAGGTGAAGTCGGCCACCGAGTACACGCCGATCCAGTTGACCAGCGCGGCCGTGATCTATCCGGCCAACGGCCCGTACTACCAGAACCTGGCCACGCTGATGCCCACGCTGTTCAAGCCGACGAACACCGACGCCAACGACAAGCGCGTGTTCTTCGACGCGACGCAGGGCGAGCGCATCGCCTGGCGCTGCATGGAATGCGGCCCGCGCCAGCAGAAGACCACCACCGATGCCTTCCGCGTGCTGCTGGGCATGGAAGGCTCGTTCGGCGCCTGGGACTACAAGTGGGGCCTGTCGACCGGCCAGAGCAAGGCCAAGACCAAGCTCGGCGACGGCAACATGTACATCGACAAGATCAACGCCGCGATGGCCACCGGCAAGATCAACCCCTTCCTGATGCCCGGCCAGTCGCAGACGGCCGAGGCGCTGGCGCTGATCGACGGTGCCAAGGCCGCCGGCGCCACGCTGTACGGCGGCAAGGCCACGGTGCAGGAACTCGACGGCACGGTCTCGCGCGAGCTCTTCGCGCTGCCCGGCGGCATGGCCGCCGGCGCCTTCGGCGTGGACCTGCGCCACGAGACCTACACCTTCGACAGCTCGCCCGCGGCCACCGCCAACATCAACGGCACCTCGGCGCCGGCCGCGCTGCCCAAGGCCAAGCGCGACATCAGCGCGCTGTTCGCCGAACTGCAGATGCCGCTGCTGAAGGGCCTGGAGGCGCAGCTGGCGCTGCGCCACGACCGCTACAGCGACTTCGGCTCGACGACCAACCCCAAGGCCGGCCTGCTGTGGAAGGCGCTGCCGCAGCTGTCGCTGCGCGGCTCGTACAGCCGCGGCTTCCACGCGCCCGACTACGACTCGCTGTACGGCGGCGCCACCTTCACCGCCTTCAACACCGACATCAACGACCCGCTGCTGTGCCCCAACGGCGTGGAGACGGTGCCAGGCCAGACCAACTGCGGCATCCGCCCGCCCATCGGCGCCACCAGCAACCCGGACCTCAAGCCCGAGCGCTCCAAGCAGTACTCCTTCGGCTTCGTCGCCCAGCCCACCGACAACTTCGCCGCCACGGTGGACTTCTGGCACATCGACCTGACCGACCGCATCGGCGCGCTCACCGGCCTGGCCGTGGTGGCGAACTACGCGCAGTACAGCCAGTTCGTGATCCGCAACCCGACGACCAACCAGATCACCGGCATCCGCTCGCCGGCGCTGAACCTGGCCGGCGACCAGACCTCGGGCGTCGACATCAGCCTGAACGCCAAGTTCAAGACCGCGGTGGGCGACCTCAGCGCCTCGCTGGAGGGCACCTACGTCGACAGCTACAAGACCCGCTTCAGCAGCGCCAACGCGTGGACGGAGCGCGTGGGCAAGTTCGGCGACTCGACCTTCGGCTACGACCTGCACGTGCGCTGGAAGCACACCGCCAGCGTGGGCTGGTCACAGGGCGCATGGAGCGCCACCTTCACGCAGCAGTACACGGCCGGCTACGAGGACGAGATCAACGGCTACAGCGCCTCGCCGCCGATCGTGCTGTCCAGCAAGGGCTTCCAGAGCAAGGTGGGCTCGTACACGCTGTACAACGTCTCGGCGAGCTGGAAGGGCATGAAGAACCTCACCGTCACCGCCGGCATCAAGAACCTGTTCGACACCAAGCCGCCCTTCAGCTACCACAACGTGGACAACGTGGCCGGCGCGGGCTGGGACGCGCGCGTGGGCGACCCGCGCATGCGCTCGTTCACGCTGGGCGTCAACTACAAGTTCTTCTGAGGCCACGGCGGCTGCCGCCGCTGCAGGCAAGATCCACGGGCCGCGCGAGCGGCCCTTTTCGATTCCGCCGCGCGAGCGGCCCTTTTCGATTCCGCCGCGCGAGCGGCCCTTTTCCATTCCGCGCCACACCCGCTCCGATGCTCCGCCTGCTGCTCGCCAAGCTCGCCACCCTCGTGCCCACGCTGCTGGGCGTGACGGTGGTGGCCTTCGCGCTGATCCGCCTGATTCCGGGCGACCCGGTGGAGATCATGGTCGGCGAGCGCCGGCTCGATGCGGCCGCGCACGCAGCCCTCGTGCACCAGCTCGGCCTGGACCAGCCGCTGGCCACGCAGTACCTCGGCTACGTGAAGCAGCTCGCGCAGGGCGACCTCGGCAAGAGCCTGGTCACGCGCGAACCGGTCTCGGCCGAGTTCGCGGCGCTGTTCCCGGCCACGGTGGAGCTGGCGCTGGCGGCGCTGCTGCTGGCCATTTGCGTGGGCGCCCCGCTGGGCCTGGCCGCGGCGCTGAAGCGCGGCTCCTGGCTCGACCAGTTCGTGATGGCGCTGGCCACCATCGGCCACTCGATGCCGGTGTTCTGGTGGGGGCTTATCCTGATCATGGCCTTCAGCGTCGGGCTGGAGTGGACGCCGGTCTCCGGCCGCGTCGGCATCGAGTTCGACATCCCCGCCGTCACCGGCTTCATGGCCATCGACACGCTGCTGGCCGACGAGCCCGGCGCCTTCGCCTCGGCGCTGCTGCACGGCGTGCTGCCGGCCGTGGTGCTGGGCACGATCCCGATGGCGGTGGTGGCGCGCATGACGCGCAGCTCCATGCTCGAGGTGCTGCGCGAGGACTACATGCGCACGGCCCGCGCCAAGGGCCTGGCACCGGCGCGCGTGATCCTCGTGCACGGGCTGCGCAACGCGCTGATCCCCATCGTCACCGTGCTCGGGCTGCAGGTGGTCAGCCTGCTGGGCGGCGCGGTGCTCACCGAGACCATCTTCAGCTGGCCGGGCATCGGCAAGTGGATCATCGACGCCATCGCGCGCCGCGACTACCCGGTGGTGCAGGCGGCGATCCTGGTGAGCGCCTGCGTGTTCATCGGCGTGAACCTCGTCGTGGACCTGCTCTACGCGATCCTGAACCCGCGCCTGCGATGAGCGAGCCGAACGCACCGCCATCGCCGGGGCAGGCCTTCCGCGCCGCCTTCGCCGCCAACCGCGGCGCGCTGCTGGCGTTCAGCGTCTTCGCCGCCATCGCGCTGGCCGCGCTCGCGGCGCCACTGGTCGCGCCGCACGACCCGGTGCAGCAGTTCCGCGATCACCTGCTCGCGCCGCCGGCCTGGCGCGAAGGCGGCCTCGTCACGTTCCCGCTCGGCACCGACGAACTCGGCCGCTGCCTGCTGTCGCGCCTGCTGTTCGGTGCGCGGGTCTCGCTGCTGATCGGCGCGGCCTCGGTGGCACTGGCGCTGCTGCCCGGCGTACTGCTCGGGCTGCTGGCGGCCTTCCACCCGCGCTGGGTTTCGCCGCTGGTGATGCGGCTGATGGACATCCTGCTCGCGCTGCCGGGGCTGCTGCTGGCGATCTGCGTCGTCACCGTGCTCGGCCCCGGGCTGCAGAACACGGTGATCGCGATCGCCGTGGGCGCGTTGCCGGGCACCGTGCGCCTCACGCGCGCGGCCGCGATGTCGGAGGCGGCGAAGGACTACGTCACCGCCAGCCGCGTGGCCGGCGCCGGCACGCTGCGCGTGATGTTCGACGCCGTGCTGCCGAACTGCCTGGCGCCGCTCACCGTCAACGCCACGCTGTCCTTCAGCGCCGCGATCCTGGAGACGGCCGCTCTGGGCTTCCTTGGCCTGGGCGTGCAGCCGCCGCTGCCGGAGTGGGGCAGCATGCTGAGCGCCGGGCGCGACCAGATCGAGCGTGCGCCCTGGGTCGTCACGGCGCCGGGCCTGGCGATCCTCGTCACGGTGCTGGCGGTGAACCTGATGGGCGACGGGCTGCGCGATGCGCTGGACCCGAAGCTCAGGAGCGCGGCATGAGCCCTCAGGCCGCCCTGAGGGCGAATTCCCTCCCGGAGGGATCACGCGAAGTGTGTAGGGTGCATCAGTGAGCCTGCTGGCCGTGCGCGGCCTGCGCGTGGACTTCGGCGGCTTCCCCGCCGTGGACGGCGTCGACTTCACGCTCGATGCAGGCGGCATGCTGGGCATCGTCGGTGAGTCCGGCTCGGGCAAGAGCGTGGCGATGCTCGCGCTGATGGGGCTCGTCGATCCGCCGGGCAAAGTCGCCGCCGATGCCGTGCTGTTCGACGGCCAGGACCTGCTCGCGATGACACCCGCGCAGCGCCGCCGCATCGTCGGCCGCGACATCGCGATGGTGTTCCAGGATGCGCTCAACAGCCTGAACCCGAGCCACACCGTGGGCGACCAGGTGCGCGAGGTGCTGCGCGTGCACGAGGGCCTTCGCGGCGCGGCGCTCGAGCAGCGCGTGCTGCAGCTCTTCGAGCGCGTGGAGATCCCGGCCGCGAGGCAGCGCCTGTCGGACTACCCGCACCAGCTCAGCGGCGGCATGAACCAGCGCGTGATGATCGCGATGGCCATCGCCTGCCGGCCGCGCCTCTTGATCGCCGACGAGCCGACCACCGCGCTGGACGTCACGGTGCAGGCGCAGGTGATGGACCTGCTAGCGCGGCTGCAGCGTGACGAGGGCATGGCGCTGGTGCTGATCACGCACGATCTCGCGGTGGTGGCGCAGATGGCGCAGCGCGACGGCGACCGCGTGGCGGTGATGTACGCCGGCCAGGTGGTGGAGACCGGCGTGGCCGACGAGCTCTTCGACGCACCGCGGCATCCCTACACCGCCGCGCTGCTGGCCGCGCTGCCCGAGCACAACCGCGGCGCGCGGCGCCTGGCGGCGCTGCCGGGCATCGTGCCGGGCCGCTTCGACCGCCCGGCCGGCTGCCTGTTCGCGCCGCGCTGCGCCCAGGCGCAGGGCCGCTGCGCGGCCGAGCGGCCGGCGCTGGACGCGGGCGTGCGTTGCTTCTTCCCGCTGCACGCGGAGGCGGCCCATGGCTGACGAGGCGGCCGTGATGTGCGCCGAGGGCCTGGCGCGCCACTACCGCGTGCGGCGCGGCCTGCTGCGCGGCCACGCCGAGGTGCGCGCGCTCGACGGCGTGAGCTTTGCGCTTTCGCCCGGCCGCACGCTGGCGGTGGTGGGCGAGTCGGGCTGCGGCAAGAGCACGCTGGCGCGGCAGCTGACGCTGATCGAGCCGCCCACCGCCGGCGCGCTCTACATCGACGGCCAGGACGCCGCGACCACGCGCGACACGGCTGCGCTGCGCCGCCGCGTGCAGATGGTGTTCCAGAACCCCTATGCCTCGCTCAACCCGCGCAAGACCGTCGCCGCGACGCTGGCCGAGCCGCTGGCGATCAACACGCCGCTGGGCAGGTCCGAGCGCAGTGCGCGCGTGCTGCAGATGCTGGAGCGCGTGGGCCTGCGCCCCGAGCACGCGCAGCGCTACCCGCACATGTTCAGCGGCGGCCAGCGCCAGCGCGTGGCGGTGGCGCGCGCGATGATGCTGCAGCCCGAGGTGGTGGTGGCCGACGAGCCGACCTCGGCGCTGGACGTGAGCATCCAGGCGCAGATCCTGAACCTGTTCATGGACCTGCAGGAAGCCACCGGCACCGCCTACGTCTTCATCAGCCACAACCTCGCGGTGGTGCAGCATGTGGCGCACGAGGTGATGGTGATGTACTTCGGCCGCGCGGTGGAGCAGGGGCCGAAGGCGCAGGTGCTGGGCGCGCCGCTGCACCCGTACACGCGCTCGCTGCTGTCGGCCGTGCCGGCGCTGAAGCGCGATGAGCGGCGGGTGCGCATCCCGCTCGTCGGCGAGCTGCCGAGCCCACTCTCGCCACCCGCCGGCTGCGCTTTCCACACCCGCTGCCCGCAGGCGGTGGCGCGCTGCCGCGAGGAAGCGCCGGCGCTGCGATCGATCGAGGGCCGGCAGGTGGCCTGCCATCTCGTGTGAGTTGAGGAGAAGCGCTTGATGTACTGGCCCGACAGCGCCGACACCCTCGCCGAAGCCCTGCGCCGCGCCGTGCTCGCGCAGCGCTTCGAGCAGACGCCCGACAGCCTGCAGGGCGGCGCGCCGCTGGGCCACCACCCGAGCATCGACCTCGCGCTGGTGGTCTTCGCGCCCGGCAAGGCGCCGCGCTGGGCCAACCTGCTGTTCTCGCGCGAGCATCCGCAGGGCATCGTGGCCGAGATCGACGCACGCGCCGGCGCGCCGCGAAACATCCTCTTCGAGGCCGATGTGCAGGATCCGAAGGGCGACTCCATCGCCTGGCTGCCCGGCGCCGACTGGCAACGCATCGCCTTCCCGCACCTGGCCGGCGCCGGGCCGCACCGTTTCGTCGCGCCATACCCCGCTTCGCTGCTGAAGCTGATGGTGGCGGTGGGCGTGGCGATGGCGATGGACCAAGGACTGCTCGACGCCTGGCCGAAGGCGCTGGAGCCGATGATCGTCGTCAGCGACAACGACGCGACGACCGAGTGCGTCGCGCTGCTGCACCGCCTGGGGCTCGTCGATGCGCTGAACCGCCGCTTCGCCGAGCTCGGCCTGCTGACGCTTCAACTGCAGGGCACGAAGCCCGATGGCGGCTGGCGCAATGCCGACGGCTCGGGCGTCGGCCGCATCCAGATGACGGCCTGGGACACGGCGCGGCTGCTGTGGCTGCTGGACGAAGACGCGCCGCCGCCGCCCTGGCTGCCGGCGGGCAGCACGATCGTCTCGCCGGTTTCGCGCGCGCACCTGCGCAGCGTGCTGCAGCGCCAGCAGCTGGACCATGTGCTCAGCTCGGGCTCGCTGCACGAGGTGCCGGGCTGGCTGCCCGGCTGGCCCGACGCGCCCGCCTTCGCGCACAAGACCGGCAACACGCAGAACTACAGCTCGGACGCCGGCATCCTGCGCGCGGGGCCGGTGCATGCCATCGTCGCGCTGCTGAGTTCGCTCGGCAGCCGCTACGCGCCCGACCCGCGCTGCGCCAGCACCTGGCGGCTGCCGGCGCTGGGCGCGGCGCTGCATGCCCTTCTCCTTCAACCCGGTTCATGACATGACGTTCCCCGGTTATGCCCCGCTGCCGCCCGGCAGCCTGATCGGCGTCTTCGCGCCCGCCGGGCCGATGGACGCCGAGCGCCTGGCACGCGTGCCGGCGCTGTACGCATCCTTCGGCTACCGCTGCCGCAAGTACCCTTGCTGCGAGCCGCGCGAGGGCTACCTCGCGGGTACCGACGCGGCGCGCCTGGCCGACTTGCACGCCGCGCTGGCCGACCCCGAGGTGGCCGCGCTGCACGCCGTGCGCGGCGGCTACGGCTGCATGCGCATCCTGGACGGCGTCGATGCAGGCCTCGTGCGCCGGAACCCGAAGCTGCTGATCGGCTACAGCGATCTCACCGCGCTGCACGCGCTGTGGGCGCGCGAGGGCCTGCCTTCGCTGCATGCGCCGATGTCGGACATGCTGCTGCCCGGCCGCGAGGCCGACCAGCAGGCGCTCTTCGAATCGCTCGGCCAGGGCTTTCGCGCCGGCCAGGTGCTGGCCCCGCCGCTGGACCCCGACAGCCTGCGCGTGCCGGGCACCGCGCGCGGCCGGCTGGTGGGCGGCAACCTGAGCCTGGTGGCGGCGCTCGTCGGCACGCCCTGGGCCTGGCGGGCCGAGGGCGCGATCCTGTTCCTGGAAGACGTGAACGAGGAGCTGTACCGCGTCGACCGGCTGCTGACGCAGCTGCGCCTGGCCGGCCTGTTCGATGCGGTGGCCGGCTTCCTGCTCGGCAGCTTCACCGAGGCCACCTCGCCGCAGCCGCTGCTGCGCGAGATGCTGGCGCCGCTGGGCAAGCCGGTGCTGGGCGGCTGGCCCACCGGACACGGCACGCCGAACCGGCCGCTGCCGCTGGGCGTGGAGGTGGAGCTCGACGCCACGGCGGGCTCCATCACGCTGCTGCAGACCCTGCTCCAAGCACAATAGCGGCATGAGCCCGAACCGCCTGGCCAGCCTCGGCCCCGCCGTGCAGAGCACGAGCCTGCACTCGCTGCCGCTGATCGCCCGCGGCAAGGTGCGCGACAACTACGCCGTCGACAGCGACCGCATCCTGATGGTCGCCAGCGACCGCCTCTCGGCCTTCGACGTGGTGATGAAGGCGCCGGTACCCGGCAAGGGCCGGCTGCTGACGCAGATGGCTCTCTTCTGGTTCGAGGTGCTGAAGGACGTGGTGCCCAACCACCTGAGCGGGCAGGCGCCCGAGAGCGTGGTCGCGCCCGACGAGGTGGCGCAGGTGCAGGGCCGCTCGATGCTGGTCAAGCGCCTGCGCGGCCTGCCCTGCGAGGCCGTGGTGCGCGGCTACGTGGCCGGCTCGGGCTGGAAGGAGTATGCAAAGAGCGGCACGGTCTGCGGCATGCCGCTGCCGGCCGGCCTGTCGATGACCACGCCACTGCCCGAGCCCATCTTCACGCCCGCCACCAAGGCCGCGGTGGGCGACCACGACGAGAACATCAGCTTCGCGCAGCTCGAGTCGCTGCTGGGCGCCGCCCGCGCGGCCGAGGTGCGCGACACCGCGATCCGCATCTTCAAGGCGGCCAGCGAATACGCAGGGACACGCGGCATCGTGCTGGCCGACACCAAGTTCGAGTTCGGCCTCGACGAGCAGGGCACGCTGACGCTGATGGACGAGGTGCTGACGCCGGACTCCTCGCGCTTCTGGATCGCCGGCGAACTGGCCAAGGGCAACGTCGTCGGCCTGGACAAGCAGCCGCTGCGCGACTGGCTCGCATCCACCGGCGTGACCGGCGGCGCCGAGCAGGCGGCGCTGGACCTGCCCGAGGACGTGATCCTGGGCGTGCACGAGCGCTACGCCCGCGCCTGGGAGATGTTGACCGGGAAGCCCTGGGCATGAGCCTCAAGCCGAGCCTGAAGCACCTGCGGATGCAGCGCTTCGCGGGCCTGCAGCGCGGGCCGAAGCTGATCGTCACCGGCGCGGTGCATGGCAACGAGACGGCCGGCACGCGCGGGATCGAACGCGTGCTCGCGGAGATCGAGCGCGGCGAGATCGACATCGTGCGCGGCACCGTCAGCTTCGTGCCGGTGAGCAACCCGCTGGCCTACGTCAACGGCCGGCGCATGGGCGACCGCAACCTCAACCGCCGGCTGCAACCCACCGCGACGCCGCAGGACAACGAGGACCGCATCGCCAACGCCCTGTGCCCGCTGCTGGCCGAGCACGAGGTGCTGCTGGACCTGCACAGCTTCCGCAGCCCCGGCCGGCCCTTCGTGATGCGCGGCCCGGCCGACAACCGCGGCGAGCTGGAGCCCTTCGCGCACGAGGCCGCCGAGGCGCGGCTGGCGGCGCACGTGGGCGTGAACCGCATCGTCGAGGGCTGGATGGCGGCCTATGCCGATGGCGTCGCGCGCCGCAAGCGCGCCGGCCTGACGCCGGGCGCGGTGCACGAGGACCCGAGCTACGGCGTGGGCACGACCGAGTACATGCGCAGCCAGGGCGGTTATGCCGTGACACTCGAATGCGGCCAGCACGAGGACCCGGCGGCACCCGAGGTGGCGTACACGGCCATCCGCCAGACGCTGGCGCTGCTGGGCATCGCCGAAGGCATCACGCTGCAGCCGCCGGCCGCGCCCTTCGAATGCCTGCGCCTGGCGGAGGTGATCGACCGCCATGCCGAAGCCGACCGCTTCGCGAAGACCTGGACCAGCTTCGACCCGCTGGCCGAAGGCGAGCTGATCGCGTTGCGCGCCGACGGCAGCGAGCTGCGCGCCCCGCGCGCCGGCTACATCGTGTTCCCCGATGTCTCGGCGCTGCCGGGGCACGAGTGGTTCTACCTGGCGCAGGCGAGCGACAGGCCGCTCTAGGCGGCCCGGCGGCCGGCGCTAGAGGCCCAGCTTCGGCCGCGGCCCGAACGCCGGGCGCGACACGCCGCGGCTTTCGATGGCCGCCAGCGCCTGCTCGATGCCCACCGCCAGCTGCCGGTCGCGCGCCGGCGCGTTGAAGGGGTCGTCCTGCGGCGCCACGGGCACCGGCAGCGTCGGCTCGGTGCCGAAGTTCTCCACCGCCCAGCCCACGTCCTTGAACCAGAAGCTGTACTCGGGCTGCGTGGTCTCGGTGCCGTCGGCCAGCTTGTGGCGCGGCCAGATGCCGATCACGCCGCCCCAGGTGCGCTGGCCCACCAGCGGGCCGATGCCCATCAGCTTGAAGCAGTGGCTGAAGATGTCGCCGTCGCTGCCGGCATGTTCGTTGGTCAGCGCCACCACCGGGCCGGCCGGGCTTTCCTCCGGGTAGCAGCTGGGCTGGCCCCAGCGCTGCGTGGCCCAGGCGATGCGCCGCCGCGCCACCTTCTCCAGCAGCAGCTGCGAGACATGGCCGCCGCGGTTGTAGCGCACGTCGACGATCAGCGCGTCGCGGTCGCTCTCGGCGGCGAAGTAGCGGTGGAACTCGGCGAAGCCGGCGCTCATCATGTCGGGCACGTGGAAGTAACCGACGCGGCCGCCTGTCGCTTGGTGCACATGCGCGCGGTTGGCCTCGACCCACTCGCGGTAGCGCGCCGGCGCCTCGTCGGCCAGCGCCTTCACCAGCACGTCGCGGCGGCGGCCGCCGGCGTCGACGACGGTCAGCGACACTTTTTCGTTAGCCTGGTGCACCAGCAGCGCCTGCGGCGGCAGGCCCGCACGCACCGCCTGGCCGCCGACGGCGACGATGCGATCACCCGGCTTCAGCGCCACGCCCACGGCGTTCAGCGGCGAATCGGCAGCCGCGTCCCACGGATCGCCCTGCACCGCGCGGCGCACGGCCCAGCCGCCTTCGGGCGCGGGCTCCAGCTCGGCCGCGAGGTGGCCCAGCGCCACCGCGGGCGGCTTGCGGTGGTCGCCGCCCATCTCGTAGGCGTGCGAGGTGCCCAGTTCGCCCTGCAGCTCCCAGATCAGGTCCGAGAGTTCACCCCGCGTGGCCACGCGCGGCAGCAGCGGCGCGTAGCGGCGCAGCATGCCGGGCCAATCGACGCCGGACATGTCCTCGACCCAGAAGTGATCACGCTGCAGCCGCCACACCTCGTGCAGCAGCTGCGCCCATTCGGCGCCCGGCTCGACGGCGACTCGCAGCCGGCCGAGGTCGAGCCGGCCGTTGGCGCGCGAGGGCCGGTCGTCGGCCGGCGGCGGGCGGTCGTCGGGGCGTGCGGCAGCGTCCAGCGCACGCAGCGCGTGGCCGGCGCGCACGAGCAGCGTGCGGCCATCGGCGGCGAGCGTGAAGGCATCGGCCTTCTCGGCCAGCGTACGCAGCTCGCCGCGCGCGAAGTCGAAGACCTCCAGCTTGCCCGGGCCGTCCTTGTGGCCGCCGCGGCCGTGGGCGCCCGGGATGGGCAGCGTGGTCCACGCGACCTTGCCCTGCACGATGCCGGCGATCTGGCCGAAGCGGCCCTCGGGCACCGGGAAGGCGGCAATGCGCCGCGCCAGGCCTTCGGGCTCGATCGGCGGCAGCGGCCCGGCCTTCGCCGGTGCCTCGGGCGCCCCGCGCGGCTCGTCGGCCACGGCGCGCGGCGCGGGGTCGAAGGGCGGCGGCGCATCGGCCTGCAGCGCGACCAGGTAGGGCCGTGCAGCGCGCGGGAAGCTCAGCTCGAACTGCACGCTGTCGTAGACCGGGTCGAAGGTGCGCAGCGAGAGGAAGTAGAGGTAGCGGCCGGCTGGGTCGAACGAAGGGCTCCAATCGCGGAACTCGGGCGCGGTGGCCAGCAGCGTGCGGCCGCTGGCGAGTTCAAAGAGCTTGATCGCGGTGTGGCGCGGGCTGGTGGGGCAGGTGTAGGCGATCCAGCCGCCGCAGGGCGACCAGGCCGGGTCCTCGATGCGGCCGAAGGCGCTGTGGTCGGCGCGCTGCAGCTCGCCGCTGGCGGTGTCGCCCACCCACAGCTCGTTGCGGTGGTTGGCGATGGCCACGCGGGCGCCGGCCGGCGCGGCGCGCAGGGCCGTCACGCGGCCCAGCTGCTGCGGCGTCCACGGCAGCTCGCGCGAATGGCCGCCTTCGGAGAGCTCGATGCGCTCCTCGCCGGACGCGTCGCTGGTGTTCACGAGCGTGCGGCCATCGGCCAGCCACTGGCCCAGGCGCCGCCGGCCCGCCGGGCCGCCATGGCGCTGCGGCGCGCCCTCCCACAGCGCCATCGTGTGCAGCTGGCCGCGCAGCTCCAGTGCCACGCTGTGCCCGGCCGGGTGCAGGCTCATGCCCTGCAGGTGCTCGGCCGCGGGCACGAAGCGCCGCGCCGCCTGCGTGCGCGCGCTGGGCACATGGATTTCCACGCGCCGCGTGCCGGCGCCGGGCTCGAAGAGCCAGATCTCCGCGCCGCACTGGTAGGCGATGCGCCGGCCGTCGCTGCTGGCGTTGCGGGCGAAGAAGTCGGCGTGCTCGGTGTGGCGCTGGATCTCGCTGCCGTCGGGCAGGCAGGAGTAGAGGTTGCCGATGCCTTCGTGGTCACCAATGAAATACAGGCGCTCGCCGATCCACATCGGGCAGCTCACGTTGCCCGGCAGCGCCAGGCGCGTGAACTGGCCGCGCGAGGCGACGTCCTCCATCCACAGGTGGCCGGCGCGGCCGCCGCGGTAGCGCTTCCAGCGCGCCGGGTCGGCGGTGTTGCGGCCGATCACGCGCCGGCCCTCGGGGCCGAAGGCGAGGTGGTCGATGGGGCCCAGCGGCACGCGCTCGGGCCAGGCGTCGGGCTCGCCGCCGACGAGGCCCAGCGTCCACGCATGGTGGTTGCGGAAGAAGGGCTGGCCGTGGTTCGTCGCGAAGACGATGCGGCCCTCGGGCGTCCAGCCTCGCACCGCCAGCTCGCTGCCCAGCCAGGTGCAGCGCCGCGCCGGCCCGCCGCTGGCGGGCATCAGCCAGACCTCGGCATGCTGCTCGTCGCGGCCGGCGTAGGCCAGCCAGCGGCCGCAGGGCGAGATCGCCGGCGTCGCCGGCTCGCCCAGGCCGGCGGTGAGCCGGCAGGCCACGCCGCCGGCGGTGCTCACGCGCCAGAGGTCGTCGTCGCTGACGAACACGAGGGTGTCGCCCATCAGGCTGGGCTGGCGCAGGTAGGCCGGCGGCGGCGCGTCGGCGGCCGGCGAGGGGGCGATGGGCACGGTGGCGGACATGATTCGTTACAGGAACGGCCATGTTCCCATGCACGCTGCGCGCGTGCTCGGCGAGTCCCTCCCCCTGAAGGAGGTTCTCCCCCCGCCGAGGGATGGGCACCCCCGGGGGGGCGGATCGATCATCGCGCCCGATCCGGGGCAACCCGTCAAGCCACAGAGGTCCTGCGATGCGATTCAACGAATGCCATGAAGGCGACTACCGCATCTTCGTCGGCGCCGTCGAGGCGCCGCGCGGCGACGGCTACATCGCCGCGCTGGTGGTCAACCGCGTGCGCGGCACGCCCGGCGCGCAGCGCGAGGCCTTCCGCGACGACAGCCTGGCCTGCGGCTACAAGTGGCGCAGTGCCGACGAGGCGATCAACTACGCGATGAACCGCGCGCGCGAACTGATCCGCTCGCGTTCGCGCATGCTGATGTGCTGAAGCCGGCGCAGCCGGCTCAGATGTGCAAAGCCGCGAGGCCGCCCAGCACGATGCCCACGCCGGCCACGCCGAACATGCCCCACTCGAGCCAGCGCTTCTTCGTCAGCAGCGCGATGGCCGCCAGCGCGATGGAGACCTGCAGCGCCGTCGTCGCCTGCGCCCAGCGGTGATGCACGTGCAGCTGCGCTTCTGACTGCTTGTCCCAGTCGGTCGACTCAGCCTCCAGCTTCTCGGCCGCGAGCTTGATCTCGGCCTTCTCCTTCTTGTAGCGCTCGACCTCGTCCTTGTAGCCCGTGCGCTTGTCCTCGGGCGCCAGCACGATGGCGATCTCGGCCAGGTTCTGCTTGCTGCTCTTGGCCTGGTAGAAGTTCCACTGGTTCGAGGCCTCGGTCTTCTTGATCGCGGCGTTGTTCTTGTACAGGCCGGCATTGGCCTGCGTGGCGCCACCCATGTACGAGAACAGCGCTCCCACCGTGGCCAGGATCGCCGTGACGACGGCGATGGTGCCGGCCGACGGGTCGTGCGCGGCGTTGTGCGCGGCGTGCTCCAGCTCGTGGTCGTGCGGGCCGTGGACGTGGAAACCGTGTCCTGACATGTCGTGATGCCTCCTGCTCCTCGAAAAGGCGCGATTGTGGGGCCGCCCGATAATCGTTCCGTGACGAAACATCGCATCGTGGTGGGCCTGAGCGGCGGGGTGGATTCCGCGGTGACCGCGCACCTGCTCAAGCAGCAGGGCCACGAGGTGGTCGCGATCTTCATGAAGAATTGGGAGGATGACGACGACAGCGAGTACTGCTCGTCGCGCCAGGACTTCCTCGACGCCGCCAGCGTGGCCGACGTGCTGGGCATCGAGATCGAGCACGTCAACTTCGCCGCCGAGTACAAGGACCGCGTCTTCGCCGAGTTCCTGCGCGAGTACCAGGCCGGCCGCACGCCGAACCCCGACGTGCTGTGCAACGCCGAGATCAAGTTCAAGGCCTTCCTCGACCACGCGATGCGGCTGGGCGCCGAGAAGATCGCGACCGGGCACTACGCCAGGGTGCGTGAAGTCGGCGGCCAGTTCCAGCTGCTCAAGGGCCTGGACCCGGCCAAGGACCAGAGCTACTTCCTGCACCGGCTGAACCAGGCCCAGCTGTCGCGCACGCTGTTCCCGGTGGGCGAGCTGGCCAAGACCGAGGTGCGGCGCATCGCCGCCGAGATCGGGCTGCCGAACGCGAAGAAGAAGGACTCCACCGGCATCTGCTTCATCGGCGAGCGGCCGTTCCGCGAGTTCCTGAACCGCTACTTGGCGAACCAGCCCGGGCCGATGCTGGACGAGCGGGGGCGCGAAGTCGGCCACCATGTCGGGCTGTCGTTCTACACGCTGGGCCAGAGGCAAGGCCTCGGGATCGGCGGCACGCGCGAAGGCGGCGGCGCCCACGAGCCCTGGTACGTGGCGCACAAGGACCTGGAACACAACACGCTGCACGTGGTGCAGGGCCACGAGCACCCCTGGCTGCACTCGAACTGGCTCGAAGCCGAGGACCTGAGCTGGGTTTCCGGCGAGGCGCCTGCCGCGGGCGGGTACCGCGCGAAGACCCGCTACCGCCAGGCCGATGCCGAGTGCCGCTTCGCGCCGATCGATGGCGGCTTCAGGCTCGCTTTCGCGCAGAACCAATGGGCCGTGACCGCGGGCCAGAGCGCGGTGCTCTACGACGGCGAGGTCTGCCTGGGCGGCGGCGTGATCGCCCGCGCCGCGGTGCCGGCGGTGGTGCCCGCGGCGCCGGCCGCGCCGAAGCGCCCGAAGCGGCGTCCGGCGCTCGCGCGCTAGACGATCAGCTCCAGGCGCGGATCGCTTCCATCGCCTGGTCCTTCGCCGCCTGCGGCAGGAAGGAGTGGCGCGCGGCCTGCGACGCCATCTGCACCAGGTCGCCTGTGCCCAGCGGCGTCTCGGCCAGCAGCGTGGCGGCCTCGCCGGCGAGCGTGATGCAGCTCATCAGTCGGTTGTCGGTGTGGTAGCTCAGGCTCACGCCGGCCAGCCACAGCTCCGTGATCGGGTGCCGCGCCACCGAAGGCGCGGCGCCGGTGTGCACGTTGCTCGTCGGGCAGACCTCCAGGTGCAGGTCCATCGCCTTGACCTCGTCGACGAGGTGGCGGCGCGCCGGGTCGCGCAGCGCATCGACCAGGTGCACACCATGGCCGATGCGCGTGGCGCCGAGCTTCGCCGCCTCGAGCACACGCTCGGCGGCGTCGGCCTCGCCGGCGTGCAGCGTCAGCGCCAGGCCGCCGTCGCGCGCCACGCGCAGCGCGCGCTCGTGCTGCGAAGGCGGGTGGCCGAACTCGGCGCCGGCCAGGTCGAAGGCGATGACGCCGCGGCCGGCGTACTTCACCGCCAGCCGCGCGGCACGTTCGGTCTCCTCCGGCGGCAGGTGGCGCATCGCGCAGACGATCAGGCCCGCGGGCATGCTGCAGCGCGCCAGCCCGGCGACCAGCGCCTCCACGGCCGCCTCGCCGGGCACGCCGTGGGTCTCGAACAGCAGCGGCGCGATGCGGAATTCGCCGAGCACGGCGCCGTCGAGCCGCGCGTCCTCGGCGGCCTCGAAGGCGACGCGCTCCATCGCCTCGGGGCTGCTCATCGCCTCGACCGTCAGCGCGAAGCCTTCGAGGTACTTCACCAGGCTGCCGGCATGCGCGTTGGCGTCGAACCAGGCGGCGAGCGAGCGCTCGTCGGGCGCCGGCGGCGTGATGCCGCGGGCACGCAGCAGTTCGAGCAGCGTGCCGATGCGAAGCCCGCCGTCCAGGTGCTCGTGCAGCAGCACCTTGGGAAGCCGGCGGGCCTGGTCGATGGTGGGCGCGGAAGCGAGGCGGGCGCGGGGGTCGGGCGTCATCGCCCCCATGCTAGTCCAGGCGGCGCGCGCGGGCACCGCCCGGGCACCGTCACCCGCGTCGCATCAGGCCGGCGACGAACGAGACGGCGGCCATCACGAGGAACACGACGAAGAGGATCTTCGCGATGCTCACCGCGCCGGCGGCAATGCCGCCGAAGCCGAACACGGCGGCGATGAGGGCGATGATCAGGAAGACGGCGGCGTAGTAAAGCATCGGGCACTCCTCGTGAGGTGGGTTTCGTGGCTTCATCGAGGCCTGGCAGGCTCGATGAGGGCCAATCTAGGCGGCGCCTTTCGCCCAAGCTGCAGTCCGCCGCCGCGGCCCCGGGTAGGAGGCGACCGACAGTCGGGCCGCACGCGCCACGGCGCCGCGGGCCGACAAGGCGCCGGGCGCCCGTCCTACAGCCGGCGCGGCGCGCGGCGACGAAGCTTTGCAGGGTCAGATCCACCCCGAACCAACCAGGAGTCGACCATGCAACAAGCTCAGCTCATCAAGCCCGTCCGCAACGCCCTCGCGCTGGCTCTGGCAGCCTGTGCCGGCATCGTGCTGGCCCAGGCCCCCATCGACCGCGCGGCCGTCGAGGCCCAGTACCGCGCCGACCGCCAGGCCTGCCTGAGCGGCGACACGATGCAGGACACGCGTGCCGCCTGCCTCTACGACGCCCGCCTGGCACGCGAGGCCGCGCTCGAAGGCCGCCTGGGCGGCGAGCCGCCCGAGACGCTGGCGAGCAACCAGACCGCCCGCTGCGAGACGCTGCGCGACGAGGACCAACTCGCCTGCCTGCGCCTGATGAACGGCGAGGGCTGGGCGCAGGGCTCGGTCGAGGAAGGCGTGATCGTGCGCGAACTCGTCACCGAGGAGGCCGTGGCGGCCTCGGGCCAGTCCGACGACGCCTGATCGAGCGGCCTCGGTGCTCCACGCGCGGCGGCCTGCGGGCCGCCGCTTCGCGCATCTACTGGATCAGCCCGTTCTTCAGCGCGTAGTAGGTCAGCTCGCTGTTGCTGGACAGCTTGAGCTTCTCCAGCACCCGGGTGCGGTAGGTGCTGACGGTCTTGACGCTCAGGCACAGGCTCTCGGCCATCGCGCCGATGGTCTCGCCCTTGGCCAGGCGCAGGAAGACCTGCAGCTCGCGCTCCGACAGCAGCTCGTGCGGCATCTTCTCGCCGCTGCCGCCGGCCATGCCGTCGGCCAGCAGCTCGGCCACCGCGGGGCTGATGTAGCGCCGGCCGCGGAACACGGTGCGGATGGCGTTGGCGATCTCCTCCGGATCGCAGTCCTTGTTGAGGTAGCCGCTGGCGCCCTGGCGCAGCAGCGTGGTGGCGTAGTGCGTCTCGGGGAAGCCGCTGAGGATGAGGACGCGCAGGTCCGGGAAGCGCGCCTTGATGGCCTGCAGCGCGTCGACGCCGCTCTGGTCGGGCATCGAGATGTCCATCAGCATCACGTCGACCTCGCCGCCACGCGCCAGCTCCAGCGCCTCGCGCCCGTCGCGGGCCTCGCCGGTGACGCGCAGGTCCACGTGCTCCGAGAGGAACTGCCGCAGCCCGTTGCGCACGATGGCGTGGTCGTCGACGATGGCGATGCGGATCATCCTGTGCTGCCTCCCCGGCGCTGCAGTCCGCGCGCCCGGCAGCCCCGGGGAATCGGGGAGGAGCACGCGGCGTGACTCTTGCTATCCTGCCTGATCCCGCTTGACCGCACCGCCGACATGCGCACCATCCGCTTTGCCCTCGCCTGCCTGCCCCTGGCCGCCGGTTCCGCCATGGCCGACCCCGCCGTCATCTTCGACATGGGCGGCAAGTTCGACAAGAGCTTCAACCAGGCCGGCTACGAAGGTGCCGAGCGCTGGAAGAAGGAAACCGGCAAGAGTTACCTGGAGTTCGAGATCAGCAACCCCGCCCAGCGCGAGCAGGCGATGCGCCGCATGGCCGAGCGTGGCGCAGATCCGATCGTCGCCATCGGCTTCAGCCAGGGCAGCGTGGTCGACAAGGTCTCGAAGGACTTCCCGAAGCAGAAGTTCGTCGTCATCGACGCCGAGGTGAAGCAGCCCAACGTGCAGAGCATCACCTTCAAGGAGCACGAGGGCAGCTTCCTCGTCGGCGTGCTGGCGGCGCAGGCCAGCAAGAGCGGCAAGGTGGGCTTCGTGGGCGGCATGGACATCCCGCTGATCCGCAAGTTCCAGTGCGGCTTCGAGCAGGGCGCGAAGTACGCCAACCCGAAGGTCGAGACCAGCGCCAACATGACCGGCACCACGCCCACCGCGTGGAACGACCCGGCGCGCGGCGCCGAACTCGCCAAGGCGCAGTTCGCCGCCGGCGTGGACGTGATCTTCGCCGCCGCCGGCGGCACCGGCATCGGCGTCTACCAGGCGGCGAAAGACCAGAAGAAGCTGGCCATCGGCGTGGACAGCAACCAGAACCACGTGCAGCCCGGCACGATGCTCACGAGCATGGTCAAGCGCGTGGACGTGGCCGTCTACCAGGCCTTCAAGGGCGTGACGCCCGGCATCACCTCGCTGGGGCTGAAGGAAGGCGGCGTGGACTACGCGCTCGACCAGCACAACGAGAAGCTCGTCAGCGCGGACATGAAGAAGAAGGTCGACGCGGCCAAGGCCGACATCATCGCCGGCAAGATCAAGGTCATCGACTACATGACCGCCAGCGCCTGCAAGTGAAGGCCGCGGCAGCGGCCGTTCCGGCGGCCGTCGAGATGCGCCATATCGAGAAGCGCTTCGGCGCGGTGCACGCCAACCGCGACGTGCACCTGCGCGTGGCTGCCGGCACGGTGCACGGCATCGTCGGCGAGAACGGCGCCGGCAAGAGCACGCTGATGTCGATCCTCTACGGCTTCTACCAGGCCGACGGGGGCGAGATCGAGATCGAGGGCCGGGCCGCGAAGATCACCGGCTCGAAGGAAGCCATCGGCCTGGGCATCGGCATGGTCCACCAGCACTTCATGCTGGTGGACACGCTCTCGGCACTCGACAACGTGATGCTCGGCGCCGAGCCCGGCTGGCGCCTGAAGCCCGCGCGCGCCGCCGTGCGCGCGAAGCTCGACACGCTGATGCGCGACACCGGCCTCGTGGTGAACCTGGACGCGCTGGTGAGCGAGCTGCCGGTGGGCGAGCGCCAGCGGCTGGAGATCCTCAAGGCGCTGTTCCGCGGCGCCCGCATCCTGATCCTGGACGAGCCCACGGCCGTGCTGACGCCGCAGGAGACCGACCAGCTCTTCGAGACGCTGCGCGGCCTGCGCACCCGCGGCACGACGATCCTGCTGATCACGCACAAGCTGCGCGAGATCATGGCGCTGACCGATGCCGTCACCGTGATGCGCGGCGGCCAGGTGGTGCTCGACTGCCGCACCGCCGACACCAGCATCGACGGCCTGGCCGAGGCCATGGTCGGCCGCCGCGTGAACCTGGGCCGCAGCGCCGCCGCGCGCGAGCCCGGCGCGGTGCTGCTGGAGGCGCAGGGCCTGGGCCTGCGCGACGCCCTGGGCGTGCAGCGGCTGGCCGATGTGTCGCTGACGCTGCGCGCGGGCGAGATCGTCGGCATCGCCGGCGTCTCGGGCAACGGCCAGACCGAGCTGCTGGACGTGCTCTCGGGTCTGGCCGCGCCGGCCGAGGGCACGCTCCGGCTCGGCGGCCGCGCGTTCACGCCCGGCGCCTGGATGGACACCGCCACCGCGCGCGAGCTGCGCCTGGCGCATGTGCCGGAAGACCGCCACCGCCGCGGCATGGTGCTGCCCTTCGACGCCTGGGAATCGGCCGTGCTCGGCTACCAGCAGCGGCCGCGCTACCGCAGCGGGCCCATCGGCTGGATGCGCCGGCGCACGATGCACGACGACACCGCGCTGATGATGGAGCGCTACGACGTGCGCCCGCGCGACCCGGCGCTGCGCAGCAGCAAGTTCAGCGGCGGCAACCAGCAAAAGCTGGTTCTGGCGCGCGAGTCGCAGTTCTTCGCCACCGGGCCGCAGGTGCTGCTGGTGGGCCAGCCGACGCGCGGCGTGGACATCGGCGCGATCGAGTTCATCCACGGCCGCTTGCGCGCGATGCGCGATGCCGGCGGCGCGGTGCTCGTCGTCTCGTCGGAGCTGGACGAGATCCTCGCGCTCTCGGACCGCGTGATCGTGATGAACGCGGGCCGCATCGCGGGCGAGCTGCCGATCGATGCGTGCACGGAGAGCGCCCTGGGTCGCTTGATGGGAGGTGCGCATTGAGCCAGCCGGTCGAACTCCCGCGCTGGATGGACGTGGCGCTGCTGCCGGCGCTGAACCTCGCCTTCGCGCTGATCGTCGCCGGCCTCGTCGTCGCGCTCGTCGGCTTCCAGCCCGGGCAGGTGCTGGCGCTGCTGGTGAAGGGCGCCTTCGGCTCGAAGAGCGGCATCAGCTACACGCTGTACTACGCGACGACCTTCATCTTCACCGGCCTCGCAGTCGCGGTGGCCTTCCACGGTGGGCTCTTCAACATCGGCGGCGAAGGCCAGGCGGTGATGGGCGGCCTGGGCGCGGGCCTGGCGGCGCTGGCCTGGAGCCACGCGCTGCCGGCCTGGCTGATGCTGCCGGCGATGGTGCTTTCCGCCGCGCTCTTCGGCGGCATCTGGGCCGCGATACCCGGCGCGCTGCAGGCCTGGCGCGGCAGCCACACGGTCATCACGACCATCATGTTCAACTTCATCGCGTCGGCGCTGCTGGGCTACCTGCTGGTCAACCAGCTGAAGGAGCCCGGCAACATGACGCCCGAAAGCCGCGCCTTCGCCGCGTCGGCGCACATGCCGGGCCTGCACGAGGCGCTGGCCTGGATCGGCATCGAGTGGCCACGCACGCCGCTGAACCTCACGCTGCTGCTGGCGCTGGCCGCGGTGGCCGCGGTGTGGCTCTCGCTGTGGAAGACCGAGGGCGGCTATGCGCTGCGCGCGGTGGGCTTCTCGGCCGACGCGGCGCAATACGCCGGCATCCGGCCGCAGCGGCTGATCGTCGCGTCGATGGCCTTCTCGGGCGCGCTGGCCGGGCTGGTGGGCGTCAACGAGATCGCCGGCGTGCACGGCCGGCTGCTGCCGGACTTCGTCGCCGGCGCGGGCTTCGCCGGCATCGCCGTCAGCCTGATCGGCCGCAACCATCCCTTCGGCATCGTGCTCGCTTCGCTGCTGTTCGGCGCGCTGTACCAGGGCGGCTCGGAGCTCTCCTTCGAGATCAACGGCTTCAGCCGCGAGATGGTCTTCGTGCTGCAGGGCCTGATCGTGCTCTTCGCCGGCGCGATGGCGCAGGTGGCCGCGCCGTTGCTGTTCAAGCTGTGGCGCCTGAGCGGAGGCGGCCGCCGTGGATGAGGTGCTGATCGGCACGCTGGTGGCCAGCACGCTGCGCGTGTCGGTGCCGCTGATCCTGTGCGCGCTGGCCGGCACGCTGAGTGAACGCTCGGGCGTGATCGACCTCGGTCTCGAAGGCAAGATGCTGATGACGGCCTTCACCACCGCCGCGGTGGGCGTGGCCAGCGGCTCGCTGTGGATCGCGCTGGCCGCGGCCGTCGCGGTGGGCATCGCGCTGTCGATGCTGCACGGCTACGCCTGCGTCACGCACGGCGGCGACCAGGTCGTGCTGGGCATGGCGATCACGATGACGGCCGCGGGCCTCACCGTCGTGCTGGGCATCGCCTGGTTCGCGCAGGGCGGGCAGACGCCGCCCATCCCCGACACCGTGCGCCTGGCCCGCTGGTTCACCGGCATCGGCGATGCGCTGACCAACGTGCCGGTGGTCGGCCCCACGCTCGCGCTTTCGCTCTTCGGCCACAACGCCATGGTCTACGGCTCGCTGCTGGCGGTGGCGCTGGTGTGGTGGCTGCTGTTCCGCACCCGCTTCGGGCTGCGGCTGCGCGCGGCGGGCGAGAACCCGACGATGGTCGACGCCGCCGGCGTGGGCGTGAAGGTGCTGCGCTACCAGGCGCTGGCGCTCAACGGCGTGCTCTCGGCGCTGGCCGGCGCCTACCTGGTGCTGGCGCAGAACCCGAGCTTCATCCCGAACATGACCGCCGGCCGCGGCTACATGGCGCTGGCGGCGCTGATCTTCGGCAAGTGGCACCCGGTGGGCGCGCTCGCGGCCTGTTTGCTGTTCGGCTTCCTCGACGCGGTGTCGATCCGGCTGCAGGGCGTGGCGCTGCCCGGCATTGGCGAGGTGCCGGTGCAGTTCATCCAGGCGCTGCCCTACGTGCTGACGGTGGTGCTGCTGGCCGGGTTCATCGGCAAGTCGGTCGCGCCGGCGGCGCTGGGCCGGCCCTATGTGAAAGAGCGCTGACATGAAGTGGCTCAAGGTTCTTCCGGCCCTAGCCTGCGCGGCGAGCGCGGCCTTCGCGCAAACGCCGGCCGGCACGATCAAGGGCGAGGCCTGGGTACACACGGCCGAGTCACTCGCCGGCACGCTGCAGCAGGCCGACCTGGTGCTGCCCACCGCGGCCACCGGCGGCGCGGTCTTTGCCGGCAAGTACAAGGACGCGCCGAAGACCGCTGCCGCGCGTGTGCCCGTGGTCCTGTTCCTGCACGGCTCCTCGGGCCTCGGCCTGAAGGCGATCGGCGAGTGGCAGCAGTGGCTGGCCACGCTGGGCATCGCGAGCCTCGCGCCGGATTCCTTCGCGCTGCCCGGCCACGTGACCTACACCTCGCCGATCGACAAGGCCTCGTACGAGCGCATCCACGCGCTGCGGGCGAGCGAGATTGCGCCGTCGCTCGCTGCCTTGAAGGCTGCGGCCTGGGCCGACCCGCGCCGCATCGTGCTGGCCGGCACCAGCGAAGGCGCGGTGCCGGTGGCGCGCTTCGGCGGCGAGGTGGCGGCGCGCATGATGTTCGCGTGGAGCTGCGAGGCCAACTACTTCGTCACTGCGCCGCAGACCGCGGTGGTGCCGGGCCAGCCGGTGCTGAACGTGATCAGCGCGACCGACCCCTTCTTCTCGCGCAGCAACGCCTGGCTCGGCCTGGAAGGCGCGGCGGGCCACTGCGGCGCCGCCTTCAAGGGCCAGCCGCGCGCCGCCGTGCTGCAGGTGCCCGACGCGCCGCACACGCTGCTGAACCTGCCCGGCCCGCGGCATGCGGTGGCCGGCTTTCTCGCTTCACTGCCATGAGTGCTGAAGACCGCCGCGACGAACTGATCGCCGCCGCGCTGCAGGCGCGCGCCGCGGCCTACGCGCCCTACTCGCGCTTCGCCGTGGGCGCCGCGGTGCTCGACGAGCAGGGCCGCATCCACGGTGGCTGCAACGTCGAGAACGCCGCCTACCCGCAGGGCTGGTGCGCCGAGGCCTCGGCCATCGCGGCGATGGTGATGGCCGGCGGCCGGCGCATCATCGCGGCGGCGGTCTGTGCCGCCGGCGCGGGCGCCGTGACGCCCTGCGGCGGCTGCCGCCAGAAGCTGCGCGAGTTCGCGGCCGACGACTGCCCGCTGTGGGCCGCCGACGCGCAGGGCACGCTGCGCGGCCGCTTCACGCTGGGCGCTCTGCTGCCGTCCAGCTTCGGCCCCGAGAACCTCGCCGACACCCGGACATGACGACGATGAAAGCACAGATCGAAACCTCCGCCGCCACGCTGCAGATGCGGCTCGGCGCGGCGCCGGCCATCGCGGTGATCCTGGGCTCGGGCTGGGGCCCGTTCTCGAACGCGCTGCAGGGCGCGGCCGAGGTGGCCTACGCCGACCTGCCGGCCTTCCCGGTGCTGGGCGTCGGCGGGCACCAGGGGCTGGTGCGCGTGGGCACGGTCGGTGGCCAGCGCGTCGCGGTGCTGGCCGGCCGCAAGCATGCCTACGAGACCGGCAACGCCGACGGCATGCTGGGCGCGATCCGCACGCTCGCGGCCTGGGGCGTGAAGCTGCTGCTGCAGACCAACGCCGCGGGCAGCCTGGACCCGGCCATGCGCCCCGGCTCGCTGATGCTGATCAGCGACCACATCAACCTCGTGCAGCGCTCGCCGCTGATCGGCGAGCCGGGCGACGGCCGCTTCTGCGACATGTCGGCCGCCTACGACGCGGCGCTGCGCGGGCAGGCCCAGGCTGCCGCGGCGAAGGCGGGCCAGGTGCTGCACGAGGGCGTCTACGCCTGGTTCCTGGGGCCGCAGTTCGAGACGCCGGCGGAGATCCGCATGGCGCGCCTGTTCGGCGCGCAGGCGGTGGGCATGAGCACGGTGCCGGAGACCATCATCGCGCGCCACGCCGGCATGAAGGTGATGGGCATCAGCCTGATGACGAACATGGCCGCCGGGATGGAGGCCGAGGTGCTGAGCCACGCGCACACGCTGGCCAACGCGAACGCCGCGAGCGCCAACGCGGTGGCCACCTTGACGACCGTGGTGCAGGCGCTGGAGGTGTGAAGCGATGACGAACCCGAGCTTCGACCCGATCGCGACCGCGCGCACCGCGCTCGCCTGCCTGGACCTCACGAGCCTGAACGACGCCGACACGCCGGCCGACATCGACAAGCTCTGCGCCCGCGCGCAAGGGCCGCACGGCACGGTCGCCGCCGTCTGCGTCTGGCCGCGGCTGGCGGCGCATGCACGCGCGCAGCTGCCGGCCTCGATCCGCGTCGCCGCGGTGGCCAACTTCCCGCACGGCGAGCCCGACCTGCGGCGCGCGCTGCGCGACACCGAGGACATCGTCGCGGCCGGCGCGCAAGAGGTCGACGTCGTCTTCCCCTGGCGCGATTTCGCGCATGCGCCGGCGCTGCTGCACGCCGTGCGCGCGGCCTGTGCCGGACTCACGCTGAAGGTGATCCTGGAGACCGGCGAACTCGCCGACGAGGCGCGCATCGCGCAGGCCAGCCGCATCGCGCTGGACGCCGGCGCCGACTTCCTGAAGACCAGCACCGGCAAGACGCCGCGCAGCGCCAGCCCCGAGGCCGCGCGCGTGATGCTGGGCGCCATCGCCGCGCGCGCCGAGGCCCGCGGCCGCGTCGGCTTCAAGCCCTCGGGCGGCATCCGCACCGTGGCCGATGCCGCGGTCTACATCGCGCTCACGGCCGAGCACCTCGGCCCGGCGGCCGTGAACCCGCAGCGCTTCCGCATCGGCGCCAGCGGCCTGCTCAACGACATCGAGGCCCTGCTGGCCGGCACCACGCGCCCGGTGCCGGGCGCCACCTACTGAACCGACACCGATCATGCGCCTAGCATCCAAACTGCTTGCCCTCTCGGCCGCGCTGCTGGCCGCCGGCTGCTCCACCGTCCCGGCGCCGCCCGCCGAGCCGGTGAAGGTGAAGGTCCTCGCGATCAACGACTTCCACGGCAACCTGAAGCCGCCGCCCGGCGGCATCCGCGTCTTCGACCCGGCCGACCGCAGCAAGCGCATCAACATCGACGCCGGCGGCGTGGAGCACCTGGCCACCGCGGTGGCGCAGCTGAAGGCGCAGAACCCGAACCACATCTTCGTCGCCGCGGGCGACCTGATCGGCGCGACGCCGCTCTTGTCGGCCCTCTTCCGCGACGAGCCCACGGTCGAGGCGATGGGCCTGGCGGGTCTGGAGGTCAGCTCGGTGGGCAACCACGAGTTCGACAAGGGCGCCACCGAGCTGCAGCGCATGCAGAACGGCGGCTGCGTGCCCGACAGCTGCAAGGGCCCGGCGCCGTTCAAGGGCGCGGCCTACAAGTACCTGGCGGCCAGCACCATCGTCGAGAAGACCGGCCAGCCCTTGTTCCCGGCCTACCACGTGAAGCGCTTCGAGGGCATCCCGGTGGCCTTCATCGGCCTCACGCTGAAGGGCACGCCGGGCATCGTCGTGCCTTCGGGCGTGGCCGGCCTGCGCTTCGACGACGAGGCCGAGACCGTCAACCGCCTGGTGCCCGAGATCCGCGCCCAGGGCATCGAGGCCATCGTCGTGCTGATCCACGAGGGCGGCGTGCCGGTGGGCGACTACAACGAGTGCCCGGGCATCAGCGGGACCATCGTCGACATCGTCAAGAAGCTCGACAAGGCGGTGGACCTGGTCGTCAGCGGCCACACGCACCGCGCCTACAACTGCCGCATCGACGGCCGGCTGGTGACCAGTGGCGACAAGTACGGGACCATCGTCACCGACATCGACCTCGTGCTCGACCCGAAGACGCGCGACGTGACGAGCGCGAACGCGAACAACGTGATCGTGCGCACCGCCAGCTTCGCGAAGGACCCGCGGCTGACGACGCTGATCGGCCAGTACGAGAAGCTCAGCGTGGCGCTGGCGCAGCGCGCGGTGGGCAAGCTGGCGGCGCCGCTGCCGCGCGACAACAACGCCGCCGGCGAGAACCCGCTGGGCCAGGTGATCGCCGATGCGCAGCTCGCGGCGACGAGGAACGCCGGCGCGCAGATCGCGCTGATGAACCCGGGCGGCATCCGCGCGCCGCTGCCGATGTCGGCCGACGGCGTGGTGCGCTACGAGCAGATCTTCAGCGCCCAGCCCTTCTACAACAACCTCGTGACGATGACGCTCACCGGCGCGCAGATCCTGCAGCTGCTGGAGCAGCAATGGGCCGGCCGCATCGACGGCGGCCGCGTGCTGCTGCCCAGCCGCGGCTTCACGTTCGCCTGGGACGCGGGCAAGCCCGTGGGCCAGCGCATCGTGCCCGGCAGCGTGAAGTTCGAGGGCCAGCCGATCGGCGCGGAGACGAAGTACCGCGTCACCGCCAATGGCTTCCTGGCCGGCGGCGGCGACAGCTTCCCGATGTTCGGCCAGGGCACCGAGCGCGTGACCGGCATGATGGACATCGACGCGCTGGAGCAGTACCTCACGGCGAACCCGGGGCTCAAGCCGGGGGTGCTGGACCGGGTTGTGCGGGTGAACTGAGGCCGGCGTGCTGCCCGCCGAACTGATTGCCCTCAAGCGCGACGGCGGGACGCTGGCCGACGCGCAGATCGAAGCCTTCGCCCGCGGCCTGGCCGACGGCAGCTGGGCCGACGCGCAGGCCGGCGCGATGGCGATGGCGATCCTGCTGCGCGGCATGACGCCGGCCGAGACGGTGGCGCTGACGCGCGCGATGACGGACTCGGGCGAACGCCTGAGCTGGGCCGGCAGCGGGCTTTCCGGGCCCATCCTCGACAAGCACTCCACCGGCGGCGTCGGCGACAAGGTGAGCCTGATGCTCGCGCCCATCGTCGCGGCCTGCGGCGGCGTGGTGCCGATGATCAGCGGCCGCGGCCTGGGCCACACCGGCGGCACGCTGGACAAGCTGGAAGCACTGCCCGGCTACGGCGTGGACCCGCCGCGCGAGACGCTGCTGGCCACGCTGCGCGGCTGCGGCTGCGCGATCGTCGGCGCCTCGGCCGCGCTCGCGCCGGCGGACCGGCGCCTGTACGCCATCCGCGACGTGACGGCCACGGTGGAAAGCGTGCCGCTGATCACCGCCAGCATCCTCAGCAAGAAGCTCGCGGCCGGGCTGACGGGCCTGGTGCTCGACGTGAAGACCGGCAGCGGCGCCTTCGCGCCGACGCTGGCGCGTGCCCGCGAGCTGGCCGAGAGCCTGGTGCGCGTGGCCGGCGGCGCCGGGCTGCCGGCACGGGCGCTGATCACCGACATGTCGCAGGTGCTGGGCAACACCGCCGGCAATGCGCTGGAGGTGCACGAGACGCTGGACTACCTGGCCGGCCGCGCCCGCGAACCGCGGCTGCACGAGGTGACGATCGAACTCGCGGCGCAGATGCTGCAGCTGGGCGGCCTGGCCGGAAGCCTGGGTGCGGCGCGCGAGGCAGCCCAGGCCGCGCTGGACAGCGGCGCCGCAGCCGAGCGCTTCGCGAAGATGGTGGCCACGCTCGGCGGGCCGGCCGACGTGTTCCGCGCCGACGGGCTGCCGCAGGCACCGGTGCTGCGCGACGTGCCGGCGCCGCGCGAGGGCTGGCTCGCGGCCTGCGACGTGCGCGCCGTGGGCCTGGCGGTCGTCGAGCTCGGCGGCGGGCGGCGCCGGCCGGGCGAGCGCGTGGACCCGCGCGTCGGCCTGTCCGGCCTGCTGCCGCTGGGCCGTCGCGTGCTGGCCGGCGAGCCGCTGGCGCGCGTGCACGCGGCCACCGATGACGCCGCGGACCAGGCCGTGCGGGCGGTGGCCGCGGCCTTTGCCCTCGCCGACGAGGCGCCGCCCTCGGCGCCGAGCGTCATCGAAGTCATCGGCTGA
Source organism: Rubrivivax sp. (assembly GCA_044226775.1). Classification (GTDB taxonomy): domain Bacteria; phylum Pseudomonadota; class Gammaproteobacteria; order Burkholderiales; family Burkholderiaceae_C; genus Rubrivivax. The sequence continues at coordinate 405,100 of JBGAGI010000003.1, read as the reverse complement.
GCGCTGTTTCCGCTTCGCAAAGCAGCACTTCTCCTACAAGGGCGCCCAGGCGGGGGTGCTACGCTCGGTTACCTGTAGGGCCTGGCGGTAGGCCCCTTGGCGCAGCCTGCCTGGCGCGCCTGTTGTCGGCCTGCATCCATGCCCCATAAGTCGAAGACCGGTTCTGCCACGTCGCCGTTGCTGGCGGCTGCCCTTTTCCTTTCCTGCGCGCTGCTCGCGGCCTGCAACCGCAGCGGCGATGCACCCGCCGTTGCGGCCTCCGGCGCCGCCGGGCCGGCCGCCTCGGGCGCTGCGGCCGCCGCGGCCTCGGCGCCGCCGGTGAACGTGACCACCGTGCGCGCCACGGCGCGCGACCTGCCGGTGCTGATCACCGCCACCGGCAGCGTGGCGCCGATGGCCAGCATCGACGTGCGGCCGCAGACCACCAACCTCATCGCCCAGGTGCACGTGAAGGAGGGCCAGTTCGTCAAGGCCGGCCAGCTGCTGTTCACGCTGGACCCGCGTGCCGACGAGGCCAACGTCGCCAAGGCGCGCGCGCAGCTGGCGCGCGATGAGGCCGCACTCGCCGATGCGCAGCGCCAGCTCAAGCGCAGCCAGGAGCTGCTGGCGCAGAACTTCATCTCGCAGGGCGCGGTGGACACCGCGCTCACCGGCGTGATGTCGCAGCAGGCGGCCGTGACGGCCGACCACGCCGCGCTCGACGCCGCGAAGCTGGGCCTGTCGTACACCCGCGTGATCGCGCCCAGCGCGGGCCGCCTGGGCGCGATCAACGTCTTCCCCGGCAGCTCGGTGCAGGCCAACCAGACGACGCTGGCGACGATCACGCAGCTGGACCCGATCTTCGTCAGCTTCAGCCTGCCGCAGCGCCACCTGGCCGATGCGCTGGCCGCGCTGAACGACGGTGGCGCACCGGTGAGCGCGACAGTCTCGGAGTCTTCCTCGGGCTCGGGCTCGGCGCAAAGCGCGCTCGGGCCGGCGCGGCCGGCCTCGGGCGCGGCCTCGGCCGCTGCGGCGCTGGCGCCCGCGCAGCCGGCGCTCGCAGGGCGGCTGAAGTTCGTCGACAACGCGGTCGACCCGGCCACCGGCACGGTGAAGGTCAAGGCGCAGTTCGACAACCGCGACGGGCGCCTGTGGCCCGGGCTGTTCGTCAACGTCTCGATGACGGCGCGCACCCTGCGCGGCGCGGTGGTGCTGCCGCAGGCGGCCATCATCCAGGCCGCGCGCGGGCCGCTGGTCTACGCGGTGGTCGACGGCAAGGCGCAGCCGCGCCCGGTGCAGGTGCTGTACGCGCAGGGCGACGACGCGGCCGTCAGCGGCGTCAAGCCGGGCGAGCGCATCGTGATGGACGGCCGCCAGAACGTGCGCCCGGGCAGCACGGTCGTCGAACGCGCGCGCGACGGCGCCCCCGGCGGCGGCGCGGGTGGCCGCGGCCCCGGCGCGGCGGGTGCATCGGGCGGGGCATCAGGCGGCGCATCGGCCGGTGCAGCGCCCGGCAGCGGGAGGGCCCCATCGCCATGAACCTCTCCGAACTCTTCATCCGCCGTCCGGTCACGACGGTGCTGCTCAACCTGGCCATCGTGCTGGCCGGGGTCATCGGCTACCGCAGCATCCCGGTGGCGGCGCTGCCGAGCTACGACACGCCGGTCATCAACGTCTTTGCCAACCTGCCGGGCGCGAACCCGGAGACCATGGCCACCAGCGTGGCGCTGCCGCTGGAAAAGCAGTTCCAGACCATCCCGGGGCTGAAGACGATCAGCTCCTCCAGCACGCTGGGCAGCACCAACCTGACGCTGGAATTCGAGGAAGGCCGCAACATCGACGCGGCCGCGGTGGACGTGCAGGCCGCGCTGCTGCGCGCGCAGCGCGCGCTGCCGCAGGACATGACCAACCCGCCGAGCTACCGCAAGGTCAACCCGGCCGATGCGCCGGTGCTGCTGGTGGCGATGACCTCGCCTTCGCTCGCGCCGTCCGACCTGCAGGACTTCGCCGAGCACCTGATCACGCCCACGCTGTCCACGATCGACGGCGTCGCGCAGGTCAACATCTTCGGCCAGAAGCGCTTCGCGGTGCGCGTGCGGGTGCAGCCCGACGCGCTGGCGGCGCGCAACATCGGCCTGGACGAGCTTTCCGCGGCGCTGCGCGCGGCCAACGTCAACACGCCGGTGGGCACGCTCGACGGGCCGCGGCAGACGCTCACCCTGCAGGCCAACCGGCAGCTGAAGAACGCGGCCGAGTTCGCCGAGCTGATCGTCGCCAACCGCAACGGCGCGCCGGTGCGGCTGAAGGACGTGGCGCAGGTGGAGGACAGCCTGGAGTCGCTGAAGAGCTGGGCCACGCTGAACGGCGAGAACTCGATCACGCTGGCCGTGCTGCGCCAGCCGGGCGCGAACACGGTGCGCGTGGTCGACGCGGTGCGCGAGGCGCTGCCGGCGCTGCGCGCGCAGCTGCCGCAGTCGATCAACCTCAACCCGGTGAACGACCGCTCGCTGAGCGTGCGCGCCGCGCTGCACGACGTGACGCTCACGCTGATGGGCACGATCGCGCTCGTGGTGCTGGTGATCTTCCTGTTCCTGCGCCGCTTCGTCGCCACCGTCATTCCCACGCTCAGCCTGCCCGTCAGCCTGGTGGGCGCCGTGGCGCTGCTGTGGGGGCTGAACTACAGCCTGGACAACATCTCGCTCTTGGGCCTCACGCTCGCGGTGGGCCTGGTGGTCGACGACGCGATCGTGATGCTGGAGAACATCATCCGCCACGTCGAGGCCGGCGAGCCGCCGTTCCAGGCCGCGCTGCGCGGCTCGCGCGAGGTGGGCTTCACCATCATCAGCATCTCCAGCTCGCTGATCGCCGTCTTCATCCCGATCTTCTTCATGCCGGGCGTCATCGGCCTGCTGTTCCACGAGTTCGCGGTGGTGGTGGGCCTGTCGATCATCGTCTCGGCCTTCGTCTCGCTGACGCTGGTGCCGATGCTGGCCAGCCGCTTCCTCACCGACGAGGCACACAAGAAGCCGCCAGGCCGCGTGGTGCGGATGTTCGAGCGCGGCTTCGACGCGCTGCTGGCCGCCTACACGCGCACGCTGGACCTCGCGCTGGCGCACCGCAAGTCGGTGATGCTGGTGGCGCTGGCCACCTTCGTGGCCACGGCCTGGCTCTTCGTCATCATCCCCAAGGGCTTCTTCCCGGAAGAGGACATCGGCCAGATCCAGGTCAGCACCGAGGCCGCCGAGGACACCTCCTTCCCCGAGATGGTGAGGCTGCAGGAGCGCGTGGCCGCGGTGTTCCGCGCCGACCCGAACGTCATCGCCGTCAGTTCCTTCAACGGCGGCAGCGGCTCGCAGAACACCGGCCGCATGTTCATCACGCTGAAGGCGCGCGAGGAACGGCTGCCGATGAAGCAGGTGGTGGAAGGCCTGCGCCGCAAGCTGCGCGAGGTGCCGGGCATCAACGTCTTCATGCGCCCGGTGCAGAACCTGCAGCTCGGCGGGCGACCCAGCAAGGCGCAGTACCAGTACGTCCTGCAGAGCGTGCGCGCCGACGAGCTGAACGACTGGGCCAACAAGCTGCAGGAGCGCCTGCGTGCCGACCCGATGTTCCGCGACGTGACCAGCGACGCCCAGCTGCGCGCGCTGCAGGCGCAGCTGAAGATCGACCGCGACCGCGCGAACACGCTGGGCGTCTCGATCGACGCCGTGCGCACGGCTCTCTACAGCGCCTTCGGCGAACGCCAGGTCTCCACGATCTACCTGCCCACCGACAGCTACCAGGTGATCATGGAAGTCGCGCCCGAAGCCAAGCGCGACGAGAGCGCCTTCGGCAACATCTACGTGCGCGCCAGCAGCGGCTCGCTGGTGCCCCTGTCGGCCTTTGCGACGGTGGAGCGCACGGTGGGCGCCACCGCGATCAACCACGTCGGCCAGCTGCAGGCGGTGACGGTGAGCTTCAACCTCGCGCCGGGCACGGCCCTGGGCGACGCGACGAAGAAGATCGAGCAGGCGAGCGAGGCGATCCGCCTGCCGGCCTCGATCATCACGAGCTACGGCGGCGATGCGGCCGTGTTCAAGAGCACCCAGGGCAGCCAGGCGATCCTCATCATAGCCGCGCTGCTGGTCATCTACGTGCTGCTGGGCGTGCTCTACGAGAGCTACATCCACCCGATCACGATCCTCGCCGGCCTGCCCTCGGCCGCGGTGGGTGCCCTGGCCACGCTGATGCTCTTCGGCCAGGACCTGACGCTGATCGCGACCATCGGCATCCTGCTGCTGATCGGCATCGTGAAGAAGAACGCGATCATGATGATCGACTTCGCGCTCGACCAGCAGCGCCACCACGGCATGGACCCGGCGCATGCGATCCGCGAGGCCTGCGTGCTGCGCTTCCGCCCGATCATGATGACGACGCTGGCCGCGCTGATGGGCGCGCTGCCCATCGCCCTGGGCCTGGGCGCCGGCGCCGAGCTGCGCCAGCCGCTGGGCCTGGCGGTCTGCGGCGGCCTGGTCTTCAGCCAGGCCATCACGCTGTACATCACGCCGGTGATCTACCTGGCGCTGGACCGCTTCAGCGGCAAGGGGCCGGTGACGACGCCGGAAGGCGCGGTGGCGAGCGCACCCTCCGGCGCCGACTGATTCGCTTCACCAGTCGTAGCCGGTCAACACCTGCTTCTGCAGGTAGTACACCTGCGCGCCGATCTGCACGCTGCGCTCGCGATCGACCGAGGGCGAGTAGTTGTCGGCCCGGGCGCCCAGCACCGGGCGCGTGCGCAGCGTCCTGGCCGCCAGGTCCACCTCGAAGCGCTGCAGGCCGCGCAGCGTGGTGACGTAGGGCGCATCGGTCAGCGACACCGGCAGCGCCAGGCGCGCGACGCCGGCGTCGACCAGCCAGTTCAGGCCATGCGGCGAGCTGTCCAGCGCGGTGTAGCTGCCGGCGTTGCCCAGCGTCATCGTCGAGAGTTCCTTCGGGTGCGCGGCATCGGCCACGTCCACCAGCGCGACCTTCACGCCGCCCATGCGGCCGGCCGTCGTCACGTCGCGGCCCACGCCCAGCAGCAGCGTGTCGGACAGCGGGAAGAGCTGGTCGGAGTAGCCCGGCACCTCCAGCGCGCCGGCCACCTTGGGCGCGGCCGGGTCGGCGAGGTCCAGCACGTACAGCGGGTCGATCTGGCGGAAGGTGACGACGTAGCCGCGGCTGCCGGCGAAGCGCACCGCGCGCACCTGCTCGCCGGGCTTGCCCAGCGGCTCGGGGTGGGTGGCATTGGGCAGCGTGGCCAGCGTCTTCAGCGTGCTGTCGCCGGCGGATTCGCGCAGCACCGTCAGCGTGGCCGGCGAGGGCGGCACGGTGCCGCCCACGTCGGCCTCCGAGAACCAGCCGCTGGAGCCGGTGAAGGTGAGCACGCGCAGGTCGCCGTTCCATTCGCTGAAGCGGTAGCTGTCGTAGGCCGCGTTCCAGCCGAGGTGGCCGTTCACGCTGGCCGAGGCCCGGTAGGCGATGTCGCCGCTGGATGCGAAGCTGAACTTGTGGATGTCGGTGCGGAAGCCCGATGGGTAGACGAGCGCTGCGCCGGCGCCGGTGCCGGTGCCGGGCATCTGCCAGCGCGAGGTGGCCACGTACAGGCTGGCGGAGGTCATGTACAGCGCGTTGCTGCCGCCGACGAAGCAGCGCGACTTGGGCGCGAGGTCGGCGGCGCGCAGGTCCAGCACCGTGATCGTGGTGACGCTGATCTCGGTGGATCCGTTGGCCGGCTGCGTCCAGCAGTCGATGTCGCGCAGCGCGGCGGTGGCGGCGCCGCCGTTGCGGCGCATGCGCGGCAGCACGTCGGCCGCGGTGGTGCGCGCGATGGCGGCCTGGCGCTCGGCCGAGCCCGAGGCGCCGGTGACGGCGTCGACCGGCAGCCGCGGCACGTAGTTCGTCACCAGCACCAGCTGGTCGCCGACGCGGCGCGAGGCCACCAGCGAGCCGTCGATCGTGAAGGTCTGCCCGGCGGCGGGCGCGGCCGGGTCGCGCACGTCGACACGCTGCACCGTCACCGCGCTGCGGAACCAGTAGGGCAGGAAGGTGGCCGCGCCGGCCGGGCAGACGTCGATGCAGACGATCCCGCCGTCGTCGGTGCGGTACCAGCGCTGCAGCACCACGCCCAGGGCGCCGGCGCCTTCGTCCAGCACCATGCCGGCGGCATCCTGGCTGCTTGCGTTCTCCGAGGGCAGCGCCAGCTTCGGGCCGGGCACCGCACGGCCGGTGCCGTCGCGCGTGTACAGCGCCAGCTCCGTCATCGGCGCGGCGCCGATCGTCACCTGCGCCGGCTGCAGCGTGTAGAGCACCTGGCCGTCGGTCTGCAGCAGGTCGGGCTCGTCGACGCCGGCCTCCTGCACGGTGGTGGCTGAACGCCCCGCCGCCGCCGGCGACGCGGTGGCGGCCGCGCCGGCGGCGGCGAAGATCACGTCGCCCGAACCGCCACCGCCCAGGCCGGCGGACTCGCGGCGCCGCAGCCGCTCCTGCACGTAGGCCGCGAGTTCGCCCGGCTGCGAGACGGCCAGGGCCTCGGAGCGCTGGTCCGGCGGCGTGACCGGCGCATCGGCAGCGCCGCCTCCGCCGCCGCCGCAGGCGGCCAGCAGCAGTGCGCCGAGCAGCGAGCCCAGTCGCGGAAGCAGCTTGGTTCGTGATGACAGCTTCATGGTGTTCCTTTCGTCGTGGCTTCTTCTTGGTCGAAGTTCTTTGGGGCCGAAAACTGTGGGATAATGTCCCACGGTCATCGATGACCTGTCAAGCACGCACTTCGAAACGGCCCCGCTTCCAGCCACACTCCCGGCGTGAGCACCCCCGCCCCCACCCTCATCCTCGACCGCGTGCTGCGCGTGCTGCAGCCGCTGGTGCGGCTGCTGCTGCGCCATGGCGTCACCTACCCGGTGTTCGCCGCGGCGCTCAAGCGCCTGTTCCTCGACGCCGCGCGCGCCGAGCTCGCGCAGCGCGGCATGGCGCAGACCGACAGCGCGGTGACGCTGCTGTGCGGCGTGCACCGGCGCGACGTGCGCAACCTCACGCGCGAGGCGGCCGAGCGCAGCGAGCCCGCCATGCCGCCGCTGGGCCTGGCGGCGCAGGTGGTGGCGCAGTGGATGCAGCGCCCCGGCTACCAGGGCGCCGACGGCCGCCCGCGCCTGCTGCCGCGCAGCGGCGCGGCCGAGAGCTTCGATGCGCTGGTGGCCGGCGTCAGCTCCGACGTGCGCCCCCGCGCCGTGCTCGACGAGCTGCTGCGCCTGGGCGTGGCGCAGGAGACGGCCGACGGCGGCGTCGACCTCGTGGCCGCCGGCTTCGCGCCGCGCCAGGGGCTGGACGAGATGTCCTGGCTGATGGCCAGCAACCTGCACGACCACGCCGCCGCCGCGGTGGCCAACCTCGCCGGCGAGGCCAACTTCCTGGAGCAGGCGGTGTTCGTGGACCGGCTGTCGCCGGACTCGATCGAGCAGCTGCGCACGGCCGCGCGCGAAGCCTGGCGGCAGGCCTTCCACACCGTGATGCAGCAGGCGCAGCAGCGCTTCGATGCCGACAACGCCCCGGCAGCCGGCGAGCCCGGGGCCGCGCCGCGCCACCGCGCCCGTTTCGGCGTGTACTTCTTCAGCGAGCCCGAAGCATGAGCATGTCGCCCCCGTCGTCCTGGCTCATCACGCTGCGGCGCCTGCTGGCCGCAGCCCTGGCGTTGGCCGCCACCGGCTGCGGGCCCGGCGTCGGCGGCACCGGCACCGGGATGGACCCGCAGCCCGGCGCCACCGCCACGCTGGCGGCGCTGTGCGAGAGCCCGCTGGCACCGCTGCTGCGCTGCCCCGCCGTCTCGGGTTCGCCCTCGGCGGCACTGGGCACGGCGCTGGTCTGGCTGGCCGACGGCAGCCCCACGCGCAACGGCCAGGCGCGGGTCGAAGGCAACGCGATCGACCTCGAGCTGGCCTGCCGCGGCCTGCAGTTCAGCGGCACCTGGGGCACCAGGGCCGGCCAGCCCGCGCGCTTCTGGGGCGTGGTGCGCGACCTCGCCGGCGGCACCAGCGCCGAAGCCTCGCTCCCCGCCGCGACGCTGGGCACCGAGGTGGCGCTGCAGCTGCTGGACGCCCAGGGCCTGCCGCTGACCGACGCCTTCACGCTGCACGTGGTGCCCGACGCGCTGCCGGCGGGGCCTTGCCGCTGAGCCACGGCGCACATCTGGGCGGCTGGACGCCCGCTTATCCGCGCCCGGGCGAGGGGCATGCCGCCTAGGCTTGCGCCATGTCGCATCGCTCCTTCCTGTCCGGTCTGCTCGACCCCGCCCGCCGCGTGCTCGCCACGCTGGCGCTCGCCACCGCGCCCGCCTTCGCCGCAGGCCCGGAGCTGTGGATCGGCGACGAAGCCGGCAAGCTCGGCCGCGTCGACGTGGCCACGGGCACCGTGACGATCGTCGGCAGCATGGGCCTGCCGATGGCCGACATCGCCTTCGACCCCTGGGGCCGGCTGTTCGGCGTGAGCTACGACTCGACGCTGTTCCGCATCGATCCGGCCAGCGGCCGCTCCAGCGTCGTCGGTGCGCTGGGTACGTCCGGCGTCAACGCGCTGGTCTTTGCCGCCGACGGCACGCTCTTCGGCGCCAGCAGCCAGCTGTGGACCATCGACCCCACGAGCGGCCACGCCAGCGGGCGTTCGGCGCTGGGTGCGCTCTTCATCGCCTCGGGCGACCTCGCCTTCGTCGGCGGAGCGCTCTACCTCACCGGCACCGACGTGGGCACCGATGTGCTGCTGCGCCTGGATGCCGCCACCGGCGCCGCCCGCCTCGTGGGCCCGGTGGGCCTGAGCTCGATCTTCGGCCTGGCCACCGACGACGGCGCGACGCTGTACGCCGTGGCCGGCACGCGCGTCTACAGCCTGGACACCACGAGCGGCCGGCCCACGCTGCTGGCCGACTACGCCGGCCAGGGCCTGGCCGCGGCCTACGGCACGGCCTTCTACACCGAGGCGCAGGCGCCGGTCCCGGAACCCGACACGGCCTGGATGCTGGCCAGCGGCCTGTGCGCCCTGCTGTGGCTGCGCGGGCGGCGCTCCTAGCGCTCGCCCCGCTGCCAGGGCTTCATCAGCGCCTGCGGCACGGTGGCGCGGCGCGCCGTCACGATCAGCGCGAGGATGGCCATCGCATAGGGCAGCATCAGCCACACCTGGTAGGGCAGCTGCAGGCCCGGCAGGCCCGAGCCCGCGGATTGCTGCAGCCGCAGCTGCAGCGCGTCGAAGAAGGCGAACAGCAGCGCGCCGAAGAGGGCCGGTGCCGGCCGCCACGAGGCGAACACCACCAGCGCCACGCAGACCCAGCCGCGGCCGTTGACCATGCCGAAGAAGAAGGCGTTGAAGGCCGCCAGCGTGAGGAAGGCGCCGGCCACGCCCATCAGCGCCGAGCCGGCGACCACGGCGCCGGTGCGCAAGGCCCCCACGCTCAGGCCCTGGCCTTCGACCGCCGACGGGTTCTCGCCCACCGCGCGCAGCGCCAGGCCCAGCGGCGTGCGGTACAGCAGCCAGGCCACCGCCGGCACGAGCAGCAAGGCCAGCAGCGTGAGCGGTGTCTGCGACGACAGCACCGGCAGCGGCAGCCATTCCATCGGCGCGAAGGCCTGGATCGTCGGCGGGCGCTCGACCTTCGGAAAGCTCACGCGGTAGGCATAGCTCGCCAGGCTCGTGGCCAGCAGCGTGAGGCCCAGCCCCGCGACGTGCTGCGACAGCGGCAGCCACACCGTCAGCAGCGCGTGCAGCGCGCCCAGCACGGCGCCGGTGAGCGCGGCCACGAGCACGCCGGTCCACAGCCCCGCGCCGGCATGCACCGCGAGCCAGCCGCTGAAGGCGCCCGCGACCATGATGCCCTCGATGCCCAGGTTCAGCACGCCGGCGCGCTCGCACAGCAGCACGCCCAGCGTGCCCAGGATCAGCGGCGTGGCCAGGCGCAGCACCGAGGCCCAGAAGGGCACCGTGGCGAGCAGGTCGATGACGTCCGTCATTTCAGCCGCAGGCGGTAGCGCGTGAACAGCGTGGCCACCAGCATCGCCAGCAGCGCGACGGCCACGATCACGTCGGCGATGTAGGTGGGCACGGCCACCGCGCGGCTCATGCTGTCGGCGCCGACCAGGATGCCGGCGACGAACACCGCCGCGGCCACCACCGCCAGCGGGTGCAGCGCCGCGAGCATCGCGATGACGATGCCGCTGTAGCCGTAGCCCGGGCTCATGTCGAGCGTGACGTAGCCGGCGCGGCCGGCCACCTCCACCGCGCCGGCGAGGCCCGCGAGCGCGCCCGAGCCCAGCGCCACCAGCGCCGTCGTGCGGCCCACCGGCACGCCGGCGAAGGCTGCCGCGCGCGCGCCCGAGCCGATGGCGCGGATGCGCAGCCCCAGCGTCGTGAAGCGCAGCAGCCCCCACAGCAGCAGCGCCGCGGCCAGCGCCACCAGCAGCCCGGCGTGCAGCCGCGTGCGCGGCACGAGCTGCGGCAGCTGCAGTGCATCGGCCACGGCCACGCTCTGCGGCCAGCCCATCGCGGCGGGGTCCTTCATCGGCCCGTCGAGCATCGCGCCGACGAAGAGCAGCACGATGAAGTTCAGGAGCAGCGTCGTCACCACCTCGTCGACCGCGAAGCGCGTCTTCAGCCAGGCCGGCACGAGCAGCAGCAGCGCGCCGGCAGCCGCCGCGGCCAGCGCCATCAACGGCCACATCAGCCAGGGCGAGGCTTCGACGCTGCCGCCGCCCACGGCCACGGCCGCGAGCGCGCCGAGGTAGAGCTGGCCCTCGGCGCCGATGTTGAACAGGCGCGCCCGGAAGGCCAGCGCGGCGGCCAGGCCGGTGAGGATCAAGGGCGTGGCGCGCGTGAGCGTCTCGGTCCACGCGAAAGCCGAGCCGAAGCCGCCTTCGAGCAGCAGCGCATAGGCCCGGCCCACCGGCGCGCCGGCCCAGGCGACGAGCAGCGAGCTGACGGCCAGGGTGGCGACCACCGCCGCCAGCGGCGCGGCCGCCATCAGCCAGCGCGGCGCCGAGTGGCGCGCCTCAAGCCGCATCGTGCGCCGCCGCGGAACCGGCCATCGCCAGGCCGATGGCTTCGAGCGTCCAGTCCGCCGCCGGGCGGGCCTCGGTGAGGCGCCCGTGGTGGATGACGGCGATGCGGTCCGCGATCGCGAACACCTCGTCCAGGTCCTCGCTGATCACGAGCACCGCGGCGCCCTCGGCCGCGGCATCGAGCAGGCGCTGGTGCACCTCGGCCACCGCGCCCACGTCCAGGCCCCAGGTCGGCTGGTGGGCCACGATCAGCGGCGGCTTCGCATCGAGCAGCGCGCGACCCAGCACCAGCTTCTGCAGGTTGCCGCCCGACAGGCGCCGCACCGGCAGCTGCAGCCCGCCCTCGGTGCCGCGCACGTCGAAGGCCTGCACCAGGCGCCGCGCGAAACCGGCGGCGGCGCCGCGCTGCAGCCAGCCGGCGCGCGAGAAGGGCAGCTGGCCATGGCGTTCGAGCACCGCGTTCTCCCACAGCGCGAGGTCGCCCACCGCGCCCTCGGCCAGGCGGTCTTCGGGCACGCGCGCGACGCCCGCATCGACGAAGGCGCGCGGCCGCGCCGGCAGCTCGCGGCCTTCGATCAGCAGCCGGCCGCCGTCGAGCCGCCGCTGGCCGAACAGCACCTCGGCGAGCGCCGACTGGCCGTTGCCCGAGACGCCGGCCACCGCGACGAGTTCACCCCGGCGCAGCGCCAGGTCCACACCGTCCAGCAGCGGCCGCACCGGGCCACTGACGGTGGCCTGCTGCAGCTCGCACACCACCGCGCCCGGCTCGCTGCGCCGCGTGCGCACGGCCGGCGCGACGCTGCGGCCCACCATGGCCTCGGCCAGCATCGCCTTGCTCGCGCCGGCCGCCGGCAGCGTGGCCACCAGCCGCCCGGCGCGCAGCACGGCGATGCGGTGGGAGACGCGCAGCACCTCGTCGAGCTTGTGGCTGATGAAGACGATCGCCAGGCCCTGCGCCACCATCTGCGCCAGCGTCGCGAAGAGGCTGGCGCTTTCCTGCGGCGTGAGCACCGCGGTGGGCTCGTCGAGGATCAGGATGCGCGCGCCGCGCACCAGGCACTTCAGGATCTCCACGCGCTGGCGCTCGCCCACCGAGAGCGCGGCGACGCGCGCATCGGGGTCCACCTGCAGGCCGAAGCGCCGCGCCTGCTCCAGCAGCTGCGCACGCGCCGCGGCGCGGCGCGAGACCGGGCGCAGCAGGCTCTCGGTGCCGAGCATCACGTTGTCGAGCACGCTCAGGTTCTCGGCGAGCGTGAAGTGCTGGTGCACCATGCCGATGCCCGCGGCCAGCGCCGCGCGCGGCTGGCCCGGCGGCAGCGGCCGGCCGTCCACGCTGATCTCGCCTGCGTCGGCCACGTAGTGCCCGAAGAGGATGCTCACCAGCGTGCTCTTGCCGGCGCCGTTCTCGCCCAGCAGCGCCAGCACCTCGCCGCGCGAAAGCTCCAGCGTGATGTCGTCGTTGGCCACCAGCGGGCCGAAGCGCTTGGTGATGCCCTGCAGGCGAAGCACTGGCGCGATGGCAGGCGCTGGCGGCATCGGTTCGGGCACCGGTTCGGGCATGGGGCCATGCTAACTTCGGCCGATGCCCGTTCCTGCCGCCGCAGCCGCTGCCCCATCGCCCCATTGCCTGAACTGCGGTCACGCCTTCGGCGCCGAGCCGCCGCTGCCGCACGCACTGTTCTGCCCCGCCTGCGGCCAGGAGACCAACCCCAAGCCACCGTCGATGGCCGAGCTGATGCAGCAGTTCGGCGGTGCCTACCTCAGCACCGAAGGCGCGCTGTGGCGCAGCCTGCGCCTGCTGCTGACGAAGCCCGGCGAACTCACCGCGCAATACCTCGCCGGCCGGCGCAAGCACTACGTGCTGCCGCTGCGGCTGTTCCTCACGATCAGCGTGCTGATGCTGCTGAGCCTGCGCATCGTCTCGGGCATCGAGTACGCCGATTTCGACGACCCCGAGGTGACCGAGGCGCTGGCGGGCAAGGATTTCTCGATGCAGCTCGAGCTGGGCATCGGCAGCGCCGGGCTGGACCAGGGCACGTTCTACTGCGAAGGGCTGCCGGGCTGGCTGTGCCGGCGCATCGAGAAGCGGCTGAACGCCGACGCGCGCGCGGTGGTGCTGCAGATGCAGAAGGTGAGCGAGCGCGTGGCCAGCCACGCCGGCTATGTGAGCTTCGCGCTGCTGCCGGGCTTCGCGTTCTTCCTGTGGCTGCTGCTGCGCAGCCGGCGCATGTTCTACACCGAGCACCTCGTCTTCGCGCTGCACCTGCACGCCTTCTGGTTCCTGCTGGCCGCCGCGGCCATGTGGGCCGGCCTGCTGGTGGGCGAGTACGCGCTGTACGCGGCGCTGCTGGCCGCGCCGGCCTACTGGCTGCTGGCGATGCGGCGCGTCTACGGCGGGCCCTGGTGGGCGCTGGCGCTGCGCCTGCTGGTGCTGGCGCTCGCGCATGCCGCGCTGGTGGTGCCGGTGGTGGCGGCGGTGACGCTGGCCGCGCTGCTGCTGTGAACACGCCGCCGCCGGCCTGCAGCAACTGCGGCGAGGCGCTCGCGGACCTGCCGCGCCCGCCGCGCTTCTGCCCCGCCTGCGGCCAGGAGACGCAGCTGCGTGCGCCCACGCTGATGGAGTTCGCGCAGCAGTTCGGCGGCGCCTACTTCAGCACCGAGGGCGCGCTGTGGCGCACGCTGAAGCTGCTGGTCACGCGGCCGGGCGAACTCACCGCGCGCTACTTCGCCGGGCAGCGCAAGCACTACGTGCTGCCGCTGCGCCTGTACCTGACGATCAGCCTGCTCGTGCTGCTGGCGCTGCGCGTGGCCGGCACCGGCGCGGTGAAGGTGCAGCTGGACGCCAAGACGCAGGCCGAGATGGCCGCCGACAACCGCAACTTCACGCTCGACCTGGGCCGCGGCAAGGCCGGCCTGCGCGAGGGCGTGTTCTTCTGCCAGGACCTGCCGGGCTGGGCCTGCGAGCGGCTGAAGCGGCGCATCGACGTCGACCCCGCCCAGATGGGCCGCGAGCTCGATGGCCTGAAGGAGCGCTTCCTGTCGCAGATCGGCAGCGTGATGTTCCTGCTGCTGCCGGGCTTCGCGCTGTGGCTGAAGCTCGCCTACCTGAACCGGCGCTTGCGCTACACCGAGCACCTCGTGTTCGCGCTGCACGTGCACGCGTTCTGGTTCATCGCGCTGGCCTTCACGCTGCCGGATCGCATCTGGCTCAGCCTGCCGGCCTTCACGGCCGTGCCCATCTACACGATGCTGGCGTTGCGCCGCGTCTACGGCGGCCGGCGCTGGCCGCGCTTCCTGCGCGCCGGGCTGGTGGCCGTGCTGTACGCGATGACGATGGTGCTGGCGTTCACGGGCTTGGGCTTGTGGGTGCTGCTGGCTTGAAGGCCCGGCCTCAGGCGCCCAGCGCCGCCGCCAGCGCCTCGATGCTCTCGACCTCGATGTCGAACTCGCCCGGCGTGCAGGGCTCCATGCCACCGCCCGGCCCGCGCTCCAGCGGCCGCGCGATGTAGGCGGTGCGCAGCCCGCAGGCAGCGGCCGCACGCAGGTCGCTCGGGTGCGCGGCGGCCATCATCACCTCGCCCGGCTGCAGCCCCAGCAGGCGCGCGGCGCCGAGGTAGACCTCGGGGTCGGGCTTGTAGTGGCCGAAGAGCTCGGCCGACAGCACCGCATCCCACGGCAGGCCTCCGTGCTTGGCCATGTTCACGAGCAGCGAGACGTTGCCGTTGGACAGGCTGGCGATGACGAAGCGCTGCTTCAGCCGCGCCAGGCCCGGCACGCTGTCGGGCCAGGGCGCGAGGCGGTGCCAGGCGAGGTTCAGGCGCGCCGCGTCGGCTTCGGGCAGCACGATGCCGCGCTCGGCCAGGATGCGGTCCAGGATGCGCCGGTGCAGCCCGTCGATGTTCGTCCAGGGCAGCGCGCCGCTGCGCACCTCCTGCATCGCCGGCTGGTAGCCCGCGCGCCAGGCCAGCGCGAAGGCGCCGCCGTCCATCGGCAGGCCCATCTGCCGCACCTCGGCGGCGATGCTGCCGTGCCAGTCGACGACGGTGCCGAAGATGTCGAAGGTGAGCGCGCGCACGCCGGCCAGCGGCGGCGGCGCGGCGTTCATGCGAGCAGCTGCGAGGCGTCGATCACCACGCCCGACAGCGCCTGCGGCGACAGCGTGGTCGGGTGCGCCGTCTCCATCACCTCGGTGTAGCTGTCGCCGCGCGGGCCGCGGTAGGTGCGCAGCACGCGGTCGTCGAGGTCGACGATCCAGACCTCGGCCACGCCGTGGCGGGCGTAGAGCTGCTGCTTCACGCCGCGGTCGTAGCGGGCGGTGGTGTCGCTCACTTCCACGAGCAGCAGCACGTCGGCGGCGGTGGGGTGCGCCCCCTTGTAAAAGTCCGCACGCGGAGCCAGCAGCATCAGGTCGGGCTGCGGCTCGCTGCGCTCCGAGAGGCGCAGCGGATCCTGGACCGACACGATGGCTCGATCTCCCACCGCAGCCGTCAGGAGGTGCAGCATGCGC
This sequence comes from Rubrivivax sp., assembly GCA_044226775.1. GTDB lineage: Bacteria > Pseudomonadota > Gammaproteobacteria > Burkholderiales > Burkholderiaceae_C > Rubrivivax. The sequence continues at coordinate 389,566 of JBGAGI010000003.1, read as the reverse complement.
TTCACCGCGCTGCCGTGCCGTGAACCGATCGGTGCCATGTCGACGATCTCTCCCTCGATCAGCTCGACGCGCGCATCCGGCGCCAGCACGCCCGCCTCGGCCATGCGGTAGTACTCGTCCACCGTCAGCCGGTGGCGGTTCAGCAGGTCGGGAGGCTCGATCAGGCCCATGGCGCCGATTCTAGTTTTCGCCTGCCTACTTGGCACCCGCCTTCGGCTGCGAGTCGTCCACCTTCACCGTGAAGCTCCCGGCCAGGATCTCCTTCTGCCGCGCCTGCACCTTGTCCATCACCGCCTTGGGCACCTTGCTCGCGAAGCTGCCCAGCGGGCTCAGCTCGCTGCCCTTGAACTTCATCGTCGAGTAGCGGCCCCAGTCCTCGGCCTTGAACTGGCCGGCCTTCACGGCCTTCAGCGCGGCGTCGATCGTGGGCTCCATGTTCCACAGCGCGCTGGCCACCACGGTGTCGGGGTACTGGGCCTGGGTGTCGATGACGTTGCCGATGGCCAGCACCTTGCGCTCCTTGGCGGCGTCCGACACGCCGAAGCGCTCGGCGTACATCACGTCGGCGCCCTTGTCGATCATCGCGAAGGCGGCTTCCTTGGCCTTGGGCGGGTCGAACCAGCTGTTGATGAAGGTGATCATGAACTCGGCCTTGGGGTTGACCTCGCGCACGCCGGCCATGAAGGCGTTCATCAGCCGGTTGACCTCGGGGATCGGGAAGCCGCCGACCATGCCGATCTTGCCGCTCTTGCTCATGCCGCCGGCCACCAGGCCCGAGAGGTAGGCCGGCTCCTGGATGTAGTTGTCGAAGACGCCGAAGTTGGGCTCCTGCGGCTTGCCGCTGCTGCCCATCAGGAAGGCGACCTTGGGGTAGTCCTTGGCCACCTTGCGCGCCGCGGCCTCCACCGCGAAGCTCTCGCCGACGACGAGCTGGTTGCCCTTCTCGGCGTACTGGCGCATCACGCGCTCGTAGTCGGCGTTGGCGACGTTCTCGCTGAAGACGTACTCGATCTCGCCACGCGCCACCGCGGCCTTCAGCGCCTTGTCGATGCGGCTGACCCATTGCTGCTCCACCGGCACGGTGTAGATCGCGGCGACCTTCAGCTTGGTGGCCTGGGCGAAGGCGGCTTGGGGCAGGGCGGTGGCAGCGGCGACAGCGGTGGCCAGCGCGGCGGCGGCAGCCAGGGCTTGGCGGCGGGGCAGGGACATGCGGGGCTCCTCGTTTCGGTGCTCTTGGGGAACGGATGCCCGGTTATAGCAAGTCGCGTTCCGTGCGACTTGTCACAGCGCCCGCGGCAGGGATGTCGCGCCGGCGCGGGCAGGGCGTCTTTCCCGGGACCGGACTGTTCCGTTCATCGAAACCCAGGAGACCCGCATGTTCCACCGCCTCGCCACCGCCGCCGCCCTGCTCGCCCTGGCCACCGCTGCCCAGGCCGGCGACTACACGCTGACGTTCCGGGCGGACGGCTTCGCCCCCGGCGGCAGCGCGCCGGACGGCTTCGCGGGGCCGATCAGCGGCAGCATCAGCTGGCAGGCGGCCAGCCAGGCCGACCCGATGGGCGCGCTCACGGCGATCGACCTCGCCATCTACGGCCACCGCTACACGCTGGCCGAGGTCGGCATCGCGAACCAGAGCTCGTCGGTCTCGGTGATCGGCGCGCTGGCCAATGGCGCGAACGCGGTGGTCGGCAGCGGCAACGACGACGACTTCATGTTCGGCTTCGACCGCGCGACGGCGCAGATCTCGTTCTTCGCCTACGCCATCAAGGGCCAGAGCAACGCGATCTGGTGGACGCCTTCGAGCCTGACTTCCAGCATCAGCGCCGTGCCGGAACCCGCCACCTGGGCCTGCTGGCTGGGCGGGCTGGCGGCGCTGGCGCTGCGCCGCCGGGCAGCTGCGGGTTTGTCTCGATCGGCTGACACTGGAAGTGTCAACCAGATTTGACACAACGCAAACCGGCGCCCGGGGCCGAGGCTTACGGTGGCTTCCCGTCCACCCGAACAGGGCCCGGTCATGCGCATCCTGCTGCTGCACCCGAACTACCACTCCGGCGGCGCCGAGATCGCCGGCAACTGGCCGCCCGCCTGGGTCGCCTACCTCACCGGCTACCTGAAGGCCGGCGGTTACCACGACGTGATCTTCGTCGACGCGATGACCAACCACCTCGACGACGAGCAGGTGCGCGCGAAGATCGTCGAGCTGAAGCCCGACATCGTCGGCTGCACCGCCATCACGCCGGCCATCTACAAGGCCGAGCGGCTGCTGCAGGTGGCCAAGGAAGTGAGCCCGGCCATCGTCACCGTGCTGGGCGGCATCCACGGCACCTTCATGTACCCGCAGGTGCTGAAGGAAGCGCCCTGGATCGACTGCGTCGTGCGCGGCGAGGGCGAGCAGGTGTTCCTGAACCTGGTGCGCGCGGTCGACGACGGCTCGTTCCAGGCCGACCACAACGTGGTGCGCGGCATCGCCTTCGCCGACAACTCGGCCGAAGGCGGCGGCAAGATCATCTCCACGCCCGCCGAGCCGCCGATCCAGGACCTGGACCGCATCCAGCCCGACTGGGGCATCCTGGAGTGGAGCAAGTACATCTACATCCCGCTCGGGGTGCGGGTGGCGATCCCCAACTTCGCGCGCGGCTGCCCCTTCACCTGCAGCTTCTGCAGCCAGTGGAAGTTCTGGCGCGACTACCGCATCCGCGACCCGAAGGCCGTGGTCGACGAGATCGAGACGCTGGTGAAGGACCACGGCGTGGGCTTCTTCATCCTCGCCGACGAGGAGCCGACGATCCACCGCAAGAAGTTCATCCAGTTCTGCGAGGAGCTGATCGCCCGCAAGCTGCCGGTGCAGTGGGGCATCAACACCCGCGTGACCGACATCCTGCGCGACGAGAAGCTGCTGCCGATGTTCCGCCAGGCCGGCCTCGTGCACGTGAGCCTGGGCACCGAGGCCGCCGCGCAGCTCAAGCTCGACCGTTTCAACAAGGAAACGACGATCGAGCAGAACAAGAAGGCCATCCGCCTGCTCAGGGAAGCCGGGATCGTGACCGAGGCCCAGTTCATCGTCGGCCTGGAGAACGAGACCGCCGAGACGCTGGAAGAGACCTACCAGATGGCGCGCGACTGGAACCCGGACATGGCCAACTGGGCGATGTACACGCCCTGGCCCTTCAGTGACCTGTTCCAGGAGCTGGGCGACAAGGTCGAGGTGTTCGACTTCGAGAAGTACAACTTCGTGACCCCGATCATGAAGCCCGACGCGATGGACCGCGGCGAGCTGCTCGACCGGGTGATGAGCAACTACCGCCGCTTCTTCATGAACAAGAGCTTCTTCCAGTACCCCTGGGAGAAGGACAAGTACCGGCGCAAGTACCTGATGGGCTGCCTGAAGGCCTTCGCCAAGAGCAGCTTCCAGCGCACCTTCTACGACCTGGGCCGCGTCGGCTACTGGGGCCCGCAGACGAGGAAGACGGTGGACTTCGCCTTCGACGCCCAGCGCAACGCGAGCCGGCCCGACCCCGAGGCCATCGCCGCGGCCGACGAGGGCTGGGTGACGATGCACGGCCCGAAGATCGAGCACAAGCGCCGCAAGGGCGAGGAGATCGCGCAGCAGGCGCTGGCGGCGGTGCAGGCGCAGCAGGTCTCGGCCTGCGGCGGCGGCAGCGAGCAGATGAGCGAGGAAGAGGCCGCGCGCTTCGGCTGAGACTCATCGACAGGAGCTTCGCGATGGACGCCGTCGCCGGCCGGATCGGGCCGAACGCGATCACCCGCGTGGCCGAGGTGCTGCCCGCGCGCGTGGGCGAGGCCGCGACGCTGGAGCTGTTCCGCCGCGTGGGCCTGGCGCATTACCTGGCCACGCCGCCGGAGCGCATGGTCGACGAGGCCGAGGTGCGCCGCCTGCACCACGCGCTGCGCGCGGCGCTGGGCGGCACGCTGTCGGCCGAGATCGCCACCGCCGCGGGCCGGCGCACCGGCGAGTACCTGCTGGCCAACCGGATCCCCAAGCCGCTGCAGGCGGTGCTCAAACGCATCCCGGCGGGTCTCGCGGCCCGCGTGCTGCTGTCGGCGATCAGCCGCCATGCCTGGACTTTCGTCGGGAGCGGCCGCTTCGAGGTGAGGCTGGGCCGCCCCGTGGTGCTGACGATCCGCGGCAACCCGCTGTGCCGCGAGCTGAAGACCGACCTGCCGGCCTGCGACTTCTACGCCGCCACCTTCGAGTGCCTGTTCCGAGCGCTCGTGCACCCGGCCAGCCGTGTGCGCGAGGTGGCCTGCGAGGCCTGCGGCGACCCGGCGTGCCGCTTCGAGATCGGCTGGGGCTGAGCGCCGGCCACCGGCATCGGAGCCTGGGCCGTGCAAGGCCCGCCGCCTAGAATCGCGGCCTCGGCGGGCGTCACCGCCATGCTGCACGCCCGATGAGCCTTTCGACCCTCTCCGCCCTCTCGCCGCTGGACGGCCGCTACGCCGCCAAGCTCGCGCCACTGCGCCCGCTGCTGTCGGAATTCGGGCTGATGCAGCACCGCGTGCAGGTCGAGGTGGAGTGGTTCATTGCCCTGTCGGACGCAGGCTTTGCCGAGTTCAAGCCGCTGTCGGAAGCCTCGCGCGGGCTGCTGCGTTCGCTGGTGCTGCGCTTCGCCGAGGCCGATGCGCGCGGAATCAAGGACATCGAGAAGACCACCAACCACGACGTGAAGGCCGTGGAGCTGTGGATCAAGTCGCGCTTCGCCGGCCAGCCCGAGCTGGAGCATGCGGCCGAGTTCGTGCACTTCGCCTGCACCAGCGAGGACATCAACAACACCAGCCATGCGCTGATGCTCAAGCGCGCGCGGCAGGAGGTGCTGCTGCCGGCCATCGACAAGCTGCTGGCGCAGCTCGGTGCCATGGCGCAGGCCTTCGCGGCGCTGCCGATGCTCTCGCGCACGCATGGCCAGACCGCCAGCCCCACCACGGTGGGCAAGGAGGCGGCCAACGTCGCCGCGCGACTGGCCGCGGCTCGTGCGCGCATCGCCGCGGTGCCGCTGCTGGCCAAGATGAACGGCGCGGTGGGCAACTACAACGCGCACCTGGCCGCCTACCCGGGCTTCGACTGGGAAGGCTTCAGCCGCCGGCTGATCGAGGAACGGCTGGGCCTGGCCTTCAACCCGTACACGATCCAGATCGAGCCGCACGACTACATGGCCGAGCTGTTCGACGCGGTGGCCCGCGCCAACACGCTGCTGGTGGACTGGTCGCGCGACGTCTGGGGCTACATCTCGCTGGGCTACTTCAAGCAGAAGCTGAAGAAGGGCGAGGTCGGCTCGAGCACGATGCCGCACAAGGTCAACCCGATCGACTTCGAGAACGCCGAGGGCAACTTCGGCCTGGCCAATGCGCTGCTCACGCACATGAGCCACAAGCTGCCGGTGAGCCGCTGGCAGCGCGACCTGACCGACAGCACCGTGCTGCGCAACATGGGCGTGGCCCTGGGCTACACGCTGCTGGCCTGCGACAGCCTGGCGCGCGGCCACGACAAGCTGGAGGTGAACGAGGCGGCACTCGCCGCCGACCTCGACGCCGCCTGGGAGGTGCTGGCCGAGCCGGTGCAGACGGTGATGCGCCGCCACGGCCTGCCCGACCCGTACAACCAGCTCAAGGAGTTCACGCGCGGCCAGCCGATCACGCGCGAGCTGATGCAGGGCTTCATCCGCGGCCTGGCGCTGCCGGAGGAGGACAAGCAGCGCCTGCTGGCGATGACGCCTTCCAGCTACACCGGCCTGGCCGAGACGCTGGCGCGCCGCTGGCCGGCAAACTGAGCTGAGCGCCCGAACCCACCCCGTCGCCCGCCGCATGAGCCCCGACTTCCGCCAGCTGCTGCTCACCGCGCAGGCCCAGCAATCCTCGATGCTCTGCGTCGGCCTGGACCCGGAGCCCTCGAAGTTCCCCGCCAACTGGGCCGGCGACGCCTCGCGGATCTTCGACTTCTGCTCGAGCATCGTCGACGCCACGCACGACCTCGTCTGCGCCTTCAAGCCGCAGATCGCCTACTTCGCAGCGCACCGCGCCGAGGACCAGCTCGAACGGCTGATCGCCCACATCCGCCGCGTCGCGCCCACGGTGCCGGTGATCCTGGACGCCAAGCGCGGCGACATCGGCGCCACCGCCGAGCAGTACGCGCGCGAGGCCTTCGTGCGCTACGCGGCCGACGCGGTGACGCTGTCGCCCTTCATGGGCTTCGACTCGATCGAGCCCTACCTGCGCCACGACGGCAAGGGCCTGATCCTGCTGTGCCGCACCAGCAACCGCGGCGGCAGCGAGCTGCAGGCGCAGGTGCTGGAAGGCGGCGAGCGGCTGTACGAGCGCATCGCGCGCCTGGCCGCCGGCAGCTGGAACCGCGACGGGCGGCTCGGGCTGGTGGTGGGCGCCACCTATCCCGAGGAGCTGGCGCGCGTGCGCGAGCTCGCACCGACGCTGCCGCTGCTGATCCCCGGCATCGGCGCGCAGGGCGGCGACGCCGAGGCCACCGTGCGCGCCGGCTGGCGGCCGGGCGGGCCGATCGTCGTCAGCTCCTCGCGCGCCGTGCTCTATGCCGGCAGCGGCCCCGATTTCGCGCAGGCCGCCCGCGCCGTGGCCGATGCGGCCCGACAGCAGCTGAACGGAGCCCGCGCGGGCTGAGAGGCTCGCGGCGCCGAGGCTCGCGATGGCCCACCGCAAGAGCGCCCTGATCCTGCCCCGCGTGCTGCAGCGGCTGCTGCGCATCTTCCTGGGCCTGCTGGCCGGCGTCTGCACCGTCTCGGCGCTGTTCATGGCGGTGGATCCGGCCGGCAGCCCGGTGGCCGGGCCGGTGATCGGCGGCTTCATGCTGCTGGCGGCGGCGGGCGCGGCCGCGGCGCGCTGGATGCCCTCGCGCTCGCTGGCGCCGATGCTGGCGGCGCTGCTGGCGCTGTCGGCCGCGCTGCGCACCGGCAACGCGCTGGCCACCGGCTGGGGGCTGACCGCGCCCAGCCTCACCGCGATGGGGCTCACGGTCTGCGGCCTGGCCGCGGTGGCCGGTTGGCGGCTGGGGCTGCTGCTGGCCGGCTTCTCGCTGGCCAACGTGGCGGCGCTGGCGCTGTTCGGCCGCGTGCCCAGCGGGCCCGGCGCGGTGCCGCCGCACGTGCTGGCGGCCACCGCCGTGACCTCCATCGTCGCCGGGCTGGCGGTGGGCTCTGTCATCTCCAGCGTGATGGAGCGCTTCATGCGCCAGGCGCGCGAGCGCTCGCGCCGCATCCGCCACCTGCTGGCACTGGCGGCCGACGTCTACTTCGAGATGGACGACCGCTTCCGGCTCGTCTCGGCCGCCAGCCAGGGCGGCGACCCGCAGCCGCTGACGCCCGAGCGTGGCCGCGGCCGCGCGCCCTGGGAGCTGCCCCAGTTCCACTGCGAGCCCGGGACGCTGGACCGCCTGCGCGCCGACCTCGAATCGCAGCAGCCCTTCCGCGACGTGCCGGTGCACTGGGACAGCCGCACCACGGGCCGCCGCCATGCCTTCCTGGCCAGCGGCGCGCCGCGCTTCGACGACGAAGGCGCCTTCACCGGCTACTGGGGCGTGCTGCGCGACATCAGCTCCGCGCAGCGTGCGCGCGAGACGCTGGCGGCCACCGAGGCGCGCTACCGCGAGCTGTTCAACCGCATGCCCACGCCGCTGGTACTGCACCGCGAGGGCGGGGTGATCGAGGCCAACCCGGCCGCCGCGGCGATGTTCGCGCGGCCCGACGCCGCCGCGATGGCCGGCGTGCGCCTGATGGACCACTGCGCCGACGAGGCCTCGCGCGAGGTCATGCGCGGGCGCTCGGCCGCATTGCAGAACCAGCCGCCCGGCACCGCGCTGCCCGAGGCCAGCCTGCGCCTGGCCGCCGGCGGGCGCCAGTACCGCGTGCGCGGCACCACGGTGATGGTGCAGGCCGAAGGCGGGCCGGCGCGGCTGACGATGTTCGTCGACGACACCGACCGCCTCGCGGCCGAGGAGGCCGTGCGGCGCTCGGAGACCATGCTGTCGCACCTGGTGGCCACCAGCCCCGACCTGATCACGCTCACCGAGCTGGCCACGGGCCGCTACGTGATGGTCAACCGCGCGTTCGAGCAGGTCAGCGGCTGGAGCGCGCAGGAGGCGATCGGCCGCACCTCGATCGAGATCGGCATCTGGGGCAGCAGCGAGACGCGCGAGACCTTCGTCGCGCTGATGCGCGAGAAGGGCCGCGTGGCCGACCTGCCGATCGACTTCGTCACCAAGACCGGCGGCACGGCGCAGATGCTGGTCTCGGCGGCGCGCTTCGTGATGGACGGGCGCGACTACATGGTGATCAACGCGCACGACATCACCGAGCGCGAGCGCCAGCGCCTGCTGCGCGAGGCCATCCTGGCCGGCGCGTCCACCGGCATCGCCGTCACGCGCAGCCGCGTGTTCGTGCTCACCAACCGCCACTTCGAGCAGATGTTCGGCTATGGGCCGGACGAGATGCTCGGCCAGACCGGCGACATGGCCTGGGCCGACCCGAGCCAGTTCGAGGACGCCGACCGCCTCTACGGCCCGGCGCTGCTGCGCGGCGAGACCATCGAGCTGGAGCGCACGGCGCGGCGCAAGGACGGCAGCACCTTCATCGCGCGCGTGCGCGGCCGCGCCATCGATCCCAAGCACCCGCGCCAGGGCGGCACGGCGTGGATCGTCGACGACATCACCAGCCGGCGCGAGTTCGAGCAGGCGCTGGCCCGCGCGCGCGACGACGCCGAGGCCGCCAACCGCGCCAAGAGCGCCTTCCTGGCCAACACCAGCCACGAGCTGCGCACGCCGCTGAACGGGATGATCGGCCTGGCGCTCCTCGCGCGCGACGAGGCCGACGCGGCGCGCCGCTCGCAGTACCTGGACCAGGTGGTGGAAAGCGCGCAGTCGCTCGCGGCCATCATCTCCGACATCCTGGACCTCTCGAAGATCGAGGCCGGCCGGCTGCAGATCGAGGCCGCGCCCTTCGACCTGGGTGCGCTGCTGCAGGCGCTGCAGCGCAGCTACGCCACGCTCGCGGCCGCGCACGGCCTGGCGCTGCGGCTGGAGATGGCGCCGGGCAGCGACGGGCCGGTCAGCGGCGACGAGCTGCGCGTGCGCCAGGTGCTGTCCAACTTCCTGGCCAATGCCGTGAAGTTCACGCCCCAGGGCGTGGTCGTGCTGCGCGCCGAGCGGCCGGCGGGGGAGGCCTGGGTGCGGCTGTCGGTGCAGGACAGCGGCCCGGGCATCGACGCGGCGATGCAGGCGCGCCTGTTCGAGCCCTTCACGCAGGCCGACCAGAGCACCACGCGCCGCTTCGGTGGCACGGGCCTGGGCCTGTCGATCTGCCGCCAGCTGGCCGAGCTGATGGGCGGCCGCGTGGGCGTGGACAGCCGGCCGGGCGAGGGCAGCACCTTCTGGGCCGAGCTGCCGCTGCCGCCGGCCCCGGCCGGCGCCATGGCCGCGCCGGTGCCGCTGCCGGCGCCCGCCGGCGGCGCAGGCCTGGCCGGGCTGCAGGTGCTGGTGGCCGAGGACAACCTGGTCAACCTGCTGCTGGCCGCAGCCATGCTGCAGCGCTGGGGCGTGCAGGTCACACAGGCCGGCGACGGCCGCGAGGCGGTGGCCACGGTGCAGCGAGCCGCCGCCGAGGGCCGGCCCTTCGACGCGGTGCTGATGGACGTGCAGATGCCGCTGATGAGCGGCCACGAGGCCACGCGCGAGCTGCGCCGGCTGGGCCACCGGCTGCCGGTGATCGCGCTCACTGCCGCCGCGCTGGTGGGCGAGCGCGAGACGGCGCTGGCCGCCGGCATGGACGACTTCCTCACCAAGCCCGTCGACGCCGAGCGGCTGCAGGCCGCGCTCGTGCGCTGGTGCCGCCAGCCGGCGCCGGGCTGACACAATCACGCGCCTTTCCCGCCGACCCGCCGACAAGACACCCGCCCCATGGAAGTCAAGCTCGACAAGCGCTACCCGATCCACGCCACCCCGCTGCAGGCCTGGGCCGTGCTGCGCGACATCCGCGCCGTGGCCGGCTGCATGCCCGGCGCGCAGATCACCGAGCAGGTGGACGACACGCACTTCAAGGGCACGGTCAAGAGCAAGATCGGCCCGGCGGTGATGAACTTCGGCGGCGAGATCGAGCTGCAGGGCCTGGACGAGCCCACGCGCTCGCTGCAGCTGATGGCCAAGGGTGCCGACAAGGCCGGCTCCTCGGCGACGATGCAGCTGGCGGCGCACATCGAGCCCGGCGAGGCCGCCGGCACCACGGTGCTGGTGGGGCAGGCGACGATCGTCGTCAGCGGCAAGCTGGCGCAGTTCGGCAGCCGGCTGCTGGTGCCGGTGTCGGATGCGCTGCTGCAGCAGTTCGCGGGCAACTTCCAGAACGCCGCGGTGGCGGTGCCGCTGATCGCACCGCCGAGTTCGGCGCTGGGCGAGACCACCGAGATCCGCATGGTCCAGGGCGGCGAGGCCCCCGGCGCGCTGCCGGGCGCCGTGCCCGCGCCGACGGTGGGCGCGGCGCCGGCGGCTCAGGTCAAGGAACTCAACGCGCTGGGCCTGATGTGGACCGTGTTCAGGAACTGGCTGGCCGGGCTCTTCGGCCGCAAGCGCTGAGGCTCCTCAGGCCGCCTCCACCACCGCCGGCTTGCCGGTGATGTAGCCCTGGATGAGCTGGAAGCCCAGCTCGCGGCAGACGGCGGCGTCTTCCGCGGCTTCCACGCCCTCGGCCAGGCACATCGCGCCCATGTCGCGCAGCATCGCGACCTCCTTGGCGATGTAGTCGCGCCGCTTCGGGTCGGCCTGCGCGATACCGTTCACCAGGCTCATGTCGAACTTGACGTAGTGCGGCGTGACCAGCGTGACCTCGTTGATGCGCGACTGCCCGGCGCCGTAGTCGTCGTAGGCGAACTCCAGGCCGATGCCCTTCAGGCGATCGGCGAGCCGTTTCATCTGCTCGATGTCCACCACCGCCGTCTCGTGCAGCTCTACCACGATGCGCGGCGCCGAGGGCAGTGCGCGGAAGGCCTTCAGGCTCTCGAAGAAGGTCTCGGTGAAGGTTTCCTTCGGATGCGCGTTGATGAACAGGCGGGCGGTGCCCAGCCGCGGCGCGATGAGCGGAATGCCGTGGCGGCAGAAGGCCGCTGAGAGTTCCGCCTCCAGGTTGAGGTCTTCGGCCACCTTGAACAGGTGGCTGGGCGGGCTCTGCAGCTTCGGGTGCCGGCAGCGGCCGAGCATCTCGAAGGCGAAGCGCTGGCCCGTGTTGAGGTCGACGATGGGTTGCACCGCCACCGCGATGCCCTGGCCGGCCAGCACCTCGCGGAATTCGCGCTCGTGGGGCGAGAACTTGGAGCTGAGGTCCTTCTCGCCTTTCTTCAGGTACTGCGTTCTCTCGTCGAGCTCGGGCATGACGCTGTCCGGGCTGCCCTGGCGCCCCAGCCTGAACTCGGCGTCGCCGAAGTGGATGACATCGTTCTCCGCCACCAGCCGCGGCGCCGTGATGCGCTGGCGATTGACGAAGGTGCCGTTGGTGCTGCCCTGGTCGGTGAGGCGAAGCTTGCCGCTGGGGTCGGCCTCGAAGAGGGCGTGCTGGCGGCTCAGGCCGCGCGCATCGACGACGAGGTCGTTGACCGCGGCGTCGCGGCCGACGCGGAACGGCAGCTTGGGCACCGGCTGCGTGACGCGCGAGCCGTCGGCGGCGATGCTCTCCAGGAACCATTGCTTGTCCACAGCCCACCCCCGCCCGCGCGGCTTCCCCTCGATGCAACTCAATGTAATCGGAACACCCGACGGCCGGCCATCCCTCGCGCGTCACAATGCCGCGGATGAGCGAACCCGTGACCCACGACCCCCGAGGTGAGTGCTTCGAAATCGTGATGCCCGAGGGCACGGCCGAATGCCGCTACCGCCGTCAGGGTGACGTGCTGGTCCTGGTGCACACCGAGGTGCCGCGCGCGCTGGAAGGCCGCGGCATCGCCGGCCGCGTGGTGCAGGCGGCGCTGGACTGGGCGCGCGCCGAAGGGCTGCGCGTGCGGCCCGCGTGCAGCTACGTCGCCGCCTACATGCGCCGCCACCCCGAGACACAGGACCTGCTCGCATGAAGCGCCTCAGCCACGCCCTCACCGCCCTCGCCGCCTTCGCTCTGGCAGCGCCGCTGGCCGCATTCGCCCAGCCCGCCGGCAAGCCGGTGAAGATCATCGTCGGCTTCCCCGCCGGCGGCCCGCTGGACGCGCATGCCCGGCTGCTGGCCGACCGCGTGCAGCAGATCCTCGGCCAGCCGGTGATCGTGGACTACAAGGCCGGCGCCGGCGGCACCGTGGGCGCCGACTTCGTCGCCAAGAGCGACGCCGACGGCACGACGCTGCTGATGGCCAACACCGGCACGATGGTCATCAACCCGGCCATCTACCCGAAGAGCCCGTACCAGACGCTGCGCGACTTCGCGCCGGTGGCGCGCACCGCGATGCAGCCGCTGGCGCTGCTGGTCAACCCGCAGGTGCCGGCAAACACGCTGCAGGAGTTCATCGCGCTGGCGAAGAGGAGCCCCGGGCGGCTGAACTACGGCTCGGCCGGCAACGGCGGCATCAGCCACCTGGTGCCGGAGATGTTCAAGTCGGCCACCGGCACCTTCATCGTGCACATCCCGTACAAGGGCAGCGCGCCGGCCTTCACCGACCTGCTGGGCGGACAGGTGCAGATGATGGCCGAGTCCATCCCGCAGGCCAGCCAGTACGTCAAGCAGGGCAAGCTGCGCGCGCTGGCCGTCACCAGCCGCGAGCGCAGCGCCGCGCTGCCGGAGACGCCGACGATGATCGAGGCCGGCCTCAAGGGCTTCGACGTGGTCGGCTTCTACGGCGTGCTGGCGCCCGCGAACACGCCCAGGCCGGTGCTCGAACGCCTGGCCGCGGCCTTCAAGGGCGCGATGGAGACGCCCGAGATCAGGACCCGCATGGTGGCGCAGGGCGCCGACCCGGCCTTCCTCGGGCCCGAGGACTTCCGCGCCTACCTCGCCGCCGAGATGCCCAAGTGGGCCAGGGCCGTGAAGGACTCGGGCGCCAAGCTCGATTGAGCGTGATGACCGAAGCCGACGCGGTTCTCGACTTCTGGTTCGGCCAGCCGCGCGTGGCCCAGGCGCGCGCCGAGTGGTTCCGCAAGGACGCTGCCTTCGATGCGCTGATCCGCGAGCGCTTCGGCGCGACCATCGAGGCGGCGCTGGCCGGCGGCCTGCGCGACTGGGAGGGCAGGCCCGAAGGCCGCCTGGCGCGCATCGTCGTGCTCGACCAGTTCACCCGCAACGCCTTCCGCGACACGCCGCGCGCCTTCGCCGGCGATGCGCTGGCACTGGCCGCGGCGCGTGAACTCGCCGCGCGCGGCGAAGACCGGGCGCTGCCGCCGCTGATGCGCGGCTTCGCCTACCTGCCTTTCGAGCACGCCGAGGACCTCGCCGAGCAGCGCGAGGCACTGCGCCTGTTCGCCGCGCTGGGCGCCGATCATCCGTCGCAGGCCGGGCTGCTGGAATGGGCGCAGAAGCACCACGACATCGTCGCGCGCTTCGGCCGCTTCCCGCACCGCAACGCGATCCTCGGCCGCGCCTCGACGGCCGAGGAAACGGCCTTCCTGCGCGAGCCCGGTTCGCGCTTCTAGCTACAGCACCGCCGGCTCGAGGAAGCGGATCGTCCCCGCGCCCGCGTCCATCTCCACCGGCAGCCCCACCGGCAGCGTGAACTTGCGCTTGATGTGGCCGAAGAGGGCGCCGCTGTAGACCGGCACCTTCAGCGGCTTGAAGTAGTCGTCGAAGACCTCGTCCAGCGTCAGCACGCCGAAGTTGCCGTCGCCCGGCCCGCAGTTGGTGAAGCCGCCCAGCACCACGCCGGCCACGCGGTCCAGCGCACCGCTCAGCTTGAGCGTGCTGAGCATGCGGTCGACGCGGTAGATGTACTCGTTGACCTCTTCCAGGAACAGGATCGCGCCGTCGAAGCGCGGCCAGTAGGGCGAGCCGGCCATCGCGGTGAGCACCGCGAGGTTGCCGCCCACCAGCGGCCCGCGCGCGGTGCCCGGGCGCAGCGTGTGGATGCGGCCGGTCCTGGCCACCAGGCCGTCGTCGCGGTCCTTGGGGTTGGCCAGCGTCAGCGCCTGCCCGTCCATCACCGCGCCGCGCAGCCAGCCGACGCTGAACTCGTTCCATTCCGAGGCGCCCACCGGGCAGTGGAAGGTGACGAGGCCGGTCTTCGCCTGCACCGCGTTGATCAGCGCCGTGAGGTCGCTGAAGCCGCCGAGGAACTTGGGGTTGCGGCGGATGTTGTCGTAGTCGATCAGCGGCAGGATGCGCCCGCCGCCGGAGCCGCCGGTCATCGCGAGGATGCCGTGCACCGCGGGGTCGGCGAACATCGCGTTGACGTCGCCGGCGCGCTGCGCGTCGGTGCCGGCGAACTGGCCGTAGCGCGCGCGCAGGTTCGGCGCCTCGCGCACCTTGAAGCCCAGGGCCTGCAGCGACTCGGCAGCGATCTCGTAGGGCTGGCGCTCGTAGACCGCGCCCGAAGGGTTGATCAGCGCGACCGTGTCGCCGGGCTTCAGGCGACGTGCGCGCAGCGGCGGCAGCGGCGGCGGGGCGGCGGGCGCGGGCTGGGCGACCACGCAGCCGCTGAAGCCGCCGGTGGACAGCGCGGCCAGCGAGCCGGCGGCGCGCAGCAGGTCTCGGCGGGTGCTCATCGCTGATTCTCCTGTCACCAGATCCGCGGCAGCTCGCGGCGCACGCGCTCGCGGTCGCCATGGTCGAAGTGCCACCACTCGTTGGGAATGCCGTGGAAGCCGCCGTGCGCCATCGCCTGGCGCAGGCACTCGCGCTCGGCCACGTGTGCCGGCGTGAGGCGGCCGCTTTGCAGCAGCTCGGCGTGCAGCGCCGGGTGCGAGGCGCTCGTCATCTCGTCGAAGCCGCTGCCCATGTCGGCCTCGCGGCCCTGCGGGTCGCGCAGCGTCACGTCCACGGCCATGCCGTAGCTGTGGATCGAGCCACGGCGCGGGTCGGCGAAGTAGTGCTCCATCTCCGTGCCGGCCACGTCGCGCCAGATCGCCTCCTGCACGCGCTGCGGGCGCAGCGCGTCCAGCAGCAGGATGCGCCAGCCCGGCCGCTCGCGCTGCAGCCATCCGGCCGCGGCCTCCAGCCCGTCGGCAGCCTCGGCGCGCAGCCAACCGCAGTCCATGCCGCGGTACAGATCGATGCCGGCGAAGTTGTTGGTGCCCGCATAGCGCAGGTCGACCAGCACGCCATGCAGCGCATCCAGCCGGCGGAAGCCGTTCGCCGGGCCGATGCCCTCGACTGGCAGCATGCCGCTCACTTCATGGGTCATGGTCGCCTTCACTGTCGCCATACGCCTTCGAAGTCGACGCTGCCGTTGGGTGCCATCGCGAAGCCTTGCACGTCGCGGCGCAAGGGAATGTAGACCGAGGAGTGCGCCATCGTGATCCAGGGCCGCTCTCGCTTGAAGATCAGCTGCGCCCGCTCGATCATGCCGTTGCGCCTGCCCTCGTCCACCTCGCCGCGCGCGGCCTCCACCAGCTGGTCGAACTCGGCGTTGCAGAACTTGATGCCGCCGCGGCTGGCGGCGCAGCTCAGGTTGGGTGCGAGGAACTCGTCGGCCGCGGCCACGTCGGTGCTCCAGCCGCTCATGTAGACATGGTGCTCGCCCTGGTTGGCGCGCTTCAGGTACTCGCCCCACTCGTAGGTGACGATGCGGGCCTTCACGCCGATCTTCGCCCAGTCGGCCTGGATCAGCTGCGCCATCAGCTGGCCGTTGGGGTTCGTCGGGCGGCTGATCGGCAACGCCCAGAGGTCGATCTCGAAGCCGTTCGGGTAGCCCGCCGCGGCCAGCAGCTGTCTGGCGCGCGCCGGGTCGTATTCGTTCTTCAGCGCGCGGTTGTAGCCCGGCACCGCGGGCGGGAAGGCACTCACCGCCTGCATCGCGTCGCCGCGCGGGAACAGCACGAGGAACAGGGCGTTGCGGTCGATCGCGATGTCCAGCGCCTCGCGCACCTCGCGCCTGTCCACGGGCGGCTTCTTCAGGTTGAACGAGAGGTAGGAGATGTTCAGCGCCTGGGTCTTGGCGATGATCACCTGCGGGTGGCCCGAGAGCGCGCTCACGTCCACGTCGCGGATGGGCGCGGCCACCTGGCACTCGCCGCGCGCGATCTTCTGCACCCGCACGCCAGGCTCGCGGCTGATCGTGTAGACCAGCCGCTCGGTGCGCTGCGCACCGCCCCAGTAGCCGGGGTGCGCGAGCAGGCGCAGCACGTCGTCCTTGCGGTAGCTCTTCAGCTGGTAGGGGCCGGTGCCCACGGGCTGGTTGTTGATCGCGCTGGCGCGGCCCTGGCGCAGCAGCTGCGCCGCGTATTCGGCCGAATGGATGCCGGCCCAGCTGGCGGCGAAGTAGGCCAGGAAGTTGACGTTGGCGCGCGTGAGCCGGAAGCGCACTTCATGGGGCCCCAGCTTGTCGATGCCGGCGATCATCTGCGCCAGGCCCAGGCTCTGCGGGTAGACGAAGGTGGCCGGGAAGGCGGCGTTGAACGGCAGCTTCGAATCGACCATGCGCGTGAACGTGAAGATCACGTCGTCGGCATCGAACTCGCGCGTGGGCGTGAACCAGGGCGTGCTCTGGAACTTCACGCCGCGGCGCAGCGTGAAGCTGAAGGCCTTCGCGTCGGGCGAGACGGTCCACGCGGTGGCGAGTGCCGGGCGCAGCTCGGATGTGCCGCGCTTGAACGCGACCAGGCCGTTGAAGATCTGCGTCGTGACGTTGCCGGTGGCCGAGCTGTCCCACAGCGAGGGGTCGAAGCCCTCGGGGCTGGCGTCGGCGCAGTAGACCAGCGGCTTGGCAGCCAGCACCGGGGCCGGCACCTGGAGCGCGAGCAACAGCGCGAGCAGCAGGGTCGGGCGCGGGCACACGCGGGCCATGATAGCGACCGCCCTCGACCGTTCCACACCCGCCATGTTCCTGCTGCACCCGCCGATCGAACCCTGGGCCCACGCCGACGAGCAGGGCCTCGAGCTCGTGCTGCTGGCCGACGAGGCGCTGCCCGACGGCCGCGTCTTCGTGCGCTGCCTGCCCGACAACGAGGAGCATCTCGTGCCGATGGCACCCGATGGCCGCCAGGGTGCGCTGCACCGCTTCCACGCCCGCATCGGCTGGAACGGCGGCGACGGGCTGACGCTCTACGCCTTCGTCGCCGCCGGCGACGACGCGCTGCACTGGCTGGGCGCCGACGGCCCGCATGCCCACGTGCCGCCGGAAGCGCTGCACTTCCGCGTGCACCGCCACGAACGGCCGCCGGCCTGGGTGCGCGAGCAGGTCTTCTACCAGGTGTTCCCGGACCGCTTCGCGCGCGACGAGGGCGTGCCCGCCGCCGTGCCGCTGAAGCCCTGGGGCGCGCGGCCGGACCCGCGGCACGGCAGCCACGAGTTCTTCGGCGGCAACCTGCCGGGCCTCACGGCGAAGCTGCCCTACCTGGCCGACGAGCTGGGCATCAGCGCGCTGTACCTGAACCCGGTGTTCGAGGCGCGCAGCAACCACCGCTACGACACGGCCGACTACACCCGCGTCGATCCGCTGCTGGGCGGCAACCCGGCGCTGCGCGCGCTGCGCGAGGCCACGCGCGAACGCGGCCTGCGGCTGGTGCTGGACGCGGTGGTCAACCACACTGGCCAGCACCACCCCTGGCTGCAGCAGCGGCCCGAGCTCTACGCGCGCGACGCCGCGGGCCGCCCGCTCGGCTGGAAGGGCCACGATTCGCTGCCGGTGCTGGACTTCGCGCAACCCGCGGTGCAGCAGGCCGTCTACGGCGGCGAGCAGGCGGTGCTGCGGCACTGGCTGCGGCCGCCCTGGTCCATCGACGGCTGGCGGCTGGACGTGATCCACATGCTCGGCGAAGGCCCGGGCGCGGCCAACAACGCGGCGCACGTGCGCGCCATCCGCCGCGCGGTCAAGGCCGAGAACCCCGAGGCCTACCTGCTGGGCGAGCACTTCTCCGAGGCCACGCGCTGGCTGCAGGGCGAGCAGGAAGACGGCGCGATGAACTACCACGGCTTTGCCATGCCGCTGCGCGGCTGGCTGGCGGGCCTGCAGGCCGGCGGGCAGCGCCACCGCCTGGCCACCGCCGACTTCGAGCGCTGGATGACCCGCGCCGCGGCGGCCATCCCGCACGCCAACCAGCTTGCGCAGCTGAACCTGCTGGACAGCCACGACACGCCGCGCCTGCTGACCGAACTCGGCGGCGACCTCGCGCTGCTGCAGCTGGCGATGACGCTGCTGTTCACGCGCCCCGGCGTGCCCGGCCTGTACTACGGCGACGAGATCGGCCTGGAAGGTGGCGCCGACCCCGACTGCCGGCGCTGCTTCGACTGGCAGCGCGAACGCTGGCCCACCGCGCTGTGGCAGCACGTGCGCGAACTCGTCGCCATGCGTCGCCGCCGCGCCGAGTGGCGCCACGGCGCGACGCTGACGCTCGCCATGGGCGAGCACTGGCTCGTGTTCGCGCGCTACACGGCCGAATCGGCCACGCTGGTGGGCGTGAACCGCGGCCCGCAGGCGGTCACCGTGACGCTGCCGCTGGCGCGGCTGCCGCTGGCCTCGGCGCCCGGTGCGCGCGTGGCGATGGCGCTGCCCGGGCCCGGAAGCGCACTGCAAGTGGTCGGCAAAGGTGAAAAGTGACCGTTCGGCTGCTGCCGACTCACCGCTCGGGAGGACGAACGCTTCCTAACCTTCGGTCAGCAGTGGTAACCAACCGAAGCACTGCGTCAGCCGAACCGGAGGTCCTATGTTCGAGACGACGACCACGAGTGCCAGTTCCTTCGCCGACGCGCACGCCGCGGGTGGTGGGAGCTACGCCGGCCCCGAACGCCGGCGCGCGGGCCGCGACCCCACGCCCTGGATGGCCGGCATGCTCGACGAGATCGACTACGGCATGCTGCTGGTGGCGCCCGGCGCGCGCGTCACCTACCTGAACCATGCGGCGGTGCAGGAGCTGGACGACCGCCATCCGCTGCAGCTGCAGGCCGGCCGCCTGGGCGCGCCGGGCGCGAAGGACCTGGCGGCGCTGGGCGACGCGCTGGCCGCGGCGCAGCGCGGGCTGCGCCGGCTGGTGATGCTGGGCGAAGGCGCGCAGCGCATCAGCGTCTCGGTGGTGCCGATGCCCGGGCGCGGGAATGCCGAGCCGCTGACGCTGCTGGTGCTGGGCAAGCGCCAGGTCTGCGAGCAGCTCACGGTGCAGAGCTTCGCGCGCGGCGCCGGGCTCACGCAGGCCGAGACGCGCGTGCTCGAGCTGCTGTGCGCCGGCGAGCCGCCGACGCGCATCGCCACGCTGCAGAAGGTCGCCGTGTGCACGGTGCGCACGCAGATCGGCTCGATCCGCGCCAAGACCGGCGCCGAGAGCATCCGCGAGCTGGTGCGGCAGATCGCCGTGCTGCCGCCGCTGCGCTGCACGCTGCACCGCGGCGCCGCCTTGCAGGGCTAACATCGCGCCGCGCGCCAGGCGGGCCCGGTCCCGCCTCGCGCCGCGCGAGTCATGACGAGCCGAGAAGACCGAGAACCAGCCGATCCGTTCGACGCCGTGCCGATGTCGGACTCGCTGCGCGCGCTGGCCCGCCGCGGCGAACTCGTGCGCCTGCGCAAGGGCACGCAGATCATCGTCGAGGGCGACCGCGGCGACACGATGTACATCGTGCTGAAGGGCCAGCTGCGCGCCTACACGCTGGGCGAGGACGACCGCAGCAGCTTCACCTACGGCCACTACGGGCCCGGCGCCTGCGTCGGCGAGATGGGGCTGGACGGCGGCCCGCGTTCGGCGCACGTGGTGGCGATGGAGGCGGTGGTCTGCGCACGCATCCTGCGCCACGTGCTGGAGCAGCACCTGATGCGCGAGCCGGCCTTCGCGATGGAGCTGGTGACGCTGGTGATCCAGCGCGCGCGCGCCGCCACGCAGGGGCTGCGCGACCTGGCGCTGCTGAACGTCTGGACGCGGCTGAAGCGGCTGCTGGAGCGCCTGGCGGTGGCGCAGGGCGACGGCACCTGGCTGATCGAGCCGGCGCCGTCGCGGCGCGAGCTGGCCGCGGAGCTGGCTTGCGTGCCGACCAACGTCACCAAGCTGTTCAAGCCGCTGCAGGAAGGCGGCTACCTGGGCATCGCGCGCGGGCGCATCGTGATCCTGAAGCCGCTGCCGCGGCGGATCTGAAGCCTGGTGCTCAGCCCGCCGGCGGCGGCGAGAAGCGGCGCTCGGGCTTGGGCGCGCGCGCGAACAGCGGCTGCACCTTGGGCAGCTTGTCCTGGATGTCGCGGATGCGCGTCTTGCCGGCCGGGTGGGTGGAGAGGAACTGCGGCGGCGCGCCCTTGCTGGCCGCGAGCATCTTCTGCCACAGTGTGACGCCGGCGGCCGGGTCGTAGCCGGCGCGCGCGGCCAGCTCCATGCCGACGATGTCGGCCTCGGTCTCGTCCTCGCGGCTGAATTCGAGCGTCGCCAGCTGGCCCACGCCGCCGGCGATCGTGCGGCCGGTGTTGCCCCAGCCGAAGATCGCCGCGCCCAGCTCGATGCCCAGCTTCGTCGCCACGCCCTTGCCCATGCGCTCGCGCGCGTGTTCGCGCAGCGCATGCGCGACCTCGTGGCCCATCACGGTGGCGACCTCGTCGTCGCTCAGCTGCAGCTTCTTCAGGATGCCGAAGAAGAACGCGATCTTGCCGCCGGGCATGCAGAAGGCGTTGAGCTCGTTGCTCATCAGCACGTTGACTTCCCACTTCCACTTCCCGGCGCGCTCGTTCCACGGCGCGGCGAAGGGAATGATGCGCTGGGCGATGGCGCGCAGGCGCTGCACCTGCGGGTCGGTGGCCGGCGCGAGCGCCTTCTTGGCCGCGGCCTGGCGCAGCATGCCGGCGTATTCCTGCTGCGCCTGCGCCTCCACCTGCTCGGCCGAGACCGCGCGCGTGAACACCGAGTTGCGGCCGACGTCGCCGCGCACGCCTTCCTGCGCCTGCTGGGCGAATGCCGCACCGCCCGCAGTGGCCAGCAGCAGCGTGAACGAGCGCCGGGCGTGCAGCGCGCAGCGGCAGCCGGGGGTGTCAAGGTGCAGGGTCGGGTCGGCCATGGTGTCGCGCCCCGCCGGGAGCAATCCGGGTGCCCGGCGCGGCGGCGCGCAGTGTATGCCGCGGCTCAGCCGCCGGCAGAAGCCGGGGGAGCGGCCGCAGGCGCAGGCCCCGCCGGGGCGGCCTCGGGTGTGGCGACCGGGTGCTGCTTGTAGATGCTCTCGGCCAGCGCCAGCAGCGTGGCGCGCGGCAGCGCACCCACCAGCGCATAGCCGCAGCCTTCCTCGATCCAGTAGAACAGGCCCAGCTCGCCCTGCTGCTCGAAGCGGAAGGCCGCGTCGGTGCCCTGCTCGGGCTTGCGCAGGTAGACGGTGACGCGCAGGCCCTTGGCGTCCTGGTACATCAGCTGCGCGCTCTTGCCCGGGCCGTCGGGCAGCAGCCGGCCGCCGACGAGCTCGAAGCCCTGCTCGCGCAGGTCGAACAGCTTCACCGGCACATCGATGCGCTTGGTCAGCCAGCGCGCCAGGTGGTCTTCCTGCGCCTTCACCTCCACCGGATGGCGCGGCTCGATCGTGTAGACGCTGTGCGCGAAGGCGGCCCGCTGCACCCAGCCCTGCGGCGTGCCGGCGGCCAGCTTCAGCTGCCGGCCCGCGAACTCGCGC
This sequence comes from Rubrivivax sp., assembly GCA_044226775.1. Taxonomy (GTDB): domain Bacteria; phylum Pseudomonadota; class Gammaproteobacteria; order Burkholderiales; family Burkholderiaceae_C; genus Rubrivivax. The sequence goes on along the minus strand of JBGAGI010000003.1, from coordinate 367,859 downwards.
TGCTGCTGCTGCCAGACCAGCCCGCCGCCCACCACGCCACCCACGAGCAGCAGGCCGGCGGCGGCCGCCGCCATCGTCCAGCGCGGCGGCCCGGCGCGGCGCCAGACGGTGGCGGCCAGCGCCGGCGGCACCGGCTCCGCGGCCACCGGGCCGAAGAGCGCGGCGATCTCGCGCCGGTCGGCAGCCCAGGCGGCGGGCCGGGCGGCGTCCTCGGGATGCGCCTCGAGCCAGGCCTCGATCCGCGCCTGCGCGGCCGCGTCCAGCTCGCCGTCGACCCAGGCGCTGAGCTCTTCGTCGCTGATCTTCTCCGGAACCCTGTTCATTCAGACCACCCGCCGCAGCGACGGCGCCGCCGCCGCGGCACCACCGCCATCGAGGAAACGGCGCAGCGTGGCGCGCGCGCGGCACACGCGCGACATCACCGTGCCCACCGGGATGTGCATCACCTCGGCCACCTCGGCGTAGCTCAGCTGCTCCACGCACACCAGCAGCAGCGGCTCGCGCTGCTCGGGCGACAGGAGCTTCAGCGCCGCCATCAGGTCCAGCCGCAGCCCCACGTCGACGCCGGGGTCACCGCCGGCGGCGTCCTGCGCCCGCTCCATGTCGGCCGGATCCATCACCGACATGCGCGAGTCGCGGCGCAGGCCATCGAGGTGCGCGTTGTGGGCGATGGACAGCAGCCAGACGGCCATGTCGCGCTGCGGATCGAACTGCTGCCAGTGCAGCAGCGCACGCTCCAGCGCCTGCTGCGTCAGGTCGTCGGCCAGCGCGCTGTCGAAGGCCAGGGTGCGGGCGTAACGCCGCAGCCGCGGGATCGCTTCGAGCAGCCGCCGGCGAAAGGGTGCGGGTGCATCCACCGGGAGCGTACGGAAGTGGCTGCGCGATTATTCCCGGCGCACCACCCGAACGCGGTGCTCAGCGCCAGCCGTTCAGCCAGCGCTGCCACCAGGCCGCCGGTGCCGGCGCCCTTGGGGCGGGCTCGGCGCGCTTCGGGCGCTCCAGCAGCCGCAGCGGCGGGCGTGGCAGGGGATTGGTCGGCATGGAACTCATGGCTGGGCACTGTATGGACTGGCGAGTTTGCAGACAACGCCGGCAAACGCATCTAGAGTCTGCAGATTTGCAGCTCAAGCTTGAACGATGGACTGGAGCGACCTGCGCTATGCACTCGCCGTGGGCGACCTGGGTTCGGTGGCCGCCGCGGCGCGCCGCCTGGGCGTGAACGCCACCACCGTGCAGCGCCGGCTCGACGCGCTGGAGGCGGAACTGGGCGCACGCCTGTTCGAACGCGCGCGAAGCGGGTACCAACCTACCGAAGCCGGTGCGCTGCTGCTGGAACAGGCGCGCGGCATGGCCGACCGTGCCGACGAGATCGAGCGCCTGGTGATGGGCCGCGACCGCGAACTGACCGGCCCGCTGCGCGTGACCACGGCCTTCGTGATCATGGCCCACCTGCTGCCGCAGCCGCTGGCGGACTTCGCCGCCGCCTACCCCGGCATCGAGGTCGAGGTGGTGGAGAACGCCTTCCTCGTCGACCTGGCGCGCCGCCACGCCGACGGCACGGCCGGCCCCACGCACCTGCAGGCCGACGTGGCGCTGCGGCTGTCGGCCAACGTCGCCGAGCACCTCGTCGGCCGGCCGCTGGGCATGACGCATTGCCGCGTCTACGCACGCCGCGGCGCCAGCGGCCTGCCGCAGGCGATCACGCCGCTGCCCACGCTGCTGCGCGAGGTGCCGTGGATCGCCTTCGAGCGCGACGCCACGCACCGTATCTACGACCGCTGGATGCGCACCCAGCTCGCCCAGGCCCGCGTGCGCGTCCGCGTGGACATCTTCAACGCCGCCGCGGCGATGCTGCGCACCGGCGTGGGCGTCGCGCTGCTGCCCACCTTCATGGGCGAGGCCGACGAGGGCCTGGTCGCCGTCTCCGAGATCGTGCCCGAGCTGAGCGTGCCGGTGTGGATGCTCACCCACCCGGACCTGCGCGAGACCGCGCGCGTGCGCGCCTTCATGCAGCACGTGGGCGACGCGATCGCCGCGCGGCTTCCGCCGGCTTGAATCGGTGCACTGCAGGCCCAGATGAAGGACATGAAGCCCCCACGCTCACTCCGTTCGCTGCCCCCCGCGGGAGCGCTCAGTGGCTTCGGAACGGCCGGGCGCCACTGACATGGAAGACACCCGCATCCACCTCGCCTGCCCGCACTGCGGCGCCACCAACCGCCTGCCAGCGGCGCGTTTCGACGACGAACCCTCCTGCGGCCGCTGCAGCCAGCCGCTGCTGACCGGCCAGCCGGTGGACCTGACGGATGCAGACTTCGATGCGGTGGTCGCCGCCACGCAGCGCCCGGTGCTGGTCGACTTCTGGGCCGCCTGGTGCGGCCCCTGCCGGATGATGGCGCCGGCCTTCGCGCAGGCCGGCCGCCAGCTCGCCGGCCGCGCACACCTGGTGAAGGTCGACAGCGACGCGAACCCGATGCTGTCGGCCCGCTACGGCATCCGCAGCATCCCGACGCTGGTGCGCCTGGAGGGCGGGCGCGAGACGGCGCGGCAATCGGGCGCGCTGCCCGCCTCGGCGATCGTGCAGCTGGCCGACGCCTGATCGGCGGCCACGCCTTGGGCGCTACTCGACCGTGTCGAGCTTCAGCAGCGCCGAGCCGAAGGCGTCGGAGCAGCTCGGCGCGCCGGGCTTGCCGCAGCCTTCCTTCGGCGTGCCGCCGGCCAGCACGGCCTGCAGCCGCGAGCGGCCCTGGCCGTCGAGCAGCGTCTTCATGAACGGGCCGGCGCGCTCGGCGGCCAGGCCGGCGAGATCGCGCGGCGCGTCGCTGACCATCACCAGCAGCGTCTCCGGTCCGGGCGGGCCGGCGGCGACGATCTCCCAGCCGGCGCCCGGCAGCGAAACCCGCTGGCCGGCGCGCACGCGGTTGTCGGCCGCGAGCTGGTTCGGGTAGAGCAGGTACAGGCTCTGGCCGTCGGAGCCAGCGAGCGCGACGTAGAGATAACCGTCGCGCGACGGCGTCACGTCGAAGGCCAGCGCCTCGGTGCCGATCTTCAGCTTCGGCTTGCGCAGCGTGGCCGCCACGGCATGCGCGCCGTCGCGCTGGCCGTGCACCTCGCCCAGCAGGTCGGCGGGCGCGAGGCGCTTGGCCACCGGGGCGGTGGTGACTGGCGCGGCACCGCCAACCCATGCCGGCACGAACGCGGCATTGCCGACCACCGTCATGCGCTGGCCGTCGATGCCGGCGTGGCCCTTCAGCGCGGTGTCGAGCTTGGCCTGCGCGCACTGCGTGACCTCGGCCACGGTGATGGCGCCGCTGCCGTCCAGATCCCGGGCCTGGCCGAGCAGGCAGTCGCGCCAGGCGGCGGTGGCGAAGCCGCCGACCACCGGGCTGTCGAAGCTCACCTCGTCGGGCCGGCTGGCGGCGATCTGCACCACGTTCTGGCCCGCGGCGCTCACCAGCGACTGCGGCTGCTGCATCACCGAAGGCAGGCTGCGCGAGCGGAAGTTCGAGGGCTTCGCGCAGGCCTCGGGCACGCCGGCGGCGCTGAACTTGGGCGTCAGCAGCTCGCTGCCCACTTTCAGGCTGCGCGTGCGCAGCGGCGACTCGGCCAGGCCGCCGGAGAAGCAGGCGTCGTAGAAGACGAGCATCTTGTCCGCGCGGCGCGCCAGCGGCGCCAGGCGCACGCCCAGCTCGATGTTGCTGATCACCTGCCCGTCGGCCGCGAGGATGCCCTCGGTGCAGCCCTCGGCCTTCAGCGTGGCGTCGTGCCAGCGCGTGCCGTGGCCTGAGTAGTAGACGAAGACGCGGTCGCCCTCGTTCAGGCGCGAACCCAGCGCGGCGATGGCGCCGCGGATGCCGGAGGCGGTGGCGTCGCGGTCGCGCAGCAGCGTGACATTGGCCTCCGGAACCGACATCGCCGCGGCCATGCGGCGCGCGCTGGCCACGTCCAGCGGCATGCCGCGCAACAGCGGGATTTCCTGATCGGCGTATTCGCCGATGCCGATGATCAGCGCGTGCCGGGTGCCCCGCGGCGCGGGGTCTTCGGCGCGGGCGGGGCCCGCGGCCGCCAGCGCGGCCAGCACGAGCGCGGCGGCCAGGCGCTTCATTCGATCGTCACCACGCGCACGCGCCGGTTGGCGGCGGCGCCCGGGTCGGCCGCGTCGGCCAGCTCGCTGCTGCCCTTGCCGACGGCCTTCAGCCGCGAGGGATGCACGCCCAGCGCGACGAGGTACAGACGCACCTCCTCGGCGCGCTCCAGCGACAGGCGCTGGTTCTGCGCCGTCGCGCCGCGGGCGTCGCTGTGGCCTTCGATGACGAAGCGCGCCGTCTTGAGTTCGGGCGACTGCATCGCCGCGACCAGCGTGCCGAGCATCGCGCCGCTCTCGGGCCGCACGCGCGAGGAGTTGGGTTCGAACTGGATCGCGAGCGACAGGCTGGGCGCCGGGCCGGCCGGCACCGGCGCGGGGGCCGGCGGGGTGGCGGCTGCGGGCTCGGCCGCCGCCATGGTTGCGGGCTCGGCGCCGGAGGCGGCCGACGCCGCGGCCACCGCCGCGGAAGCCGCCGCAGCCTCGGGCTTGATGCGCACGACGAGGTTGCGCGCACGCTGCGCCTTGGGCATCAGCGCCTCGATCATCGAGCGCGTATCGGCGTCGGCCACGCCCGGCCCGGCAGCCGTCGCGCAGACGGCCCACAGGGTCCAGGCCAGCCCCAGACCCGCCTGGCCGGCGAACTTGCGCATGTTCATCACCCTTCCCACCCCGACGGCGGCGTCACCGCATGGCGCGCCGCGGTGTCTCCCCGGTTTGCTGCTGTCGCCGCGCCCTCAGGACGCGGCGCCGACGCGCAGCCGCAGTTCCTGCTCGGCCGTGTTGCCCTGGTCGTCGGCCACCTGCAGGATCAGGCGGTGCTGGCCTTCGGGCACCTTGGCCTGGTCGACGACCACGCCGGTCTCGGTGACCTTGGCGTGCTTGAGCACGCGGTCGGTCAGGTCGATCTTCATCAGGCCGTAGAGCACGCGGAAGGTCGACGGCACGATGCGCGTGCCGGGCGCAGGCTTGAAGGCGGCCTCGATGCGCACCGGCGCGTTCACCGCGGCCACGCTGGGCGCGACGACGCGGATCGCAGGCTGGCCGGGCTTGGGGATCGGCAGGCTGCGCGTGCGCATGCCGTTTTCCGGATTGGCGGCCTCGGCCTTGGCCGACTGCTGCGCCTCGGCAGCGGTGACGAGTTCGAAGTCGTCGGCGCGGCTGTCCAGGGCATGCAGCCCCAGGGCCAGGCAGAGCATCGCGAGTCGTAGCGGGGTCTTCATCTTGGGTCCTCGGTTCGGGCGCGGAAGGCAACAGTCCATTTTCTTCCACCCCGGCAACGCCGGGAGGGGGACCGCGGCCGACACGCGTCGGACGGTGTCATTGGAATCCCGGCGCGGCGGCCGCGCCATGATCCCGAGGGATACCGGGCCGCACGTTCATTCGGCACCCGCCGCCGCGGCCGCGCCCTGCGCCGGCGCCAGCCGCCTGAGCGTGGCCACCAGCAGCGCCAGCGGCACCGGCTTGCCCAGCAGCGTGCAGCGCCGCGGCATCGGCACCGTGCCCATCACCGAGATGCGGCCGGTGACGATCACCGCCGGCACCAGCAACTCCCATTCGGCGCGCAGCGCCTCCACCGAGGCCAGGCCGTCGGGCTGGCCGGCGCCGAGGTCGAGGTCGAACACCAGCGCGTCGGGGAAGCGCGGCTCCTCGTCCAGGCGCTCCTTCAGCGCATCGAGCGCGCCGGCATCGACGATGGTCGCGCCCACGCCTTCCAGCGCCGCCCGCAGCGCGGCGCGCGGGGCGGCCTCGTCTTCCAGCAGCGCGAGCAGCCAGCCGTCCAGCCGCGCGAGGTCGTCGCCGCGGCGCGCCGGCACGGCCTGCGGCTCCGGCGGGCCGGCGCGGCACAGCGGAGCCGGCACGAGCACGCGGAAACGCGTGCCGCGGCCCAGCGTGGAACGCAGCGGCGCCAGCTGCAGCCCGAGTTGGGCGACCAGGCCGCGCACGATCGCCAGCCCCAGCCCGCGGCCACCGCGCGAAGCGCCGCCGGCGCCGCCTTCGAGCTGCACGTAGGGCTCGAAGATCGCCTCCAGCTTGTCGGCCGGGATGCCGCGGCCGTTGTCGACGACGTCGATCGCCAGGCCGTGCTCGCCGCCGGCCATGCGGTGCGGCCGCACCGCCAGCACAACCCTGGCGCGCTCGCCCGGCCGCGCGCCCAGGCTGTAGCGCACCGCGTTGCCGGCCAGGTTCTGCACCAGGCGCGCGAGCTGGGTGCGGTCGGTGAACAGCCAGCGGCTGCGGCCGTGCACCGACAGGCTCAGCAGCTCGCGCGGGTGCGTGGCCTGCAGGCTGGCGGCGACGCCGTCGAGCACGTCGCGCACGTCCACCAGCTCTGGGTGCGACTGCAGTGCGCCCTGCTCGATGGCGCTGAACTCGCTGAACTGGTCGAGCATGGCCACGGCGTCGTCGGCGGCGCGCATCTGCTGGCGCAGCAGCTCCTGGCGGCGCGCGGGCGCGGCACCGTCCTGCGGATCGGGCTTGGCCTGCAGCGCCTCGGCGAACAGGCGCACCGCCTGCAGCGGCTGGCGCAGGTCGTGGCTGATGCTGGCGAGCAGGCGCGTGCGCGCGCCCTGCAGCGCGGTGAGCTGGGCGCTGTGCTGGTCCAGGCTCGTGATCAGCACGTCGCGCTCGGCCAGCGCGCGGAACAGGCGGCGGTCGCTGGCACGGATGTGCATGCGGTCGATCCAGACGAACATCACGCACAGCACGGCCGCGCCGATCCACAGCGTGGGGTACTCCGACATCGCCCAGTCCCAGCCCGCCACCGCCGCGCCGGTGGTCAGCAGCAGCACCAGGCCGCCGTCGCGCAGCGCGTGCCAGCCCAGGCTGGCCACGCCCACCAGCATCAGCATCGCCACCGAGGCCGCAGCGCCGCCCGCGGCCACCTGGGCCGAACCCAGCAGCAGCCCGCACAGCGCCGCCCCCATGCCCGGCCGCAGCCGGATGTGCGAGCCCGACAGCGCCAGCGCCGCGAGCGCCACCGCGCACAGCAGGGCCCAGAACCACACCAGCTGCGAGGCGCCCAGCGTGGGCGAGAAGCTGAGCATGCGCATGGTTTCCAGCGCCGCCAGGTCGTAGGGCAGCCACCACTCGAACCAGCTCTGCGCCGCCAGTGCCAGCACGCCGAGCGCCACGAGCGCCAGGCCCAGGCGCCGCCGGCGGCGCGGCAGTTGCGCGTCGATGTCGGCGGCGCTGCCTTCGCGGCGAGCGGCGGCCGGCTCGGTCATCTCAGTGGCGCTCGGCCGTTCCGAAGCCACTGAACACCCCCTCGGGGGGCAGCGAACGAAGTGAGCTTGGGGGTCTCATTTCATTCGGCGGCCGAGCCCGGCCGCATCGACGGCACGCGGTAGCCGCGCTGGCTCAGCAGCACCAGCAGCTTGGTGCGGTTGGGCGCGCCCAGCGCCTGCAGCGTGGCGGTGACGTGCTTCTTCACCACCACCTCGGAGCGGTCCAGCAGGCGCGCGATCTCCTTGTTGCGCAGGCCCTGCACGACGTAGCCCAGCACCTCGATCTGGCGCTCGGTCAGGCCCAGCGCCGAGAGTTCGGCCAACTCGCGCCCGCCGCCGCCCTCGGGCATGGCCGCCATGCCGCCGCTCACCGACTGCGGCAGGTGGATGCGGTGCTCGATCAGCACCCGGGTGAGCGCGTCCTTCAGCTCGCTGGGCGCGGCGGCCTTGCTGATGAAGCCCATCGCGCCGGCGTCCAGCGCCGCCAGCACCGTGTCGCGGTCGTCCTGGGCGCTGAGGATGACGACCGGCACGTAGGGGAAATCCTCGCGCAGCCGGTGCAGGCCGGCCAGGCCGTGCACGTCGGACAGCGTGAGATCCAGCAGCACGAGGTCGAAGCGGCCGGCGGTCTGCAGCGCCTGCACCGTCTCGGCGAGTGATCCGGCCAGTTGCACTCGCAACTGCGGCATCACTTCCGCAATGAGCAGTTGCAATCCGTGACGCACCAGCCCGTGATCGTCGGCAAGAAGTATCGAACCGTGGGGCGACATGGCGGAGATCATCTGAGTTGGGGACGCCAGGGATGGTGTGACGCCGCCTGTTTCGTGGGCACGGTACCAAGGTATCACGTGGACACGCAGCAAAGGCCCGGCAGATATACCTTGGTCTCCTGTTCAGACCACGCCGCTGATGGCGAAATTGCAACCATGCCGGGCCAAGACCTGGCGCCTACCGGAGCCTCCACCATGATCCAGAACACCGCCCTCCGCCTCGTCGCCGCCGCCGCGCTGGCGGTCTTCGCCGCCGGCGCCGCCCAGGCCGCCGAGCCGAAGGCCAAGGCCAAGCCCGCGCCCAAGGCCGCCGCCGCTGCCGCGCCGGCCACCGTGGCCGCCGAGTTCGCCCATGTCGTCTACAAGACCAGCGGCACCCAGGTGCACGACGAGCAGCCCCAGGCGCTGCTGCGCGCCGTGGTGGTGCTGCGCGTCAAGCTCGACGAGCAGAACCAGTGGAAGGCCGAGATCTTCCGCGAGAACCCCGACCAGCCCGAGCTGACCAAGGCCGCGTTGGAATCCGTTGCCCGCCTGCCGGCGCCCACCGGGCTGTCCGAGAAGGCGATGACGCAGCTGCACGGCGAAGGCGTCGTCGAGGCCTGGCTGTTCCAGACCGATGGCCGCTTCGCGCTGAAGTCCGTCGCCAAGCCGCAGAAACGCGCCTGAAGTTCGCTTTGGGCGCGGGCTGCGGCCCAGGGCGTACGATTACGTCCGTTCACAAAGGGGTTCGCCCCGAACCATCTGAAAGACCGCCATGAAACTGCCCTCCAAGATCGCTCATGTAGCCCTGGCCGTGATGATGCTCGCCGCCGGAGCGGCGCAGGCCCAGGAGAAGGTGCTGCGCGAAGGCCAGGTCACGCAGCAGGCGCTGATCGACGCGCTGGCGCCCGCCGCCGCGCCGGCCGAGGCGGCCTCGGCGCCGGAGGGTGAAGGCGGCCCGCGCATGCGCAGCTTCCGCCCGGCGGTGCGCGTGGCGGGCACGGCAGCGGCCTCGGCCCAGCCGGCCAAGGCCAACATCCTGGTCACCTTCGTCACCAACTCGGCCGACCTGACCGGCAGCGCGAAGAAGGCGCTGGACGTGCTGGCCGCGGCGATGAAGAGCGACAAGCTGGCGAGCGTGAAGTTCACGATCGAGGGCCACGCCGACCCGCGCGGCAGCGAAGAGGCCAACATGAAGCTCAGCCAGGCCCGCGCCGAGAGCGTGCGCGAGTACCTGATCAGCGCCCAGGGCCTGACCGCCGAGCGCGTCAACGCGGTGGGCAAGGGCTCCAGCGCGCTGATGAAGCCCAGCGAGCCGGCCGCGCCGGAGAACCGCCGCGTGACGATCGTGGCCAATCCGGGCTGAAGCGGGCTGATCGCCGAAAGGCGGCTCACCAAGCGAAACGCGCGCCGAGAGGCGCGCGTTTTGTCTTGGGCGAACAGGAAGAGGGCCGGCACTGCCGGCCCGCGCCACCTCTATCGGCGATCACCCATCTTGAGAATTTCAGCCTGCATCTCGGCCTGGCTGCGGTTGGCCTGCATCTGCTGCCACAGCGCCGGCTGGTTGCGCATGCTGGTGTTCAGCGCCTCCTGGATGCGCTTGTTGCCGCCCTCGATGTCCATGCCGACGAGCACGTAGACGTTGCCCTTGGCGTCGACCGCCTGGCGCACGATCTTCGAGCCGGCCAGCGACTCGGCCGTGATCTGCTGCGTCGTGCTCGACGCGGCGCGGTCCACCGTCTCGGTGGCGCCGGCGCCAGTGGTGCCGGCGTAGTCGCGGATCATCTGCGTGATGCGCGACTTCATCTGGTTGGCCAGCTGCGCGCGCGCCTTGGCGGCGGCCTGGTCCATCGCGAACTGCGCACCCGCGGCGGTCTTCTGGTAGCTGCCGAAGCCGGTGTCCTTGAAACCTTCGACCGTGTAGGGCGCGCAGGCCCACTGCGGGGCGCGCTCGCTCGGGTTCTCGAGGAACTTGCACTCGGCGACTTCCTCCTTCTTCTTGTTGCTGCCGCAGCCGGCCAGGACGAAGGCGGCGACGAGGCCGACGGCGATGGGGGTGAGCTTCATGGGTGTCGTTCCTCTCGTGGATCGTTTGTTCAGAGTGAGTTGCTGAGGTTGCGCAGCGTGTCCATGAACCCGCCGTGCTTGACCTTGACGTAGTCGCCATGCCGGACCTGGTTGGCCACCTTCTGGTCCTTCACGACCATCCAGCTGCCTTCCATGCCGACGATGTTGGTCATCTCGCCCTTGCCGATGGGCGCCTCGTCGCCGTAGCGGTCCTGGCGGTAGATCTCCACCGTGTCGCCGGGCTTGGAGCCGGTGTTCTTGCCCAGCTGCACGCGGAAGATGGACTCGTCCTTGCGCACGCGACGCTCGGTGACGTAGCCCTTGGGCGAGAAGACGTTGAGCACGTCGGTGCGCTTGGACTGGATGCCGCGGTCGGTGGCGCTCTGCATCGCCGCGATGTTGTTGCCCTGGTTGGGCTGCTGCGTCGCGCTGGCCGTGCCCTCGACCTGGATCGTGTTGACGAGCTTGAGTGCCGGCAGCGAGCGGATCTCGATCGTCATGGTCGAGCGCCCGGTGTTGCTCCAGCCGCCGGGGATGGTCGTGACCTTGCCCTGCTTGTCGGTGAAGGAGCTGGGGTTCACGTACTGCGACTCGAAGCGCGCTGCGCCCATCTTCACGCGCACGACGTAGTCGGCCACGTCGGGGCCGCCGTAGCTGCCGGAGCCGCGCATCTCGGCCACGCGCAGCTCGCCGTCGAGCTTGCCGGCCAGCGAACGGTCGACGATCTCGACGCCGCCGCCGCCCAGCACCTGCTCGATGGCCGCCTGCGCCCGCGCGCCCAGGCGCGCGGCGGGCGGCGTGCCCGGCGAGTCCTCCGAGGGCAGCACGACGATGCGCGTGCGCCGGCTGCCGTCGCCGCCGGCCGACTTCACCGGCTCGCCCTGCATCTCCACCGCCGACCACTCGTCGACGCGGACCTCCTTCGTGCCGCAAGCGGCCAGGCCCAGCATCGCCACCACCGCGCCGCCCACCAGGCCACGCCGGCGTGCGTCGAAGGCCATCGGTTCCCGAACAACCATCTGCTTCATGTTGCTTCCCTCTTGTCGAATCGGATCGAATCGCCTGAACGTCAGTCCTTGAACCCGAAGGCGGCCAGCGCGCCGCCCTTGCGCAGCGCGTCGGCCAGCTTCTTCACGGCATCCTCGCGCGCGCCCTTGAAGTCGTAGCGCGAGCTGCCGGGGATCTCGTACTCGCGCGTGGCCGCGGCGCGGCCCTGCTCGTCGAGCACCGCCAGGCGCACCTTCATCTTCACCATCTTGCTGCCGTAGAGCTCGTCCTGGCGCGCGTCGGCGGCGATGGTCAGCGGATTGGCGCCCGGCGTGCGGCCATTGGCGGCGCGCATGCCCTGCTCGGCGAGGTAGGCGGCGATGGCGCCGGCGATGTCGGCATCGGCCGGCGGCGCGCGCAGCTCGAAGGTGATCCTGCTGGCGGCGTCGCCGGTGGCCTGCAGCAGGCCGGCGTAGCGGCGCGCGCCGGCGCGGCCTTCCTCCTCGGCGCCGCCGGCGCCCTGCAGCAGCAGCGACAGCCGCGCGCCGTTCTCGATCTGCGGCTTCAGGCGCTTGAGGGTGATGTACTGCTCCAGCGGCGGCTGCATCGCCAGCGCGTTCTCGGCTTCGCGCACGGGCTTGTCGACGGTCTGCAGCTGCGAGCGCGTGTCGGCGAGGAAGGCCGGGCGGTCGACCTTCACCAGCGCATAGACGCCCTGCCCGCCCTTGGCCGACTGCACGACCTCGAAGCGCGTGAACTCGGTCTTGAGCACCTGCTCGGTGACGGCCGACAGCGCGCGGATGTCCACCCGCTCCTTGCCGCCGCTGCTGCTGACGCTGGTGCTGTTGCGGATCTCGCCCTCGATGGAGCTGCGCAGCCGCGCGGCGATGTTGCGCAGCGCGATGCGGCGCGCGCCTTCGATGTCGGGCGCCTCGCCGGTGCCGAACCACGATTGCGGATCGTCCTGCGGCGGGTTCGTCATCCAGCCGGGCAGCTTGTCGGCGGCGAAGGCCGACAGTGCCGACAGCGAGAGGGCCAGGCCGGCGGCGGCGATGCTCAGGCGGGTTCCAACGATCATCTTGTCCTCACGGCGAACGACCCGGGATTCTCCGGTTTCCATCAGCTCCGCGCGTCCCCTCTGCGGGGGTCATTTGACGACGGCCAGCGGGAAGTCGGGCACGCCGCCCGGCGCCTGCGTCACCGGGGTCTGCTTGCCCTTGGTGAGGTCCTTGACGCGGTCGGAGATGTAGAAGTCCAGCATCTTGTGCGAGACGAAGCCCTTCTTGGAGAAGTCCGCCTTGCCCGAGAGCCCCTCGACCAGCGCCTTGGTGAACGCGCCGTTGCCCCAGGCCTTGTCCTCCAGCGCGTACTGGCGGCCGGTGGAGGCGCTGAAGACGACGACGCCGCTCTCGGCGCTGAGCAGGTCGTTGATGGCGCCGCTGTTGTCGGCGCTGCGCGTCATCGCGCGGCGCTTTTCGCCCAGCACGTTGCCGGAGTGGCAGGTGTCGACGAAGAACACGGCCTTGCCGGTGAGCGCGTCCAGCGTCTTCTGGAACTCCTTGAAGCTGACCGCGGTGCGGCGCTTGGCGTCGAAGCTGAAGTTGTGCGGGATGTAGATGTAGCCCAGCTCGGCGTCGTTGTCGCCGTGGCCGGCGACGAAGAGGATGCCCACGTCGTGCTGCGTGACCTGGCGCTGCAGCCAGTCCAGCCCGTCCATGATGGAGTCGCGCGTGGCGCCCTGGTCCACGAGCAGCTTCACGTCGACCTGGCGGTACAGCTTGCCCTGCTGCTTCTTGATCTCGGTGACGAAGTCGCGCACGTCCTTGCTGGTGAGGTCCAGCGGCGGCACCTGCGCGTCGGAGAACTTGCCCACGCCGATGGCCAGCACGTACAGGCGCGGCTTGCGGTCGAAGCCGGCACCGCCGGCGGCGGCCGGCGCGGCCGGTGTCGCCGCGACCGGGGCCGCGGCCACCGGCGTTGCCGGCGCGGCCGCAGCGGCAGGGGCGGCCGCTTCGGGCCAGCTCACGGTGACGCTGGCCGGCGCCGAACGGCCGTACTTGTTCTCGGCGATCAGCGTCAGGTTCTGCGGCTGGCCGCTGAAGCGCACGCGAACCTCGCGCTCGTCGCCGTTGCCCGCGAGCAGCTCGGCCTGCGCCGGGCGGCCTTCGGCGCGCGCCTGCAGCGAGGTGATCGGCGCGTCGGCCTGCGAGCGCAGCCGGATGCGCAGCTTCATCTCGCCGTCGATGCCGCGCATCTCGGCGGTGCCCAGGTTCTCCAGCACCGGCGGCAGCGACTCGGCCAGCACCAGCTCGGGCTCGGGCCCGCGGTTGGCGGCGGTGTTGGCGGCGCGCAGCGCCTCGCCTTCGTCGGCCAGATCGAGCACGCGGTCGATCACGTCGGGCCGGTAGAAGCGGGCGCGCAGTGTGCGCAGCGGGAAGAAGTCGGGCCGCTCCGAGGCGCGGCGGTTGACATGCCAGCCCAGCAGTTCCTCGGCGCCGACGGCGGCATCGAAGTAGCCCGAGGGCGACCAGGCGATCCAGCGCCGGCGGTCCGTGTTCGGCAGCAGCGCGAGCAGCTCCTGGCCGTCTCTCGCGCGGTACCAGCGCAGCACGCCGTCCTGTCCGGCGGCGACGAGCAGCTTGCCGTCGGCCGACTGGTTCACCGCCCACACCAGCGCCGGCGTGCGCTTGTTCCACAGCGGCTTGCCCGAAGCGTCGAAGGTCCACAGGCCCTCGTCGGTGCCCAGCACGAAGCTGCGACCGTCGGCCGCGATCGAGAGAGCGCGCGCGGTTTCCAGCTCGGGCAGCGGCAGGCGCTGGCCGTTGAGCACCGGGCCGCGCCCGTTCTCCCAGTTCTCGATGCGCAGGCCCGGCGCCTCCAGCCGCGGCGGCGCGAAGCCGGCCGCGCCCTCGGCGGCGCGCAGCGCCCGCGTGCCCAGTTCGAACTCGTTCAGCGGCTGCTTGTAGGCGAACCAGAAGCGCAGCTTGCGCGCATCGGCGCTGACCTGGAACTGCCGCGCCAGCGAGTTGAAGCTGGCCACGCCCGACTGCTGCTTGCGCTGCACCTGCGCCGAGGCATCGACCACGCCCCAGGCCGGCTCGGCGCTGGCGAAGACCACGCGCTGCCGCGGCAGCGTGCCGATGGCCAGGATCGACGCGTGCGCGGCCTGGCGGTCGGCGAAGCTGGCGAAGTTGCTGCGCGGCCAGACGCGCAGCAACCACTGGCTGCCGGCCGGATCGCGGTGCGCGCCGCCGCCCCACAGCTCGCTGCCGTCGGGGCTCCAGGCCAGGCTGCTGAAGGCGCCGGGCGCGGCATCGCCCACCGCGGGCCGGGCGACCACGCTCAGGTCCGCGGCCGACAGCACCTGCGGCTGCGGCGAGTCCTCGAAGCCGAGTGCGATCAGCTGGCCGTCGGGCGAGAAGCGGGCCTGCGCGATCAGCCGGCCGCCTTCGGGCCGGCCGCCGCCCAGGCGCTTGAGCTGGCCCTGGTTGACCTCGTAGACATGCAGCCGCCCGTCGGCGCCGCCGCTGACCAGGCGCTTGCTGTCGGGCGTGAAGTCCAGCGCGTAGATGCTGTCGCTGTAGTTGGTCGCGTCGCTGCCCTGGGCGGCGCCGCTGGCGAAATCGAAGAGCTTCAGCCCGCCCTTGCCGCCCAGGCCCACGGCCAGCGTGCGGCCGTCGGGCGAGAGGTCCATCGTCACCACCGACGAGGCCGAACGCGTGTCGATGCGCCGCAGCAGCGACCCGGTGGCGCGGTCGAACACGTAGATCGAGTTGCTGCCGTCCCAGGCGCGGCCGGTGTTGCCGGCCACGGCCACCTGTGCCCCGTCGGGCGAGAGCACCACGGCCTGCAGCCGGCCTTCGTCGCCCTCGGCCACCGGCACGCGCAGCACCGGGCCGGGGGCGCCGGTGGCGACGTCCCACACCCGCGCGGTCTTGTCGTCGGAGGCGGTGACGGCCCAGCGGCCGGCGCTGTCCACCGCGACGGCGCGCACCAGGTTGACATGCATCGTCGCCTCGACGCGCAGCACCGGCACGCGCGGCGGATCGGCCGCCAGCACCGGCGCGTGCAGCACCACCGCGGCGAGCGCCGCGGCGCCCAGGCGGATCAGCCGGCGCATGGTCTCAGCGGCCCTGGATCGGGATGTTGGCGAAGACGAACCTCTGCATCTCGGCGTCGGTGCCCAGCCGCGCGCCCATCGTCACCTCCAGGCGCTTGATCGCCAGCAGCGCCTCGGGCACGTTGTAGAAGTGGAACTGCAGCGTCGGCGAGCCGTCGGCGATGAGGTCCAGCCGCATCTCCTTCTCGTTGCCGTTCGGGTAGTGGTTGTGCTCGCCCATGCGGACCATGTAGACGGCCGACTGGCTGCCTTCCTCGCCCATCACGCGGGTGTTGGCGCCCTGGATGATGAGCTTGGCGTCCTGGCCCGAGCGGTTGGAGACCTTGATGTCGCAGGTGACGTGGTTGCCCTGCAGGCCCTTGCACTGCGTGACGGCCGCGGCGACGCGGCCGGCCGCGACGGTGGCCGAGGGTGCCGGCGCCGCGGCCGAAGGCGCGACGGTGCCGTTCACCACGCCCACGGGCAGCTCGCCGGTGGCCGGCAGCGCCGGGCGCACCGGGGCCGGCGTGGGCGCGGGTGCCGGCGCCTGCATCGGCGGGGGCACGTAGGCCGGTGCGGCGGGGGCGGCCGGTGCCGGCGCGGCGGCCGGGCGGTCGGGCAGCTGCGGCAGCGTGTTGATGATCTCGCTGACGTAGGGGTCCATGCAGTTGTTGACCGCCATCGTCTGGCGCATCAGCGCCAGGTGCGCCTTCTGCATGAAGATGTCCAGGTCCTGCTTGACCAGCGTGGTGGCGCGGCGCTGGCCATCGGCCAGCGTGATGCGCACCTCCAGCCGGCCCTCGGGCGTGGGCTTGACCTCCACCGCCGCGTTCGGCAGCGAGCAGCCGCCCTGGATGAACATCAGCGACTGGTCGACATTGGCCGGCGAGGCGGCGGCATGCGGGACGGCCGCGACCAGCGGCAGGGCGCACAGGGCTGCACGGGCGGCAGCGCGGATGGTGTTCATCGATGTCCTCCGATCCCTCTGGCGACCCTTCTTCCCGGCACCGAAAGGAGCCGAAGAATCATAGTCGCCGCCAGCATCCGCACGTGTTGCGACACGGCCCCAAGCGGAGCCCGCGCAAGACGACGGATTTCACGAAGGCCGCAGGCTAGGGTCCGCGCCGCGCGCCAGCCATCCCACATCGGACGGAGGTTGATGCGGCGGCGCGACAGGCCTGTGGTTCAGGTCGCGGCGCCGGCCTGGCGGCGGCTCGCGTAGGCCGCGAACCAGTCGACGCTCTCGGCATTGGCCATCGCGTCGCGGTGGAAGACCTTCGACGGCTCGGCGCCCATCAGCAGCTTCTTCACCGGCAGCTCCATCTTCTTGCCCGAGAGCGTGCGCGGGATCGCCGTCACCTGGTGGATGGCGCTGGGCACGTGGCGCGGCGAGAGCGCCTGGCGGATGGCCGTGTTCAGGCGCTGCACCAGCGCGTCGTCCAGCACCAGCCCCTCGCGCAGCACGACGAAGAGCGGCATCCAGCTCTCGCGGCCGAGGTACTCGAGGTCGACGACGAGGCTGTCCAGCACCTCCGGCTGCGCCTCCACCGCGCGGTACAGCTCGGCCGTGCCCATGCGCACGCCATGGCGGTTGATCGTGGCGTCGCTGCGGCCGTAGATCACCGCGCCGTGCGAGCCCGATTCCGGGTGCGGCACGATGCGGATCCAGTCGCCATGGCGCCAGATCCCTTCGAACATGTCGAAGTAGCTCTCGCGGTAGCGCCGGTTGCCCGGGTCGTTCCAGAAGAAGAGCGGCATCGACGGGATCGGCTTCGTGCAGACCAGCTCACCCACCTCGCCGACCAGCGGCCGGCCCGCTTCGTCGAAGGCCTGTACCGCGGCGCCCAGGCAGCGGCATTGCATCTCGCCGGCGATCTGCGGCAGCTCGCGCTGGCCGGCGACGAAGGCGCCGGCGAAGTCGGTGCCGCCGCTGATCGGGTTGATCCAGATGGGCTCGCCGTCGGCCTGCGGCAGCTGCTGCCAGATCCAGTTGTAGCCGTCCGATGACAAGGGCGAGCCGGTGCTGCCCACCGCATGCAGGCGCGAGAGATTCGCCAGCTTCGCGGGCTCGACGCCGGCCTTCAGGCAGCTCGCGTAGAAGGCCGCGCCGGCGCCGAACCAGCTGACGCCGGCGGCGCCGGCGAAGCGCCACAGCGTGCCCCAGTCCGGTGCGCCGGCCGGGCCGCCGGGGTTGCCGTCGAACAGGCAGATGGTGGTGCCGCCCAGCAGCGCGCTGACCTGCGCGTTCCACATGATCCAGCCGGTGGTGCTGAACCAGTGGTAGCGCTCGCCGGTGCCCCGGGTCGATCCGGCTCTGCCGGTCGACCCGTCCCCCTCGGGGGGCGGCGACGGCGAAGCCGTTGCCTCGGGGCCGATGTAGCTCGGGGACAGGTCGTTGTGCAGCGTGCCCTTGAGCATCTCCAGCACGATGCCGCCGTGTCCGTGCACGATGGCCTTGGGCAGGCCGGTGGTGCCGCTGGAGTAGACGATCCACAGCGGATGGTCGAAGGGCAGCCATTCGGGCTGCCAGCCGGGCGCGTCGCCCTCGGTCCAGCCGGCGAACGCATGCACCGTGCGGCCGGGCGCGGCGAAGCGCACGCCGGACTCGCTCGGATCGAGCGCCGCGTGCAGCACCAGGTGGCGCACGCTCGGCAGGCCGTCGAGCACCTCCTGCAGCACCGCGCGGCGGTCGTGCGCCTTGCCGCCCCAGACCTGGCCGTCGACGGCGATGAGAACCTGGGGCTCGATCTGGCGGAAGCGGTCGAGCACGGCCACCGGCCCCATGTCGGGCGAGCAGATGCTCCACACCGCGCCGAGGCCCGCGCAGGCGAGGAACGCCACCACCGCCTGCGGCCCGTTGGGCAGCACCGCGCAGACGCGGTCGCCGCGGCCGACGCCGGCCGCGCGCAGGTGCATCGCGAAGGCGCCCACCTCGCGCTTCAGCTCGGGCCAGCCCATCTCGGCCGGCGCCTTCATGCGCTCGTCCTGGAACACGATCGCGGGATGGCCGGCGGCATGCGCCGCATCGGCATGGCGCAGCACCTGCTGCGCGTAGTTGATCTGCGCGCCGGGGAACCACACGGCGCCGGGCATCACCTCGGCTTCGAGCACCGTGCGCCAGGGCGTGGGCGTCTGCAGATCGAAGAACCGCCAGATCGAAGACCAGAAGCCGGCCAGGTCGTCGACGGACCATTGCCACAGCGCGTCATAACTGTCGAACTTCAGGCCACGCTCGGCCTGCAGCCAGCGGCGGTACTGCGCGATGCGCGGATCGGCCTTCAAGCCGGCGACTCCAGCGTCTCCATGTACGGCCATACCTCGCGCATGAACGGGTGGCGCCAGTAGCCGCGCACCCAGGGGTGCAGCAGGTCGGGCAGCACGTTGTGCAGGTGCACCTTGTAGGGCATGTAGGCCACGAGCAGGTTCTTGGCCTGGCGCATCACGGCCTCGCGCTCGGGGCCGTCGGGCAGCGCGCGCTGGCGCTCGTAGAGGCGGTCGAAGGCCGGCAGGCTGAAGCGCGGGTCGTTCGCTTCGCTGGCGTTCGGGCCGTAGGCGATCGACAGGAAGAAGCCGCCGTCGGGCGAGCCGGCGCTCCACTGGTAGCCCCACATCATCATCGTGCCGGCGCGGCTCTTCTTCAGCAGCTCGGGCCAGTTCGCCGGCTCGAAGGCGATGCGGATGCCCACGGCGTCGAGGCTGCGCTTCCACTGCTCGTTGATGCGGCGGTCGCGCTGCGCGGTGCCGCAGGAGCGCACGATCAAGAGCGGCTGGCCGTCGGGCTGCTCGCGCCAGCCGTCGCCGTCGCGGTCGATGTAGCCGTACAGGTCGAGCAGCGCACGGGCCTTGGCCGGATCGTGTTCGCTCATCGCGCTGCGGTAGGCGGGATCGAAGCCGGAGCAGTGCGGCGGCACCGTGCTCTGCGCCTGCTGGCCGAAGCTGCCGAAGATCTGGTCGCGGTACGAACGTTCGTCGAAAGCCAGGCCCATCGCGCGGCGCAGCGCCACCTGGTGCGGCGCGTAGCCGCCCACCACCGGATGCTCCATGAAGAAGAAGTCCATCACCATGTCGGGCATCAGCTGCGCCTGCATGCGGATGCCGCGCCGGGCCAGGAAGGGCGCGATGCGGCCGCGCGGCGCCGCCAGGTTGCGGTAGCCGCCGGGCACTTCGAGCAGGTCGTGCGCACCTTCGAGGAAGGCCAGCCAGCGCGGCTGCTCCTCCTCGACGATGTCGATCACCACGCGATCCGCCAGCGGCAGCCGGCGCCCGCGCAGCTGGGCGGCGATGGCCTGCGCCTCGGGGTCGTCGGCCGGCTGGCCCTCGTAGCGCACCTCGCGGTAGCCCGGGTTGCGCTCGAGTTCGATGCGCGAGCCGCGGCGCCAGCTCTTGAGCCGGAACGGCCCGGTGCCCACCGGGTGCGCGCCGATGTCGTCGGCATAGGCCTCGACCACCTCGCGCGCCATCGCGCCGGTCATCGTCGGGTCGGCCAGGCGGAAGATGAAGCGCGGGTCGGGCTCGCCCAGCGTGATGCGCAAGGTGTAGCGGTCCAGCGCACGCACGCCCTCGACCGGGGTGTCGTAGTCGAAGGGCTTGCGCGACTGGATCGCCTTGTCGCGCAGCTCGGCCAGGCCGGGCAGCTTCAGGCTCTCGAAGATGTACAGGTCGCTGGAGTTCCAGCGCGGGTCGTAGAAGCGCTTGATCGCGAAGACATGGTCCTCGGCCGTCAGCTCGCGCTTGCGGCCCTTGAAGGCCGGGTCGTCGGCGAAGAAGATGCCCGGCCGGATGCGCACCGTGAACACGCGCCCGTCTGCGCTCACCTCGGGCATGGCCGCCGCGGTGGCCAGCTGCAGCCGCACCGGGCGCGCGAGGTAGTCGTAGGCCAGCGGCGACTCGAGGATGTGCGCGATCACCTGGTTGGTGTTCGCGTCGCTGTTGGTCTGCGTGGGGTCGAAGGTGGTCTCGGGCGAGCGGAAGGCCACGCGCAGCGTGCGCGGCTCGGGCCCGCCGCGGCGCGGCGCGGCCTCGCCGCGCGCCGCCAGGCCCACCCCGAGGGGCAGCGCGAGCAGCGGCCGGCGGCGCATCGCGGCGTCCTCCTCAGGCGCGGGGCAGCCTGGTGGTGTCGATGTCGATGTAGTGCCAGTACTCCTGCCAGAACACCGGCCGGCGGTAGCCGATCACCCAGGGCTGCGCCATGTCGTTGAAGTAGCGGTGGACATGGAACTTGTAGGGCATGTAGACCACCGACAGGCGCTTGAGCTCCTCGAAGCCCTTCAGCCGCTCGGGCCCGTCGGGCATGGCATTGAGGCTGTCGTAGAGCTTCTCCATCGCCTCGTTGCGGAAGCGCGCGATGTTCTGCCCGCCGATGTGCTTGCTGTGGAAGCGGGAGAAGCTGTCCTGGCTGTCGTAGCCGGCGCTGGAGGTGCCCAGGCCCCACATCATCAGCTTGCCCGCGCGCGCGGCCTTCAGGTTCTCCTGGAACTTGGCCGGCAGGAATTCGATGCGGATGCCGATGGCCGACATGTTCCGCTTCCACTGCTCGTCGAGCTTGCGGTTGGCCTGGTCGGGCTGGGTGGACTTCTTCAGCACCAGCGGGCTGCCGTCGGGCATCTCGCGCCAGCCGTCGCCATCGCGATCGACGTAGCCGTAGAGGTCCAGCAGGGCCTTGGCCTTGGAGACGCTGTACTCGCTGTTCTCGCTCTTGTACTGGGTGTTGAAGGCGTAGCTGTGCGGGTGGACCGAGGACTGCGCGGGAATCGCCTGCCCGTTGCGCGCCACCTGGATCTCGCGCTCGACGTCGACGCCCAGGCCGATGGCGCGGCGCAGCGCGATCTTCTCCGGCGTGTAGCCGCCGACCACCGGGTCTTCCATGTTGAAGTAGGTGAACGCCACCTCCGAGCGCACCATCCGGTAGGCGTGGATGCCCTGCTTGGCGTAGATCGGCAGCACCTTGCCGCCGGGCATGGCCTTGTCGACGAACTCGGCCGGCACCTCCTCGATCAGGTCGCTCTGCCTCTGCAGGAAGCTCAGCCAGCGCGGCTGGTTCTCCTCGATGATGGAGATCTCCACCCGGTCCAGCATCGGCAGCCGCCGGCCCTTCAACCGCGCCAGCAGGGCCTGGCCCTCGGCGTCGTCGGGCGCGGGCTCGGCGTCGTAGAGCATCTCGCGGAACTCGGGGTTGCGCTCCAGCACGATCAGCGAGCTGCGCCGCCACTGCGCCAGGCGGAACGGGCCGGTGCCCACCGGGTGCGCGGTGATGTCGTCCTTGTACATCTCGACGACTTCGCGCGCGACGGCGCCGAACAGGTCGCCCTGGGCCAGGCTGGGGCCGAAGCGCGGGTCGGCCTTGCCGAGCTTGAACTGGATCGTGTAGCGGTCCAGCGAGCGCATGCCCTCGATGGGCTTGTCGTAGTCCAGCCGGCCGGACTTCAGGGCTTCCTGATGCAACTCGTTCAAGCCCAGGATCTCCTGGTCCTCCAGGCTGGGCCACACGGGGCTCTTGTTCACCGGGTCGGCGAAGCGCTTGAGCGAGTAGACGTAGTCCTCCGCCACCAGCTCGCGGCGCTGGCCCTTGAAGGCCGGGTCGCTGGCGAAGTAGATGCCGGGCTTGACGCGGATCGTCCAGACCTTGAAGTCGGGCGAGGACTCGGGCATGCCGGCGGCCGTCAGCGGCTTCATCTTCGCCGGGCGCGCGAGGTGGTCGTAGGTGTACAGGCCCTCGAAGATGTGCGGCGTGATGGTGCGCGAGTACAGGTCGCTGACGCGTGCCGGGTCGAAGCCCGATTCGGCGATGCGGAAGGCATACCGCAGCACCTTCTTCGGCTCGGCCGAGGGCGCCGAGGCCGGCGCGGCCGCCGCCGCGGCGACCGGTGCCAGCGCCAGGCCGGCGGCGACTTCACGGCGGCGCATCACAGCGCGGCTCCCGATGCGCCGCCCTTGCGCCGCTGCAGTTCGTTCAGGTCGATGTCCACGTACTTCCAGAATTCGCGCACGAAGATGTTGCGGTGGTAGCCCACCACCCAGGGCTGGGCGAGGTCGGTGAAGATGCGGTGCACGTGCACCTTGTAGGGCATGTAGGCCACCAGCAGCCGCGCCGCCTCCACCATCACCGCCTTGCGCTCCGGCCCGTTGGGCATGCCGCGCTGCTTCTCGTACAGCGCGTTGAAGGCCGGCAGGTCGAAGCGGGCGTGGTTGGCCTGGCCCTTGTTCGGCCCATAGCCCAGGCCGAGGAAGGTGTCGGCATCGGGCGAGCCGGCGCTCCAGCCCACGCCCCACATCATCAGCTTGCCGGCGCGGCTGGCCTTCAGCTGCTCGGGCCACTTGGCGACCTTGAACTCGATCTTGATGCCGATCGCGTCCATGTTGCGCTTCCACTGCTCGTTGAGCTGGCGGTTGAGCTGGTCGGGGCTGGTGGCGTACTCCAGCACCAGCGGCTGGCCGTCGGGCTGCTCGCGCCAGCCGTCGCCGTCGCGGTCGACATAACCGTAGAGGTCGAGCAGGGCCTTGGCGCGCGCGCTGCTGAAGTCGCCCATCTCGCTCTTGAAGCCCGGATCGTAGGGCCAGGTCTCCGGCGCGATGACGCCCTGAGAGGGAATCGCCTGCCCGCGCCGCACGAGGCGGATCTCGCGCTCCACGTCCACCGCCAGCGCGATGGCGCGCCGCAGCGCCACCTTGTGCGGCTCGTAGCCGCCGACCACGGGGTTCTCCATCTGGAAGTACGAGAGCGACACGTCGGCGCGTGGATAACGCACCATCTGCAGGCCACGCTTGGCCAGGTTGGGCGCCAGCCGGTTGTTCGGGATCACCTTCTCGGCGAAGTCGAAGGGCAGCTGGTCCATCACGTCCTGCTCTTCGTTGACGAAGCTCAGCCAGCGCGGCTGCGGCTCCTCGATGATGGAGATCACCACCTGGTCGAGCATCGGCAGGCGCCGGCCCTTGAGCTTGGCGGCGATGGCCTGCAGGCGCGCGTCGCCTTCCGGCGGGTGCTCGTCGTAGTAGACCTCGCGGTAGCCCGGGTTGCGCGAGAGCTCGATGCGCGAGCTGCGGCGCCAGTTCGTCAGCCGGTACGGGCCGGTGCCCACCGGGTGCTCGCCGATCTTGTCGCCGTAGGTCTCGACCACCTCGCGCGCCACGGCGCCGGTGAGCGAGCCGTCGGTGAACAGGCTCAGGAAGCGCGGCTCGGGCTGCGCCAGCTTGATCTGGAAGGTGTAGCGGTCCAGTGCGCGCAGGCCTTCGACCGCGGCGTCGTAGTCGAAGGGCTTCTTCTCGTCGAGCAGCTTCTTGCGCAGCTCCGACAGCCCCAGGATCCTGGCGTTCTCGAACAGGTACAGGCCGCCGCTCTTCCATCGCGGGTCGTAGTGGCGCTTGATCGAGTAGATGTAGTCCTCCGCCACCAGCTCGCGACGGCGGCCCTTGAAGGCCGGGTCTTCCGCGAAGAACGTGCCGGGGCGGATGCGGAAGGTGAAGGTCGTGAAGTCGTCCGACACCTCGGGCATCTCGGCCGCGGTGTTGGGCCGCATGCGCGCGGGGCGGGCGAGGAATTCGTACTCCAGCGGCGCCTCGAAGATGCCGACCGCGACGGTGCGCGAGTACAGGTCGGTGATCTGCGGCGGGTCGAAGGTGGTCTCGGCGATCAGGAAGGCATAGCGCAGGACCTTCTTCGCGGCGGGCGTGGAAGACGCCGTGGGCGCCTCGGGCGCAGCAGCCAGCACGAGGCTCGCGGCCAGCGAGCAGGCCGCGGCAAGCGCGGCGCGCAGCAGGGAAGACTTCATCTCAGGCCAATGGCACAAAAGCTGCTGAGTCTAGGGGCGCCACGAGGCCCTGCGGGCTGGTGATCCCCCGCGGTCGAGCGGGGAAAGCCCCGGCCGGCAGGGCCTTGCGGCGCCCCTACACTCGCCCATCCCCAAGAACGTGCCCGGCGCCACGAGCCCCGGGCCTGGAGTGCTCCTCGATGGCCGCCTACCTGATCCGGCGCATTTGGCAGATGGTGCCGACGCTGGCCGGCGTGATCCTGCTGGTCTTCTTCCTCTTCAAGTACTTCGGCGGCGACCCGGCCGAGGTGCTGGCCGGCCAGAACGCCACG
The DNA here is from genome assembly GCA_044226775.1 of Rubrivivax sp. Classification (GTDB taxonomy): domain Bacteria; phylum Pseudomonadota; class Gammaproteobacteria; order Burkholderiales; family Burkholderiaceae_C; genus Rubrivivax. The sequence continues at coordinate 343,573 of JBGAGI010000003.1, read as the reverse complement.
CAGCAGCAGGTGGACGCGATCCGCCAGACGCTGGGCCTGGACAAGCCGGTGTGGGTCCAGCTGTGGATCTTCATCAAGCAGATCGCGGTGTTCGACTGGGGCAAGAGCTGGGCGACCAATGAGTCGGTGGCCAACCTCTTCGCCACCCGGCTGCCGGCCACGCTGACGGTGATGACGCCCATCCTCGTGCTCGACGCGCTGCTGGCGCTGCCGATCGCGATGTGGGTGGCCTACCGCCGCGGCAGCCTGACCGACCGCACGATCATGATCGTCACGACCATCGCGCTGTCGATCAGCTTCCTGGTCTACGTGATCGTCGGCCAGTACGTCTTCGGCTTCCAGCTCGGCTGGTTCCCGGTGCAGGGCTGGAGCGACAGCACGCTCACCAACCTGGTGAACTACGTGCCGCTGCCGGTGATGCTCACGGTGTTCGTGGGCCTGGCGCCACAGACGCGGCTGTACCGCAGCTTCTTCCTCGACGAACTCGGCCACGACTACGTGCGCACCGCGCGCGCCAAGGGCATGACCGAAGGCGTGGTGCTGTTCCGCCACGTGCTGCGCAACGCGCTGATTCCCATCATCACCAACATCGGCCTGGCCCTGCCCAGCATCTTCGTCGGCAGCTTCCTGATCGAGGTCTTCTTCTCCATTCCCGGCCTCGGCCGCGAGGTGCTGCTGGCGGTGAACCGCAGCGACTACCCCGTGATCCAGGCCTTCACGATCTACCTGGCGATGCTGACCATGCTGATCAACCTGGCCACCGACATCGCCTACAAGCTGGTCGATCCGCGGGTGGTGCTCAAGTGAGCGCGCAGGCTGCAACGGTGGCCGCCGCGCAGGCCACGCTGGACGACGCGCAACAGCACAGCGAAGGCGTCTGGCACGCCGCGTGGCGGCGCTTCCGGGCCGACCGCGTCGGCTCCTGGTCGGCGCTGGTGGTGGCGGCCTTCGTGCTGCTGATCGTGCTGTCGGCCACCGGCCTGGTCGGCAAGAGCTGGCAGGCCGAGGTGGCGGTGCCCAACGCGCGGCCCACGGTGCTGGGCGCCGCGCCACCGGAGGCCGCGAGCGCGGTGGAGGTGCCCAAGGGCCCGAACGTGGACCTGTCGGACATCGACCCGCTGGCACCGCGCTACAAGGAATGGGCCGAGCGCGCCAAGCAGTTCCAGACCGCCGAGACGCCCAAGGCGCAGACGCTGGCCTTCGGCGCCGACCGCCTGGGCCGCGACGTGCTGGCCAAGGCGCTGAAGGGCACCGAGGTCTCGGTCTTCGTGGGCGTGGCCGCGGCGCTGGTGGCGGCCTTCATCGGCACCGTGCTGGGCGCCTTCGGCGGCTTCTTCGGCGGCAAGGTGGGCGACGCGCTGGAGTGGCTCTACAACGTCTTCGAGAGCATCCCCAACATCCTGCTGATCTTCGCCTTCGCCGCCGTCTTCAAGGGCCGCGGCATCGAGAGCGTGGTGGCGATCCTGGCCTTCACCGGCTGGACCGGCATGTACCGCCAGGTGCGCGCCGAGTTCATCAAGCACAGCACGCGCGAATACGTGCGCAGCGCCGAGGCGATCGGCGCGAGTTCGCTCAGCCGCATGTTCCGCCACATCCTGCCCAACGTGAGCCACGTGGTGCTGGTGCGCATGAGCCTGATGACGGTGGCCTTCATCAAGACCGAGGTGATCCTGTCCTACCTGGGCCTGGGCGTGCGCGTCGACCAGGTCTCCTGGGGCTCGATGCTGGCGGAGGCGCAGGCCGAGCTGATCCTGGGCTTCTGGTGGCAGCTGGCCACCGCGACGCTGTTCATGGCGGTGTTCGTCACCGCGTTCTCGCTGATGGCCGATGCGCTGCGCGATGCGCTCGACCCGAAGCTGCGGGGTCTGGAGTGAGCGCCGCGATGTTGCTGAGCATTCAGGACCTGAAGGTCGGTTTCCGCATGGGCCGCGGCGTGGTCGCCGAGGCGGTGAAGGGCGTGAGCTTCGACGTGCCGGAGAACGGCACCGTGGCGCTGGTGGGCGAGTCGGGCTCGGGCAAGAGCGTCACCGCGATGTCGGTGCTGAACCTGCTGCCCGACAACGCCGATCGCACGGGCCGCATCCTGTGGAAGGGCGAGGACCTGCTGCAGCGCAGCCTGCGCGAGCTGCAGGCGCTGCGCGGGCGCGAGATCGCCTGCGTGTTCCAGGACCCGATGAGTTCGCTCAACCCGGTGCTGAGCGTCGGCAAGCAGCTGTGCGAGCCGCTGATGAAGCACCTGGGCCTGTCGCGCGCGGCCGCGCTCAAGCGCGCCGAGGAGCTGCTGCACGAGGTGGGCATTCCGGAGCCGAAGCGGCGCCTCTCGAGCTTCCCGCACGAGATGAGCGGCGGCCAGCAGCAGCGCGTGATGATCGCCACCGCGCTGGCCTGCGAGCCGCGGCTGCTGATCGCCGACGAGCCGACCACGGCGCTGGACGTGACGATCCAGCGCCAGATCATCGAGCTGCTGGCGCGGCTGCAGCAGCAGCGCCGCATGAGCGTGCTGTTCATCAGCCACGACCTGGGCCTGGTGGGCGAGATCGCCGACAGCGTGGTCGTGATGCGCCAGGGCCGCATCCGCGAGCAGGGCACGGTGCGCGAGATCTTCGAGGCGCCGAAGGACGACTACACCAAGGCGCTGCTGGCCTGCCGCCCGAGCCTGGTGGGCAACCCGGCGCGGCTGCTGGTGATCGACGACCACATGGCCGGCCGCACCGCGATGGGCGAGGCCAAGCCCAAGGACCCGGCCGCGCCGGTGGTGCTGGAGGTGCGCTCGCTGGCCAAGAGCTTCTGGCTGCGCCGCGGCGTGTTCGGCAAGCGCGAGTTCAAGGCCGTGCAGGACGTCAACTTCCAGCTCAGGCGCGGCCACACGCTGGGCGTGGTGGGCGAGAGCGGCTCGGGCAAGACGACGATGGGCCTGACGCTGCTGCGCCTGCACGAGCCCACCGGCGGCGAGGTGATCTTCGACGGCAAGAACCTGCTGACGCTGGCCGACCGCGAGCGCCAGGCGATGCGCCGCCGCATCCAGATCGTGTTCCAGAACCCGTACGCGAGCCTGAACCCGCGCTTCACCATCGGCCAGACGCTGGTGGAGCCGATGGCCATCCACGGCATCGGCGCCAATCTGGCCGAGCGCGAGCAGCGTGCGCGCAGCCTGCTGGAGAAGGTGGGCCTGGACGGCCGCGCCTTCGGCAAGTACCCGCACGAGTTCTCGGGTGGCCAGCGCCAGCGCGTGGCCATCGCCCGCTGCCTGACGCTGAACCCCGAGGTGCTGGTGCTCGACGAGGCGGTGAGCGCGCTCGACGTGTCCGTGCAGGCCCAGGTGCTGAACCTGCTGCGCGACCTGCAGGACGAGTTCGGCCTGTCCTACGTCTTCATCAGCCACGACCTCGCGGTGGTGCGCTTCATCAGCGACGAGGTGCTGGTGATGAAGGACGGCCAGGTGGTGGAGCAGGCCAGCGCGGCGCAGATCCTGGCCGCGCCGCAGCAGGAGTACACGAAGCGCCTGCTGTCGGCGGTGCCGCGGGGGTATCGGGCAGGGGCGGTCTAGGGGCAGGCGGCGCCGTTGCAGACGTTGCCCGCGGTCTGCACGTTGCCCGGGTTCACCTGCGCGCCGCCGGCCGCGTTGGCGCCGAAGTGGTTGTTCGCGTAGGCGTTGCCCGAGCCCGCCAGGCCGGCGCCACCGTTGCCGTGGATCGAGTTGCCCTGCACCGTCGTGTTGTTCGCGCCGATGCCGGCGCCCAGGTTCCACTGGACCACGTTGCCGCTGATGACCGCGTTCTGCGACGCGACACCCAGGCGGTTGAGCGTGACCGTGCTGCCGGTGAGCAGCCCGCCACGTCCGAACGAGACGCCGAAGCCGCCGTTGTTGGCCACGGTCATGCCTTCGACACGGCAGAAGCCGAGGCACATGACGCCCTGGTTGCCCATGCCGCGCACCGCGCCGCCGGTCACGCTCACGGCGCTGCTCGCATCGGCGAAGATCCCGTTGCCGCCGCCCTGGGTCGTGCAGGTGACGTCGCCCTGGCCGTTGAAGTCGCACACCGGGTTGCCGTAGATGCCGAAGCCGTTGAGGTCCAGCGACACGGTGATCGTCGTGCCCGGCACCGCCGACGTGACCTCGATGGCGTTGGTCGTGAACCCCATCGTGTAGATGTTCAGGTTGCCCGCCAGCCGGTAGCTGCCCGACTGCGTGATGCGGTACGGGAAGCCCCCGGCCGCACCGACCTTGGCCATGTCGATCAGCACCACGCCGTCGACGGCCCACGAGGGCGCGGCCGCAGCCAGCGCGAACAGCGCACCGGCGAGGACGCGCATCGAGTTCGAAAGACGCTTTGCCATGATGAGGTCTCCTGTTGGTGGGATCAACGAAGCTGCGGCGAGCCGCTGCGCCGGCCGCGCGCCAGCGCGGCGGCGGCCCCCGCGGCGGCCAGCAGCGCGAGCGTGCCGGGCGAGGACACCGGCGTGGCCGGCGTGATCAGGCCCTGCACCTCGTACTGGACGAACACGCCGTCCACGTTCGTGTACTGGCCGAAGAAATTGAAGGTCCGCGTGCCGAAGCGCGCGCTGTCGGGCAGCGTCGTGGGCAGCGCGTCGCCGGTGATGGCGGTGCCGCTGTCGTCCTGCAGCAGGATCGACAGGCTGAAGTAGTCGCTCAGTCCGTCCTGCACGCCTTCGGAGGCGAAGACCGTGTACTGGTCGGGCCCGCCGAGCGGGCCGTCGAACACCGAGATGTTGACCGTGCGCATCACGGGAAACACGATCCCGTCGATCACGCCGGCGAAGCCGTAGGTGCCGCCGCTGACGGTGTAGGAGCCCAGGTTCGGGCCCGCCGCCGCGTCGGCGGCCGCGCTGTCGGAGTTCAGGTACGAGTACAGCGTCGAGCCGGCGTGCACGGCGCCGCCCAGCGGGTCGAAGGGATCGAAGTTCGCGTCGGTGACGACGCCCTCGAAGTTGAGTGTGAAGGGCGTGGCCTGCGCGGGAAGGCAGCACGCCAGCGCGGCGGAGGCCAGCAGCGTGGCCGCGAATCCGGGGAGCTTCATCGATCGTCTCCGTTTGTAACGGAGACGATCGTGCGCGCGGCCGGCGCGGCCGCATTGCGTGCACGCAACGAGGCTAGAGGTCGCCCGGGATCGTGTCGTCCACCACCCGCTTGAGCTCGGCGCGCATCTGCTGCGTGCCGGCGTGGCGGGCGAAGTATTCGGCCACGGCAAGGTGGTGGGCCACGTCGCGGAAGCTCAGCGGGCGGCTCACGGGCCAGGTGGCGAAGTTCTCCTCGGCGTGGCGCAGCACGCGCTCCACGGCGGCCTCGTCGCCGCCCAGCGCCAGCGCCACCACGCGCCGGTACAAGGCCGGGCCGTCCAGGCCCGGCTGCGACTGCTGCACGCCGCGCAGCAGCGCCAGCAGCTCGCGGCAGCGCCGCGCCACGTAGCGCCGCTCGCGCCAGGCGCCCAGCCAGCGCTGCAGCGCGCCGCCACCATCGGCCTCCGGGAAAGAGGACGAACGGATGTCAGCGGGGCGGGCGGCGGGCGTCTCGGGCATCGCGGTCTCCTGGCGGTGTACGCCGGGCGGCGCGCGCTATTCCATGCGCCCGCGCCGCGACGCCTGCCCGCCCGCCCGAACGTTCAGCGCGCCCTGGCGACCAGCGCCCGCAGCAGTTCCGCCTCCACCACCGGCTTGCCGACGAAGCCGTTCATGCCGGCCGCCTGCGCCTGCTGGCGCTCGTGGTCCAGCACCGCGGCCGACAGCGCGTGCACCGGCAGCGCCGAGGTCAGCGGGTCGGCGCGCAGCTGGCGCGTGGCGGCCAGGCCGTCGACCACCGGCATGTGCAGGTCCATCAGCACCGCGTGCAGCCGGCCGGCATGTTCGCGCGCCAGCGTCACGGCCTTGGCGCCGTCGTCGGCCTCCAGCACCTCGGCGCCCAGCCGGCGCAGCATGGCGCCGACGATCAGCATGTTCACCGGGTTGTCCTCGGCCACGAGGATGAGCCGGCCGGCGAGCGCCGGCGCGGCCAACTCGGCGCCGGAGACGCTGTCGCTCGCATCGAGCACCGGCTCCAGCCGCACCTCGGCCCAGAAGCTGCTGCCGCGCTGGCCGTCGCTGTCCACGCCCACCTCGCCGCCCATGCGCAGCGCCAGCTCGCGGCAGATCGACAGGCCCAGCCCGCTGCCGCCGAAGCGGCGCGTGGTGGAGCTGTCGGCCTGCGCGAAGGGGCGGAACAGGCGCTCGCGGGCGTCCTCCTTCACGCCCATGCCGCTGTCGTGCACCGAGACGCGCACGCGCTCGGGCCGCTGGCCCGGCTCGACGGTGACGGTGATGCCGCCGCGCTGGGTGAACTTCAGCGCGTTGCTGAGGTAGTTCGAGAGGATCTGGCGCAGCCGCACCGGGTCGCCGCGCACGCGGCGCGGCACGGCCTCGTCGATGGTCACGTGCATCTGCAGCCCGCGCTCGCGGCCCAGCGGCGCGAAAGTGCGGAAGGTGCTGCTGGCCATGCCGTGCAGGTCGAACTCGATGTGCTCCAGCTGCAGAGCACCGGCTTCGATCTTGCTCAGGTCCAGCACGTCGCTGACGATGCCGGTCAGCTGCTCGGCCGCGTCCACGAGGTGGCCCAGGTACTCGTGGCGCTGCGCCTCGGCCAGGGCCGGCGTCTGCAGCAGCCTTGCCAGGCCCAGCACGCCGTTGAGCGGGGTGCGGATCTCGTGGCTCATCGTCGCCAGGAAGGCGCTCTTGGCGTGGTTGGCGGCCTCGGCCTGCTGCTTGGCGTCGGCCAGCTCCAGCGCGGCGCGGCGGCGCTGGGTGATGTCCTCGACGACCCAGATCGCGCCGCCTTCGCGCGGCCGTGCCGCGTCCACCGCGCGGGCGCGCAGCCGCACCATGATGCGCTGGCCGTCGGGGCGCACGAAGTCGCGCTCCACATCGATGGCCTCGCCGCGCTGCAGCCGGACGTCGTGGTGCTGCAGGAAGGCCTCGTACTGCGCCGGATCGTTGAAGCTCACGCTCGTGCTCTGGCCGGCGAGCGTGCCGCCGGCGTGGCCCAGCAGCGCTTCCAGCGTCGGGTTGACGCGCTCGAAGCGCCGCTCGCGCACGAGCGCGATGCCCACGCTGGCGTTGTCGAGGATGGCATCGGCCTCGCGCCGCGCGCGGTCGATGTCGGTCACGTCGCGCGCGGTGATCACCGCCACCGGGTCGCCGTTCCACTCGAAGGCAGCGGCGGTCAGCAGCATGTCGTGCACGCGGCCGTCGGGTAGGTGGGTGGCGATGCGCAGGTCGCGCACGATGCCGCTGGGCGCCAGCGCTTCGCGCAGGCGGATGGCGTCGTCCGGGCGGCGCCACAGCCCGAGCGTGAAGGCGCTGCGGCCCAGCACCTGCTCCTCGGTGCGGCCGGCGGCGGCCAGGAAGCCGGCGTTGGCCAGCAGGATGGCACCGGTGTCCAGCCGCGCGACGCAGATCGGGTCCGGGCTCATGTGGACCATGCGGTCCAGCATCGCCTCGCTGCGCTGCTGCTCGCGCTGCGCCCGGCGCTCGGCGGTGATGTTGCGGCACACGCCGCGCCAGCCGGCGAAGCGGCCCTGCGGATCGTGCACCGGCTCGCCGGTACCGCTCACCGTCAGCACCGTGCCGTCGGCGCAGCGGTAGCTCATCACGCGGTCGCGGAAGCCGCGCCGGGCGATCAGGTCCTCGCGCAGCAGCGCGGCGTCGGCGTCCAGCACCACCTGCGGCCCGCCGGGTTCGCCCAGGCTCATGAACTCGGCCACCGTGCGGCCGGTGCGGGCCTCGAACGAGGGCGACAGCGCGATGACACGCGCCTTGGCATCGAGTTCCCAGGTCCAGTCGCTGCCGATGCGCAGCAGCTCGGCCAGCCGCGCCCGCTCGGCGCGCGCCAGCTGCAGCGTGCCGCCGAGCACGCGGTAGAGCATCACCGCGGCGAGGAAACCCGTCACCGCCAGCAGCGTGTGGCCGATGACGCGGTTGTGCAGCGACAGCCCCTGCTGGATGCGCGCGCCGGGCAGCAGGCCCTGCACCTCGGCCCAGGCGAGCGCCGTCACCACCGCGGCATAACCCAGCGCCAGCACGGCCGCCAGGCGCAGCCCCGCGGCCGCGCCGGCCACGGCCACCACCAGCGAGACCGCCGCGAGCGCCAGCGTGTGCACGCCCAGGCCTGTGTTCCAGGCGAACAGCACCAGCGCGGCCATGGCCGCCACCAGCAGCAGGCCGCTGGCCGCGCGGATGTGCCCGGCCCGCCGCAGCAGCGTGCCCGCGCCGGTGGCCGCCAGCAGCAGCAGCCCGAACTGCAGCCGCTTCGGGGCCTGGCCTCCGGTGTCGCCGAGCGCCAACTCGGTGAGCGAGACCACCATCAGCATCGCGCCGGCGACGCCGACGAACAGCAGCAGCACACGCGCGGCCAGGGCCTGCGGGTCGGGCAGGCCGTCGGCCGGTGCGACGGCGGTGCCGGCGCGGTACTGCGGATCCATGAGGCTAGAGAGCCTGGAGCGGGACGATTCGTCGCCGCGGCGGCGGCTCGGCCCGGGCGCGCAGCTGGCCGCAGCCGGCGTCCACGTCCTGCCCGGCCGAGCGGCGCAGCTTGGTCAGGATGCCCTGGCGGTGCAGCACGCGGGCCATCTCGGCGGCGCGTTCCATCGGCGGGCGGCGGAAGGGCAGGCCCTCGACCGCGTTGTACGGGATCAGGTTCAGCACCACGCGCCGGCCGGCGAGCAGCCGCGCCAGGCCTTCGAGTTCGTCGTCGCCGTCGTTGACGCCTTCCAGCAGCGTCCACTGCAGCTGCAGCGGGTGGCCGGTGGCGCGGGCGTAGCGCTCGCCGGCCTCCACCAGCTCGGCCGGTGCGAAGCGCGGCGCGCGCGGCAGCAGCGCGGCGCGGCGCTCGTCCTGCGTGCTGTGCAGCGACAGCGCCAGCGCGGGCTTCACGCGGCCTTCGGCCAGGCGCTCGAACACGCGTGCATCGCCGACGGTGGAGAACACCAGGTCCTTGTGGCCGATGCCGCCGGCGGTGCCGAGCAGCTCGATGGCTTCGAGCACCGCGTCGAGGTTGTGCGCCGGCTCGCCCATGCCCATGAACACGACCTTGTCCACCGGCCGCAGGCCGCGCGCGAGCACCACCTGGGCGACGATCTCGGCGCTGCCGAGCTGGCGCACGAGGCCGCCGGTGCCCGTCATGCAGAAGGCGCAGCCCACCGCGCAGCCCACCTGCGTGCTGACGCACAGCCCGGCCGGCGCGCCGGTCTTGTGGGCGTGGCGCTGCGGGCGCTCGGGCGGCAGCAGCACGGCTTCCACCGCCTGGCCGTCGTGCAGGCCCACGAGCAGCCGCGCCGAACCATCATCGCCCGCATGGCGTGAACGCAGCACGGCCAGCGCCTCGAGCTCGGCCTGCAGCTGCGGCAGCGCCTGCAGCAGCGGCCGCGGCAGCCAGTTGTCGAGCTTGCGCCGGCCGCCGTCCTGCGGCAGCGCCTGGACCCAGCGCCGCAGCACGCGCGCCTCGTGCTCCGGCCGCGCGCCGAGCGCGCGCAGGCGCTCGCGCCAGTCGCGAACTTGCAGGGCGGGCGTCGTCATAAGTGGGCGGCTCGGGCGAGGGCCCGAAGCGTACCCGTTCTGGAGGCTGGTGAAGAAAGGCAAAGGCCGCCGGCGTGAACGAAGCCGCCACCGGGCGAACGCGACAATCGCCCGATGCCCCTGCCCGCCTTCCTGCGCCACGCGCTGGCGCCCGGCCTGGCCCTGGCCGCGAGTTGCGCGGCGGCCCAGCCCGCACCGGCCGCCGCCGCCGCATCGGCCCCGGCACCGGCGCGTGCGGCCTCGTCGCCTTCGGCCCCGCAGCGCATCGAGATCAACGCCGGCCGCGAGTCCGACACCGACCAGCGCCGCCAGGCCACCGCGGCCAAGATCGTCATCGGCCGCGAGGAGATCGACAAGTTCGGCGACGCCACCGTCGGCGAAGTGTTGCGCCGGCTGCCCGGCGTCACCACGCCCGGCGCGCCGGGCCGCGGCGGGCCGCCGCGCATGCGAGGCCTCGGCAACGGCTTCACGCAGCTCTTGATCGACGGCCAGCGCATCCCGCCCGGCTTCAGCCTGGAAAGCCTGACGCCGGAGCAGATCGAGCGCATCGAGATCCTGCGCGCGCCCACCGCCGAGACCGGCGCGCGGGCCATCGCCGGCACGATCAACATCATCACGCGCGAAGGTTTCAGGAAGCGGCTGAACGACCTGCGGCTGGGCTTCGGCGTCGAGAACGGGCAGGTCACGCCAGGGGTGTTCTGGACCCACAACGACAGCGCCGGCGAGCTGACCTACAACCTGAGCGGCGCGCTGTTCAAGCCGCACCGGCGCAGCAGCAACGAGACGCACACCAGCGTCACCGACATCGCCACAGGCACGCTGCTGGAAGACCGCAGCGCCCGCAGCACGACGACCGAGAGCCGCACCGGCCTGAACGCCACCGCGCGGCTGCAGTGGCGGCTGGGCGAGGGCGGCGACATGCTGTCGCTGATGCCCAGCCTGTTCCACAACGAGGGCCGCACCACGACGGCGATCACGCAGCAGCAGACGCTGAGCCGGCCCTGCGCGCCGGGGCAGGTGATCAACTGCTCGCCCGATCTCTACGACGTCGCCGACAGCGCCACGAGCAGCCGCTTCACGAACGCGCGCCTGAACGGCCAGTGGCGCAAGCGCCTGGGCGCCGTGCGCTGGGAACTCAACGGCGGCGGCGGGCAGTTCGAGTCGCTCAACGACACGCTGCGCCATGAATACGACACCGGCGTGGCGCTGCCGCGGCGCACGCTGCAGGACCACCAGCTCGTGCGCGAGCGCTCGCTGACGCTGAACCTCAAGGGCTCGGGCGTGGCCGGCGGAAACGAAGCCGGCGGTGGCGAGCAGAGCCTGGTGGGCGGCGGCGAGATCGATGCCTCGCACCGCAGCGAGTCGCGCCTGACGCTGCAGAACGGCACGCCGATCTTCACCGAGTTCGGCGACGACCTGAAGGCCAGCGCGCTGCGCCTGGCGGGCTACCTGCAGGACGAGTGGAGCGCGCCGCCGCACTGGGCCTTCCATGCCGGGCTGCGCTGGGAGGGCATCACCACGCGCGGCTCCAGCGCCGATGCGAACGACCCGCGGCCCACCAACCGCAGCAGCGTCTGGACGCCGCTGCTGCACGCGGTGTGGAAGCCGGACCCGAAGGTGCGCGACCAGGTGCGCATCAGCCTCACGCGCAGCTACCGCAGCCCGGGCCTGGCCACGCTGATCGCACGCCCGAGCCTGGCCCGCGACTACCCGGCGCCGGGCGCCAACACCTTCAACGCGCCCGACAGCGTGGGCAACCCGAACCTCAAGCCCGAGCTGGCCACCGGCGTGGACATCGCCTTCGAGCGCTACCTCGACGGCGGCGGCGTGCTGAGCGCCAACCTCTTCCACCGCGAGATCACGAACCTGATGCGCACGCTCACCAGCCACGACCCGGAGCCGGTGAGCTGGAGCCCGGGCGTGCCGCGCTACGTGCGGCGCACGCTGAACATCGGCGACGCCAGCACCAGCGGCCTGGAGCTGGAGGCCAAGTTCAGGCTCGACCAGCTGGTCTCGGGCGCCACGCCGGTGGAGCTGCGCAGCAACCTGTCGATGTACACCTCCGACGTGAAGGGCATCCCCGGCCCGCACAACCGGCTCGACCAGCAGGCCCGGGCCACCGGCAACCTCGGGGCCGACTACCGGCTGCGCGGCACCCCGCTCACGCTCGGCGGCAACCTCAACTGGGTGCCCGGCTACACCACGGCCACCGACATCGGCCAGGCGGTGACGGTGAGCACCAAGCGCGTGTTCGACGTCTACGCGCTGTGGACCTTCGACCCCGCGATGGGCCTGCGCCTGCTGGCCAACAACCTGGCGCCGCGCGACTACGCCAACACCAGCGTCAGCGACCTGCCGGCCAGCGCCGGCGGCGGCGAGCGCAGCACGGTGCGCAGCGCCGGGCCGAGCTACGTCAACTGGCAGCTGCGGCTGGAGCTGAAGCTGTAGGGATGGCCCCGCTGCGCGGCGCCGCGCGGGGCCTCAGACTGCGGGCGACGCCACGCCGAGGACCATCGCCCATGCCCGCCACCCGCCGCCGCCTCCTGCTTGCCACCGCCAGCCTGGGCTTCGTGCGGCCGGCCTTCGCGCAGGGCGCCTGGCCGACGAAGGCGGTGCGGATGGTGGTGCCCTTCGCGGCCGGCGGCACGACCGACATCCTGGCCCGCGCCGTCGCGCCCGAGCTGCAGCGCGTGTTCGGCCAGGCCTTCGTCGTCGACAACAAGCCCGGCGCCGGCGGCAACACCGGCGCGGCCGAGGTGGCCAAGTCGCCGGCCGACGGCTACACGCTGCTGATGGGCACCGTGGGCACGCACGCCATCAACCCGGCGCTGTACCCGAAGATGCCCTACGACCACGTGAAGGACTTCGTCCCCGTGGTGCTGGTGGCCGGCGTGCCCAACGTGCTGGCGGTGAACCCGGGCTCGGCGCAGAAGTACGGCATCAACACCGTCGTCGACCTGATCCGCGCCGCCAAGGCGCACCCCGGGCGGCTGAACGTGGCCAGCTCGGGCAACGGCACCTCGATCCACCTGTCGGCCGAGCTCTTCAAGAGCATGACCGGCACCTTCATGACGCACCTGCCCTACCGCGGCAGCGGGCCGGCGCTGATCGACCTGATCGCCGGCAACGTCGACCTGATGTTCGACAACCTGCCCAGCGCGCTGCCGCACATCAGGGCCGGCAAGCTGAAGGCGCTGGCGGTGACCAGCGGCGCGCGCTCCACCGCGCTGCCCGACGTGCCCACGGTGGCCGAGGCCGGCGGCGCGCTGCTGCGCAACTTCGAGGCCAGCTCCTGGTTCGGCCTGCTCGCGCCGGCCGGCACGCCGATGGACGTGGTGCGCCGCATCCACGAGGAGACCGCAAAGTCGCTCGCCACGCCGGCCATCAAGGAGCGCATGCAGTCGCAGGGCGCGATCCCCAGCGGCATCGGCCCGGCGGAGTTCGGCAAGCTGATCGAGGCCGAGACGAAGAAGTGGGCCCAGGTCGTCAAGGCCTCGGGCGCGAAGATCGACTGAGGTTCCGGATCCGGGTCTCCCGGTCCGGAACGCACCCCCCTCGGGGGGCGCGAGCGCAGCGAGCTGGGGGCCGCTAATTCCGGATCCGGGTCTCCCGGTCCGGAACGCACCCCCTTGGGGGGCGCGAGCGCAGCGAGCTGGGGGCCGCTAACTCCGGATCCGGGTCTCCCGGTCCGGAGCGCACCCCCCTTGGGGGGCGCGAGCGCAGGGAGCTGGGGGCCGCTAACGCGCGACCGTCACCGTCATCGTGCCGGCGTCGAAGGCGCCGCGGAAGGTGATCTGGAAGTTGCGGACCTCGTTGCCCGGCAGCAGCGCGCCCACCAGGTTGCCGCGCGCGGTGGTGAAGGCCATCGTCGAGCTGAAGTCGAAGGCGATGGCGGGGATGTCGGTCGCCATCTTGGTCTCGCGGCCGCCGCCGTAGCGCCACCAGTTGGCCAGGAACGGGATCGTCACCGTCGGCGTGACGACGCTGCCGTGCAGGAACCAGGTGGGCGAGCCGCTGTCCAGGTCGGGGCTGACGGCGGCATAGAACTCGTTGCTCGCGCCGGCGGGGGTGGACTCGATCGTCAGGCCCGGGTCCAGAGCCGCAGGCACGCCGGTGGCGCGCAGCGCCACGGCCAGCGGCAGCGAGTTCGTCGCGTAGGCGAAGGTGTAGTTGTTGATGCTGGTGTTGGGGTCGGTCGCGGTGCCGTCGGGCGAGAAAATGATGGCGCCGATCTGCGCCACGCGCCCTGGCCGCGCCGGCAGCGCGCCCACACGCACCGCGCTGCAGTCGGCCACGCGCACGACCAGCTTGGCGCCGGCGCCGTCCACCACCGGCGTGTAGCGCGCCGGCACGAGGGCGCGCACGCCGGCAGCGTCGGCCGCGGCCACGCCCACCCACTCGGTGCAGCCGTTGAAGCGCACGACCAGCGGCGCCTCGGGCCCGTGGGCGCTGGCCGAGGTTGCGGCCACCAGGGCGGTGGCCGCCAGAACGATCCTGTTGCGTGAGTCCATCGTCTCCTCCATCACGCCCCGTCGGTGTCGGGGGCCGCGGCATTCTTGGCCGGCCCGATCCGCCGCGTCAGGTGGCGAATTGGGGGGAGGAGCGCTTCAGCCCCTCATTCGAGGTGGACGATGTTGTGGCGCAGCGCGACCAGCACGGCCGCCGTGCGGTTCTCGGCCTGCAGCTTGGACAGGATGTTGGTGATGTGGAACTTCACGGTCGGGATGGCAATGGCCAGCCGCGCCGAGATGTCGCCGTTGCCCAGCCCGCGCGCCAGCAGCGCGAGCAGCTCGCGCTCGCGGTGCGTGAGGTCGGCGCCGGGGTCGGTGTCGCCGGGGCGCTGGGCCATGGCCTCGCGCCAGCCGGGGGCGACGAAGCTGTCGCGGCCGGCGGCGCAGCGCACGGCTTCCACCAGCTCGGGCTGCGTGGCCGACTTCAGCAGCAGTGCCCCTGCGCCCAGCGCCAGCGCGCGGCGCGCCAGCGGCACGTTGTTCGTGGTGCCGGCCATCAGCACGGTGCGCACGCCGGGGCTGGTGGCGGCCAGCGCCTGCAGTGTGGCCTGGCAGTCGCCGGTGCTGGCGTCCATGTCCATCACCACCACGTCCGGCGCCGCCAGGCGCACGGCGGCCAGCAGCTCGGTGCCATCGGCGGCCTCGCCGGCCCATTCGAACTGCGGCTCCTGCTCGATCATCGACGCGACACCGCGCCGGCAGATGGGATGTTCGTCGACGACGAAGACGCGGACCCTGCTCGTCATTTCTGGCTGCTCCCCCGAAAACGTTTGCATGAAATCGGGTGCGAGTTTCCATCGTGCGTCGCAGCATTGGCTATGCCTTCTCACGCCAGTTGTCATAAATTCAGGTAATGACGACCGATGATCTCGAGTATTTGTTGGCGGTTGCGCAACATCGCAACATCGGCCGCGCCGCCGAGGCGCTGGGGCTGACCCAGCCGGCACTGACGCGCGCGGTGGCGCGCATCGAGGCCCTGGCCGGGCAGCAGCTGTTCTCGCGCCATCCGCGTGGCATGGAACCCACACCGGCCGGCGAGATATTCCTGCAGCGCGCGCGGCAGATGCTTTCCGCCTTCGACGACGCAATGCGCGAGCTGCAGCAGCTGAAGGCCGGCCGCGTGGGGCTGCTGCGCGTGGGCTACAGCCCGAGCGTCGACGAGGACGTGATGGTCCGCGCCTCGCGCGCGCTGCTGCTGGAGCGGCCCGCGGCGCAGCTGCGGCTGGTGGAGCGCCTGACGGTGGCGCTGATGACCGAACTGGCCGGCGCGCAGCTGGATCTGCTCGTCGGCCCAGTCCTGCAACCCTTGCCGGACGATTGCGAAGCCACGCTGCTGTACGACAGCCGCATGCACGTTATTGCAGATCTGGAGCACCCGCTGTGCCGCGCCGGCAGCGCGACGCTGGAGCAGCTGTCCGAGCAGCAGTGGCTGCTGTCGGACGCGGGCAACCCGCTGCGGCGCGAGATGGATGCGCTGATGGGGGCCTCGGGCCTGCCGCCGATCGCCGTGCGCGTGGAAAGCGATGCGCTGACGCAAACGCAGTTCCGCATGCTGCGCGGCACGCAGATGCTGGGCCTGTGCAGCGACTGGTGGCTGAAGACGCTGGGCCCGCTGGGCCTGGCGCGGGTGGACGCGCCGGAGGTGCGCATCCAGCGCCAGATCGCCGTCATCCGGCGCCGCGGCGCCTACGTCTCGCCGCTGTCGCAGCGCTTCACCGAGCTGCTGCTGGCCGAGATCGGCCGCCGCGCGCCGCGGCGCGCAGGCACCGTGATCAGCGGCTCCGCTGCCGCAGCTCGGCCAGGCGCGCCAGCTTCGGCGTGACCACGGGCACGGTCAGCATCGTGCTGGCCACCGCCATCAGCAGCAGCGCGGTGAAGGTGTCGGAGGTGATGATCTGCTTGTCCAGCAGCACGTTGGAAAAGATGATCATGATCAGCGCCTTGGTCTGCAGCAGCCAGCCGATCAGCGAGGCCTCGCCCGGCCCCCAGCGCAGGATGCGGCCGGCGATGTGCAGGCCCGCCAGCTTGCCGCCCACCGCCGCCACCAGCAGCCACGCCGCCGCGACGAACACCGCCGCCCCGCCCACGTTCCACTGCGTGCGCAGCCCGGTGCTCAGGAAGAACACCGGCATCAGCGCCAGCAGCACGTGCTGGCGCAGCAGGTCCATGCGAGCCTGGTCGAACCAGCGCGAGTCCGTCACCGCGCCGGCGATGAAGGCGCCGACCATGAAGTGCAGGCCGGACCAGTCGGCGCCCAAGGCGCAGAAGGCCAGCCAGATCAGCATCACGAACCAGCGGTCGGGCGGGGGCAGGCGCTGCATCAGCAGGCGGTAGGCCCAGGCCGCGACGGCGAAGAACGCCAGGAAGCCGAGCTGGCGGCCGACGCGCTCCCAGTCCATCAGGATCAGCGCCAGCACGCCCCAGATCGCGATGTCGTCCAGGCTCGCGTAGCGCAGGATGCGCTGGCCCAGCGGCTCGCGCAGGATCTCCAGCTTCTCCATCAGCAGGATCAGGATCGGCAGCGCCGTCACCGCGCAGGCCATGCCGATGCCCAGCACGAACTGCCAGGGCAGCGCGCGCGGGCCCATCCAGCCGGCCATGCCCAGCATCGGCATGGCGGCGGCGCAGCCGGCGGCCAGCGGCATGCCCAGCGCCAGCGCAGCGGTGACGCCGCTCTCGCCGCGATGCGCCCAGGCCTGCCCGAGATCGAGTTCGACGCCGGCGATGAACACGAAGATCATCACCGCCCACCAGGCGATGCCGTTGAGCGAGCCGATCACCGCCGGCGTGAACACCGCGCCGTAGACCTCGGGCCAGGCCGCGCCCAGCAGCCCCGGGCCCAGCAGGATGCCGGCGACGATCTGCACCACCACGAGCGGCGCCCAGTGGTCGGTGCGGCCGACGCGCCACGCGAGGTACGGCAGCGTGAACACCACCAGCATGGCGACGAGGAAGAGTTCGGTGGTGGTCATCATGGGCGCGCGAATCTAACCTGACAGCGTTGTCCCTACGCACCCGTGCTTGCCCTCCCATGGTCGGGCACGCTCGACGACAGAACGTCGCGGCGGGACCGTCGTCAGGCTTCCGCGGCCTTGATGAAGAGCTCGCGGTCGGGCGCGAAGCTGGCGTACAGCGGCAGCCAGGCACCGCCGAGCGCACGGGCATCGCTGCCGATCGTGCCGGCCTGCAGCTGCGGCCTGGCGACGCCTTCCCAGTCGTAGCGCTCCAGCGCCTGCGCCGTGGCGGCCAGCAGCTCGGCCAGCAGCGCGCGGCTGAAGCTGCCGTCGACGATCACGCCGTCCAGGTCCAGCAGGCAGGCGGCCGTCTGCACGGCCTGCGCGACGGCGGCCGCGGCTTCGGCCAGCCAGGCGCGGGTGTACGGCAGCCAGGGCAGCTGCAGCGCGCGTTCGTCGGCCGCGGCGCCCGGCGCCAGGCCGGCCGCGGCCCAGGCGCGCTCCAGGCTCAGCAGCGAGGCCACGCTCAGCAGCTGGGCGGGCTTGGCCGCCGCACCCGAAGGTGAACCGGGCGCCGCCGTCCACAGCGGCAGCGAGCCGATGGCGCCGGCGTTGCCGCTGACGCCGCCGCGCAGGTGGCTGTCCAGCACCAGCCCGCCGCCGATGAAGGTGTCGACGAAGACGTACAGGAAGCTCTTCACGCTGCGCCCGCGCCCGGCCACCAGCTCGGCGACGGTGGCCGCGGCGGTGTCCTTCACCAGCGTCACCGGCAGCTCGGCCAGGCGCGAGACCTCCTGCGCCAGGTCCAGCCGGTGCCACTGCGCGGCCAGCGCCGCGGGCAGGCCCAGCAGCTCCTGCCAGCCGCCCAGGTTCAGCGGCGCGGCGATGCCGATGCCCTGCAGCGCCTCCCGCCGCGCCGGCCCGAGCTTGCGCCGCACGTCCTTCAGGCGCTGCGCGATCTCCGGCAGCAGCTGCGCCGGGTCGGGAAACTCGTAGTCCAGCGACCAGCGCTGGCGCACGCTGCCGGTGAAGTCCACCAGCACCGTGACCAGGCTGCGCCGGCCGAGCTGGATGCCCACCGCATAGGCGCCGTCCGGGTTCAGCGACAGCGGCACCGAGGGCTGGCCCACCTTGCCGCGCTGCGGCTCGCCCTTCGTCAGCAGGCCGTCGTCGAGCAGGCGCTTGGTGATCAGCGAGACGGTCTGCGCGGTCAGGCCCGTCAGCCGCGCGATCTCGGCACCGGGCAGCGCCCCGTGCAGGCGCACCGCCTGCAGCACCACGCGCTCGTTGAACTGCCGCAGGCCGCCCTGGCTGCTGCCGCGCGGGCGCAGCCGGTCGGTCGCGAGGCCTTGCGCGTTCATGCGGCGAGGCTTTGCGCGGGAATGCGCTCCGGGTCGAGCGCGCCCGTCATCACTGCCACCGTGTCGCTCATGCTGATGCGCTTGGGGTCCAGCACCGCGGCGCGGCGGCCCAGGCGGGCGACGTGGATGCGGTCGGCGATCTCGAAGACGTGCGGCATGTTGTGGCTGATGAGGATCACCGCCAGGCCCTTGTCGCGCACGCGGCGGATCAGCTCCAGCACCATGTTGCCCTCTTTCACGCCGAGTGCCGCGGTGGGCTCGTCCAGGATCACCACGTGCTCGGCGAAGGCCGCCGCGCGCGCCACCGCCACGCATTGGCGCTGGCCGCCGGAGAGCGTCTCCACCGCCTGCGTCATGCTGCGGATGCCGACCTTCAGGTCCTGCATGCGCGCCACGGCGGTCTCCAGCATCTTCTTTTTGTCGAGCATGCGCAGCACCTTGCCGGCGAAGCCTTCGCGCCGCATCTCGCGGCCGAGGAACAGGTTCTCGGCGATCGTCATCGCGGGAGCAACGGCCAGGTCCTGGTAGCAGCACTCGATGCCGGCGCGGCGCGCGTCGATCGGCGTGCGGAAGGCCACCGGCTGGCCGTCCAGCAGGATCTCGCCCTCGTCGGGCACGGTGGCGCCCGAGAGGCACTTGATCAGCGAGGACTTGCCGGCGCCGTTGTCGCCGATCACGGCCAGGATCTCGCCGGCGCGCAGCTCGAAGTCGGCGCCGTCCAGCGCCGTCACCTGGCCGTAGCGCTTCACCAGGCCGCGGGCCTGCATCACGATGCGGGGCTGGGCGTTCATCGGGCACCCTTTCGCGAGAGCTGGTCGGCCGCGACCGCGAGGATCACGAGCACGCCGGTCACCAGCACCTGGTAGATGGAGCTCACGCCCATCAGCGTGAGACCGTTGCGGAACACGCCGACGATCAGCGCGCCCACCAGCGTCGAGAGCACCACGCCGCGGCCGCCGAAGAGGCTGGTGCCGCCGAGCACCACGGCGGTGATGGCGTCGAGGTTCTCGGTCTGCCCCGCGTTGGGGTCGCCGACGCCGGTGCGCGAGACCGACAGCAGCGCCGCGATGCCGTAGAAGAGCCCGGCGATCACGTAGACCGACAGCAGCACGCGCTGCGTCGGGATGCCCACGAGCCGCGTGGCCTCGGCGTTGTTGCCCACCGCGTAGACATGGCGGCCGGCCGCCGTCTCGCGCAGCACGAACCAGGCGAGGCCGTACAGCGCCAGCATCAGCACCGCGCCGAGCGCCACCTCCGTGCCGCCGATGGCAAACGTGTTGCCCAGCGCCGTCATCAGCGGCGGCAGGTCCGTCACCGTCTGCGAGTTCGAGTACAGCTGCGTGATCGCGAAGGCGATGTTCAGCGTGCCCAGCGTGACGATGAAGGGCGGCAGCTTCACGCGCGTCACGAGCAGGCCGTTCAGCAGGCCGAAGAGAGTCGTCACCGCCAGGCCGCACAGCACGGCCAGCGCCGGCGGCAGGCCGAGTTCGGTGGCGAACTTGCTCATCACGATGCCGCCCAGCGCCATCACCATGCCGCAGCTGAGATCGATGCCGGCGGTGAGGATCACCAGCGTCTGGCCGATGGCGATCACGCCCACCACCATCACCTGCTGCAGGATCAGGCTCAGGTTGCCGCCGCTGAGGAAGCGGTCGCTCTGCGTGGCGAAGAACGTGCACGCGACCAGCAGCGCGATGAAGGGCCCGAGCGTGCCGATGGAGATGCGCGGCAGCGTGGCCCCGCCGCCCAGGGTGCCGGCGGCGGCGCTCACTTCTTGCCCCAGCAGAGTTCGGTGCCGATCTTCGTGTCCTTGCTGTCGACGCCGGCGATGGGCTTGGCGGCGATCAGCGTGACGCCGGTGTCGGTGTAGCCGCTGGGCTTCTTGCCGGTCTTGGCGTATTCCACGCCCGCCGCCACGCCCATGCCGGCCATCTTCAGCGGGTACTGCTGGCTGGTGGCGGCGATCGAGCCGGCCGCCACGTCCTTCACGCCCTGGCAGCCGCCGTCGACGCTGACGATGATCACGCCGCCGTCCACGCCCACCTTCTTGCCCGCCTTCTTCAGCGCGTTGGCCGCGCCGGCGGCGGCGGGCTCGTTGATCGTGTAGACGAGGTTCACGTCGCCCGCCTTCTGCAGGCAGTTCTCCATCGCCGTCTGGCCCTTGGCCTGGTCGCCGAAGCTGTCGGCCATGCAGACGATCTCGGCGGCCTTGCCCAGTTCGTTGCTCTTGGCGTCCGGCGCGGCCAGGCCGAAGCCCTTCAGGAAGCCGTTGTGGCGCTGCGCGCCCACCGGGTGGCCGGGCATCAGGTCCAGCGTGACGATCTTCGCCGGCTTGCCCGCGAGCGCGGCCTTGGCGTACTGGCCGATCAGCACGCCGGCCTTGTAGTTGTCGGTGGCGAAGAGCGCGTCGGTGGCCTCGGCCGGGTCGGTGGGGCTGTCCAGCGCGATGACGAGCACGCCCTTGTCGCGCGCCTTCCTGATGCTCGGCACGATGGCCTTGCTGTCGCTGGGCGTGATGAGGATGGTTTTGGCGCCGGCGGCGATCATGTTCTCCATCGCCGTCACCTGGCCGGCGTTGTCGCCGTCGGCCTTGCCGGCGCCCGTCAGCAGCTTCGCGCCGGCGGCCTTGGCGGCCTCGGCCGCGCCTTCCTTCATCTTCACGAAGAAGGGGTTGGTCTCGGTCTTGGTGATGAGGCCCACGATGGGCTGTGCGCCCTGGGCGCAGGCGCTGCCGGCGGCCACGGCCAACAGTGCGGCGAGGGGGGTGAAGCGGAACATGCGGTGTCTCCTGGCTGACGGTCCAGGCACTCTAGGCGAGGCCTTTTAATAAATCAAATGGATTGATTAATGGTTTTCCCGGTGTCGCCCGCCGCGGCCCGGCGGCATGCTGTGCGCCAGCGCGGCGCGGCATGCCGCCGTTCGAGGAGCGGGTGATGATCGTGGTGAGTGGCGAGGCGCTGATGGACGTGTTCGCGGCCGGCGAGACGCCCACCGGCATGAGCCTGGACGCGCGCATCGGCGGCAGCCCGCTGAACGTGGCCATCGGGCTGGCGCGGCTGGCGCAGCCGGTGGCCTTCTTCGGCGCGCTGTCCACCGGCTTCCTGGGCGACCGGCTGATGGCGGCGCTGGCGGCCGAGGGCGTGGGCACCGGCTGCACCGTGCGGCTGGACGCGCCCACCACGCTCGGCCTGGTGGGCCTGGACGTGCGCGGCGTGCCCAGCTACGCCTTCTACGGCGCCGGCGCTGCCGACCGGCTGCTGCCCGCCGGCGCGCTGGCCGCCGTGCCCACGCAGGCCGATGCCTACCACTTCGGCAGTTATGCGATGGTGGTCGAACCGGTGGCCGGCACGCAGCGCGCGCTGGTGGAGCGCGAGGCCGCGCGCAGCGTGGTCGCCTATGACCCGAACGTGCGCCTGAACGTGGAGCCCGGGCTGCAGCGCTGGCGCGACACGCTGGCCTGGATGCTGCCGCGCACCACGCTGCTGAAGATCAGCGACGAGGACCTGCAGCTGCTGTTCCCCGGCGAGCCCGCCGACAAACTCGCCGCGCGCTGGCTCGAGGCCGGCGTGGCGGTGGTGGTGGTGACGCGCGGCGGCGAAGGCGCCTGGGCCTGGACGCCTCGCGGGCATGTCGAGGTGCCGCCGGTGCCGGTCGAAGTCGTCGACACGGTCGGCGCCGGCGACACCTTCCAGGCCGCGCTGCTGGTGGCGCTGGCCGAGGCCGAGCTGCTCTCCCGCGCCGCGCTGCGCGAGATCCCGCTGCCGGCGCTGGAGGCCGCGCTGCGCTTCGCGGCCCAGGCCGCCGCCATCACCTGCTCGCGCCGCGGCGCCGACCTGCCACGCCGCGCAGAGCTGCGTGAAAACCAAAGAACCGACCAAGCTTCCCGCCGCGGAACCGGCTCTGCCGGGCCGCTGGCGGACGGCCCCCTCGGGGGGTAGCGAGCGCTAGCGAGCTTGGGGGCTCACTGCTGCGCCTGCAAGGCTTGATAAGGCCGCATCAACGTGTACAGCGCATAAGCCGCGCCGCCCACCGCGGTGGCCTGCTCGCCGAAGCGCGCCAGGCGCACCGCCGGCGCCTCCACGCCGGCCTGCGCGACGAAGCTACCCAGCACCGCCAGCGCGGCGTCGATGAAGGGCTGGCCGCCCAGCACCACGCCTTCGCCGCCCAGCACGATGGCGCGCGGGTCGAAGGCGGTCCACACGTTCTGCAGCAGCACGCCCAGGCTGCGCCCGGCCTCCTCGAAGGCCTGGCGCACGAAGGGGTCGCGCTCGGCGATCAGCCGCTTCAGCTCGGCCACGCCCACCTCGCGCCGGCCCAGGCGGCCGGCCGAATCGGCCACCGCGCGCAGGCCGATGTAGGCCTCGGCGCAGCCCAGGCGGCCGCAGGAGCAGGCGCGGCCGCCGACGTGCAGCGTGGTGTGGCCGATCTCGCCGCCGGCGCCGGTGGCGCCGGTGAACAGCGTGTCGGCCAGCACGATGCCCGAGCCCAGGCCGAGGTCGCAGCTGATGTAGACCAGCGGGTCGTCGGCCGGGTGTGGGCCGAACTCCGCCTCGCCGATGGCCGCGAGGTTGGCGTCGTTCTGGCAGACCACCGGCACCGCGCCCAGCCCCGCGGCCTGCAGTTCCTGGCGCAGCCGCGCGGCGATCGGCACCTGGCGCCAGCCGAGGTTGGGCGCGTACAGCAGCATGCCGGTGCGCGGCTCCACCGCGCCGGGCACGCCCACGCCGATGCCCAGCAGCCGGTGCCCCAGCGCCTCGCTGCGCTGCACGAGGTCGATCGCCATCTCGGCCAGCTGGCGGCAGGCGCCATCGGGCTCGGCCTGGCGCAGCGCCGCCTGGCTGGCCAGCTGCACCTTGCCGTGGATGTCGGTGGCCACCACGCGCAGCACGTCGGGCGCGAGCTCGGCGCCGATCAGCGTCAGCCGGCTGCCGTCCAGCCGCAGCGGCGTCGGGCGCCGGCCCAGGGCGCCGGTGACCATCACGTCGTCCTCGGCGATCCAGCCCTCGGCGATCAGCTCCTTGGTGATCAGGCTCACGGTGGAGCGCGTCAGGCCGCTGCGGTCGGCCAGGTCGGCGCGCGACAGCCCCCGCTCGTTGCGCAGCAGGCGCAGCAGCGCGGTGCGGTTGATCGCCTTGACGAGCCGGTGGTCGCCGGTGATCGGCGCCGCGGGCTGCGGCCGTTCCGGCATGGTGGGTTCAGCCTTTGACAGCACCGGCGGTGAGGCCGGCGATGAGCTGGCGCGAGTAGATGACGAACAGCACCAGGAGCGGCAGCACGGTGACGGCCGCGCCCACGCTCAAGGCGCCCCAGGTGATGCCGCTGGTGCCCTGCAGCGAGCGCAGCACGAGCGGCATGGTGTAGGCGTCCTGGTCGCGCATGACCAGCAGCGCGCCCATGAAGTTGTTGTAGGTGCCCACGAAGGTCACCAGCGCCAGCGTGCCCAGCGCAGGGCCCAGCAGCGGCAGCACCACGCGCCAGTAGATGCCGAACTCGCTGCAGCCGTCGGTGCGCGCGGCCTCCACCAGCTCGCGCGGCACGGCCTGGGCGATGTACTGCCGCATCATGAACACGCCCACCGCGCCGCAGGCGGCCGGGATGATCAGCGCGCGGCTCTGGTTGATCCAGCCCAGCTGCGACATCAGCAGCACGGTGGGGATCATGTACACGAAGGCCGGCAGCAGCATCGTGGCCATGATGAAGTTGAAGCAGTGCTCCTTGCCCTTGAACTCGTACATCGCGAAGGCGTAGCCGGCGAGCGAGCCGAAGAAGAGGTTCAGCACCGTCACCGCGCTGGCGATCCACAGCGAGCGCGCCATCGAATGCCAGAAGAGCGGCCGGCGCTCCAGCAGGTCGCGCAGGTTGTCCATCAGGTGGCTGCCGAACCACGAGGGCGCGGGCACCGAGAGGATCTCGGTGTTGGTGTGGGTGGCGAACACCGCCATGTACCAGAAGGGCAGCAGCATCACGAAGGCGCCCAGGGCCAGCACGGTGTAGGCCGCGAAGTGGCCGGCGAGGTGGGCGGCGCCGCGGCGGCGCTTGGGCATCGTCGTGCTCATGCCTTGGGCGCGAAGAAGCGCTTGTTCATGAAGGTGATGAAGGCGATCAGCACGAACAGCAGCCAGGCGATGGCCGAGGCGGCGCCGAAGTCGCCCTCGATCATCGCCATGCGCAGCATGAACATCGCCGAGGTCTCGCCCGCGCGGCCGGTGCCGCCGGTGGCGCGGGTGAGGATGTAGCTCTCCTCGAACATCTGCAGGCTGCCGATGATGGTCAGCGTGACGGCGAAGAACATCATCGGCCGCAGCTGCGGCAGCGTGATGCGGCGGAAGCAGTCCCACGACGTGGCGCCGTCGATGCGCGCGGCCTCGTAGAGGTCGGCCGGGATCGTCTGCAGCGCGGCCAGGTACAGCACCGTGTTCCAGCCCACGTAGCGCCACCAGACGACGAAGGCGATCAGCCAGCGCACGTGGTCCGGGCCCGACCAGT
This sequence comes from Rubrivivax sp., assembly GCA_044226775.1. Classification (GTDB taxonomy): domain Bacteria; phylum Pseudomonadota; class Gammaproteobacteria; order Burkholderiales; family Burkholderiaceae_C; genus Rubrivivax. The sequence continues at coordinate 318,700 of JBGAGI010000003.1, read as the reverse complement.
CGATGTTGTGCTGCGGGAACAGCCAGGCCAGCACCGGCACGCCGCCCGGCGCCCAGTTGCCCAGCGCCGTGAGCCCGAGGTTGACGAGGCCGAACTCGGTGGAGAACAACGCCTGGAACACCAGCGCGATGGCCACCGCGTTGGTGATGAACGGCAGGAAGTACAGCGCCAGCACCGGGTGGCTCAGGCGCTTGAGCTTGGTGTGGATGAAGTGGGCCAGCGGAATGGCCACCAGGTGCTGCGAGACGCCGGCCACGATGCCGATCCACAGCGTGTTGTAGAGCGCGCGCCAGAACTCGCGCCGGTACATCTCGGCCCAGAACTCGCCGGTGAAGATGGCGGGCCAGTTGATCTGCGTGAGGTCCAGCACCCAGGCGTAGTTGCCCAGGCCGGTGAAGCTCATCGCACCGATGCCGTCCCAGCGGAAGAACGAGACCCAGGCCGAGAACAGCAGCGGGTACAGCCCGAACACCGCGAAGAGGATGAAGAAGGGGCTGATGAAGACGTAGGGCGCCCAGCGCCGCGACAGCCAGTGGCGGCGGCTCTTCGGGCGGGCGAGTGCGGCCGTGTTCATGCGATCGATCCAACGGCGCGGCACGCGCGCCGCCGATCAAGCTTCCCGCCGCGGAACCGGCTCTGCCGGGCCGCTGGCGGACGGCCCCCTCGGGGGGTAGCGAGCGAATGCGAGCTTGGGGGCTTCATCTCATCCGGCGTTCGACCAGGCGCTGCAGGTCGCCGAGCGCCTTGCCGATGTCCTTGCCGTGGCGCAGCACGTTGTCCAGCTCGGCCCGCATCATCAGCTGCACCGACATGTCCAGCCGGTGCACCTGCTGCACCGGCACGTGGCGCGCGATGTCGCGCCACAGCAGCCTTGCGCGCTGGCCGCCGAGGTAGGGCAGCGGCTCCTCGAGGAAGGGGTCGTTGGCGGCGTCGAGCAGCACCGGGAAGGCATCGCCGACCTTGAAGATCGCGATCTGCATCTCGCGGTTGGTGCTCATGAAGCGGATGAAGTCCCAGGCCAGCTGCTTGCGCTCGGGCGGGTTGCTCGAAGGGATGGCGTAGAACGATCCGCCCCACGAGGCCGCGGCGCCGCCGGGCAGGCCCGCGGCGCGCCACTTGCCGGCGGCGTCGGGCGCGATGTAGTCCTTCAGCTGGCCGCCGAGCCAGGCGCCGTAGATCTCGGTGGCGGTGGCTCGGCGCAGCGACTCGAACCAGTCGTTCGTCCAGCGCTCGAAGTTGCCGTCCAGGCCGTTCGTGCGCACGGCCTTTGCCAGCGCGAAGGCACGGCGGAAGCGCGGCGTGTCGATGATGACCTTGCCCTGGCTGTCGAAGAACAGGCCTTCGCCGGGCTTGGCCTCGCTGCGGATGTAGGCGTCGACGACCGTCAGCGCATTGGGCACCAGCAGCTTGCCGGTGCGCGCCTTGATGCGCTTGCCGGCCTCGATGTAGCTGTCCCAGCTCGCGGTGAGTTCGGCCTCGGTGACGCCGGCCTGGTCCAGGATGTCCTTGCGGTAGAACATCGAGCCGGGGCCGATGTCGGCCGGCATGCCGGAGAGCACGCCGCCGGGCGTGCTGGCCTGGCCGAAGGTGTACGGCACCAGCAGCGGCTTCAGTTCCAGCGCGTTGTAGGGCGGCCTGGACAGATCCTCCAGCCCCGCGGAGCCCACGAACTTGCCGAGGTAGTCGACCTCGATGCCCAGCACATCGGGCAGCCCCACGCGCGTGGAGAGGGCAAAGACGAGCGCGTTGTGGTGGTCGTCGTAGCTCAGGCTCATCAGCCGCACGCGCACGTCCGGCCGGACCTTCTGGTACAGCGGGATCGCGACCTTCACCGCCTGGTCGAAGCTCGGGTACGAGGCCACCACCAGCTCGGTCTCGGCCGCGGCGCGCAGCGGCCCGAGCAGGGCCGGCAGCGCCAGCGTGGCAAGCAGGGCGGCGCGGATCAGGCCACGAAACGGTTGCACCAGTTCTCCAGAAACTCCTGCCGGCCCGAGACCGGCGGCTGGTCGACGTTGCGGTCCCAGGCGTGCTGCGCCACGGCGTCCAGCGTGGCCTTGCCGGCCAGCACCTCCTGCGCCCAGGGCGAGCCCCAGCTCGCGTAGCGCTGCTCGACGAAGTGGCTCATCGTGCCGTCGGTGATCATGGCCTCGGCCATCAGCAGCGCCTTGGCGCAGACATCCACCGCGCCCACGTGGCCGTGGAACATGTCCTCGGCATCGAGCGACTGGCGGCGCGACTTGGCGTCGAAGTTCAGCCCGCCATGGGTGAAGCCGCCGTCCTTCATCACGTAGTACAGCGCGAGCGCGGTCTCGGGAATGTTGTTCGGGAACTGGTCGGTGTCCCAGCCGCACTGCATGTCGCCGCGGTTCATGTCGATCGAGCCGAAGATGCCCAAGGCCTGCGCCAGCGCGATCTCGTGCTCGAAGCTGTGCCCCGCCAGCGTGGCGTGGTTGGCCTCGATGTTGACCTTCACTTCCTTCTCAAGGCCCCACTGTTGCAGCATGCCGAAGACGGTGGCCACGTCGTAGTCGTACTGGTGCTTGCTGGGCTCGCGCGGCTTGGGCTCGATCAGCACGTAGCCCGGCAGGCCGATCCTGTGCTTGTGCTCCACCACCATCTGCAGGAAGCGGCCGAACTGCTGGCCCTCGCGCTTCAGGTCGGTGTTGAGCAGCGTCTCGTAGCCCTCACGCCCGCCCCACAGCACATAGTTGGTGCCGCCCAAAGTGTGCGTGGCGTTCATCGCCTCGCGCACCTGCAGCGCGGCCATCGCGAAGGTCTCGGCGTCGGGGTTGGTGGCCGCGCCGCTCATGAAGCGGCGGTGGCTGAACGCATTGGCCGTGCCCCACAGCAGCCGGATGCCGGTGTCGGCCTGCTTGCGGCCCAGCACGTCGACCATGCGGCGGAAGTTCTCCACCGTCTCGCGCGGCGTCGCGCCTTCGGGCGCCACGTCGCGGTCGTGGAAGCAGTAGTAGGGCAGGCCCAGCTTGCTCATGAAGGCGAAGGCCTCGTCGGCCTTGGCCATGGCGGCCGCCATCGGGTCGGCAATGGTCCACCAGGGCCGCTCCAGCGTGCCGCTGTGGCTGAAGGGGTCGAAGCCGTTCCAGCAGAAGCTGTGCCAGTAGCACACCGCGAATCGCAGCTGCTCCTTCATCGGCTTGCCCAGCACGATGCGGTTCTCGTCGTACCAGCGGTAGGCCAGCGGGTTGCTGCTGGCGGGGCCTTCGTAGCGGATCGGCGGGATGGCGTCGAAGTAGGAACTCATGGGAGGCTGGCCGCTGGGCATGAGAGCTGGTGAATTAGTTCGAACTATTCATTAAATGGGCAGATGCGGGCTTTTCCATCCGGGTCTTTCCGGGTGCGGGCGGCCGTTGCGAAGCCGTCGGATTCCCCACAGCCTGCGGGTAAGTCCTCATTAGTTCGGACTGTTGATTAAGTAATGTTAGCGCTGTCTGTCAGCGCTGTCTTTTTTCGCCCCGGAGGGGGCACCCGGGCAATCGGCTGGCAGTTTGCCCCCAAGAGAATCCGAAGGAGACAAATGAAGGCTACAAGGCGCCCCGCTGCTTGCCGTTCGCATCGGAAGATGCCCGTCAGCCCGATGGCCGCGACGGCCTATGCTGCCGCACTGCTGTGCGCGCAGGCCGCCCACGCGCAGACCGCAGCGCCGCCCGCGGCCGCCGCGTCGGCCGCGGCCCCGGTCGAGACGATCGTCATCACCGGCATCCGCAAGTCGCTCGAGACCTCCCTCGGCCTGAAGCGCGGCGCCAGCGGCGTCGTCGACGGGATCGTGGCCGAGGACATCGGCAAGTTCCCCGACACCAACCTGGCCGAGTCGATGCAGCGCATCGCCGGCGTCTCGATCGACCGTTCGCCCAGCGGCGAAGGCTCCAAGGTCACGGTGCGCGGCGTCGGCCCGGACTTCAACCTGATCCTGCTGAACGGCCGCCAGATGCCCACCGGCATCATCAGCAACGAGAACGGCGGCGCCAACGGCTCGCGCGCCTTCGACTTCGCGAACCTGTCGTCCGATTCGATCGCCGCGCTGGAGGTCTTCAAGACCGCACGCTCCTCGTCGCCCACCGGCGGCATCGGCGCCACCGTCAACATCAAGACGGCGCGCCCGCTCGATACCAAGGAGCGCATCGCCTCCATCGGCGGCAAGCTCGGCTACGACGGCTCCAACTCGCGCCTGCCCGATGCCTTCAAGGGCAGCAGCGTGACGCCGGAACTCTCGGGCATCTACAGCGAGACCTTCGCCGACGGCACCTTCGGCATCGCCGTCAGCGGCAGCTACTCCAAGCGCAACTCGGGCTCGAACAAGGCCTACACGCAGGGCGGCTGGCGCACCTTCCCGGCCAACTCCGGCGACTGGGGCACGATCCCGGCCAAGCCCGCGACCGGCCCCGACACGGTGAACAACCGCCCGACCGGCCTGTACTCGACCTCGGTCGACATGCGCTACTCGATCACCGCGATCGAGCGCGAGCGCAGCAACGGCCAGCTCACGCTGCAGTACGCGCCGAACAAGGACCTGAAGTTCACGCTCGACCACACGCTGGCCACCAACACCACGAACAAGAAGAACGCCGAGCTGTCGAGCTGGTTCAACTTCGCGTTCGGCCCGGTGGGCACCGGCGCGAACCAGATCCGCACCACCTTCACCACCGGCGTGCCGGTGGCTTCGCCGATCGTGCAGACGGTGAACTTCCCCGGCGACCACGACCTGGCCATCAACACCGGCCTGTACGGTGAGAAGACCAAGCTGAACTCGACCGGCTTCAACACCGAGTGGAAGGCGACGAAGGACCTGAAGATCGAGCTGGACGGCCACCACTCGACCTCGACGACCAAGCCCAACAGCCCCTACGGCACCTACTCGACGATGGACTTCGGCCTGTTCTCGCAGGGCGACGCCATCGCGTACTACGACCGCAAGTTCCCGATCCTCTCGCTGCCGACGACGAGCTTCAACGCCGCCAAGCTGATGCAGACCGGCTCGCAGTTCGTCAACAACCTGAGCGACCAGACGGTCGACCAGTGGCAGGCCAAGGGCACCTACAAGCTGGACGCCGACAACCGGCTCAGCGCCGGCCTGGGCTTCACGAAGACCAAGAACCGCGCTGCCAGCTACAACAACCAGAACAACGACTGGGGCGGCGTGGGCGCGCAGGGCGACTACGCCAACGTCAGCACCAGCAACTCGAACCTGGGCAGCTACTTCGGCCGCATCCCCGGCCACGACGACCCGCGTCAGTTCCAGAACTTCTACATGGCCGACTTCAACAGCCTGCGCGCGCGGGCGATCGAAGTCATCATGGCCTCGCGCGGCCTGAGCCGTGCACAGGCCGAGGCCTACTTCTCCGCCTCGACCGACTACACCAAGGGCAACGACTGGCGCACGACGGAGAAGTCCACCGCCGCCTTCGTGCAGTGGGACCGCAGCTTCGACCTCGCGTCGATGCCGATGAACCTCTCCGCGGGCCTGCGCTACGAATCGACGAAGGTCGACTCGGCCTCGCAGGTGGTGTCGCGCAGCAGCACGTCCTGGGACTCGCAGAACGAGGTCAACCTCAACAGCGGCCCGGTGACCTTCGGGTCCGCCTCCGGCAAGTACTCCTACGTGCTGCCCAGCATCGACTGGGACGCCGATGTCTCCGACAAGGTCAAGGTGCGCGCCAGCTACGGCGAGAACATCGGCCGGCCGGGCTGGGACTCGCTGGTCGGCGGCCTGAACTTCAACGGCGTGGCCAACTCCGGCGGCGGCGCGGGCTCCACCGGCAACCCGGCACTCAAGCCGCTGAAGGCGAAGAACTTCGACCTCTCGGCCGAGTTCTACTACGCCAAGTCGAGCTACGTCGCGATGGGCTACTTCTACAAGAAGGTGAGCAACTTCGTCGGCACCTCGACGGTAGCGGTGACGCAGCCGGGCCTCACCACGCCCATCGGCGGCGCCTACTACCGCGCCGGGGCAGCGGCCTGTGCGGGCCAGGCCAACCAGCCGCTGTGCATCCGCAACTTCATCTTCACGAACTTCGCCAACCAGCCGGGCGTGACGGTCACCGGGCCTGCGGTGAACGGCGAGATCCCGGGCCGCATCGCCGGCGTGCCGGGCGACCCGCTGCTGAGCTTCAACGTGACGACGCCGTCCAACGAGAAGGGCGACAACATCAAGGGCCTGGAGCTGAACGCGCAGCACATGTTCGGCAACACCGGCTTCGGCGTCTCGGGCAACTACACCTGGGTGACCACGGGCCTGAAGTACGACAACGCGAGCCTGGCGACGCAGTCGGCGCTGGTGGGCGTCAGCAACTCGGCCAACCTGGTGGGCTTCTTCGAGAACGACACGCTCTCGGCGCGCATCGCCTACAACTGGCGTGGCGAATTCCTGGCGAGCAAGACCGACGGTGCGGGCAACAACCCGGTCTACACCGAGCCCTACGGTCAGATCGACATGTCGGTGGGCTACAAGATCGGCAAGAACCTGTCGCTGCAGGCCGACCTGATCAACCTGAACGACGGCTACATCCGCCAGCACGGCCGCGCGACCGAACAGCTGGTGACGGTGACGCAGACCGGCCGCCGCTACCTGCTCGGCGCACGCTACCGGTTCTAGGCGGTCAGGGGGGAGCCTGAGACAAGGCCCCCAGCCCCGCGTCACCTCCGGGATGGCGCGGGGCTGTTTTCTTGGTGGGCCCGGGCTATTCTCGGGCGCAGGCTGCGGGGATCGAGGACGTGATCGGATCGGTGCGCGAGGTGGTGATCCTGGGTGGCGGCTCGGCCGGCTGGATCACCGCGGCCACGCTGGCGGCGGAGTTCCGCGCCACGCGGCCGGAACTCCGCATCACCGTCGTCGAATCGCCGGATCTGCCGGCCATCGGCGTCGGCGAAGGCACCTGGCCGAGCATGCGCGCGACGCTGCATGCCGCGGGCCTGAGCGAGGCCGAGCTGGTGCGCGAGTGCGACGCGGCCTTCAAGCAGGGCTCGCGCTTCGACGGCTGGGTGAGCGGGCAGCAAGGCGACCGCTACTACCACCCCTTCACGCTGCCGCAGGGCTTCGGCGAGGCCGACCTGGCCGGCGGCTGGCAGCAGGCCGAGCCCGGCCGCGCGTTCGCCGACTGCGTGTGCCCGCAACCCACGCTGTGCGACGCGGCGCTGGCGCCCAAGCAGACCACCACGCCCGAGTACGGCGCCGCGGTGAACTACGGCTACCACTTCGACGCCGTGAAGATGGGCCGCCTGCTGCGCCGCCATGCCGTGGAACGCCAGGACGTGCGCCACGTGGCCGACGAGGTGACGGCGGTGCGCACGCACGACAACGGCGACATCGCCGCGCTGGCCACGCGCGGGCATGGCGAGATCGAGGGTGATCTCTTCGTCGACTGCTCGGGCCTGGCCTGCCGGCTGCTCGGCCAGCACTACGGCGTGGGCTTCCGCTCGCTGCGGCCGGTGCTGTTCAACGACACCGCGCTCGCGGTGCAGGTGCCCTATGCGCGCGAAGACGCGCCGCTGGCCTCGGCCACCATCGCCACCGCGCATGCCGAGGGCTGGACCTGGGACATCGGCCTGCCCACGCGGCGCGGCGTGGGCCTGGTCTACTCCAGCGCCCACACCAGCGATGCGGCGGCCGAAGACGCGCTGATGCGCCACCTGCAGGCCAGCGGCGCGCCCGATGGCGCGCCCGCGCCGCGGCGCATCCGCTTCGAGCCCGGCCACCGCGAGCAGTTCTGGCACCGCAACTGCGTGGCCGTGGGGCTGGCCGCCGGCTTCATCGAGCCGCTCGAAGCTTCGGCGCTGGCGCTGGTGGAGCTGTCGGCGGCGATGATCCGCGACGAGCTGCCGGCCACGCGCGAGGACATGGACATCGTCGCCGCGCGCTTCAACGAGGCCTTCGACTACCGCTGGCAGCGCATCGTCGAGTTCCTGAAGCTGCACTACGTGCTGAGCCGGCGCGACGACTCCGCCTACTGGCGCGAACACCGCGAGGCCGCGAGCCAGCCGGCGCGGCTGCAGGAACTGCTGCGCCTGTGGCGCCACCGCGCGCCGCAACGCAACGACTTCAACCGCCTGGAGGAAGTGTTCCCGGCCGCGAGCTGGCAGTACGTGCTCTACGGCATGGGCTTCCGCCCGCAGCCGCGCCCGCTGCCGCCCGAGCGCCTGGCCGCGGCCCAGGCACGCATGCGCGAAGCCACCACCCTCGCGCGCCGCCTGCTGGGCGGGCTGCCGCGCCACCGCGATCTCATCCACCACATTCGCGAGCACGGCATGCCCGCGGCCTGACCTCGATCCCCACCCATGCTCGAACTGCTCAACAACGTCACCCACAAGGACCTGCGCATCCACACCCAGCGCGGCGCACGCTTCGGCGACGACGTGATGTCCTGCCCCGCCACGGTGGAGGAGTTCCGCAACCTGCAGGCGCATTACCCGATCGTGTTCACGCCCGACGGCCAGGGCAGCTTCCTGCCGGTAGCGCTGTTCGGGCTGCAGGACGGGCAGAACCTGTTCCTCGACGGCCAGGGCTGGGACGCCGACTACATCCCGCTGTCGATGCGCCGGCTCCCGTTCTCCATCGGCGTGGGCCAGAGCGACGACCTGCGCATGCTGGTCGACCTGGAGAGCCCGCGCATCGCGCGCGGCGCGGAAGGCGAGGCGCTGTTCCTGCCGCACGGCGGCCACTCGGAGCTGCTGGAGACCGCCAACACGGTGCTACGCTCGCTGCACGAAGGCCTGCAGGCCACGCACGAGTTCGTGCAGGCGCTGGTGACGCACGAGCTGCTCGAAGCCTTCACGCTGGACGTGGAGCGCCCCGACGGCTCGCACGGCCAGCTGGTGGGCTTCTACACCGTGCACGAGGAGCGCCTCGCGGCGCTGGACGCCTCCACCGTGGGCCTGCTGCACCAGGCGGAGTACCTGCAGCCCATCTACATGGCCATCGCGTCGATGTCGAACTTCTCGCGCCTGATCCGCCTGCACCTGGCGCGCGAACAGGGCTGAGCATGCTCGAGCGCCACGACGCCCGCGCCGACGCGCTGCCCGCGGACCTGCTGCAGTCCACGCAGCCGGTGCTGCTGCGCGGCCTGGTGCGGCACTGGCCGCTGGTGCAGGCGGCGCGGCAGTCGGACGCGGCCTTCTGCGACTACCTGCGCCGCTTCGGCGAGGCCACGCGCGTCGGCCTGTGGCGCGGCGGCCCGGAGATCGAAGGGCGCTTCTTCTACGACGAGGCCTTCGCCGGCTTCAACTACCAGCGCGAGATCGGCCGCTTCGGCGCACTGCTGGACGAGTTGCTCGCGCTGGCCGAAGCGCCGCGGCCGCCGGCGCTGTACCTGGGCTCGACCGAGCTCGACGGCTCCTTCCCCGGCCTCTCGGCCGACAACCCGATGCCCGCGCTGGCGGCGAAGAACCCGCTCACCAGCCTGTGGCTGGGCAACCGCGCACGCGTGGCCGCGCACTTCGACCTGCCGGACAACATCGCCTGCGTCGTCGCCGGCCGGCGCCGCTTCACGCTGTTCCCGCCCGAGCAGCTGCCCAACCTCTACATCGGCCCGCTGGACTTGACGCCCGCCGGGCAGCCGATCAGCCTCGTGGACCTGGCGAACCCGGACCTCGTGCGTTTTCCGCGTTATGCCGAGGCGCTGCGCCACGCCCAGGTGGTGGTGCTGGAGCCGGGCGACGCGGTCTTCATCCCCAGCCAGTGGTGGCACGGCGTGGAAGGGCTGGAGCCGGTCAACGCGCTGGTGAACTTCTGGTGGCGGCAGTCGCCCGCCTTCATGGACACGCCGCTGAACACGCTGATGCTGGCGCTGCTGAGCCTGCGCGACCTGCCGCCGGCGCAGCGCGAGGCCTGGCGCCTGCTGTTCGACCACTATGTCTTCGACGCGAACGACGAGACCGCGGCGCACATCCCCGCCGCCGCCCGCGGCGTGCTCGCGCCGATGAACGAGACCACTGCGCGCCACCTGCGCTCGGTGCTGCTGAACCGACTCAACCGCTAGGACTCGCCTGATGAACACCCCCGCACCCGGGCCGGGCCGGCCCATCCGCCGCATCGTGATCGCCGGTGGGGGCACCGCCGGCTGGATGGTGGCCTCGGGCCTGGCCAAGAGCCTCGGCCAGCAATACGAGATCCGGCTCGTCGAGTCGGAGGAGATCGGCACCGTGGGCGTGGGCGAGGCGACGATCCCCACGCTGCACTTCATGCACGAGATCCTCGATCTCGACGAGCGCGAGTTCATGCAGGCCACCCAGGCCACCTTCAAGCTGGGCATCAGCTTCGAGAACTGGCGCAACGTCGGCGAGAACTACTTCCACTCCTTCGGCCGCACCGGCAAGTCGCACTGGACCGCGGGCTTCCAGCACTTCTGGCTCGAAGGCCGCAAGCGCGGCCTGGCCAGCGACTACGGCGACTACTGCCTGGAGCTGCGCGCCGCGCTGGACAAGCGCTTCGCGACGCTGCCCGACAACGGCATCAACTACGCCTACCACTTCGACGCCACGCTCTACGGCCAGTACCTGCGCCGCTACTCCGAGGCGCTGGGCGTGCGGCGCATCGAAGGCAAGATCGCCAAGGTCCACACCGACCCCGCGAGCGGCTGGATCACCGCGCTGACGCTGGACCGCGGCGAACACCTGGAGGCCGAGTTCTTCATCGACTGCACCGGCATGCGCTCGATCCTGCTGGGCGAGACGCTGGGCGTGGGCTACGAGAGCTGGTCGCACTGGCTGCCCTGCGACAGCGCGGTGGCGGTGCAGACCGCCACGGTGAGCGAGGCGGTGCCGTACACGCGCTCGATCGCGCACCCCTGGGGCTGGCAGTGGCGCATCCCGCTGCAGCACCGCGTGGGCAACGGCCTGGTCTACAGCAGCCGCCACATCGGCCACGACGAGGCCAGGGAAGCGCTGCTGAAGAACATCGAGGGCGAGGTGCTGCGCCAGCCACGGCTGATCCGCTTCAACCCGGGCCAGCGCGACGTGGTGTGGAAGCACAACTGCGTGGCGATCGGGCTTTCCAGCGGCTTCCTCGAGCCGCTGGAATCGACCAGCATCCACCTGATCCAGAAGGGCCTGACCCGGCTGATCCAGCTCTTCCCGAGCGACGGCATCTGCCAGAGCGACATCGACGAATACAACCAGCAGTCGCGCACGGCCATCGAGATCATCCGCGACTTCATCATCCTGCACTACCACGTCACCAACCGCACCGACTCCGCGATGTGGCGCCAGTGCCGCGAGATGCAGGTGCCGCCGACGCTGGCGCACCGCATCCGCCAGTTCCGCGACACCGCGCGCGTGATGCTGACGGCCGACGAACTCTTCGCCGAGAACTCCTGGGTGCAGGTGATGATGGGCCAGGGCATCACGCCCAGCGGCCACCACCCGATCTCGCGCCAGATGGAAGACAAGGCGCTTGCCGACTTCCTGGGCGAAGTGCGCAAGGACGTGGCGCGCACGCTGATGAAGCTGCCCAAGCACCAGGCCTTCGTCAACCAGTTCTGCCCGGCGAACAAGCCGGTGGACGCGCCGATGCCCTCGGCGACGCCGGCCGCGAAACCGGCAGCTGCCGCGATCCCGCTGCGCTTCAACCCCGAGCCGCGCATCGAGACGCTCACGCTCACCGGCGGCGCGAAAGTCTTCGTCGTCGACGACTTCCTGCTCAACCCCGACGAAGCCGCCGCCGCGCTGCAGGCCGCCGCGGCGCAGTTCCGGCCGCAGCCCGGCCACCCCTACCCCGGCCCGCAGCTGCCGCTGGCCGACGAACCCGCCGCCGAACTCGACGCCTGGTTCCAGCGCCACTGCCGGGCGCTGCTGGGCGCCGGCGAGCCGGTGGGCATGATCGCCCGCTTCACCCGCGTGACGCAGGACCCGGCCACGCTGGACCCGCGCCAGCGCATCTGCCACCGCGACGACAGCGGCCTGGAGCCCGGCCACGGCGTCAGCGCGCTGGTGCACTACCTGTTCCGCGACGAGTCGCTCGGCGGCACGGTCTTCTTCCGGCCGCTGATGCCGGAAGCCGAGACCGCCCAGTTCCGCCACGACGCCAACCTGCTCGACGGCGCCGCCTTCGAGGCGCGCTGGGGCATCCCGCCCGGCTACATGACCGGCAGCAACCGCTACTTCGAACTCATCGGCCGCGTGCCGGCGAAGTGGAACCGCGCCATCTTCTACGACGGCGGCATCTTCCACTCGGGCGACATCGGCTGGGCGAACGGCGGCGCCGGCTACGCCGCCGGCATGGGGCGGCTGACGCTGAACGGGTTCTTCAAGGCGCGGGGCTGAAGGCACGGCACCGGGCGCGCCGGTACGTGCCGACCGCCAGACGGGCAGCGGTCACTTCGGCAAGGCTCGTCAGCCCGGCGGCGCCGGGTGTGCGTTGCATGCACGCACGCTCTCCCGAGCCATGATGTCAATCAATGGCGCGAGCGGCTTGCGCGCTACGATCGATCATTGGCGTAGGGAGGCATCGGGCACGGGCCTGTAGCCAAGGAAAGGGCCGTCTTAGTTCCCGAAGGAGAGCCATGTCTGCTCCCGAGGAAGTCGAGACAAGCGTCGGCCGGAGCAGGTCGTTACGCAGTTACCTCTTTGGCCTGATTGGCATGTGCATGCTGCCGCCGCTGTTGGTGGCGGGCTACTTCGGCCTGCGCCACCTGCAGGCGGAGCATGCCTCGCTGCGCAGCGAGGCCAGCGACCTGTCGCGCAGGGTCGCGCGCGACCTGGACGCCCTTCTGCGCGCGCGCCTGGACGCGTTGGCGCTCCTGGCCGCCGCACCCCAGGCCGATCCACCCGAGGGCAGCGCCGGGCTGCACGAACTGGCGCGGGCTTATCGGCAGACCTTCGGCACCGAGGTGCTGCTGTCCAGTCCGGACCGCCGCGTGCTCCTGAATTCGGGCCTGCCCTATGGGTCGACGCTGCCGTCGATGCCCACCGTGCGGAGTTCGTCCGCGCTGCAGGCGGTCTTGCAAAGCGGTCGCGCGGCCGTCGGCGACCCGTTCACCGTTCCGGCGACGAAGGTCCCGTTGGTGGCGCTGGCCGTGCCGGTGCTCCGCCAGGAACGGGTCCAGTCGGTGCTCCTGACCACCGTGGAGCTGGATCGACTGGCTCGCTTCCTGCCCGGCACTGCGATGCCGCCGGGCTGGACGCTGGAGGTGCTGGACGGCCAGGGCCAGCCGATGGCACTGGCCAGCGAGCTGCCGCCAGGCGGCGCCGGCGCTTGGCCGGAGGCGGCGAGCGGCGACACAGCCGGACAAGCGACCGTGCCGGCCTCCGGCGGCTGGCAGGTGGAGCAAGCCCTGGAGACGGCCCCTTGGCGGGTGCGCCTGGCCCTGGCGCCGGCCGCATTTCAAGAGCCTGCGCGCAAGGCCAGACTCGATGCGCTCGCACTCCTGGTCGGCGCGCTGCTGGCGGGGATCGCGGGCGGCTGGTGGGCCTCCGGTCGCCTGACGGGGGCCTTCGGTCGCTTGATCGAGTTCGGCGAGCCGGCCGGCGGACCAGGCAGTGGCATGTTCAGTCGCACGCCCGGCTCGACGCTGATCCGCGAACTGGAACTGGTGCGCGCCCGGCTTCGAGAAGGCTCCAGCGCGCTGCGCAACAGCGAAGCACGGTTTCGAAGTCTTTTCACGAACCTGCCCGACGCCGTGCTGATGGTGGACGAACAGCGTCGCATCCGGATGGTGAACGCGGCCTTCACCGTGGTGTCGGGATATGCGGCCGAGGAGGTCCTGGGCCAGACGACCGAACGCCTCTTTGCCGATCCGGCCGACTACGGCGGTTTCGGCAGCGAGCAGTTCAGGCGTGCGTACGCAGGTCAGCCGGTCGCCATCAAGGTGCACTTCCGCCGCAAGGATGGTTCGGCCTGGTGGGGCGAGGTGAACGCCGTGGCGCTTCTGGACGCCGCGGCCCAAGAGGTCGCCGTCGTGTCGGTGATCCGCAACGTGACGGACCGCGAGTCGGCGCGCCAGGCCGAGGCCGAAGCACGTGCGCGCTTCGAGGCGGTCTTTCGGGAGAGTCCGGTCGCCATCGCGATCGGCCGCGCCGCCGACCGGACGATGCTGGACGCGAACGATGCCCTCCATCGGCTCCTGGGCTACACGCGGCAGGACCTGTTGGGCCAGCCGGCGGGCGCCCATCTGTGGGCCGACCCGGGGGCCCTGGGCCGGCTCCGCGAGCAGGCCCGCACCGACGGCAGCATCAGGCCGACCGAGGTGCGCTTGCGTCACCGGGACGGCCAGATCGTCGACGTCCTCTTCGAGACGCGCATGTTGACCCTGGACGGCGAACCCTGCTTCCTGTCGCAGTTCCTGGACATCCGCGCGCAGAAGGCCGCCCAGCGCCTGTTGCAGGAACACAGCCACGAGCTGGAGGCCCAGGTCGGCCAGCGCACCGCCGAACTTGCCGCGGCCAATGCCGCGCTGGCCGAACGCGCCTCCGCCATCGCCGACCTCTACGACAGGGCACCCTGCGGCTACCACGCTCTGTCGCCCGAGGGCATCGTCGAGTCGGTCAACGCCACGGAGCTGGCCATGCTCGGGTACACGCTCGAGGAGCTGGTCGGCCAGCCGTGGGCGAACTTCATGGCGCCCGGGAGCCAGGAGCTGTTCCGGTCGCGCTACGACGAGTTCCGCCGCACGGGGCATATGCGCGATGTGGAATACGAGATGGTCTGCAAGGATGGCCGCCTGCTCCAGGTGCTGGTCAACGCAGTGATCGTGCGCGACGCGCAGGGGCGCCACGTGGGCAATCGCGCAACGATGGTGGACAACAGCGAACGCAAGGCGCGTGAGCGGCAGATCATGGCCATGCAACAGGAACTGGCCCAGCGCGCCGACGAGGCCGAAGCCGCTGCCCGCGCCAAGAGTGCCTTCCTGGCCAACATGAGCCACGAGATCCGGACGCCGCTCAACGGTGTGCTGGGCCTGGCGCAGATCGGCATGCGCGACAGCGTCGGTCGCAGCAAGACGCAGTCGACGTTCGCAGGCATCCTGGATTCCGGCAAGCTGCTGCTGAGAGTCGTCAACGACGTGCTCGACTTCTCGAAGATCGAGGCCGGCAAGCTGGACATCGAATCGGTGGCGCTCGACCCGAAGCTGCTCGTCCAGCAGGTGCTGCAAGGCATGGCGGAGCCCGCTTCGGCCAAGGGCCTGCGGTTGGTGACGGATCTCGACGATCTGCCGGAGGCGCTGCTCGGCGACCCGGTGCGCATCGCGCAGATCCTCTACAACTTGCTGTCCAACGCCGTGAAGTTCACCGATCGCGGAGAGGTGCGGGTGCTGGCGTCCACCGAGAACGGGCCTTCGGGCCCGATGCTCGCGTTGACCGTGCGCGACACCGGCATCGGCATCGAGGCCCCGGTGCTGGAGCGCCTCTTTCAGCCCTTCGAACAGGCCGACAGCAGCTTCACGCGCCGCTTCGGCGGCACCGGACTGGGCCTGGCGATCAGCCGTCGGCTTGCAGAGCTGATGGGCGGCGCGATAGAAGTGCGCAGCACATCGGGCCAGGGCAGCAGCTTCACGCTGCGCCTGCCGTTGCAGGCGACCGATCGGCCGGCCCTGTCACGCCGCGAGGCTGCGCCAGGCGGCACGCGCCGCCTGGCGGGCCTGCACCTGCTGGTGGCCGAGGACAACTCGGTGAATCAACTGGTGCTCGACGAACTCCTTCGCGACGAAGGGGCCGAGGTGGTGCTGGTGGGTGACGGCCGCCAGGCCGTCGATCGCGTGGCGCAATCGGAACGACCTTTCGACGCCGTGCTGATGGACGTTCAGATGCCTGTGATGGACGGCCTGAAAGCAGCCGCATTGCTTGGAATGACGCACCCCGGTTTGCCGGTGATCGGCCAGACTGCGCATGCGCTGAAGGAGGAAACCGACCGCTGCCTCGCCGTGGGCATGATGGCCACGGTGCAGAAACCGATCGACCTGGACCTGCTGGTTTCGACCCTGCTCGAACATGTCCATCGGGGCGGCCGCGCCGAATCCCCCAGGCCGCGCGGCGCGCAACCGGCGCCACCTTCGGCGGCCCCGTCGATAGTCGACTGGGTGGCGATTCTTCGCCGCTATGGTGGCCAGCGCGAGATCGTCGAGCGCCTGGCACGGCTGTTCATCGAACGACACTCGGGGGATTCGATGCGCCTGCGAGAGTCCGCCTCGAATCAGGACTTCGAGGCCATCGAGCAGCTGACCCACGAGCTGAAAGGATCGGCTGGCGACGTCCTGGCCTGCCGCGTCGAATTGCTTGCCGCAACGGCGCTGACCAAGGCTCGGCGTCGCAGTCGCGACGCTCTCGACGACACCCTCGCGCTGGCGAGGGAGCTGGAACTGGCTCTCCAGGCGCTGAGCGCCGGCCCGACGACGAACGTCGACCAGGATCCGCCCCAGATGGCGTACCCGGGTTCACGGGCTGAGCATGGCGAGAGCGCGCTTCGCCACACCCATTGAGGGCCCCCCGACGAAGCCACAGGGCTCCTTCGCACACACGGTGCCCCGAAACAGTCACTCGCAGCTGGAATGCGCCGCGCGCGCCGAGCCGTCTCAGGCCTGCACCGCGTCCCACGGCGCCACGTCGGCCGGCCCGCCGGCCGGCAGCGCCGCCGGCGCCGCCTCGCTGCGCTCCTGCAACCCGCCCAGCGCTTCCAGCAGCGCCGGGATCATCTGCTGCAGCTCGCCGGTCATCAGCGCCACGTCGGCGTCGAAGTTGTCGTCGGTGTTCGCCTCGGCCTTGGCACCCGCGCCTTCGAGCGCCACGTCCAGCAGCTTGATCTTCTTCAGCGTCAGCGCCTCGGTCAGCACGAAGGAGATGCGGCCGGCATAGCTGAGTGCCAGCTGGGTGGGCATCTTGCCCTGCTTGATGTGCTCGCCGATCTCCTCCAGCTCCAGCGAGTGGCGGCTGTAGCGCACCGCGGCCTTCTCGCTGTCGGGCTGCTTGAGTTCGCAGTCGCGGTCGATCGTGAAGCCGGCGGGCGCTTCCTGCTCGCGCAGCCAGTCGGCCATCGCGGTGGCCGGCGCGAGCTGCGTCTGCAGCAGGCCGAGCTTGAGGCCGCCGCCCAGCAGGTCCAGCAGCCGCGTGACGACGGCATCGGCCTTCTTCACGCTCGCCGCGCCCACCAGCACGAAGCCGGCCTTGGCGTCGACCCAGATCACGGTGTTGGACTGCTTCGGAAAGGCGCGCGGCAGCAGCGCGTGCACCACGGCTTCCTTCAGCTCCTTCGCGCGCTTGCCCTTGGGGCGGCGGCCGGTGTCCTTCTCGATCTTGTCCAGCTCGGCCTGCACCTGCGCCTTCACCACGCTGCCGGGCACGGCCTTGGTCTCGGTGCACAGCTGCAGGATCAGCTGCCCGCCCACGCTCTCGGCCAGCGCCGCCTCCGGGTTGCCGCGCGGCGCGACCCAGCCGGCCGACTCGGGCTGCGAGGCGCCGCAGGCGACGAAGCGGGCGGTGGACAGGCGCTTCTCGAACTCCGCCAGCGTCGGCGGGCTCCAGTGTTCGATGCGGTAGACGAGGGCGTTCTTGAACATGGCGGGCGGGGCTTGCGGGGCGCGGATTCTAGGAGGTCGGCAACGGCTTCGGCTTGCGGGCGGCGGCGCGCGCCTCGGCGGCGGCCACGGCCGCGCGGATCAGCGCCTTCATCGCCTTCGCATCTGGCAGTTCGGCCTTGGCGGTGATGCGGCCGAACTGGCCCATCGCCTCGCCGCTGCGGTCGGCCTCGCCCATCACGTCGCGGCCTTTCCAGAAGCCGAAGGCGCAGTGCGCCTTGAAGGCCGCCATGTTGGCCAGCGGCCGCCCGTCGAGCAGGAAGAAGGGCATGCGCCACTTGATGTCCTCGGCCAGGCCGGGATGTGCATCGTGCATGCACTTTCGCAGGTAGCTCAGGATCGGCTGCGCGAAGGGCGCTGCGGCGGCGATGTAGGCGTCCACGCGCGGATCGGTCTTGGCCATGCAGTCTTCCTCCTCGTGCTCAGACCCGGATGTAGATGCGCCGCCGGTCGAGCCAGAACGCCAGCGCCGCGTAGAACGCGACGTTGGCCAGCGCGAAGGCGAGCGAGCCGAGGCGTGGATCGCCCGGGCCGACCGGCGCGAAGACGTGACGGTACAGCCAGGGCAGCGGGCTCGTGAAGTCGGGCGTGCCGTCCAGCTTCGTGCCTTCGGCCCAGCGCACGAGCGCCAGCACACGCGGCAGGAAGCCGCTCAGCACGAAGACGAAGAGCGGGTTGCGGCCGAAGACCTCGAAGAAGCGCACCCAGCCCCGCTGCTCGGCCGGCCGGTCGCGGATCTCGAGCACGTGCAGCAGCAGCGCCAGCGCCATCGTCGCCAGCGCGCTGGTGTGCAGCACGTAGCTCGGCGTCCAGATCTTCTTGTTCAGCGGCAGCACGAGCTGCCAGCACCAGGCCAGCGCGAGCATCGGCGCGGCGATGATGAACAGGCGCGCGACCAGCGCCGCATCCGGCCTGCGCCCCGCAACCTGGATGCCGATCCACCAGCCGAGCAGCACCTGCGCGATGGCCGGTGCGGTGCTGGCCAGGCCCTCGGGGTCGAAGGGCTGGCCCTCGCCGCGGTAGAGGTGCGGGCTGCCGAGCAGCGCCTTGTCGAGATCGGTGCCGAACCAGCCGGCCAGGCTGTACGGGTCGCCCGGCGCACCGAGCGCCAGGCAGGCGGCCCAGTAGCCGAGCAGCAGCGCGGCGGCGGCGGCAAGCACGCCGCGCCGGCCGCCGATCCAGACGATCGCCGCCGCCGCGCCGAAGCACAGCGCGATGCGCTGCAGCACGCCCATGATCCGCAGCGTGCCCCAGTCCCGCATCACGAGTTCACCCGCCTCGTTCCAGCGCAGGAAGGGCGAGGCGTTGAGGAAGAGGCCGAGCGCGAAGATCAGCAGCGTGCGCAGCATCACCTTGCGCCAGAAGTCGCCAGCCGGCCCGGCCTGCAGCCGCGGCATCACGATCGCCAGCGCGTTGCCCACGGCGAAGAGGAAGAAGGGGAAGACGAGGTCGGTGGGCGTGGTGCCGTGCCACTTGGCGTGGTCCAGCGGCGCGTAGAGATGGCTCCAGCTGCCGGGGTTGTTGACGAGGATCATCAGCGCCACGGTGGCGCCGCGGAAGACGTCGAGCGAGCGCGAGCGCGCCGTCCCGCTCACGTCATCTGCAGCGCCGCGTGCACGCTGCCCGCCGCGGCGTCGAGCCGGCGGTCGGCCTCGGCCGCGTCGACGCCGGCCTTCAGCATCACGATGGCCGTCTTCACGCGCGAGCCGCAGGCTGCGAGCGCGGCGGCGGCTTGGGCCTCCTCGGCGCCGGTGGCCGCCACGGTGAGCCGCAGCGCCCGCCGCTGCAGCTTCGCGTTGGTGGCGCGCAGGTCCACCATCAGGTTGCCGTAGACCTTGTTCAGCCGCACCATCACCGCGCTGCTGAAGGTGTTCAGCGCGATCTTCTGCGCCGTGCCGGCCTTCAGCCGCGTGCTGCCGGAGATCAGCTCCGGCCCGGTGTCCAGCAGCAGCGCGTGTTCGCAGGCCGCCAGCAGCGGCGT
Organism: Rubrivivax sp.; assembly: GCA_044226775.1. Lineage (GTDB taxonomy): Bacteria > Pseudomonadota > Gammaproteobacteria > Burkholderiales > Burkholderiaceae_C > Rubrivivax. Next base: position 299,206 of record JBGAGI010000003.1, on the reverse strand, counting down.
GCCCGGGTTGTTGGCGATGGCGATGGTCAGCGCGCCGGCCGCACGCGCGGCCTGTGCGGCGGCGATGGCGTAGGGCGTGGTGCCGGAGGCGGCGATCAGCAGCACCACGTCGTTCGCCGTCAGCGCGATGGCGGCGATGTCGGCCGCGGCCTGCGCCGCGTTGTCCTCCGCGCCTTCGACCGCGACGTAAAGCGCGCGCTCGCCACCGGCCAGCAGCGCCGGCGAACGCTCCCGCGGCCACGAGAAGGTGGGGTTCAGCTCGACGCTGTCCAGCAAGCCCAACCGCCCGCTGGTGCCGGCGCCGACGTAGACGAGCCGGCCGCCGGCGGCCAGCCGCGGCGCCGCGGCATCGACCGCCCGCGCCAGCGCCGGGCCCACGGCGCGCGCCGCGGCGGCGGCGTTCGCCTGGTCGGCGGCCAGCGCGTCGACCAGCGTCGCGGTGTCGTAGCGATCCAGCGCCGCGTGGTCGGGGTGCGGCTGTTCGGTCTTCAGCGGGGCGTTCATGCGATGGTGATGATCGCGGATTCGCCGGCGCGGCCGATGCGGTCGATACCTGCCAGCGCCACGCGCTCGGCGCCGGCGATCTCGAAGCTGCGCTCCTGCGCCGGCAGCACCGCGAAGCGCCACGCGCCGCCCACGCGCCGCCACAGCGCCCAGCGCCGCGGCAGCTCGCCCGGCGCCGGCGTGATGGCCACGCGCGTGCCGCTGCGCTTCAACTGCGGCGCGGCGACGGCCGGCGCCTCGAGCCAGGGCGTGGCCGGTGTCAGCGCAGCTTGCGCGTAAGGCCCCATCTGCAGCATCGTCGCCAGGCCCTCGCGGTCCTGCTGCAGCGCGATCAGGCTGAAGTGGATGTGCCCGCCCGCCGCCGGCCGCTGGCGCAGCAGCGAGACCTGCTCCAGCAGCTCGCGCGCGGGCCAGGCGTCGCTCGGCGCCTTCACCTTGCTGGTGAACAGGCCCGGCCAGACGTGGCGCTGCTGCGTGTTGGCCGCCAGCCAGTAGTCCAGCAGCACCGGGAAGGGCTGGCCCTCGCGTGCGATCGGCCAATACAGCTGCGGCGCGAGGTAGTCGAGCCAGCCGCTGTCGAGCCAGCGTTCGACGTCGGCGTAGAGCTTGTCGTACTGGCTGAAGCCGCTCACGCCGGCCGGGCGCCGATCGGGCTTGCCGACGCCGAAGGGGCTGATGCCGAAGCGTGCCGTCGGCCGCACCTGGCGCACCGTGCGCTGCAGCGCCTGCACGAGGTTGTCGACGTTGGCGCGGCGCCAGTCGTCGCGCGCCAGCAGGCCGCCGGCGAGCTGGTAGCGGGCCCAGGGCTCGTCGTCGGGAAAGGGCTGTTCGGGGCTCGGGTTCGACGGGCCGCTCGGCGCGCCGTTGCTGCCCAGCGGGTAGGGGTAGAAGTAATCGTCGATGTGCAGGCCGTCGAGCTCGTAGCGGCGCAGCAGGTCTGCTGCCACCGCGAGCGTCTGCGCCACCGCGGCGGGGTCGCCCGGGTCCATCCAGAGCTGGTCGCCGTACTTGCGTACCGCCGAGGGCTGGCGCACGCCGAGGTGCGGTGCCACCAGCGGCGATTTGGCCGAGGAGTGCCGCGCGCGGTAGGGGTTGATCCAGGCGTGCAGCTCCAGCGCGCGGCGGTGCGCCTCCTGCACCCAGAAGGCCAGCGGATCCCAGGGTGCCTCGGCCTTGGCCCAGGGCGCGCGGCCCTGCTCGCCGGCGAGGTATTCGCACCAGGGTTCGAGCGTGGAGGGGTAGATCGCATCGCCCGCCGGCCGCACCTGCAGCACGATGGCGTTCAGGCCGAGCGTGCGCGCGCGCTCCAGCAGCGCGAGCGCCTCGCTGCGCATCACTTCGGCGGGCAGCCCGGGGCGGCTGGGCCAGTCGATGTTCTGCACCGTGGCGACCCAGGCGCCGCGGAATTCGCGCGGCGCGGGCGGCGGCGGCTCGTCGGCCGGCGGTGCCGAAGCGGCCTGGGGCGCCTGGGATGCCGCCGGCCCGCCGCTGCCGGCCAGCCAGGCCAGCGCGGCGCGGCCCACCAGGGCGCGGCGCTTCACGGCGGCGTCTTGCCGCCCGCCTGGGCCGCATCGCGCTCGGCCCGGTAGCGCTCGAAGGACATCGCGCTGCTCTTCTCGCAGCGCGCGCGCTCCTGCACATCGGCCAGCTTGCGGCATTCCTGCTGCTGCCAGCCCTGGCCCACGGCGTACAGCTGCTGCGACGAGCAGGCGGCCAGCAGCACCGGCAGGGCGGCCACCAGCAGGCGGGGAAGGTTCGTTGGGTTCATCGTCATGGCTTGGGCGTTGCGGCGGCGGCAGCGGGTGCGGGCAGCGGGTTGGTCAGCACCCACAGGATGGCCGCGCTCTCGGCGTCGGGCTGGCCGTCGTAGTTGCTCGGGCGGTAGCGCATCTGGAAGTTCATCAGCACGCGCTGCGTCTGCTTGTCCATCTGGCCGCTGAGCTGGATGTTGTAGCCGTGCCGCGCGAGCATGGCCTGCACGGTGTACATGTCCGGCGGGCTGGCCTCGTACTCGGCGCGCCGGCCGGCCACGCGCGCCGGATCGGGCCAGGGCGGCGTGATGCCTTCGTCGGCCAGGCGCTTCCACGGGAACGTGGGGCCGGGGTCGATCTTGTACGAGGGCGAGACCTCGCCGTGGCCGAGGATGTACTCGGGCTTGATGGCGTGGCGCTGCACGATGTCCTTCACGAGCGGGATCAGCGCGTCGATCTGCTCGTTCGAGAAGGGCTGGAAGCGGCGCTTCTCGTCGGGGCCTTCGGGATCGCCGGGCTTGAAGCCGGGGTGCACGATCTCGATGCCGATGGAGGCGCTGTTCAGCCGCGCGTTCGGCCCCCAGGCGCTGGCGCCCGAGTGCCAGGCGCGGCGGTTCTCGTCGACGAGGCGGTAGATGCGCGGCGGCGACTCGTCCGACAGCAGGTAGTGCGCCGACACCTGCTGCTCGGTGAGGATCTTCATCGACATCGGGAAGTCCGTCACCGTGTAGTGCAGCACGAGGAAGAGCGCGCGGCTGTCCTGGCCCTTGGCGACATGCGTCGCGTCGATGGGCACGCCGCCTTCGGTGCGCGTCGGCGGGCCGCCGGCGCAGCCGGCCAGCAGCAGGGCGAGCGAGGCCAGGGCGGCGGCGGTGCGGGTCATCGGCAGTCGGGTGGCGGCGGGTGGTCGGCCATTCTGCCGCCTGCGCACAATCGGGGGCATGACGAAGCGTTTCATCGCCGGCCTGGCGCTGGCCTGCCTGTGTTCGTGGGCGCCGGCCCAGGACGCGCTGCCGCCCGCGGTGCTGGCCGCGCTGCGCGAGGCGAAGGTGGCGCCCGACACGCTCGCCGCCGTGGCCTTGCCGCTGGGCCACCGCGCGCGGCCCTGGCGCCACCGCGCCGAGGTGCCGATGCAGCCGGGCTCGGCGATGAAGCTCGTCACCGCGGTGGTGGCGCTGGACAAGCTGGGCGCGCAGACCACCACGCGCACGAAGCTGCTCGCCGCCGCGCCGGCCGACAGCGGCGTGCTGCGCGGCGACCTGGTGCTGCAAGGCGGCGCCGACCCCGACTTCGGCCAGCGTGACCTCTGGCTGATGCTGCGCGAACTGCGCGACCAGGGCATCGCGCGCATCGACGGCGACCTCGTGCTCGACCGCGAGCGCTTCCGCCCCACGCGGCTGGACGTGGGCGCACCACCCTTCGACGAGCACCCCGAGGGCTGGTGGAACGTGATCCCCGACGCGTTGCTGATCGACGGCGCGCTGCAGGCGGTGGAAGTCCGCAGCGATGGCGATGCGCTGCAGGCGCGCCTCGTGCCCGCGGTGGCCGGCGTGCGCATCGATCCGAGTGCCTTGCAGCTCAACGACCGCCCCTGCCGCGAGTGGGACGCCGAATGGCGCGTGCCGCGCACCGTCGACACCGCCGAAGGCGTCGTCGTGCAGCTGCAGGGCGCCTTCCCCCGCAACTGCCAGCGGCGCGAGGAGATGCAGGTGGTGGAGCGCTCGCGCTACATCGGCCTCGTGTTCGCGCAGACCTGGCGCGAGCTGGGCGGCGAATGGGCCGGCCGCGTGCGCGAAGCGGCCGCGCCGGAGGGCACGCGGGTGCTGGCCGAGCGCCGCTCGCGGCCCTGGGGCGAGGTGCTGCGGCCGCTGATGAAGACCTCCGACAACACGCAGGCGCGGCTGCTGTTCCTCGAGCTGGGCGCGGCGCTGGCGCCCTCTTCGCCGGCATCGGCTTCATCCAGCTCGACGATCGAGGCCGCACGCCGCCTGGTGCCGGCCTGGTTCGCCGAGCGCGGCATCGCCGCGCCGGGGCTGGTGGTGGACAACGGCTCGGGCCTGTCGCGCAGCGAGCGCATCGCGCCGATGACGATGGCCAAGATGCTCGAATGGGCCTGGGCCAGCCGCCACGCGAGCGACCTGCTGGCCACGCTGCCGGTGGCCGGCGTCGACGGCACGCTGCGCAACCGGCTGAAGAACACGGCCGCCACCGGCACCGCGCGTTTGAAGACCGGCACGCTGCGCAACGTGGCCGCGCTGGCCGGCGTGGTGACCGACCCCAAGGGCCGGCCCTGGGCACTGGTGGCGATGGTCAACGACGAGATCGGCGCCGGCGCGCGACCCATTCTCGATGCGCTGGTGGCCGACTTCGCGCGCCGCGGGCCGCAGCACGCGCCGGTGCCGAGGAACGTGGGACCCCAGGGCGAAGGGCCTTAGGTTCTCAGACCACCAGCCGCTCCGCAGCCACGTAGGCCTGCCGGAAGGTCTCGAAGTCCACCGTGTCGGCGGCCTCGATCGCCGCCTGCGCAGCCACCGAGTCCTGCGCCTCGGCGACGAAGGCGGCCTGCTGCTCCTCGCTCCAGGGCAGCGCGAGGAAGTGGTTGCGCACCTGCTCGCTCTGCGCACGCAGGAAGGCCACGTGCGAGCCGCCGAAGTCGCGCTCCATCGTCGCCAGTGCCCGCGCCGAGGAAAGCCGCTCGGGCTGCGCATGGCTTTCGCGCGCGGCTTCCAGCGCCTCGGCATAGCCGCTGCCGCCATTGGCCGCGTCCAGCGCGGCGGCCAGCGGGGCGCATTGCGCCAGCAGTTCGGCGGCCCAGTCGGACAGCGCCACCGTCGAGCCGCCGCGCTCCAGCGCCAGGCCCGGCTGGCGCCCGAAGGCGGCGGCCTGGTGCTGGTTGCGGCCGAGCGCGGCGATTTCTTCCGGCGTGTCCGGCGGGCTGTCGGCCAGCAGGCAGTGCAGCAGGAAGAGGTCGAGGAAGCGCATCGTGCGCGCGGTGATGCCGGCCGGCACGAAGGGGTCGAGGTCCATGCAGCGCACCTCGATGTACTCCACGCCGCGCTCGCGCAGCGCGTGCAGCGGGCGCTCGCCGCTCTTGATCACGCGCTTGGGGCGGATCGTGCCGTAGAACTCGTTCTCGATCTGCAGCAGCGTGGTGCCCAACTGGTTGTATTCGCCGCCCAGGTTGCGGATGCCGATCGCCTCGTAGGCCGGGTAGGGCTGCGTCAGCGCGCCGTGCAGCGAACCCGCGTAGCTCTCCAGGCTGTTGTAGCTGACGGCCAGGCTGGCCTGCGCCTGGCTCTGGTAGCCGAGGCGCCCCATGCGCAGGCTGGTGGCGTGCGGCAGGTACAGCGTGCCGCCGGCGAGCTTCTGCAGGCCGTGCTCGCGGCCGGCCACGAAGCTCGAACAGACGGCCGGGCTGGCGCCGAACAGCCACAGCAGCAGGAACGAGTGGCGGCGGAAGTTGCGGATGAGCGCGAAATGCTCTTCGTTGCTGAGCCCCGGCAGCGACCAGTTGTAGTGGATGCCGCTGATGGTCTGCATGCGCCGGCCGTAGCGGTGGCTCAGGCCCATGCGGTAGACGCTCTTGGCGCGGCCGATGTTGCTGGTGCCGTAGCGGCCGAGCGGGATGTTCTCGTCGGCCGGCAGCCCGCAGGGCATGCTGCCGGCCCACAGGCGCTCGTCGCCGGAGGCCGAGAGCGTGCGCAGCACGTACTGGTGGATGCGCGTCAGCTCGGCCACGCAGCCGTCCACGCTCGGGTGCACGCCGGTGATCAGCTCGAGCTGGCTCTCGCTGTAGTCGGTGGTGATGCGCGGGTGCGTCAGCGGCGCGCCCAGGGCGCCCGGGTGCGGCGTCAGCGCCAGGCTGCCGTCGGGGCCCACGCGCAGGCTTTCCTTCTCCACGCCGCGGCGCATGCCGGCCAGGCGCTCGGGGCCGATGCGGCGCAGCGCGCTGGCGATGTCGGGGGCCTGCTGGGTCATGGTGTCTGGATCTCGGGCTCGGGAACAGGAAAGCGTCGCGTCGGTCGCTCGCGCCGGGGGTGAAGCGTACGCGTTCAGGGCAAATCATGCAGCGCCCCGGTCAAAGGTTCGTCACGCCAAGGTCATGGCGCGATCACGCCGGCCCGGCGCATGCCCCGGGTTATCCTGCCGCGCCTTACATGCCACCTTGATGAAACGCCGCCACTTCGTCCTCGGCACCCTGGGCGCCGCCGGTGCCCTGGGCATCGGCTGGGGCCTGCTGCCGGTGCGCCAGCGCCTGACGAGCGCCGAGCCGCTGCCCGCAGCGCCGGGCGAAGTGCCGTTCAACGGCTGGGTGAAGGTGGGCCGCGACGAGCGCGTGACCATCGTCATGCCGCGCAGCGAGATGGGCCAGGGCGTGCACACGGGCCTGGCGATGGTGCTGGCCGACGAGCTGGACGCCGACTGGGCGCAGGTGCGCGTGGAGCCCTCGCCGATCGACCCGATCTACTTCAACCTCGCGGTCGCCGTCGACGGGCTGCCCTTCCATCCCGACAGCAGCGGCCTGGTCAAGCGCGTGGCCGGCCGGCTCACCGCCAAGACGATGCGCGAGATGGGGCTGATGGTCACCGGCGGCTCGTCCACGGTGAAGGACCTGTGGCTGCCGATGCGCCAGGCCGGCGCCTCGGCACGCGGCATGTTCGTCGCCGCCGCGGCACAGGCCTGGGGCGTGCCGGCGGGCGAGATCACGGTCGCCGCGGGCGTGCTGATGCACCCCTCCGGCAAGCGCGCGCGCTTCGGCGAGCTGGCCGAGGCCGCGGCGCGCCAGCCGCTGCCGGCCGATCCGGTGCTGAAGACGCCGCCGCAATGGCGGCTGATCGGCGCCCCGTTGCCGCGCCTGCCGGCCGAGGCGCAGGCCAAGGCCCGCGGCACGGCCGGCTTCGGCATCGACGCCATGCTGCCGGGCATGCTGCACGCCAGCGTGGCGATGTGCCCCACGCTGGGCGGCCGCGCCGCCTCGTTCAAGGCCGACGCGGCGACGAAGCTGCCGGGCGTGAAGCAGGTGGTCGCCTTCGAGGGCCTCGCCGGCGGCACCGGCGGCGTCGCGGCGGTGGCCGACACGCCCTGGCACGCGATGCAGGCGATCAAGGCGGTGGAGATCGCCTGGGACGAGAACGTGCCGGCCGCGGGCTTCAGCAGCCGCGAGGCGATCGACGGCTACGCGCGGGTGCTCGACGGCGACGACGGCTTTCCCTACCTCAGCACCGGCGACGTGGACGCGGCGCTGAAGGGCGCGGCGAAGACCATCAACGCCGAGTACCGCGCGCCCTTCCTGGCCCACCTGACGATGGAGCCGCAGGCCTGCGCCGTGCAGGTGGGTGACGGCAAGGCCACCGTCTGGGCGCCGACCCAGGTGCCCGACGCCGCGCGCCGGCACGTCGCGCTGGCGCTGGGCCTGTCGCAGCGCGACGTGACGGTGCACGTGCAGTACCTGGGCGGCGGCTTCGGGCGCCGGCTCGATGTGGACTTCATCGCCCAGGCGGCGCTGATCGCCGCGCGCGGCGGCCAGGGTGCGCCGGTTCTGACCACCTGGTCGCGCGAGGAAGACCTGCGGCACGACTTCTACCGCCCGGCCGCCGTCGCGCGTTTCCAGGCCGGGCTCGATGCGCAGGGCCGCGTCGTCGCCTGGCGCAGCACCTCGGCCGGGCCCTCGCCGGTGCAGGCATCGCTCGGCCGCCTGTTCGGGCTGCCGGCCGTGGGCCCCGACAAGACCACCGCCGAAGGTTCCTTCGACCAGCCCTACGAGTGGCCGGCGGCGCGCGTGGGGCACGTGATCGTGAAGTCGCCGGTGCCGGTGGGCTTCTGGCGCTCGGTCGGCCATTCGCACCACGCCTTCTTCAAGGAGAGCTTCGTCGACGAGGCGGCGCATGCCGCGGGGCAGGACCCGGTGGCCTTCCGCGCCGCGTTGCTGAAGAGCCACCCGCGGCACCTGGCGGTGCTGATGAAGGCGGCGACGATGGCCGGCTGGGGCCAGCCCGCGGGCGGCTCGCCGGACGGCGCGAAGACCGCGCGCGGCATCGCGCTGCACCAGAGCTTCGGCAGCATCGTCGCGCAGGTGGCCGATGTCTCGCTCGGGCCCGACAAGCAGGTCCGCGTGCACCGCGTCTGGTGCGCGGTGGACTGCGGCACGCCGGTCAACCCGAACCTGATCCGCCAGCAGATGGAAAGCGCGATCGTCTTCGGCCTCTCGGCGGCCCTCTTCGGCGGCGTGGAGATCGACAAGGGCCGCGTGAAGCCGGGCAACTTCCACGAGCAGCCGGTGCTGCGCATCGACGCCTGCCCGACGATCATCGTCGAGATCCTGCCCAGCAGCGAGCCGCCGGAAGGCGTGGGCGAGCCGGGCACGCCGCCCATCGCGCCGGCGGTGGCTAACGCACTTTTTGCACTGACCGGCCAGCGCCTGCGCACGCTGCCGCTGCAGGTGGCATGAGCGGCAACCTGAAGCTCAACGGCAAGCCGGTGGCCGTGGCCGCCGAGCCCGGCACGCCGCTGCTGTGGCTGCTGCGCGGCGAGCTGAAGCTCACCGGCACCAAGTTCGGCTGCGGCATGGGCCTGTGCGGCGCCTGCACCGTGCACCTGGACGGCCAGCCGGCGCGCGGCTGCATCACGCCGCTGGAGGCCGTCGGCGAGCGCGAAGTCACCACCATCGAAGGCCTGCAGGGCCGCGAGATCGATGCGCTGCGCGCGGCCTGGCTCAAGCACGACGTGGTGCAGTGCGGCTACTGCCAGAGCGGCCAGCTGATGGCCGCCGCCGCGCTGCTGAAGGCCAACCCGCAGCCCGACGACGCGGCCATCGATGCCGCGATGGCCGGCAACCTGTGCCGCTGCGGCACCTACCCACGCATCCGCACGGCCATCCACGCCGCAGCGGCGCTGCTGAAGGCATGAAGGCCGGGTTCGTTCCGGTCGACGGCGCCGAGCTGGCTTTCGAAGTGAGTGCATCGGCGGGCACCTCGGGGCTGCCGCTGGTGTTCCTGCATGCCGGTGTCTGCGACGGCCGCATGTGGCAGCCGCAATGGGAGCGCTTTGGCGCCGCGCATCCGCTGCTGCGCTTCGACCGCCGCGGCTTCGGCCAGGCGCGCATGCTCGCGCCGCGGCCCTATTCGCGCGTGGCCGACGCGCTGGCGGTGCTCGATGCCGCCGGCCTCGGGCCGGCCGTGCTGGTGGGCTGCTCGCAGGGTGGGCGCGTGGCGCTGGACCTCGCGCTCGCAGCGCCGCAGCATGTGCGGGCGCTGGTGCTCGTGGCGCCGGCCGTCAGCGGCTCGCCGAGCCCCGTGCTCGATGCCGCCGGCGAAGCGCTGTCGGCACGCATCGACGAAGCCATCGCCGCCGGCCGGCTCGACGAGGCCAACGAGCTGGAAGCGCTGATGTGGCTCGACGGCCCCGGCACCCGGCCCGGCCGCGTGGGCGGCGCCGTGCGCGATCTTTTCCTCGCGATGAACCACATCGCCCTGCATGCCGCCGACCCCGGCCCGGCGGCGGACGAGCCCTCGGCCTGGGCGCGCCTGGAGCAGCTGGCCCTGCCCACGCTCGTGCTCTGGGGCGACCGGGACCACGCCTACCTGCGCGAACGCTGCGAGGCGCTGGTGCGGCGCATCCCGGGCGCGCGGCGCTGCCTGCTCGAAGGCACGGCGCACCTGCCGAACCTGGAAGACCCGGCGCGCTTCGACGCCGCGCTCGCCGACTTCATCGCTTCGCTCTGAGCACGGCCATGTGAAGGCCTGTGAAGGCACGCAGCCGGAGGTAAATCTCCGCGCCGGCGTCGGCCGCGGCCTCGGGCCGGCGCGTTGAATCGGCATGAGCCACCCCGACCGGAAACCCGCCATGCCGCGCCCGCTGATCCGCACCCTGTCCCTGGCCACCGCCGCGGCCGCCGCCGCGCTGCTGTCCGCCTGCGTCGTCGTGCCGGCGCACCCGCCGGGGCATCACATCGGCGGCGACGTGGTGCTGGTCGCGCCGCCGGCGCCGCAGGTCGAGGTGGTCGCCGCGTCGCCGGGCCCGGGCTGGTTCTGGATCACCGGCTACTGGGGCTGGGTCGGCGGCCGGCATGCGTGGATCGGCGGCCATTGGGAACAGCGCCGCCCCGGCTACGGCTGGGTGCCGCACGAGTGGCGGCGCGAAGGCCCGGGCTGGCGGCCGATGCCGGGCCACTGGGAAAGACGCTGAACTGAAGCCCCCAAGCTCGCTTTCGCTCGCTACCCCCCGGGGGGGCCGTCCGCCAGCGGCCCGGCAGAGCCGGTTCCGCGGCGGGAAGCTTGGTCCGGCCCCGGGGCATCATGCGTCGCGGCCGGCAGTCTTGCGCCGGCTGCGCCGCACGTCGGCTGCCAGGCGGCGCGCATGGGCGTCGAGCGCATCGAGCAGCGCCGGCGGCTCCAGCACCTCCACCGCCACCGGCCAGCCGGCGATCACGCGTGCGAACCAGTCCAGTTCGTCCACCTGCGCGACGAGCAGCGTGCGGCCCTCGTCCAGCGCCTGCATCGCACCCACCTCCGTGAGCCGGCGCTCGCAGACCTCGCCCAGGGCCGCGTGCAGCACCACGCGCACGTGGTGCCGGCGCGGGATGCGGTTCAGCGCGTCGCGCACATAGGCCAGCGGGTCGAAGGCCTCGGGCCGCGCGAAGCTGGCCGGCAGCGGCTGCACCTGGCGGATGCGGTCGAGCCGGAAGCTGCGCAGCCCGCGCCGCAGGTGGCAGTGGCCGACCGCGTACCAGCGGCCATTGGTCCAGGCCAGGCCCCAGGGGTCGAAGGCGCGCTCGGTCTCGGCCTGCACCAGTGAGCGGTACTGCAGCAGCACACGCTGGCGGCGCTGCGCGGCGGCGGTGAGCAGCGCGAGGGCCTGGCTGTCGGCGGCGGGCTCGTCGTCGTGATCACCGTGGTCGCGCGGGCGCAAGTCCAGCCGCACCGAGCCTTCGACCGCCCGCGCCCGCTGCTGCAGCGCCGCCGGCATCACCCGTTCGAGCTTGGCCTGCGCCGCGGTGGCCGCCGGCGCGATGCTCGCCAGGCCCAGCGCGCGCGCCGCCAGCAGGCCCAGCGAGAGCGCCAGCGCCTCGTCCTCGCCGAACATCAGCGGCGGCAGCTTGTAGCCCGGCGTCAGCAGATAGGCGCCGTCGCGCCCGCGCTCGGCCGCCACCGGGATGCCCAAAGCGCTGAGCGCGGCGATGTCGCGCCGCACGGTGCGCTCGTGCACCGCCAGCGCGGCGGCGATCTCCGGGCCGGTGATGCGGCGCCGCGTCTGTAGCAGCTCCAGCAGGGCCAGCACGCGGGCGGTGGACATGGCGCGCATTGTGGATCGAATCAGGACAGGTCCTGCCCTGTTGGCGTCGAAGAATCCGGTCCCGCTCAGGAGGACCCCGATGCACCGTTTCACCCGCACCCTGCTGCTGCCGCTCGTGGCCGGCGCCGCGTTCGCGCAGCCCGCCCCGTCACCCACGGCCAGCGGCACAGCCAGCGCCGCGGCCTCAGCCGCCGTGCCGCAGGCCCGGCTGGCCGCGCTGGCGCAGCGCTACTTCGACGCGAAGATGGACCTCGACCCGCTGACCGCCAGCGGCATCCAGCCGCAGCCGCGCCACGAAGGGCGGCTGGAGGTGACGATCGCGCCGGAGTCCATCGAGCGCGCCCGCGCGCTGTACCGCGGCGTGCTGCGCGAGCTGCGCGAGATCCCGCCCGAGGCGCTGGACGAACGCGCGCGCCTGGACCACGAGCTGCTGCGCCAGGAGGCGCAGGACGCCCTCGACGGCCTGGCCTTCCCCGCGGAGCTGCTGCCGATCGACCAGTTCGGCGGCGTGCCGCTGGCGCTGGCGCAGATGGCCGCCGGCGACCAGGCGCAGCCGCTGAAGACACCGGCCGACTTCGAGCACTTCGTGCAGCGCCTGGCGCGGCTGCCGGCCTGGAGCTCGCAGGCCACGGTCAACATGAAGGAAGGCCTGCGGCGCGGCATCGTGCTGCCGCGGCCGCTGGTGGACCGGCTGCTGCCGATCCTGGCCGAGCTGGCGCAGCCCGATCTCGCGAAGTCGCCCTGGGGCGCCGCGGTGCGCACGATCCCGGCCGACTTCACCGCCGCCGACCGCAGCCGCACCGAGGCCGCGCTGCGCGAGGTGCATGCGCGCCAGGTGCAGCCCGCGATGGCCGCGCTGCACGCCTTCGTGCGCGACAGCTACCGCCCCGCCGCGCGCGAGACCGCGGGCCTGGGCGCGCTGCCCGGCGGCGCGGCATGGTACGCGCAGCTCGTGCGTTCGCACACGACGACGGCGATGACGCCGCAGGCCATCCACGAACTGGGCCTGGCCGAGGTGGCGCGCATCCGCGGCGAGATCGCGAAGGTGCAGGCGCAGATGGGCGAGGGCGCGCGCGGCAGCGTCACCGACTTCCTGCGCTGGCACGCGCAACAGCCGCGTTTCCGCCCCTTCGTGCGCAGCGAGCAGATCCTGGCGCGCTTCCGCGCCACCGATGCGGCCATCGCGCCGAAGCTGGCGGCGCTCTTCGGTAGAGCGCCGAAGATCCCGCTGCAGGTGCGCGAAATGCCCGAGCTGCAGCGCGCCACGGCCTCGCCCTACTACAACCCCGGCACGCTGGACGGCAAGCTGCCCGGCGTGTTCTACGTCGGCGCGGCCGAGCCGGCGGTCTTCAACGACAGCATCGTCACCGCGCTCACGCTGCACGAGGGCCAGCCGGGGCACCACTACCAGATGTCGATCCAGCAGGAGCTGCCGCTGGCGGACTTCCGCCGCCATGGCTGGAACAACGCCTTCGGCGAAGGCTGGGCGCTGTATGCCGAGTCGCTGGGCGAGGAGCTGGGGCTCTATGCCGACCCGAACCAGCGCCTGGGCTTCCTGAAGATGGAGCTGCTGCGCGCCGTGCGGCTGGTGGCCGACACCGGCCTGCACGCCTTCGGCTGGAGCCGCGAGCGCAGCATGCAATACATGATGGAGACCGAAGGCGCGAGCGAGCGCGACGCGCGCATGGCCACCGAGCGCTACATGGCCGTGCCCGGCCAGGCGCTGGCCTACAAGATCGGCGCGCTGCGCATCCAGGCCTTGCGCGCGAAGGCGCAGGGCGCCTTGGGCGAGCGCTTCTCGCTGCGCGAGTTCCACGACCTCGTGCTCGCGCAGGGCATGCTGCCGCTGGCGGTGCTGGACCGCGTGGTCGAGCAGTGGATCGCGACGAAGAGCGCCGGCCGCAGCGAGCCTTCGCTGACCCTGGCCCGGGCGCGCAGCTTGGTCAGGCTTCTTCCGCCTCGATGACGAGCGAGCGCCGGCGCACGCCGCCCGTGGCCAGCTGCACCGCCACGCGCAGCGGCCGGCCCACCGGCACGGTGCGCACGAAGCGGTAGTCCAGGCCGTCGTACTGGCCCGGGTTGTGGGCCGGTGCGCGGCGCTGCCATTGCTGCGCGCCTTCGGCCAGCACGGTGGCCTGCAGCCAGGGCTCGGCGGCGTCCTCGGGCACGGCCACGACCACGGCCACGGCGATCTCGAAGCGGCGCTCGCGTTTCGCATCAGCGGGGATCGTCAGCGTTGCGCCGGGGGCGTCGCCGGCATCGATCGCCCAGCGTTCGGGTTTGTCGGCAGGGGTCTTCGCGCTCATCGGCCGATACGATAGCCGCCATGGCCCAGCTCGCTGCCGACGAGGTCGCCCACTACCAGCGCGAAGGCTACGTCGTGCCGCGCTTCACGCTGCCCGCATCGCGCGTGGCGGCGATGCAGCAGGCGCTGGAAGAGCTGCTGCGCCGCAACCCGGGCGTGCGGCCCGAGAAGCTGGTCTCGGCGCATGTGGAAGGCGACAACGGCGAGGGCGTGCGCGGCGTCGCGGCCTTCCTCGACCTGGCGCAGGACCCGGAGATCGTCGAGCTGGTCAGCGGCGTGATCGGCGACGACGTGATCCTCTGGGGCTGCCACGTCTTCTGCAAGCCGGCGGCCGAAGGCTTCGAGACGCCCTGGCACCAGGACGGCCACTACTGGCCGATCCGCCCGCTGGCCACCTGCACCGCCTGGGTGGCGCTGGAGCCATCGACGCGCGAGAACGGCTGCCTGCGCGTGATCCCGCGCTCGCACGCGGCGCGCACGCTGCACGAGCACCTGCACGAGGACCGCAACGATCTCACGCTGAACCAGCGCCTGGCCGCCGGCGCCTTCGACGAAAGCCAGGCGGTGGACCTGGAACTCGCGCCGGGGCAGATGTCGCTGCACGACGTCTACATGATCCACGGCGCCGCGGCCAACCGCTCGGGCCAGCGCCGCACCGGCGTCGCGCTGCGCTACATGCCGTCCAGCTCGCTGTTCGACCGCGGCCTGCGGCCGGTGCACGGCAAGAGCGGCGTGCCGGTGGACTTCGCGAACCGGCGGCTGTGGCTGGTGCGCGGCGTCGACCGCCACGGCGGCAACGTGCTCGTACCCTGAGCGCGCCTCAGCCGGCGGCGAAATCCGTCTCGGCCAGCGTCTGCATCGCCTGCGCCAGCAGCGCGCCGTCCTGGATGCTGGTGGCCAGCCCGGCGATCCGCAGCTTGCCCAGCATGCGCTTGGTCAGCGAATGCGTGCGGCCGCCGTGCCGGCTGCTGAACAGGAAGAGGTTGTGCGTGCCGCTCACCCAGCTCAGCTGCGCGGTGATCCAGCGGCCCATCAGGAACAGGCGGCAGTAGTCGCCCGGCCGCAGCGATTCGAGCCAGGGCTTGTGGCCCTCGGCCTCGAGCGTGGAATCGACGCCGAAGCCGATCGGCACCGTCGGCAGGCCGGCGTGCAGATCCAGTGCCGCGGTCGTGTGCTCGGGGTCGCGCACCGCCGGCGCCTCCCAGGGCTGCTCCTCGGGCGGAGATTCCTCGATCACCTCCGGCGGCGGCGGGTTGCGCAGCAGCGCCTGCAGCTCGGCGACCTCGGTCTCCACGCGCAGCGTCGGCACATCGGCCTCGGCCAGGCCTTCGCCCACCTGGCGCAGCAGCACGTTGCGCTGCGCGCGCGAGACGCGCTGGCCCGGTTTCGCGGTGGCGCGGATGAGGTCGTCGACGACGAGCGCCATCAGGTCCATCGCCGGGCTGCCCAGGCCGTGGCGCGCGGCCGCGGCGGCCATGGCCTGCGTCCACGGGCCGACGAGGAAGCGCCGCAGCCCGCCGCACACCGGCGTGCTGCGCAGCTGCTGCACGAGCTGGTTGCGCAGGTCGATCTGGATCTGCTCGCGGTCGGCCTGCTGCTGCAGCGCGCCGGACTGGCTGGCCAGCGCCTCGCCGCGTTCGCCCAGGTGCCGCGACGCGAGCGCCTCGACCTCGTCGGCCGCGGTCTGGCAGGTGTCGCGGTCCAGCGTCTGCGCGCCGCGCATGCGCTCGACGACGAGCGCGAGCGACTGCGTGACGATGCCGCCCTTGTCGTCGTCCTCGTTGCCTTCGGCGCCGCTCTCGTCATGAACCGAGCCCATCGCGATCAGCCGGTCCAGGAACTTCCACCACGGGTGCTCGGGGCTGTTCCACAGCTGCGCCTCGCGCGCGGCCAGCGCGCGGCCGGGTTCCTGCAGGCCGGCCAGCAGCGAGCGCGTGGCCGGCACGTGGCCCAGGTGCTGCTCGATCTGCGCGAACAGCCGCTCCATCAGCTGCACCGCGACCACCGGGTCCAGCGCCGGGCGCGCCTGCTCGGTGGGCAGCGGGTCGGCGAAGAGGCGCAGCGCGAGCGCCTCGGCCTCGCCGACGGGCGGCGGGGCGCCGGCTGCGGCGAAGGGGTCGATGCGCGCGTCGGGCGCGGCGAGCGAACGGCGTGCGCGCTCCACCAGCTGCTGCAGCGCGCCGCCGGGCGCGCCGGCGGCGGCGGCGCGGCGGTCGAAGGTGGGCTGCAACGTCGCCAGCCCGCCCATCGTCGGCGGATGCGCCGGTGCGTGCGCCTGTGCATGCGCGGCCGCGCGCGCAGGGCCGGCCGGCTGCGGCGTCTGCCTGACGCGGTACTTCGCCGGGCGCACGCCCCAGCGCAGCAGCGTGTCGGACAGGCGCACGTAGACCTGGCGCAGCTCGCGCCCCATCGCCGAGCCGAGATGGCGCAGCAGGAACAGGCGCGTGGGATCGTCCGGCGCCAGCTCCAGCAGCGCGCCGCGCAGCGCGGTGGCGCAGTCCAGCGGCCGCAGCGGCATGGCCGAGGTCTCGATGCCCGGCAGCCCGCGCAGGCCGCTGGCCAGCGCGGCGAGCTGGCGGATCTCGGCATCGGCCTCGGCCTCGACGGCCTGCACGATGCGCGCGATCTCGATGTCCTCGTCGATCTGCGATTCGTCGATCAGCGTCAGCGCCGAGCGGCCCGGCGTGGCGGGCGTCGCGGCGCGCGTCGTGGTGGCGGCGCCGTCGAGCTGCTGCTCCATCGCGCCGACGATGCGCTCGACCACGCTCTCGCGCCGCCCGCGCAGCAGCGCGATGGCCTCGGCGGTATGCGTGCGGTCGCCCACCACCGCGTTGCGCTGCGAGGCCGACTCGAGTTCGGCGCAGGCGTCCAGCACCATCGCGCGCACCCAGTCGGGCAGATCGCGGCGGACCTGGCGCGCGAGCGCGGCATGGTCGGTCTTGGCGGCCTGCGCGGCAGCGCGCAGCGCCTCGGCCTCGGGCGGGGGTGGGACTTTCACGGGCGACAGAGCCTTTCCAGGCCGCTATCGGCGCCCGCCCGCAGCACTTGAGGCGGCCGCCGCGACGCCGCCGCTCAGACCATCGATTCGGCCACGCGCCCGGGCTGCGCGGCGGCAGCCTCGATGCGTTCGGCCACCGCCAGGGCCGAACGCACCGCGCTTTCCAGCAGCGGCACGCCGGGCATCGCGTACGAGCCGGCGAGCCAGATGCGCCGGCCCGGCTGCGCCTGCAGCACGTGCAGCGCGGCCACCGCGCGCTGGCCGGCGGCATCGGCCAGCGGGCGTTCGAAGCGGGCGCTGGCGAGCACCAGCTCGTCGCGCGGCGCACGCTGCGGCATCACGGTCTGGAAGACGGGCGCGGCGCTGGCCATCGAAGGCTGCACGCGGTTGATCCAGATCGTGCTGGCCGGGCGCTCGAAGCCGGGCTCGACGCAGGCGTTCACCGGCGACCAGTCGCGCCGGCGCGCCGGCATCAGCGAGGCATCGCGGTGCATCAGCACCTCCAGCGGCCGGTAGCGGAAGGCGGCCAGCACGGCAGCATCGGCCGGCGGGGCGTCATCCCACAGCGCCAGGGCCTGGTTGGCCTGCGTCGCCAGCACGACATGGTCGAAGCGCTCCTCGCTGCCGCCGCGCCGCACCCACACCGCGCCGCCGCGCTGGCGCAGCGCGCGCACGTCGGCCGCGCAGACCACGCGGCCGATGCCGGCCACGAGCTTCGCCGCGACCGCGTCGGCGCCTTCGCGCGCGCGGTGCACGCTCTGGCGCGAGAGGCCGGCGGTGGCGTAGCGTGCCACCACGTCTGCCGGGTAGGCGCGCGCGTCGTCCATCGCGCAGGTGCCGATGGTCGCCACCGCCGGCAGCAGCACGCCGTCGACGAAGGCAGCCGGGATGCGCGCATCGGCGACGAACTCCGCCAGCGTGGCGCCGGCGAGTTCACCCTTGGCCAACGCCGCGCGCGCACGGGCCTGGAAGCGCAGCGCGCCCGAGACCACCTGCAGCGCGCGCGCCGAAGCCAGGTCCTGCGGCAGCACGTAGGGCCAGGACAGCGCGCCCACGCGCAGGTTGCGCCAGCGGAAGTAGGCGCGGCCGTCGGCACCGGTGAAGGTGGTGGCGTAGTCCACCGGCTGCGTGGCGATGCCCAGCTCGGCGTACAGGCGCACCAGCGTCGGGTAGTAGCCGGGGTAGAAGACGCGCAGCGGCACGTCCACGCGCTCGCCGCCGACCGCCACCGAACTCGCGACGAAACCGGGCTGCGCATGGCGTTCGAACAGCGTCACCGCATGGCGCTGCGACAGCCGCCAGGCGGCCACCAGGCCGGCGATGCCGCCGCCGATGACGGCGATCTCCATCCGGGCAGGTTACAGGGGCCCGGGCAGGCCCGACAATCGCGGTTGGCCCCGATGCCCCTTGCCGGGCGAAGAAGACCGCGCACGAACCATGTCCGCCCACGAAGAGACACCGCCCGCAGAGCCTGCCGAGCCCGCTGCAACGCCCGCCGAGTCGCCCCAGGCGCCGGCCGCCGAGACGACCGTCGAAGCGACGACCGAAGCGACGATTGAGACGGCGACCGAAGCGACGACTGAAGCGTCGCCGGAGGCCACGCCCGAAGCCGCACCGGAAGCTACGCCGGAGATGGCGGCCGAAGCCGACGCCGCGCCCGAGACGCCGCCGGCGCCGGGCGAGCCGCCCCGGCCGGCCGAGCTCTCGCCCGCCGCCTGCGGCGCGCTTCTGGCGCAGCACTTCCCGGCCCTGTTCGGTGCCGGCGTGGCCAAGCCGATCAAGCTGCGCATCCAGGCCGACATCCAGGCCCGCGCGCCGGGTGTGTTCACGAAGCGCTCGCTGTCGCTGTTCCTGCACCGCCACACCACCGGCACGGCCTACCTGCGGGCCTTGGTGGCATCGCCGCAACGCTTCGACCTCGACGGCCAGCCCGCCGGCGACGTGGCCACCGAGCACCGCGACGCGGCGGCGATCGAGGTCGAGCGCCGCCGTGCGATCGTGATGGAGCGCCGCCAGGCCGAGCGCGAGGCGGCGCGCCAGGCACGCGGGCCTGCGCCTGCCACCGCCGCCGCCGGCGATGCGCAGCCCGCGCAGCGCCCGCCGCGGCCCCCGCGCCCGCCCCGCCCGGAAGGCGCGCGTGATGCGCGGCCCCCGCGGGAGGGCCCGCGGGACGCTCCGCGTGATGGTCCACGAGAAGGCCGCCGCGACGGCCCGCGCCCCGGCGGCCCCGGCCCGCGCCCGCCGCAGCAGCGCCAGCAACCCGGTGATCGCCCGCGGCGCGACGAGCGCCCGCCGCGCCGCGACCAGCCGCCGCAGGGCCGCGACATGCGGCACGACCCACGCCATGAGCCCCGGCGCGAGCCGCGCCCGCCGGCCGAGCCACCGATGCCCCCAGGCCTGTCGCCGGCCGAGATCGAGGCCCGCCGCGAGCGTGCGCAGCTGCTGCGCGCCTGGGAGTCGAGCCCGCTGACGCGGGCCAACTTCTGCGTCCTGAAGCGCATCAGCGAGGCCGACCTGGACGCTGCGCTCGCGCTCGCGCAGCAGGAGCGCGGGCCCCGCCCGGGCCCCGGCGCCGTCAAGCCGCCGCGCTGAAGCGCTGCGCGACGCCGGTGATGGCCTCGCGCACCCGCATCACCAGCGGCGAGCTGCCGTGCGCCGAGAGCACCAGCTCGCGCGTCGCGCGCGTCATCGCCACGTAGAGCAGCCGCACGGCGTCTTCCAGCGGCTCGTCGACCATCGGCAGGCTCTGCAGCCCGGCCACGAAGACGAGCGGGAACTCCAGGCCCTTGGCGCTGTGCAGCGTCAGCAGCTTCACGCTGGGCCGGCGCCAGTCGAAGCGGCGGAAAGCCTCGAGGTTCATGGCCTGGCCCTGCGCCACCTGCATGGCCAGCGCCAGCACCTTGGCCGCGCTCGCTGTTCAGCTCCACCGCATCGCACGTGGCCGCGGCCAGCGTGTGGCGGCGCCAGGTCTTCACCTCCAGCAGCAGCGCGCCCCAGCTCGGGCTGAGCACGACGAAATCCGGCTGGCGCGCCTTCGGGCCGATGGGTATGTCGTGCCAGACGAGGTAGTCGTCCTCCAGGCAGCGCTTGAGCTGGTGCAGCACGCGGCGTTCGCCGGCGTTGCCGCAGCGCTGGTCGATGTTGCTGAGACCCTGCGGGAAGATGGCCATGGGCGCCGCGCCATCGTAGGGCAACGCGGGGAAGTCGCCACGCCCTAGCGCCTCGGCGGCAGGGCGCCCGGCACGCACCGGGCTCCCGCTTCCGTGTGGATTGCCATCCGCACCCGCCACGCGGAAGATCAGGCACACCCAGCAAGCGCGGCACGAGCACAAGCGTGGCCCACGAGATCTTCATCAGCTACTCATCGAAGCACCGCGACCTGACTCGCGAGCTCGCCGCGGCCATCGAGGCGCAGTACGGCGCCGGGTCGGTCTGGTGGGACCACGCGCTCGAGGCACGCGGGCCCTACGCCACCCAGATCCGCGCCGCACTCGAAGCCGCGCGGGTGGTCGTCGTGATCTGGAGCGCCGGCGCGCAGGTGTCGGAGTACGTGTACGCCGAAGCCGTGCTGGCGCACGCGGCTCACAAGCTGGTCAACGTTCGCCCGGCCGACACACCCTTCGCGCAGATCCCCGAGCCGTTCAACATCCACCACGTCGAGGACCTGGCGGCGACGGAGCGCATCCTGCGCGCCATCGCAGCCGTGATGGCGGGCCGCCCGCTGGCTACCACCATCCCGCTGCACGAGCTGTACTTCCGCCAGCATGGCCACAGGCTGGTGGATGCGAAGCAGTCGGCACTGCCGGCCGACGTGCTCGACATCAGCCCGAGCCAGCTGCTGCAGGCGCGCTACGAGCGGGTCGACTACCTCGACGGAACCGGGCAGCGCGCCGCGCTGCTCGACTGGGCTCTGAATCACCCGCGCAGCGCCGCGGGTTGCCTGCTCCACGGGCCGGGCGGGGTCGGCAAGACGCGGCTGCTGATCGACGTGGCCGCGCAGCTGCGGCGCGAGCACGGCTGGATGGCCGGCTTCGTCGAGCCTCTGCCTGCAGGGGCGGACGACGGCCAGCGGCGCCAGCGAAGCCAGGCGCTGCGCCAGCTCATCGAGCTGGGCGAGGAGCCGGGGCTGCTGCTGGTGCTGGACTACGCCGAGGGCCGGCAGGGCGAACTGCTCGAACTGGCCCAGTGGATCGAGAGCCGCCCCGACGCCGCGTGGCGCCCGGTGCGCCTGGTGCTGCTGGCACGCAGTGCCAGCGAGTGGTGGCAGCGGCTGGCCGATGAACAGCCGAGCCTGCAGGCGCTGTGGCGTGCGCAGCCCGGCCGGCCGGCTGTGCAGGAACTGGCGCCCTTCGAATCACCGGCGCAACGGCTCGCCTTGTTCGAGGCGAGCTGCGGCGCCTATCGCCCGATCCTGGCGATGCAAGGGCTGGCTGCTCCCGCGGCCGACCCACCCGAGGCGCTGCGCCAGCGCATCGAGCGCGGCGAGAAACCCAGCCGGCCGCTGTCGATCCAGATGGAGGCCCTGGTGTGGCTGGCGGGCCACTCGCACACGGGCGAATCCACGGGCGTGGCCGAACTGCTCGACCAGGTGCTCGGCCTCGAGCGGCGCCACTGGGCCCGGGCCTGCGGCACGCTCGACGAGGCGGCCCTCACCGAGCTCGAGCGCGGCCTGGCCCAGCTCACGCTGGTGCAGGGCGTTCCGGACCGGGCGGCGGCCGAGGCGCTGCTGGCGTTGGATGCCTACTACCAAGGTCATCGCGAAGCACCGGTGGCGATGGCTCCGGTGCTCGGCCGGCTTGGCAGGCTCTACGGCGGCAGCGGCAACAGCGAGGGCCTGCGTCCGCTGGAGCCGGACCTGCTGGGCGAACACCTGCTGGCGCGAGCCGCCGATCCGCGCCTGCTCGAAGCCTGCATCGCCTGGGTCGATGCGCAGGATGAGCTGGCCGCGGGCGATGCCTCGACACGCCGGCAGCAGCTGACCACGGTGCTGCAGCGGGCGACGGCGCCCGAGCATGGCCCGCGCAGCGTGGACCGGATCTCGCCGCTGCTCGCTCGGCTGGTGGAAGCTCATCTCCTGCGCTGGGCGCCGGCCGTGGTGTCGACCATCGCCGAGACGCCGGGCGAACTGCTGCCATGCCTGCAGGCACGCGTCGCCAGCCTCGATAGGCCTGCGCTGGCAGCGCTCGATGCCGCTCTGCCCTTGCAGACACTGGTGCTGGACCGGGTGGCCCTGGAAGCGGCGGGGCGCCTGCTCGAGCAGGGACGCGCCGCCACCAAGGGCAACCCCCTCGACGACACCGATCGATGGGGGCAACTCGCCGCTCGCTGGGGGACCTGGGGGCTGCGCTTGTCGGCCGTCGGCCGGCGCGAGGAGGCGCTGGCCGCCAACGAAGAGGCCGTGCAGATCTACCGCTGCCTCGCCCGGGCCCGGCGCGACGCTTTCCTGCCCGACCTGGCGATGAGCCTGAACAACCTGGGCAACAGGCTGTCCGACCTCGGCCGCCGCGAGGACGCGCTGGCCGCCACCGACGAGGCCGTGCAGGTCTACCGCGGCCTCGCCCAGGCCCGGCCCGACGCCTTCCTGCCCGACCTGGCGTCGAGCCTGAATAACCTGGGCAACATGCTGTCCGACCTCGGCCGCCGCGAGGACGCGCTGGCCGCCACCGACGAGGCCGTGCAGCTCCGCCGCGGCCTCGCCCAGGCCCGGCCCGACGCCTTCCTGCCCGACCTGGCGATGAGCCTGAACAACCTGGGCAGCACGCTGTCCGACCTCGGCCGCCGCGAGGACGCGCTGGCCGCCACCGACGAGGCCGTGCAGGTCTACCGCGGCCTCGCCCAGGACCGGCCCGACGCCTTCCTGCCCGACCTTGCGATGAGCCTGAACAACCTGGGCATCGGACTATCCCACCTCGGCCGCCGCGAGCACGCACTGGCCGCCGCCGATGAGGCCGTGCAGGTCTACCGCGGCCTCGCCCAGGACCGGCCCGACGCCTTCCTGCCCGACCTTGCGATGAGCCTGAACAACCTGGGCAACAGGCTGTCCGACCTCGGCCGCCGCGAGGACGCGCTGGCCGCCAACGACGAGGCCGTGCAGGTCTACCGCGGCCTCGCCCAGGCCCGGCCTGACGCTTTCCTGGCCGACCTGGCGGCGAGCCTGAACAACCTGGGCAACAGGCTGTCCGCTTTCGGCCGCCGCGAGGACGCGCTAGCTGCCATCGACGAGGCCGTGCAGCTCCGGCGCGGCCTCGCCCAGATCCGGCCCGAAGCCTTCCTGGCCAACCTGGCGACGAGCCTCGGTGCACGGTCGATGGTACTGGCCCTGGCCGGCGACCACGCAGCGGCGGCATCGAGCGCGGCTGAAGGGATTGCGGTGCTGCTGCCGCTGCTCAGGCGCTATCCCGGCGCGGTGGGCCAACTCGCCCTCTCGCTGGCACGGGTTCATCGGCAGCACGCGGCAGAGGCCGCCGAGGAGCCCAACAGCGAGCTCCTGGCCGAGGTGGCACAAGTGCTCGGGTTGGGCGGAGAGAACGAGAGCGAGAGCGACAGCGCCCCGCCGCGCTGAGCGCGGTCGCTGTGGCGACGACAGGTTTGGATCGGCCCGAGCCCGCCAGACCCCGCCCCGCTTGCAGGCCCGCAGGCAACCGTCGCCCCCAAGCCGGCTGGCCGGCACGACCCCCACGCGGCCATCCCCTTACGTGTTTTCCACGCCCGCCGCCCGTCACCACTCGCTCACACTCGCGCGGCCCTTCAACACCCGCCGGGACGATGACGATGAGACGAAGCCACTTCCTCAGGCATGCCCTCCCGGCCCTGGCGCTGCTGGTCACGGCCGGCACAGCCCTGGCCCAGGCCTGGCCCGCGAAGGCGCCGATCAAGCTGGTCGCGGTGTTCCCGCCCGGCGGCTCGGTCGACCAGGTCGCGCGCATCCTGCAGCCGGCGCTGCAGCAGCAGCTCGGGCAGACGGTGATCGTCGACAACAAGGGCGGCGCCTCGGGCACCATCGGCGCCGGCGCGGTGGCCGCGTCGCCGCCCGACGGCTACACCTTCGCGGTGGTGTTCGACACCCACGGCGTCAACCCCAGCCTCTACCCCAACCTGCCCTACGACTCGCGGCGCGACCTGCCGGCGGTGGCGCTGATCGGCACCAGCGCGATGGTGCTGGCGACGAACGCCGACTCGCCCTACAAGACCTTCGCCGACGTGGTGGCCGCCACGAAGCCGGGCAGCAAGGGCCTCAGCTACGGCAGCATCGGCAACGGCAGCCTGGGCCACCTGGCGATGACGCTGCTGGCCAAGGGCAACGGCCTGGATCTGGTGCACGTGCCCTACCGCGGCGGCGGCCCGCTGATGAACGACGCCGTGGCCGGCCACGTGCCGCTGTCGATCGGCTCGGTCTTCGTCACCAAGCCGCACCTGGACAGCAAGCGCCTGCGCGCGCTGGTGGTCACCACCGACCAGCGCAGCCCGCAGCTGCCCGAGGTACCGACGCTGGCCGAGAGCGGCTACGCCGGCTTCAACGCGCCGGCCTGGTGGGCGGTGCTGGCGCCGGCGAAGACGCCGCCGGAGATCGTCCAGCGCATGAACGAGGAGATCAACAAGGCGCTGAAGACGCCCGAGGTGGCCAGCAAGCTGGCGCTGCAGGGCATCGCGGTGACGACGGTCACGCCTGCCGCCGCGCAGGCCTTCATCGAGGGCCAGATGGAGACCTGGGCCAAGGTGGTGAAGGCCAACGGGATCAAGGCCGATTGATTGGGCGCGCCGCTGACCGCCGCGGACCTGCGGCGCCTGCCCGCGCCGGCCGCCACGCCGGCGGACTGCGCCTGCGCGCATCTCGTCTGCCCGGGCTGGGAGTCGGTCTCGGCGCCGGCAGGCGAGCCGCTGCTGCAGCGGCTGGGCACGCTGCGCGACCCGGCGATCGACGAGCCCACGCTCGAGGAGCTGCACGAAGGCGGCAGCCGCTACGGCTCGCCGCGGGCACCGGTCTCGCCGGCGCACTTCCCGTTCAACCGCTGCGAACTCTGAGCCTGCCGCGCCTGCGGCCGCGGCTTCCTGCAGTACACGGAGTTCGGCGGTTACTACGTCGACCACCGCATCCGCGAGGTGGACCCGGCGCTGGTGCGCGGCCCGGCCTGAGCTTGTAACGAATTGAACGCGCGCCGGCGCGAAAAAAGCGCACGGCCGGGCACGAGTCGCTGCCCTTTTCCGGCGATAGCCGGCGCTGGCGGGCTTTAAGCTGCCGACCCGTGATGGACGAGAACCTGTTCTTCTGGGCCGCCGCCTTGATCGCGCTGGCCACCGTGCTGGCGCTGGCCTTCACCGGTGCCGCGCGCGAGCGCCGCCGCCGGCGCGAGGCCGAGGAGCGTGCCGCGGCCGAGCTGGCCGAGGCGCAGCGCCATGCCGCGGCCGTCGCCGCCGAGCGCGCCGCGGCGCAGGAAGCCGGCCAACGCGCCGCCGAGCGCGAGCAGCGCCAGCAGGCCGAGCGCGCCGAACGCCAGGCCGCCGCCGCCCGCGAGGCCGCCGCACGCGAAGCCGCGATCAGGGAAGCAGAGCGTGAAGCCGAACGCGAGGCCGCGCGTGAAGCCGAGCGCCTGGCCGCGCAGCGCGAGGCGGCGATCCGCGAAGCCGCAGAGCGCGAAGCCGCCGCCCGCGAGGCCGCCGCCGCCGAGGCGCGCGCCGAATTCGAACGCAAGGCACGCGAGGCCGCCGAGCGCCTGCGCCTGCAGCAGGAAGCCGAACGCGCGCAGGCGGAAGCCACCGCGGCGGCGCAAGCCGCTGCCGAGGCTGCTGCCGCCGCCGAAGCCGAGGCGCGCCGCCGCGCGCTGGCCGAGGCCGAGCGCGAGGCGGCCGAGATCGCCGCGCGCCGGCGTGCCGAGGAACATGCCGCGCTGCTGGCGCGCCAGCGCGCCGCCGAGCAGGCCGCCGCCGAAGCCGCGCGCCGCGCCGCGGAGGAAGAAGCCGCAGCCGCTGCGGCCGCCGCCGCCCGTACGCCACCGCGCCCGCGCGCGCCGGAAGACACGCTGGTGATGGTGGCCGACGACTCCAAGGTCGTGCGCGTGAAGACCAGCCGCCTGCTGGCGCAGCACCGCTACCGGGTCGTGCTGGCCGAGGACGGCGCCGAAGCGGCCCGGCTGATCGAGCAGGAAGTGCCGCTGGTGCTGGTGACCGACGTCGAGATGCCCGGCATGGACGGTTTCGAGCTCACGCGCCACGTGCGCTCGCACCCGCGCGCGGCGCACATCCCGATCATCATGATCACCTCCGCCGACGACCGCCTGAAGGCCGAGGCCCAGGCCGCCGGCGTGACGCTGGTGCTGGGCAAGCCCTACCCGGAAGAGGCGCTGCTGGCCTGCATTGAAAAGGCTCAAGCGATGGCGCCGGCGATGGCCGCCGCCTGAGGCTCAGGGCGCCTCCATCCCCTTGGCCTTCAGCACCGCCGGCGCCCGCGCGCTGGCGAGATCGGCCACCAGCGCGCGCGCCGCGGCGGCCTGCGTGCTGGCCGGCGACACCGCGCCCGAATAGACCGTGAAGCGCTGGATCGCCGCCGGCAGCGGGCCGACGATGGTCACGCCCGGCACGACCAGCAGCTCGCTCATCTGCTGCAGCGCGATGTCGGCCTCGCCCGACAGCAGCTTCTGCGCCGCCAGGCCGCCGGAGACCATCGTGGCCTTGGCGCGCATCGGCGTGGCGATGCCCCACTGCTCGAACAGCTGCCACAGGTAGATGCCGCTGGTGCCGCCGGAGGCCGGGTCGACGGTGGCGATGCCCTTGGCGTTCGTCACCGCGCGCCGGAAGGCCTCGACGCTGCCGATGTCCGGCACCGGCGTGCCCTGCTTGACCGCCACGCCGATGCCCACGCGCGCCAGCGGCGTGCTGGAGCCGGCGGCCAGCTTGCCCGACTGCACCAGCGCGTCCAGCCCGGCCTGCGTCAGCACGATCACGTCGAAGGCCTCGCCGCCGTTGATGCGCCGCTGCAGCGCGCCGGCGGTGTCGATCTCCACGCGCAGCCGGTGGCCGGTGCGCTGCTCGAAACCGCCCTGCAGCTCGGCCAGCACAGGCTTGTAGGCGCCGGCCGTCAGCACCTTCAGCTCGGCCGCCCGGGCCGTGCTGGCGGGCAGCAGAGCCGCCAGCGCCGTGAACGCCGCGAGAGCCGCCCGGGCCGGTGCCGCCATGCCGGCCCGGCTCTTCGTCAAGGATGCCATCGGATACCTCCTGCACCGCAAGCGTAGTGCATGCGGCCGGGCCATGGCCCGCGATGGCCCGCCGTGGCCCTGCCGATTGGCTCCAAAGGCCGATGTGGCGCGGCGGGGCGATTTCTACAGTGCCGTGCATCCCGGGAGCCGTTGCCTCCGTATCGCGTGGCGGCACCGGGTTCCTCTTCGCACAACCTTCCTGGAGCCCCGCCATGTCCCGCATCCGTTCGTCCCGCACCGTCCACGCCCTCAACGCGTACATGCTCGCCGCGCTGCTGTCGCTCGCCGCCTGCGGGGGCGGCGACGTCGGCACCGTCAACATCGGCACGCCCGTCGAACCGGTGCCGCAGCCGGCGCCCTTCACGCTGAGCCTGTCGGCCGACAAGGCGCTGGTGCTGCAGGGCACGAGCGCCACCGTCACGGTCACGGTGTCGCGCCAGGCCGGCTTCGACGGCGAGGTGCAGGTCGCGCTGGCCAACCTGCCTGCGGGCGTGACGGCCGCATCGGCCACCATCGCCGCCGGCGCCACCACCGCCAGCGTCACGCTGCAGGCCGCCGCCGGCGCGCCGCACTCGCTGCCCACCACCGTGCAGGTCACCGGCATCGCCGGTGCGCGCTCGGCCTCGCAGGGCCTGATGCTCACGGTGCGCGGCCCCGCCGGCAGCATCGACACCAGCTTCGCCGCCGGCGGCCGCGCGCTCACCGCGGTGGGCGCGGGCGAGGACTACGCCAACGTCGCGGCCGTGCAGGCCGACGGGCGCGTCATCGTCGCCGGCAGCAGTGCCACCAACACCGGCACCCAGATCTCGCTCGTGCGCTACGGCCGCGACGGCTCGCTGGACAGCAGCTTCGGCAACGCCGGCCGCGTGATGCCCGCGATGGGCGCGCAGGGCAACGACCAGGCGCTGGCCATCGCGCTGCAGCCCGACGGCAGGATCCTCGTGGCCGGCCGCAGCGACGGCGACTTCGTGCTGCTGCGCTTCAACGCCGACGGCAGCGCCGACGTCGGCTTCGGCAGCGCCGGCCGCGTGCGCATCGACTTCGCCGGCGGCACCGACGTGGCGCGCGCGCTGCTCGTGATGCCCGACGGCAAGATCGTCATCGGCGGCGAGGCCGGCTCCGCCGGCAACACCAGCGGCATCGACTTCGCGCTGGCCCGCTGCAACCCCGACGGCTCGCTCGACGCCGGCTTCGGCAGCGCCGGCAAGCTCACCACGCCGATGAAGTCCGGCAGCGGCAGCGACGTGGTGCACGCGCTGGCGCTGCAGACCGTGGCCGGCGCGCCGCGCATCCTGGCCGTGGGCGGCGACGGCGACTTCATGGCCGCGCGCTACACCGAGGCCGGCGCGCTGGACGCCGGCTTCGGCAGCGGCGGGCGGGTCGTGGGCCTGTTCAACGCCAGCATCGGCAGCGCCAACGCGGTGACGCTGATGCCCGACGGCCGCGCGGTGCTGGCCGGCCACATCGGCCACCAGACGGCGCTCGTGCGGCTGAACCTCGACGGCTCGCTCGATGCCAGCTTCGGCGCCGGCGGCCGCGTCGCGCAGGTCTCGCCCACGCTGAGCTGGAACGAGGCCACCGCGGTGGTGCGGCAGGCCGACGGCAAGCTCGTGATCGGCGGCTGGATGTACACGGGCGCGAGCAGCAGCGCCGACTTCGCCGTGCTGCGCCTGCTCGACAACGGCCTGGCCGACCCGGGCTTCGGCACGCAGGGCCTGGTGATCGCGCCGATGGCCGGCGGCACGCTGAACGACCAGGCCCATGCGCTGGTGCTGCAGGCCGACGAGCGCCTGCCCGCGGTGCGCGCCATCCAGGCCGGCGAGGCCAACGGCGCCAACCACGACTTCGTCGTCACGCGCTTCTGGCTCTGAGGCCCCGCGCAGCAAGCCACTCACTTCACACGCAAGGAAACAAGACCATGAAGACCTGGATCCGCCGCGGCCTCGTGGGCCTGGCCGCGCTCGCGGCACTGGCCGGCGCCACCGTGGGCTGGGCGCTGCACAGCGCCGATGCGCGCATGCAGCGCGAAGTGCGCGTGCCCGATCACCCGATCGCGCTGCGCAGCGACGCCGCGGCCGTCGAGCGCGGCCGCTACCTCTACGGCGCGCGCGGCTGCGCCGACTGCCACGGCAGCGGCGGCGGCGGGCGCGTGTTCGTCGACGACCCGAAGGCGGGCCTGAAGCTGGCGGGCCCGAACATCTCGCCCGGCCCGGGCAGCGTGGTGGCCGGCTACGGCCCGGCCGACTGGGAGCGGCTGCTGCGCCATGGCGTCAAGCCCGGCGGCAAGCCGGCGATCATCATGCCGGCCGAGGATTTCGCGCGCTGGACCGACGCCGACGTGGAGGCCGTGGTCGCCTACGTGCGCCAGCTGGCGCCGGCCCCCGGCGGCGGCGCGACGCTGCAGCTGCCGCTGCCGGTGCGCGCGCTGTACGGCCTGGGCGTGATCGAGGACGCGGCGGCCAAGATCGACCATTCGCTGGCGCCCTCGCTGCCGGTGCCGGAAGGCGTCACCGTGGAACATGGGCGTTATGTCGCCGCCGGCTGCCAGGGCTGCCACGGCGCCGGCTTCTCCGGCGGCCGCATTCCCGGCGGCCCACCGGACTGGCCCGCCGCGGCCAACCTGACGCCCGGCGAAGGCAGCGCCTTCGCGCGTTATGCCGACGCCGCGGCCTTCAAGGCGATGCTGAAAAGCGGCCGCCGGCCCGACGGCAGCGCGGTCAGCCCGGTGATGCCCTTCGAGGCGCTGGGGCAGATCAGCGAGGTCGATGCCGAGGCCATGTTCGCGTACTTCAGGAGCCTGCCGCCGCGCGCAGCGGGCCATCGCTGAGAAGGTGTTTTGTCGCCCGGCGCGAACACATATTCGCGTCTCCAAAAAGGGCCGCCGCCGTGAACGGTTTCGCCTTCGTCCACAAGGTGAGGCAGGCCCATTGACCCGTATCATTGATCCGGCCCTCGCGGCGTCGAACAATGTAGTGCGGCGGGTCGTCGCGATCGGCCCTTTCCAACACGGATGCGACATGCCGACCCCGATCACCAAGAACAACGTCAGGGTCAAGGGCCAAGGTGACCGCGTCATCGTTCTGGGACACGGGTTCGCCACCGACCAGCGCGCCTGGCGCTTCGTCGCCCCGGCCTTCGAAGACCACTCCCGTGTCGTGCTGTTCGACCATCTCGGCTTCGGCGGCTCCGACATCGCGGCCTACGACCCGCTGCGCCACACGCGCCTGGAGGGCTTCGCGCAGGACCTGCTCGACATCCTCGACACGCTGGCGCTGCGCGAGGTGGTCTACGTCGGCCACTCCGCCGCCGGCGTGATCGGCCTGCTGGCCAGCATCGCGCAGCCGCATCGCTTCTCGCGCCTGGTGCTGCTGGGCACCTCGCCACGCTTCGTCGACGAGCCGCCGGACTACCGCGGCGGCTTCGCGGCGCACGAGATCGAATCCATCCTCGACCTGATGGACCGCGACCAGCTCGGCTTCGCGCAGACCATCGCGCCGCTGGCCATGGGCGACCAGAGCCCGCCGCCGCTGGTGGACGAGTTCGAGCAGGGCCTGCGCCGGCTCGACCCGGTGGTGGCGCGCGGCTTCGGCCGCCTGGCCTTCGGCGTCGATTGCCGCGACCGCCTGCCTCTCGTGACGCGGCCGGTGCTGGTGGTGCAGTGCCGGGCCGACAGCATCGTGCCGGTGGAGGTGGGCCGCTACCTGCATGCGCATCTGGCCGGCAGCCGGCTGGTGGAACTCGATGCCTCGGGCCATTGCCCGCACCTGAGCCACCCGCAGCAGACGCTGGCGGCGATCGCCCCGTTCGTCGAAGGCACCGATGCCTGAGGCGTCGTTGCCGCCGCCAGCGGCCGCGCCCGCCTTCACGACGCTGCCGGCGCTGCCGGTCGCCCTGCTGGCCCTGCAGCCCGACGGCCGCATCGTCGGCGCGAATGCGCGCGCCCTCGACGTGCTGGGTGCGGCGCCGGGTGCGCTGGACGGCACCCACGTCGATGCCTGGCTCGGCGCCGTGGGCCGCATGCTGTACCACACGCAGATGCTGCCGCGGCTGCGCACCGAAGGGCGGGTGGACGGCATGTCGCTGCCGCTGCGGCGCGCCGACGGCAGCCTGCGCGACATGCTGGCCACCGCGACGATGGACGGCACGGCCGAGCCGCCGCAGGTCACGCTGGCGCTGATGCCGGCGCCGGCCAGCCGCCATACCGAAGACGAGCTGCTGCGCGTGCACCGCGCCGCCGATTCCGCGCCCGGGCTGCTGTTCGAGTACCTGGTCGACGCCGACGGCCGCGGCCGCTTCCGCTATGCCAGCGCCGGCGTGCTGGCGCTGTTCGGCATCGCACCGCAGACGCTGCGCGACGACGACGAGGCGCTGCTCGCCCGCCTGCACCCGCAGGACCGCCAGACGCTGCTGCAGGTGCGCCGCAGCGCGGCCATGGCGCCCGGCGCGTGGGAGCAGCGGCTGCGCGTGGCCGACGGCAGCGGCGGCTGGCGCTGGGTGCAGTGGCACGCCACCGCGCGGCCGGCCGCCGGCGGCAGCGTGCTGTGGCACGGCTTCGCGGCCGATGCCACGCGCCAGCAGGCGCTGGAGCAGGCCGAGCGCGAGCGCAGCGCCGAATCGGCCGCGGCCGAGGCACGGCGCGAGAGCGAGGCCTTCGCGCGCGCTATGCTCGACGCCCAGCCCACGCTGCTGGCCTACTGGGACCGCGACCTGCGGCTGCGTTTTGCCAACCGGGCCTGGCTCGAGTGGGGCGGCTTCGAGGCCGATGCCGTGATCGGGCGCACGATGGACGAAGTGCTTGGCGCCGACTTCGTCGCGCTGCGCCGCGCCAGCATCGAGCGCACGCTGGCCGGATGGCCCGAGGAGCAGGAGGTCCAGCGCACAGGCCGCTCAGGGCGCGAGGGCCACTTCTGGATCCACACGCTGCCGCACCAGGCCGACGGGCAGATCCCGGGCTACTTCGTCGTCGCGACCAACGTCACCGAGGTCGTGCAGGCGCGGCGCCGCGCCGAGGAGCTGGCCGCCGCGCTGGTCGAGGCCGAAGGCTTCACGCGCCTGGTGGCCGACTGCATCCCCGGCCGCGTGGCCTACTGGGACAGCGAGCAGGTGTGCCGCTTCGCCAACCGCCACTTCTGCGAGTGGCTGGGCAAGCCGCACCAGGAGGTGGTGGGCGCCCACGCGCTGCAGGCGCTGGGCGAGGCGCGGCAGCGTGCGCTGGCGCCCTACATCGCCGGCGCGCTGGCCGGCCAGGCGCAGGAGTTCGAGCGCGAGGAGCCCGCGCCCGAGGGCGGCAGCGCGCACCGCCTGGTCTACTTCTTCCCCGACCGGCGCGAAGGCGTGGTGCGCGGCTTCATCGTGCTGGGCACCGACATCACGCGCATCAAGCGCGCCGAGGGCCAGCTGCGCGAGCTCAACCGCCAGCTCGCCGACGCGCTGGACCGCGCCGAGAGCGCCACGCGCGCCAAGAGCGTCTTCCTGGCCAACATGAGCCACGAGATCCGCACGCCGATGAACGCGATCATCGGCCTGGCGCACCTGCTGTCGCGCGAGATCGCGGTGCCGCAGCAGCGCCAGCGCCTGGCCAAGATCGACGGCGCCTGCCAGCACCTGCTGCAGGTCATCAACGACGTGCTGGACCTGTCGAAGATCGAGGCCGGCGCGATGGTGCTGGAGGACGTGGAGTTCGACGTCGAGGCGCTGGTCTCGCGCGCCTTCGACCTCGTCGGCCCGCGGGCCCGCGAGCAGGGCCTGGAGCTGGTGCTCGACTCCGATGGCCTGCCGGGCCGGCTGCGCGGCGACCCGACGCGGCTGTCCCAGGCGCTGCTGAACCTGCTGTCCAACGCCGTGAAGTTCACGCGCCGCGGCTGGGTGCGGCTGAAGGCCGAGCGCCTGGGCGGCGACCGCTTCCGCTGCCTGGTGCGCTTCGCCGTCACCGACACCGGCGAGGGCGTGCCGCCGGAGCAGCAGGCGCGCCTGTTCGAGCCCTTCGAGCAGGCCGACGCCTCGACCACGCGCCGCCACGGCGGCTCCGGCCTGGGCCTGGCGATCACGCGCCACATCGCGCGCCTGATGGGCGGCGACGTGGGCCTGGACAGCCGGCCCGGCGCCGGCAGCACCTTCTGGTTCACGGCCTGGCTGGCGATGCCCGCCGAGCCGGCCGGCGGCAGCGTGGTGCCGAAGATGGAGGGGCTGCGCGCGCTCGTCGTCGACGACCTGCCCGAGGCCGCCGCCGCGGTCGAGAGCCGGCTCAAGGCGATGGGCCTGGCCGTGGACACCCGCGGCAGCGGCGCCGAGGCGCTGGCGCTGGTGCGGCAGGAGGCGCGCGACGGCCGCGCCTACGACGTGGTGCTGGTGGACTGGCAGATGCAGCCCATCGACGGCGTGCAGACGATGGAGGCGCTGCGCGACGCGCTGGGCGACGGCGCCCCGGTGGGCATCCTCGTGACCGCCTTCGACACGCCGGCGATGTGGCAGCAGGCCGCGGCCGGCCAGTTCGAGGCCGTGCTGGTGAAGCCCATCACCGCCTCGGCCCTGCACGACGCGCTGACGCGCGCGCTGCGCCACGCGGTCGCCGCCGAGGGCGCGCGGCCGCCGCCGCCGGGCCATCACGCGCAGCGCCTGCAGGAGCAGCACGCCGGCCGGCACCTGCTGCTGGTGGAGGACAACCCGATCAACCAGGAGGTGGCCGCCGAGCTGCTGCGCAGCGTGGGGCTGGAGATCGACGTCGTCGACGACGGCGCGCGCGCGGTCGAGCAGGTGCTGGCGCCGCCCGGCGGCCGGCCCTACGACCTCGTGCTGATGGACGTGCAGATGCCCGGCATGGACGGCCTGGCCGCGACGCGCGAGATCCGCCGTCTTTCGGGGTCGGGGTCGGGGCCCGTCATCGTGGCGATGACGGCCAATGCCTTCGGCGACGACCGCACGGCCTGCCTGGAGGCGGGCATGAACGACCACGTGGCCAAGCCGGTGGACCCTGAGCTGCTGTACGCCACGCTGCTGCGCTGGCTGCCGCAGGCCGCGCCGGCCGGCCCCGCGGCGCCGGCGGCGGCCGTCGTGGCCGGCGTCTCGGTGGTCGAGCGGCTGGCCGCGGTGCCGGGGCTGGACATGGCCAGGGCGCTGCACAACGTCGGCCGCCACGAGCTGGTGCTGGAACGCATGCTGCGCCGCTTCGCGGCGACCTACGCCGAAGGTTGCCCGCTGCTGGCCGACGGCAGCGCCGACGCGGCGCAGCGCAAGGCCGCCAGCCATTCGCTGCGCGGCGCCAGCGCCACCGTGGGCGCGCTGGCGCTGGCCGCGGCGCTGGCGGACTTCGAGACCCGCGTCGAAGCGGCGCCCTCCTCGCCCGCCACGCTCGACGCCGGGCGCGCGCTGCACGAGCAGCTGCTGGCGCTGGTGGCGGCGCTGGGCGCCGCGCTCGCCTGACGGTTCGTCAATACACCCAGG
Organism: Rubrivivax sp.; assembly: GCA_044226775.1. Taxonomy (GTDB): domain Bacteria; phylum Pseudomonadota; class Gammaproteobacteria; order Burkholderiales; family Burkholderiaceae_C; genus Rubrivivax. The sequence goes on along the minus strand of JBGAGI010000003.1, from coordinate 264,727 downwards.
CTTCGAACAGCGCCTGCAGCGGCCGGCCCGCGGCGGCCTCGAAGGCCTGCTGCAGCTCTGCGGCACCCACCGCACGGCCGGCGTGCGTGCGCGTGTAGCGGCGCAGGCCGGCGGAGAACACGGCTTCGCCCAGCTCGTTGCGCAGCGCGTCGAAGAAGAGCGCGCCCTTGCTGTACTGGATCGCGCGCTTCATCGACAGGCCCGGGTACTCGCCGCGCCACGACAGCGGCCGCTCCCAGCCCGCATCACGCGCCCGCTGCCAGCGCTGGCGCGCCAGCTGCATCTCGCGCGCATAGGCCGCCTCGCCCCAGCGCTGCTGCTTCCACGCCGCGGTCATGAAGACCACCAGGCCCTCGTTGAGCCACAGCTCGTGCCAGGAGGCGCAGCCCACGAGGTTGCCCCACCACTGGTGCGCCATCTCGTGCGCGATGACCCAGTCCTCCTGCGGATCATCCTGCAGCGGCGCGAGCATCTCGCGGCCGATGAAGGAGAAGGCGCTGGCCTCCTGCGCCGCGCCGCCGGGCAGCACCATCTGCGTGTACGCCGGCTGCGGCAGCGGCAGCCCGGCCCGGTCCTCGAAGAAGGCGAGCATGCGGGCGCTGTCCTGCAGCTCGCGCTGCAGCGCCGCGGCGCCGCGGCCGTCGTCGATGGCCAGCCAGCGCAGCCGCGGGTCCTTCGCATCGCCGCCTTCGATGAAGCGCCCGGCGGCAAAGCCCAGCGTGTACAGCGGGTAGGGCCGGCCCGCGGGCTGCTCACTGGCCACCGCGCGCCAGCCATCCGGCAGCTCGAGGCGGATCGAGACGGCGGCGCGCGCGAGATCGCTCGTGCCGACGCAGGGCATCCACTGGCAGGCCTGGAACGCCGTGTGCACGAAGCCTTCGCCGAAGACGAGGCCCGCGCCCGGGCCGGCGCGCCAGTCGAGTTCGAGTTCCCGCGCCTCAGCGCCTGCGATGCCGATGCGCCAGCCGGCCGCCGTGCGCTCGGCGAGCACCGGCCGGCCATCGAGCCGCGCGGCCAGGATCTGCAGCGACGGCGCGGGCAGCTCGATCGCCGTGGCGCCCACGGTCGCGCGCAGCGTGATGCGGGCGTGGCCGAAGAGCGCCCGGGCCGCCACCTCGGGCCGCAGCTCGAAGGCGTAGTGATCGGCCTCCACGGCCGCCACGGCCGTGATCGCGCCCGCCGCGGCCCAGCAGGCCAGCGCCGCCGCCAGCCGCTTCACTCGGCCTCGCGCAGCGCCTTGCGCAGCCCGGGCAGCAGCCGCGCCTGCTGCTCCGCCGCGCCGGCTTCCTGCACCGCCACGTACAGGCTGTTGAGGAAGGCCGAGAGGTTGTGCTTCTGCGCCAGCGTGGCGCCGTTCACCGGCGTGCGCTGGCGCCGCGCGGCCAGCGCCGCGAACCAGCGCTCCCAGTCGGCTGCGGCCAGCAGCGGGCCCTGCGCGAGGTAGAAGACCGGCGCGGCCAGGCGGTCGGGCTCGCCGTGGGTCCATGCGCCGCCCTCGGGCAGCACCTGCACGGCGATGGCGGCCAGCAGTGCGTCGGCCTGCGCGCGCGTGAGGCGCTTGTTCAGCGCCAGCTGCAGCATCAGGTCGGCGCCATGGGCCACGCCGTGGCGCCAGCCCGCGGTTTCGTCGTACGCACGCGCGTCGCGCCAGGCCGCGAGCCAGCGCGTGCCGCGCTCGACCAGCGCGGCGCGTTCCTCGTCGCTCAGGTTGCCGCGCTGGCGGTCCACGCGCGCCACCTCGGCCAGCACCAGCGCGGCGAAGGGCTGCGCGAAGCCGGCCGGGTCGGGCGGCGCGGCCAGCATCGCCATCAGCCGCGTGCGCAGCGCGGCGATCGTGGGCTCGGGCAGGCGGCCGGTGCGCATCCAGTTCTGCAGCGCGTCGAAGGCGATGGCGTCGCGCAGCTCGGGGTTGGGGTCGGACAGGCAGTCGAGCAGGGCCAGGGCCAGCGCGGCACGCGCCGCCTCGTCGGCCGGCTGCTTCCACTCGGCGGCCTTCAGCGCGCGCAGCGAGGCGGTGGTCTCGCCGGCCGGCGGGCAGTTGGCGCCCGCGCCGGCGGCGGCGGCCGACAGCAGCAGCAGCGCGGCCTTCATGCGGCGGCCCCGAGCAGCGCCGCCGGCTGCGCCAGCGCGGCCTCCAGATCCTGCACATAACGGCCTACGTGCAGGCCATCCATCAGCGCGTGGTGCACCTCCACGGAGAAGGGCAGCCACAGCCGCTCGCCCTCGGCCTCGGCGCGGCCGAAGGCGATCTTGGGCACCGAGTCCTCGCGGCCCCAGTTGCGGGCATGCGAGAAGCTGGTGAAGTGCAGCCAGGGCAGGGTGGTGAAGTGGATCACGGCGGCCTCGTCGAGCCCGGGGTCGAAGACCGAGGCGCGGTCGCGGGCGGCATCGACCAGCGGCGCGGCGCGGCGCTCGAACTCGCGCCAGCGCGTAGCCGCCGGCAGGTAGGCGAAGGCGATGCTGCCGTCTTCGCGCAGCACCGTGGTGCTGGCGCCCACGGCCTCGTAGACCCGCACGCGGCCGCCTTCGAGCCGCAGCCGCATCGGCTCGTGGCGGTTGGCCACCGCCAGCGCGGCGAAGTGGCAGGCGAGGTTGAAGCTGCCGCCGCCGGGCCCGCGCAGCGCGGCCTTCAGCGGCGCGGCATCCAGCCGCACGCAGACGTTGAAGTAGGGTTTGTCGAAGCCGCGGAAGTACTCGAAGGTCTCGCGGCGGTGCCAGGCGGCGGTGTCGAGGTAGGTGGCGGCCATGGCGCGATGATGCCGCGGCGCGCGGGCCACGCAGCGCGCCGTATCCTCGGCGCCGTGCCCGACCTTCCCGAAGAGCCCCGCGAGCGCAGGGGCATGGACCCCGCGCTCGTCGTCATCGCCGCCGGCGTGGCCGCCGCGCTTCACGTGGGCAAGCTGGCGCCGGCCATCGGCGCGCTGCAGGCGGCGCTGGGCCTGTCGCTGCTGCAGGCGGGCTTCCTGCTGTCGCTGGTGCAGTTCGCCGGCATGGGCTTCGGCGTGGCCTTCGGTGTCGTCGCCGACGGGCTGGGCGGGCGGCGCAGCATGGTCACCGGGCTCGCGCTGCTGGGCCTGGCCAGCGCGGCTGGCGGCGCGGCCACCGGCGTGGTGGCGCTGATGCTGCTGCGCGCGCTCGAAGGTTTCGGCTTCCTGCTCGTGGTGCTGCCGGCGCCGGGGCTGCTGCGCTCGCTGGTGCCGCCGGGGCGCGCGAGTTCGGTGCTCGGGCTGTGGGGCGCCTACATGCCGCTGGCCACGGCGCTGGCGCTGCTGCTTGGGCCGCTGGCCATCGCCGCCTTCGGCTGGCGCGGCTGGTGGTGGGCGCTGGCGGCGGTGTCGCTGGCGATGGCCTGGGCGCTGCCGCGTGCGGTGCCGCCGTCGCCGGCCAACAGCCATGCCGGCGAAGGCTGGGGCGGGCGGCTGCGGCAGACACTGTCGGCGCCCGGGCCCTGGCTCGTGGCGGCCACCTTCGCGAGCTACTCGGGCCAGTGGCTGGCGGTGATCGGCTTCCTGCCGACGATCTACCTGCAGGCAGGCGTCTCCGGCGCGCTCACCGGCGTGGCCACCGCGCTGGCGGCGGCGGCCAACATGGTGGGCAACATCGCCTCGGGCCGGCTGCTGCAGCGCGGCGTGGCGCCGCGGCGGCTGCTGGTCACCGGCTTCGTCACGATGACGCTCACCGCTGCGGCCACCTTCGCCGGGCCGGCCGGCGGGCCGCCGGCGCTGCACCCGCTGCTGCAGTTCGCCGCCGTGCTGCTGTTCTCGGGCGTGGGCGGGCTGATCCCGGCCACGCTGTTCGCCCTGGCCGTGCGCGTGGCGCCGACGCCGGGCACGCTGTCCACCACGGTGGGCTGGGTGCAGCAGTGGTCGGCGCTCGGCCAGTTCGCCGGGCCGCCGCTGGTGGCGGCGGTGGCCTCGCGCGCGGGCGGCTGGCATCTCACCTGGGCGGCCACCGGCGCCTGCTCGCTGCTCGGGCTGCTGCTCGCGACTTTGCTCACGAAGCACGCCGCGCGGCGCTGATTCAAGGCGCCGCGGCGGCCGGCCGATAACCCGGCTTGCCCCCGCCGCCTGTCTGGAGTGCCCCTGCGATGAACGCCCCTGCCGAACTGAAGTACCGCCTGCTGACGCGCAGCGACATGGACGGCCTCGTCTGCGCCGTGCTGCTCAAGGAGGTCGGCCTGCTGGGCGAGATCGTCTTCCACCACCCCAAGGACGTGCAGGACGGCAAGGTCACGATCACCGAGCGCGACATCCTCACGAACCTGCCCTACGCGCCGGGCTGCGGGCTGTGCTTCGACCACCACGCGAGCGAGGCGATCCGCAACGAGGGCCGGCCGACGCCGAACTACATCCTGAAGGCCGAGGCCAAGTCGGCCGCGCGCGTGGTCTACGACCACTACGGCGGCAAGGCGCGCTTCACGCACATCAGCGAGGCGATGATGGAAGCCGTGGACAAGGCCGACTCGGCCGACTTCACGATGGACGACGTGCTCGAGCCCAAGGGCTGGGCGCTCTTGAGCTTCCTGATGGACGCGCGCACCGGCCTGGGCCGCTTCCGCGACTTCCGCATCTCGAACTACCAGCTGATGATGAAGCTCATCGGCTGCTGCCGCGACATGCCGATCGAGGACATCCTCGCGCTGCCCGACGTGAAGGAGCGCGTGGACCTGTACTTCGCGCAGCAGGCGCAGTTCGTCGAGCAGGTCAGGCGCGTGGCCGAGGTGCACCGCAACCTCGTCGTGCTGGACCTGCGCGACGAGCCGGTGATCCACGCCGGCAACCGCTTCGTCGTCTATGCCCTGTTCCCGCAGTGCGATATCAGCATGCACGTGATGTGGGGCCGCGAGAAGCTCAACACGGTCTACACCGTCGGCAAAAGCATCTTCGACAAGAGCAACCGCCTGAATGTGGGCGAGCTGATGCTCAGCCACGGCGGCGGCGGCCACGCGGCGGCCGGCACCTGCCAGGGCGACAACTACAACGCCGACCACATGAAGCGCGATCTCGTCGAGGAGATCGTGAATCTCTCGCGGGCGGCGAAGTCGATCGGGTGAAGCGGCGCCTCAGCGCAAGGGCAGCAGCGCCACCGGCGCGCCCGGCCGCGGGAAGCGGTAGATCGTCTCGTTGAGGTGGCGCGCCACCTCCTGCACGTCGTCGTCGGTCCAGGCGAGCTTCTCGCGCGCCTGCCAGGCCGCCACCAGCGCCTTCAGCGAGTCCCAGTCGGTGGCCTGGCGCTGGTCGCGCCAGTGCATCTTCTGGTTGTGGCAGCCGACGCAGTGGTTGGCGTAGAGCAGCTCGCCGCGGCTGGGTGCGGGCTGCGCGGAGGCTGCGGCGGCCAGGGCCGCCAGCGTCAGAACCGCGAACGATCGAAAGGCACGCATCGTGACGCCAGCGTAGGCCGGCGCCTCAGCCCCGGCCTTGCGCCGCGTCAATGCCGGCGCCGGCTCCGCAAGGCCAGCAGCGCGGCGCCGGCCAGCGCCAGCGTGCCGGGCTCGGGCACGCCGTTGGCGGCCGCGGGCGGCACGACGTTGCGGTCGCTCAGCAGCAGCGCGTGGTACTCGCCGGTGCTGCGCGACTGCGCCCAGACGGTGATCTGGCCGGCATCGTTCATCGCGATGGCCTCCGTCAGGTCCCAGCCGGCGCCGCTGGCGTCGACCAGCGTATCGAGCGAGACCATGCCGAGGCCGGCGCTCCAGAGGAAGGCGTCGCTGGCGTTGCTCGCATTCCAGGACCAGCCCGCGACCCAGCCGGCCTGGTTGGCGGTGTTGGCTGCGCTGTAGAAGCCGCCCAGCGTGCCCAGGTCGGTGTTGGGGCCGCCGCTCGTGCTGAACAGCGCCGCGTGGAAACTGCCGTTGGCGAGGTTGGCGTAGCCGGCGACCAGGCCGCCGTCGACGATGGCGCGCGCCTCGCTGAGCGCGCCGCCCAGCGTGCCCAGGTCCGTGTTGGGGCCGCCGTTCGTGCTGAACAGCGTCGCGTGGTAGCTGCCGCCGGCCAGGTCGGCCGCGCCGACGATGCGGCCGCTCTCGCTGATGGCATTGGCCTGGCTGTACTGGCCGCCCAGCGTGCCCAGGTCGATGGCGGCGCCGCCGCTGGTGCTGAAGACGGTGGCGCGCGAGTAGGCGTTGCCCGTCACCTGCGACACGCCCACCACGGTGCCGGCATCGTTGATGGCCTTGGCCATCGCCCAGCTGCCGCCCAGCGAGCCCAGGTCGCGCGGTGCACCACCTTGGAGGTCGAAGATTGCCGCGCGCGTCTGGCCCGAGGCGTTGTCGGAGTAGCCGACCGCCACGCCGGCGTTGTTCACATCCTGGGCCGAGCTGTAGCGCGTGGGGCCGCCCAGCACGCCCAGGTCCACCGGCGCGCCGCTGCCGAAGGCCGTGGCATGGACCGAGGAGGTGGGCGTCAGCTGCGAGGAGCCGACGACGAGCCCGGCGTTGTTGATGCCCCCGGGGTTGGCGCCGCCGTTGCCGATGGAGCCCAGGTCGCGCACGCTGAAAACCGGGGCGGCGTGCACGAGGCCGGGCAGCGCCGCGCAGGTGAGCACCAGGGCGGCGGTGATGACCGTGGTCAGGGCGGCGCGGGCGTGGGGCCGGCGGGTCGTGCGCATCGCGGGATCTCCGAAGGTGAGACCCCCGCTTTCGCAGCATCGCGGATACAAACGGATCAGCCGCCGGCCCCCGCGGATGGGGGGTCGCTGCTTCGCGCGTCGCCGATTCAGGGCCCCGAAATGCGCGTGATGGTGCCGCGGCCCAGCACGTACAGCGCGCCGTCGGCGCCGGCCAGCAGGTCCACCGGGCTGTCGGCGATCGACGCAAAGGCGTAGGCGGCGTTGCCGTTGGCCATGTCCAGCAGGCCGATCCAGCGGCTCGCGAAGTCGGCGAAGAAGTAGTTGCCGCGCGCGTTGGCGGCGAAGGGGCCGCTCGCCGGGTAGAAGGCGCCGCCGGCAATCGCGAAGCCGGTGAAGAAGCCGCCCGGCCCGGAGCCGGCCGGCGTGGCCGCGCTGTGCTTGTAGCTGAAGATCGCGCCGGTGACGCCGGTCGTCACGTTGTCCGGGCCCTCCGATGCCGGCCAGCCGTAGTTGGCGCCGGCAGCGCCCAGGTCGATCTCCTCCCAGGTGCCCTGGCCCACGTCGTTGATGTGGATGCGGCCGCTGCCGGCCTGCACCGCAAAGGTGTAGGGGTTGCGCAGCCCGTAGGCCCAGACGGCGCGTGCCAAGCCGGTCTGCGTGGCGTAGAACGGGTTGTCGGTGGGGATCGTGCCGTCGTCGTTGAAGCGCAGCAGCTTGCCGAAGGGGTCGGCCAGGTTCTGCGGCTTGCTGCTGTCGGCGTTGTCGCCCACGGCGACGTAGAGCTTGCCGTCGGCGCCGAACTTCAGCGCGCCGCCGTTGTGGTTGGTGGCGCCCGAGAGGTTGGGCAGGTCCTGCAGCACCTGCTCGGCGCCGCCGGCCACGTCGCCGTTGGCGACGAAGCGGCTGATGCGGTTGTTGCGCGCGCTGCCGTTGATGCGCGTGTAGTAGACGTAGACATAACCGTTGCTCGCGAACTGCGGATGCAGCGCCACGCCGATCAGCCCGCGCTCGCCGCTCGAATCGACGCCCAGCGTGACGAAGGGCGCGGCCAGCAGCGCGCCGTTCTTCACCACGCGCAAGGCGCCGCCCTGCTGCGCGACGAACCAGCGCCCGTCGGCCGCCTGGGCGAAGGCGGTGGCCGAGGACAGGCCCGTGACCCAGGCCTCGTTCTTCGTGTAGCCCGCGCCGATGCCGCGCGAGCCGCCGAAGCGCACCGTGGCGCTCTGCCAGGCCGAGCGGTTGCCGGCCGCATCGCGCGAGCGCGCGCGCAGCACGTGCTGGCCGCTCGCGTGCTGCGTGGTGTCGACGTTGACCGTGTAGGGCGCCGTGGTGATCTCCGCGCCGATCGGCAGGCCGTCGATCTGGAACTCGACGCCGGCCACGCCAACGTCGTCGCTCGCGCTCGCGGTGAAGGCCAGCGTGCCGACGATGGCATCGGCGAAGGCCGCGGGCGCGCTGATCGACAGCGTGGGCGCGGTGGTGTCCGGCGTGCCCGGGTTGGCGGGCGGCGGCGTGCCGGCGTCGCCACCACCACCACCACCGCAGGCCGCAAGGAGCAGCAGCGCGGCGGACAGGGGCAGGGGCAGGAACGATCGAAGGTTCATCGGCATCGCGGGCTCCGCCACCCGGGCTGACGGCACCCGGCTCGCGGCCGATGCTAGGGGCCCGGGCGCCGGGCACGAACGGCGCGGCTGTCACGGCACGCAAGCCGTGTTGCGGGGTGCTTGCCACATTACAACTATTGTTGTAATGTTGGGCCATGCAGAAAGACGAAGCCCTGGCCGCGCTGGGCGCGCTGTCGCACCCGATCCGGCTCGATGCCTTCCGCGCCCTGGTCGTCGCGGGGCGCGAAGGCCTCACGCCGGGCGAGCTGGTCGAGATGCTCGGCGTGGCCTACGCCAAGCTCGGCTTCCACCTGAAGGAACTCGGCGCGGCCGGGCTGGTGGGCGCCGAGCCCAGCGGCCGGCATGTCGTCTACCGCGCGCTGTATCCGCAGATGAACGCGCTGCTGGCCTACCTCACCGAGAACTGCTGTGCCGGCGCCGCCTGCGGCACCGCGGCCCCTGCCCCAGCCCCGGCCCGCACCAAGGCCTGCGGCTGTTGAAACCTCACCCCACCCGACGGAGACCCCGATGAAGCGATTCCACGTCCATGCCCATGTCGAGGACCTGCAGGCCTCGATCGCCTTCTATTCGAAGCTGTTCGGCGCCGAGCCCGCGCGGCGCGAGGCCGACTACGCGAAGTGGATGCTCGAAGACCCGCGCCTGAACTTCGCCATCTCCACGCGCGGCGGCAAGCCGGGCGTCGACCACCTCGGTTTCCAGACCGACACCGAGGAAGAACTCGGCGAGCTGAAGACACGCGCCCGCGAGGCCGACATGGCGCTGCTCGACGAAGGGCAGACCACCTGCTGCTATGCACGCAGCGACAAGTACTGGCTCACCGATCCGCAAGGCATCGCCTGGGAGCAGTTCCACACGCTGGGCGACATCCCGGTCTTCAGCGAGGCCCGGCCGGCCGCTGCTGCCGATGTCGAACCGGCCTGCTGCGCCGGTGCCGCGCCCGCGGCCAAGAGCCGGCCGGTGGCGATCCCGGTCAGGGCCGCGGCCTCGGGCTCGTCCTGCTGCTGAGGCGCTCAGCGCGCCTCGTCCGGGTACAGCCCGCGCATCCGCCCGAACAGGCGCGCCAGCCCCAGCAGCGCGCCGACGTTGGGCGCCGCCACGCCCACGCGCTGCCCGATCTCGTGCACCGCGCCCACCAGCGCGTCGAGTTCGATGCCGCGGCCGGCTTCCACGTCCTGCAGCATCGAGGTCTTGAAGGCGCCGAGCTTGGCGGTGATCGCGTGCCGGTCCTCGGCGCTCTGCGCGATCGGGCAGCCGATGCGCGCGCCGATGGCGGCGGCCTCGGCCATCGCGGCTGAGCAAAAGCCGCGCACGAGCGGGTCGGCCAGTACGCGGTCGATGGTGGCGCCGGTGATCGCGCTCACCGGGTTCATCGTCATGTTGCCCCAGAGCTTGTACCAGACGTCGCGCCGGATGTCGGTGCTCGGCGTGGCCTCGAAGCCGGCATGCGCGAGCAGATCGACCACCGCCTGCGCGCGTGCGCTCGAACCCCCTTGCGGCTCGCCGACGATGAGCCCGCGGCCGACGCGGTGCGCCACCAGCCCCGCCTCCGGCGTGGCCGCGCTCGCGTGCACCACGCAGCCGAGCAGGCGCTCGAACGGGATCGCGCGCGCGATGGCGCCGCCGGGGTCCACGCTTTGCAGCGGCTCGGCGCCGAAGCCTTCTACGCCCTCGCAGAACCACCAGGGCACGCCGTTCATCGCCGGCATCACGACCGTCGCCGGGCCGAGCAGCGGCGCGAGCGTGGGCGCGAGCGCACCCAGCGCCGGGCCCTTCACGGCAATCAGCACGAGGTCCTGCACGCCCAGTTCCGCCGGAACCTCGCTCGCGACCGCGGCGCATTGAATCCGCTCGCCGCCGCTGTCCAGGCGCCAGCCCTGTGTGCGCAGCGCGGCCAGCGTCGCGCCCCGCGCCAGCGCGCTCACCTGCGCGCGCCCCGCGGCTGCCAGTCGCGTGCCGATCAAGCCACCGATGGCGCCCGCGCCGACGATGCACACCTTCATGCCGTTCGCTCCTGTCCTTGTTCGCTGATCGGGCCGATCGAGCCGATTCTCGGCCGACCCCATGCGATAGTGTCCGCATGACCGAGCCCGCCGAGCGCCCCGCCCCCGTGAGTTTCGGCGAGGCGCTGAGGTGGTGGCTCAAGCTCGGCTTCGTCAGCTTCGGCGGGCCGGCGGGGCAGATCGCGCTGATGCACGAGGAGCTCGTCGAGCGCCGGCGCTGGATCTCCGAGCGCCGCTTCCTGCACGCGCTGAACTACTGCATGCTGCTGCCCGGCCCCGAGGCGCAGCAGCTGGCCACCTACATCGGCTGGTTGATGCACCGCAGCTGGGGCGGCATCACGGCCGGCGCCTTGTTCGTGCTGCCCTCGCTGTTCATCCTCGTCGCGCTGTCGTGGGTCTACATGGCCTTCGGGCAGGTGCCGCTGGTGGCCGGCGCCTTCCACGGCATCAAGCCGGCGGTGACGGCGCTGGTGCTGCACGCGGCCTGGCGCATCGGCTCGCGCACGCTGCGCAACACTTGGCTGTGGGGCATCGCCGCGGCGGCGTTCGTGGCGATCTTCGCCCTCGAGCTGCCGTTCCCGCTCATCGTGCTCGCAGCCGGTCTGGCGGGGCATCTGGGCGGCCGCTGGGCGCCGCAACACTTCGCCGCCGGCGGCGCCGGGCATGCAGCGGCGAAGCTCTCCTTCGGCCCGGCGCTGATCGACGACGACACGCCCACGCCGCCCCACGCGCGCTTCGGCTGGCCGCACTTCCGCGTGGTGCTCGTCGCCTGCCTCGTGCTGTGGGCCGCGGCGCTGGGCACGCTCGTGGCCGCCTTCGGCTGGGCCGGCGTGCTGCCGCAGATGGGCTGGTTCTTCACGAAGGCCGCGCTGCTGACCTTCGGTGGCGCCTACGCCGTGCTGCCCTATGTGTTCCAGGGCGCGGTCGAACATCACCAATGGCTGACGGCCACGCAGATGATCGACGGCCTCGCCCTGGGCGAGACCACGCCCGGCCCGCTGATCATGGTGGTGGCCTTCGTCGGCTTCGTCGGCGGCTGGACGCACGAGGCCCTCGGCGCCGGCACGCCGCTGATGGCGGGCGCCGCAGCCGCGACGGTGGCCACCTTCTTCACCTTCCTGCCCTCGTTCTGCTTCATCCTGCTCGGCGGCCCGTTCATCGAGTCGACGCACGGCAACCTGAAGTTCACCGCACCGCTGACGGGCATCACGGCGGCGGTGGTCGGCGTGATCGTCAACCTCGCGGTCTTCTTCGCCTGGCACGTGCTGTGGCCCGAGGGCTTCGGCGGGCACTTCGACGCCGCCTCGCTCCTCATCGGCGGGGCCGCGGCGCTGGCCCTCTTCCGCTTCAAGGCGGGCGTGATCCCGGTGGTGCTGGGCTCGGCGCTCGCGGGGCTGGCGCTGCGGCTGGCGGGCTTGAGCTGACGAACCAGCCGGCCTCGCGCAGGAAGGCCAGTGCTATCGACGTGAGCGCCGGGCCTTCGCGCTGGACATGCGCATGGCCGCCAAGCGCGCCGCTCCAGGCATGGGCCAGACCCGGCAGCAAGCGGCGCTGCAGGCGAATGCGGCCTGCCACGTCGTCAAAGCGCTGGCCATCGGGCTGCGGCCGCTCCACGAGCGCTTCGCCGCCCCGCGCCATGGCCTCGCGCGCCTGCGCCGCGAGTTGCTCGGCGCACAAGGGCGCGACGGTCTCGTCGTCGGCGCCATGCAGCACCAGCAGGGGCGCGCAGCCGCGCTGGCCGAAGCTGGCGATGCCGGGCGAGATGGCCAGGCCGTGGCGCATCACCTGCCGCGGGTCCTGCAGGTTCGCGCGGCCCAGCAGCGGCGGCGCCGCCACGGCCACCACGGCGGCGAAGCGGTCGGCGGCATGGAAGGCCAGCAGCGCTGCCATGCCGCCGCCGGCGCTCAGGCCCACGGCCGCCACCGCGCCGCAGGGCCAGCGTGCCTGCACCTGGTCCAGCGCGCCGGTGATCACGTCGAGCTCGCCATGCCCCGCTTGCGCCGGCGGATGGAACCAGTTCCAGCAGCCGTAGACGTTCGCGCCGCGCCGCTGCTGCGGGCACAGCAGCCGGAAGCGCTCCCGCTCGGCGGCCCGCACCCAGCCCGCCGCCTGCGCGAACGGCATCGCCTGCTGCCCGCAGCCGTGCAGCAGCACGAGCAGCGGCGCGATCTCATCGGCCCGCAACGAGCCCGGTTCGTAGACCGCGTAGCGCCAGGCGTGGCGCTGCCAGAAGGCCGGAAACCAGGTCCAGCGCGCGACCGTGGCTTCGAGCTCGAAGACATGCCAGCGGCCGCGCAGCCGGCCCAGCCGCAGAGCGAGCCAGAGTGAGAAGCGGCGCCAGAGGGATGAGAGCCAGCGACGCATGGGACGCGCTCGCTAACCGGCTGAGCGCTCGTTTTCGACTGCCCGCACGTATCGCGAAAGATGGAAAGCCAGAAGCTTCACATCTTCTGGATTCAGGCGCACGGGCTCGTTGGCCAGAAACGCAGGCAGGCCCTTGGGCTCCATCACCCAAACCTCACGCTGCGCACCCATCGCGGCCTCGACGAACCAGCCCGGGAACACGACGACCGCCTGCACCTTCACGGGTCGGCCGGTGCTCTCTAGAAGCAGGCGCGCCAGCCAGGCGGCCTGTCCCTTGGCCTGCCGAAGCACGTCGCGCTCCGGCTCTCTGCCACCGACTACCAAATGCTCGCCGTCGTAGCGAATCCTTGCATCACCTCGCGCTGGCTTTGACCAGGTCTTCGTTTCGATCGTCAGCACACCGCCCGGACCAATGCAGACGTGATCGACATTGAAACCGTCACCTTGAACGTCGTGCAGGACCCGGTAGCCCTCGCTGCGCAGGCCCTCAAGATATTGGCCAACGGCGCGCTCACCCGCCATGCCGAGTTTCAGTGCCTTGAGCCGCGGCATCGTCGTCGTGACTCGCCACGCGGCCCAGGCAGTGGCGATCAGCGCAGCGATCGTGAAAGGCACGGGCTTGGGTGGCACTTCTGCCCAGGCGCGCCACCACTCGTAGACCGCGAACGCGATGGCCATCATGGCGAACATGATCGGCGCGAAGAGTCTGTCGTCCAGGAGCGCCTGTCGCTCCTCGTCCAAGCCTTGGCCTGGAAGCCGCAGCGGCTTGTCCTTCAGTGGGGATCGCTTGTCGTTTGGGTGCTTCATGACGGGCGTCATTGGCCCGGCCCAGGTTGGGCCGACTCGTCAGAAGCGTACAGCGCGCGGCGGCAGGGTGACGAGCGCGCCATACCCCAACCACCGCCGCACGACTCCGGTTTCGCGTCAGGTCGCCCCGTGCGCCTCGAAGTACATCGCGTACAGCGAATGGCAGCTCGCCATGTACAGCCGGTTGTTCTTCGGCCCGCCCCAGCAGAGGTTGGCGCAACGCTCCGGCAGGCGGATGAAGGCCAGCGGCTTGCCCGCGGGGCTGAAGACCATCACGCCGTCGAGATCCTCGGGGCGGCCCTTGAGCGGGAAGACGCGGCGGCCGCCCATCTCCACCGCTTCGGCCGCGAGGGCGCCGTTGCTGCCCCAGCCGCACCAGAGGTTGCCGTCGCGGTCGACGCGGAAGCCGTCGAGCGAGCCCTGGTCGGCGGCGTCGATGAGCTTGGTCTTGTTCGTGAGGCTGGTGCCGTCGGCGCCCACGTCGTAGCTCCAGATGCTGCGGTTGGGCGTGCCCTTCCACTCCACCACGTATAGCTTCTTCTCGTCCGGGCTGAAGGCCAGGCCGTTGGGGTTGACGAGCTCGGTCAGCACCGCGCTGATCCTGCCGTCGGCGCCGATGCGGTAGACGTTGGTCGTCGCCTGCTCGGGCTTGGCGCGGCTGCCTTCCCATTCGCCGTTGATGCCGAACAGCGGGTCGGTGAACCAGAGGCTGTCGTCGGACTTGACGACGATGTCGTTGGGCGCGTTCAGACGCTTGCCCTCATAACTGTCGGCCAGCACGGTGAGCTTGCCGTCGCGTTCGGTGCGCGTGATGCGGCGCGTCACCGAGTGCTCGCAGCTCACGAGCCGGCCCTGGCGGTCGCGCGTGTTGCCGTTGGCGTAGTTCGAGGGGCTGCGGAAGACGGTGAAGCTGCCGTCCTTCTCGCTGTACTTCATGATCCGGTTGTTCGGGATGTCGCTCACGAGCACATACCCGCCTTCGGGGAAGTAGACCGGCCCCTCGGCCCAGCGCATGCCCGTGGCCACCTGCTCCAGCGTGCTGCTGTAGATGCGGTACTTCGCGAACGAAGGGTCGAGGATCAGCACCGCCGGATCGGGGTAGCGCTGGTTGGGCTTGAACTCGAAGCTCTGTGCGCCGGCCGCGCCGGCCCAGGCGGCTAGGCCGCCGGCGGCGGCCTGCAGCAGTTGTCGGCGGGTCTTCTCGTGCTCGTTCATCGTGTCTCCTCTCGTCGTGGTGGTCTTGTGTCCGTGCCGTTTGCCCGTCAGCCTTCGGCGACCGGGTGGGCGGCCATCAGCTCCAGCGCCTTGACCAGCGCCGAGTGATCCATCTCGGCCAGGCCGTTCGCGGCGCAGGCCTGCATCAGCTGCGCGGCACCGGCCGTCTGCGGCAGCGCGACGCCCAGTTCCTTCGCGTTCTGCAGCGCGAGGTTCAGGTCCTTCTGGTGCAGCCGGATGCGGAAGCCCGGGTTGAAGGTGCGCTTGATCATGCGTTCGCCATGCACCTCCAGGATGCGGCTCGACGCGAAGCCGCCCATCAGCGCCTGGCGCACCTTGGCCGGGTCCGCGCCGGCCTTGCTGGCGAACACCAGCGCCTCGCCGACCGCCGCGATGTTCAGCGCGACGATGATCTGGTTGGCCACCTTCGTGACCTGCCCGGCACCGGCCGGCCCGATCAGCGTGATGTTCTTGCCCATCAGCGCCAGCAGCGGCTGGATGCGCTCGAACACCGCCGGCTCGCCGCCGCACATGATCGTCAGCGAGGCCGCCTTCGCACCCACCTCGCCGCCGCTGACCGGCGCGTCCACGTAGTCGGCGCCCAGTTCGCCGATGCGGCGCGCGAAGCCCTGCGTCGCGGTCGGCGAGATCGAGCTCATGTCGACGATCGTCTTGCGCGGGCCGCCCTTCGCGAGACCGCTCGCGACGCCGTTGTCGCCGAACAGCACGAGTTCCACGTCGGGCGTGTCGGGCAGCATCAGGAACACCACCTCGGCCTGGCGCGTAACCTCGGCCGCGTTGGCGCAGGGCTTGGCGCCGGCGGCGGTGAGCGCCTCGGGCACCGCGCGGCGCGTGTTGACGAAGAGCTGGTGGCCCGCGGCCGCCAGGTGCAGCGCCATGGGCGTGCCCATGATGCCCAGGCCGATGAATCCGATCTGCATTGCGATCTCCTTTGGTTTTCGTGGTTTCAGTCCAGGGCCGAAGCGCGCACGCGGCCCTGCTCGAAGAAGCTGTGCAGGTTGTCGAACACGAGATCGGCCATCGCCTGCCGCGTCTCGCGCGTGGCGCTGGCGATGTGCGGCAGCAGCACCACGTTGTCCTGGCTCCACAGCGCCTCGGGCACGCGCGGCTCGTCCTCGAACACGTCAAGGCCGGCGCCGGCGATGTGCTTGTCCTGCAGCGCCTTCACGAGCGCGGCCTCGTCGATCACGCTGCCCCGCGCGACGTTGACGATGAAGCCCTCGGGGCCCAGCGCGTCCAGCACCTCGGCATTCACGAGGTGGCGCGTGCCGGCGCCACCGGCGGTGATGACGACGAGGTAGTCGGCCCAGCGCGCGAGTTCGACCAGCGAGGGCTCGTGGGCCCAGCCCACGCCTTCGGCCGGGCGGCGGCTGTGGTAGCGCACGTCCATCGCGAAGCCGGTCGAACGCTGCGCGATCGTGCGGCCGATGCGGCCCATGCCGACGAGGCCGAGCTTCGCACCGCTCACCTTGCGCGTCAGCGCGAAGGCGCCGCGCGGCCATTCGCCGCGGCGCACGAAGCGGTCGGCGGCGCTGATGCCGCGCGCCACGTCGAGCACGAGGCCGAAGGCGAGGTCGGCGACGCAGTCGTTCAGCACGTCCGGCGTGTAGCCGAGAGCAATGCCGCGCCGGCGCGCTTCCTCGACCGGCAAGCGGTCCAGGCCGACGCCGAAGCTGGAGATCACGCGCAGGTTCGGCAACGCGGCCAGCGTCGCCGCGTCGATGCCCAGCGCGGCCGAGGTGACGACGGCCTCGATGTCGGCACCGTTCGCGGCGAGGAAGGCCTTCGCATCGGCTTGCTGCGAGAGATCGTCGAGGCGGTAGACCTCGGCGAGGCGCTGCACCAGCGCCGGCGGCAGACGGCCGGTGTTCAGCAGGCGCGGCTTCGTCGTCATTCGGGCTGCACCCCGGCGGCCTTGGCCACCTGCGCCCAGCGCAGCATCTCGCTGCCGATGAAGGCCGCGAACTGCGCCGGCGTGCCGCCCGCGGGCTCGATGCCGGCGGCGGCGAGCTTGTCCTTCACCTCGGCGGATGCGAGCGCCTTGTTCACCTCGGCGTTGATCTTCGCGACCACGTCCTTCGGCGTGCCGGCCGGCGCGAGCAGGCCGCCCCAGGTGCTGGTCTCGTAGCCCTTCAGGCCCGCCTCGGCCATCGTCGGCACGTCCGGCAGCACGGCCGAGCGCGTGGCGGTGGTCACCGCGATCGCGCGCACGTTGCCTGACTTGATCTGCCCGGCGATCGCCGCGACGGTGTCGAACATGACCACCACGCGGCCGGCGATCAGGTCCGCGTGCGCCGCGGTGCTGCCCTTGTAGGGCACGTGCACCAGGTCGACGCCGGCCATGGTCTTGAAGAGTTCGGCCGACATGTGCGGCGCGCCACCGGTGCCGCTGGAGGCGAAGCTCAGCTCGCCGGGCTTGGTCTTGAGGTAGGCGATCAGCTCCGGCAGCGTCTTCGCCGGCACGTTCTTGCTGACCACCAGCACGAGTGGCACCACGTGCGTCTGCACCACCGGCTCGAAGGCCTTCACGGTGTCGAACGGAAGCTTCTTGTAGATGCTCGGGTTGATGGCGTGGCTGCTGGCGACCAGCGCCAGCGTATGGCCATCGGGGCTTGCCTTCGCGACCTGGTCGCTGCCCAGCATGCCGGCGGCGCCGCCCTTGTTGTCGATGTTGACCGCCTGGCCCCAGGCCGCGGTGAAGCGCGCACCGATCAGCCGGGCCGCGAGATCGATCGCACCGCCCGGCGTGGCCGGCACGACGATCGTGATCGCCTTGCTGGGCCAGGCCTGCGCGAAGGCGCGCGGCGCGAGCAGCAGCGGGGCGAGGGATATGACTTGTCGTCGCTGCATCTCGTCTCCTTGCTCAGTCAGCGGTGATCTTGCGCTCGCGGATGATCTGCGCGTAGCGCTTGCGGTCGGCGTCGATCAGCTTGCCGAATTGTTCGGCCGTGTTGGCGGCAGGGACGGCGCCCAGTCCCACCAGGCGGGACTTCACGCCTTCCTCGGACACCACCGCACGCACATCGGCGCCGATCTTCTCGACGATGTCCTTCGGCGTGCCGGCCGGCGCGAGCAGGCCGATCCAGCTGATGCTGTTGAAGCCGGGCAGCGCGGCCTCGGCGAGCGTGGGCACCTCGGGCAGCGCGCTCACGCGCGTGGCGCCGGTGACGGCCAGGGCGCGCAGCTTGCCGGTCTTGATGTGGCCGCTGGCCTCGAACACGGTCATGAACGAGAGCTGCACATGGCCGGCCAGAAGATCCGAGATCGCCGGGCCGCCGCCGCGGTAGGGCACGTGCAGGATGAAGGTCTGCGTGCGGTCCTTGAACATCTCGGCCGCCAGGTGCGGGCCGCCGCCGGCGCCCGAGCTGCTGTAGCTGAGCTGGCCCGGTTTCGACTTCGCCAGCGCGATGAACTCGGCCACCGTCTTGGCCGGCAGCGCCGGGTTGACCATCATCGCCAGCGGCAGCTCGGCCACGAGCGCGATCGGCGCGAAGGCCTTGTCCGCGTCGTAGGGCAGGCTGGGGTACAGCGCCGGGTTGATGGCCTGCGTGCCGATGTTGCCCATCAGGATCGTGTAGCCGTCGGGCTTGCTCTTGGCGACGAAGTCGGCGCCGATCTGCCCCGCGGCGCCGCCCTTGTTCTCCACCAGCACCGTCTGGCCCCAGCGCTTGCCGAGTTGCTCGGCGACGATGCGCGCGCCGGTGTCGGTGCCACCGCCGGGCGGGAAGGGCACGACGATCGTCACCGGCCGCGCAGGCCAGGCGGGCGCTTGTGCCAACACCGGGGCCGCCAGCAGGGCGGCGAGCGTGAACACGACCTGGCGCTTGTTCATCGTCGTCTCCACGCTCAACGCACCAGCGCCGGCTTCTTCGGGTTGAAGGTCCAGCCGGGGACCAGGAACTGCATCGCCACGGCGTCGTCGCGCGCGCCCAGGCCATGCTGCTTGTAGAGCTGGTGCGCCTTCTCGACCTCGGCCATGTCCAGCTCGACGCCCAGCCCCGGCTTCTTCGGCACCTGCACCAGGCCGCCGACGATCTGCAGCGGCTCCTTCGTCAGGCGCTGGCCGTCCTGCCAGATCCAGTGCGTGTCGATCGCCGTCACCTTGCCCGGCGCGGCTGCGCCCACGTGCGTGAACATCGCCAGCGACACGTCGAAGTGGTTGTTGCTGTGCGAGCCCCAGGTCAGGCCCCAGTCGCGGCAGGTCTGGGCGACGCGCACGCTGCCGGCCAGCGTCCAGAAATGCGGGTCCGCGAGCGGGATGTCCACGCTCTGCAGCGAAAGCGCATGCACCATCTGGCGCCAGTCGGTGGCGATCATGTTGGTGGCCGTCGGCAGGCCGGTGGCGCGGCGGAACTCGGCCATCACCTCGCGGCCGGAGAAGCCGTCTTCGGCGCCGCAGGGGTCCTCGGCGTAGGCGATCACGCCGCGCATGTCGCGCATCAGGCGCACGGCGTCCTTCAGCAGCCAGCCGCCGTTCGGGTCCAGCGTGACGCGCGCATCGGGGAAGCGCTCGTGCAGCGCGCGGATCGCCTCCACCTCCTCCTCGCCGCGCAGCACGCCGCCCTTGAGCTTGAAGTCGTTGAAGCCGTACCTGGCCTGCGCCGCCTCGGCCTGGCGCACGACGGACTCGGGCGTCAGAGCCGTCTCGTGGCGGCGGCGGAACCAGCCGTCGGCGGTCTCGGCCTCGTCGGCCGGCGCCTTGTAGGCGAGGTTCGTCTTCGTGCGGTCGCCGACGAAGAACAGGTAGCCCAGCATCTCCACCGCGCCGCGCTGCGGGCCGACCCCCCGCCGCGCCGCCACCGGCACGCCCAGGTGCTGGCCGAGCAGGTCCAGCAGCGCGCTTTCGACCGCGGCCACGGCGTGGATGGTGGTGCGCAGGTCGAAGGTCTGCTGCCCGCGGCCGCCGCTGTCGCGGTCGGCGAAGCGGCGTTGCACCTGCTGCAGGATGCTCAAGTGCGCGCCCACCGGCTGCCCGACGACGAGCTCGGCCGCGTCTTCCAGCGTCTGCCGGATCTTCTCGCCGCCGGGCACTTCGCCGACGCCGGTGCGGCCGGCGCTGTCGGTCAGCACCAGCAGGTTGCGCGTGAAGAAGGGACCGTGCGCGCCACTCAGGTTGAGCAGCATGCCGTCGCGCCCGGCGACGGGGATCGCGCGCAGCGCGGTGATGCGGGGGGTGTCGGTGGTTTGCATGGCTTTCAGTCCGCGGTGATCTTGCGGGTCTCGATGAGCTGCTTCCAGCGCGCGTTCTCGCGCTGCTGGAAGGCCGCGAACTGCTCGGGCGTGCTGGCGACGATCTCGAAGCCCACCGCGGTGAACTGCTGCCGGGTCTTCGGGTCGTTCAGCGCGGCGACGATGCCGTCGTGCAGTTTCGCGCGCACGTCGGCCGGCAGGCCCTTCGGGCCGACCACCGCCTGCCACGAGTACACGTCCACGCCCTTCACGCCGGCCTCGGCCAGCGTGGGCACGTCGGCCAGCAGCGGCGAGCGCTTCTCGCTGGTGATCGCCAGCGCGCGCAGCTTGCCCGACGTGATGTGCTGGAACACGGCGTTGATGTTCTGGAACGAGGCGTCGATCTGGCCGCCGAGCAGGTCCGAGATCGCCGGCGCTCCACCCTTGTACGGGATGTGCGTGCCGCTGGTGCCGCTCTGCAGCCAGAACAGTTCGGCCGTCAGGTGGTCCGACGAGCCGTTGCCCGAGGAGCCGAAGCTCAGCTTGCCGGGCTGCGCCTTCAGCGCCGCGAGCATCTCGGCCAGCGTCTTGTAGGGCGAGCGCGCCGGCACCACCAGCACGTTGGGCGCCTGCACGGCCACGGTGACGAAATCGAAGTCCTTGCCGGCGTCGTAGGGCAGGTTCTTCAGCAGGTGCGGCGCGATGACCAGCGGCCCGAGCGAGGTCACCAGCAGCGTGTAGCCATCGGCCGGCGAACGCTTCACCGCGGCGGCGCCGATGGTGCCGGTGGCGCCGGCCTTGTTGTCGACGATGAAGGTCTGGCCGAGCTTCTCCTGCAGCTTGGGACCGAGGGCGCGCGCCACGGTGTCGGTAGAGCCGCCGGGCGGGAAGGGCACGACCATCGTGACCGGCTTCGTGGGCCAGGTCTGGGCCTGGGCGGCGCCGGCCAGCAGGCCGAGCACGAGGCAAAAGCTGCGCATCGTTAACATGATGGTTTTCCCAGTTCGGATGGGTTCGAATTGTTATCGTTAACTCAACTCCTTGGCAAGTGGTAGAGTCGCTCGAAGGGGCAGGCATGGCGCAACGGCAGACAGGGCAGCGGGACGGGGCGGGCGGCAGCGTGACGGTGGTGGACGTGGCGCGGCTGGCCGGCGTCTCGGCGATGACGGTCTCGCGCGTGATGAACACGCCCGAGCGCGTGCCGCCGGAGACCGTGCAGCGCGTGCGCGAGGCCGCCTCCAAGCTCGGCTACGTGCGCAACCGCCTCGCCGGCGGCCTGCGCTCCAGCCGCAGCCACCTCGTGGCGGCACTGGTGCCCACGCTGTCGGGGCCGATCTTCCTGGACAGCATCGAGGCGCTCACCGCCGGCCTGGCGCGGCGCGGCTGGCACCTGATGGTCGGCCAGACCGGCTACACCGATTCGCGCGAGGACGAGCTGCTGCTGGACGTGATCGGCCGCCGGCCCGATGCGATCGTGCTCACCGGCACCGTGCACTCGGCCGAGACCAAGCGCCGGCTGCTGGCCGCGGGCATTCCGGTGCTGGAGACCTGGGACCTGAGCCCGGACCCGATCGACATGCTGATCGGCTTCTCGCACGAAGCCGTGGGCGCCGCGGTCGCGCGCCATTTCGCCGGCCGCGGGCGGCGGCATCTGGCGGCCATCGGCGGCGACGACGCCCGCTCGCAGCGCCGCTTCGCCGCCTACGCGCAGGCAGTGCGCGAGCTGGGCCTGGCCGAGGCGCGATCGGCCTTCGTGCCGGCCCCGGCGAAGCTCGGCGACGGGCGGCGCGCGCTGCGCACGCTGCTGGCCGCGTCGCCCGAGGCGGATGCCATCTTCTGCAGCTCCGACATGCTCGCCCAAGGCGTGCTGATCGAGGCCGCCGCGCTGGGCCTGGCGGTGCCGCAGCGCCTGGCGGTGATGGGCTTCGGCAACCTCAACTTCGCGGCCGACCTCGAGCCGCCGCTGTCCAGCGTGCACATCGACGCGGCGCGCATCGGCGAACTCGCCGCCGAGGCCATCCTCGCGCGCCTGCACGGCAGCGCCCCGGCCGCGCGCGTGATCGACGTGGGCTTTGCCATCGTCGAGCGCGGCAGCGGCTGAGGCGCAGGTTCAGGCGCGGCGCGCGGCTTCGATCTTCGCGATGTCGATCTTGCCCATCGTCATCATCGCGGCGAAGACGCGCTTGGCCACCACCGGGTCGGGGTCGGTGACGCCCGCCGTGAGCGCGCGCGGCGTGATCTGCCACGACAGGCCCCACTTGTCCTTGCACCACCCGCAGGCGCTGGCCTGGCCGCCGTTGCCGACGATGGCGTTCCACAGGCGGTCGGTCTCTTCCTGGTCG
Organism: Rubrivivax sp.; assembly: GCA_044226775.1. Lineage (GTDB taxonomy): Bacteria > Pseudomonadota > Gammaproteobacteria > Burkholderiales > Burkholderiaceae_C > Rubrivivax. The sequence continues at coordinate 242,617 of JBGAGI010000003.1, read as the reverse complement.
TCGGTGGCGACCTGGAACGAGAAGGCTTCGTCATGCGTGAAGGCCGGGCCGCCGTTCAGGCCCAGGCAGGGAATGCCCATCACCGTGAACTCGACCGTCAGCACATCACCCTCGTGGCCCGAAGGAAAGTCGCCGGGCGCTCGGTGCACGGCACCCACCGAGCTGTCGGGGAAGGTCTCGGCATAGAAGCGCGCGGCTTCCAGCGCCGTGCCGTCGTACCAGAGGCAGATGGTGTTCTTCGCGGGCATCGCGTCTCCTGGGGGTTCGCCGAACTCGCAGCCAGCCTATCACTGGGCCGACGCGGGCGGCCAGCGCAAGCCCACGCCACGACCTCGAGGCTTTCGCGGAGGCCCTTGACGGGCCTCAAGCCGCCACGCGCGGCCGGGCGCACATTGCTCGTGAACGGCCACTTCCGAACTTCCGAAGGAGCTGGACGATGAGCAGAACCCGCCGCTTCACGCTGTTGCTCGCGCCCCTCGGCGCGGCCCTCGTGCTGGCCGGCTGCGCGGTGCAATGGCAGAACCGCCAGGCCAGCGAAGCGCTGGCGCGTGCCGCCGCGCCGGCCGGGTCGGCCTACGTCGGCTGGCGCCTCTACCAGGACCGCTGCGCCCGCTGCCACGGCCCGGCCGGCAACGGCACGGCAAACGCCCCCGACCTCACCCAGACGCTGCGCCAGATGGGCCCGCGCGCCTTCGTGGCCAGCGTGCTGAAGCGCTACGACTGGAACCTGCCCGCGGCCGACGACGCGCAGGTGGACCGCGTGCTCGGGCGCAGCGAGCCCGCGCTGCAGATGCCGGCCTGGGGCGAGGAGCCGCAGGTCAGCGCCCACGTGATGGACCTGCACGCCTACCTGGCCGCACGCGCCGAAGGTACGTTGGGGCCGGGCCGGCCGCCGGTGCGCTAACGATCCAAGGTCACGGCGAACGCACGCCGCCCGAGCACCGCGCCGGTGGCGGCCAGCACGATCGACAGGCCCATCACCGAGGCGTGGCCCAGCACCATGAAGAGCGCGCCGGCCATCGCCAGCGTGGCGCTGCAGCACAGCGCATCGGCCAGCTGCAGCGCCGAGGCGTTGCGGCCCTGCTCGGCCGGCGGCGACAGGCGCAGCGTCAGCACCGACAACATCGGAAAGGCCAGGCCGATGCCGAAGGCGGTGATCGACCAGCCGGCCGCAACCAGCGCCATCGGCGCGGCCGGCCAGCGCATCGGCAGCGTGGCGAGCACCAGGCCCAGCGCCACCAGCACGAAGCCCGCCTGGAGGCCCTGGCGGCGCCGCGACTCGGCCTCGATGCGCGCCTGCACCGCACTGCCCGCGCTCCACAGCACCGCACCGGCGCTGAGCGTGAGGCCGGCCTGCGTGAGCGACCAGCCGGCTTCGTGCGTGAGGAAGAGCGGCAGGAAAACCTCGGCGCTCGCGAAGGCCGCTGCCAGCAGCCCGCGCAGCGCGATCACCGCCGGCAGCCCGGGGCGGGCGAGCAGGCTGCCGCGCGGCAGCAGCCGCAGCGCCGCGGCGCCGGCGGCGGCCAGGCCGAGCAGCAGGGCCGCGATCGTCGCCAGCGTGGGCCCCGATCCGCCGCCGTGGCCGGCGGCGTGCAGCAGCAGCGCGCCGGCCGCACCCAGCAGCGCCCAGCCCACGCGGGCCAGCGGTGCGGCTTCGGCCGCCTCCGGCGGCTTCGACAAGCGCCCAAAAGCCGGCAGCAGCAGCCCGGCCGCCAGCGGCACCGCGCCCGCCACGACGAGGAACACCGAGCGCCAGCCGAGCTGCTCCACAAGCCAGGCCGCCAGCAAGGGCCCCACCAGCCCCGGCAGCACCCAGGCCGCGGCCATCAACGCGAACAGGCGCGGGTGCAGGGCCGGCGGCACCACCTGCCCCATGCCGACGTACAAGGCCACGCCCAGCATGCCGCTGCCCAGGCCCTGCACGATGCGCCCGGCCACGAGCCAGCCCATCTGCGGTGCGAAGCCGGCGAGCAGCAGGCCGATCGTGAACACCACCAGGCCGATCGCCGTGACGCGGAAGGCGCCGTCGCGATCGGCCGCGCGCCCGGCCCAGACCAGGCCGAGCACCGAGCTGGCCAGCATGCCGCCGAAGGCCAGCGCGTAGTGGGCGATGCCCGAGAGCGCGTCGGCGATGGCCGGCATCGCCGCGGCCACCGCCATCGACTCGAAGGCCAGCAGCGTGACCAGCGCGACCGCGCCGATGCTGGCCGCGGCCAGCCCGCGCGCGAAGAGGTGGGCCGGCGGCGGCGGCAGGGCGCTGGAAGAAGCGGGCATCACAAGGCTGCTCATGATCGGGTATCGGCCGGCGGGCCCGGAAACGACGGAGGGGCGCAGAATAGGACCTCAAGTCCACTTGAGGTCAAGCGATGGCCCGCTCGAAGGAAACGGTGGTGATGCTCAGCGTCGGCGAACTCGCCGCGCGCGGCGGCGTGGCGGTCTCGGCGCTGCACTACTACGAATCGCGCGGGCTGATCCACGCGCATCGCAGCAGCGGCAACCAGCGCCGCTACGCCCGCGCGGCGCTGCGCCGCGTGGCCTTCATCCGCGCCGCGCAGCAGCTGGGCATCGGCCTGGCGGAGATCGCCGAGGTGCTGGCCGCGCTGCCCGAGCAGCGCACGCCGACGAAGGCCGACTGGACGCGGCTGTCGTCGCGATGGCGCGAGCAGCTCGATGCGCGCATCGCCGCGCTGGTGGCGCTGCGCGACCGGCTGGACGGCTGCATCGGCTGCGGTTGCCTGTCGCTGAAGGCCTGTGCGCTCTACAACCCGGGCGATGCGTGCGCGCAGGCGGGGAGCGGGGCGCAGCGCTTGCCGGTGCCGGCGGACGGGAGCGCGCAGCCGCTCAGGGCGACGCGGGCGCGAGCGCCGACGGGATGAACTCGCTGCCGTCGAAGGGCACGCTCATCCCACGCCTGCGCGCCAGATTCAGCAAGGCCGTGGCCCAGACGTCGAAGACCCAGGCATTGCGCTCGGCGCAGCCATCGAGCACCTGCTCGTGGCCGGTCCGGCGGTCGTCAGCCCTCGAGCGAAAGCGGGCCTCGACCTCCCGCAACTCGGCCGCGAAACCGGCTTCGTCGCGCTCGACCAGCCGGGCCATCAGCCGCTCGTAGCGGAAGTGGTGGGCGAAGAAGCGATCCGAGCCCACCTCCGCGGCGTAGCGCCGGCCGAGCAGGTCGAGCGCCGCGGCGTCATCGCTGAGCACCGCCAGCGCCAGCTTCGCCACGACATCGTGCGGGCCGCCCGTGTCGACGCCGCCGCCTTCCTCGCGCACCGATGGCGCGCGTGCCGCCGAGACCAGGCGCTGCTCGGCCTCGGAGTCGCCGGCGAGCATGGCCCAAACGAAGGCGTGCGTGAAATCGAGGCCGTGGATGCTGTCGCCCCGCGCAAGCTCCGCGAGGGCTCCCGCCGAGGCATCGACCAGTGCCGGGACGAATTCGGCGCCGGCAACCAGCTGCGCCTTCGCGGCGGCGGCATCGCCCTTGGCGCGGCACAGAAGCGCGGTTTTCTCGAGCACGGAGCGGAACGCGGTGTCTGCGTTCCCGGTGAGCAGGACCCAATGCCGCTTCTCGCGGTTGGGCGGAATCGCTGCGCGGCAGACGGCCAGGTTCTGGTCCGCGTTGAACAGCAGGAAGCCCACCGGGTCGCGCTGGTACGAGGGTGCAGCCGGAGCCTGGTTCTTCCGGAAGAACTTGAACACGGGCCGGGCCTGGACTGCGCGCGACGGATCAGACGTCGATATTCGCCGCCCTCAAGGCATTCGTCTCGATGAAGTCCCGCCGCGGCTCGACCTCGTCGCCCATCAGCATCGTGAACACGCGGTCGGCCTCGATGGCGTCCTCGATCTGCACCTTCAGCAGCCGGCGCACGGTCGGGTCCATCGTGGTCTCCCACAGTTGCTCGGGGTTCATCTCGCCCAGGCCCTTGTAGCGCTGGCGGGCGACGGCGCTTTCCGCCTGCGCCATCAGCCAGCCCATCGCGGCGCGGAAGTCGCCGACCTGCTGTTCCTTCAACTTCTCGCCTTCGCCGCGGCGCACCAGCGCCTGTGGCCCGAGCAGGCCGCCGAAGGACTTGCCGGCCTCGGCCAGCGTGGCGTAGTCGGCGCCGTGCACGAACTCCTGCGTGATGACGCTGCTCTTGACGTTGCCGTGGTGGCGGCGGCTGATGCGCAGCAGGTGCTTGTCGGTGCGCACGTCGAACTCGGCGCTGACCTGCGCGTCCTTCAGAGCGGCCTGCAGGTTCACCGCGCTCTGCTCGGCGCTGCCGGCGCTGTCCAGGTCCAGCACCAGGCCGCCGGCAATGGCGCGCACCGCGTCGGCATCCATCCAGTTCGACAGGCGCGTGACCACGCCGTTGGCCAGCAGGTAGGTCCGCGCCAAGGCCTCCAGCGCACTGCCTTCGATGGCCGGCTGCGCGTTGGCAGCGGCGCCCTGCGGCAACACCGCGGCGCCTTCGAGCGCCACCTTCAGCAGGAAGGCGTCGAGCTCGTTGCCGTCCTTCAGGTACTGCTCGTGCTTGCCCTGCTTGACCTTGTACAGCGGCGGCTGCGCGATGTAGACGTGCCCGCGCTCCACCAGCGCCGGCATCTGGCGGTAGAAGAACGTGAGCAGCAGCGTGCGGATGTGGGCGCCGTCCACGTCCGCGTCGGTCATGATGATGATGCGGTGGTAGCGCAGCTTGTCGACGTTGAAGTCCTCGGCGCCGATGCCGGTGCCTAACGCGGTAATGAGCGTGACGATCGCATCGCTGGACAAGAGCCGCTCGTAGCGCGCGCGCTCGACGTTGAGGATCTTGCCGCGCAGCGGCAGGATCGCCTGGAACTTGCGGTCACGCCCCTGCTTGGCGCTGCCGCCGGCGGAGTCACCCTCGACGATGTAGATCTCGCACAGCGCCGGGTCCTTCTCCTGGCAGTCGGCCAGCTTGCCGGGCAGGCCCAGGCCGTCGAGCACACCCTTGCGGCGCGTCATCTCGCGCGCCTTGCGAGCCGCCTCTCGGGCGCGCGCGGCATCGACGATCTTGCCGCAGATGATCTTGGCATCGATGGGGTTTTCAAGAAGCCAGTCGGTCAGCAGCTTGCTGACCACGTCTTCCACCGGCCCGCGCACCTCGCTGGAGACGAGCTTGTCCTTGGTCTGGCTGCTGAACTTCGGCTCGGGCACCTTCACGCTCACCACGCAGGCCAGGCCCTCGCGCATGTCGTCGCCGGCGATCTCCACCTTGGCCTTCTCGGCGATCTTGTTCTCGTTGATGTAGTTGTTGATCACGCGCGTCATCGCCGCGCGCAGGCCGGTCAGGTGGGTGCCGCCGTCGCGCTGCGGGATGTTGTTGGTGAAACAGAGGACGTTCTCGGCGTAGCCGTCGTTCCACTGCATCGCGACCTCGACACCGATGTTGGTGTTCTGCTCGCTCATCTTCTCGCCCATCGCGTGGAAGATGTTCGGGTGCAGCACCTTCTTGCCGGTGTTGATGAAGCCGACGAAGCCCTTCACGCCGCCGGCGAAGGCGAAGTTGTCCTCCTTCGCGTTGCGCTCGTCGACGAGCTTGATCTTGACGCCGTTGTTCAGGAAGGAGAGTTCGCGCAGGCGCTTGGCCAGCACGTCGTAGTGGAAGTCGATGTTGGTGAAGATCTCTTCGTCGGGCAGGAAGTGCACCTCGGTGCCGCGCTTCTCGGTCTCGCCGGTGATCTTCATCGGGCTGGTCTCGAAGCCCTCGCGGACCTCGATGACGCGGTCCTGCGTGACGCCGCGCCGGAACTCGATCGCATGCACCTTGCCCTCGCGGCGCACGGTCAGCCTCAGCCATTTCGAGAGCGCGTTGACGCAGCTGACGCCCACCCCGTGCAGGCCGCCCGAGACCTTGTAGCTGTTCTGGTTGAACTTGCCGCCGGCGTGCAGCTCGGTCAGTGCAATTTCGGCGGCAGAACGCTTGGGCTCGTGCTTGTCGTCCATCTTGACGCCGGTGGGGATGCCGCGGCCGTTGTCGATGACGCTGATGGAGTTGTCGCTGTGGATCGTGACGACGATGTCGTCGCAGAAGCCCGCCAGCGCCTCGTCGATGGAGTTGTCCACCACCTCGAACACGAGGTGGTGCAGGCCCGTGCCGTCGGAGGTATCGCCGATGTACATGCCCGGCCGCTTGCGCACCGCCTCCAGCCCTTCGAGGATCTGGATGCTGCTGGCGCCGTAGTCGCTGGGCGAAGGAGTCGAAGGCGAATCACTCATGAGGAACCCGAAAGAGGGCCGCTACGCGGCCCGGGAGAAGTTCTGACTGGAACCCCCGCTCGGCGGGGGCAGGGGGTGCCCCATCCTGGGCATCATGCCGATGCGCGATCTGAACCGCTCTGCGGTTCAGATGCGCATTGGCATCACGACGTACTTGAACCCCGGCTGGTCCGGGATGCTGAACAGCGCGCTCGCGGCGCTGTCCTGCAGTTCGAGCTTGACCATCTCGTGCGGGCTGTTGGCCAGCACGTCGATCAGGTAGGTGACGTTGAAGCCGATCTCGATCGCGTCGCCGTTGTAGTCGACCTCGAGTTCTTCCTTGGCCTCTTCCTGCTCGGCGTTGCTCGACGCGATGCGCAGCAGCCCCGGCTCGAGGTTCACCCGCACGCCCTTGAACTTCTCGCTCGTGAGGATGGCGGCGCGCTGCAGGCTGGCCAGCAGCGGCGCGCGGCCCAGCACGACGGCGTTCTTGTGGTTGCGCGGGATGACGCGGTTGTAGTCCGGGAACTTGCCCTCGACGAGCTTGGTGACGAACTCCATGCCGGAAAAGCCGAACTTGGCCTGGTTGTTCGCGAAGCGCATCTCGATGGCCGTGTCCTCGTCCTTCAGCAGCCGCTGCAGCTCCAGCACCGTCTTGCGCGGCAGGATCACCTCCTGCTTGCTCGGCACGTCGGCCGAGAGCTGGCTCTGCGCCAGCGCCAGGCGGTGGCCGTCGGTGGCCACCAGGGTCAGCGTCTTGCCTTCGGCGATGAACAGGATGCCGTTGAGGTAGTAGCGGATGTCGTGCACCGCCATCGAGAAGTGCACCTGGTTGATCAACTCGCGCAGCGTCTTCTGCGGGATGCTGAAGGTGGGGCCGAAGTCGACGCTCTCGTTGACGAGCGGGAAGTCGTCGGCCGGCAGCGTCTGCAGCGTGAAGCGGCTCTTGCCGCCCGACAGGGTGAGCTTGTTCTGCGTGGAGGCCAGCGTGACGACCTGGTCGGCCGGCAGCGTTCGCAGGATGTCGATCAGCTTGCGCGCGCCCACCGTGGTGGCGATGCTGCCGCCGTCGCCGCCCAGTTCGGCGCTGGTGCGGACCTGGATCTCGAGATCGCTGGTGGTGAACTCGATCGCCCCGCCGTTCTTGCGCAGCAGCACGTTGGCCAGGATCGGCAAGGTGTGCCGGCGCTCGACGATGCCGGCCACCGACTGCAGGGCTTCGAGGATCTGGGCCTGCGCCGCCTTCAGAACAATCATCGGTCTTCCTCTTTTTAACTTGGTGGTAGCTGGTAGAGCAGCGCCACGGCTGGGGACAACGCTATTTTCGCCTGTTCCATCAACGGTTTAGCAGGCGGGCAACCCTGTGCGCCAACCCCCGCTACCGATGCACCCGGATTCGGGACAAGAACCCGCGGCCGGTGGCGGCTGTGGACAAGCACCCGGTTGTTCTTCATCGCTCCACAGCCTTGCCGACAGCGGGTTTCCAGGGGTTGATTGTGAGCCTGCCAAAGGCCTCGGAGACGCCGATCAAAAGGGTGCAGACGCGACCCAGCCGACGCCGCGGATCCGGCTCTGCCGGTCCGCTGGCGAACGGCCCCCTCGGGGGGTAGCGAGCGCTAGCGAGCTTGGGGGCTCACAGTCACCCTTTGAGGGTTTGCTCCAGCACGTGCAGCTGCTGGTTCAGCTCGGGGTTCGTGCTTCGCTCCGCGCCGATCTTGCGCACCGCGTGCAGCACCGTCGTGTGGTCGCGGCCGCCGAAGAGTTCGCCGATCTCCGGCAGGCTCTTCTTGGTCATGTCCTTGGCCAGGTACATCGCGATCTGGCGCGGGCGGGCGATCGAGGCCGGGCGCTTCTTGCTGTACATGTCGGCGACCTTGATCTTGTAGAAGTCGGCCACCGTCTTCTGGATGTTCTCCACCGAGATCTGCCGGTTCTGGATCGACAGCAGGTCCTTCAGCGCCTCGCGCGCCAGCGCGATGTTGATGTCCTTCTGGCTGAAGCGGCTGTAGGCCAGCACCTTGCGCAGCGCGCCCTCCAGTTCGCGCACGTTGGCGCGCACGTTCTTGGCGATGAAGAAGGCCACGTCCTCCGGCATCTCGGTGTTTTCGGCGCCGGCCTTGCGCATCAGGATGGCCACCCGCATCTCCAGCTCCGGCGGCTCGATGGCCACCGTCAGGCCGGCGTCGAAGCGGCTGGTCAGGCGCTCGTCGATGTCCACCAACCCCTTGGGGTAGGTGTCGCTGGTCATGATGATGTGCGCGCGCTTGGACAGCAGGGCCTCGAAGGCGTTGAAGAACTCCTCCTGCGTGCGGTCCTTGCCAGCGAAGAACTGCACGTCGTCGATCAGCAGCAGGTCCAGGTTGTGGTACTTGGCCTTCAGCTCGTCGAAGGTCTTGCGCTGGTAGTTCTTGACGACGTCGCTGATGAACTGCTCGGCATGCAGGTACAGCACGCGGGCGTCCGGGCGGTCCTTCAGCAGCGCGTTGCCCACGGCGTGCACCAGGTGCGTCTTGCCCAGGCCCACCCCGCCGTAGATGAACAGCGGGTTGTACATCGCCCCCGGCGCGCCGGCGACGTGCAGCGCGGCGGTGCGGGCCATCTGGTTGGCGCGGCCTGCCACCAGGGTCTCGAAGGTGAGCGCCGGGTTCAGCCGGTGCGTGGGCGGCGGCGGCAGCGAAGGGCCGGGCAGGAAGCCGCCAGGCCCGGCGGGCCCGGGGCGGTGCCCCGCGGCGCGCTCCAGCGCATGGGCGGCGAGCACGGCGGCGCTGGCGTGGCCGTCGGGCGCGACACGGGCGACCGGCGCCGGCTCGGTGCGCGGCGCCAGCGTCAGTTCCAGCCGCACCGGGTGGCCGGCGACTTCGGCCAGCGCCGATTCGATCCGCCCGGCGTACTGCGAGCGGATCCAGTCCAGCTTGAATCGGTTGGACACCTGTACCGCGATGACCTCTGGCGCAGCGTCGGGCGCCGCCCCCTCGGCCAAGCCGGGCGGGGGTGCGGCGGGCGCCAGCGGGCGGATCCAGGTGTTGAATTGTTGTTCCGGCAGTTCGGCGGCGAGTCGTTCGCATCCGCGCTGCCACAGGTCTGAGCTCATTGTGGACATCTTCTTGTGGAGAGCCGCCAGACCGGGGTCCCTCTCGGTTGGCGGACCGCGGTTATCCACACATTCCGGCGCGCCGTCAAGCCCCGCCGGATGCGCCGCGCCGTGGTGCAAGTGTTTGACCCGGAAGGGGTTTTTTGCTGTAATCGAGGGTTTCCCCAATTCGCAACAGCCGGCTCAAAAGCACCCCCAGAGGGCGACTTTGCCGGCAAATCGCTCAGCCGGAGCCCCCATGAAGCGCACCTACCAGCCGTCCAAGATCCGCCGTGCCCGCACGCATGGCTTCCTCGTGCGCATGAAGTCGCGCGGCGGCCGCGCCGTGCTGAATGCGCGCCGCGCCAAGGGCCGCAAGCGCCTGGCGGTCTGAACACGAAGGCGCCCGGCCGCCTTGTCAACAAGGCGGATTTCGAGCGGCTGCTGGCCCAGCGACCCTGGGCGCGAAGTGCTCACTTCGCGATGCACCACCTGCCCACGCCGCCGACACCGCCCCGCAAGCCCACCCGCGGGGCCGGGGCGCCAGAGTTATCCACAAGCCCTGCACCGGATCGTCCACCGCCTGTGGATGACTTGCCTGCATCCCGCTGGCTCGGCTGCCTGGTGCCCAAGCGCCACGCGCGCCGCGCCGTCACGCGCAACCTGGTCAAGCGCCAGGCGCGCGCGGCCTTCGTGTGCGGAGGCGACGGCCTGCCCGGCGGCCTGTGGCTGCTGCGGCTGAAGCAGGGCTTCCCGATCGAGCGGTTCCCGTCGGCACGTTCCGAGGCGCTGGCGCTGGCGCTGCGCGACGAACTGGACGCGCTGCTGGCCGCCGCCCGGGCCCGCGCGGCCTGAGCGGCTCGCAAGCCTGCCTGCCGTGGACCGCCTGGCCCTCTTGCCGCAAGCGCTGCTGATGGCGCTGGTGCGCGGCTACCGCTTCTGGCTCAAGCCCTGGCTGGGCAACGCCTGCCGCTTCGAGCCCACCTGCTCGGCCTATGCGCTGCAGGCGCTGCAGCGCCACGGCGCCTGGCGCGGCACGGCGCTGGCCGGCTGGCGCATCCTGCGCTGCCATCCCTGGTGCGAAGGCGGTTGTGACCCCGTTCCCGACAGCCCTGACAATCGCCCGCGCCCGTCGTCCCGGAATCCTTCTTCATGACCGATATTCGCCGCACCCTGCTTTGGGTGGTCTTCCTGTTCTCGATCGTGCTGCTGTGGGACGGCTGGCAGAAGCACAACGGCCAGCCCTCGCTGTTCGGCGGCCCGCGGCCGGCGGCCAGTGCCGCGGCCGGCGCCGCGCCTGCCAGCGGCGTGCCTTCGGCGGCCGCGCTGCCGGCGGCAGCCGGGTCGGCATCGGCCGCCGCGGCGCCCGTCGCCGGTGCGCTGCCGACGAGCGCGGCGCCGCCCACCGGCGAGCTGGTGACGATCAGCACCGACGTCGTCAAGGCCACCTTCGACAGCCAGGGCGGCACGCTGGTGCGCCTGGAGTTGCTCAACTTCCGCGACGCGCTGGACCCGCAGCGCAACGTGGTGCTGGTCGACCGCAACCTGCCCAAGCGCCACTACGTCGTGCAGACCGGCCTGGTGTCCGCCGCGCCGGGCCAGGCGCTGCCGAACCACTTCACGCAGATGAGCGTGCTGCCCGGCGAGCGCAACCTGGCGCCCGGCGCGAAGGAACTGGTGCTGCGCTTCGAGTCGCCGGCCGTCGACGGCCGCAAGCTCGCCAAGACCTACACCTTCAAGCGCGGCGAATACACGGTCGCGGTGAAGCACGAGGTCAGCAACCAGGGCAGCACACCGATCACGCCGCAGCTGTACCTGCAGCTGATGCGCGACGGCACGGCGCCCGAGGGCGAGTCGAGCTTCTACTTCACCTTCACCGGCCCGGCGATGTACACCGAGGCGAGCAAGTTCAAGAAGATCGACTTCAAGGACATCGCCAAGGGCGCCGACAGCCACGACAAGGAAGCCGACAACGGCTGGATCGCGATGGTCCAGCACTACTTCGCCTCGGCCTGGCTCGTGCCGCCGGGCACGAAGCGCGAGTTCCGCACCGCGAAGGTGGAGGACAACCTGTTCAGCATCGCGATGGTGCTGCCGCTGGGCGAGGTGGCGCCCGGCGCGAGCAAGGCCTTCGACGCCACGCTCTTCGCCGGCCCGCAGGAGGAGAACAAGCTCGCCGCGCTGGCGCCGGGGCTGGAGCTGGTGAAGGACTACGGCATGTTGTCGGTGCTGTCCAAGCCGCTCTTCTGGCTGCTGACGCAGCTGCACACCTTCATCGGCAACTGGGGCTGGGCGATCGTCGGCCTGGTGGTGCTGCTGAAGGTGGCGTTCTACTGGCTCAACGCGAGTGCCTACCGCAGCATGGCCAAGATGAAGGCCATCGCGCCGCGCGTGACCGAGCTGCGCGAGCGCCTGAAGGACAAGCCGCAGCAGATGCAGCAGGAGATGATGCGCATCTACCGCGAGGAGAAGGTCAACCCGCTGGGCGGCTGCCTGCCGATCTTCGTGCAGATGCCCTTCTTCATCGCGCTGTACTGGGTGCTGCTGTCCAGCGTGGAGATGCGCGGCGCGCCCTGGCTGGGCTGGATCACCGACCTGGCCGCGAAGGACCCCTGGTTCATCCTGCCGGTGCTGATGACGGCTTCGTCGCTGTTCCAGGTCTGGCTGAACCCGGCCCCGCCCGATCCGGTGCAGGCCAAGATGATGTGGATCATGCCGCTGGCCTTCGGCTTCATGTTCTTCTTCTTCCCGGCCGGCCTGGTGCTGTACTGGCTGACGAACAACCTGCTGTCGATCGCGCAGCAGTGGTTCATCAACCCCTGAACGGGGGTTGAGAGGCAAGGCCGGCGGACCGAACATGCGACGCATGCGGGCGACCCGTCTCGACGAGAGGCGGCTCAGGAGGCCCGACGCCCGGCCAGTGCCCGGTCGTCGCTCCACCCGCGCCATACACCGCTGAGCTGCGGCGCGCCAGAATCGACCACGCCATGCGCGCCGCCCCCGCCCGGCTCGGGCGTCATGAAGATCCCATCGTCGCCATCGCCTCGGCCCCGGGCCGCGGCGCGGTGGGCATCGTGCGCGCGTCGGGGCGCGATCTGTCGCCGCTGATCCGCGCCGTCTGCGGCCGCGAACTGCAGCCGCGCCACGCGACGCTGCTGCCCTTCCTCGGCGACGGTGGCGCGATGCTCGACCGCGGCCTCGCGATCCACTTCCCGGCGCCGCATTCCTACACCGGCGAAGACGTGCTGGAGTTGCAGGCGCACGGCGGCCCGGTGCTGCTGCAGCTGCTGCTGTCGCGCTGCCTGCAGGCGATGCCCACGCTGCGCCTGGCCGAGCCGGGCGAGTTCACCGAGCGCGCCTTCCTCAACGACAAGCTCGACCTCGCGCAGGCCGAGGCCGTGGCCGACCTGATCGACGCCAGCACCGAGGCCGCTGCGCGCTCGGCGGCGCGCTCGCTGGGCGGCGCCTTCAGCACGCAGGTCGCGGCGCTCGCCGGGCGGCTGGTGACGCTGCGCATGCTGGTGGAGGCGACGCTGGACTTTCCCGAGGAGGAGATCGACTTCCTCGAGCAGGCCGGCGCCCGCGCGCAGCTCGACGGCATCGTCGCCACGCTCGACGAGGCCCTGGCCCGCGCCCGCCAGGGCGCGCTGCTGCGCGAGGGCCTGCGCGTGGTGCTCGCCGGCCAGCCGAATGCCGGCAAGAGCTCGCTGCTGAACGCCTTGGCCGGGGCCGAGCTGGCGATCGTCACGCCGATCCCAGGCACGACGCGCGACCGCGTCAGCGAGACGATCCAGATCGAAGGCGTGCCGCTTCATGTGACCGACACCGCCGGGCTGCGCGCCGATGTCGAGGCTGCCGACGAGGTCGAGCGCATCGGCATCGGGCGCAGCTGGCAGGCGATCGGCGAGGCCGATGCCGTCGTCTTTCTGCACGACCTCTCGCGGCTGGGCGAGGCGGCCTACGAGGCGGCCGATGCGCTGATCCGCCCGCAACTGCCGGCCGGCGTGCCGCTGCTGCACGTGTTCAACAAGGCCGACCTGCCGCACGAGCGGGCTGCCGTGGCGCCGCCGGGCGAGGGCGAGCCGATCCTGCTGTCGGCGCGCACCGGCGAAGGCCTCGAAGCCCTGCGCCGCGCGCTGCTGCAGCTCGCCGGCTGGCAGGCTGCGCCCGAGGGCCTGTTCATCGCCCGCACGCGCCACGTGCAGGCGCTGCGGGCCGCACGCGCGCACCTGCACGAAGCGCAGGTGCTGGCTGCGCGGCGCGACGCCGCGCTGGACCTGCTGGCCGAGGAGCTGCGCCTGGCGCACCGCGAGCTGGGGGCGATCACCGGCGAGTTCAGCAACGAGGACCTGCTGGGCGAGATCTTCGGGCGCTTCTGCATCGGCAAGTAACGGTTGCCCCCTGTCATGGCCGACGGGCCCGATTTGTTCTACAAGTCGGGCATGGCCCCAGCAGCCCCGCGCGACGACGCCGACGGCGGCCCCGTCAGCCAGGACGCCCTGCCGGCGCAGATCGGCAAGTACAAGGTGCGCGCGCGCATCGGCCAGGGCGCGACCAGCGAGGTCTTCCTCGCGCACGATGATTTCCGCGGCGTCGACGTGGCCGTCAAGCGCCTGCGCCGCAGCGTGGCGGCCAATGCGCGCGAGGCCGTGGTGCAGCAGCATTTCTTCGCCGCCGAGGCGGCGCTGGTCGGCCGGCTGCTGCACCCGAACCTGGTGCGCATCCACGACGCCGAGGCCGACGCCGATCCGCCCTACGTGGTGATGGAGTACGTCGAGGGCGGCACGCTGCGCCGCTTCTGCCAGCCGGGCTCGCTGCTGCCGGTGGAGCAGGTGGTGGAAGTGGGCTTCAAGTGCGCGATGGCGCTGGACTACGTCTACCGCCAGGGCGTGATCCACCGCGACGTGAAGCCGGCCAACGTGCTGACGCGCATGGCAGGCGACCAGCTCGTGGACGTGAAGGTCACCGATTTCGGCAGCGCCTTCAACCTCGCGGCCGACCAGACGCAGCTGTACCGCGTGGGCTCGCTGGCCTACATGTCGCCCGAACAGCTCGACGGCGACCCGCTGGACTGCCGCGCCGACATCTACGCGCTGGCCGCGATGCTGTACCACCTCGTGGCCGGCCGGCCGCCCTTCGAGGCGCAGCAGCAGCAGGTGCTGATGAACCAGATCTTCCACCTCGAGCCGCCCACGCTGCGCCCGCTGCGCGACGGCGTGCCGGCGCGGCTCGATGCGCTGATCCTGGCCTCGATGGCCAAGGCGCGCGAGGACCGGCCCGCGAGCTGGACCGAGTTCGCGCGCGAGCTCTCGGCGGTGGTGGCCGACCCGCTGCTGCCGCGCTCGGCCAACCAGGCCGTGCGCGACTCCGAGCGCTTCACGCTGCTGCGCGGGCTGGACTTCTTCGCCGGCTTCGGCGACGTGGAGCTGTGGGAGGTGGTGCACCGCGCGGCCTGGCGCCGCTACGAACCCGAGCACCTGATCTACCGCGAAGGAGAGGAGGGCGACGTGTTCCACATCGTCGCGTCCGGCGAACTCGCGGTGTGGCGCGACGGGCAGTGCATCGCCGAGCTGGGCGCGGGCAGCTCGGTGGGCGAGATGGCCTACCTGGCGCCTAACTCGGAAATGAAACGGCACACGGTGGACGTGCGGGTCTCGCGCGCGGCCACGACCATCGCCTTCACGCCGCAGGCCATCGGCCAGCTCTCGCTGGGCACCCAGCACCTGTTCGACAAGGCCTTCAACCGCGTGCTGGTGCGCCGGCTGCACGCCGCGCACGAGGCGCTGTACCACCCGCGGCGGGTTCTCTAGCCGCGCAGCAGCTTTTCCTCCGCCAGCGCCAGCGGCTCGGGCAGGCCCGAGAGCACCAGCGTGTCGCCGGCGCCCAGCAGCAGGTCCGGCGCCGGGGCGGCAACGCCGCCGCCGGCGCGGCGCACCGAGACCACGCTCACGCCCACCGCGTGCAGGGCCAGCGCATCCAGCGGCCTGCCCAGGCAGCGCGCGGCCTCGGGCAGCGTCACGCTCATCAGGCGCGCCTGCTCGAGTTCCAGCGCGGTGTCGTCGTCGGCGCCGTGGAACCAGCCGCGCAGCAGCGTGTAGCGCGCATCGCGCGCGTCGCGGGTGATGCGGATCACGCGCTTCATCGGCACGCCCACCAGCGCCAGCGCGTGGCCGGCGAGCATCAGGCTGCCCTCGATCGCCTCGGGCACGACCTCGGCCGCGCCGGCGGCGCGCAGCTTCTCGATGTCGCTGTCGTCGATCGTGCGCACCACCACCGGCACGCGCGGGGCGTGGGCTCGCACGAGGTCCAGGATCTTCAGCGCCGAGGCCGTGTCGTGGTAGCTCACCACCACCGCGGCGGCACGCGCCAGGCCGGCGGCCATCAGGCTGGGCAGGCGCGCGGCGTCGCCGAAGACCACGCTCTGTCCGGCGGCGGCGGCCTGGCGCACGCGGTCGGGGTCGAGGTCCAGCGCCATGTAGGGGATGTGTTCCAGCGCCAGCAGCTTGGCCAGGTTCTGGCCGCTGCGGCCGTAGCCGCAGATGATCACGTGCTGCTCGGCGGCGATGGCGCGCTTGGCGATGGTGGTCAGCGCGACCGACTGCATCATCCAGTCGCTGGCGACCAGCCGGTTGACGATCGCGTTGCTCTTCATCACGAGGAAGGGCGTGGCCAGCATCGACAGCACCATGCTGGCCAGCACCGGGCTCACCCAGGGCGCGGCGATCAGGCCCTGCTCGGCGCCCAGCGTCAGCAGCACGAAGCCGAACTCGCCCGCCTGCGCCAGGTACAGGCCGGTGCGCACCGCCACGCCGGGCGCGGCACGGAAGCCCCAGGCCAGCGCGGCCACCAGCACCGCCTTGGCGACCACCGGCAGCGTGGTCAGCAGCAGCACCAGCAGCCACTGGTCGAGCACCGGCCGCCAGTCGAGCTTCATGCCGATGGTGATGAAGAACAGGCCCAGCAGCACGTCGTGGAAGGGCCGGATGTCGGTCTCGACCTGGTGCTTGTATTCGGTCTCGGCCACCAGCATGCCGGCGACGAAGGCGCCTAGAGCGAGCGACAGCCCGGCATGCTCGGTGAGCCAGGCCAGGCCCAGCGTCACCAGCAGCAGATTGAGGATGAACAGCTCCTCGCTCTTGCGCCGCGCCACCAGCGTGAGCCACCAGCGCATCGCGCGCTGGCCGCCCCACAGCAGCAGCGTCAGCAGCACGGCGGCCTTGGCCAGCGCCCAGCCCATCGCGAAGGCCAGCTCGCTGGCGGGCGAGCCCAGGGCGGGGATCAGCACCAGCAGCGGCACCACGGCCAGGTCCTGGAACAGCAGCACGCCCAGCACGCGCCGGCCGTGCTCGCTTTCCAGCTCCAGCCGCTCGGCCATCAGCTTCACGACGATGGCGGTGGAGCTCATCGCCAGCGCCCCGCCCAGCACCACCGCGCCTTGCCAGTCCATCTGCCAGACGCGGCCGGTGAGCCAGGCATAACCCGCAACCAGCATGAAGTGGCCGGCCATCGTGGCGGCCATCGTCAGCAGCACCTGCAGCGAGCCCAGGCCGAACACCAGCGTGCGCATGCTGCGCAGCTTGGGCAGGTTGAACTCCAGCCCGATGACGAACATCAGGAACACCACGCCGAACTCGGCCAGGTACTTGACCGCGGCCGTGTCCTTGGCCAGCGCGAGGGCGTTGGGGCCGATCAGCACGCCCACCACGAGGTAGCCGAGCATCGGCGGCAGCTTCAGCGAGCGGCAGGCCACCACGCCGAGCACGGCGGCCACGAGGTACAGCAGGACGAGTTCGAGCGTGGAAGCCACCGCGGGCCCTGATGCCTAGAATCGCCCGATGCTATTGCAGGGCCGTACCGCATGACGCCCGAACTGGACCCCGCGCGCGCGCTGCAGATGGCCGCGCGCACGCTCGACATCGAGGCCCGCGCGCTGCACGCGCTGGCGGGCCGCGTGGGCGACGGCTTCGTGCGCACGGCGGAGGCGATGCTCGCCTGCCGTGGCCGCGTCGTCGTGATGGGCATGGGCAAGAGCGGCCACGTGGGCCGCAAGATCGCCGCCACGCTGGCCTCCACCGGCACGCCGGCGTTCTTCGTGCACCCGGGCGAAGCCAGCCACGGCGACCTGGGCATGGTGGTGGCCGGCGACGTGGTGCTGGCGATCAGCAACAGCGGCGAGAGCGACGAACTCGCGGCCATCCTGCCGGCGATGCGCCGCCTGGGCGTGACGCTGGTGGCCATGACCGCCAAGCCCGATTCCACGCTCGCCGAGCACGCCGACATCGTGCTGCCGGTGGCCGTCGACGAGGAGGCCTGCCCGCTGAACCTCGCGCCCACCGCGAGCACCACGGCGCAGATGGCGCTGGGCGATGCGCTGGCGGTGGCGCTGCTGGACGCGCGCGGCTTCCGGGAGACCGACTTCGCGCGCTCGCACCCCGGCGGCAGCCTGGGCCGCAAGCTGCTGATGCACGTGCACGACCTGATGCGCAGCGGCGACGCCGTGCCGCGCGTCGTGCCCGGCGCGAGCTTCCACGAGCTGCTGCGCGAGATGACGGGCAAGGGCCTGGGCTTTGCCGCGGTGGTCGACGCCGACGGCCGGCCCGAGGGCATCTTCACCGACGGCGACCTGCGCCGGCTGATCGAGCGCGGCGCTTCGCTGCAGGGCCTGACGGCCGGCGCGGCGATGCACCGCGGCCCGCGGCTCGTGCGCGCCGATGCGCTGGCGGTGGACGCCGCGGCGGTGATGGAGCAGCACCGGATCACCAGCGTGCTGGTGGTGGATGCAGACGGCTTGCTGGTCGGCGCACTGAACAGCAACGACCTGATGCGCGCGAAGGTGATCTGATGGTGGCCGCGCCGGCGATCCGCTTTCCGGCCGAGACCCTGCTGCGCGCCCAGGGCCGCGGCCTGGGGCTGAAGGCCGCCATCTTCGACGTCGACGGCGTGCTGACCGACGGCCGCCTCTACATCGGCGAACACGGCGAGACGGTCAAGGCCTTCTCGACGCTCGACGGCCATGGCCTGAAGCTGCTGCAGCAGGGCGGCATCGCGCCGCTGGTGATCACCGGTCGCGATTCGCCGGCGGTGCGCCGGCGCGTGGCCGATCTCGGGCTGGCCGAGGCGGTCTACGGCGCGCACGACAAGCTGGCCGCGGCCGAGGCGCTGCTGGCGCGGCTCGGCCTCGCCTGGGCCGAGGTGGCGGCCATCGGCGACGACTGGCCCGACCTGCCGCTGCTCTCGCGCGCCGCCTTCGCCTGCGCGCCGGCCAACGCGCATGCGGAGGTGAAGGCCATCGCCCACCACGTGACGGCGGCCGAAGGCGGCCACGGCGCGGCGCGCGAGTTCTGCGACCTGCTGCTGATGGCCTCGGGCCGTTACGCGGCGCTGCTGGCGCAGCAGGCGCGCACGCTGGACGGCCGGTGAGCGTCGAACTCCACCTTCCCGACCTGCCCGAGGTGCCGATCTCGCTCGGCCCGGCGGCGGGCCGACCGCCGCGCCCGCGCCAGCCCTGGTTCCGGCGCCTGCGCGACACGCTCTCGGCCTACCTGCCGCTGCTGGTGATGGGCCTGCTGGCGCTGGCCAGCTGGTGGCTGGTGAAGAACTCGCCGCGCGGGAGCCTGGCTCCCGAAGAGCGGCCGGTCAACGCCGACCCGGACTACACGATGGAGCGATTCGCACTCGAACGCTTCGACGCCACCGGGCGCCTGAAGCTGCGCATCGAGGGCGCGCGCATGCGCCACTATCCGGCGAGCGACCGCTTCGAGATCGACGAGGCGCAGATCCGCGCCATCGCGGCCGACGGGCGGGTCACGCGCGCGGTCGCCCGCAAGGCCATCGGCAACGGCGACGGCAGCGAGGTGCAGCTCGAAGGCGGCGCCGAGGTCACCAGCACCGACGCGCAGGGCCAGCCGATCGTCATGCGCAGCGAGTTCCTGCACGCATTCCTCGTCACCGAGCGCGTGCGCAGCCACCTGCAGGTCTCGGTGCAGGTGGGTTCGAGCGAGATCGTCGCCCGCGGCCTGGACTACGACCACGGCGCCGCGCGGCTCGAACTGGAAGGCCCGGTGCGCGCGCAACTGGCGCCGCGGGCGGCGAAGGCGGCGCGATGAGCGGAACACCGCCGCCGCTGGTCTTCATCACCGGCGCGTCCAGCGGCATCGGCCAGGCGCTGGCGGCGCGTTACGCGAAGGCCGGCTGGCGGCTGGCGCTGGTGGCGCGCCGCAGCGCGGAAACCGAGGCCTGGCTGCGCGCCCAGGGGCTGGGGCCGGAGCGGGCCGCCGTCTACGCGGCCGACGTGGCGCAGGTGGACAGCATCGTCGGCGCCGGCGCGGCCTGCATCGAGCGCCAGGGTCTGCCCAACGTGGTGATCGCCAATGCCGGCATCAGCATCGGCATCGACACCGCCGAGCGCGAAGACCTGGACGTGATGCGCGACATCCTCGCCACCAACGGCCTGGGCGTGGCCGCGACCTTCCACCCGTTCCTGGCCGCCATGCGCGAGCGCGGATCGGGCACGCTGGTGGGCGTGGCGAGCATGGCGGCGATCCGCGGCCTGCCGGGCCATGGCGCCTACTGCTTCAGCAAGGCCGGCGTGGTGGCTTATTGCGAGAGCCTGCGCGGCGAGTGCCGTGGCTCGGGCGTGCGCGTGGTGACGCTGCTGCCGGGCTACATCGCCACGCCGCTGACGGCGCGCAACCCGTATCCGATGCCGTTCCTGATGCCCGCCGAAGACTTCGCCGAACAGGCCTTCCGGGCCATCGAAGCGGGCACCAGCTATCGCGTGATCCCCTGGCAGATGGGCATCGTGGCCAAGCTGCTGCGACTGCTGCCGAATGCGTTGTATGACCGTGTGATGGCCGGGCGCGGGCGCAAGCCGCGCCGCTCGCGCTGAAGCAGCGCGCAAGAAAAACGGCACCCGAAGGTGCCGTTCGTTCGATGCCGGTGAGGCTGGTTCAGTAGCCGCCGCGGCCACCACCGCCGCCGCCGCCGTAACCACCGCCGCCGCCACCGCTACGGCCACCGCCGTAGGGGCTGCGGCCACCGCCGCCACCGCCACCGCCGTAGGGGCTGCGGCCACCACCACCGCCGCCACCACCGCCATAGCCGCCACCACCGCCGCCGCCGTAGCCGCCACCGCCGCCACTGCGGCCGCCGCCGCCACCACCGAAGCCGCCCGGACGGTCTTCGCGCGGACGCGCTTCGTTCACCACCACCGCGCGGCCTTCGAGCGGCTGCCCGTTCATGCCGTTGATCGCGGCCTGGGCTTCGGCGTCCGAGCCCATTTCGACGAAACCGAAGCCTTTGGAGCGACCGGTCTCGCGATCCATCATCACCTTGGCGGAGCTGACAGTGCCGAACTGCGCGAACGCTTGCAGCAGCGAGTCGTCACGCACGGAATAGGCCAGATTACCTACGTAAAGTTTGTTTCCCACAGGGAGCCCTCGATAGAACCGTTCAAAACCATGCGGAGCTCAACCCTGCGTGAACCAATCAGGCGAGAGGCGCAGCTGCCAGACACAGACTCCCGATTACCGCATCACTTCGGGCGACATGTAAAGTGCCCGCGTGTCAAGTGTTGTTTTCGCGCGAGCAGTGTTCTCCCGGATCCGTGAAGCGGCCACGCCACAGCAGGCGGCGTGCCCGCCTACGATCGCGCGATGGATCTCCTGAAACCGCTGATCGCGCTGTTGGCCATCGTCAACCCGATCGGCGTCGTGCCCTTCTTCATCCACTTCACGCAGAGCTTCAGCCGCGAGCAGCGCCTGCGCACGATCCGCATCAGCGCGTTCTCCGCGTTCTGCGTCATCACCGTCAGCGCGGTCGCGGGGCTGAAGGTGATCGAGTTCTTCGGCATCTCGCTGGCCTCGTTCCAGGTCGGCGGCGGCTGCCTGCTCTTGATCAGCAGCCTGGCGATGCTCAACGCCGAGCCCGCCGAGGCCAAGCCCAGCGACGTGAACGAGGGCAACGAGAAGGTGGACGCCGGCGCGAGCATCGCCGTGGTGCCGCTGACGATCCCGCTGCTCACCGGCCCGGCGACGATCTCCACCGTGGTCATCTACGCCGAGAAGACGCGCTACCTGTGGCAGCTGGCGGTGCTGGTGGGCTACGGCGTGGTGATCGCGCTGGTGACCTTCATCGTGTTCTCGGCCTCCGGGCGCATCGCCGGCGTGCTGGGTCGCACCGGCATCAACATCATGACCCGGCTGATGGGGCTGATCCTGGCGGCGATGGCGGTGGAGCTGCTCGCCGACGGCCTGGTCAAGCTGTTCCCGGTGCTGGCCAGCCACATCGCACGATGAACGACGACGTACCGACCTACGACCACGTGATCGTCGGCGCCGGCACTGCCGGCTGCCTGCTGGCCAACCGCCTTTCGGCGAACAGGCGCCGGCGCGTGCTGCTGATCGAGGCCGGCGGCCGCGACGACTACCACTGGATCCACATCCCGGTGGGCTACCTGTACTGCATCGGCAACCCGCGCACCGACTGGCTGTTCCATACCGAGCCCGACGCGGGCCTGAACGGCCGCAGCCTGCGCTACCCGCGCGGCAAGGTGCTGGGAGGCTGCAGCAGCATCAACGGGATGATCTACATGCGCGGCCAGTCGCGCGACTACGAGCAGTGGGCCGCGCTTGCCGGCGACGAGGCCTGGCGCTGGGACGCCTGCCTGCCCTTCTTCCGCCAGCACGAGGACCACTGGCGCGGCGGCGACGAGTTGCACGGCGCGGGCAAGGGGCGCGGCAAGGGCGCCGCCCGGGCGGGCGGCGAGTGGCGCGTCGAGAAGCAACGCCTGCGCTGGGAGATCCTCGACGCCTTCGCCGCCGCGGCGCGCGAGGCCGGCATTCCGGCCACCGAGGACTTCAACCGCGGCAACAACGAGGGCGTGGGCTACTTCGAGGTCAACCAGCGCCGCGGCATCCGCTGGAACACGAGCAAGGCCTTCCTGCGCCCGGCGATCCCGCGCGAGAACCTGCAGGTCTGGACCGGCGCCACCGTCTCGCGCCTGCTGCTCGAAGGCGGCCGCGTGACCGGCGTCGAGGTGCTGCCGGCCGGCGGCGGCGCGCCGATGGTGGCGCGCGCCAGCGCCGAGGTGGTGCTGTGCGCCGGCGCGATCGGCACGCCGCAGATCCTGCAGCTGTCGGGCATCGGCGCGGGCGAGCTGCTGCACGGGCAGGGCATCGTGCCGCAGCACGAGCTGCCGGGCGTCGGCGAGAACCTGCAGGACCACCTGCAGATCCGCGCCGTGTTCTCGGTGCAGGGCGTCAAGACGCTCAACACGATCGCCAACTCCACGCTCGGCAAGGCGGCCATCGGCCTGGAATACCTGCTCAGGCGCAGCGGCCCGATGAGCATGGCGCCCTCGCAGCTGGGCGCCTTCACGCGCTCTTCGCCGGCGTTCGAGTGGCCCAACCTCGAGTACCACGTGCAGCCGCTGTCGCTGGACGCCTTCGGCGAGCCGCTGCACCGCTTCGACGCCTTCACCGCCAGCGTCTGCAACCTCAACCCCACCTCGCGCGGCTTCGTGCGCATCCGCTCGCCGCGGCCCGAGGATCCGCCGCGCATCCAGGCGCGCTACCTCTCCACGTCGGAAGACCGCCAGGTGGCGGCCGACTCGCTGCGCCTGACGCGCCGCATCGCCGCGATGCCGGCGCTGGCGAAGTACCGGCCGCAGGAGGTGAAGCCGGGGGTGCAGTTCCAGAGCGACGAGGAACTCGCGCGCCTGGCCGGCGACATCGGCACGACGATCTTCCACCCCGTGGGCACCTGCCGCATGGGCCCCTCGGCGGCCGAAGGCGCGGTGGTCGACAGCCGGCTGCGGGTGCACGGCCTGGCGGGCCTGCGCATCGCCGACGCGAGCGTGATGCCCACCATCACCAGCGGCAACACCAACGCGCCGACGCTGATGATCGCCGAGCGTGCCGCGCAGTGGATCACGCAGGACGCGGATGCCGCGATGCGTGCAAGCCACGCGGCGGGTTAGTCCGGATGGCTGGGGCGGGGCCCGCCGATACATTCCGCCCACTCGTGGCGGCGCCCTCATCCGGATTGCCGCCCTGCGGGGGCCTGAGGAGACACCAGACACAATCGAAAGAACGGATGCAGACCGGTCCCGCCAGATGGACCGGCTTTGAAAGGCGCTCCTGACGGGCGCCTTTTTTCTTGCCCGAACAGCGCCGTTTTCCCCCCGCTTTCGCGGCCCTCGCGCGGCGCCGCGCTGCCTAGCATGGGCAGACCCGGCATTCCATTGCCTTCCGCCGCGAGCGACGCCCCATGCCCGTCAACCCCGAACTGCGCACGCTGGACATCGACATCCCCTCCCAGCCGCAGGCGCTGGTGCAGCTGTCGCTGCTGCTGGCCGAGCCCGACATCAACCTGACGGCTGCCGCCGGGCTGATCGAGACCGACATGGCGCTGGCCGCCGCGGTGATGAAGGCGGTGAACTCCTCGCTCTACGGCCTGAAGGGCCGCGTGCAGAGCGTGCACCAGGCGATCACGTACCTGGGCATGCGCGAGGTCGCGGCGATCACCTTCGAGATGGGCCTGCGCGCCGCCTTCCCCCCGGCGCCGGAGCTGGAGCCGCTGTGGCAGCGCGCCGGCAAGCGCGGCCTGCTGATGGGGCGCCTGGCCTCGCGCCTGTCGCTGGACGCCTGGGCCGCGCACTCCGCGGGCCTGTTCGAGGAATGCGGCAAGGCGGTGCTGTTCCGCCACGCGCGCGACCACTACAGCGCCATGCTGCGCGCCGCCACCTGCGACACCGAGCTGCTGATGCTGGAGCACACCGGCTTCGGCGTCAGCCACGACGCGCTGGGCGCTGCGCTGTGCGAGAGCTGGGGCCTGGGTGCCGCGGCCGTGGCCAGCGTGCGCCACCACGTGGAGGCGCAGGTCACGCACCTGCTGCCGGAGGCGCCGGCCAAGCGGCCGATCTGCGCGCTGTCGGTCGTCGCCCACGCGCTGATGATGGCGCCCGAGACGCTGGAGGAGGCCGCCCGGGCCGTCTGCCCGGCGGCCGACCTGGACCTCACGCTCGTGCTGCGCGCCGCGCAGCAGACGCAGGAGCAGCTCGAGGCCGCCACGGCCTGAGCCCGCCGCCGCAAGCGCGGCGGCGCCCGCACACCCCCCAATGGGTGGCCGGCGCCTGAGGAAAGCCCGCCTGTCTGGCGGGCTTTGGCTTGGGTAGTCTCCGCAGCTTCACCCGACCTTCTGCCCCAGTCGTAGCGGGGCCACGACCCATATGGCATCGACCGTTTCTGCCGACGCGCTCGCGCTGCAGCGCCTGTTCCACTGGGAGAAGACGACGCCTGAGCGCGTCGTCTTCACGCAGCCGCTGGGCGGCGGCGCGGTGCAGACCTACACCTGGCGCCAGGCGATGGACCAGATCCGCCGCATGGCGGCGCACCTGCGCTCGATCGGGCTGAAGCCCGGCGACAAGGTGGCGATGCTGTCGAAGAACACCGCCCACTGGCTGATGGCCGACTGGGCGATCTGGCTCGGCGGCTTCGTCTCGGTGCCGCTGTACCCCACGCTGGCGGCCGGCACGATCCGCCAGATCCTGGAGCACAGCGAGAGCAAGCTGCTGTTCGTCGGCAAGCTCGACGGCTGGGAAGGCATGAAGCCCGGCATTCCCGCCGGCCTGCCCTGCGTGAGCCTGCCGCTGGCGCCGGACGACGCCGCCAAGAGCTACCCGGGCTGGGACAGCCTCACGGCCAAGGTCGAGCCGCTGAAGGGCGAGCCGGTGCGCGATGCCGACGAGCTGTCGACCATCATGTACACCTCGGGCACGACCGGTGCGCCCAAGGGCGTGATGCACAGCTTCGGCACCTTCGCCTGGGGCGTGCAGAGCGGCCTGCGGCGCGTGACGGCGATCGACCAGAACGCGCGCATGCTGAGCTACCTGCCGCTGAGCCACGTGGCCGAGCGCACGCTGGTGGAGCACGGCGTGCTGGCCACCGGCATGCAGGTGTTCTTCGCCGAGAGCCTGGACACCTTCACCACCGACCTGCAGCGCGCGCGGCCCACGGTGTTCTTCAGCGTGCCGCGCCTGTGGGTGAAGTTCCAGCAGGGCATCAACCACAAGATGCCGCCGGCCAAGCTGGACCGGCTGCTGAAGATCCCCATCCTGGGCGGCATCGTGCGCAAGAAGGTGCTCACGGCGCTGGGCCTGCAGGAATGCGTCTTCGCCGCCGGCGGTGCCGCGCCGATGCCGCCCGATCTCCTGCGCTGGTACAACAAGCTCAAGCTGGACCTCGTGGAGGTCTACGGCATGACCGAGAACTGCGGCGTCAGCCACGCCACGCTGCCGGGCAAGCAGCGCCCGGGCACCGTGGGCCTGCCCTACGACGGCATCCAGTGCCGGCTGGACCCGACGACGAGCGAGATCCAGATGCGGGGCGGCTGCCTGATGCTGGGCTACTACAAGGAGCCCGAGCTGACCAAGGGCGCCTTCACCGACGACGGCTGGCTCAAGACCGGCGACAAGGGCGCGCTGGACGGCGAGGGCAACCTCAAGATCACCGGCCGCGTGAAGGACCTGTTCAAGACGAGCAAGGGCAAGTACGTCGCGCCGGCGCCGATCGAGGACAAGCTGGTGATGCACGACGCCATCGAGGCCTGCTGCGTGACCGGCGCCAACCTCGGCCAGCCGCTGGCGCTGGCGATGCTCAATGCCGACGCGATCAAGAAGTCCAAGTCGGCCGAAGGCAAGGCCGAGCTGGAGGCCTCGCTCGCCGCGCACATCAAGACCATCAACGAGACGCTGGACCCGCACGAGCAGCTCGACTGCATCGTGCTGATGACCGAACCCTGGACGGTCGACAACGACCTCATCACGCCGACCTTCAAGGTCAAGCGCAACCGCATCGAGGACCTGTTCGCGAAGAACTACGACGCCTGGGTCGGCTCGCGCAAGAAGGTCGTCTGGAGGTAGGCCCACCCCCGTAGCGCCTGACGGCGCTCCCCCTCAAGGGGGCGCCGCCAGTGGACCGGCTAAGCCGGGTCCACGGCGGCCGCTTGAAGCGTCAACGTGAAGCCGGGGCAGCGGGTGGCTGCGGGTTGGGCACGATCACGCCGGGCGCCAGCGGGATCTCCTCGCTGATCGTCACGTTGGTGACGTAGTAGCGCGTCTCGCCGAAGCAGCTGCCGGGCAGGCCGACCTTCTCCTCGTAGTGCAGCGCGGCGCGCTTGCCCATGGCCTTGTTGACGCGCTCGGCGACCTCGTCGTTCCAGATCGTGAAGATGAACTTCTCGGGTGCGGCGCCGGGCATCGAGACCAGCGTCAGCTCGCCTTCCCAGGTCTTGCAGACCCAGCCCTTCTTCGAGAGCTTCTGCACCCAGCCGGCGCGTTCGCCGCTGGAGAAGCTCCAGCTCAGTGCGGCCCAGAAGTACAGCGCCACCAGCAGCGCCAGGGCAACCAGGAAGCCGAGCAGGCGTACGAACATCTAGCAGGCCTTCGGGTGTGGAAATTGCACCCATTATGTCCAGCCGCCGTCATGGTCCGTATCAAGAGGCAGCGCGCCGCTAAACTCGCGCCGCTCCATCGGCCACGTCCTTCGCCCAGACCCTTCGCCCCGAGCCGCCCATGCTGATCAGTTTCGTCGTGCTCTACCTGCTGGGCACCCTCGCGCTCGGCGTCTGGGCCGGCACGCGCATCAAGAACACGAGCGACTTCGCCATCGCCGGCCGCAGCCTGCCGCTGATCATGGTGGTGACCACCACCTTCGCCACCTGGTTCGGCGCCGAGACGGTGATGGGCATCCCGGCCAAGTTCGTGCAGGGCGGGCTGAACGCGATCGTCGAGGATCCCTTCGGCGCCGGCACCTGCCTGATCCTGGTGGGCGCGTTCTTCGCGACCAAGCTGTACAAGATGAACCTGCTGACGATTGGCGACTTCTACCGCCAGCGTTACGGCAAGGGCATCGAGGTGTTCTGCTCGGTGGCGATCATCCTGTCCTACCTCGGCTGGGTGGCGGCGCAGATCACGGCCCTGGGCCTCGTGTTCAACGTGCTCACCGACGGCACGATGAGCGAGAGCATGGGCATGATCGTCGGCACGGTGGCGGTGCTGATCTACGTCGTCGTCGGCGGCTTCCTGGCGGTGGCCTGGACCGACTTCATCCAGATGATCGTGCTCGTGATCGGCCTGACGGCCATCGCGATCTACTCCGCGTCGCTCGCCGGCGGCGCCGGCGAGGTGCTGTCGCTGGCGGCCAAGGGTGATCTGTGGCGCTTCTGGCCCGAGCCCACCTTCAAGGACATGGCCTTCTTCCTCGCCGCCTCGGTAACGATGATGCTGGGCAGCATCCCGCAGCAGGACGTGTTCCAGCGCGTGATGTCGGCCAAGAACGCACCCACCGCGCGCAAGGGCGCGATGATCGGCGGCGCGAGCTACATCCTGTTCGCCTTCGTGCCGATGTTCATCGTCACCGCCGCGGTGGTGGTGATGGGCCAGGAGGCGATGGAGCTGGCCAAGGGCGACTACCAGCGCCTGCTGCCCAAGTTCGTGCTGATGAAGATGCCGCTGATCATGCAGATCCTGTTCTTCGGCGCGCTGCTGTCGGCGATCAAGAGCACGTCCTCGGCCACGCTGCTGGCGCCCTCGACCAGCTTCGTCGAGAACATCCTGAAGAACCTGCGGCCGCACATGAGCGACCGCCAGCAGCTGCTGGCCACGCGCTGGACGATCGTGATCTTCGCCGCCTCGGTGCTGGGCTACGCGATCTGGATGAAGGGCACCTCGATCTACGAGCTGGTCTCCGGCGCCTACCAGGTGACGCTGGTGGGCGCCTTCGTGCCGCTGGTGTTCGGCCTGTACTGGAAGCGCGCGACGACGCAGGGCGCGATCTTCTCTGTGGGCGCCGGCGTGGCGGTGTGGCTGCTGTTCTTCCCGCAGCTCACCGGCTGGGGCGAGGCATTCCCGCCGCAGCTGGCGGGGCTGGTCGCCGCGCTGGTGGGCATGGTGGCCGGTTCCCTCGCGCCGCAGTGGCTGCGCAACCGCCACGAGCACGTGCACCACATCGAGGCTGGGCACGACCACGCGGCGCATCACGCGCACGGCGCGCACGCGCAGCACAAGGCCTGATCAGGCCTGCGGCGCGGCCGCCGGTTTCGGCCGGCGCCCGAACATGCCCCAGCCTTCCATGCGCAGCACGGCTTCGTCGTGCTGGTTGAACATCGTCCACAGGCTGCGCACCAGGCCCACGCCGGGCTTGCTGGCCATCGGCCGCGCGTCGAGCACTTCCATGCGCAGGCGCAGCGTGTCGCCGGGGAACACCGGCTTCAACCAGCGCAGCGACTCGATGCCCGGGCTGCCCAGGCTGGCCGATTCGAGCAGGTACTCGTCGCACATCATGCGCATGGCCATCGCACAGCTGTGCCAGCCGCTGGCGCACAGGCCGCCGAAGAGCGACTCACGGCCGGCCTCGTCGTCGAGGTGGAAGGGCTGCGGGTCGAACTGGCGCGCGAACTCGATGACGGCCTCGCGCGAGACCGGCGTGGCGCCGAACTCCATCACGTGGCCGGTGGGGAAGTCTTCCCAGTGGAAGCGGATCGTGCGTGCTGCGGGGCGGGTCATCGACGGCGAGCATAGCGGCGCCACAATGGCCGCATCTCCATCACTCCCGCGCCATCCGCCATCCGCCATGAGCCTGCTGATCCTCGGCCTGCTGCTGTTCCTGGGCACGCACTCGGTGCGCATCGTCGCCGACGGCTGGCGCACCGGCGTGCGCGCGCGCATCGGCGAGAACGCGTGGAAGGGCCTGTACTCGGTCATCGCGCTCGCCGGCTTCGTGCTCATCTGCTACGGCTACGGCGCCGCGCGCATGGAACCCACGGTGCTGTGGGCCTCGCCGATCTGGACGCGCCACCTCGCCGCGCTGCTGACGCTGCCGGCGCTGGTGCTGATCGCCGCCGGCAACGTGCCGGGCAACATCATCAGGGCCAAGCTGCACCACCCGATGGTGCTGGGCACGAAGACCTGGGCGCTGGCGCATCTCATCGCCAACAACACGCTGGCGGACCTGCTGCTCTTCGGCGGCATCCTGGCCTGGGCGATCGTCGACTACAGCTCCGCGCGCAAGCGCGACGCCGCGGCCGGCACCGTGTACCCGCCGGGCCGCGTCGGGCCGACGGTGGCGGCGGTGGTCGGTGGCCTGGCGATCTGGGCCTTCTTCGCGTTCTGGGCGCACCGGGCCTGGATCGGCGTGGCGCCTTTCGGGACCTGATTCGGGACCTGATTCAACCCGGGCCGGGCTTGCCCTCTTCCAGCGGCCGCACCAGGTGTTCGCCCTCGGCCGTGCCGGGGCTGACCGCGCGCGACACCCGCCATGCACGCAAACGCTCCGGCGGGCAGGGGACGAGCAGCGGCGCGATCGCCTCCGGCGACTGCTCGCCGCGCGCCAGCCACCGCGCCCACTGCTCGGGCGGCAGCAGCACCGGCATGCGGTCGTGCACCGGCGCCATCAGCGCATTGGCCTCGGTGGTGATCACGCAGCAGCTCAGCAGCCATTCGGCCTCCGGCGCCGGGCGCCAGGCTTCGAAGAGGCCGGCCATCGCCAGCGGCGCGCCGTCGGGCGCGCTGAAGTACCAGGGTTGCTTGGGCGCCTTCGCGACGCTGCCCGGCTGCCATTCGTAGAAGCCGCTGGCCGGCAGGATGCAGCGCCGGCGCCGCACGGCCTGGCGGAACGAGGGCTTGTCGAACACGCCCTCGGCGCGCGCGTTGTTCAGCTTGTGGCCGATCGTGGCGTCCTTCGCCCAGTGCGGCACCAGGCCCCAGCGCATCAGCTCGGCCACGCGCTCGCCTTCGCGGGTCTCGTAGATCACCGGCACCGCCGACTGCGGCGCGACGTTCCAGCGCCGCGGGAAAGGCACGACGCGCACGACGCTGAAGCCCGAGACCAGCGTCTCGGGGTCGTAGGCCACGACGTAGCGCCCGCACATGGCGCGATGCTGCCACGGCCGGGGGCCCCCGCCCGGGGCACCCCCGCGGGGGCCCGCCGGCCGCCGACCTCGGGGCGATGGGCGCGCGGCCCGCGCCGGCGGACGATGCACGCCATCGAACAACGACCCGTGCAGGGACGAGGAGAGCGCGATGCGGATCCAGCTGTTCAGACGCCAGCCCGTGCGGAACCCGGCCCGCCGCCTGCCGCGAGCGGGCGAGACCGGAGAAGCCGCCGGCTGCGGCTGGTTCGACTCCAGCCACGACCTGCAGGCCGGGCTGCATGTGCAGGAGCACGCCACGGCCGAGGTGCTGCCGCTGGCCGCGTGGCTGGAGCTGCAGCTCGACGGTTGGCGACCGTCACAACCGGCAGCCTGCCGTTAACCTGGAGCGGGCATCATCGCGGCCTGAAGACAAAAAGGGATGGCCCGATGATGTTCCGCAAGATCGCCGCGTTCCTGGCTTCCACGCTCGTGCTGCTGCTGGCCACGGGCTGCGGCGGCGGCGCCGACCGCACGAAGGCGCAGGTGCGGCTCGTGAACGCCAGCACCGGCTACGAGGCGCTGGAGCTGCGCGTGGACGACCAGCTGCGCCAGGGCGGCGTCGCCTACGGCGGCAGCGCCGACTACGTGGAGGCCACGCCCGGCAAACCCTTCACCGTGACGACGCCGAGCTCGCCGACTTCGCTGCTGAGCTTCACGCCCAGCGTCTCGGCGCGCAACCACTACACGGTGCTGAGCTACGGCCCGGCCGGAGCGCTCAAGCAGGTGCTGCTGGACGACAACAACGGCCAGCCCGACGACAACCGCACGCTGGTGCGCGTGCTCAACGGTGCGCCCGACGCGGGGCCGCTGGACGTCTACATCACCGCCAGCGGCGACTCGCTGGACAGCTCGGTGGCGGTGCAGTCCTCGGCCGCCGTGGGCACGGTCAACAGCTACTTCACCGTCAACAGCGGCACCTGGCGGCTGCGCGTGACGGTGCCCGGCGGCAAGGCCGCCAGCGACCTGCGGCTCGATTCACCCGCGCTGGTGCTGGGCAGCCGCGAGGTGGTGACGCTGGTGCTGGTGCCGGGCCCGGGCGGCGTGCTGGTGAAGGCGCTGGCGCTGAAGCAGCAGGGCGGCATCGACGTGAAGGCGGCCACGCAGGCGCGCGTGCGCGTGGCCACGGGGCTGCCGAACGTGGCGGTGGGCGTCACCGGCGGCAGCACGCTGCTGGCGGCCTCGCCGCTGCCGGTGGTGACGCAGTACACCAACGTGTCCTCGGGCACGCCGAGCCTGTCGATCACCGTCGGCGGCAGCGCGGTGACGCCGCCGGCCATCACGCTCGCGCCGGGCGGCGACTACACGCTGGTGGTCTACGGCAGCTCGGCCGCGCCGCTGGTGGCGGCGCTGACCGACCTCAACACGCTGCCCAGCGACAGCACGAAAGCCAAGGTGCGCCTGGTCAACGGCACCGACAGCGGCAGTGGCGCGCTGACGATGACGATCGACGGCGCGCCGCTGACCGAGACCGCCGCCGTGGGCGCCGCCACCGGCTACGCGACGCAGGTGCCGACGACGACCGCCGGCGTGGCCGTCGCCGGCAACGGCCTGACCGGCACGATCTCGTTCACCGACCGCATCTTCGCGGCCGGCAACATCTACTCGGTCTTCGTGCTCGGCCCGTCGACCGGCGCGACGGGCATCTTCCGCCAGGACCGCTGACGCGCGCGGCGGCTCAGGCCAGGCGGCCGGCCTGGAAGTCCTTCACCGCCTGGATCAGCTCGGCCTGCGTGTTCATCACGAAAGGGCCGTACTGTGCGATCGGCTCGCCCAGAGGCTGGCCGGCCACGAGGATCGCGCGCGCGCCTTCGGGGCCGGCACGCAGCAGCACGCCGTCGCTGCCGGCCTGGTTCGCCAGAACGGCGAGGCGGCGGCTGCGGACCACGGTGTCGCCCACCGATACCTCGCCGCGGTAGGGCACGAGGAAGGCGTTGTGCGTGGCTGGCAGCGGCTGCTCGAAGCTGGCGCCGGGTTCCAGCTGCAGGTCGAGGTACAGCGGCTCGGTGCGCTCGCGCTGCATCGCGCCGGCGACACCGTGCGTCTGGCCGGCGATCACGCGCGCAGTGACGCCCTCGCCGCGCCACTCGGGGATCTGCTCGCTGGCGATGTCGCGGTACCAGGGCGCGCGCATCTTGTCGGCCGCGGCCAGGTTCAGCCACAGCTGGAAGCCCTCCATCGCGCCTTCCTCCTGCTCGGGCATCTCGCTGTGGATCACGCCGCGGCCGGCGGTCATCCACTGCACGCTGCCGGGCACCAGCAGGCCGACGTTGCCGACGCTGTCGCGGTGGCGCATGCGCCCCTGCAGCATGTAGGTGACGGTCTCGAAGCCGCGGTGCGGGTGGTCGGGGAAGCCGCCGATGTAGTCGCCGGGGTTGTCGGTGCCGAACAAGTCCAGCATCAGGAAAGGGTCCAGCCGGCGCTGCAGCTCGTTCGTGAGCAGCCTTGTCAGGCGCACGCCGGCGCCGTCGCTGGTGGCCTGGCCCTGCACGAGGCGCTCGACCGTGCGGGGGGAGGTGACGGTGAGGGTGGTGGTGTTCATGGATC
This sequence comes from Rubrivivax sp., assembly GCA_044226775.1. GTDB lineage: Bacteria > Pseudomonadota > Gammaproteobacteria > Burkholderiales > Burkholderiaceae_C > Rubrivivax. The sequence continues at coordinate 209,837 of JBGAGI010000003.1, read as the reverse complement.
CAATGTAGTGGCGGCCTCCGCGGCGCGCCATAGCGTGGCCTTGCACGCAGCGTTCAGCCGCATCGAGGGCCGGTGGTAACCTGCCGCGCCTCGGATCCGGAACACAGGAGCAGTGCGATGAAGGCGATCTGGAAAGGCACGGTCGTGGCCGAGAGCGACGACACCGTGGTCGTCGAAGGCAACCACTATTTCCCGGCCGAGGCCGTGCGCAAGGACTTCCTGCTGCCGAGCAACACGAAGACCATGTGCTCGTGGAAGGGCCAGGCGAGCTACCACACGCTGTTCGTCAACGGCGACGCGAACCCGGACGCCGTCTGGTTCTACCCGGACCCGAAGGAAGCCGCGGCGCAGATCAAGGGTCGCCTGGCGTTCTGGAAGGGCGTGCAGGTCGTCGAGTGAAAGCGGTGCGGGGTGGCGGCGCTGCCTGAGCTGGCCGCGGCGCACCGGCGTCGCCTGCGCGAGATCTGGCGCTCGGCCGGCTGGCCCTGCCACGATGCGCTGGAGCTGGAACTCCTGGCCGCCGGCATGCTGGAGCGCCACTGGGACGGCGCCGGCCGCGAGACGCTGCGGCTGACCGAAGCCGGCATCGCGCTCCTGGCCGCCACGCGCCGGCGCAACCAGGCCGCCTTCGGCCCGCACGAGGCGCTGGTGCGGCGCGTGGCGCTGGAGATGCAGCGCGCCGGGCGCGTGGTGTGGCGCGGCATCAGCCTGCGTGCGCCGCTGCCCGGCAACAGCGACGGCGAAGGCGGCGGCACGCGCTGGGCGATGGCGATGCCCGATGTCTTCTCGATCCGCCACACCACGGTGGAGGCCTACCTCGAGCCGGTGGTGCACGAGATCAAGGTCAGCCGCGCCGACCTGCTGGCCGACCTGCGCCGCGCCGCCAAGGGCGCCGCCTACCTCGCGCTGGCCAGCCAGTGCTGGTACGTGCTGCGCGAGGGCATCGCCGAGCCCGGGGAGGTGCCGGAATGCTTCGGCGTGATGTTCGCCGGCGCCTCGGGCCTGGCCGTGGCGCGCGCGGCGCCGCGGCGCGCGATGCGGCTGCCCTTCGGCGTGTGGATGGCGCTGGCGCGCGCGAGCGCCGAAGCCGCGCCCGAGGACGACGGCCAGGGCTTCCTCGGCGCGCACGACGAACCCGCAGACCCTGCCGACGGGCCCGGCGCAGGCTGATCGCTCCTTATCATCGGGCGATGCCCCTGCCGCCCATCGTGCCTCTGGCCCGGCCCGTCTCATGCTGCGCTGGCTGAAGCGCTGGCTGGGGCTGGAAGATGCCTCCTCGGCAAGTTCTTCCGCAGGCACTTCCGCGAGCACAACCACGTCCAAGCCGCGGTCGCGCGCGGCGGGCAAGGCCGGTGCGGGTGCTGCCACCACGGCCGAGCCGCCGCCGAACTTCGGCCTGCGCCGGCCGCTGGTGGGCCGCAGCGGGCGCGTGGCCGGCTTCGAGATGCTGCTGTCGCCGGCGGCGCAGCGGCGGCTGGCGGACAAGGGCGATACGCCGGCCGCGGTGGCGCACCACGTGGCGCTGCTGTCGGCGGCCAGCGCGATGGCCGCCAGCGGCCGCTCGGCGCTGGTGCACGTCCCGGCGGCGCTGCTGGACAAGGCCGCGGTTGCCGAGGCCGCCGGCCAGGGCGTGATGCTGCTCGTCGACGATCTCGACGATCTCAAGCCCACCACCGCCGCGGCGCTGCGCGCGCGCGGCGTGATGCTCGGCTCGCCCGACGGACCGCCTTCGGCAACGCCGGCGGTGGACTTCGTCGCGATACCGGCCAGCGCCGGCGGCATCGACACGATGCTGCTGTCGGCCCAGCGCTGGCAGGAGCGGGTGCCGCGGCTGATCGTCGTCGGCCTGGGCTTCGAGGACATGGAGGAGATGGAGCGCGCGCTGCGCGGCGGCATCTCGCTGGCCGGCGGGCAGATGGGCCGCAGCGCGAAGACCGCGACCCGGCGCGAGCTGGGCTCGGCCGCGCACCGCGTCTGCGAGCTGCTGAACCACCTGGCGCTGGACAAGGACACGGCCGTCATCGCCGAGGCCGTGCGTGGCGACGTGGCGCTGAGCTACCGGCTGCTGCGCTACGCGAACAGCCCGGCCATCGGCCTGCGGCGCGCGGTCGAGACGGTGGACGACGCCGTCACGCTGCTGGGGCGCAACGAGCTGTACCGCTGGCTGTCGGTGCAGCTGATGTCGGCCGCCGCGGTGCGCCAGGCCAGCAAGGCGCTGGAGGAGGCGGCGCTGGCGCGCGGGCGCATCCTCGAGGCGGTGGCGCGCATCCGCGGCGAAGACAGCCCCGGCGCGCACTTCACGCTCGGCATGCTGTCGCTGATGGAGCAGCTGCTGCAGACGCCGATGGCCTCGGCGCTCGCCCCGCTGCGCCTGGGCGACGCGGCGCGCCAGGCGCTGCTGGAGCGCAAGGGCGACTGGGCCGCCAGGCTGCGCCTGCTGGACCTGCTGGACGAAGGCAACGCCGAGCGCGCCGACCGGCTGGCGGTGGAGCTGGGCGTCGCCGCCGAGCTGCCCAAGGTCGTGGAGGACGCCTGGCGCTGGGCGGCCGAGGTGCGCGAGGGCGCGGTGGCCGCCAAGTGATCGAAAGGCGCAACCGGAAATGAACAAGGGCCGCACGAGGCGGCCCTTGCTGGCGGAGGCGAAGCCCCGGAATTACTTGCGGGCGAACTTGCGGCGCGCGACGACGGCGGCCAGCAGCGCGGCACCGGCCAGCGGCAGCGAGCCCGGCACCGGCAGCGTGACGCCGGAGACCGACACCGACGACAGCACCTTGACGAAGTCGTCGCCGTTCGTCAGGTTGGCCAGGTTGGTGCTGGCGGTGTTCGTGCCCGTGCCCCAGGCGCTGTTGTACGAGCTGATCAGCCACCAGCTCGACGAGGTGCCCGACAGCGTGTTGCGCGCCGCGTCGTCGACCATGTTGTCGTAGTGGTTCACGAGCTGCCAGCCGGCAGCCAGCAGGCTGGCGATCGTGCCGCCGGTGATCGTCGGGCCGCCCGCGCCGGTCCAGCGCAGCAGCGAGATGTCGGAGTCGACGCAGTTGGCCTGCGAGCCGTTGCAGTTCAGGCCGGTGGTGGTGCTGGTGTTGTGCCAGCCGGTGGCCAGTTGCGTGATGTTGGCGTTCACGGCGGCGGCGGTGACCGCGTTCGTGAAGTTCAGCGCCAGGAAGTCGAAGTTCGCGTAGTTGTCCATCGCGTGCTGCGGCGACGAGACGGCCAGGCCTTCGACTTGGTTGCGCACGCCGAAACCGCTGCCCGCGCCGTAGTTGGCGATGTTGGCGGTCTGGATGGTGCTGCCGGCGCCGGTGGTGGAGTAGGCGGCAACCGTCAGCTTCACGCCACCTTGCGTGAGCGAGTAGCTGTTGCCGTAGGTGCCGGCGTTGGTCGCGTTCTCGGTGAAGCTGGCGTAAGTCCAGGTCTGCGCGAAGGCCGGGGCCGCAAGCAGGGCAGACGCGGCGGCGGCGATGGCGGCGATCGATGAGGTGCGGATGCGCATGTTGCGGTTCTCTCTCTGTTCGGTTCTAGACGCGGGTTGCATCTCAGGTTGCAATCAACGGGCCACCACTGCTTTTCTGTTCCCGATCAAACACTTGGCGGTGCTTCCTCGGACCCGGTGAATCCAAGTGTAAGGGTGCTCGACGCGGGCCGCGGCCCCTCACTTGAGGGTTCTGAGCAGCTCTTCGCTCGATTTGGCGTTGAAGAAGTTGCGCCCGCCCTTGAGCGCGGCCTCGAGTTCCTCGCGCGCCTCGGCCTTGCGGCCGGCACTGGCCAGCACCGCGCCCAGGTAGTAGCGCGTGTCGGCGTTGTTGGGGTCGCGCAGCCGGGCATCGCGCAGCAGTTGCAGGCCGCGGTCGGCCTGGCCGGCCTTGAACGCGGCCCAGCCCGCGGTGCCGATGATGTGCGGCTTGCCGGGCTCCTTCTGCAGCGCGGCCTGCGCGGTCTTCAGGGCCCCGGCGGTGTCGCCGGTGAGGATCTGCACGTGGGCCAGGTTGTTCAGTGCCTCCACGTCGTCGGGCAGCAGCTTCAGCAGGCCTTCGTAGGCGCCCTTGGCGGCGGCGAAGTTGCCGTCGCGCGCGTAGCCATCGGCCATCGCGCGCCGGGCCATCACGTCGCGCGGGTGCGCCTTGACCCACTGGTCGGCGAACTGCGCCGCGGCCTTGGCGTCGGTGGACGAGAGCACGCCGTACAGCCGGATCATGCTTTCCGAGCTCTGCTCGAACTGGTGCGCCTTGCGATAGCTGTCCACGGCCGCCGGGGCGTCCTTGCGCGCCCGGGCGATGTCGCCCAGCAGCGCGTAGCCGAGCCCCAGCTTCGGGTTCTGCTGGACGATCTGGCGCGCGCGCTTGTCGGCCTTGGCCAGTTCGCCCTGGCGGATCTCGATCTCCGTCATCAGGCCTTGCGCGGGCAGGAAGTCGGGCCGCTCGGTCAGCGCCTTGTCCATCGTGTAGGCGGCGCCCGGAAGGTGGTCGGCCTGCAGCTGCAGCACCGCGATCTGCACCAGCAGCGGTGCGTCGTAGCTGGCCATGCTGGCCGCGCGCGACAGGCCCGAGCGCGCGGTGGTGGGGTCGCCGGTGGCGAGGTTCACGCGCGCCACGGTGACGATCACGCGCAGGTCGTCCGGCGCCTTGGACGTGAGGCGCTTGGTCGCTTCCTTGGCCAGATCCGGCTTGCCGTTGCGCAGGTGGAACTGCACCAGCGCGAGTGCCGGGTCGAGGTTCTGGATCGTGCTGTGGTCGGCGGCCTTCTCGAGCCAGCGCTGGGCGTCGGCCGGCTTGCCGGCCAGCTCGTAGACGATGGCCAGCTCGGTGAGGGCGTCGAGGTCCTTGTCGTCGGCGCGCAGCACCGCGTCCAGGCGCGCGACGGCCTTGTCGTAGGCGCGCTCGGCACGGTCCAGGCGTGCCAGGTTCACGCGCGGGGCGGCGAACTTCGGGTCCGCCGCCGCGGCCTGCTCGAAGGCGGCGCGGGCGCCGGGCCCGTCGCCGGCGGCGGCGCGCGCCTGGCCCACGAGGTTCAGCACGCCCGGGTTGCCGGCCTGCAGCTTCAGCAGGCCCTCGGCGACGCGCACCGCGTCCTTGGCCCGGTTGCTCTGCATGTAGATCGTGGCCAGCGCGGTGGCGGCCTGGGCCTGCGTCGGGTCCTTCTTGACCGTTGTCTCCAGCTCCTTGACCGCGTCGGCGGTCTTGCCCGCGTTGACCAGGCTCAGGCCCAGCAGCGAGCGAAGCTGCGGCTGGTCGCTGGCGCGCAAGGCCTCCTGGATCAGCTGCGCGGAGCGCGCGTAGCGGCCCTGGCTCATGTGCGCCGAGGCCAGCAGCTGCAGCGCCTGGGCATCGTTGGGCTGGCCGCGCAGGTAGCCGTCGAGCGCCTCGATGCCGCGGTCGAGGTTGCCCTCGCTCAGGAAGATCAGCGCCAGCAGCTTGGCGCCGGGGCCGCCGGGCTGCACGCGCTGCAGCGCTTCGAGGTAGGGCTTGGCCTTCTCCTTCTGCCCCAGGCCGTAGTGCGCCTGGCCGCCGAGCATCAGGATCTGCGGGCGGTAGCGGAAGAACTCCACCGGCGCGCGGTCCAGCAGCACGACGACCTCGTTCAGCGCGGCCTTGGAGGTGGCGCTGTCCTTCTTCTTCTCGGCGATCACCGCGCGCAGGAACTGGCCGCGCGGCTCGCGCTTGGATGAGCGCAGCAGCTCGTCGACGTCGCGCTGCGCCGCGTCGAGCCTGCCCAGGTCGATCAGCAGGCCGCCGCGGGAAATCAGCGCCTCGGTGTGGGTCGGGTTGATCGCCAGCGCCTTGTCGTAGGCGGCCTGCGCGCCGGCCAGGTTGCCCTGCACGTGCAGCACGGTGCCGCGCAGGTAGTGGCCGTCGCCGAACTCGGGGGCCAGCGCCACCGCCTTGTCGGCCGCCGCCAGCGCCTCGCGCATCTGGTTCATGCGCACGCGGATCGGCACCTCGGCGGTGTAGGTGTCGGGCGTCTTGCCGTCGATGGCGCGCGCGTCCTCGATCGACTTCAGCGCGCCCTTGGTGTCGCCCAGGTCGGCCGATGCGCCGGCGCGCAGCAGCAGCAGCTCCACCTGCGTGGCCGGCGGCAGGCCGGCGATGGCGTAGCGCTGCTGGTTCTCGATCAGCTCGCGCGGCTTGCCCTGCGCGATCACGGCGCGCGCCATCGGCACCACCACCTCGGCGCGGTTGACGCCCAGGCGGATCGACTCGTTGAACGCCACCTCGGCCGCGGCCACCTCGCCGTTGGCGAACAGCGCCTTGCCCAGCAGCAGCTGCACCGACAGCTGCTGGTTGTCGATCTTCAGCGCGTTCTTCAGCTGGACGATCGCCGCCGGGTAGTCCTTCTTCTCGAAGCGCTGCAGCGCGTCCTCGTAGTACTGCGAGGACTTGGCGTCGGCCGCGTGCGCGCCGGCCGCGGCGGCGGCCAGGCAGAGGGCCACCGCGGCATGGCGGAGGGACGGGACGACGGGCGGAGTGGGGCGGATTTTCATCACCCCGCATGCTAGGAGATTCCTCCCGCCTGCCCGGCACCGCTTGGCGCGCCCCTGCCGCCGTCGTGCGGTATTTGCGTGAACGACCCCGCGGACAGGTGCCCCGCGCGGGCGGCGCACAATCGCGTCCTCTCTTTCCGAGCCGGCCCGGCCGCGGAGCGCCCAACGATGTCCAGCAAGACCTTCATCGCCGCCGCCATCGCGGCCGTCCTCGTGCAGCTGGCCGCGCCCGCGGCGCTTGCCGCCTCCGGCCCGCCCTCGTCGAACATCACCTGGCTGGCCGCCGCGGCCGATGCCGACATCGACCGCGCCTTCGCGCAGGCCAGGACCGAGAAGAAGCCGGTGCTGCTGTACTGGGGCGCGACCTGGTGCCCGCCCTGCAACCAGCTCAAGGCGACGCTGTTCAACCGCCAGGAGTTCGCGGCGCTGTCGAAGAACTTCGTCGCCGTGAACGTCGACGGCGACAAGCCTGGCGCGCAGAAGCTGGGCCGCCGATTCAAGGTCAGCGGCTACCCGACGACGGTGCTGTTCACGCCCGAGGGGCAGGAGATCACGCGGCTGCCGGGCGAGGTCGATGCGCCGCAGGCCCTGGCGGTGCTGCAGACGGGCCTGTCGGGCGGCCGCCCGGTGAAGGCCGTGCTGGCCGACGCCGTGGCCGGCAAGGCGCTGCGCGCCGGCGAGTGGCGCCAGCTGGCCTTCTACTCGTGGGAGACCGACGAGCAGCAGCTCGTGCCCAAGGCCGAGGTCGCGGCGCTGCTGGGCCGGCTGGCCGCGGCCAGCCCGGCGGCCGACCCGGAGACGCAGACACGCCTGTGGCTCAAGTCGCTGGCCGCCAGCGACGACGGCCAGGGCATCAAGCCCGACGAGGCGCTGCGCCAGCGTGTGCTGCGCGTGCTGGCCGACCCGGCGCTGTCGCGCACGCAGATGGATGTGCTCGTCAACGGCGCGGCCGAGATCGTGCGCACGCTGGAAGACGAGCGCAGCGCGGCGCGGGCGCCGCTGGTGACGGCCTTCGAAACTGCGCTGAAGCGCCTGGAGGCCGACCCGACGCTGTCGCGCGGCGACCGGCTGGAGGCCCTGGTCTCGCGCATCCGCCTGGCGCGGCTGGACCAGCCCAAGGAGGCCGTGCAGGTCAAGCTGCCCGAGCCGCTGCTGAAGGAGGTGCGCGAGCACGCGGCGCGCGCCGACCGCGAGATCACCGACGGCTACGAGCGCCAGGCCGTGATCACCGAGGCCGGCTACGCGCTCGGCCTGGCCGGCCTGTGGAGCGAGAGCGACACGCTGCTGAAGGCCAACCTCGCCAAGAGCCACTCGCCCTACTACCTGATGAGCCAGCTCGCGAGCAACGCGAAGAAGCTCGGCCGCAAGCAGGAGGCGCTGGACTGGTACGCCCAGGCCTGGGAGAAAAGCGAAGGCCCGGCGACGCGGCTGCAGTGGGGCAGCGGCTATCTCTCCGCGCTGCTGGAGATGGCGCCGCAGGACGCTGCGCGCATCGAGAAGACGGCCTCCACGCTGCTGGCCGAGGCGGCGAAGGACAACGGCGCCTTCGAGGGCCGCAGCGGCCGCTACCTGCAGCGCAGCGGCACCAAGCTCGTGAGCTGGAACGCCGACGGCAAGCAGGCTGCGGTGATCAAGCGCCTGCAGGGGCAGCTCGACGGCATCTGCGCCAAGGTCGAGACCGCCGAAGGGCAGCGCGCCGCCTGCCAGGCGCTGCTGAAGCCGGCCGCGGCGAAGAAGGCCGCCGCGGCCTGACGGGCCTCGCGGCTTACTTCTTCAGCAAGCCCTCGGCTTCGAGCGCGGCCTGCACCGCGGGCCGCGCCGCCACGCGGGCGCGGAAGGCCTGCAGGTTGGCCAGGCCGCCGATGTCCACGCCCACGTACTGGCCCCAGCCGCTGACGGTGAACAGGTAGGCGTCGGCCACCGTGAAGGTGTCGCCCATCAGGTAGTCCTTGCCGGCCAGCTGGCTGTCGACCCAGGCCAGCCGCCCCATCAGGCGCTCGCGCTGGATCGGCTTGTAGTCCTCGGGCGTGTTGGGCACGAACAGCGGCGAGAAGCCCTTGTGCAGCTCGCTGGTGATGAAGTTGAGCCACTCCATCAGGTGGTAGCGCGCCATCGTGCCGGCGGGCGGCGCGAGCTTGCTGGCGGGCGCCTGGTCGGCGATGTACTGCACGATCGCCGGGCCTTCGCTGAGGCGCTCGCCGCTGTCCAGCTCGAGCAGCGGCACCTGGCCCTTGGGGTTGATGGCGAGGTAGTCGCTGCCGTCGGCGAGCTTCTTGGTCTTGGTGCTCGCCATCACGAGCTCGAAGGGCAGGCCGGCTTCGCGCAGCGCGATGTGCGGGCTGAGCGAGCAGGCGCCGGGGCTGTAGTAGAGCTTGGTCATGGAGGCCTCCTGGTCCGTGTCGTGTGGGGGGGCCGAAAGATAGCCGGATTACAGTCCGCGTGCCGGAGGAAGCCGTCATGCCCCGCCCCGTCCTCGACGAGTCCCGCATCCACCCCGCCGCACGCGCCTTCGTCGCCGGCTGGCACGAGTCGACGCTGCGCGAGGCGCAGCAGGCCATCGCGGAGCATGCGGTGGTGGTGCTGGGCATGGCGCAGAACCCCTTCGTCAAGCGCGCGCGCAAGGCGCTGGACGCCGCCGGCGTGGCACACCACGACATCCTCATCGGCAGCTACCTCAGCGAATGGCGCCGGCGCGGCGCGCTGAAGATGTGGACCGGCTGGCCGACCTTCCCGATGGTCTTCGTCAAGGGCACGCTGGTGGGCGGCGCGCAGGAACTCCAGCGGCTGATCGCCAGCGGCGAGCTGAAGGCGATGCTGGCTTGATCCGCACGCTCGGAGGCATCGCGGCCCCTGCGCTGTTGCTGCTGCTGGGGCTGGCGGCAGCGCTGCCGGCCGCCGCTGCCGAGTCGCGGGCCGGGCTTTCGCCCTGCCGGTTGCGCGGGCTGGAGAACGACGCCTGGTGCGGCTCGGTGCGCCGGCCGCTCGATCCGGCCACGCCCGGCGGCACGCAGATCGACGTGCACTTCGCGGTGCTGCCCGCGCTCGCGCGCAACCGCAAGGCCGACCCGGTGTTCTTCCTCGCCGGCGGGCCGGGCCAGAGCGCGATGGATCTGGCCGGCACGGTGAGCCGTTTGCTGGCGCGGCTGTCGAACCGGCGCGACATCGTGCTCGTGGACCAGCGCGGCACCGGCCGCAGCGCGCCGCTGGCCTGCGACGAGGAGAAGCCCACCACGCCGCTGGGCGAGCTGCTGGACAGCCAGCGCCAGGACGCGCGGCTGCGCGAGTGCCTGCGCCGCCTGCGCACGCTGCCGCACGGCGACCTGCGCCAGTACACCACCTTCATCGCGATGCAGGACCTCGATGCCGTGCGCGCCGCGCTGGGGGTGGAGCGCATGAACCTGGTTGGCGGCTCCTACGGCACGCGGGCGGCGCTGGAGGTGCTGCGCCAGTTCCCGCAGCGCGTGCGGCGGGTGGTGATCGACGGCGTCGCGCCGCCCGACATGGCGATGCCGGCCTCGTTCTCGCGCGACAACCAGGCCGCGCTCGACGCCGTGTTCGCCGCCTGCGAGGCCGAGCCCGCCTGCCGCGCGCGCCACCCCGCGCTGCGCGCCGACTGGGCCGCGCTGGTTGCGAGCCTGCCTCGCGAAGTGAACGTCACGCACCCGGTCACCGGCGAGCCGCAGCGCTTGACGCTCGCGCGCGACACACTGCTGTCGCTGGTGCGCGCGCCGCTCTATGCGCCGCTGCTGGCCTCGGCGCTGCCGGAGGCGATCGGCGATGCGGCGCGCGGGCGCTTCGAGGCGCTGGTGGGCCTGGCGGCATCGCTCGGCGGCGGGCGCGGCGCCAAGCTGGCCGAAGGCATGCACTTCGCCGTGGTCTGCGCCGAGGACCTGCCGCGCATGGCCGCCGCCACCGACGCCCCGGGCGCCGACTTCGGCTCGACCTTCGGCGCCAGCTACCGCGCGCGCTGCGCCGAGCTGGCGCCGGCCGCCGTGCCGCCGGCCTTCTACACGCTGCCGCCTTCGGCCTCGCCGGTGCTGGTGCTGTCCGGCGGCGCCGACCCGGTGACGCCGCCGCGCCACGGCGAGCGTGTCGCGAAGGCGCTGGGCGCGAAGGCGCGCCACGTGGTCGTCGCGCAGGCCGGGCATGGCGTGATGGCCGTGGGCTGCATGCGCGACCTGCTGTTCCGCTTCATCGACGCCGAGGACGACGGCGAGGCGCTGAAGCTCGACGCCGGTTGCGCGACCGCCATCCCGCGGCCGCCGGCCTTCGCGCCGGTGCGAGCGGCACCAGTGGCATCGGAGGCATCGCGGTGATCGAGGTCGAAGCGCTGCGCAAGGCCTTCGTGCAAGGCCGCGGCCGCAAGGCGCAGCGCGTGCTGGCGGTGGACGGCGTGGGCTTCACGGCCGCCGATGGCCGCATCACCGGCCTGCTGGGGCCGAACGGCGCCGGCAAGACGACGACGCTGCGCATCGCCGCTGCGCTGATCGGCGCCGACGAGGGCCGGGTGTGCGTCGACGGCATCGACGTGGCCGCCGAGCCGGCGCGGGCGCTGGCGCGCATGGGCGTGCTGAGCGACGCGCGCGGCCTGTACCCGCGGCTGACGGCGCGCGAGAACATCGTCTACTACGGCCGCCTGCACGGCCTGCAGCCGGCCGCGGCCGCGGCGCGCGCCGAGGTGCTGGCCAGGATGCTGGAGATGCAGCCGCTGCTGGACCGCCGCACCGACGGCTTCAGCCAGGGCGAACGCATGAAGACGGCGCTGGCGCGCGCGCTGGTGCACGACCCGCCGAACATCGTGCTGGACGAACCCACCAACGGCCTGGACGTGGTGGCCACGCGGGCGCTGCGCGCCACGCTGCGCCGGCTGCGCGACGACGAGGGCAAGTGCATCGTCTTCTCCACGCACATCATGCAGGAGGTCGAGCGGCTGTGCGACCACGTGGTCGTCGTCGCGCAGGGCCGCACGGTGGCCGCCGGCACACTGGCCGAACTGGCCGCCGCCAGTGGCCACGCCGACTTCGAGGAGACCTTCGTCGCGCTGGCCTACGGCGCGGGGGAGACGAGGACATGACCGTCAAACTGAGTGGCACGGCCTGGGTCGTCTACCTCAAGGAACTGCGCGATGCGCTGCGCGACCGGCGCACGCTGCTGACGGTGCTGCTGAGTTCGGTGGCGATGGGGCCGCTGGTGCTGCTGGCGATCTCCACGATGATCGCCGGCATCGAGAAGCGGGCCGAGGCGCGCGAGATCGTCGTCGTGGGCATCGAGCACGCACCCACGCTGCGCAACTACCTGCTGCGCCAGACCTTCACGATCAAGCCCGCGCCCGAGGGCTGGGAGCAGCAGCTGAAAGACAGCCGCCTGGGCGACCCGGTGCTGGTGGTGCCGGCCGGCTTCGAGGCCGGGATGGCGCGCGGCGATCCGCCGCTGCTGGAGGTGGTGGGCAGCAGCGGCAACCAACGCGCGCAATCGGGCGTGGGCGGGCTGATGCGCCTCTTGCGCGGCTTCAACCAGGAGCAGGCGGTGCTGCGGTTGGCGGTGCGCGGGGTCTCGGCCGCGGCGCTGGAGGCGGTGCAGGTGGAAGAGCGCGACCTGGCCGACGTGGCCACGCGCGCCGCGCAGCTGGGCACGCTGGTGCCCTACTTCGTGCTGATGGCGGTGCTCTACGGCGCGCTGAACGCCGCGCTGGACACGACGGCCGGCGAGCGCGAGCGCGGCTCGCTTGAGCCGCTGCTGATGAACCCCGCGCCGCGCGCCGCGCTCGTGCTGGGCAAGTGGGGCGCGGTGGCGAGCGTGGCGCTGCTGATCGCGGTGCTCTCGTGCCTGAGCTTCCTGCCCGGCCAGTGGCTGCTGCGCAGCGAGGCGCTGGCGGCGATGTTCCGCTTCGGCATCGGCGAGGCGGTGGCCTTCATCGCGCTGCTGGCGCCGCTGGCCGGCGCCTTGTCGGCGTTGCTGATGGCCATCGCCATCCGCTGCAAGACCTTCAAGGAGGCACAGGCCAACGCCACGGTGGTGATGCTGGCCGTCTCGCTGATGCCGCTCTTCACGCTCTTCAACCAGGAAGGCACGCAGCCCTGGCACCTGTGGCTGCCGCCGCTGGCGCAGACGGTGCTGATGGGCCGCGTGCTGAAGGGCGAGGCGCTGGCCTTCGCCGATGTCGCGCCCTCGGTGGCCGTGTGCGTGCTGGTGGCGGCCGCCGCGGTGGCCTTCGTGGCGCGCGTGCTGCGCAGCGCGGCGGTGCGTTGAGGCGCTAGGACTTCGGCGCGACCGGGCAGCTGCTGAAGCCCAGCAGCGTGTAGGCGGGGCAGAAGCCGAACAGCGCGGTGGCCAGCGGCACGACGCCGATCCAGCCCCAGACGCCGATGGTGCCCGTGACGGCCAGTGCGATCAGCACCAGGCCGATGACGATGCGCAGGATGCGGTCGATGCCGCCGACGTTGCTCTTCATGGAACAGGCTCCTCGTGGGGTGTTGACGGGGGCAGTGTCCCGCCGATGCCTGCCCGGGCTCGGTGACCGCGGTCACACGGCGCTTGCGGGTGGTCAAGCCAGCGGCTGGCCGGCGGCGACGGCGCGCAGCGCGCGCGGCTCGAGCAGCTCGATGCGTTCGCGCGCCAGGCGCACGAGGCCGTCCGCCTCGAAGCGCTTCAGCAGCCGGGTGACGATCTCGCGCACCGTGCCCAGCTCGTCGGCGAGCGCCTGGTGCGTCAGCAGCACGACGCTGCCGTGGCCGAGCAGCGCGTGCGCCAGGCGCTGGTCCAGGCGCTGGAAGGCGAGGGCCTCGGCCAGCGCCATCAGGTCGGCCAGGCGCTCGGCGAAGATCGAGAACACGAGGCGGCGGAACGGCTCGTGGCTCGTCAGGCGCTCGAAGCCGGCGCGGCTGAGCACCGCCAGTTCGCTCAACTCGGTGGCCTGGCCATGGGCGGCCAGCGCGGCATGGCCGAAGAGGCAGGACGTGGAGACGACGCACATCTCGCCCGGCCCGACGCGGTACAGCTCCAGCGTGCGGCCGCCGGGCGAGCCGCGGGCCACGCGCACGTGGCCCGAGAGCACCATCGGGAAGCCCCGGCAGGGCGCGCCTTCGTCGAAGAGCAGCGTGCCGCCGGGCACCGTCATCGCCTGCGTTTCCTGGCTCAGCGCGACGAGGCGCTCGGCCTCGGGCACCGCGGCGAGGGCGGGGTAGAGCTCCAACAGGCGGCGCGCCTGCAGCGTGTCGAGGCTCAAGGCGGCTCCGGTTGCGTCCGGCGTTCGAGGTAGCCGAGCCAGGTGAGCGCTTGCTCGCGCGATTCACCGCACAGATCAGGGTGCGGCTGCAGTGACAGGCAGACGGCAGGGCGTTCGGGCCGGCCGAAGAGGCGGCAGCGGTCTTCGTCGTCGAGCTGCACGCAGCGCACGCCGGCGGGCTTGCCGTCCGGCATGCCGGGAATCGGCGAGGAGATCGAGGGCGCGATGCAGCAGGCAGCGCAGCGCGGGCGGCAGTCCATGCGACGATGCTAAGGCCGGCGCTTCCCTAAAATCGGGCGATGCTGCACCCCAAGGTATTCGACGTCATCGTGGTCGGCGGCGGCCACGCCGGCACCGAGGCGGCGCTGGCCGCCGCGCGCATGGGCTGCGCGACGCTGCTGCTGACGCACAACATCGAGACGCTGGGGCAGATGAGCTGCAACCCGTCGATCGGCGGCATCGGCAAGGGGCACCTCGTCAAGGAGGTCGACGCGCTCGGCGGCGCGATGGCCGCGGCCACCGACGAGGCCGGCATCCAGTTCCGCATCCTCAACGGCAGCAAGGGCCCCGCTGTCCGCGCGACGCGGGCGCAGGCCGACCGGGTGCTCTACAAGGCCGCGATCCGCCGCCGGCTGGAGAACCAGCCGAACCTGTGGCTGTTCCAGCAGGCGGTCGACGACCTGATGCTCGAAGGCGACCGCGTGATCGGCGCCGTCACGCAGATCGGCCTGCGCTTCCGCGCCCGCGCCGTCGTGCTGACGGCCGGCACCTTCCTCGATGGCCGCATCCACGTCGGCCTGCAGAACTACAGCGCGGGCCGTGCGGGCGATCCGCCGGCGGTGAGTCTCTCGGCGCGCCTGAAGGAGCTGAAGCTGCCGCAGGGCCGGCTGAAGACCGGCACGCCGCCGCGCATCGACGGCAAGAGCATCGACTACTCGCGCCTGGAAGAGCAGCCGGGCGACAGCGAGCCGGTACCGGTCTTCGGCTTCCTCGGCCGGCCCGAGATGCACCCGCGGCAGCTGCCTTGCTGGATCACGCACACCAACGAGCTGACGCACGAGATCATCCGCAGCGGCTTCGACCGCAGCCCGATGTTCACCGGCGTCATCGAAGGCGTGGGCCCGCGCTACTGCCCGAGCATCGAGGACAAGGTCAACCGCTTCGCCGGCAAGACCAGCCACCAGATCTTCCTCGAGCCCGAGGGGCTGACGACGCACGAGATCTACCCCAACGGCATCTCCACCTCCTTGCCCTTCGACGTGCAGATCGCCGCCGTGCGCTCGATGCGTGGGCTGGAGCAGGCGCACATCCTGCGGCCGGGCTACGCGATCGAATACGACTACTTCGACCCGCGCGAGCTGAAGTCGAGTTTCGAGACGAAGGCGGTCCGGGGGCTGTTCTTCGCCGGCCAGATCAACGGCACGACCGGCTACGAAGAGGCGGCGGCGCAGGGGCTGTTCGCCGGCGCGAACGCAGCGCTGCAGGTGCTGGGCCGCGAAGCCTGGCTGCCGCGCCGTGACCAGGCCTACCTGGGCGTGCTGGTCGACGACCTCGTCACCAAGGGCGTGACCGAGCCCTACCGCATGTTCACCAGCCGCGCCGAGTACCGGCTGCAGCTGCGCGAGGACAACGCCGACCTGCGTCTGACGCCAGCCGGGCGCGAGTTGGGCCTGGTGGACGACGAGCGCTGGACCGCGTTCGAGCTGAAGCGTGAGCGCCTGGAGCGCGAGCTGCAGCGCCTGCGCGCGACCTGGGTCCGACCGGCGACGCTGCCGGCCGCCGATGCGGAGCGGCTGCTCGGCAAGGCGCTGGAGCACGAGTACAGCCTGGCCGACCTGCTGCGCCGGCCGGGCGTCGGGCACGACACGGTCAGCGAAGCCGCGGCGATTGCGGGCCACGCTGTTTCACGTGAAACGCTGCGCGCGCAGTGGGGCGAGCGCGAGGCCGATGCGGTGATCGAGCAGGCCGAGATCGCCATCAAGTACGCCGGCTACATCGACAAGCAGGTCGATGAAGTCGAGCGGGCCTCTGCGCTGGAGAACCTCGCGCTGCCGACCGACCTGGACTACGCGCAGGTCAGCGCGCTGTCTTTCGAGGTCCGGCAGAAGCTGGCGCGGCACCGGCCGGCGACGCTCGGGCAGGCCTCGCGCATATCTGGCGTGACGCCGGCGGCAATCTCGCTGCTGCTGGTGCATCTCAAGAAGGGTCGCTTCAAGGGCTTCGCCCGCGACGAGGCCGCTTGAGCACGGTCGAGATCGGGTCGATCGCGGGCGCGCTCGGCGTCCCGCTCGACGAGGCCCAGGCCGGGAGGCTCGCCGGCTACCTCGACTTGCTGCACCGCTGGAACGCGACCTACAACCTGACCGCGGTTCGCGAGCGCGACGCGATGCTCATCCAGCACCTGGCGGACTGCCTCGCCGTCGTGCCGCACCTGGCGGCGCGGGCGCCGACCGGGCGCTTGCTCGATGTCGGCAGCGGCGGCGGGCTGCCCGGCGTCGTGCTGGCCGTCGCCTTGCCGGGCTGGGACGTGACCTGCGTCGACGCGGTCGCCAAGAAGGCCGCCTTCGTTCGGCAAGTGGCCGGCACCTTGGCGGTGCCGAACCTGCATGCGTCGCACGCCCGGGTCGAGGCGCTGGCTGCCGGTCCGTTCGATGTGATCACCTCGCGCGCCTTCTCGTCGCTGGCCGACTTCGCGGCGCTGACGCGCACGAAGCTCTCGCCGGGCGGCGCCTGGATGGCGATGAAGGGCAGGGTGCCGGACGAGGAGATCGCCGCGTTGCCGCCCGACGTCGAGGTGTTTCACGTGGAACCACTGGCCGTGCCGGGGCTGGACGCGCAGCGCTGCCTCGTCTGGATGAGGCTTCGGGGCTAGACGGGGCTGACCAGCCGGGCGATCCGGCTCGAATCTGCGCTACCCTCCCGGACGGCCTTCCACCGCCCAACCCACACCGTTTCATGCTCGGCATCGGCAACTACGGCGCCTTCTGCGCGGCCATCCTCGTCTTCCTCGCGCTGCCCGGCCCGGGCACCTTTGCACTGCTGACGTCCACCGCCAAGGGCGGCTTCCGCGGCGGCGCGGCGGCCACGCTGGGCGTGATCCTCGGTGACCAGGTGCTGCTGTGGCTGGCCGTGGCCGGTGTCGCGGCGCTGCTGGCGGCCAACCCGATGTTGTTCAAGGCGGTGCAGTACGCCGGCGCGGCCTACCTGGCGTGGATCGGCCTGAAGCTGATCTTCGCGAAGGAGGGCAGCGCGTCGCCGATCCGCATCGAGCCGCGGCACTACGCGCGCCAGGCTTTCCTGATCACGCTGCTGAACCCCAAGGCCATCGTCTTCTACATGGCCTTCTTCCCGCTGTTCATCGACAGCGCGCATCACCAGGGCCTGGTCACCTTCGGCGCGATGGCGGCGACCATCGCCGTCATCACCGCCGCCTACTGCCTCGCGCTCTGCGGCTTTGCCGATCTCGTCGGCCGCCAGGTGCGCGCGCACCGGCGGCTCGGGCGCTGGCTCGAGCGAGCGGCCGGCGTCTTCCTCGTCGGCTTCGGCATCCGGCTGGGTACGCAATGAGCGGTGGTGCGATGAGGATCTTCTGCGTCGCGAACCAGAAGGGCGGCGTCGGCAAGACGACGACGACGGTGAACCTGGCCGCCGGCCTGGCGCAGGTGGGCAAGCGGGTGCTGGTGGTCGACCTGGACCCGCAGGGCAATGCGACGATGGGCTCGGGCGTCGACAAGCGGGCGCTTCAGCAGAGCATCTACGACGTGCTGCTGGAGACCGCGACGATCGCCGAAGCCCGCCAGCGCAGCCCGAAAGGCGGCTACGACGTGCTGGGCGCCAACCGCGAACTGGCCGGCGCCGAGGTCGAGCTGGTGGAGCTGGAGCGCCGCGAGCGCCGCCTGAAGCAGGCGCTGGCCGAGGTCCGCGCCGACTACGACTTCGTGCTGATCGACTGCCCGCCCAGCCTGAGCCTGCTCACGCTCAACGGCCTGTGCGCCGCGCACGGCGTGGTGGTGCCGATGCAGTGCGAGTACTTCGCGCTCGAGGGCCTGTCGGACCTCGTCAACACCATCAAGCAGGTGCACGCGAACCTGAACCCGGACCTGCAGATCATCGGCCTGCTGCGCGTGATGTTCGATCCGCGCATCACGCTGCAGCAGCAGGTCAGCGAGCAGCTGAAGGCGCACTTTGGCGAGAAGGTGTTCGACACCGTCATCCCGCGCAACGTGCGCCTGGCCGAGGCGCCCAGCTACGGCCAGCCCGGCGTCACCTTCGACCCCGCCTCCAAGGGCGCCACCGCCTTCGTCGATTTCGCCCGGGAGATGGTGAAGCGCCTTGGATGAGCTGCTGCTGTCGCGCATCGAAGACGCCAGCCTGAACGCCAGCGCACCGCCGCAGCAGCGCTGGCTCGACGGCTGGATCGTCCGCACCTCGCCCGGCAAGGCGCGCCGCGCGCGCTGCATCAACGCCGTGGCCGAAGGCCGCCTGCCGATCGAGACCCGGCTCGGGCTGGCCGAGGCGCAGTTCCGCGACGCGGGGCTGCCGATGGTGGTGCGCATCACCCGCTTCACCCGGCCGGCCGAACTCGACGCGCGGCTGGCTGCGATGGGCTGGGAGAAGCTGGACGACACGCGGGTGATGGTCTGCGACCGCTTGCCGCGGGCGCCGCCGCCGGTGCCCGCGGGCCTGGACTGGGTGCGGCTCGATGGTGCCGACTATGCCGAGGCCGTCGGCGAGCTGCGCGGTTCGCCGGCCGGGCAGCGCCGCGCGCACGCCGAGCGCCTGGCCGCCAGCCCGGTGGCGTATCACGGCTTCGCGCTCAGGCGGCTCGACGACGGCTCGGTCGCTGCCTGTGGCCAGATGGCCGCCGAGGCGGAGCTGGTCGGCCTCTACGACGTGTTCACCCGCGACAGCGAGCGCGGCCGTGGCCTTGCTGGCGTCCTGTGTGAGCGCATGCTCTCGATCGCCGCCAGCCGTGGCGCGACGGTCGCCTACCTGCAGACCGAGTCGACGAATGACGCGGCGCGCCGCGTCTACCACCGCCTGGGATTTGCCGACCAGTACAGCTACCACTACCGGCAGCCGCCGGCCGCCGTGTAGCTGCGGGCTCCTACAGGCCCAGGCCCTCGTCGGCGCCGATGTGCACGTTCATCGCCTGCACCGCGGCACCGCTCGCGCCCTTGCCGAGGTTGTCCAGCCGCGCCATCAGGATGGCCTGGCTGTCGCTGGCGAAGACGAAGAGTTCGGCGCGGTTCGTGTCGTTGCAGGCCTGCACGTCGAAGAAGCCCGATTCGAGCGTCATCGCATCGCGCAGCGGCATCACGCGCACGAAGGGCTCGCCGGCGTAGTGCCGCTCGTAGGCCTGCTGCACCGCCTCGGCGGTGATGCCCAGCACCGCCAGCGGCAGCGGCACGGAGACCGCCAGTCCCTTGTAGAACGGCGCAACGATGGGCTGGAAGATCGGCGGCGCCGAAAGGCCCGTGTGCGCCTTCATCTCCGGCAGGTGCTTGTGCGCCAGGTTGAGCCCGTAGGGGCGCGGTGAAGTGAGCGTTGGCTCTCTCGGTGTAGCCTCGTACTGCTCGATCATCTTCTTGCCACCGCCGGAGTAGCCGGTGATCGAGGTGGCCGAGACCGGGAACGCGGCCGGCACCAGACCGGCGTCGACCAGCGGCCGCAGCAGCAGCACGAAGGCGCTGGCGTGGCAGCCCGGGTTGGCGATGCGCTTGCTTGCGCGCAGCGCCTCGCGCTGGCCGGGCGCGAGTTCCGGCAGGCCGTAGGCCCAGCCGGGCACGGTGCGGTGGGCCGTGCTGGCGTCGATGAGGCAGGTCTTCGGGTTCGTCACCAGCGCGGCGGCCTCGCGCGCGGCGGCGTCGGGCAGGCAGAGGAAGGCCACGTCGGCGGCGTTCAGCAGCCGGGCCCGCTCGGCGGCGTCCTTGCGGCGCTCGGGATCGATGCGGAGAACTTCCACATCGCTTCGGCGCGCCAGGACCTCGTGGATGCGAAGGCCGGTGGTGCCTTCCTGGCCATCGACGAAGACGGTGGTGGTCATGATCGAACGATCCCTCGCGCACAATGCCGGCGCCAAACTTCAAGCATACGGGAATGTCCTCATCCCCTCGTGTCCTCATCCTTCCCGGCTGGCTGGATTCCGGCCCGATGCACTGGCAGAGCCGCTGGGAAGCGCAGCACGGGTTCACGAGGGTGCTGCAGTCGGACTGGGAATGGCCGCGGCGCGGCGACTGGATGGCGCGGCTGGAAGAGGTGCTGCTGGAGAGCGAACAGCCGGCGCTGCTGGTGGCGCACAGCCTGGGCTGCCACCTGGTGGCCGCCTGGGCCTCGCACTCGAAGCACACCGCCCGCGTGCAGGGCGCGCTGCTCGTCGCGCTGCCCGACATCGAACGCGAGGACATGCCGCCCAACCTGCACGCATGGCGGCCGATCGTGCGCGCGAGGCTGCCGTTCCCCTCGATCGCCGTCGTCAGCAGCGACGACCCGTTTGCCGCCGCCGAACGCTCGCGCGGCATGGCCGAGGGCTGGGGCTCGCGCGTGGTCGAGATCGGCGCGCGCGGACACATCAACGGGGATTCGGGCCTCGGCGATTGGCCCGAAGGCCTGGCGCTGCTGCACGGGCTGCAGGCGACAATCGACTGATGGTGACGAAGAAACCCAAGGGCCTGGGCCTGGGCCTGGAAGCGCTGCTCGGCCCGAAGGTGAGCGACGCGCCCGCGCCCGATCCGGCCGCGCCCAGCTCGCTGCCGCTGGACCGCCTGCAGCCCGGCCGCTACCAGCCGCGCACGCGCATGGACGAGGGCTCGCTGTACGAGCTGGCCGAAAGCATCAAGAGCCAGGGCGTGATGCAGCCGGTGCTGGTGCGGCCGGTGGATGGCGGGCGCTACGAGATCATCGCCGGCGAGCGCCGCTTCCGCGCCGCGAAGCTCGCGGGCCTGGACAGCGTGCCTGTGCTCGTGAAGCCCGTGGCCGACGAGGCCGCGGCGGTGATGGCGCTGATCGAGAACATCCAGCGCGAGGACCTGAACCCGCTGGAAGAAGCGCAGGGCCTGCAGCGCCTGGTCACCGAGTTCCAGCTCACGCACGAGCAGGCCGCGCAGGCCGTGGGCCGCTCGCGCAGCGCCGCCAGCAACCTGCTGCGGCTGCTGCAGCTGGCCGAGCCGGTGCAGCACATGCTGATGGCCGGCGACGTCGACATGGGCCACGCACGCGCGCTGCTGGCGCTGGCGCCGGCCCAGCAGGTGATGGCCGCGCACGAGATCACCGCCAAGAAGCTCAGCGTGCGCGACACCGAGAAGCTCGTCGCGCGCCTGGCCGCCAACCGCGGTGCGCCCAGGTCCGCGGCCAAGGCCGACAAGCCGCGCGACGTGGTCCGCCTGGAAGAGCGCCTGGCCGATGCGCTGACGGCCGAGGTCGAGATCCGCCTGCAGCGCAAGGGCGCGCGCGGCCGGCAGGCCGGCGAGATCTCCATCCGCTTCGGTTCGCTGGACGAACTGGGCGGCCTGCTCGACAAGCTCGGCGTCACCGAGTCCTGATCCCGCGCTCGGGCGGGCCCGGCGGAACCTTCGCGGGGCCCACGCGCTCCATGGCGGTGCGATGATGCGGTCAGCCGGTGGCCAGGCCGCCGCGTTGAGGCGAAAGCGGGTCCCGTATTCGCAGGGTGTGCAAGGGCATGTCTCTTGCGAACTGCAGCACGGGAAAACTTCAGGGTAGATTCAGTGCACGCGAATTGGCGTTCTTACCGCCTGTTCTTCAGCCCCAAGCCGGGCGCAGAATGAATCATGCTGACTTCACGCCGCCGCCAGCGCTGAAGATCAGCCGGTGAGCCGGAAAGCTCTGATGGAGCCAGGGCCCGTAAAGCCGGGACTTCATCAGAACTTCCCAGATGCGGTCGGAGGTGGGTCGTCCCCTCCATCACGCACGGGTCACCGGAGGTCCGCATGGACGTGATCAGCCACTTTGCCGCGCGCTACGAGCGCACGCGCGAGGAAGAACTCTCGCTCGAGGACTACCTCGCCGAGTGCAAGCGCAACCCGCTGGCCTATGCCACCGCCGCCGAGCGCATGCTCAGGGCCATCGGCGAACCACAGACCATCGACACGCGCAACGACCCGCGGCTGTCGCGCCTGTTCGCCAACAAGGTGATCAAGGTCTACCCGGCCTTCGCCGAGTTCTACGGCATGGAAGACAGCATCGAGCAGGTGGTGTCCTACTTCCGGCATGCGGCGCAGGGGCTGGAAGAGAAGAAGCAGATCCTGTATCTGCTGGGCCCCGTGGGCGGCGGCAAGAGCTCGATCGCCGAGCGCCTGAAGCAGCTGATGGAGCAGGTGCCGTTCTACGCGATCAAGGGCTCGCCGGTGAACGAGTCGCCGCTGGGCCTGTTCGACCCGACCGAAGACGGCCCGATCCTCGAGAGCGAGTACGGCATCCCGCGCCGCTACCTCAACCGCATCCTCAGCCCCTGGGCGGTGAAGCGGCTGGAGGAG
This sequence comes from Rubrivivax sp., assembly GCA_044226775.1. Classification (GTDB taxonomy): domain Bacteria; phylum Pseudomonadota; class Gammaproteobacteria; order Burkholderiales; family Burkholderiaceae_C; genus Rubrivivax. Next base: position 187,642 of record JBGAGI010000003.1, on the reverse strand, counting down.
TTCGGCGGTGACATCCGCAAGTTCAAGGTCGTCAAGCGCCACCCGAGCATCCTCAAGCAGGTCGGCATCAGCAAGACCGAGCCGGGCGACGAGAACAACCAGGACATCTCTTCCCTTGTCGGCAAGGTCGACATCCGCAAGCTCGAGGCCTATTCGCAGGACGACCCCGACGCCTACAGCTACAGCGGCGGCCTGTGCCTGGCCAACCAGGGCCTGCTGGAATTCGTCGAGATGTTCAAGGCGCCGATCAAGGTGCTGCACCCGCTGCTGACGGCCACGCAGGAAGGCAACTTCAAGGGCACCGAGGGCTTCGGCGCGATCCCCTTCGACGGCATCGTTCTCGCGCACAGCAACGAGAGCGAGTGGAAGGCCTTCCGCAACAACAAGAACAACGAGGCCTTCCTCGACCGCATCTACATCGTCAAGGTGCCGTACTGCCTGCGTGTCTCGGAAGAGGTCAAGATCTACGAGAAGCTGCTGAAGAACAGCTCGCTCAGCCAGGCCACCTGCGCGCCGGGCACGCTGAAGATGATGAGCCAGTTCGCCATCCTCACGCGGCTGAAGGAGCCCGAGAACAGCAGCCTGTACTCCAAGATGCTGATCTACGACGGCGAGAACCTGAAGGACACCGACCCGCGCGCCAAGAGCTACCAGGAGTACCGTGACTACGCGGGGGTCGACGAGGGCATGGCCGGCATCAGCACGCGGTTTGCCTACAAGATCATCTCCAAGGTCTTCAACTTCGACTCCACCGAAGTTGCGGCCAACCCGGTGCACCTGATGTACGTGCTGGAGCAGCAGATCGAGCGCGAGCAGTTCCCGAAGGAGACCGAGGACAAGTACGTCGGCTTCATCAAGGAGCTGCTGGCGCCGCGCTACGCGGAGTTCATCGGCAAGGAGATCCAGACCGCCTACCTCGAGAGCTACAGCGAGTACGGCCAGAACATCTTCGACCGCTACGTCACGTATGCGGACTACTGGATCCAGGACCACGAGTACCGCGACACCGACACCGGCGAGGTCTTCGACCGCGCGAGCCTGAACGCAGAGCTCGAGAAGATCGAGAAGCCGGCGGGCATCGCCAACCCGAAGGACTTCCGCAACGAGATCGTCAACTTCGTGCTGCGTGCGCGTGCCTCCAACCAGGGCAAGAACCCGGTCTGGACGAGCTACGAGAAGCTGCGCACGGTGATCGAGAAGAAGATGTTCTCGAACACCGAGGAGCTGCTGCCGGTGATCAGCTTCAACGCCAAGGCCAGCGCCGACGAGGCCAAGAAGCACGAGGACTTCGTCACCCGCATGGTGGCCAAGGGCTACACGCAGAAGCAGGTGCGGCTGCTGTGCGAGTGGTACCTGCGCGTGAGGAAGTCGAGCTAACTTCGGAAAGCAGCGGATGCAGCAGATCATCGATCGCCGGCTCGCGGGGAAAAACAAATCCATCGGGAACCGCGAGCGTTTCCTGCGCCGCCACAAGGACCAGATCCGCGAGGCGGTCAAGCGCGCGATCGACGGGCGCGGCATCCGCGACATCGAGCGCGGCGAGGAGATCCGCATCCCGAAGAAGGATCTCAGCGAACCCGTCTTCGGCCACGGCCAGGGCGGCGTGCGCGAGATCGTGCACCCGGGCAACCGCGAGTACGTGCAGGGCGACCGCATCGAGCGGCCCAAGGGCGGCGGTGGCGGCGGCAGCGGCAAGGGCCAGGCCAGCGATTCCGGCGAGGGCGAGGACGACTTCGTCTTCGCGCTCTCGAAGGAAGAGTTCATGCAGGTCTTCTTCGAGGACCTGGCGCTGCCGCACCTCATCCGCACCCAGCTGGCCGAAGTGCCCGAGTGGAAGAGCCACCGCGCCGGCTTCTCCAGCGACGGCACGCCGAACAACCTGCACGTGGTGCGCAGCATGCGCGGCGCCCTGGGCCGCCGCATCGCGCTGGGCGCCGGGCCGCGGCGCGAGCTGCGCGAGATGGAAGAGCGCCTGGCGCAGATGAAGGTGGCGCTCACGCCCGGCGACGCCGTGGCCGAGGCCGGCATCAAGGCGCTGGCCGAGGAGATCGAGCACCTGCGCAAGCGCGTCGAGCGCATCCCGTACCTGGACCCGATCGACCTGCGCTACCGCAACCGCATCCGCGTGCCGGTGCCCACCAGCAAGGCGGTGATGTTCTGCCTGATGGACGTCTCCGGCTCGATGGACGAAGGGCGCAAGGAGCTGTCCAAGCGCTTCTTCATCCTGCTGTATTTGTTCCTCACGCGGCACTACGAGAAGATCGAGCTGGTCTTCATCCGCCACCACACGCAGGCCCAGGAAGTCGACGAGCAGAACTTCTTCCACGCGCGCGAGACCGGCGGCACCGTGGTGAGCAGCGCGCTGGTGCTGATGGAGGACATCATCCGCCAGCGCTACAACCCCAGCGAGTGGAACATCTACGGCGCGCAGGCCTCCGACGGCGACAACTGGCACCATGACAGCGGCCGCTGCCGCGAGCTGCTGAACGACAAGCTGCTGCCGCTGGTGCGCTACTTCGCCTACGTGCAGGTGGCCGAGGAAGAGCAGAACCTCTGGGAGGAATACACCCAGCTGCAGGACGCGCACAAGCACTTCGCGATGCGCAAGGCCGTCGAGGCCAGCCAGATCTACCCCGTGTTCCGCGACCTCTTCAAGAAGGAAGGCGCGAAGGCAGCATGAACAAGCCCCGCCCGCTGACGCTGGACCAACCGCTGCCGCTGGCCGAGCGCCCGGGCGAGCACCTGCCGGGGCCGAGCGACTGGTCCTTCGAGCTGATCGACACCTACCACCGCGTCATCCGGGAGACGGCCGACCGCTACGGCCTGGACTACTACCCGAACCAGCTCGAGATCATCACCGCCGAGCAGATGATGGACGCCTACGCCAGCGTGGGCATGCCGGTGAACTACCGCCACTGGAGCTACGGCAAGGAGTTCATCGCCACCGAGAAGAACTACAAGCGCGGCCACATGGGCCTCGCCTACGAGATCGTCATCAACAGCAACCCGTGCATCTCCTACCTGATGGAGGAGAACACGATGGCGATGCAGGCCCTGGTGATCGCACACGCGGCCTACGGCCACAACAGCTTCTTCAAGGGCAACTACCTGTTCCGCATGTGGACCGATGCGTCGTCGATCATCGACTACCTGGTCTACGCGAAGGACTACGTCGCCAAGTGCGAGGAGAAGCACGGGCTCGATACGGTGGAGGAGTTCCTCGACTCCTGCCACGCCCTCTCCAACCACGGCGTGGACCGCTACCGGCGCCCGAGCCGCAAGAGCCTGGCGCAGGAGCTGGCCGACCGCAAGGACCGCGAGGCCTACGCGCAGCAGCAGGTCAACGACATCTGGCGCACGCTGCCGCGCGCGCAGCAGAAGGAAGACGCCGCGCCCGAGGCCAAGCGCTTCCCCGAGGAGCCGCAGGAGAACCTGCTGTACTTCATCGAGAAGAACGCGCCGCTGCTGGAACCCTGGCAGCGCGAGATCGTGCGCATCGTGCGCAAGGTGGCGCAGTACTTCTACCCGCAGCGCCAGACGCAGGTGATGAACGAGGGCTGGGCCACCTTCTGGCACCACAAGATCCTCAACACCATGTACGACGACGGCTTCCTCACCGACGGCGTGATGATCGAGTGGCTGAAGTCGCACACCAACGTGATCTACCAGCCGCCGGTGGGCCACCCGGCGTACAGCGGCATCAACCCCTATGCGCTCGGCTTCGCGATGTACACCGACATCAAGCGCATCTGCGACGATCCCACCGAAGAAGACCGCTCGTGGTTCCCCGAGATCGCCGGCAAGCCCTGGCTGCCGACGCTGCACGACGCGATGCGCAACTTCAAGGACGAGAGCTTCATCGGCCAGTACCTCAGCCCGAAGATGATGCGCGACTTCCGCCTCTTCGCGATCAGCGACGACGAGAAGCAGGCCGAGCTGGAAGTCAGCGCCATCCACGACGACAGCGGCTACCGCCGCGTTCGAGAGGCGCTGTCGCACCAGTACGACCTGGGCTCGCGCGAGCCCAACATCCAGGTCTGGAACGTGAACCTGCGCGGCGACCGCTCCCTCACGCTGCGCCACTTCCAGCACAACGACCGCCCGCTGCACGACAGCGGCCAGGAAGTGCTCAAGCACGTGGCCCGGCTCTGGGGCTTCGGCGTGCACCTGGAGAGCGTCAACGCGAAGAGCGAAGTGACGCGGCGCTGGACCGTGCCGGCGCCGGTTCACGCCTGACGCGCCTGCACCCGCCGCCGACGGTGTCGGCGGGCTGTCGGGTGCCTTGACAGCGGCGTTTTCCCGGGGCTCCGGGGCCTTGTGACTTCCTCACGTCGAGCGCGCCCAAGCGCTTGTCGGCCCTTGACCCGTGGTGACATCTTGTTTCGATGGCACCCCCCTTGCTTTAGGGGGATCAGGTCCTTGCGAAACTCTGAAAGTCTGATATGCGCCCTGTGATCACAAATTCGTCCCGCTTCGCCGGTGCGCTGGCCCTCGCGGCCGCCGCGCTGTTCTCCGCCACCGCAGCGCATGCCGATCCGCTGCTGCTGGACCGCGGCCTGCCCACGGCCAACCTGAACAACGCCGCCGGCGGAAACCGCTCGAACGTGGCCTGGGCCTTCTCGGCCTACACCTCGAACGACTACTACATGGTCGGCGACACCATAACCAACACCGCCGCGGAAGCCTGGCACATCACCAGCATCCGGCTGTGGACCGTGGGCCAGACCGACAGCGCCGTGCTGCGCGGTGGCGTGGCGGGCTCGACGGTGGGCGTGATCTCCAGCACCACCTACGGCGACCCGTTCACGAGCATCTACCAGGGTTCCAGCGGCTCGATGGTCAACATGTACCAGGTCGACTTCGCCGTCGACATCATGCTGGCCGGCGGCGCGACCTACCAGTTCTTCCTCGACGGCAGCGGCTCGGCCGGCGCCGGCCAGGGCACCTCGATCCCCTTCCTGCACGCCTCCAACGCCGCGCTCAGCGGCTCGCCGCAGGACGGCGCCGATGACCAGATGCTCTACGCGCACGTTGCCGGCGGCGTCGTCGACACCGGCGACCTGGGCGCATGGACCTCGCTGGGCAACGGCTGGGACAAGGCCAGCGACATCAACGTGCAGGTCTTCGGCAACGTCGTGCCCGAGCCGGCCTCGCTGGCGCTGGTGGGCGTGGCGCTCGTCGGCCTGGCGGGCCTGGGCCGCCGCCGCGCCTGAGCGCGGCCTGAAGCAGCTCCGCGGCGGCCTCAGCCCGCCGCGAGCTGGAACGACTGCACCGCCAGCGCCAGCCGCCGCGCCTGCTCGCTGAGCGCGTCCGAGGCGGCGGCGCTTTCCTCCACCAGCGCGGCGTTCTGCTGCGTGTGCTGGTCGAGCTGGTTCATCGAGCGGTTGACCACCGCGATGCCCTGCGACTGCCGCTGCGTCGCGCTGCTGATGTCGCCGATCAGCGCGGCCACGCGCCGCACCTGGGCCACCGCCTCGTCCATCGACGCGCCGGCGTCGGCCACCAGCTTGTTGCTCGCCGCCACGGTGCGGCCGCTGTGCTCGATGAGGTCCTTGATCTCGCGCGCCGCCGCGGCGCTGCGCTGCGCGAGCGTGCGCACCTCGGAGGCCACCACCGCGAAGCCGCGGCCCTGCTCGCCGGCTCGCGCCGCTTCCACCGCCGCGTTCAGCGCGAGGATGTTGGTCTGGAAGGCGATGCCGTCGATCACGTTGGTGATCTCGCCGATGCGCGCGCTGGCCTGCGTCAGCTCGCCCATCGTGCCCACCGCCTCGCGCACGGCCTGGCCGCCGCGCTCGGCCGCGCCGCAGGCCTGCCCGGCCATCGTGCAGGCGGCGTCCACGCTGCCGGCGGTGTGCTGCACGGTGCCCACGAGCTCGTCCACGCTCTGCGCCGTGTGCTGCAGGCTCGTGCTCTGCTGCTCGGTGCGGCCGGCCAGGTCCTGGTTGCCGCTGGCGATCTGGCCGCTCGCGCTGGCCACGCTCTCTGCGCCTTCGCGGATCACGGCCACCGAGTCGCGCAGCCGGTCGCGCATCGTCACCAGCGCCGCAGCCACGCCGCGTGCCGCCGCGTGGCCGCCGCCTTCGAGCTGCGTGTACAGCCGGCCCTCGGCGATCTCGGCGGCGAAGCGGCGCAGCGCGCGCGGCTCGGCGCCCAGGCGGCCCAGCAGCACGCCGGCGAAGGCCGCGCCGAAGCCCAGCGTCACCGCCACCGTGAGCGCGAGCGCCGCGAGCGCGGCCCAGCGCGCCTGGCTGAACTGCCGGTCGCGCTCGGCCACCGTGGCCTCGGCGTCGGCCTCCACCAGGCCCGACAGCGCGTCCAGCGTCTTCTCCAGTGTCTCGAAGTCGCGCTCGAAGGGCTCGCGCGGCAGCGCCGAGCCTGGCGCGGCGGCCAGCGCGGCATCGACCAGCGTGCCGGCGCTGGCCATGTAGCGGCCCACCACCGGCGCGGCGGCCTCGGCGGCGTCGCGGATGGCCTTGGAAGTCGCGTGCTCGCGCAGTTCGGCCAGCGCCTGCAGCATCGCCTGGCGCGTCTTGGCCAGCTCGTCGCGGATGTGCTTCTTCGCCGCGTCGTCGGCCGCGCCGCCGGCCACCTGGGCCTGCAGCGTGATGCCGTTCAACGTGTCGTGGAACATGTCCAGCCGGCCGCTGGCGCGGGCGAGCTTGACGTTGACGATGAGGTGCTCGGTGAGGCCTTCGGCACGATGGCCTTGCACGAAGGCGACACCGGCCATCAGCAGCACGCCGGCAGTGGCCATGCCGACGAACATGGCCACGCTGCCGCGGACCGAGAGTTGGCGCAGGAACGACATGAACGACTCCACGAGAGGCGATGGGCGCCCAGGAAGACGCCCGGTACAGCTCGGCCGCCTGTGGGCCGGGTTCCGTGCACCAGTATCGGCAGCACTTGTGCGTGATGAAGGCGTGAAATGACGCGTCTGTGCCGACAGTTCCGGCGGCGCGCCCGCGGCCGATGATGAATCACGACCAAGGCATCGCCCCACGCCCGACCGATGGCCGGCAGCGCCGGCCGGCCCACCTCTGCCCCGCTGCGCTAGCTCTCGACCTTGACGTTGCCTTCCTTCACCACGCGCGCCCACTTGGCCTGCTCGCTGGCGATGAACTGGGCGAACTTCTCGCGCGTGCCGCCGCCGTCCTCGGCGCCGTAGGTGTCGAGCTTCTCGATCACGTCGGGCATCGCCAGCACGGTGTTCACGTCGCGGTTGATCTTCTCGGCGATGGCCGACGGCAGCTTGCCCGGCCCGGCCAGGCCGTACCAGGTGGTGGCCTCGAAGCCGGCGAAGCCTTCCTCCTGCATCGTCGGCACCGTGGGGTGGCCCTTGGCGCGCTTGGCGCGCGTCTGCGCGATGGCGGTGACCTTGCCGCTCTTCACGTGCGGCGTGGCGGCGGTCATGGTCTCGAAGCAGTACTGGATCTGGCCGCCCATCAGGTCGGTCAGCAGCGGGCCGCTGCCCTTGTAGGGCACGTGGATCGCGTCGACCTTGGCCTGCACCTTGAACATCTCCAGCGCCAGGTGCTGCGCCGAGCCCAGGCCCGCGGAGCCGAAGGCGATCTTGCCCGGCTCGGCCTTGCAGGCCGCCACCACGTCCTTCACGCCCTTGTTCGGCGCGCCGGGGTGGGCGATCAGCAGGTTGGGCGTGACGCCCACCAGGCAGATGGGCACGAAGTCGCGCTCGACGCTGTAGCGCAGCTTGCCCGGCTGCAGCGCGGGGCCCAGCGCGTGGCTGTTGATGTGCGCCATCAGCAGCGTGCTGCCGTCGCTGGGCTGCTGCGCCACGTACTCGGCGGCCAGCAGGCCGGCCGCGCCGCCCTTGTTCTCCACCACGACCTGCTGGCCCCACATCGCCGAAAGCTTCACGCCGACGACGCGGGCCAGCGCGTCGGTGCCGCCGCCGGGCGGGAAGCCGACGATCACGCGCACCGGGCCGCTCGGCCAGGCGGGCTGGGCGCGCAGGGCAGGGGCGGCCAGCGTGGCGGCGGTGGCGGCGAGCAGATGGCGTCTTTGCATGCGGTGTCTCCGTCGGTTTCGTCAGTTCACTTCGGTTGTTCGGCAAAGTACGCCATCGCTGCCATCACGCCGCTGCCGGCCAGCTTCACGCCGGCGAGCTGCAGGCCCATCTCGCAGGCGGCCACGGTGGCCACGAGCGTGAGGTCGTTGCTGTCGCCCAGGTGGCCGATGCGGAACATGCGGCCCTTGACCTTGCCCAGGCCGGTGCCCAGCGAAAGGTCGAAGCGCGCGTGGATGAGCTTGCGCAGCGCGTCGGCGTCCACGCCCGGCGGCGTGATCACGCCGGTCAGCACCGGCGAGTGCAGCGCTTCGTCGGCGCACTGGATCGGCAGCCCCCAGGCCCGCACCGCCGCACGCACGCCGGCGGCCCAGCGGCGGTGGCGCGCGAGCACGGCATCGAGCCCCTGCGCGTGCAGCATCTGCAGCGACTCGTGCAGCGCATACAGCAGGTTGGTGCTGGGCGTGTAGGGCCAGTAGCCCGTCTTGTTCATCTCGACGATCTCGTCCCAGGCCCAGAAGCTGCGCGGCAGCTTCGCGGCCTTGGCCGCTTCCAGCGCACGCGGCGACAGCGCGTTGAAGCTGATGCCCGGCGGCAGCATCAGGCCCTTCTGCGAGCCGCTGATGGCCACGTCCACGCCCCATTCGTCGTGCCGGAAATCGGCGCTGGCCAAGCCCGAGATCGTGTCGACCATCAGCAGCGCGGGGTGGCCCGCCGCATCGATGGCGCGGCGCACGGCGGCGATGTCGCTGGTGACGCCGGTGGAGGTCTCGTTGTGCACCACGCAGACGGCGCGGATGCGGTGCTCGGCGTCGCGCTGCAGCCGCTCCTGCACCATCGCCGGGTTCACGCCGCGCCGCCAGGCCACGGGCAGGCCGGTCTCGGCGCAGGTGCCGGGCTCGGCGATGAACTCCACCTGCAGGCCCAGGCGCTGCGCCATGCGCTGCCACAGGCTCGCGAAGTGGCCGGTCTCGACCATCAGCACCAGGTCGCCCGGGCTCATCGTGTTGACCAGCGCCGCCTCCCAGGCGCCGGTGCCGCTCGCGGGGTAGATCGCCACCGGGTGCTGCGTGCGGAAGACCTGCTTGAGGCCGTCGATCACCGACAGGCCCAGGGCGCCGAACTCGGGCCCGCGGTGGTCGATGGTGGGCAGGCTCATGGCCCGCAGCACGCGGTCGGGCACGGGGCTCGGGCCCGGGATCTGCAGGAAGTGGCGGCCGGATGGGTGCTGGTTCAGCGTGAGCATGGCAAGTCCTCGTTGCAGCGAGCTTTGCATGCGCGCCGAAACGGGTGCCCGCAGGTTTTCCCTGGCCCCGCCGGCGTCGCCGGCATCGTGGATTGAAGGCAAGATCGTCGGCGATGAGCCCGCATCCGCACGCCGCCCTGCCGCCCGACGAGACCTGCGCGGCGCTCGCGCGCCGCCTGCGCCGCGAGACGCCCGGCGAGGTGCTTTTCGACGCCGCCTCGCGCGGCCGCTACGCCACCGACGCCTCGATCTACCAGGTGATGCCGGTGGGCGTGTTCGTGCCCACCACGCCCGAGGACGTGGCCACCGCGTTGGCCATCGCGCGCGAGCTTGGCGTGCCGGTGCTGCCGCGCGGCGGCGGCACCAGCCAGTGCGGGCAGACGGTGGGCGCGGCGCTGGTGATCGACTGCACCAAGCACCTGCGCCGCGTGCTGCAGGTGGACGTGGCGGCGCGCACCGCCACCGTCGAGCCCGGCCTGGTGCTGGACCACCTCAATGCGCAGCTGAAGGCCCACGGCCTGTGGTTCCCGGTGGACGTGTCGACCAGCGCGCAGGCCACGCTGGGCGGCATGGCCGGCAACAACAGCTGCGGCAGCCGCAGCATCGCCTACGGCAACATGGTGCACAACGTGAGTGGCATGCAGGCCTGGCTGGCCGACGGCTCGCTGCTTCACTTCGGCCCCGTGGCCCAGGCCACTGGCCGCGCGGCAGAGGTCGCCGGCTTCGTGCGCGACCTGGCCGAGACCCACCGCGCCGAGATCGAGGCGCTGTGGCCGCGCGTGCTGCGCCGCGTGGGCGGCTACAACCTCGACATCTTCCAGCCGCGCAGCGAGCGGCCCTACACGGCTGACGGCTCGGTCAACCTCGCGCACCTGCTGGTCGGCAGCGAAGGCACGCTGGCCTTCACGCGTTCGCTCACGCTGCCGCTGGCCGAACTGCCGCGGCACAAGGTGCTGGGCGTCGTCAACTTCACGAGCTTCCGCGCCGCGATGGCCTCGGCGCAGCACATCGTGACGCTGGGGCCGACGGCGGTGGAGCTGGTGGACCGCACGATGGTGGAGCTGGCGCTGGCGAATCCGGCCTTCAGGCCGACGATGGCCTCGGCGCTGATCGGCAAGCCCGAGGCCATCCTGCTGGTCGAGTTCGCCGGCGCCGAGCGCGGCGCGCTGCTGCACAAACTGCGTGATCTCGTCGCGCTGATGGGCGACCTCGGCCACGCCGGCAGCGTCGTCGAGATGCCCGACGAAGCGCCGCAGAAGGCGCTGTGGGAGGTGCGCAAGGCCGGCCTGAACATCATGATGAGCCTGAAGGGCGACGGCAAGCCGGTGAGCTTCATCGAGGACTGCGCCGTGCCGCTGCCGCACCTGGCCGACTACACCGACGCGCTGACCGAGGTCTTCGCGCGCCACGGCACGCGAGGCACCTGGTACGCGCACGCAAGCGTGGGCACGCTGCACGTGAGGCCCATCCTCGACATGCGGCGCGATGGAGCCTCGAAGATGCGCTCGATCGCCGAGGAAGCCTCGGCCCTGGTGCGCCGCTTCAAGGGCGCCTACAGCGGCGAGCATGGCGACGGCCTGTGCCGCGGCGAGTGGATCGCCTGGCAGTTCGGGCCGAAGCTCACCGAGGCCTTCGACGCGATTAAGCGCGAACTCGACCCGGCCGGCCTGCTGAACCCCGGCAAGATGATCGCGCCGCCGAAGATGGACGAGGGGGCGCTGTTCCGCTTCCCGCCGCCACAGGCGCCCAATGCCTACCGCCGCATTCCACTGACACCGGTGCTCGACTGGTCGGCCTGGAACGTGAAGGCCGACCCGGTGACCGAGATCACCAGCGCACCCGGCACCGGCGGCGACGCCACCGGCGGCCTGGCGATGGCGGTGGAGATGTGCAACAACAACGGCCACTGCCGCAAGTTCGACGCCGGCACGATGTGTCCGAGCTACCGCGTCACGCGCGACGAGATGCACCTCACGCGCGGGCGCGCGAACACGCTGCGGCTGGCTCTCTCGGGCCAGCTCGGGCCGGAGGGCTTCAGCTCCGACGCGGTGGCCGAGGCCATGGAACTCTGCGTCGGCTGCAAGGGCTGCAAGCGCGACTGCCCGACCGGCGTGGACATGGCGCGCATGAAGATCGAATTCACCGCGCAGCGCAAGGCGCGCACCGGCTTCAGCGCGAAGGATCACCTGCTCGCGAACCTGCCGCGCCAGGTGCACGCCGGGCTGATGCCGGCACTGGTGCGCGCCCGCAATGCGTCGCCGCTGTTGCGCAAGCTCGGCGAGCGGCTGCTGGGCGTCTCGGCGCAGCGCGCGCTGCCGGCCTTCCGGCGCGACACCTTCTGGCGTGCGCAGCCGCCGGTGGCGCTGGCCACGCGCGACGAAGCGCTGGCCGCTGCCGCCGCGGGCCGGCCGGTGGCGGTGCTCTTCGTCGACACCTTCAGCGGCGGCTTCGAGACCGAGATCGCCCATGCCGCGCTGCGCGTGCTGCACGCCGCGGGCTACGCGGTGCACAGCGTCCAGAAGCGGGGCGACGGCCACCACTGCTGCGGCCGCACCTGGCTCGCGGCCGGCATGGTGGGCGAAGCGCGCGCGTCGCTCGCGGCGCTGCTCGATGCGCTGCTGCCGCTGGCGCAGGCCGGCATCGCCATCGTCGGCCTGGAGCCCTCGTGCCTGCTGACGCTGCGCGACGAGGCGCTCGCGCTCGGCCTGGGCGCCAAGGCCGAGGTGGTGGCCGCGCAGGCGCTGCTGTTCGAGGAATTCGTCACGCGCGAAGTGAAGGCCGGCCGCTTCAGCCTCGCGCTCAAGCCGCTCGACCAGCCGCTGCTCGTGCACGGCCACTGCCACCAGAAGGCCTTCGGCGCCGTCGCGCCGGTGCTCGAGCTGCTGAAGCTGATCCCGGGCGCGAGGCCGCAGCTGATCGAAAGCTCCTGCTGCGGCATGGCCGGCAGCTTCGGCTACGAAGCCCGGCACCAGGCCGTGTCGATGGCGATGGCCGAGGCCGCGCTGCTGCCGGCCGTGCGTGCCTTGCCCGACGCGGTGGTCGTCGCCGATGGCACGAGCTGCCGTCATCAGATCACCGACGGCAGCGGCCGCCGCGCATTTCACGTCGCCTCGCTGCTCGACTCACTCCTTTAGAACGGGCGAAACGGGAATCCCCGATGTCGGGGGTGCTTACACCTCGTTCGTGGGGGCTGTCCGGCGCCTTGTGAACTTTTCACCGCGGACGACGGCAAGTGTCCGTTGCGAAATGCCACGTTTCTTGCCCCCCGAAAACCGGCACGCTTTGTGCGCTCCAGGCTTGCTATCACCTGAACGTCACTGAATCTCCATGCCGCTCAGAAGTGATCGCTGTCATCAACACCGGAGTACACACATGCACAAGACCCTGAGCCTGCTGGCCCTGGCGGCTGGCGCCGCCCTCGTCGGCACCGCGCACGCCACGCCCACGATCAACACCAACACCACGGGCAACACCATCTACGGCAGCGGCAATACCAACGGCGGCTGGAACCTGGACACCGCGGGCAACGTGGAGCTGGGCCTGCGCGCGCATGTGCGCTACGACGTCGCGACGAACCTGCCGCAGAACGTGTTCAACAACAACGGCGACGGCACTGCGAGCATGGCCGCCGGCGCGCCGCCTTCCCCCTCGACGCGCGCGCGCTGGAACTTCGACTGGTCGATCAACTCCGACGCCAGCGGCACCAGCGGCGTGAACCTCAACGCCTTCAACTTCGTGCTGGGCATCGACAGCGACGCCGGCGCCGGCACGAACTTCAGCACGATCAGCCTGCTGAGCACCTTCTTCGACCACTCCTTCGGCACCAACACCACCGCGCAAGGCGCCGGCGCAGAGGCCACGGACCTGGCCGGCATGAACGCCCTCGCCGCGAGCAACAACCTGGCGCAGAACTCCTGGAACATGGACTTCTTCGACAACGGCGCACTGTTCGCCGGCATCTTCAATCCGTCTGCCGACGGCAACTACTCGTTCTTCCTGCAGGCCTTCGACAAGACCACCGGCGCGCTGGTGGCGCAGACGGACCTGACGGTGATCGTCGGCGCCGGCGCCACGGTGCCCGAGCCGGCCTCGCTGGGCCTGGCGGGCCTGGCGCTGGTGGGCGCCGCGGCCGCCGGCCGCCGCCGCCGCGTCACGCCGGCAGCTGCTCGCCGTTGATGATCCAGGGCGTGCCGAAGCGGTCCACCACCATGCCGCAGGCGCGCGCCCAGAAGACCGGGTTCATCGGCATCGTCACCTGGCCGCCTTCGGCCAGGCGATCGAAGACCTGCCGCGCGCGCTCGACGGTGTCGAAGTCCAGCGTGATCGAGACACCCTTGATGCCCTCGTAGGGCAGGTGCGCCGGCGCGTCGCCGCCGTAGACCATGCCGCCGCCGGGCAGCACCAGCCGCGCGTGCAGGATGCGGTGGCGGTGCTCCGGCGGCATCTGCTCGCACATCGGCGAGTCGGCGCCGCTCATCATCACTTCGAGCTTCGCATCGAAGGTGCGCTCGTAGAAGCGCATCGCTTCGGCGCAGTTGCCGTCGAAGCCGAGGTAGGCGATGGCCTGGGTCATGGGCTCTCCTTCGGTTCAGGGGGTCGATGCCGCACGACGGCCCGGCCCGTGCGGAATCGACAGACGGCCGCGCTGCGCGGGCCTGCCGTCCTGCGCAGGCCGCCTCGCGCTGCCGATACGGCAGAGGTGAACCCCTGCACATCCACGCCTGCACTGGCCATCCTGCCCGGCCTGCCCTACGCGCTGTTCCTGCTGCGCGTGGGCGGCTCGCGCCAGGTGATGGCGGTGCGCGGCGGCAACTTCCTGCGCGGGCTGCGCGTGGCGGCCGACCTGCTGTCCTTCGCCGAGCTGCAATGCGAGGATGCGCCGCCGGAAGAGCTGCTGCCCTGGGCGGGCAACGTCTGAGCGAGCGGCCCCGCGCTACAGCTGGAGCTACAGCGCGAACACCTTGCCCGGGTTCATGATGTTCTGCGGGTCCAGCGCCCGCTTGATGCTGCGCATCATCTCCACGGCCGCCGGGCCGGCCTCCTCCAGCAGGTAGCCCATCTTGTGCAGGCCGATGCCGTGCTCGCCGGTGCAGGTGCCGCCCAGGCGGATCGCACGCTGCACCATCAGCACGTTCAGCCGCTCGACCTCAGCGGTCTCGCGCGGGTCGTTCGGGTCCATCAGGTAGCTCAGGTGGAAGTTGCCGTCGCCCACGTGGCCGACGATCCAGTACGGGATGCCCGAGGCCTCGGCCTCGTCGACGCTGGCGTTGATGCTCTCGGCCAGGCGCGAGATCGGCACGCAGGTGTCGCTGCTCTGGCAGCGGCAGCCGGGGCGCGTCTGCAGCGCGGCGAAGTAGCTCTGGTGGCGCGCGGCCCACAGCTTCGTGCGCTCTTCCGGCGTGCTGGCCCACTGGAAGTCTTCGCCGCCATGCTCGCGCGCCAGCGCCTGCACGGTCTCGGCCTGCTCCTGCACGCCGGCCGGGCTGCCGTGGAACTCCATCAGCAGCATCGGGTGCTCGCGCAGGCCCAGCCTGCTGTGCTTGTTGACGGCGCGGATCGCGTTGGCATCGAGCAGCTCGCAGCGTGCGATCGGCACGCCGCACTGGATGATCTGGATGGCCGTCTGCACCGCGGCGTTCACGCTCGGGAAGTGGCAGATCGCCGCGCTCACCGCCTCGGGCAGCGGGTAGAGCTTGAGCGTCACCTCGGTCATCACGCCCAGCGTGCCTTCGCTGCCGACGAACAGGCGCGTGAGGTCGTAGCCCGCGCTGCTCTTCTTCGCGCGCGTGCCCAGCTGCATCACCTCGCCGCGGGCGTTCACCACCGTCAGGCCCAGCACGTTCTCGCGCATCGTGCCGTAGCGCACTGCGTTCGTGCCGCTGGCGCGCGTGGCGGCCATGCCGCCGAGCGTGGCGTTGGCGCCGGGGTCGATCGGGAAGAACAGGCCCGTCTCGCGGATCTCGCGGTTGAGCTGCTCGCGCGTGACGCCGGCCTCCACCGTCACCGTCAGGTCCTCGGCGTTCACCGCCAGCACGCGGCACATGCGCGAGAGGTCCACGCTCACGCCGCCCTGCACCGCCAGCAGGTGGCCTTCGAGCGATGAGCCCACGCCGAAGGGGATGACCGGCACGCCGTGCGCTGCAGCCTGCTGCACGACGAAGGCCGCCTCCTCGGTGCTCTCGCAGAAGACCACCGCGTCGGGCGGCAGCGCGTCGTAGACCGATTCGCCGCGGCCATGCTGCTCGCGCACCGCGGCGGCGGTGCTGCAGCGCTCGCCGAAGCGCGTGCGCAGCGCGTCGAGCATGGCCTCGGGCAGTGGGCGGCGGGCAGCCGCGGGCAGGGCGTCGGTGGGCAGCGGGGCGTTCATGGCGCGGATGGTAGGTCGGCGGCCGGGCAGCGCCCATGCGCATCTCCACGAAGTTCGTGCGGATCAATAGTTGACCCAAGCGACAACTATTGGCATTCTGTGCAGCATTCACCCTTCAGGAGATCCCGCCCATGAAACCCACGCCCGCCGGCTGGCCCCGCATCTCGTCCAGCCTGCACTACCGCGAGCCCGCGGCGATGATCGACTGGCTCTGCGAAGCCTTCGGCTTCGAGCTGCGCCTGAAGGTCGAAGGCGAGGGCGGCCGGATCGAGCACAGCGAACTCACCTACGGCGACGGCCTGATCATGGTCGGCGGCGAGCGCTTCGAGGAGGCCGAGCAGCGCTTCGGCAGCCGCTGGCTCAGCCCGCTGACGGCCGGCGGCAACACGCAGAGCCTGATGGTCTACGTCGACGACCTCGACGCGCATTGCGCGACGGCTCGCGCCAAGGGCGCGCGCATCGTCTCCGAGCCCTCGCTGCACGACTACGGCGACGACTACTGGGCCGACCGCAGCTACGGCTGCCTCGACCCCGAGGGCCACAGCTGGTGGTTCAGCCAGCGCATCCGTGGCTAGCGTGGACAAGGCTGACGCCACGGCCGACACGCGTCTGGGCGCCACGCTCGCCGCGCTCGCCGACCCCACGCGGCGCGCCGTCGTGCGCCTGCTCGCGCGCGGCCCGCAGCGCGCCGGCGAGCTGGCCGCGGCGCTGCAGATGAGCCCGCCTTCGCTCAGCCGCCACCTGCGCGTGCTGCGCCGCGGCGGGCTGATCGCCGACGACGAGCCCGAGCACGACGCCCGCGTGCGCCTGTACCGCCTGCAGCCGCAGGCGCTGGCGCCGCTGCACGAGCTGCTGGCCGAGCTGGAGGCCTTCTGGGGCGAGCAGCTGCAGGCGTTCAAGGCCCACGCCGAAGCCAAGGCCGCGCCCGCGGCGCGGAAGCGTCGATGAGCGCGCCACCGGGTGACGAGGCGCGCGCGAGCGTCGGCCTGTCGATCCCGCCCGACGAAGCCTTCCGCGTCTTCACCGAGGAGGTGGACCTGTGGTGGCGTCGCGGCCGGCGCTTTCGCAACGCGCCGGGCGGCGCCGGCGGCATCGTGCGGATCGAGCCCGGCGTCGGCGGGCGGCTGCTGGAGGCCTACGCGGTCGAAGGGCAGGAACTCGCGCGCGAGATCGGCCGCACGCTGGCCTGGGAGCCACCGCACCGGCTGCTGCTGCGCTGGCGCGCCGCCAACTTCGAGCCGCACGAGCACACCGAGGTCGAGGTGCTGTTCAAGCCGCAGGGCGCCTCGGGCACGCTGGTGACGGTGATCCACCGCGGTTGGGCTGCGATCCGCGCCGACCACCCGGTGCGCCACGGCCTGGCCGTGCCGGCCTTCCTGCGCATGATGGGCCTGTGGTGGGGCGACCTGCTGACCGGCCTGCGGCTGCGCGCCGCCGGTGTTCCAATGGCGGCCCCACCCGACGCTGACCCCGAACGATGAGCAACCGCCTGACCCAGATCGCCACCCGCACCGGCGACGACGGCAGCACCGGGCTGGGCGACGGCCAGCGCGTGCCCAAGAGCCATCTGCGCGTGATGGCGATGGGCGACGTGGACGAGCTGAACTCCGGTCTCGGCGTGCTGCTGGCCGAGCCGCTGCCCGAGGGCGTGCGCGAGCTGCTGGTCACGGTGCAGCACGAGCTGTTCAACCTCGGCGGCGAACTCTCGATCCCCGGCTTCAGCCTGCTGAAGGAAGACGCGGTGCTGCGGCTGGACGAGGCGCTGGCGCACTACAACGCCGAGCTGCCGCGGCTGAAGGAGTTCATCCTGCCGGCCGGCACACGCAGTGCGGCGCTGGCGCACGTGAGCCGCACGGTGGCGCGGCGCGCCGAGCGCTCGGTGGTGGCGCTGGCCGCCGCGGAGCCCGTCAACGAGGCCCCGCGGCAGTACCTCAACCGCCTGTCGGACCTGCTGTTCGTGCTGGCCCGGGTGCTGAACCGCGCCAACCTCGACGGGCTGGGCGGCGACGATGTGTATTGGCACTCCGAGCGCCTGAAGCGCTCGGATTCCTGAGCCCTACTTCTTCGCAGCAGCCGAAGCCTTCGCCGCGGCGGCCTTCGCGGCCTTCTCTTCCTTCTCCTTCTTCTTCGCGGCCGCCTTCTCTTCCTTTTCCTTCTTCGCCGCGGCCTTCTTGTCCTCGGCGCTGGTCGCAGCCGGCGCGGCGGCGGTCTTCGCATCGGCCGGTTTCGCGGCTGCCGCCGGCTTGGCGGCCACGCCCTTGAAGGTGCCGCCGTTGACCGTCAGACCGGCCTCCGACAGCTTCGCCGCGGTCTTGTCGCCGATGCCGCTGACGCGGCCGATCAGGTCGTCCCAGTCCTTGAACTTGCCGCCCTTGGTGCGCTCGGCGGTGATCTTGGCGGCGATCGCGGGGCCGATGCCCTTCACGCCGTCCAGCGCCGCGGTGTCGGCGGTATTGACGTCCACTGCCGCGAAGGCCGCGGCCGCGAACATCGCCATCAGCAGCGCGATGAGTTTCTTCAGCATGCTCGTCTCTCCTGTGTTTTGGAATCTGCGCCCGATGCGGCGCAGCGACGAGCATACGGCGGCGGGTACCTGCGCGCCCCGCTCCTACGGCCGGGGAAACCGAGCGCCCCGGGGTCTACGGCCGGAGGACGCCGAGCGCCCCTGGCCTATGGCCGGGTCGCCAGCTCGCGGTGCAGCCAGGCGCGGGCCAGCGCCCAGTCGCGCTTGACGGTCGCCAGGCTCACGTCCAGCGCCTGCGCGATCTCCTCGTTCTCCATGCCGCCGAAGAAGCGCAGCTCCACCACCTTGGCGGCGCGCGCATCGACTTCCTCGAAGGCCAGCAGCGCCTCGTGCACGGCGACGATGTCGCGGTCGG
Source organism: Rubrivivax sp. (assembly GCA_044226775.1). Classification (GTDB taxonomy): domain Bacteria; phylum Pseudomonadota; class Gammaproteobacteria; order Burkholderiales; family Burkholderiaceae_C; genus Rubrivivax. Next base: position 169,127 of record JBGAGI010000003.1, on the reverse strand, counting down.
GCGCTACGCCGATCTGCTCCAGGCCCGACAGCGTCACCGGCACCAGCTCGGCGTCGCGCTTGCCGGCGCGCTTGGCCAGCTCGTGGTTGACGAGGATGCGCCGCATCATCGTGCTGGCCACCGCGAGGAAGTGGCCGCGGTTCTGCCACTGCGTGCGCGTCTGCTCGGCCATGCGGAACCAGGCCTCGTGCGCGAGTGCGGTGGCGCTCAGCGTGTGCCCCGGGTTCTCGCGCCGCAGCTGAGCGCGCGCGATGCGCCGCAGCTCGTCGTACAGCAGCTCGAAGAGCTGGCTCGACGCGCCGGGGCTGGCCTGTCCGAGTTCGCGCAGCCAGACGGTCACGTCCAGCGGGTCGGCAGGCTCGGCGGCGGCATTCATCGTGAAGGCGGAATTGTCCACGTGGCCGTGGGGCTGTCCGTGAGCGACATCACGCGGCGCGCCGGCCCGAGCAGGTGAAACTGCACGGCTGACGTTTCGCCTGCCCCCATCCCCTCTTCATGAGCCTGCCGCCCGACCGCTGGGACCGCATCAAGACCGTCTTCGAGCGTGCACTGGGCCTGCCGCCCGCCGAGCGCCAGGCGCTGGCCGATGCCGCCGGCCTGGACGAGGCCGAACGCGCCGAGCTGGACAGCCTGCTGGCGCACCACGACGTGGCCACCGGCTTCCTGGCCGAGCCGGCACGGCCCGAGCAGCCAGGCGCGGTGGAGCCCGGCCGGCGGCTGGGTGCCTGGGCCATCGTCGGCCGCATCGGCGCCGGCGGCATGGGCGACGTCTACGAGGCGCGCCGCGCCGACGGCAGCTACGAGGGCCGCGCCGCGGTCAAGCTGCTCAAGCGCGGCATGGACAGCGCCGCGGTGCTGCAGCGCTTCGCGCAGGAGCGCCAGGCGCTGGCGCGGCTGGCGCACCCGCACATCGCCACGCTGCTGGACGCCGGCGCGAGCGAGGAAGGCCTGCCCTATTTCGTGATGGCCTACGTCGACGGCCGGCCCATCGACGAGGCCGCGCGAGGCCTGGCGCTGGAGACTCGGCTGAAGCTCTTCCTGCAGCTGGCCGACGCGGTGGCCTACGCGCACCGCCAGCTGCTCGTGCACCGCGACCTGAAGCCCGGCAACGTGCTGGTGGACGCCGAGGGCCACGTCAAGCTGCTGGACTTCGGCATCGCCAAGGCGCTCGATCCGCTCGAAGGCGCCGACGCCGGCGCCACGATCGGCGGCAACCGCCCCTACACGCCCAACTACGCGAGCCCCGAGCAGGTGAAGGGCGAGCCGGTGAGCACCGCCACCGACATCTACAGCCTGGGCGTGCTGCTGTACGAGATGCTCACCGGCCTGCGCCCCACCGGCCGCAACGCCACCACGCCGGCTGAAGCCGCGCGCGGCGTGGTCGAGGAGCAGCCGCTGCGGCCCAGCCGCCTCACGCCCGAGCAGGTGCCCGACCCGCAGTGGCTGGCCACGCGCCGCCGCCTGGAGGGCGACCTCGACAACATCCTGCTGAAGGCGCTGCGAAAGGCACCGGACGAGCGCTACGCCAGCGTCGACGCGCTGGCCGCCGACGTGCGCGCCTTCCTCGGCGGCTACCCGGTGAGCGCGCAGCCGCCGCGCGCGGCCTACCTGCTGGCGAAGTTCATCGGCCGCAACCGCGTCGCGGTGGGCGCGGCCTCGCTCGCGGTGCTGGCGCTCGTCGGCGGCCTGGCCGGCACGGCCTGGCAGGCGCACCGCGCGAACCAGCGCCTGGCGCAGCTGCGCGACGTGGCGCGCGACGTGGTGCTGGAGTACGGCGACGCCGTCACCTTCCTGCCCGGCGGGCTGGTGGTGAAGGAGAACATGCTGCGCACGCTGCTGGCCAACCTCGAGCGCCTGGAGCGCGAGGCCGGCGACGACCCCGAATGGCTTGCGCTGCTGGCCGGCGCCTACGCGCGGCTGGCGCAGATCCAGGGCGACGACACCGGCGCCTCGCTCGACAAGATGCCCGACGCGCGCAGCAACGCCGAGCGGGCGATCACGCTGGCGCTGCGAGCGGAGGCAGGCCGCCCGGCCGACCCCACGCTCGCCGTGCAGCACGCGCTGGCGCTGCGCATGCGGGCGCAAGGGCTGCGCGCGCAGAAGCAGCCCGAGCAGGGCCTGAAGGATCTCGACGAAGCGGCGTCGCGCCTGCAGGCCGCGCTCGATGCGAAGCCTGCCGCGCCCGCGGCGCGTGCGCTGCGCGTGCAGCAGGCTTCGGTGCTGCTGGTGAAGGCGCAGTTCCACGACCAGCAGACCATCGCCAGCCTCAACCAGCCGGAGAAGGCGCTGGCGCTCTTCGAACAGGCCGCCGCCCAGCTGCGCCAGCTCGACGCCGAGCAGCCCGACGCCGAGGTGGCCGCGCTGCTGGGCACGCTGCACGGCGCGCGCGCCATCACGCAGGCGCGGCTGAACCGGCTCGACCTCGCGCAGGCCGACGCCGAGACCGCCTACCGCCAGCGCCAGCGCAGCGTGATGGCCGAGCCCTTCAACACCGCCTGGCGCGACGGCCTGGTGACGGAGGCGACGAACGCGGCGGTGATCCTGATGCGCGCCGACCGCCCCGGCCCGGCGCTCGAAGCCAGCCAGGCCGCGTGGACCGAGGTGCAGGCGCTGGCGCGCGAGAACGGCCCGCAGAGCAAGTGGATCCCGCAGCTGCCGCGCGTGGCGCAACACCACGGCCGCGCGCTGGTGCTCAATGGCCGGCACGCCGAAGCGCTGCCGGTGTTGCGCACGGCACTGGCCTATTGGGAGCAGCAGGTCACCGCGCAGGCCGAGGCCCCGCATCCGCGGCGCATGCGCGCCTGGCTGCAGGTCTACGAGGCACGCGCACTCGCCGGCACCGGCGCGCTGGAGCCGGCGCGCCAGCGCGCGGGCGGCGCGGTGGAGGTGCTGTCGCCACTGGCCGCGCCCGGCAAGGCGCGCGACGCGCAGCTCAACCTCGGCGAAGCCTGCCTGCTGCTGGCCGAGCTGGAGCCGGCCCGGCGCGCCGGGTGGCGCCAGCGCGCGCTGGCCGCCTACCGCGCCGCGGCGTCGACCTTGCCGCTCACCGGCGACCACCTGCAGCGCTACCGCGACGCCGGCGGCGACGCGTAGGCGTCTGTAGGACAGCTCCGACAAGGCCGCAGCACCGGCGCCGATGGGCAGCGCCGGCGCCCCGCCGTACGCTGGCGCCATTGCAGCAGTACCCAGGGGGCGAAGAACATGAAGCGCCAGAACCTGCTGACCGCCCTGATCTTCGGCGTCGCGATCGGCGGCTGGGCGCTGCTGACCGGCCTGGCCGATGACGATCCGGCCGCCAGCGTCGGGGCCGCCAGCCTCGACACCCTGGCCGCTCAGCTGTCTTCGCTTGCCGGGCCCTGAGCCGGTTCGGCCTCAGCGGCCCGCAGCGGCAGCCAGGCGCGCAGCGTGGTGCCGGCGCCGGGCGCCGAGACCAGCTCCATCACCCCGCCCTCGGCTTCGACGCGGTAGCGCATGCCCATCAGCCCGCGCGCGCTGCCGCGCACCCTGGCGGCGTCGAAGCCGCGGCCGTCGTCCTGCACGCTCACCTGCGCGCGTTCGCCGTCGCGCACCAGGCGCACCGACACCTGCCTGGCGCCCGCGTACTTCGCGATGTTGGTGAACGACTCCTGCACCAGCCGGTAGACGGTGATGCGCGCGCCTTCGTCGAGCGCCAGCTCCTGCAGCTCGGTCTGCACCGCCAGCTCGGCGCGCTGCGCGAACTCGCGTGCCAGGATCTCCAGCGCCGCCACCAGGCCCAGGTTGTTCAGCGAGCTGGGCCTCAGGTCCTCGATGATCCGCCGCTTCAGCCCGATGCCCTGGTCCAGCGAGGCGTTCAGGTGCCCCAGCCGCTGCTCGGCCTCGGGCGTGAGCTGCGGCAGCGCGCGCTTCAGGCGCGCGGCGTCGAGCTTGGCGGCGGTGAGCAGCGCGCCCAGCTCGTCGTGCAGCTCGCGCGCCAGGCGGCCGCGCTCGTCCTCGCGCGCGGTCTGCAGGTGGCGGGCGAGCGCGGTGAGGTCGGCCGTGCGGCTGGCGACCTCGGCCTCCAGGTGGTCGCGCTCGGCCTGCAGCGCCTGGGCTGCGGCGCGCTGGGCGGCGGCGTGCACGGCAGCCTGGCGCAGGAACAGCGCCAGCGCCAGCAGGCTCAGCGCCGCCAGCGCATTGACGCCGAAGCGGTTCGTGCCCAGCGTGCGGAAGAGGGCGGCCCGGTCGTCCGCCACGCGCTGCGTCTCGGCGTCGTTCAGCGCCTGCGACAGCACGCGGATCGCCTCCATCTTCTCGCGCCCGATGTCGGTCAGCAGCAGCGAGCGCCAGGCCTCGGTGCGGCCGGCCTCGAACAGCTGCAGCGAGGTCGCCATCTCCGACTGCTTCTCGCGCGTGCGCGCGGCCATCTCCTTCAGCTGCGCAGTGGCCTTCGCATCACCCGTGTAGTAGTCGCGCAGCCAGGCCAGCGCCGCGTCCACGTCCTGCACCGATTCGCCGTAGGGCTTCAGGTACTCGGCGCGGCCGGTCAGCAGGTAGCCGCGCTGCGCGGTCTCGGCGTCGATCAGCCGCCGCAGCAGGGTCTGGATCTGCACCCGCGCCGCGCCGCGCTGGCCCAGGTTCGTGACGACGTTGGTCGCGTCGCGCCAGGCCGCCTCGTTGATGACGATCAGCGCCACCGCGGCCACGGTGGCCAGCGTGGCCAGCAGCATCGTCACGACGCGGCCGGCGCGCAGCGGCGCGGGCTGCATTCAGCTCGGCACGCCGGACACCGGCTCGCCGCCCAGACGCGCGCAGTAGGCGATCAGCTCCTCGAGTTCGCCGGACTTGTCGAACACGCGGTCGGCGCCCAGCTCGGCGCACTTGCGGCGCATGTCGGCGGTGGCGTAGTTCGTCAGCACCACGCGCTTGGCGGCCGAGGCGCTGCTCGCGCTGCCGCGCAGCACCGCCAGGCCCGAGCCCTGCTTGAGGAAGACGTCGATGATGATGAGGTCGCAGCCGGCGCCGCCCTCGTTGAGCCAGCGCAGCGCGCCGGCCTCGTCGGGCGCCGAGCCCACCACCCGCACCGGCGCCAGCTCCTCCAGCGTCGCCACGAGGTTGGTGAGGATGATCGGGCTGTCCTCGACGATGAAGGTCTTGATCGGCGGCATCGCGCGGGCAGTGTGCCAAACCGGAGGTGCCGCGGGAATCGCCGCGCGGCGCCGATGCGCTGTAGGAAGCCTCCTACAGCCCGCGAAGCTCAGAACGCCACGGTGCCGGCATCGACGTCGACCGACACCAGCGGCCGCCCCGTCGAGTCCACCGCGGCCTGCGCGTAGGCGGCGGCGAAGGCCGCGTCGTCCTCGAAGCGGCGCGGGCCCACGGTGGCGGCGATGGCCAGCAGCTTGTCCACCGTCAGCACCTTGCCGCTGGCGCGCAGCGGCTCGCAGTCGTTGGCAAGGAAAGCCTCGTCGAGCCAGCGCCGCGCGGCGTCGGCGGCCAGCGCGCCGGGCGCCGGATCGGGCAGCGTGATGTCGCGGCCGCTGAACTTCACGAGCACGGTGCTGCGCATGCCTCTTTCCTGCGGTGTTGCTCCGCCGGCGAGTATGCGCCCGCCTCGGCCCGGTCCTTCAGCGCTTCAGCGCGCGGCGCGCCTTCACCGACTCGGCCAGGCCGTCGAGCAGGCCCACGGTGTCGGCGAAGTCGATGCAGGCGTCGGTGATGCTGCGGCCGTATTCGAGCTTGGACGGGTCGTCCTTGCCCGCGGTGAACTTCTGCGCGCCGCCGTGCAGGTGGCTCTCGACCATCACGCCGAAGACGCAGCGGTTGCCCTGCGCGAGCTGCCCGCCCACGTCCTTCATCACCTCGATCTGGCGCTGGTGCTGCTTGCTGCTGTTGGCGTGGCTGGCGTCGATCATCAGCCGGCAGGGCAGCTTGGCGGCCTCGATCTCGGCGCAGGCCGCGGCCACGCTCGCGGCGTCGTAGTTCGGCGCCTTGCCGCCGCGCAGGATCACGTGGCAGTCCTTGTTGCCCTTGGTCTCGACGATCGCGACCTGGCCGTTCTTGTGCACCGACAGGAAGTGGTGCGGCCGCGCAGCGGCCTGGATCGCATCGATGGCGATCTTGATGTTGCCGTCGGTGCCGTTCTTGAAGCCCACCGGCGCCGAAAGGCCCGAGGCCAGCTCGCGGTGCACCTGGCTTTCGGTGGTGCGCGCGCCGATCGCGCCCCAGGCGATCAGGTCGCCGATGTACTGCGGGCTGATCACGTCGAGGAACTCGCTGGCCGCAGGCATGCCCAGGCGGTTGATGTCCAGCAGCAGTTGGCGCGCGATGCGCAGGCCCTCGTGGATGCGGTAGCTCTCGTCCAGGTAGGGGTCGTTGATCAGGCCCTTCCAGCCGACCGTGGTGCGCGGCTTCTCGAAGTACACGCGCATCACGATCTCCAGCTCGCCGGCGTGGCGCGCGCGCTCGGCCTTCAGGCGCCGCGCGTACTCCAGCGCCGCGGCCGGGTCGTGGATGGAGCAGGGGCCGACGATGGCCAGCAGCCGGTCGTCCTCGCCCTGCATGATCTTGCGGATCGCGCCGCGCGTGTCCGTCACCAGCGTTTCCACCGGCGTGCCGGCGATGGGGAAGAAGCGGATCAGGTGCTCCGGCGGCGGCAGCGGCGTGATGTCGCGGATGCGCTGGTCGTCGGTGCTGCTGGTCTTCTCGCTCAGCGTCAGGCGCTCGTCGGCGGCGGGGCTGGTGGGCTTCGGGCTCATCGGGCTTCCTCGGGTGGGCTGGCGTCTTCGGCGGCCAAGAAAAAACCGCCGGGGCTGCCGGCGGTTTTCTGGGGTGCGTTGCGTGCTCTGCTTGATTACGCGCTTGCCTCTCCAGCCGCCGTGCGGTGCGAGAACCAAAAGTACGTAAAGAAGAAGGGCGTCAGACGCATGGGCGCGAATGTAGCACGCAGCCGATGACGGCCTGCTGACGCGCTTCGTCAGCCGGCAGGCGGCCGCCCGCGCGGCTTGGGCGGCGCAGGGCGGCGGCGGTCCAGCAGATGCGTGATCGCCAGCCAGGGGTGCCGCCAGGGCATGCGCGGGCCGTTGCGCCGCATCACCTCGCGCACGGCCTCGCGCTGGCGCGGCCCGTAGCAATGCACCACGCAGTGCGCGCAGGTCGGCTTGGCCGAGCCGAAGGGGCAGCCGGCCAGGCGCTTGCGGGCGTAGGCGAGCAGCTCGGCGCACTCGGCGCAAAGGCCTTCGTCGAAGGCGCCCGGCACGCCGCCGCGCGCGGCAGCGGCATGGCGGCCGGCGCAGTCCATGCGGAACATCGCGGCGATCGTGGCCAGCTCGCGCGTCATGCGCGGCGTCGCGAGCCGCGCCTCGCGACGCGCGGCGCCGTCCGACACGGGAATCGTCTCGTTCATGCCGGCATTGTTCGGCGCGAGCGGCCGGCCGCAGCTGTCCTGGGTCAAGGCGGCACGCGGCGGCCGTCGCTACGCTGCGCGGCATGTTCCCGCTGCCGCTGGCCTTGCCGCTCGTCGCCCTGCTCGTGCTCGGCGCGCACTTCCTGCGCGCAGGCCAATGGCTGGGCGTGATCACCTGCACCGCGTTGCTCGGCTTGCTGATGCTGCGCCGCGCCTGGGTCTGGCGCGTGCTGCAGGCTGCGCTGGTGCTGGCCGCGCTGCAATGGCTGTGGACTGCCGCCGAACTCGCGCAGCAGCGCGCCGCCTTCGGACGGCCCTGGGGGCGCATGGCGGCGATCCTGGCCGTGATGGCCTTGTTGTCGCTGGCCGCCGCGGCGCTGCTGCGCGGCCGCCGGCTGCGCCGGCATTTCGGCGCAGGCTAGTCAGTCGGTCCGGGCCTCGAAGCCCGCGGCGACCAGCCGTTCCACCACCTCGCGCACGTGCTCGCGGTTGCGGGTCTGCAGCACCAGCTCGACCTCGACACCCTGCGCCGACAGCGTGGAGAACGCGCGCTGGTGGTGCACCTCGTCGATGTTCGCGCCGGCCTCGCCCACCACCGCGGTGATGCGCGCCAGCACGCCCGGCAGGTCGCGCGCATTGACGCGGATGCGCGCCAGCCGCCCCGCGCGCACCATGCCGCGTTCGAGGATGGAGGCCAGCAGCAGCGGGTCGATGTTGCCGCCGCACAGCACCAGGCCCACGCGCTTGCCGGCGTAGCGCGCCGGCTCCTTCAGCAGCGCCGCCAGCCCGGCCGCGCCGGCGCCTTCGACGAGGGTCTTCTCGATCTCCAGCAGCATCACGATCGCCTGCTCGATGTCGCCCTCGTCCACCAGCACGAGGTCGTCGACCAGCCTGCCGATCACTTCACGCGTCAGCTCGCCGGGCCGGCCGACGGCGATGCCCTCGGCGATCGTGCTCGTGCCCTGCGGATGCTGCGTGTGCTTGATCGCGTTGACCATCGCCGGGAAACGCGCCGTCTGCACGCCGACGATCTCGATGCCGGGCTTGAGCTGGCGTGCCGCGGTGGCGATGCCGCTGATCAGCCCGCCGCCGCCGACCGCGATCACCAGCGTGTCCAGTTCGGGCTGCACGCGCAGCATCTCCAGGGCGATCGTGCCCTGGCCGGCGATCACCGCCTCGTCGTCGAAGGGGTGCACGAAGGTCAGGCCCTCGCGCCCGGCCAACTGCATCGCGTGCTCGCGCGCCTCGTCGAAGGTCTCGCCGTGCAGCAGCACCTCGGCGCCGAAGCCGCGCGTGCGCTCGATCTTCACCATCGGCGTGGCCAGCGGCATCACGATCACCGCGCGCAGCCCCAGGCGCTGCGCGTGGTGCGCGACGCCCTGCGCGTGGTTGCCGGCAGAAGCCGCAATGACGCCCTTGATCGGCGCGCCGCCGGCCAGCAGCGTGGCCAGCTTGTTCAGCGCGCCGCGCTCCTTGAACGAGGCGGTGAACTGCAGGTTCTCGAACTTCAGGAAGACGCGGCAGCCGACGATCTGGCCCAGCGTTCGGCTCTCGACGCAGGGCGTGTCCAGCACCTGCCCTTCGAGCCGCGCGGCGGCGGCCTGGATGTCGGCGAAGGAGACGGTCACGCGCTGCCGCCCCTGGCCGTCAGGCCGTTCCCCCGACCGTGAGTCTCTCGATCCGCAGCGTCGGCTGCCCCACGCCCACCGGCACGCTCTGGCCGTCCTTGCCGCAGACGCCCACGCCGGGGTCGATCTCCAGGTCGTTGCCGATCATGCTGACCCGCGTCATCGCCTCCGGCCCGTTGCCGACGATGGTCGCGCCCTTCACCGGATAGAGGACCTTGCCGTTCTCGACCCAGAAGGCCTCGCTGGCCGAGAACACGAACTTGCCGCTGGTGATGTCGACCTGGCCGCCGCCGAAGTTCGTGGCATACAGGCCTCGCTTCATGCTGGCGACGATCTCCTCGCGCGTGCGCGTGCCGGACAGCATGTAGGTGTTGGTCATGCGCGGCATCGGCAGGTGCGCGTAGCTCTCGCGGCGGCCGTTGCCGGTGGGCTTCACGCCCGTCAGCCGGGCGTTCATCGAGTCCTGCATGTAGCCGCGCAGGATGCCGTCCTCGATCAGCACGTTGCGCTGCGTGGCCTGGCCTTCGTCGTCGACGTTGAGCGAGCCGCGGCGGTCGGCCAGCGTGCCGTCGTCCAGCACCGTCACGCCCTTGGCCGCGACGCGCTGGCCGATGCGGCCGCTGAAGGTGCTGCTGCCCTTGCGGTTGAAGTCGCCTTCCAGACCATGGCCCACGGCCTCGTGCAGCAGCACGCCGGGCCAGCCGGGGCCCAGCACCACGGTCATCTCGCCGGCCGGCGCGGGGCGGCTTTCGAGGTTCGTGAGCGCGGCGTCCACGGCCTTCTGCACGTAGTCGGCCGCGATGGCATCGGTGAAGTAGCCCAGGCCGAAACGCCCGCCGCCGCCGCCGGTGCCCACCTCGCGGCGGCCGTCCTGCTCGGCGATCACGGTCACGCTCAGGCGCACCAGCGGGCGCACGTCGGCGGCGCGCGTGCCGTCGGCGCGGGCCACCAGCACCACGTCGTATTCGGCGCCCAGGCTGGCCATCACCTGCACGATGCGCGGGTCCTTCGAGCGCGCGAGCTTCTCCACCCTTTCGAGAAGAGCCACCTTCTGCGCGCTGTCGAGCGTGGCGATGGGGTCGGTGGGCGCGTACAGCACGCGGCTGGCGGCCACCTTGGGCTTGCCCGGCAGCTTCACGCGCCGCTGCTGGCCGGCGGCGGCGATGGTGCGCACGGTGCGCGCGGCGTCCAGCAGCGAGGCGGGGCTCAGCTCGTCGGAATAGGCGAAGGCCGTCTTCTCGCCGGCCACCGCGCGCACGCCCACGCCCTGGTCGATGCTGAAGCTGCCGCTCTTGACGATGCCTTCCTCCAGGCTCCAGCCCTCGTGGCGCGTGGTCTGGAAGTACAGGTCGGCGTCATCGACGCGGTGCTCGCGGATGGCCGCCAGCGCCTGCTGCAGCGTGCCTTCGGTGATGCCGAAGGGGTCCAGCATCAGCTGCTGCGCGATGGCCAGGCGCTCGAGGGTGGGTTCGCGGGAGATCATCGTCGGCAGGCTCCGCCACACGGGGTGCGGGCGATTCTAGGTTTCACGGCTGGTATCGACTGCTTGAAGGTTCTTTACCGGCGCTTCACCACCGGCGGTGCGCCGCGCGCCGCGGGGCCGCGTTGTGGCAAGGCGGCGCGACAGCCGCACCCGACCGACCAACCCGAGGAACCACCATGAACCTGCGTCTCACCCTGGCCACCGCCACGCTGGCCGTCCTGTCCGCCGCCACCGTCGCGCAGGCCGCCGAGCCCGCGGCCTCCGGCGCCAACATGCCGCGTGTCGACCGCCGCGAGGCGCGCCAGGAAGCGCGCATCCAGCAGGGCGTGAACAGCGGCCAGCTGACGGCGCGCGAGACGATGCGCCTGGAGCGCGAGCAGAAGCACGTCGCGGTGGCCGAGACCAAGGCCGAGGCCGACGGCAAGGTCACGCCGGCCGAGCGCAAGCGCCTGGCGAAGATGCAGAACCGCGCCAGCCACGACATCCACCGCCAGAAGCACGACGCGCAGACCGCGGGCAAGTGATGGCCGCGGCGGGCGGCTTCGACGGGCTCCTCAGTGCTCGTCGGCCGCCTCGTCGGAGGCGTTGGCGCGGCGGTGCTCGCGCCGCGCCACCCACAGCGTCGCGGCGCTGATCACCACGCCGCCCAGCAGCGTGTTCGTCGTCGGCACGTCGCCGAAGAGCGCAAAGCCCAGCAGCGCCGACCAGACGAGGTCGAGGAACTTCACCGACTGCGTCGACGAGATGTCGGCGGCGCGGAAGCTGCGCGTCAGGCAGTAGTGGCCGCCGCTGCCCAGCACGCCGCACAGCGCGAAGCCGGCCCATTGCCAGGGCGTGGGCCACTGCCAGACCCACAGCGCCATCGGCACCGAGAACAGCGCCACGCTCACCGCTTGCCAGACGACGATGACGCCGGCGGTCTCGGTGCGCGTGAGCGCCTTCGTGATCAGGTAGGACGCCGCGAACACCGGTGCCGAACCCAGCATCAGCAGGTGCCAGCCGCCGCCGCTGCCCGACAGCGAAGGCAGCAGCACCAGCAGCACGCCGCCGAAGCCCACGGCGGTGGCGATCCACCGGTCGGCGTGCATCGGCTCGCGCAGCACGAGCCAGGCGCCGAGCATGATGAAGATCGGCGTCGTGAAGCCGATGGCGGTGGTGTCGGCCAGCGCCAGGTGCGGCAGCGCCAGGAACCACAGCACCAGCCCCACCGTGTGCACCGCGCCCCGGGTGAACTGGCCGCGCAGGCTGTTCGGGCGGAAGGCGCCCGGCGGTGCGCGCAGCACCAGCGGCAGCATCACCAGCAGGCCGAAGAGATAACGCAGGAACTGCGCCTGCATCGGTGGCAGCTGCTGCGCCAGGCCGCGCATCGTGGCGTTCAGCAGGCAGAACAGCAGGCCGCTGGCGGCCGACCAGAGCAGGCCGCGCACCGTGGGCGGCCACTGCTCGGCGCGGGCGAGCAGGCCGGCGCTCAAGCCCGGTCCTCGCCGCTCTCGTCGTTCCCGTCGCGTTCGGCCAGCGCGCGTGCGTACAGTGCATTCTTCGGCATGCCGCTCAGTTCGGCCGCCAGCGCGACGGCCTGCTTCAGCGGCAGCTCGCGCAGCAGCACGCGCAGCGTGCGCAGCGCGGCCTCGGGGATCGCATCGGCTGCTGCCGCCGCCGGCGGCGGCAGCGCGTGCAGCACGAGCACGAACTCGCCGCGCTGGCGATTGGCATCGGCCGCCAGCCACGCCGGCAGCGCGGCGGCGTCCATCGCGGCGATGGTCTCGAACTGCTTGGTCAGCTCGCGGCAGACCGTCAGCCGCCGCTGCGGCAGCGCCGCGGCCAGCTCGGCGGCGAGTGCGGCGATGCGGTGCGGCGCCTCGAACAGGATCTGCGTGCGCGGCTCGGCCGCCAGCGCCGCCAGGCCCGCGCGCCGCTCACCGCCCTTGGCCGGCAGGAAGCCGGCGAAGACGAAGCCGGCGTCGGGCGAAGGATCACCCGCGGCCGACAGCGCCGCCAGCGCGCTGCTGGGCCCGGGGATCGGCACGACGCGATAACCCGCCGCCAGCGCAGCGGCGGCCAGCCGCGCGCCGGGGTCGCTCACGGCCGGCGTGCCGGCGTCGCTGACGTAGGCCACGGCATCGCCCTGCGCCAGCCTTTCGAGCACCGCGGCCGAGGCTGCCTGCTCGTTGTGCGCGTGCAGCGCGATCAGCGGCTTGTGCAGCCCCAGGTGCTGCAGCAGCGAGGCGGCCACGCGCGTGTCTTCGCAGGCCACCGCGTCGGCGCGCGCGAGCAGGTGCACGGCGCGCAGCGTGATGTCGGCCAGGTTGCCGATCGGCGTGGCGACCACGTAGAGTGCGGCGCCCGGGTGCTGCTGGTGGCTGGCCGCGGCGGCCGCAGCGGCCAGCAGCGGCGACGCGTGGGGGGAGGGGCTGGAGATGCTCACGAAGGACAGCGGCGAGGCGGCCGAGAAGCGCGCGCTCGCCTGGTTGCAGGCGCGCGGCCTGGGCCTCGTGCAGCGCAATTATCGGGTCGCGCGCGGGCCGTCCGCGCCCGGCGGCGAGATCGACCTCGTGATGCGCGAGGCCGATGGCACGCTGGTCTTCGTCGAGGTGCGTGCGCGCCGCAGCAGCGCGCAGGGCGGCGCGGCGGCGAGCATCGGCGCCGGCAAGCAGCGGCGCGTGCTGCATGCGGCAGCGCACTACCTGCTGCGCTATCCGTCGCCACCGCCCTGCCGCTTCGACGTGGTGGCGATCGACGGCGAGCAGATCGAATGGCTGCAGGCCGCGTTCGACGCCGGCAGTGGCTGACCGCGGCAGAGGCGCGAGGGAAACCCCGCTGCTGCGCGGGCCCGGCGCGCCGAAGAATCGACGCAAGAAGAAACACGAGGAGACGGGCGATGAGGCGCAGCACGCAGGGGCTGTTCGCGCTGGCCGCAGGCATCGCGCTGGCGGCGCCGGCCGCGGCGCGGGTCATGCGCATCGTGATCGACGAGCGCCAGCCCGTGCCGGCCGCGGAAGCGGGCGGCCTGCCTTCGGAGCGCATCGCCGGCCGCGCCTTCGGCGAGCTGGACCCGGCCTCGCCGGCCAACGCCATCATCAACGACATCCAGCGCGTGAAAGAGGCCGACGGCAAGGTCCGCTATGTCGCCACCTTCGTGCTCACGCGGCCGGTGGACGGCGCGCGCGCCAGCGGCCTGATGTGGCACGAGGTGCCCAACCGCGGCGTGCGAAGGCCCAGCGTCGCGGCCGAGCGCGCCAACGGCGACATCGACCTGCACAGCGCCTGGCAGGGCGACAACGCCGGCGCCACGGCGGTGCGCAGCACCGCGGCGGTGTCGCAGCCGCACTGGCTGCAGCTGCCGATCGCGCGCAACGCCGACGGCTCGCCGATCGAGGGACAGGTCTTCGGCCGCATCGTCAACCGCGGCGGGCCGGGCTCGCAGCCGCTGATCGTGCAGACCAACCCGGTGCCCTACAAGCCCGCGACGCTGGACACGCGGCGCGCGCGCCTGGTCTCGCGCACGGCCGAGTCCACGCGCGGCGAGGTGATCGGCGAGACCGTCATCCCGCCCACCGACTGGGCCTGGGCGCGCTGCGATGCCACGCACCCCTTTCCCGGCGAACCCGACCCGGCGCAGATCTGCCTGAAGAGCGGTTTCGACGCGGCACGCCTGTACATGGTGAGCTATCCATCGACCGAGGCCTACGCCCTGGGCATCGGCTTCGCGGCCTGGCGCGACCTGGGGCAGTTCTTCAAGACCGCGCGCGCCGATGACGCCGGCACGCCCAACCCGGTGGCGGGCCTGGTGACGCACAGCATCGCGCGCGGCGTCTCGCAGTCGGGCAACTTCCTGCGCGGCTGGCTGCACCTCGGTTTCAACCGCGACGAGGCCGGCCGGCAGGTGCACGACGGCCTCTGGCCCATCATCGCCGGCCGCCGCATCGCGCTGAACTTCCGCTGGGCGCAACCCGACGGCGTGCTCGAGCTCTACCAGGCCGGCAGCGAAGGCCCGCAGTGGTGGCTGCCGCAGGCCGACCCGGTGCGCGGCGGCCCGGCCGCCGGCCTGCTGGACCGCTGCTCCGCGACCAAGACCTGCCCGAAGATCATCGAGCACTTCGGCTCGGCCGAGGTCTGGGCGCTGAAGCTCACGCCCGAGTGGGTGGGCACCGACGGCCGCCAGGACCTGCCGCTGCCGCCGAACGTGCGGCGCTACTACATCGCCAGCTCCAACCATGGCGGCGGCGCAGGCGGCTTCGACAGCAGCCTGCCCGGCGTCGGCCTGCCGGCCACCGGCGCGGCCTGCCCCGGCAACAACTACGGCAGCGCGCTGCTGCCGGCCAACCCGATGCCGCACACCGAGACCGTCAACGCGATCCGCGTGCACTTCCGCAACTGGGTGATGAAGGGCACCGAGCCGCCGCCGAGCCGCTGGCCGCGGCTGGCCGAAGGCACGCTGGCGCCGGCGAACAAGGCCGCGATCGGCTTTCCCACGCTGCCGCAGCTGCGGCCCACGGTGCCCGAGCCGGACTTCATCATGCCGGTCATCGACTACGACTGGGGCCCGGGCTTCGATCCGACCGACGGCTCCGGCATCGCCTCGAACGCGCCGCCGCCGATCCGCCAGGTGCTGCCGATGTTCGCGCCCAAGGTCGATACCGATGGCAACGAACGCGGCGGCGTGCCGGTGGTGCTGGCCGAGGCGCCGCTGGGCACCTACCTCGGCTGGAACCTCACGGCCGGCGGCGCGCGGCCCTTCCACCAGGGGCAGATCTGCAACTACGTCGGCGGCATGGTCCCGTTCGCGCGCACGGCCGCCGAACGCCAGGCCGCCGGCGACCCGCGGCCTTCGCTGGAAGAGCGCTATGGCACGCACGAGGGCTATGTGGAGGCCGTGCGCAAGGCGGCTGAGCGGGCGATGTCGGCCGGCTTCCTGCTGCCCGACGATGCCGCGCGCCTGCTGCGCGAAGCCGCCGACAGCCGCGTGCTGCGCTGAGCCCCGAGAGTCAGAGCAAGGGGCGAAGCTAGGGAACCGGGTAGCGGAAGCCCTGTCATATGATGCGTGAGCCATGGTCGAACAGCGCATCCAGCAGCAGATCTTCGAGAGCGCCGACCTGCAATACCGGGCCGCGGACCTGCTCGTGCGGCCCATCGCCGAAGCCACCGCCGCCCTGCTGGCCGCCATCACCGGCGGCGGCAAGGTGATGGTCTGCGGCCACGGCGCCGGGGCGGCCTTCGCGCAGCACTTCGCCCGCCTGCTGGCCGGCCGCTTCGAGCGCGAACGCCCGCCGCTGGCCGCGCTGGCGCTGCCCATCTTCGAAGCCGCGCAGCAGGTGCGTGCGCTCGGGCTGCCGGGCGACGTGCTGCTGTACATCGACGACGGCGAAGGCCACAGCACCGCGGTCATCTCCGCGGCGCAAGCCAAGGACATGACCATCGTGGTGCTCGCCGGCCGCGGCGCCTCGGCCTTCGGCGAAGTGCTCGCGGAGACCGACGTGCTCGTGGCCGTGCCCGAGGGCCGCCCGGCGCGTGTCGCCGAACTCCAGCTGCTCGTGCTGCACGGCCTGTGCGACGCGATCGATTTCCAGTTGTTGGGAGAACAAGCTCCGTGATCCGCAAATTCACTGTCCGCCAGCTCGCCCTCCGCGTGGCCGCTGCCACGCTGCTGGGCGCCACGCTGGCGGGCTGCGCGCCGCTGCTCGTGGGCGGCGCCGTCGTCGGCGGCGGCCTGGTCGTGACCGACCGCCGCACCACCGGCATCCAGATCGAGGACGAAAGCATCGAGCGCCGCGCCGGCACGCGCGTGCGCGAGCTGGCCACGCTGGGCCACGTCAACATCACCAGCTACAACCGCATGGTGCTGCTCAGCGGCGAGGTGCCCACCGAGGCCGACAAGGCCGCGGTCGAGGCCGCGGTGGCCAAGGTCGAGAACGTCAAGAACGTGGTCAACGAGCTGGGCATCGGGCCCAACAGCACCACCGCCTCGCGCACCACCGACGCCTTCCTGACGACCAAAGTGAAGGCCACGCTGGTCGACGCGAAGGACGTGCAGGCCAACGCCTACAAGGTGGTCGTCGAACGCGCGGTCGTGTTCCTGATGGGCCGCGTCACCGAGCGCGAGGCCGCGCGCGGCGCCGAGCTCGCGCGCTCGGTGAAGGACGTGCAGAAGGTCGTACGCGTATTCGAGATCATGACCGAGCAGGAGCTGGCCGATCTCAGCCGCACCTCGCCGCCCTCGGCACCCGCGGCTTCGGGCGCCGGCCGATAGTCAGTCGTCAGTCGTCAATCGTCAGTCGCGGCGCAGTCTCTTGATGAGGCTGGAGGTGTCCCAGCGCTTCCCGCCCATCGCCTGCACGTCGGCGTAGAACTGGTCCACCAGCGCCGTCACCGGCAGCTTGGCACCGTTGCGACGGGCCTCGTCGAGCACGAGGCCCAGGTCCTTGCGCATCCAGTCGACCGCGAAGCCGAAGTCGAACTTGTCGTCGACCATGGTCTTGCCGCGGTTGTCCATCTGCCAGCTCTGCGCGGCGCCCTTGCCGATCACGTCCAGCACGAGCTTCATGTCCAGGCCCGCGTGCTGGCCGAAGGCGATGGCCTCCGACAGGCCCTGCACCAGCCCGGCGATGGCGACCTGGTTGACCATCTTCGCCAGTTGCCCGGCGCCGCTCGCGCCGATCAGCGTCACCGCCTTGGCGAAGTTCAGCGCCACCGGCTTCATGCGCTCGAAGGGCTCGGCGTCGCCGCCGCACATCACGGTCAGCGCGCCGTTGACGGCGCCGGCCTGGCCGCCGGAGACCGGGGCGTCGACGAAGTGCAGGCCGCGGGCCTTCGCCTCGGCATGCAGCTCGCGCGCGACCTCGGCGGAGGCGGTGGTGTGGTCCACCAGCACGGCGCCGGCGGCCATGCCGGCGAAGGCGCCGTTGTCGCCCAGCACCACGCTGCGCAGGTCGTCGTCGTTGCCGACGCAGGCGAAGACGAACTCGGCGCCGGCCGCGGCCTCGCGCGGTGTCGCGGCGGCGCTGCCGCCATGTTCGTCGGCCCAGGCCTTCGCCTTCGCGGCGGTGCGGTTGTAGACGACGACCTCGTGGCCGGCGCGCTTCAGGTGGCCGGCCATCGGGTGGCCCATCACGCCCAGGCCGAGGAAGGCGCAGCGGCGCGGCGTTTGTGCTTCGTAGGTGCGAGTGCTCATGCCGCGATGCTACGCGGCAGCAACGCTACATCACCTTCATGTGCTCGGTGCCTGCCGAGAGGTCGTTGCTCCGTGCGCGCATGCTCTGCAGCTTGATCTGCAGCCGCAGGTCGTTGACGCTGTCGGCGTTGCGCAGCGCGTCCTCGTAGCTGATGAGGCCGCTCTCGTAGAGGTCGAACAGGCTCTGGTCGAAGGTCTGCATGCCCAGCTCGCGGCTGCGGCGCATCAGGTCCTTGATCTCGGCGATCTCGCCCTTGAAGATCAGGTCGCTGACCAGCGGCGTGTTGAGCATGATCTCCACCGCCGCGATGCGCCCGCGGCCCTGCTCGCGCGGCATCAGGCGCTGGCTGACCAGCGCCTTCAGGTTCAGCGAGAGGTCCATCAGCAGCTGCTGGCGGCGCTCTTCGGGGAAGAAGTTGATGATGCGGTCCAGCGCCTGGTTGGCGCTGTTGGCGTGCAGCGTGGCCAGGCACAGGTGGCCGGTCTCGGCGAAGGCCACCGCGTGGTCCATGGTCTCGCGGTCGCGGATCTCGCCCATCAGGATCACGTCCGGCGCCTGGCGCAGCGTGTTCTTCAGCGCCGCTTCCCAGCTGTCGGTGTCGATGTACAGCTCGCGCTGCGTGACGATGCAGTTCTTGTGCGGGTGCACGAACTCCACCGGATCTTCCACGGTGATGATGTGGCCGTAGCTGTTCTCATTGCGGTGGTCGACGATGGCCGCCAGCGACGTGCTCTTGCCCGAGCCCGTGGCGCCCACGAAGATGACCAGCCCGCGCTTGGTCATCGCCACCTCCTTCAGCACCACCGGCAGCCCCAGGCCGTCGATCGTGGGCAGCGTGGCCGGGATGGTGCGGAACACCAGGCCCACCTGCCCCTGCTGGATGAAGGCATTGACGCGGAAGCGGCCCACGCCCTGCGGGCTGATCGCGAAGTTGCACTCCTTGGTGCGCTCGAACTCCGCGCCCTGCTTGTCGTTCATCACCGCGCGCGCCAGCGCCAGCGTGTGCTGGCCGGTGAGCGGCTGCGGGCTGACCTTGGCGACCTTGCCGTCGACCTTGATCGCGGGCGGGAAGTCGGCGGTGAGGAAGAGGTCGGAGCCGTTGCGGCTGACCATCAGCCGCAGCAGGTCGTTGACGAACTTCGATGCCTGGTCGCGTTCCATGATGAGGTTCCTAACCCGGGAAGTTCTCGGCGATCTTCGCCTTGGCGCGCGCCTCGGCCGGGGCGATGAGGTTGCGGCGGACGAGATCGGACAGGTTCTGATCCAGCGTCTGCATGCCCAGGCTCTGGCCGGTCTGGATCGAGCTGTACATCTGGGCGATCTTGTTCTCGCGGATGAGGTTCTTGATCGCCGAGGTGGCGATCATGATCTCGTGCGCCGCGACGCGGCCGCTGCCGTCCTTGAGCTTGCACAGCGTCTGCGAGATCACCGCCACCAGCGACTCCGACAGCATCGCGCGCACCATCTCCTTCTCGGCCGCGGGGAACACGTCGACGACGCGGTCGATGGTCTTGGCGGCGCTGCTCGTGTGCAGGGTGCCGAACACGAGGTGGCCGGTCTCGGCCGCGGTGAGCGCCAGGCGGATGGTTTCCAGGTCGCGCATTTCGCCCACGAGGATGGCATCCGGGTCCTCGCGCAGCGCGCTGCGCAGCGCGTTGGCGAAGCTCAGCGTGTGCGGCCCCACCTCACGCTGGTTGATCAGGCACTTCTTGCTCTCGTGCACGAACTCGATCGGGTCTTCCACCGTCAGCACGTGGCCGTACTCGTTTTCGTTCAGGTGGTTCACCATCGCCGCCAGCGTGGTGCTCTTGCCCGAGCCGGTGGGGCCGGTGACGAGCACGAGGCCGCGCGGCTTGAGCGAAAGCTCGGCGAAGACCTTGGGGCAGCCGAGCTGCTCCAGCGTGAGGATCTTGCTCGGAATCGTGCGGAACACCGCGCCGGCGCCGCGGTTCTGGTTGAACGCGTTGACGCGGAAGCGCGCCAGGCCCTGGATCTCGAACGAGAAGTCGCACTCCAGCGTGTCCTCGTAGTGCTTGCGCTGGGCGTCGTTCATGATGTCGTACACCATGTCGTGGACCGCCTTGTGGTCCAGCGCTTCGACGTTGATGCGCCGCACGTCGCCGTGCACCCGGATCATCGGCGGGAGCCCCGCGGACAGGTGCAGGTCGGAGGCCTTGTTCTTGACCGAAAAGGCCAGCAGCTGGGTGATGTCCATGCATGAAGGCGGCCAGCCGAGACCCGGCCGCCGCGCGATAAGCTTGAACGATTATGGGCAGCATCGGAAGCAACCTGCAAGAAGTGCGGCGGCGCATCGCCGCGGCCTGTGACGAGGCCGGCCGCCATGCCGAAAGCGTCACGCTGCTGGCGGTGTCGAAGACCTTCGACGCCGCCGCGGTGCGCGAGGCGCACGCCGCTGGTCAGCGCGCCTTCGGCGAGAACTACGTGCAGGAGGCGCTGGCGAAGATCGAGACGCTGGCCGAGCTGCGGCCGCAGCTGGAGTGGCACCTGATCGGCCCGCTGCAGAGCAACAAGACACGCGTGGTTGCAGAAGCCTTCGACTGGGTGCACGGCATCGAGCGGCTGAAGATCGCCCAGCGCCTGTCGGAGCAGCGCCCGGCAGGGTTGCCGCCGCTGCAGGTGTGCCTGCAGGTGAACGTGAGCGGCGAGGCGAGCAAGAGCGGCGTCGCGCCGGCGGAGCTGCACGCGCTGGCCGCCGCGGTGGCGGCGCTGCCGCGGCTGGTCCTGCGCGGCTTGATGTCGATCCCCGAGCCGGCCGCCGACCCGGTCGCCCAGCGCGCGCCGCACCGGGCGCTGCGCGAGATGCTTGCCGCGCTCAACGCGGGCCAGGGGCTGGCGCTGGACACGCTGTCGATGGGCATGAGCGCCGACCTCGAAGCCGCCGTTGCCGAGGGCTCGACCTTGGTACGCGTCGGCACCGCGATCTTCGGACGGCGCTGAGTTCCGCCTCGCGCCGATACCCCCGAAAGGGCGGCGGCGGGCGCGGAATAGCACCGCGAAGATGACCCCGTTCCCTGTTTCAAGATGTTCCAGATGGCGCGCCCGGCGCCTAAAGTTCCACTCGTTCAGGGGGGACGACATCGGCACTGATCGAGGGATAAGTGCCATGCCGGCGGAGAGGAATGATGTTCTTGCGTCAGACAGACGGGGCCGCGGCCCCGGGACCTTCAGGCTGGCCCGTTGACGGGCGTCGGCGATGGCTGGGCGCGGTCCTGGCGGCGGTGCTGTGGCCATTGGGCGCGGTGCTGTCGCCGCAGGCGGCGGCAAGCCCGCGTGCCGAGGAAGCGCGCCCGCAGGCCAAGTTCGCCCGCGATCTTCAGCACGCGATGGACGGCCGCTCCGGCGGCCGCTGGGCGCGCCAGCTGCGCGGCCAGCGCCAGCTGCAGCTGATCGTCAGCAGCAACGCCGCCGACCCCGAACTGGCCGAACTGCGCACCGCCGTGCTGCGCCTGGGCGGCTCGGTGCACGCGCGGCTGCCGCTGGTGGGCGCGCTGTCGGTGCAGCTGCCGGCCGATCGCGTGGAGGCGCTGGCCGCCCGCGCCGACGTGAGCGCCATCACCCCCAACCGCGAGGTGCGCCGCACCAGCAGCGAGCTGGAGAAGGCCTCCGGTTCCGTCGGCGCCAACGTGCGCAGCTACACGAGCGTGGCCGGCATCACCACCGGCTACAGCGGGCTGGACGGCAGCGGCATCGGCATCGCGGTGCTCGATTCGGGCGTGATGCGCGCCCACCGCAGCTTCGGCGACGCGCTGGGCACGACCCGCGTGAAGCGCAACGTCAACATGCGCAACGCGAGCCTGGCCGACTGGCTGGTCGGCGTCGACAGCAGCATCTCGCCGGCCCCCGGCAGCGCGGCGCTGGCGGGCTACGAGGCCGCCATCGCCACCGACAGCGGCATCGCCACGCAGGACGCCTTCGGGCACGGCACGCACGTGGCCGGCGTGGCCGCGGGCCGCGCCTGGTACCAGTCGCCCGACACCACCGGCGTGGCGCCCGGCGCCTCCATCTACGACGTGAAGGTGCTCGACGCGCAGGGCCAGGGCACGCTGAGCGACGTGCTCGAAGGCATCCAGTGGGTGATCTTCCACGCCCGCGAATACAACATCCGCGTGCTGAACCTGAGCCTGGCCGCCAGCAGCACCGAAAGCTGGCGCACCGACCCGCTGTGCCTGGCGGTGCGGCGCGCCGCCGCGGCCGGCATCACGGTGGTGGTGGCGGCCGGCAACTTCGGCCTGAACGACAGCGACCGCGAGGTCTACGGCGCGATCAGCGCGCCGGGCAACGACCCCACGGTGATCACCGTCGGCTCGGCCAACACCAAGGGCACCGCCGCGCGCAGCGACGACATCGTCAACAACTTCAGCTCGCGCGGCCCCACGCGCGGCAGCGTGACGGTGAACGGGCAGCGCCAGATCGACAACCTGCTCAAGCCCGACCTGGTCGCGCCCGGCAACCGCGTCTTCGCCGCCGCCGCCACGCGCGCCAACCCCTTCTACCCGGTGTGGAACCGGCTGGCCTCGGACAACCCCGAGCTCGTCACCGCCACCGGCGCGGCGCAGTACTACGGCGAGACGCTGATGTCGCTGTCGGGCACCTCGATCGCGGCACCCGCGGTGGCCGGCACGGTGGCGCTGCTGCTGCAGGCCAACCCCGGGCTGACGCCGCCGCTGGTCAAGGCCATCCTGCAGTTCACCGCCCAGCCGCTGCCGGGCGCCAACCTGCTGCAGCAGGGCGCCGGCTTGCTGAACGTGGACGGCGCGGTGGCGCTGGCCCGCGTGCTGCGCACCGACGCCGCCGGCGCGCTGGCCGCCGGCACGCTGAAGCCCGGCGACAGCCTGCTGGCGCACGGCAAGGCCATGCCGCAGCTGAAGTCCACGCTCAACGGGCAGACGAGCAACTGGTCGCGCATCGTCACCGTCGGCGGCAACCGCATCGTCAGCGGGCTGGCGCTGTTCCAGAGCTGGCAGCCGCTGTGGGATCCGCGCCTGGCCTGGGCCGGGCAGACGGTGCGGCGCAGCCAGGCGGTGTACTGGTCGGGCGCCGGCATTCCGGCCAATACTTTCGTCAAGGGCTTCACCGAGACCACGCCCGCGAGCCAGGCACTGGTGCTGCCGGCGGCCGTCAACGTCCAGCCGCTGCTGGGCGCCAGCTCGCGGGCCGGCCGCACCGGCGCCTTCACGCCCAGCGCCACGCTCTCGGCCTGGCTGGTGGCCGGCAGCGGGCCGGTGCTGGCCAGCGGCATGATCCTCAGCGAGGGCATGATCCTGGGCGAAGGCATGATCCTCGGCGAAGGCATCATCCTGTCCGAAGGGATGATCCTGGGCGAGGGCATCATCCTGTCCGAGGGGCTGATCCTCGGCGAAGGAATGATCCTCGGCGAGACAGGTGCCACAACCGCCGGGTTCGACACGGTCCCGGCGCTCAAGGGCGAGGACTGAACTGCCGAAAGGGCCTCCAGAGGACCCCTGGAAAGCCCGCCTGATGACCCCTGCCCGCGGCCCTGCCGTTCCGCCCCCGCGCCAGTCGTGGGTGAAGCGGCTGCATGGCGCGCTGATGCCCGACTACAACCGGAAGGCCACGGCCTACTGGTGGACGATCGTGCTGCTGGGTGTCGCGGTGCTGCTGCACACGGTGGCGTGGATGACGGACCAGCCCACCAGCGTGTGGCTGCAGGTGGCCGCCGGCGTGGTGATCGCGATGCTCGCCGGCTTCTTCCCGGTGCGGGTGCCGCGCTCGACGATCTCGTTTGCCGCCGGCGAGGTGTTCATCTTCCTGCTGCTGCTGCTGCACGGCCCGGGCGCCGCCGCGGTGGGCGCCGCCGGCGAGGGCCTGGTGGGCGCCCTGCGCACCTCCAAGCGCTGGACCAGCCGCGTCGTCACGCCCACGAGCGCGGCGCTGTCGATCTACATCGCCGGCACCATCCTCGACGCGCTGCTGGACCGCCTGTCCACCAACGCCGGCGTCGTGCTCGTCGCGACCATGGTGTTCGCGATGATCTACTTCGTGCTCAACACGATGCTGATCGGCGCGATCCCGCGCCTGAAACGCAACGAGCGGTTGCAGTGGAACGACCTGGTCGCCGTGTTCGGCTGGATCGGCATGGCCAACGCCGCCAGCGGCGCGGTGGCGGCGCTGCTGTTCCTCACCTACCGCAGCTCGGGCACCGGCGTGCTGATGGCGATGGTGCCGATCCTGGCCATGCTGCTGGCCACGCTGCACTACTTCTTCCGCCAGCAGGAAGCCGCCGAGGCGGTGCGCCAAGCCAGCGCCGAAGCCGCCGGGCGCGAAGCCGAACTCGCCGCGCGCCACGTGCGCGAGCTGGAGGCCAGCGAGCGCCGCTTCCACAGCGCCTTCACGCACGCCAGCATCGGCATGGCGCTCTTGAGCTTCGAGGGCCGCATCCTGCAGGCCAACCCGGCGCTGCGCCAGCTCGTCGGGCGGCCGGGCGATTCGCTGGTGGGCCAGCGTTTCCAGGACGTGGTGCTGCCCGAGGACCGCCACCACCTGGACGAACAGCTGGGCCTGGTGAGCGGCCACGAGTTCGAAGGCTTCGCGATGGAGCTGCGCTGCGCGCACCCCGACGGCGAGCTGGTGTGGGTGGCGGCGCACTGCAGTTTCTTCAGCGAGCCGGGCGCGAGTTCACCTTGCCTGATCCTGCAGGTGCAGGACATCACCGCGCGCCGCAAGGCCGAGGAAGGCCTGCACCACATCGCCTTCCACGACGCGCTCACCGGCCTGCCCAACCGCCGCCGCTTCCACGAGCTGCTGACGCAGGCGGTGGACGAGGCCGCCGCCAAGCCCGGCCAGAGCGAACATGCCTACGCGGTGATGTTCCTGGACTTCGACCGCTTCAAGCTCATCAACGACAGCCTGGGCCACAACGCCGGCGACGAGTTCCTGGTGCAGGTCTCGCAGCGCATCGCGGCCTGCCTGCGGCCGATGGACGTCGTCGCGCGCCTGGGCGGCGACGAGTTCGCGGTGCTGGTGCGCGAGCTGGGCCACGAGCGCGACGCGGTCAACCTGGCCGAGCGGCTGATGGAGGCGCTGCGCCAGCCCTTCCACGTCGCCGGCACCGAGCTGATCACCAGCGCCAGCATCGGCATCACCTTCAGCGCGCTGGGCTACACGCGCACGGAAGACGTGCTGCGCGACGCCGACACGGCGATGTACAAGGCCAAGGGCGCCGGCAAGGCGCGCTACGCGCTGTTCGACGCCAGCCTGCACACGGAAGTCGCCGACCGCCTGCGGCTCGAAGGCGACCTGCGCCGCGCCATCGACGACGGACGCCTGGCGGTTGCCTACCAGCCGGTGTTCGACCTCGCCAGCGGCCGCATCAACGGCTTCGAGGCGCTGGTGCGCTGGACCCACCCCACCGACGGCACCATCGGCCCCGGCACCTTCCTGCCGATCGCCGAGGAGGCCGGGCTGATGCTGCGCCTGACGGACTTCGTGCTGCACTGCGCCTGCCGTCAGCTGCGCGAGTGGCAGGACATCGGCCCGGAGTTCGCCGAGCTGACGATGAACGTCAACGTCTCGGGGCACGACATCGCACATGCGGCCTTCGTCGCCCGCGTCACGCGCGCGGTGGTGGAGGCCGGGCTGCAGCCGCGCCACGTCTGCATCGAGCTGACCGAGAACATCCTGATGTCGCGCCTGGAAGGCGCGTTGCCGGTGCTGGGCGAGCTGCGCCGGCTGGGCGTGATGCTCGCGATCGACGACTTCGGCACCGGCTACTCGAGCCTGTCGCACCTGTCGACTTTGCCGCTGGACTGCCTGAAGATCGACCGCAGCTTCGTCAGCCGCCTGGAGACCAGCGCGAACGAGGCCGCGGTCGTGCGCAGCATCATCCTTCTGGGTAGTTCGCTGGGCAAGGTGGTCGTGGCCGAGGGCATCGAGACCACAGGCCAGCTGGCACAACTGCGCGAAATGGGCTGCCGCCTCGGCCAGGGCTTCCTGCTGGCACGCCCGCTGGCCGCGCAGGACGTATCCTCGCGACTCGGCCAGCAATCGGCGCAGGTGCGAGCGCTGGCGATGGCGCGATCACCGGCCGGGCCGACGACCGTGTTCCACTGACACCGCCGCGCAGGCGCCTGCCGGCCGCCGCGGTGCCGGGCCCGGCGAGGGAGGGAGACAGAGGCTTGAACGAGACGCCGTCGCGCACGTCGACCGCCGGCGCACCCGCCTGGGCACAGCGCCTGCACGCGGCGTTGATGCCCGACTACAACCGCCGCGCGACCGTCTACTGGTGGACGGTGGTCGCCGCCGGCGGCTGCGCGCTGTTGTGGGCGCTGGCCTGGCTCGTGGGCCAGCCGGGCTCCGTGTGGCTGCAGGTGGCGGTGGCGCTGGTGCTGGCGGTGGGTTCGGGCTCGTTCCCCATCCGCGTGCCGGGCACGCGCAACTCGTTCGCCGTCGGCGAGATCTTCATCTTCCTGCTGCTGCTGGCGCTGGGCCCGCAGCCGGCGGTGCTGGTGGCCGCGGGCGAGGTGGCCATCGGCGCCTCGCGCACCAGCAAGCGCTGGACGAGCCGGCTCGTGACGCCGGCGATCACCGCGCTCGCGCTCGGCCTCACCGGCTCGCTGCTCGGGCCGGTGCTGGCGGCGCTGGCCGCGCGCGGCTTCGACGACGCGGCCAGCGTGCTGGCGGCCACGCTCGGCTTCGCGGCGCTGTACTTCGTCGTCAACGGCGTGCTGCTGGCGGCGGTGCAGTACCTCAAGCGCGGCCAGCCCTTCTTCCAGTGGCTGGACATGCTGTCCACGTTCCGATGGATCGGCCTGTCCTACGCCGGCAGCGCCTCGGTCGCGGCGCTGCTGTACGTGGTGTGGCGCCAGCAGGGCGCGGCGGTGCTGGCGGTGATGGTGCCGCTGCTGGCGATGCTGCTGGTGACGCTGCACTTCTACTTCCGGCAGCAGGAGGCGGGCGAGAAGCTGCGCGAGGCGAGCACCGAGTCCGCCGCGCGCGAAGCCGCGCTGGCGCAATCGGCCCGCGAGGCCGCCGAGCGCCACCTGCGCGAGCTGCAGGCCAGCGAGCGCCGCTTCCACAGCGCCTTCACGCACGCCAGCATCGGCATGGCGCTGCTGGCCTTCGACGGCCGCATCCTGCAGGCCAACCCGGCGCTGGGCCAGCTGCTGGGCCGAGCCGAGGACGAGCTGCTCGTGATGCGCTTCCAGCAGCTCGTGCTCGACGAGGACCGTGGCGCCATCGAGACCCAGCTCGGCCTTGCCGGCCAGCGCGACTTCGAAGGCTTCCAGCGCGAGCTGCGCTGCCGCCACGTCGACGGCAGCACCGTCTGGCTGCAGCTGCACTGCAGCTTCTTCGCCGAGCCCGACGGTGCCCAGACCTGCCTGATCCTGCAGGCGCAGGACGTGACGGCGCGCCGCACCGCGGAGGCCGGGCTGCAGCACCTGGCCTTCCACGACGCGCTCACCGGCCTGCCGAACCGGCGCCGCTTCATGGAATGCCTGGCCGGCGCGGTGACGCGCTTCAAGACCGACCCGCGCCGCCCCTGGGCCGTGATGTTCCTCGACTTCGACCGCTTCAAGCTCGTCAACGACAGCCTGGGCCACAACGCCGGCGACGAGCTGCTGCTGCAGATGGCGCGCCGGGTGCAGGAGCGCCTCAGGCCCGGCGACATCGTCGCGCGCCTGGGCGGCGACGAGTTCGCCATCCTCGTGGCCGACATCGACCACGAGCGCGACGCCGTGGTGCTGGCCGAGCGCCTGATGGACGCGCTGCGCCGGCCCTTCATGCTCGGCGACGTCGAGCTGATCGCCAGCGCCAGCATCGGCATCACCTTCAGCGCCATCGGCTACGAATCGGCCGAGGACGTGCTGCGCGACGCCGACACCGCGATGTACAAGGCCAAGGCCGCCGGCAAGGCGCGCTATGCCATCTTCGACACCAGCCTGCACACGGCCGTCTCCGAGCGGCTGCGCCTGGAAGGCGAGCTGCGCGGGGCGATCGCGAAGAAGCAGCTGAGCGTGGTCTACCAGCCGGTGTTCAGCATTGCGCCCGAAGCCCCCGGCGCGCGCCGCCTGCGCGGCTTCGAGGCGCTGGTGCGCTGGCAGCACCCGCAGGACGGCACGCTGGTGCCGGCCGAGTTCCTGCCCATCGCCGAGGAAAGCGGGCTGATGCTGCAGCTGTCGGACTTCGTGCTGCACTGCGCCTGCCACCAGCTGCGGCAATGGCAGCTGTCCGACCCCGCGCTGGCCGAGCTGACGATGAGCATCAACCTCTCGGCGCACGACCTGGCGCACCCGGCGCTGGTGGCGCGCGTGAGCCGCGCCATCGTCGAGGCCGGGCTGCGCGCTGAGCACCTGACGCTGGAGCTGACCGAGAACATCCTGATGTCGCACATCGAAGGCGCGCTGGCCACGCTGGACGCGCTGCGCCGGCTGGGCGCGCATGTGGCGGTGGACGACTTCGGCACCGGCTACTCGAGCCTGAGCCACCTGTCGAAGCTGCCGATCGACAGCCTGAAGATCGACCGCAGCTTCGTGCGCGACCTGCGCGCCGGCAGCGACGACGCGGCCGTGGTCAGCGCCATCATCCAGCTCGGCGGCACGCTGCGCAAGGAAGTGGTGGCCGAGGGCATCGAGACCGAGGACCAGATGCAGCAGCTGCGCGAGCTGGGCTGCGGCCTCGGCCAGGGCTTCCACCTGGCCTCGCCGCTCAGCGAGGCGGCCGCCGGCGAGTGGCTGCGGGCGCAGCGGGGCGTGCTGCACTGAGCAGCGCAGCCCGCGGCTACACCTTCAGTCGCGCCGTGTTCTTCACCTCCTCCATCACCGCGTAGGTGCGCGTCTCGCGCACGCCGGGCAGGGTCCAGATCACGCTGCCGATGAACTCGCGGTAATGCGCCATGTCGGCTACCCGCGTCTTCAGCAGGTAGTCGAAGCCGCCGGCCACGAGGTGCGCCTCCAGGATCTCGGGCCGCACCTGCACCGCGGCCTTGAAGGTGTCCATCACGTCGTGCACCGTGCGGTCCAGCAGGATCTCGACGAAGACCAGCAGCCCGGCGCCCAGCCGCGCCGGGTTCAGCCGCGCCTCGTAGCCCAGGATGTAGCCCTCGCGCTGCAGCCGCTTGACGCGCTCCAGCACCGCGGTGGGCGAGAGATGCACGCTCTCGGCGAGCTTCAGGTTGCTGATGCGGCCGTCTTCCTGCAGCACGCGCAGGATGCGGCGGTCGATGGCGTCGATCTCGCGTTCGGTGCGGGCGGGCTCGTTCATGCGGCGGCATTCTCGCGCCGCATCTCTCACGGTCCGAGCAGCGGTTTTCCGAATCCCGTGCGGCGGCCGGCGCGCCAAACTGCGCGCTTCGCCAGCCAGCCGCCGAAGGACCGCGCCATGCCCACGAACGCCCGCCTGCCCTTCCCGTACCGATCCGAGGCCGACGTGGTCGACGCCAGCCTCGCCGCGCTGCAGGGCCGGCTCGACTGGCCGGCCGTGATCGCCGCCGCCACGCCCTGGGTGCGCGCGGTGCGCGAGAAGCCGGCGCCGTTCTGGGCGCTGGAGTCGCTGCTGCGCGAGTACCCGATCAGCAGCGCCGAGGGCCTGGCGCTGATGCGACTGGCCGAGGCGTTGCTGCGCGTGCCCGATGCCGAGACCGCCATCGCGCTGACCGCCGACCAGCTCGGCCGCGCCGACTTCGACGGCGCCGCCGAAGGCACGCCGCACCGCATGCTGGCGCAGCTGTCGGCCAGCGCCATCGCGCTGTCCAAGCGCTTCCTGCCCGAGCGCGAGAACCCGCCCGGGCTGCTGCAGCGCCTGGGCTCGCGCACGGTGGTGGCGGCCACGGTGCGCGCGATCCAGCTGCTGGGCCGCCAGTTCGTGCTCGGCCGCACGATCCAGGAGGCCATGGCCGAGGCCGACGGCCAGCGCAAGGCGCTACCCGGCCTGCGCTTCAGCTACGACATGCTCGGCGAAGGCGCACGCACCGAGGCGGATGCGCAGCGCTACCTCGCCAGCTACCGGCACGCGATCGGCGCCATCGCTGCCGGCCGCGCGGCCGGCACGCCGATGGCTGCCGATGGCATATCGATCAAACTGAGTGCACTCTTCAGCCGCTACGAGGACGCCCAGCGCGGCCGCGTGTTCGAGCACCTGCTGCCGCGCGTGGCCTCGCTGGCCGAGCAGGCCGCGGCGGCCAACCTGAACCTCACGATCGACGCCGAGGAGAGCGACCGGCTGGAGCTTTCGCTCGACCTGTTCGAGGCGCTCGCCGCGCAGATCGCACGCCACCACCCGCGCTGGGCCGGCTTCGGCCTGGCGCTGCAGGCCTACCAGACGCGCGCCACCGCGGTGGTCGACGAGGTCGGCCGCATCGCGCGCACGAGCGGGCTGCGCTTCATGGTGCGGCTGGTCAAGGGCGCGTACTGGGACGGCGAGGTCAAGCGGGCTCAGGAGGCCGGCCTGCCCGGCTACCCGGTGTTCACGCACAAGCAGCACACCGACGTGAGCTACCTCGCCTGCGCGGCGCGGCTGCTGGCGCAGCACGAGTGGATCTACCCGCAGTTCGCCACCCACAACGCCGGCACCATCGCCGCGATCCTGCAGATGGCGCGCGCCTCGGGCGCCGCGTTCGAGATGCAGCGGCTGCACGGCATGGGCGACGCGGTGTACCGCGAGGTGTTGGCCGATGGGACCGTGCCCTGCCGCGTCTATGCGCCGGTGGGCGAGCACCGCGACCTGCTGGCCTACCTCGTGCGCCGGCTGCTGGAGAACGGCGCCAACTCCTCCTTCGTGCACCAGCTGGCCGACGAGAGCGTCGAGCCCGAGGCGCTGCTGGCCTCGCCGCTGGCGCGCATCGCGGAGGCCGCGCTGCCGCTGCCGCGTGAACTGTACGGCAGCGAACGCGCCAACTCGGCCGGCGCCGACCTGGCCTGCGCAGCCATGCACGCGCCGCTGGCCGCGGCCGTTACCGCGACGCGGCCCGAACCGGTGCCGATGGCCGGCAGCGACGAGGTGGCCGGCGCGATGGCACGCCTGCACGCCGGCTTCGAGCCCTGGAACGCCCGGCCCGTGGCCGAGCGCGCCGCCTGCCTGCGCCGTGCCGGCGACCTGCTCGAAGCCCGCCTGCCCGAGTTCTGCGGCCTGCTCGTGAAGGAGGCGCACAAGACGCTGGGCGATGCGGTCGCCGAGGTGCGCGAAGCGGTGGACTTCTGCCGCTACTACGCCCGGCAGGCCGAATCGCGCCTGGCCGAGCAGCTGCTGCCCGGCCCCACCGGCGAGCGCAACCTGCTGCGAATGCACGGCCGCGGCGTGTTCGTCTGCATCAGCCCCTGGAACTTCCCGCTGGCGATCTTCGCCGGCCAGGTGGTGGCCGCGCTGGTGGCCGGCAACACGGTGGCCGCCAAGCCGGCCGAGCAGACGCCGGCGGTGGCCCTGCGCTTCGTCGCGCTGCTGCGCGAGGCCGGCGTGCCGGCGGACGCCGTCGAGTGCCTGCACGGCACCGGCGAGACCGTGGGCGCGGCGCTGGTGGCGCACCCGCTCGCCGCCGGCGTGTGCTTCACCGGCAGCACGCGGGTGGCGCGGCTGATCAACCGCAGCCTGGCCGCCAAGGACGGCCCCATCGTGCCGCTGATCGCCGAGACCGGCGGCCTGAACGCGATGATCGTCGACAGCACCGCCCTGCCCGAGCAGGTGGTCGACGCCGTCGTGCAGAGCGCCTTCCGCAGTGCCGGCCAGCGCTGCAGCGCGCTGCGCCTGCTGTGCGTGCATGAAGGCATCGCCGACGCGGTGATCGAGATGATCCGCGGCGCGCTGGCCGAACTCATCGTCGGCGACCCGGCGGAACTCGCCACCGACGTGGGCCCGCTGATCGACGACGAGGCCTTCGCCGGCGTCGGCGCGCAGGTGCAGCGCCTGCGCCGCGAGGCCACGCTGCTGGGCGAGGCGCCGGTGGGCTCGAGCTTCCCGCGCCTGCTGGCGCCGGTGGCCTTCGAGATCCGCCGCATCGCCGAGCTGAAGAGCGAGATCTTCGGCCCGGTGCTGCACGTGGTGCGCTGGGGTGGGGACGTGATGGAGGTCGTGCGCCAGGTCAATGCGCTGGGCTACGGCCTGACGATGGGCGTGCAGACGCGCATCGACAGCCGCGCGATGCGCATCGCCGAGGCGGCGCGCATCGGCAATGTCTACGTCAACCGCAACATGATCGGCGCGGTCGTCGGCGTGCAGCCGTTCGGCGGCGAGGGCCTGAGCGGCACCGGCCCGAAGGCCGGCGGCCCGAACTACCTGCTGCGCTTCTGCGCCGAGCAGACGCTCACGATCAACACCGCGGCAGCCGGCGGCAATGCCGAGCTGCTCGCGGGGATCGAGTGAGTAGGATCAGCCGCGGCGGCGGCGCGCCGCGGTGCCGGCACCCAGCAGCGCCAGCGCGGCCAGGGCCAGCGAGCCCGGCTCGGGCAGCTCGTGGTCGACTTCGATGATGCCGCGCAGCGGCGTCAGCGGCGAGGTGCAGCAGCCGGGGTCGGGCAGGTCGTTCCACTTGCCGGCACTGCCCCAGTTCATGGCGACGAAGTCCTCGTTGCCCGAGTTGTTCGGCTCGCCGGCGTTCCAGTTCGTGTAGGTGACGGCGTCGCCGTTGCTCCAGTGGAACGTGCCTTCGGAGGCGGCGTCGGTCAGGCCGATCCACAGCGTGTCGGTGCCGCCGAAGGCGCCCACCAGCGCAGCCTGCTCGGCGGCGTCGTTGATGGCCACCAGGTGGCCGCCCAGCGCCACGGCCTGCGCCTCGGCGGCGGACCAGCTGCTGGCTGGCGTGGCGTAGTAGTAGTAGTGGCCGTTGTAGGACAGCACCGGATCGGCGCTCGCGCCGGTGGCCACCGCAAGCGCTCCCAGCGCCAGGGCGGTCTTTCGAATGAACTGCTTCAAGGGAGTCTCCGTCGCGGCACCTTGCCGGCGAAGACGTAACCGCAAGTTTCGGGCCTTCGGCGGACAAGGCCCCTGGCGTCAAGGCCCTGCGGTCGGGCTCCCTTGAACACGGGGGTGCGGAGCGCTCCGGCTGTCAGGCGCACCGACAGCCAAAAAGTTCTCAGTTCAGGTACATGCCCAGGTAGCGGCGGCCGTTGCTGACGACCTCCGGATCGGGGCAGACCTCGAACCATTCCACCAGTTGCTGGCGTGCCTTTTCGCGTGAAGGCTTGCCCTCGGCCTTGTCGCGCAGCACCACCTCCAGCAGCTGCTCGAAGGCGGCCTGGAAGTGGCCGGCGTGGGCGTGCAGCGCGGCCAGCGCGAAGCGGGCCTCGAAGTCGCGCGGGTTCGCGGCCACGCGCGCGGCCAGCGCCTCGGCGTCTCCCTCGGGCGCCTGCGAGGCCAGCTGCAGGCGCTTCACCAGCCGCGCATGCTGCTCGTCGCGCTGCTCGGCCGGCGTGGCTTCCAGGATGGCGCGCGCTTCGTCGAGCGCGCCTTCCTCGATCAGCATCGCCGCCTCGTCCAGCGGGCCGAACTCGGGTTCCGGCTCGCCTTCGTTCGCGGCCTCGGGCGCCTCGCCCAGGTGGCGGTCCAGGAACTGGCGGATCTGGCCTTCGGGCAGCGCGCCGACGAACTGGTCCACCGGCCGCCCGCCGGCGAACAGCACCACCAGCGGGATGCTGCGGATGCGCAGCGCGGCGCTCAGCTGCGGCGCCTCGTCGGTGTTGATCTTGGCCAGCACGAAGCGGCCGCCGTAGGCCTGCGCCAGCTTCTCCAGGATCGGCCCGAGCGAGCGGCAGGGCCCGCACCACGGGGCCCAGCAGTCCAGCAGCACCGGGACCTGCAGCGAGCGTTCGAGGACCTCGGTCTCGAACTCGGCCTCGGTGACGTCGATCACCCAGCCGCCGGCGCCTGCCGGCACATCGCCCGCGGGCCCGCCCGGGAAGGCCATCAGCGGTCCTTCGCGCGGCGGCCGACCGGGCTGGTCGAGCCGTCGAGGACGAACACGGTGTAGACGCCCTGCGCCGTCAGCAGGCTCTGGCCCGAGACGGTGACCGACTCGGTGAACAGCGGCAGGAAGGCTTCCGAGGAGTTGACCTCCACCGAGACCGAGCCGGCCGCCAGCACGCCCACGTAGGGCGAGGCCGCGCCGGCGGGCGTGTCGGTGGTCTCGGCGTTGGAGGCGCCGGAGACCGTGGCCTTCAGCAGCGCCGTGCCCGACAGGCCGTTGACGAGGCGGATCTTCGCGAACGAGCTGGTCGCGGGCAGGCGGTTGTCGTCGGGCAGCAGCACGAACTTCGGCGCCGCGGCGCTGCCCGAGACGAGCAGCGTGTAGTCGGAGCCCGCGTCCAGCGCCATCGTGCCGGTGTTGGGCACCTGCGTGCCGTTGATGCCGATCAGCAGCGGCACCGCGGCGCCGGCGTCCAGCGTGATGTAGCCGCCGGAGCTGATGCTCACGTTGGGCGAGAGGTAGTTGGTGCGCAGCGTGGTCGTGCCGGCCTTGGCCGTCACCGAGCCCGAGTTGGCCACGCTGGCGGCCAGGCGGATGCGCGACTTCGTGTTCTTGGCCGTCGTGCGCGCGCCCTGCTGCGCGATCAGCGTGCCGTTCATCAGCACGCCGCCGGAGCCGGCCTGCGTCACTACCAGCGTGTAGAAGGTCTTCTCGGCCAGCGCGATGTCGGGGATGTCCAGCCGCACGTCGCTCGGGTTGCCGGTGCCCACCACCAGGATGCGGTAGTTGCGTGCGGTGATCTCGCGGAACCCCGCCAGCGAGCCGCTGGTCAGGCCGGACTGCGTGGCGGTGACGGTGGACGGGTCGGTGTCGGCCGGGATCACGTAGACGTCGACCGTGCCGCTGTCCAGCGTCGCGTTGAAGGCGCGGATGCGGGTGTTCTTGTCGGCGATGTTGGCGGTGTCCTCGGACTCGCCGATCGTCGATACGCGCAGCGCCGCCTTGCGGCCCCAGACGATGGCGGTGTAGTTCTGGTCCCTCGACAGCGAGTACGAGCCGGTGAAGAGCGCGCTGCCGGTGTCGCCCGCGGTCTTGACGTTGATCGTGTAGGTCGTCGCCTCGAGCGAGACGTTGCTGGCCAGCGTGTCGGTGGTCAGCGCGCTGAACTGCTTGTTGTCGCCGGTGTAGAGGTCGGCGCTGGGCAGATCGGTCGTGAGGTTGATCGCGCGCAGGTTCGCCGAGCCGTTGCCGCCGCCGCCGCCGCCACCGCAGGCGGCCAGCCACAGGGAGGAAGCAAGCGTGGCCAGCAGCGCAAGCCGGCGCGAGAAGGAGGCAGGGGTCATCGAGAGTCCTTGGGATGTGCCGGGGCAGAGTCGGCGATTGCATCGCCTGCAGCGCCATGCAGCGTTTCCGCCCAGCCGCGGATTATGACTTGCGATGACGGGCCGCCCGGGCGGGTTCCCCGGCGGTCCGGCCGGGGGTGGGGACAGGCGACGGCGAGCCGTCACAATCCGTCATCGAACGACATCAGCGCGAACCACGCGCTGCCTACGCTGCCGGCATGGATCCGAAGCCGCACCACCTGTTCGTCGTCGAGGACGACGCCGCCACGCGCGACATGATCGGCGCATATCTCGAGAAGCAGGGACTGGCGGTCACGTCGATGGCCAGCGCCGAGGACCTGATGCGCCGCATCCACCGCCTGCGGCCCGACCTGGTGGTGCTGGACGTGAACCTGCCCGGCGAGTCGGGCCTGGAGGCCTGCCGGCGGCTGCGCGC
This sequence comes from Rubrivivax sp., assembly GCA_044226775.1. Lineage (GTDB taxonomy): Bacteria > Pseudomonadota > Gammaproteobacteria > Burkholderiales > Burkholderiaceae_C > Rubrivivax. The sequence continues at coordinate 133,834 of JBGAGI010000003.1, read as the reverse complement.
GCAGGGCGACCGCGTGCCGGTGATCCTGCTGAGCTCGCGCACCGAGGAGATCGACCGCGTGCTGGGCCTGGAGCTGGGCGCCGACGACTACCTCGCCAAGCCCTTCTCCGCGCGCGAGCTGCTGGCGCGCATCCGCGCCGTGCTGCGGCGCGGCCCGAGCACGCCCGGCGTGCCGATCGACGACGAGCGCGAGGTGCCCATCGGCCGCCACCGCTTCGTGCCCGCCACGCGCAGCCTGCTGGGCGAGGACGGCCGCACGCGCGTGCTCAGCACGGTGGAGTACAGCATGCTGGCCGAGCTGGTGACCTGCCCGAACGTGCCGATCTCGCGCGAGCGGCTGCTGGCCGTCTCGCACACGCGCACCGAGACGCTGCTGGCGCGCACGGTGGACGTGGCGGTGATGCGGCTGCGCAAGATCGTCGAGCCCGACCCGGCGACGCCGCGCTACATCCAGACCGTGCGCGGCCACGGCTACATGTTCGTGCCGCACCTGCGCGGCGCCGTCGCTTGAGGCGTCACGCCGCTTGACACGGCTTCACCCGCCGCTGGCCGGCGGGTTACCTGGGCGGCGCAGCATCGTCGGACCATGAACATCCGACGCCTTGCTTTCTTCCCCCGCGCGCCGCAGGCGCGTGCCCAGGGCCTGTGGCTCGCGACCACGCTGCTGGCATTGGCCGCGGCCGTCGGCCCGCGCCCGGCCATCGCCGCCGTCGAGGCCGAGGCGCGGCCGAGCGCCGCGCCGGCGCACTGGTGGTCGCCCTTCGACGACCGCGTGCTCGACGGCCTGGCGGCCGACGCCGGCGGCGACCCCGCCGCGCAGGGCGCCGTCGCGCGCCACTACGTCGCCTACCGCGCGCTGCAGGTCCGCGCCGGCCTGGCCGAGAAGCTGGTGCAGGCCACGGCGCAATCGCTCGCGGCCGTGCGCGAGGCCGAGCCGGTGGGCGGTGCCGCAGCGGCCGACGAGCGCAGCCGCCTGCTCGGCGTGCTGCAGCTTCGCGCCGAGCGCAGCCAGGCCGCGGCGCAGGCCATCCGCGCCGAGCTCGAACGCTCGGAACTCACGTTGGCGGCGCTCAGCCGCCGCGAACGCCCGGCGCTGCACGAGGCGCTGGCGGCCGGCGCCGGCACGATCCCCGAGCCGGCGCTGGAGCTGCCTTTCCGCCTGCCCGCCGCGTCAGGCGCGAGCGCCTCGACGCTGCAGGCCCTGCAGGCGGCGGCCGCGCAGGCGCAGCGCGCACAGCAGCTGCTGGAGGCCAGCGAGCTGACGCTGCGCGCCCGGAACCTGCGCCGCGACGCCGGCGCCGAGACGCCGCTGGCGGTGATGGAGGCCTACCTGCAGCTGCTGGCCGATGCCGACCAGCTGGCGCTGCGCAGCGCCGAGCGCGCGCTGGCCTGGGCCGAGCTGCTGCAGGAGCAGGAAGGCCGGCCCGTGGCCGCGCTGCGGCTCAGGGATACAGGCCGCGTTCCTCGCGAGCGGTGAGGATGCGCTCGCAGGCCACCGCGAAGGTGGCGGTGCGCAGCGTGATGTGGTGGCGGTCGGCGGTGTCCCAGATCTTCTTCAGCGCGCCGATCATGATCTTGTCCAGCCGCAGGTTGATCTCGTCCTCGGTCCAGAAGAACGAGCTGAAGTCCTGCACCCACTCGAAGTAGCTCACCGTCACGCCGCCGGCGTTGCAGATCACGTCGGGCACGACGAGCACGCCGCGCTCGGCCAGGATGTCGTCGGCCGCCGGCACCGTCGGGCCGTTGGCGCCTTCGAGCACCAGCTTGGCGCTGGTGCGGCGCGCGCGGTCGGCGGTGACCTGGCCTTCGAGCGCGGCCGGGATCAGGATGTCGCACTTGACGTCCCAGAAGTCCGCGTTGGCCATGGCCTCGGCGCCCTTGAAGCCGCCGACGCCGCCGGTGGCCTTCACGTGCGGCATCAGGTCGGCCATGTCGAAGCCGTTGGCATTGAAGATCGTGCCGGTGTGGTCCTGCGCCGCGACGATCTTGGCCCCCGCCTGCGCGAACAGCTCCGCCGCCGCCGAGCCCACGTTGCCGAAGCCCTGCACCGCGACCTTCGCGCCTTCGAGGTTGAGGTTGATGCGCCGCGCGGCCTCCCTGCCGGTGACGAACACGCCGCGGCCGGTGGCCTTCACGCGGCCCAGGCTGCCGCCCAGGTGGATGGGCTTGCCGGTGACCACGCCGGTGGCCGTGGCGCCGACGTTCATCGAGTACGTGTCCATCATCCAGGCCATGATCTGGCCGTTGGTGTTCACGTCGGGCGCGGGGATGTCCTGCTGCGGGCCGATGATGATGCCGATCTCGCTGGTGTAGCGCCGCGTCATGCGCTCCAGCTCCTTCAGGCTGAGCTTCTTCGGGTCGACGCGCACGCCGCCCTTGGCGCCGCCGTAGGGCAGGTTCACCGCGGCGTTCTTGATGCTCATCCAGGCCGACAGCGCCATCACCTCTTCCAGCGTCACGTCCGGGTGGTAGCGCACGCCGCCCTTGCCGGGGCCGCGGCTGAGGTTGTGCTGGACGCGATAACCCTCGAAGTGAGCGACTTCGCCGCTGTCGAGCTCGATCGGGATGTCCACGATCAGCGCGCGCTTGGGTCTCCTGAGCGTGTCGGCCCAGCGGGCCAGGTGCCCGAGGTAGGGCACGACGCGGTCGACCTGCATCAGGTAGGTGCCCCAGGGGCTGTCGGGTGCGGGGTGGACGTAGGACAGGGGCTCGGTCACGGGTTGTCTCCGATGTGTTCGTGGAGGCGGGCGGGCGGGCGCCGGGTAGGCGCCGCCGCCGCCGGGGGCGGCCGGTTCGGCACGGCAGGCAATGTAGGCGCTGGCGGGCCGCCTGTGTCATGGGGGTGATGCCAGCTTTGCATGCGGGCTGCGGGCGGGGCACATCACGCCTGCCGGTGGCTAAACTGGGCCGATGAATTCGCAGCACAGCGGCTCCCCCATCGCCTTCATCGGCGGCGGCAACATGGCCGGCGCGCTGATCGGCGGCCTCGTGCGCGCCGGGCAGGCGCCGGCCGGCATCCTGGTCGTCGAGCCGGTCGAGGCGCAGCGCGCGCGGCTGCGCGAGACGCATGGCGTCGAAGCCCTGGCCGCGGCCGATGCACGGCTGGCGCAGGCCGGGCTCGTGGTCTGGGCCGTCAAGCCGCAGCTCTTCGCCGAAGCGGCGGCGCCCTGCGCGCCCTTCGTCGGCGGCGCGCTGCAGCTCAGCGTGATGGCCGGCGTGCGCACCGCGGCCATCGAGCGCGCCACCGGCAGCGCGCGCATCGTGCGCAGCATGCCCAACACGCCGGCGCTGATCGGCCGTGGCATCGCCGGCCTGTTCGCGAGTGCCGCGGTCGATGCCGCCGGCCGCGCGCGCGCCGAGGCGTTGTTCGCACCCACCGGGCAGGCGCTGTGGGTCGAGCGCGAGGAAGACCTGGACGCCGTGACGGCGCTCTCCGGCTCGGGCCCGGCCTACGTGTTCTACGTGCTGGAGGCGATGGTGCAGGCCGGCACCGAGATGGGCCTGGATGCCGCCGCCGCGCGCCGCCTGGCCGAGGCCACCTTCGACGGCGCCGCGGCGCTGGCGGCCGCGTCCAGCGAGTCGCCGCAGACGCTGCGCGCGCAGGTCACGAGCAAGGGCGGCACCACGCATGCCGCGATCACCGCGCTGGAGGAAGCCGGCGTGAAGGACGCCTTCGTGCGCGCGCTGCACGCGGCCCGCACGCGGGCCCGCGAACTCGGCGACGCGTTCTGACGCGCGAGGATCAGCGCAGCGCCAGGTCCAGCGCGGTGCCGGCGAACACCGCGAAGCCCAGCCAGTGGTTCTGCTTGAAGGCGCGGAAGCAGCCTTCGCGCGTGCGGGTACGGATCAGCGTGAAGTGCCAGGCCGCCTGTGCCGCCGCGGCCGCCACGCCGAGCAGGAACACGCGGCCCAGCCCGAGCGAGAGCCCCAGCCAGGCCCAGCTGACGAGGTAGGCGGCGTAGAAGAGCATCACGCCGGCCACGTCGAAGCGGCCGAGCGTGATCGCCGAGGTCTTCATGCCGATGCGGATGTCGTCGTCGCGGTCGACCATCGCGTACTCGGTGTCGTAGGCCAGCACCCAGAACAGGTTGGACAGCAGCAGCCACCAGGCCTGCGGCGGCACCGCGGCGTTCAGCGCCGCGAGGCTCCACTCGGCGCCGCCCAGGGCGGCGGCGAAGGCCATCGGGATGCCGAAGCTGAAGGCCACGCCCAGCACCGCCTGCGGCATGCCGATCAGGCGCTTGGCGTAGGGGTACAGCAGCGTGACGGCCAGCGCCGGCACCGACAGCAGGATCGCGCTGGCGTTGGTGGTGCACACCAGCACGAAGGCCGCCAGCGCGAGCGCGCCGCCCAGCACCAGCGCCTCGGTCACCGTGACGGCGCCGCGCGTGACGGGGCGCGCGGCGGTGCGCTTGACGTGGCGGTCGAACTCGCGGTCGGCCACGTCGTTGGCGCAGCAGCCGGCGCTGCGCATCAGGATCGTGCCGCCGACGAAGACCACGAGCAGGTGCCAGCCCGGGAAGCCGTCGGCGGCGATCCACAGCGCCGAGAGCGTGGGCCACAGCAGCAGCAGCCAGCCGGCCGGGCGGTTCCAGCGGATGAGGTCGAGGTAGAGCGCCAGGCGCGAGGGCGCCGGCGCCGTGGTGGCGGCGTTCACGCGGCGGATTATCCGCAGCGCGCCGGCCCGACCCGGCGCGGGCCCCGCCGACAATCGCGCGATGAAGCCCGAACCGCACCTCGACATCCATCCCGAAGTCGCCGCGGCGCTCGCCGCAGGCCGGCCCGTGGTGGCGCTGGAAAGCACCATCATCAGCCACGGCATGCCCTGGCCGCGCAACGCCGAGACGGCGCTGGCGGTGGAAGCGCTGGTGCGCGACGAAGGCGCCGTGCCGGCCACCATCGCCGTCATCGACGGCCGGCTGAAGGCGGGCCTCTCTCGCGAGCAGATCGAGCGCCTGGGCCGCGAAGGCCTGGCCGTGGCCAAGGCGAGCCGGCGCGACCTGCCGCTGCTGGTGGCGCAGCGCCGCACCGGCGCCACCACGGTGGCCGCGACGATGATCGTCGCCGCGATGGCCGGCATCCGCGTCTTCGCCACCGGCGGCATCGGCGGCGTGCACCGCGGCGCCGAGACCAGCTTCGACATCTCGGCCGACCTGCAGGAACTGGCGCGCACGCCGGTGGCGGTGGTCTGCGCCGGGATCAAGAGCATCCTCGACCTCGGATTGACGCTCGAATACCTCGAGACCCACGGCGTGCCGGTGATCGGCGCCGGCACTGCGCAGCTGCCGGCCTTCTATGGCCGCGACAGCGGCTTTGCCGTCGATGCGCGGCTGGACACGCCGGCCGAGATCGCGGCCGTGCTGCGCGCGAAGTGGGAACTCGGGCTCGATGGCGGCGTCGTCATCGCCAACCCGATTCCCGAGGAGCACGCGATGCCGCGCGAGCGCATCGACGCGGCCATCGCGCAGGCGCTGGCCGAGGCGGCCGCGCAGCGCATCACCGGCAAGGCCAGCACGCCCTTCCTGCTGGCACGCGTGGTGGAACTCACCGGGGGGCAGAGCCTGGAGGCGAACATCGCGCTGGTGAAGAACAACGCGCGCCTGGCGGCGCGGGTGGCGGGGGCGCTGGCAGCGGGTTGAGTCAGGCGCGCAGCAGGTTCAGCAGCGGCTTGCCGGCGCGGTCGCGGTAGACGTCGAAGTCGGCGTCGATCGACAGCAGATGGCGCAGCTTCAGCCGTGCCGCGGCTTCGGCGATGGAAGCATCGGCCAGGTCGAAGGGCAGGCTCGCGAAACGTTCGCCGATGCGCAGCACCTCGGTCAGGCTGCCCTCGACGGCGGCGTCCAGCGCGATGCCGCCGCGCTGGACCCAGCGCAGGAAGTCCAGCGCCGCGTCGTTGTGGATGCGGCGCGCCAGCAGCGCGCACACCTCGGTGGCGACGCACCAGGTGCTGTGCAGCGTGGCGGCCGGGTTGGCGCGCAGCCAGTCGCGCACCGGGGCATGCCAGCGGTCCGCGCCGTTGAACAGCGCGATCAGCGGGCCGCTGTCCACCAGCACCGGGCCGGCGTGCGGAAGGTAGCGGGCCGAGGGTTCCCGTGCGGCCGCCTTGCGCGAAGCCATGCGCTTCAGCCGCGGCCGGCGTGGCGCTGCTGCAGGGCGTCGGTCAGCGCCCGCTTGCGCGTCGTGGCCAGATCGGCCGGGCCGCTGTGGCGGCCGAAGAGGTCTTCGCCCAGCGCGTGCGGCGAGAGGCCCGGCTGCGCCTCGGGCTGGGCCAGGTAGGCCCGCAGCGCGGCGCGGATCACGTCGCTGGTGGTTCGGCCGGTGGCCGCGGCGCGTTCGCGCAATTCTTCTTCGAGGCTGGATTCCAGCTTGATGGTGACGGTCATGGCCGGCTTCTGGCGGTCTCGATAATACGGATGGTATTACCCGACGATGCCCGTCGTCAACCGTCCAGCTGCTTCTGGAACACCAGCCCCGCGTGCTCGCGCAGCGCGTGGAACTTGATCTTCGGCCAGTTCTCCTGCATCGCGCGCAGCTCGCCGGCGTATTCCAGCAGCACGCAGGGCGCATCGACCGCGTCCATCGCCACGCGATGCGAGTTGCCGTCGATGAAGCGCTGCAGCTCCTTCGGTTCGTCGCAGGTCACCCAGCGCGCGACGTTGTAGCGCGCCGGCATGATGCGCGCCTTGCAGCCGTACTCGTGCTCCAGCCGATGCGCGACCACCTCGAACTGCAGCTGGCCCACCGCGCCCAGCAGCAGCACGCTGCCGGCCACCGGGCGGAAGACCTGGATCGCGCCTTCCTCGCCCAGCTGCGTGAGGCCGGCGCGCAGCTGCTTGGTCTTCAGCGGGTCAGCCACCTCGACGCTGCGGAACATCTCCGGCGCGAAGAAGGGCAGGCCGGTGAACTGCAGGCTCTCGCCTTCGCTCAGCGTGTCGCCCAGCTGCAGCACGCCGTGGTTGGGGATGCCGATGATGTCGCCGGCGAAGGCCTCTTCCAGAAGCTCGCGGCGCTGGCTCATGAAGGTGACCACGGTGTTCGGCCGCAGCTCCTTGCCGCTGCGGCTGACCTTCAGGCGCATGCCGCGCTCGAACTTGCCGCTGGCCACGCGCACGAAGGCGATGCGGTCGCGGTGGGCCGGGTCCATGTTGGCCTGGATCTTGAACACGACGCCCGTGAACTTGGCTTCCTCCGGGCCCACCGTGCGCTGGATGGCGGTCTTGCTGCCGGGCGGCGGCGCCAGGTCCACCAGCGCGTCCAGCACCTCGCGCACACCGAAGTTGTTGACGGCCGAGCCAAAGAACATCGGCGTCTGGTGGCCACCCAGGAAGGCGTGCGGCTCGAAGGCCGGCGCGGCGTCGGTGAGCAGTTCGATCTCGCCGTGCGCCTGTTCGTACTGCATGCCGAAGCGCTCGGCGTAGGCCGGGTTGTCCAGGCCTTCCAGCACCTCGTCGTCGCCCCCGGCACGATCCTCGCCGGGACTGAACACCCGCATGCGCTTCTCGCGCAGGTCCATCACGCCGTGGAAGGCCTTGCCCATGCCCACCGGCCAGGTGAAGGGCACGACTTCCATGCCCAGCTCGCGCTCGATCTCGTCCATCAGCGCCAGCGGCTCCTTCACCTCGCGGTCCATCTTGTTGACGAAGGTGAGGATGGGCGTGTTGCGCGCGCGGCAGACCTGCAGCAGCCGCCGCGTCTGCGGCTCCACGCCGTTGGCCGCGTCGATCACCATCAGCGCCGCGTCCACGGCGGTCAGCACGCGGTAGGTGTCCTCGCTGAAGTCCTGGTGGCCCGGCGTGTCGAGCAGGTTGATGACGCAGTCGCGGTACTCCATCTGCATCACCGAGCTGGCCACCGAGATGCCGCGCTGCTTCTCGATCTCCATCCAGTCCGATGTCGCGTGTCGGGTGGCTTTCCGCGCCTTCACGCTGCCGGCGATCTGGATCGCGCCGGAGAACAGCAGCAGCTTTTCCGTCAGCGTGGTCTTGCCGGCGTCGGGGTGGCTGATGATGGCGAAGGTGCGGCGGCGGCGCACCTGCTGGGCGAGGTCGGCGGACATGGGCGTTCCGGGCGGCGAGGTGCCTGCGGCAAAACCGTCGATTATCGAGCCAGGGCCTGCACCAGCAGCGGCCCGACCCTGTGCGCGGCGCGCAGCAATGCCGCCTCGTCGAAGCCGGCGTAGCCGAAGAGCCAGCCGCGCCGGCGCGACTCGATCGTGTAGCGCGACAGCGGCGCCAGCACCACGCCGGCCTGCAGCGCGTGCTGCGACAGCGCCAGGTCGTTGCCGGCGCGTTCCAGCAGCAGGTGCATGCCCTGCTCCGACGGCGCGAGCTGCACCGCGTCATCGGTCGCTGCCGCTACTGCGTCGACCAGCGCCTGCTGCCGCTGCGGGTAGAGCTCGCGCATGCGGTTCAGGTGGCGCAGCAGGTGGCCGTCGGCGATGAAGGCCGCGAGCACCGCCTGCACGTCGCCGGGCGCGTGGCGGTCGGCCAGCGCGCGCGCGGCGGCGAAGGCGGGCAGCAGCGCATGCGGCAGCACGACGAAGCCCAGGCGCAGCCCCGGGTGCAGCGTCTTGGAGAAGGTGCCGACGTAGAGCACACGCTCGGCCTGCGGCAGGCTGGTGAGCGCGGCGATGCGGTGCGGCCCGTACTGGAACTCGCCGTCGTAGTCGTCCTCGACGACCCAGGCGCCCTGCCGGCGCGACCAGTCCAGCAGCGCGAGGCGTCGCTTCAGGCTCATGCGCACGCCGGTAGGGAACTGGTGCGTCGGCGTCACCACGGCCAGCCTCGCGCGCGGCCAGCGTTCGGCGGCCTCGTCGATCAGCAGGCCCTCGGCGTCCAGCGGCACCGGCCGCACCGCGGCGCCCTGGCCCAGCAGCGCGGCGCGGATGCCGGGGTAGCCGGGGTCTTCCACCAGCACCTCGTCGCCCGGGTCCAGCAGCAGGCGGCCGACCAGGTCCAGCGCCTGCTGCGAGCCGGAGGTGACGAGCACCTGCTGCGCATCGCAGCGCACGCCGCGCGAGACCCACAGCCACTGCGCCACGGCCTCGCGCAGCGGGGCGTGGCCGGCAGGGTCGAGGTACTGCGCCAGGCGCTGGCGTTCCGCCTGGCCGATGCGCCGCGCCAGCCGGTCCCACAGCGCGAAGGGGAACGAGGCCACCTCGGGCGCGCCGATGCGGAAGGGCTCGGCCATCATCACCGGCGGCTGCCAGCGCAGGGCCGTGTCGGCAATGGCCTGGCCGCGCCGCGACAGAAGCAGCGCCGGTGCCGCGCGCCGCGGCTTGGCCGCGCGCAGTGCCGCGAGGTCGCGCGCCACGTAGCTGCCGTCGCCCACGCGCGCCACCACGTAGCCCTCGGCCTGCAGCCGCGCCAGCGCCCACACCACCGTGTTGCGCGCCACGCCCAAGGTGCGCGCCTGCTCGCGCGAAGGCGGCAGCCGCGCGCCCGGCGCGAAGCTGCCGGCCTCGATGGCCGCGCGCAGCTGGCGGTAGACCTGCAGGCGCAGCGGCGGATTGGTCTCGCGGCTCACAGGGAATTGGTTCCTCGGTTCAGGTCAAAGAAGGCTAATCTGCCGGACCATTGACCACAAGCCCCGGGGCCCGACTTCCGATGAACGCACCGCACACCTACACCGCGCAGCTGCGCTGGCAGCGCGCCGAGGGCGAGCCCTTCGTCGACAACCGCTACAGCCGGCGCCACGAATGGCGCTTCGACGGCGGCGTGGTCGTGCCCGGTTCCTCGTCGCCGCTGCACGTGCGGCTGCCGTACTCGGACGCCTCCTGCGTCGACCCCGAGGAGGCGCTGGTGGCCGCCGCCTCGAGCTGCCATCTGCTGAGCTTCCTGTACCTCGCCGCGAAGGCCGGCCTGCGCATCGACGCCTACGAGGACGACGCCGAAGGCCTGATGGGCCGCAACGAGCAGGGCCGCGAAGCGATCGTGCGCATCACGCTGCGGCCGCGGGTGCAGGTGGGCGGTGGCGTGAGCGCCGAACAGCTCGCGCAGCTGCACCACGAGGCGCACGAGATCTGCTTCATCGCCAACTCGCTGAAGAGCGAGATCGTCTGCGAGCCCCGGATCGTGGGTGCCGCATGACCACCTACCTGCCCGCACACTTCGAGCAGCAGGACCTGGCCGAGCAGCAGGCGCTGATCGAGGCTCATCCGCTGGCCACCTGGGCCTGCGTGTCCGGCGGCGAGCTGCTCGTCAACCACGTGCCGATGATGCTGGACCGCACGCGCGGCGCCTTCGGTACGCTGATCGGCCACGTCGCGCGCGCCAACCCGGTGTGGCGTGACCCGCAGCGCAGCGTCTTCGTCTTCCAGGGCGCCGACGCCTATGTCTCGCCGGGCTGGTACCCGGCCAAGCGCGAGCACGGCAAGGTGGTGCCGACCTGGAACTACGCCGTCGTGCATGCCGAAGGCACGCCGCGGGTGACCGAGGATCCGGCCGCGCTGCGCGCCATCGTCGAGCGCCTGACCGAGCGCCACGAGGCCGCGATGCCCCACCCCTGGGCGGTGGGCGATGCGCCGGAGGACTACATCGGCAAGATGCTGCAGGCCATCGTCGGCATCGAGCTGCCGATCGAGCGGCTCGTCGGCAAGTGGAAGGTCAGCCAGAACCGCAGCGCGCCTGACCGCGAGGGCGTGGCCGCGGGCCTCGGCGAACACCCGATGGCGGCGCTGGTGCGCGAGGGCGCGGTGCGATGAGCGCGATCGAGCTGCGGCCGCTGGCCACCGCCGACCGCGCCGGATGGCAGCCGCTGGCCGAGGGCTACAAACACTTCTACCGCACCGAGGTCGAGCCGGCGGCCTACGACGAGGCCTTCGCGCGCCTGGTCGCGCAGGACGGCGTGTTCGGCTTCGGCGCGCATGCCGATGGGCGGCTCATCGGCATCGTGCATGCGCTGTGGCACACCAGCTGCTGGGCGCGCGAGCAGTGCTACCTGCAGGACCGCTTCGTCGACGAAGGCGCGCGCGGCCGGGGCGTGGCCGCGGCGCTGATCGAACGCGTCGCCGAGGCCGCGCGCGAACGCGGCGCCACGCGCCTGTACTGGCTCACGCAGGACACGAACACCCGCGCCCGCGCCCTGTACGACCGCGTGGCCGACTACCGCGGCTTCATCCGCTACGACCACCGCGGATTCTGATCTACTCAAGCCATGGCCCAAGCAATGAACCAAGCTTCCCGCCGCGGAACCGGCTCTGCCGGGCCGCTGGCGGACGGCCCCCTTGGGGGGTAGCGAGCGAAAGCGAGCTTGGGGGCTCCACTTCTCATGCCCGAGCTGCCCGACATCGCGGTCTACGTCGAGCGCCTCAACGAGCGCATCGCCGGTCGCGCGCTGCGGCGCATCAAGCTGCTGAACCCGTTCCTGCTGCGCACCGCGGTGCCGCCGATCGGCGAGGCCGATGGCCGCGTCGTGATCGGCGCCTCGCGCCTGGGCAAGCGCGTGGTGCTGGCGCTGGAAGGCGGGCGTTTCCTCGTGCTGCACCTGATGATCGCCGGCCGGCTGCGCTGGCTGGCGCCGGGCGAGAAGCCGCCGGGGCGCATCACGCTGGCGCTGTTCGAGTTCGACGAGGGCGCGCTCGCCTTCACCGAGGCCGGCACGACGCGGCGCGCGTCGTTGCACTTCGTCGCCGGGGCCGATGGCCTCGCCGCGCTGGACCCGGGTGGCCTGGAAGTGCTGACGGCCGAACTGAGTGCCTTCGCGGCGCGGTTGCAGTCCGAGAACCACCAGCTCAAGCGTGCGCTGACCGACCCGACGCTCTTCAGCGGCATCGGCAACGCCTACTCCGACGAGATCCTGCACCGCGCAAAGCTCTCGCCGCTGGCGCTCACGCAAAGCCTGCCGGCCGACGACATCGCGCGCCTGTTCGACGCCGTGCGCGCCGTGCTAGGCGAGTGGACGGAACGGCTGCGCGCCGAATCGCCCGGCTGGCCCGAGAAGGTCACGGCCTTCCACCCGCAGATGGCCGTGCACGGCCGCTACCGCCAGCCCTGCCCGGTGTGCGGCACGCCGGTGCAGCGCATCGTCTACGCGGCCAACGAGGCCAACTACTGCGCCCGCTGCCAGACCGGCGGCAAGCTGCTCGCCGACCGCGCCCTCAGCCGGCTGCTGAAGGCGGGGTGGCCGAAGAACATCGACGAGCTGCCCTGACCCGGTGCGAGCGGGGCGGCCGCGCTGCCCGTGTTGCCTGCTGGTAAGCCCCAGCGGAACGGCTCGCCCGGCGCCCCTAGTATCCCTGCCGCCGTGTCTGGCACGGCGATTCAAGATCAATCCTTTCCGGGGGGAACCCATGTTTCTGTCCATCGTGCGACGTTCGCTCGCCGTGCTTGCCGCCGTCCTGTCCACGGGCTGCGCCCTGCAGGCGCCGCCTTACCAGCCCAACCTCGACAACGTCGAGACCGCCAAGAAGATGCGTGCGCCGGCGGCCATCGGCAGCTTCGTCGTCGCGGCCGGCGGCGCGGGCGTCACGTCGATCAGCATTCGCGGCAGCGGCATGACCTCGCCCATCGGGGCCGACTACGCGGCCTACCTGGCCTCCGCGCTGCAGCAGGAGCTGCAGCTGGCCGGCAAGCTCGACGCCAAGTCCACCGTCACCATCTCGGGCACCCTGTTGAAGAACGACATCGCTGCCGGCGGCTTCTCCACCAACAGCGGCGAGATCGAAGCGGAGTTCGTCGTCACCAGCGGCGGCAAGGAGGCCTACCGCGGCACCAAGCGGGCGGAGGCCACCTGGGACAGCTCCTTCATCGGCAGCATCGCGATCCCGAAGGCGCAGCAGCAGTACCCCGGCCTCGTGCAGAAGCTCATCGGCCAGTTTCTCGCCGACGCCGCCTTCATGGCGGCGGTGAAGTGAGGAGGCCCGCGATGAAGCTCTGGCGTTTTCTCGGTGCGGTGCTGCTGGCACCCGCGATCCTGGCAATGGGCGGCTGTGCCCACCCGATCAACATCCAGCCCAACACGGCCACGCTACAAGCCTCGGCCGCGGCCAAGATCGACAGGCGCGTCGGTCTGGTCATCACGGAGGCCGACCGCAAGCTCGAGGTGACCACGCCCGGCGGTGGCGGCGACAAGGTGACGTACCTGCCGTACCGCGACCTGGAGACCGGCCTCTACATCGCGATGTCGCAGGTGTTCAGCAATGTCGTGCGGCTGGCCGCGGCCGACGACCCGAAGGCCAAGGCCGAGGCGGTGTCGCTGATCGTCACGCCGCGCATCACCACGAGTTCGTACTCCGACAGCGCCCTCACCTGGCCGCCGACGCAGTTCACGGTCGAGCTGACGTGCAAGGTCGTCGACGCGCAGGGCCAGCCCGTCACCGAAGTCCGCGTGGTGGGCGATGGCCGCGCGAGCTTCGACGAATTCAAGAGCCAGTTCAGCCTCTCGGCCAACCGCGCGGCCGATGATGCGCTGGCCAAGCTGGTGAAGGCGCTCGGCGAGACGCCGGCGCTGCGCTGAGCCCTCGCGAAGCCGGCCGGCCGCCGCCGTCGCTCAGGGCGCATCCCCCAGCGGCATCGGCTCGGTCGGCTCGTCGTCGGGCACCGGCATCGCCGGATGCCGCGCCCAGGCTTCGAGGAAGGCCGGCAGGTCCCCGGCCGGCATCGGGTGCGCGGCCAGGAAGCCCTGCAGCGCGTCGCAGCCGTAGCGGTGCAGCACGGCCATCTGCGCCGGCTCCTCCACGCCCTCGGCGACGATGCGCATGCGCAGCGTGCGCGCCAGGCCGACGATCATCTTGACGATCGCGCGCGCGTCGCGCCGCGACATCAGCTCGCGCACGAAGCTGCGGTCGATCTTCAGCGTGTCGAAGGGGAAACGCCGCAGGTAGGCCAGCGACGAGTAGCCGGTGCCGAAGTCGTCCAGCGCCACGCGCACACCCTCGGCGCGCAGCGCGCCCAGCACCTCCATCGTCGCCAGCGTCTCGTGCAGGAAGATCGACTCGGTGATCTCCACCTCCAGCCGCTGCGGCGGCAGGCCGCTCGTGCGCAGCGCGTCGCGCACGGCCTGGTTCAGGTCGCTGGACATCGCCTGCACCGGCGAGACGTTGACCGACACCGAAAGCCCCGCCGGCCATTCGAGCGCGGCGCGGCAGGCACCCGCCAGCACCCAGCGGCCGATCTCGACGATCAGCCCGGCCTCCTCCGCCACGGGCACGAACTCCGCAGGCGCCACCTCGCCCAGCTCGGGGTGGCGCCAGCGCAGCAGCGCTTCGAAGCCGATCACCTGCCGGTCGGCCAGCCGCAGCACCGGCTGGTAGACGAGCGAGAGCTCGCCGTTGGCGAGCGCGTCGCGCAGCGCCTGCTCGATGACGAGCCGCCGCCGCGTCAGCGCCGCCATCTGCGGCGCGAAGAAGCGGAACTCGCCGCGGCCGGCGGACTTGGCGGCGTACAGCGCCAGGTCGGCGTTGTTCAGCAGCGTGTCGATGTCGGCGCCGTCGCGCGGCGCCATCGCCACGCCGATGCTCGTGCGCACCGCGATGCGCGAGCCCTGCACCTCGCAGGGCGTCTGCAGGCCCTCGAGCAGGCGCTGCGTCAGCAGCGCGGCCTCGTCGGTGCCGGCCACGCCGCGCAGGATCACCGCGAACTCGTCGCCGCCCAGGCGCGCCACCGTGTCGCTGCGCCGCGTGCGCGACTGCAGCCGCTGCGCCACCTCCTGCAGCAGCCCGTCGCCCACGGCGTGGCCCAGCGTGTCGTTGATCGTCTTGAAATGGTCCAGGTCCAGGCATAGCACCGCGAACGCCGGCTCGCTGCCGTCGGGCGGCTTCAGCAGCTCGGCCAGCTGGCCGCGGAAGTGGTGGCGGTTGGCCAGGCCGGTGAGCGCGTCGTAGTGCGCCAGCCAGGTGAGCTGGCGGTTGGCGCGGTGGGTCTCGGTGATGTCGGTGGCCACGCCGCGCCAGCCGGCAATGCGGCCCTGCGCATCGAGCAGCGGCTTGGCGGTGAGCGACCACCAGCGCGTGCGCCCGCCGCGCACCGTGGGCAGCGTCAGGTCGCGGAACGCGGTGGCGCTGTCCAGGTGGCGCTGGATCAGCGCCAGCTGCGCCGCGGCGGCCTCGTCGTCGGGCACCAGCTGCAGCAGCCAGTCGGTGACGGGGCGGCTGCACAGCTGGTCCGGCGGCATGCCGAACAGGCGCACGATGCGCGGCGAGACGCGGCACAGCCGCGCGCCGGCGTCGATCTCCCACAGCACGTCGCTGGCGTGCTCCTCGAAGTCGCGCAGCAGGAGGCCGATGACCTCGTTCTGGCGCTCGGCCTCGGCCTCGGCCATCAGCCGCGCGCCGAACAGGCGGGCGATGGACCACACGCCGGCCAGCACCACGCCGCAGTAGCCCAGCAGCAGCACGCCCACGGTGCCCGCGTAGGGGAAGTCGGCCCAGGCCAGCGTGAGCGCCGCGGCCGTGCCCAGCACGCCGACGTAGATCGTGCCCGCCACCGGCGTGGTGGCCAGCGCGAAGCCGCCGGCGCACAGCATGCCGCTGGTGACGATGGCCACCAGCAGCTGCCGCGGCGCGTCGGCCAGCGGGAACAGGCCCAGCGGCACCACGGCCCACAGCGCCGCCAGCACGCCGGCGTTGCGCGCGATGCGCCGCATCGAGCGCGGCGAGGCCGTGGTCCAGCCCCCGCGCCGCTGCCAGCGCCACCAGGCGCGGCCGCCCACGGCCGACAGCACCGTGATCGCCGCCGCCCAGGCCGCGAGCGCGGCGCGCGGCGCGATGTCCCAGAAGGCCGCGGCCACCAGCGCCGCGTTCAGCACGTTGGCGCCCAGCGTCAGCGGCGTCAGGCGCAGCACCGCCTGCAGCTGGCGCGCGCGGAAGGTGCCGGCCACCGGCTCTTCGGCACGGTAGGCCCTGAAGGAATCGGCCAGGCGCGCGCGCAGGGCGGCGGAGGCTTCGGCAAGGCGGGACGGCATGCCGCGCTGCGGCGGCTCTGACCCGCCGAGAGAGGTACGACAGAGGCCCAGTATCCCCCCGCCCGCAGCCGGCCGGGGTGCCAAATGAGGCCGCCCCGATCAGACTTTGTTCACTCCTCCAGCAGCGAACGCAGCATCCAGGCCGTCTGCTCGTGCACCGTCAGGCGCTGCGTCAGCAGGTCGGCGGTGGGTTCGTCGCCGGCCTTGTCGGCCAGCGGGAAGATCGCCCGCGCGGTGCGCGCCACCGCCTCGTGGCCCTGCACGAGGATGCGCACCATCTCCAGTGCCTTGGGCGGGGCCCCGGGCGCATCGGGCACGCTGGCGAGCTTGCCGAAGGCGGCGTAGCTGCCCGGCGCGGCGTGGCCCAGCGAGCGGATGCGCTCGGCAATGGGGTCCACCGCGGCCCACAGCTCGGTGTACTGGGCCATGAACATCGCGTGCAGCGTGTTGAACATCGGCCCGGTGACGTTCCAGTGGAAGTTGTGCGTCGTGAGGTAGAGCGTGTAGGTGTCGGCCAGCAGGCGCGACAGGCCTTCGGCGATGGCCGCCCGGTCCTTCTCGCCGATGCCGATGTTGATCGCCGGCGCGCCGCCGGAACGTTTTGCCTTGCTGCTGTTCTTGGCCATGGGAACGAGGACTCCTCGGAAACGATGCCTTGGACTGTAGTGATGGCGTGCGGCTGTGGTCCACTTGCCCTTGTCTATCGTGGCGATGGAGAAAGCCTGGACACGACCCTGCCCGAGATCGACCTGCCCGAGCGCCTGCGCCTGGGCACGCGCGACCTGCACGCCGCGGCCGAACGCAGCGGCCTGATGGCCGAGCTGCTGGCCGGCCGCATCCGCCGCCCGGCCTACCTGCGGCTGCTGCGCAACCTGCATGCGATCTACGAGGCGCTGGAAGCCACCCTCCCGCTCGCGTTCACCGCCGCCGCGCCCGGCCTGCCGCTGGCCGCGCTCGGGCGCGCCGGCGCGCTGGCGGCCGACCTGGCCACGCTGCACGGCCCGCTGTGGCGCACCGAGCTGCCTCTGGAACCCGCGGCGGCCGCCTACGTGCAGCGCATCGAGCAGCTGGCCGCCGCCACGCCGCGGCGCCTGCTGGCCCACGCCTACCTGCGCTACCTGGGCGACCTGCACGGCGGCCAGCTGCTGCGGCGCCAGGTCGGCCGCGCCCTGGGCGAAGACGCCTCGCTGGCCTTCTACGACTTCGGCCCGCCCGAGCAGGTGCTGGCGCTGCGGCTGCGGCTGCGCGAGGTGCTGGCCGCGCTGGCGCCCGGCGAGTCCGAGGCGCAGGCGATGGTGGACGAAGCCCGCTGGGGCTTCGAGCAGCACCGGTGCCTGTTCGACGCCCTCGCTTCGGCCTCAGCCTGAGGAGAACATCCGCAGCCGCTCGAACAGCACCGCGGCGCGCTGCGCCGAGGCTTCGAGTTCCTGCAGCAGCGGCGCCACGCTGGGGTCGGACGCCGCCTCGGCGATGTCCATCGCCGCCAGCCGCGCGTTGGTGAGGATCGCGCCCATCACCGGGTCTGGCGGGCCGCTGTTGTTGCGCAGCGTGCTGCCGGCGTTCAGCAGCGAGGCTTCGAGCTGGCGGCGTGCCTCGGCGGCGCGGCGGATGTCGCGCTGGTCGGCCAGCACCAGGATGTGGCCCAGCCGCACGCCGTCGCGCCCCGGCACGCCTTCGACGCGCACCGCCACCTGCAGCCCCTCGGGCCGCGCGGTGGCCACCGTGAGTTCGCCGCGCCACGAGGGGCCGGCCTGGCCGTCGAGCACGCGGCGCATGCGGTCGGCCTCGCGGAACAGCGTGGCCACCGGCACGCCGCGTGCCGGCGGGCGTTCGCCCAGCAGCGCCGCGAAGGCGGCGTTGGCGAACAGCAGCAGGCCCTGGCCGTCGACCAGCAGCACCGGCTCGCGCGAGCTGCCCACGGCGTCGCGGATCTGCGCCAGCTGGTGCTCGGCGATCAGCAGGCGCACGGCCTGCACCTGCACGATGATGTCCACCAGCGCCACGCCGATGGCGCGCGCCATCATCTCCTCGCGCTTGGTCCACGGCCGGCCGGTGCCGCGCACGATCTCCGACCAGGCCTCGAACGAGCGCCGCGGCGAGAGCTGCAGCGGGTCGTTGCCCTCCATCGGCTTGTACGGGTCGCCGGCCCAGGTCACCGACAGCAGCTGCTCCTTGCGGAACCACATCAGGTAGTCGGCCGGCGCACCGGGCGCGGCGCCGGCGTTGGACAGCCGCACCGCCATCACGCCGCTGGCGGTGGGCGTGAGCGAGGCCAGCGGCGCATGCATCTTGGCCACCGAGGAGGTGGAAAACGGCGTCTCGGCGTCGTCGTGGTGGGCGTCGACCCATTGCACCAGCGCGCGCAGCTCGGGCGTGGACGGCACCTCGCCGGCGGTGAGGATCTCGCTGCCCTGGAACAGCGCCGCGCCGGTGGCTTCCAGCGGCTGCAGCAGCGTGCGCGGGTTGCGGAACAGGGCCAGCCGCCAGTCGCCTTCGGTGGAGGTGGCTTCCACCAGCCGCTGCTCCAGCCGCCGCACCATCAGCGCGACCTGGGCGTGGGCGTAGTTCTCGATCGCCGCCAGCCGAGTGGACGCCACCTCGGCGATGAGATCGACCGCCGCGCGCAGCGCCAGCCGCAGGTGGCGCGGGCTGTAGTGGTGGGCCGCGATCAGCCCCCACAGCCGCCCCTCGCGCACCAGCGAGGCCACCAGCGTGCCGGTGACGCCCATGTTGCGCAGGTACTGCAGGTGCAGCGGCGACATGCTGCGCAGCTGGCACAGCGACATGTCCAGCGCCTCGCCGCTGTCGGGCCGCAGCGGCGGCAGCAGCGGTTGCGGCGCGTAGTCCACGTCGACCAGCATGCGCACGCGGTTCTTCAGGTACAGCGCGCGCGCCCGCTGCGGGATGTCGCTGGCCGGGTAGTGGTGGCCCAGCAGCGATTCGAGCCGCGGGTCCCGGGCCTCGGCCACGACCTGGCCGTGGCCGTCGGAATCGAAGCGGTAGACCATCACGCGGTCGTAGCCGGTGAGCTCGCGCACCGTGTGCACGATGGCGTCGGCCAGCGCGCCCAGCGAGGCCGCGGCGGTGAATCGCTGCGTCGCGTCGGCCAGCTGCGTCTGCAGCGTGGCGCTGTCCAGGTGCAGCGCGGCGGTGCCGGGCGTGGGCGGGTCCAGCAGCTCCAGCTCCACCACCAGTCCGCCGCCCGGCGCGCGGTGCAGCGCACCTTCCAGCCGGCGCGGGCCGCTGCCTTCGGGCATCACGCGGCATTGCAGCGCGACGGGCTCCTCGCCCAGCGAAGCGGCCAGCTGCCGGACGAGCGAGGCCAGGTCGCCGCCCAGCGTGGCCAGCGGCCGCTCCAGCAGCGCCGCGGGCGCCAGGCCCAGCACCGCGGCGCAGTTGGCGCTGGCCTGCAGCACGGTGGCTGCGATGTCCTCGCGCAGCAGCAGCAGCGCGCCATGCGGCTGCACCGAGCCCGCGAGGTGGATCAGCTCGCGCTCGCAGTTGGTGAGGTCGGCCTGGCCGAAGGCGGGGGCGTCCATGCGCTCAGTTCACCGGCGGCGGGCTGCCTGCGACATCCGGCAGCGGCAGCTCCAGCGCCTGCATGCGCGCCAGCAGCTGGGCCGTCTGCACGCGCAGGTGCTGCGCGGCCAGGTCGATCCGGCCTTCGGTGGCGTGCAGCGCGGCGCCGATCAGTTGCGCCTCCACCAGCCGCGCCGCCTCGGCCATCAGCTCGGGCAGCGGCACGTGGCCCAGCTGCGGCACGAGCGCCGAGAGATCGGGCGCGCCGGGCGAGCCGCTCACCGGCGCCACCGCCAGCGGCCGCAGCGTGAAGCCGATGTGCTCCTGGTCGCCCTCGGCCAGCAGCGCCGCCGTGACTTCCACCGCCGGCACGCGCCCGGCCCGGCCGCCTTGCAGCGAGACCCGCGTGCGGCCGACGATGCCCCGTGCGCGCACCCGCGCCACGAGCGCGAGCCACTGCTGGCGGAAATCGCCGAGCACGTCGCCGATCAGGCGGCCGCGCACATGGGCCTCGTCGGGCACCTCGCACAGGTCGACGAAGGCCGGGTTGGCCCAGAGCACGCGGCCGTTGGTGTCGGTGACGACCACCGCATCCGGCGTCTGGCCAATGAATTCGAGCACCGCCGGCAGGTCGTCGGTGGCGGCCGCGGCCTGGCGCGCGCGCAGCAGCAGGCAGCGCCGCTCGTCGGCGCGGAAGGGCGTGGCCGAGACGTCGAGCGAGCGGCCGTCGTGCGCGCTGCGCAGCCGCACCTCGGCGGCCTGGCCCGAGCTGCGCGCCGCGAGCAGCAGTTCGTCGACCAGCGGCTGCCCTTGCGGATCGACCCAGCGGTGCAGCGACAGCCCGACCAGCTCGCCCTCGGTGCAGCCGAAGACCTGCGCCGCGGCGGTGTTCGCTTCCAGCACCTGGCCGGATTCGGCGTCGAGCACCAGCACCGCGTCGTGCGCCACCTGGAACAGCATCCGGTAGTGGCTTTCGGTCTGGCGCCGCTTCCAGTACTCGCGCTCCAGCGAGATCTGCGCCTCCTGGAAGCGCTGCTGGATCGCGCTGACGGCGCGCAGGTCGCGCCCCACGGCCAGCAGCGGCCCGCCGCGGCCCAGGCGCACGGCGGCCCAGGAAACGGGGATGTCGACGCCCTCGGCGCCGGGGTGGTTCAGCTCGCGCCGGCGCGAGACGCCGTGGCGGCGCGCTTCGTCGAGCAGCGATTCGATCTTCGCGCGCGAGGCGCTGGAGACGGTGTCGGCCCAGCGCCGGCCGACCCAGTCGTGGTCGGCGCGCGAGAGCGACAGGCTGCCTTCGGCGACGTTGCGGATGACCCCGTCGTCGCCGATCACGAGCGCGATGTCGCCCGCGACCGGTACGACGGTCGACGCCAGCTCGGGTGCCAGCTCTGCCAGGCGGCCCGAGCCCTCGTCGGGGGGCGCGTTGTGCATCCTATGAAGGTAGCACACGGCGCCCCGCCCGGGGGCCCCCGCGATTGCGGCGGCGCAAACTCTGCTGGGGGGCGCCGCTCTAGGCGTGGTCGAAGCGGTCCAGGTTCATCACCTTGTCCCAGGCGGCGGCGAAGTCGCGCACGAACTTGGGTTGCGCGTCGCTGCTGGCGTAGACCTCGGCCAGCGCACGCAGCTGCGAGTTCGAGCCGAAGACGAGGTCGACCACCGTCGCCGTCCACTTCGGCGCGCCGCTCGCGCGGTCGCGGCCTTCGAGCACGGCGGCGTCAGCCGGCGACTTCTTCCACACCGTGCCCATGTCGAGCAGGTTGACGAAGAAATCGTTGCTCAGCACGCCCGGGCGCTGCGTGAACACGCCGTGCGGGCTGCCGCCGGTGTTGGCGCCCAGCACGCGCAGGCCGCCGACGAGCACCGTCATCTCCGGCGCCGAAAGCGTCAGCAGGCTGGCCTTGTCGACCAGCATCTCGGCCGGCGAGCCCTTCGCGCGGGGTCCGGCGAAGTTGCGGAAGCCGTCGGCCAGCGGTTCCAGCACGGCGAAGGAGGCCACGTCGGTCTGGTCCTGCGAGGCGTCCATCCGGCCCGGCCTGAAGGGCAGCTCGAGCGCCACGCCGGCGGCCTTCGCGGCCGCTTCCACCGCGGCGTTGCCGCCGAGCACGATCAGGTCGGCCAGCGAGACCTTCCTGCCACCCGCGGCGCCGGCGTTGAAGGCGGCCTGGATGCCCTCCAGCACCTTCAGCACCTTGGCCAGCTGCGCCGGCTGGTTGACTTCCCACTCCTTCTGCGGCGCCAGGCGGATGCGCGCGCCGTTGGCGCCGCCGCGCTTGTCGCTGCCGCGGAAGGTGGAGGCCGAGGCCCAGGCCGTGGCCACCAGCTGCGGGATCGTGAGCCCCGAGGCCAGCAGCCGCGCCTTCAGCGCCGCGATGTCGGCGGCGTCGATCAGCGGGTGGTTCACGGCGGGAATCGGGTCCTGCCAGATCAGCGGCTCGGCCGGCACCTCGGGGCCGAGGTAGCCCGCGCGCGGGCCCATGTCGCGGTGCGTGAGCTTGAACCAGGCGCGGGCGAA
This sequence comes from Rubrivivax sp., assembly GCA_044226775.1. Lineage (GTDB taxonomy): Bacteria > Pseudomonadota > Gammaproteobacteria > Burkholderiales > Burkholderiaceae_C > Rubrivivax. The sequence continues at coordinate 111,903 of JBGAGI010000003.1, read as the reverse complement.
GGCCTCGGCGAACTGCTCGGGGTGGGCCAGGAAGCGGCGCGAGATCTTCTCGTAGGCCGGATCGAAGCGCAGCGAGAGGTCGGTCGTCAGCATCGTCGGCAGGTGGCGCTTGGCGGGGTCGTGCGCGTCGGGGATGACCGCGGCGCCGCCCTTGGCCACCCATTGGTGCGCGCCGGCCGGGCTCTTCGTCAGCTCCCACTCGAAGCCGAAGAGGTTCTGGAAGAAATGGTTGCTCCAGGCCGTGGGCGTCTGCGTCCAGGTGACTTCCAGGCCGCTGGTGATGGTGTCGCCGCCCTTGCCGCTGCCGTGGGCGTTCTGCCAGCCGAAGCCCTGCTGCTCGATGCCGGCGGCCTCCGGCTCGGGGCCCACGTTCGATTCGGCCGCCGCGCCATGCGCCTTGCCGAAGGTGTGGCCGCCGGCGATCAGCGCCACCGTCTCCTCGTCGTCCATCGCCATGCGGGCGAAGGTCTCGCGGATGTCGCGCGCCGCCGCCACCGGGTCCGGGTTGCCGTTCGGGCCCTGCGGGTTCACGTAGATCAGGCCCATCTGCACCGCGCCCAGCGGCTGCGCCAGCTCGCGGTTGCCGCTGTAGCGCTGGTCTTCGAGCCATTTGCCTTCCGGGCCCCAGTAGACCGACTCGTCGGGCTCCCAGGTGTCGGCGCGGCCGCCGGCGAAGCCGAAGGTCTTGAAGCCCATCGATTCGAGCGCCACGTTGCCGGCCAGGATCATCAGGTCGGCCCAGGAGATCTTCGCGCCGTACTTCTGCTTGACGGGCCACAGCAGCCGGCGCGCCTTGTCGAGGTTGCCGTTGTCGGGCCAGCTGTTCAGCGGCGCGAAGCGCTGCTGGCCGCCGCCGGCGCCGCCGCGGCCATCGGCCACGCGGTAGGTGCCGGCGCTGTGCCAGGCCATGCGCACGAAGAGCGGGCCGTAGTGGCCGAAGTCGGCCGGCCACCAGTCCTGCGAGTCCGTCATCAGCGCCGCGAGGTCTTTCTTCACCGCCGCCAGGTCCAGGCTCTTGAACGCGGCGGCGTAGTCGAAGCCCTCGGCCATCGGGCTGGAGGCCGGCGCGGGCTGGTGCAGGATCTTCAGGTTCAGCTGCTCGGGCCACCAGCTCGCGTTCGTGGGCATCGTGCCGGCGGCGGTGTGGCGGGCGGCGCCGGCGTGGAAGGGGCAGCCGGCGGCGGCTTGGGCCTGCGAGGAGGGCTCAGACATCGGGGACTCCTGGGGGCGGTTGGAACGAGCCCGCACTGTAGGAATCCGGGCATTTCCCGGTCAAAGCCATTGCTTCAATCGGCGGCATAGCCCCCGGCGGCTATCGCCGCCATTGCCACGATCGAGCGGCTGGGGCCTGCTAACAACACTATGGCAACGCGGTGCCTTGCCATAGTGTTAACAGGCCCTAGTCGGTCAGCCGCTTCACGCCCGGCAGCTCGCAGGCGTAGATGCAGTTGCGCAGCGCCGCGATGGCCTCGTAGCGCGGGAAGGTGCGGCGCCACACCAGCACCACGCGGCGTGTGGGCACCGGCGGCGCGAACTTCACGTACTTCACGTGCGGCTGCGACTCCTTGGGCACCGAGAGCTGCGGCACCACCGTCACGCCCATGCCCGAGGCCACCATGTACTTGATCGTCTCCAGGCTCGAGCCTTCGAAGCTCTTGCGGATGCCCTCGGCGTCGCTCGCGAAGCGCGCGTACTCGGGGCAGACCTCCAGCACGTGGTCGCGGAAGCAGTGGCCGGTGCCCAAGAGCAGCATGGTCTCGTTCTTCAGCTCCTCGGCACTGACGCTCTTGCGCTTGGCCATCGGGTGCGACGAGGGCAGCGCGGCGACGAAGGGCTCGTCGTACAGCGCCGCCACCGCGAGGCCCGTGTCCGGGAAGGGCTCGGCCATGATCGCGCAGTCCAGCTCGCCGGTGCGCAGCATCTCCAGCAGCTTGGCGGTGAAGTTCTCCTGCAGCATCAGCGGCATCTGCGGCACGCGCGCGATGGCCTGGCGCACGAGGTCGGGCAGCAGGTAGGGGCCGATCGTGTAGATCACGCCCAGGCGCAGCGGGCCGCTCACCGGGTCCTTGCCGCGCTTGGCGATCTCCTTGATCGCCGCGGCCTGCTCGATCACCTGCTGCGCCTGGCGCACGATCTGCTCGCCCAGCGGCGTGGTCGAGACCTCGCTCGCGCCGCGCTCGAAGATCTTGACGTCGAGTTCCTCCTCCAGCTTCTTGATCGCCACCGACAGCGTCGGCTGCGAGACGAAGCAGGCCTCGGCGGCGCGCCCGAAATGGCGCTCGCGGGCGACGGCGACGATGTATTTCAGCTCGGTCAGGGTCATGGCTGCATTGTGGCCAATGTGCGGCTCAAGCTTTCAGGAACTCCGCCTTGCCCGCGAGCCAGCGCTGCACATGCGCGCGCGCGGCCTGCGGGTGTTCGACCAGCAGCCGCGGCGCGACGGCGCGGGCGTGCTGCAGCAGCGGCGCGTCGGCACCGAGGTCGGCAAAGCGCAGCAGCGCGTCGCCGCTCTGGCGCGCACCCATGAACTCGCCCGGGCCGCGGATCTCCAGGTCGCGCCGCGCGATCTCGAAGCCGTCGTTGGTCTCCGCCATCGCCTTCAGCCGCGCCTTGCCGGTGGGCGACAGCGGCCCGGTGTACAGCAGCACGCAGACACTGGCCACCGCGCCGCGGCCCACGCGCCCGCGCAGCTGGTGCAGCTGCGCCAGGCCGAAGCGCTCGGCATGCTCGATCACCATCAGGCTCGCGTTGGGCACGTCCACGCCCACCTCGATCACCGTCGTGGCCACCAGCAGCTTCATCTCGCCGGAGGTGAAGAGCTGCATCACCGCGGCCTTCTCGGCCGAGGGCATGCGGCCGTGCAGCAGGCCGACCATCGTCGCCGGCAGCGCCGCGCTCAGCTCGGCATGCGTGGCGGTGGCGTTCTGCAGGTCCAGGTGCTCGCTTTCTTCCACCAGCGCGCAGACCCAGTAGACCTGCCGCCCCTGCGCCACCTCGGCGGCGATGCGCGCGATCACCGCGTCGCGCTTGCCGTCGGCGAAGACCTTGGTGACCACCGGCGTGCGGCCGGGCGGCAGTTCGTCGATGGTGCTCACGTCCAGGTCGGCGAAGTAGCTCATCGCCAGCGTGCGCGGGATCGGCGTGGCGCTCATCATCAACAGATGCGGCTCGAGCGCCTGTTCTTCGAGCTTCTTGCGCAAGGCCAGCCGCTGCGCGACGCCGAAACGGTGCTGCTCGTCCACCACCGCCAGGCCCAGCTTCGCGAAGACCACGTCCTGCTGGATCACCGCGTGCGTGCCGACCACGAGCTGCGCCGCGCCGCTGGCCACCTGCGCCAGCATCTCGCGCCGGCCCTTGCCCTTGCGGCTGCCGGTGAGCCAGGCGATGGTCAGGCCCAGCGGCTGCAGCCAGCCCACGAGCTTGCGGAAATGCTGCTCGGCCAGGATCTCAGTGGGCGCCATCAGCGCGCATTGCCAGCCGGCGTCGATGGCCGCGGCCGCAGCCAGCGCGGCCACCACCGTCTTGCCCGAGCCCACGTCGCCCTGCAGCAGCCGGTGCATGGGCTGCGGCCGCGCGAGGTCGGCGCGGATCTCGTCGACCACGCGCCGCTGCGCGCTGGTCAGCGCGAAGGGCAGGGCGGCGAGCAGACGGCCACTCAGTTCACCGGGCAGCAGCACGGGCGCCGCGAGCAGGGCGCGCTCGGCCATCGCCTGCGCCTGCGAGAGCTGCTGCGCCAGCAGCTCCTCGAACTTCAGCCGCTGCCACGCGGGGTGATCGTGGTCTTCCAGCGCGCCGGGGTCGATCTCGCGGCCCGGGTGGTGCAGCAGCTGCAGCGCCTCGCGCAGCGGCGGCAGGCCGGGCGGCAGCACGCCGGCGGGCAGGATCTCCTGCAGCGGCGCACGCGCCAGCGCCGATGCGATGACCTTTCGCAGGTAGGCCTGCGGCAGCGCCGCGCTGCCCGGATAGACGGGGGTGAGCACCTGCGGCAAGGGCGTGTCAGCCGCCACCGCGCGGAACTCCGGGTGCACCATCTCGCGCCCGAAGAAGCCCACGCGCACGTCGCCGCGCGCGCGCACCAGCTGCCCGGGCGCGAGCAGCTTCTGCTGCGAGGGGAAGAAGTGCAGCAGCCGCAGCACCAGCTCGCCGCTCGCATCGGCGATGCGCACCACCAGCTGCCGGCGCGAGCGTGTCTCGACACGGGCCTCGCGCACCGTGCCCTGCACCTGTGCATGCGCGCCGTCGCGCAGCGTGGCGATGGGCACCAGGCGCGTCTCGTCGACGTAGCGCATCGGCAGGTGCAGTGCGATGTCGATGTCGCGCACGAGGCCGAGCTTGTGCATCGCCCGCGCGGGCGCCGAAAGCTTGGCCGCAGGCTGCTTCGGGGCTTCGGCAGATGGTTCGGGCGGCGGCGCGGGCGGCATGGAACAATTTTGGCGTCCCTTGCTTCCCAGGCCGGTACAGCCTGACGCATGAAACACGAACCACGCCCCGAGCTGACGCTCGACGACTTCGATTTCCATCTCCCGGGCGAGCTGATCGCCCAGCACCCGGCGCCCGAACGCAGCGCCTCGCGCCTGCTCGACGGCCGCGGCGAGCTGCCGGCCGACCGCGTGTTCCGCGAGCTGCCTTCGCTGCTCGCGCCCGGCGACCTGCTCGTCTTCAACGACACGAAGGTCATCAAGGCGCGGCTGCACGGCGAGAAGCCCACCGGCGGCGCGGTGGAGGCGCTGGTCGAACGCGTGCTGCCGGGCCACGAGGTCTGGGCGCACCTGCGCGCGAGCAAGTCGCCGCGGCCGGGCGGCACGGTGCGCTTCGCCGGCGCCTTCGACGCCGAGGTGCTGGGCCGCGCCGGGCCCGAGGACTCGTTGTTCCACCTGCGTTTCCCCGAAGACCCGCTGGTGCTGCTCGAACGCCACGGCCACGTGCCGCTGCCGCCCTACATCACGCACGATGACGACGCCGACGACGCGCGCCGCTACCAGACCGTGTTCGCCGCGCGCCCCGGCGCCGTGGCCGCGCCGACCGCCGCGCTGCACTTCGACGAGGCGCTGCTGGCGGCGCTGGCCGAACGCGGCGTCGGCCGTGCCGCGGTCACGCTGCACGTGGGTGCCGGCACCTTCCAGCCGGTGCGCGCGGCGCGCCTGGCCGAGCACCGCATGCACAGCGAACGGTTCGAGGTGGGCGAGGCCGCGGTGGCCGCGATCACGGCCACGCGCGCGGCCGGCGGGCGCATCGTCGCGGTGGGCACGACGACGCTGCGCGCGCTCGAATCGGCCGCGCGACGAGGCTCGCTCGAGCCCTTCCGCGGCGAGACCGACATCTTCATCACGCCGGGCTTCGAGTTCCGCGTCGTCGACCTGCTCGTCACCAACTTCCACCTGCCCCGGAGCACGCTGCTGATGCTGGTGAGCGCCTTCGCCGGCCACGCGCGCATGCGGGCGCTGTACCGCCACGCGGTGGAGTCGCGCTACCGCTTCTTCAGCTACGGCGACGCGATGCTGCTGCAGCGCTAGCGCTCGAGGCTTGCGCGTTCAACGAGCTCAGGTGGGCCCATGCGCGACTCGCTGCCTGATGAACCCTCGCGGCCAGACGCCGCCGGATGTTCCGCCAATCGGCCGGGCCTGTTCCAGGCGTTCGAGGTATTCGCGATTGCGAACGAATCTTCGCCTCCACCAAGGCGCGCGCGCTTTCGTCCGCTAGCCTGCACGGCACGCTTCCGTTCGACGCCTTCCGTGTGCCGGCCCGTTCGGCGGATTCACCGGCGGTGCGCCGGGATGGTGCCGGCAATGAATCTGACCACTCGCTTGAGGATCAACCCATGAAAGCCACCAGCAACTCCTTCATCGATCGGTATACCGATTGGGCGAACAAGAATCCGATTCTTGGGCCTCAAATACAACAGAACGCAGATCGAATGAAGGATCGGAAGCCGGGGGAGTGGGATTACTCCGGCGCCGATGGCACCTACGCGCCCAACGCGCCCGGGCCGCTGGCGATTGTCGGCGTGATCGCAGGGATCGTTTCCGGATGCATGTCCGGCGCCATTCCCCAGGGCTACACGAACGCCATTGCAGCCGGTGACCCGACGAAGAAGGATGCCCTGGAGCATCCGGAGGAATCCTTCCCCTGCGGGTGGTAGGCCTTCGACGCGAATTCGCAGGCATTCGCGGGCGCTTGCCGCGGCGCCGGATTCCGGCCGCCCGGCTCCTTCGCTTCGTCCACAACATGGCGGTTGAGCCGCCGCCGCCGCGCGCCCAGACTGCCCGGCATCGAGCGGGACGCCCGTGCCCCATGTGGCCGGCCCGGGATGGGACATCGCTCGGCTGAGAGGGCTCGCACATGACACGCTTGATTCGGGCGGCCGCGGTCGCGGCTGCAGCCTGCCTGTCCGCCTGTGGCGGTGGTGGTGGAGGCGGCAGCGATCCGCCGCCGCCGGTCGACACCTCGGTGACGGTCGCGCTGGCCGGCACGGCCGCGAAGGGGCCGATGGCCAATGCCGACGTGGCGGTCTACGCCGTGGCGGCCGACGGCACGGTGGGCAGCACCGCGCTGGCCACCGGCACCACCTCGGCCACCGGCGCCTACAGCCTGAACTTCAGCGCCACCGCGGGCCAGCCCTACGTGGTGAAGGTGACGGCCAAGGCCGGCACCACGCACCTGGACGAAGTCACCGGCGCGCCGCAGGCGCTGCCCGCCGGCTTCACGATGCGCTCGCTGCTCGTGCCCAGCGGCAGCGGCTCCGCGACCACCAGCGCGACGATCACGCCGTTCAGCGAACTGGCGGTGGCGGCCGCTTCGCGCGCCACCGGCGGCATCACCGCCGCCAACGCCACGCAGGCGCTGTCGACGGTGAAGCAACTGCTGGGCTTCGACCCCGCCGCGGTGGCGCCGAAGACCACCGGCACCGCCTCCGGCGCCGACGAGCAGCGGCTCGCGGTGATGCTGACGGCGGTCTCGAAGATGGCCGAGGGCGGCGCCCTGGGCTGCGGGGCCGGCGCGGCCGGCGACAAGGTCAAGTGCGTGGTCGATGCGCTGGCCGCCGCGGCGAGCACGGGCACGCTCAAGCTCAGCTCGGGCAGCGGCGCGGGGGCGGTGGACGTCTCCGCCGCGCTGAACAGCGCCGTCTCGGAAGTGCTCACCACGCCGGCGCTGGCGGGCAACGTGAGTTCCGCGACCCTGGCCGTCGTGGTCGCCAACCTGGGCTGCGGCAGCAGCTGCACGGTCGGCTCCTCGGGCGGCCCGGGCACGGTGGCCACCGCCATCGCCGGCGCGAAGCTGATGTTCACCGAGATGCGCACCGACTGGGCCGGCATGTTCAGCCGCGGCGGCGCCAGCACCACGGCCGCCGGCGCCGTCAACAAGGAAGCCGGCGCCTTCAAGACCGCGATGAGCGGCCTGCAGTCGCCGCTGCAGTTGCTGGGCAAGGACGTGGGCGCCGTGATGACCGGCATCGACCTGTACAACGACTACCTGGCCGGCCGCACGACGGTCTCCTCGCGCGGGCGCGGCGACCAGAGCCTGTACGACAGCTCCGGCTTCAACAGCCTGGCGCTGCCCTCGGGGACCGGCTGCACGCTGTACACCGATTCGACCAACACCACGCAGGCGCAGAGCCAGTCGCAGGCCAAGTCGATCGGCTGCGCGGCGCGCTACTACGTGCTGCGCAGCTTCGGCACCAACAGCTCGCTGCTGACCGAGTGGCGCCACGGCTTCACGATCACGCCCAACACCGACGGCAGCTTCGGCTATACGACCCGGACCCGGCGCCGCGTGACGACCTGCATCACCGGCGGCTGCAGCGTCACAGCCAACGACGCGCTGCAGACCGACTTCTACGCCGGCACCGTGACGCCGGTGCTCAGCGCCGACCACGGTTCGGTGCGCAGCTTCACCTGGAAGGGCGAGCTGCCCGGCGCCTTCCAGTCCGGCAGCACCTCGGTGATCAACCTGAAGCAGGCGCTGGACATCGCCGGCGCGCAGAGCGCGCCGGCGGCCGACGGAACGATCACCTCCACGATCGCCGGCACGCTCACGGCCTACAAGCTGGACGGCAGCGTGGAATCGACGCTGACGATCAAGACCGGCACGATGAAGCAGGTGGCCGTCTCGGCGGCCGACCCGAACGGCACGCACGAGCCGTCGGAGCTCGACCTCGACCTCGTCTGGGGCACGGGCACGGCCGAGTTCGAGGGCCACGTGGCGGCGACGGATTCGACGCAGGACGCGAGCAAGACGCAGCGATTGCCGACGAAGTGGCTGCTGAGCGGTGCGCTGCGCAACATCAGCGGCGGCACGAAGACCGAGTTCCTGAGCGGGCAGTTCGGCTTCACGATCACGGGTTTCGCGGGCTTCGACGCGAGCAAGCCGCTGACCGCGACCAACAACTACAACCTCGCGATGACGCTGCTGGGCACCGTCTCCGCGGCCAACCGCCCGACGCTGGCGCTGAGCTTCGGCGGCAATTCAACGGCCTTCGACACCGGCCAGGACAGGCCGCTGGCGACCGCGACGCTGCAGTACCGCTCGCTGGTCAACGGGACGCCGCGGCTGGTGGTGGCGCTCACCGCCGAGAACGATGCGACCGGGCTGAACCCGCGCTTCCGCATCACCGAGGCCACGGCCAACCTCTCGCTGGCCTGGACCGGTGAGATCCCGGCGACGGTGGACGTGAACTTCAACGGCACGACGAAGATCGGCAGCATCGACCCGGCCACCGGCGTGCTGACCTTCAGCGACGGCAGCTTCATCTCGCTGGACGCCGGCCTGTGAGGCGCCGCGGCGCCGCAGCGGCGCTGCTGCTGGCGCTGGTTTCGGCCGCGGCCGCGGGCACGGAGGATGCGCCCGCGGCTTCATGGCGGCTGGGCGCGCAGTCGCTGCGCCACAGCGACCCGCTGCCGCTGGCGGCCTGGGGCTCGGCGCGCGACCCCTGGGCCGAACTCGCGCCGCGCGCCGGCCGCAACCTCGTGTGGCTGGACGAGGAGCTGCGGCTGTCGCGCCGCGAAGGCGCCTGGCAAGCCTCGCTGCTGGCGCGCAGCCACGGCGTGCTGGTGGCCGACCAGGCCTCGCTGCAGCTCGCGGCCCAGGTCGCGCGTGGCCAGCGGCCGGCCGCTGATTTCGCCGCCGATGCCGAGCTTCACCTGCGCGCCTTCTCCGGCGCCGGCCTCGCGTTCGGCCACGAGCGCGCGCTGCCGGGCGGCTGGCGCCTGACCGGTGAAGTGCAGGCCCTCACGCTGGGGCGCTGGCTGGAGCGGCGCATCGAGGGACCGATCCGCTACGACGCCGCCGGTGCGAGCTATGGCTTCCGGCTGCGCTCCGAGCAGCTCGACGACCGGCTCGACTTCCCCTTCCGCGAAGGCTTCGCCTCGCGCGGCACGGCGCTGCTGTTCTCGGGCGGCGTCGCGTGGCGCAGCGAAGGCTTCTTCGCGAGTGCCTCGCTGCGCGACGGCGGCTGGCTGCGCTGGCGCGACGTGCCGCGGCAGGACGCGGTGCTGGACACCGCGACGAGCACGGTCGATGCCGACGGCTTCCTCGTCTACAAGCCGCTGATCGAGGGCCGCAACCGCCAGGGCGGCCTGACGCGCTCCACGCCCTGGCTCGGGCGGCTCGAAGCCGGCATCGGCACCGCGGCCGGCGACATCGGCCTGCAGCTGGACGCCGTGCCGCGCTACGGCGTGCTGCCGGCGCTGCGCTGGGCGGCCGCGCCGCGCAGCGAAGGCGCGGCGCCGGGCTGGGCGCTCGCATGGCGGCCGCACGAGCGGCGCATCGAGCTGCAGCTGGCCTGGCGCGGCCTGCGCCTGCAGGCGGGCGCCGACCGCGTAGGTTCCGGCGCCCGCTCGCGGGTTCTCGCGGCCAGCTGGACCAGCGGTTTCGACTGAAGCCCGAGATCGGCGAGGCGACAATCCGCCGCATGCTCCGCTTCGATGTCCTCAAGACCCACGGCCTGGCGCGCCGCGGCACGCTGCAACTGAACCACGGCAGCGTGCAGACGCCGGTGTTCATGCCGGTGGGCACCTACGGCACCGTCAAGGGCGTGATGCCGCGCTCGCTGCAGGAGATGGGCGCCGAGATCATCCTGGCCAACACCTTCCACCTCTGGCTGCGGCCGGGGCTGGAGGTGGTGAAGAGCTTCGGCGGCCTGCACCGCTTCGAGGGCTGGAGCCGGCCGATGCTCACCGACAGCGGCGGCTTCCAGGTCTGGAGCCTGGCCGGTGCCGACGGCAAGGGCCGCAAGATCAGCGAGGAGGGTGTGCGCTTCGCCTCGCCGATCAACGGCGACCGCCTGCTGCTGACGCCCGAAGTGAGCATGCAGATCCAGACCGTGCTGGACAGCGACATCGTCATGCAGTTCGACGAGTGCACGCCTTACGAGACGGGCGGCGTGCCCACGAGCGAGAAGCAGGCGCGCGCATCGATGGAGCTGAGCCTGCGCTGGGCCGGGCGCAGCCGCGACGAATTCGCGCGGCTGGAGAACCGCAACGCGCTCTTCGGCATCGTGCAGGGCGGCATGTTCGAGAACCTGCGCGAGGAGTCGGCCGCGAAGCTGGCGGAACTCGATCTGCCGGGCTACGCGGTGGGCGGCGTCAGCGTCGGCGAGCCCAAGGACGAGATGCTGCGCATCCTGCGCCACACGCCGCGCTTGCTGCCGGCACACAAGCCGCGCTACCTGATGGGCGTGGGCACGCCGGAGGACCTGGTCGAGGGCGTGGCCAACGGCGTGGACATGTTCGACTGCGTGATGCCCACCCGCAACGCGCGCAACGGCCACCTCTTCACGCGCTTCGGCGACCTGAAGATCCGCAACGCCAAGCACCGGCTGGACCAGCGCCCGCTCGACCCCACCTGCAGCTGCCACGCCTGCGCGAGCGGCTTCTCGCGCGCCTACCTGCACCACCTGGAGCGCTGCGGCGAGATGCTGGCGCCGATGCTGGCCAGCATCCACAACCTGCACTTCTACGTGAACCTGATGCGCGAGGTCCGCCTCGCGCTCGACGAGGATCGCTTCGACGCCTGGCGGGCGCAGTTCCACGCCGATCGCGCGCGCGGGGTCGACTGAACGAGCCGATGAGCGGCGAGAAGAAGAAGCGCCTGCCGCGCTGGCTCGACGCCCTGCTGGGCGTGCTGCTGCTGCCCGTCGTCCTCTTCGAGGAATGGGGCTGGGACGCGCTGCAGGCCGTGGCCGCGTGGCTGGCCCGCGTGCTGCGGCTGCAGGCGCTGGAGCGCTGGCTCGTGGCGCTGCCGCCCTACGGCGCGCTGGCGATGCTGCTGCTGCCCTCGATCGCGATCCTGCCGATCAAGCTGCTGGGCGTGTGGCTGCTCGCCAAAGGCCAGTGGCTGGCCAGCCTGCTGCTGGTGGGCACGGCCAAGATCGCCGGCACCGCGGTGCTGGCGCGCCTGTTCGCGCTGCTGAAGCCGCAGTTGATGACGATCGCCTGGTTCGCGCGCGGCTTCGAGGCCTGGACGGCGTGGAAGAACCGCTGGCTGGCCGCGCTGCGCGCCACCGCCGCGTGGCAGCAGGTGCAAGGCCGCCTGCGGCGCTGGCGCGAACTGCTGCGCGGGCTGCTGCAGCGGCGCTGAACCCCAGGCGCGGGCTCAGGCGCTGGTGCTGCGCTCCAGCGCGCTCGAGGCGCCGTCGAACTGCGCCAGCTCCTTCGCCAGGAAAGGCAGCACCGGCTGCAGCGCCGCGTGCAGCGTGTGCGGCGGGTTGGCGACGAAGACGTGGCTGCCCAGGAGCCCGAAGCCGCGCTCGTCGGCATGCGCCACCGTCAGCCGCGCGTGCAGCCAGCCCTTCTTCGCGCCGCTGTCGGCCGCGGCCTTCAGGCGCGGCGGCAACTGCGTCGATTCCACCAGCTGCAGCTGCGGCAGCCAGACGATCACCACCGCATCGGCGAAACGCGTGAGCGCCTCGCGCAGCGCGGCCAGCGCGCGGGCGTAGTCGGTCTTGATCTCGTAGGGCGGGTCGATCAGCACCACGCCGCGGCGCGTGGGCGGCGGCAGCGTGGCCTTCAGGCCCGCGTAGCCGTCGGCCATCTTCACCTCGACGCCGGGCTCGGCGCCGAGGTAGTCGGCCAGGATCTTGTGCTCGGTGGGGTGCAGCTCGAATAGGCGCAGCTGGTCCTGCGGGCGCTGGTAGGCGCGCGCGATGGCCGGCGAACCGGGGTACTGGCGCAGCTCGGGGCCGCCGTTGAAGTCGCGCACGAGCTGCACGAGTTCGGCCAGCGGCGCCGGCAGGTTCTCGCGCCCCCACAGCCGCCCGATGCCCTGCGCGAACTCGGCCTTCTTCTGCGCGTAGCCGCCCTGCAGCGAGTAGCCGCCGGCGCCGGCGTGCGTGTCGACGTAGCGCCAGCCCTTGTCCTTCGCGCTCATGTGCTGCAGCACCTGGGCGAGCACGAGGTGCTTGAGCACGTCGGCGTGGTTGCCGGCGTGGAAGGCGTGGCGGTAGGCGAGCATGCACCGACTGTGCCACGCCTTTGCCCGGCACTTGCCCGGCCTTTGCCGTGCATCAGGCGCGCAAGGCCACGCTCCGCTAGCCTTCGCCTCCATGACCACGCTCTTCGACCCCTGTCGCGTCGGCGACATCCCGCTGGCCACGCGCGTCGTGATGGCCCCGCTCACCCGCAACCGCGCCGGCGCCGGCCAGGTGCCCACGGCGCTGATGGCGCAGTACTACGCGCAGCGCGCCGACCCCGCCACCGGCGCCGGGCTGCTGATCACCGAGGCCTCGCAGGTCTGCCCCGAAGGCCAGGGTTATCTCGACACGCCGGGGCTGTTCAGCGCGGCGCAGATCAAGGGCTGGCAGGCGGTGACGAAGGCCGTGCACGAGCGCGGCGGCCGCATCGTCACGCAGATGTGGCACGTCGGCCGTGTCTCGCATGTCTCGCTGCAGCCGGGCGGCGCGGCGCCGGTGTCGAGCACCGCGCGGCGCGCGAATGCCAAGACCTACCTCGGCAGCGGCTTCGAGGCCGTCTCCACGCCGCGCGCGCTGGCGGCCGAGGAGATCCCCGGCGTCGTCGAGCGCTACCGGCAGGCGGCGCTCAACGCGATGGAAGCGGGCTTCGACGGCGTCGAGGTGCATGCCGCCAACGGCTACCTGATCGAGCAGTTCCTGCGCGACAGCATCAACGACCGGACCGACGGCTACGGCGGCCCGATTCCGAACCGCGTGCGCCTGCTGCGCGAGGTGATGGAGGCGGTGGCCGGCGCGATCGGCGGCGGGCGCACCGGCATCCGCATCTCGCCGGTGACGCCGGCCAACGACGCCGCGCTCGACAGCGATCCGCAGGCGCTCTTCGGCCACGCGATGGACGTGCTGGCGCCGCTGAAGCTGGCCTACGTGCACATCGTCGAAGGCGCCACCGGCGGCCCGCGCGACATCGCGCCCTTCGACTACGCCGCGCTGCGCGGCCGCTTTGCCGGCGCGTGGATGGTCAACAACGGCTACGACCGCGCGATGGCGCTCGACGCCGTGGCCGGCGGCCGCGCCGACCTGGTGGCCTTCGGCAAGGCCTTCATCGCCAACCCCGACCTGGGCGCGCGGCTGCGCAGCGGCGCGGCCTGGAACGCCTGGGACAACAAGACCTTCTACGGCGGCGGCGCGGCCGGCTACACCGACTATCCGACGCTCGCCGAGCAGCAGGCCAGCGTGGCCGGCGACTGAACGCAGCGCCGGTGCAGCGCGCGGCGCGCATCGCGGCCACGCTGGCGCTCGCGCTGGCGGCGGCGCTGCTGTGCCAGGCGCTGCAGGTGCCGCTGCCGTGGATGATCGGCCCGCTGCTGGCCACCGCGGGCTGCGGCGTTGCCGGCGCGCCGGTGGCGGCGTCGAGCCGGCTGCGCAACGTGGGGCAGTGGATGATCGGCATCGCGCTCGGCCTGTACTTCACGCCCGCGGTGGTCGCGCTGCTCGTGAAGCTGGCGCCGGCCATCGTGCTGGGCGTGGCCTGGGCGCTGCTGCTGGGCCACGGCTTCTACCGCTTCCTGCTGCGCGCCAACGGCGGGCCCGAGGTGCTCGATCGCGCGAGCGCGTATTTCGCCGCGGCCATCGGCGGCGCGTCCGAGATGGCGGTGCTGGCCGAGCGCCACCACGGGCGCGTGGAGCGCGTCGCCGCGGCGCATTCGCTGCGCGTGCTGATGGTCGTCGTCACGGTGCCGGTGACGCTGCAGCTGCTGGGCGTGCACGGCGCCGACGCCACGCTGCCCGCGGTGCAGGAGGTTCAGCTGCTGGGCCTGCTGCTGCTCCTGGCCGCCAGCGCCGCCGGCATGTTCGCGCTCGCGCGGCTGAACGTGCCCAACCCCTGGGTGCTGGGCGCGCTGCTGGCCACGGCGCTGCTCACGGCCTTCGGCATCGGCCTGTCGGCGTTGCCGCGCTGGGGCAGCAACGCCGGGCAGCTCTTCATCGGCGTGGCGCTCGGCTCGCGCTTCACGCCGGCCTTCGTGCACACGGCGCCGCGCTGGCTGGCCAGCGTGGCCGCGGGCACGCTGGCGATGATGGTGGCCTCGGCCGGCTTTGCCGCGCTGCTGGCGATGGCCGCCGGCCTGCACCCGGCCACGCTGCTGCTGGCCACCGCGCCGGGCGGCATCGCCGAGATGTGCATCACCGCCAAGGTGCTGCAGCTGGGCGTGCCGGTGGTCACGGCCTTCCACGTCGTGCGCTACGTCGCGGTGCTCACGCTGACCTCGCCGCTGTACCGCTGGGAGATGCGCCGCCGGGAGGTGCGGCGCCACCCCTGAACCAATGCCCTGCGATTGACGTGCCTGGGGGCGCCGCCCAAGATCGCCGGCTCACGAAAACAGGGTCACCGGAGACAAGACCATGAACCGATTCGCCGCGCTCGCCTGCGCCGCGCTGCTGCCCCTTTGTGCCCAGGCCGCCGACCCGGTGCGCCTGCTCTTCGTCGGCAACAGCTACACCTTCGGGCGCGTCGACCCGGTGCTGAGCTACAACGCCGGCGCCGTGCACGACCTGACGGCCGGCTTCAACCTCGCGAGCCCCACCGGCACCAACAGCTACCCGGCGGGCACGCCCAACCAGGGCTGGTTCGAGCCGCATCCCTGGGGCGGTGTGCCCGGCATCTTCAAGCGCATGACCGACCAGGCGGGCCTGAACTACGACGTCTCGCTGTCCACCCGCAACGCCGCCTCGCTGCGTGGCCAGTTCCTCAACACCGCGAACGCGGCCTGGGACCTGCGCGGCAACGTTGCCAGCCAGACCTGGGACACCGTGGTGCTGCAGGAGCAGAGCGACGCCGCGCTGCCGCCCGGCCGCGGCAAGAACGCGAACCTGGCCACCTTCAACGCCTACGCCGACCAGTTCGAGCGCTTCATCCACAACGGCGCCGCGCAGAGCTACACCGAGACGCAGCTCTTCGGCAGCCTGGCGGCCTGCACGGCCACTGGCCTGTCGCAGGGCAGCTGCAACACCACGCGCAACATCCCCGCGAACACGAACGCGAGCGCGGCGACCAAGGTCTATCTCGAGCAGACCTGGGCCCGGCCCGACATGGTGGAAGCCCACCGCATCACCA
This sequence comes from Rubrivivax sp., assembly GCA_044226775.1. Classification (GTDB taxonomy): domain Bacteria; phylum Pseudomonadota; class Gammaproteobacteria; order Burkholderiales; family Burkholderiaceae_C; genus Rubrivivax. The sequence continues at coordinate 96,385 of JBGAGI010000003.1, read as the reverse complement.
CGCCCGACCTCACCACGGCCGACGGCCGCCCCATCGTCGACACCAGCAGCGCCGGCGGCGCTGCGACGCTGTACTACACGAACCTGGCCGGCATGACGACCGACCTGCACAACTCGTTCTACGGCAAGGCCGCGAGCAACCCGAACTTCGCCGGCGTGGTGCCGGTGGGCGACGCCTTCCAGCGCGCGGTGAACCAGGGCCTGGTGCTCGGCAGCGGCTTCTACGGCAGCGACGGCACCTTCCTCGAACCGGGCAACGGCACGATCAACCTCTGGTGGCTGGACCGCACGCACGCGAGCAAGTACGGCTCCTACCTCAGCGCGCTGACGCTCTTCGGCAGCCTCACGGGGCTGGACCCGCTGTCGCTGGGCGCCGCCGAGATCGCGGCGGCCGACCTGGGCATCTCGCCCGACGCGGCGCTGTTGCTGCAGCGCGTGGCCAGCGAGCAGCTGGGCTTCACCGCCGCGGTGCCGGAGCCGGGTGCCTGGGCGCTGATGCTCGCCGGGCTGGTGGCGGTGGCCGCGCGCCTCAGGCGCGGCCGATCCGCGCCCTGAACAGCTCGCGCAGGTTCACCTCGCGCGGGCCGGCTTCGAGCCGCAGTGCCTCGCCCTCGGCGATCGTGCCCGGCTGCAGCACCGCGAGGTAGGCGCCGCAGTAGCCGGACTGCCGCATCAGCTTGCCGGCGTGCGGGAAGCCCATCGCGGCGTCGAGCTTGAAGCAGGGCATCCGCGGCTCGCTGACGACGAGCACGCAGCCGGGGCCCACCAGCCGGTCGCCGATCCACAGCTGTTCCTCGGTGAAACCGTCGAGCAGCAGGTTCTCGCCGAAGAGGCCGGACGGCAGCGGATCGTCCCAGGCCGCGACTTTCGCCTGCGCGCGCACGGTCTGCCAGAAGCGCGTGTGCGCCGTCGAGTAGGCGTAGACGGCCTTGGCCAGCCCGCCGTGGCGGGACAGGTCGGCCTGCTCGTCGCCTTCGAGGCCCAGCGGCCGCACCGCCACCGTGCCCTCGACAGGCTGCTTGCCGATGCCGCTCAGGACCGCCCGGCCCTGGATCGACCATTCGCGCGCTCCCCCGATGCAAACCTGCAGCACCTTCATGCGTGACTGTCCGGTCGCTGACGGCTTCGGCTGCTGGCGTGCATTAGGTCATACCGAATTCGCATGGGGCCCTGCAAGGCAGTGGTTACGGCGTGATTACATTGGTCGGACAATGTCCGTCCCTCCTGTGCCGGGGCCGTCCGCGGCATGGGGCGAGCGTCGTTGCGCCCACCTGCGCTTTCCATGCAGGACTGTACGGTGCTCGCCCCATCCCGTTTCTTCGCTTCTTCATCCATTGCCATGATCGGAGATTCCATGAACCGTCCCGCGCTGGAGGGCTTGCGCCTGAACGTGCCCGCGTACGTGAAGCACGCGCGGCTGGTCGAATGGGTGGCGCAGGTCGCTGCGCTCACCGAGGCCGCCGAGGTCTACTGGTGCGACGGCAGCGCCGCCGAATACGAGCGCCTGTGCGAGCAGCTGGTGGCTGCCGGCACGCTGATGAGGCTCAATCCGAAGCTGCGCCCGAACAGCTTCCTGGCGCGCAGCGACGCCGGCGACGTAGCGCGCGTCGAAGACCGCACCTTCATCTGCAGCCAGAAGAAGGAAGACGCGGGCCCGACCAACAACTGGATGGCGCCGGCCGAGATGCGCGCGCTGCTGCAGACCGGCGAGAACGCGCTCTTCCGCGGCTGCATGCGCGGCCGCACGCTGTACGTGGTGCCGTTCTCGATGGGCCCGCTGGGCTCGCACATCTCGCACATCGGCGTCGAGCTGACCGACAGCCCCTACGTCGCGGTCAGCATGCGCGTGATGACGCGCATGGGCAAGGGCGCGCTCGAAGTGCTCGGCCCCGAGGGCGAGTTCGTGCCCTGCGTGCACACCGTGGGCGCGCCGCTGGAAGCCGGGCAGAAGGATGTCTCCTGGCCCTGCAACAAGACCAAGTACATCGTCCACTACCCCGAGACGCGCGAGATCTGGAGCTACGGCTCGGGCTATGGCGGCAACGCACTGCTGGGCAAGAAGTGCTTCGCGCTGCGCATCGCCAGCAACATGGGCCGCGAGCAGGGCTGGCTGGCCGAGCACATGCTGATCCTGGGTGTCACCAGCCCGGCGGGGAAGAAGTACCACGTCGCCGCCGCCTTCCCCAGCGCCTGCGGCAAGACCAACTTCAGCATGCTCGTGCCGCCCGAGGGCTACGCCGGCTGGAAGGTGACGACCATCGGCGACGACATCGCCTGGATCAAGCCGAATGCCGACGGCCGCCTGTACGCGATCAACCCCGAGGCCGGCTACTTCGGCGTCGCCCCGGGCACGAACGAGCACACCAACCCGAACTGCCTGAACTCGCTCAAGCGCGACACGATCTTCACGAACGTCGCGCTGACGGACGACGGCGACGTGTGGTGGGAAGGCCTGAGCGACACGCCGCCGGCGCACCTGGTCGACTGGCAGGGCAAGGACTGGACGCCCGCCATCGCCAAGGAGACCGGCGCGAAGGCCGCACACCCGAACTCGCGCTTCACCGTGGCCGCCACCAACAACCCGGTGCTCGACCCGCAGTGGGACGACCCGAGCGGCGTGCCGATCGACGCCTTCATCTTCGGCGGCCGGCGCAGCACCACGGTGCCGCTGGTGACCGAGGCCCGCAACTGGGCCGAAGGCGTCTACATGGCCGCCACGATGGGCAGCGAGACCACGGCCGCGATGGCCGGCGGCAACGGCGCCGTGCGCCGCGACCCGTTCGCGATGCTGCCCTTCGTCGGCTACAACATGGCCGACTACTTCCAGCACTGGCTGAACCTGGGCGGCAAGCTGGCCGCCACAGGCGCCAGGCTGCCGCGCATCTACTGCGTGAACTGGTTCCGCAAGGGCGCCGACGGCAAGTTCGTCTGGCCGGGCTACGGCGAGAACATGCGCGTGCTGGAATGGATGCTGGGCCGCATCGAGGGCAGCGCCAGCGGCGTGGAGAACGTCTTCGGCACCAGCCCGCGTTATGAAGACCTGCGCTGGGACGGCCTGGCCTTCACGCGCGAGCAGTTCGCCAGCGTCATCGGCATCGACAAGGCCGCGTGGCAGGAAGAGCTGAAGCTGCACGCCGAACTCTTCCAGCAGCTGGAGCACCACCTGCCGGCCGAGCTGCCGGCGGCCAAGGCGCGCATCGAGGCGCAGCTGGCCGGCTGACCACCGGTTGAAGCTGCAGCTGCTCTCGGATCTCCACCTGGAGACCGAGACCTTCGAGCCCGCGCCCGCGCCGGGCGCGGAGCTGCTCGTGCTGGCCGGCGACATCGACAGCACCTGGGCCGGCTACGAGCGTTTCGCCGGCTGGCCGGTGCCGGTGATCGTCGTGCCCGGCAACCACGAGTTCGACGGGCGCGATGTCGATGCCGCGATGGCCGGCTTGCGCGAACTCTGCGCGCGCCTGGCGTTCACGATGCTGGAGCGCGAGAGCCTCGTGCTCGCCGATGCGGCGGGCCGGCGCATCCGCATCGTCGCCACCGCACGCTGGAGCGACTTCGACCTCTGGGGCGAGGCCCGGCGCGCACGCGCGATGCGCGCCGCCGAGTACTTCATGCGCGTGATGGGCAGCACACGCGGCGGCAAGCCCTTCGACGCCGCCGGCGTGCGCGAGGAGGCGCTGGCCTGCCGCGCCTGGCTGGAGGCGGAGCTGGCGATACCGCCGGCCGGCCGTTGGGACCGCACGCTCGTGATCACGCATTTCGCCCCGAGTGAACGCAGCGCCGACCCGCGCTACGGCACGCAGCCGGGCACCGCGAGTTTCTGCAACGCCGACGACGACCTGATCCCGCGCGCCGACCTCTGGCTGCACGGCCACCTGCACTGCCGCTTCGACTACCTCGTGCCGCGCGCCGGCCGCGCGCCGACGCGCGTGGTGTGCAACGCGCGCGGGCTGGCCGGCAAGGGGGAGGCCGAGGGCCACGACCCCTTCTGCGTGCTGGAGATCTGAGGCCTGACGCCCGTCAACGCGCCGCGGCCGCGCGGTGCCACACTCCCGGCTACCAAGCATTCCGCCAGGAGCGGCCCACCATGAAGATCCTCGCCGCCGTCGACGGCAGCCCCTACACGAAGCGCATGCTGGCCTACCTCGCCGCCCACGACGAGTGGCTCGGCCAGCACCACGAGTACACGCTGCTCACCGCCGTCAACCCGCTGCCGCAACGCGCGGCCTCGGTGCTCGACAAGGCCACGCTGAAGGCCTATCACGCCGAGACGGCCGAGAAGGTGTTCAAGCCGCTGCGCACCTTCTTCACGAAGCAGAAGCTGAACGCGCAGTACGTCAGCAAGGTGGGCAGCGCCGCCGAGGTGATCGCCGATGCCGCGAAGAAGGGCGGCTACGACCTCGTCGTGATGGGCTCGCACGGCCATGGCGCGCTGATCAACCTCGTGATGGGCTCGGTCGCGACCAAGGTGCTGGCCGGCTGCGAGACGCCGGTGCTGCTGATCCGCTGAGGTTCGGCCGGTCAGGCGCGCCGCAGCCCGCGCAGCCAGACGCCGGTCAGCAGGTCCACCACCTGCTCGTCGTCGAAGCGCCCGCCGGCCTTCAGGAAGGCCGGGATCGGGTCGCAGGCGCGGGCATAGACCGTGAACAGCACCAGCTCCGGCGGCAACGCCGGATCGATGTCGCCAGCGGCCTGCGCCTGCTCGATCCAGCCGCCCAGGTGTTCGCTCAGGCGCATCAGCAGGTCGCCGTAGACCTTGTGCCCCATCAGCTCGGCGCGCAGGCTGCTGTTCTGCGAAGGCACGCTGGGCATCTCGCCCGCCAGCAGCAGGCGCAAGGCCCAGCGCACCATCGCCTCCAGGCGTTGCAGCGCGCTGGCGTCGGTGCGTGCAGCCTGCTCTTCGGCACAAGTGAGCGCCCGCTCGAGCAGGCGCACCATGGCCGCGGCGGCGAGCGCCTCCTTCGATGCGAAGTGCTTGTAGAGGCTGGCCTTGGCGATGCCCACGTCGGCCGCCACCTCGTCGACCGTCATCAGGTCGAAGCCCTTGTCGGCCAGCAGGCGGTTCACCGCCACGACGATGGCGTCCTCGCGGACGCGCAGCACCTGTTCGCGAAAGGAAAGCCGGGCCATCCGGCGATCTTAGCCGGTCCCGTCGCTTTGGAAACGAAGACGTTCTGCCGCTGACTGACGAGTCAGGTTTCGGGCTTCAGGTCGCGCTCTTGCGGCGCAGCCCCAGGCGCTGGGCCCAGCCGGGCTGGGCCTGCGGTTCGCCGGCCGGCGCTTCGGCCACGCTGTCTTCCATGCTCAGGTCCAGGCCGAAGGCCGTGCCCAGGTCCGCCGGGTCGTCGTACCGCGCGGGCTCGGAGGAGCGCCAGGCAGAGAACCAGCGTTGAGGCTTCGAGGGCTGAGTCATGGCAGGGCCCCTTCGTGATGACCGGTTACCAGTGTCACGCCAAGGGCCTTGACGTGCACGCGGGAACTGCGGTGCTTCCGTGTGTCAGTTCACGTGATGAAGCGTCACATGCAGGCGGCTTCGCCGGATTGCGCCGGCTCACTAGAATCGCGCCCCTTTTTCTTCTTCGTGGCAAGGACCGGCCCATGGCGCAACGCGCGGGTTTCGTGGCGATCGACTTCGGCACTTCCAACTCGGCGGTCGCGCTGCCCGAGGGGCCGGCGGGCGTGCGCCTGGTGGAACTGGAGCCGGGCCAGCCGACGATGCCCACAGCAGTCTTTTACCGGGCCGACACGCCGCCGCAGCAGCTCGAGGCCGAGCGCCTCTATGGCCGCGCGGCGGTGGCGGCCTACGTCGAAGGCGTCGACGGCCGCCTGATGCGCTCGATGAAGAGCATCCTGGGCTCCTCGCTGCTGGACCAGAGCACCGACATCGGCGCCGGCCGCGCGGTGCGTTACCGCGACGTGGTCACGGGCTACCTGCGCCGGCTGAAGTCGCAGGCCGAAGCGGCGGCCGGCGTGCCGCTGCCGCGCGTGGTGCTGGGGCGGCCGGTGTTCTTCGTCGACGACGAGCCGGCACGCGACGCACAGGCGCAGGCCGCGCTCGAAGCGGCGGCGCGCACGGTCGGCTTCACCGAGGTGCAGTTCCAGTACGAGCCCATCGCCGCCGCGCTGGACCACGAGAGCCACGTCACGCGCGAGCAGCTGGTGCTGGTGGCCGACATCGGCGGCGGCACCTCCGACTTCTCGCTCGTGCGCGTAGGCCCCGCGCGCCGCGGCCGTGCCGAGCGGCGCGACGACATCCTCGGCAACCACGGCGTGCACCTGGCGGGCACCGACTTCGACCGCCATGTCGAGCTCGCCGCCATCATGCCGCTGCTGGGCTACCGCACGCTGCGGCCGGCGCGGCCCGGCGAGGTGGCGCGCGAGGTGCCCACCGGCGTCTACTTCGACCTCGCCACCTGGCACCTGATCAACACCGTCTACGCGCCGGCGCGCATTGCCGAGCTGCGCTCGATGAAGGCCTGGTACGCCGAACCGCGCCACCATGCGCGGCTGATGACCACCGTCACCGAGCGCCTGGGCCACGCGCTGGCGGCGGCGGCCGAGCAGGCCAAGATCGACGTGGCCACCGCGGGCGAGGCGCTGATCGACCTGCACCTCGTCGAATCGGGCCTGGCGGCCGGGCTGAAGGAGGCGCGCGCGGCGCAGGCGATCGAGGCGGACCTGGCGCGCATCGTCGCCGCCGCGGCCGAGACGGCGCGGGCCGCGGGCGTGAAGCGCGACGCGGTCGACGTGCTGTACTTCACCGGCGGCTCCACCGGCCTGGCGCCGCTGGTGGACCGCATCGCGGCGGAGTTCCCCGCCGCCGAGCGTGTGCGCGGCGACCGCTTCGCGAGCGTGGCGGCCGGCCTCGGCCTGCACGCCCGCGCGGTGTTCGGCGCGGCCTGAGCGAGTCGATCAGCGCCGGCGCGGGCCGGGCCGGCGGCGCTGCGGCGGCGCGCCCTTCGGCGCGGCGCGAGGCCGCGTTACGTCGGCGATCAGCATCAGCGCGCGCACGATGTCCTGCACCGCCTCGGCGAGATCCGCGGGCGGTTCCAGCGTCTCGATCACACCCAGCAGCGCATCGGCATCCTCGAGGTCCTCGGGGTCGAAGTGCATGAACAGCAGCGCGAGGGGCTCCACCAGCTCGGGGTCGTCGAGCGACATCACGGCCGGGAAGGCCTCCATCGCGGCGGCGAAGCCGGCCACCCAGGGCAGCACGCACTCGGTGGGCGAGGCCTCTTCGCCCTCGTCGCCGTCGAGCTGGAAGATCCACGGGTCGAACCACTGGCGCTGGCCGATCGCGCGATCGAGCTCGGCATGGCGGCGGCGCAGCAGCGCGTGCAGCTCGTCGAGCGCGGCACCGGCGGGCGCCGGGCGGGCTTCGATGTCGCAGGCCAGGGCCAGCCAACGTTCGGCCGGCACGCGCTGCGGCTGCAGCAGCACGCCGGCGATCAGGCCATCGACGGCGCACACGTCCAGCGGCTGCAAGGGCGCCGGCAGCGCGTCGAGCAGCTGCTCCATGCGCGCGATATCGGCGTCGGCAAGAGGCGAGGTTTGAACTGGGGGGATCACCGGGCTTTCCTCTTCCTTGGGGATATTCGGGTGGCGCCGGGACCCGTAGATTCTTCCTGTGGCCGCCGGGTCCGGATTCTCCGGCACGGCGGCTGTCTCCGGTCCCAACGACGTCCTTCTCGGAGGACTTGAACAACCCGCCGCGCAAGCTGCGGGTTGCTTTTTTTGTGCGCGCATAGACTGCGGGCCCTGCATTCCCTGCCGGAGACCCGCGATGCCTGCCGCCGCCTACACCGCCACCGAAGACCTCGGCCACTGGATCGCCGGTGCCCGCACGCCGGGCACGGGCGAACGCAGCCAGCCCGTGTTCAACCCCGCCACCGGTGCCGCTGCGCGCCGCGTGCGCCTGGCCTCGGCCGATGATGTGGCCGCCGCGGTGGCCGCCGCGCGCGCCGCGCAGCCGGCCTGGGGCGAGACGCCGCCGATCCGCCGCGCGCGCGTGCTGAACAACTTCCTCGCGCTGCTGAACCAGCACCGCGACGAGCTGGCCGCGATGATCACCGCCGAGCACGGCAAGGTCTTCTCCGATGCGCAGGGCGAGGTCACGCGCGGCATCGACATCGTCGAGTTCGCCTGCGGCGTGCCGCAGCTGCTGAAGGGCGACTACACCGACCAGGTCTCCACCGGCATCGACAACTGGACCCTGCGCCAGCCGCTGGGCGTGGTGGCCGGCATCACGCCCTTCAACTTCCCCTGCATGGTGCCTTGCTGGATGTTCCCGGTGGCGCTGGCCTGCGGCAACGCCTTCATCCTGAAGCCCAGCGAGCGCGACCCGTCTCCGTCGCTGCTGATGGCCGAGCTGCTGAAGCAGGCCGGGCTGCCCGACGGCGTGTTCAGCGTCGTGCAGGGCGACAAGGTGGCGGTGGACTCGCTGCTGTCGCACCCCGATGTGAAGGCCCTCAGTTTTGTCGGCAGCACGCCGATCGCGCAATACATCTACGAGACCGGCGCCCACCACGGCAAGCGCGTGCAGGCGCTGGGCGGCGCGAAGAACCACATGGTGGTGATGCCCGATGCCGACCTGGAGCAGGCGGTGGACGCGCTGATCGGCAGCGCCTACGGCTCGGCCGGCGAACGCTGCATGGCCATCAGCGTGGCGGTGCTGGTGGGCGACGTGGGCGAGCGCATCATCCCGAAGCTGGCCGAGCGGGCGAAGACGCTGAAGATCGCCAACGGCATGGAAGCCGATGCCGAGATGGGGCCGATCGTCACGAAGGAGGCGCGCGACCGGATCGAGAAATACATCGGCATCGGCGTCGAGGAAGGTGCGAAGCTCGTCGTCGACGGTCGCGGCCTGAAGGTCGCTGGCCACGAGGCCGGCTTCTTCACCGGCGGCACGCTCTTCGACCACGTGACGTCGCAGATGCGCATCTACAAGGAAGAGATCTTCGGCCCGGTGCTGGCCTGCGTGCGCGCGAAGGACTTCGCCGAGGCGGTGGAACTCGTCAATGCGCACGAGTTCGGCAACGGCGTGGCCTGCTTCACCAGCGACGGCGGCGTCGCGCGCGAATTCGCGCGCCGCGTGCAGGTGGGCATGGTGGGCATCAACGTGCCCATTCCGGTGCCGATGGCCTGGCATGGCTTCGGCGGCTGGAAGAAGAGCCTGTTCGGCGACATGCACGCCTACGGCGAGGAAGGCGTGCGCTTCTACACCAAGCAGAAGAGCGTGATGCAGCGCTGGCCCGACAGCATCGGCAAGGGCGCCGAGTTCACGATGCCGGTGGCCAAATGATGAGGCGGCGCGAACTGCTCGTGAGCCTTGCGGCGCTCGCTGGTTCGGGGGCGTCGCGGGCGCAGGCTGCGCCTTCGTTCACCGCCGAGGACCTGCTGCATGCCGAGCGCCTGCGCGCCGCGGCGCTGGAAGACCGCAAGGCCTGGGCCTTCCTGAAGGAGCTGTGCGACAGCTTCGGCCCGCGCCCGGCCGGCTCTGAATCCGAACGCAAGGCGGCTGCGTGGGCGCAGGCGCAGCTCAGCGCGCTCGGCCTGCAGAACGCCCGCGTCGAGCCCACGCCGATGAAGGCCTGGCAGCGCGGCCCGGCCTCGGCGCGGCTGGTGGCACCGGTGGAGGAGCCGCTGGTGATGGCGGCTTTGGGCAACAGCATCGCCGCGCCGCCCGGGGGCATCGAGGCTGACATCGCCTGGTACCCGGACTTCGCCGCGCTGAAGGCCGACACCACCGACAAGGCCAAGGGCCGCATCGTCTTCATCGACCAGAAGACCGACCGCACGCGCGACGGCGCCGGCTACGGCCGGGCCGTGGTCGCGCGCTCGCAGGGCGCGGTGGAGGCCGCCAAGCGCGGCGCGCTGGCGCTGGCGATCCGGTCGATCGGCACCGACAACGAGCGCATCGCGCACACCGGCGCGATGCGCTACGAGCTGGGCGTGCCGCGCGTGCCGGCCTTCGCGGTCTCGGTGCCCGATGCCGACCGCATCGCCGCGCTCAACGCCACCGGCCGCACGCTGCGACTGCAGTTCAAGCTCGACGCGAAGAGCGATGTCGAGACGACGACGCAGAACGTCATCGCCGAGATCCCGGGCACGGAGCTGCCCGAGGAGATCGTGCTGATCAGCGGCCACCTCGACAGCTGGGACCTGGGCCGCGGCGCGGTCGACGACGGCGCCGGCTGCGCGATCAGCGCCGCGGCGGCGGCCGTCATCGCCGCCGCCGGCCGCCGCCCGCGCCGCACGGTGCGCGTGGTGCTGTGGGGCAACGAGGAGAACGGCTTCCACGGCGCGCTCAGCTACGGCGACCGCTACAAGGGCGTGGTGCACCAGATGGTCGGCGAGAGCGACTTCGGCGCCGGCCGCATCTGGAGCCTGCGCAGCCGCGTGCAGCCCGATGCGCTGCCGCTGGTCAAGCAGCTGGCCGGCGTGCTCGCGCCGCTGAACGTGGAGCATCCTGCCGAAGGCGCGAACGAAGGCTCGCCCGGCCCCGACGCGGCGATGCTGATGCGCCGCCACAAGTGGCCGGCGATCGCGCTCGGCCAGGAAGGCTCGGCCTACTTCGACGTGCACCACACGGTGCACGACACGCTGGAGCGCGTGGATCCGGCCACGCTGCCGCAGAACGTGGCCTGCTGGGCCGTCACGGCCTGGCTCGCGGCGCAGTCGCCGCTGCCCTTCGGGCCGCCGGCGCTGTAGCTCAGGCCCCGATGACGCCGCCGTCGTTGCGGCGGATGACGACGGTCGCCGAGCGCGGGCGGCCGTTCGGATCGAAGTCGGGCCAGTTCGACCAGCGGCGCGGCTGCGCCGGGTCGCTGCGCTCGCTGGGCGTCTCGCCCGGGTGCTGGATGTTGACGAACATCGTGCGGCCGTCGGGTGTCCAGGTCGCGCCGGTGAGCTCGCAGTTCACCGGGCCGGTGAGGAAGCGCCGCACCTCGCCGGTGGCCGGATTGCAGGCTAGCATCTGGTTGTTGCCCAGGCGCGCCATCTCGCCCTTGTTCAGCGACGTGGGGCCCACGTCGCAGCCGATCCACAACACGCCGCGCGCGTCGAAGGCGACGGTGTCGGGGCAGGCGAAGGCGTCGCCCTTGATGTTGCCCTGCGCCTCGGGCCGCGTGTTCTGCGGGTCGCCGGCCAGCAGCAGGTGGTTCCACTCGAAGCTCTCGGCGTCGTAGTCGCCGCGGTCGCGCCAGCGGATGATCTGTCCCATCACGTTGTTCACGCGCGGGTTCGCGGCGTCCGCCGCCTTGAAGCCGGGCATGCCGCGGTTGCTGTTGTTCGTGAGGCTGGCGTAGACCCAGCCGGCGCGCGCATCGACAGCCAGCCACTCGGGCCGGTCCATCTTCGTGCCGCCCAGCGCGTCGCTGGCCAGGCGCGACTTCACCAGCACCTCGCCCTGGTCGGCGAAGCCGTTCGCGGCGGTGAGCGGGCCCTGACCGTGCACCACCGGCAGCCAGCGGCCGCTGCCGTCGGCGTCGAAGCGTGCGACGTACAGCGTGCCGTGGTCCAGCAGCTCGGCGTTGGCCTGCGCGGCGGTCTTGCCGCCGCCGGCCGGCGCGATGCGGTCGCGGCTGACGAACTTGTAGATGTACTCGAAGCGCGCGTCCTCGCCGCTGTAGACCACGGCGCGGCCGTCCTTCGTCACCGCGACCCAGGCGCCCTCGTGCGCGGCGCGGCCCAGCGCGGTGCGCTTGACCGGCGTGCTCGCCGGGTCCATCGGGTCCACCTCGACGATCCAGCCGAAGCGGTGCGGCTCGTTCGGGTGGCGCACGGTGTCGAAGCGGGTGTCGAACTCGTTCCAGCGGTACCAGGCGGTCTTCTTCAGCCCGTAGCGGCTCTCCAGTTTGGTGGGCGGGTCGGCGGTGGCGAAGTAGTCCTGGAAGTTCTCCTCGCCCGAGAGGTAGGTGCCCCAGGGCGTGAGGCCGCTGGCGCAGTTGGCGAAGGTGCCCAGCACGCGCCGGCCGGCGGGGTCGGCGGCGGTGCGCATCAGCGGATGGCCGGCGGCCGGGCCGCCGATGGCGAAGGGCGTGCCGGCGGTGATGCGGCGCGCATAGGCGCTCGGCCGCACGGGCTGCCACGCGCCGTCCTTCAGCTCGACCTCGCTGACCGAGATGCCATGCGAGGCCTGCGCCTTGGCCACCTTCTCGGCGCTCCAGCCGCTCATGCCGGCCGTGTGCAGCAGGCCGTCGTCGACGTACTCGTGGTTCATCACCAGCAGGCCGCGGCGCGAGCCGTCGAGCGGGAAGTAGTGCAGCCCGTCGTGGTGCTGGCCCATCTGCAGCGCCTGGTCGGCGGCGCTGTTGGAGGCGTCCGGCTTCCACGCCGGCATGCCCGCGGCCATGCCGACCGGCTCGCCCCAGCGCAGCATCGGCGTGGCGGTGTAGCCCGGCGGCACGACGACGGCATCGGCGGTGGAAGGCGGCACTGGCTTGAAGCCCAGCGCCGCATCGGCCGTGGCGCGCGGCCCGCCGCCGGCGCAGCCGGCGATCGTGCCGAGGAAGCTGCCGGCGCCCGCCGCGGCGCCCAGGCGCAGCACCCGGCGCCGCGCGGGGTCGGACACGTCGTGGATGCTGGGGTTGGAGGAGCGGTTGCTGTCCTCCATCTTCGAGAAGTCCTTGGCCATGGGCGTGAGCCTCGCAGAAGAATGTCGCGCGCCGTCCAAGCATACGTGCGCCGCGTGATGGTCCGCCCGGCGGAGAATCGCCGCAGCCGGGAACAGGCAGGGAGGAACGATGAAGATCCGTGCAGGAGGGCGGCTGCTCGCGGCCGGCTGTGCGCTGGTGCTCGCGCTGGCCGCGGGCCGGGTTTCGGCCGCACCGCCGGTGGCCGACTTTTTCAGGCCGGCCGAGTACGCCAACCTGAGCCTGTCGCCGTCCGGCAGGCTTCTCGCGGCCACCGTGCCCGCCGCGCATGGGCGCCGCGCGCTGGTCGTCATCGACATCGAGGACGCCGGCAAGAGCCGGATCGTCGCAGCCTACGACGACGCCGACGTGGACGAGGTGCACTGGGTCAACGACGAGCGCCTGCTGTACCGCCTGTACGACAAGACCGCCGCCGGCTGGTGGCAGCAGGTCCTGGTCTCGATTGATGCGGCTGGCAAGCAGGGGCCGGTCAGGCTGCCTTCGCAGTACGTCCTGCATTCGGTGCTGCGCGACGGCTCCAACGACGTGCTCCTGCTGCAGACCTTCCGTCGCGTGACGGGCGAGCCTTCGCACGTGAACCTGTTCCGCATGGACACGAGCAGCGGCCAGGTGCGCAGCCAGTCCCATGGCGCGCCCGAGCATGTGGCGTCGTGGACGGTGGACCGGCAGGGCCGGCCGCGCGCCGTGCTGACCGACCATGGCGGCGTCGAGGCGCTGCACTGGCGGCCGAAGGTCGACGGGCCCTGGGTCAGGATCGCCGAGGCGCCTTCGACCGGAGCGCCCCTGCCCAAGCCCTTGCTGGCCGAGTCCGAGCGCCGGGTCTGGGTGGTCGCGCATCTCGATCCGCGGCCCGACCGGGCCTCGCTCGGGCTGATGGATCTCACCGACCCCGCCCGGCCGAAGACCGATGCGCTGATGAGCATCCAGGGCTTCGACTTCGCCGGCGCGCCGGTGCTGGGACGCTAGGGCGAGGTGCTGGGCATCCGCTTTCTGCGCGAGGCCTGGGAGACGCACTGGCTGGACCCGGTGGTGCAGCAGACCCAGCGGCGGGTCGATGCCGCGCTGCCAGCCACCAACAACCTGCTGTCCTGCGGCGAATGCCGGGGCGCCGACAACGTGCTCATCACCTCCAGCGCCGACCGCTCGCCGCCGGTCTACCGGCTGATGCGCGGTGGCACCGGCGCGATCGAGCCCGTGGCCGCGTCGCGGCCCTGGATCAAGCCGGGCGAGATGGCCACGGTGGACCTCGTGCGGCTGAAGGCGCGCGACGGCCTGGAACTGCCGGTGTGGGTGACGCGACCCAAGGGCCGCTCCGGCCCGCTGCCCACCGTCGTGCTGGTGCATGGTGGCCCCTGGGTCCGCGGCAGCCAGTGGACCTGGGATGCCGAGGCGCAGTTCCTCGCCTCGCGCGGCTACCTCGTGCTGCAGCCGGAGTTCCGCGGCGGCACCGGCTTCGGCCAACGCCACTTCCGCGCCGGCTGGAAGCAGTGGGGGCTGGCGATGCAGGACGACCTGGCCGATGCCGCGCTGTGGGCGGTGCAGCAGGGTGATGCGGACCCGAAGCGCATCGCCATCGCCGGCGCGAGCTATGGTGGCTACGCGACGCTGATGGGGCTGATCCGCCACCCGGAGATCTTCCGCTGCGGCGTGGCCTGGGTCGGCGTGACCGACATCGGGTTGATGTACTCGATCCACTGGAGCGACCTGACCGAGGACTTCCTGCGCCACGGCATGCCGCAGCTGGTGGGCGACCGCGAGCGCGACGCCGCCCAGCTGGCGGCGACCTCGCCGTTGCAGCAGGCGAGCCGGCTGAAACAGCCGCTGTTTCTCGCCTACGGCGCGCTCGACCAGCGCGTGCCGATCGAGCATGGCGAGCGCCTGCGCGACGCGCTGGGCAAGGCCAACCCGCAGGTGCAATGGAAGGTCTACGACGACGAGGGCCACGGCTGGACCCGGCCGGCCAACGAGATCGACTTCTGGACCCGCGTCGAGGCCTTCCTCGAGAAGAACCTGCGCGCGGCACCCTGAGCCGCGCAGGCGGCTACAGCTTCTCCGTCTCGCCGGCCTTCGGCTGCCACTTCATTAGCCGCTTCTCGACCCGGCCCACCAGCGCATCCAGCAGCAGCGCGAAGGCCGTGAGCACGACGATGCCGGCCATCACGGTGTTGATGTCGAAGGTGCCTTCGGCCTGCAGGATCAGGTAGCCCACGCCCTGCGAGGAGCCGAGGTACTCGCCCACCACCGCGCCGACGAAGGCCAGGCCCACGCTCGTGTGCAGGCTGCTGAAGACCCAGCTCGTCGCGCTCGGCAGGTACACGTGCCGCAGCAGCTGGCGGCGGCTCGCGCCCAGCATGCGCGCGTTGGCCAGCACCACCGGGCTCACCTCCTTCACGCCCTGGTAGACGTTGAAGAAGACGATGAAGAAGACGAGCGTGACGCCGAGAGCCACCTTGCTGCCGATGCCCAGGCCGAACCACACCGCGAAGATCGGCGCCAGGATGATGCGCGGCATGCTGTTGAGCGCCTTCACGTAGGGCTCGAGCACGGCGCTGGCCATCGGGCTGAGCGCGAGCCACAGGCCGGTGGCCAGGCCCAGCACCGAGCCGAAGGCGAACGCCAGGATGGTCTCGATCAGCGTCACCGCGAGGTGCCGGTAGATGTCGGCATCGGCGACGAACCAGGTCCAGATGCGCTGCGCCACCTTCGCCGGCTCGCCGAAGAAGAAGGCGGCCTGGCGATCGTTGTCGAACATCATCGGCGGGATCAGCCCCGGCGTCGTCATCGCCCACCAGAAGCCGACGAGGGCCAGCAGCAGCCCGAGCTGATAGAGGCGCAGCTTCATCACGCGGCGGCCCCTTGCAGCTGCTGCGCGTAGCCCTTGAGCACCTCGTCGCGCAGCACGGCCCAGATCGCGGCGTGCAGCTCGATGAAGCGCGGCGTGGTCTTGATCTCGGCCACGTCGCGAGGCCGCGGCAGGTCGACGACGAACTCGCCGATCGGCCGGCTTGCCGGCCCGGCCGAGAGCACGACGACGCGGTCGCTCATCGCGATGGCCTCGTCGAGGTCGTGCGTGATGAACAGCACCGCCTTCTTCTTCGCCTGCCAGAGATCGAGCACCTCGTTCTCCATCAGCTGCCGCGTCTGGATGTCCAGCGCCGAGAAGGGCTCGTCCATCAGGATGATGTCGGGGTCCAGCACCAGCACCTGCGCGAGCGAGGCGCGCTTGCGCATGCCGCCGGACATCTGGTGCGGGTAGCGGTCGCCGAAGGCGCCCAGGCCGACGCGGCGCAGCCAGGCCTCGGCCTGCGCGCGCGCATCGGGCACGCCACGGAACTCCAGGCCGGCCATCACGTTGCCCAAGGCCGTGCGCCAGGGCATCAGGCTCTCGGCCTGGAACATGTAGCCGGCGCGGGCGTTGATGCCAGAAAGCGGCTCGCCGAACACCGCGACGGAACCGGTGCTGGGCGCCAGCAGCCCCGCGGCCACGTTCAGCAGCGTGCTCTTGCCGCAGCCCGTGGGGCCGACGACCGAGACGAACTCGCCCGCGCCGACCTCGAGGTCCACATCGCGCACGGCGGTGTAGCGCTGCGAGGGGTCGTCGCGGTTCGCGAAGGTGCACGAGACCCCACTCAATTTGAGGGCAAGCTTCACGACGGAACTTTCGCGCGCGACATGCGCTCCATGGCCGCGCGCATGTGCGCGACCCAACCACGGAACGGAGACATGACCATGCTGATCCTGCGTCCTCTCGCCCCGCTGGCGCTCGTGCTGGCCGCCACGGTGGCCCAGGCCCAGACCGCCAACAAGCCCGCGCCGGCCCCTGCCGAGAAGGGCCGCGACTGGAGCCAGATCGACACCAACAAGGACGGGCTGATCTCGCCCGAGGAAATGGAGAAGTGGCTGGCGGCGAATCCCGGCCCGCTGAAGAAGTAGGGGCATCGGCGGCGGGCGCTCACGGCGCGCCCGCCCCGGCCGGCGCCTGCACGCGCGTGATGCGGCCGATGAGCCACAGCAGCGCGATCACCGCGCCGGCACCCAGCGCCTGCTCGCCCAGCGCGAGCCGGTGCGCGTTCCACAGCAGCGCGCTGGTCGCCGCGAGCACGAGCGCGAACAGCACGCAGGCCGCGGCTGCCGCGCCGCGCGCCAGCGGCGGGTCGAAGCGCTGCACCGCCGCCATCTCGAACGCCGGCTTGGGCCAGCGCGCCGCCACGTCGGCCGGGCGCCAGCCGGGCGGCTTCAGCCACACGCGCAGCTTGTCGGCCCAGGAGCCCGCGCGCCAGGAATCGCGCGCCAGGTCTGCATAGACCTGCAGGTTGGCCCACAGTGGGTCGAAGCTGCGCAGCGGCGCGCGTGTGCCGTAGACCACCGGCTCGGCATCGTCCTCGTCGACATAACTGCCGAACAGGCGGTCCCAGATCATCCAGATGCCGCCGTAGTTCTTGTCCAGATACCGGTCGTTCACGCCGTGGTGCACGCGGTGGTTGCTGGGCGCGCAGAACCAGCGGTCGAACCAGCCCAGCCGCCCCACCTGCTGCGTGTGCACCCAGAACTGGTACAGCAGGTCGATCAGCCCCACCACCGCGAACACCAGCGGCGGCACGCCGGCAATGGCCATCGGCAGGTAGAAGATCCACGCCAGCAGGAAGCCGGAACTGGTCTGCCTGAGCGCGGTGGAGAGGTTGTAGTCCTCGCTCTGGTGGTGCACCGCGTGCGCGGCCCACAGCACCGCCACGCGGTGGCCGCCGCGGTGCAGCCAGTAGTAGCAGAGGTCGTAGAAGACGAGCGCGACGAGCCAGGTCCAGAGCGAATCCACCGGCCAGCGCGCGAGCGCGACATGCTCGAAAGCCAGCGTGTAGATGCCGATGTGCCAGAGCTGGCCGAAGAGGCCCGTCAACTGGCTCATCACACCCAGGCCGATGCTGGCCAGCGCATCGTTCAGCTTGGGCACGTTGCGGCCACGCGCCGCGCCCACCCACCATTCCAGCGCGATCAGCAGCAGGAAGACCGGTGTCGCCAGGACGATGATCTGCGGGCCCGTCATGGCCCGCCTCAGCCCTTGGGGTACTTCGTGTTGGCCTTCTTGACGAACTCGTTGGTCCACACCGCGGCCAGGTCGACCTGGGCCTTGCCGATCTCCGCGTCGATGCTGGCCAGCGCGCGCAGCGCGGTCTCGGCGCCCTTGTCGGGGATGCTGCCGTCGGGCGAGAGCGCGCCCTTGGCGGCGAGGAAGGCATCGATGTAGACGGCGCGGTCGCCCAGCAGGTAGCCCTCGGGCACGGTCTCGATGATGTCCTTCGGGCCCGCGGCCTGGATCCACTTGTCGGCGCGCACGATGGCGTTGGCCAGCGCCTGCGTCGTGGCCGGGTTTTTGTCGATGAAGGACTGCGGCGCGTAGAGGCAGGCCGCCGGCATCGGGCCGCCGAAGACCTTCTCCGACTCGGCGACGATGCGCGTGTCGCTGACGATCTTCAGGTCGCCCGAGCGCTGCAGCAGCGTGATCACCGGGTCGAGGTTGCTGATGGCGTCGATCTGCCCGGAGCGCATGGCCGCCACCGCGCCTTGCGCGGCGCCCACGCCGATGATCGAGACATCGCTCGGCTTCAGCCCCGCCTTGGCGATGAAGAAGTTGACCATCACGTTGGTCGACGAGCCCGGCGCGGTGACGCCGATCTTCTTGCCCTTCAGGTCGGCCGGCGACTTGTAGTTCGCGAAGGTCTTGGGGTTGGTGCCCAGCACGATCTGCGGCGCGCGGCCCTGCAGCACGAAGGCGCGCAGGCGCTGGCCCTTGGGCTGCATGTTGACCGTGTGCTCGAAGGCGCCGCTGACGACATCGGCGCTGCCGCCCACCACGGCCTGCAGCGCGCGCGCGCCGCCAGCGAAGTCGGCGATCGAGACCTCCAGCCCTTCGGCCTTGAAGTAGCCGCGCTGCTCGGCGATGGTCAGTGGCAGGTAGTACAGCAGGTTCTTGCCGCCCACGGCGATCGTGAGCTTGGGCTTCTCGAGCGCCTGGGCGCGCAGCAGCGTGGGCGTGGCGAGCAGCGCGGCGGCAGCGCCGGCGTGCTGGAGGATCTGGCGTCGTTGCATGGCGGGATGGGGGCTGTTCATCGGACCGGCCGGCACTCTAGCCCAGGGGCCGCGGCGCCGCATCGGGGCGCGCCCGCGCAGCACGCGCCGAGGATCACAATCGCGGTCCGCGCACGCTGCCGCCATGAACCTGCACCGCCTCGACCTCGTCTCGCTGTCGCTGTTCAGCCTCGTCGGGCGTACCGGCAGCATCAGCAAGGGCGCCGAGCTTGCGCACCTGGCGGTGGGCGCGGCCAGCAAGCGCATCTCCGACCTCGAAGCCGCCGTCGGTGCCGAGCTGCTGGAGCGGCATTCGCGCGGCGTCACGCTCACGCTCGCGGGGCAGGCGCTGCAGCGCCATGCGCAGCGCATCCTGGCCGACGTGGACCAGCTCGCGGCCGATCTCTCGGACCATGCGCAGGGCATGGTCGGCTCGGTGCGCCTGTGGGCCAACACCTCGGCGGTGACCCAGTTCCTGCCGAACGAGCTGGCGCGTTTCGTCGACGCCCACCCGGGCATCCGCATCGAGCTGCAGGAGCACGACAGCCACGAGGTGGTGATGGCCGTGCTCGACGGCCGCGCCGATCTGGGCCTGTTCGCCGAGCGCACGCCCACGCTGGGCCTGCAGACACAGCCCTACCGGCGCGACCGCCTCGTGCTCGTGGTGCCGGCCGACCACGCGCTGGCCTCGCGCCGCCGCATCGCGTTCGCCGAAGCCACCGAGCACGACTTCGTCAGCCTCTCGCAGGGCACCTCGCTGGCGCAGCGCCTCGCGCTGGAGACACGCAACCTCGGCCGCGGGCTGCGCATCCGCATCCACGTGCGCAGCTTCGACGCGATGTGCCAGATGGTCGCCGCCGGGCTGGGCATCGCGGTGCTGCCCGATGCCGCGGTGCAGCCGCACCTGCGCTCGATGGGCCTGCGCCGCATCGAGCTGGCCGACCCTTGGGTCGAGCGGGAGCTGCTGCTGGGCGCGCGCGACCTGGCCGCGCTGCCGCGCCCGGTGCGCACGCTGGCCGACCACCTGCTGCAGCCGCCGCCGGCCCCGGCCCGCTGAGCGCGCCGCCCACGGCCACGCGGGTTTTCCCGCGGGTCTTTTCGCGTTCCGCGAAAGCAGGGCTCGCGGACCGGTCATTCCGCCGCGGCGCCGCCGTTTCCAGAATTCGCGCCACTTCATGCGAACACCGGAGACAGACAAGATGGCCACCTCCAACCCGACCCGCCGCGCCGCGCTGGCGGCCACCCTCGCCCTCGCCGCCGGCAGCGCGCTGGCCGCCGACAAGTACCCCAGCAAGCCGGTGACGGTGGTCGTGCCGCAGGCGCCGGGCGGCGCCAACGACGCCATCGCCCGCGTCGTGGCGCAGAAGCTCACCGAGGCGCTGGGCCAGCAGTTCATCGTCGACAACCGGCCGGGTGCGGGCGGCAACATCGGCACCGCCGCGGTGGCCAAGGCCAAGAACGACGGCTACACGCTGATGCTCACCGTCAACAGCGCGCACGTGATCAACCCGGCGCTGTACAAGAACACCGGCTTCGACCCGATCAAGGACTTCGAGCCCATCACGCCGGTGGCCACCGCCGGCTACGTGCTGGTCGCCAACAACGCCTTCCCGGCGAAGAACGTCTCGGAGCTGATCGCGGCGGCCAAGGCGCAGCCGGGCAAGATCACGATCGCCTCGGCCGGCAACGGCACGCTGAACCACCTGATCGGCGAGATGCTGGGCAAGGCCGCCGGCATCGACCTGCTGCACGTGCCGTACAAGGGCGCCTCGGCCGCGGTGACCGACCTCGTCGGCGGCCAGGTGCAGGTCTCGGTGCAGAGCCTGCCCTCGTCGATCTCCTTCATCAAGAGCGGCAAGCTGAAGGTGCTGGGTGTCGTCAACGAGAAGCGCGTCGGCGCGCTGCCCGATTCGCCGACCATCGGCGAGACCGTCAAGGGCTTCGGCAGCACGCCCTGGTACGGCCTGTTCGCGCCGGCCGGCACGCCCAAGGCCATCATCGCGCAGCTGCACGAGGCGGTGTTGAAGGCGCTGGACAGCCCGGACACACGCGAGAGGCTGGCCGCCGTCGGCTGCGAGCCCTACAAGACGACGCCTGAACAGTTCGCCGCGACCATTCGCGATGACTTGCCCAAGTGGGCCAAGATCGTGAAGGACTCGGGCGCCACGATTGATTGACCCCCAAGCTCGCTAGCGCGCGCTACCCCCCGAGGGGGCCGTCCGCCAGCGGCCCGGCAGAGCCGGTTCCGCGGCGGGAAGCTTGATCGAATCGGAGGACTGCAATGGATGTTGGAGCTTTGGCCGGCCTGCGCGTCGTCGAGATGGGCCAGCTGATCGCCGGCCCCTTCGCCGGCAAGACGCTGGGCGAGTTCGGCGCCGACGTGATCAAGATCGAGCCGCCGGGTGCCGGCGACCCGCTGCGCAACTGGCGCCTGATCCAGGACGGCACCTCCGTCTGGTGGCAGGTGCAGAGCCGCAACAAGCGCTCGATCGCGCTGGACCTGCGCAGCGCCGAAGGCCAGGCCATCGCGAAGAAGCTGATCAGCCAGGCCGACGTGCTGATCGAGAACTTCCGCCCCGGCACGCTGGAAGGCTGGGGCATGTCTTACGAGGAACTCTCGAAGGACAACCCGGGCCTGGTGATGCTGCGCATCAGCGGCTACGGCCAGACCGGTCCCTACCGCGACCTGCCGGGCTTCGGCGCCATCGGCGAGGCCATGGGCGGCCTGCGCCACCTCACCGGCGAGCCGGGCCGCGTGCCGGTGCGCTGCGGCATCTCCATCGGCGACACGCTGGCGGCGCTGCACGGCACGATCGGCGTGCTCACCGCGCTGTACCACCGCAAGGTGAATGGCGGCCAGGGCCAGGTGATCGACGTGGCGCTGAACGAGGCGGTGCTCAACGTGATGGAGAGCCTGATTCCCGAGTACAGCGCCTTCGGCGCCGTGCGCGAGCCGGCTGGCAGCGCGCTGCCCGGCATCGCGCCTTCGAACGCCTACCGCTGCCGCGACGGCGTGGTGCTGGTGGCCGGCAACGGCGACAGCATCTTCAAGCGCCTGATGACCACCATCGGCCGCGACGACCTGGGCAACGACCCGGCGCTCGCCGACAACGCCGGCCGCGTGGCGCGCGTGGCCGAGCTCGATGCCGCGATCGGCGTGTGGACCGCCATCCGCAGCGTCGACGAGGTGCTCGCCGCACTCGGTGAAGCCAAGGTGCCGGCCGGCCGCGTCTACACCGCGAAGGACATCGTCGAGGATCCGCACTACCAGGCGCGCGAGATGATCCTCAAGCAGCAGACGCGCGACGGCCACGAGCTGGACGTGCCGGGCATCGTGCCCAAGCTGATGGGCACGCCGGGCACGGTGCGCTCGTCGGCACCCAAGCTGGGCGACGACACCGATGGCGTGCTGCAGGAGCTGGGCTTCGCCGCGGCCGACATCGCGGCGCTGCGCAAGCGCAAGGTGGTGGCATGAGCGCCGTGTGGAGCGGCGCCGGCCGGCGCCTCTTCATGCAGGAAGTCGGCACCCGCGACGGCCTGCAGATGGAAGCCGCCTTCGTGCCGACCGAGGAGAAGGTGGCGCTGGTGAACGCGCTGTCGGATGCGGGCCTGGCGAAGATCGAGGTCACGGCCTTCGTCTCGCCGAAGGCCATTCCCGCGCTGCGCGACGCCGAGGTCGTGCTGCGCGAGATCCGCCGCAAGCCCGGCGTCGTCTACAGCGCGCTGGTGCCGAACGTGCGCGGCGCCGAGCGCGCGATCGAATCGAAGGCCGACGAGCTGAACCTCGTGATGTCGGCCAGCGAGAGCCACAACCGCGCCAACCTGCGCATGGACCGCGAACAGTCCTACGCGGCGCTGCGCGAAGTGGCCGGCCTGGCCGCGCTGGCCGAGGTGGCGGTGAACGTCTCGCTGTCCTGCGCCTTCGGCTGCCCGATGGAAGGCGACGTGGCCGAGGCCGAGGTGATGGCCTGGTGCACGCGCTACGTCGAGCAGATGGGCGCGCATGGCGTGACGCTGTGCGACACCACCGGCATGGCCTTCCCGACGCAGGTGAGCTCGCTCGTGCGCGCCTTCCGCGAGCGCTTCCCCGCCACCGAGCTGACGCTGCACTTCCACAACACGCGCGGCATGGGCCTGGCCAACGTGCTGGCCGCGATCGATGCCGGCGCCGACCGCTTCGACGCCTCGATCGGCGGCCTCGGCGGCTGCCCCTACGCGCCGGGCGCCAGCGGCAACGTCTGCAGCGAGGAGATCGTGCATGCGCTGCAGCTGATGGGCTACGACACCGGCGTCGATCTCGAACGCCTGATCGAGGCCGCGCGGCGCCTGCCGGCGCTGATCGGCCACGAGGTGCCCAGCCAGCTGCTGAAGGCCGGGCGCCGGCTCGACCTGCACCCGGCGCCGGCATCGCAGAGCTGACCCCAGTTCCCGACCGACCCACCACCCACGACGAGGAGACAAGCCATGGCCCGATACGAGGTCCACGTCAACGGCGCGAAGCGCCGCGTCGAAGCCGACAGCGATTCGCCGCTGCTGTACGTGCTGCGCGACCAGCTCGAACTGCACGGCCCGAAATACGGCTGCGGCCTGGGCCAGTGCGGCGCCTGCACCGTGCACATCGACGGCCAGGCCGTGCGCTCCTGCCAGTTCCCGGTGAGCGAGCTGCGCCAGCGCAAGGTCACCACGCTCGAAGGCCTGGGCAGCGCGGGGAAGCCCTCCACCATCCAGCAGGCCTTCATCGACGAGCAGGCCGCGCAGTGCGGCTACTGCATCAACGGCATGGTGATGCAGGCGGCCGACCTGCTGAAGCGCAACCCGAAGCCCAGCGAGCAGCAGATCCGCGAGGGTCTCTCGATGAACCTGTGCCGCTGCGGCACGCACCAGCGCATCGTGCGCGCGGTGCAGCGCGCGTCCGGCCAGCCGGTGACGGTGTGAAGGAGGGCCTGATCATGATGAAGCAGCAGACCCTGAAGCAGCGCCGCGACTTCCTGCGCACCTTGCGTGACGGCGCCCTCGTCGTCGGTTTCGCGTGGGGCGCCACGCGCGCCGATGCCGCCAGCGCGCCTTCGCTGAGCGCACCGAAGGCGGTGGCCAAGGACCTCGTCGAATCCTTCGTCGCCATCGGCGGCGACGGGCGCGTGACGGTGCACGTCGGCAAGGTGGACCTCGGCACCGGCACGCGCACGGCGATGGCGCAGATCGCCGCCGACGAACTCGACGTTCCCTTCGAGCGCATCACGATGGTGATGGGCGACACCGCGACCACGCCCGACCAGTGGCTCACCGGTGCGAACCTCACGATCCAGCAGGGCGGCAGCGAACTGCGCCGCGCCTGCGCCACCGCGCGCGCGGCGCTGGTGGAGCGCGGCGCTGCGAAGCTGGGCGTTCCCGCGGCCGAGCTGGGCACCGCCGACGGCGCGGTGTTCGCGAAGGCCGATGCGGCGCGCAGGGCGAGCTACGCCGAACTCGTGGCCGGTGCGCCGCTGGAGCTGAAGGTCGATGCGAAGGCTGCTCTGAAGAAGGCGGCCGAGTACCGCGTGGTCGGCAAGTCCGTGCCGCGCGTGGACATACCCGCCAAGCTCACCGGCGAGTTCACCTTCATGCAGGACTTCCGCCTGCCCGGCATGCTTCACGCGCGTGTGCTGCGGCCGGACGACCTGGGCGCGCCGCTGGTCTCGTTCGACGACAGCGCCGCGCGCAAGGTCAAGGGCTACCTGCGCACGGTGCGCAAGGACAACTTCCTGGCCGTGGTCGCGAGCAGCGAGTGGGCCGCGATCAAGGCGATGCGCGCGATGAAGGTGAGCTGGGGCGAAGGCACGGGCCTGCCCGAGCAGGCCACCGTCTTCGACCACTGGCGCACGCGCCCGGTGGCCAAGAACGAGGCGACGCAGAAGGTCGGCGACGCCGACGCCGCGCTCGCCGCGGCGCCCAGGCGCATCAAGGCGCGCTACGACTTCTCGGTGCAGACGCACGCGTCGATGGGGCCCTCGTGCTCGGTGGCCGACTTCAGGGACGGCAGGCTCACCGTCTGGTCGGCCTCGCAGGCGACGCACTCGCTGGTCGACGAGATCGCGCCCATCGTCGGCCTGGCCAAGGACCGCATCCGCATCCTCTACCTCGACGGCGCCGGCTGCTACGGCCGCAACGGGCACGAGGACGCCTCGGCCGATGCCGCGCTGATCAGCACGATGATCGGCCAGCCGGTGCGCGTGCAATGGATGCGCGACGACGAGACCGCGCGCGCACCGAAGAGCCCGCCGCGCTCGATGGACCTGGAGGCCGGCCTCGACGAGCAGGGCAACGTGACCGCCTGGCGCGGTGACTTCTGGATCGCGCTGAACCACATCGTCGCCTTCAAGCCGCTCGATTTCCCGCTGCTGGCCGCCGGCGAGACCGGCCTGCCGCGGCCGGGCAACTGGGTCGGCTTCCTGTTCCAGAACGCCGGCATCGGCTACGGTGTTCCGAACATCGCGGTGCAGACGCGCCACGTCGAGCAGGCCTTCTTCCGCAGCGCGCACCTGCGCAGCCCGGGGCGGATCGAGAACTCGTTTGCCAACGAGTCCTTCATCGACGAACTCGCCTTCGCGGCGAAGGTGGACCCGGCCGAGTACCGCCGCCGCCTGCTGAAGGACCCGCGCGGCCTGGCGGTGCTGGACAAGGTGCTGCAGCGCGCGAACTGGCAGCCGCGTGCAGGCATCAACCCCGCGGCGGCGAACGGCGACATCGCCCGCGGCCGCGGCCTGGCCTACCTGCGCTACAACAACGCAACGACCTACGTTGCCGCGGTGGCCGAGGTGGCGGTGAACCGCAAGACCGGCGAGATCAAGGTCGAGCGCATCTGCATCGCGCACGACTGCGGCCAGCTCATCAACCCCGACGGCACGATGAACCAGGTCGAGGGCGGCGCGATCCAGACCGTGGGCCGGGCGCTGATCGAGCAGGTGCGCTGGGATTCGAAGAAGGTGCTCTCGCGCGACTGGCTGACCTACCCGATCCTGCGCCACGACCAGGTGCCCCGCGTGGAGGTCGACCTGATCGACCGCCCGGGCGAGCCGAGCTACGGCGCCGGCGAGCCGACGGCCTGCTCGATCCCGCCGGCCATCGCCAACGCGGTGTTCGACGCCACCGGCGCGCGGCTGCGCACCGTGCCCTTCAGGCCGGAGCAGGTGCTGGCGGCGCTGGCGCGGCCGATCGCGGCGTAGCCGGCGAGCGTGTAAAAGGGGCGCCATCGAAGAACAGGAGACGACGCGATGGCGCAACGATGGCTTCTGGTCACCGGCGGCAGCCGCGGCATCGGCGCCGCGGTGGCGCGCCAGGCCGCGGCGGCGGGCTGGCACGTGGCGATCAACTACACACGCGACTCCGGCGCTGCCGAGACGGTGGCCGCCGACGTGCGCGCCGCCGGTCGCAAGGCATTCACCGTGCAGGGCGACGTGGCCGACGAGGACGCGGTGATCGCGATGTTCACCGCGCTCGACGCACATATCAAGGCCGAGGGCGGCGTGCTCGGCGGCCTCGTGAACAACGCCGGCGTCGTCGACCGCCCGCAGCGCGTCGACGAGATGAGCGGCGAGCGCCTGCGCCGAATGGTTTCTATCAACCTGCTCGGCAGCCTGTACTGCGCGCGCGAGGCGTTGCGGCGCATCAGCACGCGCCACGGCGGGCCGGGTGGTTCGATCGTCAACCTCTCCTCGGCCGCGGCCCGGCTGGGCGCAGCGGGGCAGTACGTGGACTATGCGGCGGCCAAGGGCGCGATCGACAGCTTCACGATCGGTCTCGGGCGAGAGGTGGCTGCCGAGGGCGTGCGCGTCAACGCGCTGCGGCCGGGGCTGATCGAGACCGAGATCCACGCCAGCGGCGGCCTGCCCGACCGCGTGCGCGAACTCGCGCACCAGGTGCCGATGAAGCGCGGCGGCAGCGCCGACGAGGTCGCGGCCGCGGCGATCTGGCTGCTGTCGGACGCCGCGAGCTACGTCACCGGCACTGTGCTCGACGTGAGCGGCGGGCGCTGAGACGCGTCAGCGGTAGAAGGGCTCGACCGCGCCCTTCAAGGTGATCATCAGCGGCCGCCCCTTGCGGTCCAGCGCGCGGCCGGCGGCGACCTTGATCCAGCCTTCGCTGATGCAGTACTCCTCCACGTCGCCGCGCTCCTTGCCGTTGAAGCGGATGCCGATGGCGTGTTCGAGCACGGCCGCCGAGTAGTGCGGGCTGCGCTCGTCGGTGCACAGGCGGTCGGGCAGCGGGGGGCGGGGCTTGGCGTCTTCCATGGCGGGGGATTGTCACCCGCCGCCGACCCCCGGCCCCCGGCCCTCGGCCGGCTCGCTCGTCCCGCTGCCGCGCACGATCCGGATCAGAGCAGCGCCTCGCGCACGGTCTGCAGCGCCTGGTGCACCGCGTCGGGCCAGTCTTCGGTGAGCGCGATGAGGAAGTCCAGGTGCTCGCGCACCGAGCCGGCCTCGCGCGGGCTGGCGCCGCGCGCCATCGCCGCGCCATAGCCCTCGGCGGCCTGTTCGCCCGCGGCGAGGCAGGCGTCGGCATCGAACTTGGCCAGCAGCAGCCGCACGAGACCCAGGTCGGCCAGGCTCACCGCGCCCCAGAAGCTGGGGTCGGTCGCCTGGCGCTCGGCGCTGCGTTTGGCCTGCTCGGACAACTGCTCGGCCAGCGCATCGTGCCAGTCGCCCTCGGCCTCGTCCGGAGCCTGGTGCTGCACCAGCAGGCAGGCCACGCCCCAGTTGCTCATCGCATAGGCGTCGTCGCCACGCAGCAGGTCCAGCGCCATGCGGTAGTACCTCGCCATCCTCAGCAGCTCTTCCACGCGCTGCGCGGGGTCCGTACGCAGCCAGGCCAGGCGCTTGCAGGCGCTGCCCAGCAGCTGCAGCCGCTCGGGCGTGGGTGCGCGCGAGTTGATGAAGTCCAGCGCGGGGATGGCTTCCTCGATGCGCTGGGTCACCTTGTCCAGCTCGTCTCGCGTGCTCTCCTTTCGGCGGATCAGCGCGGCGCCTTCCTCGGCGGCGATCCGCACGCGCATGTTGACCGCCTGCTCCAGCGCGCGCACGGGGCAGTCGCCGCCGCGCGCGGAGAGCGCCTTGTCCAGCCACTCGATCGCGTCCTTGAACAGCAGGGCCTCGCCGTAGGCAAAGCCCACGCCGGCACAGACGTCGGCACGCGCCAGCCAGCCTTCGCGCGCGCTGGCCGGCACCCGCTGCTGGAGAAGGCGATCGATGGCCGCGCGCTGGCGAGTGCCCACGGCATCTTCCGACTGCCCTTCGCGCCCCGACATCACGCGTGCGGCCTCGGCCAGGTTCTCCAGCTCGGCCAGCAGCTCGTGGCGCGAGACGAACTCGGGCTCGTCCCAGCCGCCGCCGACCCCGCCGTTGCGCTCGATGCGCCAGGCCGGGTCGCCGTAGCACTGGTAGGCGCCCCAGGTGTTGCGGCCGGGGTGGCCCTGGTGGGTGGCACGGCGCGCGGCCTTCACGGCGTCGCGGAAGCTGTGGCCGCCGAACATGGCCGCGTAGAAGCTGCGGGCGAAGGTCATCGCGGCCTCGTCGTCCACCGCCCAGCCGGCGCAGACCACGGCCTTGACGCCCATGCCGATGAACTGCGCGCCCAGGTTGGCAGCCAGGTGGCTGAAGGGCGGGAGCGGGCGGCTGGTCTGCGTCTTGCCCAGGTGGCAGCAGTTGATGAACACCAGCTCGGGCACGCAGCGCATCTGCGCCACGTCGCCGGGCGTGAGAAACGTGCCGCGGCCGATCACCATGCCCGAGACCGGCTTGTCGCCGTTCTCGGCGACGAACTCGTGTTCGCCGTGGCCGGCCAGGTGCAGCACGCGCCAGGCCTTGCTGTGCAGCGCGGAGACGATGTCGGCCGCCTTGGCGTCGATCAGCGCGACCACGTTGCCGGCCGCGTAGTGACGCAGCAGCAGGTCGCGCACGACGCCGGCCTCCTGGCGCGCGCCCTCCAGGTCGGGGAAGACCGCGTCGCCTTCGAGGTCCGGGTTGCCGATCACCAGCGCCGTGTCGGCCAGCGCCTGCATCGGGCGCACACGCCAGTCGCGCACCTTGAACTGGCGCACGATGCCGGCCTCGATGGCCAGCGGCAGCCCGTTGCGGCTCCAGCGGTCCTCCAGCAGCTCCCAGGGGAAGCGGGCGGACTTCTCGTCCACCTGCAGCACCATGTCGCGCTGGTCGGGCGCGCTGGCCTTGAAGCCCTGCGGCAGCAGCAGCTCGAACAGCGTGCGCGAGACCTCGGGGTCGCTGTCCGCGCCTTCCGAGGCGCGCTTGACGAAGAGGTCGGCCAGCTTCAGCTGCCCGGTGGCCAGGGTCTCTTCCGTGCGCGCGCGGTTGGTGGCCACGTTGAAGCGCAGCTGGCCGGTCTCGTCGTCCTCGGTGATCTCGATGCGCTGGTCCCAGGAGCGGTCGGTGTCGTAGAAGCGGCGCTGGCGCCGGCCCGGGCCCTCGGTGACCGTGGGCGGCGCCCAGATCGCGGTCCTCCCGATCTCGGTGGCCTGCAGCACGTCGGCCAGCGCGCGTGCGGCGGCGATGGCCATGTCCTCGAACAGCTCGATGAACTCGATCTCGGTGATGAGCACGCGGCTGTCGAGGTGCGTCTCCTCCAGCCGCCGGTTGGCCCCCAGCGCGGCGCGCAGGATGGCCTCGACCGACTCGCGCACCGACAGGCCCGCACCGCTGCTGCCCACCAGCAGGCACGACAGACGCGCCGGGATGCGGCCGCCCGCGGCTTCCGCGCCCGTGCCGGGGCGCTGCACCAGGCGCAACGCGTACTCGAGCATCGCGTCGCGCAGGCTGGCCTGCAGCCGAGCGGCCGCCAGGTCGCCCACCGGGCCCAGGCCCACGACGACGGCGCCGCTGGGACTGCGCGAAGGGTCGTCCTGGAAGAAGACGGCGTGCGTGCCGTGCGGGCCGGGGTACAGGCCCAGGTCGCGCTTGCGCGACAGCGCCCCGGACAGCCGCCGGTCCAGCACGGCCTCGGCGCTGACGATGGTGTCGCCCTCGTAGTGGCCCACCAGCACGGCATGGCGCGCCCAGGCCAGGTCGGCGAGGCGCACGCTCAGGTTCAGCGGCGGCAGCTGGGCCACCTCGCGACGCACGCGCCGGCGCGCACCGCTGAAGCCCATGCTGCGCACGGCGGCCTCGTCGGGCAGGTCGTCGGTGGGTGCCAGCGGCGGCAGCGTGAAGGTGGCCGGCCGCCCCTGCGCGTCGCGCGCGCGGCGCGGCGGCGTGTCGGGCAGCTGGTCGGTGCGGCCGGTGGCCAGCAGGTCGACGTAGGCGCGGAAGATGCGCCGGTCGTCGGCGTTGCTGCACAGCTCGTCGTGCGCCGTGTCCTCGGCGTAGTACATCCGCACGCCGTCCAGCCGGCCCGAGGCCCAGCTGACCGTGCCGTCGCCCTCGGCGGTGGCCAGCCAGTCGATGCGCCGCGGGCCGGGGCTGCCATCGTCGGGCGGGATCGTGTAGCCCACCACCGTGGCGCTTTGCGAGCCGGCCACGTAGCGCATGCGCTCGGTGTCGGGCGCGGCCTTCTGCAGCAGCGCCCAGGTGGCGGCGGCGTCCTTCAGCGTGGACGGGTCGGCCAGCGGGAACTCCGTGCGCAGCGACTTCTTCAGCGCGCGCCAGCCGGCCGGGTCGGAGAAGTCGATCGGGTCGGGCGTGAACGGCAGCAGCTCGGCCATGCCGGGGAAGCGCCGCACGATGTCGATGATCGCGTTGGTGTTGTGCTTCAGGTCCAGCAGCGTGAGCTTGGCCTGCGTCGGGTTGTGGCCGGTGAGCCAGCGCACCGCTTCGTGCGAGCCGCGGTTGGGCGTGCCCAGCATCAGCAGCCGGCTGCCCCCGGCGAGCTTGCCCATGCGCTGCCAGACCAGCGCGCCGTCCTTGCTGGCGATCATCGTGCGGGCCACCAGGCCGCCCATCGAGTGCGCGATGATGTGCAGCGGCTTGCCGGTGCGCTCGGCGTCGGGCAGCAACGCCAGCAGCTTCTTCGTCAGCAGCGGCGCGGTGTCCTGCAGCGAGCGCCGCCAGTCGTAGGGGAAGATCTCGACGCGGTGGTCGCGCGCCAGGTGCTCCAGCAGCGGGCCGTAGAAGTCGTCGACCAGCTCCATCGGCCGCACCTCGGGCGTGCCCCAGCCGATGTCGGCCAGGCCGCCGCGCAGCAGCGACCAGTAGTTGAGCCAGATGCGGCTGTCGCCCGCCTTCAGCTCGCTGCCCATCGTGCCGGGGATGACGACGACGATGGGCCGCGGCGTATCGCCGCTGCGGCTGCGCTCGACCGCGCCGCGCCACTTCGGCGCATCGACCTTGGCCTCGGTGAAGGGCGAGAAGCCGCCGGCGTCGCCATCGGCGCGCAGCAGGCCGCTGGCCAGCCAGCGCAGCGAACCCGGGTTGGCGAAGTAGCGGAAGTGGTTGACCTGCGGGCCCCGGTCCTGCAGCCAGCGCGCGGCGCCTTCGACGCGGCGCAGGCCGCCGCTCATCGAGCCGGTGTTGACGACGAGGTCGTGCTCGCTGCCGTAGAACCAGTCGGTGACGAGGAACTTCAGCTTGCCGAAGAGGCTGTCGCCTTCCACGTCGCCGGCGATCACGCTGAGATCGGCCGTCGTCACCAGGCCGGGCAGCGCGAGCAGCCTCGTCAAGGCCGAGCCGGGCATCATCGCCTCGATGCCGGGCATCGTGCGCGGGTCGGTGCGCTTGCTCAGCACCGCGAGCAGGAAGTCGGCCGCGGCGCCGAAGAAGCCGCCGCCGGCCAGCGCGTCCAGCACGCTCAGCCAGCGGTCCAGCCGGCCCGAGGCCAGCGTGGTGCCGCGCGCCGGGCAGGCCACGCGCACGAAGCGGTGCACGCGCAGGCGCTTGGCGTCCAGCAGGGCCAGCAGCTCGCGCAGGTCCTTCGCGTCGTTCGCGTAGGCCTCGGCGCGCGCACGCCGCTCGGCTTCGGACAGCGGCAGCAGTCCCAGTTGCTGCGCCAGCGTGCGGTCCTCGGCGAAGAGCGCTTCCAGCACGCCGGTGGCCAGGGGGTCGTCGGTGCGCTGGCGTTCGGCCAGGCAAAGCAGTTCGCCGACCAGGCCGCCGCGCGAGTGCGAGACGAGGTGCAGCTCGGCCTCCTCGGGCAGCAGCCGCACGAGGTCGAGCGCGTTGCGGATCGGGCTCTGCGTGAGCGTCAGGTGTTCCCAGGCGTAGATGTGCTCGCCGTACTTCTGGCGCAGCGCCAGGCCCGCCTCGCGCGCGGGCGCACTGGCATCGGCGGTGGGATCGGCTTCCAGGTCGCCGAAGCTGCCGCGGAAGCTGGACATCGTGCCGTGCAGGAACACCAGCAGCGGTGTGCGACCGGGTAGCCCATGCTTGGGATCGACGCGCTTGAGGGGCTGGCCGGCCGCCAGCGGGCAGGTGTACAGGCCGGGCGCGTTGCCCTTGAGCTGGTGGTGCTCGAAGGCGCCTGCGGCCTTGCCGGCGACCTCGTCGGCCACGTCGACGCCGAAGAACTCCAGCACCTTGATCCCCACGCCCACCAGCCCGCCGCGCGTGGCCTGGCCGTCGCCGCGCAGGCCGGCGCGCGGCGCGGTGTCGATGTCCCAGGTCGGCTCGCCCCCGGCGCTGCGCGAGGCCACGGCGCGGCCGCGTTCGCGCAGCAGGTCGTCGGCGCGCAGCCACAGGCGGATGCCGTTGTCGTACTCGACGCGCACCAGCTCGTCCGGCGCAATCCGCAGCGGCGTCGCACCGGCATCACGCGCCACGGCGCCGGTCTGCACGCGCCGCGCGTTCGTGATCTGCACCTGCTG
Source organism: Rubrivivax sp. (assembly GCA_044226775.1). Classification (GTDB taxonomy): domain Bacteria; phylum Pseudomonadota; class Gammaproteobacteria; order Burkholderiales; family Burkholderiaceae_C; genus Rubrivivax. The sequence continues at coordinate 63,893 of JBGAGI010000003.1, read as the reverse complement.
CGTGACCGGCTTCGTCGGAGCGCCGATCTCGACGCCACGCAGCAGGAAGGGGGCGGGCTTGCTCATCGCGGTGCTCCGTGTGGCCGGGCGCAGGGCGCGCGAGGCGGGGCGCGCAGCATCGCCGAGAAGGCCGCGTGGCCGCAAGCGGACCAACTAGGGGTGATGCGCGCGCGCGTCGTTCCGATGAACGATGCGCGGCACGCCTCGTGCGGCTCTGCAGCCCGTCAGGGCCGGCGCTCCACGACCACGCCCGCCAACCCCGTCTGGCGCTGCACCGCCTCGGCCGCCGCCAGCGCGGCGTCGCGCCCGGCCCAGGGCCCGGCCATCACGCGCGTCAGCCCCGCTTCGTCGAACAGCGCCACGCCGGGCAGGCCGGCGGCCTCGCGAAGCAGCCGCTGCTGCAGCTGCAACGCGCCGTCGCGCTGGCGGAAGGCGCCGAGCTGGAGCCAGAAGCCCGGCGCGTCGGCCATCCGCTCGCCGGGCGCCGGATCGTCCCGCGGCAAGGTCACGGCCGCCGCCGCAGGCGCGGCCCAGCCGCCGCGGCGGATCTCCTCGAAGGTGATGCGCTGCACCTGCACCGGCGCCACGCCGGCCAGCACGCCCAGGCGGTGCGCGGCGGCGTACGAGAGGTCGATCACGCGGCCGGCGGCGAAGGGCCCGCGGTCGTTGATGCGCACGATCACCTCGCGCCCGTTGGCCGGGTTGCGCACGCGCGCATAACTCGGGATCGGCATGGTCTTGTGCGCCGCCGTCATCGCGTACATGTCGTAGGTCTCGCCGCTGGCGGTGCGCTGGCCGTGGAACTTGCGGCCGTACCAGCTCGCGCCGCCGCGCTCGGCCAGCGGCGCGTCGTCCGTCATCGGCACGTAGCGCTGGCCCAGCGCCTCGTAGGGCTTGTTGGGGCCGCCGGCGCGGATGGGCTCGATGCGCGGCACCGCGTCGGGCAGCTGGTCGAGGTTCGACGGCGGCTTCGCGTCGGCGCCGTCGCGCACCGGCGGGCGGCTCGCGCAGGCGCCCAGCAGCAGCGCCAGCCAGGCGGCCAGGACGACGACGGACAGGCGGCGCCAGTTCATGGCGCGCGATGGTAGTGCCGCTTCAGGCGGTGGCGGTGGTGGCGGCCGCGCTGCCGCTGCCCTGCGCCTCTTGCCGGCCCTGCGGCGGCGGCTGCTGCTGCTGATGCTGTTGCTGCTGCTGCAGGAAGCGGCCGCAGTCGGCCGCCGGCAGCGGCTTGCTGATGAAGTAGCCCTGCACGGTGTCGCAGCCCAGGTCGCGCAGGAAGGCCAGCTGCTCGCCGGTCTCCACGCCCTCGGCCACCACGCCCAGGCCCAGGCTGTGCGCCATCTGGATCGTCGCGGTGCAGATCGCGGCGTCGTTCGGATCGTGCTCGATGTCGCGCACGAAGGAGCGGTCCAGCTTCAGGCACGACAGCGGCAGCTGCTTGAGGTAGGCCAGCGACGAGTAACCGGTGCCGAAGTCGTCGATCGCCAGCGCCACGCCCAGGGCGCGCAGCCGGCCCAGCAACTCGGCGGTGCGGCCCGGGTCGGCCATCGCCATGCTCTCGGTGATCTCCAGCTCCAGCGCCTGGCCCGGCAGCCCGTGGCGCTGCAGTGCAGCGGCCACGTGCGCGGCGAAGCCTTCGGGGCGCAGCTGCTGCGCCGAGAGGTTCACCGCCACGCGCAGCCCGGCGTGGCCGGCGTCGCGCCAGCGCCGCACCTCGGCCAGCGCCTGCTCCAGCACCCAGGCGCCGATGCTCTCGATGAGCCCGGTGTCCTCGGCGATGGGGATGAACTTCAGCGGCGGGATCCAGCCCAGGTCCGGGTGCTGCCAGCGCACCAGCGCCTCCAGGCCGATGACGCGGCCGCTGGCCAGGTCCACCTGCGGCTGGTAGTGCAGGCTGAGCTGGCCGCGCTCGATCGCGCTCCTCAGCCCCACCTCCAGCACCAGCCGCTCGCCGCGCTGCTGGTTCATCGCCGAGGTGAAGAACTGCACGTTGTTGCGCCCGGTCGCCTTGGCCTGGTACATCGCCGTGTCGGCGTTCTTCATCAGCGTGTCGGGGTCCTCGCCATCGGCGGGGAAGAGGGCCACGCCGATGCTGGGCGTGGAGTGCAGCTCGTGCCCGCGCACGCTGTACGGGCGGCCCAGCGCCTCCAGCACCTTGTGCGCCACCGCCTGCGCCGCCAGCGCGCCGCGCTGGCCGGCCACGGGCAGCACCAGCACAAACTCGTCGCCGCCCAGCCGGGCCACGATGTCGCCGTCGCGCACCAGCGCGCGCAGCCGGCGGCCCACCTCCACCAGCAGGCCGTCGCCGACCTGGTGGCCCAGCGTGTCGTTGATGACCTTGAAGCGGTCCATGTCGATGAAGAGCACGGCCGCCTGCTCCTGCGTGCTGCGCGCCTGCGCCAGCGTCTGCTCCAGGCGCTGCAGCAGCCGCACGCGGTTGGGCAGCTGCGTCAGCGTGTCGTGGTGCGCCAGGTGCTCCATGCGCGCCTCGGCCTGCTTGACCTCGCTCAGGTCGATGCTGCTGCAGATGTGGTGCGTGACCTTGCCGGCGGCGTCGTGCACCGCGGCGATGGACAGCAGGATGGGCACGTCGCCGCCGTCCTTGTGCTGGTCCCAGGCCTCGCCGCGCCAGCGGCCGTCGCGCTTGAGCGCCTTGCCCATGGCCACGAGTTCGGCCCGGGGCATGCGGCGCGAGAACAGCTCCATCACCGGGTGGCCCACGATCTCGTCGAAGCGGTAGCCGGTGCGGCGCAGCAGCGCCGGGTTGGCGTCGACGATGCGGTGCTGCTCGTCGGTGACGAGCACCGCCTCGCCGCCATGCTCGAAGACCTTGGCCAGCAGCTCGATGCGGCCCCGCGCGCGCCGGTTCTGCGCCAGCGTGCGCAGCAGCACCACGCTGCCGGCGCCGTACAGCAGCAGCGTGGCGCCGGCCAGCGCGCCCAGCATCTGCAGCTCGGCCTGCCAGCCGGCCAGCGTGTCCTGCTCGGCCAGGTCCACCACCACCAGCAGCGGCGCCGCGCGCGAGCGGCGGAAGGCGGTGGTCGCCGTGTTCGCGTTCCTGGCGTCCGCGCCGGTGCGCAGCACGCCCGAGGCCGCCGCGCCGGTGGCCTGCTGCAGCGCCGCGCTCACGTCGCGGCTGCCCACGGCGCCGCTGCCGGGCTCGGCCCCGGGGGCATGGCGGGCGATCAGCCCGAGCGTGGCGTCGCGCACCGCCACCGCGCCGTGCGGGCCCAGGTCCACCGTGCGCAGCTCGCGCTCCAGGTAGCTCAGCGGCACCGCGGCCGAGACGGCGCCGGCGAAGCGGCCGTCGGGTCCGCGCAGCCGGCGGCTGAAGGAGATGATCCAGACGTTGGCCAGCTTGCTGACCAGCGGACGGCTCATGTGGAAGCCGGCATCGGCGCGGTCGCGCTGGATCTGGAACCACTCGCGGTCGGCGAAGGAGACCGGCGGGCGGTTCTCCAGACCGGGGCCGAGGATGCCGATGCCGGCGGCGTCGGTCACGCGCACGCCTTCGAGCTCGGCGCGGCCGGCCACCTGCGACAGGATCTGGCGCCGCGCGGCATCGGGGTCCAGGCCGCCGGCGACGAGCTGCTGCTCCAGGTTGTCGACGATCGCAGCCAGCGCCAGGTCGATCTTCTCGATGTTGGCCGAGACCGCGCGCTCGATCGCGCCGGCCAGGTTCTGCGCCAGCAGCTCGGCGCGCTGCTCGTGCTGGCGCCGGCTCTGCAGCGCGGCCCAGGCCACGAGCGTGCCGAACAACAGGGCCGGCAACAGCACGCCCAGCACGCCGGCGGCCCAAAGGCGGCGGGTGGCACGGGCAGGCTGGCGGGCGTCGGCGTACGGTTCTTCGGGCACGGGAACGGGTGAGGAGTCCGGGATCGGTACGGCAACGGCAGGCCCGCCGCGGCCGGAGCCCGGGCGGGTCAACCGGGCTATCGGTCCGCTGGCGCCGGGATGTAGGGCCATCGGGCCGGGCGCCCCGCGCCGGTGCAAACTCGGCCGGGAGAAAGTCACGGAAGGAAGACCCCATGCCCCGCACCCGAACCCCGATCTGCGCTGCTGCTGCTGCCGCCGCCGCGCTCGCGCTGGCCGCCGCCGGGCCGGCCTTCGGCCAGGCACCGGCGCCGGCGTCCGCGCCGGCATCGGCATCGGCTGCGGCTTCGGCTTCGGCCCCGGTGATCGAGAGCACCGACCCCGCCAAGGCCGCCGCCGTGCAGCGCCAGGCGCGCGAGATCCAGGAGCGTGCCAAGCTCGCGCCCAAGGGCTCGCGCACCGTGGGCCTGGCCCGCAGCGGGCCGACGGAGCCGGGGCCGGCGTACCTCTCGGGGGGCATCACCGACGGCGACCGCCGCACGATGCACGCCGAGCGCGGCGCCTACAGCCTGTGGGTGGCGACGGTGGCGAAGAAGTCCGGCGCCTACCTGGCGGACGCGCGGCTGCGCATCGTCGACCTGAAGACCGGCCACGCGGTGGTCGAGCGCACGATGGAAGGGCCCTGGTTCATGGTCTCGCTGCTGCCCGGCCGCTACGAGGTGCAGGCCACGCTGCAGCCCGACGGCGCCGACAAGCCGCAGACGCTGGGCACGAAGGTGAACATCGCCGCGAAGGGCCAGCGCCAGGCGGTGCTGCGCTTCGACTCGACGGCGCAGGTCGCCCCGGAGAGCGCCGGCGCCTTCGGCGGCAACCCCTTCGGCGCCGCGGCATCGGCGCCGCGCTGAACACCCTGCTGAAGGCGTGAGGGAATCGGCATTCCGCGCCGCAGCACGCGTCGCTCGCGCCCCACGCGGCGCCGCTCGAGCCTAGACTGGCCCGGCTTGTTCGTGTCCTCAACGACAGGCGGGCCGCGAGGCCCGTTGCGGAGGCCCTGCAGGGGCAGGGCCTCCGCTCTTTCTTTGCCGGATCAGTACGTGGCCTTGAGCGTCACGCCCGAGAAGGCCGAGTAGCCGCGCAGCATGATGTAGTAGTCACCCGCGACGGTCGAGCTCACCGAGCAGGTCTCGTTGTTGCCCGAGAGGTAGGGCCGGCAGCTGTAGGTCGTCGTCGTGGGCTTGCTGCCCTGGCGCGTGTACAGGTCCGCGTCGCCGGTGCCACCGCTCATGGTGATCGTCAGCGTGCGGCCCGCGGGCACCGTCACCTTCCAGAACTGCTGGCTGCTCGTGGCGCCGGAGATGCCCGTCACCGGCACGCCGTTGGACAGCACCGGCGTGGTGTCCGTCGTGGTGGAGTAGGTGCCCTTCAGCGTGACGCCGCTGTAGGCCGCGTAGGCGTTCAGCATCACGTAGTAGGTGCCGGCCGCCGGTGCGGTGACGGTGCAGGTCTCGCTGTTGCCGGTGGCATAGGGGCGGCAGGTGTAGCTGCTGAGCGTCGGCCGCGCGCCGAACTGCGTGTACATGTCCGCGTCGCCGGTGCCGCCGGACATCGTGAACTGCAGCGACGACTGCCCGGCCGGCACGTCCAGCTTGAAGAACTTCTGGCCGCTCACGCTGTCCGACAGGCCCGTGACAGCCACGCCGTTGGCCAGCACCACGTCCGTGCCGCCGCCACCGCCCCCGCCGCCACCCGCCAGCACGCCGACGGCCTTCCAGGCATTGGCCACCGAGGCCTGCTCGGCCGCGCTGTAGCCCAGGTTGACCGCCGCCTGCACCGTCGCGTTGGCCGCGGCGAGGAAGGTGGAGTTCGAGGTCATGATGTTGGTGTTGGCCTCGTAGAAGACCCGGATCGCCTTGGCCATGCCGATGCCGGCGACGTTGATCGTCGACTTGCCGCGCGGGTGCGTGCCGCCCTGCGACAGCAGGTAGAACGCGAGGTTGGCGATGCCCGAGCTGTAGTGCACGTCGACGTTGCCGGCGCCGCTCGTGTAGAAGTCGAGCGAGGCGCCGTCGGCCGCCGGGTCGTTCATGTAGCGCAGCGCCGGCGGCAGCACCACCTCGCCGATCTTCCAGGTGTTGGCCGAGACCGCCAGCGTGCCGGTCTTGCCGCCGTCGACGTAGGCCTCGGTGAAGGCGCCGAAGATGTCGGACATCGCTTCGTTCAGGCCGCCGGACTCGCCCGAGTAGACGAGGTTGGACTCGTTCTCCGTCACCGCGTGCGTCAGCTCGTGCGCGGTCACGTCCAGCCCGCGCGCCAGCGGCAGGCAGCCCTGGCTGCTGTTGCCGTCGCCGTAGACCATCTGCGTGCCGTTCCAGAACGCGTTGCAGTAGTTGGTGCTGTAGTGCACCGTGCTGCGCAGCTGGGCGCCGGCGTTGTTGTAGGAGTCGCGGTTCCAGAAGGCCTTGTAGGCCTCGTAGGTGGCGCCGGTGCCGTCGTAGGCGGCGTTCACGTCCACGTCGGTGGTGGCGGCCTGGCCCTCGGAGCGCCTCAGCGTGCCCGGCAGCGAGGTGCCGTTGTTGGCGCTGTAGACGGCCCGGTTCTCGGCGAAGTGGATCTGCGGGTGCACCGCGAGGATGGCGCCCGTGGCGGCGTCGACGTAGACCTTGTCGCGCACCGGGTCCTGCCCGCGCGCGCCGGTGGCCACGGTCTCGTAGGCCAGGTGCATGGTGCCGGACGGGGTCATGAAGTAGACCTTGCGCGGCGCGCTGGTCGTCATGCCGAGGAAGCGCGCATCGGCCGCGACCACCGGGTGGACCACGCTCTCGCCGATGTCGCGCTGCAGCAGCGTGGCGGGGATGTCGCCGCGCGCCGTGCCGTTCACCGCGAACAGCTTGCCCTTGCCGTCGACGTGCGCGACGAGGTCGCCGCCGATCACGTCCAGGCCCTTGTGCGTCTGCTGGTAGCGCAGGTGCTGGTTGCCGTGCGCATCGACGTTCATGCGGCGCAGCTTCAGGTCGGTGGCCTGCAGGCGCAGCGCGCCCAACGCCGGCGTCAGCACCGGCTGCATGGCCCGCTGCGTGGCGGACAGGCTGCGCGTGTCGAGCTGGGGCGCGATCCCCAGGTCGCCGCGCATGAAGGTGGGCACGCCGTCGGGCGTGGCGTGAAGCACGTCCACACGGGACATCGCGCCGAGCGCGCGGGCGACATCGGGCGGCGCCGCGGCCAGCGCGGTGGCGCTGAGGGCGAAAGAGGCGGCCAGCGCGGCCGCGAGCCTGAGTTGCTGCGAAGCGGGGAAGGACAAAATCATCGGTGACTCCGTTGCATGGGGAAAGCCGCACGCGCTCGTGACGCGTGCCCGTCGGTTTCAAGGTCTACCTGAGCTGCCGGTGGCTCCCTCTGGGGCGCGTTGCCACGCCCTCACCCTCATGCCGCCGGCGGCGGCGCCGACGTTAGCGAGTTATGTCGCCGACCGCCAGCGGGGGAACTTGGGGGCCCGTCAAAAAGGGGGAGACGGGCCGGGCGGACGGATTCAGACCGGCACGCGGCGGCAGTCGTGGTCGAACAGGCCCAGCGCTTCCTCGTTGCGCAGCGACTCCAGGCCGAACAGGTGCGTGTCCTGGCCCTGCATGCGGTCGGCATTCGCGTTGGACTGCAGCTGCATGAAGGTGGCGCGCTCGCGCCGCGCGTCGGCATAGCGGCGCAGGCCCTGCGGCAGCGTGGGCGCCGCGGCCAGCGCGCGCGCCAGCACGGCGGCGTCTTCCACGCCGCAGGCGGCGCCCTGGCCCATGAAGGGCGTCATCGCGTGCGCGGCGTCGCCCAGCAGCGCCACGCGCTCGTCGACCACCCAGTCCTTCAGCGGCTGGCGCGCATGGATCGCCCACTTGTACAGCGGCGCGGCCGTGGCGGCCGCGACCAGATCGCCCACCTCGGCGCTCCAGCCGGCGTAGGTGGCGGCGAGCTCGGCCGGGTCGGCGGGGATGGCCCAGCCTTCCTGCGTCCAGCCCGGCTGGCGCGCGAAGAACACGATGTTCATCATCGTGCTGCGCCGCACCAAGTAGCGCAGCACCATGCGGCCGGGGCCGATGTGCATGCCGGGCGGGTCCACGAGCGGCTTCAGCGCATCCGTCACCGGCACCATCGCGCGCCAGGCGACATGGCCGCTGAAGTGAGCGGCATCGGGTTCGAAGCGACGCCGCACGACCGACTTCAGCCCGTCGGCGCCGATCAGCGCATCGCCGGTGATGCGGCGCCCGTCATGCAGGATCGCCGTCGTGCCGGTGGTGTCGGCCACCGCGGCGCCGGTGTGCAGCTCGACGCCGGCCTCGCGTGCCGCATCCACCAGCACCGCATGCAGGTCGGCGCGGTGGATGGTGACGTAGGGCGCGCCGTAGCGCTGGCGCTGGTCGGCACGGTGCACCTCCACCAGCGTGCGGCCGTCCTGCCAGTGCTGGATGCGCTGGCGCCGCGGCTCCACGCCGGCCCGCGCCACCGCCTCGCACAGGCCGACGTGGTCGAAGGCCTTCATCGCGTTGGGCGACAGCGTCAGCCCCGCACCCACCTCGCCGAAGGCCGGCGCGGCCTCCAGCAGCGTGGTGGCGAAGCCGGCCTGGCGCAAGCCGATGGCGGCCGTGAGCCCGGCGATGCCGCCGCCGACGACGACGAGGTATTCGCCGCGGGCCATATCAGCTGGCCTTCCGGCTGCTCATCGGCGGCAGGCGACCGAGATGCACGCCGGTGTCGTTCAGCAGCACCTGACCGGTGATGATGGGCGCGCCTTCGAGCAGGTAGACGATGGTCTCGGCCACCTCGTCGGGCGTCGAGACCTTCTTCAGCGGGCTCAGCTCGGTGCCCACCTTCACCGTGGCCTCGTAGCGCGCGTCGTCCAGGCCGGCCTTGAGCCAGCGCGTCTGGATCATCCCGGGGCAGACCGCGTTGACGCGGATCTCGGGCCCGAGCGTCAGCGCGAGCGACTTGGTCAGCATGTTCAGCGCCGCCTTGCTCGACGCATAGGCCATCGAGGACGCGATGCCGGTGACGCCGCCGATCGAGGACACCATCACCACCGAGCCCGCGCCCTGCGCCTTCATCGCCGGTGCGCAGGCGCGCACCATCTGGTAGGCGCCCACCACGTTCACGCGGTAGATGGCGAGGAAGTCGTCGGCCGAGAGCCCGTCGAGTTCCTCGTAGGGATTGAACTTCGTGCGCGCCGCGTTGCTGACGAGGTAGTCGATGCGGCCCCAGGCTTCGAGCGCCGCCTTGGCCATGCCCTGGCAGGCCTCGTCCTGGCCCACGTCGCCCTGGAACACGATGACCTCGGCGCCCGCCTCGCGGCACAGCGCGGCGGTGGCTTCGGCCTCGGCCTGGCTCTTCGTGTAGTTGATGACGACGTTGTGGCCGCGCTGCGCGAGCTGCACGGCGGCCGAGGCGCCGACGCCGGTGGCCGAGCCGGTGACGATGGCGGTCTTGCGGGAAGAAGACATGGGTGCGGGAAGGCTTGCAGCGCGAGGCCGACCGTCCATGTTCAGCCCGCGTTCGACGCGTTTGCGACCCGCGCGCCGCGCCTGTCCGCAACGTGGATGCGCCCGATCGCCCGCTTGTCGCTGCGTCAGCGCTGGCGTCCAGTGCGCCCTTCGACCACACCGGCGCGAGGGCCATCGATGAGCAGCGGCGACATGCGCAGCTACCTGCAGCAACTCGACAGCGAAGGCCAGCTGCGCCCGGTGAATGCGCCGCTGGACACCGGCCCGGGCAACGCCGACATGCAGCCGCTGATGCGCGCGCTGTGCGACCGTGAAGGCCCGGCGCTGCTGCTGAAGAACCTGGAGCGCAGCAACCGGCCCGAGGTGCCGCTGTTGTTCAACCCCTTCGGCACGCGCGAGCGCACGGCGATGACGATCGGCGAGCGCGAGTGGCGCGCGGCGAAGATCAAGCATGCCGATCTCGCCGCGCACCCCGAGCGCTGGATCAAGCCGGTGGTGGTGCCGCGCGAGGCCGCGCCCTGCAAGGAGGTGGTGATCCGCGGCGAGGACATCGATCTCGCCAAGCAGCTGCCCGAGGTCTGGTTCGGCAAGGAAGGGGCCTCGTACATCTGCGGCGCGGTGACGGTGACGCACGACGTGGAGACCGGCGCGCGCAACGTGGGCTGGTACCGCCTGGCGCAGTTCCACCGTGCGAGCCATCCGCTGGGCGGCAGCTATGCGCCGGAGCGCTCGAAGACCGATCTCGCCTGCTTCTTCTGGTGGAACCCGCCGATGTCGCAGGTGGGCCTGCACGTGGCCAAGAGCATGAAGGCCGGGCAGCGCCTGAAGGCCGCCTTCGCGGTGCTGTGCCCGCCGGCCGTGCACGTGGCCGCGGGCACGGGCCTGCCCTACGGCGCCGACGAGTTCGAGTTCGCCGGCGCGCTGGCCGGCGCGCCGATCGAGCTGGTGAAGTGCGAGACCAGCGATCTCGAAGTGCCGGCGCAGGCCGAGTGGATCATCGAGGCCGAGATCGTCGCCGAGGAGCAGGAGCCCGTCGGCTGGCATTCCAACCCGGTGGGCTACTACGACCGCGTGCAGGTCTTCCCGGTCGCGCGCGTCACCTGCATCACGCACCGCAGGAACCCGATGTGGTACGGGACCATGGAGATGGTGCCGCCCTTCGACCACAACTGGATCGCGCTGCTGCCGGTGGAAGGCGAGCTGCTGGGCGACCTGCGGCGCAAGATCCCCGAAGTGAACGACGTGGCGGTGACGCCCAACCTGGCCTACGTCGTGCAGCTCAACGTCGACGGCGCGAGCAAGCCGCACCCCGAGTTCGGCAAGTACGTGCTGCACGCGGTGTGGGGCGCGGCGGGCCGATGGGCGCGCACGGCCAAGCTCGTGATCGTCGTCGGGCCCGACGTGGACCCCTACGACTGGAAGCAGATCGAGTGGGCCATCATGACCCGCGTCCAGCCGCTGTCGGACACCATCATCAACCGCTCCGGCCAGGCCTTCGTGCTGGATCTGTCGCCCACGAAGACCGGCCAGGGTGGCGCCGCCACCTCGGAGCAGATGGGCATCGACGCGACCATCAAGGTGCCCGAGCGGCACACCGAGTACCCCGAGGTCTCCAACGCGACGCCGCAGCAGGTGGCCGCGCTGCGCGAGAAGCTCAAGGGCGTGCTCGAGCTCTGAATCCCCCGCCGTCCACAAGCAACAACGAACGAGGAGCTTCCGATGTCCCGCAAGAGCACGGGTGCGCGGCTGCGCGCGCCGATCACCGTCCTGGCCGCATCGCTTGCTGCCGCCGCCGCCTTCGCCCAGACCCCGCCCGCGCCGGCCGCCGCCGCCAGCGCCGCCGCGGCCAAGAAGCCGGCGAAGGCCGATGACGCGCTGCAGACCATCAACGTCACCGCGCAGCGCGTGAAGCAGAAGCTGCAGGACGTGCCCGCCGCGGTGACGGCCTTCTCGCCCAACGCGATCGAGAACCTGCAGATCCAGTCGGTGATGGACATCAGCCGCCTCGTGCCCAACGTCAAGTTCGACCCCGTGACCGCCGGCAGCACTTCGCTGAAGCCCTTCATGCGCGGCGGCGGCGTGGCCGACGGCGGGCAGATCACCTCGGAATCGGAAGTCGGCATCTACGTCGACGATGTCTACCGCGCGCGCCTGTCGGCGGCGCTGATCGACTTCGTCGAACTCGACCGCATCGAGGTGCTGCGCGGCCCGCAGGGCGTGCTGTACGGCCGCAACTCCTCGGCCGGCGCGGTGAACATCATCACCCGCGCGCCCAGCGACAGCTTCGCCGCCAGCGCCGAGGTGGGCGTGGGCAACGGCGGCGAGAAGCGCGTGAAGGGCTACGTCTCCTCGCCGCTGTCCGACGACAAGCGCTGGCGCGGCTCGCTGCAGGGCATGAAGCGGCAGCGCGACACCAACGGGCAGTTCAACGTCACGCTGGACAAGAAGGTCGGCGAGGAGAAGTTCGACGGCCTGCAGGGCGACCTGGCCTACGAAGGCAAGGAGCTGCAGAGCCGCCTGACGCTGTTCCACACCCACACCGACGGCGACGGCCAGTGGGCCGTGCCCAACACCATCAGCAGCGACGGCAAGACCATCACGCCCTCCACCGGCTCGTACCGCAAGGTGGCCTCGCCGCACGACTCGCTGACCGACGTGACGCAGGACGGCGCGACGCTGCGCCTGACCGGCAACGCCGGCGGCGTGCGCCTCACGTCCATCACCGGCTACGTGAAGATGGACGACCACTGGCGCCAGGACTTCTCCGGCGGCGTCTCGGGCGCGCTGATCGGCAACCCCGCCGCCGGCACCGTGGCGCTCTTCGACCGCGACAGCGTCACCGACCACCATCAGTTCAGCCAGGAGCTGCAGGCCGCAGGCGACATCGCCGGCGGGCGCATGAGCTACGTCGCGGGCCTGTACGCCTTCAGCGAGAAGGGCACGCAGAAGCTGCACTCGGTGATCTTCTTCACCCCGTCGGACGTCGTCTTCAACGCCGACACCAAGAGCGTGGCCGCCTTCGGCCAGCTGAGCGCGAAGTTCGGCGACAACACCACCGTGATGCTCGGCGGCCGCTACACGCGCGACGACAAGCACCTCGACGGAAGCTTCGGCACATCGCCTTTCGATCAGTCCAGCACCTACTCGCGCTTCAACCCGAAGCTGGGCGTGGACTACAAGATCACGCCCGAGGTGCTGCTGTACGGCAGCTACAGCGAAGGCTTCAAGGCCGGCGGCTACAACGGCCTGGCCGGCAGCGTGGCGCAGATCAGCAAGCCCTTCCTGCCGCAGTACACCGATGCCTACGAGCTGGGCGTCAAGGCCGAGCTGCTGGAGCGCAAGCTGCGCCTGAACGCGGCGGTCTTCCACAACAAGATCAAGAACCGCCAGCAGACGCTGACCGTCACCACCGGCCCCAGCGCCGGCGCCTTCGTCGTTGAGAGCTACAACGCCAAGCTCACGGGCCTGGAGCTGGAGCTCGCGTGGAAGGCGATGCCGGGCCTGCAGCTGTGGGCCAACGGCGCCATCAACGACGGCAAGTACGTCTCGTGCAGCACCGAGGTGGCGGTGAGCTGCTCGGTGATCAACAACAAGCTGCCGATCTTCCCCGACCATGTCTACACCGTCGGCATCGACCACGAGTTCGAGGCCGGCCCCGGCACGCTGAAGTGGGGCGCCGACTACAGCGAGCGCGACCCCTACTTCTCCACCGCCGACAACGTGCTGATCGGCTACGTGCAGCGGCAGAAGTTCCTCAACGCCTACGTCGCCTTCGACCACGGCGCGTGGACCTACCAGCTCGCCGGCAAGAACCTGCTGCAGCAGGAAGGCTGGCAGACGGGCTTCGGCTTCGCGGTGGTGCAGCCGCGCTTCGCGATCCCCGCGCGCAGCGTGCTGCTGACGGCGAAGTACCGGTTCTGAGGGAAGCCATGGACGCGGCCGCGCGCTGCCGGGCCTATGCGCTCTGGTCGGCGGCGACCGCGTCGCCACACGAGCACGACCCGCGCGAGGCCGTGCCGGCGCTCGCGGCGGTGGAACTGGCGACGCTGCGCCGCGAGTACAGCGCGCTCTTCGAGGTGGGCGACGAAGGCCCGCCGCTGAGCCTGCGCGAGGCCGCGCGCGACGGCGGCCGCGCCTCGGTGCGCGAGGAGGTGGTGCGCTTCTACGAGCACTTCCACTACACGCTGGCCGAGGCGCATGCCTGGCAGCCCGACCACCTCTCGGTGCAGCTCGAGTTCATGCAGCTGCTGTGCGCGCGCGAGGCGCAGTCGGAGACGCCCGAGGCCGCCGCACCCTGGCGGCGCGCGCAGGCCGACTTCGCCACGCGGCACCTCGTGCCCGGCCTGCCCGGGCTGGCCGCGGGCGTGGCGCGGCTCGCGCCGGATTCGGTCTACGCCGAGCTCTTCACAGCGCTCAGCGGATTCGTGCGTGAAGACGCCGCGCGCCTGCAAGCCTAGGCCTCAGACGCCGGGCTTGGGCCGCTGCTTGTAGAACTGGATGCGGTTCTCCGGCACCGGCGGCCGCGGCGCCTCGCCGGCGATGCGCACGTCCTGGATCTTGAAGAGCGACTTCCAGTCCTTCGCGATCAGCAGGTCCATCAGCTCCGAGGCCTGGCCCTCGCGCTTCTTCGCCATCTCGGCCTTCAGCGTGGCCAGCGCGCCGTCGACGGCGGGGCCGAACAGGTTCCTCAGCACCTGCGTCGGCAGGCGCGGCTTGCCGTCGGCGAAGCGACCCTGCGCATCGAAGGGCTCGGGCAGGATCGGCGGCACGTAGAACACATTGGGCTGCGTGCCGTACTCCGGGTGCAGCGGCAGCGCGACCTTCCACTTCCGCACCAGCTTGTCGATCGGACCTTCGGCATCGTCGAGGAAGCCGACGAAGCGCAGCCGCCCCGGGCATTGCCGCGCGCAGGCCGGCGGCTCGCCGGTCTCCACGCGCGGGAAGCAGAAGATGCACTTCTGCGAATGCTTGGCCACCTCGTTGTAGAGCACCTTGTCATACGGGCAGGCGCGGTTGCACAGGCGGAAGCCCTGGCACTTGTCCGGGTCCACCAGCACGATCCCGTCTTCCTCGCGCTTGTAGATGGCACGCGCCGCGCAGGCTTCCAGGCAGGCCGGCTTGGTGCAGTGGTTGCACAGGCGCGGCAGGTAGAAGTGGTAGTTGTTCGGGAAGTCGCCCGAACTCGAGTCCTCTTCCCAGTTCGCGCCCCAGGCCATCGGCTCTTCACGGTGCAGGTGCTCGGCGCTCTCGCCGAAGTAGACCTTCTCGTGGTTCAGCGGCATCACCTTGCCGAAGTCCTCGGGCTCGTGCAGCTCGCCGTATTGCAGGCGGCCGTCCTTCCAGCCCGAGTTCTTCGCCTTCACCTGCCAGTCGCGCGGGTAGCCGCGGCCGGGTTGCGTCTCGACGTTGTTCCACAGCATGTGCTCCTGGCCGGGCTCGTCGGTCCACAGGCTCTTGCAGGCCGCGGTGCAGGTCTGGCAGCCGATGCACTTGTTGAGGTCCAGCACCATCGCGATCTGGCGGGCCATGGTCAAGCGCTCCGGGCAGGGGTGGTGGTCTTTGCGGGAGCGAACTTCTCGAAGTCCACCGTGTGGTCGTGGTAGGTCTGGTTGGGCACGTAGTCGGGCAGGTGGTGGCCGAGGTGGCCGTAGCCGCCCACCAGCGAGGTGGGCTTCAGCAGCCCGCCGGTGGGAATGGCGCTGGAGAAGTTCTCGCGGCCGCGGAACATCATCGGGTCCCAGCCGTGGAACATGAACATCGTGCCGGGGGCGATAGCCGCGCTCACGTGCGCCATCGCGACGAAGCCGCCCAGGTGGTTGAAGGTGCGGATCAGCTCGCCGTCCTTCACGCCGCGGCGCTTGGCGTCCTTGGGGTTCACGTAGATGTCGGGCTCGCCGCGCTGCAGGCTCACCAGCAGCGGGTCGTCGCGGTAGAGGCTGTGCACGCCGTGGCGCGCGTGGCCCATGGTCAGGCGCAGCGGGAATCCCTTCACCGCCAGCGGCGGGATGTAGGCCGGCAGCGCCTCGCCTTCGCGCAGGAACCAGTCGTGGTCGAAGTAGAACTGCTGGCGGCCGGTCAGCGTGGGGTATGGCTTCTTGTCGCGCACGCTGGAGAGAGTCAGGTAGCTGTACGGCGCCTTCGGGCCGAACTGCACCTGCGTGCTGTCTTCGGCCTGCACGAAGCCCTTCTTCGCAAGATCCTCGAAAGCGATCTTCGGCACGCCGTCGGAGTTGTGCAGCAGGAAGTCGGCGATGTCGCGCGTGCTCTTGATGGCGCCGTCCATCGTGAACAGGGCGTGCACCTTCGCATAGTCGTGCTCGAAGGGCTTGCCGTAGATCTGGTCCTTGACGGGGCCGAGCTTTCGCGCCGCGGCCTTGTCGCTGATCGCGCGCGCCAGGCGCTCCATGATCTGCCAGTCGTCGGCCGATTCGCCCAGCGGCGGCACCGCGCGGTCCATCACCTGCACGTAGGGCGTGCGGCCTTCCATCACGAAGTCCTGCCGCTCGTAGTGGTGGGCCACCGGCAGCACGTAGTCGGCATGCATCGCGGTGACGCTCATGTCGGGCGTCATCGCCACCACGCAGTCCAGCTTGTCCAGCACCTGCTCGCGCCAGCGCTTGCCGGTGGCGCGCCAGTTGGCGGTGTTGTGGCCGGCCATGAAGGCCATCTTCCAGGGCTGCTGCGAATGGTCGGGCAGCCAGCCGTTATGGATCGCCTCCCGGTAGTGGCGGTCCATGTGCTCGGCCACGCCGTCGCCGTAGGTCTGCCGGTTGAGCGCCTTGCCGTCGCCATGGGCGTAGTCCCAGACCGAGATCGCCGCCACCTTCGCGCGCGGGCCCATGCCGGCGAAGACGAACTTCGCGAAGCCGTCGAAGTTGGGGTTCTGCGTGGTCTGCATGCCGCCGCCTTCACGGCCGGTGTTGCCGGTCAGCGCGCACATCAAGAGCCAGGCGCGGTGCAGCTGGTCGCCGTGCAGCCATTTCGCCGAGCGGTAGCCGGCGTAGATCATCCCCGCGCCCGACTTGGCCCAGGCGCGCGCGACGCTGCGGATGTTGTCGGCGTGCACGCCGGTGATGCGCTGCGCCTGCTCGGGCGTCCAGCGCTGGCGGCACTGCTCGCGCACCTTGGCGAAGACCGTCGTCACCGTCACCGGTCCGCCCTTGGTCGCCACCGTGAAGCGGCCTTCGAGCGCCGGCTTCAGCGCGCCGAGCTTCAAGGACTGCGTGGCCTGCTGTTCGGGCGCCAGCTCGCCGGCGCCGATGCCGCGGCCCGGTGCGGGCGCGGCGCGGCCGCCGGCCTCGTCCCAGAGCCAGAAGCTCTCGGCATGCGCGCCGCCGTTGCCCTCGAAGTCGCTGCCGCGCAGGAACTTGCCGTTGTCGGCGCGCACGAGGAAGGGCAGGTCGGTCTGCTCGAGCACGTAGTCGCGCTCGATCAGCCCGTCCTCGATGATGGTGTGAACCATCGCGAGTGCCAGCGCCGCATCGGTGCCCGGCTTGGGGTTGAGCCACTTCGAGGAGTGGATCGCGCTGGCGTTGAAGTCCGGCGAGACGGTGATCACCTCGGTACCGTTGTAGCGCGCCTCCCAGAAGAAGTGCGCATCGGGGATGCGCGTCACCGCCGGGTTGCTGGCCCACACCAGCACGCACCTGCTCTTGTAGACCGCGGCCATGTTGTCGCCCGGCAGGCTGTTGCCCAGCGTCATGTAGGCGCCCACCGGCAGGTCGCCCACGCCGGCGAAGGTCTCGGGCATCACGATGCCGGTGGCGTTGGCGAAGCGGAACAGCGCCGAGAAGGTGGCGCGCTTGACGATCATCGCCGTGCCCATCGCAAAGCTGATCGAGCCCGGGCCGCTGGCCACCGCGTGCTCGATGAACTTGTCGGCGATCTCGCTCGCAGCCTGTTCCCAGCTGATGCGCTCCCAGCGCCCGGAGCCGCGCGGGCCCGCTCGCTTCATCGGGTAGAGCACGCGCTGCCGGCCGTACATGTACTTCGAGTGCCGCGTGCCCTTCTGGCAGCCGCGCGGGCCGTAGTCGGGCGTGTCCTCGCCGGAACGGCCGTACTCGCCCTGCTGCTCCTCGCGCCAGACCAGGCCGTTCTTCACGTAGACGTTGAAGGCGCAGTGGCCCGTGCAGTTGATGCCGCGGCTGCCGCGCACGACGCGGTCCCAGGTCCACTTGCGCCGCATCACGTCTTCCCACTGGCCGTAGACGACGGGCGGCGGCGTCTGGGCGCCGGCGCTGCCGTAGCGCAGCGAAAGCAGGCTGCCGGCGGCCGTGCCGCCGAGGCTCTTCAGGAAATCGCGGCGGTCGGTGCGCGGGGCTGACATGCGGCGTGGCTCCTCGTGGCGGGCGCAGGCGCCCCACGGGAAGTGTCGGCCGATGACCCTGCCCGCGGCAGGGTGCTCGCGGGGCTGTCCGCAGCGTGGACGGCGAGCCAGCGCCAGCTGTGCGTGGGCGATGGCGCGTGCAGGAAGCGGGCGATGTCGCGCGGCTGGTCGAGGTCCAGCGCGAGCCCGGCCAGGCGCAGCACGTGCGGTGCCAGCCCGGCCGTGAGCGCGGCGCGGAGGTGGCGGCCGAAGCTGCCTTCGCCGAAGGCCGGTGCCAGCGGCGCGGGCAGGGCCAGCAGCAAGGCATTGGTGCCGCCCTCGTCGTGCGCCGGGACGATCGCGGCCGGGGCGCCGCCGGCGTGCGCCTCGGCCAGCCGCATGATCTCTGCCGGCGTGACGCCCGGTGCGTCGCCCGGCACCACCAGCATCGCGTGGCCGCCCTGCGCCTGCACCCACGCGGCGGCGGCGCGCACGGCTTCGTTCAGGCCCGCAGGCTCGGGCTCGGCGAGCACATCGGCGCCGAGCGAACGGGCCAGCGCCGCTGCGTCCTCGTCGGCCGTCACCACGAGGCGCCCGGCCAGCGCCGGCACGGCGGCGAGCGCGGCCAGCACATCGCGCAGCATGCAGGCCGCCAACGCCGCCCGCTCGTGCGCGTCGAACACCTCGGCCAGGCGCTGCTTGGCCATTGCGAAAGGCTTCACCGGCACGACGGCCCACAGGCTCATCGCGCGGCCTCCAGCACCGCGAGCGCGAGCCGCTCGCGGTCTTCGAGCGTGTTCATCAGCGTCGGCGTGACGACGATGCGCGGCCCGCCGGGCAGATCGAGCCCCGGCTCGTCGGCATCGACCAGCAGCACGTCCACCAGCCCCGCGTAGTGCTGCGCGATGCTGCGGTGGCTGACCTCCAGCCCCAGCTCATCCATCAGCTTGGCCGTCGGCCCCTTCACCGCCTTGCCGGCGACGAGGGGCGACACCGCCACCACCGGCGCGGGGCAGGCCGCCAGCGCCGTGCGCACGCCGGGCAGCGCGAGCAGGGGTTCGACGCTGAGCCAGGGGTTCGAGGGGCACAGCACCACGGCGCGCAGCGAGTCGTCGGTGGCCAGTGCGAGCAACTCGGGCGCGGGCCGGGCCGCCTCCGCGCCTTCGAACTGCAGGCCCTGCAGCCGCGGCTCGCAGCGGCGGCGCACGAAGTAGTGCTGGAACGGGAGCCGGCCTTCGTCGGTGTCGACGAGCGTGTGCACCGGGTCGTCGCTCATCGGCAGCAGCCGGTGCTTCACGCCCAGCGCTTTCGCCAGCGCGGCGGTGGCGGCGGTGAGCGTCTCGCCTGCGGCCAGGCGGCGTGTGCGCTCCACATGCGTGGCGAGGTCGAGGTCGCCGAGCGCGAACCAGTCCTCGCCGCCGAGGGCACGCAGCGCGGCCATGAACTGCCAGCTCTCGCCGGCGCGGCCCCAGCCGCGCTCGCCGTCGGCCAGGCCCGCGAGCGCGTAGAGCACCGAGTCGAGGTCGGGTGAGATCGCGAGGCCCAGGTGCGTGAAGTCGTCGCCGGTGTTGACGACGATGTCGAGCTGCTCCGGCGGCAGCACCCGCGACAGCCCGAGCGCGAGCTTGGCGCCGCCCACGCCGCCCGAGATCGCCAGCACGCGGCCATCTCGGCGGCTCATCGGAACAGGTCTTCCTGCGGCGACCGCACCAGCGCCTTCGCCGGCAACGCGAGCCCGGTGTCGGCCAGCCCACGCACCAGCACCACCGGCAGGCCTTCGCCGGCCTGGCCCATCACCATCGACGCGGCCGAGGCGATCTCGTCGGCCACGCCCACGTCGGTGACGCGCAGCTTGCGGCCGAAGAGATCGGGCGCGCCGCGCAGGTCGCGCACGGCGGCCACGCCGGCGCAGCCGATGGCCACGCCCACCGCGCCGCGGCGCCAGGGGCGACCGAAGCTGTCGTTGATGACCAGGCCCACGCTCGCGCCGCAGCGCGCGGCGAACTCGGTGCGCAGCGCCTCCGCGCTCGCATCGGGGTTCTCGGGCAGCAGCAGCGCCATTTCGGCGCCGGCATGGTCGACGTTGGACTGGTCGATGCCGGCGTTCGCCATCACAAAGCCCAGGCGGTGCTCGACGATCAGCACGTTGAGCCGGTGCCGCACCACGCGCACCGATTCGCGCAGGATCAGCTCCACGAGGCGCGCATCCTTGGCGACCGCCAGCGCCAGGTCCTGCGCGCGCTGCGAGGGCACGACGCTGGCGAGATCCACCAGCCGCCCCTCGGCCTTGGAGACGATCTTCTGCGCGACGACCAGCACGTCGCCCGTGCGCAGCACCAGGCGCTGGCGGTCCAGCGCGGCCAGCACAAGCGCGGCCAGGTCGTCGCCGGGCTTCACGGGCGGCAGGCCGTGCAGCGCGTGCAGTTCGATGGGGGCGGGCGGGGCAGCGCTCATGGCCTTTCGGGGAGCTTGGGCCATGCTAGGCCAGGCTTCGCGCGCGGGGGCGCGAGGCGGCGGGGCTGTCCACGATGCGGTGACCTAACCCCGCCGCGCTGCGTCGCGGCGGGTGGGCGCCATAAGCTGGCCCGATCGTGATGGACCTGTCTCCCGACGCGCTCGCCGCCAACACCGACACCCCGCGCCTGATGGCGCTGGCCGCAGCGCGCCGCGACGCCGCCTTCGGCCGCGTGGTGACGCATTCGCGCAAGGTCTTCCTGCCGCTGACGCAGCTGTGCCGCGACGTCTGCCACTACTGCACCTTCGCCAAGGCGCCGCGCGGCGTGAAGCAGCCCTACATGGCGGTCGATGAGGCGCTGCGCATCGCGCGCCAGGGCGCGGCGATGGGCTGCCGCGAGGCGCTGTTCACGCTCGGCGAGAAGGCCGAGCTGCGCTACGCCGCGGCGCGTGAAGCGCTCGATGCGATGGGCTTTGCCAGCACGCTGGACTACCTGGCCCACGTGGCGCAGCGCGTGCGTGAAGAGACCGGCCTGCTGCCGCACGTCAACCCCGGCACGCTCTCGGCCGAGGAGCTGGCACGCCTGCGGCCGCTGGCGCCTTCGATGGGGCTGATGCTGGAGAGCACCGCCGAGCGCCTGTGCGCGAAGGGCGGCCCGCACCACGGCTCGCCCGACAAGGCGCCGGCCGCACGGCTGCAGACGCTGGAAGACGCGGGGCGGCTGGCGATCCCGTTCACCAGCGGCCTCTTGATCGGCATCGGCGAAACGCGGCAGGAGCGGATCGAAACGCTGCTGGCGCTGCGCGACGCACACGCGCGGCACGGGCACCTGCAGGAGGTGATCGTCCAGGCCTTCCGCGCCAAGCCCGGCACGCGGATGGCGAACGCGCCCGAGCCTGCGCTGGACGAGCTGCTGTGGACGATCGCCGTCGCGCGCCTGCTGCTGCCTGCCGAAGTGAGCGTGCAGGCGCCGCCCAACCTCAGCCCCGGCGCACTGCCGCAGCTGCTGGCCGCGGGCATCGACGACTGGGGCGGCATCTCGCCGCTGACGCCCGACCACGTGAACCCCGAGGCGCCGTGGCCTCATCTGCAGCGCCTGGCCGACGAGACCGAGCGCGCCGGCCACTGGCTGGAGGAACGGCTGACGGTCTACCCGCGCTTCGCGCGCGAGCTGCCGCGCTGGGTGGACGCTGGCCTGCACGGCGCCGTGCTGCGCCAGATGGACGCCGAGGGCTACGCGCGCGGCGACGCCTGGTGCCCCGGCAGCACCGAGCCGCCGCCGGCGCGGGTGCTCGGCTTGCTGCAGCGGCCGCCCGAGACCGTCGCGCCCGATCTGCAGGCGGTGCTGGACCGCGCCGCGCGCGGCGTCGATCTCGAAGAAGCCGAGGTGATTCGCCTCTTCGCTGCACGCGGGCCCGAGTTCGCCGCTGTCTGTGCCGCCGCAGACCGCCTGCGCGCCGCGAGCGTGGGCGACACGGTGGGCTTCGTCGTCAACCGCAACATCAACTACACCAACGTCTGCTACTTCAAGTGCCGCTTCTGCGCCTTCAGCAAGGGGCTGAAGGGCCGGCAGGCCGAGGAACTGCGCGGCGCGCCCTACGACCTTGGCGAAGACGAGATCCGCCGCCGCACGCGCGAGGCCTGGGCGCGCGGCGCCACCGAGGTCTGCCTGCAGGGCGGCATCCATCCGCACTACACCGGCGAGACCTACCTGCGCATCGTGACGGCGGTGCGCGAGGCCGTGCCGCAGATGCACGTGCACGCCTTCTCGCCGCTGGAGGTGTGGCAGGGCGCGGCCACTTCGGGCCTGCCGCTGAAGGACTTCCTGCAGCGGCTGAAGGACGCCGGCCTGGGCTCGCTGCCGGGCACCGCGGCCGAGATCCTGGACGACGAGGTGCGCGCCGTGCTGTGCCCCGACAAGATCGGCACCGCGCAGTGGTTCGAGGTGATGGACACCGCGCACCGGCTGGGTCTGCGCAGCACCGCGACCATCATGTTCGGCCATGTCGAGCGCCCGGTGCACTGGGCGCGCCACCTGCTGCGCCTGCGCGCGCAGCAGCAGCGCACGCGCGGCTTCACCGAGTTCGTGCCGCTGCCCTTCGTGCCCATGGAAGCACCGTTGGCGCTGCAGGGCCGCTCGCGCCACGGGCCCACGTTCCGCGAGGCGCTGCTGATGCATGCCGTCGCCCGCCTGGTGCTGCACCCGCACATTCGCCACGTGCAGGCCAGCTGGGTGAAGCTGGGGCCCGCGGGCGTGCAGGCCTCGCTGGCCGCCGGTGCCAGCGACCTGGGCGGCACGCTGATGAACGAGAGCATCAGCCGCGCCGCCGGCACGCAGCATGGCCAGGAGCTGCCGCCCGAAATGATGCGCACGCTGATCACCGGCGCCGGCCGCGTCGCGCGCCAGCGCGACACGCTGTACCGCGATGCGCCGGCCGAGCGACAGTCGCGGGCGCTGCATGCGCCGGCGCTCACGGCGGTGGTCAACACGCCCGTGCGGCTCGTGAAGACCGAGCGCCGGGTGCCGCTGCTGCGGCGCGAAGAACCCGCACAGCCCGCCCCCTGCGAACCGATCCTGGAGAGCCCATGAGCACCACGACCACGCCCGAGACCATCGCCCTGCTCGGCGGCACCGGCGACCTGGGCACCGGACTGGCCTGGCGCTGGGCGCGCGCCGGGCACCGCATCCTGATCGGCTCGCGCACGGCCGAGCGCGCCGAGGAAGCCGCCGCGAAACTGCGCGAGCGCTGCCCGGGTGCCGAGGTTCGTGGGCTGGACAACCTCACCGCCGCGCGCGAGGCCGGCATCGTTGCGCTGACCGTGCCCGCCGCGCACCAGCTCGACACGCTGGCTGCCGTGCGCGAGGCGCTGCAGGGCAAGATCCTGATCGACGTGACGGTGCCGCTGGTGCCGCCCAAGGTGGGCACGGTGCAGCTGCCGCCCGAGGGCTCGGCGGGCAAGCGCGCCCAGCTGCTGCTGAGCGAGGGCGTGGACGTGGTCTCGGCCTTCCAGAACATCTCGGCGCTGCTGCTGCAGCAGGACGTGCAGATCGAGTGCGACGTGCTCGTGGCCGGCAACAGGAAGGCGGCGCGCGAGCGCGTCATCGCGCTGGCGGCCGATGCCGGCCTGCGCGGCTGGCACGGCGGGCCGATCGAGAACGCGGCCGCGGCCGAGGCGCTGACCTCCATCCTCATCCAGATCAACCGCTCGGGCGGGCTCTCGCACGCCGGGATCCGCATCGTCGGCGATCCGGCGCACTGAAGGCGCCGCGGCGATTGCTAGGCCGGCCTTGCCGCCAACGGCGCGCCGCGGGCCAGCTGTTCGCGCGCGCTGGCGGCCCAGGGCGCGGCCTGCTCGGGCAGGAAGCTCGCCGCCGCGTGCGGGCCGGGCGGCGGTGCTGCGCCTGCCAGCGCGTCCACCCACACGCAGGCCGGGTCGATCTCCAGCCGCCCGCCGCGCAGCCGCAGCGCGTCGGCGTGGCCCAGCAGCTGGCGCAGCCGGCGCAGCGCGACTTCCAGCGCGTCGAGTGCGCGGTCGCCCTCGGCCTCGGGCCACAGCAGGTCGGCCAGGCGTTCGCGCCCGGCCGCGCCGCCCAGCGCGATCAGGGCCTGCAGCAGTTCCAGCGGGCGCTTCTGCGGCTTGCCGTTGGCCGGCACGGCCTGTCCGTCCACTTCGAGCGTCAGGCCGCCGAAGGTGCGCACGCGCACCTTCCAGGGCCAGTGCGGGCCGGCCTGCGGCGGCGGCACCAGCGCCATCGCGCGCGCCAGGCGCTGGGCGGCCGGGCGCTCCACGCCGGCGGCCAGCGCCTCGGCCAGCAGCGAGGCGGTGGCGGCGGGGTCGATGCCGAAGGGCGCCCACAGGCCGCCGCCCTGCGCGCTGCGCAGCGCCTGCTGCAGCGCCTGCAGGCAGCGCTCGCGCTCGCCGCGTGCGGCGGCGGCGCGGGCGTCGATCAGCCGTGCGTGCAGCATGGCCAGGCGGTTGCCGGTGGCTTCGGCCAGCGCGCCCAGTTCACGCCGCGCCGGCGCCAGGCCGGCCTCGTCGCCCAGGCCCTGCAGCGCGTGGCAGCGCAGCGCCAGCGCCATGGCCTGCGGTGCCGGGCCCATGGCCGATGCGGCCTGCAGGGCGACGCGCCCGGCGGCCTCGGCCTGCGCCGGCTGGCCCTGGCGCAGCGCGAGCCAGGCACGCACGCTGAAGTGGTGCCAGGCCTGCATGTGGCGCGACGCATCGGCCACCGCGGCCACCTCGGCCATCCAGCCGGCTGACGCGGCCTCGTCGCCCGCGAGCGCGGCGAAGCAGGCGCCATGCAGGCGCAGGTGCACGTCCAGCAAGGGGATGCCCGCCTCCTGCGCAAAGGCCAGCGCCTCGTGCGTGGCCTGCAGGCCGCGGGCCCAGTCGGCCTGCGCCCAGGCGGCGTACTGGCTCATCAGCCCCCACAGCAGCCGGCCGTAGGGCTGCAGCCCCGGGCGCCGCAGCTCGGGCTGCACCAGCGCAGGCAGCGCGGCCAGCTCGCCATGTTCGCCGTGGTACCAGCCATGCTTGGCCAGCAGCATGGCCGCGCGCAGCTTGAGCGTCGGGTCCAGCGGTTCGTGCAGCAGGGCCGTCACGCGCTGCTGCCAGGCCGGCGCGTCGGGGTGCGTGGGCTGGCGCAGGAAGAGCGCGCTCCACACGCCCACCGCCAGCGCGGCCTGCGGGCCGCGGCTCACGTCGCAATGCGCGGGCGTGACGCCCAGCGCGCGCAGCGCCGCCACGCGCGCGGCCAGCGGGCGCGTGTCGTCGAAGCTCTGGAAATGCGTCGCGATGGCCAGCGCGTGGCACTGCGCGGCCAGCGCCGTGTCGTCAGGTGCCAGCGCCAGCGCCTGGTCGGCCGCGGCGCGCGCCGCCGCGGGCGAGCGCGGCAGTTCGGCCTGCGCCAGCAGCAGCCACACCGGGGCGCCGCGCAGCGCTGCCGGCAGGGTTTCGATGGCGCTGCGCAAGGCCCCGTGCCGCGCTGCCGACAGCCAGGCCGGCGCCAGCGCCAGCAGCGCGGCGTTGGCGGCCGGCGCGTGTTCCGGCCGCAGCCCGGCGGCGCGCAGGCGCAGCGGCAGGGCCTCGTCGTCGCGCCGGGCGGCCTGAAGCGCATCGGCCAGGCCGGCCAGGCGGGCGGCCAGCGCGGCCTCGTCCAGCGTCTGCTGCTGGGCCTGCTGCAGGGCTTCGCGCAGCAGCTCGTGCAGGCGCAGCGAGGCCGCGTGCGGCGGGCCGCCCTGCGGCTCGATCGGCAGGCCGCGCGAGGCCAGGCTGCGCAGCTTCGCCATCGCGGCACGGCCCAGCAGCGTTTCGTCCACCACCGCGCACCAGGCGGCCTGCTCGAGGGCCTCGCGCTCGGGCCGCTCCAGCGCCTCCAGCCAGGCCCCGGCGGCCAGGCGCGGCAGGGCCTGCGCGCCATGCCCGCCGGCCAGCCAGGCCATGCCCAGCGGCCAGCCGGCGCTGCGCTGCCGCCAGGCCTCGCCATCGCCATCGCCGTCGCCGGTGCATGGGTGCCGGGCCGCGAAGGCTGCCGCCTCGTCGGCATCGAAGGCCAGCTCGGCGGCCGGCAGCACGGCCAGGCGGCCCGCGGCCTGCAAGGCCTCGAGCGCGGGCGGGCAGGGGCATCGCGACAGCAGCAGGATGCGCTGGCCGGCCCGTGCCTCGTCGAGCAGCAGGCGCAGCGTGGGTGCTGCGGCCTCGGCGGGGCCCAGGTGCTGCACGTCGTCGAGCACCAGCACGGCCTCGTCGGGCAGGCGGGCGAAGAGGGCGCGCAGGCAGCGGCGCAGGCCGGCCAGCGGCAGGGCCAGGTGTTCGCGCGTCAGCGCCGGCCAGTGGCGCAGCGCGCGTGCGCCGCCGGCGTGCTGGAGCAGCTCGCGCAGGTGTTCGGCCAGGCTGGCGATGTCCGCGTCGCCGGCGTCGATGCGCAGCCAGTGGGCCGAGGCGCGGCGCTGGCACCACGCGGCCGCCAGCGTGCTCTTGCCGGAGCCCGCGGGCGCGCCGAGCCACAGGGCGCGGCAGGCCGGCGCAGCCGCCTGGGCGTCGAGCCACTGCAGCAGGCGCGGGCGCGGCAACAGCTGCGCCGGCAGGGGCGGCAGCAGGTGGGCGGCGGGCGGGCGGCGGGCCATGGCTTGCGCGGGGCGAGGGCCGCAGCATCGCACGGGGCTGCGCCGGCGTCGCCCTCCCGGAAGCGGAGCGAAGGGCCGCGCGGCCTCTGCGCCGCGGCAGCCCCTAGGTCTTGGGAGTCGCGGCCGGCGGGCGGTCGGTCATCCGTCGGTGCGCGGCCACGACGATGAAGCCGTCCACCGCCACAGGGAACTGCGCCATGCCGATATCCGTTCGTTCCGCATCCGGCCGCCCCGGCCTCGCACGCACCGCCGCCCTGCTGCCGGTGTTCACCGCCTGCCTGCTGGCGCTGGGCGCCGCCAGGGCCCAGGGCACCGGCGGCGCGCCGGTGGCGCTGGCGCTCGAAGCCCAGCAGGCGAGGATCCAGTGGGGCGGCCCGGGCCTCGGGCAGAACACGCTCTTCGATCCCTGGTTCGTCGCGACACCGGGCACGGCCCAGCAGGCCGAGGCCAGCGTGGCCGCCGGCCTGGTGCGGGGCCTGTCCACCGACGCCACCAACCCGGGCGGCGTGGTCGCGTACGCCTATGCCAACCTGCAGTTCACGCTGCGCAACACGGGGGCCGCGCCGGCGTCCTTCGCCGCCGGGGCCATCGCCGCCTCCTTCGACGCCCAGCTGATGCGCGTGCTCGGGCCCGACGCCTACGGCACGTCCAGCCACCTCGTGATCGGGACGCTGACGGGCCTGGGCGGCGGCCTCAGCGCCGGCTCGGGCTTCTCGCTGTCGGTGGCCGAAGGCAACTTCGCGGGCGCGCCCCGGGTCGACTTCAAGCTCAACCCGCACGTGCAGGGCTTCACGGCCACGGGCAGCGGCGATGCGGCCGGGCTGGCCGTGGACCTGGCCTTTCCGGCCTTCACGCTGGCGCCCGGGGCCTCGCTGCAGCTGGGGCTCGGCATGCAGACCACCGCCCATGCCTACGACCCGGGCAGCACCGGCTGGAGCGCGCTGACCGATGCCTTCCACAGCGCCCACCTGTCGATGCTGCTGCCGGCGGGCAGCAGCGTGGCGTCGGCGCAGCCGCTGGCCTGGGTCACGGTGGTTCCGGAACCACCGAGTGCCGCCTTGCTGCTGGTGGCCTTGCCCTGGCTGGCCCGGCGGCTGCGCCGGACCGACGCCTGACCCGCTGCGAGGCCGGCTGCCGGTCACTTCGCCGTCACTGCCCCTGCGGCCCACTGTCGCCGACGCCGAAACACGGCGCGGCCGGCAGGAGCCTTCCGTCTCCTGGGCAGCATGCGGAGAACTTGGCATGAGCAGGAGAGTCTCGCCCCATCATCCAGGGCTGGTGGCCGTCATCGCGGCGGCCGCGCTGGCCGCCTGTGGCGGCGGTGGAGGCGGCGGCGACGACACGCCGGCCGTCGTCGCGCCCACCGTGACGGCGCAGCCGACCGCGCAGGCCACCGTGTCCGGCCGCACGGTGAGCTTCTCGATCACCGCCACCGGCACCGGCCTCGTCTTCCGCTGGCAGCTGAGCATCGACGCCGGCCTGACCTGGGCCGACATCCTGAACGCCACGGCGGCGCAGTACACGATCGCGTCGCCCACCTACGCGATGAACGGCTACCAGTACCGCGCCATCGTCAGCAACAGCGCCGGCACCTCGGTGACGAGCTCGCCGGTGGCGCTGTCGGTCAGCCGCGCGGCCGGCGAAGTCTTCCAGGACTGCACGACCGGCTGCCCGCAGCTCGTGGCCCTGCCCACCGGCAGCTACCAGATGGGCGTGCGCACCGCGACCGACGTGGCGCGCGATGCCTCCAGCCCGGTGCATGCGGTGAGCATCGGCTACGCGCTGGCCGTCGGCCGCACCGAGGTCACGCGGGCCGAGTTCGCGCGTTTCGTGCAGGCCACGAGCTACGTCACCGACGCCGAGAACGGCGCCGGCTGCCTGGTCTCGACCGCGACCGCCACCGCCGTCGTCCGCACGGCGAGCTGGCGCGCGCCAGGCTTCACGCAGACCGACAACGACCCCGCCGTCTGCGTGAGCTGGAACGACGCCCAGGCCTACATCGCCTGGCTCAACACGCTGTCGGCGACGAAGAACTTCCGCTTGCCGACGGAAGCCGAGTGGGAATACGTGGCGCGTGCCGGCGAGGCCACGACGCGCTACCCCT
The DNA here is from genome assembly GCA_044226775.1 of Rubrivivax sp. Classification (GTDB taxonomy): domain Bacteria; phylum Pseudomonadota; class Gammaproteobacteria; order Burkholderiales; family Burkholderiaceae_C; genus Rubrivivax. The sequence continues at coordinate 35,611 of JBGAGI010000003.1, read as the reverse complement.
GGGGCGACGACACCACCTACCAGGCGATCTGCACGAACGCCAACAGCGGCGACCTGAGCGCCACCGCCACCGTGCCGCGTTTCTCGGCGACGCGCTGGACCAACTGCACCGACGGCTTCGGCTACACCGCGCCAACCGACACCTACCCGGCCAACGCCTTCGGCCTGCGCAACGTCATCGGCAACGCCTGGGAGTGGGTGCAGGACGGCTGGCATGCGAACTACACCGGCGCGCCGGCCGACGGCAGCGCCTGGGCCGTGACGAACGGCGACACGACGCGCATCTACCGCGGCGGCTCGTGGAACAACCACCCGACGTTCCTCGACCCGGCCTACCGCGCGCATGGCGCGCCGAGCTTCAGCGAGGAAGGGCTGGGCTTCCGCGTCGCGCGGACGCTGTAGCCGATCAGCGCAGCGCCGGCACCACGTGCTGCCCGATGAGGTGCAGCGCCTCCATCGGGTCGTCGTGCAGGCGCAGCGCCACCTCGGTGAGGCCGGCCTTGGCGAAGAGGCGGAAGCGCTCGATCTCGCGCTCCATGTCCTGCAGCCCGCCGGTGGAGGTGAAGTACTCGCACAGGCGGTTGCTGATGCCCTCGGGCACGCTCTTCACGTGGCCCGAGCGGTCGAACCAGCTGGCGACGTATTCGTCGTAGTGGTCGCGCACGAGCTGCGCCTCGTCTTCCGACAGGCACTGCTGGATCAGCTCCTTCTGCAGCTTGATCGCGCGCCAGGGCAGCTCGCGGCGTGACTCCTGGTAGCCCGCGGCGCGCTCCTTCTTCAGGTGCCAGGCCCAGAAGGTGTTGGTGCGAACGGCCGGCATGCCGGGCTCGCGCTTGGCCGCGCCTTCCTTCACCTCCTCGATGGCCGCGGCCATCACCTCGGGCGGCGTGCAGCCGATGAACACGCCATCGGCCACGCGGCTTTGCATGCGGATCATCTGGCCGCGGTAGGCGGTGCCGTAGACCAGCGGCGGCGTGGCCTTGGCCCAGGCGTGCGCGCAGGGGAAGGTGACGCCGAAGTCCTCGCCCTTGTAGCCTTCGCCCAGCTGGTGGTGGCCGGCGCGGCGCACGATCTCGATGCCCTCGCGCACGGCGCGCACGATCTTCTCGGGCCGCTGGATGCGCATCGCGTCGATGTTGCCTTCGCCGGCGCCCATCGCGATCACCGTGCGGCCGCCGTTCATCTCGTTGAGCGACAGCAGGCTGTTGGCGATCTTCATCGGATGCATCTCGAAGGGGCTCACCGCCAGCGGCCCCATCAGCAGCGTCTTCGTCGTCTGCGCCAGCGGCACCAGCGAGAGGAAGCAGTCCCAGTGCGCGAAGTAGTTCGAGGTCCACAGCGCGCGGATGCCGTAGCGCTCGGCCACCTGGCCCAGCTCGGCCACCTGCCCGGGGTTGAGATCGGGTTCGAGGATGATGTCGACGTCCATGCGGCCGATTGTCGAAGTCGGCCGCGGGCGCGGCATGGCGTGGCGGGCGCCTGTCCGGCATGCGGACGCGGCGGCGCCGGCACTCGGCCCGCACCGGCGGGCGCGCCACCATCGCTGCCGCGGCCCGATGGCGGTGGCCGGGAGAACGCGGACCGTGCCGGACTTCAGAGCGCTCGTGGCGCTGCGCGAACAGCGCGGTGAGCTGCTGCGCATCACGCGCGAGGTGGACCCGCGCCACGAGATGCCGGCGCTGATGGCGTTGTGCGAGGCCGAGCGCCGTGCCGTGCTGTTCGAGCGAGTGCGCGGCTCGCGCTTTCCGGTGCTCGGCGGGCTGCTGAACCATCTGCCGGCGCTGGGCTGGGCCTGCGGCAGCGTGCCCGGCGAACCTTTCGGCGAAGACGAGCTGGTGGCGCGGCTGGACCATGCGCTGGCCCATCGCATCGCACCGGTTCAAGTGACGACCGGCCCGGTGAAGGAGGTCGTGCAGCGCGGCGCTGACATCGACCTCGGCGCGCTGCCGGTGCCCACCGTCTTCGAACTCGACAGCGGCCCCTTCATCACCGGCGCCTGCGGCATCGCGCGGCATCCGCAGACCGGCGAGCTGAACGTCGGCGTCTATCGCGTGCTGGTGTTGGACCGCGACCGCATCGCCGTCAATGCCGTGCCGGGCTCGGACCTGGATGCGATCTACCGCCACCACGAGGCGGCCGGCACGCCGATGGACATCGCGCTGGCCATCGGCATGGAGCCGGCGCTGATGATGGCCGCGGTGTGCCGGCTGCCGGTCGGCGAATCGGAGCTGGGCGTGGCCGGTGGGCTGCTGGGCCGCGCGATCGGGCTGGTGCGCTGCGAGACCAGCGCGCTCTCGGTGCCGGCCTCGGCCGAGTTCGTCATCGAGGGCCGCGTGGACTTCTCGCAGCGTGTCGAGAACACGCTCGGCGAATTCGCCGGCCAGTACGGCAGCGAGAGCGCGCCGGTCACCGTCGTGCAGGCGATCACGCACCGCCGCGATGCGATGCTGCACGCCGTGCTCGCCGGCCGCCATGCCGAACACGTGACGCTGGGCACGATGGCCACGGCCGGGCTGCGGCGCATGCTGGCGCAGGCGCTCACGGCCGCGCTGCCGCCGCTGGCCGGGCTGCATGTCTACCTGGAGCCGGCGCTGGGCTCGATGGCGCATGTGGTGCTGGCGATCGACAAACACGACGACGAGCAGCCGATGCGTCTGGCCGAGGCCGCCTTCGCGGTGCCGGTGGCCACGCCCGGCGGCACGGCGCCGGCGAGCTACCTCGTGAAGCGTGTGGTGATCGTCGACCCGGACATCGATGTGCACGACCTCGCCGATGTCGAGTGGGCGCTGTGGACGCGCACCGCACGCGCCGCGAAGTTCAGCGTGCGCGCCGGCGTCGAGAGCTGGGCGCTGGAGCGCTGCGCGCGCCGCGGCACCGGTTCGCTGCGCATCGCGGTGGACGCGACGATGGACATCGCCGATCGCGAGCGCCTGCGCCGCACCGTGATCCCCGGCGCCGCCGCGGTGCGGCTGGCCGACTACCTGCATCCGGAGACGCCGTGACGCCCACGCCTTTCGACGGCCACCCGATCCTTGCCGCGACGCGCGAGTTCCTCGCCGGGCCACATCGCCTGCTGATCGGCGGGCGCTGGGTGAATGGCGTCGAGGGCGAGACGCTGGCCACCTGCGACCCGGCCACGGGACTGGAGATCGCGCGCGTGGCGATCGGCGGCGCGGCCGACATCGATGCCGCCGTTGCCGCCGCGCGCCGCGCCTTCGCGGGCCCCTGGTCGCGCCTGGGCCACCCCGCCCGTGCCGCGCTGCTGATGGCGCTCGCCCGCAGGGTGGCCGCCCACGCCGATCTCTTCACCGAGCTGGAGATCATCGACAACGGCATGCCGCGCTTCATCGCCGCGCTGACGGTGGCCAACGTGGTCGAGATGCTCGAGTACTACGCCGGCGCGGCCTGGCGCATCGAGGGCACGACGACCACGCCGCCGCACCACGTCGCCGCGGTGGCCGAGGCGCTGACCTACACGCTGCGCGAACCGGTGGGCGTGGCCGGGCTCATCGTGCCGTGGAACGTGCCCATCAGCACCGCGGTGCTGAAGCTCGCGCCGGCGCTGGCGGCGGGCTGCACCGTGGTGGTCAAGCCTTCGGAGCTGACGCCGCTGTCCATCCTGCTGCTCGGCCGCCTGGCCGCCGAGGCCGGCTTGCCCGAGGGCGTGATCAACATCGTCAACGGCCATGGGCGCACGGCCGGCGCGGCGCTGGCGGCGCATCCGGGCGTCGACAAGGTCTCGTTCACCGGCAGCACGGCCACCGGGCGCGCGATCGTGCACGCCGCCACCGGCAACCTGAAGAAGGTCTCGCTGGAACTGGGCGGCAAGTCGCCGGTGGTGGTGATGCCGGACGCCGATCTCGCGCTCGCCGTACCCGGCGTCGCGATGGCCACCTTCTTCCTGCAGGGCCAGAACTGCATGGCCGGCACGCGCATCCTCGTGCACGAGCGCATCCACGATCCGCTGCTCGAAGGCCTGGCCGCGTTCGCGAAGGGCATGACGCTGGGCCACGGGCTGGACCCGGCCACGCAGCAGGGCCCGCTGATCTCCGAGGGGCATGGCGCGAAGGTGCTGGGCTGCATCGAGCGTGGTGTCGCCGAAGGCGCGCGGCTCGTCTGCGGCGGCGCGCGGCTGGCGCGGCCCGGTTGCTTCGTGCCGCCGACGATCTTCACCGACTGCGAGCCCGACATGGCCCTCGTGCGCGAGGAGATCTTCGGCCCGGTGATGGCGGTGCAGCGCTTCGAGACCGAAGACCTCGATGCGATCGCCGCGCTGGCGAATCACAGCGACTACGGCCTGTCGGGCAGCGTCTGGACGCAGAGCCTCGCGACCGCGCACAAGCTGGTCGCGCGCATCCGCTCGGGCCAGGTCTCGGTGAACTGCCACGGCGCCATCGGCACCAACATCCCGTTCGGCGGCTACAAGCAGTCGGGCTGGGGGCGCGAGTTCGGGCACGAGGCGCTGGACGCCTTCCTCGAGACCAAGGCCGTGACCGTGCGGCTGTAGCGGCGCGGGCCGGGCTTGTCCGGTTCGCGGACAGCCCCGCCGCCGTGGCGCGTGCACACGGGGCGCTGCGATTCAATGCGTCGCATGAATGCCCGTTCCTCCGACGTGAACGCGCTCGTGCCGCAACTGGCCGCGGCGTTGGGCGCCGATGCGGTGAGCACCGACGCCGCGCGCCTGGACCTGTTCTCGCGCGACGCCTACCGCGCTGGCGGCCTGCCGCTGGCCACCGTGCGTCCCGGCAGTGTGGCCGCGCTGCAGCAGGCCGTGCGCCTGTGCGCCGCCGCCGGCGTGGCGATGGTGCCGCGCGGCGGCGGCGCCTCGTACACCGACGGCTATGTCTACCCGCCCGGCGGGCACGTGCTGTTCGACACCGCGGGGCTGGACTCGATCGAGGTGGACACGGCCAGCGCCACCGTCACCGTCGGCGCCGGCGTCACCTGGGCCGCGCTGCGCGACAAGCTCCAGCCGCTGGGCCTGCGCACGCCCTTCTGGGGCCCGTTCTCGGGCCTGGTGGCCAGCGTGGGCGGCACCGTGAGCCAGAACGCGATCAGCCACGGCAGCGGCGCCTACGGCATCTCGGCACCGTCGATCCTCGCGATGGACGTGGTGCTGGCCTCGGGCGAGCTGATGCACACCGGCGCTGCGCCCGGCACGCGCCACTTCGGGCCCGACCTCACGGGCCTGTTCACCGGCGACTGCGGCGCTTTGGGCATCAAGGCGCGCCTCAAACTGCCGCTGCTGGCGGCGCGCGAGCACTTCCAGGCGCTGTCCTTCGCCTTCGACAACTTCGAGGCCTTCCACGCCGCGCAGCGCGCTGCGGCTCTCGCGGGGCTGGACGACGAGCATTTCGGCCTGGACGTGGCGCTGTCGCAAGGCCAGATCGGCCAGCAGGAAGACGTGGGCTCGCGGCTGCGCATCGCCGCGGCGGTGATGAAGAGCGCGCCGAACCCGGTGGCCGGCCTGCAGCAGCTGCTGCGCATGGCGGCGGCGGGCCAGCGCGTGCTCTCGGGCGGCGCCTACATGCTGCACTTCATCGTCGAAGGCACGAGCGCGATCGAGGCCAAGGCCAAGGCGACGAGCCTGCGCAGCCTGCTGATGAAGCACGGCGAGGAGATCGCCAACAGCGTGCCGGCCTTCGTGCGCGCGCTGCCCTTCGCGCCGCTGAACAACACGCTGGGGCCGAAGGGCGAGCGCTGGGTGCCGCTGCACGGCATCCTGCCGCATGGCGCGGTGGCGGGCTATCACGCGGCGCTGGCGGCGTTCTACGCGAAGCGCAAGGCAGAAATGGAGCGCCTGGGCGTCATCCACGGCGCGATGTTCTGCGGTGTCGGCACGAGCGGGCTTCTGTACGAACTCGCCATCTATTGGCGCGACGAACGTACCTCCTTCCACCGCGCCGTGGTGCCCCCAGACGCGTTGACCGCATTGCCCGAATACGCCCCCAACGCCGAAGCCGCGGCCTACGTCGACCAGCTGAAGAAGGACCTGGTCGCGCTCTACGCCGAACACGGCGCGGCGCACTTCCAGATCGGCCGCGCCTACCCCTGGCTGCCGCGCCTGGACGCGCCGGCGCGTGCGCTGGTGCAGCAGTTGAAGACGGCGCTGGATCCGCAGGGCCTGATGAACCCCGGGGCCCTGGGCCTCGCCACCCACGCGGCCTGAAGCGGCTGCCCGGAGATGCCCTTGACGCTGCAAGCAGCCGCTCCCTCCGCCGGCCCTTCTGCCGGCACTTCTCGCGCCGCCGGCGTGGGCCTGGGCACCAAGCTGGCCTACGGCGCCGGCATGCTGGGCACGCAGATCTTCCGCGACATGCCCGCGGTGCTGCTGCCGATGTTCATGGCCACGATGCTGGGCATCCCGGCCTGGCTCACCGGCATCGTCGTGCTGGTCAGCAAGCTGTGGCTCGTGGTCTGCGACCCGCTGATGGGCAACTGGTCCGACCGCGCGAAGGCGCGCCACGGCCGCGCGCCCTTCCTGCTGGCCGGCGGCGTGCTCACGAGCCTGGGCCTGGTGGGCCTGTACTCGTTCACCGGCTTCTCCTCGCCCACCGTGGCGGCACTTGCGGTGGGCGCGATGTTCTTCTGCGCGTCCACGGCCTTCAGCGCCTTCTCGGTGCCGTATCTCGCGCTGGCCTCCGAGCTTTCGGCCGACCCCGACGAGCGCACGCGCATCCTCAGCTTCAGGCTCGTGTTCGCGGTGCTGGGCGTCGTCGTGAGCGTGGGCGTGGCGCAGCCGCTGGTGCAGGCGCTGGGCGGCGGCGCCGATGCCTGGCGCACGATGGCGCTGGTGCTGGGCGGCGTCTCGCTGCTGAGCATGCTCGCCACGCCGCTGGGCCTGCGGGCGCAGGTGGCGCCGAACGCGGCCGCGGGCACCTCCGGCGGCTGGGGCGCGGGGCTGCGCGCGGCCTGGCACAACAAGCCCTACCTGGTGATCATCGTCACGCAGTACATCCAGGCCACGGCCATGGCCTGCGGCTACACGGTGGTGGGCTTTCTGTTCATCTACGTGGTCGGCAAGGTCAACCTGATCCTGCCGTTCATCCTGCTGATGGCGATGGGCACCTTCGCGAGCCAGCCGCTGTGGGTGGCGATGTCGCTGCGCATGGGCAAGGCCGCCACCTTCGTCGCGGCCACCGCGGGCTGGGCCGTGGTGACGATCTCCTGGCTGTGGGTGCAGCCCGGCGGCGAGCCTTTCGTCACGCTGCCCGGCGTGGGCACGCTGGGCACGCAGGAGGCGCTGGTGATCCTGCGCGGCATCGGCATCGGCGTGACCAACGGCGGCTTCGTGCTGATGATCTTCGCGATGCTCACCGACGCGATCAACGACGGCCGCAAGCTCGACGACACGGTCGACGAAGGCCTGCTGTCGGGCATCTTCACCGCGGTGGAGAAGCTGGGCTTCGCCTGCGGCCCGGTGCTCGCGGGCTTCACGCTGAGCCTGTCGGGCTTCCAGTCCAGCGTCACCGGCATCACGAAGCAGTCGCCCGAGGCGGTCCACGGCATCGTGCTGGCCTTCTCGGCGGTACCGGCCACGCTGGTGGTGGCCAGCCTCCTGTTCTTCGTCATCGCGCGCCGGCGCGCGGCGGCCGCGTGAGCTTCCTGCAGCAGCAGCGCTTCGCGGCCAGCTTCCGCGAGGCGGTCGAGCGGGTCGACGAGCCGGTGCCCGCACCGGGCCGCGGCGAGATCCGCGTGCGCCACCACTGGTGCGGCGTCAACGGCGTGTTCGACACGCAGATCGCGCGCAACGCCGTCGACTACGTGACGCTGCGCCTGCCCTGCGGCACCGGCGTCGAGTCGATCGGCGTGGTCGATGCCGTCGGTCCCGGCGTTCTGGGCTGGCGCGAGGGCGATGCAGCGATGAGCGTGCGCTTCGGCCGCGGTTACCGCACGGCGCAGACCGGCCCGGCCGATGGCTTCGTGCGCGTGCCCTCGCTGCACCGCGACTGGCTCGCGCTCGGATCTACCGGCGTCTCGGCGTACCTCGCGCTGCACCACGTGGGCGAGCTGCGCGAAGGCGAGACCGTGGCCATCTCGGCCGCGGCCGGTGGCCTGGGCCACTTCCTCGTGCAGCTGGCCAAGGCGCGCGGCGCGCGCGTGTTCGCGGTCTGCGGCGGGCCGGAGAAGGTCGCGTTCGTGAAGAGCCTGGGCGCCGATCGCGCGATCGACCACCGCAGCGAAGACGTGGCCGCGGTGCTAGCCGCCGAATGCCCGCGCGGCATCGACGTGGCGGTGGACACGGTCAGCGGCACGATCTTCGACGCCTTCCTCGTGCACATCGCGCCGCATGGCCGGCTGGTGGTGGCCGGCGCCGCGGCCGACCTCGACGGCAAGCCGGAGATCGTCACCGGCCCGCGCATCGCGCACCGCATCTACTACAAGGGTGCCTCGGTGCGCGGCTTCATGAACGGCCTGCTCACCGCGCACTGGCCGGCCGCGCGCGAGGCGATGTTCACGCTGCACACCGAAGGCCGCGTGCGCGTGCACTTCGATCCACGACCCTTCCGCGGCCTGGCGCAGGTGCCCGACGCGGTGGAACACCTGCTGTCCGGGCGCTCGATGGGCAAGGTCGTCTGCGACCTGCGCGGCGAGGCCTGAACGACCGACCCGAGAGACCCGAACCGATGGCCACCTTCCTTGAAACCGTTCTGCGCCACGCGCCCGCCGGCGTGCCGGTGGCTGCCGACTTCGAGGTGCTCGAACGCCGCGCGCTGCGAGCACCCGCCGCGGGCGAGCTGCTCGTGCGCGTGATCGCACTCTCGCTGGACCCGTATATCGGCCCGCGCCTGCGTGGCCGCCACATGGGCGAGCCGGCGCCGGCGCCCGGTGCCTCGCTGCCGGGCTTCACCGTGTCGCAGGTGATGAGTTCGGCGCACGCGGGTTTCAGCGCCGGCGACTTCGTCGTCGCCGAGACCGGCTGGGCCGAGATGGCGCTGGTGCCAGGTGATCGCGCGCGCAAGGTGGATCCGGCCTATCCGCTCTCGGCCCACGTGGGCGTGCTGGGCATGCCCGGGCTCACGGCCTGGGCCGGCGTCACGCAGCTGGCACGCGTGCGCGAAGGCGACGTGTTCAGCGTCGACGCCGCGGCCGGGCCTGTGGGCGGCACGGCGGGGCAGATCGCGCGCAACCTGGGCGCGTGCACGGTGGGCATCGCAGGCGGCACCGACAAGTGCGCGCTGGTGCGCGAGCGCTACGGCTTCGACGCCTGCATCGACTACCGGCAGGACGACTGGGCCTCTGCGTACAAGGCCGCCACGGGCGCGGGCCCGACGGTGCACTTCGAGAACGTGGGCCTGTCGGTCTACGGCAAGGTCTTCCCGCTGCTGCAGAACTACGCCCGCGTGGTGCTGTGCGGCCTGGCCGAGCACTACGGCAGCGACGGCCCGCCGGTCTCGTACCCGCTGGGCCCGATCGTCGGCAAGCGCGCGAGCGTGATGGGCCTCGTGGTCTACGACTTCTACCCGCGCCTGGCGGAATGGGTCGCGCTTGGCGGGCCGTGGCTGCTCGAAGGCAGGCTCGCGCTGGTGGAAGATGCGAGCGAAGGCGTGGCCAGTGCTGCCGCACAGTTCGAGCGTTTGCTGAAAGGCCAGCACCTGGGCAAGGCGCTGGTGCGCATCGGGCCCGACCGGGTCTGAGCCCGTGACCCGCCTGCCTCGACTCAGGCCAGTAGGTGCCGCAGCGCGCCGGCCTGGCCCGAGGCTTCTGGCGGCAGCGTCGCCACGCCCGCCAGCTGCCGGTGCGCGGGGTGATGGGCCACGGCCGCCACCGCAGCGCCGCTGCCGGCCAGCGCTTCCCACGGCGCCGCCTGCAGCGCCGCCTGGAACTGCGCGGCGAACGCGGCCCGTGCGCGCAGCAGGTCGGTGAGCCCGCGCTGCAGCTGCGCCACGCGCGGCGGCGGCAGGCCGTTCAGCGCGGTGGCGGCCGTGCGCTCGCGCCAGGGGCTGTAGAGCTCGCGGTCCTTCAGCCAGCCCCAGGCACGGAACAGGTGCGAGCCGGCGTTGTCGGCGGCAAGATCCGGCGGCAGGTGCGCGCTCAGCGTGTGCAGCGCGTCTCGTGCGAGGGCGCGCGGGTTGCACAGCAGCACGCGCGTGCCCGGGTGGCCTTCGGCCAGCGCCAGGGCGGTGGCCGCACTGGCGCCATCGGCGAGCACATCGAAGCCGGCGATGCCGAGCGATGCGAGCAGCGCACCGAGCACCTCGGCCACCTGGGCCGGCGTGGTGATGCCGGCGGCATCGTCGCTCAGCCCATGGCCTGGCAGGTCGGGCACGAGCAGCGGCCGCGTGCCTGCGAGACCACCGAGCCGCTCGTCGAGCGCGCGCGCCGAGCTGCCGATGTCGTGCAGCGCGACGAGCGGCCGGCCCGCACCGCTCGCGCGGCGAAGGTGCCATTGCAGGCCCGCGGCTTCGACCATGCTCGACGAGAGCCCCGCGCCCGTCGCCTCGGGCCACTGCAGCCGCGCCGGCTCGCCGGCGTGTTCGAGCAGGAAGTCCCGCACCGCGTCGTACAACGCCGGCGTGTCGGCCGGCGTGCCGTGCGACAGCCACTCGGATGGCGCTGGGTACTGTGGCACGTACATCGACAGTGCGTCGGTCTTCGCCACCAGCAGCGCGGTGCGCACGCGCAGCGCGTGCAGGTCGGGCGCGATGTCGTAGTCCAGCACCGCGCGGTAGGCGCCGCGGTAGTTGTCGCCGGCGTTCAGCAGGTCGGCCGCGGCAGCCTCGATCTCGGCCAGCGTCATCGGCCACTCGATGCGCGACTCGGCCGCGCGCCGGTACCAGGGGTAGTAGACGAGCTGGTCGCGCAGCCGCGACCACATCCACGCCAGGTGCGTGCCGGCCCAGTCGGGCACGAAGCGCACGAAATAGTTGGCCAGCAACTCGGCCCGCTCGGCCGCGGTGTTCAGCAGCACGCCGTTGGGCACCAGCGCCCGCACGCGGTGCGGATGGCGCACGGCGAAGCGCGTGGCGACGATGGCGCCGGTGTGCGAGCCGAAGAGCGCCGGCTGCTTCAGGCCGAGCACGTCGAACAACGCCAGCAGCGCTTCGACGAAGGCGTCGATGCCGAGATCGGCATCCGGCGGCGCGAGCGGGTCGGAGTGGCCGAAGCCCGGCGTGTCGGGCGCCAGCACGGTGAAGTGCGGCGCGAGGTGGCGGATCAGCGGCTCCAGCTCGGCGGAGCTGGCCGGCGACTGGTGCAGCAGCACCACCGGCGGGCCTTCGCCCGCCCAGCGCAGGTGGACCTGGCGCCCGCCGATGGCAACGAAGCGGCGGCGGACGTCCAGGCGGTTCAAGACTTCAGGCGGCCAGCAGCGAGTCTCGCTGCTGCTGGGCGGCATGCCACGCGTCGTAGCGGCGCGTGATCTCGGCCGACAGCTGCTGCAGCCGCGGCACGTAGACGGTCTGGATCTGGCCCGTGTTGCGCATCACCGACTTGATGTAGCGCATCACCACCGAGCCGATGACGCGGCCGCCGGCCATCAGCGGCACGCCGACGTTGCCTTCGCGGTACTGCGCGAACTCGAGGTTGCACCAGCCGCGCTTCTTCGCCAGCGACATCTGGTACTCGATCTCCAGCGGATCCATGATGCCCATCTTGCGATCACGCGCGGCGCGCAGCGCGGCGGCCAGATGGTCGGCACGGTCTTCGTCCGGGCAATGCGCGAGGAAGCAGAAACCCCCGGTGGCATGCACGATGGGCACCGAGAAGCCGATGTGGAAACGCTCCAGCGCGCGCGGGCAGTCGTGGTCGGTGCCCAGGCGGATCACCATCTCGCCGTCGCGCGGCGTGGTCAGCGCGATGGGCCACTTCAGCTCCTCGCCGGCCTCGGCGATCAGCGGCTTGGCGATCTCCAGCAGCAGCTGCTCGACCTGGAAGCCCTGCGCCAGCTTCTGTACGCGGCTGGTGATGCGGTAGTAGTCGCTGGGCGGCTGCTTCTCCACGTAGCCCTCGGAGGCCAGCGTGGCCAGCACGCGGTGCGCCGTGGTGCGCGGTATGCCCACGGCGCGTGCCACGTCGGTGACCGTGGCGTCGCCCTTCTGGTTCATGAAGGTCAGCGCGCGCAAGGCCTTCTTGAGGGACTTGATCTCCTGGCGGGAATCCATCATCACAAGCTCCAAGTCGTCGATCGGCTCGGAGGGCGGATCAGCAAGGCTTGTGCCTGTTCGTTTCATGGATATGACGTTTCAGCTGAAACGCCGCGATGCGGGCAATCCCGCATGCGCTCGGCGTCCGACAGCCTTGTCATCCGCCGATGCCTGCGACGCGCGTTTCAGCGTGAAACGTCACGCCCCGTCACTTGGCGCGCGGGGCGGCAGGCGTCTGCTCGCGCGCGTAGTGTTCCAGGCTCGACAGGCTCGGCTCCTCCCAGGTCTCGGGCGCGACGAGGTAGCGCGGGTAGCGTTCCTGCACGCGTTGCATCACGTCCTTGGGGTGGAACTCGCTCGTCTTGCGCGTGGCCATGTTGCCGAGGTAGACGATGTGGCCGGGCGCCTGGTCCATCAGCATCCACGGCAGCCAGGGCGTGATGCGGCTCCACACGCCGGTCGAGGGGATGAAGTCCAGCTCGGCGTTCTCCACGTGCTCGCGGCGCGCGAAGAAGCGGAACATCTCCGAGACGCGGCTCATCGCGCCGGGTGATTCACGCGGCCACTTGGCCGGCTGCAGCGCGCTCGGGTAGTACAGGTGGATGTCGGCTTCCAGCGTCACCGTCTCCTCGTCGGCCAGGCCCCAGTTCAGCAGGAAGGGCCGGCGTGGCGGCTTCTCCTTGTTCAGGCCGCCGTAGCTCGGCGGATCGGGGTACCACTCGGAGATGACGTAGTTGAACGGGTCGTTGGCCACGTCGACCACCTTCACGCGCTCGCCGGTGTACGGGTTGTCCCACTGGTCCAGCAGCTTGCTGCTGGCCATGTCGCGGTAGAAGACGACCTCGCGGCACAGGCGCTGGTAGCTGCCGTTGGGCTGCGGGACCATGCGGATGGTGCTGAAGACCTCGAAGCGCATCAGGGGCTTCACGCGCTCGTTGTCGCGCACGCCGCAGACGGTGCCGGTGACCGAGCCGTAGATGAACTTCTTCGGGTCCACGCTGCCGTCCAGGCGCGCCTTGACCTCGCGGTTCCAGACCGGGTCGTCGAAGCGCATCGCGCGCTTCGAGGGCGCGGCCACGGCGGGCGCGGTGGCGGCAGCAGCGGCGCCGGCCAGCGCGGTGCCGGCGGCCACGCGCAGCGCCTGGCGGCGGTTCAGATCGGACTCGTGCATGGGTCGCGGACTCCTGTGCGTTGGAAAGGAAGAAGGTTCAGGCTCGATCGATGTCGTCGAGCAGGCGCACGACGGCGTTCTCGGCGGCTTCGCAGGCCGATTCGAGCCCGGCGTAGAGATGCGCGCAGTGCTCGCCGGCGAAGTAGAGGGCACCGATGGGCTGCGTCAGCAGCTGCGCGTAGCGGCCGATGTCGCCGGGCGCGAAGCTCAGCAGGTGGCCGCGCTGGAAAGGCTGCGCGGCCCAGTCGAAGACGTTGACCACCTGCACCGCGCCGGCCGATGCCGGGCGCGCGGCGGCGAGGTCGCGCACCACCATCGCGCCCACGGCCTCGGGCGCCAGGCCCTGCAGCTTGAACGCGGCCTCGCCGTTGATGAACACCGCCAGCGTGCCATGCGCCTCGCCGGCCGGGCGGGTGAAGAAGGCGCGCTCCACGGGCCCGTCGCTCCACAGGCTGGGCGGCAGGCCGTCCTGTTCCCAGAAGGGCTTGAGCACGCGCAGCGTGACGATCACCACCTGGCCGTACGGGATGCGCGCCCAGGCCTCGCGCTGGCGCGCCGGCACCTTGCCGGTGACCTGCAGGTCCTTGAACACCGGCAGCGGGATCGTGCTGATGCAGGCGCGTGCCGTGTGGCGGCTGCCGTCGGCGCAGGTGACGCTGACCTTCTTCGGCGCCGCCTCGATGCGCCTGGCGATGCGGTTCAGCTGCACCGGCTGCGCGAGCGAAGCGGCCATCGCGTCGGTGAGCGCGCTGGTGCCGTCGCGCACGTGGTGCGTGGCGCCATGCTGGGCCTGCGACATGTAGAACAGGAACTTGCGCATCGTGTCGAGGGTGTTGGCCTCGTCGAGGTTGCGCGACGTGAGCGTCACGTCCATCAGCCGCAGCGCCTCGGGGCTGGCGCCCTGCGCCGTGAAGTACTGGCGCAGCGACTGCTTGTCGAGCGCGGCGAACTCGGGCTTGAGCCAGTCGTCCAGTTCCTTCAGCGGCGACTGCTTGTTAAGGTAGTGCAGGAACAGCTGCATCGGCAGCAGCTTGCGTTCGGCCTCGGGCAGTTGGTTGGCGGGCGACGTGGCCCAGTCCTTCACCGCCATCAGCGTGCCGTTGACGTGCAGCGCCATGCCGCCCTGGCTGGTCTGCGAGACGCCTTCGCGTGCCTGCGAGACCAGTGCCACGCCCAGCTCGGCGGCGTGGGTGCGCACGCGGCCGTAGGTGGGGCCGATCTCCAGCGCGCCCATCTCGGGGCGGCCGGGCACGTCGCGCACGGTCCAGCAGCGCCCGCCGATGCGGCCGCTGGCCTCCAGCACGCGCGGCTTCAGGCCGGCGCTCTGCAGCATGCGCGCCGCATGCAGGCCGGAGATGCCGGCACCGAGGATCAGCACGTCGGCGTCTGCGGGCTCGGCGGCCAGGGCCGGCAGCGCCAGGCTGCCGAGGGACGCGGCGCCGGCCTGCAGCAGGCGGCGGCGGGAGACGGGAGATGCGCTCATCGGGATGAACGGGCCCGGCAGGCCCGCAGGGAAGCTCCGGGCGAGTGTGCGTCATCGACTGCGCGCGGCCCGGCCGGCGCGCCGGCTTGACCGGTTCGCGGACAGATGCCCGGCCCAAAGGCCGGGACGGGCGGCGCGCAGGCTCCAATCCGGCGGCATCCCGGCCCGAAGGAGACGTGCCCGTGCCCTTCCGAATCCTCCCCGCGCGGCGAGCCTTGTGCCGCGCTCCGGCCGCGCTCGCGGCAGCCCTGCTCGCGCTGGCCGGCGGCGCCTTCGCGCAGACGATGCCGCTGCCGCCGCGCGACGAGCGCAACGCGACGTTCTGGCACCGCATCGACAACCCGGCGCCCGACGGGCTGCAGCCGCCGCGCGCCTGGTACACGCCGCAGACGCTGATGCGCGGCGCGCCCGGGCCCTTCCTGCCGGCCGCGGCGCCGGGCCGCGGCAGCATCGGCGCGCAGGCGCTGGAGGAGGCCTCGCAATACGCCGAGGCCACCGGCGCGCAGGCACTGATCGTCGTGCACAAGGGCGTGGTGCAGCTGGAGCGCTACTACGGCGGCGCGAGCGCGGCCTCGCAGTTCAGCGCCCACAGCCTGACCAAGCTGCTGGCGCCGCTGGCCGTGGGCAAGGCGATCGAGGAAGGCCGCATCCGCTCGGTGGACGAGCCGGCCTCGACCTGGCTGGCCGAGTGGCGCGACGACAAGCGCAGCCGCATCACGCTGCGCCAGCTGCTGGAGATGACCGCGGGCTTCCGCACGCCGGTCGACACCAGCCCGTCGGCGCGCTACATGCAGATGCACTACGGCTCCGACGTGGAGTCCATCGTCGCCACCGCGATGCCGGCCATCGAGCCCGGCAGCGCCTTCGTCTTCGACAACGACAACCTGCACGCGCTGGGCCTGGTGGTGGAGCGCGCCACCGGCCAGCGCTACGAGGACTACGTCTCGCAGCGACTCTGGCAGCCGCTGGGCGCGGCCGATGCCGAGTTCGTGCTCGACCGCCCCGGCGGCCGGGTCTACGCCTACTGCTGCACCTGGACCCTGCCGCGCGACTGGGTGCGCGTGGGCCAGATGCTGCTGCAGGGCGGCCAATGGCAGGGTCGCCGCGTGCTGCCCGAGGGCTGGGTGCAGGCGATGCGCCAGCCCTCGAAGGTGAACCCGAGCATCGGCATGCAGGCCTTCCTCGGCGCGGCCTGGATGGACCCGGCGATCAACCGCTTCCTCGCCACGCAGAAGCCCACGCTCGCGCCTTCGCTTGCGCCGGACCTGATCTACCACATCGGCTACGGCGGCCAGCTGCTGGCCGTGGTGCCGAGCAAGGATCTCGTGATCCTGCGTGCCGGCAAGGCCCACCCCGCGTGGCGCGACCACGTGCTGCCGAACCTGATGGTGGCGGCGATCGACCCGGCTGCGGCATCGGCTGCCGGGACCGGCTGGATCTACGACTGGCGACTGACGACGCGCCCGGCTGCCGGAGCCTTGCCGCAGCACGACCTGCACCTGCCCACCTACTGGCCCGAGGAGCGCGTGGCCGGCGCCGCGGCACCGAAGCCGCTGCCGCGCCGGGCCTCGAGCTGCCTCGCGCCCGAGCGCCTGGCGCCGGCGCAGGCCGAGATCGAGCGTGTGCGCAGCACGGCCTTCATCGTCTGGCGCGACGGCGCGATCGAGTACGAGTGGTACGGCAGCGGCCACGGCCCCGAGGCGCGGCTCGATCCGGCCTCGATGCACAAGACCGTGCTGGGCATCAGCTTCGGCCTGGCGCAGGCCGACGGCTTCGTCCCCAACCTCGACGCGCCGGTCTCGACATGGCTGAAGGAATGGGCCGGCGATGCGCGCGGCCGCATCACCGTGCGCCAGATGCTGAACATGGCCAGCGGCCTGGCGCCGATGAAGTTCGACATGGCGCCGGGCTCGCCCTACAGCCGCGCGCTGCTGGGCGCCGACAGCAGCACGCTGCCGCTGCAATTGCAGCTCGCCGACACGCCGGGCCAGGTCTTCAACTACCAGAGCCCGATCTCGCAGCTGCTCGGCCTGGTGCTGGAGCGCGCCACCGGCGAGCGCTACGCGCAGTACCTGTCGCGGCGCCTGTGGCAGCCGCTGGGCGCCGCCGATGCCTGGGTCGCGCTGGACCGCCCCGGCGGCCTGGCGCGCACCGCGAGCGCCTTGATGGCGCGGCCCGAGGACTGGCTGCGCCTGGGCCTGCTGTTCGTCGACGGTGGCCGCATCGAGGGCCGGCCGGTGGTGCCCGAACGCTGGATCGAGGCCATGCGCGCGCCGAGCGCCGCCAACCCCAACTACGGCCTGCACCTGTGGCGCGCCTCGCCGCATGCCGCCCTGCGCCGCTACAACGCCGCCACGCCGGTGGGCGTGCCCGCGCGTGAGCCTTTCGCGGCCGAGGACATGGTGTTCTTCGACGGCGCCGGCGCGCAGCGCGTCTACGTCTCGGCCAAGGAGAAGCTCGTCATCGTGCGCGAAGGCACGGGCGCTCTCGATTGGGACGACTCGCGCGTGCCGAACATCGTCGTCGCCGCGGCGCGCGCCTGCCGCTGAGGCAGGGCGGCTTCGCCCTCAGCGGGCCGGGCGTTGGTAGCCCGGCACCTCCGGCGCCACGTCGCGCGCGTACTTGCCGAAGGTGTCGACCACCCCCTTGTCGGGGCCGTCGGTCGGCTCTTCCAGCAGGTCGGGGCGGTCCTTCAGCACGCGCGCCAGCACGGCGCGCGGGATGTCGTCCACCGTGCCGGTGATCTTGTAGGTGTGCATGCGGCCCATCAGCACGCCGTCCACGCCGCTGCCGCCCATCTTCATCCACGGCCACCAGGGGCCCTGGCGCAGGAAGCCGCCGGTGTAGCGCGCCGAAGGCAGCGAGCGGTCGTCGATCTCCGCCGTCGGCGCGTAGAGCACGAAGTGCTCCGAGGGGTTGATGCGCCGCCCCGAGCTGGCCTTGGGCCAGCCCTCGGGCGTCACCGGGTTCGTGTACTCGTGGGCGTAGTCCCAGCTCAGCAGGTACTGGTCGCCGATGCGCTGCCAGGGCAGGCGGAACGGCTCGCCCTCGCCGCCGCCCTGGCCCTGGTCGTTGTTGAGCGTCTTGCTGTCGCCCACCTGGAACACCTTGCGCGTGAGTCCCAGGCTGCCGCGGAAGGCGTCGTTGAGGAAGGTGTAGACCTCGACCTTCTCGCCCGTCCACGGGTTGGTCCACTGGTCCAGCACCTGGCCGGTGGCCAGGTCGATGAAGTAGCCGCATTCCTTGCCCAGCACCTTGACGGTGCCGTCGGGGCGGATGGTGTTGCGGATGTTGCCGAAGCCGGCGAAGCCGAAGAGCGGCTTCGCGCGCTGGCGGCCCACCACCGCGTACTGCACGCCCTGGTAGGCCGAGATCACCGCCTTGGGGCCCACCGTGCCCCAGAGCTTGGCGAAGCCGTAGAGGTTGTCGCGCGGGTCCATCAGGTCCAGCGGGCGCAGCGCGTGTTCCGCGCCGGCGGCGCGTGCCGCCGTGCCCGCCGAGGCCAGCCCGCCGCCGAGCATCCCGGCCAGCGCCGCGCGGCGGGAGACGCCACGCATCATCGTTTCGATCAGCATGCGTGCCGTCTCCTGCGGGCCGCTGCGCGCTCGCGCAGCGCCGCCCGCGTGTCAGGGATCAGAAGCCGTAGCGCAGCCGCACCCCGAAGGCGCGCGCCTCCTGCGGCGTGGCGTACACGCCCTGGCTGGAGAAGTTCGTCAGCGGGCTGATGCCCAGGTTCGCGCCGCGCGCCACCGTGATCCAGCTGTCGTCGTTGAGCAGGTTCTTGACGAAGAACTCGACCGAGGTCGTCGCCTTCTCGAAGCCCATGCGCAGGTCCACGCGCGTCCACGGGTCGGTCTTCGTGAAGTTGAAGTCCGTCTCGTAGTACTTGCCGTAGTAGGTGAGGTCGCCGCGCAGGTAGGCGCCCCAGCCGGCCGGCGCCGCGAAGCGCCAGGTGCCGTTCACCGCCGCCGTCATGTCGGGGATGCGCCCCAGCTTGTTGCCGCTGAACTCCACCGCGTCGCCGGTGAGCGCGCGCACGCCGTTGCTGCCGAAGCGCGACGAGCCGGAGTTGATGTACTTGTCCCACTTGCCGCGCTTGATGTCGATGTAGGCGCCCAGGCTCACGGCCGGCGTGGGCGTCGATTCCACCGACAGCTCCAGGCCGTTGATCGTGGCCTCGTTGCCGATCGTGATGCCCGAGCCGGCGGCCGAGAACGGGCAGGCGGGCGTGTTGACGGTGGTGCCGCAGCTGGTGGGGTTGAAGATCACCGAGCTCGTCAGGCGGTTCTGCCACTTCTGGTTGTAGACGGCCACCGCGTACAGCAGGTCCTTGCTGACGCGCTGCTTCAGGCCCAGCTCGATCGAGTCCAGCTTGGGCTGCGGCGTGAAGTCCGCGGCATCGGGGAACAGCGACAGGATGTAGGCCTTGCCCGCGGCGCTGGCGTTGGCGAAGCCGGTGTTCACCGTCAGCGGCTGCACGCCGCGCGCCACGTTCACGTAGGCCGACAGGCTCGCATCGGGCTTGTAGCGCAGCGTCAGGCGCGGCAGCCAGTTCTTGGTCTCGTTGCTCGTCGGCACGCCCACGAAGGATGTGAAGGTGATCTTGTCCTTCTGGTAGCGCGTCTCGGCCGAGGCGGTGATCTGCTTGGTGATGTCGTACTCGACTGAGCCGTAGATCGCCGGCACGTCGGACTTCAGGTCCAGGTAGTTGCCGGAGTTGCGCGAGGGCGTCGTGGCGCCCAGGCCGGCGTTGAGGTCCAGCTGCGAGAGCTGGAAGCCCGAGGCGAAGTAGCTCAGGCCCACCACGCCGCGCAGCGCGGACCTGGCATCGGTCGTCACCCGCGCATCGACGGTGGAGTCGCGCGTGACGTTGGTCTGCACGTTGAAGAAGTTGTTCACCTTCGTCCGGTCGAGGTCGAAGATGCTGGTGGAGTTCGACGAGTTGAAGCCCGCGTTCACCGCCAGGTCCATGCCCTTGGGCAGCGAGGTGCCGAACTGGGCCGACAGGCGCAGCGTGTCGCGCCGCATGCCGGCGTGGTTCAGCTTGGGCGTCTTGGCCAGGAAGGGGTCGTTCAGCGAGTTCTCGATGAAGGCGTCGCGCACCGAGGCCGGGATCGTGGTGTTGGCGTCGATGACCCGGTTGCCCACGTCCTTGAGCTTGGGGATGCCGTCGCAGAAATAGGCCGTGCCCGGCGTGTACTGCACGGTGGAGCCGTCGCGGCCGATGCCGGTGTAGGACTTGCCGGTGCAGCTGGTGTTGCCGGTGCCGGGGATGTAGGCCACGGCGGGCTGCGAGTCGTCGTCCACCTGCACGTGGCCGCGCAGCCGCACGAAGGACTCGTCGGTGGGCGTGAGGTACAGCGTGCCGGTGAGGTAGCGCGTGGTCTCGGCGCCCAGGTCGCCGCCGTCGCTGGCGCGGTAGGTGGCCGGCTTGTTCTTGCTGCCCACCGTCAGGCGGCCGGTCATCCTGTTCTCGATCAGCGAGCCTTCGACCGAGAGGTCGGCGTCGATCATGCCGCGCTGGTTCAGCGTCGCGTTGGCCGTGCCGCCGAACTTCGCCGAGGGGTTGCGGGTGATGAAGTTCACCGCGCCGCCGAAGGTGCTGCGGCCGAAGAAGGCGTTCTGCGGGCCCTTGAGCACCTCCACGCGCGCCACGTCGGTCATGCCCAGGCTGCCGACGCCGCCGGAGATGAAGATGCCGTCGATGAACACGCCGCCGGAGTTCTCCCACGGGAAGTTCAGGTCGCCCTGCAGGCCGCGGAAGGTGGTCACGCCGAAGGCGCGGCCCTGTGCGCCGCTGCCCTGCGCCGAGGTGAAGTTGAAGCCGGTCTGCGTGCCGAGTTCGTTGACGTTGGTGATGGCCGCGGCGCGCAGTTCCTTCTCCGACACCGACTGGATGGAGATCGGCACCTCCACCAGCGTCTCGCTGCGCTTGCGTGCGGTGACGGTCACTTCCTGCACCTCGACCTTGGCGGCGGCCGCTGCCGGTGCGGCCTGCGCCAGCGCCCCTTGCGGCGCGGCCAGCCACAGGCCGCAGGCGGCCATCACGAGTTCGCACAGGGGGCGGCGCTTCGCGGGGCAGCGCGCGGCAGGCAGGCGATGGGTCTTCACGGGTGGTTCCTTTGCGGTGTTCTGTGTCTGGGCGGGCTGGCGGTCATGTTCTGGCCCGGGACTGCATTGAAGGAACAAAGCGACCCGCCCGCCACCGCGCCCCGGGGCCTGTCCGCATTGCGCGCATGAGGGTGGACGACCATGCCCGCGACCCGGCGCAGCGATAGAAGACGCTGCGCTCATCCGAGCGTGTCCAGCACCTGGATCGCCGCGCGTTCGGCCGATTCGCAGGCCGCTTCGAGCCCGACGTGGATGCGCCCGAGGTGGTCGCCGGCGAAGTGCAGGCGGCCGATGGGCCGCTGCAGCGCAGCCTCATAGCGGCCGATGTCGCCCGGCGCATAGCTCGCGATGTGGCCGCGTGCGCCGGGCACCGCGCGCCAGTCGTGCACATGCGTCACGTGCACCTGCCCGCGCGAGGCCGGGCGCCGGCGCGCGAGTTCGTCCACCACCCAGCGGCCGATGGCGGCCGGGCCGCCAGTGGGCAGCGCGGCCGCGCCGTCGCCGCTGATGAAGGCGTTGAGGATGCCGTCGGCGTGCTCCTCCGATGGCAGGTGGTACACGCGCGCCATCGGCCCGTCGGTCCACAGGTCGGCCGAGGCGCCGTCGTCCTTCCAGAACGGGCGGTCCACCGTCATGTAGACCTGCACGACCGCGGTCGAGCGCATCGCGCGCCAGGCCTCGCGCTGCGCCGCCGGCACCGGGCCTTCGACACGCAGGTCCTTCAGCACCGCGAAGGGGATGGTGCTGATGGCGGCACGCGCGGCGTGGCGCGAGCCGTCGGCGCACAGGACCTGCACGCCGCGCGCATCGGTGCGCAGCACGCGCGCGGAGCGGTTCAGCTGCACCGGCCGCTGCAGCGAGGCGGCCATCGCATCGGTGAGCGCGCTCGTGCCGCCTTGCACGCGGTGCGCGCGGCCTGCGCGTGCCTCGTGCGCGTAGAACAGGCCGCGGCGCACGAAGTGCAGCGCGTTGGCCTCGTCGAGGTTGGTGCCCGGCGCATGCACGTTCATCAGCCGCAGCGCCTCGTCCGATGCGCCCAGGCGTGTGAAGTACTGGCGCAGCGAAAGCTGGTCGAGCCAGATGGCCTCGGGCTTGAGCCAGTCGTCGAGCTCCTTCAGCCCGGCGTCGCGGCCGAGGTAGTGCGCGATGAGATGGCCCGGCGCCATCGCCAGCTCGGCTGGTGCCAGGCGGTTCAGCGGCGACTGCGCCCAGGGCACGGTCGACACCGGCTGGCCGTAGACGCTGTAGGCCGCGTTGGCCGCGCCGGTGATCTCGCGCGAGCCCGGCGGCGGCGGCACCAGCGCCACGCCCAGCTCGGCCGCGTTGGCGCGCACGCGCCCGTAGCCGGCGCCCACGGTGCCCGCGCCCAGCTCGGGCTTGCCGGGCACGCCGCGCGCCGACCAGCAGCGCCCGCCCACGCGGCCGCTGCCTTCGAGCACCGTGACCTTCAGGCCGGCCTGCTGCAGCATGCGCGCCGCGTGCAGGCCGGCGATGCCGGCGCCGAGGATCAGCACATCGTCGGTGGCCGCGGCAGCGGCGCGCGCAGGGCCCGCGAGCGCGGCGGCCGCACCGGCGGCGGCGAGCGCCAGCACGTGGCGGCGCGTGGTCTTGGAGACGTTGTCGGGGTTCATGGCGCATTCGATGGCAGCAGGCCGCTTGCGGGCCACCACGCTGCCGGCGCCGTCCGCAGATCGGACAACGGCGCGGCATGGCCACGCCAGGGCCGGGCCGCCGCGTCAGACTCCGGCGACAGGGGCGCTTCCGCCCCGATGGATGGAGCCTGCCGATGCGATTGTCCCTGCCCGCCCTGGCGCTGCTCGCTGCCGCCGGCGCCGCCCAGGCCGCCGAGCCCGTGCTCGTGGGCTGCGCGCCCGACAACCCGTACTACAAGGCCTACATCGGCATGACCAACGAGATCTTCGTGCCGCGCAACGTGGAGCCGATCCCCAAGTACTACCCCGAGGAGTTCATCAGCCACAACCAGGACGCCGGCGGCAGCGGCACGACCAAGGTGACCCTGGCGATGATGAAGCGCCTCTACGACTTCAGCTTCAAGGTCTTCGGCGAACGGAACATCGAGAACGAGATGATCATCTGCCAGGGCGAGTTCGTGATCGCCCGCACCGTGATCACCAGCAAGATGACCGGCGCCTGGGGCGAGCAGCCGGCGACGAACCGCACGGCGCGCATCTCGGCCACCGACATCTACCGCTTCAATGCACAGGTGAAGGTGATCGAGCGCTGGGGCGATGCCGACAACCTCAGCATGCTGTGGCAGCTGGGCCTGAAGCTGCCGCCGCCGCCGCCGGGGTTCAAGGTGCAGTGAGCGCCGGGTGAAGGACGCGGCCGCGCTCAGCGGCCGCAGTGCAGCTCGTCGAGCAGCGCGTTGAAGCGCGCCGGGTCCTCGAGGAAGGGCGCGTGGCCGGCGCCTGGGAAGGCGACGAAGCGCGCCGCGGGGAAGAGCAGCTTGAGCTTCGCGAGCACCGGTGCGCCCACCAGCGGATCGGCCTCGCCGGTGGCGAAGACCAGTGGCTGCGCGGGCACGAAGGCCGTCTCGGTGCGCGGCCGCCGCGCCACGGCCTGCTCCACCCACGGGCCCACGCGCATCGCCGCGGCGTTGAACTGTGCACGCTGTTCCGGCGTTATGTGCGGACTGCGGAAGATGAACTCGGTGGAAGCCTGCACGCCGGCGATGTTCTTCGCCAGGTCCGGGGCGGCGGTGGGCCGAGGCGGCGCGTCGGCGGGCGGGGGCGGCGGTGCCGGCGCCGCGGTGGTGCCGGCGGCGGTGCCCACGAGCAGGTAGCCGGCCACCGGCACCTGCGGGTGCAGCGCGGCGAAGTCCATCGCGACGTTGCCGCCGAAGGACCAGCCCAGCACCAGCGGCTTCTTCAGCTGCAGCGCCTCGATCACGCGTGCCACGTCGTCGGCCCAGGGCCGGGCGTTGTCGTAGGCCTCGGGCTGCCAGGGGTGGCCGGAGTTGCCATGGCCGCGCAGGTCGAAGGCCACCAGGCGGCAGCGCTGCGAGAGATCGCTGCCGAACTGCGCGCTCCAGCTCAGGAAGCTCTGGCGGAAGCCGTGGATCAGCAGCAGCGCCGGCTTCGAAGGGTCGCCCTGCTCGACGACGTTCAGCGGCACGCCGCCGGCGCCGGTGACGGTCGTGAAGCGCGCGCCGTCGAAGGGCCCGGCGAAGGCCGTGCCGGCCAATCCGAGCAGCAGCAGCGCCCCGGCCTTCACGTCGCCGCCTCCGGCGCATCGAAGCCCAGCACGCCCGGGTTCATCAGGCCCTGCGGGTCCACCTCGCGCTTGAAGGCTTCGAGCAGCGCCCATGAGGCCGGCTCGCGACTCGCGCGGTAGGGGTAGGTGCGGCCGATCTGGAAATGCCCGCAGCCGTGGCGCGCGAAGACGGCGATGACCGCTGCCTTGGCCTTCTGCACCAGCGCGCGTGCGGCTTCGTTGGCGGCCAGCTCCGGCAGCCGCGCCAGGTGCGCCGGCTCGATCAGCGACTCGTGGATCGGCGCGCGCTCGTCGGGCCAGTAGAAGACCGGCTCGATGACGATGGTGTTGGTCGACAGGCTCGAGAAGAGGTAGCCGGTGAACACGCCGAGCGCGTCGAACTCCTTCGCGAAGCCGGCGAACACCGCCTGCAGCTCGCTGAACACCGTGGCGGCCGAGCCCAGCGGCACCTGGCCGTGCACCGGCAGCCAGCGCTCGCCGCGCGGCCCGAGGATGCTATTGGGCGGCGGGAAGGGCTGGGCGCGGATCACCTTGGCGATCGTGTTGGCCACCTCCTGCCCGCCCTGCGCTGCGGCGATGCGGCGCATCTCGGCAAGGTCCTGCTCCACGCCGGCGGCGCTGCGGCCTTCGGCGTTGAGGTGCAGCGAGTAGTCGCCTTCGCCGATGAACTCGCGCCCGGCCAGCGCCATGCGGCCCACCTCCATCAGCCCCTTCACCAGCGACTTCTGCTTGCCCACCACCGCCGCGGCGACCTTCAGGTCGCGCCCGATGCCTTCGCGCTGCAGGCGCACGCGCGTGAGGCCGGGGTCGAAGCCGCAGGTCTCGGAAGCCAGCCCCGCGCGGGCCACCTCGGCCAGCGCCTCGAGCATCGCCTCGCCGCTGGGGAAGCTGAAGCTCGCGCCACCTTCATGCGCCGGCGTGCGCATCAGGCGCAGCGTGATCTCGGCCTTCACGCCGAAGGCGCCGCAGTCGCCGCAGAACAGGCCCGCGAGATCGGGGCCGAAGTGGCGGTAGAAGGGGCTCGCGCCGTCGGCGCCGCGCGCGCCGGTGCGCACGATGCGGCCGTCGGCCAGCACCACCGTCATCGCCACCACGCTCTCGCTGGCGGTGCCGTGGTGGCCGGCGCCCAGCATCGCGGTGAGCTGCGAGACGCCTGCGCCCACCGTCGAGTGGATGCCCGACATCGGCCCCCAGAACGGCGTGCGCAGCCCGAGCGGCGCCAGCGCTTCCAGCAGCGCGCGCCAGCTGCAGCCGGCCTGCACGGTGACGGTCATGTCCTTCGCATCGATGTCCAGCACGCGCGCCATGCGCTGCGTGTCCAGCATCACCGTGCGCGGGTGCGCGGGGGCGTAGCCACCGGTGTAGCTCATGCCCGCGCCGCGCGGCGCGATGGCGAAGCCCGAGCGCGTGGCCGCGGCGACCACCTTCGCCAGCTCGTCGGTACCGGCCGGCGCCACCACCAGCGCGACCTGCCCGCTGCCGGCGGCGCCGATGTCGCTGCCGAACAGGGCACGCGCGGCCTCGTCGTCGCGCACGTGGGCGGCGCCGACGATGTGGGCCAGCAGCGGCTTGAGGTCGGCCGTCGTGGGGCTCATGAACGGGGTCTCCGGGCGTCAGTGGGCGAGTCCGCGAGTATTGGCCCGCCCGCGAGGCCCGCCCGCGCGCGGGCGGGCCGTTGACCGCCATGTGGGCACGGCGCCGCGCTGCGCTGGCCGGGGCAGTGCGCTCTGGGATCATCCGCGGCAGGCAAGCTGCGCCCGGGGCCGCCCCCGTGCGCGATCAGAAAGGTCTCGGCATGACTGGTGGTTCGGGCTACGACGAATTCCGCAAGGGCTGGCCCATCGTGCTCGCCGGGCTGCTGGGCGTGGGGCTGGGGCTCTCGCCGCTGCCCTTCTACACGCTGGGCGTCATCGCGCCGCACCTGGCCAAGGAGTTCGGCTGGGGCATGGGGCAGATCTTCTTCGGCCTCACGATCACCACCTTCGCCGTCATCGTCGGCGGCCCCGGCGCGGGCTTCCTGGCGATGCGCTACGGCGCGCGCCGCGTCGCGCTCACGTCGCTGGTGCTGCTGTCGATCAGCTTCATGTCGCTGGCGCTGTCCAGCGGCTCGCTGACGCAGTATTACGTGACCTGGGCGCTGGTCTCGCTGCTGGGCGCCGGCACGCTGCCCATCACCTGGACACGCGGCGTCAACGCCTGGTTCGAGCGCCGCAAGGGCCTCGCGCTCGGGCTCACGCTGATGGGCACGGGCCTGTTCGGCATCGTCGCCAAGCCGCTGACGGCTTCGCTCGTGGCGAACTTCGGCTGGCGCGGCGCCTTCGTCGGCCTGGGGCTGCTGCCGCTGGTGATCGCGCTGCCGGTGGCCTTCGCGCTGTTCCGCAACGTCGACGGCGACCCTACGGCCGCGCGGGCGAAGGCGCCGCTCACCGGCATGACGCTCGGCGAGGCCGCGCGCGACCGCCGCTTCTGGACGCTGATGCTGGCCTTCATCCCCATCTCCTTTGCGCTCGGCGGGCCGATCCCGAACATGGAGAACATCCTCAAGCAGGGCGGCCTCACGCCGGCGCAGGTGATCGGCCTCACGTCCTTCATCGGCCTGTCGGCGCTGCTGGGCCGGCTGATCGGCGGCTGGCTGATCGACCGCTTCTGGGCCCCGGGCGTGGCGCTCGTCATCCTGCTGCTGCCGGGCCTGAGCCTGTGGCTGCTGTCGCACGGGCCGCTCACGCCCAGCACCGCGCTCGTGTCCATCGTGCTCGTGGGCTTCGCGGTGGGCATGGAGTACGACCTGATGGCCTTCTTCGTCGCGCGCTACTTCGGCATGAAGGCCTACACGCCGATCTACTCGCTGCTGTACGTCTGCTTCGCCCTGGGCGCCGGCATCGGCCCGGCGGCCTTCGGCTGGTTCTTCGACCGCACACACTCGTACGATGGCGTGCTGATGGGCTCGTTCGCCGGCCTGGTGCTGGGCGCGCTGGCCTTCCTCACGCTCGGCCGCTACCGTGAGTTCCCGGCCGAGCCCGCCCGCTGAATCACCACGAAGACCCGCCATGAAGACCCGCGCCGCGATCCTGGAAACCATCGGCCTGCCCGCGCCCTATGCACAGAGCCGCCCGCTGAAGATCCAGGAGGTCGAGCTCGACGAGCCCGGCGACGGCGAGGTGCTGATCCGCATCCGCGCCGCGGGCCTGTGCCATTCGGACCTGTCGGTCATCAGCGGCGACCGCCCGCGGCCGGTGCCGATGGCCATCGGCCACGAGTCCGCCGCCGAGGTGCTGCGCTGCGGCCCGGGCGTCACCGACCTCGCGCCCGGCGACCGCGTGGTGATGGTCTTCATGCCCAGCTGCGGCTGCTGCGCGCCCTGCGCCGAAGGCCGGCCCGCGCTGTGCGAGCCGGGCGCGGTGGCCAACGGCGCGGGCACGCTGCTGTCGGGCCGGCGGCGCATCCATCGCGCCGATGGCGGCGACATCCACCACCACCTGGGCGTCTCCTGCTTCGCCGAGCACGCGGTGGTCTCGCGCCGCAGTTGCGTGAAGATCGGCTTCAGCGAGGCCGAACTGAGCCACGCCGAGGCCGCGCTCTTCGGCTGCGCCGTGCTCACCGGCGCCGGCGCCGTGATCAACACCGCGCGCGTGCAGGCCGGCCAGAGCGTGGCGGTGCTGGGCCTGGGCGGCGTGGGCTTCAGCTCGCTGCTCGCGGCGCTGGCCGCCGGCGCGCGCGAGGTGGTGGCCATCGACCTCAGCGACGCGAAGCTCCAGCTCGCGAAGGAGCTGGGCGCCACCGCCACCGTGAACGCCGGCGCGGCCGACGCGGCCGAGCAGGTGCGCGCGATCACGAAAGGCGGCGTCGACTTCGCCTTCGAGATGGCCGGCGCCGTGCCTGCGCTGGAGCTGGCCTGGAAGATCACGCGCCGCGGCGGCAGCACCGTCACCGCGGGCCTGCCGCACCCGGACAAGCGCTTCCAGCTGCCGCCGGTGCAGATGGTGGCCGAGGAGCGCACGCTGCGCGGCAGCTACATCGGCTCGGCCGTGCCCTCGCGCGACATTCCGCGCTACATCGAGCTGTACAAGCGCGGGCGGCTGCCGGTGGACCGCTTGATGGGCGAGCGGCTCACGCTGGACGACATCAACCGCGGATTCGACCGCCTGGCCACCGGGCAGAGCATGCGGGACGTGGTGATCTTCTGAGGGCATCGCGGCGCAGGCCGCGCGTGGCCGCGCCTCGCTCCGTGCGGCAGCGGACAATTCCTCATGTCCCGCCCCGACCCCTCGTTCGACACCCTGCCCCTGCCGCCGCACCTGCAGGCCACGCTGCAGCAGCTGGGCTACCTGGCGATGACGCCGATCCAGGCCGCCAGCCTGCCCTTGGCGCTGGCCGGCCGCGACCTCATCGCCCAGGCCCGGACGGGCAGCGGCAAGACCGTGGCCTTCACGCTGCCGCTGCTGGTCAACCTGAACCCGCGCCGCTTCGCCGTGCAGGCGCTCGTGCTGTGCCCCACGCGCGAGCTGGCCGACCAGGTGACGCAGGAGATCCGCCGCCTGGCGCGCGCCGAGGACAACGTGAAGACGCTCACCCTGTGCGGCGGCAGCCCCATCCGCAACCAGCTGGCCAGCCTCGCGCACGGCGCGCACATCGTCGTGGGCACGCCGGGGCGCATCCTCGACCACCTGGCGCGCGGCACGCTGGCGCTGGACGCGCTGAACACGCTGGTGCTGGACGAGGCCGACCGCATGCTGGACATGGGCTTCGCCGACGACATCGCGCAGGTGGCCGAACGCTGCCCCAAGGCGCGCCAGACGCTGCTGTTCTCCGCCACCTACCCCGACGGCGTGGCCAAGCTCGCTGCCCGCTACCTGCGCGACCCGCAGGAGGTGAAGCTGGCCGAGCGCCACGCGGCCGGCCAGATCCGCCAGCGCTTCTACGAGGTGGCCGAGAGCGAACGCCTGCACGCCGTGGGGCTGCTGCTGCAGCACTTCAGGCCGGTCAGCACGCTGGCGTTCTGCAACACCAAGCAGCAGTGCCGCGACCTGGCGGCGGTGCTGCAGGCGCAGGGCATCGTGGCGCTGGAACTGCACGGCGACCTGGAGCAGCGCGACCGCGACCAGGTGCTGGTGCAGTTCGCCAACCGCAGCTGCAGCGTGCTGGTGGCCACCGACGTGGCCGCGCGCGGCCTCGACATCGCGCAGCTGGAAGCGGTGATCAACGTCGACATCAGCCCAGAACCCGCCGTGCACACGCACCGCGTGGGCCGCACCGGCCGCGCCGACGAGGCAGGCTGGGCCTTCAGCCTGGCCAGCCTGGACGAGATGGGCGCCGTGGGCCGCATCGACGAGATGCAGGGCACGCCCAGCGCCTGGCACCCGCTGGCTGAGTTGACGGCGCCGGCGGGCGCCGGGCCGCTGCGCCCGCCGATGGTGACGCTGCAGATCCTGGGCGGCCGCAAGGAGAAGATCCGCGCCGGCGACGTGCTGGGCGCGCTGACCAAGGACCTGGGGCTGCCCGGGGCGCAGATCGGCAAGATCGTCGTCAACGACTTCTCCACCTACGTGGCGGTGGAGCGTGGCGTGGCCGACCAGGCCTTGCGCGGCCTGAATGCCGGCAAGGTGAAGGGCCGGTCGGTGAAGGTGCGGCGCTTGTGAGCGGGTTCGCCGCGCTGGGGCTCTCGCCCCGGCTGATGCACGCGGCCGCCGAACTCGGCTGGGTCGAGCCCACGCCCATCCAGGCGGCGGCCATCCCACCCGCGCTGGCCGGGCGCGACCTGCTGGCCACCGCGGCCACCGGGTCCGGCAAGACGGGCGCGTACGCCTTCGCGGCGCTGCAGCGCATCGACGGCATCGCACGCCCCAGCCCGCGACTCCCGCGCGTGCTGGTGCTGGTGCCCACGCGCGAGCTGGCGGCGCAGGTGGGCGAAACCCTGCGCCAGCTGGAGCCCTTCCTCAACGTGCCGGCCAAGCTGGTGGTGCTGTACGGCGGCGTCTCCATCAACCCGCAGCTGATGGCCCTGCGCGGCGGTGCCGACCTCCTGGTCGCCACGCCGGGGCGCTTGCTGGACGTGGCGGACAAGAATGCGCTCGACCTGTCGGGCCTGCACACCCTGGTGCTGGACGAGGCCGACCGCCTGCTCGACGGCGGCTTCGCCGACGAACTGGCGCGCGTGCTGGCGCTGTTGCCGGCGCAGCGCCAGAACCTGCTGTTCTCGGCCACCTTCCCGCCTGCGGTGCAAGCGCTGGCGCAAGGCCTGCTGCACGACCCCGTGCGCGTGGAGGTGAGCGACCAGGCCGCGGCCGTGGGGACCCTGGTCGAGCGCGCCATCGTGGTCGACGCGGCACGGCGCACGCCGCTGCTGGCCCGGCTCATCGTGCAGGAGGGCTGGACCCGCGTGCTGGTCTTCGTCGCCACGCGCTACGCCTGCGACCATGTGGCCGACAAGCTGCGCCGCGCCGGGCTGGCGGCGGCGGCATTCCACGGCGACGCCAGCCAGGGCGCGCGCACGCGGGTGCTGGCCGACTTCAAGGCCGGCAAGCTGCATGTGCTGGTGGCCACGGACCTGGGCGCACGCGGCATTCACATCGCCCAGTTGCCGGTGGTCGTCAACCACGACCTGCCGCGTTCCACGGTGGACTACGTGCACCGCATCGGCCGCACGGCGCGCGCCGGTGCGGCGGGGCTGGCCGTGAGCTTCGTCAGCGCGGCGACGGAGGCGCATTTCCGCCTCATCGAGAAGCGCCAGGGCCGGCGCGTGCCGCGCGAGCAGGTGCCGGGCTTCGAGCCGACGGAGGCCGCCTCGCCGGCACCCGCCGCCGGGGGCGTGAAAGGCCGGCGGCCGAGCAAGAAGGACAAGCTGCGCGCCGGCATCTGAACCTGGGCGGAGATGGGGACCGCATCCAAGGCCTGCCGGCTGGCCATCCCTGGGCGGACAGCGGCTTGGTTGGGCGCTTCGTCCATCCGGAATTTGGCTTGCCGAACCGGCATGCCGCTCGCTATGCTCGCCAGCCAACTGAGAGGCTGAGAGTCTTTCGAACATGCCCGCTCATCACGCCAGCAGTCGCCTGCTCGTCGTTGCAAATGCTCGCCATGGCTCGAGCCATGGCTGTGCTTTGCGCCTAGATCAGACGCCTCCTGGCGCGCTGCTCGGGCACGACCGAAAAACTCTCAGCCTCTGAGGAGCCGAAGATGATGCAGATCCCGCTCACCAGCCTGCTGCCGGGCGATGTCCTGTTGATCAAGTACAACGAGACCTACTGGCACAGCATGATGGTCGTCAACGGCGGCAACCTGGCGCATGCGCCCGGGGCGGGCGCGCAATGCACGGTCGAGCCGATCCAGGCGTTCGCGGCCGAGACGCGCAAGGCGCACACCTGGACCGAGCAGCAGCTGAAGGAACGGCTCTATGCCTATCGCTTCAACGGCGCGATTCCCTATCCGTCCTGGGTCGATTTTGCCGAGCAATGGTGCGGGACCGACGCCAACGGCAAGCGCACGCAGTACGCGCCGGCTCCGAACGAGCAGCAGCGCAACGACCCGAACTGGCTCAACTACCCGCGCTATCGCGGCGTGATCAAGATCGGCGACGACGGCCACAACGCCGCGGCGCTGCCCTTCGGACCCGACGCGCTGCTGCGCACGATCAAGTGGGCCAACCGCTACCACCTGAACGCGGCCTTCTCGGTCAACCGCGGCACGACCTGCTGCGCCTTCGTGATGGCCTGCGTGCAGGCCGCGTACGTCAACGCAAGCTTCTACAACTCGGCCGCCACCCGGCTGCAGGCGCTGATGACGTTGCTCACCGACGGCGGCGAGGTCTGGACCACGGGCAGCGGCGATCGGTCGAAGAAGATGTCGATCCCCCCGGTGCGCGCCCCGGCCCCGGCCGATTCGGGCAAGGTGCGGCCTGGCGCCGCGCTGCGCAACACCTCCAACCGTGGCCTGAGCGACGAATTCGAGGCCAAGTTCAAGGGCCTGGTGGTCGAGCGCCGCAAGCAGGCGCTGTCCGAGGCCGAGATCGCCGTCAACCTGTGGAACCTGTTCGAGACGCACGGCTTCGTCGACGTCGGATGGAGCGATGTCGGCATGCCGAAGGCGTTCCTGCACGACGCGAAGTACATGTACTCGCGCACCTTCAATCATGTGCTGACGACCGACAACGCCTGGTCGGCGTGTTAGTGGCGCTCGCAGGCTGGCCGGAAGGCGTCCGTCGACAACGGTGACCTACGGCGCCAGGGCAACGCTGAGCGGGTGGTCAAGGTGGCCCCGCTCCCCTCACTTCCTCGCCCACCGCTCCTCGAACGCCCACACGTCCTTGAACCCGATCAGCCCGCAGAACCGCATGAAATCGTACATCGGCTGGTCCGCTGACTGAGACAGGCCCTCGTCCTTCAGCCGCCTCAGCGCCTGCTCCATCGCGGCGGCGGCCACCAGGCTGGTCATGCTCGGGTAGATCGCGAACGCGAAGCCGATGTCCTTCAGCTGCGCAGCGGGCAGGATGGGCGTCTTCCCGCCATCGGCCATGTTGGCCATCATCGGCTTGCTGAAGTGGCTGCAGGCGGTGCGCATCTCGTCCTCGGAGTGCGGGGCCTCGAGGAAGAGGATGTCGGCGCCGGCCTTGTCGTAGGCCTCCAGGCGCTTCAGCGCGGCGTCCAGGCCGTCGCCGGCGCGGGCGTCGGTGCGGGCGATGATGAGGAAGTTCTGCCGGTCCTGGCGCGCCTCGGCGGCGACCTGGATCTTCTCGGCCATCTCCTCGGTGGGCACGCAGCGCTTGTAGGGCGTGTGGCCGCACTTCTTCGGGAACTCCTGGTCCTCCAGCTGGATGGCGGTGACGCCTGCGCGCTCGTAGCCGCGCACCGTGTGCGCCACGTTCAGCAGGCCGCCGAAGCCGGTGTCGGCGTCGGCGATCAAGGCACCGTTGCTCGTGTTCACGAGCGTGGTCATGCGGTCCAGGAACTGCGTGTAGCTCGCCAGGCCCGCGTCCGGCAGGCCCAGGCTCGACGCGGTGAGCCAGTAGCCCGAGCCGTAGACGATCTCGAAGCCGATCTCGTTGGCGACGGTGGCCGCGATCATGTCCTGCAGGCCCGGGGCGACGAAGAACTCGCGGCGGTCCAGTTTCTGGCGGAGGATGGGGTTGGCCATGTCTTGTCGATCTCGCTCGTCGTCGTTCCAGGTTTCGTCAGCGTCCCGCCGTCTCCGCGGGTTCGTACAGCCAGGGCATGGCCGCGCGCTGCCGCCGCTCGAAGGCGGCGATGGCGTCGCCTTCCTCGTGGCAGATGCGGTCGATCTCGTCCCAGCCGTTCAGCAGCGCCTGCCGCTGGCGCTCGCCCAGCGTGAAGGGGATGGCGAGCCCGCCGGCCAGGCGCAGTTCGCCGCGCGGCAGGTCCACCTCGATGGCCTCGCCGGCCTCGGCCGCGGCCAGCGCCCGCGCGTGCGCCTCGGCGCCCAGCGTCACCGGCAGCAGGCCGTTGTTGATGCAGTTGGCTTCGAAGATCTCGCCGAAGCCGGGCGCAATCAGGCAGCGCAGCCCCAGGTCCGCGAGCGCCCAGGGCGCCTGCTCGCGGCTGGAGCCGCAGCCGAAGTTGGGGCCGGCCACCAGGATCTGCGCGCCGCGCCAGGGTGGCCGATGCAGCACGAACTCGGGCCGCTCGCGGCCGCCCGGATCGAAGCGGCGGTCGTGGAAGGCGCAGTCGGCGAGGCCGGTCTTGCGCGTGATCACGAGGAAGCGCGCGGGGAAGATGATGTCGGTGTCGACATCGGCCTCCGGCATCGGCGCGGCCACCGAGCGCAGCGTGGTGAACGGCGTCACCGCAGCAGCTCCCGCGGGTCCATCAGGCGGCCGGCCAGCGCGCTGGCCGCAGCCGTGGCCGGGCTCACGAGGTGCGTGCGCGCGCCGGGGCCCTGGCGGCCTTCGAAGTTTCGGTTGCTGGTGCTGGCGCAGCGCTGGCCCTGGGCCAGGCGGTCGTCGTTCATCGCCACGCACAGCGAGCAGCCGGCGCTGCGCCATTCGAAGCCGGCGTTGGTGAAGAGCCGGTCCAGGCCTTCGGCCGCCGCCTGCCGCGCGACCTGAGCGGAGCCCGGCACCACGATGGCATGCACCCCCGCGGCGATGCGCCGCCCGCCCAGCACCGCCGCGGCGGCGCGCAGGTCCTCGATGCGGCTGTTGGTGCAGGAGCCGATGAACACCTCGTCGATGGCCACGTCCTGCAGCGAGGTGCCCGGCACCAGGCCCATGTAGTCGAGCGCACGCTGCATGCGGCGGCGCGAGGCCTCGTCGGGCGCGGCCTCGGGCTCGGGCACGCGGCCATCGATGGCGGCCACCTGGTCGGGCGTCGTGCCCCAGGTCGCCTGCGGCGCGAGCGCGGCGGCGTCGATGGTCAGCGTGCGGCTCCAGGCCGCGCCCTCGTCGCTGGCCAGGCGGCGCCAGTGATCGAGCGCCTGCTCCCACAGCCCGCCGCGCGGCACCATCGGGCGGCCTTCGAGCCAGGCGAAGGTGGTGTCGTCGGGCGCCACCAGCGCGCTGCGCGCGCCGGCCTCGATGCCCATGTTGCACAGGGTCATGCGGCCGGCCATGGTCAGCGCGCGCACGGTGTCGCCGCAGAACTCGATGGCGTGGCCCACCGCGCCGGCGCTGCCGAGATGGCCGATCGCCGCGAGCACGATGTCCTTGGCCGCCACGCCGGCAGGCAATGCGCCGCTCACCATCACGCGCAGGTTGCGCGCGCGGCGCTGGCGCAGCGTCTGCGTGGCCAGCACGCATTCGATCTCGCTCGCGCCGATGCCGAAGGCCAGCGCGCCGAAGGCGCCGTGCGTGGAGGTGTGCGAGTCGCCGCAGACCAGCGTGATGCCCGGCAGCGTGAAGCCCAGCTCGGGCCCGATCACGTGCACGATGCCGTGGCGCGCGTCGTGCAGCGGGATGTAGACCAGGCCGTTGTCGTGCGCGTTGGCCTCCAGCAGCGCCACCTGCTCGCGCGCGGCCGGATCGGCGATGGGCTCGCCGCGCCGGCGCGTGGGCACGGCGTGGTCGGCCACCGACACCTGCGTGGCCGGCCGCCGCACCGAAAGCCCGCGCGCACGCAGGCCGGCGAAGCCTTGCGGGCTGCTGACCTCGTGCAGCATCTGGCGGTCGATGTACAGCAGCGTGCTGCCGTCGCCGGCCTCGCTCACCACGTGCGCCCGCCACAGCTTGTCGTACAGCGTGGCCGGGGCGTCGGGGCTGGGCATGGTCGACCCAGTGTGCCGAGCACCCCCCGCAGCGTCACGCGGGCGCGGCGCGCTGTTCGCGAAGCGGACAGCGCCCCTTCATGAAGGCGCGCTAAAGGAACTGTTCGTTGCCCACGATGCCGATCTTGGTCACGCCCAGCCGCTGCGCGGTGGCCATGATCATCGCCACGTGCTTGTAGGTGACCAGCTTGTTCGGGCGCAGGTGCACCTCGGGCTGGTCGGCCTCGGCGGCCACGGCGCGCAGCCGGGTCTCGATGGCGCCGCGGTCGCCCGCGGTGATGGTCTCGCCGTTCCAGCTCACCGTGCCGTCGAAGTCCACGTC
>JBGAGI010000011.1:0-181207 GCA_044226775.1 Rubrivivax sp. | reverse complement strand
AGCGGATCTTGGAGCCGGCGGGCACGCGGTTGGTGTAGCGGCTGGTGCTGCTGAGATTGCCCGAGCCGTCGTAGGCGTACTCGGTCAGGTAGCCCTCGGCATCGAGCTGCGCGATCTTGCGGCCCACCGCGTCGTAGGCGAATGAAGTCGTCGCACCGCCTGCATCGGTCGTGGCGACCAGGTGGCCGACAGCGTCATAGCGGTTGCTCGTGCGCAGGTTCAGTCCAGCCGGATCGACCGTGACGCCGGTGGCCCGGCCCAGCAGGTCGAACTCGGTCAGCGTCTGCACGCCCGCGCCATCGGTCGTCGTCAGCCGGTTGGCCGCGTCGTCGTAGCTGTAGGTGGTGGTGAGGTTCTGGCCGTTCGGATCGACGCGCTGCGTGAGCACGCGGTTGATGGCGTCGTAGCTGTAGGCGACCTGATCGCTGCCCGTGCCGGCTGCGGCGCGCAGGGTCGCGAGGCTGCTGGCGGCGCCTGCGGCCGCGTTCGCGGTCGGGTAGCGAACGACCCTTGTCAGGTTGCCTTCGGCGTCGTAGACCTTCTCGGTCAGGTAGCCGCTGGCGTCCAGCTCGGCCACCACCCGGCCTCTTGCGTCGTAGAAGCTCAGCCCGCGGCCGTCACCGGCCGCATCGGCGGGCCGCAGGGCGCTCAGCGTGCCGGTCTCCTGAAGGGCAGAGGCGACCCGCGTCACGTGCGAAAGGCGCGTCGTCGAGCGGCCCGCCGCGTCGTAGCTGGTCTCGACGAGCCCGCCGGCGCCGTCCAGTGTGGCCAGCAGCTGGCCGTCGAAGCCGTAGAAGCGCCGCTCGAGGGTGTCGGCGCCGCTGGCGACCGGCGCGATGTCCGCCGGCGCGGGCTTGCTGCCCAGAGCGCCCGTGGCGACCGTGTTCGCGTAGCGGCGCGTGGAGACGATCCGGCCTGCCGCGTCGTAGCCGAACTCGGTGACCGCGCCGGTGGCGTCCACCGTCTTGGCCACATGGCCGGCGGCGTCGTAGGCGTTCCAGGTCTTGCGGTCGCCGGGTGCTGCGGCAGGCCGCAGCGTGGCCAGGTTCACCAGCACCACGTCGCCGGCGGCATCGACCAGCAAGGCGGTGTTCACCGCCGTGGCGTAGGCGATGGTCTGCGTGAGCCTGCCGCTGCGGTCGTAGACGAATTCCTCCAGCGCGCCGGTGCCGTCGACCTGGCCCACCTTGCGGCCGGCGGCGTCGTAGAAGTGCCAGCTGAGGGCGCCGGTGCCGTCGCGCGTCATGCGCAGCTGGCCGTCGCCGTCGTACCATGACTTCGAGCTGCCGAGCGTGGCGCCGGCCCCGTTGCCCTGCGACGAGGTGATCAGCCGGCCCGCGCGGTCGAAGGTGGCCACCGTGACCAGGCCATTCGCGGCCGTCGTGCGCACCGTGCGATTGGCGTCGTCCCAGCTGCCGAGCGTGACCTGGCCGATCGCGTTGGTCGTGCTCAGCACGCGGCCCAGGCCATCGTAGGTGTACAGCGTGCGGAAGCCGCGGGGGCCGAGCTGGCTCAGCAGCTGGCCGGCGGCGTCGTAGATGTATTCGTTCCGGCCTTCGCTGCCGTCGGCCACGCCGTTGCCGGACGCATCCACGGCGGCGTAGCTCGTGGAGCGGCTGAGCTGGCCGCGCCAGTCGTACTGGTAGTCGGTGCGCTCGGTGCGGCTGCGATCCTGCGCCGCGGCCCAGGCGACCAGCTGGGCCTCGGTGGGCACGCTGCTGCTGGTGAGCGAGGACAGGTCGTAGGTGGCGGCGGCGTAGCGGATGGTCGCGACGACCTGGCCCTGGCCGTCGTAGCGGTTCTCGACGACGCGGCCTTCGGGCGAGATCACGAAGCGCAGCCACGGCCGGCCCGAGGCGTCGTAGACATGGCGCGTCGACGGCGTGCTGCCGGTGGGCTCGCCCGCGGTCGGCACCGTCTCGGTCAGCAGCTGCTGGGCGGCATTGAAGGTCCGCACGACCACCTGGCCGGCCGAGTCGGCCTGGCGCACGACGTTGCCCGCGGTGTCGTAGCCCATCTGCACGACGCGGCCTTCGCCGTCGGTGATGCGCTCCACGTCGCCGGCGGCGTTGTACTGGTAGCCGGTGCTGACCGCGGTGCCGTCGGCCAGCGTGGCGCGCGCCTGCACCAGGCGCCCGGCGGCGTCGTAGGCGTAGACGCTGTCCTGGCTCAGCGCGTCGCGCACGGTGGTCTGCCGCGCGGCCGTGTCGTAGGTGAAGCTCGTGCGGTTGCCCAGCGCGTCCTGCACGGTCTTCACGCGCCAGCTCGTGCCGCTCTGTTCGTAGGTCAGCGCCAGGAGCGCGCCGTCGCTGGTCTCGATGCCGGCGACGCGGCTGCTCGTGCCGTCGTAGCTGTAGGTCGTCGTAAAGACCTTGGCGTCGGCGATGGAGCCGTCTTCCGGGCTCAGGTCGACCTTCACCGACTGCAGCCGGTTGCTCGCGTCGTACGCGTAGCGCACGCGGATCAGCGTGCGGTCGGCCGCGCCGTTGGCGGTGGCCTTGGTGACGGTGCGCACCTGCGTCAGCAGGTGCTGCGCGTTGTAGTCGTAGAAGGTGGTCTCGCCTGCCGAGGTGCTGACGGCACTCAGCAGCCCGTCGCTGCCGTAGCTGAAGGCCAGCGTGTTGCCGCTGGCATCGGTCAGGCCGATGAGCCGGCCGCTGGCGCCGATGGCCGCGTAGGTCTCGACGATGCGCGTGCTGCCTTCGACGTAGGTCCACAGGCCGGTCGAGGCGTTGTAGCCCAGCGAGTCGTTCGCCCCGGCACCGTCGGTGCTGGCGTACAGGCCCAGCGCGGCGTTCCAGTTGAAGACGGCCTCGGAGCCGTCTTCGTCCCGTCGCACGACGGTCGACCCCGCGCTGCCATAGGTGCCGTTCAGCGTGACCTTGCGCGCGAAGCCCAGGGCCCAGCCGGCGCCGTTGCCGTCGACCGTCTGGCCCTGGCTGTTGTAGGTGCGCAGGACGGTGGCGTCGGGCCCGCGCGCGGCGAGGGCATCGTCGCGCGACTGCACGACGACGTTGCCGTTGCTCACGTTGACGAACACCGCCGGGCCGTAGCGCCCCAGCCCCGCGGACCCGAAGGATCCGGCTCCGCCCAGGACAGCCCGCGGGCCGAGGTTCAGACCCAGGCCGCCGCCGGCGACGATTGCCACCATCTCGTGCTCCTTCCCTGGCACTTGGCCAAGCACCTGCGGCTTCTTTTGCGCCGCTTGTTGCCGAGCCGTGCCCCGGGATGGGGCCGGCCGGGCTTACAGGGAAGGAGTCATCGGCTGAACCGGGCGGTTTAGCCTTCGGATTCGAAGTTCACAAAACTTTACAGAACCCGGGCTGGCCGGGATCCGTGGCCAGGCTCAGCTCTCCGCCGTGAACCCGATGCGCTTGACCACCGGCCCCCAGCGCTCGAATTCCGCGCGCTGGCTCTTGCCGAGTTCTTCGGGCGTCGAGCCGCGGGCCAGCAGGCTGACGCTGGCGAGCGCGTCGATCACGGCCTTGTCCTTCAGCGCCGCGTTGATCGCGGCGTTGGCCGCCGCGATGACGTTGGCCGGCGTCTTGGCCGGCGCGAAGAAGGAGAACCACTCCTCGGTGGTGAGTTCGGCGAAGCCCTGCTCGGCGAAGGTGGGCACCTCCTGGCCGAAGGGGCTGCGTGCCGGCCCGGTGGTGGCCAGCACGCGCAGCTTGCCGGCGCGGTGGTGCTGCATCACGTCGCCCAGCGGCGTGATCATCGCGGCCACCTGGCCGCCGACGGTGTCGGTCACGCCCGGCGCGGAGCCGCGGTAGGGCACGTGGTTGAGCGTCACGCCGGCCTGCAGGCCGAGCCAGGCGCCCAGCAGGTGCAGCGTGGAGCCGGCGCCGGGCGAGCCGTAGGTGGCCTTCTCGGGGTTGGCCTTGCACCAGGCGATGAAGGCCTTCAGCGTCGTCACCTCGGCCGGCACCGCCGGGCCGATGGCCAGTGCGTGGTGCGCGATGGCGGCGATGCCCACCGGCGCGAAGTCCGCCGCCGAGTCGTAGGCGAGCTTCTTGTACACGTGCGGGTAGATCGACAGCGGCGACATCGGCGTCACCGCCATCACGCTGCCGTCGGCCGGTGCCGACTTCAGCGCCTCCAGCGCGATGCGGCCGCCGGCGCCGGCGCGGTTCTCGACCACCGCCGCCGCCTTGGAGTAGCCGCCCGGCCCCAGTCGCTCGGCGACGCGGCGCGCCGTGATGTCGCCCGAGCTGCCGGGCGGGAATCCGTAGAAGACCTTGAGCTGCTCGATGCCCTGCGCGCGCGCAGCCAAAGGCAGCCCGGCGACGCCGGCCAGGAAGGCCAGCGCCTCGCGGCGGTTGTGGAACATGTCGCCTCCTGGTGACGCGTCAGAACGCGTGGCGGATGCCGCTGGCCAGCATCGTGGACTTGCCGCCGGCGGTGGGCCGCAGGTCGATCGTGTACGAGGCCGAGCCGAGCTTGTCGTTGTCCAGCAGGCCGTAGGCCGCGAACAGCTGCGTGCGCTTGCTCAGCGAGTAGGTGTAGCCCACCGAGTAGCCGGTCATGTCGTCCACGATGGTGGAGAACGGCGCCGACATGTTGCCCGGGCGGCGGCCGCGGTGCACGTCGGCGACCTTGGTCTTGCCGTAGGTGAAGCCGACGAAGTGTGCGCCGGTGGTGTAGGTCAGGCCCAGCAGGTAGGTCTTGTCGGTGCCCTTGGAGCCGGCGATGGCGGTGGTGCCGCCCGGCGCGGCCACCGAGGTGCCCTGGTGCGAGAAGTACGAGCCCATCACCTTGAAGCCGCCGCCGAAGCCGTACTGCGCGCCGAAGGCGTAGTCGGTCTGCGGCAGCTGGTTGCCGGCCAGCTCGGGGATCTTGGCGTAGACCACGTCGGCGGTGAAGTCGCCCGCGGTGAAGCCGGCGCCGAACTGCGTGAGCTTGGCCTGGCCGGTGGCGAAGGTGCCGCCTTCGCCGGCCGACTGCAGGATCGAGAAGCTGGCGCCGCCCACGCGCGGCGACGAGTACATCAGCGCGTTGCTGACGCGGCCGCCGATGGCGTCGCCGTTCATCAGCGGGCCGAACATGCTGCCCACGGCCAGCGCCATGTTGCCCAGCGGATCGGACGACAGCCAGCCGGTGGCGGTGTACTTGATCGAGAAGGCGCGGCCCGGCAGGTGGATGCGGCCGGCGGTGACGCGGCCGAAGGCGCCGTCGAGCCACACGTTGGACTGGCGGCCGAACATCTTGCCGCCCTGGCCCATCGCGCCGGTGTCGAGCGAGGGCTGGCCTTCCATCGTGAAGCCGGCGGCCAGGCCGCCGCCGAGGTCTTCGCGCCCGGCGAAGCCCAGGTTGTTCGGGTTGTAGCCGCTGTTGAGCACCTTGCGCGACGACTGCCCCGTGGCGCCTTGCGAGGCGACGTAGGCGTCGAGCTGGCCGTAGATCTGCACGCTCTGCGCGTTGGCCAGCGGGCTCAGGAGGGCGCAGGCGGCGGCGGCGAGCGCGATGCGGGCAGGCTGGGCGGACAGGCGGTTCGTCGTCATGAGGTCTTGTCTCCGTGGTGGACTGTTATCCAAGCTAATGGATCCAATGGCGAATGGTAGCGGCGGCGCGCGGCCGATGGCAGCGGCCGATGCTGAGGGAATTCACTGATGGGCGGTGCTGCCGAAGGCTGGATCCATTCAGCGCAGCACCGGCAGCGCGGCGATGCGGCGGTCGATCTCCTCGATCATCGCGAGGTAGGCCGGCGCGCCGATGCCGCCGAAGCGGCTGCGGAACTCGGGCTCGGGCATGAATTCGGGCAGGTCGCTCCAGGGCGGCAGGATGTCGCTTTCCTGCACACCGCGCGCCAGCACGGCCTGCAGCCGCCGCGGCTCGGTCACCGCCAGCTGGCCGATGCGGGTGCCGGCGCGGTCGGCGGCGATGTCGTTGAAGCTGAAGCCGCTGCCGCCGCGCGAGTCGGCGATCTCCTTGTAGATGCCCACCGCCCTGGACAGCGGGCTCGTGCCCTCGGCCGCGAGCGAGGCCGAGACCAGCAGGTGCAGCGAGAAATCGTCGCGGCCGGCCAGCGTGAGGCGCAGCGGGCGCGGCCAGGGCCACTGGCGGGCCGCCGGGATCACCTTGGCCAGCGAGCGGCCGTTGGCGTACAGCGTGAGCATCATCAGCGCGGCGCGGTTCTCCAGCGCCGGGTCGCCGCCTTCGGCACTGCGCCGCGACGCCAGCTCGAACATCGGGCCGATGAAAGGCGCCAGCGACGCCGTCCAGCCCGGCGGCTGCATCGCGGCCACCTGCGCCAGCCGCTCGGCGTAGGCCTTCAGCCGCAGCTGGTCGGCCTGCGGCACCAGCGCCGAGAGCATGCGCTCGGCGCTGTCGGACTGCAGCCGGTACATCACTTGCAGCAGCTGCGGCTGAAAGACGACGCGCTGCGTCACGTCGGCCACGAGGCGCAGCTCGTCCTGCACGCCGCTGCGCGCGAGCAGCGCCGGCACGAGGCGCTCGGCCAGCCACACCGGCACCGGCACGCGGCCGGCGTGCACCGAGGCCAGCACCGGCAGCCCGCCGGTCTGCGCCAGCACCACCTGCAGGTTCAGCCAGCGGCCGAAGGGGTTGGCCGGCAGGTGCAGGCTGGCGGTGGCGTGCGCTTCGCCGCGCAGGAACTCCACGCGCAGCGCCGCCGGCAGCCGGCCATGCGCGGCGTGGTTCAGCAGCACGTCGACGTCGCGCTCGCTGAGCGCCAGGTGTCGCAACTGCCCCGGCGCGGCCTGCCGCGGGTCGTGCTGGCGCGCCAGCGCGATGGCGCGTGCCACGTCCTGCGGCGAGGGGTCGGGCGCCAGCTGCAGCGCGGGCTCGTCCTGCAGCGCGGCCGACAGCAGCACGACGAGCGGCAGCAGCACGGCGGCCAGCACGAGCAGCAGGTTACGGGCGGCGCGCTTCACCGCGGCGAGTCTGCCATCGGCCCGTAATTCCCACGATGGGCGGCCGGGGGCTCGCGGGCATAATTCCGCGTCGCCTCTTTCGAAGGACTCCGCTTGGACCCGTCGCCCTCTCGGTGACCGTCCGTTCCGGCCCACCGGGACGAGACGGTGCCCACCACGCCGCCACCTGCCGTCCCCCGCCGTGCCGCCGCCGCCGCCGCGGCACCCCGCCGGAAAGAGTCTGATGCTCAACGTCTTCACGCTGGTCAACGGCCGGCTGTTCCAGGAAGAGATCGAAAGCCTGCCCGCGCTGGACGGCGTTCAGCCGGTGTGGGTCGACCTGGAGAGCCCCAGCGCCGAGGAGAAGAGCTGGGTCCAGCAGCGCTTCGGCCTGTCCATCCCCAGCGACGCGGTCGACGACGACCTCGAGGAATCGGCCCGCTTCTACGAGGAGGACAACGGCGAGCTGCACATCCGCTCCGACTTCCTCGTCGACGCCAGCGGCGACGGCCGCGACATGGACGTGGCCAACCGCCCCGACAAGGCCGCCTCGGGCACCGGCCCGGGCGAGCCGCCCGAGCATGCGCGCAACGTGCGCGTGGCCTTCATCCTGTTCAACAACATCCTGTTCTCGATCCACTCGGAAGACCTGCCGGTGTTCCGGCTGCTGCGGCTGCGCGCGCGCCGCATCCCGGCGCTGATCGAGGACGCCAAGGACGTGCTGCTGAAGCTCTACGACGCCGACGCCGAGTACTCGGCCGACCGGCTCGAGGGCATCTACGACGGGCTGGAGAAGGTCAGCGCCCGCGTGCTGACGCAGGACGTGAACGACCAGGTGGCCGGCGCCGCGCTGACGGCCATCGCGCGCGAGGAAGACCTGAACGGCCGCATCCGCCGCAACGTCATGGACACGCGCCGCGCGCTCAGCTTCATGATGCGCAGCCGCATGCTCAACGCCGAGCAGTTCGAGGAGGCGAGGCAGATCCTGCGCGACATCGACTCGCTCGACTCGCACACGGCCTTCCTGTTCGACAAGATCAACTTCCTGATGGACGCCACCGTCGGCTTCATCAACATCAACCAGAACAAGATCATCAAGATCTTCTCGGTGGCCAGCGTGGCGCTGCTGCCGCCGACGCTGATCGCGAGCATCTACGGGATGAACTTCAAGGCCATTCCGGAGCTGGACTGGCAGTACGGCTATCCGTTCGCGATCACGCTCATGGTGGCCTCGGTGGCCGCGCCCTTCATCTACTTCCGCCGCAAGGGCTGGCTGCGCTGAAGCGGGCGGGCCAGCAATCGGCGTGGGCTGCGCACAACTCCGCATCGAAGCGGGTGCAGCGGGCCGAACCCGGGGTGTAACCTCCCGCCGATGAAGCTCCGCCACCTGCTGCCCGCCCTGTGCCTGATCAGCCTGCTTGGCCTGCCGGCAGCGCCGGCGCTGGCGCAGTTCGCGATGGTGCCCGCGCCGCAGTGCCGGCCGCCGCAGCCGTCGAACCAGGAAGAAGAGCGCCAGTACCGCGCCGACGCCGCGCGCCAC
The DNA here is from genome assembly GCA_044226775.1 of Rubrivivax sp. Classification (GTDB taxonomy): domain Bacteria; phylum Pseudomonadota; class Gammaproteobacteria; order Burkholderiales; family Burkholderiaceae_C; genus Rubrivivax. Next base: position 172,795 of record JBGAGI010000011.1, on the reverse strand, counting down.
CTCTACGGCTGCTACCCGATGCGGGTGTACCGCGGCAAGCTGCCGCCGCTGCTGTACGGCGTGATGATGGTGGAGGTGGAGCTCGATCCGGCTGGCCAGGTGGCCAACATCCAGATCGTGCGCAAGCCCGCTGCCGACGAGGTGGCGCCCTGGGTGATGGCGATGATCCGCCGTGCCGCGCCCTTCCCGGCGCCGGCTCGTTTCCCCGGCGGCACGCTGCGTTTCACCGAGACCTTCTTCGTCGACAAGTCAGGCCAGTTCCAGACCTTCTCGCTGACCGAAGGCCAGCAGTGATCTGAGGGACGCTGCGCTCAGCCTGCGCTGAGCCGGCGGCGCAGGAAGCGCATCAGCGTGCCCAGCACCGGCAGCTTCTCGTACAGCTCCTCGGCCACGTCCCAGTAGTCGCGGTGCATCGCGATGCGGCCGTCGGCGGCCAGCACGAGGTGCGAGGCGCCGCGCACGACGAGCTGCTCGCGCCGGCCGCTCCTCAGGCGGAACACGAAGTCCCAGGTCAGGAAGCAGCGCTCGCCCTGCACCACGCGCTCGTGCACCACGAAGCGCGGCTCGTCCAGCGTGGCGTACATGTGCTCGAAGATGCGACGCAGCGCCGCCAGCCCTTGCACCTCGTTGAACGGGTCCTTGAAGCGGGCGTCCTCGGTGTAGATCGTCGCCAGCTGCGGCAGCGCCTCGGGGCTGAGCGTCTCGAACAGCGCCACGATGCGCGCGACGCGCGGGTCTTCGGCCGGATCGTTCATCGTCACAGGCCCGTGGAGCGGCGCACCGCCGCGAAGTAGGCCGGGTAGGGCAGCAGGCGCAGCGCCTTCATCCAACCGGTGAAGCGGCGCGGGAAGTGGATCTCGAAGTCGCCGTGGCGCCAGCCGCGCAGGATCTGCCGCGCGGCCTCCTCGGGGCCGATCAGTGCCGGCATGTGGAAGCGGTTGCCGGCGGTCAGCGGCGTCTCGACGAAGCCCGGGTTCACCACCGAGACGCCCAGCCCCAGCGGCGAGAGGTCGAGGTGCAGCGTCTCGGCCAGGTTGATCAGCGCCGCCTTCGTCGGCCCGTAGGCCAGGCTCTGCGGCAGCCCGCGGAAGCCGGCCACGCTGGCCACCAGGCTCAGGTGCCCGCCCTGGCCGGCGCGCGCCTGCCTGTTCAGCTGCGGCAGCACGGCGTCGAGCATCACCAGCGCGCCCTCGTAGTTCACGCGCATGTGGCGTTGCGCCTGCTCGAAGTCGAAGCCGGTGGCGCGCATCGGCGCGTAGGTGCCGGCGCAGAACATCGCCAGGTCGATGCGGCCGTGCACGCCGGCGATGCGGCGCGCGGCGTCCTGCATCGCCGCGTGGTCGGTCGCGTCCAGCGCGATGGCGTCGCTGCGGCCGTGCTCGGCGACGAAGGCGTCCAGCGCGGCGGCGTTGCGCGCCGAGACGATCACGCGCGCGCCGGCCGCGTGCAGCGCGCTGGCGGTGGCGCGGCCGATGCCGGTGGAGGCGCCCACCAGCCAGGCCGTCTTGCCGGCCCAGCTGCGAAGGGGTGGGTTGAGCGGCATCGCTTCAGCCGCCGGGGCGCTGGAACGACAGCGTCACCTCGCCGAGGTGGAAGCCGAACTTGCTCATCTGCGCCTTGTTGAGCATCACGCGATCGTCCACCAGGTACATCCAGTCGTCGAACTGCACCTCCCAGGTCTTGTCGTCGACCTTCAGCGCCAGCGTGTACTTCCAGTTCAGCGCGTTGCCGGCCGAGCGGCCCTCGGCCACGCCCACCACGTCGTCGGCGCGGCCGCTCCAGCGGCCGTTGCCCTCGTCGGTCAGGCGCCACACGCGGCGCTCGGTCTTGCCGTCGCTGTAGGTGAAGCGCTCGTCCAGCGTGCCCTGGTTGCCATTCCAGGTGCCCGTCATCTGCACCGTGAAGCGGCGCACGACCTTGCCGCCGCGGTCGGTGAAGATGCCGTGCGCGAGCACCTCGCCGTTGAAGTAGCGCTTCAGGTCGAGCACGGGCTTCTCGGCCGCGTAGTCGGCCGGCGTCGGCGAGGAGGCGCAGCCGGTCGTGATCGCCACGGTGAGGGCGCAGGCCGCGGCCAGCACCGCGCGGCGCGCGAGAGTGGGGAGCTTCATTCGTGGTCCTCCGGGCGCCGCAGCAGCACCCACAGCAGCAGCGCGGCCGTCAGCTTCAGCACACAGGGCAGCACGCCGTAGGCCAGTGCCAGGGCGTCCAGCGCGGCCGGGTCGCGGCTGCCCGGCGTGTAGCCGAAGGCCGCGAGCAGCGGCAGCGAGACACCGGCCGCGAGCGCCAGGTTGAGCTTGCCGGCGAAGTTCCACCAGCCGAAGTAGGCGCCCTCCAGCGCGCCGCCATGGCCGGCGCGGCGGATCACGCCGGCCAGCAGCGCGCCGGGCAGCGCGAGGTCGGCGCCCAGCGCGGCGCCGCTGGCCACGCAGATCGCCGCGTAGGCCCAGGCATCGCCCGCCTGCAGCGTGGCCGCGCAGACGAAGCCGGCCACCGCCAGCAGCATGCCCGCGCCCCAGGCACGCACGAGGCCGAAGCGGCCCACCGCGCGCACCCACAGCGGCATCGACAAGGCGCCGGCCGCGAAGTACGACGCGAGGAACAGCGGCTCCAGCGCCTGCGCCTGCAGCCGGTCGCGGATGAAGAACAGCACCAGCGTCGCCGGCACCGCGGCGGCCACGCCGTTCACGAGGTAGACCGCCAGCAGCCGGCGGAAGCCCGGCGTGGCCAGCGGCTTGAAGGCATGGCCCGGCGCCACCGACGCCATCGCCTGCGGCCGTGGCGCGCGCGCCAGCATCGCCACGCCCGCGGCCAGCGCGAGCGCAAACACCGCGCTCGCCGCCGACAGCCCGGCCAGCGAGGGCAGCACGCTGGCCAGCAGCACGCCCGCCAGCGCCAGCCCTTCGCGCCAGGAGACGATGCGTGCCCGCTCGGCCGCGTCGCCGCCCAGCCGCGCGCCCCAGGCCTGGTGCAGCACCGCGAGCACGCTGTAGCCCAGGTAGGTGACGGCCAGCATCAGCCCGCACCAGGCCAGCAGCGCCGTGCGGCCTTCCACCGGCGGGAAGAAGAGGGCGCGGAAGCCCAGCGCCAGCACCACCGCGGCCACGATGGCGGCGGTGAGCACGCGCGCGGTGGAGCGCGCGAACCAGCGGTCGACGAGGCGGCCGATCCAGGGGTCGGCGAAGGCATCGACCAGCCGCGCGCCCAGCAGCAGCGCGCCCAGCGTGGCCAGCGGGATGCCGAAGGCTGCCGCGTAGTGGTTCGGCAGCAGCACGTACAGCGGCAGCGCGACGAAGGCCAGCGGCAGGCCCAAGGCGCCGTAGGCCGCGCCGGCGCGCCAGCCGGAAATTGCCGAGGCGGAGGCCGAGGCGGCGCCCATCAGCGCGCGCGCCCGAGCAGTTGCTCGCGCAGTGCCGGCTCCGAGGTCCGCGGCGACAGCCAGATGCCGAAGAACAGGCGTGCGAACTCGGGCTCGTGCGGCTCGCCGCGGAAGGCGCCGTTGGCGTGGAAGCGCGCGCCGACGCCGGGCAGGTTGGTGCCGGTGATGCGGTCGCCGGCGTTCACGTCGGGGAACAGCAGCTTCATGTTCGCCAGCCAGCGCTCGGCCTCCGGCTCGGCGATCTCGGCCTGGCGGCGCATCTCCTTGAGCGAGCGCTCCGCGATCAGCGGGCCCTTGAGGCTGCGCGCGTAGACCAGCTCCATCGCGAAAGGCACGCCGGCCCATTCGGTGCCCACGGCCTGTGCGCCGGTCCACAGCCGCGCCTCGTAGATCGCCAGGCCCAGGAAGGTCATGCGCGCCGTGCCCTGCAGCCTGGCGCCACTCAGTTCACCGGCCAGCTCGGGCGGCGCCACCGGCGCCGGCTGGGCCGCGGCGCCGGTGGCCGCGAGCGCGGCTGCCGGCAGCAGCAGCAGGCGGCGCCGGGCGGGGTTCATGCCGGCTTGTGCAGCGTGAACTGCATGACGTCGGTGCTGCCGGTGTCGAAGGCCGCCTCGCAGTAGGCGAGGTAGAACTCCCAGGTGCGCATGAAGCGGTTGTCGAAGCCCAGGCGGCGCACCGGCGCGTCGTGGTGCAGGAAGGCGGCGCGCCAGCGGCGCAGCGTCTCGGCGTAGTCCGGGCCGAAGGCGATCTCGCGCTCCAGCGCCAGCCCGGCACGCTGCGCCTCGGCGCGGAAGGCCGAGGGGCTGGGCAGCAGGCCGCCGGGGAAGATGTACTGCTGGATGAAGTCCGTCGAGCGCACGTAACGCTCGAAGAGGTCGTCGCGGATGGTGATGGTCTGGATGCAGGCGCGGCCGCCGGGCCTGAGCCTGCGCTGCAGCGTCTCGAAGAAGCGGCCCCAGTACTCGCGGCCCACGGCCTCGAACATCTCGATGGAGACGATGGCGTCGAAGGGTTCGCCGGCCAGGTCGCGCCAGTCCTGCAGGCGCAGCTCGGCGCGTTCGGCCAGCCCGGCCTTCGCCAGGCGCTTCTGGCCGAAGGCCAGCTGCTCGGACGACAGCGTGATGCCGGTCACCTGCGCGCCGAAGTCCCGTGCCGCGCACTCGGCCAGCGCGCCCCAGCCGCAGCCGACCTCCAGCAGCCGCTGCCCGGGCGCGATGCCGCATTCGGCCAGCGCGCGGTGCATCTTGGCCTGCTGCGCGGCGGGCATGTCCTGCGCGAAGTCGCCGCCGAACAGGGCGCTGCTGTAGTTCATCGTCTCGTCGAGCCACAGCGCGTAAAACGGGTTGCCGAGGTCGTAGTGGGCGTGGATGTTGCGGCGGCTGCCGCGGCGCGAGTTGCGGTTCAGCAGGTGCCGCAGCCGCTGCAAGAGCGAGCCCCACCAGCTGCCGTAGATCGCGCCCTCCAGCGCCTCGCGGTTGGCGTTGAACAGGCGCAGCAAGGCGGCCAGGTCCGGGCTCGTCCAGCCGCCTTCGATGTAGGCCTCGGCGAAGCCGATGTCGCCGCGCGCGAGCACCGCGCTGCACACGCGCCAGTCCGCCAGCCGTAACGCGGCCTGCGGGCCGGTGGCCGTGGGCGCGCCGAAGCGCGCCAGCGTGCCGTCGGGCAGCTGCACGTCCAGCACGCCGATCTGCAGCCGCTGCAGCAGGCGGAACACGGCGCGCGCCGGGGCGGGGGCGCCGGCGGGCAGCGCGAAGGAGGAAGACAGGGTGGTGGTGCTGCTCATGCCGGGTTGCTCAGCGTGAGATGAAGGCCTGCGGCGGCTCGGGCTTGCCGAAGAAGGGCACGCGCTTGAGCCACAGCCGAAGCGCCTGCCAGTGGATGCGTGCGACCACCGCCAGCGTCATCAGCGGCATGCGGAAGAAGGCGGCGCGGGCGGCCTGCGCGCTCAGCGGCGCCAGCGTGCCGCTCTGGCTCGTGCGCAGCAGCGCGCCCTGGTCGTCGTCGTGGTCGACGCGCGCGACGATGCGCTCGGCGCTGCGCATGAAGCGGAAGCGGTAGCGGCCCGCGACGCGGCAGAAGGGCGAGACGTGGAAGACCTTGTCCGCCGTCAGCTCGCGGCCCCAGCCGCCGCCGGGCAGCAGGTAGCAGTGGCGCTCGCCGAAGGTGTTGTTGACCTCCGCGACGACGGCCGCGAGCGAGCCGTCCGTGCGCTGCGCGTACCAGAAGCTCACCGGCTTGAAGGCGTAGCCCAGCACGCGCGGGTAGGTCTGCAGCCAGACCTCGCCGGCCGCGTCGAGCACGCCTTCGGCGCGCAGCAGCTCGTCGAGCCAGGCCAGCGCATCGGCGCGGCCGTCGCCGTGGTCGGCGTCGTGGAAGCTCAGGAGACCGAAGTGGTTGCGCACCAGCGCACCCGGGCCGTCGCGGCGCAGCGCCCGCATGGGCAGCAGCAGGAAGTAGCTGCGGTAGGCGAAGGCGTGCTCGGCCGGGCGCAGCCGGCGGTGGCGCACCGAGCCGGTGGCCAGCAGCGCCACCGCGGCCGGCTCGTTCACGCCGCCTCCTGCGCGGGCTGCTCGCGCCAGGCGGCGCGCAGCCGCCGCACCACGTCCAGCGCCGAGCTCAGGCCGTCCTCGTGGAAGCCGTAGCCGGCCCAGGCGCCGCAGAACCACAGGTGCGAGTGGCCCTGCAGCGCCGCCAGGCGGCGCTGCGCGTCGATGGCGGCCCGGTCGAACACCGGGTGTTCGTAGTCGATCTCCGCGATGACGCGGTGCGGGTCCGGCGGGCGCGAGGGATCGGGGTTCAGCGAGACGATCACCGGCTGCGGCCACGGCAGCGGCTGCAGGCGGTTGATGAGGTAGTGCAGGCACACGGCGGCCTGCTCGCGGCCGGCGTCGGCGGCGCGGGCGTAGTTCCAGGCCGCCCAGGCACGGCGGCGGCGCGGCAGCAGCGAGGCGTCGGTGTGCAGCACGGCGCGGTTGGGCTGGTAGCGGAAGGACCCCAGCACGGCGCGCTCCACCGGCGTGGGGTCGGCCAGCAGCCGCAGCGCCTGGTCGCCGTGGCAGGCGAGGATGACCTCGTCGAAGCGCTCGGCACCCTGGTCGGTGGCCACCATCACGCCGCCCTGGCCACCCTGCGCGGGGATGCGCCGCACGGCGCGCACCGGCGTGGCGGCGCGCGCGTCGGGAATGCGCGCCAGCATGCGCTGCACGTAGTGCTTTGCCCCGCCGCGCACCGTGTACCACTGCGGCCGGCCGGTGACGCGGATCAGCCCGTGGTTGTGGCAGAAGCGGACCATGGTGGCGACGGGGAATCGCAGCATCTGCTCGACCGGGCAGCTCCAGATGCAGCCGATCATCGGCAGGAAATAGCCTTCGCGGAAGGCCGTGCCGAAGCCGTGCTCGTCGAGGAAGTCGCCCACGGGCTGGGCCAGGGCCGCCTCGGCGCCGCTGTCGGCCAGCGCGGTGGCCAGGCGGTTGAAGCGCAGGATCTCAGCCAGCATGCCCCAGAAGCGCGGCTTCAGCAGGTTCGCGCGCTGCGCGAAGACGCCGTTGAGGTCGGTGCCGCTCCACTCGAGGTTCTCGCGCGGCGACTGCACCGAGAACGACATCTCGGCCGGCGCGGTGGCCACGCCCAGCTCTTCGAACAGGCGAACCAGGTTCGGGTAGGTGCGGTGGTTGAAGACGAGAAAGCCGGTGTCGACGCCGTGGGTGATGCCGTCCAGCGTCACGTCCACCGTGTTCGTGTGGCCGCCGAAGCGGCGGCCGGCTTCGAACAGCGTCACCTGGGCCTCGCCAGCCAGCCGGTAGGCAGCGGCCAGGCCACTGATGCCCGAGCCGACGACGGCCACGCGCTTCATGCCGCGGCTCCGGCGCAGAAAAGAGAAAGGGCGCCGCGGGAGGCGGCACCCTTGGGTGGAAAGACCGTCGTGCGGCGCCCCGGAGCGAACGAGGGAGGGAGGGAGGAGGAGGAGAGGCGCTCCGGGATTTCAGCCGGGGAACCCGAAAGTCCGCACGACAGGGAAATCGCTTCGGCCGGCACGGTCGCGCCGGCTTGTCTTCCGATGAGAACGCAGTTGAGGACGGAAGTTCCGCGCTCAAGCATCACCGGACGTAAAGAAGCGCGAACCGTGGGGGGCATTGCGACTTGAACCGATTGGTCACTGAATGACTGCATGGTAATCTCCCGTCCGATCGGTCGCGACTGCAATTCCCAAAGTGGCGGAGGGTCATTACGCAGGCCCGGTGCCGCTGGATGTCCTGTTCAGCGCCGCGAATTGATGATTGAATTCGCGAAGTTTCCCCATTCGGCCTTTGTTTGTCCAAGACATTCTTCAAGTGAACGAGCGCTCACATACAGCGATCAGCCTGTCGATCGCCGCGGTCGAACGCGACACCGGGCTGTCGAAAGACACGCTGCGCGTCTGGGAGCGCCGCTACGGATTCCCGCAGCCGGCGCGCGAAGGCACCGGCGAGCGCGCCTACACGCTGGAGGAAGTGGAGAAGCTGCGGCTGCTCAAGCGCCTGCTCGACGGTGGACACCGGCCGGGCCGCATCGTGCCGCTGCCGCTGGAGGCGCTGCGCGAGCTGGCCGACCAGACCGTCGACCAGCCGCACCGTGGTGGCGCCGAGGTGGCGATGGGCTCGGCCGAGCTGAACGCGCACCTGGCGCTGATCCGCAGCCACGACGCCGATCGCCTGCGCCACGAGCTGCAGCGGCTGCTGGCGCGCATCGGCCTGGGTCGCTTCGTGATCGACGTCGTCGGGCCGCTGAACGTGGCGGTGGGCGATGCGTGGTTGCGCGGCCAGCTGGAGATCTTCGAGGAACACCTGTACACCGAGCTGCTGCAGAGCGTGCTGCGGCAGGCCATCGGCGCGGTGCCGCCGGGCCCGGCTACGGCGGCGCCGCGCGTGCTGCTGGCCACCATCCCCGGCGAGCCGCACGGCATGGGCCTGCTGATGGCCGAGGCGGTGTTCAGGCTCGAAGGCTGCCACTGCGTCTCGCTGGGCGTGCAGACGCCGCTGTGGGACATCGTCCTGGCGGCGCAGGCGCTGGCCAGCGACATCGTCGCGCTGAGCTTCACCGCCTGCGTGAACCCGAACCAGGTGGTGGACGCGCTGGCCGAGCTGCGCGCCAAGCTGCCGGCCGAGGTGGCGATCTGGGCCGGCGGCCGCGCACCGGTGCTGCACCGGCGGCGCGTGGACGGTGTCCATGCGCTGGCCACGCTCGATCCGGTGCCTTCGGAACTGCAGAGATGGCGTGCCGGAAGGGCCGCCTCTCCCTAGAATCCGCGGTTCCGTCTCGCGCACCCGAAGGCCTCCGATGCTCTACCCCGAACTCTTCCGCCAGCTCGAAGCCGTGCGCTGGAACATGGACCACGACATCCCGTGGGACCGCTTCGACGCCTCGCTGCTGTCCGAGGAGCAGGCGCAGACGATCAAGATGAACGCCATCACGGAATGGGCGGCGCTGCCGGCCACCGAGATGTTCCTGCGCGACAACCGCGAGGACAGCGACTTCAGCGCCTTCATGAGCGTCTGGTTCTTCGAGGAGCAGAAGCACAGCCTGGTGCTGATGGAGTACCTGCGCCGCTTCCGCCCCGACCTCGTGCCCACCGAGGAGGAGCTGCATGCGATCCGCTTCGAGTTCGACCCCGCGCCCGCGCTTGAGACGCTGATGCTGCACTTCTGCGGCGAGATCCGGCTGAACCACTGGTACCGCCGCGCGGCCGAGTGGCACACCGAGCCGGTGATCAAGGCGATCTACGAAACGCTCGCGCGCGACGAGGCCCGCCACGGCGGCGCCTACCTGCGCTACATGAAGCGTGCGATGACCAAGTTCGGCGACGAGGCCCGCGCCGCGTTCGCGAAGATCGGCGTGCTGATGGCCAGCGCGCGCCGCACCGCGCAGGCGCTGCACCCGACCAACCTGCACGTCAACGTCAAGCTGTTCCCGAAGGACACGATCCAGAGCCGGCTGCCGAACCCCGAGTGGCTGGAGCAGTGGCTGGACAAGCAGATCCAGTTCGACGCGGTCTGGGAAGGCAAGGTCGTCGAGCGCATCCTGCACAACATGAGCCTGCTGATGGAGCGCAGCTTCGCCAGCGTCCAGGAACTCAACCGCTACCGCAAGGAAGTCACCGCTTCGCTGCAGCTGCAGGCGCGGCCGGCGGCCGGTTGACGAGCCAGATCCCGGCACACACGGCGGCCAGCGCGAAGGCCAGCCGCGCCGTCAGCGGCTCGCTCAGCAGCAGCACGCCGGCCAGCAGGCCGAAGAGCGGCGTGAGCAGCGTGAAGGCCGAGATGCGCGTGGCCGGGTAGTGGCGCACGAGCCAGAACCACACGAGGTAGCTGGCGAATGTGATCACCACGGTCTGGAAGCCCATCACGGTCCAGCCCATCGGAGACAGCTGTGCCGGCAGTGCCTCGCCGCGCCACAGCGCCGCGGCGCACAAGGCCAGCGCCGAGACCACGAGCTGGTACAGCAGCGTCTTTTCCGGCAGCGCCGAGCCGAGCTTCGTGGCGCGCATCACCAGCGTCGTGCTGCCCCACAGCAGCGCGGCGCCGATGCCGAAGGCGTCGCCCAGCCACTGCAGCTGGCCGGCCGCCGGCCGCGTGAAGCCCTCGGCGAAGGCCCACACCACGCCGGCGAACGCGAGCGCGAGGCCGCCCGCCTGCAGGCCGCGCAGCCGCTCGCTGCGCGCCACGAAGGGCATGCCCAAAGCGACGACGAAGGGCGCGAGGTAGAGGAACACCGCCATGCGCGACGCGGTGGTGAACTGCAGGCCGAAGAAGATGCAGCCGAACTCGCCGGCGAACAGCAGCCCGGCGAGCAGGCCGCCGGGGCCGGTGCCGTCGGCGCCGAAGACCTTCAGCCCGCGCGCCGCGCACCAGGCCAGCAGGCACAGCGCCGCGCCGGCCGAGCGCAGCCCGGCCTGCCACAGCGGCGGAATCTCGTTCAGCCCCACCTTGGCCGCGACCTGGCCCAGGCCCCAGATCGCGCAGCAGCCCACCAGCAGCGCCACCGCCAGCATGTCCAGCTCGGTCTTGCGGCCGTCGTGGGTCATCGGGCGGATGTCCTCGTAAGCCACAGCGCCAGTGCGCCGCACAGCAGGCCCGCGGCGGCGCCGGTGGCGTGCGCCAGCGGCGCGGTGGCGATGTCCCAGCCGCCGCCTTCGCGCAGCGGCGGCCCGAAGGGTTGCTCCAGCGCGATCTTCAGCACGAGCCCCGCCAGCACCGCCGCGCCCACGCCGCGCCGCGCGCCGCGTTCACGCACGACGAGCGCCAGCGCCGCCACCGCCACGCCCGCATGCAGCACGCCCGAGAGGCCGCCGAAGTGCGCCAGTGCCGGCTCGGCCAGCAGGCCCAGCTGCGTCAGCGGCCAGGCCGCGGCCCAGGCGAAGGCGAAGGCCGGTGGCAGCCGCGCCGCCAGGCCCAGCGCGGCCACGATGCCGGCGCCCAGCAGGTTCGCGCCCAGGTGCATTGCGCTCCAGTGCACGAAGGCGCCGCTGAAAGCGCGCCAGGGCTCGGCTGCGGCGAGCGCAGGCTGCCAGTCGAGCACCGCCGCAGGCAGCACGAAGGCCAGCGCCGAGGCTGCCGCGAGCGCGCCGGCGAATGCGGCCCAGGCGAAGCCCGGGCGGCTCAATCGAACACCGCGCGCCACAGCGCGAGCACGGCGTCGCGCTGCTGGGCCATCGTCTCGTCGTCGAACTGCGTCGGCCGCTCGTCCAGGCGCGCGCGGTGCTGGGCGCGGCGCAGCTCGCGGTAGGCGTCGGCGGCGGCCGTGCCCACGCCGGCGGGCAGCAGCCCGGCGGCCTCGGCGCGCTGCAGCAGGGCGATGTTGCCGGCGTTGTCCAGCAGCGCCGGATGCGCGGCGCCCTGCGCCAGCACGAGGAACTGCACCGCGAACTCCACGTCCATCATCCCGCCCGGGCTGTGCTTCACGTCGAAGCGGCCGGCCGGCACCGGGCGCGCGGCGCGCACGCGCTCGCGCATCGTGCGCACCTCGGCGCGCAGCGCGGCGGCGTCGCGCGGCGCGGTGAGCACGGCGCGGCGCGTGGCCTCGAAGCGCGCGCGCACCGGCTCGTGGCCGGCGGCGAAGCGGGCGCGCGTCAGCGCCTGGTGCTCCCAGGTCCACGCGGTGTTGCTGCCGCGGCCCTGCTGGTAGCGCTCGAAGGACTCGATGGACGTGACGAGCAGCCCGGAGTTGCCGTTGGGCCTGAGCGCGGTGTCGATGTCGAACAGCTCGCCCGCCGCGGTGCGCAGCGTCAGCCAGGGGATGAGCCGGCGCACGAAGGCGCCGTAGACCTCCTGCGCGCGCTGCTTGTCCTCTTCCTCGCTGTCGTCGTAGACGAAGACCACGTCCAGGTCGCTGCCGTAGCCCAGCTCCTTGCCGCCGAGCTTGCCGTAGGCGATGACGGCCAGCGCCGGCTGCTCGCGGTGGCGCTGCTTCAGGTGGCTCCAGCACCAGCGCAGCGTGGTGTCCAGCAGCGCGTCGGCCAGCGCCGAGAGCTCGTCGGCCACCTGCTCCACGGTCAGCTCACCTTCGACGTCACGCACCAGCGTGCGGAAGACCTCGGCGTGGTGCGCCTGGCGCAGCGTGTCCAGCAGCTTGCCCTCGTCGGCCTCGCCGGCGCGGCGCCAGGCGGCGCTGCGCTCGTCGAGATCGGCCTGCAGCGCGACGCGGTCGAAGCGGCCGTGCAGCAGCCGCTCGTCGGCCAGCTCGTCGATCACGCCGGGGTGGCGCATCAGGTACTGCATCGGCCAGCGCGCCAGCCCCAGCAGGCGCAGCAGCCGGCGCTGCACCTCGGGCCGCTCGACCAGCAGCGCGAGGTAGCTCTCGCGCCGCAACAGCGGCTCCAGCCAGTCGATGAAGCGCAGGGCGCCGGTGACGGTGGCCTCGCCGCCGGCCAGCGCCGCGGCCGTCTTCTGCGCCAGGCGGCCCAGGCGCAGCCGGCCTTCGTCGCGCAGCGCCGTCACGCGCGGCTGCTGCGCCAGCGCGCGCACGCGCTCGGCCAGCTCGGCCGGCAGGCGTTCGAGCAGCGCCTCGCTGTCGATGGCCATCGGCTGCGGCGCGCAGCCGCGGCAGCCGTTGCGCGCCGGCTCGGGCGCGCCCTGGCCTTCGCGCAGCAGCGCGTCGAACTCGGCGGCCACCAGCTCGCGCACCTGCAGCAGCTCGTCGAGCATCGCGCAGCAGGGCGGGCCCGTGCACGGCTTGCCGATGCTGCGCGCGACCCAGGCCAGGTCCTCGTCGGACGAGGGCATCAGGTGCGTCTGCTGGTCGTCGAGGTACTGGATGCGGTGTTCCAGCCGCCGCAGCAGCGTGTAGCCGGCGGCGAGCTTGGCCGCGACCTCGGGCTTCATCAGCCCGCGCGCGGTGAGCTTCTCCAGCCCGCGCAGCGTGCTGCGGGTGCGGATCTCCGGGAACTGCCCGCCGCGCACCACCATCATCAGCTGCACGATGAACTCGATCTCGCGGATGCCGCCGCGTGAGAGCTTCACGTCGTTGGCGCGCTCGGGGCGGCCGGCGGCGCGGCGCTGCGCCTCGTCGCGGATCTTGCGGTGCAGCTGGCGCAGGCCTTCGAAGACGCCGTAGTCGAGGTAGCGCCGGTAGACGAAGGGCGTCACCAGCGAGCGCAGCGCCATCGCGCGGCCTTCGGCCACCGCCGCGCGCGGCGCGACGACGCGGCTCTTGAGCCACGCGAAGCGCTCCCACTCGCGGCCCTGCACGAGGAAGTACTCCTCCAGCATCGGCAGGCTCACCACCGGCGGGCCGGAGTTGCCGTTGGGCCGCAGCGCGAGGTCGACGCGGAAGACGAAGCCTTCGTCGGTGGTCTCGCCGATCAGCGCGTACAGGCGCTTGGCGACGAAGCCGAAGTATTCGTGGTGGCTGCAGGGGCGCGTGCCGGCGGTCTGGCCTTCGTCGTCGTAGACGTAGATCAGGTCGATGTCGGACGAGACGTTCAGCTCGCGCGCGCCGAGCTTGCCCATGCCGATGATCCACAGGTCCATGCGCCGGCCCTGCTCGTCCAGCGGCGGGCCGTGGCGCTCGTCGGCTTCGGCCTGGGCCTGCGCCAGGGCCAGCTCCAGCGTGGCCTCGGCCAGCGCCGTCATCGTGTGGGTCACGGTGTCCAGCGGCGCGGCCTGCTCGACATCCAGCACCGCCAGGCGCTCGATGACGAGGTGGCGCGCGACGCGCATCGCCGCGCCCAGCTCGCGCCCGCCTTCGCGCAGCCGCTGCACCAGCGCCGTGATGCCGGCGGCGTCGGGCGCGCCGGGCGGCAGCAAGGGGAGTTCGGCCGCATAGCGGCGGCGCACGCGCTGCACGAAGCGGCTGTGCGCGGCGTCCGCGCCGATGGCGCTGCTCGCGGGCGGGGCCTGGTCCATCATCTCGGTGGCTTCTTCCTTCGGGGCCGGCCGGCGGCCCGTGGCAGCAGCGCCCGTCCAGCACATCCCTCCATCGACGGCGCAGCCGGCCCGATTGTGGCGCGCGGCGCGCCCTCCGTCGGCTGCCCGCGAGTGTCGGGGTGAAACCAAGGCCCGGGCGGGCCGGGGGACATCACCCGCGCTGCACGATTGCACGCGCTGCCACAGAATGCGCACCATGAGCGCGCCGGGCCGCTCCCAAGCGCTCACCCCGGAGTGCGCAGCACGGAGGTTTGTCCAGTGAGCACGAAGATCGCCGCCGTGCAGATGGTCTCGGCGCCCGACTGGCCCCGCAACCGCGAGGCCGCCGCGCGGCTCGTCGCCCAGGCCGCACAGGCCGGCGCGACGCTGGTGGCGCTGCCCGAGTACTTCTGCCTGCTGGGCCGGCGCGACACCGACAAGCTGGCTTTGGCCGAAGCCCCAGGCGACGGGCCGATCCAGAACTTCCTGTCCGATCTGGCGCGCGAGCATGGCGTCTGGCTCGTCGGCGGCACGCTGCCGGTGAAGATGGCGCAGGAAGGCCGCGTGCTGAACCGCTGCTGCGTCTACGCGCCCGACGGCCGTGAGGCGGCGCACTACGACAAGATCCACCTCTTCGCCTTCGACAACGGGCGCGAGAGCTACGACGAGGGCCGCACGCTGGGCGCCGGCACCGAGCCCGTCGCGCTGCAGGCCGGTGCCCTGCGCGTGGGCCTGTCGGTCTGCTACGACCTGCGCTTTCCCGAGCTGTACCGCGCGCTGATGAAGCCGCCCTGCGAGGTGATCGTCGTGCCCGCGGCCTTCACCTACACCACGGGCCGCGCGCACTGGGAGATCCTGCTGCGCGCGCGGGCGGTGGAGAACCAGTGCTACGTGCTCGCGCCGGCGCAGGGCGGCACGCACGAGAACGGCCGCCGCACCTGGGGCCACAGCCTGGTGATCGACCCCTGGGGCGAGGTGCTGCAGGTGCTGCCCGAAGGCGAGGGCGTGGTGATGGCCGAGGTGGACGCGGCGCGCATCGCGCAGGTGCGGCAGCAGCTGCCGGCGCTGGCGCATCGGCGCCTGTGAGCGAGGCTGCGGCGCTGGCGGCCGAGATCCGCGCCGCGCTGGCCGCCGCCGGCGATGCGGCGCGGGCGGGGCCGATGCAGGCCTACATGAAGTCGGCGATGCCTTTCCACGGCGTGCCGACGCCGGCCCGGCGGGCCCTCGTCGCAGCCCTGGCGAAGGGTCGGGAGTGCAGCAGCGCTGAATCTCTCGCCGAGACCGTTCTCGCACTCTGGCGCGCGGCCACGCATCGCGAGGAACGCTACGCCGCGCTGGACCTGCTGCGCCTGCCCAAGCACCGCCGCCTGGTCGACGCGACGCTGCTGCCCGCCGTCACCGAGCTGCTGGGCACCGACCCCTGGTGGGACTTCAACGACGAGATCTCCGGCGGTGTGCTGCAGCAACTGCTCGAACGCGAAGCGGCGACGATCAAGCCGCTGCTGCGGCGCTGGGCGAAGGGCGAGGACCCCTGGCTGCGCCGCGCCGCGATGCTCTGCCAGCGGCGCCTGAAGCGTGGCTTCGACGCCGTGCTGCTCTACGACTGCATCCTGCCTTCGCTGGGCGATGCGCCCATCGCGCGCGGCTTCTTCATCCGCAAGGGCATCGGCTGGGCGCTGCGCGAACGCGCCTACGCGGCGCCGGACGAGGTGCGCGCCTTCTGCGCCGAGTACGCGGCGCAGCTGTCGCCGCTGTCGACGCGCGAGGCGCTGCGCGTGGTCAACGCGAGCCGTACATCATCCGCCGCGCCAGCCAGCCCTTGACCGGCGGCAGCGCTTCCAGCGCCGCCAGGCCCAGGCCGCGTGCCGCCGCGGCGCCGGGCAGCTTCCAGGTGAAGCTGCGGGCGAGGAAGTCGGTGGCGGCGATCATCGTCCAGCGGTCCGGCGCGCGCGCCCATTCGATGCGGCGCAGCGCGGCGTCGAGGTCGTCGGCGTCGCGCAGCGCGGTGACCAGGCCTTCGGCGTCGCGCAGCCCCAGGTTCAGGCCCTGGCCGGCGACCGGGTGCAGCGTCTGCGCGGCGTTGCCGATGCGGACCGTTCTCCCCTGCACCAGCGTGCGCTCGGCATTCAGGCCGAGTGCGAAGTGCTTCAGCGGCGTGATCGAGACGATGCACCCGGCTTGGGCCGGAAAGATGGTGTTCAGCACGGCGATGCGCTGTGCGTCCGACAGCGGCTGCACCGGGTCGGCATCGGTCGGCACGCACCAGACGAGCGCCGCGCGCCGCGGCTCGCCATCGGCCGAGGGCAAGGGCAGCAGCGCGGCGGGGCCGTTGCGGGTGAAGCGCTCGAAGGCCGTGCCGGGTGTCGCGCCTTCGAGCGTGACGGTGCCCACCCAGGCGGTCTGCCGGTAGTCGCCGACCACGGCCTTGCGCGCCTGGTCGGCGAACACGCCGCCTTCGGCCACCACCGCGAGGTCGAAGGTCTCGGCGATGCCGGCGTCGACCTCCACGCCCGCGGCCACTTCCTTCAGCGCCGTCACCGGCGTGCCGAAGCGCGTGTGCAGCCGCTCGGGCTGCTTCTTCGCGAGTGCCAGCCAGGCCGCCTGCAGCGGCGCCAGCAGCGTGCCGTAGCCCAGCACCGCGCCCAGGCGCTCGACGCCCAGATCCTTCGCGCGCAGGTGCACCTGGGCCTGGCCGAAGCTCGGCGGCTGCTGCGAGACATGCACTTCCAGGATGGGCGCCGCGGCCGCCTCCGGCCAGGTGCCCAGGCGCTGCAGCGCCAGCACGCTGCCCAGCGACAGCGCCAGCGTGCGCGGATCGGCGCTGATGTCGCGCTCGACGGGCCGGGCGTCGAACAGCGTCACCTTCGCGTGCGGCAGCCTTTCGGCCGCGCGCAGCGCCAGTGCCAGCCCCACGGGGCCGGCGCCCACGACGGCGATCTGCCAGGCGGTCTTCGTCATCGATAGCCTCAGGGAAACCCGCGCGTATTATTCGCCGCACCCGTCGACCCACCTTTCACGGGCTATGGAGGCGAATGACATGGCGCTGATGGACTTCATCCGCAAACAGTTCATCGACATCCTGGAATGGACCGAGTCCGGCGACGGCACGCTGGCCTTCCGGTACCCGATGGCGGACAACGAGATCCAGTACGGCGGCAGCCTCACGGTGCGCGAGAGCCAGGCCGCGGTCTTCGTCAACGAGGGCAAGGTGGCCGATGTCTTCGGCCCCGGCATGTACAAGCTCACCACCCAGACGCTGCCGGTGCTGACCTACCTGCAGAACTGGGACAAGCTGTTCCAGAGCCCGTTCAAGAGCGACGTGTATTTCTTCAGCACGCGCCAGCAGCTGGACCGGCGCTGGGGCACGAGCCAGCCGGTGACGATCCGCGACAAGGACTTCGGCGCCGTGCGGCTGCGGGCCTTCGGCAACTACGCGTTCGCCATTGCCGACCCGAAGCTGTTCTACACCGCCGTCTCCGGCACCCAGGCGCGCTACACGGTCGACGACATCGACGGCCAGCTGCGCGGGCTGATGCTGCAGCACATCAGCGACGCGGTGGCGCGCAGCGGCGTGCCCTTCCTCGACCTGGCGGCCAACCAGATCGAGTTCGCCAAGCAGATCCAGGCCGCCACCGGTCCGGAGTTCGCCAAGCTCGGCCTGGCGCTGACCTCGGTGACGGTGCAGAACCTGAGCCTGCCCGACGAGCTGCAGAAGGTGCTGGACCAGAAGATCGGCATGGGCATGGTCGGCAACGACATGGGCAAGTTCATGCAGTACCAGACGGCGCAGGCGATCCCGAAGTTCGCCGAAGGCGCGGGCGGCGGTGGCGGCGGCATCGCCGGCGACGCGATGGGCCTGGGCGCCGGCGTCGCGCTCGGCCAGGTGATGGCGCAGCAGCTGAACCAGGGCCTGCAGGGCGGCGCGGCGCAGGCCGCCGCGGCGGCCGCGGCATCGGCGGCCGCGGTGCTCAAGCCCGACGAGATCATGGCCACGCTGGAGAAGCTCGGCGAGCTGAAGATGAAGGGCATCCTGACCGAGGAAGAGTTCAGCGCGAAGAAGGCGGAGCTGCTGAAGAAGCTCGTCTGACTTGGCAACCTCTCCTCAGCGCGCCTACCGGGCCAACTGCCCGAACTGCGGCGCGCCGGTCGAGTTCGCGTCGGCGGCGTCCGCCAGCGCGGTGTGCGGCTTCTGCCGCAGCACGCTGGTGCGCGACGGCGAGGCGCTGCGGCGCATCGGCGTCTCCGCCGAGCTGTTCGACGACCACAGCCCGCTGCAGCTGGGCGTGCGCGGCACGCGCCAGGGCCTGGGCTTTTCGCTCGTCGGCCGCCTGCAGTACGCCTACGACGGCGGCACCTGGAACGAGTGGCACGCGCTGTTCGACAACGGCCGCAGCGCCTGGCTGAGCGAAGACAACGGCGCCTACGTCATCGCCTTCGATGCGCCGCTGCCCGGCGACGCGCCACGCATCGACGCACTGCGCGCCGGCTCGCGCGTCACTGCCGATGGCCGCGCCTGGGACGTGGCCTCGGTCGTGCGCGCCAAGCTGCTCGCGGCGCAGGGCGAGCTGCCCACGCCGCCGCGGCTGCAGGGCGAGTTCACCGTCGTCGACCTGCGCAATGCGGCCGGCGAGGTGGCCACGCTCGATGGCAGCGATCCGGGCAAGCCGGGCTGGTCGGTCGGCCGCTCGGTGGCGCTGTCGGAACTCGCGCTGCAGGGCCTGAAGGAAGACGGCGCCAAGACGCTCGGCTCGCGCGGCATCGAATGCCCGAACTGCGGCGCGCCGCTGGCCATCACGCTGGCCAGCACGAAGAGCGTCAGCTGCGGGCAGTGCAACAGCGTCGTCGATGTCTCGGCCGGCGTCGGCGGGGATCTCGCGCACTACCAGCAGAACAACGCCGGCGTCAGCGGCCTGGAGCCGCAGATCCCGCTCGGCAAGACCGGCCAGCTCGCGCTCGGCGGCCCGAAGCTGCCCTGGCAGGCGGTGGGCTTCCTCGAGCGCTGCGACAACGCCGATGGCAACGAGGACGAGACCACCTGGTGGCGCGAGTACCTGCTGTACCACCGCGAGGCGGGCTTCGCGTTCCTCGTCGACACCGAGGAAGGCTGGAGCTGGGTGCGGCCGATCACCGGCGCGCCGCAGGTCAAGGGCGACATCGCCGGCTGGCAGGGCAAGGCCTACCGCAAGCGCTGGGCCTACGCCGCCAAGGTGACCTGGGTGCTGGGCGAGTTCTACTGGCGCGTGAAGCGCGACGAGCGCGCCCATGTCGTCGACTACGAGGGCCGCGGGCCGGACGCCGCGCTGCGCCTGTCGCGCGAGCAGGCCGGCAGCGAGGTCACCTGGTCGGCCGGCCGCACGATCGACACGAACACGGTCTGCGACGCCTTCGGCATTCCGAAGGCTGCGCGCGCGGCGATGGCGCGCGATGTCTCGCCGCTGTCGTCGGGCGGCATGCCGGGGCTGGGCATCGTCAAGGCGCTGGTGCTGCTGTTCGTCGTGCTGGTGCTGATCGGCATGCTCGTGCGCTGCGACAGCGACGAGTGCCAGGACGTGCGCAACACCTTCGGCGAAGCCAGCGCCGAGTACCGGCAGTGCCGCGCCAGCCGCAGCTCGGGCAGCAGCAGCCGCACCGGCGGCGGCTCGTACGGCGGCTGGTCCAGCGGCGGCGGCGGCCACAAATGAAGCACCACCGGACGACCCGAACGGGTCCTAACCTCCGAGGAGAACGGACATGATGGGAATCGAATGGCTCAAGCCGGGCATCTTCGTCGGCTCGGCCCTGTTCGCGCTGCTGGGCGTGGCGGTGTTCTGGATCTGCTTCGTCGTCATCGACAAGCTCACGCCCTACAAGCTGTGGGAGGAGATCGTCGAGAAGCAGAACACGGCGCTGGCCATCGTCGTGGGCGCGATGTGCGTGGCCATCGGGATGATCGTCTCGGCCGCGGTGCACGGCTGAGCGCCGGGCGGGCGCGGGCCCGCGTCGGCGGCGATCAGTCGTAGGTCAGCACGATCTGCATCTCGAAGGTGCTGGCCTTGCCGGACTCGAACTTCCACTGGTTCAGCGCCGTGATCACGCTCTCGTTGAGCAGCTTGGCCTTCGTCGGCTGGGTGTCGACGATCGAGACCTCGGTGACGTTGCCCGCCTCGTTGACGGTCAGCCGCGCCTTCAGCACGCCCTTGTCGATGCCCTTGCGCGCGGCCTCGGCCGGGAAGTCGGGCGGCACCTTCTTCAGCACCTTGGGTTGAGCGGCCTGCGCATGCACCGGCGAAGCCGGCAGCGCGAGGGCCAGGGCCGCCGCAGCGGCCAACAGGACGGACTTGTTCATCGGACTTCCTTCGGATGGAGCGCTCGTGGCGCCGTTCGGGGACGAGGGTGTGTGTGGGGGCTCAGGCCGCCGCCGGCGGCGGCAGGCGGAAGAACTCGACGGTCTCGACCAGCTTGCGGGCGTGGCCCTTGAGCGAGTCGGCGGTGGCGGCGATCTGCTCCACCAGCGCGGCGTTCTGCTGCGTCGACTGGTCCAGCTCGCAGACGCTGCCGTTGACGGCGACCATGCCGGTTTCCTGCTCGTGGCTGGCGGTCGAGACCTCCTCGATCAGCTGGCGCACGTTCATCACTTCCTGCACGATGCCGCGGATGCGCTCGCCGACCTCGCTGACGGTGGTGGTGCCGTCGGCCACGCGCTCGGTGGAATCGTCGATCAGCGTCTTGATCTCGCGCGCCGCGGCGCCGGCGCGCGCGGCCAGCGAGCGCACCTCGGTGGCGACGACCGCGAAGCCGCGGCCCTGCTCGCCCGCCCGCGCCGCCTCGACCGCGGCGTTCAGCGCCAGGATGTTGGTCTGGAACGCGATGCCGTCGATGACGCCGATGATGTCCTTGATGCGCGCGCTGGAAGTGGCGATGCGGTTCATCGTCTCGACCAGCTTGTCCACCGTCGCGCCGCCTTCCACCACCGCGTCGCGCGCCTTCGTCGCCACGGTCGAGGCCTCGCGCGACTTCGCGCTGCTGCCGGCCACGGTGGCGGAGATCTGCTCCATCGCGGAGGCCGTCTGCTGCAGGCTGCCGGCCGAGCGCTCGGTGCGCGAGGAGAGTTCGGCGTTGCCGTGCGCCAGCTCGTCGGAGCTGGTGGCCACGTCGCGCGCGGAGCGCAGCACGTCCTCGATCACGCCCAGCAGGTGCTGCTGCATGCCGCCCATGGCGCGCAGCAGCTCGCCGATCTCGTCGCGCGCGTCGGAGTCGATGCGCGTGGCCAGGTCGCCGGCCTTGATCTGCCCCGCCGCGGCGGTGGCCTGCTGCAGCGGCCCGGTGATCGAGCGGCCGATGGCCAGCGCCGCGCCGGCGGCCAGCACGAGGCCGGCCACGCCGACGATCAGCATCACCATCACGCTGGTGCGCGCCATGCGGCTGCCGTCCTCGGCGCGCGCGTCGGCCTGCGCCTTGATCGCGCTGCCCAGCTCGGCCAGGCTCTTCTCGTAGGCGGCCTGCACCGGGCGCAGCTCGATCAGCAGCGCGGTCTTGGTGTCGTCGGGGTTGCCGCCCTCCTGCACGCTCAGGAACTTCTGCACGGCCTTGGCGAACTCGGCCTGCGCCTGCACCACGGCCGCCAGCGGCTTGGCGTTGGCCTCGCCGGTGGCGAGCTTGCTCACCTGCGGCAGCAGCTCGTCGGTTTCCTTCAGCGCGTCGGCCACGGCCGCGCGCTGCTTCTTGATCTGGCCGGCGCTGTCGACGATCAGCAGCTCGCGGCTGGCGCGGGCGATGGTCGCGGCGCGCTGCTGCAGGTCGGCCGCCGAGCGGATCAGCACCAGGTCGACGCTGGCGGTGGTGCCGAGGTCACGCGCCAGCGAGCTGGCGCCGAGGGCCCCGTAGCCGCAGATGGCCACGAGCAGGACGATCAGCACGCCGAAGGCCAGGCCCAGGCGCGTGCCGATGCGGAGGTTGGACAACAACTTCAAGCGATCTCTCCCTGGTCGCGGTTCCATGGATACCGGCGGGGAATGCTTCCCCTGGAACGGGAGATATCGGCAGCGTTGTCAGCGGCCTGAAGACGCGAGAAACACCTGCTTGCGGCTGCTGTTTCCCAGGCTGGGTCGGGGCCTGTACTTCGTCATGGCAGACAGAAGCCCCGCCCGCCGACCGGCTTCTCAGCTGTAGGTCATCCAGCCGCGGCGCTCCTCATGATCGAGATGCGGCAGGTGGTTGTAGCTGACGAGCATGTGGCGCTTGGGCGTGAAGGCGAACTCGGTCAGCGCGCTGTTGCGGATGCGCAGGTTCAGCTCGATCATCGTCGCCGCCGGCGTGCCCAGCACCTGGTGCATCGCGGTGGCGATGGGCCCGCCGCTGCTGACCAGCAGCACGTCGCCGGTGAAGCTGGCGCGCACGTGGTCCAGCGCCGCGGCCACGCCGCCGGTGAAGTCGCGCCAGCTCGGCATGCCTTCGGGCTGCACGCGGCCTTCGGTCCAGCGCTGCAGCGCGTCGCGCAGCAGCCGGAAGTGATGGCGGTAGGCCTCCGGCGTGTCCGGCGGCGGCAAGGGGCCCTCCTGCACGCAGCGGATCAGCGCCTCGCTGTCGTACTCGTTGAGGCCGGGCCATTCGAGCCCTGAGGGCAGTTCGCCGAAGCCTTCACCGATGGCCGACAGCGACTGCGCGTGCCGCCGCAGCGTGCCGCGCAGCACGCCTTCGAACACGATGCCGCGGCCGGCGAACCAGCCGCCGAGCGCCCGGCACTGGCGCGCGCCGAGTTCGCTGAGCTGGTCGTAGTCGGCCGCGCCGAAGCTGGCCTGGCCGTGGCGCACAAGGTAGAGGGTTCCCATCGCCGCGCATTGTGTGGCGCGGCCGGGCGGCGGCTTGTCGCGGCGGCGTCAGCGGCCGCGCGCTGCGCTAACCTTGGCCGCATGTCCGCCGTGCTGCCGCCCGCCGATGCCGCCGATCCCGGCGAGACCCGCGCGCGGGTCTCGCCGGCCGAACTCGCGCTGCTGGTCTCGGTCTTCGTCGTCGCCGCCTGCGGCCTGGTCTACGAGCTGGCCGCCGGCGCGCTGGCGAGCTGGCTGCTGGGCGACTCGGTGCTGCAGTTCTCCACCGTCATCGGCACCTATCTCTTCGCGATGGGGCTGGGCTCCTGGGCGAGCCGCTTCCTGCAACGCCAGCTGGTGGCGCAGTTCCTGCGCATCGAGCTGCTGATCGGCCTGGTGGGCGGGCTGATGCCGGCGGCGCTCTTCGTCGCCCACAGTGCGCTGCCGGCGCATGCGGCGACGCCTTTCCGCGTGCTGCTGTACGGGCTGGTGGCGCTGGTGGGAGCGCTCGTGGGGCTGGAGATCCCGCTCGTGATGCGCATCCTCAAGGCGCACTTCGCGCCGCGCTGGGCGCTGTCGGAGCTGGTCTCGCAGGTGCTCACCTTCGACTACCTCGGCGCGCTCGTCGTCGCGGTGGCCTTCCCGATCGTCTTCGTGCCGCACCTGGGCCTGGTGCGCACCGGCGTCTTCTTCGGGCTGATGAACGTGGCCGTGGCGGCCTGGGCGCTGCTCGTCTTCCGCGGCGAGCTGCGCCGCTTCGGCGCCCACGCCGCGGCCTGCGCGATGGTGGCGGCGCTGCTGGCCGGCACGATGGCCTTCGGCGAACAGCTCACCACCTGGGCCGAGGACCGCTTCTACGGCGACGAGATCATCGTGCGCGAGAGCAGCCCCTACCAGCGCGTGGTGGTCACGGCCGGGCGCTCGGGCGTGCGCCTGTTCCTCAACGGCAACCTGCAGTTCCACAGCCGCGACGAGTACCGCTACCACGAGACCCTCGTGCACCCCGTGCTGGCCGCGCATGGCGCGCCCAGGCGCGTGCTGGTGCTCGGCGGCGGCGACGGCATGGCCGTGCGCGAGGTGCTGAAGCACCCGGGCGTCGAGCAGGTGACGCTGGTGGAGCTGGACCCGCAGATGACGCAGCTGTTCGCGCGCTCGCCGGTGCTCGCGGCGCTGAACCGCGGCGCGCTCGCGAGCCCGAAGCTGCGCATCGTCAACGCCGACGCCTACACCTGGCTGGAGAACTGCACGGAGACCTTCGACGCGCTGATCATCGACTTCCCCGACCCCACCAACTTCGCGCTCGGCAAGCTATACACGACGAGCTTCTACGAACGCGCCGACCAGGTGCTCTCCGCCGGCGGCTGGATGGTGGTGCAGACCACCTCGCCGCTGATCGCGCGCAGGAGCTTCTGGACCGTCGTGAGCACGCTGGAAGCCGCCGGCCTCTCGACCACGCCGATGCACGTGCATGTGCCCAGCTTCGGCGAATGGGGCTTCGTGATCGCCGGGCGCCGGCCCTGGCGCTTGCCCGCGGCGCTGCCGCCCGGCCTGCGCTTCCTCTCGCTGGACGGCCTGCCGGCGCTGCTGAACTTCCCGCCCGACATGGCACGCGTGCCCGCCAGCCCGAACCGGCTGAGCAACCAGGTGCTGGTGACGACCTTCGAGGAGGAATGGGGCCAGGTGGCGCGCTGATGAGGCGGCGCACGCTGCTGGCAGCCGGCGGTGCGCTGGCGGCGGCGGGCTGCTCGCCGCGCGAGGGTGATGGCCTCGCGGCGCCGCCCGCGGCCTGGGTGGGCGCGCGCTTCGAGCGTGGCCACCGGCTGCAGATGGCCGCCCCGCTGCCCGCACCCGCGGTGCAGCGGCGCGCCGCGGCGCTGGTGCTGGGCGCCGGCATTGCCGGGCTGGCCGCGGCGCGGGCCCTGGCGCGGCGCGGCATCGATGACGTTCAGCTGCTCGAACTCGAAGACGAGGCCGGCGGCAACAGCCGCGGCCACGCGATGGCCGGCATGGGCTGCCCGCTGGGCGCGCACTACCTGCCGCTGCCGGGCCCGCCGGCGCACGAGGTGGCCGAGTGGCTGCACGAGATCGGCCTGCTGAAGACCGTGCTCGGCCGCACGGTGGCCGACGAGCGCCACCTCTGCCACAGCCCGCAGGAGCGCCTGTTCATCGACGGCGCCTGGGCCGAGGGCCTGCTGCCGCCGGTCGATCCGGCCACCGATGCGGCGCGCCAGATGCGCGCCTTCGCCCAGGCCATCGCCGCCTTCGGCCCGGCCGCCTTCACGCTGCCGGCGCACCGCAGCCCCTGGACGGCCGACCATGCGGCGCTGGACGCCGTCAGCTTCGCACGATGGCTCGACGCCCGCGGCTTCACCGACCCGGCGCTGCGCTGGTACCTCGACTACGCCTGCCGCGACGACTACGGCGCGCCGGCCGACACCGTCTCGGCCTGGGCCGGCGTGCACTACTTCGCCAGCCGGCACGGCTTCCATGCGCCGGGCGGCGAGGCGGAAGGCGAGCGCGAGGGCGTCTTCACCTGGCCCGAGGGCAACGCCTGGCTCGCGCGGCGCCTGGCCGCGCCCTTCGCCGACCGGCTTCAGCGCGGCCGCACCGTGCTGCGCGTCACCGAGCGCCGGCACGACGTGGAGGTGCTGGCCTGGGACGAGGCCAAGCAGCAGCTCGAAGCCTGGACCGCGCCGCAGGCGGTGCTCGCGCTGCCGCTGTTCATCGCCGCGCGCATCGTCGAATCGGCGCCGGCGGCGCTGCGTGAAGCAGCCGCTCACATCGCCTACGCGCCTTGGCTGGTGGCCAACGTGCAGATCACGGGCCGCCCTTTCGACCGCCCCGGCGCGCCGGCTTCGTGGGACAACGTGATCTACGGCAGCAGCGCCCTGGGCTATGTCGATGCGATGCACCAGAGCCTGCAGAGCGTGCCCGGCGCCACCGTCTTCACCGCCTACCGCGCGCTGCCCGTGGCCGGCCGCGCCGAACTGCTGGCCGGCAGCGCCGAGGACTGGTCCGCCCGCGTCCTGGCCGACCTGGCCATCGCGCACCCGGACCTGCCGCGCCTCGTCCGGCGCGTGGACCTGGTGCGCTGGGGCCACGCCATGGCCATCCCCCGCCCCGGGCTGGCGCGGCACCCGGCGCTGCGTGCGCTGCGTTCGGCACGCGGCCGGCTGCGCTTCGCCCATGCCGACCTGGCGGGCTACTCCGTCTTCGAGGAATCGTTCACGGCAGGCCACGAAGCCGGTGCCGCCGGATGACCATTGTCAAGGCCAGGATGTCGAAACTAGGGAAAATACCTACCTGACAGCCCATCGCTGATCACCCGCCGGGCCACGAGCCTGGCGCCTAAAACCAGGTTTCCACCATGTCCACCTATTCGATGACCTACGGCCGCACTGCCCGGCCCGATTTCCTGCACACCGTCTTCCACGCCTTCCAGGCCGCGGGCGAAACGCTGCTGGCGGCACCCGGCCGTTTCGACGCCTGGCTCGCCAAGCGCGAGATGGAACACATGACCGCCCAGGACGTGCTGGCCTACGCGCGCAGCATCGAGGACAGCGACCCCGGCTTCGCAGCCGACCTGCGCGGCGCCGCGATGCGCGCCGACGGCGACTGCTGATCCCTCTCTGATTCCGCTTCCGGCCCGCCGGATTCAGGCGGGCAGTGCGTAGTCCGACTGCGCCATGCGGTCGACGCCGCAGTCCAGCGTCTGCACCCATTCGATGAAGGCCGGCACCGCGCCGCCCACCAGCGGCGCGCCGTGCTGCGGCACGATCATGTCGATCGGCAGGCCCTTCACCATCTGGGCCCAGAGCTTGAGGATCTTGCCGCTGGTCATGTAGCGGCGGTGGAAGGGCTCCATCAGCGGCAGCGCTTCGGCCAGCTTGTTGAAGTGCCGGCGCGGGTCGCCGCCCAGCGTCACGCCCAGATCGCCGCTGAAAAGGATCCGGCTCGTCGGGTCCCAGAACTGGAAGTTGCCTTCGGCGTGCAGGAAGTGCGCCGGCACGGCCCAGATCTCGCCCGCGCCCACGCGCAGCCGCATGCCCGCGTCGGCGATGCCCACGATGCGCCCCGTCGTCTTGCCCGGCTTGCAGAAGTGCGGCGCGAAGCGCTCCCACAGCGCGCTGATGTAGACCTTCGCCGGCGTGGCCGTCATCCAGCGGTCCAGCGCGGCGATGATGTCCGGGTCGGCGTGCGAGGCGAGGATGCTCTCCAGCCGGTGCGGCGGGAAATGCTGCTGCATGCCCAGGTACAGGTCGTTGTAGGCCAGGTTGCCGCCGGGGTCGATCAGCGCGCCGGTGTCGCCGTCGACGATCAGGAACTGGTTGGCCTGCACCGCGCCGTCGGAGCCGCCGCCGGAGTCGACGAACATCAGGCACTTGTGCCGTCCGTCGTTGAAGAGTTCGATGGGCATGGCAATACCGAGGGCCGAATGGAGCGCCGGACTTTAGGGTTGCAAGCAGCTTTGCGTCTAGCCATCCTTCGGTCCAGCGCCACCCGTCTTCGACCTGGATCAAGACATTCGTGCGGCGCTCGCATATCCACATGACCTGATCGTCGTTGCCAGCCGACGGGGCGGGCGCTAGCCTTGGCCGGTTTTCCCTCTCGAAACCGCAAGGACCGCGCGATGACCGGCTTCTTCAACGACAACTCCCTGTCCATCGGCCGCACGCCGCTCGTGCGCCTGAACCGCATCACCGGCGGCTCCAAGGCCACCGTGCTGGCCAAGATCGAGGGCCGCAATCCGGCCTACAGCGTGAAGTGCCGCATCGGCGCGGCGATGATCTGGGACGCCGAGAAGCGCGGCGTGCTCGGCCCCGGCAAGGAGATCGTCGAGCCCACCAGCGGCAACACCGGCATCGCGCTGGCCTTCGTGGCCGCCGCGCGCGGCATCCCGATCACGCTGACGATGCCCGAGACGATGAGCGTCGAGCGTCGCAAGCTGCTCGTGGCCTATGGCGCCAAGCTGGTGCTCACCGAGGGCGCCAAGGGCATGAAGGGCGCCATCGCCAAGGCCGAGGAGATCGCCGCCTCGGACCCGAAGTACGTGCTGCTGCAGCAGTTCCAGAACCCGGCCAACCCGGCGATCCACGAGGCCACCACCGGCCCGGAGATCTGGGACGACACCGAAGGCACGATCGACATCCTGGTCTCGGGCGTCGGCACCGGCGGCACCATCACCGGCGTCTCGCGCTACATCAAGAAGGTGCGCGGCAAGGCCATCACCTCGGTGGCGGTGGAGCCCACCGCCAGCCCGGTGCTGACGCAGAAGCGCGCCGGCGACGAGCTCAAGCCCGGGCCGCACAAGATCCAGGGCATCGGCGCGGGCTTCGTGCCCGACGTGCTCGACCTGTCGCTCGTCGACGCGGTCGAGCAGGTCAGCAACGAGGAGGCGGTGGAGTTCGCGCGGCGCCTGGCGCGCGAGGAGGGCATCCTCGCCGGCATCTCCTGCGGCGCGGCGGCGGCGGTGGCGGTGCGGCTGGCCGGCCGGCCCGAGAACGCCGGCAAGACCATCGTCGTGGTGCTGCCCGATTCGGGCGAGCGTTACCTGAGCAGCGTGCTGTTCGAAGGCCTCTTCGACGCCAGCGGCCAGGCGCTGGCGAGCTGAAGCCGCGGCAATAGTTCGCGCCGCCCGCCCGGGCGGCGCATGGTTGCGCTCTCAAGCCGAGGCGCGGCTGGCACGATAAGTCGCAAGCCATGCCAGCCGCCCGCCCGTTCGACCTGCCCCCGCTGCGCGCGGGCATCGCGGGCATGTACGCGTCGATCGACCGCGAATCGGCGCAGATCCGCGCCGCCCACCTGGGCACCGTGCTGCGGCTGACGCCGTGGATGATGGCCGCCAACGTGGCCAACGGCGCGCTCGTGCTGTGGGCCTTCCGCGCCCGGCTGGAGCCGGCGCTGTGGCTGTGGTGGGCCACGCTGATGCTCGTCAGCGGGCTGGCGCTGATGAACAGCTGGCGCCGCCGCCACCGCGCGCCGGCGGCCGTCTCCACCCACGCCGTGCACCGCGCCACCGCGCACGCGGCGCTGCTGGCCGGCGTCTGGGCGGCGCTGCCGCTGGGCTGGCTCGCCGGCGCCACACCGCCGCAGCAACTGCTGCTGGCCACCCTCGTGACCGGCATGCTGGGCGCCGGCACCTTCGTGCTGAGCCCGCTGCCGCTGGCCAGCGCCGCCTACGCGGCCATCTTCACCGTCGCCTCGCTGGTCTCGCTGGCGATGACCGGCGAGCCGATGTTCCTGGCCGTCGCCGGGCTGCTGCTGCTGTATGCGCTGATGTCGGTGCTGGGCGCCCTGGGCATGTGGCGCAAGGCCACGCAGTCGCTCGTGGCGCAGGCCACCGCGCAGCGCCAGGAGCAGATGCTGGCGGTGCTGCTGCAGGACTTCGAGCAGCACGCCGGCGAGGCGCTGTGGGAGACCGGCCCCGACGGCCGCCTCGTGCATGTCTCGCCGCGCCTGGCCGAGATGCTGGCGCTGGACGCCGCCGCCGCGCAGGCGCGCACGCTGACGGCGCTGCTGGCCGAGCGCAGCCCCGACGGCGCCGTGGCGCTGCAGCAGGCCTTCGACGCCGGCCGCAACTTCCGCGCGCTGGCGCTGGAGCTGCTGGTGGGCAGCGCCACGCGCCATCTCTCGCTCAACGGCAAGTGCCTGCACGACGAGCTGGGCCGCATCCGCGGCTGGCGCGGCGTGCTGGCCGACGTGACGGAGAAGGTGCGCGCCGAGCGCGACCTCTGGCAGCTGGCGCACACCGATTCGCTCACCGGCCTGGCCAACCGCTTCACGCTGCGCGATGCGCTGGCCGAGCAGCTGCGCCAGCGCCGCGGCGGCGCGCTGCTGTCGCTGGACCTGGACCACTTCAAGACCGTCAACGACACCCTGGGCCACAGCGCCGGCGACGAGCTGCTGCGCGCCGTCGCAGGCCGGCTGCGCGCCTGCGTGCGCCCCGGCGACCTGGTGGCGCGCCTGGGCGGCGACGAGTTCGCCGTGCTGATGACGCATTCCGGCCGCGCCGAGGACGCCGCCGCGCTGGCCACGCGCCTGGTGGCCGCGCTGGACCAGCCGATGGACGTGCAGGGCCGCCGCCTGCCGCCGGTGCGCGGCAGCGTGGGCGTGGCGCTGTGTGACGACGACGAGGTGGGCGTGGACGAGCTGCTGCTGCGCGCCGACACGGCCCTCTACGCCGCCAAGGAAGGCGGCCGCGGCCGCTACGTGCTGTACGAGATGCAGCTGGGCGAGCGCACGCGGCGCCAGCTGGCCATCGAGACCGGGCTGCGCCAGGCCGTCCAGCAGGGCCAGCTGGCGCTGCACTGGCAGCCCAAGGTCGACATCGCGCACTGGCGCATCGTCGGCGCCGAGGCGCTGATGCGCTGGCGCCACCCCGAGCTGGGGCAGGTGGGCCCGGGCGAGTTCATTCCGGTGGCCGAGCGCGTGGGGCTGATCGACGAACTCGGCACCTGGGCGCTGCACGAGGCCTGCCGCGCCGCCGCGGGGCCGCTCGCGGGGCTGGTGGTTTCGGTCAACGTCTCGCGGGCGCAGCTGCGCGACGGCCAGCTCGCCGGCCGCGTGCGCGAGGCGCTGCACCGTTACCAGCTCGAGCCGCAGTGGCTGGAGCTGGAGATCACCGAGTCGCTCTTCGCCGACGACGCCGCCGCCATGCTGGCTCACCTGCACGCGCTGCGCGCCCTGGGCGTGCGCATCGCGCTGGACGACTTCGGCACGGAGTACTCGTCGCTGCAATACCTGCTGCAGTTCCGCTTCGACACGCTGAAGATCGACCGCGCCTTCGTCAACGAGGTGCTGCACCGGCAGGAAGTGCGCGCCGTCGTGCAGACCATCGCGCAGCTGGCGGTGGCGCTGGACATGCGCACCGTCTGCGAGGGCGTGGAGACGCCGCAGCAGCTGGCCGCGGTGGCGCAGGCCGGCTGCGACGAGATGCAGGGCTTCCTGGCCTCGGCGCCACGCGCGCTGGACGACTTCCAGCGCCTGCGCCGCAACTGGCGGCCGATGTCGCCGATGGCCGTCGCGCTGCACTGAGCGCGGCCCCCGGCGCCGGCGCGTTCAGGCCGAGGCCTTCTCCCGCTGCGCCTCGCAGGCCACGCAGCGCAGCGCCTGCGGCTCGATGTGCAGGCGGCCGAAGGGGATGGGCTTGCCGCAGCTGCTGCACAGGCCGTAGTCCGGCTCGTGCACGCGCTTGAGCGCGGCCTGCAGGGCCTGCAGTTCGCGCGATTCCAGCCCGGTCAGCGCGGTCTCGACCTCGCGTTCGCTGGCCAGCTGCGCGGCGTCGTTGCCGTCCTGCTCGCGCGAGGCGAGCGCCTGCTCGGCCGCCGAGAGGCCCTGCTGCCGCGCCTGCAGCTGCTGCTCCAGCGCCGTGCGGCGCTCCCGCAGCACGGTGGCCAGCGCCTCGCGCTGCTCGGGGGTCAATCCGTGCTTCATTGTCGGACTCCTCTGGCTCGCATGATCGGCCGGTGCACCGGGCGCAGCCCTGATGCGGATCAATGCACGCGCGGGCTGCGGGGTCGCATCGGAACACATCACCCTTGCCCCTAATGCGGAGTCTTGCCGGCGGCTCCGGGTCGAGCTTACCCTTCCGCTCCCGTTGCCGGCCCCGGCAGCGGCAGGGCCCGCAGACACCACATCAGCCGTGGAGGAATCCATCGTCGTGGGGATCAACCCGTTGGCATTCAGTTCAGGCGTTATGCCTGCAGGCGGGCGCCGCGGTGCGTGAGCCGGAATTGGTCTTCCCGGGCGCGCCGCCGATGATCGGCCGCGCGCCGGCCTTCCTGCGCGCGCTGGCCCTGATCGAGCGCATGGCGCGCTTCGACGCGCCGGTGCTGATCCAGGGCGAGACCGGCACCGGCAAGGAACTCGCCGCGCGCGCCATCCACTACCGATCGGCGCGCGCCAACGCGCCCTTCGTCGCCGTGAACTGCGGCGCCATCCCCGAGGCGCTGGTCGAGAGCGAGCTCTTCGGCTGCGAGCGCGGCGCCTTCACCGATGCGCGCCAGACGCGCGGCGGCCTGGTGGGCGATGCCGAAGGCGGCACGCTCTTCCTCGACGAACTCGACTCGCTGCCGGCGCGTGCGCAGGTCTCGCTGCTGCGCTTCCTGCAGGACCACAGCTACCGCCGCGTGGGCAGCAGCGCCGAGCGCGTGGGCGACGTGCGCGTCATCGGCGCGGCCAGCCAGCGCCTGCCGCAGCTCGTCGCGTCGGGCGCCTTCCGCGACGACCTCGTCTTCCGCCTCGGCGTGCTGCCGCTGGAGATGCCGCCGCTGCGCGAGCGCGCCGGCGACGCGCGGCTGCTGGCGGCGCATTTCGTCGCCCGCCACACGCGCCAGCAGGGCCTGCCGCCGCGGCGCCTGGACGAGGCCAGCCTCGCCTGGCTGGAGGCCTACGCCTGGCCCGGCAACGTGCGCGAGCTCGACAACCGCGTGCAGCGCGCGCTGCTGCTGTCCGACG
This sequence comes from Rubrivivax sp., assembly GCA_044226775.1. Classification (GTDB taxonomy): domain Bacteria; phylum Pseudomonadota; class Gammaproteobacteria; order Burkholderiales; family Burkholderiaceae_C; genus Rubrivivax. Next base: position 140,798 of record JBGAGI010000011.1, on the reverse strand, counting down.
ACGAGAGCCTGCACCTGGCGCCCGAGCCGCATGTGGCGAACGCAGCGCACGCGGCGCCGCCGACCCTGCCGCCGCCGCTGCCCGCGCGCGGCGAAGGCCCGATGCCGCGCTTCAACGACGCGCGCGACGACGCGCTGCGCTGCTTCGAGCGCGTCTACCTCGAGAAGCTCATGCAGGCCGCTGCCGGCAACGTCACCCATGCCGCGCGCATGGCGGGCAAGGAACGCCGCAGCCTGGGCCGCCTGCTGAAGCGCCACGGCATCGACGGCGCGCTGTTCCACGGCTGCTGAGGCAGCAACCTCGATCGTGCCGCCGCGCACCGGGCGCGGACATCCCTAACCACCGAATGCCACGCATGCGTCCGCGCTCGCCCGCGGGTGGGTCGGCGCGCGCCCGGTGGGCCGCGCGGGCCGGGTCGCCGGTGACCCGGTCGATGCGCGCCAGCGGGCCGTTTCTCCTCGCAGGGCGGGGCTCGGCAGCGGCTGGCACGCCGTTCGCATCAAGGGTCCACGCCGTACGCCCGAGAACCGCCGGATGCAGCAGGAGCCGAACGACCGAACGCAGCGCGCCCTCGACGCGGTGGCCGCGTACATCGCGCGCCATCCGATGGCCGCCGACAGCGTCGACGGCATCGCGCAGGTCTGGCTGCCGGCGATGGGCGTGGACGTGCCGCGCGCGCAGCTCCAGGCGGCGCTGGACCGGCTGGTCGAGCGCCGGCTGCTCAGCAGCGTTGCGCTGGCCGACGGCGGCGTGATCTACCGTGCGCCGGCCGGCGCACCGCATCACTGAGGCGCAGCGCGAACCCGCATGGCCAACGTCCTGGCGCTGCACTCGGTGGGCTCGTCGATCGCGACCTTCCTGCGCAACACCTACCCGGCGCAGGTCGCGGGGCAGACGATGCCCGGCTGCGACTTCGCGCTCATCTCCTCCGGCGAACTGGCCGGCGACATCGACGAGACCGTCACCCGCGTCACGCTGTACCTGCACCGCGTGACGATGAACGAGCACAACCGCCAGCGCCGGCCCGGCACGATGTCGCCCGAGCAGCAGGCGCCGCTGGGGCTGGACCTGCACTTCCTGCTCACGGCCTGGTCCGGCAACGCGCAGGACGAGCTTGCGACGCTGACCTGGGCGATGCGGCAGCTGTACCTGCACCCGATCCTCGATGCGTCTTCGCTGTCGCCCGAGGCCGGCTGGACGAGCGAGGAGGTGATCCAGATCGTGCCGGCCGAAATGCCGACCGAGGAGATGATGCGCATCTGGGACGCGCTGCGCCCGTCCTACCGCCTGACGGTGGCCTACGTCGCGCGCCTGGTGCGCATCGACCCCGACCGCATGGAGCCCGCCGCGCCTGTGCTGGCCACGCGCCTGGGCTACGGCACGGCGGTGCCCGTGGGGGCCGAGCCGTGACGCTGGCGATCCACGAGCTCGAACGCACCGACACGCGCGTGCTGGGCGCATTGCGCTGCGTGGACGCGGCCACCGGCGCCCAGGCTGACGCGCCGCTGCGCGTGCAGATCGCCGGCGCCCGCGTGCGGCGCAACCGCAGCGGCCTGTTCGTCATCGTCCAGGCCACCGGACTCGAGGACCACGAGGGCCGCTTCGATGCGCCGCCGGCCACGCCGGCCCTCGGCTCGGTCGCCTTCACCGCGCGCATCGAGGACCCGAGCGGCCGCTACCTGCCGCGCCTGGCCGCGCTGGCGCTGCCGCGCGACCCCGATCCTTCGCGCGCCACGCTGGCCGGCTCGCTGTTCAGGCCGGTCGAGGTGCGCATGCATCCGGCCGCCGTCGCGCCGCTGGGCGCCAACTGGGCCGCGCTGCGCATCACGGCGCGCAGCGGCGCCGGCGAGGCGCTGGGCGGCGCGCTGGTGGCCGTGCGCAGCGGCAGCACCGTGCTCGCGCGCGGGCTGAGCGACTGGCGCGGCGAAGCGCTCGTGCCGGTGCCCGGCGTGCCGGTCACGACCTGGTCGGAAGACCCCTCGGCCGTGGTCATCAGCGAGATCCCGGTCAGCGTGGAACTGGTCTTCGATCCCGCCACCGGCACGCGCGTGCCGGCGGCCGATGCCGCCGCCGGGCGCGCACCTGCGGCGCTGCCGGTGGTCGACCCCGATGCGCTGGAGGCCAACCGCGTCACGCTGCCTTCGGCGGTGCAGGCGGTGTCCGTTGCCGCCGGCCGCGCGCAGAGCCTTTCCTTCCTGCTCGCACTGCCATGAAGGCCCGCGAGTACCTCGTCGCACCCTCCACCTTCATGCAAAGGAGATGAGCCATGCCTGAATACCTGGCGCCTGGCGTGTACGTCGAAGAAACCAGCTTCCGCGCCAAGTCCATCGAGGGCGTGGGCACGAGCACGACGGCTTTCGTCGGCCCCACGCGCCGGGGCCCGACCACGGGCACGCCGGAGATGGTCACGAGCCTGCCGGACTTCGAGCGCATCTACGGCGGGCTGGACAACCTTGCCCTGGGCGACGTGACGATCGCGGCCGACCGGCTGAACTTCGTCGCCCACGCGGCACGTGCCTACTTCGACAACGGCGGCTCGCGCCTGTACGTGGTGCGCACCGTCAACACGGCCGGCACCGCGGCCGGCCAGCTGCGCAACGGCGGCGGCACCGCGAGCGAGGACGTGTTCATCCGCGCGCGCTTCCCCGGCGCCGCCTACAACGGCGTGGTGCGCGTGCGCGAGACCTCGCGCGCGGCCACCGTGCTGACGCTGGGCACGGCGCCCAACGGCAGCCTGCTGCGCGTCTCGGTGCCGGGCGCGGCGCCGGCCGATCCGCCCACCGTCACGATCTACCTGAAGAGCACCGGCGCCTGGGCCGACAGCGCCTCCGTGGCCTTGCCGCTTGCCGGCCTGCAGCCGGGCGCCACGCCGGGCGGCGCCGGCGCCACGGCCGAGCTGCTGAGCCTGTCGCTCGAATTCGCCGATGCCGACGGCTACGTGCAGGCCTGGGACGAACTCGGCTATTCGAGCGCACACCCGCGCTGGGTGGGCGCGGTGCTCGCCTCCACGCCGCCGGCGCGCAACGAGGCCCTGGGCAATGCGATCTGGGCCGACGTGGGCACCACCGTCTCGGCCTTCGAGCTGCAGGCGGCCTGCGCCGCGCTCACGCCGCTGGCCGGCAGCGGCGATCCGCGCGGCGCGCTCGTGCTCGGTGGCGGCACCGACGGCTCGGCGCCCATCGGCGGCAGCGAGACCACGGCCGGCAGCTATGCCGCCGCGCTCGCGGTGCTCTCGGGCCTGGAAGACGTCTCCATCGTCGCCGCGCCCGGCAGCAGCGCCTATGCCGACGCGCAGACCGTGCAGAACCTGCTGATCGGCCATGCCGAGCGGCGCCGGGCCTACCGCATCGCGGTGCTCGACAGCGCGCGCGCGCAGACGCCGGGCGACATGCGCGTGGCGCGCGGCCGCATCGACTCCAAGTACGCGGCGCTGTACTACCCCTGGGTGATCGTCGCCAACCCGCTGGCGCGCCCGGGCCGCGACGACATCCCGCGCGAGATCGCGCTGCCGCCCTCGGGCTTCGTCGCCGGCATCTACGCGCGCAACGACATCCAGCGCGGCGTCTACAAGGCGCCGGCCAACGAGGTCGTCACCGGCGCGCTGCGCTTCGAGGTGGACGTGAACTTCGCGCAGCAGGAACTGCTGAACCCGCTGGGCGTGAACTGCCTGCGCTACCTCACCGGCCGCGGCTACCGCCTGTGGGGCGCGCGGCTGGCCTCGAGCGACCCGGAATGGAAGTACGTCTCCGACCGGCGCTACTTCAACTACCTGGAAGCCTCGATCGACCGCGGCACGCAGTGGGCCGTGTTCGAGCCCAACGGCGAGCGCCTGTGGGCCAACGTGCGCCAGACGATTGCCGACTTCCTCTACAACGAGTGGCGCAACGGCGCGCTGCTGGGCAGCACGGTCGAGGAGGCCTTCTTCGTGCGCTGCGACCGCAGCACGATGACGCAGAACGACCTCGACAACGGGCGCCTGGTCTGCCTGATCGGCGTGGCCATCATCAAGCCGGCCGAGTTCGTGATCTTCCGCATCGGCCAGAAGACCGCCGACGCGCGGTCCTGATCCGGCCCGCCAATCAAGCGCATCAGCAAGGAGAACTGAATGGCCAACCGGACCACCCCCTACGGCGCCTTCAACTTCATCGTCGAGTTCGACGGCGGCGAGGTCTTCGGCGGCTTCTCGGACGTGTCGGGCATCGGCACCGAGGTCACCGTGGCCGAGTACCGCTTCGGCAACGACAAGGAGAACCACGTGCGCAAGGTCGCCGGCGTGCACAAGGTCGGCGACGTGACGCTCAAGCGCGGCATCCTGAACTCCAAGTCGCTGTTCGACTGGATCGCCGCCACGCGCACCAAGGGCCCGGACGCGCAGAAGAGCGTGACCATCGCGCTGCTGGACGAGTCGCAGAAGCGCGTGCAGACCTGGGTGCTGCGCGGCGTGATCCCGATGAAGTACACCGGCCCCACGCTGGCCGGCAAGGGCGGCGGCGAGGTCGCGATGGAAGAGGTCGTGCTTTCGGCCGAGGCCATGGAGCTGACGGTCTGAGACCGGCGCGGAGCACGGCGTGAGCCTGGTCTTCGAGCTTGCCCGCCCACCGGCGCCGCTGCCGGCGAACCGGGCCGACGTGGCCTTGTTCGTCGGCTTCGTCGCGCGCCGTGCGGGCAGCCCGCTGCCCGCGGCGCTGCGCGCGCAGCTGGCCGCGGCGGGCTGGGTCGACGGCGTGTGGGCGCGGCCGGCAGCGCAGGTGGAAGAGCTGCTGAACCTGCCGGTCACGCTCGACAGCTGGGACCTCTTCGACCACCTCTTCGCCTGGGACGAGCGCCCGCTGGCGCCCGGTGGCGACCGGCGCCGCTGCGCCACCTACCTGGGCGCCGCGGTGCGCGCCTTCTTCGGCCGTGGCGGGCGACGCGCGGTGGTGATCCGCGTCGGCGACCCCTGGCCCTTCCTCGAAGGCGGCGAGCAGCGTGCACGGCACCGCCGGCTGCGGCTGCGCCGCATGCTGCCGGACTTCGCCGACCGCGGCGCGCCCGAGCATCCCTTCGCGCCGCACGACCCGGCCTCGTGGCAGGGCCTGCAGCACCTGGCCGGCCTGCGCGAGGTCAGCATGGTGCTGCTGCCCGACCTGGCCGACGCCTGCACCTACGAGCCGCTGCTGCCGGACCTGGCGCTGCCCCCGCCGGTGCTGCCCGAAGGCTTCGTCGAGTGCAGTCCCGACGAGCCGCCCGGCCCGCCCGACGACGGCCTGCGCCGCCTGCCCGCGCCGCGCCTGGACAGCCGCGGCTACGCGGCCTGGATGCTGGCGCTGCGCGCCGCCACCGGCCTGCTGGCCGACCCGCGCGCGCGCCGCGAGGCCATCCTCGTGGCCGCGCTGCCGCTGCCCGACCTGCAGGCGCGTCGCACGAACCCGGCTGGCGGCGCGGCCCATGTGCACGCGCAGGCCGACCTGCCGGCCTACCTGCGCCGCGTGGGCGTGCTGCGCGACGACGGCAACGCCGGCCTGGGTGCCGCCAGCGCCTTCGTGCAGCTGGGCTGGCCCTGGCTGCGCACACGCGCCTCCGGCGACCTGCCCGAGGGCCTGGAGCCGCCCGACGGCGTGCTTGCCGGCCTCATCGCCGCGGGCGCCTCGCTGCGCGGCTGCCACCGCTCGGTGGCGGGCGACTTCTCGATCGCGCGGCTGCGCGACATCGGCGATGCCGAGCCCGTGCCCTCGATCGAACCCGGCGACGACGGCCCCACCGCGCGCATGGCGCGCCACCTGTGCGTGTTCGCGCCGCAGCCCGAGGGCTGGGCGCTGCTGTCGGACGTGACCACCGCGCCGGCCGAGGCCTGGCGCTTCGGCGGCGCGAGCCGGCTCGTCTGCGCCGTGCTGCGCGCCGCGCGCGCGGCCGGCGAGGCGATGGCCTTCGACCCGAACGGCCCGGCGCTGTGGGCGCGGCTGCGCAACGGCATCGAGGACCTGCTGCTGCAGTTCTGGAACGAAGGCGCCTTCGCCGGCGCCGGCGCCGCGCAGGCCTTCAGCGTGCGCTGCGACCGCAGCACGATGACGCAGGCCGACCTCGACGCCGGCCGGCTGATCGTCGAGATCTCGCTGCGGCCGGCAGCGTCGATCGAGCGCATCACCGTCGTGCTGAATCTGGGCAATGCGGCGACGGCCGAGCTGGGCTTGAGGGAGTCGGCATGACAGAAGCCGTCGAGACGCTGCCCGCGCTGCACGTCTTCCGCTTCGTCGTGAGCTTCCGCCGCGCCGACAACGGCAGCGCGGTCGAGCTGTGCCGCGGCGCGTTCTCGGAATGCACCGGCCTGGAGGCGACGATGGAGCCCAAGGTCATCAAGTCCGGCGGCGTGAACTACGGCGCCGCGCAGCGCGCGGGGCCTGTGACCTTCGCCACCGTGATCTTGAAGCGCGGCATGACGCGCACGCGCGACCTCACGCGCTGGTTCCAGCTCGTCGCCGGCGGCGCCTACGGCTACCGCATGTCGGCCGAGATCGTCGTGCAGGACGCCGCCGGCCAGCCCGCGATCACCTGGCAGCTCGATCGCTGCCTGCCGGTGAAGTTCAAGGCCGCCGACCTCAACGCGCAGGGCAGCGACGTGGGCGTGGAAGAACTGCACCTGGCCCACGAAGGCCTGCGGCTGCGCGTGGACGGAGGCGCCTGATGGCCCTGCTGCCCGACGCCCCCACCGTCGCGCTGGCCACCTTCAAGGTGCTGGACGGCGCCAGCGGCAGCGGGCCGCGCCAGTTCGACGTGCAGTTCAACCCGGCCTCGCTGGAGCACACGATCTCCAACGAGTTCGACGACCGCAACGGCAACAACGGTGCGCGCCAGTTCGTCAAGAAGAGCAGCGCCAAGCTGACGATGACGCTGCTGTTCGACACCACGCTGGACGGCGCCAGCGTGCGCAACCTCACCAGCCAGGTCTCGCGCCTGCTGGAGCCTTCCAAGAGCGGCGGCAAGAAGTTCGCGCCCAAGGTCGAGTTCGGCTGGGGCGCGTTCAGCTTCAAGGGCGTGGTCGAGCAGTACAAGGAGACGATCGACTTCTTCTCGGCCAGCGGCGTGCCGCTGCGCGCCAGCGTCGCGCTGACGCTGTCGAGCCAGGAGGTCGAGTTCTCCGCCACGCCGCAGGCCGCGCCCGACCGCGCGCCGCCGGCCGACCCGGTGGACGCGCCGCCCGGCACCGCGCCCTCGCAGGCGGCCAACGCGATGGGCCAGCCGCGCGCGGCACGCGACATCGCCGCGGCCAACGGTGCCGACAGCCTGCGCTTCGGCGGCGAGGCCTCGTTGTCGGTGGGCGGCGGCATCACGCTGGCGGCGGCGGCGAGCTTCTCGGTGGGCGCGAGCGCGGGCATCGGCGGATCGATCGGTGGCGGGATCGGTGGCGGTGTCGGCGCAGGGATCGGCGGCGGGATCGGCGTCAGTGCCGGTGCCGGCCTCGGCATCACCGCCACCGCCGGCGCGGCCTTCGGCGGCCTGCGCGTCGCCACGCCTTCGGTCAGCGCCAACCTGGGCGATGCCCGCGCCGCACTGCTGCCCGCGCCGGTGGCCGGCGGCGCCACGGCCTTCGCCGCCGGCGGCCGCGCGCAGGTGAAGGCCGGTGGCTCGCTGTCGGCCGATGTCGGTGCCAACGCCGAGCTTTCGGCCCGCGTCAGTTTCGGAGACTGAAGATGCCCATCACTTTCGAAGAAGTCACTGCCGAGATCGAGCCCGAGGCCCGGCCGCAGGCCGAGCCCGCGCCTCCGCAGGCGCCCGCGCCGGCAGAGATGGCGGGGCAGATCGAGTCGACGCTGCGCCTGATGGCCGAGCGCCGCGCCCGTCTCTGCGCTGACTGAGCAGAACATGCCCGAGACCAGCGTCAGCCAGACCGCGATCTTCAGCGCGCGTCCCACGCTGCGCATCGCCGGCCAGCCCGACGAACGCGCCAGCGCGCAGCTCAGTTCGCTGCGCATGGAAGAGTCCGAAGGCGGCATGAGCACGCTGGAGATGCGGCTGACGAACTGGGTCGCCACCGGCGGCGGCCGCGCCGAGATGGCCTTCAATGCGCAGTCCTCGCTGAAGCTGGGGGCCGAGCTGGGCGTCTACGCCGGCGACGAGGCCACGCCGCGCGAGATCTTCAAGGGCAAGGTCGGCGCGCTGGAGATGGTCTGCAACTACGGCCAGCCGCCCGAACTCGTGGTGCTGGCCGAGGACGCGCTGGTGGCGGCGCGGCGGCAGCGGCGGACCAAGGTCTACGAGGCGAAGTCGCCGGCCGACGTGGTGCGCGACATCGCCGCTGCGCTGGGCCTGACACCGTCGATCACCGGGCTGGATTCGCCCAACGGCACCTGGGTGCAGCTCGACCAGACCGACCTGCAGTTCCTGCGCCGCCTGCTCGCGCGCTTCGATGCCGACCTGCAGGTGGTGGGCAGCGACCTCCAGGTCTCGCCGCGCAAGGACGTGTCGCGCGGCACGATCGAGCTTGCGCTCTACGGCCAGCTGGCGAAGGTGCGCGTCACGGCCGACCTCTCGCAGCAGGCCACCGCCGTCACCGTCGCCGGTTGGAACGCGGTGGACGGCGCGGCGGTGAAGGGCGAGGCCAGCAGCATCGCCAACGCCGGGCCGGGGCAGGGCAGGAGCGGCCTGGCTTGGGCGAGCGAAGCCTTCGGCAGCCGCAGCGACCATCTCGCCGCGCCGCTGGCCACCACCCAGGCCGAGGCCGACGCGCTGGCCGAGGCCGCGCTGGACCAGCGCGCCCGCCGCTTCGTGCGCGCCGAAGGCACGGCCGAGGGCAACGCGCAGCTGCGCGTGGGCGCCAGCGTGCGCCTGAGCGGCATCTCGCCGCAGTTCGACAACACCTACTATGTCGTGCGCGCCTGCCACCTCTTCGACATGAAGCAGGGCTATCGCACCGAGTTCAGCGCCGAGTGCGCCTACCTGGGCCCATGAACCGCGACGCGCCCTTCAATGCCCCACCGGCCTGGCAGCAGGCGGGTTTCCTGGGCGTCGTGGTCTCGATCGACGACCCGGACAGCCGCAACCGCGTGAAGGTCAAGCTCGTGGCCTTCCACGACGTGGCGCAGCAGGACAGCGAGCTCTGGGCGCGCGTCGTCTCGCCCTTCGCCGGCGACGACCGCGGCTTCTTCGCGCTGCCCGACGTCGGCGACGAGGTCTTCGTGCTGCTGGTTCAGGGCGATGCGCGCCAGGCGGTGGTGATGGGCGGCCTGTGGAACGGCGCGGCGGCGGCGCCGGCTTCGACGCAGTCCGGCGGCATCAACCGCTACAAGCGCATCAAGTCCAAGAACGGCATCGTCATCACGCTCGACGACCAGCAGGGCCAGGAGACGCTGAAGCTCGAGACGCCCGGCGGCCAGGCCTTCACGCTGAAGGACGGGCCCGGCAGCGTGACGATCGAGGACAGCAACGGCAACAGCATCAAGCTGGAAAGCGCCGGCATCACGGTGCAGGCCTCGGCCAAGGTCACGGTCAACGCCTCGCAGGTGGCCGTCTCGGCCGGCATGGTCAACGTCGATGCGGGCATGTCGAAGTTCTCCGGCGTCGTCAAGTGCGACACGCTGATCACCAACGCGGTGGTCTCCAGCAGCTACACGCCGGGCGCCGGCAACGTGTGGTGAGAGGCGAACCGCGATGCTGATGCACCACCACAACGTGCACTTCGGCGCACCGCGCGACATGGGCGGTGGCGAGCGGCCGCTGGTCCTGCAGCGCAACGACGACGACTTCGTCGAGGCGACGATGGACGGCCTGCGCAGCCCCGCCGGCCGCCAGGCGCTGGCGGCGCTGCGTGCGCATGCGACCACGAAGAAGGGCGTGCTGAAGCTCTTCCAGCCGGTGCAGCGCCAGTTCCACCTCGTCGTGATGGAGGCCTGGTGCGAGATGCCCGGCCTGCCGCGCGTGGCGCCGGGCAAGGTCGCTGCTGCGGGCCTGGTGCTGCGGCGCGTGGGCAGCGGCGGCAGCGCCGAAGGCTGGATGCGCTCGAAGGGCCATGTACGCGGCTGGCTGCCCCTTTCGCGCGTGGGCGGCGAGATGGCCGACCCCGGCTCCGCGCACCGGCTGCTGCTCGGCCGAACCGGCGTGGCCGACATCGACGAGCGGCTGCACGCGCAGGCCCTGGCCCGGCCCGACAACCTGCTCGAGGAGGACGTGATCCCGCTGTACGTCGCGCCGCCGGACGTCTGCGCCGAGGCCGGCAAGACGCTGTACTGGGGCCTGGTGCCGACGACCAGCTCCGAACTCTGCGAGGCCGACCCGGTCTTCGCCACCGACGACAGCTTCGGCCCCGACACGGCGCTGTTCCGCACGCATTTGTCGGAAGCACTGCGCGGCCTGGGCATGGACTTCCCCTTCGCCGGGCAGACCTTGCAGGGCTGGTGGTTCGGTGCGGTGGAGTCGGTGGGGCAGGAGCCGCCCAAGGGCGTCCAGCCCGACAACGCGAACTTCAAGGCGCTGAAGAACACCGGCTCGGCCGACAACGCCGCGATGCGCCGCTTCGTGCTGCTGCTGCGCCAGCTCTCGGTGGAGTTCGACGCCTTCGGCAGCGGCCCCGAGGCGCTGGCGTTGCAGCGCGTGCTGCACGAGGTGCAGCTGCCGCTGGTCTGGCGCAGCGGCGACAAGGCGCAGCGGCAGGTGCGGGCGGACACCTTCCTGGCCAACGCGAGCCGCCAGCTGCTGGCCGCCGAGAAGCCCGAGAAGGCCGGCGGCGCGCTGGAGATGCCACTGCGTTGGCCTGCCATGCCCGCCGATCTCACGCGCCGCCTGGCCGCCGCGCTGCACGCGATGCTGCAGCCGCGCTTCAAGGCCATCAAGGGCCGCGCCGGCCGCTTCGACGAGCCCGGCGCCCAGTACCGGCTGCGCGCCTTCCTGCGCCTGAAGCCCGAGGGCGCCTGCCCCGAGCGCCTGGTGTGGAGCGACCCGGGCGAGCCCTTCGTCATCGCGCCCTGGTACGAGGGCGCCGGCGCGCCGCCGGTGCAGGTGGCGTTGCCCGACCCGTCGGACCGCGAGCTGCTGAAGTCCCTCAAGCCCAACGTCGCCTTCGTCGTGCCGCCGTCGATCCAGAACCTGCTGTCCGGCTCGGCCAAGGACCTGATGGAAGGCAAGGCGCAGACCAGTTCCGCGGGCATCACCTGGATCTGCAGCTTCAGCATCCCGATCATCACGATCTGCGCCTTCATCGTGCTGAACATCTTCCTGACGCTGTTCAACATCGTCTTCGGCTGGATGTTCTTCCTGAAGATCTGCCTGCCGCTGCCCAAGTTCGGCAGCGGCCCGCCGGAGAACTGAGCGATGGCCGGCACCACCCCCACCGTGCGCCCGCTGATCGGCTGGCCGCTCTTGCCGCTGCCGGACGAGAACGGCGCGCTGCAGTGGCCCGATCTCGCGCGCAGCGTGCGCGACGCGATCCGCGTGATCCTGAGCACGCGACCCTCCGAGCAGCTGATGCGGCCCGACTTCGGCGGCGGCCTGGACCGCCTGCTGCACGAGCCCAACACCGTGGCCACGCGGCGCCAGATGCGCGACCTGGTGCAGGAGTCGCTCGAGCGCTGGGAGCCGCGCATCCTGCTGGACGGCGTGGAGGTCTGGGAGGTCGACGGCGAGCCCGCGCAGGTGCGGGTGGAGATCGCCTACCGGCTCGCGCGCACCGGGGCGGCCGGCGCGATGAACGTCACCGTCCAACTCGAACATTAGGAAGGCCCGCGCCATGCCGCTGCTGCCCCCTTCGCTGGACGACCGCCGGTTCGACGACCTCGTCAACGACCTGGTGGCCCGCGTCCCGGCGCACACGCCGGAGTGGACGCATGTGCGCCTGGGCGACCCGGGCCGCACGCTGATCGAGCTCTTCGCCTGGCTCGGCGATGCGCTGCTGTACCGCGCCAACCTCGTGCCGGAGCGTCAGCGGCTGGTGTTCCTGAAGCTGCTGGGCATGGGGCTGCGGCCGGCGCGGCCGGCGCGGGGTGTCGTCGCGCTGGCGTTCGCGCAGGACACCGAACTCGGTGCGCACACGCTGAAGCCGGGTGCGAGCCTGAAGGCCGCCGTGCCCTTCGAGACGCTCGGAGATACTACTGTGCTGCCGGTCAGCGGCGAGGCCTACATCAAGCGCCCGCTGGCCAGCGCCGAGGCCGCGCGGCGGCAGGACGTGCTGCAGGGCCTGTCGCGCATCCACGGCATCAGCGGCGCGCTGCGCGCCTACGAGACCACGCCGGTCTTCGGCGGCGGGCAGGCGGTGCCGGCCGGCGTCGACGTGTTTGCCGGCAGCGCCGACCGCGCGCTGTGGATCGCCCTGTTCGCACCGCGTGCGCCGCAGCCCACGGCGCAGCCGGCCGTCAATGCCGCCGTGCGCGCGGCGCTGGGTGGCGCGGGCTCGTCGCTGCCCTCGCTGCTGTCGGTGGGCGTGGTGCCGGCGCTGAAGGCCCCGGCGCTCTTCGAGGCCGTGAGTGCGCCCAAGCCGGTGCCGGTGGTCTGGGAGATGAGCACCCGCGGCCGCACAGACTTCGAGACCGACTACCTCACGCTCACCGTGCAGGGCAGCAGCGACACCAGCGGCGGCCTGGCCACCGCGGGCACGCTGCGCCTGCTGCTGCCGGAGACCGGGCGCATCTGGGCGCCGTCGAACGACGTGGGCGTGAACCCGCATGCCGGCGTCGGCGACAACCCGCCGCGCCTGGACGACCCCGACCGCGCCGCACGCCTGGTCGCCTGGCTGCGCCTGCGGCCCAAGCCGGGCGAGGACGTGCTGCACCTGCCGCTCACCTGGCTGGGCATCAACGCGGTGGACATCGACCAGCGCGCCACGCTCGCCGGCCGCGTGCTGGGCACCTCCACCGGCGCGGCCGACCAGGTCTTCTCGCTGCCGCAGGCCTCGGCCGACGCGGCGACGCTGCAGGTGCAGGTGGAAGAGCCGGGCCGCGGCTACCAGCCCTGGTACCGCGTCGACGACCTGGGTGCGATCAGCGCCGACCCGCATGTCGCGCGCGAGGCGCCGGCCTACGAGCTGGACGCCGAGGCCGGCACGCTGCGCTTCGGCGACGGCGTGCGCGGCCGCCTGCCCGAACGCGAGATGCGCGTGCGCCTGGCCTCGGGCCGCTTCGGCGGCGGCGTGGCCGGCAACCTGCCGGCCGGCACGCTGGCCGAGATGAAGCTGGCGATGCACCCGGACGGCACGCCCGCGCCTGCCCTGCGCGTGCTGCAGCCGCTGGCGCTGGACGGCGGCGCCGATGCCGAGACCCTGGCCGAGGCCGACAAGCGCATCCCCGCGACGCTGCGCCACGGCGACCGCGCCGTCACCGAGGACGACTACCGCCGCCTGAGCCTGCAGGCGCCGGGCATCGACGTGGGCCGCGTCGAGCTGCTGCCGCGCTTCCGCCCGCGCGACCGGCGCTTCAACATGCCCGGCATCGTGAGCGTGCTGGCGCTGCCGGCCGCGCCGCTGGGCCCGGCGCCCAACCCGCGGCCGGACCGGCCTTTCATCGAGCGCCTGCACGCGCACCTGGCGGCGCGCACGCCGCTGGCCACCGAGCTGTACGTCATCGGCTGCGAATACGTCGCCATCGGCATCTCGGTGGCGGTGGCGCTGCGCGACGGCTTCGCGCGCGACCAGGTGCTGCTGGACGTGCGCGAGGCGCTGCGGCGCACGCTGTGGCCGCTGGCGCCGGGCGGCCTGGACCGCCAGGGCTGGCCGCTGGGCCGCGCGGTGCGCAGCCGCGAGCTGGAGGTGGAGGTCTCGAAGGTCGACGGCGTCGACGAGCTGCGCGGCATCCAGCTGTTCAGCAAGAGCGGCAGCGCAGGCAACGAGGACTGGCAGCGCCTGCCGGCCATCGCCGCCGACGGCGCGCAGCAGCTGGTGCTGTCGCCCTGGCAGCTGCCCGAGCTGTTGTCGGTGGTGGTGATCGAAGGCGCGAGCGCGCCGCTGAACCTGCGCGCCGTGCCCAATCCCTTCGCGCAGTCCAACGCCGTGGCGGTGCCGGTGGTGCCGGAGTTCTGCTGATGGATGCCAACGGCCAGCGCTTCTGGATGCTCGGCGCGGCGCGGCACTTCGCCGCGACCAGCCATGCGGTCTGGGACGCGTCTTGCCGTGTGCTGCGCCTGGCCTCGGAGCGTGAGCTGAAGCTGTCGCTGGCCGGCCCGGCGGCGCGGGCCGTGGCCAACCAGGCGCTGGCGCAGGTGCCGCGCGCGGTCGATCCGCTGGGCTCGGTGGCGAGCTGGGACGCCGGCGCCAACGTGGTCGTCGTGCACAGCGAGCGCCTGCACGACAGCGTGCTGCTGTCGCTGCCCGCGCCGCCGCCGGCGCCCCTGCCGCCACCACCGCCGCCGCCGCCCGATGACGGCCCCGTGCCGGACGGCCCGCCGCCGGAGGACACCGACCCGGTCCCGGTTCCGATTCCGCCGCAGCCCGACGTGGACCCGCCGCCGCCACAGCCCACCGACCTGTGCACCGGCGCCGACGGCATCCTCTACATCGCCTGGCTCGGCGGCGTGCGGCTGCACGACCTGCGTGGCCGCTGGGACGACGAGTCGGCGGGCCTCGAAGGCTTCGTCGCCTGGCGCCTGGCGGCCGGTGCCGCCGATGGCGTCTGGGCGATGGAGCGCACGAGCGGCCGCGTGGCCCGCCTGCACGGCCGCCCGCGCCGCGCACTGACGCCGCAGCCCGACGACTACGCGCCGACGGTGTTCCGCCCGAACCCGGAGAACGCCGACGCGCCGGCGTTCCGGCTGCTGCCCGCGGTCGCCTGGCGCGCCGGCGAGACGCCGGTGGCACTGGCCGCCGGCCCGGACGATGCGCCCGCGCTGCTGTCCTGGTTCGACACCGCCGGCAGTTGCGCGCTGCGCCTGTGGGACGCCGCCGGCGCCGCGTGGTTGCCGCCGCTCACGCTGCAGGGCGTGGCCTTCGCCTACGCGCTGGCCTGGCTCGCGCCCGGGCGCGTGGCGTTGCGCGTGCCGGGCCTGGCCGACGCACCCGCCTTCGACCTGGCCGCGGCCGACGAGGCCGGCCTGGTGCCGGCGCTGGGCGAGGTCTACCCGCTGGCCGACCCGCCGGCCACCGGCGGCGGCTTCGGCCTCGCGCCCGAGGCGCCGTTCGCCAACGGTGCCGTGCTGCCGCCCTGTTATGCCACCGGCCTGCGCGGCGCGCGCCCGCTGCATGCGCTGTCGTTCCGCAGCCTGGCGCGGCAGGGCGAGGCGCGCAACTACGCCGGCAGCGGCGAGGGCTTCGTGGCCTTCCTCGTCGACAGCGCCGACATGACGACGGTCTGGCACCGGCTGGTGGCCGAGGCCGACATCCCGCCGCACTGCGGCTTCGTCGTGCGCCTGGCGGCGACCAACGAGCCGCGGCCGCCCGCCGCCGACGACGAGGCCGCCTGGCACGCCCACGCCTTCGGCCGCGACGTGGCCGCGCTCGACGCCACGGCGCGCTCGCCGCAGGTGCCGCGCGCCGCCTGGGACCGTGCGCCGAGCGAGCTGCCGGCGCACCCGGGGCTCCTGGGCGGCGAGCCGGTCGAGGGCCGGCGCGGCTTGTTCTCGGTGCTGGTGCAGAACACCCGCCAGCGCGTGCGCAAGCTCGTGGGCCGCTACCTTTGGCTGCGCGTGGCGCTGCATGGCGATGGCCGCAGCACGCCGGAGATAGCCGCCATTCGCACCTGGGGCAGCCGCTTCTCCTATGCCGATCACTACCTGCCGCGGCTGTACCGCGAGGCCTTGTTCGGCGACGCCGCGCGCGAGCCCGGCGAGCTGCTCGGGCGGCTGGACGAGACCGCGTTGCCGGCGCTGGACGGCGGTGGCGCGCCGGGCACGGGGCTGCGCACGAAGCTGCAGCGCGCCGCGGGCCTGGAGCCGGGGCCGGCGGCGCAGATCACGGTCGAGCGCACCGGCGCGATGTGGCTGCTGCAGGACGGCGCTTCGGCCTGGCGGCTGGCCGCGCTGCCCGGCGGCGAGATCGGCATCTACCGGCCGCAGGCCACGCCGGCGGACTTCCAGTCGCGCCTGCTCGCCAACTTCGAAGGCGTGTTGACGACGCTGGAAGACCGCGTCGCCGCGGCACACCTGCTGACGCTGCCGCAGTCGGTGCCCGAGGCTTCGCTGGACTGGCTCGCGGCCTGGGTCGGCGTCGCCTTCGATCCCGCGCTGCCGGCACCGCGCCGGCGCGACTGGCTCGCCGCCGCACCGGATCTCGCGCGCCGCCACGGCACGCGCGACGGCCTGCGCCTGGCGCTGGACGTCGCCAGCGGCGGCGGCGTGCGCGGCGGCGAGATCATCGTCGTCGAGAGCTTCCGGCTGCGCCGCATCCTGGCCACGCTGCTGGGCGTGGACCTGGTCGACGAGAAGGACCCGCTGCTGCCCGGCCTGCAGGTCAGCGGCAACTCGGTGGTCGGCGACACGCTGGTGCTGGGCGAACACGCGCAGGCCGAGCTGGCCGCGCTGTTCCGCGACGACACCCGAACCAGCGCCGACGACAAGATCGTGAGCGCCTTCGACGACCAGCTCGCGCACCGCGCGCTGGTGCTCGTGCACCGCGAGGTCGAGGCGCAGGACTTCGCGCTGCTGCGCCGTGTCGTGCGCCTGGAGGCGCCGGCGCACGTGGACGTGACCGTGGCCGCGGCCAGCTGGCCGCTGCTGGTGGGCATCGCCAGCCTGGTGGGCGTCGACACCTACCTCGGCCCGCCACGGCAGCCGCGTGCCGTGCAGCTCGAGCGTTCGGTGCTGGGGCAGGGCGACCTGGTGACGGGCCCGGCGGTGCTGGACCCGCGCCTGTCCGGCGTGCCGGCGGCGGCCGGCGCCGGCAGCCTGGTGCTCGACGCCGACGGACCGCCGCCCGAGGCCTGGCGCACCTGGCCGCTGAAGTGAACGACCGTCCCAGACATCAGCGAGGAACCCTGCGATGAGCATCCAGACCCCGTTCGCCGACCCGCTGAGCCAGCAGCCCGAGGCGCGCCGCCCGGCCTACGCCACCGGCATCCTGCTGGACGCGCAGGACTTCACCGCCGAGCAGACCTACCACCGCGCCCGCCTGGCGCGCGCGCTGGCCTTCCTGGCCGGCGGCGGCACGCTGGCCGGGCTGCGCGTGCGGCACGTGCCGGGCTCGGGCTCGCAGGCCGAGGAGATCCAGGTCGACGCCGGCCTGGCCGCCGACCGGCTCGGGCGCCTGGTCGAGATCCTGCGGCCCGCCTGCCTGCGCCTGGCGCGCTGGTTCGACGCGCTGCCGGCCGACGAGCGCACGCTGTCCAGCTACGACAACCTCTCGCGCTTCGCCTCGCAGCGCCTGCTGGACGCGGCCACGCCGCTGCCGGCGCGGGCGCTGGTGGCCGATGTGTTCGTGCGCTTCGCCGCCTGCGAGGTGGGGCTGACGCCTTCGTTCGCGCAAGGCCCCTACGACGCGCTCAACGCGGTGGCCACCGCCAGCCTGCGCGACGCCTACGAGCTGCGGCTGGTCGCGCGGCAAAGCCTCGCGCTGGACAACCGCGGCCTGCCGCAGCCGCCCGGTGCGCCCGCGGTGGCCGGCGCCGACCCCGTGGCGCGCCGCAACGCGATGCTCGATGCCGTGATCGTCGACGGTTATGGCGGCATCGGCCGCCCCGGCGGCAGCGGCGAGCTGGGCGCGGTGCCGGGCCTGCCCTCGGGCTTGGACGGCAGCGCGGTCTTCCTCGCGCGCGTCTTCATCCCGGTCGACAACGCCACGCCGCCAGCCCGCACGGCCGACGCGCCGCTGGTCGACAACTGGGCGCGCCGCATCCTTCCGCCGGTGGCACTGCTCGGGCAGTGGGCCGGTCTCTAGATCCGCCATCCGGGAGCAGACCATGGCGCTCGACTCGATCCAACTCATCCAGGGCCTGCCGCGGCAGGCCGTCAAGGCGGCCGACGCGCTGGCGCTGCGCCACAGCGGCGCGCTGGTGGAAGACCCGCGGCGCGAGAGGCCGCGCTACTTCGACGGCCGCTTCCTCGCCGCGCGCGACCTGATCCGCGACCAACAGTACTTCCTTACCCGCGAGGCCGACCTCGGCCGCGCCGCCGGCAGCGGCGTGGCATGGGGGCTGGATGTCTCGGCCGGCGCCACGCCCAACAGCCTGCGCATCGGCGCCGGCGAAGGCTTCACGCCGGCCGGCGAGCTGGTGCTGCTGCCGCAGCAGCTGGACATCAACCTGGCCAACATCCCCGCGGCCGAGCTGCTGTCGGCCAAGTTCGGCCTCGGCCGCCTGCCGGCGCCGCCGCTGCGCAGCCGCACCGGCCTGTTCGTGCTGGCGCTGCGGCCGGTGGAGTTCACCGCCAACCCGGTGGGTGCCTACCCCACCTCGCTGACCGGCCCGCGTACGGTGCAGGACGGCGACGTGATCGAGGCCACCGCGATCGTGCTCGTGCCCTGGCAGGACGATGGCGCGACCGACGCGCTGCAGGCGCGCCGCGGCCGTGCCGCGCGCACGATCTTCACGCAGGATGCACGCGCCATCGCCTCGGCCAACGTGCTGCCGGTGGCGATGGTGGCGCTGCAGTCCAACACGCTGGTGTGGATCGACGAGGCGATGGTGCGGCGCGAACTCGGCGCCGACCGCGGCGACCTGCCCGGCCTGGGCCTGGCGCCGCGCGGGCTGCGCCTGGCGCACCTGATCCAGCACCAGTCGCACCTGGCCGACGTGGTCAAGCTCGTGCAGGGCCGGTCCTTCGCCGCCGCGACGCAGTTCCCCGCGCTGCCGCCGGCCGGCCCGCTGCCGCCGGGCGTGATCGACATCCGCGACTTCACACAGCGCTACTTCCCGAGCGAGGTCGATGTCGACTTCTCGATCGTGCCCGACGACGAGCTGCCGGCCATCGTCGAGGAGGCTCTCGCGCTGCCGCCGATCGACTTCCTGGCCAGCGAGTCGGCACTGGACCTGACCGCGGTGCTGATCCTCGCGCCGGTGCCGCGCGCGGACTTCCGCGCCGTGCTGGCCAAGCTGAACTCGCGCACCCGCGTGCTGAAGCCGGCGGCGCCCAACCGGCTGGCGCAGCAGAAGCCGCTGGAGATCCTGCAGCGGCTGCGGCTGCCGCTGCCCTTCGTGCCGCCCAACGTGGCCAACCCCTCGGATGCCGAATGGGCCCGGCTGGCGCAGCTGCCCACGCTGTGGTTCGTGCGCCGCCGCAACCTGGCCTACCGCGACGACCTGGTGGGCAACGGCGTGGCCGCCACCGGCGACCAGGAGCTGGCGCTCGAGGCGGCGGTGCGCGGCCGCATCACCTCGCTGGGCCTCACGCCGCGGCTGAACACGGTGATGGCCGCGGCCACCAGCAAGGCCGCGTGGAGCGTGATGAGCCTGCTGGCCGTGCCGCGCATCGCCGATTCGCCGGCGCTCACCGCGGCCGCGCTCGGCGCGCTGCAGGCCAAGATCTCGGGCGACCCCGGCAAGCGGCTGCTCGACGCGGCGGTGCTCGGCGTCGGCAACGAGCTGAAATCCGGCAGCACCGGCACCGGCCTCCTGAACATCGAGGCGCGCGTGGGCGGCCAGGTCAGCGCCAGCGCGATCCAGGCGCTGGCCAGCAACGACGCCTGGCGCAAGATCGACGCCACCGCGCGCATCGCCACCGGCGTGCAGCTGGGGCAACTGGTGGACCGGCTGTCGGCAGCGCCGGTTGCCACCGCACCGGCCAGCACGCCGACGACGGGCGCCCCGTCGACGAACGCCCCGGCGGCGCCGGCCACGGCGGCCACCGGCACGCCGGTCTCGCCGACGACAACGGCGCCGGCCACGCCGACGCCGGCGCCGGTGCCGACGCGGCCGCCCGTCGCCACCGTGCCACCGGTGGTCGCGGTGCCGCCGACGCTGCCCGTCGCGCCGACGCCTGTCGCCGGCCCGGTGCCGACCCGGCCCTCCACCGGCGTCGTCCCGCCGGCCGCGCCGGTGGTGCCCGCGCCACCGGTCGTCGCCGTGCCGACGCTGCCCGTCATCGGCGCCGTGGCCAACGTCCGCCCGGTGGTGGCGCCGGTGGCGGCGCCCTTGAGCCCGTCGCGCTCGTCCGCGGTGGCCGATGCCGTGCGCAAGGCCGCTACGCGCGCGGCGAAGGCGGCGCCGCGGCAGGCGCCCGAGGCAGCGGCGCCGCCGGCCCAGAAGGCCGCGCCGAAGAAGGCAGCCGTGAAGAAGGCCGCCGCCAAGCCGCCGAAGAAGACGCCGCCCACGAAGGGAGGCCGTGGCTGACGGCCACGCACCTTCTGAGACCACCGATCGCGGAGGCCCGAAGTGAGCATCGAAACCATCACGGCACCGCTGCCCGCCGAGCGTGTGCTGGCCCTGTCGCCCGGCGACGCCGGCGAGGCGGCCGAGACGCCGCTGCGCCGGCCGAACCTGTTCCCCGGCCGCGCACTCACGGCGGCCAGCCTCGGGCAGCGCCAGCAGTGGCAGTCCTTCCACGTCGCCTCGCGCGCGACGGCCTGGCTGCCGGGCATCGACGACGGTCTGGAGCTGAGCGTCGCGCTCGAAGGCAGCGGCAGCACGGCCTTCGCGCGGCTGACGGTCTCGCGCGGCATCGGCCTTTCGGCCAGCGGCGAGGACGTGGTGCTTCAGCGCCCGCTCGCCTGCCGCCTGGAGGACCTGCCGGTCTGTGCGCCGGCGTCCTTCTTCCTGAACGGCACCGGCGTGGGCGACGGCGGCGCCGAGGGCAGCGAGCTGCTGGCGCGTGAAGTGAGGGCCACGCTGGGCACGCTGAACGCCGCCGCCAGTGCCGCGCTGCCCGCCGTGGGCGTGCTGGTGCTGCAGCCGGTGGTGGTGGATGCGGCCGATCTCGACCCGCTGGACCCCTGCGACCGCAGCGCCTTCGAGGAAGCCACCGCCGACGACCCGGCCGCGGTGGAGGACTGGCGCATCGGCGACGCGGTGCGCCTGGTCTGGTACGTCTGGCCCGGCGAGTGGCGCCACGTGCCGGCCGTGACGCCGGACAAGCTGCGCAACGCGCTCGCCTGGACCGTGTTCCGCGCCGAGGCCGAGCTGCCGCGCGACGCGGTGATGCCCTGGGACGTGATCGGCGTGCCGATCGCGCTGGCCACGCTGGACCTGGACGCCGGCCCGCCGATGGACCTGGCCTGGATCGACCGCGCCAGCGTCGCCCGCCGCGGCGGCCGTGCGCGCGACGCGCGGCTGCGCCGCATCGGTGCCGACGCGGTGCTCGAGGCGGACCCGCGCCAGCCGCCGCTGCGCCAGGCGCAGATCGAGCAGCTCGCCGAGCAGGTGGCCGCCGCCGGCGAGCTGGCGCCGGACGAGCTGGCGCAAGGCTTCGACCGCTGGCTGCCGCCGGTGGGCCTGCTGCCGAAGAACTGCTTCGATCCGCTGCGGCAGCAAAGCGCCTTCTTCCCGCCGCAGTTCGACATCGACGCCGTGCCCGTGCCGGTGGAGCAGCTCGACCTGGCCGTGCGGTCGAGCGCCGCGCTCGCGCCGCTGGACCGGCGCGAGCCCGAGAGCGTGCGCCTGCTGGTGCCGGTGCCGCTGGCGTACTGGGAGCCGCGCCTGCTGATCCGCGAGGTCGTCGCACCCGAGTTCCAGGCCGCCGTCGACCGCCACCTGCTGGAGCGTGCACGCGCCCTGGGCGCGCGCCAGGGCCTGCGCAACAAGGCCGCGATGCTGTCGCACGCGCTCGATGGCCGGCTTCACGCCGTGGCCGACTTCGGCGACGACCCCACCGCCACCGAGCCCGAAGGCCTCAAGCCCTGGGGCCCGCCGCCCAGCGGCGGCGGCCACCGCAGCGCGCTGATGGCCGGTTTCCACGAGCACTACTTCGACGGCGCGGCCAAGCCCTTCGCGGTGCGGTCCGACGAGGATGTCTTCGTCTGGGTCTACCTCGACCCCGAGAACCCGCCCAGCACGCTGATGCTGCAGTGGCACACCACCGCCACCACCACCGCGCCGCTGCTGCCCGCCGACTGGGAGCACCGCGCCTTCTGGGGCGAGGACCTCATCGCGCGCGGCAGCCCCAACGGCTCGGCCGCGCACCTGCGCATCGGCGACCTGCCCACGCCGGGCCGCTGGACCAAGCTCGGCGTGCCGGCGGCCGCGGTGGGCCTGGCCGGCCGCAGCCTGGACGGCATGGCCTTCAGCCTGGTGGGCGGCCGCGCCGCCTTCGGCCTGGCCGGCTCGCAGGGCAGCAAGAGCTGGAACAAGTGGTTCTGCAACTTCCTGCCCGACGGCGCGCGCGCGCAGGGCAACGAGGCCTGGGACCTGCTGTCGGGCAACGACCTGTGGGCGCCCTTCGACGTGCACGACGGCGTGGTGCCCAGCCTGCCGGAGATCGTCGTGCAGACCAGCGACGGCTCGGTCCCCGACGGGTCGGGCCCGACCGGCACCGGCAGCGGCGGCAGCTACCGCGCCGTGCCCACCAGCGGCTTCAACGTGCGCTACATCGCGCGGCCCGGCTGGCGCGGCCATTTCTACTCGCCGCTGTCGCAGGACAACAACCTGATCCTGAAGATCACCGAGCCCGGCGGCGTGTCCACGCCCAACCCGGACCGGCTGCGCACCTGGGTCTACCTCGACGAGCTGACGCCGCCGCGCTCGCTGCTGGCCTACACCTTCTCCGTCTCGGTGAACCCCACCAACGGCCAGGTGGGCACGAACCTGCGCGTGTCGTACTGGGGCGAGAACCGCATACCCGAGCTCGTGAAGGCCAACCCGGTGTTCTCGCAGCTGCCCACCTTTGCGGCGGGCCCGCTGCCGCAGTCCGGCACCTGGACCGAGCTGGAGATCCCGCTGGTCGACACCTCGGAGGCCCGCACCGGCCGCGTGCGCGTGCTTGCGACGCTGTTCATGGCCTTCGACGGCGACGTGGCCTTCAGCGACCTGTTCATCCGCAAAGGCACGCCGCCCGACGGCTCCGTCACCGCACGGCTGTGGCCCACCTCGTTCGCCGGCGATGTCACGGTGCCGCCGGTGACGCCCTTCCTGAACCCGACGCTGATCTTCCAGCACAACCTGGGCGTGCTCACGCCCACGCCCTCGGCGCGCATCGGCACCGTGCGCGTGTACACCGAGCTGCTGCGCGACCCGGCGATCCAGCGCCTGTCGGGCCACGAGCAGTCGCAGATCCTGCTGCGCGGCCTGGCGGGCTTCGCCGACTACCTGCGCCGCCGCATCGACCGCGCCGACGACATCACCGACTTCGGCTTCGCGCACATGCAGGTCGACATCCACCGCATGCGCCAGCTCGTGATGAGCACCAACGACGCGGCGCGGCTGGCGGTCTCGCCGGCGCTGGCGGCGATCGCCAAGTCCGACAGCGCGCTGGCGGTGCAGGGCCAGATCGCCGAGTACCTGGCGCGCGTGAAGACGCCCGGGCTGCAGCCCGGCGCCTCGGTCGTGGCCGCCACCTTTGCCGCTACCGCCAACGCGGATGCGGCGTCGGCCGCTGCCGCGGCGGCCACCGGCGCGGTGGTCCGCGCGACCACCGCGGCCACGGCAGCGGCCGCCGCGGCCGCGGTGGCTGCCGACACCGTCGTCGGCTCGGTCAGCGCGCTGCGCGCCGTGAGCCAGGCGGCCAAGTTCAAGCTCGTCGCGGCGCCGCGTGCGCCGGCCCACATCGTCTACTCGCAGCCGGTGATCGGGCTGTCGGAAGTGCGCACCGCGGCCATCGCCGACCGCCTGCGCCACCCGCCCTCGACCGAGGCGCGCGACTACGCGCTGGCCAACCGCTTCCGCACCGTGAGTTCGTTGCTGGACCTGCTGGAGAACTTCACCGCCGAGGACAACGGCACCGTGCCCGCGCTGCTGGCCGACTTCGAGGTCTACGGCCTGCCGGGCGACCCCTTCCTCGCGGGCGTCAACAGCAACACGCCGCGACGCCGCCTGGCGGACTTCCGCGGCACCGACAACGCCGTGCTGCGCGCGCTGTCCACGCCACCGCCGATGCCCAACAACATCGTCGACGAGGCGGGCCTGTTCACGCAGACGGTGGCGCTGTCGGACAACACGGTGGCGATGCTGCGCCAGCTCGAGGCGCGGCTGGCCGCGTACCGCGAGGCGCTGTCGTCCTGCGACCGCGCGCTGCAGTCGCTGCTGGACGACATCAACGGCAACCAGCAGCGCCTGGGCGCCACCGAGGACGCGCTGGCCGAGGCGCGCCACGACGTGAGCGTGGCGCGCGCGCTGCTGGCCGAGGAGACGCAGCGCATCGCCGAACTCAATGCGCGCCGCGCCGCGGTGCTGGACGAGCAGGTCAAGTTCATCGCCTACGTGCGCCCGCGCGAGACCGACAACCTGCTGGCCACGCCCACCCACGCCGTGGACCCGGCGCTGGCCGAGCCGCCGGTGCCGGCCTGCCTGCGCGAGCATCCCGACCTGGCCGACGAACTGCTGGACATGCTGCGCGTGGTGCGCGAGGCGCCGGCCAACTGGTTCGTGCGCGTGCCGCCGCTGGTGGCGCAGCTGGACCGCATCGAGCTGCTGCGGCGCGGCCTGGTGAACGCGCAGGCGCGCGCGGTGGCGGGGCTCTCGGCGCCGCTGGTCGCCGCGCCCGCGGCCGGCGCGAGCAAGCTGCTGCAGGCGGTGGGTCGCGTCGCGGTGCGGCAGGCCGAGGCGCTCGCGCCGCGCGTGGCCGCGCTGCAGGCGCTGGACCCGGTGCTGCTGGCCACGGCCACGTGGAAGACCGTGCAGGCGCAGGCGGTGCAGATGATGTCCTTCGGCGACCTGGCCGACGGCTCGCATGGCCGCAGCGACGTGGCGCAGCAGGCGGCCGCCGAGCTGCACAACATCCGCAGCATCGTCGCCTGCCTGCACGCCGAGTTCTCCGGCGTGCTGCCCGCGCTGCGCCTGGCCTGGGCCGACACGCTGTCGGAGTTCGACGAGGCGCCCAACCTGCGCAACCTGGCGAACCTGGCGCGCTGGTCGGAGATCGACTCCATCGACCGGCGCCAGATGCAGGCCTACGTCGACTGGCTGTTCGCGCAGATCGAGCCCAACCAGCCGCAGGCGGTGGCGCTGATCAACGACGTGGTGCGCATGTGCCTGCTGCTGGCCAGCCACGCGCCGGTGGACCGCATCGTCGCCGGCCGGCTGGCGCGGCCCGTCACCGGCGTCAGCCCGGGCGTGCGCATCCCGCTGGCGGTGCTGGACGGCGCGCGGCTGCGCGTGGGCATGCAGGCGGCGCTGTACCGCGGCGAGACGCTGGTGGCGCGCGCGGTCGTCGAGGACCTGGGCGCGCAGGAGATCTCGGCCCACGTGATCCACACCGCCGCGGCCAAGGTGGACCTGGGCGACGACGTGCGCGTGCACTTCGACGACGCCACGGCGCTGAGCCTGAACGTGGGCGCCGCGAAGCGCACCTTGTTCAGACCTTGAGACCCCGATGGCCGCATCCGAGCGCCGTGTCGGCCAGCTGCTGCTGAAGGCCCGCAGCGAGGACGACGCGCGCCGGATGCTGCCCACGCTGGAGGACGCGCTGCGCTGCGCCAGCCTGCCCGACGAAGGCGGCCGGCTGCTGCTGGTGCGCCGGCTGGCGCTGGGCCGCCTCGCGCGCGGCTTGAGCGCGCAGGCGCTGGCGATGCGCATCGAGCAGCGCGTGGCCGAGGCGCCGCAGCAGTGGGTGGCGGGCACGGCAGCGGGTGCCGAGGCGGCCGCGCAGGTGTGGTTCGACGGGCCGCTGGAGGCGCGCATCGCGCTGGCACTGCGGCTGGCGCGTGGCGAACCGGCCACGGCCTGGTTCTGGCCGCTGGCGGTGCCTGAGGTGCACCTGGAGCGCGGTGCGCGCGAGGCGCTGCGCCGCATCGCGCAGGGCATCGCGGCCTGGCCGGAGGCGCGGCGCGCGTGGCCGGCCTGGGTCGGCGCGCTGGCCGGGGCGGGACATGCAGCCGTGCTGGCGGCGGCGATCACGCCGGCCGAAGGGCGCGCGCTCGCGCGGCATTGCGGGGTTCGTGTGCCTGACGAAGCCGAGCCGCCGCGTTCGCCTGCCACGGGTGATCCGGGGGCCGTGGGGCCGCAAGGCGCGTACGAGCCGGGTCTCGAAGCTGCCGCAGAGGCGACGCCGGCGTGGCTGCGCTGCACGCTCGACGCGGTCGCGGCGGAGGCTTCTCCAGCGGCCGCGGAGGCGGTGCTCCGGCCCACTCGCCGGTACCCGCATGAATCGGCGGAGCGTCCGAGCGACCGACCTGCGCTGCGCGAGCGCGATGGCCCCAGGGCCGTGCCTTCCGACACCGCGCCCGTCGCGGCGCCGGCTGCGGCCGATGAACGCGCCGCGGCGTCATCGTCGAAGCCCGCGTCGTCGCGCGCAGCGCCGCGCCGGCTCGCCGACGTGGACGCCGATGCAGGCACCGATGCCCAGCCGGCCTCGCAGGCCCGGCCGACACCGCCACGCCGGCTGGCCGACATCCCCGCCGCAGCGCCGAACCAGCCCGGCCCGCGGCGCACGCTGCCCGATCCGCTCGACGGCGATCCCACTGCCGCCGCTGGTCTGCTGTTCCTGCTGCCGGTGCTGGCCCGGCTGGGCCTGCCGCGGTGGTGCGAAGACGAAGCCGCGGCGGCGAGCTTCGCGCGCCGCGTGCTGCGTGCGGCGCTGCGGCGGCTGCGCATCGCGCAGGACGATCCGATCGGGTCCGTCATCGGCCCCGTCGAGCTGGCGCCCGCCTGGCCGCGCGAGGCGCAGCTGGGCGCCGCTGGCCGGCCGCCTCGCGCCGCAGCTGCTCACGCTGGCCACCGCGGCCGATGCCGATGCGCAGGCCGAGATCTGGCTCGCGATGGCGCGGCGCTGGCTCTGGCGCGCCGCGCGCATCGGCCTGGCGGCGCTGGTGCTCCGGCCCGGCCGCGTGGCGCTGACGGCGACCCACGTCGACCTGCGCTTCAGCCTCGACCAGGTCGAGCTGCGCATCCGCCGCGCCGGCCTCGATCTCGATCCCGGCTGGCTGCCCTGGTTCGGCCGGGTCGTCGCCTTCCACTTCGTGCGGGGGCCGGCATGAACATGCGCCTGCCCGAGGCCGTCGCGGGGGCCGTGGCCGGCGTGGCCGGGCGCTGCCCGCTGCACCGCATCGCGCTGGCGCTGCTGGCCGAGCCGCCGGGCAACGGCCCCGAGGCCACCTGGCTGAAGGCGCAGCGCGCGCAGGTGCCGGCACCGGCCCTGCAGCAGTGGCGCGAAGGCCCGCCGCCCGAGGACCGGGCGCTGCATGCGCTGGCGCAGCAGCTGCCGCTGCACCCGGCCGAGACGCTGGCGCTGGCGCTGGCCGTGGCGGTGGAGTTCGACCCCATGCTCGCGCGAGCGCTGGCCTGGCTGCAGGCGCCGGTGGGCGGCGCGCGCCCCACGCTCGGCCTGCTGCACCTGCCGCAGCTGCCCGACGCGCTGCCCGCGCTGATGCAGGGCCAGGCCCACCGCTGCGGGCTGCTGCAATGGGACGAGGACCCGGTGCGCCCGCTGCCCGAGCGCTCGATGTGGGTGCCGCAGCCGCTGGCGCTGGCGCTGCGCGGGCTCCAGGCGTCGTGGCCCGGCACGCGTGAACTCGCGCTGGGCGATGTGCCGGTGCCGCCATCGCTGGCCGAAGCGGCCGCGGCGCAGGCCGCCGCGCTGCGCGCCACCGGCGGCGGCCTGGCGGTGCGCAGCGGCAACCCGGAGGAGGCGCAGCTCGGCGCCGTGCTCGTCGCGCAGGCGCTCGGCCTGCGCCCGCTGGCGCTGGAGGGCGAGCTGCCGCGCGGCATCGGCCCCTGGCTCTGGCTGGAACGGGTGCTGCCGGTGCTGCGCGCCGATCCGGCGCCGGGCGAGACCACCACCATCGAGCGCGTGCCGGGCTACGGCGGGCCCTTCGTCGTCGCCTGCGGGCCCGACGGTGCGGTCGCCTGCCGCGGCGAGAGCCCCTTGCCCGGCTGGCGCGTGCCGCTGCCGGCGCCGGCCGAACGGCAGCGCCTGTGGCAGCAGCTGGTGCCCGAAGGCGCGCGCCCCGCGTGGCCGGGCCGCCAAGGCACGCTGCACGTGCGCGACCTGGCGCGCGCCGCGCAGCGCGGCGCCTTGCTGGCCGGCCGCGAACACCCGGCACCGGAAGACCTGCAGCGCGCGCTGCGCGAAGGCCCGGGCGCCGAGCTGGGCACGCTGGCGCAGCGGATCGACGACGAGGTGCTCGACGCCGCGCTCGTGCTGCCGCCGCCGGTGCGCGAGGCGCTGGTGGCGCTGGCCGAGCGCTGCCGCCGGCGCGAGCAGCTCGCCGCGGTGCTGGGCCCCGCGGTGCAGGCGCGCTACCGGCCGGGCGTGCGCGCGCTCTTCGCCGGGCCCTCGGGCACCGGCAAGACGCTCGCCGCGGCCTGGCTGGCCACGCGCCTCAGGCTGCCGCTGTACCGCGTGGACATCGCCGCCGTCAGCAGCAAGTACATCGGCGAGACCGAGAAGAACCTGGCCCAGCTCTTCGCCCGCGCCGAACACGCCGAACTGGTGCTGCTGTTCGACGAGGCCGATGCGCTCTTCGCCCGCCGCACCGAGGTGCGCGACGCCAACGACCGCTTCGCCAACCAGCAGACCAACTACCTGCTGCAGCGCATCGAGGCCTTCGACGGCATCGCCGTGCTGACGAGCAACGGCCGCGGGCGCTTCGACACCGCCTTCGCGCGCCGGCTCGACGCGGTGATCGACTTCGCGCTGCCTGCGCCCGAGGCACGCCGCGCGCTGTGGCTCGCGCACCTGGGCCCGGCGCACGGGCTGGACGACGCGCAGCTCAACCGCATCGCAGGCTGCTGCGACCTGCCCGGCGGCCACATCCGCAGCGCCACGCTGGCGGCGGCCAGCGCCGCCGGCGGCCCGGTGGCGCCGTCCTATGCCGGCTTGCGCGCGGCCATCGAGGCCGAGTACCGCAAGCTCGGCCGCCAGCCGCCGCCAGGGCTCTGAACATGGGCGGCGTCAGCGCCTCTCCCGCCAGCGCACGCCGCAGCGGCGCCAGCTCGCGGCCGGGCGGGCGTTCCGGCGGCCGCGGTGCCGGGCCGGCGCCGGCCGGCATGCCGGCGCATGTGAGCGTGGCCGGCGGCGGTGCGCAGGCGCGCATCACCTCGATGCAGCAGCAGCAGCACACCGAGGACCGCGACGAGGCCGAGCAGATCGCCACCGACATCGGCCAGGACGAGGTCCGCACCGTGATGGAGGAGCAGGACGCGCGGGCCGAGGAGTCGGGCGAGGACAGCAGCGGCGGCGAGACCCCGGCCGAGGGCGCCGACGGCGGCGCGGGTGATGGCGGTGCCTCGGGCCTGCCGGCCGGCGCGCAGGCCTCGGACTTCGCCGGCATCGAGAGCCCGGAGGTGGGCGAGGGCGGGGCCGCGGAAGGCGAGGGCGCGGAAGGCGAGGCCGCCGGCGCGGAAGGTGCTGAAGGTGCTGAAGGCGCTGAAGGCGAAGGCGCCGGCGGCGAGGGTGGTGGCGAAGGCGGCGAAGGGGGCGCGGGCGGTGCCTCGTCGTCCGAACCGAGCGCCGAGGAGCTGGCCGGCGACGTGGGCGGCGAAGGCACGCCCGAGACGCCGCAGACCGGCGCCGGCGAGCTGGCCACCGGCGACCTGGTGCTGATCGACGTCGAGCTGGCCGAGCACCAGCGCTGGGCCGCGGCCGACGCGCGCGTGGGCGCGGCGGGCTCGGACCTGCGCGCGCAGTTCGTCGCCGAGCAGGTGGGCAGCGGCTTCGTTGCCGGCGTGGCCTCCGGCGCGGCGATGGGGCTGGGCATCGGCCTGGTCACGCGCGCGGTGCCGGTGCTGGGGCCGATCCTCGGCGGCGGCCTGGCGCTGCACGGCCTGCTCACGCGCGACTGGGCGGCCACCGGCGCCACCATCGGCCGCTTCGGCGAGGGCAGCGACACCTACGACGTGCTGGCCAACACGCTGGCCTCGGTGAGCGCGATCATCGACATCGCCACGCAGGTGCTGGACGTGATCACCGGCATCGTCGGCGTCGTCGAGGCGGTGGCCATCGGCGTGGCCGCCGGCGCCGGCGTGCTGGCCTTCTTCACCTTCGGCGCCACCGCCGGCATCGCGGTGGCCGCCGGCGAGCTGGCGGTCACCTGCGAGGAGATCCGCGAGGCTGTCGGCGTCGTCAGCCTGGCGCTGACGAACATCAACAACGAGCTGCTGAACCCCTGCATCCTGCTGTTCCGCGCGCTGCACAGCTTCACGGCGCAGGCCGACCCGCGCGAGATCGAGGACGGCGGGCGCGACCTCTCAGCCGCCGGCGGCGCGGTCGGCGGCGCACTCGGCGGCTGGCTCGGCGGCCACGCCGCGCAGCTGGGCGGCCGCGCCCGCCCGCCGGTCGACGACGGCGCACCCACGACACCACGCCCGCCGCACGAGCTGCCGCCGCCGGCGGGTGATGCGCCGGACGTGCACTTCACGCGGCCGCCGGGGGAGGTGGATGTGCCGGCGGGTACGGGCGCGCCAGCCCATCCGGCCGCGCCGGACACGACCACCCCGTCGTCGCCGGCTGCTGCGGCGGCAGCGCCCGATGGCGTCACGCCGCCGGCGGCCACGGTCGCGCCGGAGCACGTGACGCCGCCGGCGGGACCGGCGGCGCCGGAACTTGCGCCGGCCACCACGCCGGTCGCATCCGCCGCGGACGCAGCGGCCGCCCCCGCCACCACGGGCGGCGGCGGCCCTGGCGGCGCAGGCGGTGGTGGCGGGGGCGGAAGCGGCGGCGGCGGGGGCGGTGGCGGAACCGGGGGCGGTGGCCCGCCTGCCGGTGGTGGCGGCGGCCCGCCGGTGGACTTCGCGTTGACGGGCCGACGCCCCGAGCCCGGGGGCATGGTCATCCACGAGTTCGGCCGCCCGGGTGTCGATACGCTCGAGCACCTGGACGTCGACGCCACGGTCGCCGCGCTGGATGCCCATGCGCCCGGCGGCCCGACGGCCACCTCCGACACCTACCTCGAGCTGCCGGCCGGCCGCGACGTGCGGCCGGCGCCCGGCGCAGCCGATCCCAGGCCGACCGTGCCGGCCCACGGGCTGCAGGACGTGGACATCCGGATGAATCCGGACCCGACGCGCATCCAGTACCACGAGAACATGGAGTTCGCGGGGGTCACGCACGCGCGCATCGCCGAGCATGGCGACGTGCCCATGGACGGGCCGCGCGGCGCCACGACCGGGGCGCCCGGAACGCCCCATACCGAGGGCAGCGTGCTGCCGGACAACCCCGCGGTCGTGACCACTTCGCCGGTGCCGGTGCGCCAGCCTCCGTCGCCCCGGGCCGGCGAGCCCTGGCCGGTCGAGGTGCGCCTGCACTCCGCCAATCCGAGCCCCGCGCTGGCGGCCAACGCGCCCGACGCGCACTCGCGATTCAACCCGACCCTCCAGGTCAACACCGAGAACGGCAGGTACCTGCTGCCGGATGGGCGATGGGTGCCGATGAACAGCCCGGACATCGGCCCGGCGCACTACCCGGTCGGTGGGCGCGATCGCGGGCCCGCGGGCACCGGAGACATCCCCGGCCCGCCGTCCGGCGGTGGGCCGCCGACGGGCGGAGGAGGAGGTGGCGGCGGCGGCCCCGGACCGGCCGGCGGGGGTGGCCCTGGCCCCACCGGCGGAGGTCCCGCGCCCACCGGCGGTGGTCCTGCCCCCACCGGTGGAGGCCCGGCGCCCAGCGGCGGAGGCCCGGCGCCCAGCGGTGGCGGTCCTGCCGCGACGGCCCGGCCCGCTGCCGAACCTTCGGTCGTCATCGACCATGCGGCGCTGGGCCTGAGGCCCGAAGACACGCCCACCACGGCGCCGGCCGGCCCGCGCCCCGCCGCGCCGGAGACCGACGTCGACTGGAGCCGGCTGGGCGGCAGCCACGAGGAGATCATGGCGAACCTGCGGCGGCTGGAGGACCATCCCGACCGCGGTGCCTACGACCCTGCCAACCCCGGCACGACCGGCCCGTACCGCGGTGAAGAGGGCATGACGGTTCGCAATCCCCGGACCGGCGCGCTCGAGTACAAGCCCGAGGCCTACTTCAGCCTCACCCCGGACCAGCCGACCTATGGCGTGCGGGCCGGGCCGGGTGGCGCATGGATCGACCACGTGTTCACCAGCCGCGCGGAGGCCGATGCCTATGCGGCGCGGCAGGCGACGATCGGCGAGGAGGGCGTGCGCGCGGACTCCGCACTGCCTCGGGGCTGGCCGGCCGACGCGACCGGCCGGGTATGGCCCGGCAACCCGGTAGACCAGTACCGGGTGTTCGAAGTCCCGCCGAACACGCCCAACATCCGATCCGTGGTCGCCCCCCTGCCGGAGGGCTTGCCGGCTCCTGGCCGGCCGGCGGTCTACGCCGGCGGCGGACCGCAGACCCAGCTGCCCGGTGGACTGGTCCACCGGGGTTCGGTCCCGCTGTCGGAGTTCCCCATCGCGCCAGCAGGCGGTCCGGGCGGCTCGGCGCCGACCACACCGACCACGCCGACCACGCCAACCACGCCCGTGGCGCCGGCCGCATCCGGCGCTTCGAGTGCATCGAGCACATCGAGCACGTCGAGCACGTCCACCCCGCCAGGCCCCAGCAGTCCGTCGACCGCTGCGGCCGCGAGCGCCAGCGCCGGGCCGGAGATGGCCGCGCCGCGGGCGGCAGACGGGCCCGAGGTTCGCGCCGGCCGCACCCCCGCCGGCTGGGGCGCCCGCGCCGGCCAGCTCGGCGCGCTGTTCCTGCCCCAGCTCTTCGGCGGCGGCGGCGAGGCGCCCACCTACGCGCAGCAGCGTGCCGCGCACCGCGCCCGCTTCACCGAGGACAACCAGCCCGAGGAAGGCGTGGAGCGCGCCAACCCGCACTACACGGCGCCGCCGGCCACGCCCGAGCAGATCGTCGCGATGCAGAACGAGATCCTCAACCTGCTGGCGGTGCGCTCGCGCGCCGAGGTCGAGGCCGAGCACGAGGGCGAGCGCGTCGAGGCCTGCGAGGCCAACCGCGCGCCGATCGCCGCCAGCGTGGCCGACACGCGCGGCGGCCTGTCGGCCATCACCGCGCACGAGCAGGCGATCGCGCGGCGCGATGCCGCCAACCAGGAGCAGCAGCAGCGCCAGCAGGAAGCGGCCGGGCTGACCGCCGGCTACCCCGACCGCGCCGCCGGCCTGGCCGCGCTGACGATCCCGCTGGCCGCCTGGGAGGGTTTCACCAGCCTGGCCTCGCACCTGCCCGGCGATGCCGGCGACCGCATGGGCGAGATGAACGCCGAGGCGCGCCAGATGCAGGAGTCCTTCGACCACATGGCCGGCGACATGGGCGATGCCGACGGCCAGCAGCCCGACTGCCAGGCCGGCCTGGCCGACGACGCCGCGCGCATCGCCAGCACCGACGAGCAGGCCGGCGACACCCGCACCGACCTGCAGACCGCGGCCGACGGCGCCGTGGCGCTGCGCGAGGAGAACGAGGCCACCTGCCAGGCCGCGCAGTCGCGCCAGGACGAGGCGCTGCAGCGCCGCGACGGCCTGGAGGCCGCCGCGCACGAGCGCGAGCAGACCGCCACCAGCCTGGCCGCGCAGCTGGCTGCCTGGGCGCAGCAGCACCGCGCCGAACGCGCCGCGGCGGTGGCCGAGGTGGAGCGGCGCCACGAGCGCGCCGGCCATACGATCACCGCCAGCCCCGAGACATGAGCCTCCCGCCGATCGACCACACCGCTGCGGCCGCGAACGACCAGGCGCCGCTGCGCCAGGCCGAGGCCCTGCTGCGCCAGGCCGACACGCTGGCGCGTGCGATGCGCCTGCCGCAGGCGCTGGAAGCCATCGAGCAGGCCGCCGAGATCCAGCGCGCGGCCGGCGCGCAAGACGCGCATCGCCGCAGCAGCCTGCTGGCCGCCGAGACGGCGCGCCTGCTGGGCCAGTTCGAACGGTCGCGCCGTCATGCTGGCACCGCCATCGAAGGCGCCGACCCCGACCCTGCGATGGCCGCGCAGGCCCACGCGCTGCTCGCCGCGGCCGACCTGGCGCAGGGCGACGCCGCCGGGGCCGAGGTGCGGTTCGGCCGCGCCATCGATGCGGTGCCCGGCGCGACCGCGCCGGCCTGGTGGCAGATGCGGGCCCAGGCGCGCCTGGCGCTCGGCCGCGCGGCCGACGCGGCGCTGGACCTCGAAGCCGCCGCGCAGCGCTGCCGCGAGATCGGCGACGGCGTCGCCGAACGCCAGGCCGCGGTGCAGGCCGCCTGCGCCTGGCATGCGGCGGGGCAGCGCGATGCGGTGGAGCGCGTGCTGGCCGGCACCGAAGCCGCGGCGCAGGCGGCGGGCGACGCGGCCGCGCTGGGCTCCGCCGCGGTGCTGCGCGCGACGCTGGCCCTGGAAGCCGGTGACGCGGCGGCCGCACGAACCCGGCTGCTCGCCGCGCGCGAACACGCGCTGGCCGCGCGGGCGCCCGAGACCTACATCGCCGCCGCTTCCGGCCTCGCGCAACTGGCCGAGCAGGCCGGCGATCGGACCGGGGCCTACGCCGCGCTTGCCACCGGCTGGGCCACGGTGTCCGACCTGCTGGGCGCCGAGCTGGCGCGCGGCAGCTTCGAGCCGCCTCTGCGGGCCTTGCGCGAACGCTGGGGCGCGGCGGCCTTCGCGGCGGCGCGCGCCGCCTATGAGGCGCAGCGGCGCGGCGCGCAGCCGGCCGGCGCCTGAGCCGCGCCGCCGCCGGGCAGACTCCCGCGCTCAGGCCCTGCCCGCGGCGCGCCTGAACGTGAGGTTGATGCGGCAGGCGCCGGTCAGCGGATGCCAGCCGTCCCTGATCGCCAGCACGCCGTGGTAACGCAGCCGCGAAGGCCCGCCCCAGACGACGATGTCGCCATGCGCCAGCGGCACGCGCCGCGTGGGCTCGTGGCGCTTCAGGCCGCCGAAGAGGAAGGTGGCCGGCAGGCCGAGCGAGACGGACACGATCGGCTGCGCCATGTCCTTCTCGTCGCGGTCCTGGTGCAGGCTCAGGCGCGTGCCCGGCTCGTAGCGGTTGACCAGGCAGGCGTCCGGCTCGAAGCCGGGGAAACCGGCGGCGGCCGCGGCGGCCTGGGCGAGGCCTCGCATCGCGCCGGGCATCGGCGGCCACGCGCAGCCCATCTCCGGGTCGAGCGCGTCGTAGCGGTAGCCGCTGCGGTCGCTGACCCAGCCCAGGGCGCCGCAGTTCGTCATCGCCACCGCCATGCGCAGCCCGCCCGGCGTGAACATGCGCCGCAGCGGCGCGGCCTCGATCACGCTGCAGGCCTCGAGCCACAAGGCCTCGGCCTGCGCCGCCGCGTAGCTGCGCAGCACCACCGCGCCGTCGGCGAGCGGCTCGATCCGCGGACCGCCCGGCGCCGCCGGCGCGTCGGCGAACAGGTCCATCGTCCCGGCGCTGCGCAGGCCTGTCATCGCTCAGGCCGCGTCGTGGAAGATCAGGCCCAGCGTGTGGCGCCGGCCCGATTGCACGCGGCTCACGCCATGCCGCAGGTTCACGCGGTACACGCCGCGCGTGCCCTGCACCGGCCGCTGGTGCACCGCGATCACCGCCGCGTCGCCCTGGCGCAGCGGCAGCACCATCGGCCGCGACTGCATGCGCGGCCGCTGCTCGGTCATCACGAACTCGCCGCCGTCGAAGTCGCGCCCCGGCGCCGACAGCAGCAGCACCACCTGCAGCGGAAACACCTGCTCGCCGTACAGGTCCCGGTGCAGGCAGTTGTAGTCGCCGGGGCCGTACTGCAGCAAGAGCGGCGTCGGCCGCACCTGCCCGGCCGCGTGGCAGCGCGCGATGAAATCGGCATGCCGCTCGGGAAAGCGCGCCGGCAAGCCCATCGCCTCGTGCCAGCGGTTCGCCACCGGCACCAGCGCCGGGTACAGCGCCGTGCGCAGCCGCGCCACCGGCGGCGGCAGCGGGTAGTCGAAATAGCGGTACTCGCCGCGCCCGAAGCCGTGCCGCGCCATCACCACGCGGCTGCGGAACCCATCGTCGCGCGGGTACAGCGCGGCGAGTTCGCGGCACAGCTCCGGCGCCAGCAGGCCCGGGATGACGGCCGCGCCCTGCGCATCGAGATCAACCTCCACCGCGCCCCAGTCGATTGCCGCGATGCGGGCGCCGAGATCGTCGGCAGCCGCGAGTTCAAGCCCCAGGACCCGCGCGCTCACGACTGCGCCTCGCGTGCCAGCAGCGCGCGCTTGCGCTCGACGCCCCAACGGTAGCCCGACAAGGCGCCGTCGCGCCGCACGACGCGGTGGCAAGGGATGGCGACCGCCAGCGCATTCGCACCGCAGGCCTGCGCGACCGCGCGTGTCGCGGCCGGGGCGCCGATGCGGCGCGCGATCTCGGCATAACTCGCCGTCTCGCCGGGCGGGATGGCCTGCAGCGCCTGCCACACGCGCTGCTGGAACGCGCTGCCGCGGATGTCCAGCGGCAGGTCCAGGCCGATCGCGGGCGCCTCGACGAAGCCGACGACCTGGGCGACCCACTGCTCGAAACCGGCATCGCCGCCGAGCAGCCGGGCGCGCGGGAAGCGGTCCTGCAGTTCGCGCGCCAGCGCATCCGGGTCGTCGCCGAGCAGGATCGCGCAGATGCCCAGTTCGCTGCGCGCCACCAGGATGGCGCCCAGCGAACACTGGCCGACCGCGAAGCGCAGCTCGGTGTCGGCGCCGCCGGCGCGCCAGCGGCGCGGCGTCATGCCCAGCAGCTTGGGCGCCTCGGCATAGAAGCGGCCGCCGGAGGGGTAGCCCGCGTCGTAGATCGCCTCGGTGACGCTGCCGCTTCGGGCCAGCGCCTGCTGCACGCGGCGGCCGCGGTGCGCGGCGGCGTAGGCCCTGGGCGTGAGCCCGGTGATGCGCTTGAACACGCGGTGCAGGTGGAAGGGGCTCCACTGCGCATCATCGGCCAGCTGCTCCAGCCCGGGCGGCGGGTCCTCGGCCTCGAGCCGGCGGCACAGGCGCGCGACGATGGCCACCTGCTGCGCGGCCAGCGAGGGCTCGTCGGGCCGGCAGCGGCGGCAGGGGCGAAAGCCCGCGCGTTCGGCATCGGCCGGGCTGTCGTGGAAGCTGACGTTCTCCGGCCGTGCCGGGCGCGCGCCGCAGCTCGGCCGGCAATAGACGCCGGTCGTGCGCACGGCGTAGACGAAGCGGCCGTCGGCCTGCGGGTCGCGCGCGCGGACGGCCGTCCAGCGTGCATCGGCCTCGGTGCCTGCCGCCAG
Source organism: Rubrivivax sp. (assembly GCA_044226775.1). Classification (GTDB taxonomy): domain Bacteria; phylum Pseudomonadota; class Gammaproteobacteria; order Burkholderiales; family Burkholderiaceae_C; genus Rubrivivax. The sequence goes on along the minus strand of JBGAGI010000011.1, from coordinate 103,796 downwards.
GGTGCTTGCGCGAGAGCTGCTGTTCATCGGGGGCTCCAGTGTGTCCGAATCGATGTCGGCACTGTAGGAACAGGCTCGATCGGCGGCACCCCGGGTCTTGCTCTCGAATTCGGGCCTCGGCGCGGCTTGACGACAGCGGCGCATCGGGTCGATCGTGTCGAATCGGCAGGCTCTCATCCGTCGAGACCGACACACGCGCCCCATCGGGTGCGCCCATCGGTCAGTTCCACAGGAGTCCAGCCATGTCCTACATCGACGGTTTCGTGATCGCGGTGCCCACGGCCAACCGGCAGAAGTTCATCGAGCACGCGCAGCATTTCGACGCCCTGTTCCTCGAACTGGGCGCGCTGCGCGTGATGGAGTGCTGGGGCGACGACGTCCCGGACGGCAAGCTCACCGACTTCCGCCGCGCGGTGCAGGCCACGGCCGAGGAGACCGTGGCCTTCTCGTGGGTCGAGTGGCCCGACAAGGCCACGCGCGACGCGGGCATGAAGAAGATGATCGAGGACCCTCGCATGGACCCGTCCACGCCGGGCAATCCGCCGATGCCCTTCGACGGCAAGCGCATGATCTTCGGCGGCTTCGAGCCGGTGGTCGAGGTGAAGGCGTGAGCGGCGACGCGATGGGCCAGGGATCCGGCAGCCCGGCGCGGCATCGCCTGTCGGCGCAGCGGACCTCCGAGCGCGAACTCCTCGTCAAGCGCGTCATTGGCGCCCCGCCGCAGCGCGTGTTCGAGGCCTGGACCCGCGCCGAGCTCTTTCGACGCTGGTGGGTCCCGGAGTCCTTCGGGCTGACGCTGTTGTCCTGCGAACTCGACGTGCGGGCCGGCGGTGGCTACCGGCTGGTGTTCAGCCACCCGGCCGCCCCCGAAGGCATGGCGTTCCACGGCAGGTACCTGGACGTGACGCCGTCCTCGCGCCTGGCCTGGACCAACGAGGAAGCCGGCGGCAACGGGCAGGTCACGACGGTCACGTTCGAGCCCAGCGCGGGGCAGACGCTGCTCGTCGTGCACGAGCTCTATCCGTCGAAGGAGGCGCTCGACGGCGACATCGGCGCCGGGAGCGCGAGCTGGAACGACGAGGCCTTCGATCAACTCGACGAGCTGCTCGGCTCATGACATGACGGCAAAAGTGAGTTGACCGAGCGGCGCCACCGAGACGCCTTCGATCCCCTGGTGCACCAACCCGAGGCCGCAGCGGCCGCGGCGCTGGAGGACCCGGCGCCGTGCGGCGGCTGCATCCTCCGGACTAGGCCGGACGGACGAGTTCGGGCATTGACGCACCCTGCACCTCGCAGGCACAGTGCGCTGCTCCAACGCGCTGCGCATCACCCGACTCGTCAACCCACCACAGGAGGCTCGCCCATGGTTCGCATGTCCCGCACCGGCCTTCTGTCGGCCAACGCTTCCTGACGACTCGCGCAGCCGGCGCGAGGTTTCTCGCGCCACGGCCTGCCGGTGATCGCTCGCCGGCCGGCACTCCCGAGCGCCTCGCCCCACCGGCCGCCCGTTCGCTTCGGGCGCGGCCGACAGCGGCCACCCATCCCTGAGCCCTTGCGGGCCGAGGCTTCGCAAGCCGCCGGCGCCTCGCGCGCCGCGGCCGGCACCGGACCGTCCCTGCACCCATCGAGGCAAGCCATGTCCATCGACTCTTCATTCGAACTCCTGGCCGCGGCCCCTGCGCCGCGGCGCCCCAGACCTGTTCTCTCCAAGGAATCCATCATGAAACGCACCCTGAAGACCCCGGAGCGCCGGCCCGCGCGCGGCGCGGTCGCCGTCGCATCGTTCGTCGCCTCGGCCGCTTGCCTGTGCGCCGTCGTGCTCGTGTTCGACCACGCATCGAGCGAGCCCTTCCTGCGCGACTCGGCGCAGGCCCGCGTCGCGGTCGAGCGTTGCGAGGAACTCCGTGAACGCGCTGCACGCGACCGCTGCGTGCAGCGGCTGGCCACCCAGGCCCAGGCGCGCGACGCCGAAGCCGCACGGCCCACGGCTGTGGCGGCCGTCGGGACCGCCGCGGCCGAGCGCAGGTTCGGCACGTCGCGAACGCTGTGGCGCTGAGCGCTGAGCGCTGACGCCTCGCCCGGGTCCCGGCCGTGCGCCGTGTGCCGTATGCCTCGGCACCGCCCGAGCGCCCCGCTCCGATCCCCGCTGACGGGGGATCGGAGCGGGGCGTTTCGTGCCCTAGGATGTCCCGGTGCCATCGCCCCTTCTCTTCTGGCCGAGTGACCGCAAGCTGTTTCGTCAACGCTCGCGCGTGCGCGTGCTTGCGCCGGCCATCGCTGTCGTCGCCGTGGTGGGCTTGGCCCTGCTGCTGAGGGTGCTCGGCCTGCATTGAGGGCCGGGCGTCCTCGCCGCCCCGTTCGCTGGATGAGCGGGGGCTTCACGCGCCATATCGAAGGCAGGGCCGCACGGCGCACGCCTGTGGTGCGGCATCCGACACACAGGTGCGCGCGCCGTGACGCCGCGCCGCACGGGCATTGACGCCCGTCATCCCCGCCCGCGACGGGCCTGCAAACAATGCATGCAGGCAAGCCGTCGGACGCGTCCACCCGCCCCCTTGAGTCAAGGGCGGCGTGTGGAGGCCGATAGAAGAGGCCAGGGATTCCGCAGCGACGCCCGGCGTACGCAAGGCCCCCAGAGGCTGCCTTCCGAAGTTGATGGAGACCGCTCCGGGGCTTGCGCCGGGGCCTGGTGGACCTTTGCCGAACGAATCCGACATGAGCACCATCAACACCACGCCCCTGGCCGCCGCGCTGCAGACGGTCGCCGAACGACTGGCCCTCCTGGGCCGCCTCGCTGCCGACGGCGCGCGGCCCGTGTGCTACCTGCCCGGCAACGCCGGCCGCATCGACGCCGTCGAGCGCTGGATCTTCGAGCAGCCGCAACGGCTGGCCGGCGTCGACATCTTCCAGGTGCTGGCGCTGGGCCCGGCCGAGGGCTGGAGCCGGGCGGTGATGGGCGGCGTGGGCATCGTCACGCCATTCATCGGCCCGGGCGTGCGCGCGCTGGTCAACGCCGGGCTGGCGCGCAACATCCGCTGCAACCTCTCGCAGGTGCCGCGCCTGTTCGAAGGCCGCTGGCGGCCCGACGTGGCGTTCGCGCACACCTCGCCGCCGGACGCCGAAGGCCGCGTGACGCTGGGCCTGAACGCGGGCATCGACTTCGCGCCGGTGCGCGAGGCGGCCTTCAAGGTGGCGTTCGTGAACGCGCGCATGCCGCGCTGGCACATCGCGACGCTCGAGGACCCGGCCAGCGGCCAGCGCATCGAGACAGGCTGCGCGATGAAGCTCACCGACTTCGACCTCGTCGTCGAGATCGACGAGCCCTTGCTCGAGCACCGCATGGAGCCCGCCGCCGGCGACGAGCAGGCGCAGACCGAGGCCATCGCGCGGCAGATCGTCGGCCTGCTGCGCCGCGAGGGTGGCAGCGACACCGAGCTGCCGCACACGTTGCAGCTGGGCATCGGCAAGCTGCCCAACGCGGTGGCCAACGAACTCGTGAAGCACGGCACCTCGGTGCGCTGCGTGTGGTCGGAACTCTTCTCCGACGGCGTGATGGCCCTGTACAAGGCCGGCCTGGTGCGCGACATGCACGGCCCCGGCCTGCGCCAGCGCATCGCCGTGGGCTTCGTGCTGGGCAGCCGCGAGCTGTACCGCACGCTGCACGACAACCCGCACTTCGCCGTGCTGCCGCAGGAGATCATCAACGACCCGGCGATGATCAAGCTCAACCCGGCGATGGCCAGCATCAACAGCGCGCTGGCCGTCAGCCTGAGCGGCGAGGTCTGCGCGTCGATGATCGAGCGCCGCTACTACTCCGACGTGGGCGGGCAGTTCGACTTCGCGCTCGGCGCCTCCTGGTCGCGCGGCGGCATCGCGATGATCGCGCTGCCCAGCGTGGTGAAGCGCCGCGGCGGGCTGCTGCAGAGCAAGATCGTCGCGCTGCATGGCGAGGGTGCGCACCACACGATCAGCGCCGACCTGCCGGTGGTCGTGGTCACCGAGCACGGCGTGGCCGACCTGCGCCACCTGCACGACCCCGAGCGCGTGGACGCGATGCTGGGCGTGGCCCACCCCGGCTGGCGCACGCAGCTGGCCAAGGAGGCGCGCGCGCTGCCCTCGATGCAGGGCGTCGACGCCGTCGAGGCCCAGCTCATCACGCTGCTCGACGGCCGCCACGCGCTGCTGCGGCCGGCCACGCGCGAGGACATCGCTCCCATCGGCGAGTACATCGGCCGCCTGAGCCAGGACGACCGCCACACGCGCTACATGGGCACGGTGACGCTGGACTACCTCACCTCGCCCGAACGCCTGGGCCGCCTGTACGACGACTCGCTGGACTACCGGCAGCACGCAGCCTTCATCGTCGAGCTGGACGGCGAGATCATCGGCGTGGCGCACGCGTTCCGCATCGACGACAAGGGCACCTACGAGGTCTCGTTCTCGCGCCGCAGCGACCTGCGCGGCCAGGGCATCGGGCGCCACCTGATGCAGATGCTGATCGACTGGGGCGCCCACATCGCCCGCACCTACTACGCCACCACCTACAAGCACGAGAACCCGCGCATGCGCGCGCTGTTCGATCGTTTCGGCTTCGTCGCCAAGGCCGATCCGGAAGACCCGCAGGCGGTGATCTACACCGCCACGATGCCCGAGCTCGTGGCGGCAGGCGAGCGTGTGCGCGCAATGCCGCCCGGCAAGCCGGCTGCGGCAAACGCCTGCGACGAAGCCGCGCCGGCGGCCGCCTGAGGCGCAGGCGCCGTCAGGCGCGCGTGGTGACGAGCCCCCGCCCGGCCGCCCAGGCGTTCACGTCCTCGCGCCGGATGGCCGCGGCCATCAGCGCGGGGAAGGCATCGGGCGTGCACGCGAAGCTGGGCACGCCCAGTGCAGCCAGCTGCGCGGCGAGCTGCCGGTCGTAGGCCGGCGCGCCTTCGTCCGAGAGTGCCAGCAGCGTGATGAACTGCACCCCGCTCTCGACCAGCTCGGCCGCGCGCCGCAGCAGCTGTGGCGCGACGCCGCCTTCGTAGAGGTCGGAGATCAGCACCAGGATCGTGTTGCGCGGCTCGCGCACCAGGCTCTGGCAGTAGCCCACCGCGCCGTTGATGTCGGTGCCGCCGCCCAGCTGCACGCCGAACAGCAGCTCCACCGGGTCGTCGAGCTGGTCCGTGAGGTCGACCACCGCGGTGTCGAAGACCACCATCTTCGTGCTCACCGCCGGCAGGCTGGCCATCACCGCGCCGCAGATGCTGGCGTAGACGACCGAGGGCGCCATCGAGCCGCTCTGGTCGATGCACAGGATGACTTCGCGCTGCGGCCGTCGCGCCTTGCGGCCGTAGCCGTGCAGCACCTGCGGCACCACGGTGCGGTACTCGGGCTGCCAGTGGCGCAGGTTGGCGCGGATGGTGCGGTGCCAGTCGATCTCGGCATGGCGCGGGCGACGGTTGCGCTGCGCGCGGTCCAGCGCGCCGGTGACGGCGCTGCGCAGCGGTTCCTCCAGCCGCTTCATCAGCTCGTCGACCACGCGGCGCACCACGGCGCGCGCGGTGTCCCGGGTCTTCGCCGGGATCACGCCGGACAGCGCGACCAGCTGCGCCACCAGGTGCACGTCGGGCTGCGCGGCTTCCAGCATCTCGGGCTGCAGTAGCATCTCGCGCAGGTTCAGGCGCTCCAGTGCGTCGCGCTGCATCACCTGCACGACCTGCGAGGGGAAGTAGCGGCGGATGTCGCCCAGCCAGCGCGCCACGCTCGGGCGCGATGCGCCGCGGCCGCCCTTGCGGTCGTCACTCAGGCCGCCGCCGGCGGATTCGTAGAGCGCGGCCAGCGCCTGGTCCATCTCCGCTTCCATGCCCAGCGGCGCGCCGCAGGCGGCCTCGGCCTCGCTGCCCAGCACGAGGCGCCAGCGGCGCAGGCGGGTCGCGTCCCGCGTCGAGTCGTCGACACTCATGCGGGCACTCCCAGCCAGCGTCGCAGCCAGGGCAGCGGCAAGGCGGCCTTGTCGGCCGGCCAGTCCACCGGCGCCGTGGCGGCCGGCGCTGCGCTCGCGCCCTGGCGCGCCATCGCCGCCAGGTCACGCCGTTCGCCGGGGCCGAAGGCGGAGAAGGTGCGCCGCACCAGCGGCAGCACGCGCACGAAGTGCTCGTCGCTCAGGCCGGCCAGCCAGTCGTCGAGCAGGCGCCACACCGCGGCGTCGTGCAGCAGCACGACGGCATTGCGGTTGAGGAAGCCGTCGAGCCACGCGGCCGCGGCGGCCGGGTCGCTGCCGGCCGACAGGTGCAGCGACATCGCGGTGGCCGCGTCATCGGCGCCGCGCGCGCCCTCGTCCAGCAGCAGGCGCAGCGCCAGGCCCTGCAGCAGCGCGTGCGCGGCCGTGCTGTCGGCCAGCAGCTGCAGCGCCTGGCGCCAGGCGGCCTGCGGCTCGGGTGCATCGCGGAGACGCAATGCAGCGTGCGCGGCGAGCAGGTGTTCGCGCAAGGCGCCTGCGGCTTCGTCGTCCAGCTGCTGCACCGCCAGCAGCAGGCCGAGCGCGGCCCGCAGCACCAGGCCGTCGAGCACGTGGGCCACCAGCGAGGCATCGGTCTGGCGCACGTTGCCGTAGCGGAACACGTTGGCCAGCGCCGGCAGCGCGGCCAGCAGCTGCGGCACGTCGCCGCTGGTGGCGGCGCGATCCTGCAGCGCCTGCGTCGCGGCGTGCACCGCCGCGGGCAGGTCGGCCAGCAATGCATCGTCCACACACTTCGAAAGTTCGGCCAGCGTGGCCAGCGTGGGGCAGCGCTCCAGCACGCAGGCGGTGGCGGCCTGCTCCACGGTCTGGCCCCAGCGGCTGGCCTCGATGAGCTTCAGCGCGAACTCGGGCTGCCACTGCAGCTGCCAGATCTCGTGGAAGCTGCCGCGCGTGCTGCGGCCGAGCTTGGCCAGCGTGCCCCAGGGGATGCCCAGCAGCGCCAGGCGGTGCAGCAGGCGGCTCCTGGCCAGGTCGTTGGGCTGGCGCAGGTCCAGGTCCAGCGTCTTCTGCAGCGCCTCGGGCTTCAGGCGCAGCGACTTCTGCTGCGCTTCCAGGTCGCGCTGCAGCGGCACGGTGGGCACGTCGGGCGGCACTTCGCCCAGGCGGTCGCCGATGACGAGCGCGTCGTGCACGAAGGCCAGCACGGTGTCGTCGCCCATCGTCAGCACGGCGCGGATGGCTTCGCTCAGCTCGTCGAGACCGGGCGCGGGGCGGCCGCGCATCGCCGCGAGGCCTTCGGCCAGGCGTGTGGCCTCGATCAGGTGGCCGGAGGAGCAGTCGAGGTCGCGCTCGCGCATCAGCGTGGCCACGCGCGCCAGCCAGCCTGCGGCGCGCGGGCGGCCATGGGCGCTCCACAAGTGCTCGTACCAGCCCGGCGAGCGCACGCCGGCGCCGTAGCCGCTGGCGCGCGTGAGGTGGCGGTAGGTCCACGGCACCCAGGTCGCGGCCACCTTCACCTTGGGCAGGCCCTTCAGCAGCGCGCTGTCGGCCTTCATGGTGATGCTCTCGTCGCGCAGCGCCGGCAGGTGCCAGGCGCCGCAGACCACGGCGATGCGCTCGAAGCCTTCGCGCCGCGCGGCGCGCAGGCACTGGCGCATGTGTGCCTCGCGGCGTGCGTCGCGCGGTGAAGGTTCGCCGCTGCGCAGCGCGGCCATCGCCTCGGCGATGGCGTCGAAGAGGCCGGCGGCTTCGCTGCGCTCTTCCACCTGCTGGTTCCACCAGGCTTCGCCGTCCTCGAAGCCGGCGGCCTCGGCCAGCGCGCCCAGCGGATCCAACCGTGTGGAGTCGGGTGGCGCATCGTCGGTCTCGGCTTCGCGCTCCATCGCCAGCTCGTGCGCCTGCGGCAGGTCGATGAAACGCGCCGGCACGGCGCGTTCGGCGGCCCAGGCCAGCGCCTGCCACTCGGGCGAGAAGCGCGCGAAGGGGTGGTACACGGCGCGCTTCGAATCGTCGACCGCGTGGCTCAGGATCGCCACCGGCGGTACCAGCGCCGGCAGGTGCGGCAGCAGCGCGTCGGCCTCCGGCGGGCCTTCGACCAGCACCACGCTCGGCGCCCAGGCGTCGAATGCGGCGCGCAGGCTGCGCGCGCAGCCCGGGCCGTGGTGGCGGATGCCGAAGAACCGGGTTTCGCTCACACCGTGTCCCGGCAGGCGCGGTACAGGTCCTTCCAGTCGCCGCGCTCCTTGACCACGGTCTCGAGGTATTCGTTCCAGACCACCGCGTCCTGCACCGGGTCCTTCACCACCGCACCGACCAGGCCCGAGGCCACGTCGCGCGGGCGCAGCACGCCGTCGCCGAAGTGGCCCGCGAGCGCCAGGCCGCTGTTGATGACCGAGATCGCCTCCGCGGTGCTGAGCGTGGACGTGGGCGACTTCAGCTGCGTCTTGCCGTCCTCGGTGCGGCCGTTGCGCAGCTCGCGGAAGATCTGCACGATGCGCCGCACCTCCTTCAGCGCCGGCGGCTCGGCCGGCAGCTGCAGCGAGCGGCTCATCTCGGCCACGCGCTTGGTGACGATGGCCACCTCGTCGTCCTCGCTCGCCGGCACCGGCAGCACCACGGTGTTGAAGCGGCGCTTCAGCGCGGCCGAGAGTTCGTTGACGCCCTTGTCGCGGTTGTTCGCGGTGGCGATGACGGAGAAGCCGCGCACGGCCTGCACTTCGCTGGCCAGCTCGGGGATGGGCAGCGTCTTCTCCGACAGCACCGTGATCAGCGTGTCCTGCACATCGGCGGGTATGCGTGTGAGCTCTTCCACCCGCGCGATCTGGCCGCGCTTCATCGCCTGCATCAGCGGGCTGGGCACGAGCGCGGCTTCCGAGGGGCCATGCGCCAGCAGCTGCGCGTAGTTCCAGCCGTAGCGCAGCTGCTCCTCGCTGGTGCCGGCGGTGCCCTGGATCAGCAGCGTGCTGTCGCCGCTGATCGCCGCGGCCAGGTGCTCGCTGACCCAGCTCTTCGCGGTGCCGGGCACGCCGTACAGCAGCAGCGCGCGGTCGGTGGCCAGCGTGGCGACGGCCACTTCCATCAGCCGTTCGCTGCCGATGTACTTGGCGCTGACCTCGAAGCCGTTGTCGAGCCTGCCGCCCATCAGGTAGCGCAGCACGGCTCCCGGCGACAGCGCCCAGTTCTCGGGGCGCGGGCGCTGGTCCTGCTTCGCCAGTTCGGCCAGCTCCTGGGCGAACTGCTGTTCGGCGTGCTGGCGCATCACGTTGCTCATCAAGGCGTCCTCGGGTGAAGGGTGGCGCGGGCGGCGGCGATGCGCTGCACGGCGTGCAGCAGATCGGCGGCCGAAGGGGAGTCGTCGTCACGGCGCGGCAAGGTGTGCAGCGCGGGCAGGGCGGCCGGGTGCAGCAGGCCGGCCAGCTGCGGCAGGGCCTCGCGCAGCGGCCAGTCCTGGGCCAGCGCTCGCGCGGCCAGGCGCTGCGGCAGCGCCGCCACGAGCGCCTGCGACAGCGGGGCCGAGAGGTGCTGTGGCGCCGGGCAGCCGGGGCCCAGTTGCGCGAGCAGCGCGTCGCTGAGCCCATCGCGCTCCAGCGTGCGCTGCCAGTGGTCTTCGCGCTCCGCCAGCGGCAGCAAGGCGAGCACCTCGGCGCGCTCGTCGCGGCCGGCACCGCGCGGCCAGTGGCGCACGAAGGCGCTGCACCAGGCGGGCTCGGGCGCAGCGAAGAGCACGTCGCGCCAGGCGCGGTGCAGGGCCTCGGCCCAGTCGCCGTCGGCGGCCCAGTCCAGCAGCTTGGCGGGCTCCAGGCCCGTGTGCTGCGTCCACCAGGAAAGCGGCAACTGGCGCGCGGCCTGATAGAGCCACCAGGCGCGGTCGCCCAGCGACTCGTGCTTCGGCCGCGGCGGCTCCAGCGGGCCGACCTCGGCCGGCGGCTCGATGACCCAGCGCTTGACCAGGAACGAACACTCCTGGCGCAGCAAGGGCTCGATGCGCGCGATGGCGCGGGCGACGAAAGCGCTGCGCGGCAGGCGCAGCAGCAGCGCGGCGGCGGCCTGGCGCACCTCGCGGCTGCGGTCGGCGAGGGCGGCTTCGAGCAGCGCTTCGTCGGCGTCGCCCAGGCCGGTGGACAGCGTCGCCAGCAGCTCGGCGCGCTCGTTGGCGGGCAGCTCGGGCAGCGCGGCGGCCAGGCGCTCGCGCGCCGCGTCGGGCGCGTGTGCACGCTGGCGGCGCAACACCTCGGCCCGCTGCTCCAGCGTGCCTTCGCTCCAGCGCGCTTCGTCGTCGACCGTGTCGCTGCCGACGGCCCAGCGCCAGTCGTCGCGCTGCGCGGCGAGCCAGGCGCCTCGCGTGCCCAGCACGGCCGCGACCGGGCCGCGCAAGGCCATGCTGCGCCGGCCCAGGTCCAGCGCGATGGGCAACCACGGCTCGGGCAGGCGCTGGCCGCGTGCGGCGAGCACCGCCAGCAACTCGTGCTGCGTGCGCGCCGGGCCTTCGTGCAGCAGCCAGGCCTGCAGCGGATCGGGCGCGGCGGCAGGCAGGGTCTCGTCGCCGGCCGCGGCCGGCAGCGGCGCGGTGAAGGGCCGGCCGAACTCGGCGGCCGACTGCACCGCCGCCAGCACGGCCGCCGCGCGGAGCAGGCCGGTGGCGCGGCTCGGGCCTTCGGCGGCCTGGGCGACCAGAGCCGCCACCTCGGCCGGCCATGCACCCGCCGGTGGCCAGGCGCCGGCATGGCGCTCGGTGCCGACCAGCGCCGGCGGCAGCAGCGCCTGCCACGCCGTCATGCGGCACCTCGCTGCCACAGCGGCGGCTTGCCCGATGCCGCCCACACGGTGAGCGGCGCGAAGCTGCGCCCGTCCCACTCGCCGGCCCACTGGAGCGGCCGGCCGCCGCCGCGCGCCTGCAGCGCCCAGGCGTCCGCAGGTTCGATGGCCAGCGGCAGCGCGCGCCCGCCGGCCACCGCGTGCCAGCCATCTGCGTGCAGCAGCACCGCGTCGCGCCACAGCATCGGGTGCAGCGGCACGAAGGGGTTGGCGGCCACGCGAGCGGCGATGGAATGCCACTCATCCTCGGCGTTTGGCAGCGCAGCGATGCCGGCCACGACCGGCGCGTCGCACAGCGCCCGCAGCGGCGCCGCCGAGGGGTAGAACACGAGCGAGGCGTCGGCCTCGACGCCCGCCACCCAGCTCTGCTCGAAGCCCTTGCCGGCGAAGGCGTGGTCCAGCAGCAGCGCGCGCCGGCCGCTGGCCTGGCCGTGCAGCCAGACGCGGCGCTCGGTGAGCTTGGCATCGCGCTCGTCCATCGCCACGCCCAGCACGCACCAGCGGTCGGCCAGGGGCGTGCCTTGTGCCATCACGTCGGCGCGGTCCAGCGGCCAGCCCAGCATCGTGCGCAGGTCGGCCTGCTCGGCCGGCGGCAGCGTGGCGCGGCGCGCGAGGCCGTCGCAGGCCAGCTGCAGCATCGCCAGCCGGGCGAGCGTGCGCTCGGGGGCGTCGCCGATGCCGGCCGCGGCCTCGCGCACACGCTGCGCGAGGCCCGGCGCCTGGGCGTCGACGAGGCGCGCGGCCATGGTCTGCCAGGCGGCCGCGGCGGCCGGATTCAGCGCGCCCAGGCCTTGCGACAGTTGGTCGGCCAGCCAGCGCGCGAGGTCGTCGCCGGCGGCCTCGATGCGCTGCCAGCGCTGCGCCTCGCGCTTCGCGGCGGCTTCGGGGTCGGCCGGCGCCTCGGTCTTGGCGGCGGCGCGCGCTTCCTGCTTCTGCGCCTTCTCGGTCCGGCTGGCGAGCCATTCGCTGACCCAGGCCGGCGGTGGGCCGCCGGCGAAGGCAGCGCCGTCCTGCACCTTCATCAGCAGCAGCGCCAGGCCGTGCTTGCAGGGGAATTTGCGGCTGGGGCAGGTGCAGCGAAAGGCCGGCCCGGCCAGGTCCACCTGCGTCTGGTAAGGCTTGCTGCCGCTGCCCTGGCATTCGCCCCAGACCGCGCTCTCGTCGGCGCCGCGCAGCGGCCACTTCGATGGGGCGACGAGCCCACGTGCGGCCTTGGCCGAGGCGTCGTCGGGTGCGAGTGCGAGTACGGCTTCGGTGGTCAGCATCGGTGGCCGGCCCTTGTCTCCCTGGAAGGGAGTCTACGGCCTGCTGCCGCCGGGCCCTTCGACGCCCGCCCCGGCCTGCGGTTACGAGCCGATGTCGGGAAGCGTGAACATGTCGAGCACCCAGCCGCGCAGCCGCGGCCACAGTTCGTTCAACACGAAGCGGCGCTCATCGTCGCTGAAGTCGCGGCCGATCCGGGCGGCGAGCAGGCCGGCCACCTCGGCCGTCGGCGCGAAAGCCTCGCGCGGGTACACGCGAAGCGTGCGGTCGCTGCTGGCGAGCGCCAGCCAGGCACCGTCGGGGCTGAACGCGGCGTCGTTCACCGCATCGCGGGTGCGCGCCAGCAGGCGGATCGGGCGTCCGTCGGCCTGCCAGACGCGGGCCGACCAGTCCTCGCCCAGCGTCACCACGACCCGGTCGTCGGGGCTCAGGAGCGCCTTGGCCACGCCCCGCGGGTGGCCCTTCATCACCACGGCACCCGGGTTTTTGCCGTGCACAGGGCGCAGCCGCGCGCTGCCGTCACCGCCGGCCGTCAGCAGCCGGCTGCCGTCGTGGCTGAAGCTCACGGACTTCAGGCGTTTGCCCTCGCCGCCCAGCAGCGTGGCGGCGCCGGCCTCGCGCACCGGCAGCACCGCCACCCGTTCGTCGGACGTGCGCAGCGCCAGCAGGCGGCCGTCCGGGCTGAACTCGGGTGAGCCGTAGCCGGGCCGGATGTCGCAGCTGGCCAGCGGCTGGCCATCGGCCACCGTGAACAGGTGCAGCCCCGGCAGCTCACCGGTGCCGCCGCCCATCGTCTGCACCGCAAGCAGCGCGCCATCGGGGCTGAAGGCTGCGCCGGCCATCTGGTGGGCGCCCACGGGCAGCGTGCGTTCCAGCGCCTGCGTGTCGACCCGCCACAGCCGCGCCGTCTGGTCGCTGCCCGCGGTCAGCAGGCGGCTGCCGTCGGGGCTGAAGGCCACCGCGACGATGGCGCCCCTGTGCCCGGACAAGGTGCCCAGCAGCTGGCCGTCGGCCACGCGCCAGAGCCGCGCGAGCCCATCCCGGCCCGCGGTGGCGACCACCTGGCCGCCGGGGCCGAAGGCCGACGGCGCAAGGAAGTTGCGGTGGCCCTCCAGCACCGGACCGGGCTGCTGGCTGTCGACGGTCCACAGCCGCGCCGTCTGGTCGTCGCTGGTCGTCAGCAAGGTGCGGTTGTCGGGGCCGAAGCGCACCTGGTTGACGCGACCCGGATGGCCGGTCAGCACCCGCTCGAGCGGCGGCACCTGCAGTTCCCAGCTGCGCAGGCTGCCGTCCTGGCCCAGGCTTGCCAGGCGCCGGCCGCCGTGCGTGAACACCAGGTCGACCACGGCTTCCACATGGCCGGTCAGGCGCAGCAGCGGCGCGCCGCTCGTGGCGTCCCACAGCCGGAGGGTGCCGTCGGCGCTGGCGCTGGCAAGCCGCCGGCCGGTGGGGTCGAAGCGGGCCTGCCGCACCGCATCGGTGTGGCCCTGCAGAACTGCCTGCGGCTGCCCGCCGGCGGTCGCCCACAGGCGCACGGTGCCATCGTTGCCGGCGGTGAGCAGATGGCGGCCGTCCGGCGAGAAGTCCGCCGCATAGACGTTGCTGGCATGGCCCTTCAGCTGCGCCACGAGCTGGCAGTCGCGGGTCTGCCACAGCCGCACGTCGGCCTCGTCCGCCGTGACGAAGAGGCTGTCGTCGGGGCTGATGGCCAGGACCCACCCGGCCGCGGTGCCGGCGACACGGCACACGCGCTGCCCGGTCTCGGTCTGCCAGACGATCGCCGGGCCGTCCTCGCTGCCGGCGACGACGTGGCGATCGTCGTGGCTGATCAGGAGCTGCGTGACCACCTTGTCCGTCTCGGTGCGCAACTGCGCCAGCAGCCGGCCGCTGGCGGTATCCCAGACCTGGGCCAACGGGGCGTACGAGGTCGTGACCAGCCGGCGACCGTCGTGGCTGGGGTGCACGTTCATGATCTGCTCGTCGGGGCTGGCGAGTTCGGCCAGCTGGCGGCCCGTGTTCAGGTCGATGACCTGCGCGCGATGGGTGTCGCCCGAGTTCGGCGTGCCGGCCGGGCCGCTGACCATGCCGCCGATGATCGCCGTGCGGCCGTCGGCGGCCACGGCGGCATGGCGCCCCCCGGTGGCGTCGATCCGGTGCAGGGGCGCGCCGGTGTCGGCGTCCCACAGCGTCACCACCCCGGCCGACGTGGCCACCAGCACCTTGCCTTCGGCGGCGACGGCCAGCGAGTTCGGCGAGCCCAGGTCGCGCACGGCCCAGCGCTGGTGGCGCAATTGCAGCGCGGCCAGGCGCATCGCGGTGTCGGCTTCGGGCGTGGCGCCGGCCGCGAACGACTCGCGGGCCAGCAGCCCGGCCAGCTCCGGGTCATCGGCTAGGCGCTCGCGCGACAGTGCCGCCAGCTCGCGCGAGCGGGCGTCGTTCCGCTCGGACCAGGCCAGCACCGCCAGCACCGCGACGATGGCCAGCGCCGAGAGCGAGGCGCCGAGCAGCCGGCGCTGCCGCGTCGTGGCCGCGGTGCGGCTGGCCGCGATGTAGTCGCGGTGCAGCGGCGAGATCGCACGCTGGGCATCGGTCTCGTCGGCCGAGCCCAGCAGCCAGCGCTCGGCCTCGGCCAGGTCCTTGCCGCGCAGCAGCGAGTCCCCGTCGCGCGTCTGCGCCACCCAGGCCTGGGCGCGCACCAGCAGCCGGGTGTGCAGCCGCACCCAGTCCAGGTCGGTGTCCAGCGCCTCGACCAGCGCCGCCAGTCCACGCTCGAAGTCGTCGTGCTCGCGCAGGAACACCCAGTTCAGCCGCGCCGCCGCGTCGGGCAGTGCACGATCGGCATCGCGGTAAACGATCGGCACCAGGCGCTTGCGCCGGGCGTGCGCGAACTCGATCTCCTGCCCGCAGACCTCGGAGCTCGCCGAATCGGGGCTGATCACCAGCAGGAAGGTGTCGGCGGCATCGATCGCGGCATGGATCTCGGCCATCCATTCGGCCGACGGCGGGATGCCCTCCCAATCGACCCAGCTCGACTTGCCGCGGGCGCCCAGCGCCTCGTGCAGCCGCTGCACGAAGTCCCTGTCCTCGCGAGCGTAGGAAATGAAGACGCTGGTGCCCTGGCGCATGCTGGGCCGGCCCTGCCGCGCGGGGGGCGGGTGGATGGAGGAATCGAGCGTATCAGCTGAGGGACACAAGAGCCGCGACAGACCCGTCAAGCGCCGACGCTCGATTGCACGGTGCGCATGCTGGAAACGCGTAGCCTTCGGGCCATTGCCGCGAGCGTAGGAGGCTACGGGCGGGGATGTGGACCTCTTCTACCGCAGGCACCGACCCACCGCAAAAGCAGCAACAGGGATGTTCTCGCAAGAACGTCGCCCGGCGAAGCCGATGCTTGCCCATGCCGGATTTGTAGAAATCGAGCCTGGCTTGTAGAAAAGCCCCGGCCGGCGAACCGGGCGGGGCTTGACTATGAAAACACTGGTGGCCTGGGGCGGAATCGAACCACCGACACGCGGATTTTCAATCCGCTGCTCTACCAACTGAGCTACCAGGCCAGGAGAGCCCGACAGTATAGCCGAGGCCGGCGAGCGGGCCTTCAGGCGCCGCGCTTGTTGCGCGACAAGTCCACGCCCAGTTGCTTGAGCTTGCGGTACAGGTGCGTGCGCTCCAGGCCGGTCTTCTCCGCCACGCGCGTCATCGAGCCGCCTTCCTGGGCGAGGTGAAACTCGAAGTAGCTCTTCTCGAAGGCGTCGCGGGCTTCGCGCAGCGGGCGGTCGAGGTCGAACAGTTGCTCCGAGCGCGGGCCCTCAGGCACCGCGGCCGGCGGGGGCAGGCCGGCGTGGTTCAGCATCGGCAGCGCGTGGCCGTCGTGTGCGGCGGGCGGGGCGTCGGGGTGGCGCGGGTGGCCGCCGGCGCCGGCCAGCGCCGCCGCCAGTCGCTGCGCGGGCTTGATGAGCGCCTGCTCGACCGCGCGCAGCAGCTTCTGCAGCGTGATGGGCTTTTCCAGGAAGGCGCTGGCGCCGAACTTGGTCGCCTCCACCGCGGTGTCGATGGTGCCGTGGCCGCTCATCATGATCACCGGCATCGTGAGCTGGCCGCCGGCGGACCACTCCTTGAGCAGCGTCACGCCGTCGACGTCGGGCATCCAGATGTCGAGCAGCACGAGGTCCGGCCGCAGGCTCTCGCGCACGTGGCGCGCCTGGGCGGCGTTCTCGGCCAGCTCGACCGTGTGGCCCTCGTCGGTGAGGATCTCCGACAGCAGGGCGCGGATGCCCAACTCGTCGTCGACTACCAGGATTGTTGCCATGCAGGAGGGGGTTCAGTGCGTGACGCTGCCGGGGGCTGCCGTGGGGCTGGCGGCGGGGCCTGCGAGGGCCGGCACGGCCGAGCCGCCGGGGGCGGGCGCGGCGGCAGCGAAGATCGAAAATGATAGCGAAACCCGCGCCCCGGTCACCGGGCCGTCGGGCTCGTTGCCGCGCCGAAGGTTGATCGCGCGCAAGCGGGCGCGGTGTTCGTCGGCGATCTTCTTGACCACCGCCAGCCCCAGCCCCGTGCCCTTGGCCTTGGTGGTGACATAGGGCTCGAAGGCGCGCTTGAGCACCTTGTCGGCGAAACCGGGGCCGTTGTCGATGACGGTCAGCCGCACCGCGCGCAACTGGCCGTTTTCGCCCAGGGCGCTGCTGGTGATGAGCTCGACCTCGCCGTCGGGCCGGTCGGCCACCGCGTCGAGCGCGTTCTGCACCAGGTTGTGCACCACCTGGCGCAGCTGCGTGGGGTCGCCCATGATGGCCGGCAGCTGCGGCTCCAGCCGCGGCACGAGCAGGCCGTTGTCCAGCGCCTGGCCGTACAGGCCCAACACCTCGGCGGCCAGCGCGTTGAGGTCCAGCGCCTGCATCTGCGCCGCCGGCAGCCGCGCGTAGTCGCGGAACTCGTTGACCAGCGTCTGCATCGCCTGCACCTGGGCGACGATGGTGCTCACGCTGCGCAGCAGCAGCGCCTGGTCGGTGCCTTCGAGCTTGGCCGCCAGGCGGTGCTGCAGCCGCTCGGCCGAGAGCTGGATCGGCGTGAGCGGGTTCTTGATCTCGTGCGCGAGGCGCCGCGCCACCTCGGCCCAGGCCGCGCTGCGCTGGGCGCTCACCACCTCGGTGATGTCGTCGAACACCATCAGCCGAGATTCGCCCGGGAGCGTGGCGCCGCGCACCAGCAGCGTCAGCGTCGCGCCGTCGCCGCGCTTCAACTCGAAGCTCTCCTGCCACTGGTCGCGCTCGCCGGCCTCGGGGCTGGTGGCCAGCAGCTCGAAGCGCTGCTCCACCGCGCGCGAGAACTCCTCCAGGTCCGGCAGTTCCGACAGGCGCCGCCCGCGCCAGCTCGCCAGCGGGCGCTGCAGGATGCGCGTCGCGCCGGGGTTGACGGTGTCGATGCGGCCTTCGCGGTCGAAGACGACGACGCCCGCCGTCAGCGTGTCCAGGATGGTCTGCAGCCGCGTGCGCGCGCCTTCGAGCTGCTGCATGCCGCGGTTCACCTGCGCGCGGGCGTCGGCCACCTGCGCCGTCATCGCGGCGAAGCTGCGCGTCAGGCCGCCGAGCTCGTCGCCGCTGGCGAACACGGGCTTGGCGGTGAGGTCGCCGGCGGCCACCTGGCGCACGCCGTCGGCCAGCAGCAGCAGCGGCTTGGCGAGCTGGTTGCCCAGCAGGATGGCCAGCAGCACGGCGGCGAAGACCGCGAGGATCAGCGCCAGCGTCAGCGTGCCCACGTACATGCGGCGCAGCGAGTCGCGCGCGAGGAAACGCTGCTGGTACTCGCTGTAGGCCGCCTGCACGGCCAGCGCATTCGTCGCCAGCACGCGCGGGATGGGCTGCACCACCATCAGGAAGCGCTCCTCGCCGCCGGCCAGCGCGATCTCGCTGCGGGGCACGCGCGCCAGCGCGCGGATGCGCGGGCCGGGGCCGGCGGCCGCCGCGAGCGTCTCCTCGTCCAGGCCTTCGACGAGGCTGGCGCTGCCGGTGCTGCGCGCCATGCGCATCAGCGTGGCCGAAGGCCGTTCCGGCGGGCCCGCGGTGGCGCTGCCGCCGGCGGCGAACAGCACCTGGCCGGCGCCGCCGATCAGCGAGGCCTCGCTCGCGCCGAGCTGCTCGCGCAGCCGCTCCAGCGCCAGCGGCGCCACGGACGAGCCGCTGTCCGAGAGGCGCTGGGCGCCGATGCGTGCCTTGCCCACCAGGTCGCCGGTCAGCGTCTCCAGCGTGCCCTTGCCCAGGGCCAGGCCGGCGTCCAGCGCGCCGGCCACGCGCACGTCGAACCAGGCAGCAATGCTTCGGCTGGCGAACTGGTAGCTCACGGTGTAGATCACCAGGCCCGGCAGCAGCCCCACGAGCGCGAAGATGCCGGCGAGCTTGATCAAGAGCCGGCTGCCGAACTTGCCACGCCGCACCCGCACCGCCAGCCGGATCGACACGATGCCGATCACCAGCGACAGCAGCGCCGCCACCGCGACGTTGACGCCGAACAGCCAGACGAAATGCCGCTCGTAGAAGCCGCCGCCGGCGCCGCTGAAGGAGAGCACGAAGGCCAGCACCAGCGCTGCGCCGGTGGCCGCCACGATGGCGACGATCCAGGCCCAGCGGGTGGAGCGGGTCATCATGGGCCGCCCAGGTCCACCTTGAGCACGCGGCTCGCACCCACCGCCCATTCACCCTGCGAGCCCAGGCCGAACTGCATCGGGCCGGGCAGCTGGGAGGTGTCGAGCCGGTAGCTGAACTCGACGTAGTAGTTCTTGTCCGGGTCCAACTGCGCGAGGTCGGCGAGTTTCCAGCCGCCGCTGCGCGAGGCCGCCGCGATGGCCTCGCTGAGCGAAGGGAAACCTTGCGCCAGGCCGCCCAGGCTCACGCGCCAGGCATTCGTGAGCGGCTGGTAGGCCACGCGCCAGGAGCGGCTGACGCGCGAGACGCGCTCGTCGCGCCAGTACCAGCGGTTGCGCAGCAGACGGGCCTCGGCGACGAAGTAGATCGGCACGCCGCGCTGCAGCGCGTCTTCCACGGCCTTGGGCAGCGTGACGCGGGCGCTGAACTCGAGGTTCAGCGCGCCTTCCTCGCGCTGCAGCTGCAGCGTGGCGAGTTCCACGCCCTGGGCACGCACCGCGGCAGCGGCCACGAGCCCCAGGCACAACACCAGCAGCCACCGGAGCAGGCCCTGCGAGACATGGCGGCGGACCGGCGGCAGGGGCGGCATGGGCGGGTGCGGTGCGGGCAGGACTGGTGGCTTCAGGGGCCGTGGGCTTTGCGGATGAGCGCGTAGAAGAAGCCGTCCTGCAGCGTCAGGCTGCGGGCGCCCGCCCCCTGGGCACCATTGTCGGGCACGGGCAGCAGGTGCCCCGGAGACTGTGGTTCGAGCAGGGCTGAGCCGGGGGGCCGGCGTTGCAAAAACGCGTCGATCTGCTGCCGGCCCTCGGCCGGGAAGATCGAGCAGGTGGCATAGAGCAGGCGGCCGCCGGGCTTCAGCAGCGGCCACAGCGCCTCCAGCAGCTCGGCCTGGATGCGCGCCAGGTTGCCCACGTCGTCGGCCCGGCGCAGCCAGCGCACGTCGGGGTGGCGGCGCACGATGCCGCTGGCAGTGCAGGGCGCGTCCAGCAGGATGGCGTCGAAGGGCCGGCCGTCCCACCAGCCGGCGGGCTGGCGGCCATCGCCGGCCTTCAGCTCGGCGCGCAGGTTCAGGCGGTTCAGGTTGTCCTGCACGCGGGCCAGGCGCAGCGGGTCGCTGTCGAGCGCGAGAAGGTCCAGGTCGGCCAGCTCCAGCAGGTGCGCGGTCTTGCCGCCGGGGGCGGCGCAGGCATCGAGCACGCGGGCGCGCGGCGGCAGGTTCGCGCCTTCCAGCAGCAGGGGCGCGGCGCGCTGCGCGGCGGCGTCCTGCACCGAGACCTCACCCTCGGCGAAGCCCGGCAACTGCGTCACCGGGCAGGGCTGCGCCAGCGCGACGGCCTGGCCGGCGCCGAGCTTCTGGCCGGGTGGGTCGGGCAGCAGCGTCGCGTGCCGGCCGAGCGAGGCCAGGCCGCCGACGTAGTGGCTGCCCGTGCCGCGCCGGGCGTTGACGCGCAGCGCCATCGGCGGATGCTGGTTGGCCGACTGCAGCACGGCCTGCCACTGCGCCGGCCAGTCGCGCTTCACTCGCTCCACCCACCACAGCGGATGGTTGTAGGCGCCGACCGCGCCATGCGTCACCGCGGCCACCAGCGCATCGCGCTCGCGCAGGAAGCGCCGCAGCACGGCGTTGATGAAGCCGGCGGCGGCCGGCACGCGCACGTGGGCCGCGCCCACGGCCTGGTCGACGACGGTGTGATCGGGGTAGGGCGGCTGCTGGCCTTCCACCGGCCACAGCAGCGCCAGCGCGGTGACCAGCAACGCGTCCACCGCCGGCGGTGGCGTCTTGGGCGCGAGCTGCGCCCGTACTTCGGTCGCGCTGCCCAGCCAGCGCAGCGCGTGGAAGGCCAGCGCCTGCACGCCGGGGCGCAGTTCGGCCGGGCAGCGCGGCAGCGCGTCGGTGAGCGAACGCCCGCCGCGCACGGCCTGCACCGCGTCGGCCGTGTGCTCGAGCAGGCGGGCCAGTGGCGGCGAAGGCGCGGAGGCGGGGTTCGGGGCGGCCATCGGGGCAGTCTAGTCCCCCGATCGGCCGTGTCACCCGCCGCCGGCAAGGATGCCCGCGCCGTGGCACGATCCGCCTCCCGCCGCGACATGGCCCACCGGCCCGCCACCGCATGCCCCGCACGCTCAAGCCCGTGTCCTCCGAGAAGCCCGCCCGCATCTTCCGCAGCGAAGAGGAACTGGCCGCGCTGCCGGCAAGCGAACGCATCCGCTGGCGCCTGGTGACGGCCGGCCGCCGCTGGCACGCCAACGACAACATCGCCGAGTACCTGCGCGAAGGCGAGATCGAGGAGCTCAAGGCCGAGGTCGCGGCGAAGATGCAGGAGGTGCTGCAGGCGCTGGTGATCGACACCGAGAGCGACCACAACACCAATGAGACGGCCCAGCGCGTGGCCAAGATGTACGTCGACGAGGTGTTCCGCGGCCGCTACGTGAAGATGCCCACGGTCACCGAGTTCCCGAACGTCGAGCGCCTGAACGAGCTGATGATCGTCGGCCCGATCACCGTGCGCAGCGCCTGCAGCCACCACATGTGCCCGATCTTCGGCAAGGTGTGGATCGGCATCCTGCCCAACGAGCACAGCAACCTGATCGGCCTGTCCAAGTACGCGCGCATCGCCGACTGGGTGATGACGCGGCCGCAGATCCAGGAGGAGGCCGTCACGATGCTGGCCAACGAGCTGCAGCAGCGCGTGCGCCCCGACGGCCTGGCCATCGTGATGGAGGCCGACCATTTCTGCATGCACTGGCGCGGCGTCAAGGACGACGACACCGCGATGACCAACAGCGTGATGCGTGGCGCCTTCCTGAAGGACGCCAACCTGCGGCGCGAGTTCCTCTCGCTGCTGTCGCGCAAGCAGGGGTGAGGCGATGCTGGTCCGACTTCTCTATGCCAGCCGCGCCGCCGATGCGGTGGACCACGAGGAACTGGTGGCCATCCTTCGCCAGTGCAAGACGAACAACCCGGGCCTGGGCGTGACCGGCGTGCTCTGCGCCTGCTTCGAGTCGCGCGTCTTCCTGCAGGTGCTCGAAGGCGGCCGCGGCGCGGTCAATGCGCTCTACAACCGCATCGCCGCCGACCCGCGGCACACCGAGGTGCAGGTGCTGGACTACGCCGAGATCGCCGAGCGCCGCTTCGCCGGCTGGAGCATGGGCCTGGTGGACATGTCGCGCCTGAACCCGGCGCTGCTGCTGAAGTATTCCGAGCGCCCGGCGCTGGACCCGTTCTCGGTCTCCGGCCAGGCCTCGATGGCACTGCTGCACGAGCTGATGGCCACGGCCTCGGTCGTCGGCCAGCCCTAGGAATTCGAGGTCCGGAAACGGCGAGTGGCCGCGGCGGTTCGCGGCCACGATGCGGGCCTTCGATAGCACCCGGGCCCGCCGTGACCACACCGCTTCCACGCTCCTTCGCCGCGCTGGCCGGCGCCAACCTCGCGGCGCAGTCGGCCGAGCAGATCAGCCTGGCCGCGGTGCCCATCGTCGCGGTGCTCGCGCTGGGCGCCGGGCCGGGCGAGATCGGCACGCTGGCCACGGCGCAGACGCTGCCCTTCCTGCTGCTGTCGATCCCGATGGGGCTGGTGGCCGAACGCGCCTCGCGCCGCCGGCTGATGGTGGCCTGCGAGGCGCTGCGTGCGCTCTCGCTGCTCGCGCTGCTGGCGGCGGCGCTCGCCGGGCAGCTGTCGCTGCCGCTGCTGGCCGTGCTGGGCTTCCTCGGCGCGGCAGGCACCGTGGGCTTCAGCGTCGCCGCGCCGGCGCTCGTGCCCGCGCTGGTGCCGCGCGAGGCGCTGGCCGCGGCCAACGGGCGGCTGGAGCTGGCGCGCAGCGCGGCCTTCGCGGCGGGGCCGGCGCTGGCCGGCGCACTCGTCTCCTGGGCCGGCGCGAGCACGGCCTTCGTGCTCGCCACGGTGCTGTCGGCGGCGGCCGTCGGGCTGCTGCTGCGCCTGCCCGAGCCGCCGCGCGCTGTGTTGCCGCGCCGCCATCCGTGGATCGAGCTGAAGGAAGGCGCGGCGATGGTGTGGCAGCACGCGCTGCTGCGGCCGGTGCTGCTGACGGCGGTGGCCTGGAACATCGCCTGGTTCGTGCTGCAGGCCGGCTACGTGCCGTACGCGGTGCGCGTGCTCGGCCTCGGCGCCGGCGGCGTGGGGCTGACGCTCGCCGGCTACGGCGCCGGCATGGTGGCCGGCGCGCTGGCGGCGCCGCGCATCCTGCGCCGGCTGCGCTTCGGCCATGCGGTGCTGCTGGGGCCGTTGGTCTCGGTGCTCGCGGCCTCGGTGATGGTGGCCACGCTGGCCTGGCCGCATCCGCTGCTCGCGGGCCTGTCCTTCGTGCTCTTCGGCGCCGGGCCCATCGTCTGGACGATCAGCTCGACGACCTTGCGCCAGACGGTGACCCCCGGCGCCATGCTCGGCCGTGTCAACGCGATCTTCCTGGCCGTCAACACCGGCGCACGGCCGCTGGGCGCGGCGCTGGGCGGCGCGGTGGGCGCGGCCTTCGGCGAAGGTGCCTGCTTGTGGCTGGCGCTGGCGGGCTTCTGCCTGCAGGCGGCGGTGATCGCGAACTCCGCCGTGCGCGTGCTGCCGGCGCTGCCGACGAACGTGAACGCGCCTGCGCCGGCCTGAACCGCCTAGCATCGGCGGCATGAGCGACATCCACCTGATCCCCCTGGCGCGGCTCACGGCCGCGATGCGGCGCGTGGTGCGCGGCTTCGGCAGCACCGAGGACGAAGTGCAGGCCGTGGCCGGCAACCTGATCGAGGCCAACCTCACCGGCCACGACTCGCATGGCATCGGCATGCTGCCGCGTTATGCCGAGGCCTTCCTCGAAGGCGGCCTGCTGCCCAATGCCGCGCTGCGCGTGGAGCACGACGGCGGCACGCTGCTGCGGCTGGACGGGCAGCGCGGCTTCGGCCAGGTCATCGGCCGGCAGGCGATGGCGCTGGCCGCCGAGCGCGCGCGCCAGCACGGCAGCTGCATCGTCGCCCTGGGCAACTCGCACCACCTGGGCCGCATCGGCGCCTGGGCCGAGCAGGCGGCGGCCGCGGGGCTGGTGTCGATCCACTTCGTCAACGTGATCTCGCGCGCCATCGTCGCGCCGCATGGCGGCGGCGATGCGCGCTTCGGCACCAACCCCTTCTGCGCCGGCGTGCCGCTGAGTGGCCGGCCGCCGGTGATCCTGGACTTCGCCACCAGCGTGATCGCGCAGGGCAAGACGCGCGTGGCGATGAACAAGGGCGAGACCGTGGCCGAAGGCTGCCTGATCGACGACCAGGGCCAGCCCACCGTGATGCCGCGCTACAGCGTGGTGCCACCCTTCGGCGCGCTGCTGACCTTCGGCGGCGCGCTGGGCAGCCACAAGGGCTACGGCCTGGCGCTGATGTGCGAACTGCTGGGCGGGGCGCTGGCCTCGGGCATGACGCAGCGCAACGACGACATGAGCAAGAAACGCGTGCTCAACGGCATGTTCAGCGTGCTGCTGGACCCGGCGGCGCTGGTGGCCGACCGCGCCGCCTTCGAGGCCGAGGCGCTGGCCTTCTGCGCCTGGGTGCAGGCCTCGCCGCCGCGCGAGGGCTTCGGCCCGGTGCAGGTGGCGGGTGATGCCGAGCGTGCGAACCGCGAGCGCCGCAGCGCCGAAGGCGTGCCGGTGGACGGCACGACCTGGCAGGAGATCCTGGCCGCTGCGGCCAAGCTGGGCGTCGACACCGCGGCGGTGAACGCCGACGCCGGCGTCGCGGCCTGAAGCTTCAGATCCGCCCGGCCAGGCCGAAGCGGAACATCGGCGCCAGCAGGCGCGTGGGGAACAGCGTCACGGCGTCGTTGTAGGCCGCGGCCTCGTCGTTGAAGAGCTGGCGCGCGAAGTTCAGCCGCGTGCCGGCGTCGCGCCAGGTCGCGGCGTGCGGCGCCACGTCCTCGCGCGAGCGCAGCTCGGCATCGTGCTCGAAGAGCGCGAACACGCGTGCGGCGGCGGCGGCGAGCGCCGTCTCGGCGGCGACCCAGGCACTGGCGTTGTCGACCACCACCGGCCGCGTGCCCATCGCCGCGGCGGCGCGGGCGGACTCGGCCAGCGCGGCGGCCAGCGCATCGAGCGCGCCCGTCTCGCCGGCCAACGGCTCGCGCAGCGCCGCCAGCAGCGGCTCGGCGGCGGCGGCGCGCTGGCGCAGCGCGTCGTCGACCTTCGCCCAGGCGGCGGCGATGGCGTTGCGCAGCGCCACGAGGCGGTTGTGCGCGCCCAGCATCCAGAACACCGCCACCGCGGCGAAGCCCAGCACCAGCCACTGGCGTGAACTCAGGCCCATCGCCGCGCCGTCTTCCCGGTCAGCTCAGTTTGAACGGCAGCTCGCGCTGCCGCGGCGCGCCCAGCCGCGCCAGCGCGTTCGCGAAGGCCGGCGCCAGCGCCGGCAGGCCGGGCTCGCCCATGCCGGTGGGCGCGTCGGCGCTGGGCACGATGTGCACGTCGATCACGGGCGCGTCGGGCAGCCGCGCCACGGTGTACTCGTGGAAGTTGTGCTGCTGGACCACGCCGTCCTTCAGCGTGATGGCGTTGCCCGGCAGGCAGGTGGACAAACCCATCAGCGCCGCGCCCTGCACCTGGCCGGCCACCGCCAGCGGGTTGACGGCGAAGTTGCAGTGCACGCCGGCCGTGGCGCGGTGCAGCTTCGGCTTGCCGCCTTCGATCGAGGCCTCGACCACGTAGGCGACGACCGAGCCGAAGCTCTCGTGCACCGCCACGCCCCAGGCGCGGCCGGCCGGCAGCGCCTTCGTGCCGTAGCCTGACTTCTCCACCGCCAGCTCCAGCGCCGCGAGCTGCCGCGGGTGCTTGCCGGCCCACAGCTGCTTGCGCAGCGCCACCGGGTCCTGCTTCGCCGCCACGGCGATCTCGTCGATGAGCGTCTCCATCACGAAAGCCGTGTGCGTGTTGCCCACCGAGCGCCACCACAGCACCGGCACGTTCTGCTGCGGGTGGTGCACCTGCAGCGTCAGCGGCACGTCGTAGGCCGTGTCGACCACGCCTTCGGTGCTGACGCCGTCGACGCCGTCCTTCACGAGGAAGGGCTCGAAGGGCGTGCCCTTCAGGATGCTCTGGCCGACGATGCGGTGCTGCCACGACAGCACGCGGCCATCCGACCCGAGCGCGATCTCGGCGCGGTGCACATGCGCGGGCCGGTAGTAGCCGCCCTGGATGTCGTCCTCGCGGCTCCACATCACCTTCAGCGGTGTCGTCTTGCCGCTGGCGCGCCAGGCCTTGGCGATGTTCGCGGCTTCCACCAGGTAGTCGCTCGACGGCACCGCGCGCCGGCCGAAGCCGCCGCCGGCCATCAGCGTGACCAGCCGCACCTGCTCGGGCTTCAGGCCCAGCGTCGCGGCGATGGCCCCTTGGTCGACGGTCTGGAACTGCGTGCCGGCCCAGACCCGACAGGCCTCGCCGTCGAAGTCGATCACGCAGTTCAGCGGCTCCATCGGCGCGTGCGCCAGATACGGGAAGCTGTACTCGGCGG
This sequence comes from Rubrivivax sp., assembly GCA_044226775.1. Classification (GTDB taxonomy): domain Bacteria; phylum Pseudomonadota; class Gammaproteobacteria; order Burkholderiales; family Burkholderiaceae_C; genus Rubrivivax. The sequence continues at coordinate 77,659 of JBGAGI010000011.1, read as the reverse complement.
TGATCGTCTGCGCCACGGCGCCCGGCGCGGCGGCGGCCTTGCGCGGCGTCGGCAGGCCGTCCTTCTGCGCCAGCGCCTTGTACGAGGCCAGCTGCGCGGCGCTGTCGATCCGCTCGACGCCGGCCAGATCCCACTCGGGCTTTAGCGCCTCGCGACCTTGTCTTGCGGCCCAGTAGCCCTTGCCGACGACGGCCACGCCGCGGCCGCCGCGGTCCAGCGGCACTTCCATCACGGCGCTCACACCCTTGACGGCCAGCGCCGCGGCGCGGTCGAACTTCGTCACCTTCGCGCCGAAGACCGGCGGCCGCGCGACGACCACCGTCTGCAGCCCCGGCAGCAGCGCGCGCGTGGCCGGGTCGACGCCGTAGTCGATGCCGTAGGCCTGGCGCCCGCGCACGATCTCGCGTGCGTTCTTGCGGCCCTGCGGCTTGCCCAGCAGCTTGAAGTCGGCCGGCGACTTCAGCGCCACCTGCTGCGGCACCGGCTGCGCCATCGCCGCGGCCGCGAGTTCGCCGAAGCCGGCCTTCTGCCCGGCCGGGCCGCTGAGCACGCTGTCGGCGACCTTGATCGACGCGGGCTCCACGCCCCATTGCTTCGCGGCGGCGGCCACCAGCATCGCGCGCATGCGCGCGCCGATCTCGCGGTAGGGCTGCCACGAGTGCGCGATCGAGCCCGAGCCGCCGGTCATCTGCATGCCGTAGACCGGATCGGCATAGGCCGCGGCGGCGGGCGCAAGCTCGGCCTTCATCCGCGACCAGTCGGCGTCCATCTCCTCGGCCACCAGCATCGGCAGCGAGGTGGCCACGCCCTGGCCGAACTCCAGGCGGTTGACCATCACGGTGACCGTGCCGTCGGCGGCGATGCTGACGAAGGGGCCGGGCAGCTGGTGCGGCTTGAGCTCTGCCGTGGGCGCGGCGGCCTGGGCCTGCGCAGACAGTGGCGACAGAGGCACGGCAGCGAGCGCGAAGCTGCCGGCGCCGGCGAGCTTGATGAAGCGGCGGCGGTCCAGCGCGCTGTCGGCGGGCTTGGCGTGGCGGCGGGCGAGTGCGGCGGGGAAGTTCATCGTCATGTCCTCCTGCCGTTCAGACCGTCGAGCCCAGCGCCGCGGCGGCGTCGTGGATGGCGGCGCGGATGCGCACGTAGGTGCCGCAGCGGCAGAGGTTGCCGGCCATCGCGGCGTCGATGTCGGCGTCGCTGGGCTTGCGCTTCTTCTTCAGCAGCGCCGTGGCGCTCATCACCTGGCCGCCCTGGCAGTAGCCGCACTGCGCGACGTCGTGCTTCACCCAGGCGTCCTGCACGGCGCGGCCGACACGGTCGGCCTCGATCGCCTCGATCGTCGTCACGCGCTTGCCGGCCGCGGCCGCCAGCGGCGTGATGCAGCTGCGCACCGCCTGCCCGTCGAGATGCACGGTGCAGGCGCCGCACTGCGCCATGCCGCAGCCGAACTTGGTGCCGGTCAGGCCCAGGTCGTCGCGCAGCACCCACAGCAGCGGGGTGGAAGGTTCGCTGGCCAGCTTGGCGCGCTGGCCGTTCAGGGTGAGCGTGGTCGTCATCGTGCCCCTCGGTTGGGTCCTGTGCCGGAAGCGCGCGACGATACTGCGGACGCCGCGGCGCTGCAGTGACAGCCCGCAATCGGGCTGACCGGCGCAGGGACAGCTCAGACGCGCGTCTCGCCCTGCCCCAGCACCACCCACTTCAGCGAGGTCAGCCCCTCCAGCCCCACCGGCCCGCGGGCGTGGAACTTGTCGGTGCTGATGCCGATCTCGGCGCCCAGGCCGTACTCGAAGCCGTCGGCGAAACGCGTGCTGGCGTTGACCATCACGCTGGCCGAATCGACCTCGCGCAGGAAGCGCATCGCGTTCGGGTGGTTGGTGGTGAGGATCGCATCGGTGTGGTGCGAGCCGTGGTGGTTGACGTGCGCGATGGCCTCGTCCAGGCCATCGACCACCTTGATGCTGATGACGGGCGCGAGGTACTCGGTGTCCCAGTCGTCCTCGCTCGCCGCCACCACCTTCGGCAGGCCGGCCAGCAGCGCGACGCTGCGCGGGCAGCCGCGCATCTCCACGCCCTTGGCGGCGAAGATGGAGCCGATCCTCGGCAGGAAGGCGGCGGCCTGCGCCGCATGCACCAGCAGGCTCTCGGCCGCGTTGCAGGGGCTGTATTTCTGCGTCTTCGCGTTGTCGGTGACGGTGACGGCCAGATCCAGATCCACCTCGGCGTCGACGTAGACGTGGCAATTGCCGTCCAGGTGCTTGATCACCGGCACGCGGGCCTCGGCGCTGATGCGCTCGATCAGGCCCTTGCCGCCGCGCGGGATGATCACGTCGACGAATTCCGGCATCGCGACCAGGCGGCCGACGGCGGCGCGGTCGGTGGTGGGCACGAGCTGCACCGCATCGGCCGGCAGGCCCGCTTCGGCGAGCGATTCGCGCACCAGTTCTGCCAGCGCGCGGTTGCTGTGCTGCGCCTCGCTGCCGCCGCGCAGGATGCAGGCGTTGCCGCTCTTGATGGCCAGCGATGCGGCCTCGATGGTCACGTTCGGCCGGCTCTCGTAGATCATGCCGAACACGCCCAGCGGCACGCGCATGCGGCCCACGGCGATGCCGCTCGGGCGGCGCTTGAGCTCGGTGATCTCGCCGATCGGGTCGGCCATCGCGGCGATCTGCTCGCAGCCCTCGGCCACGGTGGCAATCACCTTGGGCGTCAGCTTCAGGCGATCGACCATCGGCTCCGAAAGGCCGGCGCCACGCGCGGCGGCCAGGTCGCGCTGATTCGCCTCGGCCAGCGCCGGGCCGGCCTCGCGCAGGCGGCGCGCCAGCGCGAGCAAGGCGCGGTCCTTCGCGGCGGTGGGGGCGGCGGCCATGCCGGTGGCGGCGGCGCGCGCGGCGGCGCCCAGTTGCGCCATCAGGGCGGGGATGTCCGAAGCGACGGAGGCGGCGGAGACGGGTTCGCGGGGCGCGTTCATGGCCCCGCGATTGTCGTCCAACTACCGGTTCGGGATGCGGAACCAGGTCCGCGTGGGGTCGGCGCCGCGCTGCGTCGTGAACGTGTCGCCGGCAGCATTGAGCGTGGTCGCGAAGTTCGCCTCGGTGTTGACGGCGCCCTGGGCCACCGCGGCCGGGCAGCTGCTGAACGCGCCGGAGCAGCCGTCGGTGTCGTACAGCAGGTTGAACAGGCGCAGCGCGCCGGTGACGCTGTCGTAGGTGTAGCTGCCGAACTCCACGCCGGGCGGGCACTGGCCGTCTCCGGCGGTGCCGTTGAAACAATCGCCCGAGCCAGGGGCGCCCTGGTGGTCGATCAGCATGAAGCGGCCGTTGGCGAAGAACGCGAGGTGCGGCACCGAGAGGTCGGTGGTCGAGCCCAGCGCCCACAGGCCGACGATGCCGGTGGCGGCGTTCTGGACGCGCGTGAGCGTGTTGCCGCCGTCCTGCGGATCGATCGCGGTGTCGGTGACGACCACCGGCGGCTCGTTGCGGCCGGGGTGCGAGAGGCCCGAGGTGAGGTTGCTGTCGACCTCGATCACGGCGCTGGGCTGGCGCGTGACCGGGTCGTAGTCCATCCAGCCGAGTTCGGCGCCGGACTGCTCCAGCGTGCCGGCCTGGAAGGGGCTGGCCTCGGCGAGGAAGAAGCGGCCGCCGGTGCCCATGCGCAGCACGGCGGCGTCCTGGCCGTTCGAGTTCATGCGGCTCCAGGCGCCCTTGAGCGTGGCCAGCGCCGCCGCTCGTGGGCCGGTGGCCGTGCCCGGCGTGGTGATGGGCCGCAGCCGCGGCAGGCCCAGCGCGTAGGCCACCTCGTTGGCCGCGGCCAGGTTCAGCCGCGGCTGCACGCTCACTTCGCCCACCGGGTTCTTGTGGCCGTGGTAGACCTGGCCGCCGCGCTCGACGAACACGCGCGTGTAGCCCAGGCGCTGCGCCAGCGCCGGCATCAGGCTGAAGCTGAGCACGCGGCCGTCGCCCAGGGTCTGGATCTTCCAGGTGCCCAGGCCCATCAGGCTGCAGTTGCGAGGGCTGTTGTCGCTGCTGCGGCGGTAGCAGCGCCAGAACGTGGCGCCGTTGCCGGTGGCGGCGAAGCCCACGCGCAGCGCGGCGTTGGTGTTGTAGAAGTTGCCGGTGCCCGGCGGCAGCGTGTTGATGCCGGCCAGCTCGCCCAGGCTCAGGGTGCTGTTGCCCCACCACTGGTTGGTGGGCCCGGTGACGTTGGGCGAGGTGCCGCCAGGGTTGTAGATGCAGGGCGTGGCCGCGTTGCGCGCGATCAGCGTCTCCAGCGTCGTCACCGGCACCTGCGCCGCGGCGGCCGTCTGCGCCCCGTCGTTGCAGGCCAGCGTCGGCGTCGCGCGCGCGTCGCCGCCGGCGGAGACGGCCGCGTTGTAGCCCTGCACGGCGTTGCTCGCCTGCACGTCATAGGTGTAGGCCGTGGCGGTGGAGGTCTGGCTGTGGTAGATCAGGAACGAGCCTTCGGGGAAGGTGGCGCTGCCGAAGATCCCGAGGTCCGAGGGGCCCCAGTTGCGGAAAGCCACGCCGGCGCTGCTGCCGGGGTAGGGGCGGATGCCCGTGGCCACCACGTCGGCGATCGTGCGGCCGGCGATGTCGACGAAGCGGCGCACGGTGGTGCCGACTTCGGAGCCGTCGCAGTAGTCGTAGTCGCTGCGGCCCTGCGCGTCGCGCGCACGCGTGACCGAACGCTGGTTCAGCGTGCAGGCGACCCAGGCGCTGCCGTTCCAGTGCAGGTCGCCGGCGCGCGAGCGCGGGTTGCCGGTCGACCAGGCGTAGGTGACGGCCAGGCCATCGACGCCGTTGGGCACGGCCTGCTGGCGCAGGTCGTAGTAGCGCTGGTTGTTGCCGGCATCGGCGACCTGGTCGTCCGAGCTCTGCAGCAGCGCGCGCATCATCCAGTTCGACGGGCCGGTGTAGCTCAGCGCCGTGAGCGAGCCGCTCACGTCCGGCGGGTTGGCCAGCACCGGTTCGGCGAGCTTGCGCGCGGTGTTTGCCGCGCGCATCACTTCGACCGTCAGCCCCGACTGCGCCGCGAGCGTCGTGGCCGCGCTGCGCAGGCTGGCCTGCAGGGTGCTGCCGGCCTGGGCGGCCAGCGCGGGGTCGGCCGCCGCCTCGCCGATGGCACCCAAGGCGGCCAGCACCGTGGCCCGCACCTGGCGCTCGACGTCGGCGGCCGCGATCGTGATGCCGGCCAGGTCCTTCAGCCCCACCGCGCCGGCCAGCGCATCGGCCTGCTCGAACTGCGTCAGCAGCGCCAGGCGCGCGGTGCGCGCGGCATGGCGGGCGGCATCGGTCGCCGCGCTGGTGAAGTCCTCCAGCGGCGACAGCAGCAGCCCGGCGCGCGCGGCCACGCGCTGCTCGGCCACGGCGCGGCTCACGGCCGACTCCTCCATCTCCGCGGCCACGAGCGTCGTGAGCGGGCTGACGAAGACGCTCTGGCTGCCCGGCGTGCCGGTGGCCGGCGCGCGCAGCACGAAGGCGCGGCCGACGGCGGCACCGGTGTCGGCATCGACGGCATCGGCCGGCACTTCGACGATCACCGCATGGCGCCCGGCCTCGGCCGCGGCCAGCTCGATCTGCCAACGGCCATCGGCCGTGGTGGGGGCGGAACGCGGCTCGGCGCTGCCGCAGGCGCCGTCGTCGTTCAGGTCGATGCAGGCGCTGGCGCCGGCCAGCGCGCCGTCGACGGCGCGGCCGCTGATCGTCGCGGTCGTGGCCGGCGCGGGTGCAGGCGAGGGCGTGGCGTCTGCGCCGCCACCACCGCCGCCGCTGCAGGCGGCCAGCAGCACCGCGGCGGCGGCCGCGGCCAGGAGGGCGCTGGAATGGAGCTGCTTGTTCATGTCGATGGTCACGGCTTGGCGGCGGCTTCGAACTCGCGCCGCTCGAACAGATAGTCGGTGTTGCCCTGGTGGCCCGCGGTGCGGGCGGCGCCGTACTGCGGCGTCTGCGGGAAGTCCTTGCTGACGGCCGCGCGCACGCGTTCGTAGAGGTTGTTGCCCGGCTGCCAGCGGTCCAGGCCCTGCAGCGCCTGCATGAAGTGCCAGGCGAAGATCGAGTGGCCGTCGCGGCCTTCGTCGGACACCGGCTCGTCGCCGCCGCTGGACATGATGACCGCGGCCTTGCGCTTGAGCATCTCGTCGGCGTTGTTCTCGCCGCCGGCCAGCTGCACGCGGTCGCGCCCGGCCAGCGCGCCGGAGTAGCAGCTGTCGGACACCAGCATCAGCTGCCGCGCGCCGACGGCGGCGATCATGCGCGCGATGTCGCCGTTGGCCAGCCAGCTGCCGGGCTTCTCGGCATCGGCGTCGGAGGGCAGCCAGAAGCCGGTGTCGACGTTGTCGACCGGCACCAGCACGCCGTGCCCGGCGTAGTAGACGATGACCGAGTCGTTGGGCTGCGCTTCCAGCGCGAGCTTGTTGAAGGCGCGCACGATGGCCTCGCGGCTCGGGTCCTCCAGCACCGTGGCCTCGTAGCCCAGGCGGCTTTCCAGCAGCGTGCGCACGGCGCGTGCGTCGGGCACGGCGCCTTCCAGCGCCGGCACGCGCTTGTCGGCGTAGCGGTTCACGCCGATCAGCAGCGCCAGCTTGCGCTCGATGGCCGGCAGCGCCGCGACCTTCACGCGCCGCAGCCCTTCGCTGCGTGCGCGCGGCGCGGCGGCGGCGGTGGCTTGCGCGGCGGCGCGGTCGGCCTGGATCTCGGCCTTCAGCTGCGCGGTGATCACGCATTCGCCGCTGGCCAGCTCGGTCTCGTTGCGGCAGGCGCGCACGTCGGCCAGGCTGGGGTCCTGCTGCAGCCGGGAGATGCTGGAGGCGAAGATCTTCTGCTTGTAGCGCGCCCGCGCGGCCAGCAGTGTCTGCACCTCGTCGCGCGGCAGGCGCGAGATGTCCAGCGTGCGGAAGGCCACGCCGCCGTCGGCCTCGCCGACGCTCATCGCCGACAGCGCGCGCGCGAGCTGTGCTGCATCGGGCAGGCCGGCCGCCGCGGCGGCGGCGATGGCGGCCGAGGCCGCGGCGTCACCGCCACCACCGCCGGCCGCGCCGGCCGCGCCCGCCGCCGGGGCCTTGGGTGCGAGGCTGAGCGTCACGTCCAGCACGCGGCCCTGCGTGGGCGTGGACATCGCCACCGGGATCTGCACCGCGGTGATCGCGCTCGTGGTCGCCACCGTGGTCGAGTTGGTCGCCGGGTCGTTCGTGGCGGCGGGGTTCAGCGTCAGCGCGGTGGCGTTGGTCGCGGCCTGCACGAACGTGTAGTTGGCGGCCGCCAGGCCGCTGCCGTCGATCGCGTAGCGGCCGGCGGGGCTCGCGCTGCCGGCGCTGGTGATCCAGGCCAGCGTGCCGGTGGTGGCGCCGGCCAGCGTCTCGCCGCCGACGAAGCCGCTCACCGTGCCGGTCAGCAGCGGCAGCGCCTGACCGGCGGTGCCGAAGGCGGGCGTGGCGACATAGCTCAGCGTGGCCGGCGTGATGCTGGCGCTGAGCGTGCCGGTGGCGCCTGGCAGCACGTAGTTGGCGGCGTCGGCCCCGGCGATGGCGGCGCTGTAGTTCACCGTCTTGCCGGTGCCGGCGTTGCGGTCGGCGAAGGTGCCGCTCAGGTTGAGCGTCACGCCGTCGCCGGCGACCACGTTGCCCAGGCTGCCGCTCAGCACGGCGCTGGTGTTGGCGTCGTAGACCTTGCCGGCCGCGGCCAGGCCCTGCAGCGTGAGCGTGCGCGCCGTCACGTCGGCCGCCAGCGTGGTGGGCGGCTGCAGGCTGTAGTTCGCGGCGTCGGTGCCCGCCAGGCTCAGGCCGGAGACCGTGACGGCCTTGCCCGTGCCGACGGTCTTGCTGGCGAAGCTGCCGGCGGCCGTGCCGGCCAGCGTGACGCTGTCGCCGGCCAGCGGCGTGATCGCCGCGCTGCCGGTGAGCGGCGCGGCCGTCGTGCCGTCGTAGATGCGCGCGGCGGCGCCCAGGCCCGTGACGGCCAGCGGCGCGGCGCTGACGTTCGCTGCCAGCCCGGCCACCGGCTGCAGCGCGTAGTTCGCGGCATCGCTGCCGGCCAGGCCGAGCCCGGAGACGCTGACGGCCTTGCCGGTGCCGACGTTCTTGTCGGCGAAGGCACCGGCGGCGCTGCCGGCCAGCGAGAGCACGTCGCCCGCCAGCGGGGCGATCGACGCGGTGCCGGCAAGCGGCGCCACCGTCGTCGTGTCGTAGACGCGGGACAGCGCTGAAAGCCCCGTCACCGTGATCGGCAGCGCGCTGATCGTGCCGGGCAGCGTCGGGGGCGCCACCAGCGTGTAGTTGCCGGCGTCGGCCCCGGTGAGCGTGAAGCCCGAGACGCTGACCGTCTTGCCGCTGCCGACGTTCTTGTCGGAGAAGGTGGCGACGATCGTGCCGCCGACGCCGAGCACGTCGCCCGGCACCGGCGTGACGCTGCCCAGGCTCGCGAGCGTGGCGCCGGTGCCGGCGTCGTAGACCTTGGTCGCGACGGCGGCGCCGGCGAGCGTCACCGACAGTGGCGTCACGTCGGCACCGAGGCCGGCGGGCGCCTGCAGGCTGTAGTTCGCCGCGTCGGTGCCGGCCAGGCTCAGGCCGGAGACGGTGACGGCCTTGGCCGTGCCGACGTTCTTGTTCGCGAAGGCGCCGGCGGCGCTGCCGGCCAGCGTGACCGTGTCGCCGGCCAGCGGCGTGATCGTGGCGCTGCCGGCCAGCGGCGCGGCCGTCGTGCCATCGTAGACCCGCGCCAGTGCCGAGAGGCCGGTGACGACCAGCGGTGCGGCCGTGATGTCCGCGCTGAGGCCCGCCACCGGCTGCAGCGTGTAGTTCGTGGCGTCGGTGCCGGCCAGGCTCAGGCCGGAGACGGTGACGGCCTTGGCCGTGCCGGCGTTCTTGTCCGCGAAGGCACCGGCGGCCGTGCCGGCCAGCGTGAGCGTGTCGCCGGCCAGCGGCGCGATCGAGGCCGTGCCCGCGAGCGGCGCCACGCTGCCCGTGTCGTAGACGCGGGACAGCGCCGAGAGCCCGCTGACGGAGATCGGCCGCGCGGTGATGTCGCCGGTGAGCGTGGTCGGCGCCACCAGCGTGTAGTTGCCCGCGTCGGCCCCGGTGAGCGCGAAGCCCGAGACGCTGACGGTCTTGCCCGTGCCGACGTTCTTCTCGCCGAAGTTCGCGACGATCGTGCCGCCCACGCCGAGCGTGTCGCCCGCCAGCGGCGTGACGCTGCCCAGGCTCGCGAGCGTGGCCGTGGTGTCGGCGTCGTAGACCTTGGAGGCGACCGCGGCGCCGGTGAGGCTCACCGCCAGCGGCGTGACGTTGGCGGTGAAGGCCGGCAGCTCGTAGCCGAAGACCGGGCGGCCGTTGCCGTCGGTGACGCCGAACACGGCGCCCACGTCGGGCGTGACGGCGCGTGACGTGCCCACGTTCTTGTCCGGCAGCGTGCCCGAGGCCTTGCCGGAGACCGCCAGCGTGTCGCCCGGCAGCAGGCCGGTGACGGACCAGGTGCCGGCGTTCAGCGCGATGCCGGTGCCGGCGTCGTAAAGCTTGTCCGGCAGCTGGCCGCCCAGGGCCTTGCCGGTCAGCAGCGCCGGCGAGACGCCCCAGCCCACGCCGTTGCCCGGCGCCGGCGTGCCGAGGTTGCCGTTGCCGTCGGCCAGCCAGGCGATGGCGGCGAGGTTGTAGGCGCTGAAATCCGGCGACAGGCCGCCCAGCGTGGAGCTGCGCGGGTCGGCGGCCAGCACCAGCCAGCGTCCGTTCGGCGTGTTGAACACCGAGCCGCCGGCGTTGTTGGTGAAGACCGCGGCCAGCGGCGAGCTGCTGCCGCGGATGACGATCGCATCGGCCGCCGCGTTGCTCGTCAGCAGCGCGCTGCTGTCCAGCGTGACGCTGTCGGCCAGCAGCTGCAGGCGCGAAGGCACGGCCAGCGGCTCGGCCACGTTGATGGCGCTGGTCGGCGCGCCGACGGACTCGATGCTCAGCATCGCGCTGCCGGGCATCGGCGAGACGGCGCTGCCCAGGAGCGCGGGATCGATCTCCTGCCCCGTGCCCAGCGTCACGCCGTCGGGCGTGCTCACCGCGACGAGCAGCGCGCGCGAGGCCTGCAGCAGCGGCACGGGCCCGCGCGTGGGCAGGCCCAGCGCGGTGTCGGTGGCCAGCGTCATCGCCTGCGCCTGCAGCGTCCAGCCGCCCTGGAAGTCGATGCCGGCGCCCAGGCTGGTGCGGCCGCTCACGTCCAGCGTGTTCGTGGCCACCATCGTGGAGGTGGCGGCCGGGTCGTTGAAGACGACGGCCGGCGCGCCGTTGGCCTGGCCGGCGATGGCGATCGAATCGCCTGTGATGGCCACGCCGCCCAGCAGCGAGATGGCGTTGCCGCCGCCGGTGGCGGAGGCGTCAAGGCGCAACGGGCCGCTGGACTGCAGGCTGCTGTTGGCCACGCTCAGCAGCGAGCCGTTGATGCCGGTGCCGGCGGCCGAGAGGCCGACGTCGCTGCCGGTGAGGCTGAGGTTGTCCAGCGTCAGCGCGCCGGCAGAGCCGACGGTGAGCGGGCCGGCGGTGATCGTCGCGCCGCCGCCGAGCGAGATGCCGCCGGCGGAGCTGCTGATGTCCAGCGTGCCGCTGCCGGCCGTCCACAGGCTGGTGCTGCTGAGCGTCAACGCCGGCAAGGGCGCGCCGCTGTCGGGGTCGATGCCGGCGGAGCGGGCCAGCACGTTGATCTGGCCGGCCACGAGGTTCAGCGTCGCGCCCAGGCTGACATCGATGCCGTTGCCCAGGTCGCCGGCATCGCCCGACAGTGCGATCGTGCCGGCGCTGATGCTGTTGGCGCCCGAGGCCGCGAAGCCGATGCCGCCCGAAGTTGCACCCGTCGGGTTGCCGTCGTTCGGCGCGGTGCCGCTCAGGCTGGCGTTGCCGCCGCCGGCGTCGATCGTCACGTCCGTCAGCAGCAGGCCGGTTGCGCCTTCGCCCACCGTGTTGTTCCGTGCGGGGTAGCCCGGCAGGTTCCGAAGCACGCCCACGCCGCTGGCCGTGAAGTCGCCGCCGCCGGTGAGGATGCCCGATTGCTCCAGCCGCACGCGGCCGCCGCCGGTGGCGTCGAGGTCGGCCTGCAGCGTGACCGCGGTGCCGCTGCCGCCGCTGAAGTCCAGCGTCGCGTTGCGCACGCGCATCGAATCGATCGTCGAGACGCGGAACACGGCCGCGTCGCCTTCGGCGCGGAAGGGCTGCGAGCCCGTGGCGCTGCCCAGCACGACCGAGTCGCCCTGGATGTCCACCGTGCCGCGGCCGGACAGCGCCAGCGCCACGCCGTTGCCCAGCCGCACGCCGGCGTGCGAGGGCGCCACCGTGCCGTCGGCGCTGAAGCCGACGATGCCCAGGTCGGTGGCGGTGATCAGGCTGAGGTTGCCGCCGCCGAAGTCTTCCGAGAACACGCCATCGCCCGCGACCTGCGCGGTGCCGTTGAGGCTGATCGAGCTGCCCGTCATCGCCGTGCGCGTGAACACGATGCCGCTGCCGCCGCTGGCCGCGCCCTGGCCGGCGAGCGTGATCAGCCCGCCGGCGCCGCGCGCCTGCAGCGTGCTGTCGATGAGCGTGAGGCCCTGGCCGCTGTCGAGGCTGCCGTCGCCGCGCACGCCGTCGCCCTGCGTGCCCTGGATGCGCAGCAAGGCGCCGGGGCCGTCGGCCGCGAGCGTGGAGGCGTTGATGCGCACCGGCGCCGCGCCGCGGCCGGTGGCGGCGCTGGTGTCGGTCAGCAGCGACAGGCCGGCGTCGCCGGCGAGGCGGCTGCTCGTGATGCTCAGAGCGTCGGTCGTGAAGGTGACCGGGCCGGCGCTGGAGAGCGTCAGGCCCGTCAGCGTGGTCGTCGCCGCGCCGCCGGCGGCGCCGCCACGCGCGACCACGTTGATCGGGCTCGTCGTGCTGGCCTGCGGGCCCAGCAGCGTCATGTCGCTCATCGCCAGCGCGCGTGCGTTCGCCGCGCTGGAGACGTTCACCGCGTTGATCGTGATGGCCGTCGCGCCGAGGGCGTCGATCAGCAGGCCGCCGGGCGCGGCCGAGTTGCCGGCCATCTTGAGTGACGGGCCGGAGCCGTTGCCGGCGGCGTCGATCGTCAGGCTGGCGCCGCTGACGGTCAGCGTGGTCTCGGTGCCGCTGCCCACGGCGCCGCCGGAGATCTCGACCGCGCTGCCGGAAGACAGCGTGGAGCCGCTCAGGTGCATCGCGGAGCCGCTGTTCGTGCCCGGGTCGATCACCCGCAGGTCGCTGCCCTGCACGACGGCCAGCGCGAGGAAGCCCGGCGTCGCGGTGACGGCATCGAGGTTCAGCAGGCGGTCGGTCGAGATCGTGCTGAGGGCGACGTTGATGCCGCTCTCGTTCTCGCTGCGGCCGGCCAGGCTGACCTCGCGCGCCCGCAGCACGCTGGCGTCGATCGTCACGCCCGCCGTCGTGCCGCCGGTGGGGTTGCTGCCGGCGCCGCCGCCGAAGATGCGGCCGGTGCCGGCCTCGATCGTGCTGCCCTCGATCCACAGCGCCGCGGGGATCGAGGTGCCCGCGTAGCCGAGGTCCGATGTCGAGGCTTCGAGCCAGGGCGCCGCGACCGAGGTGCAGCCCAGGTTCGCCGAGCAGACGATCTGGTCGGCGCCGAAGCGCACGTTGCCGTTGCCCGTGGTGACGATGCTGTTGCTCAGGTGCACGCCCACCGGCGACGCACCGGTGGTGGCGAAGGCCATGTTCAGCGCCGCGCCGTCGGCCGTGATCGACGAGACCGAGATCTCGGTCTGCGGTGCCTGGAACGACAGGCTGCCGCGGCCGCCGAGGTCGACCTGCTCGAAGGCGATGCGGCTCGTCGGCGCGATGAAGGCTGATGAGCCGGCCGGCGCGGCGACGCGCACGCGCGTGAAGCGGATGCCGTCGGTGAAGCTGCCGCCGTTGAAGCTGGCGCTCGCCGCGGCGGCCAGGTCCAGCGTGGGCGCCGCCGGCAGCGGGCTGCCCAGCGAGCCGCCGCCATCGACCCACAGCCCCGGCGCGGAGAGCCCGGCGCTGCCGGTGAGCGTGGCCGAGCCGCCGACGACGACGAGCGGCGAGCCGCCCACGGCGCCGGACGCCGAGCCGTCCTGGATGTACAGGCCCGCCTGGTTCAGGCCGACGCCGTAGAGGTCGGCCACCGCCGAGGCGTTGCCCGGCGCGGACAGCGACAGGCGCGCGCCGCCCTGGCCGCTGTCCACGCCCCAGCCGTTGCCGTTGCCGAAGACGACGAGCGACTGCGTCGCCTCCACGATCGAGGCGCCGGACACCTGCACGCCGCGGCTCGTGCTGCCGCCCGCGGCCCAGCCGTGCAGGTCGATGTTCGCCGCCGACATCAGCGTGCCGCCGACGCCGGTGGCGCTGCCCACGCGCACGCCCACGGAGTCGCTGCTGCCCGACAGGCCCACGCCGGTCGCTTTGAAGCTGCCGCCGCCGAGGTTGATGCCGCTGTCGAGGATGTCGATGCCGTCCTGCGGGCGCGCCAGCTGGCTGGGCTGCGGTTGCGCCCCTGCCAGGTAGCCCACCGCGGGCCGGACCGTCAGGCTCGAGCTGCCGGGGCCGGCCAGCGTCTGCTGCAGTGCGCCGCCCAGCGTCAGGTCGCCGCCGTTGGTGATGATGGTGGCGTTGCGCACCTCGATGGCGCCGATGCCGCTGCCCGCGGCCACCAGGTTCACGCCCAGCGCATGGCCGGTCGCGGTGAGGCTGCTGCCGCGCACGAGGATGTCGCGCGCCGCCGCGAGCGTGAGCGTCACGTCGGCCGAGGGGTTCACCGACAGCGAGGCGCCGTTCATCACGATGTCGCCGGCCTGCGCGTTCGTGCCGCCGCTGCCGGTGCTCACCGTGACCGAGGTGCCGGCGTTCAGCGCCGCGGCGAGGGTGGCGATGCTCAGCACCGAGGCGTCGTTCGTGCTGGTGAAGACCGGGCCGCCGCTGATGTTGGTGTCGGTGCCACCGTCGACGATCGTGATGTCGTTCGGGTCCAGCAGCCACGAGCCGGCGCGACCGCCGCGCGACGAGAGATCGATGCGCGCCGGCCGGGCGTCGAGCCAGCCGCCGGAGGTCTCGATGAAGCCGCCGTCGCCGCCGGCGCTGCCGCCATGCGCGCTGAGCGTGCCGTAGGCGCGCGTGGCGGCGTCGGACCACAGCACGATGCGGCCGCCGTTGCCGGCGGCACCGGTGGCGTCGGCGCGCAGCGTGGCGGCATCGCCGAACCACAGCGCACGCGCGTTGGGCACCGAGGCGTCGCGCCCCATCGCGCCACCGCCGGCGCGGATGCCGCCGCCGAGCGCGGCGCCGGACACGTCGACAACCGCCTGGCCGGTGATCGCCACCTGCGCGCCCAGCAGGTCCACGTTGCCGCCCGCGCTGCCGGCCGAGGTGCCGACGGCGCGCGTTGTGCTGCTGGCGCCCAAAGTGAGAGTGTCATCGGCGCGCAGCACGACCTGGCCGGTCGAGTCGGTGCGCAGCGTGTCGGCCTGCACCCAGCCCTGCTGGTTGACGATCGCGGCGTACACGTCCACGCGCCCGCCGTCGGCCACCAGCCGGCCGAGGTTCAGCGCCTCGCCGGCCGGCTTGTTCACGCGCACCGCGAGGTTGGGCAGGCCGGTGTCGACGAGGTCGACGCTGCTGGCCGCCGCCAGGGCCACCGCGCCGCCCGTCGCGTTGATCTCGCCGGCGTTCTCCACCCGGCTGCCCAGCAGCACCACCTGGCCGCCGAAGCTGGTGCTGATGCGGCCTTCGTTGCGCACCAGGCCGCGGTCGCCGGCCAGCGCGTCGAAGCGGTAGCGGCCGGCGAGGAAGTCGTTGTCGTTCAGGCGCAGCGTGCCGGTCACCAGGCCGGCCACGTCCACGCGCGCGCCGGCGCCGAAGAGCACGCCGTAGGGGTTCAGCAGCCAGACCTGGCCGTTGCTGCCCAGGCTGCCGAGGATCACCGAGGGGTCGCTGCCGGTGACCCGGTTGAGCACCTTGCTGGCGGCGTTCGCCTGCTCGAACCAGACGGCGTTGCCGCTGCCGATGGAGAAGCTCTGCCAGTTGAGGATGGCCCCGGGCGTGTTGCGCACCGTCATCGATGCGCCCTGCGTGCTGACCGTGGCCCGGCCGGCAGTCACCTGCAGGCCCCCCGGCAACACGTTGGGCAGTGCGGGCGCAGCCTGGGCCTGCAGCCACAGCGGCGCGGCCAGCAGCAGCGCGGCCTGGGCCAGCGGGGTCAGGCGCAGGGCGCGGGCGGGGCGGGCTTGGGCATTGCGGCGCATGGCGGCGGCCTTCATCAGAAGCTGGCGTTGAGGCTGGCGTGGGCGCGCGCGTCGCCCTTGGCGGTGCTGGTGGCGTTGCTCATCGCACGCGCCAGGTCCAGGCGCAGCGCCACGTCCTTCCAGCTGGCGCGCAGGCCCACGCCCAGGCTGCCCATGCGGCAGTGCACGCGGCCGGCCAGGCAGGGGGCGTCCTGCTGGTTGGAGACCGTGCCGGCGTCGGCGAAGCCGAGCAGGTGCAGGTCGGTGGCGCGCAGCGCGGCCCAGTCGGCGGCGAGGTTCGGGCCCTGCAGTTCGAGCGTCAGCGTGGCGCCGGAGTCGCCGCTCAGCTCACGCTCCTCGAAGCCGCGCACCGAAGCCGCGCCGCCGCTGCCGAACATCTCGCCCGGCACCAGCGGCTTGCGCGCCAGCTGCGCGTTCAGGCGCGCGCTGGCGAAGAAGCGCTCGCCGAGCGGCAAACCCAGCTGGCCAGCCGTGCGCAGCACCGTGTAGCGGCGCTGGCTGCCGGGGCGCACGGCCTCGAAATCGGCCTGCGAACCGTTCGAGCCGCCGCCCAGGTTCTGGTGCAGGCCCAGGCTGAAGCCCCAGCGCAGCTCACCCTGCGCCTGCGCGGTGTAGGTCAGCGACAGCGGCGCCACCGAGACACTCGCGCCGGCGGTGCCGCAGGCGCCCTGCGGCTGGCCGTCGATGGTGCAGCTGTTCTTGTAGTCGCGCGATTCCACGCCGAGCAGCACACGCTGGTCGACGTTGCCCCAGCGCGGCAGGTAGGCCGACAGTCGCAGCCCGGCGATCGTGCCCTTGCCGCTGAACTGCAGGTCGCCGGCGGCGCTGCCCACCTTGCCGGCGTCGACATTGGACCAGGCGCCGTAGGCGTCGATGGCCAGTGCCTTGCCGTACAGCGGCGCGCGGTAGCTGCCGCTGAAGACCTTCACCGCCGAGGGCTCCTGCGGCGCGGTCTGCAGCTCGGCGGCGAAGACATGGTCGGCGCCCCAGACGTTGGCGTGCTGCCAGCCCAGGGCGGCGCGCCAGCGGCCGATGGTCTTGCCGCCGGTGTTGTCCAGCCGGCCGTTGAAGCGCGCCACCGCCTGCTCCTGCACGTTCACCGCCGCGACGATGGTGCCCGGCGCCTCGCCCGGCTGCAGCAGCACGCCCACGGTCTTGGCCGGGTTCTCGTTGGCGAGCTGGATCTCGGCGTCGATGCGCCGCACCTGCGGCGTGGCGCCCACCTGCAGCGAAGGCAGGCTGGCGCGGATGTTCCCGGCGCTGAACTGCTTGTTCTCGGTGATGTCGATGCGCGCGAGCTTGCCCTCGACGACGCGGATCTTCACCAGGCCGTCCTTCAGGTCCTGCTCGGGCAGGAAGGCGATCACCCCGCCCCAGCCGGCCTGGCGGTACAGCTCCTGCACCGCGGCGGCGGCACTGCGCAGGCGCTCCAGCGTCGCGCGGCCGGTGAAGGCGGCCAGCGTCCGGTCGAGTTCGGGTGCCGGCAGCAGCGTGTTGCCTTGCACCTCGTAGCGCCGCACCTCGATGGCCGGCGACGGTGCCGATGCGGCTGCGGCCGGCGCCGCTGGCGGCTCGGCCGCCGTCGATGCCCCTGGCAGCGCGGCCGCGGCCAGCATCCAACAGGCAAAACGCCCCCCGGTCGCGCGCACCGCACGCGACATCTCGTTCTTCAGACCCACGCAAGACCCTCCGGTCGGGCCGTCGCCGGCGGCTTCGTTCAGCCCCGGTCGTCGACCGCCTTCCAATTCGACACGCTTTTTAACCTTTGCTGCGGCGCAGCGGCCCCAGGACATCCACCGGATTGAGGGGAGGGCCGTCCGGCAGGCACTGGTTTGGTGATCTGTGCACCGGATCAGGTGCCCCGTTGCGGCGCTCCGCACAAGGGAGGTTCGCGCGGGCGTTGCCGGAGCGCACTTTCCTGGCCCGGCAATTGCATTTGCTGGTGCGCCGATCGCTGCATGCTGGTGCGTTCCCAGTGGCGGCAAGCCGCCTTTCCCCGACTTCACTGCCTCCTGCCACGATGCAACAGCTTCAGCATGGCGCGAATGCGCTCTTCGTCCTCCTGGGTGCCGTGATGGTGCTGGCGATGCACGCCGGCTTCGCCTTCCTCGAGCTGGGCACGGTGCGCGGCAAGAACCAGGTCAATGCGCTGGTGAAGATCCTGGCGGACTTCGCCGTCTCCACCGTCGCCTATTTCTTCGTCGGCTACCTCGTGGCCTACGGCGTGGACTTCATGGTCGATGCGCAGACGCTCGCGGCCGACAACGGCTACGGCCTGGTGAAGTTCTTCTTCCTGCTGACTTTCGCGGCGGCCATTCCGGCCATCGTCTCCGGCGGCATCGCCGAGCGCGCGCGCTTCCTGCCGCAGCTGGTGGCCACGGCGGTGATCGTGGCCGTGGTCTACCCGCTCTTCGAAGGCGTGGCCTGGAACGAGCGCTTCGGCATCCAGAAGGCGCTCACGGCGATGACCGGCTTCGCCTTCCACGACTTCGCCGGCTCGGTGGTCGTGCACGCCGTGGGCGGCTGGATCGCGCTGCCGGCGGTGCTGCTGCTGGGCGCGCGCACCAACCGCTACCGCAAGGACGGCGCGATGCTGGCGCACCCGCCGTCCAGCATCCCCTTCCTCGCCCTGGGCGCGTGGATCCTCACCGTGGGCTGGTTCGGCTTCAACGTGATGAGCGCGCAGACGCTGGACAAGGTCTCGGGCCTGGTGGCGGTGAACTCGCTGATGGCGATGGTCGGCGGCACGCTGGCGGCGCTGGTGGCGGGCCGCAACGACCCGGGCTTCGCGCACAACGGCCCGCTCGCCGGCCTGGTGGCCGTGTGCGCCGGTTCCGACGTGATGCACCCGGTGGGCGCGCTGGCCACCGGCGCCATCGCCGGCTGGCTCTTCGTCGTGATGTTCACGCTGACGCAGAACCGCTGGAAGATCGACGACGTGCTGGGCGTCTGGCCGCTGCACGGCCTGTGCGGCGCCTGGGGTGGCATCGCCTGCGGCATCTTCGGCCAGAAGGCGCTGGCCGGTGCGGGCGGGGTGAGCTTCGCGGCGCAGCTGGCCGGCACCGCCCTGGGCGTGGGCTGGGCGCTGCTGTCGGGCTTCCTCGTCTACGGCGCGCTGAAGGCCACGCTCGGCCTGCGCCTGACGCCCGAGGAGGAGTTCGACGGCGCCGACCTGAGCGTGCACCGCATCGGCTCGACGCCCGACCGCGAGCCGGCGTAGACCGGCTTCAGGCCGCCGGCAGCAGCCGCAGCAGCGCGATCCAGGCCGAGGCCGTGGCCGCGAAGGCGACGGTGGACAGCACGATGGCCGCCGTCACCTCGGCCTGCAGCGCGTCGTAGCGCTGGGCGAAGATCAGCGCGTTGCTGCCGGCCGGCAGCGTGGCCATCACCACCACCACGTCCAGCGCCATGCCGCGCAGGCCGAAGCCGAAGAAGGCCACCGCCAGCACCACGGCCGGCAGCAGCACCAGCTTCTGCAGCGACAGCTCCAGCGCCGCGCGCACCCGTCCGCGCATGCCGTAGGCCGCGAGCGTGACGCCGATCAGCACCAGGCAGATCGGCACCACCGCGCTGGCCAGCGTCGCCAGGCCTTCATCGACGATGGGATGCAAGCCCAGGCCGGTCGCGTTCCAGGCCAGCCCCAGCACCACCGGCAGCACCACCGGGTGGATCACCGTGTTGCGCGCCGTCAGCGCCAGCGTGTGGCCCAGGCCGGTGGCGTGGGTGTGGCGGGCGCGGGCGATGTCCAGCTCCACCAGCGCCGTCAGCACCGACAGCAGCACCAGCGCGTGCAGGCTCACCAGCGTGACGTGGATCGCCAGGCCGCTCTCGCCGAACAGCGCCGACGCGAAGGGAATGCCCACCTGCACCGAGTTGCCGAACACCGCGGTGATGGCCCGCACCGCCGGCGAGGCGGCACCGTCGCGCGCGGCGTGGCGGCGCTGCCAGAGGTAGACGCCGAACATCACGAGCAGCGCCGGCACGAAGAAGGCCGCCAGCGTGCGCCAGGGCATGTGCGCCAGGTCCAGCCGCGCGGTGGTGCGGAACAGCAGCGCCGGCACGAAGAGGTGGAAGGCGACGGCGCCCAGCAGCCGTGCGGCGTCGCCGTCCTCGGGCCGGCCGAGCCAGCGCCGGCGCGCGGCGATGTAGCCCAGCGCCACCGTGACGAACATCGCCAGCAGCTTGGCGAGCACGGCGCCGCTCACCGGGAGGCCTCCCGGCGCGGCGCCCAGGGGCGGGGAATCAGAGGCCTGGCGAGGCCGGCGTGCTCGTGCCCGCCTGCGCGGTGCGCGCGGCTGCCGGGTCGTTCCACAGGCCCAGCCAGGCGCCCAGGGTCAACAGCGCGCCGGTGTCGTAGTTGGCGTAGCCCTGCACCTTGATCGGCTCGAGCTTCTTGCGGCCGGCCTCGCTGCCGTCCAGCGTCAGCAGGTAATCGCGCAGCTTGTCCACCGTCTCCGCCGGAATGGCCGGGCTGGCGATGACGTGCTTGATCGGCACCGGCTTGCTGCGCAGCAGCACCTTGCCGCCGCCCGATTCCCATTGCTTGACCACCGCGCCGGCGGCCGAGGCGCCCACCTGCGTGAAGGTGTTCTCCACCATGAAGGGCACGGCGTCCTGGTAGCGCGTGTAGGTGTACTGCACCGCCTTGGCGTCGCCCAGGGCGTCGCGCATCGTCGCGCGCACGATCCACGAGGTGATCGAGTCCTCGTCGGGCGCGCCCACCTTGCGGCCCTTCAGCTCGGCCAGGCTCTTGAAGGGCGCGTCGGCGCGCACCATGAAGGAGGCGCGGTAGTTCTCGTAGCCCTTGGTCACCGCCACCAGGCGGTAGCCGTTGTTCTTGATCGCGCCGATCGAGATGTGCGCCGGGTGCACCAGCGCGATGTCGAAGCTCTTGTCGGCCAGGCCCTTGCGCAGCTGGTTGTAGTCGCCCACCGGCTCCACGCGCACCGGCTGGCCGGTGATCTTGGCCAGGTCGGTGGCGATGGCGGCATAGCGGGCGCGGATCTCGTCGCTGCCCACGCGGTAGGTGACGCCCTCGTTCACCGCGAACACCAGGGCCTGCGCCCAGCCTGCCGACAGCAGCAGCCCGGCGGCAACGGCCCAGGAACGGCCCCAACGGAACGCTTTCATAGCGGCCCTGTCCAGAAGTAGTGGAGGGGCGGATCATAGACAAAGGGCTAACGAACGAAATGCCTGATCTGCGGGGTTAATTCCGGGCACTTACGTCCCGATTCAATCCTTGCCGCCCGCAGCAGGTGCCGGAGCGACCCCGGCACAGCCGCCGACCCAGCGGCGCACCGCCTCCGCCTCGGCGTCCAGCGCCACCTGCTTGCGGCGCGAGGTTTCGCCGCGCAGCAGGCGCAACTGGCGCTTGGCCAGGCCCAGCTCGCCGGCCAGCCAGGCCAGCAGCGCCTCGTTGGCCTTGCCGTCCACCGGCGGCGCGGCCAGGCGCACGCGCAGGCAGCCGTCGTGCAGGCCGTCGGCGCCGGTGCGCTTCGCGCCCGGCACCACGGCCAAGTGCAGCACGCAGCCCTGGGCGGCGGCGCTGACGCAGCCGGGTGCGTGGGTCGGGGCCAATGAACGCTCAGCGGCGGCTCAGGCCGGCGTCTTCTTCGCCGCCGCCTTCTTCGCCGGCGGCCGGGCCGCGCGCGGCTCGAACTCGAAGCCCACGTTGCCCTTCTTCGCGTCGTAGACCAGGAAGGCCTTGAACTTTCGCCGCGTCTTGTTGGAGACGAAGTTCTCCAGCAGCGCCGTCTTGCCGGTGATCAGCAGGCGCGTGAACTCCTCGCGCGGCACCGGCTGCTGAAGGATGATCTTGCCGCTCTTGAAGTCGCAGGTGACGTGCGCGCCCACCGCGTGCTCGCAGACGTAGTTGCTGCCGTGCTCGTAGACATGGCCCTTGCACTTCGGGCAGGCGCCCAGGCTCTGCTGGCCGGAAAAGTCCACCGGCTCGCCGTCGCCTTCGCCCTGCTTGGCGTCGTCGCCGAAGTCGAACTCGAGCTTCCAGTTGGCGATCTCGTCGTCGCGCACCAGCTTCAGCTCGGCGGTGAAGGGCCAGCCGGCCTTGCTGCGGAAGCCTTCCAGCGGGCCGATCTTGCGGTTCGCGAGGAAGGCCTCGGCCTCGGTGATCTCGAAGGCGCGGCCGGCCGGGATCTTCGTCATCGAGAAGCCGCAGCCTTCTTCCTGGCCCGAGGTCCCGGTGCAGGCGAAGCGGCGGTAGTTCTCCTTCACCACGCCGCCGCAGTTGGGGCAGGGCGTGGCCAGCGTCGCGTAGTCGCCCGGGATCGTGTCGCGGTCGTACTCCTTGGCCTTGCGCACGATGCGCTCGGCCATCTTCGCGATGTCGCCCATGAAGGCGTCGCGGCTGAGGCGCCCATGCTCCATCTCGGCCAGCTGGTACTCCCAGTTGCCGGTCAGCTCGGGCTTGGTGAGGTCCTCGATCGCCAGGCCGCGCAGCAGCGTCATCAGCTGGAAGGCCTTGGCGGTGGGCACCAGCTCGCGGCCGTCGCGCAGCATGTACTTCTCGGCGATCAGCCCTTCGATGGTCTGCGCGCGCGTGGCCGGCGTGCCCAGGCCCTTCTCGCGCATCGCCTCGCGCAGCTCCTCGTCGTCGATCAGCTTGCCGGCGCCTTCCATCGCCGAGAGCAGCGTGGCCTCGGTGTACCGCGCCGGCGGCTTGGTCTTCAGCGCCGCCACGTCCACGCTCTCGGTGCGCACCAGCTCACCCGGCGCCACGGCCACCAGGTTGGCGTCGTCGTCCCGCGCCTCCTTGCCGTAGACGGCCAGCCAGCCCGGGTTCACCAGCACCTTGCCGTTGGTCTGGAAGACGTAGGCCTTGCCCTCGCGTTCCACCGTGCTCGTGCGCGTGGTGACCATGAACTCGGCGCTCGGGTAGAACACCGCGAGGAAGCGCTTGACGACCATGTCGTAGAGCTTCAGCTCGATCTCGCTCAGGCTGCCCGGCGGCTGCAGCGTGGGGATGATGGCGAAGTGGTCCGAGACCTTGCTGTTGTCGAACACGCGCTTGGTCGGCTTCACGTAGCCTTCGTTGAGGCCCTTGCGCGCGTGCATCGACAGCTCGCGCAGCGGGCCGGGCATGTCGGCGTCCGACAGCATCTCGAAGGTCTTCTTCACCGTGGCCAGGTAGTCCTCGGGCAGCGCGCGCGAGTCGGTCCGCGGGTAGGTCAGCACCTTGTGCTTCTCGTACAGGGCCTGCGCCAGGCTCAGCGTCGTCTTGGCCGAGAAGCCGAAGCGCGAGTTGGCCTCGCGCTGCAGCGTGGTCAGGTCGTACAGCAGCGGGCTGGCCTGCGTGCTGGGCTTGGCTTCGTCGACCACGCTGGCGGGCTGGCCCAGCACGGCGTCGCGGATGGCGTTCGCGTCGGCCTCGTTCCAGAGGCGGTCGGCGCGGGCCTCGGCATCGTCGCCTTTCTTGAACTTCGGGTCGAGCCACTTGCCCTCGTACTGGCCGGCCTGGGCGTCGAAGTTCGCCTTCACCTCCCAGTAGGGCCGCGCGACGTGCTTCCTGATCTTCTCCTCGCGCTCGACCACGATCGACAGCGTGGGCGTCTGCACCCGGCCCACGGTGGTGAGGAAGAAGCCGCCGTCGCGCGAGTTGAAGGCCGTCATCGCGCGCGTGCCGTTGATGCCCACCAGCCAGTCGGCCTCGGAGCGGCTGCGCGCGGCGTCGGCCAGGCCCGCCATCTGCTGGTCGCTGCGCAGCTGGGCGAAGCCGTCGCGGATGGCCTGCGGCGTCATGCTCTGCAGCCACAGGCGCTGCACCGGCTTGGCCAGCGGCTTGGCGCCGGCCGCGTACTGCACGATCAGGCGGAAGATCAGCTCGCCCTCGCGGCCCGCGTCGCAGGCGTTGATCAGCGCCGTCACATCCTTGCGCTTGACCAGCTTGACGACGGCGTTCAGGCGGCTCTTGGCCTTGTCGATGGGCGCCAGGTCGAAATGCGGCGGCACCACGGGCAGGTGGGCGAAGCTCCACTTGCCGCGCTTGACGTCGAACTCCTCCGGGGCCTTGATCTCCACCAGGTGGCCCACGGCGGAGGTGACGACGTGGGTCTCGTTCTCGAAATGATCGGCGTGCTTCTCGAACTTGCCCGCGACGGGCGTCAGCGCGCGCACGATGTCCTGCGCCACGCTGGGCTTCTCGGCAATGATCAGGGTTTTGCTCATGGTTCCTTGCGATGCGGCGGCCGCGCCGGGGTTCCGTCCCCGGCCATGCCTACAATCCGCGCTTCCCGCGCGCACGCACGCACGCGCGCCCGCACCTTTTCAATGTACCGAATGAAGACGCCCCCGCAAGCTGCCCGGCGAAATGCAGGCACCGAACCCAGCGAGACGAAGCGCGGACGCCGCATCCAGGTGCGCCGGAGCGGCGTGCACGGCAAGGGCGTCTTCGCGCTACAGCCCATCGCCAGGGGCGAGCGCATCATCGAGTACACGGGCGAGATCATCGGCTGGCCGGAGGCGCTGCGCCGCCACCCGCACGATCCCGCCGACCCGAACCACACCTTCTACTTCAGCCTGGGCGACGGCTCGCGCGTGATCGACGCGAAGGTGGGCGGCAACGCCGCGCGCTGGATCAACCACGCCTGCGAGCCCAACTGCCAGGCCGACGAGTCCGAGGAGGACGAGCGCGTCTTCATCAAGGCGCTGCGCAACCTGAAGCCGGGCGAGGAGCTGTTCTACGACTACGGCCTCGTCATCGACGAGCGCTACACGCCCAAGCTCAAGCGCGAGTACGAATGCCGCTGCGGCAGCAAGCGCTGCCGGGGGACCATGCTGGCGCCCAAGCGCTAGCAGCAATCCGGGCCGCCGTCGATGAGCATCGGCCAGCACCTGAACTGGGGCGCCGAGGCGCTGTGGGAGCAACTGCTGCCGCTGCTGCCGGGGCTGTCGGTGGAGGTGCTGGCGCGGGCCGATTCGACCAACACGCGGCTGCTGGAGCGAGCGCGTGAACTGAGTGGAGAGCCCGACGGCCCCGTCACGCGGCCGGGCGAGCTGAACCCGCAGGAGCCTCCGCGCGCCACGCCGCGTGGCCGGCGCGACGCCGACGTGCAGCCCTGCCTGCTGGTGGCCGAGCAGCAGACGCGCGGCCGCGGCCGCCAGGGCCGCGGCTGGGTCTCCAGCGCCGGCGCATCGCTCACCTTCTCGCTCGCGCTGCCGCTGGCGCCGGCCGAGTGGACCGGGCTGTCGCTCGCCGTGGGGCTGGCGCTGGCCGAGGCCCTCGATCCGCCCGATCCGGCCGACCCCGCCCGCCCGCCGCGCGTGCACCTGAAGTGGCCCAACGACCTGTGGCTGCTCGATGCCGAGGGTGGCGGGCGCAAGCTCGGCGGCATCCTGATCGAGACCATCAGCGTCGCCCGGCGGCGCATGTGCGTGATCGGCGTCGGCATCAACGTGCTGCCGCAGCCGCTGCCGGCCGCGCCGGAACTCAGCCACGGCTACGCCTGCGTGCAGGAACTCGACCCGCAGGCCAGCGCCCCGGCCGTGCTGGCGCGCGTGGCCGAGCCGCTGGTGCGCGGCGTGCTGGCCTTCGAGCAGCACGGCTTCGCGCCCTGCGTGCCGGCCTACGCGCGGCGCGACCTGCTGCTGGGCCGCCCGGTGACGACGACGATGCCCGAGGTGCCCGCCGGCGTGGCCGAGGGCGTGGACGAGCATGGCGCCCTGCGCGTGCGCTGCGGCGAGCTGCACCGCGTGGTGAGCGGCGAGGTGAGCGTGCGGCTGGCTGGCGCTGGCGGCGCCGACTGACATGGCGCCCCCCAGCTCACTTCGTTCGCTGCCCCCCGAGGGGGCGCTCAGTGGCTTCGGAACGGCCGGGCGCCACTGAGATGCTGCGCGTCGTCGTCGCCCTGCTGCTGCTCGCGAACCTGGCCTTCTTCGGCTGGGCGCGCGGCTGGTTCGAGCCGGGATGGCCGGCGCCGCACGCGGGCGAGCGCGAGCCGCAGCGCATCGCCGCCCAGGTGCGGCCCGACGCCGTCATCGTGCTGCCGGCCAAGGCGGCCAGCGCGGCCATCGCCGCGGCGCGTGCCGCTTCCGCCGTCTGCCTGCAGGCCGGCCCGCTGAGCGAAGGCGAGATGGCCGCCGCGGTGGCCGCCATCGCGCCGGTGCAACTGCCCGACGGCTCCTGGACGCGCGAGACCGCGCCGCCGCCGCCGCTGTGGCTGGTGTTCGCCGGCCGCTGGCCCGAGGCCGCCGGCCGCAAGGCGCGCGAGGCCGAACTCGACAAGCTGGGGCTGAAGTGGGAGCCGCTCGATGCGCCGCCCGAACTCGCGCCGGGCCTCGTGCTTTCGCGCCACGCCACGCGCGCCGAGGCCGAATCGGCGCTGGCCGCGCTGTCGGCCCAGCAGCCGGCGCTGAAGTCCACCCGCGTCGCGCCGCTGCCCACGCCGCCGTCGCGCAGCTGGCTGCGCGTGCCCAAGGCCGACGTCGAGCAGCAGGCCAAGCTGCTGGCGCTGCCGCCGTCCGCCCTCGGCGGCGGCTTCAAGCCCTGCGCCGCGCCCGCCTGAAGAGCAGCAGGGTCGCTGCGGCAAGCAGCGCGAGCCAGGGGGCGGACATCGCGCCGCCACCACCACCGCCGCTGCCGCCGGTGCTGGTGCCCGCCACCGTCACCACCTGGCTGACCTGGCCGGTGGCGCCGGTGTTGTCGGTGACGGTCAGCGTCACGGTGAAGCTGCCGCCGGCCGCAGGCGTGACGGTGGCGGTGACGCCGGTGGAGATGTTCGCGCCATTGGCCGTTCCGCTGACGAGGCCGCCGCCGTCGGTGAGCACCCAGCCGTAGCCGGTGATGGTGCTCGTGCCCGACGGCGTGCTCGTCGATGCGCTCAGCGTGACCGCGCCACCGGCCACCGGCGAGGCCGGCGTGAAGCTGATGCGCGCCACCGGCGGCAGCGCCGAGACCGCGGCCACCGCGGCGCCCGCGTCCAGCATGCCGGCGCCGCAATACGGTGCGACGCAGTAGCACTCGTCCTGCACGACGTTGACGTTCGGCGCGTGGCACTGCGCGACGCCCGATCCGGCGCCCGTGGTGGGAAAGGCGCGCGCCGTGCTGGTGAGCCTGGCCGACACCTGCGCCGGCGTGATGTTGGGCTGCGCCGAGTACATCAGCCCGACGACGCCGGCAACCAGCGGCGACGAGAAGCTCGTGCCCAGCGTGGTCTCGAAGCTGTCGCTGTAGCCCGAGGCGATCGGCCCCTGCGTGCCGGTGTTGCGCGCGGCCAGGATGGGGTACAGGCAGGCGCCGGTGAGGTTCACGCAGTTGCCGCCCGGCGCGGCGATGGTGGCCGGCGAGGTGCTGCTGCCCAGGCTGGAGAAGCCGACCTTGGTGCCCAGGTGGCGCAGCGCGACCACGCTGACGACGCCGGTGCAGGCGCCCGGTGCCTCCATCGGTTCGCCGTCGCTGTTGCCCGCCGCGGCGACGATGGTCACGCCCTTGGCGATGACCTCGTTGACCACGTCCTGGTAGGCCACGCCGAGCGACTGGCTGATGGTGCTGCACGAGCCGCCGCCCAGGCTCAGGTTGATGACCTTCGCCGGGTTCGGGTTGTCGGGCACGCCGGGCACCGAGATGCCGGCGGACCAGCGCATCGCGGCCATGATGTCGGAGGCGTTGCCGAAGCACTTGCCCAGCACGCGCACCGGCAGGATCTTCACGCCCGGCGCCACGCCGGCCATGCCCACGCCGTCGTTGGTGGCCGCACCGGCCAGGCTGGCCGTGCTGGTGCCGTGCCAGGAACTGGGCGTGACCACCGCCAGGCCGCGGCCGCTGGGGTCGCATTGGTAGAAGGTGCCGTTGCGGTCGCTGTTCTCCGACGCGGTCGTGTAGTCGCCAGGGTCGGTCGGGTCGGCGTCGCGCTGGTCGCCGTCATTGGCCACCTGCGCGTCGGACACGAAGTCGTAGCCGGCGAGCAGCCGGCCGGCCAGCTCGGGGTGCTCCTTGCGCACGCCGGTGTCCAGGATCGCGACGACGATGTCGGAGCGGCCGGAGGTACGCGTCCAGGCGGCCTCGATGTCGATCGACGAGAGCACGGTCGCGGTGGGCGCGCGCAGGTACCACTGGCCGCTGTCGGGGCCGCCGGAGGAGACGCCGCCGGTCGAGGTGACCGCCGGGCCCCTGAGGTAGAACGGGTCGTTCGGCGCTGCCGTGCGCCGCATCTTCACGTCGGCCACCGCGAACTCGACATCCGGGTCCTTGGCCAGCTGGGCCGCCAGCGCCGCCGCATCGGCGCCGCGCACGCGCACGACCTGCGTGCGCTCGCCCACGGCCTCGCCCGCCTCGAGCGTGCGTCCCACGCGCGCGCCCAGCGCGGCGGCGCGGCCGGCGAGGGTGCCGCGCGCGGTGGCGGCGTCGGCGCGGGCCGCCAGCGCATGCGCCCGCATCGTGTCGCCGCCGGCCTTGAACTTCACGATCACCTGGCCGTCCAGCGGCGGCAGCGCCGGCCGCGCGGCGTGCGCCGCGGCCAGCGGCCACAGCGCGGCCAGGAAGGGAAGGGCGGTGCGGCGGAGCAGGGCGAGGGCGGGCATCGCGGCAGTGTAGGCGCCGCGCCCTCGCGTGAACCGCGACAAGTGGCCGGGACCGGGCCCGGCCGCGAATGCTTGTGTCAGCAGTCGTTGCGGCGGGTTACGCCGTTTGCGGCGCGAACCCGCCCGTGCCTCGGCCCGCTCAGGCCTTGGCCATCACCTGGACCATCTCCAGCACCTTGTTGGAGTAGCCCCATTCGTTGTCGTACCAGGCCACGACCTTCACGAAGGTCTTGTCCAGCGCGATGCCGGCGTCGGCGTCGAAGACGCTGGTCATCGGCTCGCCGCGGAAGTCGGTCGAGACGACCTTCTCCTCGGTGTAGCCCAGCACGCCCTTCATCGGGCCTGCGGCGGCGGCCTTCATCGCGTTGCAGATGTCGTCCCAGCTGGCTTCCTTCACCAGCTCGGCGGTCAGGTCGATCACGCTCACGTCGCTGGTGGGCACGCGGAAGCTCATGCCGGTGAGCTTCTTGTTCAGCTCGGGGATCACCACGCCCACCGCCTTGGCGGCGCCGGTGCTGCTGGGGATGATGTTCTCCAGGATGCCGCGGCCGCCGCGCCAGTCCTTGTTGCTCGGGCCGTCCACCGTCTTCTGCGTCGCGGTGGCGGCGTGCACCGTCGTCATCAGGCCGCGCTTGATGCCGAAGGCGTCGTTCAGCACCTTGGCCACGGGCGCCAGGCAGTTGGTGGTGCAGCTGGCGTTGCTGATGATGGCCTGGCCGGCGTAGCTCTTGTCGTTGACGCCGTAGACGAACATCGGCGTGTCGTCCTTGCTGGGCGCGCTCTGGATCACCTTCTTCGCGCCGGCGTCGATGTGCTTCTGGCAGGTCTCCTTCGTGAGGAACAGGCCGGTGCTCTCGACGACGATCTCGGCGCCCACGTCGCCCCACTTCAGCTCGGCCGGGTCCTTCACCGCGGTCAGGCGGATGCGCTTGCCGTTGACGATGAGGGTGTTGCCGTCCACCGCGACCTCGCCCTTGAAGCGGCCGTGCACGCTGTCGTACTTCAGCATGTAGGCCAGGTACTCGGGCTCGAGCAGGTCGTTGATGCCGACGATCTCGATCGCCGGGAAGTTCTGGACGGCGGCACGGAACACCATGCGCCCGATGCGGCCGAAACCGTTGATGCCGACTTTGATGGTCATGAGGTTTTCTCCTTGGGGTCGTTGAGGTTCAGGCGGATGCAGGGCACCGCCACATCGGCGGTATCGGCAAACACGGAGTCGAGCGCCGCGTCCTGCAGATTCAGTTCGAGTCCGGCGAGCAGTTCCAGCAGCGGTCGCCGGCGGGGGTCGCTATCGCCCACTTCACCCACCGCGTTTCGAAGCAAGGGTCGCTGGTAGCTCCACTTCAACTGGAACGGACAGCCCATGGTGGTGGTGTCCAACTCCAGTCGGCGCTCGCGGATGCCCTTGCTGAGTCCAAGCAGGTTCACCAGCGTGAGCGGTTTGAATCCATAGGCGCCTTCGTCCACGAACCTGAAGACGAAGACGACCTCCGTCGTGACAGGCGCGCCTTGATGACAGGGCATGCGCATCCGGGCCGCCCATCT
Source organism: Rubrivivax sp. (assembly GCA_044226775.1). Lineage (GTDB taxonomy): Bacteria > Pseudomonadota > Gammaproteobacteria > Burkholderiales > Burkholderiaceae_C > Rubrivivax. The sequence continues at coordinate 48,358 of JBGAGI010000011.1, read as the reverse complement.
CTGGATCGCCGGCCTGAATATCCTGGCCGAGGGCCGGTGCCAGAGTTCGACTTCGGGCTCCGAATCCGCCGAGCTGAAGGTCATTCGGCCCAGGACACGGCCTTGCTGATTGCTCCGCTTCGCTTCGTCAGGGTAGGGTGGGTGCGGCAGGCCTTCCAGGTGTTGCACGCAACGGGTCATCGCGCGGCGCGCGGCGTCGCCTTCGCGCTCCGGCCCGCTCCAGACCACCGTGCGCAGATCGGGCCGGAACACGAAGTCATACACGAGCGTGACGGTTTCGCCGCTCTTCATGCAGGGTGCCGAGAGCGCACGCAGGAAGCGGCGCGAGGACTCGGCGAAGGGCGCGTCGCCTTCCTGCGACAGGATCTCGATGCCGTTGGGCGACGAGCCGCCGGTCAGCGTCACCGACGCCCTCACGCGACCGGCCACTCGCTCCTTGTACTGGTCGAACGGGTAGACCGGCTCCGTCGGCTCCCCGGCGGCCACCTGAAGGCAGTCGATGGCGGCCGGCGGAGCGAGTTCGATGCGAACCTGGGCCCGCGCCGCCGTGACGACCAGCAGCGCCAGCAGGCCTGCGACGAGTGGCTGCCAGGGGATCTTCACGCTGGGCCCCGTTTCGCTCAGCGCCCCAGCACCGTCCGCACCACGTCCACCACGTTGGCGGCCGTGAGCTTGAAGTGCTTGAAGAGGGCACCGGCCGGCGCGCTCTCGCCGTAGCTGTCGATGCCGACGACGGCGGCGCAGCCGTACTTCCACCACCCGTCGGTGACGCCGGCTTCCACCGCGATGCGCGGCAGGCCCTCGGGCAGCACGCCGCGCTTGTAGGCCACGCTCTGGCGGTCGAACACGCTGGTGCTGGGCATGCTGACCACGCGCACCGCGATCTTCAGCTTGGCCAGCTCGGCCTGCGCGTGCATGGCCAGCTGCACCTCGCTGCCGGTGGCCACGATCACCGCCTGCGCCTTCCTGTTCAGCCCCACTTCCGACGGCTCGGCCAGCACGTAGGCGCCCTTGCCGATGTCGGCCGGGTTGGGCTTGGGCAGGTGCGGCAGCGCCTGGCGGCTGAGCAGCAGCGCGCTCGGGCGGCTGCGGTTGCCGATGGCCATGGTCCAGGCCATCGTCGTTTCTGCCACGTCGGCGGGGCGCCAGACGTCCAGGTTCGGGATCAGCCGCAGGCTGGCCGCATGCTCCACGCTCTGGTGCGTGGGGCCGTCCTCGCCCAGGCCGATGGAATCGTGCGTGAACACGTGCACCACGCGGCGCTTCATCAGCGCGGCCATGCGGATGGCGTTGCGGCTGTAGTCGCTGAAGGTCAGGAAGGTGCCGCCGTAGGGGATGTAGCCGCCGTGCAGCGCGACGCCGTTCATCACGGCGGCCATGCCGAACTCGCGCACGCCGTAGTTGATGTGGCGGCCGCCGTTGCTCTTGCCGGCTTCGTCGAAGCGCAGCGGCGGCGTCGAGCCGGTGTTGGTGAGGTTCGAGCCGGTCAGGTCGGCGCTGCCGCCGAGCATCTCGGGCAGCGCCTTCGTGAAGACCTCCAGCGCGATCTGGCTCGCCTTGCGGCTGGCCACCGCCTCGCCCTTTTCCTGCGCGGCGCGCACCGCGTCGGCGGCGGTCTGTGCGAAGTTGGCCGGCAGTTCGCCGGCCAGGCGGCGCAGCAGCTCGGCGGCCAGGGCCGGGTGCGCGGCCTTGTACGCGGCGAACGCGGCCTGCCATTTCGCGTGCGCTGCGGCGCCGGCCTCGCGGGCGTCCCAGGCGGCGTAGGCGGCCTCGGGCACGACGAAGGGTTCGTGCGGCCAGGCCAGGCCCTCGCGCACAAGGCGGATCTCGTCGCCGCCCAGCGGCTCGCCATGCGCCTTGGCGGTGCCGGCGCGGTTGGGCGAGCCCTTGCCGATGGTGGTGCGGCAGATGACCAGCGTCGGCCGCGTCTCTTCCACCTTGGCGCGCTCGATGGCGCTGGCCAGCGCCGCCACGTCGTGGCCGTCGACCGGCCCCAGCACGTGCCAGCCGCAGGCGGCGAAGCGTGCGGCGGCGTCGTCCACGTACCAGGGCTGGACCTTGCCGTCGATGCTGATGCCGTTGTCGTCGTACAGCGCCACCAGCTTGTTGAGCTTCCAGGCGCCGGCCAGCGCGATGGCCTCGTGGCTGACGCCTTCCATCAGGCAGCCGTCGCCCATGAAGACCCAGGTGCGGTGGTCCACCACCGCATGGCCCTCGCGGTTGAACTCGGCCGCCAGCAGCTTCTCGGCCAGCGCCATGCCCACCGCGTTCGCCAGGCCCTGGCCGAGCGGGCCGGTGGTGGTCTCCACGCCCGGCGTCACGTCCACCTCGGGGTGGCCCGGCGTCTTGCTGTGCAGCTGGCGGAAGCTGCGCAGCTCGCTCATCGGCAGCTCGTAGCCGGACAGGTGCAAGAGCGCGTACAGCAACATCGACGCGTGGCCGTTGCTCAGCACGAAGCGGTCGCGGTCGGGCCACTGCGGGTCGGCCGGGTCGTGCTTCAGCGCACCGCCCCACAGCGCCACGGCCATCTCGGCCATGCCCATCGGCGCGCCGGGGTGGCCGGAATTGGCCTGCTGCACGGCGTCCATCGCCAGCGCGCGCACGGCGTTGGCCATCAGGGTGGTGTCGGGGTTGGCGAGGGGCAGCGGCATCGCGGGAGGGCGCCGGCAACGCGGCGGCTGGGTGGCGGGGGGAAGCCTTCGATTCTAGGAGCCCGGCCGGGGGCGTCCGTATGATCCGGCGCATGCTGGGCCTGCATCTCACCGCCGACCTGCGCGGCTGCGCCGCCGGCGCGCTGATGACCGACGCCGCCGCACTGCGCAGGACCTGCCTGCAGGCCGTGCAGCGCGCGGGGCTGAATGCCGTCGGCGAGCTGTTCCACCCGTTTCCCGCGCCGGGCGGCGTGACGGGCATGGTGCTGCTGGCCGAATCGCACCTGGCGGTGCACACCTGGCCGGAGCTTTCGGCGGTGACGCTGGACGTCTACGTCTGCAACCTCAGCGGCGACCACGGCGGCCGCGCGGCCGAGGTGCTGGCGGCGCTGGAGGCGGCGTTCGCGCCGCGCGAGGTGGAGCGCCATCGCGTGCGGCGCGGAGCGCTCGACAGCCGTTGATGTGCGTCAAGCGCCCGGCCGCGCACACTGAGCATGCTTTGAACATGCGCCATACCTCGCTCGACGTCATCCGCGACGAACACCAGGCCCTCGCGGCGATGCTGCGCTCACTGACCATGCTGCTGATGCAGTCGCGCCGCGACGGCAAGCTGCCCGACTTCGAGACGCTGCGGGCGATGCTGTTCTACATCGACGAGTTCCCCGAGCGGCTGCACCACCCGAAGGAGACGCAGCTGCTGTTCCCGGCGGTGCAGGCGCGCTGCCCCGAGCTGGCGCACGTGATTGCCCGGCTGGACGAAGACCACCACCGCGGCGAACGCGCCATCCGCGACCTGCAGCACGCGCTGCTGGCCTTCGAGATGATGGGCGAGGCGCGCCGCGTGGCCTTCGAGCAGGCCGCCGAGCGCTACGTGCGCAGCTACCTCGAGCACATGTCGATCGAGGAGAACGAGATCCTGCCGGCGGCGCGCCACCACCTGCAGGAAGCCGACTGGAAGCTGCTGGACGCGGCCTTCGCCGAGCATGCCGACCCGCTCACCGGCCACCCGGCGCAGCCCGACTACCAGCCGCTGTTCCAGCGCATCCTGAACCACGCACCGGCGCCCGTCGGCCTGGGGCCGGCGTCGTCGTGACGGGCCTGGGGCCGGCTTCGTCCTGAGCCCGATCAGCTTGCCAGCGCACGGCGTGCGCGGTGCAGGCGCACGAAGAGGTTCTGCTCGCTGATCTCCAGCGCGGCGCACACGTCCTCGGTGCTCTCGTCGCGCAGCAGGCGCAGCTCCACCACGCGGCGCAGCGTCTCCGGCAGCGCATCGATGCGGGCCATCGTGCGCGCCAGGCGCTGGCGCTGCTCGGCGATCTGATCGGGCCGCGGCTGCGGGCATTCCAGCTCGATGCCGATGCTGCCGCCGCCTTCCTCGTCGTCGAAGCCGGCGTCCAGGCTGTCGTGGCCCACGCGCTGGCGCACGAGGTCGACGATCTTGTGCTTGAGGATCGCCACCAGCCAGCTGCGCAGCGCGGCGCGGCCCTCGAAGCTGGCGCGGCCGCTGGCGACGGCCTCGAACACGTCGTGCACCAGGTCCTCGGCCAGCGCCGGGTCGTGCAGGCGGCGGCGCGCGAAAGCCACCAGCGCGGCGCGGTGCGGCGCCATCTCGGCCCAGCTCACGGCCGGCACGGGGCGGGCGAGAACGGCGGCGGCGGCAGTGACGGCGGCGGTGGCTTGCATGGCGGGGTCCTTCGGTGCAGCGGATGGCTACACTGTCGCGGCCGTCGCTCACGCGGGCCTCACCGAAGATCACAGCCGCATCACAACGGCATGGAGAAGGCGTTGTAAGAAGCGCCGCCGGCGTTTCGACCTCCCCGCATGCTTCCAGCCAGCAGCCGCATCCTCGTCGCCGAAGACCAGGCCGACATCCGCGACCTGATCGTGATGAACCTGCGCCAGGCCGGCTACGAGGTCACCGCGGTGGCCGACGGCCCGGCGGCGCTGGCCAGCCAGGCGGAAGCGGCCAGCGACCTGCTGCTGCTGGACCTGATGATGCCGGGCCTGGACGGCCTGGAAGTGACCAAGGCGCTGCGCGCGCGCGGCCGCGCCACGCCCATCCTGATGCTCACCGCCAAGAGCACCGAGCTCGACCGCGTGCTGGGCCTGGAGCTGGGCGCCGACGACTACCTCACCAAGCCCTTCTCGATGGCCGAGCTGCTGGCGCGCGTGAAGGCGCTGCTGCGCCGCGCCGAGCTGCTGCGCGCCGCCCAGGCCGCGCCGGCCGCCGCCGGCGGCGTGGTGCGCAACGGCGAGCTGGAGATCGCGCCGGCGCGGCGCGAGGTGCGGATCCTCGGCCGCGACGCCGGCCGCTCGATCGAATTCACCGCGCTCGAATTCGACCTGCTGCTGCACTTCGCCACCCACCCGGGCCGCGTGTTCTCGCGTGCGCAGCTGCTCGATGCCGTCTGGGGCTACTCGCACGAGGGCTACGAGCACACCGTCACCACGCACATCAACCGCCTGCGCGCCAAGCTCGAGCAGGACCCGATGCAGCCGCGCTTCATCCTCACCGTGCGCGGCGCCGGCTACAAGATGCGGGACGCGCCGGCGTGACGCTGCGCGCGCGCCTGGCGCTGACGATCCTGCTCGCGGGCCTGGCCACCGCGGTGGGCGTGGTGGTGGCGGTGCTGCTGGCCTTCCAGCGCTTCGAGCACGAGTCGACCTGGCAGCGCGGCGACGCCTTCCTCGGCCGCGTCGTCGCCGAGCACCCCGACCTGCTCGAGCAGCGCGAGCGCGATCCCGAGGCCTTCGCGAACTTCCTGCGCAGCCTGCTGCTGTTCGAGCCGGCGAGCCAGCTGTACCTGCTGGCGGCCGATGGCACGGTGCTTTCCAGCACCGGGCGGATGAACCTGCCGGCCGGCTTCAAGGTGGCGCTGCCGCCGGTGCGCCAGGCGGCCCTGGCCGCCGGCACCGGCGACCGCGACGCCGCCTACGTGATGGGCGACGACCCGGAGTACATGGAGGCCGACGCCGTGGTCGCCGCGCGCGCGCTGCGCAGCGCGCGGCTGCTGCCCTCGCCCGGCGTCGACGGCTGGCTCTACCTCGTCTGCCGCAAGCCGGGCCTGCCCGGTGCGCGGGCCGAGATCCTGCGCAGCAGCGTGCTGTCGCCGGCGCTGCTGACGGTGCTGGCGGTGTGCATCTTCACGAGCGCCCTGGCGGCGTGGATCATCATCACCGTCACCAGGCCGCTGCGTGTGCTGAGCGACGAGGTCGAGGCCGCCGCGCGCGCCGGCTTCCAGGGTGATGCCGGCCTGCTGGCCGCGCCGCCCGCGGCCGCGCGCGACGAGATCGGCCGCCTGCGCAGCGGCTTCCACGCGCTGCTGGCCACGCTGCGCAGCCAGTGGGACGAGCTGCAGCGCCTGGACCGCTTCCGCCGCGAGAGCGTCTCCAACCTCTCGCACGACCTGCGCAGCCCGCTGACCGCCACCGTCGCCTGCCTGGAGACGCTGGACGGCCGCTGGATGGCCGACCCCTCGCGCGCCGCCGACCGCGAACTCGCCGCCGTGGCGCTGCGCAACGCGCGCAACGCCGCCGGCATGGTGCGTTCCCTGGGTGACCTGGCGCTGCTGGACGAGCCCGAGTTCAAGCTGCGCCCGATGCGCCTGGACCTGGCCGAGGTGCTCGACGGCATCGTGCTGCGCTTCGCCGAGCGCGCCGCGCGCCAGGGCGTGGCACTCGAATTCGAGCAGCAGGGCGACGCCGCGCCGGTGGCCGAGGTGGACATCGAGCTCTTCGAGCGCGGCGTGGCCAACCTGCTGGACAACGCGCTGAAGTTCACGCCGGCCGGCAAGCGCATCCTGCTCGTGGTCGCGCAGCGCGGCGAGCGTGTCCAGGTGCAGGTGGCCGACGAAGGCCGCGGCATTCCCGAGGCGGACCTGCCGCACCTCTTCGACCGCCTGTACCAGGCGCGGCACGACGTGGCGCCGGCCAGCAGCGAGGAAGGCAAGGGGCTGGGGCTGTCGATCGTCAAGCGCATCGTGGAGCTGCACCGCGGCACGGTCGGCGTCGAGAGCCGGCCGGGCGAGGGCACGGTGGTGACGATCTCGCTGCCGGCCGCATGAACGGGCGCGGGGCGCGTGAAGTTGCGCAAAGCGCGTCAACAGCGCACCGGCCCTGCCGTTGTGCCGGGGTTCCACCACGAGGATCCTCCACCATGCACGCTTCCCGCCTGATCCGCGCCGCCGCCGGCGCCGCCCTGCTGGCTTCCACCGCCCTGACGGCCTTTGCCGCCGACGCCCCCGCAGCCGACGGCGCGCTTGCCCAGGCCTGCAAGGGCGATGTCGAGACGCTGTGCGCCGGCGTCAAGCCGGGCGAAGGCCGCATCGCCGCCTGCCTGCGCCAGAACCGCAGCAAGCTGTCCGACGGCTGCAAGGCCGCGATCAAGGACGCGCGCAAGCACAAGGGCGGCAAGGCCGCCGATTGACGGCCGGGCGGCAAGGCCGCCGACTGAAGCTCTAGCCGCGCCGCCGCGGCAGCGCGGCGGCCTGCTCGCCCAGGTCCCAGTACAGGCCGGCCATCAGGCCCAGCGCCTCGCGCGCCACCGGCGCCAGCAGGTGCTCGTCTGGCGCGTGCTGGCAGCAGGCGGCGTAGCTGTGCGGCACCCAGACGGTGGGCAGGTCCAGGATCTCGGCGAACACGTCGTTGGGCAGGCTGCCGCCGAGGTTGGGCAGCAGCACCGGCGGCGCGCCCGTGCTGCGCTCGATCGAGGCCAGCGCGAAGCGCACCCAGGCGTCATCCGGGTCCAGCCGCGTGGCCGCCATCACCACCGGTTCGCCCACCTGCACCTCGCCGAAGCCGTTCGCGGCCAGGTGCTCGCGCACGGCGTCGCGCAGCTTCGCGATCTCGGTGCCGACGACAAATCGCATGTGCATCGTCGCCCGCGCCGAGGGCGGGATCGCGTTGACCGGGTGATCCGGGTTGCCGGTCACCATCGCCAGCACTTCCAGCGTGTTCCACGCGATCACGCGCTCGGCCGGCGTCAGGCCGGGCTCGCCCCAGTCGGCATCGACCGCCGGGTCGCCTTCGTCGCCGCCGAAAGCGAGCCCTTCGAGCGCCGCGTGCACGTTGGCCGGGATCGGCGGCGGCCGCAGCGCCGGCACGCGGATGCGGCCGCGGCCGTCGACCAGCGAGGCGATGGCGTTCGCCAGCACCGTGCCCGGGTTGCGCAGCAGGCCGCCCCAGTTGCCGCTGTGGTGCGCGCCTTCGCGCAGCTTCAGCGACAGCTCGAAGTTGGCCACGCCGCGTGAGCCGAGGAAGACGGTGGCGCGGTGGCGCGACAGGCGCGGGCCGTCGCTGGCGATCAGCACGTCGGCCGCGAGCCTCTTGCGCTGCCCGGCGCAGAACGCGGCCAGCCCGGGCGAGCCGGTCTCCTCGCCGGTTTCCAGCAGCCATTTCGCGTTGAAGCCCAGGCGCCCGCCGCGCGCGGCCAGCACCTGCGCCAGCGCGGCGATGTTGATGCCGTGCTGGCCCTTGTTGTCGGCCGTGCCGCGGCCGTAGAGGCGTTCGCCCTCGACGGCCAGCGTCCACGGGCCGGCGCCCTTCGTCCAGCTCGGATCCTGGCCGCGGATCACGTCGCCGTGGCCGTAGCCCAGCACGGTGGGCAGATCGTCGCCCTCGTGCCGCGTCGCCACCAGGAAGGGCCCGGCGCCGGGCTCGGGGTTCGGCAGCACCTCGAACGTGAAGCCCAGCGCGGCGAGGCTGGGACCGATCTCGTCGGCGAGATAGGCGTGCAGCGCCGGGCCTGACGAGGCTTCCTGGCTCGCGGTGCGCATCGCCACGCGGCGCGCGAGGTCGCGCGCGAAGTCGCCGCAGTCGAAGTGCGCCTGCGCGGCGGCGACGGCGCTGTCTCGGGTCATCGCCGGCTCACAGCTGCGTGACCAGCTCGAAGTGCTCCACCACCGGCGGCGCCGCGAAGAAGGGGCCGACGATGGCGCGCCACTCGGGGAACAGCGGGCCGCCGCGGAAGGCCACGGTGTGGTCTTCCAGCGTCTCCCACAGGATCTGCAGCACGTAGCGCTCGGGGCTCTCGATGCAGCGGTTGACCTTCGCGCTCTTGAAGCCCTTGGCGCGCGCGATCACGGTGGCCAGGCCGCGCTGGATCGCTTCCTCGAAGGCGGCGTTCTGGCCGGGCGGGATGCGGAAGTCGGCGATTTCGAGGATCACGGCAGGCTCCTGGGCATGCGGTTGCGGGGCCCGGAGTGTGTCACCCCGCCCTTTCACTCGACGCGAATGCCCGCCGCCTTCACCAGCAGCCCGGCGGCGGCGGTTTCGTCCTCCAGGAAGCGCGCAAAGGCCGGCTGCGCCATCGTGAAGGGTGCCGCGCCCAGCTTCTCCAGCCGCTCCTTCATCTCCGGCGAGGCCAGCGCCTTCAGCGTCTCGGCGTGCAGGCGCTCGACGATGGGCCGCGGCGTCTTCGCGGCCGCGAACAGGCCGACCCAGAAGGTGTAGGGCGCGCGGTCCATGCCCGCCGTCTCGGTGATGGCCGGCACGTTGGGCAGCGCCGGGCTGCGCGTGGAGGTGCCCACGGCCAGCGCCTGCAGCTTGCCGTCCTTGATCAGCGGCAGCGCGCTGACCAGCGGCGCGAAGAACCAGTCCAGCCGGCCGGCGATGGTCTCGGTGATCGCCTCCGGCGTGCCGCGGAAGGGCACGTGCAGCGCCTGGATGCCCGAGGCGACGCGGAACTGCTCGGCGTTCATGTGCGTCGCGCTGCCGTTGCCGGCCGAGGCGTAGCTCAGCTGCCCCGGCGCGGCCTTTGCCTTGGCCACCAGGTCGGCCACGTCCTTGTAGCCCTTGGCCGGCGAGACCACCAGCACGTTGGGCAGCGCAGCCAGCGGCGTGACGCCTTCGAAGTCCTTCAGCGTGTCGTAGCTCAGCTTCGGGTACAGCGCCGGGTTCACGACATGGCCGGAGCTGTGCACGAGGAAGGTGTAGCCGTCGGCCGGCGCCTTGGCCACCAGCGCGGCACCCACGGTGCCGCCGGCGCCGGGGCGGTTGTCGACCACGACCTGCTGGCCGAGTTGCGCCGCGAGCTTCTCGCCCAGCGTGCGGGCGATGATGTCGGTGCCGCTGCCGGCGGTGAAGGGCACCACCAGGCGGATGGGCCCGGCCTTGGGCCAGTCGCCGCCCTGCGCGCGGGCTGCAGGCGCGAAAGGCAGGCTCGCGGCGGCCAGCGCCTGCAAGGCCCGGCGGCGGGTCGGGTGGGTTTCCTTCATCGATCGGTCTCCGTCTGCAATCTCGGGGGTTCGAAAGGCATCGCCAGCAGCACGCGGGCCGGGCGTTCGGTGTGGTTGATCAGCTGCCGCTTCTCGCCCGGCGCGAAGCGGCAGGAATCGTGCACGGCGAGCACCGATTGTTCGCGCATGCCGTTCACTTCGCCAACCAGGGTCAACGAGCCCTCCAGCACCACGTAGTGTTTCTCCATCGGCGAAGGGTCCAGGCCGGTGTGGCCGCCGGGCTCGATGATGGACATCCCGAGCCACAGCTGCTCCGCCGGCCCGGCCTCGCGGCCCTGCAGGCGCAGGCAGCGCATGCCGAAGTGGTTCGGCGCCTGGTACTCGGGCGCGGCGTCGATGCGGGTGACGTGCATGCGGTGGTCCGGATCAGGGCACGAGCACCAGGCGCTCGTCGGCGCCGGCCAGCACGCGGCGGTAGGCGCTCGTGGCATCGGCGAGGCGGTGCGTGCCGCTTTCGGACACCGCGAACGGCCGCAGCGTGCCGGCCTGCATGCCATCGTGCAGAGCGTCGAAGCGCTCGGCGGTGGCGGCGGCGTCCAGCGCCAGCGTGTCGATGCCGACGTAGCTGTGCATGCCGCGGTAGAAGGCGAAGATGTCGAAGGGCACGGGCCGCTCGACGGTGGCGATCAGGATCTGCGTGCCGCCCTTGGCCAGCGCCTGGTTGGCGGCGGCGAAGTAGGGGCTGCCGACGGTGTTGAAGACGATGTCGGCGCCGCGCCCGCCGCTCAGGGCCCGGATGTGCGCCGCCACGTCGTCCTGCCGGCCGTCGATGGCTGCCACCGCCGCGCAGGCGAAGCCGCGGTGCGGCCCCTCGTGGCGGTGCACCGCCACCACCTGCGCGCCGGCCTGGGCGGCGAGCTGCACCGCGGCCTGGCCGACGCGGCCGTTGGCGCCCATCACCGCCACGCACTGCCCGGCGCGCGGCCAGCCGCTGCGGCGGAAGCCTTCCACCGCGGTGACGAAGGGCACGCCCACGCTGCCGGCCTCGGCCATCGTGAGGAGCGCGGGCTTGTCGCGCAGCGCCGCCACCGGCAGCAGCAGCCAGCCGGCGTGCGAGCCGTCGCGCGTGATGCCGATGTCGCCGCCCGAGCCCCAGACCTCGCGGCCGATCCATTCGGCCGGCCCGGCCACCACGGTGCCGGCGTAGTCGCGCCCCGGTGTGCGCGGCCACACGGCCTGCGGCATCAGGCCGAGCGCGGCCTTGGCGTCGCTCGGGTTCACGCCGGCGGCGGCCACGCGCACCAGCGCCTCGCCGGGCCCGGGGCAGGGTGGCTGCCGTTCGACCAGCTCGGGCGCCAGCGTCGCGGCGTCGGCCACCTTGGCCGGCAGGCGCAGGGCCGGCAATGCATGCAGTTCGAGAGTCATGTGATTCTTTTCAGGCAGGCGCCAGGCCCAGGGCCGCGCGCGCCTCGCGCGGGTTCATCAGCTCGCCGCCCAAGTCGGCGACGATGCGCCGCGCCTTGGCCACCAGCTCGGCGTTGTTCTTCGCGAGCACGCCCTTGTCGAGGTAGATGTTGTCCTCCAGCCCCACGCGCACGTGGCCGCCGGCCAGCACCGCCATGGCGACGCAGGGGAACTCGTGGCGGCCGATGCCGAAGGCCGACCAGAAGGCGCCCGGCGGCAGCAGGCCGCGCGCGTACAGCAGCGTCTCGGGCGAGAAGCCGAAGCCGTACTTCACGCCGGTGACGAAGGTCCACATGCCGGGGCCTTCGAGCGTGCCGTCGCGGATGAGATCCAGCGCAAGATGGATGTCGCCGCTGTCGAAGATCTCCAGCTCCGGCTTGACGCCGGCCTCGCGCATGGCCTTGGCCATGACGCGCACGTTGCGCGGCGTGTTGATCACCACGTCGGGGCCCGAGTTCATCGTGTTGAGGTCGAGCGAGCAGATGTCGGGCTTCAGCTGCTGCACGTGGCGGATGCGCTCCAGCGGCGGCAGCAGCGTGCTGCCCGGCGCGGCGATGCGCGGGTTGTCCTCGCTGGGCACGAAGCGGCCGCCGGGACCGGTGGTGAGGTTGATGACCAGCTCGCGGTTCTCGCGCCGGATGCGCTCGACCACGTCGCGGTAGAGCTCGACTTCCATCGAGGGCTTGCCGGTGGCTGGGTCGCGCACGTGGATGTGCACGGCGGCGGCGCCGGCCTCGGCGGCTTCGAGGCAATCGCGCGCGATGTGCTCGGGCGTGATCGGCAGGTGCGGCGTCTGCTCCGGCTTCGTGAGGTTGCCGGTGACGGCGCAGGTGAGAAGCGTCTTGCTCATCGGACTGTCGATCTGCCGGCCGATGCTGCGACCAAGCAGCCGCCGCGGAACCGGCTCTGCCGGGCCGCTGGCGGCGCCCCCTTGAGGGGGAGCGGCGAAGCCGCTTCGGGGGTGGTCATAGATGCCTTCCGCCGTCGACCACGAAACGCGTGCCGGTGGCGTAGCGCAGCGTCGTCGCGCAGGCCTGGATTGCGGCGGCCACGTCGTCGGCCGTGCCGACGCGGCGCAGCGGCATGCTGGCTGCTGCCTTGGCGTTGAAGTCGGCGCCGCGGCCGGGCACGAAGCTGGTGTCGACGACGCCGGGCGAGACCGAGAGCACGCGCACCGCTGGCGCGAGTGCGCGCGCCAGCGCGTCGCCCAGCACGTCGACGCCGGCCTTCGCCGCGACATAGGCCAGGTTGCTGCCCTGGCCGGTGAAGCCGGCGATCGAGCTGACGTTGACGATCAACCCGTCGCCCGAGGCCTTCAGCAGCGGCGCGAAGGCGCGGATGGTGGCGAACACGCCGCGCAGGTTGGCGCGCAGGATCTCGTCGATCAGTTCGTCGGACAACGCTTCCAGGTCGGCCGCCGGCACCGCCTTCGTGTGGCCGGCGCTGTTCACCAGCAGGTGCAGCGCGCCGCCGAAGGCTTCGCCCACCGCGGCGGCGGCGGCGCGCAGCGTGGCGCTGTCGGTGATGTCGGCGCGGATCGCGAGGTGGCCGCTGCCGGGCAGCGCCGCGGCCTTCGCGTCGGCCTCGGCCTGCGGCCCGCTGCGGAACAGCAGCACGCAGCGCGCGCCCAGCGCGGCCAGCCGCCGGGCGGTCGCCAAGCCGATGGCGCCGGTGCCGCCGGCGATCACGACGCCGCGGCCGTCGAGGCGCTCGAGCGGCTCGAAGCCCGCCGTCATGGGATGGGAGGATGGGGGAAGACCATCTCGCCCTCGATCAGGTGGAAATCGTGCGTCAGCAGCGCCAGCGGCTGCCCGTCGCGCTGCGTGCGCTCGAAGTGGCCGACCAGCGGCGCGGTGACGCCGAAGACGGGGTCGTCCAGCAGCGTCTGCGCGTCGTCGGCGAAGACCTGCGTGATCAGCACCTTGTGGCCGGGGCTGGAGACCATGAAGTGCAGGTGCGCTGGCCGGTAGGGCTGGCGGCCGGTGGCGCGCAGCAGCTCGCCACAGGGGCCGCTCGTCGGCACCGGGTAGCCGGCGGGCAGCACGCTGCGCAGGAAGTAGCGGCCTTGCGCGTCGGTGAGGAAGCGGCCGCGCAGGTTCATGTCCGGCTGGTCCGGATCCTGGTTCTCGTACAGGCCCACCGGCGAGGCGTGCCACACGTCGACCGTGGCGCCGGCCAGCGGCCGCTGGCGCGCATCGAACACGATGCCGCTCACTTCGAGTGCCATGCCCGGCGTGCCGGCGCGGGCAATGCTGTCGCCCGGCGCGCACGCCGGCGCGTCGCGGCGCCAGAACGGGCCCAGCAGCGCGGCGTGCGAGGCGTGCTCGCCGTGCCGGGCCGGGTTGTTGAGCATCGCCACCAGCGTGGAGACGCCCAGCAGGTCCGACGCGAGGATGACCTCGTTGGTCTTCTCGCCGGTGGCCTGGCCGATGCGGACGATGAAGTCCACGGCGGTCTCGAACTCGGCCTCGGTGACGCGGTTGTCGAGCACGAAGCGGTGCAGGTGCTCGCACAGCGCGCCGAGCAGCTGGCGCAGCCGGGTGTCGGGCGTGGCCTGCAGCGCCTGCTGCACGATGGGCAGCAGCGATTCGGGGGTGGTGGGCAGCGGCAAGGTCATGGGCGGGTCCGGGGCCAGGGCGGAGCTTCTCCGGCGGGCAGGATGCTGCAACCGGTTGCAAGACTTTAGGCGGAGGCCTGGCCTGAGTCAAGCGGGGCAGCCCCGACGGGGCTGGGGCCGCATCGAGCGCAACGGTTGCACGGCGTTGCATATGTTGTTGCATTAGCATCGGCCCATGGCGCGCAAGAGCCCGGCCGCCGGCGGCCCGACGATCAACGACCTCGCCCAGCACCTGGGCGTGCACAAGAGCACCGTCTCGCGCGCGATGGATCCGGCGCGGCGCCATCTCATCGGCGCCGAGGTGCTGCAGCGCGTGGAGGCCGCGGCGCGCGAGCTGGGCTGGCGCCCCAACCGCGCTGCGGCGGCGCTGTCCACCGGCAGGAGCCGCACCGTGGGCGTGTTGCTGCCTGACATCACCAACCCGGTGTTCCCGCCGATCCTGCGCGGCATCGAGGACGCGCTCGATGCCGAGGGCTACTTCGCGCTGCTGGCCAACACCGCGCGGCGCGAAGGCGGCGTGGCCGCGGCGCAGAGCGCGGTGGAGCGCATGCTCGCGCAGCGCGTGGAAGGCTTCCTGATCGCCACCGCGCTGCGCGACGACGCCTGGCTGGAGACGCTGCGCAAGACCGGCGCACCCATCGTGCTGGTGAACCGCACGAACGAGCCTTTGCAAGGCCGCGGGCCGCTGCCGGCGGTGATCAGCGACGACATGCTGGGCATGCGGCTGGCGGTGGACCACCTCGTGGAACGGGGCCACCGGCGCATCGTGCACCTGGCCGGGCCGCCGGGTTTCTCCACCGGGCTGGCGCGGCGCATCGGCTGCGAGCAGGCGCTGCGCGAGCATGGCCTCGCGCCGGCGGCGATCGTCGAGTGCACGGCCTACTCGGTGGAGGCCGGCGCTGCGGCGATGAGCTCGCTGCTGCCGGTGCGCGCCCGCTCACGGGCGGCGCGGCTGCCCTTCAGCGCCGTGGTCGCGGCCAACGACCTGATCGCGCTGGGCGCGCTGCAGGTGCTGACGGCGCGCGGCATCGCCGTGCCGCAGGCGGTCTCGCTGATCGGCCACAACGACATGCCGCTGCTGGCGCAGATCAGCCCGCCGCTGACCAGCGTGCGCATCCAGCACTACGAGATGGGGCTGCGCGCGGCGCGGCTGCTGCTGGAGGCGCTGCGCGGCGACGCCGGCACCAGCGGCGGCACGCTGGTGCTGCGGCCCGAACTCGTGGTGCGCGGCTCCACCGCGCCGGCGGGCTGAGCGGGTCGCGCCCGTGCTGAAGGACGACACCGCGGCCGAGCGCCGCAAGGGCATCGGCCTGGTCGTGCTGGCGACGATGTGCTTCGCAGGTCTGGACGCGAGCGCGAAGTGGCTGGTGCAGAGCCTGCCGCCGCTGCAGGTGGTGTGGGTGCGCTTCGCGGCCCATGTGCTGCTGATGGCGCTGATCCTCGCGCCGCGCCACGGCCTGGGCATCGTGCGCATGAAGAGCCCGCGGCTGCAGCTGCTGCGCGGGCTGATGCTGTGCTCGATGACAGCGCTGAACTTCTTCGCGCTGCAGTGGCTGCAGCTGGCCGAGACCGGCGCGATCCAGTTCTCGGTGCCGATCCTGATCGCGCTGCTGTCGGCCGCCTTCCTCGGCGAGCGGCTCGACGCGCGGCGCTGGGTGGCGGTGGTCGGCGGCTTCGCCGGCGTGCTGCTCGTCATCCGCCCTGGCTCCAGCGCCTTCCACCCGGCGCTGCTGCTGTCGGTGGGCAACGCGGTGATCTACGCCGCCTTCAACCTGCTCACGCGCCGCATGGCGGCGAGCGAGTCGCCCGAGGCGATGCAGCTGCTGTCGGCGGCGGTCGCGGCGCTGGTGCTGGCGCCCTTCGCCATCGCGCAGTGGCAGATGCCCGGCTCGCTGCTGCAGTGGGCGCTGCTGGCGCTGTGCGGGCTGCTCGGCGGCACTGGGCATCTGTTCGTCGCCACCGCGCACCGGCATGCCTCGGCCGCGGTGCTCGGGCCCTTCATCTACCAGCAGATCCTGTACATGACGCTGCTGGGCTGGCTCGTGTTCCGGCAGGTGCCGGATGCCTTCGTCGTCGCCGGTGCGGCGGTGGTCGTCGTCAGCGGGCTGTACCTGCTGTGGATGGAGCTGCGGCACCGCTGAGCGGCGCCGCAGGCGGCATCAGGCTTCCACCAGCCCCGGCACCGGCGGCACGCCCAGGGCGCGCGCCAGCTTGGCCCAGGCGGTGTCGTTGAGCGCGGCGCGGGCGGCGTCCATCACCATCGCGAAGGCTTCGGCCGGCATCTGACGGCGCAGGTCGGCGAACCAGGCGGCGCGCTCCACCGGCGGCAGCGCCGGCGTCATCCAGCGCAGCACGAGGGCCTGCTCGGCCGGATCCAGCGAGGCCACCAGGCGCTGCTCGACGGCCTCGATCTCGGCGTCGCTGTAGGCGGCCCACAGGGCCTCGTTGTGCACCGTCTCCTCCACCTGCATGTGCTGGAAGTTCGCGGCGATGAAGAGGGCCAGGTGGCGGTACAGCCGCAGCGCGGCCGGCGCGGTGGGGGCGGCCCGCAGCGCGGCGACCTCGGCCTGCAGCGCCGCGATCTCCTCCAGGTGCTCGACATGCTCGCCGGCGATGCGCTGCGTGCCGCCCGGGCGGCGCGCCTCGATCGCGGCGTGCACGAAGCTGTTCTCGTGCTCCACGTGGCGGCGGCAGAAGACGAGCAGCCCGTCGAGCTGCGCCAGCGTCGCGGCGGTCTCGGCGGCGTCGCCGCAGTCCAGCCAGCCCAGGCGGCCGAGCGTGTCGGTCATGAACAGCCGCATCGCGCGGTGGATGGAGGCGTAGATGTCGTAGCGCGGGGCGCGGGCGGGCGCGGTAACGGTGGCGGAAAGGGTGGCGGTGGTCATGGTCGGCTCCTGGGGAACTGCGTTGCTGAGGCTTCGCAGTGTTCCCAGAAGCTCACGGGCCAACATCGCTCCGAGGAGCCATTGGCGGGCCATTCGCGAGCCATGACCGCCGCACCGCGACCAAGCCCACGCGACGGATCCGGCTTCGCCGGTCCGTCCGCGAGCGGCCCCCTCGGGGGGTAGCGAGCGCTAGCGAGCTTGGGGGCTCACAACTTGCAGCCGCGGCCGGGGTCGGCGAGGGCCTTCACGGCCACGCCGCGGCTCTCGTTGTTGTTCCCCTTCGCCTCGCGCAGGTACATGTCCTGCACCGGGTTGCGCTGCGGCGAGAGCGTGAACTTGCCGCGCGGGCTGTCGATCTGGGCCTTGGCCATCGCGGCCTGCAGCGCGTCGCGCTTGCTGAAGTCGCCCTTCACCGCGGCCAGGCCGGCGCCCAGCATCTGCGCGGCGTCGTAGCCCTGCACGGCGTAGACGTCGGGCTGCTGCTTGTAGCTGATCGCGTAGGCCTTGCGGAAGGCGTTGTTGCGCGGGCTGTCGAGGTTGTCGGCGTAGTGCAGCGTCGAGAGAATGCCCTGCGCCGAGGCGCCTTGCGCCTCCAGCGTGCCATCCGTCAGGAAGCCGCTGGCCACCAGCGGCACGCTCTTCTTCAGGCCCGCGGCGTCGTAGTCCTTGACGAACTTCACCGCGCCCCCGCCGGCGAAGAAGGCGAAGACCACGTCGGGCTTCTGGGCCGCGATCTCCGTCAGCAGGGCCTGGAACTCGACGTTCGGGAACGGCAGGTTCAGCTCCTTGGCCACCTTGCCGCCGCCCTTCTCGAAGCCCTCGACGAAGCCCTTCACCGTCTCGGCGCCGGCGGCGTAGTTCCAGGTGATCGTCACGGCCTTCTTGTAGCCCTTGCCCGACGCGACGACACCGGCGGCGTAGCCCGGCTGCCAGTTGCTGAAGCTGCTGCGGAAGATGTTCGGCGCGCACTGCGGGCCGGTGATCGCGTCGGCACCCGCGTTCGGCACGATCAGCAGCGTGTTGCTCTCCTTGGCCGCGCGCGCCATCGCCAGCGCCACGCCGCTGTGCACGGTGCCCACGAGCACGTCGACCTGGTCGCGCTTGATCAGCTTGTTGACGTTGTCGGTGGCCTTGGAAGGCTCGCTCTCGTCGTCGACCTTGAAGTACTGGATCTCGCGCCCGGAGAGCTTGCCGCCCTGCTCCTGCACGTAGAGCTTGAAGCCCTTCTCGATGGCATCGCCCAGGGCGGCGAAGGTGCCGGTGGCCGGCAGCATGAAGCCGACCTTCAGCGGGGCCTGCTGCGCCTGTGCGGCCAGGGCGCTGGCGGCCAGGGCCAGCGCGGTCAGGGTGGATTTAAAGTGCATGTCGAGTTCTCCGGGATGCAAAACCCTGCAAGCATGCCCGAGCCGCGACGGCCCGGGAATGGGGTGTTTGCCGGAGACGCGACGGGCGCCGTCAGTCGTCCTGCAGCGGCAGCCCGACGTAGTTCTCGGCCAGCGCCTTCTGAGCCGCCTCGCTGTGGCAGAGGTAGTCGAACTCGGCGGCCTGCATGCGCTGGCCGAAGCCGCCCGTCTCCGGGAAGCGGTGCATCAGCATCGTGAACCACCACGAGAAGCGCTCGGCCTTCCACACCCGGGCCAGCGCGCGGCGCGAGTAGTGCGTGAGGTCGGCTTCGCTGCCGCCGTAGTGGTCGACCAGCGCGCGCGACAGCAGCGCCACGTCGGAGGCCGCCAGGTTCAGGCCCTTGGCGCCGGTGGGCGGCACGATGTGCGCGGCGTCGCCGGCCAGCAGCAGGCGGCCGAAGCGCATCGGCTCGGCGACGAAACTGCGCAGCGGCGCAATGCTCTTCTCGATCGACGGGCCCGTCACCAGCTGCGCCGCCGCGTCGGCGGGCAAGCGGCGCTTCAGCTCGGCCCAGAAGGCCTCGTCGCTCCACTGCTCGACCTGGTCCTCCAGGTTGCACTGCAGGTAGTAGCGGCTGCGCGTGCGGCTGCGCATGCTGGCCAGCGTGAAGCCGCGCTCGCTGCTGCCGTAGATCAGCTCGTGGCTCACCGGCGGCGTGTCCGACAGCAGCCCGAGCCAGCCGAAGGGGTAGACCTTCTCGAAGGTCTGCAGCGCGCCGGCCGGAACGCTGGCGCGGCAGACGCCGTGGAAGCCGTCGCAGCCGGCGATGAAGTCGCAGTCCAGGCGCTTCTGGACGCCGCCTTCGCGGTACGTGACGAAGGGCCGCTCGCCGTCGAAGGCCTGCGGCTGTACCTCGGCGGCCTCGTAGACGGTGGCCAGGCCGGCGGCGGCGCGGTGGTCCATCAGGTCGCGCGTGAGCTCGGTCTGGCCGTAGACCATCACCCGCTTGCCGGTCAGGCGGTGCAGGTCCACGTGCAGGCGCGTGTCGCCCATCGCCATCTCGAAGCCGTCGTGCGGCAGGCCTTCGGCGTGCATGCGCGCGCCGACGCCGGCCTCGTCCAGCAGGTCCACCGCCACCTGCTCGAGCACGCCGGCGCGGATGCGCGACAGCACGTACTCGCCGCTGCGCTGCTCGATGACGACGTTGGCGATGCCGGCGCGGTGCAGCAGCGCGCCGAGCAGCAGGCCCGAGGGGCCGGCGCCGATGATGGCGACCTGGGTGCGCATGGATGTCTCCTGGACGTTCTTCGGATGGCCGCGATGGTGGCGCCGATCGGCGCGGGCGGCTTGGACGAATGGCCTCGAAGGCTTGGACGATTCGCGCATGACCCCAAGGCGTTCCGTGGCCTTTGTCACGGCCGGCGGCGTGCCGGCCAGCCCGGACGGTGCCGGCTTGTGTGCGGGTGTGACCTCGTCTTAAGTCAGGCCCCGGATCGCCCGAAAACACGCTGGCATGGCGGGCCAGCAAGGGGCGGCTCGGGTTTGCGCCGATACCATCATGTCAAGCACCAGCACGATCGCCGTCGACGAGCTCCGGGTGGGGATGTACATCCACCTGGACGGCGGCTGGCTGTCCCACCCCTTCCCGCTGTCCTCGTTCAGGATCGGCAGCGCCGAGGACATCGCCACGCTACGCAAGCTCGGCCTGCAGCAGGTGCGCTGGTCGCCCGACAAGAGCGACACCGCACCCGCCCGCGGCGCCGCGGCCAACGATGCACCCGAGGCCGCAGCACCGGCCGCCGCCGAGCCGCAGCCGCAGCTCAGCGCCGAGGAACTCGCCGCCCGGCAGCGCACCGCCTGGCTGGCCGCGCAGCGCGCCGCCGCGCAGCTGTGCGAGCGCCAGTACGCCGAGGCCGGCCGCGCCTGGCGCCAGTGCTGGGAGTCCGTGGCCGCGCAGCCGCAGCAGGCCGGCCGCACCGCCGAGGCGCTGACGCGCGCGATGCTGGACAAGCTGCTGGCCGCCGAGGACGTGGGCATCCGCCTGATCCACGGCGGCGGCGACCGCAGCGCGGCGCACGCGCTGAACGTCACCGTGGTCTCGCTGCTGATCGCCCGCACGCTGGGCATGGAAGACGCCGACATGCTCGACCTGGGCGTCGGCGCGCTGCTGCACGACGTGGGCAAGCAGGACCTGCCGGACCGGCTGCGCCACGCCGAGGAGGGCTTCAGCGGCGCCGAGATGGCGCTGTACCGCGACCACGTCGGCAAGGGCGTGCACCACGCCCGCCGCATGGGCCTGGGGCGCGGCGCGCTGGAAGTCGTCGCGCAGCACCACGAGCATGCCGACGGCACCGGCTTCCCGGCGCGCCTGTCGGGCGACCGCATGCCGCTGGCCTCGCGCATCGTCACGATCGTCAACCGCTACGACAACCTCTGCAACCCGGCCACGCGCGCCCAGGCGCTGACGCCGCACGAGGCGGTGGCCACGCTGTTCGCGCAAGGCCGCTCGCGCTACGACGCCGCGGTGCTCAACGCCTTCATCCGCATGATGGGCGTGTACCCGGCGGGCTCGCTGGTGCAGCTCACGGATGACCGCTACGGCCTGGTGGTCGGCGTCAACAGCAGCCGGCCGCTGAAGCCGCGCGTGCTGGTGCACGGCGCCGGCGCGAAGGCCGGCGAGGCCGCGCTGGTGGACCTGGAGACGCAGCCCGACGTGGGCATCCGCCGCAGCCTGCCGCCGGCCAAGCTGCCGCCGGCGGTGCTCGCGGCGCTGGACCCGCGGCCGCGCGTCGTCTACTACTTCGAGCCGCTGGCGCGCGCCGAACGTTCAGCGGAGCTCGCCGCGTGACGCTCATCTCGGAGGCCATGCCCGACGACGCGTCCACCGCGCGGGACGCCGCCTGGGCGGCGCTGCTGCAGGGCCTGCCGCAGGCGGCGTGGCTGGTGGCGCTGGATGAGCGGCGCGTGATCGCCGCCAACGCCGCCGCGCAGGCGCTGCTGGGCGACGGCACGGGCCCCCTTTCTGGCTCTCTCACCGGCCGCGACGCCGAGACGCTCTGCGCATCGCCCGAGGACGCCGCCTGGTGGCTGGCGCAGGCCGCCGGCGACCGCTCGCCGCTGCATTCCGAGACCCTCGTGGCCACGCCCTCGGGCCGGCTGCTGCACGCCGCCCGCAGCATCGTGCCGCTGGCCGACGGCCGCCACGCGCTGGTGACGCTCGCCGACCGCGGCGCCGCGCAGCGCATCGAGGACGAGCGCGAGGACCTGCTGGCCGAGCTGCAGGCGACGCTGGAGGCCACGGCCGACGGCATCCTCGTGACCGACCGCGACGGCCGCATCCGCGGCTGCAACCGCCGCTTCGCCGAGATGCTGGCGCTGCCCGACGAGCTGCTGCAGGACGGCGACGGCCCCGCGCTGCACCGCTGGCTGGCCGCGCGCTGCGCCGACCCGCAGGCCTACCTCCTGCGCGTGGGCGCCCTCGGCGAGGCCGACCTCGTCGTCGCCGCCGACCGCATCGAGCTCGCCGGCGGCCAGGTGCTGGAGCGCGTGACGCGCCCGCTGCTGCGCGCCGGCCGCGCGCAGGGCCGCGTGTGGTCTTTCCGCGACCTCACGGAGCGCATCGCCACCGAGGTGCGCATCGAGGAACTCGCGCTGCACGACGCGCTCACCGGCCTGCCGAACCGGCGCGCGCTGGCCGAGCGGGTCGACGAAGCCGCCGTGGCGGCGCGGCGCGAGGGCGGCAGCTTCGCGCTGCTGCTGATCGACCTGGACCGCTTCGGCCGCATCAACGAGGGCCTGGGCCACGACATCGGCGACCGCGTGCTGCAGACCGTGGCCGAGCGCATCGGCAGCTGCCTGCGCGCCGACGACCTGCTCGCGCGCGTCACCGGCGACCAGTTCGCCGCGCTCGTGCACCCGGCCGACGCCGGCGCTGCCGAGGCCACCGCGCGGCGCATCCTCAACATCGTCGCCCAGCCGCTGACGCTGGACGGCGCGCCCTTCACGCTGACCTGCAGCATCGGCATCGCCCTGGGCCCCTCGCAGGGCGCGCGGCTGGACGAGCTGGCGCGCCACGCCGAGGCCGCGATGCGCTCGGTGAAGTCCTCCGGCCGCGCGCGTTTCCTGCTGCACCCCTCGCGCGAGGACGGCGACCGGCGCGCGCAGATGAAGCTGGACCACGCGATGCGCCAGGCGCTGGTGAGCGGCCGCTTCCGGCTGCACTACCAGCCGCAGGTGAAGCTGGACGACGGCCGCATCGTCGGCGCCGAGGCGCTGCTGCGCTGGCGCGACCCCGAGATGGGCGATGTGCCGCCGGGCCGCTTCATCCCGGTGGCCGAGGACAGCGGCTTCATCGTCGCCATCGGCGAATGGGTGCTCGGGCAGGCGGTGCGGCAGGCGGCCATCTGGCACGGCCGCGGCCACCCGGTGCCGGTGGCGGTGAACGTCTCGGCGCTGCAGTTCCAGCAGCCGCACTTCGTCGACCGCGTCGCCGGCGTGCTGGCGGTGGCCGGTCTGCCGCCGCGCCTGCTGGAGCTGGAGCTGACCGAGTCGATCCTGCTGCACGACGCCGACGAGGCCCTGCAGCGCCTGCACGCGCTGGCGCGGCTGGGCGTGCAGATGTCGATCGACGACTTCGGCACCGGCTACTCGAGCCTGGCCTACCTGAAGCGCTTCCCGATCCGGAAGCTCAAGATCGACCGCAGCTTCATCGCCGGCCTGCCGGGCGACGACAGCGACGCGGGCATCGTGCGCGCGATCCTGCAGATGGCGCGCGCGCTGGGCATGAGCGTCGTCGCCGAGGGTGTGGAGACCGAGGCGCAGCGCGGCTTCCTGCACGACGAGGGCTGCCAGGAGTTCCAGGGCTGGCTCGTCGCGCCGGCGCTGGACCCGATGAGCTTCGAGCAGCGGCTGCTCGCGCAGGCCGAGACGCCGCGCCCGGCCGGGCCGCGCATCCGCCTCGTCAGAGGGTAGTTTCGGCGCGGCACAATCGGGCGCCACACCCCACGGCGCCGCGATGATCTACAAGTTCCGCAGCAAGGCCACCGGCGATCTCATCATGCTGGGGCCCAACGGCGACCAGCTGCTGCGTGCCGCGGGCCGCGAGCCCGCGCCCAAGGGCATCTTCGAGCCGGCCGACATGCCGGCGCTGATCGAGGCCCTGCAGGCCGCCATCGCCGCCGACGAGGCGCCCTCGCCGGAGGGATCCGACGAAGACAAGCCCGCGCCCGTGGGCCTGCGCCAGCGCTTCTGGCCGATGGTGGAGATGCTGCGCCGCGCGCTGGCCGCGGATGAGCCGGTCGTCTGGGGTGTGTGAGTCGAAGATCACGAAAAACCAACGGTCAGGGAAGGACCACGCATGACGAGCATGAAGGAAGATCCGGGAATGAAGCTCTGGAGCGACAGCTGGACCAGCGGTGACCGCATCCCCGCGCGCTTCGCCGCCGGCAAACCCGACGGCAAGGGCGGGGCCACGTTCAGCGACAACCTGAACCCGCACCTGGCCTGGAGCGACCTGCCCGCCGGCACGCAGAGCCTCGTGCTCATCTGCCACGACTTCGACGTGCCCAGCCGCGGCGACGACGTGAACCAGCCCGGCCGCGAAGTGCCGGCCGACCTGCCG
Source organism: Rubrivivax sp. (assembly GCA_044226775.1). Lineage (GTDB taxonomy): Bacteria > Pseudomonadota > Gammaproteobacteria > Burkholderiales > Burkholderiaceae_C > Rubrivivax. The sequence goes on along the minus strand of JBGAGI010000011.1, from coordinate 24,602 downwards.
CGCGTGGACTTCTTCCACTGGGTGCTGGTGGACCTGCCGCCGCGGCCGATGGTGATCGAGGAAGGCGAGTTCAGCCGCGGCTTCACCGCGCGCGGCAAGAGCGGCCCGGTGGCGCGCGGCGAGATCCGCCACGGCCTGAACGACTACACCGGCTGGTTCGCCGGCGACGCCGAGATGGCCGGCAACTACTTCGGCTACGACGGCCCCTTCCCGCCCTGGAACGACTCGCTGGTGCACCACTACGTGTTCACGCTGTACGCGCTGTCGATCCCGCGCCTGCCGCTGGAGGGCGTCTTCACCGGCCCGCAGGTGCGCGAGAAGCTCGCCGGCCGCGTGCTGGGCGAGGCCACGTTCTCCGGCACCTACACGCTGAACCAGCGCCTGATCGACCAGGGTATTTGAGGGTGCGCGAGCCCACCCGGGTCTTCGCGCTGCGCCACGGCCAGACGGCCTGGAATGCCGAGCAGCGCATCCAGGGCCAGCTCGACGTGCCGCTGGACGACACCGGCCGCTGGCAGGCGCAGCGCCTGGGGCAGGTGCTGGCCGGCGAGGGCATCGCCGCCATCTACTGCAGCGACCTGAAGCGTGCCCACGCCACCGCCGCGGCGCTGGCGCTGGCCACCGGTGCGCCGCTGCACACCGACGTGCGGCTGCGCGAGCGCGGCTTCGGCGTCTTCGAGGGCCACACCTATGCCGAGGTGGAACAGCGCTGGCCGGTGGAGATGGCGCGCTGGCGCCGCCGCGAGCCCGGTGCCGGCCCGGAAGGCGGCGAGGCGCTGGAGCCCTTCTACGCGCGCTGCGTGAGCGCGGCGCTGGAACACGCGGCCGCGCACCCCGGGCAGGCCATCGCGCTGGTGGCGCATGGCGGCGTGCTGGACTGCCTGTACCGCGCCGCGGTGGGCGTGGCGCTGCAGGCGCCGCGCAGCTGGCACATCGGCAACGCCGCCGTCAACCGGCTGCTGTTCAACGGCGAGCGCCTGAGCCTCGTGGGCTGGAGCGACGAGGGCCACCTCGAAGGCGACGCCCTCGCCTGAACCCGCCGGGTTTCAGCGGCGGATCTCGCGCCAGGCGTTCTTCGCCGGCGGGATGGTCGCGCCCAGCGGCAGCGTCGTCTGGCGGATCGTGTGGTCCGACAGCTGCATCGTGCCGTGCAGGCCGCCGGCCGAGTCGCGCAGCACGACCACGCGCGAGGAGGTCGCGCTGCTGGACAGCAGCGTGGAGACCGTCGTCATCGTGGCGCCGCTGCTCGAGGTCGGGTCCTTGACGGGGCCGCCGGTGAGGATGTCCAGCAGGTACATGTAGGACTGCTGCGAGCAGTCGGTGCTGCCGTTCTTGTTGGTGACGAAGGCCACCGCGCCGTAGGCCACCGAAGGATCGGTGTTGTCCTGCTCGCCGGCCGGCAGGTCCATGTACCAGCCGCGGGCGCTGGCCCAGTCGATCGTCGCGCCGGTCACCTCCGGGCTGCCGCCGCGGCTGTACACGCGCGCCGACAGGCCGCTGCGCGCATTGGTGAGCGTGGTGCCGTCGGCGATGGCGTAGAAGGTCTGCGTGAGCGCGCTGCCGAAGTCGCCGATGTCCAGCAGCCGGCCGGTGCCGATCAGGATCACGCGCTTGCCGGCGGCGCTCACCAGTTCCGGCGCCGAAGTCACCGGCTGGGTGTTGCCCGAGCCGTCCTTGAGCACCGCGACCTTGGTCGGCGTGATGTCCGTCGTGCCGCTGGCGTTGAGGTCGAACTTCCACAGGTTGCCCTGCAGGTCGCCGCCGTAGGCGTACTGCACCGTGCCGTCGGACTCGCGGAACGGCGACACGTAGGCCAGGCCCGCCTCGGCGCCGGGCGCGCCGTTGGTGGTGGCGAAGGACTTGATCAGCGCGCCGGAGCTGGCGTTGATCATCCACAGCCGGCCCTTGCCGTCGCCGATGCTGTTGCCGTTGTCGTAGCCCGAGGTGAGCAGCACCACGTCGGTGGAGGTGCCGGAGATCTTCACGCGCGCGAAGACCGGCTTGCCGACGGTGTAGCCCATCAGGCTGCGGTTGGTCGTGTCGGAGGTGGCCGGGAAGATCCACTTGAACTGGGCGGCGGCGTCGGTGGCCGTGAGGTCGCGCGGCGAGCTCACGTCCAGCGCGTAGTAGCTGCGCCCGGCGGCGCCCAGGCCACCCACCAGCATCTTGCCGCCGCCGGCCAGCTTGCCGTAGGCGGGCGTGGCGTCCAGCAGCGTGCTGTAGACCCAGCCGCGCTGCGCCGAGGCGCCCACCGCCGTCAGCATGTCGGGCGGGATGAAGCCCCACATCTCGTCGCCGGTGGTGGTGTCGAAGGCATGCAGCATGCCCTCGCCCGAGGCGACGTAGATCACGCGCTCGTCGCGCGCCAGCACCGGCTCGGAGTTGACCACCGCGCCCATCAGGCTGGCGCGCAGGCGCACCGTGTCGCCTTCGCCGGTGCGGTTGCCGTTGATCCAGTTGACGATCTGCGCGTTCGTGTAGGTGGCCGAGTCCGGGTTGACGGCGGCACCGAAGGTGGCGGCCGTGAACTCCGCGCCGCCGCTGCTGTTGGCGCTGAAGATGTGGCGCTGGGTCCAGTCGGCCGCGTTCAGGCGCGTCGCCGCCGACCAGATCGAGGTGGTGGAGATCACCGCGGTGGCGGTGTTGATGCTGCGCGCCTCGAGGTCGCCGGTCCAGCCGCGCTGGTTGTAGAAGCCCAGGTAGGCGCGGCCGTCGCTGCGGTCCAGGTTGACCGCGCTCACCGCCACGCCGCCCTGCGCGCCCACCAGGCTGGCGATGTCGCTCAGCCCGGCCTGGATGCGCAGCGAGGTCTCCTCGGGCGTGTTGGCGAGGTACATCTTGCCGCGGCCCACGACGGTGGCGTGCCAGAGGTCGTCCACCGCGGTCGGGTTGCGGTCGGCGTCGGGGTTCGGCCATGCGGAGGTGGTCGTCGGGTTGGGGGTGCTCTCGCCGAACCACATCGTGCCGCGTGCACCCAGGGCCAGGCCGTAGGTGTTCATGTGCAGGTTGGTGTTCGTGTCGGCGGGCACCGACTGCAGCTTGCCGGTGGCCAGGTCGCTGCGCGGGTTGTTCGTGTAGTAGCGCAGCGCCAGGTCGGCCAGCACGCCGCTGTGCGAGAAGTCCCAGGCGTACGGCGCGCCGGTGCCCCAGTCGGCGGCGGACTTGGTCGAGTCGTAGGCGGGCGGCGTGACGGAGGAGTTGTTGGCGAAGCCGTCGGTGACGATGAAGGCGTTGTTGCGCTGGCAGGCGTACTGCACGACGGCGTACTTGCTGCCGGACATGTCGGTGCGCGCGTACTGGCCGCCGATGTACTTCAGCGTCTCGCGCGTGGGCGTGCCGCCGCTGCCGTTGGCCTCGTAGAAGATGCCGGCCACGCGCAGGCGGTTGCTCGACGCGGAGGTCGCGTCGGCGTCGTACATCGTCACGTTGCCGGGCGACGCGCCCGACGCGGTGTTGAACGCGATCACGCCCAGCCGCATGCCGGTGAGGTTCTCCATCGTCTCGCCCATCGCGGCGGCCAGCATCAGCTTGCGCTTGCGGTAGTACTGCCACCAGTTGGCGAAGTTCTGGATCTCCTGCGCGTAGGTGCGGCCGCTCGGGTAGCTGGCGGTCGCCGGCTTGATCTCGTAGCGCTTGAGCGTGACGGTGCTGCTGCCGGGCAGGTAGGCGCAGCTGCCGACGGCCGGGTCGCCGCTGTCGGGCGTGCAGGACTCGCGCACCCAGTAGGTGGCCGGGTAGTAGGCCATCGCCACCCGGGTGACGTTGGAGTTCGAGGCGTTCTCGTCAGCCGCCAGCGCCGAGCCCCAGCCGCCGCAGCTGGTGTTGTTGCCGTTGCAGACGTTCTTCTTCGCGCCGGCGGGGATCTTCATGCCCGGCAGCGCGGTGAACACGGTGTCGGCCGCCGGCGACGCGGCCAGCGCCACGTCGGCGCTGACGTCCAGCGTCGTCGAGCCGTACATCGGGTGCGACTTGGCCGCCGTGGTGCTGGCGTTGCCCGGCGTCACCGAGCCGGAACTCAGCTGCGCCGGCGCCCAGGGCGAGTAGGTGACCAGCGGGTTGTAGTACAGCGGGTTGTGCAGCGGCGACTGCGCGGGGTCGGTCGGCGCCGAGCGGTACTTCGAGGTCGCGCTGTCCCAGTAGATGCCCGACCAGCGCAGGAACGCGAACTGCCGCGTCGGCATGACCGCGAAGTGGTCGTTGGTCGAGTCGGAGTAGATCCGGTTGCCGGTGCCCGAGCCGTTCGGGAACAGGTAGACCATCTTGCGCCACTGCGAACTCGACGAGCCGACCGAGTTGAACAGCGTGGTGGTGATCGTGCGCAGCGACGGATTGGGGTGCGCGCTGTCGATGCTCCAGCCGTTCCTGGCGTTGTAGTCCCACCAGAAGGCGCCGTCGTTGTTGTACTGCATCACCTCCGAGTCCATGGAGCCGGAGTCGTCCATGCCGAAGATGACGTTCGGCTTGGCCAGCACGCTGGCCTTCAGCGGCAGCTCCGCCAGGTTGGTGGCGTGCGATGCGGCGCCGGCCAGCAGCCCCGCGAGGGCCAGCGCGCTGGCGCCGAGTTGGAAGGCGGTCTTCATGCGATGCCCTTCGGCTTGTTCAGCCCTTGGTGACGAGCGACTGGACCCAGGTCTCGGTGTCCTTCGGTCCGGTGACGCGCACGGTGATGCGGAACTGGCGCGAGTTCGGCGGATCGAGCGCCTCGCGCCCGTAGACGGCGCTCTCCGGCGTCTGCGGGATCTGCTTGACGAGGCACTGGCGCAGCGTGTCGGTGACCGGCGCCGTCGAGCACATGCGCTCCACGACGTAGCGCGCCGTGTAGGCGCCCACGGCCACGCTGGGCGCGCCGGTCCAGTTGACGCTCGGCAGCCCGGCGCTGTCGGCGGCCTGGATCGAGGCCCAGTACCAGTTGCCGGTGTTGCTCTCTTCGCTGGCCAGGCCCTTCACGGCCGCGTAGGCGGTGTTCACGCCTACCTCCGAGGCCTGCAGCGAGGCCTCGCGGTAGGTGTTGTTGCCGGTGGCCAGCGTGCCGATCTCGGTGATGCGCGCCAGCGCCAGGCCGCCCAGCAGCATCACCGTGAGCAGGATCAGCACCATCAGCATCGTGATGCCGCGCTCGCGGCGGCGGCGGCTGCGGAGGTTCGTCTTCACGTCTTCACATCCCGATCACGAGGTTGCGCAGCGGCACCACGACGATGGCGGTGCGGAAGCGGTAGCACCTCCAGTTGGTGACGTCGGCCGTGACGGCCGAGCCGAATAGCGTGGGCATGCTGGCCGTCACCGGCTTGGCGGTGCAGTTGGCGTCGTCGCCGGCGGCGGGCTTCTCGGGCTGGTCGCTGCGCGTGACGACGCCGATGCGCAGCGCGCGCACGCGGGCGATGTTGGTGTTGTCCAGCGTGGCGAAGCTGCCGGTGGCGCTCTGCCAGGACTCCAGCGCGGTGCTGCCGGCGGCGGTGGCGGCCAGGCCGTACTGCGCCTTGAAGGCCATCACGTTGCGCACCAGCGCGGCGGCGTCGCCCGTCATCGGCCGCTCCAGCGTCAGGTCGGTGCCCACGCGGTGGTAGCGCGTCCAGCGCAGCTCGCCCAGCAGCGCGGCGCGCGAGATGTCCGGGTAGTCGTTGGTGGCGAAGGTGGGGTTGGTCGTGAAGGCGGCCTTGTTGTGCTTGCCGGTGCCGGCGAAGGTCAGCTTCTGCGGCGTGTCGTCGGTGGACGCGGTGTTGGCGGTCACGCTGCGCACCAGGCAGGCGTTGCCCGGCGTGCCGGGCGCCAGCAGCACGGCCTGGCCCACGGACACCGGCATCAGCGAGCGCAGCTCGGCCGTCGCGCCGGTGGTGCTGGTCTTCAGCAGCACGTTGGCGCCGGAGGCCACCTGCGTGCCGAAGACGGCGTCGATGCGGTCGCCCGCGGACTCGGCGGTGATGCGCACCGGCACGAAGCTGGCACCGTCGGAGATGACGCTGCTCTCGAGGCTGAGGTTGAGCTTCCAGCAGCGGTACAGCGAGTCGCCGAAGAAGCCCAGGCCGGCGGCGGCCACGTCGTCGCGGATGGCCGCCAGCGCCGTGCCGGCGCTGACCATCGAGCCGCCGGCGCCGATGCCCTGGCGCTGCGAGGCGGTGAACATCATCGCGCTGCCGGTGGCCGCCAGGCCCACGAGCAGGGCCACGACCATGCCCACCATCACCTCGACGATGGACAGGCCGCGTTGCGCGGCGCGGCGCGGCAGGGGTCGATTCAAGGCTCGCATGGCGCGCTCAGGGGCGGACATCGGTCACCGTGCGCAGGGTGCGGGTGTCGCCCGCCCCCTTGCCCGTCCAGTTGATGGTGAGCGTCATCAGCCCGGTGCCGCTGTCCAGCGACACCGTGCTGGACACCGTGCCCGGCAGCGACTGCGCAACGCGCGTGGCCCAGGCGGCGGTGTTGGTCTTGGCGCTGGTGTTGGCGCAGGTGCCGGCGAAGGGGAGCGTGTAGCAGGCGGCGTTCTTCACGTCCACGAGCACGGTGCTCAGGTGCTCGGCCGCCAGCTGCGTGGCGACCTGGCGCGTCTGCGACTCGGTGGTCTGCGCCACCATGCGGGTCTGGAAGCGCGTCATCGCCAGCAGGCCGAAGGACAGCACGGCCAGCGCCATCAGCGCATCGAAGAGGGCGAATCCCCGCGCGCGGCGGCGCGGCGAGGCGTGGCGGGTGGAGGACATCTGGCAGCCCCGCTTCAGCAGTTGTTCTGGTTGGAGCACAGGCGGATCGCGCCGCCGGCGTCCACGCGCAGCCCGGGGCAGCGGTGGTCGGCGTCGCACACCGAGCTGGCGCTGACCAGGTTGATCGACACCGCGGTCAGCGGCGTCGGCAGCCCGGTGCTGGCGAAGCTCACGCTGCCGGTGGCGGCGGAGATGTCGCCGGTCATCGAGCGCGTGCGCAGGTTCACGACGTTGGCGCTGTCGCTCACGTCGTCCACGGAGATGTTCGCGCCCGAGGTGCTGACGCGGATCGTGCGGTTGCGCTTGATCGCCTCGCTCTGCGCGTACAGCGCCTCGCCGTACAGCATGTTGCCGCTCTCGCGCAGACGGGCGTTGATGCCGTAGTCGGACACGTAGGGGACGAAGGCCAGCGCCAGCATCGAGGCGATGGCGAAGGCCACCATCAGCTCGATCATCGTCAGGCCACGCTGGAGATTCAGCCGTCGCATTGCGTGCCTCCCTTGGACGTCCAGCACGCGGTGTTCGTGCCCTTGGGGTGCGCGGTGGTGGCCCGCGTGCCCGAGTTGTTGATCGTGTAGGCGTAGCCGGCCAGCGTGCCGCTGCCGGTGGCCGTGAGCGTGTAGCCCTGGCCGCTGTTGTTCAGCGAGCAGCTGTAGCTGAAGACCGCGCTGGCCGCGGGCGCCGACAGGCCGCAGTTGGTGGCGCTGGTCGAGCAGGTGGTGCTGTCGGAGTAGCAGCCGGTGTCCTGGTAGCGCTGCTCCATGCGCACGGCGAAGGCCGACAGCGCGTCGTACGCCGCCGGCACCTTGGAGCGCTTCACGTAGGCCGTGTACGAGGGCAGGGCCACGCCGGCGAGGATCGCGATGATGGCCACCACCACCATCACCTCGATGAGCGTGAATCCGCGGTTGAGTCTTGCTTGCATGCCGCCGTCCGGGAAGGGTTGCGTGGCGGCTGCCGCCGGCCCAAAGCAATGGGGGCCGCGCGGGAGCCGCGTTCACCGGGTGTATCGGCCCGCCGCGCAGGCGACTTGAGAGCGGGAGCCCCGCTCGATTGCAAGCCTTGGTTAACGCCGCGTCGGAAACGTCACGCCGGGCGGCGTGACGGGGCTCAGGCGGGGCTCAAGCGCCGAACAGATCGTCCGACGCGCGCGGGGCCGGCGCGGCCAGCCCCAGGTGGCGCCAGGCCGCGGCGGTGGCCACGCGGCCGCGCGGCGTGCGCTGCAGGTAGCCCTGCTGGATGAGGTAGGGCTCGATCACGTCCTCGATCGTGCCCGGCTCCTCGCCGATGGCCGCGGCCACGTTGTCCAGGCCCACCGGGCCGCCGTCGAAGCGATGCACCACGGCTTCGAGCAGCTTGCGGTCCATCACGTCCAGGCCCAGCGGGTCCACGTCGAGCATCTTCAGCGCACGGTCGGCCAGCGGCGCGTCGATGGCGCCCGTGCCCTTGACCTGCGCGTAGTCGCGCACGCGGCGCAGCAGCCGGTTGGCGATGCGCGGCGTGCCGCGGCTGCGGCGCGCGATCTCCAGCGCGCCGGCCTCGTCGGTGGGCACGTTCAGCAGCGCGGCGCTGCGCGCGATGATCCGCGTGAGTTCCTCCGCGGAATAGAACTCCAGCCGCGCGACGATGCCGAAGCGGTCGCGCAGCGGGTTGGTCAGCATGCCGGCGCGCGTGGTCGCGCCCACCAGCGTGAAGGGCTGCAGGTCGAGCTTGATCGAGCGCGCCGCCGGGCCCTCGCCGATCATGATGTCGATCTGGTAGTCCTCCAGCGCCGGGTACAGGATCTCCTCGACGACCGGGCTGAGCCGGTGGATCTCGTCGATAAAGAGAACGTCGTTGCGCTCCAGGTTCGTGAGGATGGCGGCCAGGTCCTTCGGCTTTTCCAGCACCGGGCCGGAGGTCTGGCGCAGGTTCACGCCCAGCTCGGCCGCGACGATGTGCGCCAGCGTCGTCTTGCCCAGCCCGGGCGGGCCGAACAGCAGCACATGGTCCAGCGCCTCGGCGCGGTGGCGCGCGGCGCCGATGAAGATCTCCAGCTGCTCGCGCGCCTTGGCCTGGCCGACGTATTCCTGCAGCACCTTGGGCCGCAGCGCACGCTCGATCGCCTCCTCGTTCGGCGAGGCCGGCGCGGCGCTGACCACGCGTCGCAGCGGCGGATCCGCCGGAGCCGGGCCGAAATCGTCGGTCTTTATCGCCATCCGCGGATTATCGCCAGCGCATACACTGCGCGACCTCCCGGACCCGCCATGCCCGACCGCCGCCTGCGCCTGCCTGCCTGGATCGCCCTCGTGGCGATGCTCGCGCTGGCGCTGCTGCCAACGGTCTCGCACGCGCTGGCCTTCGCCCGCGGCGGTGCCGCCTGGGCCGAGGTCTGCACGCCGCAGGGCATGAAGGTCGTCGCGGTCGACGCCGCCCAGGCCGGCGGCGAGCCGGTGCTGGCCGCCGGCCACCTCGAACATTGCCCGCTGTGCGCGCTGGCGGCCGACCACGCCGCGCCGCCGCCGGCCGCACCGGTGGTGCTGGCACTGCCGGCCGGCCGCATGCTGATGCCGGCGGCCTTCCTGCACGCGCCGCGCACGCTCTTTGCGTGGCGCAGCGCGCAGCCACGCGGGCCGCCCTCGATCTCCTGAAGCCGTAGCCGCCGGCCTGCCGGGCTCTCATCGAGCCGCGGGCCGCCCGACCGCCGCGGCGGGCCACGCGCCCGCCGCCCTCAGGAGTTCTCCCTTGAACCGTCTCGCCATGGCCCTTGCGGCCCTGGGCAGTGCCGGCGTGGCCGGTGCCCAGCCGGTGAAATCGCTGGGCGTGGTGACCATCACCGCCAGCGGCCAGCCCACCTCGCTGCCCACCACCATCCCCACCACCACCGAGAGCATCGGCCGCGAGCAGATCGAGCGCAGCCTCAACGCCAGCGACAGCGAAGACGCGCTGAAGTACTTCCCCAGCCTGCTGGTGCGCAAGCGCTACATCGGCGACTACAACCACGCCATCCTGTCCAGCCGCGCCTCGGGCACCGGCAACAGCGCACGCTCGGCGGTGTACGCCGACGGCATGCTGCTGTCGAACTACCTGGGCAACGGTGTCGGCGGCCTGAGCTTCCCGCCGCGCTGGGGCATGGTGGCGCCGGAGGAGATCGAACGCGTCGACGTGATGTACGGCCCGTTCTCGGCCGCCTATCCGGGCAACTCGGTGGGCGCCGTGGTGGTCTACACCACGCGCATGCCCACGGCCTTCGAGGTGCATGCGCGCGTGGGCTTCTCGCACCAGCCCTTCGAGCTCTACGGCACCAAGGACCACTTCGACGCCTGGGAGGCCAGCGCCTCGGTGGGCGATCGCGCCGGCGCCTGGTCGTGGCGGCTCGGCTTCAGCCATGCCGACAGCCACGGCCAGCCGCTGACCTTCGCCACGCGCCTCGTCAGCGCCGGCTCGGCCACGGTGCCGGCCGGCACCAAGGCCGTGAGCGGCGCGGAGCCGAGCGCCAACAACGCCGGCGCGCCCTGGTGGATCCTGGGCACCGGCACCGAGTACCACACACTGCAGGACCAGTTCAAGGCGCGCGTGGCATACGACCTCACGCCCACGGTGAGGGCGAATGCCACGCTGGGCGTCTGGCACAACGTCTCGCGCAACCGGCCGAAGAGCTACCTGACGGATGCCGCCGGCGCGCCGGTGACGAGCGGCCCGATCTCGATCGAGGGCCGCGCCTACACCGGCAGCCAGGCGCTGGGCGGCGCGGACTTCGTGCTCAACGACGAGAGCCTCACGCACGTGATGCAGGGCCTGGCGCTGAAGAGCCACACCCGCGGCGTCTTCGACTGGGAGCTGGACGCCAGCAGCTATCGCTACCGCCGCGACGACAAGCGCGCCAACGCCGCGGCCAACCCGCTGCCCGCGGCCGCGCAGGGCGGCGCCGGCTCGCTGGCCGACGGCAGCGGCACCGGCTGGATCAACCTCGCGGCCAAGGGCACCTGGCGGCCGGCACCCGGCCATGTGCTCGACTTCGGCCTGCAGCAGGACCGCTACGAACTGCGCTACCGGCAGTCCACGATCGCCGGCGACTGGCGCAGCGACCCCGCCGGCGCGCTGGCCAGCGAGGTGCGCGGCCGCACCGCGCTGCTGAGCGCCTTCGGCCAGGACGCCTGGGACTTCGCCGCCGGCTGGAAAGCGGTGCTGGGCCTGCGCGCCGAGCGCTGGAGCGCGAGCGATGCGACGACGCAGTTCTCCGCCACCAGCGCGATCAGCTTCCCCGAGCGGCGCGAGAAGCACCTGTCGCCGAAGGCCGCGCTCTCCTGGCAGGCGGCCGAGACGCTGGTGCTGAAGGCCTCGGCCGGCCGCGCGTTGCGCATGCCCACGGTCAGCGAGCTCTACGGCGCCACGTCCAGCACGAACTCGCAGTTCATCAACGACCCGAACCTGCGCGCCGAACGCTCGTGGACGAGCGAGCTGTCTGCCGAGCAGGACTTCGGCCGCGGCGGGCTGCTGCGGGTGACGCTGTTCGGCGAGGACACGCACGACTCGCTCTATTCGCAGACCACGTTCGATGCCGCGGCCAACCGCAACATCTCGCGCGTGCAGAACGTGGGTCGCATCGGCACCGAGGGGCTGGAGCTGGCCTACAGCGGGCAGGACATCGGCACGAAGGGGCTCGACCTTTCCGGCAGCGCGACCTGGACGCGTTCGCTGATCAAGGCCAACGACGGCTTCGTCGCCACCCCCGGCGACACCATCGGCAAGTGGCAGCCCAACATCCCGCGCTGGCGCGCCTCGATGCTGGCCGCCTGGCGCTTCGCGCCCGACTGGACCGCGAGCCTGGGCGCGCGCTACAGCGGCCGCCAGTACCGCACGCTGAACAACGCCGACATCAACGGCTTCAGCTACCAGGGCGTGAGCCGCTTCTTCAGCACCGATGTGCGCCTGCACTGGCGCATGGACCGGCGCTGGAGCGCGGCCGTGGGCATCGACAACCTGAACAACGCGAAGTACTGGAACTTCCACCCCTATCCGCAACGCAACGTCAACGCCGAAGTGAGGTTCGACCTGTGAAGACCATCCTTGCCTCCGTGGCCCTTGCCGCGCTCGCGGCATTCGTCCCGGGCGCTTCGGCGCACGTCACGCTGGAGCAGCCCACGGCCGCCGCCGGCGCCGGCTACAAGGCGGTGCTGCGCATCACGCACGGCTGCGAAGGCTCGGCCACGCACACGGTGAGCGTGCGCCTGCCGGCCGGCTTCCGCGGCGCCAAGCCCATGCCCAAGCCGGGCTGGGCGATCACGATCACGCGCGCGCCGCTGGCCGTGCCTTACGAGAGCCACGGCCGCAAGATCAGCGACGACGTGGTCGAGATCGCCTGGAAGGCCGCGAGCCGCGAGGCCTGGCTGGCCGATGCGCACTACGACGAGTTCGTGCTGCGCGGCCAGGCGCCCGAGACACCGGGCCCGGCCTGGTTCGCCGTGCGCCAGCTCTGCGAGAAGGGCGAATGGAACTGGGCCGAGCTGCCGGCCGCCGGCACGTCGACCAAGGGCCTGAAGGCGCCCGCGGTGCTGCTGGACGTGAAGCCGCAGGCCGAGGCAGGCCATCAGCACTGAGCACGAACACAATCCCGACTCACGACAGCAGGAGAACGACACATGAAGATCCCACGACGCACGATGCTGGCCGCCACGCTGCTGGCCATCGCCGCCGGCAGCGCCTCGGCGCAGAACGCCGTCAAGGTGGAAGGCGCCTGGGCGCGGCCCACCGTCGCCGGCCAGTCCGGCGGCGGCGGCTTCGCGAAGATCACCGGCGGCAGCGCGCCCGACAGGCTCGTGGCGGCCAGCGCCGGCATCAGCAAGACCGTCGAGCTGCACAAGATGGAGATGGACGGCAACGTGATGCGCATGCGGCCGGTCGACGGCGGCATCGAGGTGCCCGCCGGCGGCGTGGTCGAGCTCAAGCCCGGCGGCCTGCACATCATGTTCATCGGCCTGAACAAGACGCTGAAGAACGGCGACAGCTTTCCGCTGACGCTGAAGTTCGAGAAGGCCGGCGAGGTGAAGGTTGAGGTGAAGGTCAGCACCGCGATGCCCGGGGCGGGCACCGCGATGCCGATGCACAAGTAGCCGGGGTCAGAAGGCCACGTGCACGCCCACTCGCAGCGTGCGCGGCTCGGCCGGGTGCACGTGGCGGTCGGCCGCGGCCGGCTCGTTCGGCGGCTGCGACTCGTAGAAGTACTGGATGTCGTCGAGCTTGCGGTCGAGCAGGTTGAACACGTCCAGCGTGACTTCCATGTTGCGGCCGAAGGCGCGGCTGATGCGCAGGTTGGTCGTCAGCGAGGGCTTGCTGCGCACGCTGTTGTCCTCGACCAGCGCGCCGCTGCCCAGGTAGCGCCACTGCAGGCTGGCGCTCCAGCCGCCCAGTTCGCGCAGCGTGGCGGCCAGGCTGGCCACCCGGTCCACGGCGTTGGGGATGCGCTCGCCGTTGTCGAAACGGGCGTGGGTCCAGGCGAAGTCGGCGTCGAGCAGGAACCAGGGCACGGGCGTCCAGCGGTTGTTGAACTCCACGCCGCGGCGCCGGCTGCCGGCGCTGGCTTCGGTCTGGCCGGCGTCGCCCACGTAGACGAGTTCGCTCGCGAACCTGAGCGTCCACAGCGCCAGCGAGCTCTGCAGGCCGGAAATGGCCTCGGTGCGCGCGCCGAGCTCGTAGCCGGTGGACGGCACGAGCAGTTCGCCCTGGCCGCGCGCGTCGTTGCTGTGGAAGCCGCGGCCGGCGTTGACGAAGAACTCGGTCTTCGGCAGTGCCGCGAAGGGGCCGGCCACGAGCGTGAGCTTGGGGCTGAGCCGGTTCGCGCTGCGCCCGGGGCCGTCGAGCTTCGCGTCGAGCCGGTCGGCGCGCAGGCCGAGCATGCCGCGCAGCTGCGGCGTGAGCTGCAGGCCGGTCTGCGCATACAGGCCGGCCAGCGTCTCGCGCACGGTGTCCTCGCGCACGGTGGCGGTGATGCGGCGCTCGACGGTGTCGAAGAGGCCCACGCGGATGCGGTCGGCGCGCAGCTGCAGGCCGACCTCGCTGCGCGCATCGAAGCCCCCCAGCGTGTGGCCGAGCGCGCGGCTGGCCGACAGGCCGAACACGCTGCGGCTGTCGCGCTGCTTGAACTGGTCGCCCTGTTCGGGCCGCTCCAGCGCGTAGGTGAAGTTGGAGTTCAGGTCGAGCCGGTAGCGCATCGCGTAGCCCGCCACGCGGGTGCGTGCCTCGCCGTCCTGCCCGTGCCACTCGGCGGCCACACTGCTGCGCGAGGTGCTGCCGCCGTCGCTCGGGTCCAGCGAGCCGAAGCGGTCCAGCACGCCGTTGTCGATCAGGCGCTGCGGCACCTGGTCGGTGGCCGTCCACTTCGCGTGGTAGCTCGACAACCGCGCGCTCCAGCCCTGGGCCTCGGTGCCGCCGGCGAGGCTGGCGTAGCCGTTGGCCTTGCGCAGCCGCTCCGGCACGAGCCAGGGCCCGTCGTTGCGCATCAGCTCCACCGCGCCCAGCAGCGTGACGCCCGGCGCGGCCTCGCCCGAACCCGCGCCCACGACGCGCCGGAAGCCGCGCTCGCCCAGGCCCAGCAGCGCGAAGGGCTGCTCGATGCGGCGCTGGTAGGCGATGTCGGCCGAGCCGGCGCTGGCGAAGTCGCCGTTGCCGGCGAAGTACGGGCCCTTGCGGTACTCGATGCGCTGCACGAGTTCCGGGATCAGGAAGTTCAGGTCGCTGTAGCCCTGGCCGTGGGCGTGCGTGGGCATGTTGACCGGCAGGCCGTCGACGCTGGTGGCGAAGTCGGTGCCGTGGTCGAGGTTGAAGCCGCGCAGGAAGTACTGGTTGGCCTTCCCGTCGCCCGAGTGCTGGGTGACGATCACGCCCGGCACGAACTCCAGCACCTCGCCCGGCCGCAGCGCCGGCCGGCTCTTCAGCAGCGCGGCGCCGATCGTGCCCTGCGAGGCGGCGTCGCTGCTGCCCACGCGGTTGTCGTAGTGGCCCTGGACGATGATGGTCGCGGCCGGCGCCTCTTCCGCAAGGGCGGGCGATCCGGCGAACGCCGCGACCAGCGCGACGATCGCACGAACAGGAGGATTCTTCATACGCAATGGCGGACGGAGGCGCAAACGAAGTCCAGCGCCTTACGCGCCGGCCTGCGAAGCGGATTCAGGCGTCGAGACCGCCGCGGCGCGCGGCACCGCGCGCACCGCCATCACGTAGCTCAGCGCCACCAGCGCCAGCACGGTGAGCCCCAGGGCCAGGCCCTTGTCCTCGGCCCAGCCGGCAAAGCCGTCGGAGGCCAGGCGCGCCAGGCCGATGCCGGCCACCAGCAGGCTGACGCACGCCACCGTCATCGTCATCATCCGCGAGGCCACCAGCGCCAGGCGGTCGGTGCGCTCGATGAGGTGCGAGATCCACCAGCCGTTGGCGCCATCGGCCAGCAGCATGCCCAGCACGAACAGCAGGCCCAGCGTCAGCGCCTGCGCCAGGCCGCCGTACTGCACCGCCATCACGGCGAACAGGGCGGACTGGCTCAGCGTGTCGAACGAGAGCGCGAAGAGCGCGCCGGCGCCCATCACCGCGGCGGCGCCGCGCGCCTCGCCGGGGCGGCCCATCACGCGTGCCATCAGCCGGCCGAGCAGCCGGCCACGCAGGCCCACCATCGCCACCGGCTCGTGGGCCGGCGCCTTCAGCACCGCGTGCAGGTTGGCCAGGCCCAGCAGCAGCAGGAAGCCGATGGAGATGACGCTGCCCAGCGCCTCGAACCACGAGGGCGGCACCCACTTCGCGCCCAGCGTGCCGGCGAGCGCGGCCACGGCGAGCACCACGAGGCCGTGGCCGAGCGAGAACAGCGCGCCGCAGTAGCGGGCGTGCGGCAGGCGATGGCGGCTGCCGATGCGCGTGAAGCCGTCGATGGCCGCTAGGTGGTCGGCGTCCAGCCCGTGGCGCATGCCCAGCAGCAGGGCCAGCACGCACAGGGCGCTCCAATCTTGGGGCATGGCATTCATCGCGGGTGGCGGGGCGTGTATGAACTGTGGCCATCTTGTCATACACGTTCCGTGCCGGGCCTTGCGATGCATCAGCCGACCGCATCGCGCACAGGGCGCAGTCTGCCGAGGGCCGGGAAAACCCCTGGCAACGCGCTTAGCGGTTCAGCGCCTTCAGCGCCAGCTTGATGCCCTCGGCCACGCCCACGTCGGCCGGCAGCGCCTTCAGCGCGGCGTTGGCCTCGCGCTCGTTGTAGCCCAGCGCCTGCAGCGCCTGCGCGATGTCGGTGTGGTTGTCGCTGACGGCGGCCGTGGCCGGCGCGGCCAGGTCGGGGCCGAGCTTGCCCTTGAGTTCCAGCAGCAGCCGCTCGGCCGTCTTCTTGCCGATGCCGGGCACCTTCACCAGCCGCGCGCCGTCCTGCAGCGAGACGGCCTGCGCCAGCTCGGCCACGCTCAGGCCCGACAGGATGGCCAGCGCGGTGCGCGGGCCGACGCCGCTGATCTTCACCAGCTCGCGGAAGGTGCCGCGCTCGGCCGCGGTGAGGAAGCCGAACAGCAGCTGCGCGTCCTCGCGCACGACGAACTGCGTCAGCAGCGTCACCGGCTCGCCGATGCCCGGGAGGTTGTAGAAGGTGCTCATCGGCACGTCCAGCTCGTAGCCGACGCCGTGCACGTCCACCAGCACCTGCGGCGGCGCCTTGCCCGCCAGCGTGCCCGCCAGGCGGCCGATCAAGCGCCCGCCCTCCGGAGCGTTGCCCTGCACGCCGCGGCACAGGCAAGATCGCGGCTTCCGATCAATGAAAGTTCAGGAGGCGTCTTCATGGAGCGGCGCGATGTTACGGCAGCCCTGCTGCTGGCGGCCCTGCCGGCCTGGGTGCGTGCGGCGGCCAGCGAGAGCGACGCGGCGATGGGCATCCGCGCCGCGCTGGAGCGGGGGGCGCTGGCGGCCATCGGCACGCTGGGCAAGGCGGACGGGTTCCTGAACAACCCGAAGGTGCGCATTCCGCTGCCCGGGCACCTGCAAGACGCGGCCAAGCTGATGCGCAAGCTGGGCCAGGGCAAGCGTGTCGACGAGCTGGAAACCGCCATGAACCGCGCCGCCGAGAAGGCCGTGCCGGAGGCCAAGACGCTCTTCGTCAGCACCGCGCGCAACATCTCGGTGGACGACGCGCTGAAGATCGTGCGCGGCGGCGACACCTCGGTCACCGACTACTTCGCCGGCAAGACGCGCGATCCGCTGTCCGAGAAGTTCCTGCCCATCGTCACCAAGGCCACCGAGAAGGTGAAGCTGGCCGACAGCTACAACCGCGTCGCCGAGAAGGCGCAGAGCCTGGGCCTGCTGAAGGGCGACGAGACCAACGTGCAGAAGCACGTCACGCACAAGGCGCTGGACGGCCTGTTCACGATGATCGGCGAGGAGGAGAAGAAGATCCGCGCCGACCCGATCAAGACGGGGAGCGCGATCCTGAAGAAGGTCTTCGGCCGCTGATCAGGCGTCGATCAGGGGTTGCGCGACAGCTCGAACATCAGCGCCGAGGGCAGCGCCTCGATGATGGCGTCGCGGCCCACGCTGGCGAACTGGCGGCCGCCGAGGTTCAGGATCTCGAAGGCCTTGCCCTGCTCGGCGATGCGGATGAAGGGCAGCGTCGGCACCTCGGCCAGCAGCTCGTCGCGCAGGCGCTCGAAGCTGCCGGAGGCCAGCGAGGCCTCGTAGATCATCGCGTGCGGCAGGCCGTCGGCGCAGAACTCGCGCGCCTCGTCGACCGAGCTGACGAAATCGACCATCAGGCCCATCGGCCGCAGAGCCTCGCGCACCACGTTGCGCACCTCGCGCCGGCCGGCCAGCACCATCACGTGGCGGCCGGCGAGCGGCTGCGAGTTGTGCGAGGACGAGGAGGCCAGCGCCGGATCGACCTCGTCGAGACCGGGCAGGCGGGCGGCGAGGGTGTCGGGGAACTCCAGCGTCAGCTCGGTGCGGCCCGGGCCTTCCTTGCGCTCGAGCACCAGGCCCAGCACCGCGGCCGTCTGCTGCAGCAGCCGCCAGGACATCGTGTTGAGCATCTGCCCGGCGACGGCCGGCTGGTGCGCCGGCGCGTTGTCGACCTCGTCGGGCTGCAGGTAGGCGTAGGCGACGGCGACGCGCGCATGTGCCGGCCAGTTCTTCACGTCCAGCTTGAGGTCGATGCGCGAGACGGCGTGCTCGAAGCTCCAGTCCAGCACGGTCTGCAGCAGCGAGAACAGCAGCGTCGCGTCGCTCATCACCTCGGCCGCGGCGAAGACCTGGCGCACCTCGATGCCGCGGGCGTCGATCTCGCGGCTGCGCTGCAGCAGCGCCTCGTTCAGCAGCGAGGTGAGGTTCAGCCGCTCGCGCGCCAGCTGCACGCGCCCGTTGCCCAGGCGCACGACCTGCTGGCCCATGATGCCGGCGCGGCGCGCCAGGTCGATCTCGTCGCGCAGCGCGCGCAGGCCGTCGCGGTCGATGCGGCCGGTGGCCGCCAGTGCCGCCACGCGCTCCAGCGCCGAGGACAGCGTGGTCGCCACCTCGCCGCCGAGCTGCGCGATCAGCGCGTGCGGATCCAGCGGCTCGGCCACCGGGCTGCCGCTGGCGGCGGGCAGTCGGCCCAGGTCCGAAAGGTCCAAGATGCTCTTTTGCATGGTGTGGTGGCCCGCCTTGCTCGTCGCCCCCCGGCGGCGGGTAGCCCTCAGGCGTAACCTCTGGCAACCATCCTAATTCAGACCCCCCGGTACCGAAAGGCGGGCGTGAAAACTACCGGCCGCCGTACTAGGGGGCCGGCAGGAAGTCACGGCAGGGACCCGAGCGCGCCGCTTTCCCGCAGCCGCGCGCGTTCGGCAGCGTCCAGGCCCAGCTCGGCGAGCACCTCGTCGGTGTGCTGGCCCAGCAGCGGCGGGGGCCTCTTCAGCTGCGGCGGCGTGGCCGAGAGCTTCAGCGGGCTGGCCACCAGTTCCAGCGCGCCGTTCAGCGGGTGCGGCACCGCCGCGCGCATGCCGCGCTGCAGCACCTGCGGGTCGGCGAACACATCGGCCAGGTCGTTGATCGGCCCGCAGGGCACGGTGGCGGCCTCCAGCGCGGCCAGCCAGTCGGCGCGCGTGCGCTGCTTCATGCGCTCGGCCAGCAGGGGTACCAGCACGGCGCGGTGGCGCACGCGGTTGGCGTTGCGTGCGAAGCGTTCGTCGCGCGCCAGCTCCGGGCAGCCGGCGACGCCGCAGAAGCGCTCGAACTGGCCGTCGTTGCCCACCGCGAGGATCAGGTGCCCATCGGCGACCTCGAACACCTGGTACGGGACGATGTTCTGGTGCGCGTTGCCGGCGCGTTTCGGCGCCTGCTTCGTCACCAGGTAGTTGGCGCCCAGGTTGGCCAGCATCGCCACCTGCGTATCCAGCAGCGCCATGTCGATCGCCTGGCCACAGCCGGTGGCATCGCGGTGGCGCAGCGCGGCGAGGATGGCCACCGTGGCGTAGAGACCGGTGAAGAGATCGGCCACCGCGACGCCCACCTTCTGCGGGCCGCCGCCGGGCAGGTCGTCGCGCTCGCCGGTCACGCTCATCAGGCCGCCCAGGCCCTGGATCGCGTAGTCGTAGCCGGCGCGGTCCTTGTACGGGCCGGTCTGGCCGTAGCCGGTGATCGAGCAGTAGACCAGGCGCGGATGGCGCTCGAGCATCGAGGCCGCATCGAGCCCGTGGCGTGCCATGTCGCCGACCTTGAAGTTCTCCACCAGCACGTCGCAGCGCTCGGCGAGCCGGTGCACGAGTGCGCGGCCCTCGGCGTGCGCGAGGTCGATCGTCACCGAGCGCTTGTTGCGGTTGGCGCCCAGGAAGTAGGCCGCCTCGGCGGTGTCGCGGCCGGTCTCGTCCTTCAGGAAGGGCGGGCCCCAGCCGCGGGTGTCGTCGCCGCCGGGGTGGCCGGCGGAGGCGGGCCGCTCGACCTTGATCACCTCGGCGCCCAGGTCGGCCAGCGTCTGCGTGCACCAGGGGCCGGCGAGCACGCGCGAGAGGTCCAGCACGCGCACGCCGGCCAGGGCGCCGGGCGGCAGGGCGGATGCAGCTTGGGTGGCGTCGTCCATCGTGGCGGATTCTCCGGCAGCGGCCGGGATAATCGCCCGCATGCGACCCCTGGCCCGCCGCGGCGGCACCTGCCTGACGCTGCCGGCCTTGCTGCTGGCGGCCTGCTCGCCTGCGCTCGACTGGCGCGACGTGCGCCCCGAAGGCGCGCCGCTGCAGCTGCAGTTCCCCTGCCGGCCGCTGGCGCAGCAGCGCAGCGTGCCGCTGGCCGGTGCGCCCGTGCCGCTGCAGCTGCAGGTGTGCAGTGCGGCCGATGCCTCGTTCGCGCTGGCCCATGCCGACCTGGCGGACCCGGCGCGCGTGGGCCCCGCCCTGCAGCAGCTGGCCGCGGCCGCACGCGAGAACCTGCAGGGCCGGATCGAGCGCAGCGCGCCTTTCGCGCCGACGGGAGCCACGCCGAACGAAGCCGCGCTGCGCCAGCGCATCATCGGCCGCCGCCCCGACGGCCAGGCGCTGCAGATGGAGCTGGCGGTGTTTGCCATCGGCACCCGCGTCTTCCAGGCCACGGTGCTCGGCGCCCAGATCGACGATGCCGCGGCCGAGGCCTTCATCGCCTCGGTGCACCCGGCCCGATGAAGCTCACCGCGGCGCGCGCCGCCGTTGTCTTCCTCGCCTTCGCCTTCGCCTACTTCCTCTCGGCGCTGCTGCGCGCGGTGACGGCGACGCTGGCGCCGGTCTTCAGCCGCGAACTCGGCCTGACCGCAGCCGACCTCGGCCTGCTCGCCGGCGCCTACTTCCTCGGCTTCGCCGCGCTGCAGCTGCCGCTGGGCCGCGCGCTGGACCGCTTCGGGCCGCGCCGCACCTTGCTGGCGCTGCTGGCGCTGGCGGTGATCGGCTGCGGCGCCTTCGCGCTCGCCGGCAGCCTGCCGGCGCTGGTGGCGGCGCGGGCGTTGATCGGCGCCGGCGTCTCCGCCGGCCTGATGGCGCCGCTGACCTGCTACCGCCGGCTCTTCAGCCCGAGTGCGCAACTGCGCGCCAACTCGTGGATGCTGATGACGGGCTCGCTCGGCATGGTGGCCTCCACGCTGCCGGTGCAGTGGCTGCTGCCTCTGGTGGGCTGGCGCGGCCTGTTCTGGCTGCTGGCGGCCTCGCTGGTGCTCGCGGCCGCCGGCGTGGCCGCGCTGGCGCCGCGCGACACGCCGGCCGCACCCCACGCGGCCGCGGCCGACGGCGGCTATCGCGAGATCCTGCGCCACCCCGTCTTCCTGCGCGCCGCGCCGCTGGCCTTCTTCGTCTACGGCGGGATGATCGCCGTGCAGGCGCTCTGGGCCGGGCCCTGGCTCACGCGCGTGGCCGGGCGCAGCGCCACCGAGGCCGCGCAGGGCCTGTTCCTCGTCAACCTCAGCATGCTGGTGGCCTTCGCCGCCTGGGGCGCCGCGATGCCGCGCCTGGTGCGCCGCGGCATCGACGCCTGGCAGCTGATGCGCTGGGGCCTGCCGCTGCCGCTCGTGCTGCTGGCCTGGAACGTCTGGCTGGGCCCCGGCGCCGGCGCGGCGCACTGGGCGCTGTGGTGCGTGGCCTGCACTTTCGTCTCGGCCAGCCAGCCGGCCGTGGGCGCGGCCTTCCCGGCGGCGCTGGCCGGGCGCGCCCTGTCGGCCTACAACCTCGTGATCTTCGCCGGCGTATTCGGCATCCAGTGGGGTCTGGGGCTGGCGATCGACGGCCTGCGCGCGGCCGGGCTCGACGAGATCAGCGCATTCCGGTGCGCCTTTGCGGCCTTCGGCGCCTGCGGCGCGGCCTCGTACTTCTGGTTCTTGCGCGACTCTCGGCAAGCTGACCAATAATGCCGGCCGGACTTGCGACCATGACCTCCATCCTGCTCGTCGCCCACGCCCCGCTGGCCAGCGCATTGCTCGGCATCGCGAGCCATGCCTATGCGGAGTGCGCGGCGCAGGTGGCTGCGGTCGACATCCCGCCCGATTGCGGCCTGGAGGAAGCCACCGCGCGCGTGGCCGCCGCGCTGGCCGAACTGCCGGGGCCCGAGCGGCTGGTGATGGTCGATGCCTTCGGCGCCACGCCCGGCAACGCCGCGCTGGCCGCGGCCGATACCGCCGGCGCGCGTGTCGTCACCGGCGTCAACGTGCCGATGTTGTGGCGCACGCTGTGCTACGGGCACCTGCCGCTGGCCGATCTCGTCACGCGCGCCGTCGACGGTGCGCGCCAGGGCATCATGCAGGTGGCCAACCCGCGCCGCCAGAACCAGCCCCAGCGGCCGCCTTCCGATGATCCAGACTCGAATCCAGATCAGTAACAAGCTGGGGCTGCATGCCCGCGCCTCCGCCAAGCTCACCAAGCTGGCCGGTGGCTTCAAGAGCGACATCCACCTCAGCCGCAACGGCCGCCGCGTGAACGCCAAGAGCATCATGGGCGTGATGATGCTGGCCGCGGGCCTGGGCAGCGAGATCGAGATCGAGGCTGTCGGCGACGACGAGCAGCAGGCCATGACCGCGCTGCGCGAGCTGATCGACGGCAAGTTCGGCGAAGGCGAGTAGCGCCGCGCCATCTGGCGCTACCGGCCGATACGCGCCTTCACGGGAGATTCATTCGGCGCAGCACGCCCTGGGCTACATTGGGCCGCATGAGCATCCCAGGCCGCCCTGGGAGCGAATTCCCTCTCGGAGGGACCACACAGAGTGGGTAGGGTGAACGATTGAGCATCCAGGTCTTCGGTCTGCCCGTCTCGCGCGGCGTGGCCATCGGGCGTGCCGTGCTGGTGGCGTCCAGCCGCGTCGACGTGGCGCACTACTTCATCTCGCTGGACCGCGTCGAGCCTGAGATCGCCCGCCTGCGCGATGCGCGCAACGCCGTGGCCGCCGAGCTGAGTTCGCTCAAGCGCGAGCTGCCGGCCGAGGCGCCGCACGAGCTCGGCGCACTGCTGGACGTGCACCTGATGCTGCTGCACGACGAATCGCTGACCGGCGCCACCAAGGGCTGGATCCGCGACCGCCACTACAACGCCGAGTGGGCGCTGTCGGCGCAGCTCGAAGTGCTGGCGCGCCAGTTCGACGAGATGGACGACCCCTACCTGCGCGAGCGCAAGGCCGACGTGGAGCAGGTCGTCGAGCGGCTGCTGCGCGAACTGTCCAGCGGCTCGGGTCAATCGCCGGTGCCCGCGCCGGCGCAGGCCGCACGCGACTTCGGCGGCGAGGATCCGCTGGTGCTGGTGGCAAACGACGTGGCGCCGGCCGACATGATCCAGTTCAAGCGCAGCGTCTTCACCGGCTTCGTCACCGACGTCGGCGGGCGCACCTCGCACACCGCGATCGTCGCGCGCAGCATGGACGTGCCGGCGGTCGTCGGCGCCCGCGAGGCGAGCCGGCTCATCCGCCAGGACGACTGGGTCGTGATCGACGGCGACGCCGGCGTCGTCATCGTCAACCCGTCGCCGATCGTGCTGGAGGAGTACCGCTTCCGCCAGCGCCAGAGTGAACTCGAGCGCGCGCGCCTGGACCGGCTGCGCCACACGCCGGCCGTCACTCTCGACGGTCAGGCGGTGGAACTGCTGGCGAACATCGAGATGCCGGGCGATGCTGCCGGCGCGGTCGAGGCCGGCGCCTTGGGCGTCGGCCTCTTCCGCAGCGAGTTCCTCTTCCTCAACCGCGACGGCGACCTGCCCGGCGAGGACGAGCAGTTCGAGGCCTACCGCGACGCCGTGCTCGCGCTGCAGGGGCTGCCGGTGACGATCCGCACCGTCGACGTCGGCGCCGACAAGCCGCTGGAGCGCATGTCGCCGCAGGAGCTGCGCCACGAGCACGGCCTGAACCCGGCGCTCGGGCTGCGGGCGATCCGCTGGAGCCTCTCGGAGCCCGGCATGTTCCGCCAGCAGCTGCGCGCGATGCTGCGCGCCAGCGCCTACGGCAAGGTGCGCATCCTCGTGCCGATGGTCGCGCAGCTCGGCGAGGTCAAGCTGATCTTCGAGGCGCTGGGCCGTGCGCGCCAGCAGCTCGACGAGGCCGGCCGGCCATTCGGCCGCGTGGAGGTCGGCGCGATGATCGAGGTGCCGGCGGCGGCGGTCATGATCGACCGCTTCCTGCGCCACTTCGACTTCGTCTCGATCGGCACCAACGACCTCATCCAGTACACGCTGGCCATCGACCGCGCCGACGAGGCCGTCGCCCACCTCTACGACCCCTGGCACCCGGCCGTGCTGCACCTGCTGCATCGCACCATCGCCACCGCCAACGCGATGGGGCGGGCCGTGAGCGTCTGCGGCGAGATGGCCGGCGACTCGGCCTTCACCGAGCTGCTGCTGGCGATGGGCCTGCGCAGCTTCTCGATGCACCCGGCGCGCATCGCGTCGATCAAGCAGCGCGTGCTGCGCGCCGACACGCGCGTGCTCGAGGCCGAGCTGGAGCAGGTGCTGGCTTCCGACGACCCGGCAGCGACGATGCGGGACGCCATCGGCGGCAGCGGCCGCGGCGGTCTGCACTGAGTTTTCGAAACCCTCTTGCGCAGCGCAACAACGCTGTGCTACAGTCACAGGCTCCGCTGAACGCAGCGCTTCCCAGGTGACGCAGTCGCCGACGAAGACGAAACGAACAACGGAAATAACCAAGCGGTTGACAAGGTTTTAGAAAACATGTCAGAATCTTGGTCTTCGCTGATCACTGACCAGCGACGCAAATGCGAAAGCAAATGCGAAGTTCTTTAACAACATACAGCCGATAAGCGTGGGCGTTTGAAGGCGAGTGCCAAGAGTCGCAAGACTCAAGGTCCTAGTGACTTTAAACGCTCATGGAAACTGAAGTGAAGTTCACTTCGATTCCTAAGAGCAAATTCAAGATCGAACTGAAGAGTTTGATCCTGGCTCAGATTGAACGCTGGCGGCATGCCTTACACATGCAAGTCGAACGGTAACGCGGGG
>JBGAGI010000010.1:0-239716 GCA_044226775.1 Rubrivivax sp. | reverse complement strand
TGCTCGAACAGCTTCGTGAAGATCACGTACCAGCTGCCCATGGACATGATCACCATGATGATCAGCGTGCCCTTGGCGACGAAGTCGCCCTGGGTCCACAGCGCCTTCAGGCCGTAGGGGTTCTCGACGGCTTCCTCGGCCACCACGGGCGCGGCGGCCTTCTCGGGAGCGGCCGCGGGCGCCGGTGCCGGGGCAGCGGCGGCCGAGGCGGCAGCCGGCTCCGACGCGGCCTGGGCGTGGCTCAGCGCGGGCACGCCGGCGGCCAGCACGATGCTCGCCAGCAGCGCCATGAGCCGCTGCGACTTCGGGGCGACCCAGGACAGGGCGTGCAGGAAGGGTTTCACATTCATGATGACTCCAAAGGGACGTGCAGGCGCGGGTTCGGGGCCGCGCTCTTCGTGGGAAACGGAAGGACCTCGGGGGGACGAAGGCAGCAAGGCGGCAGGCGGCTTTCAGGCGGCCTAGTCGAGCTTCCAGACGTAGTCGACGTCGAACGAGGCGCCCATCGGCTTGCCGTTCTCGTCGACGCCCGCCTTGAACTTGCACTCGCCGAGCTTCGAGGCGGCCAGGCGGTCCAGCATCTTGTGCTCGCGCGACGAGCCCGAGGACTTGACGATCTCCGGCGCGCCGGCCAGGCGGCCGTCGGGGCCGACCGTGAAGCGCACGCGCGTGGTGCCGGTGGCTTCGGCGCGCTTGGCGGCGGCGGGGTAGTCGTCGGCCGTCGGCGCGCACTCGGCGGCGTTGGCGATCACGGGGCGCGCGGCCGCCTTGGGCGGCGCGGGCGGTGCCGGTGGCGCGGCCACCACGGGCGGCGGCGCGGGCACGAAGGGCGCCGGCGGCGGCGCGACCTGCGTGGTGGTGATCGTGGGCGCCGGCGTGGGCGGCGGGTTCACGTTCACCTCCGGCGGCGGCACGAAGGACGGCGGCGGCGGCTGGAACTTCGGCGGCGGAGGCAGGTTCTCCGGCGGCGGGGGCGGAGGCGGCTTGACCTCCTCGATGATCTTGGTCTCGATCGGGTTCTTCAGCTTCTCGACCAGGCGCTGGGCCAGGCCGTTCAGCAGGCCCCAACCCAGGATGAGGTGCAGCCCGAGCACGACCCCGAAGCCCACCAGGTTCTTGCCTGGGTTGCGTTGTTGTTCACCGTAATCCACTCACACCTCCAGCCGACCTTGCACATGCGTGATGCAAGGCGCTTTCCTGACTCGCCAGCAGCCTCCTGAGCCGCCCCAGCCTGATGCAGCCGAGGGGCGGGACTATACCGCCTTGTACCCCCCGCTCACCCCCGGGCAACACCCTTAGCCACCCACCTGGGGCCCCTGTACGGGAGCGGTAACTTCGACCCTTTGCAAGATCGAGGCCACCGAGACTTCGCGATGGCAGCACGCCTGACCTTCGTACGGTTCGCCCCAGCGCGTCGCCCCTGCTGCACTCAGGCTCCGCACATGCTGCGCAGCGCCTCGATGCTGCGCGGGATCGTGTCATCGCCATCGCAGGGCACGAGCAGGCGCGCGGTAATTGACCGTAACCAGGTCAGTTGCCGCTTGGCGAGCTGGCGCGTCGCCGCGATGCCTGTGTCGCGCAGGCCGTCGAAGCGGCCCGCATCGAGCGCGGCCCAGGCCTGCCGGTAGCCCACGCAGCGCATCGAAGGCAGCGCCGGATGCAGGTCGCCGCGCGCGCGCAGCCCGCGCACTTCGTCGACCAGCCCGGCGGCCAGCATCGCGTCGAAGCGCAGCGCAATGCGCTCGTGCAGCCAGGCGCGCTGCTGGGGCTCCAGCGCGAGCAGCGGCCAGGCTGCATCCGCCGCCGCATCGGCGGCACGCCCCTGCTGCCAGCTCGACAGCGGCCGGCCCGTGAGCCTGAACACTTCGAGCGCACGCTGGATGCGCTGCGAGTCGGCCGGTGCCAGGCGCGCCGCGCTGGCGGGGTCGATCCGCGCGAGCTCGGCGTGCATCGCGGGCCAGCCGCGCGACGCCGCCTCGGCGTCGATCGCGCGCCGCACCTCGGCATCCGCCGCAGGCATCTCGTCCAGGCCTTCGCGCAGGGCCTTGAAGTACAGCATCGTGCCGCCCACCAGCAGCGGCAGCCGGCCGCGCGCGCGGATCTCGGCGACGAGTCTTCGCGCATCGGCCACGAAGCGCGCGGCGCTGTAGGCCTCGGCCGGGTCGACGATGTCGATCAGGTGGTGCGGCACCGCGCGGCGCTCTTCCTGCGTGGGCTTGGCGGTGCCGATGTCCATGCCGCGGTAGACGAGCGCGGAGTCGACGCTGACGATCTCCACGCCGCCGATGCGCTCGGCAAAGGCCATCGCCACCGCGGTCTTGCCGGCGGCCGTGGGGCCGGCCAGGCACAGCGCTTGGAGCTCGGCCACCGCGCGCTTCAGCGCATCGCGCGCGGCACGACGAACCACGCCAGCGCGCAGGTTGCCATCGACCAGAACCCGACACCGTAGGACAGCGGCCGCACCGTGCCGTCCATCGAGACGCCGAGCCAGCGCCCGATGCCGAAGGCCAGCAGGGCCAGCAGCAGCCCGGCCAGTGCCGAGGCAGCACCGGCCATGCGCGGGAAGGGCGCCACCACGCCCGCCTGCCCGCAGGGCTGGTGGTGGCCGTGGCCGAAGGCGAAGAGGCAGTAGCCCGGCAGCACCACCGCCGCCGAGGCCACGCCCAGCGCCGCGGCAACCACCAACAGCAGCCCGGCGCCGAGCGTGAACCAGGCGCCGCGCGAAATCGTGCCCACCGTGCCGCGGCGCGCGATCGAGCGCCTGCAGGCCACCGTGCCGGCGATGTAGCTCACCGATCCCAGCGCCATCGCACCGCCATAGGCCGTGGGCGACAGGCCCAGCACGTCCATGAACACGAAGGACGACGACGCGAGCACCGTGAACAGGCCGCCGTAGGTGCAGGCCACGAGCAGCGCCCAGGCCGCGAACACGCGGTGGCGGCCGATCTCGGCCCAGTTGCGCAGCAGCGCCCGCGGCCGCAGCGCCTGGCGGTTTTTCGTCACCAATGTTTCGGGCAGCGCGAAGGCGACGATGAGCAGCGTGGCCGCGCCGGCCACCGCCACCAGCGCCAGCGGCGCGCGCCAGCCGAAGGCATGCGCGGCCAGGCCGCCGAGCACCGGCCCGGTGAGCGCGATGACACCCAGGCCCGACAGCGCGAGCGACATCAGGTGCGCGCCTTCCTCGGGCTCGTAGAGGTCGCGCACGATGGCGCGCGCACAGACCACCGCGGCGGCCATCGCCGCGCCCTGCAGCGTGCGCCAGGCCACCAGGGCCTCGATGCTGCCGGCGCTCAGGCAGCCGACGCTGGCCACGCCGTACAGCGCCAGGCCCGCGAGCAGCACCGGGCGGCGGCCGAAGCGGTCGGCCAGCGGGCCCCAGACCATCTGCGCCAGGCCGAAGGCGAGGATCAGCGCGGCCATCGTCAGCTGCGCCGCGCTCATCGAGGCACCCAGGGCGCGGGTGAGCATCGGCAGCGCGGGCAGGTAGATGTCGGTGGACACGGGCTGCAGGCCGAGCAGCAGCGCCAGCACCAGCGCGGCCAGCGCGCGCGTGGGCCGCGGCGGCGCCGCACCGGCCAGCGCGGTGGTGGACGGGGAAGCCTGCGGCACGGGTTTCAGAAGCTCTCGTCGTCGCGCAGGTAGCGCCACTGCCCGGCCGGCAGCGCGCCCAGCACCACGCTGCCGATGCGCACGCGCTTGAGGCCCAGCACCTGCAGCCCGACGAGTTCGCACATGCGGCGGATCTGCCGCTTGCGGCCCTCGCGCAGCACCACGCGCAGCTGGTCCTCGTTCTGCCAGCTCACGCGCGCCGGGCGCAGTGCCACGCCGTCGAGCACGAGGCCGTGGCGCAGGCGTTCGAGATCGGCCTCCGGCAGCCGCCCGGGCTTCGTGTAGGCCACGCGCACGAGGTACTCCTTCTCGACGCGCGTCTCGTCGCCGATCAGGCGCTTGGCGATGCGGCCGTCCTGCGTGAGCACGAGCAGGCCGGTGGAGTCGATGTCCAGCCGCCCCGCGGGCGCCAGGTGGCGCAGGTGGCCGCCGTGGAAGTCCAGGCCGCTCGTGTCGCCTTCCCAGCGGTTGGCGGGCTTGATCAGCGTCACCGCCGGCTCGTAGCCGTCCTCGGCCTGGCCGCTGACGAAGCCCACCGGCTTGTGCAGCAGCACGGTGACGCGGCGCGCCTGCTCGGCGCGGGCGCGCGGGTCGATCTCGATCGTCGCGTCGACCGGCGCGCGCTGGCCCAGCACGGCCATCGCGCCGTTCACGCGCACCCAGCCGGCCTCGATCCATTCGTCGGCCTCGCGGCGCGAGGCCAGGCCGCGCTCGGTCATCAGCTTGGCCACGCGCTGGCCTTCGGGGTGGTCTGCGGCCGGTGCCGGGGCTGGCCTCGGCCTTGGCGACTCGCGCGGCGGCTCCGCTGCTCGGGCGCGGGCGGGCGCGGGACCCGGCGTGGATACGGGCGCGGATGCCGGTGCGGAAGCCGGCGCCGGCCGCGAAGGCGCGGCACGCGCCGGTGCGGGCCGCGGATGCGCGCCGCCGCGCACCGGCGGCCGGCGTGGATCACGCGCCGGCGCACGCGGCTTGACGCTCAGTTTCGGGCGGCCTTCGGACATCGCCCGATTGGACCACGGCGGCGCGGGGCCTCAGCCGGCTCGCAGGCCCTCGATCGCGCGCGAGCGCGCCAGCGCCAGCAGCCAGGTGATGGGCCGGCCGCGCACGGCGTCGAAGCGCGGCGCCTGGCGCCAGACCTGCCAGAAGGTGTCTTCGAGCACCTCGTCGGCCAGCGCGTGGGTCGAGACGATGCGCAGCACCAGCGCATGCACGCGCGACGCGGCGGCGTCGTACAGCGCCTCCAGCGCGCGCTCGTCCTGGCGCGCGATGCGCGCGATCAGCGCCGCGAGTTCCTCGTCGCCCAGCCCGGGCGCGACGTTGCCGGCGGGCAGCGCGGCAGCGACCTCGCCCAGCGCCATCCCGGCAAGCCTGCCCGGCCGCCGCGGCATCGGCAGCACCTGGGCGCTGCGCACGGCCGATGACCGCGGATGCGGCGGCGTGCAGGGCACGGGGGAGTCCACGGAGGCGATGGCGGTCTGCATGGCAGCGGTCAGGCGGCAGCGGCGATCGTCGCTTCTACGCCGCCCGGCGGCGAACGGATGCGGGCGCCGCGACCTGTCAGATCGGGCTATCGTGCGCGACCGATGTCGACCATGGTCCGCCCACCCCATCACCTGCTGCCCCTGGGCCTCGCTTCGCTGGTGTCCTTGCTGCTGCACGCGCTGCCGGCAGCCGCGATCACGCCGGCGCAGCAGGACGCGCTGGACCGTGCACTGATCGAGCAGGCCTCGGGCCACGCCGCGCAGGCGCGTTCGGCGCTCGACAGGCTCGCGCGGCAAGGCGTGCCCGAGGCCGGCTACCAGCTCGGACTGATGGCGCTGCGCGGCGAAAGCCCGGGCGCGACGCCGGCGCAGGCGCGGCGCTGGCTCGAGGCCTCGGCGCGCCATGGCTTCGCGCCGTCGGAGCTGCTGCTGGGTCAGGCCTGGGAGAACGGCGCCTTCGGCCTGCGCGACCTTTCCCGGGCCAAGCACTGGTACGAGCGCGCCGCAATGCGCGGCGATGTCGACGCGCAGCTGGCGCTGGGCACCGCGCACTACCTGGGCCGCGGCACGCCGAAGGACATGGCGCTGGCCGCGCGCTGGTACCGCGAGGCGGCCAAGGGCGGTGACGTGGGCGCGATGTACCTGATCGCCTCGATGTACGAGCAGGGCGACGGCGTCGAACGCGACCTGCGCCTGGCGCGCTACTGGTACGAGGCCGCGGCCCGCAGCGGCGACCCGGCGGCGCCGGGCAAGCTGCGCGAGATCGACCAGCGCCTCGCGGCGCCGGGTGCCTGAGCCGGCGGACCGGTCAGCGGGCGGCGCGGCGGCGCAGGCCGGCGGCCAGGCCGCACAGCGCCAGGCCCGCCAGCGCGAGAGAGCCCGGCTCGGGCACGCCGGCGGAGACGAGCTGCAGCGAGGTCGTCATCGTGAAGTTCGAGCCTGTCGTGTGGCGCTCGGCCTGGAACACGTCGAGCGTGTAGTTCTGGCCGTCGACCAGGCCGAAGGCGGCCGCGATGCTGTTCAGCGTGACCGAGCCGCTCTCGGCGCCGTGCACGCCGCCCAGGTCGATGGCGAGCTGGCCGTTGATGAAGACGAAGACGTCGTCGTCGCCGGTGAAGCTGAAGGTGTCGTTGCGCGCGGCCGAGTAGCCGAACATCGTGTGGAACTCGGTCGTGAAGCCGTAGTTGTGGCCCGAACTCGTCTGGTTCAGCAGGATGCCGTCGGCCGGGAAGTAGGCGCCGCTGCTGTACTGGTACAGGCCGCCGCCGATGTCGTTCAGCGTGATGCTGGTGCTGGCCGTGCGGTTGACGCTGGGGTCGTCGTGGTACCACTGGTAGAACGACGCGGCGCTGCTCACGCTCCAGTGCGAGCCGCCGGCGTAGACCGGCCGGCTGTCGCCGCCCAGCGTGGCGGAGACGATGCCGCGGTCGTCGCCGCAGCAGGGGTTCTCGAAGTCGACGTGCCCGCCGACGCCGCCGGAGGAGGTGCCGAAGGCGTTGAAGTCGCGCAGCGTGCCGGTCAGCGTGATCGAGTCGGCGCGGGCGACGGACGGCAGGCAGGCCGACAACACGAGGGCGGTGACGGCGGAGAGGCGGCGGACGGACATGTCGGTGATCCCGTGCCCCGGACGCAGGGGCTTTGTCCTTTCGGGTGCAAGGGCCATGCCAGGCCTGGGTTCTGCCTTGCGGCGCAAGGACGTGGCCCGCGGCGGCGCTTCGGCGCGGCCGCCGGTGTCAAGGCACCCGACAGCCGGCTACAGCACCACCTTCACCATCGGGTGCGTCGACAGCGTGCGGTACACCTCGTCGAGCTGCTCGCGGCTGGTGGCGGTGATGGTGATCGTCAGGCCCAGGTAGTTGCCGCCCTTGCTCGGCCGGCGCTCGACGGTGGCGGGGTCGAAGCCGGGGTCGAACTGCTGCGCGATGGAGACGATGGCCTGCTCGAAGCCTTCGGCCATCGCGCCCATGACCTTGATCGGGAAGGCCGAGGGGTACTCGATCAGCGACTGTTCGGGCGGGATGTCGGCCACGCGAACGCCTTCTACAGCGACATCGTCTTCTTGGCCTGCTGGTAGGCCTCGTACAGCCGCGCGTAGACCGGCCCCGGCTTGCCGCGCAGCGCGCCATGGCCCACCGGCTCGCCGTCGATCTTCGTCACCGGCAGCACCTCCTTGGTGGCCGAGCTCAGCAGCACTTCGTCGGCCGCGCGCACGTCGGCCTCGGGGATGGGGCGCAGGTTGTAGGCGATGCCGCATTCCTCGCACAGCTCGCGCAGCAGCTCGACGCGGATGCCTTCGAGCACGAGCTCGCTCTTGGGCGGGCCCAGCAGCGCACCCTCGTGCACCACCCACACGTTGCTGGCCGCGGCCTCGGTGAGGTAGCCGTCGCGGAACATGATGGTCTCCACCGCGCCGTGGTCGGCCGACATCTGGCGCGCCATCACGTTGCCCAGCAGGCTGATGCTCTTGATGTCGCCGCGCTCCCAGCGGAAGTCGCGCGCGGTGGTGCAGGCCACGCCGGCGTGGCGCTGTTCGGCGGTGGCCGGCTTCATCGGGTTGGCCATCATGAAGACGGTGGGCACGACGCCTTGCGGCATGACGTGGTCGCGCGGCGCCACGCCGCGCGTGACCTGGATGTAGACCAGCTGGTCGGCCGCGCCGGTGTCCTTCTGCGTGGCCTCGATCAGCCGGCGGCAACGCGAGAGCCATTCCTCGCGCGCGGCCGGGTTCGTGATGCGCAGCTTCGTGAGCGAGCGCGTCAGGCGCGCCATGTGCTCGTCGAAGCGGAACAGGCGCGAGCCGTAGACCGGCACCACCTCGTAGACGCCATCGCCGAAGATGAAGCCGCGGTCCAGCACGCTGACCTTGGCCTGCGAGATCGGCAGCCATTCGCCGTTCAGGAACACCAGCGCGTCGTTCATCGGGTGGCTTTCACGAAGGTGGAGGGGCCGAGGGAAATTGTGGCACGCGGCCCCATCGCGGCCTTGAGCCGCGTCACTTGATCCACAGCCGGATGGCGTCCCAGGCGCGGCCGAAGATTCCCGCCAGGCCCACGGGCTCCAGCACCACCAGCGGCACGCTGGCCACCGCCGTGCCGGCGGACGTGGAGATCTTGATCGTGCCCACGCGCTGGCCGGCGGTAAGCGGTGCCACGAGCGGGTCGGTGCGCTCCACGCTGGTCTTGAGCTTGTCGCCTTCGCCCTTGGGCACGGTGACGAAGAGCGCGCCCGGCGCGCCCAGCTTGGCCTCGGACTTGTCGCCCTTCCACACCGGCACCGTGGCCACGGCCTTGCCGGCCTCGAACAGGCGCACGTCGTCCCAGGCCTGCCAGCCCCAGTTCAGCAGCTTCTGGCTCTCCGAGGCGCGCGCCTCGCGCGAGGCGGTGCCCAGCACCACGCTCAGCAGCCGGCGCTTGCCGCCGGGCATGTCGCGTACGGCGCTGGCCACCAGGCAGTAGCCGGCGGCGTCGGTGTAGCCGGTCTTCATGCCGTCGACCGAGGGGTCGCGGCCCAGCAGCATGTTGCGGTTGTCCTGCTTGATGTTGTTGTAGGTGTACTGGCGCACGCTGTAGATCGGATAGAAGTCCGGGTGCTCGCCGATGATGTGCGAGGCCACCAGCGCTACGTCGCGCGCGCTGCTGAAGTGGCCGGGCTCGGTGAGGCCCTCGACGTTCTTGAACTGCGTGTTCTTCAGGCCCCAGGCCTGGGCCTGGCGGTTCATCATGCCGACGAAGTTCTCCACGCTGCCGGCCACGCCTTCGGCCAGCGCGATGGAGGCGTCGTTGCCGCTCTGCACGATCATCCCGTGCAGCAGTTCCTTCACCGTGGGAGTCATCGTCGTGTCGATGAACATCAGCGAGCCGCCGCCCTTGCGCTGCGCCCAGGCGCGCTGCGAGACGGGCAGCGTCTGCTCCATCGCGAGCTTCTTGTCGCGCAGGGCGTTGAACACGAGGTAGGCCGTCATCAGTTTGGTCAGCGAGGCCGGCTCGGCCTGCGCGTCGGCCTCGCGCTCGGCCAGCACCTGGCCGCTGTTGAGGTCCATCAGGATGTACTGGCGCGCCGCGATCTCCGGCGGCTGCGGCGCCTGCGCGCGGGCCGTGGAGGACAGGACGAGGGCGAGGAAGAGCGCGACGAAAGGGGCGAGAAGTTTGTTCATCGGGAACCGGAAGAGGCCGGCCAGGCGGCCAGCACGATCTGCTTGAGCATGTTGAGTTGCCCGTGGAAGAAATGGCCCGCGCCGGGCAGCACGGTCACCGGCAGCGACTGCGGGCGGGCCCAGTCGAACAGTGCGGCCAGCGGCACGATCTCGTCGTGCTCGCCGTGCACCACCAGCGTGTGGGCTGACACCGGCGCGAGCTCGAAGTTCCGCACCGCGGGCGCGACCAGCACCAGCCGCTCGGCATCGCCCACCTGCGCGGCGGCGTGGCTGGCGACATAGCCGCCGAAGGAGAAGCCGGCCAGCACCAGCGGCCGGCCCGGCGCCGCGTGCGCGGCGACCACCGCGAGGGCATCGTCGATCTCGCCGCGGCCTTCGTCCCACCCACCCTGCGAGGCGCCGACGCCGCGGAAGTTGAAGCGCACGCTCTGGTAGCCCAGCTGCACGAAGGCACGCGCGAGCGTCTGCGCGACCTTGTTGTCCATCGTGCCGCCGTGCTGCGGGTGCGGATGGCAGACCACCGCGACGCCGCGCGTGGCGCCGGCCGCGGGCGCATCGAGCGCACATTCGATCTCGCCCGCCGGCCCCGCGATGCGCACGCGCTGCGTGCCGGCGTTCATCGGCCGACGTCCGGCGGCAGCAGCAGGCGCTCGACGACGTGGCCCTGCTTCAGGTGCTGCTCGACGATCTCGTCGATGTCGTGCTTGTCGACGAAGGTGTACCAGGTCTCCTCGGGGTAGATCACCATCACCGGGCCGCCCGCGCAGCGGTCCAGGCAGCCCGCGCGGTTCACGCGCACGGCGCCGGGGCCGGCCAGGCCGGCGCGTTTCACGGCGCCCTTGCAGTGGTCGAAGGCGGCCTCGGCGCCATGGTCGGCGCAGCAGGCTTCGCCGTTGCTGCGCTGGTTGAGGCAGAAGAAGACGTGGTGCTTGTAGTAGCTCATCGAAGGATTGTAGGCAGCGGACCCGTGCGGCCCGCCCTTCGCGCCCTTCAACGGGTGCGGTCGTAGGGTGCGGCGCCCAGGCGCGACAACAGCCACGCCATCGCCGCATAGGGCCACAGCCAGCCCACCCATTGCGCCAGCCCGTGGAAGCGCACGAAGCGGCCCTGTTCCCAGGCCTGCAGGCTGGACGCGAAGTAGGGGTCCGAAGGCGCCTGCGAGACGCCCACGACGAGCCCGGTGGCCACCATCAGCGCCAGCCCCGCGCTGACGCGTCGCGGTGCCGGCGCCGCCGCACCGGCCAGCAGCAGCCCGAGCACAAGGCCCACCAGCGACGAAGGCGTGAGCCAGGCCATCGCGTGGCCGGGGCCGAAGTTCAGCAGCGTGGACAGCGTCATCGTGCCGGCGCCCATCGCAGCCGCGCCGAGCGCTGCGCCGAGGCGCCGCCAGCCCGGCGGCATCACCGTGTAGGCCAGCATGCACGGTGCGAGCAGGCCCAGGGCGGTGATCAGTGCCTCGGTCAGCGGCCGCAGCGGCTCCAGCGCTGGTGCCGGCGCGGCCAGCAGCGCGTAGGCGGGCGCGGCCCAGTGCACGTCCTGCAGCAGCGCGGCGAGCGCCTCGCGCAGGCGCTCGCCCACCTGGCCCACGCCCAGCGGCACCGGCGCCGGGAACAGCAGCCCCAGGGGCCACAGCGCCAGCAGTGCCAGCGCGCCGGCGCTGTCGCGCGCGAACCAGCGCCCGCGCAACTGGTGCCAGCGCCCGGCCAGGCCCATCGCGTGGCCCAGCAGCGCGAGCATGGCGCCCGCGCTCGCGCCGGCGGCGTTCAGCACGAAGTCCTCGCGCGCGGGCACGCGGCCGGGCACGAACTGCTGCATCAGCTCCATCGCATACGACAGCAGCGCCGGCCCGCCGATCGCCAGCACCAGCGAAGGTGCCAGGCGCCAGCTGCTGCGCCGCGCGGCGATGCACAGCAGCGCGCCCAGCGGCAGGTAGCCCAGCAGGTTGGCCCAGGTGTCGAAGCCGCCCACCCAGCGCGTGGCCGGCAGCACTGCCAGCGCCGCGAACGACTGCCCCGGCGGCCAGCGCCAGCCTGCGAACGGGTACAGGCTGGCGTAGACGACGAGCGCCGCATAAGCCAGCGCCAGCGGCGAGGCCGAGCTCCGGTGGCGGGGCGGAGCGAGCATCGACCTTGCGGCCTCAGAACGGTTTGAGCACCACCAGCAGCACGGTGGCCATGAACAGCAGCACGGTGACCTCGTTGAAGACGCGGTACCAGCGTTCGCTGCGGCGGTTGGCCAGTTGCTCGAAGCTGCGCAGCAGGCCGCGGCAGAAGTGGTGGTAGCCCACCGCGCCCAGCACCAGCAGCAGCTTGGCGTGCATCCAGCCCTGGCCCTTGCCGATGCCCACGCCCAGCCACAGCCACAGGCCCAGCAGCAGCGCCGGCAGCATCAACAGGCTACTGAAGCGGTACAGCTTGCGGCCCATCAGCAGCAGGCGCTCGCGCTCGGCATGGCTGTCGGCCGGCACCATCGCGAGGTTGACGAAGATGCGCGGCAGGTAGAACAGGCCGGCGAACCAGCTGGCGACGAAAATGATGTGAAAGGCCTTGACCCAGAGGTACGCGGAACTCATCGGGTCATCATAGCCAGCGCCTCAATCCAATATGGACTGCCCGAGATGCCAGCCGCCGAACTTGGCCATCTTGCGCAGCTTGTCCACCGTGGGGTTGGTCTCGATCGCGATGCGCGCCTGCGGCTGGTGGCCCAGGCGCGTCTGCCAGGCCTCGTACTCCTGGCGGATGAACTCGAAGTGCCGCGCATGGATGCGGCCGGCCTCCGAGGGGTTGTTCATGATGCTGGGCGTGGTGTACGAAGGCGCGTTGTGGATGGCCGCGTCCCAGGTCTGGCCCAGCTTGTCGAAGGCGGTGACGCTGTACTCGTCGGGGTTGCCGATCATGTGCCCGAACTCGTGCAGGATGCCCACGCGGTCCGACCAGGCCCACTCGCCCATGTTGATCGTGTTCTCCATCAGGCGCGCGCTCTCCTTCTTGCGCGCGGCCTCATGCTGCTGCTTGCTCATTGGGCCCATCGAAGGCGCCATCACCGGCTTGGGCGGCGGGTTGGCGATCTGCAGCTCGTAGCCGCCGACGTCGACCCACTCGATGTCGATGTCGATCGGGAAGCGGTGCGTGCCGTCGACCAGCGTGGCGATGTTCCACGCGCTGCGGATGTGGGTGCGGAACTCGCTGCGCATGGTCGCGGGGATCACCACCGTGCCGTCCTTGGGCACCGGGTTGACCTGCGCCTTGACCTGCAGGATCTCGCCCAGCAGCCGCATCTTCAGCCGCACGTTGAGCGGGAAATCCTGCGGCGTCGGCACGGTGACGGTCTCCAGCTCCCAGGAGAAGTCCGGCTTCTGCACCATGCGGCTTTCGCCGGGCTTGTAGGTGATGGTCTGCGAGCCGTCGATCGAGATCGTTTCCCACTGCGCGTCCTCGCGCTGGCGCGCGCGCAGCGCGGCGAGCGAGGCCACGTCGCTGCGGCCGTCGGGGCCGGGCGCGACGTTGATCGTCTTCACCGCGGGCATCTTGAACGCCGGCGCGCTCTTCTTGGCCGCCACGCTGGGCACCAGCAGCGGCGGCGGCGGGATCATCGGCTTCATCGGGTCGACGACCGCCGGTTTGAGCTTCGGGTCGGGGCGCTTGTAGGTCTCCAGCTGGCTGTCGATCCACAGGTCCAGCTGGCGCACCGCGCCGTCGTGGTTGCGCACCGAGGAGTAGCCGGAGCCATTCTTGAGCCACTGGTCCATCGCCGCGCGCAGCACGCGCAGCGAGGCTTCGTTCGGGCGCTTCTCCTGGTCCTTCAGCGCCGCATCGACCAGGCGCAGTCGCCCGCTGCGCGGGTGCAGCGCGCCGGCGCGGGTACGGTGAAGCCAGTCGCGGTACCGCATCGCGTGTCTCCTCTACTCCGGTACAGGATCCTAGCGCCAAAAAAAATGGCCCCGGTCAGGGACCGGGGCCGGCAAGCCTTATCGCTGTCATCACGCTAAGGCACCTGCTCAGGGAGGAAAAGCAGGGAACGACAGCCTCGCGGCTATCATTCACGAATCACTTTAGCAGAAAAAATTCGCAACGGGCAAACGTCGTTCGTACTTAAGGACGGCTTCAGACCCAGACTCCGACAGGGCACCGCGAGATGATCACGCCACCACCGTTTCCCGCCAGCCGCCCGCGCCGCCTGCGCCGCGACGCCTTCACGCGGGCCCTCGTCCGCGAGCACCGCCTGGCGCCCGAAGACCTGATCCTGCCGGTGTTCCTGCTCGACGGCTCTAAGCAGGAGCAGGACGTGGCCAGCATGCCCGGCGTGAAGCGCCGCAGCGTCGACGGCCTCTTTGCCGTGGCCGAGGAATGCGTGGCGCTGGGCGTGCCGGTGATGGCCCTCTTCCCCGTGATCGACCCATCCCTGAAGACGCCCGACGGCCGCGAAGCCACCAATCCCGAAGGCCTGGTGCCGCGTGCGGTGCGCGAACTGAAGAAGCGCTTCCCCGGCCTGGGCCTGCTGACCGACGTCGCGCTCGACCCCTTCACCAGCCACGGCCAGGACGGCCTGCTGGACGACTCTGGTTACATCATCAACGACGCGACGGTCGCGGTGCTGACGAAGCAGGCGCTGGTGCAGGCCGAGGCCGGCGTGGACATCGTCGCGCCCAGCGACATGATGGACGGCAGGATCGGCTCCATCCGCGACGCGCTCGAAGGCGCGGGCCGCATCCACACGCGCATCATGGCCTACAGCGCGAAGTACGCCAGCGCCTTCTACGGCCCTTTCCGCGACGCCGTGGGCTCGGCCGCCAACCTCGGCAAGGCCGACAAGAAGGTCTACCAGATGGACCCGGGCAACAGCGACGAGGCGCTGCGCGAGGTGGGCCTGGACATCGCCGAAGGCGCCGACATGGTGATGGTCAAGCCCGGCATGCCGTATCTCGACATCGTGCGCCGCGTGAAGGACGAATTCCGCGTGCCGACCTTCGCCTACCAGGTGAGCGGCGAGTACGCGATGCTGAAGGCCGCCGCCGCCAACGGCTGGCTCGACCACGACGCGGTGATGATGGAGGCCATGCTCGCCTTCAAGCGCGCCGGTGCCGACGGCGTGCTGACCTACTTCGCGCTGGACGTCGCGCGCAAGCTGCGCCAAGCCTGATCGGCCCCGGCACGGCCGCATGCGCGTCTTCCACCTCGGCCCGGACCACTTCACCG
This sequence comes from Rubrivivax sp., assembly GCA_044226775.1. Classification (GTDB taxonomy): domain Bacteria; phylum Pseudomonadota; class Gammaproteobacteria; order Burkholderiales; family Burkholderiaceae_C; genus Rubrivivax. Next base: position 225,278 of record JBGAGI010000010.1, on the reverse strand, counting down.
AACTGCCGGCGCTGCCGGAGGTGCTGCCCGAGCAGGGCTTCATCTGGGTGGGCAGCGCGCGGCGCGAGTTCGAGGTGCGCATCGGCGAGCTGCAGGGCGCGCTGCAGCGCTGGGCCGGCGGCCAGCTGGTGGATCTGCACATCAGCGACCTGCTGAACAACCAGCTGCCCAGCCACTACGACTACACCTCGTGGTACGACATGATGGTGTTCCGCCGCCTGGCCGCGGGCGCCGGCAGCGAGGGCATGTTCGTCGACGAGCAGAAAGGCACCGCCGCGACCGCGCGCCGCGCGCTCGCGGCCATCGACACCAGCCCGGTGGGCTTCGCGCTGTTCGACCGCGTGCTCGTCACCGTGCACCCCACCGACTGCGCCGTGCGCGACCACTTCGCGCACCGCTACGGCAACCTCGCGGGCCATGGCGACTGGCGCGGCAGCGCGCGGCTGCCGGTGACGCCGGCGGACCTGATGATCCGCATGGTCAACCACATGGTCGACAGCTACCTCGACCTGCGCCGCCTGCTGACGCGCCAGCTCGGCACGCTGCAGCAGCAGCTGCTGGACCCGCGCAGCCGCTTCTCGGACTGGCAGGTGCTGCTGGAGTCGCGCAACGCGCTGCACCTGCTGGAGGACACCTGCGAGGACCAGCGCAGCGCGGTGCAGGAATGGATCGACGCGATGGACGAGTGGCCGGCCGAGGACGACGCGGCCGCGCGGCGCGAGCGCGAGCTGCTGCGCGTGCGCTCGCGCGACGTGCTCGAGCACATCGAGCGTGTGCTCTCGCACGTGCGGCGCCTGGAGCAGAGCGCCGAGGCCTCGGTGCAGATGCACTTCAGCGCCCTGGGCCACCGCACGAACGACATCATGCGCACGCTGACGGTGCTGACGGCCATCTTCCTGCCGCTGAACCTCATCACCGGCTTCTTCGGCATGAACTTCGAGGCGCTGCCGCTGATTCACTCGCGCACCGGCTTCTGGGTCGCGTTCGGCGCGATGGCGGTCGTCGGCATCGGCCTGGCGGTGTTCTTCCGCCGCAAGCGCTACCTGGGCACCAGCGTGCGTTGAAGCTTCAGAGCTGGCGCTGTCTTGCCAGCGGAGGGTTGCGCGCGAAGTAGCGCTGGATGCCGTTGCTCAGCGCATCCACCAACTTCATCCGGTAGCCCGGGTCGCGCAGCTGGTCTTCCTCCTCGGGGTTCGAGATGAAGGCCGTCTCGACCAGGATGCTGGGGATGTCCGGCGCCTTCAGCACCGCGAAGCCGGCCTGCTCGACCTGGCGCTTGTGCAGCGTGCCGACCTGGCCGATGCGCTGCAGCACCTCGGCGCCGAGCTTCAGGCTGTCCTTGATCTGCGCCGTGGTCGACATGTCCAGGATGGCCGACAGCACCGTCGGGTCGCGCACCGCTCCGGCGTTCACGCCGCCGACCTGGTCCGACGCGTTCTCGCGCTGCGCCATCCAGCGCGCCGCGGCGCTGGTGGCGCCCTTGGTCGACAGCGCGAACACGCTCGCGCCGCGCGCCTCCGGCCTGAGGAAGGCGTCGGCGTGAATGCTGACGAACAGATCGGCCTGCACGCGCCGCGCCTTGCGCACGCGCTCGTGCAGCGGGACGAAGAAGTCGGCGTCGCGCGTGAGCATCACGCGCATGCCGGGCACCGCGTTCAGGCGTTCGCGCAGCTGCAGCGCGACCGCGAGCACCACGTCCTTCTCGCGCAGGCCGCTCGGGCCGATGGCGCCCGGGTCCTCGCCGCCGTGGCCGGGGTCGATGGCGACGATGATCAGGCGGTCCACACGCTGGCGCTCGGCGGCTGTCGGCGGCGCCGGCGGCGGGGGTGGTGGGGCTGATGGGGCTGATGGGGGCGCTGCGGCGATCACCACCGGTGGCGCCGACGCGGCCGGCGTGCCGCCCGGCACCGGCGCCGAGGCCGAAGGCCCCATCGCCAGCGGCGGCGGCTTGTCGATGCGCGCGATCAGCTCGCCCAGCGCGTCCTGCACCTCCTGCGCCGCGCGCTGGCTGGCGCCTTCGCGCTCGCGCACCAGCGCCAGCAGCGGATCGGCCTCCTGCACGGGATAGAGGTCGAACACCAGCCGCTGCTGGTAGGCGGCTACCGGTGCGAGCGTGAACTGTTGCGGCGCCACCGGCTGCTTGAGATCGAACACGAGCCGCACCACGCGCGGCTGGTACTGGCCCACCCGCACCCGCGAGATGTACGGGTCCTCGGGATTCACCTTGCCGACGAGTTCGCGCAGCGCCGGGCTCAGCTCCAGGCCGTCGATGTCGACGACGAGGCGGTCGGGTGATTGCGCGAGCTGGTGCGACGCGGCCAGCGGCGCGTCGGACTCGATCGTCACGCGCGTGTAGTCCTTCGCCGGCCACACGCGCACCGCGACGATGCCCGCGCCGAAGGCCAGCCGCGGCGCGGCCAGCAGCAGCACCAGGCTGCCCAGCGCCCCGCGGCGCGTGGCCTTCACAGCAGCGCGAGGCCGGCGGCGGTGCCGGCCTCCAGGTGTACGGCGCGCGCGTCGCCGTCCTGCGGCGCGATGTGGACGCGCAGATCCGCCGTGGGCAGCATGCCGGCGGCGTTCTCCGGCCACTCGGCAAGCTTCAGGCCGGGCGCCGCGAAGAGATCGCGGAAGCCGGCGTCGGCCCATTCGCGCGGGTCGCCGAAGCGGTAGAAGTCGAAATGCGAGATCGCGAGGCCCGGCAGCGTGTAGGGCTCGAGCACCGCGAAGGTGGGGCTCTTGATGCGGCCCGTGACGCCGAGTGCCCGCAGCAGGTGGCGAACGAAGGTCGTCTTGCCGGCACCCAGCGGCCCGTGCAGTTCGATGAAGGCGTCGCGGATGGCGCGGCGGCTGGCCAGCGCGCTCGCGTGGGCGGCGCAGGCGGCCTCGTCGGGCCAGGCCAGGTCGCGGCTTCCTAGAATCGGCGCATGGACCTCGGCGGGCAGCTCGGACATCGGTTCGACGGGCACTCGCTCGTGCGGGATCTGCGCGCATGGGCACGCGAACTCGGATTCTCCCAGATCGGCATCACCGGCATCGACCTCGCCGAGGCCGAGCCGGGGCTGCTGCAATGGCTGGCCGAAGGCCATCACGGCGAGATGGGCTACATGGCCGCGCATGGGCTGAAGCGCGCGCGGCCGGCGGAGCTGGTGCCGGGCACGCTGCGTGTGATCAGCGCGCGCATGGACTACCTGCCGCGCGACGCGGCCGCGGATTGGGCCGAGCGTGAGCAGCAGGCGCAGCAGGATCCGCGGCGTGCGGTGGTCTCGGTCTACGCGCGCGGCCGGGACTATCACAAGGTGCTGCGTGCGCGATTGCAGTCGCTGGCCGAGCGGCTTCAGCAGGCCGCGGGCCCGTTCGCCTTCCGCGTGTTCACCGATTCGGCACCGCTGCTGGAGGTGGAACTCGCCTCGCGTGCCGGCCTGGGCTGGCGCGGCAAGCACACGCTGGCGCTGTCGCGCGACGCGGGCTCGATGTTCTTCATCGGCGAGATCTGCGTCGCGCTGCCGCTGCCGGTGGACGAACCGGCAGCACCGCATTGCGGCAGTTGCAGCGCCTGCATCGAGGCCTGCCCGACGCAGGCCATCGTCGCGCCCTACCGGCTCGACGCCCGCCGCTGCATCAGCTACCTGACGATCGAAAAGCACGGCACGATTCCGCTCGAGTTCCGGCGCGCGATCGGCAACCGCATCTACGGCTGCGACGACTGCCAGCTCGCCTGTCCGTGGAACAAGTTCGCCCAGCGAAGCCCGCTGCCCGACTTCGACGAGCGCGAAGGCCTGGGCCACGCGACGCTGCTGGCGCTGTGGGCCTGGGACGAGCCCGGCTTCCTGCGCCGCACCGAGGGCAGCGCGATCCGCCGCATCGGCTACTCGCGCTGGCGCCGCAACCTCGCCGTGGCGCTGGGCAACGCCTGGCGCGAGACCGGCGACGAGGCCATCGCGCAGGCGCTGCGCGAAGCCTTCGACGCGGCCGACGAACTCGTGCGCGAGCACATCGCCTGGGCGCTCGCGGAGCGCGAGGCCTGATCGCGAGGCCTTTTCGATCAGCCCGGCGCCCAGGCGCGCCACACCGCAAGCCAGGCCGGCAGCGCGACCATGCCGATCAAGGTCGACAGGCTCACGAGCCCGGCGACGTAGCCGCCATGCCCGCCCATGCGCACCGCCAGCACGTAGGCGCTGGACGCCGTGGGCAGCGCCGCGAAGGCCACCAGCACCGCCTGCTGGCCGGCCGGCAGCGCCAGCAGCCATACGGTGGCGATGGCCAGCGCCGGCATCAGCGCATGGCGGATCGCCAGCAGCGCCGCGGCCAGCCTCGGGCCTTCCTTCAGCGCGCCCAGCTGCAGGCCGGCGCCCACGGCCATCAGGCCCAGCGGCAGGGCGGCGCCGCCGATGCGGGCCAGCGTCAGGTCCAGCAGCGCCGGCAGTTTCAGGCCGGCCAGGCTGCAGACGAGGCCCGAGACGGTGGCCAGGATCAGCGGGTTGCGCGCGATCTCGCGCAGGTAGCCGTGGCCGCCATGGCGCGCCAGCGGCCATACCGCCGCCACGTTGCACAGCGGCACGCAGACCGACACGAGCAGCGCGGTCCAGGCCACGCCCGGCGCGCCCGCCAGGCGCTCGGCCAGCGCCAGCGCGACGTAGGAGTTGAAGCGGAAGGCCGTCTGCGCGCCCGACGCATGCAGCCGCGCATCGACGCCCGGCCAGGCGCGCAGCGCATAGGCGGCGGCGACGCCGGCGGCGGTCACGAACAGGCCCGTGCCGGCCAGCGGCAGCGCGTTGCCCAGGCTGATCGGGTGGCGCACGATCGAATGGAACAAGAGCGCCGGAAAGAGCACGAAGTAGACGAGCCGTTCGGCGCCGTCCCACACCGGGCGCGACAATGGCGTGTGGCGGCAGATCACCCAACCCAGCACGATGAGTGAAAAATCGGGCAGCAGGAGCAGCGCGTCGGGCATCGGCAGAGTATCGGCTCTGGCGTCGCCCGCGTTCGTCGCCCGCCGCCGGCTGCTGGTGCTTGCGGCCGCGGCGCCGCTGGCGGTTCGGGCGCAGGACGGCGCCGGCGAACTGCCGAAGGAAGCGCCGCTGATGTTCGAGGGCCTGGCCTTCGACCGCCGCGTGAAGGTGGCCGGCGTGCCGCTGCTGCTCAACGGCACCGGCTTGCGCGCGGTCGCCTGGTTCAAGGGCTTCGCCGCAGCGCTGTACCTCACGCAGCGCGCCAACGCACCGGCGCAGGCGGTGGCGATGTCGGGCCCCAAGCGGCTGCAGCTGCGCCTGATGCACGATGTGCCGGCGGGCGAGTTCTCCAAGGCCTTCCGCAAGGGCGTGGATCGCAACGCGCCCGACGACGAGCGCCCGCGTCTGGCCGAGCGCATGAAGCGCTTCGAGACGCTGATCAACGGCCTCGGCACCGTGCGCAAGGGCGACACGGTGGACCTCGACCTCGACCCCGGCCGAGGCACGCTCTTCGGCCTGAATGGCACACTGCGCGGCGAGGCCGTGCCCGGCGATGACTTCTATGCCGCGCTGCTGCGCAGCTTCGTCGGCGACAAGCCCTACGACCCGCGCCTGAAGGCCGGGCTGCTGGGCCGGCCGGCCGAATCCTGAAAACCACTTGCGACAACCGATCGACGGAGACCACCCGATGCGACCCCGACTGCCGGCCCTGCTGGGCGCCGCCACCTTCGCCCTGGCCCTGCCGCTGTCGGCGCTGGCCCAGGCCTACCCGGCCAAGCCGGTGCGCCTGGTCGTGCCCTTCGCGCCAGGCGGCACGACCGACATCGTCGCCCGCACGGTCAGCGAGAAGATGGGCGCGGCGCTGGGCCAGCAGGTGATCGTCGAGAACAAGGCCGGCGGCGGCGGCTCGGTGGGCGCGCTGGAGATCGTCAAGACCGCGCCCGACGGTTATGCGCTGGGCGTGGGCACGGTCTCCACCACCGCGGCGAACCCGGCCATCAACCCGAAGATCGGCTACAACCCGACGACCGACTTCACGCCCATCATCAACATCGCGGCCACGCCCAACGTCATCGCCGTGCATCCCTCGTTCCCGGCACGCGACTACAAGGGCTTCATCGCCGAGCTGAAGAAGAACCCGGGCAAGTACAGCTACGCGAGTTCGGGCACCGGCGGCATCGGCCACCTGCAGACCGAGCTGTTCAAGAGCCTGGCGGGCGTGTTCATGACGCACATTCCCTACCGCGGCGCGGGCCCGGCCCTCAACGACACGGTGGCGGGGCAGGTGCCCATCATCTTCGACAACATGCCCTCGGCGCTGCCCTTCATCAAGGAGGGCCGGCTGATCGCCATCGTCGTGGCCGCGCCGCAGCGCCTGGCGCAGCTGCCCAACACGCCGACCTTCAAGGAAGTCGGGCTGGAGCCGGTCAACCGCATGGCCTACTACGGCGTCGTCGGGCCCAAGGGGCTGCCCAAGGAGATCGTCGACAAGGTCGCCGGCGCGGTGAAGAAGTCGCTCGAGGACCCGGGCGTGAAGAAGCGCATCGAGGACACCGGCTCGCTGCTGGTGGGCAACACGCCGGAGCAGTTCGCGGCGCAGATCAAGGCCGAGCTCGAGGTCTACAAGTCCGTCGTCGTCAAGCAGAACCTCAAGCTCGATTGAGCAAGCCCGGCGCACCGGCGGAGGCATCGGCCCAGGCGCTGATCGACCGGTTCGCCGATGCGCTGTGGATCGAGGACGGCCTGGCGCCGCTGACGCTGGCCGCCTACCGGCGCGACCTCGCGCTGTTCGCCGCGTGGCTGGCCGCCGAGCAGGGCCGGGCCCTGGAGCAGGCGCGCGAGTCCGACCTGCTGGGCTACATCGCCGCGCGCCACGCAGCGACGCGCGCCACCACGGCGAACCGGCGCCTGACCGTCTTGCGCCGCTTCTACCGCTGGGCCGTGCGCGAGCGCCTGGCCGAGGCCGACCCGACGCTGAAGCTGGCTGCCGCGCGCCAGCCGCTGCGCGTGCCCAAGACGCTGAGCGAGGCGCAGGTCGAAGCCTTGCTCGCCGCACCGGATGCCGATACCGAGCTGGGCCTGCGCGACCGCACGATGCTGGAGCTGATGTACGCCAGCGGCCTGCGCGTCAGCGAGCTCGTGCAGGCGCGCTCGGTGCAGCTGGCGCTGTCGGAATCGGTGCTGCGGGTGCTGGGCAAGGGCGCGCGCGAGCGCCTCGTGCCTTTCGGCGAGGAGGCGCACGAATGGCTGCGCCGCTACCTGGCCGAGTCGCGCCCGGCGATCCTCGCCGGCCGGCAGGCCGACGAACTCTTCGTCACGCGCCTGGGCGCGGGCATGAGCCGGCAGATGTTCTGGCGGCTGGTGAAGCGCTACGCGCGCCAGGCGGGCATCACCGCGCCGCTGTCACCGCACACGCTGCGCCACGCCTTCGCGACGCACCTGCTGAACCATGGCGCCGACCTGCGCGCGGTGCAGATGCTGCTGGGCCACGCCGACATCGGCACGACGACGATCTACACCCACGTCGCGCGCGAGCGACTGCGGCAATTGCACGCGGCGCACCACCCGCGCGGCTGAGTGCCGGACATGAAAAAGCCGGCCCGAGGGCCGGCTTCTTGCTGATGCCGCGAGGCGATCAGAAGTTGTGGCGCAGGCCCAGGGCCACCGAGCTGAAGTCGCCGCCGTAGACCTTGGCCTTGCCGTCGTCCACCTTGGTGTAGTACGTGTACACCTTGGTGCGCTTGCTCAGGTTGTAGTTGTAGGCGACGGTGAACTGCTTGGCCGAGCTGTCGTTGACCTTGCTGTACTTGCCGGCGCTGCCGAAGTTCACGTGGAACTCGCTGGCGCCGAAGGGCACCATGCCCGACAGGCGCCAGGTCGTGCGGTTGCCGAAAGCGGTGGAGCCTTCAGTCGGGTTGTAGCCTTCCTTGTCGCGCTGGATGTAGCCGCCGGCCACGAAGCTCTTGAAGTCGTACAGGGCGCGGAAGGCGTACTGTTCCTTCTTGTTGTTGCGCTCGCCGCCGAAGCCCAGCGCCAGGTCGCCCAGGTTGTAGTTCACGGCGAGGTCGTAGTCACGCGTCGTCCCGCTGTTTCCCGAGCGGACACCTTCGGCGGCAGACACGGCGCCTTCGATCGACAGGCCCTTCACGAACTCGGGCGCGCGGTAGGCGACCTTGTTGGTGTTGCGGCCGATGTAGGCGTACAGCGCGTCGCTGGACGGGCCGGTGTCGTGGTTGTGCATGCTGACGTAGTCAGCCGTGGCGAAGTAGGCCTCGCTGGTGAACGTGCCCATGCGCACGCCACCGAACGCGCCCATCAGGTTGGCTTCGGCCTGGCGCGCCCAGAACGTGCTCTGAGAGGCGCCGCCGGTGTCGATGTTGAAGCCGTGCTCGAGCTGGAAGCCGGCCTTCAGGCCACCGCCCAGGTCTTCCGTGCCCTTGAAGCCGATACGCGAAGCGTTGTTCACGAGCTTGTAGGTCTTCACGCCCGCGGCGTCCTGGCGCTCGGCCGAGACGTTCACACGGCCGTAGATGGTGACGCTGCTCTGGGCCAGGGCACCGCCCGCGGCCAGAGCCGAAACGGCGGCGACGATCAAGGTCTTGTTCATGGGCTTCCTCACTTTGTGGTTGCGCTGCCGGCGAGGCTGAACCCGCCACCGGCCACGCCGCGAGTCTATAGGCCAAGCTCGGGCAAACCCGCGATCGGCCGGCGCCGTGGGCCCAATCCGGACCACAACGCGGCTTTCTCGCAACACTTCGCGCGGCAGCCCTGGGTCCGCCGCCGGCGGCTCAGCGCCCGCCCAGGTGCGCCGGCGCTTCCAGGCGCTTGGCCAGCAGCGACAGCGCCAGCGTCAGCACGAGGTAGATCGCCGAGATTGCGAGGTAGGGCTCCCAGTAGCGGGAGTAGGTGCCGGCCACGGTGCGCGCGGCCAGCGCCAGCTCGGCCAGGCCGATGGCGGAGACCAGCGAGGAGTCCTTGATCAGCGTGACGCCCTCGTTGACCAGCGCCGGCACCATGCGCCGGAAGGCCTGCGGCAGCACGACGAAGCGCATGGCCTGCGCGTGCGTCAGACCCACGCTGTAGGCGGCCTGGGTCTGGCCGCGGTGGATGCTCTGGATGCCGGCGCGGAAGATCTCGCTGATGTAGGCGCCGGAGTTCAGCGACAGCGCCACGCAGCCGGAGAAGAAGGCGCCGTGTTCCTGGCGGAAGGTGCGTGCCGCCTCACCGGCCAGCAGCAGCCCGCCGTCGGGGTGGATCAGCGCCGGCATCAGCGCGAAGTGCACCAGCAGCACCTGCACGAACAGCGGCGTGCCGCGGAAGAAGGTGACGTAGCCCAGCGTCACCGCGCGCGCCAGGTGCATCAGCGCGCGCGCGCCGGCCGTCTTGGGCTGCGGCGCGTCGCGCGAGGTGCTGACGAGGCCGAAGACGATGCCCAGCAGCATGCCGCAGGCGATGGCCACCAGCGTGAGCTGGACCGTCGTCCACACGCCGCTCAGGAAGAGCGGCCCGTAGCCGGCCAGGATGCCCCAGCGGAGGTCCATCGCCCGGCCGGCCGCGTGCCCGGGCGCTGCTTACTTCGAGGCGGCCGAGGCGGGCGCCTCGGCGGCGGCCTTCGGGGGCGCGCCGAAGTACTTCGTGTAGATCTGGTCGTAGGTGCCGTCGGCGCGGATTTCGGCCAGGCCCTTGTTCAGCTTGGCCTGCAGTTCGGCGTTGCCCTTCTTGAGGGCGATGCCGTACTTCTCGGGCACGAACTCCTTGTCGGACAGCGCCTTGAACTTGCCGCCGGGGTTGTTCGTCACGTAGTTGATGACGACGCCGTTGTCGGCCACCACGGCGTCGACGCCGCCTGCTTCCAGCTCCTTCAGCGCCAGCGGCGTGGACTCGAAGCGCTTGATGTTCGGGCTCGTCTTGCCCTGCATCTTGTTGACGGCCTCCTCGCCGGTGGTGCCGGTCTGCACGCCCACCTTGAGCTTCTTCAGGTCGGCGAACTTGGTGACCTTGCTGCCTTCCTTCACCGCGATCAGCTGCTGCGCGTCGAAGTAGGGGTCGCTGAAATCCATGGTCTGCTTGCGCTCGTCGGTGATCGTCACCGCCGAGGCGACCATGTCGCGGTCACCCTGGCCCAGGCTGTTGAAGATGCCTTCCCAGGGAGTGTTGACGAACTTGACCTCGATGCCGGCCTTCTTGGCGATGGCCGTGACCACGTCGACGTCGAAGCCGACGATCTCGCCCTTCTCGTTCTGGCTCTCGAAGGGCGCGTAGGCGGCGTCGGTGCCCACGGCGTAGACCTTGGCCGGCGCGGGGGCCGGGGCCGAGGCGACCGGCGCGGGCGCCGGGGGCGGCGGCGGCTCCTCCTTCTTGCCGCAGGCGGCGAGCAGCAGCGCGGCGAAGCCGACGCTGGCGATGTGCAGGAAACGACGGGTGGTCATCTGCGTCATGGTGCGCGAGGTGATGTGTGGAAGCGGGAAAGTGTAATGCGCGCGTGAATCGTTCACGCTCGATCCAATGCCGCAATCTCGTCGTCGCTGAAGCCCGCGGCGCGGCGGGCGGCGATGTTGAATGGCGCCTTCAGGCGCGGCGCGCGATGGCGGTCGACCAGCACCGCATAGTGCGCCTTCGGATCCAGGCCCTCGCGTTCGCAGAGGAAGCGGTACCAGCGGTTGCCGATGGCGACATGGCCGACCTCGTCGCGCAGGATCACGTCGAGGATGGCCACCGCGCGATCGTCGCCGGCGCGCTTGAGGCGCTGCTGCATCGGCGGCGTGGCATCGAGCCCGCGTGCCTCCAGCGTGCGCGGCACCAGCGCCATGCGCGCGAGCACGTCGCCGGCCGTGCGCTCGACCATCGTCCACAGGCCGTCGTGCGCGTCGAAGTCGCCGTAGCCGTGGCCCAGCGTCGCCAGGTGCTCGGCCACCAGCCGGTGGTGGTGGGCCTCTTCGGCCGCCACCTGCAGCCAGTCGCGGTAGTAGGCCTCGGGCAGGGCGGGGAAGCGCCAGATCGCGTCGAGCGCGAGGTTGATCGCGTTGAACTCGATGTGCGCCACCGCGTGCAGCATCGCGGCCCGGCCTTCGGTGGTGAAGGCGCTGCGGCGGGGCAGGGCGATCGGGTCGACGAGGCGCGGCAGGGGCGGCCGGCCGGGCAGCGGGCCCGTGGGTTCGATCAGCGCGTGCAGGTCGACCGTGACGCCGCCCGCCGCCGCGGCCTGGGCGATGGCCTGCACCGCCGCCACCTTTGCCGCCGGCTCGGCCACGCACAAGGCCCCGAGGGCCGCCGCTCTCAACTCCATCCCTAGAATTATCGGCTTTGCCCTGGAGCGATCATGGCCCTCTACCGCGTCGGCGAACACGTGCCGCAACTGGCTGCCGGTGCCTGGGTGGCCGACAGCGCCCAGGTGATGGGCCGCGTCGTGATGGGCGAGGGTTCGAGCGTCTGGTACGGCTCGATCGTGCGCGGCGACAACGACCTCATCACGCTGGGCGCGCGCGTCAACGTGCAGGACGGCTGCATCCTGCACACCGACATGGGCTACCCGCTGACGCTGGCCGACGACGTCTCCATCGGCCACCAGGTGATGCTGCACGGCTGCACGGTGGGCGAAGGCTCGCTGATCGGCATCCAGGCCGTGGTGCTCAACGGCGTGAAGATCGGCCGCGGCTGCCTCGTCGGCGCGGGCTCGGTGGTCACCGAAGGCAAGGAGTTCCCGGACAACGTGCTGATCATCGGCTCGCCGGCGCGCGTGGTGCGCGAGATCTCGCCCGAGCAGGCCACGCGGCTGCGCATGACGGCGCTGCACTACCAGGAGAAGGCCCGCCTGCACGCGACGCAGGTGGTGCGCATCTCATGAGTGAGCTCGTCAAGTTCATCTTCGAAGGCCTGCCGGTGCGCGGTGCGCTGGTGCGCCTCACCGACGCCTGGCGCGAGTCGCTGCAACGGCGCGAGGGCGATGCCGCCTTCCCGCCCGAGGTTCGCACGCTGCTGGGCGAGATGGCGGCTGCCGGCGTGCTGATGCAGGCCAACATCAAGTTCAACGGCGCGCTGGTGCTGCAGGTCTCGGGCGACGGCCCGGTGAAGCTCGCGGTGGCCGAGGTGCAGCCCGAACTCACGTTCCGCGCGACCGCGAAGGTGGTCGGCGCGGTGCCGCCAGGCGCGCAGCTGGAGGCCATGGTCAACGTGCACGGCCAGGGCCGCTGTGCGATCACGCTCGACCCCAAGGACCGCCTGCCGGGCCAGCAGCCCTACCAGGGCGTGGTGCCTCTGCACGGCGACCGGCGCGAGCCGTTGCAGGAGGTCTCGCAGGTGCTGGAGCACTACATGCTGCAGAGCGAGCAGCTCGACACGAAGCTCGTGCTGGCCGCGAACGACGAGGTCGCCGCCGGGCTGCTGATCCAGCGGCTGCCGGTCGAAGGCGAAGGCAACCTCGAAGGCCGGCGCAACGAGGACGACATCGGCCTGTCGGAAGCCTTCGACCGCATCGCGATGCTCGCCGCCACGCTGACGCGCGACGAGCTGCTGACGCTCGCGCCCGAGCGCCTGCTGCACCGCCTGTTCTGGGAAGAGACCGTGCGCGTCTTCGAGCCGCTGCGGCCCAGCTTCGCCTGCACCTGTTCGCGCGAGCGCGTGAGCGGCATGCTGCGTGGCCTGGGGCGCGAGGAAAGCGAAGGCCTGATCGCCGAGCGCGGGCTGGTGGAGGTGGGTTGCGAGTTCTGCGGCCGGCAGTACCGCTTCGATGCCGTGGACGTGGGCGAGCTCTTCACGCCCACGCGCGACCAGCCGCCGTCCAGCGGCGCCGTGCAGTAGCCTTCTGGGCGCTTCAGCGGCCCGCCAGCAGGCGGTGCTCGCAGGCCGGGTCGTCGCAGAGGGCGCAGGTCCAGCTGCGCGCTTCGGCCTGGCCGTTGCGTTCGTGCAGGCGCGTGAAGAGGCCGGTGCCGGGCGCTGCGCGCGGGCGCAACAGCGGCGCGATGGCGTCGAGTGCCGATTCAATGCGCCTTGCGCCCTCGCCCGAGACCAGGCTGAACGGCAGGCGGTGCCCGGCCAGCAGGCCGCGCAGCAGCGTGTCCACCGGCTCGCGCACATGCGGGCCGTCGCGCTGCAGGCCATCGGGCACCCAGGGCAGGTCCAGCGCGGTGAGCAGCGTGAGGCCCATGGTCCTGTGCAGGTCGGCCGCGCGCGCCTCCAGGCTCGCATCGCCGAAGACGAGGCGGCTGTAGACGGCGGTCATCAGCGCCGTGGTGTCGCAGACCACGATCGCATTTGCGGCCGCCGCGGCCTCGATGCGCGCGTGCTGCGCCTGCATGATGCCGGCCTGCTCGTCGATGCGCGGCGTGCGGCCCTCGCGTTCGCACCACTCGCGCAGCAGCTCGGGCACCCATGCGACCGCGAGGCCGGTCTCGTCGGCCAGCCGCGGCGCGAGTGCAGCGGCCAGCGAAGTCTTGCCGGTGCTTTCGGCGCCGACGATCGCGATGCGCAGCGCGCCTTCAGCCATGGGCCGGAGCTTTCGCCTCGATCCGGCGCCACGCGCGCCAGCCTGCCAGCGCCATCAGCGCGAACAGGGCATAGAGCAGCACCGTCAGCCACAAGCCCTTGACCGCGAACAGGCCGACGCTGACGACGTTCACCATCACCCACACCGGCCAGTTCTCGACGAACTTGCGCCCCAGCAGGATCTGCCCGGTGATGCTGCCCACCGTGGGCAGCGCATCGAGGTAGGGCACGTCGCTGTCGGTCATCTGCGCCAGCAGCAGGCCCAGCAGCGGCCAGGCGGCGAGCGTCAGCAGCGCGGCGCGCAGGCGCAGCGGCGCCGGCATGGAGTGCACGCGTAGCGCACCGCCATCGTCGCCACGCCCGCGCAGCCACTGCCACCAGCCCCAGCCGGCGAGCGCGACGAAGACGAACTGCAGCGAGGCCTCGCCGTAGAGCTTGCTCGCGCCGAAGAGCCAGGCGTAGAGCAGCGAGCTGACGATGGCCAGCGGCCAGCCGATCACGTTGACGCGCAGGTTGGCGATCACCATCGCCACCGCGAGCACGAAGGCGAGGATCTCCAGCCACGTGACCGGGCTGCCCCACAGCGTGAAGGCGACGGCGAGCACCGACCAGCGCGCTACTTGCGGGCAGTCACCTGGACGAGGATCTCGTCGGGCCGCACCATGCCGAGTTCGGCGCGCGCCTTCTCCTCGACCATCTCCAGGCCTTCCTTCAGGTCGCTCACCTCGGCTGCCGTGCGCGCATTGCGCTCGCGCGCCTTCGTGTTCTCGGCACGCTGCTGCTCGAGCTGCCGCCGCAGCCCCATCACGTAAGGGATGTTGCCCTTGCCGAACCAGAGGTCGGCCTGCACCACGGCCAGCAGTGCGGCGAGCACGAGCGTGGCCCAGCGCATGGCGCGCTACTTGACGTTGTAGAAGGCCGCGCGGCCCGGGTAGCTGGCCACGTCGCCGAGATCTTCCTCGATGCGCAGCAGCTGGTTGTACTTGGCGATGCGGTCGCTGCGCGACATCGAGCCGGTCTTGATCTGGCCCGCGTTCGTGCCCACCGCGATGTCGGCGATGGTGCTGTCTTCGGTCTCGCCGCTGCGGTGGCTGATGACGTTGGTCCAGCCGGCGCGCTTGGCCATCTCGATGGCCGAGAAGGTCTCGGTCAGCGTGCCGATCTGGTTGATCTTGATGAGGATCGAGTTCGCCACGCCCTCGCGGATGCCGCGCTCGAGGATCTTGGTGTTGGTGACGAAGAGGTCGTCGCCCACCAGCTGCAGCTTCTTGCCCAGGCGGTCGTTCAGCAGCTTCCAGCCTTCCCAGTCGCCCTCGTGCATGCCGTCCTCGATGCTGAGGATCGGGTACTTGTCGGCCCAGCTGGCGAGCACGTCGGTCCATTCGGCGGCCGTCAGCGTGAGGCCCTCGCCTTCGAGGTGGTACTTGCCGTCCTTGTAGAACTCGCTGGCGGCGCAGTCCAGGCCGATGGCGATCTGCTCGCCGGGCTTGTAGCCGGCCTTGTCGATGGCCTCCAGGATGAGCTGGATCGCAGCTTCGTGGCTGGCGACGTTGGGCGCGAAGCCGCCCTCGTCGCCCACGCTGGTGGGCATGCCCTTGCCGTCGATGATCTTCTTCAGCGCATGGAAGACTTCCGCCCCATAACGCACCGCCTCGCGGAACGAAGGCGCGCCCACCGGCAGGATCATGAACTCCTGCAGGTCGAGGTTGTTGTTCGCGTGCGCACCGCCGTTGATGACGTTCATCATCGGCACCGGCATGCTCATGCGGCCCATGCCGCCGAAGTAGCGGTACAGCGGCAGACCGCTTTCCTCGGCCGCGGCGCGCGCCACGGCCATGCTCACCGCCAGCGTTGCGTTGGCGCCCAGGCGGCTCTTGTTCTCGGTGCCGTCCAGGTCGATCAGGGTCTTGTCGAGGAAGGCCTGCTCGGAGGCGTCGAGCCCCATCACCGCCTCGCTGATCTCGGTGTTGATGTGCTCCACCGCGCGCAGCACGCCCTTGCCGAGGTAGCGGCCCTTGTCGCCGTCGCGCAGCTCGATGGCCTCGCGGCTGCCGGTGGAGGCGCCGGAGGGCACGGCGGCGCGGCCCATGGTGCCGCTTTCCAGCAGCACGTCGCATTCGACGGTGGGGTTGCCGCGGCTGTCGAGGATCTCTCGGCCGACGATGTCGACAATGGCACTCATGTTGGACGTTCGGTAGTGAGAAGGATTCGTTGACTCAGACGGGGGCGGCGACGCCCTCGACCAGGACCATGTTGAAGTACTCGGTGGCGCCGGCGCGCAGCGGCTTGACCTTGGCGACGTAGTCGCCGTCCTCGTAGAAGGCCTTGGCCTGTTCGTAGCTCGGGAAGCGCAGCAGGGCCACGCGGTGCGGGTTCCAGTCGCCTTCGAGCGTCTCGTGGCGGCCGCCACGCACGATGTACTCGCCGCCGAAGGCCTTCACGGTGGCCGGCGCCTGGGCCATGTACTGCTTGTACCGCTCCGGGTCCGTGATGTGCATCTCGACGATCAGGTAGCCCGGTGCGCTCATGGGTTGTGTGCTCAGCAGGAGAAGTCGTTTTCCAGCAAGGGCTGCGCCTTGATCACGCGGTCCAGCGCGACCAGCTGCTCCAGCAGCGCCTTCATGTGCCTCAGCGGCACGGCGTTCGGGCCGTCGGACATCGCGTTGGCCGGGTCCGGGTGCGTCTCCATGAAGACGCCCGCCACGCCCACCGCGATGGCCGCGCGCGCGAGCACCGGCACGAACTCGCGCTGGCCGCCGGAGCTGCTGCCCTGGCCGCCGGGAAGCTGCACGCTGTGCGTGGCGTCGAAGACCACCGGCGCGCCGGTCTCGCGCATGATCGCCAGGCTGCGCATGTCGGAGACGAGGTTGTTGTAGCCGAAGCTCGCGCCGCGCTCGCAGGCCAGGAAGCTGTCCTCGGGCAGGCCCTTCTCGCGCGCGGCGTCGCGGGCCTTGGCGATCACGTGCTTCATGTCGCCCGGCGCGAGGAACTGGCCCTTCTTGATGTTCACCGGCTTGCCGCTCTGGGCGACGGCGCGGATGAAGTCGGTCTGCCGGCACAGGAACGCGGGCGTCTGCAGCACGTCGACCACCGCGGCGGCCCAGGGCACGTCGTCTTCCGAATGCACGTCGGTCAGCACCGGCACGCCCAGCTCGCGCTTCACCTTCGCCAGGATCTCCAGCCCGCGCGCCCGGCCCGGCCCGCGCGGGCTGCTGCCGCTGCTGCGGTTGGCCTTGTCGAAGCTGCTCTTGAAGATGAAGGGAATGCCCAGGGCGCCCGTGATCTCCTTCAGCTGCCCGGCCACGTCCATCTGCAGCTGCTCGCTTTCGATGACGCAGGGGCCGGCGATCAGGAAGAAGGGCCGGTCAACGCCGACCTCGAACCCGCAGAGCTTCATGCCACCGCCTTCACCGGCTCGGTACGCCGCGCATGCTGCTCCAGCGCCGCCTTGATGAAGCTCGTGAACAGCGGGTGCCCGGCCCAGGGCGTGCTCTTGAACTCGGGGTGGAACTGCACGCCCATGAACCAGGGGTGCACCTCGCGCGGCAGCTCGACGATCTCGGTGAGCTTCTCGCGCTGCGTCAGCGCGCTGATCACGAGGCCGGCCTGCTGCAACCGATCGAGGTAGTTGACGTTGGCCTCGTAGCGGTGGCGGTGCCGCTCGGTGACCACCGGCCCGTAGATCTGGTGCGCCAGCGTTCCGGCCTTCACGTCGCTGCTCTGCGCGCCCAGGCGCATCGTGCCGCCGAGGTCGCTCGTGGCCGTGCGCTTCTGGATGCTGCCGTCGCGGTCCTGCCATTCCTCGATCAGCGCGATCACCGGGTGCGGCGTGTCGCCCTCGAACTCGGTGCTGTTGGCGTCGGCCAGGCCGGCGACGTGGCGCGCGTATTCGATCGTGGCCACCTGCATGCCCAGGCAGATGCCCAGGTAGGGCACGCGGTGCTCGCGCGCGTACTGGGCGGCGACGATCTTGCCCTCGATGCCGCGCTTGCCGAAGCCGCCGGGCACGAGGATGGCGTCGAAGGCCGCGAGCTGGTTGGCGTTGGCCGGCGTCAGCGACTCGGCGTCGACGTATTCGATGTCGACCTTCGCGTGGTTGTGGATGCCGGCGTGGCGCAGCGCCTCGTTGAGCGACTTGTACGAGTCCGACAGATCGGTGTACTTGCCGCACATCGCGATCTTCACCGTGGCCAGCGGGTGCTCGACTTCGCTGACCAGCGTGTCCCAGCGCTTGAGGTCGGCCGGGCGCGTGAGCAGCTGCAGCTTCATGCAGATCAGCTCGTCCAGGCCCTGCTCGTGCAGCAGGCGCGGCACCTTGTAGATGGTGTCCACGTCCCACATGCTGATCACGCCGTGCAGCGGCACGTTCGTGAACAGGCTGATCTTGTCGCGCTCGTCGTCGGGAATGGGCCGGTCGGCGCGGCACAGCAGCACGTCGGGCTGGATGCCGATCTCACGCAGCTTCTGCACCGTGTGCTGCGTGGGCTTGGTCTTCAGCTCGCCGGCCGCGGCGATCCAGGGCACGTAGGTGAGGTGCACGAAGGCCGAGTTGTTCGGCCCCATGCGCAGGCTCATCTGGCGCGCGGCTTCGAGGAAGGGCAGGCTCTCGATGTCGCCCACCGTGCCGCCCACCTCGACGATGGCCACGTCGAGTTCCGCCGCGGCACCGCGGCGCACGAACTCCTGGATCTCGTTGGTGACGTGCGGGATCACCTGCACCGTCTTGCCGAGGTAGTCGCCGCGGCGTTCCTTCTCGAGCACGCTCTTGTAGATCTGGCCCGAGGTGAAGTTGTTGCTGCGCTTCATCCGCGTGGTGATGAAGCGCTCGTAGTGGCCGAGGTCCAGGTCGGTCTCGGCGCCGTCGTCGGTGACGAAGACCTCGCCGTGCTGGAAGGGGCTCATCGTCCCCGGGTCCACGTTGAGGTAGGGATCCAGCTTGATGAGGGTGACCTTGAGGCCCCGCGACTCCAGGATGGCCGCGAGAGACGCCGCCGCGATGCCCTTGCCGAGGGAGGACACCACGCCGCCGGTGACGAAGACGAACTTGGTCATTTCTTGCAGCACCCGGGCAGGTCGCACGAGTGCTGTGGTGGTAAAGCGTGAGTATATCGGCCGGGGGTGGCCGTCCGGCCCATCCCATGGGCGATCCGTTAGCATCGCGGGGCTTGCACCAGGTGCCTGCCGTCTTCGTTCAAGGGCGGCAGGTTGAACGGGAAGCCGGTGAGCGGCGCGGACGAGAAGTGATGGTCCGCACGCGATCCCGGCACTGCCCCCGCAACGGTGAGCGAGGGGTGAGCTGCACGACAAGCCACTGGGGCAACCTGGGAAGGCGCAGCGCACCTCCGCGGCAGGCGGCGCCACGACGGCGCCTTCTGCCGCGGCACTCGCGAGTCCGGATACCGGCCTGATGCTTGGGAGCTGGCGCTGCGGAGGGCGGTGCGGGCAACGTGCCGCTTCGTCGGCGCGCGCCTGCTTCTTGCCTCCGCCGCCCGGCGAAACCGGGTCTGGCCCGCACGGGGTGTGCGGGCGGAGGTTTTGATTCCATGTTCCGTTCTCCCGCGGCTTCCAGCCGCCGACGCAGCACGCGTCCGTTCGTCCTCGCCTTCTCCTCGATCGTCGTCGCGCCGCTCTCGCTCGCGCAGCCGGCGCCCGACGCCACCATCACCGTCACCGCCACCCGCACGCCGCTGCGCGTGGACGCGGCGGTGGCCGAGGTCACCGTCATCGAGCGCGCCGCCATCGAGCGCGCCGCCGGCCGCACGCTGGTGGAGCTGCTCGCGTCGCAGCCCGGGCTGCAGCTCAGCAGCAACGGCGGCCTGGGCAAGACCGCCTCGCTCTTCATGCGCGGGCTGGAAGCGCGCCACACGCTGCTGCTGGTGGATGGCGTGCGGGTGGGCTCGGCCACGGTCGGATCGCCCTCGCTGGACAACCTGCCGCTGTCCAGCATCGAGCGCATCGAGATCGTGCGCGGGCCGATGTCGTCGCTGTACGGCGCCGGCGCGATGGGCGGCGTGGTGCAGGTCTTCACGCGCCGCGGCGCGGCCGGCAGCACGTCCGAGGCCAAGGCCACGATCGGCTCGCACGGCTATGCGCAGCTGGCCGGCGGCGGCCTCTTCGGCAGCGGCGCCTTCGACGCCGCAGTGCAACTGCAGCGCACGGTGCAGACCGGCGTCTCGGCGAGCAACCCGAAGGTGCTCTTCGACCAATACAACGACGACCGCGACGGCTTCCGCCAGACCGGCGGCAGCCTGCGCCTGGGCTGGCAGCCGCTGGCCGACTGGCGCTTCGAGCTGCTGACGCTGCAGTCGCGCGGCGAGACGCAGCTCGACGACGGCCCGGGCGCCGATGCGCGCGCGCGGCTCACGAACGGCGTGGTCTCGCTGGCCGCGCGTGGCCGCGTCTCGGAAGCCTGGCGCACGCGCGTCGCACTGGCCGAGTCGCGCGACGTGTACGACACGCTGTCCAGCGCGAGCGCCTTCGCGTCGCTCGGGCCCATCGAATCGAAGATCCGCCAGATCGGCTGGGAGAACCAGTTCGCCACGCCCGTCGGCACCGCGCTGGTGCTGGCCGAACGGCAGACCGAGAAGGTCTCGCGGCCCGGCGCACCCTTCGACGTGAGCGAGCGCGACATCGACGGCCTGGCCTTCGGCCTGGACGGCGGCACCGGCGCGCACACCTGGCAGGGCAGCCTGCGGCACGACCACAACTCGCAGTTCGGCGGCCTCAGCACGGGTGCGGCCGGCTACGCGTTCGCGCTCACGCCGGCCTGGCGCCTGGGCGCCAGCGGCGGCACCAGCTTCGTCGCGCCCAGCTTCAACCAGCTCTACTACCCGAGCTTCGGCAACCCCAAGCTCGAGCCGGAGAAGGGCCGCCACGCCGAGCTGAGCCTGCGCTGGAGCGAAGGCGGCCAGCAGGCGCGCGCCGCGGTGTTCCGCAACCGCTACCGCGGCTTCATCACCAGCGGCAGGAACCCGATCAACCTGCCCTACGCGCAGATCGAGGGTTATGCGCTGTCGTGGGAAGGCCGCTGGCAGGCGCTGGCGGCGAAGGCCTCGCTGGACCACGTCGACCCGCGCAACGACACCACGGACAACCCGAACTTCGACAAGCAGCTGCCGCGCCGCGCGAAGGACGCGCTGCGCCTGGAGGCCGACTGGCAGCCCGGCGCCTGGGCCGTGGGCGCGACGCTGGCGATGTTCTCGCACCGCTTCGACGATGCCGCGAACACGGCGCGCCTGGCCGGCTACGCCACGCTGGACCTGCGCGCCGAGTGGGCCGCCAGCCGCGAGTGGCAACTGGGTGCGCGTCTGAACAACGCCGGCGACCAGCGCTACGAGACCTCGCTCGGCTACGACCAGCCGCGGCGCGAACTCTTCCTGACGGCGCGCTACACGCCGAAGTGAGGTGACCATGATCCGGAGACTCGTTGCACTCGTCCTGGCGCTGGCCTCGTGGGCGGCGCAGGCTTCGCCGGGCATCGTGATCACCGACGACCGCGGCCGCCACGTCGAGCTGGCTGCGCCG
The DNA here is from genome assembly GCA_044226775.1 of Rubrivivax sp. Lineage (GTDB taxonomy): Bacteria > Pseudomonadota > Gammaproteobacteria > Burkholderiales > Burkholderiaceae_C > Rubrivivax. Next base: position 204,324 of record JBGAGI010000010.1, on the reverse strand, counting down.
GCGCGGCGCATCGTGACGCTGTCGCCATCGCTGACCGAATCGGTGTGCGCCCTGGGCGCCTGCGGGCGGCTGGTCGGCGTCGACCGCTTCTCGAACTGGCCCGACAGCGTGCTCGCGCTGCCGCGCCTGGGCGGCCTGGAGGACACGCCGGTGGAGCGCGTCGTCGCGCTCAAGCCCGACCTGGTGCTGGCCGCGGGCTCGGTGCGCGTGATCGAGCGGCTGGAGTCGCTGGGCCTGCGCGTCGTGGCGCTGGAGCCGCGGTCCTTCGCCGACATGCAGCGCGTGCTCGGCCAGGTGGCCGCGGCGCTGGGCGATGCGCCGGCCGGCGCGGTGCTGTGGCAGCGCCTGCAGGCGCGGATGCACGCGGCCGCGGCGCGGGTGCCACCGGCGCAGCGCGGGCGCAGCGTCTACTTCGAGGTGGCCTCGGCGCCCTACGCGGCGGGCGAGGCCAGCTTCGTCGGCGAGACGCTCGCCGCGCTGGGCATGAAGAACATCGTGCCGGCGGCGCTGGGCACCTTCCCGAAGCTGAACCCCGAGTTCGTGGTGCGTGCGCAGCCGCAGGTGGTGATGGCCAGCGCCCGCGCGCTGGCCGACATGGGCCAGCGCCCGGGGTGGGCCTCGATGACCGCGCTGCGCGAGCGCCAGGCCTGCGGCTTCGAGGCCACGGCCTGGGACACGATGGTGCGCGCCGGCCCGCGTCTGGCCGACGCCGCCGAGGCCATGGCCGAATGCCTGGCCGGCCTGGAGCGGGCCTCGCGCTGATGGCGCGTTCGAGCGGCCCCTGGCCGGTGCCCGTGCTGGCCGGCGCGCTGGCGGCAGCCGCGCTGCTGCTGGCGCTGCTGGGCCTCGCAGCCGGCAGCGAGGGCTGGTCGCTGGCCGGGCTGGCAGGGCGGGCCGATGGCCCGGAGCGCGAGATCGTCGCCGCGATCCGCATGCCGCGCACTTTGGGCGCCATGCTTTGCGGCGCCCTGCTGGGCATGGCAGGGGCAATCGCCCAGGGCCTGTTCCGCAACCCGCTGGCCGACCCGTACCTGCTCGGCACCGCGGCCGGTGCGAGCCTGGGCGTGGTGGCGGTGATCGCCGCCGGCTCGGCTTTCGGCACGCTGCTGGGCGGCGCGGCGGCGGGCTGGCTGCAGCGCCTGGGGCTCGTGACGGCGGCCTTCGGCGGCGCGATGGGCGGCCTGCTGCTGACGCTGGCGCTGGCGCGCGGCACCGGCCGGCCGATGGTGCTGCTGCTGGCGGGCGTGGTGGTGGGCATCCTGCTGTCGGCATTGGCGGAGCTCATCCTGCTCGTCGCGCCCGAGGCGCTGCGCGGGCGCCAGGTCTTCATGCTCGGCACCACGGGTTACCTGGGCTGGTCTGCGGTGGGCATCCTGGCCGCGGCGCTGGCGGCCGTGCTGCCGGCGGCGCTGCGCTGCGCGCGGGTGATGGATGCGCTGGTGCTGGGCGAGTCCAGCGCGCTGAGCCTGGGCCTGGCGCTGCCGCGGCTGCGGCTGCTGCTCGTGGCGCTGATGGCGCTGGCCACCGCCACCGCGGTGGCGCAGGCCGGGCTGGTGGCTTTCGTGGGCCTGGTGGCGCCGCACCTGGTGCGAAGGCTGGCGGTGACGACGCATGGCCCGCTGATCGCGCTGTCGGCGCTGGCCGGCGCCGTGCTGCTGCTGGGGGCCGATATCGCCGCGCGCAGCGTGATCGCGCCGCAGGAGCTGCCGGTGGGCGTGCTGACGGCCGTGTTCGGCGGCGGCTTCCTGCTGGTGCTGCTGCGGCAGCGGAGTGCCGGATGAACACGCCGCCGCTGCGCTGCGAGGGCCTGGTGATGGACCGCGGCGGCCGGCGGGTGCTCGATGGCGTGACGCTCACTTTCGAGGCCGGCACCTGGACCACCGTCGTCGGCCCCAACGGCGCCGGCAAGAGCACGCTGCTCGCGGTGCTGGCGGGGCTGCTCGCGCCGGCGGCCGGCACCGTGCGGCTGCAGGGCCGTGCGCTCGGCGAGGTGCCGGCGCGCGAGCGTGCGCAGGCGCTGGCCTGGCTCGCGCAGGCCGGCGAGGCCGATGGCGACATCGCCGTGCGCGACGTGGTCCGCCTGGGCCGCCTGCCGCGCCACGGCCTGTTCGGTTCGCCCGACGCGGCCGACGAAGCCGCGGTCGACGCCGCGATGGCCGAGACCGAATGCACCTCGCTCGCGCCGCGCCGCCTGGGCGCGCTCTCGGGCGGCGAGCGCCAGCGTGTGCTGCTGGCGCGCGCGCTGGCGGTGGGTGCGCCGGTGCTGCTGCTCGACGAGCCCACGACGCACCTCGACGCCCCGCACCAGCGCGCGCTGTGCCGCGGCCTGCGTGCGCGCACGGCCGCCGGCGGCACCGTCGTCGGCGTGATGCACGACCTGACGCTCGCGCTGGGCGCCGACCGCATCGTCGTGCTGCACGCCGGCCGCGTGGCCGCCGAGGGTTCGCCGCAGGATGCGTCGCTGCGCACGACGCTGTCGGAGGTCTTCGGCCATGCCTACCGCTTCGAGCCGGTCGCGGGCCCAGCCGGGCCGCGCTGGGTCGCGGTGCCCGAGCCATGACGCGCAGCCTCGTCGTCTGGGGCACCGGCAGCGGTGTCGGCAAAAGCTTCGTCGCGACGGCGCTGTGCCGCATCGCGGCGCGCCGGGGCATCGACGTCGTGCCCTTCAAGGCGCAGAACATGAGCAACAACGCGCGCGTGGTGCCGCGCGCGGAACCGGGCGGGATGGGCGTGGCGGGCGAGATCGGCTCGGCGCAGTATTTCCAGGCGCTGGCCGCGCGTGCACCGGCGCGCACCGACTTCAACCCCGTGCTGCTGAAGCCCGAGAGCGACACCTCGAGCCAGGTGGTGGTGCACGGCCGCGCCGATGCGCTGCTGTCGCGCCTGCCCTGGCGCGAACGTTCGCCGCTGCTGGCGCTGGCGGCGCAGGAGGCCTGGCAGCGGCTGGCCGCGCGCCACGAGCTGATCGTCGTGGAGGGCGCGGGCTCGCCGGCGGAGATCAATCTCGCGCCGCAGGACTTCGTCAATCTCGGCACCGCGCGCTGGGCGCAGGCCTCGGGAAGCGCGGCCGCGCTGCTGGTGGCCGACATCGACCGTGGCGGCGCCTTCGCCGCCTGCCACGGCACCTGGGCGCTGCTGCCCGACGATCTGCGGGGCATGCTCGCCGGCTTCGTCTTCAACCGCTTCCGCGGCGACGCCGCGCTGCTGGAGCCCGGGCCGTCGCAGCTGCGCGCGCTCACCGGGCTGCCGCTCCTGGGCGTGCTGCCGATGCGGCGCGGCCACGGCCTGCCGGAGGAAGACGGCCTCTTCGACGACGCACCCGGCGGCCCCGGCGCGGCCACGCTGCGCGTCGCCGTGCTCGCGCCGCCGCACCTGAGCAACCTCGACGAGTTCCAGCCGCTGGCGCGTGTGCCCGGGCTGCGGCTGCAATGGGTGCGCGAGCGCGCGCAGCTCGAAGGCGCGGACTGGATCGTGCTGCCCGGCAGCAAGCAGGTCAGCGGCGACCTGGCCTGGCTGCGCGCGCGGGGCATCGACGACGCGCTGCGCCGCCACGCGGCGGCCGGCAAGCCGATGCTGGGCATCTGCGGCGGGCTGCAGATGCTGGGCCGCGCGCTGCACGACCCGCAGGGCCACGACGGCCAGGCCTACGACGCGCTGCCCGGCCTGGGCCTGCTGCCGCTGGCGACGCACTTCGCGCCGGCCAAGCGCCTGCGCGCCGCGCCGGTGCGCTTCGGCGCCGGTTCGGGCGCCCCGCATGGCGCCTGGGCCGGCCTGGCGGGCGTGGGCGCGCAGGGCTACGAGATCCGCTGCGGCCAGACGGTGGCCGAAGCCGGCGATGCCGTGCTGTTCGACGACCAGGGCCAGGCCATCGGCTGGCAGTCCGGGCCGGTGCTGGGCGTCTACGCGCACGGCCTGTTCGAAGACCCGGCCGTGCTGCACGCGCTCTTCGGCGCGGCGGTGCCGACGCTGGACGATGCGATCGAGGGCGTGGCCGATCTCGTCGAGCAGCACCTCGATGCGGCCGTGCTCGCGCGGCTGCTCGGACGATGAGCACGATCAGGGGCCCGCGCCGCATCGTCTGCCTGACCGAGGAGACGACCGAGTGGCTGTACCTGCTCGGCGAGCAGGACCGCATCGTCGGCATCAGCGGCTACACCGTGCGGCCGCGGCGCGCGCGGCAGGACAAGCCGCGCGTGTCGGCCTACCTCAGCGGCAACGTGGAGAAGATCGTCGCGCTCGAGCCCGATCTCGTGATCGGCTTCTCCGACCTGCAGGCCACGCTCGCGGGCGAGCTGATGCGGGCCGGGCTGAACGTGCTGGTGACGAACCAGCGCAGCGTCGGGCAGATCTTCGAGACGCTGCAGCTCGTGGCCGGCATGGTCGGTGCGACCGAACGTGCCGAGGCCTGGATTGCCGCGACGCGCCAGCGCCACGCGCAGATCGCCGCCGCTGCAGCGGCCTGGTCGCGCCGGCCGCGCGTGTATTTCGAGGAGTGGGACGAGCCGATGATCAGCGCGATCCGCTGGGTCTCGGAGCTGGTCACGGTGGCTGGCGGCGACGACGTGTTCCCGGAACTCGCGCTGCAGCCGATGGGCCGCCAGCGCATCGTGGCCGATCCGCTGGAGCCGGCGCGGCGGCAGCCGGAGCTGGTGATCGGCTCCTGGTGCGGCAAGCGCTTCAGGCCCGAGAAGGTGGCTGCGCGCGCGGGCTGGGCCGAGGTGCCCGCGGTGCGCGATGGGCGGCTGCACGAGATCAAGTCCTGCGACATCCTGCAGCCCGGCCCGGCCGCGCTGACGGACGGCGTGGAGCAACTGCACCGCCTCTTCGCGAACTGGGCCGGCGCGACGTTCGGCCGCTGAAGCTGCAGTTCAAGCGGCCTGCGCTGCGATTGGTCGCAGCCGCGTGGCCGGAAGCCCCGGCGGCGCCGAAGATGCAGCCATCCCGAACGTCTTCCCCGCCGGAGCCCGCCATGTCGCAACAACCGCACCCCGCCCTGCAACGCGCCTTCTCGCTCGGCGCCGCCGCCGTGCTGACGCTGGTGATGCTGGGCGGCATCGGGCAGCTCGCGCAGACCGAGCCGGTCGCGCCGCAATGGGCGCAACAGACGGCGGTGCGCGCCTGACCTTCGATGAAAGCGCTGATCCTCTTCGTCGGCTGGTGCCTGCTGCTGGTCGTGTGCTGGCCGCTGGCGTTGCTGGCCTTGTTGCTGATGCCGCTGGTGTGGCTGCTGTCCTTGCCCTTCAGGCTGATCGGCATCGGCTTCGAGGCTGTCTTCGCGCTGATCCGCGCGCTGCTGATGCTGCCCGCGCGGCTGCTCGGCCACCGGGGCTGAAGCCCTTCGGCACGCGGAAGGCGCGTGCCAGAATGACCCTGTCGCCAAGCACGACAGGGAGGTTCGAGATGTTCCGTTTCCGCCGCGCGCTCGCCGCGCTCTTCATCGGCCTGGGCCTGGGCGCGGGTGCCGCATCGGCCGCGCCGAACGAAGACGCGAAGAAGGCCTTCGAGCTGGCGCGAGACGCTGCGCTGAAGGTCTCCACCGCCGGCCCCGCCGATCTGCCACTGGCCTCGAAGGCCGTGCTGAAACTGCCGCAGGGCCACGGCTTCATCCCGCAGCCGCAGGCCGGTGACCTGCTGCGCGCGATGGGCAACCCGGGGCGCGATCCCAAGCTGCTCGGCCTGGTCTTCCCGCAGGGCGACGCCGGCTGGTTCATGACCGTGCGCTACGAGGACTCGGGCCACATCAAGGACGACGACGCGCGCGACTGGAACGCCGACGACCTGCTCAAGGGCTACCGCGAAGGCACCGAGGCCAGCAACGAGGAGCGCATCAAGCTGGGCGTGACGCCGATCGAGGTGTTGGGCTGGGCCGAGAAGCCGGCCTACGACGCCGCCACCCACCGCCTGGTGTGGGCGATGACCTCGCGCGACAAGGGCGCGCCGGCCGAGCAGGAGCAGGGCGTCAACTACAACACCTACGTGCTGGGCCGCGAGGGCTACTTCATGATGAACCTCGTCACCGGCCTGAAGCAGCTGCCCGAGCACAAGCCGGCGGCGCACAGCATGCTTGCCGGGCTGAACTTCAACGAAGGCCAGCGCTACGCCGACTACAACTCGAGCACCGACCGCACCGCCGAGTTCGGCCTCGCGGCGCTGGTGGTGGGCGTGGCGGCGAAGAAGCTCGGGCTGCTGGCGCTGGGCGCGGCCTTCTTCGCCAAGTTCGCCAAGCTGATCATCGTCGGCCTCGCGCTGCTGGGCGGGGCGGCCGTCAAGCTCTTCGGCCGGCGCAAGGACAAGCCGGCCACGCCGGGCGCGTGACGAAGCTGCTGCTGCTGCTGCTGTCGGGCGCCAAGCTCGGCAAGCTGCTGACGACCGGCGGCACGATGCTGCTGTCGGTCGTCGTCTACGCCTTCTTCTACGGCTGGAAGTACGCACTGGGTTTCGTGCTGATGATCTTCGTGCACGAGATGGGCCACTTCATCGCCGCGAAGCAGCGCGGGCTGGACGTCGGCGCGCCGACCTTCATCCCCTTCGTCGGCGCGTGGATCAACCTGAAGGACCTGCCGCACGACGCCGAGACCGAGGCCCATGTGGGCCTGGGCGGGCCGCTGCTGGGCAGCGTGGGTGCGCTGGCCGTCTACTTCATGGCCCGCGACTCCGGGCCCAACTGGCTGCTGGCGGTGGCCTACTCGGGCTTCTTCCTCAACCTCTTCAACCTGATCCCGCTCTCGCCCTTCGACGGCGGCCGCATCACGGCGGTGCTGAGCCCGCGCATCTGGCTGCTGGGCGTGCCCATCCTCGGGGCGCTGTTCCTGTGGCGGCCCAGCCCGATGCTGCTGCTGATGGCGCTGCTGGCCGCGCCGCAGGTGATCAAGGCCTGGAAGTTCCGCGCCGACAGCGAGGAAGCGAAGACCTACTACGCCGTGCCGGCGGCGAAGAAGTGGGAGTACGCCTTCATCTACCTGGGCCTGGCCGCCTTCCTGGCGGTGATGGCGCACGACACGCACGAGATGCTGCGGGCCGCGCGCTTCCAGGGCGGCTGAGCGGGCGCGCGCGGCCTCGGCCTACAGGCCGTGTCGCCGCAGCCAGGCCTGCAGGATCGGCGGGCAGTCGCGGTGCGCCGACAGCAGCGGCCGCTGGCCTTCCTCCAGCGCGCTGCGCCGCCATTCGCGCACCATCACCTCGATGGTCCACGGCGTGGGGTGGCCGTGGGCCACGCGCTGCCAGCCGTAGACGCTCGAGGGCGGCACGTCCAAGCGGCCGTCGATCGGCACGCGCGCCTCGCTCTGCGCGTTGATCCAGCGCTGCATCACGCGGATGCGCTCGACGAGCGCGATGTCGCCATGCTGGCGGCCGAGCTCTTCAGCGCTCTGGCGCCGCATCAGCGCCCCGAGGATGCCGTCGGTGGTGGCCAGCGCGTGCAGGTACAGGCGCACGATCAGCACGTCGTAGCCATCGACGGCGCTGCCGGCCGGCGCACCGTGGCCCACGGGGTAGCTGATGCCGGCGGCGGGGAAGCGGTAGGCGCCGTCCTCGGCGCTCTTGCGGTGGTCCACGAACTGGATGATCTTGGCCATGGTGTGCTCCTTCAGCGCGCGCCGCGGCGGCAGCGTTGCAGCCAGCCCAGCGCCGCGAGGCCAGCGAGCCACATCGCGCCCGGGCTCGCTTCCGGCACCGCGCTCAGCAGCAGCGAGATGCCACCCAGGTTGTCGGGCAGGAAGTAGTCGGCCGAGACGAAGGCGACGGTGCCGGCGCTGTCCAGCGTGAAGTCGTAGGCCGGTGTCGCTGCGAAGGCGGCCGCGGCCTGGGCCTGTGTGCTCCAGGCGCAGAAGTGGTTCACGCAGCCCGGCTCCTGGAGCGACAGGCCGTCGACCAGCACGCTGTAGCGCCCGTCGGGCCGCGCCAGTGCGGCAACGTAGTGGCTGAGCCAGCTGCCCGGCTCGTCGCGCTGGAAGTTCCAGGTGTCGTAGAGCGCACCGGGCAGGCCCCAGGCGTCGACGAGGCTGTAGCTGCCGGCCTCCAGCGGCACGAGCAGGGGCTTGTCGAGGTCGATCACCGTGCCGGCGGGCAGCGGGTAGATCAGAGGCGAGAGCGTGCCGGCGCCGCTGTCGCCGAAACCCTGGATGTTCAGGATCGTCCCGTCGGCCAGGGCCGCGCTGCCCGAGAAGGCCAGCGCCGCGGCCACCGCCGCGCGCCGGCGGCGCAGCCCCTTCAGCGCCTTCAGTACCGTCAGCGCCAGGCCGCCTGCCCCCCACAGCGCCCAGCCGGCGGGCTCGGGCACGGCCGAGATCGACGCCAGCTCCCAGGTGGCGGCCCAGGCGCTGCGCTGGCTGTCGTTGATGACGAACAGCAGGCTGTCGACATCGGCCCAGTTCACGCCGACGCCGGTGCTGGCATTGACGAAGAAGCGCGAGAACGGGAGCTCGCTGACGCCACGCGGCGCGAGCGTGAATTCCGCCGCCGAGCCGTCGGGGTTGAGCCCCGTGCCCCTGGAGGTCGTCGCGTAGACGGTGACCGACAGGGGATCGTCGCCGAAGTAGCCCGTGCCGTGCTCGATCGTGCTGGCGAAGTTCACGTCGAAGCGCAGCGCATCCTGTCCGCTCAGGTCGAGGTCTAGCGGCGCGTCGAGCCCGTAGCCGAGCGTGACCGTCAGCGAGGGTATGCCTCGGCGGTAGACGTGAGCACCCAGTCCCGGCCCTGTGATGAGATGGCCGTAGGGGTCCGGCTCGCTGGCCGGTGCGGGCTGCATCGCGACGTAGCGGGTGCCACCGGGCACGCCCGCGGCCACGCGGGCATCGAACACGCCGCTGGCCGGCAGCGGCGTGGCGGGCCAGGACCACGTGGTGAATCCGGCGCTGAAGTCGTCGATCAGCAGCGCCTGCGCCCGGGCTGCCCCGGCGGCCAGGCAGAGGGCCGCGGCGGCGGACGCGGCGGCGCGGAAGAAGAGATGTCGCATGCGGGCTCCTGTGCTCGCCCGGAAAGCGGGCTCGGCAGGCAACACGCACTGGCGGCGGCCGAACCGCCACGCCGAAGGCCTCGAACTTGGGGGGTGCCTCAGCGGCAGTCGACCGGCGCCGAAGACGCGCGCGCGCCCGGCGCCACCTGCCGCAAGGCCGCCCACTCGCGCCGCAGCGGTGCCGCTTCGTCCAGCTCGCGCGCATAGAGCTGGCGCGCGCGCTCGAAGTCCTCGGCCGCCTGTGCAGCAGCGCCGCGCCGCGCGGCGATGGCCGCGCACAGCGTGAGGCGCTGGCCCTCCACCGGCACGATGCGGCCCGCGAGGCCGTGTTCGGCCAGCACCCCGCGCAGGCGCTGCAGCCGCGCCAGCGCGGCATCCAGCTCGCCCTGCTCGACCTCGAAGGACGCGCGCACCAGCGTGCCGTCGATCCAGCCCAGCGAGTTCGGCGGATCGGCCTCGCTGCCGGCCACCAGCGTGGCGAGGGCGGCCCGCGCGCCGGCCGCGTCGCCGCGCGCACGCGCCAGCGCCAGTGCGGCGACGGCCTGCTGCGCCCACGTGCGCTGCCCCGGCTTCAGGCCCGCGGCGGCGCGGATGGCCGCGGCCTCCGCACGCAGCGCCTCGGCTTCGGCCACTCGCCCTTGCGCGACCAGCGGATGCACGAGGAACTCGCGCAGCTCGGCCGCCACGCGCGTGCCCGGCCGCGTGCGGTCGCGCACCTCGATGCCCTGGCGCAGCACGCGCTCGGCCTCTACCAGCCGGCCCATGCGCGTCAGCGTCTGGCCGTAGGCGGTGGCGTGCAGCGGGAAGCTGAAGCTGTCCAGCGTGGGCGCAGCTTGCAGCGCGGCCTGCAGCGCCTCGTGTTCGGCCAGCGCGTCGTGCAGCCGGCCCTGGCGCGCCAGCGCGAAGGCCAGGCGCAGGCGCGTCTGGTGCGTGTTGATGTGCGCCGGGCCGCTGGTGCGCAGCGAATCGGCCAGCGCGGCGCGCAGCGTGGCCTCCGACGCATCGAGCTTCAGCAGCCGCGCCTGCACGTCGGCCAGTTGCGCGCGGGCGCGCAGCAGCTCGTAGCTCGCCAGCCCGGCCTGCTGGCCGATGCGCACGGCCTCGGCCAGGCGCTGCTCGGCCAGCGCATCGTCGCCGCGCAACTGCGCGGTGACGCCGGCCATCTCGTGCGCGCGGCGCAGCAGGTCCGGGTCGCCGAGGGCGCGCGCGTCGGCCAGCGCACGCTGGCCCAAGGCTTCGGCATCGGCCAGGCGTGCCGACTGGTACAGCGAGGCCGCCTCCAGCCACATCGCCACGCGCTCGGGCGCGGGCCGGTCGGGGCGGCGCGCGAGCACGGCCAGGCCCTCGTCGACGACGCGGCGGCGCTCGGCATCGACCGCCGCATCGGCCAGCACGTTGGCCAGCCGCGCCAGCTGCAGCAGGTGCTCGGCGCTGTCGCGACCCGATCTGGCCAGCGCCAGGGCCACGGCCTGGCGCTGCAGCTCGGCGGCGCGCTGCTCCAGGCCCAGGTCCTTGTACATCTGCGCCAGCGTGCCCAGAAGCGCCTGCCGCGCCGCGGGCTGGTCGGCCAGCTCGTGGTCGATGCGCTCGGCGCCGATGTCCAGCAGCTCGCGGGCGGTGGCAGCCCGTGCTTTTTCGGGGTCAGGCTGGCGTGCGGCGTTGGCCTTGAAGATGTCCACCAGGAAGCGCTGCACCGCCTCGGCCCGGCGTGCTTCGGCGCGCGCCTGGCCGGCCTGCCACAGCGCCAGCCCGGCGCCGCCGGCCAGTGCCAGCGCCACCGCAAAGCCGGCGCCCAGCGCAAGCCGGCGCCGCGCCCAGAGCTTGCGCAGCCGCAGCGCCGGCCCCGCCGGGCGCGCGGCGATGGGCAGCAGCTGCAGGTGGCGCTCGATGTCCTGCGCCATCTCGGCGGCCGAGGCGTAGCGCCGGGCCGGCTCGGGCTCCAGCGCCTTCATGACGATGGTGTCGACATCGCCGCGCAGCGCGCGCGCCAGCCGTGCGTCAGCCACGGCCTGGCTCGGCCGCAGCACCTGCGCCTGCAGGATGGCCTCCTCCAGCGCGGCGGCGCTGTCGCGCTGCACGCGGTAGGGCAGCCGGCCGGTGAGCAGCTCGTACAGCAGCACGCCCAGCGCGTACACGTCGCTGGCCACGCCCAGCGGCCGGCCGGCGAGCTGCTCGGGGCTGGCGTACTGCGGCGTCAAGGCGCGGCCACCCAGCTGCGTGAGCGCGGTCTCGGGGCCGTCGCCGCCGGGCTCCAGCAGCTTGGCGACGCCGAAGTCCAGCAGCTTCACCACGCCTTCGTCGCTCACCAGCACGTTGGCCGGCTTCAGGTCGCGGTGGATCACGAGCTGGCCATGCGCGTGCTGCACCGCCTGCAGCACCGGGCCGAAGAGGCGCAGCCGCGCGCGCAGGTCCAACCCCTGCGCCTGGGCATGTTCGGTGATGGGCCGGCCGGCCACGAATTCCAGCGCCAGCCAGGGCTGGCCCTGGGCCTCGCCGGCGTCGAGCACCTGCGCGATGTGCGGGTGCTGCAGTGTCGAGAGGATCTCGCGCTCGCGCAGGAAGCGCTCGGCGATGACGCGCGAGCCGAACACGCGCCGCGGCAGCTTCAGCGCCACCGGGCGGCGGTGCGCACCGTCGTGCCGCTCGGCCAGCCACACGGTGGCCATGCCGCCCTGGCCCAGCTCGCGCAGCAGCCGCCACGGGCCCAGGCGCTGGCCCTCGTGCAGCAGCGAGGCCTCCGCGCCGGCTGACAGGAAGTCGCCGGTCTCGATGGCGGCGCGGTCGGCCAGCAGCTGGCGCAGCGCCGCCTTCAGGCGCGGCGGCTCCAGCGCGAGCGCCGCCAGCCAGGGCTCGCGCTCGGGCGCGGGCAGGTCCAGCGCCGTGTCGAGGTGGCCCAGCACCCGGGCCCATTCGTCGCGTTCGAGCTTCATCGCAAGCGGCTTAACGGATCGGCGGGCCGCCGGCCGCCACCGCGGGGCCTGTCACGCGCGCAGCGCGGTGTACAGGAAGCTGCGCGCACGCTCCCAGTCACGCTCCACCGTGCGCAGGCCCACGCCCAGCGCGGTGGCGATCTCGTCGTTGGCCAGGCCGCCGAAGTAGCGCAGCTCCACCACCTGCGCCAGCCGCGGCTCGATCTGCGCCAGCTCCTGCAGCGCCTCGTGCACGCGCAGCAACTCGGGCGTGTCGTCGGCGGCCAGGCGTTCGCCCAGGCCGGTGGTCAGCGCCAGATGTGGCGCGCCGCCGCCGCGACGTTCGGCCAGGCGCTCGCGCGCCAGGTCCACCAGCACCGAGCGCATCGTGCGCGCGGCGTAGGCCAGGAAATGCGAGCGGTCGTTGAAGTCCAGCCGCTCGCCGCCGGCCAAACGCTCGAAGGACTCGTGCACCAGCGCCGTGGTGTTCAGCAGCGGATCGCCGCTGCCGGCCCCGCCGCGCAGCCGCGAGTGCGCGATGCGGCGCAGCTCCGGGTACAGCAGTTCGAACAGGCCGCCCACCGCCTGCGCGTCGCCGGCGCGGGCCCGGGCCAGCAGCACGGTGGCCGAGGGCGGGGTCATCGGCGCAGTCTAGCCGCGACGATCAGCCCCGCAGGTGACAGGCCACGCGGTGCCCGCCGCCCAGGTCCTTCAGCTCGGGCCGCGCCACGTCGCAGGTGCCTTTCTTCGCGATCGGGCAACGCGTGTGGAAGTGGCAGCCGGTGGGCGGGTGGATGGGGCTGGGCACGTCGCCCTGCAGCGGGATGCGGCGCCGGCGCAGCGTGGGGTCGGGGATGGGCACGGCCGACAGCAGCGCCTCGGTGTAGGGGTGCTTCGGGTCGGTGTACAGCGCCTTGGCCGGCGCGATCTCGACGATGCGGCCGAGATACATCACCGCCACGCGGTGGCTGATGTGCTCGACCACCGAGAGATCGTGCGCGATGAAGACGTAGCTGAGCTTGAACTGCGCGCGCAGGTCTTCGAGCAGGTTGATCACCTGGGCCTGGATCGACACGTCCAGCGCGCTGACCGCCTCGTCGCAGATGACGAGCTTGGGGCTTACCGCCAGCGCACGCGCGATGCCGATGCGCTGGCGCTGGCCGCCGCTGAACTCGTGCGGGTAGCGCCGCATGTGGTCGGCCGAGAGGCCCACCGTCTCCAGCAACTGCACGATGCGGGCTTCGTACTCGTGCGCATCCTTCGCGAGCTTGTGGATGGTCAGTGCCTCGCCGACGATCGCGCCCACCGTCATGCGCGGGTTCAGGCTCGCGTACGGGTCCTGGAAGATGATCTGCATGTCGCGCGCCAGCGCCCGCAGCTCCTCCTTGCTCGCGGCCGTGACGCTGCGGCCGTTGAACGTGACCTCGCCAGAGGTCGGCTCGATCAGCCGCAGGATGCAGCGCCCGGTGGTGCTCTTGCCGCAGCCCGATTCGCCCACCACGCCGAGCGTCTCGCCGGCCGCGAGTTCGAAGCTCACGCCGTCGACCGCATGCACGCGGTCCACCACGCGGCCGAGCAGCCCGCCCTTGATCGGGAACTGCTTGACGAGGTTCTCCACCTTCAGCAGCGGGGCGTCCATCAGGCAGCCACCTCGAGGAAGCAGGCCACCTTGTGGCCGGGCGCGACTTCGCGCAGCGGCGGCGTGGCCTCGCGGCAGCCGGCCTGCACGAAGCGGCAGCGGTCGGCGAAGCGGCAGCCCGCTGCCGGCGCGATCAGCTTGGGCACCGTGCCCGGAATCGCCTCCAGCCGCACCTTGTGAACGGCCGCGGTGTCGATGCGTGGGATGCTGCGGATCAGCCCCTGCGTGTACGGGTGCCGCGGGTGCGCGAAGAGCTCGCCCACCGGCGCTTCCTCCACCACCTGGCCGGCGTACATCACCACCACGCGCTGCGCGACCTCGGCCACCACGCCCATCGCATGCGTGATCAGCATCACCGCCATGCCCAGGCGCTGCTTGAGTTCGCCCATCAGGTCAAGGATCTGGGCCTGGATGGTCACGTCCAGCGCGGTCGTCGGTTCGTCGGCGATCAGCAGCTTGGGGCTGCAGGCCAGCGCGATGGCGATCATCACGCGCTGGCGCATGCCGCCGGAGAACTGGTGCGGGTGGTCGTTCACGCGGCGCTCGGGCGTGGGAATGCGCACCAGGCGCAGCATCTCCACCGCGCGGTCCATCGCTGCCTTTCGCGACAGGCCTTCGTGCAGGCGCACGCTCTCGGCGATCTGCTCGCCCACCGTGTAGACCGGGTTCAGGCTCGTCATCGGCTCCTGGAAGACGATGGCGATCTCCTTGGCGCGGATCTTCCGCATCTCGGCATCGGCCAGCGGCACCAGGTCGCGGCCCTGCCACAGCACCTGGCCGGCGACGATCCTCCCCGGCGGCATGTCGATCAGCTTCATCACCGTCTTGGCGGTGACGCTCTTGCCGCAGCCGGATTCGCCGACCACGCAGACGGTCTCGCCGGCGTCGATCGCGATGTCGACGCCGTCGACGGCGTGCAGCCAGCCGTCGTCGGTCTTGAAGTGGGTCTTCAGGCCCTTGATCTCGAGAAGGGCCATGTCACATCACTTTGCGAGGATCCAGCGCGTCGCGCAGCCCGTCGCCGATGAAGTTGATCGTCAGCACGGTGAGGAAGATCGCCAGGCCCGGGAACAGCGCCCAGTGCGGCGCGATGTCGAGGTAGTCCTTGCTGTCGAAGAGGATGCGGCCCCAGGTCGGGATGTCGGGCGGGAAGCCCAGGCCCAGGAAGCTGAGCGTGCTCTCGGCGATGATGGCCGCGGCCACGTCGATGGTGCCGGCCACGATCACCGGCCCCAGGCTGTTGGGCAGGATGTGGCGCACCACCTGCCGCGGCACGCTGGCGCCCAGGGCGCGCGCGGCCTCGACGAACTCCTTCTCGCGCAGGCTGAAGAACTGCGCGCGCACCAGCCGCGCCACCGGCATCCAGCGGAAGCAGCCGATGACGAAGACGACGAGCACGAACACGCCCACCTCGGTGCCGAAGGCGCTCTTCAGCGTGTCGCGGAAGAGGTAGATCAGGAGCAGCAGCAGCGGCAGCTGCGGCAGGCTGAGGAAGAGGTCGGTCAGCCACATCAACGCCGCATCGACCCAGCCGCGCGAGATGCCCGCCACCGCGCCGATCACCACGCCAACGAAGATCGCCATCAGCATCGCCGCCAGCCCCACCGCCAGGCTGATGCGGCCGCCGTAGAGCATGCGCGCGAACAGGTCCTGGCCGAGATCGTCGGTGCCCATCGGGTGCTGCCACGACGGTGTCTTCATGCGCGCCGTGAAGTCGATGTCGTTGATCGCCACCTTCCAGACCAGCGGGCCGAAGGCGACGAGCAGCGCGATGGCCAGCAGCACGACGAGGCTCACCACCGCCATGCGGTGGCGCTTGAAGCGGCGCCAGGCCTCGCCCCAGGGCGAGGTGGGGCGCCGGCGGCCTGCCGCGGCCGCGTCAACGGTAGGAGATGCGGGGGTCGAGCCAGCCATACAGCAGGTCGGCGATGAGGTTGAAGAAGATCACGAGGCAGCTGAAGACGAAGGTCACGGCCATGATGACCGGCGTGTCGTTGCGCAGGATGGCGTCGATCAGCAGGCTGCCGATGCCGGGGATGCGGAAGATCTGCTCGGTGACGATGGCGCCGCCGAACACCGCCGGCATCTGCAACGCCACCAGCGTGACGACGGGAATGAGTGCATTGCGCACCACGTGCTTGATCACCACCACGCGCTCGGCCAGGCCCTTGCTGCGCGCGGTGGTCACGTAGTCCAGGCGGATCACGTCGAGCACGGCGCTCCGCACATAGCGCATCCAGCTCGCGCCCTGGAACAGGCCCAGCACCGTCACCGGCATGATCGACTGCTTGAAGTGCGTCCACCACCATTCCCAGCCGGTGGCGGAGATGTCCGCGCGGTAGACGAAGGGCAGCCAGTCGAGCTGGATGGAGAACACCAGGATCAGCAGGATGCCGGTGAAGAAGGTGGGCAGCGAGAAGCCCACGAAGGCCAGCGTGCTGAAGATGCGGTCGAACCAGGAGTAGGGCTTCACGGCCGAGACGATGCCGATCGGCAGTGCCACCATCAGCGCCAGCAGCTGCGAGGCGCCGATCACCGCCAGCGTGACCGGCACGCGCTGCAGGATCAACTGGTCCACGTCGACGCGGCTGATGAAGCTGAAGCCCCAGTCGCCGTGCAGCATGGCCAGCAGCCAGCGGAAGTAGCGCTGCCACACCGGGTCGTCGAGGCCGAACTTGGCGCGCAGTGCCTGCTTCACCTCGGCCGGCACGTTGGGGTTGGTGGCCAGCTCGGAGAAGGGGTCGCCGGGCGCGAGCGCGAGCACGGTGAACAGCACCACGCTGATGCCCAGCAGGCTGGGCAGCGCGATCAGCAGGCGGCGCAGGATGTACGGGCCCATCGTGTGTTCGTCGGTTCAGGCGCGATGCCAGTCGGCGATCGACGACAGGGTGTTGTCCCAGCCGCTGATCGACGCGACGAGGTTCTTCGCCAGGCCGTTGACCGAGGGCCGGTAGACCACCGGGATGGCCGCCACCTCGCCGCAGACGATGTCGTTCAGGCGGATGAACAGCGCATTGCGCTTCGCATCGTCGAGCTCGGTCTCGGCCGCGCGCGCGAGGCGGTCGAACTCCTCGTTGGCGAAGCGGACGCGGTTGCGGCCCTGCCACTTGTTGGCCTTGCTCGCGGCCTCCCAGCCGGCGAAGTAGCGCAGGAACTGCCAGGGGTCGGGCTCGCGGCCGGCGTTGGCCAGCATCTCCAGGTCGGCCCAGAACTTCGAGGCCGTGTCGGGGTTGGCGAGGTCGGACGAGAAGAACACCGAGGCCGTCACCGCCTTCAGTTCCAGCTCGATGCCGGCCTTCGCGCAGGCCTGCTTGAAGATGGCCTGCACCTTCTGCCGCACCGGGTTGGTGGAGGTCTGGAACAGCAGCTTGAGCTTGCGGCCGCCCTTGGCGCGCAGGCCGCCCTCGCCGCGCGCCCAGCCGGCGCCATCGAGCAGCGCATTGGCCTTGTCGATGCTGAACTCCGGCTTCGTGTTCGGGCTGGTGACGGCCGGCGGGTTGTTGATGACGTTGGCCGTGACGACGCCACCGCGGCCGTAGACCGCGTCGTGGATGCTCTGCCGGTCCAGCAGCAGCGCCAGCGCCTTGCGCACCGCGGGGTCGGACAGGATTGGATGGCGTGACTTCGGGTGCGAGCGTTCGCCGTCCAGGCCGACTTCCGGATCCGAGAAGTTCACGAAGATCATCTCGGTGTCGCCGCTGGGCGAGAACGTCGCGCGGCCCTTGCCGGTGGCCTCCATGCGGCGCAGCACCTCGTCTTCCACCTGCAGGTTCCACGCGAAGTCGTACTCGCCGGTCTGCAGCACCGCGCGCGCGGCGGAGACGGGGTCGCCGCCGCCCTTGATCTCCACGCTGTCGAAGTGCGGCCTGCTCGGCTGGTGGTAGCCCGGGTTCAGCGTGCCGCGCACCAGGTCGGCCGGCTTGAACTCGGCGAAGCGGTAGGGCCCGGTGCCCACCGGCCTGAGGTTGGCCGGCGCGTCGCGCGAGGCCGCGCCCTTGTAGGCCGCGAACAGGTGCCGCGGCACGAGCAGCACGGAGCCGCCGCGCCACCACAGCGCGCTCTGGCGCGCGAAGACGAAGCGCACCGTCAGCGGGTCGATCTTCTCGATGGCCTGCACGCCGTCGTAGGCGCCGCCGGTGACGGCGGCGGTCTGCGGGTCGGTCGCGTACTGCCAGTTGAAGACCACGTCGTCGGCGCCGAAGGGCTTGCCGTCGTGCCAGGTCACGCCGGGCTTGAGCTTCCAGGTGACGCTGCGCCCGTCGGCCGCGATGCCGCCGTTGGCGCGCGTGGGGATCGTCGCGGCCAGCACCGGTACCGGTGCACCGTTGACGTCGTAGCGCATCAGCGGTTCGTAGAAGAGATTGGCGCCCTCGGTGTCCTTCGCGCCCACGGCGAAGTGGGGGTTCAGCAGTGTCGGCCCTTGCCACAGAAGCAGCTTCAGCAGGCCGCCACCGCCGGCCTTGGTGGGCGCGTAGGGCGGCACCGGCACGGGCTGCGCGCGAAGGCCCGGCGCCAGCAGCGCGCTGCCCAGCGCCAGGGTGGCGGTTCGGCGGCGCATGCTCATCAGGCGCGGTACCAGTCGGCCAGCTGGGCCAGGTCGTTGTTCCAGGGCGAGAAGGGCGCCTGGAGCTTCGTCGACAACGCACGCGTGGTCTGGCGCGCCACGACGGGGATGACGTAGCCGTCACGCACGACGAGGTCGTTCATCCTGATGAACAGCGCCGCACGCTTGACGGCATCGGTCTCGGTCTCGGCCGCGCGGTAGGCCGCGTCGTACTCGGCGTTCTGCCAGCGCACCATGTTCACGCCCAGCCACTGGTTGGCGCGCGTGGAGGCTTCCCAGCTGACGAAGGACAACATCATCCCCTGTGGATCGGGGTTGGTGTTGGTCCAGTTGTAGACCTGGATGTCGGCCTGGAACTTGCCGTAGGTGTCGGGGTTGCCGGCGTCGGACGAGAAGAACACCGCGCTCGGGATCGCCTTCAGCTCCAGCTGAACGCCGGCCTTCTCGGCCGAGCCCTTGATCGCCGATTGCAGCTTCTGCGTGACGCCGCCCACACCGCCCTGGAACAGGAACGACAGGCGCCGGCCGTCCTTCTGTCGCACGCCGTCGGCACCGGCCTTCCAGCCGGCCGCGTCGAGAGTCGCCTTGGCCTTCTCGACGCTGAACTCGATGCTCGTGTTCCCGCTGCGGTAGCGCGCCGGGTTGTTGAGCCAGTTCGCGGTGGCCATCGCCTGGCGGCCATAGAGGAAGGACTGGATGCCGGCGCGGTCCACCAGCAGCGCCATGGCGCGCCGCACCGCGGGGTCGGCGAAGACGGGGTGGCGCGTGCGAGGGTTGGAGCGCTCGCCGTCGAGCGTCTGCGCCGGGTCGCTGAAGTTCAGGTAGACGGCCGTCGTCGCGCTGCCGCTGGTGAAGACGACGCGGCCCTTGCCGCCGGCTTCCAGGCGCTTGAGCACATCGTCTTCCATCACCAGCGAACTGGCGAAGTCGTACTCGCCGGTCTGCAGCACGGCGCGCGCGGCCGAGGCGGCATCGCCGCCGCCCTTCATCTCCAGGTGATCGAAGAAGGGCTTCGCGGGCTGGTGGTAGCCGGGGTTCAGCTCGGCCTTCAGCAGGTCCGCCGGCCTGAACTCCACGAAGCGGTAGGGCCCGGTGCCCACCGGCTTGAGGTTGGCCGGCGCCTCGCGCGACTTCGCACCCATGAACGGCGCGAACAGGTGCTTCGCCACGAGCATCGTGTCGGCGTAGAGGCCGGGCCAGAAGGGCGAGGGCTTGTCGAAGATCACGCGCAGCGTCAGCGCATCGACCTTCTCCATCTTCAGCCCGCGGTAGTTGCCCGCCGTGACGGCGGCGGCCGCCGGATCGATGGCGAACTGCCAGTTGAAGATCACGTCATCGGCCGTGAAGGGCTGGCCGTCGTGCCACTTCACGCCGGGCTTCAGCTTCCACGTGACGATGCGGCCATCGGCCGAGAGGCCGCCATTGGCGCGGCTGGGCAGCTCGGCGGCCAGCTGCGGGACGGGGTTGCCTTCGGCATCCCAGATGATCAGCGAGTCGTGGAACACGCGGCAGCCGGTGGCGTCTTTCAGGCCGGTGGCGAAGTGCGGGTTCAGCAGCGTGGGCGCCTGCCACTCGAGCAGCCGCAGCGTGCCGCCGCCGCCCCGCTTCGTGGGCTTGTAGGCGAAGGCCGACGCGGGCTGTGCGATGCCCGCGTCCAGCAGCAGCAGCGAGGCCATCGGCGCGCCCAGGCCCCAGCGCGCCAGCGCCGCGACGAAGCGCCGCCGCGGCAGCGTGCCGCCGCGCACGCGCTCGATCAGCGTGCGCAGCGCCGCTGCGTCGGGCGGCCTGCGGGACATCAGGACTCGCGGTACCAGTTATGAAGGGCGGAGAAGTCGAGGTCCCAGCCCGACGGGGCGGCCACCAGCTTCAGGCTCGCGCCGCGCACGCGCGGGCGGCTGATCAGCGGGATGATGATGTTGTCCTTCACCGGCAGGTCGTTGCACTTGATGAAGTGCGCGGCGCGCTTGACCGGATCGAGCTCGACCTCGGCCATCGCGTAGGTCTTGTCGTACTCCGCGTTGGACCAGCGGCAGATGTTCCGCCCCGCCCACTTGTTGGCCTTGCTGGAGATCTCGCTCGTCTTGTACTGGTCCATGAAGCGCTCCGGGTCGGGCTGCGTCATGGTGGTCGTGTACATCTGCACGTCGGCGTAGAACTTGCCGTAGGTGTCGGGGTTGGCGACGTCGGACGAGAAGAACACGCTGGCCGTCACCGACTTCAGCTCCAGGTCGATGCCCACCTTCTGCGCCGCCTGCTTGATGATCTGCTGCGTCTTCTGGCGCGTGGTGTTGATGCTCGTCTGGTAGACGAACTTCATCTTGCGGCCGTTCTTCTCGCGGATGCCGTCGCTGCCGCGCTTCCAGCCGGCGGCGTCGAGCATCTGGTTGGCCTTGTCGATGTTGAACTCGAACTTCGTGTTCGGCGAACGGTACTTGGCCGGGTTGTTGACGAAGTTGCTCGTGGCCACGCCGGTGCGGCCGTAGATGAACTCCTGGATGCCCTGGCGGTCGCACAGCACCGCCATCGCGGCGCGCACCTGCGGGTCGCTGAAGGCGAAGTGCGTGGTCTTCATGCTGCTGCGCTCGCCGTCGACCTCGGCCACCGGGTCGGTGGGGTTGAGCTGGATGAACTCGATGTCGCCGCTGGGCACGATGTAGGCCTTGCCCTTGCCGCCGTTCTCCAGCCGCTTGAGCACCTCGTCCTCGACTTGCAGGTTCCAGGCCCAGTCGTACTCGCCGGTCTGCAGCACCGCTCGCGCCGCGCTCACCGCGTCGCCGCCGCCCTTCATCTCGATGGCATCGAAGAAGGGCCGGTTGGGCATGTGGTAGTTCGGGTTCAGGTCGCCGCGCACGATGTCGCCGGGCTTGAAGTCGACGAACTTGTACGGGCCCGTGCCCACCGGCTTGAGGTTGCCCGGCGCCTCGCGCGACTTCGCGCCTGCGTAGGCGCCGAACACGTGCTTCGGGATGATCATCCCTTCGGCCGCGACAAAGGCCGTGGCCCAGAAGGGCGTGGGCTTGGGGAAGCTGACCTTGATGGTGTACGCATCGACCTTGCTGACCACCACGTCCTTGTAGACGCCGGTGGTCACGGCCGCGGTGGCCGGGTCCTTCGCGTACTCCCAGGTGAAGACGCAGTCGTCGGCGGTGAAGGGCTTGCCGTCGTGCCAGGTCACGCCCTGCTTGAGCTTCCAGGTGACGCTCTTGCCGTCGGCGCTGACGCCGCCGTTCTCGCGCGTGGGGATCTCGGCGGCGAGGATGGGGATCAGGTTGCCGTCGTTGTCCCAGACCGCGAGCGACTCGTAGAAGATGCGGCTGGCTTCCTGGTCCTTGGTGCCGTTGGCGAAGTGCGGCTGCAGCAGCGTGGGGCCCTGCCACCACAGCGTCTTCAGGAGGCCGCCGCCGCCGCGCTTGGTGGGCTTGTAGACCGGCGTGGCCTGCGCCTGCGCGACGCCCGCGTGCATCAGCAGCATCGAGGCCATCGGCGCGCTCAGGCCGGCGCCCACCAGCCGCTGGATGAAGGCGCGGCGCGGCAGCGCGCCGGCTCGCACGTCCTCGATCAACCCGCGGATCTCTTTTTCCTGCATCTCGACTCTCCTGGTCACGCGGCACCGCTGTGGTGCAAGTGGGCTGCGATGCTATCGGCAAGGCCTGGGGCGGGCATCGGGATCGGCCCCGGAGGAAACCCGCCCGGCATGAAGCAGCCCGGTGCGACGGCGATACTCGCCGCCATGGACTTTGATTCTCCGATCCGCCTGCTGGGCCCGGCCGAGCCACAGGTACCGCTCGTGCTGGATTCGCCACACTCGGGCACGGGCCTGCCGGCGGACTTTGGCTCGATCCGCACGGCGGCCGAGTTGCGGGATGGTGAAGACTGCTTCATCGACGATCTCTGGTCCCCCGCTGCAGCAAGGGGCGTGCCGCTGCTGACGGCGCTGTTCGCACGCACCTACCTCGACCCGAATCGCCACGAGGCCGACATCGACCTGGAGCTGCTGGCCGAGCCCTGGCCGCACGAGCACCGCCCCAGCGGCAAGGCAGGCATCGGCAAGGCGCTCTTGTGGCGCACGCTGGACGACGGGCGGCCGCTGTACGACCGCCGGCTGCCGGTGGCCGAGGTGCGCTCGCGCATCGAGCGCTGCCACCGGCCCTACCACGCCGAGCTGCGCCGGCTGCTGGACGCCGCGCATGCACGCTTCGGCCGCGTGCTGCACCTGAACTGCCATTCGATGAACGCCGTCAGCGGCGCGATGGGCGAGGGCGGCGCCGGCGTGCCGCGCGCCGACATCGTGCTGGGCGACCGCGACGGCACCTGCTGTGCGCCGGCAGTCACCGCCTTCGTGCGCGAAGTGCTCGAAGGCTTCGGCTACGAAGTGAAGGTGAACGACCCGTTCAAGGGCGTGGAGCTGGTGCGCGCCTACGCGGACCCGGCTGCGCGCCGCCACAGCCTGCAGATCGAGGTCAACAAGCGCCTGTACATGGACGCCACGACGCTGCAGCGCACGCCGGGTTTTGCGCGGCTGCAGCAGCACCTGATGCAGCTGGTGGACCAGCTGCTGCCGACGCTGGCCGATGGAGGGCGCTTCGATGGCTGAGCCGCTGCCGCCGGTGCAGCTGCACGCACCCGACATCAGCCGCTGGGCCGCCGGCAACACCGGTGTGCCTTTCGTGCACCGCTTCGACAGCGGCCGGGCCGGCCCCGACGTGCTGCTGCAGGCGCTGACGCATGGCAACGAGATCTGCGGCGCGATCGCGCTGGACGGCTTGCTCGCCGAGGGCTTCCGCCCGCTCGCGGGCCGGCTGACGGTGGTGTTCGCGAACGTCGCGGCCTACGCCCGCTTCGACCCGGCGAATCCCTTCCCTTCGCGCTGCGTCGACGAGGACTTCAACCGCGTCTGGGCCGACGAGGTGCTGCTGGGCCCGCGCGATTCGGTGGAGCTGCGCCGCGCGCGCGAGCTGCGGCCCTTCGTCGACGCAGCCGACTTCGTGCTCGACATCCACAGCATGAGCGAGCCCTGCCGGCCGCTGATGGTCTGCGGCACCGTGGACAAGAACGCGGCCTTCGCGCGCGAGCTGGGCATGCCGGAGTTCCTGCTGCTGGACACCGGCCACCCGGCCGGGCTGCGCATGGTGGAGCGCGGCGGCTTCGGCGACCCGGCGAGCCCGAAGCGTGCGCTGCTGATCGAATGCGGCCAGCACTGGGAGCGGGCCGCGGCCGATGTCGCGGCCGATGCGCTGGCGCGTTTCCTCGGCCTCACCGGGCTGGCCGATGCGGCCTGGGTCGCGGCCCATGTGCGGCTGCCGCTGCCGCCGCGCCAGCGCCTGGTGCGGGTCTCCGAGGCCGTGGTCGCGCGCAGCTCGGCCTTCCGCTTCGTCGTGCCGACGGTGGGGCTGTCGGTGATCCCCAAGGCCGGCACGCCGATCGCGGTGGACGGTGGCCTCACGATCGTCACGCCGCACGACGACACGGTGCTGGTGATGCCCGGCACGCGCAACCTCAAGCCGGGCGGCACGGCCGTGCGGCTGGGGCGCTTCGAAGACTGAGCAGGCTCAGTCGCCCTTCACGTTCAGCCGCAGCAGCTGGATGCGCGAGCCGCGGCCGGCCGGTTCGATGGCGACCATGCGCACGCCGCCGCCGGCCATCGCCAGCTTGTACAGCGCCTGGCCCGGCTTGGCGCGATCGCCGTCGCAGCGCAGCAGCTTGCCTTGCGAGGCCGCGGCGGCGGGCGGCTCCACCGGCGCGCCGGCGCTGCAGTCCACCAGCCGGCCCTGGCGGGCCATCGCCTCGCGGTAGTAGCGCGCGACGCTGTCGACGCCATCGGCGCTGCGCAGCTTCATCACGCGCAGGTCCAGGGCGAAGGGCCCGCCCCACAGGCTGAGGCTGGCGCCGGCGCTGTCATCGCCGCGCTCCGGCTCGGCCACGGCGCCGGGGTAGACCGGCAGGCCGATCTCCTCGGCGTTCGTCAGCGGGCGGGCGCTCAGGCCGGCCGAGAAGCCTTCGCCGGACTTGTTCTCGGCCGCCAGCACCGGCGGCAGAGCCGCAGCCAGGGTCAGGGCGAGTGCCAGCGAGAGCGGCCAGGTGAGGGACCAGGCAGACAGCGGTTTCATGCGGGACTCCGGCCGAGCGACTGAGGCCCCGAGCGTGCACTGCCGGGCCCGGGCCCGCCAGCGCTTCGCGACCAGCTGCAGCGCCGGCCGATGGCCGGCGCTGCGACACTCAGGGCCCGGACAGCTTCAGCGCGCCGGACTGCCAGACGAAGTTCTGGCCGCTGCCGGTGCTCACGGTGCAGCTGTTGGCGCCGCAGGGCGCGGTGCCGAACTTGTACTGGCCGGTGGCGTCCGCGCCCTGCGCACCCGCGGCCCAGGTGTTGCCCACCGCGGTGACCGTCACCGACGAGTGGGTCTTCACCACGAGCCCGGTGCCGGCGCTGGCGGCGACGAAGCTGTTGCCGCCGGGCCGGACCGCCATGCCCAGGTCGAAGCTGCTGGTGGCGCCCCCTTCCATCCGCACCGTGAAGCAGCCCGGCCGCGCGCAGGTGGCATTGCCGCTGAAGCTGTTGTCGCGCAGCTTCACCGTGTAGGCCGCGGTGCCGCCGAAGTACAGCGCATTGACATTGCCGGTGAAGGAGCTGCCGGCGATGTCGACGTCGCCGCCGTTGTCCAGGCTGAGCACGGCCGTCACGCCGATGCCGCTGATCAGCCCGAGCTGGAAGCTGCTGTTGGCCACCGTCACCGTGGGCACCGCGTCGACGAAGAAGTAGGTCCGCGCCACCGCGCCCTGGCCGGTGTGGGTGCTGGTGGCGGTGACGCCGCTGAAGGCGATGGTGGGCGTGCCGCTCTGCAGCCCCACGAGGTTATGGAAGCTGCCGGACACCGTGCTGTCGGCCAGCGTGAACGAGGCCGCGCCGTTGACCACGGCCAGGTCGCGCGGGTTGGCCGGCGTGGCCGCCTGGGTGATGGTGGCGCGGTTGATCTTCACCACTGCGCTGCCTTGCGCCAGCAGCAGCGGCTGCGGGCCCAGCACGCTGGTCGCCGGCGGCTTCAGCGGCAGCAGCATGTCGTTGAGCGTCAGCTGCGCGCTGCCGGCGGCCTTCATCTGGGCAGTGCAGTCGTCGCCGTTGCACGAGTCGCCCGGGGCGATGCGGCCGCCGTTGACGGTCAGCACCGCCGTGTCGAAGGCCAGCACCGCGTTGCCCACGCCGGTGTCGAACACCACCGGGTTGCCGGCGCCGGCGTCCAGCACCACCTGTGCGTTGCCCAGCGCACGGATCGCCGCGCGGGCGCCGAAGCCGCCGGGCCCGCAGGTCGAGCAGCCCAGGTTGGCGAAGCGCACCGCCGCGAGCGTGACCGTGCCGCCGCTGGCTTCGATGCCGGTCTGGTCGGTGAAGCTCGAAGCGCCGGCGAACACGAGGCCGCGCACCGCGCCGCCGGCGGCGAACGAGAGCCCGAAGCGCAGCGTGGCCGAGCCGTCCACCAGCGCCCGCACGGTACGCCCGGCGGGAATGGCCACCAGGCTGCTGGTGCTGCCGCCTGCTTCGGGTGCGTAGCTGCCCGCGGCCAGCCAGATCGTGCTGCCGGCACTCACCGTCGAGGCCGCCATCGTGATGGTCTTGTAGGCGGTGGCCAGCGACAGGCCGTCGTTGGCGTCGGCCCCGGCGGCCGGGTCCACGAAGCGGTCGCTCGGTGCGGGCAGCGAGACCTGCACGTTCAGCGTCGCCGAAGTGGTGTTGTTGCCTGCCGCGTCGAAGGCCTTGGCCGTGTAGACATGGGTGCCGGCCTGCGCCGTGGTGTAGCCGATGTCGTGCGTGTAGGGCGGCGAGGTCTTCGTCACCAGCAGCGTGCTGCCCTCGTAGAAGAGCACGCTGCTCACGCCCACGTCGTCGGCCGCCGTGGCGGTTAGCGTGACCGTGGCCGGCGCCACGACGCTGCTCGCCGACGAGGCCAGCGAGACCGTCGGCGGCGTGGTGTCGGGCACGGGAATGGCCACCGTCACGTCGACCATGTTGCTGGTGGCGCCGTTGCCCGCCGCGTCGAAGGCCCGGGCGGTGAAGACGAGGCTGCCGTTGTCGGCCGCCGTGAGCGGCACCGACCATGCGTACGGCGCCGACGTGGCCGAGCCCAGCAGCGTCGCGCCGCGGTAGAAGTCCACCCGCGTCACGCCGGCGTTGTCGCTCGCGCTGGCGCTGAGCTTCAGGTCGGCGGCGCTGGTGACGCTGGTCGCGCTGGCCGCCAGGCTCACGCTGGGCGGCGTGGTGTCGGCGCCCACCTCGACGGTGAGCGTGCGCGTTCGCGTCCCGGCGGCGTTGCTGGCCGTCAGCGTGTAGGTGGTGTTCGCCATCACGTTGACGGTCTTGCTGGAGAGCCCCGTGACATCGCCCACGTCGGGCGTGATGACCACCGAAGTGGGCGTGCCGAACAGGAAGCTCCACGACAAGGTGGTGTTGCCGCCGCCGAAGGGCACGCTGGCCGGCGTGGCGGCGAAGCTCTGGATCTGCGGCGCCGGCAGCGCCTGCACCGCCACCAGCGCCTGCCCGGTGGTGGTGCCGGCGCTGTTGCTGGCCGTGAGGGTGAAGCTGGTGGTGGTGCCGACGTCGACCACCGCGCTGCCTTCCGAAGGCTGCGTGCCGACGCCGTGGTCGATGTTCACCGTGCCGGTGCCGCCCACCTTCCAGTTCAGCGTGGCCCTGCCGCCGCCGAAGGGCAGCAGGTCCGGCGTGGCGGTGAACGACAGCACCAGCGGCTTGAGCACCGTGGCGGCCTGCACCGTGACCACGTTCGACGAGGCGTAGCGCCCGGCCTTGTCGGTGGCCAGCGCGATGAAGACCTTCTGGCCGATGTCGAGCTTGGCCAGCGGGTAGTCCGCGCTGAAGGGCGCACTGGTCCGGGTGGCGATCTTGGTCAGGCCGAGGAAGAAGTCGACCTTGGCGATGCCGCTCTCGTCGGCGGCGGTGGCGTCCAGGTGCACCGTGCCCGGCGTGGCGATGGCCGGCGTGCTCGTGGCCAGCGTGATGGTGGGCGCCTGGGTGTCCTTGATGAAGCCCACCTCGTTGCTGTAGGCCATGTTGCCGCCTTCGTCGTAGACGCGGGCGCTGGCATGCCCGATGCCTTCGGCGAACAGGCTCCACTCGTCGGGGACCTGCGGTGTGATCGTGACCGGGCCGGCCACGGGAACCGTGTAGCTGCGCGTGATCACCGGGCCGATCACCTGCGCGACGTAGATCTCGATCTTGGAGATCCTGAGGTTGCTCGAGACCTTGAAGTCCATCGCGCCGCTGGCCTTGATCACCGCCGAGGGCAGGCTCAGCGTCACCTGCGGCGTGGTCA
Organism: Rubrivivax sp.; assembly: GCA_044226775.1. Lineage (GTDB taxonomy): Bacteria > Pseudomonadota > Gammaproteobacteria > Burkholderiales > Burkholderiaceae_C > Rubrivivax. The sequence continues at coordinate 176,936 of JBGAGI010000010.1, read as the reverse complement.
GGTGCCCCGTGGCACCGGTGATGGCCGTGGCGCTCTTGGTGCGGTCGATCACCCAGCTGTAGGGCACGTAGTACATGCCCTGGTCACCGGAGCTGCAGCCCCAGGAGTTCTTCAGCACCAGGTAGCCGCCGCTCGGGTCGCGGTCGCCGTCGCGCAGCATGCCGTTGGGCAGATGGCCCACCGCGAGCATCGCGTGGCCGCCCTTCACGGGGCTGTCCGGGTCGTACAGGACCACGCCCGGAAGCCTCACGTCCGTCATGCCGCTGGCGGTCTTGAAGGCGCTGTCGATGTTGAACGACATCACCACCGGCTTGCCGGCCGACAGCATCGCCTTGACCGCCGCCAGCGAGTTCTCCGGCTCCAGGCCGTTCCACAGCGAGACCGTGCCGGTGATGCGCTGGTGGTCGCTGCTCGGGTTGGTGACGCTCGGCGGCAGCTTGTAGGCGCAGTAGGTGGCGCCGTTGCTCTTCGTGCAGACCACCTGGCGCTGGTGGTTGGTGTCGCTGCAGGCCGGGTCGTCGTAGTCCTTGCAGGACTGCGAGTAGGTCCTCGTGTCGTCGTTCTCGACGCGGCTGAGGCTGGCGTTGTAGCGCCAGGCGGATTCGAAATCGATGCGCCAGGCGCGGCTGCGCAGTTCCTCGATGGTGTCGGCGGTGGAGATGCCCTCGCCGTAGTCGTCGGACTTGCGGAACCAGCTGTACAGGGCCTCGCCGTAGACCTCCTGCTCCGACAGGTTCAGCAGCTGGTCCTGCCAGTGCCTGGCGTAGGACTCGACGCCCGCCACGACGCCGAAGGCCACGCAGGTGCCGCGCGAACTCTGGCGCCGGATCGGCGTCATCGAGGCCTTCATCGCCCAGTTGTAGCGGCCGCTGAAATAGGAGGGCGCCTCGGCGCCGCAGCCGCTGAAGTCGGAGAAGGGCTGGATGGCCAGCCGGCGCGCCTGGCCCGGCACCGCCTCGGACCGCGCGCTGCCCAGGATGCGGGCGACCGAGCTGCCGCCGCCGGAGACGCCCGCCTGCGTCGGCCCGGGCCGCGGAAAGGGCTCGTCGGACGGATTGAAGGCCTCGACGCGGCGCGCCACCTCGAGCCGCGCGAGCTGCAGCTCGCCGTCGCTGACCGCGGCCAGCGCGGCCGGGTCGGGCAGGCCTTCGCGCTGGTCCCGCGGCAGGTGCTCGATCAGCGTGAGGTAGGTGGCCTCGACGTTCGCGCGCTGGTTGGTCAGCCGCAGGCCCGCGGCCACGTCGGCATAGGCCTCGCGCGAGCCCATCAGCGTGACGGCGTTGTCGGCGTCCAGCCGCAGGTGGCGCGTGCCGTCGCGGGCCGTGGTGAGGTCCGGCGCGCTCGCCGGTAGGTTCACCAGGGCGGCCAGCGCCGGGCGTTGCACGATGGCCGCGTCCACCAGCGCCTTGTTGGCCGCATGGCGGGCTTCGCCGGCCGCCACTGCGGCATCGGCCTCGGCCTTGCTGGCGAAGGCGATCCGGTCGTTGCCGGCCCAGGCCTTGAACTCGGCCAGCGTCATGCTGCTGGCGCCGGCGGGCGTGGTCTCGCTGCCGTAGGCCGTGGCGGCGGCCAGGATCGGGTCGACGGGCGGAGGCGCCGGCGGCGCCTCGCCCCCGCTGCCACCGCCGCCGCCACCGCCGCACGCGGCCAGCAGCAGCGACGCGATCCACGGCGCCAGGCGCCGCCACCCAGATGTCAACAAGACCGGCATCACACGCTCCCTCACTTCAACGGTCCCTGGGGCCCCGGCCCCGGCTGGCCCAGCTGCGTCAGGTGGCGCAGCAGTTCCACCGGGCTGTCGAAACACAGCTCGAGTCCGTCGGCCGAGCGCAGGCTGGCGCTCCAGGGGCAGGCGGGCGTCGCCGGCTGCACCGTCAGCGCGAACTGGCAGGGCGGTCGGTGGCTCGGATCGGCTTCGGGCCAGGGCATGGCCGGCACGATGCGTGGCCCGGCGTTGCAAGGGCGTCCCAGGATCGGGGCGGCGGCTGCCGGGCGCCCCCAGGTTCGTGGGGGGCGGGCGACGCGCTGCGCCTCAGCGCCAGCGCGCGAAGCGGCGTTCGAAGAGGGCCTGCTCGCGCGGATGGCCAGCCAGGCTGGCGTGCAGCCGCCCGGCCAGCGGCCGCGCGGCGGCGGCGTCGCCCAGCGCATCGGCCAGCAGCAGCGCGGGCAGCGGCGGCAGCGCGGTCTCGGCCAGTGCCTGCCGCGCCGGCTGATGCCAGCACCCGGGCTCGGGGCCGGCCAGCGCGGCGGCCAGCAGCTGGGCCCAGAGCTCCGTGCTGATGCCGGCCGCCGAAAGGCCGTCGGCCGCGGCCTGGCAGGCCGCCGCGTCGCCGGCCGCCTGCGCGGCCTTCAGCGCCGCCAGGCGCAGGTAGGCCTGCGCTTCGGGCCGGGTCGGTGGCAGCGCGCGCGCGGCCGCGAGTTCGGCCTGCGCGAGTGCCGGCTGGCCCGCGACGGTGGCCCACCAGGCGCGCTTGGCATGCGCCATCGCGGCGTACACCGATCCCGCCGGGCATGCATTCGCCAGCGCCTGCGCCGCGTCGTGCGCGCCTTGCGCATCATCCAGCGCCAGCGGCAGGTCCAGCGCCACCATCAGGCCCGAGGCCCGGCGGTCGTGGTCGACCGCCCGCAGCGACGCGGCCACCAAGTCCTCGCGCGCCTGCAGCGCGGCACCGAGTTCGCCGTTGTCGACGCGGCACTGGTAACGCGCCTCGACGAAGGCCTGCTGCTCCGACAGGCTGGAGAACAGCGGCGACAGCGCCCAGCCTTCCTCCACCGCCTGCAGCGCCTCCGGGCGCCGGCCCAGCGCCAGCCAGGTGGACACGAGGTTCAGGATGGCGGCGCGCTCGGAGGCCACCAGGCCATGCTGGCGCGCCACCTCGCGCGCGTTCAGCAGCCATGGCAGCGAGGCTTCGAAGTGCCCGTTCAGCTGCTCGGCCACGCCGGTGAGCATCAGCGCGCCGGATTCCAGCGCCGGGGTCTCGGCGGCGCGGGCCACCGCGGCCGCCTGCTCGGCGTGGCGCCGGCAGGCGTCCAGGTCGCCCGCGCTGATGGACAGGCGCGCCAGGTCTTCCAGCACCTGGGCGAGCTGGCGGGCGGGCTCGTCGCCCAGCAGCGCCCGCGCCGCCTGCAGGTCAGCGCGGGCGGCGTCCAGGCGCCCCAGCACGCGGCCGGCGGTGCCGCGGCGCATCAGCAGCCGGGCGCGGTCAGGGGTGTCCAGCGCCGGCTCGGCCAGCAGCGCGTCCAGCGCCGGCAGCATCTCGGCCGCGCGGCCTTCGCGCTGGGCCTGGAAGGCCTGCATCGCGACCACGTCTACGCGCTGCGCCAGCGGCGGGTTCGGGCCCAGCGCGGCCAGCGCTGCGTCGAGCGCCGCGCGTGCGCCCGCCGGGTCGGCCCGCATGTACAGCGCCGAGGCCCGCGCCAGCTGCGCCTGCACGCGCTCCTCGGCACGGGGCGCGAGCGCCAGCACTCGCTCGGCGTGGGCGAGGGTGTCGGCCGGCAGGTGCCGCTCGCGTGCGCGCTCGAGCGCACGGAAGTGCCAGGCGCGTGCCGCGGCCGCGTCGCCGGCGGCGTCGAAATGCGCCGCCACGCGCGCCGCGGCGGCGCCTTCGGCGGCCAGGGCCTGTGCCAGCGCGCGGTGCAGCAGGGCGCGGCGCTCGGGCGACAGCGCCGCCGCCACGGCCTGCGCGAACAGGTCGTGTTCGAAGCGGAAGCGGCCGGGCGGCCGCGATGCCCCGGATGCCGCCGGCAGCGCGTTCACGCGCACCAGCACACGCGCGTGCAGCGCGCATTCGAGCGCGCGCACGGCTTCCCACTCGTCCAGCGCGCTGGCCCGCGCGAGCAGCTCGAGCGCGAAGTCGTCGTCGGCCAGGCTGGCGGCTTCGAGCAGGCGCTGCGTGGCCTCGTCCAGCGCGCGCAGGCGCTGCAGCACCGCGGCCTGCACCGAGGGCGCGATGGGCAGCTCGTGGTAGTCGGTGGTCGCATCGTCGAAGGGTGTGCTCCACAGGCCCTGCGCATCGACGCGGATCACCTCGCACTGCAGCAGGTGCTGCAGGGTCTCGAGCGCGTAGAAGGCATGCCCGCCGGTGGCCTGCCACAGGCGGTGCGCGAAGCGTCGCGGGCTGGCGCTGCCGGACAGCCGGGCCACCAGCTCGCGCATCGCGGCTTCCTCCAGCGGCGGCACGTCCACGACCGTGGCGCCGCCCGACGCCGCCTCCTGCAGCGTGGTGGCGGCCAGCGCGCCGGCTTCGCCCGGGCGCTCGGCCACCAGCACCGGCGCCTCGCTGCGGCCGAACCACCAGCCCCACCACATCGCGCTGGCATCGTCGACGAACTGCCAGTCGTCGAAGGCCAGCGGGCGCTGGTCGCCGAAGAGCTGGCGCCAGGCCTCGCCGATGGCGCTGAAGAAGCGCAGGCGCTGCGCGTCGGTCTCGATCGGCGCCGGCGCGGCGCCGAACTCGGGCAGCAGGCGCGCCAGTTCCGGGCGCACCCAGGCCGGCATCGGCGTGCCGGCGGCATCGCGCAGCCAGCGTGCGAGCGCGGCGTAGGGCACGCGCCGGTCCGACAGCCGCGTGCCCAGCCGCACCAGGCCCGGCCGCCGCGCCGCCAGCGCGGCCAGCAGCGCGGTCTTGCCGATGCCGGCCGCGCCGCGCAGCACGGTCAGCCGGCCGGCGAGCGCGGCATCCAGACGCGCCACGAGCGCCTCACGTCCCACCAGCGGGGCCGGGCCGGCCAGCGTCTGCAGCGCCGGCAGCGCGGCCGGCTGCGGCGCCGGCGCCGCAGCCACTGGTGCGGGCAGCCTGCCGCTGCGCACGGCCTCGGCCAGCGCCACGGTCTCGGCCAGCGGCCGCAGCCCCAGCTCGCGGCCGAGCAGCCGGCGGCAGCGCTCGTACAGCGCCAGCGCCGCCTCGCGTTCGCCCAGCGCGGCGTGCAGCCGCATGGCGCGCCGGTAGGGCGCTTCCTGCAGCGTGTCGGCCTCGACCAGGCGGCGCGCCACGTCCAGCGCCGCGCGCAGCCGGCCGGCCGCCTCCAGCGCGGCGGCCCGCGCCTCGGCCAGCGCGCGCCAGCGGCTGTCCAGCGCGTTGCGGTGCGCGGCCAGCCAGTCGTTGAAGGGCTCGGCGCCGGCGAGGTCGAAGCCTTCCAGCAGCGCACCGCCGTGCAGCGCCAGCGCCTGTTCGGCGTCGCTGTCGCCATGGCCCTCGCCGGCCGCCAGGAAGCGCGCGACGTCGACCTCGACCTCGTCATGCAGCGCCAGCACGTCGCCCTGCGCAGCGACGAAGGCCTCGAAGCCGGCCTCGCGCAGGCGGTGCAGTTCGCGCCGCAGGTTGCGCCGCGCGTCGCCCTGAGCGTCCCAGAGCAGGTCGGCCAGCCGGGCGCGGGTGCAGGCGCCGTCGAGCGCGAGCACGGCGACGATGGCCACGCACTTGCGGTCCGGGAACCGCAGCTCGGTGCCCGCGGCCTCGGCGCGCGGCAGGCCCAGCAGTCGCAGCCGGCAGCCGCCGCGCGGGCCGGCTTCGGCAGCGGTGCTCGCCGGGCCGACCACCGTGCTAGGGCCTGCTAACACTATGGCAAGGCACCGCGTTGCGGCCAGAAAGCACCGCATGCGGCGTTGCAAATCCTCGCCGGGTATCCAACCCGGCTGCGGTTTGCGCCTTGCCTGCGGTGCCTTCTGGCCGCAACGCGATGCCTTGCCATAGTGTTAGCAGGCCCTAAACGATGCGCTCGGAAGGCTTGGTGATCTTGCGCATCGGCTCGTAGCGCTCGGCCGGCACCATCAGCGGGTGCGTGGCGTCGCCGCCGTCCCAGCGCGGGTCGTCGATGCCCTCGAACACCTCGCGCAGGCGTTGGCCCCAGGTGCTGTGGATCATCGTGAAGTAAGGGTTGCGCTCGTCGATGCAGACATGCTCGTCGCTGCCCAGCCGGCCTTCGCGGTAGACCAGCAGGTCCAGCGGCAGGCCGACGCTGAGGTTGGACTTCAGCGTGCTGTCCATCGACACCAGCGCGCACTTGGCGGCCTCGTCCAGCGGCGTGCCGGGCGTCAGCACGCGGTCCAGGATGGGCTTGCCGTACTTGCTCTCGCCGACCTGGAAGAAGCAGGTCTCGCGCGTGGCCTCGATGAAGTTGCCGGCCGAATAGACGAGGAACAGGCGCATCGCCTCGCCCTTGATCTGGCCGCCGAAGATCATGCTGGCGTTGAAGTCCACGCCGGCCTGGCGCAGCGAGGGGCCGTCCTGCTCGTAGACGCGGCGCACCGTGCTGCCCAGCACGCGCGCGGCGTCGAACATGCTGGTGGCGTTCCAGATCGTCAGCGGCTCGGTGCCGCCCACGTCGAGCTTCTCCACCTGCAGCAGCTCGCGCACGCTCTGGCTGATCGAGAGATTGCCGGCCGAGAGCATCACCATGAAGCGGTCGCCGGCCTTCTCGTAGATCATCATCTTGCGGAAGGTGCTGATCGCGTCCAGCCCGGCGTTGGTGCGGCTGTCGGAGAGGAACACGAGGCCGGCGTTGAGGCGGATGCCGACGCAGTAGGTCATGGCGGGGCTGGGCGGGCTGCGGAAGGCCGAAGCCTAGCAGGCCGGCCCGCGCCGGCCGCTTACTCCTCCCAGCGGAAGCGCGCCAGCGCCACGGCGCCGAAGCCGGCGGCGAACAGCAGCAGCATGCCGGTGGGCAGCCAGGCGGCCGAAAGCGGCAGGCCGCGCCAGGTCATCGCGTCCAGCCCGTCCACGGCCCAGCGCGTCGGCACCCAGGCCGCGATGGCCTGCACCCAGGGCGGGAAGATGAAGCTCGGCACCCAGGCGCCGCCCAGCATCACCATCAGCAGCGTGGCCAGGATGGCCAGGCCGCGCGTGGCCTCCGGCGTGCGGCCGATGGCGGCGATCATCAGCCCGAAGCTGCCGGTGACGAGCGAGAACGCCGCGATGACCAGCGCCAGCCCCGCCACACTGCCGTGCACGCGCACGCCGAAGCCGGCCACCGCCACCACCATCAACACCGCGAACACGCCGCAGGCGATCAGCGCGCACGAGGCCATGCGGCTGCCCAGCAGCTGCGCCCGCGACAGCGGCGCGGCGCGCAGCCGCTGCCACAGTCCCATGCGCCGCATGGCCAGCAGGCCGATGCCGATGTCCACGCCCAGCAGCAGGATGAACTGCACGCCCATGCCGGCGAAGGAATGCGCGTAGCCGTTGTAGCCCACGGCCGGGCCCTCGGCGGCGGCCTGCACCTCGCGTGTGGTGAAGGGCACCGAGAGGCCGCCTGCGTTGGCGCCTGCATTTGCACTGGCGGGCGCCGATGCGGCGGCGCCGCGGCGCTGGACCTTCGCGATGCTGTCGAACATGGCCAGCAGCTCGCCGCGCTCGTCGGCCGGCAGCGTGCCGCTGGCCTCGACGCTGCGGCGCGCGTCGGCCAGGGCCGGCGCGTCGGCGCTGAAGCTGGCGCGGCCCACGGCCTGCATCACGTGCTGCGCGAGCAGGCCGCGCACCATCGGCAGCACCATGCCCTGCGAGGGGTCGACGGTGAGCAGCACCTCGGGCTTGGGCCCGGCGCCGAAGAGCGCGCGCGAGGCCTGCTGGCCGAAGCTGGCCGGCAGCACGATGGCGGCCTGCAGATGGCCGGCGCGCACCTCGGCCGCGCCCTGCGCGGCGTCCAGCGGGCGCAGCCGCAGCGCGCTCTCGGCCTGCAGCGCGGCCACCACCTGCTGCGAGATCGTGCTGCCGTCGAGGTCGGTGATGGCCACCGGGATGTTCGCCGGCTTGTTCTCGCCGCCGCCGAACAGGCTGCCGAAGAAAGCGGCGATGGCGATCGGCGCGACCAGGCTCATCACCAGCGCGCGCCGGTTGGCCAGGTACTGCAGGATGTCCTTGCGGACGAGGGCGAGGAAGGCGTTCATGCGCGCTTGCTCTCAGTCGCGCAGCGCGCGGCCGGTGAGGGCGAGGAACACGTCCTCGAGGCTGCCGTTGTCCGCCGCGACGGGGCGCACCGGGATGCCGGCGCCGGCCAGCGCGGCCAGCGCCGCGGCTTCGTTCATGCCATCCACTTCGAACGTCAGCTTGCGCGACGCCGCCGGCAGGCGCTGCAGCAGCTCGGGCACGCTGCCTTCGGCGACGATCCGCCCATGGTCGACGATCACCACGCGGTCGGCCAGGCGCTCGACCTCCTCCATGTAGTGCGTCGTGTAGACCAGCGCCTTGCCGGCGCGCTGCAGCGCCTGCAGCGTCTCGAAGATGGCGTTGCGGCTCTGCGGGTCGACGCCGGCGGTGGGCTCGTCCAGCAGCAGCAGCTCGGGGTCGTGCACCAGCGCGCAGGCGATGTGCAGCCGGCGCTTCATGCCGCCGCTGAAGGTGGCGGGCTTGTCGGCCGCGCGATCGGCCAGGCCCACGGCGGCCAGCACCTCCTGCGTGCGCGATGCCAGCGCCGCGCGCGACAACCCGTAGAGCGCGCCGAAGATGGCGATGTTCTCGCGCGCCGGCAGGTCCTCGAACAGCGCCAGCTCCTGCGGCACGAGGCCGATGCGGCGCTTGCAGCCGGCCTCGTCCTGCGCGAGCGAGCGGCCGGCCACCTGCACCTCGCCCGCGTCGGCGCTGGTGAGGCCGGCGATCATCGCGATCGTCGTGCTCTTGCCGGCGCCATTGGGGCCGAGCAAGCCGAGGATCTGCCCCGCATCCACTTGCAGCGAGACGCCGGCGACGGCCTGGCGTTCGCCGTAGCGCTTGTGCAGGCCGCGGGCCTGCAGGACGGTCGACATGGCGGCTTCTTTCGCGAAGTGGCGATGCGGCCATTCTGGGCGGTGCGGGCGCGGCCGCACGCGGGCTGCGACGGATCGACAGCCCGAGTCGCGAATCGTCAGCCGAGCAACGCCTTCAGCCGGTACAGCGCCTCCAGCGCCTCGCGCGGGGAGAGTGCGTCGGCGTCGATCGTGGCCAGCGCCGCCTCCACCGCCGAGGGCTCCGGTGCCGGCGCGGCCGGTGGCGGCGCGAACAGGTCCACCTGCGCCGAGCCCGCGGCGGCCTTGGCCTCCAGCGCTTCCAGCGTGGCGCGCGCCTGGCGCAGCAGCGGTGCCGGCATGCCGGCCAGCCGAGCGACCTGCACGCCGTAGCTGCGGCTGGCGGGGCCGGGTTCGAGCTGGTGCAGGAAGACGATGTCGTGCCCACTCTCCACCGCGCCCACGTGCAGGTTGATCGCGCGCTCGTGTTTCGCCGGGAACTCGGTGAGCTCGAAGTAGTGCGTGGCGAAGAGCGTGAAGCTCTTGTTGCGGTCGTGCAGCTGGCTGGCGATGGCGCCGGCCAGCGCCAGGCCGTCGAAGGTGCTGGTGCCGCGGCCGATCTCGTCCATCAGCACGAGGCTGTTCTCGGTGGCGCCATGCACGATGGCCGCGGCCTCGGTCATCTCCAGCATGAAGGTGGACTGCGCGTTGGCCAGGTCGTCGGCCGCGCCGATGCGGGTGTGGATCGCGTCGATGGGCCCGAGCCGGCAGGCCGCCGCGGGCACGAACGAACCCATCGAGGCCATCAGCACCGCCAGCGCCACCTGGCGCATGAAGGTGCTCTTGCCGCCCATGTTCGGGCCGGTGATGACGAGCATGCGCGTCTTCGCGTCGAGCCGGCAGTGGTTGGGGATGAAGGGCGGGCCACCGGTCTCCGCCAGCCGCGCTTCCACCACCGGGTGGCGGCCCGCTTCGATCTCGATGCAGGGGTAGGGCACGAACTCCGGCCGGCACCAGTTCAGCGTCGCGGCGCGTTCGGCGAGCGCGGCCAATGCGTCCAGCGCGGCGAGTGAGCGAGCCAAGGCCTGCAGCTCGGCCAGGTGGCCCTGCAGCCGGTCCAGCAGCTGCTCGTAAAGCCATTTCTCGCGCGCCAGCGCCCGCTCCTGCGCCGACAGGGCCTTGTCCTCGAAGGCCTTCAACTCCGGCGTGATGTAGCGCTCGGCGTTCTTCAGCGTCTGGCGGCGCTGGTAGTCCGAAGGCACCTTGTCGATGCCCGACTGCGTGACCTCGATGTAGAAGCCGTGCACCTTGTTGAACTGCACGCGCAGGTTGCCGATGCCGGTGCGCGTGCGCTCGCGCTGCTCCAGCGCGAGCAGGAAGGCATCGCAGTTCTGGCTGATGCCGCGCAGCTCGTCGAGCTCGGCATCGAAGCCCGGCGCGATGACGCCGCCGTCGCGCAGCAGCACCGCGGGCTCGTCGGCGATGGCCGCAAGCGTCTCGCGCAGCGCTTCGGGCGGCTGCAGGCCCTCGTGCAGGCGCGCCAGCAGCGGCGAGCCGGCCGGCGCCACCGCGCGCAGCGCCGGCAGCGAAGCCAGCGTGAGGCGCAGACCGGAAAGCTCGCGCGGCCGCACCTGGCGCAGCGCCGTGCGCGAGGTCGTGCGCTCGACGTCGCTCACGCCGCGCAAGGCCTCGCGCAGCGGCTCGAAGCCCTGCTCGATCAGCACCGCGATCGCCTCGTGGCGTTCGACCGCCGCGTTGCGCGCGCGCTGCGGATGCGTGAGCCAGTGGCGCAGCAGGCGGCTGCCCATGCCGGTGCGGCAGCTGTCCAGCAGGCTCAGCAGCGTGGGCGCGTCGTCGCCGCGCAGCGTCTGCACGAGTTCCAGGTTGCGGTGCGTCGACGGCGGCAGGTCCAGCAGCTCGCCGGCGCGCTCCACCTGCAGCGTGCGCACATGCGCCAGGCTCTGGCTCTGCGTGTGCTCGGCGAAGCTCAGCAGCGCCGCGGCGGCGGCATGCGCGGCCTTCAGGTCCTGCGCATTGAAGCCGGCGAGCGAGGCCACCTGCAGCTGCTCGCGCAGCTTGCGTTCGCCCAAAGCGCCGTCGAACTGCCAGGCCGGGCGCGCGGTGCGTGCGGCGCGCAGCGTGGCCAGCGCCTCCGGCAGGCCGCTGCCGTCGTGCAGCACCTCGGCCGGGTTCAGGCGCGCCAGCCAGGCGGGCAGTTCACGCTCGCCGCATTCGGTCAGGCCGAGCTGGCCGCTGGCCAGGCCCAGCCAGGCCAGCCCCCAGGTGGCGCGGACCTTGTACAGCGCCACCAGCAGCGTGTCGGCGCGCTCGGCCATCAGCTCGCTGTCGGTCACGGTGCCGGGCGTCACCACGCGCGTCACCTTGCGCTCCACCGGCCCCTTGGCCGTGGCCACGTCGCCCACCTGCTCGGCCACCGCCACCGCCTCGCCCAGCCGGATCAGCCGCGCGAGGTAGCTCTCCACCGAATGCACCGGCACGCCGGCCATCACCACCGGCTCGCCGGCGCTGGCGCCGCGCTGCGTCAGCGTGATGTCCAGCAGCCGGTTGGCCTTGCGCGCGTCGTCGAAGAACAGCTCGTAGAAATCGCCCATCCGGTAGAAGACGAGCGTGTCGGGAAACTCTGACTTGATGCGCAGGTACTGCTGCATCATCGGCGTGTGGTTCGACAGATCAGGTGCGTTCACCTCGCTGGGCTCCCTTGCGGATCACTCTTTCGGCCGGGGGCGACTGTAGCCGCTTGTTTCTCGGGGACGGCCTCGTGGCCGCCGCCAGCGCCGCGCCGGCCGTTCAAGGCGGTGGATCGTCGGCGAGGCCCCCCTTTTCTCGCTTTACCCGCCCAAAGTCTTGCGTCCTAATGCGACGAGTGAGCTGACCTGCTCCAGCCGTACCGGAGCGGGCCCCGTGACCCTCTCGAGGACTGCAACGTGACGAACCGACGCCAGCTGATCCTGGGTGCCCCGCTGATCTGGGCCTGCGTGCCACCGGCCTCGGCGCAGGTGCGCGACATCAACGATGCCATCAACAAGGCCGGCCGCCAGCGCATGCTGAGCCAGCGCATGGCCAAGGCCTACCTGGCGCTGGCCGAAGGGGTCCGGCGCGACCAGGCCGAGCGCGTGCTGGCCGACTCGATGTCGCTGTTCGATCGCCAGCTCGTCGAGCTGCGCGCCTACGCGCCGCGGCCGGAGATCAAGCAGCAGTACGACCAGCTCGAGGTGACCTGGGGCGGCTACAAGACCGCGCTGGTGGGCTCGGCCCCCAGCCGTGCGGGCTCGGAGGCGGTGCTGGCCTTGGCCGCGCAGGTGCTGGCGCAGGCCAACCAGGGCACGCAGATGCTGGAGGCGGCCTCCGGGCGGCCGGTGGGCAAGCTGGTCAACGTGGCCGGCCGGCAGCGCATGCTCAGCCAGCGCATGGCGGCCATGTACCTGGCGGCCAGCTGGGGCGTGCAGGCCGAGCCTTCGATGAAGGCGCTGAACGCCGCGCGCGACGAGTTCGGCAAGGCGCAGGAACTGCTGCGCGCGGCACCCGAGTCGACGCAGGCCATCCGCGATGCGCTGGGCCTGGCCGACCAGCAGTTCGGCTTCTTCGACGCGCTGCTCGGCGGGCTCAAGGCCGGCCAGGCGAACCCGCGCGCGCAGGCCGACGCCTTCACCGCGAGCGAGCGCATCCTGCAGATGATGGACGACGTGACGGCCATGTACGCCCGCGTCTCCGGCTGAACGACGATTCAGGCCGCCGGTGCGTCGGCGCTGACGGCGAAGCTCGTGAAGGCCCGGCAGGCCTTCGAGAAGTAGCGGTCACGCCGCCAGCACATCTCGAAGTTGAACATCTTCGCGGGCTCGAACGGGATGCCGACCAGCCCCGGCTGGTGCTCGACCATCGAGCGCATCAGCGTCGCCGCGCCGTGGCCGGCCTGCGCGGCCAGGATCGTCATCTGCACGAAGTTGCACTCCATCACCCTGCGGTAGTGCACGCCGTGTTCGGCGCAGTAGGCGTCCAGCAGTTGCCGCTGCAGGAAACCGTCCGACAGCACGACCATCGGCAGGCCGTCGAGCGCGGAAGGCGTCACGCGCCTGCGTGAGGCCAGCGGGTGGCCGGCGGCCAGGCCCAGCACCATCTCGTCGCTGCCCAGGCGGATCGTCTTCCAGGCGCTGTCGACCCGGCGCGCCTCGAGCACGCCGATGTCGATCGTCCCGGCCGCCAGCCGGTCGCGGATGTTCGACGCGCTGCCTTCGATCGCCGTGATCTCGATACCCGGGTAGCGCTGGCGGAACGCCATCACCAGGCCCGGGACGTAGTGCAGGCCGTACATCGGCGGAAAGCCGACGGTGACATGGCCGCTGCGCAGCTCGGAGACATCCGAGAGCTCGCGCTTGAGCGAATCGACCTCCTCGAAGATGCGCGCGGCACGCGCCAGCAGCAGCTCGCCCTCGGGCGTGGGCCTGGCGCCGCGCGGCATGCGGAAGAAGAGCTGCACGCCCAGCTCGTGCTCCAGCTTCGCGATGGCGGTGCTCAGCGCCGGCTGGGCGATGGCGATCTCCTCGGCGGCGCGCGTGAAGCTGCCCAGGCGGCCGATGGCCTCGGCGAACTGGAGGACGCGAAGATCCATCTCTGTGAGTTATGGAATCAATACCTGCGATGTATTTTACTTCTGGATAGGGGCTGCCTACGATGCCTTTCACAGGAGCACGGCATGAGCCCGATCATTCAAACCATCAACCCGGCCACCGGGGCAGTCCTCGAGACCTACGAGGGCTGGCCCTGGGCCCGCATCGATCGCGCCGTCGACGACGCGCGCCAGGCCGCGGCCGCCTGGGGCGAACAGCCGCTACACGTGCGCATCGCCGCGGTCCGCCGCCTGGCCGACGAACTGCGCCGCCAGCGTGATGCCTTCGCGCACCGGATCACCGCCGAGATGGGCAAGCCGCTGGCCGAGGCCGCGGGCGAGCTGGAGAAGTCGGCCGTCACCGCGCTGTACTACGCCGACAACGCCGAGCGCCTGCTGGCCGATGAGCCGGTGCCGATCGACGGCGTCGAGGCCTGGGTGAGCTGCGAGCCGATCGGCCTGGTGCTGGCCGTGATGCCCTGGAACTTCCCGGTCTGGCAGGTGATGCGCTTCGCGATCCCGTCGATCGCGGCCGGCAACGGCGTGCTGCTGAAGCACTCGCCCAACGTCACCGGCTGCGCGCTGGCGCTGGAGCGCCTCTTCGTCGACGCCGGACTGCCCCGCCACCTGCTGACCACGCTGCTGGTGGCCGAGCCCGACGTGCCGGCCACCATCGACCGGCTGATAGCCGACGAGCGCATCGCCGCCGTCACGCTCACCGGCTCGAACCGCGCGGGCGCCGCGGTGGGTGCCGCCGCGGGCCGCGCGTCGAAGAAGTCGGTGCTGGAGCTGGGTGGGTCCGATGCCTTCATCGTGCTGGACGACGCCGACGTGCCCGCTGCGGCCGCAGCCGCCGTGAAGGCGCGCTTCAGCAACGCCGGGCAGAGCTGCGTCTGCGCCAAGCGCTTCATCGTCGCGGCCGCGGTGGCAGAGCGCTTCACGGCGCTGTTCGTCGAAGGCACGCAGGCGCTGGTCGTCGGCGACCCGACCGATGCGCGCACCCAGGTCGGCCCGCTGGCCCGCGCCGACCTGCGCGAGAACCTGCAGCGGCAGATCGAGCAGTCCGTCGCCGCCGGCGGCCGCCTGCTGGCCGGTGGCCGCGCACGGCCCGGCGCGGGCTGCTACTTCGAGCCCACGGTGATCGCTAACGCCGGGCCGGGCATGGCCGTGTTCGACGAAGAGACCTTCGGGCCGGTCGCCGCCATTGCCGTGGCGGCCGACGACGACGAAGCGATCCGCCTCGCGAACGCAAGCCCCTTCGGCCTGTCGGTCAGCATCTGGACCGCATCCACCGCGCGCGGCGTGCGCGTGGCGCGGCGCATCACGACAGGCGCTGCCTTCATCAACGCCGCGACGGCCTCGGATGCCCGCCTGCCTTTCGGCGGCACGAAGAAGTCCGGCTACGGCCGCGAGCTGGCCGCCGCCGGGCTGCGCGAGTTCTGCAACCTGCGCACCTACTGGGCGAGGGCCTGATGGCGACGCTGCCGGCCGCCGCCTGCGACGCGCACATCCACGTCTTCAGCCGGCGCTTCCCGATGGCGGCGGGTGACACGCGCGAGGTCGCCGACGCGAGCGTCGACGACTACTGGCGGCTGCAGCAGCGGCTGGGCCTGTCGCGCGTCGTCGTCGTCCAGCCTTCGACCTACGGCACCGACAACCGCTGCCTGCTCGAAGCGCTGGCGCGTTTCGGCCCCGCCGCGCGCGGCATCGCGGTGGTCGACACCGGTGTCGCCGACGAGGAACTGCTGCGCCTCGACGCCGCCGGCGTGCGCGGCCTGCGCTTCAACCTCGCGCGGGGCGGCGCGACGCGCGTGGAGATGATCGAGCCGCTGGCCGAACGCATCGCGCCGCTGGGCTGGCACCTTCAGGTGCACCTGCATGCCGACACGCTCGCACAACTGGCGCCGCTCTGGGAGCGCGTGCCGGTGCCGATCGTCTTCGACCACATGGGCCGCATCCCGGCACGGGAAGGCCGCACCCATGCCGCGTTCGGCGTGCTCGCGCGGCTGCTGGAACGCGGGCGGGCCTGGGTCAAGCTCTCCGCACCCTACCTGGTCTCCGATCAACGCACATCCGCCGATGACGACGTGACCGCGCTCGCGCAGGCGCTGCACCGCGTGCGGCCCGACCACATGCTGTGGGGCAGCGACTGGCCGCATCCGAGCCAGCAGCCTGCGCCGGACGACGCGCTGCTGCTCTCGCTGCTCGAACGCTGGGTTCCCGATCCGGCGGCGCGCTCGCAGGTGCTGGTCGACAACCCGCAATCCCTCTACCACTTCGAACCATGAACCACACCACCGAAACCCGCCCCGCCGCCGTGCTGCGCCCAGCCGACATCACCGCCCACGACCGCGGCGGCGGCGCGCGCACGACGCCGCTCGTCGGCCCGGGCTGCGGCGCGACGGGCTTCATCAACGGCATCACGTCCTTCGCCCCGGGCACCGCGATCCCCTTCCACAGCCACAACTGCGAGGAGAGCGTGATGCTGCTGGTGGGCGAGGCCATGCTGGACATCGAGGGCCAGCCCTCGGTGCGCCTGCAGGCGCTGGACACCACCTGGCTGCCGCCGAACCTCTCGCACCGCTTCCGCAATCTCTCGGACTCGCAGCCGATGAAGATCTTCTGGACCTATGCGCGCCCGGATGCGACGCGCACGCTCACCGCCTCGGGCCAGACGAACTTCGTCTCGGCCGAACACGGCCGGACCTGAAGGAGACCCCCATGACCCATCGCCTTTCGAGCGGCCGCATCGTGGCCTCGATGCTGCTCGCACTGCCTGCCGCGGTGCTGGCTCAGGCCTACCCGGCCAAGCCCATCACGGTCATCGTGCCCTTCGCCGTCGGCGGCGGCAGCGACAACGTGGCACGCCTCATCACCACGAAGCTGAGCGAGCGCACCGGCAAGAGCTTCATCGTCGACAACCGCGGCGGCGGCGGCACGAACATAGGCAACGAGGCGGCTTCGCGCGCGGCGCCCGACGGCTACACGCTGCTGCTCGGCCAGTTCACGCTCTCGGTCAACCCGCACCTGTACGCCGCACTGCGCTACAACGTCGAGAAGGACTTCGTCCCGGTCGTGCACATCGCCGACGCGCCCACGGTCCTGATCGTGCCCGCGGCCTCCGCGGTGAAGGACGTGAACGGCCTGGTCGCCGAGGCCAAGGCGAAGCCCGGAAAGCTGAACTTCGGCTCCGGCGGCGCGGGCACCTCGGTGCAGCTGGCGGGCGAGCTGTTCAAGCTGACGACCAGGACCGACCTGATGCACATCCCGTACAAGGGCAGCGCGCCGGCGATGACCGACCTGATCGGCGGCCAGATCGACATGATGTTCGACACCTCCACCTCGGCGCTGCCGCACATCAAGGGCGGCAAGGTTCGCGCACTGGCCGTGGCGGCGCCGAAGCGCCTGCGCGAGCTGGCCGGCGTGCCCACGTTCGCCGAGCAGGGCTTGAAGGACTTCGAGGTGCCGGCCTGGTACGGCCTGCTCGCACCGGCCGGCACGCCGCCTGCGGCGGTTCAATGGCTCAATGGCGAGGTCAACGCGGTGCTGAAGGACCCGGCCGTGGCCGCCAAGCTGGACGCCATCGGCGCCGTCGCCGTGGGCGGCACGCCGGCGCAGCTGGGCGAGTTCATGAAGGCGCAGTCGGCGCGCTGGGCCAAGGTCATCAAGGACGCCAACGTCAAGGCCGACTGAGCACCGCGGCCCGCCCGCCTTCCAGCCTCAACCGAAGGAACATTCAACGTGAAACTCCTCGTCCTCCCCGGCGACGGCATCGGCCCCGAGATCACGGCCGCCGCCGTGAACGTGCTGCGCGCCGCCGACGCGCGCTTCGGCCTCGGCCTGCACCTCGACTTCGAGGACATCGGCTTCGTTGCGCTCAAGAAGCACGGCACGACGCTGCGCGACGAGACGCTGCACAAGGCCCGCGACTACGACGGCCTCGTGCTGGGCACGATCTCGCACGCCGACTACCCCAAGCCCGCGCAGGGCGGGCACAACGTCTCGGCCGCGTTCCGCGTGAAGCTCGATCTCTACGCCAACGTGCGCCCGGCTCGCACGCGGCCCTTCCTGCCGACCCAGATGAAGCCGGGCCGGACGATGGATCTCGTGATCATGCGTGAGGCCACCGAAGGCTTCTACCCGGACCGCAACATGGCGCTGGGCTGGGGCGAGATGATGCCCACGCCCGACATCGCGCTGTCGGTGCGCAAGATCACGCGCCACGCGAGCGAGCGCATCGCGCGCCGCGCCTTCGAACTCGCGATGAAGCGCCGCCGCAAGGTGACGGCGATCCACAAGGCCAACAGCTTCCACATGACCGACGGCCTGTTCCTCGAATGCGCGCGCCAGGTCGCGAAGGACTTCCCCGAGGTGCAGTTCGACGACCTGCTGGTCGATGCATCGACCGCGCACCTCGTGCGCAACCCCGAGCGCTTCGACGTGCTCGTGGCCGAGAACTTCTACGGCGACATCCTGTCCGACCTGGCGAGCGAACTGTCGGGCAGCCTGGGATTGGCGGGCTCGATCATGGCCGGCGACACGCTGTGCTGCGCCCAGGCGCAGCATGGCTCGGCGCCGGACATCGCGGGGCAGGACAAGGCCAACCCGGTGTCGATGATCCTGTCGGTGCAGATGCTGCTCGCTTGGCTCGCCGAGCGCCGCGGCTCGGCCCCGCTGGCCGCGGCGGCTGCGGCGATCGAGAAGGCCGTCGAGCAGGTGCTGGAGAACCCGGCGACACGCACCGCCGACCTCGGCGGACCACTCGGCTGCAAGGCCTTCGGCGAACAGGTGGCTGCGGCGCTCTGATCGCGGGCTGCGAGCCGCGCGTCGGGGCTTCAGGCCATCAGCATGCGCCAGGCGAGCCAGGCCGGCAGGCCGAGGTAGAGCACCACCAGCCCCGCGCGCTCGAGCGCGAAGCGCGCGGCCGTGGCATGAACGGGCCGCAGCAGCGCCGCCGCCGCGCAGCCGGCCTCGATCAGCACGCGCAACAGCGCCGCCACCAACAGCACGCCGACGGCCCAGGCCGCCCACCAGCCGGCGAGGCCCAGGACGTAGGCCCAGCCGCCCGAGGCCAGTGCTTCGCCGAAGGGGCTGCCGTAGACGATCTGCTGGTGCAGCCGGAAAGCCGGCAAGGCCAGCACCAGCGGCAGCAGCGCGAACTTGGCGGCCGGTGTGCCGAACCAGCCCGGGCGGCAGGCGAGCCGCGCCTGCGCCTGGGCCGCCGCCCAGGCCGGCTCGGGCGCGGCAGCGGCCGAGCCGGCCGCGGCGAGCGCCCGCTGCAGCGCGACGGCATCGGCGCCGGCCAGTTGCCAGCGCCAAGCGCTGCCGCCGGCCAGCCGCAGCGAGACGCCCGCCGCCGGCAGCGGCAGGCGCCAGGCGTGCACCGCGGCGACTTCCGCCACCGGCAGCTCGATGCGCTCTGGGCCGCGCAGCACGAGCAGGTGCGCGCCGTCGATGCGCAGCCGCGCCGCATGCGCCTTCAGCAGCAGGCTTGCGATCAGCGATGGCGCCAGCACGAAGACCGCGGCGACGCGGATCTGCGGCCAGGCGGGCGACAGCCAGCCGCCGTCGGGCGCCAGCAGCGACGCGGCGATCCACGCGACGGCGGCGCCGGCGATCACGCGCAGCGCGGCGATCGCCGGGCGCAGCCGCGGCGGCAGCAGCGCGACATCGGCTTCGAACGCGCCCGACGCCATCGCCGCGGCTTCGACCCGAGGCTGCCGCCATGCCCGCCGCAGGGCCGCCGCGGCCAGCAGCATCAGCAGCGCAGCGGCCGCGGCGCGGCCCACCCAGTCGCCCCAGGCCACGAACAGCGTGCGCCGCGGCTCGCGCACCGGCAGTTCGCCGACCACGAGCGTGCGCTCGCCCATGCGCGAGCCGGCGAGCACGCGGCCGGTGGCGTCGATCACCGCACTCATGCCGTTGGAGGTGACGCGGAACTGCGGCAGACGCGTCTCGATGCTGCGGAAGGCGGCCACCGCCAGGTGCAGCTCGGCGCCCAGCGGGTGCTGCGTGAACCAGGCGTCGTTGGACATCGTGAGGATCAGCATCGCGCCCAGCCGCGCGCCGTCCACGGCCAGGCCGGCGTCGGTGTCGTCCAGGCAGATCAGCGGCAGCACCGGCACTTCGCGGCCATCGGCCAGGCGCAGCGGGAACACGCGCGCGCCCGTGCCCGGCAGCCAGTTGCCGGCCCAGGGCAGCGCCTCCCGCAGCAGCGGGCCGTCGAGCCAGGCCGGCACATGCTCGGTGATGGGGAAGGGCCGTGCCTTGCGGTACAGGCCGACGAGGCCGCTGCCCGGGGCGAGGAAGGCCGCGGCGTTGTACTCGCCGGCCGTGTCGCGGTCGTAGGTGCCGAAGACGAAGGGCACGCGGGCGGCATCGACGATGCCCTGGATCTCGCGGTCGAGCTCTGCGCCGGCCTCGCTCTTGGGGTGGCCGAAGGTCGTCGGGTAGACCGTCTCCGACCACATCACCGCCTGCACGCGCTGGCGCTCGACCGCGTCGTAGCTCATCGCGTAGTGCACGTCGAGCACCTCGCGCACGACGGCGCCGGCGCCCTTCTCGCGCCGCAGCCGCTCGTAGTCGACGATGGCCGACTGCACCAGGCCCATGCGCAGCGACGGCCCTGCGGCGGGCTCTTCGCGATGCAGCGCGACGGCGCCGCCGGCGGCCAGCAGCAGCGGAGCCAGCACCGCCAGGGCCAGCGGCAGCGCCCACGTGCGCGGGCCCGCGGCGCGGCACGTCCAGGCCGCCGCGACGGCCTCGTTGGCCAGCAGCAGCATCAGCGTGAGGCCGGCCGCGCCGCCGTATTCGGCCGACTGCCGCAGCAGTGCCGCCGGGTACAGGCCGTGGCCCAGCGTGTCGCCCAGCAGCTTGGGCCAGAAGGCCTCGGCCGCCAACCAGGCCGCCGCCGCAGCGCCGGCGCGCAGCGCCGTGCCGTGCTTTTCGGCGGCCAGCCTGCGCACGAGCACGAAGGTCAGGATCTGCGGCTGCAGCAGCGGCGCGGCCACAAGCAGCAACGCGAAGCCGGCCGCCTCGCCGATGCCGACGTAGGCGCCGATGGCCGTGCCGAACCAGGGCAGCACTGCGGCACTGAAGGCCAGCGTCATCGCGTAGCCCTGCAGCAGTGTCGCGCGCCAGCCGCGCGTGGCGTCCAGCGCCAGCAGCCAGGGCACGAGCGCCACGAAGCCCAGCGGCCACAGCGCGCCGCCCTGCGCATACAGGCCGCACAGCAGCGCGGCCGCGGCCATGCCGATCCACGCGGCGCGGCCCGGCCGCGGGGTCGAGACGGCGGCGTCCAGGGCGGCTACTTCCCGGGCGACAGCGGCGCGGGCAGCACGATGCGCCGCAGCGGCAGGCCGGGCGGCGCCAGTTCGGGCGGCACCACGCGGTCGGCCGGCAACGGCACCGGCTGCCCGGCGGCGTCGAGCAACTGGTGCCCGGGCGCGAACATCAGGATCGGCTCGATGCGCTGGCCGTCGTCGGTGGACTGGTGGTGGCGCACATAACCCTCGGGCAGCACGAAGTCCTCAGGCACCGCCAGGCCCACCAGCGGCGGGCGCGTGCCGGGCGGCGAGAACGCGCCCAGGCCCGAGCGCACGCCGGCGGCGTGCAGGCGCGCGATCACCTCGGCCATCGTGGGCTGTTCGCCGGGGTTGACGTAGTCGGCGATGTCGGGCGTGGGGTCGGCATCGGCTTCGCGCACGCGTGGGATCGACGGCGGCGGCGCGATGGCGCGCGCAGCCGGCGCAGCAGCGGCTACGGCAACGGCCGCTGCGGGCGCCGTGGCAGGCAGCGCTGCGGCGGCCGCGAGCGGCGCTTCTGCGGGCAGGGCGGCCGGCACCGGCGGCTGGGGCTGCGGCCACCACCACAGTACCGCCGCGGCGGCAGCCACGCCAGCGGCCAGCAGCAGCGGGCCCGTGGCCCCCACGGGCCGCGTGCGGGGTGCGCCGCCGGCTGCCGTCATGGCTCGATCATGGTGCCGCGGGGTTCGAGACCGACAGCGCCCAGCCCATGCGCTCGTGCCCGAGCTGGTTCCAGATCGGGTTCTTGCCGCCGGCAAACGAGGTGTAGCGCGGCGCGCCTGAGCCGGTGGTGCCGCCGAAGAGGCCCGCCGTCACGGTGCCGCCGGTGTAGGTGGGGTGCGTGTCGTCGGACTGGATGTAGTCGAAGCTGCTGCCGGCCGTGGCGAAGTGCGTGTTGGCATCGCGCAGGGTCGAGCGCAGCGTGCCGGTGATGCGGCCGACGTAGCTCGTCTCGCTCTCGCCGGCCACGTAGCGCAAGGCGGCGGAATCGACCTGCCCGTCGCCATTGCTGTCGTAGTCGGCCCCCATGTACTGCGCGAAGATGTCGGCGCACTGGAAGCCCTTCTGGCGCGCGTACTCGCACATCCAGTAGTTCATCCGCGCGATGCGCGGCAGCAGCGTGTTCTGCACGTTCACCGTGGCGCCGGTGCCGGCGTCGCGGCAGGAACTCTGCACGTTGTCGGCCGCGTAGCCGGGGTAGTAGAGGTTGGCGATGATCTTCAGCTTCACGCCGGCGTAGGCGTTGGCGTTGATGTAGTCCATCGCCGCGGCGACGTAGGTCTTGCAGCTGGCCACGGCCGAATCCAGGCCGGCGTAGCTGCAGGTGCCGCTCTGGCCCTTGAAGGCCGAGCGCGCCTGCAGGCCGTCGTTGCCGCACATCTCGAAGGTGACGACGCGCGTGCTGCTGGCCTGCATGTACGAGCGCTCGGCGACGATCTTGTTGTTGTAGACGTCCGAGGCCACCGCGCCCGACTTGGCGCGGCGCACGCTCTCGATGTCGGCGTTCCACAGCGCCGAGAGGTACTCGGCGTCGACCGTCGGCGCAGCGTACTTCGCGGCGTTGAGCACCGAGCCGTTGTAGCCGGCGTAGATCGAGTCGCCGTAGGCGACGACGCGGTACTTGGTGGCGGTGCCGGCGCGGTCGATCGTCCAGGAGACGTTCTGCGTCAGCGTGTTGGCCCAGGCGCCGGCACCGGCCAGCCAGAGCACCAGGGTGGACAGCAGCGCGCGCAGCGCCACCGGCAGGCGAGAACCCATGTCGTGTCTCCTTCCCGGCACCGTCGACGACCGCGGCGCCCCCGTCGTTCGTTCGTTCTCCGCAGGATCAGCGGATGGCCGGCGAGTGTGGACCAAATCGATGGTCTGGCCCAGGCCCCGGGCATCGGGACTAGCCCTGAGCCGGACACCGGGCGCCACGCCGCATCGCCTGGCCCAGTCGGCCGCGCGTGAGACGATCACGCGATGCCCATTCCGCCAAGCTCCTGGCTGCCGGCGATCCAGCGCCGGACGCTGCTGCTGAACGCCCTGGCCGCGGCCGGCCTCGCCGGCTGTGCGTCCGCCGCGCAAGGCCCTGCGAAGCCCGCCACGCGGCCGCTCATCGCCCACATCGAGATCCCCGGCGACCCGCGCTTCGTCGCGCTCGCGCGCGAGGTGCTCGCGCTGCAGTCGGCGGTGATGCCCGACTTCGCCGCGCAGTCCGGCCTCATCGACGATGCGCTCGGCCTGCCTTCGTTCGCGCCCGCCCGCGTGGCCTCGCACGTCGCCCGCCTGCGTGCCGCGATGGGCGGCCTGGCGGCGCTGCCCTGGCGCGAATGGGAGGTCGACCGCCAGATCGACCTGCGCTGGACCTACGCCAACGCCGAGCGCCTGCTGCACGAGCTGACGGTGGAGCGCCTGTACGAACACCGGCCCGCGGCCTGGCTGGAGCCGCTGGGCAACGTCTACATCCACCTGCTGACCTGGGCCCCGCAGCGCCGCGACGCCTTCGACACCGTCACCGCCGGCGTGCCGGCGATGGTGGCCGAGATGGCTTCGCTGTGCCGGCCCACCGCGATCGACGTGAAGGTGGCACTGGGCGTGCTGGACGGCATCGTCGCCGCGCTGCGCGCCGTCGAGCCGGCCGGGCGCGAGGCCGCGGTGGACGCGCTGCTGCGCTATCGCGCCACGCTTGCCGCGCTGAAGCCGGCCGAGCCCTACCGGGTGGTCGGCGAGGCGGCTTACGCCTGGCGGCTGCAGCGGGCCGAATTGCTGCCGTGGGATCCGCAGGCGCTGCTGCGCCGGGCCGAGCAGCGGCTGGCCGAGGTCGATGCCGAGCTGGCGCGGCTCGCGCCGAAGCTGCCGCCGATGCCCGACTTCGCGCAGCCGCTGCCCGGTCCGCTGGAGCAGGCCGCGGCGCAGCTCGACCAGGCCTCGCTGCTGGCGCTGTACGACGCCATCCAGCAGCGCCTGCGCGCGCACATCGAGCGCACGGGCTTCATCACGATCCCGCCCGGCGTGGGGCCGGTGCGTGCGCGCGTGACGCCCGACGCGATGGTGCCGCTCACCGGCGACGGCGGCAGCATGAACCCGCCGCCGCCCTACATCGCCGACGAGACCGGCTGGTGGAACGTCGAGCACCACGACCCCGCGATGCCGCTGCCCGAGCGGCGGCGCCGGGTGTGGAACGCGGCGCGGGCGGAGCTCGTCGGCATGGGTCCGTACGCCGTGCACGAGGGGCTGCCGGGCCACCACCTGCAGCTGGCCATCGCGCGGCTGAACCCCAATCCGCTGCGCAACGTGTTCGCCGACGCGGTGCAGAACGAGGGCTGGGCGCTGTACGCCGAGCAGCTGATGTGGGAGCAGGGCGGCCTGGGGCCCACGCCGCAGGCGCAGGCGGCGATGCTGCGCAGCTGGCGCGGCCGTATCCGGCGCGTGTTCTACGACGTGAACGTCGCCACCGGCCGCTGGACGCTGCAGCAGGCCGCCGACTGGCGCATGCAGGTTGCGGCGGGGCAGGGCCGCATCGACCCGGAGATCCAGCGCACCGTCAACTGGCCGGCGCAGCTGAAGTGCTACTTCACCGGCAAGGAGCAGATCCTGGCGTTGAAGGAAGACTGCCGCGCACGCTGGGGCTCGGCCTTCAGCGAGCGGCGCTTCAACGACGAGCTGCTGGCGCTGGGATCCGTCCCCTTTGTCTTCGCACGCGCGAAGCTGCTGGGCGAACCCGTGCCGGGGATTTGAGCCTTCGGCGACACTGCGGGCTTGCCGGAGACGCCGCCGTGAAGACCATCGACGAGATGCGCCACCTCGACCTGCTCAGCGCCGCAGAGCACCGCGAGATCGCCGCCTGGGTCGCGCGCGCCCGCACGCCCGAGGCCATCATGGCGATGCCGCCGCACCTGTGGCGCGCCATCGAGGCGGCCGCGGTGGCGATGAACATCGACGCCGACCTGACCCGCCTGCCGCCGTTCGCTCCGGACGGCTGAGCCCCGCCCGGCCCGGCCCCGGGCTTGACAGCGCAGGCCCGTTCCGCTCAAACTCCAGTCCTCTAAAGGACTAGAGATGTCAAGCCTGCGACTGATCGAAC
This sequence comes from Rubrivivax sp., assembly GCA_044226775.1. Lineage (GTDB taxonomy): Bacteria > Pseudomonadota > Gammaproteobacteria > Burkholderiales > Burkholderiaceae_C > Rubrivivax. Next base: position 152,244 of record JBGAGI010000010.1, on the reverse strand, counting down.
CCGAGCGTGGCCAGAGCCGCTACGGCGCGCTGGCCGCCGCGATGCGCGCGCGCATCGTTGCCGGCGAGTGGCCGCCGGGCAGCGCGATCCCGGCCGAGCAGACGCTCGCCGCCGAGCACGGCGTGGCGCTGGGCACGATGCGCCGCGCGCTGGAACTGCTGGCCGAGCAGGGGCTGGTGGAGCGCGTGCACGGCCGCGGCACCTTCGTGCGCCAGGGCCTGAGCGGCGCGCCCATGCTGCGCTTCTTCCGCTTCGGCGAGGCGCGCGACGGCGCGCCGGCCTCGCGCATCCTCGCGCGCGACGAACTCGCGGCGCCGGCCGAGGTGGCGCGGGCACTGGGCTGCGGGCCGGGCGAGCCAGCGCTGCGCCTGAAGCGCCTGCGCTCGGTCGGCCGGCAGCCGGTGCTTCACGAGGAGATCTGGCTGCCGCTGCCGCTGTTCGCGCCACTGCAGGACAGCGACCCGGCCGACTGGGGCGACCTGCTGTACCCGGCCTTCGCACAGCGCTGCGGCGTCCACGTGCACCGCGCGGTCGACACCATCGGCTTCGGCGGCCTGGGCGCCGCGCATGCCCGCGCGCTGCGCCTGCCGGCCGGCCACCCCTGTGCGCGCGTGCAGCGCCAGGCCTTCGACCTCGCTGGCCGCTGCGTCGAATGGCGCACGACGCTGGGCGACGCCAACGCCTTCCACTACACGGTCTCGATCACATGAAGACGCCTGCCACGCATCCGCAATCCCCACGCCGGCGCCGGCTGCTCGCCGCGGCGGCCGGCTGCGCCGCCGCGCCCTGGCCGCAGGCCTTCGCGGCGGGCGAGGTGGCCGGCGGAAAGCCCATCAGCCTGGTCGTCAGCTACCCGGCCGGCGGCGGAGCCGACGTGATGGCCCGTCTCGTCGGGCCGCACATGGCCGAGGCGCTCGGCCAGCCCGTCATCGTCGACAACAAGCCCGGCGCGAGCGGCACGCTGGCCGCCGCGCAGGTGGCGCGCGCGGCGCCGGACGGTGCCACGCTGCTGCTCGACGCCTCGTCCTTCGCCGTCAACCCGGCGCTCTTCGACAAGCTGCCCTACGACGCCGCCAGCGCCTTTGCGCCGCTCGCCGTGCTGGCGCTGTTCCCCAACGTGCTGGTCTGCACGCCGGGCTTCGAGGCGAAGAACGTGGCCGACGTGCTGCGCATCGCACGCGCCAAGCCCGGGACGCTGGCCTACGCGTCCTCGGGCAACGGCTCGGCGCAGCACCTGGCCGGCGCGCTGTTCGAGGGCATGGCCAAGGTCGAGATGCTGCACATCCCCTACCGCGGCGGCGGCCCGGCCCTCAACGACGTGATGGGCGGCCAGGTCCCGCTGTTCTTCGCCAACGTGGCCTCGTCGCTGGGGCATATCCAGTCCGGCCGGCTGCGGCCGCTGGCGGTGACGTCCCGGCTGCGCTCGCGCGTGCTGCCCGAGCTGCCTTCGATGGAAGAGGCGGGCCTGAAGGGCTACGAGGTGCTCGAGTGGAACCCGGTGCTGGCGCCGGCCGGCGTGCCCGCGCCGCTGCGCGCCAAGCTGTCCGCAGCGCTGCGCAAGGCGATGGCCGACCCGGAGGTGCTGGCCCGCGTGCGGGCGCTCGGCGGCGAGGTCTTCGCCGGCGGCGAAGCCGAGGCCGCGGCCTTCCTGAAGGCGCAGCAGGCCTTGTGGGGCCGCGTGGTGCGCGAACGCCGCATCACTCGCGACTGAAGTGGCTGCCCCAGCGGTCCCGGCCTTCGCGCCGGGCGTCGATGCGCACGTCCATGTCTTCGATGCCGCGGCATCGGTGCGCGCGGGGCACTACGTGCCGGCGCACCGGCCTCTGGCCGAGATCGAGTCCGTCGCGGCGCGGCACGGCGTCGGCCGTCTGGTGCTGGTGCAGCCCAGCGTCTACGGCTTCGACAACGGCGTGATGCGGCGGGCGCTCGAGGCCGAGCCCGGGCGCCACCGCGGCGTGGCGGTGGTCGAGCCCGATGTGGCCGATGCCGAGCTCGACCGCCTTCACGCCGCCGGCGTGCGCGGCGTGCGCTTCAACCTCGTCTCACCGGCCGGCCACGCCGGCGACCTGGCGAGCGATCTCTTCCGCCTCGCGCCGCGGCTGCGTGAACGCGCCTGGCACCTGCAGTGGTACGCGCGCGCCGAGAGCCTGCCGCAGCTGGCCGCCTGGCAGGCGCGCTGCGGCCTCGTCTTCGTGCTCGACCACCTGGCGGGGCTCGACCTGGCCGCGCCGCCCGAGGCCTGGCGTGCCGCGCAGGCACTGGCCGATGGCGGCGCGTGGATCAAGCTCTCGGGCTGGTACCGGCTCGGCGCTGCGGCGCCCTACGCCGCGCTGCGGCCGCACATCGAGCGCGTGGCCGCGATGTTCGGCGCGCGCATGGTCTGGGGCTCGGACTGGCCGCACACCAGCTTCCCGCCCGGCCTGCTGCCGGACTACGGATCGATGCTGCTGCCGCTGCGCGAGGCGCTCGGCGAAGACCAGCTTCACGCGGTGCTGCAGGAGCAGCCGCGTGCCCTCTACTTCTGAAAGGACACCCCCATGAACACCCCGTCGAAGTCCGGCCGCCGCCGCTGGCTCGCCCGCACCGGCGGCCTGGCCGCCGCGCTGGCGCTGCCGGGCCTGGCCCGCGCCCAGAGCTGGCCTTCGCGCGCGATCCGCTTCGTCGTGCCCTTCGCGCCCGGCGGCAGCAGCGAGATCGTGGCCCGCACCACGGCCGCCGAGCTGAGCAAGCAGCTGGGCCAGTCGGTCTACGTCGACAACAAGCCCGGCGGCGCGGGCAACGTCGCGATGCAGGAAGTGGCGCGCGCCGAGGACCAGCACACGCTGATCCTCGGCCACATCGGCACGCTGGCCGTCAACCCGTACATCTTCGACAAGCTGCCCTACGACCCGAACCGGGACTTCCGCCCGATCTCGCTGCTGGCCAAGGTGCCCAGCCTCTATCTCGTGCGGCCGGACCTGCCGGTGCAGAACCTGCGCGAGTTCATCGCCCATGCGAAGAAGAACCCGGGCAAGCTGAACTACGGCTCGGCCGGCAACGGCAGCGCCGGGCACCTGGCGATGGAGTACCTGAAGATGGTCAGCGAGACCTTCATCCTGCACGTGCCCTACCGCGGCACCGGCCCGCAGCTGACGGACCTGCTGGCCGGGCGGCTGGACGCCGCGTCGGTGGGCGCCGCGGCGGTGATGCCCTTCGTCAAGGCCGGCAAGCTGCGCTGCATCGCCACCGGCACCACGTCGCGCATTCCGCAGCTGCCCGAGGTGCCGACGGTGGCCGAGCAGGGCTACCCCGGCTTCGAGATGACGCAGTGGTACGGCCTGCTCGCGCCGGCCAGCCTGCCGCAGGCGGCGGCCGACAAGCTCGCGCTCGCAGCCGCGGCGGCGGTGCGGCAGCCGGCGTCGAGCGAGAAGCTGGGTGCCGACGCGGCCATCGCCATCGGCGGCACGCCGGCGGAGTTCGCGAAGTTCATCGCCGTGGAGCAGCAGCGCTGGAAGGCGGTGATCGCGCGCGCGAAGATCAAGCCCGACTGACGCGGCCCAAGGTCTCTCGCGTTCGCCCTGCGTGCCGCGGGAGAGCGACCTAGCATTGGCGCTCTTGTCGAGGAGCCCCGCTGCATGAGGCGCGCCGATCCGCCCGGGTTCAAGGGCAACAAGCAGTCCCTGCCCGCCAAGCCCTGCGTCGCCTGCGGCCGGCCGATGAGCTGGCGCAAGCGCTGGGCGCGCAGCTGGGACGAGGTGAAGTTCTGCTCCGAGGCCTGCCGCCGCGCGCGCGGCCCGGCCACCGGCGCATGACGGGCCTGCGAACGCTCGTGCTCGTGCTGGGCGACCAGCTCGACCTGGACGCTGCCGCCTTCGATGGCTTCGACCCCGCCCAGGATGCCGTGTGGATGGCCGAGGTGGCGGAAGAGTCGACGCATGTCTGGTCGGCCAAGCCGCGCATCGCGCTCTTCCTGGCCGCGATGCGCCACTTCGCCGAAGCCTTGCGCGCAGCAGGCCGGCCGCTGCACTACCGGCGGCTGGACGACCCCGCCAACCGCAGCAGCCTGGCGACCGAGTTGCAGGCCACGCTGAAGGCGCTTGCGCCACGGCGCGTGCTGATGACGGCGCCCGGCGACTGGCGCGTTTGGCAGGCGCTGAAGGCGGTGGTGGAAGCTGCGGGGCTGGCGCTGGAGATCGGCGAGGACCGCCACTTCTTCTGCACCGTGCGCGAGTTCGCCGCGCACGCGAAGGGCCGGAAGTCGCTGCGCCTGGAGTTCTTCTACCGCGAGCTGCGGCAGCGCCACGGCGTGCTGATGGATGGCCGCCAGCCGGTGGGCGGCCGCTGGAACTTCGATGCCGACAACCGCGAGGCCTTCGGCCCCGGTGGCCCGGGCTTCCTGCCGGCGCGGGCCGCCTTCGAGCCTGACGGGCTGACGCGTGAAGTGCTGGCACTCGTCGAGGCGCGATTCCCCGGCCATCCCGGCCGACTGGAGAGCTTCGCCTGGCCGGTGACACGTGCACAGGCCCTGCAGGCGTTGAAGGACTTCGTCGAGCACCGCCTGCCGCTCTTCGGCCGCTACGAGGACGCGATGTGGCCCGGCGAGCCCTGGCTGTACCACTCGCAGCTCTCGGCGGCGCTGAACCTGAAGCTGCTGTCGGCGCGCGAGGTGGTGGCGGCGGCCGAGGCCGCGTTCCGCGCCGGCGCGGTGCCGCTGGAGAGCGCCGAAGGCTTCATCCGCCAGATCCTCGGCTGGCGCGAGTACGTGCGCGGCATCTACTGGACGCAGATGCCCGCCTACCTCGAACGCAACGCACTCGATGCGACGCTCGAGCTGCCGCCCTGGTACTGGACCGGCGAGACCACCATGGCCTGCCTGCGCGAGGTGATCGGCCAGACGCTGGAACACGGCTACGCGCACCACATCCAGCGCCTGATGGTGACCGGCCTCTTCGCGCTGCTGCTGGGCGTGCGGCCGCAGCAGGTGCATGCCTGGTACCTGGCGGTCTACGTCGACGCGGTGGAGTGGGTGGAGTTGCCCAACACGCTGGGCATGAGCCAGTACGGCGACGGCGGCCTGATGGCCAGCAAGCCCTACGTGGCGACCGGCAAGTACATCCAGCGCATGGGCGGCCCCTGCGCAGGCTGCCGCTTCGACCCGGGCGAGCGCAGCGGCGAGCGCGCCTGCCCCTTCACCACGCTCTACTGGGACTTCCTGATGCGCCACGAGCCCTTGCTGGCGGATAACCCGCGCATGGCCATGCAGTTGAAGAATCTGGCGCGCCTGGACGATGCGCAGCGCGCGGCGGTGCGGCAGCACGCCGAAACCATCCGGCGCGAGGCCGCCGGCGGCGGGCACGCCCGATGAAGACGATCCGCGACCTGGCCAAGCCGCCGCACGTCAGCGGCCGCATCGCGGCGATCATCGTGCGCGGCTCGCCGCGCGAGCCGGCGCGGCGCGTGCCGCAGACGATGGCGCTGGCCGGCATCGGCCTGGCCGACGACCGCCTGGGCCGCCGCGGCGAGGCCGAGCTCTCGACGCGGCAGGTCACGCTGATCCAGGCCGAGCACCTGGCCGTGATCGCGGCGCTCGCGCGCGTGGACGCGGTCGATCCGCTGGTGCTGCGGCGCAACCTCGTCGTCGAAGGCATCAACCTGCTGGCGCTGAAGAACGCGCGCCTTCGGGTCGGCCAGGCGCTGCTGGAGATCGTCGGCCCCTGCCAGCCCTGCTCGCGCATGGAGGAGGCCATCGGCCCCGGCGGCTACGCCGCGATGCGCGGCCATGGCGGCATGACCGCGCGCGTGATCGAAGCCGGGCTCGTGCGCGAGGGCGATGCGGTCCTGGCCGTTCAGGGACAGCTGCCGATCACGAAGTAGTTCGGCCCGGTCTGCTTCAGCGTCGTCGTGACGAAGACGTTCCACAGCCCCATGTTCTGGTTCGAGCCGTTGGCCAGCGCGTAGGCGCCGCCGAGGTGCGCCCGGCCCGCGGTGGTGTGCGCGTAGTTCGAGGCCGTGAAGCACACCGCGGCGGAGCCGGTGGTGGTGCCGGTGGCCGGAGCCGAGACCGCGCCTTGCAGGCCGCTCGAATCCACCGCAGCCACGGTCCACGCGTAGCCCGTGCCGGCGGCCAGGCCCGTGTCGGTGTAGCTCGTGCCGGTGACGGTCGAAGCGTTGACCTTGCCGCCGTTGCGGAACACGTTGTAGCCCGCCGCGCCGCTCACGGCGCTCCAGCCGACCACCATGCTCGATGCGGTTGCGCCCGAAGTGCTCACGCTCGCCGGCGCCGGCAGCGCGCCGCCACCGCCACCACCGCCGCCGCCCGTGCTGCCGCCGGCGACGCGGTCGACCATGGCCTTGATCGCCGCCATCTGCGTGCCGCTGCGCTGCGCGAAGTTGCCGCCGTACCAGCCGATCCAGTCCCAGCAGCCATTGGGGTTGGCCAGCGAGCCGCTGGCGGCGGTGGCGCGGCTGGTGTTGTCCACCTTCGTCTGCGGGAACAGCACGACGATGTGGTTGGTGTCGGCCCAGCGTGTGTAGCCGGTGTTCTTCACGAACTTGTCGCCGATCGTTGCCGTGTTCTGCTGGCAGCCGTGCAAGGCCACGTGCAGGCGGCACGAGGCGCCGGCGGCGCAGTCGGCCGGTACGTAGACCCAGCCGGTGGCGGCCATGCCGGGGTTGGCGGCGATGTAGGGCGCCTGGTCGAACTCGATGTAGTTGGCGGCGGCCGGCGCGTTGTTGCGTGCGGCCAGCGTGCCGTAGAACTGCGTCAGCGCCGCCTTCGCGCCGTCGTAGCCGCAGTTGCTGATGTAGGGCGAGGCGGAACTGCCGCAGGCGTTGCCGCCGGTGGCGTCGAAGTCGGTCGGGAAGGTGTGCGCGGTGCCGCTGCGCTGCACGTACTGCAGGTTCGCCGCCGGCACGCCGTTGTTCTGGTACTGCGTGTTGACGCCGTTCATCGGGTTCGGGCCGACGGTGAAGTCGCTCGTGCCGACGAAGAGGAACACCTTCTGCGCGGCGACGTTCGACTTGGCGTCGATGGAGGTGCCGCTCCAGTTGTTGATGTCGGCCTGCATCGTGCTCAGCATCGCCGAGCTGATGGTCGCGCCGTACATGCAGGCCGTGTAGTTGCTGTGTCCGGCGCACATGTAGGGCCCGGCGGCGAACACGCCCACGCCGCTGAAGGTGGCGGAGTAGGCGTAGCCCAGCTGGTTGGCCATGAAGCCGCCGGACGACAGGCCCGAGACGGTGATCCCGGCCCGGTCGATGTTCAGGCTGGGCAGCGTGGCGGCGGCCAGCGCGCAGGGCGCGGCGAGTGCGGCCGCGAAGGCCGCGGCGAGCTTGCGGAAGCGCATCGGCTTGTCTCCATCGTCGCGCCTCTAACGGGCGCGGTGCATGGAGTCTGCCGCGTCGCCGCCGCGCGCGCCATCAGGCGCTGCCTGATCGATAGGCGTCCTTGACGCCGCGGATCTCCGCCATCTGCTGCTCAAAGGCCCACAGCGCCTTCTTGTCCTCGTCGCCGAGCTTGCTGCGGTCCAGCTGCTTCAGCAGCACCTCCAGCGCCTCGCCGATGCGGCCGATCTGGCGGCCGTAGCTGCCCACGTCGTTGAGGATCTGCTCCTCCAGCTTCGGCGCCGGGCTGTAGCCCAGGTTCACGTTGACGAGGCCGAACTGGCTGCCCAGCGTGTTGAAGGTCCAGCTCCAGGGGTTGATGGACTGCAGCACGTCGCCGGACAGCGGCAGGCGGACGTTGGGCATGGCGGTTTCCCTTGCGCGGGTTGTGATGCCCCCGATCTTCGCCGATCCGCCTTCAGTCAGTGCCGAATCCGAGCCAGCGCCGCGGCGTGGTCCAGAACAGGCGTTGCCGGTCGGCCACGCTGGGCAGCAGGCGCTCGACGTGGCGCAGGAGCGGGCCCAGGTCCAGCCGTTGCGGCGCACGCAGGAAGGGCCAGTCGCTGGCCCAGAGGCAGGCATCGAGCGTGAAGGCCTCGAGCAGCGCGTCGGCGAAGGGCCGCGCATCGGGCCAAGGCTGCGGCAAGGCGGAGAACTTCTGCCAGCCCGAGAGCTTCACCGCCGTGCGGCCGCCGCGGGCCATGGCCAGCAGCGCCTGGAAGCCCGGCTGCGCCACGCCGCGGGCCGGGTGCGGGCGGCCGCCGTGGTCGATCATCACGCGCACGCCGCTGTCTTCCACCATCGCGCGCAGCTCCACCAGCTGGTCGTGCTCGACCTGCAGCGACAGCAGCATGTCCAGCGCGGCCACGCGCTTGAGCAGCGGCCCCGCGTTCGAGCAGTAGGCCGTGCCCAGCACGGTGGCGTTCAGGGCCACGCCGATGACGCCGGCCGCGCGCAGTTCTTCCAACTGCTCGCCGCTCGTCTCCAGGCCGACGACGGCGATGCCGCGCAGCCGCCCCGCGCCGCGCGCCAGCGCATCGAGCAGGCAGCGGTTGTCCGGCCCGTAGCCCGAGTTCGGTCCCACCAGCAGCGCGTGGCGGATGCCGTAGGCCTCCATCACCGCCTCGTACTGCTCGAAGCCGCCCATCTCCTGGCCCGCGGGGCGGTAAGCGACCTCGGGCGCGTACGGAAAACGCGCCGGGTCGAGCACGTGGCAATGCGTGTCGACCTTCGGCTCGTCGAAGACGCTCATGTCGGGCGTTACTTGCCCAGCGCTGGCAGGATCTCCTTGATCTCCTGCTTGCCGCCGCGCGCCTCCACCAGGAAGCTCGCGCGGTCGAGGTCGCCCTTGTCGTCGATGCTCACGTCCATGATCACGCCGGGGTGCTGCGCTGCCGAGATCTTCATGCCGTGCAGCGCCTTGGCCACGGCCTTGCGGTCGAGCTTGCCGACCTTCTCGATCGCCGCCTTGAGCATGAAGAGCCCGGTGTAGCCCTTGATGCCGTTGTGATCGGTGACGTACTTGTACTGCTTCTCGAAGCGTGCGCGGAAGGCGCGCATCGCCGGGATCGGCGCGTCCACCGTCAGCCCCACGTGCGCCACCGCGCCGTTGGCCGCGTCGCCCGCCAGCTCGATGACCTTCTGGCCCACGAGCGTGGTCTCGCCGACGATGGGCTTGGTCACGCCCTGCTTGCGCAGCTCGCGCAGCGCGCGCGCCGATTCCTCCTCGTTCGTGTAGACGAAGATCACGTCGGCGCCGCTCTGCTTGGCCTTGAGCACCGGGGCGGAGAAGTCGACCTGGTTCTGCTCGCTGGAGATGTCGGCGGTGATCTTCACGCCGGTCGGCTCCAGGGCCTTCATCAGCGCCTCGCGGCCGCCCTTGCCGTAGTCGTTGTTCACGTAGATCAGCGCCACGGTCTTGGCCTTCAGGTTCTGCGCGATGTAGCGCGCCACCTTGGGCATCGCCGTGTCCTGCGTGAAGCTGGTGCGGAAGATGTACGGGTTGCCCTGCTTGGTGATGGCTGCGGCCTCGCCGCCGGTGAAGTTGGGGATCTCGGCGCGCTTCGTCTCGTTCATGCTGACCATGATCGAGCCCGAGAACACCGGCCCGAAGACAGCGAACACGTCGTCGTCGATGGCCTTCACCGCCAGGCCCTTGGCCACGCCCGGGTTGCTCTGCGTGTCGGCCGTGCTGAGCTCGATCTTGTGGCCGAGGATGCCGCCGCCGGCGTTGATCTCCGCCGCCGCGAGCTCGACGCCGTTCTTGAAGTTGGTGCCCGAGGTGGCGCCGGCGCCCGAGAGCTCGACGATGTTGGCGATCTTGATCGGCTGCGCCCAGGCGCTGCCGGCGAGGGCCAGCAGCGCGGCGCCGGTGGCCAGCAGCGGGCGGATGAAACGGGGCATTCGGGTGTCTCCTTGGCGTTGTGGTCGTGGAAAGCTCAGCGGGGATGCAGCAGCGCGCGCACCTCGGACAGGTCGGCCTGCAGCATCGCTGCGGCGTCGGGCAGGCCCATGAAGCGCAGGTACTCGGGCACCTGCTGCACCAGCATCTCGAAGCCGGCTTCGGCGCGCAGGCCGCGCGCGCGGCATGCGCGCAGCAGCGGCGTGGGCTCGCGCGTCATGATGATGTCGACGACCGCGGCGCCGGCATCGACGCGCGCCGGGTCGAAGGGCAGCGGGTCTTCCGGCTTCAGGCCCTGCGAGGTGCAGTTGACGATGAGCTCGAAGCCGGCCGGGTCGGCGCTCGCGGCCACGCGGGCGGCATCGCCGACCAGCGGCCGCAGCCGCTGCACCAGCGCCTCGGCGCGGTCGCGCGTGCGGTTGGCCACGGCCAGCAACGCCGGGCCGCGCTGCGCCAGCGCCGCGGCCACCGCATGGCCACCGCCGCCGGCGCCCACCACCAGCACGCGCCGGCCCTGCACCTCGATGCCGAAGTGGTCGAGCCCCTTGGCGAAGCCGATGCCGTCGAAGAGCGCGCCTTCGAGCCGCCCGTCGGCATGGCGCCGCACCGCGTTCACGGCGCCGGCCACGCGCGCCACCGGGTCGGCGGGCTGCAGCAGCTCGAACAGCGCCGCCTTGTGCGGGATCGTCGCCCACAGGCCGCCCACGTTTTCGGCCTTCAGCCCATGCTCGATGAAACCCGGCAGCGCGGCGGCCGTGATCCTCAGCGGCACGACGACGGCGTCGATGCCCAGCCGCGCGAACAGGTGGTTGTAGACCTCGGGCGCGCGCACCTGCGCGACGGGGTCGCCGATGATGAAGAAGACCTGCGTGCGGCCGGTGATCGCCATGTCGAGCCCTGTGCGGGGCGCGACGGCGCCACCGGGCCGCCCAGTGTGCCAGTGCGCCGCGGCGCGGGAATCAGGATCCGCCCCGCCTGATCCAGCCGCCCTTGGGCAGGCGGAACATGTTCGGCCCGCCGGCGCCGCGCGGCAGCGCGATGTGCGGGTAGTTCATCGCCGCGCCGTCGCCGTTGAGCTCCACATGCACGTGGTTCATGTGGTCGCCGCCGTCGTTCAGCGGCACGACCATGCCGCGCGCCATCTCGCTGAACCACTGCCGCTCGCCGAACTTGACGCCCTGGATCAGGTAGGTCTCGCAGTTGGCCACGCACCAGTCGAACAGCCAGTCGCCGAAGACGCGCTCGGCCGGCTTCGTGTACCAGAAGAAGACGTCGGCGGCGCGGCCCTCGTAGTGCACGTCGGCGGCGCCGTACCCGGGATAGGTCTGCACGGCGCAGTTCACCGGGAAGTCGATCGGCTTGGTCGGAAAGCCCGGCGGCACGTGGCGCACGACCTCGTCGACGAACTTCAGGATGCCCGGCGAGGGGCCGCCGGCGTTGTGCAGCGTCGGGTCGTCGCCCTTGGGGATGTCGTCCTCGCGCACGCGCCCGCCGGCGGGGCGGCCTCTGACGCAGACGTCCTTCCACGGCATGGCAGGCTCCTGGGGTGGCGGGGTTTTCCAGCGTAGCCGCCGCCAGTGCGCCGTCAACGCCAAGAACGAGGGCCCCGCCACGCGACCCGGGCCGCCGCTGCCAGCAGCGCGCCGGTGCCGAGCATGGCGGCCAGGTGCACTGCGGCGGCGGCCACGGCCGCCGCCAGCGCGGTCCCGGCAGAACCCGGCGTGCCTGCGCACAGCGGCATCAGCGCCGGCGCCAGCATCCAGCCGGCACCGTGGCCGGCGGAGACGATGAAGGACCACAGCGCCAGCCCGGCCTGGGGCGTGCGGGGCGCGACGGGTGCCTTGCGCCTGCGGAGATGCCGCAGCAGCGCCAGCGCCAGCAGCAGCGCAGCGGTGGCCTGCACGGTGAATCGGTCGAGGCTCGCGCCCGCGGCCATCGCCAGCGCCACGCCGGCCACCGCGGCCAGGTGGCCGGCCGCGAGGGGCAGCATCGCGCGTGGTCCGCAGGCCGCGGCGAAGATCCAGCCGCTGGCCGGGTTCAGCCCGTGCAGCGCACCGGAGCCCGCGAGCAGCAGCCAGGGCCAGGCCTCGTCCATCGCGCCGGCTCGCTCAGGCCTTCGTGCCGCAGCAGGCCGCGGCGGCGGCCGGCTCGGTTTCGTAGCGGTCGTGGTGGCGCACCCAGGCCATCGGGTGCGCCAGGCCCTGCTCGTCGCGGCCGCGCGCGGTGATGTCGATGAAGTCGTAGGCACCCATCATCAGCTCCACGCCGCGGCCGTAGGTGGAGTAGGTGTGGAAGACCTGGCCCTGCGCATCGCGCGCGAAGGCGCTGATGCCCGGCGCTTCCTCGGCGGGGAAGGGCTGGCGGCGGTAGTTGTAGTCGACCTCCCCTTCGGCCATCTGCTCGGGCGTGAAGCTGACGCCGAAGTCGGCGTTGAAGTCGGTCCCGAAGGAGGAGACCCAGCGGAAGCGCCAGCCCATGCGCCGGCGGAAGGCCTCGATCTGCGCCAGCGGCGCCCGCGAGACCACGACGAGCGTGATGCCGCGCGCGGCCAGGTGCGGCAGCGCGCCTTCGATGTGGTCGGCCATGAACGAGCAGCTCGGGCAGCCCGCTTCCCAGCCGGGCGCCAACATGAAGTGCTGCACCACGAGCTGGCTGCGGCCCTCGAACAGTTCGGCCAGCGTGCGCCGGCCGTCGATGCCGTCGAAGGCGTAGGGCTTGTCGATGCGCACCCAGGGCAGCTCGCGCCGCTCGCGGGCGATGCGGTCGCGCAGCCGCGTCAGCTCCTTCTCGCGATCGAGCAGCGCCAGCCGCGCCGTGAGCCATTGATCACGCGGGGCCACGGTGTGAGGAATGACGCGTGAAGTGAGTTGACCATTGTTATCCATCTCGAAACTCCTGTCGCTGGGTTGAAGGGGAGGGGAAAGGGAAGGGCTCAGCGCCGGCGCACGGCGCGGACCCTGCCGCTCTCGCCGCCGCCGCAGTAGAAGAGCCCGGCGCCGTCGGACTCCAGCCCGCTGACGCCGATGCCCGCGGGCATCTGCAGGCGCTCGAGCACGGCGCCGCTCGCGGCGTCGATGTGCCGCAGCTCGCTCGCGTCGCCTTCCCAGGTGCCGTGCCAGAGTTCGCCCTCGACCCAGCTCACGCCGGTGACGAAGCGGTCGGACTCGATGGTGCGCAGCAGCGCGCCGCTGTCCGGGTCGATCTGCAGGATGCGGCGGTCGCGGTACTGGCCCACCCACAGCGAGCCCTCGGCCCAGGCCAGGCCCGAGTCGCGGCCCTGGCCGGGCGCGGGGATCGAGGCCAGCACGGCACCGCTGGCCGGGTCGATCTTGTCGATGCGGGCCTCGGCCAGCTGCCACAGGTGGCGGCCGTCGAAGGCGGTGCCGGCGTCGGCAGCGGCCTCGATGCGCCGGCCGAGCTCGCCGCTTTCGGTATCCAGCGCGACGATCGCGGTGCCGACGGCGGCCCAGACCCGCTCGCCGTCGTGCGTGACACCGGCGACCTTGTCCACGCCGGGGAAGGGGCCGTACTCGCGCACGATCTCGGCGGCACGGACGGCGGGCGGGTTCTTGGGTCGGGACGGGTTCATGCGGCAGCTCCTGGCGAGCCGCCAATCTACCCAGAAGGCAGCACCGCGGGGAGTAACAAGATCGTCGTGAATCCCGCCAGCGGCGGTGCGAGCCAGCGCTGCGCGCGGGCGCGGCCGATCGAACGCACGCGGCCCGCGGCCTCCAGCGCGGCCAGCTCGCGCTGCACCGTGCGCTGGCTTGCGCCGGTGGCCAGCGCGAGGGCCGAGGTCGACCAGGCCGCGCCGTCGGCCAGCAGCGCGAGCAGCGCGGCGGTCTCGCCGTCCAGCGGCGGTGCCAGCACGGCGATGTCGCGCCCGCCCTGCGGCACGAGTGCGAAGCCACGCGCCGTGGCCTCGATGCGCGCCAGCGGCGCGGCCAGTGCACGCAGCCGGCCGAGTTCGACGCGCAGCCGCGCGCGGTGCGTCTCGTCCGGATGGCGGGTGCGGAAGGCGCGCTCGATCAGCCCCTGCCGCCCGGCGTCACCCGGCCAGGCTTCGGCCAGCGCCTGCGCGAGCGCGAACAGCACCGGCCGGCGCGCCAGCGACAGCCGCAGCCCGGCGCCGGCGCGCAGCTCGCGCCGGCAGCCGTCGAGCACGAGCATGCCGGAAGCGAACAGCGCCTCCACCTCGCCCAGCCGAAGCGGCCTGGGCGTGCCGCCTGCGGCCAGGCTGCGCGCCGCCGGGCGTTCGAGCAGTGCGCCGGCGGCGGCCACCTCGGCCTGCAGCGCCGGCACGCGCGCGGCCTGCGCGGCGGCGGCGGCGCGGGCGAGCGCGGCGCCGGCCGGGCCGGTCTGCAAGGCTCGCAGCGCCAGTTCGGCCGCGGCGAGTTCGGCCAGCGCGCGCAGCGCCGGCGGCAGCGCGGGCAGCGCGAGCCCAGCCAGCGCGGCCGAGGCTTCGTCCAGCCGGCCCAGCAGCAGCAGCCGGCGCAGTGCGATCAGCCGCGCCTGCGCCGCGTTGGCGTGGTCGCCGAGGGCATCGAGCCGCTCGGCCGCGGCGGCCAGCGGGCGCGGCGAGCCGCCAAGCTCACGCATCGCGAGCGCCACCTCGGCCTCGGCGACGAGGCAGCGCGCCCGCGCGCGCTGCCCGTGCGCGCCGAAGCCGCGTGCCGCGCGCCGCAGCAGCTCGCGCGCCCGTGCATGTTCGCCCAGCTGCGCCATCGCGATGCCGCGCAGCGCCAGCGCCGGCGGGTCCTCGCGCAGCGCCACGCGCTTGAGCGCGCCCAGGGCGTCGCCCACGGCGAGCGCACGGGCGGCGGCGGCGACGAGCGAATCCACGGCGCGAGGCTAACCCGCGCGGCGTGAGGCTCAGAACTTGGGCGCGCCCACCTCGGCCTCGCTCTTGGACTCGCACTGCATCGCGAAGCCCGCGAGCAGCTCTTCTTCCTCGTTGAGCATCTTGCCTTCGAGCGCGCCGGTCTGGCGGTTGATCGACAGCCGGATCTGGTTCAGGCGCTTGAGGTTCGGGTGCGCGATCAGGATCGTGTTCTGGAACCAGCCCGGCACCACCAGCGCCTGCGTGCCCTGGCGGCGCAGGATGTAGGTCATCGAGTAGTTCGCCGGCGTGGGCACGTAGGCCAGGCGCTCGCCCACCGGCAGGATGTTGGAGCCCTGGATCAGCGCCAGGCGGCTGTTGCTGCGCAGCGCGAAGTCGGCGAAGGCGTCGCGGGTCTTGTCCTCCGCGGTGAACTGGCCCTTGCAGCTGATGAAGCGGCTGAACTCCTGGGCCTGCGCCGAGGGCGCGACGGCGAGCACGGCGGCCAGCACGGCCAGGGCGGCCGTGAGGGCGGCCAGGGTCGGCGCGATCTTCACTTCTTCACCGCCGAGGCTTCTTCGCGGCTGCCCTGCACGCCCAGCGTGCCGCCGGTGCCCGCGCCGCCGCGCACCTGCTGGGCCTTGTAGTTCTGGAGTGCCGGCACCATGCGGTTGTAGGCGTCGGCGAAGGCCTGCAGCAGGATCTCCGAGCCCGAGGTCTTCGAGTCGGACTTCACGTTGATGCCGCCCAGACCCTTGCCGAGCTTGCCCAGCACGTTGGTCGCCAGCCCGATGTTGGACGACGAGGCCTTGCCCTGCGCCGCACTGATCTGCAGCTTGCTGCGGATGTCCGACAGCACGAGCTGCACCTTGGCCTCGGTCACCGAGCGGCCCACCGAGGCGCTGCCGGCGATCTTGCTGAAGATGCCCAGGCCGCCCAGGCCGATGCTGCCCGAGTCCTTGGTGCCCATCTCGATCACGGAGGAGCGCAGCACGTAGTCGGCCGCGATCTCCTGGCCCTGGCCCATGTTGGCGTCGTCGCGCACCTCGCCGGAGGTGCGCGTGCGGCGCTTCTCGTCGTCGGCGGCGGCCTCGGCCTCCAGGCCGCGGTCGACGATCATGAAGCAGTTGGACTGCTGGATCAGCAGCCGCAGCGCGTCCAGCGAGACCGAGCCGTTGCTGCCCCCGGGGGCCGCCGCGCCGCCGCCCAGGCTCTGCATGTCGCGCAGCATCGCCAGGATCGCCAGCGGATTGCCGCCACCGGGCGCCCCGGCGCCGGGCCGGCCGGCGGCTGCGGCGTTGTTGCCGTCCTGCAGCCGCACCGTGCCCACCGGCGCGGTGCAGGTGGCCAGTTGGGCGTCGGCACCCACGGCCGTGGCGCCGCCGGCGGCGCCGGTGGATTCCGGCGCCTTGGGCCCGGTCGACACGCAGGCCGACAGGCCGGCCGCGGCCAGCAGCAGGCCCAGGCCGCGGCCGGCCCGGGCCGCCGCGCACGCGGGCGTCGTTGTGGTCTTCGTCGTGCGGTCCATGCTTTTCCTCCGTCATCCAGCCGCCTGCGCCGGCCCCGCGGAGCGGGGCCTGGGCAGAGCGTGTGACGCAGTGTCGGAAAAGGGGAGTGACCGGAGAGTGACCGGGCGCGGCGCGCCGCGCCGCGTCAGCCGATCTCGAACGCCAGCTTGCCGGTCTGCCGCTGCTGCTGCAGCAGGTCCAGCGCCTCGTGCGCCTGCGCCAGCGCGAAGCGGCGGTGTATGCGCGGGCGCAGCCGGCCGCCTTCGCAGGCGCGCAGCAGGGCGCGGAACTCCGCCAGCGTGCCCAGCGTCGAGCCGTGCACGCTGAGCTGGCGGATGAAGAGGCGGCGCAGGTCGGCGCCGGGCTGGTCGCCCGAGGTCGCGCCGCAGGTGACGATGCGCCCGCCGCGCACCAGCGACTTCAGCGCCGCGCTCCACACCGCGGCGCCGATGTTCTCGATCACCACGTCGACGCCGCGCCCGCCGGTCAGCGCGAGCGCGGCCTTGGCGATGTCCAGGGCGCTCGAGTCGATGGTGGCGTCGGCGCCCATCGCCGTGGCGATCTCGAGCTTGGCCGGATCGCGCGATGTGGCGATCACGCGTGCGCCGGCGAACTTCGCCAGCTGCAGCGCGGCCATCGAGACCCCGCCGCCGATGCCGAACACCAGCACCGTCTCGCCCGGCATCACGCGCGCCTGCGTGAAGAGCATGCGCCAGGCGGTGAGGTGGTTGACGCCCAGCGCCGCGGCCTCGGCGGCGTCCAGTCCTGCGGGGCGCGGCAGCACGTTACGCGCCGGCAGGCTTACGTACTCGGCGAAAGTGCCGTCGCGGTGTTCGCCCAGCAGCTTCATCGCCGAGCAGAGCACGTCGTCGCCGCGCAGGCAGAACTCGCAGCGGCCGCAGGTGATGCCGGGGTACAACACCACCGGCAGGCCCGGTTGCAGCTGCGGCTCGTCGGCGTCGGCCTCCTCGACCACGCCGGCGCCGTCGACGCCCATGATCTGCGGCAGCCGGTGCGTGATGCCCGCGCCGCTGTCGCGCATGTACAGGTCCACGCGGTTCAGCGTGGCGGCCTGCAGGCGCACCAGCACCTCGCCCGGCGCGCGCACGGGGCGCGGGCGCTCGCCGATGGCCACGACCTCGTTGCCGCCGTGGCCGGTGATCCAGACCGCCTTCATCGCCGGGATGCTAGTACGACCGATCGGCGCAGTAGCATCGTCCGCCGGTCCCGCCCCAGGAGTGCACGATGAAGATCGATCCGTCTGCCCTGTCCGCCGTGGCGCTGCTTGCGCTGGCGCTCGTCGCGCAGGAGGCGACCGCGGGCACCGGCGCCGGCGGCGTGGTGCTGGCGCCCACCGAGCGCCCCTACACCGCGCAACAGGCCGGCACGGCCCGCAAGGTCACCTTCGGCCTGTGCGACGGGCCGCGGAACGCCGACGCGCTGCCCACGCAGCCGGTGCCGGTGCAGGAGGACACCTGCACCGCCTTCCAGGCCTACGAGGCCACGTCGCCCGGGCCGAGCACGGGTGGTTCCTGCGGCGGCTACACCGTCGCGCTCGGCCCGATGGGCGGGCTGCGGACCGACTGGAAGCGCTACTACCTGAAGGCCGAGTGGGGCGACCAGCCGCTGACGCAGGCGCAGTGCGCCAGTGCCCACCTGGCCGCGGTGGCCTGGGGTGCACGCTGCCTGAACGCCGACTGCAGCAACACCAACTGGGAGCGCATCGGCACGCCGCAGAGCAAGGCCGGCACCTGGAGCGCGAACCAGGACCGCTGCCTGCTGTCGATGCAGTTCAGCGATGGCAGCCAGCACTACAAGACGCTCAACATCGACGTGATCGCGTCGCTGGGCGGCGGCGCGCAGCCGGCCCGCAAGCGCGTGCATGGATCGATCCGCGCCGAGAAGGGCAACGGCAAGTGCGCCAGCACCTCCGCGCAGGGCGCCACGCCGCAGGTGCAGGCGGCGAGCCAGGTGCCCACGCCCGTCCAGCCGGCGCGCAAGCCCTGATCCACGGATTCCAAGCAGCCAGGAGAAGACCGCATGAATTCACCGACCAAGTACCTGCTCGACGAGAGCCGGATGCCCAGGCACTGGTACAACATCATGGCCGACCTGCCGGTGCCGCCGGCGCCGCCGCTGCACCCGGGCACGATGATGCCGGTGGGGCCCGACGACCTCGCGCCGCTGTTCCCGATGGAGCTCATCCTGCAGGAGGTGAGCACCGAGCGCGAGATCGCCATCCCCGAGCCGGTGCGCGAGGTGTTCAGGCTCTGGCGGCCCGCGCCGCTGATCCGCGCCCACCGGCTGGAGAAGGCGCTGGGCACGCCGGCGAAGATCTACTACAAGTACGAGGGTGTCTCGCCCGCGGGCTCGCACAAGCCCAACACCGCGGTGCCGCAGGCCTGGTACAACGCCCAGGCCGGCATCAGGAAGCTCGCCACCGAGACCGGCGCCGGCCAGTGGGGCTCGTCGCTCGCGTTCGCCGGCGCGCTGTTCGGCCTCGACGTCACGGTCTACCAGGTCCGCGTCTCCTACGACCAGAAGCCCTACCGGCGTGCGCTGATGGAGACCTACGGCGCGAAGTGCCTGCCGTCACCCTCCAACACCACGGCCGCCGGCCGCGCGATCCTGGCGCAGAACCCCGATCACCCCGGCTCGCTGGGCATCGCGATCAGCGAGGCGGTGGAAGTGGCCGCGACGCACGACGACGTGAAGTACGCGCTCGGCTCGGTGCTCAACCACGTGCTGATGCACCAGACCATCATCGGCCTGGAGGCGATGCAGCAGCTGGAGATGGCCGGCGACGACCCCGACGTGATCGTCGGCTGCACCGGCGGCGGCAGCAACTTCGCCGGCATCGCCTTCCCCTTCATCGGCCAGCAGCTGCGCGGCGGCGGAAAGACGAAGCAGCGCCGCATCGTCGCGGTGGAGCCGGCGGCCTGCCCGAGCCTGACGCGCGGCCGCTTCGCCTATGACTTCGGCGACACCGCGCACATGACGCCGCTGGTGAAGATGCACACGCTGGGCAGCACCTTCACGCCGCCGGGCTTCCACGCCGGCGGGCTGCGCTACCACGGCATGGCGCCGCTGGTCTCGCACCTGCACGACCTGAAGCTGATCGAGGCCACGGCCTACCACCAGAACGCCTGCTTCGAGGCCGGCGTGCTGTTCGCGCGGGCCGAGGGCATCGTGCCGGCGCCGGAGGCCAACCATGCGGTGAAGGGGGCCATCGAGGAGGCGCTGCGCTGCAAGCGCGAAGGGCGCAGCGAGGTGATCCTGTTCAACCTCTGCGGCCACGGCCACTTCGACATGAGCGCCTACTCGAACTACGCCGCGGGCAAGCTCGTCGACCAGGACTACGACGAGAAGGAGCTGGCGATGGCACTCGCCGGCCTGCCCAGCGTGCCGGCCTGAGCGGCCACGGGCCTGCCGCCACGCGCGCCGGCGCGGCGGCAGGCGAGGGTAATCACCGGGCTCCAAAATATCCGTAAACACTAATATTCATCTGCGCGGATACAAGGATGTGCTCGTGGAATTTCCCTCCCAGCGTTCCGGTCGCCTGCTGAAGGCGCCCGAGAACTTCATCGACGCCGACGGTGTTCGCACCGTGTTCCGGGAAGGCAAGGCCGGCCGCCGGGATTTCGTGCGCGGCGCCTTCGCCGCGGCGCTGGCCGGTGCCGCGGCCCCGGCGGCGCTGGCGCAGGCTAACCCGGTGCCGGCCGGCGACGGCGACCCGAACATCCTCGAGCTGCCCGAGCACAGCCGCGGCCTGGGCCAGCCGGTGGCCACGCCGGGTTACGGCCTGCCGTCGAAGTACGAGCGCAACGTGCAGCGCCGCCCGAGCCCCGGGCTGACGCAGACGACGCAGGCCTCGGTCTCGTTCGCGCCGCTGCAGAGCCTGTTCGGCATCGTCACGCCCAGCGGGCTGCACTTCGAGCGCCACCACCAGGGCTGGTGGGACGTCGATCCGTCGAAACACCGGCTGATGGTCAACGGCTCCGACGAGCGGCTGGTGAAGGAGGCCAAGGTCTTCACCGTCGACGAGATCATGCGGCTGCCCTCGGTGAGCCGCTTCCACTTCATCGAGTGCGGCGCCAACACCGGCATGGAGTGGGGCAACGTCGCGGTGCCCACCTGCCAGTACACGCACGGCATGGTGAGCTGCAGCGAATTCACCGGCGTGCCGCTGAAGATCCTGCTGGAGATGGCCGGCGCCGACTTCAAGCGCGGCCGCTACCTGCTGGCCGAAGGCGCCGACGGTTCGAGCATGACGCGCACGATCCCGATGGAGCTGGTGGAGAGCGGCGAGGTGTTGGTGGCCTATGGCCAGAACGGCGAGATGCTGCGGCCCGAGCAGGGCTACCCGCTGCGCCTGGTGGTGCCGGGCGTGCAGGGCGTGAGCTGGGTGAAGTACCTGCGCCGCATCGAGGTGGGCGACAAGCCCTACGGCGCGAAGGACGAAGTGCTGCACTACGTCGACCTGATGCCCGGCGGCCTGCACCGCCAGTACAGCAGCACGCAGGAATGCAAGAGCGTGGTCACCACGCCTTCGGGCGGCCAGGTGCTGCTGGACAAGGGCTACTACCAGCTGAGCGGCCTGGCCTGGTCGGGCCGCGGCAAGGTCAGGCGGGTGGACGTGAGCGTCGACGGCGGGCGCAACTGGCAGACGGCGCGGCTGCAGGAGCCGGTGATGCACAAGTGCCTCACGCGCTTCACGCTCGACTGGGCCTGGGACGGCAAGCCCGCCCTCGTGCAGAGCCGCGCGATGGACGAGACCGGCTACGTGCAGCCCACGGCCACGCAGCTGCGCGCGGTGCGCGGCACGCGCTCGATCTACCACAACAACGCGATCCAGACCTGGCTCGTGCAGGAGAGCGGCGAGGTGAAGAATGTCCAGCTGGCTTGATCGCCGCCTGCTCGCCGCCGCCGCGCTGGCGCTGGCCGCCGCCGGCGCGGCGGCGCAGTCCGGGTATGCGGGCATCGGCCGCGCCGCCACGCCGCGCGAGATCGCCGCCTGGGACATCGACGTGCGGCCGGACTTCAAGGGCCTGCCCAAGGGCTCGGGCTCGGTCGCGCAGGGCCAGGACGTCTGGGAGGCCAAGTGCAGCTCCTGCCACGGCATCTTCGGCGAGAGCAACGAGGTCTTCTCGCCGCTGATCGGCGGCACCACGAAGGAGGACATCCAGCGCGGCCGCGTCGCGCGCCTGAACGACGGCAGCTTCCCCGGCCGCACGACCTTCATGAAGCTCTCGACCGTCTCGACGCTGTGGGACTACGTGAACCGCGCGATGCCGTGGAACGCGCCCAAGAGCCTGTCGAGCAACGAGGTCTACGCCGTCGTCGCCTACCTGCTGAACCTGGCCGGCGTGGTGCCCGAGGACTTCGTGCTGTCCGATGCCAGCATCGCCGGCGTGCAGCAGCGGCTGCCCAACCGCGACGGCACGACCACCGCCCACGGCCTGTGGCCCGGCCGGGGCCTGGGCAACGGCGGCAAGCCCGACGTGCGGGCCGCGGCCTGCATGCGCGACTGCACCGCCGAGCCCAGGGTCGCCTCGTTCCTGCCCGACCACGCCCGCAACAACCACGGCAACCTCGCCGCGCAGCAGCGGCCCGTGGGCCCGCAGCGCGGCGCCGACACCACGCAGCCGCCCGGCGCGCGGCCGGCCGTGGCGGACGCCGCGCCGCCCCAGGCGCCCGCCGACGCCGCGGCCCGACAGGCCGTGGCCCTGGCCCAGAAGCACACCTGCCTGGCCTGCCACGGCCTCGACAGCAAGATCGTCGGCCCTGCGTTCAGGGACGTGGCCGCCAAGTACGGCAGCCGGGGCGACGCGCAGGACTACATCGCCGGCCGCATCCGCAGCGGCGGGCAGGGGCTTTGGGGCGCCATCCCCATGCCGCCGCAAAGCCTGCCGGAGCCCGACTTGCAGCTCATCGCCGCCTGGCTGGCCCGCGGCGCGGCGAAGTAGCGGCGCCGCGTCATCGGGGTTCGCCCGCTGCCGCTCGCGAATGGATGTCCAATACCGTGTCCGTACACAGGAGTTTTCATGCTGAATCGTCGTGAAGTGCTGTCCCGTTCGGCGGCCGTCGCCGCGCTGCTGGGCGCGGCGGGCCTGCTGCCCGAGCAGGCGCAGGCGGCCTACAACGCGGCGGCCTTCGACGCCAAGTCGATGGCCGACGTGATCAAGGCGCTGGGCGGCGCCGCACCCGTCGAGAGCAAGGACGTGACCATCACCGGGCCCGACATCGCCGAGAACGGCGCCGTGGTGCCGGTGGGCGTGTCGTCGTCGCTGCCCGGCGTCAAGCGGCTGCTGGTGCTGGTGGAAAAGAACCCGGCCGTGCTGTCGGCGGTGTTCGAGGTGAGCGAGGCCATCGAGCCGAGCTTCTCCACGCGCGTGAAGATGGGCCAGTCGTCCAACGTGATGGCGGTGGCCATGACGGGCGACGGCAAGGTCCTGTTCGCGCAGAAGGAAGTGAAAGTCACCCTCGGCGGCTGCGGCGGCTGATGGGCCCACCCCCGAAGCGCCTGCGGCGCTCCCCCTCGAGGGGGCAACGCCAGTGGCCTGGCAGAGCCAGTTCCACGGCGTTCGCTTGATGAGTTATTCGACCAAAGGAGAGACACGATGGCAGATCCGATGCGCATCCGCGCCCAGGTGGCCGGCGACAAATGCACCGTACGGGTGCTGATGAGCCACGAGATGGAGACCGGCCAGCGCAAGGACCCGGCCGGCAAGGTCATCCCCGCGTGGTACATCCAGGACGTGAGCGCCACGCTCAACGGCAAGCCGGTGCTCGCCGCGCAGTGGGGCCCCTCGGTCTCGAAGAACCCCTTCCTGCAGTTCAGCGTCAAGGGCGCGAAGGCCGGCGACAAGATCGCCGTGAGCTGGAAGGACAACCGCGGCGAGACGCGGACCGACGAAGCGACGGTGTCCTGAGTGGGCCGCGACACGACACGCGCCGCCGCGGCACTGGCCGCGCTCGTGCTGGCCACGGCTGCCGGCGCGCAGACCAAGACGGCGGCCGACGGCATCGCCGAGTACCGCAGGATGCTCGAGGACGGCAACCCCGCCGAACTCTTCGAGGCCAAGGGCGAGGATCTCTGGAAGACGCCACGCGGGCCGAAGAAGGCCACGTTGCAGGCCTGCGACCTGGGCCTGGGGCCGGGGGTCGTGAAGGGCGCCTGGGTGCAGATGCCGCGCTGGTTCGCCGACACGGGCCGCGTGCAGGATCTGGAGTCGCGCCTGCTCACCTGCATGGAGCGCCTGCAGGGCTTCGACCCCGCGGCGATCGCCGCCACGCCCTTCGACAAGGGCGAGCAGGCGACGCTGGCGGCGCTCGCGGCCTGGATCTCGGCCGAGTCGCGCGGCATGAAGCTCGCGCTGCCGCAGGGCCACCCGGAGGAGCGCCGCTTCTACGAGCTGGGCAAGCGCGCCTTCTTCTTCCGCGGCGGGCCGATGGACTTCTCCTGCGCCAGCTGCCACGGCGAGGACGGCAAGCGCATCCGCCTGCAGGACCTGCCGAATCTGACGAAGAACCCGGGCGACGGCCTGGGCTTCGCGGCCTGGCCGGCCTACCGCGTCTCCAGCGGCGAGATGTGGAGCATGCAGCGGCGGCTCAACGACTGCTACCGCCAGCAGCGCTTCCCGTACCCGGGCTACGCGTCCGACGTGACGATCTCGCTGGGTGTCTACATGGGCGTCAACGCCAAGGGCGCCGAGACCATCGCACCGGCGCTGAAGCGCTGAAACCGAAGAGCCAGATGCAAAGCCGATTTCCCCTTTCCTTCATGGCCGTGCTCGTCGCCGGCTGCGCCACCACGCCCTCGCCGGCCGAACTCGACGCCCAGGCGCAGGCGATGATGCAGGCCTCGTTCCGCGAGCAGGGCATCGCGAAGATGGACCGCATCGCGCAGGACCCCGCGCAGGCCGCCTGCTCCGCGGCCGAGCCACCACCCGAGGCCGTGGCCAAGCGTGTCGAGGCCGAGGCCTACGCGACGATCAAGCCGCCCAGCGACGGCCGCTACATCGGCGACTGGCGCGAAGGCGAGAAGCTGGCGCAGAACGGCCGCGGCATGACCTGGACCGACGCCAGCGCCAACCCCGGCGCCAGCGGCGCCCAGTGCTACAACTGCCACCAGCTGGACAGGAAGGAGATCTCCTTCGGCACGATCGGCCCCAGCCTGCTGAACTACGGCAAGACCCGCGGCGTGCGCGACCTGGCCGACCCCGCCTCGGCGCCGATCATCCAGTACACCTGGGGCAAGCTGTGGAACAGCAAGGCCTACGCCGCCTGCTCCAACATGCCGCGTTTCGGCCACGCGAAGCTGCTCAGCGAGCAGCAGCTGCGCGACGTGATGGCGCTGCTGCTGGACCCGAAGTCGCCGGTGAACCAGTAACCCGCGGCCGCGGCGGCGATGCCGTCGCGGCGCCCTTATATCGTTAGTTGCCGAATCATGAATCTGTCCCGCCGCGAGTTCCTCAACGTGCTGGCCTCGGCCTCGGTGTCCGGCATGGCGCTGGGCCGCCATGCCGAGGCCGACGCCGCCGAGGCCGAGGCCGCGCTGTACGACATCCCGCGCTTCGGCAATGTCTCGCTGCTGCACATGACCGACTGCCATGCGCAGTTGAAGCCCATCCACTTCCGCGAGCCGAGCGTGAACCTGGGCGTGGGCGCGATGCAGGGGCAGCTGCCGCACCTCGTCGGCGAGCACCTGCTGAAGGCCGCGGGCGTGCCGGCCGGCAGCGCGCCGGCCTTCGCCTACAGCTGCGTCGACTTCGAGAAGGCCGCGCGCCGCTACGGCCGCGTGGGCGGCTTCGCGCACCTGGCCACGCTGGTCAAGCGCCTGAGGGCCAGCCGCCCGGGCGCGCTGCTGCTGGATGGCGGCGACACCTGGCAGGGCTCGGCCACGTCGCTGTGGACGAACGCGCAGGACATGGTCGACGCCTGCAAGCTGCTGGGCGTGGACGTGATGACCGGCCACTGGGAATTCACCTACGGCATGGAGCGGGTCAAGGAGATCGTCGAGAAGGACTTCAAGGGCAAGGTGGACTTCGTCGCCCAGAACGTCAAGACCAACGACTTCGGCGACCCGGTGTTCGCGCCCTACACGCTGCGCAACATCAACGGCATCCCGGTGGCCATCGTCGGCCAGGCCTTCCCGTACACGCCGATCGCCAACCCGCGCTATCTGGTGGCCGACTGGGCCTTCGGCATCCAGGACGACAACCTGCAGAAGGTGGTGGACGAGGCGCGCGGCAAGGGCGCGCAGCTCGTGGTGGTGCTCTCGCACAACGGCATGGACGTCGATCTGAAGATGGCCAGCCGCGTGCGCGGCGTCGATGCCATCCTGGGCGGCCACACGCACGACGGCGTGCCGGTGGCCGTGCCGGTGAAGAACGCCGGCGGCACCACGCTCGTCACCAATGCCGGCAGCAACGGCAAGTTCCTCGGGCTGATGGATTTCGAGGTGAAGGGCGGCAAGCTGGTGGACTTCCGCTACCGGCTGCTGCCGGTGTTCGCCAACCAGCTGCGCGCCGATCCGGAGATGGACGCGCTGATCACGCGCGTGCGCAAGCCCTACGAGGCCCGGCTGGCCGAGCCGCTGGCCGTGACCGAGGGCCTGCTGTACCGGCGCGGCAACTTCAACGGCAGCTGGGACCAGCTGATCTGCGACGCGCTGATGGACGTGCAGGGCGCCGAGATCGCCTTCTCGCCCGGCTTCCGCTGGGGCACGACGCTGCTGCCCGGCGACACCATCACGCGCGAGCTGATGATGGACCAGCTGGCCATCACCTACCCCTACGCCACGCTCAGCGAGATGAGCGGCGAGACGATCAAGACGATCCTGGAGGACGTGGCCGACAACCTCTTCAACCCCGACCCGTACTACCAGCAGGGTGGCGACATGGTGCGCGTGGGCGGCCTGAGCTATTCGATGACGCCGGGCGCGAAGATGGGCCAGCGCATCGGCGAGATGCGGCTGAACGGCAGGCTGCTGGACCCGGCGAAGAAGTACAAGGTCGCCGGCTGGGCGCCGGTGGCCGAGGAGGCGAAGTCGGCGCCCGGCGTCAGGCCGGTCTGGGACCTGCTCGAGGCCTGGCTAAAGGGGCAGGGCGGTCGCGTGAAGCTGAGGCGCGTCAACTCGCCGGCGCTCGCGGGCATGCAGGGCAACCCCGGAATGGTGGATGCTTGAGGGCGTGGCGCCCATGCGCCCAGGAGAGAAACCGATGAACCTCAAGTCCTTCGTCACGGCCGCCTTCCTCGCGCTCTTCGCCCTCACGGGCTTCGCGCAGGACAAGGTGGTCTACCACTTCGACAACACCGCGGCGCAGGGCCTCAAGGGCCTGCGCAACGTGCGCAACCACCTGGACACCGACCCGGGCGCCAAGATCGCCGTCGTCGCGCATGCCGAGGGCGTGGACATGCTGATGGAAGGCGCCAAGGCCGCCAACGGCACCGACTTCGCGCCGCTGGTCTCGGCGCTGAAGGCGCGCGGCGTGACGTTCGAGGTCTGCGAGATCACGCTGAAGAACCGCAACCTGAAGAAGGAGCAGTTCATCCAGGAGACGGACTTCACGCCCTCGGGCGTGGTGCGCCTGTCGAAGCTGCAGCACCAGGGCTGGGCGTACATCAAGCCTTGATGGCATGAGCCTGGAGGCGCTGGTCGAGCAGCTCGGCGAGGATCGCTCCCTCGCGATCGGCGCGCTGCTGATCGGCATCGCCTTCGGCTTCATGGCGCAGCGTTCGCGCTTCTGCCTGCGCTCGGCCGTCATCGAGTTCGCGCGCAACCAGCTCGGCGGCAAGCTCACGGTCTGGCTCTTCGCCTTCGCCACCGCGGTGGGCCTGACCCAGCTGCTGGCGCTCGCCGGCGCGTTCGATGCCGGCAACGCGCGCCAGATCGCCACCCGCGGCAGCCTCTCCGGCGCCGCCGTGGGCGGCGCGCTCTTCGGCACCGGCATGATCCTCGCGCGCGGCTGCTCCAGCCGCCTGCTCGTGCTGGCGGCGCAAGGCAACCTGCGCTCGGTGATCTCCGGCCTCGTCTTCGCGGTGACGGCGCAGTCCGCGCTCACCGGCGCGCTGTCGCCGCTGCGCGAGTGGATCTCGGGCTGGTGGACCATCGAAGGCGGCGCGCCGCGCGACCTGATCGCGCGCAGCGGCATCGGCCACGCCGGCGCGCTCGTGTTCGCGGCCGTCTGGCTCGCCGCGGCCATCGTCTGGGCGCGGCGCCAGCGGATCACGGCCTGGGGCTGGGCCGGCGCGGTGGGCGTCGGCATCGCGGTGGCGTCGGGCTGGTGGTTCACCTACGCGGTCTCGAAGCTGGCCTTCGATCCGCACCCGATCCAGTCGCTGAGCTTCACCGGCCCTTCGGCCGAGGTGCTCAGCCGCGTGCTCTTCGTCACCGACCGGCCGATCGGCTTCGACACCGGGCTGATGCCGGGCGTGTTCATCGGCTCGTTCCTGTCGGCCATGCTGTTCCGCGAGCTGAAGCTCGAGGGCTTCCAGGGCGGCGCCAGCATGCGCCGCTACATCGGCGGCGCCATGCTGATGGGCTTTGGCGGCATGCTGGCGGGCGGCTGCGCGGTGGGTGCAGGCCTGTCGGGCGCCGCCGTGTTCACGGCGACGGCCTGGGTCACGCTGCCGGCGATCTGGGCCGCGGCCGCCTTGACGGACCGCCTCGTCGACCAGCTGCCCGACGACGCCCCCGCGGCTGCCGCGGGGGGCGAGCCTTCATCGGGCGCCGCGCCGGCGCGCTGAGGCCGGCGCCACGCCGAAGGCCTCGCGGAACGGCTGCGCCTGCTCGAACTGGCGCGCGATGCTGGCGCAGACGAGGTCGCACAGCCGGTAGACCGATTCGTCGGCGATGCGGTAGTAGACGTTCGTGCCCTGGCTGCGCCGCGCGACGAAGCCGCGCTGCATCAGCAGCGCCAGGTGGCGCGAGACATTGGCGGCGCTGGAGCCGCAGGCCGCCGCCAGCTCGCCCACGCCCATCTCGCCGCCACGCAGCAGGTTCAGCACCTCCAGCCGGGTGGGTTCGGCCAGCGCCTGGAAGTAGCAGGCCACGAGCTCCAGCGCCGGCTGCGGCAGCTGTTCCATGGCGGCGGCCGGCGCCGGGCTCGGCGTGCGCTTCATCGCGGGATCCTCGCGGGAACTCGTCATGGCGGTGCATTGTACTTGACTATTTGCGTACATGCGCAAATAATTCATTCCAACACGATCCCACCTGCACCCATGAAGCTCCCCCGCACCTCCCGCATCGCTCCCTGGTTGATGGCCACCGCCACGGCGCTTGCCGCGGCGCTCGCCACCGCGGCCGAGCTGCCTGCCGTGCCCGCCCAGGCGGGCGGCGAGGGCGGCCGCCTGGGCTTCGACGGCGTCGTCGAGGCGGTGCGGCAGACGGTGCTGGCCGCGCAGGTGGCCGGCGCGGTGGTCGAGCTGAACGTGAAGGCCGGCGACCGGGTCGCCGCCGGCCAGGTGCTGCTGCGCCTGGACGCACGCGCCGCCGAGCAGGCGGTGGCGGCCAGCGATGCGCAGGCGGCTTCCGCGCGCGCCTCGCTCGCGCTGGCGACGCAGGAGCTGGAGCGGCAGCGCCAGCTGTTCCAGAAGAACTACATCAGCCAGGCGGCGCTGGAGCGCGCCGAGGCCGAATTCAAGGCCAACCAGGCGCAGCTGAACGCGCAGCTGGCGCAGGCCGGAGCCGCCCGCACGCAGACCGGCTTCCACCTCGTGCGCGCGCCCTACGCCGGCGTGGTGGCCGAGGTGCCCGTGACGCTGGGCGACATGGCGATGCCCGGCCGCCCGCTGCTGACGCTGTACGACCCCAAGGCGCTGCGCGTGACGGCCTCGGTGCCGCAGAGCGTGGCCGCGCGCGTGGCCGCGGTGGCACCGCGCGTGGAACTGCCGGGCGTGCCGGCCGCCGCGGGCGGCGTGGCGCCGGCGCGCCTGCAGGTGCTGCCCACCGCCGACGCCGCGACGCATACCGTGCCGGTTCGTGCCGACCTGCCCGCCGGCCTCGAAGGCGCCGCGCCGGGCCTCTTCGCGCGCCTGTGGCTGCCGCTGCCGGCGGGCGATGCCAAGGGCGCGTCGGTGACCGTGCCGGTGGCCTCGGTGATTCGCCGCGCGGAGATGACCGGCCTGTACGTGCTGTCCGGCGAAGGCCGGCCGCTGCTGCGCCAGGTGCGCCTGGGGCGCGAGGACGGCGGGCGGGTGGAGGTGCTGTCGGGCCTGAGCGCCGGCGAGCGCGTGGTGACCGACCCGCAGGCCGCCGCCCGTGCGCGCTGAAGGCGAGCACGCCATGAGCCACGCTGCCAACGCACAGGCCCCGCTGGGCGTCTCCGGCCGCATCGCGGCCTACTTCCAGTCGGCCCAGCTCACGCCGCTGCTGGCGCTGCTGGCGTTGCTGCTGGGCGCCTTCGCGGTGCTGGTGACGCCGCGCGAGGAGGAGCCGCAGATCAACGTCACGATGGCCAACGTGCTGATCCCGTTCCCGGGTGCGGCCGTGCGGGATGTCGAGCAGATGGTCGCCGGCCCGGCCGAGCAGGTGCTGGCGCAGATCTCGGGCATCGAGCACGTGATGTCTGTCTCGCGCCCCGGTCTGGCGGTGATCACGGTGCAGTTCAAGGTCGGCGTGCCGCGCACCGAGGCGCTGGTGCGGCTGTACGACACGGTCAACTCGAACGCCGACTGGCTGCCCAAGGGCCTGGGCGTGCTGGCGCCGATCATCAAGCCCAAGGGCATCGACGACGTGCCCATCGTCACGCTGACGCTGTTCTCGAAGAACGCCGGCACCGGCGCGTTCGATCTCGAACGCGTCGCGCACAGCGTCGAGTCCGAGATCAAGCGCGTCGCCGGCACGCGCGAGGTGAGCACGATCGGCGGCCCGGGCCGCGCGCTGATGGTCGAGATCGACCCGGCCCGCATGGCGGGCGCCGGCGTCACCGTGAGCGACCTGCGCGCCGCGCTGCAGTCGGCCAACCTCGGCCTGCCGGTGGGCGAGCTGCTGGCGGGCAACCGCAGCGTGGCGGTGGAATCCGGCCCCTTCATGTCGCGTGCGGCCGACGCCGAGGAACTCGTCGTCGGCGCGCGCGGCGGCAAGCCGGTGTACCTGCGCGACGTGGCCACGGTGCGTGACGGCCCGCCGCCGGCCACGCGCTACGTCTGGCATGCCACCGCGGCGCGCGAGGGGCAGCCGGCCGCGGAATACCCCGCCGTCACCATCGCCGTGACCAAGAAGCCGGGCGAGAACGCGATCGACGTCGCCAACGCGGTGATGAAGCGCATCGACGCGCTGCACAACACCGTGATCCCGGCCGACGTGCAGGTGGCCGAGACACGCAACTACGGCGCCACCGCCAACGACAAGGCCCAGAAGCTGATCCAGAAGCTGCTGTTCGCCACCGCCTCGGTGGTCGCGCTGGTGTTCATCGCGCTGGGCCGGCGCGAGGCGGCCATCGTCGGCAGCGCGGTGATCCTCACGCTCACCGTCACGCTCTTCGCCTCCTGGGCCTGGGGCTTCACGCTCAACCGCGTCTCGCTGTTCGCGCTGATCTTCTCGATCGGCATCCTCGTGGACGACGCGATCGTGGTCGTGGAGAACATCCACCGCCACCAGCAGCAGTTTCCCGGCCGCACGCTGGCGCAGCTGATCCCGGGCGCTGTGGACGAGGTGGGCGGCCCGACCATCCTGGCCACGCTGACCGTCATCGCCGCGCTGTTGCCGATGGCCTTCGTCAGCGGCCTGATGGGCCCGTACATGAGCCCGATCCCGATCAACGCCAGCATGGGCATGCTGCTGTCGCTGGCGATCGCCTTCGTCGTCACGCCCTGGCTGGCGCGGCTGTGGATGAAGGCCGACGGCGGCCACGGCGGCCCGGGTCTCGCCGGCAGGCTGGGCCCGCTGTTCGAGCGCATCTTCCGCCCGCTGCTGGACCCGGCGCGCGGCACGCGCAACCGCCGCCTGCTCGGCCTGGGCGTGGCCGCGCTGATCGGCATCTCGCTGCTGCTGCCGGCGGCGGGCCTGGTGCTGCTGAAGATGCTGCCCTTCGACAACAAGTCGGAGTTCCAGGTGATCGTCGACATGCCCGCCGGCACGCCGGTGGAGCAGACCGCCGCGGTGCTGCACGAGCTGGGCGCGCAGCTGCTCACCGTGCCCGAGGTGACCGACGTGCAGGCCTACGCCGGCACCGCCGCGCCGATCAACTTCAACGGCCTGGTGCGCCAGTACTACCTGCGCGCCGGCGGCGAGATGGGCGACCTGCAGGTCAATCTCGTCGACAAGCACCACCGCTCGCGCCAGAGCCACGCCATCGCCGCCGCGGTGCGGCCGGCGCTGCAGGCCATCGGCAAGCGCTTCGGCGCCAACGTCAAGGTGGTGGAGGTGCCGCCCGGGCCGCCGGTGCTGTCGCCCATCGTCGCCGAGGTCTACGGCCCCGAGGCCGAAGGCCGGCGCAGCGTGGCCAGGGCCGTGCGCGCGGTGTTCGAGCAGCACGTGGGCGTCGTCGACGTCGATGACAGCAGCATCGCCGCGGCGCCGCGCACGCTGCTGGTGGTGGACCGCCAGAAGGCCGCGCTGCTGGGCGTGCCGCAGCAGGAGATCGTCACCACGCTGCGCGCGGGCCTGGCCGGCGAAGCGACGACCTACCTGCACGACGGCACCAAGTACCCCGCCGCGGCCACGCTGCAGCTGCCGCCCGACCGGCACGGCGAGCTGGCGGCCCTGCTGCAGCTCAGCGCGCGCAGCGCGAGCGGCCGGCTCGTGCCGCTGCGCGAGCTGGTGAGCGCCACCGACACCCAGCGCGAGCAGCCCGCGTACCACAAGGACCTGCTGCCGGTGAGCTACGTCGTGGGCGACACCACCGGCTCGGTGCCCGGCGGCGTCGACAGCCCGCTGTACGGCATGTTCGCGATGCGCGGTGCCCTGGCGAAGATCGCCACGCCCGGCGGCGGCACGCTGGCCGAGACCTTCATCCGCCAGCCCGAGGATCCCTGGCGTGGCTACACCATCAAGTGGGACGGCGAGTGGCAGGTCACCTACGAGACCTTCCGCGACATGGGCGCCGCCTATGCCGTGGGGCTGGTGCTGATCTACCTGCTGGTGGTGGCGCAGTTCGGCAGCTACCTGGTGCCGCTGATCATCATGGCGCCGATCCCGCTGACCATCGTCGGCGTGATGCCCGGGCACGCGCTGCTGGGCGCGCCCTTCACCGCCACCAGCATGATCGGCATGATCGCGCTGGCCGGCATCATCGTGCGCAACTCGATCCTGCTGGTGGACTTCATCAAGCTGCAGGTGCGGCAGGGCGTGGAATTCGAGCGCGCGATCGTGCATTCGGCGGTGACGCGCGCGCAGCCCATCGTGCTGACCGGGCTGGCGGCGATGCTGGGCGCGCTGTTCATCCTCGACGACCCGATCTTCAACGGGCTGGCGATCTCGCTGGTGTTCGGCATCGCCGTCTCGACGCTGCTGACGCTGGTCGTGATTCCCATCCTCTACTACGTGGCCTACCGCCACCGGCAGCACGCCATCACCGGCGAGCCGCCTGTCCAGCCCCATCCCGTCTCTCATCAAGGAGCCTGACATGACATCCTGGCAACTCGTCCGCGTGATCGCGGGCAGCTTCGTCCTCCTGTCGCTCGCGCTGGGCGTGCCCGGCAGCCCGCTGTTCCTGAGCACCTGGTGGCTGGCCTTCACCGCCTTCGTGGGCGTGAACCTGCTGCAGAGCGGCATCACGCGCTGGTGCCTGATGGAGAGCATCCTGCGCAAGCTCGGCCTGCGCGCCGGCGACTGAGCAGGCGAGCCTGGCGGCACGCGTGACGACGCACGGAGCCTTGGCATGCGGCCGCGGAGCTGATACCCTAGGGGGTATATAAGTCCATTCGGATGCAAGGAGACAGCACATGGCCCACATCGTGATCCTCGGCGCCGGACTCGGCGGCATGCCCGCCGCCTACGAGATCCGCGAGGCCGTGCCGCGCGAGCACCGCGTCACCGTCGTCGGCGCGAAGAGCTACTTCCAGTTCACGCCCTCCAACCCCTGGGTCGCGGTGGGCTGGCGCGAACGCGACGACATCGTGCTCGAGGTGGGCCCCTTGCTGGCGCGCAAGGGCATCGACTTCGTCGCGCAGGCCGCCACGGCCATCGATGCCGAGGCGAACCAGCTCACGCTGGCCGACGGCCGCACGCTGGACTACGACTACCTCGTGCTCACCACCGGCCCCCGGCTGTCCTTCGACGAGGTGCCGGGTGCCGGCCCGCACGGCGGGCACACGCACTCGGTCTGCACGGTGGACCATGCCGAGGCCTTCTGGGGCGACTACCAGGCCTTCCTGAAGGAGCCGGGGCCGGTGATCATCGGTGCGATGCCGGGTGCGAGCTGCTTCGGGCCGGCCTACGAGTTCGCCTTCATCCTGGACGCCGACCTGCGCAAGCGCAAGCTGCGCCACAAGGTCCCGATGACCTACGTCACCAGCGAGCCCTACATCGGCCACCTGGGCCTGGGCGGCGTGGGCGACAGCAAGAGCATGCTGGAAAGCGAGCTGCGCCAGCACGACATCAAGTGGGTGTGCAACGCCAAGACCACGCGCGTGGAGCCCGGCCGGCTCTTCACGAGCGAACTCGATGCCGACGGCAAGCTCCTGCGCGAGCACGAGCTGCCGTTCAAGCTGTCGATGATGCTGCCCGCCTTCAAGGGCGTGGATGCGGTCGCCGCCGTGCCGGGCCTGTGCAACCCGCGCGGCTTCGTGCTGATCGACGAGTACCAGCGCAGCAAGAAGTACCGCAACATCTTCTCGGCCGGCGTCTGCGTCGCGATCCCGCCGGTGGAGACCACGCCGGTGCCCACCGGCGCGCCCAAGACCGGCTACATGATCGAGACCATGGTCAGCGCGATCGCGCACAACCTGGCCGACGAACTGGCCGGCAAGCCCGCCACCGCCACCGGCACCTGGAACGCGATCTGCCTGGCCGACATGGGCGACACCGGCGCTGCCTTCGTCGCGCTGCCGCAGATCCCGCCGCGCAACGTCGCGTGGTTCAAGAAGGGCAAGTGGGTGCACCTGGCCAAGATCGCCTTCGAGAAGTACTTCCTGTCGAAGATGAGGAGCGGCAACTCCGAGCCGGTGTACGAGAAGTACGTGCTCAAGGCGATGGGCATCGAGCGGCTCGGGCAGCGCTGACGCTTCGCCGGCCACCCCTTGGAGGATCGACCGATGTTCGGATGGCTCAAGCGCCAAGCGGCGCCCGAGGCGACGGCGCCCGAAGCTGCCTTGCTGATCGACGTGCGCTCGCGTGGCGAGTTCGCCGGCGGGCACATCGCCGGATCGCTGAACCTGCCGCTGGACGAACTGCCTTCGCGCATCGCGTCCGTGGCACCGGACAAGGCCGCGCCGCTGCTGCTGTTCTGCGCCTCCGGCATTCGCTCCGCCCGCGCGGCTGCGTTCCTGGCCGCGCAGGGCTACACGCAGGTGCACAACGGCGGCGGGGTGGGCGCGGTCGCGATGAAGCTCGGCCGCCCGGTCCAGCGCGGCTGACAATCCTCGCGCGGGCTGCGGGTTCGGCGGCCCTCGAGGATCGGATGGAAGCGACCCGTCGACGGCTGCTGCTGGGGCCCTCGCTGGCGCTGCTGGCGGGTGGCGCGGCGGCCGCTGCCGCGTCGGCCGGCGCCGATGCGCCGCTCTTCGCAGGCCTCGACGGCCTGGCGCAGCCGGTGGACAGCGACGATCCGCTGGTGCGCCGCTACGTGCGCCAGGGCCTGATGTGGGCCTATGCCTTCAACTTCGCGGAAGCCGCGCGCTCGTTCGACGCGGCGGCGCGACGCGACGCGCGCTGCGGTGCCGCGCACTGGGGCCGCGCCTGGGCGCTGGGGCCGAACATCAACAGCGACCCGGCGCCCGGCGATGGCGAGCGCATCGCCGCCTGGCTGCGCGCCGCGCCCGCAGCGCGCTTCGGCGCGCCGTGGTCCGGGCTGCTCGAGGCGCTGGCCCGGCGCCATCCCGACGCCTCGCGGCTCGACGAGGAGGCGTATGCCGCGGCGCTGGAGGCGCTCGCACGCCGCCATCCGCGCGACGCCACCGTGCAGGTGCTCGCCGCCGAGGCCCGGCTGAACCTGCACCCCTACGACTGGTGGCGCCGCGACGGCAGGCCGCAGCCGTGGACGCCGGCGATCGAGCGCCTGCTGGCCCGGGCGCTGGCGCTGGACCCGCGCCAACCCGGCGCGCACCACTACACGATCCACCTCTACGAGAGCTCGCCGGCGCCGCAGCGCGCCGAACCCGGCGCGCGCTTCCTGCGCGAGGCCTTTCCGGGTGCGCCGCACCTGCTGCACATGCCCTCGCACATCGACCTGCGCCTGGGGCGATACGACGATGCCATCGCGGCCAACCGGCGCTCCATCGCCGCTGACGAGGCCTACCTCGCCCAGGTCGAGGCGCAGGGCGCATACCGCTTAGGGTATGTGGCGCACAACCACCACTTCCTGTGGGCGGCGGCGTGCATGAGCGGCCGGCGCGAGACGGCACTGGCCGCCGCCGACGCCGCCGGCCCGGCCGCCTGCGGGCCGGGTGCGCGCGCGCCGTCCTCCACCACGGTGCAGCACCTGCTCGCG
Source organism: Rubrivivax sp. (assembly GCA_044226775.1). GTDB lineage: Bacteria > Pseudomonadota > Gammaproteobacteria > Burkholderiales > Burkholderiaceae_C > Rubrivivax. The sequence continues at coordinate 116,559 of JBGAGI010000010.1, read as the reverse complement.
TTGCCGGCCCTCACGCGTTGGCGGTTCGGGCTGTGGAATGAGCTTGCCACCGGCCTGCGCCCACCCGACGACGATGGCGCCTACCCGCTTGCGATGTGGCATGCCGCGCGCGCGACCGCCTTCGCGCAGTTGGGCCGGCCCGCCGATGCCGCGGAGCAGGCGCGGCGCTTCGACGCGCTGGCCGCCGATGCCTCGCTGCGCACGGCGCGCGTGAAGAACGTGCATGCGGTGACGAGCCTGCTGGCGATCACCGGTGCGCAGATGCGCGCGGCCATCGCGCTCGCCGGGGGTGGTGCCGCCGCTGCGATCGCGCAGCTGCTGCCGGCGGTGGTGGCCGAGGACGCGCTCGTCTATGACGAACCGCACCCGGTGGCGATCCCGTCGCGTCAGCCGCTCGCCGCGGCGCTGTTGCGCGCAGGCCGCAGGCGCGAGTGCCTCGCCGCCTGCGACGAAGACCTGCGCCGCCATCCGCGCAACGCCTGGTCGCTGGCACTGCGCGCGCAGGCGGGCTGAGCTACAGGCGCCGGGCGTCGCGGGTCAGAGAGCCGGCTCCAGGCTCGCCGTCGCTTGACGCAAATCAGGGAAAACCCGTACTTCAGGCATACCGTACGGGGTATGCGAATGCCAGCGAACCCTCGAGACTCCGCGGTGGCGGCCGTCGGGCGCCGCCGATTTCTCGCGATCTCCGCCGCCACCGTCGGTGGCATGGCTGCCGGCGGCGGCTGGCTCGCCGCGGGGCCCGGCAGCAGCCGCGCCACCACGGCCGCTGCTGCGGCCGCCGGCGAGGTGCAGCGGATCCCCACCTTCTGCGAGATGTGCTTCTGGCGCTGCGGCGGCATCGCGCACGTGCGCGACGGCCGCCTGTGGAAGTTCGAGGGCAACCCGCTGGATCCGCAGAGCCGTGGCCGCCTGTGCCCTCGCGGCACCGCTGCCATCGGCGCGCACTTCGACCCGGACCGCCTGCGCCAGCCGCTGCTGCGCGTGGGCGAGCGCGGCCGCGAGCAGTGGAAGGCGGTGGGCTGGGACGAGGCGCTGGACTTCGTCGCCCGGCGCATGAACGAGATCAAGGCCCGGCACGGCGCCGAGTCGGTGGCACTGTTCAACCACGGCTTCGGCCAGCGCTTCTTCCAGCACGTGCTGAAGACCTGGGGCGTGGTCAACGTGGCCGGCGCCTCGTATGCGCAGTGCCGCGGCGCGCGCGACGCCGGCTTCCAGCTGACCTTCGGCAGCGGCGTGGGCTCGCCCGAACCCACCGACATCCGGAACACCGACTGCCTGGTGCTCATCGGCTCGCACCTGGGCGAGAACATGCACAACTCGCAGGTGCAGGAGTTCGCCGAGGCCGTGGGCCGCGGCGCGACGGTGATCGTGGTCGACCCGCGCTTCTCGGTGGCCGCGAGCAAGGCGAGGCACTGGCTGCCGATCAAGCCCGGCACCGACACCGCGCTGCTGCTGGCCTGGGCGAACGTGATGGTGAGCGAGGGCCTGTACGACCGCGAGTTCGTGCAGCGCCACGGCCAGGGCTTCGACAAGTTCGCCGCCGAGATCCGCGAGCGCACGCCCGAGTGGGCCGCGCCGATCTGCGAGATCGAAGCCGAGCTGATCCGCCGCACCGCGCGCGCGATCGCGAGCCACCGGCCCGCCAGCCTCGTGCACCCGGGCCGCCGCGTGAACTGGTATGGCGACGACACGCAGCGCAGCCGCGCCATCGCGCTCGTCAACGCGCTGCTGGGCAACTGGGGCCGCAAGGGCGGCTTCTATGTCTCGCAGGGCTTCAAGCTCGCCAAGCCGCCGCTGCCGGCCGTGCCCGCGGGCAGCGCCGCGCATGCCGACGCAGCCGACGGCAGCCGCTTTCCCTTCGCCGACGAGGGCGTGACCACCGCGATCCGCGACGCGACCCTCAGCGACCAGCCGTACCCGATCAAGGGCTGGTTCGTCTACTCCTCGAACCTGATCCACGCGCTGCCCAACGAGGCCGAGACCATCAAGGCGATCCAGGCGCTGGACCTGCTCGTCGTCTGCGACACGGTGCCCAGTGACATCGCCGGCTGGGCCGACGTCGTGCTGCCCGACACCACCTTCCTCGAGCGCCACGACGAGTTGCTCACCGGCTTCGGCCGCGACGGCTGGCTGGCGCTGCGCCAGCCGGTGGTGGTGGCGCCGCACGAGCAGAAGCCGGCCTGGTGGATCGCGCAGCAGCTGGCGCGCAAGCTGGGCATCGGCGAGTGCATGCCCTTCGAGACGCTGGAGGCCTACCTCAAGACGCGCGTGGAGGCCTCGGGCCTGAGCTGGGAGCAGCTGAAGCGCGACGGCGTCATCGTCGCGCCGCACAAGCCGGTCACCGTGGAGGAGGGGCTCGAGCTCGAGTTCGGCACGCCCAGCGGCAAGGTCGAGTTCTGGTCCGAGCAGCTCGCGGCCAAGGGCTTCGACCCCGTGCCGCGCTACGTGCCGCAGCCCGAGGCGCCGGCGGGGCACTTCAGGCTCGTCACCGGCCGCGCGCCCGTGCACAGCTTCAGCCGCACGCAGAGCAACCCGCTGCTGCACGACCTGATGCCGACGAACGAGGTCTGGGTGCACCGCGACACCGCGGCGAAGCTGGGCATTACAGCCGGCGAGCGCGTGCGCCTTCGCAACCAGGACGGCGCCACCACCGACCCGGTGCGCGTGAAGGCCACCGAGCGCATTCGCCCCGACACGCTGTACCTGGTCTACGGCTTCGGCCAGCGCAACCCGATGATGAAGTCCGCCTTCCGCAGCGGCGCCAGCGCCGCGGTGCTGAACACGCGCTACGCGACCGACCCGATCATGGGCGCGACCAGCATCCACGCCAACTTCGTCACCTTGATCCGGGAGGTCTGAGATGGCACGCCTCGGGATGGTGATCGACACCCGCCGCTGCGTCGGCTGCCAGGCCTGCGTGCTGGCCTGCCAGGCCGAGAACGCGGTGCCGCTGGGCCACTGCCGTGACTGGATCACGAGCGAGACGCGCGGCAGCTACCCGGCGCTGACGCTGGAGATCCGCAGCGAGCGCTGCAACCACTGCGACGACCCGCCCTGCGTGGCCTGCTGCCCCACCGGCGCGAGCCACGTCGAGCCGATGGGCCGCACGGTGCAGGTCGCGGCCGACAAGTGCATCGGCTGCAAGGCCTGCATTGCGTCGTGCCCGTACGGCGCGCGCTTCGTGCACCCGCAGGGCTACGTCGACAAGTGCACCTTCTGCCTGCACCGCGTGGCGGCCGGTCAGGCGCCGGCCTGCGTGTCGGTGTGCCCGACGCACTGCATGCACTTCGGCGACCTCGACGACCCGAAGGGCGAGGTCGCGCGCCTGCTGCAGACGCGCACGCACAAGGTGCTGCTGCCCGAGGCGGGCACCAAGCCGCGCGTGTTCTACCTGGTGTGAGTGGAGCCCATGCCGTGAACGAACTCACCACCACGCGCCACAACCCCTTCATCGACCCGCAGCTCGCGGTGTGGGGCTGGGAGATCCCCGTCTACCTGTTCGTCGGCGGTCTGGTCGCCGGCTTGATGGTGCTGGGCGGCCTGGCGATTCGCCGCACCGCCCGCGGCGACGACACCGGCGCCTTCTTCTCGATGCAGGCGCCGCTGCTGGGCTTCGTGCTGATGAACGCGGGCATGCTGGCGCTGCTGCTGGACCTGACGCACCGGCTGCACGTGTGGCGCATCTTCGTGACGCTGCAGCTGGCCTCCCCGATGTCCTGGGGCTCGTGGATCCTGCTCGTCGTCTACGGCGTGCTGCTGGTCTCGGCGCTGCTGCGGCTGCACGAGGCCTGGCCCTGGCTGGGCGTGCGGTCGCCGCAGCTGCGCCGGCTGTCGGACCGTCTGCTCGCGCGCCCGGGCTGGCTCGGCGCGCTGGGCATGGCCAACATCGTGCTCGGTGTCGGCCTCGGCATCTACACCGGCATCTTGCTGGACACGCTGGTGGCGCGGCCGCTGTGGAACAGCGCGATCCTCGCGCCGCTGTTCCTCGCCTCGGGCCTCTCGGCCGGCGCCGCCACCTTGCACCTGGCCTCGGCCGCGCTGCAGGGCCGGCCGGCTGCCACCGGCCTCGTGGGCGGTGCCTTCGCGTCGTTGCTGCAGCCGCTCGGGCCGGCGCATCCGCCGGCGGCCACGGCGCAGGGCCTCGTGCGCGCCGACCAGCTCTTCCTCGTGGCCGAGGCGCTCTTCATCGCCCTGTTGCTGATCAACCTGCACACGAGTTCGGCCTCGCACGCCGCGGCCGCGCAGCTGCTGATGCAGGGCCGCTACGCCCTGCCGTTCTGGCTCGGCGTCGTCGGCCTGGGCGTGCTGCTGCCGCTGGCGTGGCAGGCGCTGGAGCTTGCGCACAAGGTGGCGCACACGGTGCTGCCGGCGCTGCTCGTGCTGGCCGGCGGCTTCGCGCTGCGCTGGGTGATGGTCAGCGCTGGCCAGGCCAGCGAGATCGTGGCGGCCGGCCTCACGCTGCCCTGAAAGGCCGCCCTGCGCGGACGGCCTGCTTGCTACCTTCCGAAAGGTCCTTCATGAATGCGTTTCCTCTACGCGGCACGGCGATCGCCGCGGCGCTGCTGTGCGCCGCCCCGCTCGTCGCCCAGGCCACCAACGGCATGCTGATGGAAGGCTACGGCCCGATCTCCGCGGCCATGGGCGGCGCAGCCCAGGCCATCGACCACGGCACGGCCGCGATGGCGATGAACCCGGCGACGCTGTCGCTGATGCCCACGCGCGCGCGCCACGACGCCGCCTTCGGCGTGCTCGGCCCGAGCGTCACGAGCAGCGTGCCCGGCGCCTCGGCCAAGTCCGGCGGCACCTCCTACGTGATGCCGGCGCTGGGCTACTCGCGCCGCTCGCGCGACGGCAGCATCGTCTACGGCTTCGGCCTGTTCGCGCAGGGCGGCATGGGCACCGAGTACGGCGGCGACAGCTTCCTTGCGATGGGCTCGGGCGAGCCGGTGCGCTCTGAGCTGGGCGTCGGCAGCCTGCTGTTCCCGCTCTCGGTGCGACTGAGCCCGCAGCTGGCCGTGGGCCTGACGGTGGACTGGATGTGGGCCGGGCTGGACCTGCGCATGGCCGCCACCGGCGCGCAGCTGGGCACGATGGTCACGGCCGCCTCGGGCAACCTGGGCGCCGCGCTGCCGGCGCTCGGCGGCGCACCCTGGGCGCGCGTGGACTTCTCCAACGGCAGCGACTTCACCGGCCGCGCCCGCGCCACCGGCTGGGGCGGCAAGCTGGGCCTCGTGTGGCAGCCGGGTGAGAACCTGACGCTGGGCCTGTCGTACCGGCTGAAGTCCTCGCTGAAGGACATGCAGACCGGCGCCACCGGCGCCACGCTGAGCGCGGCCGGCGGCTTCGGCGACACGGGCCGCATCACGGTGGTGGACTTCCAGTGGCCGGCCGTGACCGCCATCGGCTTCGGCTGGCGCGCCGCGTCCGACTGGCTCGTGGCCGCCGACCTGCGCCGCATCGGCTGGGCGAGCGTGATGTCCAGCTTCCGCATGCGCTACGAAAGCGCCGCCCTCGGCGGCTCGGTGAGCTTCGCGCTGCCGCAGCAGTGGAAGGACCAGACCGTGACGAGCCTGGGCGTGGCCTGGTCGGCGACGCCGCAGCTCACGCTGCGCGCGGGCCTGAACGTGGCCGCCAACCCGATCCCGGACGCGTTGGTGAACCCGCTGTTCCCGGCCACGGTGCACCGCCATGCGACGCTGGGCGGCGGCTGGCGCTTCGGCAACGCCAGCGAGTTCAACGGCTCGCTGACGCTGGCGCCGCGCAGCACGGTGGTCAACGGCGCCGGCGTCGAGATCTCGCACCGGCAGACCAATGTGCAGCTGATGTACTCCTACCGCTTCCTCTGAGCCGTGGACTTCAGCCTCTGCGCAGGCGCCAGGGTCGTGCCGCGATCAGCAGCCGCCCTTCTTCTCTTTCTTGGCCGGCATCGCTGCGCTGGCGGGCTTGGCCGGCGCCTTCTCGGCCTTGGCCGGCGCGGAAGCGGGCTTGGCCGGGGCGTCGGCGGCGTGGGCGGCACCGGCCAGGGCGAACAAGGCAGCGGCGGCGAAGGCGAGGGACTTGTGCATGGACGACTCCAGGGTTTCGGGTTGGAAGGGTGCGCCGGCCGCGCAGCGCAAAACCCGCGCATGGCGGCCGACGACGAACGAGCATACCATAGGGGGTATATGAACCAGGAAGCGCCATGAACACGCTCGTCCAGTCCCACGCCGGTGTGCGCCCGCGGCCCGAGGCCGCTGCCGCGCGGCCCTTCATGAACCCCTACCTCGCCGGCTTCCTGCTTGGCCTGGTGCTGCTGGCCACCTACGCCATCACCGGCCGCGGTTTGGGTGCGACGGCCGGCTTCGCGGCCCTTTCCACCGCGCTTGCCGGGCTGTTCGGCGTCGAGCACGTGCAGGCCAGCCTCGTGCACGCGAAGTACTGGAACGAAGGCGCGCCGCTGCTGAACTGGACGCTGTTCCTGCTCGTCGGTGCTTTCGCCGGCGCGGCGATCTCCGGCTGGCAGGCCCACCGCTTCGCCTGGACCATCGAGCGCGGCCCTCGCGTGAGCGACGGGCGGCGCCTGGTGCTGGCCTTCGCCGGCGGCTTCGTCGCCGCCTGCGGCGCCAAGCTGGCCAAGGGTTGCACCAGCGGCCAGGCGCTCACCGGCAGCGCGGTGCTCAACGTCGGCGGCCTCGTGTTCATGGCCGCGGTGTTCGCCTCGGCCTTCCTCGTCGCACGCTTCATGCGCAAGGAGTGGCTGTGATGCTGCCGCTGTCCTCCTCGATCGACTTCTCCACCGCGTCCGAGCTGGCGATCGCGCTCGCGCTGGGCGCCGGCTTCGGCTTCGCGCTGGAGCGCGCCGGCTTCGGCAGCGCGCGCAAGCTCACGGCCGTCTTCTACCTCTTCGACATGGCGGTGGTGAAGGTGATGTTCACCGCCGTCGTGACGGCGATGGTGGGCATCGCGCTGCTCGCGGGCCTGGGCGCGATGGACGTCTCGGCGCTCTACTTCGAGCCGACGAACTGGGTGGCGCAGATCGGCGGCGGGCTGATCTTCGGCGTCGGCTTCGTCGTCGGCGGCTACTGCCCGGGCACCTCGATCGCCGCCATCGCCACCGGCCGCCAGGACGCCATCGTCTTCGCCGCGGGCATGCTGGCCGGGGTCTGGGGCTACGCGGAGTTCACGCCCGGCCTCGACGAGTGGTACAAGGCCACCGCGGCGGGCGAACTGACGCTGCCGGGCCTCACCGGCATCGGCATGGGCTGGTGGGCGGCGGGATTCGTCGCCTTCCTCGCCTTCGGTGCCTGGGGCATGGCCCGGCTCGAACGCCGCTTTGCCCATCTTCGCCCCAAGGCCTGAACGCCCCGCCGGCATCCGAAACAACAGGAGAACGACCGACCATGAATGCCCGCCTGCTCCGAACCACCGCGGCCGCCGTGGCCCTGCTCGCGCCGCTGCTGGCGCGCGCCGACGCGCTGATCGTCGACGCCGCCGCCGTGGAGGCGGCGCTCAAGCGCGGCGCCATCGTCTGGGACGCGCGCGACGCCGACGACTACGCCGCCGGCCACATCGCCGGCGCGGTGAACTTCGGCGCCGCCGGCGACCTGTTCCGCGACGCCAACCGCGAGGACCCGCCCTCGGCCGCGGTCGCCGCGCAGCTCTTCGGCAACGCCGGCGTCGACTTCCTGAACAAGGAGGTCATCGTCTACGGCGGCAAGGGCGACCCCTACGCCTACTTCGCCGCCCGCATGACCGAGTACTACGGCGGCCGGCATGCCAAGGTCTTCCACGGCGGCATCGACGACTGGAAGGGCGCCGGCAAGCCGCTGAGCACGCAGCCGACGAAGCTGCCGCCGGTGAAGCTCACGCTCAGCGCGGAGCGCGTGGGCACGCTGTGGACGCAGGAGGTAGTCGATCGCGTGCGCACCGGCGGCGTGCAGATCGTCGACGCGCGCACGCCCAAGGAGTTCTCCGGCGAGGACATCCGCGCCATCCGCGGCGGCCACATCGCCGGCGCCGTGAGCATCCCCTACGAGGCCAACTGGGTCGACCCGGCCACCGCCTCCAAGCTCGCGATGCGGCAGGTGATGAACAAGGACGGCATGTCGCTGAAGCCCGCCGAGCAGCTGCGCTCGCTGTACGCCAAGCTCGACCCGGCCAAGGAGACGGTGGTGTACTGCCAGAGCGGCGTGCGCGCCTCCGAGACCGCCGCGGTGCTGCGCGACCTGGGCTTCTCGAACGTCAAGGTCTACGAGCCTTCGTGGCTGGGCTACGCCGGCGTGCTTTCGGCGCCGGCCGAGGGCGAGGTTTTCGTCAACGTCGGCGCGCTGAACGGCCGCATGGCCTCGATGCAGAGGCGCCTGGACGCGCTGGAAGCCGAGTTGGCCAAGGCGCGGCCGGCGGCCGGGCGCTAGGCCGGCGGAGGAGCACCATGCCGAAGATCGACCGCGAGGACCACCGCGCCGAGATCCTGGTGCGCCTGCGGCGCGCCGAGGGGCAGCTGCGCGGCATCCAGCGCATGATCGAGGAGGGCGACTCCTGCATGGACGTCGCCACGCAGATGGCGGCCGTGCGCAAGGCGCTGGACAGCGCCTACGTGCGCATGACGATGTGCTACGTGCAGCAGGAGCTGCTCGCGCGCAGCCGCGGCGGCGCGGCCTCGCGGGAGGCCGGCATGGAGCAGTTCCTGGGCGAGGTGCAGACCCTGCTGGGCAAGATCCGCTGAAGCCTGCGGCTCAGCGCCGGCGCGCCGCGGCAGCGGCCGCCGCCTCGTCCTCGTGCATGTGGCGCAGGAAGTAGCGCAGGTAGAAACCGCCCATGCCGAGCATGAAGGCGATGGCGCCGATGCTCAGCAGGCCGACGTCGCTAGAGAAGAGTTCCTTGAACAGAAACATGGCTGCTTGTGCTTGGATTGCGGGAGCAGCCATTGCACGCCCGGACGCCGGCGCCTTCCCTGACATACCTCAAGGGGTATCGAGGAAGGTGGCCTCGGCCGTGCCGGCGCCGCGTGGGGCATCATCGCCACCATGGCCAGCCCGACACCCCAGACCGCCGCCTTCCGCCTGCCGCGCCTGCTGCTGCCCCGGCCGGGCACCGATCTCGCGCGCTGGTGCGTCATCGCCTGCGACCAGTACACGAGCGAGCCGGCCTACTGGGCGCGCGTGGCGGCTGAGGTGGGCGATGCGCCCTCGACGCTGCAGCTGATCTTCCCCGAGGTCTTCCTCGCTGCCGCCGACAAGCCCGCGCGCATCGCGCACATCCAGGCCGCGATGCGCCGCTGCGAGGCCGAGGGCCTGCTGCGCGAGCATGCCGGCGCGGTGCTGGTGGAACGCACGCTGGCCGACGGCCGCGTGCGGCGCGGGCTGATGCTGGAGCTGGACCTCGAGCACTACGACTACGCGCCCACGTCGACGAGCCTGATCCGCCCGACCGAAGGCACGATCGTCGAGCGCCTGGCGCCGCGCATCGAGGTGCGGCGCGACGCGGCGCTGGAGCTGCCGCACATCCTGGTGCTGATCGACGACCCGGCGCGCACCGTCATCGAGCCGCTGGCCGCCGCGCGCGGCCGGCTGCAGCCGCTGTACGACACGCCGCTGATGCTCGGCGGCGGCCACGTCGCCGGCTTTGCGCTCGACGAGGCATCCGAACGCGCGGCCATGTCGGCGTTGCACGCGCTGGGTGACGGCGCTGCCTTCGCCGCGCGGCACGGCCTGGCGCCGGGCACGCCGCCGATGTTGTTCGCCATGGGCGACGGCAACCACTCGCTGGCCACCGCCAAGGCCTGCTGGGAGCGCCTGAAGGCCGAGGGCGCCGGGCCGGAGCATCCGGCGCGATGGGCGCTCGTCGAGGTCGAGAACATCCACGACCCGGCGCTCGAGTTCTCGCCCATCCACCGGCTGCTGCTGGGCGTGAAAGGCGATGTCCGGCAGGCGCTGGTGGCGCACTTCGGCGCCGGCGTTCGCATCGTCGAGCAGCCGGATGCCGCGGCGATGCGCAGCGCGCTCGCAGCGCTGCCGCGCAGCGTGCACGCGGCCGGGCTGCTCGAGGCAGGCCGCTTCGCGCTCGTGGTGATCGACAAGCCGGCGGCCTCGCTGGACGTGGCGAGCTTCCAGGGCTTCGTCGATGCACTGCTGGCGCAGGGCGGCGCCGCCGAGGTCGACTACGTGCACGGCGACGAGGCCCTGGCGCAACTGGCCGCGGCGCCGAGCCACGCCGGGCTGCACCTGGCGGCGCTGGGCAAGAGCGAGCTGATCGCCCGCGTCGCGCGCGACGGCCCGCTGCCGCGCAAGAGCTTCTCGATGGGCGAGGCCGACGAGAAGCGCTTCTACCTGGAAGCGCGCCGCATCCGCGCCTGAACTGCGCTCACCAGGTCTCGATCCAGGGCCGCAGGTCGGCCTCGTGCGTCCACGCGTCGCGCGGCTGGCAGTGGATCTGCCAGTAGGCGTCGGCGACGTGTTCCGGGTCGAGGATGCCTTGCCGGTCCTTGCGCGCGTAGCGCTCGGGGTAGGTCGTGCGGATGAACTCGGTGTCGATCGCGCCGTCGATCACCGGGTGCGCGACGTGGATGCCTTGCGGCCACAGTTCGCGCGCCATGCTCTGCGCCAGCGCACGCAGGCCGTGCTTGGCGCCGGCGAAGGCGGCGAAGCCCGGGCCGCCGCGCAGGCTGGCGGTGGCGCCGGTGAAGAGGATCGTGCCGCGGCCGCGCGGCAGCATGGCCTTGGCCACTTCACGGCCGACGAGGAAGCCGGCGAAGCAGCCCATCTCCCAGACCTTGTAGTACACGCGCGCGCTGGTCTCGGCGATCGGGTGCCGCACGTTGGCGCCGACGTTGAACACCGCGACCTCGATCGGCGCGATCTCGCGCTCGATCTTCTGCACCAGCGCGATCACCTCGTCCTCCTTGCGCGCGTCGCTGCCGAAGCCGTGCGCCTCGCCGCCCTCGGCGCGGATCGCCGCCAGCAGCGGCTCGAGCTTGTCGGCGCTGCGCCGCGTGACGCAGGCGATGTAGCCCTCGCGCGCGAACCGGCGCGCGATCGCGCCGCCGGTGGCGTCGCCTGCACCCACCACCAGGATCGCCCGCTTGCCGTCCATCGTTGCTCCTGCCGCGCACCGCGCGCCAGCCGATGCTACGGCTGGCCGCACAGGCCGGCGGGGCTTGAGGAATTGCCCGATGCGGCGCCGCGGGCCCGGTGCTTCAATGCGCCACCCCAGCCCCGAACGGAGGCCCGCCCTGGACAACCGCACCGCATCGCGCAGCCCGCTGTACCTGCTGGAGCGCAGCGACGTCGGCGTGGTGCAGCTCGACCGGGAGTCGCGGGTCGTGGCGATGAACAGCTTCGCGCGCCGCCTGCTCCCGGTGGAGGACAAGCAGCCCTTCGAGAAGCTGGTGCTGTCCTTCCACCCCGAGCGCTCGCAGTCGAAGGTGCGATTCCTGCTCGACCAGGCCGAGTGCCCGGTCAGCAACCCGCCGCCGATGACGATGATCATCAACATCCCCGAGCGGGTGCTGCTGATCAAGGTCACGAAGCTGTCGGACATGGCCGGCGAGACCGTCGGCTACACGCTGGTCTTCTACGACATCACCGAGGCCGTGGTGCGCGAGGAACCCGGCGTCGCGCGCGCCGACGCCAAGCGCCAGCTGTCGAAGATCCCCACCGTGGCCGGCAACCGCATCGTGCTGGTCGACGCCGCCAGCGTGCGCTACGTGCGGGCCGAGGGCCACTACACCTGGGTTCACACGGCGCAGGGCTCGAGCTTCTGCAACCTCACCATCGGCGACCTCGAGTCGCGGCTGGACGCGGGCTCGTTCATGCGCGTGCACCGCAGCTACGTCGCCAACCTCGACCACGCCGAGCAGATCGTGCGCGACGACGGCCGCGTGCTGCTGAAGCTGGCCGGCGACGACCGCGGGTTGCCGGTGGCGCGCACCAGCGTGCCGCGTCTGCTCGAGCGGCTGGGCATCGCGGAGGCCTGAAAACACGCGTCGTGGCCGCGCGGCCGCGGTTCGTGAGGCGGGCGGCGCCGTTCGTGCGGGGCACTTGCATGCTGCAGTGCACCCCGACTATGGTCCGGCCCTCAGCGCCACCCCAGGAGATGCGCCGATGATTCCTGCCGGATTCGACTACCACGCACCGGGCTCGGTTGCCGACGCCGTGAAGCTGCTCGTGCAGCTGGGCGACGGCGCCAAGCTGCTGGCCGGCGGGCACAGCCTGCTGCCGATGATGAAGCTGCGCTTCGCCGAGCCGGCGCACCTGATCGACCTCGGCCGCATCCCGGAACTGCGCGGCATCCGCGAGGCCGGCGCCGAGATCCGCATCGGGGCGATGACGACCGAGGCCGAGCTGCTCACCTCGCGCCTGGTCGCCGAGAAGCTGCCGCTGCTGGCCGAGGGCGCGGCGCTGATCGCCGATCCGCAGGTGCGCTACAAGGGCACGATCGGCGGCGACGTCGCGCATGGCGACCCCGGCAACGACCACCCGGCGCTGATGCTGGCGCTAGACGCTTCCTTCGTGCTGCAGGGCCCGCAGGGCGAGCGCGTGCTGAAGGCCGACGGCTTCTTCGTCGGCATCTACACCACGCAGATGGCCGCCGACGAGGTGCTCACCGAGATCCGAATCCCGACGCCGCCGCCGGGCTCGGGCTGGGCTTACCGCAAGCTCAAGCGCAAGACCGGCGACTTCGCCACCGCGGCCACGGCGGTGATGCTGCAGATGCAGGGCGGGCGGGTCGCCAAGGCTGCCATCGCGCTGACCAATGCCGCGCCGACCGCGCTGCGCGTGCCGGCGGCCGAGCAGGCGCTCGTGGGCCGCGCGCTCGACGAGGCGGCGCTCGCCGACGCGGCCCGGCTGGCGATGGCCGCCAGCGACCCCGCCGAAGACCAGCGCGGCGACCGCGCCTACAAGACCGCGATGTGCGGCGAGATGACGCGCCGCGCGCTGCAGGATGCGGCCGCGCGCGCCCGCGGATGACGAAGCAGGAGCCCTCCCGATGAGCACCCACACCGTTTCGTTCACGCTCAACGGCAAGCCGGCGGCGGCGGCCGTCGAGGCCCGCGAGCTGCTGATCCACACGCTGCGCGAGAAGCTCGCGCACACCGGCCCGCACATCGGCTGCGAGACCAGCCACTGCGGCGCCTGCACGGTCGATGTCGACGGCCTGTCGCTGAAGGCCTGCACCGTGCTCACGGTGCAGTGCCAGGGCAGCACGCTGCTCACCGTCGAGGGCCTGGAGCAGGGCGGCGTGCTGCATGCGCTGCAGCAGGCCTTCCACGAGGAACATGGCCTGCAGTGCGGCTATTGCACGCCGGGCATGCTCACGCGCGCCTGGCGGCTGCTGCAGGAGAACCCGGACCCGAGCGAAGCGCAGATCCGCCAGGGCCTGGCCGGCAACCTGTGCCGCTGCACCGGCTACCAGAACATCGTCAAGGCGGTGCAGTCGGCGGCGCGCAAGCTCGCCGCCGCACCCGCCACCGCCTGAACCCACCGGAGAACCGCATGGGCGACATGTCCGACCTGAAGGAACGCGAAGACCGGCTGCAGGGCATCGGCAGCTCGCTGCTGCGCAAGGAGGATGCACGCTTCATCCGCGGCCAGGGCCAGTACGTCGACGACATCAAGCTGCCCGGCATGCTGTTCGGCGCGCTTGTGCGCAGCCCTTATGCGCATGCGCGCATCAAGGGCATCGACAAGACCCGCGCGCTGGCCTGCCCGGGCGTGGTCGCGGTGCTGACGGCCGACGACCTGAAGCCGGTGAAGCTGCACTGGATGCCCACCGTCGGCGGCGACGTGCAGGCGGTGCTGGCCGACCAGAAGGTGCACTTCCAGCTCCAGGAAGTGGCGATGGTGCTGGCCACCGACCGCTACGCCGCGGCCGACGGCGCGGCGCTGGTCGATGTCGACTACGAGGAGCTGCCCGCGATCACCGACCCGCGCCGCTCGATGCTGCCCGACGCGCCGGTGCTGCGCGAGGACATCGTCGACAAGAAGGACCTGACGCACGGCCCGCGCACGCACCCCAACCACATCTTCACCTGGGAGGCCGGCGACAGGGCCGCGGCCGACGCCGCCTTCGCCAATGCCGCGGTGACGGTGCGCGAGGAGATCCTCAACCCGCGCGTGCACCCCTGCCCGCTGGAGACCTGCGGCTGCGTGGCCTCGTTCAGCAAGCCCACCGGCCAGCTCACGCTGTACGTGACGACGCAGATCCCGCACCTGCTGCGCACGGTGCTGGCCATGCTCTCGGGCATCGCCGAGAGCAAGATCCGCGTCGTCGGCGGTGACATCGGCGGCGGCTTCGGCAACAAGGTGCCGGTCTACCCGGGCTACGTGGTGGCCACGGTCGCCTCCATCGTCACCGGCGTGCCGGTGAAGTGGATCGAGTCGCGCATCGACAACATCTCCACCACCGGCTTCGCACGCGACTACCACTGCACCGGCGAGCTCGCCGCCGATGCCGACGGCCGCATCAAGGGCCTGCGCTTCAGCGCGCTGGCGGACCACGGCGCTTTCAACTCGCATGTCTCGGCGAGCAAGCTGCCCGCGGGGCTGTTCTCGATCTGCACCGGCAGCTACGCGATCCCGAACGCCTACGCGCGCGTGGACGCCGTGTTCACCAACAAGGCGCCGGGCGGCGTGGCCTACCGCTGCTCGCTGCGCGTGACCGAGGCGGTCTATCTCATCGAGCGCATGATCGACGTGCTGGCGCAGAAGATCGGCGTCGACAAGGCCGAGATCCGGCGCCGCAACTTCGTCAAGCCCGAGCAGTTCCCCTACACGACTTCGCTCGGCTGGACGCTGGACTCGGGCCAGTACGACACGGCGCTCGCGAAGGTGCTGCAGGCGGTCGACTACGAAGGCCTGCGCCGCGAGCAGGCGGCCAAGCGCGCCGACCCGGCGAGCCCGACGCTGATGGGCATCGGCCTGGCCACGTTCACCGAGATCGTCGGCGCCGGGCCGACCAAGGTCTGCGACATCCTGGGCATCGGCCTGTTCGACAGCTGCGAGATCCGCGTGCACCCCACCGGCGGCGTGATCGCGCGCCTGGGCACGATGACGCAGGGGCAGGGCCACGCGACGACCTACGCGCAGATCATCGCCACAGAACTCGGGCTGCCCGCGAGCGACATCGTGGTCGAGGAGGGCGACACCGACAAGGCGCCCTACGGCGCCGGCACCTGGGGCTCGCGCTCCACGCCGGTCTCCGGCGCCGCCACCGCGCAGGCGGCGCGCAAGATCAAGGACAAGGCGAAGAAGATCGCGGCCCACCTGCTGGAGGTGGCCGAGGGCGACCTCGAATGGGAGATCGACCGCTTCAAGCTCAAGGGCGACCCGAGCCAGTCCAAGACGATGAAGGAGATCTGCCTCGTCTCGCATACCGGCAACCTGCCCGCGGGCATGGAGCAGGGCTTGAACGCGGTGGCCTACTACGACCCGCCGAACCTGACCTTCCCCTTCGGCACCTACCTCTGCGTGGTCGACATCGACCGCTACACCGGCGAGGTGAAGGTGCGCCGCTTCTACGCGCTGGACGACTGCGGCACGCGCATCAACCCGATGGTGATCGAGGGCCAGATCCACGGCGGGCTGACCGAGGCCTTCGCGGTGGCGATGGGGCAGCAGATCCCCTTCGACGAGCGCGGCAACCACCTGGGCAACAGCCTGATGGACTACTTCCTGCCCACCGCGGCGGAGACGCCGCACTGGGAGACCGACCACACCGTGACGCCCTGCCCGCACCACCCGCTGGGCGCCAAGGGCGTGGCCGAGTCGCCGCACGTGGGCGGCATCCCCTGCTTCAGCAATGCCGTGATCGACGCCTTCGCGCACCTGGGCGTGACGCACATGGACATGCCGCACAGCGCGTGGCGGGTCTGGCAACAGCTGCACGCGCTGGGCCTCGACCGGCGATGACGAACCCCGCGCGCGCCGAGCTGGCCACGCTGCAGCAGGCGCTGGCGCGCGCGGGCTACGTCGCCGAGCCTTCGCTCGCGGCGGCGCTGCTGCTGATGCAGGACCTCGGCCGGCCGCTGCTGCTGGAAGGCGATGCCGGCGTCGGCAAGACCGAGGTCGCGAAGGTCTGGGCGGCGCTGCGCGCGGCGCGGCTGATCCGGCTGCAGTGCTACGAAGGCCTGGACGCGCATGCGGCGATGTACGAGTGGAACTACCAGCGCCAGTTGCTGGCGATCCAGCTGCTCGGGCAGGACGACCGCGAACTGCAGCGCAAGGAGGAGGACATCTTCTCCGAGCGTTATCTGCTCAAGCGCCCGCTGCTGGAGGCCATCAGCGGCGAGGCCGCGCCGGTGCTGCTGATCGACGAGATCGACCGCGCCGACGAGGCCTTCGAGGCCTACCTGCTGGAGCTGCTGTCGGACTTCCAGATCTCGATCCCCGAGCTGGGCACCGTGCAGGCCACGGTGCGGCCCTGGGTCGTGATCACGTCCAACGGCACGCGAGAGCTCTCCGACGCGCTGCGCCGGCGCTGCCTGTACCAGTACATCGACTACCCCGACCACGCCAAGGAGCTGGCGATCCTGCGCTCGCGCGCGCCCCAGGTGCCGGCCGAGCTGGCGCAGCAGGTCGTCGCCTTCGTGCAGGCAGCGCGCCGGCTGGAGCTGCAGAAGAAGCCCGGCATCGCCGAAACGCTGGACTGGGCGGCGGCGCTGCTGCGGCTCGGGATCTCGACGATCGATGCCGAGGGCGCCGAGCGCATCCTGGACACGCTCGCGGCGCTGATCAAGACGCGCGAGGACCGCGCGGCCTTTCCGCGCGAGGTGGTTGCCCGCCTGGCGGCGGCCTGCTGATGGACGCCGCGCCGGCGCTGGCCGAACGCCTGGCCTCGCGCCTGGCCGGATTCGCGGGCTTCCTGCACGCCAACGGCTTTGCGGTCGGTGCCGGCGACGTGGTGCCACTGCTGCACACCGCGGCGCGCGCCGGGCTGCTCGACGAGCCGGTGCTGCGCCTGAGCCTGCGCGCGCTGCTGTGCGGGCGCGGCGACGAGTGGCGCCGCTTCGACGACTTGTTCGACGCCTGGTTCGCGCCGCCCAACCGCTGGCAGCGGCCGGAGCGGCGCGAGGTGGACGGCGGTGCCGGCGAGCCCGGCGGCAGCGGCGCCCGCGACGGCATGCGCGACGAAGACGACGAGGCGAATCAACCGCGCCGCACCGCGAGCCGCCAGGAGCGGCTGGCCTCGACCGACTTCCGCGAGCTTGCCTCGCGCGAGCAGCTGGTCGACATCGAGGCGCTGATGCGCCGCTTCGCGCGCCGGCTGCGCCACCTGCGCCTGCGGCGCGAGGCGGCGGCGCGCCGCGGCCGGCGCCTGGACCTGCGCGCGACGGCACGCCGCAGCGTTGCCAGCGGCGGCACGCCGCTGCGCCTGGCCTGGCGCGACCACCGCCGCGTGCGCCCGCGCCTGGTGCTGCTGATCGACGTCAGCCGCTCGATGGCGCCCTACGCCTTCTTCCACCTGCGCCTGGCGCGCGCGCTGGGCGCCGAGCTCGGCGACGTGCACAGCTTCGTCTTCCACACCCGCGTCACCGCGGTCTCGCGCGCGCTGCACGACCCCGATCCCTGGCGCGCGCAGGAGAAGCTGCAGCTGCTCGCGCAGGGCTGGGGCGGCGGCACGCGCATCGGCGAGAGCCTGGCGCAGTTCGCGCGCGAGCACGCGCCGCGGCTGGTGCATGCGCGCACCGCGGTCATCGTGATGAGCGACGGCTACGACACCGGCGAGCCGGCGCTGCTGGCGCAGGCATTGGCGCAGCTGCGGCGCCGGGCGCGCCGCATCGTCTGGCTCAACCCGCTGGCCGCGCGACCCGGCTTCGCGCCGGTGAGCCAGGGCATGCAGGCCGCGCTGCCGCACCTGGACCTGCTGGCGCCGGGCGCCGACCTCGCCAGCGTGGCCGCGGTGCTGCCGCGGCTGCTCGACGCGCTTCGATAGGAGATCACGATGGGCTGCCTGCTCAAGGCCAACGGCCTGTACAGCCGCACGACGGTGGGTGCGGTGCTGCTCGCCGCCGGTGCCGGTGCGCGGCTCGACGGCGGGCCCAAGGCGCTGCTCGAGCTGGGCGGCGTGCCGCTGGCGGTGCGGCTGCTGGTCGCGCTGTCGGGCGCCGGCGTCGACGAACTGGCGCTGGTGCTCGACGACGCGACCGCGGAGGTCGAGGCCGCGGTCGCCGCGTTCCCCATCACGCTCGTGCGCTGCGCCGATGCGGCGGCGCCGCGCGCGGCCGTGGCGCGGCTCGGCCTGCAGGCGCTGTCGCCGCGGCTGGACGCGGTGATCGTGCTGCCCGCGGAACTGCCGCTGCTCGACGCGGCCGACATCGTCGCGCTCATCTCGGCCTTCAAGAAGCGCGCCGGCGCGGCGCTGGTGCTACCGCGCGAAGTGCAGGACACGACGGGCCCCTTCATGATCGATGCCGCGCTGCGCGACGAATGGCTGGCCGGTGCCGCCGACCCGGCCGGTGCCGCGTGGCGGGCGGCGAACGCCGCGCGGCTGTGCGCCTTCGACGCCGGCAGCCGCCGCTTCGCGATGGCGATCGACGGCGCTGGCGACCTCGAACGATTCGCCGCCGCCACCGGCCACCGCCTGGCCTGGCCGGCAGGCAGCCGCGCGCCCGCATGAAGCTCCAGGCGCCCTCGGCCTTGGCCCTGGCGCGTGCCGCGGCCTGGGCGCTGCTGCTGGCCGGCTGGGTCGGCATCGGCAGCGTCGCGCTTGCGCTGGCCGCCGGCAGCGGCAGTGCCTTCGCGCTCGTCGCGGGCTGGCTGCTGGCGCTCGGCGCGGCCGCCACCGTGGCCACGCGCGACACGATGCGGGCAACGCCGCGCCGCGTCGCGCTGCTGGCCGCCGCCGCGATCGCCGCGCTGGCGCTGGCGGCCGCCACGCGCGGCGGCGGTACGGCTTCGCTGCTGCTGGCGCTGATGGCCTGGGCCGCATTGACGGCGCTGGCCTCCGGCGTGGTGCGCCAGCTGCGCCTGGCACAGGCGCAGCGGCCGCAGCCGCCGGTGGGTGCGGCCGCGCTGGGCGCGGCCTTCGCGGCGCTGGCGCTGGCCGATCCGGCCGACGTGCAGCGCCTGGGCCCGCGGCTGGCCCTGCTGCTGCTGGCCGCGGCGCTGCTGCTGGCCTGGCTGCAGCCGGCCGACCGGCCCGGCGCGGCGGCCAGCCGCTGCCGTGCCGGCCTCTTCGACTGCTCGCTGCCGGCCTGGCCCGCGGGCGCCTGGCGCGAGCTGCAGCAATGGCCGGTGCTGATGGCCGGCCTGGCGATGTTGCCGATGATGGCCGCGCTGCCGCTGATGGCCGAGTGGTGCCGCGCCGACGCGCTGCCCGCGCCGGCGATGGTGGCACTGCACTTCGTTGCGATGTTCGCGCCCGCTCTGCTGCTGCGGCGCGGGCTGGCGTGCTGGTCCGCCCGCACGCTCGCGGCGGCCTGCACGGCGGCGCTGGTCGCGGGTGCGGCCTGTGCGCTCTGGGCCCCGCCGCCTCTGGCGCTGCTGGGCCCGGCCTTCGCGCAGGGCCTGGCCTGGAGCCTCGCCTGGGCGGGCCAGCTCTGGGCCCCCGACCGCCGGGGTGCACGCGGCGCCTCGCCGCTGCGCGCGGCTATCGGCTACGCGCTGTTGACGCTGGCCTTCGGTGCCGCAATCGAGTTCGCCGGCCGCCCGGCCTTCGGCGCCACGCATGCGGCGCTTGGCGTCGTGGCGCTGCTTGCTTTCGTGACGACCTCACTGCGCCGTGGAATTCAATGGCGGCACGAATTTTCCGATGCAGAATTCGAGCATTCGCGTTCCGCGATCGAATCGGGAATTCAAGTTCGGAAATGAAGCATTCGCTGTTCGTCATCGTCCTGGCCGTTAATGCGGCCTTTTGTTCCGCCGCCACGGCGCAGGAGCTGGACACGCCGCGCTACGACGGAAAGTGGACCTTGCGGCTGCTGGAAGAGGGCGCCGGCAAAAGGCTTGCGGCGAACGTCGACATTGCCGAATTCGCCGGCACGTGGATGGATATCGGCGGCCTGACGATGACGAAATCGAAAGCCTGTCTCGGAAAGCGATTTCCGATCACGGTGCAGGCCAGCCTGTCGACGCAATTGGCCTTCACGGCCTGGGGATCGGCCGTTGCGCCTGCCTGCCCGGACCTCACGGTCGAGCTCCGGCCGCTGGATGCGAAGACGCTCGAAGGCACGGTCCGCGCGCAAGGGCGCGAGCGGACCGTGCGGCTCGCGCGGCGCTGATCGCCGCGCGGGCCGCGCCGCCTACTTCACGCAGAAGGGCACCAGGCCCATCGCCGACTTGATGCCCTGCACGATCAGGGTCTTGAACGCCGCCTGGTCGAAGGGGCCGGTGGAGGTGCTGGTGGAGCCGTCGACGAAGCCGGTGGCGTCGTGGCCCAGCGTCGTCACCCAGGAGCGGCCGCCGTCGTAGTACTGGCACCAGGCCACCGGGTGGAAGTTGCCGTGGCCGGGGTGCACGGTGCGCCGTGTCGCCAGCGAGTTCTCGTCGACCGTGGCGAGGAACTTCACGTTCGTCGGGTAGGGCACGAGGTTGTACCACTCGTCCTTGAAGGCGAAGCTCGTGGGCACGCCGGCGGTGGACGAGTCGGCCGAGCCGACGATGTTTATGGTGCCGTTCTGGAAGGTGCCGTGGTCGTAGTAGTTGGCATTGCCCAGCAGGCCTTCGTACCAGGGCCAGTTGTATTCGGTGCCGAAGGCGTTGTGGATGGCCACGAAGCCGCCGCCGGCGCGGATGTACTGGCGCAGCGCGACCTTCGCGGCATCGAGGTAGGCGCTGGTGGTGGTGTTGACCGCCGCGGTGGTGCTGACGGCGGTGCCGTGTTTCCACAGCGCGTCGCGGCTGTTGCTGGCGAAGATCACCGCCTTGTAGCGGTTGAGGTTGCTCAGCTGCGTCACGTCCTCGGTCCAGTCGACCGTGATGCCCTCCGCCTCCAGCCAGGCCTTCAGCGCGTTCTGCACCACGTTGTTGGTGCCCAGCGTGGGGTTCAGGCCGGCCGCCAGCGCGGTGCCGATGTTGGCGTGGCGCGGGCCCGCGGTGCGGGTGAAGATCAGCACGCGGTTCTGGCGGTTGTCGCCGCCGACCCAGTCGTGATAACACTTCGGGTCGGTGCCGCGGCACACGTTGTAGCTCGGGTCCCAGCTGCTGGGCAGCGCGCCGGGCGGCAGGTTGCTGTTGATCGGCGTGGTGTTCGCCGGCTGGGCGAACGCGCCGCCGGCGGCGCCCAGTGCGGCGGCCGTCGCGAGCGTGCGGGCTGCGAGCCGCCCGAAGCTTGTCTTCCTCTTGTCCATGGTGGGCCTTTCGGATGAAGGTCGGTGGTGGCCTCGGCCCCGCGCCGCGGGGCTTCGGTGCGGTTGCGGCGTTTGCTCAGGCCGCGATGGCGTTCGTCGGCCGGCGGCGCTGGCCCGCGAGCGCCGCGCCCAGCAGCCCGGTGGCCGCCAGCAGCAGCACGCCGGGCTCGGGCACGGCGAAGGCCACCGCGGTGGCGCCGAGCGTGTAGTAGGCCGTGTCGTAGGCCTGCAGCGCGAAGCTCCAGGTGAAGGAGCCGCTGCGCGAGCCCACGCCGCCGGGCTGCGTGTACGAGGTCATGTCGTCGGAGGCGCTGAAGCTGTCGCCGGCGTCGTCGGACGCCAGCAGGCTGATCGACGACTGGCCGTAGGTGCCCGGCGCGCTGCCGAAGCCGGCCGCGACGTCGATGTCGTAGTAGACGGTGAAGCTCAGCTCGCCGGCCAGCGCGTTGCCGAAGGCGTCGATCAGCGTGAAGCCGCCTTGCTGCAGGCCGGTGGCGTTGGCGCTGTTGGACGGCGTGCTCGGCGCGTAGATCGACGGGAAGGCGGTGGCGCTGACCGTCATGCCGTAGGTGCTGAGCGCGGTCAGCGGGTCGGTGAAGGTCTCGGTGTTGCCGCGGGCGCGGGCCATCGAGGTCTGCGCCAGGCGCGTGACCGGGTCGAGGTTGTTCGCGCTGAAGTTGTTGCTCTGGGCGCCGAGCAGGCCGCCGGCATTCAGCGCGGTCATCGTCCATTGCTGGTAGGCGACGGCGTCGACCGGCCAGACGTAGGCGTCGGCGGTGGTGGTGGTCACGGTGAAGCCCGTGACCGAGACGCTGGCGGTGACCGGTGCCGCGACCGCGGCGCCCGCGCCGAAGGCCAGGCCGGCGGCCAGCGCGAAGGTGCCCGCCGGGCGGCTCGTTCGAGGGATGAGCGACGTGATCGTCATGGTGGTCTCCGTTGGGGGTGTCGATTCGACGGGGGTGGGCGCTGGGGTGGTGGTCGGATTCCGAAGCTTGGATCCGGCGTTCTTTTCAGCAGAATGCT
Source organism: Rubrivivax sp. (assembly GCA_044226775.1). GTDB lineage: Bacteria > Pseudomonadota > Gammaproteobacteria > Burkholderiales > Burkholderiaceae_C > Rubrivivax. The sequence continues at coordinate 94,271 of JBGAGI010000010.1, read as the reverse complement.
ATTCTGAAATCGTAGGGACCGCGTGGAAGGGTGTCAAACGGCGGGCACCGATTCGAGTGGTGGTTGCAACCCGGGGCCGGCGCGCCGCTCAGGGCCCGGCCACCAGCGAGCCGGCATGGGCGCGGCGCACGCGGCCGTCGGGCGCCAGCCACCACAGCTGCTCGCTGCCTTGCGCATCGAGTGCACTGAAGACCACGCCGCTGCCGAAGCTCATGAAGCGCGAGGGGTCGGCCAGCGGTGCGGCGTCGCTGCCGATGCGCCGCGGCGCGCTGCCGGGTGCGTCCACCGTCCAGGGCACGGCGCGCCCGGTGCCGGCCGAGGCGGCGAAGAAGAGATGCCCGCCTGCGGCGGCCAGTGCATGCGGCGGCGCACCGTCGGTGCCGGGCCGCCACTCGCCCACCATCGCCGTGCCGGCTTCGGTTCCGTCGCTGCGCCACAGCTGCACGCCGCCGCTGCGGCCATCGGTGGCGGCGAAGTAGGCCCAGTCGCCGAGCGCGGTGATCGCGCTCACGCCCGCGCCGCCGGGGCCGCCGCGGATGTCGCGCACGAGCCGCGTGCCGGCCTCGGTGCCGTCGCTGGTCCACAGTTCCACGCCATGCCGGCCGTCGTCCGCGGCGAAGAACAGGCGCCGGCCCACCGCGCTCAGCTGTGCCGGGCGCGAGGCCTCGAAGCCGGGGCGGATGTCGCGCAGCATCGCCGTGCCGGCCTCGCTGCCGTCGGAACTCCACAGCTCCCAGCCATGCGCACCGTCGGTGGCGACGAAGTAGAGGCGTTCGCCCACCGCGGTGAGCTGGCCCGGCATGCCGTCCTCGCGGCCGGGGCGGATGTCCTTCACGAGCCGCGGCTCGGCACCCGCATGGTCCAGCACCCACAGCTCGTGGCCGGTGTTGGTCGCGGTGGCGGTGAAGAAGAGCCGCGAGCCGGCGACGGTGAGCTGGCGCGGGTTGGCGATCGGCGGGCCCGGCACCGGCTCGGGTTCGGCACCGCGCCCACGCAGCCGCCACAGGCCGAAGCTGCCACTGCCGTTGCGGGCGGCGAAGAAGAGGGCGCCGTCGAAGACCTTCGCGCCGGCCGGCATCGCGCCCTCGGCACCGGGCAAGAGGTCCTTCACGAGGCGCGTGCCCGCGGCCGTGCCGTCGCTGCGCCAGAGTTCCTGGCCGTGCACGCCGTCGTCGGCGGCGAAGAAGGCCTCGCCGTCGAAGACCACGGTGCCGCTGGGTGCGCCGCCGCGGAAGCCGGGGCGTGGCCGCGTGAGCTGCTCGAGCCGGCGGCCTTCGGCGTCCAGCGCCCACAAGGCCTGGCCCACGGCAGGGTGGTAGGCGTTGAAGACGAGCCGGCTGCCCAGCACCACCGGCTCGCGCACGTCCACCACGCTGCTGGGATCGGGCCGCGACTGCGCGACGGCCGGCGCCGTCGCGGCCGCGGCCCAGCCCAGGGCGCAGGCGGCCAGCGCGAGCCGGCTGCCGGCGAGGCGCCACGTGCCCATCAGGGCAGCACTTCGATCTTGCCGGTCGAGCGCGGGTTGTGGCAGTCGTTGAAGAAGTACTCGCCCGCCTTCGTGAAGGTGTACGAGGCCGACTGCCCCGGTGCGAGCTGGAAGTTGAACAGGCCTTCGAAGAACTGCGTCGCGCAGTGCGTGTTGGCGCTGCCGGCCGGGTTGACGAAGGTGACCACCGTGCCCACCGGCACCTGCATGTGCGTGGGGAACATGCCGTTGGTGCTGCCGCTGTTGATCGACTGCTCGGCCGCCGTGGCCGACGAGCGGCCCAGCAGCACGGTGAAGCCCACGCTGGCGCCGGTGACGGGCGTACCGCTGACGGGCCTTCGCACCACCGGCGGCGTGGGCGTGGCGGCCTGCGGCAGCGTGCCGCCGAGCTTGAAGGCCCAGAGCTTGTCGCCGCGCGGCGCGCTCGCGCCGTAGGGGATGCCGGTGCCGCCGGCGAAGATGGCCACGTACTGCTCGTTGTCGATCGTGTAGGTGATGGGGCTGGCGCTGATGGACGCGCCGGTCTGGAAGCGCCACAGCTCGCGGCCGCTGGTGGCGTCCATCGCGAGGAAGTTGCCGTCGGGCTGGCCGATGAACAGCAGGTCGCTCGCGGTGGTGAGGATGCCGTTGCCGTGCGCCAGCGAGTAGGGCATCGGCTTCTTCCAGCGCACGAGGTTCGTGCTCGGGTCGACGGCGACGATCGCGCCGGTCTGGTACTCGCCCGGCGGCCGCAGGCCGTTGCTGCCTTCGTTGAGCGAGTGCGAGGCGCCCACGTAGCCCATGCCGGTGTACATCAGCTTCGTGCTCTGGCTGAAGGACTGGTGGTTCCAGTCGGCGCCGCCGCCGTGGCCGGGGAAGCTCAGCACCGGCGCGCCGTCCCAGTGCGGCGCGTACAGGCAGCCCACCGGGTAGTTGGGCACCGCGCGGTTGGGGTTGCCGGGCACCGGGCCGCCCAGCGGCTCGGTGATGGCGCAGTTCTCGGTCCAGCCGCCCTGGCGCGGGCGCGGCTGCGTGGGGTAGGAGGCCTGGCGCGGGTCCACCGGCACCGGCACCTCGTCGATGCCCAGCGGCGCAGTGCCGTCGCGGCGGTCGAGGATGAAGTACTGCCCGGTCTTGCTGCCGTAGACCAGCAGCTTGCGCGGCTGGCCTTCGATCGTGACGTCGGCCAACACCGGGTTCATGTTGTCCATGTCCCAGATGTTGTGGTGGATGCCCTGGAAGTGCCAGCGGTACTCGCCGGTCTTCAGGTCCAGCGCCACCACCGAGTCGGCGAACAGGTTCTGCCCCGGCCGGGTGGAGCCGTTCTGCGAGGAGCCGCCGCGGTTGTTGCCGAAGGTCCAGTACACCATGCCCAGCTCGGGGTCGATGGCCGGGTGGATCCACGGCGTGCCGCCGGCGCGCTGGTTCTGCGGCGCGCCGCCCCAGGTGTCGTAGCCGAGGTCGCCCGGGTTCTGCGGCACGCCGTAGAAGCTGGTCTTCAGGTCGCCGTTGACGGCGTCCACGGAAAGCGCCGCGCCCACGGTGCCGTCGTTGGTGCCGATGTACAGCCGCTTGTCGTGGTAGACGAGCGCGACCTTCGCCACGTTGCCCAGCGTCGTGGGGTAGGCCTTGCGCCACAGTTCGGTGCCGGTGTTGATGTCCAATGCCACCAGGTTGTTGCCGCTGGCCAGCGTGTAGACGATGCCCAGGTCCTTGGCCACCGCCACGCCGCGCCGCGTGTTGACGCTCTTGGTCACCTTCCACTTCGTCGCGCCGGTCTTGCCGTCGACGGCGATCACGTTGCCGCGCGAGGTCTCCAGGAAGATCACGCCGTCCACGACGACCGGCGTGCTCTGGTTGTCGCCAGTGGTGATGCCGCCTTCGACCTGGTTGAGCCACACCGCGCCCAGGCGCGAGACGTTGCCACGCGTGACCTGCCGCAGCGACGAGTAGTTCTGGTTGCCCAGGTTGCCGCCGACCTTGGGGAAGTCCTTGTCGCCCGGCGTGCAGCAGGCGGCGAGGTCGGCCGCGGCGGCCAGCGCCAGCGCGGGCGCACCCAGCAGCCCGGCCGAGAGCAGCGACGCGGCGATCAGGTTCATCTTCATGTTTGTCTCCGTGGGTGGAATCGGCTTCATCGGCGTTCTGTGTAGCAGAACAGCGTTATGAAATCGTAGAAGGCCGGTTCCGGCATGTCAACGGGGCGACCCTGGGGTCGACCCCGCGGATGGACGGATTGACCTGCCCGCGCGGCAGTGCCACGCGAGCGCGCGGGTGCGTCGATGCCAGCGCACGACGCAGGGGAGAGCGCAGGCGAAAAAAAGCCGCGCCAGGGCGCGGCTTCGCAGGAGGTGCCGGGTGCCCCGGCGCGTGTCAGCCCACGCGGGCGGCGCGGCCGGCTGCGCTGCGCGCGGCCTTCTTGGCCGGCGCGGGCGGCTGGTTCCAGCCGCGGAAGGCGGGGTCGGCCGCCATGCCGCCGAAGGTGTGCGTGAGTTCCTTCGCGTAGCGGAACAGCACCGCCACCAGCGCCTCTTCGCCCAGCGCCTCCAGCCGGTAGCGCGGGCCCGAGACGCTGAGCGCGCCCATCAGACGGTTGCCGCTGCCGAACACCGGCACCGCGATGGCGGCGGTCTCCTCGTCGCGCTCGCCGTAGGAGGCGGCGTACATCACACGCCGCACCTCGTCCAGGCGCGTGCCGCGGGCGCCGGAGAACGCGCGCAGCACGTGGCCGGCGGCGCCCACGGTCAGCGGCAGCCGGTCGCCGATGTGCACCGAGTCGCGCACCGCGCGCGTGCTCTCCACGCGGTGCAGGCACACGCGCTGCTCGTGCTCGCTGATGTAGAACGAGGCGCCTTCGTGCAGTTCGGCGGCCAGGCGCTCGAGCAGCGGCGGCACGATGTCGGACGTGCGGAAGTGGCGCTGGTACAGCGCACCCAGCGACAGCACCTTGGCGCCCAGGCGGTACTGCGCGTCGGCGGTGCGCAGCACGTAGCCCGCCTTCTCGAGCGACTTGATCAGGCGCAGCACCGTGCTCTTGTAGAGCCCCGTTCGCTTGGCGATCTCCGCCAGGCTCACGCGCTCCTCCGTGATCGCGTCCAGGATCGACAGCGCCCGGTCGACCGCGGCCACACCCCCGTCAGCCTCGCTCATCTTTTCGGCTCCGCGTTTCGTAGGTTGGAAGGGTAGCCGATCCGCGGGGGTGGACCCTGCAACCTAGGACGTTCCCTAGTGACGGGCCGGGGGTGCTGAAACTAGAACCGTGTTATGCTGAACGGAACGCTGGCAATGACAAACGGGACCTTTCCATGAGCGGCGCAGCCCCCCTTCACCGCTACCAGCACCACATCGACGGCGCCGCCGCCGCGCCGGCCTCGGGCCGCTACCTGCCCACCGAAGACCCGTACACCGGCCACGCCTGGGCCGAGATCGCACGCGGCGACGCGGCCGACGCGGCAGCCGCCGTCGCCGCGGCAAAGCGTGCCTTCGAGCAGGGCGACTGGCCGGCGCTCACGCCTTCGGAGCGTGGTCGGCTGCTGTGGCGTCTGGCCGATCTCGTCACCGCGCATGCACCGCGCCTGGCCGAGATCGAGCAGCGCGACAACGGCAAGCTCTCGGCCGAGGTGGTGGCGCAGGTGCGCTACATGGCCGACTACTTCCGCTACTACGCGGGCCTGGCCGACAAGGTGCAGAGCGAAGTCATCCCCACCGACAAGAAGGGCGTCTTCGCGCACACGCGCTACGAGGCCAAGGGCGTCGTGGCGATCATCACGCCCTGGAACTCGCCGCTCACGCTGACGAGCTGGAAGCTCGCGCCGGCGCTGGCCGCAGGCTGCACCGCGGTGGTCAAGCCCTCGGAGTTCACCTCGGCCTCGATGGTGGAGCTGGCAGCGCTGTTCATCGAGGCTGGCTTCCCGAAAGGCGTGGTCAACGTCGTCACCGGCCTGGGCCCCGAGGTGGGCGAGGCGCTGGTCACGCACCCTGACGTGGCGCACATCGGCTTCACCGGCGGATCGGAGGCCGGCCGCCGCATCTACGAACTCGCGGCGCGGCACTTCAAGACCGTGACGCTGGAACTGGGCGGCAAGTCGCCCAACATCGTCTTCGACGACGCCGACCTCGCGCAGGCCGTCAAGGGTTGCGTCTCGGGCATCTTCGCGGCCACCGGCCAGAGCTGCCAGGCGGGCTCGCGGCTGCTGCTGCAGCGCGGCATCCACGACCGCTTCGTGACCATGCTCATGGAGTTCATGCGCGACGTGAAGCTGGGCGACCCCAAGCTGCCCGACACGCAGATCGGCCCGGTGGCGACCAGGCCGCAGTTCGACAAGGTGATGGCCTACATCGAGATCGCCAAGGCCGAGGGCGCGACCTGCGTGATGGGCGGCCGCAGCCGCCCGGACCTCGGCGCCGGGCAGTTCGTCGAGCCGACGATCTTCACCGGCGTGCGCAACGAGATGCGCATCGCGCAGGAGGAGGTCTTCGGCCCCGTGCTGGCGGTGATCCCCTTCGACGACGAGGCCGAGGCCATCCGCATCGGCAACGACGTGGCCTACGGCCTGGCCGCCGCGGTGTGGACGCGCGACCTGCGCCGCGCGATGCTGATGACCGACAAGCTCAAGGCCGGCACGGTGTGGGTCAACAACTACCGCGCCACCAGCTTCACTTCGCCCTTCGGCGGCTACAAGGCCTCGGGCATCGGCCGCGAATCGGGCACCGAGGCGATCCGGGAGTACCTGCACACCAAGTGCGTGTGGATCTCGTCCGACCTGGACGTGCCCAACCCCTTCATCCGGCGCTAGCGCCCCACCATGGCATCTCGCGGTCGTCAGGGAGACCCCCCATGCCCCAAGCGCTCGAAGGCGTCCGCGTCCTCGACCTGAGCAACGTCCTCGCCGGGCCCTTCTGTGCCTACCAGCTGGCGCTGCTGGGCGCGGAGGTGATCAAGGTCGAGGTGCCGGGCGAGGGCGACCTCGCGCGCCAGCTCGGCGCCGACGGCGAGCTGAACCGGCGCAAGATGGGCGCTTCCTTCCTGGCGCAGAACGCCGGCAAGAAGTCGCTCACGCTGAACCTCAAGCGCGACGAGGGCAAGGCCGTTCTCAAGCGCCTGGTGCAGGGCGCCGACGTGCTGGTGGAGAACTTCCGGCCCGGCGTGATGGCGCGCCTGGGCCTGGCCTACGAGGACCTCAAGCCGCACAACCCCTCGCTCGTGTACTGCGCGATCTCCGGCTTCGGCCAGGGCGGGCCGATGAAGGCGGCGCCGGCGTATGACCAGATCATCCAGGGCCTGTCGGGGATGATGAGCATCACCGGCAGCGCCGACAGCGCGCCGCTGCGCGTGGGCTACCCGGTGGCCGACACGCTGGCGGGCATGACGGCCGCCTTCGCCATCAGCGCCGCGCTGGTGCGGCGTACCGGCACCGGGCAGGGCGCCTTCGTCGACGTGTCGATGCTCGACGCCGCGCTGGGTGCGATGGGCTGGGCGGTGTCGAACTTCCTCATCGCCGGCATCGAGCCGCAGCCGCACGGCAACGACAACTTCACCGCCGCGCCCTCGGGGGCCTTTCGCGCGCGCGACGGCATGCTCAACATCGCTGCCAACAAGCAGGAGCAGTTCGTGGCGCTGGTGGGCGCGCTGGGGCTGCCCGCGCTGGCGGAGGACCCGCGCTTCGCGCGCCGCGAGGACCGCAAGCGCCACCGCGCCGCGCTCACCGAGGAGATCGAGCGCGTGCTCGCGACGCGCGACTGCGCCGAGTGGCAGGCGCTGTTCAACGCCATCGGCGTGCCGGCCGGCGCGGTGCTCACGGTGCCGCAGGCGCTGGGGCTCGCGCAGGTGAAGCACCGCGAGTTGCTGAAGACGATCGAAGCCGCGCCGGGCGTCGAGCGCCCGCTCACCGTCACGCGAAGCGGCTTCAAGATGTCCGGCGGCGACCCCGACGTGAACGCGCCGCCGCCGCTGCTGGGCCAGCACAGCGACGAGGTGCTCGCCGCGGCCGGCTACGGCACGGCCGAGATCCAGCGCCTGCGCGCGGCCGGCGTGGTGTGAACATGGCCACGCGCGACGCGGCCGCGAAGACCCCCGAGCAGCGCCTGGCCGATGCCGGCGCCTGGTGGTCAACCTCGATCATCGACATCCACCCCGGCTCGATCGCCATCCGCGGCTATGCGATCCAGGACCTCATCGGCCGCGTCAGCTACCCGCAGATGGTGTGGCTGATGCTGCGCGGCGAGCTGCCCACGCCACCGCAGGCCCGGCTGCTGGAAGCGGCGCTGGTGGCCGCGGTAGACCATGGCCCGCATGCGCCCTCGATCGCGATCTCGCGCATGGCCGTCAGCTGCGGGCTGCCGCTGAACGGCGCGATGGCCTCGGCCATCAACGCGCTGGACGACGTGCACGGCGGTGCGGGCCAGCAGTGCATGGAACTGATGCGCGAGGTTGCCGCGCAGGCCGGCGACGGCGAGGCCTCCGATCAACTCGTCGCTGCCGCGCTCGACGCCTACGCGCGCCAGCACGGCAAGGTCATCCCGGGCTTCGGCCACCGCTGGCACGGCGTCGATCCGCGGGCCACGCGCCTGCTCGAACTCGTGCGCCAGGCGCAGGCCGAGGGCCATGTCTCGGGCCGCTTCGCGCGCATCGGCCAGGCCATCGAGCGCGTGCTGCAGGCCGCCAAGGGCCAGCCGATCCCGATGAACATCGACGGCATCACCGCGGCGATCTACCTCGAGCTCGGCTTCGAGCCGGCGCTCGGCCGCGGCCTGTTCATCCTCTCGCGCTCCGTGGGCATCCTCGCGCACGCCTGGGAGCAGTCGCTCGAAGGCCATAGGCTCAAGGGCCCGATGGCGCCCGGCATTCCCTACCGCTACACCGGGCCCGGCCCGCGTGAGCTGTCCACCCCATCCGATCGAGGCCCCCTGCCATGAAGAAGCTGATCTCCGAACAACTGGTGCGTTATCTCGAGGATCGCGGCGTCGAGTACCTCTTCGGCCTGTGCGGACACACCAACATCGCCGTGCTCGCGGCGCTGAAGGACGCGAAGCTGAAGTTCGTCAACACGCGCCACGAGCAGATCGCCGCCCACATGGCCGACGGCTACGCGCGGGCGAAGAAGCGGGCCGCGGTGCTGCTGTCGCATCTCGGCCCGGGGCTGACGAACGCGGCCACCGGCGTGGCCAACGCGGCGCTGGACTCGGTGCCGCTGGTGGTGATCGCCGGCGACGTGCCCAGCCACTACTACGGCAAGCACCCGCACCAGGAGATCAACCTGCATGCCGACGCGCAGCAGTCCGAGATCTACCGCCCGTTCTGCAAGCGCGTCTGGCGCGTCGAGCGGCCCGACCTCTTCCCCGAGATCATCGACAAGGCCTTCCAGCTCGCCGAAAGCGGCCGGCCGGGGCCGGTGCTTGTCTCTGTGCCGATGGACATCTTCTCGATGGAGATCGACACGGCGTTGTTCGAGCGCCTGTCGCGCCACACGAAGGCGCTGCACAAGCCTTCGCTGGACGAGCCCACGGCCGAGCGCATCGTGCACGCGCTGCTGGAGGCGAAGAACCCGCTGGTCTACGCCGGCGGCGGCGTGCTGCTGGCCGATGCGGCCGAGGAACTGCGCGCCTTCGCCGAACACCTGGCGCTGCCGGTGGCGCACTCGCTGATGGGCAAGGGCGCGCTGCCCGACGACCATGCGCTGACGCTCGGGATGACCGGCTTCTGGGGCACGAAGTTCGTCAACGGCGAATGCCTGCGCGCGGACTGGGTGATCGGCCTGGGCACGCGCTTCTCGGAGGCCGACTGCAGCTCCTGGGAGAAGGGTGTGACCTTCAGCTTCCCGCCGTCGAAGCTGATCCACATCGACATCGACCCGGCCGAGATCGGCCGCAACTTCCCGGCCGAGATCGGCGTCGTCACCGACCTGAAGCAGGCGCTGGTGGTGCTCAACCGCGTCGCGCGCCGGCTGCTGCCGGGCGGGCGCCGCAACGCGCCGCTGGAGCAGCGCATCGCCGCGCACCGCGCCGAGTTCGCGGCCGTCAACCGCGACTTCGTGAAGAGCGACAGCTTCCCGATGCAGCCCGAGCGCATCCTGGCCGTGGTGCGCGAGGTGCTGCCGCGCGACGCGATCTTCACCACCGACGTGGGCTGGAACAAGAACGGCGTCGGCCAGCAGTTCCCCATCTACACGCCGGGCAGCATCCTCACGCCGGGCGGCTACTGCACGATGGGCTTCGGCGCACCGGCCGCGCTGGGCGCCAAGCTCGCCTGCCCGGACCGCGTGGTGGTGGCGCTGGTGGGCGACGGCGGCTTCGGCCAGAACCCGGCGGTGCTGGCCACCGCGGTGGAGGCGGGCATCCCCGTGGTGTGGGTGGTGATGAACAACTTCGCCTACGGCACGATCGCCGGGCTGCAGATGGCGCACTTCGGCACCACGATCGGCTGCGTGTTCCGCGACAAGGCCGGCGAGCCCTATTCGCCTGACTTCGCCGCCATCGCACGTGCCTACGGCGCCGAGGGTGTGCGCATCGAGTCGGCGGCGCAGTTCAAGGAGGTGCTGCAGCGTGCGGTGGCCTCCAACCGGCCTTTCGTCATCGACGCGGCGATGCTGAACAACCCGGTGCCCACCGCGGGCCACTGGAACATCAACGACATCTACTCGCCCGGTGGCCGCGAGGTGCACCACGCCCCGGTGCGCTGAATGAAGCCGCGCTGGCGCTGGGCGGCCTATGGCGCGGCGCTGGTCGCGCTGTGGCCCGCGATGCGCTGGGGCGCGCCGGCACGTGATGCGCCGGCGGTGGTGGGCGCGGTCGCACGCGAGCCGGCCGCGGCGGGGCCTTCGAGCCATGTGCCTCGCGCGCCGGCGCTGGAACGGCTGCAGGCGCGAGGCGAGAGCAGCGCGCAGGGCGACCCTTTCGCGGCCTTGCGTGCGCCGCAGCCTCAAGTGGTCGTCACGCCATCCGCTGCGCCCGCACACCCTGAGCCGCCGCCGCTGCCCTATGCCTACGTCGGCCGCTTCATCCAGGACGGCCGCAGTGTCGTGTTCCTGCAGCGCGACGGCGGCATCGTCGTCGTGCGCGGGCCGGGCGCGCTTGATGCCGAGTACCTGGTGACGGCCGTCGACGAGCGCCATCTGAGCCTGAAGTACCTGCCGCTGGGCATCATCACCCGCATGCGCTTCGACGCCTCGCCGGCGGCCGAGCCGACGCCGGTGGCCGCGGCACCGGCCGCCGACGAGATCGAGATCGGCAACTGACGGCTTGATCGCTGAGCGGCGCCCCGCTCAGCCGTGGAACAGCCGCGCCGGCCCGGTGACGAGCCAGGGGAAGAAGACCATCAGGAACATGATCACGAACTGCGCGACCATGAAGGGCATCACGCCGCGCGTGACGAGGTCCATCGACAGCCTCCCCACGCCGGCCACGACGTTGAGCACCACGCCCACCGGCGGCGTGACCAGGCCGATCGCGTTGTTCATGATGAACATCACGCCGAAGTAGATCGGGTCGATGCCGGCGGCCTTCACCACCGGCATCAGCACCGGGGTGAGGATGAGGATGGTCGGCGTCATGTCCATCGCGGTGCCGACGATCATCACCAGCAGCATGATGGCCGCCATCAGCAGGATCGGGCTGCCCAGGAAGGGCTCGAGCATGCCCACCACCTTGCTGGGCAGGTCGGCCACGGTGATGAGCCAGGCCGAGACCATCGCCGCGGCGACGAGGAACATCACCACCGCGGTCGTCTTGGCCGCGGTCTGGAAGATGCCCCACAGCTGCGAGAGCTTCAGCCCGCGGTAGACCACGGTGGACACGAAGAGCGCGTAGACGGCCGCGACGACACCGGCCTCGGTGGGCGTGAACACGCCCATGCGCAGGCCCACGAGGATGATCACCGGCAGCATCAGCGCCCAGGCGCAGCGGCGCACCGTGAGCAGCAGGTCCGGCAGCGGCTTGCGCGGCGGCGGCACGATGCCCTCGTGGCGCGCCACCCAAGCCCAGGTGATCCACAGCGCCAGGCCCATCAGCAGCCCGGGCACGATGCCGGCCATGAAGAGCTTGGAGATCGAGACGTTGGCCGAGACGCCGAAGATGACCAGGCCAATCGAGGGCGGCAGCACCGGCGCGATCACGCCCGAGGCCGCGATGAGCCCCGCCGAGCGCTGCGGCGCGTGGCCCGCGGCCACCATCATCGGCAACAGCAGCGTGGTGAGCGCGGCGGCATCGGCCACCGCGCTGCCCGACAGTGCCGACAGCAGGATCGACGCGACGATGGTCACGTAGCCCAGCCCGCCGCGGATGTGGCCCACCAGCGCGAGCGCGAACTCGACGATGCGCTTGGACAGCCCGCCGACGTTCATGATCTCGCCGGCCAGCAGGAAGAAGGGCACCGCCAGCAGCGGGTAGTTGTCGGCGCCGCCGATCACGTTCTGCGCCAGGATCTGTGCGTCGAACATGTCCAGGTGCACCATCAGCGCCACGCCGCTGGCCAGCAGCGCGAAGGAGATGGGGATGCCGATCGCCATCGCGAGCAGCAGCGAGCCGAGGAAGACGGTGAGGGTCATGGCGGCGGAGAGTGGCGGTTCAGCGCCGCGAGGTCTTCGGATTCCTGCACCAGCACGAGCTCGTCGTCGGCCACGCGCCCGGCGGCCAGGCGCAGCAGGTCCAGCAGCAGCATCAGCGCGCCGAGCACGGCGAAGGCCAGGCCGGCGGCATGCACCACGGCCATCGGCCACTGCGTGGTGGGCGCGAGCACGGTCCAGTTGATGCGCGTCTGCTCCAGGCTGCCGCGGAACACGAGCCAGCACACGTACAGCATGGTGCCGTGGCCCAGCAGCAGGCACAGCTTCTTGCCGCCGGGCGGCAGGCGCGAGAGCAGGGCGTCGGTGCCCAGGTGCGTGTGCTCGCGCAGCGCGACCACGGCACCCAGGAAGGTGATCCAGACGAACAGCCAGCGCCCGAGTTCCTCCGACACCGTGATCGACGAGTTGAAGCCGTAGCGCAGCACCACGTTGCCGAACACCAGCACCACCATCAGCACCAGCATCGCGCCCATCAGCGCGGTGAGCGCGCGGCAGAACGCGTCGGCCGTCTTCTCGACGGTCTCCATCGTGCAGGTCCGCGGCCGCGGATCAGAGCTTGGCGATGCGCTCGAGCTCGGCCTTGAAGGTGTTGATCACCGCCGGCTCGTAGGTCGACGAGAACTTCTCGTAGATCGGCTTGACCTCGTTGCGCATGCGCGCGAGTTCGGCCGGCGCCAGTTCGTTGAAGGCCATGCCCTTGGCCTTGAGTTCGCCCACCGCCTTGGCCGCGACCTCGCGGCTGGCGCTGCGCTGGTAATCGCGGGCCTCGTTGGCGGCGTCCTGCAGCAGTTTCTGCTCCACCGGCGAGAGCTTGTCCCAGAACTTCTTGCTCACCAGCATGATGTTCGCGGCGTAGACGTGGTTGGTCGCGCTGACGTATTTCTGCACCTCGAAGAACTTGTTCGACAGGATCACCGAGAAGGGGTTCTCCTGGCCATCCACGGCCTTGCTCTCCAGCGCGTTGTACAGCTCGGCGAAGGGCATCGGCAGCGGGTTGGCCTTGAAGGTCTTGAAGGTCTCCAGGAACACCGGATTGGGAATGACGCGCAGCTTCAGGCCCTCGAGGTCTTCGGGCTTCGTGATCGGCCGCTTGCTGTTGGTGACGTTGCGAAAGCCCAGGTCCCAGAAGCCCAGCGCCACTAGGCCCTTCTCGGGCAGCTTGCCGATGAGCTGCTTGCCCAGCGGGCCGTCGAACAGCGCATCGGCCTGCTTGAAGTTCGAGACGATGAAGGGGAAGTCGAAGACGCCGAACTCCTTGACGATGCCTGCCAGCGAGGTGGTGGCCGGTGCCGCCATCTCCTGCACGCCGCCCTGCAGGGCAGATTGCTGCTGCAGCTCGTTGCCCAGCTGGCTGGCCGGGTACTCCTTCACCGTGATCTTGCCGCCGCTCTTGGCGGCCACCAGCTCGGCGAACTTCTTCACGCCCATGCTCACCGGGTGATCGGTGTTGTTCAGGTGGCCGAAGCGGATGGTGCGTTCCTGGATGTCCTGCGCATGGGCCGCCAGGGCGCCGGCCAGCAGCAGGGCCAGGGTGCTCGTCTTCAGGAGGAGGGCTTTCATGCGCGATGTCCTTGTCGGGAGGTTCGGGGGAGATCCGGAGCTTCTGTTCGGGAGCGTTCTGGCTAACAGAACATAGTTCCAAATTCTAGATTCCACCCCGGATCGGTCAACGAGGGTTCGCCCTGATCCAGGGGCTTGTCGCCGCGGCAGCGGCGCCGTGTCCGAGCTGCTCGGCGATGCGTGCCGCGGCGGCCTGCACCGTGGCGGCGTGGCCGTCGTCCAGCCGCGTGGAGGGCATGGTCAGCACCAGCACGCCGGCCAGGCCGTCGTCGGCGCCGAACACCGGCGCGGCGATGCCGGCCACCTCGGGCTCGAAGCGGCCGTCGGCCACCAGCAGCCGCTCGCGGCGCACGCGTGCGGCGCGCACGCCGGGCGCGCCGTCGAAGGCCGCGATCACATGGCCGGCGATGCCCTGCGCCAGCGGCAGCAGGTCGCCGGCGCTGGCGTGGTCGCGCACCGGGTTGGGCGAGTCGACGCGCAGCAGGCACAGCTCCGCGTCGCCCTGGCGCACGTGGAAGGCGGCGCTCTCGCGCGTGGCCGCGACGAGTTCACGCAGCACCGGCAGCACGATGTCGCCGATCGAATGCGAGACCGCATAGACCGCGTGCAGCCGCGCCACGGCCGAGCCCAGGCCGAAGCGGCCGTCGCTGCGGCGGCGCACGAGGTGCGCGAACTCCAGCGAGGCCAGCAGGCGCAGCACCGTGCTCTTGTACTGCTGCGTGCGCTCGGCCATCTCCGACAGCGTCAGCAGCGGCGTGTCGATCGTGAACAGCGCCAGCAGCGACAGCGCGCGGTCCACCGAGGCCACGCCGCCCGGCGCCGGCCGCTCTTCGGAGACGGGCGGGCGCGCGGCTTTGCGGGGCATCGAAGGTTCTCCTGGCTGCGGGTTAGCCGCATGTCGGCCGATGCGGGGTTTGCTGAAAATAGTACATCGTTCTTTTACGCAGAACAATGGAACGGCACTCGCGAACCCTCCTGCTCAGCGCGCTGGCGGTGGTGCTGCTGCTGGCGGCCACGGCGGTGTGGGCGCAGCGCAGTGCGCCGGCGGCCTCGTCCGATGCGCATCGCCCGATCGGCTGGGACGCGCTCGTGGCGCCCGGCTGGGACGGCATGAAGGCCTTCCGCGGCACCGAGCTGCAGCAACTGGGCGACGCCGACCCGCGTGCGGCGCAGCTGCTCAGGCAGATGCGCGAGGCCTGGGATCGTGCGCCCGTGAACGTCGCGTGGGTGAATCAGCCGGTGCGCATCGCCGGCTACGTGGTGCCGCTGGAGGAGGGGCGCGAGGGCATCGCCGAGTTCCTGCTCGTGCCCTACCACGGCGCCTGCATCCACAGCCCGCCGCCGCCGGCCAACCAGATCATCCACGTGCTGCCCAGGGCGCCGGCGCGCGGGCTGCGCTCGATGGACACGGTGTGGGTCAGCGGCACGCTGCGCTACGCGCGCAACGACTCCGCGCTCGGCGTGTCGAGCTGGCGGCTGGAGGCCGGCACGGTGGAGCCCTATGCCGAAGGCGTGGTGCCGCCCGGGGCGCCGCGCACCGTGCGCTGACGGCGGGCCTGCCCGGCCCCATTCGCGCGACGGCCGAAACACACAGGCGTTAGCTTTTCGCTGCGCGACCCCCGGGTCGCGGGGTGGTCGGCGCCCCGACGGCGGCCAGAATACCCCTCACAACGAGCGGAGATGGGATGAGGCTGTCGTGGGCAGCGCGCCTGCTGGGCGCGGCGCTGCCGCTTTGGTGTCTTCAGTGTGTGCTGGCCGGCGCTGCCGTGGCCGCCGATGTGCCGCGCGCGGCTGCGCCTGGCGCTTCCGCGCCGCGCGCTGCCACGCGCCTGGAAGACTACCTGCTGCTGGCGCTGTCGCCCTCCGAGGGCGTGGCCGTGCTGCGCGGCCCGGACCGCCAGCTCGTCACGCTGCGGGCCGGCGCGGCGCTGCCGGCGGCCAAGGCACGGCTCGTGCAAGTGCTGGCCGATCGCCTGCGGTTCGACACCGTCGACGAGCAGGGCGTGCGCCAGGTGGCCTGGATGGTCCGTGCCGCCAATCCCGAGCAGCCGCCGGAGGTGCAGCGCGTGAGCGCGAACGCGCCGCTGCGGCCGTCCATCTCGCCCACCGGCCAGTCGGTCACCGTGCCGCTGCGCAGCGGCGCGTCGGCGCCGAAGTAGCGCGCGCGGCCGGGCAGCGGGAACAAGGGAGCAGGTTCGCTTGGGCACCATGGGCCGCATTGGCAAGGCTTGGCGCGCGCTGCTGCAGCCGCTGCTGTTGGCCTGGGCGGTGCTGGCCGCGGGCCTGGCGCAGGCCGATGCGCCGCCGGTCGTCGGCTTCCCGAACACCGGTGCCTTCACCGCGAAGTTCGTCGGCGCGAGCAAGAACGTGGCCGTCGTCGAGCTGGCCGGCGACTACTCGCGCGACCTGCCTTCCGGCGCCTTCAACGTCGAGCCGCGCGCGGTCATCGCCAAGGAGTTCTACAAGACCTTCGCCGACCGCTACGACTTCATCGTCGTGTTCTCGAACTTCGAGTTCGCCACCGGCGACGCCAAGGCCTTCTACCACGGCGTGCGCAACGACACGCAGGGCATCGCCGAGCCGCCGCTGGACAACACGCGCTTCTATGGCAGCACGGGCGGCGCGCTGCAAGGCTTCATCGACATGGCGGCGCTGTCGCGCTACCACCTCGATCCGTCGGACCCGCGCTTCGAGGACGCGCTGCGCGTGCTGGCGCACGAGATGCTGCACCGCTGGGGCGCGCGCGTGCATTTCATCGACGGCGGCGGCCAGCGCAACGGCTCGCTGATCGGCCGCCAGGGTTCGCACTGGTCCTTCCTGCTCGACACCGGCGGCTCGGTCGAATACGGCAACCGCTGGGCCGACAACGGCGACGGCACCTTCACGACGCGGCCCGACCGCCAGTTCTTCAGCCCGCTCGACCTGTACCTGATGGGCATGCTGAAGAAGGAGGAGGTGCCGCCCTTCTTCTACATCGAGAGCCCCGGCGTCGACCCCGCCCGCCTGGCCGAGGCGGGCGTCACCGTTTCCGGCATCCGGCGCGACGTGACGATCGACCAGATCATCGCCGCCGAAGGCCCGCGCATCCCCGATGCCGACCATGCGCAGAAGGAGTTCCGCCTCGGCTTCGTGCTGCTCACGCGCCCGGGCGTCGCCGCCTCGGACGCCGACGTGCAGAAGGTCGACGCCGTGCGCCAGGCCTTCCAGACCCGCCTGGCCGCGCTGACCGGCGGCCGTGCGATGGCGCACGTGCACCTGGAAGCCACGCCGGCGGCCATCGCCGCCGACCCCACGCTCGCCGGCCCGGTGCTGGGCGCGCCGGGCTCCACGGCCAACGTCATCAACGCGCTGAGCTGGCTGCGCGGCAAGCAGGAGGCCGCCGGGCCCTGGAGCGACAACCCGCTGACCCGGCTGCGCGACACGGTCGTGGCCACGACGGCGCTGGCGCAGGTGGGTGGCACCGGCGCGAGCTCGATCGACCGCGCGATGAACTGGCTGGGCACGCAGCAGTTCACCAACACCGACTACGTGGCCCGCCGCATCGGCGCCTTGGGCGGCGCCGCCGCCGAGGCCGACTGGGCCGGGCTCGCCGCGGGCCAGAACGCCGACGGCGGCTGGGGCGTGGCGCCGGGTTATCTGTCCACGCCGCTGGACACCGCGCTGGCCGCGCTGACGCTCGCGCAGGACCCGAACTCCGCGCGTTCGACGGCGGCGAGGGCGCGCGCCAAGACTTTCCTCGTCGCCAAGCAGAACGCCGACGGCGGCTGGTCGCACGCGGTCAACGGCGCCAGCCGCACGGCCACCACGGCGCAGGTCGTGCGCGCGCTGGCCTCGCTGGGCGCGACCGACGAGGTCACACGCGCCGCCCAGTTCCTGGCCGGCCGCCAGAACACCGACGGCGGCTTCGGCGACAGCCCCAGCACCACGCACGACACCTCCAACGTGATGCTCGCGCTGGCGCAGGCCGGCCAGCTGAACGCCGTGCGCGTGGCCGACGGCTTCCGCTTCCTCAACGCCACGCAGCAGGCCGACGGCAGCTGGGACGGCAGTGTCTATGCCACCGGCCTGGCGGTGCGCACGCTCGGCACCGCGCAGACCTTCAACTGGGCCGCCTCGCTGATGAGCGCGTTGCCGGCCGTGGTGCGCGATGGCCAGCGCGTGGCGCTGGCGGTGAACGTCGCCAACAACGGCACCGTCGCCGCGCCGCCCACGACGCTGAAGATCTATGACGGCGACCCGGCCACCGGCGCCATGCTGATGGAACTGCCGGTGCCGGCGCTGGCGCCCGGTGCGCTCGCGGTGGTCAAGGGCAGCTGGAACACCTTCGGCCAGGTGGGCAACCACCTGCTGACCGCGCTCGTCGACCCGGCCGCGCAAGGCACCGAGATGACGCGCTCGGACAACAGCACCACCGTGCGCGTGGCGGTCTCGGCCGCGCCGGCCGGCGCCGACCCGACCGTCACCGCGGCCGACGTGCAGGCGCTGCCGGCGCTGGTGAACCGGCTGCCGACGCCGGTCTCGGTGCTGGCGCAGATCTCCAACCTCGGCCTGGCCGACGCCATCGGCGCGCGCGTGCGCCTCTTCGCCGGCCCGGTGGGCGGCACGCAGGTGCTGGTCGACGAGAAGATCGTCAACCTGCTGGGCCGCAGCTCGGTGGCCGTGTCCACCACCTTCCAGGTCACGCAGCCCGGGCGGCAGCAGCTGTCGGTGGTGGTCGACACCGGCGGCACGATCGACGCCGACACCACGAACAACCGCGCCGATGTCTTCGTCGAGACGACGAGCACCTTCGACCCGGCGATCGCGCCTTCGGACCTCGTCGCGCCGGCCACGCCCGTCACCGCCGGTGCCGACATCAGCCTCACGGCCACGGTCCACAACTTCGGCACCGCCGATTCGCCGCCGTTCCAGGCCGTGTTCGCCGTCACCGACGGCACCAGCACGCACGAGGTGGGCCGCGTCGCAGTGCAGCTGGCGGCCGGCGGCTCCAAGAGCTTCACGCTGCCCTGGCGTGTCGACCTCACCGGCACGCTCAACTTCAAGGTCACGCTGGACCCGGCCGGCGCGGTGGCCGACCTCGACCGCAGCAACAACGAGGCCGTGGTCGCCTTCGTCGCCAACCCTCCGGCGGCGGGCCCGAACCTGGCGGTCAGCTTCAAGGACTTCCTGATCGATCCCGATCCGGCCAACGAAGGCCGGCCGCTGACGCTGCGCGCCACGATCCGCAACATCGGCAGCCAGGCTGCGGCCAACATCGAATTCGGCTTCTACGAAGGCGACCCGGCCAACGGCGGCACGCTGCTCGCGCCGATCCAGGTGCTGCCGGCGCTGGCGGCCGGTGACTCGGCGCCGGTGAGCGCGGTGCTGGCCAACGTGTCGGGCACGGCCGAGCGCCTGTACTTCGTGGCCGTCGACCCGGCCGCCAAGATCGCCGCCGAGACGAACCGCGAGGACAACAGCGCCTTCCGCACCGTGCAGGTGGCGCCGATGCCCGACCTGGCGGTCTCGGCCGGCGACATCACGCTCTCGCCGGTGGCGCCCAAGCCCGGCGACACGCTCACGGTGAACGTCGAGGTGCAGAACCTCGGCGGCCAGCCGGCCGGCCCGGTGCGCGTGCGCCTGGACGGCGGCGCCGGCTCGCTCGGCGAGCAGGCCATCGCGAACATCGCCGCGCACGGCAAGGGCACGGCCACGTTCACCTTCGTGCTGCCGGCGCAGGGCGCGGCCGATGCGCTCACGGTGACGGTCGACCCCGACGCCGCGCTGCTCGACAGCAACCGCGCGAACAACGTCGCGACGCGCGCGCTCGTCGTGCAGAGCGGCACGGCCTTCGTCAGCGAGCCCTACTTCTCGCCCAACGGCGACGGCGTCAAGGACAGCACCTCGTTCGGCTTCCGCGTCGGCACCGCCGCCGTGGTGCGCGTGGTCGTGGTCGACGGCAACGAGGCCGTGGTGCGCCGCTTCCCCGGCCTGGGCACGCCGCCGCTGGCCGAAGGCAGCCTGGTCTGGGACGGCCGCGACGACGACCAGCGCATCGCCCGCGACGGCAGCTACCGCTTCCGTGCGCTCGCCGCCGACGGCACGGTGCTGGCCGAGTCGACGGTGATCCTCGACACCAACCGCACGCCGATCCTGCGTGCTTCCGGCACCGAGTCGGAGTACTACCGCAACCTCTCGTGCCGCGCCACCTCGGCCTACGAGTGGACGACGACGCTGGACGAGCAGTCGCTGTTCCTGTTCTCGCAGATCAACGTCAACGTCCCCGGGCTGCAGGGGCTGCTGCGCGTGGCGCTGCAGGGCGGCGAGACCACCTCGGTGGTGCCGCTGTCCTTTGTCGCAAGCAGCGACGGCGCCATATTGCGCAACCTCAGCGCCTCGGCACGCGGCGAAGTGCTCGCCTTCTCGCGCGGCGTGGTGCAGAACAGCGTCTACGCGAACGAGATCTGGGCCATCGGTGGCGACGGCACCGGGCTGCGCCGCCTGGCCGCCGGTGCCGGCGTGGGCGTGCCGCCGGACGCCGCGTTCTATTACATCAACCAGCTCGTCGCCACGCACGACGGGCAGGCCGTGGTTGCGCACCTGTACGGCAACGCCGGCGACGAGATCCGGCGCATCCCCACCAGCGGCAGCGCCGGCTCGACGGTGCTGTTCCGCTCGAACCAGGGCAACTACGCCGACCTGCAGGAGATGGCGGTTGCGCCCAACCGCCGCCGCGCGTTGCTGCGCCTGTACGCCTACGACCAGCACGAGCAGCGCTACACGAGCTACGCCGTGCTCGACTTCGAGACCGGCCAGCTGTACCCCATGCCCGACGGCCTGTTCCCGGGCAATCTGTACGGCATGAAGGGCAAGTGGTCGCCCGACTCGAGCCGCTTCCTGCTCTACACCGATCTCCAGGACGCCGGCCTGGACGACGGCAACCGCATCGACTTCGAGTTCGACGTCTTCGACGCGCAGTTCAATCTCGAGAAGCGCTTCCGCACGGCCAACGGCCCAGGCGACGCGTCCTGGTACAGCGGCACGGTCGACGGGCCGGAGTGGTCCGCGGCCGGCGACGAGTTCGCGTTCGCGCACAACCCCTCGCCCTACTGGTACGGCGGCACGCTGACCGGCGGCGACCTCACCGCGCTCGCTGCGGCCACCGTTCCCGGCGGCCCGGGCAGCAATGCCAAGCAGTTCTACCGCGCCAGCATCACCCAGGGCACGCTGGTGCCGGTGCCGGTGGACTACAGCCAGTTCGGCAGCAACGGCAGCGGCAGCACCTCGGACCTGTGGTGGGGCCCGAACGACCGCCTCGCCGCAACCGTGCTGCCGGGTTATCCGGAACACCACGGCGCGATCGACGTCGACAGCGGCGCCGTTTCCGAGCTGTTCCCGAACTGGTGGCGCGAGGAGGTGAATCCGAACGGCCGCCCGATGTCGCTCGCGAAGTTCGCACCCAGCGGCCGCCGGCTGTACTTCACCTCGTACCGCGACGCCTACAACCCGCTCAGCGCCTGCTACTCGCCGATCGGCGCGCCGCAGCTCTTCGCCTACGAGTCGCTGCAGAACCTGGTGGCCGACCTGCAGCCGCTGCGCGACCCGCGCGTGGGCGGCATCCTGCTGAAGGGCACGGCCACCGACCTGAACTTCGCCGGCTGGCGCCTGGAGTACGCGCGCACCACCACGCCCAACGACTGGCATGCGGTGACGGTGCCCGGCATCGAGCCCAAGGTCGGCAAGACGCTGGCGACCTGGGTGCCGCCGGCCTACGGCACCTACTTCGTGCGCCTGACGGTGGAAGACCGCGCCGGCAACAGCACCGCCGCGCTGCGCCGCGTGAGCTGGAGCGACACGCCGCCGATCACCGACCTGGTCAAGAACCTCGACTACATCTCGCCCAACGGCGACGGCGTGCAGGACACGCTGAAGCTCACCTACCGCGTGCTCGAGCCCGTGCACCTGGCCTTCGAGGTGCGGGCCGAGGACGGCACGCGCGTGCGCCTGGTCGAGCGCGACCACGCGGTGCTCGGCAGCGACTTCGCCTTCGAGTGGGACGGCCGCGACGACCAGGGCCGCCTGGCGCCCGACGGCAAGTACACGCTGCGCGTGCTCGACTACGAGTTCGCCTTCCAGGTCGACACGCAGTTCCCGACGCTGACGCTGGACAGCGCCGAGCACGCCTTCGACTACGGCATCGGCAGCGGCGACGGCGTGAGCATCGCGCCCGAGGCGCTGCGTGGCGCGGGCAACTCGGTGGTCTTCGACGTCGCACCGACGAAGTACGCCGAGGTCTCGATCGTCGACGCCCGCGGCCACTCAGCGCTGTCGCGCCGCTTCGAACCCGGCAGCTACGAGCTGCTGTGGGACGGTGGCTCGCGCCTCACGGCCAACGATCCGCTGAACCCCGCGGCGAAGGAGTTCCCGTCGGGCACCTACGTGCTGGCATTCGCCAGTGGCGAAGACGGCGGCATCTTCGCCCGCTTCACGGTCGAGCTCTCGCGCGTCGGCGGCCAGGTGCGCACGCTGATCAGGCCCATCCGCGTCGCGCCGGGCCAGGTGCTGGCGGCGGCGCGCGCGCCCTTCGTCATGCAGGCGCAGGACGCGCTGCTCGACTACGACGGCACGCAGGCCGAGTTCGGCTACGGCGATCCACCCGCGACCTGGGACTTCGGCTATCGCAACCGCCTCGTGCCCTCGCTGCCGCTGGGCTGGGGCTTCGCCGGCAGCGAGGGCGAGCCCGATGGCATGCCCACCGCCAGCGTGAGCGGCGCACGCAGCTCGCTGAAGTTCTCCGGCTCGCGGCTGCGCGCCACCGCGCGCGACAAGGCCGGCAACGCCGTCACGGCGGTCAGCCCGTTCGTCGTGGTGCGCGAATCGGTGCTGTTCGGCGGCACCGGCGAGTTCTGGCTCGAGGAAGACCCGGCCAGCGTGCAGGCCAACCGCCTCCTGGGCAGCACGACCTACTCGCCGACGCCGGTGCCGGCAAGCCTGAATGTCTCGCTGCCGCCGGTGCCCCCGGCCGCCGTGCTGGGCGCGCTGAACCTGCGGTATCTCGACAACCTGGCGACGCCGGCCGTCCGCGTCGAGCTTCGCTACGCCTTCCTCCCCGAACCCAAGCGCCTGCCCGGACAGCTGCCGCCCGAGCCGGACGTGCTGGTGGCGCCCACCGAGGCCGACCTGTCGCTGCTGAGCTGGACCACGCTGCCGCTGCGCGGCCTGGCGCCGGCCGAGCAGGCGCCGGGCATCTCGCAGGTCGAGGACCAGGGCAACGACATCGCGTTGCGCTGGCAGCTGCCGCACCACGAGAACGGCCTGTGGCTGTACCAGCTGGTCAGCCGCGAGGCCGACGGCCAGGAGCTGCGCTCCAGCGTGCATTGGACCAACCGCGTGCGCAGCTTCCCGCAGCCGCCGGCCATCAGCTGGCTGTCGTCGCACGAGCCGGCCGCCACCTGCGGCGCGGCGCCGTCGGAAATCGCCCAGGTGGTGGCGCGTTATCCGAACAGCGAGGACCTCGGCCGCATCTACGTGGCCCAGCGCCTGCTGCGCGTGCTGCCCGGCAACTCGCGCCTGCCGCTGACGACGGAGACCTTCTCGAACCACCGGACCTCGATCGACGTGTCGACCCGGTTCAGCACCGCCGACTGGCCGGTGGGTCGCCACGACATGGTGGTGCAGGCGCAGACGCCCGACGGCACCTGGGAGACGGTCGCCCAGCCCTACGTCTACGTGAACCACGAGGCGCCGCGCACGACCGTGGGCTCGCCGCTCGAGGGCCAGAAGATGTGCGCCTCGCATGTCTCGGTGCCCGAGCTGGGGACCATCGGCTACCTGCCGGTGTCGATGCAGGTCACCGAGCCCTATGCGGTGACGGTGGGCACCGAGCGCGAGAAGCCCACCGGCTGGGTTCGCAGCGGGCCGGTGTCTGACGGCGGCGTCAAGGCCTGCTCGCTGCCCGACGGCTGCGGCTACGTCGGCCCCATCTCCTGGGGTCGCCTGGAGGCGCTGCCCGACCGGCCTGCCGTGGACAGTCACCCCGGCAAGTACAACCCGCCGCCGAGTGCGCATGTCTGGGGCCTGGGTGCCGGCACCGCGAACAGCTACGCGCTCGACCCGCTGGACGGCACGACGACCTTCCGCATGAAGACCTGGGGCGTCAGCGGCCACCAGGTCTGCACGCCGGTGACGGTGGACGTCGACGGCCGCGTCGACGCGTCGGTGGCCATCGACCGCGTCCTGTTCTCGCCCAACGGAGACGGCCAGTTCGACGAGGTCGTCCTCACCGTCTCGGCGAACGAGGCCGTAACCACCACGGTGCAGGTCTTCAAGGCCTACGTCGACCGCCAGGGCGTGCTGCACATCGCCGATCCGACCCCGGTGGCCACGCTGGCCAACCAGCTGCTGATCAGCGACGGTGACCGCAGCTTCACCTGGGATGGCCGTACCAGCGGCGGCCAGGTCGCGCCCGACGGCCTCTACGCCTTCCGCGTGACGATGGTCGACGGCTGCGCCAACGAGCTGATCGAGATGCGCCGCGCCGAGGTCGACAACACGCCGCCGGCGATCGTCATCGACAGCCCGAGGTCCGGCGCGCCGGTGCCCATCGAGTTCGTCGTCAAGGGCAGCGTCAACGACCTGCATCCGCTGCGCTACGAGGTGCAGGCCATCGTCGACAGCAGCCCGGACGCGCCCTTCACGCTGCCCAGCCTGGCCGGCATGAACGCGCTGCACCTGGACCTGGCGCGCTGGAACACGGCCGGCTTCACCGGCCCGGCGCGCATCGTCGTGCGTGCCTTCGACGCGGTGGCCAATGTGGCCGAGATCACCGTGCCGATCGTGCTCACCGAGCCGATCAACATCATCACGTCGCTGAACGCCGCGCCCGATCCCTTCTCGCCCAACGGCGACGGCCGGCGCGAGAAGATCTCGATCCTCTACACGCTGGAGCGCGCGGCGCAGGTGACGATGGCGCTGGTGGGCCCGAACGGCCCGATCCGCACGCTGCTGCAGAACGTGCCGGTGGCGGCGGGCAATGCTGCCGTGGTCTGGGACGGCCGCAACGCGCTGGGCACGGTCGAGCCCGACGAGGACGTGGCCGTGGTGCTGACGGCCGAGGTGCTGGTGAACGGCGACGTCGTCGCGCGGCAGGTCGAGCGCACGACCTTCACGCTCGACAAGACGCCGCCCGTCATCAGCTTCACGCTGCCGCAGGGCCCGGTGACGACCGCACGCTCGGGCGCCCAGTCGCGCGCCGCCGATCCGCTGCTGGCCACCGCGACGATGTCGATCTCGGTCAATGGCGGCGCCTACCTGTCGCTGGCCGACAGCACCGATGCCAGCGGGATGATGATCTCGCCGCTGGACGACATCCCCGAGGGCCCGGCGGTGCTGCGCGTGCAGGCCGCCGACCGTGCGGAGAACCAGTCGAGCGCGACGCTGCCCTTCATCATCGACCGCACGCCGCCGGTGGTGGCCATCAGCGCGCCAACCGCGGGTGCCTACATCAGCGGCCGCAAGCAGCACTTCAAGATCCAGGGCTCGATCGAGGAACTGCACCTGGCGCACTGGCAGCTCGAACTCGGTGGCGTCAAGCTCACCGAAGGCACGACCCTGCCCTTGTCGAACCAGCCGCTGTTCGACTGGGATCCGCTCACCGCCGCCGATGGCCCGACCACGCTCACGCTGAAGGCCGACGACCAGGCCGGCCTGAGCGGCGTGATCAACGTGCCGATCACGGTCGACAACACGCCGCCGGTGGCAGCCATCAAGGCCACGGGCGCGCCGATGTACCTGCGCAACGGCACGGTCGTGAAGGGCACGGCGACCGACCTGAACCTGGCCAGCTGGCGCATCGAGCTGGCACCGGGCGGCGTGTCCAGCACGCGCTGGACCGAACTCGCGCGCGGCAGCGCCGAGGTCGCCGCC
This sequence comes from Rubrivivax sp., assembly GCA_044226775.1. Classification (GTDB taxonomy): domain Bacteria; phylum Pseudomonadota; class Gammaproteobacteria; order Burkholderiales; family Burkholderiaceae_C; genus Rubrivivax. The sequence goes on along the minus strand of JBGAGI010000010.1, from coordinate 68,786 downwards.
GACGGCACGCTGGCCACGCTGCAAAGCCTGCCGGCCGACGGCCTCTACGGCCTGCGACTGACCGTGGTCGACAAGGCCGGCAACGAGTCGCAGGCGCTGCAGGAGGTGACGGTCGACAACACCGCGCCGCAGTCCGTGCTGCTGACCGCTTCGCTGCAGAACCGCCGTGACGCGAACGTGAAGTGGAACGCGGCGGTCGAGGCCGACGTCGCCGGCTACATCCTGATGCGCAACGGCAGCCGCATCGGCGGCGCCGTGCTGCTCACGACCAACAGCTACGTCGACCCGGGCCTGGCCGCGGGCACCTACCGCTACGTGGTCAAGGCCGTCGACAAGGCCGGCAACGAGAGCGAGCCGTCGAACGAGGGCAGCGTCGTCGTCAGCTCGTCCGAGCCGGTGGCGCAGATCTTCGCGCCGACCAACGACTCCTGGGCCGCCGGCATCGCCGACGTGCGCGGCACCGCCTCTTCGCCGGCGGACTTCAAGGAATACCGCCTGTACTTCGGCGTCGGCGCCACGCCGGCCACCTGGCAGCTGATCCGCCGCTCGCCGCTGCCGATCACCGCCGACACGCTGGCCGCCTGGAACACCGTCTCGCTCGCGGAAGGCGCCACCTACAGCCTCAAGCTCGAGGCCGAGGACCTGTCGGGCGTGATCGCGACCGACCGCGTCACCGTGAAGGTGAAGAACGTGCCGCCGCGCGCGCCGCTGCAGCTGGCCGGCACGCTGAACGTCAACAACATCGCGCTGACCTGGAACGCCAATACCGAGCCCGACATCCAGGGCTACCTGCTGTACCGCGACCAGCGCCTGGTGAACTCCACCGGCCTGGTGATCGGCAGCCTGGTGCCGTACCTCATCAAGCCCACGGCCTACAACGACCTGGGCGTGCCCGACGGCACGCACCGCTACTTCGTCCAGGCCATGGACCAGGCGGGCAACATCAGCGACCCGTCCAACGAGGTCGAGTTCAAGGTCGACACCCGGCCGCCGCACGTGACGGTCACCAAGCCGGCCGACGGCTCCAAGGTCAGCCAGAGCACGACGCTGGTCGGCGAGTCGCCCGACAGCGACCTGAAGACGGTGCAGTTCCAGTTCCGGCCCGAGGGCAATGGCCCGTGGACCGACATCGGCGCGCCGCTCACCACCGCGAGCGGCCCGTGGACGGTGGAGTGGAGCACCGCGGCGCTGGCCTATGGCCGCTATCAGGTTCGTGCTCTGGGCACCGACGAAGGCGGTAAGGTCGATCCGGCGCCGGGCTTCATCACGCTCGTCGTCACCGACCTGCGCAAGCCCGACCCGGCCACCGTGCTGGCCGCGCGCGTCACCGGCGGCGACGTGGCGCTCACCTGGGTCGCCAGTGCCTCCAGCTACGCGACGGGCTACCACGTCGAGCGCATCGAGCCCAACGGCGCCGTCACGCGCTTGACGAGCGCGCCGATCGCCGCGCTTGCCTACACCGACCCGGCCCTGGCCGATGCCTTCTACCGCTACCAGGTCATCGCGCTGAGCGCCGGCGGCACCGAGGCCACGCCCAGCAACGAGGCCGCCGCGGTCGTCTACACACCGGCCTTCGAGCAGCCCTACACGCCCACGGCCGATCCGAGCACCGTGCTCGCCGGCCAGACCCAGCCGCGCGTGCACCTGCTGCTGCGTGCCGCCGGCGGTGGCGCCGAGGTGGCGCGGATCGACAGCGACGACAGCGGCGCCTACCGCTTCGACGCGGTGCCGCTGGCGCTGGGCGACAACCGCTTCGAACTCGTCGGCAGCGACGACCTGGGCAACACCAGCAAGACCACGAGCTGGCACGCGCGCCGCGGCCTCGCGCCGGCGATGCCCACGGGCCTGTCGGCCACCGTGGCCGGGCACGACGTGACGCTGGCCTGGGCCGCGAACACCGAGGCCGACCTCGACGGCTACGTCGCGGCGCTGGACGGCGTGCTGCGCGGCGTGGTGGTGCGACCGTCGCTGGCGCTCGCATCCAGCGAATACCCCTTCGGCTACGGCAGCGCCAGCAACGCGATCGACGGCAGCCTGAACACCGCCTGGCAGCCGCACTACAACTTCCCGTCCGCCGGCCAGTGGCTCGAGCTGCGCCTGGCCACGCCGCGCCTGCTCAGCGGCGCGACGCTGCAGTGGGAAGGCGGCAACGCGCCGACGCGTTCGCGCCTGGAAGCCTGGGACGGCGAGGTCTGGGTGCCGCTGGCGCAGATGAGCGGCACTGGCGTCGAGCCGCGCGTGGAGATCGCCTTCGCCAAGCCCTACCGCACCGACCGCATCCGCGTGCTCGTGCAGGAGGCGCTGTACACGGTGCGCCTGTCGGAGATGACGCTCGCCGGCCACGACGTGCTGACCCAGCGCTCGGCCCTGTTCTCCGACCTGCCGGACGGCTACGCGAAGGTGGGCGTCGTCGCCGCCTCGAAGCTCGGACTCGTCGGCCCGCTGGCCGAGACTCGGCCGGCCGTCGGCGACGTGGTGCCGCCGGGTGCGCCGGTGCTGCAGGCGCAGGCGCAGGGCGCCGACGCGGTGCTGAGCTGGACGCCGCCGGCCGATGCCGACGTCGCGGGCTGGCAGGTCTTCCGCGACGGCGTGCTGATCGCCACGCTGCCCGATCCGAGCGCACGCGGCTACACCGATGCCTCGCTGCCGAACGCGCACTACGAGTACCTGGTGAAGGCGGTCGACGCGGTCGGCAACGCCGGCGCGCCGTCGAACAGCGCGGGCGTGGACATCGCCGTGGCCGGCCCCTCGGCGCCGATCACCGCCACCGCCAGCGCGCCGGCCGAAGGCGGCCTCGTGATCGTCGACTGGACCGTCGGCAGCGGCGCCCAGCCGGCCGCCTTCGCGCTGTTCCGCCATGCCGAGGGCAGCACCGACTTCGAACTGCTGGCCAGCGGCCTTTCCGGCGGCCCGTACAACGACACCGACGTCGTCAATGGCGTGCGCTACTTCTACCTCGTGAAGGGCCTGGACACGCTGGGCAACACCGGCGCGTCGTCCAACGAGGTGAACGCGCGGCCTTTCGACCGCCTGCCGCCGGCGGTGCCCTACCTCGTGCTGCCCGGCCGCGCACCAGGCCCGGTGCTGACCGCCGAGGCGAGCACCCCGCTGGCCGGCTACGGCGAGCCGGGCTCGACCATCGTGATCACGAAGTCCGACCAGCGCCTGGCCGAGACGAGCGCGAGCGCCGACCCGGTGATCGCCGGCTACGGCACGCGCGGCCCATCGATCTTCGACCTCTCGGCCGACGGCCTGCTGATGTTCGGCTACTTCGGCAACCGGGTGGCGGTGCAGACCTTCGACGGCCGCGAAGTGCCCTCGGCCACGCTGGCGGCCGACAACAACCTGAACGGCTTCCGCTTCGCGCCGGACGGCCGCTCGGCCGCGTTCACGCGCTACGACAACAACCGTGGCCGCAACGTGCTGATGCGCTGGAACCGCGGCGACGACAGCGTGGGCCTGGTCTCGGCGCTGGGCGACTACGGCCACCTGGCCTTCAGCGCCGACGGCCGCTGGCTGCTGGGCCGCGGCTGGGACTTCAACCTCGGCACGCCGGGCCTGCTGCTCGTGGACTGGACGAGCGGCGCGACGCGCTTCATCGCGATGCCCGACGACTACGACGACGCGGCCTGGTCGCCGGACGGCAGCCGCATCGCGCTGGCCGCGGGCGGCACGCTGCGCCTGATCGACCCGCAGCAGATCGAGCCCGACCTCGCGCTGCCGGCGCTGGACAGCCCGAGCAGCCTGGCCTGGCTGCCGGACGGCCAGTCGCTGCTGGTGGAGGCGCAGGGCGCCGCGGGCAACCGCATCATCCAGCGGATCACGCTGGCCACCGGCGCGGTGCAGACGCTGGTCGACAACCCCTCGGTCTCGTACACGGTGCCGACCGTCTCGCCCGAAGGTGATGCCTTCGTCGCCTACACCAGCGATGGCCTGGTGCGCCGCAAGCTGTCCGACGGCGCCGAGCTGCTCATCAGCCCGTATGCGAGCTACGGCTACTGGCCCGCGCGCTGGTCCACGGCCGGGACGATCGCCTTCTACGAAGGCAGCGGCCGCGTCTATGTGCCGGCCGGCCGCTTCGACCTGGCCGACACGGCGCTGGACGTCGGTGCCAACTTCTTCAGTGCCTTCGGCGTCGACGCGGCCGGCAACACCAGCGCGCCCGCACCGACGCTGGAGGTGCGCCGCAGCGCCGAGCAGCTGCCCGACTGGCAGGTGGGCGCCGAGAGCTGGCTCGTGTTCCCGGCCACGCCGCAGGCCGGCGAGTCGACCAGCGTCTTCGTGACCGTGAAGAACATCGGCGCGGCGGCGCCGGCGGTCGCGGTCAATGTGGTGGCCGTGGATGCGGCGGGTGCGGTGAACTCGCTGTTCAGCGGCAGCCTGGGCGCGCTCGATCGCGACGCCTCGCAGACCTTGCGCCTGAGCTGGACGCCGGCAGCGGCCGGCCGCTACACGATCACCACGCTGGTCGATCCGGCGTCCACGGTCGTCGAGGCCAGCCGCGACAACAACCGCAGCCAGCGCGAGGTGATCGTCACCGCCGCCGGCGCCACGCCCGAGATCCAGGTCTCGACCAGCCGGCCGCGCTACGACGGCGGCGCCACCGTTTCGGCCAGCGTCGTCGCGCTCAACCCGGGCGCGGCCTTCGACGGCCGCATCGCGGTGCGCATCGTCGACCTGGGCGGTTTCGAGCTCGTGCGCTTCGACGCCCGCCCGGTCAGCGGCCTCGTCTTCGGCGCGCCGCAAACCTTCGCCTACAGCTGGCCCAGCGGCAGCACGCTGGCCGGCGACTACCGCGTCGTCGCCGAGCTGCTGGCGGCTGACGGCCAGGGCGTGGCGAATGGTGAGAAGACCTTCGCGATCGATCCGGGCGTGACGCTGGCCTCCACGCTCGCGAGCGACCGCGCCGCCTACATCACCGGTGACAGCGTCGTGCTGCGCGGCACGCTGCGCTACGTCAGCGGCAATGTCGCGAGCTTCGGCGCGCCGGCGCGGCTGGAAGTGCGCTCGGCCGCCGGCGATCTCGTCGCCAGCCGCAGCCTCGAACTGCAGGGCCTGATGGCCGGCAACGAGGTGCAGGTCGACCTCGCGATGCCCGCCACGCAGCCCGGCCTGTACACCGCACGGCTGAGCGCCGGCCCGGCCGATGCGCCGCTGACGCAGGCCGAAGCCGGCTTCGAGGTCGGCCTGCCGACGGCGCCGCTGATCACCGGCCAGCTGCGCCTGGTGGGCGACGTGTTCACGAGCACCGAGACCATCACCGGCAGCACGAGCGTGGTCAACGCCGGCGCGCTGCTGAGCCCGCTGCCGGTGCGCGTGCGCGCCGTCACGCTGGGCGGCCAGGCGTTGGCCACCTGGACGGCCGAGCTGATCGACCTGGGCAGCACCGCGGTGACGCAGCCGCTGTCGCTGGCCGGCACCTGGCCGCTGGCGAGCTTCGAAGTGCGCCTGGAAGCGCAGGTGGGCGGCAGCTGGCAGCTGCTGGACCGCGCCCGCGTGCAGGCCGCCGAGCGCACGCCGCCGCTGGTGGCCTTCACGACGCCGGCACCCGGTGCGGTGGTGCGTTCCTCGGCGCTGATTGGCGTGTTGACGATGGCGCAGCAGGCACCGGTCGCGCGCGCCGAGCTCAACGTCGCCGGCGCCGAGAGCTGGCTCAACATGCAGCCGCAGGGCGGCGGTACCGGCGGCTACTCGCTGGCGGCGCTGCCCGCGGCCGACGGCCCGGTCACGCTGCTGGCGCGCGCCGCCGACACGCTGGGCAACCAGTCGACGCCGGTCTCGCTCGCGCTCGTGGTCGACAACACGCCGCCGCTGATCGCGATCACCGGCGTGGCCGACCAGCAGCTGTCGCGCAACTCGCTGACGCCGGTGATCACGGTCGCCGACGCCAACCCGGCGAGCCAGGCGATCACGCTGGACGGCGCGCCCTTCGTCTCGGGCACACCGGTGGGCGAGGGCGTGCACCTGCTCGCGGTGGACGCCGTCGACAAGGCCGGCAACAGCTCCAGCGCCAGCCTGCGCTTCACCGTCGACCTCACGCCGCCCAGCGTCGTTCGCACGAGCCCCGCCAGCGGCCTCGTGGTTCGCCAGATGCCGCTCGTGACGGCCACCGCCAGCGATGCGCTCAGCGGCGTCGCCACCGTGCAGCTGCGCGCCGCCGACGGCCGCTGGCTGGATCTCGCGGCGGCCGGCGGCAGCTGGTCGATCACCCCGCCCGCGGCCGCGGCCGACGGCGACGCCGTGCTCGCGCTGCGCGCCACCGACGGCGCCGGCAACACCAGCGTGCCGCAGGAATTCACCGTCGTCATCGACACCCTGCCGCCCACGATCACCATCACCGGTGTCGCACAGGGTGGCCGCTATGCCGGCAGCGCGACGCCGCTGGTCACGGTCACGGACCTGCATCCGGGCACCAGCACCGTGCTGCTCGATGGGCTGCCCTACGTCAGCGGCACGCCGGTCACGGTGCCGGGCGCGCACACGCTGGAGGTCAGCGCGACGGACGCCGCCGGCAACGCCAGCCAGCAGAGCCTGGGCTTCCAGGTCGACTCGGCGGTCTCGCTCGCCGGTACGCTGGGCGTGAGCCCGCAGCAGGTGCCGGTGGGCACGGCGGCGGTGTTCGACGCGCGGATCGACAACACCGGCATCAACGACCTGGCCGGCGTGGTGTTCACGCTGACGCTGCGCGACCGCACGAGCGGCAACGTGCTGCAGACCTTCACCGACACCGCGCCCATCGCCGCCGGCGGCAGCTACCAGCATGCCTGGAGCTGGACGGCTGCCGGCACGCCGGGCGCGTTCGTCGATGCGCAGCTGGTCGCCGTCGCCGGCGGCGTCACGGTGCCCATCGCGCAGGGCTCGCTGCAGCTGGCCGCGCCGCCGGTCACGGTCGATCTGCAGCAGCAGGTGCTGGGCGTGAAGAAGACGCTGGTCTACGTGCGCTGCACCAAGCTCGAGGACGAGACCTGGGACAACTGCGCCACCGGCCTGCGGGCGTTCAGCAACGCCGCCACCGTGGCCTCGTGCACGGTCGACCGCGCCGGCTGGCTCGACCAGTACCTCACCACGCAGGGTGTGGCGCACACCGTGGTCACCGACGAGGCCAGCTTCCTGCGCGAGCTGCGCACCGGTGCCTACAGCACCTACTGGCTGGGTGGCGCAGCGCTGAAGCTGGGCGCACTGGCGGCGGCCGAGGTGCAGGCGGCGGTGCGGCGCGGCGACACGCTGCTGACCGAGAACTGGAGCGCCGGTCGCAATGCGGCGCTGGAGCCGGTCACGGGGCTGAGCTGGACCGGCAAGTGGTCGTCGCAGACGGCGTATGTCGCCATCAGCGGCGGCGGGCTGCCTGCTGTCACGCTGCTGGCCAACACGCCGGTGCGCGTGACCACCACCACCGGCACGCGCCTGGCGCTGATGAACAACGGCCCCGGCATCGTCGCCGCCGACTACGGCCGCGGCCACAGCCTGGCCTTCGCCTTCGACCTGTCCGGCACGCTGCGCGGTGCGGGCGCCAGCACGCTGGCGACCTGGAACACCGTGCTCGCCGCCTCGTACAACCTGCTGGCGCGCACCGCGCCGGTGGAAGTCGCCGCCGGCGGTCGCTTCAACCTGCAGGCCGACCTGCTGAACACCGGCGCCGCGCCCTTCACCTTCGACCTCGTCTCCAAGGCGCCGGCCGCCGCGCTGTCGCTGAGCACGACGCCCACGGCCACGGCCGTCACCGCCGAGGGCGGCCTGCCGACCCTGCGCTGGCGCGGCACCGAGGCCGCGGCCGAGAAGCAGAGCTTCACCGGCCTGTGGAAGGCGCCGATGGCCGCCGGCGACTACGTCATGTCGGGCATGGTCTCGCAGGTGGCCGGCGACGGCAGCAGCACGCTGCTGCAGAGCCGGCAGCTGGCGCTCAAGGTCTACGGCGCGGCCGAGCTGGCGCAGGCCACGTTCGACGCGGTGCAGCCCCTGGCGTTGGGCGAGCCAGGCGCGAGTGCCAAGACCCAGGCGCTGCGCTGGCTGACGCTGGCGAAGATGTCGGTGGCCGATTCGCGCTGGAACGACGCGCTGCGCCAGCTGGCCGCCGCGCAGGCCGCGCTGCAGCCGGCCGGTGCCGGTGCCGATGTCGAGGCGGCGCGCCTGCTGCTCGCGCGGGCCATCGAGGCGGTGGAGAGGCAGCTATGAGCCCAAGCGCAGTGACACGCTGGTGCCGCGCCGCGCGCGGCGCGCTCGCCGGCTGGGTCGCGGTGCTGCTGGCCGGCCCGGCGCTGGCGCTGGACATCGACCTCGGCTCCGCCGCGCCCTACGCGGTCTTCGTGTTCGAGGACGTGAGCGGCTTGGTCTCCACGCCGGGCCGCCTGGCCGTCGGCGGCAACCTCACGCTGGGCAACGCCTCGCTGGGCGCCGGGCTGCCTGCTGGCCAGGCGGGCACGCCCACGCTGCTCGTGCGCGGCAACATCCTCGGCTTCGGCGGCCCGCTGCTGGCCGGCCCGGTGGCCGGCTTCGGCCAGTACCTGGGTACCAAGGCCGGCACCGTGCCGCCGGCGCTGGACCTGCGCAAGGCCAGCGTGCTGCCGCTGGACTTCGATGCCGACCGCGTCTACCTCACCGCGATGTCCGAGCAGCTGCGCGACCTGGCGCCCACCGGCACGGTCACGTCGGCCAACGGCACCCTCACGCTGCAGGGCGGCAACGCCGCGCTGGAGGTCTTCGCGCTCACCGCCGCGCAGGTGGGTGGCGCACAGCGCATCGCAGTGGCCAACTTCGCGCCCGACGCGCATGTCGTCGTCAACCTCAGCGCCGACAACCTGCGGCGCATCACCTTCACCACGCTGGACAGCTCGGCGCTGGCGCCGTGGAAGGGCCGCGTGCTCTTCAATGCGCACGACGCCGAGACGCTGCAGTTCAACGGCCTGACCTTCTGGGGCAGCCTGCTGGCGACCAACGCCTGCATCTGCACCAGCAGCGGCACGCTGATGGGCTCGGCCGTGGCCCGCAAGTGGACGGCGCCGATGGTCGTCGACTACGCCCCCTTCATTCCCAAGCCCTGATGCCGATGTTCGCCGCCCGCCGCCTCCTTGCCTCGCTGCTGACCGGCCTTGCCGCGCTCGGCGCGGCCGGCGTGTCCGCACAACAGCAGCAGCAGGCGCCGGCGGCCGACGGCGCCCAGCGCGTGCTCGAGCGCCTGCTGCGCGGCGAAAGCGCGCGCGAGGCGATCGACGCGATGCGCGGCCAGCTGCCCGCGACCAGCCCCGACGCCGGCCGCAGTGCCGACATGCTGCAGCTGCAGCAGTCCGAGCAGGCGCTGGCCGACGCGCTGCGCGCGTATGCCGCCGGCAGCGGCACGGCGGCCACGCTCGCGGCGCGCTACGAGGCCTGGCGTGCGGCGGTGCTGGTGGTGGAGATCAAGTTCGCATCCGCCGGCGAACGCCTGAAGCAGTCGGCCGATGGCGCCGGCTACGTCGGCCGCCATGCACAGGCGCAGGCCCAGGTGCAGCGCGCGTTCGCCGAGCTGCGCACGCTGCTCGACCCGGTGCTCGCGCCGGCTGCGAAGCCCTCCGATGCTGCGCTGCGCAACGCGGCCGGTTCGGCCTTAGCGCTGCTGCAGCGCCAGCACAAGGCGGCCGGCGCGCCGCTGGTGCTGCGCACGCAGCCGGTGCCTTTCGGCGGCCTGGGCCTCGCGCCGCGTCAGCCGCTGCTGTCGCCGGCCATCGTGCCGAGCTACGAGAAGCCGGCCGAGACCACGCCCGCGCCGGAAGACCGCGCAGCGACGCCCTATGCGCCGCTGTCCGACGAGATCGTCGCCAAGGCGCGTTCGCTGGACAACGACTTCGTCCGCATCTACGAGTTCGTCCGCAACAGTACGCGCAACGAGTGGTACGCCGGCGCCGTGAAGGGCGCCGTGGGCGTGCTGCGCAGCGGCGCCGGCAATGACGTCGACCAGGCCACGCTTCTGACCGCGCTGCTGCGCGCCGCGGGCCTCAGCACGCGCTACGTGCAGGGCGCGGTGGAGATGCCGCTGGAGCGCCTGGCCACCGAGCTGGGCCTGCCGGCCTCGGAGGCCGCGCAGGTACCCGCCGCACTGAGCAAGGCCGGCATGGCCTTCGCGCCGGTGGTGCAGGGCGGCCGTGTCGCGGCCGTGCAGCTGGCCCGCACCTGGGTCAGCGCCTTCGTGCCCTACACGAACTACCGCGGCGCGCTGGTAGACGCCTCGGGCAAGAGCTGGATCCCGCTGGATCCGTTCTACAAGAGCGTGAAGCTCACCGCCTCCACCGGCTGGTTCGGCCGGACCTTCGGCGCTGCGGCGCTCACCGGCGAATACCAGCAGCGCAGCACCGGCAGCTCCTTCGCCGATTTCCTGCGTGTCAAGACCGCCAACGCGCTCAGCACGGCCCGCATCGCCGGCGGCTGGCAGGGCCAGCTGCGCACCAGCAGCACCGAAGCGCTCCAGCTCGACATCCTGCCCAACAGCCTGCCCTATGCCGGCGCGGTGGTCACGCGCGAGTCGGCCGAGCTGCCCGCGGCCGAGCAGGGCAGCGTGCGCATCCGCCTGTACGGCGGCAGCCGCACCAGCGACCCGCTGGTCCTGGACAAGACGCTGAGCCTGGCCGACGCGGCGAACAACCGCCTGACGCTGTCCTACGGCCCGGCGAGCCTCGAAGACCACCGCCTGGCGCTGATGTACGGCGGCATCGACGCCGTGCCGCTGTACCTGATCGGCCTGCGCGGCCAGCTCAAGCTCGGCGGCGACATCGCGGCCGAGGCACAGGCGGCGGTGCAGCCCGGCGCGACACTCAAGCTCGCGATAGACCTCGTCGGCCCCTGGGGCACGCAGACGGTCGAGCAGGACGTGATGGCCGGCGCCTACCAGGCGCTGGTGATCGCGAACGACCCGCAGCGGCCCACGCTGTCGGCCAGCGCCGATGGCGAGCGCCTGGGCGCGCGCCTGCTCGACGGCCTGGGCGTCTACTACGCGCGCCAGTGGAACACCGACGACGGCGACATCGCCGCCTGGCTCGACGCCGGCGTCGTGCGCCCGGTGCCGGCGGTGACCATCGTCAGCACCACGCTGAAGCCCACGGTCGTGGCCGGCGTGCCGGTCACGCTGCAGTGGACCGGCGTCAGCATCGACGCCGCGCTGCGCCCGGTGGACGCGGTGGGTGCGAAGGCCGACGACTTCCTCGCGCTGTCGGCGCTGGCCGGATCCTCGCTCGAGCAGGTCGCGTTCAAGGACCAGTTCTCCGTCCAGGCCATCTCGGCCGACCGCGGCTTCCAGCTCGCCGCCGAGCAGGGCATCCCGATGCTCGACCTGAGCACGGCCGATGCGCCCGCGCTGGCCGCCACCGACCACACCGACGGGGTGAAGACCGCGGTGAACGACCTGCTGCGCCAGGGCCTCGCGGTGCGCCTGCCGGCGCGCCAGCTCACCGACCACGCCTGGACCGGCTCGGTCTGGCAGGCCTTCCGCGCCGGCCACGCCGGCTACTTCATCGCCGGCGGCCTGGCCGGCGGCGAGACCGTGATTCCGCCCGAGCAGTGGCCGCTGGCCTTCCTGGCCGACGCCTTCGCGGCGATGCAGACCGAAGAGGCCAACAACGACCCGATGTCGGGCGTGAAGGTCGAGAAGATCGGCGTTGCCGACGGCCAGCGCGGCACGGTGGGCGAGGAACTGCCGGTGCCGCTGACGGTGCTGGTGCGCGACAAGCTCGGCCGCCCGGTCAAGGGCGCGCAGGTCACCTTCAGCGTGATCGGCGGCGACGCGCTGCTCGACGGCGGCAGTTCGTTCTCGGCGCCCACCAACGTGCTGGGCATGGCCACCGTCAAGGCCAAGCTGGGCACGAGCACGAGCAAGAACCCGGTCTGGATCCTGCGCAACCCGGGCGACGAGTTCTCCACGCAGGTGGGCTACATCAGCATCGACGTGTCGGTCGACAGCTCCGCCGGCAAGCTGCAGCCGCCCGAGCCCTACGCTGCGCTGGCGCTGCCCGGGCCGCTGTCCGACCTGTTCCGCAAGGATCCCGGCGCCTCGGGCGGCTTCCCGTCCGAGACCGCCGACGTGATCTCGCTGTTCACGATCGACCAGTACCAGAACCCGGTCGCCAACGTGGTGGTCGACTTCTCGATCAACTCGCCGGCGAACTGCCCGCCCGGCGGCTCCGGCGGCAGCTTCCAGCCGGGCGCGCTGTGGAACGCCAGCGTCGCCGCCAACGCCTGCCCGAACGACTCGATCCTGGGCCGCTGCGGCTCGCCCTCGCTGCGTCTGAAGTCGGCCTCCAACGGCGTGGTGTTCGCCGGCGTGATCCTCAGCAACGAGCTGGGTGGCACCAACGTCGTCAGCGCCGGCGCCAACGGCATCAGCAAGTCCTACACCTACAAGGCCTTCTTCACCTGCCAGCCCAAGACCCCGGTCGACAACTACTGGGGCCGCCTGGCGGTGCTGGGCGGCGAATACGACCGCGACGGCAACCTGATGTCGGCCACCAAGCCGGGCGACACCTATCCGGAGACCTTCCAGGTCACCTACTTCAAGTCCGAGCGGCCCTACTTCATCGACGAGAACGGCACCGCGCAGTTCCTGCCCTTCTTCAACTGGGTGCCGGCCAGCGGGCGCATCACCGACCTCAGCGTGAGCGGCGGCGGTTCCGCGGCGCGCAGCGGCGATTCCTTCCGCCTGACCACGGGTCCGGCACCGGCGCGCAACGACGCGGTGATCGACGGCCGCGTGACCGTCAACGGCGTGCGCAACGTCGGCGGCCGCGCCGAGCCCTTCACGCAGGAACTGTCCGGGCGCGTGGGCAACTCGGTCTTCGGCGTCGTTCCGACCATCACAGGTGCGGTCTCGCAGAACGTGCCCGCGGGCACGAACCCGAACAACATCCTGCTCGACGGCCGGGGCCTGAGCCTGTACCCGGTGCTGCTGAACTACCGCATCGACCCGCCGGAGTACAAGGTCACCGACGGGCGCTGGATCGCCGACATCCTGATGGACGGCGCCTTCATCGACTACGCCGCCGGCGACAAGGGCAGCGGCGAAGGCAAGGCGCTGCTGCCGCGCTCCATGCCCTTCGAGCCCCAGGGCCACCGCTACCAGTCGCGCATGACGATGCGCGGCCAGTACACGCAGCTCAAGGGCGAGCCCTACGACCTGCCCTTGCGCCAGAAGCTCATCGCCGACATGGGCGCGGCCGGCGCCTCGCGCTTCGTCGACGAGATCAACAAGCGCGTCTGCGACCGTGTGGGCACGGTGGACTTCATCCTCACCCAGGAAGGGCGGATCAAGATCACCTACCAGTCGATGAACGACCAGGGGGAACTGCTCGGCTCGCCCTCGGACCTGGTCTCGGAGAAGACCTATCCGGCGGGCGCCAACGAGGAGCTGATCGACGCCTCCAAGCTCGGCAGCGGCAAGTTCCAGATCGTCGTGTCCGGCTTCGCGACGGCCGACCCGACCATCACCGACCAGGCCAAAACGCGCATCAGCGTGCTGTACCAGCTGCAGAACAGCCTGCCGGTGGGCCAGGTGCTGGTGCAGGGCGTCAACGTGCGCAACGGCATCCTGAGCTTCCAGACGCCGCGCCTGTCGATCCCCGGCCGCGGGCTGCCCTACGACTTCGGCGGCACCTACAGCTCGGCCGGCGCCGGGCGGCTTTCGACGCTGGGCGCCAACTGGTCGCACAACCTCGACCTCGGCCTGACGATCAACAGCTGCGGCGAGGTCTCGGTGGCCGCCGGCGACAGCGGCTCGGTGCGCTTCTTCCCGAAGGCCGACGGCACGATGGTGCCCGACAAGGGCTACCACGGCACGCTGGTGGCCAGCCGCGGCGACAACAGCTGGGACTTCTACAGCAAGGACGGCACGCAGTACCACTACACCTTCCAGAACTTCCGGGTGCAGTGGAAGCTGGCCTTCATCAAGGACCGCAACGGCAACCTGCAGACCTTCAACTACGACACCACGGCCTTCCCGGACCCGCTGCTGTCCAGCGTCACGCGCAGCGACGGCCGAAACCTCAGCTTCACCTACGAGCGGCGCAACGTGCAGCGCCCGCTGGGCGACCTGTCCGGGCCGGTCTCGCTGCTGACCAAGGTCTCCGGCGCCGGCGGCACCGGCGTCACGATCGACTACGACGCCACGGGCAACCTCACCAGCTACATCGTCAACGGCCGCAGCGCGCAGTTCGCCTATTCGACCGATGCCAGCATCGTTGCCGACCGCTACCGCATGGTCTCGGCGACCAACGCCAAGGGCGAGGCGACGACCTACGAGTACCTGCAGCAGCCGCTGGTCTTCAATGGCCGCGACGTGGTCGCCGGCAAGGACCTGATCGTGATGCTGGACCACCTCGTGGTCCGCTCGCTGAAGACGCCGCTGGGCGGCAACTACACCTTCACGATCGATTCCGGCTCCTGGGCGAGTTCGTCGATCACCGGGCCCGGGGTCGGCGCCGCCTACACCTTCAACCAGTACGGCAACCCTCTGACGATCGTCGACGGCGCCGGCACCACGCGCATGAGCTGGGCGGCCGATGACGTTCTGATGACGTCCAAGACCGACGCGCGCGGCGTCACCACCACCTACGGCTACGACGACGCCGGCAACGTCACCTCGACCTCCGTGGGCGGCGCGACCGCGCGCTACACCTACGAGATCATGGGTGGCCCGCCGTACCGCAAGTCGGTCATGACGAGCCGGACGGACCTCAACGGCAACGTCACCCAGTTCGGCCTGGACGGCAACGGCAACGTCGTCATCGAGCGCCAGCCCATCGGCACGCTGCAGCACAGCTACGCCGGCAACGGCGACCGGCTGTCCACGACCGACGCCAACGGCAACGTCACGCGCTTCGAGTACGACGCCTACGGCAACGTCTCCGCGTCGATCAACCCGGTGGGCGCGCGGCTGCTGTCCACGCGCGACGAGCGCGGCCGTATCGTCGAGGTCACCGACGGCAACGGCAACCGCGTCGTCAACAGCTACGACGGCCTGGACAACCTGATCGGCCAGAAGACGCCGGCGGGCACGCGCAGCAGCAGCTTCGACGCCCTGGGCAACAAGACCAGCGAGACCGACGAGGGCGGCCGCACCACGAGCTGGACCTACGCGCCGGGCAGCGTGGCCACCGGCACGAAGATCAGCGGCCCGGGCGGCAGCGCCAGCCGCAGCTTCAGCTACGACGCCGCCGGCAACAAGACCAGCGAAACCGACTGGAACGGCAACACCACGCGCTACGTCTACGACGACGTCTCGCGCCTGAGCTCGCGCACCGAACCGCTGGGCAAGGTGACGAGCTACACCTATGACGGCGCCGGCAACCTGCTGACCGAATCGGTCGACGGGCGCACCACCACGCACACCTACAACCCGCTCGGCCACCGCGTCAGCACCCTCGACGCGATGGGCAAGGAGTGGAAGTACACGGTCGACGCCAACGGCAACCGCACCGGCACGACCGATCCGCTGGGCCGCTCGACGACGATGTCGTACGACGCGATGAACCGGCTCACCGCCGTCAGCCAGCCGCTGGGCCGCAGCACGCGCTACACCTACGACGCCGCGGGCAACAAGACCGGCGAGACCGATCCCAACGGCAACACCACCTCGTACGCCTACGACACGGCCAACCGCCTGATCACGCTGACGCACCCTGACGGCACGACCGTGGGCTACGCCTACGACACCGCCAACAACCTCGTGCGGCAGACCGACGAAGGCGGCGGCGTCACCACGCACACCTACGACGCGATGAATCGCCGGCTGTCGACGCGCGACCCGGAAGGCGGCGTCACGAGCAACAGCTACGACGCGCTGGGCAACGTGGTCGGCGAGACCTGGCCGAACGGCAACGCCTTCACCCACGCCTACGACCTGTTCAACCGCCGCGTCAGCAGCAGCGACAGCATCGGCAGCGTCGGCAGCTGGGACTACGACGACAACGGCAACCTCGTCGCCGAGACCGACGGCAAGGGCAACCGCAGCACCCACACCTACAACACGCTGAACTTCCGCACCGCCAGCAACCTGCCCGGCGGCCGCAGCCTCAGCTTCACGCCCGACCGCTTCGGCAACGTCACGCGCTCGACCGATGCACGCGGCACCGCGGTCGTCAGCAGCTTCGACAAGCTCAACCGGCTGACGCAGCGCATCTTCGCCGACGGCGGCACGCTGGACACCGGCTACGACGACGCCGGCAACCGCCGCACCCAGAGCGACGCGCGCGGCAACGTCACGCGCTACGAGGTGGACGACCTGAACCGCGTCGTCAAGACCATCGATCCGCTGGGCGGCACGGTGGCCAACGCCTACGACCCGGTGGGCAACCTCGTCTCGGAGACCGACAAGCGCGGCACCGTGACGACGCACACCTACGACACGATGAACCGCCGCACGGGCACCACGAAGGCGGGCATCCCGATCGAGGCGCTGAGCTACACGGCGCTGGGCAAGGTGGCCACGAGCACCGATGCCAACGGCAACGCCACCGCCTTCACCTACGACCGCCGCGGCCTCGTGACGGCGCGCAAGGCGCCCGAGGGTGCGAACACGCTGTACGCCCGCGACGCGATGGGCGACGTGCTGCGCGAGACCGACCCCGAGGGCCGGATCACCACCACCACCTACGACGCGCGCCGCCGCCAGACCGCAGTGGCGAACGGTGCCGGCGAGACCACCCACCAGGCCTTCGACCTGGCCAACAACCGCATCACCGTGACGCGCCCCTCCGGCGCTGCCACCAGCTTCACCTACGACGCCAGCAACTGGCTCGTGGGCGTCGCCGAGCCCGAGGGCCGCAGCAGCGCCTACCAGCGCGACCTGAACGGCAACCTCACGCGCTTCACCGACGGCATGGGCCGCGCCACGGCCTACGACCACGACGCACTGAACCGCCGCACCGGCGTCACCTACCCGGGCGGCGCCGCCGAGACCTTCGTCTTCGACAAGGCCGGCAACCCGACGACCCACACCGACGCCAACGGCATCGTCGTCACGCGCAGCTTCGACCTGCTGAACCGCGAGGTCCGCAAGAGCTACAGCGCCAGCGCCGACGGCCTGTCGAGCATCACCACCGCCTACGACGAGAACGGCAACATCACCTCGGTGGTCGAGAACTACGGCGGCACGAGCCGCACCTCGACCTACACCTACGATGCCTTCGACCGCGAGCTGACCGCGCAGGACGCCTTCGGCGGCCGCATCGCGCACGGCTACGACCGCAACGGCAACCGCGTCACGCTGGGCACGCAGGACGCGCGGCAGACGCGCTACGGCTACGACGGCCTGAACCGCCTCACCGGCGTCAACGGCCCGGCCGGTGGCGTGCAGTACGTGTACGACCGCAGCGGCCTGCCCACGCAGCAGGCCTGGAGCAACGGCGCGAGCACCAGCACCAGCTACGACGCGGCCCGGCGCACCCGCCGCATCGAGCTGGCCCGCAACGGCTCGGTCTACAACCTCACCGACTACAGCTACGACAACAACGGCAACCGCCTGACCGAGCGCATCAACCGCCCGGGCGACGCCGCGCTCACGACCTACGGCTACGACGCGGCCGACCGCCTGACCCGCACGCAGCGCGTCAGCGGCGGCGTCACCACCACCACCACCTGGACCTACGACAAGGCCGACAACCGCCTGAGCGAATCGGTCTCGCCGAGCAACGGCCCGGGCATCTCGCGCAGCTACGCCTACGACGGCCGCAGCCGCCTCACGTCGATCAGCGACAGCGCCGCCGGCAACACCACGCTCAGCTACGACCCGCAGGGCAACCTGCTGCAGAAGGTGCAGGGCGGCGACACCACGAGCTACGTCTGGAACGCACGCGACCACCTCGTGAGCGTCAGCCGCAACGGCAGCGTGCTGGGCCGCTACAGCACCGACCACGTCGGCCTGCGCGTCAGCAAGGAGGCGCTGAATCCGCTGCAGCCCCAGGCCCCGCCGCGGGTGCTGACGACGCAGTTCGACGACGACAACGCAGTGCAGGACCGCGACGGTGCGGGCACCGTCGTCGCGCGCTACGACTTCGCCGGCCGCCGCCCGGTCGCGCTGTGGAGCGCGGAAGACGGCAACCAGCTGCTGCACGCCGACGCGCTGGGCTCGATCATCGCCACCACCGCGGCCAACGGCAGCATCAAGAGCGAGACCCTGTACGACGCCTGGGGCAACCCGCTCGTGCAGGCCGGCATCAGCGCCAACAAGTTCGCCTACACCGGCCACCAGGTCGACGCCGAGACGGGCCTGTACTACTTCAAGGCGCGCTACTACGACCCGACGATCGGCCGCTTCATCAGCCAGGACCCGGCCGAAGGCCAGGACGACCGTCCGGCCTCGTACCAGCGCTACCTCTACGCCTACGGCAACCCGACGATCTACTACGACCCGGACGGCCGCATCGCGCTGCTGAAGGAAGGCGCCGAGGCCCTGGGCGAGTTCGGCGACTGGCTGCGCGGCCGGGCGTCGATGTGCGACGAGGGCGTGCTCTGCAAGGTCGCCGCCGCGACCATCGGCGTCTCGCGCGCCGTCGTCGGCCTGGGCGAGATGGGCCTGCGCGCGACCAACGTCGCGGCCAACACCACGTCGCTGGCGCTGGCGACGCTGGGCCTGAACAGCCAGGCCAACGCCGACGCGCACGCCGCCGAGCTGGAAGGCACGATCAACGCCGCCAAGGCGAGCTACAAGGCCGTCAGCACGCAGGAAGGGCGCGCGGCGATCGGCGACAAGGTCTTCGGCACGGTCGAGAAGGCCATCGCCGGCGACTCCGGCGCCATCAGCGACATCTCCGAGTTCGCCGCCGGCTTCGTCGGCGGCGGCGGCGCGGCCAAGAACGCCGCCCGCGCCACCGAGAGCGCCAGCGCCGTCGTGCGCACGGTCGAGCGCGCCGCGGCCCGCGAGGCGCTCGAAGGCACCGCCACCGCGGCCAAGGCCGTCGGCGAGATGGCCGAGTCCACCGTCGCCAAGCAGGCTGGCCGGATGACGGCCGAAGGCCTGAGCGGGCCGACGGTGGAAGGCGTGGCCGGGCGGACGGTGAAATCGGTCGAGGCCGAGGCTTCGATGGATGCGCTGCGGGCGCGGGCCCGCGAGGCCGGCGGCGAGGCGCGCGTGGCCGAGCGTGGCGGCAGCACCGGCTGCCCCTGCTGCTTCGTCGGCACCACGCCGGTGCTGACCGATGCCGGCCTGATGCCGATCGAGCGCATCGGCGTCGGCACGATGGTCGTCTCGCGCGACGAGAAGACCGGCCAGAGTTCGCTGAAGCCGGTCAACGCCGTGCTGCGCTACGAAGGCCGCGACCTGTACGCGCTGGTGATGGTCGACGAGACCGGCCACTCATCGAGCATCGAGGTCTCCGACAACCATCCGTTCTGGGTCGACGGCAAGCAGTGGGTCGAGTCGGCCAAGCTGCAGCCGGGCATGCGCCTGACGACGGCGGACGGCAGGCAGACGACCGTCGCGAGCCTGAACCCGCTGGGGCGGACGCAGACGACCTACAACCTGTCGGTCGACGAGTACCACACGTACTTCGCCGGTGCGACGCCGGTGCTGGTGCACAACACCTGCGTGTGCGGTGTCGGTGCGAAGCCCAGCAGCGCGTCCTCCGATCTCGTCCGCTACAAGCCGCGCGAGGAGCTGACGGCACAGGCGGGGTCCCGCAGCGCCGCGATCGACAGGGCCTGGGCGCAGGAGAAGCGCCTGGTCGAGGCCACCGGTGCCGGTACCCGCGCCTGGAGCGGCGCCGAGAAGGAACTGATCCTCGGCACCAAGAACTCCGAACTCACGAGCGTGATGTCCAAGCAGGGCTACACCGGCCACCACATCAACTCGGTCGAAGGCAACGGCGCGCTGGGCGCGAAGTGGCAGGGCGATCCCCGGAACATCGTGTTCCTCGAGAACTACCGGCACCCGAACAGCACCAGCGGCCTGGGCGCCTACAACGAGCACTTCCATGCGCTGCAGGGCCACCGGGGCTCCACCGGCAACGCCTCGGTCGGCCGGCTGATCGACCGCGAAGCTATGATCAAACGCGCCGCGAAGTAGGCGTCGCGGCCGTGGCGGCCGCGGGATCCCGCGGCCGCGTCTCCAGCGGGAATCAGCATGTCAATTGAACTCGATGCCGCCCTGCGGCAGTTCGCTGCGGCGTTCGGCCGATCGCGCCTGAGCGAGGGTGCGGTGGACTACCGCGAACCGGTGCCCGTGCAGTCACCCGTCGCCCTGGGCCCGGTGCTCACGGCCTACTTCTCGAAGCTGTCGCTGGCCGAGCGCCCGCAGCTGGGCGGCGCCCTGCAGATGGCGTTGTTCGGTCCCGATGAACTGGAGGGCGCCCAGAGCGGCTGGCGCCACATCCGCGACAAGTCGGGCCGCGTGGTCGAGGATCCGGCCTGGCCGGCCCACTGGGTGGTCATCGCCGACCGGAACGGCGACGCCATCTTCGTCGACACCAGCTCGGACGAGGGCGTCACCTACGGCAGCATCCAGAAGCGCAATGCCCGCCTGGCCGGCAGCTTGGCGGCCTTCCTGGGTTGCGTCGCAGACTGCGTGGCGCTCGAGATCGACCGCTTCGACTACGAAGTGAAGGACGACGACTTCAACCTCCTCGGCAGTTTCCTGGCCGAGGCGGGCCAGGTTGCCGACCGCTACCTGTCCGCGGACGACAAGGCCGCGTTCCTGCGGTTCTTCTTCGGCTGATCGCGGCCCCCGCGCCGCTCAGACCGCGCCTCTGAACCGCTGCTCGGCCGCAGCCGCGGCTGCGCGGCTGCGCTGGCCGAGCCCTGCAGCCCGGATCTTCAGCGCGGGATCCCTCAGCGCGTGCATCAGCCCGCGTTCGTAGCTCCCGCTCTCCGCCGGATTCACCACCACCCCCAGCCCATGCCGCTTCAGCGTCATCGCGGTGAGGAACTGCTCGAAGTGCGTGGGCATCGCCACGCAGGGCCGGCCGCGGACCAGGGCTTCGGCCATCAGGCCGCCGGCGTGGGAGACGACGAGGTCCGCCTTCGGCAGCAGCGCGCCCAGTGACACGGGCTTGACGAACAGCCGGATCTTCGCCGCGCGCGCCTGCGCCACCAGTTCAGGCCCGGCGTCGGGGCAGACGAGCACGGCGTCGCCGCGCAGCGCGCCCAGCGCCTTGATGAACGCCGGCATGTCCATCAGGCTCGCGCGCAGGTAGGCCAGCACGCGCGGGCCGCCGCGTTGCCACTCGGGCCGCGTGCCGCCGATCTCGGCCATCGGCAGCGGGCCGACGAACTCGCGCGAGGTGTCGTCGCAGCCGTCGTAGTGGTCGAGCTCGCGGATCGAGGTCACCAGCCGCACCGGGGCCGAGACCCAGCCGTGCAGCGGCCGCTCGCGCGCCATGCGGCCGATCACGCGCGCCAGGCGGTCGATGATCTGCTGCTCCAGCTGCAGCGCATCGACCGGATCGAACTGCTCCTTCTGGCGGAAGGCGGGGAAGGGCTGCTGCAGCGGCGGCACGTCGAAGCCGATGCCGAACTCCACCGAGCGCAGGCCGGCCACGTGCGCGGCCAGCTGCGCATAGGGCGCGGCCTGCAGGAAGGCGATGTCGGGTTGTTCACTCTGCAGAACGGCGTCCCATACAGCGAAACGATCCTGCAGGTAGTCCACCGACTGGAAGCCGAATTCCCACAGCGTGCTGGCGCGCGACTTCCACGGCAGCGGCGCCGGCGTCATCGGCTGCGCCAGCGGCGGCGGCACGTGGGCCCAGCGCAGGCCCTCGCGTTCGCGCGCCGCGCCATGCGAGTCGACGCCCTGCGGCGCATAGACCACCACCTCGTGCCCCGCCTCGTGCAGCACGGCGGCGGCCGAGGTCACCAGGATCTGGTGCCCGAGGTAGCTTCCGCCCTCCCAGGTGAGCAGCACTTTGGCCATCGCAGCATGCTAAGCGCCGGTGACCGGTCTTTACGCGTGGCGCCCTGCACAAGGGGGGTCTGCGGGAGACTGCTGCCGGGCAGCGAGCCGCTAGACTCGTCGGCCTTCCCGTCAGGCCTCGCCCGGAACATGCCCCATCGCCCGCACGCCCTCCGCAACCGCGGCTTCACGCTGCTGGAACTGCTCGTCGTCGTGGCCATCATCGGCCTGCTGGCGGCCTTCGTCGGGCCGCGGCTGTTCGGCAACGTCAGCAAGTCCGAGATCACCACCGCCAAGGCGCAGATCGAGGCCTTCTCGCGTGCGCTGGAATCCTACCGGCTCGACACCGGCAAGTTCCCGGACACGGCCCAGGGCCTGAACGCGCTGGTGCTGCGCCCGCCCGACACGCCGAAGTGGAACGGCCCCTACCTGCAGAAGGAGGTGCCGCTGGATCCCTGGGGCCATGCCTACGTCTACAAGCGCCCGGGCAGCGGCCAGCGCGACTTCGACATCGTCTCCTACGGCCGCGACGGCGCGCCCGGCGGTGCCGACGAAGACGCCGACCTCAGCAACTGAGCCGGCACCGGCCGTACGGCGATGCGTTTCGAGGTGCGCGTGCTGCGGCGGGGTGCGGTGGAATCGCTCGCCATCGAGGCGCCTTCGGCCGAGGACGCCCGCCGCGCCGCCGCCGAGCAGCAGGCCGAGGTGCTGGCCGTGCGCTCGGCCGCAGAGCCCTGGCGCCGACGCTCACGCTTCGACCTCGGCCTGTTCTCGCAGGAGCTGGCGGAACTGCTCGACGCCGGGCTCTCGGTGGTCGAGGCCGTCGACACGCTGGCCCACCAGCAGGGCTCGGCCGAGGTCGCCAAGGTCTACGCCGAGCTCGAACGCAGCCTGCGCCAGGGCCAGACCTTCTCGGCCGCGCTGGAGCGCATGCCGCACCGCTTCCCGCCGCTGTACGTGGGCCTGATCCGCGCCGCCGAGAAGACGAGCGACCTGCACGGCGCGCTGATGCGCTACCTCGAGTACAGCGGCCGGCTCGATGCGCTGAAGGCCCGCATCGTCAGTTCGCTGATCTACCCGGCGATCCTGTTCACCGTCGGCGGCGGCGTGATCGTGTTCCTGATGACCTTCGTCGTGCCGCGCTTCGCCGCCATCTACCGCGGCTCGGGCAAGGAGCTGCCGCTGCTGTCGCAGCTGCTGCTGCAGTGGGGCTCGTTCGCGTCGGCCCATGCCGGCGCGCTGCTGCTGGGCGCGGCGGTGCTGGTGCTTGGTCTCGGCGCCTTCCTGCTGCAGGCGCACCGCCAGGGCACGCTGGAGCAGCTGGCCGGCGCGCTGCCCGGCGTGCGGCGGCGCATCGAGCTGTTCCGCCTCTCGCGCCTGTACCTCACGGTGGGCACGCTGCTCAATGGCGGCATGCCGGTGGTGCCGGCGTTGACGCTGGCCCAGGGCGTGGTGGGCGGCGTGCATCGTGCCAGGCTTCTGGCCAGCATCGACGCGCTGCGCCGTGGCGGCGGCATCGCTGCCTCGCTGCAGCAGCACCAGCTCACCACGCCGGTGGCCGAGCGGCTGTTGCGCGCCGGCGAGGGCACGGGCCGCATGGGCGATCTCTTCGTGCGCGCCGGCCGCTACCACGACAACGAACTCGGCCGTTGGGTCGAGCGCTTCTCGCGCTCCTTCGAGCCCATCCTGATGGCGGTGATCGGCGTGCTGATCGGCGGCATCGTGATCCTGCTGTACATGCCGATCTTCGATCTGGCCTCGAGTTTCCGGTGAACGCTCCGCAGCCGCCATCGCTCCTGGCCGCGCCGCCTCCGGCGCGCGAGTTCGAGCCGCTGCTGGCGCAGGCGCGCCAGCGCGCGGCCTCGGGCGGCGCCCCGCTGCTGGCGGCCTGGCTCGACACCGTCGGCGGCGACGTGCGCGAGGCCACGCGGCTGCTCGCGCGCGGGCTGCGCTATCCGTTCCTGGAGACCGCCGAGCTGCTCGCCGCGACGCCCGACTTCGGCGCGATCAGCCTGTCGCGTGCGCTGCAGCGCCAGTGCATGACGCTCGAACTGCACGGCAGGCGCTACGCGGTGCTGGCCGATCCCTTCGACGTCGAGCTGTCGAACTGGCTGCAGCACCGGCTGCCGGCGCACGTGCAGCTGGCGCTGGCGACCGAAGGCGACCTGAAGGCCTTGCTGACGCGCGCCGAGCAGGGTGCACGCGCGGTCGACCCGGCCGCCGCCGTGGTGGGCGAGGGCGCCCGCGGCGAGCAGCGCGGCGAGGAGATCTCGCTCGTGGGCATTGCCGAGGACGCGAGCCCGGTGGTGCGCCTGGTCAACTCCACGCTCTACGACAGCCTGAAGTCCGGCGCCAGCGACGTGCACTTCGAGACCACGCCGCTGGGCATGGACGTGAAGTACCGCATCGACGGCGTGCTGAACCTGGCGCTGTCGGTGCCCGGCGTAGAGACCGCCGAGCAGGCGATCTCGCGCATCAAGGTGCTGGCCGAACTCGACATCGCCGAGCGCCGCGTGCCGCAGGACGGCCGATTCCGTGTCTCGGTGGGCGGCCGCACGACCGACCTGCGCGTCTCGGTGATGCCCAGCATCCACGGCGAGGACGCGGTGCTGCGCATCCTGGACAAGCGCCAGCTCGTGCCCTCCGGCGGCAAGCTCACGCTCGACCTGCTGGGCTTCGACGCGCCTTCGCTGAAGCTCGTGCGCCGGCTGGCGGCCGAGCCCTACGGCATGCTGCTCGTCACCGGCCCCACCGGCAGCGGCAAGACGACGACGCTGTACGCCGCGATCACCGAGACGCTCACCGGCCAGGACAAGGTGGTGACGATCGAGGACCCGGTGGAGTACGAACTGCCCGGCGTGCTGCAGATCCCCGTCAACGAGAAGAAGGGGCTGACGTTTGCGCGCGGGCTGCGCTCGATCCTGCGCCACGATCCGGACCGCATCATGGTCGGCGAGATCCGCGATGCCGAGACGGCCGAGATCGCCGTGCAGTCGGCGCTCACCGGCCACCTCGTGCTCTCGACGGTGCACGCCAACAGCACCTTCGACGTGTTCTCGCGCTTCACGCACATGGGCATCGACCCGCACGCGCTGGCCTCGGCGCTCAACGGCATCTGGGCGCAGCGGCTGGTCCGTTCCACCTGCAGCAACTGCGCCGAGCCGCGCGCGGCCACCGCCGACGAGATCGACGCGCTGGGCCTGGACGGCAAGTACCTGGCCGACGCCCGCCTGCGCGCCGGCCGCGGCTGCGGCGACTGCCGCGGCACCGGTTTCCGCGGCCGCGGTGCGATCGCCGAGATCCTGGTGCTGAACGACCCGCTGCGCGAGTTGATCGTCGACAAGGCGCCGATCTCCGCGATCAAGGCCGAGGCCCGCCGCGGCGGCACGCGCCTGCTGCGCGACGCCGCGCTGCAACTGGCCCACGAAGGCCGCACGTCGCTGGAGGAAGTCCTGCGCGTCACGCTGCAGGGCTGAAGGGCAGGGCGATGGCGTTCTGGAACCTCGCGCACCACGGCATGCTGGTCGGCTCCAGCGGTGTGCTGGCGCGCAAAATGAGTGGCACGCAGGCGGCGTCCGCGGCGGCCGATCCGGGCGCCGCCTTCGCCGCGATCGGCCCGGCGCCGGCGCGGCTCACGCTGTGGTTGTCGGACGCGCATTGCCGCTACGCCGTGCTGAAGCGTCCGCCCGGATTGCGCAACGCCGCCGAGCTGCAGGCCGCGGCGGCCAGCCGCTTCCGGGCGATGTTCGGCGACGTCGAGCATTGGCGCGTGCGCTGCGAAGCCTCGCCCCGCCACGAGCTGGACTTCGTCGCCGGCGTCGACGGCACGATGCTCGACACGCTGCTGGCGCAGGCCGCGGCGGCGCGCTGCGAGGTGGTCTCGGTGCGGCCGCTGTGGCTGGCCTGGGCCGCGCACTTCGGCCGCCACACGCGCCGCGGCGCGCACTGGGTGCTGGCCGAGCATGGTGGCTGGCGGGGCATCGGCTACCTCGAGAATGGTGTGTGCCGGCACGCGCGTGCGCTGCGGGCCGAGGACGGCCTCGACGCGCTGGACGACCTGCTCGCGCGCGAACGCGCCTTCGTCGCCGGGGCCGATCCGGCAGCACCGCTCTGGCTGGGCGGCCGCGCCACGGCGCCCGCGCGGCTGGCCTCGGGCGCACCGGTCACCTGCGTGGCCGAGCCCGCACCTTGGGCCCGCTGAGATGGGCATCGAGCGCATCGACTTCGCCCCCCGCCGCCCGCCGCCGCTGGCGCTGCTGGCCGCGGGCGCGCTGCTGCTCGCGGCGGCGGCCGCGGGCGGGCTGCGCTGGTGGCAGGCGGGCCGCGCGGCCGAGGCCGCGCGCGCGCAGGCTCAAGTGCAGCGCGCGCAATTGGCGCGGCTGTCCGGCGCCGCGGCCGCGCCGGCGCCCACGCTGCCGGCCGAGCAGCTCAAGGCCGTCAACGAGGCCATCGGCGCGCTCAACGTGCCCTGGCCTGCCGTGCTGGGCGCGGTCGAGGCCTCGCGTGCGCCGGGGGTCGCTTTGCTGCGGATCGAGCCGCGGCCGAAGGACCGGCTGCTGCTGGTCACCGCGCAGGCCGATGAGATGGACGCGCTGGTCGCCTACATGGGCCGCCTGGCGCGCAGCGCGCCCTTCGTGAAGGCGGTGCCGGTGCGCCAGGAGGCGATGCCCGATGGCCCCGGCCTCAAGCGCCAGATCAGCTTCGAGGTGCGCTGGGAGGAGCGGCCGTGAACGGCAGCAGCCTCGCCCTGCGCCTGCAGCTGGCCGCAGCCGCCATCGGCCTGGCGCCGCTGCTGCTGGCCGCCGGCGCGCTGCTGGTGGCGGCGCTGTGGCTGGTGGCGCTGCCGGCCACGGAGTCCGCCAGGGCGCGTGCGCTGGCCGAGCTGGCGGCGGCACAGCAGGCGTTGGCGCAGGCGCCGCGCGGCGCGGCCGCGCCGGCAGCGCCGGCGGCCGACGCGCTGGCCGAGTTCGAATCGCGCCTGGCCGGCGACGAGCAGGTGGCGCAGATGGCGCAGCAGATCTGGCGCCAGGCCGCCGCGGCAGGGCTGCAGCTGAGCAAGGTGGACTGGCGCGCCGAGGCCGACGCGGCGCGCCGCTTCGGCCGCGTGCAGATCACGCTGCCGATGACGGGCAGCTACACCGCGCTGCGCAAGTTCACTTTCGGGCTGATGGCGGCCTACCCCTCGCTCGCGCTCGACAAGCTCGACCTGAAGCGCGAGCTGCCCGCCGCCGGCCAGGTCGAGGCCACGGCGCACTTCACGCTCTTCGTCAAGCCATGACACCGGCACGCCGCATGACCGGGCTCCTGCTGCTGCTGGCCATCGCCGGCGGCGCGGTGCTGTGGGACCGCCTGCGCGCCCCCGCGCCGGCCGCGGCGGTGAGCGCCGCGGTGGAGCGCCCGCGCGACGCGGCGCGGCCGCAGCCGGCCTCGACCGCTGCCGCCACGGCCGAAGCGCCTGCGCCGGCGGTGGCCGCGCTGCGCCCGCGCGAAGGCTGGACTGCCGCCGCCGCCGATGCCTTCGGCCCCACGTCGCGGCCCGCGCCGCCGGCGCCGCGTGCACTGCCGGCGGCGCCTGCGGAGCCGCCGCGCGCGGTGGCGCCGGCCCTGCCTTTCACGGTGCTGGGCCGCAAGTTCGAGAACGGCGCCTGGGAGGTCTACCTCGGCAGCGGCGAGCAGCTCTACATCGCCAAGGCCGGAACGAAGCTGGGCGACAACTACCGCGTCGAGGCCATCGGCGCGAGCGAGATCCGACTGACCTACCTGCCGCTGAACGAGCGGCAGACACTGCCGACCGGGACCAAATTCGATGACTAGGCCGATCCTGAGCAAGCCGCGGCAATGGGCGCTGGGCGGCGTCATCGCCGCGCTGCTGTGCCTGCTGGCGGGCTGCGCCGCCGAGCAGAGCTACCGCAGCGCGCAGCAGCTGCAGGCCTCCAACCGCACCGAGGAGGCGCTGCGCGCCTACCAGCAGGCGCTGCAGCAGGAGCCCACCAACGCGCGCTACCGCATCGCCTACCTGGGTGCGCGCGACAAGGCCACCGCCGCCTGGCTGGCCGAGGCCGAAGGCCTGCGCCGCCGCGGCGACGCGCCCGGTGCGGCACGTGCGCTGTACCAGCGCGTGCTGTCGATCGACGAAGGCAACTACCGCGCGCAGGCCGGGCTGGCGGACCTCGAGCGCGACGAGCGCCTGGGCGAACTGCTGAAACGCGCGAAGACCGAGCAGCAGCGCGGCAACGTCGAACTCGCGCTCGCGCACCTGCGCGCGCTGCTGGCCGAGCGCCCGCAGCATGCCGGCGCGCTGGCGCTGCGCAGCCAGTTGCTGGAGCAGCGCGCCAAGCCGCGCGCCGCGGCCGACAGCAAGCTTGCCGAGGCCTACCGCAAGCCGGTCTCGCTGGAGTTCCGCGACGTGCCGGTCAAGCAGCTGTTCGAGGTGCTCTCCCGCTCCTCGGGCCTGAACTTCGTGCTCGACAAGGACGTGCGCGCCGACCAGCGCACCACGCTCTTCCTGCGCAACACCACGGTGGCCGACGCGCTGAATCTCGCGCTCCTGACCAACCAGCTCGAGCAGCGCGTGCTCGACGCCAACACCGTGCTCGTGTTCCCCAACACGCAGGCCAAGCTGCGCGAGTACCAGCCGCTGAGCATGAAGACCTTCGTGCTCTCGGTGGCCGAAGCCAAGGTCGTCGGCGCGAGCCTGAAGACGCTGCTGAAGACGCGCGACCTCGTGATCGACGACAAGCAGAACATGATCATCATGCGCGACTCGCCCGAGGCGATCCAGCTCGCCGAGAAGATCGTCGCGCTGCACGACCAGCCCGAGGCCGAGGTGATGCTGGACGTCGAGATCCTGGAGATCAAGCGCTCCAAGCTGCTGCAGGCCGGCGTGCAGTACCCCTCGCAGGTCTCGCTGGCGCCGATGGCCAGCGCCAGCGGCGCGACGCTGACGCTGGCCGACCTGCGCTCGATCAGCTCGGCCACCACCTCGGTCAGCACGCTGGCCATCGGCGTGCAGGCCACCGAGGGCGTCTCCGACATCAACGTGCTGGCCAACCCGCGCATCCGTGCGCGCAACCGCGAGAAGGCGCGCATCCAGGTCGGCCAGCGCGTGCCGAACATCACCTCCACCTCCACCTCCACCGGCTTCGTCGCCGAATCGGTGCAGTACGTGGACGTGGGCCTGAAGCTGGAGGTCGAGCCCACGGTCTCGCCCGACAGCGAGGTGACGATCAAGATGGGCCTGGAGGTCAGCAGCATCCTGCGCCAGATCCAGACCAAGGCCGGCTCCATCGCCTACGAGATCGGCACCCGCAACGCGAGCACCGTGCTGCGGCTGCGCGACGGCGAGAACCAGGTGCTGGCCGGCCTCATCAACGACGAGGACCGGCGCAACACCACCGGCATCCCCGGGCTGTCGAGCATCCCCGGCGTCGGCCGCACGCTGTTCGGCAACTCGAACGACGACTACCAGAAGTCGGAGATCGTGCTGTCGATCACGCCGCGCATCGTGCGCCCGGCGGTGCGGCCGGAACTGCTGCTGTCGGAGTTCGAGTCGGGCACCGAGGCCAGCCTGCGCAGCCGGGGCGGTGAACTGGTTCCGCAGGCGCCCGCCTCGCCGGCGCCGCGGCCGGTCGTGCTGCCGTTGCCTGGGGCGGCCTCCGCGCCGGCGGCTGTTCCGGCGCCAGGCGCCGAGGCGACGCCGGAATCGACCGGGCAGGGCCAGCCGCGGCTGAGCTTCGCCACCGGCGACGGCACCGAGTCGCCGCCGCCCGCGCCGCTGCCTGCGGCGGGCGGTGCGCCGCCGCCGGGAGCCGGTTCAGCGCTGTCCTGGCGCGGCAGCAACAACGTGACCGTCGGCGGCCTGCTGACGGTCGAACTGTGGGCCACGAGCAGCCAGCCGCTGTCGGTGGTGCCGCTGTCGCTGGCCTACGACCCACGCGTGCTGGCGGTGGTCTCGGTCGATCAGGGCAGCTTCATGGGCAACGCGGGCACGGCGTCGAGCCTGAGCAAGCGCGCCGAGGCCGGCACCGGCGTCATCCGCGCCGTGATCACCGCCGCCGGCGGCGCAGGCAAGGCCGCCGAGGGCTCGCTGCTGCGCATCGTGTTCCGCGCCCTCGCGGCGAGCGACGTCACGCGCGTGAGCGTCAGCGAATCGGTCTCCGGCGTCACTGCCGGCGGCGAGGCGCTGGTGCTGTCGCCGCCGGCCGATTGGGCGATCCGCATCCGATGAACGCGCGTCGCCGCAGCGGCTTCACGCTCATCGAGCTGCTGGTGACGCTGGCGATCGTCGCCGTGCTGGCGCTGTTCACCGTGCCGGTGGCCGAGGTGGCGGTGCAGCGCGCCGACGAGGCCGAGCTGCGCCGCGCCCTGCGCGAGATCCGCGATGCGATCGACGCCTACAAGCAGGCCGGCGACGAGGGGCGCATCGTGCGCACCGTGCAGTCCAGCGGTTATCCGAAGACGCTGGCGGCGCTGGTGGAGGGCGTCGACGACGCCAAGGACCCGAAGCACGGCAAGCTCTACTTCCTGCGCCGCATCCCGCGCAACCCGATGGACAGCGCGCACCCCGAGGACCCGGCCGAGACCTGGGGCAAGCGCGCCTGGGCCAGCGATCCGAAGGAGCCGCAGGAGGGCGACGATGTCTACGACGTCTTCGTCCCGGGCAACGCGGTGGGCCTGAACGGCGTGCCCTACCGGCAATGGTGATGGGCCAGCGGCATCGTCTTCGCCGCGGCTTTACGCTGGTGGAGCTGCTCGTGGTGCTGGCCATCGTCGCCACGCTGCTGATGCTGGCGCTGCCGCGCTACACGCAAAGCGTGGTGGTCGCGCGCGAGCGTGTGCTGGCCGAGAACCTGCGCACCACGCGCGACGCGATCGACAAGTTCTACGCCGACGTGCACCGCTACCCGGAGTCGCTGGAGGAACTGGTGGACAAGCGCTACCTGCGCGCGCTGCCGATGGACCCGATCACCGAGAGCGACAAGACCTGGCGCATCGTGCCGCCGCCGCCCGAGCGGCAAGGGCAGGTGGGCGACCTGCGCAGCAGCGCCGAGGGCAACACGCTCGAAGGCAAGCCCTATGCCGAACTGTGAACGGGTGCCGGGATGAAGCGGCGGCGCGAAGGCGGCTACACCTACATCGTCGTGCTGGTGCTGCTGGCGGTGATCTCGGCCGCCGCGGCGCTGACGCTCGAATCCGCCGACACCAGCGCGCGGCGCGCGGCCGAGGCCGAGCTGATCGGTCTGGGCCGTGAGCTCGAACGCGCGTTCGCCAGCTACTACCGCCAGTCGCCGCCGGGTGCGCGGCGCTACCCGGAGCGGCTGGAAGACCTGGTGCGCGACCCGCGCGTGCCAGGGCTGCGGCGCCACCTGCGCAAGGTCTATGTCGACCCGCTGACCGGCGGCGAGTGGGGCACCGTGCCGGCACCGGGCGGCGGGATCATGGCGGTCTACAGCCAGTCGAAGGTCGAGCCCTTCAGGTTGCCGCCGGCGGCGCTCGCGATGGGCCTGCCGGCCAGCGCCGCCGCGCCCGACGCGCCGCGCAGCTACGGCGACTGGCGCTTCGGCTACGACCCGCGCAACGACCGCCGCAACCCGCAGGTGATCATCCGGCCCTCGCTGCCCGCATCGGGCGCCGCAGCGACCCCCGCATCCGGCGTCCGGATGTGAAATCCGATGGCCCCGATTCGCGGGGAGGCACGGCCGGAGGGCGGTGAAAACACGTAGAGTGCCCGCGGATGAATGGCCCAGGTGGGGCGGGGAATCGCATGGACAAGATCTGGAGCCGGCTGGTGCGCGGCGCAGTTGCCACGGCGCTGCTGGGCGGGCTGCTGGCCGGCGGCGCGCACGCGAGCGCGACGCATGCCTACATTTCGGCTTGCGTCGATACGGCCGACCTGTCCAGCTGCACCGAGCCGAACAACGACATCGGCAACATCGGCGCAATGACGGCGGCCTTCGGCAGCGACTGGGACCACCTGAACTTCGGCGCCAGCGACTTCAGCGGATACCGCATGCTGTACATCGATGGGTACATCAGCAGCGCGCCGGAGATGATCAGTTTCCTGGGCGCCAACCGTGCCGCGCTTGAAGCCTACGTGCTGGCTGGCGGGCGCCTGTTCATCAACGCTGCATTGGCCGACGGACTGGTCTCTGCGGACACCGTGTTCGGTGCGGCGCTGCGGGAAGAGGGTCCGAGCAATGGAAGTTCGTCCGCCAGGGCAGTCGACAGCTCGAGTTCGCTCTTCGCCGGAGCCGGTACCGACTTCGCGGGCTTCTTTTTTGCGCAAAGCTCGGTCGACCTGGCCGCCGGCTACAGCGCGCTGCTGCTCGACGAGTTCGACCGCGTCCTGCTCGCCGGCGGCTTCTTCGGCAGCGGGTACGCGATGATCGGCGGCCAGACTGGCGTCGACAGCCACGATGCCCTGGTCAACGATCCCTTCCAGCTGCGCGTCAACGAACTGCTTTACGCCGACACCGTGGAAGCGCCGGTGAGCACCGGCGTGCCCGAGCCCGGCTCGCTGGCGCTGGTGGCGGCTGCCGGCCTGGCGCTGGCGCAGAGCCGGCGCGCGCGCCGCGCGCTGCGCGCCTGAGGGATTCGCCGCCACGCACGAGAGGCGGCATGGCCGACGCCGGCGGGCCCGAGCGCCCGACCCTGGTGATCCTGCACGGCGCCAACGGCTGCAGCGAGGAGATGCGGCCCTGGCGCGATGCGCTGTCAGCGCAGTTTCGCGTCCAGCTGCTCGACCTGGCGGGCCATGGCGGGCGCGAGATCCCCGCGGCCTTCGGCGTCGAAGCCATGGCCGAGGACGTGCTGGCGCAGCTCGACCAGCGCGGCCTGCAGCGCGTGGCGCTGATGGGCTACAGCTTCGGCGGCGTGCTGGCACTGTGGCTGGCCTGCCGGCATCCCGAGCGTGTCTCGGCGCTGGTGACGGTGGCGACGAAATGGATCTACGACGCCGAATCGATCGGCCACTTCACCCACCTGCTGCAGGTACCGCGGCTCTCGGCGCTGGCGCACCGCCGTGAGCATCTCGCGCGCGTGCACCAGCCCAACGACTGGCGGCTGCTGGTGCAGCGGCTGAACGCGCTGTTCAAGTCGCTCGAGGGCGCGCCGCCGCTGGCGGCGGAGGACCTTGCGCGCATCAGCTGCCCGGCGCTGATCCTCTCGGGATCGTCGGACCCGCTGGTCAGTACCGACGAGACCGTCGCGCTGCACCGTGCCATCGCCGGCAGCGAGATCGCGCTGTACCGCGGCCCGGCGCATCCGGCGGAGCGCATCCCGGTGCCGGGCCTGGCGCGTGCGCTGGCGGCCTGGGGCGCGCGACGCCTGTCGGCCCCGGGTTGACCGAGGTCGGCGGCGCGACAATCGCGCCGTGGCCAGCCTCGAACCGGAACGATTCCCCGAGATCCGCGATGCCGTGCGCCAGCTGTGCCGGCAGTTCCCGGATGCGTACTTCCGCGAGATCGACGCCGAGCGCGCCTATCCCGAGGCCTTCGTCACCGCGCTGACCGCGGCCGGCTGGATGGCCGCGCTGATCCCGGCCGAGTACGGCGGCTCGGGGCTGTCGATGGCCGAGGCCTCGGTCATCCTGGAGGAAATCAACCGCTCGGGCGGCAACGCCGGCGCCTGCCACGGCCAGATGTACGTGATGAACGCCATCGTGCGCAGCGGCAGCCCGACGCAGAAGCAGCGCTACCTGCCGGCCATCGCGCGCGGCGAATGGCGCATCCAGTCGATGGGCGTGACGGAGCCGACGACCGGCAGTGACACGACGCAGCTGAAGACGACGGCACTGAAGCGCGACGGCCGCTGGTTGATCCGCGGCCAGAAGGTCTGGACCTCGCGCATCCTGCACAGCGACATGATGATCCTGCTGGCGCGCACCACGCCGCTGGCCGAAGTGAAGAAGCGCTCGGAAGGCCTGAGCTGTTTCCTCGTCGACCTGAAGCAGGCCATCGGCCACGGCCTGGCGGTGCGGCCGATCGCCAACATGGTGAACCACGAGACGCACGAGCTCTTCTTCGACGACCTGGAGATCCCCGAGGAGAACCTGCTCGGCCCCGAGGGCCGCGGCTTCCAGGTGCTGCTGGACGGCCTGAACGCCGAGCGCACGCTGATCGCGGCCGAGTGCATCGGCGACGGCCGCTGGTTCATCGAGCGTGCGGTGAACTACGCGAAGCAACGCGTCGTCTTCGGCCGCCCGATCGGGCAGAACCAGGGCGTGCAGTTCCCCATCGCCGAGGCACACATCGAGATCGAGGCCGCCGACCTGATGCGCTGGAAGGCTTGCGAGATCATCGATACGAACATCGACAACAGGGGCCGCGCCGGAGCCGCCGCCAACATGGCCAAGCACCTGGCGGCCAAGGCGAGCTGGGAGGCGGCCAACGTCTGCCTGCAGACGCATGGCGGCTTCGGCTTCGCCTGCGAATACGACATCGAGCGCAAGTTCCGCGAGACGCGGCTGTACCAGGTGGCGCCGATCTCGACCAACATGATCTTCGGCTACGTGGCCGAGCATGTGCTCGGCCTGCCCAAGTCGTACTGAGCGCCTCGCTCAGAGGTAGAGGAAGCCGAGCTTGCTCTGCGCCTCGTCGAGTTCGCGCACGTCCTCGATCGCCACCGCCGGCTCATAGCCCGCGATCTGGTCCAGGCCCGGGATGTAGAGCTGGTGCACGCGCCGCGCCGAGATGTCGTTGCGATGCGGCAGGCGCACCATGCCCTTCACGTCCTTGCCGCCCTTCATCGGCGTGACCACCGAGTTGGCCAGGCCGCGCCAGGCCAGCAGCGGCTTGTCCACGCGGCCGCGCACCAGCATCGTCGCCTTGTTCCACTCGGGCGGCACGAGGCACAGCACGCGCATCGCCATGCCGAGGTAGATGTCGTGGGCGATCGCGAAGTCCACCAGCTGCTGGAACTCGCGCTTCTCGATCCACCAGCCGCCCCTGGCCACCTCGCGCGGCAGGCGCGACTGGCCGAAGCGGTAGATCACCGTGCCGGGCTCCAGCGCATGGCGCTTGGGGTCGAGCATGCCGCCGGTGCGGGCGCGTGCGAGCACGTTGCCGTGGGTGTCGACGATGGCCTTGTCGGGCGAGAGATCGGTGCCGATGGCCGCGAGGCGGCTGCGGGCCATCTCGAAGGCCGTCTGGTTGGCGTAGGCGGGCATGTGGGTCAGCGTGCGGGACATCCTACCGCGCCGCATCCGCTGGATGAAGGAGCCTGGCAACACCTGGTGAGCGCGGGAGGATTTCCCGTGCCCTGGCCCGAGTCGCCCGGTAGCGTTGCGCAGCAACAGGCAGAACGACAAGACGGAGACCCGATGAAGATGCGCAGCAGCCGCACCCGCATGCACACCCTGGCCGCGGCCGCGGCACTGGCCGCCGGCGCGGCGCAGGCCCAGACCACCTTGCCGCCGGTGGAGGTGATCGGCGTCTCGCCGGTGCCCGGCGTCGACGTGCCGCGCGACCGCATCCCCGCCAACGTGCAGAGCGCGCGCGCGGCCGAGATCGAGCGCACGCAGGCGCTGGACCTCAGCAGCTTCATGAACCGCCGCATGGGCAGCGTGCACATCAACGAGGTGCAGAACAACCCGTTCCAGCCGGACGTGAACTTCCGCGGCTACAGCGCCTCGCCGCTGCTGGGCGCGCAGCAGGGCCTGTCGCTGTACCTGGACGGCGTGCGGCTGAACCAGCCCTTCGGCGACGTGGTCAGCTGGGACCTGATCCCCAAGTCGGCCATCGCCTCGGTGGCGCTGAACCCCGGTTCCAACCCGCTTTTCGGCCTCAACACGCTGGGCGGTGCGCTGGCGGTGCAGACCAAGGACGGGCGCAGGAACCCCGGCGCCTCGGTGCAGGTGCTGGCGGGCTCCAACAAGCGCGCGGCGGCCGAGTTCGAGTACGGCGGCAGCAACGCCGCCGGGATGCACTGGTACGCCACCGGCAACCGCTTCCACGAGAAGGGCTGGCGCGACGAGTCGCCCTCCGACGTGACGCAGTTGTTCAGCAAGATCGGCCATCGTTCCGGTGCCGACGAGACCTCGCTGACGCTCGCTCTGGCCGACACCGACCTCAACGGCAACGGCCTGCAGGAGCAGCGTTTCCTCGCGCGCGACTACGCCAGCGTCTACACCAAGCCCGACAACACGAAGAACCGCTCGGTCTTCGCGAACCTGGCGCTCGCGCACTCGCTGGGCGAGCAGACCACGCTGACCGGCAATCTCTACGCGCGCCGCATCCGCACCAAGACCTTCAACGGCGACATCAACGACGACTCCTTCGACCAGTCGACCGTGCAGCCCTCGGCCGCCGAGCGCCAGGCGCTGACCGATGCCGGCTACACCGGATTCCCCGCCTCCGGCGAGACCTTCCTCAACGCACCTTTCCCCAAGTGGCGCTGCATCGCCCAGGCGCTGCTGAACGACGAGCCGGCGGAGAAGTGCAACGGCGTGCTCAACCACACCGCCACCACGCAGAGCAACTTCGGCGCGAGCGTGCAGCTGAACTTCGAGGGCCCGCTGCTGGGCCTGAAGTCGCAGTCGCTGCTGGGCGCGGCGGTGGACATCAGCCGCAGCCACTTCACGCAGGGCTCCGAGCTCGGCTACCTCAACGCCGACCGCTCGATCACCGGCGTGGGCGCCTTCGGCGACGGCGTGAATGGCGGCGACGTCGATGGCGAGCCCTACGACACGCGCGTGGACCTCACCGGCCGCACGCGCACATTCAGCCTCTTCGGCAGCACCACGCTTGGGTTGAGCGACAAGACACACCTGACGCTCGCCGGCCGCTACAACCGCAGCACCGTGCGCAACCGCGATGCGATCACCCCCGGCGGCGGCGGTGGTTCGCTCGATGGCGACCACCGCTTCAGCCGCTTCAACCCGGCGATCGGCCTGACCTTCTCGCCGATGGCCGGCGTCAACGCCTGGCTCGGCCTGAACCAGGGCAGCCGCGACCCGTCGTCGATCGAGCTCGGCTGCGCCGACCCCGAGAACCCCTGCAAGCTGCCGAACGCCTTCGCCGGCGACCCGCCGCTCAGGCAGGTGGTGACGACGACGATGGAGCTTGGCCTGCGCGCCGCCTCCGGCAGCGCGGTGGCCTGGAGCGTGGCGCTGTTCCGCTCCGACAACAAGGACGACCTGCTGTTCGTCGCCGACGACACCTCGGGCTTCGGCTACTTCAAGAACTTCGGCAAGACGCGCCGCCAGGGCATGGAGCTGGGCCTGAGCCTGCAGCCCGTCAAGGGTCTGACGCTGGGCGCGAACCTGACGCTGCTGGAGGCGACGTACCGCAGCCCCGAGGTGGTGGATGGCTCGTCCAACAGCAGCAACAGCGAGGCGCAGCAGGAGGGCCTGCCGGGCGTGGAGGGCACGATCGAGATCAGCCCGGGCGACCGCATCCCGCTGGTGCCGCGCAGGCTGCTGAAGCTGTACGCGGAGCTGGAGCTGGCCGAGCGCTGGTCGATCGGCGCCGACCTCCATGCCGTGGGCCGTTCCATCGCACGCGGCAACGAGAACGGCCGGCACCAACCCGATGGCGTCTACTACCTCGGCCCGGGCCACAACCCCGGCTACTCGGTGCTCAACCTCAGCCTGGCCTTCCAGCCCACCAAGGCGCTGAAGATCTTCGCCCAGGTCAACAACGTGCTGGACCGCAAGTACAGCAGCGCCGCGCAGCTGGGCCCGACCGGCTTCACCGACGCAGGCGGCTACCAGAGCCGGCCCTTCCCGGCCAACGCCGAGGGCGACCGGCCGCTGCGCCACGCAACCTTCTACGCGCCGGGTGCGCCGCGCAGCGTGCAGGTGGGCGCGAAGCTGGCGTTCTGAATCGGCCTCAGCGCCCTTCGTAACGCGGCTCGCGTTTCTCGACGAAGGCGCGCGGCCCTTCGCGCGCATCGGCG
Organism: Rubrivivax sp.; assembly: GCA_044226775.1. Taxonomy (GTDB): domain Bacteria; phylum Pseudomonadota; class Gammaproteobacteria; order Burkholderiales; family Burkholderiaceae_C; genus Rubrivivax. Next base: position 31,057 of record JBGAGI010000010.1, on the reverse strand, counting down.
CTGGCGCGCACCTCGCGCCAGGCCTCGTCTTCCAGCGCAAAGGCCTCGGCCAGCGGCAGGCCGTCGGCCTCGCGCACGGTGCGCAGCAGGGCCCGCACCGCCAGCGGGCCGTTGCGCGCGATGCGCCCGGCCAGCGCCATCGCCCGCGGCAGCAGCTGTTCGCGCGGCAGCACCTCGGTGACGAGGCCGATGCGCCGCGCCTCCACGGCATCGATGGGCTCGCCGGTGAGCATCAGCTGCATCGCCGCCGCGCGCGGCAGCTGGCGCGGCAGCCGCGCCATCGAGCCGGCGAAGGGCAGCAGCCCGCGCTGCAGCTCGGGCAGCCCGAAGACCGCGTGCTCGGCGGCGATGCGGATGTGCGTGCCCAGCAGCAGCTCGAAGCCCGCGGCCACGCAGGCGCCGTTGACGGCGGTGACCACGGGCTTGTCGAGCGCGAAGCCGCGCAGGCCCGAGGCCGCCATCACCTGCGGGTCGGCGAGCACGCGGCGGTCCCAGTCGTCCTCGGGCGCCCGCTCGCCGGTCATCAGCGGCAGCGTGCGCGCGAGGTCGCCGCCGGCGCAAAAGGCCTGGTCGCCGGCACCTGTGAGCACGGCCACGCGCAGCGCCGGGTCGCGGGCAAAGGTGATGAATGCGTCGGCCAGGCGGCACAGCATCTCGGGCGTCAGCGCGTTGCGGCGCTGCGGCGCGTTCAGCGTGATGCGCAGCACCGCGTCCTGCGTTTCGATCTCGATCGGCAGCGTCATGGCGCGTTGGGCCTTTCGATGGTGAAGGCGAGCGCGAAGGGCTTCATCGCCTCGCGGATCGTGGCCTCGCAGCCGGCATCGCCGCCGACGAAGCGCAGGCGCAGGCCGCTGGCCGTCTCGTCGACCTCGACGTGCATCCGCGCCTGCAGGCCATGCTGCGCCAGCAGCGCCGCCATCGCGTGGCGCGTGGCCTCGGCGCGCAGCTTCGGCTTGTAGACCTTGCCCACGGCCGTGGTGGGCACCGCGGCCACGATCTCGATGCGCCGCGGCACCGCGGGCCGCTCGGCGATCAGTGGCGCGGCGAAGGCCAGCAGCTCCTCGGGCGTCGCGCTCGCGCCCGGCTTCAGCGAGACGAAGGCCACCGGCAGCTCGCCCGCGTAGGCATCGGGCTCGCCGACCGCGGCGGCCATCATCACCGCCGGATGCCGCAGCAGCACCGACTCGATCATGCCCGGGTCGATGTTGTGCGCGCCGCGGATGATCACGTCCTTCGCGCGGCCGGTGACGTAGATCCGGCCTTCGCCGTCGAGGTGGCCGATGTCGCCGCTGACGAGCCAGCCGTCCTCGAAGGTGCCGGCGTCGCGGCGCGCATCGGTGTAGCCGGGGCACACGTTGGGCCCGCGCACGCGCAGGATGCCGCTTTCGCCGGTGGCGGCCGGCCGGCCTTGCGGATCGAACACGGCCACCTCGGTGAAGGGCAGCGGCAGCCCGCAGGCCAGCGGCGTGCGCGGGCCGGCGAGCGGCTCGATGGCGATCACGCCGGCGCTCTCGGTCATGCCCAGGATGTTGCGCACGGGGATGCCGTGCCGCGCCTCGAAGGCCGCGGCCAGTTCGTCGGGCAGCGGCGAGCCGCCAGTGAGCAGTGCCCGCACGCCGCGCAGCCGCGCCGGATCGACCTTTGCCGCCAGCAGCCCGGCGATGACGGTGGGCACCGCGGCCAGCAGCGTGATGCCGAGGGCCTCGCAGAACTCGCCGAAGCGCGCCATCAGCGCCGCATTGCGAAGGCCCGTGCGCGTGGGCAGCACGATCTCGCCGCCGGCCAGCAGCGTCGACAGGCCGTAGACGAAGGAGCCGGCGACGTGGAACAGCGGGAAGCCGTTGAGGATGGCGTCGCTGGGCCGCGTGCCGAACATGCAGGCCGCGCCCCAGGCCGCGTGCAGCTGGTTGGCGTGCGTGTGCATCGCGAGCTTGGGCGCGCCGGTGGTGCCGCCGGTGTGGAACAGGGCGGCCAGCGCTTCGGCGGGTTCGTCGAAGTTCAGTGCGTCTCCGGATTCGGCGGCCAGCTCGGCCATGAAGTCGCGCTGGCCGGGCCGAAGCGCATGGCCCGGCCCCGCGCGCACCTGCAGCACGTGGCGCAGCCGCGGGCAGGCCTGGCGCAGCACATCGACCTTGGCGTCGATGTCGAGGTCCGGCGCCGGCCCGAGCGCGACCAGCAGCTCGGCACCGCAGGCCTCGATCAGCGCGGCGATGTGTTCGGCGTCGAGCTGGAAGTTGATCGGGCAGGCGGTGCCCGCGGTCTCGGCGCCCCACAGCGCCAGGTGCGTCTCCGGCAGCGGCGGCAGCAGCAGCGCGATCCGCGGCGGCCGGCCTTCGGCCAGGCGATGAAAGAGGTTCGCGGCACGCCGCACGTCCTGCACCAGCTGCGCGTATCGCCAGCGGCGCACCGGCGCCGCTGGGTCGGGCTCGTCGATGCCGGTGATCGCGATGCGCGAGCCGTCGCGCCGCGCCACGTCTTCCAGCGCCGCGAGCACGCGCCGATGCGGCATGAAGTCTTCGCAGGGGGCTTGCTCGATGCGGCGCAGGTCGTCGGCGCTGGCGATGAACGGTGGCGATGGCGGCATGTTCAGGGGCCTTTCGGGCTTCTGGGGCGTTCGGCCGAGGCCGCGTCGCGCAGGTGTTCGGCGAGCATTCGCGCCGCGGCCGAGACCAGCGGCTCCGGGCGCGAGATCACGACGAAGCGCCGCAGGGCCCAGGGCTCGTCCAGCGGCACGAGCGCGAGCCGCCCGGCACCGGCATGCGGCGTGGCCGCCTCCAGCGGCAGGATCGCCAGCCCCAGCCCGGCGCCGACGAGCCGGCAGGCCGCATCGAGCGAGGAAACCTGCATGCGGTGCGAAGGCAGGCGCCCGGCGAGGGCGGCCTGGCGGCGCAGCAGCTGGTCCATCTGCCCGCCGGGGCTGACGTTGATCGAGGGCTGGTCCAGCGTGTCGGCGTAGCGCAGCGAGGGCCGGCGCGCCAGCCCGTGCTCGGGCGACATCGCGACGCACAGGCGGTCGTGGCGGTAGGGCTGCGGCTGCAGGCCGGAGAGATCGGCGAGCAGATCCCACAGCACGCCGAGGTCGGCGCTGCCTTCGCGCACGCCGCGCACGATCTCCGGGCTCATGCGCTCGTCGAGCGAGATGCGGATGCCACCCTGGCGGGCGACGAACGCGGCCACGTCGTCGGGCAGGCTCTCGGCCAGGACCGAAGGGCTGGCGAAGACGCGCACGCTGCCCTGCACCCCCAGGCCGTAGTCGCCCAGCTCGGCGCGCAGCCGGTCCAGGCTGCCCAGCACCTCGCGCGAGCGCGCCAGCAGCGCCTGCCCGGCCGCCGTGGGCTCGACGCCGCGGCGCCGGCGCGCCAGCAGCGGCACGCCAACCTCGGCCTCCAGCGCGGCGATGCGCTTGCTCAGCGCCGAGGCGACCAGCGATTCACGCGCCGCCGCGCGAGCGATGTTGCCTTCCTCGCAGACGGCGACGAACAGCTGCAGCGAGACCGGATCCAGCGGGCGGGCCATGACGTTCCGGATTGGAACGCAAGCGCTGAAAATTCCTCATTCGTGAAAGCATCAGGTCATGCCTACAGTGCGCCCATGGCGAACACCCACGATCCCGTGACGATCCGCGACGTCGGCCTGCGTGACGGCCTGCAGATCCTCGCCCGCACCGTGCCGACGGCGCACAAGATCGAGTGGCTGCGGGCGGCCCATGCGGCGGGGCTGCGCGAGCTCGAAGTCGGCTCCTTCGTGCCGGCGCGGCTGATGCCGCAGCTGTCCGACACGGCGGCGCTCGTCGGGGCCGCGCGCGAACTGCCGGGCCTGATCTGCTCGGTGCTCGTGCCGAACCTCAAGGGCGCGCAGGCGGCGATCGACGCGCAGGCCGATGCGATGCTGCTGCCGCTGTCGGCCAGCCATGCCCACAGCCTTGCCAACCTGCGCCGCACGCCCGACGAGGTGGTGCAGGACATCGCCCGCATCCGCGACCTGCGCGACGCCGCCGGCTCGCGCTGCCTGATCGAGGTGGGCATCAGCACCGCCTTCGGCTGCACGCTGCAGGGCCGCGTCGAGGAGGACGAGGTGCTGCGCCTGGTGCTGGCGGCGCTGGATGCCGGTGCCGAGCGCGTGGGCCTGGCCGACACGGTGGGCTATGCCGATCCGTTGCAGGTCTCGGGCCTGTTCACGCGCTGCTTCGAGGCCGTGGGCGAGCGCCTGGCCTGCGCGCACTTCCACGACACGCGCGGGTTGGGCGCGGCCAACGCCTACGCCGCCTGGCAGGCGGGCGCGCGGCGCTTCGATGCCTGCGTGGGCGGCATCGGCGGCTGCCCGCATGCGCCGGGCGCCAGCGGCAACGTGGCCACCGAGGACCTGGCCTATCTGTTCGCCAGCATGGGCGTGCCGACGGGGCTGGACTTCGCGGCGCTGCTCGCGCTGCGCGAGGCCCTCGCCACGCGCTGGCTGCCGGGCGAGGCGCTGCACGGCAACATCGGTCGCGCCGGGCTGCCCCGGACGATGAAGGAGTCGCAGACATGAACGACAAGGCCGCGCCGAACGGCGCACCGCAGCCGCTGCGCGGCCTGCGCGTGGTCGAGTTCACCCACATGGTGATGGGCCCGACCTGCGCGATGGTGCTGGCCGACATGGGCGCCGAGGTGATCAAGGTCGAGCCGGTCGAGGGCGAGGGCACGCGGCGCCTGCTGGGCGCGGGTGCCGGCTTCTTCCCGATGTTCAACCGCAACAAGAAGAGCATCGGCATCGACCTGAAGCAGGCCGAGGGCGCCGCGGTCGCGCGCCGCCTGGCGGCCTCGGCCGACGTGGTGGTGGAGAACTTCAAGGCCGGCGTGCTGGCCAAGTTCGGCCTGGACTACGCCAGCCTCTCGGCCGCGAACGAGCGACTCATCTACGTCAGCCACAAGGGCTTCCTGCCCGGCCCCTACGAGCACCGCACGGCGCTGGACGAGGTGGTGCAGATGATGGGCGGCTTGGCCTACATGACCGGCCGCCCCGGCGACCCGCTGCGCGCCGGCACCAGCGTCAACGACATCATGGGCGGCCTGTTCGGCGCCATCGGCACGCTGGGTGCGCTGATCCAGCGCGGCATCACCGGCAAGGGCATGGAGGTGCAGTCGGCGCTGTTCGAGAACAACGTGTTCCTGATGGGCCAGCACATGCTGCAGTTCGCGATGACCGGCAAGCATCCGGCACCGATGCCCGCGCGCGACAACCCCTGGGCCGTCTACGACGTGTTCACCGTGAAGGACGGCGAGCAGATCTTTCTGGCCGCGGTGAGCGATGCGCAGTGGCGCACGATGTGCGACGTGCTGGGTTTCGCCGACCTGAATGCGGACCCGGCGCTGGTCACGAACAACGACCGTGTGCGCGTCAGGCCTCAGCTGCTGACCACGCTGCGCGAGCGTCTCGCGGGCCACTCGGCGGCCGCGCTCGCCGAGATCTTCGAGCGCGCCGGCCTGCCCTACGCGCCCATCCGCCGCCCCGAAGACCTCTACGAAGACCCGCACCTGCTGGCCACCGGCGGCCTGGCCGACGTGGTGGTGCCCGACGGCGACAAGGCCGGCCAGCGCGTGAAGACCACGCTGTTCCCGATCACGATGGACGGCCGGCGCCTGCCGGTGCGGCTGGACCCGCCGCCGCTGGGAGCCCACACCACGGCACTGCTCGACGGACTGGGTTACACCACGGGCGAGATCGAGGCGCTGCGCCAGCGCGCCGTCGTGAGCTAGCAATCAAAAGACACGGCAACACCAGGAGACAAGCCGATGAACACCTTCCTCATCCAGCGCCGTGCGCTGCTGGCCGCGCTGGCGGCACTCCCGGCCGCACCCGCCGGCGTGTTCGCGCAGGCCGAGCGCCCGGTGCGCTTCATCCTGCCCAACGCCACCGGCTCGGGTGTCGACGCCATCACGCGCGCGGCGCAGAACGCCCTGGGCAAGGCACTGGGCCGCCCGGTGATCGTCGACAACCAGCCCGGCGCCGGCGGCATCGTCGGCCTGCAGGCGCTGGCGCGCTCGGCGGCCGACGGCATGACGCTGGGCGTGGTGTCGAACAACGTCGTCATCTTCCCGAGCGTGCTGAAGACCATGCCCTTCGAGATGCCGGGCGACTTCACGCCGATCGCGGTCTGCGGCTACACGCCCGTGGTGCTGGTGGCCAACCCCAAGGTGCCGGCGGCCAACGCGAAGGACTTCACCGCCTTGCTGAAGGCACGCAACGGCGACATGACCTATGCCTCCGGCGGCAACGGCACCATCCTGCACCTGGCCGCCGAGATGTTCCTCGACGAGACGAAGACCAAGGCGCGCCACATCCCGTACAAGGGCGTTGGGCCGATGCTGACCGACCTGATCGGCGGCCAGGTCGACTTCGCCACCGCAGCGCTGCCCAGCGTGCAGGCGCACCTGAAGTCCGGTGCGCTGCGCGCGATCGGCGTGGCCACCGCGCAGCGTGTGCCGGCGGCGCCGGACATCCCCACCTTCGCCGAGCAGGGCGTGCCTGGCTACGTGGTCGAGGCCTGGTTCGCCGTCGTCGCGCCGAAGAACCTGCCGGCCGCCGAAGTGAAGCGCGTGCATGCCGCGGTGACGGCCGCCTTCGCCGACCCCGAGGTGAAGGAAGCGATGGCGCGCCAGGGCAACGTGATCAACGTCGGCCCGGCCGACGCGGCGATGCCCTTCTTCCGCGCCGAACTCGCGAAGTACGCGGCGCTGGTGAAGAAGGCGGGCGTCGAGGCGCAGTAGTGATCGCCGGGCGCGTGCTGCTGCTCGCCGCCGACCCGGCGCGCGTGCGCGCGCAACTCGAGGGCGCGACATTGACGCTGGCGCAGGCCGGCGCGCTGCGCGACGACATCTCCACCGACGAGATCACGCCGCTGCCGGCGATGGTGCACTTCGACGCCGCGCTCGGCTCGTACGCGCACACCGGCTTCACCGCCGGCGGCGAGCGCCCGATCGGCCGCGATGCGCTGAAGCGCGCCGGCATCGGCGTGCTGGTGGGCGGCCGGCGCTACGGCAAGGGCAGCTCGCGCGAGCACGCGCCGGTGGCCGAGCTGGCAGCCGGCGTGAAGCTCGTGATCGCCGGGAGCTTCGAGCGCATCTACCGCCAGAACGCCGACAACCTGGGCCTGCTGACGAGCACCGACCTGGGGCTGGTGGAGCGCCTGCAGCGCGGCGAACAGCCGACGCTGGACGAACTGCTCGAAGGCCGCGATGCGCAGGCCGCGGCGATCGTGCGCGCCGGCGGGCTGCTGCGCTACGGGCTCGGGCCCGAAGCGACGGACGACGAGGCGCCGCCCGAAGGTCCGCAGACGCTGTTCAAGAAGATCGTCGCGCGCCACCGCCAACGCAACGGCTTCGTGCGTGCCGACCTGCGCTTCATCCACGAGTACTACACCGGCATGTGCGCGCACCTGCTGGCGCAGCATGCCGGCGACGGGCTGCGGCTGCACCAGCCGGACAGCATCGTCTGCTTCGAGGACCATCTCTCCTACGTCGAGCAGAGCCCCGTGCACGTGGCGCAGGGCCTGGTGACGCAGGCGCAGCGCCTGGGCCAGGCGCACCGTGCCTTCGCGGCGCGCCACGGCCTGGTGGACCATGGCCCGCTGCCGGGCGGCGAAGGCTCGCAAGGCATCTCGCACGCGATGGTGGCCGAGCGCTACGCGCTGCCCGGGCAGCTGATCGTCGGCACCGATTCGCACACGCCGCACAGCGGCGCCCTGGGCTGCGTGGCCTTCGGCGTCGGCAGCACCGAGATGGCCAACGCCTTCGTCACCGGCGCCGTGCGGCTGGGCAAGCCGGAGGTGCTGCGCATCGAGGTGGAAGGCGGGCTTGCGCCGGGCGTCTCGGCCAAGGACCTGGTGCTGCATCTGCTCGCGCTGCCCGAGATCCGCGCCGGCGCCGGTGTCGGCCGCGTGTTCGAGTTCGGCGGCCCCGCCGTGCGCGCGATGGGCATCGACGAGCGCGCCACGCTCACGAACATGACGGCCGAACTGGGTGGCCTCACCGGCATCGTCGAGCCCGATGCGAAGACCGCGATGTTCCTGCGCGAGCGCCGCGGCATCGGCTTCGCCATCGAGCCGTGGATGTGCAGCGACCCGGGCGCGTCTTTCGCCGCGACGATCCGCATCGATGCGGGTGGGCTCACGCCGATGGTCGCCCGCCCCGGCGACCCGGGGCTCGGCCTGCCGCTGGCCGAACTCGCCGAGCGGCCGCGCATCGACATCGCCTACGGCGGCTCCTGCACGGCCGGCAAGCGCGAGGACTTCGAGCAGTACCACGCCGTGCTGGCCTGGGCCGCCGCACGCGGCCTGCGCGTGGCGCCGGGCGTGACGCTGTACCTGCAGTTCGGCACCCAGGACGTGCGCGAGCACGCCGCACGTGAAGGCTGGACTGCGACCTTCGAGCGCATCGGCGCGCGGCTGCTGCAGCCCGCCTGCGGGGCCTGCGCGAACTGCGGGCCGGGTGCGTCGAGCGCGACCGGGCAGGTGACCGTCAGCGCGATCAACCGCAACTTCCCCGGCCGCTCCGGGCCGGGCAGCGTCTGGCTCGCCAGCCCGGCGACGGTGGCAGCCAGCGCCATCGCCGGGCGGCTCGTATCCTTCGCCGAACTGGTGGATCAGGCCGCGCCGTCGAAGCGCAGCGAGAGCCGGCCCAGCACGCCGTAGTCGGCGCTGACCGCGTCGCCGGGCTGAACGGCCAGCGGCGCGGCGCAGGTGCCGGTGGAGACGAACTGGCCCGGCTCCATCGTGATGCCAAGGCCACTCAGTTCGTTCACCAGCCAGGTGAGTGCCATCCGCGGGTCGCCGAGCACGTTGTGGCCCACGCCTTCGCGCGCGAGGCGGCAGGCACCGCCGGCGTCGTGCACCTCGGTCATCACGGTGTGCTGGCGCAGGTCGAGCGAGCGCCACGCATCGGGTGCGGCTGCGCCCAGCACCAGCAGGTGGGCGCAGGCGCAGTCGGCGATCAGCTGGGCCTCGCCGGCGCTCACGAAGTCGGCATAACGCGAATCGGGCACTTCCAGTGAAGGGTGCAGCGTGGCCACCGCGGCCAGCACCTCGGCCACCTCGTAGGGCTTCGCGCGCGGCGGCAGCGCGCTGCCGAAGCGGAAGGCGAACTCCGGCTCCACCACGCGCATGCCGTTGCCGGCCAGCGAGAACACCGCGCCATCACCCAGCACCTGGCCCGACAGCAGCCGCCCCGCGAGCGGCCCGGCGACGTTGATGTGCGCCTGCCCGGCAGTGCTGGTGGCCGCGATCTTCCAGCCGACGACCGTGCGCCCACCCACCGCGGGCAGCCGCGCCTGCGCGGCATAACCCGCCTGGCGAGTGCGCGGGCGCATCAGGTCGGGCAGCGAGGCAAGCTTGCTGCCGGCCCGCCAGTGGCTCCACAGCAGCCGCGCGGCCGCGTCCTCGGGCGACGGGTGCTCGACCAGGCGCATCAGCGCAGCCTTGACCGGCTGCCCCGGCGCCACGCCGAGCGCTGCGGCGGCCTCGTTCACGCGCGAGATCCGGCCATGGTCCCAGCTGTCCTGCGCGTCGCCGATGCGCGCGCTGTCGTGCGCCACCGCCACGCCGGCCACGCCACGGGCCTGCAGCATGGCCAGTGCGGCGATGCCGGCTTCGTCCTTGCCGACGCCGGCGTCGTTGAACACCACCAGCGACAGCGGCACCTCGAGCGCGAACGCGCCCGAACTCGTGCCGCCGTGCGAGCCCGAGACGACGATCGCACCCGCATCGGCCGGCTCCACCAGCGTGATCGAGTCCATCGCCAGGATCGCGCCGCCAGGGCCGCGCGCCAGTTCCTTCTTCAGCATCCGATGTCTCCGTTGCCAGGCCGCATCGTAGGCCGGCTGCGCTAGAGTCCCCTTCGCGTCCAAGGGAGGAGGAAAGCGGATGAACCGCAACCGGATCGCGAGCCTGCTGGGCGCGCTGTTGATCGTCGCCGCCTTGGCCCTGGCGGCCATGGCGGCCATCTCGACCTGGCAGCTGGGCCGCTACATCGGCCGCATCGGCGCACTGGCGGTGGACCTGCGCCAGCCCGCGGCCTACCTCTGGACGCCTTCGCTGTCGGCGTTGCCGCGCGACCTCGTGAAGGCGCCGGTGCTGCGCGAGGTGCTGACCGAGGACTTCGCTTTCTACTACGAGGAGCACGAAGACCGCCTGGGCCTGACGGGCGCCTTGCGCCGCATCGCCTTCGAGCACGAGACCACGCTGGCCGACAACCTGCTCGCACTGGCGCTGGACGAGCCGGCCGAGGTCGCGCTGTGGACCGACGCGAAAGGCGCGCCGCGGCAATGGGCGCTGGCGATGACGCGCGGCACGGTGGCCAAGGCGCTGCAAGGCCTGGCGGCCATCGCGGGCAAGGACCGGCAGCTGACGCAGATCGGCGAGCTGCCGGCCGCATCGTGGAGCGGCTCGGCATTGCCCGTGTACGCGGTGCAGCTGCATGCGCGCCGCACGCTGGCGATGGCCTCGCTCGGCAACCGCGTGGTCGTGCTCTCGGACCCCGGCCTGCTGTTCGACGCCGGCCGCGCGGCCGACCCTGAGGCCGCCGCGGTGGTCTGGGAGCTGCTCTCCGGCGACGAGGCCGCGCAGGGGCTCTGGCGGCGCCACTTCGGGCTCTCGGGGGCGCCGGGTGCCGATCATGTGCTGGTGGCCGGCGGGCCGATGCTCTCGTTCGGCTACCAGCACTTCTTCCCCTCGCTGCAGGCGCTGCGCGTGGATGTCGCGCGTGGGGGCGAGAAGCTGCAGAGCTTCGTGCGGCGCGCCGGCGCCGTGCCCGCCGGCGCCGAGCCCTGGGCGGCGCTGCCGGCGAGCGCCGCGGCCTGCGCGCTGCTGCCGGTGGACTGGTCGCGCGCGAAGGCCGTGCTGGCCGACGGTGGCCTGCCTGAGCAGGGCGAGCAACGCGCCGCGCTCGCCGCGATGGCCGCTGCCTTCGACGGGCCGGCGGCCATCTGCTGGTACGAGCGTTCGCAGCTGCACACGCCGCTGCTGGTGGCGCACGCGAAGGGCGCGGCGCCGCCGTCGGAGCTGCTGGCGGCGTTCTCGAAGTGGTGGCTGCCCGATTCGGCCGGCGAAGCGGAAGGCGCCGGCCCGGGCGTTCGCGCGACCATTGCCGCGCCCTACGGCGCAGCGGACGGCGGTGCGGCCTACCAGGCCCGCTTCGCGCGCGTCGGCGACTGGTGGCTGTTCTCGCCCGACGCCGAGCTGGTGGACCAGGCTCAGGACGCCATCGCGCGCCGTTACCCGAACCTCGCCGAGACGCTGGAAGGCTCCGGCGGCACGCTCGCGCTGGTGGCGCCGGCGCAGGTGGCCGAACTGCTCAAGCGCGAGGCGCTGGCCGTCATCTCGCCACGGCAGGCCATCTTCCGGCAGGCGGCCGAGACGCAGCTGCTGCCGCGCCTGGCCTCGTTCGGCAAGCTGCCCGCGGTGCGCGCGGTGCCGCAGGGCGCGGCCGATGCGCAGGGCTGGCAGCGCATCGAGTGGCAAGCCTTGAAGGCGGGCACGCCGTGATCGCGTTGGTGGGGCTGCCGCGCCGAAGGCTGGTGCTGGCCGGTGCCGCCTGCCTGACCGCACCGGCTCTCGCGGCGCCCGAGCCCGCGGCGCTGCTCGACCGCGAACAGAGCCGCCGGCTGCGCGACTGGCTGCTGGTGCTCGTGCATTCGCAGATCGAGCAGGGTCCCACGCCGCGCTGGACGCACCGCGACTGCGCCGGCCTCGTGCGCTTTGCCGTGGCCGAGGCGCTGCGCGAACACGATCTCGCGTGGAAGCGCAGCATGGGCCTGCTCGGCCGCCGCCTGCCGCCGAACCTCGATGCCGCGCAGGCCGCGCCGTTGCGCCACGCCTGGCGCCGCACCGATGGCTCGCGCGCTGCCTTCGTCGGCGCGCTGGAACTGGTGCAGGAGAACACCCGGCTGGTCGCGCGCAACCTCGCGATGGCCGAGGCGGGCGACCTGCTCTTCTACGACTTCGGCGATGACCAGCACCTGATGGTCTGGATGGGCCCGTACATCGCGTACCACACCGGCCGCCACGACCCCGGCGACAACGGCCTGCGCGCACTGCGCCCGGCCCAGCTGATGGCCTGGCAGGACACGCGCTGGCGGCCCAGCACCGACAACCCGAACTTCAGCGGCGTCTACCGCCTCGCTTTCCTAACATGATGCCCCCAAGCTCGCTTTCGCTCCACGCAGCGCCGGAGGCGTTGCTAGCTCGCCCGTCCAAGCCCGCGCAGGCGGGCTTGGAGCCGCGGGCTTCGCCCCCCCGAGGGGGCCGTCCGCCAGCGGCCCGGCAGAGCCGGTTCCGCGGCGGGAAGCTTGATCGGGTCGTCGCCCTGGCCCTGCTGTGCATCGCCGTGATGGCCGCTGCGCCCTCGGGCTTCGCGGCCCGGCCCAAGGCACCCGAGGCGCCGCCGCTGGAGAACCTCCGCGAGCCGGCCGTCGGCGAGCCCTTCTTCCTGCTCACCGATGCCGCCTTCGGCTCGGCCGACCGGCCGCGCGTGCGGCTGGAACTCAACGCGCCGCAGCAGTTGGCCGACGTTGGCGGCGTCGACGTGGTGGTCTACCGCATCCCGGAGCCGCTGGAGTTCCTGCAGAAGCAGCGCAACCTGCACCGCATCCAGGTCGAGGCGCAGCCTGCCGGCGACGGCCTGGCCAACACGCTCACGCACCTGTGGGACAGCTGGGTCGTGAAGGCGCGGCTGGCCTGGCAGAAGCTGTTCTCGGGCGACGCGCGCCGCGCCGTCACGGCGCAGGCCCCGGCGCTGAAGACGCCGCCCGATCTGGCCAAGCCCTCGCGCTTCGAGGAGCCGCGCCAGTTCCGCGCGCTGCCCGGCCTGCCGGTGGTCGAGCGGCTGCGCTACCCGGTGCATGCGGCCAAGCCCATCGCGCCGCCGAAGGACCTGAAGCTGGCCGGCAGCAGCAGCGAGTTCATCCGGCCCGCCGAAGGCAACGTCTATGTGCCGCTGGCGCCGCAGAAGCCGGGGCTCTACCTGGTGGAAGCCGCGGCTGGCCAGCACCGTGCGACGACCCTGCTCTTCGTCAGCGACACGGTCGCGCTCACCAAGGTCTCGGGCCAGCAGATGCTGGTGTGGACCGCGGCGCGCAGCGACGGCGCGGCCGTGCCGGGCGCGAAGCTCGTGTGGTCCGACGGCGTGGGCGTGCTCAAGAGCGGCAGCACCGATGCGCAGGGCCTCGCGCGCCTGGACCATGCGGCGCCGGAGCAGACCTACGTGTTCGGCACCGATGCCGCCGGCGGCGTCTTCATCTCCGAAAACTTCTACTACGACAGCGAGATCTACAACGCCAAGATCTACGCCGTCACCGACCGGCCGCTGTACCGGCCCGGCGACGCGGTGATGGTCAAGGTCACCGGCCGCGAGTTCAAGAGCTCGCGCGAATCGGCCCTGCTGCCCGATGGCGACATCGCCCTCTCCGTGCTCGACCCGGCGGGCCAGGTGGTGGCGACACAAACGCTCAAGTTCATCGGCTCGGCTGGCGCGGACGGCCGCTTCCTGCTGCCCGACAACGCCGCCGGCGGCGGCTACGAGCTGCGGCTGGCCTACCGCGAGCAGCTCTACACCGCAGCCTTCCGCGTGGCCGAGTACCAGAAGCCGCACTTCGAGATCCTGCTGCTGCCCGACAAGCCCGACTTCGCCACCGGCGACCGCGTCAGCGGCCGGCTGCAGCTGAACTACCCCGACGGCAAGCCGGTGGCCAACGCCCGCGTCTCGCTGAGCGCGCGCATGCAGCAGCTGAGCATGGTCGATGGCGAGCTGGACTACACCGGCGCCTTCGCCGCCAAGCTGGCGCAGGACGAACTCGTCACCGACGCCACAGGCAGCGCCGCCTTCTCGTTCCCGCAGGCCGCTCAACCCAGCCGTTATGTGCTGACGGCGCTGGCCACCGACGGCGCCGCCTACCGTGTCCGCGTCTCGCGCGAGCTGCTGGTGGAGCGTGCCGCGGCCGTGTGGCGGCTCGCGCCGCAGGCGCAGTTTTCGCGGCCGGGCGAGGCGCTGGGCTTCCGCTTCGCGCCGAGCCAGCGCGTGGGCGAGGGCAGCGGTGCCGCCACCGCGCCGCAGCGCCCCGCGAGCTGGGAATGGCTGCGCCTGGAAGACCGCAGCCAGGGCAGCGGCACCATCGCCGCGGGCGGCGACAGCGTGTCGATCACGTTCCCGCAGCCCGGTTCCTACACCGTGACCTTGCGCGACGAGCAGCGCCGCATCGTCGCGGCCACGAGCCACTGGGTCAGCGGCGAGGGGCAGAAGGCGCCGGCCGGCAGCATCGCGATCGTCTTCGACAAGCCGGCCTACCGGGCGGGCGACATGGCGCAGGCCCTCGTCACCTTCCCCGAGCCGGTGGAGCAGGCGCTGCTGACGCTGGAGCGCGATCAGGTCGAGGCGGCCACGTTGCTGGCGCAGCCGGGCAACGGCTTCACGGCTAGGCGGCTGAACCCGACGCAGTGGCAACTCGGCCTGAAGGTCGCCGAGGCGATGAGCCCGAACATCACGCTGTCGGTGGCCTACGTGCGCAACGGCGACATGGTGTTCCAGAACCAGGGCCTGCGCGTTGCGCAGCCGCGCATCACGCTTTCCTTCAAGCCCGAGCGCGAGGTCTATGCGCCGGGCGAGACGGTCAACGTCGAGCTGACGACGCTCGTGGATGGCAAGCCCTGGCCGGCCGAGGTGGCGGTGGGCGTGGTCGACGAGATGATCTACGTGCTGCAGCCCGAGATCGCGCCCACCATCGACGAGTTCTTCTTCCACCCGCGCCGCAACAACGTGCGCACCACGGCCTCGCTCGCCTTCATCGGCTACGACCTGGCCACGCGCAAGCTCGGTGCGCTGCCCGGCCGGCGGCAGGTGAACGAGCGGCCGGTGAAGGTGCTGGAGCGGCCACGGCGCGACAACGTCGACACCGCGGCCTGGTTGCCGAACCTGCGCACCGATGCGAGCGGCCGCACGCGCTTCAGCTTCACGATGCCTGATTCGCTGACGCGCTGGCGCATCACCGGCCGGGCGATGGAGGGCGGCGGCCTCGTCGGCCAGCAGACCGCCTGGGTGCGCAGCGACAAGGCCTTCTACGCGAAGTGGGCCAGCGCCGACTGGCAGCGCGTGGGCGACCAGGCGCAGGCGGTCGTCGCGCTGTTCAACCAGGGCCGCGAGGAACGCAGCGTCGAGTGGGCCGCGAGCGGTGCCGGCGTGAACCAGCGCGAGATCGTCAAGCTCAGGCCGGGCGCGAACTTCGTGAGCCTGCCGCTGACGGCCGACAAGGCCGGCGCGCCCGACATCGAACTCACGCTGCGCAGCGGCGCGCAGGTGGTGGATGTGCTGCGCACGCCGCTGAAGCGCCTGCCGCTGGCCTGGAGCGCGCCGCGCGAGCAGGTGCTGGACCTCGCGTCCGGCAGCGCAGCGCTCGCGTTGCCGGCCGACGCCCGACGCATCCGCGTGACGCTCGCGGCCGACGCCGCGTCCGCCGCCTTCAGCCGCTGGATCGACGAGCTCGTCGACTACCCCTACGGCTGCGTCGAGCAGACCGCCAGCCGCCTGCTGCCGCTGAGCCTGGCGCTGCAGTCGCTGTCGGGCGCGCAGCAACCGCTGGCGTCGCAGCTCACGCAGCGCGTGGCCACCGCGCGCCTGGCGCTGGCGCAGATGGCCGGGCCCGAGGCGCGCTTCGGCTGGTGGGGCCGCGGCATGGCGCCCGACGCCTTCCTCACCGCCTACGCCTACTACGCCGACTGGCGCGCGACCCAGGCGCTGCGCAGCACGCTGCCCGAGTCGCACTGGCAGCGGCTGCTCGACGTGTACGCGAAGGAAGGCCCGGCACTGCCGCCGCTGCAGCGTGCGCTGGCGCTGCACTGGATGCAGGAGATGGGCCTGCCGGTGGGCGCGATGCTCGGTGCGCTGCTCGACGAACTCGCCGCCGCGCCGGCCCCCGACAAGGCAGCGCCGGCGCGGCGCAACGCCAGCCTGGTGATGCTGCCGCCGGACGAGGCCGACACGCGCGACATCGCGCTCGTGTTGGCTGCGCACACCGCGGGCAGCCGCGTCACGGCCGCGCAGCGCGGCAAGGCCGACGCCGCGGCCCAGCGGCTCGCGGGCTCGCCCTCGGTCTTCGTGCAGAGCCTGCTCGTGCTCGCGCAGCGCGGCGGCGCCGAACGTGCGACGGCCCTGCTCGCGCAGGCCCGCGGCGAACTGCCCACCTTCGACCGTGCGCAGTCGCTGGTCTGGCTGCACAAGGCGCTGGGCGCGCGGCCCGATCTGCGCATCGACGCGAACGCGCTGCCTGCGCCCTGGCTCGCGGGCCGCAGCAGCGGCGGCGACCCGGTGTGGACGCTGCCCGAAGGCGCCGCGCGCCCGGCGACGCTGGCGCTGGCGGCGGGTGCGAAGGCGGCGGTCGCCTTCGTCAGCTACGAGAGCAGCGAAGCCCCGGCCGCAAACGCGCCGGTACTGCCGCTGCGCATCGAGCGCACGCTGTTCAAGCTGGTGACGCAGCCCAGGGCGAAGCCGGTGGCCGAGGCCGGCAGCGAGCCGGGCAACCCGCGGCCCGCAGCGCCGCCGCCGCCCGACGACGGCCGGCTGCTCGTGCGCCTGGAGCCCGTCGCGCCCGGCACGCCGCTGGACAGCAACGCGCTGTACCTGGACCAGCTCAGCGTGCAGGGTGATCGTGCGCTGCGCTGGGCGCTGCTGGAGGCCGCGCTGCCGCCGGGTGCGTCGGTGGAAGCCAGCACCTGGGGCCTGGAGCTGATGGGCGACGAGCCCGGCAAGAGCACGCCGCTGGAACGCGCCATCCACCAGGCCACGCCGCTGGGCTACGCGGTGCCGCTGGAGCGCCTGGCGCCGGGCGAAGGCGTCGTCGTGCGCCACCTGCTGCGCTTCGCGCAGCGTGGCCGCTTCAAGCTGCCGCCGGCACGCGTGTGGCGCATGTACGAGCCCGAGGCCAAGGCCGTCGAGGCCGGCAGCCGCTGGGCCTCGATCGAGGTGCGGTGACGATGCGGCGCGGCCTTGGCCTGCTGCTGGCGCTGCTGCCGTGCTGCGCCGCCGCCGCGCCGCAGCTCGCGTGGCAGGCGGGCGACCGGATCGAGGCCGTGCCTGCTGCCGCGGCCGATGCACGCACGCCGCTGGGCAGCGTGTGGAAGCTCTTCGTCTACGGCTACCTCGTGGCCGACGGCGCGCAGGAGCCGCCGTACCGCTGCCAGGCCGCGCAGCGCCGCAGCGACGAGGAGTACTGCTGCAACCCGGGCGAATCGGTCGACCGCGACACGGCGCTGGCGCGCTCCTGCGGCCCGTACTTCGCACCGCAGCGGCTGCAGATCACGCCCGAGGCCTGGCGCGGCTTCTGGCGCTCGCAAGGCGCCGAATCGCCCGCGTGGCTGCTGGACCTACCCGCGCTGCAGCCGGGCACGAGCGTCGACGTGGCCTCGCTGCTCGCCGCGCTGCGGCTGGTGCCCGCACCGGCGCGCCAGGCGGCGCGCGAGGCCTTGCTGCCGAACACGCTGCGCGATGCCGGCGTGCTGGCGGCGCTGGGCAGCGGGCCGCGCTTCAAGACCTGGTCCTGGATCGGTGCGGCCGGCCTTCGCATCGGCGGCGCGGCCGGCTGGCTGGCCGACGGCTCGCCTTTCTGGTTCGGCGCCTCGGGCACCAGTCGCACGGCGTTGTCGGCGCAGGCCGGCTGGATCGCCGCCGCATGGCAGCCGGCGCGGCGCCTCGAGGCCCAGCCCGATGCAGTGGCGCTGCAGGCGCAGCCCTGTGTCGATGTCACGCTGTTCGCGCGTTGTCCCATCCGCCGCCTGCAGCGCGCCGATGGTCGTGCTGTCGCCGCAGGGCCGCTCGCGCCGGTGGCCTACCGCGTGGAATTCACCAGCGGCCAGGCGCTGCCGCTGCGCGGCTCGCCGGCGCTGCGGCTGGCTCAGGCCGAAGGCGTGCCGCGCATCGAGGCCCGGCTGCCGCTGGAGGACTACGTCGCCCGCGTGCTCGACCGCGAAGGCGATGCGCGCGAGACCGAGGCCGCGCGCGCGCTGGCCGTGGCCGCGCGCAGCTGGCTGCTGCAGAACACGGCCGAGCAGGGCGGCTGCCGCCGCGTCGCCGACGACTCGCGTGCCCAGCGCGTGAGCCCGAACCCGCCGAGCGCCGCCGCGCAAGCGGCCGCCGCCTTCACCGCCGGCCTGGTGCTGCAAGGCGCGCCGGTGCGCTACCACCTCGACCAGCCCGCGCCCGGCGTGATGGGCTGGCAGCAGGCGGTGGCGATGTCGCGCCATGGCGAGGGCTTCGACGCCATCCTGCGCCGCGCCTACCCCGGCGCCGTGCTGGGCGGCATCCAGGCCGCGACCGACTGCGTGCCGCTCGCGGAGGCCGCTGCCTGGCTGCAGCAGCGCCAGGCGCGCTGGCGCGAGCGCCTGCAGCGCGAAGCCGGCTACGAGGCACCGGGCGCCGCGCTGCAGGTCTGCCAGCTGCAGCAGGGCGTGCCGCATGCCGACCAGCGCCGGCTGCGCATCCACCTGCGCGAGTGGGCGAGCCGCGAAGGCCGCGTGACGCTGATCCACGAGTACCTGCACCTGGCCTTCCGTCACCACCCGCGAGGGCAGGACGAAGCCTTCGTCGAAGGCCTCGCGCAGGCGCTGGCCGACACCTGAACCGCCGATGAACACGATCGCCCGAGTCCCCGCACTCTGCGCGCTGGCACTGCTGGCCGCATCTCCGCTGCACGCCCAGGTCCGCATCGAGACGCCGGCCGGCGGCTGGCGCGCCTCGGCCTCGCAGCAGCAGGACTTCATCCAGGAAGTGCACTACCCCGCGGCCGCGGTCAACAGCAACGGCCGCAGCGCCTCCGCGCTGATTCGCGGCCATGTCGCCGGCGCGCGCAAGGCGAGCGAGGGCGACGCGCGACTGCCCGGCCGGTTGGTGGTCGACGGCGCGGCGATGCCGCTGGAGATCGGCGCCGACGGCCGCTTCTCGCGCCCCTGGTCCTTCGGCGCCGGCGCGCATGGCGTCACGGTGATCGCGCCGGGCGCTGCAGGTGAAGCGGCGCCGCGCCAGCGCGTGCAGTTCATCGAGACCAACCGCGGCCGCGGCGCGGTGAAGCTGCGCGTGGTGCTGAGCTGGGACAGCGACAACACCGACCTGGACCTGCACGTGGTCTCGCCCGACGGCCAGCATGTGTTCTTCGGCGACCGGGTCGCGGCCAACGGCGGCGCGCTGGACGTGGACGTCACCACCGGCTTCGGTCCGGAGATCTACGCCATCCCCGCGCCGCCGCCGGGCACCTGGCATGTCTACGTCAACTACTACGGCGCGGGCGAGCGCCGCGACGTGATCACCGTCGCCCAGGTCGCGGTGATCCAGAACGAGGGCAGCCTGGCCGAGAAGCAGCAGAGCTTCCGCGTGCCGATGCGCAAGCCCGGCGAGCTGACGCTGGTGCATTCCTTCGTCGTGCGATGAAGCGCAGCGTCCACCTGCTGTTGGGCGTCCTGCTGGCCGCCGGTGCGGCGGCGCAGGAACGTGCCGTCACGCGGCCCGCCGGCGGCTGGACCTACGGCGGCCTGGTGGACGATGCGCAGCGCATCGAGTACGCCTACCCCGCCAACCTCATCGACCGCGGCGGCCAGCGTGGCCGCACGCTGATCGAGGGGCGGCTGGCGCAGCAGCACAGGGCCGGCAAGCGCACGCCGGTGCTGGTGCTCAACGGCAGCCCGCTGCCGCTGTACACCGGCGACGACGGCCGCTTCGCGCGGCCCTATGCCTTCGGCGCCGGCAGCAACGGCATCGAGCTGCGAGATGCCGAAGGCCGCGTGCAGCAGCGCGTGCAGTTCTACGAAGCCAACCGCCTGAAGACCCAGGCCCGCGTGCGCGTGATCCTGGCCTGGGACGATCCGCAGGCCGAACTCGACCTGCATGTCATCACACCCGACGGCGGCCACGCCTTCTTCGCCAACCCGGTGCTCGCCAACGGCGGCGGGCTGGACGTCGACAGCGTCGACGGCGCCGGCCCCGAGATGTTCTCGATGACGGCGCCGATGCCCGGGCCGTACCACGTCTACGTCAACTACTGGGGCAACTTCGGCGCCGGTGGCTACCACTTCGACGAGAGCACGCGGCAGCGGCCGATGATCACCGCGCGCATCACGATGGTCTTCGACGAGAACACCGGCGCCGAGCGCCGCGAGACCTTCACGGTGCCGATGCGCAAGATCGGCGACCTGATGCTCGTGCGCTCGTTCGTGCGCTGAGACTTCAGCGGCCGAGCACGCGCGCCAGGACCTGCACGGCGCCTTCGTCGCCGGGCCCGCGCCAGGCGACGATCGCGTCGGGGCGGACGAGCGCGAGTGGTGCCTCGTAGAGCTCGAGCAGCGCGGCCTGCGGCAGGCGCACCACGCGCAGATCGATGCCGGCGTGTTTCGCAGCCGACTCGAAGCCGCCGGTCGGCACCTCGTCCGGGCCGAGCGCCAGCAAGGTCCACTCGGCCCCGAACAGGTCGAAGAGCGAACGACCGTCGTCCAGCCAGGCATGCGGCGGCCTGCCGCCCGGGCTCGCGCTCGGCGTGTAGTGGTTCGGCTCGTCGGGCGGCGGCATGGCGCCGTCGTGCGCAATGACGGGCGAGGCGTCGTAGCGCCCGCCGAACGTCACGCCGGGGATGTTGAATTCGAGCCGCGCATGGCGATCCAGATAGGCCCCGGCCTCGGCGCGCGCGGCCTCGCCGGCGGGTGAATCGGCGTCGAGCTCGGGCGAGGCCGCGAACAGGCCCACCGAGTCGGCGAAGTGGCGCGCGTAGGCGGTGTTGCGCTCGGCCAGCGGCCTGCGCTCGGCCTCGTAGCTCTCGACCAGGCGCATCGGCGCGCGGCCCTGCAGCACGGCGGCGAGCTTCCAGCCCAGGTTCACCGCATCCTCGACCGCGGTGTTGTAGCCCAGCCCGCCGGTGGGCGTGAACAGGTGCGCCGCGTCGCCGGCGATCAGCACGCGGCCGCGACCGAAGGATTCGGCCACCAGCGCATGGCCGGCGAGCCAGGTGCCCATCGAGAGGATCTCCATCGGCAGTGCCTCGCCGAAGGCCTCGGCGAAGACGCGGCGCGCGTCGTCCTCGGTCCAGGCATCGGCGTCTTCGCCGGGCCGCAGCGCGGCGTGGAAGGCGTACTCCGCCGCGCCGTCCACCGCGGCCATGAAGGCGCGGCGCTGGGCGTTCACGGCCACGTGCATCCACGCCGGCGGGTGCGGCATGCGCTCGCGCAGCGCCGGGGCGCGCAGGTAGACGGCGAACATGCGGCCGCCCATGAACTCGCGCTGGATGCCGGTGACGCCGCCCCAGCCGATGCCGAGTTCACGGCGCACGAAGCTGCGCGCCCCGTCGGCGCCGACGAGGAACTTCGCGCGCACCGTCTGGCCGGCACCGCCCGCGACGGCAGCGATCTCGGCCTGCACCCCGTCGCCTTCGTCGCGGAACGACTGCAGCTGCCAGCCGTGGCGCAGCTCGTTCGAGGCGCAGGCCTTGGCGTGCCGGTGCAGCACCTGCTCGACGAACTTCTGCGAGACGCGGTGCGGCAACTCGGCGGCGCTCCACGAGCCCGACATCGCCTTGACGTTCACCACCGCCTGGGCCGCCGTCGGCAGCCGCAGGCGCGCCAGTTCGTGGCGGGCATAACGCGTGAAGTAGGCGATGTCGGTCGGGTGGTCGGCCGGCAGGCCGAGCGCGCGGACTTCCGCCGCGAATCCCAGGCGCCGGAAGTGCTCCATCGTGCGCGCCTGCGTCGCATTGGCCTGCGGGTTGAAGGCGGTGCCGGGCTTGGGGTCGACGAGCAGGCAGCGCACGCCGCGCCGGCCCAGCTCGATGGCCAGCATCAGCCCGCAGGGGCCGCCGCCGGCGACGAGGACCTCGGTCTCGATCGTCACGCGTCGGGCGGCACGGGGCTCTGGCGCAGGCTCTCGCGCACCGAGCTGATGTGCCCGCGCAGGCCGTAGAACAGGTCGCCGTAGGCCGCGGGCACGTCGATGCGCTGCACCGCGCGCTCGATCTGGTCAAGGTGGCGCAGCAGGTCCTCGCGCCGCTCGGCATCGGCGTGCGGGCCCAGGGCGTCGCGCTCCAGCTTCTGCAGCGCGCCGTACCAGCGGTAGATGCGCGAGGTCATGCGCCAGCGGTACAGCGCCGGCACCACGCGGATGGCCGGGATCAGCAGCACCAGCAGCGGCACCAGCACCGCCACCACGCGCGTGATGAGGCTGGCCACCCAGAACGGGAAGGTGCGGTACAGGAAGCTCTTGCCCTGCGCGTAGTAGCGCTGCGCGTCCGGGCTGATGCGGAACTCGTGCTCCAGCGGCGCGGGAAACTCGCCGCGCTTGCGGTACAGGCCGGGCTTGCCGTGCACCTCGCGCGCGGCTTCCAGCAGCAGGTCCGAGAGGGCCGGGTGCAGGCTCTCGCGCGCCACCAGCTCCACCGTGGGACCGATCAGCTGCACGTCCTCGGCCGGGATGTTCTCGCCGAAGTCCAGCGCGCCCCTGGGCAGCACGAGCTTGTTGAGGTAGGGGATGCGGCGCACGTAGCCGTCGGCCTGCACGACGTGGAACAGGTGCACGTCGCTGGATCGCAGCAGTTGGCGGATCAGCGTGTTCGGCGTCGACTCGCTCATCGCGAAGAAGGCGTCGATGCGGCCGTCGATCAGCGCCTTGGCGGTCTCCTCGGCCGGGGTGTCGACGTAGCTCGTGCCGTCGCCGTCCTTGATGCCGTTGGTCGCGAGCAGCGCCTTGGCCAGCCGGTGCGAGCCGCTGCCGGCGGGGCCGATGTCCAGCCGCAGGCCCTTGAAGGCCGACAGCAGCTCGCGCCGCTCGCCGCGGTAGAAGATCATCAGCGGCTGGTGCGAGATGCTGCCCAGCGAGAGCAGCTTCTCGGCGCTCGTCGCATCGGCCTCGCCGCCGAGCACGAAGCCGACCTCGGCCTTGGACTTCCCGTCGAGCAGCCGCGCCAGGTTGTCGTGCGAGCCTTCGGAAGGCTCGACGTGCAGCGTGACGCCCGAGCGCGCGAGGATCTTCTTGTACTGCTCGGCCGTGCGCTGGAAGTTGCTGCCGGCCGGGCCGGTGGTGATGGTCAGCGAGTTCGGCGCGGCCGAGTCGAAGAAGCCGAAGGCGAACAGCGCGACCAGCAGCCCGGCCAGCGCGACCCAGCCGAAGGCGCGCACCAGGCCGCGGCCGAAGAAGGCATCCAGCCGCGACAGCGCGCGGTACAGGGGAATCGTGAGGCGCTCGAACACCGGCCCAGTTTACGGGCGGCGCCGGCAGCGGCGTTTCAAGCCGCGACGATGCGCTCCACCGACACCGCGTGCCGCGGCACGCCGTCGCGCTCGAAGCTGTCGAGGTTGGCCAGCGTGGTCTCGGCGATGGCGGCCAGCGCCTCCTCGGTGAAGAAGGCCTGGTGGCCGGTGATCACCACGTTGGGCAGCGTCAGCAGCCGCGCGAACACGTCGTCCTGGATAAGCTCGTCGGAGAGGTCGCGGAAGAAGAGGTCGCCCTCCTCCTCGTAGACGTCCAGGCCCAGGCTGCCGAGCATGCCGTTCTTCAGCGCCGCGATGACCGCCGGCGTGTCGATGACGGCGCCCCGGCTGGTGTTGATCAGCATCGCGCCGCGCTTGATGCTGCGCAGCGCCGGCTCGTCGATCAGGTGGCGCGTCTGCGGCGTCAGCGGGCAATGCAGGCTGACGATGTCGCTGGCCGCCAGCAGCTCCGGCAGCGGCAGGTAGCGCGCGCCCAGCGCCTCCACCGCGGGGTTGGGCCGTGGGTCGTGCGCCAGCAGCCGGCAGCCGAAGCCGGCCATGATGCGCGCGAAGCATTCGCCGATCTTGCCGGTGCCCACCACGCCCACGGTGCGGCCGTGGAGGTCGAAGCCGAGCAGCCCGTCGAGCGCGAAGTTGCCTTCGCGCGTGCGGGCGTAGGCGCGGTGCGTCTTGCGGTTCAGCGTGAGCACCAGCGCCGCGGTGTACTCGGCCACGGCGTGCGGCGAGTACTCGGGCACGCGGCCCACCGCGACGCCCAGGCGCGCCGCCGCTTCCAGGTCGACGTGGTTGAAGCCGGCGCTGCGCAGCACCACCAGGCGCACGCCCATCTGCTGCAGCGCCTGCAGCACGGCGGCGTCGAGCCGGTCGTTGACGAAGGCGCACACGGCCTGTGCGCCGGCGGCGGTGGCCACGGTGGCGGTGTCCAGCCGTGCCTCGAGGTAGGTGAAGCGGTGGCGGCCGGCCTGGTTGGCGCGCTCCAGGGCCTCGCGGTCGTAGGGCCGGGTGCTGTAGACGGCGACGTGCATGGTTCGAACGGGATCCGGGTAGTGGTTGATCGGACCGTAGCACGAGCCGGGCCAGGCCGAAGGCCCGAAAAGCGTGCCGCGCACCCGCCACGGCAAGGGTTCGTTCCCGGGCGACACTCGCGGCTTGCCGATGAGTTCCACGACCCCGCCCGCGGGCAGCGCCCACATCACGCCCTCCAGCGCCTCGCAGGCGCTGGCGCTGCGCTGCACGCGCGTGCAGTTCCTTGCGCTGGGCGTGCTGGCGGGCACCTGGGGCGCGCACGTGGCCTCGGTGAAGGCGCGCTACGGCCTGAGCGAAGCCACGCTGTCGATCGCGCTGCTGGCGGCGGCGGGCGGCTCGGTGCTGTCGCTGTTCGTCGCCGGCCGCTTCGTCGGGCGGCTCGGTGCGCGGCGCGCGGCGGCGGTGGCGGCCGTGGCCGCCTGCGCGCTGCTGGCCGCCGTGCTGGTGCTGGGCCACTTCGTGCTGCTGCTGCCGGCGATGCTGGCCTTCGGGGCCGCCTGCAGCCTGATGGACGTGGCGATCAACGCCGAGGGCTCGGAACTCGAGAGCCTGGGCGGCCGCGCGGTGATGAGCAAGCTGCACGGCATGTTCAGCCTGGGCGGCATGCTCGGCGCCGGGCTGGTGGCGCTGCTGTTCGGCGCCGGCGTGGCGCCGGAGGTGCAGCTGGCGGCCGTGGCGGCGGGCACCGCGGCGGCGGCGGCCATCGCCTCGCGCGGCATGCTGGACACGCACGCGCCGGCGGCCGGTGCCGGGCCGCCGGCGCACTTCGTCTGGCCGCGCGGCACGCTGCTCGTCATCGGTCTGCTGATCTTCGCCGGCATGACGGCCGAGGGCGTGATGGCCGACTGGTGCGTGCTGTACATGAAGCAGGAACTGGGCGTGCCGCAGGCGCGCGCGGCGCTCGGCTACGCGGCCTTCGCGGCCGCGATGGCGGCGGCGCGCTTCGGCGGCGACGCGCTGCGCGCCCGCTTCTCCGAGCGTGCACTGCTGCGCGCCAGCGCGACGCTGGCGGCGGTGGCGATGGCGGTGGTGCTGCTCGCGCGCCACGAGACGGTGGCGCTGCTGGGTTTCGCGCTCGTCGGCGCCGGCCTCGCGCCGGTGGCGCCGATCCTCTTCAACGCCTCCACGCGCGTGCCCGGCGCGAGCCGCGCGGCGGCCATCGCCTCGGTCACCTCCATCGGCTACGGCGGCCTGATGCTCGGGCCGCCGATCGTCGGCAGCGTCGCCACCGCCAGCTCGCTGACGGCCGCGCTCTTCATCGTCGTGCTGGCCGCCGCGGTGCTGGCCGCCTGCGCGCGCTTCGTGCCCGAGACGCAGCGCTGAGCGCGGTCGCTCAGGCCGGGATCGGCGGCAGTTCCGGCGCGTCCAGCCCGGCGAACGGGTCGGCCCAGGCGGGCAGGGCCATCAGCCGCTGGTGCCAGGCCTGCACCGGCGGGTGCTCGGCCAGCGGCAGGCGGGCAACGTCGTTGAAGGGCAGGAAGGTCGCCATGCGGAAATCGGCGTAGCTCAGGCCGCCTGGCAGCAGCCAGTCCCGATCGCGCAGCTGCTCGTCGAGCACCGCCGCGCTGGCGTGGAAGAGGGCCAGGCCTTCGGCGACCCGTGCCTCGTCGAGCGTGCCCAGGCCGTAGCGCAGCTTGGTGCCGCGCTCGAAGTGCACCATGTCGCAGCCGCGCATGAAGTGGTCGCGCGACCAGCTGATCCAGCGGATCATGTCCGGCTGCTCGGCGCCGCTGCGCCAGAAGTCCGAGCCGGCCAGTTGCGAGAGCCGGCAGGCGATGGCGTCGGCCTCCCACAGCGAGCCGCCGTCCTCGGCGAGGATCGGCACGCGCAGCGAGGGGTTCAGCGCGCGGAAGCGCTCGGTCTGGTCGGGCGCCAGCGGCGCGGCCCACTCCAGGCGCAGCGGCGAGGCCAGGTGCCGCGCCACCGCCACGGCCAGGCGCGGGTTGGGGTTGCGGGAGAAGTACAGCGTGCGGGTCATCGAAAACGCTCCGGCAATGCCGCGGGGGTCGGCACCGGCACGACGGGCGGGCGCCGCCCGTTTCGACGTCCGGTCTGCCCGATCCACACGATCAGCCCGGCGTGCCCTGCGCGCGGCGCAGCCGGTATTCGCCAGGCTGCACGCCGGTCCAGCGCTTGAAGGCACGGTGGAAAGCGCTCGGCTCCTGGAAGCCCACCAGGGCCGCGATGTCGGCCACGCCCAGCGCCGAGCGGCTCAGGTGGTGGATCGCCAGGTCGCGGCGCAGCTGGTCCTTGATCGCCTGCACGCTGGAGCCCTCGGCGTCCAGGCGCCGGCGCAGCGTGGTCGGCGCCACCTGCAGCTCGGCCGCCAGTTCCTCCAGCACGGGCCAGCTCGCGTGGCCGGCATGGCGGCGCAGGATGCGGCGCACGCGCGCGGTCCAGCCGGACTCGTTGCGGTAGCGGAGGAACACCGACTGCGGCGCCGTGCGCAGGAAGGCCTTCAGCGCAGCCGCGTCCTGCGCCGGCGGCTGCGCCAGCAGCGCAGCGCCGAAGCGCATCGTGGTGGCCGGCGCGTCGAAGGACAGGTGCTCGCTGAACATCGCGAGGTACTCGCCGGCATGCGGCGGGCGCGGCCAGGCGAAGGCCACCCCGCGCAGCGCGATGCGGCGGCCCGCCAGCCAGCACAGCAGGCCGTGGATCATCACCAGCAGCGTCTCGTCGGCGAAGCGCCGGGCGTCGGCATCGGCGATGCGGTTGTCCAGCTTCACCACCACGTCGGGCCCGGCCAGCTCGAACGAGGACTGCACGTCGTCGAGGAAGACCGAGAAGCCGCGCAGCATCTGGCGCAGGGCCATCTCGAGCGTCGGCGCCGCCAGGGCCGCATGGCACAGCAGCGCGAAGCTGCCAACCTTCATGCGCCGGCGGTCCAGGCCGAAGAACTCGTCGTCGATCTCGTGCGCCACCGCCATCCACAAGGCCGCGAACGATGCCGCCGGGACACGCGCGCGCGGCTGCTGCAGCCACTCCTCGGCGATGCCCGAGGCCGCCAGCACGCGCCGCCGCGCCGGCGGTGCCAGGCGCGCCACGGCGGCGGCGGCGAAGTGGATCGAGACCGTGTCCTTGTCCATCGGCGGCGTCGAGTCTACGGGCGGCCGGGTCTCGGCCATCCGGCCTACTGACGACGCGCCGCGGGGCCGCTAGGCTGCCGCCCATGCACGCTTCCACACCGCCTGCCGTCCGCATCGAGAAACTGCCGGCGCACCCGCAGCACGTGCCCTTCGTCGCCGGGCTGGTGTGGCGCGAGTTCTGGGCCGACGTGCCCGATGGCCTGAGCGAGGACTACCTGGCGCGCGCCTTCGGTGGCCGCGCCGAGCCGGGCCGGGTGCTCGGCAGCTGGCTGGCGCTGGAGGGCGACGAGCCGCTGGGCTGCGTGCACCTCATCGACCATGACGACAGTGTGCTGACCGAGCTCACGCCCTGGCTGGCGGCGATGGTGGTGGTGCCGGCGCGGCGCGGCCAGGGCATCGGTTCGGCGCTGGTGCGCGCGCTGCTGGCCGAAGCGCGGGCAATGGGCTTCGCACGCATCTGGTTCGGCACCGACGGCCCCGGTTTCTACGAGCGCCTGGGCGCGCGGCGCCACCTGCATCGCGGCGGCAGCTTCTGGACCATGGTGTTCGAGCTGGATGCATGACAGGCACCAGAATCCCGATGAACGGGGCCTGATCGCCGTTCGCCATGCCAGCATCTAAGACCGGCCGACCGACCGCCGGCGTTGCACCCCCCGGAGACCATGGAGAGCCGAACCAAGAACACCCAGGGCCGGATGCAGCTCGACGCGATGGCACGCAAGGGCTTCGGCGGCGTGGGGCTGCATGCGTCTCCCGACGCGGTCAGCGAACTCAAGGACGGCTGGTTCAACGCCGCCTACGCGCTGCGCCTGGCCGACGGGCGCGAGGTGGTGCTGAAGATCGCGCCGCCCGCCCATGCCGAGGTGATGCGCTACGAGCGGAACGTCATGGCCACCGAGGTCGCGGCCATGAGGCTGGTCGCCCAGGCGCCCGGCATCCCGGTTCCGCGGGTCCTCTTCCACGACGATGCACGCGAGCTGTGCGACGCCGACTACTTCTTCATGGAGAAGATCGAGGGCGATAACCTCGACCGGGTCTACGACGCATGGCCGGCGGAACGCAAGGCGGTGGTCGACCGCGAGATCGGCGCGATCATCCGCCGGGTCAATGCATTCCCCGGCACCTACTTCGGCTATCCGGGCAACCCGGCGCTGCGCGCCGACACCTGGCGCGACGCGTTCCTGAAGATCCTCGACTCGGTCTTCGCCGACGCAGCCGGCAAATCGGTGGCCTTCGACTACAGCGAGCAGGCGCTGCGCGCCGCCGTGGACCGGCACGTCGAGACCCTGCAGGAAGTGACCACGCCCTGCCTGGTGCACTGGGACGCGTGGAAGCCCAACTTCTTCGTCAGGGATGGGCATGTCAGCGGCATCATCGATTTCGAGCGCGCGCTGTGGGCCGAGCCGCTGATGGAAGCCCAGTTCCGCGCCCTGAGCTGGGAAGGCGTCACCGAGAGCATGAGGGGCTACGGCAAGGTGGAGTTCACCGCCAGCGAGCTGCGCCGCTGCTGGCTGTACCTGCTTCACCTGGCCCTCGTGATGCACGTCGAGTGCTACTTCCGGCACTACGGCACCGACGAGGTCTTCAACAACTCGCGCCGGCTGATCGGCTCGGCCATGGCCTGGCTGCAGGCGCACTGAAGCCGGGCGCGAGAGGGACCTGGAGGACCACGAAGCGCTGCGCCGCGCCGCGCTACGAAGCGCCGCAACGGCCCGGCGCCGTGGCCACGCGCAGCCAGGCGATCAGCTCGGCCCGCTCGCGGTCGTCCTTCACGCCCGCGTAGCCCATGAACGTGCCCGGCACGGCCTCGAGCGGCGCACGCAGGAAGTGGTCGAGCGTGCGCGTTTCCCACACGATGCCGGAGGCGCGCATCGCGGCCGAGTAGCCCTCGAAGCCCGGCGCCCGCCCGGCGCGGCGCCCGAACAGCCCGCAGTGCAGCGGGCCGGTGCGGTTCACCTCGATCGCATGGCAGGCCGCGCAGCGCGAGTAGACCTCCTGGCCGCGCGCCAGAGCCGCGGCATCGGCGCTGCCCTGCAGGGCCAGCATGGCGAGAGCCTGGGTAATCACGACAGGAAGGCCGAAGGCACCGGCGTGTCGCCGAGCGCCTGGCGCAGCACGGCCCAGTGCATCGCCTCGTCGCCCAGGATGCTGGCCGCCACCTGCGCCAGCGCGCGGTCGGCGAACAGCGGCACGGCGCCGAGATAGGCCGAGACCGCGCCCTTCTCCAGGCCGGCGGCGAAACGCAGCACGTCGGCCTCGTTCTTCAGCTGCTCGGTCGGGAAGCTGTATCGGGTCTTCGGGCCCGTCGCCTGGCCACCGAGCTTGCGCACCGTGGCCGCCAGCGCGTCGGCGTGTTCGCGATGGTGCCCCTGGAACGCGAGGGCCACGGCCCGAACGTCCTTGCCCAGCAGGCCGCTTTCGGCACCGAGCTGGTAGGCGGCAATCGCCTCGAGCTCCGCACCCAGCGCGGTGTTGAGGATGCGCAGGTCCGACTCCATCGGCGCGCTGCCGGCGGCCAGGGCGTCGCGCCCGCCCAGCAGCGCCACGGCGGCGGCCGACAGGAGCAGGCCCGACCCGGCCAGCGCCCGGCGGCGCGACAGATGGGGTTCGACAGGCAACACGATTCCCTGACCGGTCATGGTCATCTCCTTCGGGGTGGGTGGGGTGGAACGGATGCGCGCGGGTGCGCGCGAGCGAATCAGTCCGGCGGACCCGGACGCAGGCGGCCTTGCCGCCGCAGAACACCGATGACGTGGGCGACCACGCGATGGCAGCGCTCGCCGGCGAAGGCGAACGTCACCGGCGCCTGGGCTTCGAGCCGGCAGGCCAGGGCCTCGCGCAGCATCGCCCGGGCGCGCAGGAAGCGGGTCTTCACGACATCGCCGCCCAGCTGCAGCGCAAAGGCCGTCTCCTCGACGCTCATCTCCTGCACCGCGCGCAGCAGGAACACGCTGCGGTAGGCCGGCGGCAGCGCGGCGACGGCGCTCTCGAGCACCGCCCGCAGTTCGCCCCGCTCGGCCGCCGTCTCGGGCGTGGCCGGAATGCCAGCATGAAGCGCCATCGTCGACTCCATCGCATCTTCACCGTCCACCGGCTCGGGCAGGCCGAGGTCCCAGTCCACCACGCGGCCGCGCCGGCGCTGCGCGTCCAGCGCCGCATTGACGGCGATGCGCACGAGCCACGTCCCGAGCGCGGCTTCGCCGCGGTAGTCGCCCAGGCGCTCGAAGGCACGCAGCCAGGTGTCCTGCACCGCATCCTCGGCCTCGGCATCGTCCCGCGCGATGCCTCGCGCCGCGCGGAACACCAGCCGGTTGTGGCGCCGCATCAGCTGCTCGAAGGCACGGGCATCACCACCGGCCGCGAGGCCGGCGAGCTCGAGGTCGGCTTCATGCGAGAGGGTGAGGGTGGCGCTCATGGTCGTGCGGGTTCGGTCAGTCATTGGACGGATGGCGCGGCGGAAAGGTGACAGGGTGCGCGATGAGGGCAGGGTTTTGAGGGTTGGCGGGGGTGGAGGCTGCTGGATCAGGGCCAGCGCTCGGTCGCCACGCGGATGTTCGTATTCATCGCATGTTCGGCTTATGTCCCCGGAAGTGGTGTAAGTCCTTGAGTGCGCGGCAGGTCGCGGAGGGTGGAGCCCGTAGGGCGTAACCCGCAGCGAACTGCCGCGCGGCGGCGGCTGTCCCGGTCGGGGTGG
>JBGAGI010000009.1:0-453193 GCA_044226775.1 Rubrivivax sp. | reverse complement strand
CCTGCCCGCCAGCCACCGGGATCCAGTTCCACCTGTTTGCCTCGCCGCACATCCGCGAGCAGCTGCGCCGCTATGCCAACCTGCGCGTCGAGGATGCCGACCAGGCCGACAAGGCCAAGCACTGGGGCCGCCCGGCGCGCAACGACAACCTGTTCCACCGCCTTGCGCGGCAGCGTGTGGGGCACCTGCTGCACGGCGCGCAGCAGTCGCTGACCACCGGCTTCCACTACACGATCCGCGACTTCCGGCTGATGATGAGCGTGTCCGTGCCGAGCGGCGTGGAACAGGCCGGCGACCTGACCCGGCGCGACGAGCTGGTCGCGCTGCGCGAGTCCATGGCGTCCACGTTGCGCTCGGCGTCGCTGCCCAGCCGTGTCTGCGACGCCGCGGACCTGATCAACTGGTGTGCGCTGTTCACCAACCCCGACCGGGTCTCCCAGACCGACGCCCCCAACCTCCACTACGACGACGGCCGCGAGATCCGCGACCAGATCGTCGATTTCGACACCATCCAGGACCCGCATCCCGCCGGCCTGACCCTCTGGAAGGAGGGCGGCGAGGATCGCTGGAAGCACGCTTCTACTCGATCAAGTCCTTCCCCGAGCGCTTCGCGCTGTGGCAGATGGGCTCGCTGATCGGCGACCTGATGCAGCCGGCGCTGCAGTACAGCGCGCCCTTCCTGCTGACCATGGGCGTGCACGTGCTCGACCCCAACGTCATGAAGTCCGTGGTCACCGCCAACCACGTGCGCGCGACCCAGAACGCGCGCAGCAAGATGGCCGAGGTGATGCCCGACGTGGGCAAGAAGCTGCAGGACTGGACGGCGGCGGCCAACGCCATCGACGTGGGCAGCAGCCTGGTGAGCCTGTACCACCAGCTGGCGATCTTCTCGCCGCCCGAGAAGGCCGTGTCCGCCCAGGAGACCGCCAACGCGATCTGGCGCGGCCGGGGCTTCCAGCTCAACGCCGATGTCTACATGCACCGGCAGGCGCTGCTGGCCAGCCTGCCGATGACGCTGTCGGAGGCCTTCCACAAGGACCTGGCCAAGATGCGCCGCGTCTCGCGCAAGACGATGGCCAATGCCATCCACCTGGCACCGCTGATCGCCGAGTGGCGCGGCACGCGCACGCCGGCCCTGGTCTTCGGTGGCCGGCGCGGCCAGCTGATGACGCTGGACATCTTCGACAACGACCTGGGCAACTACAACTTCGCGATCATCGGTGCGCCCGGGTCCGGCAAGTCGGTGCTGATGAATGAGATGGCGTGGTCCTATCGGGCCATCGACGCCAAGGTGTGGATGCTCGACCTCGGCCGGTCATTCGAGAAGCTGTGCCGCAAGGCCAAGGGCACGTACATCGAGTTCCGGCCCGACGTTGACATCTGCCTCAACCCCTTCACGCACATCGTCGACATCAACGAGGACATCGACATGCTGGTGCCGGCCATCTCCAAGATGGCCTCGATGTCCCGGCCGCTGGACGAGGTCCAGTACAAGGCCATTTCGGCAATGGTGATCAAGCTGTTCCGCGAGCACGGCAACGCGCTCACGGTGACCGCGCTGCGCGACGCCTTCAAGGCCGGCACCATCGAGGAGCTGGGGGTACGCGAGGACCCGCGCATCCGCGACCTGGCCGTGATGCTGAACCCCTACGCCCGCGGCGGCCAGTACGAGCGCTTCTTCGAGGGGCGCAACAACATCGACTTCGGCAACGACTTCGTCGTCATCGAGAACGAGGAGCTGAAGCGCCGGCCCGACCTGCATGCGGTCGTCAACATCCTGCTGCTGCACCAGATCACGGGCGAGATGTACCTGACGCGCAACCGGCGCAAGTTGCTCTTCATCGACGAGCTCAAGCAGCAGTTGGGCGACATCGGCGCCGACGACCCCGTGAAGGCGGCTGTGGTCGAGGAAGCCGCGCGCCGCGCCCGCAAGTACGGCGGATCGCTCGGCACGGCCACGCAGAGCGCCGACGACTACTACGGCTCGGCCCAGATGGAGGCGGCCTTCAACTGCTCGGACTGGGTGTTCCTGCTGCGGCAGAAGCCCGAGTCGATCGAGATGCTCGACCGCAAGGGGCGGCTATCGATGGACGAGCCCAAGAAGCGGCTGCTCAATTCGCTGCGCACGGAGCCGGGCGTCTTCTCTGAGGTCTACATCTCCTCGCCGGTGGGCGAAGGCGTGGCACGCAACATCCTCGACCCCGCGACCCACCTGCTGTTCTCCAACAAGCTGGAGGACAACGCTCCGATCGACGAGCTGCGGGCGCAGGGCCTGAGCATCGACGACGCGATCACCGAGCTGCTGCGGCGGCGCGGGCACGCGGTGTGACCCTGGCGAGGCTCCCATGGACGTCGAGGCCAGCGCCAGTCCGGGCCCGAAACCCCAGCAGCCCGTTGCCGGGCCCATGGGCATGGCGGCCATCCCCCTGCACGCGGCATTCGCGCTGCTGATCGTGCTGGGCACGCTGGCCGCCTACGACCGCGTGGTGGTGCGCCCGGCCCAGCGGGTCGGCGTCGTCGATGTCGGCGAGGTGTACCGGCAGAAGGAGGCCGAGTTCACCCAGCTCCTAACCCGCGCCACCACCGACGCTGACCGCGAGAGAGCGTTCGCGCTGGCCCGGAGCTTCTCGCAGCGGCTGCCGGCCGCACTGGAGGAACTGCCCCGGGACTGCGCCTGCCTGGTGGTGCTGAAGAGCGCCGTGGCCGGCCGGACACCGCGGACCGTCGATCTGACGGCACTGCTGCAGCAGAAGCTGGGCCATCCCCAGACACCCCACAGGAACGACACCGAGGAGGCCCGATGAAACGCAGCCTTCGCACCCAGGCCATCGACTTTGCGGCGCACATGCGGCGACGCTGGTACCTCTACCTGCCCGTCTTCGCGATCTGGGCCTTCGCCTACACGCGCCTCTTCATCGACCCGACGCCGCGAGTACCGGTCCTCTTCAACTGGACGGGCAGCCTGCCGTACCGGGTGGCATGGCTGCAGCACGGCGAGCATCCGCTGCAGCGCGGCGAGTTCGTCATCTTCTCGTTTGCTGGCGAGGCGCGATCCGCGTACCCCGGACTGGACGGACAGCCGTTCTTCAAGGTCGTGCGCGGCCTGCCAGGCGACGTGGTGACGGTGTCCGGCCGCACGGTGTCGGTCAACGGAGTCGTCGTCGGCACGGCCAAGGCCCAGGCCTTCGACCGGCGCCCGTTGGAGCCGATCGCGCCGACGGTGATCCCTCCGGGCCACTACTACGTGCAGGGCACCGGCCCGGACTCGTTCGACTCGCGCTACCGCAGCAGCGGGCTCGTGCGGGCCGAGCAGGTGCTGGGCACCGTGGTGCCACTGTTCTGAGGAGCCGCCGTGGATCCGCACCTGATACTGCGTTGGCCGGTGCCCCGTCACACGGCCCGGCCGACCTCCCTGGCCTCGCTGGCTTCCCTTGTCGCCCTGACCGCGTTCGCAACGGCCTTGCCCGCGCTGGCGCAGACATCGTCTGAGCCGGCTATCACGGGCGACGTGCCGATGGCCGACTACCTGGCGCTGCTCCAGCAGATCTCCCCTGCGGCGCACCAAGGGGCGC
Organism: Rubrivivax sp.; assembly: GCA_044226775.1. Lineage (GTDB taxonomy): Bacteria > Pseudomonadota > Gammaproteobacteria > Burkholderiales > Burkholderiaceae_C > Rubrivivax. The sequence continues at coordinate 449,621 of JBGAGI010000009.1, read as the reverse complement.
AGGCCTATCTCCAGGCCCACGAGCGCCGCTGCCGCCGGAGTCTATTGAGCCGCGAACTGCGACAGGCGATGGCGGAAGGAGACGGCGATCCGCTGCTGATGGCGATGATCCGGGCCAGCCACCTTCAGGACGGGCCAGGGCTGACTCGGCTGGGCGAGCAGATCTCATGCACCCGGAAGGCGTCAAGGTGAAGTTCGAGCTGCCACTGCCCCGGACAGGCTGCATCAGCGCCCCGGCGCGCGTCACTCGGCGCCTGCTGGCGGCCGCCGCAACGATCCTGAGCACAGCCACCCACGCCGTGGACCTGGGGACCATCGGCCCGACCTACGGCATTGCCGAGCCCCACCTGCTGGAGTTCATCCAGCAACGCCTGCGCGACAAGGAACGAACGGGTGAACTGCAGCGTCTGATCGACGAGGCCCGCAGCCGCGGTGTGGCTGCCGTGCGCCAGCCCGCCCCGGTCGAGGGCGTACGAAGCACCGAAACTGCACGGTCCTGGACCATCGACCCGACCTTCACGCTCGACCGCAACATCGTCGATGCGCAGGGCCGGCTGCTGTTCCCCGCCGGGACGCGCAAGAACCCGCTGGAGGTGGTGTCGCTGTCCAAGCGGCTGCTGTTCTTCGATGCACGTGACCTGCGACAGGTGGCTCGGGCCCGCGAGCTGATTGCGCGCTACGACGGCAAGGTCAAGCCCATCCTGACCGGTGGCTCGTACCTGGACCTGATGAAGGCCTGGCGCGTGCCGGTGTACTACGACCAGCAGGGGACGCTGACCCGCCGTTTCGGCATCAGGCAGGTGCCCGCCCTGGTCTCGCAGGAAGGCATGCGCCTGCGCGTCGACGAGGTGCTCGTGCAATGACCACCCTGCCCTCCAGGACCTGCTTGCTTGCCGCACAGAGGATGCCCGCGCTTCGCCGATGGGCCAGACAGGTGCTTGCCCGCGCGTTGCTGGCTGCCGCCCTGCCCTGGGTGGCGCCCGCGCAGGCCGCCGACAGTCTGACCTGCACCGGCCGCTTCCCCAACCCGATCACCGAGATCTGCTGGAGTTGCATCCTGCCGATCAGCATCGGCGGCGCCACCATCGCCAACTTCGATGGCCAGGAGGACATCCCCAACCCGTCCAACCCGGTCTGCAGCTGTGGTGTGAACCCCACCATCGGCCTGTCGATCGGGTTCTGGGAGCCGGCCCGGCATGTGGAGGCCGTGCGCAAGCCCTTCTGCCTGGCGTCGCTGGGCGGCATCGACCTCGACCCCGGTATCCAGGCGCCGGCAGCGGCACGGTTTACGCGCCCCGAAGGCGATGGCGACGGCGGCAGCTTCTACCAAGCGCACTTCTACGTGAACCCGGTGCTGTTCTGGCTGGAGGTGGTGACCGACTTCCCGTGCCTGGAGCGGGGATCGTTCGACCTGGCCTACCTGACCGAGGTGGACCCGCTGTGGAACGACGACGAACTGACCCTCATCCTCAACCCCGAGGCCGTGCTGTTCGCCAACCCGGTGGCAGTGGCGGCCTGCGCGGCCGATTGCGTGGCCGCGACCGCGGGCTTCGGCATCGCCGAGATGTTCTGGTGCGCCGGCTGCCAGGGCGGCATCTACCCCTTCGATGGCCACGTGCCGTACCACATGGGCGGGGTGCGAACGGCGGCCCTCATCGCGCAGCGGCTGACCGCCAAGATGCACCGCGAGTTGCTGGCCTGGGGCTGGCATGGCCGGCCAGGCCTTTGCGGACCCTACTTCCTGCCGGCCATGGACAAGACCGCCTACAAGACCCAGCTGACCTATCCGGTGGCCAACACCGCCAAGGACGGCGGGCGCTGCTGTCAGCCCTTCGGCCGCAGCACCATCGTCTGGGGCGCCGGCAAGGAGTACCCGGTGCGCGGCGAGGACTTCGCGTTCATGCTGTTTCGGAAGAGGAACTGCTGTGTGGGCTACTGACGGGACATCACCCATCAGCCGGACGCTTTGCGCCGGGATCGCTGCGCTCCTGCTTGCCAGCAGCGCGCTGGGTGCCCAGGCGGCGCCACCCACCGTGACCGAAGCCGACATCGAGCGCGCGCGCCGGCAGCATCGGATGCCGACCGAGGCTGAACTGGCACGGGTACCGATTCCTGGCGCACCTCGCATCGAGAATCTGCCTCAGCCGGTGACCCGCATGCCTATCGACCTCGAGGCCATATCCAAGGGCTTCGACGTGCAGACAGGCGCGCAGGCGACGACGATGACTGCAGGCAAGGCAGGGCCGAAGGTGCTGATCTTTGCGAGCTTCGCGATGCCGGAGCCGACGTTTCAGCGCTTGGTCGACCAGGCAGCGCGGGCGGGCGCGACGCTCGTGCTACGGGGCTTGGCAAACGGATCGATCCGTGAGACGGTGACCCGCATGCAGGCGCTGATCGGCAGTCGCCGCGTTGCCGTTCAGATCGATCCCGAAGCGTTTGATCGGTATGGGATCACGAGGACGCCCACGTTTGTCCTGGTCAAGGAAGACGCCGGCAGCGTGGCCTGTGCTTTGCGTGTTTGCGGCCCATCGCAGTCGTTCTCGAAGGTGGCTGGCGACGTGACGCTGGAGTACGCGATGCAGTACATGGGCCGACGATCGCCAGGAACCTCCACGCCCCACTGATAGGCATTTGCCGTGCTCTGCCGCCTGCGAAGCAGATCGGTCGAGAAAGCCAGCGGCTGGCAGGCACGGCTAGTCGAACGCCTACGTGACGGCCTTCTTGGCCGACGAGTCGAACACCTCATCATTGATCGGCGACCGCAACCGATCGTTGTTCAGCAGCTTGAGGAGCAACTCGATGGTGTCCTCTTCAACAATGATCTTCCCACCCTCGATCTTGAGGTCCCACTTCTCCGCCTTGACTACCTTTACCAGTTTGGCCATGTAGTCCGGCTTGCTGTAGTAGCCGGCATTCTTGATGGCAGCAAGTTTGCGAAGGTGATGCAGGTTCTCCCCGACGTACTTGCGGATCGGCTCCACATCACTCAGGAGGTCCAACTCCTTGAAAGCGTCCAGGAGTTCCGCACCCTTCTGTTTCATCCCTTCGCGGAAGTTCATCGAGGTCTCGAAGGCCGATTTGCGTCCAATGAAGACAGTGCCTTCAAACGCAATGAAGTCGAAGCGAGGATCGATGACGAAGACCTTCTGATCCTCCGCATCGACAAGCTTGTGGCCGATGAAGTAAAGAGTCTTTCGTGACTTGGCGGCAGCCGGGGTGTTCAGATTGCTGATCTTGCGCCATGCAAATGCACGTTTGCCGTCGATCTCGAACAGTACGACATAGGCCCACGAGCCGAGAAGTTGCGCGTAGTCCTTGACGACGCCATTGTCGAACCCCGCATCAATTGCTGCTTGGACTTTCTCAAAGTCTGTTCCGTCAGAGTCCAGCGTCAGCAATTTCTCGTCTGGGTCGGCCGTGTTGAAGTCGTAGGGTTCCAGTGGGAGGTCGCGGTCCTGGAACTGCGCCTTCATGTATCCCTTCAGGCGCTTGGCAAGTTTGGCATCGATGTCTACTCGTAGGACGGAGTAGCTGTAGGGCGGCTGCGCCGGCTTGCGCTTGACCACCCAGAAACTGGAACTCGCCTTGGACAGGTCCAAGGCTTTCAGCTTCTTGAGCCTGGTTGCTTCCTTCGTGCTCATTGGTTCTCCCTGCGATCTTCTTGCAGCTCGGCGGCTGCGTAAAGGTAATGCGAGAGCCGCTCGATCGTGTACGAAGCGCCGATTTTGAGGGGAACCCGCGTGATGATCATGGCCTGCGTCTCTGTACCTGCGCGTTTGAACGTGCAGTCAATGAGCATGTAGCCCGCTACCGCCAGAATGGGATTGACGAAAACTGTCTGCGTTCGATACGCGACTGCGAACATCATCCCAAGAAATATCGCCAGACTGACAAGCGTCTGCCATTCACCCAGGTCGATTCGTACGAAGGACAACACATACGGTATGGTGTAGCCGAACATCTCACCCGACTTGTTGGCTGCTTTCGTCACCTCGACGGAAAGTCCGCTCCTGATGCTCCTTATGGCGCCCAACACCATCAAGCTGCTCAGGGCTGCCACTGCGATCAGGACAGCGAACATCCAGGGATGCTGCGGCGTCGGGATGCCATTGACAATCTGCAGGTCCTTGACGGCAAGAATGACGAGCAGAGGCGCATACCCGCTGACGAAGATCAGGAGCGATGCCCAGAAGCGCAAGCGCAGAGACGTGTCAGAGGATCCCATGTCAAACGGCAACCCTGGTGTCGCAACTATGGCTCAGCGACACTCCGCCACAGCGTGCCCGCCCGATGTCGATGAAGTCACTCTTGGAGTGAATCGCGCGGTTCCTCGCAACCGGTTCACGTCGGCCCAGGCCTCGCGAAGGCGCGATGTCCCGCAACTCGCGACGCCCAGCGAGCGTAGCGGCAAACCCACCCTGGCCACTGCACCCAACGCCTCTCATTGCACAGCTCGAGCTAGTTGAATCAAGGGTGCCACCTATTGCCTCGCTGCACGGTACTTGATCGCGGCGCTGCCCGGACTGGTCCGGACAACGAACCCTTGCAACTGGTATTTTATACAGCCCATCGCACCGCTAAGTCGCCTTCTCGGGTCTGACCTCGCTCACCCCACAGGGCGCTCGGTGCGAGTCTGCAGTGCGTTCAGAGCATGGCGCACAGGCCTCACCAGACTGCCCAGCAAAAGGCGCTACTCGCTGGCAATTCCCGGAGGGCTTCGCCCAGCGGCGAAACCCCGCCCTCGCACACCCCGTTTCCCCGAGACACCGACCGGACTGCCCCTGACCATGGGGCGTGCTTCTCCCGACCCCGCCAGGCCCCGATAGCCACCTCCCTGCCCCGCCATCATCCACGGCGAGCCGCGCCTCGCCGTGGCGCCGCCTTGTCGCCAGCATCACCGCCGCCTGCTTCCTGACAACGCACACCGCCGCCGTGGCTGGCCCGCACGAGGAAGGGGTCGCCGCTGGCCAGGCCGCGAACCCGGTGGCCCGCGGCAACGTCACCACTCCGGGCGCCACCGCGGTGGTGCCGGGCTACACGACGACGCCACCCGAGCGCAGCTACTACCGTCAGCCCAATCTGTCGTCGCAGGGCAGCGCGAGGCTGTCTGCCTGTGCACTGACCCCCACCGACCCGCTCTGCCAGGCGCAGCGCGGCGCCTTCTCCTCAGCCAATACGCCACGCCCTGCGGTCGGCGCCGATGACCCTGCCGTCGCTGCCGCACGCGCGATCGGCCGTACCCCATCGGCCGAGCTGGGCAGCCTGGCCGCCTACTACAGCGGATGCACCACCACGGTCACCCCGGTGCCCGCCGGCATGCAGCCACGCAGCTGCCTGCGCTACGTCGGCGTCGGCAACTACAGCTGCAGCCGAAGCCTGACCGTCAGCACGACGCGGACCACCAGCTGCAACCCGGGGGACTGGTTCGCCCATGCGGCCTCCGGCCGCACGGGTCTGGACTTGCAGTGCCTGCCCGACCGCGCCGTTACCGCGCAGCACTTCCGCGTCACCCAAGACGGCAATCCGCTCAGCTTCTTCGACGTGGACATGACGACGCCGGTCGTCTTCCCGCAGATCGTGTCGGTCCTCGACACCACCTACTCGATGATCGACGGCCAGCCCATCCGCACGGCCGTTTGGGTGGCTGACAAGAGCTGCAGCGGATCGACCTGCAGCCTGACGGCGATGGTGGCCCCGGAACGCGCCGAGGTCTGCACGGGTGGCGGCGACTCCGGCTACAGCTGCACCAGCGTCGAGCCCTTCCTCAAGGTCTATGCGGCCTGCCGCGTCGGCACGCAGAGCGGCGACAACATCCAGGACACCGTCTGCCAGGGCGACAGCGGCTGCACCACCACCGCCCTGGACGGCACGAAGTGCTACGCGCCCGCTTCCGGCTGGACGCCCTACGCTGGTATCGACATCACGGGCGCCGTGGGCGGCACCTACTGGAACATCGACGCCGACCGGGCGGTGATCGGTTGGGCTCCCAACCCCGCCTTCGGCCCGATCCCGACGATGCGGCTGTCCTACACGCGGCCAACCACCACCGTCACCGAGACCGACCGCTGGGACGACCAGTGCCCGACCCTGGACGCCGGAGGCCGCTGCACCACGACCACGCCCGCCGTCTGCACCGATGGCCCGGCGACCAAGGTCGTCGACGGCGTGGCCGTCACCCGCGACTGCTGGGAGTACCGGAGCACCATGTCGTGCAGCGGCGGCGCCTCGGCCGACCAATGCGCACCGCTGGTGGCAGCAGGCTGCACGCCGCAGACCTCGACCTGCCGGCAGCCCAACGCCATCACCGGCGTGTGCGAGGTGTTCGAGGACGGCTACAGCTGCCCCGTGCCCGCCGAGACCGTCACGACCAGCAGCAACTGCCCGACCAACGTCTTCTGCCTGAGCGGCAACTGCTTCGACATCGGCGCGCCGAACGACCCTGACTTTGCGCGCAGCATGTCGATGCTCGAGGCCGGACGCGAGGCGGGCATTTACCTGGACGCCGACCGCATGCAGGTCTTCAAGGGCGAGGAGAACCGCTGCCGCGACCGCCTGCTGAAGAACTGCTGCTACGCCGACGGCGCCGGCGCCGGCATGACGAACCAGAGCATCTTCGGCGGCGGTTCGCGCCTGGTCTTCGACGTGCTGATGAACTCGCAGAACCAGCAGTTCATCTACCAGGGCATCTCGGCACTGCTGATGGGCGGTGGCTTCAGCGGCACGTTCACGACCTATGGCGTGACGGTGGCGGTCAACGGCGCCGCCCTGCCCGCTGGATCGGTGGCTGTGTACGCCGGCGACAGCCTGGTCGTGGCCTTCGACCCGTGGACGCTGGCTATCGCCGTGATCATCTACATCGTCCTCTCGATGATGTCCTGCAACGAGGACGAGGGGAAGCTGGCGATGAAGGAAGGCGCCAGGCTGTGCCACACGATCGGCACCTGGTGCTCATCCTGCTTCCGGGTTCTGGGCGTTTGCGTGTCCTGCGTCGAGCACACCACCTCGAAGTGCTGCTTCAACTCGATGCTGGCCCGCATCGTCAATGAACAGGGCCGCGCGCAGGTCGGCAAGGGCTGGGGCGGTGCGCAGAACGCCGACTGCTCGGGCTTCACCGTCGCGCAGCTGCAGACGCTCAACTTCGCGGCGATGGATCTGTCGGAGTTCTACGCGTCGCTGGTTCCGACCCTGCCGAACGTCAACGCGCTGCAGGCCGGCAGCGCCAGCCGAGTTCCTACCTGCTACTACGGCCAGGGGAAGTGCCAATGAAGGCCATCACCGTACTGGTCGGCGCCGCCTGCGCCTTGTTAGCCAGCGCTGCCACGGCTCAGGAACGACTGCCAGTCCGCGATGCCAAGCAGCTGATGCTGTCGGCCCTGGACGCACCCGACGGCAAGGCCCATGGGGTCCTGGTCGGTGAGGTCGCCGACGCGATCTCGAAGCGCTTCAACGCCACGACGCCGATCTACATCGACGTGAGCACCGAGAAGCGCTACGCCCAGCCCGGCTGCAGTCGCCTGAACGTGCGCTTCTGGCAAGACGGCGTGCAGCTGCCGAACTACGGCGCCGGCGGCGCGCAGGCACCGCGGCGGCAGACCATCGACTTCGGTATCAACTACTGCCGCGACGGCCAGCCGCCGCGGTCACTGTCGTGAGGCTGCGCCCATGACGCTGCGCCGCTCTGCCTCGCGCCAAGCTGGGCTCGCACTCTGCCTCGTTGTCATGCTCGGCAGCGGGACGATCGTCCGTGCGCAGCCGCAGGACCCCGGACGGCCGTACTGGTCCGACAACTGGCGCGGCTGGCACTTCTACGAGGAGCCAGAGGTCCCACCACCTGAGCCACCTGCTTCCGTACCGCGACAGGCCGCACCGGCATCGAGCGCCGCCACTTCACCCAGGCGCTTGCCTGCCAGGCCACCCGAGATCGTCGAGTTCGATCGCCTGCAGAAGGCCCTCGAGGAGCGCCGGCACATCGCCATCATGCGGCCGACCGAAGCCAACGTACGCCGCTACATGGAGCTGGAGGCCCAGGTGGTGTCGCGCGCATCCACCTTCGCCGACGTGGCGCAGCGCATCGCATGGGCCAGCCCCGAGCTCGACCCCACGCTCCAGGGTCGCCCGGTGAACGCGAAGGCCCTGGAGGTGTTCGACCAGCTTCAGACGGCCCAGCGCAGCCAGTCCATCAGCGCCCTGGGCCGCGACCATGTCCTGTTCTTCTTCTTCCGCAGCGACTGCCCCTACTGCCATGCCTTCGCGCCGACGCTCGAGGCCTTCCAGGCCCGGCACGGCATCAAGGTGGTCGCGATCACCGTCGACGGAGGCCCGATCCCCGGCTTCGCGGACGCCCGACGGGACAACGGGATCGCCACCACGCTGCGGGTGAGCCAGGTTCCCGCCGTCTACCTCGCCCAGCCCTTCACTGGAAAGATCACCCCGATCGGTTTCGGCGTGCTGTCCGAGGCGCAGTTGGTGGAGCGCATCTCGATGGTCACGGCCTCACCTGACAACGCCGCCACACCGTTCCTGGGCTCGACTGGCGGCCTGCAGGCCCAGGCCCGCTTGACCCAACAGCGTTGAGGCGGTGAGCCCGCACCGGCGCAGACAGAGATCCAAAGGAGCCCCCGATGAAGCGTACCGACGCCGACCGGCCCCTGCACCGTGCTGTGGTGGTCGCCCTGTGCTGCTCCGCCCTCGCCGTAGGCCCAGCGCCACTGCGGGCCGGCGACCTGAACACCGAGGTGAACAACATGTTCAACAGCCTCGGCGCCATCGGCAACTACACCGCACCCGGCGCGTTCCGCGGCCAGACCTTCAACACCTACACCGGGGGCAGCCTGTTCATGCGGGCACCGAACAAGGTCTATCAGCTCGCGGCGATCCAGTTTCCGAGCGCCCGCGCCGGCTGCGGCGGCATCGACGTGTTCGGCGGCTCCTTCTCGCACATCTCGGCGGCCGAGTTCAAGAACATGCTGCGCAACATCACGGCCGCGCTGCCGGGCATTGCCTTCCAGTTGGCGCTGGAGTCGGTCTCGCCGCTGCTGGGCGGGCTGACCAAGTGGGCCAAGGGTCTGGAGACCTGGATCAACAACGCGCGCATCAACTCCTGCGAGACCGCAAAGGCCATCGTCAGCACGGCCGCCGAGGCGGCCGGCTTCAGCTCGCAGGAGGCCTGTTCCGATCTGGCCATCGAGATGGGCCTGGAGACCGATCGGGACGCTGCGCGCCGCCGCTGCGCGACCGACCGGCCCAGCATCCTGGCTTCGGCCCGATCCTCGGGCGACGCGAACATACGCAACAAGGCGCCCTTCGTCGGCAACCTGACCTGGAAGGCGCTTCAACGCACTGGCACCTACCTCGACGACCAGGAGCGCGAGCTCATCATGAGCATCGTCGGCACGGTGATCTTCTACCCCGAGGACGCCGCGCGTGATCCGGAGCCCGTGGCGCCGACGATCACCTCGATCAGCCAGCTGCTGTACGGCCAGGCGGCGGGCACCGGCACCAACGTGACGCAGCACCTGCTCCGGTGCAACAACTACACCGAGTGCGACGTGGTGACCTTGAACACCAGCTACACCCACACGCCTTTCACCGCCCGGGTCGAGACCATGATGCGCTCGATCGCCGACAAGATCGCCACACGCACGGCGATCCCGAACAACTCGGCGGAGGTCGGCTTCGTCAACCAGACCACCGAGCCGGTCTACAAGATGCTCTCGATCGGCGCGACGATCCCCGGTTCCGGGCTGTCCGACAGCCTGATCGCGCAGTACCGCGACGTGATCGCCGCCGACTACGCCTACGTCTTCCTGGAGCGGAACCTGCGTGTGGGAATGGCAGCCCTCGACAAGGACTACACGCTGCAGCAAACCCAGCGGGATCGCGCCAACCTGGTGAGGCAACGGGCTCAGGCCATGCTGCTGCAGTTGTCGCAGGAGAAGAACCTGCTGTACCAGAAGGTCGGCTCGTTCAGGGCGGTGTCCAGCCACCTGGAGCAGCTCGAGCGGCAGCTGCGGTCGAGCATGCCCCAGCACGTGATGGACATGCTGGGGCAGCAGGCGGCCTTCCAGGCCCGCTGACACATCGGTCGGCAGGACCGATTCCGCGGGCGCCGCGCCAGCAACCCGGAGGCAGGCCAGTTCCCAGGAGCGACGCATGTGGGAGATCTACGCCTACCAGAACGCCGACAGCCTGTTCGGCATCTTCAACGCCGCGGCAGCCATCCACGGATCCGGCGACTACATGGCGGCGGTCGCTGCCGTGGCCTTCTGCGGGTTTATCGCGGCGCTGGTGGCCTATGCCTTCGCGCCCGAGAAGCTGCAGGGCTGGAAGTGGCTGGCCACCGTGCTGCTGGTGTTCTCCGTCCTCATCGTGCCGCGGGTGACCGTGGGCGTCGTCGACAAGACCGGCGGATCCGCCGTCAAGGTGGTAGCCAACGTCCCGTTCGGCGTGGCCTTCCTCGGCAGCGTCACCAGCACGGTCGGGCACACGCTCACGGGCCTGTTCGAGACGGCCTTCCAGGTCATCCCGGGTGTCGGAGCCCTGCCGAGCGAACTGAGCTACGAGAAGAACGGCCTGATGTTCGGCAACCGCCTCATCCGGGAGACCGGCAGCGTCGCCTTCCAGGATCCGAACTTCCGCACGGACCTGGTCAACTTCATCCACAACTGCACGATGTACGACCTGATCGACGGCACGGTCGACCCGGGCACGTTCTCGAGTTCGGACGACGTGTGGGCGCTGATGGCGTCACCCAACCCGGCCCGCTTCACGACCCTGACCAGCGCCGGCGGCTCAATCACCGTCGACACCTGCCCGAACGCCTACACGAACCTCAACGGCCGACTGCCGGCGCAGCTGACCCGCATCCAGGGCAAGCTGGCGTTCCAGCTGAACCCGACGCTGCCGGCTGCGGCCGCCAACGCCGCCATCGCGGGGCAGATCCAGCAGGCCTACCTGAAGAACAGCATCGCGTCCGCGGCCGCGACGGCGGCCGACCTGATCCGCCAGAACGCGGTGCTGAACGCAATCAATGACACCAGCAACATTATCGGGCAGAAGGTGAACGACCCGGCGGCCATGGTGCTGGCTGTCGGGCGGGCGCAGTCCGTCGCGCAGCAGAACGCGGCCTGGCTGAACGCCGGCAAGGTCGCCGAGCAGGCGCTGCCGGTGTTCCGCAACGTGATCGAGGCCATCACCTACGCGCTGTTCCCCCTCCTCGTCCTGCTGATGCTGCTGACCAGCGGGCGCGAGACCATGCTGGCCTTCAAGGGCTATGCCGCGGTGCTGATCTGGATCCAGCTCTGGCCACCGCTGTATGCCGTGCTTAACTACATGGCATCGATCTACGCCGCCTACGACCTCGCGGCGGCGGCTGACCTGGGCAGCGGTGCCAAAGCCCTGTCACTGCAGACGGCGTCGACGATCTACTCCCGGGCGATCTCCGGCGAGGCCGTGGTCGGCTACCTGGCCATCAGCATCCCGTTCATCGCCTGGGCGGCGCTCAAGCGGATGGAGACCTTCGGCACCGCGCTGGTGGGCGGTCTGTCGGGCCTGCAGTCGATGGTGGCCGGCGCCACGGCAGGTGCCGCCGCGGGCAACCTGAGCATGGGCAATGTCTCGATGGACCAGATCCGGCTTGCGCCGAACCGAACGTCCGCGTTCATGAGCAACTGGCAGAACGACATCAGCGGCAACACCTTCTCGTCGAACATGCTGACCGGGCGGACTGCCGTGAGCCTGCTGCGCAACCAGGGCTACGCGTCCCGGGTGGTCTCGATGCGCGTGAGCGAACAGGACGTGCAGGACGCCAGCCGCCAGGTCGACGCAGCACGCAGCGAAGCCGTCGCAGCCAGCACCGAACGCTCGGCGGTGCTGTCCGAGGCGTTCACCAAGGGTTTGGCTAAGCTGAAGTCGTCGCGAAGCAGCACGGGGGCGACATCCAGCAGCTTCGAGCAGTTGGGGCAGACGCTGAACCGGCTGGACCAGATCACGAGGAGCGTGGCCGACAGCACTGGCATGTCTCAGTCGCAAGTTGCAAACATAGCCTTCGGTGCCGCCGCACACCTGGGATTGAGCACCGCAGTCGCTGGCGGAAAGCTCAATGCCACAGCAGACAAGAGCTACTTGTCGGCCCTGACAACGCAGGAGCAGAAGGTGCTCGGCAGCATGACCAGCGAGCAACTCAGCGAGTTCAAGCAGTTCGGCGATCAGGTGTCCAGAGATTCGAGCTTCTCGACTGCGGTTGCGGCCGACGCACGTGAAGCCACGGAGATCGCGTCACGCATCAGTTCATCTGCCACCCGGACCACCCGTGCTGAAGCTGCGCTGGCGCAAAGAACCAGCTACTCCGAACGGCTGGCCAATGCGCTTGAGAGGGGCGAAGTCATCTCCATTGACCTGGCCCAGGATCCACATAACCTCGCCATGTTCATCCGCTACGCTGAGCAGTACGGAGGCACCAGTGCGGCGGCGCAAGCGCTCTTTGAAGCCGAACTCGCACGTCGAGCCCTCGGGCCAAATCGAACATTCACGGATGGGACTGGCGTGCCAGTGACGTTCGGGTCGCTCCCTCCCGAGCATCTTCGCCAGTCGGCCATCGTCGACTCGACGGTCGATGTACCCGGCATGCGCAAAGACTCTGATGCCGTCGTCAGGAGAACTCTCGGGAATCCCTCTTTACCAACTGTACCCGCCGAGTCGCCGGAGCTGCGCCGAGATCAAGTGCAAGCTGAGGCGACGGCGCTTCGGCAACGCGCTGGCGCGCAGGCAGATCAGCTCGGTCGAAACATCGAAGCCGACCGAGCCGAAGACGGCACCCTCGTGCCGCGTAGGTCCTTGCTGAAGCAATCCGCCAAGCAAGTTGGCAAAGATGCGGCAACCACGGCCGAGACCGCGGCTGATGCCGTCAAAGACCTCTTGAAACGGAAGTAGTCAGGCGAGCCGATCAGGATCGAACATGTGCTTGTCCGGATCGCCATCAGATGGCTTCATGAAGGGCGGATGACCTCGGTCTCGCCAATAGTTGGCCGACAACGATCGTGGGGAGGTTGATCCTGACGGGTCGAGAAGTTGGTCAGACAACTGACCGCTCTCAGAACCCTTGCGCCGACGAGCCAGCAAGGCCGCCACCGGCAGCGCGAAGAGAACTCCCACGAACGCCATCGTGACCTTCGTAGAGGTGTCATCGCCCGCCGCGGCGATCACACCAATCATCGCGCCGAGAGCGAGAACTGCGGCAAACAGGACCAGTCGCATGGGCGCCACCAAAGCTGTAGGCAACCAAAGTGTCGGACATTCTTTGGAGTGTCGCGGATACAAACGGTTCGTCGCTGCCATCGAGTACGGGACTCTTGGGCTATGGCTTCGGCAGCGAAGTCCGCCCCTTTACACGATGCGCCAGCTGCCGAATGCGCCATGGCCCCTATGCGGCTTGCGCCGGACGCTCTCCTGAGTGCCTCCGCCTGAGTTCGTCCAAGTAGTCCGCCCATGCCTTCATCATGTCGCGCCGCTGCTCGATGAACTCCGCCCTGTCGTAGGCAGCGCCCAGCGGGCCGGACTTCCCATGTGCCAGCTGGGCCTCGATCACGTCCGGCGCCACGTTGAGCCGCTCCACCATCACGGTACGGGCCATCGCCCGGAATCCATGGGGAGTCATCGTCTCGTTGTCGAAGCCTAGCCGGCGCAGTGCAACGCGCACCGTGTTCTCGCTCATCGGCCGCTTGGCACTGATCAGGGACGGAAAAACGTATCGCCCTCGGCCAGTCAGCGGCATCAGGTCCTTCAGAGCGTCTACAGCCTGGGTTGCGAGCGGAACCAGATGCGGCCTTCCGTTGATCTTCTCCCGCTTCGTCCGCTTCATCTTGGCGGAGGGAATCGCCCACATCCTTGCCTCGAGATCCAGCTCGGCCCACTCCATCTGCCGGATGTTCCCTGGCCGCTGGAAGAGCAGCGCCGACAGAAGCAGTGCCGCCCGGGTGACGGGGTGACCGTGGTAGCCGTCGATCGCGCGCATCAAGTCGCCGACCTGATCCGGTTCGACGATCGCCGAGACGTGTCTGGTCAGCACCGGCTTCAGTGCGCCGCGCAGATCCGAAGCGGGGCTGCGCTCACAACGTCCGGTGGCAACGCCGTATCGAAACACCTGCCCGCAGGCTTCCAGCAGAGAGTGAGGCAGTTCGCGCGTGCCACGTGCCTCGACGCGCCGCAGCGTCTGCAGCAGCATCGGTGCGCCGATCTGGGAGAGCGGGAGCTTGCCCAGCCAGGGGAAGATGTCCTTCTCGAGGCGCTCCATCCAGCGCTTGGCGTAGCGATCGCTCCAGCCGACCTTCTTGGTCGCGTGGAACTCACGCGCGGTCACCTCGAAGCTGGCGTTGGCGTCGAACCGGGAGCTGAGACGGTCGACCTGCCTCGCGAGCACCGGGTCGATGCCTGATTGGTGTTGCTTCCGCGCATCGTCTCGAGCAGCCCGAGCATCCTTGAGGCTGACCTCAGGGTAGCAACCCAAGGAGAGGCGCTTCTCTTTGCCGTCGAAGTAGTACTTCCAGAACCAGCGCTTGGACCCGGCGCCGGCAACTTCAAGGTAGAGACCGCCTGAATCGGTCGCCCGTGCGCGGGCTTTGCCCTCTGGGCAGAACGCGTTCTTGCACTGCTTGTCGGTGAGCATAGGGGAACAAAGCTCCAAATGGCATGACGAACGCCATTTGTTCCCCTACATGTTCCCCTACTTGCGCTGCGCTGCCGTGGGACGACAGGAACCTTCCTGACTCAAGCGACCGGCTAAGTCGTTGATTTGGCGGGAAGTTCGGTCCGGCATGGGACCTGATGAAGCGCTGGGATGGGGTGGCTGATGGGACTCGAACCCACGACGACCAGAATCACAATCTGGGACTCTACCAACTGAGCTACAGCCACCGCAGAGACAACGATTATAGACGCCGCTTCAGCGCCGCGCGGGCGCCGACGCGGCTTCCACCACCAGGTCGGCGGCCGGTTCGATCTTGGCCTTGAAGCGCTTCTTCAGCGCGTTGACGTAGGCGTCGGTCTCGGCGGAGGCCCAGGCCTGCGCGTACTGGTTGCGTGCGGCCTCCTCGCCGCCCGGGGGCGCCTCGCGCGGCAGCACCTGCGTCACACGCAGCACCACGTAGCCCTGCGGGCCGAGGTCCACGCCGCTGACCACCGGCAGCTTGGCCGGGTCGGCGCGCAGCACGGCGTCCAGCAGCGGGCGCGGCATGCCCTGCGCCTGCATGCGCGACACCGTCGCCTGCACCGGCAGCGGCACGTCGCCCCCGGTGCCGGCCTTCAGCGCCGCCAGCCTGGCCTCGCCTTCCTTTCGCGCCAGCACCGCGGCCTGCTGCACGACGAGCGTGTCTCGCACGCGCGGCTTGACCTCGTCCAGCGTCAGCGAGCGCGCCGGCTCGTGCTTGACGATGCGCGCGGCCACGAGCTGGTTGGGCGCGGTCTCGATCGCATCGGTGTTGCGCTTGTCGCGCACGACCTCGTTGCTGAACACCGCGTCGAGCAGCTTCTTCGAAGCCAGCGGGCCGGCTGCGTCGGCCGGCGCGCTGCGCTGCACGGTGGCGGTCTTGATCTCCAGCGCCACCTTCTGCTCGGCCTGCAGCTTGTCGACCGCGGGCTTCAGGCTGTCGCTCTTCTGGTAGACGGTGTCGGTGAAGGCGTCGGCCGACTTGGTCCACAGCTTCAGCGCCGCCGTCTTGCGCCACTCGGCTTCCAGCTCGGGCCTGGCCTGCTCGAAGCTCTTCGCGCTGCCGCCGCGGATGCCGGTGACGGTGATGATGTGGTAGCCGAAGTCGGTCTCGACCACGTCGCTGATCTCGCCCTGCTTGAGCTTGAACATCATCGCGTCGAAGGCCGGCACCATGTCGCCGCGCGGATGCCAGTCGAGGTCGCCACCCTGCGCCGCGGAGCCCGGGTCGTTCGAGTTCTTCTTCGCCAGCTCGGCGAACGAAGACGGGTTCTTGCGCACCTCGGCCAGCAGCGCCTCGGCCCGCGCCTTGGCCTTCGCGCGCTCGGCGGCGGGCTTGTCCTTGTCGGCGGCGATCAGGATGTGGCTCGCGCGCCGCTCGTCGGGCGTGCGGCTGGTCTTCGCGAAGGCCTCGTAGGCGGCCTTCATCTCCTCGTCGGTCGGCACGAGGCCCTTGCCCAGGCTCTGCAGGTCGAGCACGACGTACTCGATGGTCGCCTGCTCGGGCGCGGCGAAGTCGGCCTGGTGCGCCTTGTAGTAGGCCTCCAGCTCAGCATCGGTGGGCGTAGCCTTCTCGCGGTAGGCGATCGGGTCGAAGCGCTGCAGCTGCACGGCGCGGCGCTCCATGAACGCATCCAGCGCCGCGGAGGCCGGCAGCGCCGCCGGCGGCACGGTCTGCGTGATGCCGCCCAGCACCTGGCGCACGCCGAAGTCCTGGCGCAGGCGCTGCTCGAACTGCCCGACCGACAGGCCCATGCCGACGAGGGCCTCGGGCATCACCGTGCCGTCGGGGCGGCGGATCGGGGCGTACTGCGGGTCGTCGACGAACAGGCGCTTCAGGCGCGCGTCCGACGGAAACAGGTGCAACTGGTTGGCCGCGGCCAACATCAGCCGCTCGCGGACCATGCCTTCGAGCGTCTCGTGGCGCAGCTGCGGGGTGTCCAGCGTCGCCGGGTCGATGTTCGGCGCCTGGCGGCGCAGGTTGTCGACATAGCGCTTCTGCTGGTCTTCCCACTCCGAGCGCTTGATCGCCAGCCCGTCGACATGCGCGACGGTGTCGTTGGAGGCATCGGCGAAGCGCGTGTAGCCCTGGACCCCGAAGAAGATGAACGAGGGGATGATCAGCAGGAGCATGAAGCCCAGCGCCAATCGGGTGTGGTTGCGGACGAAATCGAACATCGGGATGGGCCTCGGGATCGGCGCGAAGCTTGCGCCATGGCGCACGGCGCGCGATACCGCGCAGCCGGGGCCCCGCAACGGGGGCCGCGCATTTTATCCGGGGTGGTGGGTGCTGACGGGTTCGAACCGCCGACCTACGCCTTGTAAGGGCGCCGCTCTACCAACTGAGCTAAGCACCCGTGTCTGCGGCGGGCGCGGAAGGGAAGACGCGCGCGGCTCAGAGAGCGTCGCGCAGGCCCTTGCCGGGCCGGAACTTCGGGACCTTGGCGGCCTTGATCTTGATGGCCGCGCCGGTGCGCGGATTGCGGCCGGTGCGGGCGGCGCGCTTGGATGCGGCGAAGGTGCCGAACCCGGTGATGGTGACGCTGTTGCCCTTCTTCAGAGAGGTCTTGACGGCGCCGATCAAGGCTTCGAGCGAACGGGAGGCGGCAGCTTTCGAAATGTCGGCCTGCTTGGCAATGTGCTCGATCAGTTCACTCTTGTTCACGTCGCGATTCCCCTCAAGTGGTCTCGTGTGGTTTCGGGTCTGGGCGGGTGCGAAGCACCGGGGTGGACGGCTGCCGCTGCAGGGCTTCGGACCATTACATCCCGCTGGATTCGGCAGTGTCAAGCGGGAGCGGGATTCTAGGCTCAAGTATCCCGTGTTCCCATGCTGCGCTGCACCCGCCTTGAGCTTGGTTTGCGCGAGATCAGTCGGTGCTAGCCACCACGGTCGCGCATGACCAGCGCGACGCCGCCGACCGTCAGCGCCATGCCTGCCCAGCCCGCGGCACCGAAGGTCTCGCCGAACAGCCACCAGGCCATCAGCGCGGTGGTGGGCGGCACGAGGTACATCAGGCTGGTGACCGCGGTGGCCGCGCCGCGCTGGATCAGCAGGTACAGCAGCGAGCTGCCGCCCAGCGTGAGCGCGAGCACCGACCAGGCCATCGCGCCGACGAAGGCCGGGTGCATCTCGAAGTGCCTTTCCTCCAGCAGCGCCAGCGGCAGCGTGACGGCGAAGGCCGCCAGCAGCTGCACCGTGCTGGCGGTGCGCACGTCACAGGGTTTCACCCAGCGCTTCTGGTACAGCGTGCCGGCCGTGATGCTGGCCAGCGCGAAGAGCGCGAACGCCAGGTTGGCCGCGCCGACCTGGCCCTGGTGCAGCTTGTGCCAGACCACCAGCACGAGGCCGCCGAGGCCGAGCGCCAGCCCGGCCCACTGCTGCGCCGAGACGCGGTGCGCCGGCCCGCGCGCACTCATCCACAGCGCGGTGAGCACGGGCTGCAGGCCGACGATCAGCGCCACCGGCCCCGCGCCCAGGCCGAGCTTCACCGCCGACCACACGCCGCCCAGATAGCCGGCCTGCATCAGCAGCCCCGTCACCGCGAGGTGCCGCCACTGATCGCGGCCGCGCGGCCACGGTGCCCGCGCGATGGCGATCCACAGCCCGAAAGCCAGCACCGACAGCGCGAAGCGCAGCGCGAGGAAGGACATCGGCCCGGCATGCGGCATGCCGAAGCGCGCAACGACGAAGCCCGTGCTCCAGATGAGCACGAAGACCCACGGCATGGCCGCCGCTGCCGTCAGGCCCGGGGGCACATCAGCGCGCCTTGGCGCGGATCTCGGGGATCGCCTTGCGCAGGTAGTAGGCCATCGACCAGATCGTCAGCACCGCCGCGATCCACATCAGCCGCGTGCCCCACCAGTGCGTGTCGATGAGGCCGAACAGCTTGGCGTTGTAGAGCAGGAAGGGGATGGCCACCATCTGCGCCGTCGTCTTCAGCTTGCCCAGCATGTGCACCGCCACGCTGCGCGAGGCGCCGATCTGCGCCATCCATTCGCGCAGCGACGAGATCGCGATCTCGCGGCCGATGATGACCAGCGCGATCAGCGTGTCGACTCGGTTCTGGTCCAGCAGCACCAGCAGCGAGGCGCAGACGAGGATCTTGTCGGCCACCGGATCGAGGAAGGCGCCGAAGGCCGAGGCCTGGTTCAGCTTGCGCGCGAGCCAGCCGTCGAACCAGTCGGTCAGCGCGAACAGCACGAACATCGCGGTGGCCACGACGTTCTTCGTCTGCAGGTCCCAGCCGAGGTAGTAGACGCCGATGATCAGCGGGATGGCCGCGATGCGGGCCCAGGTCAGCAGCGTGGGGACGGTGAGGAACATGCTCGGGGCGGCCGCGGCCGTCAGTCCAGCGTGCGCGGCTTGAAGGCGCGCTTGTCGTTGAAGAGGAAGACCTCGGTCCACTTCCAGGGCCGGGGCAGGCGCGAGATGTCGCCGAAGGGCGCCGCACGCATGACGGCCTCCTTCGCGATGTCGACCGTGTCGGCCGCGTCGATGTTGGCCGGCGGCCGCACGACCGAGATGTCGCGCACGCTGCCGTCGGCGTTGAGCTCGATCTCGAGGATGGGGATGCCGAAGAGCATCGGCGGCGGCTTGCCCATGTAGGCGAAGTTCGGGCTCGCGAGCACCATGCGCTGTGCGGCGGCCTTCTTGAAGTCGTTCCAGTTGCGGGCCGGCTGCGGCGGCGCGAGCACCACCATCGGCCCGAGGCTGGGCCCGCCGCGGCGCGACGCCGGCGCGGGAGCGGGTGCAGCCGGCGGCGGTGCAGGCACCGCCGCCGCGGGGGCGGCGGCCGGCCGCGGCGCCGGCGCGGGAGGAGGAGGCGGCAGCGGAGGCGCCGCCGGCTTTTGCGCGGCGCAGCCGGCCAGCACGGCCGTCAGCGCGCCCAGCTGGAGCAGCATCGTGCGCCGCACGCCGTCTGCCTCTCGCCGCTGTCCTTCGCCCTCAGTGCAGTGCACGGTAGATCTCCTCGGCCAGTTCACGGCTGATGCCTTCCACGCTCGCCAGGTCCTCGACGCCCGCGCTGGCGACGCCGCGCAGGCCGCCGAAGCGCTGCAGCAGGCGCGCCCGCTTGCGCGGCCCGACGCCGGCGATGTCCTCCAGCCGGCTGCCCCCGGTGCGTACGCTGGCGCGGCGTGCGCGCATCCCCGTGATGGCAAAACGGTGCGCCTCGTCGCGGATCTGCGCCACCAGCATCAGCGCGGCCGAATCATGCCCGAGATAGACCTTGGGCCGCCCGTCGGCGAAGACCAGCTCTTCGAGCCCGACCTTGCGGCCCTCGCCCTTCTCGACGCCGACGATCAGCGACAGGTCCAGCCCCAGTTCCTCGAACACCTCGCGCGCCATCGCCACCTGGCCGCGGCCGCCGTCGACGAGCACGAGGTCCGGCAGCCGCGCAGCGCTGCGCCGCGCCTTCGCTGGAGCCGCCGGCGCCGCGGGTTCCGCGCCCTCGGCGGACGGCACCTCGGCCACCGGCTCGACCGCGGGCTCCGCCTTGGCGGCCAATGCCATCTCCGCGAGCTTGGCGTAGCGGCGCGTCAGCACCTGGCGCATCGCGGCGTAGTCGTCGCCGCCCTTGATGCCCTCGATGTTGAAGCGCCGGTACTGCCCGCTCTGCATCGCGTGGCCCTCGTAGACCACGCAGGAGGCTTGCGTCGCCTCGCCCGCGGTGTGGCTGATGTCGAAACACTCCACCCGCAGCGCGGCCGGGTCCTCGATGTCCAGGTCCAGCGCCTCCACCAGCGCGCGCGTGCGCGCCTGGGCCGAGCCTTCCTCGGCCAGCAGCCGTGCGAGCGCGAGTTCGGCGCCCTTGGCCGCCATCTCCAGCCAGATGCGCCGCTGCTCGCGCGGCTGGTGCGTGGCGCGCACGCGGGTGCCGGCGGCGTCGGCCAGCGCCGTCACCAGCGCCGGGTCGACGGCGTGGCTCGTCACCAGCACCGGCGGCACCGCCTGACCGATGTAGTGCTGCGCGACGAAGGCCTCCAGCACGGTGCTCTCGGGCGAGCGCGCCGGCGCTGCATCGTCACCGGCGTCGTCCTCGGGCGAAAGATCCAGCGCCGCGCCCTCGTCGACATGCGTCGGGAAGTAGGCGCGGTCGCCGAGGTGGCGGCTGCCGCGCACCATCGCCAGGTTCACGCAGGCGCGGCCGCCGGCCACCTTCACCGCGAGGATGTCGACGTCGCGGTCGCTGGCCGACAGGCTGCTCTCGTCCATCGCCTGCTGGTGCAGCACGCGCGAGAGCGAGCCGATGCGGTCGCGCAGCGCTGCCGCGCGCTCGAACTCCAGCGCCTCGGCGAACTGCATCATCTTGGCCTGCAGGTCGTCGATGACCTCCTGCGTCTCGCCGAGCAGGAAGCGTTCGGCGTCGCGCACGTCGCGCGCGTAGTCCTCGGGCGTCACGAAGCCGACGCAAGGGGCGGTGCAGCGCTGGATCTGGTACAGCAGGCAAGGCCGCGAGCGGTGGTTGAAGACCGTGTCCTCGCAGGTGCGCAGGCGGAACACCTTCTGCATCAGCTGGATCGTCTGCTTGACGGCCCAGGCGTTGGGGTACGGCCCGAAGTAGCGGTGCTTCTTGTCGACCGCGCCGCGGAAGTAGGCCATGCGCGGGAACGGGTGCGAGACGAGCTTCAGGTAGGGGTAGCTCTTGTCGTCGCGGAAGAGGATGTTGAACTTCGGGTCGAGGGTCTTGATGAGGTTGTTTTCGAGCAGCAGCGCCTCGGCCTCGCTGCGCACGACGGTGGTCTCCAGCCGTGCTATGCGCCCCACCATGTGGCCGATGCGCGTGCCGTCGTGGTCCTTGTGCAGGTAGCTGCTGACGCGCTTCTTCAGGTTGCGCGCCTTGCCCACGTAGAGCAGGCCGCCGGCGCCGTCGTACCAGCGGTAGACGCCGGGCAGGCCGGGCAGCGCGGCCACCTCGGCCAGCAGCTTCTCGCGTGCGGCCGCGGCGGCGTCTTCCACCTCGCGGCGCGGTTCGGTGCTGCTCTCGTCGCTCATCGGGCCCGCATTCTCGCCGCTTCGATAATCCGCAGATGCCGGGCCTGTTGTGGGATGTGTACTGCCGCGTCGTCGACAACCTCGGCGATGCCGGCGTCTGCTGGCGCCTGGCCGCCGGCCTGGCCGCGCGCGGCGAGCGCGTGCGGCTGGTGATCGACGACGCCGCGCCGCTGGCCTTCATGGCGCCCGATGGCGCGCCGGGCGTTCAGGTGCTGCCCTGGGCAGCGCTGGCCGAGCCGGGCGACGTGGTGGTCGAGGCCTTCGGCTGCGACCCGCCACCGGCGAGCGTGGAGGCGATGGCGCGGCACGAGCCGCCGCCGCTGTGGGTGAACCTCGAATACCTCAGTGCCGAGGCCTACGTCGAGCGCTCGCACGGCCTGCCCTCGCCGCAACAGAGCGGGCCGGGAAAGGGCCTGACGAAGTGGTTCTTCTACCCGGGCTTCACGCCGCGCACGGGCGGCCTGCTGCGCGAGCCGGCGCTGCTGGCCGATCGGGCTTCCTTCGACCGCGAGGCCTGGCTCGCTGCCGCCGGCATCGAGCTTCGGCCGGGCGAACGCATCGTCACGCTCTTCTGCTACGAGAACCCGCAGTTGCCGGCGCTGCTGGCCGACCTGGCGACAAGGCCGACGCTGCTGCTGCTGACGCCCGGCGCCGCGCAGCGCCAGCTCGAAGGCGGCGCGCCGGCAGGCATCCGCCTGCACCGCCTGCCCTGGCTCACGCAGCCCGGCTTCGATCGCCTGCTCTGGGCCGGTGACCTGAACTTCGTCCGCGGCGAGGATTCACTGGTGCGCGCGATCTGGGCCGGCCTGCCCTTCGTCTGGCAGGCCTACCCGCAGGACGACGGCGCCCATGCGCCGAAGATCGAAGCGCTGCTGGCCCGCATGCAGGCGCCGGCCGCGGTGGCGGCGGCCTGGCGGGCGTGGAACGGCCTGTCGGCGACCTGGCCAGGGCTGCCCGGCGATGGAGCGGCCCCCGCCTTCGAAGCCTGGCGCGCCACGCAGGCCGGCCTGCCGGACCTCGTGACACAGTTGCTCGAGTTCGTGAAAACCCGCAAGAGCGGCCCTTCTGCCTGCTAGAATAAGAGGCTTTGCGCAACGCGCACGCCCGCCCCAGGCTGATCCAGCCCCACTCCGCAGCGGGCCAACCGACGGAACCTTTCGGAAACTCTCATGAAGATCGCTCAAGAAATCCGCGCCGGCAACGTGATCATGCAGGGCAAGGACCCGATGGTGGTCCTGAAGACCGAATACAGCCGCGGTGGCCGCAACGCTGCCACCGTGCGCATGAAGATGAAGAACCTGCTCAACGGCGGCGGCGCCGAAGTGGTCTTCAAGGCCGACGACAAGATGGACCAGATCGTGCTGGACAAGAAGGAGTGCACCTACTCCTACTTCGCCGATCCGATGTACGTCTTCATGGACGCCGAGTACAACCAGTTCGAGGTCGAGGCCGAGAACATGGGCGACGCCATCAGCTACCTCGAAGACGGCATGTCGGTGGAAGTCGTGTTCTACGACGGCAAGGCCATCTCCGTCGAACTGCCCACCACCGTCGTGCGAGAGATCAGCACCGAGCCGGCCGTCAAGGGCGACACCTCGGGCAAGGTGATGAAGCCGGCCAAGCTGGTGAACACCGGCTTCGAGATCGCGGTGCCCCTCTTCGTCGAGAACGGCGACAAGATCGAGATCGACACCCGCACGCACGAGTACCGCAAGCGGGTCTGAGTTTCCTCGGCAAGACGACCGACGAAGGGCACCTGCGGGTGCCCTCTGCGTTTCTGGGCATCATCGCCACGCCATGAACTTCGACTTCGACGCCGCCGTCGCCGCGCCCTTCCGGATGCAGCCGGGGCTGCGCCGCATCGCGCCCGGCACGCCGCAGCTCACGCCGCTGGCGCCGGGCTCGCGCCACCAGCGCGAGAAGCTGGCGGTGCTCTCGGCCTTCCCGGGGCAGGCGCTGCTGGCGGTGGACGGCTTCGACGCCGCGCCTGCGCTCGACGCCCTCTTCCGCCACGCCGCTGCGGAGCACCCACGCGCCTGGGCCTGGGACGGCCATCGAGCGCATGCGCTGCAGCTCGGCACCGCGGCCACGGTGAGCGGCGAGGTCGAGCAGACCGAAGCCGGCGTCTTCGGCCTCGGCGACGAGCTCTCGCGCTGCCTGGCCGGCCTGCCGCCCGCGTGGCGCCTCGTGGGCCTCGCGAGCCTGGCCTTCGCCGAGGACTTCGCGATCGTCGACGGCAGCACCGGCACCATCCCCTGGCTGGCGGTCACGCTGCCCAGCCACTGGGCGCCCGAGGCCAAGCTCGGCCGCCACTTCGCCGAGGTGCACGGCCCGGTGGCCGACAACGAACTGCTGCTGAAGGCCACCGCCGGGCTGCTGCGCATCGTGACCGGGCCCGAGCGCTGGGAGCGCTTCGTCTGGACCGTCACCGACCACACGCGGCTGCACGCGCACCCGGCGCGCACGGCCCACGAGCGCTGGCTCGACACACCCGTCGAGCGCGCCTGGTTCCGCAGCGAGCGCCAGACCTTCGTGCCGCTGCCCGAGCGCATGCAGGCGGTGTTCACGATCCAGGTCGACGTGCAGCCGCTGGCGATGGTGGTGAGCGATCCCGGCCGCGCCGCGCGGCTGCACGGGGCACTAGCGAGCATGAGCCCGGGCGTGCTCGCCTACCGCGGGCTCACCTCCGTGCAGCCCGCGCTGCTGGACTGGCTGGCGGCACGCGCGGCGGCGTGAAGACGCGGCCGATAACACCGGCGCGCATCGAGTTCGGCGAGTTGCCGAGCGCGCCCGACTTCGGCGACGTCTACCACCCGCGCATCGGCGCGCTGGCGCAGGCGCGGCATGTGTTCCTGCAGGGCAACGGGCTGCCGGAACGGTGGCGCGGCCGGCGCCGCTTCGTCATCGTCGAGACCGGCTTCGGCCTGGGCAACAACTTCCTGGCCGCCTGGGACGCCTGGCGGGCCGACCCGCAGCGCTGCGACGAACTGCACTTCGTCTCGGTCGAGAAACACCCCCCGATCCGCGCCGACCTCGCGCGTGCGCACGAAGGCTCGCCGCTGCCCGCGCTGGCCGCCGAGCTGATCGAACACTGGCCCGAGCTGACGCCCAACCTGCACGGCATCGACTTCGACGCCGGTCGCGTGCGGCTGCTGCTGGCCTTCGGCGACGTGGGCGAGCTGCTGCCGGCGCTGCGCGCGAACGCCGACGCCTTCTTTCTCGACGGCTTCGCACCCGCGCGCAACCCGGCGATGTGGCAAGCCCGCGTATCGAAGGCGCTGGGCCGGATGGCCGCGCCCGGCGCGACGCTCGCCACCTGGAGCGTCGCGCGCGAGCTGCGCGAGGGCCTTGCGGCGGCCGGCTTCGAGGCGGAGCGCGCGGCGGGCATCGGCGGCAAGCGCGAGATCACCGTCGCCCGCTTCGCGCCACGCTTCGAGCCGCCGCGGCTGCCCGATGCGGCGCGCCCCGATGCGCGCGAGGCGATCGTCATCGGCGCGGGCCTTGCCGGCGCATCGGCCGCCTCGGCGCTGGCGCGCTGCGGCCTGTCCGTCACCGTGTTCGACCGGAACGCACAGCCCGCGGCCGAAGGCTCGGGCAACCCGGGGGGCCTCTTCCACGGCACCTTGAATGCCGACGATGGCCCCTACGCGCGGCTGTTCCGGGCCTGCGCGCTGCAGGCGGCGCGCGACTTCCGGGAGCCCCTGGCCGGCGGGCACGTCGCCGGCAGCAGCGCCGGCCTGCTGCGGCTGGAGACCGCGGCTGCGGGCCTCGCCGGCATGCAGTCGCTGCTGCAGCGGCAGGGCCTGCCGGCGGGCTACGTGCAGGCGCTGTCGGCCGACGAGGCCAGCACGCTCGCCGGCGTGCCGCTGCGCGCGCCGGCCTGGTTCTACCCGGGCGGCGGCTGGCTCGCGCCGGGCGCATTCGTGCGCGAGGCGCTGGCCGCGCCGGGCATCCGCTTCGTGGGCGGCGTCGCGGCCATGCGTGTCGAGCGCGCCGGCGATGGTTGGCGCGTGCTCGACGGCACCGGCCGCGCGCTGGGCGAATCACCGATCGTCGTGCTTGCCGCGGCAGCCGCCTCGGCGCAGTTGCCTGGGCCGACCGGCTGGCCACTGCGCCACACGCGTGGCCAGGTCAGCTTCTGGAACGGGGCTTCGCCGCTGCGCCTGCCGGTGGCCGGCGACGGTTATGCCGTGCCGCTGCCCGGCGGGCTGCTGTGCGGCGCCACGCGCGAGGCCGGCGAGCCGGGCGAACCCACGCTGCGCGAGGCCGACCACCGCATCAACATCGAGCGCCTGCAGCGCCTCACCGGCCTCGCGGCGCCGGACGATCCACGCCAGTGGCAGGGCCGCACCGGCTGGCGCCTGCACACCGACGACCGGCTGCCGATCGCCGGCGCGCTGCCGGCGCCGCCGCCCGCCAGCGCGCGGCTCGACCAGGCGCGACTTCTGCCGCGGGAGCGGGGTTTGTTCGTGCTGACGGCGCTGGGCGCACGGGGACTGACCTTGGCGCCGCTGCTGGGCCGGCTGCTCGCGGCGCAGGCCACCGGGTCGCCGTGGCCGCTGGAGCAGGACCTGGCCGACGCGATCGACCCCGCGCGCTGGGCGGTGCGTGCCGCGCGGGCCAGCGCGGGCGCTCAGGCCGGCGGCTGACCCGGCGCCGGCGTCGCGCCCTCCTCGGGCGGCTCGCCGTCTTCGGCCGAGTCCTCGACGGGAGGCAGGCCGGCAGCCTTGCGCGCGGCCTTGTCCTTTTCCTTCTGTTCCTTCTTCGCCTTCTTCGCCAACTCGCGCTGGCGCTTTTCATACGAATAGTTCGGCTTGGCCAATGCGTTTCCCCGGTTGGCGAGAGTCTGGGCGGGATTAGAACACCAGCGTCTGCACGCCGGCATCGGTGCCCAGCAGGCAGACGGCGGCGCGGTGGCGCGCGAAGATGCCGCAGGTGACCACGCCGGGCCACTGGTTGATTTCGGCCTCCATGGCCTGCGGGTCGGCGATGGACAGGCCGTGCACGTCGAGGATCGGGTGCCCGTTGTCGGTCAGCACGCCTTCGCGCGGCACCGCGCGGCCACCGATGGCGGCGAATCGGCGCACCAGCTGCGGAATCGCCATCGCGATCACCTCCACCGGCAGCGGGAAGCGCCCCAGCACCGGCACGCGCTTGCTCTGGTCGGCGATGCAGACGAAGCGCTCGGCCAGGTCGGCGACGATCTTCTCGCGCGTGAGCGCCGCGCCGCCGCCCTTGATCATGTGGCCACGCGGGTCGATCTCGTCGGCCCCGTCGATGTACACCGGCAGCCGCTCGACCTCACCCGGCTCGATGACGCGGATGCCGCGCGCCGCCAGCCGCTCGGTGCTCTTCACCGAGCTGGAGACGGCGCCCGGGAAGCGGTCGCGGATGCCGGCCAGCGCGTCGATGAAGTGGTTGACCGTGCTGCCGGTGCCTACGCCCACGGGGCACCCCTCGACGACGTATGCCAGCGCGGCGCGGCCCACCAGCGCCTTGAGTTGTTCTGCATCCATCGGCCAAAGTGTATCGGCCGGCGGGCGACAATCGAATGCATGCCGCTCGTGCCCTACGCCCTCGCCCGCCCCTGCCTCTTCCAGCTCGACCCGGAACGCGCCCACGACCTCACCATCGACGCCCTCGCCCGGCTGCAGAACACGGCTGCGCAGCACCTGTGGGCCCAGGCGCGCACCGACGACCCGATCACGCTCGCCGGCCTGCGCTTCCCCAACCGCATCGGCCTGGCCGCCGGCCTGGACAAGAACGGCCGCTGCATCGACGGCTTCGGCGCGATGGGCTTCGGCCACATCGAGGTGGGCACCGTGACGCCCAAGCCGCAGCCCGGCAACCCGAAGCCGCGCATGTTCAGGCTGCCGCCCAAGCAGGCGCTGATCAACCGCATGGGCTTCAACAACGAGGGCCTGGGAGCCTTCGTCGCCAACGTGCGGCGCGCGCGCAGCTTCCGCGCCGCCGGCGGCATCGTCGGCCTGAACATCGGCAAGAACGCGAGCACGCCGATCGAGCGCGCGGCCGACGACTACCTCGCGGGCCTGGAAGGCGTCTATCCGCATGCCGACTACGTGGCGGTGAACATCAGCAGCCCGAACACGAAGAACCTGCGCGCACTGCAGTCCGACGAGGCGCTGGAATCGCTGCTGGCCGCGCTGCAGGCGCGGCGGCGCGAGCTGGCCGCGCAGCATGGCCGGCAGGTGCCGATGTTCCTGAAGATCGCGCCCGACCTCGACGCCGCGCAGGTGGATGTGATCGCCGCCACGCTGCAGCGCCACGGCATCGACGGCGTCATCGCCACCAACACCACGCTGGCCCGCGACGCGGTGGCCGGGCTGCCGCATGCCGAGGAAGCCGGCGGCCTGAGCGGCGCGCCGGTGTTCGAGGCCAGCAACCGCGTCATCGCGCAGCTGCGCGCGGCGCTCGGCCCGGGTTATCCGATCATCGGCGTGGGCGGCGTGATGAGCGGTGCCGACGCGCGGGCCAAGCGCCTGGCCGGCGCTGACCTCGTGCAGATCTACACCGGGCTGATCTACCGCGGCCCGGCGCTGGTGCCTGAGGCTGCGCGGGCGCTGCGCGGCGGCTGAAGCGCGCTTCAGTCGCCGCGGCGTGCGCATCACGGCGTGCAGGCCGCTGGTCAGCGCGGCCTCCGTGA
Organism: Rubrivivax sp.; assembly: GCA_044226775.1. Taxonomy (GTDB): domain Bacteria; phylum Pseudomonadota; class Gammaproteobacteria; order Burkholderiales; family Burkholderiaceae_C; genus Rubrivivax. The sequence goes on along the minus strand of JBGAGI010000009.1, from coordinate 421,263 downwards.
CCGCATGGCCACGCTCGCGCAGCGCTGTTGCGGTGGCCGGCGCAAAGCGGCCGCGTTCCAGCAGCAGCGGCCCGCCGGCGAAGCCGAAGTTGGCTTCGTCCAGCGCCGGCTGCAGCTCGCGCCCGGCACCCAGCACGGCCCACAGCACGCGGGCCACGTAGGCCGGGATGAACGGCCCGCCGGGCGAGCCGATCACGAGCCGCAGCTCGCCGCTCTTCGCGTCGAAGACCAGGGTGGGGCTCATGCTCGAGCGCGGGCGCTTGCCCGGCTCGACGCGGTTGGCCACCGGGCGGCCGGCGGCGTCGCGCGGCACGAGCGCGAAGTCGCTCATCTGGTTGTTCAGCAGGTAGCCGCCGGGCAGGCCGGTGCCGCCGTCGGCCATCACGCGGGCGCCGAAGGCGGCCTCGATGCTGGTGGTCAGCGCCACCGCGCGGCCCTGGGCGTCGACCACGCTCAGGTGGCTGGTGCCGGCCTCGGGCTGGTCGGGCATCGAAGCCCAGGCGAGCGGCTCGCCGCCGGGGTTGCCGGGCGGTGGATCGGGCGTCGCGCGCGGGCCGATATGTGCCGCTCGTTTTGCGAGGTAGCTTTCATCCAGCAGGCTGCTCCAACGCCCCGCCGGCGCGGCGACGAAGGCCGGGTCGGCGATCCACTGCGCACGGTCGGCATGGGCCAGCCGCGCAGCCTCGGTATAGGTGTGCAGCCATTCGGCCGAAGGCTGCGCCGCGGGCGCGCCTCCGGCGTTGGCCTTCTCCATTTGGCCGAGCAGTTGCACCAGCGTGACCTGCCCCGACGAGGGCGGCGGCATGCCGCAGATGCGCCAGCGTTCGCGCCAGGTCGCGCACAGCGCGTCGCGGCGCACCGGCGTGTAGGCGGCCAGGTCCTCGGCTGCCAGCCGGCCCGGCACGGCGTGGCCACGCACGCGCGCGGCCAGTTCCTGCGCCGCCGGCCCGCGGTAGAAGGCATCGGGCCCGCGCGTGGCCACCGCTCGCAACAGCGCCGCGAAGGCGGGATTGCGCAGCACATGCCCGACCGGGAGCGGCTCGCCGGCCGCATCGAAGAAGTAGGCGCGGGCGCGCGGATCGGTCTTCAGCAGCGGCTCGGCCGCAAGCAGCCGCCGCAGCCGCGGGCCGAGCGGGAAGCCCTGCTCGGCCAGCGCGATGGCCGGCTCGAACAGCCGCGCCCAGGGCAGGCGCCCGTGCTCGGCATGGGCCGCCTGAAGCATGCGCAGCAGGCCGGGCGTGGCGACGGCGCGGCCACCATAGGTCGCCTGCACATACGAAGGCGGCCGGCCGGCGGCATCGAGGAAGACGCGCTCGTCGGCCGCGGCCGGCGCGGTCTCGCGGCCGTCCCAGGCGACGATCACGCGGCCGTCGAAGTGCAGCAGGAAGGCGCCGCCGCCCAGGCCGCTGGACTGCGGCTCCACGAGCGCCAGCACCAGCTGCGCCGCGATCGCGGCATCGAGGGCCGAGCCACCTTCGCGCAGCATCGCCAGCCCCGCCTCGGCGGCCTGCGGGTGCGCCGCGGCGACCATCTGGCGCTGAGCGGTCCAGCCGGGCTTCGGGGTCCAGCCGCTCGCGGCCTCGGGCTGGGGTGGCGCGGCCGGCTGCGGCGTCTGCGCGCAGCCGGCGGCGAGGAGCAGCAGCAGCGCCGCGGCGGCGCGGCGCCCGGGCTTCACTGCAAGGTGACGCCGGTCTTGGACTGCAGCTCGTCGCGGGTGACGCCAGGCGCCATCTCCACCACCTTCAGGCCGTGCGGCGTGACGTCGAGCACCGCCAGGTCGGTGATGATGCGGTCGACCACGGCCACGCCGGTGAGCGGCAGCGTGCAGTGCGGCAGGATCTTCAGGTCGAAGCCGCCGTCCTTGCGCCGCGCCACGTGCTCCATCAGCACGACCACGCTCTTCACGCCGGCCACCAGGTCCATCGCGCCGCCCATGCCCTTGACCATCTTGCCGGGGATCATCCAGTTCGCCAGGTCGCCCTTCTCGCTGACCTGCATCGCGCCCAGGATCGACAGGTTGATCTTGCCGCCGCGGATCATCGCAAAGCTCTCGTGGCTGCCGAAGATGCTGCTGCCGGGCAGCGTGGTGACGGTCTGCTTGCCGGCGTTGATGAGGTCGGCGTCGACCTCGCTGTCGTCCGGGAAGGGGCCGATGCCCATCATGCCGTTCTCGCTCTGCAGCCAGACTTCGATCGACGGGTCGACGAAGTTGGCCACCAGCGTGGGCAGGCCGATGCCGAGGTTCACGTAGAAGCCGTCGGCCAGTTCCTTGGCCGCGCGGGCGGCCATTTCGTCATGCGTCCAAGCCATTTCAGGCTCCCTTCGGGTTCTGCTTGGTGGTGCGCTTCTCGATGCGCTTCTCGGGCTTGGCGTTCAGCACGAGCCGATGCACGTAGATGCCGGGCAGGTGCACGGCGTCCGGGTCGAACGTGCCGGTCTCGACGATCTCCTCGACCTCCACCACGCTGATCTTGCCGGCCATGATCACCGCCGGGTTGAAGTTGCGCGCGGTGCGGCGGAACACGAGGTTGCCGCTGCGGTCGGCCTTCCAGGCCTTGCCCAGCGCCACGTCGGGCATCAGCGCGCGCTCCATCACGTATGGATGGCCGTCGAACTCGCGGATCTCCTTGCCCTCGGCCACCAGCGTGCCCACGCCGGTGCGCGTGAAGAAGGCCGGGATGCCGGCGCCGCCGGCGCGCAGGCGCTCGGCCAGCGTGCCCTGCGGCGTGAACTCCAGCTCCAGCTCGCCCGAGAGGTACTGGCGCTCGAACTCCTTGTTCTCGCCGACGTAGCTGGAGATCATCTTGCGGATCTGCCGCGTCTCCAGCAGCTTGCCCAGGCCGAAGCCGTCGACGCCGGCGTTGTTGGAGACCACGCTCAGGTCCTTCGCGCCGCTGTCGCGCAGCGCGTCGATGAGCGCCTCGGGGATGCCGCACAGGCCGAAGCCGCCCACGGCCAGCAGCTGGCCGTCGCGGACGATGCCGGCCAGCGCCGCGGCGGCACTGGGGTAGATCTTGTTCATGGGTTGCGGTGGGGAGTTGGCGGGACAGCCTCGCAGCGTACTACGTATGCCATTACGTAGGCGGTACGTACAATCGCCTAAGCAGTCGCCGCCAGCCTTCAACCCCACGAGGCCGCCATGCCCAAAGCCGACCCGAACGCCTCGTACGCCTCCTTCGCCGACACGGAGATGCTGCAGGCCGCGATGCACAGCGTCTTCGCGCCCTGGGTGCGCCAGCTGGACCTGCGGCTGATCGAGGCCCGCGCCGGCGAGGTGACGCTGGCGCTGCCGGTGACGCCGCTGCACGTGCACCAGGGCGGCGTGCTCTGCGGCCAGACCATGATGGCCGCCTGCGACACCGCGATGGTGCTGGCGGTGATGACGCGCCTGGGCGGCTTCAAGCCGATGACCACCGTGCAGCTGCAGACCAGCTTCCTGCGCCCGATCTCCGGCGGCAGCGGCGCGGCACGCGTCGTCGCCCGCGTGCTGCGCATGGGCAAGAGCCTGGTCTTCGGCGAGATGCAGGTGATCAGCGCCGACGACGAGCTGGCCGCACACGCGACCACGACCTACGCGCTGCTGTGAAGTCGGTCCCCGGGGCCATCGCCGCGGCGCTGGACTACCGCGGCGCCTTCGAACTCGCCCCGATCGGCCTGGTGCTGTCGCGCAAGCGACAGATGATCGACTGCAACCGTGAGGTATTGGCCATGTTCGGTGCCGAGCGCGAGCAGCTCGTCGGCCAGTCCTTCGAGATCCTCTACCCGAGCAGCGCCGAGTTCGAGCGCACCGGCAGCCGCATCGCCGCGCAGCTGGACACGCAAGGCCGCTACGCCGACGAGCGCGTGATGAAGCGCCTGGGCGGCGGGCGCGCCGGCGAGCTGTTCTGGTGCCACGTCAGCGGCCGCGCGCTGGACCCGGAAGACCCGCACGCCGCGGGCATCTGGGCCTTCGAGGACCTGTCGGCCCGGCGTGCGCTGAAGCTGGAGCTCACCGGCCGCGAGCGCGAGATCGCCGCCTTGCTGATCGACGGACTGACGAGCAAACTGATGGGCAAGCGGCTGGGCATCAGCCCGCGCACGGTGGACGTCTACCGGGCCCGGCTGATGCGCAAGACCGGCGCCGCGAGCACGCCCGATCTGGTGCACCGGCTGCTCGAAGGCCTTGGCTGAGGGCCTGGGCAGCCCCATACCGGGGAATGGCGGGCTCGTCAGCGCTGCCGCATAAGATGACAGGCAGAGGGAACAACTGGCGACGCCAGCGGGATCCTGGCGCCTTGCCAGGAACCGTCTGACGATCGGCCAAGCCCTCGAGGCCGGCAGGCCAAGCGATGTTCCCCATCGTCACGGCTGCAACACCGGGGCGGCACCACGGAGGGTGCACGCACGGGCTGCCGGTCGAGCGCCCTGGGAAGGCACACGCAGTGTGTCGGGCGGGAGAACCGGAGCTGAGCGGGGGACGATGGAATCGATTCGCGTGTTCGTGGTGGACGACCACCCCATGATCCGTCACGGGCTGGCAGCGATGCTGTCGGGCGAGGACGGCGTGCAATGGGTGGGCGACGCCGGCGACGGCCCCGAAGCCCTGCAGACCGCCCCCACGCTGCAGCCCGACGTGGTGCTGATGGACCTGCTGATGCCGCGCATGGACGGCGTGGCCACCATCTCCGCGCTGCGCCCGCTGCTGCCGCGCACCCGCTTCGTGGTGCTGGCCGGCGCGCTGGAGCCGGCCGAGGTGCGGCGCGCGATGGTCGCCGGCGCCTCCGGCTTCCTGCTGAAGAACGCCACTGCGCAGGAGCTGGTGAGCGTCATCCGCACCACGCACCGCGGCCATTCGGTGCTGGCGCCCGAGGTGAACGACGCGCTCGTGCGCGAGGCCGAGGCGCCGCCCAACGGCAAGCTGGGAGCCGACCTCACCCAGCGCGAACGCGAGCTTCTGGCACTGATGGCGCGCGGGCTGTCGAACCAGGAGATCTCCAAGCAGCTGAGCATCGCGATGCCGACGGTGAAGTTCCACGTCACCAACATCCTGGCCAAGCTGCATGCCGAGAACCGCACCGAGGCGGTGCTGGTGGCCTTGCGGAACCGCATCGTGCGGCTGGAGTGAACGCCACGGCCACAGCCCCGGCCGGCAGCGCGGGCAGCGCCTCGGGCGCGCCGCGCGGCTACTGGCAGCTCGTGGAAGGGCACGAGGGTGGCTTCATGTTCACACTCCGGGCCGGCAATCACGAAACCATCCTTGAGAGTCGTGTCTTCTGGTCACGCCAGGCGGCGCTGGACGGCGTGGCGCGGGTGCGCCAGCTGGCGCAGGACGGCAGCGCCTTCGCGCGCCACGAGTCGCCCGAGGGCATGCACTGGTTCGAGCTGCTCGACGCCGCCGGCGCGGTGCTGGCCCGCAGCGTGGGCTGCGGCACGCGCGCCGGGGTGGTGAACGGCATCGCCTCGGTGCGCCGCAACGCGCCCTCGCAGGCCTTCCGCGGCCTGGTGCGGCGCTCGCTGCTGGTGCCGGGCTGAACGCGGCCGCGGCAAAGCCGCGCGGCGCAGGGCATCATCCGCCGATGATCACCCTGCACCACCTGGAAAACTCCCGCTCGCAGCGTGTGCTGTGGCTGCTCGAGGAACTCGGCCTGCGCTACGAGCTGCGCCGCTACAAGCGCGACCCGAAGACGATGCTGGCGCCGCCCGAGCTGCAGCGCGTGCATCCGCTGGGCAAGAGCCCGGTCATCACCGAGGGCGGCGCGACGGTGGCCGAGTCGGGCGCGATCATCGAGTACCTGCTCGACACCCATGGCGACGGCCGCCTGCGCCCCGCCGCCGGCACGCCCGAGCGGCTGCGCTTCACCTACTGGCTGCACTTCGCCGAAGGCAGCGCGATGCCCTTCCTGCTGCTCAAGCTCGTGTTCGACAAGGTGCGCGACGCGCCGCTGCCCTTCTTCGTCAAGCCGGTGGCGCGCGGCATCGCGGCCAAGGTCGGCGCGAGCTTCATCGAGCCGAACCTGAAGCGCCAGCTGGCCTACATCGAGGACGAGATCGCCAAGCGCGGCCCCTGGTTCGCCGGCGCGGAGTTCAGCGCGGCCGACATCCAGATGAGCTACCCGGTGGAGGCCACCGCCGCCCGCGCCGGCCTGGGCGATGCGCAGCCGGCGCTGCGCGACTGGCTGGCGCGCATCCACGCCCGGCCGGCCTACCGCCGCGCGCTGGACGCCGGCGGGCCCTACGACGTCGTGCCCTGAGGGGCCGGCGGCCGCGCGCGCCGCGGTGCTCAGCCCAGGTGGGCGCGGAACCAGTCGGGAATCGGCGCCGAGCGGCGCTTCGAATAGTCCGACCACACCGTCCGTGCGCCGCCTTCGGCGTAGACGACGCCGGGCTCGTCGACCCGCTCGATCGTGTGGTAGGTCTCGAAGCTCGAACGGCCCGGGTTGGCCACCGACATCGTCACGCGGATGTCGCCCGGGAACTCGAGCTGGCGCAGGAAGTTGCAGAAGGCGTTGACGATGACCGGGCCTTCGCCGGTGAGGTCGTGCATCGCGCCGAGGCCGAAGATCCAGTCGAGCCGGCAGACTTCCATGTACCGGAAGTACAGCGTGTTGTTGATGTGGCCCATGGCGTCCATGTCGCCCCAGCGCAGCGGCATCACCATCTCGTGCACGGGCTTGCGCTGCTCGGGCAGGTGGAAGCGCATCAGCCCACCCCCAGTTCGCCGGCCAGGCGCTGCACGAGCGCCTTGAGCTCGGCCAGTTCGGCCGCCAGGCGCGTCTGCTCGGCGCGCAAGGCCGCGATCTCGCCGGCGCTCACGCTGCCGCTGCCGCCGCCGACGTCACCTTCGGCCGCACGCGGGCCGGCCGGCAGCGCCACCTCGCCGCACAGCAAGTGCGCCCAGCGCGCCTCGCGCTCGCCGGGCGCGCGCGGCAGCTTCACCACCATCGGCGCGGCCTTGCCGGCCAGTTCGTCGAGGAAGCCCTCGACCGAGGAGATGTCGGCGAAGCGGTGCAGCCGCTCGCTGTTCAGCCGCAGCTCGGCGGCGGTCTGCGGGCCGCGCAACATCAGCACCGCCAGCAGCGCCACCGCGGCCGACGGCACCTGCAGCACGCGCGCCATGTTGTGCTCGAAGCGCACGACGCGGCTGCCGCTGCCTTCGAACACCAGGCTCAGCGCCTTCAGGCCGTCCAGCGCGGTGAGCACCTCGGCCTCGGTGGCCTCGATCACCGGGTGGCGCGCGGTCTTCTGGTTGCAGCCTGCCACCAGCGCGTTGAGCGACAGCGGATAGGTGTCGGGCACCGTGGCCTGCTTCTCGACGAGCACGCCGACGACGCGTGCCTCCAGCGGCGACAGCGGCCTCATCGGGCGGCCTCCCCGTGCCAGGACTTCATGCGATGGGCTCCAGCGGAATCTCCAGGATGAACAGGCTGCCGCGCGTGCGGCCCGCGGCGGCCTCGATGTGGCCGTGCATGGCCTCGACGATCTGCTGCGTGATGGCCAGCCCCAGCCCCGCGCCGGAGTTTGCCGCGCGCCCGGCCTGGCCCTGCGCGTAGGGCTGGAACAGCTGGTCGCGCTCGGCCTCGGGGATGCCCGGCCCGTCGTCCTCCACCTCCACGCGCAGCCGCCGCGCCGCCGCGTCCCACTGCGCGCGCACCGCCACGCGGCCAGCGGTGGTGAACTTCACCGCGTTGCCCACCACGTTGGCCAGCACCTGCGACAGCCGCGGCGCGTCGAAGCGCGCGCGCAGGCCCTCGGGCGGCGGCACCAGCTCGAAGGCCAGGCCCTTGTCCTGCGCCCGCAGCTGCAGCGGCGCCAGCGTGCCGCGCCACCAGTCGGCCAGCTCGTGTTCGGCCGGCTGCAGCCGCAGGCCCGAGGCGACGCTGCGCTCGTAGGCCAGCGTCGTCTCCAGCAGCGAGAGCAGGCCGTCGGCCGAGGTCTTCATCGCCTGCAGCAGCGTCTCGCGCGGCACGCTCGCGTCGTTGCGCAGCAGCAGGCTCGAGCCGGAGGAGATGCCCATCACCGTGCCACGCAGTTCGTGCGCCAGGTAGGCGATGAAGCGGCCGCGCACGGCGGTGGCCGACAGCGCTGCGGCATGCGCACGCTGCGTGGCCGCGTTCGCCGTGCGCAGCCGGCGGTTGGCCAGCGCCAGCACGAGCAGGCCGGCCAGCAGCGCGCTCAACACCGGGGCGGCCCAGCGCAGCACCTCGCTCCAGCGCAGACCGGGCTGCACCTGGACGAACAGCCAGCGCTGGCGCAGCTGGGCCAGCTCGGACGGCGACATCGCGGCCAGGCCGCGGTCGAGCACGCGCGCCAGCTCGGGGAAACGCAGCGGCACGCCGAAGTACAGCTCGCTGTCGCCGTCGCGCACCGCGCCGGTGACTTGCAGCCGGCCGGCGAAGCGGTCTTCCAGCAGGCGGCCGACGACGGCGCTGTTGCCCACCGCGGCGTCGATGCGGCCCTCGGCCAGCGCGCGCAGCACCTCGAGCTGCGAGTCGAACTCGACGAACTTCAGTGCCGGCTTGCGCAGCCGCAGGCGCGGCAGCAGGAAGTGCTCGCGCAGCAGGCCGACCGAGCCGCCCACCATGTCGTCGGGCTCGGCCCAGCGGCGCGCGTCGTCGCTGCGCATCACCATCGATGTGGCCACCGCGGAGAAGGGGCCGACGAACTGGAACTCGGCGCTGCGCTGCTCGGTGCGCACCATGCCGACGACGACGTTGACCTCGTCGCCCTGGCGCGCCGCCTGGTAGATCTCGGCGAAGGGGCCGCCGCGCTGGCCGACGATGCGCAGCCCGGTCTTGGCCGCCACGGCGCGCAGCACGTCGGCGCCCAGGCCGTCCATGCCACCCATCGTGCCGGCCAGCGTGAAGGGCGCGAACGCGGCGTCGAAGCCCGCCCGCACCTCGCCGCTCTGCTGTACCCAGGCGCGCTCGGCGCTGCTCAGCCCGGCCGGCTCGCCGGCGAAGGCAGTGGCGCTGCCCACCGGCAGCCAGCGCCGCGCGAGTTCGGCGCGCTCGGCCGGCGTGATCGTCTCCAGCGCCTTGGCCAGGATGCCGTGCAGCTCCGGCTGTCCGAGCACGACGCCCGGGCCCAGCACCACCTGCCCGGCCGAGGGCAGCCGGCGCACCATCAGGTTGGACAGCAGCTGCGACTCGATCAGGTAGACCGCCTCCTGCAGCGTCGTCGGCGCCATGTCGGCGCTGCCTTCGGCCACCGCCTTGAAGGCCTCGCGCAGCGTCGCGAAGCGCGCGATGCGGGCGCTCGGGTAGGCGGCGCTCATCACCTCGTCATTCACGCTGCCGCCCAGCACCGCCAGGCGCTGGCCATGAAGGTCGCCCTGCATCACGGCCTCGGTGGCGTCGCGGCGCGTCACCACCACCGGGTCCACCGGCAGCAGCGGGCCGGGCACCGAGAGGATGCGCGCGCGCTCCGGGCTCAGGCGCATCACCGGCGTCATGTCGGCCTGGCCGTTGCGCATGGCCACCATCGCCTCGGGCACGTTGGGCGCCGTGGTGTAGCGCAGCTGCAGGCCGGCGCGCTGCGCCACGCGCTCCAGCAGCTCGATCGCGTAGCCGCTGGGCGGCCGGCCCTCGTGGCCGGCCTCGTAGAAGGGCTCGGCGGTGGGCAGCAGCAGCACGCGCACCGGACCGTGGTTGCGCAGCCAGGCGGTTTCGACGGGGGTCAGCTCCAGCGCGAAGGCGCGCAGGGCCAGCAGCATCAGCGCGGCAAAGGTCAGCAGCAGGCGCGGCAGGCGCCCGGCGCGCCGCACCTCAGACTCCGAAGCCGTCGTCCGCGGAGATCACCGCGCCATTGATGAAGTGGCTCTGGTTGGCGCAGAGCATCAGCAGCGCCGAGTCCAGGTCGGCCGGCTTGCCCACGCGCTTGCGCGGCAGCATCTGCACCAGCTTCTGGCCCGGCTCGGTGCCCCAGTGGTGGTGGTTGATCTCGGTGTCGATGTAGCCCGGGCACAAGGCGTTCACGTTGATGCCGTAGCGCCCCCACTCCAGCGCCATCGCGCGGGTCATGTGGATCGCCGCGGCCTTGCTCATCGCGTACACGCCGATCTGCGACAGCACGCGTATGCCCGCCATCGAGGCGATGTTGACGATGCGCCCGCCGGTGAAGGTGCCCGGCGCCTCGCCCTTGCTGCGCGCGATCATGCGCTTGGCCACCTCCTGCGCGACGAAGAACGCGCCGCGCGTGTTGGTGTCCATCACGTAGTCGAAGTCCTCGGGGCTCACGTCGGTGAGCTTCTGCGTGGTGCTGACGCCGGCGTTGTTGACGAGGATGTCGATCGCGCCCATCTCGGTCTCGGCGTGGGCCACGGCGGCGCGGATGCTGGCCGGATCGGTCACGTCCACACCGACGACGTGCGCGTCGCCGCCCTGGCTCTCGATCTCGGCGCGCAGCGTCTTCAGGCGCTCGATCCGCCTGGCCGCCAGCACCACGCCCGCACCGGCCTGCGACAGCACGCGGGCGAACTGCGCACCCAGGCCGCTGGATGCGCCGGTGATGAAGGCCACGCGGCCCGACAGATCGATCTCATAGGCCATGGTGCAGGGCCCCTCCTTCAAATTGACGATAGCACGCACCCCCGGGGCCGTGGGCTCCTTGCGGCATCATCGCGGCCCAGATGTTGGCCCTGAGACGATTGCGCAAGCGCTTCGGCGACACGCCGGTGTTCCACGATGTCACCCTCGAGCTGGCCGGCGGCGAGTTCGTCGCCCTGCTGGGCGAATCGGGGGTCGGCAAATCGACGCTGCTGAACTGCATCGCCGGGCTGGAGGATGCCGACGAAGGCGAGGTCGAGCTCGACGGCCGAGCGCTCGGCGGGCTCGACGACGACGGCCGCGCCCGGCTGCGCCGCGAGCGCCTGGGCTTCGTGTTCCAGGCCTTCCACGTGCTGCCGCACCTGACGGTGGCCGAGAACGTGAGCCTGCCACTGCGCCTGCTGGGCCGCCATGACGATTCGCGGGTAGCTGCCGTGCTGCAGGCGGTGGGCCTGGCGGGGCTGGAACGCCGCTTGCCGGCGCAGCTCTCCGGCGGGCAGCTGCAGCGGGTGGCGATCGCACGCGCGGTGGTGCACGCGCCCGGGCTGATCCTGGCCGACGAGCCCACCGGCAACCTCGACCCGGAGACCGCCGAGCGTGTGCTGGCGGTGCTGCAGGCGCAGGTGCACGTAGCGGGTGCGGCTTGCCTGCTGGTGACGCACTCGGCCGCCGCCGCCGCACGCGCCGACCGGGTGCTCAAGCTCACGCCCTCGGGCATCGTCGCCGCCTGAAATGGAGCCCCCAAGCTCGCCTTCGCTCGCTACCTCCCAAGGGGGCCGCCCGCCAGCGGCCCGGCGGAGCCGGTTCCGCGGCGGGAAGCTTGGTCCTGCGCTCAGGCTGCATGCGTCGAGGCTGGCAGGCCGCGCCTTGGACAACTGAGATGTCGCTGCTGCCGCTGCTGATCCGCCGCGAGTGGCGCCATCATCCGTGGCGCCATGCGGCGGCGATGTTCGCGGTGGCGCTGGGCGTCGCGCTGGCCTACTCGGTGCACCTGATCAACAGCTCGGCGCTGGCGGAGTTCTCGGCCGCGGTGCGCACCGCCAACGGCGAGCCCGACCTCGTGCTGCGCGGCCCGCGCGAAGGATTCGACGACGCGCTCTTCGAGCAGGTCGCCGCCGACCCGGGCGTGGCGCTGGCCAGCCCGGTGATCGAGATCGACACCTACGCGCGCGCCGCCGACGGCCACCGCGTGCCGGTGCGGGTGCTCGGGCTCGATGCGCTGCGCGCCGGACCGCTGGCGCCCGGGCTGGTCCCGCGGCCCGATGCGCGCGCCGAGCGCCTGGCCTTCCTCGACCCGGGCACCGCCTTCCCCAATGCCGCCGCGCGCCGCGCTCTGGGCCTGGCCGAAGGGGCGCCGCTGTCCTTGCAGGCCGGTGGCACCTGGGTACCCCTGCAGGTGGCCGGCCATGCGCCGGCGGCGGGCACGGCGCTGGTGGTGATGGACATCGCCGGCGCGCAGCAGCACTTCGGCGCGCTCGGGCGCATCTCGCGCATCGACATCCGGCTCGTGCCCGGCACCGAGCGCGCGGCGCTGCTGGCGCGCCTGAAGCTGCCGCCCGGCGTGGCCCCGGCCGATGCCGCCGACGCCGAGCAGCGGATCTCCAACCTCTCGCGCGCCTACCGCGTGAACTTGACGGTGCTGGCGCTGGTGGCGCTGTTCGTCGGCGCCTTCCTCGTGTTCTCGGTGGTCTCGCTGGGCGTGGCGCAGCGCACGCCGGCCTTCGCGCTGCTGGGCGTGCTCGGGCTCACCGCGCGCGGCCGGCGGCTGTGGGTGCTGGCGGAATGCGCGCTGCTGGGCACCGCCGGCAGCGTGCTCGGCCTGCTGGGCGGCGCGGGCCTCGCGCTGGCCGCGCTGCACCTGCTGGCGGGCGACCTGGGCGGCGGCTACTTCCCGGGCATCGCGCCGCCGCTGCAGGTGGGCGTGGCGGGCACGGTCGTGTTCGGGCTGCTGGGCGTCGCGGCCGCCGTGGCCGGCGGCTGGTGGCCGGCGCGGCAGGCCGAGCGCCTGGCGCCGGCGCAGGCGCTCAAGGGCCTGGGCAGCGTCGACGGGCGCGCGCCGCCGGCCTGGCCCGGGCTGCTGATCGTGGCCCTGGGCGCCGCGGCCTCGTTCGCGCCGCCGCTCTTCGGCCTGCCGCTGGCGGCCTACGCCGGCGTGGCAGCGCTGCTCTTCGGCGGCGTGGCGCTGGTGCCGGCGGTGGTGCATGCGCTGCTGGCGGCCGCACCGGCGGTGCGCGGCGCGCTGCCGCTGCTGGCGCTGCAGCGCGCGCGCTTCCAGCGCCGCACCGCCACCGCGGCCGTGGCCGGCGTGGTAGCCAGCCTCGCCCTGAGCGTGGCGCTGACGGTGATGGTCAGCAGCTTCCGCGAAGGCGTCGCGCACTGGCTCGACAGTGTGCTGCCGGCCGATCTCTACGCGCGCAGCGCCGGCAACGGCAACGCCGCCGACCAGGCCTGGCTGCCGCCCGACTTCCCCGCCCGCGTGGCCGCGATCCCCGGCGTCGCGCGCGTGCTGGCCGCGCGCCAGCGGACGCTGCAGTTCGCGCCCGACCGGCCCACCGTCGGCCTGATCGTCCGCGAACTGGCCAACCCCGCCGCGGTGCTGCCGATGCTGCAGACGCCGCTGTCCCGCTCCACGCTGCAGCCGGGCGAGGTGGCCGTCTACGTCAGCGAGGCGATGGTCTCGCTCTATGGCGCTGCGCCGGGCACGGCGCTCGCGCTGCCGCTGGGCACGACGCCGGTGCCGGCGCGCGTGCTGGGCGTCTGGCGCGACTACGCGCGCCAGTTCGGCGCGGTGATGATCGAGGAAGGCGACTACCGCCGCATCACCGGCGACGAGCGCATCAACGACCTGTCGATCTGGCTGAAGCCCGGCGCCGCGCTGGCCGAGGTGCAGGATGCGCTGCACGCGCTGCTGCCCGACGCGGCGATGCTCGACGCCGTCTCCGCGGTGGAGCTGCGCAAGCTCTCGCTGCGCATCTTCGACCGCAGCTTCGCCGTCACCTACTACCTGCAGGTGGTGGCCATCGCGATCGGCCTCGTGGGCATCGCCGCCAGCCTCTCGGCGCAGGTGCTGGCGCGGCGCAAGGAGTTCGGGCTGCTGGCGCACCTGGGGCTGACGCGGCGGCAGGTGGTGGCGGTGGTCGCCGGCGAGGGCCTGGCCTGGGTCGCTGCGGGCACCATCGTCGGCCTGGTGCTGGGCATCGCGGTCAGCATGGTGCTGGTCTTCGTGGTCAACCCGCAGAGCTTCCACTGGACGATGGAACTCGTGCTGCCCTGGGGCCGGCTGGCCCTGCTGGCCCTGGCGGTGCTGGTGGCCGGCACCGGCACCGCGGCCTTCGCGGCACGCGGCGCGGCCGGGCGGCGCGCCGTGCTGGCGGTGCGCGAGGACTGGTGACTGGCAGGACCCGGCCTCCGGCATCATCACGCCCGCAAGACCTGGAGCACCTCTTGAACCACAACACCGCTGCCGCCGCCGCAGCGCCCCTGGAATCGCTGGCCGACGTGGCGCGGCTCCTGGTGCTCAACACCGACAGCTACAAGGCCAGCCACTGGCTGCAGTACCCGCCGGGCACGACGCAGGTGCACAGCTACGTCGAGTCGCGCGGCGGCGTGCATCCGCACACGCTCTTCTTCGGCCTGCAGTACCTGCTGAAGGAGTTCCTCGCCAAGCGCGTGCGCGCCGAAGACGTCGAACTCGCGGCCGAGATCTGCGGCGCCCACGGCGAGCCCTTCAACCGCGAGGGCTGGATGCACGTGGTCGAGGCCCACGGCGGGCGGCTGCCGGTGCGCATCCGCGCCGTGCCCGAGGGCACCCGCGTGCCGGTGCGCCAGGTGCTGATGACGGTGGAGAACACCGATCCGGCCTGCTGGTGGCTGACGAGCTGGCTCGAGACCATGCTGCTGCGCGTGTGGTACCCGACGACGGTGGCCACCAACAGCTGGGCCACGCGCCAGATCATCGAGCGTGCCCTGGAGGAGACCGGCGACCCGGCCGGCCTGCCCTTCAAGCTGCACGACTTCGGCGCCCGCGGCGTCTCCACGCTCGAGGGCGCGATGCTCGGCGGCCTCTCGCACCTGGTCAACTTCCAAGGCACCGACACGCTGAGCGCGCTGCTGGGCGCCCGCGTCTACTACGGCGAGGCCATGGCCGGCTTCTCGATCCCGGCGGCCGAGCACAGCACCATCACCGCCTGGGGCCGCGAAGGCGAGATCGATGCCTACCGCAACATGCTGCGCCGCTTCGCGAAGCCCGGCGCGCTGGTGGCCGTGGTCTCCGACTCCTACGACCTGCAGCACGCGGTGGACGAACTCTGGGGCCGCGCACTGCGCGACGAGGTCATCGCCTCCGGCGCCACGATCGTCATCCGTCCCGACAGCGGCGACCCCGCCGGCGTGGTGCTGCAGACCGTGCGCTCGCTCGGCCGCAGCTTCGGCTTCGACGTGAACGGCAAGGGCTACCGCGTGCTGAAGCATGTGCGCGTGATCCAGGGCGACGGCATCACGCGGGCCTCGATCGCGCGCATCCTGGAAACGCTGGCGGCGGATGGCTGGTCGGCCGACAACGTCGCCTTCGGCCAGGGCGGCGCGCTGTTGCAGATGGTCAACCGCGACGACCAGAAGTTCGCGATGAAGTGCTCGGCCGTGCGCGTGAACGGCGAGTGGCGCGACGTGTTCAAGAGCCCCACCGGCGACGCCAGCAAACACTCGAAGGCCGGCCGCCTGACACTGCTGCGCAAGGGCAGCGAATGGGCCACGGTGCGTGTGGACAGCAGCGACGAGTCCATGCGCCTGGCCGACGGCTGGGCCGACGCGATGCGCCTGGTCTTCGAGGACGGCGAACTGCTCGTCGACGACACGCTGGCGCAGGTGCGCGCGCGCGCCGCGTCGGCGGGCTGAGGCATGCACCCGGCGCGGCGCCGCGCGCTCGCGCTGCTGGCGGCAGCGCCGCTGGCGGCACGCGCCGCGGCGGGCGGCGACGACGGCATCCGCCGCGGCCGCGTGCTGGCCTTCCCGCGCGACCACGGCGCGCACCTCGGCGCCCGCACCGAATGGTGGTACGCCACCGGCTGGCTGGGCACCGAAGTCGCACCCACGCACGGCTTCCAGCTCACCTTCTTCCGCAGCCGCACGAACCTGGCTGACGGCAATCCGAGCCGCTTCGCTGCCCGCCAGCTGCTGTTCGCGCACGCGGCCGTCACGCAGCTGGCTGACGGCACGCACCGGCACGCGCAGCGCATCGCACGCTGGAACGGCCGCGCCGACGCGCCCGACCGCGCGCTGGAAGACCGCGGCGACGTGCGCCTGGCCGACTGGCGCTTCCACGACGAAGGCGCCGGCTGGCGTGCCGAGCTGCCGGGCCAGGAAGCCGGCATCTCGCTGGTGCTGGCGCGCACGCAACCGCTGCTGCTGCAGGGCGACGCCGGCTTCTCGCGCAAGGGCCCGCTGGAGCAGCACGCCAGCCACTACTTCAGCGAGCCGCAGCTGGCCGCCAGCGGCACGCTGACGGCGGCCGGCCGCGAGACGCGCGCCAGCGGCCGCGCCTGGCTGGACCATGAGTGGAGCGACGAGTACCTCGCCGAAGGCGCCGCCGGCTGGGACTGGATCGGCTTCAACCTCTTCGACGGCAGCGCGCTGACGGGCTTCGTGCTGCGGCGCCACGACGGCAGCGCGCTCTGGGCCGGCGGCAGCTTCAGGCCGGCGGGCGGCTCGGCGCGTTCGTTCGCCGCGGGCGAGGTGCGCTTCGAACCCGGCCGCCGCTGGCGCAGCCCGACGACCGGCGCGAGCTACCCCGTTCTATGGCAGCTGCAGACGCCGGCCGGCCGCTTCGCCGTGCGGGCGCTGCTCGACGCGCAGGAACTCGACAGCCGCGGCAACACCGGCGCCGTCTACTGGGAAGGCCTGAGCGAACTGCTCGACGCGGGCGGGCGCCGGGTCGGGCTGGGTTACCTGGAAATGACCGGCTACGCCGCCGCGCTGAAGATGTAGCGCCGGCGCCGCCGGCTGCGAGACCTCAGCTCGCGCCGCCCTGTTTGGGCCGCGCGCGGCGCTCGCGCCAGCTGCCCTGGATGCCGGGCATGCCGATGCTGTCCACGGGCGCGGCGCGCACGCAATTGCCGCCGGCCTGGCGCGCGGCGGCCACCGCGTCCTGCGCGTCGTCGATCAGCGCGGCCAGGCTCATGTGCGCCGGGCGCAGGTGCGCCACGCCGGCGCTCGCGGTCACGCGCAGGCGCTGCGGCGGCTGGGTGGCGTCGAGCGCCACTTCCATCTGCTCGGTGCGTTCGCGGATGCGCTCGGCCACGTCGAGCGCGCCGGTGGCGTCGGCATGGGCCAGGAACACGGCCATCTGCGCGCCGGAGATCTGCGTCAGCACGTCGGCGGTGCGCAGCGTGGGGGCGGTCTGCTTCAGCAGCTCGGCCATCACCGCCTCGCCGGCCGGCACGCCGCGGGCTTCGCACAGGCGCGCCCAGCGGTCGACGTCCACCAGCAGCAGCGCCGCGCCGGTGCCGTAGCGGCGGGCGCGGGCGAACTCGCGTTCGGCCAGGTTGAAGAAGAGTTCGCGCGACACGCCCGCGGCGGGCGCTGCGCCGCTGCCGCCGCGGCCACCGGCCGGTGCGGCCTCGTGCGCCAGGCGCCAGACGAGCCAGCCCATCGGCAGGCCGGCGGCCACCACGCCCACGGCGGCGCCCAGGGCGGCAGCCCAGGGCACGGCGGGGGCAAAGGTGGCCGCGGCGTAACCGGTGGCACCGGCCACGAGCAAGGCGCCCGCGCCGATGATCGACGCAGCCATGCCCAGCGGCACACCCGCCGAAGCGGCGTTGGGAGGAACCGCGGGCGCATGGGCCAGCGGCGCGGGCCGCGTGACGGGCAGCGCGGCAGGGGTCGTCGGTTTGGGCGGGTTCATCGGCTGGTCCCGGCCGTATTCGACCACAACCAGGCCGCGCTGAAGCGCCGCGCAAACGTGGGGGTGAGGTACGTCACGACCTTCGCCTCCGCGTGAGCCTGCCGCGCTGCCGCATAGACTGCGCGCCCATGCCCGACGACACCCAGCGCCCCGCCTCCACGACGCCCCGTTCGCTGTCGGGCCTGCTGCCGTTCATCCGCCCTTACCGTGGCATGGTGGTGCTGGCGGGCCTGTTCCTGGTGCTGGCCGCTGCCAGCACGCTGGCCTTCCCGCTGGCATTGAAGGCGCTGATCGACCAAGGTCTGGTCGCCGCCGATCCCGGCGACCGGGTGATGCAGCTGCGCGGGCACTTCGTCGCGCTGATGGGCGTGGCCGCGGCGCTGGGCCTGTTCTCCGCCGCCCGCTTCTACGCCGTCACCTGGCTGGGCGAGCGCATCACGGCCGACCTGCGCAACGCCGTCTACGCCCACGTGCTGCAGCAGAGCCCGGAGTTCTTCGAGAGCACCAAGACCGGCGAGGTGCTCTCGCGCCTGACCACCGACACCACGCTCGTGCAGACGGTGGTGGGCAGCAGCCTGAGCATGGGGCTGCGCAACGTGGTGATGGGCATCGGCGCGCTGCTGGCGCTGATCATCACCAACCCCTGGGTGATGACGCAGGTGCTGGGCATCCTGGTGCTGGTGGTGCTGCCGAGCCTGTACTTCGGGCGCCGCGTGCGCAAGCTCAGCCGCGCCAGCCAGGACCGCGTGGCCGACAGCAGCGCCATCGCCGCCGAGGTGCTGGGCGAGATCCCGGTCGTGCAGGCCTACGTGCAGGAAGGCCGCGAGGCCGAGCGCTTCCGGCAGAGCACGGCCGACGCCTTCGCCACCGCGCTGAAGCGCACCCGGGTGCGCGCCTTCCTCGTCGGCTTCATGATCACCGCCACCTTCGGCGCGCTGCTGTGGGGCCTGTACCAGGGCACGCAGGCGGTGATCGCCGGGCACATCAGCGCCGGGCACCTGGGGCAGACGGTGGTCTTCGTGATCATCTTCGTCGGCGCGGTGGCGGTGCTGTCGGAGGTCTACGGCGACCTGCTGCGCGCCGCCGGCGCCACCGAGCGGCTGATGGAGCTGCTGGCCGCGCGCTCGCCGGTGGCCGAGCCGGCCAGGCCGAAGGCGCTGCCGCCGGTGGCCGGCGGCTCGGCGATCGCCTTCGAGCATGTGGGCTTCCACTACCCCTCGCGGCCCAAGCAGGCGGCGCTCGCCGACTTCTCGCTCGCCGTGCGGCCCGGCGAGACGGTGGCGCTGGTGGGCCCGAGCGGCGCCGGCAAGAGCACGGTTCTGCAGTTGCTGCTGCGCTTCTATGACGTGCAGCGCGGCGCGGTGCGGCTCGATGGCGTGCCGCTGACCGAACTCCCGCTGGCCACGCTGCGCGAGCGCATCGGCATCGTGCCGCAGGACAGCACGGTCTTCTCCACCAGCGCGCTGGAGAACATCCGCTACGGCCGCCCGGGCGCGAGCGACGAGGAGGTGATCGCCGCCGCGAAGGCCGCTTTCGCGCACGACTTCATCAGCGCGCTGCCCGAGGGTTATCACACCTACCTGGGCGAACGCGGCGTGCGGTTGTCGGGCGGGCAGCGCCAGCGCATCTCGATCGCCCGCGCGATGCTGAAGAACCCGCCGCTGCTGCTGCTGGACGAAGCCACCAGCGCGCTGGACGCCGAGAGCGAACGCGTGGTGCAGCAGGCGCTGGAGGCGGCGATGAAGGACCGCACGACGCTGGTGATCGCGCACCGCCTGGCCACCGTGCAGCGCGCCGACCGCATCGTCGTGATGGACGGCGGCCGCATCGTCGACAGCGGTACGCACGACGAGCTGGTGGCACGCGGCGGCCTCTATGCGCGGCTGGCCGCGATGCAGTTCGGCCTCGAGAAGCCGGAATAGATCGCCACCGATAATCCCGCCCATGCCGAACGCGACCCGCAGCACCTACGAGGACTTCATGCGCCACGTGCGCGAGCAGGGCGTGGCCAAGACCGATCGCACCGGCACCGGCACCACCAGCGTCTTCGGCCACCAGATGCGCTTCGACCTGCGCGAGGGCTTCCCGCTGGTGACGACCAAGAAGGTGCACTGGAAGAGCGTGGCGCTGGAGCTGCTGTGGTTCCTGCGCGGCGACAGCAACGTGAAGTGGCTGCAGGAACGGGGCGTGACGATCTGGAACGAATGGGCGCGCGAGGACGGCGACCTCGGGCCGGTCTACGGTGTGCAATGGCGCAGCTGGCCCACGCCGGGCGGCGGCCATATCGACCAGATCGCGCAGGTGCTGCAGCAGCTGAAGACGAATCCGGACAGCCGCCGCATCATCGTCAGCGCCTGGAACGTGGCCGAACTCGACAAGATGGCGCTGATGCCCTGCCACGCCTTCTTCCAGTTCTACGTCGCGCAGGGAAGGCTGTCCTGCCAGCTCTACCAGCGCAGCGCCGACATCTTCCTCGGCGTGCCCTTCAACATCGCCAGCTACGCGCTCCTGACGCACATGCTCGCCCAGCAGTGCGAGCTGGAGGTCGGCGACTTCATCTGGACCGGCGGCGACTGCCACATCTACGCCAACCACCAGGAGCAGGTGGCGCTGCAGCTCTCGCGCGAGCCGCGGCCCTGGCCGACGCTCGTCATCAAGCGCCGGCCCGCGTCACTGTTCGACTACACGTACGAGGACTTCGAGATCCAGGGCTACGACCCTCACCCTGCGATCAAGGCGCCGGTGGCGGTGTGATGGCTGGCCATCCCGAACTCGTGATCCTCGCCGCGGTGGCGCGCAACGGCGTCATCGGCAAGGACGGCGCGCTGCCCTGGCGCCTGCCCGAAGACCTGCGCCACTTCCGCGAACTGACGATGGGGCACCCGGTGCTGATGGGCCGCAAGACCTGGGACTCGCTGCCGTCGCGCGTGCGGCCGCTGCCGGGCCGGCGCAACGTGGTGCTGACGCGCCAGGCCGGCTGGCAGGCCGAAGGCGCCGAGGTTGTGTCATCGCTCGATGACGCGCTCGCCCGGCTGGCCGGCGAAGGTCGCGTGTTCGTGATCGGCGGTGCGGAGCTGTACGCCGCCGCCATGCCGCTGGCCGACGCACTGGCGCTGACCGAGATCGACCGCGAGTTCGATGGCGACGTGTATTTCCCGCCCTTGCCGCCCGGCCGCTTCGAGCGGATGTCGCGCGAGCCGCAGGTGTCTGCCGACCCCGCCGCGCCGCCTTTCGCGTTCGCGAGCTACCGCCGCTGCTGAGACCTTGCGGGCGGGCCGGCTACAGCCCGTCGACGTCGACCAGCCCTTCGCGCACCGCCCAGCGCACGAGGCCGGCGAGATCGGCGACGCCCAGCTTGGCCATCGCGCGGCTGCGGTAGGTGTCCACCGTCTTGGGCGACAGGTGCAGCTTCTCGGCGATCTCGGCGCTGGTGTCGCCCAGGGCCACGCGCACGACGATCTGCCGCTCGCGCGCTGAGAGTTCATCGATCGACGAGGAACGCGCCGCGAGGCCGCGCACCGCCACGTCGGCCAGGCCAGGCGCGAGGTGGTTGCGGCCCGCGGCCACCTTGGCCACGGCCTCCAGCAGCTCGGCAGCCGGCGAGCCCTTCAGCACGTAGCCTTGCGCGCCGCCGCGCAGCGCCTGCGCGACGTTGCGCGGCTGGTCGAGCATGGTCAGCACGATGACGCCGGACTTCACGCCGCGCTCGCGCATCTCGGCCAGCAGGTCGAGGCCGGAACGCGCGCCGAGGTTGATGTCCAGCAGCACGATTTCCGGCTGCAGGCGCGAGATCTCCGACAGCGCGACCGTCGCATCGCCCGCCTCGCCGATCACGTCGTGGCCCGCCCCTTCGAGCACCGCTCGAAGGCCCTCGCGCACCACCGGGTGGTCGTCCACCAGATACAGCCTCGTCATGCCATCGACTGTAGCCGCTCATCCCTGACGCAAGGCCGTCCGGAGGTCCCGCATGCGCTAACCTGTCACACCCATCCAACGCACCAGCGAGGCGAGATGTCAGCGCCCTCCATCCGCTACCACCTGCAGTTCAGTCCCGATGACCAGGCCTGGCTGCGCCGCGGCCAGATCGCCGTGCCCGACTTCTTCCGCGGCCACGGCATCGCGCCTGCCCAGGGCGACGTGCTGCGCATCGCCGGCCGGCAGTTCGTCGTGCAGGCCCGTGTCTGGGAGCACGACGGCGAATGCCCCGTGCTGCGCCTGTTCCTGGGCCACGCGCACGCGCAGAGCGACACCGTCTTCGGCTGAAGCGATCTTGGCTGTCCGACACCTTGCCGCGGCCCTGCTGGCCGCGACCGCGGCGACCTGCGCCTTCGCACAGGCCGCCGAGCCCAATCCCACCGCCTGCATCGACGTCGACGACGACCGGCTGCGCCTGGCCTGCTACGACCGCGCGCATGGCCGCGCGCTGCGCGAGTCGCCGCCCCCGCCGGTGACGGCAGCGCCGGCCGCGTCGCCGGCGTTGGCGGCGTCGGCGGCAGGCCCGGGCCCGAGCCGCTTCGCCGGCACGCAGCGGCTGCCCAGCGCGCTGCGGCTGGACGAGCTGTGGGACCTGGACGGCAACCGCCGCCCGCTCTTCGAGCCGCGCCCCTACAAGCTCGTCTACCTGCTGCCCGCCACCTGGACCGACCGCGTCAACCGCCGCCCCGCCTCGCCCTCGCCCGAGCATTCGGTGAGCGACGACCTGGCGCTGAAGTCGGTCGAGGCCAAGTACCAACTGAGCCTGAAGGCGCGGCTGTCGGGCGAACTGCCCGGCACCTCGGCCAGCTTCTGGGGCGGCTACACGCAGTCCTCGCGCTGGCAGGTCTACAACCTGCCGGAATCGCGCCCCTTCCGCGAGACCAACTACGAGCCCGAGCTGATGCTGGTGTGGCCGCTGCATGGCCAGGTCGCGGGCTGGCAGCTGCAGATGGCCTCGGTCTCGCTGAACCATCAGTCCAACGGCCGCTCGCTGCCCTTGTCGCGCAGCTGGAACCGGCTCATCGGCACGGTGGCGGCCGAGCGCGGCGAGTGGTCGATCGAGCTGCGCCCCTGGCTGCGCATCTACGAGCGCCGCAAGGACGACGACAACCCCGACATCGAGGACCACATCGGCCGCGGCGAACTGCGCATCGCTCGCCACTGGAACGACCATGCGCTGGCGCTGCAGCTGCGCCACTCGCTGCGTTTCGGCGAGCGCTCCTACGGCTCGGCGCAGCTGGACTGGGTGTTCCCGATCGACGGCGCGCTGCACGGCGTGCTGCAGGTCTTCGACGGCCACGGCGAAAGCATGATCGACTACAACCGGCGCCAGACCAAGATCGGCCTGGGCATCACGATCGCCGGCTGGCGCTAGCGAGCGCCTCAGAGGCTGAGAGTTTTTCGGGCGTGCCCGAGCAGCGCGCCAGGAGGCGTCTGATCTAGGCGCAAAGCGCAGCCATAGCTCGAGCTATGGCGAGCATTTGCAACGACGAGCAGGCGGCTTCTGGCGTGATGAGCGGGCATGTTCGAAAGACTCTCAGCCTCTCAGGCCAGGGTGTGCACGGCGAAGGCCACGAGGCCGCAGCCGCCGCCGACGATGGCCAGCACCAGCAGCGCGGTCATCCTCAGGCGCCCCAGCAGGGCGAACGCCGCGGCGAACTCGGCGCAGGCGAGCGCGGCGGCGCCGAAGGCCATCACGAGCGAGCGCTCGGCCGACACGTTCGCCAGCGCCGCCCAGGCCATGCCACCGATCATCGACAGGTTGCCGGCGATCACCAGCCCGCGGCCCACGCGGCGGCGCCACGGCGGCAGCGGCCCGAGATCGGCGCGCATCGGCCGCTGCGGCAGCGCCTGGGCGATGAAGAAGAGCCCGGCCAGCAGGCCGAAGCCGCCGAAGGCCGCGAGCACGCCGGTCATCGCCCAGGGCTGGCGCGGATCGTCCTCGGGCTCGGCGTTAACGGGCCCGGCCGCGGCCACCGCATCGGCCCGTGCGTAGCGCAGGCGGCGCGGCTTCCGCTCGCCGGCTTCCTCGCAACGGCCGGTGACGAAGGGCAGGCGCAGCTCGATCGCCCGCCCATCGGCCGCGCTCGCGGCGTGGAACTGGAAGCGGATCGTGCCGCCGCGGCCTTCGTGCAGCCGGACCTCCTCGCAACGCAGCGCCGGCGCCTGCTCCGCCACCTCCGACTGCGCCTTCACGTACCAGGCCAGCCGCGCCGCGCCGCCGAGCCCGCCCGCGGCCAGGCACAGCAGGCCGACCGCGGCGCCGACCTCGAAGCGCGTGCGCCAGCCCACCAGCGCGCCCAGCGCGGCGCCGCCGAAGGCGCTGCCGAACAGCAGCAGGATGCCGAGCGTGGCGGGGTCCAGCGGGTTGCTCATCGCCTGCCGAGCATAGGGCCTCGATGGGCCCGGCTTCGGGCCACAATGCGCCGCCATGAGACTCGCCACCTGGAACGTGAACTCCCTGGCCGTGCGGCTGCCGCAGGTGCTGGACTGGCTGGCCGCGCAGGCCGGCGCCGATGCGCCGGTGGACGTGCTGGTGCTGCAGGAAACCAAGCTCACCGACGACAAGTTCCCGCGCGCCGAGATCGAGGCCGCCGGGTATGCCGTGCACTTCCACGGTCAGAAGACCTACAACGGCGTCGCGCTGCTCAGCCGCGCGGCGGCGGTGGGCGATGCGGTGGACGTGGTGCGCAACATCCCCGGCTTCGACGACGAGCAGGCGCGCGTGATCGCCGGCACCGTGGGCGGCGTGCGCGCCGTCGGCGCCTATTTCCCCAACGGCCAGGAACCCGGCAGCGAGAAGTTCGCCTACAAGATGCGCTGGCTCGACGCGCTGCGCGAATGGCTGCGCGCCGAGCTGGCCGCGCATCCGGACCTGGTGCTGATGGGCGACTACAACATCGCGCCGGAGGATCGCGACGTCTACGACCCCATCGCCTGGGCCGGGCAGATCCACTGCACGCCCGAGGAGCGCGAACACTTCCAGCGCCTCGTGGGACTGGGCCTGGTCGATGCCTTCCGGCTCTTCGAGCAGCCGCCCAAGAGCTGGAGCTGGTGGGACTACCGCAACCTCGCGTTCCGCAAGAACCAGGGGCTGCGCATCGACCACATCCTCGTGTCCGACGCGCTCAGGCCGCGGGTGGCGGCCTGCAGCATCGACAAGCTGCCGCGCAAGAACGAAAGGCCCAGCGACCACGCGCCGGTGGTGCTGGGCCTGTCTTGACGGGGCGCGGGCGGCGCGGGGCCGCCGCGGATCTCAGCTGCCGCCGAGCAGCTGCGGCTTGAGCGAGCTGTCGGCCGGCTTCTCGCCGATCCAGATCTTCAGCAGCGCGTTGTAGAAGGCCACGTCGGGCAGCGGCGGGTCGGACATCAGCTTGCCGTTGAGCTCGACCACCGTGCCCTTCTCGGGCACCCAGTCGACGGTCAGCGCGTCGCCCTTCTTCAGCCCGCCGGGCACGGCCTGGAACATCTCGCCCAGGCGCGTCATCTGGTTCAGCAGCTTGCCCTTCTCGGCCTTGTCGCTGTTGTTGTTGATGCCGGTCATGAAGGCCTGGCCGAAGTCGTCGCCGCTCACGTCGCGCAGCATCGTGATGTGGATGCGGCGCGGGCCGGCGGCGGCCAGCACGGCGTCGGTGCTGGTTTCCTTCTTGCCGAGGTACAGGCCCATCACGTAGACCTTGAACACGGCGCGCGTGCGCACGCCGGCGCCGTTGAGCTTGAGGTCCTTGCCGGCGACCTTGGCCGTCTCCTCGACCTTCACGCCCGCCACGTCCACGGCCATCGCCGGGCCGGCCAGCAGCCCCAGGGCCAGCGCGAACGCGGCCACGGCGGGGGCGAGAAGTCTCTTCGTCGTCATCGTCATCATCGGTGTACTCCTTCGTCGATGGGCCCGGGCCGGCGCTTCAGTGCGCGGCTTCGAGCTTGAACAGGCTGACCGTGCCTTCCAGCGATGCGGCCTGCTGCTTGAGCGATTCGGCCGCCGCGGCG
Organism: Rubrivivax sp.; assembly: GCA_044226775.1. Lineage (GTDB taxonomy): Bacteria > Pseudomonadota > Gammaproteobacteria > Burkholderiales > Burkholderiaceae_C > Rubrivivax. Next base: position 395,880 of record JBGAGI010000009.1, on the reverse strand, counting down.
GCCTCTTCCACCAGCGCCGCATTCTGCTGCGTGGTGGTGTCGATCTGGTCGATGCTGCGATTCACCGACTCGATGCCCTGGTGTTGCGTCTGGCTGGCCGCGGCGATCTCGTTGATGATGTCCGCCACGCGCCGCACGCTGGCGACCAGGCCTTCCATCGTCGAGCCGGCGCGGCCCACCAGCTCGGTGCCGCGCTCGACCTCGGCGGCCGAGACGCCGATCAGCGCCTTGATCTCCTTGGCCGCGGTGGCGCTGCGCTGCGCCAGCGTGCGCACCTCGGCGGCCACGACCGCGAAGCCGCGGCCCTGCTCGCCGGCACGCGCGGCTTCCACCGCCGCGTTCAGCGCGAGGATGTTGGTCTGGAAGGCGATGCTGTCGATGACGCCGATGATGTCGACGACCTTCTTGCTCGACGCGTCGATCGAGCCCATGGTCTTGACCACCTGCGCCACCACCTCGCCGCCTTCGGCCGCCACCGAGCAGGCCGAGCCGGCGAGTTCGCTCGCCTGGCGCGCGCTGTCGGCGTTGTGGCGCACGGTCTCGGCGAGGTCCTTGATGGCCAGCGTGGTGTGCTCCAGTGACGAGGCCTGCGCCTCGGTGCGGCTGGAGAGATCCTGGTTGCCGCTGGCGATCTGCGTCGACGCGGCGGCGATCGACTCGGTGCCCTGGCGCACGTTGCCCACGATGGCACGCAGGCCCTCGGTCATGTCCTGCAGCGCGGCCATCAACTCGCCGGTCTCGTCCTGCGTGCGCACCTCGATGTGCGTGCTCAGGTCGCCCGCGGCCACCTTCTTGGCGATCGACACCGCGCCCGTCAGCGGCCGCGTGATGCTGCGCGTGGCCACGTAGCCCAGGGCCACGCTGGCCAGCGTGGCGGCCAGCGCCAGGCCGGCGATGAGCCAGCCGGTGCGCGCCGCCGTCACTGCCGAGGCGGTGCCCGCGGCCTCCATCTGCGCGTGCTGCGCCTCCACCAGCTTGTCCAGCGCGGCGAGGTACTTGTTCTGCACCGAACGCACCGAGAACATGTACTTGACCAGCGCCTCTTCCTTGCCGCCCTCGACCACCATCTTCGTGAACGCCGCCTGGGCCGGCACGAAGCGGTCGCGCATCGCCGCGATCTCCTTGAGCTGCGCCTGCGAGGCCTCGTCGGTGGCGCGCTCGGCCAGCCTGGCCATGGTCTCGTCGTGCGCCTTCATGAAGACAGCGATCTGCTCGAGCTCCTTCTTCGTCTGCGCGTCGTCGGTCATCACCAGCACGTTGAGCATGCTGCGCGAGGCGTCGCCCACCGCACCCTTGAGCTGGTTGGCCAGCACGGTGGTGGCGTAGCGTTCGCCGACGATGCTGCCGATCTCGGCGTTGAGCGCGCCGATGCGCGCGTAGGCGACGAAGGCCATCACGCCGAAGACGGTGATGACGAGGCCGAAGACCAGCGCGAGGCGCTGGCCGATGCGGAGGCGGGACAGGTTCATGGGTGGGCGAGCCGACAGCGTGGGCGCAATGCGGCATGGTGCCGCGGCGAGCCCGCGGACCATCCGGGTTGATGGACCGGTTATCGACCGCAGTTTTGAAGGCCCGACGTAAAAACTTCACGGTGCGGCGCCCCTTGCCTGCAAAGGACGCTTGACGAGGCCCGTGCTTTCAGCTCGGGCCACCCGTCCGGCCAGACGGGTGCTGCCGGCGCAAGGTCCGCTGGCATCATGCCGCCATGTTGGCGCTCGACCTCCTGGGCCCGGTGCAGTTGCGTCGCGAACGCGTGCCGCTGGCGCTCAACGTCCGGAAGTCGCAGGCGCTGCTGGTGCTGCTGGCGCGCCACGGCGAGATGCCGCGCTCGCGCATCGTCGCGCTGCTGTGGCCGGACCTGGAGGAAGCCACCGGACGGCGCAACCTGCGGCGCGAACTCGCGCGGCTGCGCGAGGCCGGCGCCGGCCCGGTGGTCTGCGCGCAGGGTGACTGCCTGGCGCTCGCAGCCGATGTCGCCGTCGACGCGATGGCCTTCGAGTCGGCGCTGCAAGCCGGCCGTGCCGACGAAGCGCTGACGCTGTGGCGCTCCACGCCGGCCGACGGCCTGGAACTGCAGGACGCGCCGGGCTTCGAGGATTGGCTGGCTGCCGAACGCGAGCGCCTGTTGCGGGCCCGGCAGCGTGCGCTGGAGGCCTCGGCGGCGGCGCACGAAGCACGCGGCGATGCGCCTGCCGCGCTCGAGCGCGTGCTGACGCTGATCGCGGAAGACCCGCTCCAGGAGCAGCGCCACCGCGACGCGATGCGCCTGCAGGCGGCCTGCGGCCGCCGCGAAGCGGCGCTTGCGCAGTTCGAGGCTTGCCGCGAACTGCTGCGCGCCGAACTGGACCTGGCGCCGATGGCCGAGACGCAGGCGCTGGCCGACGCCCTGCGCGCCACCGCGGCACGCGTCACGGTGGCACCGCGGCCGCCGGCGCGGCCGGCACCGGCCGGTGCCCGCCCGACGCTGCCCGCGCAGCTGCCCCTGGTCGGGCGCCGGCACGAGCTGCAGCAGCTGGGGAACGCCTGGAGCGAAGGCCGGCCGCTGCTGCTGGAGGGCGAGGCCGGCATCGGCAAGTCGCGCCTGGTGCAGGACTTCGCGGCGGCGCGCGGCGCCTACGCCCTCGTGCGATCGCGCCCCGCCGACGCCGAGATGCCCTACGCCACCTTCATCCGCGCGCTGCGCCTGCTGATCGGCCCGTCACGCCAGGGCCCTTCGGCCCTCGATGCCCTGGCGCCCTGGGTCCGCGAGGAACTGGTGCGCCTGCTGCCGGAACGCGGCCCCAAGCCGCCGCCGATGCGCGCGCCGGCCGAACGCACCCGCTTCATCGAGGCCTGCGTGCAGGCCTGGCTGGCGCTGGCGGCGGACAACTTCGACGCCGTGATCTTCGACGACTGGCACCATGCCGACGGTGCCAGCCGCAGCCTGATGGTCTTCATCACGCAGCGGCGTCGTGAACAGGGGCTGCGCGGTGCGCGCGAGATCCTCGTCCATCGGCCGCTGTCCGAGCCGGCGGCGCGGGCGGCGACGCAGCGCCTGAGCGAGGCCGGCGGCGCGCTCTGCATGGCGCTCGCGCCGCTGGACGAAGCCGCGGTGCTGGAACTGGTCGAGCGCCTGCCGGTCCGGCCCGCGCCGCAGCGCCTTGCGGCCCGCCTGCTCAAGGCCACCGCGGGCAACCCCTACTTCCTGGTCGAGACCCTGCGCCACCTGGTCGAGCAGGGCCTGCTCGAGCAGGCAGGCGACGGTGCCTGGCAAGTCGCGCTCGGACGCCCGGAGCTGGACGAGCGCGAATGGCCCGTGCCGCCCAGCGTGCAGCAGGCGGTGCTGGGCTGGTTCGAGCGGCTGCCGGCTTCGGCGCGGCGCGTGCTGGAGGCCGCGGCACTGGCCGACGAGCCCTTCGCCCCGGCGCTGCTGGCGCCGGCCTGCGCGCTGTCGGAACTGGACACCGTGCTGTCCATCGAGCGGGCCGTGGAGGCGCAGTGGCTGTGCGAGCGCGAGGGGCGCGGCTACGCCTTCGTGCACGACCTGGCGCGCCAGGCGCTCGAAGCCTCGCTGGGCGCCGAGCGCCGCCGGCTGGTGCACCGGCGCCTGGCACTCGGCGCCGAGGCGCACGGCGCGCCGGCGGCGCTGATCGCAGCCCATCACGAGGCCAGCGGCGACAAGCGCCGGGCGGTGGTGCACCGCCTCGCGGCGGGCGACGAAACCGCCCGCGTGCACGCCTGGGACGAAGCCCTGGACCACTGGCGCCGCGGCCTGGCCGACGAGCCGGACCCTCCGCAGGCGCTGGCGCTGCACCTGCGTTCGATGAAGGCCGCGGGCATGAGCGGACGCATCGAGCAGGGCCTGGCGCACGCCGAGACGCTGCGCGCGCTGGCATCGGCGCCGGCGCCAGGGCTGGCGGCGGCCGTCCGCGTCGACGCGCTGGTCGAGGTCGCGGCGTACCTGGCCCGCCACGATCAGGCCGTCAGCGCGCTCGAACTCCTGGATGCGCTGCCGCCGTCCTTGAGCGGATCGGCGCAGGCGCGGGCGCTGGCTGCGCGCGCCACGGCCTGTCGGCGCCTCGGACGGATGGACGAGGGCCGTGCCAGTGCGCTGGCGGCGCTGGACATGCCGGCGATGGAGCCCGAGGACCGCATGGCGCTGCTCGAAACCCTGTGCCTGGCCGAGAGCGCCGCCACGCGCGGGCGCGCTGCGATCGGCTTCGCCGATGCACTCGTCGCGCAGGCGGCGCAGGCTCGCGATGCCTACGCCGCGCTGCGAGGACGCTTCCTGCGCGGCAACGCGCTGCTGCAGGTCGGCGACATCGATCGCGGAGAGCAGGAACTGCGCGCCGCCGCCGAGGCTTGCCGGCAGTCGGGCTTCGTCGGCACGCACCGGGGCATCGTCATCAGCCTCACCTCGGCGTACCAGCACCGGTCGCGCTACCGCGCGATGGTGGACGTGCTGCGCGAGGGCTGGGACCTGCAGCCGCCGCTGAGCGCGGGCGCGATGCGCGTCAAGTTCCGCATCTCCTTCATCGAAGCCTACGTGGCCGTGGGCGACCTGGGGGCCGCCTGGGAGCAGCTGTGCCTCGCGCAGGACGAGGCGTTGGCGCTCGATGAACCCGCGATGCTCGGTTTCTGGCTCACGAACTGCACCGAGCTGTGCACGCTGCTGGGCGATCAGGCGCGGGCCCGGGCCGTGTCGTCGGCGCTGGACGAGGCCCGCCTGCAGCCGATGCCGCACCTGGTCAACGAGATACGGCTGGCGCAGGCCCGCGCGGCCCTGCTCGACGGCGAGCCGGACCGGGCGGCACAGGCCCTGTCGGGGACGGCGCCCGGCGCGGCGCTGGACGATCCCCGCCAGCGCAAGATGCTCGGGCTGGCGCACGCGGCCCTGGCCCTGGCGCGGGGTGACGCCCGGCAGGCCCTCGAGGACGGGCCCGCCGAGCAGGACGGCGAGCTGCGCTTGCACGGGCTGGCGCTGCGCGTGCAGGCCGAGGCCTTTGCCGGCCTGGTGCAGGCGGCAACGGCAGCCGCGGCGCTCGAGGCACTGCGCTCGCCATCGGCGCATGCGCTCGCTGCGGTCCTCCTGCACCGGGCCCTGGCCGCCGCAGCGCGCCGTGGCCTGCCGGAGGCACCGCTGCTGGCGCCGGCGCAGCTTGCCGGCGCCGAATGGACCCAGCGCCTCGCGGCGAGCCTGGACCAGCATCCGGCCCAGCGCGCCGCGCTGCTGCGCTTCGCCGGCTGACGAAGCGCAGCGCCGGGCGCTTCTCAGTCGTCCAGCCCGAGTTCCTGGATCTTGCGCGTGATGGTGTTGCGCCCGATGCCCAGGCGCTGCGCGGCCTCGATGCGCCGGCCGCGCGTGAGATCGAGCGCGGTGTGGATCAGGCAAGCCTCGAACTGGCGCGTGAGCGCGTCCCAGACCTCGCGCTCGCCGCCGTCCAGGCGGCGCCGAGCCTCGCGCTCGAGGTCGCCCAGCCAGGCCGGGGCCGGCGCGGGCCCGTCGGCGGGCGCCGTGCCGGCAGGCGCCGGCGGGACCGCCATCGCGGGCATCGCAGCGGAGGCGGCGAGCGCCGCCGCGGGCTCCGACACCGACGGCGCAGCCGCGGCCGGCGTGCCGTTCAGTTCGGGCGGCAGGTCCTTGGCCTCCACCACCTGCGCCGGCGCCATCACCGTGAGCCAGTGGCACAGGTTCTCGAGCTGGCGCACGTTGCCGGGGAACTCGAAGTTCGCCAGGCGGTCCAGCGCACCATCGGCGATGCGCTTGGCCTCCACGCCCAGCTCGCGCGCGCTCTTGCCCAGGAAGAAGCGCGTGAGCATCGGGATGTCCTCGCGCCGCTCGCGCAGCGCCGGCAGGCGCAACCGGATCACGTTCAGGCGGTGGAACAGGTCCTCGCGGAACGCGCCCTGGCGCACGCGCTCCTCCAGGTTCTGGTGCGTGGCGGCGATCACGCGCACGTTGCTCTTCAGCGGCTGGTGGCCGCCGACGCGGTAGAACTGCCCGTCGCTCAGCACGCGCAGCAATCGCGTCTGCAGGTCGAAGGGCATGTCGCCGATCTCGTCGAGGAACAGCGTGCCGCCGTCGGCCTGCTCGAAGCGGCCGCGGCGCGTGGTCTGCGCGCCGGTGAAGGCGCCGCGCTCGTGGCCGAAGAGCTCGCTCTCCAGCAGGTCCTTCGGGATGGCCGCGGTGTTGATGGCGATGAAGGGCCCCTGCCCGCGCGGGCTGTGCTTGTGCAGCGCGCGCGCCACGAGTTCCTTGCCGGTGCCGCTCTCGCCGGTGATCAGCACCGTCACCTGGCTCTGGCTCAGGCGGCCGATGGCGCGGAACACGTCCTGCATCGCCGGCGCCTGGCCCAGCATCTCGGGCGCGGGCGGCGCGGCGGCCTCGCCCACCTCCTCGCGCAGGCTCTCGTCGACGGCGCGGCGGATCAGTTCCACCGCGGCCGTCACGTCGAAGGGCTTGGGCAGGTACTCGAAGGCGCCGCCCTGGAAGGCGCTGACGGCGCTGTCGAGGTCGGAGAAGGCCGTCATGATGATGACGGGCAGCCCCGGGTGACGGCTTTTCACCTCGGACAGCAGGTCGATGCCGCTGCCGCCGGGCATGCGGATGTCGCTCACCAGCACCTGCGGCGCGTCCTCGTCGAGGGCCTTGACCACCTCGCGCGGGTTGCTGAAGGTGCGCACGGCGAACTGCTCGCGCGAGAGCGCCTTCTCGAGCACGAAGCGGATGGATTGGTCGTCGTCGACGACCCAGATGGGTTTCATGCGGCGCTGGCGCCCTTCGTCAAGGCAGGGGGATCAGGATCTTGAACACCGTCCGTCCCGGCACGCTGTCGCATTCGATCGTGCCCTGGTGTTGCTGCACGAAGGTCTGCGCGAGCGTGAGCCCGAGCCCTGATCCGCCCTCGCGCCCCGATACCAGCGGGTGGAAGATGCGATCGCGGATGGCCTCGGGCACGCCGGGCCCGTTGTCCTCGATATGCAATTCCAGTGCCAGTCGGAAGCGCTGCCGGCCGAAGGTCACCTGCCGCGCCACGCGGGTGCGCAGCACGATCTGCGCATCGCCTTCGGCGATCCGTTCGGCCAGCGCATGGGTCGCGTTGTGCGCGATGTTCAGCACCGCCTGGATGAGCTGCTCGCGGTCGCCGCGGAACTCGGGGATGCTGGTGTCGTAGTCGCGCGCCACGGCCAGGCCGCGCGGGAACTCCGCCAGGATCAACGAGCGCACGCGCTCGCAGACCTCGTGGATGTTGACGTCGGCCACCACCTGCGGGCGCCGGTGCGGCGCCAGCAGGCGGTCCACCAGCGCCTGCAGCCGGTCGGCCTCCTGGATGATGACGCGCGTGTACTCCGTCAGCTCCCGCGAGGTGACCTCCATCGCCAGCAGCTGCGCCGCGCCGCGGATGCCGCCCAGCGGGTTCTTGATCTCGTGCGCGAGATTGCGTACCAGTTCCTTGTTAGCCTGCGCCAGGCCGTGCGTGCGCTCCTCGCGGTCCAGGCGGATCTGCTGCTCGATCTCGATCATCTCCACCAGCACGCGGTCGGGCCGCTCGGTCTGGTTGACGATCACGTGCAGCGGCAGCTCCGGGCTGCCGGCGGGCAGGCGCTTGAGCAGCGCATCGAAGCGGCTGGTGGCGACCTGGTTGCGCGAGACCAGCAGCAGGGTCTCGGCGAGCTGCGCCGGGTCGGCCAGCCAGTCGATGATGTTGCCGCGCCGCAGCGTGCGCCGCGACAGGCCCATCGTGTTCTCCAGTGCCGAGTTGGCCTGCAGGCAACGGCCGTCAGGGTCGACCAGCGCCACCATCGTGGCCAGCTGGTCGAAGGCCTCGAAGCCGGCCGCGCCCCCGGCTGCGCCGGTGCCGCCGCCGGGCGCCGTCATGACGGCAGCTTGGCCAGTTCGCGGCGCAGGGCGGCGATGTCGCTTTCCTTGCGCTGGATCGCCGCCTTCATCTCGGCCACGCGGTCGAGGTACTTCTGGTAGTTGCGCTCGTCGCCCTGGCGCTCGGGCTCGCCGTTGTTGAACTCCTTGCGCAGCGCGGCGAGCTTGTCCTCCTCGCGCTTCAGCTCGTCGGCGAGGATGCGGCGCGCGTCGCTGTCGCGCGCGCGCTGCTCGGCCGGGTCGACCTTGCCTTCGCCGGGGCGCGCAGGGCCCGCGCCGGAGGCCGGCTTGGGCGGCACGCGCGTGGCCGGCACCACCGTGACCGGCGTGCCCTCGATGACGCGGCAGCCCTTGTCCTTGGCCTCCTGCGGCGAGAGCGCATCGGTGTACAGCACCGGCGGGCCGGGGCAGCGGTAGACGGGCTTGGGATCCTGCGCCTGGGCGGCGGCCGCCGACAGCAGGGCCGCGGCGAACACCGCGGGGCGCAGACGGGAGGGGTGCAGGCATTGCATGCGCGCATTGTCGCGCAGCAAAAGCACGAAGGGCGGGCCTTGCGGCCCGCCCTTCGCGGTCTCTGCCTCGGCTGCGTTTACAGCGAGTAGTACATGTCGAACTCCACCGGGTGGGTGGTCATGCGGAAGCGCGTCACTTCCTGCATCTTCAGGTCGATGTACGCGTCGATGTACGCGTCGGTGAACACGCCGCCCTTGGTCAGGAAGGCGCGGCCCTTGTCGAGGTAGTCCAGGGCCTGGTCGAGGCTGGAGCAGACGGTCGGGATCTTCGCGTCCTCTTCCGGCGGCAGGTGGTACAGGTCCTTCGTGGCGGCTTCGCCCGGGTGGATCTTGTTCTCCACGCCGTCCAGGCCGGCCATCAGCATCGCGGCGAAGCCGAGGTACGGGTTGCAGGTGGGATCGGGGAAGCGCACCTCGATGCGGCGGCCCTTCGGGTTGGCCACGTAGGGGATGCGGATCGAGGCCGAGCGGTTGCGCGACGAGTAGGCCAGCTTGACCGGCGCCTCGAAGCCGGGCACCAGGCGCTTGTAGCTGTTGGTGCCGGGGTTGGTGATCGCGTTCAGCGCACGGGCGTGCTTGATGATGCCGCCGATGTAGTACAGCGCGAAGTCCGACAAGCCGCCGTAGCCGTCGCCGGCGAACAGGTTCTTGCCGTCCTTCCAGACGCTCTGGTGCACGTGCATGCCGCTGCCGTTGTCACCGACCACGGGCTTGGGCATGAAGGTGGCGGTCTTGCCGTAGGCATGGGCCACGTTGTGGATCACGTACTTCTGGATCTGCAGCCAGTCGGCGCGCTGCACCAGCGTGCTGAAGCGGGTGCCGATCTCGCACTGGCCGGGCGCCGCCACCTCGTGGTGGTGCACCTCGACCGGCACGCCCAGCGATTCGAGGATCAGGCACATCTCGCTGCGCATGTCCTGGAAGCTGTCGACCGGGGGCACCGGGAAGTAGCCGCCCTTGAGCGCCGGGCGGTGGCCCATGTTGCCGCCTTCGAAGTCGCTGCCGGTGTTCCACGGCGCTTCCTCGCTGAACACGCGGCAGGACGAGCCGGACATGTCGACGTGCCACTTCACCTGGTCGAAGATGAAGAACTCGGGCTCGGGGCCGAAGAAGGCCGAGTCGCCGATGCCGCTGCTCTTCAAGTAGGCCTCGGCGCGCTTGGCCAGCGAGCGCGGGTCGCGCTCGTAGGGCTTGCCGTCGCCCGGCTCGAGCACGTCGCAGGTCAGCAGCAGCGTGGGCTCTTCGAAGAACGGGTCGATGTTGGCGGTGTTCGGGTCGGGCATCAGCAGCATGTCCGAGGCTTCGATGCCCTTCCAGCCGGCGATCGACGAACCGTCGAAGGCGTGGCCGGAGATGAACTTGTCTTCATCGAAGTGGGACACAGGCACGCTGACGTGCTGTTCCTTGCCGCGGGTGTCGGTGAAGCGGAAGTCGACGAACTTGACTTCGTTCTCCTTCACCATCTTCATCACGTCGGCAACGGTCTTTGCCATTCAGATCTCTCCTAGCGGGGCTCGTGGATTGGTATGCGTGCGGGGTGGGGAAGGCCCCAACAAGGCGCGTGGGAATTTAGCAGAATCCATGCCGGCGCCCGCCCAGGCGGAGGGCTCCGGCGCCCTGCGGCGCGCCCCTCGGCGGTGCAGCCATATGCACCACGAGGGGGCCATGATCGGCGCATCACTGCACCAGTTCGGGGCCCAGCTTGACGCCAAGCGATTCGAGCCCGGCGCGCAACGCGGCGTAGGCCGGCCGCGGGTCGGCGACGCCCTTGACGCCCAGCTCGATGTGGCGGCCATGCTCGGGGTGGTCCACGCTGGGCAGGCTGAAGACCTTGACGCCGGGAAAACGCGCCTCGATGTCCTCCATCAGCGGCGTCAGCGTGGCTTCCATCGAGCCGTAGACGATGACCGAGCGGGCCTCGGTGCGCCCGCCGCCATGCAGCTGGGCATAGCGCTGGTCGAGCACCCATTCGATCATCGGCCAGGCCATCACCGGGAAGCCGGGCACGAAGTGCACGTGGCCGACGCTGAAGCCGGGGATCTTGTTGTACGGGTTGGGGATGATCTCGGCGCCGGCCGGGAACACGCCCATGTTCAGTCGGTGCACGTTGTCGGCGCGGTCCGGTTCGTAGGGCAGGCCCTGCTCGGTGGCGACGTCGCGCATGCGCTCCAGGATCAGCTCCCTGGCCTGCGGGTGCAGCGCAAGCTCCACGCCCAGCGCCGCGGCCGCGCACTGGCGCGTGTGGTCGTCGGGCGTGGCGCCGATGCCGCCGGTGCTGAAGACCAGTTCGCCGCCGGCGAATGCGTCCTTCAGCGCCGCGGTGATGCGCCCGCGCTCGTCGCCCACGTAGCGCGCCCAGTCCAGCGCCAGGCCACGCGCGGCCAGCAGCTCGATGACCTTGGCCAGGTGCTTGTCCTGGCGCTTGCCGGAGAGGATCTCGTCGCCGACGATGATCAGACCGATGTTCATGCGCTCACTTTCGAAGTCAGCTCGATGCTCGCCGCCGAGGCCGCGGCCGCCTGCGCGCCGCGCAGCCGGTGCAGCTCGGCCAGCGTGAAGTGCGCGAACCAGCACGACGCGAAGGCGAACACCAGCGTGTACAGCCACACCGAGACCACCACCAGCACCGGCGCGAAGATCAGCGTCGCCGCGCTGGCCGCCCACAGCAGCGAGGGCAGCGCGCCCAGGTAGCCGCAGGCCACGCCGATGGCCAGCAGCGGCCAGCGCCGGGCGCGCAGGATGAAGCGGCGCTCCTGCGCGCTGGCATGCTGCGATAGCACGTCGTAGGCGAAGACGCGGCAGGTCAGCCAGCCCCAGATGAGCGGCGGCAGCACCATCACCAGCGGCGGCACGAACCACAGCGGGATGCTCAGCACCAGCGCCGCCATCGCCGCTGCCGTGCAGGCCACCGACCACAGGAGCCCCTGCCACCAGCTGCCGCCGGCCAGCGCCTGCAGGCCGGGGAAGCGGCGCGTGGCCACCATGCGGACCACCGCCGGCGTGACGAAGAAGGCCACCAGCAGCAAGGTGACGACGACGATCACCGGCACCGACAGCGCCACCACGATCAGCGGCGCCAGCAGCGAGCGCAGCGCGTTCAGGCCCATCGAGTCGAGCCACTTGAGCATCGCCGAGACCAGCGACCACTGCTCCAGCGCACCGCGCACGGCCGCGACGGTGCTCTCCCAGTAGGCCCAGCCCAGCACCGCCACCAGGCCGCCGGCCACCCCCAGCGGCAGCAGGGACCACAGGATCACGCGCGGGTGCAGGCAGTGCACGGCCGCGCGCCACAGGGCGTCGAAGATCGCGTTCATCGGCCGCCAGCATAGCGGCTGGCCGGGGGAGAATCGGCGCCCGATGAGATGCATCCGAACGGCCGGCCTGCTGGCCTTGGCCACGTCCGCGGCGATGGCCGCGGAGCCCCGCTTCGTGCACGGCTCCTGGGTCAACGTGCGCGCCACCGCGACGGCCGACGGGGCCGTCGTCGCGCACCTCAGCACCAACACGCCGGTGCAGTGGCTGCGCGAGGAGGGCCGCTTCTGCGAGATCGGCTTCGGCGCCGGCCAGCGCGGCTTCGTCGCCTGCGCGCTGCTGGGGCTGCAGCCGCTGCGCATCGAGCAGGTGAACGCACCGACAGACGGCCAGGGCCGCGAGAACCCGGCCTACTCGCCGCTGCGGGCTTTCTGGATCGCCCCCAGCGTGCCGCGCCTGCTGGAGGCGGGCGAGCATTTCCGGCTGACGCTGCTGAGCGCGGAGCAGCGCCAGGCCGAGGAGCAGGCGGCGGGCCCGTCGGAGCGCGACGCGCCGCGCCTGGTGCGCTACCCGGTGCCCGAGTTCGAGGCGATGAAGGACCTGCTGCGCCGCGGCGTGGTGGCCGGCGCCGAGAACCTGGCGCCGCGCACCGAATGGTCGGCGGCGCTGAAGGCCGGCGATCCGATGCTCAGTTCGCTGCCGGAGGCGCTGACCAGCGCGCTGCCGCTGGCGCGCCCGCGCGGGCCTTCGCTGTTCCGCAACCAGGCCGACATCGAGGCCCCCGACGCCACGCCCGAGCAGTTGAGCGCGCGCTTCCGCGTGCCCGAGCACCTGCGCGTGCTGCGCGGCCCGCGCTGGGGCGTGACGAGCGGGCGCGAGTTCAGCACGCGGTACAGCGGCGCCTGGGACATCGGCGTCTACGAGAGCTGGCTCGCGCGGCCGGTGGTCGAGCACGCGCTGGCGCGCGACGGGCGGCTGGGCGGCGGCGAGACCACGCTGCGGCGCACGGTGGACCTCGCCGAGGACGACAACGTCTGCGTGGCGGGCCACCCTCGCCCCCGCATCGACCAGCCGCTGCGCGGGCGGCCGCACGTGAAGGAGCCGCTGCTGCTGTTCTACACGCCGGCCCCGCTCGCGGCGATGAAGGTGCGCGTGCGCACCAGCACGCGCGAGCTGCCCGAGCGCACGATCTCCGTGGGCGGCCTGGAGTACAAGCGCGTGGCCGCGCACCTGGTCGATCTCGACGGCGACGGCATCGACGACCTGGCCGTCGTCGAGGGTGCAGGCATCGGCTCGCTGGGGGGCGAGGGGCCGCTGTTCCGCCTGTCGCTGGCCAACATCGCCGGCGCCTGGTACGGCCTGGCGATGGAGTTCTTCGACGAATGCACCTGAGGCGGATTCAGCCGCGCCGCCGCAGCCCCAGCAGCGCGGCACCGAACAGCGCCTCGGCCATCACCTCGAAACCCTCCTCGTAGGGCGCCAGCAGCCGGGGTGCCTCGGTCTGGTCCAGCACCAGCGCACCGACGCCGATGCCGATGCCGGCCCACAGCGTGAGCCGCGCCCCGCCCGGCGGCAGCGCGCGGTGCAGCCACGCGGCCGTGGCCAGGCCCAGCAGGCCCACGAGCGCCATCGGCGCCTCGCGCAGCCAGGGCGGCGCGCACAGCGGCGGGCCGAGCGGGCAGCCGAACTTCCACTTCTCGTGGAACATGAACTGCTCGTCGAAGGCCATCCAGGCCATTGCCAAGGCGAGCCAGGCCGCGAGCCGCACCGGCAGCAGTCGCTGGGTACCGAGCTGCAGCGCCACCGCGAACAGCGCCCACAGCTGGGCGCTGGACAACCACGAGACCGGCGAGCCATCGGAGCGGAAGGCCAGCTCGGGCATCGGCGCGTCGAGCGCCGCGGCGGCGGCCATGAAGATCAGTGCGGCCGTGCACCAGGCCGCGCCTGGCAGCGGATGCCAGGCCAGCGCCCCCTCGCCTTCAGCCGGCATTCACCAGCCGCCTGAGCCCCAGCCACTGCTGGGCCCAGAAGCCGCGGCCGTAGTCGCGGCCTTCGAGCTGGTCGCGCACGCCGGTGGCCTCGGTGCCGCCGTCGAAGCGCGCACTGCCGAAGACCAGGTCCCAGACCGGGAACAGCACCGCGAAGTTGCAGCCGCCCAGGCTGCCCGGGCCGTTCGACTCGTGCCCGAGGCCGATGGCATGGTGCTGGCGGTGGTAGCGCGGGCTGACGAAGACCTTTTCCAGCACCGGCCCGAACGACAGACGCACGTTGGCATGCGAGAGGCTCTCCATCAGCTGCGTGATCGCCACCACCGCGACGAACTGCGCCGGCGGGATGCCCAGCACCAGCGCCACCAGCACGAACAGGCTGTCGCGCAGCACGTCGTCCAGCAGGTGCACGCGGTTGTCGGACCACATCGTCATCTGGCGCTGGCTGTGGTGCAGCGCGTGCAGCTGCCACCACCAGCGGAAGCGGTGCTGGCCGCGGTGGATGGCGTAGTCCACCGCGTCGAACAGCAGCAGGTACATCAGGAAGCTGACCCAGCCGATGTCGGTGACGCCGGGCACCAGGCCGTCGATCGAGAAGGTGGGCATGCCGGCCACGCGCAGGCGGCCGATCAGCGTGTCCCACAGCGGGTCCAGCGTCAGGAACATCGCCATGCGCACCAGGCCCAGGCGGTGGATCAGCGTGTAGACCACGTCGACGCGCACCGCGGCGCGGTCGGTGACGGCCTCCACCGGCCGCCAGCGCTCCAGCGCCTTGAACAGCGTCAGCATCACGGCGATCTGCAGCACGCCGACCAGCAGCCAGCCGGTGGCGCGGTAGCCGTCTTCGAGCAGGTTGCCCATGCCGGCGTCGAACATCAGCGGCTGCACGATGCGCTCGAACAGCCACTGCTGGAAATCGAGGAACAGGGAGTCCATGGTTCAGTGAGGTCTTGCCGCGGCGGCTGCGAACTGCGGGTGCTCGCGCAGCGTCGCGAAGCACAGGCCGCGCGCCTTCAGGCCTTCGATGAGGGGCTCCAGCACCGCGGGCGCCCAGGCCTGCCGGCGCGACCAGATGCCCAGGTGCGCGACGAGGATGTCGCCTTGGCGGATGTCGTGCAGCGCCTTTTGCAGCAGCTGTTCGTTCGGGAACTTCTCGCTGGGCAGCTCGTCGCCCAGGAATCCGGCCGGTGCCCAGCCCACGTGCGTCCAGCCGCAGGCTTGCGCGGCCTTCAGCAGCGCCGGCGAGGTCTTGCCGCCGGGGGCGCGGAAGATCGAGCCCATCCTGCTGCCCGTCATCGCCTCGAAGCGGGCCGCCGGCTTGGCCAGTTCGGCGCAGTAGGCGGCAGGCGACAAGGTGCGCAGGTGCCCGGCTTCCGGTCCCTGCGAGGGCTTCACGCGCAGGCCGCCGGGTGTGTCGGCCAGCCAGCTGTCGTGGTCCCAGGTGTGCGAGCCGAAGGCGTGGCCCTCGGCGGCGCGGGCCTTCCACCAGGGCGCCCATTCGTCGTCCAGGCTCGTGCCGCCGCTCTTCGTGCGCTCGTTGGCCAGGAAGAAGGTCACCTTCACCTGCTGCCGGTTCAGCACCTCGGCCACCAGCGGGGCCACGCCCATGTGGCCGGTGTCGAGCGTGAGGTAGACCGGCTTGTCGCAGCCCGCGGCGCCGGCCTGGGCTGCGACGAAGGACAGCAGCGCCAGGCTACTGGCGAGGCGCATGGTCCAGCGTCCACACCCCGTGCGGCGAGCGGCCCACCTCGATCTGCCGCACGATCTGCTTCTTCTCCAGGTCGAGGTAGCTCAGCTTGCGCGCCCAGCGCGAGTTGAAGATCAGCGTGCGGTTGTCGGCCAGCATCTCCATGTCGTCCGGCCCGCCCGGCGCCGGGTACTCGCCGACCACCGCGAGCGTCTGCGTGTCGATCAGGCTGATCGTGTTGGCCACGCGGTTGCTGACGAACACATGCCGCTTGTCGCCACGCGCGCGGAAGGCGTGCGCACCTTCGCCGGTGGCGATGCGCTTGATGAGCTTCGGCTGCGCGCCGCTCACGTCGTAGGCCTCGACGAAGCGGTCGCCGGTGAGGCCCACCAGCAAGGTCTTGTCGTCGGCCGTGAGGTAGAGATCGGCCGGCAGCTTGCCGACCTTGATCTTCCAGCGCGGCGCGAGCGTGGCGATGTCCACCGCGAGCAGCTCGTCGCTGTCCTGCAGCGAGGTGTAGACCACCGAGCTCCTGCTGTCGATGCTCAGGTGGCTGGGCGTCCTGGGCGCGTCGATGCGCTTGACCAGCGTGAACGGCTCGGCCGCCGTGGCGCCGTTCCAGCGGTACAGGTCGACGTGGTTGAGCCGGTTCGCCGCGGTGACGAACCACTTCATGTCGGGCGAGAAGCGCAGCTGGTACGGGTCCAGGATGTTGGGCACCGTGCGCAGCAGCTTGCCGTTCGTCGGATCGAAGAAGCTCAGCGTGTTGCCGGTGGCGTTGGCCACGATCAGCACCTTCTCGTCCGGCGCCATGTACAGGTGGTGCGGCTCCTTGCCGGTGGGGATGCGGCGGATCACCTGGTAGGTGGTGGAGTCCACGAGGCTGATGTCGGCGTCCAGCGAGTTCAGCACGAAGATCGGCTGGTTCGCCCAGGCCCCGGCTCCCGCCATCCATGACAGCGCTGCCGCGGCCAGCACCCGTGCGTATCCACGCGTAAGGACCATCACTCGTCGTCACCCCCGAGGATGCCGCCCAGCAGCCCGCCGGCGCCGGCCAGGCCGCCCAGCGCCGTCTCCTCGCGCCCGCCGCCACCGGCCTGCGGCGCCGCCGCGAACACGCGCGAGGCCAGGCGCGAGAACGGCAGGCTCTGCAGCCACACCTGGCCCGGGCCGGTGAGGCGGGCGAAGAACAGGCCCTCGCCGCCGAAGAGGGCCGTCTTGATCTTGCCGACGTACTGGATCTCGAAGTTGACGCTCGGCATGTAGGCCACCACGCAGCCGGTGTCCACCAGCAGCGACTGCCCCGGCTGCAGCTCGCGCCGCACCACGGTGCCGCCGGCGTGCACGAAGGCCAGGCCGTTGCCTTCGAGCTTCTGCATGATGAAGCCCTCGCCGCCGAAGAAGCCGGTGGAGATCTTCTTCTGCAGCGCGATGCCCAGCGAGACGCCGCGCGCGGCGCACAGGAAGGCGTCCTTCTGGCAGATCAGCGTGCCGCCGAGCTTGGACAGGTCCATCGGGATGATCTTGCCCGGGTAGGGCGCGCCGAAGGCCACGCGCTGCTTGCCTTGCCCGTTGTTCGTGTAGACGGTGGTGAACAGCGACTCGCCGGTGATGAGCCGCTTGCCCGCGCCCAGCAGTTTGCCGAAGAGGCCACCGCCGCCGCTGCTGCCGTCGCCGAAGACGGTGTCCATCGAGATGCCGGTGTCCATGAAGAACATGCTGCCGGCCTCGCCGACGGCCGCTTCGCCGGGGTCGAGTTCGACCTCGACGAACTGCATCTCCGCGCCCTTGATCTCGTAGTCGACCACGTCCATCGCCATGCCTGCAGCTCCTGCATACGGAAAAACGATCGCCATGGTACCGAAGGGCGGTGGCCGGGCCGCGTAGCAACCCGTTGCAACCCACCCCCGTCGGGGCGACGCAGCCGGCACGGGCGGTGCCGACAATGAAAGCAACATGTCCGCCGCCGCCTTCGAGGTTCCGCTGTTCGCCACGGCCGCGCTGGCCGCCGCCGCCGGTTCGGTGACCGCCTTCGGCTGGCGCCGCAAGCGCTACGCCGGCTGGCTGTGGTGGGTGGCGGCGATGTGGCTCACCGCGCTGGGCACGGCCATCGCGGCGCTGCTGCCGGGCACGCCCGGGCAGGCGCTGGCGGCGCCGCTGCTGATGCAATGGCCGCTGGTCACGCTGATGGGCCTGCGCCGCTTCCATGCCCGGCAGGCCTGGCCGGGCTCGGTCACGGGTGATGCGGCGGTGCTGGCCGCCGCCACGCTGATGTCCTCGTTCGGCACGCTGGCGCTGGGCGCCGACAGCGCCTGGCCGCTGGCCGCCTGCGGCATGCTGGTGCACCTGTACGCCGCCATCGTGCTGTTCATGGGCCGCGGCGGCGACGAGGCCACGCCGCTGCAGGGCCTGGGCGCGACGATGGCGATCGTGGCGCTGGCGCCCGGCGTGGCGGCGCTGGCGGCCGAGCTCACCAGCACCGGCACGCTCGTGTCCGCGCACGTGCACGCGGCCGGCGTCGCGGCGCAGGCGCGCGCGGCAGCGGCCGCGCTGGGCGGCATCGTGCTGGCCTTCGTCGCCATCACGCTCGTGTGCGAGCGCACCGAGCGCCAGCTGCGCGAATCGCGCCGGCGCCTGCGCCTGCTGGCCAACCTCGACGCGCTGACGCAGGTGCCCAACCGCCGCCACTTCGCCGAGCTGGCGACGCAGGCCCTGGTGCAGGACCCGCCGGGCAGCGCGGTGCTGCTGCTGTTCGACGTCGACCACTTCAAGCAGATCAACGACGGCCTGGGCCATGCGGCCGGCGACCGCGCGCTGTGCCTGGTGTCCAACAGCGTGGTCGAGCACCTGCGCGCGGTGGACGTGGCCGGGCGCCATGGCGGCGACGAATTCGTCGCGCTGCTGCGCCGCGCCAGCACGCGCGACGCCATGGGCGTGGCCGCGCGCATCGTCGCCGAGGTGCAGGGCCGCGCCGAGGCGCAGCAGCTGCCGCAGCTGTCGCTGAGCTTCGGCATGGTGCAGATGCGCGAGCACGAGGAGCTGGACGCCGCGCTGCGCCGCGCCGACCAGGCGCTGTACGAAGCCAAGCGCCAGGGCCGCTCGCGCGCCGTCGCCGCCCTGGGCGACGAGACGCAGCCGGTCTTCGCCGAAAGCCGCCCGCTGGGCCTGCTGTCGCTCTGCTGAACCCGCGCCGGCGGCGCAGGCCACGCGCAGGCGGTGGCGATAATCCGCCGCCATGTTCACGGCCGTCATCGCCATCAGCCTGGGCGCGGCGCTCGGGGCGCTCGCCCGCTGGGGCCTGAGCATCGGCATGAACCACCTCTTCCCCGCGCTGCCGCCGGGCACGCTGATGGCCAACCTCGTGGGCGGCTATCTCGTCGGCGTCGCGGTGGCGGTGTTCGCGCAGTCGCCCTCCCTCGCACCGGAGTGGCGGCTCTTCGTCATCACAGGCTTCCTCGGCGGGCTGACCACGTTTTCCACCTTCTCGGCCGAGGTCGTGCACGCGCTGCAGCAGGGCCGGCTGGGCTGGGCCGCGGCCACGGTGGCGGTGCATGTCAGCGGTTCGCTGCTGCTGACGCTGGCCGGGCTGGCCACGCCGGCCGCGCTGGCCTCGTGGCTTAGAGGCTGACGCCTAGGAACCTTTCGCGAGAGCGACTCTTAGAATCGCGCCGCCCTCACGGACGACGACCAGAGACGACGATGACCCCTGCCGAGATCCTGGCCCAGCACGGCCCGCGCGAGACCATGGAATACGACGTGGTCGTCGTCGGCGCGGGGCCCGCCGGCCTGGCCACGGCGATCCGCCTGAAGCAGCTCGATGCCGACGTCAACGTCGTCGTGCTGGAGAAAGGCTCGGAGCCCGGCGCGCACACGCTGTCCGGCGCGGTGATGGACCCGCGGGCCATCACCGAGCTCTTCCCCGACTGGAAGGAACGCGGCGCGCCGCTGCTGCAGCCGGTGACGGCCGACCAGGTGCTGTTCCTCACCGAGACCGGCGCCCGCGAGACGCCGGCCTGGCTGCTGCCGGCCTGCTTCGAGAACCACGGCAACTACATCGTCAGCCTGGGCGCGGTGACGAAGTGGCTGGCCGAGCAGGCCGAGGCGCTGGGCGTGGAGATCTTCCCCGGCTTCGCCGCGGCCGAGGTGCTGTACGACGAGGCCGGCGCGGTGCGCGGCGTGGCCACCGGCAACATGGGCATCGGCAAGGACGGCGAGCCGCACGGCGGCTTCCAGCTCGGCATGGAGCTGGTGGGCAAGTACACCGTGTTCGCCGAAGGCGCGCGCGGCCACCTGGGCAAGCAGCTGATCGCCAGGTACGCCCTCGACGAGGGCCGCGATCCGCAGGGCTACGCCCTGGGCGTGAAGGAACTCTGGGAAGTGGCGCCGGGCAAGGCGAAGCCGGGCCTGGTGGTGCACACCGCCGGCTGGCCGATGGACGCGCACACCTACGGCGGCGGCTTCCTCTACCACCTCGAGGGCGGCAAGGTCACTCTCGGCTTCGTCACCGGGCTCGACTACCAGAACCCCTGGATCAGCCCCTTCGAGGAGATGCAGCGCTGGAAGACGCACCCGGCCATTCGAGAGCACCTCGAAGGCGCCACGCGCATCGGCTACGGCGCGCGCGCCATCTGCGCCGGCGGGCTGAGCGCGCTGCCCAGGCTCGTGTTCCCCGGCGGCGCGCTGGTGGGCTGCGACGCCGGCACGCTGAACGCCTCGCGCATCAAGGGCAGCCATGCGGCCATCAAGACCGGCATGCTGGCGGCCCAGGCCATCGCGCCGGCGCTGAAGGCCGGCCGCGCGCAGGACGAGCTGGCGGCCTACCCCGAAGCCTTCGAGAAGAGCTGGCTCCACGAGGAGCTGCACAGGAGCCGCAACTTCAAGCAGTGGTTCAAGAAGGGCAACACGATCGGCACCGTGATGACCGGCATCGAGCAGTGGCTGCTGCCCAAGCTGGGCATCTCGAGCCCGCCGTGGACGGTGCACAGCAAGACGCCCGACCACGCGCGGCTGCACGCCGCCGGCCAGGTGGAGCCGGTGAAGTACCCGAAACCCGATGGCGTGCTGACCTTCGACCGCCTGAGCTCGATCTTCCTGAGCAACACCAACCACGAGGAGAACCAGCCCGCGCACCTGACGCTGAAGGACGCGTCGGTGCCGGTGGCGGTGAACCTCGCGCAGTACGCCGGCCCCGAGGGCCGCTACTGCCCGGCCGGCGTCTACGAGTTCGTCGAGGAAGCCGGCGGCGCCGAGCGGCTGCAGATCAATGCGCAGAACTGCGTGCACTGCAAGACCTGCGACATCAAGGACCCGACGCAGAACATCGTCTGGGTCACGCCGGAAGGCGGCGGCGGACCGAACTACGCCGGCATGTGAGGCGGCCTTGACCTACGGAGCCTCATCCGCAGGGCCCGCAGCCGCGATGACCGACGCGAAGACGGCGCGCAAGCCGCTCACGCTGCACCGCCTGCGCGCGATGCCTGCCGCGGGCGAGAAGATCGCCATGCTGACCTGCTACGACGCCAGCTTCGCCCGGCTGCTGGACGAGGCCGGCGTCGACGTGCTGCTGGTCGGCGATTCGCTGGGCATGGTGCTGCAGGGCCGGTCCGGCACGCTGCCGGTCTCGCTCGACGAGATGGCCTACCACACGCGATGCGTGGCGGCCGGCAACCGCAACGCCTGGATCGTCGGCGACCTGCCTTTCGGCAGCTACCACGAAGGGCCGGAGCAGGCCCTGCGCAGCGCGGCCCGGCTGGTGCAGGCGGGCGCGCAGATGGTGAAGCTCGAAGGCGGCGGCTGGACGACGGAGACGGTCCGCTTCCTGGTCGAGCGCGGGATCCCGGTCTGCGCGCATCTCGGGTTGACGCCGCAGTCGGTGCAGGCGCTGGGCGGCTGGCGCGTGCAGGGGCGCGACGAGCAAGGTGCGGCCACGCTGCGCCGCCATGCGCAGGCGCTGGCCGAGGCCGGTGCCGCGATGCTGGTACTCGAACTCGTGCCGGCGGCGCTGGCCTCAGCGCTCGCCCGCGAACTGCCGCTGCCCGTCATCGGCATCGGCGCGGGCAGCGGCTGCAGCGGGCAGGTGCTGGTGCTGCACGACATGCTCGGCCTGACCGGCGCGGGCGGCGGGCCGGCGCCGCGCTTCGTCCGCAACTTTCTCGCCGATGGCGGCAGCGTGCAGGACGCCGTGCGGCGCTACGTCGCGGCGGTCAAGGACGGGAGCTTCCCGGTCGACGCCGTCCACGGCTGGTGAGCAGGACCCGAAGCCCATCCATGCAGATCGTCCACGACCTCGACACCTTGCGCCGCGCCCTCGCCGGTGCCGGCCGCACGGCCTTCGTGCCCACGATGGGCAACCTGCACGAGGGCCATCTGTCGCTCGTGCGCATGGCGCGCGCGGCCGGCGGGCCGGTCGTGGCGAGCATCTTCGTCAACCGGCTGCAGTTCGCCCCGCACGAGGACTTCGACGCCTACCCGCGCACCTTCGAGCGCGACTGCGAGCTGCTGCAAGGCGCGGGCTGCGAGCTGCTGTTCGCCCCTGGCGAAGCCGAGCTCTACCCCGAGCCGCAGGGCTACAAGGTGCACCCGCCGGCCGGGCTGGCCGACATCCTCGAAGGCCACTTCAGGCCCGGCTTCTTCGTCGGCGTGTGCACGGTGGTGCTCAAGCTCTTCGCCATCGTGCAGCCGCGGGTGGCGGTCTTCGGCAAGAAGGACTACCAGCAGCTGATGATCGTGCGCAACATGGTGCGGCAGCTGGCCCTGCCGATCGAGATTCTGGCCGGCGAGACCTCGCGCGCCGACGACGGCCTGGCCCTGTCCTCGCGCAACGGCTACCTCTCCGCGGCCGAGCGCGCGGAGGCGCCGTCCCTCGCGCGCGAACTGCGTGGCATCGAGACGGCGCTGCGCGCCGGCCGGCGCGACTTCGCCGAGCTGGAAGAGGCCGCGCTCGCCAGCCTGCGCGGCCGCGGCTGGGTGCCCGACTACGTGGCCGTGCGCGCGCGCGCCGAGCTCGCAGCGCCGCGCCCGGGCGACAGCCTGGTCGTGCTGGCAGCGGCCCGCCTGGGCCGCACGCGGCTGATCGACAACCTCGAGCTCGACGCCACGGCCTGAGAGGCTGGGCGCAGGCGCGCTCAGCGGGGCGCCCCGGGCGCCGCCAGCTCGCGCGCCTTGATCGCGCTGAGCAGCGACAGCAGGCTCGCGAACGCGTTCGCATCGCCACCCCCGCCGCCGAGCTGGATCTGCGGCACCAGCGGCACCTTCGCGGCCTCGAAGGCCTCGGCCAGGCGCAGCATCACGGTCTGCATCAGCTGCTTGTCGGCGCCCTCGCCTTCCAGCGCCTGGCTCTTGGCCTGGATCGCCGCGGCCTCGGCCTCGCCGATGGCCTTGATCGCCGCCGCGCGGCCCGCGCCCTCGTTCTCCTGGCGGAACTTGTCGGCCTGCGCCAGCAGCGAGATCTCCTCGCGCCGGCGCTCGGCGGCCTTCACCGCGGCGGCGCCGTTGTTGTCCTTGATCGAGATGTCCACCAGCGAGGCCGTCAGCTCGGCCTGCTTGGCCGCCCGCTTCTCGGCCTCGTTCAGCTCGCGCTGCTTGTCGGCCGCGATCTGCTTCTGCGCGAAGGTCTCGACCTGCTCGCGCGCGATCTGCCGGTCGCGCAGCTGCGACATGATGTTTTCGATCTGCGTGTCGCCGGCCTGCGGCTTGGGCGTGCCGATCAGCACCTCCTGGAACTCCAGCGAATAGGCCATGAACCGCTCGCGCATGTCGACGCTGGCGTTGGCCTGAAGCTCGCTGCGCGACTGGATCAGCTCGATGAAGGTGTGCGTCTGCGAGACGTTCTTGAAGTAGCTCGACACCATCGGGTCCAGCGTCTGCTCCACCAGCTGCTTGACGTTGCCGAAGCGCTGCACCACCAGCGGCGCCTTGCGGTAGTCGATGTGCACCACCACCGACAGCGGCAGCAGCGGCTCGAAGGCGTCCTTCGTGATGAGCGTGATCTCGCGCAGGTTGGAATCGAAGCTCGAGCCGCTGGTGCCGCTCTGCCACATCAGCACGAAGTTGGTCGTCGGCACGAGCTCGATCTTGCCGGCGTAGGTGTTGAAGGCGTACTTGCCCGGCATCAGCGGGTCGCGCCAGACGCCGCGGCAGCCGGTCTCCACCAGCTCGCCATGCGTGTAGTCGCTGCCCGAGACGTCGGCGCCGCGCCGCCCGGTGTAGGAAACCACCACGCCGACGAAGCCCACCGGGATCACCGTCTTCTTGATCAGCTCCACGGTGGCGAACAGGCGGTTGACGAAGTAGGTGCCCTCGACCAGCACGCGCTCCTGGCGCCCGCGGCGGCCGCCGGCGGCGAGGAAGGCCTCGGGCTCCTGGAACGAGGCGTGCGTGTCGCCCACGTCGGGCGCGAGCAACTCGTCGCGCTGCAACGCAGGGCCGTCGTGCACGGTGACCACCGCCAGCATGTCGCCGTCGCCATCGGCGTTGGCGGCGGCGCGGATCACCACCGGCGCGAAGCCGCTGCGGTCGTCCAGCAGCTTGCGCTGGCGGTCGTAGTAGGCCTGCTCCTGCTGGTCGAGCGCCATCGAGTAGGTGCCCTCCTCGGTCATCACGACGAAGAGCGCCGGGTTGATCACGTGCGTGCCCTCGCGCAGCACCTTGCGCTGCGGGCCCTTGCGGCCGCCGCCGGCGATGAAGGCGCGCACGTCGCGGAAGTCGCCCACCTTCGCGTTGTCGGCCAGCGTCTGGCCGGCCGGCAGGTCCAGGCCGTCGCGCGCGAAGACGTAGCCGATCTTGCCCTGCGTCACCGCCACCATCGGCCGGATGTGCACGCGGTACTGGAAGGGCGGGAAGAAGTGGAAGCCGCCGCGCAGCACATCGGGCTGGAAGCCGGCCTCGCCGTTCAGTGCCAGCAGCCCGGCCTGCACCGAGCCTGCGCCGCTCCACAGCTTCTCGACCACGCCGATGCGGGCGTTGGGGATGTAGCGCACCATGCCCGAGACGGCGATGAACACCGCCACGGCGAGCGCGCCGAGCGCGGCGAACCACCACCACGGCACGTTGGAAAGAAGGTCAGTGAACATAACGTCCTAACTTGATTGATTCACGACACGGCTGCCGCCGCGCCGGGCCGCGATCAGCGGATCGCGGGGCGCGCGCAGTCAGGCCGACCATCGGCCGCGCCGCGGCGTCAAAGCCGCCGGCGGGCCGGGAGGTTCGAGGAGGGCGGGTGCTGGCGGCGCGAGGCCGTCAGGGCTGCATCCGGCGCCGTCGAGGCAGGCGCGCTGCGATGCGAAGCGAATGGTGGAGCGAATGCCGGTGCCAGCGGCTGCCAGAGGCGGCAAGGCCGGCGCGTCGTGCGGCGGCGGAGGCAAGAGCGTTCACGTAGGGCTCACTCGTCGGAGGCCCGCTTGAAGGGCGCGACGCGCGCATGCTGCGCCGGCCGCCGCGGTGCGTCAAGCACCCGCGGCCGGTGCGGCATCAGGATTCCATAAGGACCCGGTCGATCAGGTCAGCGCCAAGCGCCGCACCGCGCGCCCCACGCCATCGCCCACGGCCAGGCCGGACGCGCGCAGCGCCGCCTCGATGCCGCCGATGGCGCCCAGCGTCACCGCCGGGTTGCTGTCGCCCAGGTGCGCGATGCGGAAGGCGCGCCCGGCCAGCGGGCCGAGCGCACCCGCCATCGCGACCTGGAAGCGCTCGCGCGCGATGGCGCGCAGGCGGTCGACGTCGGTGCCCGCCGGCACGCTGACCGTGGTGACGCTGGTGGAGCGGCTGGCCGGCTGCTGCGCGAAGAAGCCCAGGGCGCCGGCCTCGCTCCAGCCCTCGATGGCGGCGTGCACCAGCGAGGCCAGCAGCGCATGCCGCGCGAGCACGGCGTCCAGGCCTTCCTGCTCGATGAGCCCCAGCGCCGCGGCCAGGCCCATCAGCAGGTTCTGCGGCGCGGTGCCGCAGAACTTGCGGTAGCTGACCTCGCTCTTGCGCCGCTGCCAGTCCCAGTAGAAGCGCGGCGCGGGGTTGCGCGCCGAAGCCTCGAAGGCACGATCGTTGGCGGCCACGAAGCACAGGCCGGGCGGGCACATCAGGCCCTTCTGCGAAGCGCCCAGCGCCACGTCGATGCGGCCATGGTCCATCGCGAACGGCGCAGCACCGAGCGAGGCCACCACGTCGGCCACCAGCAGCGCCGGGTGGCCGGCATCGTCGATCGCGGCGCGGATCGCGGCCAGGTCGCTGGTGATGCCGCTGGAGGTGTCGGTGTGCACCGCGAACACGGCGCGGATCTCGTGCGCGCGGTCCTCGCGCAGCACGTGGCGGACCTCGGCCGCATCGATCGGCCAGCCCTCGCGCCACGGCGTTCGCTCGACCCGCCGGCCCAGCGCCTCGGCCTGGATCGCCCACTGCTCGCTGAAGTGGCCGGTGCCGGGCACCAGCAGCGCCTCGCCGGGGGCGGCGAGATTCTCGATCACCGCCTCCCAGGCGCCATGGCCGTTGCCGGCGTACAGGAAGACCTCGGCCGACTCGCTGCGCAGCAGCCGCTTCAGGCCGGTCTCGCAGACGGCGATCAGCGCATCGAGCCGCGGGTCGCCATGGTCCAGCGGCTGCTGGCTCATCGCGTGCAGGACGGCGTCGGGGATCGGTGTCGGGCCGGGCGACAGCAGCAGGCGGCGGCCGGGAATGCGGCGGTTCATGGCGTCGATCGAAGTGGTCGCCGCATCCTAAACGGCAGCCTCCTCCAGCCACCCGGATGGCCGGCCGAGACCCCTCCGAAGGTCGTGCCGCCAGCTCAACGACAGCTCCGCAGCCGCGCACTGCGTCACGCCCCGCGTTCCGGGGGCTTGCACACGGTTGCATGTGCGCGCAATCCCGCGTGAAATGCGGCGCCGTTCGACGACAAGAACAGCGAGCCCCTCGATGGGCCGCATCACTTCGGGGGAATCCATCCGTGAGCCAGCTTCGCGACATCAAGGTCGGGATCTTCAGCGTGCAGCCGCGTGACCTGCGCGTGCTGGGCATCCTGCTGACGCACCTGAAGAGCAGCGCCTTCCGCTTCCGCCTGGTGGACCGCTCGGCCGACGAAGGCGTGGATATTGCGATCGTCGATGACAGCGATGTCGCGATGCGCGAACTCGCCGAGGCCGCGTCGCTGCTGCGGCCGGGCATGGCCTCGATCCACCTCGTCGCCGCCACGCGCCCCGGCAGCGCGCGCCACGAGCTGGTGCCCGGGCAGATGATGTCGCAGCTGATGCCCATGCTCGATCGCGTGGCCGCAGCCATGGCCACGCCACGCGCGCCGGTGCAGGCCGCGCAGCCCGTGCAGCCTGCTCGCCAGCCCGCTTCGGCCAAGGTGGTGGCGCTGGCGCCGCAGCCGGCCACGCAGCTGCGCGCGCTGGTGGTCGACGACAGCCCCACCGTGCGCACGCAACTCGGCAACGTGATCTCGCGCATCGGCATGCACTGCGACGCGGTGGGCAGCGCCCGCGCGGCGCTGGAGCAGCTGCACGCCGAGCGCTACGACCTGGTCTTCGTCGACGTGGTGATGCCCGAGATGGACGGCTACAAGCTCACGCGCGAGATCAAGCGCATGCCAGCGCACCGGGCCACGCCGGTGATCATCCTCACGAGCCAGTCGTCCACCTTCGACCGCGCCCGCGGTGCGCTCGCCGGCTGCGAGGTCTTCCTCAGCAAGCCGGTGGGCATCAAGGCCTTCTTCGAAGCCACGACGAAGGCGCTGCGCCGCACCGTGGCGGTGGACGACCTGGCGCATTGGCTGCACGACCCCACGCTGCCGCGCCGCGCGCCCGTGGCCGCTGCCCCGGCGGCCCAGCCGGCCGTGGCCCAGGTCCGCACGGCGCCCGCCGACGAGCCCGAAACGCAGCCGATGCGCCTGGACCCCCTGCGCCAGCGCAACGCCTGAACGCGCCCGCGCGGCGCCCTCACCTTCCCCCGGAGTTCCCTGCATGCCCGGCAACAAAGCCCTCGTGGTCGACGACTCGGCCACCGACGCCACGCACCTGCGTTCCATCCTGCTGGAGGCCGGCTGGATGGTCACGCTGGCCAGCAACGGCGAGCAGGCGCTGGACCGCGCCCGCCACGACCGCCCGAGCATCATCTTCCTGGACATCGTGATGCCGCAGCTCGACGGCTACGCCACCAGCCGCGCGCTGGCCAGCGACCCCGACACGCGCGGCATACCCGTGGTCTTCGTCTCGACGAAGAACACCAAGGCCGACCAGGTCTGGGCGCGCGCGCAGGGCGGCAAGGCGCTGATCGGCAAGCCCTTCAACCCCGAGCAGATCGTCGACGCGCTCAAGCACGCGGCCTAGATCCCTTGTCCTTCCGTTGAGCACGAACTCCTCCGCCCCCGAGGCGCCGCGCGGCGAGCTGCGCTACGGCTTCGTCTTCGGCGGCCTGCGCCTGGTGCCCGCGTCGCGCGTGCTCACCGAGCTGGTGGCCGATGCCGCGATCTTCGCCGTGCCCGGCGCGCCGCCGGCGCTGGCCGGCGTGATCAACCTGCACGGGACCATCGTGCCGGTGTTCGACGCCGAGCGCCTGGACAGCCCGCGCGCCGACCTGCGCCCGCAGCGCCACGACGCGCTCGTCTTCGACCGCGACGAGCAGCGCGTGGGCCTGCTGCTGGGCGCGCAGCCGCAGCTGCTGACGCTGCAGCCGGCCGAAGGCGCGGTGGAGATGCCCGCCGGGCTGCTGGCCACGAGCCTGCGCCGCGCCTGGCGCGAGCCGCCCACCGCCGGGGGCGACGGCGCCGTCTGGTGGGAGTTCGACCACCACGCCGCCTTCGCGCTGCTCGCCCGCGGCGCCGCCACCGCATCCGAGAACGAACCCGCCAACCAGGTGATCGCATGAACTTGAACATCCGACAGAAGCTCTTGGCCGGTTTCGCCGTCGTGCTGGCCGCGCTGCTGGCCGTGGGCGCCTTCGCCTATGCCCAGATCAGCGCGCTGGAAGAGACCATCCGCCTCACGCAGGGCAAGGAGGCCTTCCTCGGCCGCGCGCAGTCGGCGCTGTGGGAGCTGCGCTACGGCTTCCCGCAGTTCCTGGTGCTGACCGACGACGAGAACCGGCGCAAGATCGTCGGCGCCGAGCCCGGCCTGTACCAGCGCCTGGAGGAGAACCTCAAGGCCTTCGGCGAAGCGCCCGGCCTCACGGCGGCAGAGGTCGAAGGCCACAAGGCGACCACCGCGGCCTGGGACGCCTACAAGTCGCGCCGCGCGCCGTGGTTCACGCTGATCGCCGCCGGCAAGACCGAAGAGGCCGCCGCCTGGCGCGCGCAGTACACGACGCCGCTGGGCGCCGCAACGGTGAAGGCCTTCGGCCAGCTGATCGACACCACCTCGAAGTCCGACGCCGAGCGCCGCCAGGCGCAGGCGCAGCAGGCCGAGCGCGCACGCACGATCATGTTGCTGCTCGGCTTGCTGGCCGCGGTGCTGGGCCTGGGGGCCGCGGTGCTGACGGTGCGCGCGATGGTCAACCCGATGGCGCAGCTGCAGGCGGTGCTGCAGCGCCTGCGCAGCGGCGACTACGGCGCCCGCGCGCAGCTGGCCGGCCGCGACGAGCTGGGCGACATCGGCCGCGCGCTCGACGGCCTGCTCGACGAGCGCCTGGAGAACCTGAACCGCCAGGCCCAGGAGAGCGAGCAGATCAGCAACTCGGTGGTGGAGATCATGCAGGCCGTCGGCCAGGTGGCGACGAACAAGGATCTCTCGATCCGCGTGCCCGTGACCGAGGACGTGACCGGCGCCATCGGCGACGCGATGAACCTGCTGACCACCGAGACCGCCAAGGTGCTGGGCACGGTGACCGAGGTCTCCAACGACGTGTCGGCCGCCAGCCTGCAGGTCAAGCAGAGTGCCGATTCGGCCATCAGCGCCGCCTCGCAGAGCCAGGTGGAGGTGGAGTCGGCCGCGCGCGAACTCTCGCAGGCCGCGCAGACGCTGACCGAGCTGTCGCAGATGGCGCAGCGCGCCAACGATTCGGCCGAACTCGCCGTGCGCACCACGCGCGAGGCGCTGGCCACGGTGGACCGCACGGTCAGCGGCATCAACGAGTCGCGCGACCTGATCCGCGAGACCGAGAAGCGCATCAAGCGCCTGGGCGAACGCTCGCAGGAGATCACGCAGGTGGTGGGCCTGATCAACTCGGTGGCCGAGCGCACCGGCATCCTGGCGCTGAACGCGTCGATGCAGGCCACGGCCGCCGGCGAGGCCGGGCGCGGCTTCGCGATCGTGGCCGACGAGGTCAAGCGCCTGTCGGAGAACGCGCGCGAGGCCACGCGCGAGATCGCCACGCTGGTCTCTTCCATCCAGTCCGAAACCTCGGAGACGGTGCTGGCGATGAACAACGCCATCGCGCAGGTGGTCGACGTCTCCAAGCTCGCCGACCAGGCCGGCGCGCAGATGAAGGGCACGCAGCAGGCCACCGACGACCTGGCGGCCAACGTGCGCGGCATCGCGGCCACGTCGCTGGAGCAGGCACGCGCAGGGCAGAAGCTGCAGACGCGCGCGGAAGTCATCCAGCAGAGCAGCCGCGACACCACGCGCCAGCTATCGGCGCAGGGCGAGGTGACCAACCGCCTCGTGAGCTACGCGCAGGACCTGGTGCGCGAGGTCTCGGTGTTCAAGCTGCCGCGCCGGCGCACGGCCGAGTGATTCGACGAGCCGGGGTCCCTGCCGCATGATGCCGCCCAGCCTGCGCGAGGCGCTCGAGCCGCCGCTGTTCGACCTGTTCGACCTGGCCGAGCAGCTGCTCGCGCGGCCTTCGCCCGAGGTGCTGCCGGCCTTCCGCCGCCAGGTCTCCGCGCTGGCGCAGGTGGCCGCGCAGCAGCGCCTGAAGGGCCTGTACTACGCCGGCATGCTGCTCGACGACGGCCTGGCGCGGGCGTTGGCGCAGAACCGCCCGCTGAGCGACGAGGAGAACGCGGGCCTGGCGAACTGGCCAACGCTGGTGATGACGGAGATCGTCGTCGCCACGCCCGGCGCCGGCGGCTGGGAGCTGCTGCACGGCCTGCGCCGCTATGCCTGGTACCCGACGCTGCCCGAGTCGTTCTGGGGCGTCATCGAAGGGCGCCTGCTCGAAGACGCCGTGCGCCTGGCGCAAGGCGCCGAGGCCTCGGCGCTGCCCGCGCCCGACGACACGAGCTGGGAGCTGCCGCTGCCGCTGAACGCGGTGGCCACGGGCGAACTCATCGGGCTGGACGAGAGCACCGATTCGGCCATCGTCGACGACGCGCCGGAGGCGCTGTTGCCCGATGTGGAGGCCATGGCGGCGATCGAGGGCGAGCCGGCTCCCGAGCTGCCGCTGGTGCTGGAGGCGCTCGAAGAAGCGGCGTTCGCCGATGCGGCCGCCGGCGATGAAGCGCAGGAATTGGCCGAAGCGCCCCAATTGGCCGAAGCGCCCCAAGCGTCCGAAGCATCCGAACCGGCCGCGCCGGCCGCAGCGCCAGCGCTCGCCACGCGCGAGGAGCTGGATGCGGTGGCCGAGGCGCTGCAGTTGCTGCAGGAGGAACTGCAGGGCCTGGCCGACCCGCAGGCCGACGAACGCGCCGCGCGCGAGCGGCTCGAACGCTGCGCCGAGCAGCTGGGCCACATGGTCGACGCGGCGCGCGTCATCGGCCTGGGCGGCTTCCAGCAGGTGCTCGAGGTCATCCAGCTCAACACGCAGGTGCTGTGCGACGAGGCGCTGCCGATGGGCGACGCCGAGCGCGAGCGCCTGGCGGCCTGGCCCGCGGCGGCGCTGGCCTTCCTGGCCGCGCCGGGCGATGCCGAAGCCGCCACCGCGCTGGCCCACGAAGCGGGCCACGCGGCCTGGCCGGCGCCCGCCGGGGCGGAGGACTGCCGCGCCTGGGCCCAGGCGATGGCCGCCGTGCGGCTGGTCTCCACGCGCGGCGATGCGCAGCGCCCGCGCGAGGCGCTGCCCGAGCATGTCGACCTGTCCGTGCCGGCCGACGTGGACGCCAACGTGCTCGACAGCCTGCTGGGCGAGCTGCCGCAGCATGCGCTGGCGCTGTCGCAGAGCGCGCAGGCGCTGCTGGCCGGCGGCGGTGCCGAGGACCTGGAGCAGGCGCGGCGCAGCGCGCACACGATCAAGGGCGCGGCCAACACGGTGGGAGTGCGCGGGCTGGCGGAAGTCACGCACGTGCTGGAGGACATCCTCACCGCCTACGGCCGCGAGTCGCGCCTGCCCGAAGGCGACGAGGCCGCGCGTGTGCTGGAAGCCGCCGACACGATCGAGGCGATGACCGAGGCGGTGCTCGCCGGCGCCGCCGCGCCGCCCGAGGCGCTGGCCCTGTACCAGCAGTTGCTCGACTGGGCGCATCGCGTGGACGACGAGGGCCTGCCCGAAGCCACCGTCGCGGCCGAGGAGGCCGAGCCCGCGACGCCCGCGCCTATTCCCGCGCCGCAGCCCGCGCCGCAGCCCGCGGCACCGCGGCCCACGGTCGACGCGGCCGCGTTCGCGGAGGCCGCTGCGGCCCGCGCCGCACCGGCGCGCACCGAGGCGCCCGAGAGCGATGCCGACGAAGGCGAGACGATGCTGCGCGTGCCCGCCTCGCTGGTGGACGCGCTGCTGAAGCTGGCGGGCGAGAACGCGATCATCTCGGCGCAGATCCAGGACCGGGTCGCCCAGGTCGGCCGCGAGCTGGCGCTGCTGCGCGGCGGCTCGCGCCAGTTCGGCCAGCTCTCGCACGAGCTGGAGCAGCTGGTGGACGTGCGCGGCGGCGCGATGCTCAGCGGCCGCCGCGGCGAGCTCGACGCGCTGGAGATGGACCAGTACAACGAGCTGCACATGCTCTCGCGGCGCATCGTCGAATCGGGCGCCGACACGCGCGAGTTCGCGCGCGGCTTCGAGCGCGAGGTGGCCGGCCTGCGCGACCTGCTGTCGGAGACCGAGCGCGTGCAGCTGGAGCTGCAGCGGCGCATCCTGCGCACGCGCATGGTCGAGGTGGAGTCGGTCGCGCCGCGCCTGCAGCGCACCGTGCGCCAGGCCGCGCGCGTGCTGGGCAAGGACGTGGCGCTGGAGATCGAGGGCACGCACACGCTGGTGGACACGCGGCTGCTGCAGCGCGTGCTGGACCCGCTGATGCACATCCTGCGCAACGCGGTGGACCACGGCATCGAGACGCCCGACGAGCGGCGCCTGCTCGGCAAGCCGGCGCAGGGCCGCATCGTGCTGCGCTTCGCGGCCGAAGGCGCGAACGTGCGCGTCGTGTGCAGTGACGACGGCCGCGGCCTGGACCTGGACGCGATCCGCACGCGCGCGCTGGCCGCCGGCCTGCTGCGCGGCGACGAGGACCTGGCCGACGAGCAGGTGATGCGCCTGATCCTGCTGCCCGGCTTCTCCACGCGCAGCGAGACCACGCTGATCTCCGGCCGCGGCATCGGCATGGACGTGGTGCAGCGCGCGGTGCTCGAAGGCCGCGGCCAGCTCGACATGCACAGCGAACCCGGCCGCGGCGCGCGCTTCGAGCTGAGCTTCCCGGTGCGCCTGAGCGCCACGCAGGTGATGGTGACGCGCTCGGCGCGGCACGTGCTGGCACTGTCGGTGCGTGGCGTGGAGCAGATCCTGCCGGCCGGCGAGGCACTGCGCAGCGCTGCCGACGGCTCGCTGAGCTTCGAGCTGCAGGGCCAGGCCATGCCCGCGCTGCGGCTGGAGGCGCTGCTGGACCTGCCGGCCGATGCGCTGCGCCAGGCCGGCGCGGTGGAGGCGGTGATGGTGGCGCGCGACGCACAGCGACGCCACTTCGCGGTGGTGGTGCCCGAGCTGCAGGACTCGCGCAACGTCGTCGTCAAGCCCTTCCATGCGGCCGTGCCGGCGCAGGTGGGCGTGGACGGCGCGACCATCCTCGGCGACGGCGCCGGCGCCCCGGTGCTGGACCTGCCCGACCTGCTGCGCCGCCACCGCGAGGCCGGCTCGCCGGCGCCCGTGCTGGCGGCCGCCGTCGCGCAACGCGAGCTGCCGCTGTGCCTCGTCGTCGACGATTCGCTCAGCGTGCGCCGCAGCATGGAGACGCTGCTGCAGGACGCCGGCTACGAGGTGGCCTCGGCGCGAGACGGTGTCGACGCGCTCGGCGCGCTGCAGCGCCGCCGGCCCGACGTGGTGCTGGTGGACCTGGAGATGCCGCGCATGAACGGCCTGGAGTTCACCAGCGCACTGCGCAACCAGCCCGCCACGCGCCACACCCCGGTGGTGATGATCACCTCGCGCTTCACCGACCGCCACCGCCAGCTGGCGCGTGCGGCCGGCGTCGACGCCTTCCTCACCAAGCCCTGTGCCGAGGACCTGCTGCTGCGCACGATCGAGCAGCTGATGAGCGGCGAAGCCGCGGAGCAGGCGGCTTAGCCGTTCAGCATCGCCATGCCGGCCGCCGGGTAGCGCGTGCCGGCCACCGGGTGCGCGGACAGCAGCTCGTCGATGCCACGCAGCTCGTCGGCGCTGAGCTCGATGCGCGCCGCCGCGGCGTTCTCGTCCAGCCTCTCCAGGCTGCGCGTGCCGGGAATCGGCACCACCTCCGGCCCGCGCGACAGCAGCCAGGCCAGTGCCAGCTGCGCCGGCGTGGCGCCACGGGCGGCGGCCAGCGCCTTCACGCCGTCGGCCAGCGCCAGGTTGTGCTGCAGGTTCTCGCCCTGGAAGCGCGGGTTCTGGCGCCGCCAGTCGTTGGCGGCCAGCGCATCGGCGCTGCGCAGCGTGCCGGTGAGGAAGCCGCGGCCCAGCGGGCTGTAGGGCACGAGCGTGACGCCCAGTTCGCGGCACAGTGGCAGCAGCTCGACCTCGACGTCGCGCGTCCACAGCGAGTACTCGGTCTGCAGCGCGGCGATCGGGTGCACGGCCGCGGCGCGGCGCAAGGTCTGCGGCGAGGCCTCAGAGAGGCCGAGGTGAAGCACCTTGCCCGCGCGCACCAGCTCGGCCATCGCGCCCACGGTGTCCTCGATCGGCACCGTGCGGTCCACGCGGTGCTGGTAGTACAGGTCGATGTGGTCCACGCCCAGGCGCTGCAGGCTGGCCTCGCAGGCGGCACGCACGTAGGCAGGGCTGCCGTCGACGCCGAGGAAGCTGCCGTCAGCCGCGCGCTTGTTGCCGAACTTGGTGGCCAGCACGATCTGGCCGCGGCGCGCCTTCAGCAGCGGCGCGAGCAGTCGCTCGTTGGCGCCCACGCCATACATGTCGGCGGTGTCGAGGAAGTCGATGCCGATGTCCAGCGCGTGGTTCAGCACCGCCATCGAGCGGGCGTCGTCGGCCGGGCCGTAGAAGTCGGACATGCCCATGCAGCCCAGGCCGATGGCCGAGACGGTGGGGCCGGCCGCACCCAGGCGGCGGCGCGGGTAGGTGTTGCGGTTCATGCAGGAATCTCCATGGATCGGTGAATCGATGGCCGCCAGTGTGCGCGCCGGCCCAGCGGCCGCGTGAGCCCGATCCTCGGCGATGCTTGCACGATCCTCCGGGCATCGCCGTTCCGGCCGTCGCGCGGCGCCGGCGCCGGCCAGAATGGCGCATGCCCTTGCAAGCCGATGCAGACACCGTACCGCCCGAGCTGATCGCGCTCGTCGAGGCCTTCACGCCCGGCGATGGCACGCACGCCACCACCATCCCTGGCCTGCAGCTGCTGCGCCTGTCGCAGCCTGGCGCGCCGCTGCCGGCGCTGTACGAGCCGGGCATCGTGCTCGTCGTGCAGGGCCGCAAGGCGGCGACGCTGGGCCCGCAGCGCCTTGTCTACGACCCGCTGCACTGCCTGGTGGTCAGCGTGACGATGCTGCCGGTGGCGCAGGTGATCGAGGCCTCGCCCTCGCGCCCCTACCTGTGCGTGCGCCTGCAGGTGGATCCCAACGAGCTCGGCCGGCTGCTCATGGAGGCACCGGCCGCCCCGGCGGCGGACACGCCGCCGCCCTTCGGCCTGCAGCTCGCGCGCACCTCGCCCGAGCTGCTGGACGCCGCGCTGCGCCTGCTGCGGCTGCTGAAGACGCCGCGCGACGCGCCGGTGCTGGCGCCGCTGGCCATGCGCGAGATCCTCTGGCGCGTGCTCACCGGCGAGCTGGGCGCGCGGCTGCGCGCGCTGGCGGTCGCCGACAGCCATGCGCAGCGCATCGCGCGGGCGATCGAGCTGCTGAAGCGCCGCTTCGCCGAGCCGCTGCGCGTGGAAGACGTGGCGCAGGCCGCGGCCATGAGCCCCTCGAGTTTCCACGAGCACTTCAAGCAGCTCACGGCGATGTCGCCGCTGCAGTACCAGAAGCAGCTTCGGCTGCACCACGCGCGCGGGCTGATGCTCGGCCAGGGGCTGGACGCCGCCGCCGCCGGCCACCGCGTGGGCTACGAGAGCGCCTCGCAGTTCAGCCGCGAGTACCGGCGCCTGTTCGGCGCGCCGCCGCGCACCGAGGTGCAGCAGTTGCGCAGCGTGGTGGCCGGCGGCGCCTGAAGCGCCGCGGCGTTCACCAGTTGGGCTTGCGCTTGTCGATGAAGGCCTGCACGCCTTCGAGCGCCGAGCCGTCCATCATGTTGCAGGCCATCGTGCGGCCGGCATCGTCGTAGGCGGCCTGGATGCCGGTCTCGAGCTGGCGATAAAAGAGCGCCTTGCCCATCGCCAGCGCCACGCGCGGCTTCTCGGCGATGCGGGCGACGAGGCGCTCGACCTCGGCGTCGAGCTGACCGGCATCGGCCACGCGGTTCACCAGCCCCTTGGCCATCGCCTCATCGGCGGAGATGAACTCGCCCGTCACCAGCATCTCGAAGGCCGCCTTGCGCGACAGGTTGCGGCTGAGCGCGACGCTCGGCGTGCTGCAGAACAGGCCCAGGTTGACGCCGCTGACGGCGAACTTCGCCTCGCGCGCAGCCACGGCCAGGTCGCACATCGCCACCAGCTGGCAGCCCGCCGCGGTGGCGATGCCGTGCACCCGCGCCACCACCGGCACCGGCAGCTTCTGGACCGTCATCATCATGCGCCCGCACTGCGCGAAGAGGCGCTCGTAGTAGTCCTGCGAAGGCGCGGCGCGCATCTCCTTCAGGTCGTGGCCGGCGCAGAAGGCGCGGCCCGCGGCGGCGATGACGACGACGCGAGCGGTCTCGTCGCCCGCGACGCGGTCCAGTTGCACCTGCAGCGCCTCCAGCATCGCTTCCGACAGCGAGTTGAAGGCCTGCGGCCGGTTCAGCGTCAGCGTGATCACGCCGCGCGAGTCCTTCTCGTGCAGCACCAGCGGTTCGTCGGCCATGGTTCGTGTCTCCTTCGTCGTCATTCGATCGCCGAGCTGCTCCTGGCACGCTCGCGCAGCTGGAACTTCTGGATCTTGCCGGTGCTCGTCTTGGGGATCGCCTCGAAGCGGATCTCACGCGGCACCTTGTAGCCGGCCAGCAGCGACTTGCAGTGTGCGACCAGCTCGGCCGCCGTCACCTGCGCCTCGGGCCTCACCTCGACGTAGGCCACCGGCGTCTCGCCCCACTTCGGGTCCGGCTTGGCGACCACCGCGCAGGCCAGCACGGCCGGGTGGCGGTACAGCGCATCCTCGACCTCGATCGAGCTGATGTTCTCGCCGCCGCTGATGATCACGTCCTTGCTGCGGTCCTTGATCTTCACGTAGCGGTCGGGCTCCATCACCGCCAGGTCGCCGGTGTGGAACCAGCCGCCGGCGAAGGACTTGGCCGTCGCGTTCGGGTTCTTCAGGTAGCCCTTCATCACGATGTTGCCGCGGAACATGATCTCGCCCATCGTGTTGCCGTCGGCAGGCACCTGTTCAAGCGTCTCCGGATCGAGCACCGTCATGCCTTCCTGCAGCACGTAGCGCACGCCCTGGCGGCCGTTCAGGCGCGTCTGCTCGGAGAGGTCCTCGCCCGCCCAGCCCTCGCGCTTGACGGCCACGCTGGCCGGCCCGTAGACCTCCGTCAGGCCGTACACGTGCGTGATGTCGAAGCCGATCTTGGCCATGCCCTCGATCATCGCCGCCGGCGGCGCGGCGCCGGCCACCATGCCGCGCACCTTCTGCCCGATGCCCTCGCGCATCGAAACAGGCGCATTGATCAGCAGGCTGTGCACGATGGGCGCGGCGCAGTAGTGGTCCACGCCATGCTCGCGCATCGCGTCCAGGATCGCCTTGGCCTCCACGCGGCGCAGGCACACGTGCACGCCGCCGAGCATGGCCACGGTCCACGGGAAGCACCAGCCGTTGCAGTGGAACATCGGCAGCGTCCACAGGTAGCGCGGGAAATGCGGCATCGTCCAGGTGGCCGCGTTGCACACCGCGTTGAGGTAGGCGCCGCGGTGGTGGGTGACCACGCCCTTCGGGTCGCCGGTTGTGCCGCTCGTGTAGCTCACGGCGATGGCGTCCCACTCGTCGGCCGGGCCTTCCAGCTTCGCCAGCGGTTCGTGCGCGGCCAGCAGCGACTCGTACTCGAACTCGCCCAGCATCTCGCCCGCGCCGGTGTATTCGCTGTCGGCCACGGTCACGACGATCGGCCTGCGGCCATGCTCCTCGCGCAGCAGTTTCAGCGCCTGCGAAACGATGGGCGCGAACTCGCGGTCGGTGATGAGCACCTGCGCTTCGCAGTGGTTCATCTGCCAGGCCAGCAGCGGCGCATCGAGCCGCGTGTTCAGCGTGTTCAGCACGGCGTTGAGCGCCGGCACCGCGTAGTGCGCCTCCACCATCTCCGGCGTGTTGGGCAGCATCACGCTGACCGTGCTGCCGCGGTGCACGCCGAAGTGGCGCAGCGCCGCGGCCAGCCGCGCCGAGCGTTCGCGCACCTGCGCCCAGCTGTAGCGCCGCGCACCGTGGATCACCGCCGGCAGGTCGCCGAAGACCTCGGCGCTGCGCTCGACGAAGCTCACCGGCGACAGCGCGACATGGTTGGCGGCGTTGCGGTCGAGGTCCTGGTCGTAGATGCTCATGGCGTTGCGGCTGAAGTGGCGCGATGATGTTACGCGCCCAGCTGACAAACCACCGAGGAGACAAGCCATGATGAATCGACGCGAGCTGCTGCTCGCCGGCAGCGCCCTGGCCGCCGGTACCGTTCACGCGGCGATGGGGCCGAACGACAAGTTCGACCTGCTGCTGCGCAACGCCAACGTGCTCGATCCGAGCCAGGGCCTGGCCGGCAAACACGACATCGGCATGCGCTACGGCCTGATCGAGGCCATCGAGCCTTCCATCGCTCCCGAGCGCGCCAACCGCGTGATGGACGCGGCCGGCCGCCTCGTCACGCCCGGCCTCGTGGACCTGCACGCGCACACCTTCGCCTTCGGGTCGGCCATCGGCATACCGGCCGACGAGCTGGTGGCGCACCAGTGCACCACCACCACGGTCTCGGCCGGCGACGCCGGCGCCAACAACATCGCCGCCTTCCGCCGCTTCCTGCTGCCGGGCGGCCGCACACGCCAATTCGCCTTCGTCCACATTGCGGTCATGGGCCTGACGGCCTTCCCGGTGCCCGAGCTCTACAACATCGACTTTGCGATCGCCGACCAGGCCGCGCGCGCCGTGGCCGAGAACGCCGACTTCGTGCTCGGCGTGAAGGTGCGCATGAGCGAGAACGTGATCGCCAAGCACGGCACCGAGCCGCTGAAGCGCGCCATCGCGGCCTGCGTGGCCTCGGGCGTGCCGGCGAAGATCATGTGCCACATCGGCGGCGTGGCCGACCGCACGCTGATGAGCCAGATCCTCGACCTGCTGCGCCCCGGCGACGTGCTGACCCACTGCTACTCCGGCGCGCCCAACCTGGCCGGCGACGGCACGAACATCGTGCAGGACGGCAAGCTGCTGCCGGCCGCGCTGGCGGCCAAGAAGCGCGGCGTGGTGTTCGACATCGGCCATGGCGGCGGCAGCTTCGACTTCACCATCGCCCAGGCCGCCATCGAGCAGGGCTGCCCGCCCGACACCATCTCCTCCGACGTGCACGTGTTCAGCGCCAACACGCCGGGCATGCCCTACCTGCCCTGGGTGATGAGCAAGTTCCTCACCTTGGGCTTCACGCTGTCGCAGGTGGTGGCGATGGCCAGTTCGGTGCCGGCCCGGGTGATCGGCCGCGTGCCCAAGCTCGGCACGCTGCAGAAGGGCGCGCCGGCCGACCTCTCGATGTTCGACCTGGTCGACGGCCCGGTGAGCTTCGTCGACACGCGCAACAACACGCGCCAGGGCCAGCAGCACCTGCGGCCGGCGGGCACCATCGTCGCCGGCGTGGCCTTCGGGCGGCCCTACCAGTCGCCGTTCAGCGTGCGCTGAGAAAACGCCTCAGCCCGGGCCGCGGAACTCCAGCACCAACGTGGCCTCGGCCCGCGGCTGGCCGAAGGAGATGAAGCCGTGGCCGACGAGCGTCAGCTCCTCGTGCTGCAGCTTCAACTCCGGCCGGCCCTCGAAGCTGACGTAGCTGCCGTTGGAGCTGTGGTCGGCGAGCACGAAGTGGTCTCGCCGGCGCTCGATCATCGCGTGGGCGCGCGACACGCAGCGCTCGGGGATCGCGAGGTCGCTGTCGGCATCGCGCCCCACCGTCACCTTGCGGCGCTCGGGGCCCATCTCGATCTCGCGCCCTTCGAAGCGCAGGTGCAGCAGCGCCGGCGGCTGGCCCGCGCCCATCTTCGTGCGCGGCGCGACGATCAGCGTCTTCTCCTCGCTCGGCGGCTGCCAGGCCAGCTCCACGAGTTCGATCTCCTCGGCCTTGCCTTTCACCGGCATCGAGAACAACGGGCTCAGGCCCGCGGCGAACTGTGGCGAGAGTCGCGCGGCGGTGGCGCGGTCGAGCACGATCTGCCCGCGCGAGGCCTGGTCCGACAGGCGCGACGCGAGGTTGACGGTGTCGCCGAACACGTCGTGGTCGTGCGCGACGACGGGGCCGAAGTGGAAGCCGATGCGCAACGCCAGCCGCACGCCGGACTGCGGCTCCATCGCCTGCACGCGCAGGTGCATCTCGGTGGCGGCGGCGGCCGCCTCGTCGGCGCTGCGGAACACGGCCATCACGGCGTCGCCGATCGTCTTGATGACGCGGCCATGCGATTCGGCCGTGCAGGCCGACATCACCTGCAGGCAGCTGCCCACGAGCGCGAAGGCGCGCTCGTCGCCCAGCACCTCGTACAAGGCCGTGCTGCCGGCCACGTCGGCGAACAGGACTGCGCAATCCATCGGCCACCCCCGCGCGCTCATTGCAGATTGATTCTGGCGCCGCAACCCCCGTCCCCGTTGACCTGGATTAAGCTGCCGGCCACCGCCCGTGCCAGATTGTCCAGACCATGTTCGAGTCCGCCAAGCTGCTGCACGAAGTGCCCAAGGCGGTGTACCAGCGCGAGGAAGCCAAGCTCCGCGAAGCGCTGCTCAACGCCCAGTACGACCTCAAGCTGGATGGCCGCTTCCCGGTGCTGATCCTGATCGCCGGCGTCGAGGGCGCCGGCAAGGGCGAGACGGTCAACCTGCTCAACGAGTGGATGGACCCGCGGCACATCCAGACCACCGCCTTCGGCGTGCCTTCCGACGAGGAGGCCGAACGCCCACCGCTGTGGCGCTTCTGGCGCGCGCTGCCGGGCAAGGGGCGCATCGGCATCTTCTTCGGCGCCTGGCACACGCAGCCCATCGTGCAGCGCGTGATGGGCCTGCTCGACGAGGGCCAGTTCAGCGCCGCCGTGGCGCAGATCCAGCAGCTGGAGCAGATGCTCTGCGACGAAGGCGTGCTGCTGCTGAAGTACTGGTTCCACCTCTCGAAGGAGCAGCAGCGCAAGCGGCTGAAGGCGCTGGAGAAGGACCCGGACACACGCTGGCGCGTCACCGAGACCGAGTGGGACTACTTCAAGCTCTACGACCGCTTCGTCGAGGTCTGCGAGCCCTTCGTGCGCCAGACCTCCAGCGCGGCGGCGCCGTGGATCGTGGTGCCCGCGGCCGACCCGAACCACCGTGCGCTCACCGTCGGCCGCCACCTGCTGGCCGCGATGCGCGCGCGGCTGGACGACAAGCCTGCGAAGGCGGCCAAGGCCGCGCCCGCGCGGGCCACGCCGCTGCCGCCGGCCGCGGCGGCGGCCGACGGCGTGAACGTGCTCAGCACGCTGGCGCTGGAGCAGGCGCTCGCCAAGCCCGCCTACGAGCGCGAGCTGCTGAAGTGGCAAGGCCGGCTGAACCGCGCCACGCGCGACCCGCGCTTCCGCAAGCTCTCGGTGGTGGGCGTGTTCGAAGGCAACGACGGCGCCGGCAAGGGCGGCGCGATCCGCCGCGTCACCGGCGCTTTGGACGCTCGCTGCTACGCCAGCATCCCGGTGGCCGCACCCACCGAGGAGGAGCGTGCGCAGCCCTACCTGTGGCGCTTCTGGCGCCCGCTGCCGCGCCGCGGCCGCTTCGTCTTCTTCGATCGTTCCTGGTACGGGCGCGTGCTGGTCGAGCGCGTCGAGGGCTTCTGCGCCGAGGCCGACTGGAAGCGCGCCTACGCCGAGATCAACCAGTTCGAGCAGGCGCTGCTGCAGCACGGCTCGGTGCTGGTGAAGTTCTGGCTCGCGGTGAGCCGCGACGAGCAGTACCGCCGCTTCAAGGAGCGCGAGAAGGTCGCCTTCAAGCGCTTCAAGATCACCGCCGAGGACTGGCGCAACCGCGAGAAGTGGCCGGCCTACGAGGCCGCGGTGTGCGACATGGTCGACCGCACCTCCACCGCCGCCGCGCCCTGGACGCTGGTGGAGGCCGACAACAAGTACTTCGCCCGCATCAAGGTGCTGCGCACGCTGTGCGAGGCGGTGGAAGCGGGGCTCGGGCGCGTGAAGGACGGCAAGCGGGCCGGCGCCAAGGACGGCAAACGCGGCAAGGGCGGCAAGAAGAAGGCCGCCAAGGCCTCGCGCCGCGCATGAGCGATTTCCTCGCCTCGCTGCTGCGCGACGACCTGCCCTGGATCGTCGCCGCCGCGCTGCTGTCGGCGCCGCTGCTGCGCCGCCGCGTGCCCGAGGGCCGCGAGGCGGTGCGGCCCACGCTGCTGATGCTGGCGGTGTGGCTGGTGGTGGACCTGATGGCCGCGTTGCTGGCCTGGCGCCACGAGCTGGCGATGGCGTCCGCGCTGCACCAGGTGGCGGTGCTGGGCTTCGGGCTGGTGATGATCCGGCTCACCGGGCTGATGGTCTTCCGCATGCTGCTGCCGGCGCTGCGGCTGCAGATGCCGCGCATCGTCGAGGACATCTCCGTCATCGCCTGCTACGGCGTCTGGGGCCTGGTTCGGCTGTCGCATGCCGGCGTGGACCTCACGAGCCTGGTCGCGACCTCAGCCGTCGTGACGGCCGTGGTCGCGTTCTCGATGCAGGACACGCTGGGCAACATCCTCGGCGGCCTGGCTCTGCAGCTCGACGATTCCTTCGAGATCGGCGACTGGCTGCGGATCGACGACGTCTCCGGCCAGGTGGTGGAGATCCAGTGGCGATTCACCGCGCTGCGCACGCGCAACGGCGAGCGCGTCGTCATCCCCAACGCGCAGTTGATGAAGGGCAAGTTCAGCGTCGTCGCCCCGCCGGAAGCGGCCGGCGGCGCCACCTGGCGGCGTTGGATCTGGTTCAACATCGACTACGGCGTGAACCCCTCCACCGTGATCGCGGCGGCCGAGCAGTCGGTCAACGACGCGACCATCCCCAACGTCGCCAAGCACCCGCCGCCGTCCTGCGTGGCGACCGACTTCACCGCCGGATCGGTGCGCTACGCGCTGCGCTACTGGCTCTCGGACCCGCGCCACGACGACGCCACCGACTCCGCCGTGCGCACGCACCTGCTGGCGCAGCTCACGCGCAACGGCTGGCGCATCGCCCTGCCCGACCAGGCCGTGCACGTGGTGCAGGACGGCCGTGGCGAGCGCGAGGCCGCCTGGCAGCGCGAGTTGGGCCGCCGCGTGAAGGCGCTGGCCGGCGTGGACCTCTTCGCGCCGCTGGACGAGCAGGAGCGCAGGCACATCGCCGAGCGCCTGGTGCACGCGCCCTTCGTGGCCGGCGACGCGATGACGCGCCAGGGCGCGGTGGCGCACTGGCTGTACATCCTCGTCACCGGCGAGGCCGAGGTGTACCGCGAGGAGGAAGCCGCCGGCCGCCGTCTGATCACGCGCCTGCAGGCCGGCAGCTTCTTCGGCGAGATGGGCCTGATGACCGGCGCCCCGCGCTCGGCCACCGTGGTGGCCGCCACCGACGTGGAGTGCTACCGGCTGGACAAGGCCAGCTTCGAGGACGTGCTGCACCGCCGGCAGGAACTGGCCGGCCACATCTCGCGCATCCTGGCCGAGCGCCTGCGGCAGAACGAGGCGATGCGCAACGAGGCGCCGAAGACCCCGGCCGAGAACGCGGGGCGCGGCGGGCAGATCCTGGAGCGGATCCGGGAGTTCTTCAAGCTGGGCTGAGCGCCGGCTCCGCCACGGCACGCAGCGGCGCCGCCACCACCCGGTTGCGCCCGCCGTCCTTGGCCGCGTACAGCGCCGCGTCGCCGCGCTCCAGCAGCGCCGCCAGCGCCTCGCCCACCTCGGTGGCGGTGCACACGCCGATCGACACCGTCACCGCGATCTCCTGGTCCTTCCAGTCGAAGCAGGTGCCGGCCAGCGCCACGCGCAGCCGCTCGGCGACGACCTGCGCCTGCGGCGCCGCGGTGCCCGGCAGCAGCACCGCGAACTCCTCGCCGCCCAGGCGCGCGGGGATGTCCACGCCGCGCAGCGTGGCGCTCAGCAGCTGCGCCAGGCCCACGAGCACCGCGTCGCCGGCGGGGTGGCCCCAGGTGTCGTTGACGCGCTTGAAGTGGTCGATGTCCAGCAGCAGCACCGAGTACGGGCTGCCGAAGCGGCCCAGCCAGCGCTGCGCCATCGTCAGCTGGTTCATGAACTCGCCGCGGTTGGCCAGCCCGGTGAGCGGGTCGCGGCTGGACAGGCGGCGCAGGCTGGCCACCAGGCGCAGCACCACCATCGCCGCCATCGACAGGTGCAGCGAGGCCATCGCCACGAGGTAGGTCAGCGACAGCGCGATGTGCTGCAGCGAGTCCACATGCAGCCCGGGCGTGCCGCCGCGCAGCACGGCGGCCAGCCGCATGAAGGCCATGCCGCCCAGCAGCAGCAACGGCAGCGACAGCGCCCAGGCAATGCGGCGGTCGAACTCGGTGCGCAGGCCGCGTTGCGCGTCCCAGGCGGCGCGTGCGAAGAGCCAGCCGACGGCGGCACTCGTCACGGCGCCGGTGGCCTCGATGCCGCCGCGCTCCACCA
This sequence comes from Rubrivivax sp., assembly GCA_044226775.1. GTDB lineage: Bacteria > Pseudomonadota > Gammaproteobacteria > Burkholderiales > Burkholderiaceae_C > Rubrivivax. The sequence goes on along the minus strand of JBGAGI010000009.1, from coordinate 351,435 downwards.
GCGGCGCCGAGGCGAGGCACACGGCGGCCTGCAGCAGCAGCACCAGCCGCGTCTCCCCGTCGCGCAGCGGCTGACCGAGAAAGCAGCGCATGCCGCGCGCCATCGCCGCCGTGGAGGCGACGAGCAGGAAGTTGCTGAGCGGCAGGTCCAGCCACAGCGGCAGTTCGCTGCGCAGCAGCACCAGCGCCATCGAGGCCGCACCCAGCAGCGCACCGCCGAACCAGTGCAGCGCCGGCGTCCGCGGCAGGCCCAACGCCCAGTGGCCGATCGTCCACGACCCCGCCGCCACCAGCTGCATCAGCAGCACGGTGAACATCACGAGGGCCACGTTGCTCAGGATCACCGATCGTTTATCGGCCGGCCCCGCGCCGGCTTGAGACCTTCAGCCCGCTGCAGCCCCCAGCGCCTGGTCGATGTCCCAGAGGATGTCGTCGATGTGCTCCAGCCCCACCGAGATGCGCACCATGTCCGGCAGCACGCCGGCGGCGCGTTGCTGGGCCTCGTCGAGCTGGCGGTGCGTGGTGCTGGCCGGGTGGCTGACCAGCGTGCGCGTGTCGCCGATGTTCACGAGATGGCTCATGAACTGCGCTGACTCGATGAAGCGCACGCCGGCCTCCGTTCCACCGCCGGCCCCGCCCTTCACGCCGAAGGCCAGCAGGCCGCTGGCGCCGCGCATCTGGCGCGCGAGCAGCGCATGCTGCGGGTGGTCTTCCAGGCCGGGGTAGTTCACCCAGCCCACGCGGGGGTCGTCGCGCAGGAACCTGGCCACCGCCAGCGCGTTGGCGCAGTGGCGCTCCATGCGCAGCGGCAGCGTCTCCACGCCCTGCAGGATCTGCCAGGCGCTGGTGGGCGCCAGCGCCGCGCCGTAGACGCGCAGCGTCTCCATCCGGCAGCGCATCGTGAAGCCGAAGTTGCCGAAGGTCTCGTAGAACTTCACGCCGTGGTAGCCAGGCGAGGGCTCGGTCATGCCGGGGAACTTGCCGTTGTCCCAGGGGAAGCGGCCGGCCTCCACCACCACGCCGCCCAGCGTGGTGCCGTGGCCGGCCAGGTACTTGGTGGCGCTGTGCACGACGATGTCGGCGCCCAGGTCGGCCGGGTTGCACAGGAAGGGGCTGGGCACGGTGTTGTCCACCACCAGCGGCAGGCCGTGGGCGTGCGCGACGTCGGCCACGGCCGCGATGTCCAGCACCACGAGGCTGGGATTGCCCAGCGTCTCGGCAAACACCGCGCGCGTGTTGGGGCGGATCGCGGCGGCGAAGGCCTCGGGCTTCGTGGCATCGACGAACGTGGTCTCGATGCCGAACTTGCGCAGGTTCACGGCCAGCATCGTCACGCTGCCGCCGTAGAGCGCGCCCGCAGCGACCACGTGGTCGCCGGCCTGCAGCAGCGTAATCAGCGCCATCGCCTCGGCCGCCATGCCGCTGCCGGCGGCCACCGCGGCGCGGGCGTTCTCCAGCGCCGCCACGCGCTCCTCCAGCGCGGCCACCGTGGGGTTGCTCAGCCTTGAATAGACGTTGCCGAAGGTCTGCAGGTTGAACAGGCTGGCCGCATGCTCGGCGCTGTCGAAGACGAAGCTCGTCGTCTGGTAGATCGGCAGCGCGCGGGCGCCGGTGGCGGCGTCGGGGATCTGGCCGGCGTGGATGGCCAGGGTCTCGGGCTTGAAGACGTGGTCGGGCATGGCCCACTGTAGCGCCGCGCCGGCGCCGGCCCGCAAATGAAAACGGGCGGCCGAAGCCGCCCGCTTGCTCAGATGCCGCTGGAACTCAGGCGGAATCGCCGTTCCGGCGCCGGCGCGCCGCCAGCACCAGCAGCGCGGCCACGCCGCTGGCCAGGGTCAGCGCGGTGGCGGGCTCGGGCACCGGCGACGTCGTGAACTGCACGACGTAGGGCGACGAGAAACCGGTGGCCGTGGCCGCCTGGTAGCTCGCGGTGGAGGAGATCGCGTCTGTGACGCCCGGCGTGTAGTCGGCGGCCGCGAAGAAGGGCTGCGGCTCGCCCGCCGGCGTGTAGCCGGTGTGCGTGATGTACAGCAGCAGGGACTGGCCCGGCGTGTACATGTACGGCGTCGAGAAGGTGATGACCGGGCCGAAGGGGTTTTCGGCGCCGGTGTTCTGGAACGCGCCGGTGTTGATGGTCAAGGCGCCGGAGCGCACGTTCACCACGGTGCCCGCCTCCTGCTGCGACGCGAAAGTCACCGCCGAGGAGAGAAATTCGCCGTCGGCGATCAGCGAAGCCGTCGGCTGCGAGAGCTGGACGTCGAAGTTCGTGAACGAGATGTTCTGGCTGGGCCAGGTCGCCGGCAGCGTGGTGTTGCCGTCGGCCGAGATGCGCAGCTGCATGCCGGTGATCATGACCGGGCTGGTGATCGACGCGAAGTTCGGATCGAGGTACAGCGCCATGTAGGTGCGCGGCGCGTTGCGGAAGCCGGTGTTCAGGCCCGTGGTCTCGGGGGCCAGCGAACCGTCGGGGACGGTCAGCGTCTGGGCCTGGCTGCCGACCGACAAGGCGCAGAGCGCGGCGAAAGCGAGCGAAGTGAAGCGGATGTTCAAACGAGTTCCTCCTGGATGAGAGGCGCGTGCTTTTTGGGCTGCGCCAACCTACCCTCGATGGTGTGGTGACTGCCGATCCAATCTATCAGCGTCCTCCTCTGCTTGCACGAGGGAAACGCCGACCAACCCCGCGAACGCGGGGTGCCCGGCGCCATCGGCGGCGTCCCCAGCTTGCCGATTGAAGTCGGCGTGGTGCGTGCCTATGCTCGGCGCACCATGAGTGACCCCTTCTCCACCAAGGCAGTGCCCGGCGAGTCCACGCTCGCCGAGGCCCTGGTCGCGGCCGGCAGCCGTCGGCCCGACGAAGCCTGGCTGACGGCGCTGCTGCGGGACCTGGCCGCGGAACTGGAGGGCCTGCACCGCCGCGGCAAGCTGCACCGCGGCCTCTCGCCGAACTCGGTGCGCCAGGCGGCCGGCCGCTGGCGGCTGCTCGAAGCGGCCGCGCCCGAGCCGGGTTTCGCCGCACCGGAGGCCGATGGCCCGGGCCCCTGGTCGGACCTCTACGCGCTGGCCGCGCTGGTGCGCTGGGCGCTGGCCGGCCGCGTGCCGCAGGCCGCCACCGCCCGGCTGGAGCACGACCAGGAGCCGCCGCTGGCGCAGCTGCCCGGCGTGCGCTGCAGCGAGCGCTTCGCCTTCGCGATCGACCACGCGTTCCGGCTCGACCCCGAACAGCGCACCCGCGACGTGCCGGCGTTCTGCGACGAGCTGGGCATCCCGCGGCCTTCGCGGCCGGGGCAGAAGGCGATGCCGCCGCGGCAGCCGGCGGCGATGCCCGTTCTCGACGACGCGCCCCCGCTCGCCGCGCCGATGGCAGCCTCGATGGACGCCCCGACGGCCACCCCGCCGCAGCCCGCGGCGGCAGCGGCGCCGGAGCCGCAGGCCGCCCCGGCCCTGCCGCCGCCCGAGCCGCTGCGCTTCGGCCTGAGCGCGCCCCGCCACGCGGCGCCTGACAGCGACTTTGCGCTCGTCTTCATGGCCTACGTCGATTCGGCCCGCGCGGCCACGCTGGCGCAGGTGCAGGCGATGGCCGGCGAGACGCACCGCCAGCTGATGGACCTGGCGGCCGACGACCCGGGCGCGCTGTGGCGGCCCGGCACGCCGTTCACGGTGAAAGTGACGGGCCGCGCCTTCGAGGTCGAGCCGGCCGAGCTCGCCTTCAAGTGGAACGGCATCCGCCAGATCCTGAACTTCGCGCTGCACGTGCGGCCCGGCGCCTCGGGCGCGGCACTGGTCTCGGTGCTGGTGAGCGTGGAAGGCGTGGCCGTGGCGAGCTTCAGCCTGCCGGTGGAGATCGGCAGCAGCGCCGCGGCGGCGGCCAAGGCGCCGCCCGCGCCGCCGCCTGCCGAGGTGAGCGCGCCGCGCAGCGTGTTCGCCTCCTACTCCTCCCGGGACGCCGCCGAGGTCGCAGCGCGGCTGTCCACGCTCACCCGCTGGGCGCCGGCGCTGGACATCTTCCAGGACTGCCTGGACTTGAAGCCCAACGAGGCCTTCAAGCCGCAGCTGGCGGGGCAGATCGCCGGGCGCGACGCCTTCCTGCTGTTCTGGTCGCGCCATGCGGCGGCGTCGAGCTGGGTGCGCTGGGAACTCGACACCGCGCTGGCCAGCAAGCCGGCGCAGGCCATCCTGCCGATGCCGCTCGAAGACCCGGCGCTCGCGCCGCCGCCGGCCGGGCTGGCCGATCTGCACTTTCGCGACCGCTTCCTGATGGCCGGCTACGCGGCGCAGGCCATCGCGGCCGCGCGTGACGCTACGCCACCGGCCGGCGGGCGCTGATCACCTTCGTGTTCACGCCCACCCAGTTCAGCCCGCCGAACAGGCGCGCGTGCTCGATCTTCACGCAGCGGTCCATCACCGAATCCAGGCCCGCCGCGCGCGCGATGGCGTCGGCCTCCTCGTTGAGCACGCCCAGCTGCTGCCACAGGCACTTCGCGCCGATGGCCACCGCGCTGGCGGCGATCGGCGGCAGGTCGGCCGGCCTGCGGAACACGTCGACCATGTCGACCGCGAAGGGGATGTCCTCCAGCCGCGGATAGCAGGCTTCGCCGAGGATGGCCGGGTAGCGCGGGTTCACCGGCACGATGCGGTAGCCATGCTCCTGCATGTACTTCGCGGCGAAGAAGCTCGGCCGGTGCCATTCGGCCGACAGGCCCACCACCGCGATCGTGCGGCAGCTCTTCAGGATGCGGCGCAGCGCGGGGATGTCGTCGGCCATCGGCCCATCGTAGCGCGGCCTAGTGCGTCGGGACGGCGCGCGTTTGTCCGCATGCAGCGGCGGCGCGGCGCTGCGGATACTGCGCTCGCGCCGAGTCAGCGGCGCCGGAGGGACACCGATGAAGACGTGGATCGTGGCTGCGGCGCTGTGCGCCGCGGCCGGCACGGCGCTGGCCGAGACGCCGCTGGAACGCGGGCGCTACCTGATGCAGGGCATCGTGGCCTGCGGCAACTGCCACACGCCGATGGGCCCCGAAGGCCCGCTGCCGGGCCGCGAGTTCGCCGGCGGCACGGTGTTCGACGAGAAGCCCTTCACCGCGGTGGCGCCCAACATCACGCCCGACCCCGAGACCGGCATCGGCCGCTGGACCGATGCGCAGATCGTCACCGCGATCCGAGAGGGCAAGCGTCCCGACGGTTCGCTGATCGGCCCGCCGATGCCCATCGGCCTGTACCGCGGCATCTCGGATGCCGACGCCGCGGCGCTGGTGGCCTACCTGCGCAGCGTGCCGGCGGTGAAGAACGCGACGGCCAAGTCGGTCTACCGCATGCCGCTGCCGCCCAACTGGGGCCCGCCGGTGGGCCGCGTGGCCGAACCGCCGCGCGGCGACCGGCTGGCCTGGGGCCGGTACCTCGCCGGCCCGCTGGGCCACTGCATGGAGTGCCACTCGAAACCCGGGCCGCAGGGCGGACCTGATCTAAACAAGAGCCTGGGTGCCGGCGGCATGTCGTTCAACGGTCCCTGGGGCGTGAGCGTGGCGCCGAACATCACGTCCAAGGCGCTGGCGCGCTACGACGACGCGGCGCTGAAGCGGCTCATCACCACCGGCGTCCGCCCCGACGGCACCCGTCTGCGCCCGCCGATGGGCACGGCCTTCTACGCCCGCATGAACGCCGCCGACCTGGACGCGCTGGTGGCCTACCTGCGCAGCCTGCCGCCGAAGTAGCCGAAGAGCACGTTCGGCCGCTGCTAAACTGCCGGCCGCCAGGAGAGAGCCGCCGCTGCCAAGCGTCGGCCGCCGAAGGCGCAGGGGCCGGCCAGGGGCCACCCCGAACGCTCAGGCAAAAGGACTGGCTCGAATCCTCACTGGAGAGAGGCTGCAGGCGCCGAGCCAGCAGCCCACCGAAGGGGCAAGGTTCGCCGATCGCGCTTGAGGAGCGCGACGGGGCGCGCCGAATCTCTCAGGTAAAGCGGACAGCGAGGGCCCGGTGCACCGGCTGCATGGCCGGTGTCGACATCGACGCCCTCGAAGGAAGACTGCCCGCCATGTCCGACCCCACGCCGCTGCAGCACACGCCGCTGCACGAACTCCATCTGCGCCTGGGCGCCCGCATGGTGCCCTTTGCCGGCTATGCGATGCCGGTGCAGTACCCCACCGGCCTGATCGCCGAGCACAAGCAGTGCCGCACCAGCGCCGCGCTGTTCGACGTCTCGCACATGGGCCAGGTGAAGCTGCTCGGCGCGGAAGCCGCCGCCGCGCTGGAGACGCTGGTGCCGGTGGACGTGGTGGACCTCGCGCCGGGCCGCCAGCGCTACGCCTTCTTCACGAACGCCAGCGGCGGCCTGCTCGACGACCTGATGATCGCGCGGCCGCCCGAGCCGGGCAGCGACTTCGGCGACCTCTTCCTCGTCGTCAACGCCGGCTGCAAGGACGCCGACATCCGCCACCTGCAGACGCACATCGCCCACCGATGCCAGGTGGTGCCGATGCCCGAGCGCGCGCTGCTGGCGCTGCAGGGCCCCAAGGCCGTCGATGCGCTGCAGCGGCTGAACGCCGGCGTCGCCGCGCTGAGCTTCATGACGGTGGGCGTGTTCGATCTGGCCGGCGCGCGCTGCTTCGTCTCGCGCTCGGGCTACACCGGCGAGGACGGCTTCGAGATCTCGGTGCCGGCGCAGCAGGCCGTCATGCTGGCCGAGGCGCTGCTGGCGCAGCCCGAGGTCAAGCCCGCCGGCCTGGGCGCACGCGACACGCTGCGCCTGGAAGCCGGCCTGTGCCTCTACGGCCACGACATCGGCGAGACCACGAGCCCGGTGGAAGCGGGCCTGGCCTGGGCGATCCAGAAGGTGCGGCGCCCGGGCGGCGCGCGTGCCGGCGGCTACCCGGGCGCGGCGGCGATCGAGAAGCATCTGGCCGGCGGCGCGATGACGCGCCGCGTCGGCCTCGTGGCCATCGAGCGCGTGCCGGTGCGCGAAGGCGCGAACATCGTCGATGCCCACGGCCGCAAGCTCGGCAGCGTCACCAGCGGCACGCTCGCGCCCACCGTCGACCAGCCCATCGCGATGGCCTACCTGCCGGTGGACCACGCGCAGCCGCACCACGAGGTGTTCGCCGAGGTGCGCGGCAAGCGCGTGCCGATGCGCGTGACGCCGATGCCCTTCAACCCCCACAACTACCGCCGCTGAACCGGCCCCAACTCCGAGGAGATTCCGATGACCACGATGTACACCCCCGACCACGAGTGGATCAACATCGAAGACCACGAAGCCGCCGTCGTCGGCATCACGCACCACGCGCAGGATGCGCTGGGCGACGTGGTCTTCGTCGAGCTGCCCGAGGTGGGCCGCACCTACAAGAAGGGCGAAGTCGCCGGCGTCGTCGAATCGGTGAAGGCCGCGGCCGACATCTTCATGCCGGTCGAAGGCGAGATCGTCGAGGTCAACTCGGCGCTGAAGGACGACCCCTCGCTGGTGAACAAGGACCCGCTGGGCAACGGCTGGTTCTTCAAGGTCCACGTCACGCACATGGAGCACTTCGATGCGCTGATGGACCCGCCCGCCTACGACGCGCTGCTGAAGACGTTGTGAGGACGTGAGGATCCGGAAGGATCCGAACGCCTCACGACGCCCGAGCGCGATACAAGCGCGAGGGGCTCTGATCACTTCGACCTGACTGCCGAAAGCCTGCCTGCCATGCTGATGTCCACGCTCGAGCCGCTGCGCGCCCTGGAGACCGACGGCGAATTCGCGCCCCGCCACATCGGGCCCTGGGAAGAGGACGAGCGGCTGATGCTCTCGGCCATCGGCGCGGCCTCCCGCCGCGCGCTGATCGAGGCGGTGGTGCCGCGCAGCATCGCGCGCAGCCAGCCGATGGCGCTGCCCGCGCCGGTGGGCGAGGCGCAGGCGCTGGCCGAGCTGAAGGCCATCGCCTCGAAGAACCGGGTGCTGAAGAGCTTCATCGGCCAGGGCTACCACGGCACGCACACGCCGGGCGTCATCCTGCGCAACATCCTCGAGAACCCGGCCTGGTACACGGCCTACACGCCCTACCAGGCCGAGATCAGCCAGGGCCGCCATGGCGATGGCCAACGCCAGCATGCTGGACGAAGCCACCGCGGCAGCCGAGGCGATGACGCTGGCCAAGCGCAGCGTGAAGTCGAAGTCCGACACGATCATCGTCGCCGGCGACTGCCATCCGCAGACCATCGAGGTGATCCAGACCCGCGCCGCGCCGCTGGGCCTGAAGGTGCTGGTGGGCTTCGCGCCGCAGCTGATGCAGGAGCACGAGTACTTCGCCGTGCTCGCGCAGTACCCCTCGACGAGCGGGCTGATCCACGACCTCAAGCCCTACGTCGAGCAGGCGCACGCGAAAGGCGCGGCCTTCATCGTCGCGGCCGACCTGCTGGCGCTGACGCTGCTGGTGCCGCCGGGCGAGTTCGGCGCCGACGTGGTGGTGGGCAACTCGCAGCGCTTCGGCGTGCCGATGGGCTGCGGCGGCCCGCACGCCGCCTTCATGGCCTGCCGCGACGAGTGGAAGCGCAACCTGCCCGGCCGCCTGGTGGGCGTGAGCGTCGACGCGCACGGCGACCCGGCCTACCGCCTGGCGCTGCAGACGCGCGAGCAGCACATCCGGCGCGAAAAGGCCACGAGCAACATCTGCACGGCGCAGGTGCTGCTGGCGGTGATGGCCAGCATGTACGCGGTCTACCACGGGCCGGCGGGGCTGAAGCGCATCGCGCAGCGCGTGGCCTCCTACACCGCGGTGCTGGCCGCCGGGCTGCAGCAGATGGGCGTGAAGGTGGCCACGCCGGCCGCCTTCGACACGATCGCGGTGGAGACCGGCGCGACGACCGACGCGGTGATCGCCCGCGCGCTGGCCGCCGGCGCGAACCTGCGGCGGCTGTCGGGCACGCATGTCGGCGTCTCGCTGGACGAGACGACGACCCGCGCCGACATCGACGCGCTGTGGTCCTGGTTCGCTCCCGCCGGCGCCACGCTGCCGGCCTGGGCCGACTTCGAGAAGGGCGTCGAGCCGCTGATCCCCGAAGGCCTGCGCCGCAGCAGCGCCTACCTCTCGCACCCGGTCTTCAACACCCACCACAGCGAGACCGAGATGCTGCGCTACATCCGCAGCCTGTCGGACAAGGACCTCGCGCTGGACCGCAGCATGATTCCGCTGGGCAGCTGCACGATGAAGCTGAACGCGACCAGCGAGATGATCCCCATCACCTGGCCCGAGTTCGCGCAGCTGCACCCCTTCGCGCCGCGCGACCAGCTCGAAGGCTATTGGCAGCTGAACGAGCAGCTCTGCGCCTGGCTCGCCCAGGCCACCGGCTACGCCGGCGTGAGCCTGCAGCCCAATGCCGGCAGCCAGGGCGAGTACGCCGGCCTGCTCGTCATCAAGGCCTGGCATCAAAGCCGGGGCGAAGGCCACCGCGACGTGTGCCTGATCCCCGAGAGCGCACACGGCACCAACCCGGCCAGCGCCCAGATGGCCGGCCTGCGCGTGGTGGTGACGAAGTGCGATGCGATGGGCAACGTCGACCTCGACGACCTGGCCGCCAAGTGCGAGCAGCATGCCGCGAACCTGGCCTGCGTGATGATCACCTACCCCAGCACGCACGGCGTGTTCGAGGTGCGCGTGAAGGAGCTGTGCGCGCTGGTGCACCGGCATGGCGGGCGCGTCTACGTGGACGGCGCGAACATGAACGCGCTGGTGGGCGTGGCCGCGCCGGGCGAGTTCGGCGGCGACGTGAGCCACCTGAACCTGCATAAGACCTTCTGCATCCCGCACGGCGGCGGCGGCCCCGGCGTGGGCCCGGTGGCGGTGGTGGAAGACCTCGTGCCCTTCCTGCCGGCGCACCGCACGGCGGGACTCGGCGGCGAGAAGAGCGTGGGCGCGGTGAGTGCCGCGCCGCTGGGCAATGCCGCGGTGCTGCCGATCAGCTGGATGTACTGCCGGATGATGGGCGCCGAAGGCCTGCGCGCGGCCACCGAGGTGGCCATCCTCTCGGCCAACTACGTCGCGGCACGGCTGGTGGCGCACTACCCGGTGCTGTACTCGGGCGGCGATGCGCAGCTGAAGGGCGGCGGCGTGGCGCACGAGTGCATCCTGGACCTGCGGCCGATCAAGGAGGCCACCGGCAAGGACAAGGGCATCACTGCGGAAGACGTCGCCAAGCGCCTGATCGACTACGGCTTCCACGCGCCCACACTCAGCTTCCCCGTGCCCGGCACGCTGATGGTGGAGCCCACCGAAAGCGAGCCGCGCGCCGAGCTGGACCGCTTCTGCGACGCGATGATCGCCATCCGCGAGGAGATCGCCAAGGTCGAGCGCGGCGAATGGCCGGCGCACGACAACCCGCTGAAGAACGCGCCGCACACCGCCGCCGTGCTGCTGGCCGGCGAGTGGAACCACCCCTACACGCGCGAGCAGGCGGCTTTCCCGCTGCCTTCGCTGAAGCGCCAGAAGTACTGGGCGCCGGTGGGCCGCGTCGACAACGTGTGGGGTGACCGCAACCTCTTCTGCAGTTGCGTGCCGACGGCCGAGCTGGCGGCGTGATTCTTCCGGGCGGGCCGCGCCAGAATGGCGTTCGTGCCCGCTCCGGTTTCCTCCAGCCCCATTCCCGCTCCCGACCCCTGGCCCAGCGCCGCCGAGACCTGGCGCGTGCTGTTCGAGCAGCTGCCGCTGCCGCAGTACGTGTTCGACGCCGCCACCTTGCGCATCCTGGCGGTGAATCCGGCGATGGAAGCGGCCTACGGCATGTCGGCCGCCGAGTTGCTCGCGCTCGGCCTGCCCGAACTGCACAGCCCTGAAGACCTGCCGCGGCTGACCGAGCATCTGGCGCTGCCCGATGACCGGCGGCCCACCGGCCTGGCCTGGCGCCACCGGCGGCGCGACGGCAGCCTGATCGACGTGGAGATCCACTCCCGCCGGTTCAGCTACGCCGGGCGGCACGCACGCCTGGCGCTGGTGCGCGACGTGACCGAGCGCCGTCGCGGGCAGACCGCCGACGTGCAGCGCGAGCGGCTCCTGTCGCTGATGGCCGCCGGCGCGCCGCTGGCGGACCTGATGCACGCCGTGGCGCAGGCCGTCGAGGCGCTGCAGCCCGGCTGCCACGCCAGCGTGATGCGGATGGATGCCTCCGGCCGCACGCTGCGCGTGGCGGCGGCGCCTTCACTGGCGCCGGACTTCGTCGCCGCGGGGCAGAACCTGCCGGTGGCGGTGGGCTCGGCCTGCTGCGGCGAGGCCGCCTGCACCAACCACCGCGTCATCGTGCCCGACGTGCGGCGCGACGAGCGCTGGCGCGACTTCCGCGCCCAGGCCGAGCGTGCCGGCATCGTCGCCTGCTGGTCCGAGCCCATCCGCTCGCGCGCCGGCGCAGTGCTGGGCACCCTCGGCGTCTACCGCGGCACGGTGCACACGCCCGACGCCGCCGAGCGTGCGCTGGTCAGCGCGCTGGCGCAGCTGGCGGCCATCGCCATCGAGCGCCAGCTCGCCGACGAGGCACTGCGCCAGACGCAGAAGCTCGAGTCGCTGGGCACGCTGGCCGGCGGCGTGGCGCACGACTTCAACAACATCCTGGGCGCGATCCTGGGCAGCGTGGCGCTGGCGCGCAGCGAGAGCCCGGAGGCGGCGGCGACGCGGCTGGACCAGATCCAGAAGTCGGCGCTGCGCGCGCGGCTGCTGGTGCAGCAGATCCTCGCCTTCAGCCGCCGCCAGCTTGCGCAGCCGGTGCGCCAGCCGCTGTCGCCGCTGGTGCGCGAGGCGCTGGAGCTGTTGCGCGCCACGCTGCCGGCCGGCGTGCAACTGGACGTGAAGATCGACGAGGCGCTGCCCGAGGTCGAGGCCGACGGCACCCAGGTGCAGCAGGTGCTGATGAACCTGTGCACCAACGCCTGGCATGCGATGGCCGGTGCGGTGGGGCGCATCGAGGTCGGCGCGCGCAGCGAGCAGATCGAGGGCGAGGCGGCCGCGGCACTGGCGCCGCTGCGTGCCGGGCGCTGCGCGCATCTGTGGGTGCGCGACGACGGCTGCGGCATGGACGAGGCCACGCGGGCGCGCATCTTCGAGCCCTTCTTCACCACCAAGCCGGTGGGCAGCGGCACCGGCCTGGGGCTGGCGGTGGTGCACAGCATCGTCGCCGAGCACCATGGCGCGATCAGCGTGGACAGCGCGCCTGGCCGCGGCGCCACCTTCCACGTCTGGCTGCCGCAGGCGCGTGCCGAGGCGCAGCCGGCGCGGCCCAGCGAGCCCGGGCCGGATGGCACGGCCGCCGGCGGCGCCGGGCGGCGCGTGCTGCTCGTCGACGACGACGCCGTGATGCTGCTCACCGGCGAGGGCCTGCTGAAGAGCCGCGGCTGGCACGTGAGCACCGCCGACAGCGGGCTGGCTGCGCTGGCCACGCTGCGCGCCACGCCGGAGGACTTCGACCTCGTCGTCACCGACCACAACATGCCCGACTGCTCGGGCCTCGAACTCGCGCGGCTGCTGCTGGCGGTGCGGCCGGGGCTGCCGCTGGTGATCTGCTCCGGCTACATCGACGCCGAGCTGCGTGAACGCGCCGCCGCCGCCGGCGTGCGCGCCATCGTGCAGAAGGAGAACGTGGTGGAAGAGCTGCCCGGCGCGATCGAGCGCGCGCTGGCGGCAGGCACGCCGCGCTGAACCTGCCCCCGCCCGCGGCATGCGCTTGCCCGTGCTCGCCGGGGGTGCAAGGCATGCGCATTAGCATCGGCCGATGGCCGTCAGCGTCTTCGACCTCTTCAAGATCGGCATCGGCCCGAGCAGCAGCCACACGGTGGGGCCGATGCGCGCCGCGCGCATGTTCGCGCTGCGGCTGGCGCAGGACGGCCGGCTGGACGCGACCACGCGCGTGCTCGTGCAGCTGTACGGCTCGCTGGGCGCCACCGGCAAGGGCCACGGCAGCGACAAGGCCGTGCTGCTGGGGCTGGCGGGCCACGAGCCCGACACGGTGGACGTGGACGCGGTGCCGGCGATCGTGGCCGAGGTGCGCCGCAGTTCGCAGATCTCGCTGCTCGGCCGCCACGCCATCGCCTTCGCCGAGAAGGACGACCTGAAGTTCCACCGCCGCGAGAGCCTGCCCTTCCACGCCAACGGCATGCGCTGCAGCGCCTTCGACGCCGCCGGCGCGCTGCTGGACACGCGCTGCTACTACTCGGTGGGCGGCGGCTTCGTCGTCAGCGACGAGCTGGCCGCCGACGGCAGCCGCAGCAGACAGCTGGCGCCCGACACCACCGTGCTGCCGCTGCCCTTCCGCAGCGCCGCCGAGCTGCTGGCGCAGGCGCGCGCCATCGGCGGCAGCATCGCTGAGGTGATGCGGCGCAACGAGCGCCACTGGCGCAGCGACGCCGAGATCGAGGCCGGCTTGCTGCGCATCTGGCGCGTGATGCAGGACTGCGTGAGCCGCGGCTGCGCGACCGCCGGCACCCTGCCCGGCGGCTTCAAGGTGCGGCGCCGCGCGGCTGACCTTCGAAAGGCACTGACCGCGCAGCCCGAGGCGGCGCTGCGGGATCCCTTGCAGGTGCTCGACTGGGTCAACCTCTACGCGCTGGCCGTCAACGAGGAGAACGCCGCCGGCGGCCGCGTCGTCACCGCGCCCACCAACGGCGCGGCCGGCATCGTGCCGGCGGTGCTGCACTACTACACGCGCTTCGTGCCGGGCGCCTCGGACGCCGGCGTGATCGACTTCCTGCTCACCGCCGCGGCCATCGGCATCCTCTACAAGGAGAACGCCAGCATCAGCGGCGCCGAGGTCGGCTGCCAGGGCGAGGTGGGCGTGGCCTGCAGCATGGCCGCCGGCGCACTGTGCGCGGTGATGGGCGGCACGCCCGAGCAGACCGAGAACGCGGCCGAGATCGGCATGGAGCACCACCTGGGCCTGACCTGCGACCCCGTGGGCGGCCTGGTGCAGATCCCCTGCATCGAGCGCAACGCCATCGCGTCGGTGAAGGCGATCAACGCCGCGCGCATGGCGCTGCGCGGCGATGGCACGCACCACGTGAGCCTGGACCAGGTGATCAAGACGATGCGCGAGACCGGCGCCGACATGATGACCAAGTACAAGGAGACCGCGCGCGGCGGCCTCGCGGTCAACATCGTGGAGTGCTGATGGCCGCCGAGCGCCGCCTGCCGCTGCGCTTCCTGCAGGTCGAGCCGACGACGCGCTGCAACTACAGCTGCGGCTTCTGCGCCGGGCGCCACCTGCCGCAGGGTGACCTCGACCCTGAGCTTCTCGGCGAGGTGCTCGAGCGGCTGGAAGGCGTGGAGCATGTCGAGCTGCAGGGCGAAGGCGAGCCGATGCTGCACCCGCGCTTCTTCGAGCTGCTCGGGCGCCTGCGCGCGCGCTTCCCGGCGGCGCAGGTCTCGCTCATCACCAACGGCAGCCTGCTGACGGACGATGCCGTCGAGCGCCTGCTCGACGCCGGCCTGCGCCGCCTGTGCATCTCGATGGAGAGCGCCGATGCCGAGCGTTTCCGCCGCATCCGCGGCGGCAGCCTGGACCGCGTGGAGCGCGGACTGCAGGCGCTGATGGAGGCAAGGCGCCGGCGCAGCGCCTCGGCGCCCAGCGTCGGCCTGGCCGTCACCTTCATGCGCGACACGGTCGACGAGGCGCGCGAGACGGTGCTGCCCTTCTATCGCCGGCACGGGCTGGACGGCGGCATCCTGCTGCAGCCGCTGCAGGCGATGCCGGCCTACACGCGCTTCTACGACGCCGCGCTGAAGGCGCAGCTGCCCGGGCCGGCGGCGATCGAGCGCCTGCGCGGGCATGTGACCGCAAGCCCGGCGCTGGCCGCAGCCCTGCGCGAGCGCGCCCATGCGCCAGGCTTCTTCGAGGCGCTCTACGCGAGCACGGCCGGCCGCGCGGTCTGCCCCTGGCTCGAGCAGGGGCTGTTCCTCGTGCAGGACGGCGCTCTGGCGCCCTGCTGCTTCGTGAAGGACACGGCACGCCACGCCCTGGGCCACGGCGCCGCCGGGTTGCAGGCCGCGCTGGCGGCACGCGCCGCGATGTCGAACCGGCTCGCCGCGGGCGAGGTACCGGCCGCCTGCGAGGGCTGCCCGCTGGCGCAGGGCATCGCCGCCGCGCGCTGAGCCTCGCCTCAGCGCGGCTGGCGCGCCAGCTCGCGCGCCGCGCGCAGGCGCCGCATCACCGGCTCGTTGAGCTCGCGGTTGTGCGGGTTCCAGCGCGCGGTGATCTTGTCGATCTCCGCCTGCATCCGATCGGCGGTGGCCGCGTCGCCGATGCCCAGCGCCCAGATCGCGTACTCGGCGCGGGATTCGAAGGTGCCGAAGCGCGCCAGCGCCGATTCGAACTCGGCGCGCGCCGCCGCGGCCTGCTGCTGGCCGGCGTGGCTTCGCGCCAGCAGCAGGCTCACGGTGTCGGGTCGGAAGTCGGCCCGCTCGGCGCGCACGGCCTCCAGGTGGCGCTGCGCCTCGGCGTAGCGCTGGCATTCGACGAAGGCGCGCGCCGCGCCCAGGCGCATCTCGGCGTCCGACGCGAACGGGCCCTTCAGGCAGCTCTCGTAGAGCTGCGCCGCCTCGGGCGCCTCGCCGGCTTCCAGCAGCGCGGCGGCCAGGCGCATCTGGTTCTGCGCCGTGGGCGTCTCGTCGAACTCGGCGCGCGCCTCGCGCACGTCGCGGCCCGGGTCCAGCGCACGCACCGCGGCGCTCACCGCGCGGCGCGCGCCACGCTCCAGCCGCGAGTGCGGCAGGTAGATGGCGAAGAAATAGACCACGCTGCCCAGCAGCGGGAACGAGAACAGGATGAACAGCCAGTAGGTCGGTTGCCCGCTGCGCACGGCATGCACGGCGCAGAACAGCGCCAGGATGATGTGCAGCCCGATTCCGGCGATCGGCATGGTCGTTCCCCCTTCTTCCGCAGCGGCCACGCTGTGGCGGCGGCATTCTGCCCGAGCGCGCCGGCTCAATGGCGGCGGGCCGGGGCCGATATCGAGGCAGGCCCTGACTGCCCCGAACATCTTGCTGTCCCCTCCCGCATCCTCATCCGGCGCCTCCGGAACGTCCGGCGCCGCCGACGCAGTTCCCGCCCCCGCCCCTGCCCGCCGCCACCCGCGCCTGCGCGCGCTGGCGCTCGCCGCCGCGGTGGCGGCCATCGGCGCGCTGCCGCTGGCCCATGTGATCGAACACGAGAGCGAGGAGCTCGAGGCGCTGGCCGAGGCGCAAGGCGCGCTGGAGCCGCTGCAGCGCACGGTGGCCGTGCAGCGCGGGCTGCTGGCGCACCGCGACGCCGCGGCGCAGGTGCTGGCCGGCCGTGCCGAGCTGGAGGACGAACGCCGCGTGCGCCAGGGCGAGGTCGACGACCGGCTGGTCGCGCTCGCCGTGGCGCTGGCCGGCGGCCCCTGGGAACACGCGGTGCGCGAGAGCGATGCGCTGCGCGAGGACTGGTCGCTGCTGGCGCGACGCGTGCTCGCCCGCGAGCTGAAGGCCGGCCAGAGCGACGAGCAGCACCGCCTGCTGGTCGAGCAGGCGCTGCAGATCGTCGACATCCTGGATGCCGCGCGCAGCCGCCATGCCGCCGCCGCCCCGGCCGCGGTGCCGCATTTCGGCGCCGTGGGCGCGGCCGGCCTGGCCGGCTACGACGCCGCGGTCGGCGAAGCCCGGCGCGCGATCGAGCGGCGCAGGACCGCGCTGCACCGCGAGCGCCGGATGCTCGTGGCCACGCTGGCGCTGCTCGGTGCCGTGGTGCTTCTGCTGGCGGTGCGCCGCCCGCGCCGCCCGGCCGGGCCCGCGCTGCCGCCGGGCACGGCCAGCGACCGGCGCCGCGACGATCGCGAAGGCCCGCCGAGCAAGCAGCAGCTGGCCGGTGAACTCTTCGACCGCCTGCGCGAGCCCACGGGCCACGCGCCGCTGGACGACGACGACGCCGCGCGCCGCGGCGGGCCGGTCACGAGAGTCTGAACTGCCCCACCTTGTGCGCGAGGCGCTCGCCCTGCGAGCGCAGCGCGTCAGACGCGGTGGCCAGGCCCTCGACGAGCTGCAGGCCCTCTTCGCTGCCGGACTTCACGCGCGTGAGCTGCTGCAGGATCTCGGCCGATTCCTGCTCGCCGCTGCGCGTGAGCGCCGAGACATCGTCCATCGCGTGGTGGATCTGGTCGACGTGGCGGTCGGCCGCGGCCAGCGCCTCGCTGGTCTCCTCGGCCAGCGCGCCGGACATCTCGATGTCGTCGGCCGAGCGCGCGACGATGTCGCCGATGCGCCGCGCCGAATCCGCCCCGCGCAGCGCCAGGTTGCGCACCTCCTGCGCCACCACCGCGAAGCCGCGGCCCGACTCGCCGGCCTTGCTGGCCTCCACCGAGGCGTTCAGCGCCAGGATGTTGGTGCGGAAGGCGATGTGGTCGATGAGCGTGACGATCTCGCCGATCTCGCGGCTCTTGCCGCGCAGCGAGGCCATGCGCTCGCGCAGGCGGTGCATCTGCTTGCGGTTGCGCGCCGATTCAAGCCGCAGCGCCTGCACCGTGCCCACCACGGTCTCGACCTGGCGCCCGCAGGCCTCCAGCTGCGCCGAGTAGCGCTGCACGCCGTCGACGATGGCCGCCAGGCTCTGCGCGTTGTCGTGATGGCGGGTGGAGAGGTCGGCGTTGCCCAGCGCGACCTGCTGCGCCGCCTGCGTGACGGCCGACACGCCGTGGCGCACCGAGGCCATCAGGTCCGACAGCCGCACGAGCGAGGCCGTCATCGCCTTCATCGTCGCGGCCACTTCGTCGACGCCGTGCGGCGACAGCCGCGCGCTCAGGTCGCCCTGCGCCATGCGGTTCATCTGGTGGTTCAGCTGCACCAGGCCGCCGCGCATCACCAGGAAGAAGGTGTACAGCAGGTACAGCGCCAGCGAGACCGAGATCACCAGCGCCGCGGCCACGCGCAGGCGCAGCGCCTCGGCCCCCGCGTTCTGCGCGGCCAGGTCCTCGCCCACCTCGCCCAGCACGCGGCTGCGCAGCGCGCGCCCGGCCTCGCGCGCGGTGCCGTAGGCGGCCATCAGGCGCGCGCCATCGGCCGCCGGCTCCAGCGCCAGCAGCTGGCGCGACACCTCGGCGAGGTACCGCCGCACCTCGGGCAGCAGCTCGCTGGCGCCCACCGCGCCGCCGGACTGCTGCCAACGCACGCCGGCGCGCTGGTGGCGCGCCTCGGCGTTGGCCACCGCCGCTGCCAGGCGCAGCGTCAGCTGGTGGCGCTCGGCCGCCGTGCGTTGCGCGCCGGTGGCCATCTGCTGGTGCGCCAGCGCGCGCACGCGCGACATCTCGCCCAGCAACTCGGGCAGGTCTTCCAGCGCCAGGCCGGCGAGCGAACTCAGCCGGCGGTCCTGCGTCGCGTCCACCGCGGCGGCGTCGGCGGCGGCGGCGTGCAGGTCGATCAAGGCCTTCAGCGCCTGCTGCACCGCCTCGCCGCGCGCCTCGGCCGGCAACGATTGCAGGGTCAGCGCCCGTTCGACCACCGGCCGCTCGCGCTCCCAGTCCTGCTGCACGCGCAGCCCGGCCAGCGCGGCCGCATGGCTGGCCGAGACGAGTTCGGCGTAGTGCGCGCCGCCGGCATCGGCCGGCAGCGGCGCGCCGGTGTCCACCGCGATCCAGTGGTTGTTGAGGTCGCTGGCCAGCTCGAAAGCCGCGCTGGCCAGGCGCACGCCGGCCATGCGGCGCGAGGTCTCGTGCACCGTCTGCTGCTGCTCGACGAGCACCTCCCAGGACAGCGGCAGGATCGGCGCGCCCAGGATGCCCATCACCAGGCAGACCTTGGCCCGTACCGAGAGCTTGCGCAGAAGCCGCACACCCGGCGCCCACACGCCGTGGTACGCAAAGAACTCGCGCAAATGGCGCCAGACCGGGCCGGCGAACGATCCGCTCAGCAGGCGCCGGGGCATGCGGGTCACGAGCATCTTGGAACTCTTTTCCTCGGGAGATCCGGCAGGCAGCCGGTGCAGGCCGGGCGGGAAAAGGCCCCGGCCAGATG
This sequence comes from Rubrivivax sp., assembly GCA_044226775.1. GTDB lineage: Bacteria > Pseudomonadota > Gammaproteobacteria > Burkholderiales > Burkholderiaceae_C > Rubrivivax. The sequence continues at coordinate 332,477 of JBGAGI010000009.1, read as the reverse complement.
CGTTCTCGGCGCGCCGGGCGCGGTCTTGAGCGTTTTCGCAGCGGCCTACAGCCCGCCCGCGGCCTGCCGATAACCGCAGCATCTGGTAACCGGCGCGCAGTTGGGCCTCCCGGCGACCCCCCATCCGCAGAACCGACGCTGACTCTCGATGACGACGACGACAGCAGAAGTACCCGCGCCGGCCGCCGGCAACCTGCCCCGGACCTGGCAACGCCCGGCCGCCGCATTGGGTCTTCTGGCCGCCCTGGCAGCCGCCTGGTACGGCGGAACGGCAGCACTGCTGGGCATCGTGCTGGCAGCCGTGTCCGGCGCTGCGCTGCGCGTGCGCCGCGAGCCCGCCGGCGCCGTCGAGCAGGAGCCCGGCCCCGGCGGCCGCCACGGCGCGGCCGTGATGGTGGCGCAGGTGGTGCCGGTGTGGAGCCGGCAGATGGAAGTCACCCGCGACGCCGCCAACGATGGCATCGCGCAGCTGCTCCAGACCTTCAGCGAGATGTCGGGAACTCTCAACGAACTCACCGACAACCTGGCCGCCTTCTCCGTCACCGCCCATCCGGGCGCCGTGGACGCCGCGGTGCAGCAGCAGGCGCCGGCGCTGCAGGCGCTGTCATCGGCCAGCGAGCGCGCCTTCACCGAGCGCGACGCCGCGGTGGCCACGCTGGAGGAGTGCCGCGAGGGCCTGACGGGCCTGCAGCACCTGGCCAAGCAGGCGCGCGAGGTGGCGCGCCACACCCGGCTGGTGGCCTTCAACGCGAGCATCGAGGCCAACCGCAACCGCGGCCAGTCCGAAGGCGGCTCGCAGGCGGTGGCGATGGAACTGCGCACGCTGGCCGGCCGCATGGCCGAGGTCGGCGAGCAGGTCGAGCGCGGCGTGCTGGGGCTGGTGGCCAAGGTCAACAAGGCCAGCCGCGACGGCCGCATCCACGACACCTCGCCCGAGGAACTGCGCATCGAGATCGACCTGCGTGCCCGCGAGGCCCTGAGCTCGCTGCTGGGCTCGCTGGGCGCCTCGCTGCAGGGCTCGGCGCAGGTGCACCAGGCGGGGCAGTCGCTGCGCGACCAGATCGACAACGCCTTCATCAACTTCCAGTTCGGCGACCGCGTGAGCCAGATGATGAGCATCGTCGCCAACGACATGAGCAACTTCGCACGCTGGGTCGACGAGCACCCCTCGGCCACCCAGAGCGACGCCGCCGAGTGGCTGACCGCGCTGGAGGCCAGCTACACGATGGAAGAGCAGCGCTCGCACCACCACGGCAATGTGCACGTCGAGCGAAGCGCCGGCGTGGAATTTTTCTGATTTCGAACGGAGAACCCAGGCGATGGCCAAGACCGTGATGATCGTCGACGACTCGGGCAGCTTCCGCGTCGTCGTCAAGCTGGCGCTGCAGAAGGCGGGCTACGAGACCGTGGAAGCGGTCGACGGGCAGGACGCCGTCGGCAAGCTCGACGGGCGCAAGCTCAACCTGATCGTCTGCGACGTGAACATGCCCAACATGGACGGCCTGTCGTTCCTGCGGCACCTCAAGACGACGGGCTCGTACAAGTTCACGCCCGTGATCATGCTGACCACCGAGTCGCAGGAAGCCAAGAAGGCCGAAGGCCGGGCCGCCGGCGCGCGCGCGTGGATCACCAAGCCCTTCCAGCCTTCGCAGCTGGTGGATGCCGTCAACAAGCTGTGCGTCTGATCGAAGGGACTGCACCATGCCCCGCACCGTGATGGTGGTGGACGATTCCGCGAGCGTGCGCACGCTGATGCGCGGCGCGCTCGAGCACGCCGGCTACGAGGTGCTGGAAGCCGAGGACGGCGAGCAGGCCATCGAGCTGCTGGACGGCCGCCCGATGGGGCTGGTCGTCGCCGACCTGGCGATGCCGCGCGTCGATGGCCTGAGCCTGCTGCGTTACGTGCGCGTGCACCCGCGCTACAAGTTCGTGCCGCTGGTGGTGCTGTCCACCGAGTCGCGCGCCGAGGTGCGCGAGCGTGCGCGCCAGCAGGGCGCGCAGGCCTTCATCGCCAAGCCCTGCACGCCCAGCCAGCTCGTCAGTGCCGTGCAGCGCCTGTGCCAGTGAAAGACCCCCGATGACCCAAGCCGCCATCTCGCTCGGCCCCGAGCTGACCATCGCCTTCGCCGCCGCCACGCAGGTGCAGCTCGCCGCCGCGCTGCCGGCCAGCGGCGGCCGCCTGGACGTGGACCTGTCCGGCGTCGCCGAATTCGACAGCGCCGGCGTGCAGCTGCTGCTGGCGCTGCGCCACGCCGCCGGCGCGCGCGGCACCACGCTGCAGCTCAAGGGCGCGAGCCCCGTGGTGCGCGACGCGCTCGCGGTGTTCGGCCTGGCCGAACTTGCCGCCTGAACCAGAGGAGCCCGCGATGGACCACGATGCCGAGATCATCGCCGCCGCACGTGTCGGCTTCCTCGACGAAGCAGCCGACATGCTGCACCAGTTCGAGCAGGCGCTGCTGGTGATGGAGACCGCGCCGGACGACGCTGAGAACCTCAACGCCGCCTTCCGCGCCGCGCACACGATCAAGGGCACCGCCGGCCTGTTCGGCTGCGAGGCCGTGGTCGCCTTCACGCACGAGGTGGAGACGCTGATGGAGGCGCTGCGCAGCGGCGCGGTGGCCGTCAGCGACGAGATCACCGCCGCGCTGCTGCTGGGCCGCGACCAGATCGGCGCGCTGCTGGGCGAGGTGAAGACCGGCAGCGCCGACCCCGCGGTGCACGCGCGCAGCGAGGTGCTGGGCCAGCAGCTGCGGCGCCTGTACGGCGGCAGCGCCGACGAGGCCCCTGCCGCGGCCGCACCCGCCGCGGCGCCGGTGCCCGTGGCCGGCAGCGCCGGCTGCTGGCACCTCTCGCTGCGCTTCGGCCCCGATGCGCTGCGCAACGGCCTGGACCCGCTGGCCTTCCTGCGCTACCTGGGCACGCTGGGCCCGCTCGTGCACTGCCACACGCTGGTGGACGCGGTGCCGGCGCTGGAGACGATCGATGCCGAGGCCTGCTACCTCGGCTTCGAGCTGCGCCTGCAGACCGCCGCCGGCCGCGCCGAGATCGAGCAGGTCTTCGAGTTCGCGCTCGACGACTGCGCGCTGGCGATCCTGCCGCCCGACGCCGCCCCGGCGGCCTTCGAGGCGCTGCTGGACGAGCGCTGCGCCGCCGGCGAGGACGCGCGCCGCGCGCTGGCCGCCGTCTGGCGCGCGCAGGGCGTGGTGCTGGCCGAGGCGCCTGTCGGCTCCGCACCGCCCAGGCCGGCCGCGCCGGCCGACGCCGCGGCCGCGGTCCACGCCGAGGCTGCGCCGGCGCCCGAACGCCGTGCCGCCGATCGCCGCACCGGCGACCGCCGCGCCGAGGAGGCCCGCTTCGTCAAGGTGCGCGCCGACAAGCTCGACCACCTGATCGACCTCATCGGCGAGCTCGTGATCGCCGGCTCCGGCGCGCAGATGGTGGCGCACCGCGAGGGCTCGGCCGCCTTCCTGGAAGCCACGCAGCGCGTCGGCGAGCTGGTGCAGGCCACGCGCGACGGCGCCCTGGGCCTGCGCATGGTGCCGGTGGGCGAGACCTTCTCGCGCTTCACCCGCGTCGTGCGCGACATCGGCAAGCAGCTGGGCAAGGAGATCGAGCTGGTCGTGACCGGCGGCGACACCGAGCTGGACAAGTCCATGGTCGAGCGCATCGGCGACCCGCTGATGCACCTCGTGCGCAACAGCCTGGACCACGGCATCGAGACGCCCGAGGAGCGCACCGCCACCGGCAAGCCGGCCAGCGGGCGCCTGGGCCTGAACGCGTACCACGAGGCGGGCAGCATCGTCATCGAGGTCAGCGACGACGGCCGCGGCCTGGGCCGCGACCGCATCCTGAAGAAGGCCGTGCAGCGCGGGCTGGTGGCGGCCGATGCCGAGTTGTCGGATGCCGAGGTCTGGCAGCTGATCTTCGCGCCGGGCTTCTCCACCGCCGAGCAGGTGACCGACCTGTCCGGCCGCGGCGTGGGCATGGACGTGGTCAAGCGCAACATCGAGTCGCTGCGCGGCCAGATCTCGCTGGCCAGCCACGAGGGCCGCGGCACCACGACCCAGATCCGCCTGCCGCTGACGCTGGCGATGATCGACGGCTTCCTCACCGTCGTGGGCGGCGTGCACTACGTGCTGCCGCTGGCGGTGGTGAGCGAGTGCATCGACGTGCCGGCCGACGTGCGCGCGCAGCCCGGCCGCACCTGCGGCACCTTCGACCTGCGCGGCGAGGTGCTGCCCTACCTCGACCTGGCGCTCTTCTACGGCAGCGAGCCCGCCGCGGGCGCGCGCCGCAGCCTGGTGGTGGTGCGCCAGGGCGCGGTGCGCATCGGCCTGGTGGTCGACCGCCTGCTGGGCGAGCACCAGACCGTGATCAAGCCGCTGGCCGGCATCTTCAAGCCGCTGGAGGCGCTGGCCGGCTCCACGATCCTCGGCTCGGGCGACGTGGCGCTCGTGCTGGACATGCAGGGCCTGATGGCCGCCGCCACGCGTTCCGCGACCGCTCCGGCGCGCCGCGCCTGACTCGGTCCCCATATTCCCAAGAGAACGACATGAGCAACATCCTGCGCTCCATGAAGCTGTGGCAGAAGTTCGCCGCGCTGGGGCTCACCGCCACCGTGATGACGGCGCTGCCGCTGCTGAAGGTGGTGGAGTACAAGACCGGCGAGATCTCGGTGGCCAAGGCCGAGGACGCGGGCATCGACCCCGCGCGCACCGCGATGGCGCTGCAGCTGAGCCTGCAGACGCACCGCGGCCTGGCCTCGATGACGCTCAACGGCAAGGACGCCGCCGAGGCCGATCGCGCCAAGCAGCAGGCCGACATCGAGCGCCACGTCGCCGAGCTGGACAAGCAGGTGCAGGCCCTGGGCTACAAGCGCGCCGGTGAGTCCGCCGCACAGCTGAAGGCCGGCTGGGAGGCGCTTGCGCGCAAGGTGCAGTCGCACGGCCTGAGCGCCACGGAAAGCCTGGAGGCGCACCGTGCGCTGCTGCAGGCCAACTTCGTGCTGCTCGAGCGCGTGGCCGACGAGTCGGGCCTGTCGCTGGACCCGGTGGCCGAGACCTTCTACCTGATGACCGCGCTCACCGACCACATGCCGCGCCTGGCCGAGGCGGTGGGCAGCGTGCGCGGCAAGGGCTCCAGCCTGCTGACGGCCAAGGACGTGGCGCCGCACGAGCGCAGCGCGCTGGCCTTCGACATCGCGCGCGCGCAGGAGCTGCGCGCCCGCGTGCAGCGCCAGATCGACAAGGCCACCGAGCTGCACCCGGCCTTCAAGGAGTCGCTGGCGACCGTCGCCGGCGCCAGCGTGGCGACCGACCACTTCTTCAAGCTCGCGCACGAGCAGCTCGTCGTCGCCGGCAAGTCGACGATCGGTGTCGAGGAGTTCCGCAAGGTCGCCACCGAGGCCGTGCAGGCGCAGTACAAGTCGGTCGAGGCCGTGTCGGCCGCGCTCGAGGAACTGCTGCATGCGCGCATCCACGACACGCAGGTCGAGCTGGCGTGGATGCTCGGCGGCCTGGTCGGCCTGGCGCTGGTCGGGCTCGGGCTGGGCATCGCGATCACGCGCTCGGTGACGCGCCCGCTCGGGCAGGCCGTGGCCGCCGCCGACGCGGTGGCCGAAGGCAACCTGGGCCACCCGATCGACGATCGAGGCAGCGACGAGGCGGCGCAGCTGCTCAAGCGCTTCGCGCAGATGCAGCTCAGCCTGCGCCAGCGCCAGCAGGACGACCAGGCGCGCATGGCGCAGGCCGAGGCGCAGCGCGTCGCGGCCACGCAGGTGACCGAGGAGATCGGCGCCGCAGTCGACGGCGCCACGCGCGGCGACTTCACGCACCGCATCGGCACCGAGGGCAAGGAAGCCTTCCACGCCGCGCTGTGCGCCAAGTTCAACGAGCTGATCGAGACCGTCAGCGGCACGATCCGCGAGGTGCGCGCCGCGGCGAGCCAGCTCTCGGCGGCCAGCGCGCAGGTCAGCCAGACCTCGCAGAGCCTGTCGCACAGCGCCTCGCAGCAGGCCGCCAGCGTGGAGGAAACCACCGCCTCGCTGCAGGAGATGAACGCGTCCGTGAAGGGCAATGCCGAGAGCGCCACCGTGACCGACGGCATGGCCACGCAGGCCGCCAAGCAGGCGCAGGAAGGCGGCGCCGCCGTCAACCAGACGGTCGATGCGATGCAGAGCATCGCCACCAAGATCGGCATCATCGACGACATCGCCTACCAGACCAACCTGCTGGCGCTGAACGCCGCCATCGAGGCCGCGCGTGCCGGCGAACACGGCAAGGGCTTCGCGGTGGTGGCCGCCGAGGTGCGCAAGCTGGCCGAGCGCAGCCAGGTCGCGGCGCAGGAGATCGGTGCGCTGGCGGGCTCGTCGGTGCAGCTGGCCGAGAAGGCCGGCACGCTGCTGACGGCCATGGTGCCCTCGATCCACAAGACCAGCGAGCTGGTGCAGGAGATCGCGGCTTCCAGCGGCGAGCAGAGCGACGGCGTGGCGCAGATCACCGGCGCGATGAACCACCTCTCCAGCGCCACGCAGCAGACCGCCAGCGCCTCCGAGGAGCTCTCGGCCACCGCCGAGGAACTCTCGGCCCAGGCCGGCCAGCTGCAGGACCTGATGGCCTACTTCCGCCTCGCCGAGGACGAGCGCGGCGGCACGCGGCCGGCGCCGGCCGCACGCGAGCGCAGTGCCGCGCCGAGCGCGCCGCGAGCCCCGGCCGGTGCGCTGCGCTTCGGCCAGGACGGTGCCCCGCGCCAGGCGGCAGCCGCCGTGCGGCCCGCGCCCCGCGCCGAGGTCCGTGCCAGCCAAGCCGCGAGCGCCGCGGCCGACGGCGAGATCGACGAGTCCTCGTTCACCCGCTTCTGAGCCCATCCGATGCTCACCACCACCCTCCCCCAGGCCGCCGCTGTCGCAGCGGGCGCCGCGCTGGCGCAGCGCGCCGCCGCCGATGAGGCGCCCTGCTCGCTGCTGCGCATGTCCGTCGGCCAGGAGCCGCTGGCGGTGCCCATCGACCAGGTGCGCGAGATCCTCCAGGTGCTGCGCATGACGCCGCTGCCGCGCACGCCCTCGTTCGTGCGCGGCGTGATGAACCTGCGCGGCTCGGTCGTGCCGGTGATCGACCTGGCCGCGCGCCTGGGCTTCGCGCCCAGCGAGATCGGCCGCCGCTCGTGCATCGTCGTCGTGCAGGCCGAGGACCATGGCGCCGACGACGGCCAGCCCGCGGCCCGCGTGATGATGGGCCTGCTGGTCGACGCGGTGTTCGAGGTCTTCGACCGCGCGGCCGCCGAGATCGAGCCCGCGCCGGCCATCGGCACGCTGATCGCCCCGCAGCACCTGCTGGGCATGACGCGCGCCGCCGGCCGCCTGATCGGCGTGCTCTCGCTGCAGCAGGTGCTGTCAGCCCCCGATCTGGCGGCGGCCATCGCCGCCTTCCAGCCGCACGAGCTGCGTTCATGAACCTCGCCCTGATCCTGTCCGCCGCGGGCCTGGCCGCCGCGCTGCTGGCGGCGCTGGCCGCCTGCACCCTGCGCCTGCGGCGCCAGCAGCAGCGCATCGCGCGCCTGGAGGCCGAGTCGGGCGACGCGCTGCGCATCCGCACCGCGCTGGACGCGACCTCCATTCCCGTGCGCATCGCCGATGCCGCGGGCACCGTGGTCTACCTCAACCAGGCGCTGCAGGACGTGCTGCACCGCGACGCCGCCGCCTTCCGCGCCGAGCAGCCCGCGTTCAACGCGGACGCCGTGCTGGGCAACAGCATCGGCGTCTTCTACGCCGACCCCGAGGCTGCGCTGGGCCGGCTGCGCGCGCTGAAGTCGCGCACGAGCACGGTGATGACGCTCGGCGGCCGCCGCTACAGCGTCACCACCACGCCGATCTTCGACAAGCAGGGCCAGGTCACCGGCACCGTGGGCCAGTGGCTGGACCTGCACGAGCAGCTGCAGGCCGAGGCCGCGCTGGACCAGGTGGTGCAGCAGGCCTCCGCGGGCGACCTGCGCGCGCGCATCGACACCTCGCGCCAGCAGGGCTTCCACCGCCAGGTGGGCGACAAGCTCAACGGCCTGCTGGACACCTACGCGCAGACGCTGCAGCACGTGAGCGAGGCGGCGCAGCAACTGGTGGGCGCCAGCGCGCAGGTCTCGCAGACCGCGCAGAGCCTGTCGCAGTCGGCCTCGCAGCAGGCCGCCAGCGTCGAGCAGACCACCGCCTCGCTGCAGGAGATGAATGCCTCCGTGAAGGGCAACGCCGACAGCGCCAACACCACCGACGGCATCGCCACCGAGGCCGCGCGCCAGGCGCAGGAAGGCGGCTCGGCCGTCAACCAGACCGTGGATGCGATGAAGAGCATCGCCACCAAGATCGGCATCATCGACGACATCGCCTACCAGACCAACCTGCTGGCACTGAACGCCGCCATCGAGGCCGCGCGTGCCGGCGAGCATGGCAAGGGCTTCGCCGTGGTGGCCGCCGAGGTGCGCAAGCTGGCCGAGCGCAGCCAGGTCGCGGCGCAGGAGATCGGCACGCTGGCCGGCTCCTCCGTGCAGCTGGCCGAGAAGGCCGGCACGCTGCTGACGCAGATGGTCCCCTCGATCCACCGCACCAGCCAGCTCGTGCAGGAGATCGCCGCGGCCAGCGGCGAGCAGAGCGAGGGCGTGGCGCAGATCACCGGCGCGATGAACCACCTGGCCGGCGCCACGCAGCAGACCGCCAGCGCCTCCGAGCAGCTTTCGGCCACGGCCGAGGAGCTCTCGGCCCAGGCCGGGCAGCTGCAGGACCTGATGAACCGCTTCCGTCTCGCCGGCCGCCGCAGCGGCACGCCGCGCGTGGCCGAGTTCGAGACGAACTGAGGGCACTCCCATGCGCAAGAACCTACCCGTCACGCAGTCCGAATACGTGCTGCGCGAGGGCATGACGATCGTTTCGCGGACCGACCTGAAGGGCCGCATCGAGTACATCAACGAGGACTTCATCGAGGCCTCGGGCTTCAGCGAGGAAGAGCTGCTCGGGCAGCCGCACAACCTCGTGCGCCACCCCGACATGCCCGAGGAGGCCTTCGCCGACCTGTGGGTCACGCTGAAGGCCGGCCGGCCCTGGACGGGCATGGTGAAGAACCGGCGCAAGAACGGCGACCACTACTGGGTGGTGGCCAACGCCACGCCGGTGCTGCAGCACGGCCAGCCGGTGGGCTACATGTCGGTGCGCACGCGGCCCACGCGCGAGCAGATCTCGGCCGCTGAGGCTGCCTACCGCCTCTTCACCGAAGGCCGCGCCGCGGGGCTGGCCATCGAGCAGGGCCACGTGGTCAGGCGCGGCGGCCTGTCGCTGCTGAAGGCGCCGGCCCGGCTGTGGTCGCGCGCCGGCCTGGGCCTCAAGTACGGCCTGCTGGCCGGCGCGATGGTGGGCGCCGGGCTGCTGGGCGGCGCAGCGCTGCGCGCGGCCTCGCCGCTGCTGGGCGCCGGCGCCGTGGCGCTGCTGCTGGGCGCAGGGGCCACCGGCGCCGCCGTCACGCGGCGCACGCTGGCCTCGCTGCGCGACATGACGGGCAAGCTGGACGGCTTCTCGCAGGGCGTGTTCGACGGCGTCATCGACGGCCGCGGCCATGACGAGATCGCCCAGCTGCAGCTGGCGATGAAGCGCGTGCAGACGCGCCTGGGCTTCGAGATCACCGACAGCGCGCGCCGCGCCGCCGAGACCGCGGCGCAGCGCGCGGCCGAGAAGCTCGTCTCCGAGGAAGTGGCACGCACCGTGGCCGGCGCCAACGACGGCGACCTCAGCCGCCGCATCCCGCTCGAAGGCAAGCAGGGCTTCTTCGCCCAGCTGTGCCGCGACGTGAACCAGCTCATCGACACCGTCAGCGGCACCTTCCGCGAGGTGCGCTCCGCCGCGAGCCAGCTCTCGGCCGCGAGCGACCAGGTCAGCCAGACCTCGATGAGCCTGTCGCACAGCGCCTCGCAGCAGGCCGCGAGCGTGGAAGAGACCACCGCCTCGCTGCAGGAGATGAACGCTTCGGTGAAGGGCAACGCGGAGAGCGCCACCGTCACCGACGGCATGGCCACGCAGGCCGCCAAGCAGGCGCAGGAAGGCGGCTCGGCCGTCAACCAGACCGTGGACGCGATGAAGAGCATCGCCACCAAGATCGGCATCATCGACGACATCGCCTACCAGACCAACCTGCTGGCACTGAACGCCGCCATCGAGGCCGCGCGCGCCGGCGAGCATGGCAAGGGCTTCGCGGTGGTGGCCGCCGAGGTGCGCAAGCTGGCCGAGCGCAGCCAGGTCGCGGCGCAGGAGATCGGCGCTCTCGCGGGCTCGTCGGTCAAGCTGGCCGAGAAGGCCGGCTCGCTGCTGACGGCGATGGTGCCCTCGATCCACAAGACCAGCGAGCTGGTGCAGGAGATCGCGGCTTCCAGCGGCGAACAGAGCGACGGCGTGGCGCAGATCACCGGCGCGATGAACCACCTCTCCAGCGCCACGCAGCAGACCGCCAGCGCGTCCGAGGAACTCTCGGCCACCGCCGAGGAACTCTCGGCCCAGGCCGGCCAGCTGCAGGACCTGATGTCGCGCTTCAAGCTCGAGGAAGACGTGAAGCCGGCGATGGCCGCAGCCGGCCGGCGCACGCGCCGCCCGGCCGAGGCCTTCGCGTGAACCGGGTGACGACGTGACCGCACTGTCGGACAAGGCGTTCCGCTCCGTCACTTCGTTGTTCGAGAAGGTCAGCGGCATCCGGCTGGGCGAGAGCAAGCATGCGCTCGTCACCGGCCGGCTGCAGCGCCTGGCGCAGGAAGCCGGCGAGAGCAACCTGGACGCCTACGTCGACCGCCTCGTGCACGGCCATGCGCCGGCCGAGGAGATGACGCGCGTCATCGACCGCCTCACCACCAACGAGACCTACTTCTTCCGCGAGCCGCAGCACTTCAACCACCTGACCGAGCTGCTGCGCAGGCAGCCGCCGCAGGGCGAGTTCCGCGTCTGGAGCGCCGCCAGCAGCAGCGGCGAGGAGGCCTACAGCGTGGCCATGCTGCTGGCCGACCAGCTGGGCCAGGCGCCCTGGCGCGTGACGGGCACCGACCTGTCCACCGCCGTGGTGGCCAGCGCGCGCCGCGGCCTGTACCCGATGGAGCGCGCACGCATGGTGCCGCCGGGCTACCTGAAGCGCTTCTGCCTGAAGGGCCAGGGCGAGTACGAAGGCCAGGTCCTGGTGGCGCGCAGCGTGCGCGAGCGCGTGGGCTTCCAGCAGGCCAACCTGATGCAGACGCTGCCGCAGCTGCCGCAGTTCGACGTGATCTTCCTGCGCAACGTGCTGATCTACTTCGACAACGACGCCAAGGCGCAGATCGTGCGCCGCGTGCTCACCCAGCTCAAGCCCGACGGCGTGCTGTACACCGGGCACGCCGAATCGCTGTCCACCCTGGGCCTGCCGGTGCGTGCACTGGCCACCGCGATCCATGTCCACGCGTGAGAAGCTGACGCTGGTCGAGCGCATGGAGGCGGCGCGCGCGCGCACCGTCGCCGCGCGCCGCGCCGCGCCGGCGCCCGGGCCTGGGTTGGTCCAGCCGGTACAGCCCGCGCCGGCGGCGCCGCCGCGGGCCATCCCCGCGCCGCCGCCCGGCGCACCCACCGGCTCGTACTGGCAGCTCGGCGCCAGGCCGGGCGAGGACGTGTTCCTGATGCCCGGGCAGCTGCACTTCGGCCAGCAGGCCGGCAGCATCAAGACGCTGCTGGGCTCCTGCGTCGCCGTGACGCTGTGGCACCCGACCAAGCGCCTGGGCGGCATGTGCCACTTCCTGCTGCCTTCGCGCACCCGCAGCGGCGGCGACACCCTCGACGGCCGCTACGGCGACGAGGCGCTGGAGACGCTGCTGGAGCACATCCGCCGCAGCCGCACCGCACCCGAGGAGTACCACGCCCACCTCTACGGCGGCGCCGACACGCTGCCCGAGGGCACCAACCTGCGCTTCAACGTGGGCGAGCGCAACATCGAGGCCGGCTGGCACTTCGTCGACCGCTGGGGCTTCCAGCTCCAGGGCGTGGACGTGGGCGAGGACGTGCCGCGCAGCGTGACGCTGACGCTGGCCACCGGCGAGGTCGAGATCCGTCGTGGCCAGGGCCGCCCGCCGCCGGTGCGGCTGCCGCCCTATGGCCTCCTGTCCGGGGCGCCCGGCGCCGACAACAAGAGGAACTGACATGACACCCCCAAGCTCACTTCCTTCGCTGCCCCCCGAGGGGGCGCCCGGTGGCTTCGGAACGGCCGGGCGCCACTGACATGAACGACAAGCGCATCACCGCCTTCGTCGTCGACGACTCCGCGGTCGTCCGCAAGTACCTCTCCGACACGCTCACCGAGGGCGGCATCGAGGTGCTGGGCGCCGCGGCCGATCCGCTGTTCGCCTGGCCCAAGCTGCAGGCGAAGTGGCCCGACGTGATCGTGCTGGACGTGGAGATGCCGCGCATGGACGGCATCAGCTTCCTGCGCCAGGTGATGGCCGAGCGGCCCACGCCGGTGGTGATGTGCTCCACGCTCACCGCCAAGGGCGCCACCACCACGATGCAGGCGCTGGCCGAGGGCGCGGTGGCCATCGTCACCAAGCCCAAGCTGGGGCTCAAGGAATTCCTGACCGACCCCGCCAACTCGCTTGTGGCCACCGTGCGTGCCGCGGCGCAGGCGCGTGTGCGCTCGCAGGCGCCGGCGCGCATGCCCGCCGCCGCGCCCGTGCGCGCCCCGCTGCCGGCGCCGCCGCCGGCGGCGGTGGGCGCGATGGCCGAGACCACCGAGCGCGTGATCGCCATCGGCAGCAGCACCGGCGGCGTGCAGGCCATCGAGACGGTGCTGCTGTCGCTGCCGCGCACGACGCCGGGCATCGTCATCGTGCAGCACATGCCCGAGGCCTTCACCGGCGCCTTTGCCGCGCGCCTGAACGGGCTGTGCGAGATGGAGGTGCGCGAGGCGAAGGACGGCGACCGCGTGATGCCCGGCCGCGTGCTGATCGCGCCCGGCGGCCGCCACATGCAGCTCACGCGCAGCGGCGCGCAGTACCAGGTGAGCGTGCGCGACGGCCCGCTGGTCAACCGCCACAAGCCGAGCGTGGACGTGCTGTTCAAGTCGGTCGCGCAGCACGCCGGCGCCAACGCGGTGGGCGCCATCCTCACCGGCATGGGCGACGACGGCGCGCGCGGCCTGCTGGAGATGCGCCGCGCCGGCGCCACCACGGTGGCGCAGGACGAGGCCAGCTGCGTGGTCTTCGGCATGCCGCGCGAGGCCATCCGCCACGGCGCGGCGGCCTCGGTGCTGCCGCTGGGCTCCATCGCCGGCTGGCTGATCCGTGCCGCGGCCGAGACGCCCGTGGGCGCCTGAGGAATGCACGCCCTTCCCGCGTCTTATCGGCGCATCGCGGCCGGCCGCCCGGCCGCAGCATGGCCCCCCGGCCCCTCCGCACCATTGCCCCGAGCCCACCCATGAGCACTCCGCCGAGCCCCCGGCCCCCGCGCGCCGGCGCACGCGTGCTGGCACCCCTGATGCGACCCGGCATGCGCCTGATGCTGTCGCTGCGCATGCGCACGAAGCTGGCGCTGATGGCCGGCTCGCTGGTCGTGCCGCTGCTGGTGCTGATGGTGATGTCGGTGGCCACGCTGCTGGAGCAGCGCCGCGAGGCTTCGGTCGAGCTGCAGGGCAACGAGGTCGCGCACCTGATCACGCCGCTGCTGGTGGAGACGCAGAAGCACCGCGGCTACACGAACCGCCTGCTGGCCGGCGACGAGAGCGCCGGCGCGGCGCGCGACGCCACGCGGCGGCTGCTGCAGGAAGCCACCGCGGCGATGGACCGGCGCCTGGCCGACGGCCTGGGCTATCCGCTGGCCGACGTCTGGCAGCCGCTGCGCGAGCGCCTGGGCGCGCTGGCCACGGGCCGGCACGCGGCCGATGCCGCGTCGGCCTTCGCGCAGCACGGCGAGGCGATCGAGGCGCTGCGCCAGATGGCGCTGATCAACGGCGAGCGCTCGGGCCTCGTGCTCGACCCCGAGCCGCGCAGCTACCACCTGATGGCCACCGTCGTGTACCACACGATCCCGATGGCCGAGACCGCCGCGCTGGCGCGCGGCCACGGTGCGGGGCTGCTCACGCGCGGCCAGGTCGGCGCCCGGGAACGGGCCGACATGCTCTCGCTGGCTGGCCAGCTGGAGCGCGGCGCGGTGGACACCGGCGGCGCGCTGGCGGCGCTGGAGCGCGCCGGCGGCGAGGCGCCGGGCTCCTGGCCGCCTGCGCGTGAGGAGGTTCGCCGCTTCACGCAACTGGTGCGCACGAGCTTCGGCGGCGAAGCGCCCGAAGGCTCGGCGCGCCAGTTCTTCGACCAGGCCTCGCTGGCGGTGAACCAGATCATCGCCGTGCAGCACGACGCCGCGCTGCGCCTGGAGGCGGAGCTGAAGCGCCGCGTGGTGGGCATCGACCGCCGCATCGCGCTGGAGGTCATCGCCTTCGGTGCCGGCCTGCTGCTGATGGCCTACCTGATGGCCAGCTTCAGCCGCAGCTTCAACGGCTCGATGCAGGCGCTGCGCAAGGGTACCGAGGCGATCGCCGGCGGCGACCTGGCGCACGTGGTGCAGGTGCACGGCCAGGATGAGCTGGCCGAGATCGGCCGCGTCGTCGAGGCCATGAGCCGGCGCCTGTCGACGCTGGTCTCGGAGATCCGCAACAGCGCCTCGCTGGTGAACCTCACCGGCCAGCAGGTCAGCGACGGCAGCAGCCGGCTGGCCACGCGCACCGACGAGCAGGCCAGCAGCCTGCGCAGCTCGGTCGACGCGATCCACGAGCTCTCCGGCGCCGTCTCCAGCAACGCCGATGCCGCGCGCCGGCTCGACCAGCTCACCGGCCGCCTGTCGACGCAGGCCGAGGAGAGCAACTCGGCGATGCAGGACACCGTGCAGGCGATGCGCCAGATGCAGGAGGCCAGCGCACGCGTGGCCGAGATCGTCGGCGTGATCGACGACGTCGCCTTCCAGACCGGCATGCTCTCGCTGAACGCCGCCATCGAGGCCGCGCGCGCCGGCGAGGCCGGCCGCGGCTTCGCCGTCGTGGCCAGCGAGGTGCGCCAGCTCGCGCAGCGCTGCGCCGAATCGGCCGAGGAGATCCGGCGCCTGATCGGCGACGCGGGTGTCCAGGTCGAGGTCTCGTCCAGCAAGATCGAGAACGTGGGCGGCGCGCTGGCGACCATCGTCGACGGCGTGCGCGAGGTCAGCACGCAGCTGCGCGCGATCTCCGCCTCCAGCACCGAGCAGAGCGCCGGGCTGCAGCAGGTGACGCAGACGGTGGGCAACCTGGACGAGATCACGCGCGAGAACGCGGCGCTGGTGGAGGAATCCAGCCAGGCCAGCAGCTCGCTGGTGGACCGCGCCGCGCGATTGCGCGAGGCCGTGGCCTCGATGCGGCTGCGCCAGGGCTCGGCCGACGAGGCGCTGGCGCTGGTGCAGCGCGCCGCCGCGCACGCCGCCGAGGTGGGCCGCTCGCAGGCGCTGGCCGACTTCCACCAGCCCGACGGCCACTGGGTCGACCGCGACCTCTACCTCTTCTGCACCGACCGCAACGGCCTGTACGTGGCCCATGCCGCCAAGCCCGAGATGGTGGGCCAGGCCGTCTCCAGCGTGCCCGGCGCCGACGCCGACCTGGGCGACAAGCTCTGGTCCGCGGCCGAGGCCGGCGGTGGCTGGGTGCCCTACACGATCCTGAACATCGCCACCGGCGTGGCGATGCACAAGGAGTCGTACGTGCTGCCCATCGGCGAAGGCCTGCTGGCCGGCTGCGGCATCTACCGCGGCGACGGCGACGGCGCGCCGGCCAAGCCCCGCTCGGTGGCCTGGGCGCGCAGCGCCGAGCGCGTGCACCAGCACGTCACGGCGTAGCGCACCCCGGCCGGGCGCTCAGTCGCGGTCGGCCGGCATCGGCAGCGGGCCGGCCGGGTTCGCGCCGTGCAGCGGCGCGGATGGTGAAGCCGCCACCGCATGGGCCGCCGCCTTCGGCTTGCGCACGCGGGCCACGTAGCTGTAGAGCACCGGCACCACCACCAGCGTCAGCAGCGTGCTGGTGATGATGCCGCCGATGATCGCGCGGCCCATCGGCGCCTGGATCTCGCCGCCGTCGTTCAGCGCCATCGCCATCGGCAGCATGCCGAAGACCATCGCCGAGGTCGTCATGATGATCGGCCGCATGCGGATCATGCCGGCCTGCAGCAGCGCCTCGGCCACCGTCGCGCCGGCCTTGCGCGCGTGGTTGGCGAAGTCCACCAGCAGGATCGCGTTCTTCGTCACCAGGCCCATCAGCATCACCAGGCCGATCATGCTGAACACGTTCAGCGTGCTGCGCCACAAGAGCAGCGCCAGCATCACGCCGATCAGCGCCAGCGGCAGGCTGGCCATGATCGCGATGGGCTGCAGGAAGCTGCCGAACTGGCTGGCCAGCACGATGTAGATGAAGATCACCGCCAGCGCCATCGCCGCCAGCAGGCCGTTGAAGGCCTCGGCCTGCTGCTGCATCTGGCCGCCCACGTCGAAGCTGAATCCCGGCGGGAGGTTGGTCTCCTCGATGAGCTTCTGCACGTCCTTGCCCACGTCGCCCGCGCTGCGGCCCTGCACGCCGGCGAACACGGCCTCGCGGCGCTGCAGGTTCTGCCGGCGGATCACCTCGGGGTTGAAGGTGGGCTCCAGCGTCGCCACGCTGTCCAGCGTGATCGGCGTGCCGTCCTTCGCGAAGGCCACCGGCAGGTTGCGCAGCTGCTCCACGCGCTCGCGCTGCGCCTCGTTCAGGCGCAGCACCACGTCCACCAGGTCGCCGTCGGGCGTGGTCCAGTAGGTGGCGGTCTCGCCGTTGACGTAGGCGCGCAGGCTGCTGGCCAGCTGCGGCGCGGTGATGCCCAGCTCGCGCACCGCCCCGGGCCGCAACTTCACCGCATAGGCCGGGATGCCGCCCTTGACCGAGGACTCGACGTCGACCACGCCAGGGATCTTCTTCACCTTCTCGGCGAACTCGCTCGCGACCCGGGCCAGGCCGTCGGGGTCGCTGCCGAGGATGGCGACGTAGATCGGGCGGTTGAAGCCCAGGGCGAGGTCGGTGCCCGGGATCTTCGCGACCTGGTTGCGGATGTCTTCCTCCACCTGCTTCTGGCTGCGCGAACGCTCCTTCTTCGGCTTCAGCGCGATGTTCAGCCAGGCCTTGTTGCGCTGGCCGGCGCCGCCGATCCAGGTCGAGAGGTTCTGCACCTCGGGCAGCGCGCGCACGATGTCCTCCACCTGGCGCACCTTCGCGTCGGTGCGCTCCAGGCTCGCGCCCACCGGCAGCTGCAGCGCGAGCTGGGTGTAGCCCTGGTCGGTCTCGGGCACGAACTCGCTGCCCACCAGCGGCGCCAGCGCCAGCGCGCCCAGCAGGCTGAAGCCGCCGATGGCCATCACCACGCCGCGCGGCGTGATGGTGGCGCTGCGCCAGAGCCGGTGCTGCGAGCGGTCGCGCTTCAGGTGCTCGTCGAAGGGCCGCGCGTAGACCGGCAGCCAGACGCGCCAGCGGCGCTCGGAGAAGATCCAGCGGATCACGCGCTCGTACACGGCGTGCAGCAGGTCCATGCCGCGGTCCGTCGCGCGGATCGCGTGGCCGATGCCGGGCACGCGCTTCAGGCGCTCGGCGGGCGGGTCGGGCCAGATCGCGCTGAGCATCGGGTCGAGCGTGAAGCTGACGAACAGGCTCACCAGCACCGCCACCACCACGGTGATGCCGAAGGGGTAGAAGAACTTGCCGATGATGCCGCCCATAAAGGCCACCGGCACGAACACGGCGCAGATCGCGAAGGTGGTGGCCATCACCGCCAGGCCGATCTCGTCGGTGCCCTCGCGCGCGGCGCGGAAGTGGTCCTTGCCCATGTGCACGTGGCGCACGATGTTCTCGCGCACGACGATCGCGTCGTCGATCAAGAGGCCGATGCACAGGCTCAGCGCCATCATCGTCATGAAGTTCAGCGTGAAGCCGAAGGCGTAGACGGCGATGAAGCTGCTGATCACCGCAATCGGCAGCGTCAGCCCCGTGATGATGGTGCTGCGCCACGAGTGCAGGAACAGGAAGACGATGGCGATGGTCAGCAGCGCGCCTTCGATCAGCGTGTGGCGCAGCCCGTCCAGCGAGCCCTTCACCCAGTCGCTGTTGGCGTTGATGAGGCGCAGCTCCACGTCGGGCGGCAGGTTCTTGCGGATCTCCTCCATCGCCTTCTTCACCGCCTCGCCGGCGGCCACGACGTTGGCGTCCTGCTGCTTGAAGACGTTGAAGCTGATCGCGCGCTGGCCGTTGATGCGGGCCAGCGAATCGGGCTCGCTCTCACGCTCCACCAGCGTGCCCAGGTCGGCCAGCGTCAGCGACAGCGTGCCGCGCCGCGCGACGACGACGTTCGCGAACTGGCGCGGATCGCGCACGCGGCCTTCGACGCGCAGCAGCGCGTCCTGGACGCCGTCGCCCAGCAGGCCCACGGGCTCGTCGCTGTTGGCCTCCTTCAGGGCGGTGGCGATCTCCGCCGGCGTCACGCCATAGGCGCGCAGGCGCACCGGGTCGAGGTCGATGCGCACCTCGCGCCTGGTCAGGCCGTTGATGTCGACACGCGCCACGCCTTCGACGCGCAGCAGGCGCTTGCCGACGGCGTTCTCGCCCAGGATCGAGAGCTCGCGCGTGCTGCGCGTCTTGCTGACCAGCGCCATCTCGACCACGGGCTGGTTGTTGTCGCCGTTCCAGCGGCCGATGGTGGGCTGACGCACGTCCTTCGGGAAGCCACCCTGCACGGCGGCGACGCGGTCGCGCACCTCCTGCATGGCCTTGCCCATGTCGGTGTCGAGGCCGAACTCGATGCTCATCCAGCCCTGGCCTTCGCGCGCGCCACTGGTGATGCGCTTGACGCCGGCCACGCTGTTGACCGATTCCTCGATCGGCTTGATGACCTCGCGCTCCATGGCCTCGGGCGAGGCGCCCGGGTAGCGCAGCTCCATCCACGCGCCGGGGAAGGTGATGTCGGGCATCTGCTCGATGCCCAGCTTGGCGTACGAGAACAGGCCGAGCACGCACAGCGCCACCATCACCATGGTGGCGAACACCGGGTTATTGATCGAGACGCGGGTGATCCACATGATGGTCGTTTGCCCCCAAGCTCACTTCGTTCGCTACCCCCCCGAGGGGGCCGCGTCGCCGGACCGGGAGACCCGGATCCGGCGACCCCCGCCCTACTTGACCAGCGGCATCGACGCCGCCGCCGACGCCACCGGCGCCGACTTGGCCGCCACCACCAGCGCCTTGGCGCCTTCGCGCAGGTTGTCGAAGCGCGCCGCCAGCACCACGCTGGCGGGCGTGACGCCCTGCAGCACCTCGACGCGGCCTTCGCGCGGGTCCTTGCGGCCGAGCGTGACGGCGCGCCGTGCCAGCACGCCGGACTCGATCACCCAGACATGGTCCTGCCCCGAGGTGTTGCCCACCGCGGCGGCCGGCAGCGTGAGGCGGTCGCTCTCGTCGGCGAGCGTGGCACGCGCCAGCGCGTACTGGCCGGCGCGGAAGCTTTCCTTCGGGTTCTCCAGGCCGATCGTGACGCCGATGCTGCGCGTGCCCGGCTCGGCCGCCGGCGCGATGCGCGCGATGTGCCCCGTGACCGGCTGCGGCGTGCCTTCCACCTGCACCTGCACCTGCATGCCCGGCGCGATGCGGCCGACCTCGTGCGTGCCCACCGCACCGGCAAGCTCCAGCTTCTGCAGGTCGACGATGGTCAGCAGCTGCTGCTCGGCCGCGACCTTTTCGCCGGGCACCACGTGGCGCTTGGCGACGATGCCGCTGATGGGCGCGACGAGGGTTGCGTCGCGCAGGCCCACGCGTGTGGTGTCCAGCGAAGCCTGCGCGGCATCGAGCGCGGCGCGTGCGGTCTCCAGTGCGGCGCGCGAGTTGTCCAGCGCGCTGGTGCTGATGAACTGCTGCGAGGCCAGGCGTTCGTCGTTGGCGAAGGTGCGCTCGGCCTGCGCCAGCCTTGCGCGTGCCGACTCGAGGTTCGCGTTGCGCTCGGCCACGCGGCTGGCCAGGTCGGCCAGCTCGATGCGGCCGATCGGCTGGCCCGCCGTCACGCGCGAGCCTTCGGCCACGCTGAGTGCCAGCAGCGTGCCGCCGGCGCGGGCGCGCAGCATGGCAGTCTGCGGCGCCACCAGCGGGCCGGAGAACTCCACCACGCCCGGCAGGCGCGCCAGCGTGGGCTGCACCACCTCGCGCGTGGCGAACTCCAGCGGCACGTCGGGCTTGCCGTCCTTGCCGTCCTTGCCGGCCTGCGTCTGTGGCGCCACGGCCTTGGCCTTGAACACGCCGGTCGTCAGCGCCAGCCCGGCGCCAGCCGCCAGCACGGCCACCGCGCCCCCCGCCCACAGCCAACGTCTCGGCCACTGTTTGATCATTTGGGTTTTCTCCGCCTCGAGCCGGACGAGTGCCATCCAGCGCGGCGCAGTGTAGGGATGCCACCACCCGGCCCCAAGGTGGCTTGCGACGAAGCGCGGTTCGCCCGCGACGAACTGCAGAGCGCCCGGACCGGCGCGCGGCTCAGGCGACGGGCGGCGCCAGGTCCAGCAGGCGCTGCAGCAGCGGTGCCATCTGCGACGGGCCGGCAATGCACCAGCGCGCCTGCGAACCCGCGCCGCGGCAACCCACGCGCAGCGTGAGCCACTGTGGCGGCGCCGCGGCGAACACCGGCTCGTCGTTCAGGTCGTCGCCGGCAAAGAGAGCGGCGTCTGCGCCGCAGTCCTGCGCGATGGCCATCATCGCCATCGCCTTGTCGGGCGCGCCGCGCGGCACGACGTTGACGACACGCTTGCCGCCGAAGATGCGCAGCCGGTCGTCGGGCGGTGCGAGCAGGCGCCGGATCAGCCGCAGAGCCGCCACCGGTGCCGCGGCACGGCGGAAGTGCAGCGCCAGCGAGTCGCCCTTGTCCTCCAGCGTGACGCCCGCGGCCTGCAGCACCGGCGCCTGCCCTGCGAGACGGTCGCGCAAGGCGCGCAGCGCGGCGTCGCCGCCCGACTCCGCCGCCGGAGGCCTGCCAGGCAGCCCTTCGGCGCCATGGTTGCCCACCAGGTAGCGCGGCTCGAAGCCCAGGCGAGCGCGCAGGTCGGCCACGCGCCGCCCGCTCACCACCGCCACCGGCAGCCGCTCGGACAGCGCCGCCAGCCGGTGCGTGACGGCCAAGGCCGGGCGCGCGTCGTCAGGGTGGGCGACGATGGCCGCCAGCGTGCCGTCGAAGTCGAAGGCCAGCAGCGGCCGGCGCGCCATCAGCGCTTCGAGCGCGGCCTGGCCCTCGGGCGTCGCGAGCGGCCGCATCGGCGGCCGCGCCGGTGGACGCGCGGGCCGGGGCATCAGGCATTGGCCTCCGCCTGGTGGCTGCGCACGCGGGCCTCGATGCGCGAGCGCAGCCGCCAGCGGCCGGCGTCGGTGAGCATGCGGCCGGCCCAGCGGAACACGTTGTACTCGCGCACCGTCGCGCGCAGGCTCAGCATGCGCTCGCGCTGCTCGGCCGGCGGCATGGTCGCGGCGCGGTGCAGCGCGTCGGCCGTCTCCTCGACGTGGTAGGGGTTGACGATCAGCGCCTCGGTCAGCTCGCGCGCGGCGCCGGCGAAGCGGCTGAGCAGCAGCACGCCCTGCAGGTCGTCGCGCGCGGCGACGAACTCCTTGCAGACGAGGTTCATGCCGTCGTGCAGGCTCGTCACCAGGCAGATGTCGGCGGCGCGGAACAGGCGGTTCACCGCGTCGGACTCGTGGTGTTGCGCCAGCAGGTGCACGGGCTGGTAGCCATCGCGGCCGAAGCGGGCGTTGACGCGCCCGGTCGCGCGCTCGATGCGTTCCTGGAAGGTGCGGTACTCCTCCAGCGCGCTGCGCGTGGGCGCGGCCACCTGCACGAAGACGAAGCGGCCGATCCACGAGGGCTGCTTCTCCAGCAGCCGCTCGACCGCATTGATGCGCTCCAGGATGCCCTTGGTGTAGTCGAAGCGGTCCACGCCCACCGCGATGCATGCGCCTGCGGGCAGGCCCAGCCGCCCGGTGAGTTCGGCCCGGCACATCGTCGGCTTGGGCCAGGCCGAGGCCTCGGCCGGCGCCGGGAAGTCGATCGAGATCGGGTAGCTCTCCACCAGCGTCTCCTTGCCCTGCAGCGCGATGGTGGAGTGCTCGTGCTCGATGCGGGCTTCCAGGTAGCGGTCGACGGTCTCGATGAAGTTCTTGCAGTGGAAGCGGGTGTGGAAGCCCAGGATCGTGCTGCCCAGCAGGCCGCTCAGGATCTCGCGCCGCCAGGGGCAGATGCCGAAGGACTCGGGGTTGGGCCAGGGGATGTGCCAGAAGGTCAGGATGGTCGCCTGCGGCAGCCGCTCGCGCACGAGCGCGGGCAGCAGCGCGAAGTGGTAGTCCTGCACCAGCACGATCGGGTCTTCGCCGCGCGCCTCGGCCACCACCGCGTCGGCGAAGCGCTGATTGACGGCGCGGTAGGCCTGCCAGTCGCTCTCGCGGAACACCGGGCGCACATGGGCCACGTGGCACAGCGGCCACAGGCCCTCGTTGGCGAAGCCGTAGTAGTAGCCCTGCTCCTCCTCGGGCGTGAGCCAGACGCGGCGCAGCCAGTAGTCGTCGTGGCCCGGCGGCACGCGCACGCGGTCGTTCTCGTCGACGGCCTCGCGGTCGGCACCACCGCTGCCGTGGGCGATCCACGTGCCCGAGCAGGCGCGCATCACCGGCTCCACCGCGGTCACCAGGCCGCTGGCGGGCCGCCGCACGAAGAGACCCCGCTCATTTCGCTCGTGCAGATAGGGCTCACGGTTGGAGACCACGATGACCTGGTCGCCCGCCAGCTGCGAGCGCAGCAGCGCGCGCAGGCGCTCGGCGTCCCAGGGCTTGTCGCCGCCCTGCGCGCGGCGGAACTCGTCCTCCAGGTCGCGCAGCCGCGCCCGCAGGTCCGAGGCGAAGGGCGCCAGCTCCGGCGGCGGCTGCAGCATCGGCTTGAGCAGGCCTTCGCCGCGCATGATCGCGCGCACGCCGTTGACCCAGCCGCGCCAGCTCAGCTGCGCGACGATCATCGTCACCAGCGCGATCACCGCACCGAGCGCGGCGATGAAGCCCACCAGCGTGCGCCGCGTGTCCTGGCTGCGGCGGTCGACGAAGCTCAGGTCGTGCAGCAGCACGAGCTGCGCGAGCGGTGCGAGCAGGGCGTCGCCGGGCTCCGCCGGCCGTGGCGCCGAGGCCGCCGCCGCGCGCGCCGCGGCATAGGCCCGGCGCGCCGCTGCGGGCTCGGTGACGGGCTCGGTGACGGGCTCCGTGGCGGGCACGGTGTCGTCCACGACGACATCGGGCGCCGGCGCCGGCCGGCCCATCACCGGCTGCACGCCCACGTGCACCGGGCCGCCGGCGAGTTCCAGCCGAGGCTGTGCGCGCGCGGCGGCCTCGGCGGCGCGATCGCAGCTCAGGAGCAGGGGATAGGCCACGGTCGAGGCGACGAGGTGGCCGTCGAGCGTGCACAGGCCGAGCGCGAACAGGCGCTCGTCCTGCGCGGCGCGGTCGAACAGCGGCCTGAGGCGCTCGGGTTGCCCGGCGCGCAGCGCCTCGGCCACCGAGTCGGACAGCGCATTGGCCACGAGCACGCCGCGGCTGTTCAGGTCGCGGCTGAACCAGCGCAAGGTGACGCTGTCCATCACGGGCACTGCCAGCCACGCGGCAACCACGAGGATGGCCGCCAGTGGCACCAGGAAGCGCAGCTGCAGCCGCAGTGTCCTGAATGCGATCACTGTCCGGCGGGTCTTGGACATCGCATCGGCCCAGTTTAGATTGCACCCATGAACAGCACGGCACAAAGCCCGCCTGCCGACGGGGCGGCTGCCGTCCGGCCCTCGCTGGAGCAGGCGCTGGTGGGCAATGGCGCCATCGGTGCATTGATCGACGCGCGCGGCGCCGTCACCTGGTGCTGCTGGCCGCGCTTCGATGCCGAACCGGTCTTCCGCTCGCTGCTGTCCACCGACCTGCGCGACGAGGGCGCGGGCCAGTGCCGCATCGACCTCGAAGGCTGCGTCCGCAGCGAGCAGGCCTACGACGAAGGCACCGCCGTGCTGCGCACGCGGCTGTTCGACGCGCAGGGCCAGGGCATCGAGATCGTCGACTTCGCGCCGCGCTTCGTGCACCACGAGCGCATGTTCCGCCCGGCGCAGCTCGTGCGGCGCATCAAGCCGCTGGCGGGGCACCCGCGCGTGCGCATCGTGGTCGCGCCGGCCTGCGGCTGGTCGGCCGAGCGGCCCGCCGTCACGCGCGGCAGCCACCACCTGCGCTTCATGCTGCCGGGGCAGACGCTGCGCCTGAGCACCGATGCCCCGCCCACCTACGTGGCCGAGCAGACCTGGTTCTCGCTGCACGGGCCGCTGAACCTGCTGCTGGGCCCTGACGAGACGCTGGACGGCGGCGTGGACGCCACCGCGCGCTGGTTCGAGGAAGCCACCACGCGCCACTGGCGCGAGTGGACGCGCCGCCTGGCGCTGCCCTACGAGTGGCAGGACGCGGTGATCCGCGCCGCCATCACGCTCAAGCTGTGCCAGTTCGAGGAGACCGGCGCCATCGTCGCGGCGATGACCACCAGCATCCCCGAGGCGCCCGACAGCGGCCGCAACTGGGACTACCGCTACTGCTGGCTGCGCGACGCCTTCTTCGTCGTGCGCGCGCTCAACAGCCTGTCGGAAGTGGCGACGATGGAGCACTACCTGCGCTGGCTGCACGACGTGGTGCGCCACGCCGAGGGCCACGTGCAGCCGCTGTACGGCATCGCGCTGGAGCGCGAGCTCGACGAGCGCATCGTGCAAGGCGTGCCCGGCTACCGCGGCATGGGCCCGGTGCGCTCCGGCAACCAGGCCTGGCAGCACTTCCAGCACGACGTCTACGGCAACATCGTGCTCGGCGCCGCGCAGGCCTTCCACGACCAGCGCCTGCTGCGCCGCGCCGGCGTCGACGACTTCCGGCTGCTGGAGCGTGCCGGCGAGCGCGCCTTCGCGCTGCACGGGCAGCCCGACGCCGGCCTGTGGGAGCTGCGCACGCGCTCGCGCGTGCACACGTCCTCGTCGCTGATGTGCTGGGCGGCCTGCGACCGCCTGGCCAAGGCCGCACGCGCGCTCGCGCTGCCCGAGCGCGCGGCGCTGTGGGCGGCACGGGCACACCAGGTGCGCGCGCGCATCCTGCAGGACGCGTGGAATCAGAAGCGGCAGGCCTTCGTCGAGAGCTTCGGCGGCGAGCACCTCGACGCCAGCGTGCTGCTGATGGCCGAGGTGGGCTTCATCGACGTGCAGGATCCGCGCTTCGTCTCCACGCTCGCGGCGCTGGAGCGCCACCTCTGCGACGGCCCCTTCATGCGCCGCTACGAGGAGCCCGACGACTTCGGCCCGCCGCAGACGGCGTTCAACATCTGCGCCTTCTGGCGCATCGATGCGCTGGCCCGGCTCGGGCGGACCGACGAGGCGCGCGCGATCTTCGAGACCATGCTGTCATGCCGCAGCGCCTCGGGCCTGCTGTCGGAGGACGTGGCGCCGGCCACGCGCGAGGCCTGGGGCAACTTCCCGCAGACCTACTCGATGGTGGGCGTGATCAACGGCGCGGTGCGCTTGTCGAGGCCCTGGGACGAGGTCGTCTGAGGAAGCTCAGACCGTGTCGGCCGTGTGCTCGAAGCGCCGGCGCGCCCAGGCCTCCAGCTGCGCCGCTTCCTGCGGGCGGCTGAACAGGAAGCCCTGGCCGCGGTCGCAGTCCAGCGCGAGCATCAGGTCGGCCTGGCCCTCGGTCTCGATGCCTTCGGCCACGGTCGTCATGCCCAGCGTGCGCGCGACGCGGATGGTGGCCTCGATCAGCACGCGGTGGTACTCCACCGATTCGGCATGGGCGACGAAGCTGCGGTCCACCTTCACCGTGTCCACCGGCATCTGGTGCAGGCAGGCCAGGCTCGAGTAGCCGGTGCCGAAGTCGTCCAGCGCCAGCCGCACGCCCAGGTTCTTCAGCTCGCGCAGCGTGGTCTGCACGCGTTCGTCCTGCGCCGCGAGGCTCTCGGTCACCTCCAGCTGCAGCAGCGCCGGTGGCATGCCGGTGCCTTCGAGCACCGCGCGCACGTCGTCCACCAGCGCCGCGCGGCCCAGCTGCGCGCGCGAGAGGTTCACCGCCAGCGAGCGCGGCGCGGCGGGGCCCAGCGTCTCCTGCCAGGCGACGAACTGGCGGCAGGCCATCTGCAGCACCTGCTGGCCGATCTCGTCGATGAGCCCGCATTCCTCGGCCACGCCGATGAACTGCGCCGGCGGCACGAGGCCGCGCTGCGGGTGGCGCCAGCGCACCAGCGCCTCGACGCCGGCCATCGCGCGGCTGGCCAGGTCCAGCACCGGCTGGTAGACGACGAAGAGCTCGTCGGCCTTCAGCGCGCGGCGCAGGTCGGCCTCGATCTCCATCGCGCGCACCAGGCGCTCGTGCATCGAGTCGTCGAACAGCACCCAGCGGCCGCGGCCGGCGCGCTTGGCCTCGTACATCGCGGTGTCGGCGTTGCGCAGCAGCTCGTCCGGCGTGGGTGCGGCGGCCGGGTCGGCCTGGCCCTTGCACAGCACGAGGCCGATGCTCACCGTGCTCTGCACCGGGTTGGCCTCGATGTGGTAGGGCTCGGCCAGTTCGGCCAGCAGGCGGTCGGCCACCGCGGCGGCGCTGGCGAGTTCATTCACGCCGTCGAGCACGACGACGAACTCGTCGCCGCCCAGGCGCGCGGCGACCGGCTCGCCGGCCTCGGTGCCGTCATCCGGCGCGTCGTGCGCATCGATGCGCGCCAGCGCGTCGCCCGGCCGCAGGCTGCGCGCCAGGCGATCGGCGATCTGGCGCAGCAGCTCGTCGCCGGCGGCATGGCCCAGCGTGTCGTTGACCTGCTTGAAGCGGTCGAAGTCCATGTACAGCAGCGCGAAGCCGTAGCCGGGCGCGCGCGCGGCGTGGGCCAGCTCGCGCTCCAGCCGCTCCATCACCACCGCGCGGTTGGGCAGCCGCGTGAGCGCATCGGTGCGGGCGTTGTCGGCCAGCCGGTCCTGCAGCGCGCGGCTCTCGGAGACGTCGCTGAAGCAGGCCACCACGCCGGTGAGCTGGCCCTGCGCGTCGCGCTGCGGCTCGGTGTTCACCAGCAGCCAGCGCTGCTGGCCCTCGGGCGTCATCACGCCCATGGTCTCGTTGCGCAAGGCCAGGCCGCTGGCCAGCGTGCGCATCGCCGGGTGCTCGGCGCCGGGGTAGTCGCTGCCGTCGCTGCGCACGGCGCGCCAGCGCGGGTCGGCCGAGTCGCGGCCGCGCAGCTGCGCCAGCGTCAGGCCCAGCAGCTTCTCGGCCGCGGAGTTGGCCTCGACGATGCTGCCGTCCAGCGCCTGCACCACCACGCCGGCGGGCAGCGCCGACCACAGCGCCTGCAGCTTGGCCTGCTGGCGCACGCGCACGCTCACGTCGCTGCACACGCGCACGAAGGCAGGGCCGTGACCTTCGCCTTGCAAGGGGCGCAGGTCCACGTCCAGCCACAGGTCGGCGCCGTCGCGCGTGCGGTGCAGCCACTCGTGGCGCGCGCCCTGGCGCTGGCGCAGGGCCTCCTGCACGTCGGTCAGCACCGTTTCGTCGGCATGCGGATGGGCCAGCAGCTCGCCGGGCCGGCGGCCCAGCGCCTCGGCCAGCGGCCAGCCGGTGGCCTGCTCGAAGGCCGCGTTGGCCCAGGTGATGCGGTCCTCGGCGTCGCTCAGCACGACCAGGGCCGAGGTGTGCTCGGCCACCCAGGCCAGGCGCTGCAGCTCGTCGGCCTGGCGCTGCAGCTGCAGGCCGTCCTGGCGCACCGCGCGTGCGCTGGGCTCGACGACGAGGATGGCCAGCGCCACGAGCAGCGCCACCAGCGCGCCCATCGCCCAGCGCAGCTCGGCAGCCTGGCCACGCGCGCGCTGCTCGGCGGCCTCGCGCAGCGCGGCCGAGAGCGCCTGCGCCGCGTCCTGGGCGAGGTCGGCCTCGGGCTGCACGGCGGCCTCGGCCGCGGCCAGCACCGCGTGCTCGCTCTCCTCGGCATGGCGCAGCAGCACCTGGCCGCGGTACCACAGGCGTTCGCGCGCGGCCTGCCAACGTTCCAGGGCGGCGCGCACGGCCTCGTCGCCGGCGGCGGGGTGCTGGGCCGCCAGCACCGATTCGATCGCCAGCGCCTGCTCGGCCGCGCCGCGCAGCAGCGCCTCGAGCGACTGGCCCTGCGTCGCGCGCTGCGCCGGGCCCTCGGCGGCGGCCAGGCGCGCGGCGAGGCGGCCGATCTGCTGCGCCGAGACACGCTGCTGCCCGGCCTGCTCCATCAGCTGCGCGTCGTCGCGGCGCAGCTGCTCCAGGCGCAGCGCGCTGCGGCCTTCCAGCAGCCCGGCCAGCGCGATGACCGCCAACGCCGCGTACATGCCCAGGCGCACGCGCTGGCGTGCAGGCGGCGGGGCGGGGCGGGCGGGAAAGGTTCCGGACATGGCGAAGGCTCGGGGCCACGGCCCCTGGAGCCTTATCGGCCGCGCGCCGTCTCGATGTAGGGCCGTGACCGCTTCGAAAGTCCAGGCACCGGCCCGGAAGGCGTTTCGATCAGCCGGCGCGCGACGCCTGCCGCGCCGAAAGCCAGGCCAGCGCGCCGCAGCCAGCCGCGGCCCAGTACACGGCCTTGAAGCCGGCCGCGGCGATGAGCCAGCCGCCGGCAAAGCCGCCCAGCACGCCGGGCAGCCCATAGCCCAGCGTGGTGTACAGCGCCTGCCCGCGGCCGCGCAGCCGGCCGGGGAAGTGCCGGTGCACCAGCGCCACGCAGGCCGAGTGGTGGGCGGCAAAGGTGATCGCATGCGTGGCCTGCGCCAGCACCAGCACCGGGGCCGAGGCGCCCAGCGCCGCGGTGGCGGCGAAGCGCAGCACGCACACGCCGCCCACCCACTCCAGCCAGCGCGAGGGCGTGACGTTCGGGAACCAGTCGCCCTGCTTCCAGAAGAACACGATCTCGATCAGCACGCTCACCGCCCACAGGCTGCCCACCGCGGCCTTGCCGTAGCCCAGCTCCACCAGGTACAGCGAGAAGAAGGCGTAGATGCTGGTGTGCGCGAGCACGGTGAAGAAGATCGAGAGGAAGAACCAGGCCACCTCGGGCCGGCGCAGCAGCGGCAGCACCGGCGGCGCGGGCTCGTCGTGCACCACCGCCTCGCGCGGCCGCGGCAGGCGCAGCGCGGCGGCCAGCAGCAGCGCATTCATCGCCGCGACGAACCAGGGGAATACCGCGACGCCGGCCAGCTCCAGCAGCGTGCCGAACAGCATCACGCTGACGATGAAGCCCACCGAGCCCCAGACGCGCACGCGGCCGTAGCGCGCGGTGTCCATGCCGTCCTCGGTGTGCAGCAGGTGCGCGACGGTGGCTTCCGACAAGGGCACGATGCCGCTGTTGGCGACGAACAGCAGCCCGGTCACCAGCGCCACCGGCACCGCGGCCTTCACGCCCAGCAGGCCCAGCGCCGAAAGCAGCGCGCCGGTGGCCGCCAGGCGGATGAGCTCGACGCGCCGGCCGCTGTGGTCGCCGGCCCAGCTCCAGGCGTAGGGCGCGACCACGCGCGTCCACGACTGCAGCGCCGCCAGCGCGCCGATCACCACGGTGGAGAAGCCCAGCGACTGGAACCACAGCGGCGCGTAGGGGTTGAACAGCCCCACGGCCGCGAAGTAGCACATCGACAGCGCGCCGAAGCGCGCCAGCACCGGGCCCATCGCGCCCGGTGCCGTTTCGGCCACGCCCGTCACGGCGCCTGGCCGGGGATGGGCGGAATCGGCAGCAGCACGTCGCCGCACTGCGCGCGGTGGCGCAGCGCGTGGTCCATCAGCACCAGCGCCAGCAGCGCCTCGGCGATGGGCGTGGCGCGGATGCCCACGCAGGGGTCGTGCCGGCCATGCGTCTGCACGACGGTGGGCCGGCCTTCGCGGTCGATGCTGTCGCGCGGCGTGCGGATCGAGCTGGTGGGCTTGATCGCGATGCGCACGACGATGTCCTGCCCGGTGCTGACGCCGCCCAGCACGCCGCCGGCGTGGTTGGTGCGGAAGCCCTGCGGCGTGAGCTCATCGCCATGCTGGCTGCCGCGCTCGCGCACGCAGCCGAAGCCGCTGCCGATCTCCACGCCCTTGACCGCATTGAGGCCCATCATCGCGTAGGCGATGTCGGCATCGAGCTTGTCGAACAGCGGCTCGCCCCAGCCCGGCGGCACGCCGCGCGCGCGCACTTCGATGCGCGCGCCGCAGCTGTCGCCGTCCTTGCGCAGCGCATCCATGTAGGCCTCCAGCTGCGGCACGATGCCGGCGTTCGGCGCATAGAACGGGTTCAGCGGGATCTGCGCCTCGTCCTCGAACGGGATCTCGATCTCGCCTAAAGCGCTCATCCAGCCGCTGAAGCCGATGCCGTGCTGCTGCGCGAGCCACTTGCGCGCCACGGCGCCCGCGGCCACGGTGGGCGCCGTCAGGCGCGCGCTGCTGCGGCCCCCGCCGCGCGGGTCGCGCAGGCCGTACTTGCGCCAGTAGGTGTAGTCGGCATGGCCGGGGCGGAAGGTGTCGAGGATGTTGCCGTAGTCCTTGCTGCGCTGGTCGGTGTTGCGGATCAGCAGGCCGATCGGCGTGCCCGTGGTCACGCCTTCGTAGACGCCGGAGAGGATCTCCACCGCGTCGGGCTCGTTGCGCTGCGTCACGTGGCGGCTGGTGCCGGGGCGGCGGCGGTCCAGTTCGGCCTGGATGTCGGCCTCGGCCAGCGCCAGGCCGGGCGGGCAGCCGTCGATCACGCAGCCGATGGCGGGGCCGTGGCTCTCGCCGAAGTTGGTGACGCGGAACAGTTCGCCGAAGGTGCTGCCGGGCATGAAATCTCGTTTGGATGCGCGCCGGCTGAGCGCCTGGCCGTGCGGAATTTTACGGTCCGGGCCGCGGCCGCCCTCAAGACGGCTTCGGCGCCGAATTGAGGGCTCTTGCCGGGCTTCTTCGCGCCGACAAGAAAACCCTACACGCTTCCAATCATTTATCGCCGCCGCGACGGCCTGTCGCCGCGGAGCGCTCAGCAGTAACGAGGGTTCGACATACATGGAACGCAAAACGCGCATGACGGTGGCACGCCGTCTCGGCCTGGGATTCGGCCTGCTGGTGCTGCTGATGGCCCTGATGGCCGCGGCGGCCGGCTGGGGGCTGCGTGCCATGGGGCGCGCCATCCTCACGATCTACGAGGACCGCACCGTCGCCCTGGAGCAGATCTCCCAGGTGAACTACCTCGCCACGCGTGACCGCGTGCTGCTGATGGACGCCACGATGCAGGCCAAGCCGGAGACCACCGAGCGGCGCCTGGCGCAGTACGCCTCCAACCGCGAGGCCTCGGCCAAGCAGTGGAAGCAATACCTCGAGAGCTTCATGACCGAGGAAGAAAAGTCGCTGGCGCAGGAGACCGGCGGCGCGCTGGCCGAGCTCGTGAAGTCGGGCTACGACCCGACCGCCGAAGCGCTGCGGCGCGGCGACATGGCCGCGGCCGGCGAGGCCCTGGGCAAGGTCGGCAAGCTGAACCCGGCCTTCACCGAGGCCATGGACAAGCTGATCGCGCTGCAGGTCCGCATCGCGGCGGAGGAGTCCGAGAAGGCGCACGGTGCCGAGCGCACGGCCTGGATCCTGATGGGCCTGGCCGTCGCGCTGGGCCTGTGCGGGGGCACCTGGGCCGGCTGGACGATCACCCGCAGCCTGGTGCGCGCCCTGGGCGCCGAGCCCGACGAGCTGGCCGGCGTGGCCGAGCGCATCGCCGCCGGCTCGCTGGCCGACGATGGCCGCGCCGCGGCGCCCGCCGGCAGCGTGATGGCCTCGATGCAGGCGATGCGCGGCACGCTGCGGCGCATCGTCGGCGAGGTGCGCGGCGGCGTGGAAAGCGTGGCCACCGCGAGCGCGCAGATCGCGCAGGGCAACACCGATCTCTCGGGCCGCACCGAGGAGCAGGCCTCCAGCCTGCAGCAGACCGCGGCGTCGATGGAGCAGCTCACCGGCACCGTGCGCCAGAGCGCCGAGACCGCGCGCCAGGCCAGCCAGCTGGCCCAGGGCGCCAGCGAGAGCGCCTCGCGCGGCGGCGAGGTCATGGAGCAGGTGGTGCGCACGATGGGCGAGATCCAGGACGCCAGCCGCCGCATCGGCGACATCATCGGCGTGATCGACGGCATCGCCTTCCAGACCAACATCCTCGCGCTGAACGCGGCCGTCGAGGCGGCGCGCGCCGGCGAGCAGGGCCGCGGCTTCGCCGTCGTGGCCAGCGAGGTGCGCAGCCTCGCGCAGCGCAGCGCCGAGGCGGCGCGGCAGATCAAGGTGCTGATCGGCGACAGCGGCTCCAAGGTGGAAGCCGGCGGCACGCTGGTGGCCGACGCCGGCCGCACGATGCACGACGTGGTGAGCGACGTGCGCCGCGTCTGCGACCTGATCGGCGAGATCTCCGCCGCCGCCGGCGAGCAGAGCCAGGGCATTTCGCAGGTGGGCGACGCCGTCACGCTGCTGGACCAGACCACGCAGCAGAACGCCGCGCTGGTGGAGGAATCGGCCGCTGCGGCCGAGAGCCTGAAGGCACAGGCCGCGCGCCTGGCCGAGACGGTGGCGGTGTTCCGGATCGAGCCGGCCGCCGCCTGAGCCGCTACAGCAGCTTCGGCAGCGAGCTGGCCAGCAGAGCCACGCCCGACAGCGTGAGCAGGCCCAGCACGAGGTTGCGGAAGGCCAGCGGGCTGATGCCGACGTAGACCTTCATGCCCAGCAGCGCCGGCAGCAGCAACGCCGGCGCCACCACCGCCATCAGCGGCCACATCGGCCGCGTGACGACGCCGGAGGCGAGGTAGCCGGCCATCGTGATGGCCAGCATCGAGAGGTTGAAGTTCTGGATCACCGCGCGCTGCGCGTCGCGCTCGAAGCCGCGCAGCGTGCACCACAGCGTGGGAATGGCGCCGGTGAAGCCGCCCAGCGGCCCCATCAGGCCGCCCACCGCGCCGGCCATCGCATCGCCGGCGCGCCCGCCGCCCACGCGCGGCAGCCGCGCCGCGAACAGCATCACCGGGCACCACACGGCCAGCAGCGCGCCGACCATCGCGCGGAACATCACCGTGTCGATGCGCGGCAGCAGCCACACGCCGATCGGCAGGCCCAGCAGGCCGCCGGCCAGGAACGGCAGCACCATCTTCAGGTCGAAGCCGCGCCGCACGGTGAACACCGCCAGCAGCTGGCCCGTGAGCGCGCCGAACACCGCCAGCACCGCCGCCAGCTGCGGCGGCAGCACCCAGGCCCAGATGCTGAGCGCGGTGAGCGAAAAGCCGAAGCCGGACAGGCCCTGCACGAAACCGGCGCAGGCCGCGCCTGCGATCACCAGCGCAAGCGGCGCGTCCAGGCGCGCCCCGCAATCAGGACGCCGCGGCGGGCGTGCCCGGCTCGCCCTGCTCGGCAGGCCAGTCGCGGATGTAGGCCTTGAGCATGCGGTTCTCGAAGTCCTGCGCGTCGACCACGGTCTTGGCGACGTCGTAGAAGGAGATCACGCCCATCAGCGTGCGGTGGTCCAGCACCGGCATGTAGCGCGCGTGGCGCGCGAGCATCATGCGGCGCACCTCGTCGATCTCGGTCTCGGGCGTGCAGGTCAGCGGCGCGTCGTCCATCACCGAGCGCACCAGCCGCGTGCCGACGGCGCCGCCGTTGGCCACCACGGCCTGGATCACCTCGCGGAAGGTGAGCATGCCCACCAGGTCGCCGAACTCCATCACCACCAGCGAGCCGATGTCCATCTCGGCCATGGTCTTCATGGCATCGGCCAGCGGCTGGTCGGGCGAGACGGTGTAGAGCGTGTTGCCCTT
This sequence comes from Rubrivivax sp., assembly GCA_044226775.1. GTDB lineage: Bacteria > Pseudomonadota > Gammaproteobacteria > Burkholderiales > Burkholderiaceae_C > Rubrivivax. Next base: position 298,591 of record JBGAGI010000009.1, on the reverse strand, counting down.
GACGCGCAGGATGTCGGTGACCTTCATGCAAACCAATATAGCCCACAATGCCCGGATGCCCGGCCCGAACGATCCCGGATTCGACACCCTCGCGCTGCACGCCGGCGCCGCGCCCGACCCCGCCACCGGCGCGCGTGCGGTGCCGCTGCACCTGTCGACGAGCTTCGTCTTCGAAAGCAGCGAGCATGCGGCGAGCCTGTTCAACCTCGAGCGCAGCGGGCACGTCTACAGCCGCATCAGCAACCCGACCAACGCGGTGCTGGAGGAGCGCATCGCGGCGCTCGAAGGCGGCGTGGGCGCCATCGCCACCGCCAGCGGCCAGGCGGCGCTGCACCTGGCCATCGCCACGCTCGCGGGCGCGGGCTCGCACATCGTCGCCAGCAGCGCGCTCTACGGCGGCAGCCACAACCTGCTGCACTACACGCTGTCGCGCTTCGGCATCGAGACGACTTTCGTGAAGCCGGGCGACATCGACGGCTGGCGCGCGGCTGTCCGCCCGGAGACGAAGCTGCTCTTCGGCGAGACGCTCGGCAACCCGGGCCTCGACGTGCTGGACATCCCCACGGTGTCCGCCATCGCCCACGACGCGGGCGTGCCGCTGCTGGTGGACAGCACCTTCACCACGCCCTGGCTGATGCAGCCCTTCGCGCATGGCGCCGACCTCGTCTTCCACAGCGCCACCAAGTTCCTCTGCGGCCACGGCACCGTGGTGGGCGGGCTGCTGGTGGACGGCGGCCGCTTCGACTGGAGCCGCGCCGCGCGCTTCCCCGAGCTGAACCAGCCCTATGCCGGCTTCCACGGCATGGTGTTCAGCGAGGAAAGCACCGACGGCGCCTTCCTGCTGCGCGCGCGGCGCGAGGGCCTGCGCGACTTCGGCGCCTGCATGAGCCCGCACACGGCCTGGCTGATCCTGCAGGGCGTGGAGACGCTGCCGCTGCGCATGGCACGGCACGTGGACAACACGCGCAAGGTGGTGGCCTTCCTCGCCGCGCACCCGATGGTGGCCGGCGTGGGCTATCCCGAGCTCGAAGGCCACGCCAGCCACGCGCTGGCGATGAAGCTGCTGCCGCGCGGGTGCGGCGCGGTGTTCAGCTTCGACCTGAAGGGCTCCAGGGCCCAGGGCCGCGCCTTCATCGAGGCACTGAAGATCTTCTCGCACCTGGCCAACGTGGGCGACTGCCGCTCGCTCGTGATCCACCCCGCGAGCACCACCCACTTCCGGATGGACGACGCGGCGCTGGCCGCGGCCGGCATCACGCCGGGGACGATCCGCCTGTCCATCGGCCTGGAAGACGCCGACGACCTGATCGACGACCTCAAGCGCGCCTTCAAGACCGCGGAGAAAGCCGCGTGAAGCTGCAGGTCCACGGCCGCGAGGCCTACGCCTACACCGGCGGCAAGCCCTTCGACCCTGCCCTGCCCTGCAGCGTCTTCATCCACGGCGCGGTGAACGACCACAGCGTCTGGACGCTGCTGGCGCGCTGGTTCGCGCACCACGGCCACGCGGTGCTGGCGGTGGATCTGCCCGGCCACATGCGCAGCGAAGGCCCGGCCTTGCCCAGCGTGCAGGCGATGGCCGCGTGGGTGCTGGCGCTGATGGACGCCGCCGGCGTGCAGCGCGCCGCGCTGGCGGGCCACAGCCTGGGCTCCCTGGTGGCGCTGGAAGCAGCGGCGACGGCACCGGATCGCATCTCGCGGCTGGCGATGCTGGGCACCTGCGTGCCGATGCCGGTGCCGCAAGCGCTGCTCGATCTGTCGAAGACCGACGTCGGCGCCGCGATCGACCGCGTGGTGAGCTTCTCCTTCTCCACGCTCGCCGCCAAGCCCTCCTACCCCGGCCCCGGCGTCTGGCTGCGCGGCTCGGCGCGCAGCCTGATGCACCAGGTGATGGCGGCGCAGGCCGACCCGCTGCTGTTCCACACCGACTTCAGCGCCTGCAACGCCTACGCCGCGGGCCTGGAAGCGGCGGCCCGCGTCGCCTGCCCCGCGAGCCTGGTGCTGGGCGCGGCCGACCAGATGACGCTGCCGCGCAACGCGCGCGAGATCGCCCGGCGCCTGAACGCGACCGTGCACACGGTGCCCGCCGGCCACTTCCTGATGCAGGAGGCGCCGGACCCGGTGCTGCAGGCGCTGCGCGCGTGAACTGGCACACAGCGAATCGGCGTTAGTGCCTATGGCAGGGGTCGCGCTCGACCGGAGAATCCTCCGGCGATGTCACGCTCCTCCTGCCTGATTCCGCTGCTCGCGCTGTGTTTCGCGCTGACCTTCGGCACGGCGCGGGCCCAGGACGCCCAGCCGGTGCGCATCGGCATCATCCTGCCGCTGAGCGGCGGCTCGGCGGACTTCGGCAACAGCGGCCTTCACGGCGCGCAGCTCGCCGTGGCCGAGATCAACGCCGTGGGCGGCTACCTGGGCCGCCCCTTGGAGCTGGTGGTGCGCGACGACAAGGCCGACCCGGACACCGGCCGCGCCGCCGCCGTCGACCTGGTGACGCAGCAGAAGGTGAACTACACCATCGGCTTCTGCAACACCGGCGTTGCGCTGAAGGCGCTGGACGTGTTCGAGACCCATCGGCACCTGCTGGTGGTGCCCTGCTCCACCGGCACGCTGGTCACGCGCAAGACGCCCCCGGCGCAGAGCTACGTGTTCCGCGTGGCGCCGGTGGACGTGATGCAGATCCGCGCGCTGGTGCGCGAGATCGTCGAGCGGCGCAAGCTCACCAAGGTCGCCGTCTTCGCCGACCACACCGGCTACGGCGACGGCGGCCTCAAGGACCTGGTGGCCGAACTCGAGCGCCACCGGCTCAAGCCCGTCTTCGTGGCCCGCTTCGACCTCGGCGTGGCCTCGCTGCGCGAGGAGATGCTGGCGGCCCGCGCCGCCGGCGCCGAGGCGCTGGTGGTCTACACCGTGGGCCCCGAGCAGGCCGTGGCGGCCAAGAGCCGGGCCGAGATCGGCTGGAGGGTACCGTACCTGGCGCCCTGGACGCTGTCGTTCCGCAGCGTGCTGCAGAACGCCGGCGCGCAGGCACTGGAAGGCTCGATGATGACGCAGACCATCATCCAGGACATGGCCAACGAGCGCCGCGCGAGCTTCGTCACCAGCTACTACAAGCGCAGCAACGAGCGGCCCATCGGCTCGCTGATGGCCGCGGCCCAGACCTACGACGCCGTGCACCTGATGCTGCGCGCGCTGTTCCAGACCAAGGGCGACACCTCGGGCCCGGCGCTGAAGGCGGCGCTGGAAGACCTGCAGGAGCCCTACCGCGGCGTGGTGAGCACCTTCGACAAGCCCTTCTCGCCGCAGGACCACGACGCCTTCTCCGACCGCATGATCTGGCTCGGCGAATGGCGCGGCGGCACCATCACCTACCGCTACCCCGAAGACGCCAAGCTGAGCGCGGCGTTCCGGCGCAAGGCCGGGCCCTGAGGCCGGCCCCGGCCGGCGGTCCTTCGCCTACACTGGCGAAATGAACCAACCGGTACAAACAGGCTCGAAGCCGCGCAAGACGACGGCCCGCGCGCCCAAGCCCGAGCCGCGCACGAACGACCCCGAGCGCACGATGGCCGACATCCTCGTCGTCGCCACGCGGGAGTTCAGCGAGAAGGGCCTGGCCGGCGCCCGCATCGACGACATCGCCGAGGCCATGCGCACCAGCAAGCGCATGATCTACTACTACTTCGGCAGCAAGGAAGGGCTGTACGTCGCGGTGCTGGAAGAGGCCTACCGCCGCATCCGCGCCATCGAGACCGACCTGCACCTGGAAGACCTCGCGCCCGAGGACGCGCTGCGCCGGCTGGTGGGCTTCACCGTCGACTACCAGCTCGCCAACCCCGACTTCATCCGCCTGGTGATGACGGAGAACATCCACCGCGGCGAGTACCTGGCGCAGAGCAAGGTGATCCGCAAGCTCAACGTGCCGGCCATCGAAGGCCTGCGCGGCGTCTACGAGCGCGGAGTGGCCGCCGGCCAGTTCCGCAGCGGGCTGGACATGGTGGACCTGCACATGTCGATCAGCGCGCTGTCGTTCTTCAACGTCGCCAACAAGCACACCTTCTCGCTGATCTTCCAGCGCGACCTCGAGTCGCCGGCGGCGCTCATCGCGCGGCGCGACAGCATCATCGAGATGATCGTCAGATTCGTTCGGAAGTAGGGCCCCCAAGCTCGCTTCGCTCGCTACCCCCCGAGGGGGATGCTCGCCAGCGGACCGGCGGAGCCGGATCCGCGGCTCATGCTTGATCGCGGCCAGCGCCACCCTGACGAGTTCATGGGCAGGGTTTGTCCGCATGTCTGAAAACTAACCGGTTCGTACATTACGGGTCGCGACGGGCGCGAACACGTCCGCGAGGAGACAAGCTTGGACCGGACGATCAAGGCCTATTGCCGCGTGCTCGAATGGGCGATGGTGGCTGCGCTGGCGCTGATGGTGGTGCTGGTGTTCGGCAACGTGCTGCTGCGCTACGGGCTCAACAGCGGCATCACGGAGTCGGAGGAACTGTCTCGCTGGCTCTTCGTCTGGATGACCTTCCTGGGCGCCATCGTCGCGCTGCAGGAGCGCGGCCACCTGGGCACCGACATGCTGGTGGGCCGCCTGGGCCCCAGGGGCAAGCGCGTGTGCCTGGCGCTGGGGCAGGCGCTAATGCTGTACGCCTCGTGGCTGCTGCTGAAGGGCAGCTGGCAGCAGAGCGTGATCAACGCCGAGGTCGAGGCACCGGTCACCGGCTGGCCGATGGCGGTGGTCTACGCGGCCGGCGTCGTGTTCGCGGCCTCGACGATGGTGATCCTCGCGCGCGACCTCTTTCGCACCCTCACCGGCCGCCTGGCCGACGAGGAACTCGTGATGGTGCAGGAGTCCGAGGACCTGGCGCAGCTGGAAGCCAGCCACAAGAACGACAGCCACTGAACCGCGAGCGCACACGATGACCGTCTTCATCTTCCTCGGCTCGCTGCTCGCCGCGATGGCGCTGGGCGTGCCCATCGCCTACTCGCTGCTGCTGTCGGGCGTGGCGCTGATGCTGCACCTGGACATGTTCGACGCCCAGATCCTGGCGCAGAACACGATCAACGGTGCCGACAGCTTCCCGCTGCTGGCGGTGCCCTTCTTCATGCTGGCCGGCGAGATCATGAACGTCGGCGGCCTGTCGCGCCGCATCGTCAACCTGGCGGTGGCGCTGGTGGGGCACCGGCGCGGCGGCCTGGGCTACGTCGCCATCCTCGCGGCCTGCATGCTGGCGGCGCTGTCGGGCTCGGCGGTGGCCGACACCGCGGCGCTGGCCAGCCTGCTGTTGCCGATGATGGTGGCCGCCGGCCACGACAAGGCGCGCGCCGGCGGCCTCATCGCCTCGGCCGGCATCATCGCGCCGGTGATCCCGCCGTCGATCGGCTTCGTCATCTTCGGCGTCGCGGCCAACGTCTCGATCAGCAAGCTCTTCCTCGCCGGCATCGTGCCCGGGCTGCTGATGGGCCTGTCCATCGCGGTGGCCTGGTGGTGGGTGGCCAAGCGCGAGAAGCTGCAGCAGCCGCCCAAGGCGACGAGCACCGAGCGCTGGCGCGCGCTGCGCGAGAGCACCTGGGCGCTGTTCCTGCCGGTGATCGTGATCGTCGGCCTGAAGATGGGCGTCTTCACGCCCACCGAGGCCGCGGTGGTGGCCGCCGTCTACGCGCTGCTGGTGGCCACCCTCGTCTACAAGGAGCTGCACTGGCGCCAGCTGCGCGAGGTCTTCGTCGCCTCGGCCAAGACCACGGCGGTGATCATGTTCCTGGTGGCCGCGGCGATGGTCAGCGCCTGGCTCATCACCGTGGCCGACATTCCCACCAAGATGATCAGCCTGCTGGAGCCCTTCATGGGCAACCAGACGCTGCTGCTGCTCGCCATCATGGTGCTGGTGATGGCCGTGGGCACGGCCATGGACATGACGCCCACCATCCTCATCATGACGCCGGTGCTGATGCCGGTGATCAAGGCCGCCGGCATCGACCCGGTCTACTTCGGCGTGCTGTTCATCATCAACAACGCCATCGGCCTGATCACGCCACCGGTGGGCACGGTGCTCAACGTCGTGGCCGGCGTCGGCCGCATGAAGATGGACGAGGTGACGCGCGGCGTGCTGCCCTTCATGCTCGCCGAGTTCACCGTGATGTTCCTGATGGTGCTCTTCCCCTGGCTCGTCACCGGGCCAGCCAAGTGGTTCGCAGGCTGATGGAGCCCCCAGCTCGCTCCGCTCGCGCCCCCCGAGGGGGTGCGATTCAGGGCCGGGAGACCCGGACCCTGAATCGGCCCTTCAACCCAGTTCGCTCGCTTCACCAACCTGTTTGAGGAGACAACGATGATCCGTTTCGCCCGCCGCGCCCTGCTGGCCGCCGCCGCCGTCGCCGCCCTGCTGCCCCTGGGTGCTGCCCACGCACAGGAGCGTGCCTTCAAGCTCGCGCTGCAGAACCCCAAGGGCCACCCGCTGGAGCAGGGCGCCGCGAAGTTCGCCGAACTCGTCGCGGCCAAGAGCGGCGGCAAGCTGAAGGTCAACGTCTTCCCCGGCGGCACGCTGGGCGGCGACGCGGCCAACGTCTCCGCGCTGCAGGGCGGCACGATCGAGTTCGTGCTGCTGAACTCCGGCATCCTGGCCTCGCAGGTGAAGGACTTCGAGGTCTTCGACTTCCCCTTCATGTTCGCCAGCGCCAAGGAGGCCGACGCCGTGGTCGACGGCCCCTTCGGCCAGAAGCTGCACGCCAGGCTGCAGGACAAGGGCATCGTCGGCCTGGCCTACTTCGAGCTGGGCTTCCGCAACCTCACCAACAGCAAGCGGCCGATCAACACCGTGGACGACATCGCCGGCCTGAAGCTGCGCGTGATTCCCAATGCGATCAACGTCGACTGGGTCAAGGCGCTGGGCGCCAACCCCACGCCGATGGCCTTCCCCGAGGTCTACGCCGGCCTGGAGCAGAAGGCCATCGACGGCCAGGAGAACCCGCTCAGCGTGATCAACGCCAACAAGTTCTACGAGGTGCAGAAGAACCTGGCGATCACCAACCACCAGTACAACCCGCAGTCGCTGATCTTCAGCAAGAAGGTCTCCGACCAGCTCTCGCCGGCCGACCGCAAGATCCTCCAGGACGCCGCCGTCGAGGCCGCTCAGTTCCAGCGCCAGGTCAACCGCGAGGCCGCCGCCGGCCAGCTCGACGCGCTGAAGAAGGCCGGCATGCAGGTGACCGAGTTCTCGCCCGCCGAGCAGGCCAAGCTGCGCGAGAAGCTCAAGCCCGTGATCGACAAGCACGGCGCCGCCATCGCCGGCACCGTGGCCGAGCTGCAGGCCGAACTCGCGAAGCTGCGCAAGTGAGCGCGCCGGCCGACAAGCTGCTCGTCGGGCTGATCGGCTCCGGCATCCAGCGCTCGCTCACGCCGGCCATGCACGAGGCCGAGGCCAAGGCCCAGGGCCTGCGCCTGCACTACCAGCTGATCGACCTCGATGCGACGAAGACCGACCCGGCCGAGCTGCCGACGCTGGTCCGCGCCGCGCGCGTGATGGGGTTCGCCGGGCTGAACATCACCTACCCCTGCAAGCAGGCGGTGATCCCGCTGCTGGACGATCTCAGCGACGAGGCGCGTGCGATGGGCGCGGTCAACACCGTCGTCTTCCGCGATGGCAAGGCCACCGGCCACAACACCGACGGCAGCGGCTGGCGCTGGGGCCTGCAGCGCCAGCTGGCCGACCCCGACCTGAGGCGCGTGGTGCTGCTGGGCGCCGGCGGAGCCGGCTCGGCCATCGCGCACGCGGTGCTGCGCATGGGCAGCGGCCAGCTGGTGCTGGTGGACAGCGACGCGCAGCGCGCCGGTGAACTGGCCGAGCGCCTGAACGCGCTGTACCCCGGCCGCCGCGCGAGCCACACGCCCGACCCCGCCGCGGCGCTGGCCGGTGCCACCGGCCTCGTGCACGCCACGCCCACCGGCATGGACAAGCTGCCCGGCATGCCGCTGCCGGCCGAGCTGCTGCGGCCGGACTTCTGGGTCTCCGAGATCGTCTACTTCCCGCTGCAGACCGAGCTGCTGAAGGCCGCGGCGGCACGGGGTTGCCGCGTCGCGCACGGCGCGGGCATGGCGGTGGGCCAGGCGGTGGACGCCTTCCGCCTCTTCACCGGCCGCGAGCCCGATCCGGCGCGCATGGAAGCGCAGATGGCCGCGCTGCTGCAGGAGCGCCGCTGAGCGCGCGGCCCCCGGGGGAACGCCGCTTGCCGCACCCGCGGCGGCTGCCTATCGTCGCGCCATGACGGACCTGCTGCAGCTCGTCTTCTCCGGCATCGCCACCGGCAGCATCTACGCGCTGGCGGCGCTGGGCTTCACGCTGCTGTGGCAGGCCTCGGGCACGATCAACTTCGCGCAAGGCGAGTTCGTGATGCTGCCCGGCTTCGTGATGCTGGGCTTCATGGCCGCCGGCGCGCCGCTGTGGGTGGCCTTCGTCGGCACCTGCGTCGTCGCCGTCGCCGTGCTTGGCTGGGCCTTCAAGCGCGGCATCGCCGATCCGCTGCTGCGGCACGGGCTGATGCCGGTGGTGGTGGCAACCATCGGCCTGGCGATCGCTGCGCGCAACGGCGTGCGCGCCGGCTACAGCGCCGAGGCGCATCCGTTCCCGAACGTGTTCGGTGATGCGCTGTTCACCGTCGCCGGCGTCACGCTGACGGCCGGCGACATCGGCACGCTCGTGCTTGCGCTCGCGCTCGTGCTCGCGGTGCAGGCCTTCCTCGGCCGCACCGTCACCGGCCGGGCGATGCAGGCGGTGGCGCAGAACACCGAGAGCGCCACCGTGCTGGGCATCGACGTGCCGCGCATGGTCTTCTACACCTTCGCGCTCAACGCGCTCTTGGCCTGCGCGGCGGCGCTGCTGGTCACGCCCACGTATCTTGCCAAGTTCGACATCGGCGAGGGCCTGGGCACCAAGGCCTTCTTCGCCGCGATCATCGGCGGCTTCAACAACAGCCGCGGCGCGCTGCTGGGCGGCGTGATCGTCGGCGTGGCGGAGAACCTGGCCGCGGCCTATCTGTCGGCGGCCTACAAGGACGCCGTGGCGCTGATCATCTTCATGGCGGTGATCCTCTTCAAGCCGCAGGGCCTGCTGGGCCGGCGCGTGGAGCGCAAGGTATGAAGCGCCTGCTGCCCGGCGCGCTGGCGCTTCTGGCGCTGCTGGTACTGCCCCCGCTGCTGAAGAGCTACGGCGTCTACCTGCTGACGATGTGGCTCGTGTTCACGATCGCCACGATGGGCCTGAACCTCACGGTGGGCTACGCCGGCCAGAAGTCGCTCGGCCATGCGGCCTTCTTCGGCATCGGCGCGTACACGGTGGCTATCCTGCTGAAGGCCGGCATCAGCTTCTGGATCGGGCTGCCGCTGGCGATGCTCGGCTGCTTCGCCATCGGCCTCGTGCTCGGCTTCCCGGCGCTGCGTGTGCAGACCATTTACCTCGCCTTCGCGACGCTGGGCTTCAACACCGCGGTGTGGCTGGTGATGCGCAACGAGGAGTGGCTCACCGGCGGCAGCTTCGGCATCAACGGCATCGCGCGGCCCTCGCTGTTCGGCTTCGATCTCTCCGGCGCCCTGCCCTTCTACTACCTCGTGCTGGCGCTGGCGCTGCTGCTGGGCGCGGCGCTGTGGAAGCTGCTGGCCTCGCCCTGGGGCAAGGCCTTCACCGCACTGCGCGACAACCCGATCCGCGCCGAGAGCCTGGGCGTCAACATCCAGGCCTACACGCTGCTGAGCTTCGCGATCGGCGCCGCCTACGCCGGCGCGGCCGGGGCGCTGTTCGCACCGCTGGTGGAGTTCATCGAGCCCGCGCCCTTCACGGTGGGCGCCTCGATCATGATGTACCTGATGGTCGTCGTCGGCGGTGCCGGCTACTTCTTCGGGCCGCTGCTCGGCGCCGCGGTGGGCGTGCTGCTGCCGGAGTGGCTGCGCTTCGCGCAGGCCTGGTACCTGGCGGTCTTCGGCGCGGCCGTGGTGCTGATGATGCTGTGGCTGCCCGACGGCCTGCTGAGCATTCCCGGCCGCATCCGCGCCAGGCGCCAGGCGCGCGAGGCCTCGGCCGCGCGCGCTGCGGCGGCGGCGAACCTGGGCCCGCGATGACGGCGCCGCTGCTCAAGGTGAGCGATCTGTCGAAGTCCTACGGCGCGGTGAAGGCCGTGGCCGGCGTGAGCTTCGAGGTGATGCCGGGCGAGATCTTCGGCGTCATCGGGCCCAACGGTTCCGGCAAGACGACGATGTTCAACAGCGTGCTGGGGCAGATCCGCCCCGACACCGGCCGCATCGAGCTGAAGGGCCGCGACATCACCGGCCTGAGCCCGATGGAACTCAACCGCCGCGGCGTCGGCCGCACGTTCCAGACGCTGCAGGTCTTCGGCAAGATGAGCGTGCGCGACAACCTGCTGGTGGCCGCGCAGGAACACCAGGGCACGATGGCCGGGCGGCTTTTCGCGCCGGGCGACTCCGGCCTGGGCGCCAAGGCCGACGCGCTGATCCGCCAGTTCCGCATCGCCCATGTCGCCGACAAGCCGGCCGGCTCGCTGAGCTACGGCCAGCAGAAGCTGGTGGACATCGCCATGGCCTTCATGAGCGACCCCGACCTCGTGCTGCTCGACGAGCCCTGCGCCGGCGTCAACCCGAGCCTGGTCGACGGCATCGGCACGCTGCTGAAGGAGCTCAACCGCACGCCCGGCCCTGGCGGCAAGGCGGCGAGCTTCGTCGTCATCGAGCACAACATGGACTTCGTGATGGACCTGTGCCACCGCATCCTCGTGATGGTCGAGGGCCAGGTGATGGCGCTGGGCACGCCGGCGGAGATCCGCGCCAACAGGCAGGTGCTCGATGCCTACCTCGGGAACTGAGCGTGGCTGACCCGAACTGCATCGTCTTCGAGGACGTGGTCGCCGGCTACGGCGAGTTCATGATCCTCAACCGCCTGAGCTTCGAGGCCGCGCGCGGGAAGATCACGCTGCTGCTGGGCCCCAACGGCGCCGGCAAGAGCACGGTGCTGAAGACGCTGTTCGGCCTGCTGAAGCCGCGCCAGGGGCGCATCCGGCTGGACGGGCGCGACATCACCGGTGCTTCGGCCAAGGCCCTGCTGGTGGAGCATGGCGTGGCCTTCGTGCCGCAGGGGCGCAACCTCTTCGGCCAGCTGACGGTCTACGAGAACCTCGAGCTGGGCGGCATCACGCTGGGCATGAAGACCACGCGCGAGCGCATCCCCGAGGTGCTGGAGCGCTTCCCGCGCGTGAAGGAGCGGCTGCACAGCGCCGCGGCCTCGCTCTCGGGCGGCGAGCAGAAGCAGCTGGAGATCGGCCGCGCGCTGCTGCTGCGGCCGCGCGTGATCCTGATCGACGAGCCCTCCATCGGCCTGAGCCCGCTCGTGGTGGCCGACGTGTTCCGGTTGCTGCGCGCGCTGGCCGACCAGGGCACGACGGTGCTGATGGTCGAGCAGAACGTCAAGAGCGCACTGAAGATGGCCGACGACGCGATCGCGCTCGAGTCCGGCCGCCTCGTGCTGCACAAGCCCGCGGGCGAACTGCTCGACGACCCGCACATCGAACGCCTTTTCCTCGGTGGCGCGCATGTTGCGCCCACGGCCACCGCCTGACATCGAACCCGAAGGAGGCAGCCATGCCCGACACCGTCCACGACCGCGAAGCCGTCGGCGAAGCCCCCAACCCGCTGGGGCTGGCCGGCATCGAGTACGTCGAATACACCACCGCGCAGCCGCAGGCCCTGGGCCAGGTGCTGGAGACGCTGGGCTTCAAGCCGGTGGCGCGCCACCGCTCGCGCGAGGTGCTGCTGTACCGCCAGGGCGCGATGAACATCGTCGTCAACACCCACGCCGGGCTGCTGCGCGACAGCGCCGCGGCCAAGGCCGCCAAGGCCGACCACCCGCGCATCACCGCGATGGCGCTGCGCGTGCGCGACGCGCGCGCTGCCTTCGAGCGCGCGCTGGAACTCGGCGCCTGGGAGGTGCCCAACCACGCGCAGGTGATGGAGCTCAACATCCCCGGCATCCACGGCCCGGCCGGCGCGCAGATCTACTTCGTCGACCGCTGGGCCGACTTCTCGATCTTCGACGTCGACTTCCGCCCGATCCCCGGCGTGGACCCGAAGCCGCCGATGCTCGCCGGGCTGCACTGGTTCGGCATCGTGCAGTACATCGGCCGCGACCGCACCGACGACTGGGCCGACTTCTACCGCCGGCTGCTGGGCTTCGTGCGCCTGCCGGAAGACACGCGCTTCGGCATCCTGCCCAAGGGCACGGTGCTGCAGAGCCCCTGCGTGCCCGAGCAGCGCTTCTACCTGCAGCTGATCGAGCCCGACCCGGCCACGCTGGCCTACGACGAGGAGGAGCTGTTCCACCGCGTGGGCCTGGGCACGCCCGACGTGCCCGCCGCGGCCGCCGCGCTGCAGCGCATGGGCATGGAGTTCGTCGAGTCGGCGAACCTGAAGGTGGGCACGCGCGGCGCGCTCACGCGCAACATGCTGCACTCGGTGGTGTTCGAGCTGGTCCACGACGACCGGGGGTGAGGCCATGAACATCTCCGAGTTCGGCATGGACACCATCAGCCTGGCCGGCCCGCTGGAGGCCAAGCTGAAGGCGATGCGCGAGGCTGGCTTCGGCCAGGTGATGCTGAGCGCGCGCGACGTGGTCGGCCACCCCGAGGGCCTGGACGCCGCGGTGAAGGCCGTGCGCACCAGCGGCCTGCGCGGCACCGGCTTTCAGGTGCTGCGCGACTTCGAAGGCCTCTCGGGCCACCTGCACGCCTACAAGGTGGACATCGCCAAGTCGATGATCCAGATGTGCAGCGCCCTGGGCTGCAAGGTGCTGCTCGCCTGCAGCTCCACCAGCCGCCACGCCGACAGCGACCCGGACCGCCTCGCCGCCGACCTGCAGAAGCTGGCGACGCTGGCGCTGCCGCACGGCATCAAGGTGGCCTACGAGGCGCTGAGCTGGGGCCGCCACGTCAACCGCTTCACGCAGGCCTGGGACATCGTCTGCCGCGCCGACAGCCCGAACCTCGGCATCGGCCTCGATTCGTTCCACATCTTCGCCGCGAAGGACGCGCTCGAAGACCTGGACCTGCTGGACCCGCTGCGCATCTACCTCGTGCAGCTGTCGGACTTCATGTGGCAGGAGACGCCCACCTTCGAGGAGCGCATGACCACCGCACGCACCTTCCGCGTCTTCCCCGGCGAAGGCGTGCACAGCGAGGAGCTGGTGCGGCTGGTGCTGGCGCTGGACGCCCTGGGCTACCGCGGCGACTACAGCTTCGAGGTCTTCAACGACGACTACCAGCAGCTGCCGCTGCCGGTGGTGGCCGAACGCGCGCGCCGCGCCGCGCTGTGGCTGGCCGAGGACGTGCTCCGCCGCAACGTGCCGCTGCCGGGCGAGGCGGCGCTTCGGCGCGCGGCGCGCTGAGGTTCAGGCGTAGGGCGCCCAAGTCGGTGCGACTCGCGATTGAGTTCTGCTTCAACGTTTCGCGAGTTGGCGCTATGGCCCCGACCTTATACGTCCGCTTCGCGGACGGCCGGTCGAGCCGCTCGAAGTCACGGGTCGGTCCATCGGCCTGACGAGGCGCCAGTCGAAGCCGGCGTCCATCGATGCAGCGATAGGGGTCGCCACCCTGGCCGCTGATCACAGCGATCACGACAGCCGCCAGCTTGGGCCGGTGCCTCAGCAGGCGGCATGTCTCGTAGCCATCCATGCCCGGCATGCCGAGATCGCACAGCACCAGTTCCGGCGGGTTCCGCTGCCGCGCCCCAAGTCGCCGGGCACGGCGGCGCGATCGAGGTCTTCGACGCGCCCGGCGGCGACGCGCTGTTCAGGATCCTCCTGCAGCCGCGGCGCCGGCGTCGTTCAGCGCCGCCTGCGGACCAGCGCCGCCATCAGCACCAGCGCGCCCGCGGCCAGCGGCAGCGTGGGCGGCGCCGGCACCGCGACTGCGAGACCGACGCGCAGGTTGTCCAGCGTGCTCTCCTCGTTGCCGCCCAGGCGCTCATGCGCCTCGATCCAGCGCATGCGTGTGATCGCGGTATCCGCTGTGACGCCGAAGAAGATGTTGCTGCCATCGTTGCCGAAGATGTCGTAGGTCAGCAGGAAGCCGTTCGCGAACAGGATCTCGACCTGGCCCGCGTCGACGGCACCGCTGGCGATGTCGAACGGCGGCGACGCCGACTCGAACGATGCGATGTCGAAGGCGGCAGACCGGTAGGCATTGTCGAAGTTCAACTCGTAGTAGGCGTTGCCGCTCGCACGGGAGCCGCTGCCGTTGCCGGTCGCGAAGATGTCATGCTCGGCGCCATGGACTTCGAGTGCGCCGAGGTTGGTGCCGACCGTGACATGGGCGAGGACTTCGGCGTTCATCACCGACGTGCTGGTGGCGTAGCCCGAGAAGTCCTGCAGCGTGGACGGCCCTGTATTTGCCTGCCAGAGTGCCTGGTTGGTGTAGAGGGTGAAGCCAAGCGCGTGTGCGCTGGCGGCCGCGAAGAAGGCGAGTGTGGCAACGATCAGGCGACGCATGAAAGCTCCTCGGGATGCGCAGCAATTGCAGCATCTGCGCACGCCGCACCTCATCCTTTGTTCGAGGGATCCCCCCAAGAGGCGACGAACCTGGCCGACTTCGCGCGAACTACGCCAGGTCGCCTTCGACGAACGGGTTCGAGGCCTCGTACTCCGCGCGCGTCTTGCGCCGATGCTCGCCGGCCAGCGTGATCGACGCCAGCGCGCAGTCGACGTAGATCTCGGACCGCAACGGCCAGGTCCGTGTCGCATCGAACAGGCCCGGCATCAGTTCGTAGCTGCCCGGTTCTCCGCCCGGCGCGACATCGTTGATCCACAGGTGCGATCCGCAGCGCGGGCAGAAGGCCCGTTCGGCGAAGGACGACGATCGATAGCGGCTCACCTCGCCGGTCACCGTCACGGCCGATGGCTCGGCGGTGAAGCACAGGAACAGACCACCGGACCAGCGCTGGCACATCCTGCAATGGCACGCGCCGACGCGTGGGTCGTGACCGCCTGCCACCGTGATGCGCACGGCACCGCACAGGCAACGCCCTTCGAGTCGGGTCGTCGCGGGATCGGTCTCGGCGGGAGGGTTCGGGACCATGCTCATGCTCCAGAGGACGGTCTCGCATTCTGACAACCGGCGCGCCCGCGGGCCGGGCATGCGCAACGGGCCGTCGCTGGGCGGCCGGGCACTGTTGAGGCGGAACCGAGGCCTGAAGAGCGTGCAGCCGGGCGAGTTACGTCGCACCGTGGATGCTGGGAGCGACGCGAATGGCTGCAAGCCTCGGGGGATGAGATGTCGATACCGCGATCTAGCGCTGCTCTCCGGCTTCTCGGCAGTGCGCCGGCTGCGGCCATGATCGCCATGCCCCTGTGTGCACTCGCCGCGCTCGACGCCACGCCCGCCACGCGCCTGGACGCAGCACTGCGATGCCTCCTCGGCGTGCAGCTGCCGCAGGACGGCGGGGCGGCGACTGGTTCACTCGACGCGGCGTCGCCGTCAGCAGGCTCGCAGACCTCGGACTTCGAAGCTCGCGGCCGCAACACCGCCCCCGCCTTGCGCGTGGCCCGGCGGCTGGCGAACGGACCCGTGGCGCAGGACCCGGCCATCGTCGTGGATCAGTTGCGCGAGGCGGGCTTCGGCGATCCGGTGCAATGGGAGCCCCGGACGCATACCTGGAAGGGAAGGCCCGGCCTATGCACCCGTTGTCTTCGACGTGACCGCGCGGTGGATCTTGCAAGGCGGGACTGCCCGTCACCCGGATACGGGCTTCCGGCCGGCCAGCGAAAGGACGCCGACGAGCAAGCGTCGAGCAAGCGGCCACGATTGCATCAACTCGCGCCGCTGATCCAGCCGCCGAGCGCGCTCCTCGTCTCGCTGGCGGCCTTTCTGGTCAGGCTGATGCACCCATGTGCCAAACAACGGCGACGCCGTGAAGGGCCGGCGCTGCGGCGTGCCGCAGCGGACCATCGGTTCGACCTGCGCGTCGTCGGCCCTGCGGTCGCATGGCAATCTGGGATGGGCATGGCTGCATGTTTTGCCGTTTCTTGAGGCTGCCTTGGGGACGCACCGGCAGTCGCTGGCCAACACTGGCGGCGCGACTTCCCCCAACCCCATGCCTGGAGAGGCGACATGCAAGTCATCAAGACGAAGTTCGACCAGAACCGCCATCTGGCCGCCAACGAACCCGGCGTCTGCAACGCGCTGGTGCTGGACTGGCTGGCCAACAACGGGCAACAGCTGCGCATGCGCGGACGCGGTGTGCTCAACCGGGCGCGCAACACGCACAACGAGGGGGTCAAGAGCGCAACGATTGCCGAATACGGGCTCAAGATTCACCAGCGCTCGCAACTCTACCGGGGCAACTTGCTGGTCCAACTGCATGCCATCAGAGACTCGCTGGCGGCCTCGCCGGTCAGCAAGTTCCTGGTCGGCTTCGTCGGCGACGGGGCCGATCCGGGCCACGCCATCGGCATGATCAAGACGCCCACCATGCACCGCGGTTTCGACCCCAACAACGGCTACTACGACATCATCGGCGACAACACGATGGAGTGGGTCTTCCTCAAGATCTTCGGCGCGTACGCCAAGAACAACTACCGCTCGTTCCTGGTCTACGAGTTGCAGTGAACAGCGCCTGGTGCCGCGGGAAGCAGGCCTGTACAGGCCCGTCTTTCACCACACCTGCGCCTTCAGGCAGGCGGGCGCGGTTAAGCTCCCACGCGGCGCAGCTGCCGCAACGCCGGTGCGGTGCCCGGCGTCTGGAGAGCCCCCGCCTTGCCGACCACCGACCGCGCACCACCGGGCAGCACAACGCTGCGCTTCGGACCGTCGCAGCGATTCGAGCTGCAGCCGGCGGAGCGCCGCCTGCTCGTCGACGGCCGGCCCGCGGCGCTGGGGCGGCGTGCGCTGGACCTGTTGATGGTGCTGGCCGCGCAGCCCGACCACCTGTTGACCAAGAACGAGCTGCTTGACCGCGTCTGGCCCGGCTTGGTGGTTGAGGAGGCCAACCTGCAGATGCAGATCAGCAACCTGCGCAAATTGCTCGGCGGCGAGGTGATCGCCACCGTGCCGGGGCGCGGCTACCGATTCACGGCGCTGGTGGTCGGCGCGGCACCCACGAGGCCAGCGGCGCCGGCAGAGGGGATCACGCCGGTGCCTTCGCCGGCCACCAGCACGCCCACGGCAGCGCACGCCGCAGCCCATCGTTTGATCGGGCGTGATGCCGATCTCGCTCGCCTTGAAGCCCTGTTGCACGGCGGCGGAAGCACCACCCTGGTCGGCACGGCGGGGGTGGGCAAGACCCGTCTGGCGCGCGCCGCTGCCGCGCGCTGGGCGGGCCGCTGCGTCTGGGTCGACCTGGCCACCCTGGCCCACGGCAGCCAGGTGGCCGGCGCGCTGGCGCGCGGGCTCAAACTGCAGCTCACCGGCGGCGACGACGATGCTCCCGCGCAGCTGGTGGCCGCCTTGCACGGCCAGGCTTTGCTGCTGGTGATGGACAACGCCGAACACCTGATTCAGAGTTGTGCCGAGTGGGCCTCGCTGCTGCGGCCGTTGACCGGCGTACAAGTGCTGGTGACCAGCCAGGTGCCGCTGGCGGTGGCCGGCGAGCGGGTGCTGCGGCTCGAGCCGCTGGTCCTGCACAAGCCCGAGGCAGACCTCGCGAACCCGGTGCCCGAGGGCGCGCTGGCGCTGCTGGTTGAGCGCATCGTCGCGGCCGATCACCGCTTTGTGATGACGCCGGCCGCGCTGCCCGTGCTGCATGCCATCTGCGCACAGCTTGACGGCCTGCCGCTGGCGCTGGAAATGGCGGCTGCGCGGGTGCCGCTGCTCGGCCTGCAAGCGGTGCATGACGCGCTGGCGCAGCGCTTCGAACTGCTGACCCGCGGACTGCGCGACGCCGCCCCGCGGCACCGCACGCTGCACAACGCACTCGACTGGAGTTACCGCCTGTTGGGGCCCAACGAGCAGCGGCTGTTTTGCGCGCTGGGGGTATTCGCCGACGGCTTCACGCTGGACCTTGCGGCAGCACTGATGACGGACGATGCATCGGCGCGCTGGGAGATCATCGACGAACTTGGCACGCTGGCCGACCGATCGCTCATGGTCGTCGGCACCGAAAACCCGCCGCGCTACCGGTTGCTGGAGACGATGCGTGCTTACGCGATCGAGCGGTTGCGCCAGTCCCCGACGCCGGCCCTTGAAGAGCAGGCCGTGCGGCGCCGACATGCCGGCGCGCTGCTGGCGCTGTTTTCCCGCCACCGGCCCGACGACGCCGCCGTCCAGGCGCTGTGCGAGGCTGAAATGGAGAACGTGCGGGAAGCCATCGCCTGGGCGCAGGCGCATGACCTGGCTCTGGCCGCCCAACTGACCGCAGCGGTCACACCCGTGGCCAACTTCACCGTCTGGCGGCAGGACAGCACCCGCTGGTTGCGCGCGCTTGAAGCGGCGATGGAGCAAGCAGCAGGCCAGTCCCTGCCCACGGCGGTGCAGGCCGCCTGGTGGGCCGAGTTCGCGCGCACCGGGTCGATCCTGCGCGCCCCAGGTGCCGACGCCGCGGCGAGGCGCGCGCTGGCGCTGTGGGACGCCGTCGACAACCCGCGGCAGGCGCTGCTGGCCGCCTGCGTGTGCGTGCGCTCGATCTATGGGCCCGGCCCCGACCTCGACCGCGCCTGCCAGGCGTTGCAGGCCCGCGCCGCCACCATGCCCGACCTGACTGTGCGCGAGCGGCTGCAGGTGCACGGGGCGCTGGTGGCGGCGGCAACCGAGCGCGAGGACCTTGAAACCATCCTCAGCGGCCGGCTGGCCGAAATGGCGCTGGCCGGGCAGCTTGGCCTGCAGGCCACCGCCGATGCCGCTGAGTCCAACGTCGTCTTCGTGCTGAATGCGATGGCCCGCTTTGCCGAGGCCGCCGACCGCGGGCGCGCGCTGCTCGGGCGCATCGACGCCACCAGCGGCAGTGCCAAGGGCAACCTGCCGTGGGTGCTGCAAGGCCTGCTGAAGGCGCTGGTCATGATGGGCCGGCTGGACGAAGCGCAGGCACTGGTGCCGCGCGCCTGGGCAGCCTGCGCGCGCTTCGGAGCGCCGGTGGTGGCGCCCACGGTGGCCCAGTTGGCGGCGATGCGCGGGCACCATGAGACCGCGGCGCTGCTGATCGGGCATGCGATCGAGGCCTTCGCCGCGCGCGAGATGTCGATGGGCGCCGTCGACCAGGACGTCGTGGCGCAGATCAAGGCGCTTGCCGGAGAGGCCTTGGGCACGGCGCAAGCCCAAGCATTGTTGGCACGCGGAGGCGCTCTCGACGCCGCCGCCGCCGCAGCGCTGGCGGCTGGTGTTGGGCAGTAGCACAACGCTGCGTACAGGGGCGCCGCCCGACGCCACGCCCGCAGGCCCCAGGCCCCGGCCCCGTCAAGCCACCGCGCGCTGCTCGCCCCGCCAGAACGGCGCGCGAATCGCCTTGATGTCCCGCTTGCCCAAGCCGCTCACCGGCAACGCGGCCACGAAGTCGATGGCCTTGGGCGGATAGACCGCGCCTTTGAGTTCACGCACCAGGGCCATCAACGCTTCGGCGGCCACCGCCGCACCGGCGCGCAACACCACCAGCACGCGCACCTGGCCGACAGCTGGTAGCCATGACGGACCTGTCTCGGGCGCCTCATCCTGTGCAGTTGCACGCCGCGTACGCGCCGCTGCAGGCAAAGGACCAGCATGCTGTTGCGTCTACTTTGGCGCCCGGTTGGTGCCGAGGTGTCGACTGTGGCCGAGCGCGCAAGACAGTTCCTGCGTGATCCACGCCAGGCGCTTGGATGTCCGCACCCGCCGGAGCAACCCGTCTGGCGCCCTAGGTCAGGGTTGCCGAACGACGAAGCGCTGCGCCCGCTTGCCGGTGTCGACCTCGCCGGCGTAGAGGTTGCCCTTCGAGTCGATCGCCAGGTCGTGCACCCAGTGGAACTCGCCGGCGTAGCGGCCGGGGCGGCCCAGCGTGCCGGCCACCTCGCCGCTGTCGCGTTTCAGTGTCAGGACCTGGTTGTTGCGCCCGTCGGCCAGCAACAGCCAGCGCTGCGCCGGGTCGCGCGACAGCACGATGTCCCACACCGAGCCGTTGCCCGCGGTGCGCGGCTCGACGCTGAACTCGCGCACGTAGCTGCCGTCCTTGCGGAAGACCTGGATGCGGTTGTTCAGCCGGTCGCAGACGTAGACGAAGCCGTCGTGCGACAGGCGCACGCAGTGCACCGGGTTGCCGAAGTCCGTCAGCTGCGCCTGGGTGGGCGGCGCGCTGCGGCGCAGGTCGGGCTTGGTGCCGGCCTGCGGCGGCTTGCCGTAGGCGCCCCAGTGGCGCTTGTAGGCGCCGGTCTCGGCGTCGAAGACGATCACGCGGCGGTTGAAGTAGCCGTCGGCCACGTAGACCTCGTTCGCGGCCGCGTCCACCTCCACGCCGGCGGCCTGGCCCAGGCGCGTGGTGTCGGCGCCGCCGGTCTGCGGACCGACCTTGCCGATCTGCAGCACGAAACGACCGTCGCGCGTGAACTTCAGGATCTGGCCGTCCTCGGCGCCGTTGCCGGTGATCCAGACGAAGCCTTTGGCGTCGACGTGGATGCCGTGCTCGTTGTGCGGCCAGTCGTAGCCGGCGCCCTTGCCGCCCCATGAGCGCAGCAACCGGCCGGCGGCGTCGAACTCCAGGACCGGCGGCGCCGGCGCGCAGCACTTGGAGTGCGGCGGGTTCAGCGTCGCGCCGCGTTCGTCCTCGGTGAGGCTGGCCGGACGCTGCAGCACCCAGACATGGTCCTCGGCGTCGGTCGCGATGCCGCTGACCTGGCCCAGGATCCAGCCGTTGGGCAGCGCCTGCGGCCAGGCGGGGTCGACGCGGTACGTGGGCGGCTCGTCGCCGGCTGCGGCCCGGGCCGGCGCCAGCGCCAGGGGCAGCGACAACGCGGTCAACACCGCGGCAAGGCGGCGGGTGGTGGACTTCCGGGCATCGTGCATCCGTGTCTCCTCCGAAGCAAACGCACTTATAGCGCGCCGGAGCGTGATTTCGTTCGCTGCCCGCGCCGGCCCGGACGCTAAGCTCGCGCATTGAATCCCGGCTGCGCCTTGCCCGCGCAGCCCGAAGAAAAACAGGGAGCGTCCGTGCCGTTGCAGTTCCGACTTGCCGTCCGCCTGGTTCTCGGTCTTCTGTGCCTCCTGCTCGCGGCAGGCGCGGCGCGCGCCGCCGGCCCTTCCTGCGAGCGCCCCATCAGCCTCGCGCTGCACGAACATGGCCTGTTATATGCCGCGCAGTCCGGCGAGGGCATCGACAAGGACATCGCCGACGAGATGGCGCGGCGCAGCGGCTGCAAGTTCGGCGTCACCGTGATGCCGCGCGCGCGCATCTGGCAGCTGATCGAGAGCGGCGCGCTGGACTTCAGCCTCTCGGGCATCACCAACGAGGCGCGCGAGCGCTTCGCCGCCTTCGCCTGGTACGACTCGAACAAGTACTACCTGCTGGTGCGGCGCGACGCCGGCGTGCGCACGGTGGAGGAGTTCGCCGCACGGCCGGCGCTGCGCCTGGGCGTGATCCGCGGCTTCCGCTACGGCACGAGCGCCAACCGCATGGTGGACCAGCTCGACGCCGAGCGCCGCGTGAACTACGCCACCAGCCTGGAACCGCTGTACCAGGTGCTGCTGGACAAGGGCGTGCAGGCGATGATCATCGAGCCCTTCGACTACCCCGCGGTGGAAGCCGGCCGGCTGCGCGAGCAGACCACGATCCTGGAGTTCGAGGATCCGCCGGTGCTGCACGGGCTGATCATGTCGAGGACGTCGATGCCGCCGGCGCAGCACGCGGCCTGGCGCTCGCTGATCGACGAGATGCGCGCCGACGGCACCATCCGCCGCATCTTCGAGAAGTACTTCCCCGCCGAGCTGGCGCGGACCATGACGCAGTTCTGATGGACCGGCGCCGCCGCAGCCTGCTCGCACTGCTGCCCTGGGCGGTGGGCCTGCTGTCGCTGGCCGCCACCTTGGGGCTGTGGCGCCACGAGCAGCACATCGCGACGCTGGCCGTGCAGTCGGCCTTCGACGGCACCGTGCGCCAGACGGCCGGGCGCATCGAGCAGCGTCTCGTCGCCTACGAGCAGATGCTGCGCGGCGTGCAGGGGTTGATGCAGGCCGGCGCGCCGATCGAGCGCCTGGCCTTCGAGCGTTATGTCGATGCGCTGCTGGCCGGGGCCGACTTCGCCGGCGTGCAGCACTTCGCCTGGGCGCCGGCGCCGCCCGCCGACGCGCTTCCGGCGGCCTGGCCCTACGTCGCGCCGGCCAGCGCACTGAACGCGGCGCTGCTGGCGGCACCGCCGGACACCGCCCTGCAGCAGGCGCTCCAGCGCTCGCGCGACGCCGGGAGCCTGAGCGTGAGCGCCTGGCGGCCGGATGCAGCCGCGCGCCCCGGCGCCGGCTTCCGCCTCGTGCTGCCGGTCTACGAAAGCGGCACGGCGCCCGACGGCGCCGCCGCGCGCCGGCGCGCGCTGCGCGGCTGGGTGATGGCCGGCGTGCAGCTGCCGGACCTGCTGTCCAGCCTCTACGGCGAACGCATTCCCGGCGTGGAGCTGGCGCTGCACGACGGCGTGCTCTCGCCTTCGAAAGCCGCCACCGTCGCCGATGGCGAAGGCCCACGTCTGGAGACGCTCGAGTACGTCGGCTTCGCCGGCCACACCTGGACGCTGGCCGTCACCGCGCGGCCGGAGTTCCTGCGGCAGCATGGCGGCAGCGAGGCGAAGCTGATCGCCGCCGCCGGCTGCGGCTTCAGTGCGCTGCTGGCGCTGGTGACCTGGCTGCTGGTGGGCGGCCGCGAGCGTGCGCACGCGACGGCGCGCGCGATGACGGCCGAGCTGGCGGCCAGCGAGGCGCGCTACCGCCGCATCGTGCTGACGGCCGACGAAGGCATCTGGGTCTGCGATGCCGACGGCCGCACCAGCTTCGTCAACCCGAAGATGGCGCGCCTGCTGGGCGAAGACGAGGCCGCGCTGATCGGCCGCCGGCGCGAGGAGTTCATGCTGCCGGACGTCCATGCAGCCGCCGGCGCGGCGCCGGGCGACTGCCGCTTCCGCCGCCGCGACGGCAGCGTGATGTTCGCCTCCTGCGTCGTCACGCCGGTGCTCGACGAGCTGGGCCTTCCGCAGGGCACGCTGGCGATGGTGACCGACGTGAGCGCGCGCCGCGAGGCCGAGCGTGCACGCGGCGAACTCGAGGCGCAGCTGCGCGAGTCGCAGAAGATGGAGGCCATCGGCACGCTGGCCGGCGGCATCGCGCACGACTTCAACAACATCCTGGCGGCCATCCTGGGCAACGTCGCGCTGCTGCTGCGCAGCGAGATGGGGCCGCAGGAGCGCGAGGGCCTGGCGCGCATCAACACCTCGGCGGTGCGCGCGCGCAGCCTGGTGCAGCAGATCCTGGCCTTCAGCCGCCGCCACCCCACGAGCCTGGCGCTGCAGCCGCTGCGGCCGGTGGTGGAAGAGTCGCTGAGCCTGCTGCGGCCCATCCTGCCGGCCTCGGTGCGGCTGGAGGCGCGGCTGGCCGATGCGCCGCTGCCGGTGCGCGTGGACGCCACGCAACTGCAGCAGGTCGTGATGAACCTGTGCAACAACGCCTGGCATGCGCTGCAGGGCCAGCCGGGGCAGATCACGCTGGAGCTGGAATCGCGCACGCTCGCGCCCGAGGCCGCGGGCCCGCTGGGCCTGGCCGCCGGCGGCTACGCGCGGCTGGCCGTCGTGGACACCGGCTGCGGCATGGACGAAGCCACGCGCGAGCGTGTGTTCGAGCCCTTCTTCACCACCAAGCCGGTGGGCCAGGGCACGGGCCTCGGGTTGGCGGTGGTGCACGGCATCGTCGCGGCGCACGGCGGCTGGATCGGCGTGCGCAGCACGCCCGGCCTGGGCAGCCGCTTCGAGATCCTGCTGCCGCTGGCGGCCGAGCCGTTGCCCGCGCCCGCGCTGCCGGCGGCGCCGCCGCCCGAAGCCACCGAGCCGCGGCACGTGGCCTACGTGGACGACGACCTGGCGATGGTCATCGTGGTGGAGGCCTTGCTGAAGCAGGCCGGCTGGCGCGTCAGCGGCTTCCACGAACCACGCGCCGCGCTGGAGGCGCTGCGCGCCGATCCGCAGCGCTTCGACCTGCTGATCACCGACTACAACATGCCCGGCCTGTCGGGCCTGGACGTGGCCGCCGAGGCGGCACGGCTGCGGCCGCAGCTGCCGGTGATCGTCAGCTCCGGCTACGTCACCGAGCAGATGCTCGACGAGACGGCGCAGGTGGGCGTGCGCAGCGTGATCCAGAAGGAGTACACGCTGGAGCAGCTGCCGGGCCTGGTGCGCCGGCTGTTGGCCGAGGCGGAGCAGAAGGCGGAATCGGCCGTCGCCGACTGAAGCGACCCCCCAGCTCGCATCCGCTCGCGGCCCCCCGAGGGGGCGCTCAGTGGCTTCGGGCGGCCGGGCGCCACTGAGACGAGACGCCCCCCCAGCTCGCATCCGCTCGCGGCCCCCCGAGGGGGCGCTCAGCGCGAGCCCACCAGCATCGCCACCGCAAGCGAGAAGCTCGCGAAGGCCAGCGCGGTGGTGACGAGCACGATGCGCGCGATGCGCCCCGCATCCGCGCCGAAGCGCTCGGCCAGCATCGGCACGTTGCTCGCGCTGGGCAGCGCGGCCACGAGCACCAGCACGTTGGCGGCGAAGGGGTCCAGCGGCGCGCCCAGCGCCATCGCGCCGCGGCCCGCGGCCAGCACCAGCAGCGGGTGCAGCAGCAGCTTGAAGGCCACCACCAGCGGCACGTCGCCGCGCCGCACGGTGCCCGAGCGCGTGGGCGGCGCCTCGGCGCGGCGCTGCGCTCGCGCGAGCACGAGGCCCAGCGTGAACAGCGCGGCCGGCGAGGCGGCGTCTGCCAGCATCGTGACCGGCTTCATCAGCAGGTGCGGCAGCACGAGGCCGGTGCCCGAGACGATGCAGCCGGCGACGATGGCCCAGGGCAGCGGGTTGACCGTCATGCCCTTGAGCGCCTGCAGCGCGGCACGCTCGGCGCCGTGCACGCCGGCGCCGTCCAGCCTTGAGAGCGCGATGCACAGCGACGAGGTGATCACCATGTCCAGCGCCAGCGTGACGATGGCCGGTGCCGCGGCACGCGGGCCCAGCAGGTCCACCAGCAGCGGCACGCCCATGAAGCCGGAGTTGGAGAACGCGGCCACCAGCGCGCCGAAGGCGGCGTCGTTCCAGCCGATGGCGCCGCGCTTCGTCGCCACCACGGCCAGCCCCACCATCACCAGCGCGCTGCCCACCCACAGGCCGGTGACGACCGGGTCCAGCATGCGCGCGATGGGTGTCGCCGCCGCGAAGCGGAACAGCATGCAGGGCAGCGCGAAATACAGGACGAAGAGGTTCAGCGCCGGGATCGACTCCAGCGAGAGCCAGCCGCGCCGGCCCACGGCCCAGCCCACGAGCACGAGCGCGAAGAACGGGAAGGTGACGTCGAGGATGTGCAGCATGCGCCTTCAGCCCGCCCTCCACGCGCGCTCGGCATCGTCCCAGGCCTGCAGCGCCTGCAGGTCGGGCACCCAGGCCAGGCCGGACTTCGCGTCCGAAGAGGCGGCCTCGGGCGTCACCAGCACGTCCAGCAGCGCCGGCTTGCCGGCGGCCACGGTGGCCAGCGCGCGTTCGATCGCGCCTTGCAGCTCCTCGGCCTTCTCCACCCGCTCGCCGTGCAGGCCGAAGGCGCGCGCCATCGCCGCGTGGTCGGCGAACTGCAGCCGAGTGCCGACCACCTTGCCATGCGTCTCCTGCTGGTCGCGCACCTCGATCGCCCAGCTGCCGTTGTTGGCCACGACGATCAGCACCGGCGCGCCGTGGCGCGCGGCGGTGTCGATCTCCATCGCGTTGAAGCCGAAGGCGCCGTCGCCGGTGGCCACGACCACCGTGCGGCCCGGGCAGGCCAGGCTTGCCGCAATGCCGAAGGGCGTGCCGATGCCGATGCAGCCCAGCGAGCCCGGGTCGAGGTAGCTCGCCGCGGGCAGCGCGACGCGCGCGAAGCTGAGGAAGTCGCCGCCGTCGGCCACCACCACGGCGTCGCGCGGCAGCGCCTCGCGCAGCGCGGCGAGCAGGCGGTTCGGGTGCATCAGGCCGTCGCTGCCGGGCGCGGCCTGGGCCAGCGACGAGGCCAGCTTGTCGGCGCGCGCCTGGTGCTTGGCGCGCACGGCCCTTGCCCATTCGCGGTCGGTGGCCGGCGAGCGGCCGGCGGCACGCTCGACGATGGCCTGCAGCGCCGCGGCCGGCGTCGCGAAGACCTCGGCCGCGCCGCGGCGGTTGTCGCGCAGCTCGGCGGCCACATCGGCGATGCGCACGAAGCGTGCGTCGCCGAAGACCGCGGGCGAACCGTAGGCGAGCTGGAAGTCCAGGCGCCGGCCGACGGTGAGCACCACGTCGGCCTCGGCCATCACCGAGCCGCGCATCGCGGCCACCACCGAGGCATGGTCCTCGGGCACCAGGCCGCGGCTCTCGCCGGTGTCGAGGTACAGCGCGCCGAGCGCATCGAGCAGGCGCTGCAGCTGCGGGCCCGCGCCCTTCGCGCCGCGGCCGCTGATGACGAGCGGGCGCTTCGCCGACCAGAGGATCTCGACCGCCGCGTCGACGGCCGCGGGATCGGGCAGCATGGCCCGGCGCGGGCGCGGCGCGAACAGCTCGGGCAGCTGCACCGCGGCGGGCACTTCGGCGCGCAGTGTGTCGACCGGGAAGTCGAGGTAGGCCGGGCCGGGCTCGCCGGCCTCGCCGCTGGCGCGCGAGACGGCCTCGTCCAGCTCCTGCAGCACGAGCGCCGGCTCGCGCACCGTGCGGGCGTAGCGCGTGAGCGGGCGCACGAACTCGGTGTGCGCCATGTCCTGCAGCGCGCCGCGGTTCTCCTGCGCCCGCGGCGGCGTCCCGGAGAGCACCAGCACCGAAGCCTTCGCCACGTGGGCGTTGGCGATGCCCGTCATCGCGTTGGTGACGCCGGGGCCGGCGGTGACCAGCGCCACGCCCAGGCCGCCCGTCATCTCGCTGTGCGCGTGCGCCATGTAGACGGCGGCCCGCTCGTCGCGCACGTCGACGATGCGAATGCCCTCGGCGTCCAGGCGCATCCAGATCGGCATGATGTGGCCGCCGCACAGCGCGAACACGCGGTCGACGCCGCGCGCCTTCAGGAAGCGGGCGACGAGCGCGGCGGCGCTGCGGTCGCTGACTTGGGGTGTGCTCATCGACTGATAGTATTCTGAATTCAGAGTTCTGATTTACGGACAATCCCGTATCGGATTCTGAATTCAGAGTTCTATGATCCGGGCACCGGACGGGCCCTGCCCGCGGGGAGCACGCCGCATGAACCACCTGCTGACCGTCGCCGATGCCGTCGCCACCTATGCCCGGCTGCAGCCGCACAAGCTGGGCGCGCGCGATTCGCGCCGCGCGCTGACGTTCGCGCAATGGCATCAGCGCGCCACGCGGCTGGCCAACGCGCTGCTGGCGCGCGGCCTCGCCAAGGGCGACCGCGTTGCGCTGCTGGCCTACAACTGCGTCGAGTGGATGGAGATGTACGTCGCGCTGGCCCGCGCCGGGCTGGTGGCGGTGCCGATCAACTTCCGCCTCACGGCGCCCGAGATCGGCTACATCGTCGGCCACGCCGAGGCGCGCGCCTTCATCGTGCAGCACGATCTCATCGAGCGCGTCGCGCCGCTGAAGGCCGAGGGCGCGCTGGCCGGCGGCACCTGGATCGGCTTCGGCGACGGCGCCCTGCCGGCCGGCTGGCTGGGCTACGAGGCACTGATCGAGGCCGCCGACGCAAGCCTGCCCGCGGTGGACGTGCGCCCGGCCGACCCCTGCGCGCTGATGTACACCTCCGGCACCACCGGCCGCCCCAAGGGCGCCGTGCGCAGCCACGAGGGCAACACGCTGATCGCGCTGGCCACGGCGCTGGAGATGGGCTTCACGCGCAAGGACACCGGCCTGCTGGTGATGCCGATGTGCCACGCCAACTCGCTGTACTTCAGCCACACCTTCGTGCACCTGGGCGCGACCTGCATCGTCGACGACCACCGCAGCTTCGACCCCGAGGCGCTGCTGGCGCTGCTCGCGCGCGAGAAGGTCACCTTCACCTCGCTCGTGCCCACGCACTACATCATGATGCTGGGCCTGCCCGCCGAAGTGAAGGCCCGGTACGACGTGGGCGCGGTGGAGAAGCTGATGATCAGCTCGGCCCCCGCGCGGCGCGAAACCAAGCTGGCCATTATGGAGCACTTCCGCAACGGCAGGCTCTACGAGCTCTACGGCAGCACCGAGGCCGGCTGGGTGACGCTGCTGCGCCCCGAGGAGCAGCTCGACAAGCTCGGCTCGGTGGGCCGCGAGTGGGCCGGCTCCGGCGCCATCCGGCTGCTGGACCCAGCCGGCCACGAGGTGCCCGACGGCGAGGTCGGCGAGCTCTACTCGCGCAGCCCCTACGTCTTCGACGGCTACTGGAAGAACCCGGAGAAGACGGCCGAGTGTTTCCGCGGCGACTGGTGCTCGGTGGGCGACATGGCGCGGCGCGACGCCGACGGCTTCATCACGCTGGTCGACCGCAAGAGCAACATGATCATCAGCGGCGGCGAGAACATCTACCCGTCGGAGGTGGAAGGCATCCTCGGCGGCCACCCGGCGATCAAGGATGTGGCCGTGATCGGCGTGCCGCACGAGAAGTGGGGCGAGGCGGTGGAGGCCGTGGTGGTGCTGCACGATGGCAGCGAGGCGAGCGAAGCCGAGATCCTGGACTGGCTGCGCAGCCGGATGGCCGGCTACAAGCGGCCGCAGCGCATCGTCTTCGTCGAAGACCACGAGATGCCGCGCACCGCCACCGGCAAGATCCTCCACCGGCTGCTGCGCGACCGCCTCGCGGCGGCGGGGCGGGCCTGATGCGCGCGCTTTCCAGCGCGCCCACGCTCGTCGAGCAGGTGCGCGACGCCATCCTCGAGGAGATCGCCTCCGGCGCGCTGGCGCCGGGCGAGCGCGTGGTGCAGGAGCGCATCGCCGAGCAGCTGGGCGTCTCTCGCCAGCCGGTGCAGCAAGCGCTGGCGCTGCTGCTGAGCCAGGGCGTGCTGCGCGACGCGCCGGGCCGGCGGCTCATCGTCGCGCCGCTGGACGCCGCCTACGTGCGCCAGATGTACGACGTGCGCGCCGTCATCGAGGGCCTGGCCTTCCGCGAGGCCGCGCGCCAGGGCGCCGAGCGCGCCGCGAAGCAGGGCCCGGCGCTGATCGAGGCCGGCCGCCGCGCGGCCGAAAGCGGCTCGGTGCCCCGGATGGTGGCCGCCGACATGAAGTTCCACGCCTTCGTGCACGATCTCTCCGGCAACCCGCTGGTGGCGCCGATGCTCGCGCCGCACCTCGTCTACATGCAGCGCGTGATGGGCCAGGTGCTGCAGCGCGACGACAAGCCGCGCGACGTGTGGGACGAGCACGAGGCGATGCTCGAAGCGATTGCCGGCGGCGATGCCGGGCGCGCCGAGAGCCTGGCGCGCGAGCACATCAGCGCGGCCGCTGAATTCATGATCGGCCGCCTGCCCGCCGACGGGCCCGCGGACTGAAGCCGCCGCATCAGAAGTGATCCAGCGTCGGGAAGCGGTCGCTCCCGGCGATGCATTCCCACAGCATGCAGGCGACGCCGAGATCGCCGGTCCACAGGCTGTGCCGGCCCTGGCCGTGTTTCAGCCTCGCGGCCTCCACTTGCGCCGCCGCATGCATCGCGAGGGCTCGCGCGCGTTCGAGCCAGTGCGCTTCGCCGAAACGGCGCCACAGCTTCAGGCAGGCCATCGCGCTGCCCGCCGTGCCGTGGCACAGCGAAGGGCCCTTGGCCAGCGGGCCGGCATGCCAGGTGAGTTCGCCGGCGGCGCGCAGCAGGCCGTCCCACGACGCATCGCCGGCCACGCCCGACAGCCGGCAGACGATGCCCGGCGCACCATGGCAGTCCTGCACCAGCGGCAGGCGGCCACGTTGCAGCCTCTCGGCGACGAGATCGGGCTCTGAGTACGGATGCCAGTTGACGAGCGCCGTGCCGTCTTCGGACCGGCCGTGCAGCGCGGTGTCTGCCAGCGTCTGCCGGGCGCGCTGCACGATGCTGTCGATGGTCGCCGCATCGGCGAACGGCGCGCCGCCCAGCGCCGCGAAGACATTGCCCGCCAGCCCGTGGCCGGCACCGAGGTGGCGCGAGCGGCGGCCGTAGAGATCCTGCAGCCAGCTCCAGCCGCCATGGCCGCTCCCGGCATCGGGCGTCATGTCCTCGAGCAGCGCATCGACGCCCTGCTTCACCAGCCCGGCCCAGCCTTCACCGGCGCCGGCCTCGGCCATCGCGACGGCCGCCAGCAGCGTGCCCGCGTTGCCCCACAGCGGCTCGTTCGCCGGGTTGTGCAGGTTGTCCAGCACCAGGCCGTGCAGGCGCTGGGCGAAGGCCGCCTGCCGCGTCGCCTGCCAGGCCAGCAGCAGCGCGCCGCTCTCACCCAGCAGCAGACCGGCCTGGCCCTGCGGGTCGCCCGCCACCGCCTCGCGCGCCTTCTCGGGGTAGAGCTCGATCCAGGGCCGGTAGTCACGCCCGGGCTCGACCGCACCCTCGGCCAGCAGGTGGCGCAAGGCCCACACCACGCCGACCGCGCCGTGGTACAGCGCGAAGGCGCGTTCGCCGGGCCGCTCGGGTTCGTCCTGCGGATGCATCAGCCAGCCGCCCTCGCCTTCGTCGAACTCGCGCTCGGCCGATTCGGCAATGCGCACGATCGCTTCGCGTGCCGCCGCTTCGCTCCACGGCGCCGCGGCCAGCGGCTCGTGCCGGGCGGGATCGAAGAGATCGCTCATGGACGCGAGCGTAGCGCGGCCCCGCGCACAATGCGTCATTCACCACGACGACGAAGGCGGTCTGCCGATGCTGCCCACCACGCTCCACGCCGCGCTGGCCTGCGAACTCGACGAGGCCGAGCGCACGCGCGTGCAGGTCGGTCAGTTCTCGCGCCGCCATCCGACGATGACCATCGCCGACAGCTATGCGATCCAGCGCGAGTGGATCCGGCTGCAGCGCGAGGCGGGCCGGCGGATCATCGGCCACAAGATCGGCCTCACGTCACGCGCGATGCAGATCGCCTCGCAGATCACCGAGCCCGACTACGGCACGCTGCTGGACAGCATGGTGTTGCGCGACGGCGGCGAGGTCGAGGCCGCACGTTTCCTGCTGCCGCGGCTGGAGGTGGAGTTCGCCTTCGTGCTCGCACGCCCGCTGGCCGGCGAGAACGTCACGCTGCTGGACGTGCTCAACGCCACCGACCACGTGGTGCCCGCGCTGGAGCTGATCGACGCCCGCATCGAGCCCTTCGACCGCGAGACCAAGGCACCACGCAAGGTGCTGGACACCATCGCCGACAACGCCGCCAGCGCCGGCATCGTGATGGGCGGCCGGCCGATGCGGCCCGACGCGGTGGACTGGCGCTGGGCTGGCGCGCTGCTGTACCGCAACGGCGTGATCGAGGAATCGGGCCTGGGCGCGGCCGTGCTCAACCACCCGGGCAACGGCGTGGCCTGGCTGGCCCGGCAACTCGCGCGTTATGGCGAGTCCTTGGAAGCGGGCGAGGTCGTGCTCGGCGGCTCGTTCACGCGACCGGTGGCCTGCGCGGCCGGCGACACCTTCCATGCGGACTACGGGCCCTTGGGCTCGATCACGCTGCACTTCCACTGAGGCCGGGGCGATGAGCAACGAAGGCATGCGCAAGGGCCTGTCGCAGTACGGCGACAGCGGCTTCTCGCTCTTCCTGCGCAAGGCCTTCATCAAGGGCGCGGGCTACAGCGACGACGCCCTGGGCCGCCCCGTGATCGGCATCGCCGACACCGGCAGCGGCTTCAACCCCTGCCACGGCAACATGCCCGCACTGCTGGATGCGGTGCAGCGCGGCGTGATGCTCGCCGGCGGCCTGCCGGTGCGCTTCCCGACCGTGTCGCTGCACGAGAGCTTCGCGCAGCCCACCAGCATGTACCTGCGCAACCTGATGGCCATCGACACCGAGGAGATGATCCGCGCGCAGCCGATGGACGCCGCGGTGCTGGTGGGCGGCTGCGACAAGACCGTGCCGGCGCAGCTGATGGGTGCGGCTTCGGCCGGCGTTCCGGCGATCCAGCTCGTCACCGGCCCGATGCTCGCCGGCTCGCACCGCGGCGAGACCGTCGGCGCCTGCACCGACTGCCGCCGCTTCTGGGCCCGCTTCCGCGCCGAGGAGATCGACGCCGACGAGATCGCCGCCGTCAACGACCGCCTCGTGCCCGGCGTGGGCACCTGCTCGGTGATGGGCACCGCCAGCACGATGGCCTGCATCGCCGAGGCGCTGGGCATCGCCCTGCCCGGCAGCGCCACGCCGCCCGCGGTGAGCGCCGACCGGCTGCGCATCGCCGAGAAGACCGGCGCGCAGGCGGTGGCCATCGCGGCTTCGAAGCTCACGATCGACCGCGTGCTGACGCCCGAGGCCTTCGGCAACGCGCTGCGAGTGCTGCTGGCCATCGGCGGCAGCACGAACGCCGTCGTGCACCTGGCGGCCATCGCCGGCCGGCTGGGCTACACGCTCGACCTCGACGCGCTCGACCGCATGGGCCGCGAGACGCCGGTGCTCGTGGACCTGAAGCCTTCGGGCCGCCACTACATGGAGCACCTGCACGCCGCCGGCGGCATGGCCACGCTGCTGCGCGAGCTCAAGCCGCTGCTGCACCTGGATGCGCTCACCATCACCGGCCGCACGCTGGGCGAGGAGATCGAGGCCGCGGGCCCCGGCTTCGCGCAGGATGTCGTGCGGCCGATGTCGAACCCGATCTATCCCGAGGGCGGCCTCGCAGTGCTGCGCGGCAACCTGGCGCCGGGTGGTGCGCTGATCAAGCAGTCGGCCGCCAGCCCGGCGCTGATGGAGCACGAGGGCCGCGCGGTGGTCTTCGAAGGCGTCGAGGACATGGCAGCGCGCATCGATCGCGAGGACCTCGACGTCGAGCCCGGCGACGTGCTCGTGCTCAAGCGCATCGGGCCGAAGGGCGCGCCGTGCATGCCCGAGGCCGGGCTGCTGCCGATCCCGCGCAAGCTCGGCCGTGCCGGCGTGAAGGACATGGTGCGCATCTCCGACGGCCGCATGAGCGGCACCGCATTCGGCACCGTGGTGCTGCACGTCACGCCCGAAGCCGCGGCGGGCGGGCCGCTGGCGCTGGTGCGCAACGGCGACCGCATCCGCCTGAGCGTGATGCGGCGCGAGATCAGCCTGCTCGTGGGCGACGATGAACTCGCGCGCCGCGCATCCGAGTCACCGGCCGCCACGCCATCGGCAGAACGGGGTTACCGCAAGCTCTTCCTGCAGGCCGTGACGCAGGCCGACCAGGGCGTGGACTTCGATTTCCTGCGGGCCACCGAGATCCGCGGCCCGGTGCCGCGTTGACGCTGCGGCACAGGCCGCGCTCATGCCGGGCCGACGAGCCGGACCGGCGCGCCGTTCCGCACCTGCGCCACCGGCGCGAATCCCGGCGGCACGTCCATGCCCGCGAGGCGTGCCATCGTGACGACGAAGCTCGCGAACGGCCAGGAGATGCCTTCGTCGCTCGCACCGAGCCAGCCGACGCCGGTCCAGGTCTCGCTGACCAGTGCCACGGGTGCCAGTGCCAACTGCATCTGCTCGAGCAAGGGATCCAGTGCCTGGCTGGCCGCGCGCGGATCGACGGGCCGCCGCAGGGCGCTGCAGACGGCGGCGGCCTGCAGCGTCAACTCGCGCACGCGCACCGGCGCGCGCACCGTGGCCGCGAGCCGGTGGAAAGCGCGGAAGCGGCGGCTGCCGGGGTGGAAGGCGTTGTCGTTCAGCGCGGTGATGCCAACGTCTTCGGCCGCCCGGGCCACATTGCCGAGCGCAACCGGGCGGGCGGGGAACAGGCGCAGGTAGGCCAGGATCTCGCCGTCGTTCACGGCGCTGAAGTTCGAGACTGCCTTGATGTGCTCGCGCAGGTCGCGAACCGGGTCGTCGGAGAACAGCGAATCGGGCTTGTAGCGGCGCGCGAATGCGGCCAGCGCGTCGTGCAACGCCATGCGCTCGACGTCCCCGGCGTCCTTTTGCTGGAACTGCGTCCACTGCGCCGACGTGAGCCTGACGGGCACGGCCAGTGTCAGGTCGCGCCAGAAGTCCGCTTCGCCGATCGCGTCCCCACCATGGCCCGGCAGCGGCAGCACGGAGCCGATGTCGAAGCGCCGGGCACCGATCGCGTCGGCATACCCGTCCAGCAGGTCCTGGACCTTGCGGCGGTCGGTCTTCTCGGCGCGTGCGGTGAAGGCGCCGTCCATGCCGACGGCCAGCGCCGTCCCGGTGTCGGTGACGTTCACTTCTAGCGTCAGCCCCAGGCGCGTGCTGCGGTCCTTCCACGGGTTGTGGATCGCGGTTTCCACGCTCGCGCCGGCGCGGGCGGCCAGCAGGTTGCCAGTGATCAGATCGGCCTTGATGCTCACCTGGCGCAGCCAGGTCGCCTGGCCGCCGAGTTCCATGCCGAAGAAGTTCAGCGTCGCGCGCTCGGTGCGCAGCGTTTCGCGCGTGGCCAGCAGCCAGCCGGCTGCGCCCTGGATGGCGCCGGCCTCGGCGGCAGCGGCCACCAGGCCGGGCAGTTCCAGCAGGCGTCCACCGCACAGGGCGCCGTACAGCCGCTCGGCGGCCGGAGCCGCCGTGTCGCCGGCGCGGAACCACACCTCGAACAAGGCCTCGGAAGCGCTGCGATCCACCTGCTCCAGGCCCAGCGCCAGCGTGAGCTTGGCGCGCTGGCCGTCGGCCAGTTCGGACAGCAGCTTCTGCCGCAGCTGCGCATAGCGGTCCACGGCCTTCTTGATGGCCGCCGAGACCTTGTTCTTGTCGAGCTGGGCCAGGCCCTGGTCGAACTGGTCGCCGAGTTCGCCGAGCTTGGCAAGCTCCGCGTCGACCACGGCCTGCGCCTTGCCGGCGATGCGCGCCTTCAGATCGGTGATGCCCTGGGTCAGCCCGGCGGTGGCATTCGCCAATGCGTCCGTGACGAGTTGGCGAACGCCGGCACCCGCCTGCGCCGCGGCGGCCGAACTGCCCAGCAGGCGTGCCAGCCACGACGTGACCAGCTCGTCCACCTTGGCCTGCCCGGCGCTGATGTCGCCCAGCGCGCCGTCGAGCACGTCGGCCAGGTGGCCGGTGAGCTTGTCGACGATCGCCTTGCGCAGGTCGGCGGCGGGCTGGCCGCCGGTCAGCACCGTGGCCAGGTCCTTCAGACCACCGTCGAGGTTCTGGTCGATCAGCTCCCGGATCCTGCCGGACACGGCCGTGCCGGGTTGCACCAGCGCATCCACCAGGTCGCTGTCCAGCTCGGGCCAGTTGGCGCGCAGCGCGCGCTCGGCGCTGGCCACGGCGGCCGAGAAATCGGCGCCTGCGCTCAACTGAAGCGAAGCCCGGCCCGTGCGGCTCCGGTCGTCGTGGAGCTTCACGCGCACGCCCAGGACGTCCTCGCCATTCTCCTGGCGGCGCGGCTCGACCATCGCGCTGAGCCGCCACTTGCTGCCGTGCTCGGTGCTGAATCCGGCCTTGACGCCGAACGACAGGCCGACCGTGGACCCTTCGCCGCCCTTGCCGAAGGTCCAGCCGGTGCTCTTGCCCGCGTCGAAGGCCAGCTCAAGCTTCGCGCTGCCGTCCAGCGCCATGTCGAGCCCGAACCAGTCGGTGCGGTCGGCCAGGCGGAGCATGGCCCGCAGGTCGTGCGGCCAGGCGAAGTGGCGCCTGGCGGAGTCGAGCGCGTCGAAGAGCGTGGCATCGTTCTTCGCCTGGACGTACCAGCGCAGCGATGCCGAGCGCTGTCCGCTCGCGCCGGCCTTCAGGCTGCCCCAGGCAGGCACCTTGACGCCCAGGCCCAGTTCGCCGCCGAACGCGATCTCGGCCCCATAGGCCACCATCGTGTGGCTGCCGTCGGACCGCAGCGGCAGGAGCCCCTCCTCCTCCTCGGTCAGCACGTCGATCGACAAGGCGGCTTTGGCGGAGACCGAGGCATTCCACGTCCAGTCGCCGCCGAGGGTGCCTTCGGTGGCGGCCGAGGCGTCGAACAAGGGCAGCTGGAACTCCGTCGCGCCTGCGGTGGCGGCGACGCCACTCACTTTCTGCGTCATCACGTTCCAGCGCCCGTTCGGATCGAGGGCCTTCAAGAGGTCCGGCACGGGGTCCGCCGGGTTCTCGATCAAGGCCTTCATGGCGGCCAGTGCCTTGGGGTTCAGGGTCGGCAGGCTCATGCTTCCTCCACGTCTGGGGCGCGAGGTTAACCACGAGCCGGCGCTTGCGGGCACCGCCTCATCGACAAAACTAGCGAGGCGCCGAGACTGGCCCGGGCGCGGGGCGGACCGCCTTCAGAACACCAGCGCGCGCCAGCGCAGATCGGCCGCGCGCGCCATGAACTGCACCGCGCCGCCGCGGCGCGTGCATTCGGGGATCAGCCGGGCCGGGTCCACGCCATTCGCCGCCATCGCATCGCCGCAGGCGAACAGCACGGCGCCGTGCGCGACGGCCTCGCGCATCGCATCGAGCACGGTCTTGCCGTGGTGCGGCGAGGCGCGCAGCGTCTCGGCGACACCCGGCACCAGCAAGCGCACGCTGCGCGCGCTGAAGTAGATCTCCACCGGCAGTTCCATCGCCGCCGCCGCGGCGGCATGGAAGAAGGGCGTGGCCAGCCGGTGCGGCGCCTCGGGCTCCGCGGCCCACAGCAGCATCGCGATGCCGGCGGCCGGCTGTTCGACGAAGCTCATGCCGCACCCTCCTCGTCCAGCCGGTTCAGCCAGGCCCATTGCTGCATCGCCTCGGCCACCGCAGCGCCTTGCACCAGGGCTGCGCGATCGGCCTCGAAGTCCAGCAACTCCAGCCGCGCCAGCCAGCCCTCGCCATATGGATCGCGATGCACCAGCTCCGGCCGATCCGCGAGCAAGGCATTGACCTCCACCACCCGCCCCCGCACCGGCGACTTCACCGAGACGATGCTCTTGGCCAGCTCCACCACCGCCACTGCCCGCCCCTGCTCCACCGCCGAACCCACCGCCTTCGGCCGGCACATGTAGATCTCGCCCGCCGCCCGGATGCCCAGCGACGTGATGCCCACCGTCGCCGACCCGTCCCCCTCAAGCCGCGCCCAGACCTGCGGCTCCACGAGGTACCACAGCTCCGCAGGAAACCCCAGCTCCAGCACACTCACTTCGACCTCCAGAGACGCACCTCCACGGGCATGCGATCGCCGAAGCGAGCGGGCTGCGGCGCGGCCGAGAAGCGCAGCCGTACACCCGTACGGCGAGCATCGCAGGCCGTGCCCCAGCCCGCGCAGCCGGCGAGCGCATGCCCGTGGCGGAGGGAGATGGGAGTCGAACCCATCCAGCGGCGCATGGCGCCACCCACCGGGTTTGAAGCCCGGCCGATCCACCAGGATCGTTCTCCCTCCGTTGATCTGCGCCGGCGATGCCTCGTCATGCCATCACCGGCCTCGTGTCCTTTTCCTCGTCGCGCAGGAACAGCGCGCAGTCGCCCCGCAGCCGGTGCACGTCGCCCACGCGCCTCAGCAGCCCGATGCGGTCGAAGTACTCCAGCACCTGGATCGCCCGCTTGCGCCCCAGCTGCGTCGCATCGCGAAAACGCGCCGCCGTCACCTCGCCGGCCACGCCTGCAGCGGCCACCTCGCGCACGAGCGCCGCGAGTGTGGCCATCGTCTGCGGCGGGTAATAGAGGTCTTTCACCACCTGGTGCAGCTCGCCGCGCTGCGCCAGGCGCGCGAGCGTCACGCGCATCAGCGGCTCGCTCTCGGCGCTGTCGCGCGCCAGGTCGCGCACCCAGGCGCCTTCGAAGGCCGCGGCCACCAGCTTCGAGGCCACCTTCTGCGCCAGGCGCTCTTCGCTGGCCGACAGGCGCACGCCATGCTCGGGCAGGTGCACGAAGGCGCCGCGCTGCGTGGCCAGGCCCTCGGCCTGCAGCGAGGCGAGCAGCGCGCGCCACAGCGCGTCGGGCAGGCGCGGCAGCGCCAGTCGGCGCAGCCGCGCGGCATCGGGGCCGAGTTCCTCCGGATGCGCGGCGTGGAAGCTGCGCAGCGCCTCGACGACACGCTCGCGGGCCTCGGCGGCGAAAAACGCACCGAGCGCCCAGTCGCCGGCCGCATCGTGCTGGCGCAGCGCGCCGGCGGGCGGCAGCAAGGCCGGATCGAGCGCCCGCCCCTGTGCGGCCGCGAAGCGCCGCAGGTCCACGCCCTGCGGCGCCACCGCGAGCAGCGCCTGCAGGCGTTCGGCCGGCGTCGGCTGCTGCAGCGCCTGCAGCTCCGCCAGGCGCTGCGGCGTGCGCCGGTAGCGCACCGGCGCGAAGGGGTCCAGCACCGTGCCGCCGGCGATGGTGCGCGAGGCCGATGCATCGCGCAGCACCACGCGCTCGCCGTGCCAGGCGGCGACGGAACCCGCCTGCACCAGCAACTGCGCCAGCCCGGTTTCGCCCGGCGCCAGCGCCAGCGGCTCCAGCAGTGCGACGCTGCCCATGGCCTGCGTGGCCCCCAGGTGCAGGTGCACCGGCGTGCCGCTGCGCAACGGCCGAGCCTCGCCGGGCCACAGCGTGAGCCTCACGTCGATGCGCGTGGTGGCCAGCGCCACCTCGGGCGCCACGATCCACTGCCCGCGCTGCAGCTGCGCCTTGTCGACGCCGGCCAGCGCCAGCGCACAGCGCTGGCCCACGCGCCCCTGCGCCGCGGCGCTGTTCTGCGCGTGCACGCTGCGCACCCGCACACGCACACGCGCCGGGCCGTCGGGCGCCACCGCCAGCTCGTCGCCCACCCGCACCACGCCCGCGTGCACGGTGCCGGTGACCACCGTGCCGACGCCATCGAGCGTGAACACGCGGTCGATCGCAAGCCGGAAGGCCGCATCGGCACCCGCGCGCGGCGGCGCGGCCAGCGCCAGTGCGCGCAGCCTGTCGCGCAGCGCTTCCATGCCGTCGCCGCGGTGCGCCGAGACCGCCAGCACCGGCGAGCCGGCCAGCGGCGTGCCTTCGAGCAAGGCCGCGGCCTCGGCCGCGACCGCGGCCACGCGCGCGGGCTCGGCGTGGTCGGCCTTCGTCACCACCACCGTGCCCTCGCGCAGCCCCAGCAGCGACAGCACCGCCAGGTGCTCGCGCGTCTGCGGCATCACGCCGTCGTCGGCGGCCACCAGCAGCAGCGCGTGGTCGATGCCGGTCGCGCCCGAGAGCATCGTGTGCACCAGCCGCTCGTGGCCGGGCACGTCGATGAAGCCGATGCGCTCGGCCGCGCCCGGCACGTCGAGGAAGGCGTAGCCGAGCTCGATCGACACGCCGCGCGCCTTCTCCTCCGGCAGGCGGTCGGTGTCGACGCCGGTGAGCGCCTTCACCAGCGTCGTCTTGCCGTGGTCGATGTGGCCGGCGGTGCCGATGATCATCGGGTCAAGGGATCAGGAAGTCAGGCCGTGATCTCGCGCGCGCTGATCGTGTACTTGAACGAGTCGGGCGCCAGCTCGTCGAAGCGGCCCGTGGCGTTCTCGCCGTTGGGGTACATGAAGAACGGCAGCGTGCCCTTGCCCACGCTGCCCGGCAGCGCCACGTCGTGCGCGTGGTTCCAGCCGACCCAGTTGCCCTCCCAGCGGCCGAACAGGCTCTTCCTCACCGGCGCGACGATGGGATGCCTCGGGTCCTTGATCCACTCCGCCGTCTCCTGGCGCGCGACCTTCAGCACGTCGGCCGGGTCCATCGCCACCCAGCCGTGCGTCTTCAGGAAGACCTCGGCGCGGCAGTGCTGCGCGCCGTTCAGGTTGGCGGGGTTGGCGCCCAGCTCCTTGTAGCCGAAGGCCGAGGGCACGAGGCGCAGGCCGTAGATGTCGCGCGCCGGGATGCCGCTGGTACGGCACAGGCCGACGAAGATGGCGTTCAGGTCGGCGCACTTGCCGCCCAGGTTGCCGCTCTCCAGCATGGCCTTGATGTCGCCGCTGCCGCAGCCGCGCGTCTTGGGCTCGCGGTAGGCGTTGGCGACGACCCAGTCGTAGATCGCCTGCACCTTCTCGATCTCGGTCTTCGCGCCGCGCGTGGCCTCCATCGCGGTCTTCTTCACGATGCCGTCCAGCGGCATCAGCTCGCTCGGCGCGAGCGCGGCGCGCAGCACGGCCGGGTCTTCGCTCGCCTTGGCCGGCTTGGACCAGTCGACCGCCCGGCCGCGCGTGCGCAGCCGACTCGTCAGCACCACCGTGGGCGCGGGCGTGCCGGCGGCGAACTCGGCGTGGAACATGCGCACGCCGCTTCGCGGGTCGGCCACCAGCCTGGCGTTCGTCGCATTGCCGGACCAGCCGGTGTCCAACGGCTCCTGCCACTCGCTTTGCACGTCAGGCACCGGCAGCCAGACCTTGCTCGTGCCCTGGGTGTCGGCCACCTCGACCTTGGTGCTCAGCTCGAACGTGCGCCACGGGCCGGGCTCGGGCTCGAAGCGGCGCTCCTGCGCGAAGGCCGGCAGCGGAAGCGCGGCTGCGGCGGCGCCGGCTTTCAGCAGCGTGCGGCGGTGAAGGCTCATGGGGTTCTCCAGGTTCGGGGGTTCAGGTGCTTCGGGGCAACAGCGGTGCGATCCACGAGCGCGCCTCCGCGCCCGTCCAGTCGCACTCGCCGGTGACGACGAAACGCGCGCGGCCGTCGCGGCCGATGGCGATCGTGCTCGGGAACACGCGCACGCCGAAGGCGCGGGCGGCGGCACCGTCGACATCGCGCAGCACGCGCAGGCTCAGCGACGTGGCGTCGATGAAGCGCCGCACCGCGGCATCGGTCTCGCGGAAGTTCACCGCGATCACCTGCAGCCGCTCGGCCTCGTGGCGCTGCTCCAGCAGTTCGAGGGAGGGCATCTCGGCGCGGCAGGGCTCGCACCAGCTGGCCCAGAAGTTCACGAGCACGACCTGGCCGCGCGCGTCGGCCAGGCGCCAGCGGCCGCCGGCGTTGTCGGGCAGGTCCAGCGGCGGCGTGGGCGAGCGCGCGGGCCAGGGGCGCGGCGTCGGGCCGGCGTCGGCGGCGATCGCCGCTGCAGGCCCTGCGATCGACAAGGCTGCGAGCGCCTGACGGCGGCTGATCATGCGAGCGCCTCCCGCAGTTGCGGCAGCTGCGCGACGAAGGGCGCGGGATCTTCGAGGCAGCGCAGGTCCAGCAGCAGCCGGTCCTCGGCGATGCGGCCGATCACCGGCAGCGGCAGCGCACGCAAGGCCTCGGCCAACGCATCGAGCGCACGACCGGCGCCCTTCTTCTGCGCCGGCGCTATCGCCAGGCCCGCCGAAGGCAGCCGCTCGACCGGCAGCGAGCCGGAGCCGATCTGGCCTTGCATCCCGGCCACCGCCACCGTGAAGCGCGGCGCCACCGCCTGCGCCACCGCGGGCGCGAGTGCGTCGGCGGTGGCGCGGATCGCATCGGCAGGCCTCGTGAGCAGCCGCAGCGTCGGCAGGTCCTGCGCCAGGCGCTCCGGGCGCAGGTACAGGCGCAGCGTGGCTTCCAACGCCGCCAGCGGCAGCTTGCTCATGCGCAGCGCGCGCTTCATCGGGAACTTGCGGATGCGAGCGACGGCGTCCTTCGTGCCGACGACGAGCCCGGCCTGCGGGCCGCCGAGCAGCTTGTCGCCGCTGAAGGTGACCACGTCGCAGCCCGCGGCCAGCTGCTCCTGCGGCAGCGGCTCGCGCGGCAGGCCCCAGCGCGAGAGATCGACCAGCGAGCCGGCGCCCAGGTCGCTGGCCAGCGGCACGCCGCGCGCGTGCGCGATCACGGCCAGCTCGGCCTCGCCCACGGCCGCCGTGAAGCCCTGCACCGCGTAGTTGCTGGTGTGCACCTTCATCACCAGCGCCGTGCGTTCGTTGATGGCGCCCTCGTAGTCGCGCGGGTGCGTGCGGTTGGTCGTACCCACCTCCACCAGCGTGGCGCCGGCGGCGGCCATCACGTCGGGCATGCGGAAGGCGCCGCCGATCTCGACCAGCTCGCCGCGCGAGACGATGACCTCGCGGCCCCGGGCCAGCGCCGCGATCGTCAGCAGCACCGCGGCGGCGTTGTTGTTGACCACCGTCGCGGCCTCGGCGCCGGTGAGCGTGCACAGCAGCTCCTCGACGATGCTGTCGCGGTCGCCGCGGCTACCGCTTTGCAGGTCGAACTCGAGGTCGTTCGGCCCGGCCATCGTCTGCAGCAGGTGCTGCAAGGCCGCGTCGGCCAGCAGCGCGCGGCCGAGGTTGGTGTGGATCACCGTGCCGGTGAGGTTGATCACGCGGCGCATGCGCGGCGCCAGGCGCGAGTGCACGCGCTGCGCGAGCGAGCGCTCCAGCGCCGCGGGCACCACGGCTGCGGCCGGCAGCGTGCCGGCGAGCGCCTGTGTGCGATGGCCGTCGAGCAAGGCCCGCGCCTCGCTCGCCACCAGCGTGTGGCCATGCTCGGCCACCAGCGCGGCCGCGCCGGCCTGGCGCAGCAGGCGGTCGACCGACGGGAGTTCTTGCGGCTTCGCCTTCGGGCTGGCCTCGGAACCGTCGACGACGGATTCTGCGGGCCGCGCCTTCATGCGGCGCCTGGGTCCGGTGGTGGCGCGGCCGCGGGTTCGCCCAGCAGCAGCATCAGGTTCACGCCATGGCGGCGCTTGCCGGTCTCGCCGACCAGCAGGTCCAGCGTGAGGCTGGCGAGATCGTCGGCCACGGGCTCGACGAAGGGGTCGCGGTCGGCATGCACGATCTTCAGGTAGGTGCCGCAGTCGTCGCAGGCCTCGGCCTGCACGGCGGCCTGTGCGGCGCGGCGCGAGGCGCCTTCGGCATCGTCGTCGTCGCCGGCATCCAGCGACTGGTAGGACAGCGCCTTCATCGACAGGCAGTGCGGGCACTTGCTGCGCACCAGGTGCCATTGCAGGCTGCAAAGCGAGCAGTGCAGCGAGCGCGGGCCCGGCGCGTCGCCCAGGCTGCGCGTGATGCTGGCGGTGGGCGTACTGCCGCAGGCGGGGCAGACCGTCTCGTCGTCGAGGCGGCCGATCGCCTCGGTGGAGGAAGCCTGCCGCTCGTGCAGCTGCAACAGCATGCGCGTCCACAGCACCTGCAGCGCAGCGCCGACGATGGGGGCGCAGGCCATGTCCAGCCCGGCACGCACGTTGTGCAACAGCGCGTCGGCCTGGCGATCGAGCCAGGCTTCGTCGGCCGTGGCCAGGTGTTCCAGCGCCGGCAACGCGCCCGCCGGTGCCTGGGGCCGCAGCGCGGCGACGATGCCCTGCAGCATTCCGCGCCAGGCCGGATCGGGCGGGCCCTCGCTCGCCGGCAGCGGCGGCAGGCCGCGGCGCGAGGCTTCGTCGACCGCCGCCGCGTCGGGCACGCGCAGCGCGGGGGCGGCGTCCAGTTGGGCCTGCTGCGCCTCGGCCAGGTCGGCCACGAAGCCGAGGTAGTCCGCCATCGCATGCCCGCCGCGCGCGAGCTGGCGCAGCCGCATCGCACGCAGCGCGAACAGGCTCGCGCGATCGGGCCAGCTGAGCCAGGACGGTTCGATCGTGGCGCGGGCCACGATCTCCTGCGGGGACATCACGCGCACGCCGGCGCCGGGAGCGGAAGACAAGGTCGGATTCGGGCTCAGGCCTGGGAACTTCGCATTGTCACTTGCCGCCGCCGCGCAGCACGTCCTGCGCCCACGCGCCGTGGTGCAGGCGGGCCCAGTCCTCGGGCACGGTGCCGCGCGTCATCGCGCGCATCGAGCCCTTGGTCCAGATCGCCATGTAGGCGTGCAGGATGATCAGGATCACCAGCACCGCCGCGCCGGCCGCGTGCAACAGCAGCGCCAGACGCTGCGCCGGGATCGGCACCAGGCTATCGAACCAGGGCCGCCAGACCGGCAGCCCGGTGACGAACAGCACCGCCATGCACAGCACCAGCACCCAGAACAGCGTCTTCTGGCCGGCGTTGAACTTGCCGGCGGGCGGCATGTCCGGGTGGCCGCCGAACAGCAGCTCGCGCGACTTCGCGCGCCACTGCGCGTCGCCCTCGCTGGCGCGGTTGTGGTGCCAGTGCTGCACCGCCATGCGCGCGAAGAAGACGGCCATCAGCAGCCCCAGGAAGGGATGCAGGATGCGCGTCCACGGGCCGCCGCCGAACAGGTTGCTGAAGAAGAACAGGCTCGGGTGGAAGAAGGCCAGGCC
Source organism: Rubrivivax sp. (assembly GCA_044226775.1). Lineage (GTDB taxonomy): Bacteria > Pseudomonadota > Gammaproteobacteria > Burkholderiales > Burkholderiaceae_C > Rubrivivax. The sequence continues at coordinate 254,390 of JBGAGI010000009.1, read as the reverse complement.
CGACAGGCCCGCCAGCACGAAGGCCACCGCGACCACCCAGTGGGTCATGCGCTCGGCCTCGGTGTAGCGCTTGAGGTACTTCATCAGGCACCCTCCTCTTCTTCGGACTTCGCCTCGTGCGGCCCGACCTTCATGTAGTGGAAGAAACCGCCCAGCACCGCCGCCACCATGCCGGCCAGCGCCAGCGGCTTGGCGAAGCCCTTCCACAGCGCCACCGTCGGGCTCACGCTCGGATCGGCAGGCAGGTCCACCAGCTGCGGCCGGTCGGCATGCTTCATCACGTACATCACGTGCGTGCCGCCCACCCCGGCCGGGTTGTAGAGGCCCGCGTTCTGGAAGCCGCGCTCCTTCAGCTCGCCGGCCCGCTTCTCACCGTAGGCCACCATCTCGTCCTTGCGGCCGAAGCTGATGGCGCCGGTGGGGCAGGTCTTCACGCAGGCCGGCTCCAGCCCCACGCCCACGCGGTCGGAACACAAGGTGCACTTGTAGGCCTTGTTGTCCTTCTCGCTGATGCGCGGCACGTCGAAGGGGCAGCCCTTGACGCAGTAGCCGCAGCCGATGCAGTTCTCGCTGATGAAGTCGACGATGCCGTTGGCGTACTTGACGATCGCGCCCGGCGAGGGGCAGGCCTTCAGGCAGCCCGGGTCCTCGCAGTGCATGCAACCGTCCTTGCGGATCAGCCACTCCAGGTGGCCCTCCTTGGGCTCCACCTCGAAGAAGCGCATCACCGTCCACGACGAGGGCGTGAGGTCCGCCGGGTTGTCGTAGACGCCGACATGGGTGCCGACCTCGTCGCGCAGGTCGTTCCAGTTCATGCAGGCCACCTGGCAGGCCTTGCACCCGATGCACTTGCTCTCGTCGATCAGCTTGGCCACGTGCGGCGTCTTGCGCACCTGGGGCGTGGGCGTGGTGGTGGCCGAGCGGGCCACCACGTCTTGCGATTGCAGCGATGCCATGGCTCAGCCCGCCTTCTCGATGTTGACGAGGAAGGCCTTGAACTCCGGCGTCTGCGAGTTGGCGTCGCCGACGAACGGGGTCAGGGCATTGGCCAGGTAGCCGTTCTTCGTCACCCCCTTGAAGCCCCAGTGGATGGGTATGCCCACGTGGTGCACCTTCCTGCCGTTCACGTCGAGCGCCTTGATGCGCTTGGTCACCGCGCAGGCCGCGACCACCTCGCCGCGGTTGCTGCGCACCTTGACCATGTCGCCGTTCCTGATGCCCTTCTCCTTGGCCAGCTCCTCGCCGATCTCCACGAAGGGCGACGGCTGCACGATCGCGTTGCTCTGCGAGTGCTTGGTCCAGAAGTGGAAGTGCTCGGTGAGGCGGTAGGTCGTGGCCGCGTAGGGGAACTCCTCCTTCTTGCCGAAGGCCTCCAGGTCGCCCTTGAACACACGCGCCGCGGGGTTGCTCACCGCCTTGGGGTTGCTGTTCATCGGGTTCATGCCCAGCGGCGTCTCGAAGGGCTCGTAGTGCTCGGGGAAGGGCCCCTCGTTCATGCCCACGGCGTGCAGCCGCGCCACGCCCTCGGGGTTCATGATGAACGCGCCCACGTTCTGCTCCGGCGCGGCATCCGGGCGCATGTCGGGCACGTCGGCGCCGCCGGCCCAGGAGCTGCCGTTCCAGGCCAGGTACTTGCGGCTCGGATCCCAGGGCTTGCCGTCCTTGTCGGCACTGGCGCGGTTGTAGAGGATGCGCCGGTTGGCCGGCCACGAGTAGCCCCAGTTGGCGTAGACGCCCAGGCCGGTCGGATCGGCCAGGTCGCGCCGCTGCGCGAGGTTGCCGGCCTGCGGGAACACGCCGCAGTAGATCCAGTTGCCGCAGCTCGTGGAGCCGTCGTCGCGCAGCATCGCGAATCCCGGCAGTTGCTCGCCGGCCTTCACCAGCGGCGCGGGCGGCGCGGCCGCGGCCACGGCCGGAGCTGCGGGTGCAGGCACCGGCTTGCCCTTCGCGTCGAGCTTGGGCGCCGCGGCGGGTGCCGCGGAAGCGGGAAGAGGCATCACGTCGGCCAGCGCCTTGCCGTTGATCTCGCGCAGCACCTCCACCGACGAAGGCACGTTGGCGTTCACGTAGGGCCAGGACAGCGCGGCGATCGGCTCGGGGAAGGCGCCGCCTTCCTTGGCGTACATGCCGCGCAGCTTCTGGAACAGGCGCGCCATGATCTCGCTGTCGACCTTGGCCTCGCCGGGCGGGTCGAGCGCCTTCTCCTTCCAGCTGATCACGCGGCTGGAGTTGGTGAAGGTGCCGGCCTCCTCGGCGAAGCAGCCGGTGGGCAGCCGGAAGACCTCGGTCTTGATCTCCTCCGGCTTCACGTCGTTGAGCGGCCCGAAGTTCTTCCAGAACTCGCCCGTCTCCGTCTCCAGCGGATCCATCACGACCAGGTACTTCAGCTTGGCCAGCGCGGCCGAGAGCTTCTTCTTGTTCGGCACCGCCGCCAGCGGGTTGAAGCCCTGGCAGATGAAGCCGTTGAGCTTGCCCTGGTGCATGCGCTCGAACATCGCGAGGATGTCGTAGCCGGTGTCGCGCTTGGGGAACCAGTCGTAGGCGAAGTCGTTGTCCTTCGTCGCCGCGGCGCCGTAGTAGCACTTCATCAGGCTGGTGTGCCACTTCGGGAAGTTCTGCGTGAAGGCCATCTGGCCCGGGCGCAGGGGCTTGCCGGTGCGGGACTTCAGGAAGGTCTCGCGGTCGACATCGGCATCGGTGGGCGCCGACAGGTAGCCCGACATCACCTCCGAGTAGGCGCACATGTCGGTGATGCCCTGCACGTTGGCATGCCCGCGCAGCGCGTTGATGCCGCCGCCGGGCCGGCCCATGTTGCCCAGCAGCAGCTGGATCATGGCCATCGTGCGGATGTTCTGCGAGCCCACGGTGTGCTGCGTCCAGCCCAGGGCGTAGCAGATCGTCATCACCTTGTCCGGCGCGGACGTGCCGGCCAGCAGCTCGCACACCTTCAGGAACTGGTCCTTGGGCGTGCCGGTGACCTTGCTGACCATCTCCGGCGTGTAGCGCGCGTAGTGCGCCTTCATCTGCTGGAACACGCACTGCGGGTCCTGCAGCGTCTCGTCGACCTTGACGAAGCCGTCCTCACCCAGCTGGTAGCCCCAGCTGGCCTTGTTGTAGGAGCGCTTGGCCTCGTCGTAGCCGCTGAACACGCCGTTGTCGAACTTGTAGTCGGCCTTGACCAGGAAGCTCGCGTCGGTGTTCATCTTGACGTAGTCGAGATGAAGCTTGCCGTTGGACAGCAGGTAGTTGATGACGCCGCCCAGGAAGGCGATGTCGGTGCCCACGCGGATGGGCGCGTAGTAGTCGGCCACGGCGGCCGTGCGCGTGAAGCGCGGATCCACCACGACCAGCTTGGCCTTGCGCTGCTGCATGGCCTCGGTCACCCACTTGAAGCCGCAGGGGTGCGCTTCGGCGGCATTGCCGCCCATCACCAACACCAAGTCCGCGTTCTTGATGTCGGTCCACGAATTCGTCATCGATCCGCGACCGAAAGTCGGGCCCAGACTGGACACCGTCGGTGCGTGTCAGATACGTGCTTGCGTATCGAGCGTGACAAGCCCCAGGCCGCGAGCGACCTTGACGCTGACGAAACCGGATTCGTTCGACGAGGCGGAGGAGATCAGCAGCCCCGTCGTGTTCCAGCGGTTGACGGTGACGCCCTTGTCGTTGGCCTTGACGAAGTTGGCGTCGCGGTCGGCCTTCATCAGCTTGGCGATGCGCGTCAGCGCCTCGTCCCAGCCGATGGTCTTCCACTCCGAGGTGCCGGGCTCGCGCACCTGCGGATGCAGCACGCGGTCCTTGGACTGGATCATGTCCATCAGCCCCGCGCCCTTCGGGCACAGCGTGCCGCGGTTGACGGGGTTGTCGGGGTCGCCCTCGATGTGGACGATCGTGGACTTGACGTTCTTGGCCTTGTCGCCGAGCGTGTAGATCACCACGCCGCAGCTCACCGAGCAGTACGGGCAGATGCTGCGCGACTCGGTCGTGCGGGCCAGCTTGAAGTTGCGTGTCTCGGCCAGCGCGGCGGTGGGCGAGAAGCCCAGGGCCACCAGGCTGGATCCGACCAGCCCTCCCCCGCTGACCCGGAGAAACTGTCTCCGGTCCATGTCCATCGGAAATACCTCGCTTCGATGATCGGCGGGCCACGGGTGCCCGCGCGTCGACAGCCTGCGTCACGGCAGAGCCGCAGCTATTGGACTAGAGGCCGCGAGGGGCTTCGCTAGGCGCAATCACTTATGCACGCAGCTGCAAAGGCAAGCCGCGGCAAGGGAACAAATGGCCACAGGCCCGCATGGGGGCGGGCCTGCGATGGCTGCGACAAGTTGTCGCGCCGGCCCGGTGCGCTACCAGTGCCCGCGCAGCGCGATGCGCCAGGTGCGCGGCGCCTCGGCCTGCGTGAAAAGCGGCGAGCGCTGCGCCAGGCGCACGTCCAGCGCGTTGCGCAGGCCCAGTTGCAGCTCCAGCGGCCCGGCCGGCACCCAGGCGGCGTGCAGGTCCAGGAGCGTGTAGCCCGGCACGCGCTGCAGGCCCGCGGCGGCGGTGGCGCCGGCCAGCAGTTGCGAGCCGGTGCGCTGCGCCAGCGCGCCGGCGCGCCATGCGCCCTGGTGCAGCTCCAGCCGCACGCCGCCGGTGTGGCGCGGCCGCTTGTCCAGCGCCTTGCCGTTGCCGTCGCGCGCGTCGAGGTAGTTGTAGCTCAGGCCGATGTCCATCACCGGCGTGGCGGCCAGCGTCAGCGCGCTCTCCAGGCCCTGCAGCCGCGCACGCGAGAGGTTCTCGTAGACGTAGGTGCCGGTGCCGGGCACGCTGCCGGCGGCCAGCAGCCGCAGGTCGATCAGCTCGTGCACCGCCTGCCGGAACACCGTGGCCTGCAGCTGCAGCCCGCGCCGCTCATGGCCGATGCCGATCTCCGCGCCGCGGCTGGTCTCCGGCTTCAGCGCCGGGTTGCCATGGACGGTGTTCGGGCCTTCGAGGCGCGAACCGGGCACGGTCTGCTTGAGGTTGGGCGCCATGAAGCCGTCGCTCACGCCACCCTTGATCACCCAGCCCGGCGCGGCGCGCCACACCGCGTAGGCGCGCGGGCTGAGCTTGGCGCCGAACTGCGAATGCTCGTCATGCCTGACGCCGAAGGTGAGTGTCATGCCGCGCAGCGCCTGCCACTCGTCCTGCACGAAGAGCGCGCGGTGGCGGGCCGTGGCCTGGCCGCCGGGCAGGCCGGGGTCTTCCAGGCGTTCGTCGTGGGCCTCGAAGCCAGCCGTGCCGGCATGGGCGCCGCGGCTGGCCTGGGCCTGGCCGTCGATCACCTCGTCGGTGAGGCGCTGGTGCGGGTTCAGCGCCACGCCCTCGGTGCGGCGGTTCGCGATGTCCATGCCCACGCGGTAGGCGCGCAGCTGCGTGGCCAGCGGCTCGGCGCCTGGCGCGGCCCAGTCGGCGTCCCACGCGAGCGAGGTCAGGTCACGCTGCACGTCGTTGAAGCTGAGGTGGTAGCGGCGCTGGCCGCTGCGCTCGCGCGCCGCGGCCTCGCGGTGCTCGGTGCCGTCGCGGCGCTCGGCGCGCAGCTGGTGGGCGCCGAAGCGGCCGTCCAGGCGCAGCCAGGCCTCGTGCTTGTCGCGGCCTTCGAGTTCGCTCAGGCGTGGGTCGGCCAGCGAAGCCACCGGCTCGGCGCGGCTGGCGCTGAGGCCGGCGGTGAACGAGACGCCACCGCCGATGGGGCCGCTGCCGCCCGCCGCCGCGCGCCAGCCGCTGCCGCCGCGGTCGCCTTCGGCGAACGTGCCTTCGGCCATGGCGCGCAGCGCCAGCGCCGGGCCCGCGCCGCGCGTGATGACGTTGACCACGCCGCCCATGGCCTCGCTGCCGTACAGCACCGACAACGGCCCGCGCACGACCTCCACGCGCTCGATGTCGGCGGTGGACAGGCCGTCGTACTCGAAGTCGCTCGAGCCCACGACGCCGGCGCTGGCCACGGTGCGCTGGCCGTCCACCAGCAGCAGCGTGTGGCGCGCATCCAGCCCGCGCAGCGCCAGCGCCTTGCGCCCGCCCACGGCACGGCCCTGCAGCGTGACGCCGGGCTCGTTGCGCACGGCCTCCAACACGTTGTCGGCGCCGCGGTCCTCGATGGCGCGCCGGTCCACCACGCTCAGCGAAGCGGGCGCCTCGATCGCCAGCAGCGCGTGGCGCGACGCGGTGACGACGACCTGCTGCGCCTCGGCCGGCCCGGCCTGCTCGGCGCGGCAGGGCGCGGCTGCCAGCAAGGCGGCGGCAGGCAGCAGCCAGGTCGGGCGGTGGTGGAAACGAAGAGGGCGGGCGCGGCGCATGGGACAGCCAGGTTCGGTGACGAGAGGTGCCCACGATCGCCGCGCCGCCGCCCTGCTGCCTTGAACTGGTTCAGGTTTTCGAAGTCCCGCCGCACCACTTTGGTTCCGCTTGAACCAGTTCAAGGAAATGCCCGCCCCGCAGGAGAACGATGCGCGCCATCACCAACAGACCCCAACGAGGAGTCCACCATGAAGCCCCCCCGCCTCGCCCACCCACGGCGCGTCCGCGCCGCAGCCCGCGCCGCCCTGCTGCTGGCCGCGTTGCCGCTGGGCGTGCTGGCCCAGGAGAAGAAGGACGTCGCGCCCGGCGACGTGCAGTACCACGCCGCGCCCTCGGCGCTGGCCGGCGTGCCGATGGTGGAAAGCCGCAACCCGAAGGCGCCGCCGATGACGCAGGCCGAGTTCGACCGCGCGCGCCAGATCTACTTCGAGCGCTGCGCCGGCTGCCACGGCGTGCTGCGCAAGGGCGCCACCGGCAAGGCGCTGACGCCCGACATCACGCTGGGCAAGGGCACCGACTACCTGAAGGTCTTCATCGCCTACGGCAGCCCGGCGGGCATGCCGAACTGGCAGACCAGCGGCGACCTCAGCGAGAAGGAGGTCGACCTGATGGCGCGCTACATCCAGCACGAGCCGCCGCTGCCGCCGGAGTTCGGCATGGACGACATGAAGAAGACCTGGAAGGTCATCGTGCCGCCCGAGCAGCGCCCGACGAAGAAGATGAACGATTTCGACATCGACAACATCTTCAGCGTGACGCTGCGCGACACCGGCGAGGTGGCGCTGATCGACGGCAACAGCAAGCAGATCATCAACGTCGTCAAGACCGGCTACGCGGTGCACATCAGCCGCGTCTCGGCCAGCGGCCGCTACCTGTTCGTGATCGGCCGCGACGCGAAGATCAACATGATCGACCTGTGGATGGCCAAGCCCGACAACGTGGCCGAGATCCGCGTGGGCCTGGAGGCGCGCTCGGTCGACACCAGCAAGTACAAGGGCTTCGAGGACAAGCTGGCCATCGCCGGCAGCTACTGGCCGCCGCAGTACACGATCATGAAGGGCGACACGCTGGAGCCGCTGAAGATCGTCTCCACGCGCGGCAACACCGTCGACAAGCAGGAGTACCACCCCGAGCCGCGCGTGGCCAGCATCGTGGCCAGCCACTTCAGGCCCGAGTTCGTCGTCAACGTCAAGGAGACCGGCAAGACGCTGATGGTGGACTACTCCGACGTGGCGGCGCTGAAGGTCACCGAGATCGGCACCGCGCGCTTCCTGCACGACGGCGGCTGGGACGCGAGCAAGCGCTACTTCCTCGTCGCGGCCAACCAGAGCAACAAGGTGGCGGTGATCGATGCGAAAGAGGACAAGCTCGTCAAGCTCGTCGACGTGAGCAAGATCCCGCACCCGGGCCGCGGCGCGAACTTCGTGCACCCGACCTACGGCCCGGTCTGGGCCACCGGCCACCTGGGCGACGAGGCGATCTCGCTGATCGCCACCGACCCGAAGAAGCACGCGAAGTACGCGTTCAAGGAAGTCGCTCAGCTCAAGGGCCAGGGCGGCGGCTCGCTGTTCCTGAAGACGCACCCGAAGTCGACCAACCTGTACGTCGACACGGCGCTGAACCCGGACCCGAAGGTCTCGCAGTCGATCGCCGTGTTCGACGTGCGCAACCTCGACAAGGGCTTCAAGGTGCTGCCCATCGCCGACTGGGCCGGGCTGAAGGACGACGGCGCCAAGCGCGTCGTGCAGCCCGAGTTCAACAAGGCCGGCACCGAGGTCTGGTTCTCGGTCTGGAGCGCGAAGAACAAGGAGAGCGCGATCGTCATCGTCGACGACAAGACGCTGGCGCTGAAGGCCGTCATCAAGGACCCGCGCCTGGTCACGCCGACCGGCAAGTTCAACGTCTACAACACCGTGAAGGACATCTACTGATGGACGCCCGCAGAACCGCACCCCTCGCCCTTGCAGCGCTCTTCGCCCTGGCCGCCGGCGCGGCCTGGGCCGGGCCCGAGGAGGACATCACCAAGGCCGGCTGCGTGGCCTGCCACACGAAGGACAAGAAGCTCGTCGGGCCCTCGTTCAAGGAGATCGCCGCCAAGCACAAGGGCCAGCCCGCCGCGGCGACGCTGGCCGAGAAGGTGCGCAAGGGCGGCGCGGGCGTCTACGGCCCGATCCCGATGCCGCCCAACGGCGCCGACAAGATCGGCGACGCCGAGCTCAAGGCCGTCGTCGAGTGGATCCTGAAGCAGTAGCCGCTGCCGTCGCAGCGCCTGCCGTGGCCGACCGCTGCGGCGGCCTGCGCCAGGCGCTGCTGAGCGAATGGGCCACTGCCTTCCCGCTGGAGCCCTCGCCCTTCCACAGCCTGGCGCGGCGCCATGGCGGCAGCGCGCGCGAGATGCTGCTGCACTGCCAGACGCTGCAGCGCGAAGGCGCCACGGCCGGCGTGCGGCTGCACTGGGCGCCGGCGCTGCGCGGCGCCTCGCGGCGGGTGATGGCCTGGGGCGCGCCGGACGACGTGGCGGCCGCGGCACCGGCGCTCGCCGCCGCGCCGGGCCTGAGCAGCTGGAACGAACGCCTCGACGGCGCCGTGCCCGGCCCCGCGCTCTGGGCCGATCTCGAAGGCCGTGATGCGGCCGCACTTCACGCCCAGGCCCAGGCCCTGGCCGAGGCCACGCCCCGCCTGCGCTGGGCGACGGGCGCGCTCTCGCCGCCGGCCGAGCCGAGCACCTGCCGCTGCCACCACGGCGGCGGCCCCTGCGCCGACCCCGCGCTGGCACGCCTGTGCGAACGCGCGCTGCCGATGGTCGCGCGGCCCTTCCGCGCGCTGGCGGTGGAACTGCAGCGCTCCGAGCGCGCGCTGCTGCAGACCCTGCGCAACTGGCGCTGCAGCGGCCGGCTCAGCCATGCCGGGCTGGCGCGCACGCTGCCGCGCGCGAGCGCCGTGCGCGTGCTGGGCGCGCTGGCCGGGCCGCCGCTGGAGGCTTCGGTCGTCGAGGCGCTGCTGCGCCAGAGTTCGATCGTGCGCGTGATGCCGGGCTGTGCCGACGAGGCCGCCGGCTGGCCCTGGACCACGCTGGTGGAATGCGGCGCGCCGCCGGCGGCTGCGCCGGAGCTGCTGGCCCGCGCCTTCGCCGCCTGCGGCCTGCGCGAGCGAGCCGGCACGCTGCTGACGGTGCGCCAGCACCGCGTGCGCGACGAGCCGCTGCTGTTCGCCGATCAGCCCGGGTAGGAGGCCAGCCGCCGCACGTCGAGGATGCGGATGTCGCGCTTGTCGACCTCGATCAGCCGCGCATCCTCCAGCTCGCGCAGCACGCGGCTGAAGTACTCCGGCGTGAGGCTCAGGCGCGAGGCCAGCGTGGCCTTGCTGACCGGCAGCGAGACGGTGAAGGCCTGGCCCGCCGCGGCGCCCTCGTCGCTGGCGCGGTCGTTCAGCAGGTAGCCGATGACGCGCTGCACGCCGTTCTGCAGCGCGTAGGCCTGCACGTCGTGCACCAGCCCGTGCAGCCGGCGCGAGAGCCCGGCGAGCATGCGCATCGCGAACTGGGTGTCGGCAGCCAGCTCCTGCATCACCGCGGCGCGGCCCACCGACAGCAGCAGCGAGTCGGCCAGCGCCTGCGCGTTGACCATGCAGGGCTTGCCCAGGAACATCAGCGCCTCGGCGAAGCTGCCGCCGGGGCCGATCAGCTCGATCACCTTCTCCTGGCCGGCCGGCGAGAGCACGAAGAGCTTGACCTGGCCCATGACGACGACCTGGAAGGCCTCGCAGGGGTCGCCCTGGCGGAAGACGGTGGCGCCGCGCTCGTGGCGGTGCAGCGTGCAGCCCAGTGCGAGGCGCTCGCGGGCCTCGTCGTCGATGTCGCTGAACAGCGGCAGCCGGGCGAGGAAGCGGGCGATGTCGAAGTTGCGGGTGTCGAGCATGGTCTGCGGATGCTCGGCACATCAGGCCGGCAGGGGATTGACCGGTGTCAACGCACGAGCTGGGCGTACAGCGTGGCCAGCCGCCGCGGCAGGTCCTCGGGCTTGCGCACCCAGGCCCAGCCGCCCTGCCCGCGCTGGCCGCCGGTGCTGCCGAAGAGCTGCGGCATCACCTCGCCCGCCTCGCCGTCGATCGACAGCGCGAACGGCAGCAGCCCCGCGCGCCGCGCTTCCAGCACCGCCTGGCGCGTGTCTTCCACCCCGGCGCGGCCTTCGTAGCCGTCCAGGTCGTGCGGCTTGCCGTCGGTGAGCAGCAGCAGCAGCTTCTGGCGCTCCGGCCGCGCCGCCAGCGCGCGCGTGCCGGCGCGCAGCGCGGCGCCCATGCGCGTGTAGTAACCCGGGCGGATGGCGCCCACGCGCCGCAGCGCGGCCTCGCCGAAGGGTTCGTCGAAGGTCTTCAGCTCGTGCAGCCGCAGCCGCCGCTTGACCGAGCTGAAACCGGTGATGGCGAAGGCGTCACCGCAACCGGCCAGCGCCTGGCCGAAGACGAAGAGCGCGTCGCGGATGACTTCGATGATGCGCTGGCGATCGTTGGCGTAGGCGTCGGTGGACAGCGAGAGGTCGGCCAGCAGCAGCGTGGCCAGGTCGCGCCGCGTGCGCGTGCGGCGGCGGTAGACGGCATCGCGGTCATCGGCCTCGGCGCGCTGGCGCACGCAGGCGTCGAGGTCGAGCTCGTCGCCGTCGGGCGCGGCATGCTGCCAGCGCAGCGCGGCGCGCTGGCGCTCGACCTGGCGCCGCACGCGCGCGGCCTCGGTGCGCAAGGCCGGATCGGGCGTCCAGGGTGCGGCCGCGCGCGCCTCGAAGTGGCACGCCAGCACGCGGCCGGGCTCCAGGCCCTGCGTGCGGTGGTTCCACTCGGGCAGCCAGAAGCCCTCGCCCACGGGCGCGTCGTCGGCGGCGGCGCTCGGCAGGTCGAGGTCGAAGCGCACGCGCGAGGCCACCGAGCCTTGCTGGCGCGCGAGCGTCAGCGTCTCGATCTCCTCGGCCGCGACGGCGGCGCTGCCGTCGTCCTCGTCGTCGCTCGCGCGGTCGATCGGCATCGCGTCGGCGAAGGTGCGCAGCGATTCGCCCTTGGCCGCCAGCAGCAGCGGCGGGCGCTTGTCGCCCTCCGGCGCGCGGCGGGCGCGGCGGCGCTGGGGCAGCGTGCCCGTGCCCTCGTTCGTCGTCGCCGGCGCTTCGTCGGGGCCACTCATCTCGGAAGCCAGCCCGGTGCCCTGGGGCACCGGCACGACCCAGGCCCAGACCGGTGCCGCATCGCTCACCGCCTCGCCCGCCGCCGGCCAGGGCGCCGCACGGCGCGCGGCCTCGGCCTCGAAGAGCCGCGCCTGGCGCGCGGCCAGGCCGGGGAAGCGCGCCAGCGCCGTCTCCACTGCGGCGGCGTTGGCCTCGGCCCAGGGCAGGTTCAGGTCCATGCCGGCGGCCAGTGCGGCCCACCAGAGGTACAGCTCGCGGTTCAGCGCCGGGTCGTCGTAGACGGCCACGGTCTCGGGCAGCGCCAGCACCGCTTCGTCGAGCTGTGCCAGCGGCAGCCGCCGGCCGGCACCGGCCACGCGCTGCCAGAAGCTGCGCGGCCCGCCCACGCGCAGCGGCGCCGCCGCCGCCACGCGCTGGCGCGCGCCGCCGGCATGCAGCAGCAGCTCGACGGCGCGGCGCTCGTCGGCCAGGTGCGCCGCGGCCGCTGCGTGGCCCGCGTCGGCGCGGGCGCTCGCGAAACGGTGCCACTGCTGGCCGAACCACTCTTCCATCGCATCACTCTCCGGCCGCTCGGCGCTGGCGCAGCGTCTCGCGCAGCGCGTCGGCGCCGATCGTCCACTGCAGGTTGGGCGCCGGCGTGCGGCCCTCGTGCGAGCTGGCGCATTCGCTCGTGCAGCGGCCGCACTGCACGCAGCTGAACATCAGCCGCTTGATGCGCCGCGGCTGCAGGCGCATCGGGCAGGCGGCCTCGCAGGCATCGCCCTGCGGGCTGGCGGCCGTCTCGCAGCCGCGGCAGGCCGATGCGCGCTCACGGTCGAAGGACATCACCAGCGCCTTGGGGTTGGCCATCCAGGCCAGGCTCTGGAAGAAGCCGATGGCGCAGCCGAAGCGGCAGAACAGGTGGCGCGCGAAGGCGAACTCGGCGCTGAACACCAGCGTGCCGATGCCGACGAAGCGCGCCTGGTTCGGCGTGAGCGAGGCGTGCACGAGGCCGCCCCAGATCTCGGCCGGCGGCAGCAGGTAGGTCAGCAGCGTGGTGGCCCACAGGAAGCCGAAGCTGATGCACGACAGGCCGAAGAGCGGCCAGAAGCGCGCATCGGGCCGGCGCTCGCGGTGCTGCGCCGGCGCCTGCGCCGAATCCCACAGGCTCAGGCGCCCGCAGGCGCGGTGCAGCAGCCCGTTGAGCAGTTCCACCAGCGAGAAATGCGGGCACAGCCAGCCGCAGTACAGGCGCCCCCACCGGTAGGCCACGAACAGGAAGCCGCCCGCGAGCGCGAGCGCCGGCACGATGCCGCGGAAGATGATGCCCAGCGCGGCCTGCGTGGCCGTGATCTCGCCGCGCGTGAAGGCGTCGATGCCCAGGCTCCAGCGCTGGCCCAGGACCCACAGCTGGGCCTCGTGCAGGTCGAAGCGCAGCAGGTTCAGCGCCGGCGCGAGCAGGAAGAGCGCGAAGAAGCCGAGCTGCAGCGCGCGCCGGCGGCGCTGCAGGCGGCGGTGGCGCGCGGCCGTGCCGTCGGTAGCGGCATCGGCGAAGACCGCCGGGGGCCGCTCAGGCCTCGTCGCCGAGAACGGCACGTTGCACCTCGGCCAGCGCACGCAGCGTGGGCTGGTCGTCGGTCAGCGCCTGCAGCACCGCAGCCTCGCAGGCCGCCGGCAGCGACAGGCCACGCACGTTCAGGCGCGCGGCCATCACCAGCAGCCGCGTGCTCGCGGTCTCCTCGAGGTCGTGCTCGGTGAGGCGGCGCAGCGCCTGCGCCAGCGCCACCAGCCGCGCCGCAGCCGCGGGCGTGCAGCCGCTTTCGGCCATGACGATCTGGCGCTCCAGCGCGGCATCGGGATAGTCCAGGCTCAGCGCGACGAAGCGCTGGCGCGTGCTGGGCTTCAGGCCCTTGAGCACGTTCTGGTAGCCCGGGTTGTAGCTGACGACGAGCATGAAGCCCGGCGCCGCGCGCAGCAGCTCGCCGGTGCGTTCCAGCGGCAGCTCGCGCCGGTCGTCGGCCAGCGGGTGCAGCACGACGGTGATGTCCTTGCGCGCCTCCACCACTTCGTCGAGGTAGAAGATCGCGCCCTCGCGCACGGCGCGCGTCAGCGGGCCGTCGCACCAGCGCGTGCCGCCGCCTTCGAGCAGGTGGCGGCCGGTGAGGTCGGCCGCGCCCAGGTCGTCGTGGCCGCTCACGGTGATCAGCGGCCGGCCCAGGCGAGCGGCCATGTGCTGCACCAGCCGCGTCTTGCCGCAGCCCGTGGGGCCTTTCAGCAGCAGCGGCAGGCCGGCGTGGAAGGCCTGCTCGAACAGCGCGCATTCCTCGCGCTGGGCGAAGTAGGCCGGCACCGGCGCGGCGTGAACCTCACGCGAGGTGGCGAGTTCCAGCGGTCGCATGGCCGGTGCCTTTCGCCTCAGGCGCGCTGCAGGCGCGCGGCCGGCTGCTCGTCCTCGTCGGCCGCGGGGGCGGCGACGAAGCTCCACAGCCAGGTCAGCAGGCCGACGAGGAAGCCCACGCCGCCGCCGACGCGGATCCAGTAGAAGAAGCGCAGCTGGTCCTGGGTCTGCATGAAGGGCATCGCGCCTTCGGTGGGGATGCGCTGCAGCCAGATCTGCAGGATGCCCGCGCCGGTGAGCGCGAGAACCATGACGCCCATGCTGAGCGTCATCAGCCAGAAGCTCCACATCTCGATGCGCTGGGCACGCGGGTTGTTCGCCTCGCGGCCGCGCAGGATGGGCATCGCGTAGCTGATCATCGCGATCACCACCATCACGTAGGCCCCGTAGAACGCGAGGTGGCCGTGCGCGGCGGTGATCTGGCTGCCGTGGGTGTAGTAGTTCACCGGGCTCAGCGTATGGATGAAGCCCCACAGGCCGGCGCCCAGGAAGCCCATCACCGCGCAGCCCACGGTCCACAGCACGGCGGCCTGGTTCGGGTGCTCGCGCTTGCGGCGCTGGACCATGTTGAACGCGAACAGCGTCATCATGAAGAACGGAATCGGCTCCATCGCGCTGAACACGCTGCCGATCCACTGCCAGTAGCCCGGCAGGCCGATGAAGTAGAAGTGGTGGCCGGTGCCCAGGATGCCCGTCACCAGCGCGAAGGTGATGATCAGGTAGAGCCACTTGTCGATGATCTCGCGGTCCACGCCGGTGGTCTTCACGAGCAGGAACGCGAGGATGCCGCCGAGGATCAGTTCCCACACGCCCTCGACCCACAGGTGCACGACGAACCACCAGTACATCTTGTCGCGCACCAGGTTGCTCGGGTTGACGAAGCTGAACAGGAACAGCAGCGCCAGGCCCCACAGGCCCATCAGCAGCACGAGGCTGATCGAGGTCTTGCGGCCCTTGAGCACCGTCATCGAGACGTTGAACAGGAAGCCCAGGGCGACGACGACGATGCCCAGCTTGGTGGGCAGCGGCTGCTCGAGGAACTCGCGTCCCATCGTGGCCCAGAAGTCGTTGCCGGTGGCGGCGGCCAGCGTCGCGTAGGGCACGAGCAGGTAGCCCACGATCGTCAGCGCGCCGGCGACCAGGAAGACCCAGAAGAGCACCTTGGCCAGCAGCGGGCTGTGCAGCTCGCACTCGGCCTCCTCGGGCACGAGGTAGTAGGCCGCGCCCATGAAGCCCATCAGCAGCCACACGATCAGCAGGTTCGTGTGCACCATGCGGGCGATGTTGAAGGGGATGGCGGGGAAGAACAGGTCGCCGACCAGGTACTGCAGCCCGAGCGTGATGCCGAAGACGATCTGCCCGAGGAACAGCGCGATGGCGCCGGTGAAGTACAGCCGCGAGACCGACTGCGATGCGAAGCGGAGGGTGGTGGTGTTCATGATGTATGCAGGCTCCTCGACCTCAACCTTCCTTGTTCGGCGGCCACTTCTCGGTGTCCACGCGGCTGGTCCACTTCAGGAACTCCACCAGGTCGTCGAGCTGCTGGTCGGTGAGGTGGAACTGGGGCATCTGGCGACGGCCGGGGGCGTTGGTCGGCTGGCCCTTGATCCAGGCCTTGATGAACTCGCTGCCGCCCTGGTCGCCGCCGCGGCGCACGTAGACGTTGCCCAGCTCGGGCGCGAAGTACGCGCCTTCGCCCAGCAGCGTGTGGCAGCCGATGCAGTTGCGCGTCTCCCAGACATGCTTGCCGCGCGCGACCGCGGGCGTGATCTCGGAGGCGTTGCTGCGCTTGGGGATGCGCGCTTCGGTGTTGAAGATCAGCACCGCGAAGAGCAGCACGAAGAAGAGGGTGCCGCCGTAGAAGATGTTGCGCGCGGCCTGGCTCGTGAAGCCCTTGCCCATGACGCCTCCTGGGATGGTTGGAACGATGGACCGAAGGCTAGGGAATGCGGCCTTCTGCGTCCTTGAAGCGGTTCAAGAATTCCCTCGTGCTGCGGCCCGGTCGAAGGCTCAGCGCGGCACGAAGAACACGGCCTTCTCGGCCAGCACGGGCTCGCCGCCTTCGGCAGGCACGAGTTCGAGCCGCACGGCATGGCTCCCGCTGCCCGCAGCGGCAGCCGCCTCCGGCGGCAGCGCCAGGCGCAGCGTGGCGCCCAGCCGCTCTCCCGGTGCCAAGGTCACGCTGAGTGCCTCGTCGGCCAGCAGCCCTTGCAGGCCGCTGGCCCGCAGCGTCCAGCCATGCACGGTCTCGCTGCGGCTCGAGAGCTGCACGCGGTAGGTGTTCTCGATGCGGCCGCCTTCGCCGATGCGCGCCAGCGCGCCGCGGTCGTGCTGCACGTCCAGCGCGACCGGCTTGCGCAACGCAAGGCCCATGGCCAGGCCGGCGGCCAGCAGCAGCATCGCCGCGCCGTAGACCAGCACGCGCGGCCGCAGCGTGCGAGCGAACATCTGCCGGCGCGTGAGGCCCTGCGCCACGCCGTTGGCGGTGGCATAGCGGATGAGGCCGCGCGCGTCGCCCAGCTTGTCCATCACGCCGTCGCAGGCGTCGATGCAGGCGGCGCAGCCGATGCACTCGTTCTGCAGGCCGTTGCGGATGTCGATGCCGGTGGGGCAGACCTGCACGCACAGGCTGCAGTCGACGCAGGAGCCCAGGCCCATCAGCTTGGGGTCCATGCGGCGCGGGCGCGAGCCGCGCGGGTCACCGCGCGCGCTGTCGTAGGCGATGACGAGCGAGTCGCCGTCCAGCAGCGTGCTCTGGAAGCGCGCGTAGGGGCACATGTACTTGCAGATCTGCTCGCGCATCCAGCCTGCGTTGCCGTAGGTGGCGGCGCCGTAGAACAGCACCCAGAACGCGGGCCAGGCGTCCATCGAGGCGTGCACGGCCTGCGAAGCGAGTTCGCGCACCGGGATGAAGTAGCCGACGAAGCTGAAGCCGGTGGCCAGCGCCAGCAGGCCCCACAGCGAATGCTTGGCGGCCTTGCGCGAGAGCTTGTTCCAGCTCATCGGAGCCTTGTCCAGGCGCATTCGCGCGAGGCGGTCGCCCTCGGTATGGCGCTCGATCCACAGGAACATCTCGGTGTAGACCGTCTGCGGGCAGGCATATCCGCACCACAGGCGCCCGGCCAGCGCGGTGAAGAAGAAGAGCGCCAGCGCCGAGAGCACCAGCAGCCCCGAGAGGAACACCAGCTCCTGCGGGTGCAGCACGAGGCCGAAGAGGTGGAAGCGCGGCGTCTCGAGGTCGAACCACACCGCCTGGCGGCCGTTCCACATCAGCCAGGGCGTGCCGTAGAAGACCGCCTGCGTGACAGCGACCATGATCCAGCGCCAGCGCGCGAAGCGGCCGCTGACCGAGCGCGGATAGACCTTGGCCTGCTTCTGGTACAGCGAGATGACCTTGACCTCGGCCTCGGCCACGGCCTTGGGCGTGTGCGGCGCGTTCATGCCCACGCGCCCTGCTCGGCCGGCGGCTGCGGCGGGGGTTCGGTGGGCAGGTTCGGAGGCATTGCGGCTTTAAAGCTGTACGGTGCGTACATCTTAAAAGCCAAGGTCCGCCAGCGGCGGTCCAGCCGTTTGATCCGGGTCAAGACATCAGCGACGCGAGCGGGTGCGGGAGGCCATCAGCGCGACGAATACCGCCAGCGACAGCGCGCTGGCCAGCGCGCCGGCGCGCACCATGCCCGCGACGCCGACGAGGTCTCCCGCGGCGCGCAGCGCCATCGCCGCATGCAGCAGCGCGAGCGGGAGATAGAGCCAGCGCGTGAAGCGCACCGAGGCGCGCAGCACCGCCGGCACGATGATCGGCGCATGGCCGTAGACCATCGACAGCACGAAGCCGACGAAGATGGCGTGCAGCGCGGCGTCCTGCCACGGGCCCGCGCCGGGCAGGCCGGCCAGCGCCATCAGCAGGCCGCCGGCCGCGAGCCAGGCATAGCCGGCCAGCAGGCACAGCGCCACGTAGCGCGGCGTGCCGGGCACGCGCAGCGTGGCGCGCGCGAGGTCGTGCCGCGCGAGCCAGGCCGCGAGCGCGAGCAGCGACGCACCGAACAGCCGCGTGCCGGCATCGGGCCAGGCCAGGCCCAGCAGCAGCGCCAGCGCGAGCAGCGCCATCACCAGCGCGAACGCGGCTTCGGCGCCGCGCGGACGCGGGCGCAGGCGCGAGAGCTCGAGGCGCTCGCCGGCGATCGTCAGCACGAGGAAGGTGATCCACCAGGGCAGCGCCGGTGCGGGCGAGCCCGCGAGCGATGCCATCACATTGCCGGCCAGCCAGGCCGCCGCGGCGCAGGCCAGCACGAGCACGAAGGCTTCGCGCTGGCGCTGCCACAGGCGCAGCGTGGCCACGAGCAGCACGGCGGCCGCGCCGGCCCAGCCGGCGTAGGGCAGCGAGGCGGCGCCGGCGAGCGCGGCGCCGGTGCCGCCGGCCGCGAGCACCACGCCCGCGTAGCCCCAGGCGCGCCCGAGCGCCACAGCGCGTTCGAGCGCGATGACGACGCCGAAGAAGCCGCAGACCATCAGCGGCCCGTGCCAGGGCAGCCCGTGCACGGCCGCCGAGGGCATGGCCCAGCCCAGGCGCAGCAGGCCGGCACCGATGCCGGCGAGCAGCGCCACCAGGCCACACGCGAGCAGCGGCAGGCGCTGCCACGCGAGACCGGCACGCGGCGCCGGCGGGGCCTGGGCGCGTGTCGGCTCGGGCCGCACGGCAGCCATCGTGTGAACGCTCATTCGCCCCAGCCGAGATCGGCGCGGGCCGCCGCGCTCATGCGCTCGGGCGTCCAGGGCGGCTCCCAGACGAGCTGCACGTCGATGGGGGTGGCCGCCGGCAGCGCGGCGATCAGCGCGTCGTGCGCGTCGTCGACGATCATCTCTGCCATCGGGCAGGCGGCACTGGTCATGGTCAGGCGCACCTGCAGGCCACCGCCGGCCTGCTCGACGCCGTAGACGAGGCCCAGGTCGACGATGCCGGTGCCGGTCTCGGGGTCGATGACCTCGCGCAGCGCGGCCCAGGCGGCGTCGACGGCGCGGCTCATCGCGGCTGCCCGATCAGCCGCCGCTGCAGCCACAACCCCCGCAGCCGCAGCCACCGGTGGGGCCGCTGGCGGTGCCGGCGGCGGTGCGCGCGATGCGCACCTGCCACAGCGAGGGCCCGGCCTCGAGGTAGCGCCAGTCGAACTGGCCGCCGCGCGTCTTCTCGAACTGGAAGTACAGCGGCACCGGGTCGTGGTCGTTGACGATCTCGAAGGACTCGCCGGGCTCCAGCGCGTCGAAGGTGCCGAAGATGATGGGATGGCGCTGCGGCGGCGGCAGCGTGCGCACGTCGATGCGCGAGGCGGTGATGCTCATCGGGGCTCCGGTTTGAAGGATGAGCATGACGGTAGCCGCGTGCCGGTCAGGCGGCCTTGAACTGGTTCAAGGTCGTGGCGCGGCGCTCGCCGTCAGCCCGCCGAGGGCGTCCGCGAGCGTGAGGCCTTCCAGCCGCAGCGCCACCGCGCGCGTGGCCGGCGCCGGGTGCAGCAGCGTGTGCGCCACCAGCGGCGCCAGCGGCGTGTCGGCCGGCTCGCACAGCAGAACGTGGCGCGGCGTGTCGCCTTCGTCCAGGCGCGAGACCCAGTCGATGCGGGCCAGCAGGTCCACCACCGGCTCCAGTTCCAGCGGGTCGGCGCGCAGGCCTTCGGCCAGCATGTCCAGCCGCAGCCCGCGCTGCGGGCCGGCGCGCGCGGCAGCCAGGCGCTGCAGGATCACCAGGGCCAGCTCGAAGCGCCAGCCGGGCTCGTGCGCGCGAGAACTCACGCGCATCTGCAGGCTGGGCGCGTAGGCGGCGATCACCGCGCCCAGCAGCATGATCACCCAGCCGAGGTAGATCCACAGCAGCAGGATGGGCACCGTCGCGAACGCGCCGTAGACGGCCGAGTAGGTGGGCACCGATTCCACGTACCAGGCCAGGCCCTTCTTCGCGAGTTCGAACGCGAAGGCGACGAAGAGGCCGCCGGCCCAGGCATGGGCCCAGCGCACCGCGGTGTTGGGCACGTAGTGGAACAGGCCCGCCGTGGCGCCGGCGAGCATCGCGAACTGCAGCAGTTCCAGCAGCAGGCTCACGCCGCCGGGCAGCGCCGTCACCAGCCCGCGCGAGGCCGACAGCAGGTAGGACGTGAGCGACAGGCTCACGCCCAGCGCCAGCGGCCCGAGCGTGATGCCGGCCCAGTACACCAGCACGCGCTGGCCCAGCGGCCGGGGCCGCTGCACGCGCCAGATGGCGTTGAGCGTGCGGTCGATCGTGAACACCATCGCCAGCGCCGTGGCGCCCAGCAGCAGCAGGCCCAGGGCGCCCATGCCGCGCGCCTTGGCGGCAAAGTTGGTGAGCGAGCGCATCACCGGCCGCGCGATGGTGTCGGGCACGAGGTTCTGCAGGAAGTACTTCTCCAGCGCCGACTCGAAGCCCGAGAACATCGGGAACGCGGTGAACACCGCCAGGCCCACCGTCACCAGCGGCACCAGCGCGATCAGCGTCGTGAACGTGAGGCTGCCCGCGGTGAGGCCCAGGCGGTCCTCGCGGAAGCGCTGGCGCAAGGTGCGCAAGGTGGCGAACCAGGGCCAGTTGCGCAGCGTCTCGAGGGCCTGCGCCACCTGCTCGGCCAGGGGCCCCTGGCCCAGCGAAGGCATGCTCATGCTGGCTATGATGCCGCATGAACACGAGCACCTTGCCCGAGCCCGCCGTGCGCCGGGCACGCGCCTGGGCGCTGGCGGGCCTGGTGGCGCTGGTGGCCCTCGGCCTGGCCTGGGAGCTTTGGCTCGCGCCCACCGGCCGCGGCACCTGGGCGATCAAGGTGTTGCCGCTGGTGCCGTGCATCGCCGGGCTGCTGCGCCACCGCATGGCCACCTTCCGCTGGCTCGCGCTGCTGCTGTGGCTGTACGTGCTCGAAGGCCTGGTGCGCGCCACCAGCGAGCGCGGGCCGGGTTCACTGCTGGCCATCCTGCAGGTGGCGCTCGCGCTCTTCGTGTTCGGCGTGGCCACCTACTACATCCGCCGCCGGCTGAAGGCCGCCGCCGCGCAGCCGGCCTGAGACCATGGACCTGATCGACGAACTGCGCCGCGTCGCTGGACCCGCGAACGTGCTCACCGAAGGCGACCTCAGCGCCTGGGAGCGCGACTGGCGCCGGCGCTGGCACGGCAAGGCGCGCGCGGTGGTTCGGCCGGGCAGCACGGCCGAGGTGGCCGCCGTGGTGCGCGCCTGCGCGTCCGCCGGCGTGGCCATCGTGCCGCAGGGCGGCAACACAGGCCTCGTGGGCGGCGGCGTGCCCGATCACAGCGGCACCCAGGTCCTGCTGAGCCTGCAGCGCCTGAACCGCGTGCGTGCCATCGACGAGGCCAACCTCACGCTCACGCTCGATGCCGGCTGCGTGCTGCAGGCCGCGCAGGAAGCCGCCGCCGCGCGCGGCCTGCTGCTGCCGCTGAGCCTGGCGGCCGAGGGCAGCTGCACGATCGGCGGCAACCTGGCCACCAACGCCGGCGGCACGCAGGTGCTGCGCTGGGGCAATGCGCGCGATCTGTGCCTGGGCCTGGAGGTGGTGACAGCCGAGGGCGAGGTGTGGGACGGCCTGTCGGGCCTGCGCAAGGACAACACCGGCTACGACCTGCGCGACCTCTTCATCGGCAGCGAAGGCACCTTGGGCATCATCACCGGCGCCACGCTGAAGCTCGCGCCGCAGCCGCGCGCCAGCATCACGGCGCTGGCGGCCTGCGGCAGCGTGGCCGACTGCGTCGCGCTGCTGCAGCTGGCGCGCTCGCGCCTGGGCGCCGGGCTCACGGGCTTCGAGATGATGGGCGCCTTCGCGCTGGAGCTCGTCGCGAAGCATTTCCCCTCCCTGCCCCGGCCACTGCCCGGCGCGCGCTGGACGGTGCTGCTGGAGCAGAGCGACAACGAAGGCGAGCAAGCGGCGCGCGGGCGCTTCGAGGCCCTGATGGAAGCCGCGCTGGAAGCGGGCACGGTGAGCGACGCGGTGGTGGCCGAGAGCCTCGCGCAGAGCCAGGCGCTGTGGCACGTGCGCGAGAGCATCCCGCTGGCGCAGGCCGAGGAAGGCCTGAACATCAAGCACGACATCTCGGTGCCGGTCTCGGCGATACCGGCCTTCGTCGAGCGCTGCGACGCGGCACTCGAGCAGCGCTGGCCCGGCGTGCGGCTGGTCAACTTCGGCCACCTGGGCGACGGCAACCTGCACTACAACGTGCAGGCCCCGCCGGGCGCCGATGGCGCGGACTTCCTGGCCGCCGAAGAGCACGGCGTCAACACGGTGGTCTTCGACACGGTGGCCGCGTTCGGCGGCTCGTTCTCGGCCGAGCACGGCATCGGCTCGCTCAAGCGCGACGAGCTGGCGCTGCGCAAGAGCGCGGTGGCGCTGAAGCTGATGCGCGCGGTGAAGGCCGCGCTGGACCCTCAGGGCCTGCTGAACCCCGGCCGCGTGCTGTAGCGGCCGGTCACCCCTATTGCAAAGGTTCGTCGAGCGCGCGCGGCAGGCGCAGCGAGACAGTCTCGATGCCCTCGTCGGCCAGCGCTTCGCGCTCCTCGGGCGTGGCCTCGCCGCGGATGCCGCGGGCCGGCGTCTCGCCGTAATGGATGCGCCGCGCCTCCTCGGCGAAGCGGCGGCCGACGTCTTCCGTCCGGCTCATCAGCTGGCGCATGCCGGCCAGCCACGCGGCCTGCAGGTCGGCCGCCTGCGGTGGCGCTGGCGGCGGCGAGGCCGGCAAGGCGGCGGGCGCCTCGTCGCGCGCGCCGGAGAGATTCAGGCGCGGGGCCGAGGGCAGCCGCGTGATGACCTTGTCGCCGCACAGCGGGCAGTCGATCAGCGTCTGGCCGTTCTGCTGCAGGAAGTCGTCTTCCGACGCGAACCAGCCCTCGAAGCCGTGGCCGTTCGCGCAACGCAGGTTCAGGACCTTCATCGTGGCCCCATCATAGGCCTCTCGACCTTGCCCGTTTGTTGCCAGTTCCACACGCGGCCGGTCTGCTGTGCGCGCAGCAGCCAGTGCAGCGCGAGCTGGGTCTTCACGTCGGGCAGTTCGCCACGCTCGTGCAGCGCCTCGAGTTCGGCCAGCGACAGCACCGTGGTCTCGACGAATTCGCCCACGTCGGGCCGCGCGGTGCCGGCCACCAGGCCGCGCGCGAGCCAGATCCAGATGCTCTCGCTGCTGTAGGCCGCGGCGTTGTGGATCTCGCCGCCGAAGGCCCATTCGGCCGCGGTGTAGCCGGTCTCCTCCAGCAGCTCGCGCTGAGCACAGGCCAGTTGCGCCTCGCCGGCATCGAGCTTGCCGGCCGGGATCTCCAGCAGCACCTTGGCGACAGGGTAGCGGTACTGGCGCACCATCACGATGCGCCCGTCGTCGAGCAGCGGCACGATGGCCACCGCGCCGCCGTGGCGGATGTACTCGCGCGTGGCGGTGCTGCCGTCGGGCAGGCGCACGGTGTCCTTGTCGACGCGCAGGAAGCCGCCTTCGAGCAGCGTGCGCCGCTCGAGCGGGGTCTCGACGAGGTGGGAGTCGGGGGGGAGCGGGTCCTGGTCCACCACGGGCTCCCCGGATGATCAGCTGGCGAGAGCCTTGACGATGGCGTCTCGGCACATCGCCATCAGCCCGCCCGAGAACGGGCCGAAGAACAGCACCGCCAGGCCGTTGGCCGCGAGCAGCGCGGTGACGCCCTGCGTGCGCACGATGGCGCCTTCGGCGCCGGCCTCGTCGAACCACATCACCTTGACGATGCGCAGGTAGTAGAACGCGCCGATCAGCGAGAACATCACCGCGACCACGGCCATCCAGATGTACAGCGGCACGTTGGTCGTGACCAGCGCCTGGATCACCGCCAGCTTGGCGAAGAAGCCCACCATCGGCGGCACGCCGGCGAGCGAGAACATGAAGACCGTCATCACGCCGGCGACCCAGGGGCTGCGGCGCGAGAGGCCGGCGAGGTCGGCGATCTCCTCGCTCTCGAAGCCCTGGCGCGACAGGAACATGATCAGGCCGAAGGTGCCCAGCGTGGTCAGCACGTAGGCCGCGAGGTAGAACATCGACGAGCTGTAGGCATTGGCCGCCGAAAGCGTGTTGCCGCTGACCACGCCCGCACTCAGCCCCAGCACGATGAAGCCCATCTGCGAGATCGTGCTGTAGGCCAGCATGCGCTTCAGATTCGTCTGCGCCAGCGCCGCCAGGTTGCCCACAGCCAGCGAGGCGACGGCCAGCACGATGAACATCTGCTGCCAGTCCACCGCCAGGCCCAGCATGCCTTCGACCAGCAGGCGGATCGTGATCGCGAAGGCGGCAAACTTGGGCGCGCCGCCGATCAGCAGCGTCACGGCGGTCGGGGCACCCTGGTAGACGTCGGGCACCCACATGTGGAAGGGCGCGGCGCCCAGCTTGAACGCCAGGCCGGCGACGACGAACACGACGCCGAAGACCAGCACTTCCTTGTTGATGCTGCCGGTGGCGATGCGGTCCAGCACCTTCGGGATCTCCAGCGTGCCGGTGGCGCCGTACATCATCGACAGGCCGTAGAGCAGGAAGCCCGAGGCCAGCGCGCCGAGCACGAAGTACTTCATCGCCGCCTCGGTGGCCACCGCATGGTCGCGGCGCAGCGCGCACAGGGCATACAGGCTCAGGCTCATCAGCTCCAGCCCGAGGTAGACGACGAGGAAGTTGTTCGCCGCGCACATCACGCCGATGCCCAGCAGCACGAACAGCGTGAGCGTGAAGAACTCGCCCTTGAGCATCTCGCGCGCGGCGAGCGTGGGCCGCGCGTAGGCGAGCGTGACCATCACCGACAGCGCCGCGAAGACGACCAGCAGGTCGCCCATCGGGTCGACCACGACCATGCCCTTCATGCCGTAGGCTGCCGTGCCGGCCTGCCAGCTCTGCAGGTGGATGAAGGCGTAGACGGCCACGCTGACCTGCGTGAGCCAGAAGGTGGGCGTGCGCTCGGGGTGCTTGTTGAAGATGTCCACCAGCAGCACGGCGCAGGCGGCCACCAGCAGCCAGATCTCGGCGTGGACGACGGACCAGTTCATCGGGTTCATGGTGTTACGCTCTCGCCGGCCGTCAGTTGAGCTTGGGCGCCTTGACGTGCTGCAGCAGCTGCGCGACGGAGGCGTTCATCGGGTCGGTGAAGGGCTTGGGATAGACGCCCATCCACAGCACCGCGGCGGCCATCAGCGCGAGCATCACGAACTCGCGGCCGTTCAGGTCGGTCAGTTCCTTCACGTGGTGGTTGGCGACGTCGCCGAAGTAGACGCGCTTGACCATCCACAGCGTGTAGGCGGCGCCGAAGATCAGCGTGGTGGCGGCCAGCGCGGCGATCCAGAAGTCGAACTTCACGGCGCCGAGAATCACCATCCACTCGCCGACGAAGCCGGCCGTGCCCGGCAGGCCGCAGTTGGCCATCGCGAACAGGATGGCGAAGGCCGCAAACTTGGGCATGGTGTTGGCCACGCCGCCGTAGGCCGCGATCTCGCGGCTGTGCACGCGGTCGTAGAGCACGCCGATGCACAGGAACATCGCGCCCGAGACGAAGCCGTGGCTGATCATCTGCACCACGGCACCGGAGACGCCCAGCTCATTGAAGATGAAGAAGCCGAGCGTCACGAAGCCCATGTGCGCCACCGAGCTGTAGGCCACGAGCTTCTTCATGTCGCTCTGCACCAGCGCGACCAGCCCGATGTAGACCACCGCCACCAGCGACAGCGCCACCATCAGCCAGGCGTACTCGCGCGCCGCGTCGGGCGCGATGGGCAGCGAGAAGCGCAGGAAGCCGTAGGCGCCGAGCTTCAGCATGATGGCCGCCAGCACCACCGAGCCGCCGGTGGGTGCCTCGACGTGGGCATCCGGCAGCCAGGTGTGCACCGGCCACATCGGCACCTTCACGCTGAAGGCGGCCAGGAAGGCGAAGAACAGCAAGGACTGCGCATTCAACGGCAGCGGCAGCTTGTGCCAGGTGACGATGTCGAAGCTGCCGTTGCTCTTGTAGAAGAGGTAGACCAGCGCCACCAGCATCAGCAGCGAGCCGGCCAGCGTGTAGAGGAAGAACTTGAAGGCCGCGTAGACGCGCCGCGGGCCGCCCCAGACGCCGATGATGATGTACATCGGGATCAGCGTGGCCTCGAAGAACACGTAGAAGAGCATGCCGTCGAGCGCGGCGAACACGCCCACCATCAGGCCCGACAGGATCAGGAAGGCGCCCATGTACTGGGCCACGCGCTGCTCGATGACCTGCCAGCCGGCGATGACGACGATCACGGTGATGAACGCCGTCAGCGGCACGAACCACAGCGACAGGCCGTCGATGCCCAGGTGGTAGTGCACGTTGAAGCGCGGGATCCAGTCCAGCTTCTCGACGAACTGCATCGCCGCGGTGGCGTTGTCGAAGCCGGTGACCAGCGGGATCGTCACCAGGAACGAGACCACTGCCCCCACCAGCGCGATCGCACGCACGACGCCCGCGTTCTCGTCGCGCCCGGTGGCCAGCAGCAGCACGCCGAAGACCACCGGCAGCCAGATGGCGATGCTCAGCAAACCCATTTGTGATTCTCTTCTTGTGTGGAGTGCGCCGCGTCAGCGCATCAGGGCCTGGAAGAAGGGCCACAGGGCCCAGGTCATCAGGCCGAAGATGCCCAGCAGCATCACCAGCGCGTATTGGTACAGGTGTCCGGTCTGGAACTGGCGCACGAGGCCGCCGATGCGACCCACCAGGCCCGCGGTGCCGTTGATGGCCACGCCGTCGATGATGGCCTGGTCGCCGCCCTTCCAAAGCCCCGTGCCGAGCAGGCGGGCGCCCGCGGCCAGCACATGCTCGTTGAACCAGTCCATGTAGTACTTGTTCTCCAGCACCGTGCGCAGCGGCTTGAGCGTGCGGTCCAGCGCGGCGGGAATGGCCGGCGCCTTCATGTAGAAGAGCCAGGCCGTGGCCACGCCCGCGAACGCGAGCCAGAACGGCAGCGAGGTGAAGGCGTGCGCGGCCATCGCGCCGGCGCCGTGGAATTCCTCGGCCAGTTCCTTCATCGCGTGGTGCGCGGCACCGTCGACGACGATCGCGTCCTTGAAGAAGTCGCCGAAGAGCATCGGGCCGATCGTCATGAAGCCGATCACGACCGAGGGGATCGCCAGCAGCACCAGCGGCGCCGTCACCACCCAGGGCGACTCGTGCGGCGTATGGTCGTGGTGGTCGTCGTGCCCGTGGCTGTGGTCGTCTTCCGGCGGGAAGGGCTTGTGGTGGAAGCGCTCCTCGCCATGGAAGACGAGGAAGTACATCCGGAACGAGTAGAAGGCGGTGACGAACACGCCGGCGGTCACCGCGAAGATCGCGAAGCCGGTGCCGGGCAGGTGCGTGGCGTGCACGGCCTCGATGATCGAGTCCTTCGAGTAGAAGCCCGAGAACAGCGGCGTGCCGATCAGCGCCAGGCTGCCCAGCAGCGAGGTGATCCAGGTGATGGGCATGTACTTGCGCAGGCCGCCCATGTTGCGGATGTCCTGGTCATGGTGCATGCCGATGATCACGCTGCCGGCACCCAGGAACAGCAGCGCCTTGAAGAAGGCATGCGTCATCAGGTGGAACACGGCCACGCTGTAGGCGCTGGCGCCCAGCGCCACCGTCATGTAGCCGAGCTGGCTCAGCGTGGAGTAGGCGACGACGCGCTTGATGTCGTTCTGGATGATGCCCAGGAAGCCCATGAAGAGCGCCGTGATCGAGCCGATCACGAGCACGAAGTTGAGCGCGGCGTCCGAAAGCTCGAACAGCGGCGACATGCGCGCGACCATGAAGATGCCGGCCGTCACCATCGTGGCGGCGTGGATCAGCGCGGAGATCGGCGTCGGGCCTTCCATCGAGTCGGGCAGCCAGACGTGCAGCGGGAACTGCGCGCTCTTGCCCATCGCGCCGATGAACAGGCACACGCAGATCGCGGTGATCAGCATCCACTCGGTGCCCGGAAACTTCAGCTTGGCCAGCTCGCCGGCCTTGCCGAAGACCTCGCCGTAGTTCAGCGAGCCGGCGAAGGCCACCACGAGGCCGATGCCGAGAATGAAGCCGAAGTCGCCCACCCGGTTGACCAGGAAGGCCTTCATGTTGGCGAAGATCGCCGTGGGCTTCTTGAACCAGAAGCCGATCAGCAGGTAGCTCACCAGGCCCACCGCTTCCCAGCCGAAGAACAGCTGCAGGAAGTTGTTGCTCATCACGAGCATCAGCATCGAGAACGTGAACAGGCTGATGTACGAGAAGAAGCGCTGGTAGCCCGGGTCGCCCTCCATGTAGCCGATGGTGTAGACGTGAACCATCAGCGAGACGAAGGTGACCACCACCATCATCATCGCCGTCAGGCCGTCGATGAGGAAGCCGACTTCCATCACCAGCTTGCCGACCACCGCCCATTCGTAGACGGTGGCGTTGAAGCGCGCGCCGCCGGCCACCTGCGCCAGCACCATCGCCGAGCAGATGAAGGCGACCAGCACGCCCAGGATGGTGACCGTGTGCGCGCCGCGCTGGCCCACCGCGCGGCCGAACAGGCCGGCGATCACGGCGCCCACCAGCGGCGCCAGCGGAACGGTGAGCAGCAGCCCTTGGGAGATCGAGTTAGCCATGTCGCTGCTTCAGCCCTTCAGCTCGTCGAGTTCCTCGACGTTGATCGATGCCCGGTTGCGGAACAGCACCACCAGGATCGCCAGGCCGATGGCCGATTCGGCCGCCGCCACCGTGAGGATGAAGAACACGAACACCTGGCCGGCCATGCGGTCGGCTTCCGACGGCAGGTAGTGCGAGAACGCGACGAAGTTCAGGTTGACGGCCAGCAGCATCAGCTCGATCGCCATCAGCAGCACGATCAGGTTTCGCCGGTTCAGGAAGATGCCCACCACCGAGATGGCGAACAGGATGCCGCCCAGTGAGAGGTAGTGGCCCAGCGTGAGGTCGCCGACGGGGTTCATGCCGCACCCCCTTCCTTGGTGGCGGCGGCAGGCGCGTCGATCACCGGCGGCATCTTGATGATGCGCACGCGGTCGGCCTTCTTCGCGCGGACCTGGACCGACGGATCCTGGTGGCGCGAATCCTTGCGCGCGCGCAGCGTCAGCGCGATGGCCGCGATGATGGCCACCAGCAGCAGCACCGCCGCGAGCTGCAGCGGGTACAGGTAGTTCGTGTAGATCTCGATGCCCAGCAGCTGCGTGTTGCCGGCCTTGGGCACGGCCAGCGCCACCGCGGGCGGCTGCACGCGGAAGCCGCGCATCAGCACCAGCGCCATCTCCAGCGCGATCAGCGCGCCGACGAAGCCGGCGATCGGCAGGTGCGTCCAGAAGCCTTCGCGCAGCTTGTCGGTGTTGATGTCCAGCATCATCACGACGAACAGGAACAGCACCATCACCGCGCCGACGTAGACCAGCACCAGCGCGATGGCGAGGAACTCGGCGCGCAGCAGCATCCAGATGCAGCTGGCGCTGAAGAAGCTCAGCACCAGGAACAGCGCCGCGTGCACGGTGCTGCGCGCGGTGATGACCCGGAAGGCCGCCAGCAGCAGCACCGCCGAGAAGACGTAGAAGAGGGCCGTTGTCGTGTTCATGTCCAGCGAGCTTGGGGGCTCATCGGTATTTGGCGTCGGCCGCTCGATTGGCGGCGATTTCCTTCTCGTAGCGGTCACCCACCGCGAGCAGCATGTCCTTCGTGAAGTACAGGTCGCCGCGCTTCTCGCCGTGGTACTCGAAGTGATGTGTCTCGACGATCGAATCGACCGGGCAGCTTTCCTCGCAGAAGCCGCAGAAGATGCACTTGGTCAGGTCGATGTCGTAGCGCGTGGTGCGGCGCGAGCCGTCGGCGCGCACGTCGCTCTCGATCGTGATGGCCATCGCCGGGCACACGGCCTCGCACAGCTTGCAGGCGATGCAGCGTTCCTCGCCGTTCTCGTAGCGGCGCAGCGCGTGCAGGCCGCGGAAGCGCGGCGACAGCGGCGTCTTCTCTTCCGGGAACTGGATCGT
This sequence comes from Rubrivivax sp., assembly GCA_044226775.1. Lineage (GTDB taxonomy): Bacteria > Pseudomonadota > Gammaproteobacteria > Burkholderiales > Burkholderiaceae_C > Rubrivivax. Next base: position 224,548 of record JBGAGI010000009.1, on the reverse strand, counting down.
GATGTTCTTCGACCAGAAGTAGCGGCCCGTGAGCTTCATGCCCTTGAGCAGCTCCAGCAGCATGAAGCTGGACAGCACGTCCTTGATGGCGGTGACAGTGCTCATCTGTTCACTTCCAGATGTTGAAGGGCGACTGGATCCACAGGCCCACGACCACCAGCCAGACCAGCGTGATGGGGATGAAGATCTTCCAGCCCAGACGCATGATCTGGTCGTAGCGGAAACGGGGGAAGGTGGCGCGCACCCACAGGAACATGGTGGCGACGCAGAAGGTCTTGATCGCCAGCCAGATCCAGCCCGGGATGTACTCGAAGGGGCCGCCGAAGGGCGACAGCCAGCCGCCGAGGAACATCAGCACGCACAGCATGCTGACGAGGATGATGTTCGCGTACTCGGCCAGGAAGAACATCGCGAAGGACATGCCCGAGTACTCGATCATGTGGCCGGCAACGATCTCGCTCTCGCCTTCGACCACGTCGAAGGGGTGGCGGTTGGTCTCGGCCAGGCCCGAGACGAAGTACACGATGAAGATGGGGAACAGCGGCAGCCAGTTCCAGGACAGCACGCCCAGGCCCATGTTCGCGAAGGTGCCGCGGCCCTGGCCCATCACGATCTCGGTGACGTTCATGCTGCCGGCGGCCATCAGCACCACCACGAGGCAGAAGCCCATCGCGATCTCGTAGCTGACCATCTGCGCCGAGGCGCGCAACGCGCCCAGGAAGGCGTACTTCGAGTTGCTGGCCCAGCCGGCGATGATCACGCCGTAGACCTCCAGCGAGGTGATGGCCATCAGGAACAGCAGGCCGGCGTTGACGTTGGCCAGCGCCACGTCGGGGCCGAAGGGCACCACGGCCCAGGCGGCCAGCGCCGGCATGATCGTCATCACCGGGCCGAGGAAGAACAGGCCCTTGCTGGCGGCCGTCGGGCGGATGATCTCCTTGAAGATCAGCTTCACCGCGTCGGCGATGGGCTGCAGGAAGCCGCCGGGGCCCACGCGGTTGGGGCCGATGCGGATCTGCGTGAAGCCGATGCCCTTGCGCTCCCACAGCGTGAGGTAGGCGACGCAGATCATCAGCGGCAGCACCAGCGCGACGATCTTCACCAGGCTCCAGACCACGAGCCAGAGGTTGTTGCCCAGCAGGTTCGAGCCGATCTGGTTGACGGTATCGAACATGGCTCAGGCCTTCTCGACGGTGACGGTGCCGAACATGGCGCCGAGTGCCGCTGTGGTCGGATGGCCGGCGGCGATGCGCACCGTGTTGGCGGCCAGCGTGGCATCGGCACGCGCGGCGAGCACGGCGCTGCCGCCGCCCTGCGAGACCTTCACGCGCGCGCCCAGGCTGGCGAACAGCGCAGGCGGCAGGCCGACCACCGGCTCGCGCGCATCGGCCGTGAGCTGCAGCGAGGGGGCGCGGCGCACGATCGAATCGGTGCTGTAGATCGGCACGTCGGCAATCCGCTCCAGTTTCGGTTGCAGGCCGGCCGGCGCCACCGCGGTGGCCGGCGAAGCGACCGGCGTGTTGTCGAGCAGCATGCTGATCGCCGACACGTCGCCCAGCGCCTCGGCGCGCACGTCGTCCACGGTCTCGAAGTCGAAGCCCGGCAGGCCCAGCAGGTTGCCCAGCACGCGAAGCACCTTCCAGCCGGGGCGCGTCTCGCCCAGAGGCTTCACCACGCCGTGGAAGGTCTGCACCCAGCCTTCGGCGTTGACGAAGCTGCCGCCGGTCTCGGTGAAGGGCGCGATCGGCAGCATCACGTCGGCGACATCGGCCGCCACGTCCTTGAACGGCGTCAGCGCGACGACGAGGCCGGAGCCTTCGAGCGCCTTGCGCGCGGCGGCGGCATCGGCCGCGTCCAGCACCGGCTCCACGTTCAGCAGCAGCAGGGCCTTCATCGGCTGGCTCAGCATCTGGCCGGCGTTCAGGCCGCCGGCGCCGGGCAGCGCGCGCACGAGCTGCGCGCCCACCGCGTTGCCGCCGTCGCCGAGGTAACCGACGCTCGCGCCGGTGTGCTGGCCGATGAACTGCGCCAGCGCCAACAGCGCGCCGGCCTGCGGATGCGCGGCGGCGGCCTGACCCAGCAGCACGGCCTTGCGCTCGCCCGCGAGCAGCGCATCGGCCACGGCCATCGCCGGGCCGCTCACTTCGCTGGCCATCGGCGCGTCGACGTTCTTCGCCGCGGCCACCGCGGCAGCCACCTCGGCCAGCGCGTCGATCCAGGCCGAAGGCGCGGCGGTGAGCGTGCCGGCCAGCGGCATCGCCCAGTCATCGTGCACGGCGTTGAGGCTGAAGACCTTCGCGCCGCGGCGCTGCGCCTGGCGGATGCGCTGAGCGAACAGCGGATGGTCCTTACGCAGGAAGCTGCCGATCACGAAGGCGCGGTCCAGCGTCGAGAGCGACGCGATGGCGGTGCCCAGCCAGCGCGAGCGGCCGTCGGCGGCCGCGTTGGCGAAGTCGGCGTGGCGCAGGCGGTGGTCGATGCTCTCGCTGCCGATGCCGCGCACGAGCTTCGCGAGCAGGTGCATTTCCTCGGTGGTCGAGCCGGGGTGCGCCAGCGCGCCGATGGCGCCGGTGCCGAACTCGCTCTTCACCCGCTTCAGGCCGTCGGCCACGTAGCCGAGCGCGGTGTTCCAGTCGACCGCCTTCCACGCGCCGCCCTGCTTGATCATCGGCTGCATCAGGCGCGAATCGCCGTTCAGCGCCTCGTAGCTGAAGCGGTCACGGTCGGCGATCCAGCACTCGTTGACGTCCTCGTTCTCCAGCGGAGCGATCCGCATCACCTTGCCCGACTTCACCTGCACCACCAGGTTCGCACCGGTGCTGTCGTGCGGGCTCACGCTCTTGCGGCGCGAGAGCTCCCAGGTGCGGGCGCTGTAGCGGAAGGGCTTGCTGGTGAGCGCGCCGACCGGGCAGATGTCGATCATGTTGCCCGAGAGCTCGCTGTCCACCGTGCGGCCGGTGACCGTGGTGATCTCGCTGTGCTCGCCGCGGTGGACCATGCCCAGCTCCATGATCCCGGCCACCTCCTGGCCGAAACGCACGCAACGGGTGCAGTGGATGCAGCGCGTCATCTCCTCCATCGAGATCAGCGGGCCGACGTCCTTGTGGAAGACGACGCGCTTCTCCTCGGCGTAGCGCGAGGCCGTGCCGCCGTAGCCCACGGCGAGATCCTGCAGCTGGCATTCGCCGCCCTGGTCGCAGATGGGGCAGTCCAGCGGGTGGTTGATGAGCAGGAACTCCATCACCGACTGCTGGGCCTTGCGCGCCTTGTCGCTGGCGGTGCGCACGACCATGCCGTTGGTGACGGGCGTGGCGCAGGCCGGCATCGGCTTGGGCATCTTCTCGATGTCCACCAGGCACATGCGGCAGTTGGCGGCGATCGAGAGCTTCTTGTGGTAGCAGAAGTGCGGGATGTAGGTGCCCGCCGCGTCGGCCGCATGCATGACCATGCTGCCGTCGGGAACGGTGAGCTTCTTGCCGTCGAGTTCGATGTCGGCCATGGCGGGGTCAGGCGGGAACCGCGACCTTGCAGGTCTTGTGTTCGATGTGGTGCGCGAACTCGTCGCGGAAATGCTTCAGCATGCCTTCGACCGGCATCGCGGCGGCATCGCCCAGCGCGCAGATCGTGCGGCCCTTGATGTTGAAGGCCACGCTGTCGAGCAGCGCGAGGTCCTCGGCGCGGCCCTGGCCGTGCTCGATGCGGTGGATGACGCGCCACAGCCAGCCCGTGCCTTCGCGGCAGGGCGTGCACTGGCCGCAGCTCTCGTGCTGGTAGAAGTAGCTAAGGCGCAGCAGGCTCTTGACCATGCAGCGGGTGTCGTTCATCACGATCACGGCGCCGGAGCCCAGCATCGAGCCGGCCTTGGCGATGGCGTCGTAGTCCATCGTCGTGTCCATCATCACGTTCGCGGGCAGCACCGGCGCCGACGAGCCGCCCGGGATCACCGCCTTGAGCTTGCCGCCCTTCACGCCGCCGGCCATCTCCAGCAGCTTGGAAAACGGCGTGCCCAGCGGGATCTCGAAGTTGCCCGGCGCGTTGACGTCGCCCACGACGCTGAAGATCTTCGTGCCGCCGTTGTTCGGCTTGCCGCACTCCAGGTACTTCTGGCCGCCGTTGTTGATGATCCACGGCACCGCGGCGAAGGTCTCGGTGTTGTTGATCGTCGTCGGCTTGCCGTACAGGCCGAAGCTCGCGGGGAACGGCGGCTTGAAGCGCGGCTGGCCCTTCTTGCCTTCGAGCGATTCCAGCAGCGCCGTCTCTTCGCCGCAGATGTAGGCGCCGAAGCCATGGTGCGCGTGCAGCTGGAAGCTGAAGCTGCTGCCCTGGATGTTGTCGCCCAGGAAGCCGGCCTCGCGCGCCTCGCGCAACGCTTCCTCGAAGCGCTCGTAGACCTCGAAGATCTCGCCGTGGATGTAGTTGTAGCCGGTCTTGATGCCCATCGCGTAGGCGGCGATGGCCATGCCTTCGATCACGATGTGCGGGTTGAAGGCGAGGATGTCGCGGTCCTTGCAGGTGCCCGGCTCGCCCTCGTCGCTGTTGCACACGAGGTACTTGGGCCCCGGGTACATGCGCGGCATGAAGCTCCACTTCAGGCCGGTGGGGAAGCCGGCGCCACCGCGGCCGCGCAGTGCGCTCAACTTCACTTCGGCGATGACCTGGTCCTGCGTGAGACCTTCGCCGCCGTCCTTGCCCAGGATCTTCTTCAGCGCCGAGTAGCCGCCGCGCGCCAGGTAGTCCTTCAGGCGCCAGTTGCTGCCGTCCAGCCCCGCATAGATCTGCGCGCCGATGTGCTTGCCGTGGAAGCAGGTCTCGCGGCCGGTGGCCTGGAACTTCGAGAGATCAAGCATGGCTGGCCTTCAGCATCGCGATCAGCTCGTCGAGCTTGTCGTTGCTCATGAAGCTGAGCATCTGGCGGTCGTTCACCAGCATCACCGGCGCGTCGGCGCAGGCGCCCAGGCATTCGCTGGGCTGCACGGTGAACACGCCGTCGGGCGTGCTGCCGTAGGGCTCGACGCCGAGCTTCCTGCAGACATGCTCCAGCGCCTTGTCGCCGTCGCGCAAGGCGCAGGGCAGGTTGGTGCAGACGTTGAGCTTGTACTTGCCCAGCGGCTGCTGGTTGTACATGTTGTAGAAGGTCGTGACCTCGTGCACCGCGATCGCGGGCATGCCCAGGTAGGCGCCGATCGCGTCCTCGGCCTCGGCCGAGACATGGCCCTGTTCCTGCTGCACGATGGCCAGGCAGGCCATCACGGCCGACTGCTTCTGGTCGGCGGGGTACTTGGCCACCTCGCGCGCGAAGCGCTCGCGGGTGGCATCGGTCAGGGCGAAAGTCATTCTCCGTCCCAGTATTCGAGGCTGGGCGCATCCTTGACGAAATGCGCCGGGAAAGTGGCCTTGGGCGGCCAGCCGGAGGCGAGGTCCACGCCGGCCTGCGCGCCGATCTTGCCGGCGTCCGGGTACTCCCAGAGGTCGCACTCGGAACGCGTGCTGACGGCGAGGTAGACGAGCTCGGTCTCGCCGGTGTTGACGAGCTGGTGCGCCAGGTCGCGGCCACCGGGCGGGCAGGCGATGAAGTCGCCCTTGCGCACCGGGTGTTCCGCAGCCCCCAGGCGCAGCGTGCCCTGCCCTTCCAGCACGAAGAACATCTCTTCGTTCACGTGGTGGTTGTGGAAGGGGAAGGCGCGCTTGCCGGGGCGGACCTTGGTCACGTTGTAGCCGAGCTTGCGCGCGCCGATGCGCGGGCCCACCGGCGCCAGCACGGCGTCGAAGCGCTCGCCGTGCTTCACCTCGCGCTCGAACTCCAGCGCATCGAGGTTCACGACCGGGCCGCCGACGGGCTTCAACGGTCGATCTCCCCGAACACGATGTCCATCGTGCCGATGATGGCCACCGCGTCGGCGATCATGTGGCCGCGCGACATCTCGTCCAGCGCCGCCAGGTGCGCGAAGCCGGGCGCGCGGATCTTCAGCCGGTAGGGCTTGTTGGCACCGTCGCTCACGAGGTAGATGCCGAACTCGCCCTTGGGATGCTCCACCGCCGCGTAGGCCTCGCCCTCGGGCACGTGCATGCCTTCGGTGAAGAGCTTGAAGTGGTGGATCAGCTCTTCCATGTTGGACTTCATGTCCACGCGCTTGGGCGGCGCCACCTTGTGGTTGTCGGTGATCACCGGGCCCGGGTTGGCGCGCAACCAGGCCACGCACTGCTGGATGATGCGGTTGCTCTGGCGCAGCTCCTCGATGCGCACCAGGTAGCGGTCGTACGTGTCGCCGTTGACGCCCACCGGCACGTCGAAGTCCATCTTCGCGTAGACGTCGTAGGGCTGCTGCTTGCGCAGGTCCCAGGCGATGCCGCTGCCGCGCAGCATCGCGCCGGTGAAGCCCAGATTCATCGCGCGCTCGGGGCTCACGACGCCGATGCCCACCGTGCGCTGCTTCCAGATGCGGTTGTCGGTCAGCAGCGTCTCGTACTCGTCGACGTAGGCCGGGAAGCGCTTGGTGAAGTCGTCGATGAAGTCCAGCAGGCTGCCTGAGCGGGCGTCGTTCAGGGCCTTGATCGCCTTCTCGTTCTTGATCCGGCTCGGCTTGTACTGCGGCATGCTGTCCGGCAGGTCGCGGTAGACGCCGCCCGGGCGGAAGTAGGCCGCGTGCATGCGCGCGCCGCTCACCGCCTCGTACATGTCGAACAGGTCTTCGCGCTCGCGGAAGCAGTAGATGAAGATGTTCATCGCACCGCAGTCCAGCCCGTGGCAGCCCAGCCACAGCAGGTGGTTCAGCAGCCGCGTGATCTCGCTGAACATCACGCGGATGTACTGCGCGCGCTCGGGCACCTCGATGCCCAGCAGCTTCTCGATGGCCAGGCAGTAGGCGTGCTCGTTGCACATCATCGAGACGTAGTCCAGCCGGTCCATGTAGGGCAGGCTCTGGATGAACGTCTTGCTCTCGGCCAGCTTCTCGGTGGCGCGGTGCAGCAGGCCGATGTGCGGGTCGGCGCGCTGGATAACCTCGCCGTCCAGCTCGAGCACCAGGCGCAGCACGCCGTGCGCGGCCGGGTGCTGGGGCCCGAAGTTCAGCGTGTAGTTCTTGATGTCGGCCATGGCTCAGTGCACCCCGCCGCCGTAGCTGTCTTCGCGCACCACGCGCGGCACGATCTCGCGCGGCTCGATCGTCACCGGCTGGTAGATCACGCGCCGCGCCTCGGCGTCGTAGCGCATCTCGACGTGGCCGGAGGTGGGGAAGTCCTTGCGCATCGGGTGGCCGATGAAGCCGTAGTCGGTGAGGATGCGGCGCAGGTCGAGGTGGCCCTCGAAGATGATCCCGTACAAGTCGAAGGCCTCGCGCTCGAACCAGTTGGCCGAGGTCCACAGCTCGGTGACCGAGGCCACCGCGGGCAGATCGTCGTCGGGCGCGAACACGCGCACGCGCAGGCGCCAGTTCAGCGAGACCGACAGCAGGTGCGTCACCACCGCGAAGCGCGGGCCGTCGTTGGCCTCGTTGCGCCAGTCGCTGTAGTCCATGCCGCACAGGTCGATCAGCTGCTCGAACTTCAGCGTGGGGTCGTCGCGCAGCTTGCGCGCGGTCTCGAACCACTGCGCGGCGGGCACGACGATGGTGATCTCGCCGCGGTCGCGCACCAGCGAGATCGTCTCGCCGAAGGCCGCCTTCAGCGCCGCTTCCAGGGTGTCGAGTCTCTGCGTCATCTTGTGATGTGTCGGCTTGCGCGCTCAGCGCGCAATGGTGTTCTCGCGCCGGATCTTGGCCTGCAGCTGCAGCACGCCGTACAGCAGCGCCTCGGCCGTGGGCGGGCAGCCCGGCACGTAGACGTCCACCGGCACGATGCGGTCGCAGCCGCGCACGACGCTGTAGCTGTAGTGGTAGTAGCCGCCGCCGTTGGCGCAGGAGCCCATGCTGAGCACCCAGCGCGGCTCGGCCATCTGGTCGTAGACCTTGCGCAGCGCCGGCGCCATCTTGTTGCACAGCGTGCCGGCGACGATCATCAGGTCGCTCTGCCGCGGACTCGGGCGGAACAGCATGCCGAAGCGGTCGATGTCGTAGCGCGCGGCACCCGCGTGCATCATCTCCACCGCGCAGCAGGCCAGCCCGAAGGTCATCGGCCACAGCGAGCCGGTCTTGGACCAGTTGATCAGCTTGTCGACCGAAGTGGTGACGAAGCCTTCCTTGAGGACGCCTTCGATGCCCATGTGTCAGTTCCTCATTCCCAATCGAGGGCGCCCTTCTTCCACTCGTAGACGAAGCCGACCACGAGGATCGTCAGGAAGATCATCATGGCCCAGAAGCCTGACGCTCCGATGTCTCGCAGCGAGACCGCCCAGGGGAAGAGGAAGGCGATCTCGAGGTCGAACAGGATGAACAGGATGGCCACGAGGTAGTAGCGCACGTCGAACTTCATGCGCGCGTCCTCGAAGGCCTCGAAGCCGCACTCGTAGGGGCTGTTCTTCTGCGCGTCGGGCCGGTTCGGGCCGAAGACGAAGCCGATGATCTGCGGCGCCACGCCGACCGCGACGCCCACCAGAATGAAGAGGATCACGGCCAGGTAGGGTTGCAGTTCCATCGCAGCTGTCGTCTCTCGAAGTCTCGGGGCCACGAAAAAGCGCGCCTCGCGGGCCGCTGCTTTGGCAGCGGGCAACGGGCGCGCCTGTGTTCGTTGCTGTCCGGTTCAGCCTCGGTTGTGGTGTTCAAGTGCCGGCCGCGACGATGGCATCGCCACCTTGCAGCAGGCGTACAAACCGGAAGAATCTTGGTGCCGACGGCGAGACTCGAACTCGCACAGCTTTCGCCACTACCCCCTCAAGATAGCGTGTCTACCAATTTCACCACGTCGGCACGACGTCTTCCGGCCTTGCGGCCTGCCCGGAGAACCTGAGGTCGATGGTCATCCGGACAAACGAGAATTCTAGCCCCATTTCCGCAGGGCTCTTCAGTCCTGCGAGAGCGCCGGGGTCGGGCGTACAGCCAGCCTACTTCGTCGATGCGGCCGGTGCGGGCGCGGAGGCCGCGGCGGGCGTCTCGGCGGCGGCCGATGCGGGCAGCGCCGCGGTCGGGATCGCACCGGTGGACGGCACCGGCGGCGCGCTCGAAGCGGGCTGGCTGGCGGCGGTGGCCGGGCGGTCCAGCACGCTGCCGCCGCCCAGGCTCGAGCCGCGGCCGCTCGTGCCCATGTAGGCCAGCGCGAGCGTGCAGACGAAGAACACGGTGGCGCAGGCCGCCGTGGAGCGCGACAGGAAGTTCGCGCTGCCGGTGGCACCGAACAGGCTGCCGGACGCGCCGCTGCCGAACGAGGCGCCCATGTCGGCGCCCTTGCCGTGCTGCAGCAGCACCAGGCCGATCATTGCCACTGCCGACAGCAGCTGCACGGCCAGGATCAGGGTCATCCAGATTTGCATGTTCTCGAAGCTCCGGGGAATCGTATATCTCGTTCGTTGTTCAGCGTGCCGCTCGACAGATGGCGACAAAGTCGGCCGCCTTCAACGAGGCGCCGCCGATCAGGCCGCCGTCGATGTCGGGCATCGCGAACAGCTGCGCCGCGTTGTCGGCCTTGACGCTGCCGCCGTAGAGGATCTTCATCGCGTTGCCGCGGCCGGTGGCCGCCTGCAGCTGCGCGCGCAGCACGGCGTGCACGGCCTGCGCCTGCTCGGGCGTGGCGGTGCGTCCGGTGCCGATGGCCCACACCGGCTCGTAGGCCACGACCATCTCCGCGGCGCAGTGCGCCAGCGTGTGGATCACGGCCGCGAGTTGGCGCTTGACCACGGTCTCGGTCTGGCCCGCGTCGCGCTCTTCCAGCGTCTCGCCGACGCAGACGATCGGTGTCACGCCGCGCGCCAGCGCCGTCTTGGCCTTCTGCGCCACCAGCGCATCGCTCTCGGCGTGGTAGGCCCGGCGCTCGGAGTGGCCGACGATGGCGTAGCGGCAGCCGCACTCGGCCAGCATCGCCGCCGAGATCTCGCCGGTGTACGCGCCCTGCTCGTGCGCCGACACATCCTGCGCGCCCCAGCGGATGTCGCTGCCGGCCAGCGTGGCGGCCGTCTCGGTGAGGAACACCGCCGGCACGCACACGGCCACATCGCCCAGGTAGGGCCGGCCCGCCAGCACGCCAGCCAGCAGTTCGGCATTCGCCGGGCGGCTGCCGTGCATCTTCCAGTTGCCGACCACGAGCTGGCGGCGTGTCACCGGTGCGTTCATCGCTTCAATGCCTCAGCGGTTCGTCATGTCCAAGTGAGGACGATCTTGCCCACGTGTGTGCTGGACTCCATCAGCGCATGCGCCTCGGCCGCCTTCGCGGCCGGGAACACCTGGTGGATCACGGGCTTGACCTTGCCCGCTTCGACCAGCGGCCAGGCGCGCTCGCGCAGCTCGCGGGCGATGGCGGTCTTGTAGGCGATGCTGCGCGGCCGCAGCGTCGAGCCGACGATGGCCAGCCGCTTGCGCAGCACGAGCCCCGCATCGACCTCGCTCTTCGTGCCGCCCTGCACCGCGATCAGCGCCAGCCGGCCGTCCTCGGCCATGCACTGCAGCTCGCGGCCGATGTAGGCGCCCGCGACCATGTCGAGCACCACGTCGGCCCCGCGCCCGCCGGTGACACGAAGCGTCTCGGCGACGAAGTCCTGGGTGCGGTAGTTGATCGCGTGGTCGGCACCGATCGCCAGGCAGGCGCTGCACTTCTCGTCGCTGCCGGCCGTGACGACGACGCGCGCGCCGATGGCCTTGGCCAGCTGCACGGCGGCCACACCGATGCCGCTGCTGCCGCCCTGCACCAGCAGCGTCTCGCCGGGCGCCAGGCGCGCGCCCATGAAGACGTTCTGCCAGACGGTGAAGAAGGTCTCCGGCAGGCTCGCCGCCTCGACCATGTTCAGCCCCTGCGGCACCGGCAGGCACTGGCCCGCCGGCGCGACGCAGAACTCGGCATAACCACCGCCGGCCACGAGCGCGCAGACCGCGTCGCCGATCGCCAGACCCGCGGCCGCCAGGTCTTCAGGCGCGCCGCCCGCCACCGTGCCGGCGATCTCCAGCCCGGGCAGGTCGGAGACACCCGGCGGCATCGGGTACAGGCCCTTGCGCTGCAGCACGTCGGGCCGGTTCACGCCCGAAGCCTGCACCGCGATCAGCAGCTCGCCGGCCTCAGGCACGGGCGCCGGCCGCTCGCAGGGCTTGAGCATGTCCGGCCCGCCGGGGGCCGTGATCTCGATGGCTCGCATGCGCGGCGGCAGGCCTTATTCCGGCTGCTTGGGCGGCTCTTCGACCACCGCGGGCGCGACCGGCATGGCCGCCGGCGCCTCGCCGCCGCCGTTGCCGGCGTCGGCCGGGGCGGCGTCGCGCGGCGGACGGTCGCCACGCTCACCACGCTCGCCGCGATCACCCCGGTCGCCGCGGTCACGGCGGGGGCGGTCGTCGCGGTCGCGGCGCGGCGGGCGGTCGTCGCGGTCGCGGCGCTCGAAGCGCTCTTCCTCGTAGCCCTCGGGCTTCTCGAGCAGCGCCTTCAGGCTCAGCTTGATGCGGCCCTTCTCGTCGGTCTCGAGCACCTTGACCTTCACGACCTGGCCTTCCTTCAGGAAGTCCTCGACGCGCTCGACGCGCTGGTGCGCGATCTGGCTGATGTGCAGCAGGCCGTCCTTGCCGGGCAGGATGTTGACCAGGGCGCCGAAGTCCAGGATCTTGGTGATCGGGCCTTCGTAGACCTTGCCGATCTCGGCCTCGGCCGTGATCTCGGCGATCTTCTTCTTCGCGAACTCGGCGCGCTCGGCGTCGGTGCTGGCGATGGTGATCGTACCGTCCTCGCCGATGTCGATCGTGCAGCCGGTCTCGTCGGTCAGCGCGCGGATGGTGGCGCCGCCCTTGCCGATCACGTCGCGGATCTTCTCCGGGTTGATCTTCATCGTGTACAGGCGCGGGGCGAACTTGCTCACCTCTTCCTTCGCGCCGCCCACTGCCTCGACCATCTTGCCCAGGATGTGCATGCGCGCTTCCTTGGCCTGCGCCAGCGCGACCTGCATGATCTCCTTGGTGATGCCCTGGATCTTGATGTCCATCTGCAGGGCCGTGATGCCGCCGTTCGTGCCGGCCACCTTGAAGTCCATGTCGCCGAGGTGATCCTCGTCGCCGAGGATGTCGGTCAGCACCGCGAAACGGTTGCCTTCCTTGATCAGGCCCATCGCGATGCCTGCGACGTGCGCCTTCAGCGGCACACCGGCGTCCATCAGGCTCAGGCAGCCGCCGCAGACGGAGGCCATCGAAGACGAGCCGTTCGACTCGGTGATCTCAGAGACAACGCGCAGCGTGTACGGGAAGTCTTCCTTCTTCGGCAGCACCGCCACCAGCGCGCGCTTGGCCAGGCGGCCGTGGCCGATCTCGCGCCGCTTCGGGCTGCCCACGCGGCCCGTCTCGCCGGTGGCGAACGGGGGCATGTTGTAGTGGAGCATGAAGCGGTCTTCGAACTCGCCGGCCAGTGCGTCGATGCGCTGGGCGTCGCGCTCGGTGCCGAGGGTGGCGGCCACCAGGGCCTGCGTCTCGCCACGCGTGAACAGCGCCGAGCCGTGCGTGCGCGGCAGCACGCTGGTGCGGATCTCGATCGGCCGCACCGTGCGCGTGTCGCGGCCATCGATGCGCGGCTCGCCGGCCAGGATCTGGCCGCGCACGATCGCGCTCTCGATGTTGAAGATCAGGCCCTCGACCTCGACCTTGTCGAACTCGACGCCCTCGGCCTTCAGCGCCGCGAACACGCTGCTGTTGACTTCGCGGCAAGCCTGCGTGCGGGCCTGCTTGCTGCGGATCTGGTAGGCCGCGCGCAGCGGGCCTTCGGCCAGCGCGGTGACCTTGGCGATGAAGGGCTCGTCCTTGGCCGGGGCCGTCCACTGCCACTCGGGCTTGCCGGCGTCGCGCACCAGCTCGTTGATGGCGGCGATGGCGATCTTGCCCTGGTCGTGGCCGAAGACCACGGCGCCCAGCATCACTTCCTCGCTCAGCTGGTCGGCTTCGGATTCGACCATCAGCACGGCGGCCTCGGTACCGGCGACGACGAGGTCCATCTTGCTGTCGGCCAGTTGCGTCTGGCCCGGGTTCAGCACGTACTCGCCGTTGACGTAGCCCACGCGCGCGGCGCCGATCGGGCCGTTGAACGGGATGCCGGAGATGGCCAGCGCGGCGCTGGTGCCGATCATCGCGGCGATGTCGGCCTGCACCTCGGGGTTCAGGCTCAGCACGTGCACGACGACCTGCACCTCGTTGAAGAAGCCGTCCGGGAACAGCGGGCGGATCGGGCGGTCGATCAGGCGGCTGGTGAGCGTCTCGAGCTCGCTCGGGCGGCCTTCGCGCTTGAAGAAGCTGCCGGGGATCTTGCCGGCGGCGTAGGTCTTCTCGATGTAGTCGACGGTCAGCGGGAAGAAGTCCTGGCCGGCCTTGGCCTCGGTCTTGGCCACCACCGTGGCCAGCACGACGGTGTCTTCCATCGACACGACGACGGCGCCGGTGCTCTGGCGCGCGACCTCGCCGGTCTCGAGCGTGACGCGGTGCTGGCCCCACTGGAAGGTCTTCGTGACCTTGTTGAAGATGCTCATGCGTGGTCCTCCTGGACGTTGGTGGGCAGCGTCATGCCATTCCAGTGAGGCCTCGCATCGCGGAGACACCGTTGGAATGACACAGCAAAGACCGCCCGTGGTGGGAAATCGGTAGGCCGGCCGCCAGCGCACACGCGCGGCGGCCGGCGGGAATCACTTGCGCAGGCCGAGCTTGGCGATGAGCGCGGTGTAGCGCTCGGCGTCCTTGTCCTTCAGATAGGCCAGCAGACGCTTGCGCGCGTTGACCATCTTCAGCAGGCCGCGGCGGCCGTGGTGGTCCTTCAGGTGCGTCTTGAAGTGCGGCGTCAGCTCGTTGATGCGAGCGGTCAGCAGGGCGACCTGGACTTCGGGGCTGCCGGTGTCGGCGGCGCCGCGGGCGTTGCCCTTGACGATCTCGGCCTTGGCGGCGGTGGTGAGAGGCATGCGAGTTTCCTGTGATGCATGTGGAAACCGCCTGGCGGCGCCCGGCTCGCACGGCCAAAGACAGCGAGGGGCGCCAGCGGTTTCCGGGTTGGGACTTGCGAACGCCAGTGAAACCGACCGGCGCCGTGCTGCTCTGCCGAAGGAGGGTTCCCTCGGAAGAACCGCGGATTATAGGCCCAAGCCGGACCGCAGGCGGGCCAGGCCTTCGTCCAGGCGCGCCGGGTCCTTCGAGGCGAAGCACCAGCGCAGCCAGCCCTCGCCTTCCGGCCCGAAGGCGGCGCCGGGCGCCAGGCCCAGCCCGGCGTTCGCCACCAGGTGCTTGGCGAAGGCCAGCGAGTCGTCCCGGCCCTCGACGCGGAAGAAGGCGTACAGGCCGCCCGGCGGGCTGGCCACGCTGACGCCGGGCAGCGCCTGCAGGCCGGGAACCAGCCGGTCGCGGCAGGCCTTCAGGCGCTGCACCAGGCCGGGGACGAAGCCGTCTGCGATGGCCAGCGCCGCCTGCCCTCCGCGCTGCACGAAGACCGGCGCGCAGGACGAGTTGAACTCCAGCAGCTTGCCCATCGCCGCCGCGTGCTCGCGCGGCAGCACCAGCCAGCCCAGGCGCCAGCCCGTCATCAGGAAGCTCTTGCTGAAGCTGTGGGCGACGACCAGCCGGTCGTCCGGCGCGGCGATGTCGAGGAACGAAGGCGCAGCAGGTCCGCCCTCGAACCAGATGCGCTCGTAGACCTCGTCGGCCACGATCCAGGTGCCGGTGCTGCGGCAATGGTCCAGCAGGCGTTGCTGCTCGGCCCGGGTCAGCGCCCAGCCGGTCGGGTTGTTCGGGCCGTTGACCAGCAGCACCCGCGTGCGCGGCGTCACGGCCGCCAGCAGCTCGTCCACGTCCAGCTGCCAGGCCCCGCCGCGTGGCCGCAGCGGCACGCGCACCACGCGCGCGCCCAGGATCGCCGGCTGCGCCGTGAGGTTGGGCCAGACCGGCACCACGGCGACCAGCTCGTCGCCGGCGTCCAGCAGCATCTGCATCGCCAGCATCAGCGCCGAGACGCCCGACGAGGTGACGGCGATGCGCGAAGCCTCCACCGGCCCGTGCAGCGCGCTGGCATAGCGGGCGATGGCCTCGCGCAGCTCGGGCAGGCCGAGGTTGTGCGAGTAGAAGGTCTCGCCTTTCGCCAGCGACTCGGCGGCGGCGGTGCGGATCGCCTCCGGCGTCACCTCGTCGCTCTCGCCGAACCAGAAGGGCAGCACGTCGCTGCGGCCCATGCCGGCGTCGGCGACTTCGCGGATCTTCGAGCCCGGCAGGGCGGCAATGGCTTCGCGCATCGGCGTCTTTCAGTCGGGCCGCTGCATGCGGCAGGTGGTGGGTTGCGCGACGGCGGCGGCGTCCAGCCGGCGCAGCGTGCGGAAGCCGAAGCCGGAGCCTTCGACCTCGTGCTTCACGCCCGGCGAGCCGGCGCGTTCCATCACGCTGAGCACCAGCGGCTGCTGCAGCTGGTGGTCGGCGGCGCGCATCGTGGCCGGGTGGGCATCGCCGAAGCCGAGCTTGCGGCCGTCGAAGCTGGCGCCTTCCAGAGCCCTGGCCACCGCGGCGGCCTCGGTGCCGCGAGCTCGTTCGATCGCCGCCGCCAGCATCTCGACCATCAGCTGCATGCGCAGGTGCACGTAGTCCTCGCGCGGGTCGGGGAAGCGGCGGCGGAAGGCAGCGAAGAAGGCTTCCGAGGCCGCATCGCCCTGGTTCGGCTGCCATTCGGCCACCGCGAGCACGCGACCGACGCCGGCATCGCCGATGGCCGCCGGTGCGCCCAGCGCGTTGCCATAGAACGTGTACAGCCGCGCATCGGAGCCCACCTCGCGCAGCGCCCGCACCAGCAGCGTCAGGTCGTTGCCCCAGTTGCCGGTGAGCACCGCCTGCGCGCCGCTGGCCTTGACCTTCGCCGCGTAGGGCAGGAAGTCCTTCACGCGGCCCACGGGGTGCAGTTCGTCGCCGACGATCTCCAGATCCGGCCGCTTGGCCGCGAGCATGGCCCGCGCTGACTTCGCCACGCCCTGGCCGAAGCTGTAGTCCTGGCCGATCAGGTAGATCCGCTTGACGCTGCGCTCGTCGCGCAACGCGTCGGTCAGCGCTGCCAGCCGCATGTCGGCATGGGCGTCGAAGCGGAAGTGCCAGAAGCTGCAGCGCTCGTTGGTCAGCGCCGGGTCCACCGCCGAGTAGTTCAGGAACAGCGCGCGGCGCTGCGGCTCGCGCTGGTTGTGCTTGTCCAGCGCGTCGACGATGGCCGCCGCGGTGGCCGAGCTGTTGCCCTGCAGCACGAAGGCCGTGCCCTGCTCGAGCGTGGCGCGCAGCAGGCCCAGCGCCTCCTCGGTGCTGCCTTTGCTGTCCAGCCGCTGCAGGGCGAGCGGCCGCGCACCGCCCGGGAGCATCACGCCGCCGCGCGCGTTGATCCGCTCCACGGCCCACAGCAGGTTGCGGAACACCGCCTCGCCGGCGTTGGCGAAGGCGCCGGAGAGGCCTTCGATCAGCGCCAGCCGGATCGGCTCGGGTGCCTCGGCGCGCTGCGCGAGCAAGGCGGGCGCGGCAAGCGCCAGCGGCAGCGCCAGCAAGGCGCGTCGGTGTGCAAACACGGGCAGAAGAAGTCGGGTCTTGAAATGAAAAGGGCGCGACCTATCTGTCGGGCCATGGGAGCTGCAGCCGATTTCGAGCACCGCGCAGCGACCGTCCACCCATTGTAAGGAGCGCACCATGTTCTACGTCCCCGTCACCCGCGAGTCCCGCCAGCTGTCGCGCCTGTTCGACGACACGCTGGAACGCTTCTTCGGCCCCGTGACCCAGGCCGAACCCGCGGCGCCGCGCAGCCCGGCGCTGGACGTGGCCGAGTCCGAGCGCGCCTACACCGTGAAGCTGGAGATGCCCGGCGTGAGCAAGGACGACGTGAAGGTCCAGATCGAAGGCCGCCAGGTCAGCGTGCAGGCGCAGACCGAGCGCAACGAAGAAAAGAAGGAAGGCGAGCGGGTCGTCTACCGCGAGCGTTCGCTGAGCAGCTACGCCCGCAGCTTCACGCTGCCGCTGGAAGTGGACCAGGCGGAAGCCGGCGCCAAGCTGGAGAACGGCGTGCTGACGCTGACGCTGCCCAAGCGCAACGTGCGCGCGGCCTCGCGCATCGCCGTCAACTGATCGCGGACAGTTCGGCGAGCGGCCAGCGCGGCCGCACGTCGAAGGCGCCGTCGCGCGTCGCCTGGGCCAGGCCGTGCTGCAGGCGCAGCGCGGCGGCCAGCGCGATCATCGCGCCGTTGTCGGTGCACAGCTGAAGTGGCGGGTAGTGCACCCGCGCGCCCAGTCGCGCGGCGCCGGCGTCCAGCGCGGCACGCAGCCGCAGGTTCGCGCCCACGCCGCCGGCTACCACGAGCCGGCGCGTGCCACTCTCTTTCAGCGCTCGCAGCGCCTTGGCGGCGAGCACGTCGACGATGGCCGCCTGCGTCGAGGCCGCCAGGTCGGCCTTCGCCGAAGCCGCGGGCGCTTCGCCGAGCTTGCGCAGCTGCGTCATCACGGCAGTCTTCAGGCCGGCGAAGGAGAAGTCCAGGTCGCCGCTGTGCAGCAGCGGCCGCGGCAGCGCGAAGGCCTTCGGATCGCCCTGCTCCGCCAGCTTGGCCAGCAGCGGCCCGCCGGGGTAGCCCAGGCCGAGCAGCTTGGCGCTCTTGTCGAAGGCCTCGCCGGCAGCGTCGTCGATGGTCTCGCCGAGCAGTTCGTAGCGGCCAACGCCCTCCACGCGCATCAGCTGCGTGTGCCCGCCGCTGACGAGCAGCGCGACGAATGGGAACTCGGGCGCCTCGTCGGCCAGGAAGGGCGACAGCAGGTGCCCTTCGAGATGGTGCACACCCAGCGCCGGCCGGCCCAGCGCCGCCGCCAGCGCCACCGCGACGCCCGCCCCCACGAGCAGTGCCCCGGCCAGCCCCGGGCCACGTGTGTAGGCGACGAGATCGACATCCGCCAGCCCGCACCCCGCCTCGGCCAGCACCTGGCGCGCCAGCGGCAGCACGCGGCGAATGTGGTCGCGCGAGGCCAGCTCGGGCACCACGCCGCCGTAGTCGGCATGCATCTGCGCCTGGCTGTGCAACGCCTCGGCCAGCAGGCGCGGTGTACCGGCCGTGACGGTTTGCACGAGCGCGACGCCGGTTTCGTCGCAGGAGGATTCGATTCCAAGGACCAGGGGCATGCGGCAGTCTAGCGGCGCGGAAGTTGCAAGAGACTCGGCGTGAGTCCGAATCCCGCCACCCGCATCGTCATCGTCGCGCCCGATTCGCTGTCGCCCGAACCGGGCGACGCCGACGCCGCGCGCGAGATCGAGCGCTCGCGCAGCCTGCGCATCGGCCTGCTGGAGGCCGGCTACAACATCGTGGCCGTGCTGCCGGTGGATGCCTTCCTGCCCGACCGCATCGCGCAGCTGCAGCCGGACATGATCATCGTCGACGCCGAGAGCCAGGCGCGCGACACGCTGGAGCACGTGGTGATGGCCACGCGCGACGCGCGGCGTCCGATCGTCATGTTCACCGACGACGAGGACACCAGCCACGTGCGCGCGGCCATCGCCGCGGGCGTCACGGCCTACGTGGTGGCAGGCCTTGCGCCGGACCGCGTGCGCCCGGTGCTGGAGGTGGCGCTGGCGCGCTTCGAGCACGAGGAATCGCTGCGGCGCGAACTGGCCGAGGCGAAGAGCCAGCTGGCCGACCGCAAGCTGATCGACCGCGCCAAGGGCCTCTTGATGCAGCGCCACCAGATCGCCGAGCCCGAGGCCTACGCGCGCATCCGCAAGGCGGCGATGGACAAGGGCCTGAAGATGGCCGAGGTTGCGCAGCGCATCGTCGACGCCGCCGAACTGCTCATGTAGTGGCCTATCTCGTGCCGGCGCGCACCAGCGGCGCGCGCGGCGCCTGCCGGCCGCCGCGCCTTGGTGCAAACCCGCAGCCAATTCCCTTCGATTCGCTGGCACAGCGATTGCGTACCAGCAGCCACAAGAGAGATCAAAGCCGATTTCTCGCCAGCGCCGGGTCGCGCATCGTTTGCGCGCTCCCGGCGGGACAAGGGCGTCCTCACCCGTGCGTGCCGTTCAACGGTACGCCGCCGTGCGGACGCCTTCTTGTTTTTCGGTCTGTCGTTTTCATCGGCCCTCAACCTGCACCGCCATGAACCCATCACATCCAGGACGCATCGACATGGGACGCCGCACGATCGTGAAGGCTGCCGCCGCCACCGCCGCCACCTCGGGCGCAGCCGGCCTCATCCCCGGACTCCAGGCCGCGGTGCATGCGGCCGGCAGCGACAAGCCGGAGAAGGAGGAGGTCCGCATCGGCTTCATCCCGCTGACCGACTGTGCCAGCGTGGTGATGGCCAGCGTGCTGGGCTTCGACAAGAAGTACGGCGTGAAGATCGTGGCCAGCAAGGAGGCCAGCTGGGCCGGCGTGCGCGACAAGCTGGTCAACGGCGAACTCGACATGGCGCACGTGTTGTACGGCCTCGTCTACGGCGTGCACCTGGGCGTGGGCGGCCCGAAGAAGGACATGGCGGTGCTGATGACGCTCAACCGCAACGGCCAGGCCATCACGCTGTCCAAGAAGCTCGCCGACAAGGGCGCCGTCGACGGCGCGAGCCTGGCCAAGGTGATGGCCACCGAGAAGCGCGACTACACCTTCGCGCAGACCTTCCCCACCGGCACGCACGCGATGTGGCTGTACTACTGGCTGGCCAGCGTGGGCGTGAACCCGATGAAGGACGCCAAGGTCATCACCGTGCCGCCGCCGCAGATGGTGGCCAACATGCGCGTGGGCAACATGGACGGCTACTGCGTCGGCGAGCCCTGGGGCCACCGCGCGATCATCGACGGCATCGGCATCACCGCGGTCACCACGCAGGACATCTGGAAGGACCACCCGGAGAAGGTGCTGGGCACCACCGGCGAGTTCGTCAGGAAGTACCCCAACACCGCGCGCGCCGTGATGATGGCCGTGCTGGAGGCCGGCCGCTGGATCGACGCCGGCCTGCAGAACAAGAACAAGATGGCCGAGACCATCGCCGACAAGAGCTACGTCAACACCGGCGTCGACGCGATCAACCAGCGCATCCTCGGCCGCTACCAGAACGGGCTGGGGAAGACCTGGGACGACCCGAACTACATGAAGTTCTTCGACGACGGCGCGGTGAACTTCCCCTACCTCTCCGACGGCATGTGGTTCCTCACCCAGCACAAGCGCTGGGGCCTGCTGAAGGACCACCCGGACTACCTGGGCGTCGCGAAGCAGATCAACCAGGTCGAGCTCTACAAGCAGGCCGCCGCGCAGCTGAAGATCAGCGTGCCCAAGAGCGAGATGCGCAGCAGCAAGCTGATCGACGGCGTGGTCTGGGAAGGCAAGGACCCGGCGAAGTACGCCGACGGCTTCAAGGTCAAGCTCGGCGCGGCCGCCTGAGGAGACGACGATGGTCGCTGCCGTCTTCCACAACGCCGCCGAGGCACCTGCGCTCGTGTCGGCCCCGCTGAAGTCTTCGCCGCCGGCAATGCCGGCCGTCGAGGCGCCCCCGGCACCGCGCCCGCCGCGTGTGCCCTTCGACTGGCGCGGCCTGTGGCTGCGCGTGCTGCCGCCGGTGTTCGGCCTGGCGCTGCTGGTGGGCATCTGGGCGCTGCTGACGATGAACAGCCAGAGCTTCCCGACGCCCGCGGCCACCTTCGACGCGGCCGTGAAGCTCTTCGCCGACCCCTTCTACCGCAAGGGGCCGAACGACCAGGGCATCGGCTGGAATGTGCTGTTCTCGCTGGAGCGCGTGGCGCTGGGCTTCGGCATGGCGGCGCTGGTGGGCATTCCGCTGGGCTTCATGCTCGGGCGCTTCACGTTTCTCGCGCGCATGGTCAACCCGCTCGTGAGCCTGCTGCGGCCGGTGTCGCCGCTGGCCTGGCTGCCGATCGGCCTCCTGGTGTTCAAGGCGGCCAACCCGGCGGCGATCTGGACCATCTTCATCTGCAGCATCTGGCCGATGATCATCAACACCGCCGTGGGCGTGCAGCGCGTGCCGGTGGACTACCTCAACGTCGCCCGCGTGCTGAACCTCAGCGAGTGGAAGGTGATCACGAAGATCCTCTTCCCGGCCGTGCTGCCCTACATGCTGACCGGCGTGCGCCTGTCGGTGGGCACGGCCTGGCTGGTGATCGTCGCGGCCGAGATGCTGACCGGCGGCGTGGGAATCGGCTTCTGGGTCTGGGACGAGTGGAACAACCTGAACGTCAAGCACATCATCGTGGCGATCTTCGTGATCGGCATCGTGGGGCTGCTGCTCGAGCAGATGCTCGTCTCCATCGCGAAGAGGTTCAGCTATGACGACTGAGTTCATCCAGATCGAGAACGCCGAGATGGTGTTCGAGACGAAGAAGGGCAGCTTCCATGCACTGCGCGAGATCAACCTGGCGATCTCGCAGGGCGAGTTCGTCTCGCTGATCGGCCACTCCGGCTGCGGCAAGAGCACGCTGCTGAACCTGATTGCCGGCCTGCTGAAGCCGACATCGGGCGTGCTGCTGTGCGACCGGCGCGAGATCGACGCACCCGGCCCGGAGCGCGCCGTCGTGTTCCAGAACCACTCGCTGCTGCCCTGGCTGAGCTGCGCCGAAAACGTGCACCTGGCGGTGGAGCGCGTGTTCGGCGCACGCGAGAGCAAGGCGCAGCTGAAGCAGCGCACGCTGGCGGCGCTGGAGCTGGTGGGCATGGGCCACGCGGCGGCCAAGCGGCCGCACGAGATCAGCGGCGGCATGAAGCAGCGCGTGGGCATCGCCCGTGCGCTGGCGATGGAGCCCAAGGTGCTGCTGATGGACGAGCCCTTCGGCGCGCTGGACGCGCTGACCCGCGCGCGGCTGCAGGACGAGCTGCTGAAGATCGTCGCCCGCACGAAGAGCACGACGGTGATGGTGACGCACGACGTCGACGAGGCGGTGCTGCTGTCGGACCGCATCGTGATGATGACCAACGGCCCCGCGGCCACCATCGGCGAGGTGCTGAAGGTGGACCTGCCGCGCCCGCGCGACCGCGTGGAGCTGGCCGAGGACCGCGACTACGTGCACTGCCGCAAGGCGGTGCTGGACTTCCTCTACACGCGCCAGGGACACGTGGAGAAGCTGGCGGCCTGAGCCGCCGCCTTGCCGGACGAATCTGGCATGGCCCTTGCTGAATCGACCTCGACACTTTCGGGTGTCTGTCTATCTCCTCAGCAGGGCATGAGCCCTAGTCCAGCCTCTCCGCCGCAAGGCGGGGAGGTTTTTTTTTCGACCCGCTCCGCCGCAAGGTGGAGAGGCCTTCTTCGTGCCTCGGGCCGGTGCGGCGCCGGCCCGACTTGGGGCGGCAAGCCCTACTTCGGCTGCTCGTTGCCGTAGGTCTTCACGAGGTAGTCCACGAGCACGGGGATGTCCTCGTCCGGCACCTGGGCCTTGAAGACGGTCTTCATGCGCTTGACCATCGTGTCCCAGTAGGGGCGCGCGGCGCTCGGCGGCTGGTAGAGCATGTACTCGGCCGAGTGGCAGTTGGAGCACAGGGCCTGGGCGCGCGCGTAGCCCGGCAGCGGGCTCGCCTTGAGCTGCACGGTGTCGGGCGGCGAGACGTAGGTCTTGGTCAGCGCGTAGGCCGAGCCGGTGGCGAGCACGGCAGACGCCGCGGCAGCGGTGGCGAGGATGGCGGTGAGGCGGCTCATCGTTCGTTCCCCCTCAGGCCGCCGTGACCTTGACCGACTCGACCACGTTGCGCATGTAGCCCGCCGGCTGCCACAGCGCCTCCATCGGCTGGCTCTGGCCCGAGCGGTTCCAGGCGCGCACGCGCAGGTCATGGGCGCCGCGCTCGGGCGTGAAGCCGAAGCTGAACTCGCGGAACGAGTAGCGGCCCATGTCGGCGCCCAGCTCGGCCCCGCGCCAGCTGCGGCCGCCGTCGGTGGAGAAGGCCACCTCGCGCACGCCCTGCCCGCCGTCGAAGGCGATGCCGCGCACCGCCAGCGGCTGGCCGGCGCGCACGCGCGCGCCGTCGGGCAGCGAGGTGATGAAGGAGCGCACGTTGAAGCGTCCGATCGGCCTCGTGGCCGCCGGCGCGGTGCCGGGCTCGATGCAGGCGCAGTCGTTGTCGGGGATGCGGTAGGCCGGGCGCATCCAGAACTCGTCGAAGGCGGTGTCGAGCACCTGGATGCCCGACAGGTGCTTGACCCAGTAGGTGCCGTAGTAACCCGGCACGATCAGCCGCACCGGGAAGCCGTTCAGGTAAGGCAGGTCCGTGCCGTTCATCTGGTAGGCGATCATCACCTCGCCATCCATCGCGTGCGGCATCTCGAGCGACTTGACGAAGTCACCACCCTGCAGCAGCGCGAAGTCCAGGCCGTCGAAGGCCACCTGGCGCGCGCCGTTCTTCGGCTCCGCACGGGCCAGCACGTCCTTCAGCGGCACGCCCAGCCAGCGCGCGTTGCCCATGGCGCCGTTGCCCAGCTGCCCGCCGGTGACGCGCGGGCTGAACAGCGCCCGGCCGTTGCCCGAGCACTGGTTGACGGCGCGGTACTCGATCGGCTTGAACTGCGTGCGCAGCTCGGCCAGCGTCAGCTGGTAGGGCTTGGCCACCGCGTTGCCGCCGATGCGGATGAGGTGCTTGTCGCCGTCGATCGCCGGCGGCAGGCCGTTGTGGTGGTAGCGCACGAAGAAGGCGTCGTTGGGCGTGTCGATGCCCTCGTTGAACACCTCGAAGGGCGTCTCCAGCTGCGGCGGGCGCGTGGTCAGCACGATCAGCGGCCGCTTCTCCGGGAAGGCCACGAGCTGGCGGTGGCCGTTGGCGAAGGGATGGTCGAAACCGGCCTGCGCCCGGGCGCCGCGCGGCAGCGCGAGTGCGCCGCCGGCGGCCAGGGCCGTGGCGCCGGCCACGAGGCGGCGGCGGCCGGGATCGAACAGCGAACGGTGGTTCATCGATGGTCTTCCTTGGGTCTTCGAGTCGCTCGACACCTCGAGCATGGGGTGCTTCCGGGTCGCGAATGTGGCAGGGACGCCGCATCCGCGCACCAACGCTAACGATCGGATGCAATGGCAACACTTCCCATACGATAGACTAGTTTATCCATCGCAGCCACGGCCGACACCGACAGAAGCGCCGGCCGCCAGCGCGAATCTGACAAGGACATCGTTGGTGAAGAACATCATCGCCGCCGCCATGCTGTGCCTCGGAGCGGGGCAGGCCCTGGCCGACCTCAGCGCCATCGTCGTGAGCGAACCCACCTCGCGCAAGGACAGCCTGATGCTGTCGCGCCAGTCGCTGGAAAGCAGCCTGTCGCGGCTCGCCGGCCAGCCGGTGCAGGTGACGATCTCCGACAACCTCACCGACGCGATGCGCGCCACGCGCAGCGGCGGCTACGACATCTTCATCGCGCCGGCGCAGGTGGCGGCCTCGGCGCTGTCGCATGGCTACGAGCTCGTCGGCTCGACCGACGGCGAAGAGCAGTACATGCTGGTGGGCCGCGTGGGCTCGGCCGGCGAGATGCGCAAGGCGCGCATCTACCTGCCGCAGCAGGACTCGATCTACACCTACCTGGCGCGCGGCATGCTCACCTCGGCCGGCCTGTCGTTCAAGGATCTCGGCCGCGTTGAGTACGCGCGCTACCCGCAGGCCGGGCTGACGGCCATCAACCTGCGCCTGACCGAGGCCACCGTCATCCGCCGCGCCGACTGGGAAAGCTGGCAGCGCGAGAACCCCGGCGAGGCCAAGGTGCTGGCTTCCACCGGCGGCGTGCCGGGCGGCTTCTCGGTGGTGCTGAAGAAGGAACTGCCTGCCGAATTGCGTGGCCGCGTCGCGAAGTGGTTCCAGACCTCGGCGCCCACCTGCGGCATGAAGAACGCGACCGTGGTGCCCGAGGGCACGCGCTACCAGCGCATCGCCGAGCTGGGCACCTTCACGCCCACCAGCCTGCCGGGCGCGACCGTGGTCGACGCGGCCCAGGTGGCGCAACTGATGTCGCAGGGCGTGACCGTCGTCGACACGCGCAACGAGAAGGAATTCAAGGCGCGCCACATCCCCGGTGCCGTGTTCGTGCCGTACCACGAGAAGAGCCTGAAGGACGTGGCCTACGACGGCACGCAGGACGACTTCGCCGGCCTGGACCAGCTCGACCCGAAGAAGCCCGTCGTCTTCCACTGCAACGGCGCTGAGTGCTGGAAGAGCTACAAGGCCAGCCGCGCCGCACTGGCCAAGGGCTTCGCGAAGGTCTACTGGTACCGCGGCGGCATGCCCGACTGGGAGAAGGCCGGTCCGCAACTGGCTCGCAGCACCGGCGCCGGCGGCGGCTGAAGGCGGGGCGGCCCGACCCGGGCAGCCACGTAGCCGGGCCGGGCGCGGCGGCCGCTACATTGGGGCCGTACGCAACCCCGGAGGCTCCCCATGTTCCCGATGCACAAGCGGCTGCTCGCCGCGCTGCTGCCGCTGGCCGCGATGCTGCCGGCGCAGGCCCAGCAGGCCACGCTGGACAAGATCAAGGACAGCGGCACGATCACGCTCGCCTACCGCGAGTCGTCGATCCCGTTCTCCTACCTCGACGACAAGGCGCTGCCGGTGGGCTTCGGCGTCGACATCTGCGACCGCGTGGTCGACGAGATCAAGAAGGCCACCGGCCGCGCCGACCTGAAGGTCGCGCGCCAGGCCGTGACCTCGGCCAACCGCATCCCGCTGCTGGCCAACGGCACCATCGACCTGGAGTGCGGCAGCACCACCAACAACAGCGAGCGCGCCAAGCAGGTGACGTTCGCGATCAACTACTTCTACACCGGCACGCGCTTCCTCGTGCGTGCCGACTCGGGCATCAAGTCGCTGGCCGACGTGAACAACAAGGTGATGGTGTCGACCACCGGCACGACCAACTTCCGCATCATGCGGAACATCATCAGCGAGCAGAAGCTGCCGATCGAGCTGATCGGCGCGAAGGACCACGCCGAGTCGGCGCTGCTGGTGCAAAGCGGCCGCGCCGCGGCCTTCGCGATGGACGACATCCTGCTGTACGGCCTGAAGGCCAGCGCGCAGAACCCGGCCGAGCTGGCGGTGGTGGGCGACCCGATCCAGGTCGAGCCCTACGCGATCATGATGCGCAAGGACGACCCGGGCATCAAGAAGCTGGTCGACGGCGTGCTGGCCAACCTGATGAAGAGCGGCGAGTTCGAGAAGCTCTACCGCAAGTGGTTCATGTCGCCGATCCCGCCGCGCGGCATCAACCTGAGCGCGCCGATGGGCAAGGAGCTGACGGACAACCTGAAGGCGCTGAGCGACAAACCCGCGACCTAGGCCCACCCCCGAAGCGCCTGACGGCGCTCCCCCTCAAGGGGGCGACGCCAGCGGCCCGGCGAAGCCGGTTCCGCGGCGTCCGCTTGGTAGGGAACGTCAGTGGTTTTCCCGGGCGTGATTGATCGAGTACTTCGGGATCTCGATCGTCACGTCCTCGGTGGAGAGGATCGCCTGGCAGCTCAGCCGCGAGGTGGGCGTCAGGCCCCAGGCACGGTCCAGCAGGTCTTCCTCGCTCTCGTCCATCTCGCCCAGCGAGCCGAAGCCCTCCTTCACCACCACGTGGCAGGTGGTGCAGGCGCAACTCATCTCGCAGGCGTGCTCGATCGCGATGCCGTTTTCCAGCAGCGCTTCGCAGATCGAGGTGCCCGAAGGCGCCTCGATCGTGTCGCCCTGCGGGCAGAACTCGGCGTGGGGCAGGATGCGGATGACGGGCATCAGACTTCCTCGAGGCGCCGCCCGGACAAGGCCTGGCGGATGCCCTGGTTCATGCGTGCGGCGGCGAAGGCCTCGGTGCCGGTGGCCAGCGCCTTGACGGCGGCCTCCGTGGCGGCCGCGTCATCGCCGAGCGCGATGCGCTCGGTGGCCTCGATCAGCGTGTCGATCTCGTGGCGTTCGGCCGGGCTCAGCAGCTCGGCATCGGCTTCCAGCGCGGCGCGCGTGGCCAGCACCATGCGCTCGGCCTCCACGCGGGCCTCGCGCAGCGAGCGCGCGGCCATGTCGGCTTCGGCATGCGCGAAGCTGTCCTGCAGCATCTGCGCGATCTGCTCGTCGGCGAGGCCATAACTCGGCTTGACGGTGACGCTGGCCTCCACGCCCGAGGCCTGCTCGCGCGCCGAGACGCTGAGCAGCCCGTCGGCATCGACCTGGAAGGTCACGCGGATGCGCGCGGCGCCGGCAGCCATCGGCGGGATGCCGCGCAGCTCGAAGCGCGCCAGGCTGCGGCACTCGCTCACCAGGTCGCGCTCGCCCTGCACCACGTGGATCGCCATCGCGGTCTGGCCGTCCTTGAAGGTGGTGAACTCCTGCGCCTTGGCCACGGGGATCGTCGTGTTGCGCTCGATCACGCGCTCCACCAGCCCGCCCATGGTCTCCAGGCCCAGCGAGAGCGCGATCACGTCCAGCAGCAACAGTTCGCCGTCGCGGGAGTTGCCGGCCAGCGCATTGGCCTGCACCGCGGCGCCCAGCGCGACGACTTCGTCCGGGTTCACGTTGGTCAGCACCTGGCCGGTCCAGTCGGGGCCGAACAGCTCGCCCACCGCCTGGCGCACACGCGGCATGCGCGTGCTGCCGCCCACCATCACGACGCCCTGCACCTCGTCGCGGCGCACCTTGGCGTCGCGCAGCACCTTGCGCACGGCGACCAGCGTGCGCTCGATGAAGGGCGCGGCCAGGGCCTCGAGCTGCGCACGGCTCACGTCGATGGCGATCTCGCGGCCGCCGATGGTGGCCGTCCACGGCGCGCGTTCGGCCGCCGAGAGTGCCTCCTTCGTCGCCCGGGCCGCCACCAGCGCGGCACGCTTGTCGCGCGGCGAAAGCTCGCCCCCAGCGCCGCCCACGCCGCCCACGCCGCTCTGCGCCAGCGCCCAGTCGGCCAGCGCGTGGTCGATGTCGTCGCCGCCCAGCGCGGCATCGCCGCCGGTGGCCACCACCTCGAACACGCCGCGCGTCAGGCGCAGCAGGCTGATGTCGAAGGTGCCGCCGCCCAGGTCGTAGACGGCGTAGAGGCCTTCGCTGCCGTTGTCCAGCCCGTAGGCCACCGCGGCGGCGGTGGGCTCGCTGATCAGCCGCAGCACGTTCAGCCCGGCCAGCTGCGCGGCGTCCTTGGTCGCCTGGCGCTGGGCGTCGTCGAAGTAGGCCGGCACGGTGATCACGGCGCCGAAGAGCTCGGCGTCGAAGGTGTCCTCGGCACGCTGGCGCAGCGAAGCGAGGATCTCGGCCGACACCTCCACAGGCGTCTTCGGGCCCTCGCGCGTATCCAGCGCCACCATGCCGGGCTGGTCGACGAAACGGTAGGGGAGCCGCCCCGCGCCGGCGATGTCGGCCAGCTTGCGGCCCATGAAGCGCTTGACCGAGACGATGGTGTTCGTCGCATCCTCCGCCTGCGCGGTACGGGCGTCGAAGCCGATCTGGCGCCGGCCTTCGCCCAGGTAGCGCACGGCCGAAGGCAGCAGCACGCGGCCTTGCGCATCGGGCAGGCACTCGACCACGCCGTGGCGCAGCGCGGCCACCAGCGAGTGCGTGGTGCCCAGGTCGATGCCGACGGCGATGCGCCGCGCGTGCGGGTCGGCCGTCTGGCCGGGTTCGGAGATCTGCAGCAGCGCCATCGTCGGGGCTTATCGGGAAGGGTCGAGCGCGTCCAGGCGGCGCGCGATGTCGTCACGGAAGCGGCCGACGAACATCAGCGCGCGCACCTGGCCGGCGGCGGCCTTGGCGTCGCCACGGTCGTCCAGCAGCTCGGCGAGTTCGTCCAGGCGGCGGGCCTCGTCGGCCGCGACTTGCTCGTCGAGCTGCTCCACCTCGGCCAGGCCGCGCGCCTCGTCCAGCGACTCGCGCCACTGCATCTGCTGCATCAGGAAGGCTGGCGGCATCGCCGTGTTCTGCTCGGCACGCACCGGCTCGCCGCGCAGCTCGCACAGGTAGGCGGCTCGCGCGAGCGGCTCCTTCAGGCGCTGGTAGGCCTCGTTCACGCGCACGGCCCACTGCATCGCGATGCGCTGCGCCGCGGCGCCTTCGGCGGCGAAGCGGTCGGGGTGCACCTGCGCCTGCAGCTCGCGCCGGCGCGCGTCGATATCGGCCCGCGCCAGGCGCTGGCGCTGCGGCAGGCCGAAGAGCGTGAAGTCGTCGTCGCTGATGTTCACGGCAGCGTCTTGGCGTAGAAGACCGACAGGCCGTTGTCGGGGTAGCCGCCGAAGGCGCCACGCTCGGCGTAGCCGGCGCGCTCGTACAGGCGCACGGCCTCGGTCTGGTCGCGGCCCGTTTCCAGCAGGGCCAGGCGCAGGCCATCGGCGCGCATCGCGTCTTCCAGCGAGCTCAGCAGTCGAACGCCCAGACGTCGGCCGCGCAGCGCCGGGTCAACGTACATGCGCTTGACCTCGCCGTAGGCCGCGCCGGCGGTCTCGGGCTCACCCGGCATGCGGCGAAAGGCGGCCGTGCCCACCGCACGGCCGGCCTCGCGCGCGACGAGGAAGGTGACGTCGCCGTGCAGCAGCGAGGCGATGTCCATGATGTGGTTCGCCTCGGGCGGGTACAGGCTCGCGAGGTAGTCGTCCAGGGAACTCAGCAGCGCCACCACCTCGGGCTGGTCGGCTCGTTCGCGCTGGATGGTGAGGGTCTCTGGCACGGCGGGTTGGGGTTCGGGCGGTCGGCAGAAAAACGAAGCGCGGCTGAACGCCGCGCCGGATCGGGTCGCGCAGGGCTCAGACGCGGAACGATTCCCCGCAGCCGCAACGGTCCTTCTCACGCGGATTGTGGAACCTGAAGCCTTCGTTCAAGCCTTCGCGCACGAAGTCGAGCTCGGTGCCGTCGATGTAGGGCAGGCTCTTCGGGTCGACCAGCACCTTCACGCCATGGCCCTCGAAGATGATGTCCTCGGGCGCGATGTCGTCGGCGTACTCCAGCTTGTAGGCCAGGCCGGAGCAGCCGGTGGTCTTCACGCCCAGGCGCACGCCCACGCCCTTGCCGCGCCGGCTCAGGTAGCGGGTGACGTGCCGCGCCGCGGCCTCGGTCAAGGTGATCGCCATCGTCTCTTCAGTGAGCGTCGGCGCTCTCGCCATGTTTCGCCTTGTAGTCCTGCACCGCCGCCTTGATGGCGTCCTCGGCCAGGATCGAGCAGTGGATCTTCACCGGCGGCAGCGCCAGTTCCTCGGCGATCGTCGTGTTCTTGATCGTCAGCGCCTGGTCGAGCGTCTTGCCCTTGACCCATTCGGTGACAAGCGAACTCGAGGCGATGGCCGAGCCGCAGCCGTAGGTCTTGAAGCGCGCATCCTCGATCAGCCCGGTGGACGGGTTGACCTTGATCTGCAGCTTCATCACGTCGCCGCAGGCCGGCGCGCCGACCATGCCGGTGCCGACATCGTCGTCGCCCTTGTCGAAGCTGCCGACGTTGCGCGGGTTCTCATAGTGGTCGACGACCTTGTCGCTGTAGGCCATGACGTTTCTCCGGAGAGGTGGGAATTCAGTTCAGTGGGCCGCCCACTGGATGGTGCTGAGGTCGACGCCGTCCTTGAACATCTCCCACAGCGGGGAGAGTTCGCGCAGCTTCGCGACGCGGTCCTGCAAGGTGCTGACCGCGTAGTCGATCTCCTGCTCCGTGGTGAAGCGGCCGATGGTCATGCGCAGGCTGGAATGCGCCAGCTCGTCGCTGCGGCCCAGGGCGCGCAGCACGTAGCTGGGTTCCAGGCTGGCGCTGGTGCAGGCCGAGCCCGAGGACACCGCGATGCCCTTGATGCCCATGATCAGGCTCTCGCCCTCGACGTAGTTGAAGCTCGCGTTGACGTTGTGCGGCACGCGGCGCTCGAGGTCGCCGTTGATGAAGACCTGCTCGATGGTGGAAATGCCGTCCAGCAGCCGCTTCTGCAGCATGCGGATGCGCTCGATCTCGGTGCCCATCTCGGCCTTGGCGATGGCGTAGGCCGTGCCCATGCCGACGATCTGGTGCGTGGGCAGCGTGCCGCTGCGCATGCCACGCTCGTGGCCGCCGCCGTGCATCTGCGCCTCGATGCGCACCCGCGGCTTGCGCCGCACGTAGAGCGCGCCGATGCCCTTGGGGCCGTAGGTCTTGTGCGAGGCCAGGCTCATCAGGTCGACCGGCAGCGAGCCGAGGTCGACCACCATCTTGCCGGTGGCCTGCGCCGCGTCGACGTGGAAGATGATGCCGCGCTCGCGGCACATCGCGCCGATGGCCGGGACATCCTGGATCACGCCGATCTCGTTGTTGACGAGCATCACCGAGACCAGGATCGTGTCCTTGCGCAGCGTGTCCTTGAGCTTGTTCAGGTCGAGCAGGCCGTCTTCCTGCACGTCGAGGTAGGTGACCTCGAAACCCTGGCGCTCCAGCTCGCGCATCGTGTCCAGCGTCGCCTTGTGCTCGGTCTTGACCGTCACCAGGTGCTTGCCGCGGCTGCCGTAGAAGTGCGCCGCGCCCTTCAGCGCGAGGTTGATGCTCTCGGTGGCGCCGCTGGTCCAGACGATCTCGCGCGGGTCGGCGTGCACGAGATCGGCCACCTGGGCGCGCGCCTTCTCGACGGCCTCCTCGGCCTCCCAGCCCCAGGCGTGGCTGCGCGATGCGGGGTTGCCGAAGTGCTCGCGCAGCCAGGGGATCATGGCTTCGACGACACGCGGGTCGCACGGCGTCGTCGCGCCGTAGTCCATGTAGATCGGGAAATGGGGCGTCATGGTGGAAGCTGGAGGGCGGTACTGCTGGACGGGGCAGGCTTACTTGGTGAGCGTGTTGCCGAGCGCGAAGACCGAGTTGGGGGCGGTGACCTTGATGGGCTTGACCACCGGCGTGCTGGAGATCGCGCGCTTGACCGGCGCCGCGTCGATCGACACGCCCTTGGCGATCTGGTCTTCGACCAGCTTCTGCAGCGTGATCGAATCCAGGTACTCGATCATCTTCTGATTCAGGCTCGCCCACAAATCGTGGGTCATGCACTTGCCGGCATCGTCGCCCATGCAGCTTTCCTTGCCGGCGCAGCCGGTGGCGTCGATGGGCTCGTCGACGGCGACGATGATGTCGGCCACCGTGATCTCGGTGGCGCCGCGGCCCAGCGTGTAGCCGCCACCGGGGCCGCGCGTGCTTTCAACCAGCTCGTGGCGGCGCAGCTTGCCGAACAACTGCTCGAGATAGGACAGCGAGATCTGCTGCCGCTGGCTGATGGCCGCGAGTGCCACGGGGCCGGTGTTGGCCCGCAGCGCGAGGTCGATCATCGCGGTGACGGCGAAGCGGCCCTTGGTGGTGAGTCTCATGTCGATCTCCTGGCGCCGTGGCGCTTGCGGTGAGGGTCGGCGGGACCACGCGGCCCCTGGCCCCGGCTCGTGGCCGGAAACCCCAACTTTGGTGGCGGATTTATCCGAGCAATTCGCTCAAGTATCAGCTAACCTGAGCATTTTAGTCAAGCTTGGGGGCTTGAGCCCGGGACCCTTCTCCTATCGCGGCGATAGCTCGGCCTGCAGGCGGGCGATCACGCCGTCGCAGGCGTCTTCCACGAGGTCCAGCACATGCTCGAAGCCGGCCGGCGCGCCGTAGTACGGGTCCGGCACCGCCAACACGCCGGGGAAGCGGCGGGCGTGCGACATCAGCGGCTCGATGCGCGCCGGCGCCCCGGGTGGCGCCTTGCGGCGCAGCCAGTCGAGGTTGTCCTCGTCCATCGCCAGCAGCCAGTGGAACTGCATGAAGTCGGCCGGCACCACCGGCCGCGCGCGCAGGCCGGCGATGTCGTAGCCGCGCTGCGCGGCGTGGCGCACGGCACGCGGGTCGGGCGCCTCGCCGGTGTGGTAGCCGTGGGTGCCGGCGGAGTCGACCTGCACGATGCCGTGCAGCCCCGCGCGCTGCAGCCGCGCGCGCATCACGCCTTCGGCCGTCGGCGAGCGGCAGATGTTGCCCATGCAGACCATCAGCAGCCGCACCCGCGCCTGGGCCGGGTCCGGCCCGGCCGGCGCGCCGCTGCCCATCAGCTGCTTGACCAGCCGCTTGATCACTTGCCGCCCCCCTGCCCCGCCACCAGCGGCACCACGTCGTGGCCGGCGCCGCCGAAGGCCTGCTCGCGCAGCAGCGCCAGCTGGTCGCGCACGCGGGCGGCCTTCTCGAATTCCAGGTTGCGCGCGTGCTCGAGCATCTGCTTCTCGAGCAGCTTGATGCGCTTGCCCAGGTCCTTCTCCGACATGGCCTCGACCTCGGCCGCGGCCTTGGCCGCCTTCAGGTCGTCCTTGGCGCTCTTGTCGGAGACGGCGCCGTCGATCATGTCGCGGATGCGTGTGCTCACCGAGCGCGGCGTGATGCCCATCGCCAGGTTGTGGGCGATCTGCTTGGCGCGGCGGCGCTCGGTCTCGCCGATGGCGGCCTTCATCGAGTCCGTCATGTTGTCGGCATAGAGGATCGCGCGGCCGTTGACGTTGCGCGCGGCGCGGCCGATGGTCTGGATCAGGCTGCGCTCGGCGCGCAGGAACCCTTCCTTGTCCGCGTCGAGGATGGCCACCAGGCTCACCTCGGGCAGGTCCAGGCCCTCGCGCAGCAGGTTGATGCCCACCAGCACGTCGAAGGTGCCCAGGCGCAGGTCGCGCAGGATCTCCACGCGCTCCACCGTGTCGATGTCGCTGTGCAGGTAGCGCACCTTCACGCCGTTGTCCGACAGGTACTCGGTCAGCTGCTCGGCCATGCGCTTGGTCAGCGTGGTGACGAGCACACGCTCGTTCTTCGTCACGCGCTCGCGGATCTCCTGCAGCAGGTCGTCGACCTGCGTCGCCGCAGGCCGCACCTCGACCTCGGGGTCGACCAGGCCGGTGGGCCGCACCAGCTGCTCCACCACCTGCCCGGCGTGCTCCTTCTCGTAGTTGGCCGGCGTGGCCGAGACGAAGATCACCTGGCGCATCTTGCGCTCGAACTCCTCGAACTTCAGCGGCCGGTTGTCCAGCGCGCTGGGCAGGCGGAAGCCGTATTCGACGAGCGTGGTCTTGCGCGCGCGGTCGCCGTTGAACATGCCGCCGAACTGGCCGATCAGCGCATGGCTCTCGTCCATGAACATCAGCGTGTCGCCGGGCAGGTAGTCCACCAGCGTGGGCGGCGGCTCGCCGGGCTGTGCGCCCGACAGATGCCGCGTGTAGTTCTCGATGCCCTTGCAGTGGCCCACCTCCTGCAGCATCTCGAGGTCGAAGCGCGTGCGCTGCTCCAGGCGCTGCGCCTCGACCAGCTTGCCGGCCTTCACCAGCTCGTCCAGCCGCAGCCGCAGCTCGTCCTTGATCGTGGTGATCGCATCCACGACGCGCTCGCGCGGCGTCACGTAGTGGCTGCTCGGGTAGACGGTGAAGCGCGGGATCTTCTGCCGCACGCGGCCGGTGAGCGGGTCCAGCAGCTGCAGGCTGTCGACCTCGTCGTCGAAGAGCTCGATGCGCAACGCCAGCTCGCTGTGCTCGGCGGGGAAGACGTCGATCGTGTCGCCGCGCACGCGGAAGCTGCCGCGCGAGAAATCGATCTCGTTGCGCTTGTACTGCATGCGGATCAGCTGCGCGATCACGTCGCGCTGGCTCATCTTGTCGTGCACGCGCAGCGTCATCACCATCTTGTGATAGTCGGCCGGATTGCCGATGCCGTAGATGGCGCTGACACTGGCGACGATGATCACGTCGCGCCGCTCCAGCAGGCTCTTTGTCGCGGAGAGGCGCATCTGCTCGATGTGCTCGTTGATCGCGCTGTCCTTCTCGATGAACAGGTCGCGCTGCGGCACGTAGGCCTCGGGCTGGTAGTAGTCGTAGTAGCTGACGAAGTACTCGACCGCGTTCTTCGGAAAGAAGTCCCGGAACTCGCTGTACAGCTGCGCGGCCAGCGTCTTGTTCGGCGCGAACACGATCGCCGGCCGGCCCATGCGGGCGATGACGTTGGCCATCGTGAAGGTCTTGCCGGAGCCGGTCACGCCCAGCAGCGTCTGGAACGCGAGGCCGTCGCCCAGGCCCTCGACGAGCTGCGCGATCGCCTGCGGCTGGTCGCCCGAGGGCGCGAAGGCCTGGAAGAGCTGGAACGGCGAGTCCGGGAAGGCGACGAACTCGCCGCTGCGGGCGGGTGCGTCGTCGGTGACGGCTTCGGCCAAGGCGGACATGGGGTTTACCTGGGGGTGGGCGCTTAGAATCCAACGGACCGCTCGGGCACTCGTGCTCCCGGCGGCCAATCCCCGAGCGTAGCGCAGCGCACCGCCACCGGTTGGCGGCGCAGCCCGCGCTGCTGACACCACGCCTTCAGGAACAACGCCTCATGCCCGCTTCCACGCACCCGTCCTTGTTCGCCGCCGTCGAGCTCGCACCGCGCGACCCCATCCTCGGCCTGAACGAGCAGTTCGCCGCCGACACCAACCCGGCGAAGGTGAACCTGGGCGTGGGCGTGTACTTCGACGACAACGGCAAGCTGCCGGTGCTGCGCTGCGTGGCCGAGGCCGAGAAGCAGCTGCTCACGGCGCCCAAGCCGAAGAACTACCTGCCGATCGACGGCATCGCCGCCTACGACAAGGCGGTGCAGGCGCTGGCCTTCGGCGCCGACAGCGACGCCGTGAAGACCGGCCGCATCGCCACCGTGCAGGCGCTGGGCGGCACCGGCGGGCTGAAGCTGGGCGCGGACTTCCTCAAGCGCCTGCGCCCGGCGGCCAAGGTGCTGATCAGCGACCCGAGCTGGGAAAACCACCGCGCGCTCTTCACGAACGCCGGCTTCACGGTCGAGAGCTACCCGTACTACGACGCCGCCACGCGCGGCATCCGCTTCGAGGCGATGCTGGAGGCGCTGCGCGCCGCGGCCCCGGGCACCGTCGTCGTGCTGCACGCCTGCTGCCACAACCCCACCGGCTGCGACATCACGCCGGCGCAGTGGGAGCAGGTCGCCGCGGTCTGCGCCGCCGGCGAGCTGGTGCCCTTCCTCGACATGGCCTACCAGGGCTTCGGCAAGTCCATCGCCGAAGACGGCGCGGCTGTGCAGTGCTTCCTGCACATGGGCCAGCAGTTCTTCGTCTCGACCTCGTTCTCCAAGAGCTTCTCGCTGTACGGCGAGCGCGTGGGCGCGCTGAGCGTCGTGTGCAGCAACGCCGACGAAGCCACGCGCGTGCTGTCGCAGCTGAAGATCGTGATCCGCACGAACTACTCCAACCCGCCGACCTTCGGCGCCACCGTCGTGGCCACCGTGCTGACGACGCCGGCGCTGCGCGCGATGTGGGAAGAGGAGCTGGCCGGCATGCGCGAGCGCATCAAGTCGATGCGCCACGCGCTGGTGGCCAAGCTGCAGGCCGCGGGCGTGAAGGGAAATCTCGACTACATCACCGAGCAGATGGGCATGTTCAGCTACTCGGGACTGGGCAAGGAGCAGATGCAGCGCCTGCGCAGCGAGTTCGGCGTCTACGGCGTCGATTCGGGCCGCATCTGCGTGGCGGCGATCAACAGCCGCAACATCGACGCCGTGGCCGGCGCGCTGGCCAAGGTGATGCTCGCCTGAGGCCCCGGCTGTCGCCCGGGTGACATCCGGGCGACCCGCGACAGGCCGATGCACACCGGCCTGTCGCGCGTCTGACGGGAATCGGCCGTGTTTTCGCCGTTTCGGCGTGCGGCAGGTCAAGGCACCATGGAAAGCCGCTTGCCCAAATTGCTGCACTGCAGCATGATTGCGGTAACACGGTGACGATTCGTCAGCGGCCCCACGAGGGCGGCCCAGGAGACATAGCGATGCTCTACCAGATCTACGAGACCCAGCGTGCGCTGATGGCGCCCTTCGCGGAATTCGCGAGCGCGTCGGCCAAGCTGTACGACCATCCGCTGTCGCCCTTCGCGCACACGCCGCTGGCGCAACGCATCTCGGCCAGCTTCGACCTGCTGCACCGCCTGGCCAAGGAATACGAGAAGCCGCCATTCGCCATCTCCGCCGCCACCGTCGACGGCATCGAGGTCGCGGTGCAGGAGCAGGTGCCGCTGGTCAAGCCCTTCTGCCGGCTGCTGCGCTTCAAGCGCTTCACCGACAACCCTCGGGCGCTGGAGGTGATGAAGCGCCAGCCCACCGTGCTGGTGGTGGCGCCGCTGTCGGGCCACCACTCCACGCTGCTGCGTGACACCGTCAAGAGCCTGCTGCACGACCACAAGGTCTTCATCACCGACTGGACCGACGCGCGCATGGTCCCCGAGTCGGTGGGCCCCTTCCACCTGGACGACTACGTCGAGTACGTGCAGGAGTTCATCCGCCACTGCGGCCCTGACGTGCACGTGATCTCGGTGTGCCAGCCCACGGTGCCGGTGCTGGCCGCCGTCTCGCTGATGGCCAGCCGCGGCGAGCGCACGCCGTTGTCGATGACGATGATGGGCGGCCCCATCGATGCGCGCCGAAGCCCCACGTCGGTCAACAACCTGGCGATGAACAAGAGCTTCAGCTGGTTCGAGAACAACGTGATCTTCCGCGTGCCGCAGAACTTCCCCGGCGCGGGGCGGCGCGTGTACCCGGGCTTCCTGCAGCACACCGGCTTCGTGGCGATGAACCCGGACCGCCACCTCAACAGCCACTACGACTACTTCCAGCACCTCATCAGCGGCGACGACGACAGCGCCGAGGCGCACCGCCAGTTCTACGACGAGTACAACGCCGTCCTGGACATGCCGGCCGAGTACTACCTCGACACGATCAAGACCGTGTTCCAGGACTTCGCGCTCGTCAACGGCACCTGGGTCGTGAACGGCGAATCGGTGCGGCCGCAGGACATCACCGGCACCGCGCTGCTGACGGTGGAAGGCGAGCTCGACGACATCTCCGGCGCCGGCCAGACGCGCGCCGCGCACGAGCTGTGCAGCGGCATCCCGAAGAACCGGCAGTTCCACTACGACGTGATCGGCGCCGGCCACTACGGCATCTTCTCGGGCCGTCGCTGGCGCGAGCTGGTGTACCCGGAAGTGCGCGATTTCATCAAGCGCTACAACCAGGTCACGGAGACGCCGGAAGCCGCCGAGGCCAAGACCGAAGTCAAGCCCGCCCGGAAGGCCCGCCGCCGATAATCGCGCGGTGGTTCCCACCGCTCCCGCATCCGCACCTGCACGCGCCGCTTCGGCGGCTTCGCTCGAAGACCGCATCGACGCCGCGCTGCCGCAGACGCAGTGCACGCGCTGCGGCTACCCCGACTGCCGCGGCTACGCCGCCGCCATCGCCGCCGGCGAGGCCGCGATCAACCGCTGCCCGCCCGGCGGCGCCGAAGGCATCGTGCGCCTGGCCGCCCTCACCGGCCACGCGGTGCTGCCGCTCGACCTCGAACGCGGCCACGAGGGCCCGCGTGCGCTGGCCGTCATCGACGAGGCCTGGTGCATCGGCTGCACGCTGTGCATCAAGGCCTGCCCGGTGGACTGCATCGTCGGCGCC
Source organism: Rubrivivax sp. (assembly GCA_044226775.1). Lineage (GTDB taxonomy): Bacteria > Pseudomonadota > Gammaproteobacteria > Burkholderiales > Burkholderiaceae_C > Rubrivivax. The sequence goes on along the minus strand of JBGAGI010000009.1, from coordinate 186,173 downwards.
AGCAAGCTGATGCACACCGTGGTCGACGCCCAGTGCACCGGCTGCGAACTCTGCGTGCCGGTGTGCCCGGTGGACTGCATCGCGATGGTCCCCGTCACCGGCAGCGCCACCGGCTGGGCGGCGTGGAGCACCGAGCTCGCCGAGGAGGCCCGCGAGCGCTACGCCTTCCACCGCTTCCGCGTGGCCCGCGACGAACGCGAGAACGACGAGCGCCTGGCGGAGAAGGCGCGCGCCAAGCTGGCCGACATCGAAGGCGCGAGCCGCCTCACCGACCCCGCCGCGCTGGCCGCCAAGCGCGCCGTGATCGAGGCCGCGCTGCAACGCGCCGCGGCGAAGGCGGCGGCCGCCGCCGAACCGAAGGGCCCCAGATCCGATGAAGCCTGAAGCCGTCGAGCCCTTCTTCGCCACGCTGGCCGCCGCCAATCCGCAGCCGCAGTCGGAGCTGGAATACAGCAGCGTGTTCGAGCTGCTGGCGGCGGTGCTGCTGTCGGCGCAGGCCACCGACGTGGGCGTCAACAAGGCCACGCGCCGCCTCTTCGCGCTGGCGCCTTCGCCGCAGAAGATGCTGGCCCTGGGCGAGGAGCGCGTGACCGAGCTCGTGCGCACCATCGGCCTGTACCGCACGAAGGCGAAGAACCTGCTGGCCACCTGCCGCATCCTCGTGGAGCAGCACGGCGGCCGCGTGCCGCGCACGCGCGAGGCGCTGGAGGCGCTGCCCGGCGTGGGTCGCAAGACCGCCAACGTGGTGCTCAACGTCGCCTTTGGCGAGCCGACGATGGCGGTGGACACGCATGTCTTCCGCGTCGCCAACCGCACCGGCCTGGCGCCGGGCAAGGACGTGCTCGCGGTCGAGCAGGGGCTGCTGGCCCGCGTGCCCGAGGCCTACGCCGAACACGCGCACCACTGGCTGATCCTGCACGGCCGCTACGTCTGCACCGCGCGCGCGCCGAAGTGCGCGGCCTGTGCCGTGCGCCGCTGGTGCGACGCCGGTGCATCCGGTGCCGCTCCTACAATCTGAGGCCACCGGGGGAGACACTGGGATGGGGATGGCCAAGCTCGAAGACCTCGTCGAACGCGTCGACCGCCTGGTGCTGCGGCACCAGGAACTCAAGCGCACCAGCGCGCTGATCGAGCAGCAGCTCGCCGCGGTGACGGCCGAGCGCGACAGCCTGCGCTCGCGCCTGGCCGCGGCACGCTCGCGCATCGACGCGCTGCTCGAACGCCTGCCGGCCGAGACGGCCGAGGCCTCTTCCTCCACCACCACCACCACGGCCAAGGGCCGCGCGCCATGAAGCAGGTCGAAGTCTCGATCCTCGGGCAGGTCTACATGCTCGGCTGCCCCGAAGGCGGCGAGGCGCTGCTGCAGCAGGCCGTGGCCGCCGTCGACCACGAGATGACCTCCATCCGCGACAGCGGCAAGGTCAAGGCGCGCGAACGCATCGCGGTGCTGGCGGCGCTAAACCTGGCCTACCAGCTCGCCGAACGCGGGCCGGCGACAGCGGCGGCGCAGGAGGTGGCGCCGAGTGCGGAAATGCCCGCCGATGGTGCCGGCGTCGACCTGCAGGCGCTGCTGCGTCGCGTCGACGCGGTGCTGGCCGACGACGGCCAGCTTTTGTGATTTCCATCCCGTGCACAAGCCCGGGACCGGGGCCTATACTGGCCTCGTTCGTTGCGAGTTCGTGGGTCGCATATGTCCTTGAGCCGATGGTCTATGACCTAGGGCTTGGAACATCGCCTCGCTGGTGTGAGCGTCTCGCGTCAGATGAACCCGAAGCTTGGCTGACCTCGCCCACCTGAACTACCTCCCTTGGTTCAGGCAACGGGCCCACGGCTCGCGGCGAACACCTTTCCACCCCTCCTGCACAAGATGCCCGGCTACTGGTTGATGAAGAGCGAGCCCGACGAGGCTTCCATCGACCATCTCGCCGCCGCGCCGCGCAGGACGCTGCCCTGGACCGGCGTGCGCAACTACCAGGCGCGCAACTTCATGCGCGACGCGATGGCCCCCGGCGACGGCGTTCTCTTCTACCACTCGTCCTGTGCGGAGCCGGGCATCGTCGGCATCGCCAAGGTGGTGGGCGACGTGAAGCCCGACCCGACGCAGTTCGATGCGGGCAGCCCCTACTTCGACCCCAAGTCGCCGCCCGATGCGCCGCGCTGGCTGCTGCGCGACGTGCAGCTCGTGCGCAAGACGCGCCTGCTGAGCCTGGCCGAGATGAAGCAGCGGCCCGAGCTCGCCACGATGCGCGTGCTGCAGCGGGGCAACCGGCTGTCGATCACGCCCGTCACGCCCGCTGAATGGCAGGCCGTGGCGGCGCTGCTGGCCGGCTGAGCAGCTTGTTGTCCGCGCTCGACCCCGCGCTGGTCGCGGAACTGCTCGCCCTGGGCACCGTGGCCGGTTTCCTGGCCGGGCTGCTGGGCGTGGGCGGCGGGATGATGATGGTGCCGGCCATCACCTGGATGCTCGCCTCGCGCGGCGTGCCCTCGGGCCTGGCGGTGAAGATGGCGGTGGCCACCTCGATGGCGACGATCCTGTTCACCTCGCTGTCCAGCGTGCGCGCGCATGCCAAGCTGAGCGCGGTGCGCTGGGACATCGTGCGTGCGCTGGTGCCGGGCCTGCTGCTGGGCGGGCTGCTGGCCGGCGCGGGCGCCTTCGCGGTGCTGAAGGGCCAGGGCCTGGCGCTGGCGTTCAGCGTCTTCATCGGCTACACGGCACTGCAGATGCTGCTGGACCGCAAGCCCAGCCCCTCGCGCGCGCTGCCCGGCACCGCCGGCATGGTGGGCGTGGGCACGGGCATCGGCTTCATCTCGGCGCTGGTGGGTGCAGGCGGCGCCTTCATGAGCGTGCCCTTCATGACCTGGTGCAACGTGCCGCCGCGCCATGCGGTGGGTACCAGTGCCGCGGTGGGCTTTCCGGTCGCCGCGGCCAGCGTCGCGGGATACCTCGTGAGCGGCTGGGGCCTCGCGCCCGCGCTGCCCGGTGCCGTGGGCTACCTGTTCCTGCCGGCGCTGCTGATCATCGCCATCGCGAGCGTGACGATGGCGCCGCTGGGCGCGCGGGTGGCCCAGCGCATCGACACGAAGCTGCTCAAGCGCCTGTTCGCGATCCTGCTGTTCGCGCTGGCCGGGACGATGCTGCAGCGGGCGTTCTAGGCGGCGTCGAAACGCACCGCGCCGTCAGGCGGCGTCGAAACGAATGGCCGCCAGCGTCACGTGGTTGCCACCCCGGCGCCGCGCCTCGCCCAGTGCGGCCTCGCAGGCGTCCATCAGCGACTCCTGCGTGTGCGCCGTGTGCGGGAAGCTGGCCACGCCCATCGCCACCGTGAAGCCCAGTTCCTGGCCCTCGTGCACGACGATCTGCGTCGCGCACTTGCGCCGCAGGCCTTCCATGCGCGCATGCGCCGTGGCCAGGCCCACGCCCGACAGCAGCACCGCGAAGCGGCGCTCGTCGTAGCGGCAGCTGGCATCCATCGCCCGCGTGCCGCTGCGCAGCAGCCGGCCCACGGCTTCCAGCACGCGCTGCTCGCCGGCCGCACCCATCGCGACGACCTTGGGCGCCAGCGGGTCCAGCTCGATGAAGACGACGGCGAACTCGCGGTGCTCGCGGGTGGAGAGATCCACCTCGCGGCGCAGCTGGTCCTCGAAGTGGGCGCGGCGGTACAGGCCCGAGGCCGGGTCGCGCAGTGCCTGGTCCGACAGCTCCCGCTGCAGCAATTCGTTGGCACGCTGCTGCTGCTCGATCTGCTCCAGCGCCGCGCGCAGCTGCGCCTCGCGCTGGCGCTCGGGCGCGAGATCGGTCCATACGCTGCAGACGAAGCGGCGGCCCGACGCGTCGGCCGGCGAGGCCCATCGCAGAACAGCGAACTCCCGCCGCTGGCCGTGGAACTCGAAGCGGTGTTCGCTGGTGAGCGGAAAGTCCTGCGCCAGCGCGGTGTGCGCGGCGGCGCGCAGCACGGTGGAAAGCGCCGGCTCGAAGAGTTCGGCGTCGCTGCGGCCGAGCACGTCGGCCTCGGGACGGCCGAGGAACTCGGCCATCGCGGCGTTCAGGTGCAGCCAGCGGCCGCCGGGAGCGTCCTGGATCGCCAGCAGGTCGCCGCGGCGCTGCAGCAGGCCCGGCAGCAGCCCAGCCAGCAAGGGCTGCAGCTCCGGCTCGGCCAGCTGGGACGTGGAAGACACATCGGCGAGGCTGGGCATGGTGGCTCGGTTGACCCCTGGGATGGCTGGCGGCGGCTGCACCAAACTGCGTCCGGCGCCCTATCTTGGTGGGGCGCCAACGGCAGATCAAGCGCGGAACGCATTCTGGCCCCTAGATTGACGCCCGGCGGCGCCTCTGCGATGACCCGTGAACTGTTCGGCACGGAATCTGCTATTTCCCCGACGGGCGCGATGGCGCGCCCCTCGATGGCGCTTCCGCCCGAATGGCCGGGTGGCCGCGCCAGCCCCGGTGCACAGCGACGTGCGCAGTAGTTCTTCGATCCGCCGGGCCGGCATCAGGCCCGGGCGGGCACTGCTGGTCACGCATGGAGAGTTCGCTGTGAAGAAATCGCGCCTGGTTCTCGTGGGCAACGGCATGGCGGGGGTTCGCGCCCTCGAGGAACTGCTGAAGATCGCGCCCGACCTGTACGACATCACCGTCTTCGGGGCCGAGCCGCACCCCAACTACAACCGCATCCTGCTGAGCCCCGTGCTCGCCGGCGAACAGACGCTGGACGAGATCGTGCTCAACCCGCTGGACTGGTACGCCGAGCACGGCATCACGCTGCACCGCGGCGCGAAGGTCACCGGCATCGACCGCACGCGGCGCATCGTGAAGGCGATGGACGCCGAGGGCCGCGAGATCACGGCCGAATACGACCGCCTGCTGCTGGCCACCGGCAGCAAGCCCTTCGTGCTGCCGGTGCCGGGCCACACGCTGCCGGGCGTGATCGGCTACCGCGACATCGCCGACACGAACGAGATGATCGACGCGGCCACGAAGTACCGGCACGCGGTCGTCATCGGCGGCGGCCTGCTCGGCCTTGAGGCCGCCAACGGACTGATGAAGCGCGGCATGCAGGTCACCGTCGTGCACATCATGCCCTGGCTGATGGAGCGCCAGCTCGACGACACGGCGGGCAAGCTGCTGCAGAAGTCGCTGGAGGAACGCGGGCTCACGTTCCTGATCGGCGCCCAGACCGCCGCGCTGCACGCCGGCGACGATGGCCGCGTGGCCGCCGTCGAGTTCAAGGACGGCACGCGGGTGCCGGCGCAGCTGGTGGTGATGGCCGCTGGCATCCGCCCGAACACCGAGCTGGCGGAGAAGATCGGCCTGCACGTGCAACGCGGCATCGTCGTCAGCGACACGATGCAGACCACCACCGACGCGCGCATCTACGCCATCGGCGAATGCGCCGCACACCGTGGCATCGCCTACGGCCTGGTCGCGCCCCTCTTCGAGCAGGCCAAGGTCTGCGCCACGCACCTGGCGCAGTTCGGCATCGGCCGCTACACCGGCAGCCAGACCAGCACCAAGCTGAAGGTCACCGGCATCGACCTCTTCTCGGCCGGCAACTTCGCCGGCGGCGCCGGCACCGAGGAAATCGTGCTCTCGGACCCGTACTCCGGCGTCTACAAGAAGCTCGTGATCCAGGACGACAAGCTCGTCGGCGCCTGCCTCTACGGCGACACGGTGGACGGCAGCTGGTACTTCAAGCTGCTGCGCGAGGGCCGCAGCGTGGCCGACATCCGCGACCGGCTGATGTTCGGCGAGAGCAACATCGGCGACGTGGGCCACGAGGGCCACTTGAAGGCCGCGGCGATGGCCGACAGCGACGAGGTCTGCGGCTGCAACGGCGTCAACAAGGGCACGATCTGCAAGGCCATCAAGGACAAGGGCCTGTTCACGCTGGAGGAGGTGCGCAAGCACACCAAGGCCAGCGCCAGCTGCGGCTCCTGCACCGGCCTGGTGGAGCAGCTGCTGATGTTCACCGCCGGCGGCGACTATTCCAAGGCGCCGAAGAAGAAGGCCATGTGCGGCTGCACCGACACCAGCCACGCCGAGGCGCGGCAGGCGATCCGCGAGCAAAAGCTGCTGACGATCGACGGCGTCTACAAGGCGCTCAACTGGCGCACGCCCGACGGCTGTGCGAGCTGCCGGCCGGCGATCAACTACTACCTGATCAGCACCTGGCCCAAGGAGGCCGTGGACGACCCGCAGAGCCGCTACATCAACGAGCGCAGCCACGCGAACATCCAGAAGGACGGCACCTACAGCGTGATCCCGCGCATGTGGGGCGGCGAGACCACGGCCGACGAGCTGCGCCGCATCGCCGACGCGGTCGACAAGTACAAGATCCCCACGGTGAAGGTGACCGGCGGCCAGCGCATCGACCTGCTGGGCGTGAAGAAGGAAGACCTGGTGGGCGTCTGGAAGGACATCGGCATGCCCAGCGGCCACGCCTACGCGAAGGCGCTGCGCACCGTGAAGACCTGCGTGGGCAGCGAGTGGTGCCGCTTCGGCACGCAGGACAGCACGCAGATGGGCAAGGACCTCGAGCGGGCGCTGTGGCGCATGTACGCGCCGCACAAGGTCAAGCTCGCCGTCAGCGGCTGCCCGCGCAACTGTGCGGAGGCCGGCATCAAGGACGTGGGCGTGATCGGCGTCGACTCGGGCTGGGAGATCTACGTCGCCGGCAACGGCGGCATCAAGACCGAGGTCGCGCACTTCTTCTGCAAGCTCAAGACGGCCGAGGAGGTCTTGGAGTACAGCGGCGCCTTCCTGCAGCTGTACCGCGAGGAAGGCTGGTACCTGGAACGCACGGTGCACTACGTTGGTCGGGTAGGCCTGGACTACGTGAAGAAGAAGATCCTCGAGGACCACGAGGGCCGCAAGCGCCTGTGGGAGCGGCTGCAGTTCAGCCTCGACGGCGAACCCGACCCCTGGTTCGAGTTCGACAAGGCGCGCGTGGACACGCGCCAGTTCAATCCCCTGGGAGCCGCGTGATGCCGAGCTGGACCTTCATCTGCACGATCGATCAGATCCCGCGCCTGGGCGCGCGCCGCGTCTCGCGCGCCGCGGGCGGCGACGTGGCGGTGTTCCGCACCGCCGACGACCGCGTCTTCGCGCTGCTCGACCGCTGCCCGCACAAGGGCGGGCCGCTGTCGCAGGGCATCGTCTTCGGCGACAGCGTGGCCTGCCCGCTGCACAACTGGACGATCGGGCTGGCCGATGGCGAGGCGCGTGCGCCCGACCACGGCTGCACAGCGCGCTTCGCGGTGAAGCTCGAAGGCGGCCAGGTGTTCCTCGATGCCGACGAGCTGGCCACCCGCGGCGTCCCGGCCACGGCCTGAGCGCTCGCCGATGAAGACCACGCGCTCCACCTGCCCGTACTGCGGCGTCGGCTGCGGCGTGCTGATCGAGAGCGAGGGCGCGCAGATCACCGCCGTGCGCGGCGACCCGGCGCACCCGGCGAACTTCGGGCGGCTGTGCACGAAGGGGCAGTCGCTGGCGCTCACCACGAGCGCTGCGGTCACGCTGCAGCGCCGGCTGACGACGCCGCGGCTGCAGGGCCGCGAGGTCTCGTGGGACGAGGCGATGTCGCATGCCGCCGCGCGCCTGCTCGCCATCCGCGAGGCGCATGGCGCGGACGCGCTCGGCTTCTACATCTCCGGCCAGCTGCTCACCGAGGACTACTACGTCTTCAACAAGCTCGCCAAGGGCCTGCTGGGCACGAACAACATCGACACCAACTCGCGCCTGTGCATGAGCAGCGCGGTGGCCGGCTACAAGGCCACGCTGGGCGCCGACGCGCCGCCGGCCTGCTACGAGGACGTGAACCACGCGGACCTGCTGTTCGTCGCCGGCAGCAACACCGCATGGGCGCACCCGGTGCTGTACCGGCGCATCGAGGACGCGCGCCGCGCACGGCCGTCGATGCGGATGATCGTCATCGACCCGCGCCGCACCGAGACCGCGGCGCAGGCCGACCTGCACCTGGCGCTCGCACCCGGCAGCGACGTGGCGCTGTTCCACGGCCTGCTGCACCTGCTGTTGTGGGAGGCCCGCACCGACGCCGCCTTCATCGAGCGCCACACGACCGGCTTCGCCGCGCTGCGCGACCGCGTACGTGAGTTCACGCCGCGCGAGACGGCGCGCCTCACCGGCCTCTCGGAAGACGACATCGTCACCGCCGCGCGCTGGTGGGGCGAGAGTGGCGCCGTGCTGAGCCTGTATTGCCAAGGCCTGAACCAGAGCAGCAGCGGCACGGCGAAGAACGCGGCGCTGATCAACCTGCACCTGGCCACCGGCCAGATCGGCCGCCCCGGCGCCGGGCCCTTCTCGCTCACCGGCCAGCCCAACGCGATGGGCGGGCGCGAGGTGGGCGGCATGGCCAACCTGCTGTCGGCGCATCGCGACCTGGCGGACCCCGCGCACCGCGCCGAGGTGGCGGCGCTCTGGGGCGTCGACGAGGTGCCATCGAAGCCCGGCAAGACCGCGGTGGAGATGTTCGAGGCCGCCGCCGACGGCGAGATCAAGGCGCTGTGGATCGCCTGCACGAACCCCGCGCACAGCCTGCCCGACCAGGCGACCGTCGAGCGCGCGCTGCAGCGCGCCGAGTTCGTCGTGCTGCAGGAAGCCTTCGAGGGCACGGCCACCGCGCGCTTCGCGCACCTGCTGCTGCCGGCCAGCTCCTGGGGCGAGAAGGAAGGCACGGTGACCAACAGCGAGCGACGCATCAGCCGCGTGCGCGCCGCTGTGCCGGCGCCGGGCCAGGCGCGGGCGGACTGGGCGATCGCGCTCGACCTGGCGCATCGGCTCGAAGCGCATCTGCGCCCCGGCCTGCCGACGCTCTTCCCCTACGAGGGCCCCGAGGCGATCTGGAACGAGCACCGCGACAGCACGCGCGGGCGCGACCTCGACATCACCGGCCTGGGCTGGCCCCTGCTCGAAGAAGCACCGCAATGCTGGCCCTTCCCGGCCGGCGCAACAACCGGCACCGAACGCCTCTACGCCGATGGCCGCTTCCCCACCGCCGACGGCCGCGCCCGCTTCGCCGACCTGCCCTTCAAGCCCCTGGCCGAGCCGCGCGACGCGCGTTTCCCCTTCGCGCTGAACACCGGCCGGCTGCGCGACCAGTGGCACGGCATGAGCCGCACCGGCACGTTGGGCCTCCTTTTCGGCCACGCGCCCGAGCCCTGCATCGAGCTGAGCGCGCCCGACATGGCCCGGCTGCGCCTGGACGAAGGTGAGCTCGTGCGCGTGCGCTCGCGCCGCGGCGAGATCGTGCTGCCGGCCCGCGGATCCGATGCCGTGGCACCGACACAGGCCTACATCGCGATGCACTGGGGCACCGAATATCTGCGCGGCGGCGTCAACTTGTTGGCCTCGCCCGTCACCTGCCCGCAATCACGGCAGCCCGAGCTGAAGCACGCGGCGGTGCAGGTCGCGCGCGCCAACCTCGGCTGGCAGCTCGTGGCACTCGCATGGTGCGACGAAGCGCAGGCCCTGGCCCTGCGCGATGCACTGCGCGTGCATTTCGAGGCCTTCGAGTTCGCTGCCTGCGTGCCCTTCGGCCGCGAGCGCCACGGCGTGCTGTTCCGCGCCGCCACTGCCGAGCCCGCGCCGGCCGACCGCGTGGCCGGGATCGCGTCGCTCTTCGGCCTGCAGGGCGACGCGGCGCTGCACTACGCCGATGCGCGCCGCGGCCAGCGCCGCAGCCTGCGCCTGGCGAGCACGGCCGATAGCGAGCAGCGCCTCGAAGCCTTCCTGCTGGCCGGCGACACGCGGGCCGAAGCCTGGATCGCACCGCTGCTGCAGCAGCAACTGCCGGCGCGCGCCTACGGCCGGCTGATGCTCGCGCCCGGCGCCGCGCCGCCGGGCGCCACGCCGAGGCGCGAGCGCCAGGTCTGCAGCTGCTTCGACGTGGGCGAGGACCGCATCGAAGGCTTCCTGGCGCAATGCGGGGCCACGGCCGAGCCCGAGCGCATCGCAGCGCTGCAGGGCGCCTTGCGCTGCGGCACGCAATGCGGCTCCTGCCTGCCCGAGCTCAGGCGCCTGGCCGCGAAGCGCCAGCCCGCGCCCGCGTAGAGCCTCTGCGCAGGGACGCCGCGTGAAGACCCTGCCCCTAACCCGCAAACTGCGGCGCGGCCCGGAACTTGCGATGCTCGCCGCAGGAGACATTCGGCTTATGGGCACGAGCATCACCGCATACCTGAAGGAGATCGGCCGTGGCGCGGCCGGCGCACGCGCGCTGACGCAGGAGGCCGCGCACGGGCTGATGGCCAGCGTGCTGGACGGCGATGCCGACCCGGTCGCCGTCGGTGCCTTCCTGATGGCGATGCGCATGAAGGGCGAGACCGTCGACGAGCTCGCCGGCTTCCTGCAGGCGGTGCACGAGCGCTGCCTGCCCGTGCGCTGCGCGCGGCCCGTCGTGCTGCTGCCTTCGTACAACGGCGCGCGCAAGCTGCCCAACCTCACGCCGCTGCTGGCGATGTGGCTCGCGCGCGAAGGCCTCGACGTGATCGTGCACGGCCCGCTGGCCGACCCGCTGCGCGTGGGCAGTGCGGCGGTGCTGGCCGATCTGGGCGTGGCCAGCGTCGCGCAGCCTGCCGACATCGCGCGCGCCTGGTCGCGCCGCGAGCCGGCCTTCGTGCCGACGGCCGTGCTGTGCCCGCCGCTGCAGCGGCTGCTGGACCTGCGCTGGACCATCGGCCTGCGCGGCCCCGGCCACACGGTGGCGAAGATGCTGAACCCGGTGCAGGGCGCACCCGCGCTGCGCCTGGTCAACCACACGCACCCCGAGTTCGGCGCGCTGATGGCCGACTGGGCGCAGCGCGAGCAGGTCGACGCGATGCTGCTGCGCGGCACCGAAGGCGAGCCGGTGGCCGACCCGCGCCGCCAGCCGCGCATCGAGACGCTGCTGGGCGGCGTGCCGCGGCCCGATCTCTCGATCGCCGCCCAGGAAGGCGTGCTGGCCGAGCTGCCGCTGCTGCCACGCGATAACGACGCCGCGAGCACCGCGCTGTACGTGCAGGAGGTGCTCAGCGGCATGCGCCCGGCGCCGCCGCCACTGGTGCGGCAGGCGGGCCTGATCGCGGCCGCGGTGGCCGCGCTGGCCGACCGCCGGCCGGCCGTGGAGTTGCTCGCATGACGAAGAAGACCTCGCCGAAACCCTGGTGTGCGCTCGTCGGCGCGGGCCCGGGCGACCCGGAGCTGCTCACGCTGAAGGCGCTGCGCATCCTGCGGCGCGCGACGCTGCTGCTGGTGGACGACCTCGTCTCCGACGAGGTGCTGGCGCTAGCACTGCGCGGCCGCCGCAAGGTGCCGCGCGTGGTGCACGTGGGCAAGCGCGGCGGCTGCAGGAGCACGCCGCAGGCCTTCATCGAGCGCCTGATGGTGGCCGAGGCGCTGGCCGGCGAGCGCGTCGTGCGGCTGAAGGGCGGCGACCCCTTCACCTTCGGCCGCGGCGGCGAGGAGGCCGAGGCGCTGCGGGCTCACGGCATCGAGGTCGAGATCGTCAACGGCATCACCTCGGGCCTGGCCGCCGCCACCGCGCTGGGCGTGCCCTGGACCCACCGCGACCATGCGCATGGCGTGATGCTGGTCACGGGCCACGCGCGCGACGGCGGCCCGCAGCCGGACTGGGCGGCGCTGGGCACCGCCGCGGCGCAGGGGCTCACGCTCGTCGTCTACATGGGCATGGCCGGGCTGGAGGCGATGCAGGCCGGGCTGCTGGCCGGCCTGGGCGGGGAAACGCCCGCGGCCGTCGTCCAGCACGCCGGAACGGCGCGCCAGCGCCACTGCGTCACCACGCTGGCCCGGCTGGCGCCTGAAGCGCGCCGCCACGGCCTGGGCAGCCCGGCCATCGTGCTGGTGGGCGACGTGCTGCGCGGCTGCGCTGCGCTGGCCCTGGCGCCCCCTCTGGCGCAGGCAGCCTGATTCGGTCTACAATCGCCGGCTTTGCTGGCAAACCGCGTGTCGATCTGACGAATCCGCCTACGGCGAAAGCTGTTCCGGAACCGGCTGACCCCAGGGCATCGACAGACACCGAGCGCACACTGAAACGGGATCCCCCCACACATGACCACCATCCGCGTCAAAGAGAACGAGCCTTTCGACGTTGCCCTGCGCCGCTTCAAGCGCACCATCGAGAAGATCGGCCTGCTGACCGAGCTGCGCGCCCGCGAGTTCTACGAGAAGCCCACCGCCGAGCGCAAGCGCAAGAAGGCCGCCGCGATCAAGCGCCACTTCAAGCGCGTCCGCAGCATGCAGCTGCCCAAGAAGCTCTACTGACGCCGGGCTCCCGCCCAGAAAATCCAAGCCCGCGCGGGACGCCGCAGCGGGCTTGTTTCATTCCAGCCACCCTCTTTCCACCTCTGCCGCCATGAGCCTCAAAGACCGCATCACCGAAGACATGAAGGCCGCGATGCGCGCCAAGGAGACCGAGCGCCTGGGCACGATCCGCCTGCTGCTGGCGGCGATGAAGCAGCGCGAGGTCGACGAGCGCATCGTGCTGGACGACGCCGCCATCGTGGGCATCGTCGACAAGCTCATCAAGCAGCGCAAGGACAGCATCACCGCCTTCCGCCAGGGCGGCCGCGAAGACCTGGCCGTGAAGGAGGAAGCCGAGGCCGCCGTGCTGCAGGCCTACCTGCCGCAGCGCCTGTCGGCCGAGGAGGTGAACACTGCCGTCGCGGCGCTGGTGGCCGAGATGGGTGCTGCCGGCCCTGGCGACATGGGCAAGGTGATGGGCGCGGCCAAGTCCCGCCTGGCCGGCAAGGCCGAGATGGCGCTGGTCTCCGCCGCGGTGAAGGCCGCGCTGTCGAAGTAAACGTACAGTCCACGTCATGAGCAGCCTGCCCCTCCGCGCCGTCGCCGCCGACATCTGCGTCGCCCCGCAACTCACGCCCGAGGCGATGGCCGAGCTGGCCTCGATGGGCTTCCGCGCCGTGGTGAACAACCGCCCCGACCACGAGCACGGCCCCGGCCAGCCCACGAGCGCCGAGATCGAGGCCGCGGCCAAGGCCGCCGGCCTGGAGTACCGCCACCTGCCGGTGGACGGCGGCTACCAGTCGCCCGAGGAGATCGCCGCCTTCGCGCAGCTGCTGGCCGAACTGCCGCGGCCGCTGCTGGCCTTCTGCCGCTCGGGCGCGCGCTCCACGCGCCTGTATATGGCCGCGCAGGCGCTGTAGCGCCACCGCATTCGGGCTAACCCCGAGCTTCGAAGCCGCGCGTTTCAGCGGCGATTCAGTCGCGCTCCCCTACAGTCTCGCGGGTCGCCGGCCGAGGGCATGGCCGGCCATGGAAGGAGACACAGAACGTGACTGCACTACTGAAGCTGTCGCGCGCGATCGACGCGCTCAGCGAATTCGTCGGGCGCTGGATCGCCTGGCTCATTCTGGCGGCGGTGCTCATCAGCGCGTTCAACGCGGTGGTGCGCAAGGCCTTCAACTACAGCTCCAACGGGTTCCTGGAAATCCAGTGGTACCTGTTCGCCGCCGTGTTCCTGGTGGCCGCGGGCTACACGCTGCTGCGCCAGGAGCACGTGAAGATCGACATCGTCTACGGCCGCTTCAGCCAGCGCACGCAGATCTGGATCGACATCTTCGGCATCTGCGTCTTCCTGTTCCCCTTCGTCTACGCGGTGGTGACCGAGTTCATGCCGCTGTTCCTGAAGGCCTACCAGAGCGGCGAGATGTCCGAGAACGCCGGCGGCCTGGTGCGCTGGCCGGTGTACGCGATGGTGCCGATCGGCTTCTCGCTGCTGGGGCTGCAGGGCCTGTCGGAGCTGATCAAGCGCTTCGCCTTCCTGCAGGGGCTGATCGACGACCCGCGCCAGAAGAAACAGGCCAAGACGGCCGAAGAGGAACTGGCCGAGGTCATCCGCGCCCGCGCCGAAGGGAGCCAGCCGTGACCGAGTTCATCACCAACAACATGGCGCCGATCATGTTCGGCGGCCTGATCGTCTTCCTGATGCTGGGCGTCTCGGTGGCGTTCTCGCTCGCCGCCTGCGGCCTGTTCTTCGGCTACATCGGCGTCAAGCTGGGCATCCCGGGTCTGGAGTCGCTGCTGAATGCGCTGCCGCTGCGCATCGTGGGCATCCAGAAGAACGACACGCTGCTGGCGATCCCGTTCTTCACCTTCATGGGCCTGATCCTCGAGCGCTCGGGCATGGCCGAAGACCTGCTCGACACCATCGGCCAGCTCTTCGGCCCGGTGCGCGGCGGCCTGGCCTACGCGGTGATCCTGGTGGGCGCGATGCTCGCGGCCACCACGGGCGTGGTGGCGGCCTCCGTCATCTCGATGGGCCTGATCTCGCTGCCCATCATGCTGCGCTACGGCTACGACCGGCGCGTGGCCGGCGGTGTGATCGCTGCATCCGGCACGCTGGCGCAGATCATCCCGCCGTCCCTCGTGCTGATCATCATGGCCGACCAGCTCGGCCAGAGCGTGGGCGACCTCTACAAGGGCGCCTTCATCCCCGGCTTCGTGCTCACGGGCCTGTACGTCGGCTACATCGTGCTGACCAGCATCGTGAAGCCTTCGTTCGTGCCGGCGCTGCCGGCCGAGGCGCGCACGATCCGCGAGCCCGACGGCGGCTCGGGCCTGCGCTCGCTGGGCGTGCTGTTCGTGGCCTGCGTGGCGCTGTCGGTGCTGTTCGCCAAGAGCCGCCCGGCCGAGACGCCGACCGACGAGCTGATCGTGGTCTCGATGTGCGTCGGCGTGGGCCTGGCCTTCGTGCTGGCGGTGGTCAACAAGACGCTGAAGCTCGGGCTGCTGTCGAAGATGGCCGAGCGCGTGACCTTCGTGCTGATCCCGCCGCTGGGCCTGATCTTCCTCGTGCTGGGCACCATCTTCCTGGGCATCGCCACCCCCACCGAGGGCGGTGCGATGGGCGCCGTGGGCGCACTGGCGATGGCAATGGCCCGCAAGCGCCTGGACATCAAGCTGATGCGCCAGGCGATGGACTCGACGATGAAGCTGTCCTGCTTCGTCGTCTTCATCCTGCTGGGCAGCACGGTGTTCAGCCTCTCGTTCCAGGGCGTCGACGGGCCCAAGTGGGTGGAGCACCTGCTGTCGGGCCTGCCCGGCGGCGCGGTGGGCTTCCTGATCGTCGTGAACATCCTGGTGTTCGTGCTGGCCTTCTTCCTGGACTTCTTCGAGCTGAGCTTCATCGTCGTGCCGCTGCTCGGGCCGGTGGCGATCAAGCTGGGCATCGACCCGGTCTGGTTCGGCGTGCTGCTGGCGGTGAACATGCAGACCAGCTTCATGCACCCGCCCTTCGGCTTCGCCCTGTTCTACCTGCGCAGCGTCGCGCCGACCGAGGACTACAAGGACCGCCTCACCGGCCGCATGATCGGGCGCGTCACCACCGGCCAGATCTACTGGGGCGCGGTGCCCTTCGTGCTCATCCAGATCATCATGGTGGGCCTGATCATCGCGTTCCCTGGCATCGTCACGCGCGACACCAACAAGGCCGCCGAGGGCAACATCGACCTGCTGCAGCAGCAGATCGACTCCGGCCGCAAGGACGAGGCCAAGCCCGAGCCGCAGATGCCCGGCGCCGAGCCGAAGAAGGACGAGGCGGAGGACCCGATGGAAGCCATCCGCCGCGCCAACGAGCAGGACAAGCAGAAGAAGTGACGACAGGCGAGCCGGTCGCCGCACCCGCGGCGAGCGGCAAGCCAAAGGAAAGGGGCCCCGCGGGGCCCCTTCTTCTTGCCGCTTGCGCTTCAGCGCATCACAGCTTCTGCGCCTGCATGAAGTCGTCGAAGCCGGCTTCGGTGAAGCGGAACCAGAGGTTGGCGTCGCGGCGGAAGGCCGCGTAGTCCTCGTAGATCTTCTTCCACGCCGGGTTGCTGGCCGACAGCTCGCTGTACAGCGCCATCGACTCCTTGAACGCGGCTTCCATCGCATCCTTCGGGAAGCGGAACAGCTTGGTGCCGTTGGCCACCAGGCGCTTGAGCGCCGCAGGGTTGCGGGCGTCGTACTTGGCCTGCATGTCGACGTGCGTGTAGGCCGAGGCGGCCTCGACCACGGCCTTGTACTCGGCGCTCAGGCCGTCGTAGGCCTTCTTGTTGATGAAGAGATCGACCTCGGGGCCGCCTTCCCACCAGCCCGGGTAGGCGTAGTTGGGGGCGACCTTGTACAGGCCCAGCTTCTCGTCGTCGTACGGGCCGACCCACTCGGCCGCGTCGATCGTGCCCTTCTCCAGCGCCTGGTAGATCTCGCCGCCGGGGATGTTCTGCGGCACGCCGCCCATGCGCTCGACCACCTTGCCGGCGAAGCCGCCGATGCGGAACTTCAGGCCCTTCATGTCGGCCAGCGACTTGACCTCCTTGCGGAAGAAGCCGCCCATCTGCGCGCCGGTGTTGCCGCCGGGGAAGCTGATGATGTTGTAGTTCGCGTAGAACTCGCGCATCAGCTTCAGGCCGTTGCCCTCGTACATCCACGCGCTCATCTGGCGGCTGTTCAGGCCGAAGGGGATGGCCGCGCCGATGGCGAAGGTCGGGTCCTTGCCGAAGAAGTAGTACGGCACGGTGTGGCACATCTCCACCGTGCCGGCCTGGACGCCGTCGACCACGCCGAAGGCCGGCATCAGCTCGCCGGCCGCGTGCACGCTGATCTGGAACTTGCCGCCGGTCATCTCGCCGACCTTCTTGGCGAAGACCTCGCCGGCACCGTAGATGGTGTCGAGCGACTTCGGGAAGCTCGAGGCCAGGCGCCAGCGCAGGCTGGCCTGCGCGTGCACGACGGCCGGCGCGACACCGGCTGCGATGACGCCGGCGAGGCCGGCGCCCTGGACGAAGGAACGTCTTTCCATGGTGAGTTTCGGTTGGGGTTGCGAAGGAAGAACAGACAGGGGAACGGGCAACCGGCTCAGAGCTTCTGCGCTTGCATGAAGTCGTCGAAGCCGGCTTCGGTGAAGCGGAACCAGAGGTTGGCGTCGCGGCGGAAGGTGGCGTAGTCCTCGTACACCTTCTTCCAGTTCGGGTTGCTGGCCGAGAGTTCGCTGTACAGCGCCATCGATTCCTTGAACGCCGCCTCCATCAGTTCCTTGGGGAAGCGGAAAAGTTTCGTGCCGCCGGCCACCAGGCGCTTGAGCGCCGCCGGGTTGCGGGCATCGTACTTCGCCTGCATGTCGACGTGCGCAAAGGCCGTTGCGTTTTCGACGATGGCCTTGTACTCGGCGGACAGCGCGTTGTAGGCCTTGTCGTTGATGAAGAAGTCCAGCTGCGGGCCGCCTTCCCACCAGCCCGGATAGGCATAGTTCGGCGCGACCTTGTACAGGCCGAGCTTCTCGTCGTCGTAGGGGCCGATCCACTCGGCCGCATCGATGGTGCCCTTCTCCAGCGCCTGGTAGATCTCGCCGCCGGGGATGTTCTGCGGCACGCCGCCGATGCGCTCCAGCACCTTGCCGCCGAAGCCGCCGATGCGCATCTTCAGCCCCTTCAGGTCGGCCAGCGCCTTGATCTCCTTGCGGAAGAAGCCGCCCATCTGCGCGCCGGTGTTGCCGCCGGGGAAGTTGACGATGTTGTAGCCCTTGTAGAACTCGCGCATCAGCTTCAGGCCGTTGCCCTCGAACATCCAGGCGCTCATCTGGCGGCTGTTCAGGCCGAAGGGGACGGCGCAGCCCAGGGCGAAGGTCGGGTCCTTGCCGAAGAAGTAGTAAGGCGCCGTGTGCGCCACCTCGATCGTGGCGGCCTGCACGCCATCCACCACGCCGAAGGCCGGCATCAGCTCGCCGGCCGCGTGCACGCTGACCTGGAACTTGCCGCCGGTCATCTCGCTGACCTTCTTCGCGAACACCTCGGCCGAGCCGAAGATGGTGTCCAGCGACTTCGGGAAGCTCGAGGCCAGGCGCCAGCGGATGGTGGCTTGCGCGTGCACGATGGCCGGCGCGGCACCGGCGGCCAGCACGCCGGCC
The DNA here is from genome assembly GCA_044226775.1 of Rubrivivax sp. Taxonomy (GTDB): domain Bacteria; phylum Pseudomonadota; class Gammaproteobacteria; order Burkholderiales; family Burkholderiaceae_C; genus Rubrivivax. Next base: position 168,267 of record JBGAGI010000009.1, on the reverse strand, counting down.
AGGCCGGCTTGGCGAACGAACGAACGACGTTCCATGTCTTGTGTCTCCAAGGTGGTTGAGCGGGTCCGACGGACGCCCTGAGGAAATTCTAGGAAGCGGCCCCTGCACGCCCGGGCGGGTTTACCCGCTCGGACGAGACCCTGCGGACGCGAACTTCGCCAGTGTGTGCAGGGCCAGCTAAAAGCAAGCTGAAATCAGGGTAAGCACCGGCGCGGCCGGCGCTTTGGCGGCCCTCAGACGCGCACCACCGTCACCGAGCACTCCGACTGCGCCACCACCTGCGAGCTGACGCTGCCCAGGTAGCGCCGCAGCGCCGAGGTGCCGCGCGCGCCCATCACGATGTGGTCGACCTGGTTGCGCTCGGCGAACTCGACGATGGCCGCGGCCGCATCCGGCGCCTCCAGCACGTGGAAGGTGAGCCGGCCGTCGTCGAGGTTGAGCTGCTTGCTGATGGGCCGCGCCCAGTGGCGAAGGCCCACGAGCTGCTTGACGTGCACGCTGCGCCCTTCCTTGTCGACGCGCTCGTCCATGCCGATGCGCGCCGTCTTCATCACGCTCACGCAGGCCAGCCGCGCGCCGGGCTCGGTGACGACGATGCGCCGCACCGTCTCGCGCAGGTGGTCCAGCAGCTCGGGCTCGGCGTTCTCGACGTCGACCGCGGCCATGATGATCGGGCTCTTGGCCACCTGGCTGGCCACGCCCAGCTGCGGCCCGGCCTGCGGGTCGGCGCCGACGGCGAAGAACCAGCGCTTGAGCTGGCGCAGAAGGCTGCTGGTCTGCATGCGCTCGGCGCGCGCGGTGAGCGGCACCTGCGAAGGGTCCTGCAGCGCCAGCGCCAGCTGCGCGGCGCTCTGCCAGCGGCGCTCGGGCTTGACCTCCAGGCACTTGAGGATCACCTCCTGCAGCCAGGCCGGGCAGTCGCGGCGGATGCTGCGCGGCGGCACCGGGTCCACGTAGAGCCGGCGCCTGAGGCCGCGCACCGTCTCGGGTGCGCCGAAGGGGCGCTCGCCGGTGGTGAAGTGGTAGAGCATCACGCCCAGGGCGAAGAGGTCGCTGCGCGGGTCGTTGCGCACGAACTGCACCTGCTCGGGCGACATGTAGGGCCCGGTGCCCATCGGCAGCGTGAACTCCTCGTCCAGCAGGTCGGGCAGGCGGTCGTGGTGCGAGAGGCCGAAGTCCACCAGCACGGCCGTGCCGTCGGGGCGCAGCATCACGTTGCTGGGCTTCACGTCCAGGTGCACGAGGTGCTGCTTGTGCAGGTCGTGCAGCGCGGTGGCCACGCGCGAGCCGATCTCGATGACCTCGTCCAGCGACAGCGGCGCGTCGTCCAGCCGCGGCCTGAGCGTCGGGCCCTCGATGCGCTCCATCACCAGGTAGGCCTGGCGCGTGATGTCGCCGCGGGCGGCGAAGCGCGGCACGTGCACGCCGTGCAGCGCCGGCAGGATCATCTGCTCGACCTCGAAGCCGACGATCGTGGCGGGGTCCTCGCCGCCCTTGATGCGCGGCACCTTCATCAGCCAGCGCATCTGCTCGCAGCCCGCGGGCACGGCAGCCGCCGCGGGGCCGGGCGCCGGCACCACGCTCCACAGGTGCGCCATGCCGCCGGTGTGCAGCTTCTCCTGCAGCAGCCAGCCGTCGATCACCATGCCGGCGGCCAGCGGCGCCGGGGTCGGCGCAGCGGCAGCCGCAGGCGCCGTGGAAGCCTCAGTGTCCATCCATGAGCCGGACGGCCAGTGCCACCGGCAGGTCGGCGGCGCGGATCTTGTCGCCGGCGGTCTCCACGTCGTAGGGCACGCGCCAGTAGGTGAGCTCGGCGCGGGCCTCGTCGTACATCGCGTAGCAGGCCGCCGGGTCGCCGTCGCGCGGCTGGCCGGCCGAGCCCGGGATCACGAGCCAGCGCCGCGTGGCCAGGAGCGGGATCGGCTCGCCGGCCACCGGCGTGAAGTCGCCCGCCTTGCCGATGGCCGACAGGTGGTACAGCCTCGGCTCGTGCATGTGGCCGGTGAAGGTGATGCGCTGCGGCGTGGCCATCAGGCTGCGCGAGGCTTCCACGCGGCCGGTGATGTAGTCCCAGCCGGCCGGGTTGTAGGCGTTGGCGTGCACGAACAAAAGCTCGCCCACCTCCTGCTTCATCGGCAGCGAAGTGAGGAAGCCGATCTGCGTGGGCGACAGCTGCGAGCGCGTCCACTCGACCACGCGGCGCGCATCGGGCCGCATCGTCGGCGACGGGCCCTGCGCCACCGCCATGTCGTGGTTGCCCTGCACCGCGTAGGCACCGCCGCGCACCATCTCGCGCACGAGGTCCACCACCCAGGACGGGTCGGCGCCGTAGCCGACGAAGTCGCCGACGAAGGCGAACTGCTCGGCGCCGTGCGCGCGGGCATGGTCCAGCACGGCCTGCACCGCTTCGCGGTTGGCGTGGAGGTCGGTCAGGACCGCCAGCTTCATCTCGCCACCGCCCGGCCGCTCCGAAGGTGGCGAGCGCCCCCTCGGGGGGCCGCGAACGAAGTGAGCTTGGGGGCGGTCATGACCCGGCGAGTTTCATGCGGGAAATCAGCACCGAGCCCACGCTCTTGCTGCCCGAGTTGTAGACATCGGCACCGACGGCGGCGATGTCCTTGAACATCTCGCGCAGGTTGCCGGCGATCGTCACCTCGTGCACCGGGTAGGCGATGCGCCCGCCCTCGACCCAGAAGCCAGCCGCGCCGCGCGAATAGTCGCCGGTGACGAAGTTGACGCCCTGCCCCATCAGCTCGGTGACGAAGAGACCGCGGCCGAGCTTCCTCAGCATCGCGTCCAGGTCGTCGCCAGGCTGCGTGAGCCGGCTCGTCAGCGACAGGTTCTGCGAGCCGCCGGCGTGGCCGGTGGTCCTCAGGCCCAGCTTGCGCGCCGAGTAGCTGGACAGGAAGTAGCCCTGCACCACCCCGCCCTCGACCACGCGGCGCGCGCGCGTGCGCACGCCCTCGTCGTCGAAGGGAGCACTGCCCTTGCCCTTCTTCAGGTGCGGGTCCTCGTTCACGTCGAGGTGGCCGGCCAGCACCGCCTGGCCCAGGCTGTCGACGAGGAAGGTGGTCTTGCGGTACAGCGCGCCGCCCGAGGTGGCCTGCACATAGGCGCCCAGCAGGCCGGAGGCGACCGGGCTCTCGAACAGCACCGGCACCTCGGCCGTGGACACCACGCGCGACTTCAGCCGCGCCAGCGTGCGCTCGGCGGCGTAGCGGCCCACGGCCTCGGGCTCGGAGAGCTCAGAAGCGTCGCGCATGCTCGTGTACCAGCCGTCGCGCTGCATGCCGCGGCCCTTGCCGGCGATGGCCGAGACCGAGAGGTAGTGGCGCGAGCTGGCATAGCCGCCGCGGAAGCCGCGCGTGTTGCCGGCCCAGAAATGCGCCTGCTGCGCCGAGACGCCGGCGCCTTCGCTGTTGGTGATGCGGCGGTCGGTGGCCAGCGCCGCGCTCTCGCAGCGGCGGGCGATCTCGGCCGCGGCCGCGGCGTCGATGCCCCAGGGGTGGAACAGGTCCAGTTCGCGCGCAGCCTCGTCGGGGGTGGCCAGGTCGCCCGCTTCGGGCAGCCCGGCGGCCGGGTCCTCGGCCGTGAAGCGGGCGATGTCGTAGGCGGCCTGCACCGTCTGGCGCAGCGCGGCGGCGCTGAAGTCGGAGGTGCTGGCGTTGCCGCGCCGCTGGCCGATGTAGACGCTGACGCCCAGCGACTTGTCGCGGTTGCGCTCCACGTTCTCCAGCTCGCCCTTGCGCACCGAGACGCTCAGGCCCACGCCCTCGGAGACCTCGGCGCCGGCGTCGCTGGCGCCGATCTGCCGCGCCAGCGCCAGCGTGTCCTCGACGATCTGCTGGAACTGATCCTGGCGGTAGGCGAAGCCCGGCGCGGCGTGCTTGGATGTCATCGAGGGGGAAGGCTCTTCGAAGGGGCGCACTTATCATACCGGCCGCCCCCTGACTGACCCTTCCGGCAACCCGCATGGCCCGACGAGCCGCGCCGCACCGCGGCATCGACATCCACTACGGCGACAGCGCCGAGGGCGACGAGCGCCCGAGCAAGACGCAGCTCAAGCAGGAGTCGCACGAGCTGCAGAAGCTCGGCTCGGCCCTGGCCGAGCTGCCCGACGAGCGCCTGGCCGCCATCGACATGGGCGAGACGCTGCGCGACGCCATCGTCGAGCTCAAGCGCACGAAGTCGCACGAAGGCCGGCGGCGCCAGCTGCAGTTCGTCGGCAAGCTGATGCGCAGCGCCGACGCCGACGCGCTGCGCGAGGCGGTGGCCGAGGCGACGATCGGCAGCGCCCAGCAGGCGCTGGTGCTGCACGAGGCCGAGCGCTGGCGCGCCGAGCTGATCGCGAACGACGAGGCGATGCAGCGCTGGATCAGCGCGCACCCCGAGACCGACACCCAGCAGCTGCGCAGCCTCGTGCGCGCCGCGCGTCGCGATGCCGCGGGGCTGCCACCCGAAGCACGCCAGCCGAAGAGCTTCCGCGAGCTGTTCCAGTTCATCCGCCCCTTCATCCAGGCCCCGACATGAGTGCACACGATCCGGTCCGCATCGGCGTCGTCTCCATCAGCGACCGCGCCTCCAGCGGCGTCTACGAGGACAAGGGCATCCCGGCGCTGAAGGACTGGCTCGGCCGCGCGCTGCTCAACCCGGTGGAATGGCACGAGCGGCTGATCCCCGACGAGCAGGCCGGCATCAGCGCCGCGCTGGTGGAGCTGGTCGACCGCGTGAAATGCGACCTCGTGCTGACCACCGGCGGCACCGGCCCGGCGCCGCGCGACGTGACGCCCGAGGCCACGCTGGCCATCGCCGACAAGCTGATGCCGGGTTTCGGCGAACAAATGCGCCAGGTCTCGCTGGCCTTCACGCCCACGGCCATCCTTTCGCGCCAGGTGGCGGTGATCCGCGGCAAGGCGCTGGTGATCAACCTGCCGGGCCAGCCGAAGTCGATCGCCGAGACGCTGCAGGGCCTGCCCGAGCGCACGCCGCCGGTGCACGGCATCTTCGCCGCCGTGCCCTACTGCATCGACCTGATCGGCGGGCCGTACTTCGAGACCGACCCGGCGGTCTGCCAGGCCTTCCGGCCGAAGTCGGCACAACGCCCGCCGCGCGGGGCCTGATCCCCCTTCCGGCGGCCTCAAGTGCCGCCGCGGGCAGCCGATAGCGAGGGCGAATCCTTGCCCTTCGTCTCGACATGCCCGACCACGCCGCCACGCCGGCGCCGCTGCTCCCCTCCGTCTCGATCGTCCAGGAGACCATGCGCCAGGCCCGCCGCGCGGTGCTGCTGGCGCTGGTTGGCGCCTCGGTCATGGCGGTGGTGCTGCTGGGCGAATGCCTGTGGTCGGCCGCCGCGCTGGAACGCGCCGCCGACCGCCAGGCGATGGCGCGCCAGCTCGCCGGCGACCTGCGCGTGGCCGAGCAGCAGCTCGCGCTGGCCGCGCAGATGGCCGCGCTCACCGGCGAGGTGGCCTGGATCGAACGCTTCGACCGCGCCGTGCCGGCGCTCACGCAAGCCATCGACCACGCCGCGCTGCTGGCGCCGCCCGACGCCGCCGCCCGCTACCAGGCGCAGACGCGCGAGGCCGCGGCACTGCTTACACGCATGCACCGCTCGGCGCTGGACGCCATGCAGAGCGGCGCCCCGGGCGCCGCGCGCGCGCTCTTCGACGGTGCGCCCTACCTGGCCCAGACCGACCGCGTGCGCCGCGCCACCGAGGAGCTGAGCGCCGCTTCGCTGCGCGCCACCGCCGCCGAGGTGCAGGCGCTGCGCCAGCAGGCCACGATGCTGGCGCTGGGGCTGGTGGTCGTCGGCGTCGGCCTGGGCTTCGTGCTCTGGCGGCGGCTGAGCAGCAGCCTGGGCCGCTCGCGCGGCACGCTGATGGACGCCGAGGAGCGCATCCAGCGCCTGGCTGCCAGCGACCTGCTCACCGGCCTGGACAACCGCGCCGCGCTGCATGACGCGATGCAGGCCGTGATGAGCCGCGCCCGCCGCCACGGCCACGAGCTGGCGGTGCTGATGGTCGACCTGGACCGCTTCAAGCCCGTCAACGATCGCCACGGCCACATGGTGGGCGACATGGTGCTCAAGGAGGTCGCACGGCGCATGGCGCGCTGCCTGCGCCAGAGCGACCTGCGCGCGCGCTACGGCGGCGATGAGTTCGTCGTCGTCGTCGACGAGACCGACGGCCCCGGCACCGCACGCTCGGCGGCCGAACGCATCATCCGCCGCCTCTCGGAGCCCTTCCAGTTCGGCGACCTGGTGGTGAGCATTGGCGCCAGCGTGGGCATCGCGCGCTACCCGGCCGACGCCAACAGCGACGACGAGCTGCTGCGCAAGGCCGACAGTGCGCTGTACCGCGCCAAGCAGGGCGGCCGCGGCGCGGTGTGCCTGTACGACGCCAAGCTTGACGAGACGCTGGCCGAGCGCGCGGCGCTGGAGATCGAGCTGCGCGAGGGCATCGCCGCCGGCCAGCTCGTGCCCTACTACCAGCCCATCGTCGACCTGGGCCAGCGCAGCGTGCGTTCGCTGGAGCTGCTGTGCCGCTGGCGCCACCCGGTGCGCGGGCTGATGGGCCCGGACAAGTTCATCGCGCTGGCCGAGGACAGCGGCCTGATCGGCCCGCTGACGATGAGCCTGCTGGCGCAGGCCTGCAAGGACATCGCGCGCTTCCCGGCACCGTGGCGGCTGTCGTTCAACGTCGCGCCGCAGCAGATCCAGGACGAGCAGCTGGTGCCGCAGCTGCTGGCCATCCTCACCGAGCATGGCGTGCCGCCGGCGCGCCTGGACGTGGAGCTGACCGAGACCGCGCTCGTCAACGACACCGCGCGCGCCCGCGCCGTGATCCTGGCGCTCAAGCGCGCCGGCATGACGGTGACGCTGGACGACTTCGGCACCGGCTACTCGAGCCTGGCCTACCTGGCCGAGATGCCCTTCGACAAGATCAAGATCGACCGCAGCTTCGTGCGCACGCTGCACATGAAGCCGGAGAGCGCGAAGATCGTGCAGGCCATCGTCGGCCTCTCGCGCAGCCTGGGCGTGGACACCGTCGCCGAGGGCGTGGAGACCGAGGAGCAGGCGCGTGCGCTGCAGCGCCTGGGCTGCCACTTCGCGCAGGGTTACCTGTTCGGCAAGGCGATGCGGGCCGACGACCTGAAGGACCGCGTCGCGCTCGCGCGCGACGTGATCTTGGTCGCGAGCGATTAGCCCCCAAGCTCGCTGTCGCTCGCTACCCCCCGAGGGGGCCGCCCGCCGACGGACCGGCGGGGCCGGATCCGTGTCGGGGGCTTGGTCGGAAACGCCTCGGCGAATCGCTCGGCTTATTTGACGAGGCGCGTCAGGCGCTCGGCGTCGAAGGCTTCCTGCTTCTGCGCGTCCTGCGGCACACAGTCCTCGCTGGGCAGCTCGCGGGCGCGGGCCGAGAGCTTCTCGATCGCCTGCCACAGCAGCGCGATCTGGTGCTCGTGGCCGGCGGCGTTGTCGATCAGGCCCTTCATCGCCTGCGAGACCGGGTCGTCGCCCTGCGTCACGCCGTAGGCCGAGAAGCCCATCTTGGCCGCCACGGCCTCGCGCTGCGCCTCCACGTCGCGCTGGATGATGCGCGCCGGGTTGCCCACCGCGGTGGCGCCCGGCGGCACCGGCTTGACGACGACGGCGCTCGAGCCGATGCGCGCCCCGTCGCCCACGGTGAAGCCGCCCAGCACCTGCGAATTGGCGCCGACGATCACGCCCTTGCCCAGCGTCGGGTGCCGCTTGGCGCCCTTGCTCAGCGAGGTGCCGCCCAGCGTCACGCCCTGGTAGATCGTGCACTCGTCGCCCACCTCGGCCGTCTCGCCGATCACCACGCCCATGCCGTGGTCGATGAACACGCGCCGGCCCATCGTGGCGCCAGGGTGGATCTCGATGCCGGTCAGGAAACGCCCGATGTGCGAGATGAAGCGCGCCAACCAGCGCAGGCCATGCGTCCAGCACCAGTGCGCCCGGCGGTGCAGCACGATCGCGTGCAGGCCCGGGTAACAGGTGAGCACCTCCAGCACCGAGCGCGCGGCCGGGTCGCGTTCCAGGATGCAGGCGATGTCTTCACGCAGACGGGCAAACATAAAGCGCAGTGTAGCGGCGGGGCGTCATTCGCGCTGGGACTGCACCGCCCGGGCGATGCCGCGCAGGATGTGCACCTCCTGCTCGGTCAGCGCCTGGCGGTTCAGCAGCTGTTGCAGGCGCGGCATCAGCTTCTTCGGCGCGGCCGGGTCGAGGAAGCCGATCTGCACCAGCATCTCGCGCCAGTGATCCAGCACGCCGGCCACTGCGGCCGCGTCGGCCCAGGCCGGCTCCACGGTGCGCGGCACGACCGGGAAGCCGCCCAGCGCCTGGCGCCAGTCGTAGGCCAGCAACTGCACCGCCTGGGCCAGGTTCAGCGAGCCGTAGGCCGGGTCGGTGGGGATCGAGAGACAGGCGTGGCAGCGGTAGACGTCGTCGTTGGACAGGCCCGTGCGCTCGGGGCCGAAGACGAAGGCGACGCGGTGGCCGCTCGTGGCCAGCGCGGCGAAATGCTCGCGCGGCGCGAAGGTGGGCGGGCCGAAGTCGCGCGGCGTCATCGCGGTGGCGCAGGCCCAGCTGATGCCGTCCAGCGCCTCGGCCAGCGTGGGCACGACGCGGGCGGCGCCCAGCACCTCGGTCGCGCCGCTGGCCATCGCCAGCGCCTCGTCGTGCGAGAGCACGTCGGCAAAGCGCGGGCTCACGAGCACCAGCTCGGAGAAGCCCATCACTTTCAGCGCCCGGGCCGCCGCGCCCACGTTGCCGGCATGGCTCGTGCCGACGAGCACGAAGCGCGTGGCCTGGCCGTCGCCGCGAGGCATCGTCGTCGGGGTCTCGGCCGGTAAAATCATGGTTCTGCTTGCGCGCGCACCATTGTCGCCGCGCCGTTCTTTATCCCCTCCACCTGCCGCCTCGGGCCAGCCCGCACCATGTCGCAATCCATCCATCCCATGCTCAACATCGCCGTCAAGGCGGCGCGCAGCGCGGGCTCGATCATCAACCGCGCCGCGCTCGACCTGGAGGTGCTGAAGGTGGGCACGAAGGGGCCCAACGACTTCGTCAGCGAGGTCGACCGGGCGGCGGAAGAGGCCATCATCCGCACGGTGCTCGAGGCCTACCCGGGCCACGGCATCCTGGCCGAGGAATCGGGCCGCGAACATGGCGCCCGCGACAGCGACTACGTCTGGATCATCGACCCGCTCGACGGCACCACCAACTTCCTGCACGGCTTCCCGGTCTACGCGGTGAGCATCGCGCTGAGCTTCCGCGGCAAGGTCGAGCAGGCCGTGGTCTACGACCCCACGCGCAACGACCTCTTCTACGCCAGCAAGGGTCGCGGCGCCTTCCTCAACGACCGCCGGCTGCGCGTCTCCAAGCGCACGCGGCTGTCGGATTCGCTGATCGGCACCGGCTTCCCCTTCCGCAAGGGCGACAACTTCAAGCGCTACGTGAAGATGTTCGAGGAGGTGATGCAAAGTTGCGCCGGCCTGCGCCGCCCCGGCGCCGCCGCGCTGGACCTGTGCTACGTGGCCGCCGGCTACTACGACGGCTTCTTCGAGACCGGCCTGCAGCCCTGGGACGCCGCCGCCGGCTCGCTGATCATCACCGAGGCCGGCGGCCTGATCGGCAACTTCACCGGCGAGAGCGACTTCCTGTTCCAGCGCGAGGCCGTGGCCGGCAACCCGAAGGTCTACGCGCAGCTGGTGCAGATCCTGGCGCCCTACAGCCGCGTGATCAAGGAAGAGCCCGAGGCCGCGCCGGTGGCCGCTGCGCCGGCCGAGGCGGATGCCACCGCGGCCTTCGTCGAGGCCCATGCCGGCACGGCGGCGGTCAAGAAGGGGCCCGTGCGCGTGCGGCGCGCGGCGGCGGGCAGTGGCAGTGCCAAGGGCGACTGAACGCCCCGGCCGCCGTGCGGCCGCTGCGCTGTCCTGCGCGGCGGCGGCACTCGTCGCCGCGGGCTGCGCCACGCTGGGCGGCCCGCCGGGCCCGACCTGGGCCGACTTCGCGATGATGGGCAGCGAGCGCGGCGGCACGCTGTACAGCGGCGCCCACCCGGCCTCGCGCTACCAGTGGCAGCGCGCCACGCCCGGCGAGGCGCACGTGCAGTGGACCGATCCGGTGAGCGGCAAGCCCGGCTCGCTCGAGCGCTTCGTGCACGTGGGCGACTGGGTGATGCTGGACGGCTGGTGGGGCAACGGCACCTACTACCAGCAGCGCATCGAGCGCGACGAGTCCTGCGACGCTGCATGCGCCAACTGCACGACCCTGGCCACCGAAGGCGCCCAGCACTACGCGCGCTGGCGCGTGCCGGCGGCCGACTACTGCCTGCGAACCGAAGGCCGCATCGTCGAGCAGTCCTCGGGCAAGTCGTTCCGCTTCCGCCACGTGCAGGTGTGGTCGGCGCCGCGGCCCTGCGGCAACGCATCGCAGCGCGAGGCGCGCTGCATCGTGCAGCACGAGACCTGGTGGGACGACAACCAGTCCGCCTTCGAGCTCAAGCTCGACCGCAGCAACTACATCGCCGAGGGCATCGGGCTGGGTTTCCGCATCGAGCAGAGCTTCCCGAAGCCCTGGCAGGCCGAGCTGCGCCCCGAACCGGCGCGCTGAGGCATCATCGAGCCAACCGCATCGCTACAGGAGATCAACGCATGACCCCGCGCCTGGCCAAGTCCGACGAGAAGCCGGCGTCGCCCGAGAAGGACGACAACGCCAACCTCGAGGAGAAGCTGTCCTTCAAGTCGCGCAACGTGCTCGTGTTCGGCGAGATCGACGACACGATGGCGCGCACCACCTGCCGGCGGCTGCTGGCGCTGGCGGCCGAATCCTCGGCGCCCATCACGGTGTTCATCTCCTCACCCGGCGGCCATGTCGAATCGGGCGACGCCATCCACGACGTGATCGGCTTCGTCGACGCGCCCGTCACCACCGTGGGCACCGGCTGGGTGGCCAGCGCCGGCGCGCACATTTTCCTCGCGCCGCCCCGGGAGCGGCGCCTCTGCCTGCCCAACACGCGCTTCATGATCCACCAGCCGGCCGGCGGCGTGGGCGGCCGCGCGACCGACATCGCGATCCAGGCGCGCGAGATGATCCGCATGCGCGAGCGCATCGCCCGCGTCATCGCGCGCCAGACCGGCAAGCCCTACGACACGGTGCTCGCGGACATGGAGCGCGACCACTGGATGAACGCCGAGGAGGCGATCGCCTACGGCATCTGCTCGCGCGTGGTGAGCCGGCAGGCCGAGATCGGCTGAGGCTCCCGCTCAGGCCGGCGCGCCGGCGACCGTGCCCGGAACGAGGCGCCCGGCCTCGATGACGAGCTGGCGGTCGCAGCGCGCGGCGATGCCCTTGTCGTGCGTCACCAGCACGAGCGTGGTGCCGGCCTCGCGGTTCAACTCGAACATCAGCGCCATCACCTTCTCGCCGGTGGCGAAGTCCAGGCTGCCGGTGGGCTCGTCGGCCAGCAGCAGCGCCGGCCGCACGACGAAGGCGCGGGCCAGCGCCACGCGCTGCTGCTCGCCGCCGGAGAGCACCTTCGGGTAGTGCGCGAGCCGCTCGCCCAGGCCCACGCGGCGCAGCATCTCGGTGGCGGCGGCGCGCGCATCGTGCCGGCCCATCAGCTCGAGCGGCAGCATCACGTTTTCCAGCGCGTTGAGGTTGCCCAGCAGCTGGAAGCTCTGGAAGACGAAGCCCATCTGCTGCGCGCGCAGCGCAGCGCGGGCGTCCTCGTCGAGCGCGAAGAGGTCGGTGCCGGCGACGACCACGGTGCCGGCGCTCGGTCGGTCCAGCCCGGCGAGGATCGACAGCAGCGTGCTCTTGCCCGAACCCGAGGCGCCGACGATGGCGACCGACTCGCGCGGCCGCAGGCGGAACTCGATGTCATGGAGAATGGTCAAGGTGCCGGTGGCATCGGCCACCTGCTTGCTGACCCGCTGGACGTCGATGAGGGTTTCGGACATCAAGATCACAGTTGCGGCGCGGCGCGCCTTCCTGCGGCACTGTAGCTTGACGGCCGTCGCCTTCGCATCGGCCACGGCTTGCGGGGCTTTCGCGGCGGGCGCGGCGCCGGTGGTGCTGGTCGTCGGCGACAGCCTCTCGGCCGAGTACGGCCTGGCGCGCGGCGCGGGCTGGGTCGCGCTGCTGGAGCAGCGGCTGGCGCGCGAAGGCGTCGCGGCGCAGGTGGTCAACGCGAGCATCAGCGGCGACACCACGTCCGGCGGCCGCTCGCGCCTGCCGGCTCTGCTGGAGCGCCACAAGCCGCGCGTGGTGGTGATCGAGCTGGGCGGCAACGACGCGCTGCGCGGCCTGCCGCTGGCCGCGACGCGCGAGAACCTGGCCGCGATGGCCAAGGCGGCCAAGGCAGCCGGCGCGCGCGTGTTGATCGTGGGCATGGCGGTGCCGCCGAACTACGGCCGCAAGTACGGCGAGGAGTTCCAGGCCGCCTTCGGCACCGTGGCCAAGGCCGAAGGCGCGGCGCTCGTGCCCTTCCTGCTGGCCGGCGTGGCCGACGGGCCGGATGCGGAGGCGATGTTCCAGCCCGACCGCATCCACCCCAAGGCCGAGGCGCACCCGCGCATGCTGGCCAACGTGTGGCCGGTGCTGCGCCCGCTGATCCGCTAGCTAGCGCTGGTTCTCGCCGCGCTCGCGGTTGCCATTGCCGTTCCCGCGCTGCTCGGGCCGCTGCTGGCGCTGCTCGCCGCCTTCGGCGCCGCGCTCCGGGCCGCGTTCGCGCGGGCGTTCCTGCATGCGCTCGTGCACGCGCTCGGCCATGCGTTCGCGCGCGGAAGGCTGGGGCGCCTGCTGCGGCCTGGGCTGCGCCTGCGGCGCGGGCATCGTCGGCACCGGCCTCGGCGGCTGGGCCATCACCGGCTGCGACGGCTGCTGCGGCTGCGGCTCGGCCGGCGGCCGCACGCGCGGGATGCGCTGGCGGCCCTCCTCGTCCGGCGAATGCGGCCGCGGCTGCGGGCGGGTCTGCGGCGCCGGTTGCGGCGCCTGGGGCGGCTGGGACTGATGCGGCTGCTGGCTCAGCACCTCGCGCGCCATCGAATCGTTCCAGCGCGCGCCGCCTTCACGCCAGCCGTCACGCCAGCCCTCCCGCCAACGATAGGGCGGCGCCGGGTTCACCCGCTCGACGTAGATCGGCGAAGCGCGGAAGTGCGGCCGGTACGGCTCCCGCGGCGGCAGCGGCGCCCAGACCGCGGGCGGCGCGCCGATGCCGATCGAGACGCTCCAGCCCACGCCGCCGCCCGCGCCGCCGAAGGCCACCAGCGCCGGCGCGTAGACCGGCCGCGCGACGTAGGCGCCCGGCAGCCAGCCCCAGCGGCCGTCCCACATCACCCAGCGGCCGTAGTGGAAGGGTGCGAAGCCCCAGGGTGCATCGTCGACCCAGGTCCAGCCCCAGGGCCGCACCCAGGCCCAGTGGCCGCGGCGGTAAGGCTCCCAGCCGGCCGAGACTTCGAGCGGGAACCAGATCGCGCCGAATTCGGGGTGCGTGTTCCAGCGGCCGTAGCGGTCGAGGTCCTCGGCACCGGTCATCTCGGGCGAGACGTAGCGCGACGAGGCGCTGCGCTCGTCGCGTTCGTCGTCGCGCGCGACCCAGTTCGCGAAGCCGTCCGAAGGCAGCGTGGTCCAGCCGATGCGCAGCTCGCCGCCGCGCAGCCGGTCGATCGCGGCGCGCTGGCCGGTGGTGACCACGGGGCCGCCGGCGGCGTCGACACGCAGCTCGCCGCGCCAAGCACCGGCGAAACTGGTGTCGTCCAGGCGGTCGACACGGTAGTGGCCGGCGCGCTGCGGCAGCAGCCGGGCCTCGGCGGTGAGCACCTCGGTCTCCTCGGCGGCCTCGCGGCTGCGCAGGCGCAGCGCCAGCGCACCGGCGTGCAGCTGCACGGCGACACGATCGTCGTCCAGGCGCAGGAACTCGAGTTCGCTGTTGCCGCCCAGGCGCAGCGTGGTGGAGCCGATCCGCACCTCGGCGCGACCGCCCGAGCCGGTGGACAGGCGGTCGCCGCCGGTCACGGGCCGGTTGCGCTCGGCCCCGGCCCAGCTGCCTTGCTCGTGGTCATAGACGGAGACGCCGCCCTGCAGCTCGGCGATGCGGCCGACGCGGCCCGGCGGGTCGTCCTGCGCCTGCGCGGCGCCGGCCAGCCACAGCGCCAGCAGGGAGAAGACGATGGCGCCCCAGGGGATGCGGCGCGCGCGCCGCGGCAGGTCGAGGTACGGCATGGCCTCACAACGCCGCGCCGGCGGCCGCAGCCGACCGGGCGGCGTGTAAAGACTCGTGTCGCGCTGCCCGGAGCTACTCGTCAGCGCCCGGATCCAATTCGGGGAAGAGCACGCTGGTGTAGCCCAGCTTCGTGAGGTCGCGCATGCGCGTGGGGTACAGGCGCCCGATCAGGTGGTCGCACTCGTGCTGCACCACGCGCGCATGGAAGCCCTCGGCCTCGCGATCGATCGGCCGGCCCTGGGCGTCGAAGCCCGAGTAGCGAATGCGGGCATGGCGCGGCACGAGGCCGCGCAGGCCGGGCACCGAGAGGCAGCCCTCCCAGCCATCGTCCATCTCTTCCGACAAAGGCGTGATCACCGGGTTGGCCAGCACGGTCAACGGCACCGCCGGCGCCTCCGGGTAGCGCTCGTTGCGCTCGAAGCCGAAGATCACCAGCTGCAGGTCCACGCCGATCTGAGGCGCCGCCAGGCCGGCACCGTTGGCGGCGGCCATGGTCTCGAGCATGTCCTGCACCAGCGCGTGCAGCTCGGGCGTGTCGAAGGCGCGCACCGGCTGGGCGACGCGCAAGAGCCGCGCATCGCCCATCTTCAGGATCTCGCGCACCGTCACTTGAACTGCACCTTCACCTTCGGCGCGCCGGGCAGGCCTTCGTAGCTCACCTCCACCGCCAGGCCAGGCTTGGGCGGCATCAGCTTGGAGAAGGAGCCCAGGCTGATGAGGTCGCCCACCTTCATCGCCTGGCCGGCGCGCGCCATGTCCTGCGCCAGCCAGGCCACCGCGGCCAGCGGGTGGCCCAGCACGTCGCTGCCCTTGCCGCGGTCGAGTTCGGCGCCGTCGCCCTTCACCACGACGACCATGTCGCGCAGCGCGTTGGAGAACTCCGCCGTGCGCTGCACCGCGATCGGCGTACCCGTCACGCCCAGCCGCGCGCCGACGTTGATGGCGGTGATGCCCGCGCCGTTGAGCTTGGGCGGCGCCATCACGACGAGGTCGGGCAGCTCGATGAAGGGGATCACCTGGTCGATCGCCGCCAGCACGTCTTCCGGTGTCTTCGCGCGGTTGACGGCTTCGCTGCTGATGCGCACCAGCATGTCGGCCTCGAACAGCGGCCGCGCGCCGAAGGCCGCTTCCACGGTCGCGCCGTCGGCCAGCAGCATGTTCGCGTAGAGCGTGCCCCACACCGGCGCGTCGGCGCCGAAGCGCTTCTGCACGGCGGGGTTGGTCAGGCCGGCCTTGTAGCCCACCGGCTTGCCGAAGCGCGCTTCGAGGCGCTGGTTGAGCTTGCCGCGGGTGCACTCGCCATCGGCGTTGTTCAGGCCCTCGGGCGTGGCCGCCGGCGTGCGCGCGAGGTAGGCGGCCATCATCGCGTCGACCTCGGCATCGGCCAGGCAGGCCGCGCGGGCCGGCAGCGCGGCAGCCAGCGCAAGCAACAACATCATCGGTTGCAGGCGGGACTTCATGCGTCGTTCCTCCGGAGTTTGTGCGGCGCCGATTCCACCACGGCACCAAGACCACGCGCCATCCGTGCCAGCCAGGGCGTCCTGCAGTCTGTCGGCCTTTCGCTGCGGACTGTCGCAAGCGGGATGCTTCCCGGGCCGACCTTGGCCACAGTCAGGCCCATCGAACGCCCCACGGAGACTGCCATGAACCGAACGATCACTCTCGCGCTGCTGGCCCTGATGGCCTACGGCTCGGCCCACGCGGGCGCCGACCGCATCGAGGTGCAGGGCCGCGCACCGGTGCGCCTGTCGGCCCTGGCGGTGAAGGACCTCGCGGGCAGCTATGCGATGGAGGACGGCCGAGTGCTGGACGTCACGCCGCGCGGCCTGCGCCTGAACGCCGAGCTGGAAGGCCTGCCCTCGGTGCGCCTGGTGGCGCTGTCGCCCACGCGGCTGCAGTCCGTGGACGGGCGGATGACGCTGGACTTCGACACCGCGGAGAACGGCAACGCACGCGGCGTAACGCTCACGATCGACGGGCGCCTGACGGTGGCCTCGGCACGCTGAACACGACGGCGCCTCAGGCGGCGCCGTCCAGCAGCGCGCGCAGCCCGGCCTCGTCGATCACGGCGACGCCGAGTTCACGCGCCTTGTCCAGCTTGCTGCCGGCCTCCTCGCCGGCAACGACCCAGTGCGTCTTCTTCGAGACCGAGCCGGAGACCTTGCCGCCGGCCGCCTCGACCAGCGCCTTGGCCTCCTCGCGGCCGAGCGTGGGCAGCGTGCCGGTCAGCACCAGCGTCTTGCCCGCGAGCGGCTTCGGCGAATCGTCGGCCGACGCGCCCTCGTGCTCGGGCCAGGTGATGCCGGCCGCGCGAAGCTGCTCGACCACTTCCACGTTGTGCGGCTGGTCGAAGAAGGCGCGGATGCTGGCGGCCACCACCGGGCCCACGTCGTTGACGGCGAGCAGTTGCTCGACGCTGGCGCGCATCAAGTCGTCCAGGTTGCCGAAGTGCTTCGCCAGGTCCTTGGCCGTGGTCTCGCCGACCTGGCGGATGCCTAACGCGTAAAGGAAACGGGCCAGCGTCGTCTGCTTGCTCTTCTCCAGCCCGGCCAGCAGGTTGGCCGCGCTCTTCTCGGCCATGCGGTCCAGCGCGGCGAGCTTGACCAGGCCGAGCGTGTAGAGCTCCGGCAGCGTGCGGATCAGGCCGCCGTCTACCAGCTGGTCTACGAGCTTGTCGCCCAGGCCTTCGACGTCCATCGCGCGCCGCCCGGCGAAGTGCAGCAGCGCCTGCTTGCGCTGCGCGGCGCAGAACAGGCCACCGGTGCAGCGGTGGTCGATGCCGCCCTTCTCGCGCATCACGCGGCTGCCGCAGACGGGGCACTCTCGCGGCATGCGGAAGTTCGGCACGTAGGCCGCCCGCTCGCCGGGCATGCGGCCGACGATCTCCGGGATCACGTCGCCGGCGCGGCGCACGATGACCTGATCGCCCACGCGCACGCCCTTGCGGCGCAGCTCGAAGACGTTGTGCAGCGTCGCGTTGCTCACCGTCGTGCCGCCGACGAACACCGGCTCCAGCTTGGCCACCGGCGTCAGCTTGCCGGTGCGGCCGACCTGGATCTCGATGCCGTTCAGCTTCGTGACCTGCTCCTGCGCCGGGTACTTGTGCGCCACCGCCCAGCGGGGCTCGCGCGAGACGAAGCCCATGCGCTTCTGCAGGTCGACGCGATTGACCTTGTAGACCACGCCGTCGATGTCGAAGGGCAGGTCGTCGCGCTTCTCGGCCACCGCCGTGTGGAAGGCGACGAGGCCGTCCGCGCCCGCCACCACGCGCCGCTCCTCGTTCACCGGCAGGCCGAAGGCGGCCAGCGCATCGAGCGTGGCGCTGTGCGTGGGCGGCTGGTCCCAGCCCTCGGTGGCACCCAGGCCGTAGGCGTAGAAGCTGAGCTTCTTGTCGGCCAGGCCGCGCGGGTCGAGCTGGCGGATCGCGCCGGCCGCGGTGTTGCGCGGGTTGATGTAGGTCTTCTCGCCCTTGGCGCGCTGGCGCTCGTTGAGGCGCTCGAAATGGTCGCGCCGCATGTAGGCCTCGCCGCGGATCTCGATCAGCGGCGGCGCCTTGCCGAACAGCCGCAGCGGGATCTGGCCGATCGTGCGCACGTTCTGCGTCACGTCCTCGCCGGTCTCGCCGTCGCCCCGCGTCGTCGCCTGCACCAGCACGCCGTCGACGTAGCGCAGGTTGATCGCCAGGCCGTCGAACTTCAGCTCGGCGTTGTACTCGACCGGCGGCGCGTCCTCGGCCAGCTCCAGCTCGCGGCGCACACGCGCGTCGAAGGCGGCGGCGCCGGCTGCGGTGGTGTCGGTCTCGGTGCGGATCGACAACATCGGCACCGCGTGACGCACCGGCACCAGGCCGTCGAGCACGCGGCCGCCGACACGTTGCGTGGGCGAATCCGGCGTCAGCAGGCCGGGGTGCGCGGCCTCCAGGGCCTGCAACTCGGCGAACAGGCGGTCGTACTCGGCGTCGGGCACCTCCGGCGCGTCGAGCGTGTAGTACAGGTGCGCGTAGCGGTGCAGCGTGGCGCGCAGGGTCTCGGAGCGCTTTTGCGCCGCGGCGTAATCTTCGTCGGCCATGCCCGACATTGTGTGGCAGCCCGAAGGAGCCTCATGACCCAGGATCTCGACCTTCTCGTGCTCGGCGCCGGCTCCGGCGGCGTGGCGACCTCGCGCCGGGCGGCGCTGCATGGCGCGAAGGTCGCCATCGTCGAGGCCGGCCGCGTGGGCGGCACCTGCGTGCTGCGCGGCTGCGTGCCCAAGAAGCTGCTGATGTACGCGGCGCAGTTCCGCGATGCCTTTGCCGAGGCGCGCGGCTACGGCTGGGCGCTGTCCGCCGAGCCTGCCTTCGAGATGCCGCGCTGGGCCGCCGCGAAGGCCGCCGAGACGGCGCGCCTCGAAGCCATCTACCGCGACATGCTGGCCAAGAGCGGCGTGCGGCTGATCGAAGGTGCAGCGCGCTTCGAGGCGCCGCACCGCGTGCGCGTGGGCGACGAGGTCATCAGCGCGCGCCACGTGATCATCGCCACCGGCGCCTCGCCGGTGCGCGACAGCATCCCCGGCATCGAGGCCTGCGCCACCAGCGACGAGCTGCTCGACCTGCAGGACCTGCCCGAGCGCGCCGCGGTGATCGGCGGCGGCTACATCGCGGTGGAGTTCGCCAGCATGCTGGCCCGCCTGGGCGTGGCGGTGCAGCTCTTCTTCCGCGACCGGGCACCGCTGCGCGGCTTCGACGACATGCTGCGCCGCGCCGCCGTCGAGGCGCTCGAAGCCGCCGGCGTGCAGGTGCATGCGGGCCGCGTACCGCAGCGCATTGCGCGGGCTGGATCGGGCTTCGAACTGCACTTCGCCGACGGCACTTCCGACATCCTGCCCTGGGTGCTGAACGCCACGGGCCGGCGCCCGAACACCGCTTCGCTGAACCTGGCCGCGGCCGGCATCGAGACCGGCGCCGACGTGGCGGTGCGCGTCGACGAGACGCTGGCCACCAGCGCGCCCGGGCACTGGGCGATCGGCGACGTGACGAACCGCCGCAACCTCACGCCGGTGGCCATCGCCGAGGGCCGCGCGCTGGCCGATTCGCTCTGCGGGCCGGCGCCGCGACAGGTCGACCTGTCGCTCGTGGCCAGCGCCGTGTTCATGTTGCCGCCGCTGGCGACCATCGGCCCGACCGAGGCCGAGCTCGCCGCCAGCGGCCGCGTGATCAAGGTCTTCGAAGCCGACTTCCGCGCGATGAAGCAGGCCTTCATCGGCGGCCGCGAACGCACCCGGATGAAGCTGCTGGTGGACGCCGCCGACGACCGCGTGCTGGCCGCCCACATGGCCGGCGCCGACGCGCCGGAGATCCTGCAGAGCCTGGCGGTGGCACTGACCGCCGGCGCGACCAAGGCGCAGTTCGACCGCACGATCGCCATGCACCCCACCGCGGCCGAGGAGTTCGTGCTGATGCGCGAGCCGGCGCGCATGCTGAACGCAACGGCCTGAGCGGCGCCGCGGCGCGTGGTGGCACGCGCCCTGCTTCACGGCACCGGTATACAAGCTGGTGCACCAATGTCGAACATCCCCGTCCCGCGCAGCGCCGCCGCCTGGCTGGAGGCGCTGGCCGGCGGCGCCGATCCGCGCCCGCTGCTGCAGGCCGCGCGTGCGGCGGCGCGGGCGGCACTCGATGCGCGGATCTGGACCCACCTCTGCCCCGACGAGGCCTGGGCTGCACAACTCGCGCTGCTCGAGCGCCGGCTGGCCGAGAGCGCGGACCACACGGCGCTTGTGCACCGTTATCCGCTGCTGGGCCTGCCCTTCGCGGTGAAGGACAACATCGACATCGCGGGCCAGCCGACCTCGGCGGCCTGCCCGGCCTTCGCGCATGTGGCCGAACGCAGCGCCACCGTGGTGCAGCGCCTGCTCGACGCCGGCGCGCTGTGGCTGGGCAAGACCAACCTCGACCAGTTCGCCACCGGCCTGGTGGGCACGCGCTCGCCCTACGGGCGGCCCGCGAGCGTGGCCGACGCCGCGCGCATCAGCGGCGGCTCCAGCTCGGGCTCGGCGGTGGCGGTGGCGCGCGGCATCGTGCCTTTCGCGCTGGGTACCGACACCGCAGGCTCCGGCCGGGTTCCGGCGGGCTTCAACGGGCTGGTGGGCCTGAAGCCGACGCCGGGCCGGGTCAGCACCGCGGGCGTGCTGCCGGCCTGCCGCACGCTGGACTGCGTCTCGGTCTTCGCGCACACCGTCGACGACGCGGCGCATGTGCTGGCGATCGTCGAAGGCCCCGACCCGGCCGACGACTACAGCCGCTTCGAGCCCGGCCCCGCCGCGCTGCCGCCGGCCGCGCGGCTGGGCATCCCCAAGCAACCGGTGCTGGACGCCGATGGCGACTACGCCGCCGCCTGGGCCGCTGCCTGTGCGCATGCGCGCGAACTGGGCCAGCAGCTGGTAGAGATCGACTTCGCCCCGCTGCACGAGGTGGCCGCGCTGCTGTACGAAGGGCCCTGGGTCGCCGAACGCCTGGCCGCCGTGCGCGCGATGTTCGAGACCCAGCCCGAGGCGATGGACATCACCGTGCGGCGCGTGATCGCCCGCGCCGGCGCCTTCGACGCGGCACAGGCCTTCGAAGGCCAGTACCGGCTGCAGGCGATGCGCCGCCAGCTCGCCGCGCTGTGGACGCAGGTCGACGCGCTGCTGGTGCCCACCGCGCCGATGCACCCACGCTTCGACGAGGTCGATGCCGACCCGATCGGCGTCAACGCGACACTCGGCACCTACACGAACTTCGTCAACCTGCTGGGCTGGAGCGCGCTCGCGGTGCCCGCCGCGCCCACGGCGAGCGGCCTGCCCTTCGGCGTGAGCTTGATCGGCCCGGCCGCCGCCGACGTGGCACTGCAGGGCCTCGGCCGGCGCTGGATGGGCGCGGCGCCGCCGTCGCCGCTGCTGCGCCGGCCCGCGGTGCGGCGCAGCTTGCCGCTGGCGGTGGTGGGCGCGCATCTCTCGGGGCTGCCGCTGAACGGCCAGCTCACCGAGCGCGGCGCCGTACTGCTGGAGGCGACGAAGACGGCGCCGGCCTACCGGCTGCATGCGCTGCCGGGCACCGTGCCGCCGAAGCCCGGGCTGCAGCGCGTGGGCGATGGCGGTGCGGCGATCGAGCTTGAGGTCTGGGCGATGCCGATCGAGGCGGTCGGCTCCTTCCTCGCCCTCGTCCCGCCGCCGCTGGGACTGGGCAGCATCGAGCTGGCCGACGGCCGGCACGTGCACGGCTTCCTCTGCGAAGCGCACGCCCTCGCCGGCGCGGCCGACATCAGCGCCTTCGGTGGCTGGCGTGCCTACCTGCGCTCGCTCGCAACCCCATGAGCTCGGAGACTGCGATGGACGACCACGCCGCCTACATCCAGGCCGCCGCCGCGACGTTGGGCCTGCGCATCGCGGCCGAGCAACGGCCCGGCGTAGCGCAGTTCTTCGCGCTCGCGGCGCAGATGGCCGAGCTGGTGCAGGGCCTGCCGCTGACGGCCGCCGACGAATCGGCCACGGTCTTCAGGCCGGTCGAGCCGGAGCTGGGCGAATGAGCGCCACCGCCATCGCCGAGGCCGTACGCAGCGGCACGCGAAGCGCACGCGCCGCGGTGCAGGAAAGCCTGAACCGCATCGCCAGCACCGAAGGCCGCGTCAACGCCTTCACCGCGGTGCTGGCCGAGCGTGCGCTGAAGCGCGCCGATGCCGTCGACGCCAGCCCGCGCCGCGCGCGCATGAAGCTCGCCGGCGTGCCCTTCGCGGTGAAGAACCTGTTCGACATCGCCGGGCTGCCGACGCTGGCCGGCTCGAAGATCGAGCGCGACGCGCCGCCGGCCTCGCGCGACGCCGTGCTCGTGCGCCGGCTCGAAGCCGAGGGCGCGGTGCTGGTGGGCGCGCTCAACATGGACGAGTACGCCTACGGCTTCACCACCGAGAACTCGCATGCCGGGCCCACGCGCAACCCGCACGACGGCACGCGCATCAGCGGCGGCTCGTCCGGCGGCAGCGCGGCCGCGGTGGCTGCCGGGCAGGTGCCGATCACGCTGGGCTCCGACACCAACGGCTCGATCCGCGTGCCCGCCTCGCTGTGCGGCACCTACGGCCTGAAGCCCACCTTCGGCCGCCTGCCGCGCTCGGGCAGCTACCCCTTCGTCGCGAGCCTGGACCACCTCGGCCCCTTCGCCGCGAACGTGTCCGACCTGGCCCTGGCCTACGACCTGACGCAGGGCCCCGACAGCGCCGACCCGGCCTGCGCGCAGCGCGACATCGAGCCCACGCTGGCCGAGCTGCAGCGCGGCGCCGAGGGCATCCGCGTGGCGGTGCTCGGCGGCTGGTTCCGCGAGATGGCGATGCCCGAGGCGCTGGCGGCGGTGGACCGCGTGGCCGCGGCGCTGGGCACCTCGCGGCTGGTCGAGCTGCCCGAGGTCGCGCGGGCGCGCGCCGCGGCCTTCCTCATCAGCTGCGGCGAAGGCGGCGCGCTGCACCTGGACGACCTGCGCCGGAGGGCGCACGACTTCGACCCGCTCACGCGCGACCGCTTCCTGGCCAACGCGCTGATCCCTGCGGCCTGGGTGATGCGTGCGCAGCGCGTGCGGCACTGGTTCGCGCGGCGCGTGGCGCGGGCGTTCGAGACGGTGGACCTGCTGATCGCGCCCGCCACGCCCTGCACGGCGCCGACCATCGGCACGCAGTGGCTCGACATCGCCGGCCAGCGCTTGCCCGCCCGCGCCAGCATGGGCCTGCTGACACAGCCCATCTCCTGCATCGGCCTGCCGGTGGTCACGGTGCCGCTGTGGGGCCTGAACCCCGCGGCGCCGCACCTGCCCATCGGCGTGCAGCTGATCGCCGCGCCCTGGCGCGAAGACCTCTGCCTGCGCGTGGCCGCGGCGCTGGAGGCGCAGGGCGTCTGCGCCGCGCCGGCCGCGAAGCTGTAGGCTCGGGTTCATGGAGATCGACCTGCCCGAGGTGCACGCCGAACTGTCCGCCGTGTTCGCCCGCTACGAGGACGCGCTGGTCAACAACCGCGTCGAGGTGCTCGATCAACTCTTCTGGCCCAGCGAGCACACCGTGCGCTACGGCGTGGGCGAGAACCTGCGCGGCATCGAGGCCATCCGCGCCTTCCGCGCCGCTCGCCCCGCCGCGGGGCTGGCGCGCAGGCTCGCGAACACCGTGATCACCACCTACGGCCGCGACTTCGGCACCGCGATGACCGAGTTCCACCGCGAAGGCAACCCGAAGACCGGCCGCCAGAGCCAGACCTGGGTGCGCTTCCCCGGACTCGGCTGGCGCGTCGTGGCTGCGCATGTCAGCCTGATGGCATGAGCGCCGCCACGGCCACCGCCACCACGCTCGCCGAGCAGGTCTACGGCCGGCTCAAGCAGGAGATGCACGACTTCGCCCTCGTGCCCGGCGACCGCTTCAGCGAGGCCGAGATCGGCGCGCGCCTGGGCGTGAGCCGCACGCCGGTGCGCGAGGCGCTGTTCCGCCTGCGCAACGAGGGGCTGCTGGACGTCGAGAGCAAGAGCGGCTGGTTCGTGCGGCCGATCGATTTCGACCGCCTGGAGCAGCTCTACGACCTGCGCGTGGTGCTGGAGAGCGCTGCCGTGCAGCGCCTTTGCATGCGCGAGACGAACCCGCCGGCGCTGGATGCGCTGAAGGCAGCCTGGCTGGTGCCTGCCGCGGAGCGCCTGGCCGATGGGCGCGAAGTCGGTGCGCTCGACGAACTCTTCCACGCCACGCTGGTGCGCGCCGCCGGCAACGACGAGATGGCGCGCGTGCACTGGGACGTGACCGAGCGCATCCGCATCATCCGCCGGCTGGACTTCACGCGCGCCGACCGCATCGACGCGACCTACGCCGAGCACGCCAAGATCCTGCGCAGCATCATCCAGCGCAAGGCGGACGCGGCGCTGCTGCTGCTGAAGACGCACATCGAGCAGAGCAAGGCCGAGGTGCGCAAGATCACGCTGGCCACGCTGCACGAAGCGCGCGCGCGACACCGCTCCTGAGGCCGGCCGATTTCGGCACGGCTTTTGCTGGATACCGGCTTGTATACCAGCCGCGCCCCAAAGCGGGCCGCCACGCCAGGAGCCAGCCGCCATGCGCCACTCGCCCGACCGCCGCCACACCCTCGCCCAGCTCGCCGCGCTGCCGCTCGCCGGCCTCGTGCCCGGAGCCTTCGCGCAGAAGCCCATCACCGTGGGCGTCATCTACGTCGGCCCGCGCGACGACTTCGGCTACAACCAGGCGCACGCCGAAGCCGCCGCCGAGCTGAAGAAGATGCCCGGCATCAAGCTCGTCGAGGAAGAGAACGTGCCCGAGACGCAGGCCGTGCAGAAGACCATGCAGGGCATGATCTCGCAGGACGGCGCGGCGCTGCTGTTCCCCACCAGCTTCGGCTACTTCGACCCGCACATGCTCGCGGTGGCGGCGAAGAACAAGGACGTGCGCTTCAGCCACTGCGGCGGCATGTGGACCCAGGGCAAGCACCCCGGCAACACCGGCAGCTTCTTCGGCTACATCGACGAGTGCCAGTACCTGAACGGCGTCGTCGCCGGCCACATGAGCAAGAGCAAGAAGCTCGCGTTCGTGGCCGCCAAGCCCATCCCGCAGGTGCTGCGCAACATCAACGCCTACACGATGGGTGCGCGCAGCGTGGACCCGAAGATCACCACCAGCGTGATCTTCACCGGCGACTGGAGCATGGCCGTGAAGGAGGCCGAGGCCACCAACAGCCTGGCCGACCAGGGCTGCGACGTGTTCACGATGCACGTCGACGGGCCCAAGGTGGTGGTGGAGACCGCCGCCAAGCGCGGCAAGATGGTCTGCGGCTACCACGCCAGCCAGGCCAAGCTCGCGCCTCAGGCCTACCTCACCGGCGCCGAGTGGAACTGGCTCACCGCCTACAAGCAGATCCTGGAGGCCGCGCGCAGCGGCAAGCCGCACCCGAACTTCGTGCGCGGCGGCCTGAAGGAAGGCTTCGTCAAGCCCAGCGCCTACGGCAGCATGGTGAGCGACGCCGCGAAGAAGGCGGCCGACGCGGTGAAGGCCAAGATGATGGCCGGCGGCTTCGACATCTTCGCCGGTGAGCTGAAGGACAACACCGGCAAGCTCGTGATCCCCAAGGGCACGGTTCTCAAGCAGACCGACCCGGTGCTGGAAAGCATGAACTACCTCGTCGAAGGCGTCATCGGCAAGATCTGAAGCGGCGGAGCGCGCGATGCATCGCGAGCCCTGGCACGACGCGGCCGAAGCGGTGCTGCTGCCACTGCTGGCGCTGGCCGGAGCGCTGCTGCTGTTCGGCTCCTGGGTCTGGTTCGGCGGGCACGACCCGGTGCAGGCCATCACGCTGCTGTTCGCCGGCGCCTTCGGCGACGCCTTCAGCTTCCAGAACACGCTGCAGCGCGCAGCGCCGCTGATGCTCACCGCGCTGTGCGTCGCGCTGCCGGCGCGCGCGGGGCTCACGGTGATCGGCGGCGAAGGCGCGCTGGTGCTGGGCGGTTTGGCCTGCGCGGGCTTGCCCTACGTGGTGCCGCTGCCCGACAACGGCTGGGGTACCACCGCACTGCTGGTGGCGGCCACGGCGGCCGGCGCGGCGTGGATCGCGCTGGCCGGCGCTCTGCGCCAGTTCCGCGGCGTCAACGAGACCATCGGCAGCCTGCTGCTGGGCTACATCGCCATCGCCATCTTCAAGCACCTGGTCGAAGGGCCGATGCGCGACCCGGCGAGCCTGAACAAGCCGTCCACGCTGCCGCTGGCCGATGGGCTGCGCATCGGCAGCATCGGCAGCTTCGACGTGCACTGGGGCCTGGCCTTTGGCATCGCGGCCTGCCTGGCCGGCGCGCTGTGGTTGGGCCGCAGCACGCATGGCTTCGCCACCCGCGTGGTGGGCGGCAACGTGCGCGCGGCGCGGCTCGTGGGGCTGCCGGCACACCGGCTCATCGTCACCGCCTGCGCCGCCGGCGGCGCGGCCGCGGGGCTGGCCGGCGGCATCGAGGTGGCGGCGGTGCACAACTCGGCCAACGCCTCGCTGATTGCCGGGCTCGGCTATGCCGGCATCCTGGTCAGCTTCGTCGCGCGGCACCAGCCACTGGCGATCATCCCCGTGGCCGTGCTCTTCGGCGGCTTCGGTGCCGCGGGCAGCCTGCTGCAGCGGCGCATGGGCTTGCCCGATGCCTCGGTGCAGGTGCTGCTGGGCTTCGCCTTCGTGCTGATCCTCGCCGCCGAGGCGCTGCGCGGCCGGCTGCTGCCGGCGAACTGGCTCGCGCTGCGCGCGCCCGTGCCGAAGGCGGCCACCGCATGAACGCCGACGCGATCTTCGACGTGCTGCTGGCCGTGCTGGGCGGCGCCATCCGCGTCGGCACGCCCTTCCTCTTCGTGAGCCTGGGCGAATGCCTCACCGAGAAGGCCGGGCGCATCAACCTCGGCCTCGAAGGCGTGCTCGTGTTCTCGGCGATGGCCGGCTTCGGCGGCGCGTATTTGAGCGGTTCGCCCTGGCTCGGCGTGCTGGCGGCCGGCTGCAGCGGCGCGCTGCTGGCCTCGCTGCACGGCCTGGTCTGCACGCTGCCGCGCGTGAACGACGTGGCGATGGGCATCGCGCTGATGCTGCTCGGCGCGGGCCTGGCGTTCTACCTCGGCAAGCCGCTGATCCAGCCGCAGGCGCCGCAGATCCCGTCGATCCCGCTCGGCGGCTACAGCGACTCGCAGCAGGTGCAGGCGGCATTGAAGGTCAACGCGCTATTCCCGTTAGGCCTGCTGCTGGCCGTGGCGATGGGCTGGGCCTTCGCGAACACGCGCTGGGGCCTGCTCGTGCGCATGGCCGGCGACTCGGCCGACGCCGCGCGCGCTTTAGGCAACAGCGTGGGCGCGATCCGCATTGCCGCCACCACCGCGGGCGGCTTCATCGCCGGGCTCGGCGGTGCTTCGCTGAGCCTGTACTACCCGGGCAGCTGGAACGAGGGCCTCTCGAGCGGCCAGGGCCTGATCGCCGTGGCATTGGTGATCTTCGCGCGCTGGAGCCCGCTGCGCTGTCTGGGCGCGGCGCTGCTGTTCGGCGGCGCCGGTGCGCTCGGCCCCGCGCTGCAGGGCGTGGGCGTCAGCAGCGCCTACCACCTCTTCAACGCCGTGCCCTACGTGCTGACGCTGGCCATCCTCGTGTGGACCTGCTCGCCCAAACGCAGCATCAAGGGCGCGCCGCAGGAACTGGGAGTCTCGCGATGAGCCATCTCGAATCGACGCCCTACCCCTGGCCCTTCGACGGCGACCTGCGCGCGGCCAACACCGCGCTGATCGTCATCGACATGCAGACCGACTTCTGCGGCCTGGGCGGCTATGTCGACCGCATGGGCTACGACCTCACGCTGACGCGCGCGCCGATCGAGCCGATCCGCGCACTGCTGGCCGCCTTCCGCGCTGCCGGCGCGCCCGTGATCCACACCCGCGAGGGCCACCGGCCCGACCTCTCGGACCTGCCCGAGAACAAGCGCTGGCGCTCGCGCCAGATCGGCACGAACGGCGTCGGCATCGGCGACCCGGGGCCCTGCGGCCGCATCCTCGTGCGCGGCGAACCCGGCTGGGAGCTCATCCCCGAGCTGGCGCCGATGCCCGGCGAGGTCGTGATCGACAAGCCCGGCAAGGGCAGCTTCTGCGCCACCGACCTCGAGCTGATCCTGCGTTTGCGCGGCATCCGCAACCTCGTGCTCACCGGCATCACCACCGACGTGTGCGTGCACACGACGATGCGCGAGGCCAACGACCGCGGCTTCGAGTGCCTGATCGTCGAGGACGCCACCGGCGCCACCGACCTCGGCAACCACCAGGCGGCGCTGAAGATGGTGACGATGCAGGGCGGCGTGTTCGGCGCCGTGGCGCGCTCGTCGGCCGTGATCGCGGCGCTGTCCACGCTCTGAAGGAGAAGAGATGAAGTCCTCGTTCGACCGCCGCCGCCGTGTGCTGCTCAAAGGCAGCGCCGCCACCGCCGCACTCGGCCTGGCCGGCGCCACGCGTGCCGCCGACGACAACAAGATCCTCATCGGCTTCTGGCCCATCGCCTCGGGCCTGCCGCTCTACGTCGGCCTGGAGCGCGGCATCTTCAAGGAAGCCGGGCTGCAGGTCGAGGGCGCCAAGTTCGCCAGCGCCCAGCAGGTGGCCGAGGCGATGATCGCCGGCCGCATCCACGGCTCGGCCAACGGCACCGCGAGCGCCGCGCTTGGGCTGGCCGAACTCACGAGCCCCAACCTCTTCAAGATCATCTGCAGCAACCCGAGCAACCGCACGCTGGTGCTCGACGAGTTCGTCGTGCCCAAGGACTCGCCGGTGAAGTCCATCGCCGAACTGGCCGGCAAGAAGGTGGCCTCGGGCCCCGGCATCCAGAACGTCACGCTGGCCAGGATCATCCTGGAGAAGAACGGCATCACGAACCCGAGCGTCATCGAGCTGCCGATCGGCCAGCATGTGCCGGCGCTGGCCGCGGGCCAGATCGACGCGGCCTACACGCTGGAGCCCACCGGCACCGCCGGCCGGCTCAAGGGCCTGACGCGCGTGCTGGAGCCCGGCGTCATCAGCAAGTACGTGCTGGGCAACGCCGACCTGCCCTGGTTCGGCGGCTCGGCCAGCGTGACCACGGCCTTCATGAAGGACAAGCCCGAGCTCTGCAAGCGCTACGTCGCGGCCTACGCGAAGTGCGTCGACTGGGTGCGCAGGAACCCGGACGAGTCGCGCAGCCACATGGACGGCTTCACCGCGATCGAGGCGGCGCTGGTGAAGGAGGTGCCGCTGTCGGGCTTCACGCTGTACAACGAGTTCAAGCCCGCCGACATCGAGGCCTTCCAGAAGTTCTTCGACGTCTTCACCGAGCGCAAGATCTTCAGCCGGCGGCTCGACGTGAAGTCGCTGCTCTACGTGGGCTGACGCGCGATGAAGCGCCTGCTCGCCGACCGCCGCTGGCTGCCGCTGATCGGCCCGCTGCTGCTGTTCGGGCTGTGGCAGCTCAGCCTCTCGGCGCAGTGGGTCAAGCCGGTGCTGCTGCCGCCGCCCGTGGACACGCTGGCGCACATGGCGCAGGCCTTCACCGGCGGCACGATCTGGGGCGACCTGTGGGCCACCGTGTTCCGCACGCTGTGTTCGTTCGGCATCGCCGTGGCCATCGGCGTGCCGCTGGGCGTGGTGCTGGGCGCCAGCGTCGGCGCCTACCGCAGCGTGGAGTTCCTGATCGACTTCTTCCGCTCCACGCCCAGCTCGGCGCTGATCCCCCTCTTCATGCTGATCTTCGGCATCACCGACATCAACAAGATCGCCATCGCCAGCTTCGGCGCCGCACTGATCGTGCTGTTCAACAGTGCCTACGGCGTGATGAACGCGAAGAAGACGCGCGTGATGGCGGCGCAGATCATGGGCGTCTCGAAGTGGCACGTGTTCAAGGACGTGATGCTGATGGAGAGCCTGGCGCAGACCTTCGTCGGCCTGCGCAGCGCGGTCTCGATGGCGCTGGTGATCGTCATCGTCGCGGAGATGTTCATCGGCAGCGAGAACGGCCTGGGGCACCGGATCATCGACGCGCAGCAGGTGTTCAACGTCAAGGAGATGTACACCTCGATCCTGGTGACCGGCGCTCTGGGCTATCTGCTGAACCTGCTGTTCCTGCTGGCCGAGAAGAGGCTCATCCACTGGAGCGGAAAGGCTTGATATGAGGCCCCCAAGCTCGCTCGCGCTCGCTACCCCCCGAGGGGGCCGCCCGCCGACGGACCGGCAGAGCCGGATCCGTGCCGGGGGCTTGGCCTGCCTTGGTGTTCTTGCGCCGAACCGTGCGCGAAGCGACATGGAGCACTGAGATCATGAGCGCATCGCTGCCCCAGGACGTGCTGCCCGCCGCGCCGCCCGACACGCTGCGCACGCTGCTGGCGGCGCCGAAGACGCACGTCACCGTGCGTGGCCTGAGCAAGGCCTTCGGCGGCGTGCCGCTGTACACCAACTTCAACCTCGACCTGCCGCGCGGCAAGATCGTCTCGATCTTCGGGCCGAACGGCTGCGGCAAGTCGACGCTGATGAACATGATCGCCGGCCTCGTGCCGCCCGACACCGGCGAGATCCTGTTCGACGGCAAGAGCCTGAAGGACACGCAGATCGGCTACGTGTTCCAGAACTACCGCGACGCGCTGTTCCCGTGGATCAGCGCCTGGGACAACATCGCCTACCCGCTGAAGCGGCAGGGGCTGAAGGCCGCCGCGGTGAAGGCGCGCGTCGACGAGCTGGTGGCCCTCTTCGAGATCCGCTTCGACCTCAGGCGCTACCCCTACGAACTCTCCGGTGGGCAGATGCAGACCGTCTGCATCATGCGATCGCTGGCCACGCGGCCCGAGGTGCTGTTCCTCGACGAGCCCTTCTCGGCGCTGGACTTCGAGATGACGCTGTTCATCCGCGAGAAGCTGCAGGAAGCGCACATGGCCACCGGCACGACGATGGTGATCGTCAGCCATGACCTGGAGGATGCGGTGTTCCTGGCCGACCGCATCCTGCTGCTGACGCGGAGGCCCACGCGCATCGCCGAACTCGTGAGCTTCGAGATGCCCCGCCCGCGCCTGCCCGAAGCGGTGGCCGACCCCGAGTTCGTGCGCGTGAAGGCGCACACGTTGGAAGTCTTCCGGCGGGAGATGGCCGCGTGAGCAGCATGCACGCCCTTGCGCTCGACACTTTCGAGCTGACCAAGCGCTTCGGCGCCTTCACCGCGCTGAACGCCGTCTCGCTGAAGCTGCGGCCCGGCACCGTGCACGCGCTGCTGGGCGAGAACGGCGCGGGCAAGAGCACGCTGGTGAAGTGCGTCGTCGGCTACTACGCGCCCGACGCCGGCAGCGTGCTGGTGGATGGCCGGGAGCAGGCGATCGATTCGCCG
Source organism: Rubrivivax sp. (assembly GCA_044226775.1). Taxonomy (GTDB): domain Bacteria; phylum Pseudomonadota; class Gammaproteobacteria; order Burkholderiales; family Burkholderiaceae_C; genus Rubrivivax. The sequence continues at coordinate 137,143 of JBGAGI010000009.1, read as the reverse complement.
GTGGTGGCACGTGAACTCGGCATCGGCATGGTCTACCAGCACTTCACCGTCGTGCCCGGCATGACGGTGGCCGAGAACCTGCTGCTGGCACGCGGCAGGTTGCCGGCGGTGATCGACTGGAAAGCCGTGCGCGCCGAGCTGAACGCCTTCATGGCGACGACGCCGTTCCGCCTGGACCTCGACGCCACGCCGCAGGACCTCTCCGCCGGCCAGAAGCAGAAGCTTGAGATCCTCAAGCAGCTGTACCTGAAGCCGCGCCTCTTGATCCTCGACGAGCCGACCTCGGTGCTCACGCCGCAGGAAGCCGACGAGGTGCTGGGCCTGCTGAAGGACCGCGCACACGCCGGCGAGACCACGGTGCTGATGATCACGCACAAGTTCCGCGAGGTGGCCGAGCATGCCGACGACGTGAGCGTGCTGCGCCGCGGCGCGCTGGTGGCCAGCCACGCGGTGGGCGAGGTGAGCAGCCAGGCGCTGGCGGCGGCGATGGTGGGCGAAGGCAAGGGCTCGACCGTCGCGATCACGGCCGCCGCCTCCGCGGCGCGGCTGGAACGCGCCGACGGCCCGCCCGGCCCGCTGCGCCTGCAGGTGCGCGAGCTGATCGTCGCCGGCGACCGCGGCGAGACCGCGGTGCGGGCGCTGAACCTGGAGTTGCGCGCCGGCGAGATCGTCGGCGTGGCCGGCGTCTCCGGCAACGGCCAGCGCGAGCTGATGGAGGCGCTGGTGGGCCAGCGCGCGATCGACAGCGGCGACGTGCTGGTCAGCGGCGAGCGCTTCCGCGCCACGCGCGCGCAGAACCGGCAGCTGAAGGTGCGCAGCCTGCCGGAGGAGCCGCTGCGCAACGCCTGCGTCGGCGAGCTGAGCGTGGGCCACAACATCGGCCTGCGGATCTTCGACGAAGCGCCGGCCGCGCGCGGCGGCTGGCTCGACTTCGGCTCGCTGCGCGAGAAGGCGCGCGCGCTGGTGGCGGAGTACGGCGTGAAGACGCAGGGCGTGGGCGCGCCGATCCGCTCGCTCTCCGGCGGCAACGTGCAGCGCGCCGTGCTGGCGCGCGAACTGGCCGAGGAAGCCGAGCTGCTGCTGGTGAGCAACCCGGTGTTCGGCCTGGACTTCGCCGCGGTGGCCGAGATCCACGGCCGGCTGATGGCCGCGCGCAACCGCGGCACCGCGGTGCTGCTGGTCAGCGAGGACCTCGACGAGCTGCTGGAGCTCTCCGACCGCATCGTCGTGATGAGCGAAGGCCGAATCGTCTTCGAATGCCGCGCGGTCGATGCCGACCGCCCGCTGCTGGGCTCGCACATGGCCGGCCATGGCGCGCCGGCCGCCGCGCCCGAGCCGATGAAGGTGGCGGCATGACGGGCGGCGGCCACATCGAGGTGCCCGCGCGGCCCTTCGCCTACCCCTTCGCGCCGGGCCGCACGATGCTGGTCGTCATCGACATGCAGCGTGACTTCATCGAGCCCGGCGGCTTCGGCGCCAGCCTGGGCAACGAGGTCTCGCGCCTGCACAAGGCGGTGGCGCCGATCGCGATGCTGCTGTCGGCCTGGCGCGCGCGCGGCTGGCCGGTGCTGCACACGCGCGAGTGCCACCGGCCCGATCTCTCCGACTGCCCGCCGGCCAAGCGCGACCGCGGCTCGCCCGCGCTGCGCATCGGCGACCCGGGGCCGATGGGCCGGCTGCTGGTGGCGGGCGAGCCGGGCGCGGAGATCATCCCCTCGCTCGCGCCGGCCGCCGGCGAATGGGTGATCGACAAGCCCGGCAAGGGCATGTTCTGGAACACCGGCCTGCATGAGCGGCTGCAGGCCGCAGGCATCACGCACCTCGTGTTCACCGGCGTGACGACCGAAGTGTGCGTGCAGACCAGCATGCGCGAGGCCAACGACCGCGGCTACGAAAGCCTGATCGTCGAGGATGCGACCGAGAGCTACTTCCCCGAGTTCAAGCGCGCGGCGCTGCAGATGATCGTCGCGCAGGGCGCGATCGTCGGCTGGGCCACGCCCTCGGCATCGCTGCTGACGGCGCTGGCCTTGCCCTGAGCGCCGCGCTCAGGCGCGCGGCGGGATGTTCAAGCCGCGCTGGACTTCGGGGCGCTTCAGGAAGGCCGCGAGCACGCGCTGCACTTCGGGGAAGTCGGCCCAGCCGACGAGATCACCCGCGGCGTAGAACCCGACGAGGTTGTTCACCCACGGAAGGATGGCCATGTCGGCGATCGAGTACCCGCTGTCGAGCACCCATTCGCGCCCCTTCAGCTGCCCTTCCAGCACCTTCAGCAGCCGCCGGGCCTCGGCCACGTAGCGGTCGCGCGGGCGCTTGTCCTCGAAGTCCTTGCCGGCGAACTTGTGGAAGAAGCCCACCTGGCCGAACATGGGGCCGACGCCGCCCATCTGGAACATCAGCCACTGCAGCGCATGGAAGCGCTCGGCCGTGTCCTCGGGCAGGAAGCGCCCGGCCTTGCCGGCCAGGTAGACCAGGATCGCGCCCGATTCCCACAGCGCCAGCGGTTTTCCGCCGGGGCCGTTCGGGTCGAGGATGGCCGGGATCTTGTTGTTCGGGTTGAGCGACAGGAACTCGGGGCTCAGCTGGTCGTTGCTGTCGAAGGAGACGCGGTGCACCTCGTAGGGCAGGCCGGTCTCCTCCAGCAGGATCGACACCTTCACGCCGTTGGGCGTGGGCAGCGAGTAAAGCTGGATGCGGTCGGGGTGGCGCGCGGGCCACTTGCGCGTGATGGGGAAGGCGGACAGGTCGGCCATGGCAGGGCTGGATGCGCGCCGACGCCGGCGCGCGCCCATTGTCGGCGCGAGTCCGAATCCGCGTGGTCGATCAGGCCGCCGGCGCCGGCGAGAGCGGCACGGTCAGCGTGAAGCAGGCGCCCTGCCCTTCCTCGGAGGCCACGGTGAGCGAGCCGCCCATCAGCTCCGCCAGCCCGCGCGACAGCGCCAGGCCCAGGCCGGTGCCGCCATGCTCGTAGCTGACGCGCGCGTCGCCCTGGCGGAACTTCTCGAAGATCAGCCCCTGCTTGGCCGCCGGGATGCCGGGCCCGGTGTCGCGCACGTGGAAGGCCAGGCCGCGGGCCACGGGCTCGACCTCCAGGTCGACGCGGCCCGAGGGCGTGAACTTCACGGCGTTGGACAGCAGGTTGCTGAGGATCTGCTTCAGGCGCTGGCCGTCGCCCACCATCGTCTCGGGCACGGCCTCGGCCAGCTTCACGTCCAGCGCCAGGCCCTTGGTTTCGGCGGCCAGGCGGAAGAACTCGGCTGCCTCGTTCACCAGCGGCGCCACCTGCACCTCGCCGGGCACCAGCACCATCGCGCCGGCCTCGGTCTTGGCCAGGTCGAGGATCTCGGTCAGCAGCTGGTTCAGGTGCTCGGCGCCCTTGCGGATCAGCCCCGCGAGCTCGCGGTACTTCGGGCTCTCCAGCCGGTGCTCCATCAGCTCGGCGAAGCCGCGGATGCTGGTGAGCGGCGTGCGCAGCTCGTGCGAGATCGCGGCCAGGAACTCGGTCTTGGCCTGGTTGGCCGCCTGCGCCTGCGCCTCGCTGGCGCGCAGCGCCTCGTTGGCGCGCTCCAGCCGCCGCAGGCCCAGCACGAAGCCGGTGGCCGAGGCGATGACGGCCATGCTCAGCAGCGCCAGCAACGCCAGCGTGACGTTGCGCGTGGCGCGCCAGGGCGCGAGCGATTCCTCCACGCCGCTGCCGACGACGACGAACAGCGGGTACTCCGCGATGCGGCGGAACGCGAAGCCGCGCTCGATGCCGTCGACGCCGCTCGGGCTGGTGAAGGCGCCTTCGGCCGGCGCGTCGGCGCGCGCGATCGGGCTCGTCTCGGCGATCTGCGCGCCCACGCCGGTGCTGGAGCCGCCGACGACACGCGCGCGCACCGTGCGGTCCTGGCCCACCAGCGTGACGCTGCCGACGCGGCCGATGGCCACGCGCCGGAACACGTCGTCGAAGTAGCCCGGGTCCAGCGACGCGACGACCACGCCCAGCACCTTGCCGTCCTGCGCGACGATGCGGCGCGAGATCTGGATCGTCCAGCGCTTGGAGACCTTGCCCAGCACCGGCTTGCCGATGAAGAGGCCGCCCGTGCTGACCGGCGGCGTCTCGGCGGTGTTCAGCTCGGGGCGCAGGTGCACGCGCACGTGCTCGCGCTCGGAGAGATCGACGTGGCCGGTCTTGTTGCCGTCGGGGTCGAGGTTGCTGCCGACGAAGCGCCCGGCGGCGTCGATCAGCGACAGCTGCACCAGGATCTTGGGCGTCAGGCCCGTCTCGCTGGCGATGCTCACCAGGCCCGGCAACGTGTCCGGGTGCGCCACCACCGCGTCGCGCAGGCGCATCGTGGCCTGGTCGGTGGCCGAGAGCACGCGCAGCGTCTGCTCCTCCAGCACGCGCGCCAGGTTGCGGTTCTGCCCCGATTCGGCGGCCAGCGCGTCCTCGCGCTGGAAGCGCAGCACGCCAGCCACCGCCAGCCAGGCCAGCAGCAGGAAGGCGGCCACGGCCACGACGGCGATGCGGCTCAACCTCATGCGGGAAGGGTCGCGGGAAGGATCGCGGGAAGGGTCCGGGGCTCGTTCGTCGCGGGGGCGGGTCGTCATGGTCGGCGGCAGCGGGTCTCGCGAGCGTTCACACCCGCATTCGACACCTTATCGGCCGCCAAGGCGCCGGACTTGAGTCCGGCACCGTCCTTCAGCTGAACAGCCGCCGCGCGGCGGGCGAACCGGCAGCCAGGTCCAGCGCGTCCAGCCGCGCGTAGAGCTCGTCCAGCTCCTGGCCGATGGCGGCAAAGGCGTGCAGCGTGATCGGCTGGCCGCGGTCGTCCATCGCCGTGGCGTCCAGGTCGTCGGCGAGCTTCTTGCCGGTCAGGTGCCAGGCGGGGAAAGGCTCGGCGGCGGCCGGCGTCTGCGGCACGTCCAGCGTCAGCGTGGCCTCGCGCACCACCGCCAGCTGCGGGTCCTCGGCCAGTGCGGCCTGGGGGTCGACCGAGAGCACGAGGATCGGCGGCGCACCCTCCTCCGGCGCCGGCAGCACCAGGCGGCCCGGCACCGCGCCCGGCACCAGGCCCTGGCGCGCCGCGACCTGCTGCACGAAGCCCACCGACCAGGCCGGCCCGTTGCTGCGCAGCGTGACGGTCAGCTGCGCGTCCAGCGGGCTGGCCAGCGCGTCGAGTTCACGCGCGCGGGCCCCCACGTCGAGCATGTCCGGCGCGTCGGCGCTGGCGCCCACGGCCTCGGCGAAGGCCTGCACCTTCTGCACGAACTCGCTGTACTCGATCTCGTTGAGCGCGCCGCTGCGGCTGGCCATCTGCACGCCGGCCTGCAGTTCGCCGTAGCGGCGGCCCGGGGCCGGCGGCTCCCACTGGCCGGTCTCGGTGTCCAGGCCCTCGACGTAGAAGGGCTTGCTGCCGGCACGGCGCGTGGGCGGCAGGTGCTGCAGCGCAAACTCGCCGCTGATCGGCGCATCCAGCACCAGCGGGACGATGGCGTCGATCAGCGCATCCAGCCGCAGGTTCGTGCGGCGCAGCGCGGTGCGCAGCGGCGGCGCGAGGCCCGCTTCGGCCGCAGGCTGTGCGGCATCCGGCGCCAGTGCGGCGTCCAGCGAAGGCTCCACGCGTTCCACCGGCGGCAGCACCGAAGGCGGCGCCTGGCGCGGCCGCGCGCGGCGCGTCTGCCACCAGCCGTGCAGGGCCAGCGCCAGCAGCACCACCGCACCGAGCAGCGCGAGGGCGGTGGCCAGACTGAACTTCATCGTGGGTTCCGGATCCGGGTTCCCCGGTCCGGAACGCGGCCCCCCCGGGGGGTGGCGAGCGCCGCGAGCCTGGGGGCCATGTTCAGGCTGCCTCGGCCATGCCGATGGCGGACTCCATGTCCACCGCCACGATCCGGCTGACGCCCTGCTCCTGCATCGTCACGCCGATCAACTGCTCGGCCATCTCCATCGCGATCTTGTTGTGGCTGATGAAGAGGAACTGCGTGCCCTTGTGGCTCATCTCGGTGACGAGCTTGCGGTAGCGCTCGGTGTTGGCGTCGTCCAGCGGCGCGTCCACCTCGTCCAGCAGGCAGAAGGGCGCGGGGTTGAGCATGAAGATCGCGAACACCAGCGCGATGGCGGTCAGTGCCTTTTCGCCGCCAGACAGCAGGTGGATGGTGCTGTTCTTCTTGCCCGGCGGTTGCGCCATCACCTGCACGCCGGCGTCGAGGATCTCGGCGCCCGTCATCACCAGCCGCGCGTTGCCGCCGCCGAAGAGCGACGGGAACATGCGGCCGAACTGCTCGTTGACCTGGTTGAAGGTGGACGCCAGCAGGTCGCGCGTCTCCAGGTCGATCTTGTGGATCGCGTCTTCCAGCGTCTGGATCGCCTCCAGCAGGTCGGCGTTCTGCGCGTCGAGGAAGGTCTTGCGCTCGCGCGAGGCGGTGAGTTCGTCCAGCGCCGCGAGGTTCACCGCGCCGAGCGAGTTGATCTCGCGGTTGATGCGGTCGATCTCGGTCTGCAGGCCCCAGAGCTTCACGTTGCCGTCCTCGATGCCCTTGGCCAGCGCCTCGAGGTCCACCGCCGCGGCGGTGAGCTGCTCCATGAACTGCGCGCCGCCCAGCTGCGCGGCCTGCAGCTCCAGTTGCAGCTTGGTGATCTGCTCGCGCAGCGGCTCCAGGCTGCGCTCGAAGCCCAGGCGCTGCTCGTCGGCGCGGCGCAGCTGGCCGGAGAGATCGTCGTACTCGCTGCGCGCCAGGCCCAGCGCCTGCTCGCGTTCGAGCTTCAGCGCCAGTGCGGCCTGCAGGCCGCTCTGCGCGGCGGCGTCGTCGAAGCTGCCGAGTTCGAGCTGCAGCTGCTCGCCGCTCTGCACGTTGGCCGCCACCTGCGCGGCCGCGGTCTCGATGCTGCGCGACAGCTCGCCCTGGCGCGCGGCCAGGGCCCGCGCCTGGAATTGCGCCTCCTGCGCCTGGCGCTCCAGCGTGCGCTGCTGCTCGCGGGCATCAGCCAGCGATCGTTCGGCGGCGATCACGCCGTCGTCCAGCTCCGCGTGTTTCTCCTGCGTGTTGGCCAGCTCGATGTCCAGCTCCTCGAAGCGCGCCTCGCCGGTGGCGCGGCGTTCTTCGAGCGATTCGAGTTGCGCGTCGACCTCGGCCAGCTCCTGGGCGAGCTGCGAGCTGCGCGCGCTGGCCGCATCGGCCTGCTGCTGCAGGCGCAGCAGTTCCACGTGCAGCGTGTGCGCGCGGGTCTGCGCCTCGGCCGCTTCGCGCCGTGCGCTCAGCAGGCGCTGCGAAGCCTCGGTGTACGCGGCTTCGAGCCGCACGCTCTGCGTCTTCGCATCGTCGGCGATCAGCGCCTGCGCGCGCTGCTGGCGGCCCAGGTTCTCGATCTCCTGCGCGCGGGCCAGCATGCCGGCCTGCTCGGAGTCGGGCGCGTAGAAGGCCACCGCGTGCTGGCTCACCGCATGGCCCTCGCGGGTCATGATGACCTCGCCCTGCGTGAGCTTCGATCGCTGCGCCAGCGCCTCGTCGAGCGAAACGGCGGTGTAGACGCCCTCGAGCCAGTCCGACAGCAGCGCCTTCAGCCCCGCGTCGCCCAGGCGAAGCAGGCTGGCCAGCTGCGGCAGCGTCTCGTGCGAATGCGGCGGCGCGCCGGCGGGCAGCGCGTAGAACGCGAGCTTGGCCGGCGGGGCATCGGCGGCGAAGGCGCGCACCGTGTCCAGGCGGCCGACCGAGAGCGCATTCAGCCGCTCGCGCAGTGCCGCTTCCAGCGCCGTCTCCCAGCCGGGCTCGATGTGCACCTGCGTCCACAGGCCCTGCAGGCCTGACAAGCCATGCTTCTCCAGCCAGGGCTTGAGCTTGCCCTCGGTCTGCACCTTCTCCTGCAGCGCGCGCAGCGCCTCCAGGCGGGCGCCGATGTCGGCCAGCTTCGCGCTCTCGCTGTTCACCGCGGCCTGCGCGGCGCGGCGCTGCTCGTCCAGCGCCGGCACCTGCTCGGAGAGCTCGTGCAGCCGCGCCTCGGCCATCTCGCTGGCCTCGGCGGCGGCGGCCTCGCTGGTCTTCAGCTGCTCCAGCTTCGCGAGATCGGGCGCCTGCAGCCCCGAGCGCTCGCCGGCCAGGCGCTCGCGCCGGCTCTTCAGCGCGCGCGACTGCTCCTCCACGCTGCGGCTCTCGGCCGCCAGCACCTGGATCTGCTGCTGCACCTGCGTCACCGCCTGGCGCTGCTGGTTGCTCGCGGCCTGCGCGGCGCGCAGCGCGTCGTCCAGGCCCGGCAGCGAAAGCGACTGCTCCTCGGCCTGCGCCGCCAGCACGCCGGCCTGCTCGTCGGCAGCCTCGATCTGCGCGGCGATGTCCTCCAGCTCGGCCTTGGCCTCGTCCTGGCGCGCGGCCCACTGCGCGTTCTGCGCCTGCAGGTCGGCCAGGCGCTGCTGAGCGCGCTGCCGGCCCTCGACCACGTAGCGGATGCGCTCCTCCAGCCGGCTGACCTCCAGCGCCGCCTCGGCCAGGTGGCCCTGCTTGGCATGCAGCACGTCGTTGGCGGCGTAGTGCGCCTGGCGCACCTGTTCCAGCTCGGCCTCCACGTGACGCAGCTCGGCCATGCGGGCTTCGAGCGCGTTGGTGGCCTCGGCCGCGGCGGCGGCCACGCGCTGCTCCTCGCCGGCGGCGTCGCGGTGCTTCAGGAACCACAGCTGGTGCAGCTTCAGCGTGCCCTGGTCCTGCAGGTGGCGGTACTGCGCGGCCACCTCGGCCTGCTTCTCCAGCTTGTCGAGGTTGCCGTTCAGTTCACGCAATATGTCCTCGACCCGCGTGAGGTTCTCGCGCGTGTCCTTCAGCCGGTTCTCGGTCTCGCGCCGGCGTTCCTTGTACTTGCTGACGCCGGCGGCTTCCTCGAGGAACAGGCGCAGCTCCTCGGGGCGGCTCTCGATGATGCGGCTGATCGTGCCCTGGCCGATGATCGCGTAGGCGCGCGGCCCGAGGCCGGTGCCCAGGAACACGTCCTGCACGTCGCGCCGCCGCACCGGCTGGTTGTTGATGAAGTAGCTGCTGGAGCCGTCGCGCGTGAGCACGCGCTTGACGGCGATCTCGGCAAAGGCGTTCCACTGGCCGCCGGCGCGCGCGGCGGCGTTGTCGAACACGAGTTCCACGCTGGCGCGGCTGGCAGGCTTGCGGTTGCCGCTGCCGTTGAAGATCACGTCCTGCATGGACTCGCCGCGCAGTTCGCTCGCCTTGCTCTCGCCCAGCACCCAGCGCACGGCGTCCATGATGTTGCTCTTGCCGCAGCCGTTCGGCCCCACCACGCCCACGCGCTGACCGGGCAGCTGGAAGGTGGTGGGCTCGGCGAAGGACTTGAAGCCCGAGAGCTTGATCTGGTTGAGGCGCATCGAGGGCCCTGTGCGCGGCGCCGCGGCGCGCGCAAGTGCTTGATATGTAAGAGAAAAATGCGTCCTCAGGGGAGCGCAAAGCGGGCCGGATGATAGCATCGCGCCCTTCCCGAACAGTCCCCCAAGATGGCCCGCAGCAAGCCCACCCAGCGCCCGGCACCCGCCGTGCCACCCACGCAGCCCAGCAAGGATCTGCAGGTGTTCCCGAACCCGGCGCCGGAGCGCGACTACGTCATTCGCTTCGACGTGCCCGAGTTCACCTGCCTGTGCCCGCTCACCGGCCAACCCGACTTCGCGCACTTCACGATCGAGATCGTCGCCGACAGGCTCTGCGTCGAACTGAAGAGCCTGAAGCTCTACTTCTGGAGCTTCCGCAACGAGGGCGCCTTCCACGAGAAGGTGACCAACACGATCTGCGACGACATCGTGAAGGCCATCGCGCCGCGCTTCCTGCGCATCCATGCCGACTGGTACGTGCGCGGCGGCATCCGCACCTACGTGACGGCCGAGCACCGCAAGAAGGGCTGGAAGCCGGCGCCCAAGGTGGAGCTGCCGCAGGCCTGATGGACGCCACCACAGCGCCGGCCCGGCCCGCGTACCAGAAGTACGCCGTCGACGTGCACCCCAGCCGCATCGACGGCCAGGGCGCCTTCGCCGCCGAGGCCATTCCCGGCCGACGCAAGATCGGCGAGATCCGCGGCGAGAGCATCAGCGTGGCCGAGGCACGCATCCGCGCCACGCGCAGCGAGCGCATCATGATCGTCGAACTCTCGGCGCGAAAGGCGATCGACTTCAGCAAGTCGGCCGACCCGATGCGCTACACCAACCACAGCTGCAAGCCCAACGCGCGGCTGTGCATCCGCCAGGGGCGGGTGGAGTTCTACGCGCTGCGCGACATTGCCGGCGGCGAGGAGATCACGGTGGACTACGGCGAGACGCACCACGAGGGCCGCCTGGCCTGCCGCTGCGGCGCGCCGGGCTGCCGCGGGGCGCTGTAAGCCGCCCCGGCGTGTAACAAGCGCCGCCCGGGCCCGGCTTTTCCGCGCCCGAACCCTTCAGTACGCCGGCAAAGTGCCGATTCACGCGGTGGGACTCCTCCTGCCCGTTCGATCGGATGTGACCATCATGCACAAGCCCCTCGCTGCCGCCGTCTTCACCGTTCTGGCCCTCGGCACCGCCCACGCGGCCGACACCAAGGCCACGATCGCCCAGCTCGACGCGCGGCTGGCCAAGATCGGTGCCCCGAAGCTCGAAGGCAGCGACAAGGCCGGCGACAAGACCGTGCCGGCGATCTACTTCGGCGCACGCAAGATCAACAACAACTACGACGTCGTCGACGAGATCAAGAAGAGCACCGGCGCCACGGCCACCGTGTTCGTCAAGGACGGCGACGAGTTCGTGCGCGTCAGCACCAACGTGCTGACGCCCGAGGGCAAGCGCGGCGTGGGCACGCAGCTAGCGCGCGCCAAGGCCTACGAGGCCGTGAGCAAGGGCGAACAGTTCTGCGGCCAGGTCGACGTGCTGGGCACGCCCTTCGACGCCTGCTACAACCCGATCAAGGATGCCGGCGGCAAGGTCATCGGCGTCACCTACATCGGCTTCAAGAAGTGAACCCCGCCGCCCGCCTGGCCGCCTGGTTCTCCGGGCTGCGCATCGGCGCGCGGCTCACGCTGGCTTTCGCCACCGTGCTGGTGCTGACGGCCGCCCTGGGCGTCGGTGCCGTCGTCAAGCTGGCCAGCGTCAACCAGACCGCAGCCGACCTGGCCGACAACTGGCTGCCCGGCGTGGCCGACACCCACGCCGCGCGGCTGCTGCTGCTGGACGTGCGCGACCTGGAGATGAAGCACGCCCGCGCGGCCGACGACAGCTACCGCGGTGAGTACGAGGACAAGATCAAGGAAGCCAGCGCCGGCATCGCCGCGAAGCTGGCCGACTACGACAAGCTGGTGGATGCCGAGGAGGAGCGCAAGCTCTTCGACGCCTTCAAGGCCAGGCTGGCCGAGTACCAGGGATTCGCGAGGAAGGTGATGGACCTCTCGCGCGCCGGCAAGGGCGAGGACGCGAAGGACATCGGCGACGGCGCCTCCAAGATGGCCTTCGACGAAGCCGTCGGCGCGCTGGACCAGCTCAGCTCGTTCAACTTCGAAGGCGGCAAGCAGGCGGCCGCGGCCGCGTCGGTGACCTACCAGCGCTCGCGCGCGGTCATCGTCGCGCTGATGGTCGCCGCGCTGGTGCTGGGCGTGGCGCTGGGTCTGGCGATCGTGCGCAGCCTGCTCGCGCAGCTGGGCGGTGAGCCGGCGGTGGCGGCCGAGGTGGCACGCGCCGTGGCCGCGGGCGACCTGTCGACGCACATCGCCGTGAAGCCCGGCGACCAGACCAGCCTGATGGCCGGCCTGCACCACATGCAGGAGAGCCTGGCGCAGGTGGTGTCCACCGTGCGCAACGGCAGCCAGCGCGTGGCCGGCGCCAGCAGCGAGATCGCGCAGGGTAACCAGGATCTCTCGGGCCGCACCGAGCAGCAGGCCAGCTCGCTCCAGCAGACCGCCGCCTCCATGGAAGAGCTGGGCGCCACGGTGAAGCAGAACGCCGAGCACGCGCGCGAGGCCGACGAGATGGCGCGCAAGGCCAGCGAGGTGGCCAGCCGCGGCGGCGAGGCCGTGACGCGCGTGGTCGAGACCATGCGCGGCATCAACGAGAGCTCGCGCCGCATCGCCGACATCATCGGCACGATCGACGGCATCGCCTTCCAGACCAACATCCTGGCGCTGAATGCAGCAGTGGAAGCCGCGCGCGCCGGCGAGCAGGGTCGCGGCTTCGCGGTCGTCGCCTCCGAGGTGCGCAGCCTGGCGCAGCGCAGCGCCGACGCGGCGCGCGAGATCAAGAGCCTGATCGCCGCCAGCGTCGAGCGTGTCGAGCAGGGCACGACGCAGGTCGACGAGGCCGGCGCGACGATGAGCGAGGTGGTCTGCGCGATCGGCCGGGTGACCTCGATCATGAGCGAGATCAGCGCGGCCAGCCGCGAGCAGAGCGCCGGCGTCGAGCAGGTGGGCGCGGCCGTCACCGAGATGGACCGCAGCACGCAGCGCAATGCCGCGCTGGTGGAACAGAGCGCGGCCGCCGCGGAAAGCCTGCGCGAGCAGGCGCAGCAGCTGGTGGACGTGGTGGCAGCCTTCCGGCTGCAGGGCGCGGCCGGCTGAGCCGGGCTGAGCTGGCCGAGCTGGGTTTGGGGGTTCTGCCGGGATAATCCCGGCCATGAACCCGCTGCTCGCCCGCCTGCACCCCTACCCGTTCGAGCGCTGGCGCGAGCTCACGCAAGGCATCACGCCGAACCCGGCGCTGCGCCCCATCGGCCTGGGCATCGGCGAGCCGCGGCACGCGACGCCGGCGCTGATCGAGGAAGCGCTGAAGCAGGCGCTGCCGACGCTGTCGGTCTACCCCGCGACACTCGGCGAACCGGCGCTGCGCGAGGCCATCGCCGGCTGGCTGCAGCGCCGCTACGGCGTGAATGCCGACCCCGCGACGCAGATCCTGCCGGTGAACGGCACGCGCGAGGCCCTGTTCGCACTCGCGCAGACGGTGCTCGATCCGACCCGGCCCGGCGCCACCGTCGTCTGCCCGAATCCGTTCTACCAGATCTACGAGGGCGCCACGCTGCTGGGTGGCGCGCAGCCGCACTACGCGCCCAGCGATCCGGCGCGCAACTTCGCGGTCGACTGGGCCAGCGTGCCGGCCGAGGTGTGGGCGCGCACGCAGCTGGTCTACGTCTGCTCGCCGGGCAACCCCACCGGCGCGGTGATGCCGCTCGACGAATGGCGCGAACTGTTCGAGCTGTCCGACCGCCACGGCTTCGTGATCGCCAGCGACGAGTGCTACAGCGAGATCTACTTCGGCGACGAGCCGCCGCTGGGCGGCCTGGAAGCGGCGCGCCGGCTGGGCCGCGACGACTTCCGGCGCCTGATCGCGCTCACGAGCCTGTCCAAGCGCAGCAACGTGCCCGGGCTGCGCTCGGGCTTCGTCGCCGGCGACCGCGAGATCATCAAGGCCTTCCTGCTGTACCGCACCTACCACGGCGGCGCGGTGGGCGGCATGGTGCAGCGCGCCAGCATCGCCGCCTGGGGCGACGAGGAACACGTGCGCGCCAACCGCGAGCTGTACCGGCAGAAGTTCGCCGCCGTGATGCCCATCCTGGAGCCGGTGCTCGACGTGGCGCTGCCCGACGCCGCGTTCTACCTCTGGGCCGGCATTCCGGGCGGCGACGACATCGCCTGGGCCCGCGGCCTGCTCGCTCAATACAATGTCCAGACCCTGCCCGGCAGCCTGCTGGCGCGCGAGGCGCAGGGCCGCAACCCCGGCCGCGGCCGCGTGCGCATGGCGCTGGTGGCCCCGGTGGCCGACTGCGTCGAAGCCGCGCAGCGCATCGCCCAGTTCACGAAGACCTACGCCGAAAGCCCCTGACCCATGTCGTCCGCCGCCCAGCTCCAGCCCGTCATCGACCTCGCGTGGGAAAGCCGCACCGAGATCTCCGCCATCAACGCCCCCGAGGTGCGCGACGCCGTCGAGCACGTCATTGCCGACCTCAACGCCGGCCGCCTGCGCGTGGCCGAGAAGCGCGGCGTGGGCGACTGGGTCGTCAACCAGTGGGTCAAGAAGGCGGTGCTGCTGAGCTTCCGCCTGAACGACAACCAGGTGATGCGCGCCGGCGACCTGAGCTTCTACGACAAGGTGCCCACCAAGTTCACGCACGTGAGCGACGAGGCGATGCGCGCCACCGGCATCCGCGTGGTGCCGCCGGCCGTGGCGCGGCGTGGCAGCTACCTCGCAAAGAACGTGGTACTGATGCCCAGCTACGTCAACATCGGCGCCTACGTGGATGAAGGCACGATGGTCGACACCTGGGCCACGGTGGGCAGCTGCGCGCAGATCGGCAAGGGCGTGCACCTGTCGGGCGGCGTGGGCATCGGCGGCGTGCTGGAGCCGCTGCAGGCCAACCCGACGATCATCGAGGACAACTGCTTCATCGGCGCGCGCAGCGAGGTCGTCGAGGGCGTGATCGTCGAGGAGAACTCGGTGATCTCGATGGGCGTCTACATCGGCCAGAGCACGAAGATCTACGACCGCGCCACCGGCACCGTCAGCTACGGCCGCATCCCGGCCGGCAGCGTGGTCGTCAGCGGCAACCTGCCTTCGGCCGACGGCACCTACAGCCTGTACTGCGCGGTGATCGTCAAGAAGGTCGACGCGCAGACGCGGGCCAAGACCAGCATCAACGAGCTTCTCCGTGCCCCCTAGCTCCCTCCGGTCGCGGCCCCCCGAGGGGGCGCTGGCAGCGGACCGGCAGAGCCGGATCCGCGCCAGGGCTTGGTCGCGTGGGGCGCGTTCGTTCAACCTTCTTGCCCGGGAGCGGTCAGATGGCCAATAACCTGGAACGCGTGCTGCGCCTGATGGCGGAGAAGAACGCCTCCGACGTCTACATGTCGGCGAACACGCCGATCCTGATCAAGATCCACGGCCAGATCCTGCAGCTGTCCGACCAGCTGCTCACCACGCACCAGACGCGCCAGCTGCTCAGTGAGATGCTCGCGCCGCAGCAGCTGGAAGAGCTGGACGACACCGGCGAGCTGAACGTCGGCATCAGCGTCTCGCGCGTCGGCAGCTTCCGCCTCTCGGCCTTCAAGCAGCGCGGCTCGATCGCGGCCGTCATCCGCTGCATCCCCTACGAGATCCCCACGCTCGAATCGCTGGGCGTGCCGGCGCTGCTGTCGCAGCTGGTCACCGAGCGCCGCGGGCTGATCCTGATGGTGGGCGCCACCGGCACCGGCAAGAGCACCACGCTGGCGTCGATGCTGGAGTGGCGCAACCAGCAGATGACGGGCCACATCCTCACGATCGAGGACCCGATCGAGTTCCTGTTCAGCAACAAGAAGAGCGTCATCAACCAGCGCGAGGTGGGCCGCGACACCTCCAGCCTGCAGATTGCGCTGAAGAACGCGCTGCGCCAGGCACCGGACTGCATCCTGATCGGCGAGGTGCGCGACCGCGAGACGATGAGCTCGGCGCTGTCCTACGCCCTCTCGGGCCACCTGGTGCTCGCCACGCTGCACGCCAACAACAGCTACCACGCGCTGGGCCGGATCCTGTCGTTCTACCCGCCGGAGTCGCGCGCTACGCTGTTCTCCGACATGGCCAGCGGCCTGCGCGCCATCGTCTCGCAGCGCCTGCTGCGCAGCAACACCGGCGGGCGCATCCCGGCGGTGGAGGTGATGCTCAACACCAAGCTCGTGGCCGAGCTGATCGAGAAGGGCGACCTCTCGGCGGTGAAGGAGGCGATGGAGAAGTCGCTGGCCGAAGGCTCGCAGACCTTCGAGAGCGACATCGCGCGGCTCATCAACGAAGGCATCGTCTCGCGCGACGAAGGCCTGTCGCACGCCGACTCGCCGACCAACCTGCTGTGGCGGCTGCAGAACGAGCAGGCGCCCACCTCCCGCGTGGCGCCGAAGAAGGACGAGCCCGAGGCCGCGATCTTCACCGAGATCAACATCGAGGTGCGCGCCGACGAAGGCGCCCGTGCGGCCAGCCCGCCCTGGGCGACCCAGCGGTGACCGACCTCGCGGCCGCCACGCTGCGCCTGGCCGAGGCGCTGATCGCCTGCCGCTCGGTCACGCCGGCCGATGGCGGCTGCCAGGCGCTGCTGGCGCGCCACCTGGCCGAAGCGGGCTTCCGCTGCGAGGCGCTGGACGCCGGCCCGCCCGAAGCCCGCGTGAGCAACCTCTGGGCGGTGCACGACGCCGGCGTGCCGGGGCCGACGCTGGTCTTCGCCGGCCACACCGACGTGGTGCCCACCGGCCCGTTGCAGCACTGGGCCAGCGACCCCTTCGTGCCCAGCCACCGCGACGGCCGGCTGTACGGCCGCGGCGCCGCCGACATGAAGACCGCGGTCGCCGCGATGACGCTGGCCGCCGCGAGCTACGCCGACCAGAACCCGAAGCACCCGGGCCGGGTCGCGCTGCTGATCACCAGCGACGAGGAAGGCCCGGCCCTCTTCGGCACGAAACACGTCGTCGCCGAACTGCAGCGCCGCGGCGAGCGCCTGGACGGCTGCATCGTCGGCGAACCCACCTCCGTGCGCCGCCTGGGCGACATGGTGAAGAACGGCCGCCGCGGCACGCTCTCGGGCCGGCTCGTCGTGAAGGGCATCCAGGGCCACATCGCCTACCCGCAGCTGGCCCGCAACCCGGTGCACGACTTCGCGCCTGCGCTCGCGGAGCTGGCCGCCACGCGCTGGGACGAGGGCAACGCCTTCTTCCCGCCCACCGGCTGGCAGGTGAGCAACATCCACGCCGGCACCGGCGCGCTGAACGTCATCCCGGGCGAGCTGGAGGTGGAGTTCAACTTCCGCTTCAGCACCGCGTCGACGGCCGAAGGGCTGAAGGCGCGCGTGGTCGAGATCCTCCAGCGGCATGGCGTGCAACATGAGCTGACCTGGATCCTCGGCGGCGAGGCCTTCCTCACGACGCCGGGCTCGCTGAGCGAAGCGCTGGTGGCGGCCATCGCTGCCGGGTGCGACGGCACCGTGCCTGAACTCTCGACCACCGGCGGCACCAGCGACGGCCGCTTCATCGCCTGCATCTGCCCGCAGGTGATGGAGTTCGGCGTCGTCAACGCCAGCATCCACCAGGTCGACGAGTGGGTGGACGTGGCCGCGATCGGCCCGCTGGCGCAGGTCTACCGGCGCACGCTCGAGAACTTCCTCGGCCCATGACGCTGATCGAACTCGTCGAGCGCGCGAGCGAAAGGCTCGAAGCCGCGCAGGTCGCCTTCGGCCATGGCACGACCAACGCCTTCGACGAGGCGGCCTGGCTCGTGCTGTGGAAGCTCGGGCTGCCGCTGGATGCGCTGGACGACGAGGCCAGGCGGCCCGTTTCGCCCGATGAACGCAGCGCGGCCGAGGCGCTGATCGAAGCGCGCATCGCCACCCGCAAGCCCGCGGCCTACCTCACCGGCGAGGCCTGGCTGCAGGGCGTGCCCTTCTTCGTCGACGAGCGCACGATCGTGCCGCGCTCGCTGATCGCCGAGCCGCTGGCCGACGGCACGCTCGACGCCTGGCTCAGCGACCGCACGCACGAGGTGCTGGACCTGTGCACCGGCAATGGCAGCCTCGCAGTGCTGGCCGCGCTGGCCTGGCCCGAGGTGCGTGTGCACGGCACGGATCTCTCGGCCGACGCGCTCGCGGTGGCCGCGCGCAACGTCGAGCGCCACGGCCTGGCCGACCGCATCACGCTCGCGCAAGGCGACGGCCTGGCGGCATCGCCTGGCCTTCGCTTCGACCTCATCCTCTGCAACCCGCCCTACGTGAACCGAAGCTCGATGACCGCACTGCCGCCCGAATACCGCGCCGAACCGGCGCTCGCGCTCGACGGGGGCAGCGACGGCATGGACTTCATCCGCCGCCTGCTGCACGACGCGCCCGCGCACCTGAACGCAGGCGGCGTGCTGGTGCTGGAGATCGGCCACGAGCGCGAGCACTTCGAGGCCGCGTTCCCGCACCTGCCGGTGGTGTGGCTCAGCACCAGTGCGGGCGACGATCAGCTGCTGCTGGTCGAGGCGCAGGACCTGGCCGAGCTGCACGCATGATCACGCTGCGCAACATCACGCTGCGCCGCGGCGTCAAGGTGGTTCTGCAGGGCGCGGGCGTCGTGCTGCAGCCGGGCGAGAAGGTGGGCCTGATCGGCCGCAACGGCGCCGGCAAGTCCAGCCTGTTCTCGCTGCTCGCGGGCCGGCTGCATGCCGACAACGGCGACGTCGAGATCCCGCCGCGCTGGCGCCTGTCGGAAGTGGCGCAGGAGATGCCCGAGACCGGCACCGGCGCGACCGAGTTCGTGCTCGAAGGCGACAAGCCCCTGGCCGCTGCGCAGGCCGCGCTGGCCGCGGCCGAGCACGCCGGCGACGGCCATGCGATGGCCGAGGCGCACCAGGCGCTGGACGACGCCGGCGCCTTCGACGCCCGCGCCCGCGCCGAGGCGCTGCTGCTGGGCCTGGGCTTCCGCGTCGAGCAGCTCGATGCGCCGGTGGACAGCTTCAGCGGCGGCTGGCGCATGCGCCTGCAGCTGGCGCGGGCGCTGATGTGCCCTTCGGACCTGCTGCTGCTGGACGAGCCGACGAACCACCTCGACCTCGACGCGCTGGTCTGGCTGGAGGCCTGGCTCAAGCGCTACGAGGGGCTGATGATCGTCATCAGCCACGACCGCGAGTTCCTCGATGCCGTCACGCGTGTCATCGTGCATCTCGACGAAGGCGAGCTGGTGCGCTACACGGGCAACTACACGGCCTTCGAGGAGATGCGCGCCGAGCGCATCAGCCAGGCGCAGGCGGCCTATTCGAAGCAGCAGGAACGCATCGCGCACCTGCAGCGCTTCATCGACCGCTTCAAGGCCAAGGCGAGCAAGGCCAAGCAGGCGCAGAGCCGCGTGAAGGCACTGGCGCGCATGGAGAAGCTCGCGCCGGTGCTGACGGCGAGCGACTTCGACTTCGAGTTCAAGGAGCCGGCGAGCCTGCCGAACCCGATGCTCTCGTTCGATGGGCTCGATTGCGGCTACGGCTCGGCGAAGATCGTCGGCGGCTTCAGCCGCTCGGTGCTCGCCGGCCAGCGCATCGGCATCCTGGGCGCCAACGGCCAGGGCAAGAGCACGCTGGTGAAGACCATCGCCGGCAGCCTGCCGGCGCTGGGCGGCCACGCGACGCAGGGCAAGGGCCTGGTCATCGGCTACTTCGCGCAGCAGGAACTCGACGTGCTGCAGCCCGACGACGGCCCGCTGATGCACATGGTGCGCCTGGCGCGCGACGTGGGCCCGCCGGCGCGCGAGCAGGAGCTGCGCGATTTCCTCGGCAGCTTCCGCTTCACCGGCGACATGGTGACGCAGGCGGTGGGCTCGCTGTCCGGCGGCGAGAAGGCGCGCCTGGTGATGGCGATGCTCGTGTGGCAGCGCCCCAACCTGCTGCTGCTGGACGAGCCCACGAACCACCTCGACCTGACCACGCGCGAGGCGCTGTCGATCGCGCTCAACGAGTTCGAAGGCACGGTGATGCTGGTCAGCCACGACCGCGCGCTGCTGCGCGAAACCTGCGACGAGTTCTGGCTCGTCGCTCGCGGCCGCGTCGAGCCCTTCGACGGCGACCTGGACGACTACCAGAAGTGGCTGCTCGAAGTCTCGCGCGCCGCGGCCAAGGGCCAGCCCCTGCCGGACCCGCCGCGGCCCGTGCTCGCGTCGGCCCCGGCGCCGGCAACCCCGCCGCCGAGGGCCGCCGCCGCGGCGCCACCGGCGGCCTCGCGCGATGACCGCCAGAAGGCCAAGCAGGCGCGCGCGAAGCAGTCGGAGCTGACGCGGCCGCTGCGCGTCGAGCTGCAGCGCATCGACGAGCGCATGGCCAAGCTCGCCGCCGAGAAGGCCGAGGTCGAGGCCGATCTCGCGAAGCCCGATGCCGAGGACTACGCCGAACTCGGCCGCCGGCTCGCGCATGTGGGCGCCGAGCTGCACATGCTGGAGGAGCGCTGGCTGGAGGTGCAGACGGAGCTGGAGGAGCTCAACCGGGCCGGGTGAAGTCCATCTCCCAGTTCGTTTCCCAGGACTTGCCGCCGTCGGTCGAGAAGGCTTGCTCCCAGCGCGGAGACGGCGTATCGCAGCGCGTCCACAGGAAGCGCACGCGGATCGGCCGGCCCTCGAAGTCCTCGTCGGCGTAGAAGATCCCCTCGCCAGCCTCGAAGCGGCCGACCATCGGCGCGCCGAGCGCCTTCGGGTGGCGCCCATCGAGCCACCAGATCTGCCAGGTTCTCTCGGCCGGATCCCAGCTGCGCAGCGTGGCCGCGCGATAGGGGCCGCCGGGCAGTTCGAGCCAGTTGTCGTCGACGTTGCCAGCCCCGCCCAGCAAGGGCCAGTTGTGGCAGTTGCCGCCGAAGAGCTGCCAGTCGGTGCAGCCGGCCAGGCGCCTGACGAGGCGGCGGTGATGCACGGTCCAGCGGCCGTGGAAGAAATCGAAGTCGTGTTCGCTCGACATGGGCAGTTCCTCAACGAAGGGGTGATCGGCGCGTGGGCCGCAGGCGCAGGGGCCTGGGCGCTTGAAGCAAGCTGGACGACAGCTCCTGCGGCCAATGCAAAGGCTCGGTCGCCAGGCCCAGCACCCACCAGCCGTCCCTGACCGGCAGGCGGGGGAAGTCGTTGGGCGAGGGTTCGGTCTCCATCCAGAAGCCGGGCTCGGCGCGCAGGCGTTCGCGCAGCGCCTCGTCGGGCGCCTCGCGCAGCGGCACGGCCAGCGCGTGCCACCCGCCGCGGCTCTCGCCGGCGGGCGGCCAAGGCGTGAGCGGCCGCAGCAGCAGCACGTCGTCGGAATCGATCATCGTCGCGTTGGCCTCGTCACGATGGCGCTGCCACACCGGCCCGCCGTAGAAGGCTTCCAGCCCCGCGCGCCGCTCGGCCATGCCGGCGAAGCCGCGCAGCCAGACGAAGCGCTCGGGCGCGTCGGCATCCTCGAAGATGCCCAGCACCTGCAGGCCCACGGCCTCCTGGGTCTCGATGAACTCGCGCTCGAACAGCGTGACGAGGCGCTCGCGCGCGCCGGCGTGCAGCGTGTACTGGCGCAGCTCGATGACGTTCGGATGGGGCATCAGCGGTCTCGGTTGAAGCAATGCGGCGATCCTGCCGGTCGAACCCTGACATCGAATGTCAGCCTTTGACGGCACACTGCGGCCATGCGTGCGAGCCGGCTGCTGGCGATCCTGATGCACCTGCAGGAGCGGGGCCGCGCCAGCGCGCCCTGGCTGGCCGAGCGCACCAGCGTCTCGGTACGCACCATCTACCGCGACGTCGACCATCTCAGCGCGGCCGGCGTGCCGGTCTGGGCCGAGACCGGCCGCGGCGGCGGCATCTGCCTGCAGCCGGGCTGGCGCACGCAGCTCACCGGGCTCACCACGGCCGAGGCGCGCGCCCTCTTCCTGGCCGGCCTGCCGGGGCCGGCGGCGGAACTCGGCCTGGGCGCGGCGGTGGCCGGCGCGCAGCCCAAGCTGCTGGCCGCGCTGCCGGCCGAGGCGCAGCGCGAGGCCCGACGCCTCTCGCAGGGCTTCCACCTCGACCCGGCCGACTGGTTCCGCGAACGCTCGCAGCCCGAGCACCTGCAGGCGGTGGCCGGCGCCGTCTGGGCCTGCCGCCGCGTCGCGATGCGCTACGAGAGCTGGAAGCGCATCAGCGACCAGGTGGTCGAGCCGCTGGGCCTGGTGCTGAAGGCGGGCACCTGGTACATGGCGGCGCGCAAGGCCGGCCGCGACGATGTGCGGGCCTACCGCCTGGCCGCGCTGCTGTCGCTGCGCGTGACGGACGAGCCCTTCACGCCGCCGCCGCGCTTCGAGCTGGCCGCGTGGTGGCGCGACAGCACGGCGCGCTTCGAGGCCGGCGTCTACACCACGCGCGCCACGCTGCGCGTCACCGAGACGGGCTTCGCGCGCCTGTGCGAGTTCAGCCCGGTGGTGGCGGCGGCGGCACAAGACAGCGCCGAGCCCTGCGAGCCCGAGGGTTGGGCGCAGGTGCGGGTGCCGATCGAATCGGTCGAGCACGCGTCGCGCGAGATGCTGCGGCTGGGCGACCAGGCCGAGGTGCTGGAGCCGCCGGCGCTGCGCGCCGCGCTGCACCGGCAGGCGCTCGTGATGACGAGGCTGAACCAGCCCCCCGCCTGAGGCCATCGACCGCACCGCTGTCGGGGATTTATATTGTGCGCAATTCAATTGCGAGCTATATTTCCGCCCATGCCCCGCAACCGCCGCACCGCCCCCGAGAGCTGGCTCGCGCTGGACCACCAGCTGTGCTTCGCGCTGTACTCCGCGTCGCTGGCGATGACCAAGCTGTACAAGCCGCTGCTCGAGCCGCTGGGCCTGACCTACCCGCAGTACCTCGTGATGCTGGTGCTGTGGGAGGCCGACGGCCTCACCGTGAGCCAGCTGGGCGAGCGCCTGGCGCTCGACTCGGGCACGCTCACGCCGCTGCTCAAGCGCCTGGAAGCCGCCGGCCTGGTGCAGCGCCTTCGCGATGCGGCCGACGAGCGCCGCGTGCTGCTTCAGCTCAGCGCCGCCGGCCGCGCGCTGAAGACCCAGGCGATGGCGGTGCCCCCTTCGGTGGCGCGCGCCAGCGGCTGCGAACTCGGCGAGCTTTCCGCGCTCACCGCCCGGCTGCACGAGCTGCGCCGCCACATCACCGATTCCACCCCGCAGGCGGCCTGAACCGGCCCGCCCTGCATCCATCACCCCACCGAAAGGCAGTCCACCATGGCCATCGACAAAGCCCTCTACACCGCCCACGCCACCAGCACCGGCGGCCGCGCCGGCACCACCGAATCGTCGGACGGCGCGATCAAGCTCACGCTGTCCACGCCCAAGGAACTCGGTGGCGCCGGCGGCCCGGGCACCAACCCCGAGCAGCTGTTCGCGGCCGGCTATTCGGCCTGTTTCATCGGTGCCATCAAGGCCGTGGCCGGGCGCCAGAAGCTCGCACTGCCGGGCGAGGTCTCGATCAAGTCCTCGGTCTCGATCGGCCCGATGACGGGCAAGGAAGGCGCCTTCGGCATCGCGGTGACGATGGTCGTCAGCCTGCCGGGCATGGAGCGCGCCGCGGCCGAGAAGCTGGTGGCCACCGCGCACGAGGTCTGCCCGTACTCGAACGCCACCCGCGGCAACATCGACGTCGCGCTGTCGGTCGCCTGATCGCGCGCACGGCGGGCCGGCCCCTGCGCTGCGGGGCCGGCTTGTCGCAGCACTGTCACGGTCGCGGCCCATGCTCGCCGGGTTTGTCCCGACGACGCTGGAGTCCCCGACCATGAACCGAATCCATCATCCGCGCCGCACGGCGCCGGGCGCGGCCTTTGCGCTCACGCTCACGCTCACGCTCGTGCTGACCGCCTCCGCCCCCGCGCATGCGGTGGACCTGATCGCGCGCGGCAGCCTGAGCGGCGCGCTGGCCGATCTCTCCGGCCAGCCGGCAGCGCTGGAGAACGGCGTCGCAGCCGACCTGCTGGGCGGCATGGGCTCGGCGCTGGCCTGGGCCGGCGGCAGCAGCTTCATCGCGCTGCCCGACCGCGGCCCGAATGCCGTGGGCTGGAACGCCGCGGTCGCCGACACGACGTCCTACGTCCCGCGCTTCCAGACGATCTCGCTGGCGCTCACGGCCACGCCTTCAGGCGCCCTGCCCTTCACGCTCGTGCCCACGCTGCAGGCCACGACGCTGCTGTCGAGCACCGATGCGCTGAACTACGGCAGCGCGCCCAGCCTGGCCGTGGGCGGCACGAACTACTTCACCGGGCGCTCCGACGCCTTCAACCCGCTCGGCCCGTCGCTGAGCCCGCTGGACGCGCGCTTCGACGCCGAGGGCCTGCGCGTCTCGAACGACGGCCGCAGCGTCTTCATCAGCGACGAGTACGGCCCCTACGTCTACCAGTTCGACCGCGCCACCGGCCGCCGCATCGACAGCTTTGCACTGCCGGCCGAGTTCGGCGTCACGGTGAAGGGCGCGACGACGGCCAGCGAAGGCAGCCCGGCGAACACCACCGGCCGGGTCGCGAACAAGGGCATGGAGGGCCTGGCGATCACGCCCGACGGCAAGACGCTCGTGGGCTTCATGCAGAGCCCGCTGCTGCAGGACGGCGGCGACGGCGGCCGCTACAACCGCATCGTGACGATCGACATCGCCACCCACGCCGTCAAGCAGTTCGCCTACGACAACCAGGTCGGTACGAAGACCTACAACAGCAGCGAGATCCTGGCGCTCAACGACCACGAGTTCCTCGTGCTGGAGCGTGACGGCAAGGGCCTGGGCGACGACTCCAGCGCGGGCTTCAAGCAGCTGCGCAAGGTCGACATCACCGGCGCGCAGGACGTGACGGGACTTTCGGGCGCCTCGGTGCTGGCGACGAAAGCGCTCCCGACCACGCTGTTCCTGGACATCCGCGCCAAGCTCAACGCGGCCGGCATCACCGACGACCAGATCCCGGCCAAGCTCGAAGGCGCGGCCTTCGGCCAGGACGTGCTGGTGAACGGCGTGCTCAAGCACACGCTGTACATCGCCAACGACAACGACTTCCTCGCCACCACCGCCGGCGGCAAGTCCAACCCCAACCAGTGGTTCGTCTTCGCCTTCGACGACAGTGACCTTGGCGGCTCCACGTTCGTCAACCAGCAGATCGCCGCGGTGCCCGAGCCGCAGGCCTGGGCGATGCTGGCCGCCGGGCTGCTGCTGGTCAGTCGGCGCGCGGCGAAGCGGCGCCGGCCAGCCTGATCATCAGCTCGATGCGCGCCTGCGGTGGCGTCAGCGCGCCGGCCGAAGGCAGCGCGTCCGCCGGCGCGCCGACCACGCCGCCGAGCTGGCAGCGCGACGCGCGCCAGACCACGACGCCCTGCGCCGCGGCGCGCCGCGCCGCCGCCAGCAGCGAGGCATGCATGCTGCCGTTGCCCGTGCCGGCAACGACGATGCCTTTCGCCCCCGCGGCGACGAGCGCATCGACCAGGTCGCCGCGCACGCCGGCATGGCTGGTGACGATGTCCACGCGCGGCCAGGCCTCCGGCGCCAGCGCGAGCAGCGCGGCCGCGTCGCCGGTGTCGGCCGGGGGCGCCTGGCGGAAGGGGCGCAGCGCACCGTCCTCGATCGCACCCAGGTCGCCCGCGTCGCCGCTGCTGAAGGCGTCGACCCGGTAGCCGTGCACCTTGCGCAGTTCGCTGCCGGCGAACACGCGGCCGCCGAAGGCGACGAGCACGCCGCGCAGATCCGCCGTTCGCGCGAGCCGCACCGCGTCGAACAGGTTCTGCGGCCCGTCGGCCGAGAGCGCGGTGGCCGGGCGCATCGCGGCCGTCAGAACCAGCGGCTTGGCCGCGGCCACGGCGCGGTGCAGAAAGTAGGCGGTCTCCTCCAGCGTGTCGGTGCCGTGCGTCACCACGAGGCCGGCGACCTCGTCGCGGGCCAGGTGCCAGGCCACGCGACGGGCCAGCAGCGCCCAGGTCGCGTGGTCCATGTCGCAGCTGTCCAGGCGCGCCACGGTCTCGGCCTCGAGCGCCTGGCCACGCAGCGCCGGCACGGCGGCGACCAGCTCGTCGGCACTCAGCGTGCCCGCCCGGTAGCCGAGGTGCGACGCGGCGCTCGCGGCGGTGCCGGCGATGGTGCCGCCGGTGCCGAGGATGACGACAGGGCGCCGGTCGGGCATCAAGGCACTTGGCATTCGGTGGTCTTCTGGATGAAAATACAGCTACTGGACAAAACGCCAGCCCGTCTGGCGCCAAGCGTGATGGACGAAAGCCCCAAGCTCACCCCGCGGCAGCAGCAGGTGCTCGATCTGGTTCAAAGCGCCATCGAGCGCACCGGCGCCCCGCCCACGCGGGCCGAGATCGCATCGGAACTCGGCTTCAAGTCGCACAACGCCGCCGAGGAACACCTGCAGGCCCTGGCCCGCAAGGGCGTGATCGAACTGGTGGGCGGCACCTCGCGCGGCATCCGTCTGAAGTCTGACACATTGCGTGCGCTGGCCGAGGCACGGCTGGCGCCGTTCGGCAAGCAGTACATGCTGCCGCTGCCCAACCTGGCACAGCTCACGCTGCCGCTGGTGGGCCGCGTGGCCGCCGGCAGCCCCATCCTGGCGCAGGAACACATCGATCAAACGTACCTGGTGGAGGCCTCGATGTTCCCGCGCCGGCCCGACTTCCTGCTCAAGGTGCGCGGCATGAGCATGCGCGACGCCGGCATCCTCGACGGCGACCTGCTCGCGGTGCAGAAGGCGCACGAGGCCAAGAACGGACAGATCGTGGTGGCGCGGCTGGGCGACGACGTCACCGTCAAGCGCCTGCGCCGCACCAGCCGGGGCGTCGAGCTGCTGCCCGAGAACCCCGACTTCGAGACCATCCACGTGCCGCCGGGCACGGTCGACTTCGAACTCGAAGGCATCGCCGTCGGCCTGATCCGCAACACCATGCTGATGTAGCGCGATGAACCTGCAGTCCTCGCTTCCACAGGCCGGCACGCGGCCGCCCAAGGCCCCGCCGCCGCGCAAGGCGCGCCACGCCAGCGAGTGCGAGCGCCTGGAGCAGCTGCCCAACATCGGGCCCTCGATCGCGGCCGACCTGCGCAGCCTGGGCGTGATGCTCCCGCAGGACCTGCGCGGCCGCGACGCCTTCCAGCTCTACCAGGCGCTGTGCCGCCTCACCGGCAAGCGGCAGGACCCTTGCGTGCTCGACACCTTCATGGCCGCCACCGCCTTCATGGACGGCGGCGAGGCACGGCCCTGGTGGAGCTTCACCGCCGAGCGCAAGGCGCGTTTCGGCGTCGTTTGAAAGGCTGAGCCGGGCCCGGGCCTGTCGGCCGGGCGGCCCCGTTCCTTAGTCAGCCCGGGCGCGAACTGGCCGCGGTTCGGGCCCCTCTTTCGCGCATGGTCAAGCGTCGCCGCGGGCGACCATTCGTTCAGGCACCACGAGTCCTGTCCGATAACAAGACCATGATCAGGTCCATCTCCCGTTTCTCGCGCTGGAACCGCCGCAGCACCACGCTCGCCGACCCGAGCAGCCTGCGCGTCGAGGTCCGTCCGCCTTCGCTGCGCAGTGCGCCTTCGGGCGGCCTGTGGCAGCGGCTGCTGTTCTGGATCATGGCGCCGGCGCCGCATCAGGCCGCGCCCTCGCCCAACCGCCTGCCCGGCGTGCGCATGGAGTTCCTCGCGACGCTGGCCGACATCGACAGCGACGACGCCGAGACCCTGCGCCGCCGCATCCAGGGCGCGCGCTCGCTGCGCGAGCTGTGGCACCTGCGGGCCGAGGTCTACCGGCTCGTCGGCACCTGGCACAGCCAGGGCCAGGCCCAGGAGCGCGTGGCGCTGCTGAACCGCCATTTCCCCACGCGAGCCCCGCGCTCGCAGTTCGCGACGCTCTAGAGGGCGACACCGTGATGCACACCCAGATCGCCCCGCGTGACTACACCGCCGGCGCCGGCATGCCCGGCGACCGCGTCGCGCGCCTGGCCGCGCGCCAGGCCTTCGTCTCGCTGAAGCTGACCTTCATCGAAGCGCTCGACCTCATCCCCGAAGCCGAGTGGCTGCGCGCGCAGGTGCGCGCCGCCGAAGAGCCGGTGGACCTGTGGCTGCTGCGCGCGCCGGTGTTCGCGGCGCTGTCGGGCGTCGAGGCCGAGCGCCGCAGCCGCCGCCAGATGCTGCGCCGAGGCCTCGATTCGATGTTCCCCGACCTCGACGACGCCGTCAGCGCCTTCAACCCCCTCTGATCACGCCGAAGCCTTCACGCGCTCCTTGAATGTGCGCCTGAACTTCTCGACCTTGGGCGCCACCACGAAGGCGCAGTAGCCCGCGTTCGGGTGGTTGGCGAAGTAGTGCTGGTGGTAGGCCTCGGCCTTGCTGTAGTTCGCCAGCGGCAACACCTCGGTCACCAGCTTGCCGCCATGGTGGGCGTTGGCCTCGGCCACCACCTCGTCGATCACCGCGCGCTGCGCCGGCTCGTGCCAGTAAATGCCGCTGCGGTACTGCGTGCCCACGTCGTTGCCCTGGCGGTTCAGCGTCGTCGGGTCGTGGATCGTGAAGAAGATCTCCAGCACCTCGCGCAGCGGGATGCGCGCCGGGTCGAAGCTCACCCGCACGACCTCGGCGTGGCCGGTGCGGCCGGTGCAGACGGCCTCGTAGCTCGGGTTCACGGCCTGGCCGTTGCTGTAGCCGCTCTCGACCGCGAGCACGCCGTCGACCTGCTCGTAGACGGCCTCCAGGCACCAGAAGCATCCGCCGCCCAGCGTGATGACCTCGACCGGCTCGCTCATCGAAAACACTCCTCGTCACTGCGGTAAAGCCCGTCGGTCGCGGCCTGCGCCGACTCCTTACACTCGTGCGGATTATCTGGAGCTGCCGCCGATGGCCACCACCTTCAACTGGGAAGACCCTTTCCTGCTCGACAGCCAGCTGTCCGACGACGAACGCGCCGTGCGCGACGCCGCGCGCGACTACTGCCAGGAGAAGCTGCAGACACGCGTGCTGATGGCCGCGCGCCACGAGCACTTCGAGCGCGAGATCATGTACGAGATGGGTGCGCTCGGCCTCTTGGGCAGCACCATCGAAGGCTACGGCTGCGCCGGGCTGAACCATGTCTGCTACGGGCTGGTGGCGCGCGAGGTCGAGCGCGTGGACAGCGGCTACCGCAGCGCGATGAGCGTGCAGAGCTCGCTCGTGATGCACCCGATCCACGCCTACGGCAGCGAGGCGCAGCGCGAGAAGTACCTGCCGAAGCTGGCCACCGGCGAGTGGGTCGGCTGTTTCGGCCTGACCGAGCCCAACCACGGCAGCGACCCGGCCGGCATGCTCACGCGGGCCAAGCCCGCCACGCGCGACGGCGTCCAGGGCTACCTGCTGCGCGGCAGCAAGATGTGGATCACCAACAGCCCGATCGCCGACGTCTTCGTCGTCTGGGCCAAGCTGGAAGACCCCGACGGCAAGGTCGGCGGCCAGGAGAGCATCCGCGGCTTCATCCTCGAGAAGGGCATGGCGGGGCTCACCGCGCCCAAGATCGAGGGCAAGATGAGCCTGCGCGCCAGCATCACCGGCGAGATCGTGATGGACGGCGTGTTCGTGCCAGAGGCCCAGCTGCTGCCGAACGTGAGCGGCCTGAAGGGCCCCTTCGGCTGCCTGAACAAGGCGCGCTACGGCATCGCCTGGGGCGCCCTGGGCGCGGCCGAGTTCTGCTGGACCGCCGCGCGCCAGTACACGCTGGACCGCAAGCAGTTCGGCCGCCCGCTGGCGCAGAACCAGCTCGTGCAGAAGAAGCTGGCCGACATGCAGACCGAGATCACGCTCGGCCTGCAGGGCGTGCTGCGCGTGGGCCGCCTGCTCGACGAAGGGCGTGCGGCGCCGGAGATGATCAGCCTGATCAAGCGCAACAGCTGCGGCAAGGCGCTGGAGATCGCGCGTGCGGCGCGCGACATGCACGGCGGCAACGGCATCCACGACGAGTACCACGTGATCCGGCACATGATCAACCTGGAGACCGTCAACACCTACGAGGGCACGCACGACGTGCACGCACTGATCCTCGGCCGCGCGATGACGGGCCTGCAGGCCTTCTTCTGACGATCGGGGCGGCGTCGCACGCCGCCACTGCCGCCACCGCCGCTGCCGCATGAACGAGCTCTTCCTCACGCTGGGCCTGGAGGCCTACAAGCCGGTGGCCGCCGCGCTGCTGCTGCCGCCCGTGCCCTTGCTGCTGCTGGTGCTGCTGGGCGCGCGGCTGATGTTCAACCGCCGGCTGCTGGCGTGGCTGCTGGTGCTGCTGGGCGTGGTGGGGTTGTGGCTGAGCTGCACCGAAGGCTTCGGGCTGCTGCTGACACGCGGGCTGCTGCACCCGCCGCCGGCGCTCGGGCAGGCCGAGATCGACGGCCTGAAGCGCGCACCGCGCACGACGATCGTGGTGCTCGGCGCCGGGCGCCGCATCCTGGCACCGGAGTACGGCTTCTCGACGCTGGTGCCCGCGGGCATCGAGCGGCTGCGCTACGGGCTGTGGCTGTCGCGCGAGACCGGCCTGCCGGCCGGCTTCAGCGGCGGCGTGGGGCATGGCGGGCCGGCCGGGCCGAGCGAGGCCGAGATCGCCGCGCGCATCGCCGAGCGCGAGTTCGCGCGCCCGCTGCGCTGGACCGAAGGCGAGTCGCGCGACACACGCGAGAACGCCGCGCGCACGCTGCCGCTGGTGCAGGCCGCGGGCTACGACCAGGTCGTGCTCGTCACCGAGTGGTACCACATGCCGCGTGCGCTGCGGAACTTCGAGCGCCTGGCCGGCGGCAAGGGCACGCGCATCGTGCCGGCACCGCTGGCCGTGCCCTCGTCCGCCAGCGGGCCGCCGTCGATCTTCGACTGGCTGCCCAGCCGGCACGGCTACATGATCAATTCCCTGGCCATCCACGAGTGGCTCGGCCTGCTGGCCGGTGCCTGATTCCGCATGCCGACGAACCACAGACGCCTGCTCGCCGCCGCCCTCGCCTCCGCCCTGGCCGTGGTGCTCGCGGCCTGCGCCACCGCGCCGGACCCGGCGCCGCTCGTTCCGCCCGAGGCAATGCACACCGAAGGCGTGCCGACGCTGGACCGCGCGCCGCTGGACGCCGCGCAGCGCTACAGCCGCGTCGCCGGCCACCAGTTCGTCGCCTGGCACCCACGCCAGCGCGAGCTGCTGGTGTCGCATCGCGGCGAGGCCGACCGCAGCACCCAGCTGTACCGCGTGGCCACGCCGATGGCGGCGCCCGAGCGCCTGACCGACGGCGAGGACCCGGTGACCAGCGCGCAATGGGAGCCGCGCGAAGGCCGCTACCTCGTGTTCGCACGCGGCAGCGGCGGCGACGAGGCCTACCAGCTCTACCGGCTCGACCCCGCCACGCGCAAGGCCGAGAGCATCACGCCGGCGGGCCAGCGCCATGCGCTGTCGGGCTGGCTGAAGGGCAGCGCCCTGCTCCGGCCGCTCGCGCTGGTGAGCTCGGTGCCGCTGGACCGCACCGCCGCCGGCGGCCGGCGCAGCGAGGTCAGCACGACGCTGTCGCTGGTCGATCCGCTGCAGCCTTCGAGCTGGCGCCGCATCGCCGAGCTGCCGGGCGCCGGCTGGACCGACTTCGCCGTCGCGCCCGACGAGCAGCGCATCGCCTTCACGCGCTACGTGTCCGCCACGGTGTCGGAGGTCTGGCTGCTGGAGCTGGCCAGCGGCGAGCACCGCCGCCTGCTGCCCGCGCCGGGCGACTCGCGCACCGCCACCTACCGCGCGGCCGAGTGGTCGGCCGACGGCCGGGCCCTCGTCGTCTTCAGCGACCGCGACGGCGAGTTCCACGAGCCGATGCGCCTGGCGCTGGCCGACGGCCGGCTCGAACGCATCGGCCCCGCGCTGGGCTGGGACCAGTCCTGGGGCAGCGCCAGCCGCGACGGCCGGCTGCTGGCGATGATGGCCAACGTCGACGGGCGCGAGGAGCTGCGCATCGTCGATGCCGCCAGCGGCGCCCTGCGCGCGCTGCCGCCACAGCCGCAGCTGTCGCGCGGCAGCCTCTCGCGCGCCACCTTCCACGAGGCGTTGCACGAGCTGGCCTTCGTCGTCTCCGGCGCGCAGGGCCCGGCACAGGTGCATTCGCTGGACGTCGCCAGCGGCAGGCTCAGCGCGTGGACCCGGCCCATCGGCACCGAAGGCCTGGACCTGGCCGCGCTGCCCGAGCAGGAGATCGTGCGCTGGAAGAGCTTCGACGGCCGCACGATCAGCGGCCAGCTGACGATGCCCCCGGCCCGCTTCGGCGGCCGGCGCCCGGTGCTGATGCTGGTGCACGGCGGCCCCGAAGGCCAGTCGCGCCAGGGCTGGCAGGGGCGCTGGAACTACCTCGTGCAGGAACTGGGCATCGCGCTGCTGCAGCCCAACGTGCGCGGCAGCACCGGCTACGGCAAGACCTTCGTGTCGCTGGACGACGGCCGAAAGCGCGAGGACTCGGTGAAGGACATGGCCGCGGCCATCGACTGGGTGGACACGCAGCCGCGGCTGGATCCGGGCCGCGTACTCGTGGTGGGCGGCAGCTACGGCGGCTACATGGCGCTGGCGGCCAGCACGCTGCTGGCCGAGCGCATCGCCGGCGCGTCCAGCTCGGTGGGCATCAGCAACTTCGTCAGTTTCCTGGAGAACACCGAGAGCTACCGGCGCGACCTGCGCCGCGCCGAATACGGCGACGAGCGCGACCCGGCGATGCGCAGCTTCCTGCAGGGCATCTCGCCGCTGGCGCATGTGCAGCGCATCACCAAGCCGCTGATGGTGGCGCAGGGCCGCAACGACCCGCGCGTGCCCTGGACCGAGAGCGAGCAGATCGTGCGCAGCCTGCAGCAGCGCGGCACGCCGGTGTGGTACCTGCTGGCCGGCAACGAAGGCCATGGCTTCGCCCGGCGCGAGAACGCCGACTACCAGTTCGCCGCGCTGATCGAGTTCGCGCGCCGCACCTTGAAGCCATGAAGACCGCCGTCGCGCTGGCCGCGCTGCTGCTGGCCGGCTGCAGCGCCACGGCGCCCACGCTGACGCTGCAGCGCCCCGTGGTGCTGCTGGGCGAGGTGCACGACAACGCGGCGCAGCACGCGCTGCGGCTGGCCGCCTTCCGCTCGCTGCTCGACGGCGGCGCGCGCCCGGCGCTGGCGATGGAGCAGCTCGACCGCGACAAGCAGCCCGCGCTCGACCGCCTGCTGCAGGCCACGCCCAGGCCCGACGCCGACGCCGTGATCGCCGCCGCCGGCGGCCCTGGCTGGGACTGGAGCTTCTACCGCCCCTTCATCGCGCTGGCGCTGCAGCACGGCCTGCCCATCGTCGCGGCCAACGTCTCGCGCGACGAGGCCCGGCGCGTCATCCGCGAGGGCCTGGCCGCCACCGGCTTCGACGCCCAGGTGCCGCCCGCGGTGATGAAGGCGCACACAGCCGACATCGAGGCCAGCCACTGCGGCACGCTGGACGCCGCCACCGCCGGCCGCATGGCGCTGGCGCAGGTGGCGCGCGACCAGTTCATGGCGCGGATGCTGGCGCAGCATGCCTCGCGCGGCGTCGTGCTGCTGGCCGGCAACGGCCATGTGCGCACGGACATCGGCGCGCCGGCCTGGCTGACGCCGGAAGTGCGCGGCATCAGCGAGGCCGTCGGCGTGCTCGAAGCCGGCGATGACACGGCCGCCTTCGACCGCGTCGTGCACACGCCCGCCCAGCCGCGCGAGGACCCCTGCGCCCGCATGCGCCGCCCGCGCGCGCCCACCGAACCGGAGAAGCGCCGATGAACGCCGCCCTGCCGCTCGCCGCCGGACCCGCGTCGCCCTGGGGCGAGCTGCCCACGAGCCGCGCGCCGGGCTGGGTCTACACGAAGCCCGAGGTCTACCGCGAGGAGATGGAGCGCTTCTTCTACCGCGGCCACTGGTGCTACGTCGGGCTCGAATGCGAAGTCCCGCAGCCCGGCGACTTCAAGCGCACCGTGGTCGGCGAGCGCAGCGTGATCATGGCGCGGGCGAAGACGGGCGAGATCCACGTCGTGGAGAACCGCTGCGCGCACCGCGGCGTGGCCTTCTGCCGCGAGCGGCATGGCAGCACGAAGAGCTTCAGCTGCCCCTACCACCAGTGGACCTACGCGCTCGACGGCTCGCTGCTGGGCCTGGCCTTCAGGAACGGCGTGAAGCACGAGGGGCGCGTGAACGGCGGCATGCCGGAGGACTTCAAGCTCGCCGACCACGGCCTGGCGAAGCTGAAGGTCGCGCGCCGCGGCGGCGCGGTGTTCGCGAGCTTCGACCCCGAGGCCGAGCCCTTCGAGGACTTCCTCGGCCCCGCGATCCTGCCCTGGTTCGACCGCGTGTTCTCGCCCGAGAGGCCGCTGAAGCTGCTGGGCTACAACCGCCAGCGCATCCCGGCGAACTGGAAGCTGATGCAGGAGAACATCAAAGACCCGTACCACCCGGGCCTGCTGCACACCTGGTTCGTCAACTTCGGACTCTGGCGCGCCGACCAGCAAAGCCGCATGGTGATGGACGCGCACCACCGCCACGCCGCGATGATCAGCCGCCGCAACGAGGCCGCCGCCGGCGCCTCGGTGACCGAAGGCGTGGCCAGCTACAAGCCCGGCATGACGCTGAACGACCCGCGCCTGCTCGACGTGGTGCCCGAGCCCTGGTGGGGCGGGCCCACCGTGGTGATGATGACGCTGTTCCCCAGCGTGATCGTGCAGCAGCAGGTGAACTCGCTGTCCACGCGCCACATCCAGCCGGTGGCGCCCGGCGTGTTCGACTTCGTCTGGACGCACTTCGGCTTCGAGTCCGACGACGAGGCGATGACCCGGCGCCGGCTGCGCCAGGCCAACCTCTTCGGCCCGGCCGGCTTCGTCTCGGCCGACGACGGCGAGGTCATCGCCTTCGTGCAGCAGGCCTTCGAGGCCAACGAGCGGGCACGCACGATCAGCGAACTCGACGGCCGCGGGGTGCAGGACACCGATCACAACGTGACCGAGACGCTGATCCGCGGCATGTACGGCTACTGGCGCGAGGTGATGGGGCTGTGAGCATGAACGCTCAAATGGACGTTCACACGCTGCTGGCGCTGCACGCGCTCTACGCCGACTACGCCGCGGTGCTGGACAGCGGCGACTTCTCGCGCTGGCCGGGCTTCTTCACCGAGCAGTGCACGTACAAGCTGCAGTCGCGCGAGAACTTCGACCGCGGGCTGCCGCTGGCCACGCTGGCCTTCGAGAGCCGGGCGATGCTGCAGGACCGCGTCTACGGCGCCAGCGAGACGATCTACCACGACCCCTACCTGCAGCGCCACATTACCGGCCTGCCGCGGCTCTTGTCCCGCGGCGAGGACGGCCTGCGCTGCGAGGCGCCGGTGCTGGTGGTGCGCACGCGGCGCGACGAGCTGCCGCAGATCCTGCTCGTGGGCCGCTACCTGGACCGCATCGTCCAGACGCCCGAGGGCCTGCGCTTCGCCGAGCGGCTGGTGATCTTCGACAACGACCTGATCGACAACTCGATCGTCGACCCGGTGTAGCTAACCGAGCAACTCCAGGGCACCGCCCCACAGGCTGGAGACGATCTCCGCCGCCGGCCGCGCCGGTGCCAGCGCCGCGGCCTGGCCGCTCCAGGCCTGCAGGTGCTGCAGGTCGCCTGCCGCCTCGGCCGCCTTGCGCATCGCGGCGCTCAGGCCGCGCTGTACCGGGTAGGGCGCCGGCTCGGGCGCTGCGGGCGATGCGGCGTCGCGCACGTAGTCGGTGGCGATCGCGCGGCCCCAGCGGCCGGAGAAGGCGCGCGTGAGCCGCGTGTCCTCGGGTGCCAGGCCCTGCAGACCGGCGGCCCAGGCGGGCGCGATGCCGGCCTCGTCGCAGCGCAGGAAGCCGGTGCCCACCTGCACCGCGCTTGCGCCCAGCACCAGCGCGGCGGCCACGCCGCGGGCGTCGGCGATGCCGCCGGTGGCCACCACCGGCAGGCCGCCGGCGGCATCCACCACCTGCGGCAGCAGCGCGAACAGCCCCACCGCCTCGTCGCGGGCGCGGCTGGCGTCGAAGGCACCGCGGTGGCCACCGGCCTCCGCGCCCTGGGCCACCAGCACGTCGGCGCCCGCGGCGGCGGCGGCGCGGGCCTCGGCCACGGTGGTGACGTTGGCGAACCAGGCGATGCCCGCGGCCTTCAGCCGCTCGACGAAGGCCGGCGGGTACAGGCCCATGATCGACGAGACCGCCGTGGGCCTGGCGGCCAGCAGCGCCTCGCATTGCGCGGCGAAGTCCGGCGGCGTCGCGTCGCCGGCGCTCGCCGGCACCGAGGGGCCGTGCACGCCGAGGAAGTCGCGCACACGGGCCTCGTGCCGGGGGTCGCGCTGCGGCGGCGGGTCGGGCACCCAGAGGTTGATCTGCAGCGGCCCGCCGCCCAGGCGGCGAAAGCCCGCCACCCATTCGGCGATGGCCGGCGGCTCGAACAGCAGCGCGCCGCAGGCGCCCATGCCGCCGGCACGCACCACCGCAGCCGACAGCGCCACCGGGCAGGCGCCGGCCATCGGCGCCAGCAGCACCGGCAAGCGCAGGCCGAAGCGCTGCGCGAAGCGCTCCGCCCGCTGCAGCGCGGCGTTCATCGCGGCCCCCGCACCGGCACCGCGAGCGCGGCGTTGTCGGCCAGCCAGTGCTCAGCGGCCGCGCCGTCGCCCTGCGAGGGGTGGAAGTCTTCTGCCAGGTAGCGCCGCCAGGCCGGCTTGCCCAGGCGGATGAAACCCGCCGGCCCGAACAGCAACTGCCAGCCGCTGCGCCAGGTGGAGGGCCGCCACCAGCTGCCGTCGCGCCAGAGGTTGGCCACTGTCTGGCGCAGCAGGTCGCTGACGAAGTGCCCCGTGACGAAGCGGAAGATGCGCAGCCGCCACTCCTCATTCCCGCCAGCGGCGCGGTAGAGGTCGAAGGCCGTGCTGCGGTGCTCGGACTCCTCGGCGCAGTGCCACAGCCACAGGTCGCGCAGCCGCGGCTCGGCGCCGTCCAGCAGCTCCGGGTGCGCGAGCAGGTGCTCGGCGAAGATGGCCGTCAGATGCTCGGTGGCCGCCGTCACCGCGAGCCAGTTTCGCGCGCCCATGGTCTCGAGCTTGGCGCGCCGGCGCAGCACGCGCAGTTCCCAGCGGTTGACCAGGCCCTGCTTCAGCAGGTGCGCGTTGAAGCGGGCATGCAGGTGGCGGTGCGTGGCCTCCTGGCCGATGAAGGCCTGCACTTCCTCCGCATGGCGCGCCGC
This sequence comes from Rubrivivax sp., assembly GCA_044226775.1. Classification (GTDB taxonomy): domain Bacteria; phylum Pseudomonadota; class Gammaproteobacteria; order Burkholderiales; family Burkholderiaceae_C; genus Rubrivivax. Next base: position 100,532 of record JBGAGI010000009.1, on the reverse strand, counting down.
CACCTCGGGCGGCACCATCTTCATGCCGCGCTTGACGGCGTCGATGAAGAACTGCTCGCCGGCCGGGAAGCTCATCGACAGTGCGTTGAAGAAGGCCGTGCGGAAGGCGTCGCCGCCGCACCAGTGCCGCGGCAGCGGCGTTTCGAGATCGATGCCCAGGCGCCTGACGACCAGCGTGTTCATGTGCCGATTGTCGGCACTTCCGCTTTCGCGGGCATTGCAGGATTCACGTCCGGCTCGCCGATCGCATCCTCGTGGGCCAGCGGCAGCCACAGCGTCACCGCCGTGCCTTCGCCGGGCGTGCTGCGCAGCTCGAGGCTGCCGCGGTGCAGCGCGGCGATCTCGCGCACCAGGCTCACGCCCAGGCCGGTGCCGAGCACGGCGCCGGACTCGTCGGCGCGGTAGAAGCGCTCGCCCACGCGCGCCACCTGCTCGGGCGTGAGGCCGATGCCGCGGTCCTCGACCACGATGCCGGCACGCCGGGCCTTCTCGTCGAGCAGCACCGCCACGCTCACCACGCCGCCCTCGGGCGAATACTTGTAGGCGTTGGACAGCAGGTTGCCCAGCGCGCGCTCCAGCTTGGGCGCGTCGGCGGCCACCCGCACCGGCAGCGCCGGCGCCATCCAGGCCGGCGGCTCGCGGTGCGGCGGCGGCGCAAAGGTGGCCAGCGCCTCGCCGACGAGTTGGCCCAGGTCGGCCGGCTCGGGCGCGAAGTCCACGCTGCGGCCGGCTTCCAGGCGCGCCAGGTCGAGCATCTCGTTGAGGATGCGCACCATCACCTCGCACTGGCGGTGGATGCGGCCCAGCAGGTCCTTCTGCCGCGCCGGCGGCATCTCGCGCGTGCACAGCAGCTCGGCATAGCCGTAGATGCCCACCATCGGCGTGCGCAGCTCGTGCGCGGCGGTGGCGATGAACTCGCTCTTCATGCGGTCCAGCTCGGTCTCGCGCGTCACGTCGCGCAGGTGCAGCAGGCGGCCGGCCTGGCCGTCGGCGGCGCGGTGCAGCCGCAGCGCCAGCACCCGCCGCTGCGGGCGCGCGAAAGGCAGCACCACGCCCTCGGGCGACTCGGCCGGCGCCAGGCCCGGCCAGGCCGCCGCCTGCGCGCAGCGCGAGCGCAGGCGCGCCTGGAAGGCCTCGTCCTCGAGGCCGGTGACCATGTCGGTGGACAGGCCGGTGAGCTTGACGAAGCCCGGGCTCGCGTAGAGCACCTGCCCTTCGCCGCTGAAGGAGACGAAGCCGTCCGGGCTGAGCGCGAAGATCGCGTTGAGCTGCGCGGTGCGCTCCTGCAGCTGCGCCACCAGGCGCGAGACGAGCATGGACACCGCCTCGATGTCGCTGCGCGCCGCGCGCGGCACGTTGGCGAGGTCGGGCGCGCCTTCGAGCGCCTGGCGCAGCGCGCGCAGCGCGCCGTCGCGCGCGGCATGCGCGTCGGCCAGCGCGGCGTCGCGCCGGCGCAGCTCGCTCACGTCGCGGCAGGCCAGCACGCGGCCCACGAGCGCGCCTTCGGCGTCGCGCACCGGGCCGAGGTTGGCGTCCAGCGTGTGGTGCACGCCGGCAGCGTCGGTCCATTCGAGCGCGTGGTGGCGCCACGCCCCGCCGGCCTCGCGCGGCCAGGCCTCGGCCAGCGCCGGCAGCAGCCCGTGCAGCGCCTGGCCGACGATGGCCTCCGGCGCCAGCCCCAGCAGCCGCTGGGCCGCGCCGTTGGCCAGCACCACGCGGCCTTCGACATCGCAAGTGAAGACGGCGTCGTCGATCGCCTGCAGCGTGGCCGCGGCCTGCTCGCGCTCGGCCTGCAGCCGGCTCGCGGCGCGGCCCAGCACCTCGTAGGTGCGGCGGAACTCGGCCGGCGCGTCGGGCGCGAGCGCGGCGTCGGCCAGGCGGCGGCCGCCGGCATCGCCCAGGTCCATGCCGGCGATGCGGTCCAGGTCACCCAGCCAGCGCTTCAGCGGCCGGCGGATCAGCAGCAGCCCCGCGGCCAGCCCCGCCACCGCGACGCCCACCGCGATGATCGACTGGCGCCACATCGCCGCGGCGATCGGCGCGGCCGCCAGCTCCAGCCGCAGCTCGCCGTAGCGCGTGCCGCCGGCGGCCACGGGCTCGACCGGCGCGTCCAGCTGCGCGGCGACGAAGCGCTGCAGCCACAGCGGCGCCGCGTCGTCGACGGCCGGATCGGTGCTGGCCAGGCGGCCACCCTTGGCGTCGCGGAACTCGGCCGCGTTGACGAGCGACAGCGCGGCGATGCGCTGCATCTGGCGCTGGATCGCGTCGTAGTCGCCGACGACGGCGTTGTCGGCGATCGTCGGCAGCACCAGGCCCAGCAGCGCGCGCACGTCCTGGCGCGAGCGCGCCACCTGCTGCGCCATCTCGCCGGCGAGGAAGGCGCCCAGGCCGAACACGGCCACGCCGATCAGCGTGCCGGCGTACAGCGCCCAGACGCGGGCCAGCAGCGAGCGTGGCAGCAGGCGCATCGGGCGGCGAGCGGGTTCAGCGCAGGCTGGCCGGCGCGTTCTTGTAGAAGCGCCGGTAGGCCCCGTACTCGCTGCCGTCGGAGACGATGAAGTGCGCGTCGCCGGTGAGGCCGATCTGCTGCGAGGCGGCCACCAGCACCTCCAGGCCGCGCGGGTCGGTGTGCATCGCGGCGAAGGCCTGCGCCACCGCCTTCACCTGCGGATCGGGCACCTTGCCGGCGGCCATCAGCGCCAGGTCGTGGAAGGGCTCGGAACTCCACAGCACGCGGTAGCTGCGCTTCTCGCGCCGCGCATGGGCCTCGGCCAGCTGCGAGTTCACGCCCGCGGCCGGCACCTTGCCGCTGTACATCTGCGCCAGCGCGCCGTCCATGTTGCCGCCGAAGACGGGCTTGGCGTCGATCTTCTGCGCCAGCAGGTGCGCGTACGGCACCTTGTAGGCCACCAGCGCCTCGGGGCCGGGGAAGGCGATCTCGCGGCCGTCCAGCGCGGCCAGCGTGGTGACGGGCGACTCGGCCGGCACGATGAGCTGCCCCATCACCGGCGGCGTGAGCCGGCGGCCGAACACGCGCCAGCCCAGCGCCTCGCGCTCGGGGCTGAAGAGGTGGTTCGTGAAGACGAACTCCACCTCCTCGCGCAGCACATAGTTCGTGGTCTCGGCCGAGGTGCGCGAGATCTTCAGCTCCAGCTTCACGCCGCTCCTGGCCGAGACCCAGGCCAGGATCGGGTTCCAGTAGGCCGCCACCAGCGGCGTGGCCTGCTGCGGCACCGGCGAGAAGCGGTACACGGCGTCGGCGCCGCGTGCGCGGCCCATGGCCAGCGCGGCGGCCGATCCGGCGGCAGCGGCGATGAAGCGGCGCCGCGCGAGCGCGGCGGGGCGGGTCGGGGTCGAAGCGGCAGGCATCAGAAGAACTCCACCGTGGTCGATTCGGCAGGGGCCGCAGCCGGCGCGGGCTTCGGCGCAGCTCGTGGCTTCGCCGGCCGCGGCGCCGCGGCGACCGGGCCGGGCGCCTCGGCCGCCAGCGCCTGCGGCACACGCCGCAGCCGGAAGGCCGAGAGCGCACCGTGCAGCTCGTCGGCGCGCGACGCCAGCGTCTCGGCCACCTGCTGCGACTGTTCGGCCACGGCCAGATTCTGCTGCGTCGCGTCGCGCAGTTCCATCATGCCGTCGCGCATCGCGGTCAGGCCGCCGGCATGTTCGTGCGTATCGGCCGAGAGGTTGTGGAAGGTGGTGTCGACCCGGGCCACGGCGCCGATCAGCTCCTGGATCGTCTGCCCGGCCTGGTCGGCCTGGCGCCGGCCCAGCGCGGCGGCCTGCACCGCCTCGTCGATCAAGGCCTTCACTTCCGAGGCCGCGCGCGTGACGCGCTGCGACAGCATGCGCACCTCGCCGGCCACCACCGCGAAGCCGCGGCCATGCTCGCCGGCGCGCGCCGCCTCGACCGCAGCGTTCAGCGACAGCAGGTTGGTCTGGAACGCGATCGACTCGATGACGCCGATGATGTCGGTGATGCGCCGCGCGCCTTCGTCGATGGCCTGCATCTGGTTGACCATCTGGCCGACGATGCGCCCGCCGTCCTGCGCCAGCGCGGTGGCGGCCTGCGCCGTCTCGCGCGCGGCCATCGCGGCATCGGCGCTGTCCTTCACGATCACGGCGATCTGGTCCAGCGTGGTGGCGGTGTTGGCCAGCTCCAGCGCGGCGCGCTGGGTGCGGTCGGTGAGGTCGCTGCCGCTGCCGCGCAGCAGCTGAGCCGATTCGCGCGCCGCATGGGTGGCGCCAGCCACCTGCTCCAGCGTCGCGGCCACCCGCTCCTGCACATGCTTCAGGCGCAGGCCGATCGGGGTGTCGGCGCGCAGCACGTCCAGGTCGAGGCGGATCTCGCCTTCGCGGCCCATCGCGCGGATCAGGAACTCCACGTCGAAGAGCGCGCGCGCGTCCATCAGCTGGCGCCGCGCGTCCAGCGCCGCGGTGGCCGTCAGCACGAGCATGAAGACCGAGTAGGCGCCCCAGCCGAGCGGGGAGCCGGGGAAATCCATCGCCAGCGGCACGAGCGCGAAGGCGGTGCCCGCGGCAGCCACCAGCGGCCAGCTGCGCAGGCGCGGCAGCTGCACCAGCACGAGGATGGGCAGCAGCAGCATCGCCGGCCGCGCCGGGCCGATGGCCAGCGTGCCCAAGGTGCCGGCCACCAGCAGCGCCACCGCGCCGGCCAGGGCCCAGGCCGCGTGGCGCTGGTGCCAGCACAGCGCCACGGCGGCCAGGCCGGGCAGCAGCGCGGCCAGCCAGGGCAGCGCGGCACCGCGGGCGAGGCCGGCAGCCGTGAAGGCGGCAGCCACGAGCAGCAGCTCCACGAGCAGGCGCGGGCCGAAGACGCGGTGGCCGGATTCGAGGGGCGAACGGAAGGACGGTACAACGGACATGGTCGCCAGCGTAGGCGCGCCGCAGCCGCGCCAAGCGCCGATAAACCGCGTGCGAGCGGTCCTGTTCCACGCCAGAGGCCCGGGGGGGCTGGCTAGACTGCCTGCAACCGCCGGAACCCCGGCAGAACCGGCCGTACCCCATCCATGAAGCGCGCACTCATCGTCGAAGACCAGGCCGAGATCCGCGATCTGATCCGCATGACGCTCGAGTTCGAGGACCTGGAGATCCACGAGGCCGACAACGGCCCGCAGGCGCTGGACGCTGCGCGCCGCCTGCAGCCGGCGCTGGTGCTGCTGGACGTGATGATGCCCGGCGGCATGGACGGCTACGAGGTCTGCGAGAAGCTGCGCGCCGACGCCACGCTGCGCCGCGCCCGCGTGGTGATGCTGACCGCGCGCGCCCGCGCCGAGGACCGCGCCCGCGGCCGCCAGGCCGGCGCCGACGCCTACCTCACGAAGCCTTTCAGCCCGCGCGAGCTGCTCGACCTCGTCGGCAAGCTCTAGCCGAGGGCCTTCCGCGCATTGCGGAACATGCGCAGCCAGGGGCTGTGCACCGAGACATCGCCGCCGGTCCAGCTCATCTGCAGGTTGCGGAACACACGCTCCGGGTGCGGCATCAGCACCGTGAAGCGGCCGTCGGCCGTGCTCACGCCGGTCAGGCCGCCGGGGCTGCCGTTCGGGTTGGCCGGGTAGGCCTCGGTCGCGCGGCCGGCACCATCGACGAAGCGCAAGGCGCGCACCACGCGCGCCGGGTCGCCGCGCTGCCCGAAGTCGGCATAACCCTCGCCGTGCGAGACGACGATGGGCACGCGGCTGCCGGCCATGCCGGCGAAGAAGGCGCTCGGCGAATCGAGCACCTCCACCATCGACAGCCGCCCCTCGAACTGCTGGCTGCGGTTGCGCGTGAACTTCGGCCAGGCCTCGGCGCCGGGGATCAGCGCGGCCAGCGCGCTCATCATCTGGCAGCCGTTGCACACGCCCAGGGCCAGCGTGCCGGGCCGGCCGAAGAAGGCGGCAAACTGCTCGGCCAGCTGCGGGTTGAAGAGGATCGAGCGCGCCCAGCCCTCGCCGGCCCCCAGCGTGTCGCCATAGCTGAAGCCGCCGCAGGCGACGAAGCCCTGGAAGTCCGCCAGCTTCGCGCGGCCGGCCTGCAGGTCGGTCATGTGCACGTCGAAGGTTTCGAAGCCGGCCAGCGCCATCGCGTAGCTCATCTCGACCTGCGAGTTGACGCCCTGCTCGCGCAGGATCGCCATCTTCGGCTTCGCGCCGCCGATGAAGGGAGCGGCCACGTCCTCGGCCGGGTCGAACGTGAGCTGCCAGTGCAGCCCGGCATCGGCCGGGTCGCCGGCGGCAGCATGTTCGGCGTCGGCGCACTCGGGGTTGTCGCGCTGGCGGGCGATCTGCCAGCTGACCTGGTCCCAGGCCTGCTGCAGCGCCTGCAGCGGCGCGCTGAACTGGCACTTCGTGTCGCGCCAGACCTCGAGAACACCGCGGCCGTTGGTCTTGCCGATCACGTGCGCGTGGCGGCTCAGGCCGTGCGCGCGCAGCACCGCGAAGACGGCGTCGCGCTCGCTGCTCGCCACCTGCAGCACCGCGCCCAGCTCCTCGTTGAACAGCGCCTTGAGCGTCAGCTCGTTGCGGCGCTCGCCCACCTGGCTGGCCCAGTTCTTCGAATCGCCGTATTCGGCGCGGCTGTCGGCAATGCCGTCGCCTTCGGTGACGAGGATGTCGACGTTCAGGCTCACGCCCTGGCGGCCGGCGAACGCCATCTCGGCCACCGATGTCCACAGGCCGCCGTCGCTGCGGTCGTGGTAGGCGAGCAGCTTGCCTTGCGCGCGAAGTGTGTTGACCGCCTCGACCAGCGACTTCAGGTCCTGCGCATCGGCCAGGTCCGGCACCTCGTGGCCGAAGCCGCCCAGCACCTGCGCCAGCAGGCTGCCTCCCATGCGCATGCGGCCGCGGCCGAGGTCCACCAGCACCAGCGTGGTGTCGCCCGCCCGCAGCTGCGGCGTCAGCGTGCCGCGCACGTCGGCGAGCGTCGCAAACGCGCTGACGATCAGCGACACCGGCGCCGTGACCTGCTTCGTCTCGCCGCCGTCCTGCCAGCGCGTGCGCATCGACAACGAATCCTTGCCCACGGGGATGCCGATGCCCAGGGCCGGGCACAGCTCCATCGCCACGGCCTTGACCGTGTCGTACAGCGCAGCGTCCTCGCCGGGCTCGCCGCAGGCGGCCATCCAGTTGGCGCTGAGCTTCACGCGCGAGAGCTCGATCGGCGCCGCCAGCAGGTTCGTGATCGCCTCGGCAACCGCCATTCGGCCGCTGGCGGGGGCGTCCAGCGCGGCCAGCGGCGTGCGCTCGCCCATCGCAAAGGCTTCGCCGCGGAAGCCGGTGAAGTCGGCCAGCGTGACGGCGCAGTCGGCCACCGGCACCTGCCAGGGCCCGACCATCGGGTCGCGGTGGGACAGGCCGCCCACCGTACGGTCGCCGATCGTCACGAGGAAGCGCTTGCTCGCCGCCGTCGGGTGGCGCAGCACCGAGAAGGCCACCTCCTCCAGCTTCACGCCGGTGAGCACCAGTGGCGCCTCGGCCCGCGCCACGCGCTGCACGTCACGGTGCATCTTCGGCGGCTTGCCCAGCAGCACGTCCATCGGCATGTGAATCACGCGTTCGCCGCCCGGGCCGTCTTCCAGCACCAGCTCGCGCGCCTCCGCCGCCACGCCCACCACCGCGAAGGGGCAGCGCTCGCGGGCGCACATCTGCTCGAAGAGGGGCATCAGGTCCGGGTTGACCGCCAGGACGTAGCGCTCCTGGCTCTCGTTGCACCAGATCTCCTTCGGCGCCAGGCCGCTTTCCTCCAGCGGCACCTGGCGCAGGTCGAAGACCGCGCCGCGATGCGCACCGTCCACCAGCTCCGGGAAGGCGTTGCTGATGCCACCGGCGCCCACGTCGTGGATCGCGAGCACGGGGTTGTTCTCGCCCAGGCTCCAGCAGTGGTTGATGACCTCCTGCGCGCGGCGCTGGATCTCGGGGTTGCCGCGCTGCACGCTGTCGAAGTCCAGCGCCGCGGTGTTGGTGCCGGCGGCCATCGAGCTGGCGGCGCCGCCGCCCATGCCGATGCGCATGCCCGGCCCGCCCAGCTGCACGAGCAGCGTGCCGGCGCCGAAAGGCAGCTTCTTGACCTGGTTCTCGCTGATCGCGCCGATGCCGCCGGCGATCATGATCGGCTTGTGGTACCCGCGCACCACGCCGGCCACGGGCTGCTCGAAGACACGGAAGTAGCCGCCGAGGTTGGGCCGGCCGAACTCGTTGTTGAAGGCCGCGCCGCCCAGCGGGCCCTCGGTCATGATCTGCAGCGCGCTGGCGATGTGGCTGGGCCGGCCGACGCCGTTCTTCTCCCAGGGCTCGGCCAGGTCCGGCAGGTTCAGGTGGCCGACCGAGAAGCCCGTGAGCCCCGCCTTGGGCTTGGCGCCGCGGCCGGTGGCGCCCTCGTCGCGGATCTCGCCGCCGGCGCCGGTGCTGGCGCCGGGGAAGGGGCTGATCGCGGTCGGGTGGTTGTGCGTCTCCACCTTCATCAGCACATGCGCCGTCTCGTGGCGCGGGCCGTAGGCCGGGGCGTTGGTGAAGCCCTGCGGCAGCCAGCGCTCGACGGGGCCGCCTTCCATCACCGCGGCGTTGTCGTCGTAGGCCACCACCGTGTGCCGCGGCGACGTGGCCTCGGTGTGGCGGATCATCCCGAACATCGACGCGGGCTGTTCCACGCCGTCGATCGTGAAGCGGGCGTTGAAGATCTTGTGCCGGCAATGCTCGCTGTTGGCCTGCGCGAACATCATCAGCTCGACATCGCTCGGGTTGCGGCCCAGCCTGCCGAAGGCCTCGACGAGGTAGTCGATCTCGTCGGCCGACAGCGCCAGGCCGAACTCGGTGTTCGCCTGCACCAGCGCCTCGCGGCCGCGGCCGATCACGTCGACATGGGCCAGCGGCTCGGGCTCGAGCGCGTCGAAGAGGTGCGCGGCGGCCTCGGCGTCGAAGGCCACGCTCTCGGTCATGCGGTCATGCAGCAGCGCGGCGACGGCCTGGCGCTCCTCGGCCGAGAGCGGCTTGGCGCTGCCCAAGAGCGGCGCCTTCAGCGCGAGGCGGAACTCGGTGATGCGCTCGATGCGGTGAACGACGAGCCCGCAGTTCCGCGCGATGTCGCCGGCCTTGCTGGCCCAGGGCGAGACCGTGCCCAGGCGCGGCATCACCCAGATCCGTTCGCCGGTGGCCGGGCCTTCGTAGCGGTCGCCGTAGTCCAGAAGCCCCTGCAGCTTGTCGAGTTCGGCGCGGGCCGGCGGGGCGTCGAAGCCCACCCAGTGCACGTGGCGCGCCGCCACGCCGGAGATGCGCGGCACGGCGGCCTGCAGGCGCGCCAGCAGGGCCCGGGCGCGGAACGGCGGCAGCGCGTCGCCGCCCTCGAAGTGCATCAGGTGGAGGGAGGTGGCGGTCATGGGGGCCGTCGCGTGACGGTGGGCACAGGAGGGAAAACGCGAATTCTAGAGGTCCGATGGGATAATCCCGGGATGGCGATCCACATCAAGACCGCATCCGAGATCGAAGGCATGCGCCGCGCCGGGCGGCTGGCCTCCGAAGTGCTCGACATCCTCACGCCGCACGTGCGCGCCGGCGTCACCACGAAGGACATCGACCGCATCGCGCACGAGCACATGGTGGGCGTGCAGGACGGCATCCCCGCCACGCTGGGCTACCAGCCGCCAGGCTACCCGCCCTACCCGGCCTCGCTGTGCACCTCGCTCAACGAGGTGGTCTGCCACGGCATCCCCGACGACCGGCCGCTGAAGAACGGCGACATCGTCAACATCGACGTCACCGTCATCAAGGACGGCTGGCACGGCGACAACAGCCGCATGTTCATCGTCGGCGAAGGCACGATCGCCGCGCGGCGGCTGTGCCAGATCACCTTCGAGGCGATGTGGAAGGGCATCGTGAAGGTCAAGCCCGGCGCGCGGCTGGGCGACGTGGGCCATGCGATCCAGATCTTCGCCGAGAGCAACGGCTACAGCGTGGTGCGCGAGTTCTGCGGCCACGGCGTGGGCGCCAAGTTCCACGAGGAGCCGCAGGTGCTGCACTACGGCCGCCCGGGCACGCTGGAGGAACTGGTGCCGGGCATGATCTTCACGATCGAGCCGATGATCAACGCCGGCAGGCGCGACATCAAGGAAGACCGCCGCGGCAACCGCCCGTATGACGGCTGGACCATCGTCACGCGCGACCGCTCCCTGTCCGCGCAGTGGGAGCACACGGTGCTCGTCACCGAGACCGGCTACGAGGTGCTGACCGTGAGCGCCGGCAGCCCGCCGCCGCCGGCCTTCGCGCCGCTGGGCTACGGCCAGCGCGCCGCGGTCGAAGCACCCTGAGCCGCATGCTCGCCCAGCCCGAGGCGACCACGCGCGCGCCGGGCAGCATTGCGGCGTTGCGTGCCGCGTTCCGCGACGGCAAGGCCGCGCTGCTGGCGCACTTCGCCGAAGCCCGCCCCACCGCACCCGCCGCCGGCCGCCTGGTGCGCGCGCTGGCGCGCCATGTCGACGCCACGCTCGCGCGCCTGTGGGCGCAGAGCGCGCTGCCCGCCGGCGCGGCGCTGGTGGCGGTCGGCGGCTACGGGCGCGGCGAGCTGTTCCCGCACTCCGACATCGACGTGCTGGTGCTGCTGCCCCAGGCGCCCGACGAGGCGGCGGCCGGCGAGATCTCGCAGTTCGTCACCGCCTGCTGGGACATCGGCCTGGAGATCGGCTCCTCGGTGCGCAGCGTCGAGGAGTGCGTCGCCGAGGCCGAGCGCGACGTGACGGTGCAGACCGCGCTGCTGGAGGCGCGCCTGGTCAGCGGCGCCAAGCGACTGTTCACGAGCTTTCGCAAGGCGCATGCCGCCGCGCTGGACGCCAAGGCCTACCTGCGCGCCAAGACGCTGGAGATGCAGCAGCGCCACGTGAAATACGAGGGCACGCCCTATTCGCTGGAGCCCAACTGCAAGGAAAGCCCGGGCGGCCTGCGCGACCTGCAGGTGGTGATCTGGGTCGCGCGCGCCGCGGGCCTGGGCCGCACCTGGAGCGAGCTCGCGGCCAAGGGCCTGATCACGGCCTTCGAGGCGGCGCAGCTCGTCAAGCACGAGGGCACGCTGAAGCTGATCCGCGCCCGGCTGCATGCGGTGGCCGGCCGGCGCGAGGACCGGCTCGTGTTCGACCTGCAGACCGCCGTGGCCGAGAGCTTCGGCTACCGCAGCGACGAGCACCTGCGCGCCTCCGAGGTGCTGATGCACCGCTACTACTGGGCTGCCAAGGCGGTGACGCAGCTCAACCAGATCCTGATGCTCAACATCGAAGAGCACATCAACGGCTCGGCCGATGCGCCGATGCGGCCGGTCTCGGCGCGTTTCCTCGACCGCGGCGGCATGCTGGAGGTGGCGCGGGACGACCTGTACCTGGAGGACCCGCACGCGATCCTGGAGACCTTCATCGTCTTCGAGCAGACGCCGGGCATCAAGGGCTTCTCGGCGCGCACGCTGCGGGCCCTGTACAACGCCCGCAACGTGATGGGCTCGGCCTTCCGAAGCGACCCCGTGAACCACGAGCTGTTCATGGAAGTGCTGCGCCAGCCCAAGGGCCTGACGCACGCGCTGCGGCTGATGAACCAGACCAGCGTGCTGGGCCGCTACCTGTGGGTGTTCCGCCGCATCGTCGGGCGCATGCAGCACGACCTGTTCCACGTCTACACGGTGGACCAGCACATCCTGATGGTCGTGCGCAACATGCGCCGCTTCTTCATCCCGGAGCACGCGCACGAGTACCCGTTCTGCAGCCAGCTCGCGAGCCAGTGGGGCCAGCCCTGGCTGCTGTATGTGGCCGCGCTGTTCCACGACATCGCCAAGGGCCGCGGCGGCGACCACTCTGTGCTCGGCGCGCGCGAGGTCAAGCGCTTCTGCCGCGACCACGGCATCGGCGGCGAGGACGCGCAGCTGATCGAGTTCCTCGTCGAGCACCACCTGACGATGAGCCGCATCGCGCAGAAGGAGGACCTGGCCGACGCCGAGGTCATCGGTGGCTTCGCCAGGCTGGTGGCCACGCCGCGGCGCCTGACGGCGCTGTACCTGCTGACGGTGGCCGACATCCGCGGCACCAGCCCCAAGGTCTGGAACGCCTGGAAGGGCAAGCTGCTGGAGGACCTGTTCCGCGCCACGCTGCGCTCGCTGGGCGGCGCCCAGCCCAACCTCGATGCCGAGATCGAGGGCCGCAAGCAGGAGGCGCGGCGCGACCTGGCGCTGCACAGCGCGCTGCCCGGCACCGAGGAGCCCCTGTGGAAGACGCTGGAGGTGAGCTACTTCGCGCGCCACGACGCGGCCGAGATCGCCTGGCATGCGCGCGCGCTGTGGCGGCACCTGAACGGCGGCGTGCCGGTGGTGCAGGCGCGCGCCTCCTCGGTGGGCGACGGGCTGCAGGTGCTGGTCTATTCGCCCGACCAGCCCGACCTCTTCGCGCGCATCTGCGGCTACTTCGACGGTGCCGGCTTCAGCATCCAGGACGCCAAGATCCACACCACGCGCGACGGCTACGCGCTCGACACCTTCCAGGTGGTGGCGACGCAGAAATGGCCCGAGGGCGCCGACGGCGAGTTCAAGTACCGCGACCTGATCTCGCTGGTGGAGACGCAGCTGACGAAAACGCTCGCCGCGCAAGGCCCACTGCCCGAACCGCGCAGCGGCCGCGTGTCGCGCCGGGTCCGCAGCTTCCCGGTCACGCCGCGCGTCTCGCTGGCGCCCGACGAGCGTGCGCAGCGCTGGCTGCTGGCCGTCTCGGCCAGCGACCGCTCCGGCCTGCTGTACGCCATCGCCCGCGTGCTGGCGAAGAACCACATCAACCTGCAGCTGGCCAAGATCACGACGCTGGGCGAGCGCGTGGAGGACACCTTCCTCGTCGACGGGCCGGAGCTGCAGAAGTCCAAGGCGCAGCTGCGCATCGAGGAAGAACTGCTCGACGCGATAGCCTCGCCGGCGGGCTGAGGCGATGTCACTCAAGCGTGTCTCCGCTGCCGACGCGATCGCCCGCCTGCGCGAGTACAGCGCCATCGTCGACGCGCGCAGCGAAAGCGAGTTCGCGCTCGACCGGCTGCCCGGCGCCGTCAACTGGCCCTCGCTGAACGACGCCGAGCGGCACGAGATCGGCACGATCTACACCCAGGTCTCGCCCTTCACGGCCCGCAAGCTCGGCGCGGTGCGGGTGGCGCGCAACGTGGCGCGGCACATCGAGACCCACGTGCAGGGTCTGGAGCGCGACTGGCGGCCGCTCGTGTACTGCTGGCGGGGCGGGCAGCGCTCCGGCGCGCTGGCCACGGTGCTGGACCACATCGGTTTTTCGGTGCAGGTGCTCGACGGCGGCTACCAGGCCTTCCGCCGCGCGGTGATCGCCGAGCTGGAGACCCTGCCCGGGCCGCTGGGTTTCCGCGTGCTGGTGGGCCGCACCGGCTCGGCCAAGAGCCGGCTGCTGCAGGCGCTGGCCGCCCAGGGCGCGCAGGTGCTGGACCTGGAGGCCCTGGCCGCCCACCGCGGCAGCGTGCTCGGACCCGAGCCGGGCCAGCCGCAGCCTTCGCAGAAGGCCTTCGAGACCGCGCTGTGGAGCGCGCTGCGCCGCTTCGACCCCGCGCGGCCGGTGTTCGCCGAAGGCGAGAGCCGCACCATCGGCCGCCTGCGCGTGCCCGAGGCGCTGATCGAGGCGCTGCGCGCGGCGCCCTGCATCCACCTGCAGCTGCCGCTGGCCGAACGCGTGGCCTTCCTGCTGCGCGACTACGGGCATTTCGTCGACGACGTCGAGGCCTTCTGCGAGCGCCTCTCGGCGCTGCGCGAAGTGCGCGGCGGCGCGACCGTCAGCCGCTGGCAGGCCGCGGCGCGCGCCGGGCGGCTGGCCGAGGTGGTGGAGGAACTGCTCGTGGAGCACTACGACCCGGTCTACGAACGCTCGATGGCGCGCCACTTCGCCCGCTACGGGCAGGCCGAACCGCTGCTGCTGGCCGATGCCGCGCCGGCTTCGCTGGACGCCGCCGCGGCGCGGCTGGCACCGCAGGACTGAGAGGCTGAGAGTCTTTCGAACATGCCCGCTCATCACGCCAGCAGTCGCCTGCTCGGGCACGCTCGAAAAACTCTCAGCCTCTGAGCCGGTCAAGCCGACGCAAGACTCACTGCCTACACTGGCCCCCATTGCCCGACGAGCGCCGATGCTGCCCTACCCCGACCCCGTTCATGCCCGCGGCTTCCGCATCGCCGCGGTGGCGCCGGGCGCACCCTGGCGCTGGCTCGCGCGCGGCTGGGCCGACCTGATGCGCTGCCCGGTGCCGGGCCTGGTGCACGGGCTGGCGGCAGCCGGGTTCGGCGCCCTGATGCTGATGCTCGCGCGCGACCGCTTCTGGCTGCTGGCCGGCAGCCTGAGCGGCTTCCTGCTCGTGGCGCCCATCGTCGCCACCGGGCTGTACGAGGTCAGCCGCACGCTGGAGAACGGCCAGCGCGCCGGCCTGGCCACGGCGCTGGCGGCCTGGCGCCCGCGCGACTACAGGCTCGTCGCGTTCGGCCTGCTGCTGGCGCTGGCCGGCACCGGCTGGGTGCTGACCTCGGCCTCGCTGATCACCGGCTTCGCGGCCAAGCCGGTCAACAGCCCGGTCGATTTCCTGCGCGTGGTGGTGCTGGACGACACCGGGCACCTCTTCGAGGCCTGGATCGTGCTGGGCAGCATCCTGGCCGCGCCGATGTTCGCCAGCAGCGTGGTCGCGATCCCGATGCTGCTGGACCGGCCGCACGGCGTCGTCACCGCGGTGGCCACGAGCGTGGGCGCGACGCTGATGAACCCGCTGCCGATGGCGCTGTGGGCCACGCTGCTGCTGGTGCTGTCGCTGCTGGGCATGGCCACCTTCATGGCCGGGCTGGTGGTGGTGGTGCCCTGGCTGGCGCACGCCAGCTGGCACGCCTACCGCGAGCTGGTCGTGCCGGCGGAACCTGGCGCGCAAGGAAGCTGAGCGATGTTCGGCTTCAACGAGGAACAGATCGCCTGGTTCGGCATGACCTTCGGCGTCACGGCCTTCATGGGCTACATGGTGTTCATCATCTTCCAGCTGGCGCGCGAGTCGAAGGCCGGCCGCTTCGGCACCTTCGTGCTCTTCCTCGCCCTGGGCTTCGGCCTCGTGGGCTTCGCGGCCAAGGGGCTGATCAAGTACTTCATGCGCGGCATCGGCGCGGAGTGACCGCCGCCGCTTGACGCAAGGCAAGGCGCGCGCCGCCTCGCGCGCCCACACTGCGCGCCATGGACACGCCGCTGCCCGCGGGCTCACTCGCGCGCCACTCTCCGGTCGACGACGCCCAGGGCCTGTTCACCGGCACGCTGGTCGTCGCGCTGGCGCTGCTGCTGCTGCGCCAGGCCAATCTCGTCACCGGCGGCACCGCCGGCATGGCGCTGGTGGCGCACTACGCGCTGGGCGTGCCTTTCGGCGCCGCCTTCTTCGCCATCAACCTGCCCTTCTACGCGCTGGCCTGGAAGCGCATGGGCCGCGCCTTCACGCTGAAGACGCTGGCGGCGGTGGCGCTGCTGTCGGCGCTGTCGGAGGCGCTGCCGCGGCTGATGGCGGTGCGCTCGCTGGACCCGCTATTCGCTTCGCTGATGGGCGGCGTGCTGGCCGGCGTGGGGCTGCTGATCCTGTTCCGCCACCGCGCCAGCCTGGGTGGGCTGAACGTCGTCGTGCTGTGGCTGCAGGAGCGCCGCGGCTGGCGCGCGGGGCGCGTGCAGGGCTGCGTCGACGTGCTGATCCTGCTGGCCGCCTCGCCCTGGCTGACGCTGTCGCAGCTGGGCCTGTCGGTGCTGGGCGCGCTGGCACTCAATTTCGTGCTCGCGGTCAATCACAGACCGGGACGCTACCTCGGCATCTGAATGCAGAAGGCCGGCAAAGCCGGCCTTCGTAACCCTGACTGGAGCCCCCTCCCGGAGGGGGCGCGGGGGGCCGTACGTTCACCCGAAGGGTTGAGCGGCCCCCGGGCCGCTCAACCCATGTGCAGGCCGCCGTTGCAGCTGAAATCCGCACCGGTGGTGAAGCCGGAATCCTCGCTCGACAGCCAGGCGACGATGGAGCCGATCTCTTCCGGCGTGCCCAGGCGCTTGACCGGGATCGTCGCGACGATCTTCTCCAGCACCTCCGGCTTGATCGCGCGGACCATGTCGGTGCCGATGTAGCCGGGGCTCACGGTGTTGACCGTCACGCCCTTGCTGGCCAGTTCCTGCGCCAGCGCCATCGTGAAGCCGTGCATGCCGGCCTTGGCGGCCGAGTAGTTGGTCTGGCCGGCCTGGCCCTTCTCGCCGTTGACCGAGCTGATCTGCACGATGCGGCCCCAGCCCTTCTCCACCATGCCCGGCACCACCTGCTTGGTGACGTTGAACATGCTGTTCAGGTTGGTGTCGATCACCGCCTTCCAGTCGTCGGGCGTCATCTTCAGGAACATGCGGTCGCGCGTGATGCCGGCGTTGTTCACCAGCACGTCGATCGGGCCATGCTCGGCCACCGCCTTCTGGAAGGCGGCGACGGTGCTGTCCCAGTCGGCCACGTTGCCCACCGAGGCGTAGAAGGTGTAGCCCAGGGCCTTCTGCTCGTCGAGCCACTTGGCGTAGTCGCGGCTCGGGCCGCAGCCGGCGATTACCTTGAAGCCTTCCTTGGCCAGGCGCTGGCAGATCGCGGTACCGATGCCGCCCATGCCGCCTGTCACGTAAGCCACCTTGTTAGCCATGTTCGTCTCCTTGTGCTGGAACGTTGTTGAGGGTCGCCGCGCAAGCCGCCAGGGTCAAGCGGGTTCGCCCGAGGGTGAATCCAGGGGCCGGGCCGCTCAGGCCTTGGCCTTGACGTAGCTGCCGGGCGCGGCCTCGATGGCCTTGTGCCCGCCGCCGCCCGCGGCGCGCGGCGCGTTGACGAGCTTGCCGCCGTGCGGCTTGAGCCAGTCGCTCCAGGTCGTCCACCAGCTGCCGGGGTGCTCGGTGGCACCGTCGAACCAGGCCTGGGCCTTGGCCGGCAGCTTCGTGTTCGTCCAGAAGCTGCGCTTGCCCTTGGCCGGCGGGTTGATCACGCCGGCGATGTGGCCGCTGGCGCCCAGCACGAAGGTGCGGTCGCCCTTGAAGAGGGGCACCGAGGCGTAGGCCGCCGTCCAGGGCACGATGTGGTCCTCGCGCGAGCCGTAGACGAAGACCGGCGCCTGGATCGAGCCCAGGTCCACCGTCTCGCCGCAGACCACCAGCCGGCCCGGGATCTTCAGCTCGTTCTGCAGGTACATGTGGCGCAGGTACCAGCAGTACATCGGGCCCGGCAGGTTGGTGCTGTCGCCGTTCCAGTACAGCAGGTCGAACGGAGGCGGCGTCTCGCCCTTCAGGTAGTTGCCGACGACGTAGTTCCACACCAGGTCGTTCGGGCGCAGGAAGCTGAAGGTGGTGGCGAGTTCCTTGCCCTTCAGCAGGCCCGGGCCGCCGGGGGCGTCGGCGCCCAGCGTCATCTCGCGCAGCTTCACCGAGGCTTCGTCGATGAAGATGTCCAGCACGCCGGTGCTCTCGAAATCGAGCAGCGTGGTCAGCAGCGTCAGGCTCTCGGCCGGATGTTCGCCGCGCGCCGCCAGCACCGCCAGCGCGGTGGCCAGGATCGTGCCGCCGACGCAGAAGCCCAGCATGTTGGCCGTGTCCTGGCCGGTGATCTCGCGCACGACGCGGATCGCCGTCAGCGGGCCCTGCTCGATGTAGTCGTCCCAGGTGAGGTCCACCAGGCCCTGGTCCGGGTTGCGCCAGCTCATCACGAAGCAGCGGTGGCCCTGCTCGACCGTGTAGCGGATGACCGAGTTCTCGGGCTGCAGGTCGAGGATGTAGTACTTGTTGATGCAGGGCGGCACGAACAGGAACGGGCGCTCGTGCACCTTGGCCGTCAGCGGCTTGTATTCGAGCAGCTGGAACAGATCGTTCTCGAAGACCACGTTGCCTTCGGTGGTGGCGACGTTGCGGCCGACCTCGAACACGCTCTCGTCGGTCTGCGAGACATGGCCCTTCTGCAGGTCTTCCAGCAGGTGGTGCATGCCGGTGGTGATGCTCTCGCCGCCGGTCTCCAGCGCCTTCTTCAGCGCGTCGGGGTTCAGCGCCAGGTAGTTGCTGGGGCTGGCGGCGTCGATCCACTGCTGCACCGCGAAGCGGATGCGGCCCTTGGTCTTGGCGTCGGCCTCCACGCTCTCGGCCATCTGCATCAGCGCGCGTGCGTTCAGCAGGTACATCTGCGCGGTGAAGGCGGCGGCGGGGTTGCTCATCCACTCGCTGCTGCCGAAGCGGCGGTCGCCGATGGGCGCCGGCTTCTCGTCGGCGCCGGCGCCCTGCAGGCGGTGCAGCGAGCGGTTCCAGACCTCGCTGGCCTCGCGCAGGTAGTCGGCCTGGATGTGGGCCAGCTGCGACATCGGCAGGTTCATGCCGGCCATGGCCTTGAACACGTCGCCCATCGCGGCGCCGAAGGCCTGCACGGGGGCGCTGGGATCGGCGCCGGCGGCGCCCGTGTCACGGGGTTCGGCGCGGGATCCGGTGGCGGACTTCGTCTTCACGCTCTTGTCTCCTGGTGTGCCGGGGTTGTATGCGGCGGCCCTGACTCGGCCATGACGCGCCATGCCACGTATTCTTGCCGCATGTACCTGGTTGCGATTGCGTGGATCTACGTGGTGCTCATGATGGCCGTGGCCGAAGCCCTGTCCAGCCAGGGGTCTGTGCTGGGCGCGGTGATCACCTTCGTGCTGTACGGGGTGCTGCCGCTGTCGATCGTGATGTACATCGGCACCACGCCGGCGCGCCGGCGGGCGCGACGGGCCGCCGAGGCGGCCGAGCTGGCCGCCTTGCGCGCCGCCGCCCCGGGCGCGCCATCAACAACGCCAGATCGCGGCGGCCATGCGGCCGGTGACCCGGTCGCGCCGGTGCGAGAAGAAGGCTGAGGCGTCTTCCACCGTGCACAGCGCGCTGTCGGTGACGGCGTGCACCCCGGCCGCCGCGAGCCGCCGCCGCGCCAGCAGCGGCAGGTTCGCGAGCCAGCGCGGCCGGCCGTCGGGGCCCGGCGGCGCGGGCACGAAGACGGCCGGGTCGGCCCCATCCGCGGTCTGGTCGAAGGCGGCCAGCACGTCGGCGCCCACCTCGAAGCGCCGCGGCCCGATGCAGGGTCCGAGCCAGGCCTGGATCTCGCCCGGCGCGGCGCCCGCGCCGTCCACCATCGCCTGCACCGTCGCCTCCAGCACGCTGGCGGCCAGCCCGCGCCAGCCGGCATGCGCGGCGCCCACCGCGCGGCCGTCGCGGCAGGCGAAGAGCGCCGGCAGGCAGTCGGCCGCGGTGACGATGCAGGCGATGCCGCGCTGGCGCGTCCACACGCCGTCGGCCGGCGCCGGTGCGATCTCCGGCGCGTCGGCGCCCAGCTCGACCACCGCCGCGCCATGTTCGAGCCAGGGCCAGGCGGCGCGCACGCCGATCGCTTCGGCGAAGCGGCGCCGGTTGGCCTGCACCGTGGCCCGGTCGTCACCGACCGCGAGGCTGATGTTCAGGCTCGCGTAGGGCCCGGTGCTCGCGCCGCCCGCGCGCGTACTCATCGCGGCATCGACGCCCGGCACCGCGGGCCAGGCCGGCCGCAGCAGCGGCAGCGCGCTCAGCACGCCGCGGCGCCCCGGCGCCTACTCGGCATCCGGGCAGTTCTCGGGTTTCGTGCGCTCGAAGGCGTCGAGCTGCATGCAGGCGGCGTAGACGCGCATCACGTTCGGCACATGCTCGGTGCGGCACTCGAAGCGCTGCGCGTTGGCGATCTGCGGCACGAGCACGCAGTCGGCCAGCGTCGGCGTCTCGCCGTGGCAGAACGTGGACGGGCGCGCGGCTAGCTGGCGCTCGACCACCTCCAGTCCGGTCTCGACCCAGTGCTTGTACCAGCGGTCCTTGTCGGCCTCGGGCAGCTTCAGGTCGTGCACGAGGTAGCGCAGCACGCGCAGGTTGTTCAGCGGGTGGATCTCGCAGGCGATGTCCTGCGCCAGTGCGCGCACGCGGGCACGGGCCACCGCGTCGCGCGGCAGCAGCGGCGGCAGCGGGTGCGTCTCGTCGAGGTACTCGATGATCGCCATCGACTGCGTCAGCACCTGATCGCCGTCGCGCAGCAGCGGCACCAGGCGCGAGGCCGAGACGGTCGCGTAAGACTCCTGCAGCTGCTCGCTGCGCCGCAGGTGCACGGCGTGGTATTCGTAGTCCAGCCCCTTCAGCGCGAGCGCGATGCGCACGCGGTACGAGGCCGAGGAGCGGAAGTAGTTGTAGAGCTCCATCGCGTGCCACCCCGCGCTAGCGCACCGCCACCTTCAGCGTGCCCAGGCCCTCGATGCGGCCTTCCATCACGTCGCCGCGCACCACCGCGCCCACGCCGGCGGGCGTGCCGGTGAAGATGAGGTCGCCCGGCGCGAGCGTCCAGGCGGTGCTGAGCTGCTCGATCGTCTCGGCCACGCTCCAGATCAGGTCCGACAGGTCGCCCTTCTGCTTCAGCGTGCCATTGACCGACAGCGTGATCGCGCCCTTCAGCAGCTCGCCGGTCTTCGCCTTGGGCACGACCGGGCCGATGGGGCCGGCCTGCTCGAACGCCTTGCCGATCTCCCAGGGCCGGCCCTGCTTCTTCATCTCGTTCTGCAGGTCGCGCCGCGTCATGTCCAGGCCGACGGCGTAGCCCCAGATCTGCGCCGCGGCGTCGGCGGCCTTGATGTTGCGGCCGCCGCCGCCGAGGGCCACGACAAGCTCGATTTCGTGGTGGAAGTTGCCCGTCAGCGCCGGGTACTCGATCGAGCCGGTCTCGCCCTCGGCCACCGGCACCAGCGTGTCGGCCGGCTTCATGAAGAAGAACGGCGGCTCGCGGCCGCTGTGGCCCATCTCCTGCGCATGCTCGGCGTAGTTGCGGCCGACGCAGTAGACGCGGCGGACCGGAAAGGTGCCGCCGCCGGCAACGGGCAGGGCGACGGCGGCGGGCGGGGTGATCACGTGGCTCATGGCGGCTGGCGGTGCGTGGGCGGGAGCCGACGATCATGCCACGCACGGCCCGGCCACCAGCCGCCGATCGGTACACTGCGGCGGATGTTCCAGCCCCGCCGCATCCAGCACTGCCGCGTCTGCGGCACCGGCGTGGCCTACCGCGTGCCGCCCGACGACAACCGCGAGCGCGCCATCTGCCCCTCGTGCGGCGAGATCCACTACGAGAACCCGATCAACGTCGTCGGCACCGTGCCGGTGTGGGACGAGCAGGTGCTGCTGTGCCGCCGCAACATCGAGCCGCGCTACGGCATGTGGACGCTGCCGGCGGGATTCCTCGAACTCGGCGAGAGCACGTCGGAAGGCGCCTTGCGCGAGACCGACGAGGAGGCCGGCGCACACGTGGAACTCGAAGGCCTGTTCACGGTGCTGAACGTCGTGCGCGCCGGGCAGCTGCACCTGTTCTACCGCGCCCGCATGCTCGACACGCACCTGGCGCCCGGTCCGGAGACGATCGAGGCACGCCTGTTCCGCGAGCACGAGGTGCCCTGGGACGAGTTGGCCTTCCGCACCGTGCGCGTGACGCTGGAGCGCTTCTTCGCCGACCGCCGCGACGGCGGGCGCTTCCCCGTGCACGCACTCGATATCGCCTAGGCTGCGGCGGTCGCCGCGCGAGCCTCCACCGCCGGCCCGCCGGCGCCGTCGAAGTCCAGCGCCCACAGCGCGTCCAGGTCGGCCACGTCGGCCACGCCGGCGGCCAGCAGGCGAAGGTTCAGGCCATGGGCCAGCGCCACCAGGCTTTGCGCGAAGCCCTGCACCGCCGCCTCGCTCGCCACGCCCTGCAAGTGGCGCGCGTCGACCTTCACGTACTCGACGCCCGCCGCCTTCAGCGCCGGCAGGTGCGGCGCGGCCGTTCCGGCGTACTCCACGCCCACGCGTGTGCCCAGCGGCCGCCAGGCGGCGACCGCCGCGCCCAGCGCCGAAGCACCGGCGCTGCCGGGCTGCAGGCCGTCGCCACACTCGACGAAGAGCAGCCGCGCGGCCTGCGGCGCGTCGGCCAGGCGCGAGGCCAGGTCGGCGATGAAGCCGGTGGCCGCCAGCGACACCGGTGAGACGTGCACCGCGCGCGGCCTGCCGTCGGTGGCGATGGCGGCCAGCGCGAGTTCGACGCCGGCCAGGTCCACCTGCGGCATCAGCCGGCTGCGCCGCGCCAGCGCCAGCCAGCGCTCGGCGCCCTGGTAGGGCGCGGCGGGCGAGAGCTGCACCTGCAGCGTGCAATCGAGGTGCAGCTCGCGCCCGCTGCGCTCGCGCAGCGAGGCTGCGGCCAGCGCGACGCGGCCTTCCGAGAGCGCCGCGCCGATCTGCTCGCGCCAGGCGCGTTCGCCCACCGCGGCATCGGCGCTCGGCACGTGGCTCTCGATGACGAGCGCGACGCCGCTGTCGGCGCCGTCCTCGGCGCGGGCGAGCGCCGCATCGGCAGCCGCCAGCGCGAGGCTGGCGCTCGTGTCCTGCAGCGCGTCGACGCCGCCCACGGCGATCTCGGCGCTGCCGGTGCGCAGCGCCGGCGCGGCGGCCAGCGCGGTGCGCAGCGACTGCGCCGTCTCCAGCGCCACGCCGGGCACCGGCAGGCACAGCGCGAAGTCGGTGCCGTTCAGGCGCCCGGCGAAGGTGCCGGGCACGCGCTCGACGTAGGTCATCAGCACGTCGGCCACGGCGCCCAGCCACTGGTCGGTGGCGTCGTGGCCCAGGCGCAGGTTCAGCGCCTCCAGGTGCATCACGCGCACCAGCAGCAGCGCCAGGCCCGGGCCGCCGGGTTCGGCCAGGCGCTGCTGCAGCTGGGCGACGAAGTGGCGGCGCAGCGGCAGGCCGGTGACGCCGTCGGTCTGCGCCTGGCGCTGCAGCTCCGCCACCTGCTCGGCCTGCGCGTCCTGCATCGCCTGGGCGTCCAGGACGGAGCGCGTCGGCGCCGATTCGGACGGCACGAGCGCCTGGCGGCCGCCGCGATGTCGCCAGGCGTGCGCGGCAGCAGTGGCGACCAGCCAGCCCAGCAGCGCCGCGGCGGAGGCTTCGACGAAGGACAGCCACAGCGCGTCCTGCGCGGCGGCGGTGTCGGCGCTGACCTGCACCACGCCGCCGGCCGGCGCCACCGAGGCCTGGCCGGGCTCGGCGTCCACCGGCAGCCAGGCGACGAACCAGTCCGGCGCGGCCATCGCGCGCGGTGGGGCCTGCATCTCCAGCGGCACCTCGCCGCCGGGCGCCTGCAGGCGCAGCAGCCGCGTGCGGCCGGCAGCGAAGTGCGCCGCCGCCACCGGCTGCCAGGCGGCGAGGCTGCCGCCTTGCCGCGCCAGCGAACTCGCCAGCGCCGCCGCGGCCTCGCGGTTGCCTTCTTCCAGCTGCGAGCGCAGCGCCTTGCGGGTGGCCAGCGCGTGCGCCGCGACGAGCAGCGCCAAGGCCAGCAGCAACGGCCAGGTGCTGCGCCAGCCGGCGACGGGCGAAGCCTTCATGGCCGCCTGCACTGCCGTCGAGGATGAGGGCCCGAACGGGCCGACGCACCGCGCACCGCCTGTCCACTCACTTCGCTGGTCTACGACTTTGGCATCGTACGCCAGCTGCGACATTTGGAAACGACGAAGCCCGCGACAACGCGGGCTTCGGGGGGCGCGGGATGCGGCGGGGACGCCGGATCAGGCCGTCGCGGCGCGCAGCTTCAGCGAGAACTCCTGCAGGGCGGCGATGCCGCTTTCCTCGGCCTTGCGGCACCAGGCCTGCAGATCGGCCACCAGTTGCTCGGCCGAGACATTGGTGCGCGTCCACAGCGCACGCAGCTCTTCGCGCATGGCCACCAGCTTGGCCAGCTGCGGGCTCTCGCCCAGTGCCGACTGCAGGCTGGGCTTCAGGCCGCTGGGGATCTTGTCGTCGTCACGGTGCAGCCAGGTCTTGGCGATCCGCATGTCGCGCCAGCGCGCGCTGTTCTGTGCGCCCTGCTCCTTCAGCCGCGCCAGCTCGGCGGCCACCGCGCTCTTCATCTCGACGGCGTAGCGCGCCATCACCTCGTAGCGGTTGGCGATGACGGCTTCCAGCGTCTGGCCGTCGGCCACCGCCTTCACCGCACCCAGCTCCAGCCGCGGCGGCGTCTTGCGCACCTTGGCCAGGCCCAGGGCCTGCATGATGGAGATGTACATCCAGCCGATGTCGAACTCGTAGGGCTTGACCGACAGCTTGGCCGAGGTCGGGTAGGTGTGGTGGTTGTTGTGCAGTTCCTCGCCGCCGATGATCACGCCCCAGGGGAAGATGTTCGTCGACGCGTCCACTGCCTCGAAGTTGCGGTAGCCCCAGTAGTGGCCGATGCCGTTGATGATGCCGGCCGCGGTGATCGGGATCCACAGCATCTGCACCGCCCACACCGCCGCGCCGATGGCGCCGAACAGCAGCAGGTCGATGACCAGCAGCAGGCCCACGCCCTGCCACTGAAAGCGGCTGTAGACGTTGCGCTCGACCCAGTCGTCGGGCGTGCCGTGGCCGTACTTCTTGATCGTCTCGGCGTTGCCGGCCTCGGCGCGGTACAGCTCCACCCCTTCCAGCAGCAGCTTCTTCAGGCCGTAGACCTGCGGGCTGTGCGGGTCTTCGGGAGTCTCGCACTTGGCGTGGTGCTTGCGGTGGATGGCGACCCACTCCTTGGTCACCATGCCGGTGCCCATCCACAGCCACAGGCGGAAGAAATGCGACGGGATCGCGTGAAGTTCCAGCGCCCGGTGCGCCTGGGCGCGGTGCAGGAAGATCGTGACCCCGGCGATCGTGATGTGCGTGGTGACGAGCGTGAACAGCAGCA
Organism: Rubrivivax sp.; assembly: GCA_044226775.1. Taxonomy (GTDB): domain Bacteria; phylum Pseudomonadota; class Gammaproteobacteria; order Burkholderiales; family Burkholderiaceae_C; genus Rubrivivax. The sequence goes on along the minus strand of JBGAGI010000009.1, from coordinate 75,765 downwards.
CCTGCCACCAGGTGGCGTGCAGCAGCCCGTCCGCGAACAAGGACACGAGCGCGTCGCGCGCCACCAACAATTGATCCATCAACGATTCCTCAATGCGGAATAAGTCTCGCCCCGATTGTAGGCGGCGGGCTGACGGGAAAGTTGCGGGAAATACGGACTAACCCGGGCCACTTCCCTTGATCGAGGTCAAGTTCCTCGGATCTTGGCGACCGAAGGGAGCGTGAAGGACGCCGTTCAGCGCCGTTGCCAGGCGGCGGCGAAGAAACCGTCGGTCCGGTGGCGATGCGGCCAGAGCCGCAGGAAGGGGCCGGCCGTCAGCGCCTCCGGCCCCTCGACCCGGGCCGCCGTGAGGGCTTCGGCCACCGGCAGCGGGTCGAAGGCCGCGGCCTGTTCGGCCGTGAAGGCCTCGGCGATGACCTCGTTCTCCGCCGCCAGCAGGCTGCAGGTCGCGTAGACCAGCCGCCCGCCGGGCTTCAGCAGCCGCGCGGCGCTGGCGAGGATGGCCCGCTGCTTGGCCTGCAGTTCCTCGACCGACTTCGGCGACTGGCGCCACTTCAGGTCCGGGTTGCGGCGCAGCGTGCCCAGGCCGGAACAGGGCGCGTCGACCAGCACGCGGTCGATCTTGCCGGCCAGGCGCTTGATGCGCTCGTCGCGCTCGTGCGCGATCTGCGCCGGAAACACGTTCGACAGGCCGCTGCGCGCCAGCCGCGGCTTCAGCGCATCCAGGCGGTGGCCGGAGACGTCGAAGGCGTACAGGCGCCCGGTGTTGCGCATGGCCGCGCCCAGGGCGAGCGTCTTGCCGCCGGCGCCGGCGCAGAAATCCACGACCATTTCGCCGCGTTTCGGGTCCAGCAGCAGCGCGAGCAGCTGGCTGCCTTCGTCCTGCACCTCGATCAGGCCGTGCGTGAACGCGTCGAGCTTGTTCAGCGCCGGCTTGCCGGCCAGGCGCAGGCCCCAGGGCGAATGCGGGGTCGGCGCGGCCTCGATGCCGGCCTCGGCGAGCTGGCGCTGCGCTTCCTCGCGCTTGGCCTTCAGCACGTTGACGCGCAGGTCCAGCGGCGCCGGCTCGGCCAGCGCATTCACGAGCGGCCAGAACTCGTCGCCGAGCGCCTCGCGCAAGGGCGCGGCCAGCCAGTCGGGCAGGTTGTGGCGCAGCTTTTCGGGCAGCGCGGTGCGGTCGACCTGGTTCACATCGGCCAGCCACTTCTGCTCCTGCGGGCCGATCGCGCCGCGCAGGAAGGTCTCGCTGCCCTGCCAGGCGAGCATGGCCAGGCGGCGCTCCAGCGCGCCGCTGCCGCTTTGCGCGAGGTGCTGGAACAGCAGCCTCTGCCGCAGCACGGTGTAGGCGGTCTCGGCCAGCGTGTGGCGCTCGCGCGCGCCCAGGGCGCGATGCTTGCGGAAGAAGGCCGAGACGACCGCATCGGCCGGCTGGTCGAGCTTGAGCACCGCGCGCAGCAGCTCGGTGGCGAGGTCCAGGAGGGCGGCGGGATGCATCTAGATCAGCACCTGGCTGGCGCCATCGGCCTGCGTGACGAGGCCGCGTTCGAGCTCGAGCTTGCCTTCGACGAACCAGCGCACCGCCTGCGGGTAGATCACGTGCTCGGTGGCCAGCACACGTGCGGCCAGCGCATGCTCGTCGTCGCCCGGCAGCACCGGCACCACGCTCTGCACGACGATGGGGCCATGGTCCAGCGCCGGCGTCACGAAGTGCACGGTGGCGCCGGCGGCCTTGCAGCCGGCCTCCAGCGCGCGCCGGTGCGTGTGCAGCCCCGGGAAGGCCGGCAGCAGCGAGGGATGGATGTTCAGCATGCGGCCTTCGTAGCGCCGCACGAAGGCTTCGCCCAGCACGCGCATGAAGCCGGCGAGCACGATGAGGTCGGGGGCATGGGCGTCGATGGCCTCGGCGAGCGTCGCGTCGAAGGCCTCGCGCGTGGCGAAGGCCTTGTGGTCGACCACCGCCGTGGCGATGCCGCGCGCCGCGGCCCAGGCCAGGCCGGCGGCATCAGGGCGGTTCGCGAGCACGGCGGCCACCTGCGCCGGCCAGGCCTGCTCGGCGCAGCGCTGCACGATGGCTTCCATGTTCGAGCCGCGGCCGGAGATGAGGATGACGATGCGCTTCATGGGGGCCGGCAGTGTAGCCAGTCGGCCCGCGCGGCGATCCTTGCGACAATGCCGGCTGCCTTTCGGAGCCCTGAGCACCCATGCGATCACGCGTCCTCTCCGGCATGCGCCCCACCGGCGCCATGCACCTCGGCCACTTTCACGGCGCCCTGAAGAACTGGGTGAAGCTGCAGCACGAGCACGAGTGCTTCTTCTTCGTCGCCGACTGGCACGCGCTGACCACGCACTACGAAGAGCGCGAGGTGATGGAGCGCTACGTCTACGAGATGGTGATCGACTGGATCGCCGCCGGCCTGGACCCCGAGACCTGCACGATCTTCATCCAGAGCCGCCTGCCCGAGCACGCCGAGCTGTTCACGCTGCTGGCGATGGGCACGCCACTGGGCTGGCTGGAGCGCGTGCCGACCTACAAGGACCAGATCGAGAAGCTCAAGGACCGTGACCTGGCGACCTACGGCTTCCTCGGCTACCCGCTGCTGCAGGCCGCCGACATCCTGATCTACAAGGCCAACTACGTGCCGGTGGGCGAGGACCAGAGCAGCCACGTGGAGCTCACGCGCGAAGTCGCCCGCCGCTTCAACAGCCTGTACGGCCGCGCCAGCGACCACGAGGCCAAGGTCGCCGCCGCGCTGGCCAAGCTGCCCAAGGACGACGCCCGCTACTTCGAGAAGCAGCGCAAGGCCTTCGGCGAGACCGGCAGCGCCGAGGCGCTGGCCAAGGGCGAGGGCCTGCTGCGCAAGGCCGCCGGCGCGGTGCCAGGCTGGACCAGCGACGACACCGAACTGCTGCTGGGCCACCTGAAGGGCAGCGGCAAGCTCATCCTCACCGAGCCGGGCGCGCTGCACACCGAGGTGCTGCGCCTGCCCGGCACCGACGGCACGAAGATGAGCAAGAGCTACGGCAACGCGATCCTGATGCGCGAGGCACCGGCCGAGGTGACGAAGAAGGTGCGGGGCATGATGACCGACCCCGCGCGCGTGCGCCGCACCGACCCCGGCGACCCCGAGAAGTGCCCGGTCTGGCAGTTCCACAAGATCTACAGCGACGAGGCGACGAAGGACTGGGTCGTGAAGGGCTGCAAGAGCGCCGGCATAGGCTGCCTGGACTGCAAGCAGCCGGTGATCGACAGCATCGTGAAGCAGCAGGAAGCCTGGCACGAGCGCGCCGAGAGCTACCTCGCGAACCCCAAGCAGGTGCACTGGATCGTCGAGATGGGCACCGAGCGCGCGCGCACGGTGGCACGGCAGACGATGAAGGACGTGCGCTCGGCCATGGGTCTCAACTACTGAACCGGCTGCGACCATGGCCACGCCGCTGCAGACCTACGAGCTGAACCCGGGCGCCGCGCCGCGCGCCACGATCGTCATCCTCCACGGCCTGGGCGCCGACGGCACCGACTTCATGCCAGTGGCCGACGAGATGGACTTGTCGAGCGTCGGCCCGGTGCGCTGGATCTTCCCGCGCGCGCCGATGCGGCCGGTGACGATCAACGGCGGCCACGTGATGCGCGCCTGGTACGACATCCTCGGCACCGACCTCGTCCGACGCGAAGACGAAGCCGGCCTGCGCGAGAGCTTCGAGCAGGTGCACGCGCTGCTCGCGCAGGAGGAAGCGCGCGGCGTGCCGGCGAACCGCATCGTGCTGGCCGGCTTCTCGCAGGGCTGTGCGATCACGCTCGGCGCGGGGCTGCGCTACCCGCGGCGGCTGGCGGGGCTGGTCGGCATGTCGGGCTACCTGCCGCTGGCGGACGCCACGGCCGCCGAGCGGCACGATGCGAACGTGATGACGCCGGTGTTCCTGGCCCATGGCCGGCAGGACCCGGTGGTGCCGCTGGCGCGTGGCAGCGCCTCGCGCGACGCGCTCAAGGCGCTGGTGCAGCCGCTCGAGTGGCACGAGTACCCGATGCAGCACTCGGTGTGCATCGAGGAGATCCGGGCGCTGCAGCACTGGCTGCTGGGCGTGCTCGAGCAAGGCTGAGGCACGCGCGATATCCTGCCGCGCCGCCGGCTCCTCGCCGGCCGAAACACAACGCGCCAGGAGATCGCACGATGAGCAACTTCCGCACCCCGCTGGCCGCCGCCGTGCTGGCGGCCGCCTTCGGCCTCGCCCACGCCGAGGCGCCGATGGCCAAGGGCCAGGCGCCGGGCTGGTACCGCATGAAGCTCGGCAGCTTCGAGGTCACCGCGCTGTCCGACGGCACCGTCGGCCTGCCGGTCGACAAGCTGCTGAACAACCTGCCTGCAGCCACCATCGAGCAGCTGCTCGCGCGCTCGTACCTGAAGGCGCCGGTGGAGACCTCGGTCAACGGCTACCTCGTCAACACCGGCAGCAAGCTGGTGCTGATCGACACCGGGGCCGCGAAGCTCTTCGGCCCCTCGCTCGGCAAGCTGGCCGAGAACCTCAAGGCCAGCGGCTACAAGCCCGAGCAGGTCGACGAGATCTACGTGACGCACATGCACGGCGACCATGTCGGCGGCGTGATGGCCGAGGGCAAGGCGGTGTTCCCCAACGCCGTGGTGCGCGCCGACAAGCGCGAGGCCGACATCTGGCTCAGCCGCGAGAAGATGGAGAAGGCCGGCGAGGGCAAGGAGGTCTTCCAGGGCGCGATGGCCTCGCTGAGCCCCTACCTCACGGCCGGCCGCTTCAAGACCTTCGACGGCGAGACCGAGCTCGTGCCCGGCGTGCGCGCGGTGCCGGCCTGGGGCCACACGCCGGGGCACACGATCTACGTCGTCGAGAGCGAGGGCAACCGGCTCGTCGTCTGGGGTGACCTGATGCACGTGGCCGCGGTGCAGTTCGCGATGCCCTCGGCCACCGTGTCCTTCGATTCCGACAACGCGGCCGCCGCGCCGCAGCGCATCCGCAACTACGCCGACGCCGCGGCCAAGGGCTACTACGTCGCGGTGGCGCATGTGTCCTTCCCCGGCATCGGCCGGCTGCGGGCCGACGGCAAGGGCTACGACTGGATCCCGGTCAACTACAGCGCGGCGCCGTGACGGCCGCACGGTCGACGCGGCTGCTGAAGCCTTGCGCCGAGTTGCTCGCCGGCCATGTGCGGGCGCTCCAGCGCGGCTGGTCGGCCGACACGGTGCGCGGCGCGGTGGCGGCCGAGGAGGCGCTGGCGCACATCGCGCGCGACCCGGCCGGCTTCCTGGCGATGATGGACAACCGGGAAGGTGGCGGCCCGCCGGTGACGCTGGCCGACGGCTCGCAGGCGCAGCGCCTGCCGGGCTTCACGCGCTGGATCTGGGACGGCGACGATGGCCCCGACGGCTTCGCCGGCAGCATCAACCTGCGCTGGGCGAAAGGCCACGGCCCGCTGCCGCCGCATGTGCTGGGGCATTGCGGCTACGCGGTCGTGCCCTGGAAGCGCGGCCATGGCCACGCGACGCGGGCGCTGGGTCTGCTGCTGGACCTGGCTCGCGAGGTGGGCATGCCGGTGATGGTGCTGACCACCGACCTCGACAACACGATCTCGCAGCGCGTCATCACCTCGAACGGCGGCGTCGCCACGGGCGAGTTCGACAAGGGGCCGGTCTACGGCCACAAGCGCGGGCTGCGCTTCGAGATCCGGCTGTGAGCCGTCAAGCGACTCAGCCGAACCGCCCCTGCAGGAACCAGTTCGCCGTGCCCGGCGTGGCCGGCAGCCGGCCGCGGTAGACCCAGACCAGCGAGCCGTCGGCCTGCTGCGCGATGTAGTAGTCGCGCGCGACGAGACCGCCGTCCCACCAGCCGGTCTCTATGCGCTCGGGGCCGCTGAGCAGCTGCAGCGGGCGCCCTTCGAGCTGAGGCAGCGCATCGCGTTCGGCCAGCGGCAGCGGTTCCGGCAGCAGCCAGGCCGGGCGGTGCAGCGGCTGCCCCGCTTCGCCGGGCGTGGCCAGCGCGGGTGTCGGTGATGGCGGGACCGGCGCCGCCTGTGCCGGCACGGTGCGGCTGGCGCGCTCCGGGCGGTGGTCGGCCACCGGCAGCACACGCTGCACCTGCGCGTCGCCCAGCCGGGCGCTCAGGCGTTCGAGCAGACGCGACAGGCCTTCGGCCTCGCTGGCGCGGGTGGGAAAGAGCTCGCCGTTGGGCGCCGGCGCGGCCACCAGCTGCCGGCACTGCAGTTGCAGCTCGAGCGTGGGCTCGGCCAGCACCACGCGCGCAAGGCGCTCGCGCAGCAGCAGCTGCAGGTGGGCGGCATCGAGCGCGGGCTCGGCCAGCGCCACGCCCAGCTCGGTGGGCTCGGCCGTCGCGCGCCGGCTGCGCTCGTGCAGCATGCGCAGCGTGAAACACGCGATGCGCCCTCGCCTGGCCTGCGCCCAGGCCACCAGCCGCGCCAGCAGCACCTGCGCGCCGTGCAGCACCTGCTCGGCGGTCTCGGCGCGGGCGAAGAGTTCCAGCCGGCTGTCGAAACGCGCCGGCAGCTCGACCCATTTCCGCGGATCGGCCGCGAGCCCGTAGGCGCGGTCGAGGTCGTCGAGCAGCCCGGCGCCGAAGCGGCGCGCCAGCCCCGAGCGCGGCAGGCTTCGCAGGTCGGCCAGCACGTGCAGGCCCATGCCCTGCAGCGCCTCCCAGTGCTCGCGCCCCGGGCCGAGCTGCCAGACGGGTACTTCGTCGAGCAGCGGCTTCAAACGCTCGAGCTGAGTGGCATGTTCGCCGAGCATCAGATCGCCCCGATCGCGAGGGAACCAGCGCGACAGCAGCGCCGAGCCCCAGGCGGTGGGCGCGGCGGCCATCTGCGTCTCGTGGCCCAGCGGCGCGAGCGCATCGGCCAGGCGGCGCTGCAGAGCGGCCACGCCGCCGAAGAGGCGCAGGCTGCCCTGCACTTCCAGCAGCACGGTCTGCGTGTCGTGCAGAGTGACCGAGGGCGTGTAGGCCAGCGCCGCGTGGGCCACCGCGCGCAGCGCGGCAGCGTCGCGCGCCGCCTCTGCTTCGGCCAGCAGCAGCTCGGGCGCCAGCGCCAGGGCGGTGGCGCGCTTCAGGCCCGGCTTCACGCCCAGCTCGGCCGCCGCGCCGTTGGCATGCGCGATGCGATGCTCGGCCACCAGCGCCACCGGCCGCGCCCGTTCTTCGGGCTGCAGCGTGGCGCAGAAGGCCTCCAGGCTCAGCCGGGGCAGGTGCAGCGCGAACCAGAGCACGTCAGCTCAGGGCAGCGTGTAGTCGAAGCTGTAGAAGTGCGCGCCCTTCTCGATGCGGATGTCCATCCGGCCCGTGAGCCCTGCGAGTTCGCCGGTGCCCGAATCGGGCACGACGACGATCGACAGCTGCGGCGCGCCGCGGTTCATCAACCCGTGGTGCTGCAGCACGAAGCTGCCGCTCCTGCCCTTCAGCGTGCCGGCGACATGCTCGATGGCCACGTAGCCGGCCGAGCCCTGCGTCGGCGTCATCGCGCTGAGCATCTGGCCCTGGCCGGTGGCTTCGAGATCGCCCTGGTAGCGCTTGTCCAGCAGCATGCGGCCGAGCGTGAGGCCGGGCGTGGGCGCGCTGCCGGGCTGGGGCTGCATCTTGACGTCGAAGGCGCCGGCGGCGCGTTGCGTGGTGGCGTTGGTGTCGGTCATGTCGTGGTGGCTTCGGGGGGTGGATCGTCGGGCGAGCCGGGAGAACCGGCGTGAGCGAAGCGCACCGGCGCGGGCTCGACGCCGGCACGGCGCATCGCGCGCGCCATCGCGGGCGCCGAGAGCACCGGCGGCAGCGGCAGCTCCAGGGCCTGCGCCAGCGGCGGGCCTCGGCGCTTGAGCAGCGCCACGCGCAGCAGGTCGGGCCCGGCGCTGGACAGCAGCAGGCGCAGCGGCGCCGGGCTCGGCTGGCTGCGGTAGGCGGCATCGCGCAGCAGGAAGGCCAGGCCCTCGTGCGCCTGCGCGGCCAGCTGCAGGCGGCGCAGAGCGTCGGCCGGCAGCCGCGCCGGCAGCCAGGCCAGCACGGCGCCCAGGTGGCCGCTCTTCAGCGCCTGCTCCAGCGCCCAGAGCATGTCGGCCGCGTGGCGGCGCCGCTCGGCCTGCGGCTGCGGGCGCACGACGATCAGCTGCCGCGTGTCGATGCCCAGCGCCGCCAGCGCCCAGGCACAGGGCGCGGCTGGCGGGTCGAACCACATCAGGCATCGCTGCGAGCGCTGCAAGGCGGCCAGCGCCGGCGCCATCAGCCGCAGCTCACCCATGCCGGGATGCGGCAGCAGCAGTTCGGTCAGCGCCTGCCTCGGCCAGCCATGGCCCGGCAGTTCGGCATCGAGCGCGGCAAAACCGCTGGCCTGGCCCTCCCCCACCACACGCCCGAGCTGGTTCGCGCGCCACAACGCCGGATGCAGGGCATCGGCCGCAGGCACGTCGACGGAAAGCGAGGGGGAGAAAGCCACCAGAATACTGTACGCACATACAGTATCCGCATCAAGCCCGCGGGTGGCTTCGGCGCCGGCGAATCAGTCCAGCGGGAGTACCTGGTCACGCTCGCCGGGCACGCAGCCCTCGGCGATCGGGTCCCAGCCACGGCGCACCACCACCTGCTTGTCGGTGTGGCAGAACTCGATGCGCTCGGCGCCCGGCACCGTGCTCTGCACGAAACCCTCGATCGACGAGGGCATGCTGACCAGGTAGCGCTTGCGGGCGAGGTCCTCGGCCGGGTGGTCGTCGTCGTTCAGCCAGGGCACGACGCGGCTGGCCCACATCAGCGGCCGCCAGCCGACCTCGAAGGACGTCGGCTGGAAACCCTGCTCCTTCAGCCAGGCCTGCGCGCGCTCGCGCGGGTGCTCGTCAGGATCGAGTTCGCCGCGCGCGGCCGCCAGCAGTTCCAGCACCCACTGGTTGCAGTTCTGGTAGGTGGCGTCGAACGGGTAGGCGTTGGCGCTGTAGCGGCCGCCCAGCAGCGCCAGCACCTGGCGGTTGTCCAGCGCGCGGCGCTCCAGTTCACCCGCGAAGCCTGCCGGCAGCAGCACCACCGAGACATAGCCCAGCTGCGGCTCGTTCATGCCGAGCACGAAGGCCAGCATGCCCTGGTCGAAGATGCGCGGCTTGCGCTCGTCGCAGGCGAAGTAGAGCTGGCGCACCGCCCAGGGCGTCTCGGCGCTGGCCTTCAGGCTGACGCCGGCATGCGAGTAGCGCACGCCGAAGCGCGAGAGATCCAGCCCCGAGCGCGAGATCAGCGCGACGCGCTGGCCGGACTTCTCCAGCTCGGCCTTGACGACCGCGCCGAAGCGGAAGAGCTTGTCCTTCTGCCCCGGCGAGAGATCGCCCGGCGGCTCGCAGACGCGCATCGCGCCGGCGGCTGCCGGCCCGGCGAAGCACAGCACGAGAAGCGCCGCGAGCGCGGCGCGAACGGGCATCAGAGCGAGACGACCTTGGTCTGCAGCTCGCGGTACTGCTCGTCTTCCAGCACCAGGAAGAACACCTGCTGCGACGCGGCGCGCGTGAACTGCAGGCCGTAGGGCTGCGGCTTCGCGGTGATCACGTGGCCCTTGGCCAGGTGGCTCTGGTCGAAGGCTTCCTGCGGCATGAAGAGGAAGAACTCGCCGGCCGGGCTGCCGGGCTTGGCGGCGATGTCGGCCACCGGCTGCAGCTTCAGGCGCACCGTGCCCGGGCGCGCCGGGGCGGCGGCGACTTCGATGATGCGGTAGTCGCCCTCGGCGACCTTCTCGTTCTTGCCCGAGCTGCTGTCGCTGGATTTCTGGATCGAGGTCGAGCTGCTGCCCACCGAGGTGGTGATGCTGTCGGAGATCTCCGAGGACACCGAGCTGGCGGCCAGCACCGGCGCGGTGGCCGCGGCCACGAGCAGGGCCAGCAGGGCGGACAGGCGGGACATGTTGTTCGTCATGAAGGCTCCGTGTGGAAGGAGTCGGGCCCGGAAGCCGGGCGCAGGCCGGAATGATGCCATCGCCTTGTTTCCGGCGCGTCAAGCCGAAAGCAGTGCTTCGACACGTTCGCGCAGGATGCCCGGCGTCACCTCGGCCGCCGCCAGCGGCTGGCCGGCCACCAGCCCCACGCTGCTGAACAGGCCGCGCCGGAAGGGCTTGACCATCGCCGCGCCGCCCTCGATGCGCGAGAAGTAGCTGCCCCACAGGTTCTGCAGCGCCAGCGGCACCACCGGCACCGGGTGGGTCTGCAGGATCTTCATGATGCCGCCCTTGAACTCGCCCAGGCTGCCGTCGCGGGTGATGCCGCCCTCGGGGAAGATCGCCAGCAGGTCGCCCTCGTCCAGCACGCGCCGCGCCTGCTCGAAGGCGCGCTCGTAGGCGGCGGCGTCCTCCTTCTGCGGCGCGATCGGGATCGCCTTGCCCAGCTTGAACAGCCAGCCCAGCACCGGCGTGGCGAAGATGCGGTGATCCATGATGAAGCGCACCGGCCGGGGGCTGGCGGCCATCAGCACCACGGCGTCGATGAAGCTGACGTGGTTGCACACCAGGATGGCGGCGCCCTCGGTGGGAATGTGCTGGTCGCCACGCACCTTGAAACGGTAGATACACCGCGTCAACACGAAGGCGATGAAGCGCAGCAGGTACTCGGGCACGAGCAGGAAGATGTAGCCGGCCACCAGCGCGTTCAGCAGCCCCACGGCCAGGAACACCTGCGGGATCGTCAGGCCGGCCTTGAGCATCGCGCCCACCAGCACCGAACTCGCGATCATGAACAGCGCGTTGAGGATGTTGTTGGCCGCGATGATGCGCGCCCGGTGCGTGGGCGTGCTGCGCATCTGGATCAGCGCGTACATCGGCACGCTGTAGATGCCGGCGAAGAGCGACAGCAGCGCCAGATCCGCCATCACGCGCCAGTGCGCCGGGGCGCCGATGAAGGCCATCGCGCCCATCGGCGTGGGCGCCGGCGGCAGGCCACGCGAGGCGAAGTAGAGATCCACTGCGAACAGCGTCATGCCGATCGCGCCCAGCGGCACGAGGCCGATCTCCACGTGGCGCCGGCTCAGCACCTCGCACAGCAGCGAGCCGATGCCGATGCCCACCGAGAACACCACCAGCAGCAGCGAGGCCACGTGCTCGTCCCCGTGCAGCACGTCGCGCGCAAAGGCCGGGAACATCGACAGGAACACGGCGCCGAAGAACCACATCCAGCTGATGCCCAGCAGCGAGCGGAACACGACGATGTTGCCGCTGGCCAGCTTCAGGTTGGCGAAGGTCTCGGTGAAGGGATTCCAGTTGATCTTGAGCTGCGCGTCGGTGGCGGGCGAGACGGGCACCGCCTGCGCGACCAGCCGCCCGGCAACGGCGACGACGAAGCAGCTGGCGGCAACCAGCGTGGCGCCGTTGCCAGGCATCGCGATCAGCAGCCCGCCGGCCACCTGGCCCAGCAGAATGGCCACGAAGGTGCCCATCTCCACCATGCCGTTGCCGCCGGTGATCTCGCGCTCGTTCAGGTGCTGCGGCAGGTAGGCGAACTTCACCGGGCCGAAGAGCGTGGAGTGCAGGCCCATCAGGAACACGCAGCCCAGCAGCAGCGGCACGTTCTGTGCCATGAAGCCCCAGCCGGCCAGCAGCATGATGCCGATCTCGAGGCTCTTGATGAAGCGGATCAGCCGCGCCTTGTCGTACTTGTCGGCCAGCTGGCCGCTGGTGGCCGAGAACAGCAGGTACGGGAAGATGAACAGCGCGCCGATCACCAAACCCGCCATCGACGCATCCAGCCACTGCACGCGGATCTGGTAGGTCACGAGCACGGTGAACGCGAACTTGAACAGGTTGTCGTTGCCGGCGCCCAGGAACTGGACCCAGAAGAAGGGCCCGAAGCGGCGCTGCGTCAGCAGCGCGAACTGGTTGGGGTGCGCGTGGGTGGTGTCGTTGTCGGTCACGGGTTTCCTCGTGGAAGGCATCATCAGGCGCGCGGAACGGGGCCGACTGTAGCGGGCCGCGCCGCCAGCACGCCAGCCTCGAAGACCGCAGCCGGCAGCGCCCGGCCCTGCCAGCGCAGGCGGCGCTTGAGCACGAAGTCGAACAGCAGCGGGTTGTGGGTGCGGATGCGGTTCAGCACCGGCACGTCGTTTTCGGCCAGCAACCCGGCCTGCTGAAGCCGGCGCGGCGAGAAGAGGGGCATCACCCCGGGCAGCGGGTGGTCGGAGCCGTGCAGCAGCCGGCCGTGCCAGTCCTCGCGCGCCAGCAGCCTGCGGCCGACCTCGACATCGCGGTTGCTCTGGAAAGCGGCCGAGATGTCGCCCAGCAGCCGGCCGGCGTGGCCGCGCTCATCCATCAGCCGCGTGAAGAGCTCGAACGCGGGGCGCTGCGGGCGCGAGGGCCGGTCCAGGTCTTCGGCGCGGCCGAGCGAGGCACAGTGCGCAGCGACCACCGTCACGCCCTGGGCCAGCGCATGGCGCAGCTTCAGCGGGTTGCCCAGCGCGTCGCGGCCCGCGCCGGGCACGGCCTTCTCCTCGCCCACATGAACGATCAGCGGCGCGCCGGCGCGCACGAGGCGGGCGTAGAAGGCGCGGCAGCGGGCGTCGGCCAGGTCGATGTTCATCGCGCTGGGCAGCCACTTCACCGCCACCGCGCCGCCGGCCAGTGCCGCATGCAGCGCCGCCAGCGCATCGTCGCGGTAGGGGTGGATCGAGGCCACCCAGTCGAAGCTGCCGGGGTTCGCTGCCGCCACCTTCGCAGCATAGGCGTTGGGCACGTGGAAGGTGCTCCAGTCGGGGCGCGGGCGGCCGGCGTCGTCGTGCGCGTGCTCGAAAGCGTAGAGCCACCAGCGGGCGCCGGCCGGGAAGTCGGCGGCGAGCGAGAGCAGACGCTCGACGTAGGCGCGGTCGACCGACGCATCCTCGGGCCGCACGCAGGCGGCGTTCAGGATCACCCGCCGGCGCAGCACCTCGGCCGGATGCCACCACTGCGTCATGCCCGGGTGCACGGTGCAGCCCGAGCCGGCGTCGCCGGTGCCCAGCAGGTGGGCGTGGGTGTCGACGAGCCGGCCCGCATCGATGCCTTCGAAGGCGCCGAGCACCAGCTCGTGGTTCGCCAGCTCCGGCGGCAGCGCACCGCGGCAAGGGTTGCGCACGGCATCGGCCGCGCGCGGCAGCAGGCCGGTGAACAGGCCGGCGGCGAGCGCGGCGCCGCAGCACAGGGCGTGGCGGCGGTTCATCGCACCACCTCCACGGCGCCACCCAGGCCCGAGCGGCGCATCCAGGCGAACACCGAATCGACGGTGACTGTGGCGATGCGGCCGGCGAAGCGCTGGCCGTTGGGGTGGTCGTCGAAGGCGATGTTGGCGCGCGAGGCGCGGGCGCCCAGGCGCGTGAAGGCGTCGATCTCCAGCACCGTGGGCTCGTAGCCATGGCCGCGCAGCCAGGCCTGCGAGCGTTCGCGCGTGGCCGGCGAATCGCCCAGCGCCGCGGCCATCGTCTCCAGCGCCCACTGGTTGCTCTGCTGGTAGCGCTCGGCCCAGGGGTAGGCCAGCATGCTGTAGGCCGGCGTGTGCAGCCGCGCGGCGCGGGCGTCGTCGGCCAGCAGCGCCAGCAGCCGCGCCTGGGCCTCGGGTGCCGGGATCACGAAGCCGGCGCGCGCCTCGAAGAGTTCGTCGAGGAAGAACTCGCCCAGGCCCTGGCGGTACAGATCGGCCTGGGCCGTGCCGCAGGTGTTGAGCTTGTGCACGACGAGCCAGCGGCCGCCGTCGCGATAAGCCAGGCCGAGGTGGCTCCAGCCCAGGCCCCAGCGCCGCAGGTCCTGCCCGGCGCGCGCCAGCACCACCACGCGCGCGCCGCTGGCGTCCAGCGCCTTCGCGGTGCGAGCGGCCAGGTCCAGCGAGCGGGCGACGGTGGTGGCCTGCGGAGGGCGCGCTTCGCAGTCGCGGCCGGCGTGGGCGGCCGTGGCGATGGCCACCGTTGCGGCGAGCACGGCGAGCGCCTTCATCGCGTGATCCTCTCGTTGTGCAGCAGCGCGCGGCCCAGCTCGTTCGGCACGAAGGCGATGGCGCGCCCGGCCGCCGAGAGCACCCAACCCGCGCCGCAGGCCAGCACCTCGACGGCCGTGCCCACCGCGAGCGAGGCGCCGGCCGCGGCCGAGGCGCTGACGGTGACGCTGAATCGCGCGCCGTCGCTGGCGCGCTCCAGCACCCAGACGGTGCCCTGCGCCACGACGCTGACGGCCACCACGGTGAAGGCAGCGCCCGAGAGCACGAGGCCGGCCGGCAACGCGGCCGAGACCACCACCGGCAGCATCGACAGCGCGCTGGCCTCGGAGGCCGCGTCGCGGTGGGCCTGGGCGCCGCCGCCGAGCGTCATCGCCAGCGCGGCGGCCACGGAAACGATCGCGCGCTTCATTGCTCCGTCTCCCGGGCCGAGGCAGCGCGCGGTTCGGCCTTCCCCGCTTCGTGTGCATCGCGCAGCGTCTTGGCCAGCGTGAACACGCTGGAGACCAGGAACAGCCAGCTCACGCCGAGGAAGGCCTTGTAGGTCGGGTTGATCTCCATCTGCCACAGGCCCCAGCCGGTGAGCGCCATCGCCAGCGCGAAGCCGCCCCAGACGACCCCGCCCCACATCGGCGTGTCGACGCGGCCGTGCTCGTTGTCGCGCACGTACTTGCTCAGCGCGAAGGCGGCGGTGAGCGTGAACAGGTAGCCCATGAACATGAACGCGCGGTCCAGTTCCCGGCCCGGCAGCCAGGCCAGGCCAGTGCCGGCCAGCGCGGCGGCGGTGAAGAAGCTGGCCCAGACCTGGGCCTTCCAGGCCTTGGTGTCGTGGCGGGCGGATGTCATGTCGGCGGCTTTGTGGTTGAACATGGCGCCATGCTCGCGATTCGGCCGAGTGGTATCAAGCTTCCCAGGAGACGTGGATTCGATTAGCCTCCAAGGTATCGAATTCCGATACTTTCCGGCAAACCACGATGAGCGGCACGAACGACCTGATCACGGTGCTGAAGGCCGAGCTGCGACGCGCCGGCATCACCTACGCCGAGCTCGCACGCGGCCTGGGCATGGCCGAGTCCAGCGTCAAGCGCATGTTCTCCAGGGGCGACATGCCGCTGTCGCGCATCGACGAGATCCTGGCGGTGATGAAGATGGACTTCGCCGAGCTGGCGCGCGAGGTGGCGCTGGCCTCGCCCGCGCGGCGCGAGCTGACGCTGGAGCAGGAGCGCGCGGTGGTGGCAGACCCGAAGCTGCTGCTGGCGGCCATCAGCGTGCTGAGCCACTGGACGCTGGAGCAGATCGTCGAGACCTACGCCGTCACCAAGGCGCAGGCCGTGGCCGCGCTGCTGGTGCTGGACAAGCTCGGCTTCATCGAGCTGCGCGCCGACAACCGCTACCGGCTGAAGATCGACAAGACCTTCCGCTGGCGCCCCGACGGCCCGGTGATGCAGTTCTTCCGCCGCCACGCGGTGGACGACTACTTCGCCGGCGGCTTCGACGGCCCCGGCGAGCTGATGATGCTGGTGCACGGCCAGGTCAGCGCGGCGCAGGCGGCCCTCTTCAACGACCGGCTGCAGCGCCTGGCGCAGGACTTCGCGCAGCAGCACGTGGCCGACCAGAAGCTGGCCGGTGCAGAGAAGACGGCCTACACGGTGGTCATCGGCATGCGCTCGTGGCTCTTCGGGCCTTTCCGCGATCTGCTGCGCAAGCCGGTGTAGCGTCGGCAGGTTCGCGAAGCACGAGGAACTGCCGGATGCTGGACCCATGGAAACGGTGAGCCTGCGCGCCCTGGCCCCGGGCGACATCGGCTGGGTCGTCTCGCGCCACGGCGCGCTCTACGCCCAGGAGTACGGCTGGGACATGCGCTTCGAGGCGATGGTGGCGCGCATCGCGGCCGACTACGTCGAGCGGCTCGATCCGAAGCACGAATCGGCGTGGATCGCCGAGTGCGAGGGCCGGCCCGCCGGCTGCGTCTTCCTCGTGCGCGCCCGCGACGAGGCCAGCGGCCGCGTGCAGCGCGGCGTGGCGCAGCTGCGCATGCTGCTGGTGGAGCCGGCGGCGCGCGGGCGCGGCGTCGGCAAGCGGCTGACGGCGCAATGCGAGGCCTTCGCGCGCGAAGCCGGCTACCGGCGCATTCGCCTGTGGACCAACAGCCTGCTGCTGGCGGCGCGCGGCATCTACCAGGCGGCGGGCTACGAGCTCGTCGCCAGCGAAGCGCACCGCAGCTTCGGCCACCGGCTGGTGGGCGAGATCTGGGAGAAGGCGCTGGAGCCGGAGCGCCGGCGATGAGCCAATGCCCCTGCGGCACCGGTCGCCCCTACGTGGCCTGCTGCGGCCGCTGGCATGCCGGCGAAGAGCTGCTGCAGGCGCCCGACGCCGAGGCGCTGATGCGCTCGCGCTACAGCGCCTACGTGCTGGGGCTGGAGGACTACCTGCTGCAGACCTGGCACCCGAGCACGCGGCCGGCCGGGCCGATGGCGCTGGACGGCGCCGTGCGCTGGCTGGGGCTGGAGGTCAAGCAGCACCGGCGCGGCGACGATGAGGACCACGCGACCGTGGAGTTCGTCGCCCGCAGCAAGCTCGCCGGCCGCGCCGCGCGCCTGCACGAGACCAGCCGCTTCGTGCGCGAAGGCGGCCGCTGGTACTACCTGGACGGCGAACTGCGCTGAGGCTGTCGGTTCAGGCGAATTCCTGGCGCACGGCTTCCGAGCGCAGCCGGCCGATCACCCAGGCCAGCAGCGCTGCGACGGCCAGCGTCACCAGCGCGGCCATGCCCTGCGCGGCGCTGAGCAGCCCGCCGAACAGGCCCAGCGCGGCCGGCGGCAGCGCCACGGTGCCCAGGCGGTCCTGCACCAGCAGCTGCAGCAGCTCGTGCTGCAGCCACAGGCCGCAGAGGAAGGCGGCGATGGCCACGCCGGCCAGGCCGATGAAGACACGGCGCGCCCAGTCCAGGCGCATCAGCAGGCCCACGCCCGAGGCCGCCAGCAGCAGCGCCAGCAGCGCCGCCGCGCCCAGCACCCAGGGCATGCCGCGCAGCAGCCAGCCGGTGACCAGCGGCAGCCCGCTGCGCTGCGGCGCGCCGGCCAGCAGCGAGGCCAGCTCGGCATGCTGCAGGCCCACCAGCAGGGCCGCGCCCACCGCCAGCACGATGGCCAGCCAGGCCACGCTGGTGACGAAAAGTGATGGTGCGCCGACGTTGAAGGTCTTGGGCATGGTGTGATGTCTCCCGCTGCTGCCGGCATTGTTCGCAGCCCGCACGCGCGCGCCATCCCCCAATGGACGTGCCATCCCCTGTTCTTGGGACTGCGCCGTCGCGGGGAACCCACGCTCGCCGGTGGAAAGCAGGGCGCAGCGACAATCCGCCCGCTTCATGAATCCCGGCCTGCTCTACGCCCTGGGCGCCTTCACCGTCTGGGGGCTGTTCCCGCTGTACATCCAGTTCATCGCCCGCGTGCCCGCGCTCGAGGTGGTGATGCACCGCTCCGTCTGGGCGCTGGTGCTGGTGCTGGCGATCCTGGCGGTGCAGCAGCGCTGGAGCTGGCTCCTGGAAAGCCTGCGCGCGCCGAAGCGGCTGGCGCTCTTCGCCTTCAGCGGCGCGCTGCTGTGGGTGAACTGGCTGGTCTACGTCTTCGCGGTGCAGAACGGCCACGTGGTCGACGCGAGCCTGGGCTACTTCATCAACCCGCTGGTCAACGTGCTGCTGGGCGTGCTGGTGCTGCGGGAGCGGCTCAGCCGCGTGCAGTGGATGGCGGTGGCGCTGGCCGCGGCCGGCGTGGCCTGGCTCACGGTGCAGGCGGGGCGGCCGCCGTGGATCGCGCTGGTGCTGGCCTGCAGCTTCGGCCTGTACGGGCTGATCCGCAAGACCGCGGTGCTGGGCGCGCTCGAAGGCCTGGCGCTGGAGAACCTGATGCTGGCGCCGCTGGTGCTGCCGGCGCTGGCCTGGTGGACCGTCACGCACGACGGCGTGCTGCTCGCCGGCCCGCCGGCCACCGTGGGCTGGCTGCTGCTGTCCGGGCCGCTCACCGCGGCGCCGCTGCTGTGCTTCGCCGCTGCCGCGCGCCGCCTGCCGCTGGCCACCGTGGGGCTGGTGCAGTACCTCTCGCCGACGCTGCAGCTGCTGCTGGGCATCTGGCTGTACCACGAGCCCTTCAGCGCCGCGCGGCTCGTCGGCTTCGGCTTCATCTGGGCCGGCCTGGCCCTCGTGAGCCTGCAGGCGCTTGGCCTGCTGCCGGCGCGCCGGGGCCTGCCCGCCGCGGGCTGAAGACCGCGCCGCCGGCGCGGCCATAGGGCCGCCCAATCGATAGCATTTTGGCAATCAATCGTGCCTTGTCGATTGCTTCGGCAGAATCACGTCCGTGGTCGCGAAACAGCTCCCGCTGGCAGCGCCCGAAGTTCTCACAACTCTTCAAACTTTCTGAAGGACCCTCGCCATGTCGATCATCAACACCGCCGTCCCCGCGTTCAAGACCCAGGCCTTCCACAACGGCAAGTTCGTCGAAGTCACCGAGCAGTCGCTCAAGGGCAAGTGGTCCGTGCTGATCTTCATGCCGGCCGCCTTCACCTTCAACTGCCCCACCGAGGTGGAAGACGCCGCCGCCAACTACGCCGAGTTCCAGAAGCTGGGCACCGAGGTCTACATCGTCACCACCGACACGCACTTCTCGCACAAGGTGTGGCACGAGACCAGCCCGGCCGTCGGCAAGGCGAAGTTCCCGCTGGTGGGCGACCCCACGCACACGCTGACCAACGCCTTCGGCGTGCACATCCCCGAGGAAGGCCTGGCGCTGCGCGGCACCTTCGTGATCAACCCCGAGGGCATCGTCAAGACCGCCGAGATCCACAGCAACGAGATCGCCCGCGACGTGAAGGAAACGCTGCGCAAGCTGAAGGCCGCGCAGTACACGGCCAAGAACCCCGGCCAGGTCTGCCCGGCCAAGTGGAACGAAGGCGCGACCGCGCTGACGCCGTCGCTGGACCTCGTCGGCAAGATCTGATCGCCCGAAGCACGTAGAGGCAGCCACCATGCTCGACGACAACCTGAAGGCCCAGCTCGCGGGCTATCTGCAACGCCTGACGAGGCCCGTCGAGCTGGTGGCCTCTCTCGATCAACGCGACGCCTCGCGCGAGATGCGCGAACTGCTGGAAGAAGTGGCGGCCTTGTCGCCCCTGGTGTCGGCGCGCTTCGACGGCGCCGACGCCCGCCGCCCCAGCTTCCAGGTGACGGCCGCCGGCGCCGACATGGGCCTGCGCTTCGCCGCGGTGCCGATGGGGCACGAGTTCACCTCGCTGGTGCTGGCGCTGCTGCAGGCCGGCGGCCATCCGCCGAAGGTGGAGGCCGAGGTGATCGAGCAGATCCAGGCCCTCGAAGGCGAGCTCGTCTTCGAGACCTGGATGAGCCTCACCTGCCACAACTGCCCCGACGTGGTCCAGGCGCTGAACCTGATGGCGGTGCTGAACCCGCGCGTGCGCCACGTGGCGATCGACGGCGGGCTGTTCCAGGATGAAGTCGAGCAGCGGCAGATCATGGCCGTGCCGAGCGTGTTCCTGAATGGCCAGCCCTTCGCCTCGGGCCGCATGGAGCTCGCCGAGATCCTGAAGAAGGTCGACACCGGCTCGGCCGCGCGTGATGCCGCCAAGCTGGCGCAGAAGGCGCCCTTCGACGTGCTGATCGTCGGCGGCGGCCCGGCCGGCGCGGCGGCTGCTGTGTACGCGGCGCGCAAGGGCATCCGCACCGGCGTGGTGGCCGAACGCTTCGGCGGCCAGACGCTGGACACTTTGGGCATCGAGAACTTCGTCTCGGTGCTCGAGACGCAGGGTCCGAAGTTCGCCGCCGCACTGGAGGCGCATGCCCGCGCCTACGACGTGGACGTGATGAACGGCCAGCGTGTCGCCGCGTTGGAGCCGGCCGAAGGCGACCGAGGCCCGGTGGGCGTGCGCCTGGAAAACGGCGCCTTGCTGCAGGGCAAGACCGTGATCCTGGCCACCGGCGCGCGCTGGCGCAACGTGAACGTGCCTGGCGAGGCCGAGTACCGCAACAAGGGCGTGGCCTACTGCCCGCACTGCGACGGCCCGCTGTTCAAGGGCAAGGACGTGGCGGTGATCGGCGGCGGCAACTCCGGCGTCGAGGCCGCGATCGACCTCGCCGGCATCGTGCGCCATGTCACTCTGGTGGAATTCGCGCCCGAGCTGAAGGCCGACGCGGTGCTCGTCAACAAGCTCAGGAGCCTGCCGAACGTCACGGTCCACGTGAACGCGATGACCACCGAGATCACCGGCGACGGCCAGAAGGTCGACGGCCTTGTGTTCAAGGGCCGCGCCGACGGCAGCGAGCATCGCGTGCCGCTGTCAGGCGTGTTCGTGCAGATCGGCCTGGTGCCCAACACCGAGTTCCTGAAGGGCACGGTGGAGCTGAGCAAGTACGGCGAGATCATCGTCGACCCGCGCGGCGCGACCAGCCTGCCCGGCGTGTTCGCGGCCGGCGACGCGACGACGACGCCGTTCAAGCAGATCATCATCGCCGCCGGCGAAGGCGCGAAGGCCGCGCTCTCGGCCTTCGATCACCTGGTGCGCAGCTGACCGGGGAAGCCGGCCGCAGGGCCGGCTTCAGGCCACCTCGTGGCCGATGCTGGCCTGCCAGACCGCGTACCAGTCCTCGGCGCTGATGCGGATGTCCAGCGCCGCGACCGCCTCCTTCAGCGCGTCGATGCGGCGCGAGCCGGTGATCGGGATCGGCCGCGAAGGGTGACGCATCACCCAGGCATAGGCCATCGTCGCCACCGAGCCGCCGTACTTCTGGCCGAGCGCCTGCAGCGTGGCGCGCACGCGGTACACCTGCGCATCGATGCCGTTGAGCAAGCGCCCGCCCGACAGCGGCGACCAGATCATCGGCTGCAGCGCCAGGTCGGTGCACTGCTCCAGCGTGCCGTCGGCCAGCGCGCGCATCTGCAGCGGCGAGTACTCGATCTGGTTCGTGATAAGCGGGTGCCGCTTGCGCAGCATCGCCAGCTGCGTGGGCGAGTGGTTGCTGACGCCGAAGCTCAGCACCTTGCCCGCAGCCAGAAGGTGGCGGAAGGTGTCGGCCAGTTCTTCCGGGTCCATCAGCAGGTCGGGCCGATGGATCAGCAGCAGGTCGATGCGGTCGGTGCGCAGCGCGGTGAGCGAGGCGTCCACGCTCGCCATCACATGCGCGCGCGAGCTGTCGTAGCTCTTGATCGCATGCCAGGGCCGCAGCGGCGAGACGAGCTTGATGCCGCACTTGGTGACGATCTGCAGCCGGTCGCGCAGCGAAGGCGCGAGCGAGAAGGCCTCGCCGAAGCGCGCCTCCACCGTGTAGCCGCCGTAGATGTCGGCATGGTCGAAGCTGGTGATGCCCAGCTCCACCGCCTGCTCCATCCACGACACCAGCCCCTGCGCATCGAGACCCCATTCGCCTGCGCGCCAGGCGCCGGCCACCACCGGTGAGAGCTTCATGCGGCGGTCAGCGCAGGTCGCCGGCCAGGCTGGCCAGCGTCTCCGGCGGGATGGTCACGTGCGCCGGGTAGTGGGTGTGGTCGCAGCCCAGCTTGGCGCTCGCGCCGGCGCGCAGCGCCTCGCGCATGGCCTGCGTGAACTCGAAGCGCGCGAAGTGCACCGAGGAGGTCTTCTCGCCGTTCTCGCGGTCGAGATCCTCGTCGGCGATGGCGTAGACGCGGGCATGCCCTTCGACCTCGACGAAGAGCCGGTCCTCGACGCCGATCAGCCGCGCCAGCTCGCGCTTGCGCTCGTTCGGGTCGGGGTACTCGATCAGCACCGTGGCCTTCCAGTTCGTGCCGTCGGGCACCAGCGGCGCGTAGGCCTCGATCTCGCCCTGGATGCCCTCCTCCTCGAAGATCTTCTCGATGTGCAGCATCTCCTGGATCTGGCGGCGGATCGTCAGCTCGTCCTCGAACTGCAGCGTCATGTGCTCGCCCAGCATCACGCTGCGCAGCCGCCGGTGCGAGATGGCCTCGGGGCGGCTGGTGCGGCGGATCTTCGAATAGGCCTCCAGCGTCAGGAGGCTGTCGCGGGTGATCGTCATCGTCGTTTCACTCCAGACCATAGGCGATGCGCAGCAGCGCCAGCGGATGCTGCAAGGCCTTGGCCGGCGTGCCGGCCTCCTGCATGCCCTGCGCGATGTGGTGGCCGGCCATCGGGCAGTCGCTGCCGATGTAGTCGGGTTCTTCTTTCGCCATGGCCTTGAACACCGGCTTGCCGATCTTCATCGCCACCTTGTGCGTCGCGGCCTTCACGCCGTAGGTGCCGGCATGGCCCGAGCAGCGCTCGACCGTATTGAGCTTCACCTCGACCTTCTGGCCGACGATCTTCAGCATCTCCTCGGTCTTCCTGCCGATGTTCTGCACCCGCCCGTGGCAGGGGATGTGGTAGCTGACCTTGCCCAGGTCGGACTTGAAGTCAGTCTTCAGCAGCCCGTCCTTGTGGCGGCCGACGAAGTACTCGAAGGGGTCGAACATCGCCTCCTTCACGAGCTGCGTGTCGGCGTCGGCCGGGAACAGCAGCGGCAGCTCCTGCTTGAACATCAGCGTGCAGCTGGGCACCGGCGTCATGATGGCCCAGCCGGCCTTCGCGTATTCGGCCAGCACCGGGATGTTCGCGGCCCAGGCCTTCTGCACCGATTCCAGGTCGCCCAGTTCCAGCTTGGGCATGCCGCAGCACTGCTCCTGGCGCACGATCTCGTAGGGGATCTCGTTGTGCTCGAGCAGCTTGATCAGGTCGTCGCCGATGCCCGGCTCGTTGTAGTTCATGTAGCAGGTGGAGAAGATCGCCACCTTGCCCGGCGTGCGCTCGCCGTCCTTCACGTCGAACGACGGGTTGTTCATCGCGCGGCCCCAGCGGAAGCGCTGCGGCGCGAGCCCGGGCATCCAGGCCTCGGGGTGCACGCCCAGGCGGCTTTCCATCTGCCTGCGCGCGAAGCCGGTGCCGTTGACGGCATTCACCGCCTGCACGACAACCGGGATGCCGGCGAACTGGCCGTGCACGTCGGTGCTGGCCAGGAAGCGCTCCTTGGCCGGCACCTCACCCTTGCGAAACTTGATCGCCTTCGCACGCAGCATCAGGTGCGGGAAGTCGAGGTTCCACGAGTGCGGCGGCGTGTACGGGCACTTCGTCATGTAGCACAGGTCGCACAGGTAGCACTGGTCGACGACCTTCCAGTAGTCCTGCTTGGCGACGCCGTGCACCTCGCCGTCGGCCGTGGCGTCGACGAGGTCGAAGAGGTTGGGGAAGCTCTGGCACAGGCTCACGCAGCGGCGGCAGCCGTGGCAGATGTCGAACACGCGCTCCATCTCCTTGAAGGCGGAGGCTTCGTCGTAGAAGTCGGCACCCTGCCAGTCGACCGGGTGCCGGGTGGGCGCTTGCAGATTGCCTTCGCGCATGGCTTGCGGGGTCTCGTTGGGTGGGTCAGCAACGAACAAGGGGCGCGAAGGCCCCTTGTCGTCGTTCGAGAAAGCCTCGAAGGCTCGTCAGTCGACGAGCGCGTCGAGTGCCTTCTGGTAGCGGTTGGCGTGCGAGCGCTCGGCCTTGGCCAACGTTTCGAACCAGTCGGCGATTTCGTCGAAGCCCTCGTCGCGCGCCGTCTTGGCCATGCCCGGGTACATGTCGGTGTACTCGTGCGTCTCGCCGGCCACCGCGGCGGCCAGGTTCTGGCGGCTGTTGCCGATGGGCAGGCCGGTGGCCGGGTCGCCCGAACCCTGCTCGAGGAACTCGAGGTGGCCGTGCGCGTGGCCGGTCTCGCCTTCGGCGGTGGAGCGGAACAGCGCCGCCACGTCGTTCTGGCCTTCCACGTCGGCCTTGTTTGCGAAGTACAGGTACCGGCGGTTGGCCTGCGATTCGCCCGCAAAGGCGTCCTTCAGGTTTTGCTCGGTCTTCGAACCTTTCAAGCCCATCATGTGCTCCTTGTTCGTCGTCGTCGGTCGGTCTTTCGGGGCACTCCTCGGCGGCTGCCGGGAGCGCGACCGGGAGGGGACGCTAGCAGAACGACTCTACGCCGGCCAATACATCGCGGCTATGCCGGGCATAGCCTGGCACTGACTCAGCGCAATCCCAGCAGCCGCAGCGCCAGGTCGTGCAGCCGCCCCGCCGGATCGGCCAGGCCGCCCAGCACGGTGAAGTGGTTGACGCCCGGAATCGTCTCGCACACCGGCACCGCGGTCGGGCCCCAGACGTCGCGGATCAGCCGGTTCTGGCGCAGGAACTCGTCGCTCTCGTCCAGGCCCACCGCGGCGTAGAGCTTCGGCCCCTTCGGCCGCGAGAAGAAGGCCGGGCTCAGCCGCGCGACCGACGAGGGCGTCAGGCGCAGGTCGCCCTGGATGAAGGGCGTATGGCGCAGCGGTTCGAGGTCGTACAGGCCCGAGATCGACAGCGCGCCGCTCACCGGCGTGGCCGGCATCTCCGCCTCCACATCCTTCCAGCGGCAGGACAGCAGCATCGCCGCCAGATGGCCGCCGGCGGAGTGGCCGGCCAGCGCGATTCGCGAGGGGTCGCCACCGTGGCGCGCGATGTTCTTCCACACCCAGGCCAGCATCGCGGCCATCTGCAGCGCGATGTGCTCCACCGTCACTGCCGGGCACAGCGCGTAGTTCGGCACCACCACCAGCGCACCGGCGGCGTTGAAGGCCGGCGCGACGAAGGAGTGGTCGGCCTTGTCCAGCGCCCGCCAGTAGCCGCCATGGATGAACACCAGCACCGGCGCGCCGCCGGCCACTGGCAGGCGGGGCGGGAAGATGTCCAGCGTCTCGCCGGCGCCGGTGCCGTAGGGAACATCGAGCACCGGCTGGCTCTCGCGCCGCGCCAGCGCCGAGGCCTCGGCCCAGCGCGCCAGCACCTGCGCGTGGTCGGCCACGCGGGCCCGGTTGTTGTACTGCGCGTCCAGCCAGGCAGGATCGTGGCGGGCTCTCATCGGCAACACTCCTCGGTCAGGCAACCGCGGCCGATGTTAAGCCGCGCGGACGCGCCCGAAGCTCATGCTAGACTGCGAGACTCGTTCGGGGACGTAGCTCAGCTGGGAGAGCGTCGCGTTCGCAATGCGAAGGTCGGGAGTTCGATCCTCCTCGTCTCCACCAACGAATTTCCGGAAGGATCAAGGGCTTGGACGCATCCAAGCCCTTTTTCTTTGGCCGGCGCGGGCACGGGCTTGGGCACGATGCCTGCCAAGTGACTCGATCGAGCGTCCATTGGCAGCCGACGCCGAACGACGAGGGCGCCGGCTCGGCAGCGACTCACACGGGGCGAGCAGCAGCTGACGCCCTGTCCGTGCGAACCAGCAGCGAGGCTCGCGCAGGAATCCGGGCGGCAGCCGTTCGTCGGCCCCGAGCTTCACGCGATGTGCTCCGACCAA
This sequence comes from Rubrivivax sp., assembly GCA_044226775.1. Classification (GTDB taxonomy): domain Bacteria; phylum Pseudomonadota; class Gammaproteobacteria; order Burkholderiales; family Burkholderiaceae_C; genus Rubrivivax. Next base: position 50,469 of record JBGAGI010000009.1, on the reverse strand, counting down.
CCAGGCGCCTCCGGAAGCGTGTACGCTACGGGTTCCGATCGACTACGAAAGGAGGTGACATGTTCAAGACGTCTAGGTTTGGGGCGGAGCCCTACCTGTTGTAGTTGGTTCTGTAGCCAGACCCGCGGGCGCTGCACACTTCGGTGGCAGCGCCCGCGTCATTTGGGGCGGCGCGATCCATCGGGTGCAGTCCCAGGGGAAGGACAACGAGACGTGGACATCGAGGCCCTGCAGGCGACGCTGCGCACCTTCGCCGCCGAACGCGACTGGCAGCCCTTCCACACGCCCAAGAACCTCAGCACGGCCCTGATCGTGGAGGCGGCCGAACTGGCCGAGATCTTCCAGTGGATGACGCCCGAGCAGTCGGCCTCGGCCCATACCGATGCCGTCGTACGCGAACAGATCGCCGACGAGGTCGCCGACGTCCTGCTCTACCTCATCCAGATCGCCGACCACGCGCAAGTCGACCTGAAGCGCGCCGTCGGCCGCAAGCTCGTCAAGAACGCGAAGAAGCACCCGCCCCTGCGCACCGGTCTGCCGGCCGGCACCGCCGCCGCCACCACCGTCGAGAACCACGTGCTCGTCGACTGGGAGAACGTTCAGCCCAGGGAGAGCGACCTGCGCGCCCTCGTCCCCGACGTGACGGACGTGTGGATCTTTCACGGGCAGAACCAGAAGGTGGATCCGGACAGCTTTGGCTCCTTCGGCTCTCGGGCCACGGCTGTGAAGATCGCGCGCTCGGGCAAGAACGCGCTGGACTTCCACCTGTCGTTCTACATGGGCTACATCGCCTCGCGCCATCCGGACGCGCGCTTCGTGGTGGTGTCCAACGACAAGGGCTACGGGCCGATGCTCGAGCATGCGGCCGAACTGGGGTTCTCGGCGAGGCAGGCGACCTTCGGTGCACCCAAGCCCGCTGTTAACGGGAGCCCGGTGTTCTCGCTGGCGCCCACGCCGGCGCCAGGCGCGAAGTCGAGCCCGCCTGCTGCGAACAAGGCCGCAGCGAAGACCGCCACGCCCACGAAGGCAGCCAGCGCCGCCAAGCCCAAGGCTGCCGCCAAGAAGGCAGCACCAAAGAAGGCGCCGGCGAAGACCGCCGCGCCCGCAAAGAAGCCCCGAGGCCTGGAGCGAGTGGTGGCCAACCTCAAGAAGACAAAGAGCAAGCCGACGCGCCAGGCCGGCCTGCTGGCAATGATCAAGTCACTGCTCGCTGCCAAGGATGGGGATCCGGTCATCCAGAAGACCCTCAAGGACATGATGGCCGCCGGCAAGATCACGATCAGCGAGGCAGGCGCGGTGCAGTACAGCCTGTAGCGCTCCTGCCCGCCCGCCTCCCCAAGTCGCCCGGCGCAGCGGGTCTGACGAGAGGTCGAGGTATTCGTACGATGACCGCATGGCCCCCCGGCCATGTCGCTGGACGTGCTGCCCACCTCGTTCGGCAACGACCTGCCGCTGAGCTGCCACGCACCGCATAGGTGGTGCGGGACCGCTGCTGAACGACGCCTCGCTCGGACTCGAGTTCGGCGACATCTGGTTCAAAGTGCCCGTCCCTGCCGGCCCCGGGACCCGCGGCGTGGCCGAAGGGCAGCGCCCCGCCGGGGTCCTGGGCACGACCTCTCGCGCGCCCTGCCCTGGAACGTCGCGACGGGTGGCCGGTGGCTGTGCTCGTCGCCGGACCAGCGGTGCCCACGCATCGATCCGCGACTGGACTCGAGGTGAAGCTTGTCTCGGCTTCGCTCAAGAAGTCGAAGGCGCTCTTCACTCAGTGGGACAAGGAACTCGCGAAGAAACGCGCCAAGACGCGGAGGGCCGCGGAACCCGTTCCTCGGCAGCGGGGCATGCCCGCGTTCGAAGACCTCGCAGCGCCCAAGACCGCGACGGACAAGGCACTACCCCCAACGGCTCCAGCATCGCGCGGCTCGTCGAGTACAAACGGAAGTCCGCCCTGCTCGCGACCGACGCTCATCCCGATGTTCTTGGGGAGAACACCGCGCGCGCTCGCGGACAGCCGCCAGGCGAAGCTGGCCTGGAACGTGGACGTTTTCAAACTGCCACGACCGCGTTGCCGAAGCTTTTGCGCGCCTGGCATTGCCTCGTGAGCACGAACAGCGCGCAGTTCGGGCACCTCGGTGCCGAGGCGCTCGCGCGCTTCGTCTGCGCGAGTGGCGAGGCAAGGATTTGCTTCAACTGCGCCACCAGGCAGAACCTGTCCCGGAACGATCCTGCGCGATAGACCCATGTCGGCTACGCGCGTCGTTGTCGCGCCGCCTCGGGCCGACGCAAGCGGCTGGAGCTATGGCCACGAGCCGCGGTTCCGCAGCGGTTGCGGCCCTTGGGCGCGACGGCGTCCACGCACGCTGACCCGCAACAAGCGGTCGCTGACCGCGGGTGCCGCAAGCCGCGCCCATGTCAGCGATGACCGGTGCTGCAGTCGTAGGACGGGCGCGAGGCGCCGGCGGTCGACCCGTGGCTACTTCTTTCCAGCTCAACTCACCGTCCCGACCCATCGGCGTCAGTCGGCGGGACGAATTCACGAGCGGAGAGCGGTCGCCTGCTCGCTTCCGGGCCGCCGCACCTTGGAACCTCTGCGCATCTGGACCGCCCGAAGTGCGCTTCAGCACCAGCGAACCAAGGGTCGAGCTGCCATCGCGAACGCCCGGGAGTCGCGGGGCGTGCGAGCCATCGGCAACTTGCCCGCGACGCGCTTCCACGCCGAGAGGCGCTCGCATCGCGCAGCGAAGTGTGGCCGCGCGAGGCCTCCGGCCGCACATCGGCGCCATCCCCGGCTAAGCTGCGACCCGGAGGAAACTCATGGCGCCGCAAGATCGTCCGTTCGACGTCTTCCTGTCGCACAGCAACGCCGACAAGCCTGCGGTCCTTCAGATCGCGCAACGGCTGAAGTCGGCCGGCCTCCGCCCGTGGCTGGATGCGGCCGAGCTGGTGCCGGGTGCTGCCTGGGAGCCGGGCCTGGCCAGCGGCTTGCGGGCTTCGCGAACCTGCGCCTTCTTCGTCGGCCCGCGCCAGGCAGGCAACTGGGCCGAGCAGGAGCGCCAGCTGGCGCAGAACCTGGCGGCCACACGTCCCGACTTCAGGCTCATCCCGGTGCTGCTGCCGGGCGTGCCGGAGCCCTTCGACTACAGCGTGCTGCCGCCCTTCCTGACGCTGAAGACCTGGGTCGACTTCCGCGCCGGGCTGGACGATGCCGGCGCACTGCAACGCCTTGTCGCCGGCATACAGGGCGTTGCGCCGGGTCTCGATGCAGCCCTGCCTGCGGATGATGCGGATACCGAGCCCTATCGCGGGCTGGAAGTGTTCGAAGCCGACCACGCCGCGTGCTTCTTCGGCCGTGAGGCCGAGGTCCAGCGCATCGTGGAGATGATGAAGCACACGCGCTTCGTCGCCGTGCTGGGTGCGTCGGGCAGCGGCAAGTCGTCGCTCATCCGCTCGGGGCTGCTGTCGGCGCTGCGCGCGGGGGCCCTGCCCGGCAGCGCCGGCTGGCCGGTTCTGGTGGTGCGGCCACGGGCCACGCCATTGGGTGAAGTGGCGGCCTGCCTGGCGCGCCGCGGAACGCCGGGGGCGGCGGTGTCGGTGTCGGCTTGCGTGGCGGCCTTGAAGCGCGACCCGATGGCGCTGTACCAGGAGAGCCTGGCGCTGCTCGGCCCGGGCGATGGCGCGGTGCTGTGGGTCATCGACCAGTTCGAGGAGATCTTCACGCTGTGCCGCGACGCCGAGGAGCGGCGCGCCTGCATCGACGGCCTGGTGCACGCCGCAGCCGTGCCGGAAGGCCGCGTGCGCATCGTGCTCAGCATGCGCGCCGACTTCTACTTCAAGTGCACCGGCCACGCCGAACTGGCCGCGCGCATGAGCGCGCACCAGTTCCTTCTGGGCCCCCTGCAGGGTGACGCGCTGCGCGCCGCCATCGAGCGGCCGGCCTTGCTGTGCGGCCATGTTTTCGAACCGGGCCTGGTGGACACCATCCTCGAGGACGTGGCGCGCCAGCCCGGCGCCTTGCCGTTGCTGGAGTACGCGCTGTTTCGCCTGTGGCAGGCGCGCGACCGCAGCGCGCGGCGGCTGACGCTGAAGGCCTACCAGGACGAAGGTGGCGTGGCAGGCGCCCTGATGCAGCGGGCCGACGACGTGTACCGCCACCTCAGCGACGGCCAGAAGCGCATCGCGCGCCGCGTGCTGCTGCGGCTGACGCAGCCGGGCGAAGGCACCGAGGACACGCGGCGTGCCGCGCCGCTGGACGAGTTGCTCGGCGGGCCCGACGAGGCCGATGTCGAGGAGACCGTGCGCCGCCTGGTCGAGGCGCGCCTGCTCACCACCGGCGGCGTCGCGGCATGACCCGCGGCACCGTCGAGGTCGCCCACGAGGCGCTGATCCGCGGCTGGCCACTGCTGCGGAGCTGGATCGACGAAGACCGCGAGGGGCAACGCCTGCACCGCCGCATCACCGCCGACAGTGCCGAATGGCAGCGCAGCGGCGATGCTGGCCTGCTGTACCGCGGGGTGCGTCTGGCCCAGGTACTCGCCTGGCTGAAGGAGCACGCCGATGCGGTGAATGCCGTGGAGCGGGCGTTCGTCGATGCCGCGGTACGCCAGCGCGAACAGGAGCTGGAGGCGACGACGCAGGCCGAGCGCGAACGCGAGGCGGCTCGCCAGCGCGAGCTGCTGCAGGCGCAGCAGGCTGCCGAAGCAGCGGCCAGCGCCAACCGCCGCATCCGCCGCCGCAGCTGGGGCCTTGCCGTGCTGGCCCTGGCGTCGGCGCTGCTGGCCGCCGGCAGCGTCCAGCAGCGCCGTGCGGCCGAGCAACAGCGCGAGCGCGCCGACAAGCTCGCGCAGATCTCGCTTTCGCGCCAGCTGGCCGCGCAGGCGCAGGAAAGCGCGTCGAGGCAGCACGATCTGGCCTTGCTGCTGGCCCTGCAGGCGGTGCGCACCCAAGAGTCGAAGGAGACGCTGAGCAGTCTCTCGCAGGTGCTGCATGCGGCGGGCGCCATCGATCGTTATCTCTCGGGTCACAGCGCCTGGGTGAACACGGTGGCCGCGAGCGGCGACGGCCGTTGGGTGGCCAGCGGCAGCGACGACCAGAGCGTGCTGCTCTGGGACGCAGCCAGTGGGCAGCTGCGCCACCGGCTGGACGCGCAGACGCCGTCAGTGCAGGCGGTGGCCTTCGCCCCCGACAGCGCGTGGCTGGTCAGCGTGGGGCACAACGGCAGTGCGCGGGTCTGGCAGACCGCCAGCGGAACTCTGCTTCGCAGCCTGCCCGGCGGCGGCGGCGAACTTCGCGCCGTGGCGATCAGTCCCGACGGCCGCCGCATCGTGGCCGCCGGCAACCAGGGGCAGCTGCTGCTGTGGAACGCGGCCGACGGCACCCTGCTGAGGTCCCCTGGGGCGCATGCGGGCGGCGTGCGCGCACTCGCGTTCCTGAGCGACGCCCGTGTGGTCAGCGGCGGGCAGGACGGCCGGCTGGCGGTCTGGGCGCTGGATGCGGCCACGCCAGTGCGTTGGGTGAGCGGACACGCTGCCGCCGTCCAGGCGCTAGCCGTGCACGCGGCCAGCGGCCGCCTGCTCAGCGCGGCCGCCGATGGCAGTCTGTTGCGCTGGGACACGGCGCTCAGAGCGTCGCGCATGTCGGGGGGGCCACTTCGCAGCGGCCTGCGGGCGCTGGCATGGAGTGCCGACGGCGAGTGGATCGCCGCTGCCGGCGACGACCGCGCGGTCTCGGGCATCCGCAGTGCGGACGGTGAGATGCTCAGTCGCCTGGAAGGACACCAGGCCGCGGTATCGGCCTTGGCCTTCGCGCCCGATGGCAAGCTCTACAGCGCCAGTCTCGACGGCCGCGTCATCGGCTGGAAGAAGCTCGGCCGGCACGATCGCTTCGGCGGCGTTCTCTTCCCGATGTCGATGAACGCATCGGCGATCAGCGCCGACGGCTCGATGCTGGCGGCGGCCGGCAAGGACCACCGCGTGGCCCGCGCCTGGCTGGACAAGGAAGGCCTGGCCGGCGAGGACCGGCTCCACGCGACCGAGGTGAACTCGGTCGCCTTCAGCGCCGACGGGCGCTGGGTGGCCAGCGGCGGCGCCGACCACAAGGTGGTGCTGCGCAGCAGCGGCACGAGCCCGCCCAGGTCCATCGTGTTCGACGACCATCGCGCGAAAGTCTGGGGCGTGGCGTTCAGCGCCGATGGTCGCAGGCTGGCCAGCGCCGGCGACGATCGGGTGGTGATCGTGCGCGATCTCGCGTCGCAACAGCCCGCGCGCGTGCTGCACGGCCACGAGAAGTGGGTCTATGGTGTCGCCTTCAGCCCCGACGGGCGCTGGCTGGCCAGCGCTGGCGGCGACGACAGCGTCTTCATCTGGGACGCCGCTGCCGGCACGCTGCTGCACCGGCTGAAGAGCAACGCCAAGGCCACCAACGGCATCGCCTTCAGCCCCGACGGCCAGTGGCTGGCCAGCGCCGGAGACGACCACCAGGTGCTGCTGTGGCGCACCCGTGATTGGATCCGCATGGCGCCCCTGACCGGCCACTCGGCGGCCGTGTGGGGCGTGTCGTTCAGCCCGGACAGCCGCATGCTGGCCAGCGCCAGCTGGGACCAGAGCGTCGGCCTGTGGGACCTTGCCCAAGGCCGCATGCGCGCGCAGTTGCGGATCGACGAAGGCCCGCTCAACTCGGTGGCCTTCACGCCCGACGGCAAGAGCCTCGTCGCCAGCGGCGAGGGGCGCATGGTGCACCGGCACGACATCGATGTGGCGGCCTGGCCGGCGCGGGCCTGCAGCCTGGCCAATCGCAACCTCACGCCAGCCGAGTGGGCGCAGTACGTGGGCGCCGAGGTGCCCTACAACGCGGTGTGCCCCGACCTGCCAGTGCCCGCGCGTTGACAGCCCGACGCCTCAAGAGCAGATCGGCGTGCACGCCTGCATGTCGGTGGCCGGTTCCGGCACATCCACCTTGCAACTTCCCTGGACCTTGAAGCAGGGCGGTGCGCAATCGCCGGCGGGCTGCGTGCAGGCCTTGCGCACCTGCCGCGTCGTGGGCACGGGGCGTTCACAGCGGCCTTCGGCGGCGGCGGAGCAACCCGGCGGGCAGGTGCAAGGCGCGCGACACCGCCCGCTGCAGCCACGGCCCTCGCCAGGTCGCGGCAGGCCATCATGTTGTCGATGAATCCGTTCGGGGGGTGCCGACAGGCGCACTGGCGGCCGGGCCGGCGGCAGGTGATGCCGTGCACAGGGCAAGGCCCAGGCACGCTGCCAGCGCCAGCACGGCTTGCCGGCTTCCGGAGCGCGACAGCGAGGCTGCCATCGGATCGCAACCGCGCTACTTGGGCGCCAGATCGATCCGCACCCGCTGCATGTACATCTCCGCCACCAGCTCGATGGTGCCCGCCGCCGGGGATTCATCCTTCCTGGGTTGCAGTGACAGCAGCCCCAGGCCGTACAGCGTCAGGGTGCCCAGCACCGTCTTCATGTCGCTGGCCAGCAGCGTGAGCACGCCGTCGCGTTCCTCGTTGGCGTCGAGTTCCATCGCCTTGGCCTGCCATTCGAGCCAAGCCTTGGCCTGCAGCAGCGGCAGGTAAAGCACGAGGTTGCCGCACCGACACCTGCCCGGCAGAAGCTCGAACCGCCCCTGATCGACCGTCGCGATCGCATCTTGGCTGACAACGACGGGCTCGATGGCGCGCACGCGGCTGCAATCCAGGCCCTTGATGTCGAGCTTGAACTGATGGCTGTTCCACACGGGCCTCGCCGGCGCGGCGACGACAGCGGCGGGTGCCGTCATCGCCGCACCGGGGCCGAGCCACTTCACCCGCTCCGGCTGCAGGCCGACCGTGAGCCGGCCGGGGATGCGCTCGCCCACGTCGCAGCGCGGCAAGCGCACCTCGGTGACGACGGCATCGCTGAACTGCAGTTCGAACGCCGGCTTGCCGCCCGTGTCCACCTGCTGCAAGGCACCTTGCGGCCGCGACATCAGCAGGGTTCCGGTGAACTTCAGCCACGACTGCACCGCCTGCGCCAGCGGCAGCTCGAAGGCCAGCAACAGCGGCGCGGGACGTGCGGGCCCGCGCGACCATCTCACATCGTCGCTGCCGGGTACTGGCTGGACCTGTTGCGTGGCGCGCATGCCTCCACCTGAGAAGCTGCTCACGCCGACGGGCGCCACCGCGGCAGGGCCGACCGGCAGCAGGCGCAACTCGGAGGCTGGGTTGGGCAGAGCAGGCATGTGCGGGCTCCCGTAAAGCGAGACGCCGGCCGCGCCGGCGCTCGTGGATTCTGCGCTGCCATCCTGCACCCTGCGAACGCATTCGAGATGATGGGCCGATGCGCCGGCGTGGTGCCGCGGCCCGCGCGACGGCGGCTGGCACCGAGGCCCCTGGCTCTGCTTGCGCCCCTGGTGATCCACTGTGTGCGATAAGGCGGTCTGCATCGACACTGAACGCGGGCAGCCACGCAGCACGTCATGCCGATTCCCCGACCCGAGATCCGCTACTGCACCAGCGCCGACGGTGTGCGTCTGGCGGTGGCGCGCTATGGCCAGGGTGTTCCCGTCGTGCGTGCCGGGACCTGGCTGACCCACATCGAGTTCAATTCGACCGACCCGCTGGGCCAGGCCTGGGTGGAGGCCTTCAGCGAAGTCGGCAGCTACGTCTTCTACGACTCGCGCGGCTGCGGACTGTCGCAGCGCGAGGTGGCGCATGTCTCGCTCGATGCCTGGGTGCATGACCTGGAAACCGTGGTCGACAGCCTGGGGCTGGACCGGTTCGTGGTCTACGGCCAGTCCACCGGTGCCGCCACCGCGATCCGCTACGCGGCACGCCACCCGCAGCGGGTGGACCGGCTGATCCTGCATGGCGGGTATGCCCGCCACCCATACTGCAGCACCGATCCGGCGCGCAGGGCCGAGGCCGAAACCCTGGTCAAGGTGGCCGAAGTCGGCTGGGGGCTGGCCACGCCCACCTTCCGCCAGCTCTTCGTCGCCCGCTTCATGCCCGACAGCTCGCCGGCGCAGCAGGCCGCGATCGGCGAGCGCCAGCGCCTGTCGATGACACCCGAGATGGCGACGGCCTACCTGCGCGCGATGTTCGAGGTCGATGTGCGCGCCGACGCTCCCGCGGTCGCTTGCCCCGTCCTCGTGACGCAGATGCGCGACGACCTCAGCGTGCCCAGCACCCTGGCCGCCGAGCTGGCCGGCCTGCTGCCCGATGCGCGGCTCGTGGTCCTGGAAGGCCGCAACCACATCCCGCACCCGGGCGAACCGGCCTGGGCACCGCTGCTGGAACACTGGCACGGCTTCCTGCACGAATCCGACCTTCGCCGCTCGCTGGCGACATCGCCTGCGCCGCGCCTGACGCCGCGCCAGCGCGAGGTGCTTCGGCTGGTGGCGGCAGGACACTCCGACAAGTCCGTGGCGCGCCAGCTGGGCCTGAGCCCGCGCACGGTGGAGATGCACGTGGCCGGCGCGATCCACGCCCTGGGCTGCCGCAGCCGGACGGAGGCCGTGGTGCGGGCCGCTGCACTCGGCGCGCTGGCGGGCTGATGGCAGGCCCGCTGCAACTCCAACTGCTCGGCGGGTTTGCGCTCGTCGGGGCAGACGGCGGGTCGATCGCGGGTCTGCCCGGACGGGCGCCTGCCCTGCTGGCCCTGCTGGCACTGCATGGCCGCGGCGCCGAACTCAAGCGAGAGCGGGCCGCCGGGCTGCTGTGGTGCGATGCCCCGGCAGAGCGGGCGCGCCAGAGCCTGCGCCAGTTGCTGAGCGATCTGCGCCACCTGGGCGTGCCGGTCCGGAACCAGGCGGAAGTCCTGCGATGGGAGCTGGCCGCGATCGAGGTCGATATACAGGCCTTCGAGCGACTGGCCGGCGAGGCCGCCCCCGACCTGCTGGCCCAGGCCTTGAACCTGTATCGCGGGCCGCTGGCCGACATCCGCGCCGGCGCCGAGGGTGAGTTCGATGCCTGGCGTGGTGCCGAACAGGCCCGCCTGCATCGGCGCGCGCTTCAGGTGTGCGAACGCCTGGCCCAGCGGCTGGAGGCCGATGGCGACGAGATCCGCCAGCTCGGCGTGCTGCAGCGCTGGCTGGAACTGGATGCCGCCGCCGAGCTCGCGCACCGGGCCTTGATTCGCCTGTGGATGCGGCAGGGGCGACGTGCCGATGCGCTGGACCAGTTCGAACGCTGCCGCGATGCCCTGCACGCGGCGCACGCGGTTCGGCCGCAGGCGGAAACCCTGGCATTGCACGCCGAGCTGACGCGCTCCGCCCCGCAGGCGCTGACGGCGCAGCCGGTCAGCGCGGTCGAGGCGCTGTCGGTGGCCGTGCTGCCGCTGTCGATGCTGCAGCGCGACGCCGACATCCTCCAGCCGCTGGCCGACGCTCTGGTGGAGGACTTCAGTGCCGCGTTGGCACGGCGCCCGGCCCTGGCGGTCGTGGCCGCGCCGATGGCACGTGCCGCCGCCGCCCGCGCGCCGGGCGATCTGATGCGGCTGGGCGAATTGCTGCGGGTGCACTTCCTGGTCACCGGTGGCCTGCGCAGCGTTGCCGAAGGGCCTGCCCGGTTGAGCCTGAATCTGGTGTCGGGCAGCGATGCCGTCTACCTCTGGGCCATGCAGGCCGATGTGGGCGGGGGCGACGACCCCGAGGAACGTGTGGCCGCCTGGGCCGCGGAGTTCGAGCTGCAGGTCTGCCTGGCAGCGTCGCGGGCGAAGGCCACGGACCAGGAACCCGCGGCGGCCCTGGTGCGACGGGCGCTGCGCACGATGTTCGAGCGCGGCTGGTCCGAGGCCTCGGTCCGCCAGTCCCTGCAGGTGTACCGCGACGCCATCGAAGCCGACCCGGCCCACGCGCTGGCGCGGGCACAGAAGTCCATCCTGCTGGCGCTGGCCGTCAACATGGGCCTGGACGTGGGCGCCAGCGCGCGCGCCGAGGCCCTGGCCGATGCCGAGCAGGCGCTCGAACTGGCGCCTCGCAGCTCGGAGGTGCTGGGCTATGCCGGGTGCGCGCTGGCCGATCTGGGTGACCCGCGGCGAGCCATGCCCATCGTTCAGCGGGCCATCGCGGCCAACCCGGGCAATCCGCAGGCCTGGGCGGCGGCAGGTGCGTCGCAGCTGCTGCTGGGTCGAACGGAACAAGGCATCGCCGCTCTCGAACGTGGCCTGCGGCTCAGCCCGGACGACTACCGGCGCCCCGTCTGGCACACGCTGCTGGCGGGTGCCCACCAGCGCAGGGGCCGGCTCGACCGGGCGGCAGAACACGCGCAGGCCGGCTGCCGGGCCGACCCCCGCTACCACCCGGCGCGGCTGGCCCTGGCCGCCGTGGAGATCGAGCGCGGCCGCGCCGCCGCCGCCCGCGAGGCCCTGCGCGAGGCGCTGAGCATCCGACCGCAGATGACCCCGGCCGAGGCGCGCGGCTGGGTGCGAAAGCGCTGGTATGCGCAGCTGCTGGAGCTGTGGCCCTCGCAGCCAGCCCGCTGACGCCGCCTTGACGGCAGCTTGACGAGCCGGGACGACGCTGCCTGACCGGCCACCGGAGACGACCGATGAGCACGATGGAACACATCCGCAATGCCTTCAACCGTTTGGCGCATGTCTATGGAAAGCGGCCCGCCTGCGCTCGCTTCACCGAGGTGATGCGGGCCCGCATCGTCGACGGCCTGCGCTGCGAGGCGCAGGAGGACCGCTGGCGTTTCGTGTCCGACATGCCGGTCGATGCCGGCGGGAGTGCCCAGGGGCCCACGCCCGGCATGCATGGCCGCGCGGCGCTGGCGAGCTGCCTGGCCATCGGCTATGCCATGTACCTGGCGCGTGCCGGCATCGTGGTGCGTGACCTGGAGGTCGAGGTGCAGGCCGACATCGACTACCGCGGCCTGTTCGGCTTCGAAGACGTGAAGCCCGGCTACAGCGCCGTACGGCACACCTTGTTCCTGGACTGCGACGCCACGCCGGAGGCACTGGCACCCTTGCTCGAGCAGGCGCAGCGCCACAGCCCCTACCTGGCCATCTTCGGCGAGCCCATGGCGCTGGCCGGCAGGGTCGAGCTGGGCCCCATCGCCCGCGGGTGAGCGGCATGGACCGCCGGCTGACGCTGCGCGTGCAGCGCTATGGCTGGGACCTGGCGGCGGCGCACTACGACCAGGCCTGGGCCGCGGCGCTGGCCCCCGCCACCCAGGCCGTGCTGCGCAAGGCGGCCCTGCGGCCCGGTGAAGCCGTGCTGGACGTGGCTTGCGGAACCGGGGCATTGGCCTTGGCGGCACGGCAGGCCGTGGGGCCCGGCGGGGCGGTGGTCGGCACCGACCTGTCGGAGCAGATGGTCGAGACGGCCGGACTGCGGGTGCCCGATGCGCGATTCCTGCGCTGCGATGCCGAGGCGCTGGACTCGACCCTGCCCGAAGGCGGCTTCGACGCCGTGCTCTGCGGCCTGGGCCTGATGTACATGCCCGATCCGGACCTGGCGCTGGCCGCGATGGTGCGCCGGCTCAAGCCGGGAGGGCGGCTGGTGCTGTCGGTCTGGGGCGAGCGGCAGGACTGCGGCTGGGCGACCGTCTTCCCGCTCGTCGACGCACGGGTCCGGTCCGAGGTGTGCCCGCTGTTCTTCCTGCCCGGTGCCGGCACGGCACTGGCGCGCATGCTGCAAAGCCAGGGGCTGGCGCAGACCACGACCGAGAGCCTGCAGGTGACGCTCCCCTTCGCGGACGCCGATGCCGCCTGCGACGCCGCCTTCCTGGGCGGGCCGGTGGCGCTGGCCTATTCACGCTTCGACGCCGGCACGCGCGAAGCGCTGCGGACCGAGTACCTGCAGTCGATCGCGCCCTGGCAGGACGGCGCCGGCTACCGGGTTCCCGGCGCGTTTGTCGTCGGCACCGGCCGACGGCGCTGACACGCGGGCCCGCGACCCGACCACGGGGGCACTGCCGTGGTCGGCGTCTGCCGGTGCCGTGGTTTGCCGGTCTCATGTCCGCCTGGCAAAGGCAACGATGAACGCAGCCCATCGCTCGACGCCAGAGCCGCGGTGACGCCGGATTGACGCGGCGTTGACGCCCCCGCTCGAACCTGTGGCCGTGGGAGAGGCCGCGTGCGGCCTTGCCCACAGCGTGATCCGCGCGCCACGGCGATTGCGCTTCGAGAGATGGGACCGCCCGCACCGTTCAACCCGACCCGGAGCACAGCATGAGTCCATACCGCCTTTCGACCTGGCCGGCCTGCGCGACTGCATTGGCATTGGCTGGGCTGCCCGGCGACGCCACCGCCGGCTACAGCACCAACACCCAAGCCAGCGGCAGCCAGATGGTCGACGCGCTGCTGGCGCCATCCAGCGGACTGCAACTCGTCGGTGGCAGTGTCGTCACCGTCGGCGCCCCGCGTCAGAACGGCATCGTCACCGCCTTCGATGTCGAAAACAGGCCGTCGGCGCCCGGCATCGGCCTGACGAGCGGGATGCTCACGAGCCCGACCGAACCCGGTCACCAGGCCCTGCACGTCGCCACCGGCACGGGATCGCATGCCCTCATCGCGGCCGCCCTCGGCCAGGAGACCCTCGATCAATCGGTGCTGCGCTTCAGCGTCACCGCCGATCCGGGCTGGAGCTTCGTGACCGGGCTGATGGTCTTCGGCACCGACGAGTACCCCGGGCTGCTGTCGAACCCCGAATTCGGGGATGGGCTGATGATCCTGGTCGACGGCATCGATGTCGCGCGCATCGAGGGCAAGCCGTTCACCGGCGCGGTGGTTCACGAGTTCCTGGGCCTCGAAGCGGGCCCCGGCGCCACCGGATGGAACGGCCTGACGCCGACCTTGCGCTTCACCGCGGCGCTCGATCCGCTGCGCACGACGCACTCGATCGAGTTCGCGATCGCCGACACCGGCGACACGCTGTACGACTCGTCGATGTTCCTGTTCCAGCTGCAGGGGGTGGCCTCGGGCGTACCGGGCCTGGCGACGGCCGTGCCCGAGCCCGACACCTGGGCGCTGTGGTCGGCGGGGTTCGCGGGCCTGCTGCTCGCGCGCCGACACGCACGCCGCGACGCGCGATGAACGCCGTCAGCGCCGCAACGCCATCGATTCCCCTGGAGAACCTCATGAGCAACCCGATCCAAGCCCACAACCAGCGCGCCGCCGCCGTCTGGAGTTCCGGCGGCTCGGCCTACGAGCGCATCAGCCGCGGCATCGCGGACGCCATCGAACATGCCGTGGTGCGGCTGGCTCCGCAGCCGGGCGAGCGCATCCTCGACCTGGCCACCGGCACCGGCTGGGCCGCGCGCAGCCTGGCGCGGCGCGGCGCCGAGGTGGTCGGCGTCGACATTGCCGACGACCTGCTGGCCGCGGCCAGCGCAGCAGCGCAGCGCGAACAGCTGCCCATCGAGCACCGGCTCGCCGATGCCGAGGCACTTCCCTTCGAGGACGACCGGTTCGATGCCGTGCTCTCGACCTTCGGCGTGATGTTCGCCGGCCGGCCCGAGGCGGCGGCGGCCGAGCTGGCGCGCGTCGTGCGGCCCGGCGGCCGCATCGCGCTGGCCACCTGGCTGCCTGACGGCAACGTGTTCCAGATGTTCTGCGTGATGAAGGCCTACATGCCGCCGCCGCCGGAGGGATCCGCGCCACCGCCGTCGCCCTTCGCCTGGGGCCGCGCCGAGCGGGTCGGCGAGCTGCTGGGCGCGCACTTCGATCTGCAGTTCGAGCGCGGCACCTCGATGTACCGCGAGCCCGACGGCGAAGCCGCCTGGCAGACCTTCGTGCAGGGCTACGGGCCGACGAGGATGCTGGCCGCGTCGCTGGACGACGAGCGCCGCGCGGCGCTGCAGCGTGACTTCGTGGCCTTCCATGCCGGGTTCGCCGATCAACTCGGCGTCTGCGTGCCGCGGACCTACCTGGTGACGGTGGGGCGGCGGCGATGACCCTGCCGGCACGCCGCACCGATCCCCATCGACGACCCATGGAGCCGATCATGAAGACTTCAATCCCGCTCGAGCCGCGCATCGTTGCCGTGGCCCCCCAGCGCGCGCTGGCCGTGTTGCTCGTGGCCGCGTTGGTCGGCCCCGTCCAGGCGCAAAACTTCCAATGGACGGCAGGCAGCGGCCTGACGCCCGACCAGACCGGCGCATTCAGCCTGATCACCCAGGGCAGCGTGCAGGCCACGCTGCTGCCCGGCGGGCCGCTGGTGCTGGCGTCGCCGGCCACCCGATTCGACCTGCTGAGTTACCGCGCCAGCGGCAGCCAGCTGCAGATGCACGACGGCCTGGTGGTCGAGTTCACGGCACGCTTCATCGATTCGGTGCCGCCGATCGCCGGCAGCCTGCGCTCGCCGATGATGGTGAACGTGGGTTTCGGCAACCATGTCGGTGCCAGCCTGACCATCACCGAGCGGGCCGCCGCCTTCAACTACGGCCACGACCAGCAGCTCGCGCCCGGCGCCCAGCTCGAACCGCTGCTCTTCCATACGCATCGGCTGGAGTTCAGCGGCACCACCACCGACGGGACCGTCAGCCACTACGTCGATGGCGAGTTTCGCTACCAGATGCCGCTGCAGCTGAGCAGCACGTTGTTCAGCGCCGATGCGCGCATCCAGTTCGGCGACATGACCGACCAGTTCGGCGGCACCAGCCAGTGGCTGAGCTTCTCGCACAACGCCGCGCCGGTGCCCGAGCCGGGTGCGATGGCGATGCTGCTCGCGGGGCTGGCCGTGCTGGGCGGCATCGCGCGGCGGCGCAGCGGGGTGGCGGCGTGAAGCCGCGCGGTTTCGCCCGCTCGCCGCTCGTGCTGGCGATGGCGCTGCTCTGCGTGCCGTTGGCGCAGGCCGCCACCAGGACATGGAACTGCAGCGACGGCTACTGGGAAGACGCGTCGTGCTGGCTGCCGTCCAGCGGCCTGCCGGGGGCCGGCGACGATGTGATCCTGAATGCCGTCGGCGGTGGCGACACCAATCTTCAGTTCGACGATGTGACAGGCAGTCGCACCGTGAAGTCGCTGACGATCAGGACGCTAGGCAGCGCATCGGTCACGTTCGCGCAACGGGGTGGCAGCCTGAGCACCTCGACGACGACGATCGAGAGTGGGGCCTGGTGGCGGCAGAACGGGCCGCTCGGCAGCCTCCACCGAAGCAAGAGTCTCACCGTCGGCGGCAACTACGAACTCGGGTATGCCAACACGCTGCAGATCGACGGCCGCACGCTGATCGGCGGGTCCGAAGGGGGTTCGATCAGCAACGCCTCCGGCAGCTTCAGCACGGTCGATCTCGACCTCGGGTCCCTGGCCGGCCGCGGACGCTACGTCACTTCTGGGGGCGGACTGTCCGCAACGCAAGTGCGCGTCGGGTATCAGTCGGAAGGCAACTTCCTTCAGATCGATGGTTCGACCCAGGCGAAGACCTTGACCCTGGGCCTGGGCGGCCCTGGCTATGTGTCCTTGTGGGGCGGCACGCTGGCCGCGGAAACGGTCGTGGTCTCCCACGCCACACCGGCTTCTTTCGGTCAGCAGGGCGGCATCCACACCGTCAACACGCTGGTGCTGGGCCAGCACGCTGGCTCCGACGGGACCTACAAGCTGACCGGCGGAACCCTGTCCACGGTCAGCGTGAATGTCGGCAACCTGGGCACGGGGTCCTTCGCGCACAGCGCGGGCGTGCACCTCGTCGACGACAACCTGCGCATCGGCGGCAGCGGCAGCTACCAGCTGTCCGGCACCGGTGAACTGCGGCTGGCCGGCAACAGCAGCATCGACAACGAAGGCAGCTTCGTCCAGACCGGCGGGCGCTTCGTCGGCACGCTCGTCAACCGTGGCAGCTTCGTCTACGGCGCGGCCGGTGGCGCGGCGCCGGCATTCGCCGCCCGGCTGGTGAACGAGGGCACGGTCACGCTCGCGGTCAGCGGCAGTTTCGCCGACGGCATGCAGAACAACGGCAGCTTCACGGAGCTGGTCGCAGGGCGATCGCTGGCGCTCGACGGATCCGGCCTGGAGAACAACGGCAGCATCGTGATGGCCGGCGGCACGCTGCAAGGCAGCGGCGCACTGTTGAACAACGGCAACGTGTCCGGCCACGGCCGCATTGGCGGCAGCGGCGGATTCTTCAACTATGGCGTCGTCACGCCCGGGGCCTCGCCGCTGGTGCTGGCCAACACCGGGGGCAACTTGAATGCCGGCACCTGGTGGGTTCCAGCCGCTTCGGAGGTGCAGCTGGCCGGCGCCGGCATCACGCTAAGCAACCAGGGTGTCCTCGCGCTGCAGGGCGGCAGGGTCAGCGGCAGCGGGACCTTGAGCAACGGCGCCGGCGGGTTGGTCAGCGGCAGCGGCGGCATCGCGTCCCGCTTCGTCAATGCCGGCACGCTGGCGCTGGCCGATGGCAACCGCATCGTCGTGAGCAGCAGCTTCGCCAACAGCGGCCTCATCGACCTGGGTGGGAGCAGCGCGCTGCTCAGCGGCACCACGCTGGCCAACACCGGTCTGGTGGCCGGCCGCGGGCGCATCGCCAATGCGGTCGACAACCGGGCCGGCGGCCGCATCCAGGCCGACGGTGGCGTGCTGGTGCTGGCCGGTTCGGTGGGCAACGCCGGCATGCTGGTGGCAGAGGCGGGCGGCACGCTGCTGCTGCAGGCGCCTCTGGCCTCGCAGATCGGCACCTTGCAGCTGAACGGCGGCACGATCGACAACGCCGGCTGGACGCTGCGCAACGACGGCATCGTCGGCGGCCACGGCACGCTGCGCGCGGCGGCGATTCAGAACGCCGGCCAGATGCAGTTCAGCGCCGGCAGCACCCAGATCCATGGTGCGCTCAGCAACCTCGACGGCGGGCGCATCCTCGTCTCGGGCACCGGTGTGGCCACGTTCTACGGCAGCCTGCAGGCGCGGGCCGGCAGCGAGCTGCGCGTGGCGGCCGGCAGCGCAGCGGTCTTCTTCGGCCCGGTCAACCAGGCCAGCGGCGCCCTGTTCACGGGCGAAGGAACGCGCTACTTCGAAGGCGGCCTGTCGCTCGGCGGCACACCGGCGCTCGGGGGTTCGCAGGGCAGCGTGGTGTTCGGCAGCGCCAACCTCTATCGCGCGGAGATCGGCGGGCTCGAGGCCGGCAGCGGGCACGACCAGTTCGCCGTCGGCGGGCGCCTGGACTTCGGTGGCACGCTGCAGCTGGCGTGGTGGGGCGGATTCGAGGCTCAGGCCGGACAGCGCTTCGACCTCTTCGACTGGGGCAGCGCCAATGGAACGTTCGCCGCCATCGACCTGGGGGCGGCGGCGCTCGATCCCGGCCTGCAATGGGATACGAGCCGGCTCTACCTCGATGGGTCGATCGGCGTGGTCGCGGTGCCGGAGCCCGGGCCCTGGGCCCTGATGCTGGGCGGGGCCGCCGCGATCCTGATCCGACGTCGCGCCGGGAGCCGGCGAGACAGTCCGCGGTCGGGCGCAGGATGGGACGCAGCGCGGGATTGAGCGACCACTCGGGGCGGCGAGTTCGTAGACGCGTATCTCTCTTCAGGGCCGGGCACTGCCGGCCGGTTGGAGCGCCAGCGGTCGTTCGAGCCTGGATCTGGGCCTGCTGCAATCGATCGGCCGCTGAGCTGAGTGCAGCCGTCACTCGACGCCGTTCGCCATGAATGACCGCGGACTGTCAATGCGGTGGGTCGATAGCACCTCGCGAGTGACTGGGATCAGTCTCATGCCGACGAGCCAGTTCTCGAAGCGTTCAGAAAGTCGACTTGCGGCCCTCGCGCTCGGACTAGCAGGCCAGTGTCCGCACCACAGACGCGCGGGTGTCCGGACAGAAAAGAGCCCCTGCCACTCAACGCGTGAGCGGCAGGGGCAAGTGCTGCATCAGCCTTTCAGCCCAGCACCTCGGTCACGATACCCGCGCCGACGGTCTTGCCGCCTTCGCGCATCGCGAAGCGCATGCCGTTCTCGATGGCCGCAGGCTTGTTCAGCTCGAAGCTGATCTGCGCCTGCGCACCGGGCTCGACCAGGCCGGTCTCCGAGTCGACACGGATGACACCGGTCACATCGGTCGGCCCGAAGAAGAACTGCGGCTGGTAACCCGAACCGAACGGCGTGTGGCGCCCTCCTTCGGCCTTGCTGAGCACGAAGATCTGCGCCTTGCCCGTCCGGTACGGCTTCACCGAACCCGGCTTCACGACCACCTGGCCTCGCACGACATCGTCGCGCTTGACACCGCGCAGCAGCAGGCCGACGTTCATGCCCGCCCGCGCCTCGGCAACGTCCTTGTGGAACGATTGCAAGCCGGTGACGACGACTTGGCCGTCGTCGGCCAGATCGAGGCCGACGATCTCCAGACTGTCGCCAGCGCGGATCACGCCACGCTCCACGCGGCCGCTGACCACGGTGCCGCGTCCGGCGATCGTGTGCACGCCTTCGACGGGCATCATGAATGCACCGTCGTAGTCGCGCACCGGGTCGGGGATGCACGCATCCAGCGCACACACGAGCTCGACCACGCATTGCACATCGGGACCATCCAGTTCGCCACGCTCGGCGGCCGCCAGCGCCTTCAGGGCGCTGCCGAACACGAACGTGACGTCCTGGTAGCCGTGCGAAGCCAGCAGCGCGCCGATCTCCATCTCGATCAGCTGCTCGATCTCCGCGCGGTCGCTCGCGGCCACAAGGTCCATCTTGTTCACGAACACCACCATATGGCCCACGTTGACCTGACGGGCCAGCAGCACGTGCTCGATGGTCTGCTTCGCAGCGCCTTCGGTGCCGTCCACCAGCAGGATCGCGCCGTCCATCTGGGACGCGCCGGTGATCATGTTCTTGATGTAGTCGGCGTGACCCGGACAGTCGATGTGCGCATAGTGGCGACGATCGGACTCGTACTCGACGTGAGAGGTGTTGATCGTGATGCCCCGCTCTCGCTCTTCCTTGGCGTTGTCGATCTGTCCGTAAGACAGCGCGCGGCCGCCGATGCGCGCCGCCTGCACGCAGGTCAGCGCAGCCGTCAGGGTCGTCTTGCCGTGATCCACGTGGCCGATGGTTCCGACGTTCACATGAACCTTGTTCATCATGGGTATCTCCAGTTGCGATGAAAAGCCGACTCCACTTGCTGGCCAGGCAAACGGGTCGACGGGTTGTCGACGCGCGCCGAACTCGATTTGCCCGCTTGGCGGGCGAAGAAAAAGCCTGCGGGGCGGACCACCCGGCAGGCTTGTCGAGCCTGAAGGGTGGACCTCCAGGCGCACAAGGGCCCAGAGGCTCTACACGAACCACTCCACGAAGTCGAACCGCACGGCGCCTGCGGCGCGTGCAGCCTGTGACGGTTCTCGTTCGGGTTTCATCTGGAACTCCGGATCGAAGGACACAAAACAAAAAAGACCCGGGGCTTGCGGCCAACCGGGTCTTCACTCAGGAGGCCGAGCCTCCGGAACGCAGGGGCTCTATGAACGCAGTTCGATGCAATAGGGGCGCGGCGCGTCCGCCGCGGCTGCGCGGATCGTCGGTGCGTCGTGCTGAATCAGAAACGGGTTCATCGAGTTCTCAACTGTCGGACTGTTGCCGTGGCAACAGCGGGCGCGGAGAGTAGCACCGAGATTGCGAAGCGACAACCTGCATGTTGTGCCGACGCGGCAACTTGCGCTCTCGCACAACCCTTGGCGATTCGGTTGCCTCAAGGTCAAAAGGGGTGCGAGCGGATCCGCCCGCACCCCGCGACACTCAGGCCGCGGCCAAAGCAGCCGCTTCAGCGGCTGGCGCCTCGCGGTAGCTGTCGAACTGCATCGTGTACTGCGCGCGGCCTTGCGACATCGCACGCAGGCTTCCGATGTAGCCGAACATCTCCTTGAGCGGCACCAGCGCATCGATGGCAGCGGCGTTGCCGCGCGTGCCGTGATGTCGGACCGAGCCCCTTCGCCGGTGAAGGTCGCCGATCACATCGCCCAGGTGATCCATGGGCGTCAAGATCTCGACGGCCATCATTGGCTCCAGCAGCACCGGACCGCCCATCGCCATGGCTTCCCGAAACGCCGTCTCCGCCGCCAGCTCGAATGCCAGCGTCGACGAATCGCGCTCGTGGAAGCCGCCGTCCAGCAGCGTGGCCTGCAGGTCCACCGTGGGGTAGCCCGACAGCGCACCCGACCGCGCGGCCCGACGCACGCCAGCCTCCACGGCCGGGATGTACTCCTTCGGTATCGCGCCGCCGGTGATGCGGCTCTCGAATCGCAGGCCGGCGCCTCGCTCCAAGGGAGCCAGGCGCAGCCTCAGTTCGGCGAACTGGCCGGGGCCACCGCTTTGCTTCTTGTGTACATGATGCACCTCACTTTCTTTCGAAACCGTCTCTCGGTAGGCCACCTCGGGCCTGCCCACCACCACCTCGATGCCGTGGCGTGAGCGCAGGCGCTCGACGGTCACCTCCAACTGCAGTTCACCCATGCCCGACAGGATGACCTGGCCGGACTCTTCGTCCAGCCTCACCCGCAGGCTGGGATCCTCACGCTGCAGTTGAGCCAGTGCTGCCCCGAGCCCCTTGTGGTCGGCCTGCGACCTGGGTTCGATCGCCACGTCGATGACGGCCTCAGGCACGCGGATCTCCTCGAGCTGAATCGGATGACCGCGGTCACACAGCGTGTGACCGGTCAGCGTGTCCTTCAACCCGACGATTCCCACGATGTCTCCTGCCTGCGCGTCTGCCAGCTCGATACGGTCGTCGGCATGTACCTCGTAGAGGCGCGACACCCGCTCGACACGGCCTGCCGTGGCGTTCAACACCGAGTCGCCCCTGCGCAAGCGCCCTCGATAGACCCTCGCGAAGACCATGCCCGCGTGGCCATCGCTGACCACCTTGAACGCCAAGGCGGCCAGTGGCGCCTGCACGTCGGCGGCCGGGCGGCCCGAAGAGGCCACCAGGTCGTCCGGACCCGGCAGGAAGTCGACCACGGCATCGAGCAGAGGCTCCACGCCGCGGTTGCGATACGCCGAACCACCGAGGACCGGGACGAACGCCTGCTTCAGCGCACCCTTGCGGATAGCGCGGCGCAGTGCGTCGACCGGCAAGTCCTCGCAGTTCAGGTAGGCCGCCAGCAGGCTGTCGTCCTGCTCGGCCACGGCCTCGACCAGACGCGCACGTTCGACCATCGCTGCCTCCAGCATCGCCTCGGGCACCTCACCGACAACCGGCGGCTCGCTGGCGTCGTCCTTCGGCCACACCAGGCTTCGCAGACCCAGCAGGTCCACCACGCCGCGGAAGTCGCCTTCCGCGCCGATCGGCAGTTGCGTCACCAGTGCCTTCACGCCCAGGCGTTGTTCGATCATCGACACCACGCGCCGGAAATCCGCGCCGACGCGGTCCAGCTTGTTGATGAAGGCGATCCGAGGCACGCCAAAGGCATCGGCCAGGCGCCAATTGGTCTCGGTCTGCGGTTCCACGCCGGCAACGCCGTCGAACACGACCACCGCGCCGTCCAGCACGCGCAGGGACCGGCGCACCTCGATGTTGAAGTCGATGTGGCCGGGCGTATCGATGAGGTTGACCTGCGCGTCCCTCCAATGGACCGTGACGGCAGCGCTGTTGATCGTGATGCCGCGCTTCTGCTCCTGAGGATCGAAGTCCATGCGGGCGGTGCCGTCGTGCACTTCGCCCATGGCGTGGCTTTCGCCCGTGTAGAACAGGATGCGTTCGGTGAGCGTGGTCTTGCCCGCGTCGACGTGGGCGATGACACCGATGTTGCGGAGTCTTCTGTATTTCGAGTTCATGGCGGATCTTTCCTGAGGAAGCCCGAAGCAGGGCTTCGTCGATGGCCTGGTCGGCAACTGCCAGCCGCCAGGCGCGATCCGTCTGGAGGCTAGCTTCGGAGATGAGGTGCGCAGCCGGAGCGCGGGTGCACGCGATGTCCGCTCCGGCCAGCGGAAATCGTGGCAATCAGCTTGTCGTAAGTGCGCATAGAAGAGGTCCGGATCAGAAGCAAGAAACCCCGGGAAGCTTGCACTTGCCGGGGTTCTGGTCCGGAAGGCGCAAACCTTCCGATCGCGTCGAAAGGCGTGGTCAGGTGGCGATGTTCGCCTTGGTCATGCGGGACGCGAAGTTCATGGCGCAATTGTCTCAAGCGACGGGGCTGTTTGCAAGTCGCTGGCTTGTGACGCCGGAACCGAGCAATGCGACCCGAACGCTCCCCCAGGTCGGCACGGCGATGACATCGGTCGCTTGCCACGGCTTGCGCTGAGGACCGAACAGGTAGCGGCGCCAGACTACGCCCTCCAGGTGCGCGAGCACGTCCGGACGATCGTCGATGAAGTGTGTGATGGCGAGCTCCCGGCAATGTTGAGCCTTCTGGGGCCGCTCGAGGCAGAAGCGCAGGTTCTGCGGCGAGACGCCCGTGCGCTCGAAGAAGCGATGGTGCCGTAGCCAATGGCGCGTCTTCTCCTGCACTCGAGGTCCGGCCTTGGACACCAGCCAGACACGGCCTCCGAATTGCTCGACGAGCTGCGGCACGGTCTCGAACATGCCTTCATATGGCGGCGTATCCAGCGCGTCCTGCAGAGAGCCTCCGATGAAGGACGTGTCAGCCCGTCCACCCTCTGCGTCAGGTGCGGTCAGTACTCGCCCGATGTCTATGCCCAGTCGTTCCATGCTCTGCTCCCTAGCTCACTCGTTGATTGCGTTTCGGCATGGTAGGGAGTTAACTACTAGCTCGGAACTACCGTCTATAGACTCTCTATAATTCCACACTATTCATGACCCAGCCTTCACGCTTGGACTTCGACGCGGTCGTGTCGTTTGCGGCATTTGCCGACGTGCTCAATTTCAGTGCTGCGGCACGCGAACTTCACATCTCGCAGCCGGCTCTGCACGTCAAGATTCGCAAGCTCGGCGAGCAGTTGGACCGAGCGCTGTACCGCCGGGTCGGACGAAGCCTCGAACTGACGGAACACGGAGAGCTCATCGCGCGCTACGGCCGCGAGCTGAGGTTCGGTGCGGCAGACGTCCTGGCCCGATTGAGCGGCGCCCACGAACAGCCCATCGCGCTCGCAGCTGGCGAGGGTGCCTATCTGTACCTCCTGGGCCCCGGGATCAGCCAGTTCCAGCGCGAGCACGAACATCCCCTGCGCCTTCTTACGCTGGACAGTGAAGGGGCCGTTGCCGCGGTGCTGGGTGGAAAGGCTCAGTTGGGTGTGGCGCCGCTAGACGTGGTGCCGGAAGGCTTGCAGTCCGTCGTTCTGACGGGTGTGGGCCAGGTGCTAGCTGTACCTGCAGGGCACCGATTGGCCGGGCGCACCCGGCTCCGCCTCAAGGACCTTTCCGGGGAGCATTTGGTTGTCCCTCCGGCAGGACGCCCGCATCGGCAGATGCTGGGTGCCATGCTCCAGTCCGAGCAGGTGGATTGGGATGTGGCCATGGAGGCCAATGGCTGGGAACTCATGCTGAGCTTCGTGGCGATGGGTGTCGGCGCAGCTGTCGTCAACGCCTGCTGTCGCATGCCCAAGGGCGTGGTCGGCGTGCC
Organism: Rubrivivax sp.; assembly: GCA_044226775.1. GTDB lineage: Bacteria > Pseudomonadota > Gammaproteobacteria > Burkholderiales > Burkholderiaceae_C > Rubrivivax. Next base: position 26,066 of record JBGAGI010000009.1, on the reverse strand, counting down.
GATTCCAGATCTTCCTGTCCTGCGCTACCGGTGCTTCCATCTGCGCGGCATGGCCCGGTCTTCGAGTGCCAACCGGCTGAAAGCCTTGCTTGTGGCCGCAGCAGATGCTTGGAAGGGATGAACTCTTGGACAAGACATTCTTCAAGCGGGTGAGCAAGGCTATGGCGCTTCTCCTGCGCCACGCGCCTGATCGCGCTGGACTGATCCTTGATCCCGAAGGCTTCGTCCACATTGACGATCTGGTGGGCGCGCTGAGGACAACGATGCCTGACGTAGATGCGGCCGCGATCCACAAGGTGGTCGAGACCGTTGAGCCCCACAAGCAGCGCTACTCGATCGTCGATGGATACGTGCGCGCAAACTACGGGCACTCAACGGCCGAGCAGATCCGGCACCAGGCTGCAGTGCCGCCGCCCGTGCTCTATCACGGCACGAGCGAGGTTGCTGTATCGGTCATTCTCGCGTCTGGCATCAAGCCGATGCGCCGGCAGTACGTCCACTTGACGGCGGATCGGACCTTGGCCGCATCGGTGGGTTCGCGGCATGGACGGCCGCGAGTGATCGAGGTTGACGCGCGATCGGCACATGTCGACGGCATCGAGTTCTTCAAGGCGAATTTCACCTTCTGGCTGGCAACGGGAGTGCCACCGATTTACCTTCGAGTCGAGGACGACGCCGCATAGTCCCCGGATGTCTCGTTCGTCGATGAATGTCGGCGCAGCAGCGATTGCGGCCCTCGCCAGCACTGGGCGAACTCACGCTGGCCACGATCATGCGGTCACTCGCCCTGACGACCAACGCACACATGGGTGTCAGCTGCACGAAGCGCAGCGGTCGTAGGCGTCGATCGTTGCGGTCAGGGTCGCTCAATGTCTGCTCGCTACTGGGGCGAACAGGCGCCATCGACCCAGCCGCGACATTCGTGCACACGACCAAGATGCCCGAGAGCGGACCGCTATTGCGAGCGTTCAGTCCCTGCCATGGTATCGAGGCGGTGTGTCGAATCCGTGCGCGACTCCGCTCCGAATCTCAGGCGCCGCGCCGGCCGGCACGGCGGCGGGTGTGCCAGCCCAGCCACAACAGCCCGGGGCCGAGCAGCCAGAGCGCAGCCGGCTCCGGCACCGGCTGTGCATTGCCGAAGCCGGGGCTCACGATCACGCTGTACAGCCCGGCATTCGGGAACGCCGGATCGACGTGGATGTAGGGATCGGCAAACGCCTGGGCAGACTCCTGCGAAAAACCGGTGACGGCTGCCTGCGCCTGGGCGTACAGCGTCACGGAATCGAAGCGAGATCCCGTCTTCACCGTCAAGCTGAAGCTGCCCTGCACCTCGGGCTCACCATCGCAAATGGGATTCACGACATGGTTGTCCCAGCATGCCACGATGCCCGTGAAGGTCGTTCCGGCGTTCACGATGAGCTTTGCGATCGCCCTCGACTCCGTGGTGCCCGTGGCCGTCAGCTGGTAGTCGATCAGCAGCGGCACATCCTGGCCGTCGACGGGGCCGACCACCTGGAAACGGTACAAGACCGTGGCCGAGGAACCCGCACCCAGCTTGGCGTCGGCCGGGGCCTCGGCAAGGGCGAAGGCGTAGGGCACAGGCGACATGGCCGCTTCGGCCCTGGCAAACGAGGGAACGCCCGAGCCTCCCCCGAATTCGCATTGCAAGACGTCCGTGAACGTGTTGCCTTCGACCGAGCAGAACACGCTGGTGCTGCCCGCCGCCGGCGGATCCGCGGCCAGCGCCTTCGGCGCGATGCTGCCGCACAGGACCATCGCCGACAGGGCGCGCAGGACGCGCGACGCGACAAGACCGGAACTGCCCAAGGCCCACCTCCTGCGATCTTGATCGCTCCAGCATCGGCTGCAGACGGCATGCCGTCAAACGGCAGGCTAGGGGGTACCCCAGGTCTCGGGTGGATTTGCGATTCAGGGTTTCCACATGCACCTTCCAGGGCGGGTGGCTCCACGCCATGAACAACCGGTTGGGCCCGCCCATCTGACGACGCTTAGGGAGGAGGCCTGGTTGCCAGCCTGCCGAAAGACCACGATCAGCATTCCTCGCTGCACCTAGAGCGATCCAATGCGACGGACAGATCCTGGCCGGCTGCTGGCAACGACCATCCCGCCGAGTGCCCCGAGGTCCCCGGCTTCAAGGCCACTTTGCAGGCGATCGAGCGATAGGGCGCTGAGCTGATCCCGGGCACCCCGCAGGAGGTGCTCGAAGAAAAAGAAGAAGAAGAAGTCGACGAAGTCGGCCGCCATCGCCGGGTCAACACCGGCAGTGGAGGGTTGGGCGAATTCACGCGCCCGTCATCACCCTCGGCCACGATGCCGCTCGATGCCGAACCGTTCCGACATCGAGGACAACGCTTCGAACGATGAGCCGGAGGTGCCCGTTGGGCCGACGCTCCATGTTCGCACCGTCTTCATCTCCGACCTGCACCTGGGCACACCCGGCTGCCAGGCCGAGGCGCTGCTGGACTTCCTGCGCGAGGTGCGCTGCGAGACGCTGTACCTCGTGGGCGACATCATCGACGGCTGGCAGTTGCGCCGCAGCTGGTACTGGCCGCAGGCCCACAACGACGTGGTGCAGAAGCTGCTGCGCAAGGCGCGAAAAGGCACGCGCGTGGTCTTCGTGCCGGGCAACCACGACGAGTTCGCGCGCCGCTACGTGATGCACACCTTCGGTGGCGTGGAGGTCGTGGCCGATGCGCTGCACCGCACCGCCGACGGCCGCTTGCTGTGGGTGACGCACGGCGACCGCTTCGACGGCGTGATCCAGTGCGCGCGCTGGCTGGCCTACCTCGGCGACATGGCCTACGAGTTCGTGCTCAAGGTCAACCGCTGGTTCAACAGCGCGCGCGCCCGGCTGGGCCTGCCCTACTGGAGCCTGAGCCGCTACCTGAAGCTGAAGGTCAAGCGCGCGGTGAGTTACGTCAGCGACTTCGAGAGCGCCGTCGCGCGCGAAGCGCGCAAGCGCGGCGCCGACGGCGTGGTCTGCGGGCACATCCACCACGCGGAGATGCGCAGCATCGATGGCGTGCTGTACTGCAACGACGGCGACTGGGTCGAGAGCCTCACGGCGCTCGTCGAGCACCAGGACGGCCGGCTGGAGATCATCGATCGCAGCTTGCCCGAGTGGTCGCCGATCGTTCAAGCCGCGCCGCCGTCCGTCATCGACGCGGCAGCACCGGCACCGGCACCGGCACCGGCACCGGCCGGCAGCATCATCAGCGCCTGACCCATGCGCAGCCGCGCGCCCGGGGCGATGCCCTCGGCCAGCGCGAAGCCCGGCGGCGCAAAGACGATGATCGTCGAGCCGTGCTCGAACCAGCCGAGCTCCTGGCCTTTGGCGGCCGGCACGACGCAGGGGATCTCGTTCGGGCCCTGCCACTTCAGGTGCAGTCGCAGATCGGGTGCGCGCAGGCGCAGGCTGGCCACCAGGATCGCCGCCACCGGCACGATCGCGACCGGATGCCCGCCGCGCTGCAGCCGCGCACGCAGCACGGCGCGCTCGTTGCGGCAGAACAGGCGCTCGACGCGCTTCAGCGCGATCGGGTTGACGTTCCAGGTATCGCCGCTGATATAGGTCACATGCTCCAGCCGCAGGTCGTGCGGGGCGTGGAAGCGGTGGTACATCGCCGAGGTCAGCCGCAGCGTGGCGTAGGTGCCGCCGCGGAAGGGCGAGATGTCCTGGCTCGGGCCGAACAGCTCGCGGATCGAGTACGGGAAGCCCTTGGCCTGGAAGACCTGCGCGCCCTCGACGCGGCCACAAGCGCCGACGATCGCGTCACAGGGGCTCGCGAGCACGTCCGCGCGCGGATCCACCGTGCGCGCACCGGGCTTCAGCTCGCGCGTGAAGCAGGCGTGCAGGCTGCGGAACTCGGTCTGCTGCGCGTCCGACAGGTCCAGATCGGTGAACAGGCGCCACACCGCGATCGAGGCCCGCGCGAGCAGCGGGCTCTCGATGCGGCTGAAGCGGCCCATCAGCCGCGTCAGCGCGATGCGCGGCACGCGGTTGGTGAGCAGGAAGTTCAGATCTTCCTGTTGCAGCATACGCTGCAGGGTCGAGGCGTTCTTCATGTCGATGTCATCACTCCTGGGTACATGTCGGTGTCATGAACGACACCTTCGCGCTTACCGCGCTGGCGCTCGGCGCGCTGGCCTTCGGATGGCAGCCCGCGCGGCGCCGCATCGAACTCTCGCGGGCCAAGCACCGCTCGCTGGCCGGGCACTCGCGCATCGCCAAGCGCCTGGCCTCGTGGCTGCCGGGCTATACCTACGACGAACAGCAGTTCTTCGCGATCGACGGCGCACCGCTTGCCGTGCAGCAGCAGCGCCGCGACGGCTTCCAGCGCCTGGCCGCGCAGTTCGCCGAGCGATTTCCGAAGTCGATGGCCGCCACGCGCGAGGCACGCGAGATCCTGAGCGACCTGCAGTTCACCGCCCGCTACCGCGTGCCCTTCCCCTTCAGCCCGCTGGTGCGTGAGCACCTGCCGGTGGGTGCCTTCCTGCAGGCCAGCGAAGGCGTGACGGTGACGGACCTCGACGGCAACCGCTTCTTCGACCTCACCGGCTCCTACGGCGTGAACCTGCTGGGCTACGACGCCTACAAGGCCACCATCGCCGAGGCGCAGCAGATGGCGCAGGACCTGGGCCCCGTGCTGGGCACCTACCACCCTTGCGTGCTCGACAACCTCAAGCGCCTGCGCGCCATCTCCGGGCTGGACGAGGTGAGCTTCCACATGTCCGGCACCGAGGCCGTGATGCAGGCCGTGCGCCTGGCGCGCTACCACACGAAGCGCACGCACCTCGTGCGCTTCTGCGGCGCGTACCACGGCTGGTGGGAGGACGTGCAGCCCGGCCCCGGCAACCCGCTGCCGCCGCGCGAGACCTACACGCTGAAGGATATGGACGCAAAGAGCCTGCGCGTGCTGCGCACGCGCAAGGACATCGCCTGCGTGCTGGTGAACCCGCTGCAGGCGCTGCACCCGAACGCGAACGCGCCGGGCGACTCCTCGCTCGTCTCGCAGCGCACCGCCGGCGGCTTCGACCGCGAGGCGTACACCACATGGCTCAAGGAACTGCGGCAGGTGTGCACCGAGCGCGGCATCGTGCTGATCTTCGACGAGGTCTTCGTCGGCTTCCGCCTCGCGCCGGGCGGCGCGCAGGCCTACTTCGGCGTGCAGGCCGACCTCGTCACCTACGGAAAGACGCTGGGCGGCGGGCTGCCGGTGGGCGTGGTCTGCGGGCGCCGGCCGCTGATGCAGCGCTGGCGCGACGATCGCCCGGCCGACATCTGCTTCGCCCGTGGCACCTTCAACGCGCATCCCTACGTGATGGCGGCGATGAACGCCTTCCTGCGCCGGCTCGAGACGCCCGAGGTGCAGGCGCTGTACGAGGGCCTCGATGCGCGCTGGGATGCTCGCGCCGCGCGCTTCAATGCAGCGCTCGAGGCTGCCGGGCTGCCGCTGCGCGTGGCGCATCTGTCGTCCATCTGGACCGTGCGCTACCTGAACCCCTCGCGTCATCACTGGATGCTGCAGTTCTACCTGCGCGAGCTGGGGCTCGCGCTGAGCTGGGTGGGCACCGGGCGGCTGATCTTCAGCCTCAACTACGGCGACGCCGAGTTCGACGAGGTGCTGCGCCGCTTCGTGGCCGCCGGCCAGCACATGCAGGCCGACGGCTGGTGGTGGCAGGACGAGGCGCTGACCGACCGCGCCATCCGCCGCAGCCTGCTGCGCGAGGCCTGGCAGCACCGGCGCTGAAGCGGCGCCGGCTTCGCGGTCAGTGGCGCACGTGCGCCATCGGATCGAGCCGTTCGCCGCGCAGCAGCGCCAGCGGCGACTTCCAGTACAGCGCGATGTCGTGGAAGGGATCGCTGAGGATCTTGCTGGCCCACACGATGCCGGTGAACAGGCCTTTCGTGACGGTGAGTTGAATCACGCGGAACATCAGGCCGGCCACGCCGAGCGCGAGCCAGGCCATGCCCACGTCGTGCACCGTGCCGCGCAGGTCGCGTGCCGGCTCGATGAGGCCGAACAGCGAGGGCTGGGCCCACAGCAGCACGGGGATCAGCGCCCAGACCACGATCAGCACCGTCTTGCGCTGCATGTTGTAGCCGACCTTGACCTCTTCCTTGTACGCGTCGGTCACGTTGTTGACGGCGTCGAAGCCGCGCGGCTCGAAGAAGAAGTGGCCACTCTGGCGCGTGCCCATCGAGACGCACCAGCCGATGATCGCGGCGATGGCGGGGTCGATGAACAGCATCGCGTAGGCCACCAGGAAGCTGATGGCGCTGACGAAGTGCAGGCTCTGGTTGATGCGGCTCTGGTGGTAGTAGCGATGGTCGTCCCAGCGCTGGGTTCGCAAGGCTTGCAGGAAGGCGTTCACGGTGGTTCCTTTCGGCGCCGACCTCGCGACGAGCGGTCGGCGTGACGCGAGCATGACCACGCGTGGTGAAAGTGCCGTGACGCCGACGTGCCAGTGCCGTTTCGCGGCGATGTCGTGCCGGTGTCATCAATGCGTCGCGGTGCGCGAACAGCATGCCCCGCATGCCGCACGACACCACCGCCGAGGATCTCGTCGTCGAAACCCACCGCAGCGCGCCGCGCTCGCTGCGCATCGCGGTGGTCACCGAGACCTGGCCGCCGGAAGTGAATGGCGTGGCCACCACGATCGCGCGCGTGGTCGAGGGCCTGAAGCGGCGGCACCACGAGGTGCAGCTGATCCGGCCACGCCAGGCCGAGGCCGGCGCGCCACCGCCGCACGAGGTGCTGCTGCGTGGCCTGCCGATCCCGCGTTATCCGAACCTGCGCATGGGCATGCCGGCGAAGGGCCGGCTGCTGAAGCTGTGGTCGCTGCAGCGACCCGACGTGGTGCACATCGCCACCGAGGGGCCACTGGGCTGGTCGGCGCTGCGCGCCGCGCTGCACCTGAAGCTGCCGGTGACGAGCGACTTCCGCACCAACTTCCACGCCTACAGCCGGCACTACGGCATCGGCTGGCTGAAGAAGCCCATCATGGGTTACCTGCGCAAGTTCCACAACCGCACGGCCGTGACGATGGCGCCCACCGAGCCGCTGCGGCGCGAGCTGGCGACGGCCGGTTTCGCCAATGTCGAGGTCGTCGCGCGCGGCGTCGACGTGCGGCAGTTCGACCCGGTCCATCGCAGCGCCGCGCTGCGGGCGTCGTGGGGCGTGGCCGAGGGCGACCTGGTCGTGGCCTGCGTCGGCCGCCTGGCGCCGGAGAAGAACCTCGACCTGCTGGCCGAGGCCTTCGAGGCCATCGCCGCACGCCAGCCTCGCGCGCGCCTGCTGCTGGTCGGCGAAGGCCCGATGCGCGAGACGCTGGCCGCGCGCCTGCCGGGCGCGATCCTCGCCGGACAGAGGCGCGGCACGGACCTCGCCGCACACTACGCATCGGCCGACCTGTTCCTTTTCCCGAGCCTGACCGAAACCTTCGGCAACGTGACGCCCGAGGCGATGGCCAGCGCGCTGCCGGTGGTGGCCTTCGACTACGCCGCCGCGGCGCAGCTGATCGTGCACCGCACGAGCGGCCTGCTCGCCCCGGTCGACGACGGCGCGGCCTTCTTGCGCCAGGCGGTCGCAGCAGCCGAGGATGCGCCGTTGCGCGCGAACCTGGGCCGCGAGGCACGGCAGCGCGCGCTGGCGCAGGACTGGGACGCGGTGATCGCGCGCTTCGAGGGCGTGCTGCTGCGTGTCATCGACCCGCCGGCAGCGCCTGCCGTGCGCGGCGCGGCCCTCGCCATGCCAGCCATGCGATGACCCCGGCCATGAGCAGCCCCAGGCCCGTCATCACCGCGTCGAGCGGCACGCCGGCGGCTCCCAGCGCCGCATAGCCCGCCAGCATCGCCAGCACGCTGGCGTTCTCACTGAAGCCTTGCACGGCGATCGATCGGCCGGCGCTCATCAGGCGGCAGCCGCGGTGCTGCAGCAGCGCGTTCATCGGCACCACCATCCCGCCGCCCACGGCGCCCACGAGCACGAGCGTTGGCAGCGCCAGCGTCAGCTCATGGACCTGTGTCATCAGCGGCATCGCCAGCCCGAGCGCGATGCCCAGCACCAGCACCCGCCGCGCCCCGGCCAGCGGCACGAAGCGGCCCGCCGCCGCGGCGCCGGCCACCACGCCGAGCGCCACCGTGGCCTGGAGATACGCCGCCTTCGCGAGCGGCAACCCGAGCGACTCGCCGGCCCAGCGCAGCACGATGAACTGCAGCGTCGCGCCCACGCCCCAGAACAGCGCGGTGGCGGCCAGCGAGAGGCCGCCTTCGGGGTCGCGCCAGAGCGTGCGCAGGTCGGCCGCGAACTCGCGCGCCAGCGCCAAGGGATGGATCGCCGACCGCGGGTAGCGCGCACCGCTGTCCGGCAGGCCGAGGTTCAACGCCCCCGCGAGCAGGTAGACCGCCAGCAGCGCGACGAGCGATGCCGCAAGGCCGCCCGGCACCACGGCGAGCCAGGCGTCCGACACCAGCAGCCCACCACAGGCCGCGCCCAGCAGCACGGCGCCGACGACCGAGACTTCGATCCAGCCGTTCGCCGCCACCAGGTCTTCGGGCGGCACGATCTCGGTGATGAGGCCGTACTTGGCCGGCGCATAGGCCGCGGCACCGATCCCGGCCACGGCGAAGGCCGCCAGCGGGTGCACGCCCGCCAGCAGCAGCAGCGCGCCCAGCGCCTTCAGGCCGTTCATGAAGGCCATCAGCCGTGCCTTGGGCATGCTGTCGGCCAGCGGCCCGAGCCAGGGCGCGAGAAGCACGTAGGCCATGATGAAGAAGAACTTCAGCAGCGGCGCCATCCAGGCCGCCTGGTGCTGGCGCTGCAGCAGCGCGATGGCGACGATCAGCAGTGCGTTGTCGGCCAGGGCCGAGAAGAACTGTGCGGCGATGAGGCGGTGGAAGCCGGGCGGCAAGCCTCGAGCGCGACCCACGCGCCGGCTTAGGGCCGGTTGCCGGCGGCCTGGGCGACCCGCATCTTGGATGGGCCCGTGGTCGACTTGGCAGCCCACAGGTGCGCGGCCAGCAGCACCGTGGCCGAGGTCGCGGCCACGACGAACATCATGTAAACGCGTGCGGGCATGTGCCTTCCTCCGGTCGCTCCATCCGGGACGAAAGCCTAGTCCGGGCCCGTGACCCGCGCGTGACGGGCGCGGCGATGCGCATGCGCACGCCGGCCGCCGGCCGCGGGGCCTTGCGCAGCCGTGGTCATCAAAGGTATAAACGGTTTAAACCGTTTAAACCATTGAATGGATTTCACCTGATGGCTACCAAGACCAGCCCTCGCAGGCCCACCACGGCCGCGAAGACCAGCCCCGCGAAGACCAGCCCTGTCAAGCCCGGCCGCGCAGCCCCGCCGAAGGCAGCCCGCAAGGTGGCAGCGCCCGCCCAGCCGCAGCCCGAGGCCGCACCGCTGCCGAAGAAGGCCCGCCCCAAGCTCGTCCGCGACGGCTTCACGATGCCCGAGGCCGACTTTGCGCTCATCGCTTCGCTGAAGGCGCGCGCGCTCGAACTGCAGCGCCCGGTCAAGAAGAGCGAGCTGCTGCGAGCCGGGCTGCGCGCGCTGGCAGCGCTGAAGCCGGCGGAGCTGCACGCGGCACTCGAACAGCTCGAGCCCATCCGCACTGGCCGCCCCAAGAAGGGCCACTGAGCGGCACGTGGCCGTGGACGCCCGCAATTCTGAAGGCTGAAGGCCACCTGGCAACGCTGCCGCGTGCGCTTCATGCGCAACGCCCTGGCGCACGCCGGCAAGACTCAGCGGCGCATGGTCAGCGCGGCCATCGGCACGGTGTTCGTTCAGGACTCGGCCGAGGCCGCGCGCACGCAGTGGCGCTCGGTGGCCGATCAACTGCGCGGCAAGTTCCCCAAGCCCGGTGCGCTCATGGACGACGCTGAGACCGACGTTCTGGCCTTCATGACCTTCCCTCGCGCTCACTGGACACAGATCTACAGCACCAACCCGCTGGAGCGGTTGAACGCCGAGATCAAGCGGCGAACGAATGTCGTGGGCATCTTCCCCGACGATTCCTCCGTCGTCCGGCTCGTTGGCGCCATGATGCTCGAGCAGAACGACGAGTGGTCGCTCAACCGGCGATACATGCAGCTCGAAGGCCTGCAGACCGTCAGCGATACTGTGCCCACTCGGCTGTCGGCAGTAGCCCGCTGAGTACCGCGCATCTCAGCTCTGTCTGGGCTGTGGACTTACACCATGCGCTGGGACACGACCACCCAGGGCGGCTTTCCCCACGGGGAGCCCGGCGATGAGCGCGCCGGCCATGGCACGCAGAGCCCGCACGTGGTGCGCACGGCCGACGCCAGCGGAGCCCGGCAGGTCGGGAACCGTTGAAGCGGCCGAGGCACCGAGCCACGACGACAGCCGTCAGCTCATTGGTTCTGCTAGCCATCACCGGCGGAGGCCACCGGAGGCCGCTGAGCGCCATCCGCAGTCGTCGCCACCGCGGCTGGCTCCACACTGGCGATCACGGCCGTTGCCGCATGACTGCTGCTGCACCACTGTGTGAAGCGGCAGCCGTCGGGGTGCACGCCGTGCCGGACCCCATCCACGAGCGGCAATACAGCCAGCAGCTCCTCGAGATTGCAGCCCCCGAAGCCGTCCAGGCTCAGCCTGCCCAGCTTCACGCGGCATTCCTTGTGCGCCCAGACGCGTGTCGCGGCCCGGGCTCGGTGCGGGTCCGGCAGGCCGGTGAGCCACTGCTGTTCGGAAGCGCTGAAGACGCCCGCGCCCAGCAGGTCGGGCAGATGCAGCTTGTGCCACTCCTCGATGTCGATGGCCACGGGCACCCGGGCCGCGACCGCCGCCACCCAGTGGTCCGCATGGCTCAGCGACACGTGGACACCCTCCTGTCCGACGATCCGCGGCGGCCCGTGCTCCCCGCCGCAGTCGGGGCAGCGCTGCGCGAGCCGCAATCCGGCGGCCGGCATGGACAGCAGCTGGCCTGCGGCCACGCGCACGAGCCAGTGCGCCGCCAGATAGGCCTGCCGCACGCGCTCGATGCGAAACGACGCCGCGCGCGCGTCCTCGTAGGGCGCAAGCCAGTTCGTGCCGGCCGCGGAGATGTCGGCCATCAGCGCCGTCGTCTTCGCGACCAGTGCCACCACCGGCAGGCCGCTCGATCCGGAGGGCGTGGGCTCGGGCAGCCGCCACACGACCCCGTCCTGCAGTTCGGTCGGCGGATTCATGGCGTGTGCCGGGTCCTTCAATGCAGCGGCTGCGTCGTCATGGCACCAGATGATCGCGCCACTGCGGCGGCCGCCGCTCCGAGAAAGCCCGCGGACCTTCGAGCCGGTCATGGCCCGCGCGCCGACGCTCCTCCCACGGATAGGTGCGCGAGAAGGCCTCTTCCAGGCCCAGGTGCATGGCGCCGTGCACCACGCTCTTGATCGCCCGGATCGACAGCGGCGCGCATCGCAGGATGTCTTCCACCCAGCCGTCAACGCAGCGGTCCAGGTCTTCGGGTTCCACCACCTCGTTCAGCAGCCCGAACTCCAGCGCCCGCGCCGCCGGCATGCGCCGCCCGGTCATCAGGTAGCCCAGGGCCTGCCGATAGGGCATCTGGCGCGGCAGCCGAAGCAGGCCGCCCGCGCCGGCCACGAGGCCCAGGCGCGCCTCGGGGAGGCCGAACTCGGCCGTGCTCGCGGCAATGGCCAGGTCGCAGGCCATCACGAGCTCGAAACCACCGCCCAGCGCCAGCCCGTTCACGCGCGCGACCACCGGCTTGGACAGCTCGAAGCGCTCCGTCAGGCGCGGATAGCCCGGTGCGCCGCGCGAGCCGAAGGAGGAGCCCCGAACGTCCGCGCGCTGATACGACGCCAGCTCGTGCAGGTCCTGCCCGGCACTGAAGGCCCGAGTGCCCGCGCCGGTGAGCACCGCCACGCGCAGGGCCGGGTCGGACTCGTAGTCGTCCCAGATGGCCGCCAGCTCGGCATGCGTCTGCAGGTCCAGCGCGTTGAGCTTCGCCGGCCGGTCCAGCGTGACGTGGGCGACGGCACCGCGCTTCTCGTAGCGCACGCGCCGCACCGCGCAGGCATCGGCCGAGTTCAAGCCGCCGCCTCGCAGGGCGCCGGCGCGAGTGCGCCGGCGATCGTGCGCAGCACGTCCGGGTCGTACAGTCTCAGAACCTGAAGCATGGCGAACTCTGCCATGTAGACGCGGAACTGCTCGTCGGACTCCTCGGCCAGGCGCATCAACCGGCGGTTGACGACCACCGACGGCGCGTCGAGCAGCTCGACCTCACGGCGGATCGCGTCGTCCATCGCGTCGGGGCGCACCACTTCGTCGATCAGCAGATGGGCCTGCAGGGAGTTCGCATCGACGCGGCGGCCGGCCAGGATCATCTGCCGCGCCAGGCGCGAGCCGGTGCTGCGGCCGAGCCGCAGGTTGGCGACGCCGGGCACGAATCCCTCCTGCGCGGCCGGCAGGCTGATGAAGCTGTCGTCACCGGCGATCACGCGGTCGCAGGCCAGCGCGATCTGGGCGCCTCCGCCGATCGCGAAGCCGTCGATCGCCGCCAGCCAGGGCTTTTCCAGCGACGGGCGCGAGTTCCACGACGGCGTGTCGACATGGCTGAGCCCACGCAGCATCTTGTTGAGAAAGCCGAGCTCCCGCCGCATCAGGAAGTCCAGGTAGGAGATCCGGCCGGCGGCGATCTGCTTGAGGTTGATGCCCGCCGAGAAGACCCGCCGCCCCAGGTACTTCGGGTGCGTGAGGGGGCCGCCGCGGAACACGCCGACGCCGATGGATTCGTCCAGCAGGACCACGTCGACCGCCGTCTCCAGGTCCACCACCAGCTGGTCGTCCTCGGCATTGAGGCGATCGGGCAGCGACAGCGTGACGATCCCGGCGCGACCGATGCGCGTGAGCTGCACGGTCGGCAGGTCCAGCCGACCGCGCTGCCGGAAGACAGCCAGGTTCGCGGACGAGGCATCGAGCGGGCGGCGCAGCCGGTCCACCAGGTCGGCTCCGACGGCGGGATGGTCCAGCAGCGCGGCCAGGAAGATCGCCTGGTCGATCTCGCGCCCTTCCTTGTCGATCTGCGAGAAGCTGCGCTCGTGCCGCATCTGCGCCGGCGTGGGCACGAGCCCGGGGAACCGGTCGGCCGCGCTGTCGACGAGGGCGCGCAGGCCCTCCACCTCGTGGCGGGGCAGCGCCTCGTAGACCCAGGCGCGGTGCAGCCGCATGAACTGGTGGCGCAGGTTGCGCAGGGTCTCGTGGATGCTGTCGGCGATGGCCTGTTCCGACCGCTGCCGCCGCGGCTTGGGCGGCAGCCCGGCGAGAACCGATTCGCAATGGGCCGCGGACGCCGCCAGCGCGCTGGCATCCTCGGCGGGCCGGCTGCTCAGGAGCGGGTGCATGCGGGCCTCCCTCTCAGCTGTGGCGCAGGCGGATCGAGCGGTCGCACGCGGCCAGGTGCGAGCCGAGCGCGTCCTCGAAGTCGGTGGCGGCGTCCTGCAGCAGCAGGCGGCGGCGCACGGCAAACTCGCTGCGGTCGACCGGGTCGAGCGACGCGTGGCGCTCCAGCAGCATCGCCAGCGCGGCCTTCTCGTCGGTGCAGATCTCGTCGAGCAGCCCGAGCTCCAGCGCCTTGCGCGCGCCCAGCTCCATCTGCCACAGCAGGATGCGGCGCGCCTGCGCCGCGCCCAGCTGGCACTGCAGGCGGAAGCCGGCCATGCCCATCAGCGTCTCCGGGCAGCCGTCGGCCAGCGACAGGCGGAAGCCGCGGCCGGCGATGCGGTAGTCGGCCACCAGCAGGGCCGCGGCGCGCACGCCGTCGCAGGCGCCGTCGGCGATGGCCACCACCAGCGCAGGCAGCCGCTCGATGCGGTGCAGGATGTGCTCCCACTGCGTGATGAGCGCCGTGTCGGCGGCGCGCCGGGGCTCGTCGGCCGCCGGCACGGAGCCGTTCAGTCCCAGCACGAGCACGGCATCGCCGCGAAGGTCTTCCGCACGGTCGCAGGTCCGCGCCGCCAGCCCGGCGAGGGCCGGCGTGAGCCCGGCATTCGCGGGCAGGTCCAGCCTGAGCACCGTGGCCTGGGCGCGGGCCCGCGCGTCGGCACCGGCAGGGGCGAAGGGGCTATCGATCATGGTTCACCTCCAGGTTCTCGGGCGGGGACGGACGTCGAGGAAGGGGCGCAGGCGCTCGCTCACCACTGCAACAGGGCCATCTCGATCGTCAGGCCCGGGCCCATGGTCATCAGCACGCCCCGGTCGCCGGCGCGGATGCGGTCTTCGGCGACGAGGCGCTCGAACGAGAAGAGGAACGAGCCGCTGGAAAGGTTGCCGTAGTCGCGCAGCACGCTGATCGTGTGCCGGACGTCGTGGTTGCTCAGGCCGAGGTTGACCTTGACCGAGTCGATGACCTTCTTGCCCCCGGAGTGGATGATCCAGTGGGTGATGTCGCTGCGTCGCAGCCCGGTGCCGCGCAGCAGCTGGTCGACCACCTGCTCGGCATGCGCGCCCACCATGTAGGGCACGTCGCGGTCCAGGAAGAAGCTGTTCTTGCCCTGGTTGGTGTCCCAGGTGAAGCGCATCGCGTCGATCGCCTCGGGCACGATGCAGCTCGCGAACTTCAGCAACTGCGGTGCGGCATGCCGCGGCGTCGGCGAGGCCATCACCACCGCCGCGGCGGCGCCGTCGCCGAACAGGCTGTTGACGACGGCGGTGTTGATCGTGCCGTCGAACACGTAAGCCGCCGAGCAGATCTCGACGCACAGCAGCAGCCCGACCCGGTCGCGGTTCGACGCCGCCCAGTTCGTCACCGCGTTGAGCCCGTTGAGCCCGGCGTGGCACCCCATGCCGACGATGTCCAGCCGCCCGCAGCTCGTCGGGATGCCCAGCTTCCTGCACAGCAGCGCCGAGAGCCCCGGCGAGAGGAAGCCGGTGGTGGTGGTGCAGCACAGGTAGTCGAGATCCCGCACCGCCAGCTTGAGCCCGTCGAGGCAGCGCTCGATCGCCTGCGCGCCGATCTGCACCGCCATGCTGGTGTGCTTGGCCAGCAGGTCGCCCTGCGACTCGAAGCGCGGCTTGCCGCTCTCGTCCTTGAACGGCAGCGTGAGGTAGCGCCGCTCGATCATCGAGTTGAGGAACAGCATGCGGATCTTGCGGTCCGTCACCTCGAACATGTCCAGGATGTCCTGCTGGGAGTACGAGGTCGGCGGCGTCGCGGTGCCCACGCCGAGGATCTGCGGCCTGGGCTCGGGGTGCTCGGCTTGTTCAGGCATGCTGGGGTGCTCCATCGCGAGGCGCATCGGCCGATCCGGAGCGGCAAGCCACCGCTGCACCGATCCGCTGGTTGCAGCCAGACTAGCGGCGCCCCGGCCCGCGTCACTACGAAAAGGCGTAGCGCGCGCAGGGACAGCGCCGGCACGTGGCGCCCAGCGCGGATACGAGAACCCGTAGTGCGTCGACAGGCCTCGATGGGAGCATCGCTGCGTCGTCGAATCCGGCGCACACACCGGCCTCGAGCCGCCGGCAGGCGATGTGAAGGAGCAGCGTATGCCGTTCTCGTACCGGGCCGCGGGGCGCCCATGAACCAGAAGTGGGCAGGCCTGGCGGCGATCGTGCTGCTCGTCGTCGTGCCGGTCGTCGTCAGCGCCTTCCGGCCGAACGACGCCAAGGAGGTCGAGGTCGAGCGCGTCGAGCCACGGGCCGTCGCCCCTTCGATCCTCGCGTCGGGCGTGCTGACCTATGGAAGCCAGGCCACGCTCGTCTCCGAGGTCGTCGGCCGGGTCGAGGCCGTGCTCGTGAAGGAAGGCGACCCGGTCAGCAAGGGCCAACTGCTGCTGCGGCTGGACGGCGAATCCTCGCGCGCCGAGATCGCCCAGCTGCAGGCCAGCCTTCGCCAGGCCAAGCTGAACGCGGCACGCCAGCGCATCACGCGCGACGCGGCGCACGACAAGCGGTTGCGCTACGAGGAACTGCGGCGCCTGGGCATGATCGAGCTGACGCGGTATGACGAGTTCGTCACGCAGCAGAGGGTGGCCGAGGTCGAGGCCCGGGCCAGCGACGAGGCCGTGCTGCAGGCCGAGGCCCAGCTGCAGCAATCGCGGCAGCGCATGCAGAAGACCGAGATCCGCTCACCGATCGACGGCAAGGTGACCTCGATGTCGATCAAGCTCGGCGAGACCGCCGTGCCCAGCGCGGTGAACATCGCGGGTTCCACGCTGATGGTGGTCAGCGACACGCGCAGCACCTTCGCGGAGATCAACGTGGACGAGGCCGACATCTCGCAGATCGCCATCGGCCAGGAAGCGAAGGTGGTGCCGGCCACCTTCAAGGGCCGCGCGCTGCGCGGCAAGGTCGACCAGGTGGCCACGGTGCCGAGGCAGACCTCGGGGCAGAGCCGCAGCTACGCCGTACGCGTGCGGCTGGAACCGGGCGAGCCCGATTTCCGCCCCGGCATGAGCTGCCGCGCCGAGATCGCGATCGGCGCCGGCGGCGGCGCGAAGTCGCTGTCGGTGCCGGTGCAGGCCGTGCAGTACCTGGAGGGCGACGGTGGCGCCGACAAGGCGCGGGCCGCGGTCTTCGTCGTGGACGCCGGCAAAGTGGTCCGGCGCCACGTGGAGACGGGTGTCGCCGACGACAGCTACGTCGAGATCCGCGAGGGCGTGCTCGTCGGGCAGACGGTGATCACCGGGCCGGCCAAGACCCTGCGCTTCCTGCGCGACGGCGACAGCGTGCGCGCCAGGCCGCGGGCCCAGGCCTCGACGGCGCCCGCGCCGAACCCGCTGTGACCGGCAGGCGGCGCGGCCGATGATCCAGCTCGAAGGCGTCGGCAAGACCTACTCGCTGGGCGGCAGCGAGTTCGCCGCGCTGCGCCAGGTCGACCTGCTCGTGCACCGGGGCGAGTTCGTCGCGCTCACCGGCGCGTCGGGCTCGGGCAAGTCGACGCTGATGAACATCCTGGGCTGCCTGGACACCCCCAGCACCGGCCACTACACGCTGGATGGCCGGCCTGTCGCGGGCCTGGGCGAGGCCGAGATGGCCCGCGTGCGCAATCACCACATCGGCTTCGTGTTCCAGAACTTCCAGCTCGTGCCGCGTGCCACGGCGCTGGCCAACGTGGCCCAGCCGCTCATCTACCGCGGCCTCGCACCGGCGCTGCGCGAGAAGGCGGCGCTCGCGGCCCTGCACCGCGTCGGCCTGGAGCACCGCGCGCTGCACAAACCCAACGAACTGTCCGGCGGGCAGCGCCAGCGCGTGGCCATCGCACGCGCCCTCGTGGGCCGGCCGCAGCTGCTGCTGGCCGACGAGCCCACGGGCAACCTGGACAGCGCCACCTCGGCCGAGATCATGTCGCTGCTGGCCGAACTGCATGGCGCGGGCCTGACCCTGGTGCTCGTGACGCACGAGCCGGACATCGCTGCGCAGTGCCATCGCGTCGTGCGCCTGCACGACGGCCGCATCGTCGAGGACCGGGCGCAGGCGCCCGCCATGCTCGCGGGTGCCGCATGAGCGGCCTCGGCGCGGCGCCGCCGGCGAGCCTGCTGGACTTGCCGGCGCCATCGCCTGCCGGGCGCCTGGCTTCGCTGGCCTGCATGCTGCAGGAGTGCCTGCGCTCGGCCGTCGCAAGCATCCGCGCGCACGTGATGCGCAGCGTGCTGACCATGCTGGGCATCGTGATCGGCGTGGCCTCGGTGATCGCCGTCGTCGCGCTGGTCCAGGGCCTGTCGGACTCCATCGGCCGGCAGTTCCAGGACCTGGGCGGCAGCACGCTCACGCTGCGCGCCGAGACGCCGCTGGAGGACGCGATGCGTGGCCGCTCGAACCGGCTGCGCCTGTCCGACCTGGACCAGTTGAAGCATCGTGTCGAGGGCATCCGCCATGTGACGCCGGTGGTCTCGGCCGGCGGCGGCGGTGCCGACGTGCGCAACGGCCCGCACGTGAGCAAGGGCATCCTGCAGGGCACGACGGCCAGCCTGCAGGAGGTGCAGCAGATCTACCCGGTGCACGGCCGCTTCCTCAACGAAGCCGACGACGCCTCGCGCCGGCGCGTCGCCGTGCTCGGTGACCGGATGCGCCGCGACCTCAAGCTGCCCGCCGATCCGACGGGCCACTACATCCAGATCAACGGCGAGTGGTTCAAGGTGGTCGGCGCCATGGAGCCGCGCGGCGAGGTCTTCGGCCAGAGCCAGGACAACTACCTGCTGATGCCCTACCAGACCGCACTGGCCGTCGACGGCGTGCTCGGCGAGCCGGACCTCTCGATCACCTTCGCCGTCACCGAGCTGGACCATGTGGATCGCGTCAGGGAGCGCGTCACCGCCCTGCTGCGCCAGCTGCACGGGCTGAAGGAAGGGCAGCCGAACGACTTCGTCGTCGAGTCCTCCGACTCGCTGGCGCGCTCGTTCAAGCAGATCTCGACGACGGTCACGCTGGTCGTCGCGGGCATCGTCGGCATCTCGCTGCTGGTGGGCGGCATCGGGATCATGAACATCATGCTGGTCTCGGTCACCGAGCGCACGCGCGAGATCGGCATCGCCAAGGCGCTGGGCGCGCCGCGGCGCTTCATCCTGCTGCAGTTCCTGATCGAAGCCGTGCTGCTGGCGATCATGGGCGGGCTGATCGGCGTGATCGCGGGCTACGGCGTGGGCCACGGCGTGGCCGCGATGATCCCCGGCTTCCCCGCGCCTTCGGTGCCGTGGTGGGCGGTGGCCGGTGCCTGCAGCTTCTCCGGCCTGATCGGCGTGGCCTTCGGGCTGCTGCCGGCCAGCCGTGCAGCCGACCTCGAGCCGATCGAGGCCCTGCGCTACGAGTGAGCCCCCTGCGCGCAGGCGCTGCGGCGCCGGCGTGTTCTACGGATCCCCGTAGCAGGTGCCGCGAACCCATCGCTAGTCTTGCCGGCACGGGCTCGGCATCCGTCGCGGGCCTTCAGGCGCACCACGCACCGCCGCGGCGCGCCGGACAGCGACGACGACGGCCCGCATTCGAGGATCATGGAGACGCAGGTGACGCAATCCTATGGTGATCTGTGGCGGCTCGTACGGCTCGCGAAGCCGTCGGTGCCCTTGCTGGTGTTCGCCGGCGTGAGCGCGGCCCTCGGGGCCGCCGCCACGCTCTGGTTCCCGATCCTCACGAAGTCCTTCGTCGACCAGCTCTCCGCCGGCGTGACGAACTGGAACGGCATCGCGCTGCTGGCCACGGTGCTGATCAGCAGCACGGTGTTCGGCGCGCTGTCGCACTACCTGCTTTCGCGCGTGGGCTACGAGGTCGTGGCGGCGCTGCGGCAGTTGCTCATCGACAAGATGCTGGCCCTGCCCGTGCGCGCCTACGACAAGAGCGACACCGGCGACCGCGTCAGCCGCGTGATCCACGACTGCGAGAGCATCTCGCAGCTCGTGTCCTCCGAGTTCATCAACATGCTCAGCGGCCTCATCGTGCTGGTGGGCTCGGTGGTCTTCCTGCTGCTGCTCGATGCCCGGCTGACCTACGCCCTGCTGGCCTGCATCGTCGGTGCCTTCGTCGTGGTCGTCCCCGTCACGATGATGATGGGCGCGCTGTCGCAGCAGGTGCAGGACCGCACGGCCAGGCTCAGCGGCATCCTGACCCATGTGTTCTCCGAGATCCGCCTGGTCAAGGCCTTCGCGGCCGAGCCGCGCGAGCGCCAGCGCAGCCAGCAGGAGATCGACGGGCTGAAGGCGATCGGGCTCAAGACCGCGCGCATCCACGTCGCGCTCGAGCCCTTCATGAGCCTGGCGATCAGCGCCGCGCTGGTCATCATCCTGGCCTACGGCGCCTCGCGGGTGGTCAAGGGCGACATCGGCGTGGGCACGCTGACGGCCTACTTCCTGTACATCTTCAACATCGCGCTGCCGATGGCGGGCCTGGCGCACTTCGCCAGCGAGCTGCAGAAGGCGCGCGGCGCCTCGATGCGCATCGGCCTCATCCTGCAGGAGCGCGACGAGGAGCAAGGCAGCGGCGGCGAGCAGCGCCTGCCGCCGGGCCGGCTCGAGTTCGACAACGTGTCCTTCGCCTACGAGGGCAGCGACAAGCCCGTGCTCGACGGCGTGAGCCTCGTGTTCGAGCCCGGCAGCACGACGGCGCTGGTCGGCGTCAGCGGCAGCGGCAAGACGACGGTGCTGTCGCTGATCGAGCGCTTCTACCGCCCCACCGGCGGCGAGATCCGCTACGGCGGCAAGCCGCTGGACAGCTACGCGATGGACGCCTGGCGCAAGAGCATCGGCTACGTCGCGCAGAACTCGCCGGTGATGCCCGGCACGGTGCGCGAGAACATCACCTACGGCCTCACCGGCAGCTTCTCGGACGCCGACGTCCGCGCCGCGGCCCGCGAAGCCGGTGCCCTGGCCTTCATCGAGAGCATGCCGCAGGGCTTCGACTCGGTCCTCATCGAGCAGGGCAACAACGTCTCCGGCGGGCAGCGCCAGCGGCTGGCGATCGCCCGCATGTTCCTGCGCAACCCCGCCATCCTCATTCTCGACGAGGCCACCTCCAACCTCGACAGCGAGACCGAGCAGCAGGTGAAGGCGGCGCTCGAGACGCTGATGCAGGGGCGCACGAACATCATCGTCGCGCACCGCCTGTTCACGATCATGCACACCGACCGCATCTACTTCATCGAGGACGGTCGCATCGCCGGCGCGGGCAACCACCTCGAGCTGCTGACGAGCCACGCGCCCTACGCGCGGCTGGTCGAGCAGCAGTCCGACCGGCCGCTGGTGCGGCCGCGCATCGCCCCGGTCCCGGCGGCGTCCTGATTCCCCACCACCCTCGGAGCGCTTGCAAGCCATGACGAATACCGAACTCTCCTGGGCCATGCTGCTCAACTCGAACCGCGCCTTCGCGGCGCTGAAGGATCGGCCGGCCTACTGGTTCCCGCTGCTGGCGGTGGCGGCGGCCAACGTCGTGTTCTGCCTCGTCTACTACAGCGTCGTCGACTTCAGCTGGCTGAGCGACCACCTGCTGAGCGCCCAGCCGCAGGCGGCGGAGATGAGCGAGGCGGCGCGGGCTGAAGCCGCGCAGGCCCTGTCCAAGAGCGTGCTGCTGACCACGACGCTCGTCAGCGTGCTGATCGGCGTGCCGGTGCTGAAGCTGCTCGAATCGGCCTGCTTCCTGCTCGTCGGCCGCGCCTTGTCGCTCGGGCTGACGATCCGGCAGTGGATGGCGCTGGTCTGCTGGAGCGCCTGGCCCTTCCTGCTGCTGGCGCTGACGATGTTCGTGCCCCTGGCCCTGCACAGCAGCGGGCAGGTGGGGCCCGAGGAAGCCAACATCCTGAGCCTCAACGAGTTGTTCTTCCACGTGCAGCGCACGAGCCCCTGGTACACGCTGCTGTCCACGCTGACCGTGCTGCACCCCTGGGCCTGGTGGCTGACGGTGCAGGGCGTGCGCAGCTGGACCGGCCGCTCGACGATGTTCGCCGCCGTCTTCGGCCTGTTCCCGACCGCCGTGCTCTACGGCGTGTGGGTGCTCGTGATCCTGCTCGGGTTCTGAGGCCCGGGCGCGGCGGCGCCGCAGCGGCCGCCGGCGTTCAAGCAAAGCGAAGAGGAGGCCCATCATGCCCGTCGGATACCTGCGCAGCGACACCCTGGTCGAGCCGCTCCAGTGCGGCTGGTACGCCTGGACGCACACGGTGGCACCGGTCCAGTTCGGCTTCAACCTCTCGGCCTCGCTGCTGCCGCTGCTGGAGAGCTTCGTCGCCAACCCGGCGGGGCACGAGGAGGCGCATGCGTCGCCGGCGAACGTGTCAGGCCCCTTCGTGCGCCTGCCGCGCGACGCCGTGCCCGCGGTGCGGGCGCTGATCGACTCGACGCGAGCCCGCTGCCAGCCGCTGATCGCCTTCGCCGACGCGGTGGGCCGGTTCGAGAAGCACCTGCGCGCCAGCGCCCTGGGCTTCGGCCTGGACCCGGTCTATCCGCAGCTGCCGCCCGAGCTCGCCGGCTTCGTGGAGGCCTCGTACGACCTGTACAACCGGCCGCAGCTGCGGATGCAGGAGGAGCTGATCTACGCCGGTCCGGTCTCCGGCACCGACACGCAGCAGATGTCCTTCGCGCTCGACCAGGGCGAGCGGCCGTTCTTCCTCAACACGCCCCGGCTGGCCGCGCCCGGGCGCATCATCCTGGACATCCCCTTCGCCGACCCGCGCTGGGAGCGCGTGGCGCAGGCCCGCATCGCGCCGGTGGACGTCGCGCTCCTGGCCGAGCAGCTGGGCGTGCCGCCGGCGCAGCAGGCGCTGTTCGCCGGCTTCTTCTCGCCGGAGCCGCCGCAGCGGCGCGTGTCGCGGCCCGAGGGCGATGCGCTCAGCGTGCGCTACTTCGGCCATGCCTGCGTGCTCGTGCAGTCGGCCAGGACCTCGGTGCTCGTGGACTCCGTGCTCGCCGGCGTGCGCGACCAGGGCGCGGCGCAGCTGACCTTCGACGACCTGCCGGACTTCATCGACTTCCTGTTCATCACCCATTCGCATGCCGACCACTTCAGCATGGAGATGCTGCTGAAGCTGCGCGGCCGCGTGGGCACGGTGCTGGTGCCGCGCAACAACCCCAACAACCTCGCCGACCCGTCGATGCGCCTGATCCTGCGTGCGCTGGGGTTCAGGAACGTGCGCGTGATGGAGCCGCTGGAGGAGATCGCGCTGGCCGACGGGCGGCTCGTGAGCCTGCCCTTCATGGGCGAGCACAGCGACCTGAACATCTACAGCAAGCACACGATGCACCTCACGCTCAACGACCGGGCGATGATCTTCCTGGCCGACTCGGCCTGCGTGGACCGCATGCTGTACGAGCGCATCGCCCAGGCCGTGGGTCGCGTGGACACGATGTTCATCGGCATGGAGTGCGACGGTGCGCCGCTGTCGTGGCTGTACGGCCACTGCCTGAAGGCGCGGCCCAGCCGCAAGATGGACGACTCGCGCAAGCTCTCGGGCTGCAATTCGGCGCAGGCCTGGAGCGTCACCGAGGCACTCAAGCCCGCGCGCACCTACGTCTACGCGATGGGCCAGGAACCCTGGATGAGCTTCATGATGGGCCTGGCCTACACGCCGCAGAGCCCGCAGATCGTCGAGTCGGACCGCTTCGTCTCGATGTGCCGCGAGGCGGGCATCCCCTCGGAGCGGCTGTGCGGCAGCCGCGAGCTGCTGGTGGACGCATAAGCGACGGCCGGCCGGCTGCCGCCGGCCCGTCGGTTCACAGGCTTGCCTGTATCTCCTCCGCCGCGCTCCTGACGATCGCCATCACCTGCGCGATCTCGAGGTCGGTGATGACCAGCGGCGGCAGGAAGCGCAGGACGGCGCCGTGCCGGCCGCCGGTCTCCACGATCAGCCCGCGCCTGAAGCAGGCATCGCGCATCGCGCAGGCCAGGTCGGCCGCCCCGGGGGGCCGCCCCAGGCGGTCGCAGGGGCCGCGCGGATCGACGAGTTCCAGGCCCAGCATCAAGCCGCGGCCGCGCACGTCGCCGATGAACTCGAAGCGGCGCTTCATCGCGCCGAAGGCTTCGAGCAGTGCGGCGCCCTTGCGCTCGGCCTGTGCCACCAGGTCCTCGGCCTCGATGACCTCGAGCGTCGCGATGCCCGCAGCCATCGCGAGCTGGTTGCCGCGGAAGGTGCCGGCATGGGCACCCGGGCTCCAGGTGTCGTACGTCCGGTCGTACAGCAGCGCGGAGAAAGGCAGGCCGCCGCCGATCGCCTTGGAGATGACGACGGCGTCCGGCGTGATGCCGGCGCGCTGGAACGCGAACATGCTGCCGGTGCGCCCGAAGCCGGTCTGGACCTCGTCGACCACGAGCGGCACGTCGAAATCCGCGGTCAGTCGGCGCAGCCCGCGCAGCCACTCGTCCCCGCCGGGAATGCACCCGCCTTCGCCCTGCACCACCTCGACGAAGATCGCCGCCGGCTTGGGGATGCCGCTCTCGGGGTCGCCGAGCAGGTTCTCGATGTAGTTCAGCGAGAGCTCCGCCGTTCGCCCCTGGCCGACGCCGAAGGGGCAGCGGTAGGCGTAGGGATAAGGCAGGAAGTGCACGTAGGGCAAGCTGCCGTGCAGCGCTTCCTTGGGCCCGAGCTTGCCCGTCATCGCCAGCGCGCCGGCCGTCATGCCGTGGTACGCGCCGTGGAAGGCCATCAGCGTCTCGCGGCCGGTGTGGGTCTTGAACAGCTTGATCGCCGCCTCGATGGCGTCGGCCCCGGTGGGCCCGCAGAACTGGATCTTGGCCGACTCGCGGAAGCCCGCCGGCAGCACGCCGCGCAGCTTGCGCAGGAAGGCGTCCTTGGTCGGCGTGGCGATGTCCAGCGCCAGCAGCATGTGCCCGCTGGCCAGCAGCTCCTGCATCCGGCCGACCACGTGCGGATGGTTGTGGCCCGTGGCCAGCGCGCCGGCACCGGCGAGGCAGTCGATGAACGAGCGGCCGTCGGTCGACCAGACCCGACAGCCCGCGCCCTTCTCGAGCACGGTGCCGATGGAGCGGGCGTAGGTCCTCGCGTTGGACTCCATGTGGCGCTGGTACTGCAGGACTTCGTTCTCGACCAACATGTCGTCCTCCTGTGGTGCGGGTTCTTCGGCGCCGGCCTCAGGCCGCCGCATCCCGGCGCCGCAGCGCCGCGCTCATCGCCTGGCCGAGTGCAGCCACGTGGCCGGCCATCATCGAGTGGTGGTTGCCCGGCACCTTCAGCAGCCGGATCGCCGAAGGCGGCACCAGCGCGTCCCAGCCGAGCAGCGGGTCGTCGGCGGGGTAGCCCTCCTCGGCAGCGAACACCGTGAGCTCCAGCGCCGCGGCCGGCGGACGGGCCTCGTAGTCCTCGAACGCGAAGCGGTAGGCCTCCATGCGCTCGATCGCCTGGCGGGCCGCCGTGCAGCCCAGGCCCTCCAGGTGCGGCGGGATCAGGCCGGCGCGCGAGAAGCGCTCGAACAGCGCCTCGTAGGCCAGGCTCTCGGCAATGGGCTCGATCGCATCGAAGGCCGCGCGGCGGGCGGCCGCGGTGGCCTCGTCGACATCCAGCCCGCCGTTCAGCGCCGCATCGAAGCTCAGCCGGCAGTGGTTGGCCAGCGTGCGCTGTGGCGCGTCGTCGCGCATCGCCGGCGTCTGCTTCGCGTGCACCATGTCGAGGATGCCGACGAACTCGACCCCGTCGCCACGCGCGACCAGCTGGCGGGCGAGCTCGTAGGCCACCAGGCCACCGAAGGACCAGCCCGCCAGCCGCAGCGGGCCCTCGGGCTGGACGCGGCGCACGATGGGCAGCATGCGCGCGGCGATGGCCTCGATCGTCCGCGCCTCCGGCCGGCCCAGCGGCAGGCCGGGCAGGCCGTAGACCGGGACCTCGGCATCGATGTGGCCGGCCAGCACCGGGAAGTACAGGTCCGTGCCGGTGATCTCGTGCACCAGGAACAGCGGCGGCTGGCGGCCCGAACGGCGAACCGCGACGAGGCTGTCACCCAGCTCGTCGAGCACGCCCTGCAGCGCCTGCGACTGCAGGTGGCGCGCGAGCCCCTCCACGGTCGGGTGCTGGAACAGGTCGGCCACGCTGGCCGCGACGCCCTCCTGCCGCAGGCGGCTGCACACCGCCGGCAGCAGCAGCGAGTGAGCCCCCAGCTCGAAGACGCTGTCGCGGCGCCCGATGCGCTCGAACTTCAGCACCTGGGCCCAGGCGTGCGCGATGGCGCCTTCCAGCGCGCCCTGCGGCGCCTCGTAGGCCTGCGCCGCGAAGGCCTGCGCCTGCGGCGCGGGCAAGGCCTTGCGGTCGAGCTTGCCGTTGGGGGTGAGCGGCAGGCTCTCCAGGTGCACGCAGGCTGCCGGCAGCATGTACTCGGGCAGCACCGTCGACAGGTCCCTGCGCAAGCCCTCGGCATCGGCCGGCTCCTGCGCCGCTGCCGTCGTGAAGTAGGCCACCAGCCGCTTGTCGCCGGGCTCGTCCTCTCGCACCAGCACCACGGCTTCGGCAATGCCCGGCTGGCGCACCAGCTGCGCCTCGATCTCGCCCAGCTCGATGCGGAAGCCCCGGATCTTCACCTGCTGGTCGTTGCGGCCGACGAACTCGATCCGGCCATCGCTGCTGCAGCGCGCCAGGTCGCCGGTGCGGTACATGCGCCCGCC
>JBGAGI010000002.1:0-1184860 GCA_044226775.1 Rubrivivax sp. | reverse complement strand
GCGCGCGGTAGGCGTACTCGAACACCGTGGCGCTGATGCGCTTGGACGACACCAGGGTGTAGCTGCCCACCGTCAGGTCGGCCGCCCAGCCCGTGCCCCAGGCAAGCAGCAGCCACAGGGCCGCCAGCCAGGGGCGCAGGAGGTTCAGGAGGTTGCGGGTGCTCATGGCGGTATCGACTCCCCGGTGATCCCGGCCTCTCCGTTCGGCTCAGGGATGGACTGGATGCGGATGCGCTCGCTCGTCGGTTCTCCGGCGCCGGCGCCTGTTCGAGGCGTGCAGCCTGGGGCTGCAGGGCGCGGGTTCAGCCGGCGGGGCGGCCCGCGCCGCGACGAGCGGCCGCGGCGGCGGTCGTCAACGCGAGAAGCACCAGCGCCAGCGTCTGGGGCTCGGGCACGCCAGGCGGGGGCGGCGTGCCGGCATCGGCGGTGCGGCCGGAGTCGATGACGGCGAAGCTGGCGTCGTAGACGTTGAATGCCTGGGCGACCGGCGCGCCGGGGCCCAGCCAGCGGAACTGGATCGCGAAGCCGCCCGCGGTCGAACCCGGCGCCACGCCGAGGCCGGTCGAGAAGATGTCGACGGCCGCCGGAACCAAGGCGCCCGGCCCCAGGTCGACCTCGTCGAAGAACACGCTGGACCACTCGGCCGACGGCAGCGTGATCTGCAGGCTGCTCGCGTCGTAGAGCGACTTGTCGAAGTCGATGGCAATGTCGGTCAGCGACTGGCCCAGCGAGTTGTTCGTGAACGTGTAGTCGTACTTGAACAGCCCGCCGCCCAGGTCCTGCAGCACGTAGCTCACGTCCACCGCGCCGGCTTTCGCCGTGCTGGCCAGACCGAGACAGGCGACCGCCATCGCAGCGGCGGCCAGCTTCTTCGTCGTTGCCTTCACCATGTCCTCCAACCTCCTCAGCCCCGGGGGCCTGTCTCGACACGATCTTGGCCCAGCAGCCGAGGGCCGCGCAAGTCCTGTCAGTAAGCAGTCTGCACCATTCACCTAGTGGCGACGATGATGGGCTCCCCCCGGATCGAGGGGTGGGCTTGGCCTCTCGCAGCGGCCGGGTTACAACACCGCGAAAGGTGCTAGCGCGTCCAATGGCGCTGCACCATCCGTAGGTGGAAGGATGAACGAAGGCAACCAGGAGCTCGCCCGTCTGCTGTCCCGCGTGGCGCTGCGCGACCAGGCCGCATTCGCCGCGCTGTACCGCCTCACCTCGGCCCACCTGCTGGGCCTGGCCTACGGCATCCTCGAACGTCGCGACCGCGCCGAGGACGTGCTGCAGGAGGCCTTCATGAACGTCTGGCACGGCGCCGCGGGCTACAACCCGGCGGTGGCCACGCCGATGACCTGGCTCATCAACATCGTGCGCAACAAGTCGATCGACAAGCTGCGCGTGGGCAAGGCCGAGCGCGCGTCCACCGTCGCGCTCGACGACGAGGCGATGGCGCTGCCCGACGCACCCGAGCGCCAGCCGCTGCGCCTGCTCGAAGCCAGCCTGGAGCGCGCGCACGTGGACAGCTGCATGGCGCAGCTCGGCGCGAGCCAGCGCCAGGCCATCGCGCTGGCCTACTACCGCGGCCTGGTGCACACCGAGATCGCCGAGGCGCTGGACGCGCCGCTGGGCACCGTGAAGGCCTGGGTGCGGCGCGGCATGGACCGCCTGCGCAGCTGCCTGGAGCAGGCCGGCATGAACACCGCCTGAGCCCGAAGCGATGAACTACCTGCGCCCCGAACGCCTGGACCCGCTGGCGCGCGACTACGCGATGGGCCTGATGCACGGCGGCGCGCGCCGGCGCTTCGAGCGCGTGCTGGAGTCCAGCCGCGCCGCGAAGATGGCGGTGCACGTGTGGCAGGAGCGCCTGTCCACGCTCGCCGCCACGGTGCCGCCGCTGCAGCCGCGGCCGCAGCTGTGGCAGCAGATCGAGCGCCAGCTGCAGCCGCAGGGCGCCGCCGCGCCCGCCGGCCCCGGTTGGTTCGCGGGCCTCGCCGGCCTGCTCTTCGGCCCGCGGGTGCTCGGTGGCGCCCTGGTGGGCGCGCTGGTGGCGGCCTTGGTGCTGCACGAGCGCCCGGGCCTCGTCGGCCTGGAGCCCGCGGCCGAAACATTGCCGGCCAGCTACGTGGGCCTGCTGGCCGACGGCGCCGGCAAGCCTTCGCTGCTGGCCAGCTCGCGCCGCCACGGCCGCGTGCTGACCGTGAAGATGCTGCAGCCGCTGCCCGCGCCGGCCGGCCAGGTGGCGGTGCTGTGGGCGCTGCCCAAGGACGGCGGTGCGCCCTTCCGCGTCGGCACCGTGCCGGCCCAGGGCTCCTCGACGATTCCGCTGCCGGCCGCGGCCGAGAAGCTCTTCTTCGGCGTCTCGCGCCTGGGCGTGAGCTTCGAGAACGACCCGGCCGCCACCGCGCCCACGGCCGAATTCGCCCTGGCCGGTGCCTGCGTCAAGCTCTGGTGATGCGTCCGTTGCCGCGCCCGACTCGTAGGTGGGCGCAGGACATCGGCAAGGCCGGTGCCTTCACACCCGAGGAGTTCACCGCATGAAGATCATCCCGTTCCTGCTCGCCGCCGCCATCGCCGCCGGCACCGCCCACGCTGCCGACAGCGCACCCTCGCCCGCCGCGCAGGACCCGCTGGCCGGCGCGCGCGCGCTGATCGCGGACAACAAGTGGGCCGCCGCCATCGAAGAGCTCAAGCGCGTCGACGCGAAGGACAGCGCCGACTGGAACAACCTGATGGGCTACAGCCACCGCAAGGCCAAGACGCCCGACTACGCCGCCGCCGAGCGCTACTACGACGAGGCGTTGCGCATCAACCCGCAGCACCGCGGCGCGCTGGAATACTCGGGCGAGCTGTACCTGATGAAGGGCGAGCTGCCGCGCGCCGAGCAGCGGCTGGCCGCGCTGGACAAGGCCTGCTTCCTGCCCTGCGAGGAGTACACCGACCTGAAGAAGGCCATCGCGGCCTACAAGGCCAGCGGCGGCAAGCCCTGACGGGCCCGCCTCAGATGGCGACGCTGCGTGCGGTGAACCGCGGCGCGCGGCGCGCCTTCGTCGCCTGCTCGTAGGCGAAGCCGTAGCCCAGCAGCGGCCACTCGCTCCAGGCCCGGCCGACGAAGGACAGGCCCAGCGGCAGCCCGCGCACGAAGCCGCAGGGCACCGTGAGGTGCGGGTAGCCGGCCACCGCGGCGGGCGTGCTGAAGCTGCCGCCGTAGTGGTCGGCGTTGACCGGGTCGGTGAGCCAGGCCAGGCCGCCGGTGGGCGCGACGATGGCGTCGAGCTTGTGCGTCTCGAAGGCCTTGTCCAGGCCCTCGGTGCGTGCGCCCTTGATGCAGGCCGCGAGTGCCTCGCGGTACTCGGCGCTGTCCAGCGCGGGCATGCCCATCGCCTTCTCGAACATCTCCTGCGCGAAGAAGGGCATCTCGCGCTCGCGGTGCTTCAGGTTGAAGGCGATCACCTCGGCCAGGTCCTTCACCGGCGCCTGCGGCGCGAAGCTCTTCAGCCACGCGGCCAGGCCCGGCTTCAGCTCGGCCAGCAGCACGGTCAGCTCGGCGTCCCCGTAGGCCGCGGCAGAAGGCAGGCCGGCGTCCTCGACGATCTCGGCGCCCAGCGCCTGCAGTTGCTTGACCGCGGCGCCGAACAGCGCATCGGCCTCGTCGTAGCCGGTGAGGTAGGCCTTGGCGACGCCGATGCGCGCGCCCTTCAGCGCATCGGCGCGCAGCGGTTGCTCGTCGGGCGCGGGGGCCTTCTGCGTCACGGCGTCGGCGGCGTCGGGGCCGGTCATCGCGGCGTAGAGCAGCGCGCAGTCGGCCACGCTGCGCGTCATCGGGCCGGCGGTGTCCTGCGTGTGGCTGATGGGGATGATGCCGTCGCGGCTGATGCGGCCGACCGTGGGCTTGAGCCCCACGATGCCGCAGATCGACGCCGGCGAGACGATGGAGCCGTCGGTCTCGGTGCCCACGCCCAGCGGCGCCAGGCCTGCGGCGATGGCCGCGCCGGTGCCCGAGCTGCTGCCGCTGGTGTTGCGGTCCAGCGCGTGCGGGTTGCGCGTGAGGCCGCCGCGGGCGCTCCAGCCGCTGGTGCTGCGCGTGCTGCGGATGTTGGCCCACTCACTCAGGTTGGTCTTGCCCAGCACCACCGCGCCTGCTTCGCGCAGCCGCTTCACGAGGAAGGCATCGCGCGTGGCGCGCACGCCGTCGAGCGCCAGCGATCCGGCGCTCGTGCTCATCTTGTCGCCGGTGGCGACGTTGTCCTTCAGCAGCACCGGCAACCCGTGCAGCGGGCCGCGCACGCGGCCGGCCTTGCGCTCGGCGTCCAGCGCGCGGGCGATGGCCGTGGCCTCCGGGTTGAGCTCGATGATGCTGTTGATGCGCGGCCCGGCGCGGTCGATCGCGCCGATGCGCTTCAGGCAGGCGACCACCAGCTGCTCGCTGCGCAGCGTGCCGGCCGAAAGCGCCGCGGCCAGCCCGGTGGCGTCCTGCATCGGCAGTTCATCGGTCTTCGCGCGGGCAGCGGCCATGGCAGACAGGGGCAGCAGCGAAGCCGTGGACGATAACAACAGGGAGCGACGCTTCATCGACCGAACTACCTAACACCGAGTTTGAACGCAATCATCGCCCGCAGCTTGTTCGGCAGCACGGGCTTGATCAGCAGGTGGTAGTCGTGCCGCACCGCTTCGTCCTCGTGTCCGCCCAGGCTGCTGCCGGTGATGAGGATGGCCGGCAGCCGGCGCTGGGGCCAGCGCGCGCGCAGCGCCACCAGCGCGTCGATGCCGGTGCGGCCCTGCGGCAGCCGGTAGTCCACCAGCACGAGGTCCGGCAGCTCCGGCGCCGGCCCGGCGAGCCAGGCCTCGACGCCCTCGGCCGTGTCGAACGAGAGCACGCGCGCGCCCCAGGCCTGCAGCAGCACCACCAGGCCTTCGCGCACCGAAAGTTCGTCCTCGACGACGACGAACAGGCGCCCCTCGAGCGTGAGCCCGATCGGCAGCTTCACCGACGAAGGCGCGGACTCCACCGCCGCGCGCGGTGCCTTGCCCAGCGGCACCTCGAAGCTGAACACCGTGCCATGGCCGACGCGCGAGCGCACCCAGATCGGCGCGCCCATCAGCGTGGCCAGGCGCTTGACGATCGCCAGCCCGAGGCCCAGGCCCTTGCGCTGGTGCGCCTCCAGCGGGCGGTTGATCTGCGCCTGGAAGAACTCCTCCCAGATGCGCGGCAGCGCCGCCTCGGAGATGCCGATGCCGCTGTCCCACACCTGCAGCAGCAGCTTGCCCGCGCCGTCGGGCGTGCGGCGGTGGCGGCAGCTGACGAGCACGCCGCCGTCATCGGTGTAGCGGATCGCGTTGCTCACCAGGTTGCGCAGCACGCGCTCCAGCAGCACCGGGTCGGCCTGCGCCACATGCTGCTCGCCGTGGAACGACAGCATCAGGCCCTTCTCGAAGGCCACCGGCTCGAAGTGCAGGCGCAGCCGCGTGTAGAGGTCGCGCACGCGCACCGGCGCCGGGTTCACGTCGACGCCGCCGGTGTCGATGCGGGTGATGTCCAGCAGCTCGCCGAACAGGCCTTCGAGCGCGTCGACGCTCTCGTTGATGCTGTTGACGAGGCTGGCCACCTCGGGGTCGTGGCTGCGCTGGCGCAGCGCCTCGGCGAACAGGCCCATCGCGTGCAGTGGCTGGCGCAGGTCGTGGCTGGCGGCGGCGAAGAACTGCGTCTTCGCGCGGTTGGCGGCCTCGGCCGCGCGGCGCGCCTCCTCGGCGGCACGGCGCGCGTCCTCGGCGACGATCATCTCGGTGCGCAACCGGCTGGCGAGATCGTCGGTGCGGCCCTTCAGCGTGATCGCCTGGCCCAGGGCACTGCCGTAGGTGCGCGCCATCAGCACCGTCAGGCAGAACAGCAGCGTGAGGATGATCGCCAGCTGCAGGTGCCAGGGGTGGCCCGTGTCGGTGGCGATGCGCACGATGGTGGGCGTGAGCACCAGGCTGATGAAGACCAGGAACACGCGCGCCTGCGTGGCCAGCAGCTGCACCGAGCCCAGGCAGTAGGAGTAGACGATGAGGATCAGCGAGACGCCGTGGTAGGGCGTGCCCAGGCTCCAGAACAGCCACACCGCCAGGCCCCACATCGCGCCCTGCCCCAGCACCAGCAGCTTCCAGCTCGTGCGCCAGCCGCGCAACGTGGCCTCGTCGGCGTCGCGGTGGCGGCGGAAACGCAGGTAGTGCGCCAGGCGCAGCGCCCACAGCGCCAGCGCCACCGCGAGCCAGCCGCCGATGCGCCAGGTCTCGGCCAGCGGCCCGAAGATCAGCGTGATCAGCACCAGGCCGATCGCGTTGCCGGTCAGCGTGGCCGGCGTCTGCACGTACAGCGCGCGGATGTGATCGATCTCGACGCGCGGCACGCCCTGTGGAGGCGGTGGCGCCTCGGCCTGCAGCGGACCGGTCATCTCGAGCGCCATGCGCACGCGCCGGCGTTCAGGCGCGCGGCGGCAGCCGCCAGGCGAAGGACCCGCCCTGCCCCTGCGTCATCTGGCTCACCGCCAGCACGGCCTGCGTGCGCGAGCTGACGCCCAGGGCGCGCAGCACCGCGGCGACATGGTCCTTCACCGTCTCGACCGAGAGGTTCAGCTGGCGCGCGATGAGCTTGTTCGGCAGGCCCTGCAGCAGCAGCGAGAGCACCTCGCTCTGGCGCGGCGTGAGGCCCACGTCTTCGATCGTCGGCACCTTCTGGTGCGGCTCGGGCCGTGCGGCCGGGCCCAGCGGCACGCCGCCCGCGAGATCGGTGCCTTCGGTGGCGCCGGCGGCGAAGTCGGCCGCGGCGCGCAGCGAGGCCGGGTCCATGGTCACGCGGCGGCTGAAGTCCAGGCCCAGCATCGAAGGCGGCACGTACATCGAGCCCGTCATCACCATGCGCAGCGCCTCGTGCAGCTCGGCATGCGAGCTGCGCTTGGGCACGAAGCCCATCGCGCCGGTGTCGATGGCGCGGATCACGTCGCTGGCGCGGTCCGACGCGGAGACCACCACCACCGGCACCGCCGGGTAGGTGCTGCGGAACTCCTGCAGCACGTCGAAGCCGTCGGCATCGCCCAGGCCCAGGTCGAGCAGCACGAGGTCGAAGTCCGGGTCGGCGGCGAGCGCGGCGCGGGCCGCGGCGGCGCTGTCGGCGCCCAGCACGGTGGTGTCGCCGCCCACGCGCTGGATGACGTGCTGCAGGGCTGACAGCACGAGCGGATGATCGTCGACCAGCAACACTTTCATGGTTCTTCCCGGGTCCCCGACAGCTTCGTTGCCGGGGCATTGTGAGCCGCCGCCGTGGGGCGCCTTCACCCCAATTTGGGGGTATCGGGAGGGCCCCCGACATAGCGCCGCGAGACGGTCTCGGCGATGCACGCCGGCTTGGCCTCGCCCTCGACCTCGATCGTCGCCAGCACCGTCAGCTGCGCGCCGCCGGGCAGCGGCTCGTAGGCCGTGAGCTTGAAGTGCCCGCGCACCTGGCGGCCGGCCCGCACCGGGTTGGCGAAGCGCACGCGGTTCAGGCCGTAGTTGACGCCCATCGTCACGTCGTCGATCACGAAGGCGCTGCCGAAGAGCTGCGGCACCAGGCTCAGCGTGAGGAAGCCATGCGCCACCGTGCCGCCGAAGGGGCCGGCGCCGGCGCGCTCGGGGTCGACGTGGATCCATTGGTGGTCGCCGGTGGCCTGTGCGAAGAGGTCGATGCGGGCCTGGTCGACGACGAGCCAGTCGCTGGTGCCGATCTCCTGGCCCACCAGCGGCTGCAGCTCGGCCAGGTGGGCGTAGTGCTTGAGCGGCATCAGGCGATCCAGGCGGCGAGCGTGGCCCATTGTTCGAGATCGCGCTCGACGCGGCTGGGCGCCACGTCCCACAGCGTGAGACCGCGCGCGGCCAGCTGCACGTAGTTCTGCGTGTCGCGCAGCCAGGCCACCACCGGCACCGGCAGCGTCGCCAGGTACTGGTGCAGCTGCTCGTTGGCCAGCGTGTGCTCGCGCACACGCATGCCCACCAGGCCGAGCTTGACCTCGGCGCCGCGCCGGTGCTCGCGCACTTCGCGCACGAAGGCATGCGTGGCCTGGATGTCGAAGAGGCTGGGCTGCAGCGGGATCAGCATGCGGTCGGCGATGCGCATCACCGCGTCCAGGCGCTTGCCGTGCAGGCCGGCGGGCGTGTCCAGCACGACATGCGTCGTGCCCTTGGGCGGGCGCACGATCTCGTCGGCCTGCACGTCCCAGCCGCTGATCTTCGGCAGCTGCGGCGGGCGCGCGGCCAGCCACTGGCGGCTGCTCTGCTGGCGGTCGACGTCGCCGAGCATCACGCCGTGGCCCGCCGCGGCCAGGCAGCCGGCCACGTTGGTGGCCAGCGTGCTCTTGCCGACGCCCCCCTTGGGGTTGGCTACCACGATCACGGGCATGGTCGGCTCCTCTCCTGCCTTGGACGGTCTGTCGGGTATGGTAGCGGCCAGCCTCCGACGGGCCCCCGCGGGCAAACCCAAGCCATCCATGGCCGAGATCCTCGTCATTGCCGCCCATCCGCAGCTGGAGCATTCGCGCGTCACGCGCCGCCTGATGGAGGCGGTGCAGCGGCTGCAGGCCAAGGCCGATTCGAAGGTCGTGCTGCGCGAGCTGTACCGCCTCTACCCCGACTACTTCATCGACGTGCCGGCCGAGCAGGCGCTGCTGGCCGAGGCGAAGCTCGTCGTCTGGCTGCACCCGGTGCACTGGTACTCGATGCCGCCGCTGATGAAGCTCTGGCTCGACGAGGTCTTCGCCTTCGGCTGGGCCTACGGGCCGGGCGGCCACGCGCTGCGCGACAAGGATCTCTGGCTCGCCGCCAGCACCGGCGGGCGCGAGGAGTCGTACCGGCCCGACGGCTACAACCGCTACTTCTTCGACGCCTTCATGCATCCCTACGAACAGACCGCCGCGCTCACCGGCATGCGCTGGTTGCCGCCGCTGGTGCTGCATGGCGCGCACCGCGTCGGCGAGGCCGAGCTGGCCGCGCATGCCGAGCTGCTGGCCAGCAAGCTGGCGAGCTGGCCGGCCTGGCCCGAGATCGAGCAGATGGACCCGCTGCCCGAATGCGAGGTGCCCGCCGACGCGCGCCCCGCCGAAGAGAGCTGAGCCGGCGATGGAGCACGGCACCGACTGGCTGCAGGCCACGCTGATCTACCTGGGCGCCGCGGTGCTCGCGGTGCCGCTGGCGCGGCTGCTGGGGCTGGGCGCGATCATCGGCTACCTGGGCGCGGGCATCGCCATCGGGCCCTTCGGCCTGGCGCTCGTCACCGAGCCGGAGACGATGCTGCACTTCAGCGAGTTCGGTGTCGTGCTGATGCTGTTCCTCGTCGGCCTGGAGCTGGAGCCGCGGCGCCTCTGGGCGCTGCGGCGGCCGATCTTCGGCTGGGGCAGCGTGCAGCTGCTGGGCTCGGCGGCGCTGGTGATGGCCGCCGGCGTGGCCGCGGGGCTGGACTGGCGGCTGGCGCTCGTGGCCGGGCTGGGCCTGGGCATGAGTTCCACCGCCATCGGCCTGGCGGTGCTGGCCGAGCGCAACCTGATGGCCACCGGCGCCGGCCAGAGCGTGCTCAGCGTGGCGCTGCTGCAGGACATCGCGGCCATTCCCATCCTGGCCATCGTGCCGCTGCTGGCCGGGGCCAACAGCGGCGGCGGCGAGGGCTGGCTGGGCGGCGCGAAGGCCTTCGGCGTGATCCTGGCGATCGTCTTCGGCGGCCGCCTGCTGCTGCGGCCGGCGCTGCGCTGGATCGCGCGCAGCGAGACGCCCGAGGTCTTCACCGCCGCCGCGTTGCTGCTGGTGGTGGCCACCGCGGCGCTGATGCGCAGCGTTGGCCTGAGCATGGCGCTGGGCGCCTTCCTGGCCGGCGTGCTGCTGGCCGAGAGCGAGTACCGCAAGGAACTCGAGACCGACCTGGAGCCCTTCAAGGGCCTGCTGCTGGGCCTGTTCTTCATCGCCGTGGGCATGAGCATCGACTTCAAGGTCGTGCTCGCGCACCCGGGCATCGTCGCCGCGGTGGTGGCCGGCTTCCTGGTGCTGAAGACCCTCGTGCTGTGGGCGATGGCGCGCCTGATGCCGGTGCCGCTGAAGGAGCGGCCGGTGTTCGTGATCCTGCTGGCGCAGGGCGGCGAGTTCGGCTTCGTCGTGTTCCAGGCCGCGCTCGGCGCGAAAGTGATCGGCGCCGATGCCGCCTCGCTGCTCGTGGCCTCGGTGAGCTTCAGCATGCTGCTGACGCCGCTGCTGCTGGTGGCGGCCGACCGCTGGTGGGCCGCGCACCTCTCGGGCGCCGACGGCACGCCCACGCCCGACGAGATCGCCGAGCCGCAGCACGCGCCGATCATCATCTGCGGCTTCGGCCGCTACGGCCAGATCGTCGGCCGGCTGGTCAACGCGATGGGGCTGACGGCCACCGTGCTGGAGCACGATGCCGAGCAGATCGAAGGGGTGCGCCGCTTCGGCTTCTCGGCCTTCTACGGCGACGCGACGCGGCTGGACCTGCTGCGCGTGGCCGGCGCCGAGCGCGCGAAGGTGATCGTCGTGGCCATCGACGACATCGAGCAGAGCCTGGCGGTGGTCGAGCTCGTGAAGCAGCATTTCCCGCAGGCGGAGATCGTGGCCCGCGCGCGCAACGTCACGCACTGGTACGGGCTGCACGAGCGCGGCGTGAGGCACATCGAGCGCGAGACCTTCGACGCCGCGCTGGCCAGCGGCCGCACGGTGCTGGAGTTGATGGGCTGGCAGCCGCACACCGCGCGCCAGCAGGCGCTGCGCTTCCGCCGCCACAACATCGAGCTGCTGGAGCAGCTGGCGCCGCTGCGCGGCGACGAGGGCAAGCTCATCGCCACCGCCAAGCAGGGCCGGCAGCAGCTGGAGGAGCTGTGGTCGCGCGAGCGCGCGGAGCGCCGCGAGGAACTGGCCCGCCGCGCCGCCGGCTGGGCCAACGACGGCGAGGGCGGCGCGGGCTGAAGCTCGCGCCGCCGCCAGCCCGGGCCGGGGCCGTTACTGGATGACGACGTTGTCGCCGGCGCCGCCGTCGAGCACATCGTTGCCGGGGCCGCCGATCAGGATGTCGTCGCCGTTGCCGCCCAGCAGCACATCGTCGCCGTCACCGCCGATGAGGATGTCGTTGCCGTCGCCGCCATCGGCCGTGAGCGCGATGCTGCCGGCGGTCAGGCCGCTGGCCTCGATCACGTCGTCGCCGGCCAGGCCGTTGATGAAGAGCCGGTCCAGCCCGGCCTCGAAGTTGTCGATGAAGACCGCGGCCCCCAGGCCCAGCACCTGAACGCCGCTGCCCACGCGCACGACCTGGATCACGTCGTCGCCCGCGGTGCCGTCGATCGTGATCGAGTCGGCCGAGCCATCGCCCGTGCCGCCGGTCGCGCCCAGGTCGAGGTGGATCTCCTGGGCGTCGGTGCCCGAGAGGTCGTGCACGAAGATGCGGTCTGCGCCGCCCAGGGCCTGGAAGTCGATGCGCTCGACATCGTTCGTGTCCATCGTGATCGCGGCCACGTCGCGCGTGAAGCGCACCCGGCCGCCGTTGGCCGAGATGTCGATCAGCTCGGAGATGTTCGCGCCGTTGAAGCGCATCGTGTCGAAGCCGGACTGGCCCTCGACGATGTCGCTGCCGTCGCCCGGGTTCCAGACGAAGACGTCGTCGCCGCCGCCCATCAGCGCGGTGTCGTTGCCGCGGCCGCCGTTGACCAGGTCGCCACCGGCGCTGCCCACCACGAGGTCGTTGCCGTCGCCGCCGTTGAGCACCAGTTGCAGCGGCCCGGCGGCAAAGGTGCCGGCGTTGATCACGTCGTCGCCGGCTTGCGCATTGACGATCAGCTGGTCGCCGGCATCGGCGCCCGCCACCTGCACCGTGGCGGCCAGGCCGCCCACGCTGCCGGCGGTGCCGCCGCCGCTCACGACCAGCGTCTCGCCGCCCGCCGTGCCGGCGACGCTCAGCGTGTCGAGCGCGGCGTCGGCGCCGCCCAGGTCCACCGCGATCAGGCTCGCGTCGGTGCCTGCGAGGTCGCCCACCGTCACGTGGTCGGTGCCGCCGAAGGCGCGCAGGTCGATCTGCTCGACGCCGTTGTTGTCCATCGTCACGTTGCCCACGTCGCGGAACAGGCGCAGCCGCGTGCCGTTGGCCGAGATGTCCATGTTCTCGGCGATGTTCGCGCCGTTGAACGCCATCGTGTCCAGGCCCGCCTGGCCTTCGACGGTGTCGCTGCCCTCGCCCGGGTTCCAGACGAAGCGGTCGTCGCCCGCGCCCAGCAGCGCCAGGTCATTGCCGCGGCCGCCAGTGACAAGGTCGTTGCCGTCGCCGCCGATCAGCGTGTCGGCGGCCGTGCTGCCGACGATCGTGTCGTTGCCGCTGCCGCCGTCGATCGTCAGCCGGACCACGCTGTCGGCCAGCGCCGAGGCGTTGATCGTGTCGTCGCCGCCGAGCGCCTGGATCACGAGCGCGTCGTTCGGGCCTTCGGAGCCGGTGACGTCGATCTGCGCCGCCAGGCCGAGCACGGAGACCGAGCTGCCGGAGCCGAGCACCGTCACGTTGTCGGCAGCGCCGCCGCCGTTGGCGATCACGGAGTCGGCGGCGCCGTCGCCGCCGCCGCCGGTGGCCGACAGGTCCACCAGCACGCGCTGCACGTCGGTGCCGCCGAGGTCGCCCACGGTCACCGTGTCGGCGCCACCCAGCGCCTTGAACTCGATGCGTTCGACATCGTTGAGGTCCATCACGATGTTGGCGATGTCGCGCGTGAAGCGCGCGCGGCCGCCATTGGCCGAGATGTCGATGCGCTCGGCGACGTTGGCGCCGTTGAACAGCATGCGGTCGTCGCCGGCCTGGCCTTCGACGATGTCGCTGCCGTCGCCCGGGTTCCAGACGAAGCCGTCGTCGCCGGCGCCGAGGAAGGCCAGGTCGTTGCCGCGCCCGCCGTTGAGCAGGTCGTTGCCGTCGCCGCCCAGCAGCGTGTCGTTGCCGTCGCCGCCGGTGATGGTGTCGTTGCCGGAGCCGCCGTCAACCGTCAGCTGGATCAGCGCGCCCAGGCCGTTGCCCGCGGTGAAGCTGTCGTCGCCGCCGTTGAGGTTGACGACCAGGTTCTCGGTCGTGCCGATGTCCAGCGCGAAGGGCGCGGGGTCGATGCGGTCCAGGCGCACGCGCGTGCCGTTGGCCGTGACGGTGAAGGTCTCGCTGCCGTTGCCGCCGTTCATCTCGGCGGTGTCGGTGCCGGCGCCGCCTTCCATCAGGTCGCTGTCGTCGCCCGGGTTCCAGATCATGCGGTCGTTGCCGCCCTCGCCGAACATCTGGTCGTCGCCGTCGCCGCCGGTGAGCGTGTCGTTGCCCTCGCCGCCGAAGAGCAGGTCGTTGCCGCCCTTGCCCAGCAGCGTGTCGTTGCCGGCCTGGCCGAAGAGCATGTCGTTGCCCGAGCCGGAGATCAGGTTGTCGTTGCCCCCGCCGCCGAAGATCTGCGCACGCGGCATCGCGCCGTTGCTCTCGTCGATGACGATGGTGTCGTCGCCGCCCTGGCCGAAGATGCTGATCAGCGAGGTGTTGGCCACGGTCGGCGTGCCGCCGGTCACCGACACCGCGCCGCCGTTGAGCAGCAGCCGGCCCGCGGCGTCGCGGCTGACGACGGTGTCATGGCTGAAGTTGTCGTCGAACACGCTCAGCGTGCCGTTGCTGAAGGTGCCGGTCAGCGAGGGCGCCACGGGCTGCGCCGCCGCGGCCAGCGCCTTCGTGGTCTCGCCCAGCTGCAGCAGCTCGCTGCCCTTCACGCCGGTGTCGGCGCCGGCGCGCACGCCGATCATGGTCTTGGTGGAGGT
Organism: Rubrivivax sp.; assembly: GCA_044226775.1. GTDB lineage: Bacteria > Pseudomonadota > Gammaproteobacteria > Burkholderiales > Burkholderiaceae_C > Rubrivivax. Next base: position 1,171,051 of record JBGAGI010000002.1, on the reverse strand, counting down.
GGTCTTGCTCATGGATCTTCCTTCTCAGCAGGTGGTGGTGTGGTGTGGTGCGGGAACGAATGGGGTTCAGGGCTCGCGCAGCGCGCGGCGGCCGAAGAGGTCGAGCGGGCCGGCGAGGTAGCCCAGCAGGCTGCGCGAGCCGGTGGCGACGTAGACCTCGGCCGGCATGCCCGGCTGCAGCGGGCCGGTGCCCGCGGCATGGGGCGCGCCGACGTCCACCTCGACGGTGGCGCGGTACCAGCTGCGGCCGCTGGTGGCGTCGACGCTGCGGTCGGGTGCGACCTGCACCACGCGCGCCGGCAGCGCGCGCTCGTGGCGCCGCTCGCTGCCCAGCAGCTTGACCTCGGCCGCGCCGCCGGCGTGCACGTGCTCGATGTCGGAGACGCCGATGCGCGCCTCGAACACCAGCTTCTCCTGCGAGGGCACGAGTTCCAGCAGCGGCTCGCGCGGGCCGACGACGGCGCCCGGCGCGGCCACGCGCAGCGCCATCACGGTGCCGTCGGCCGGCGCGCGCACGGTCTGGCGCTCGGACTGGTCGCGGCTGGGTGCCAGGCGCTGCTCGATCTCGCGCAGCTGCGCGCTGGCCTCGCGCTGCTCGTCGGCGCCCTGGGCCTGCGCCTGCAGGCGCAGCTCGGCAATGCGCGCGGCGATCTCGCCGCCGCGCTGGTTCACGGCCGCGAGGTTGCCCTCGTTCTCGGCGCGGCGCGCCGCGTAGTCGGCACTCACGCGCTGCAGGCCGATGAGGCGCGAGCGGTGCACGAAGCCCTGGTCGGCCAGGCGCTCGTTCATTGCGAGTTCCTCGTTCGACAGCGCCGCCGACTCGTTGGTGGAGCTGATCTGGCCCTGCAGCGCGCGCGCCTGCGCCTGGGTCTGCGCCTGCTGGCGCTGCAGCTGCGCGACCTGCTCGTCCAGCGTGCGGCGCTTGGCCTCGAAGAGCGTCCGCTCGCGGGCGATGTGCTCGGCCGCGGCCGGGTCGGACTCCAGCGCCTCGGGCCATTCGAGGCGCGGCGCCAGGCGCGACTCGGCCTCGGCGCGGGCCAGGCGGGCGCGGGCGGCGCGGCGCTGGTCCTGCAGCAGCGCCAGCGAGGCATCGGTGCGCAGGTCGCCGACGATCACGAGCGCATCACCCGCCTTCACGGCCTGGCCTTCGCGCACGAGGATCTCGCGCACGATGCCGCCTTCGGCGTGCTGCACGGTCTTGCGGTTGAGCTCGACCTTCACCTCGGCCGGCGCCACCACGGCGCCAGCAATCGGCGCGAGCGATGACCAGCCGGTGGTGAGCGCCAGGGCCAGCGCCAGCGGCAGCGCCGCGCGGCGCAGCAGCCGCCGCAGCGCGGCGCGGGACTCTTCGGGCGGCGCGGCCTGCAGCAGCGTCGCGGCCAACGTGGTGTTCATGGTGCTTCTCCCTTCGTTCAGGCCGTCGCGGCCCGCGCTGCCACCGGCCGCAGGTGCGGCACGGCCTGGGGCACGGCTTCGAGCCGGCCCTCGTTGAGCAGCGCCACGCGGTCCAGGGCCGCGAGCACCGCGCGCCGGTGCGTGACGACGACCACCGTCGCGCCGGCGGCCTTCAGTTCGCCGAGCGCCGACACGAGCGCGGCCTGGCCCTCGCTGTCGAGATGCGCGTCGGGCTCGTCCAGCACGACCAGCTTCGGCGCGCCGTACAGCGCGCGCGCCAGGCCGATGCGCTGGCGCTGGCCGCCTGACAGCGCCGTGCCGCCGTCGCCCACCGGCGTGTCGTAGCCCTGCGGCAGGCGCAGGATCAGCTCGTGCGCGCCGGCGCGGCGCGCGGCGGACGCGACGGCCTCGGCGTCCACGGGGCCGAGGCGCGCGATGTTCTCGGCCACGGTGCCGGGGAAGAGGTCCACGTCCTGCGGCAGGTAGCCGATGTGCGGCTGCAGCCGCGCGCGGTCCCAGCGCGCGATGTCGGCGCCGTCCAGGCGCACCGTGCCTGACAGCGGCTGCCAGTGGCCCAGCAGCAGCCGCGCGAGCGTGCTCTTGCCGCAGCCGCTGGCGCCGATCAGGCCCAGGCTGGTGCCCGGCTCGAGCTCGAGGTCGGCACCGCGGATCAGCGGCTGGCGGTCGGCACCGAGGCCGAAGACGAGGCGCTCGGCCTGCAGGCGGCCGGCCGGGGCCGGCAGCACGAGGCGCTCGACGGCGGCACCCGCGGCACCGGCGGCCGAGGCCGGCTCGGCCAGCCGGCGCCACGCGGCGCGCGCCATCACGAGCTTCTTCCAGCCGCCGATCAGCTGCGTGGCCGGCTGCAGCGCACGGCCCAGCAGCAGGCTGGTGGCGACCATGATGCCGGGCGAGGCGTCGCCCGCGATCACGAGCCAGGCGCCGAAGGCCAGCGTGCCGGCCTGCAGCAGCTGCTGCAGGCCGCGCGCCGCGGCGGCGAGCATGGCGCTGCGCGCGGCGAGCGTCGATTGCGACTGGTCCAGCGCCGCCTGCGCCGCCGCGGCACGCGCCACGGCATGTTCGGCGATGCCCAGGCCGGCCACCGCCTCGGCGCGCCGCAGCAGCGCCGAGGACACGCGCTGCGCCTGCCGCGAACGCTGCTGCACCGCCTCGCCGCCGGCACGCGTGAGCCATTCGCTCAGCAGCCCCAGCAGCAGCAGCAGGGCGGCGCCGGCCGCGGCCATCGCGCCCAGAGCCGGGTGCATCAGCGTGATCACGCCCAGGTGCAGCGGCAGCCAGGGCAGGTCCAGCAGCGCGACCACGCCGCCGCCGGCGACGAAGCCGCGCAGCACGGCCACGTCGCGCAGCGCGTCGCCCGGCTCTGCAGCGCCGCGCTGCGGCGATGCGCGGCGCTCCAGCGAGCGGCGCAGCGCGGCCGGCTGCAGCACACGCGCCAGCGTGGCGCCCGCCAGCTCGAGCGAGCGCGAGCGCAGCAGGTCCATCGCCCAGCCGGCGCCGATGGCGATCAGCACCAGCGCGCCCAGCATCACGAGCGTCTCGACGCTGCGGCTGGTGAACACGCGGTCGAAGACCTGCAGCGAGAACATCGCCGGCACCAGCAGCGAGAGGTTGAACAGCAGGCTGGCGAACAGCGCCGTGAGCACCGCGGGCCGCAGCGCGGGCGCGAAGAGCCAGGCCAGCGGCGTGGCCGTGCGGTCTGTGTTCGGGATCGGCGTCATGGATGTCCTGTCGTCGGTGCGTGGCCCCGGGAAGGGGAAGGGGCCCACGGACCGGCAAACGGACTTCCGATCCGTTTCCCGACACGCGGCGCCCAGGGGCATGGGCCGACATACAGGGGCAGCACCCGCGGCGGACGCAGGGCGGATCCCCCAACAACGTGGGGGGTGCGATCAGTCGATCAGCCGATCAGCTGATCAGCGCGCGAAGCCCGAGGGCGCGTGGATCGCGAAGCTCAGCGCAGGCCGTCCCACAGCAGCTTGGCGCCGGTGAGCGCCATGCCGATGTAGGCCAGCCGGTAGAACCAGCGCGGCGAGATGTGCTGCATCAGCCACACGCCGGTGCGCACGCCCAGCGGCGCCAGCGGGATCAGCAAGGCCGAGGTGGCGAGGTTGCGCAGGTCGATCTGGCCCAGCCACGCATAGGGCACGATCTTGGAGACGTTGAGCGCGGCGAAGTAGACCGCCATCGTGCCGCTGAAGACCCGTGGCGCCAGCTTGAGCGGCAGCACGTAGGCATTCACCGGCGGCGAGCCCGCATGCGCGACGAAGCTGGTGAAGCCCGAGGCGATGGCGCACAGGCGGCCCACCCAGCGCGGCACCGGCGCGCCATCGCGCCGGGGCGGGAACAGCAGCCGCTGCGCGAGGAAGGCCAGCGTCAGCGCACCCACGACGCCGGAGACCGCAGCCGTGCTGAACACGCCGAACAGCAGCGTGCCCACGACGATGCCCAAGAGACCCCAGGGCAGCAGCAGGCGCAGCAGCGCGGTGTCGCGGTCGCGCCAGAGCTGCTGCAGGCCGAAGGCATCCGCCGCGAGCAGCACCGGCAGCATGATCGCCGCGGCCTGCGGCACCGGCACCGCGAGCGCCAGCAGCGGCGTGGCCAGCGCGCCGAAGCCGCTGGCAAAGCCGCTCTTGGACAGGCCGATGAGCAGCGCCGCCGGCACGGCCAGCGCCCAGAACATCGCGTCTTGGATCAGGGGCAGCGAGTCGGGCAAGGGCTTGTGGGTTCTTCTGCGGGCGCGGCGGCAGCGACAATTGTCCGATGTTCCAGCCCAGCCAGAACGACGTGCGGCGCTTCTTCTGCGCCGCCTACGCCAAGCACCAGGGCGGCCTGCCGCTCACGCCGATGGAGGACATCGCCGCGCACTGGATCGCCGAGCACCCCGAGTACCACGGCGATCTCGCCGACGAGGCCGCGGCACTGGCGGCCGTCTACACGGTGGAAGACGGCCGCACGAACCCGTTCCTGCATCTGTCGATGCACCTGAGCATCGAGGAGCAGCTGGCCATCGACCAGCCCACCGGCATCCGCCAGGCCGTGGCGCTGCTGGCTGCGAAACGCGGCTCGATGCACGAGGCCCAGCACGAGGTGATGGACTGCCTGGGCGAGATGATCTGGGCCTCGCAGCGCAGCGGCCTGCCGCCCGACGGCGAGGCCTACCTCGAGGCCGTGCGCCGGCGCGCGACGCGCTGAAGGCGCCGGCCGCGGCTCAGCGGATCGTCACCCAGGGCACCTCGAGCCAGTTGTCGGCGCGGTGCACCACCTCCACGTTGCGCCGCGCGGCCCAGGGGATCACCTGGCGGTGCAGCGGGATCAGGTGCACCTGGTCGATGTACTCGCGCAGCGCGGCCTTGACCTGCGCCTCGCGCTTCTTCGGGTCGGCCTCCACCGCCGACGCGGCCGCCAGCGCCTCGAACTTCTCGTTCTTCACGCCGCCCCAGTTGTAGTAGCCCTGGCCCTTCTCGCCACGGGCGCGCATCACCGGCGTGAAGGTGGTCTCGGCATCGGTCACCGCGCCGCCCCAGCCCAGCAGGTACAGGCTGGTGTCCTGCTTCTCCATCTTCACGAACCAGGTGGAGCGCGGCTGCGCGAAGACTTTCAGCTTCACCTTGATCTGCGCCCACATCGAGGCCAGCGCGATGCAGATCTCCTCGTCGTTGATGTAGCGGTTGTTGGTGCAGTCCATCGTCACCTCGAAGCCCTCGGGGTAGCCGGCCTCGGCCATCAGCGCGCGTGCCTTGGCCAGGTCGAAGGGCAGCCGCGTCTCGAAGCTCTCGTCGTTGAACTGCGCCAGCTTGCTGGGCACGAGGCTGCCGGTGGGCGCGGCCAGGCCGTTCATCAGCTTGGTCTTCAGGGTCTCGATGTCGATCGCGTGGTACAGCGCCTTCCTCACGCGGATGTCCTTGAACGGGTTCCTGCCCTTCACGCTGCCGTACAGCAGCTCGTCGCGGAACTGGTCCATGCCGATGAAGAGCACGCGGTTCTCCGGCCCTTCGACCACCTTCACGCCGGCGGTGTTGCGCAGGCGGGCCACGTCGCGCGGCGCGGGGTCGATGACGAAGTCGAGCTGGCCGGAGATCAGCGCGGCCAGGCGCGTGGCGTCGTTGGCGATCGGCGTGAAGACGATCTCCTGCACGTTGCCTTCCCACTTCCCCCACCAGGCCGGGTTGCGCTTGTAGGTGGTGCGCACGTCGGGCTCGCGCTTGACGAGCATGAAGGGCCCGGTGCCGTTGGCGTGGAAGGCGGTGTAGCTGTCCTCGCGGGCCTTGAAGTCCTGCGGCCGCACGACCTTGTACTTCTCGCACCAGGCGCGGTTCATCACGAACACGGCGTTCAGGTGCTGCAGGAACACCGGGTTCACGCGCGGCAGGCGGAACTCCACCGTCAGCGGGTCGATGGCCACCGGCGTGCCCAGCGCGTTGGCGTAGACGGCGATGTTGGAGGTGGGCTGCTGCGCGCGCTGGACCGAGAACACGACGTCGTCGGCCGTCAGCGGCGCGCCGTCGTGGAACTTCACGCCGGCGCGCAGCTTGAAGCGCCAGGCGGTCGGGCTCGTCTGCTCCCACGCCGTGGCCAGGCCGGGCACGATGGCGAGCTGGCGGTCGCGCTGCACCAGGGTCTCGTAGACCTGGCCGTTCATCGAGTTGGTCAGCGCCTCGTTCTGCGCATGCGGGTCGGTCGTCAGCGGGTCGCCCTGGCTGGACCAGCGCAGCGTCTGCGCGAGCGCAGGCGCGGGGGCGGCCGCGGCGAACAGGGCGAGGGCCCAGCACGTCACCGCCGCGGCAGCGGCCCGTGCGGATCGGCAAGTCTTCATCGCGGCTCCCGCGGCTCGTGGAGCGCGGGAGTGTAGGCAGTGCCGAAGCTCAGTGCGTGATGCGGCGGCGCACGATGTCCGGGTCGGCCCAGAGCTCGTCGAGATGCCCGAAGCCGCTGCCCTGCGCGGCGGCGCGGCCGGCGATGCGGTCGTTGCAGCCGGCCCGCGAGAGGTCCAGGCGCTGCGGCGCCACGCGCATCTGCGACTTCTCGGAATAGAACACCTTCACCACCGGCGCCACCAGGTTGCCGGCGTTCTGCTCCTCCACCACCGCCAGCCGGCCCGAGGCCAGCCGCACCACCGAGCCGGTGGGGTAGATGCCCAGGCTCTGCACGAAGGCGGCGAAGAGGGCCTCGTCGAACTGGCCCTTCCACGAGGCCATCTTGGCGATCGACTCGGCCGGGTCCCAACCCACCTTGTAGGGCCGGTTGCTGGTGATCGCGTCGTAGACGTCGCAGATCGCGCCCATGCGCGCGAGCGTGCCGATCCGCTCGGCCGGCAGCGCATGCGGATAGCCCTTGCCGTCGATGCGCTCGTGGTGGTGCAGCACCACGTCGAGCACCTCCTCGGGCGCGCCCTGCCCTTCGCTGAGCAGCTGCCAGCCGCGCTCGGGGTGGCCGCGGATCACGGCGAACTCCTCGTCGGTGAGGCGGCCGGGCTTGTTCAGCACCTCCAGCGGCATCATCGCCTTGCCGATGTCGTGCATCAGGCCCGCCAGGCCGGCCTGGCGGCAGGCGTCGTCGTCCATGCCGACCTGGCGCGCAAGCGCCACCATCAGCGCGCACACGGCCACCGAGTGCATGTAGCTGTAATCGTCGCGGCTCTTCAGCCGGGCCAGGCTCACCAGCGCACCCGGGTTGCGCTGCACCGAGCTCGTGATCTCGTCGACCAGCGGCAGGCAGCCGGCGGCGTCGACGCTGCGGCCCATGCGGGCCTCGGAGAACATCGCCACCACCGCCTCGCGGCCCCGATGGCAGATGTCGGCCGCCTGGCGGATCTCCTCGGCCAGCGAGCGCTGCTGCGGCAGCGCGGCGGCCGGCGCCGCGGTGTCGAAGACGACGCCGCCGGTGCTCGACGGCGCGGGCGCCGCAGGCGTGGCGGGCGGCACCTGTGCGATGTCCAGGCCCTGGGTCAGGTCGATCCAGCACTCGGCCACGCCGCAGTCCTGCAGGCGCTTGAGGTCTTCGCCCGACTCCAGCGTGAAGCGCGCCTTCCAGAACGGATGCTCGATCCAGCGTCCTTCGAGCTTGTGCACGTGCATGCCCAGGCGCAACTGCTGGACGGAGATCTTCTTCAGCATGGGCGGGAACCGGGCGGGCGGATGGACTTCAATCCCCGTGGTATCGGCCCGGGCGGGCCTCGGCTTGAGCCCTTTGCAGGGCTTCAAGGGCCCAGCGCATCGGCGCCGGTGCCTCCGTCCGTCTCCTGCAGCAGCAGCCGATGCACGGGCACCTCGGCCGTGAAGCTGCCGCGGGCGAAGTCCGGCACGTGCGGCAGGGCCTGCAGCACCCAGCGCCTGGCGAGCTGCGTCAGCGCGGCCGCGTGGCCGGGGTCGGTGCCCTGCAGCACCCGGGCGCATCGAACCAGCGCCGCGGGCAGGCTCGTGCTGACGCGCACCCGGCTGCGACGGATTTCACGGGCCGCCTCCAGCGCGAGGGCGCGGGCGCCTGCGCTGCCGGCCGCGGCATGCGCCTCGGCGGCCTCCAGCAGCGTGGTGGACAGCCGGATGCGGTTGTAGCCGGCGGCCTTCAGTTCCTCGATCTGCCGATCGCCGGCCGCCATGCGTTCCCGTGGGCCCGCCGCCACCTTGGCGACCTCCCAGTCCACCTGCCTGCGGAACAAGGCGGATTCGCCCCGCGCGGATACGTGCGCCTGCACTTCGCGCAGCACGGGCATCGGATCGCCGCCCTGGCGGGTGTCGAGCTCGCGGCGCACGCGGGCGTACATGAGCAGCAGCATGGGCACCACCTCGTGCGAGAACCAGTCCGTCTCGAGCAGCTCGTGCCGGGCCCGCTCCAGCAGCCCCAGGTGGAGCCAGCCGATCGCCCGCAGCACCACGCGGTAGTACGCCGCCTGCCCCTCGGCCACGGGCTGCAGGAAATCGAAGGCGCTGTCGAAGCGCCCCAGCACGAGGCCGTGGGAGGCGATCGTCAGGCGGTGCTCGTGCAGTTCGTCCGCGCTGCCGGCGCCGGAGGCGCTGCGGTAGTACCGCCACGCGCTCCGGTACAGCCCCGCTCCGCTGCAGATGCTCGCGATGGACGTTCGCGCCGCCTCCACGGCACCTTCGTCGAAGCGCCGGCGTGCCGCGCGCCTGGCGGCCAGCTTCGCCCGGAGCAGCGGCTGGATCTCCGCCTGGTGCATCGACATCAGCAACTCGACGCCGGGCTCGAGCGCCCGATGTGCACGCGGGTCTTCGACGCCGGCCAGCGCCGCCTTCGCCCGCAACGCATGGGCCTGGCTGTCGGCGAAGGCACCCTTGGCCCTGAGGCCCAGGAAGGTCTCCACGCGTGTTCGCGCCACGCCCGTGGCCGGCATCCGTTCAGCCACGATGAGAAGCTCCTGCCAGGCCTCGCCTGGGCGCCCGTCGCGGGCGGTGCGCAGCCGCGCGCGTTCGTAGGCCAGCCATTCGGTCGCCGCGGGCGAGGCCGGCAGCCGTTCGACACGAGCGACGAGCGGCTCCAGCAGGTGCCACTGCTCCGGGAGGATCGCTTCGTGACGGTCGCCGCCGTCGACCTCGGCCGAGACCCACAGGTTGGCCAGCAGGACCTCGTCGCTCAGCCGGGCCATCAGCGCCAGCAGGTCGATCTCGAGCTGGACCGTGGAAAGGCCCGCCGCATGGGCCGTGTGACGCCGATGCACCGCATGCGGCAGGGCACGGTCGAAATCCTCGGCGGCAATCCAGTGCGCCAGCACCTTCGCGCCCTGGAATCCGTGCGCCTCCAGGTACCCGGCCAGCTGCCGGTGAAGCTCTCGCGCGATGGGCCCCGGCAGGTCCTGCAGCGCGGCCTCCCTCATCAGTTCGTGCGCAAGGCCGTGATCGGCGAACAGGCCGCGGCGCTGCAACTCGCCCCACGGATGCATCAGCGCCAGCGGCGTCTGGCCCGTCACCGCCGACGCCAGCTCGACCGAGAAATCCTGCGCCGCGATCGCTGCCAGGGCTGCCAGCTGCTGCGCCGGCGCGCTGCAGCCCGCCAGCCTGGAGCGCAGCAGCGCGGCCAGGTTATCCACCGCCGGGCCGCTGCCGCCTGGATCGCCGCCTTCCATCGCCTGGCGTGCCAGCTCGATCAGGAACAAGGGGTTGCCGCCGGTTCGCCGCAGCAGGCGCTCGGTGGCGGCATCGTCGTGGCCGGCCTGCATGGCCTGCAGCAGGCTCCGCACGCCTTGCGGCGACAACCGCTGCAGGGCCATGCTCGTGGCGCGGCGGCGCGCCTGCGCGTTCGCCAGGGCCTGTGCGAGCGTCGCGTCTATCTCGTCGTCGCGGTGCGTCAACAGCAGCGTCGGCGGCGCATGCGGGCCGGGCGGCCGCTCGGCCAGCAAGGCGGCCAGGGCCACCTGCGAGGCCGCGTCCGCGTGATGCAGATCGTCGAGCACCAGATGCCGCACGCCCGCCTGCCCCAGGCCCTCGAACCAGCGCAGCAGGGCCGCATGCACGCGCGGCGCCGACAGCGCGGACCTGGAAGGCTCCACGTCCGGGAATGCCAGCGGTGCAAAGCGCGCCAGTTCCACCTGCTCGGGCAGCCCGACGCGGGCCTGGCACCGGACCTGCACCTCCTGCAGCACCTGCGTCAACGCCGCGTAGGCCTCGTGGCGGGCGCCGAGGCGGATCGCAACCTGCTCCGCAGCGAGGCCTTCGCACAGCCGGCGCAGCAGCCGCGTCTTGCCCACGCCGGCCTCGCCGCGCAGCGCCACGTGCAAGCCCTGGGACAGCGCCTGGCGCACCTGCGCCAGCACCTCGTCGCGCTCGACCAGCGGGTAGCGCGCCGCGCCGCCCAAGGGCGTCAGCCCAGCCGCGACCGCGGCCGGCGGCTCCGCCAGGGGCAGGCCGGACTGCAGCGCGGGCTCGCGCTCACGCGCCTGGCCCTGCAGGATGCGCAGCTGCACCGTGCGCGTCTGCGTGTCGGGCAGCACCCCGAGCTGCCGCAACAGGAGTTCCTTGCAGTCCTCGTAGGCGGCCAGCGCAGCGGCCCGATCGCCGCAGCGGGCCAGCGTATCCATCAGCTGCCGATGCCAGCGCTCGCTCAGCGGGTCCAGCTGCACGCAGGCCCTGGCCAGCTCGATGGCGTGCGCAGCCCGGCCGGCTGCATCGGGCGATGACGATCCGGGGTCGCTGGCCTGCAGCAAGGCCTTCAAGGACGCCGACAGGCGGTCCAGCTGCTCACGGCGCATGCGCTGGCGGGCGGCAGCCAGCCACTGATCGAGCGCCTCGGCGCCCTCGTTCTCGAGGCCGGCGCCGGCCAGCAGTTCGCCGGCCTGCTGTGCGCCGGTTCGCAGCGCGTCGAGCAACTCCTGCGTGCCCGGCATCTCGATGCGCGCCAGCCCGGGGTCGAGGCCGAGCCGCTCGGCGCCCGTCAGCACTTCGGCGCCCAGGCGGCGGTTCAAGCGGTGGACCAGCGTGCGCAGGTTGCCGCGCGCCTGCGGCTCGGGCGAGTCCGGCCACAGCAACAGTGCCAGGCGCCGGCGTTCGACCTGCGCCTCGAGCGCCACGATCGCGGCCATCGCGGCGGCCTTGCCGGAGACCTCGGCGGGCGGCTCGCCGCTTCGAAGCACCTGGATCCGCGCACCGACCCGCCACACCATGCGTGCGTCGGGTCCGGTCGTCGACTCCGGTTTGGCGACGCCCCGCTTCGTGCTGCCGTCCTTGAGCATCAGTCCTGCATCTCGAGGGAGTGAGCGGCTTCCCAAAGAGAAAGGCCACCGCAGAGCGGTGGCCTCGAAGACTTGGCGGAGTGGACGGGACTCGAACCCGCGACCCCCGGCGTGACAGGCCGGTATTCTAACCGACTGAACTACCACTCCGCGTCGGTGGCTGCGTCTTCCGGATCACTCCGGCAAGCCCAGCCAGGCTTGTGCCAACTTGCGTTGGCGTCCCCTAGGGGATTCGAACCCCTGTTACAACCGTGAAAGGGTCGTGTCCTAGGCCTCTAGACGAAGGGGACTGATCTCTCAATTGTTCTTCACCCCTGAACGGCACCTGCATCGAGACTTGGTGGAGGTAAGCGGGATCGAACCGCTGACCTCTTGCATGCCATGCAAGCGCTCTCCCAGCTGAGCTATACCCCCACGGTTTTTCTTGAAACCGGTGCCGTTCAAGCGAGTCTGTGAGTCTACATCAGATTTCAGACGCCCCGCAATCTTGCGAGCACGATCGATCGCGGGAAAAGCGCCAGAACGGCATCGATCGACGGCGTCTGCACACGACCGCACACCAGCACGCGCAGCGCCGGCGCGAGCTGCGGCATCTTCAGGCCATGCTCGGAGAGCACGGCCTTCATCGCCGCGGCGATGCTGGCCTTGTCCCAGTCGATCTCGGCAAACTTGTCGCGCAGCACGCGCAGCGCTGGCTTGGCCGCCTCGCTCACATGCGCAGCGAGGTCCTCCTCGCGCGGCTTCACGTCGACGAAGATCATCTCGATCCAGTCTGCCAGCTCCACCACCGTGCTGCAGCGGTCCTTGAAGAGCGCCGCGGCGCGCTCCAGCAGGCCGAGGTCGTCCACCGCCACGCCGCGGGTCTTCAGCTGCTGCTGCGCGAGCCCTGCCAGCCGCGCATCGGCGGCCTGCTTCATGTACTGCGCGTTGACCCACGCCAGCTTGGCCGGATCCCATTGCGCCGGGCTCTTCGCGAGGTGGCTGCCGTCGAACCAGGCCACCATCTGCGCTTGCGTGAAGAGCTCGTCGTCGCCGTGGCTCCAGCCGAGCCGCGCGAGGTAGTTCAGCATCGCCTCGGGCAGGTAGCCGGCTTCCTCGTAGGCGGTGACGCTGACGGCGCCACGCCGCTTGCTGAGCTTCAGACCGTCTTCGCCGAGGATGATCGGGCAGTGCCCGAACTGCGGCAGCGCCGCGCCTAACGCGCGAAAGATGTTGATCTGCCAGGGCGTGTTGTTGATGTGCTCGTCGCCGCGGAAGACATGCGTGATCGCCATGTCCCAGTCGTCGACGACGACGGCGAAGTTGTAGGTCGGCACGCCATCCGCCCTCAGGATGATCAGGTCGTCGATCTCCTCGTTGCGGATCGAGATCGGGCCTTTGACCAGGTCGTCCCAGGCCACCGCGCCTTCCGGCGGGTTCGCGAAGCGCACCACCGGCTCCACGCCCGCCGGCACCGGCGGCAGCACCTTGCCGGGCGCGGGGCGCCAGGTGCCGTCGTAGCGGCGCTTCTCGCCGCGCGCTTCCTGAGCGGCCTTCATCGCGTCGAGCTCTTCCGGCGTCGTGTAGCAGCGGTAGGCCGTGCCCTCGGCGATCATCTTCTCGACCACCGCGTGGTAGCGCGCCAGGCGCTGCATCTGGTAGATCGGCCCCTCGTCGTAGTCCAGGCCCAGCCACTTCATGCTGTCGAGGATCTGCTGCACGCTGTCCTGCGTGGAGCGTGCGACATCGGTGTCCTCGATGCGCAGCACGAACTGGCCGCCGAAGTGACGGGCATAGGCCCAGGAATACAGCGCGGTGCGCGCCGTGCCCAGGTGCAGGAAGCCCGTCGGCGACGGGGCGATGCGGGTGCGGATGTTCATTCGGAGAGATTCAGGCGAGCTGTCCGAGACCACGCTGCAGGTCGTCGGTGATGTCGTCCACGTGCTCCAGGCCCACCGCCACGCGGATCAGGCCCTGGCCGATGCCGGAGGCCTGGCGCTGCACCTCGCTGAGGCGGCCGTGCGAGGTGGTGGCGGGGTGCGTGATGATGGTCTTGGTGTCGCCCAGGTTGGTCGCGATGCTCAGCACGCGCGTGCTGTCGATGACCTTGAACGCGGCCTCGCGCGCGGCTTCGGGCGTGGCGGCCTTCACGTCGAAGGAGACCACGGCGCCGCCCAGCCCCGACTGCTGCGCCATCGCCAGCACATGTTGCGGATGCGACTCGAGCCCGGGGTAGTGGACGCGGCCGACGGCCGGATGCGCTTCGAGCCAGCGCGCGACCTGCAGCGAAGCCTCGCTCTGCGCCTTCATGCGCAGCGCCAGCGTCTCCAGGCCCTTCAGCACGACCCAGGCGTTGAACGGCGACAGCGTCATGCCCGCGGTGCGCAGCGTGGGGCCGAACACGTCGACGATGAGCTTGTTCGGCCCGCACAGCGAGCCGGCCATCACGCGGCCCTGGCCGTCGAGGAACTTGGTGCCGGCGTGCATCACGAGGTCGGCGCCCAGCGCCAGCGGCCGCTGCAATGCCGGTGTGCAGAAGGTGTTGTCCACCGTCAGCAACGCGCCGGCGCCGTGGGCCAGGTCGGCGAGTGCGCGGATGTCGCAGACGTCGGTCAGCGGGTTGGTCGGCGTCTCGGCGAAGAGCAGCTTCGTCGTGGGCCGCAGCGCCGCGCGCCATTCGGCAATGTCGGTCTGCGAGACGAAGCTCGTCTCGACGCCGAACTTGGCGAACTCCTTCGCGAACAGGCTCACCGTCGAGCCGAACACCGAGCGCGAGCAGATCACATGGTCACCCGCCTTCAGCAGGCCCATGATCAGCAGCAGGATCGCGCTCATCCCGGTGGCGGTGGCCACGCAGCCTTCGGCGCCTTCCATCGCCGCCAGGCGCTGCTCCAGGCTGCGCACCGTCGGGTTGCTGGTGCGCGCGTAGGTGAAGTCCTCCATCTCCGCGAAGCGGCGCGCCGAGGTGGCCGCATCGGGCTGCACGAAGGCGCTGGTGAGGAACAGGCCTTCGGAGTTCTCGCCGTGCTGGCTGGGCGCCAGGGCCGTGCGCACCGCGAGCGTCTCCGGCCGCAGCCCCTCGGGCAGGCGCGCACGCGCGATGCGTGCGGCCTCGCTGTCGCGATCACGCTCGCTCATGCAGGCTCCCCGCTCTGCAAGGCGAGGCGGCTGCGCTCGGCGGCATCTTCTTCGTCGAACTGCAGCTGGCGCTGCGCCTTCAGGGCCGCGAAGTCCTCGGCCGTCACGTCGCCGGTGATGTAGCGGCCGTCGAAGCAGCTGGCCTCGAAGCCGGCGATCGAGGGGTTCAGCGCGCCGACGACACGCTTCATCGCGTCAACGTCCTGGTAGATCAGCTGGTCGGCACCGATGAACTCGCGGATCTCCTCGACGCTGCGGCCATGCGCGATCAGCTCTTCCTTGGTCGGCATGTCGATGCCGTAGACGTTGGGGAAGCGCACCGGCGGCGCGGCGCTGGCCATGTAGACCTTGCGCGCACCGGCCTCGCGGGCCATCTGCACGATCTCCTTGCTGGTGGTGCCGCGCACGATGGAGTCGTCCACGAGCAGCACGTTGCGGCCCTTGAACTCCAGCCCGATCGCGTTGAGCTTCTGGCGCACGCTCTTCTTGCGCACCGACTGCCCCGGCATGATGAAGGTGCGGCCGACATAGCGGTTCTTCACGAAGCCTTCGCGGTAGGGCTTGCCCAGGCGGTGCGCGAGCTGCATCGCGCTTGGGCGGCTGCTCTCGGGGATCGGGATCACGACGTCGATCTCGTTGGGCGGCAGCGTGCTGATGACGCGCTGCGCCAGCGTCTCGCCCATGTTCAGCCGCGCCTGGTAGACCGAGATGCCGTCGAGCACGGAGTCGGGCCGCGCGAGGTAGACGAACTCGAACACGCAGGGGTGCAGCTGCGGGTTCTCGGCGCATTGCCGCGCGTGGATGTTGCCTTCGAGGTCGATGAAGATCGCCTCGCCGGGCGCCACGTCGCGGATCACCTGGTGGCCCGTGCCTTCGAGCGCGACCGACTCGCTGGCCACCATCACGTCGCGCCCTTCGGCGGTGAAGCCTTCGCCGAAGCACAGCGGGCGGATGCCGAAGGGATCGCGGAAGGCGAGCAGGCCGTGGCCCGCGATCAGCGCGACCACCGCATACGAGCCCTTGATGCGCCGGTGCACCGCAGCCACGGCCTTGAAGATCTGGTCCGGCGTGAGCGGCAGAGAGCCTCGGTCGGAGCCCAGCGCGGCCTGCTCCAGCTCGTGCGCGAGCACGTTGATCAGCACCTCGGTGTCGCTCTCGGTGTTGATGTGGCGGCGATCCACGTCGAAGAGCTCGGCCTTCAGCGCGTGCGCGTTCGTCAGGTTGCCGTTGTGCACCAGCACGATGCCGTAGGGCGCGTTGACGTAGAAGGGCTGCGCCTCTTCCTCGCTGTACGCGTTGCCGGCGGTGGGGTAGCGCACCTGCCCCAGGCCCACGGTGCCGGGCAGCGCGCGCATGTTGCGGGTGCGGAACACGTCGCGCACCATGCCGCGCGCCTTGTGCATGTAGCACTTGGTGCCCAGCATCGTGACGATGCCGGCGGCGTCCTGGCCGCGGTGCTGCAGCAGCAGCAGCGCGTCGTAGATCAGCTGGTTGACGGGCGAGCGCGAGATGGCGCCGACGATGCCGCACATGGTGGGTTGGTCCTCGTAGCTGATCAGGCTGGCAGGTGCCGCGCCGCGGGCTCCGGCAACAGCGGTGCCAGTGCATGCAGCGCCTGCTGGAGCCAGCGGGCGCCCTTGGCGCCGCGCCAGGCCTGCGATTGTGCGGCCGGCGTGAAGCCCACGGCTGTGGCCAGCGCCAGCAGCAGCACGCCGCCGCGCAGCAGGCCGAAGCCGGCGCCGAGCAGCCGGTCGGGCACCGACAGCGGCGTGGCGTGGATCAGCATGCGCACGAGCTTCGCCAGCAAGCCCCAGGCGATGAGCGCGGCGACGAAAGCCAGCGCGAACGCGGTGCCCAGCCTGGCCGCCGACCCCGCCTCGCCCACCGGCAGCTGCGGCGCCAGCAGCGGCGCGCCCCACTGTGCGCCGAACCAGGCCACGACCCAGCCCGCAAGCGACAGGCATTCGAATACGAAGCCGCGCACGAGGCCGACGATCACGGAAGCCGCCAGCACCGCCAGCAGCAGCCAGTCGACCCACGAGAGCTGGTGCAGCCACTCCATCGCGGTCACAGCGCGAGGATCGCCGCCGGCAGGCCGGCGCGCTTGACCTTGGCCGCGGCGGCATCGGCCTCCTCGCGCGTGGCGAAGGGGCCCAGGCGCACGCGCGTGCGCTTGCCGGCGTCGTTCTCGACCACCTGCGTGTAGGTCTTCATCCCGAGCTTCTCGACCTTGGCGCGGGCGTCGCGCAGCGTGCCGGCATCGGTGTAGGCGCCGACCTGGACGACGAAGCGGCCGTTCGCCGGCGTCGCTGCCGTCGCCGGGGCGGCCGGCGCAGGCACGGCTGGCGCTGCCGCAGCCGACGGCGCGGGCTGGGGCGGCGCTGCGGCCGGCTTCGGCGCCGGCGTGGTCACGACCGGCGTGATGGCCGATTCGGCGCGCGGCGCGGGCGCGGGCGTCGTCGTTGCCCCTGGTGCTATTGGCGCTGCCGGCGCGGGGGCCGCCTGCGGCGCAGGAGCCGCAGCCGATGGCGGTGCAGCGGCCGTCTCGTTGCCGGCGTCGGCTGGCAGCACCGGCAGTGGCGCGGGCCGCCCGCGCGGCGGCGTGGCGGCCGGCAGCGGCAGCGCGCTCGCCTCGCGCCGCGGGGCCTCGATCGGCGTGTCCAGCGGCAGCGGGCGCGGTTGCGTTTCGAAGAGGATGGGGAAGCCGATCACCCCCACCGCCAGCAGCACCAACGCACCGACCAGCCGGCGCCGCGCCCGCGTGCGTGCGGCGGCTACGAGATCGTCGTCGCCGGTGCGCAGCGGTTCGGCCGCGGCCGCAGCGGCGCGGCGCTTGGGCGGCGGCGCGACGGCGGCTTCGTCGGTCTTCTTGGGGCGCAGGAAAGGCAGGCGCATGCGGCGATGCTGCGGGCCGGAGCCCGGGTGTCAGCCGACGTGAGCGGCCGCCAGCCGGGGCAGTCCCTCCCTGAGCACGCCGCCCACGGTATGGAGGGAACCGAAGACCACGATTCTATCGGTCGGGTCTGCCATCGCCGCCGCCGCGGCCAGTGCTGCGGCGGGGCTCTCGTGCGCGTGGATGCTCACACCGCTGCGGCCTGCCGTGGCTTCGCGCACCAACGCCACCAGTTCTTCCAGCGGCGTGGTGCGCGGCGACGAGGGCAGCGCGCAGCAATGCCACGCGTCGATCAACGGCACCATGCGCTGCAGCAGCCCGGCGATGTCCTTGTCGCGCAGAACCCCGAACACCGCCTGCGTGCGCGGGTAGTAGCCCATCGCGTCGAGGTTGAGCGCCAGCGTCGCCACGGCCTGCGGGTTGTGCCCGACGTCCAGCACCAGCGCGGGCTGGCCTGGAACCACCTGGAAGCGCCCGGGCAGTTCCACCAGCGCCAGCCCGGTGCGCACGGCCTGCGCGGTGATCGGCAGGCGTTCGCGCAGCGCCTCCAGCGCGGCGATGGCGCCCGAGGCGTTGATCAGCTGGTTCGCGCCGCGCAGCGCCGGGTAGGCCATGCCGCTATAGCGGCGGCCACGACCGCTCCAGCTCCATTGCTGGCGATCTCCGGCGTGGTTGAAGTCGCGACCCACGAGCCACAGGTCCGCGCCGATGGCTTCACCATGCTTCACCACGCTCTGCGGCGGCAGCGGGTCGCTGATGATCGCCGGCTTGCCGGGCCGCATGATCTGCGCCTTCTCCAGGCCGATGCTCTCGCGGTCGGGGCCTAGCCACTCCATGTGGTCGAGGTCGATGCTGGTGATCACCGCGCAGTCGGAATCGAAGGCGTTGACCGAGTCGTAGCGGCCGCCCAGCCCCACTTCGAGGATCACCACGTCGACGGCGGCTTGCGACAGCAGCCGCGCAATCGCCAGCGTGCTGAACTCGAACTGCGTCAGCGTGGTCTCGCCGCGCGCGCCTTCCACCGCGGCGAAATGCGGCACCAGCTCATCGGCCTGCACCGGCGTGCCGTTGAGCTGGCAACGCTCTTCGAAACGCACGAGTTCCGGTTTCTGGTACAGCCCGGTGCGGTAGCCCGCATGGCGCGCGATCGACTCCAGCATCGCGCAGGTGCTGCCCTTGCCATTGGTGCCGGCGACGGTGATGACGGGCACGGAAAAGCGGATGTCCAGGCGCCGCGCCACCTCCACGGTGCGCTCCAGCGACAGGTCCATCGTCTTCGGATGCTGGGCCGCGCAATGCGCGAGCCAGTCCGAGAGCGTTACCGGCGTGTTCAAGCCACGGCGTCGGCGCTCTGCCTTTGCAGCATGGCAAGGAGGCGCGCGATGGTGGGCCGCAGCTGGCGGCGGTCGCAGATCATGTCCAGCGCGCCGGTGCCCAGCAGGAACTCGCTGCGCTGGAAGCCTTCAGGCAGCTTTTCGCGCACGGTGTTCTCGATCACGCGCGGGCCGGCGAAGCCGATCAGCGCCTTGGGTTCGGCGATCACCACATCGCCCATGAAGGCGAAGCTGGCGGAGACGCCGCCCATCGTCGGGTCGGTGAGCACGCTGATGTAGGGCAGCCGGGCCTTGGCCAGGCGCGTCAGCGAGGCGTTGGTCTTGGCCATCTGCAGCAGCGACAGCAGGCCTTCCTGCATGCGCGCGCCGCCGGTGGCGCTGAAGCTCACGAAAGGCACCTTCTGCTCCAGCGCGGCCTCCACGCCGCGCACGAAGCGCTCGCCGACCACCGAGCCCATCGAGCCGCCCATGAACTCGAACTCGAAGCAGGCCGCCACCAGCGGCACGCTCATCACCGCGCCGCCGACGACCACCATCGCGTCGGTCTCGCCGGTGGCTTCGAGCGCAGCCTTCAGGCGCTGCGGGTACTTCTTGCTGTCCTTGAACTTCAACGCGTCGACCGGCATGGCCTCCTGGCCGATCTCCCAGCGGCCCTCGGGGTCGAGGAAGGCGTCGAGCCGGGCGCGCGCGCCGATGCGGTGGTGGTGGTCGCACTTGGGGCAGACGTTGAGGTTCTGCTCCAGGTCGGTCTTGTAGAGCACCGTCTCGCACGAAGGGCACTTGATCCACAGGCCCTCGGGCACCGCCCGGCGCTCGGCCGGGTCGGTGGGCTGGATCTTCGGCGGCAGCAGTTTCTCCAACCAGCTCATCGGTGCTCCTCGTTCTCGAATGGATTACGCGTCGAGCGCGGCCCGGATCTCGGCCATGAAGCCGCGGGCGATTTCGGCCGCATTGTCGCGCGTCGCGCTTTCCAGCAGCTGGATCAGGCGCGAGCCGATCACGACGGCGTCCGACACCTGCGCCACGGCGCGGGCGCTGGCAGCGTCACGGATGCCGAAGCCCACGCCCACCGGCACGCTGACGTGGCGGCGGATGCGCGGCACGGTCTCGGCGACCGAGGCGATGTCCAGGTGCCCCGCGCCCGTCACGCCCTTCAGCGACACGTAGTAGACGTAGCCGCCGGCCAGGCGCCCGACCTGCTTTATGCGCTCTTCGGTGCTGGTGGGCGCCAGCAGGAAGATCAGGTCCATGCCCGCGACCTTCAGGCGCGCGGCGAAGGCCTCGCATTCCTCGGGCGGGTAGTCGACGATCAGCAGGCCGTCGACGCCGGCCTCGCGCGCCGCCGCGACGAAAGCGCCCTCGCCTTCGCGCTGGTCGTAGCGCTCCACCGGGTTGGCGTAGCCCATCAGCACGACCGGCGTCGTGGCGTTGCCCTTGCGGAACTCGCGCACCGCGGCCAGCACCTGCGGCACGCCGATGCCGCGCGACAGCGCCCGTTCGCTCGCGCGCTGGATCACCGGGCCGTCGGCCATGGGGTCGGAGAAGGGCACGCCCAGCTCGATGATGTCGGCGCCGCCGTCGGCCAGCGCCTGCATCAGCGCCGGCGTGATGTCGGCGAAGGGGTCGCCGCAGGTGACGTAGGGGATCAGCGCCTGGCGGCCCTGGGCCTTCAACGCGGCCAGCGTGGCAGCGATCCGGCTCATGCTTGCCCCCTACGGCCTTCGGCCGGTCCCCCCGAGGGGGAGCGAGTGCTCGGTACGACCTGCGCGCTCATTGCTTCACCTGCTGGCCGCGGCACGAGGGGCGGCAGAAGAACTCGGCGTTCGACAGGTCGGCCACGGTGCCGATGTCCTTGTCGCCACGGCCGGAGAGGTTCACGAGCAGGTGCTGGTCGGGCCGCATCGTCGCGGCGAGCTTCATCGCGTAGGCCACCGCGTGGCTCGATTCGAGCGCAGGGATGATGCCTTCGGTGCGGCACAGGCGGTGGAAGGCGGCCAGGGCCTCGGTGTCCTCGATCGTCACGTACTCGGCGCGCCCGATGTCGTGCAGGTAGGAATGCTCGGGGCCGACACCGGGGTAGTCGAGGCCGGCGCTGATCGAGTGCGTCTCGGTGATCTGGCCGTTGGCGTCCTGCAGCAGGTAGGTCCGGTTGCCATGCAGCACGCCGGGGCTGCCGGCGCTGATCGAGGCCGCGTGCTTGCCGCTGGCCAGGCCGTGGCCGGCGGCTTCGACGCCGATCAGCCGCGTGCCTTCGTGCGGGATGTAGGGGTAGAAGATCCCCATCGCGTTGCTGCCGCCACCGACGCAGGCGATCACCGCGTCGGGCTGCCGGCCTGCCGGCCCGCCCAGCTCGGCGATCATCTCCGGCATCTGCACCAGGCATTCGTCGCCGATCACGCGCTGGAAGTCGCGCACCATCATCGGATACGGGTGCGGGCCCGCCACCGTGCCGATGATGTAGAAGGTGTTCTCGACGTTGGTCACCCAGTCGCGCAGCGCCTCGTTCAGCGCGTCCTTCAACGTCTTGCTGCCGGACTCCACCGGCACGACCTTCGCGCCCAGCAGGTGCATGCGGTAGACGTTCGGGCTCTGCCGCTTCACGTCCTCGCTGCCCATGTAGACGACGCAGTCCATGCCGTAGCGCGCGCAGATCGTGGCGGTGGCCACGCCATGCTGGCCAGCGCCCGTCTCGGCGATGACGCGCGGCTTGCCCATGCGCTTGGCCAGCAGCGCCTGGCCGATCGTGTTGTTGACCTTGTGCGCGCCGGTGTGGTTCAGGTCCTCGCGCTTCAGGTGGATCTGCGCGCCGCCGATCTCCCGGCTCAGGCGCGCCGCGTGGTAGACCGGGCTCGGCCGGCCGACGAAGTGCTTCAGCTCGTGCCTGAACTCGCGCACGAACTCCGGATCCTCGCGGTACTTCGCGTAGGCCGCCTCGAGCTCGTGCAGGGCGTGGATCAGCGTTTCGGCGACGAAGGTACCGCCGTAGAAGGACCCGTTGACGGGACCGAAGTGCCCGCGCGCATCGGGCTGGTGGTAGTCGAACATGGTGGTGATGGATTCCTAGAGGGCTGCGATGCGCTCGTCGGCATCGCGAACCGCCTTGCAGAACCGGCGCATCAGCGGGCCGCTCTTCAGGCCCTTGCCGATCTCCACGCCGGAACTCACGTCAACGGCGAACGGCCGGACGCGAAGCACCCCATCGGTCACGTTGGCAGGACTCAACCCACCAGACAAAACGACCGGAAGGGGCACGCTTGGTGGAATCAGTGACCAATCGAAGACCTTCCCGGACCCGCCGTAGGCATCGACATGGGTGTCGAGCAGCAGGGCCTGCGCCTCGGTGAAACGCCGGGCGAAGTCTAGCAAATCGAAGCCCGGTGCCATGCGCGCAGCGCGGAGGTAGCGCCGGCCGGCGGCGGCGCACTGCTTGGGCGTCTCGTCGCCATGGAACTGCAGCAGCGCCTGCGGGATGTCCTCGGTCGCCGCACGCAGTTCCTGCGGCGAGGCGTTGACGAAGAGCAGCACCGGCGTCACGAAGGGCGGCAGCCTCGACGCAAGCTCCGCGGCGCGTGCCAGCGACACGGCGCGCGGGCTCTTCGGGTAGAGCACGAAGCCCAGGGCATCGGCGCCGGCCTCGATGGCCTCGTCGACATCGGCTTCGCGCGTGAAGCCGCAGATCTTGATGCGCGTACGCGCCATGGCGGAAAGGGGGAGCTAGGGCAGCCAGTCGAAGGCCGGCGTGCGCTCGGGCACGCCGAAACGCGCATCGTAGTACGGGCCTTCGAAGTACAGCCCTTCGGGCGGGAAGGTCGGCGCCGCGGCGTCGCGGCTGCGGGCGGCCAGCACCTCGGCCATCCAGCCGGGCTGCTGCCGGCGCTGCCCCACCACGAGCAGGCAGCCCATGAGGTTGCGCACCATGTGGTACAGGAAGGCGTTGGCATCGAAGCCGAAGCGCCAGTAGGCGCCGCGGCGCTCGATCGTGATGCGGCGCAGCGTCTTGACGGGCGTCGGCGACTGGCAGTCGGCAGCGCGGAACGAGCTGAAGTCGTGCTCGCCGACCAGGTGCGCAGCGGCCTGGCGCATCGCCTCGCCGTCCAGCGGGCGGAAGATCCAACCGACCAACCCGTCTTCCAGCGCCGGCCGCACCGGCGATTCGAGCAGAACGAAGCGGTAGCGCCGGCCCCTGGCGCTGTTGCGGGCGTGGAAGTCAGCGCTCACCGGCTCGCACCACTGCACGGCGATGTCGGCCGGCAGGTAGCGGTTCGTGCCGCGCACCCACGAGAACATCTCGCGTTCGCGCGTGGTCTCCAGGTGCACGACCTGGTTCAGCGCGTGCACGCCGGCATCGGTGCGGCCGGCGCAGACGGTGACGATGGGCTCGTCGGCGAAAGTGGAAAGCGCACGCTCCAGGTGGTCCTGGACCGTGCGCCCGTCGGGCTGCGACTGCCAGCCGTTGTAGGCCCGGCCGCGGTAGCTCAGGCCGAGCGCGAGGCGCTGCACACGGGGCCGCTCAGGCGAGCTTGTCGAGCATCCCCTGCGCCTTGGACTGCAGCGCGCCCTCGGCCTTGGCCACCACTTCCTCCAGCAGGTCGCGCGCGCCTTCCAGGTCGCCGATCTGGCGGAACTCCTCGGCCAGCTCGAGCTTGCGCGCCAGCGGGTCGTTGGTGTCGGGCTCGGAGATGGGCTCCAGCGGCTCGCCGCCGATCGAGAACTCCGCGAAGTTCAGCCCCGGATCCGGCGCCGGCTCGGGCTTGGCCTTGGGCATCGCGACGGTCTTGGGCTCGTCGTCGAGCGCGCCGAGGTCGAAGTCCAGCGACGAATCCAGGCCGGTGTCCGGCTCCTTCTTCACTGGGATCGTCCGGGGCTCGCTCGCCGCGGGCAGCGAGAGGTCCAGCGTCGAATCGGGCGCCAGGCCGGCCGCCGTGGTGAAAGGCGTCGTCGTCTCGGTGGGCGACGGCGGCGGCATGTCCAGGCCCAGGTCGAGATCGAGCGCGCCGCTGTCCAGCGTGGCGTCGGACGCGGGCTCGAACTTCGGCGGCTGCGCCGGCTGCGCATAGGGCTGCGTGGCGGCGTTGAGCTGGTCGATCACCTCACCGCTGGAACGCATCTCCTCGGGCGCGCCGCCCGGCTGGTACAGCGGGTTCTCCGGGTCGATGCTCAGGCCCAGCTGCTGCGCCTTGGACCAGTCCTCGCCCTCGCCGCGGGTGAGGTTGAACATCTGCGTGGCCAGCAGCTCGAAGGCCTTGGTGTCGCGGCGCTTGGCGTAGACCTCCAGCAGCTTGCTGCGGATGGCCATGCGCTCGGGCGCGCTGCGCATCGCCTCCTTGAGGATCTCCTCGGCCTGCAGGTCGCGGCCGTAGGCGAGGTAGACGTCGGCCTCGGCCACCGGGTCGACGTCGCCGATCGCATCGAGCTGCGACAGCGAGTAGCTCATCGACGAGGACTGGCCGCTGCCGGTGACGTTGGCGTCGCGCGTGTCGATGCGCTGGCCGCCGCTGGCGCCGAAGAAGGAATCGGGCTGCAGGCGGCTTTCGAGGAAGGAGGTCTCGCCCGCGGGCTTGCGCATGCGGCCGCGCAGCTTGTACAGGCCCAGGCCCGCCAGCAGCACCGCCAGCACGCCGGCGCCGGGCAGCAGCAGCGAGTTGTCGAGCAGCGAATCCATGAAGCCCGGCTCGGGCGGAGGCGGCGCGACCGGCTTGGGCGGCGCCTTGGCCACCGACGCTGCCGGCGCGGGCGCCGGTGCAGGTGCCGATGCGACGACCGCGGGCGCCGAGGCCACCGGGGCGGGCGCCGGCGCCGGCGGGGGCGGCGGCGGTGCCGCAGCCACCGTCACCGGCGGCACCACGGCCGGCGCGGGCGACGGGGCCGGTGCGGCAGCCGGCGGCGTGCCGGCCGGCGCCTGCGTCGCGCCCTGCAGCTTGCGCAGGTCGTCGACGTTCTTCTTCAGCTCCGCCAGGCGGGTCGTCTCGTCCTTCTTCTGCGTGTCGCGCGAGACCTGCGCCTCGGGCTTGGCACTGCCCTGCGACAGCGTCAGCCGGTCGGGCGACGGCGCGGCGGCGGTCTTGCGGTCGTCGACCTGCGTCTGCACCTTGCCGCTGGCCTGGCGCGCGGGTGCCTCGTCGGCCTTGGTGGTGGTGCCGGTGGCCAGGCGCTGGCGGTAGGCGGCGAAGTCGGCACTCTGCGCGACGATGATGTCGCGCGCCTCGGCCGGCGACAGCTTGCCGGCCTGCTCGGCCGAGGGCACGCTCAGCACCGAGCCGGCCTTCAGCCGGTTCATGTTGTCGCCGACGAAGGCCTGCGGGTTGCCGCGGAACAGCGCGACCAGCATCTGGTCGAGCGACAGCCCCGGCTTGGCGGTGCGCGAGGCGATCTTGCTGAGCGAATCGCCGGCGCGCACGCGGATCTCGTCGCCGCTGCTGGCGGCCGGCGGAGCGGCCGATGCCACCGGCGGCCGTGGGGGCTCCATCGGCGGCTGCTTCGCGGCGCGCGGGGCGGGAGTGCGTGGCGCTTCGGCCACAGGGGCCGGCGCGGGTGTCGCCGAGGGCGTGGGTGCCGGGCTCAGCACCGGCGCGGCGGCCGGCGCGGGGGCCGCCGGAGCCTGCGCGGTACGCGTGCTCGGCGGATCGAACAGCATCGTGTACTCGCGCACCAGGCGGCCGTTCGACCAGGTGGCCTCGATGATCACGTCGACGAAGGGCTCGAGCACGGCCCGGTCGCCGGTGACGCGCAAGACCTGCCGGCCGTCGGTGCGGCGCGTGATCTGCACCTGGGCGCCGGCGAGCGCGGCGTTGTACTCGACGCCCGCCGCGCGGTAGGCGTCGGGCGGCGCCACGCGCAGGCGCAGCGACGCGGCTTCCTCCGGCGTGATGCTGGTGACGTCGATCTCGGCGCGAAGGGTCTCGCCGAGGGCCGAGGTCACCTGCAGCCGCCCGAGCCCGAGCGCCAGGGCCTGAGCGCCCCACAGGCAGGCGGCAGCGAGCGCTACGCCCTTGAGCGCGAAGCGCGCGGCGTCAGTCTTGTGGTGTTTCAAGGCATTTCCCCCAGGGCCCTCCGGACGGCTGTGCCACAAGCCGGCGGCTGTGTCTCTTCATGCTGCCGGGTGCCCCAGAGACGTGCAGCACCGAACGGCGGCGGAAATCGCAACAGTATCAAGCATATAGGAGCGCAAGCTCACGTGGATGCTGACGATCCCGGGGAGAAATGCTTTGTTTCGGGGGGTTGAAGGCCTGTTGCCGGGGGGCAACGGGCCTGGGCCGCCCTCTTTTGCGGCGTCTCTCACTTCTCCAGCAGGATGCGCAGCATGCGGCGCAGCGGCTCGGCGGCGCCCCAGAGCAGCTGGTCGCCGATGGTGAAGGCGCCCAGGTATTCCGGCCCCATCGCCAGCTTGCGCAGGCGGCCGACCGGGATGCTCATCGTGCCGGTCACCGAGACCGGCGTGAGGTCGCGCAAGGTCGCCTCGCGCGTGTTGGGCACCACCTTCACCCACTCGTTGTCGGCGGCGATCATGGCCTCCACATCAGCCACCGGCACGTCCTTCTTCAGCTTGAAGGTCAGCGCCTGGCTGTGGCAGCGCATCGCGCCCACGCGCACGCAGAAGCCGTCCACCGGCACCGCGGCGCTGCCGAAGCCTTCGCCCTGGCCGAGGATCTTGTTGGTCTCGGCCATGCCCTTCCACTCTTCGCGGCTGGTCCCGTTGCCGAGGTCCTTGTCGATCCACGGGATCAGCGAGCCGCCCAGCGGCACGCCGAAGTTGGCCGTCTCCTCGGCCGAGAGGCTGCGCTGCTTGGCGATGACCTTGCGGTCGATCTCCAGGATCGCGCTCTTCGGGTCGTCGAGCAGCGCCTTGACCTCGGCGTTCAGCGTGCCGTACTGCGTCAGCAGCTCGCGCATGTGCTGCGCGCCGCCGCCGCTGGCCGCCTGGTAGGTCATCGTGCTCATCCACTCGACCAGGCCGGCCTTGTACAGCGCGCCCACGCCCATCAGCATGCAGCTGACCGTGCAGTTGCCGCCGATCCAGTTGCGCCCGCCCTTGGCCAGGGCGCTCTTGATCACCGGCAGGTTCACGGGGTCGAGGATGATGACGGCGTCATCCTTCATCCGCAGCGTGGATGCGGCGTCGATCCAGTGTCCGTTCCAGCCCGCGGCGCGCAGCTTGGGGAAGACCTCGGTCGTGTAGTCGCCGCCCTGGCAGGTGATGACGATGTCGCAGCGCTTGAGCGCCGCGATATCGTGTGCGTCCTGCAGCTTCGTCTCGTTCTTCGCCAGCGCCGGTGCCGCGCCGCCGGCGTTGCTGGTGCTGAAGAACAGCGGCTCGAAGAGCGCGAAGTCGCCTTCGGCCTGCATGCGGTCCATCAGGACCGAGCCGACCATGCCGCGCCAGCCGACCAAACCTACGAGTGCCATTTTCCGTCTTGCCTTTCAAAGTTCCGGACCCCTCGGTGTCCCGGCTCGCATCGCCGGGGTCCTGGTGAGGTGGGGGCGAGACGATCCGAAGACGCTAGGTCTTGGTGCTAATGGTTTTGGCGGTGATCGCAGCGACGACTGCATCACCCATCTCGCGCGTGCCGACCTTCTTCGTACCTTCGCTCCAGATGTCGCCCGTGCGCAGGCCGGCGGAGAGCACGGCGCGCACCGCCTGCTCGACGTGGTCGGCAGCGGCGGGCTGGTTGAGCGAGAAGCGAAGCATCATGGCGGCTGACAGGATTGTAGCCAGCGGGTTTGCAATTCCCTTACCGGCGATGTCGGGCGCGCTGCCGTGGCTGGGCTCGTACAGGCCCTTGCCGTTCTTGTCCAGGCTGGCCGAGGGCAGCATGCCGATCGAGCCGGTGAGCATGGCCGCTTCATCCGACAGGATGTCGCCGAACATGTTGCCGGTGACGACCACGTCGAAGGCCTTGGGCGCCTTCACCAGCTGCATCGCGGCGTTGTCGACGTACATGTGCTGCAGCTCGACATCCGGGTACTGCGCGTGCACCTCGGTCACCACGTCCTTCCAGAACTGGAAGGTTTCCAGCACGTTGGCCTTGTCAACGCTCGTGACCTTCTTGTTGCGCTTGCGCGCGGCCTGGAAGGCGACGTGCGCGATGCGCTCGATTTCCGGCCGGCTGTAGCGCATCGTGTCGAAGGCTTCCTCGGCGCCGGGAAAGTGGCCGTCTGCCGCGGTGCGGCGGCCGCGCGGCT
Source organism: Rubrivivax sp. (assembly GCA_044226775.1). Lineage (GTDB taxonomy): Bacteria > Pseudomonadota > Gammaproteobacteria > Burkholderiales > Burkholderiaceae_C > Rubrivivax. Next base: position 1,143,432 of record JBGAGI010000002.1, on the reverse strand, counting down.
GGCCGAAGTAGATGTCGCCGGTGAGCTCGCGGATGATGAGGATGTCCAGGCCGGCGACCAGCTCCGGCTTCAGGCTCGACGCATGCGTGAGCTGCTCGTAGCACAGCGCCGGGCGGAAGTTGGCGAACAGCCCCAGGTGCTTGCGCAGCCCGAGGATCGCCTGCTCGGGCCGCAGCGCACGCTCCAGCTTGTCGTACTTCCAGTCGCCCACCGCACCGAAGAGGATGGCGTCGGCGGCCTTCGCGAGATTCAGCGTCGAGTCAGGCAACGGGTGGCCGTGGGCCTCGTAGGCGGCGCCGCCGACCAGCGCGCTCTCGGTCTCGAACTTCAGGCCGTGCACGGCGGCCACGGCGTCGAGCGCGCGCACCGCCTGCTCGACGATCTCGGTGCCGATGCCGTCGCCCGGCAGGATCGCAATCTTGGTCATGGTTCTTCGTTTCTTCAGAGTTGGCGCTGGGCGAGCCAGGGCATGCGCGCCAGGCGCTCGGCCTCGTAGGCGCGGATCTTGTCCGCGTGGCGCAGCGTCAGGCCGATGTCGTCGAAGCCGTTGAGCAGGCAGTACTTGCGGAAGGGCTGCACCTCGAAGGGCAGCTCGCTGCCGTCGGGCTTCACCACCACCTGGCGCGGCAGGTCGATGATCAGCTGGTAGCCCGGGAAGGCCGCCACCTCGTCGAACAGGCGCGCGACCTGCGCTTCCGGCAGCTGGATGGGCAGCACGCCGTTCTTGAAGCAGTTGTTGAAAAAGATGTCGGCGAAGCTGGGCGCGATCAGCGCACGGAAACCGAACTGCTGCAGCGCCCAGGGCGCGTGCTCGCGGCTCGATCCGCAGCCGAAGTTCTGGCGCGCGAGCAGCACGCTGGCGCCCTGGTAGCGCGGCTGGTTCAGCACGAAGTCCGGGTTCGGCTTGCGCGTGGCGATGTCCTGGCCGGGCTCGCCCTTGTCGAGGTAGCGCCATTCGTCGAACAGGTTCGGGCCGAAGCCGCTGCGCTGGATCGACTTCAGAAACTGCTTGGGGATGATGGCGTCGGTGTCGACGTTGGCGCGGTCCATCGGCGCGGCCAGGCCCTTGTGGACGGTGAAGGCTTCCATGGTGGTGTCTCGTCCTCGGTGGTTCAGGCGAAGCGGCGCACGTCGACGAAGTGGCCGTGGAGGGCTGCCGCGGCGGCCATCGCGGGGCTCACGAGGTGCGTGCGCCCGCCCGCGCCCTGGCGGCCCTCGAAGTTGCGGTTGCTGGTGCTGGCGCAGCGCTCGCCGGGCTCCAGGCGGTCGGCGTTCATCGCCAGGCACATGCTGCAGCCGGGCTCGCGCCATTCGAAGCCGGCAGCCTTGAAGACCTCGTGCAGCCCTTCGGCCTCGGCCTGCGCCTTGACCTGGCCGGAGCCCGGCACCACCAGCGCGGCCTTGACGTTCGGCGCGACGCGGCGGCCCACGCGCTTGACCACCGCGGCAGCCTCGCGCAGGTCCTCGATGCGGCTGTTGGTGCAGCTGCCGATGAAGACCTTGTCGACGGTGATGTCCACCAGCGGCTTGTTCGGCTCCAGGCCCATGTAGACGAGCGCGCGCTCGATGGCGCCGCGCTTGACGCCGTCCTTCTCCTTGTCCGGATCGGGCACGCGGCCATCGACCGGCAGCACCATCTCCGGGCTCGTGCCCCAGGTCACCTGCGGCTGGATCAAGGCCGCGTCGAGCTCGACCACGGCATCGAAGTGCGCGCCCGGGTCGCTGTGCAGCGTGCGCCAGTGCGCCACGGCCTGGTCCCACTCCACACCCTTCGGTGCAAAGGCGCGGCCCTTGACGTAGGCGATGGTCTTCTCGTCGACCGCCACCAGGCCCGCACGCGCGCCGGCCTCGATGGCCATGTTGCACACCGTCATCCGGCCTTCCATGCTCAGCGAGCGGATCGCGCTGCCGGCAAACTCGATCGTGTAGCCGGTGCCGCCGGCGGTGCCGATGCGGCCGATGATCGCCAGCACCACGTCCTTGGCCGTGACGCCGCGGCCGAGCGCGCCCTCGACCTTCACGAGCAGGTTCTTGGCCTTCTTGGCCAGCAGCGTCTGCGTGGCCATCACGTGCTCGACCTCGCTCGTGCCGATGCCGTGCGCCAGCGCGCCGAAGGCGCCGTGCGTGCTGGTGTGGCTGTCGCCGCAGACAACCGTCATGCCCGGCAGCGTGGCGCCGTTCTCCGGCCCGATGACGTGCACGATGCCCTGCCGCTTATCGAGGAAGGGGAAGTAGGCGGCAGCACCGAAGGCCTTGATGTTGGCGTCCAGCGCGAGCACCTGCTGCTTGCTGGTGGGGTCGGTGATGCCGTCGTAGCCCTGCGCCCAGCCGGTGGTGGGCGTGTTGTGGTCGGCGGTGGCGACGATGCTGCTCACGCGCCAGACCTTGCGCCCCGCCAGCCGCAGCCCTTCGAAGGCCTGCGGGCTGGTCACCTCGTGCACGAGGTGGCGGTCGATGTAGAGCACGGCGGTGCCGTCTTCCTCGGTGTGGACGACGTGCTCGTCCCACAGCTTGTCGTAGAGCGTTCTGGCGGTCATGGTGAGGGCCCTCGTCAGGCGGTCGGGGATTGTCCGGGATCGGTGGCTTGTTCCGTGGGGCACAGCGCGTCGACGAAGCGCTGCACCACGCTCGGCAGCGTAGGCATCGCGCGCACCGCGAGCAGATAGTCGCGTTGCGCCCAGGGTTCCTGCAGCTCCAGCACCTGCACGGCGAAGAGCTGCGCCAGGCGCGTGGCCACGCCGGCCGGCAGCACCGCGACGCCCAGGCCGGCCTCGACGAGCTGCGCGATCGCATCGAAGCCGCGCACCTGCAGCCGCGCCTTCAGCGGCCGGCCGCGGCCCTCGGCCTCGGCGCGCATCAGCTCGTGCACCGCGGCGCCGTGGTGCAGGCCGACGATGTCGTGGTCCAGCAGCGCCTCGAAGCGCACGCGCTTCCTGCGCGCCAGCGCATGCTGGGCCGGCACCATCGCCGCCAGCGTGCCGTGGCGGTAGACACGCGTGGCCAGGCGGTTGTCCAGGAGCGGCGGCACGAAGATGCCCACGTCGGCGCGGCCTTCGGCCACCGCGGCCTGGACCTCGGCGCTGGTCTGGTCCTCCAGGCTGATGCGCACCTGCGGATGCGCCTGCGAGAAGGCGGCCAGGTCCGGCGGCAGGCATTCGCTGATCGCCCCGGCATTGGCCACCACGCGCAGGTGGCCCTTGATGCCGCGGCGGAACTCGACGACTTCGCTTTCCAGCGCGTGCAGCTGCGCATGCAGGCTGCGCACGTGGCGCACCAGCGCGCGCCCGGCCTCGGTGGGCTCGACACCACGTGCGCGGCGCTCGAACAGCGGCACGCCGAAGCGCGCTTCCAGGTCGGACAAGCGCTTGCTCGCCGCGGCCAGCGCGATGTGCTCGCGCGCGGCGGCGCGCGTGATGCTGCGGGTGTCGGCGATGGCCAGCACGAGGTTGAGCGTGGTGAGGTCGTGGCGCATGGCGGGAAGCAGGCGGATGCCGGCTGGGGCCGCTGCGGAACGGCCGCAACCTTAAGCCTTCGCCGGACGGCTGTCTTTGCTTCGATTGTCAACGCAGGCTTCGCCACCGGCGAAGGCCCGGGGTCTTCGCTACAGCTGCCAGGCCAGCGCCAGCAGCGCCTTCGGCCCGACCTTCTGCCCCGGCGTGTTGCTGAAGACGCGGGTGGCGGCCAGCGTCAGCCGGCCCTGCGTCCAGGCCAGGCCGGCGCTGCCGTAGTTGTGGTCCGGGATCAGGATGCGCGTGTAGCGCACGTAGCCGTAGCCCAGATCGAGCGACCAGCCCGGCACGAGCCGCTGGTGCCAGCCGAACTCCGCCTGCGCCGACAGCCCGCGCCCGCGCGCGCCGCCGGGCAGCGGGCCGGGGTAGGACGGCGCGGCCGCCAGCAGCAGCTGGGCGCGGCCGGTCCAGTCCAGCGACAGCGCCAGCTCCTCGTAGGGCGCACGCGCCGCCTCGCCGCCGCCCAGCGTGCGGTAGGCGCTGCCGGTGGCCTGCCAGGTCCAGTCGCCATCGCCCGAAGAGGCCCAGCCGCCGCCGAGCAGCAGCTCGGCCCGGCCGCGCTGGCGCTCGCGGCCCAGCGTCGACAGGCCGCCGTTCAGCAGCCAGCCGGCATCGCCGCGCCAGCGGGCGTCGGCGCTGGCCACCGCGTCGCCGCCGCTCTGGCTGAAGCCGCGCTGGACCTTGTCGGACTGCAGCCCGAGCACCGTTTCGATGTCGCCGGCCCGCGCAAGCCCAGTGCAAAGTGTGAAGAACGCCAGCGCCTGGACGAGCCCGTGCCATCGGCGAGGGAAGTTCATCGGGCCGCCGCGCGTACTGCAACCATGCCGGCCGATTCTGGCATCCGCCGATGAAATCCTCCCCTTCCGACGACGCCGAAGACGCCGCCTGGCTGCAGGCCTGCGCCCGCGGCGAGCGCGCCGCCTTCGCCTGCCTGTACCGCCGCCACCAGCCGCGGCTGATGCGCTTCCTGTGGCGCTTCGTCGGCCGCGCCGAGCTGGCCGAGGAGATCGTCAGCGAGGCGATGTGGATCGTCTGGACCCGCGCCGCCAGCTTCCGCGGCGACGCCCGCGTGGGCACCTGGATCACCGGCATCGCCTACCACTGCATGCTGCGCGCCCAGCGCGACGGGCCGCCGGCGGCGGAGGTGAGCGAATCGGAACTCGGCGAAACCGGCTTCGACACCCTGCCCGCCGCGGCCGACCGCGCCGAGCGCGCCGAGGCCCGCGACTGGCTGCACCGCGGCCTGGCCGCGCTGCCGGAAGAGCAGCGCCTGACGATGGAGCTGGCCTACCTGATGGGCGAGAACTGCGAAGATATCGCCACGATCATGGGATGCCCGGTGGGCACCGTGAAGGCCCGGATGTTCCACGCCCGCATCCGGCTGCGCAACACGCTGCCGGCGCTGGGCGGCGAGGCGGGTGCCGAAGCCCGCGCACGGGAGCGCAAGCATGGCTGAACTGACGCCCGCCACGGGCGAGCCGACCGAGCACCGCCGTGCCTGGGATGCGATCCCCTGGTACGTGGCCGGCACCGCCCCCGAGCCCGACGCCGAGCTGCTGCGCCAGCACCTGCCGCGGTGCGAGGCCTGCCGCGAGGAGTTGCAGTTCCACGAGCGCCTGTGCCGCGAGATGCGCGCCGGCTTCTCTGACCTGGGCGACCCGGAGCCGGGGCTGAAGCGGCTGCTGGCGCGCATCGCCGCGGCCGACGAGACGCCGGCGCTAGCCAACGCCGTGGCGCCGTCGAAAGGCCCTCAGCGCTGGCTGATGGCCGCCGTGCTGGTACAGGCCGTGGGCCTGGGCGCCGCGGCTTTCGCGCTGCTGGGCCACCAGATGGGCGGGAGCGCCGAATACCGCACCTACACGAGCGCCGCCCCGGCGCCGCGCGCCGCCAGCCTGCGCCTGGTGCCGGCGCCGGGCATGGACTTCGCGGCGCTGCGCGCGCTGCTCGCCGAGCTGCAGCTGGAGCTGGTGGAAGCCGCGCCCGACGGCAGCAGCCTGGGCCTGGCACCGGCCGACGGCCTGCTGGCCACGCAACAGGCAGCGCTGCCGCGGCTGCGCGCGCATCCGGGCGTGCTGCTCGCCGAGCCCACCGGCCATGGGCCGCGCTGAAGATGGAGCCCCCAAGCTCGCTTGCGCTCCACGCAACGCCGGAGGCGTTGCTTGCTCGCCCGTCCAAGTCCGCGCAGGCGGACTTGGAGCCGCGGGCTTCGCCCCCCCAGGGGGGCCGTCCGCCAGCGGCCCGGCAAAGCCGGTTCCGCGGCGGGAAGCTTGGTCGGCCGCTCCGGCTGCTCGCAGTCCTCGGCTGCGCCTCGGCTGTACTGCTGGCCGGCTGCGCGACGGCGTTCAATCCCGCCGCCCCGACGCGGCCCGCGGTGGTGGGTGATGCCGCGGCCGACGCGCGCTTCGTCATCGTCGCCGTCGCCGAAGGCGCTGCCGGCCGGCCGGCGACCGGCGCTGCGGCACGCATCGACTACCGCCGCGCCGGCAGCTACAGCGGCAGCGACCGTGCGCTCGACGATCTCGCCGCCGTCGTCGCCGCGCATGGCCTGGCCGAGGTCGACGCCTGGACCATCTCGGCGCTGAACTGGCGCTGCGCGCTGCTGCGCCTGCCGGCCGGCGCTTCGGCCGAGGCGCTGCTAGCAAGCCTGGCTGCCGACCCGCGCGTGACGCTGGCGCAGCCGCTCAACGAGTTCCGCACCCTCGCGGAGCCGACGACCGAGACGCGCTACAACGACCCGTACCTGCCGCTGCAGACCGGCTTCGCCGCGATCGACGCCGCCGCCGCGCAGCGCGCGAGCCGCGGCGAGGGCGTGACGGTGGCGCTGATCGACACCGCGCTGGACCGCAACCATCCCGACCTGCAGCGCGCCGGCGCCGCCTGGCCGGCGGGGCGCGACTTCGTCGGCGGCGCGGCCGAAGGCGAGCGCCATGCCACCGAGGTGGCCGGCGTCATCGCCGCGTCGGCCAACAACGGCATCGGCATCGTCGGCGTCGCGCCCGGCGCGCGGGTGCTCGCGCTGCGCGCCTGCTGGGGCGGCGGGGCCGAAGGCGCGCGCTGCAACAGCTTCACGCTGGCGCAGGCGCTGGCGGCGGCCATCGCGGCGCCGGCCGACGTGGTGAACCTGAGCCTGGCAGGCCCTCGTGACCCGCTGCTGGAAAAGCTCGTGGCCACGGCGCTGGCGCGCGGCATCGTCGTCGTCGGCGCGGTGCCGCCCGGCGGCGCGCGCGACCGCTTCCCGGCCGCGGTGCCCGGCGTGCTGGCGGTGGCCGAGCGCGAATCCGGCGCCACCGCGCCGGGCGTGCTGGCGGCACCGGGCCGGCGCATCCTCACGCTCGCGCCCGGCGGCGGCTACGACTACGCCAGCGGCAGCTCGCTGGCCGCCGCCCACGTGAGCGGCGTGGCCGCGCTGCTGCGCGCGCTGGACGGCAAAGCGAGTGGCGAGCCGCTGCAGGCGCTGCTGGCCGGATCAGGCCTCGATGCCTGCCGCGCCGTGCAGCGGCTGCGGCCTTCGCTCAGCTGTTCGCCGGCGCGCTGAGCGCCTTGTTGCCGCGCCGCCGGCGCAGCAGGCCGATGCCGGCCAGGCCCGCCGCGAGCAGGCCGAAGCTGGCCGGCTCGGGCACGACGGTGGCGGTGAAGTTCGCGTTGTCGGGCGCGAAGTCCGAGATCTGGCCGAAGCCCGCCGGCAGCGAGCCATCACGGGGCCAGAGGTTGAAGGTGTAGGCCGTCTTCGCGAAGCCGGTGCTGGGCAGCAGCGCGCCGCTGACGACACCGGTGATCGTGTTGCCGCTGATCGTGATCGCCCCCGCCGGCAGGTTGGTGCCGGCCACGGTGCCGGTGCCGTCCTCGCGCAGCAGCACCACACGGTCGAAGAGCACGCCAGGCAGGCCGTTGGCGAAGAAGCCGGCGGTGCCGGCGCCGCGGTTCACGCCCCAGACGAACAGGCCGCTGGGCGTGATGCCCAGGTTGCCGGCCATCGTGCTGGCGAAGGTGAAGGTGTCGGTCGCCGTGTTGTAGGTGACGGTGGCGGCGACCACGTCGAGATCGGCCGCGGCGGTGCTGCCGCCGAAGGTCGGCAGGAAGTCTCCGACGCGGTCGGTGATGCCGTCCACGGCCAGTGCCGGGCCGGCGCACAGGGCCAGCAAGGCGGCGGATATCGATCGATGCATGGGCTGACTCCGAAGTCCGGAAGGTTGCGCGTCGCCGGCAGGAACTGCCCTGCCGGCCCGCTGAACCTTGAGTGCCGGAATCGGCCCGCGCGGTTGCGTCGGACCGAAGAAATCAGCCCAGCGCCGCGACCACCTCCGGCGGCGCCTGCACCAGCTCGATCAGCACACCCTCGCCCGAGAGCGGGAACTCCTCGTTGCCCTTGGGGTGGATGAAGCAGATGTCGTGGCCGGCCGCGCCCTTGCGGATGCCGCCCGGCGCAAAGCGCACGCCCTGCGCCGTCATCCAGGCCACCGCTTCGGGCAGCCGGTCGACCCACAGGCCCACGTGGTTCAGCGGCGTGGTGTGCACGGCCGGCTTCTTCTCGGGGTCCAGCGGCTGCATCAGGTCGACCTCCACCGCGTGCGGGCCTTCGCCCATCGCGCAGATGTCCTCGTCGACGTTCTCGCGTTCGCTGACGAAGCTGCTCTTCACCGCGAGGCCGAGCATGTCGACCCACAGCGACTTCAGCCGCTGCTTGCTGGGGCCGCCGATGGCGATCTGCTGGATGCCGAGGATGCGGAAGGGCTTGGTGTCGCTCATGTCGGCCTCACGCGAAGCTGAGGATCGGTTGGTCCACGGCCAGGCTCTCGCCCTTCTTCGCGAGCAGCTCGCCCACGGTGCCGTCCTGCTGCGCGGTGAGGATGTTCTCCATCTTCATCGCCTCGATCACCGCCAGCCGCTCGCCGGCCATCACCTTCTGGCCCGGCTGCACCGCCACGTCGACCAGCAGCCCCGGCATCGGCGAGAGCAGGAACTTGCTCAGGTCCGGCGGCGCCTTGAAGGGCATCACGCGCAGCAGCTCGGCGGCGCGCGCGCTCATCACCTGCGCCTCGATGCGCCGGCCGTTGTGCTCGACGCGGATCCACAGCCCGTGGCGCTCCACCTGCGCGGTGAAGGGCAGGCCGTTGCACTGGCCGGTGGCGCGCACGCCGCCGAAGCGCCAGTCGCTCTGCATCGCGTAGGGCTTGCCGCCCACGTGCACCGTGATGCCCTCGACCGGCTCGATGCGCACCGGCACGTGCACGTGCCGCCCGCCTTCGCCGCGCACGACGACGACGAAGTACTCGCCGATCACCACGCCATGCCCTTCGAGCTGCCCGCTGATCGCCGCGGCGCGCTCGCGGTAGCGGCGGTAGGCGCCGGCGGCCAGCGCGACGAGGAAGTCCGGGTCTTCGTGCGGCACATCCTCGGCGCGGAAGCCCTTGCCGTAGTGCTCGGCGATGAAGCCGGTGTTGAAGTCCCCGGCGACGAACTTCGGGTGCGCCAGCAGCGCGGCCTGGAAGGGGATGTTGCTGGAGACGCCGCGGATCACGAAGCCGTTGAGCGCCTCGCGCATCCGGCGGATCGCGTCGTTGCGGTCCAGCCCGTGCACGATGAGCTTGGCGATCATCGAGTCGTAGTACATCGGGATCTCGCCGCCTTCGTAGACGCCGGTGTCCACGCGCACGCCGCCGCCATGCGGCACCGGCATCGCGGCTTCCATGGTCTGCGGCGGCGGCAGGTAGCGCACCAGCCGGCCGGTGCTGGGCAGGAAGTTGCGGAACGGGTCCTCGGCGTTGATGCGGCACTCGATGGCCCAGCCCTTGCGCGGGATCTGCGCCTGCGTGAAAGGCAGCTTCTCGCCGGCGGCCACGCGGATCATCTGCTCGACGAGGTCGATGCCGGTGATGCTCTCCGTCACCGGGTGCTCCACCTGCAGCCGCGTGTTCATCTCCAGGAAGTAGAAGCTCTGGTCCTTGCCGACCACGAACTCCACCGTGCCCGCGCTCTGGTACTTCACCGCCTTGGCCAGCGCCACGGCCTGCTCGCCCATCGCCTTTCGCGTGGCCTCGCTGATGAAAGGCGAAGGCGCCTCCTCGATCACCTTCTGGTGGCGGCGCTGGATCGAGCATTCGCGCTCGTGCAGGTAGACCACGTTGCCGTGCGCATCGCCCAGCACCTGGATCTCGATGTGGCGCGGGCTCTCGACGAACTTCTCGATGAAGACGCGGTCGTCGCCGAAGCTGTTCTTGGCCTCGTTGCGGCAGGACGTGAAGCCCTCGAAGGCCTCCTTGTCGTTGAAGGCCACGCGCAGGCCCTTGCCGCCGCCGCCGGCACTGGCCTTGATCATCACCGGGTAGCCGATGTCCTTGGCGATCTGCACCGCCTGCTCGGCCGACTCGATGGCCTCGTTCCAGCCCGGGATAGTGCTGACGTTCGCTTCCTTCGCCAGCTTCTTCGAGGCGATCTTGTCGCCCATCGCCGCGATCGAGTAGTGCTTGGGCCCGATGAAGACGATGCCTTCCTCCTCGACGCGCCTGGCGAAGTCCTCGTTCTCCGACAGGAAGCCGTAGCCCGGGTGCACCGCCTCGGCGCCGGTGGCCTTGCAGGCCGCGATGATCTTGTCGGCCACGAGGTAGCTCTCGCGCGAAGCCGCCGGCCCCAGCAGCACGGCTTCGTCGGCGATCTCGACGTGGCGCGCATCGACATCGGCCTCGGAGTACACCGCCACGGTGGAGATGCCCATCTTCTTCGCGGTCTTGATGACGCGGCAGGCGATCTCGCCGCGATTCGCAATCAGGATCTTCTTGAACATGCTCGTTCCTCGTGCGGCCTCAGCAACCGCAGGTCTTGGGCAGGAAGCGGCCAGCCACGTGCCAGCGGCCGCCCAGGTTGAAATAGGTCGTGAACGCGGTGCCCAACATCAGGTCGCCGCCGTCCACCTCGATCGAGAGCCGGGCGAGATCCGCAATGCCGTCCTCGTCGAGATCGAAGGCCAGCAGCCGGCCGGGCTTGCCATCGACCACGCGGGCGTATTCGCTCTCCGCGTTCACCTGCTGGAGCAGCGCGCGCGCCCAGGGTGCGTCGGCGGGAAGTTCCCGCGCCAGCAGGCGCCGCACCGACTTCAAGCCGTGCCGGCGCGGCTGCAGCAGCGCGACGAAGCCTGTGCCCGCGGGCCGGTCGAGCACGAAGTGGCCGACGAAGTCGCAACCGACATCGGGCGTATGGGTGCGGGTGTCGAAAGCCGTGATGCGAGCCTGGCGCGCGCCGCCTTCTTCGTCGATGACCGTGAGGTCGATGCCGCCCGGCGCGAGTGCGACCTCCGCGCCACCCAGATCCCAGGCCCCCGCGAAGCCGCCATCGTGCAGCGGCAGGGGCGCGCCGAACGCGAGCACGCGCAGCACCGACGCGCCGCCCGAGGCCTGCGCCAGCAGCGACGCCAGCGCGGCATCGGGTTCGCCCGCCACGCCGTCGAAGGCCGCGGCGCTCAGCAGCGGTCGGTTCGGATCGGAGTCGTCGGTCGTTACGGTGCTCAGCGTTGGGATGGGCGCGCCGCGCATCAGCGAAGGCGATATGCGCGGCAGCACCGCAAGGCTGGCCGCATCGGCCGGGGCCAGATCGGCCGCTGGCAGCGTGACGGGCGGCGTCCAGCCGTCGCGCAGCCGCTGCTTCATGGCCTCGAACTCCGCCCGCCGGGGCCGCGGCGCACGCGCCTCGCCCGACTCGGCCTCGGCGGCGAAGAGCTGGCCGTCGAGCGCGACGCCGTAGGCCATCAGCCGCGCCACCGAGGGCTCGATCCAGAAGCGCTTCTGCAGTTGTTCGGGCGCGGCCCGGCTGCCGGCGTTGCGCAGGCCCTCGTCGAGCTGCCGTGCCTTCAGCGGCTGCGCGGCCAGGAAGCGGCAGACGACGAAGCCGCGCTTGCCCTCGTGCGTGAGCTCGCACCACTCGCCGCTGCGCGCGTCCACCGCCACCGGCGTGTTGGTCACGAGCCAGCCCAGCACCGGCGCCTGCACCGAGGGCTGCGCGCGCAGCGCCAGGCGCGTCGCGTCGACCCATCGCGCCTCGGGTGCCGCGCACGCACCGCCGGCCGCCATCATGGTGGCGGCCAGCAGGCCCGCCGCGACGCGCCGGCGTTGTTTCACAGCGGGATGTTCCCGTGCTTGCGCCACGGGTTCTCGAGCTGCTTGTCCTTCAGCATCGCCAGCGAGCGGCAGATGCGCTTGCGCGTCTCGTGCGGCTGGATCACATCGTCGATGAAGCCGCGGCTGCCGGCGACGAAGGGGTTGGCGAAGCGCGACTTGTACTCGGCCTCGCGCGCGGCGAGCTTGGCCGGGTCGCCCTTGTCCTCGCGGAAGATGATCTCCACCGCGCCTTTGGCGCCCATCACCGCGATCTCGGCGTTGGGCCAGGCGAAGTTCACGTCGCCGCGCAGGTGCTTGGAACTCATCACGTCGTAGGCGCCGCCGTAGGCCTTGCGCGTGATCACCGTCACCTTGGGCACCGTGCACTCGGCGTACGCGTACAGCAGCTTGGCGCCGTGCTTGATGATGCCGCCGTACTCCTGCGCGGTGCCGGGCATGAAGCCGGGCACGTCGACGAAGGTGACCACGGGGATGTTGAAGGCGTCGCAGAAGCGCACGAAGCGCGCGGCCTTGATGCTGCTGCGGATGTCCAGGCAGCCCGCGAGCACCTGCGGGTTGTTGGCGACGATGCCCACCGGCTGCCCGTCCATGCGGCCGAAGCCGATGACGATGTTCTTGGCCGAGTCGCGCTGCAGCTCGAAGAAGTCGCCGTCGTCGACGACCTTGTAGATCAGCTCCTTGATGTCATAGGGCTTGTTCGGGTTGTCGGGCACCAGCGTGTCCAGGCTCAGGTCCAGGCGCTCGGCCGGGTCGCCGCTCTTGCGCACCGGCGGCTTTTCCTTGTTGTTCAACGGCAGGTAGTTGAAGAAGCGCCGCAGCATCGCGATCGCCTCCACGTCGTTCTCGAACGCGAGGTCGGCCACGCCGCTCTTGGTGGTGTGCGCGATCGCGCCGCCCAGCTCCTCGGCCGTCACCTCCTCGTGCGTCACCGTCTTCACCACCTCGGGGCCGGTGACGAACATGTAGCTGCTGTCCTTCACCATGAAGATGAAGTCGGTCATCGCGGGCGAGTAGACCGCGCCGCCGGCACAGGGGCCCATGATCAGGCTGATCTGCGGGATCACGCCGGAGGCCATCACGTTGCGCTGGAAGACCTCGGCATAGCCGCCGAGCGAGGCCACGCCTTCCTGGATGCGCGCGCCGCCGCTGTCGTTCAGGCCGATGACCGGCGCGCCGACCTTCATCGCCTGGTCCATCACCTTGCAGATCTTCTCGGCGTGCGCTTCGCTCAAGGCGCCGCCGAAGACGGTGAAGTCCTGGCTGAACACGAACACGAGCCGGCCGCTGATCATCCCGTAGCCCGTGACGACGCCATCACCGGGGATCTTGTTGTCGGCCATGCCGAAGTCGGCACAGCGGTGCTCGACGAACATGTCCCATTCCTCGAACGTGCCCTCGTCGAGCAGCAGCTCCAGCCGTTCGCGCGCCGTGAGCTTGCCCTTGGCGTGCTGCGCGTCGATGCGCCGCTGCCCGCCGCCCAGTCGCGCCGCGGCGCGCTTGCGTTCGAGTTCCTGGATGATGTCGTGCATGGAAGAAGCTCCGTCGGGAAGGCGTTCGGTCAGTGTCGTTCGTTCGTCAGGTCGAGCAGCCGGCGCGCAGCGACCGAGGCCGCCAGGCGCCCGGCCCGCACCTCGCCGGCCATTGCCGGCAGGGCAGCCGCCACGGCGGCATGGGCGCGGAAACGCTGGCGCAGGCCGGCGTCGATGCGCTCCCACATCCAGGCCTCGTCCTGCGCGCGGCGGCGTTCCAGCAGCGCGCCGCTTTCGCCGCGCTGCGTGCGAAGGGCTTCCACGGCCTGCCAGAACTCGGGCAGGCCCTGGGCCTTCAGCGCGCTGAGCTGCAGCACCGGCGCGGCCGGTGCGCCGTGCGGCCCCAGGTAGCGCAAGGCGCTCGTGATCTGCGCCCGGGCGCGCATGGCGGCGGCCTCGTCGAGGTCGGCCTTGTTGATGACGATCAGGTCGGCGAGCTCCATCACGCCCTTCTTGATCGCCTGCAGGTCGTCGCCGGCGTTGGGCAGCTGCAGCAGCACGAAGAGATCGGTCATGCCGGCCACCGCGGTCTCGCTCTGGCCGACGCCGACGGTCTCGACGATCACCACGTCGTGGCCCGCCGCCTCGCACACCAGCATCGCCTCGCGCGTCTTCTCGGCCACGCCGCCCAGCGTGCCGGCCGCCGGGCTCGGGCGCACGAAGGCGCGCGGGTGCACCGAGAGCTGCTCCATGCGCGTCTTGTCGCCCAGGATGCTGCCGCCGCTGACGCTGCTGCTCGGGTCCACCGCGAGCACCGCCACGCGGTGGCTGCGCTCGGCCAGGAACAGGCCCAGCGCCTCGATGAAGGTGCTCTTGCCGACGCCCGGCACGCCGCTGATGCCCAGGCGGAAGGCACCGCCGGCGCGCGGCAGCAGCGCGTTGAGCAGTTCGTCGGCGCGGGCGCGGTGGTCGGCGCGCGTGCTTTCCAGCAGCGTGATGGCCTTGGCCAGCGCACGGCGCTGCGCGGGGCCGGGCTCGCCGGCGATGGCAGCGGCCAGCGCGGCGTCGGCGCTGGTCAGCAAGGGCTGCGGATGGGGCGCGTTCACGGCGTGCGGGCCCGCGGATCGTCCAGCGGATCGAAGCGGCTGCGCCCGGGCTGCGCGGCGTCTTCGCGCCAGCCCGGCGGCGGCTCGAGCGTCGCCCAGTATTCGTCGACCGCTTGCACCCGGCCGTCGTCGACCCGAAAGAAGGCCGTGCAGAAGAAGCTCTGCGGCGGGTGGTCCACGCGCACGAGCGTGAGGATGCGGCCGTCCTGCAGCGGGCTGATCTCCAGCAGGTGGATGGTCCAGCCTTCCGGATACGTGGCCTGCAGGCGGATGTAGGCGTCGGCGCCGGCGAAGCGCTCGCCGCTGGCCCACCAGGTGGAGACCATGTCGTCGGCCAGCAGCGCGCGGGCCGCAGCCCAGTCGCGGCGCTGGAATGCTGCCCAGAGGCCCCGCACCGCACGCTGGTTGGGCGTGGCCGGTTCGCGCAGGTAGTCGATGTCCCACTCGCCTTCGCCGGTGGGCACGAAGCCATGGCGCAGGTAGAAGCGGTTCGCCGCGCTGCCCTTCAATGCACACAGTTCGACGGGCAGCAACTCGGCGTCGGCGCGGCGGCAGATGTCGTCGAGCACGCGGCCGCCGACACCGCGGCGCTGCGCATCGGGGTCGATGTAGAGATGGTCCAGCCGCAGCGCATGCGTCAGCCGCTTGAGCACGAGGAAGCCGATGCGCCGGCCGTCGACGACGATGTGCTGCGTGGCCTCCGGCGCGAAGCCGCTGGCCAGGCGCTCGCGCGCGCGCTGCTCGTCGTAGCGGCCGATGGCGCTCAGGCTCTGGCGCATCGCGCGCAGTCGCAGGGCCAGCAGCGCCTCGAAGTCGGCCTCGACGGCCGGCTCGAGCGTGTAGGCGGTGGCGGCTGCGGGGCTCAAGCGAGGAGCCTCAGGCCTGCGCGGCCCTGATCTGCTCGAGCACGTCCTTCGCGCTCACCGGGATCGGCGTGCCCGGGCCGTAGATGCCCTTGACGCCGGCCTCGTAGAGGAAGGCGTAGTCCTGCTGCGGAATCACGCCGCCGACGAAGACGACGATGTCGTCGGCGCCCTGCTTCTTCAGCTCGGCGATGATCGCCGGCACCAGCGTCTTGTGGCCGGCTGCCAGCGTGCTGACGCCCACCGCATGCACGTCGTTCTCGATCGCCTGGCGCGCGCATTCCTCGGGCGTCTGGAACAGCGGGCCGATGTCGACGTCGAAGCCGAGATCGGCAAACGCCGTGGCCACGACCTTGGCGCCGCGGTCGTGGCCGTCCTGGCCGAGCTTGGCGATCATCACGCGCGGGCGGCGCCCTTCAGCCTCGCCGAAGGCGGCGATCTCGCCCTTCAACTTCTCCCAGCCCTCGGCCGAGTCGTAGGCGGCGGCGTACACGCCGGTCACCTTCTGGATGTCGGCGCGGTGGCGGCCGTAGACCTTCTCGAGCGCATCGCTGACCTCTCCCACCGTGGCACGCAGGCGCATCGCGTCGATCGAAAGCGCCAGCAGATTGCCGCTGCCATTCTTCGCCGCCGCGGTCAGCGCGTCCAGCGCGGCGGCCACCTTCGCGCCGTCGCGCGTGGCGCGGATCTGCGTCAGGCGCGCGATCTGGCCTTCGCGCACCTTGTGGTTGTCGACCTCGCGGATCTCGATCGCATCCTGCTTCTTCGGCTTGTACTTGTTGACGCCGACGATCACGTCGCGCCCGCTGTCGATGCGCGCCTGCTTTTCGGCCGCGCTGGCCTCGATCTTCAGCTTGGCCCAGCCGCTGTCCACGGCCTTGGTCATGCCGCCCTGGCCTTCCACCTCCTGGATGATGGCCCAGGCCTTGTCGGCCATCTGCTGCGTGAGCGTCTCCATCATGTAGCTGCCGGCCCAGGGGTCGACCACGTTCGTGATGTGCGTCTCTTCCTGGATGATCAGCTGCGTGTTGCGCGCGATGCGGGCGCTGAACTCGGTAGGCAGCGCGATCGCCTCGTCGAAGCTGTTGGTGTGCAGGCTCTGCGTGCCGCCGAAGACCGCGGCCATCGCCTCGATCGCCGTGCGCACGACGTTGTTGTACGGGTCCTGCTCGGTCAGGCTCCAGCCCGAGGTCTGGCAGTGCGTGCGCAGCATCAGGCTCTTGGGGTTCTTCGCACCGAAGCCCTTCATGATGCGTGCCCACAGCAGCCGCGCGGCGCGCATCTTGGCGATCTCGAGATAGAAGTTCATCCCGATCGCCCAGAAGAACGAGAGCCGGCCGGCGAACTCGTCCACGTCCAGGCCGCGCGCCACGGCCGTCTTCACGTACTCCTTGCCGTCGGCCAGCGTGAAGGCCAGCTCCAGCGCCTGGTTCGCGCCGGCTTCCTGCATGTGGTAGCCGGAGATCGAGATCGAGTTGAACCTCGGCATCTGCCGCGCCGTGTACTCGATGATGTCGGCGACGATGCGCATCGAGGGTTCGGGTGGGTAGATGTAGGTGTTGCGGACCATGAACTCCTTGAGGATGTCGTTCTGGATGGTCCCGCTCAGCTGCTCCTGCTTGACGCCCTGCTCTTCGGCCGCGACCACGTAGCCCGCGAGCACCGGCAGCACCGCACCGTTCATCGTCATGCTCACGCTGACCTTGTCCAGCGGGATGCCGTCGAAGAGGATCTTCATGTCCTCGACCGAGTCGATCGCCACGCCGGCCTTGCCCACGTCGCCGGTCACGCGCGGGTGGTCGCTGTCGTAGCCGCGGTGCGTGGCCAGGTCGAAGGCCACGCTCACACCCTGCCCGCCGGCGGCCAGCGCCTGGCGGTAGAAGGCATTGCTGTCTTCCGCGGTGGAGAAGCCCGCGTACTGGCGGATGGTCCACGGCCGCACCGCGTACATCGTGGCCTGCGGGCCGCGCAGGAAGGGCTCGAAGCCGGGCAGCGTGTCGGCATGCGGCGCGTTGGCAAGGTCGGCCGCGGTGTACAGCGGCTTGACGGCGATGCCCTCGGGCGTGAGCCAGTTCAGCGCATCGACGTTGCCGCCGGGCGCCGACTTCGCGGCGGCCTTGCGCCATTGCTCCAGCGAAGCGGCGGCGAACTCCGGCGCGGGTGTGGGTTCGTCGCTGCGCTTGTCCATCGGATCTGCTCCTGGCCGCCGGGGGGCCTTGTCGGGGGTGGGTGATTATGCATAATTATGAATTCAAAACCCAACCCAGGCTGACGACCCCGCCCGTGGACAGCGCCGCCGCCATCGCCGCTCCGCTCTCGCCGCGCGCCCTGTACCAGGACGTGGCCGAACGGCTGCGCCAGCAGATCTTCGCGCGCGAGCTGGAGCCCGGCAGCTGGATCGACGAGATGAAGCTGGCCGCGGCCTTCGGCATCAGCCGCACGCCGCTGCGCGAGGCGCTGAAGGTGCTGGCCGCCGAGGGCCTGGTGACGATGAAGGTGCGGCGCGGCGCCTACGTGACGGAGATGTCGCGCGACGACGTCTCGCAGATCTACCACCTGCTGGGCCTGCTGGAGAGCGACGCCGCCGCCACCGTGGCCGCGAAGGCCGACGCCACGCAGCGTGCCGAGCTGGCCGCGCTGCACCAGAAGCTGGAGTCGCAGGTGCGGCGGCGCGACGCCTTCTTCGCCGCCAACGAGCAGTTCCACATGGCGCTGCTGGAGATGGCCGGCAACCGCTGGGCGATGCAGACGGTGCTGGACCTGCGCAAGGTGATGAAGCTCAACCGCCACCACTCGCTGTTCAAGCAGGGGCGGCTGGCGGAGTCGCTGGCCGAGCACCGGGCGCTGATGCAGGCGATCGAATCCCGCGACGGGCCGGGCGCGGCGCGGCTGATGCGCGCGCACTTCGACAGCGGCCTCGAAGCGGCGGCCTGACAGGCCTCTGAAAACGACAAGGGCTGCCCTGGAGGCAGCCCTTCGGCATGAGGACCGGCGCGCAAGGCGCCGGCCATCGCGCGGAGATTACTTCGTGGCGGCGCTGGCGGCGTCCTTGACGGCGGCGGCGGCGTCCTTCACGGCGCCGGCGGCCGAGGCGGTCGCGTCGGCGGCGGTCGCGGCGGCGGAAGCGGCACCGGCGGCGGCGCTGGCAGCGGCGTCAGCCATCGGGGCGGGAGCCGGAGCCGGGGCGGCGGCGGGCGCGGGGGCCGGCGCGGGGGCTTCTTCCTTCTTGCCGCAGGCGGCCAGGGCGACGGCTGCAACCAGGGAAGCCAGAACGATCGACTTGCTCATGTGTGTCCTCAGGAGTTATGGGTCAGGTTCGGTAGAGAGAACTTCTCGAGGGCACTCCTTGCCTGTGCGAAGAGAGACCCATTTCAGGAAGATCGGCCAGGCAAAGGAAGCCTCCTTCCCATGCCTAGCCCATGATTATAGCCCGAACTAGGGCAATCCCTAGAGTGCCTCTACAAACCGAGAGGTTTGAGGCCGAAGCCCCTTTCGGAGCGTTGCACAACGGCGTCAAGCTCTTCGCACCACTGGCGAGCGCGGCGCTCGTCCCGCTCGGCGCGTCCGCGCCAGCGCTGGGCATCGATCAGGTGCACGCTGGTTCGACGGTCCGTTGCCAGCACGCTGGGCAGATCGGCAACCCATTCGTCAGGCGCGATCCAGGCGTCGATCGCATGCACCCAGTCCACGCGCCTGGCGGTGAAGCGCGGGCAGCGGCGCTGCACTTCGTCGTACTGCGCGGCCAGCAGCACCAGCCGGCGCTGCGGCCGACGCAACCACGCGGCGAGCGCGCTCAACAGCATGCTGTCATCGAGCGGCCACTCGGCGAAGCTCGGGTCGACGGCGATGATCCGCCGCGCGTCCTCGGCGAAGGCCGATTCGAATCCCCACTTCACTGCGGCGACGAAGCCGGCGCGGCTGTCGATGGCCGGTGGCGCGTCTTCAGGCCGGGTGGAGTCGCTCATCGCCATCTCCCTGAAGCCAGCCTGCAGCCAGCCATTCGTCGACGAGTTGGGCGGCGCCCGCGCTCAGCCGGTGCCGGCCGGAGGCTTCGAGCCGCCGCTCGTCGGCCAGCCTGCGCAGCAGCGTGGCATCGCGCCCGGCGGCGACGAAGGACTCGCCGTTGATGAACACGTGCCGCGCGTCGTACATCATGCGCGTGCGCGCATCCAGGCGCAGCGCGCCCTCGGCGGCGGGCGGCGCATCGGCCGCCTCGAACCAGACGTTGGCCTTCGGCTCGGTCAGCAACTCGCCCAGCGCACGCGCCAGCGCCTGCGGATCGGCCAGCTGGCGCTCCAGCGCGCGGCGGGCGAAGTCGTGCAGCGCCTGCGGCACTTCGCCGGGCGTGCGCGTGGCCGGCTGGCGTGGATCGCGGTACAGCGCGCCGGGCTCGTCGCCGTCGGAAAGCCGTACCAGCAGTTCACGCGCCAGCTCGGCCTCGCGCGGCACGTTGAAGCCTACCGAGCAGGTCATGCAGTCGCCGCCTTCGGCGCTGCCGTCGTGCGCCCACATCGGCGGCAGGTACAGCAGGTCGCCGGGCTCCAGCACCCAGTCCTCGGTGGGCTCGAAGCGGCGCAGCTGCTTCAGCGGCACGCCTTCGACGAAAGCCGCACCGTCGCCGCGCGGCGGCGGGCCGATGCGCCAGCGGCGCCGGCCCTGGACCTGGATCAGGAACACGTCGTAGGCGTCGAGATGCGGGCCGACGCCGCCGCCGGCGCTGGCCCAGGAGACCATCAGATCGTCCAGCCGCGCGTCGGGCACGAAGCGGAAGCGCGACAGCATCTCGTGCGCGGCGGGCACGTGCAGGTCCAGCCCCTGCACCAGCAGCGTCCAGTCGGGTCGCGCCACCGGCGGCAGCGCACGCCGGGGCATCGGGCCGTGGCGCACGCTCCAGCGCCCCTCGCGGCGCTGTACGAGGCGCGACTCGACGCCCTCGCGCGAAGCCAGCTCGAAGAGCGCGGCCCGCGGCAGCGGCGGCGCTACGCCGGGCCAGGCCTGGCGCACGAGCAGCGGCTTCTTCTGCCAGTGCCGGCGCATGAAGGTGGCGGGGGAGATGCCGCCCAGCAGCGGGGTCGGCGCGTCGATGTCCATGGCCGTCATTCTGGCCGATGGCGACCCTGTGCCATGATGCTCGGATGCTGATCGCCGACCCCTGCGTCGTGAGCCTGACCTGGAAGCTCACCGACGGCCAGAACCGCCCCATCGACGAACTGACGCAGCCCGTCGAATTCTTCTTCGGCGGCGACGACCTGCTGGCCAAGGTCGAGGAAGCGCTGGCCGGCCACGCAGCCGGCGACGAGCTGCAGCTGCACCTGGAGCCCGAGCATGCCTTCGGCGAGTACGACGCCGAGCTGGTGTGCTTCGAGGACCGCAAGCTCTTCCCCGAGAACCTCGAGACCGGCATGGCCTTCGAGGGCCTGCCGCCCGGGCATGCGACGCCGGACATGCCGGCCGACGCGATCTACATCGTCACCGAGATCTACCCCTCGCACGTGGTGCTGGACGCCAACCATCCGCTGGCCGGCATGGCGCTGCGGCTGGCGATCAAGGTGCTCGAGGTGCGCGAGGCGAGCCACGAGGAGATCGAGGCGCGCACCGTCGGCGGCGCGCCGGTCACGGTGCTGGGCAGCGCGCCAGCGAGCGGCGGCGGCACGCTGCACTAGCGCCGTTCAGGCGCGCCCGGTCGAACCGAAGCCGCCTGCGCCGCGCGCGCTGTCGTCGAAGCTCTCGACCACCTCGAAGCGCGCCTGCACCACCGGCACGATCACCATCTGCGCGATGCGCTCCATCGGCTGCACGGTGAATGCGGCGCGGCTGCGGTTCCAGCAGCTGACCATCAGCTGGCCCTGGTAGTCGCTGTCGATCAGGCCCACCAGGTTGCCCAGCACGATGCCGAACTTGTGGCCCAGGCCGCTGCGCGGCAGCAGCATCGCGGCCAGGTGCGGATGGCCGATGTGGATGGCGATGCCGGTGGGAATGATCTCGGCCTGGCCGGGCTCGAGCACCAGCGGCTCGGCGATGCAGGCGCGCAGGTCCAGGCCAGCGCTGCCGATCGTGGCGTAGGCGGGAAGCTGGTCCGCCATGCGCGGGTCCAGCACCTTGAGTTGGATAGTCGTCATCTCGTCGTCGTTGGCAGGCGGCGCGCGACCTGCTCGACGAGCGCGCGCGCCAGCGCCAGCTTGTCGCCGGGCGGCAGCTCCAGCGCGCCATCGGCGTCGACCAGCGTCAGCGCGTTGTCATCGCGGCCGAAGGTGGAAGGGCCATGGTTGGCCACGATCAGCGGAATGCCCTTGCGCTGGCGCTTGGCGCGTGCGTGCTCGAGCACGTCGTGGCTCTCGGCCGCGAAGCCCACGCACCAGGGGCGCTGCGCCTCGGGCAGGCGCGCGACGCTGGCCAGGATGTCGGGGTTCTCCGTCATCGCCAGCACCGGCGCCTGGCCGCTGCCGTCCTTCTTGATCTTGCGGTCGGTGCAGGCGGCCGGCCGCCAGTCGGCCACCGCGGCGGTGGCCACGAACACATCGTGCCGCGGCGCCAGCGGCATCACCGCGTCGAACATGTCCTGCGCGCTGCGCACGTCGATGCGCCGCACGCCGCGCGGCGTGGGCAGGTGCACCGGGCCGGCGACGAGCGTCACCTGCGCGCCGGCCTCCGCCGCGGCGCGCGCGATCGCAAAGCCCATCTTGCCGCTGGAGAGGTTGGTGATGCCGCGCACCGGGTCGATGGCCTCGAAGGTGGGCCCCGCCGTCACCAGCACCGAACGACCCGCCAGCCGCTTCGGCTGGAAGAAGGCGATCAGCTCGTCGCGCAGCTCCTCGGCCTCGAGCATGCGACCGTCGCCGATCTCGCCGCAGGCCTGGTCGCCGGCGGCCGGGCCCAGGACCACGGCGCCGTCGGCGCGCACCTGCGCCACGTTGCGCTGCGTGGCCGGGTGGGCCCACATCTCGCGATTCATCGCCGGCGCCAGCAGCAGCGCGCACCGCTCGGCCGGGCGCGCCAGGCACAGGAGCGGCAGCAGCTCGCCGGCGCGGCCCTGTGCGATCTGCGCGATGAAGTCGGCGCTGGCCGGCGCCACCAGCACAGCGTCGGCCTCGCGCGTGAGGTCGATGTGCGGCATGTTGTTGGGCAGCCGCGCGTCCCACTGGCTCGTGTAGACCGGCCGGCCGCTGAGCGCCTGCATCGTCACCGGCGTGATGAACTGCGTGGCCGCCTCGCTCATCACCACCTGCACGCTGGCACCGGCCTTCACGAGTTCACGCGCTAGTTCGGCCGCCTTGTAGCAGGCCACGCCGCCGGACAGGCCCAGCACGACGTGCCGGCCCTGCAGGTCCCCGGTAAGGCTGCTGCTCATGGTCGGGCGCGACTCTATCAGCGGCCGCTCAGCTCGCCGCGCCGTGGCACTTCTTGAACTTCTTGCCGCTGCCGCAGGGGCAGGGGTCGTTGCGGCCCGGCGTGGCCTCGACGCGACGCTGGGCCGTCTTCGGCGCGAAGTCGACCCAGAACAGCCGCAGGTCCTGCACCGCCCAGCAGGCGTCGACGATGAGGTCGTCGCGGCTGGGCTCGCCCTTCGGGTAGTGGCGCTGCACGTAGGCCGGCCAGCCTTCCTCGTCGGGCGTGAACCGCAAGGCGTCGACCACTTCGAAGGCCGACTCGAAGGCCTCCTGCGCGCCGTCCTCGGCCGGCAGCGTCCAGCGCGTGGGCATCTTGCCGACGCACTCGAAGAAGCCCTCGGCCCACATCACGCCGGTGTTGTAGATCTCGGCGTCCTCAGGATCCATGCCCTCCTGCTCGACCAGCTCGCGCCGCATCTCCTCGCTGAACTCCTGCATCAGCGGCGCCAGGCGCAGCTCGTCCGGGTCCTCCAGCATCGCCGCCGGGTCGAGCTGCGCCCGCAGCACGTCCAGCCGTGCCTGCAGGACCGCCAGTGCCTCGGCATGGGCCACCGGGTCGCCGAAGGCGCGCTCGAAGCTGTCGTCGCACAGCACCGGCAGCCACTCCTCGGCCGGCACCGGCTGCGGCAGCGTGGCCAGCGCGGTGAGGAAGCCGTCGACCAGCTCGAAGCTCAGGCCGCCGTCGAAGCCCTGCAGCGCAGAGCAGGTGCGGTCGAAGGCCTCGACCTGTGCCGGCGTGCTGTCGGGAATGGCGCGGCGGATCATCGCGCCGCCCCGCGAAGCAGCAGATCGGGCACCACGGCCGTGCTCCTCATGGCGCCCAGCCCACGAGCGGCTGGCGCGGATGCAGGCGCGCCATCGCCAGCACGTCGCAATAGGCGCCGTCGCGCAGCGCGAAGGCGCGGTGCGTGCCTTCGGCGCGGAAGCCGAAGCGCTCGTACAGCGCGATGGCGCGCGCGTTGTCGGTGAACACCGTCAGCTCCAGCCGCAGCAGCTGCGCCCAGCCGTCGGCGTGCTCGCACATCGCCTGCATCAGCGCGCTTCCCACGCCGCGGCCCTGGGCTTCCGGATGCACGCTGATGCCCAGCACCGCGGCATGGCGGCGGCGCAGCCGCGCCACGGGATGCAGGCCCGAGGTGCCGACGATGCGGCCGCCCACCTCGGCCACGAGGCGCAGCTCGCCGCTGTCGGCGTCGGCCCCGGATTCGAGGCGCCGGCGCCAGTCTTCCTCGCTGGCCATCGGCAGCTGCATCAGGTTCGGGTAGACCTCGGGGTGGCCCATGATGCGCGCGAAATCGGCCGCGTCGCCGGGGCGCGTGCGGCGCAGCGTGACGGCGTTCGGGTCGGCAGGATT
Organism: Rubrivivax sp.; assembly: GCA_044226775.1. GTDB lineage: Bacteria > Pseudomonadota > Gammaproteobacteria > Burkholderiales > Burkholderiaceae_C > Rubrivivax. The sequence continues at coordinate 1,119,635 of JBGAGI010000002.1, read as the reverse complement.
GGGCATGGAGCGGGCTGGGTGTGGCGCGAGCGCAACCGGCAGTGTGGCATGTCGGCGATGTCACCATACCGGCACACGCCGGCGCCACCATTCCGGGGCATGCTTCTTGCGCCGCCCGGCCTGATCCGAACGGATCACAGCGGAGACGGGGCGTCAAGCCGGATTTGTTCCGACCGACAACCCCGCGTCCGCGGTGCGCCACGGACCGGCCTTCGTTGCATAGTTTCACGATATTTCACGCCGCAAGGCGGACAACCGTTTTCTTCTTTCGAGGGACTCACGCTCATGAACAACTGGACGGGCTTTGCCAGGACCGCCGTCGCCGCGGCCGTGGCCGTCGTCGCGGTGGCGCCGGCGCTGGCGCAGAACACGACTTCCGCGATCTCCGGGCGCATCGTCGGGCCGGACGGCAAGGGGGTGGCCGGTGCATCGGTGAGCGTGGTGCACGTGGAATCGGGCACGACGAACACGGTCACGACCGATGCCGAGGGCCGCTTCGCCGCACGCGGCCTGCGCGCCGGCGGGCCGTTCACGGTCACCGTCACGAAGGGCGGGCAGACCGAGCGCCGCGAAGGCGTGTTCCTCGCGCTGGCCGAGACGCTGTCGCTGGACCTTCCCCTGGGCGCGACGCAGACGATCACCGTCACCGGACGCAGCGCGTCCAGCCGCTTCGACGCCTCGGCGACCGGCGCCGGCACCGGCGTCAACAACCGCGAGCTGAACGCCTACGCCTCGGTGCAGCGCAACCTGCAGGACTACGCCCGCATCGATCCGCGCATCGCGCAGACCGACAAGCAGAACGGCGAGATCTCGGCCCTGGGCCAGAACACCCGATTCAACTCGATCACGATCGACGGCGTCACCACCAACGACACCTTCGGCCTCGAAGCCAACAACCTGCCGACGAAGAAGCAGCCGGTCTCCATCGACGCCATCCAGTCGGTGCAGATCAACCTTTCGAACTACGACGTCACGCAGAAGGGCTACACGGGCGCCAACGTCAACGCGGTGACCAAGAGCGGCACCAACGACTTCCACGGCAGCCTCTACTACGTCTGGCGCAACGAGGACTACGCCGGCGCGCGATTCAACCGCACCAACGGCAGCTACGCACCGCCGGCACCCTTCAAGGACTACACGAAGGGCTTCACGCTCGGCGGCCCGATCATCAAGGACCGGCTCTTCTTCTTCGCCAGCTACGAGGAGTACATCAGCTCGAAGACGGCGCCCAGCAACGGCCCGCTGGGCAGTACGCTGACCAACGTCGCCATCACCCAGGCCGCCATCGACTCGGCCACCGCCATCGCCAAGTCCAAGTGGAACCTGGATGTCGGCGGGTCGGCGTTGCCGGACGGGCTGGCGCTCAAGGTCAAGGACACGCTGCTCAAGCTCGACTGGAACATCAACAACGACCACCGGGCCAGCGTGCGCTACTCGAAGACCGAGCAGAGCGACCCGACGCTGAACGGCTTCTCGAACACCGCGCTGTCGGTGAGTTCGTACTGGTTCACGCAGGCCAAGACCCTGGAAACGCTGGTGGGCCAGTGGTTCGCCGACTGGACGCCGACCTTCAGCACCGAGCTGAAGGCGTCCAAGCGCGACTACGACAGCGTGCCGACGCCGCTGCTCGGTCGCATGCCGGCGATGTTCCTGCGCTTTTCGGGCACGCCCACCGCGCCCGACGCGCCGGTGCCCGGCGTCAACTACAACAACCGCACGCTGTCGATGGGCACCGAGGAGAGCCGCCATCTGAACGTGCTGAGGACCAAGACCGACGACCTGTACGGCGGCGCCACCTGGTCCCTGGGCGACCACGAGATGAAGTTCGGCGCCGACTACGCGCGCAACGAGATCTACAACGCCTTCCTGCAGAACATCTACGGCTCGTACACCTTCGCGTGCGAGCCCGGGACCTACAGCAACTTCAGCATCCCGACCGCGGGCGGCGGCTGCAACAACGCCACCGTGACCCAGGCACAGCGCGACCAGGCCGTGCTCGAGAACTTCCAACGCGGCCTGCCGTCGGCCTACGCGGTGCAGGTGCCGCTGCCCGGGCGCGTGATCGGCGACGGTGCCGCCACCTGGCGCTACGAGAACACGGGCCTGTTCGTGCAGGACACCTGGCGCGTCTCGTCGAGCTTGAATTTCCTGTTCGGCGCCCGCATCGACACGATGAAGGTGCCGACCAAGCCGCTGTTCAACGCCGGCGCGGCCGCCACGCGGGTGGCCGGCCGGGTCACCGACGCGACGGGCGCGGCCGGTGCCGGCTCGGTGGTGCGCGACACCGGCGGCTTCGGCTACGACAACTCCACGACGCTGGACAACACCGAACTGTTCCAGCCGCGTTTCGGCTTCAACTGGAAGCTGCCCAGCAAGACGCAGCGCATGCAGCTGCGCGGCGGCGTGGGCCTGTTCCAGGGCGCGGCTGCGAACGTCTGGCTGAGCAATCCGTTCAGCAACCCCGGCGTGGCGGTGACGTCGTTCAACTGCAATAACTTTGCGGCCTGCAACGGCGGCAACAGCAGCAGCACGGCCACGCTGACGAGCGTGTTCAGTCCCAACCCGGACGCGCCCGCGACCTTGACGGGGACGCCGCCGGGAGCGAACGTCGACTTCATTTCCCCGAAGCTGCGCCAGCCCTCGCTGTGGAAGCTGAACATCGCGTTCGACACCGAGCTGCCCGAGCTGCCGGTCGTCGGCAGCCTGGTCGCCGGCGCGGAACTGGTGCACAGCAAGGTCAAGAGCGGCATCTACTACAAGAACCTGAATCTGGGCGACCCGACGCGCACCGGGCCGGACGGCCGGGACATGTTCTGGATGCCGCAGAGCTACAACCCCAACTGCTGGAACGGCAGCACGCTGGGCACCGCCAACGTCACCGTCAACGGCGTGCCTCAGGTCTGCGCCGGCGGCCGGGATCGTGCGCTGAGCAACGCCAGCTTCGGCCGCAACATCCTGCTGGCGGAGAAGACGAGCAAGGGCGGCGGCGACGCGCTGACCCTGTCGCTGAACATGCCCACGGGCCCGGCCGGTGTCAGCTGGACCGTCGCCTACACGCGCACCACCGCCAAGGAGGTGAGCCCGCTGACCTCGTCGACCTCGAACTCGAACTGGAACCTGCGCAGCATCTTCAATCCCAACGAGGAGGTCCTGCAGAACTCCAACTACCTCATCAAGGACCGGGTCAGTGCGGCGTTCAACTGGTCCAAGGCCTTGTTCGACAGCAAGAACCGCACGACCGTCGGCCTGTTCTACGAGGGTCGCCGGGGCAAGCCGTACAGCTGGACCTTCATCAACGACATGAACGGCGACGGCTTCAGCAACGACCTGATGTACATCCCGAAGGGCCCGGGCTCCGGCGAGGTGGTCTTCAAGGGCGGCGCCACCGAGGAAGCGCAGTTCTGGAACATCGTCGACGCCAACAAGGCGCTCAGCGGAGCCAAGGGCGGGGTCGTCGGCCGCAACAACACCTCGGCGCCCTGGGTCAACAACTTCGACCTGCGCGTCAAGCAGGAACTGCCGGGCTTCAGCAGCCAGCACAAGGCGAGCGTCACGGTGGACATCCTCAACGTGGGCAACCTGCTGAATCGCCAGTGGGGCCGGATCGACGAGGTGCCCTTCCCGTCGCGGCGCAGCTTCGTGAACTACAACGGCATCGATTCCTCGGGCCGCTACGTGTACAGCCTGGGCTCCTTGACCGACTTCACCACGCGCCAGACCGTGGGCGAGTCGCAATGGGCGGCGCAGATCACGCTGCGCTACGAGTTCTGACCGGCGCAAAAGCCGGCGACAAGACAAAAGGGGCCGCAAGGCCCCTTTTCCTTTGCAGCGGCGAAAGCGCTTACGCCCGCTCGCCCACCCAGCCCGCCACGCTCGCCAGCGCCTGCGGCAGCGCCGCGGCGTCGGTGCCGCCGGCCATCGCCAGGTCGGGCTTGCCGCCACCCTTGCCGCCCACCTGCTGGGCGACGAAGTTCACCAGCTCGCCGGCCTTGATGCGGCCGGTGCTGTCGGCCGTGACACCCGCGGCCAGCTGCACCTTGGCGCCATCGACCGCGGCCAGCACGATGGCCGCCGTCTTCAGCTTGTCCTTCAGCTTGTCCATGGTCTCGCGCAGGGCCTTGGCGTCGGCGCCCTGCAGCGTGGCGGCGAGCACCTTGATGCCCTTGATCTCCACCGCCTGCGACAGCAGCTCGTCGCCCTGCGCGCTGGCCAGCTTGCCCTTCAGCGCCGCGAGTTCCTTCTCCAGCGCGCGCACCTGCTCCAGCACCGAGGCCACGCGAGCCGGCAGCTCGGCCGGCGTGGCCTTCAGCGCCGTGGCCAGGCCGCCCACCGTGCCCTCGAGCTGCTGCAGGTAGGCCAGCGCGTTGTCGCCGGTGACGGCCTCCACGCGCCGGATGCCCGCCGCGATGCCGCCCTCGGCGACGATCTTGAACAGGCCGATGTCGCCGGTGCGCATCACGTGCGTGCCGCCGCACAGCTCGCGGCTCGTGCCGATGTCCAGCACGCGCACCTCGTCGCCGTACTTCTCGCCGAACAGCATCATCGCGCCGAGCTTCTGCGCGTCGGCGATCGGCAGCACGCGCGCCTGCGTCGCGGCGTTGGCCAGGATCTCGGCGTTGACCATGGCCTCGATCTTCTCGATCTGCTCCGCCGTCACCGGCGCGTTGTGCGCGAAGTCGAAGCGCGTGCGCTCGGGCGTCACGAGCGAACCCTTCTGCTGCACATGCCCGCCCAGCACCTCGCGCAGCGCCTTGTGCATAAGGTGCGTGACGCTGTGGTTGCGCATGGTCTTCGCGCGGCGCTCGCCGTCGACGCGGGCGACGAAGCCGTCGCCGACCTCGAGCTCGCCCTCCACCACCCGGCCCTGGTGCCCGTGCACCGCGGCCTGCACCTTCACGGTGTCCTCCACCACCACGCGGGCGCGCGCATTGCGCAGCTCGCCGGTGTCGCCGACCTGGCCGCCGCTCTCGGCATAGAAGGGCGTGTGGTCGAGCACGATCACGATGTCGTCGCCGGCGCGGGCACGCGCCACCGGCGTGCCGTCCATGTAGATCGCCAGCACCTTGCTGTGCTCGCAGACGAGGTGCTCGTAGCCGTGGAAGGCGGTGTCGGCGCCCTTGTACTCGAGGCCCGCGGCCATCTTGAACTTGGCCGCCGCTCGCGCCTGCTCCTTCTGGCGCTGCATCGCGGCGTTGAAGCCGGCTTCGTCGACCGTCACGCCGCGCTCGCGGCAGACGTCGGCGGTGAGATCCAGCGGGAAGCCGAAGGTGTCGTGCAGCTTGAAGGCCAGCTCGCCGGGCACGACGCGGGTGGCACCCGGGGATCCTGAATCGCCGGCCATGCCGGCGAGCGCACCTTCGAGAATCTCCATGCCGTTGGCGATCGTCAGGAAGAAGCGCTCTTCCTCGACCTTCAGCACCTCCATCGCGCGCGCCATCTCGCGGTTCAGCTCGGGGTAGGCGTCGCCCATCTCGGCCGCCAGCGGCGGCACCAGCGTGTGGAAGAAGGGCTGGCGCGCGCCGAGCTTGTAGCCGTGGCGGATGGCGCGGCGCGCGATGCGGCGCAGCACGTAGCCGCGGCCCTCGTTGCCGGGGATGATGCCGTCGACCACGGTGAAGGTGCAGGCGCGGATGTGGTCGGCAATCACCTTCAGCGAGGGCGAATCGCCATCCACCGCCACGCCGCCGGCCGCGAACTCGACCGCGTTCTTCGCCGCCGCCAGCAGGCGCACGAAGGTGTCGATCTCGTAGTTGCTGTGCACGTGCTGCAGCACCGCGGCCAGGCGCTCCAGGCCCATGCCGGTGTCCACGCTGGGCTTGGGCAGCTTGTGCATCACACCGTCTTCGGTGCGGTTGAACTGCATGAAGACGTTGTTCCAGATCTCGATGTAGCGGTCGCCGTCCTGCTCGGGGCTGCCGGGCGGGCCGCCGGCGACGTCGGGGCCGTGGTCGTAGAAGATCTCCGAGCACGGGCCGCAGGGGCCGGTGTCGCCCATCATCCAGAAGTTGTCGGACATGTAGCGGCCGCCCTTGTTGTCGCCGATGCGCACGATGCGCTCCGGTGGCAGGCCGATCACGTTCTTCCAGATGTCGTAGGCCTCGTCGTCCTCCGCGTAGACGGTGGCCCAGAGCTTGTCCTGTGGCAGCTTGAAGTGCACGGTGAGCAGCTCCCAGGCGAACTGCAGGGCATCGTGCTTGAAGTAGTCGCCGAAGGAGAAGTTGCCCAGCATCTCGAAGAACGTGTGGTGGCGGGCGGTGTAGCCCACGTTCTCCAGGTCGTTGTGCTTGCCGCCGGCGCGGATGCATTTCTGGCTCGTGGCGGCGCGCGAGTAGGGGCGCTTGTCGAAGCCGAGGAACACGTCCTTGAACTGGTTCATCCCGGCGTTGGTGAACAGCAGCGTCGGGTCGTCGCCGGGCACCACCGGGCTCGAGGCGACGACGGCGTGGCCCTTGGACTCGAAGAACTTCAGGAACGTGGAGCGGATCTCGGAGGCTTTCATGGGGCGCGCGGCGGGTGGGCCGTGGTTGGCGGCGACGCAGGCGAGCTGCCGCGTACCGGAACCAGGATTCTATTCAGCGGCCGCCTGGGAGCCGGTCGATAGAATCGTTCGCTATTCCAGGGAGAGGAGAAGCACGATGGGCGAGGGTCCGAACCCGTATGCACCACCGGTGGCCGAGGTGCGCGACGCACCGCCGGCCGAGGAACACGTGCTCGCCGGCCGCGGTGCGCGGCTGCTGGCGGCGATCATCGACACGATCGTGCTCATCGCCGTGCTCGCGGTGCTGAGCTTCCTGCTGCCCTGGCCGATCTTCGCGCGGACGACCACCGTGCCCGCCGCGCTCACGGCGCTCGCCGCCTTCCTGCTGATCCAGGGCTGGCCGCTGGTGCAGCGCGGCCAGACCATCGGCAAGATGGTGCTGGGCCTGCGCATCGTGCGCCCCGACGGCAGCGCCGTCTCGCCCGGCCGCATGCTCGGCGGGCGCTACGGCCCCGGGCTCCTGCTGGGGCTCGTCCCGGTGATCAACTCGATCTGGGGGCTCGTGGACTCGCTGCTGATCTTCCGCGAGTCGCGGCGCTGCCTGCACGACCAGATCGCCGACACGATCGTCGTGAAGGTTTGAGAAGCTGTGAACGAACCGTCCACACCCGCTCGGCCGGTCCATTGACAGCTTCTGAGGGCCCGCCGCGCCGGGCCGGCACGATGCGGCTGGACACCCTGCTGCGGGTGGAAACGCCCGAGGGCATCGGGCTGGCGCTGCGCAGCGCCGGCGCGGTGCCGCGCTGCATGGCTTTCCTGGTGGACCTGCTGATCCGGCTGGCGATCTTCGTCGCCGCGTCGATGCTGCTGGGCTACTTCGGCGGCCTGGGCGGCGGGCTGCTGCTGGTGCTCGCCTTCGCGCTGGAATGGCTGTACCCGGTGGCCTTCGAGCTCTCGGCCCGCGCGGCCACGCCCGGCAAGCGGACCTTCGGCCTGCGCGTGGTGATGGACGACGGCATGCCGCTCACCTTGTCGGCCAGCCTGCTGCGCAACCTGCTGCGCGTGGTCGACTTCCTGCCGCTGATGTACGCCTTCGGCCTGCTGTCGATGCTGCTGCGCAGCGACTTCAAGCGGCTGGGCGACGTGGTGGCCGGCACGCTGGTCGTACACGAGCGCGACGTGGCGCTGCACGGCCGGCCCGAGGCCACCGAGCCGGTGGCGCCGGCACGGCCGCTGACGCCGCAGCAGCAGACTGCCATCGTCGACTGGGCACTGCGCGCGCCGCGCCTGACGCCGGCGCGTGCCGAGGAGCTGGCGGCACTGGCGGCGCCGGCGCTCGCTGCAGGTAGCGGCACGCCCGGACAACGGCTGCTGGCGCTGGCCAACTGGGCGCTGGGACGCCGCTGACATGCGACCCCCGAGCTCGCTTCGCTCGCGGCCCCCCGAGGGGCCGCTCAGGTCCTTCGGAACGACCGGGCGGTCCTGAGATGTTGTCTCCCCTCGCCTTCGAGGAACGCCACGCCGCCGAATGGCAGGCGCTGGAGGAGCAGCTCGTGGCGCTGGAGGACGGGCAGTCGGGCGTGGACGCCGCCGCGCTGCTGGCGCGCCACCGCCGCGCCTGCGAGCACCTGGCGCTGGCGCGCTCACGCGCCTACCCGCTGCACCTGGTGGAGCGGCTGGCCGCGCTCACGCAGCGCGCGCACCGGCAGATCTACCGCGAGCCGCCCGCCGGCTGGGCGCGGCTGCTGGCGCTGGTGCGGCGGGGTTTTCCGCGCGGTCTGCGCGCGCAACCCGGGCCGATGCTCGCCTCGCTTGTGGCCTTCGCGCTGCCGCTGGTGCTGCTGGGCTGGGTGACCTGGCGCGACCCGGCCTTCGCGCTGACGGTGCTGCCGGCCGACAAGCTGGCGTCCTTCGACCAGATGTACGGCGACGCCGCGCACCGCATCGGCCGCACGCGCGGTGCCGGCAGCGACTGGCTGATGTTCGGCTTCTACATCCGCAACAACATCGGCGTGGCCTTCCAGTGCTTCGCCACCGGGCTGCTGATGGGCGTGGGCAGCCTGTTCTTCCTGGCCGCCAACGGCGTGCTGATCGGCACCGTGGCCGGCTACCTCACCGCGCGCGGCCTGGGGCACAACTTCTGGCCCTTCGTCGCCACGCATGGCGCCTTCGAGCTGACGGCCATCGTCATCGCCGGCGCCGCCGGGCTGATGCTCGGCCGCGCGCTGCTCGCGCCGGGCCGGCGCGCGCGCGGTGCGGCGTTGCGGTACGCCGCGCGCCAGGCCGCCGTGCTGGTGGGCGGCGCGGCGGTGATGCTGGTGGCCGCGGCGGTGCTGGAGGCCTTCTGGTCCTCGGCGGCCTGGGTGCCGGCGGGAGTGAAGCTGGGCGCGGCCGCGGCCTGCTGGGCCGGCGTGGGCCTGTACCTGTGGCGCGCCGGCCGCGGCGCGGAAGCCTAGATGCGCGCCGACACCACCCTGGTGCAGCTGCGCCCGCGGCCGATGTACGAGGCCGCCGACCTGGGCGTGCGCCTGGTGCAGGCCAGCGCGCCGGCGCTGCTGCGCTGCGCCTTGCCGGTCTACGGGGCGCTGGTGCTGCTGTGCGCCTCGCTGCTGCCGCTGGCGCCCTGGGCCCCGGCGCTGGCGCTGTGGATGGCCAAGCCCTGGCTGGACCGCACGCTGCTGTTCGTGCTGGCGCGCGCCGTGTTCCGGCAGGACAGCCGCTTCGGCGACCTGTGGGCCGCCGGCCGCGCCACCTGGTGGGGCCAGCTGCTGTCCACCTTCACGCGCCAGCGCTTCGCGCCCTGGCGCAGCTACACGCAGCCGGCCATGCAGCTCGAAGGCCTGGCCGGCGCCGCGCTGCGCAAGCGGCGCGCGGTGCTGCTGCGCGGACACCAGGGCGAAGGCATGGCGCTGGCGACGGCCTTCGTGCACATCGAGTCGGCGATCGTGATCGGCCTGCTGGCCTCGTCGATGTGGCTCGTGCCCGGCGGCGACGGCAGCTCGGCCTTCCGCTGGCTCTTCAGCGAGGACGATCCGCTGCGCACCGCGATCGGCTTCGGCTGCTACGCCTTGGCGGTCGGCCTGGTCGAGCCCTTCTTCGTCGGCGCCGGCTTTGCGATGTACCTGAACCGGCGCGTCGAGATCGAGGCCTGGGATGTCGAGCAGGCGCTGCGGCATGCATTCGCGGGCGCCTGAATCCGGCCTCGTCGCTGCGCTGCTGGCGCTGGCGCTGGCCGCCGCCACGGTGCCGGCCGCAAGCGCCGCCGAGCCGCTCACGCGCGAGCAGCTCGACACCGGCGCCGAGCTGCTGCGGCGCGACCCGCGCCTGATCACGACCCGGCCCGACAAGGAGCTGAAGCTCAACTTCGATCGCGACGAGACGCCGCGCCAGCCGCAGGACATGCCGACCTGGATGCGCTGGCTGCGCGACTTCGGCGACTGGCTCAACGACACCGGCCGCTTCATCGTCTGGGCGCTCGGCGCCATCGGGGTGGCGCTGCTGGCGGTGCGGCTGCACCGCCTTTGGCGCAGGCACCGCGGCGACGACGAATCCGCCGGCCGCGCCGCGCTGCCGACGCACGTCAACGCGCTGGACATCCGTCCCGAGGCGCTGCCGGAGGACATCGGCAGCGCGGCGCTGGCGCTGTGGCGCGAAGGACGCGGGCCGGAGGCGATGTCGCTGCTGTACCGCGGCGCGCTCTCGGCGCTGGTGCACGCGCACGCGGTGCCCATCCGCAGCTCCAGCACCGAGGGTGACTGCCTGCGCCTGGCGCGGCCGCTCCTGGCGTCGCCGGCGCACGCCTACTTCGGCGTGCTGGTGGACGCCTGGCGCAGCATGGTCTATGCCGCGCGGCCGCCTTCGGAGGCCACGGTGGTGCAGCTGTGTGCCGAGTTCCGCGCCCGCCTGGCGCCGGGAGGAGCGCCATGAAGTGGCGCGAGGGCTTCGGCCTGCGCCTGCTGATGGCGCTGCTGCTGGCCGCCGCCGCGGGCTGGCTGCTGATGCACAGCGAGTGGGTCGAGGTCCAGCGCCCGGTGCCGCTGCCCGAGGAACTGCAGCGCGACGGCACGCTGATGGCGCGCCGCTACCTCGAAGGCCTGGGCCTGCGCACAAGGCGTGTCGACGACCTGCTCGCGCTGCCGCCGCCCGGGGCCACGCTCGTGCTCACGGCGCGCCACTGGGACCTGATCGCCGGCGGCTCCGAGCGGCTGCGGCGCTGGGTGGAGAACGGCGGGCACCTGGTGGTGGATCCGACGACCATCGGCGCGCAGCCGGCCCCGGCCGTGAGCGCAGCACCGCCGGTGCACCGCGCCAGCGACGACGAAGACCGCGACGGCGAGGACGAAGACGTGGCGCTGAGCCAGCCCCCGCTCGAGCGGCCGCGCTGGCTGCCGCTGTGGGAGAAGGGCTACGAGAAGGGCGACGGACGCGGCTTCTCCAGCGAATGCCGCGTGCTGCGCCAGCGCGGCGACCTGCCGAAGGCCTTCGGCGACGAATCCGGCTACGTGGCCTGCCTGAACAAGGTGATCCGGCTCGAATCGCGCACGCCGCCGCAATGGGCGCTGGACAGCGAGGAGGCCGGCACCGAGCTGCTGCGCGTGCCGCTGGGCCGCGGCCGCGTCACCGGCATCGCCGCGATGCTGAACTTCGAGCACCAGGTGCCGGCGGTCAGCACGCCCGAAGGCCGGCTGGGCGGCCACACGCTGTCCAACCGCGGCGTGACGCTGGGCGACAACGCGGCGCTGCTGGCGGCCATCGTCGATGCGCATCCGGGCGCGGAGGTCTGGTTCGTCACCCGCATCGAGCGCCCGGCTCTGCCGGTGTGGCTGTGGCAGCAGGCCGCGCCGGTACTGCTGCTGGCCGCGGCGGCGCTGGCGCTGGCGCTGTGGCGGCGCGGCACGCGCTTCGGCCCGCTGATGGCCGAGCCGCCGCCGGCGCGGCGCTCCATCGCCGCCGCGGTGCGCGGCAGCGCCGACTTCCTGTTCCGCCACCAGCCCGCCGCGCTGCAGGCCATGGCCCAGCGTGCGCTGGACGAAGCCGCCGCCGCGCAACTGCCGCGCTGGCGCCGGCTGGACCGCGCCGGCCGCGCCGCCGCGCTGGCCAGGGCCACCGGGCTGCCCGAAGCGCGGCTGTCGGCGGCGCTGGCCTTCCAGTCCGGCCGCGCGCAGGTGGCCGACGCGCTGCTGCTGCTGGAGACCGCGCGCCGCGCGCTGCTCGCGCGCCGCACGCGGCCAGGACCCGCGAAGAACACCGACGAGAGAACCCCATGACCGACACCGTCCCGATGCCGCTTCCCGATTCCGACAGCGCCGGCACCCGCGCAACGAACCCGTCGCCTTTCGCCGCGCTGCGCCGGCAGATCGACGCGGCGCTGATCGGCCAGGAGGCCATCGTCGAGCAGACGCTGGTGGCGCTGGCCGCCAGCGGCCACGTGCTGATCACCGGCGTGCCGGGCCTGGGCAAGACACTGCTGGTGCGGGCGCTGGCGCAGTCGCTGCAGCTGTCCAACGCGCGCATCCAGTTCACGCCGGACATGATGCCGTCCGACATCACCGGGCACGTGGTGCTGGTCAACGCCGGCCAGGGCGGTGGCGACGGCGCCGGCGGCGGCATCGGCCAGCTCGTCGTGCGCCATGGGCCGGTGTTCACGCAGCTGCTGCTGGCCGACGAGATCAACCGCGCGCCGGCCAAGACGCAGAGCGCGCTGCTGGAGGTGATGCAGGAGCAGCAGGTCACGCTCGAAGGCCGCACGCTGGCGCTGCCGCGGCCCTTCATGGTGCTGGCCACGCAGAACCCGCTGGACACCGAAGGCACCTATCCGCTGCCCGAGGCGCAGCTGGACCGCTTCCTGTTCATGCTGCGCATCGGCTACCCGGCCGAGGACGACGAGGCCGCCGTGGTCGCACGCGCGACGCTCGGCCAGGCCGGCGACCGCCTGCCGCTGGACGACGTGCCGCCGCTGCTGGACGCCAGCGCCGTGCTCGCGCTGCAGGCGGCCGTGGCGGCCGTGCACGTGGACCCGCGCGTGCTGGCCTACGCCGTGCGCCTGGCGCGCGCCACGCGTAGCTGGAACGGGCTGGCCATCGGCGCCGGCCCGCGCGGCGCCATCTCGCTGGTGCGCGCGGCGCGCGCCGCCGCGCACCTGCAAGGCCGCGACTACGTGACGCCCGACGACGTGAAGCGCTTCGTGCTGCCCGCGCTGCGCCACCGCGTGACGCTGGCGCCCGACGCGCAGCTGGACGGCCGCGAAGTCGACGGGCTGCTGGCCGAGATGGCCGACAGCGTGGAAGCACCCCGGCTGTGACGCTGCCGCGCGCCGGCCTCGGCCTGTTGCCCACGCCGCGATGCGAGCGCCTGCTCACAGGTGCAGCGTTGCTGGCCGCGACAGCGCTGCTGGGCGGCGTGCCGCTGGCGGTGGTCGGCCTGGCCAGCGCGGCCTTCGCGTTCGCCTTCGTGGCGGCCACTGCCATCGACATCACCCGCGCCCACCGCGCCTGGCGCGCGGCACCGCTGCAGCTGCAGCGCCGGCTGCCGGCGGCGCTGGCGCTGGGCGTGCCGCGTGAGCTGGTGCTCACGCTGCTGAACCCCGGCGCGGCCCACTGGCGCCTGGCGCTGCACGACCACCCCGACACGCGCCTGGGCCACGCCGGCTTGCCGATCACGCTCGACGTGCCGCCGCGCTCGCAAGCCCAGGCCCGCTACGTCCTGCAGCCGGCCGAGCGCGGCACGATGCGCTTCGAGCCCGCCGAGCTGCGCCTGGCCACGCCCTGGCGCCTGTTCGAGCTGCGCCGGCGCGTGGGGGCGGCCGAGTCGCTGCGCGTCTATCCGAACTTCGCGGCGGTGGCGCGCTACGCCTGGCTGGCCGGCGACCGGCGCCTGTCGGAGATCGGCATCAAGAGCTACACGCAGCGCGGCGAAGGCACCGACTTCAAGGAGCTGGCCGAGTACCGCCCCGGCGACGACGTGCGCCACATCGACTGGAAGGCCACGCTGCGCTTCCGCCGGCCCATCGTGCGCGAGTTCCAGGACGAGCGCGACCAGTGCGTGATGTTCCTGCTCGACTGCGGCCGCCGCATGCGCGCCGCCGAGGACGAAAGCACTGGCGGAGGCCACTTCGACCATGCGCTCAACGCCCTGATGCTGCTGGCCTACGTGGCCCTGGCCAGCGGCGACGCGGTGGGCGTGATGACCTACGGCAGCGCGCCCGAGCACGCGCGCCACATCGCCCCGCGCAAGGGCCGCGCAACGCTCGCGGCCCTCACCGCCGCGCTGCACGACGTGCAGCCGCAGCCCGAGCATGCCGACCTGCAGGCCGCCGCCGCCGCCCTGATGCGCCAGCAGCAGCGGCGAGCGCTGGTGGTGGTGCTCACCAACTTCCGCGGCGAAGACGCGGAAGAGGCCGAGCCCGCGCTCGCGCTGCTGGGCACGCGCCACCTCGTGCTGCTGGCCAGCCTGCGCGAGATGGCGCTGGGCGAGGCGCTGGCGCAGCCGCTCGTGGGCGCCGAGGCGGCGCGGCGCGTCGCGGCCGCGCACGGCATCGAGCAGGCACGGCGCGACGCCTTCGCGCGGCTGGCGGCGCGGCACGCGCTGATGGTCGACAGCGAACCGGCCGCGCTGCCCGCGGCCTTGGTCAATCGCTACCATGCGGTCAAGCGCAGCGGGCTGCTGTAGCCCGCTTCGCCGCGGGGTTAGAGTGAGCCCATGGACACCAAGACCTCGCCGCTCGCCCAGCTGGCCGACCCCACGCTGCTGAAGACCGAAGCCCTCGTCGGTGGCGCCTGGCTCGCGGCGCAGGACGCTTCGGCCCGCTTCGCCGTCACCGACCCCGCCACCGGCCAGGAACTCGCGCAGGTCGCCAACCTCGGCCCGGTGGACTGCGCCGCCGCCATCTCCGCGGCCGAGAAGGCCTGGCCCGCCTGGCGCGCCAAGACGGCGCGCGAGCGCGGCGCGGTGCTGATGCGCTGGTTCGCGCTCATCCACCAGCATGCCGACGACCTGGCCCGCATCATGACCGCCGAGCAGGGCAAGCCGCTGGCCGAGGCGCGCGGCGAGGTGGTCTACGGCGCCAGCTTCATCGAGTGGTTCGCCGAGGAAGCGCGCCGCGCCTACGGCGAGACCATCCCCAGCAACGATCCGAACAAGCGCTTCCTCGTGCTGCGCCAGCCGATCGGCGTCTGCGCCGCGATCACGCCGTGGAACTTCCCCATCGCGATGATCACGCGCAAGGTCGCCCCGGCACTGGCCGCGGGCTGCCCGGTGCTGATCAAGCCGGCCGAGCAGACGCCGCTGTCAGCCCTGGCGCTGGCCGAGCTGGCGCAGCGCGCCGGCATGCCCGCCGGCGTGCTGAACCTGCTGCCGGCCGACGCGGCGCACAGCATCGAGATCGGCGCCGTGCTGTGCAGCAGCGATGTCGTGCGCCACCTCTCGTTCACCGGCAGCACCGAGGTCGGCCGCATCCTGATGCGGCAGTGCGCGCCCACGGTGAAGAAGCTCAGCCTGGAGCTCGGCGGCAACGCGCCCTTCATCGTCTTCGACGATGCCGACCTGGACAGCGCCGTCGAAGGCGCCCTGGCCAGCAAGTACCGCAACGCCGGCCAGACCTGCGTCTGCGCCAACCGCCTGTACGCGCAGGCCGGCATCCACGACGCCTTCGTCGAGAAGCTGGCGGCCAAGGCCAAGGCCATCAGCGTGGGCAACGGCTTCGCGCCCGGCGTCACGCAGGGCCCGCTGATCGACGACGCGGCGCTGGCGAAGGTGGAATCGCACGTGGCCGACGCGCTCGCCAAGGGCGCGACGCTGGTGGCCGGCGGCGAACGCCTGGCCGAGCGCGGCGCGCGCTTCTACGCGCCCACGGTGCTGGCCGGCGTGACGGGCGAGATGCTGTGCGCGAAGGAAGAGACCTTCGGCCCGGTGGCGCCGGTGTTCCGCTTCGAGACCGAGGCCGAGGCCATTGCCGCGGCGAACGCCACCGAGTTCGGCCTCGCGAGCTACTTCTTCAGCCGCGACGTGGGCCGCATCTTCCGCGTGGCCGAGGCGCTGGAGTACGGCATGGTGGGCATCAACACCGGGCTCATCTCCACCGCCGAGGTGCCCTTCGGCGGCGTGAAGCAGAGCGGGCTGGGGCGCGAAGGCGCGAAGCAGGGTCTGGACGAGTACCTCGAGGCCAAGTACCTGTGCCTCGGCGATATCGTGAGCCCCCAAGCTCGCTAGCGCTCGCTACCCCCCGAGGGGGCCGCCCGCCCACGGACCGGCAGAGCCGGATCCGTGTCGGGGACTTGGCCAGGGCTTCGGTTCAGTTCGAGTCGTCGTTGGCCGCCGCGCCGCCGCCGCGCTGCGTGGCGGCGGCGTAACCTTCGCGGCCCACGGTGGCCACGGCCCCGGCCTGCGAGCTGGCGCGCTGCAGCAGCGAATCGGCATCCTTGCCATGCGCCGGGTACAGCGCCATGCCCACCGCGGCGGCCACGGGGCAGGGCTGGCCGGCGACGGCGAAGGGCTGCTGCAGCGCCTTCACCAGCTTGGCGGCGACGCGCTCGCCGTCGCCGATGGCGTCCAGGTGCGGCAGCAGCACGCCGAAGGCGTCGGGGCCGATGGCTGCCACCACGTCGCTCGCGCGCAGGCCGCTGCGCAGGCGCACGGCCACCTTTCGACGCAGCACGTTCGCGGCCTCGCCGCCCAGGCGCGCCGCGGCGCCGGCATAACCCTCGATGCGCAGGACCAGCAGCACCATCGGCGCCGGCTCGCGCTCGCGCAGCGCGAGCAGCTGCGTCATGTGCTCCACCAGCTGCGCCTGGTGCGGCAGGCCGGTGGCGAGATCCGTCGCATAGGCCGTGTGCGCCGCGCGCTCCACCCCCTTGCGCACGGCCGCATGGCGGATCGCCCGCGGCAGCACCGCGCGCTCGCCCGCCGGCACGATGGCCTCCACGCCCAGCCGCAGCAGCTCGGCTTCGAGCGCTTCGTCGGCCGCGCCGGCCAGCACCACCACGGCGCTGTCGAAGGCGGCCTGCGCCAGGTCCGGGCGGTGGGTCAGCGCGGCCAGGGCCGCCGCGTCGGGCGCGTGCAGCAGCACGGCGTCGAACGATCGGGCCTGGGCGGCATCGGCCGCCGTCTGCAGGCCGAAGCCCGCGGCCTGCAACGCCGGCGCGAGCGCGGCCTCGTGTTCACCGACGAGCAGCAGCGTGAGCGGTGGCGCATTCATGTGCCCATGATGCCGCAAGCCAAGGCCGCAAAAGGCACAGGGCCCGCGTGGGGCCCTGTTGCATCGGAATGGAAGCGAATCTGGAGCGGGTGAAGGGAATCGAACCCTCGTATGAAGCTTGGGAAGCTGCCGTTCTACCATTGAACTACACCCGCAGCGGCGCGCATTCTAGTGCTGCGCGCGGCGCCCGAGGAGAACCCCCGATGAACCGATCGAACGCGCGCGGCCTGGCCGCATCGCTGGCTGCGGCCTGCCTCGCCGGCGTCATCCAGGCCGCGCCGCTGGACTACCCGGCCACGCCGAAGCGCCCGGTGACGGAGGCGTACCACGGCGTGGCCGTCAGCGAGGACTACCGCTGGCTGGAGGCCACCGGCGCGCCGGAGGTGAAGGACTGGGTCGCCGCGCAGAACCAGCTCTCGCGCGCCTGGCTCGACGCGATGCCCGGCCGCGAGGCGCTGCGCGCGCGGCTGCGCCAGCTGATGGGCTCCGCCTCGAACGCCTACTCCGGCCTGGCCGAACGCGGCGGGCATCTCTTCGCGATGAAGTTCGCTCCACCGGCCCAGCAGTCGCTGCTGGTGCTGCTCGATTCGCCCGACCGCCTGGCCGGCGAGCGTGTCGTGCTCGACCCGAACCGCCTGTCGGCCAAAGGCGCGGTCACGATCGACTTCTTCGTGCCTTCGCTCGACGGCCGGCGCATCGCCGTCTCGCTGTCGGAGAACGGCAGCGAGGAAGGCACGTTGCACGTGTTCGATGTGGCCAGCGGCGCCGAACTCGACCAACCCGTGCCGCGCGTGGCCTACCCCACCGGCGGCGGCTCGGTGGCCTGGGCGCGCGACGGCAGCGGCTTCTACTACACGCGCTATCCGGCGCCCGGCGAAAGGCCCGAGGCCGACCGGCACTTCTTCCAGCAGGTCTGGTTCCACCGCCTGGGCACCGACCCGGCGCGCGACCGCTACGAGATCGGCCGCGAGTTCCCGCGCATCGCCGAGACGCAACTGCTGGCCTCGAACGACGGCCGGCGCACCGTGGCGCTGGTGGCCAACGGCGACGGCGGCGAGCACGCGCTGTACCTGCGCGACGCCCGCGGCTGGCGCGAGCTGGCGGGCTACGAGGCGGAGCTCAAGCAGGTGGCCTTCGACGAGGCCGGCGCGCTGTACCTGCTGTCGCGCCGCGGCGCGCCGCGTGGCCAGGTGCTGCGCCTGGCGCCGGGCGAGACCCGGCTGGCACGGGCCCAGGTCGTGTTGGCGCAGGGCGAGGCCTCGATCGAGCAGTTCGTGGTCGGCGGAGGCCGGATCGTCGCGGCCGAGGTGCTGGGCGGGCCGTCGCGGCTGCGCGCGCTGGACCTGAAGACCGGTGCCGCGAGCCTGCTGCCGATCCCGGAGGCCTCCGGCGTCGACGACCTCGTCGCCGTGCGCGGCCGGCTGCTGGCGCGCATGCACAGCTATCTGCAGCCGGCGGCCTGGTACGAGCTGGGTGCGGCCGGTGCGCCGCGGCGCACCGCGCTCGCGCAGACCTCGGCGGCCGACTACGCGGACTGCGAGGTGCTGCGCGACTTCGCCGTCTCCCGGGACGGCACGCGCGTGCCGCTGACCATCGTCCAGAAGAAGGGCACGCCGCGCGACGGCCGAAACCCCGTGCTGCTCAGTGGTTATGGCGGCTTCGGCGTCAGCGAGACGCCGCGCTTCTCGTCATCGCGCCGTGTCTGGCTGGAGCGCGGCGGCGTGCTGGTGATGAGCAACCTGCGCGGCGGCGACGAGTACGGCCAGGCCTGGCACGAGGCCGGCCGGCTGACCCGCAAGCAGAACGTGTTCGACGACTTCATCGCCGTGGCGCGCCACCTCGTCGCGCAGCGCATCACGAGCCCCGAGCGGCTGGCCATCCGCGGCGGCAGCAACGGCGGGCTGCTGATGGGCGCGGTGCTGACGCAGCAGCCGGCGCTGTTCCGCGCCGTGCACGCCTCGGTGGGCATCTACGACATGCTGCGCGTCGAGCTGGACCCGAATGGCGCCTTCAACGTCACCGAGTTCGGCAGCGTGAAGGACCGCGCGCAGTTCGACGCGCTGCTGGCCTACTCGCCGCTGCACGCGGTGCGCGACGGCAGCGCCTACCCGGCGGTGCTGATGACGACCGGCGACAACGACGGCCGCGTGAACCCGGCGCACTCGCGCAAGATGGTCGCGCGGCTGCAGGCCGCCTCGCCCACGGGCGCGCCGATCCTGCTGCGCACCAGCGGCGCCAGCGGCCACGGCATCGGCACCGCGCTGGACCTGGCGATCGAGGAGAACACCGACAGCTACGGCTTCCTGATGCACGAGCTGGGCATGTCGCTCGCGCCCTAGCCTGCGGCCGCTTCAGTCCTTGAAGGTGCGGTGGCCCGAGACCATCGTGCTGACCATGCTCGTGCGGCCGAGGATCTCCTCGCGCACCGAGGCGTAGACGTGCACGATGACGAAGCTGACGATCACCCACATGCCCAGGTGGTGCAGCGTGTGCACGTCCTGCGACTGGCCCAGCAGCGGCGTGACCCAGCCGAAGGTGAGGTCCATCCAGCCGCCGGCCTGCTGCCCTTCGGCGTACATCGCGAAGCCGGTGAGCACCATGAACACGCAGGGCACGAGGAACATGAAGCACATTGCGAAGCGTGCCAGCGGGTTGTGGCCGATGTACAGGCCCGGCCGCGGGCTCGCGAAGCCGTACCACTTCATCATCGCCCAGACGTCCTTCCAGTACTCGAGCTGGAACAGCGGCACCCAGTACAGCTCCTTGGCGTAGTAGCTGCCGACGATGGCCCAGTAGGTGCGGCCCAGCAGGCCGACCGCGAGCGCGTAGCCGGCGCAGAAGTGGGCGAAGCGGATGTAGCCCATGCCGTAATTCGCGCTGGCCTCGCCCGCCGGCGTGGCCAGCGGCGAGGCGATGAGGAAGCCGGTGATCGCGAGCACGACGATCGCGAGCGCGTTGACCCAGTGCCAGATGCGCACCGGCGCCTCGTAGACGTAGACCGAGCGGATCGCCGCCGCACCGGCGAGGTCGCGGTTGTCGAGCTGCGTGAGGTCCAGCCGGTTGCTGGAAAGGCTGCTGTCCATCGGTCTCGTCTCCTGTCGTCGTTGTCGTGATCGTCTTCGGGCTCAGAGGCTGAGAGTTTTTCGGGCGTGCCCGAGCAACGCCCCAGAACGCGCCCGATCTAGGCGCAAAGCACAGCCGTAGCTCGGGCTACGGCGAGTATTTGCAACGACGAGCGGGTGCGTTGTGGGGTGGTGAGCGGGCATGATCGAAAGGCTCTCAGCCTCTCAGGCGGCCGGCGCGACGGCGAAAACTTCCACCGCCCGCACCAGCTCGTCGGCCTGCGTCTTCAGGCTGCCGGCGGCGGCGGCCATCTGCTCGACCATCGCCGCGTTCTGCTGCGTGGCCTGGTCCATCTGCGTCATCACGCCGCCGAGTTCGGCGGCCTCCGTCGCCTGCTGCCGGCTGCTGCGGCTGAGCTCGCCCATGATCTCGGTGACGTGACGCACCGCGGCGACGATGTCGGCCATCGTCGTGCCGGCGCGGTCCATCAGCGACGAGCCGTGCGCCACGCGCTCGACGCTGTCGCCGATCAGCGTGCGGATCTCGCGCGCCGCCGTGCCCGAGCGCGCCGCCAGCGTGCGCACCTCGGCCGCGACGACGGCAAAGCCGCGGCCCTGCTCGCCGGCACGCGCCGCTTCCACCGCGGCATTGAGCGCGAGGATGTTGGTCTGGAACGCGATGCCGTCGATCATCCCGATGATCTCGGCGATGCGCGAGGAACTCTCGGAGATGCCCTTCATCGTCTCGACGACCTCGGCGATGACGCTGCCGCCGTCCACCGCCACGCGGCAGGCGTTCTGTGCCAGCTCGTCGGCCTGGTGGGCCTGGTCGCCCGAGCGGCGCGCGGTGTCGTTCAGCCCGGCCATGCTGGAGGCCGTGCGCTGCAGGTTGACGGCCGTCTGCTCGGTGCGCGAACTCAGGTCCTGGTTGCCGGCGGCGATCTCGGCGCAGGCGCCGTGGATGCGCCCGGCGCCGCCGCGCAGCACGGCCACGGCGGCTTCCATCTTCTGGATCGTCTTCTTCAGCGCCAGGCCGGCGGCGGTGCGGATGCTCACGCGGCCCACGTCCAGCGCGATCAGCTCGCCGCGGTCGACCTCGGCCACCAGGCGGGCCAGCTCCTCGCCTTCGGCCGCCAGCAGGCCCATGCTGCGCGCGAGAACGATCTCGGCGCCGGCCTGCGCGACGATGAACACCACGTGCAGCACCGCGCGGGCGGCGCTCGGCTGCTCCAGGCTGTAGACGCCCAGCCCGCCGGCCTGCAGCCGCGCCAGCAGCAGCTGGTAGGCGGCGAACAGCACGGCGGCGAAGACGATGGGCCGGCCGTCGCGGTAGACCAGCAGCAGCGCCAGCGTGACGAAGACGCCGAAGTGCATCTCCGCCATGCCGTGCGCCAGGTGCACGTGCAGCGTGACGAAGCTGGCGAGCACGAAGGTCAGCACCAGGCGGCTGGTGAGCGAGCCGCGGGCGGTGGCGTAGCCGGCGGCGGTGATCGCCAGCAGCAGCGCGGTGCCGCCGAAGGCTGCGCGAGGCTCGACGAACTGGCCGCCGAGGATCATGCTGATGACGGCGCTGATGCCGATGGCGATCAGCAGCGCGTTGTCGCCGAGCACGCCCAGGGACGGCTTCTGGGCGGGAACGTAGGTGTAGGCCATGCGGAACTGCTCTGCGTTGCGGAGGGAGCCCGCATTGGACATGCCAGCACCGCAGCCTAGCGCTCGAAGAGGGAGGTGTTCTCTCGGCAGTTTCCCCAGGCGCTCAGTGGCTTGCCACTGCGCCTGCCGCTCAGCTCGTCGACTTGCCAGCGGCCGCCTGGGGCGGCCAGTCCAGCTGGCCGCTGCTCTCGAAGCGCCAGCCGCCCATCATCCCCCCGGCCAGGCGGCCACGGGCGGCGTAGTCGATGCGCACCCGCTCGGCATTGCGCTCGCGCGCGAACGACAGCGCCTGGCGCAGCATCGCGCCGGCGGAGATCGTCACCGGCACCGAGACCAGTGCCTCGCCGAAACGCGGCACGGTGCCGCGCGCGCCGCTCACGCCGCTGGCGAAGGACATGCCGCGCAGGTCCAGGTCGAGCGTGACGCCGTCGAAGTCGATCGCGGTCTCGCTCGGGTTCTGCACGCGCAGCTTGACCATCAGCCGCAGCTCCAGGCCCTCGCCCGGCAGCGACTCGATGTCGACCACCGCGACCTTCAGCGGCGGCGCGCCGAAGCTGGCGCAGCCGGCGAGCACGAGGCCCGAAGCGAGGCCGGCGGCAAGCGCGAACAGCTGGCGGCGCGGGAGGGAGGCGGGCGTCATCGAAGGTCCTTTCGCGGCGGATCAGGGCGCAGGGCCGGCCGCGGCCAGCGTCTCGCGCGCGGCCGCCAGCCAGGCGGGCTCGGCGGCTTCGGCGCGGCGCAGCGCGCGCATCGCGGCCGCGCGCGCGCCGGCGGCGTCGCCCTGGCTTAGACGGATGCGGGCCAGGTTGTTCCACGCCACCGCGCTGTCGTGGCGCTCGGCCACCTCGGCGAAGGCCGCGGCGGCGCCGGCGATGTCGCCCGCGCCCACCCGCGCATTGCCCAGCCCGATGCCGGCCAGCAGGTTGCCCGGCCAGCGCGCGAGCAGCGAGCGGTAGGCCAGCGCCGCCTGCGCCGGCGGCGCCGTGCGCTCGAAGCCGATCGCGGCCTCCAGCGCATCGGCCTCGCGCGCAGTGGCCGGCAGCCGGCCCGGCGGCAGCACCGCCACGGCCCAGTGGCCGCCGCGCGCCCAGGTGTGCTCGAAGGTGCGCAGCGACATGGTCTCGCGCTCGGTCGTGCCGCTGCGCAGCACGAGCGTGGCGTCGGCCAGGTCGTAGCCCACGAGCACGGCGTAGTGCCACTGCGGCGCCATCGCCAGGCCCAGGTTCTGCAGGATCACCACGGCGTGGCCGGCCGCCAGCTCCTGCAGCAATGCACTCAGTTCGCCGGGCAGCCGGGTCGCCAGCGCGCCCGAGCGCCGCGCGGCGCCCAGCATCTCGATCTGCAGGCTGCCCTCGCGCGCCGGCAGGAACACGGCGTCGGCCAGCGCCTGCGGGTCGGCCGGCAGGCCCACGTCGGCCAGCGCGGTGGCCAGCGCGGCGGGGCCGCAGTGGTGCTGCGTCTGCGGGAAGAAGGGGACCTGCGTGCGCTCCAGGCGGGGCGGCAGGCCGGCGGGGGCCGCGAGCTTCAGCGCCGCGGTCTGCGGCGGGTCTGCGAGCCAGGCGCAGCCCGAGAGCTGCGCGACCATGATGACCGTTGAAAGGGCCGCCGCGAGCGCGGCGGCCGCGCGGCGGATCAACGCACCGGGCGCGTGAACGGGAACACCTTGGTCAGGCCGAGGATGTCGGTGACCAGCAGGATGATGAAGACGGTGAACACGAGGCCCAGCACGTCGCCGCCGGCGGGCGCGGCGTCGATCTGCGCCATCAGCTGCGTGGCCTCGGCGTCGGTCAGCGCATGGATGCGCGCACGCAGCTGCTCGGCGCTCACGCCGCGCGCCTGCAGCGCGGCGGCCAGGTCGGCGCGGTCCAGCGTGGCCAGCAGCTTCGCGTGCGTCTCGGAGGCCGGCGCGGCGTTCTGCATCGCCGCTGCCGCCTGCTCGGTGCCGATCAGCTGCAGCGGCGCCGCCTGGGCCATGCCGCTGAAGACGAGTGAGGCGCACAGCAGGCGGGCAAGGGTGCGGCGGAACAGGCTCATGCGGGTCTCCTGAAGAGGTGCGTTCTCGACGAGGGGCGATGCTAGCGCGGCCTTCGCTGGTGCCTGTTACACCCTGCTGCCGTCTGCGGCTCCGCCGCTACACTGCGCGCCCTCTCCCGATGGCCCGCCGACCCGCCGCCTTATGTCCGACGAGACCCGCCCGCCGCACGACGGCCGCATCCGCAGCTTCGTGCTGCGTGCCGGCCGGCTCGGGCCGGGGCAGCAGCGGGCGCTGGCCGATCTGGGCCCGCGCTTCGTGCTGCCCTTCCAGCCATCGCCCCTGGACCTCGACGCCGCCTTTGGCCGCCGCGCGCCGCGGATGCTGGAGATCGGCTTCGGCATGGGCGACGCCACCGCGCAGGTGGCCGCCGCGGCGCCGGAGCGCGACTTCATCGGCATCGAGGTGCATGCCCCGGGCGTTGGCGCGCTGCTCAAGCGCATCGGCGAGCTGCAGCTCACGAACCTGCGGCTGCTGCAGCACGACGCGGTGGAGGTGCTGCAGCAGATGCTGGCGCCCGGCTCGCTGGCCGGCGTGCACATCTGGTTCCCGGACCCCTGGCACAAGAAGCGCCACCACAAGCGGCGGCTGATCCAGCCGCCCTTCGTGCAGTTGCTCGTCAGCCGCATCGCACCCGGCGGCTACCTGCACCTGGCCACCGACTGGCAGCCCTACGCCGAGCAGATGCTGGAGGTGCTGTCGGCCGAGCCGCAGCTCGTCAACACGGCGGGCGGCTACGCGCCGCGCCCCGCCTGGCGCCCGCTGACGAAGTTCGAGAACCGCGGCCTGAAGCTCGGCCACGGCGTGTGGGACCTGCTGTTCAGTCGTGCCAGTTGACGGTGCCGGTCCACCAGGTGGCGAAGACCAGCAGCCCGAAGGCGATGCGGTACCAGGCGAAGGGCACGAAGCTGTGCGTGGAGACGTAGCGCAGCAGCCAGCGCACGCACAGGAAGGCCGAGACGAAGGAGGCCACCATGCCCACCGTCCACATGCCCAGGTCGCCGGCCGACAGCAGCGCCCGCTCCTTGTACAGCGAGTAGGCGCCGGCCAGCGCCAGCGTCGGGATCGCCAGGAAGAAGGTGAACTCGGTCGCCACCTGGCGCGACAGTCCGAAGAGCATGCCGCCGATGATCGTGGCGCCCGAGCGGCTCGTGCCCGGGATCAGCGCGAAGGCTTGCGCGATGCCCACCTTCAGCGCGTCCATCGGCGTCATCGCGTCGATGCTGCTCACGCGCACGGCGTGCTGGCGGCGTTCGGCCCAGAGGATCACGAAGGCGCCGAGGATGAAGGTGGTGGCCACCGTCGGCGCGTTGAACAGGTGCGCCTTGATGACCTTGCCGAACAGCAGCCCCAGCACCGCCAGCGGCAGGAAGGCGATGGCCACGTTGACGAGCAGCCGCCGCGCCAGCGGGTCCGTCGTCGCGCCGGCCAGCGTGCGGCCGATGCGCGCGCGGTACTCCCACACCACGGCCAGGATCGCGGCCGACTGGATGACGATCTCGAACAGCTTGCCGCGCGGGTCGTTGAAGTCCAGCAGCGAGCCGGCCAGGATCAGGTGCCCGGTGGAAGACACGGGCAGGAACTCGGTCAGGCCTTCCACCACGCCCATGATGGCGGCCTTCGACAGCAGGATCAGATCCAAGACGCGGCGCTCCGGGCGTGGCGACAAAGCGGCGGATGATAGCCACGCGCCTTGACGGCCATTCCCGCGGCGGGGTACGATTACTGACCGGTCAGTCAGTAATATGTCTCCCGCACATCCCGCCCAAGCCTCTGCCGAGGCTGCCGATCCGCCCTCGCGCCAGCGCCGCAAGGAAGCGCGCCCGCAGGAACTGCTGGACGCCGCGCTGGCGCTCTTCGCCGAGAAGGGCTTCGCCGCTGCGCGCTCGGAGGAAGTGGCACAGCGCGCCGGCGTCTCCAAGGGCACGCTGTACCTGTACTACCCGAGCAAGGAAGACCTGTTCAAGGCCGTGGTGCGGCAGAACCTGTCGAGCCTGATCGCGCACGGCGAGGAGATCGCGGCTCAGTTCGACGGGTCCAGCGCCGAGCTGCTCTCGGTGCTGATGAACACCTGGTGGGACCGCGTGGGCAACACGCCGGCGGCCGGCATCCACAAGGTGGCGGTGGCCGAGGCGCACAACTTCCCCGAGATCGCCCGCTTCTACACCGAGGAGGTGATCGTGCCCGGCCACCGCCTCTTCGCGGGCTGCGTGCAACGCGGCATCGAGCGTGGCGAGTTCCGCCCGCTGCCGCTGCAGGAGGTGGCGCAGGCACTGATCGCGCCGGTGCTGTTCATGACGCTGTGTCGCTGCTCCTTCGGCGAGGAACTGGTGCGTTGCGGCCTGGAGGCCGACCCCGCGAAATTCCTGCAGACGCACCTGGAGATCACGCTGCGCGGGCTGCAGGCGCAGCCGGGTCCGCGCAAGCCAGCGTGAAGGGTGGCCGCCTAGAATGCCCGCCGCCTCCGCAAGACCTTCAGCCCGCGTGCCCGCCATGAACATCGAACTTGCCCGCTTCAACATGATCGAGCAGCAGATCCGCCCCTGGGACGTGCTCGACCAGAACGTGCTCACGCTGCTGGGCACCGTGCGCCGCGAGGACTTCGTGCCGCCGGCGCTGCGCGCACTGGCCTTCGTGGACACGCAGGTGCCGCTGCTGTCGGGCGCCGACGCCGCGCCCGGCACCTGCATGCTGGAGCCCAAGGTCGAGGCCCGGCTGCTGCAGGAGCTGCAGGTGCAGCGCCACGAGCGCGTGCTGGAAGTCGGCACCGGCTCGGGCTTCATGGCCGCGCTGCTGTCGCACCGTGCGATGCAGGTGATCACGCTCGAATGCCGGCCCGCGCTGGCGCGCATGGCGCGCGAGAGCCTGAAGCGCAACGGCGTCGCCAACGTGCGCGTGGTCGACGTCACCGCGGCCGATGGCGCCCGCGGCCTGACGATCGAGGCGCCCTTCGACGCCATCGTGCTGTCGGGCTCGGTGGCCGAGGTGCCGCGCGAGCTGCTGCAGCAGCTGAAGACCGGCGGCCGGCTGGTGGCCGTGGTCGGCGAAGAGCCGGTGATGCGCGCGCGGCTCTTCACGCGCAACGGCGAGGCCGCGTTCGCGCAGCGGGACCTGTTCGACACTGTCGCACCGCGCCTGGAGGGCTTCGCCGAGCCCACGCGCTTCTCGTTCTGAAGGGCGCGAGCTGCGCTGGCCGGCCGTGCAGCCCATCGCCCCCAGCGGGCTGCCCGGCGCCAGCCGGCGGCAGGTCGTCGCATTCGGGATGTGAGCCGCCGACATGCCCCGCTATAACCCCGCGCTGGCTGCCGCACCCCTGGCGGCAACACAGCCGAGACACCGAGGAAACCGCATGCGTTCGATTCTTCCGCGCCATCTCGCGGCCCCTGCCGCCCTGCTGGCGCTGCTGCTGCCGGCGCTGGCCAGCGCCCAGAGCCTGCAGGAGCTCTACGACGCCGCCCGCGCCTACGACGCGGCCTACCTGTCGGCCAAGACCAATGCCACGTCGGCCGAGTACCGCGTGAAGCAGGCCGAGGCCTCGTCGATGCCCTCGCTGTCCGCGACGGCCAGCGCCACCAACACGCAGACCGATCCGCCCAACATCGGCATGAAGGGCACGAACACCCTGGCCGGTTCGCTCAACGGCAAGTACCCGCTGTTCAACCGCAGCATCGACGCGACGATCGCGCAGGCGCGCAAGGGCCTGAACAGCGCGCAGGCCGACCTCGACACCGCCGAGCAGGACCTGATCGTGCGCGTCGCGCAGGCCTACTTCGACGTGCTCGCCGCGCAGGACACGCTGGCCACCACGCGCGCCTCCAAGGCCGCCACCGCCGAGCAGCTGGCCTCGGCCAAGCGCAACTTCGAGGTCGGCACCGCGACCATCACCGACACGCGCGAGGCGCAGGCCCGCTTCGACCTGGGCACCGCGCAGGAGATCGCCGCCGAGAACGACCTGCGCACCAAGCGCATCGCGCTGGACCAGCTCGTGGGCCGCACCAACGTGCAGCCCAAGCCGCTGGCCACGCCGGTGGAACTGCCGGCCACCACGCCCGCCAACGCCGAGGAATGGGTGACGGTGGCCGACCAGGTGCACCCCTCGGTGCGCCGCGCGCGCGTGGCCTTCGAGGTCGCGCAGCTGGAGACGCAGAAGTCCCGCGCGGCGAGCAAGCCCACGGTCGACGCCGTGGCGTCGCTCGGCGCCAGCGATGCCCGCGGCCCGCTGCCCACGCTGAACCGCGCGGTGGGCACCACCACGGTGGCCACGCTGGGCGTGCAGCTGAGCATGCCGATCTTCACCGGCGGCCTGATCGACAACCGCATCAAGGAAACCGTGGTGCTGGAAGAGAAGGCGCGCCAGGACCTCGAGGCCGCACGGCGCGGTGTCGCGCAGGGCACGCGGCAGGCCTACTTCGGCGTGCAGTCGGGCCAGGCGCAGGTGAAGGCGCTGGAAGCGGCCGAGGCCTCCTCCAAGCTGGCGCTGGAAGCCACTCAGCTCGGCTACAAGGTGGGCGTGCGCGTCAACCTGGACGTGCTGAACTCGCAGAGCCAGCTCTACAGCACGCAGCGCGACCTGGCCAAGGCGCGCTACGACGTGATCGTCAACGGCCTGAAGCTGCGCCAGGCCTCGGGCCAGCTCGTGCCCACCGACATCGACGCCGCGAACCGCCTGCTCGCGAAGTAAACGTTTCTTCACCCGGCAGCCATGCCGGGTGACCTTGCGCTGCGACACACTCGCGGCGCATGAACGGCAGCACCAGCACCCTCCAGGCCGCGCTCGCGGTGCACCGCTTCGGCCTGGGCGATGGCTCGCTCACGGCGCCGGGTGACGATGCACGCGGCTGGCTGCTGGCGCAGATCGGCCCGGCCGAGCCGCAGCGCGGCGATGGCCTGGCCAGCGGCGTCGAGGGGCTGAAGCGCTTCGCCGAGTTCCTTCAGCGCGCCCGGACCATCAAGCCCGACGACAAGCGCGACGGGGCCGAGGCCTTCGGCGAACACTTCCGCGCCATCGTGCAAGCCGACGTGCGCGCGCGCCTGACGACGGCGGCGCTGAGCGCCAAGCCCTTCAACGAGCGCCTGGCCCTGTTCTGGGCCAACCACTTCACGGTCTCGATGGCCAAGGCAAGCGCGCGCGGCATCGTCGGCGCCTACGAGCGCGAGGCGCTGCGACCCCACATCGCGGGCTCCTTCGAGCAGCTGCTGAACGCGGCCGTGCGCCACGCCGGCATGCTGCGCTACCTGGACAACGACGCCTCCGCCGGGCCTGATTCGATGCTGGTGAGGCGGCGCGCCCGCCGTGCGCCCGAGACGCGCGAGAAGGCGCCGCGCATCAGCGGGCTGAACGAGAACCTGGCGCGCGAGATCCTGGAGCTGCACACGCTCGGCGTGAGCGGCGGCGGAGCCGCCTACGGCGGCTGGGGCGGTTACGCGCAAGCTGATGTGACCGAGTTCGCCCGCGTGCTGACCGGCTGGCGCGTGCCGCTGCGCGAGCTGGTCGATGCGCCGGCCGGTACGCCCACCGCGCGCTTCGATCCGGCCTGGCACGAGCCGGGCGCCAAGACCATCCTCGGCAAGCGCTACCGCGAGGGCCCCGATGCGCTGCGCGAGGTGCTGCACGATCTCGCCGGCCATCCCTCGACGGCGCGCTTCGTCTGCACCAAGCTCGCGCGCCACGTGGTGGCCGACGAGCCGCCGCCGTCGCTGGTGGCGCGGCTGGAATCGAGCTGGCGCGACAGCAACGGCGACCTGCCCGCCGTCTACCGCACGCTCGTCGGCAGCCCCGAGGCCTGGCTGCCGCAGGCCAGCAAGCTCAGGACGCCGGAGGAATTCGTGATCGGCAGCGTGCGCCTGCTGGGCCTGGGTGACCGCGCCTTCGAGCGCATCCCCGACGGCGGCATCACCGCGCTCGGCCAGCGCGTTCAGGCCGCGCCCTCGCCGGCCGGCTGGCCCGACAAGGCCGAGGAATGGCTGGGGCCCGACGCGGTGTGGAAACGCGTCGAATGGGCCACGCGCGTGGCCGACCGCGTGGGCCGCCGCACCGACGCCCGCGCACTCGCCCGCGCCAGCCTGGGCCCGCTGCTGAGCGAGGGCACGGCGCAGCAGATCGAACGCGCCGCGGACGGCCCGCAGGCGCTGGCGCTGCTCCTGCTCGCGCCCGAGTTCCAGCGCCGGTGACATGGTGCCCCCAAGCTCGCTTGCGCTCGCTACCCCCCGAGGGGGCCGTCCGCCAGCGGCCCGGCAAAGCCGGTTCCGCGGCGGGAAGCTTGGTGTGGATCTTTGGCTTCGTGCGTCGTTGCCGGCGCGCAGCGCCGTGGACAACTGAACGGAGCCTGCGATGAAAGACCGCCGCCGATTCGTCTCGCAGCTGCTGGCCGCCGCGGGCGCCCTGCCCTTCGCACGGCTGGCTGTCGCGGCCACGCCGGCAGCCACCCCGGCGCCGGGCGCGAAGCGCTTCGTCTTCGTGATCCTGCGCGGTGGCATGGACGGCCTGACCGCCGTGCCCGCGATCGGCGACCCGGCCTTCGCCGAGGCGCGTGGCGTGCTCGCGAACTTCGCGCCCTTTGGCGCCGAGCCGCTGAAGCTCGACGCCACCTTCGCGCTGCACCCGCTGCTGCCGCAGCTGCACGCGATGTACAGCCGCGGCGAGCTGGCCGTGCTGCATGCGGCCGGGCTGCCGTACAGGGAGCGCAGCCACTTCGACGCCCAGCAGGTGCTGGAAAGCGGCGGCACGAAGCCCTACGAACTGGCCACCGGCTGGCTCGGCCGCGCACTGCCGGGCACGGCGCTGCGCGCGGTGGCGCTGGAGACCGCCGTGCCGCTGGTGCTGCGCGGGCCGGTGGAGGTGGACACCTGGGCGCCCTCGGCGCTGCCCGATCCTTCGGCCGATCTCGTGGCGCGGCTGCAGGCGATGTACGCGCAGGACCCGGCGCTGTCGCAGGCGCTCCAGCGCGCGCGCGGGCTGCATGGTGACCCGGCCATGGCGTCCGACATGAGCGGCATGGGCGGCATGAAGGCGAACGGCCGCGGCGCCGCGGTGGCGCTGGCCGGCAAGGCGGCCGAGTTCCTGCAGCGGGGCTCGCAGGTCGCGGTGCTGGAGATGGGCGGCTGGGATTCGCACACCAACCAGCCGCTGCCCAACGGCGCCCTGGCCGGCAACCTGCGCACGCTCGACGCGGCGCTGGCCGCGCTGCGCGAGGGCCTGCAGGCCGGCGGCACCTGGCAGCAGACCGCCGTGCTGGTGGCCACCGAGTTCGGCCGCCAGGTGGAGGTCAACGGCAACCAGGGCACCGACCACGGCAGCGGCGGCGCGGCTTTCGTGCTGGGCGGCGCGGTGCGCGGCGGCCGCGTCATCGCCGACTGGCCCGGCCTGGCGAAGAAGGACCGCTACGAGGGCCGCGACCTGCGCATCACCACCGACCTGCGCGCCGCGATGCGAACGCTGCTCGGCCAGCACCTGCAGGTGGCGAAGGCCGCGCTCGATACGAGCGTGCTGCCGGGCACCGCAGGCCTGGCGCCGCTGGACCTGCTGCGCGGCTGAGCGGCCTTACTGCGACGCTGTCTGCGTGGTTCCGACACGCCGCAGGTTCTGCCCTTCGACCGCCACGCGGTCGCCCTTGGCCACTGGCGCCTGCTTGAGCGTGACGGTGCGCTGGCTGCCGTCGTCCATGCGCAGATGCACCTGGTAGACCGTTTCCGCTCGGGCACGCTTTTCCACTTCGTTACCGGCCACGCCGCCGCCGATGGCGCCCAGCACCGTCATCGCGGTCTTGCCGGTGCCGCCGCCCATCTGGTGGCCGACCACGCCGCCCAGCACGCCGCCGACCACCGCGCCGGCACCCGTGCCCTGGCCCTTGACCTTCACGGCCTTCACGCTGTCCACCACGCCGCAGGACGCGTTCTCGCAGCCGGTGGCCACGGTTGCGGCGGGCTTGGCGGCGGGCTTGGCTACGGCAGGCGCCGGCGTCTTCGCTGCCGGTGCCGTCAAGGCCGCCACGGGCGCCTCCGGCACCTCGGCCGGCTTGCTGCGGAACACGAAGGCCGAGGCGATGCCGCAGGCGGCCAGCAGGCCGGCGCCGCCCGCCAGCCAGGCCCAGCGGGGCGTCTGGCCGGTGGCCGGGGTGGCCGGTGCCGGGGGCGCGGGGAAGGTGGTGCTGCCGTGGGTCATGGTTGCAGGCGCGAAGCTGTGATGGCGGCCAGTATTGCGGCGCGCCGCCGGCCACCGCATCAGAACGTAAGCCGCATCCGCGTAGGACGCCTCCGACGCGCACTCAGGCGCGTGGCAGCAGTTCCAGCACCGCGGCGGCCATGCGCGCGGCGGCGCCGCGGTGCCCGGCGGCGAAGGCCAGCGCACGCTCGGCGCGCTCGGCGCGGCCGGCCGGGTCGAGCGCGATCTCCAGCGCGCGCCGCACGCCGGCATCGATGTCGGCCACGCGTTCCGCGGCGCCCGCCTCGAGCGAGAGTTCGGCCGCGAGCGCGAAGTTGAAGGTGTGCGGCCCCATCACCAGCGGGCAGCCGCAGGCCGCGGCCTCGATCAGGTTCTGCCCGCCCAGCGGCGCGAAGCTGCCGCCGAGCAGCGCGACGTCGGCGCAGCCGTAGTAGAGCGCCATCTCGCCCAGGCTGTCGCCGAGCCAGGCATCGGCCGCGAGCGCCAGTTCGCCCGGCTCGTCGCCCCACTGGCTGCGGCGCGCGGCCACCAGGCCTGCGGCGGCGATGCCCACCGCCACCTCGTCGAAGCGCTGCGGATGGCGCGGCACGACGATCAGCAGCGGCGGCGGCGCCGCCAGATCGGCCAGGCGGTCGCCGAAGGCGCGCAGCAGCGGCCCTTCCTCGCCTTCGCGCGTGACGGCCGCCAGCACGACCGGGCGGCCGAGCTTCTCGCGCCAGCGCCGGCCGCGCGCGAGCTGCTCGGCCTTGGGCGTGATGTCGAACTTCAGGTTGCCCAGCACCTGCACGCCGCGCGCGCCGCTGGCGCGCAGCCGCGCGGCATCGGCCTCGCCCTGCGCCAGCACGCGCGTGAAGCGCGCCAGTGCGGGGTGCATCAGCACGCGCAGGCGCTCGCCCTTGCGCGCGCTGCGCTCGGACAGGCGCGCATTGGCCAACACCATCGGCACGCCCTGCCGCTCGGCCTCCTTCAGCAGCGCGGGCCAGACCTCGGTCTCCATCACCACGCCCAGCGCCGGCCGGTGGCGGCGCAGGAAGCGGCGCACCGCACCTGGCGTGTCGTAGGGCAGCCAGGCCTGCGCGTCGCCCTCGCGCAGCAGCGCGCGGCCGGCCTCGCGGCCGGTGGCGGTGCCATGCGTCAGCAGCAGGGAGAGGCCCGGCCGCTGCGCGCGCAGCGCCTCCACCAGCGGCATGGCCGCGCGCGTCTCGCCCAGCGACACCGCGTGCAGCCACAGGCGCCCCGGCTGCGGCGCACCGGCGAAGCCGCCCAGGCGTTCCACCCAGTTCGCGCGGTAGCCCGGCTCCTGGCGGCCGCGCCACCACAGGCGCGCGAAGTAGATCGGCAGCCCCAGGCGCAGCAGCCACGCGTAGGCGGCGCGCGCCAGGGCCTCGGCCATCGTGGAAGGAACGGGCGAGGCCGGCTTCAGTGCGCGGCGGCGGCCACCTGCGCGTCGGGCTTCACCGAGCGCAGCGCGGCCATGAACTGCTCCTCGATGCGGTGCAGCGCCTCTTCGGTGTGGCCTTCGAAGCGCAGCACCAGCACCGGCGTGGTGTTGCTGCCGCGGATGAGGCCGAAGCCGTCGGCGAAGTCCACGCGCAGGCCGTCGATGGTGCCGATCTCGCCGCCTTCGAACTTCAGGCGCCCGTCGGCCGCGCGCGCCAGCAGCTCGGCCACCACATGGTGATGCTCGCCTTCGGCGCAGGGCACGTTCAGCTCGGGCGTGTTGAAGCTGGTGGGCAGCGCGTCGAGCTCGGCGCTCGGGTTCTTGCTGCGCGACAGGATCTCCAGCAGGCGCGCTGCGGTGTACATCGCGTCGTCGAAGCCGTACCAGCGCTCGCCGAAGAAGAGGTGGCCGCTCATCTCGCCGGCGAAGGGCGCGCCGATCTCCTTGAGCTTGGCCTTGATCAGCGAGTGGCCCGTCTTCCACATCAGCGGCTTGCCGCCGGCCTGCTTGATGGCCACCGGTAGGCGCTGGCTGCACTTCACGTCGAAGATGACCGTGGCGCCCTTGTGGCGCTTGAGGATGTCGCGCGCGAAGAACATCACCTGGCGGTCGGGGTAGATGATGTTGCCGCCGGTCGTCACGACGCCCAGCCGGTCGCCGTCGCCGTCGAAGGCCAGGCCCAGCTCGGCGCCGGTGGCGCGCACCACCATCTTCAGGTCGGCCAGGTTCTCGGGCTTGCTGGGATCGGGGTGGTGGTTGGGGAAGTCGCCGTCCACCTTCGAGTAGAGATCGATGACCTCGCAGCCCAGGGCGCGCAGGATGCCGGGCGCCGAGGCGCCGGGGATGCCGTTGCCGCTGTCCACCACGATCTTCATCGGCCGCGCCAGCTTGCAGTCGCCGACGATGCGCTGCGTGTACTCGGCCAGGATGTCCATCTTCGCGCTGCGTCCGCGCTTGGTGGTGTACGTCTCGGTCTCGATGCGCTGGCGCAGCTTCTGGATGTCGTCGCCGTAGATGGCGCGGCCGGACATCACCATCTTGAAGCCGTTGTAGTCCTTCGGGTTGTGGCTGCCCGTCACCTGGATGCCGCTGCTGCAGCCGTGCTTCGCGCGCGTGGCGGCCACGTAGTACAGCATCGGCGTGGTGACCATGCCCAGGTCCACCACGTCCAGGCCGGTGCTCTTCAGGCCGCGCACCAGCGCTGCCGCCAGGCCAGGGCCGGAGACGCGCCCGTCGCGGCCCACCGCCACCGCCTTCTCGCCGGCGGCCACGCACTCGCTGCCGAAGGCGCGGCCCAGGTGCTCGGCGAAGCTCTCGTCGACGTTCCTGCCGACCACGCCGCGGATGTCGTAGGCCTTGAAGATGGAGGGATCGATCTGCATGGAGTGAGGGGAGAGTGAGGCTTTCGGGCATTGTAGGCAGCGACCCGTCGGCCGCGCCGTCGATTGGCGGCGCCCGCTTGCCGATCGTCGCCACGCGCCGCGCCCGCTGCGGGGCGCTGCCTACACTGCCCGCCATGCCCAAGATCGACCTCGAACGGCTCCGCGCCTCGCGCCGCGCCTGGTTCGACCACTCGGCGCCGCGTGTGGGCGGCTACGGGCTGCAATGGCTGTGGACGGCCCTCTTCTGCGCGGCGCTGGCCCTGCCCTTCACCGTGCTGGGCTCGATGTCCTACGCCCGCGTGAGCGGCCTCGGCTGGGTCGAGCTGTACGGGCGCAACCTAGGCGTGTGCGCCGTGATCGGCGGCTTCATCCACGGGGTGTTCGACCTCCTGCGCTGGCGCATGGGTGGCTTCCAGCGCATCCGGCACTGGACCCGCACGCAGCGCACGCTGTTCTTCTCGGGCATTCCGCTGGCCTGCACCTTCGTGGCCTGGCCGGTGGGCATTGCGCTGTTCGCACCGCCGGTGCTGCGCATCACGGTGAACGGCGGTGGCGGCCGCATCCTCGTCGGCATGGTGCTGCTGGCCGTGATGCTGACCCTCGTGTTCCACCACTTCTTCGCCGTCAAGCACGCCCAGCTGGACGCCGAACGCCGCGCCGCCGAGGCCCAGCTGCGCCTGCTGCAAGGCCAGATCGAGCCGCACTTCCTGTTCAACACGCTGGCCGGCGTGATCTCGCTGATCGACCCGGAGCCGGCCAAGGCCAAGCAGATGCTGCAGGACTTCACCGAGTACCTGCGCAGCTCGCTGGCGGTGATGCGCAGCGGCGACGCCCCGCTCGCGCAGGAGCTGGATCTGGCCGAGCACTACCTGCGCCTGCTGGGCACGCGCATGGACGAGCGCCTGCGCTGGCACATCGAAGCCGACGAGGCCGCGCGCCGCGTGCCGGTGCCGCCGCTGCTGCTGCAGCCGCTGGTGGAGAACGCGATCCACCACGGGCTGGAGCCCCTGCTCGAAGGCGGCAGCGTCAGCGTGCAGGCGCGGCTCGAAAGCGGCGAACTCGTGCTGCAGGTGCAGGACGACGGCCGCGGCCTCGATGCCCCGCCGCGCCCCGGCGGCCGCCAGGGCGCCGGCGTGGCGCTGGCCAACGTGCGCAGCCGGCTGCAGGCGCGCTACGGCACGCTCGCGAGCCTGGAGCTGCAGCCCGCTTCACCCGGCACGCGGGCCGTCATCCGCCTGCCGGTCGACCCTTCGTTCGCACCCGGAGAACCCGCTTGAAGATGCCCGCCGCCACCGCCCTGCTGCTCGCTTTGTCCGCTGCCGTCGGCGGCGCCCTCGCGCAGCAACCCGACACCGCCGCGCTGCTGGCGCGCCAGCGCGAGGCGCTGAAGTCCGTGGCGATGCTCGACGGCACCTGGCGCGGCAGCATGAAGCTCCACCAGCCCGGCGGCGCCGTGCGCGAGCTGGTGCAGACCGAGCGCGTGGGGCCGATGCTCGACGGCAGCATCCGCGCCATCGAGGGCCGCAGCTACGGCCCCGACGGCCGCACCGAGTTCAACGCCTTCGCCATCGTCTCCTTCGACGTGGCCAGCGGCCGCCACCGGCTGCACTCGCACGCGCTGGGCCATGCCGGCGACTTCGAGTTCGAGCCGCGGCCCGACGGCTTCGTCTGGCGCGTGGTGATGGGGCCGGTGACCATCCGCCACAGCGCGGTGGTGAAGGATGGGCGCTGGGAAGAACTCAGCGAGCGGCTCATCGAAGGCCAGCCGCCGGCGAAGCTGGTGGAACTCTCGCTGCGCCGCGTGGCCGACACCGACTGGCCCGCGGCCGGCGCCGTGCCCCCGAAGTGAGGCCGGCGATGCCCACCGCGCTGATCGCCGACGACGAGCCGCACCTGGCGCGCGAGCTGGCCGCGCAGCTGGCGCGGCTGTGGCCGGCGCTGCAGGTCGTGCACCTGGCGCGCAACGGCGTGGAGGCGGCCGAGCGCATCGCCGCGCTGCAGCCGGACCTGGCCTTCCTCGACATCCAGATGCCCGGCCTCACCGGCCTGGAGGTGGCGCAGGGCGTCGAGGGCGGCACGCGCGTGGTCTTCGTCACCGCCTACGACGAATACGCGGTGCAGGCCTTCGAGAGCGAAGCGGTGGACTACGTGCTCAAGCCGGTCAGCGAGGCGCGGCTGGCGCGCTGCATCGAGCGGCTGAAGCGCGCGCTGGCGACGCCGGCCGCCGCCGGCGAAGCCGACGGCGCGGCGCTGCTGGCCACGCTGCAGCGCCTGCTGCCGGCGGCCGGTACGGCCGCAGCCCCGGCGCCCGAGCGGCTGCGCTGGATCCGCGCCGGCAGCGGCGAGCTCACGCACCAGGTGGCTGTGCAGGACGTGCTCTTCTTCCGCGCCGACGACAAGTACACCTGCGTGCAGACCGCCACGGCCGAGCACCTCATCCGCACGACCATCGCCGAACTCGCCGCCGCGCTGGACCCGCAGCAGTTCGTGCAGGTGCACCGCAGCACCATCGTCAACCTGGCACACCTGGCCGGCACGCGGCGCGACGAGGCCAGTCGCCTGTTCCTGCGCCTGCGCGGCCACGCGGTCGAGCTGCCGGTGAGCCGCGCCTACGTGCACCTGTTCAAGGCCATGTAGCGCGCATCTTGGGGCTAGGCCGCATGGTCGCGCGGCCTTCGGCGGCATAGAGTCTTCGCGCAAGACCACAGCACCGGAGACCACGATGACCGAAGAGCGCTTGCCCAGCCGCCGCCGCAGCCTGCAGACCGCCGCCGCCATGACCGTAGGTGCCGCGGTGGGCACCATCACCAGCGGCTGCGCCACGCCGGGCACCGGCGGCCCGAAGACGCCCTTCGCCGTGCCCGACACCTTCGTGCCCATCGTCGGCAGCGAGATGCAGTTCCCGGTGCGGCGCATCTACTGCATCGGCCGCAACTACGCGGCACACGCGCGCGAGATGGGCAGCGACCCGAACCGCGAACCGCCCTTCTTCTTCCAGAAGCCCACCGACGCGATCCAGAACGTCGCGCCCGGCACGGTGGCCGACCATCCCTATCCGACGCTGACGAAGAACTACCACTACGAGGTCGAGCTGGTCGCGGCGCTCAGCAAGGGCGGGCGCGACATCCCGGTCGAGCGCGCGCTGGAGCATGTGTACGCCTACGCGATCGGCCTGGACATGACGCGGCGCGACCTGCAGCGCGCGATGGGCGACGAGAAGAAGCCCTGGGAGATCGGCAAGAGCTTCGACCGCAGCGCGCCCATCGGCCCCTTCCACCTGGCCAGCAGCACCGGGCATTTCACGAAGGGCGGCATCTGGCTCAAGGTCAACGGCAACCTGAAGCAGAACGCGAACCTGAACCAGATGATCTGGAACGTGGCCGAGCAGATCAGCAAGCTCTCGCAGGCCAACGAGCTGTTCCCCGGCGACATCGTCTACTCGGGCACGCCGGAGAACGTGGGGCCGGTGGTGCGCGGCGACGTGATCGAGTGCCACATCGACGGGCTGCCGAACCTCTCGGTGAAGATCGTCTGATCGCTCAGGCGGCCGACATCACCAGCAGGTAGCGGCAGCCGCTGCGGCCGAGCGCCTTGAAGGCCAGCGCGCGGTCGACACCGAAGTCCATGCAGTCGCCCTCGGCGAGTTCGAAGCACTCGTCGCCGTAGTCCACGCGCAGCGCGCCGGCCAGCAGCCACAGGCGCTGGCGGTAGGGCTTGCCGCTCCAGCGCGGGTAGTGCACCACGGTGCCGCGCGGCAGCTCCACCTCGACGAGTTCGACGCCGGTGGCGGCGTCGTGCTCGCTCACCTGGCGGC
Source organism: Rubrivivax sp. (assembly GCA_044226775.1). Lineage (GTDB taxonomy): Bacteria > Pseudomonadota > Gammaproteobacteria > Burkholderiales > Burkholderiaceae_C > Rubrivivax. Next base: position 1,081,420 of record JBGAGI010000002.1, on the reverse strand, counting down.
GGCGATAACCGCGCTCGGGGTCGCGCCAGACCGGCTGCTCGGCGCGCCGCCGCACGCGCTCGGGCGCGCCGCGCGCCTGCTCTTCGGCCAGCAGCTGCGACAGCGTGATGCCCAACGCCGCCGCGAGCCGGCCCAGCACGGTGGCGGTGGCGCTGCTCTCGGCGCGCTCGATGCGCGAGATCATCGCCTTGCTCACGCCGGAGGCCGCCGCCAGCTGCGCCAGGCTCAGCCCGCGTTCTCCTCGCAGTGCCAGCAGGCGCCGCGCGACGATGTGATCGATGTCCATGCCTGATGAATCCGCCGTCTCATGATTGAGACGATTCGTCTACTATACGGGACATCACGACGCGCAAAACCAGCCATGCACCTCATCGCCTGCAGCCCGGAGCGCCACGCCGGCGCGATCCTCGAGATCCTCAACGAGGCGATCGTCAACTCGACCGCGATCTACGACTACCGGGCGCGCCCGCCCGAGGCCATGGGCCCCTGGTTCGCCGCCAAGCAGGCCCATGGCTGGCCGGTGATCGGCGTGGAAGACGAGGCCGGCACGCTGCTGGGCTTCGCGAGCTGGGGCGCGTTCCGCGCCTGGCCGGCCTACCGCTACACGGTCGAGCACTCGATCTACGTGCACCACGCGCACCGCGGCCGGGGGCTGGGCCGGCTGCTGCTGCAGGCCGTGGTGGACACGGCCCGCGAACAGGGCGTGCACACGCTGGTGGGCGGCATCGACGCGGGCAATGCCGCGAGCCTGGCGCTGCACCGCGCGCTCGGCTTCGAGCACGCGGGCACCATCCGCCATGCCGGCTACAAGTTCGGGCGCTGGCTGGACCTGGCCTTCGTGCAGCGCGTGTTCGAAGGCTCGCCGGCGCAGCCGGTGGAAGGCTAGAACTCCAGCGTGTCGCCCGGGTTGGGCACGAGCACCTTCGTCGCGCTCGAGCCCAACGCCTTGATGAACTCCGCCGGCGTGCCCGGCAGCGCCGGGTTCGTCAAGTAGTGCATCGGGATCACGGTCTTCGGCTTGATGAACTCGCGCAGCGCGAAGGCGGCGTCGGACGGGTTCATCACGAACTGGCCACCGCCGATGGGCATCAGCACGAGGTCGGGCTTGTACATGTCGGCGATCAGCTTCATGTCGCCGAACACGCCGGTATCGCCCATGTGCCAGAGCCTGAAGCCGTTCTCGAACTCGATGATGAAGCCGCCGGGCTCGCCGCCCACGTGCAGCTCTTCCTTGTCGGTGGCCGGGTTCTTCCAGGCGTACTCGCTGCTGTGCTCGGCATGCACCAGCGTCACCTTCACGTTGGGCGCGACCGGCGGGTTGACCACGCCGCTCTTGTTCATGCGGAAGGCCTGCTGCGGCGTCAGCACGCCCAGCATCTGCAGGCTCTGCGACAGGCCGGCCGGCGCCCACAGCGGCGCGTTGTTCATGCGCGCCAGGGCCGGCGCGTCGGCGATGTGGTCGAAGTGGCCGTGGCTCACCAGCACGAGGTCCACCTTGCCCAGCGCGTCGAGCTTGCGGAAGGCTTCGGGCGTCTTCGGGTTGGTCGTCAGCCAGGGGTCGATGACGATCACCTTGCCCGAGAGCGTGGTGATCCTGAACGCGGCCTGGCCGAGCCACTGGACCTTGATCTTCGGGTCCTGCGCCAGCGCCGGCAAAGCGAGCAGAAGACTGGCGGCGGCCAGCAGCGTCCTGAGGAGGTTCAGCATCGGGGCTCCTGCGTCACGAGTCGAGTTCGATCTTGCGGGCACGCGCCAGCTCGGCCCAGCGCGCGATGTCGGCGGCGATGAAGCGCGCGAACGGCTCGGGCGCCATCGGCATCGGCTCCACCGCCTCGGCGGCGAGGCGCTCGCGCAGGTCGCCGCCGGTTAGCACGGCGTTCAGCGTGTCGTTCAACTGCTTCAGCACCGGCGCCGGCAACCCGGCAGGCGCGACCACGCCGTACCACTGGATCGCGTCGAAGCCCTTGAAGCCGGCTTCGATCAGCGTCGGCACGTCCTTCACGACCGGGTGGCGCGCGGCGCCGGTGACCGCCAGCGCGCGCACGCGGCCCGAGCGGATGTGCGGCAGCGCCGCCGCGAGGCCGGGGAACATGGCCTGCGTCTGCGCGCCCAGCAGGTCGGTGAAGGCCGGCGCGATGCCGCGGTAGGGCAGGTGCACCATGAAGACGCCGGCCTGCTGCTTGAACAGTTCCATCGTCAGGTGCGTCAGCGAGCCCTGGCCGGCCGAGCCGTAGCTCACACGGCCCGGGTTGGCCTTCACGTAGGCGATGAACTCGGCCACCGTGTTCACCGGCAACGAACTGTTGACCACCAGCACGTTGGGCGTGCCGCCGATCATGCCCACCGGCGTGAAGTCGCGGATCGCGTCGTAGGGCAGCTTGGTGCGCGTCGCCGGGCTGGTGCCGTGCGTGGCGACATAGCCCTGCAAGAGTGTGTAGCCGTCGGGCGGCGCCTTCGCCGTCGTCTGGCAGGCGATGGCGCCGCCACCGCCGCCGATGTTCTCGACCACGAAGGACTGGCCCAGCGCCTTGCCCCAGCGCTCAGTCACGGTGCGGCCGACGAGGTCGCTGCCGCCGCCGGCCGCCACCGGCACGATGTAGCGGATGGGCCGGGCCGAAGGGAAGGCCTGCGCCGATGCGAACTTCGGCAGCGCCAGCACGGCAGCGGGAACGGCGGTGATCAGCGTGCGGCGGCGCATTCCGGCTCCCGCATCAGGCGTCGAAGCCGCCGGCCTCGCGCAGCGCCTGCGCGTCGACGCCGGCCAGCAGGGCGATGAAACGCGCTGCGAGGGCGGCGCGCGGCGATCCGGCCACCGGCGCTGCGGTGTAGACCGTCGACAGCTCGAAGGCCTTCGGCAGCCGGCCGACGAGCCGCACGCCCGGCGTGTAGAGGATCTCGGTGACTTGGGTCACGCCGATGGGTGCCGGCTCCGTGGACGCGGCCAGCTCGCGCATGGCCACCGCGCCGGCCGGGAACTCGCGCAGCCGCGGCGCGAGTTCGGCCGCGACGCCCAGTTGCGTCAGCACCTTCGCGACGTGGATACCGGCGGTGGCGCGTTGCGTGTCGGGCACGTAGACCGCGCCGGCCGCCAGCAGCGCGGCGCGCAGCGCCTCGGGCGTCGAGACATCGGGCAGCGGCGCGCCCGCCTTCACCGCCACGCCGGTGGCGACACGGCCGAGGTCGGCGCGGCCCGCGCCAGCGAGCCGGCCTTCGGCGACGAGGCCATCGACCATCGCCGCGGTGACGATCATCAGGTCGCAAGGCTGGCCAGCGAGCAGCGCTTCCTTCATCGCGCCCACGGCGCCGAAGCGGCCTTCGACGGCCGCACCGGTCTCCATCACGAAGCGCGCCTGCAGCGCCTTCACGAGGCCCTGAGCCGCGCCGCCGCTGAGGATGTACAGGGTCTCGCCGGCCATCGCGTGCATCACTCGGGCTTGGCGCCGGAGATCTTCACGATGCGCGCCCACTTGGCGATGTCCTCGTTCAGGTAGCGCGTGAACTCGTCGACGCCCATCGTCATCGCCGCCGTGCCCTGCGCAGCCCAGTTGCGCCGCACCTCGGGGCTGGACGTGATCTTCGCGATCTCGGCGTTGAGCTTGTTGACGATGGCCGGCGGCGTGCCCTTCGGCGCCATCACGCCGAGCCACAGCGTGGCCTCGTACTGGCGCACGCCGGCCTCGTCCATCGTCGGCACCTCGGGCAGGATCGCGCTGCGCTTGAGGCCGGTGGTGGCCAGCGCCTTCACCTTGCCGGCCTTGATGTGCTCGGTCATCGTGGGGATGGCGTCGAACATCATCTCGAGCTGCCCGCCCAGCACGTCGGTGCGAGCACCGGCGCTGCCCTTGTACGGGATGTGCACGACCGAGATGCCGGCCATCGCCTTGAACAGCTCGCCGGCCATGTGATACGGCGTGCCGGGGCCGGAGGACGCGTAGCTCATGCCGCCGGGCCGCGCCTTCGCGGCGGCGATCAGCTCGCCCAGCGTGTTCGCCGGCAGGCCGGCCTTGACCACGAGCACGAGGTCGGACGCGTTGATCGGCGCCACCGGCGCGAAGTCGCGCATCAGCACGAAGGGCTTGCTGGGGATCAGCGACTCGTTGACGGTGTGCGTGTTGCTCATCACGAGCAGCGTGTAGCCGTCGGGCGCGGCCTTGGCCACGGCGTCGGTGCCGATCACCGAGCCGCCGCCGGGCCGGTTGTCGACGACGAAGTTCTGGCCCAGGCTCTCCTGCAGGCGCTGCGCGATGAAGCGGCCGAAGACGTCGGCCGAGCCGCCGGGCGCGAAGGGCACGATCAGGCGCACGGGCTTGCTGGGATAGTCCTGGGCCCGCACCGGGGCAGCCACGAACGCGGCGATCGACAGGCTCAGGAGCAGACGCAGCAGGGCCATGGGCACGAGGCGGAGCTGATTGGCTCCGATTGGTTCAGCTTGGACTGCGGATCACTCTAGCCACGCGCCCGCCCAGGGTCAATGCGGTTGACCCGCAGTCGATGCGCGCGCGGGGGCTTCAGTAGCCCAGCATGCTGGTGCGCACGTGCACCAGGTGCGCCAGGCACAGCGCGCGGGCCCGCTCGGCGTCGCGCATCTTCAGCGCCGCCACCAGGTCGCGGTGCTCGGCCTCGTACTCGCGCCGGCGCTCGGGCGTGGCGCTGCGCCGCTTCAGCACACCCCATTCGCCCTGCGCACGGGCCTGGTTGACGAGCCGGAACACGCCGATGATGAAGGCGTTGTGCGTCGCCTCGGCGATGGCCTCGTGCAGCGCGGCATCCCACTTCTCGAAGGCCTCGAGCGTGGCCGCCGCCTCGGCGCGGCGGTTGCAGTCGTCCATGCGGGCGAAGTCGGCCGCGGTGGCGTTGCCGATCACCATGTCCATCAGCGCCGGCTCCAGCACCAGGCGCGCGCTCATCAGCTCGGCCGGGCTGACCTGCTGCGCCGGCGCCGGCGGCGCGAGTTCGGCCAGCGCCTGGTGCACCTGATCGGCCACGTAGGTGCCGCTGCCCACGGTCTGCGTGATCAGGCGCTTGCGCTTGAAGTCCTGCAGCACGCGGCGCACGGTGCTGCGGCTCAGGCCGAACTGCTCGCCCAGGGCGCGCTCGGTGGGAATGCGGTGGCCGGCGCGCCACTCGCGCGTGCGCAGGTTCTCCAGGATGGTGTCGCGCAGCTGGGCGGCAGCGTCCATGCGGGCAGGCCGGATTCCTTGCAAATCGGGCCTGAATGGTAGCATTTGGCTCAGCCCTTTCGAACGAAGCGGAGACCCCTTTGCGCCTAGCCACGCTCATCCACGAAGGCCGCCCGCGCGTGGCGCGCATCGCGCCCGACGGCGTTCATGCCGAGCTGCTGCCGGCCGCGGACCTGCTGGCGCTGATCGCCGCCACCGCCGCCGGAGAGCCGCTGCCGGCGGGCGACGAGCGCATCGAACTCGGCACCACGCGCCTGCTGGCGCCGATCCCGCGCCCGCGCCGCAACCTGTGGTGCGTGGGCCGCAACTACCACGCCCATGCCCGGGAGCTGCGCGAGACGGTGTTCAAGGACAACGCCAAGGCCGTCGACGCCTGGCCGATCGTGTTCACCAAGGTGCCAGAGACCGTCATCGGCCCCGGCGACGCGGTGCCGCTGCCCGGCGCAGCCATCTCCGCGCAGATCGACTACGAGGCCGAGCTGGCGGTGGTGATCGGCCGCGGCGGCCGCAACATTCCGCGCGCCGATGCGATGGCGCATGTCTTCGGCTACACCATCGTCAACGACGTGACGGCACGCGACGTGCAGATGCGCCACGCGCAGTGGGATCTGGGCAAGAGCTTCGACGGCTTCTGCCCGATGGGGCCGTGGATCGTCACCGCCGACGAACTCGACGGCACCGATACGCGCGTGCGCTGCTGGGTGACTTCCGATGGCGGCGAACCCGAGCTGCGCCAGGACGCGCGCACCACCGACCTGATCTTCGACATCCCGACCTTGATCGAGACCTGCTCGCGCGGCATCACGCTGCTGCCGGGCGACGTCATCGCCACCGGCACGCCGGCCGGCGTGGGCATGGGCCTGAGCCCGCCGCGCTGGCTGCGCGACGGCTCGGTGGTGCGCATCGAGATCGACGGCCTGGGCGTGCTCGAGAACCGTTTCGAGGCTGCCGCCGCGGAGGCCGTATGAACCGTCGCCTGCTGATCCCCACGCTGCTGGCGCTGGCCGCCGCGCCCTTCATGGCCGCCGCGCAAGGCTGGCCGTCGGACAAGCCGATCACGATGATCGTGCCCTTCCCGCCCGGCGGCGTGGCCGACACGGTCGCGCGGCCGGTGGCCGAGGCGCTGTCGCGCGAGCTGAAGCAGACGGTGCTGGTCGAGAACCGCGTCGGCGCCGGCGGCGCCCTGGGCATCGGCGCGGCCGCGCGTGCACCGGCCGACGGCTACACGCTGCTGCTGAGCCTGAGCTCGATCTCCATCCTGCCCGAGGCCGACCGCATCCTCGGCCGCAAGCCGGCCTACACGCTGAACCAGTTCAAGCCGGTGGCGCGCTACACGGCCGACCCGACGGTGCTCGTCGTGCGGGCCGATTCGCCCTGGCACACACTGGCCGACTTCGTCGCCGACGCCAAGCGCCGCCCCGGCGCGCTGAACTACGGCAGCTCGGGCAACTACGGCACGATGCACGTGCCGATGGAGATGCTCAAGGCGCGCGCCGGCATCTTCCTTACGCACATCCCCTACACCGGCGCCGGGCCGGCGGTGCTGGCGCTGCTGTCGGGGCAGGTGGATGCGGTGGCCAGCGGGCCCAGCACGGTGGCGCAGCAGATCAAGGCCGGCAAGCTGCGCGCGCTGGCGCACTGGGGCGAGCGGCCGCTGGCCGCGCTGCCCGAGCTGCCGAGCCTGAAGCAGGCGGGTTATGCGGCGAGCTTCGCGCAATGGTCGGCCCTGTTCGTGCCCGCCGGCGTCAGCGACGAGATCGTGTTGAAGCTTCGCGCCGCGGCGAAGAAGGCCGCCGCCGACCCCGCCGTCGTGGCCACGGTCAACAAGGCCGGCAGCCCGATCGAGTACCTCGACGCGCCCGAGTTCCAGAGCTACTGGAACGACGACGCGGCGCTGATGGTGGAGGCCGTGCGGCGCATCGGAAAGGTCGAGTAAGAGCGCCCGGCGAAGCACCGACAGCGCTGACATCGGCACTATGATCTCCGGGCGCGGACGAGCCGCGCCCGACATGCCCCGCCGCATCATTTCCCGACTCTTCGGCCCCCGTGCCGGCGGTGACGCGCTGCCGCTGGGCGTCTTCCTGCGGCGGCTCATCTGGTGGTGCATGGCGCCGCTGCTGGTGCTGGCGATGGTGCTGGGCTGGCTGCGCTTCGTCGACGAGCTGGCCGACCGCGAGGCCGAGGCCGGCCGCATGGCGCAGGATGTCGCGCGGCTGGTCGACCGCGAGCTGCGTTCGCGCATCAACGGGCTGGCGCTGCTGTCGCGGCTTGGCGAGGTCGACGACCTCGTCGATCCCGAGCCCTTTCGCGGCCACGCGCTGAGCTACCGCGACACCTTCGGCAGCGACGTGGTGCTGGCCGACACGCAGGGCCAGATGCGGCTGCACACGCGCGTGCCGGCGGGCGCTCCGCTGCCGCGGCTGCCCGAGCCCAAGGGCCGCGCCGCCGTGCCGCTGGCGCTGGCCTCGCGCCAGCCGGCGGTGGGCGACGTGTTCGACGGCCCCATCGCCGGCGTCTCGCTGGTGGCGGTGGCCGCGCCGGTGGTGCGCGACAACACGCCGCGCGCGGTGCTGCTGACGGTGCTCAACGCGCATGTCTTCGACCAGGCGCTGAGCCGGCCCGAGATCGGTCCCGGCCAGGCGCTGAGCCTGCGGGACAGCACCGGGCGCGTGATCGCCGGCGCCCAGCCCGAGACGCGCGACGACGCACAGCGTTTCAGCGCCCCGGTTCAGCTGGCGCCGTGGACGGTGACGCTGGACATCCCGCGCTCCGCCTGGGGCGCGCCGCTGGCCGGCGCGGCCTGGGCGCTGCTGGCCGGGCTGGCGCTGGCGGTGGGCGTGGGCGCCGCGGGTGCCTCGCTGGCGGCGCGGCGGCTGGCGCGTTCGGTCTCGGCGCTGGCCACCACCTCCACCGCCGACGCCGAACCGGCCGCCGTGGCCGAGATCGCCATCGCGCGGCGGCGCATGGAGGAGCAGGAGCGCGCGCGCGAACAGGCGCTGGCCGCGCTGCAGGAGAGCCAGGCCACCTTCCGCGCGATGTTCGACGGCATGCCGGACCCCGTCGTCTACACCGACGCCGAGCGGCGCGTCAGCCTCGTCAACGCCGCGTTCACGCGCACCTACGGCTACGCCGCGGCCGAGGTCATCGGCCGCGGCACCGAGTTCCTCTATGCGCAGCCGGGCGACCACGAGCGCACCGCGTCGCGCTACCGGCTGGGCATGTACGCCGGCCGCGAACCCTTCGAGGTGCGCCACCGGCGCAAGGACGGCAGCGAGCTGTGGGTCGAGACGCGCGGCATCCCGGTGATCGATCCGCAGGGCCAGCTGCGCGGCGTCATCGGCGTGCACCGCGACATCACCGAGCGCACGCGCGCCGCGCGCCAGCTCGCCGAGCTGCACGAACGCTTCGCCAGCGTGTTCGAGAACAGCCCGATGGGCATCCTGGTGGGCACCCTGCCCGGCGGCGTGATCGTCGACGCCAACGCCGCCGCCGAGGGCCTGCTGGGTTATGCGCGCGCCGAGCTGTGCGGGCGCACGCAGGCGGAGCTGGCGATGTGGGTCGACCCGGTGCTGGGCCGCCACCTCGACACCCAGGTGGCCGCTGGCCAGCCGGTGCGCTCGGTGGAGACCCAGCTGCGGCGCAAGAACGGGCGCGTGCTGGACGTCACCTACTCGGCGCTCACGGTGCAGCTGGGCGGCGAGCCGCACTTCATTGCGCTGCTGTCGGACCTGACCGCGCAGCGCGAGGTGCGGCGCGAACGCGAGCAGCAGCGCGAGCGCCTGGAGGCCGAGGTGCGCGAGCGCACCGCCGCGCTGGCCGCGGCCAATGCGAGCCTCTCGAAGTGGGCCAACACGGTGACGGCGCTGTACGACGGCGCGCCCTGCGGCTACGTCTCGCTGCTGCCCGACGGCACCATCATCGAGGCCAACCGCACGGTGCTCACGCTGCTGGGCTACCGCCGGGATGACTTCATCGGCCGCCGCGTCATCGACCTGATGACACCCGAGGACCGCGCGCAGCACCGCGAGCGTGCACGCGCCTTCCTCACCGAGGGCCGCGCCCGCGGGCTGGAATACGAGCTGTTGTGCGCCGACGGGCGGCTGCTGCCGGTGCTGATCGATGCCGACTTCGAGCGCGACGCCGACGGCCAGATGACCGCCGCGCGGGCCACCATCGTCGACGACAGCGAGCGCCGCACGCGCGAGCGCCAGATCGCCGAGATGCAGGCCGAGCTGGCACGCCGCGCCGACCTGGCCGAGGCCGCCAACCGCGCCAAGAGCGCCTTCCTGGCCAACATGAGCCACGAGATCCGCACGCCGATGAACGCCATCATCGGCTTGACGCACCTGATGCAGCGTGACGCGAAGGACACGTTGCAGCGCGACCGCCTGGCCAAGGTCACGGCCGCCGGCCAGCACCTGCTGGGCATCATCAACGACGTGCTCGACCTGTCGAAGATCGAGGCGGCGAAGATGGAGCTGCACCCGGTGGACTTCGACAGCGACCTGCTGCTGGAGCAGGCGCTGTCGATGGTGGCCGACGGCGCCGCCGCCAAGGGCCTGGAGCTGGTCTTCGACACCGCTGCATTGCCGCAGCGGCTGCGCGGCGACGAGACGCGGCTGGCGCAGGCGCTGATCAACCTGCTGGCCAACGCGGTGAAGTTCACCCACCGCGGCTGGGTGCGCGTGGGCGGCGAGGTGCTGGCCGAGGACGGCAACCGCTGCAAGCTGCGGCTGGAGGTGCAGGACAGCGGCGAGGGCATCCCGGAAGAGCTGCAGCAGGCTCTCTTCAGCGCCTTCGAGCAGGCCGACAACTCGATGACGCGGCGCCACGGCGGCACCGGCCTGGGCCTGGCGCTGACGCGCCATCTCGCCGAGCTGATGGGCGGCGAGGTGGGCATGAGCAGCACGCCCGGCGTCGGCAGCCTGTTCTGGTTCACGGCCTGGATGGAGCGCCTGCCGGCGCCGCAGCCGCCCGCCGCCGAAGCGCCGCCGTGGCAGGGCTGGCGTGCGCTCGTCGTCGACGACCTGCCGGCCGCGGCCGGGGCCTTGGCCGCGGCGCTGGAGGCCGAGGGCGTGCAGGCGCAGTGCGTCGCGGGCCTGGACGACGCGGCCGAGCGGCTGCAAGAGGCCGGCGGCTTCGAGCTGCTGCTGGTGGATGCCGGCTGCGCCGGTGGCGACGCGGCTGCGGCGCACACGCGGCTGCGCGCCGGCGGCCCCGCACCCCGCGCCGTGTGGCTGGCGGTGAACGACGACGCCCAGGCGCAGCGCGAGGCCCTGCTCGCCGGCTGGCTGCAGGTGCTGCGCAAGCCGGTGCTGGCCGGCCGGCTGCGCGCGATGCTGCAGCAGGCGGCGGCCGGCAACATGGGAGCGATGCCGCCACCGGCGGCCGAATCGGGCGAGCAGCGCGTGCGCCGCCTCTTCGGCGGCCGGCGCGTGCTGCTGGCCGAGGACAACCCGGTCAACCAGGAGGTCGCCTGCGAGCTGCTGCAGGCCGCCGGGCTGGTCGTCGACCTCGCCGACGACGGCAGCCAGGCCGTGGCCCATGCCAGCGCGCGGCCCTACGACCTCGTGCTGATGGACATGCAGATGCCGGTGATGGACGGCTTGGCGGCTGCACGCGCCATCCGCGCCGGCGCGGGCACGCAGCCGCCCATCGTCGCGATGACGGCCAACGCCTTCGGCGAAGACCGCCAGGCCTGCCTGGACGCCGGCATGGACGACCATGTCGCCAAGCCGGTCGACCCCGACCTGCTCTACGCCGCATTGCTGCGCTGGTTGCCCGGGAGGGCCACCGAGGCCGCTGAAAGAAGCGAGTAGGGACAGGTCCGAAAACGGCCAGTTCCGTCGCGGCCGCTGCCTATCATGGCCGCATGGTCCTCGATGCCGATGCCGCCTACCTCGCCGTGAAGGCCCGTGATGCCCGCTTCGACGGGCGCGTGTTCGTCGGCGTCACCTCCACCGGCGTGTACTGCCGGCCGGTGTGCCGCGTGCGCACGCCGCGGCGCGAGAACTGCCGCTTCTTCGACACCCGCGCACAGGCCGAGGCCGCGCTGTTCCGGCCCTGCATGAAATGCCGGCCGGAGATCGCGCCGGGGCTGTCGCACACCGATTCCTCGCGTACCCTGGCCGACACGGCCGCACGCATGATCGAGCACGCGGTGCACGGCGGCGAGCCGCTCGCGCTGCCGCAGCTGGCCGCGCGCCTGGGCGTGACCGACCGCCACCTGCGGCGCATCTTCCAGGCCGCGCACGGCGTCTCGCCGCACGACTACCTGACGACGCAGCGCCTGCTGCTGGCCAAGCAACTGCTCACCGACACCACGCAGCCCGTCACGCAGGTGGCGCTGGCCAGCGGCTTCGAGAGCCTGCGCCGCTTCAACGCCGCCTTCGCGCTGCGCTACCGCTTCAGCCCGACGCAGCTGCGCCGCGAGGGCGCCGCCGCGCCGCGTGCCGAAGCGCCGCTGCGCCTGGCCTGGCGGCCGCCCTACGACATCGAGGCCGTGCTGGGCTTCTTCGCGCGCCGGCAGGTGGCCGGCGTCGAAGAAGTCGAAGGGCTGACCGTGCGGCGCACGCTGGGCTGGAAGCACCGCGGCGAGCGCGTCGCGGGCTGGATCTCCGGGACCTTCGTGCCCGAGCGGCACGAGCTGCACCTGAGCGCTTCGCCGAGCTTCGCCCCGGTCCTCGGCGCGGTGATGCAGCGTGTGCGCCAGGGCCTGGACCTGGACGCCGACCCGGCGCTGATCGACCCCGTGATGGCGCTGCTGCCCGTGCCCTCGCGCCCGGGCGCACGCCTGCCCGGCGGCATGGACGGCTTCGAGACCGCGGTGCGCGTGGTGCTCGGCCAGCAGGTCACGGTGAAGGCGGCGCGCACGCTGGTGCACCGGCTGGTGGATGCCTTCGGCGAGCCGGTCGAGACGCCCTTCCCCGGCCTCACGCGCGTGTTCCCGGATGCCGAGGCCATCGCTGCCGCGGACCCCGAACGCATCGGCAAGCTCGGCATCGTGCGCCAGCGCGTGAAGGCGTTGCAGGCGCTCGCCGCGGCGGTGACCGCGGGCGATATCGAGCTGCATCGCGGCGCACCGCTGGAGCCCACGCTGGACGCGCTGCGCGCGCTGCCCGGCATCGGCGAATGGACGGCGCAGGTGATCGCGATGCGCGCGCTGGCCTGGCCCGACGCCTGGCCGGCCAGCGACATCGGCCTGATGAACGCACTCGGCTCGCGCGACCCCAAGGCCATCACCACGATGGCCGAACCCTGGCGCCCCTGGCGCGCCTACGCCGTGCTGCAGCTGTGGCACCACCTCGAGACCACGACATGAAGACGCCCCGCCTCGACGCGCAGATGCGCGTGGACAGCCCCATCGGCCCGATCACGCTGGCGGCCACCGCGCGGGGCCTGGCGCTGGCCTGGTTCGACCGCCAGCAGCACCGCAGCGAGGACGTCGACGCGCCCGAGGACGCCTCGCATCCGCACCTGGTGCTGGCCGCACGCGAACTCGATGCTTACTGGCGACATGCACGCAGGCCCTTCACCGTGCCGCTGGACCCGCAGGGCACGCCCTTCCAGCAGGCGGTGTGGATGGTGCTGCGCGGCATCGAAGCGGGCGCACTGTCGACCTACGGCGAGGTCGCGCGGCGCGTCGGCAAGCCCGAGGCTGTGCGCGCGGTGGGCGCGGCGATCGGCCGCAACCCGATCGGCATCATCGTGCCCTGCCACCGCGTCATCGGCAGCAACGGCTCGCTCACCGGCTATGCCGGCGGGCTGCCGCGCAAGGAGGAGCTGCTGCGGCGCGAGGGAGCCTTGCTCGCATGAAGCGGCGCGACCTCCTGGAGTTGTTCGTGCTCGGCGGCCTGTGGGGCGCGTCGTTCCTCTTCATGCGCATGGGCGCGGCCGAGTTCGGGCCGCTGGCGCTGGTGTTCGTGCGCGTCGGCGGCGCGACGCTGATGCTGCTGCCGATCCTGCTGGTGCAGGGCCATGGCGGCGCGCTGCGGCGGCACTGGAAGGCGATTGCGATCGTCGGCCTGCTGAACTCGGCCTTCCCCTTCGTGCTGTTCACGGTGGCGGCGCTGGTGCTGGGCGCGGCGCTGATGTCGGTGTTCAACGCCACGGCGCCGATCTGGGGCGCGCTGGTGGCCTGGGCCTGGCTCGGCGAGAAGCCGGCGGCCTCGCGGCTGCTGGGGCTGGGCATCGGCATCGCCGGCGTCATCGGCCTGGCCTGGGGCAAGGCCGACTTCAAGCCCGGCGACCATGGCGTGAGCCCGGCCCTGGGCATCGCGGCCTGCCTGCTGGCGACGCTGCTGTACGGCGTGGCGGCGAACTACTCGCGCAAGAAGCTCACCGGCGTGCCGCCGATGGCGCTGGCCACCGGCAGCCAGCTCTCGGCGGCGGTGTTCCTGGCCGCGCCCGCGGCCTGGGCCTGGCCGGTGGCGATGCCCGGGCTGCGCGCCTGGTTCGCCGTGCTGGCGCTGGCGCTGGCCTGCACGGGGCTGGCCTACGTGCTGTACTTCCGCCTCATCGCGCACACGGGCGCGACGAACGCGATGTCGGTGACCTTCCTGATCCCGGCCTTTGCGATCGCCTGGGGCTGGCTCTTCCTGGGCGAGGTGCCGACGCCGGCGATGCTGGCCGGCTGCGCGGTGATCCTGCTGGGCACCGCGCTGGCCACCGGGGTGATCTCGCTGCCGCTCGGGCAGCGTGCGCCGTCGAGCTGAGCGACTACTTGAACTTGGGCTGCGGCACCGTGCGCAGCTCGCCCGGCAGCGAGCCGAGGTAGGCCGCGATGGCCTTCAGCTCGTCGCGCTTGAACTGCTTCACCTGGCCGGCCATGATGGCGTTGGCGCGGCCGATGTTCGGGTTGTCGCTCGTGGCGTAGGCGCGCAGCGCGGCGGCGAGGTAGTCGGGGTGCTGGCCGGCCAGCTTCGGGTAGCCGGGGTCGATCGGCTTGCTGAAGTTCGGGCCGTGGCAGGAGGCGCAGGCGCCCTTGGTCAGCAGCGCGGCCACTTCGGCCGAGGGCTGCGCGGCGGGCGCATCCGACACCGGCTTGATCGACGAGGCGCCGTGCTTCTCGTAGTGCGCGGCCAGGTCGGCGATGTCGGCGTCGGTCAGCGAGGCGGCGATGGCGCGCATCGTCGGGTGCTTGCGCTCGCCCTTCTTGTAGGCGCCGAGCGCGCTCGCGATGTACTTCGCGTTCTGGCCCGAGATCATCGGCACCTTGTGGATCTCGGGGAAGGTGGCCTGGTAGCCCGGGATGCCGTGGCAGCCGATGCACATCGCCGCCTTCTGTTCGCCCTTCGCAGCGTCCTGCGCGTGCACGGAGGTCATCACGCCGGCGAGCGCCAGCAGGAGGGGAATGGCTTTGATCATCGTCGCGTCGGGTGGTGGTTGTCTCAGGGGGTTGCGGGCTCTCCCGGCACCGCTTTCTGCCAACCGGCGATTATAGGGGGCCGCATATACTGGCCCGATGAGATTCCAGGGCTCCGACCAGTACGTCGCCACGCAGGACCTGATGCTGGCCGTGAACGCTGCCGTCACGCTGAAGCGGCCGCTGCTCGTGAAGGGCGAACCCGGCACCGGCAAGACGATGCTGGCCGAGGAAGTGGCGCGCGCGCTGAACCTGCCGCTGCTGCAGTGGCACGTGAAGAGCACCACCAAGGCGCAGCAGGGCCTGTACGAGTACGACGCGGTCAGCCGCCTGCGCGACAGCCAGCTCGGCGACGAGAAGGTCAAGGACATCCACCACTACATCGTCAAAGGCGTGCTGTGGCAGGCCTTCACCGCCGAGCAGCCGATGGCGCTGCTGATCGACGAGATCGACAAGGCCGACATCGAGTTCCCGAACGACCTGCTGCGCGAACTCGACCGCATGGAGTTCTACGTCTACGAGACGCGCGAACTCGTGAAGGCGAAGCACCGGCCGATCGTCTTCATCACCAGCAACAACGAGAAGGAGCTGCCCGACGCCTTCCTGCGCCGCTGCTTCTTCCACTACATCAAGTTCCCGGATGCCGACACGATGCGCGCCATCGTCGACGTGCACTTCCCCGGCCTGAAGAAGGAGCTGCTGGCCGCGGCGCTGAAGACCTTCTACGACGTGCGCAACCTGCCGGGCATCAAGAAGAAGCCCAGCACCAGCGAGCTGCTGGACTGGCTCAAGCTGCTGGTGGCGGAAGACATCCCGCTGGAAGCGCTGCAGAGCAAGGACGACAAGGTGGCCGTGCCGCCGCTGGTGGGCGCGCTGCTGAAGAACGAGCAGGACGTGACGCTGTTCGAGAAGCTCGTCTTCATGCAGAGGCATAACCGCTAGCGGTGCGATGCGGCCGGTCGAACCCGTCACGCTGACGCGCGCGCCGGTGCGGCTGGTGCCGCTGGAGCTGGCCCATGAGGCCGGCCTGGCCGCGGCCGCGGCCGACGGCGAGTTGTGGAAGCTGCGCGTGACCTCGGTGCCCGAGCCGGGCGCGACGCGCAGCTACATCGAGACCGCGCTGAAGATGCGCGCCGAGGGCCACCGCCTGGCCTTCGCGGTGCTGCTCGAATCGACCGGCGAGATCATCGGCAGCAGCAGCTACCACGACATCGTGCCGGCGGTGGAGCGCATCGAGATCGGCTACACCTGGTACTCGGCGAGCCACCAGCGCAGCGCCGTCAACACCACCGCGAAATGGCTGCTGATGCAGCACGCCTTCGAGACGCTCGGTGCGAAGCTCGTGGGCTGGCGCACCGACAACTACAACTTCGCGAGCCAGCGCGCCATCGAGCGCCTGGGCGCGAGGAAAGACGGGGTGCTGCGCCACCATGCGCTGCGCCGCGACGGCACGGTGCGCGACACCGTGATGTACAGCCTGGCCGCGGGCGAATGGCCCGAGGTCAAGGCGCACCTGGAATACCAGCTGAAGCGGCCGCGGTGATCCCGCTGGAAGCCGCCCCAAGAGCCATGGCCACGAAGAAGAAACCGATCACGATCGAGGACCTGTGGGCGCTCGAGCGCCTGGGCGCACCCAGCCTGTCACCCGACGGTGCACAGGCCGTCGCCGCGCTCACGCGCTTCTCGATGGAAGACAACAAGGGCGAGTCCTCGCTCTGGCTGCTGTCCACGCTCGGCGGCCGGCCGCGGCGCTTGACGAGCTGCGGCGAGAAGGACGGCAGCCCGCGCTTCAGCCCGCGCGGCGACCTGGTGGCCTTCACCGCGCGGCGCGAGCAGCAGGGGAAGAAGGACGAGGAGGCGCAGCTCTACCTCATCGCGCCCGACGGCGGCGAGGCGCGGCGCGCGGCCGAGGTGGCCACCGGTGTCGAGGCCTTCCGCTGGCTGCCTGACGGCAAGCGCCTGGTCTTCGTCAGCTGGGTCTGGCCCGAGCTGAAGGGCACGAAGGCCCAGGCCAAGCGCTGGAAGGAGTTCAAGGATCGCAAGGAGACCGGCTACGCCACCAGCGAGGCGCACTACCGGCACTGGGACCGCAACCTGCCGATGGGCCGCGAGCCGCACCTGCACCTGGTGGAAATCGGCGCCGACGGCACGCCGGGCAAGGTGCGTGATCTCTTCGAAGGCACGCCCTATTCGCTGACGCGCGCCGACCCCGGCCTGGAGCACTTCGACGTCTCGCCCGACGGCCGCCGCCTCGTCTTCGCCTTCGACCCCGATCCGGCCAAGCGCCCCGACGCGCGCCACGCGATCGCCGAGATGGACTTGAAGAGCGGCCGCACCGACCTGCTGGTGCAGGACGCCGACTGGGACTTCAGCGCGCCGCGCTACAGCCCGGACGGCAACCGTGTCGCCTTCACCGCCAGCCACCAGGCGCGGCGCCACACGATGCCGGCGGTGCTGGCCGTGTGGGAACGCGAGGAGCACAGCTGGGACGTGTTCAGCGCCGAGTGGGACCACGAGGTGCACGCGCCGCTGCACTGGGAGGACGACGGCCAGGCCGTGCTGTTCCTGGCCGAGCAGAAGGGCCGCACGCACCTGTGGCGCTTCGACCTGCCCGACCGCCGCGCCGAGATCGCCGTCACCGGCGGCACCGTCACCGGCTTCGACAAGGCCGCCGGCACGCTGGTGACGCTGGCCGACAGCGCGCTGCACCCCGCGCGCATCCACGCGCACGTGGCCGGCCGGCCGGCGCTGCGGCTGGAGAGTTTCAACGATGCGCTGATGTCGCGCCTGGCGCTCGGCACGGTCGAGGAGGCCTGGTTCGAGGGTGCCCTGGGCGACGAGGTGCAGATGTGGCTCGTGCACCCGCCCGGCTTCGACCCGAAGAAGAAGTACCCGCTGCTGCACAGCATCCACGGCGGCCCGCACACCGGGCCGGGCGACAACTGGCACTACCGCTGGAACCTGCAGTTCTTCGCCGCCCAGGGCTACGTGGTGGCCAACGTCAACTACCACGGCTCCTCGGGATTCGGCTACGCGTTCCTCGACAGCATCACGCACCGCTGGGGCGAGCTGGAGCTGCAGGACATGGAGGCGGCCACCGACGCGCTGCTCGCGCGCCCCTACATCGACCGCAAGCGGATCTTTGCCGGTGGCGGCAGCTACGGCGGCTACATGGTCGCGTGGATGAACGGGCATGTGCCGCCCGGCCGCTACAAGGCCTACGTCTGCCATGCCGGCTGCTACGACTGGGCGGCGATGTTCGCCGACGACGCCTGGAGCTGGCACGCCAAGGAACTCGGCGCCTGGTACTGGGACGACAACGCCCGCGTGCAGGCGCAGAGCCCGTCCACCTTCGCCGGCAACTTCACGACGCCCACGCTGGTGGTGCACGGCGCGCTGGACTACCGCGTGCCCGATGCGCAGGGCCTGGCCTACTACAACACGCTGAAGGCGCGCGGCATCGACGCCCGGCTGCTGTGGTTCCCGGACGAGAACCACTGGGTGCTGAAGCCGCGCAACAGCCGGCTGTGGTACGCGGAGTTCTTCGGTTTCCTGAAGCGGCACGACCCCGGCGCGAAGCCACGCCGCTGAACCTGCGCCGCCCGGCCTGCACGGAGGCACCATGCTGATCGACTTCTTCTACACCCTGCGCGCCGCCAAGCTGAAGGTCAGCGTCAAGGAGTACCTCACGCTGCTGGAGGCGCTGCGCGAAGGCGTGATCGACGGCGACGAGGGGCCCACGGTCGACAAGTTCTACTACCTCGCGCGCACCTCGCTGGTGAAGGACGAGGCGCAGTTCGACAAGTTCGACCGCGCCTTCGCCGCCTACTTCAAGGGCGTGGAGATGCTCACCGACTTCACGCAGGACGTGCCGCTGGAGTGGCTGAGGAAGACGCTGGAGCTGGAACTCAGCCCCGAGGAGAAGGCCGCCATCGAGAAGATGGGCTGGGACGAGCTGATGGAGACGCTGAAGAAGCGCTTCGAGGAGCAGAAGGAGCGCCACGAGGGCGGCAACCGGATGATCGGGACCGGCGGCACCAGCCCCTTCGGCGCCTACGGCTACAACCCGCAGGGCATCCGCATCGGCCAGGACAAGAGCCGCAACAAGAGCGCGGTGAAGGTCTGGGACCAGCGCGCCTACAAGGACTACGACGACACCAAGGAACTCGGCACGCGCAACATCAAGGTCGCGCTGCGCCGGCTGCGCCGCTTCGCGCGCGAGGGCTCGGAGCTGGAGCTCGACCTCGACGACACGATCCACCGCACCGCGGCCAACGCCGGCATGCTGGACATCTCGATGGTGCCCGAGCGCCACAACAAGGTGAAGGTGCTGCTGCTGATGGACGTGGGCGGCACGATGGACGAACACATCCACCGCGTCGAGGAACTCTTTTCGGCCGCGAAGACCGAATTCAAGCACCTGGAGTTCTATTACTTCCACAACTGCGTCTACGACTTCATGTGGAAGAACAACAAGCGCCGCTTCAGCGAGAAGTTCCCCACCTGGGACGTGATCCGCAAGTACAACAAGGACTACAAGCTCGTGTTCGTGGGCGACGCGACGATGAGCCCCTACGAGATCCTGCAGCCCGGCGGCAGCGTCGAATACAACAACGAGGAGCCGGGCGCCGAATGGCTGCAGCGGCTGACGCACGCGTTCCCGAAGTACGCCTGGATCAACCCCGAGCCGCAGGGCGTGTGGGGCTACCGGCAGAGCATCGCCATCGTCCAGCAGCTGGTGAACCAGCGCATGTTCCCGCTCACGCTCGCGGGCCTGGAAGGGGCGATGCGGCTGCTGAGCAAATGACGATCGCACGCAGCGCCGCTGCGCTGCTGCTGTCGCTGGCCGCGGGCTGCGGCCTGGGCGGCTGTGCGATGCTGGGCAAGGGCAGCGCGCCGCCGGCGCCGGCCGAAGCCGAGGGTGCCGGCACGGCCCGCACCGCCGCGCCCGAGCAGCAGGGCCTGCGCCTGGACATCGAGGCGCCCGACGACCTGAAGGCGCTGCTGGAGCGGCACCTGGACGTGGTCCGCCTGGGCCGCATGCCGCGCGCCGACGTCGACGATGCCGAGTGGTCGCGCCTGCTCGACGCCGCGCCGGCGCAGGTGCGCGAGCTGCTGCAGACCGAGGGCTACTTCCAGCCGCTGGTGCAGCTCACCCGCGACGGCGCGGTCACCAACCTCGTGCACCTGAAGCTCGAGCCGGGCCCGCAGGCGCGCATCACGCGCGTGACGCTGGAAGTCGAAGGTGATCTCGAACGCGCCGCCAACGCCGGTGACGCCGACGCACGCGAAGCCCTGGCCGCCTGGCGCAAGGCCTGGCCGCTGCACGAGGGCTCGGGCTTCCGCAACCCGGCCTGGAGCAGCGCCAAGGCCTCGGCCCTGGCCGCGCTGCGCGCCGCCGGCTACGCCACCGCGGCCTGGACCGGCACCGCGGCCGACGTCGATGCCGAGAACGGCACGGTGCGCCTGTTCGCCGTCGTCGACAGCGGCCCGCTGTTCCGCTACGGCCAGCTCGACATCGAGGGCCTCGTGCGGCACGACGCCGAGACCGTGGGCCACCTCGCCAACGCGCGCCGCGGCGCGCCGGTGACCGAGGCGCTGCTGCTGGACTTCCAGGAGCGCCTGTCCAAGTCCGGCCTCTTCGAGAGCGTCAACGTCGCGCTAGACCCGAACCCCGAGCAGGCGGGCGCCGCCCACCTCGTGGTGAAGCTGCGCGAGGCGCCGCTGCAGGTCTACACCTTCGGCGTCGGCATCAGCGCCAACACCGGGCCGCGGGCCTCGGTGGAGCACACCTACCGGCGCGTGTTCGGCTACGCCGCGTCGTCGCGCAACAAGATCGAGTGGGGCCAGAAGCACCAGTTCTGGGAAGGCGAGATCAGCACGCACCCGGGCGAGGGCCTCTACCGCAACCTCATCGGCGGCACGATCGACAACCTCGAGTCCGACACTGACACCGTGCTCTCGCAACGCCTGCGTGTCGGCCGCACGCAGGACACGCAGCGCATCGAGCGCCTGTACTACGTCGAGGCCGAGCGCTCGCGCACGACGACGATCAACGACGAGCGCACCAACGCGGTCGCCGTCTCGGTGAACTACCACGGCGTCTGGCGCGACCTCGACAGCGTCGTGCTGCCCACGCAGGGCTTCTCGTTCGCCGGGCAGCTGGGCCTGGGGCAGTCGCGCGGCACCAACGCCACGCCCGGGCCGTTCACGCGGGTCTACGCGCGCCTCACCGGCTACCTGCCGCTGGGCCGCACCTGGTACGGGCAGGCGCGGGTCGAACTCGGCCAGGTCTCGCTGCATGCCGGCGGCGTGGTGCCCGATTCGCAGAAGTTCCGCGCCGGCGGCGACGACTCGGTGCGTGGCTATGGCTACCGCAGCCTCGGGCCGGTGGTCAACGGCCTGGTCACCAGCGGCAATGCGCTGTACACCTCCAGCGTGGAAGTGGCGCGGCCGCTCACGCGCAACCTGCCGTCGCTGTGGGGCGCGGTCTTCGTCGACTCCGGCAACGCGGCCGACAGCTTCGGCCAGCTGAAGCCGGTGCTCGGTTACGGCATCGGCCTGCGCTGGCGCAGCCCGGTGGGCCCGCTGCGGCTGGACTGGGCCTACGGCCGCGAGGTGCGCAAGGCGCGCTTCCACTTCAGCGTGGGCATCGCGTTCTGATGCGGCGATGAGCGAAACACCCGCACCGGCCACTGCCGCACCCGGACCGGCGCCGCCGCGGCGCCTGCACGCGCCCGTGCGGCCGCTGCGCACGCTGCTGATGCTGCTGGTGCCGCTGCTGGCCATCGTCAGCCTGCTGCTGCTGCTCGTGGGCCTGGCCGCGGCCGGCGTGCGCTGGCTGCTGGCCACCGAGGAAGGCAGCGCCTGGCTGCTGCAGCGGCTGCCGATGGTGCAGGTCCAGGGCTTCCAGGGCGCGCTGCTGGGTGAACGCTGGCGGGCCCGCTCGCTGCGCGTGCAGTGGGGCGATGCCGCCGGCGGCGGCCCGCAGTGGGTGCTGATCGAAGACCTGGCCGCCGACGGCCTGCGCTGGCAGTTCCGCCCGCACGACAAGGCCTGGCTCGCGCTGCAGGCCGAGAGCCTCGCGGCGCGCAAGCTCACGCTGCACCTGGCAGCGGGCGCGCCGGCCCAGGAGCCGCCGAAGCTGCCGCCGGACCTGCAGCTGCCGGTGCAGCTGGCACTGGCCCGCCTGAGCCTGGACGAACTGGCGCAGGACGAGCGCACGCTGGCGCACAAGCTCGATCTGCGCGGCATCGCCTTCGATCCGCGGCCCGGCGCCATGCACCGCGTGGAGCAGCTCGGCGGCGACGCCTTCGGCCTCGTGTTCGACGGTGGCCTGCGCCTGGCCAATGCGGCGCCCTACGCGCTCGAGGCCCAGGCCGCACTGCGCCCGCTGCTGGGTGCCGACGCCCCCGCCTGGGCTGCCGTCGTGCGGGCTTCGGGCCGTGCCGACGCGCTGGACCTGAGCGCCACGCTGCGCGGCCGCCCGCTGCCCGGCCGCGAAGCGCCGCAGGCCGACGTGCGCGCCGGCCTGCGCCCGCTGGCCGCCTGGCCGCTGGCGAGCCTGGACGCGCGCACCGAGTCGCTGGACCTCGCGGCGCTGGCGGCCAAGGCGCCGCAGACGCGCCTGTCGGGCACGGCCACGCTCAGCGGCGGCGCCGGCCAGCCGCTGGTGGCACAGGCGAACTTCGCCAACGCCCAGCCCGGCCGCTGGAACGAAGCCCGCCTGCCGGTCTCGGGCCTGACGCTCGAAGTGAAGGGCAGTCTGGACCGCCCCGAGCTGTTGGAACTCAGCCGCTTCGAGCTTGCGCTGGCCGATGCGCTGCGCCCGGCCGGCCGCGTGAAAGGCAGCGCCGTCTGGCAGGGCCACGACCTGGCGCTGGAGATGACGCTCGCGGACGTGACGCCGCAGCGCCTGGACGGCCGCGCCGCGGCGATGACGCTCTCCGGGCCGATCGCCGCCAGCATCACCGGCCTGCCTTCGCTGGTGGCGCAGAAGGACCCGCCGCCGGAGCCCGCGATCGAGTGGACGCTGGACCTGAACGGCCGCATGGAGCGCGCGCCGCAGCCGGTGCGCCTGGCGCTGGAAGGCAGCGCCAACGACCACGAGTTCAAGATCAAGCGCGCGCGCGCCGAGAGCGGCACGGCGGTGGCCGAACTCACCGCGGCCGTCGCCCGCAGCGGCAAGAGCGACTGGCGCATCGCCACCCAGGGCCAGCTGCGCCGCTTCGACCCGCTGCCCTGGTGGCCCGGCGAGGCCTCGTCGGCCTGGCGCAAGGGCCCGCACGAACTCTCCGGCGACTGGCAGCTCGACGTGCGCGTGCCGGCCGACGCCGACAAGCTGCCCGCGCTGGCGCTCGCGCAGCGCGTCGCCGGCAACGGCAACGTGGAGATCCACGACTCGCAGCTCGCCGGCGTGCCGCTGAAGGCGAGCGCGACGCTGGCCTATGCGCCCGCCGACAAGGCCGCGCCGGCCACGCTGCGCGCCGACCTCGACATCGCCGGCAACCTGCTTGCGGTGGAAGGCCGCGGCGACCCGGCCGGCAGCGGCGAAGGCGACCGCTGGCGGCTGGAGGTGAAGGCCGAGAGCCTGGCCGCGCTGGCACCGCTGATGCGCCTGGACGCCGCGGCCGCCGCATGGGCGCCGAAGCAGGGCTCGGCCATCGTCGCCGTCAACGCCGAGGGCCGCTTCCCGCTGATGCGCAGCGACGGCAACCTGCGCGTGACGCAGCTGCAGACCGGCGCGCTGTCGCTGGCCCGGGCGCAGGCGAACTGGAGAGTCTCCGGCGCCGGCGGCGAACAGCAGCAGCTGCTGCAGTTCGAGACCGCGGGCATGACCTGGGCCGCCGCGGGTGGGCGCACGATGCGCGCCGACCACCTGCGCGCCGAGGTCGACGGCACGCTGGCCGAGCACCGCATCGACATCTCCGGCGCGATGCCGGTGCTGCCGCCGGCCGCGGTCGAGCAGATGCTGGGCCTGCCGAGCCAGACCGGCACGCGCGCGCAGTTCGTCGCGCGCGGCGGCTGGGTGCCCGATCCCGGCGGCGTGCGCGGCAGCGGCCGCTACCGCGCGCAGGTCGAGCGCGCGGTGCTCGGCTCCTGGGACGGCAGCGCCGGCGGCGCGGCGCCGGCGGCGGGCTGGGCCGAGTCACGCGAGATGAAGGCCGAGCTGGGCTTCGTCGAGGGCCGGCTGACCACCTTGCAGGCCGATGCCGGCCGCCTGCGCGTGGGCGACACGCTGGCGATGCGCTGGGACGAGGTGCGCGTGGACCTGCGCGGCGAGCAGCCGCAGATCCAGCTGCGCATGGACCTGGAGCCCTTCGCGCTGGCGCCGCTGCTGGCGCGCTGGCAGCCCGGCGGCGGCTGGGGCGGCGACCTGCGCCTGGCCGGGCGCATCGAGGTGCGTGCCGCCGAGCGTATGGAGGCCGACATCGTCTTCGAGCGCCGCGACGGCGACCTGCACCTGGCCAACCCCGACGGCACGCAGCTCTTCGGCCTGGAGGAGTTCCGGCTCGCGCTGCGCGTGCACGACGGCCTGTGGAACTTCACGCCCGAGATGCGCGGCCGCAGCATGGGCGAGATCTCCGGCAGCGTGTCGGCCCAGAGCGTGCCGGAGCGGCGCTGGCCGCGGCCCGAGGACCCGATCGCCGGCACGCTGCGGCTGGACGTGGCCGACATCGGCATCTGGAACGCCTGGGTGCCGCCGGGCTGGCGCATGGCCGGCGAACTGCGTGGCGCGGCGGTGGTAGGCGGCAGCTTCGGCGCGCCGCGCTACGACGGCTCGCTCGACGGCAAGCGCCTGGCCGTGCGCAACCTGCTGCAGGGCGTGAACGTCAGCGACGGGCAGCTGTCGGTCAAGCTGGACGGCGACACCGCGCGCATCGAGCGCTTCACGCTCAAGGGCGGCGAAGGCACGGCCAGCATCACCGGCAGCGGGCGGCTGTTCGACGACGCCGGCAGCGGCCAGAAGGCACAGGCCGAGCTGCGCCTGAAGGCCGAGCGCTTCCGCGTGCTGGGCCGCGCCGACCGGCTCGTCATCGCCAGCGGCGAGACGCAGATGCGCTTCCTGGCGGACAAGGCGCAGATCGACGGCCGCTTCAAGCTCGACGAGGTGCACTTCGACGCCAGCCGCAGCGACGCGCCCACGCTGGACGAGGACGTGCACATCCGCCGCGCCGGCGACGATGAAGGGCAGCCGATGCAGGCCGCGCAAGGCAAGTCGCCCTACCCCTGGTTCGTGCACATCGCCTTCGACCTCGGCGACCAGGCGCACTTCAAGGGCTGGGGCCTGGACACCGGGCTGAAGGGCGAGCTGCGCCTGGAGGCCGAAGGCGCCCGGCCGGCGATCAAGGGCACCATCAACGCCGTCAACGGCGTGTACCTCAACCGCGGGCAGAAGCTCAACATCGAGCGCGGCATCGTCAGCTTCGACGGGCCGCTGGGCAACCCGTACCTCGACGTGCTGGCGCTGCGGCCGCTGGTGAACACCGACAACGTGCGCGTGGGCGTCACGCTGGTCGGCAACCTGCTGACGATGCGCATCCGGCTGTGGTCCGACCCCGAGATGAGCGAGAACGACAAGCTCGCCTGGCTGCTGCTGGGCCGCGCGCCGGACAGCCTGGGACGCAACGAGGCCGCGCTGCTGCAGCGCGCCGCGGTGGCGCTGCTGTCGGGCGAAGGCGAAGGCCCGACCGACCAGCTGATGAAGGCGCTGGGCATCGACGACGTCTCGCTGCGCAGCGCCGACACCGACGCGCGCGAGACCGTCATCGGCTTCGGCAAGCGCCTCACCCAGCGCTGGTACCTGGGCTACGAGCGCGGCGTGAACTCCACCACCGGCACCTGGCAGCTGATCTACCGCATCGCCCAGCGCTTCACGCTGCGCATGCAAAGCGGCCTGGAGAACTCGATGGACGTGATCTGGACCTGGCGCTTCCAGCCCACGCCGGCCGATGCGAGCATGCGAAAATCGACCCTTGTCCCGCCGTAGTTCAATGGATAGAACGGGCGCCTCCTAAGCGCCAGATACAGGTTCGATTCCTGTCGGAGGGACCAAGCGGGCGGGCGCCGGCGCCCGATGCCCGCGCGCCCGGGATGGTCAAGTGCCCGATCGGCCGCGGCGCGCAAACCGACACGAATCCCCTACGCGCCGAAACGCAACTTTGCCCAGCCGGGCCACTCACAGAACCTGGCCGGTCCTATACTGGGCCGGGGTGCGGTTTTTCCCCCCTGAAAGGCGCTGCAGACATGGGTTCGAAACTGAAGGTGGCCGGCCTGGTGGCCGTGGGTGCCCTGGCCGGCGCGCTGACCACGATGCAACTGCAGGCCGTGGCGCGCAACGCGATGACGCCCCTGCCGCTGGAGGAAGTGCAGCAGCTGGCCGCCGTGTTCGACCGCGTGAAGGCCGAGTACGTGGAGCCGGTGGACGAGAAGAAGCTCATCTCCGACGCCATCGCCGGCATGGTGGCCGGCCTGGACCCGCACAGCCAGTACTTCGACAAGAAGTCCTTCAAGGAATTCCGCGAGAGCACCGGCGGCAAGTTCATCGGCATCGGCATCGAGATGGGCATGGAGGAAGGCCTCGTGAAGGTCGTCTCGCCCATCGAGGGCTCGCCGGCCTTCCGCGTCGGCCTGAAGTCCGGCGACCTGATCACCCGCATCGACGACACCCCGGTCAAGGGCCTCACGGTCGACCAGGCCGTGAAGAAGATGCGCGGCGAGCGCAACACCAAGGTGCAGCTCACCGTCTACCGCAAGTCCGAGAGCCGTACCTTCCCGGTGACCATCATCCGCGAAGAGATCAGCATGCAGAGCGTGCGGGCGAAGATGGTCGAGCCGGGCTACGGCTGGATCCGCGTGAGCCAGTTCCAGGACCGCACCGTCGACGACTTCGTGCGCAAGGCCGAGGAACTGTACAAGCAGGACCCGAACCTCAAGGGCATCGTGCTGGACCTGCGCAACGATCCGGGCGGCCTGCTCGACGGCGCCGTGGCCCTGTCGGCCGCCTTCCTGCCGGCCGACGTGGTGGTGGTCTCCACCAACGGCCAGCTGCCCGAGAGCCGCGCCACCTTCCGCGCCAACCCCGAGTTCTACACGCGCCGCAGCGGGCCCGACCCGCTCAAGCGCCTGCCGTCGGCGATGAAGTCCGTGCCGCTGGTGGTGCTGGTGAACGAGGGCTCGGCCTCGGCCAGCGAGATCGTCGCCGGTGCGCTGCAGGACCACAAGCGCGCCACTGTCATGGGCGCGCAGACCTTCGGCAAGGGCTCGGTGCAGACCGTGCGCCCGCTGCCGGCCGACACGGCGCTGAAGATCACCACCGCGCGCTACTACACGCCCAGCGGCCGCAGCATCCAGGCCAAGGGCATCGTGCCCGACGTCTGGCTCGACGAGACCGCCGAAGGCAACGTCTACGCCGCGCTGCGCATGCGCGAGGCCGATCTCGAACGCCACCTGGTCGGCTCCGACGAGAAGAAGGACGCCGAGCGCGAGAAGGCACGCGAGGAAGCGCGCAAGAAGCTGGAAGAGCAGCTGGCCAAGAGCAAGGAGCCGGCCAAGCCGCTGCCCGATTTCGGCAGTGCCGAAGACTTCCCGCTGCAGCAGGCGCTGAACCAGCTGCGCGGCCTGCCGGTGGCGGCCAGCAAGACGGCCGGCCTCGAGCAGCGCGCCGAGGCGCCGGCCGCGGCGACGAAGTAGGCCTCCCGCATCCCGCCACCCGAAGCCCGCCGCCGGCGGGCTTCGCCCTTTCGGAAGCCCGCCGATGGACGACCGCCAGCTGCTGCGCTACGCCCGCCACCTGATGCTCGACGAGATCGGCGTCGAGGGCCAGCGGCGGCTGCTCGACGCGCACGCGCTGGTGATCGGCGCCGGCGGCCTGGGCTCGCCCGCGGTGCTGTACCTGGCCACGGCCGGCGTGGGCCGCATCACGCTGGTCGACCACGACAGCGTCGACCTCACGAACCTGCAACGCCAGATCGCGCACGACCAGTCGCGCCTGGGCTGGCCCAAGGCCGAGTCGGCACGGGCGACGGTCGGCGCGATCAACCCCGACGTGCAGCTGCGCGCCATCGTGCGCCGGGCCGATGCGGCGCTGCTGGATGAACTCGTCGGCCAGGCCGACGTGGTGCTCGACTGCTGCGACAACTTCCGCACCCGCCACGCCGTCAACGCCGCCTGCGTGAAGCACCGCCGGCCGCTGGTCTCGGGCGCGGCGATCGGCTGGGACGCGCAGATCGCCGTCTACGACGTGCGCGAGGGCGGCCCCTGCTACGCCTGCCTGTTCCCGCCCGAGGCGGAGTACGAGGAGGTGGCCTGCTCGACGATGGGCGTCTTCGCGCCGCTGGTGGGCATCGTCGGCGCGATGCAGGCGGCCGAGGCGCTGAAGCTGCTCGTGCCCACCGGCCGCAGCCTGGCCGGCCGGCTGCTGATGCTGGACGCGCGCAGCATGGCCTGGGACGAACTCGCGGCCGCGCGCCGCGAGGGCTGCAGCGTCTGCGGCGGTGCGCACTGAAAACCGGGCCTCGCGAGCTATCCTCGCGCCGATGGAAAACAAGACCCCGGCGCTGACGGCGCGCAACTTCCCCACGGCGCAGGAAGACGCCGCCGCCGTCGCGCCGCCTTCGCGCTACGACGGCCCCGAGAGCGCCTACCGCCTGGCCTTCACCGACACCGCCTTCCTGCTGCGCGAGGAGCTGCGGCCGGTGCGCATGCAGCTGGAGCTGCTCAAGCCCGAGCTGGTGCAGGCCGAGCTGGGCATCGAGTCGACGATCGTGATCTTCGGCAGCGCGCGCGTGGTGGCGCCGGAAGACGCCGAGGCCGCGCTCGACGCGGCACGCGCCCAAGGCGACGCGGCGGCGGTCAAGCTCGCCGAGACGCGGCTGGCCATGAGCCACTTCTACGGCGAGGCGCGCCGCTTCGCCGCGCTCGTCACCGAGCGCTCGCGCAAGCTGGACACGCCGATCTACGTCGTCACCGGCGGCGGCCCCGGCATCATGGAAGCGGGCAACCGCGGCGCGCACGATGTGGGCGGCAAGAGCATCGGCCTGAACATCGTGCTGCCGCACGAGCAGATGCCCAACCCCTACATCACGCCGGAGCTGTGTTTCCAGTTCCACTACTTCGCGCTGCGCAAGATGCACTTCCTGATGCGCAGCATCGCGCTGGTGTGCTTCCCCGGCGGCTTCGGCACGCTCGATGAACTCTTCGAGACGATGACGCTGGTGCAGACCGGCAAGAGCCGCCGCCGCCCCATCCTGCTGTTCGGCCGTGCGTTCTGGGAGAAGCTGATCAGCTTCGATCACCTGGTGGAGACCGGCATGATCAGCCCGGGCGACCTGAAGCTCTTCAGCTTCGTCGAGACGGCCGAGGAGGCCTGGGAGCAGCTGTCGGCGCACTACGGCTTCGACCAGCCCGACACCATCACCGGCGAATTCGCCGACGACGTCTAGATGAACCGCCTGGTCAGCCTGATCGGCGCGCCCACCGACGTGGGCGCCGGCGCGCGCGGCGCGAGCATGGGCCCGGAGGCGCTGCGCGTGGCGGGCATCGCCGCGGCCCTGCAGGCGCACGGCCTGGAGGTGGCGGACCGCGGCAACCTGAGCGGGCCGCCCAACCCCTGGCTGCCGCCGGTGGACGGCTACCGGCACCTGGCCGAGGTCGTGGCCTGGAACGAGGCCGTGCACGAGGCCATGTTCGCCGAGCTGCAGCTGGGCCGGCTGCCGATCCTGCTGGGCGGCGACCACTGCCTGGGCATCGGCAGCATCAGCGCGGTGGCACGCCACTGCCGCGAGGCCGGCCGCAAGCTGCGCGTGCTGTGGCTCGACGCGCACGCCGACTTCAACACCAGCCTGCTCACGCCCAGCGGCAACGTGCACGGCATGCCGGTGGCCTGCCTGTGCGGCTGGGGCCCGCGCGAGCTGGTGGGCATCGGCGGCACGACGCCGGCGATCAGCCCCAAGGTGCTGCGCCAGATCGGCATCCGCAGCGTCGACCCCGGCGAGAAGCGCTTCGTGCACGAGGCCGGCCTGGAGGTCTTCGACATGCGCTACATCGACGAGATGGGCATGCGCCACACGATGGAGCTGGCGCTGGCCACGCTGGACGAGCACACGCACCTGCATGTGAGCTTCGACGTCGACTTCCTCGACCCCGAGATCGCGCCCGGCGTGGGCACCACCATCCCCGGCGGGCCGACCTACCGCGAGGCGCAGCTGTGCATGGAGATGATCGCCGACAGCGGCCGCCTGGCGAGCCTGGACGTGATGGAGCTCAACCCGGCGCTGGACCTGCGCAACAAGACCGCGGTGCTGGCGGTGGACCTGATCGAGAGCCTGTTCGGCAAGAGCACCTTGATGCGAGCCTGAGCCGGCACGCTCACCCCCGAAGCTTCACGCCGGCACGCGCCGCGAAGCCGGCAGCGGGCCGGGCAGCGGGCCCAGCCGGCGCCATTGCCAGGCCAGCAGCGCCACCGTCAGCAGCACGGAGGCCGGCGCGACGAAGGCCAGCGCCAGCTGCCCGCCGCGCAGCCCCGTGAACAGCAGGCCCCCGGTGGCCAGCATGCCCGCCAGCAGCAGCACGACGCGCAGCCCGCCGTGCGGCGAGACGGCCGACCAGTCGCGCCACAACGTGGCGCAAAAGGGCAGCAGCGTGAACACGACCGCCGCGACGAGGTGCGAGGCATCGCCGCTGCCGGTGCCCACGATCGCCATCGCCACCGACGAGGCCAGCGCCCAGGCCACGAGGTGGTGCAGCGTCATGCGCAGCGCGAGCGCGCGGCCCAGCGCGGCGCCGCGCGGCAGCCCGGGCACCAGCGCCAGCAGCGCCTGCTCGCGGCGCGAGCGCAGCAGGCCGGCCGGCATCTGCAGCAGCGGGTTCAGCGCGAAGGACATCAGCCCCAGCGACATGCCGACGAAGTGGTAGCGCTGCATGCCCGGCGCCGGCAGGACGCCGGTGGCGAACAGCAGCCCGAAGATGATCAGCGTCACCACGAGCATCACCAGCGCGGCGGTGACCTGGCCGGTCCAGTGCGCACCGCCCAGCAGCAGCAGCACGCGGGCCTCGGGGGCGTGGCCCGGGCGCGCGCACAGGCGGCGGCGGTGCACGTGGTACAGGCGCATGCCCTGGCGCCGCATCCAGGCGCCGATGGCACGCGCCCAGGCCGGCATCTCCTGCGCCGAGGGCTGGCCGCTCCAGCCGTCGCGCACCGCGCTGCGCCGCGGCGAGGCCTGGCCGCGGCCTTCCACCAGCGCCGCCATCGATGCCAGGCCCAGCGCCAGCGTCGCCAGCGTGGCGGTGACGGGGCTGCCCAGCACCCAGGCGCTGAACGCCGCGGCCAGCTCGCGCACGCCTGCCAGCGGCATCCACCACCACGAGAACGAGGGCAGGACCCACAGCACGAGCCAGGACCAGGGGTAGCGCACCGTCGCGGCCAGCAGCACGAGCAGGATGGCCAGCGCCAGCCGCTGCGGCGCGCCGAGGCCGAACAGCGCCCAGCCCGCCACGCCCACGACGAGCACGAACACGAGCCAGCCCGCGCCGGCGAGTTCGCGCAGCCGCTGCACGTGGCCGGGCACCAGCGCGGCGGCGGTGCGGCTGTTCAGCGCCATCAGCTCGCCGACGAAGCTCATCCACAGCACCACCAGCAGGCCCGCGGCCGGCCAGCGGCCGAGCACGATCGACAGCGCCAGCAACACGGCATAGGACATCCAGGCCAGCCGCCGGCGGCCCCAGCGGTGGCCGATCAGCAGCAGCAACTGCCGGCGCGCGGCCCAGGGCGACGGAGCCGTGCTCACGTCAGCTCCATGAACAGGTCTTCCAGCGTCACCGGCTGCAGCTGCACGCCGGCGGCCTTCGCATCGGCCCGCGCCTGGCCGCGCACCAGGGCCTGCGCGCGTTCGCCCGGCAGCGCCTGGCGCGACAGCACCTCCAGCCCCGAGGCCGGCAGCCAGCCCTGCAGCGCGGCGCTGCTGCCGGCGGCGCGCTGCACGGTGTCGAGCAGTTCGTCCAGCGGCGCCTGCAGCGCGATGCGGCCACGCGCGAGGAAGGCGACGTTGAAGGCCACGCGCTCGAGGTCCGACAGGATGTGGGTGGAGAACACCACCGTCGTGCCGCGGTCCAGCACCTGCCCGACCAGTTCACGCAGGAAGTCGCGCCGGCCCGCCGGGTCCAGGCCGGAGACCGGCTCGTCCAGCACCAGCAGCTCCGGCTCGTGGGCCAGCGCGCGCACGATCGCCAGCCGCTGCTGCTGCCCGCCCGACAGGCGCCCGATCGGCTTGTCGCGCGATATCTCCCAGCGCGCCAGCAACGCGTCCACCTTGGCTTCGTTCCAGCGCGGGTAGAAGCTGCGGAAGTAGGCCAGCATCTCGTCGGCGGTGAGCCAGTCGAAGAGATCGGCCTGCTGCGGCACGTAGCCGATGCGCGCGCGGGCCTCGTCGTCCAGTTGCGCCAGCGGCTGGCCGAAGAGCATCACGCGGCCGGCCTGCGGGTCGCGCAGGCCGAGCAGGCTTTCCAGCAGCGTGGTCTTGCCGGCGCCGTTGCGCCCCAGCAGGCCCACCACCTGGCCGGGCAGGAGCTGCCAGTCGAGCCCGTCGAGCACACGCTGCCGCTCGTAGCTCAGCTGCAGGCCCTGCACGTCCACGGTGGGTGAGACGAGATTCATCGTGGCTTTCCTTCGTCGCCTTGCGGCTTGCTCTCACCGAGGATCGACTCGAACAGCGCCAGCGCCTGGCGCGGCGTGAGCTGCAGCTCTCGCGCCTCGGCCGCGGCGCGCTCCAGCGTGGGCCGCAGCAGCTCGGCGCGGGCACCGGCGGCCTGCGCCCGCGTGTGCGGCGCGGCCACCACCATGCCCAGGCCGCGCCGGCGCTCCAGCAGGCCGTCGGCCTCCAGCAGGCCGTAGGCCTTGGAGACGGTCATCGGGTTCACCGCCAGCGCCTGGGCCAGGTCGCGCACCGAGGGCAGCTCGTCGCCCGCACACAGCTGGCCGCCGGCCACCTGGCGCCGCACCTGGTCCACCAGCTGGCGGTAGATCGGCTCGGGCGAACCGGTGTTGACGGTGAAGCCATCGGTGGGCGGCATGTTCGGCTGTCTACGTGTATCGATAGACTAATACACTTGGCGACATCGCGTCAAGCGAGTGCCGGTGCGGCGGAGGCGATCAGCCCGGCGGCGGCCCCGGCCGAGCCGCGCATTCCTCGAAGGCGCGGACGCGGCAGCGCCGGCAGATCGCGTCGTCCAGCCGCGGCACGATGGCGGCGATGGCGCTGCGCTTGTCGGCGAAGAGCTGCTCGCGGCCCAGGCGCTCGATGAAGCCGCTGCGTTGCCAGGCCGCCAGCACCGGCGGCCGCGGGCGGTGGAAGTACAGGCCGCCGCCCATCGCGCGCCGGGCAGCGCGTTCGCGCTCCCACAGCGCCACGCCGGCGGGGTCGAGGAAGTTCATGCTCTTGCTCATCACCAGCAGGTGGCGCGGCGCAGCGGGGCCTTCGCGCAGGGCGCGCAGGGCATCGTCCACATGCGCCTCGGCGCCGAACCACACCGGCCCTTCCATGCGCAGCAGCTTCAACTGCGGGCATTCGGGCGCGCCCGGCTCCAGCACGACGAAGGGGCGGTGCAGGCCCGGCTTCGGCGGCAGCGCGAAGCCCATGCTGCGCAGCGCCGGGTGCGCGGTGCGCTGCAGGTACAGCACCAGCGAGGCCGCCACGCCCGAGAGCACGGCCACAGGCATCGGCAGCAGCAGCGTGGCCAGCAGCGTGCCGGCGGCGACCGCGGCTTCCGATCGGTCCAGCCGCGCGAGTTCGGCCCAGGCGCGGCGATCCAGCAGCGTCCAGGCGACGAGCAGCAGCAGCGCGTCGATGGCCGCCATCGGCACGCGCGCCAGCAGCGGCGCGGCCAGCGCCACCAGCGCGACGACGAACACCGCCGCCAGCATGCCCGAAAGCGGCGTGCGCGCACCGGCCTCCTGGTGCGGCACCGAGCGGTTGATGGAGCCGCAGCCGACGAAGCCGCTGAACGCGCCGCCGGCCAGGTTCGCCAGGCCCTGGCCAAGGCACTCGCGGTTCACGTCCAAGGCCTGCCCGCTGCGCGCGGCCAGCGCCTTGGCCACGGCGATGCTCTGGCCCAGCGCGACGATGGTCAGCGCCAGCGCGGCGGTGGCCAGGCGCGAGAGATCGTCCCAGCCCAGGCTCGGCGGTGCCCAGTGCGGCAGCGCCGAAGGCAGCGCGCCGATGCGCGCCAGCGGCCAGCCCGCGAGCAGCGCCAGCAGCGTGCCGGCCACCAGCGCCAGCAGCAGCGCCGGCCCACGCGGCCAGGCCCAGCGCAAGGCCACCGCGACGGCCAGCGTGCTGCCGGCCACTGCCAGCACCGGCCAGCCGGCCTCGGCCCGCAGCGCGAGTGCCGCCTGCCAGGCGATGAGCAGTGCCGCGCCGCCCGTGAAGCCCAGCAGCACCGAGGGCGAGATGAAGTGCGTCAGCACGCCCAGCCGCAGCAGCGCGAGCGCGAGCTGGATGGCGCCGACCATCAGCGTCAGCACCAGCGCCAGCCGCCCGTATTCGGCGCTGCCGGCCGCGGCCAGCGGCGCGAGCGAGGCCGCCAGCGCGATCGACACCGCGTTCGTCGGCCCGGTCAGCACATGGCGGCTGGAACCAGCGAGCGCGGCGACGAAGGTGGGCACCACCGCGCTGGCCAGCCCCCAGGCCGGCGGCAGGCCCGCGAGCTGCGCGAAGGCGATGGCCTGCGGCAGCACGAGCACGGCGGCCAGCAGCGCGGCGGTGGCGTCGGCGCGCAGCGTGGCGGCATCGAGTTCGGCGACCCAGGGCCCGAGCCGGCGAAGCCAGGGGCCGGGAGCGTCGGGCTTGGGCATGGCGCGGCAGCCTATCACCGCGCTCGCCTAAGATCGGCCCATGCGACACAACGGCCACGAGGCCTTCGCGCCCATCGTCCGCCGTGGATCGGCCCTGCTGCTGCTGCCGGCACTGGCCTTGGCCGCCCTGGCACCGGCCGCGCAGGCCGCGGCGCCGCCGGCAGCGCCCGCGGCCTCAGCACCGGCACCCGCTGCCGCCGCTTCTGCCAGCATCGCCGAGCCGGTGGTCACCAGCGCCGGCCAGCGCATCTACGAACGCATGCGGCCGCTGCTGCTGCAGGTGCGCACGCTGCTGAAGACGCAGGACAGCCAATCCTCCGTGGGCTCGGGCTTCCTGGTTGACGACGGCAGCCTGCTCGTCACCAACTACCACGTCGTGAGCCAGTACGCGCTGCAGCCCTCGCGCTACCGGCTGGTCTACGCGACGGTGGACGGCAAGCAGGGCGCGCTGCAGCTGCTGGCCTTCGACGTGGTGCACGACCTCGCGCTGCTCAAGCCCGCCGACGGCAACGCGCTGGCCGGCCGCGGCGCGGTGGCGCTGCGCGCAGCCGACACGCCGCTGGCGCGCGGCGCGCGCATCTTCTCGCTCGGCAACCCGCTGGACGTGGGCTTCGCGGTGGCCGAGGGCAGCTACAACGGCCCGGTGGAGCGCAGCTTCCTGGAGACGCTGTTCTTCGGCGGCTCGCTGTCCCCCGGCATGAGCGGCGGCCCGGCATTGGACGACCAGGGCCGGCTCGTCGGCGTGAACGTGGCGGCGCGGCGCGACGGCGAGCAGGTGAGCTTCCTCGTGCCCGCGGCGCCGGTGCGCGAGCTGATCGAGCGCGGCCGCGGCGGCAAGCCGCTCACCACGCCGGCCTGGCCCGAGATCACGCGCCAGCTGCTGGGCCACGAGGCCAGCCTGACCGAGCGCTTCATCGCCCAGCCCTGGCGCGGCGCCGGGCACCCGCAGTACCAGATCCCCGTGCCGCAGGAGACCTGGATGCGCTGCTGGGGCCGCGGCTCGCCGCAGGCGGTGCGCGGGCTGCAGTTCGAGCGCAGCGACTGCGAGATGGACACGCGCATCTTCGTCAACGGCTCGCTGCTCACCGGCTACCTCACCGTGCGCCACGAGTCCTACGACGGCAGCAAGATCGGCCCGCTGCGCTTCGCCGAGCGCTACTCGGGCAGCTTCCGCAACGAGTTCATGGGCCGCGAGGACCGCAACCGCACCGCGCCCTCGTGCGTGGAACGCCAGGTGCAGGGCCGCGCGGCCAAGGGCGCCGATGCGGCCGTGCCGCTGAAGGCCGTGATCTGCCTGCGCGCCTACAAGAAGCTCGAAGGCCTGAACGACGTCTCGGTGCTGGTGGCCACGCTGGACGGCAGCACGAGCGGCGTGCAGGGCCGGCTCGACGCCTACGGCGTGAGCGCCGCCAGCGCGATGCGCCTGGCCCAGCATTACCTCGACGGATTCGCATGGAACGAGCCGACGCCCGCCGCCTCGCGCTGATCGAGATCCAGGAGCGCGACGGCGTCTTCGGGCGCACGATCGGCGTGCACCACTGGCCGCTGACGCTGGGCCGCGCGATGGACAACGACGTCGTCATCGACGACCCGCACCTGGCGCCGCACCACGCACGGCTGGACACCGACGAAGAAGGCCGCGTGCGCCTGGTGCCGCTGCCCTCGCTCAACGGCGTGCAGGTGGACGGCCGCGCCGTCACGGCCGAGCAGGTGCTGCCCGCCGGCGGCGCCGCGCTGCAGCTGGGCGCCACGCGGCTGCGCCTGCGGCTACCCGGCGAAGTGCTGGCACCGGAGGCGCCGATGCCGGCCGCGCTCGGCGGCCTGGCGCGGCCGCTGCTGATGGGCCTGGCGATGTGGCTGCTGCTGGTGGCGGGCCACTGGATCGCGCTCGACCCCGGCAGCGACTTCAACGCCTGGCTGCCGCTGCTGGCCGGCCTGCCGGCGGTGCTGGCGGCCTGGTGCGCCGTCTGGGCGCTGATGTCCAAGCTCTTCCAGCACCGCTTCGACTTCGTCGGCCACCTGCGCCTGGTGCTGCCCTGGCTGCTGGCGATGACGGTGGCGGGCTACCTGCTGCCGCAGCTGGCCGCGGCGCTGGCGCTGCCGGCGCTGTGGATGCTCGACGGCCCGGTGCAGGCGCTGCTGGCCGCGCTGCTGCTGCGCGCGCACCTGGCGCATGTGCTGCAGCAGCACCGGCGCGCGGTGGACATCACGCTGGGCGCGCTGGTGCTGGCCGCCGGCAGCCTCTCCCTGGCGGGCACCTGGCGCACCTCGCGCAGCCTGAGCCCCGCGCCCTACATGAGCACGCTGCCGATGCCCGCGCTGCGCCTGTCCGGCACGGTGCCCAGCGCCGAACTCGTGCAAAAGCTCGGCCCGCTCGCGCAGACCCTGGCCGAGCGCGCGAAGAAGTCGCGCAAGGAAGACGATGGCGACGAGCCTGAAAGCGACGATTGAGGCGATGAGTGAACCCGCATCCGATGCGCGGCCGCTGCTGATCGGCGTCTCCGCGCGCATCCACTATCCGGGCGTGCCCGGCGCGCCCACCGGTGGCGTCTGGACCAAGACCCTGCACTACCTGGAGCAGAGCGTCGCGCACTGGCTGCTGGCCGGCCACGCGATGCCGGTGATGGTGCCGGCGGTGGATTCCGGGAGCCTGCTTCAGCGCAGCGAGCTGAACCTCGCGGACTATGCCGAGGCGCTCGACGGCCTCGTGCTGCAGGGCGGCAACGACGTCGCGCCCGAGAGCTACGGCGAGACGCCGCTGGACGCCGAATGGCATGGCGACCGCGTGCGCGACCTCTACGAGATCGATCTCGTGCGCGCCTTCGTCGAGGCGCGCAAGCCGGTGTTCGGCATCTGCCGCGGGCTGCAGTTGCTCAACGTGGCCTTCGGCGGCACGCTGATGCAGGACATCGCCACGCAGCACCCGCAGGCGCGCGCGCACCGCGAACTGGGCCGCTACGAGCACCACCACCACGCGGTGGCCTTCGTCGCCGGTACGCGGCTGGCGCAGCTGTTCCCGGGGGTGGAGCGCGCGACGACGAACAGCATCCATCACCAGGCGATCAAGGACCTCGCGCCGGGCTTCGTGGTGGAGGCGCGCTGCCCGGACGACGGCGTGATCGAGGCGGTGCGCCGGCTGGATGGCGGCAGCTACGTCGCCGGCGTGCAATGGCATCCCGAGTTCCACGAGCCCGGCCACCCGCAGACGCTGGACGACACGCCGGTGCGCGAGGACTTCCTCGCCGCGGCCCGCGCCGCGCGCGGCGGCTGAGGCGGCTTCAGCCGGCGGTCTTCGGGCAGGGCCGCGTGCGCCGCCACTCGCGTGGCGGCACCATGCCCGGCATCGCATGCAGCCCGCGGTTCAGCGCCTTGGCCATGCGCTCCTGCTTCACCAGTGGCCCCTGGTCGTTGCGCGTGCGGATGCTCCAGGCGTTGCCGTCCTCGACCATGCGGCGGCCGACGTTCACGTCGTCCACCACCAGCGCGCCCAGCGTGCGCGTGCCGCTGGTGCCGGCTGCCATCAGCGTGGCCGGCTTGTTCAGCACCAGCGCCGCGAGCGCGGCCTGCGCCTCGGTGGCGCCGGGCTGGCAGGACTCGGGCACGTCGATGTCGCGCACGCGCACGGTGATGGCGCCCTGCCCGGCCGGCGTGAAGCGCACGGTCGCGCCGTCCAGCACCTGTGTCACCACGCCCTGCACCGCCGCCGCGGCGCCCGCGGCCCAGGCCGGCGCCGCGGGCGCACCCAGCAGGGCCAGCAGGCAGGCGCGGCGCGAGAGGTCTTGCTTCATGGCGATGCCTTCGTTCAGAGCTTGCCGGCGTCGCCGCCGGTCACGGGCAGGTAGACGATCTCGACCTGTTCGCGCGCCGAACTGCCCGAGGCGCGCGGCACGAAGGTGGAGACCAGCTCGATCAACGTCTCGCCGCGGCGCCAGCGCGCGGTCGCGTTCCACGCGGCCGGGTCGCTGTCGACATGCGTCGACTCGGGCGCGCCGTAGCGCTGCGTCAGCAACTGGCGCAGCAGGCGGTGCTTCTCGCTGAAGGCGTTGTCGCTGCCGCTGGCGGCCACCACGCCGTCCCAGGCCAGCGCCACGCGCACCAGCCTGCGCGTGCGCTCGTCGAGCAGCAGGTTCAGGCGGAAGGGCACACCGGCCACGTCGTACGGCGCCAGCATCGGCGAGTTGCAGGCCTCGCGCGGGCGCAGGCGGCGCGCGGCGGTGGCCGGGCATTCGGCGGGCTTGAGCATCGCGCCGAAGCGCTGCAGCAACTGCGCCTCGCCGGCGCCCCAGGGCAGGCCCTGGAAGGCTTCCGGCGCGGCCGGCGGCGGATCGCAGGCCACGCGTTGCAGCGGAAAGTCCACGCCGCGTTGCGTGCCATTGCGCTGGCCCTCGATGCGCGCACGCAGCCGGCCGCCGTCTTCGAGCCGGTAGATCACGCGCTGCGGGAAGTCGTGCTGCAGGTTCTCGAAGATGGCCTCGGCCGGGTTCGTGCCGGTCAGCAGGCCGAAGCTGCCTTCCGGCTTGCCCGAGGGCTGGGCGATGAAGACGAGGTTGCCGTCGGCGCCGGGCCGGATCTGCATGAACTCGTGCGCCACCGTGTTGCCGCCGCGCACGGTGCGCGAGACGCCCAGCAGCGTGCCGCCCGCGGCCGGCAGCCACTGCTCGCCCGAGCCCGGCTCGCCGCCTTCGAGGCTCCAGCAGCCGGCCAGCCACGACAGGCGCTCGGCGCCATCGGCGGCGCGCGCCGGGCCGGTGAGCGCCAGCCCGAGCAGGCCGATGAAGAGGGAAAACAAGCGCATGCGCCGATGCTACCGGCCCGGCCGCCGCCTGCGCGGCACGGGCGGGCGCGGCGGCGCGTCCAGCACCGCGGCGGCCTCGGCCAGCATGCGGTCCAGCCGGTCCTTCAGCTTCTCGGTGCTGAGCTGCTCGCGCAGGCGCTCGATCATCAGCGGCAGCGCGAAGGGGCTGGGCACGCGCAGCGCCACCACGTCCATCGGCAGCGCGGCCAGGCGCTGCAGCACCTGGCGCAGCCGGCCGAGTTCCAGCTCCTGCGCCAGCACCTCGGTCTCGGCCTGGCCGAGCAGCCGGTTGCCGGCGTCGTACTTGCGGAAGACCTCGAAGAACAGGCTGCTGGACGCCTGCAGCTGGCGCGTGCTCTTGGGCGCGCCCGGGTAGCCGCTGAACACGAGGCCGGCCACGCGCGCAATCTCGCGGAAGCGCCGCTGCGCGAGCTCGCCCGAGTTCAGGCTGGCCAGCACGTCGGCCAGCAGCCCGCGCGTGGAGAACAGGTCCTCGGGCAGCTGCACCGGCTTGGCCGCAAGCACTTCGAGGCCGTAGTCGTTGACGCTCAGCGAGAAGGTGTTGGGCTCGGCCTTCGCGAGCCGGTACGCCAGCAGCTGCGCCAGGCCGATGTGCACGTTGCGGCCGCCGAAGGGGTAGAAGAACAGGTGGTGGCCTTCGCGCGACTCGAAGCGCTCGACCAGCAGCGCACCGCGCCGCGGCAGCTTCGACAGCCGCTCCTGCGCCTTCAGCATCGGCATCGCGGCCTGCATCTCGGCCTCGAAGAAGTCACCTTGCGAGGCGCCGTCGAGCAGCTCCTGCACCGAGGCCGCCATCTCGCTGGACAGCGGCATGCGCCCGCCGGCCCAGGCCGGCACGATGCCCTTCTTCTTCGTGCCCAGGCGTACGTAGGCGGCCATCTCGTGGGTGCGGATGTATTCGAGCACGCGGCCGGCGAAGACGAAGTGGTCGCCCTTGTTCAGGCGCGCGATGAAGCCTTCCTCGATCTGGCCCAGTGTCTTGCCGCCGCCCTGCCACTTCACCGACATCGACGCGTCGCTGACGATCGTGCCCACCTGCAGCCGGTGGCGGCGCGCGATGCCGCGGTCGGGCACGCGCCAGCGGCCGTCGATCAGCGCGATGCGGTGGTACTCCGGGTAGGCGGTGAGGCTGTCGCCGCCGCGCTCGCAGAAGGCCATCGCCCAGTCGAAAGCCTCGCGCGGCAGATCGCGGTAGGCGCGCGTGCCGCACACTTCGGCGTACAGCTCGTCGGCGACGAAGCCGCCACCGAGGGCGACGGTGACGATGTGCTGCACCAGCACGTCCAACGGCATCTCCGGCGAGGCCCGCGCTTCCACGCGCCCGGCGAGCGCGGCGCGGCGAGCGGCGGCGGCCTCCACCAGCTCCAGCGTGTTGGTGGGCACCAGCGTCACGCGGCTCGGCCGGCCCGGCGCGTGGCCGCTGCGGCCGGCGCGCTGCAGGAGGCGCGCGACGCCCTTGGCGCTGCCGATCTGCAGCACACGCTCCACCGGCAGGAAGTCCACGCCCAGGTCCAGCGACGAGGTCGCGACCACCGCCTTCAGCCGCCCTTCCTTCAGCCCCAGCTCGACCCACTCGCGCACCTCGCGGTCCAGCGAGCCGTGGTGCAGGGCCACGAGCCCGGCCCACTCGGGCTTCGCGTCGATGATCAGCCGGTACCAGATCTCGGCCTGGCTGCGCACGTTGGTGAAGACCAGCGTCGTGCCGCTGCCCTCGATCTCGGCCACCACCGGCTGCAGCATCTGCGCGCCCAGGTGCCCGCCCCAGCTGAAGCGGCCCGGCTCGTGCGGCAGCAACGTGTCGATGACGAGCGACTTCTCCACCCGCCCGCGCACCAGGCGCCCGCCCTCGCCCACCAGCGTGGCACCGGCCTCGTCGAGATTGCCCAGCGTGGCCGACAGCCCCCAGGCCACGAGCGCCGGGTTCCAGCGCTTCAGTCGCGCCAGCGCCAGCTGCAGCTGCACGCCGCGCTTGTTGCCGATCAGCTCGTGCCACTCGTCGACGACCACCGTGTGCACGCCGCCCAGCTCCTCGGCCGCGCTCTCGCGCGTCAGCATCAGGCTCAGCGACTCGGGCGTGGTGACGAGCGTGGAAGGCCAGCGCCGGTCCTGCCGCGCGCGTTCCGAGGACGGCGTGTCGCCGGTGCGCTGGCCCACGTCGAGCTTCGGCGCCATCTCCGGCAGCGGGCGCTGCAGCGCGCGCGTGGTGTCGGCCGCCAGCGCGCGCATCGGCGTGATCCACAGCACCTGCAGGCCGGGTCGCGGCAACATGCGCGCGAGCGCGCCCATCCACACCGCGTAGGTCTTGCCGCTGCCGGTGGTGGCGTGCAGCAGGCCGCTCTGGCCCGCGGCCATCGCTGCCCAGACCTCGCGCTGGAAGGGGAACGGCGTCCAGCCGCGCGCGGCGAACCAGGCCTCTGCTTGGTCAGACACGGCCGGGCACGGTCGCGATCCAGCCTTCGACCACATCGATGCCGGCCGGCACGCCGTGCCCCGGCTGCTGCGAAGCCCAGCCGGCCTGCATCAGGCACAGCACGGCATCGAGCCGGTCGCCGGAGGCGTCGTCGACCAGCGCATCGCGCATCGCGTGCGTGAGCTTCAGGCGCAGGCCCAGTCGCGTGCGGCCCTGCTCGAGCGCGTCGACGATGTCCTTGCGCGCGATCAGCCGGTCGGCGCCCGAGTCGTTCTTGTACGAGCGGCGGCCGATCAGCTCGAAGGCCAGCAGCCCCGGGTAGCCCTCGATCGCGCTGCGCGCCGGGTCGCCCTCGTGCAGCCCGGGCAGCGAGGCGCCGGACTGCACCAGCCGGTGCAGCCCTTCGTAGTACATGAAGCCCACCGGCACGTAGCGCGTCTGCAGCGGGCTGGAGGAGCTGATGCCGGGCATCGCGGTGTCGGCCACGCGGTGGATCAGCCGCTGGCCGGCGGGGCGCGTATTGCCCCAGGCATCGACGAGCGCGCGGAAGTCCATGCGCGTCGCGCAGCGCCGGCGCAGCTCGGTGATCACGGCGGCCGTGCCCGCGCCCAGCGCATGCGCCTCGACGAAGGCGCGCGGCAGGCCGAAGGGGAAGTCGAAGGCGCCGAGCCAGGGGCCGGGCTCGGCCAGCAGCGCCTCGAAGGCGGCGAGGCTGTCGAGCGCATCGACGCGGGACAGGCGCAGCGTCGCGCCGGCGAGTTCACCGCGCGCCACCGTCACCGGCTTGCGGCGCGACGGGGCGCTGGTGAAGTCCACGCCCAGCAGGTTCGTCGTCATCGGCCGATTGTGTGGTGCTCAGGCCAGCGCCAGCGCGACCACGCCGGCGGCGATCAAGGCCGCGCCGGCCACGCGCCAGCCGCGTGCGCCTTCGTCCAGCAGATGGCCGCCGACGAGCGCGGCGAACAGCATCGAGACCTCGCGCGCCGGCGCCACGTGCGAGACGGGCGCGATCTGCATCGCATAGAGCACCAGCATGTAGGCCGCCGGGCTCAGCGCACCGATGACCAGCGCCGCGCGCCATTGCGTGCGGCAGGCCGACACGAAGCCCGCGCGGTCGCGCAGCGCGACGGGCAGCATGAACGGCAGGCGCAGCAGGTTGCCCATCCAGTCCAGCAGCACCGGGCTGACGAGCAGCACCTTGACCGTGTAGCCGTCCAGCAGCGTGTAGGCGGCAATGGCCAGGCCCGTGAGCCCGCCCCAGCGCAGCCCGGCGTGCACGCGGGCGCGGTCCGGTGCGCTCCACAGCGCCGGGCCGCCGGCGACCAGGAACACGCCGCCGCAGACGCCCAGCAGGCCCAGCACGCCGCCGGCCGTGACCGGCTCGCCGAACAGCACGAAGGCCGCCAGCGCGCTCACCAGTGGCCCGCTGCCGCGCGCGACCGGGTAAACAACGGTGAGATCGGCAACACGGTAGCCCTTCAGCAGCGCCTGGAAGTACAGCAGGTGCAGCAGCGCGCTGCCCAGCACCGTGGCCCAGGCCAGCGGCGACCAGCGCGCGAACTCCTGCATGCCGAACCACAGCGCCAGCGGCAGCCACAGCACGCTGACGAAGATGCCGCTGATCAGCGGCAGATGCACGCCGCTGCCCGCCTTCTTGACCGCGATGTTCCAGGTGGCATGCAGGATGGCGGCGGCC
This sequence comes from Rubrivivax sp., assembly GCA_044226775.1. Lineage (GTDB taxonomy): Bacteria > Pseudomonadota > Gammaproteobacteria > Burkholderiales > Burkholderiaceae_C > Rubrivivax. Next base: position 1,038,105 of record JBGAGI010000002.1, on the reverse strand, counting down.
AGCACCATCGCGAGGGCGGACAAGGGCATGGAGGCGAACTCTAAGCGGCGCCGCGGGGGGCGCTGCGGAAGGTGCCGCGGAGGGGGCTACAGTGCGGGCCATGCAAGCCAACCCCGTCCTTGCCGAAGCCCAGCGCGGCGGCATCGCCGAGTCCTTCCACCGCGGCGCGGTCGCCGTCGTCGATGCCGACGGCGCCGTGCACACCGCCTGGGGCGACGTCGAGCGGCCCGTGTTCCCGCGCTCCTCGGTGAAGGTGCTGCAGGCGCTGCCGCTGGTGGAGAGCGGCGCGGCCGATCGCTTCGGCCTGTCGGACGAGGAACTCGCGCTGGCCTGCGCCTCGCATGGCGGCGAGGCACATCACGCGGCTGCTGCGGCCAGCATGCTGGCCAAGGCCGGCGTCGATGTGCAGGCGCTCGAATGCGGCACGCACTGGCCCTACAACGATGCCGCGATGAAGGCCCTGGTGCGCGCCGGCCAGGAGCCGAGCGCGCTGCACAACAACTGCTCGGGCAAACACGCGGGCTTCGCCTGCCTCGGGTGCCTGATGGCCGAAGGCGGCGACCGGCGCAGCTTCGTCAAGGGCTACGTGAAGCCCGATCACCCGGTGATGCGCGAGGTGGGCGCGGCGCTCCAGGCGACGACCGGCTGGGACCTCGCGAAGACCGCCGCCGGCACCGACGGCTGCTCGATCCCCACCTACGCGATCCCGCTGCGCCACCTGGCGCTGGCCTTCGCGCGCGTGGCCACCGGCACCGGCCTGCGGCCGGGCCATGCGAAGGCCGCCGCGCGGCTGCGCCAGGCGGTGGCGCGCGCGCCGCAGATGGTGGCCGGCAGCGGCCGCTTCGACAGCCGCGTGATGCAGCGCCTGGGCGAGCGCGTGTTCTGCAAGGTGGGCGCCGAAGGCTTCTACTGCGCCGCGCTGCCGGCTCAGGGGCTGGGCATCGCGATCAAGATGGACGACGGCAACACCGCGCGCGGCTGCGAGGTGGTGATGGCGGGTTTGATCGCGCGGCTGGTGGATCTGTCCGACGACGAGCGCCGCTTCGTCGACGGGCTGGCCGACCAGCCGCTGGTGAACTGGAACGGCATCGAGGTGGGCCGGCTGCGCGCCGCGCTGCCGCCGCCGGGCTGATCGATCGGGCCGCATGAACCAGCGCAGCACACCCTGGGACGAGCCCACCGTCCGCCTGAACCAGACGGACCTGACCCTGATCCTCTCGCTCGGCGATCCGCGCATGCGCTCGCCTTGCCTGGTGCTGTACAGCGGCAGCGTGCCGGGCCGCCGCTACGACCTGAGCGAAGGCCGGCTGAGCCTGGGCCGCGCGCTGGACTGCTCGCTGCCGCTGATGGAGAGCACCAGCCTGAGCCGCCGCCATGCCGAGCTGCTGGTCGAGGGCGACCGCGTGCACCTGCGCGACCTGGGCTCGGTCAACGGCACGCAGGTCAACGGCCAGCCGGTGCAGGGCATGGTGACGCTGAAGGACGGCGACATGCTGTGCCTGGGCGACCTGCTGATGAAGTACTTCGGCCGCGGCAGCATCGACGCTCTGCTGCACGACCAGATCTACCGCATCGCCACCGTCGACGCCGGCACCGAGGTCTTCACGAAGCGCTACGTGCTCGACGCGCTGGAGCGCGAGATCCAGCAGGCCGGCCGCAGCGGCATGCCGCTGTCGGTGCTGTGCCTGGACCTGGACCACTTCAAGGCCGTCAACGACCGCTTCGGCCACGGCGCCGGCGACGTGGTGCTGCGCGAGGCCGCTGCGGCGCTGCACGGTGGCGTGCGCTCGGGCGACATCGTGGGCCGCGTCGGCGGCGAGGAGTTCCTCGTCGTGCTGCCCGGCACGGCACTGCCCGAAGCCCGCATGCTGGGCGAACGCGTGCGCGCCGCGGTGGGCGCGCTGCGCACGCCGCTGCAGGCGCCGGAGGGCGGCAGCTGGATCCACATCCAGACCGTGTCGGTCGGCGTGGCCGAACTGCAGCCCGGCATGGCCGGCGCGAAGGAACTGGTCGCGGCCGGCGACGCGCGGCTCTACGCCGCCAAGGAGGCCGGCCGCAACTGCGTGATGGCGTGACGGCGTGATGGCGTGATGGCCTGAGCACGCCTCAGGCGGTGACGCCGTAGCGCACGTGGTAGATGCCCGTGCCGCCCTTGAAGGTGACGATGGGCAGCTCCTGCGGCTGGCTGGTCAGCGAGATGCGGCGCGCGGCGCGCCAGTTGTCCTCTTCCATCAGGTCGTCGTCGGCGCCGGAGGCGCTCTGCAGCCGGGTCCTGACGTTGGCCTCGAAGGTGTTCTTCATCGTGCTGACGAGGGTGGCATCGCTGCTGTCGAGGACGCCTGCCCGCACCCAGGTGTCCAGGGCGTCGATCATCTTCTGCTTGATGTCGTCGCGCTCGCCCGAGGTGATGTCGCGCCCCTCGTCCTTCTCGATCATCACGGCCAGCGCCAGGGCCCGCGAGGGCGGCGGCAGCGTGTTGCACACGACCTCGTTCACCGGCCAGGCACCGGGACCCTTGTCGACGTTGTTGTTCCAGTAGGGCAGGGCCGTGAGCTTGATCGTGCTGGCGTCGGGGTTGTCGAGGTTGCCGACCCAGGTGATGAAGTAGGGGCTTTCGCCGCCGATCTCGCTGGTGTCTTCGGCGCACTGGAATCGCAGGAGCGTGAGCTTGGCCATGGCGGTCTTCCGGGTCAGTGGTGGTAGACCCACTGTAGGAAGCCGCGCCCGCGCTCGATATCGTGCCGACGGGGGAAACGGCCGCGTGGCCGGCCCCCTGTTTGGCAGGGCCCTAGTTCTTGGGCGCCGACAGCAGCGGCATCGCGCCGCCGCTGTCGTCGCCCAGCAGCCCGGTCTGCGTGTAGATGCCCAGCTTGCCGCGCGTGTCCTCGATGTCCAGCGTGCGCATCGTCAGCTGGCCGATGCGGTCGGCCGGCGTGAAGGCGCCCTCGCCCTTCTCCATCGTCAGCCGCTCGGGCTTGTAGGTGAGGTTGGGGCTGTCGGTGTTCATGATCGAGTAGTCGTTGCCGCGGCGCAGCTCCAGCGTCACTTCGCCGGTGACGGCGCGCGCCACCCAGCGCTGCGCGGTCTCGCGCAGCATCAGCGCCTGCGGGTCGAACCAGCGGCCCTGGTACAGCAGCCGGCCCAGGCGGCGGCCGTTGGCGCGGTACTGCTCGATCGTGTCCTCGTTGTGGATGCCGGTGACGAGGCGCTCGTAGGCGATGTGCAGCAGCGCCATGCCCGGGGCCTCGTAGATGCCGCGGCTCTTCGCTTCGATGATGCGGTTCTCGATCTGGTCGCACATGCCCAGGCCATGCCGGCCACCGATGCGGTTGGCCTCCTCGAACAGCTCCACGGCGTTGCCGAAGGTGCGGCCGTTCAGCGCCACCGGCTGGCCTTCCTCGAAGCGCACCGTCACCGACTCGGCCTTCACCGCGACCTCGTCGCGCCAGAAGGCCACGCCCATGATCGGCTTGACGATGTGCATGCCGGAGTTCAGGAACTCCAGGTCCTTGGCCTCGTGCGTGGCGCCGAGCATGTTGCTGTCGGTGCTGTAGGCCTTCTCGACGCTCATCTTGTAGTCGAAGCCGTTGGCGATGAGGTACTCGCTCATCTCCTTGCGGCCGCCGAGTTCGTCGATGAAGCGCTGGTCCAGCCAGGGCTTGTAGATGCGCAGCGAGGGGTTGGCGAGCAGGCCGTAGCGGTGGAAGCGCTCGATGTCGTTGCCCTTGTAGGTGCTGCCGTCGCCCCAGATGTTGACGCCGTCCTCGCGCATCGCCACCACGAGCGCGGTGCCGGTGACGGCGCGGCCCAGCGGCGTGGTGTTGAAGTAGGTGGCGCCGCCGGTGGAGATGTGGAAGGCGCTGCACTGGATCGCGGCGATGCCTTCGGCCACCAGCTGGGCCCTGCAATCGACGAGGCGGGCGATGTCGGCGCCATACGCCTTCGCCTTGCGCGGGATCTCCTCGTAGTCGCTCTCGTCGGGCTGGCCCAGGTTGGCTGTGTACGCGCAGGGCACGGCGCCCTTGGCGCGCATCCAGTGCACGGCGGCGCTGGTGTCCAGGCCGCCGGAAAACGCGATGCCGACGCGCTCGCCGACGGGAAGGGATTGGAGGATGTGGCTCACGGTGCGGGTTCTCCTGAACCCCCGATTGTCGCAGGCCGGGCTCCGGCTCAGACCGGTGCGTCGCTGCTCGCCAGGCCCGCCGCGCCCAGGCGTTGATCGTCCCAGCCGGCGCCGGCTTCGCGCTGCGCCTCGAAGGCCGTGGGCCCGAGCGCGGCGCGGGCGATGCGCTCGGCCTCGGCCATGGCCCGCGCCTCGTTGGGCTCGGGCGGCCCGCCCAGCGCCGCCATGCGAACCTGCGCGTGGCCCAGCAGCGCCGCCGCGCTGCGCATGCGCCCTTCCTGTGCCGCCAGGCCCGCGAAGACCACCGCCCAGTACGGTTGCAGGCCCCAGCTGGCGGCCATCGGCCAGCCGCGCTCGGCCACGGCACGCGCCTGCGCCGTCTCGCCGCCGGCCAGCAGCGCAGTGGCCAGGTTGCTGCGGGCTACGGCCAGGCTGCGCAGCAGGCGCGAACCCTCGAGCTGCTGCTCCAGCTCGCGGCCCAGGCGCACGGCCTCGGCCACGTCGCCGCGCACCAGCGCCAGGTCGGCCATGTTGGTGAGCACGATGACGTGGTCGTACTCCCAGCCCGGCTCGCGCGTCAGCGCCAGCCAGCGCTGGCCCACCGCCTCGGCGCATTCGAGCTCGCCCATGCGCTGCACGTGGATGAACTCGGTCTGCGCGGCGTTGATGCGCGTCAGCAGCGGCAGCTCGGGCGAGAGCCGCCGGCGCATCTCCTCGATCGCGGCCTCGCGCTCGGCGCTGCTCGCGGCCTCGTCGCGTGCGGCGATGATGCCCAGCGCCAGCACCATGCGGCGCGTGTCGTCCAGCTCGCGCGCCAGCGCCAGCGCGCGCCGGGCGAAGGCGACCGCGCGCAGGTTCTGGTAGTCGGTGAAGTGGAACAGCGCCGCGCCGGTGAGCCATTCGAGCCGCAGCTCGGCCGGCAGGCCCTCGTGCACCAGCGGCTCGGTGGCGGGCCACAGCCGCCGCCCTTCGGCGCCGCGCATGCGGCCCAGCACGTTGGTCAGCGGCGTCACCAGCGCGATCGCCAGCGCGGCGTCGTGCTGCAGCGCCCAGGCCATCGCGGCACGGCCGTTGTCGAGGTCCGGCGCGCTGAGTTCCAGCAGCCGGTCGCGGCGCAGCCGGTCCATCGCGAAGTCCTGGTTCAGGCGGTACAGCAGCGCCTGCACCGCGCGCGCGTGGCGCTCCTGCAGCGTGGCGTGTTCGTCGCTGGCCGCGAGCTGCTCGCGCGCCAGCGCCAGCGGCGACTCCAGCAGCCGGTAGCGCAGCGGCTCGCCTTCCTGCACCACCACGAGCGAGTGGTCCACCAGCGCGTCCAGCGCCGCCAGCAGCTGCCAGCGGCCCAGGCGCTCGTCGCTGCACACCTGCTGCGCCAGCTCCAGCGTGAAGCTGCCGGCGAACACCGCCAGCCGCATGAAGGCGCGGCGCTCGTCGGCGCCCAGCAGCGCGAAGCTCCACTCGAGCGCCGCGCGCAGCGTGAGCTGGCGCGCCGGCGCGTCGCGGGGGCCCTTGGTCAGCAGCTGCAGCCGCTCGTCCAGCGCGCGCTCCAGCGCCGCCACGCCCAGCAAGGGCACGCGCGCGGCGGCCAGGCCGATCGCCAGCGGGCTGCCGTCCAGGCGCCGGCACAGCTCGCAGACCTCGGCCACGTTGTGCGCGTCGAGTGCGAAGCGCGGCTGCAGCGCCGCCACGCGCTCGGCGAACAGCGCCACCGCGCCGAAGGTCATCGCCTCCTGCGGCGAGGGCAGCGCCTGCGGCGTGGCCAGCGGGCCCAGGCGCAGCACGCGCTCGGGCGCCAGCTTCAGCGGCAGCTGGCTCGTGACGACGAGGTGCACGCCGCCCGCGCCTTCGACGATGGCGCGCACCGCGGCGGCGACCTCGTCGACGAGGTGCTCGGCGTTGTCCAGCGCAAGCAGGATCTTCAGCGGCGCCACGGCCTTGACCAGCGCGGCCCGCGGCTCGCCGCCGCCCAGCGACAGGCCCAGCGCACCGGCGATGGCGGCGCAGACCAGCGCCGGATCGGCCAGCGCCGCGAGATCGACCCAGCACACGCCATGCGGCCGGCTGTCGCGCTCCAGCGCCAGCAGGTGCCGCGCGAGCAGCGACTTGCCGATGCCGCCCACGCCGATCAGCGTCACCAGCGGGTACTCGTCGACGGCGTGGCGCAGCGCGGCGAGTTCGGTGTCGCGGCCGATCAGCGGCGGCAGCCGCGCTGGCAGCGTGCCGCGGCGCGACGGATCGGTGGCCCGCGCGGGCGGCGCCTCGTCGTCCAGCGGCTGCGCGAAGCGGTAGCCGCGGCCCGGGATGGTGGCGATGGCCGAGGCGCCCAACACCTTGCGCAGCGCCCAGACCTGCACCTCGAGGTTGTTCTCCTCCACCACCACGTCGGGCCAGACGCGCTCGATCAGCTCGGCTTTCGAGAGCTGCCGCTGGCGCTGTTCCACCAGCGCCAGCAGCACGTCGAAGGCGCGTGCGCCGAGCTTGGCCGGCAGGCCATCGGCCAGCAGCTGGCGCTGGGCGGGCTTCAGCACGAAGCGGCCGAAGCGGTAGTCGGTGCGGAGGGCGTCCAAGGCGGAGGGCCGGCGAGGACCGGCGGCGCAGCATAGCGGCTGGCGCCGGCCGCTCCCCTCGACGCGGGATGGGGGCCCCTCCTGAGCTAGGGGTGCGCGCTTAAGGACGATTAAGCCCGGGCCAAGGACGCCCGCGGCAGCCTGCAAGGACGATGAGATCCATCCTTCAGGAGCCCGCGATGACCCCAAGCCGCATCACCCGAAACCTGCTGGCCTCCGCGCTGGCCACCACGCTGGCCGCCACCGCCGGCGCGGCCGCCGGCGCGGCCGCCGCCGGCTCGGCCGACCCCGCAGCGAACGCACCCGCGATACCGAACCTGGCGCGCTTCGCGAACCCTTCCGGCTTCGCCGCGACCTTCAGCACCGCCGGCGTGATCGACCGCAGCGGCCCCTTCTTCCAGAGCCTGGGCACGAACGGCCGCAGCTGTGCCAGCTGCCACGACGCGGCCGAGGGCTGGAGCATCACGCCGCGCGGCCTGCGGCAGCGCTTCGCGCGCAGCGCCGGGCTGGACCCGGTGTTCCGGCTCGTGGACGGCGCCAACTCGCCCAAGGCCGACGTGAGCACGCTGCACGCCCGGCGCCGCGCCTACTCGATGCTGCTGGACAAGGGGCTCGTGCGCGTCGGCCTGCCGATGCCGGCCGGCGCGGAGTTCGAACTCGCGGCGGTGGACGACCCCTACCGCTTCGCCTCGGCCGCCGAGCTCTCGCTGTTCCGCCGCCCGCTGCCCACCACCAACCTGGGCTTCCTCAGCACCGTGATGTGGGACGGCCGCGAGACCTTCCGCGACGCCGCCTCGGCCGACTGCCTGTGGGGCACGACGACCTGCTTCGCGCCGATCGCCTTCGACCTGGCGGACCAGTCCAACGTCGCCACGCTCGGCCACGCGCAGGCCTCGGCCGCGATCGACGCCGCGCAGCGCGAGGCGATCGTCGCCTTCGAGATGGGCCTGTTCACCGCGCAGGTCTGGGACGAACGTGCCGGCGACCTGGCCGCCGCGGGCGCCCGCGGCGGGCCGGTGGCGCTGTCGCAGCAGGGCTACCACTTCGGCATCAACGACACGCTGGCCGGCGACTACCGCACGCGCGAGCCCTTCACGCCGAACGCGATGACGGCCTACGACGGCTGGCGCCGCGGCTGGAGCCACGAGGATCGCGGCGAGAACCGCGAGCGCGCCGAGGCCCGGCGCGCGGTGGCGCGCGGGCAGACGCTGTTCAACACGAAGCCGATCCGCATCACCGGCGTGGGCGGCCTGAACGACGACCTGGGCGCGGCCACGATCGACGGCAGCTGCACCACCTGCCACAACGCGCCCAACGCCGGCAACCACTCGGTGCCGATGCCGCTGGCCATCGGCGTGGCCGACGCCTCGCGCCGCACGCCGGACATGCCGCTGTACACGCTGCGCCACAAGGCCAGCGGCGAGACGGTGCAGGTGACGGACCCGGGCCGCGCGCTGATCACCGGCAAGTGGAAGGACATCGGCCGCTTCAAGGGCCCGGTGCTGCGCGCGCTGGCCACCCGCGCGCCCTACTTCCACAACGGCATGGCCGCCGACCTGGGCGAGGTGGTGGACTTCTACGACCAGCGCTTCGGGATCGGCCTCACGCCGCGCGAGCGCGCCGACCTCGTGGCCTTCCTGCGCACGCTCTAGGGCCTGTTGACACGATGGCAAGGCACCGCGTTGCCATGGTGATGACAGGCCCTAGGAGGCCACGCGGTACCAGGCGATCACCAGCCCGGTGGCCAGGCACAGCACCGCGTTGGCCACGTTGACGAGCACCACGCGGTCGCAGCAGCGGCTGCTGCGCCAGACCCAGGCCGCCATCGTCGCGTTGGCGCCGAACCAGGTGAACCAGGTGAACAGGGCGTGCTGGTCGGAACGGCCGCTCTCGACGATCGACCAGATCGTCGGCAGGTAGGCCAGCGTGCGCAGCGCGTTGAAGACGGTGAAGGCCAGGGCCAGCAGGTCGGGCGCAGGGCGGGCGGCGGGCAGCAGGGTCCGGTTCATCGCTTGGGGTCCTCCTGCCCTTCGTTACGCAGCGGGCGGCCCGGCGCGGACATGCACACCCACAATGTCCGGATGGAGCCGCTCGCGCCGTAACGCGCAGGAAGCCATGAAGCCGCTGCAAGACCTGGCCGAGCGCTGGCCGCAGATCGACGCCCTGCTCGACGAGGCGCTGGCCCTGCCCGCGCCCGAGCGCGAGCGCTGGCTGGCGGCGCTGTCCGGCGAGCATGCGGCCCTGCGCGACACCGTGGCCCAGCTGCTGCAGGCGCATGCGCAGGCCGAGACCGGCGGCTTCATGGGCGAACTGCCGGCCTTGCCGGCCGCCGCGGTCGACACGCCGGCGCCGGGCGACACGGTCGGCCCCTACCGCCTGCTGGCGCCGCTGGGCGACGGCGGCATGGGCGTGGTGTGGCTGGCGGAGCGCGCCGACGGCCAGCTCAAGCGCCAGGTGGCGCTGAAGCTGCCGCGCCTGGCCTGGGGCAGCGGCGTGGCCGAGCGGCTGGCGCGCGAGCGCGACATCCTGGCGACGCTGGACCATCCGCACATCGCGCGCCTGTACGACGCCGGTGTCGACCGGCACGGCCGCCCCTATCTCGCGATGGAGCTGGTGGACGGCCGCCCCATCGACGCCTACGGCCGCGAGCACGCGCTGCCGCTGCGCGAGCGCCTGGGCCTGGTGCTGCAGGTGGCCGCCGCGGTGGCGCATGCGCACGCGCGGCTGGTGGTGCACCGCGACCTGAAGCCGGCCAACATCCTCGTCACCGCCCAAGGCCAGGTGCGGCTGCTGGACTTCGGCATCGCCAAGCTGCTCGAAGGCGAGCGCACGCAGGAGACCGCGCTCACGCGCCAGTCCGGCGCGGCGCTGACGGTGGACTACGCGAGCCCCGAGCAGATCCGCGGCGAGCCGCTGTCCACCGCCACCGACGTCTACAGCCTCGCGGTGGTCACCTACGAGCTGCTGGCCGGTGCGCGGCCCTACCGGCTCAAGCGCGGCAGCACCGCCGAGCTGGAGGAAGCCATCGCGCTGGCCGACCCGCCGCTGGCCAGCAGCGTGGCGCAGGCGCCGGCGCTGAGGAAAGCCCTGCGTGGCGACCTCGACGCGATCCTCAACCGGGCGCTGAAGAAGGACCCGGCAGCGCGCTACGCCAGCATGGCGGACTTCGCCGCCGACCTCGAGCGCCACCTCCGCCGCGAGCCGGTGCTGGCGCGGCCCGACGGCGCCTGGTACCGCACGCGGCGGCTGCTGCAGCGGCACCGCCTGGCCGCCGCGCTGGGCGCTGCGCTGGCCTTCAGCATCCTGGCCGGCGCGGCCGCGGCCCTCTGGCTGGCCGTGGCCGCGCGCAGCGAGAGCCGCCGCGCGCAGGCCGAGGTGGCGCGGCAGGAGGCCGTGCGCGACCTGTACCTGGAGGCGATGACGGAGCTGTCGTCCATCGCCGGCGCCGGTACCGATGCCGCCAGGCTGGCCGAGCCGCATGCGGTGTCGCGCCTGCTGGAGCAGCGGCTGCGCAGCATGGCGCCGCGTTTCGCCGATCGCCCCGGCGAGTGGCAGGCGCTGCTGCAGGCCGTGATGCTGCAGCTCAACTACAGCAGCGACTTCGAGCGCTCGGTGGCCGTGGGCCGCGAGTACCTGACGCACCTGAAGGCCCATGGTGCCGAGCCGGCGCTGGTGATCGGGGCCTACGCGACGATGGGCCGCTCGCTGTTCCAGCTGCGCCAGCTCGACGAATCCGAGGCCATGCGGCGCGCCGGCCTGGCCTGGGCGCCCGGGGCCACCGACGGGCGCAGCAGCCGCGCGCGGCTGGAGATCGCCAGCGACCTGGGCCAGCTGCTGCTGTTGCGCGGCCGGCTGGCGGAGGGCCGCGGCGTGCTGGAGCAGGCCGAGGCGCAGGCCGTGCCGACGTTGGCGCACGACGCGCTGCGCTTCCGCAACCTGGCGCAGCTGGCCAGCGCGCTGCTCGGCTTCGACGAACCCCGTGCGCTGGCGCTGGCGCTGCAGGCGCGGCAAGGCCTGCAGGAGGCCGGCACGGCCGATGCGGACGAAACCGCCGAGCTGCTGCAGGTCGTCGCGCTGGCCCAGCTGGCCAATGGCCAGGCCGGGGCAGCCGAGGCGACGCTGCGCGAGTCCTTGCGCTTCTTCGACGCCCAGTTCCCGCACAACAACCGCAACCGCGTGCGCGCCTTCGGCCGCCTGGTGCTTGCGCTGGCGCGGCAGGGCCGGCACGACGAGGCCCGCGCCCTGCTGGCCGACGAGATGGCGCTGGTGGCCAGGCTGCCCGGCGCCGACACCCGCGCCGCCCTGGCCACGCTGCGCGCACGGGCGCTGGAGAACGAATACCTGCAGGGCCGCATGGCCGAAGCCTTGCCGCTGGTGAGCGCCGAGCCGCTGTCGCAGCAGACGACGCCGGGCCTGCGCGATACCGACATGTACGGCGCGCTGGAGGTGCGTGTGCTGGCCGCAGCCGGCCGCAGCGACGAGGCGCAGGCCCGCGCGCAGGCGGTGCTCGACACCTGGCGCGAGGGCTCTGCCGGCGCGCAGCTGCGCATGCAGGACCTGCGCGCCTGGACGAGCCACCAGCGCGGCGACGCATCCGGCCTGCAGGCAGCCGCGGCCGCGCTGCGCGCGCTGCTGCTCAAGCACGGCGCGCGCGCCTCGGCCTGGGATGCGGTGGCCGGCGAGTGGCTGGCACTGGCCGCCGCTCGCCGCGGCGATGTGGCCGCCGTGCAGGCCGAACTCGCGCGGTCGCCATCGATGCCCGCGCCTTTTGCCGTGGCCCGCGCCGAATCGCAGCTGCGGCGCGCCGAAGCCTGGCAGCGCGTCGGCCGGCCGGCCGAGGCCGCTTCGGCCGCGCGCGCGGCGCTGACGGACCTGCAGGCGCAGCACCCGGACAGCCCGCGCCTGCGCCAGGCGCGGGAACTCGCCGCGCTGCAGTGATCAGGCCTTCAGCGCGTGCGCCAGCAGCAGCCGCGCCTTCTCCCAGTCGCGCCGCACGGTACGGTCGGTGACGCCCAGCGCGGCGCCGATCTCCGCGTCGGTCATGCCGGCGAAGTAGCGCATCTCCACCACGCGCACCAGGCGCTCGTCGAGTTTCGCCAGCTCCTTGAGCGCCTCGTCGATGTCGACGATCTGGTCCTCGCCGGCGGCCACGTTGTCGGCGTGCTCGGTGTTGAGCGTCACGTGCGGCGCGTCGCCGCCGCGGCGTTCGGCGCGCGCGGCGCGCGCCATGTCGACGATGATCGAGCGCATCGCCGAGGCCGCGTACGACAGGAAGTGCACGCGATCCGTCACCGACAGGCGCTGCGCGCCGACGAACTTCATGTAGCACTCGTGCACCAGCACGGTGGTGTCCATCAGCGTGTCGCGCACGTGGCGCGACAGGCGCACGTGCGCGATGCGGCGCAGGTCCGGGTACAGCGTCTCGAACAGTTCGTCGAACGCGCCGCGCTCGCCGGCGCGGGCGCGCACGATCAGCTGCGTGATGTCACCCATGGCCGGCGCATGGTAGCGCCGGCGGGGGCTTCGGTCAGCGCACCACGAACACCGGCGCGACGCCCTCGTCGCTGAGCCGGTTCGCCAGCTGCGCGGCTTCGTCCTCGGCACCACCGCGCACGAACCAGGCCAGGCCCCCGTCGACGCCGGCGGCGCGCCAGCCGCGCACCTGCTCGGCCAGCAGCGCAGCGCCGGCCGGGCCGAGCTGGTCGATGTCCAGCACCACGGTGCTCGGCCCGGCCATGAGTTCCTGCCACTCGAGCTGCTCGGCGCTGGCGTACAGGCCGCTGCGCGTGCGCGCCTCGGTGCGCGCCGGCACGCGCGCCGCAGCGCTGGGCAGCGCGCGGCCCTGCGCATCGAAGAGATCCAGCGCCGCGGCCACCGCCGGCGCGGCCGGGGGCGGGGCGGCCTCGCCGCCGCCGCCGCAGGCGGCGAGCAGCAGCGACAAGGCGAGCGTCGACAAGGCGAGCGTCGACAGGGCGGTCGGCAAGCGGGAGGTGTTCATCGTCGGCTCCGAAGTGGCTGAGGGGCATCCTCATCACCCGATACGGAGCCGCGGCCGCAACGCGGACACACGCTTCGAAACTGGGGGGGCCGTTTCCGCGCGTGGCGCCCGTCAGTCCAGCGCCTGGCTCGCCAGCACCTCGGCGCGCACGGCTTCCATCAGCTCGGCCTTCAGGCCGGCGAAGTCCGGCGTCGTCTTCACCGAATAGTGGCGCGGGTGCGCCAGCGGCACCGCGCGGTCGAGCTTGATGCGGCCCGGCCGCGCGCTCATCACGACGACGCGGCTGCCCATGAAAACCGCCTCGTCGATGTCGTGGGTGACGAAGAGCACGGTCTTCTTGCGCTGCTCCCAGATGCCCAGCAGCAGCTCCTGCATCAGCTCGCGCGTCTGGTGGTCCAGCGCGCCGAAGGGCTCGTCCATCAGCAGCATGCGCGGGTCGTTGGCCAGCGCGCGCGCCAGCGCCGTGCGCTGTTGCATGCCGCCCGAAAGCTGCTTCGGGTAGTGCCCCGCGAAGGCCGCCAGCCCCACCTGCGCGAGATAACCCTGCGCCACCTCCACCTGCTGCGCCCGCGGCAGGCCCTTCTCGCGCAGGCCGAAGCAGACGTTGTCCAGCACCGTGAGCCAGGGGAACAGCGTGTAGCTCTGGAACACCATGCCGCGGTCGGCGCCCGGGCCCTCGATGCGCCGCCCGTCGAGCCGCGCCTCGCCGGCGGTGGGATGGTCCAGGCCGGCGACGATGCGCAGCAGCGTGCTCTTGCCGCAGCCGCTGGGCCCGAGGATGGTGATGAACTCGTTCTCGGCCACGTCCAGGTCGGTGGACTGCAGCGCGAGCGTGGAGCCCGAGGCCGAGGCGAAGCGGCGCTCGACGCCGCGGACCCGCAGGATGCTCACTTCGCCGGATTCGGGATGTTGATCAGCGGCGCCGTCTGCATGTTGGCCGGCACCACCACCGTGGTGACGCCGCCCTTCTCGGCGAACTTGTGCAGCGCCAGGTTGCTCTCGTGCTGCAGGTACTCGCGCGTCAGGCTCTGGTTGATGATCTGGTTGGCGCGCGCCACGCCCTCGGCGCGCTTGACCTCCACCTGCGCCTCGGCCTCGGCGATGGCCACGCGCTGCTTGGTGGTCTCGAGCTGCTTCTGCGCCGCCACCGAGTCCTGGATCGCCTTCTCGATGGCGGGGTCGGTCACCAGCGAGCGCACCACCACGCGCGAGATGACGAACACGCCCTTGTCGTTGGCGTCCAGCTCGGCCTGCAGGTGCTTCTTCACCGTCGCGGCCAGCTCCTCGCGTTGCGTGTGCATCACCAGGCTGTCGATGCGCGCGGCCTGCTCGTAGATGGCGTTGCGGGCCAGCCGCTGCACGATGCCCCAGGCGGGCAGGAAGATGTGGCTGTTCGGATCGCGCTCGTGCTGGTTGGCGTACTTCACGTACAGGTCGGCGATGCTGCCGGCCGCGACGCGGTAGTAGATCGTCACGTCCAGGTCGCGCAGCGTGAGGTTGTCGCGCGCCTTGGGCGTCATGTCGTTGAGGTCGACGCCGATCTCCTTGGCCGAGAACGCCGCCACGCGGCTGATGCCCGGCACGCCCAGGTACAGGCCGGGCTCGATCTCTTCCGGGTTCACCTTGCCCAGCGTGGTGCGCACGCCGACGTTGCCGGTCTCCACGGTGCCGCAGCTGGTGGCGCCCAGCAGCACCAGCAGGCCGACGATGATGAAACCCACGATCCGCAGCGCGATGCGCATGTCCGTCCTCCCCCTGAATCTCACTGGCCCAGCGCGGCCCACGGGAACAACCGCCGGTTGGCCCACTTGAACAAGAAGTCGCTCACCAGTCCGATGAGGCCGATGACGATGATGCCGAAGATGATCTGGTCGGTGGCCAGCAGCGCCTGGCTGTCGGTGATCATGTGGCCGATGCCGCTGGACGCGCCGATCAGCTCGGCGACGATGACGTAGGTCCAGGCCCAGCCCAGCACCATGCGCAGCGTCTCGGCGATCTCCGGCGCGGCGCCCGGGATCAGCACGCGGCGGATCAGCGAGCCGTCCTTCACGCCCAGCGTGTACGCGGCCTCCACCAGGTCGCGCCGCGTGCGGCCGACGATCACCGCCACCATCAGCACGAGCTGGAAGAAGCTGCCGATGAAGATGACGCTGAGCTTCTGCGCCTCGCCGATCCCCACCCACAGGATCAGGAGCGGGATGAAGGCCGAGGCCGGCAGGTAGCGCGCGAAGCTGACGAAGGGCTCGAAGAAGGCCTCCACCGCCTTGTACGCGCCCATCGCGACGCCCAGCGGCAGCGCGATGGCCGCGGCGATGACGAAGCCGCCCAGCACGCGCCACACCGTCATGCCGATGTCACGCGCAAAGCCCATCTCGGCGAGCAGCGTCCAGCCGCTCCTGAGCATCGTCAGCGGGTCGGCCAGGAAGGTCTTCTGCACGAAGCCGCCGAAGGTCGCCAGCGCCCAGGCGGCGACGAAGAGCACGAAGAAGGAGATGCCCAGCACGATGCGCAGGCGCGGGGCGATGGGGGTCAGCGGTTTCATCGGGCCCTCAGCGCACGGCTTCCAGGAAGGCACTCACTTCGAGTGGCAGCTCGCGGTGGAAGGCCACGCGGTCGAAGCCTGGCGGGTCGTTGCCGGGCGCGAAGCCGGGGCGGACCATCGCCGGCGGGAACGGCGTCAGGAAGGAGAAGTGGCCGGCGCCCGGCACCACGCGGCGCGTGACCTGGGACCGGTCCGCCACGCCCTGCGCCACCAGGTCGCCGTGCCAGGCAGGCGTCACCGGGTCATGCTCGCCCTCCAGCAGCAGGATCGGCAGGTCGATGGCGCGCAGCGCCTCGGGCGCCAGGAACCAGGCCGTGGCCGGCGCCATCAGCACGAGTGCGCGCACACGCGGATCGGGCTCGACCTCGACCAGCTCGCGCTGCTCGGAAAAGGCCCGGCCGCCGGCCACGGCCAGCGCCGTGTAGCCGCCCATCGAATGGCCGACGACCGCGGCCCAGCCGCGGCGCAGGCGGGGGCCGACTTCGGCGTCGTCGCGCACCGCGTCCATCGCCAGCACCAGGTGGCGCGGGCGGTCCTCCAGGTTGCGCAGCGTGCCGCGCAGCGAGTTGTCGCGGCGGTTGTCGCCCGGATGCTCGGGCAGCACCACGGCAAAGCCGCGCGAGGCCAGCTGCCGCGCGACGGTGCTGTACAGCTGGTGCGAACCGCCGCCGCCGTGCGAGATGGCCACGAGGCGCGCTTCATCGCCGCCCGGTGGCACCCACAGCTGGGCGGGAAAGGTCAGCCGGCGCCGTGGGTCCTCGACCTGCAGCGCGCGCGTGACCGGCTCGGCCACCGTCACTTGATGAAGCGCGTGTCGGCCAGCTTCGACAGGTCGGGCATCTGCTTGATGATGCCGATCTCCATCAGCAGGTCCGCCGCCTCCTTCGTGAAGGCCGCGTGCTCGCCGGCGAAGAACTTCTGGTTCGCCGCGCGGTCCTGCCAGCGCAGGTACTTCTGGCTCGCCTCGAAGGCCTCGCCGCTCTGCTTGACGTCGGCGCCCATGATCTCGAAGCTCTTCTTCGGCTCGGCCTTGATCATCTCCAGCGCGTCGAAGTAGGCGTCGGCCAGCGCCCTGGCGGCCTTGGGGTTCTCGGCCAGGAACTTGGGCGTGCAGCCGAAGGTGTCCATCACCATCGGGTAGTCCAGCGTCGTGGCGATGATCCGGCCGGCCTCGGGCTTGGCGCGCACGGCCGAGAGGTAGGGCTCGTAGGTCATCGCCGCGTCGATGCCGTCGGTGCCGGCGATCATCGCGTTGGCCGCCGGCTGCGGGCCCATGTTGACGACCTTCACGTCCTTCACGCTCAAGCCGTTCTTCTTCAGGATCCACGCCAGGCCGAAGTAGCCCGCGGTGCCCGGCGCATCGGCCGCGACGGTCTTGCCCTTCAGCTCGGTGATCTTTCCGATGCCGGGCTTGGTGACCATGCCGTCGGCGCCGAAGCTCTTGTCCAGCTGGAAGATCTGCGTCGTCGCCACGCCGTTGGCGTTCCACACGACCCAGGTCTCCACCGTGGTGGCGGCGCACTGGATGTCGCCGCTGGCAATCGCCAGGTGGCGGTCCTTCTGCGGGATCTTCTTGATGCTCACGTCCAGGCCCTGCTTCTTGAACAGGCCGGCTTCCTTGGCCAGCGTCAGCGGCGCGAAGCCGGTCCAGCCGGAAATACCTATCGCTACGGGGGTCGCGACTTTGGTCTCCTGCGCCATCGCAGTGCCGGCCAGCGTGAGGGCGGCGGCGATGCCGAGGGCCTTGATCGTGCGGTTCATGGTGCTCGCTCCTGGGGTTTGGGTGGTGGCGCGCCCGCGGCGCGGCCGTGGAGGAATTTCAACATGCCCGGCACGCGCTCGGCCCACGCAAGTTCATCGTGGCGCGCGCCTTCGGCTTCGGTGTATGCAAGCGCCGGGCCGCGCCAGCCGCGCGAAAGCAGCGCATCGCGCAGCGCGCGCACGGCCTCGACCGCGCCTTCGCCTTCTTCGGTGCCGATGTCCAGCCACAGGCGCGGCCGCGCGGCGCCGGCGGGCTGCACCCAGGCCCGCGCCTCGCGGAGCGCGAAGGCCTCGTCCCACCACACCGAGGGCGAGACGACGAGCGCCGCGCCCACGCGGCCGGGCTCGTGCAGCGCGAGCCAGAGCGAGAACAGGCCGCCGAGCGAGGAGCCGCCCACCGCGGTGGAAGCCGACTCGGGCTTCGTGCGGAAGCGTGCATCGACCCGCGGCTTCAGTTCGTCGAGCAGGAAACGCGCATAGGCCGAGCCGCCGCCGCCCACACGCTCGGCCGGCCCGCCGGTACCGCGGCGCGCGCCGTCCATCAAGCCTGCGCTGGGCGTGAGCTCGTGCAGGCGCTCTCGCCCGCTCGGGATCGCCACGACGATCATCGGCTCCAACTCGCCCGCGAGCACGCCGCGCTGCGCCGCCTCGTCCACCTGCCACTCGGCGCCGGCGCCGGCGCTGCCGAAGACGTTCTGGCCGTCCTGCAGGTACAGCACCGGGTAGCGCCGCGCCGGTTCCGCCTCGTAGCCCGGCGGCAGCCACACCCACACCGGCCGCGGCGCCACGTGGCGCGAGGGCACCGGGTCGAGCTGCAGCACCGTGCCGGTGAAGCGCTGCGGCAGCGCGGGCGCTTCGGCACCGAAGGGGCGCACGATGCCGGGAGCCGGCCCGCCGATGAAGGCCGCATGGTTGGCGCCCGGCTCCCAGCCTTCGTCGGCGCCCCGGCCCGGGCGCTCGATGCGGAACTTGTGCGGCACCGGCTGGCCGCCCCAGGGCTGCGTCTCGAAGCGCACCGTGGCACCCCAGCGCCCGCTGCCCAGCGGCGCGAGCGGCAGGCTGCGCGACCAGGCGAGCGGCGCCCAGCCGCCGCGCAGGCCCACGGCGTCGTACGCGGGGTCGAATCGACCGGCAGCGATCTCGGCGCCGAGGTCGACCTCGAAGCGCACATCCACCGGCGCGGCCATCGACGCGGCCGCGAACGCAGCCAGCAGCGCCAGCGCGAGGCGCCGCGCGAGATGCATCAGGCCGCGATCCACAGCGGCGGCAGCCCGCCGCCCAGCCGCCGAAACACCGCTGACAGCGCACCGCCGTGCACACGCGCGGCGGCGGCCTCGATGTCGGGCGCGAGGTAGCGGTCTTCCGGCATCGCCGGGCAGGCCTCGCGCAGCAGGCGCTGCGCTTGCTCCAGCGGCGCGCTGCTGGCCAGCGGGCGCAGGAACTCGATGCCCTGCGCCGCCGCGAGCCATTCGATGGCCAGGATGTGCGCGACGTTGTCGATCATTGGCTGCAGCCGCCGCGCGGCGAAGGTGGCCATCGAGACATGGTCCTCCTGGTTCGCGCTGGTCGGCAGGCTGTCGACGCTGGCCGGGTGCGCCAGGCTCTTGTTCTCGCTGGCCAGCGAGGCCGCGGTGACGTGCGCGATCATGAAGCCGCTGTTCAGCCCCGCGTTCGCGGTGAGGAAGGGCGGCAGGCGCGAGACGCTGCTGTCGATCAGCATCGCAATGCGTCGCTCGGCGATGGCGCCGACCTCGGCGATGGCGTTGGCCATCGCGTCGGCGGCCAGCGCGACGGGTTCCGCGTGGAAGTTGCCGCCCGAGACCATCGCGCCATCCTCGGCGAAGACGAGCGGGTTGTCCGTCACCGCGTTCGCCTCGCGCAGCAGCACCAGCGCGGCGTGGCGCAGCTGGTCCAGGCAGGCGCCCACCACCTGCGGCTGGCAGCGCAGGCAGTACGGGTCCTGCACGCGGTCGTCGCCTTCGAGGTGGCTGCTGCGGATCGCGCTGCCTTCCAGCAGCGCGCGGTAGTACATCGCCACGTCGATCTGGCCCGGCTGGCCGCGCAGCGCGTGGATGCGCGGGTCGAAGGGGCCGTCGCTGCCGCGTGCGGCGTCCACCGTCAGCGCGCCGATCACCAGCGCCGATTCCAGCACCGGCTCGAAGGCGAAGAGCGCGTGCAGCGCGAGCGCGGTGCTGGTCTGCGTGCCGTTGATCAGCGCCAGGCCTTCCTTGGCCTGCAGCACGAGCGGCTCGATGCCATGGCGCTGCAGCACCGCCGCGGCCGGCTCGCGGCGGCTGTCGACGAGGAACTCGCCCTCGCCCATCAGCGCCAGCGTCATGTGCGCGAGCGGGGCGAGGTCGCCGCTGGCGCCCACGCTGCCCTGGCTCGGCACGTAGGGCACGAGGCCGGCGTTGTGCACCGCCAGCAGCTGCTCGATCACCACCGGCCGCACGCCGCTGTGCCCACGCCCGAGGCTGGCTGCCTTCAGCGCCAGCATGAGCCGCAGCACCGGCGGCGCCAGCGGCTCGCCCACGCCCACGCTGTGGCTGCGGATGAGGTTGCGCTGCAGCGTCGCGAGGTCGGCCTCGCTGATGCGCGTGGACGCCAGCTTGCCGAAGCCGGTGTTGACGCCGTAGACGGGCGCGTCGCCCGCCGCTGCGCGCTGCACCACCGCGGCGCTGGCCTCGATGGCGGGCAAGGCCGCGTCGTGCAGCCGCAGGCTGGCGCCGCCGTGGTGGATTCGTCGCAGGGCGTGCAGCGCCAGGCGGCCCGGCTCGATCAGGAGAGTGTTCACGCTCGAAGCTCCGGAGATTCGGGGTCAGGGGCCCCGCCGCGGCACGGGGTGGCCCGGAGCGCGTGCGGAGAGGTCAGCGGATGAAGCGGCCCTCGGCGGTGACCTGCACCAGCTCGACGAAGCGCGAACCGGTGGTGGCGCCGCCGCTGAAATCGACCGGCATGCCGGCGACGCGCGTCTTGAAGCCGCGCAGCGTGGCATGCAGGCGCTCGCGCGTCAGCTCGCGCCCGGTGCGCTGCAGCGCCTCGACCAGCACCAGCGCGTTGAGGTAGCCCTCGTAGCCCAGGTAGCCCACCGGCGAGCCGGCCTTCTCGGCCAGCGTGCGGTAGTCGTTGGCCGCGGCCTCCGAGCCGGACCACGGGTACGGCGTGATCTGCGCGATGGCCAGCCCGCGCACCTTCTCGCCCAGCATCTTGGCCGTGGCCTCGCCGGGCACGATCGACAGGCCGAAGAAGCCGGGCCGGTACTCGGCCGCCGCGCAGGCCTTCATCAGGCCGCCGGTCAGCGAGCCGCTGAGGTACATCAGCACGGCCTGCGCCTGCGAGGCCGCCAGCTCGCGCGCCGCGGCCTCGGCATTGCTGCCGTCGATCTTCATCGCCACCGTGGCGGCCGACGTGAGCCCCGCCTCCTTCACCGCGGCGGCGAACAGTGCGGCCACCTCGGCACCGCCGGGGTTGTCGAGCTGCGCCATCGCCAGGCGTGTCATGCCGACGGTCTTGATGTGCTGCACCAGCACCTGCAGCTCGCGCCCGCTGGTGGCGCGCAGCACGTAGGCCGAGCCCTTGAGCTTGTCGCGCACCGAGTCGGCCACCGCGAAGCCGCCGACCATCGGCGCGCCGCTGGACGCCAGCAGCGGCGCCACCGCCGCATTGGTGCCCGAGCCGACGTTGCAGAAGAATCCGAAGACCTTGTCGTCCTGCAGCAGCGCCTTGGCGTTGGCCGCGGCCTTGGGCGGCTGGAGTTCGTCGTCGCGCACCAGCAGCTCGATGCGCCGGCCATGCACGCCACCGCGCGCATTGGCCGCGTCCAGCGCCAGCTTCGCGCCGGCCAGCACCGCCTTCACCGGCACGCCCAGCGGGCCGCTCTGGATGCCGGTGTGGCCGAACAGCACCACGCCGTCGCTCACGCCCGCCTGGGCCCGTGCCGGACGACCGAAGCCCAGTGCCGCCGTGGCGAGGCCCGCCTTCAGGGCGAGCCGGCGCTGGACGCTGCAGTTCGGGTCGAGGGTCGGCATGGCTTCGGACGGCAACGGACAACGGCCGCCATTGTCGAAATCCACCCGTGCGGGACAAGGCTGACATTCCCGTAGGGGCCATGCTTTGGGCGAGCCTCGAATGCGTTTTCAGCGGGCGCCGGCATCCAGCATCGGCAGGTCCAGCCCCTGTTCGCGGGCGCAGTCGCGCGCGATCTCGTAGCCGGCGTCGGCATGGCGCATCACGCCGGTGCCGGGGTCGTTCCACAGCACGCGTTCGATGCGCTTCGCGGCGGCCTCGGTGCCGTCGCAGACGATCACCACGCCCGCGTGCTGCGAGTAGCCCATGCCGACGCCGCCGCCATGGTGCAGGCTCACCCAGGTGGCGCCGGAGGCGGTGTTCAGCAGCGCGTTCAGCAGCGGCCAGTCGCTCACGGCGTCGGAGCCGTCGCGCATCGCCTCGGTCTCGCGGTTGGGGCTGGCGACGCTGCCGCTGTCGAGGTGGTCGCGGCCGATGACGATCGGCGCCTTCAGCTCGCCGCTCTTGACCATCTCGTTGAAGGCCAGGCCGGCCTTGTGGCGCTCGCCCAGGCCGATCCAGCAGATGCGCGAAGGCAGGCCCTGGAAGGCGATGCGCTCGCCGGCCATGTCGAGCCAGCGGTGCAGGTGGCGGTTCTGCGGGAACAGCGCCTTCATCTTCGCGTCGGTCTTGCGGATGTCTTCCGGGTCGCCGCTCAACGCCACCCAGCGGAAGGGCCCGATACCGCGGCAGAACAGCGGCCGGATGTAGGCCGGCACGAAGCCGGGGAAGCCGAAGGCGTTCTTCACGCCGGCGTCGAAGGCGACCTGGCGGATGTTGTTGCCGTAGTCCACCGTGGGCACGCCCATCGCCTGGAAGTCGAGCATGGCCTGCACGTGCACGGCGCAGCTCTGCGCGGCGGCTTCGCGCAGCGTGGCGTGCTGCGCCGGGTCGGCCGCGGCGGCCTTCCAGCGCTCGACGCTCCAGCCCGCCGGCAGGTAGCCGTTGACGAGGTCGTGGGCGCTGGTCTGGTCGGTGACGAGGTCGGGTTTCACCCCCCGCTTCACGAGTTCCGGCAGGATCTCGGCCGCGTTGCCCAGCAGGCCGATGGAGACGGCCTTCTTCTCGGCCGTGTACTTCGCGATGCGCGCCAGCGCGTCGTCGAGATCGGCCGCCTGCTCGTCGAGGTAGCGGCTGCGCAGCCGGAACTCGATGCGGCTCTGCTGGCACTCGATGTTCAGGCTCACCGCGCCGGCGAAGGTGGCCGCCAGCGGCTGCGCGCCGCCCATGCCGCCCAGGCCCGCGGTGAGGATCCAGCGGCCGAAGAGATCACCACCGTAGTGCTGCCGCCCCGCCTCCGCAAAGGTCTCGTAGGTGCCCTGCACGATGCCCTGGCTGCCGATGTAGATCCAGCTGCCGGCGGTCATCTGGCCGTACATCATCAGGCCCTTGCGGTCGAGCTCGGAGAAGTGCTCCCAGGTGGCCCACTTGGGCACCAGGTTGGAGTTGGCCAGCAGCACGCGCGGCGCGTCCTCGTGGGTGCGGAACACGCCCACGGGCTTGCCGCTCTGCACCAGCAGCGTCTCGTCGGGCTTCAGGCGCTTCAGCGTGGCGAGGATGGCCTCGAAGCAGTCCCAGTCGCGCGCCGCCTTGCCGATGCCGCCATAGACCACGAGCGCATCGGGGTTCTCGGCCACCTCGGGGTCGAGGTTGTTCTGGATCATCCGGTAGGCGGCCTCGACGGCCCAGTTGGCGCAGCTGAGCTGGCTGCCGCGCGGCGCGCGCACGGGGCGGGGCTGGGCGGCGAGATGGCGCTGGGCGGAGAGGTCGGTCATCGGGAAACTCCTCGGGTGTGGCCGGCGCGGACTGTACTTGTCTAGACAAGTCTATGCAAGTAGGATGCACCCCATGCCCACTCCGTCGGCAGCGGCTCCGTACGTCCGCGTCAAGCAGCACCTCAAGCAGGGCCTGGCCGCCGGCACCTGGCCGCCGGGCGCGCTGATGCCGTCGGAGGCCGAGCTGGTCTCGCGCTTCGGCGTCAGCCGCATGACGGTCAACCGCGCGCTGCGCGAGCTGCAGACCGAGGGCCTGGTGCAGCGCACGCAGGGCGTGGGCACCTTCGCCGCGCCGCTGCACCGCGTGAGCAGCACGCTCACCATCCACGACCTGCACGACGAGATCGTCGCCCGCGGCCACCACCACGAGGCCCGCGTGCGGCTGCAGCGTGCCGAACCGGCGGCGCCGGCACTGGCCGCGCAGCTGGGGCTGGCGGCGGGCGAGCCGGCGTTCCACACGCTGATCGTGCACCTGGAGAACGGCCTGCCGTTGCAGTGCGAAGACCGCTACGTCAACCCGGCCGAGGCGCCGGGTTACCTCGCGGCCGACTTCGCGCAGCTCACGCCCACGCAGTACCTCTTCCAGCACACGGCGCTGTGGCGCGCGCAGTACTCGATCGAGGCCGCGCTGCCCACCGCGGAAGAAGCCGCGCTGCTGGGCATCGATCCGGCCGCACCCTGCCTGGTGGTGGTGCGCCGCACCTTCTCGCGCCGCGGGCCCATCACGCTGGCACGCCTCGTGCACCCGGGCTCGCGCTACACCTTGAACGGAGACTTTCAGCCATGACGCTGCGCGTGGTCGCGCTGGCCCAGGTGCCGGCCCGGCCGTGGAAGAACGGCGGCGGCCTCACGCACGACCTGCTGGCCTGGCCGGATACCGAGGACTGGGCCTGCCGCATCAGCGTGGCCGAGGTCGTGCGCAGCGGGCCCTTCTCGCCCTACCCCGGCGTCGAGCGCTGGTTCGCGGTGGTGCAGGGCGCCGGCGTGCGCCTGCGCTTCGGCGACGACGAACTGCGCGTCACGTCGGACTCGCAGCCGCTGCGCTTCGACGGCGCGATGGCCCCCGACTGCGAGCTGATCGGCGGCGACACGCTGGACCTGAACCTGATGCTGCGCCAGGGCCGCGGCCGGGGCCGCGTCGAGCGCGCGCTGCCGGCCGAACGCTGGCAGGACGCCGCGCCGCTGCGCGCCGTCTACAGCGCGCGCGCGGCCGAGCTCTTCGTCGCCGGCCGCCACGTGGCCACGCTGCCGGCCCATGCACTGGCGCTGACGACGAAGGCCAGCGGCGAGGAATGGTCGCTGGGCGATGGCGCGGGCGCGCCGCGCGCCTGGTGGCTGTCGTTCCAGCCGGCGGCGAAGGCATGAGCCGCGGCCGCACGCTCTGGCGCCACGCGCGGCTGGTCACTTTCGCTGCGGAGCGCGGCTGGGGGCTGGTGGAAGACGGCGCGCTGCTCGTCGAAGACGGGCACATCCGCTTCGCCGGGCCCGAAGCCGAGCTGCCGCTCGATCTGCAGCCTGGTGCCGAGCACGACCTGCAGGGTGCGCTCGTCACGCCGGGGCTGATCGACGCCCACACGCACCTCGTCTACGGCGGCGACCGCGCGGCCGAGTTCGAGATGCGGCTTTCGGGCGCGAGCTACGAGGACATCGCGCGCGCCGGCGGCGGCATCCGCAGCACCGTGGCCGCCACGCGCGCGGCCAGCGACGAGGAACTCTTCGCCGGCGCCGCGAAACGGGCCCGCGCGCTGATGGCCGAGGGCGTGACGACGATCGAGATCAAGTCCGGCTACGGCCTGGACGAAGCGCAGGAGGCGCGATGCCTCGCGGCAGCACGGCGCATCGGCCGCGAACTGCCGGTGGGCGTGCGCACGACCTCGCTGGCCGCCCATGCGCTGCCGCCCGATTACGCCGGCCGCGCCGACGCCTACATCGATGCCGCCTGCGGCTGGCTCGCCGGGCAGCAGGCCGCCGGGCTCGTCGATGCGGTCGACGCCTTCTGCGACACCATCGGCTTCACACCCGCGCAGACCGAGCGCATCTTCGCCGCCGCGCGCGCGCTCGGCCTGCCGGTGAAGCTGCACGCCGAGCAGCTGAGCGACCAGCAGGGCGCCGCGCTCGCCGCGCACTTCGGTGCGCTGAGCTGCGACCACCTCGAGCATCTCTCGGCCGAAGGCATCGCCGCGATGGCACGCGCCGGCACGGCGGCGGTGCTGCTGCCCGGCGCCTTCTACACGCTGCGCGAGACGAAGCTGCCGCCGGTGGCCGCGCTGCGCGAAGCGGGCGTGCCGATCGCCATCGCCACCGACCACAACCCCGGCAGCTCGCCCGCACTGAGCCTGCTGC
This sequence comes from Rubrivivax sp., assembly GCA_044226775.1. Lineage (GTDB taxonomy): Bacteria > Pseudomonadota > Gammaproteobacteria > Burkholderiales > Burkholderiaceae_C > Rubrivivax. The sequence continues at coordinate 1,012,934 of JBGAGI010000002.1, read as the reverse complement.
TGATGATCAACATGGCCTGCACGCTGTTCCGGCTGACGCCGGAGGAAGCCTGGCGCGGCGTGACGGTGAATGCCGCCCGCGCGCTGGGCCTGGCCGACCGCGGCGCACTTGTGCCCGGCCATCGGGCCGACTTCGCCGTCTGGGACGCCGGGCACCCGCGCGAGCTGGCCTACCGCTTCGGCCACAACCCCTGTCGCCGCGTGATCTTCGGCGGCATCGAGAGGTCCACGCCATGAGCCGTTCCGAGATCTACACGCTGCACCACGGCACGACGCCGCTCGTGATCAGCATGCCGCACGTGGGCACGGCGATCCCGCCGCAGCAGCGCGGGCGCTACACGCCGCGGGCGCTGGAGGTGGAAGACACCGACTGGTTCCTCGACCGGCTCTACGGCTTCGCCGCCGTGCTGGGCGCGAGCCTGCTCGTGCCGCTGACGAGCCGCTACGTGATCGACCTCAACCGGCCGCCCACCAACGCGCCGATGTACCCCGGGCAGAACAACACCGAGCTGTGCCCGACGCGGCACTTCACCGGCGAGCCGATCTACCGCGAAGGCCAGGAGCCCGACGAAGCGGAGATCCGCCGCCGGATCGAGGCCTACTGGCGGCCCTACCACGCCGCGCTGCGCGACGAGGCCGAGCGCCTGAAGGCCCGCCACGGCCATGCGGTGATCTTCGACGCGCACAGCATCAAGAGCGAGCTGCCCTGGCTCTTCCCGGGCATGCTGCCGCACCTGAACCTGGGCACCGTCGAAGGCCGCAGTTGCCACCCGGTGCTGCGCGACGCGCTGGCCACCGCGCTGGCGCAGCAGGAGCGCTTCGGCTGGGTGGTCGACGGCCGCTTCAAGGGCGGGCACATCACGCGCGAGTACGGCCGGCCGCAGGAAGGTGTGCACACGGTGCAGCTGGAGATGTGCTGGCGCACCTACATGGACGAGACGCCGCCGCGCTGGAACGACGCCCGCGCTGCCGAGGTGACGCCGCTCTTGCGGCGGCTGGTCGAGACGATGATCACCTGGCGCCAGAAGTGAGCGGCACGCGCTTCTGGGCGCCGCGGGCGTGGCTCGGCGGCGCGTGGCGCGAGCAGGTGCGGCTGCGCGTGGGCGCGGACGGCTGTTTCGCCGAGATCGCGGCCGGCGCCGCGCCGCAGCCCGGCGACGAGCGCCTCGCAGGCGCGGTGATCCCGGCGCTGGTGGACGCCCACAGCCACGCCTTCCAGCGCGCCTTCGTCGGCCTGGCCGAACGCCGCGAGGGCGCACACGACGACTTCTGGAGCTGGCGCGACCGCATGTACGGCGTGGCGCTGCGCATCACGCCGGAGCAGTTGCACGCGGTGGCGCGGCATCTCTATGCCGAGCTGCTGCAGGGCGGCTACACGCAGGTCTGCGAGTTCCACTACCTGCACCATGCCGAGGACGGCCGGCCCTATGCCGACCCTTGTGCGATGAGCCGCGCGCTCGCCGAAGCGGCCCGGGACGCCGGCATCGGCCTCACGCTGCTGCCGGTGCTCTACGAGCGCGCCGGCTTCGCCCAGCCGGCGCTGCGCGAAGACCAGCGCCGCTTCGCGACCGACGTCGAGCGCGTGCTGGCGATGCGCGATGCGGTCCGCGGCTGGCGATTGCCCGGCGTCTCGGCCGGCGTCGCGGTGCACTCGCTGCGCGCGGCGCGGGCCGAATCGCTGCACAGGCTCGCGCGGGCGCTCGATGGCGATGCGGGCCCGATCCACATCCACGTCGCCGAGCAGACGGCCGAGGTCGAGGACTGCGTGGCCGCCACCGGCGCGCGGCCGATCGAGTGGCTGGCACGCGAAGTCGCGCTCGATGCGCGCTGGCAGCTCGTGCACGCGACGCATGCCACGCCGGCCGAGATCGTGGCCGTCGCGAAAGCCGGCGCCGGCATCGTCATCTGCCCCGGCACCGAGGCCAACCTCGGCGACGGCCTGGCCGACCTGCCGCGCTGGCTGGCCGCGGGCGTGCCGCTCTCGGTGGGCTCGGACAGCCAGGTGACCCGCGCGTGGCCGGAGGAGCTGCGCTGGCTCGAATACGGCCAGCGCCTGGTGCACCGCCGCCGCAACGTCGCGGCCGATCCTGATGCGCAGCCGGCCACGGCGGCGCGGCTCTTCGACGCGGCGCTGGCCGGCGGCGCGCAGGCCGCGGGCTTCACACACTGGGGCCTGCGCGAGGGTGCGCGCGCCGACCTGCTGGTGCTCGACGAAGCGGCGCTCGCCGGCGTGCCGGCGTCGCACACGCTCGATGCGCTCGTCTTCGGCGCGCCGGCCCTGCCCTTCGCACGCACGATGATCGCTGGCCGCTGGGCGAAGCTCGCGCCAGGCGACACCGCCGCAGGTTTCGCCGAAGCGATGGCAGCGCTCACGGCATGAACGCGCTGCGGGGGCTTGCCATCCTGCTGCTGCTGCAGGCCGGCGGCGAGAGCCTGGCGCACTTCGCGCACTGGCCCGTCCCCGGCCCGGTGCTGGGCCTGATCGGCCTCCTGTTGCTTCTCAACTGGCCACCGGTACGCGAGGCCGTGCAGGCCGCCGCCGAGGTGCTGCTGGCGCACCTGTCGCTGCTGTTCGTGCCGGTGGGCGTGGGCGTGATCACGCACCTGGACATCGTCACGCACCACGGCCTGCAGTTGCTGGCGGCCATCGTGCTGTCGACCTGGATCGGCATGGCCGTGACCGCCGCGCTGCTCAAGCGCCTGCTGCGGGAGTCGCCGCCGTGAACGATTTCGTGCAGCTGTGGGTCTACCTCTCGTCGACGCCCCTCTTCGGCCTGACGGCCACGCTTGCGGTCTACACCACGGCGCAGGCCGGCTACGAGCGCTTCGGCCGCGCGGCCTGGGCCAACCCGGTGCTGTGGTCGGTGGTGGGCATCGGCGTGGTGCTCGTGGTCACGCGCACGCCCTACCCCAGCTACTTCGCCGGCGCGCAGTTCGTGCACGTGCTGCTCGGCCCAGCCGTGGTCGCGCTGGGCTGGCCGCTGTGGCAGCGACGTGATGAACTGAAGCGCCGCGCCGGCGCGCTGCTGCTGGCCGCGCTGGCCGGCGGCGTGGCCGCGGGCGGCAGCGCGGTGGCCATCGGCTGGGCGCTCGGGCTACCGCCCGAAGTGCTGCGCTCGCTCGCGCCCAAGTCGGTGACGGCGCCGGTGGCGATGGGCATCGCCGAGCGCATCGGGGGCGTGCCGGCGCTGGCCGCGGTGTTCGCGGTGCTCACCGGCATGGTCGGCGCCTTGTCGGCGCCCTATCTCTTCAATGCGATGCGCATCAAGGACTGGCCGGTGCGCGGCTTCGCTTTAGGCACCACCTCGCACGGCATCGGCGCGGCGCGGGCGCTGCAGGTGCATGCCGATGCCGGCGCCTACGCCGGCATCGCGCTCGGGCTGCAGGTGCTGCTGGCCTCGCTGCTGCTGCCGCTGGTGCTGCGGCTGATCGGATGAGCCTCAGCCCGATTGCCGCTCCCGTTCGCGCTGCCGCAGGACGTCGATCATCACGTTGAAGGTGCGGCCGAGCTGGCCGACCTCGTCGCGGCTTTCCACCGCGACCGCGGCACCGGCGTAGTCGCCGGCCTTCAGCGCGTCGGCGGAGCGGGTCAGCGCGCGGATCGGCCGCACGATGCTGCGCGACAGGCGCAGCGCCAGCGCGCTGAACAGCAGCCCGACGAGCGCGACGCTGATCAGCAGCGTCGTGGTCAGGCGCTGCAGCGGCGCCTCGAAACTGGCGCGCGGCTCGCTGACGCCCACCACCCAGTCGTGCCCTTCGACCGGCGCGTAGCCGGTGATCGTCGGCTCGCCGCTCGTGGCCGAGCGGTGCTCGACGATGCCGCTGTGCTGCGCATGCTGCATCGCCGCGGCGAGCGTCGTCTCGCCCAGGCTCTCGATGCGGTCGCGGCGGAAGCGCTGGTCGGCGCGGATCGCCGCCAGCGCCGCCGGCGCCAGCGGCACGAGGCTGCGGTACAGCAGCTCCGGCCTGGGGTGATGGATGACGACGCCGTTGCCGTCGACGAGAAAGGAGACGAGCTTGGCGTCGTGCCGCACCTCGTCGACGATCGAGCCCACCGCCGCGCCGCGCGCGCGCAGCGCGAAGACGCCCAGCACGCGGCCGTCGGCATCGCGCACGGGCTCGGCGTAGACCATGCCCGACTGGCCGGCCACGGCGCCCACCACCAGCCCGGTGGTGAAGGGCCTGCCCGTCATCGCGACCTGGAAGTACTGGCGGAAGCCGAAGTTCTTGCCCGCCACGGCCGGGTCGCTGGAGGCCACGGCCTTGCCGGCGGCGTCCATCAGCAGCATCAGCTGCAGGTCCGGATTGGCCTGCGTCAGGCGCACGAGCTTGTCGGTGATGGCCGGCAGCGCCGCGGTTTCGGGTGCCGCGAGGTAACGCTCGAACTGCGCGTCGGTGGCGAGCGAGCGCGCCAGCTTGCGCGTGTCGCCGATGAATTGCGCGACGCGGCCCGCCGTGCTGTGCGCCATCTGCTCGACGTGGCGGCGCTCGGCCTCGGAGACCGCGGCCAGCGCGCCGCGCTGGTTCCAGCCCGAGGTCAGCAGCATCGGCAGCAGCGCCGTGCCCACGAGCGCGAGCGCGAGCTTCCACGTGAGCGGCCAGTCGCGCGGGCGCCAGCGGCGGCGCAGCACGAGCGCAGCGCGCGAGAGGCGCCGGCCGCGCTCGGGCGCGGCAGCGGCGCCCTCGTCGCGCTGCAGCGCTTCCTGCAGGCCCATGCTGGCCAGGTGATCGGCGCACAGCGCGCGGCGGAACTCGGCCACGGTCTGCGGGCGCGCGGCGGGGTCCGGGTTCAGCGCCCAGTCGATGGCTTCGAGGAAGGCCCGGCCGTAGCGCCCGGCCGCGGCCTCGACGGCCGGCTTCAGCGCGCCGGGGTTGGCGGCGCGGGTTTCGGCGTCGGGCGGCTTGGCGCCGGTCACGGCCCAGTACAGCGTGGCGCCGAAGGCGTGGATGTCGGTCCACGGGCCCTGCCGGCCCAGGCCGTACTGCTCGATCGGCGCGTAGCCGGGCGTCAGTGCCGCGGCGCCGGCATCGGCCACCGCCACCGCCTGGCCGGCGCTGCCGAAGTCCAGCAGCACGAGCCGGCCGTCGGCCTCGCGCACCTGGATGTTGTCGGGCTTGATGTCGCGGTGCAGGAAGCCGGCCTCGTGCACCGCGGCCAGGCCGTCCAGCAGCGGCAGCAGGCGCTCGACCAGCCCGGCCTCGCCCAGCTTCTCGGCCTGCGCCGGCCACCAGGCCTTGAACGGGCTGCCGCGCTCGTACTCCAGCACCATGTAGGCGGTGCGGTGGGCCTCGAAGAAGCGCGCCACGCGCACGATGGCCGGGTGGCGGAAGGCAGCCAGCGTTCGCGCCTCGACCAGGAAGCTCTCCAGCCCTTCGCGGTAGCGGTCGCGGTGGCGGCTGGCATTGGGGCTGACGCTGCGGTCGCCCGCGCGGAACGCGATCTCCTCCGGCAGGTACTCCTTGATCGCCACCTGCGCATTCAGGTGCACGTCCGTGGCCAGGTAGGTGATGCCGAAGCCGCCCTGCCCGAGCACGCGCTCGACGCGGTACTCCATCAGCCGCGAGCCCGGGACGAGGGCCACCGAGGCGGCGCGCGGCAGCGGCATCTCCGGCACGGGGCCGAGCTGCGCGGCCTTGGCGATGATCACCGTCGCGTCGGGGTCGTCGCCGGCGCCGGCCGGGCGCAGCACCACGGTGGCGTCGGGGTCCGGCGCCGCCGGCGCGCGCCGTGGCGGCGGCGGGCGGACGATGGTGGCGTCGGCGTCGAGCATGGCTGCGGCAGTGTGGCGGGCCGTTGGCGGCCTGTCGGGCGGAGAAGCAGCACCGTAGCAGGCCAGTTGTTGCATGCGAGAAATCCCATGCACGAAAGTATGTATCATCGATGCATACCGATTCGTGCTGACTGCAGGGGAACGCCACGATGGAAGCCACCGTTGCCGAACGCGGGCAGATCACGCTGCCCAAGGCCGTGCGCGACGCGCTGGGCCTGGCCAAGGGCACCAAGCTCAAGGTGGAACTGGTCGACGGCCGCATCATCCTGCGCAAGGACGTGGACGACGCGCTCTCGCGCGTTCGCGGCCGCTTCAAGCTCGACGGCTTTGCCAGCACTGACGACGCGATGCGCTCGATCCGCGGCCACGCGCCCGGCGATCCCTACCTCCCGCCCGAAGACGGCGGTCAGGGCGACGAGAAGGGCGCTGCGTGATCGCCACCGACTCGTCGGTGCTGATCGACCTCATCAGCACCCAGGGCGACGACTCCTTCGCTGCCGCCGCCGCGCTGCGCCAGGCGCTGCATGCCGGGCCGGTGGTGCTGTGCGAGGTGGCGCTGGCCGAGCTGTGCACATCCGTCAAGGGCGGCTCGCAGATCATGGAGACGCTGGACGACATCGGCATCGGCTACAGCGCGATGGAGCCCAAGTCGGCGCTGCGCGCCGGTGAGATGCAGCGCCGCTACCGCCAGCGCGGCGGCACGCGCAGCCGTACCGTGGCCGACTTCCTGATCGGCGCCCACGCGATGATGCAATGCGATGCGCTGATCACCCGCGACGCCGGCTTCTACCGCGACTACTTCAAGGGCCTCAAGGTCATCGTGCCCAAAGCCTGATGTCAGCCTGAGCACCCATCCTCACCCGTTCACCCCGGAGCCTCACCCCATGCTGCAAGCCTACCGCCAACATGCCGCCGAACGCGCCGCGCTCGGCATCCCGCCGCTGCCGCTCGACGCCAAGCAGGTCGCCGCGCTGATCGAGCTGATCAAGACCCCGCCGGCCGGTGAAGAGGCCTTCCTGATGGACCTGCTGACGCACCGCGTGCCGCCGGGCGTGGACGACGCAGCCAAGGTCAAGGCCAGCTTCCTGGCCGCGGTGGCGCACGGCGAGCTGAAGCTGGGCCTGGTGAGCAAGGTGAAGGCCACCGAGCTGCTGGGCACCATGGTGGGCGGCTACAACGTGCACCCGCTGATCGAGCTGCTCGACGACGCCGAGACCGCGCCCACGGCCGCGGCCGCGCTGAAGAAGACGCTGCTGATGTTCGACTACTTCAACGACGTCGCCGCCAAGGCCAAGGCCGGCAATGCGCTGGCCAAGGACGTGATGCAGAGCTGGGCCGATGCCGAGTGGTTCACGAGCCGGCCCGAGGTGGCCCGGTCCATCACCGTCACCGTCTTCAAGGTGCCCGGCGAGACCAACACCGACGACCTTTCACCCGCGCCCGACGCCTGGAGCCGCCCGGACATCCCGCTGCACTACCTGGCGATGCTGAAGAACACGCGCGAAGGCGCGGCCTTCAAGCCCGAGGAAGACGGCAAGCGCGGCCCGATGAAGTTCATCGACGAGCTGAAGCAGAAGGGCCACCTCGTGGCCTACGTCGGCGACGTGGTGGGCACCGGCAGCTCGCGCAAGAGCGCGACCAACAGCGTGATCTGGGCCACCGGGCAGGACATCCCCTTCGTGCCGAACAAGCGCTTCGGCGGCGTGACGCTGGGCGGCAAGATCGCGCCGATCTTCTTCAACACGCAGGAAGACTCCGGCTCGCTGCCGATCGAGGTGGACGTATCCAAGCTCGAGATGGGCGACGTCATCGAGGTGCTGCCCTACGAGGGCAAGCTGGTGAAGGCCGGCGCCACGGTGGCCGAGTTCAAGCTCAAGAGCGAAGTGCTGCTGGATGAAGTGCGCGCCGGCGGCCGCATCAACCTGATCATCGGCCGCAGCCTCACCGCCAAGGCGCGCGAGTTCCTGGGCCTGGCCGCGAGCACCGCCTTCCGCCTGCCGCAGCCGCCCGCCGCCAGCAAGGCCGGCTTCACGCTGGCGCAGAAGATGGTGGGCCGCGCCGTGGGCCTGCCCGAGGGCCAGGGCGTGCGCCCGGGCACCTACTGCGAGCCGCGCATGACCACCGTCGGCAGCCAGGACACCACCGGCCCGATGACGCGCGACGAGCTGAAGGACCTGGCCTGCCTGGGCTTCAGCGCCGACCTGGTGATGCAGAGCTTCTGCCACACCGCGGCCTACCCGAAGCCGGTGGACGTGAAGACGCACCGCGAGCTGCCGGCCTTCATCAGCAGCCGCGGCGGCGTGGCGCTGCGCCCGGGCGACGGCGTGATCCACAGCTGGCTCAACCGCCTGCTGCTGCCCGACACCGTGGGCACCGGCGGCGACAGCCACACGCGCTTCCCCATCGGCATCAGCTTCCCGGCCGGCTCGGGCCTGGTGGCCTTCGGCGCGGCCACCGGCGTGATGCCGCTGGACATGCCCGAGAGCGTGCTCGTGCGCTTCAAGGGCCAGATGCAGCCCGGCGTGACGCTGCGCGACCTGGTGCACGCGATTCCCTACTACGCGATCAAGGCCGGCCACCTCACCGTCGCCAAGGCCGGCAAGAAGAACATCTTCAGCGGCCGCATCCTCGAGATCGAGGGGCTGCCGGACCTGAAGGTCGAGCAGGCCTTCGAGCTGAGCGACGCGAGTGCGGAGCGCAGCGCCGCCGGCTGCACGATCAAGCTGAACCAGGCACCCGTCATCGAGTACCTGAAGAGCAACGTCGTGCTGATGAAGAACATGATCGCCGACGGTTATGCCGATGCGCGCACGCTGCAGCGGCGCATCGAGAAGGTCGAGGCCTGGCTCGCGAACCCGCAGCTGCTGGAGGCCGACAAGGATGCCGAGTACGCGGCCGTGATCGAGATCGACCTCGCGGAGCTGAAGGAGCCGGTGCTCTGCTGCCCGAACGACCCGGACGACGCCAAGCTGCTGTCCGACGTGGCCGGCACGAAGATCGACGAGGCCTTCATCGGCAGCTGCATGACCAACATCGGCCACTTCCGCGCCGCGGCCAAGCTGCTGGGCGGCCAGCGCGACATCCCGGTCAAGCTGTGGGTCGCGCCGCCGACCAAGATGGACCAGACCGAGCTGATCAAGGAAGGCCACTACGCCGCCTTCGGCAGCGCCGGCGCGCGCACCGAGATGCCCGGCTGCAGCCTGTGCATGGGCAACCAGGCGCAGGTGCGCGAAGGCGCGACCGTGGTCTCCACCAGCACGCGCAACTTCCCCAACCGCCTGGGCAAGAACACCAACGTGTTCCTGGCCTCGGCCGAGCTGGCGGCGATTGCCAGCAAGCTGGGCAAGATCCCCACCGTGGCCGAGTACCACGAGGCCATGGGCATCATCAACAAGGATGCCGCGAGCGTGTACCGCTACATGAACTTCGACCAGATCGAGGAATACGCGGAAGCCGCGAAGGCCGTGGTCTGACATCTCGTGCACGGCCGACAGCGGCCGGCCTGACAGCCTGATCGACGACCCGCCTCGGCGGGTCGTCCTGCTTTGACGCCCCGCCTCGGCGGGTCGTCCTGCTTTCGGGGGTCTTCTTCGTTCTGGCAACAAACGGATACATCAACCAGAATGGGGATGACTCACCGAGCCACCCCACCCACGATGGACACCATCACCCCGGCGCTGTCGAGCTGGCCCGAGCTGCCTCGGTCGCGGCGCTTCATCGTCGTGGTGGATGTCGTGGAGTCGGTGCGGCTCATGCAGGCCGACGAGGCCGGCGTGATCGCGCGCTGGCGCCACGTGGTCAACGACGTGCGCCATCGCCTGCTGCCGGAGGACGGTGGCCGGCTCGTCAAGAGCCTGGGCGACGGCATGCTGATGGAGTTCGAAGGCGTGCATCCGGCCGTATCCGTCGCGCTCGCGCTCCAGGGCTGCACCGAAGTGGTCAACGCCGGCCGCTCGCCCGCCGAGTGGCTGCGGCTGCGCGTGGGCGTGCACGTCGGCGAGGTGGTCAGCGACGACCTGGACATCTACGGCCAGGACGTGAACATCGCGCAGCGCCTGATGACGCTGGCGCAGCCGGACGAGGTCGTCGTCTCCGCGAGCGTGGCCGACCAGCTCGTGCACGGCCTGGACGCCGAGGTCGAGGACCTGGGCCCCTGCCACCTGAAGCACCTCGACCAGCCGGTGCACGCCTACCGGCTGCGGCGCTCGGGCGGCCTGGAGCCGCAGGGCTTCGTGCCGCGCACCGACTCGCTGCTGCCGCGCATCGCCGTGGTGCCGTTCGCGGGCCGCTCGGTCTCGCCGCTGGAAGCGACGCTGGGCGACGCGATCGCCGAGGGCGTGATCGCGCGCCTGGCCGGGAGCGGGCGGCTGCGCGTGATCTCGCGCCTGTCGACCGCGGTGATGCGCTCGCGCGCCAAGAGCGTGGCCGAGATCGGCCAACTGCTGCACGTGACCTACGTGCTCAGCGGCAGCTACCAGCTGCAGGGCCGGCAGCTGCGGCTGCGCGCCGAGCTGGCCGATGCGCGCACCGACGAGGTGGTCTGGGTGCGCGAGCTGCGCGGCGAGGCCGCCGACCTGCTGCGGCCCGACTCGGTGCTCGCCGCCGAGCTCACCACGCAGGTGGCCGACGCGGTCTCCGTCGGCGAGCTGCGCCGCGTGCGCGCGCTGCCGGTGCCTTCGCTCGAAGGCTTCTCGCTGATGCTGGGCGCCATCATGCTGATGCATCGTGCCTCGCCCGAGGACTTCGCGCGCGCCGGCGAGCTTCTCGGGCACCTGATCGAGCGCTACCCCCGCGCCCCCGAGCCGCGCGCGTGGATGGCCAAGTGGTACGTGCTGCGCGTCTCACGCGGCGTGGTGCGCGACATGGGCACCGAGGCGGCGCGAGCGCTGGACCACACGCGGCGCGCGCTCGACGCCTCGCCGGACTGCTCGATGGCGCTGGCCGCCGAGGGCTTCGTGCACTGCCACATGCGGCGCGACCTCGACACCGCCGACGAGCGGCTCGACGAGGCGCTGCGCCTGAACCCGAGCGACCCGCTGGCCTGGATCTACCGCTGCGCGGTGCAGTCCTTCCGCGGCGCCGGCGAGGTGGCGCTGGCCGCCGGCGAACACGCGGTGAGCCTGACGCCGCTGGACCCGATGCGCCACTACTACGACGCGCTCACCAGCACCGCCGCGCTCTCGGCCGGCCAGCTGCCGCGGGCCGTCGAGCTGGCCACGCGCGCACTGAAGGTCAACCGCCACCACCTGCCCACGCTGCGCACGCTGGCCATTGCGCAGGCCGAAGGTGGCGACCTTGAATCGGCGCGCGAGACCGTGCGGCGCGTGCTCGAGATCGAGCCCGGCTTCACGATCGCCAGCTACCTGGAACGCGTGCCGCGCGGCGGCGAGGCGCCCCGGCAGCGCTACGCGCGTGCCCTGAGCGCGGCCGGCGTGCCGCCGGGCTGAGCGGGGTCGGCGAAGGGACGAACGAAGGAGAACGCCATGGCGCTGGAAGGTGGAATGCTGGGTGGGGGTGCCGGCGGCGGCGCCGGCGGAGGGGCCGGAGGTGGCGCGGGCGGCGGTGCCGGCGGAGGGGCGGGGGGCGGCGCTGGCGGCGGTGCGGGAGGCGGCGCGGGCTTCGCCAACGCGCTGGGCGACGGCTTCGCCACGGCGCTGTTCTGCGATGCGATGAACCGGCACCGCGGCGCCTGCATGGAGCCGGGCGATCCGCTGATCTGGAACCTGCCGGAGCGCCCGGGCCGCCTCGACCACAGCCACGTCCAGCGCTGGGAACCCTGGGTGCGCAGCTACCTGTGCGCGCAAGTGCTGATCGGCAACCTGCGGTTCGACGTGCAGGCGCCCAGCGGCAAGCCGAAGCAGCCGTTGCGGGTTTCGCTCGACACGGTGGTCGGCGCCCAGCCGGTACGGCACGAGCCGGCCGAGCCCGAAGCACCGACGGTGTGGCACCGCCTGGTCACGCTCGTGCGGCCGCCGGTGCGCGTGTTCCAGGGCCAGGTCGAGCGCGTGCTCGCCTGGGCCGACCTGCGCGAGGAGCGCATCCCCGAGGTTCTCGCCCAGATCGGCAACACCTACGCCTTCTGGGGCTCGCTGGTGCCGCTGCACACCGACCGCATGCGCCACACCCGCGAACTGCTGGACGCGGCGGTGCAGTTCGCGATGTTCGTGGAGATGCGCTTCAAGCACGAGCTGGCCTGCTGGCGGCCCACCGACTACTCGCCGCAGGTGCAGCCGATGATCACCACGCCGGGCCACGGCAGCCTGCCCAGCGGCCACTGCGTGGAGGCCTACGTGATCAAGGAGGTCCTGGCAGCGCTGCTGAACATGAACCGCCCCCGGAGCAACGACCAGGCGCAGCTGCACGCCCAGTTCGAACGCACGGCCGCGCGCATCGCCACCAACCGGGTCGTCGCCGGGGTTCACTTCCCCATCGACAACGTGGCCGGCCGCTTGCTTGGTACACAGTTGGGACGTTATTTCGTCTACCTCTGCGGCGGCAACAAGGCGGTGGCGGGCAAGATCGGCCGGACGCGCGTCTTCCATGGGGACCTCTGCGACGAGGACATCGAGTTCGAGCCTGAATCCGCCGAGCAGGACTTCGACCAGGGTTCGAAGATCTACGAGCTGGCGAGCGAACCCTTCCCCGACGTGCCGGCGCCGCCCTCGGTGCTGAAGGTGTTGTGGGGGCTCGCCCGTACCGAGCTGAAGCTGCTGAAGCTGCCGTTCTGAAAGGGCTGGCGATGAGCCGAAGCTGGCTGCCTCTCGAGCCGGGTCCCTTCGACCGGCGCGCCGAGCGCCCGGGCACGGACCCGATGTGGGTCTGGGCCGATGCCACGGCCTACCGCGACATCGGGCACCGGGATACCGCCAAGGCGCCGCGCGTCTGGTGCCTGCTCGATCGAAAAGGCCGCGTCGAGTCCGCGCTGCGGCGCGCGGGCGTCGGGGCGCTGCCCGATGACGCCGAACTCGCGATGCCCGTGATCCCCGAACGGATGCCCAGGCCGGCGGCGAAGGCAGAGGTCCCGGAAGGCCCGATCGAGCCCAGCACCGGCAAGGGGCCGCTGATCGGCGTGATCGACAGCGGCTGCCCCTTCGCGGCGACCTGGCTGCGCGATGCGAGCGGCGAGCACACGCGCGTGCTGGCGCTGTGGGACCAGGACGATGCACCGGCCTTCGAGGGGCCGGGCTTCCGCCCGTCGGGCTTCGGCTACGGCCGCGCCCTCGGGCGCAAGGGCCTGGACGGCTACCTGGAGCAGGCCCGCGGCATCGGCGGGCGCGTCGACGAGGCGCTGTGCTACCGCCTCGCCGGCTACGACCGCGTGACGCGCCACTTCAGCCATGGCGCCGCGGTGCTGTCGCAGCTGCTGGCGCCGCCGATGCAGGAAGACCCGCCCGCGCCGCGGCGCGCCGAGCCGCGGCTCGACAAGGCCGACCTCGTCTTCGTCGACATCCCGCGCGCCGGGCTGCAGGACGCCAGCAGCGCCGCCGTCGCGCGCTACATGCTCGACGGCCTGCGCTTCATCCTCGCCCATGCCGTCGAAGGGCAGCAGGTGGTGGTGAACATCAGCACCGGCAGCAGCCGCACCAGCCACGATGGCCACTCGCTCACGGAGAGGCTGCTGCAGCAGGCGGTGGCGGATGCGCAGAAGAACGGCATCCGGCTGCAGATCGTCCTGCCGGCCGGCAACGGCAACATGGAGCAGCGCCATGCGGTGCTGTCGTCCCGCGGCGCGGCGCTCACGCTCTTCGTGCCGCCGGGCTGCGAGACGCCGCAGTACGTGACCGTGCGCTGGCCCGAAGGCAGCGCGGGCGCGCGGCTGCGGATCACCTCGCCGGCCGGGGAGTCCTGCGAAGTCGGTCGCGGGCATGCACTCGGTCTCTTCGGGCCGCAAGGGCTGGCCTGCGCGGGCGTGATCTCGCCGCTGCCGGCCGCGGGCCGGCTCGCGCGTTCGCTGCTGGCGTTCTCACCCACGCACAGCTTCGACGGCGGCACGCCGCTCGCGCCCTCGGGCCGCTGGCAGATCGGCCTCGTGCTGCCGCGGGGCCTGGCGCGGCTCGAGCATCCGGTGCGCTTCTGGGTCAGCCGCAACCAGGTCAACCCGGGCGCGAAGGAACGCTGCCGGCAGGCGGACTTCGTCGATGTCGGCCGGCGCCACCACCCGCAGGCCTGGGGGCGCTGGAGCGAGGACGATCCCGGCGAGCAGCCGGTCGCCGACGGCATCCGGCATGACGGCGCCGTCACCGGGCTGGCGACGGCCGCGGATGCCGCGGCCGGGTCCATCGTGGTCATCGGCAGCCGCTACGGCAGGACCGGCCTGCCCAGCCGCTACAGCGCCCGCGCCACCGATCCGGCCGAGCTGCCGCATGCCAGCTGCAAGGGCGACGAGAGCCGCGCACTGCCCGGCGTCTCGGTGCATGGCAACCACGGCGGCGAGATCGTCCGCGTGGTCGGCACCAGCTTCGCGGCGCCGCTGGCGGCACGCGAGCTGGTCAGGGCCGGCTGAAGAAGCTCAGCGGGCCGGATCGAGAGCGACCGGCCTGGCGGCGAGCGACTCGCCTTCGCCCGGCGCCCGGATCGCGAAGCTGATCCTGCCGTCCAGCACCCGCAGCGCGGCCAGCCGGCGGCGCGTCCCGGGGTGCGTGGGGCTGTCGAACTGCAGGCCCTGGCGCGTCAGCAGGCCGAAGGCGTTGTCCAGGCCGAAGCCGAGCCTGCGCACCATCTCGTAGCCGTAGCCGTCGGCCTCGTATTCCTGGCGATAGGAGAGCTGCTGCGCGTCGGCCGCCAGCGCGCGGGCGACCGGCTCGGTGGTCTCGGGCTTCACCTCGCCGGGGATGTGGTGCCGGTACAGCGCGCTCAGCAGGCCCCAGTGGCCCAGGCGCAGGTGGCCCATCTCGTGGGCGATCATCAGCGAGCGCTCGCCTTCCGGCAGCAGGCCCGCGGCCGTGCTCACCGCGAGCTTGCGGCTCGCGAAGATGGCTTCGGCGTAGAGCTCGCCGCCCACGAGCACCAGCTCGACGTCGGCCACGGCGGCATCCATGCCGCGCAGGCGCTCGAAGCTGGCCCGCACGCGCTCGGCGGCCTCGCCGTCGAGTTCGGCCGCGGGGCGCAGTGCCAGCCGCTGCAGTTGCGAGCGCTGCAGCACCTCGGCGATGCCCTCGCCGGCGCGCGCCGCAGCCGGCAGCGCCAGCATCGCGAGGCAGGTGGTCAGGCAGGCCAGCAGTCGCATCGTGCACTCCCGTCAGGCAGGGCTGGGCGGGCCAGGCCGCCGGATGCGACACCAACCCATGCGCGTAGCCTGATCGCACGGCGCGTGCCAGGAATCCCGAAAAGAAGGGGTAAACCCGGGCAAACAGACCCGGGCGTGAAAAGTCGACGACCCGGCTCAGGCCGGCGAGGTCTTCAGCACCTGCCAGGGGAGCCGCGCGTGCAACGCGAGCACCACCGCACCGAGCACGGGCACCGCCAGGTAGAGCGCGTTCGGCTCGGGGAACCACTTGCGGGCGTACATCGCCAGCAAAGGCAGCGCGAGCACCAGGCCAGCGCGCGCGACGGCGCTGCGCTCGGTCTTCCACAGCACCGCGGCGCCGGCCGCGAGGTAGACCGCCGAGGCCACGAAGATCAGCGTGAACAGCGTCTCCCACATCGGCTTGGCGTCACCCTGGCCGAAGGCGCCCAGGCGGTAGGGCAGCCAGGCCAGGCAGCCCGCGGCCAGCACCGCGGCCAGCGTGCGCGCACGGGACGCGCCGCCGCCGTCGCCCGCCGGCGTGGCGGAGGCCACCAGCCAGGGCAGCAGCAGCACGCAGATCGGGCCGGTGAGGGCGTCGATCAGCAGCGTGGCCGGGTAGCCGAAGGCCTCCGAGGAAATGCCCTGCCAGGTCGACGAGTAGGCGATGGCCAGGTTCATCATCGCCATGTAGGCGGTGAACTGCGTGGCCGCGACCTTGGGGTTGGTCACGTCCATGAAGATGGCGCTGCGCGTGCCGTACATCAGGCCCTGGCCGACCGAGTAGGTCAGCGAGGCGACCCACACCGCGGTGATCAGCGCCGGCGCCGCGACGCGGTGGCCCGCCGCCCCTTCCGGCGGGTTGGGCATCACCCAGCCATGCGCCTGCAGCACCCACATCAGGTACAGCACCGGCGGGCTCATCAGCAGCAGGTAGATGGCCAGCGTGCGGCGCCGGCCGAGCTTGTCCGACAGCAGGCCGCCGCCGATCATGCAGGCCGCGCTGATGATCTGGCTCCACAGGCTCAGCCAGCCGACCTGGTCGTCGTTCATGCCCACTTCGACCGAGATGTTCGACTGCAGCGCCAGCCCCAGGCTCATCGCCCCGGCCGGCAGCAGCGCGAAGAAGAGGCCGAAGTACGCGCCCCGCGTGCCCAGGAAGCTGCGGAAGGCCTCGCCGGCGAACTTGACGATCTCGCGCCCCGCCGAGGCCAGGCCCGGCGCGCGGCGCTCGGCCTCGGGCGTGGGCGTCTCCTGCAGCGGCCAGGCGATGAAGATCGTCACCAGCGCGATGCAGCCCGCGACGAACAGGAAGCCGCCCTGCAGCCCGATGTAGGGCATCAGGAACAGCACGCCGCTGCCGCCCAGCGCCTGCCCGATGGCGGCGCCGCCGAACATCAGCCCGTTGGCCAGCCCGCGCTCGTCCTGGCTCAGCGTGTTGACGGCCAGCGCGTCGATGGCCACGTCCTGCATCGCGCCGAAGGTGTTGTGGATCAGCAGCACGCTGGTCAGCAGGCCGAGCTGGCTGGGCAGGTTCAGGCTCGTGCAGCCCAGCAGCGTGATCATCAGCATGATCTGCGTGCCGATGATCCAGCCGCGGCGGCGGCCGAGCTTCTCGGAGGCGATCACGTCGATGATCGGCCCGAAGGCCCACTTGAAGGCCCAGGGCAGGTAGAAGCTGCCGACGAAGGCGCCGATCTCGGCCGGCCCCACGTCCTGCCGCCGCAGCTGCGTGGCCACGGCGTTGGCCGCCAGCCCGAGCGGCATGCCCTCGGTCATGTACAAAAAGAAAAAGGCCGTCAGGCGGCCTTTGCGCGTGGCAAGGAGGTTGGGCAGTCTCATGGGCGGCGAGTGTCGCAGAGCGCGTGCCGGCGTTCTAGCGGACGACCCCGGGGCTCGGCGCACCGGCATCAATCCCCCCATCACGATGAATGGCCGGCGGCGTGGCTAGCATGGCCGGCACTTCGAGTGTCACCGCCTGCGAACATGGCCACCACCCGTATCGACGCGCATCCCTTCGCCGAGACGATCGCGAGCTTCGACGCCGGCGCCGGCAAGGCCGGGTGCCTGTTCTCGCTGCCCGCGCTGGCGCGCCGCTTCCCGAACGTGGAGCGGCTGCCGCACAGCCTGCGCATCGTGCTGGAGAGCGTGCTGCGCCACTGCGACGGCCAGAAGGTGACGGCCGCGCATGTGCAGCAGCTGGCGAACTGGGGCGCGACGGCGCCGCGCACCGAGGAGATTCCCTTCGTCGTCGCGCGCGTGATCCTGCAGGACTTCACCGGCGTGCCGCTGCTCGCCGACCTGGCGGCGATGCGCAACGCCGCCCAGCGCCTGGGCCGCGACCCGGCCCGCGTGGAGCCGCTGGTGCCGGTGGACCTGGTGGTGGACCACAGCGTGATGGTCGACCACTACGGCAGCGCGAAGGCGCTGGACCTGAACATGCGGCTGGAGTTCCAGCGCAACCAGGAGCGCTACCGCTTCATGAAGTGGGGCATGCAGGCCTTCAGCACCTTCGGCGTCGTGCCGCCGGGCTTCGGCATCGTGCACCAGGTGAACCTGGAGTACCTGGCGCGCGGCGTGCACCGCACGGGCGGCAGGAGCGCGCAGAAGGTCTACTACCCCGACAGCCTCGTGGGCACCGACAGCCACACGACGATGATCAACGGCATCGGCGTCGTCGGCTGGGGCGTGGGCGGCATCGAGGCCGAGGCGGCGATGCTCGACCAGCCGGTCTACCTGCTGACGCCCGACGTGGTGGGCTTCGAGCTGACCGGCCGGCTGCGCGAAGGCGTGACGGCCACCGACCTGGTGCTCACCGTCACCGAGATCCTGCGCCGCGAGAAGGTGGTGGGCAGCTTCGTCGAGTTCTGCGGCGAAGGCACGCGCAGCCTCTCGGTGCCCGACCGCGCGACCATCGCCAACATGGCGCCCGAATACGGCGCGACGATGGGCTTCTTCCCGGTCGACGAGCGCACGATCGACTATTTCCGCGGCACCGGCCGCACCAAGGCCGAGATCGAGGCCTTCGAGGCGTACTTCCGCGCGCAGAACCTCTTCGGCGTGCCCGACGCGAAGGCCATCGACTACACGCGTCTCGTGCGCCTGGACCTTTCCACCGTCGCGCCCAGCCTCGCAGGCCCGAAGCGGCCGCAGGACCGCATCGAGATCGGCCAGGTCAAGAGCCGCTTCACGCAGCTCTTCAGCGCGCCGCCGGCCGACAACGGCTTCAACCGGCCGGCCGACAGGCTCGACGCGCCGGTCACCACGTCGAGCGGCATCGAGCTGCGCAACGGCGACGTGCTGATCGCCGCCATCACCAGCTGCACCAACACCAGCAACCCGGGCGTGATGCTCGCCGCCGGCCTGCTGGCAAAGAAGGCTGCGCTGGCCGGCCTGCGCGTGAAGAAGCACGTGAAGACCTCGCTCGCGCCCGGCTCGCGCATGGTCACCGAGTACCTCGAGAAGACCGGCCTCATGCCCTACCTCGAGCAGCTGGGCTTCTCGCTCGCGGCCTACGGCTGCACCACCTGCATCGGCAACGCGGGCGACCTGGCACCGGAGATCAACGAGGCCATCACCGCCAACGAGCTGGTGGCCGCCGCGGTGCTCTCGGGCAACCGCAACTTCGAGGCGCGCATCCACCCGAACCTGAAGGCCAACTTCCTCGCCAGCCCGCCGCTGGTGGTGGCCTACGCGATCGCCGGCAACGTCAGGCGCGACCTGATGACGGAGCCGGTGGGCTTCGGCAAGGGCGGCAAGCCCGTGTACCTGGGCGACATCTGGCCGACGAGCGACGAGGTGCACGCGCTGATGAAGCACGCGATGAATGCCGGTGCCTTCCGCGCCAACTACGCCAAGGTGGCGACCGAGCCGGGCAAGCTGTGGCAGAAGATTCCGGGCTCCGGTGAAGGGGGCCTGGTCTACCCCTGGCCCAAGAGCAGCTACATCGCCGAGCCGCCCTTCTTCGCCGGCTTCACGCTGGAGCCGCCGGCGGCCAGCGGCGCGGCCGAGGCGGTGAAGGGGGCGCGCATCATCGGCCTCTTCGGCGACAGCATCACCACCGACCACATCAGCCCCGCGGGCAGCTTCGGCGAGAAGAGCCCGGCCGGCCGCTGGCTGCTGGCGCAAGGCGTGCTGAAACCCGACTTCAACAGCTACGGCGCGCGCCGCGGCCACCACGAGGTGATGATGCGCGGCACCTTCGCCAACGTGCGCATCAAGAACCTGATGATCCCGGCGCAGGCCGACGGCAGCCGCGTCGAAGGCGGATTCACGCTGCACCAGCCAGGCGGCGAGCTGATGCCGATCTACGACGCGGCGATGAAGTACCTGGCCGCCGGCACGCCGACGGTGATCTTCGCCGGCGAAGAGTACGGCACCGGCTCCAGCCGCGACTGGGCCGCCAAGGGCACGGCGCTGCTGGGCATCAAGGCCGTGGTCGCGCGCAGCTTCGAGCGCATCCACCGCAGCAACCTGGTCGGCATGGGCGTGCTGCCGCTGCAGTTCAAGGCCGGCGACTCGTGGGAGTCACTCGGGCTGAAGGGCGACGAGATGGTGGACGTGCGGCTGGGCGCGGCGATCAAGCCGCTGTCGGACGCGACGCTGGTGATCACCTCGACCGGCGGCACGCGGCGCGAGGTGTCGGTGACGCTGCGCATCGACACCGCGATCGAGGTGGACTACGTCCGCCACGGCGGCATCCTGCCCTTCGTGCTGCGGCAGCTGCTGGCCGCTTGAGGCCGCTTGAAGGCCGATTCAGCGCCCGCGCAGGAACAGGCCGTCGAGTTCCTTCATCGTCACCTGGCGCCAGGTCGGCCGGCCGTGGTTGCAGGTGTCGGCGCGTTCGGTGGCTTCCATCTCGCGCAGCAGCGCGTTCATCTCCTCCACCGTGAGCCGGCGGTTGGCCCGCACCGCGCCGTGGCAGGCCATGGTCGCGAGGATGTCGTCGCGCGCGCGCTGCACGACGCGGCTCGCGCCGGACTCGGCGAGTTCCGCGAGCACCGAGCGCGTGAGTTCCGGCAGGTCGGCATCGGGCAGCGCCGCGGGCCGGCTGCGCACGACCAGCGTGCCGGCGGCCAGCACGCTCACGTCGAGACCCAGCTCCAGCAGCGCGGCGGTCTCGGCCTCGGCCGTGGCGATCTCGGCGGCGGTGGCGCTCATCGTCACCGGCACCAGCAGCGGCTGCGAGGGCAGCGTGGCGCCGGCACCGGCGGCGCGCTTGAGCTTCTCGTAGACGATGCGCTCGTGCGCGGCGTGCATGTCGACGACGACCAGTCCCTGCGCGTTTTCGGCCAGCACGTAGGCACCGCCGATCTGCGCCAGCGCGCGGCCCAGCGGCCAGGCGACAGGCGGCGCGGCGGGCTCCGGTGCAGCCACGGTCTCGCGCAGGCCGGCCCAGGCGGCGATGCCACCGCTGCCCTGCGGCGTGCGCCAGGGGCCGGGGTTGTCGCGCAGCATCGGCGGCGGCTCGTGCAGCGCCAGCGCGGGCTGCCAGGCCGCAGGCGCCGGCACCGGCACCGGCGCTGCGGGTGCAGCCTCGGGCTCGACGGCGGCCGGCTCGGCCTGAGCCTGGGCCCGCGTCGGCGCCAGTGCCGCTTCGACCGCGCGCTGCACGGCCTGGTGCACGGCACGGCCATCGCGGAAGCGGACCTCGATCTTCGTGGGGTGCACGTTGACGTCGACCAGCTCCGGCGCGATCGACAGGAACAGCGCGTAGGCCGGCTGCCGGCTGCCGTGCAGCTGGTCCTCGTAGGCGGCGCGCACGGCATGCGACAGCAGCCGGTCGCGCACGAAGCGGCCGTTGACGAAAAGGTACTGCAGGTCGGCGCGCGAACGCGAAGCCTCGGGCTGGCCCACGCGGCCGTGCAGCGACATCGGCCCGCGTATCTCCACCAGCTCGCGGCTGGCGGCCAGGAACTCGGCGCCCAGCACGTCGGCCCAGCGCTGCGGCGGGTTGCCGGCGCGCCACTGCGCCGACAGGCGGCCCTCGTTCCACACCGCGAAGGCCACGTCGGGCCGCGCCAGCGCGTGGCGGCGCACGGCCTCCAGCGCATGGGCGAACTCGGTGGCGTCGCTCTTGAGGAACTTGCGCCGCGCCGGCGTGCTGAAGAAGAGCTCCTGCACCTCGACCGTGGTGCCCACCGAGCGCGCCGCGGGCGCGATCTCGCCGCTGCGCGCGTGCACGCGCCAGCCGTGCGGCGCGTCGGCGCTGCGGGTGGTGATGCTCATCTCGGCGACCGAGGCGATGGCCGCCAGCGCCTCGCCGCGGAAGCCCATCGTCGAGACCGATTCCAGCTCGGCCAGACTCGCGATCTTGCTCGTGGCGTGGCGCTTGAGCGCCAGCGGCAGGTCGGCCGCGGCGATGCCGCCGCCGTCGTCCTCCACCACGATGCTGCGCACGCCGCCGGCCACCAGGCGCACGGTGATGGCGGTGGCGCCGGCGTCCAGCGCGTTGTCCACCAGCTCGCGCACCACCGAGGCCGGCCGCTCGACCACCTCGCCGGCGGCGATCTGGCTCACCAGCTCGTCGGGCAGCTCGCGGATGCGGCGCCCGTACACCGTCCGGGGGGGCTGTGGCGAGACGACCGAATTCATCGCGAAGATTGTAGAAGTCAAGGCCGGGCAAGCTCAGAACGGTCAAAAAGGCGCCAGACTTCAGGATGGCACTCGGGTCACCGTAGCGCGACACACTCCACACTCATCATCGGGATCAGCCATGCTTTCGTATTTCGCCGAACTCGTCACCCGCACCGACGAAGACCGCCGCGGCTTCGAGACCCATCCGGTCGTGGTGGCGGCCGTGGCCGACGGCATGTCGGTCGAGCGCTACCGCGCGCTGCTGCTGGAGCTGTACCACGTGGTGTGGCACTTCAACCCGGTGAGCGCCGCCGCCGCCAGCCGCATGGACGACCGCGTGCAGCCGATCCGCCATTTCCTCTACGAGCACATGGAGGAGGAGAAGGGCCACGAGACCTGGGTGCTCAACGACCTCGAGGCCGTGGGCGTGATGCCGGCCGACACGCGCGCGCACAAGCCCTCGGTGCACACGCTGGCGCTCAACGGCTACAACTACTGGGCGGCCGACCGCCGCCACCCCTGCAGCGCCCTGGGCATGCTGTACGCGCTGGAGGTGATCGCCTCGGTCTACGGCGGGCCCTTCGCGGCGGCGATCCGCGAGTCGCTGCTGCTGGACGGCGAGCGCGGCGTCTCGTTCATCGCCTCGCACGCGACGATGGACGCCAAGCACATGGCCGACCTGCGCCAGATCCTCAACAAGCTCCCCGACGAAGCCGCGCTCGACGCGGTCGTCGAATCGGCCCGTGTCAACTTCCACCATTTCACGCGCATCATCGAGGCCATCTGAGGCCTGGACACGCGAGGTGACTTCACCTCCCGCGAGCGGCTCGGCCGTCGGTGTCGCCGGCCTGCTGGGCCGCCCCTACAAGACGCTGCGGCTGGAGTGGATGCCCGAGCTGCAGCTGCTGCGCGTGCGCACCTGCGTCAAGCCGATCCAGTGCTACAGCCTGGCGGCGATGGGCGAGCTGCAGACCATGCTGTCGGACATCAGCGCCAACCCGGGCCTGGTGCGCCACTTCGTGCTCAGCTCGGACGTGCCCAAGGTCTTCAACTTCGGCGGCGACCTGGCGCTGTTCGTGCTGCTGGTGCGCGCCGGCGACGTGGAGTCGCTGAAGCTCTACGGCCAGCGCTGCGTGGACCTGGTGTGGTGGATGGAGAACGCCGCCAACCTGGGCGTGCACACCACGGTGCTGGCCGCCGGCGACACGCTGGGCGGCGGCCTGGAGAGCGTGCTGCCCTTCCACAAGGTGATCTTCGAGCGCAGCGCGCAGGCCGGCTTCCCCGAGGTGCTGTTCAACCTCTTCCCGGGCATGGGCGCCTGGGACTTCACGATCCGCAAGGGCGGCTTCGCGGTGGCCAACGAGATGATCCTCTCGGGCCGCCTGTACAGCGCCGAGGAACTGCACTACCGGCGCCTGGTCGACGTGGTCTGCGAGGACGGCGACGGCGAAGCCGCCATCGAGCGCGTGATCCGCGACGTCGACCAGCGCCACCGCGGCACCATCGCCGCATTGCGCGCGCAGCGCATGGCCGCGCCGGTGCGCTACGAGGCGCTGACGGCCATCGTCGAGATGTGGGCCGAGAGCGCGCTCAGCCTGACCGACCGCGACCTGCGCCTGATGGAACGCCTGGCGCGGGCCCAGGCGCGCAAGGCCGGCGGCGCCGACGAGGGCGCGGCCGAAGAGATCAAGCGCATCGAGCTGGAGAACGCCTGGGGCGAGCGCCGCACCGGCATCGAGCGGCGCGTGACGGGGCTGGACAGGCGCGTGCGCAGCTAGAGCGCTGCCAACCGCGCGCGCAGCAGGCGCGCATCGGCCTCGTGCGGCGCGGCCTCGGCGGCGCGCTGCAGCCAGTCGCGGGCCGTGGCCGCATCGCCCAGGCGCTCGTGGGCCCGCGACAGCGCAGCCATCGTGTGCGGGCGCAGCGCGACGGGCACCGAGTCCAGCAGGCCGGCCAGAAGATCGCGGGCGCGCAGAGCGTCTCCCGCCTCGGCCAGCGCGATGGCATGCCCCAGCCGCGGGGCGGCCGAAGGGTCCATCTGCAGCAGCAGCTCGTACAGGCCGACGATCGCAGGCCAGTTCGTGCGCGCGTGGTCGGGTGCCAGCGAATGCTCGGCGGCGATGCCCGCCAGCAGGTGCCAGCGCGACAGCCGCTGCGCGCGCTGCGACGCCCGCAGGTGCACGAGTCCCATGCGCAGCATGCCGGCGTCCCAGCGGTCGCGCGCCTGGCCGGGCAGCGGCACGATGCCGCCCGCCTCGTCGAGCTGGCCCGACAGGCGCGCGCCGTGCAGCAGCAGCATCGCGGCCAGCGCATCGGCGTCGGCGTGCGCCGCGGCCGGGTGCGCGGCCAGCGCGCGCGCCAGGCGTATGGCCTCCCAGCACAGCGTGGTGGCGTCGTGCACGTCCTCGGGCCGGCGCGGCCGCGTGCGCGCTCGGGCGCCGGCGTGGAAGGCCAGCGCCAGCGCGGTGAGCACGGCGTCGCGCCGCGCCGGCAGCTCGTGTCCGGCCGGCAGGCGCAGCGCCTCGGGCGCGATCTGCGTGCGTGCACGGGCCAGGCGCTGCGCCAGCGCCGCCTCGCTGCACAGCAGCGCATCGGCGATGGTCGCCAGGTCCAGCCCCGCGAGCGCACGCAGCGCGATGCCCACCTGCGAGGCCACCGGCAGCGCCGGGTGGCAGGCGGCGAACAGCAGCGCGAGCTCGTCGTCGCCCAGCTCGCCGGCGAAGCGGCCCGCGGGCGCTGACAGCGCCGGCAGCGCGGCGGCGGCCTCCTCGTCGTCGGCCGGCAGCTGGTCGTGGCGGCCGGCCACGCGCAGCGCGTCGATGGCCTCGTTGCGCGCCACGCGGTACAGCCAGCCGGCCGGGTTGGCCGGCACACCCTGCGCGGGCCACAGCTCCAGCGCCCGCAGCGCAGCCGACTGCACCGCGTCCTCGGCCAGCGCCAGGTGCGGCAGGCCGAGCGAACGCGCCAGCCGCGCGACCACGCGCGAGCGCTGGCGCGCCAGCAGCTCGCGCAGCGCCGCGCCCGCGGGGGTCAGGTCGGGTCGACGCGGCGGATCTCGATCCACTGCGCGCCGGCCAGGTGCGGGCAACCGGCGGCGATGCGCTCGGCGTGCGCATCGTCCTCGGCCTTGATCACGAAGTAGCCGCCGATCACGTCGTGTGCCTCGGCGTAGGGCCCGTCGGTGGCCAGCGGGCGGCCGTCCTTCAGGCGCAGGTGGCGGCCGCCGTCGTCGGCCAGCTTCTCGCCACCGGCCATCAGGCCCTGCCTGCCGAGTTCGGTGGCCCAGGCGCGGTAGCGCTCGATCGTCTCCTGCATCTCGGCAGCCGACACGTCGGCGTAGCTCATCGGCCGCTCGTGCAGCAGCAGCACGTACTGGTTCATGCGTTCGTCTCCATCTTCGGCGCCACGGAATTGTGGTCGCACGGCACGGAGACGAACGGCCCGGGGCCGGGATGACGGTGTCGTTCGGCGAACGGCTACTCGGCCACCAGCACGTTGCCGCACTGCTGGCAGAAGCGCGCACCGGCCAGCACCGGCGTGCCGCAGGCGGAGCAGAAGCGCGCCGGCCGGCGCGCGACGCTGCCGGCGCCCATCGCAGCAGCCGCGCCCGCCGGCTCGCGCTGCTCGGCCTGGCGCCGCTCGCGTGCCCGGGCACGCGCCGCCAGCACGGCCGGCGCGGTGGCCGCGGGGCTGGTCTGCACCTTGCGGGAGAAGTCCTGGGCCAGCGTGGTCCACAGCGCCGCGCCGGCGGCATCGGGTGTCAGCGTCAGCAGCGTGCGGCTGCCGAGTTCGTAGGTGCCGGCGGCGTAGAACATCGAGCGCGCGTGCGCCACGCTGCAGCGCAGCGAGCCCTCGTCCACGCCCACCGGCGCCTCGGAACGCGCCCAGCCGGCCGCATCGGCCGTGGGAGGCGGCGACGCGGCGCCCGGCAGCCGGAAGTAGCTGCCCTTCAGCTCGAGCCAGGTGATGGTGGAATCGACCTCGATCCGGCTCCACAGCAGGTGCGCCACGCGCAGCGCCCAGCCGCCGGCCAGCAGGCAGGCCAGGCCGGCGGTGGTGGTGGTCCACAGCGCGGCGGAGTCGTGCATGTGCTGCCAGGCGGCACGCGCCCACAGCAGGCCGCCGGCCACGCTCCACAGCAGGCCCAGCACGTCCAGCGCCAGCAGCCACATGCGGCGCGAAGCCGGTGCGCTGGCGCTGCTGCCGCCGCGCGACGCGGCGCCGCCCTTGCCGGGCGGCGGCACCATCGGCTGCGACTCCTCCAGCACCGTCGCGCCGAAGCTGCCCACCTCGGCCGCCGCGGCGTCGAGCTTGGGCGGCATCCAGGCGTAGCGGCGGTTGGGCACGCCGTCGGTCCAGCGGCGGTCGAGTTCGCGGTCGATCTCCCGCATCAGCTGCAAGGGGTGGGCGTCGAAGCTGAGCGCCACCTCCTCGTGGCCCATCTTCGCGGGCCGCGGCAGGTCCACCTGCGCGCGGCCGGCCAGCAGGCCCATCAGCTCGAACAGCAGCACGTTGGCCAGCAGCACCACCGCGCCGGCCGGCAGGCTGAAGCGCACCAGCTTGTCCACCAGCGGCCATTCACCGCCGAAGCGCAGCAGCACCCCGGCGCCCAGCACGCCCACCGCCACCACCAGGCCCACGGCCCAGGGCGGCAGCGCGACGCGCCGCACGTCGAACCAGCGCTTGATGATCACCGCGGCGCCCAGCGCCAGCACCAGCAGCGCCACCAGCGCCGCGGCCGGCTGCTGCGGCCACAGCAGCGCCACCAGCGCCGGCACCAGCAGGCCGGCGCCCAGCGCGAGGTAGGACAGCCGCGTGCGCAGGTAGTCGTGCAGCGTGCGCGGGGCCGAGGCCAGGTCGGGCCCCAGGCGCCGCAGCAGGCCGAGGTAGGGCCCGGCGAGTTCCCCCGGCGCGGCCATCCCGCGCGACAGCGCCTGCGTCAGCCAGGGCGCGCCGGTGCTGGTGCCGGTGGCCTCGCGCGAGACCTCCGGCACGAGCGAGGCCGGCTGGCCCGGCGACAGCAGCAGCAGGCGCTGGCCCGCGGCCTGGTACAGGTCCAGCCCGCCCCAGACGGCGAGCACGAGCGCGGCGAACAGATGCGGCCAGACGCTGCCCGCCTCGGGCAGCTTCTCCAGCACGACGACGGGGCGGTCGGACTCGCCGGCGCCGGCGAACAGCGCCACCAGCACCACGGCCACCGCCAGGACGATCAGCGCGTAGCCGCGCAGCGTGAGGAACCGGTTCTCGGTGCCGAACGGCGTCGGAAACTCGAAGGCGGGGCCGTCCTGCCTCCACCGGTACGCCATGCGACCTCCAAGGATTTGTCTGGCCCGGATTCTGCATGATGCGTCGACCGCCAACCGCTCCTTAAGGATCGGCAAAGCCGCCCATCTCGGGGCCGCGCTAGTCTCGCGGCCATGCATTTGTTACTGGTCGAGGACGATCTGGACCTGGGCGCCTCGCTGCAGCAGGCGCTGCGCGGCGCCGGGTTCAGCAGTGAGTGGCTGCGCACGGCGGCCGACGCCGAGCGCTTCGTGGCCGCCGGCGGGCACGACTGCGTGCTGCTGGACCTGGGCCTGCCCGACGGCCACGGCCTGGACCTGCTGCGGCGCTGGCGCGCCCAGGGCCTGGCGGTGCCGCTGATCGTCATCACCGCCAGCGACGCGCTGGGCGACCGCCTGGCCGGGCTGGACGAAGGCGCCGACGACTTCCTCGTCAAGCCCTTCGTCGTCGACGAACTGGTCTCGCGCGTGCGCGCCGTCACCCGCCGCGCGGCGCAGCAGGCGGCCTCGGTGTGGACGCTGGGCGGCCTGTCGATCGACACCCGGCAGCGGCTGTGCACGGTCGAAGGCGAGATCGTGGGCCTGTCGCAGCGCGAGTTCGACATCCTCGCGGCGCTGGCGCGCGCCGCCGGCAGCGTGGTGCCCAAGCACCGGCTGGCGCAGGCGCTGGCGCCGCTGGGCGAGCCGCTGGACTTCAACGCCATCGAGGTGCACGTGCACAACCTGCGGCGCAAGGTGGGCGCCGCGCGGGTGAAGACGGTGCGCGGCGTGGGCTACCTGCTCGTGCGGGACGGGCCGGCGTGAGCGATGCCCGCGCCAGCCGCCGGCCGGTGCGCGCGCCACCGTCGCTGACGCGGCGGGTGCTGGTCACCGTGTTCGTCGCCGTGCTGGCGGTGTTCGCGCTCGTGCTGGCGCTCCTGATGGCCCAGGCGCTGGCGCGCGAGTCCGGCGAGTTGGACCGCTCGCTGCTGCGCTCGGCGCAGACGCTGGCGCGCATGCTCGGGCATGTCGACGCCGACGGCGACCCGCACGTGGCGCGCGCGCTGTTCGACGAGATCGAGACCCAGCGGCGCGAGGCGCGCCCGGAAGACGGGCCCCAGGTGCGCCTGGTGGCGCTGCGGCGCGACGGCACGCTGCGCATGGCCTCCGACCCCCTGCCGGCGCTCGACCTCGCCGGCCTGCCGGCAGGCGTCGAGCAGCGGACGCTGGCCGAGCGCGAGGTGCGCTTCTACACGGCCGACACCGGCCGCTGGCGCGTGACGCTCATCGACGACACCGCGCTGCGCCGCGAGGCCGTGCTGCGCAGCACGCTGCGCGACCTGGCGCTGTACCTTTCGTTCGCGCTGCCCGTCATCCTGCTGCCGGTGTGGCTGGCGGTGCGCACCGCGCTCAAGCCGCTGCGGCGCCTGTCGGACGACGTGGCCGCGCGCGCCCCCGGCGACATGAGCCCGATCCAGCTGCCCCGCACCTACCGCGAGCTGCTGCCGCTGCAGGCGGCGCTGAACCGCCTGTTCGAGCGTGTGAGCGCCGGCTTCGCGCGCGAGAAGGCCTTCGTGCACGACGCCGCCCACGAGCTGCGCACGCCGCTGGCGGTGATCGAGGCCCAGGCCCACGTGCTGCAGTCGGCCGGCGCGCCCGAACGCGCCGAGGCGGCGCGGCGCCTGCACGGCGCGGTGGAGCGCGCCTCGCACCTGGCGCAGCAGCTGCTGGGCCTGGCGCAGGCCGATGCGCTGGCGCTGGCGCCGCGGCAGGAACTCGACGTGATGGACCTGGCACGCGACACGCTGTCGGGCTTCGCCGCGCAGGCCGCGGCGCAGGACGGCGAACTCTCGCTCGCCGGCCCCGACCACCTGCGCCTGGCCACCGACCCGCGCGCGCTGCGCTCGATGCTGTGCAACCTGGTGGACAACGCGCTGCGCTACGGCGGGCGGGGCGTCGCGGTGGAGGTGCAGGTCGAACACGATCCGGGCACCTGGACGCTGCGCGTGGCCGACGACGGGCCGGGCATCCCGCCCGAGCACCGCGCGCAGGCCTTCGAGCGCTTCTGGCGCGGCAAGGCCGAGGACCAGCGCGGCGCAGGCCTCGGCCTGGCCATCGTGCGCGAGGCCGCGCGTTCGCTCGGCGGCGAGGTGGCGCTGCAGGCCGGGCCGGCCGGCCGCGGCTGCGTGTTCAGCGTCGTGCTGCCCAGACGCTAGGAGCGGCCGCGGCCCCGGCCTTCAGGAAAGGCCAAGCCGGGTGCGGCGAGCATTCCGCCCGTCGTCACTGCATCTTGATCGTCATGTCTTTCGGATCCCCGTCCCGCGCCTGCCTGTTCGGCGCGATGGCCCTGGCGGCCGGCGCTCCTGCCTGCGCGCAGGAGACCGCGGCACCACAGCAGGTGGAGGTGCACGGCCAGCGCGTGCGCAACGCCGCCGGCCGGCTGACGCTGACCAGCGAGGAACTCTCGCGCATGCCCGGCAGCGCCGGCGACCCGATGCGCGCGGCGCAGGCGCTGCCCGGCATCGCCAGCACCGACGACGCCAGCGGCGCCCCCGCCGTGCGCGGCGCGCGGCCCGAGGACAACGCCTACTACGTCGACTTCCTGCCCGTGGGCTACCTGTTCCACATGGGCGGCTTCGCCAGCGTGTTCAACCCCGGGCTGATCCGCCGCTTCGACCTCGCCAGCGCCGCCTGGAGCCCCGAGTACGGCGACGTGGTGGGCGCGGTGTTCGACCTCTCGCTGCGCAACCCGCGCAGCGACCGCATCGGCGGCAGCTTCGACTTCAGCCTGCTGGGCGCGAACCTGCTGGTCGAAGGGCCGATCGGCGAGAAGCTCTCGTTCTTCATCGCCGGGCGGCGCAGCTGGTTCGACCTCGTGGCCCGGTCCGGCGAGGACAAGCAGGAGGGCGTGCGCTACACGATGCCCGTCTTCCACGACGCGCAGGGCCGGCTGCTGTGGACGCCCGAACCCACGCAGCGCCTGCGGCTGGACTTCAGCACCGCGGGCGACCGCGTGGACCTCAGCGCATCGGCCGATTCGCGCATCGCGCAGCGCGAGCCGGTGCTGGTGGGCGACACGCGGTCGCGCCAGTCCTACCGCACGCTGGCCGCCACCTGGGAAGGCGACTTCACGCCGGCCGGCGGCGTGCAGCTGGGGCAGCAGCTGGCGCTGGGGCGCATGGTCAACCGCGAAGCTGCGCAGGTCGGCCAGGCCGGCGGCTACAGCGCCACGGCCACCACCGACTACCTGCGCGAGCAGCTGCGCGTGAACTGGTCCAAGCGGCACGCCACGACGCTGGGCGGCGGCCTCGCCAGCCGCCAGGTCGCGCTGAACCTGGACCTGCTCGACCCGCGCTGCACCGAGTTCGACCCCAACTGCGACTACACCAGCGCGCCGCGCCTGGCCAGCCACCAGCAGGTGCGCCAGAACCAGGCCGATGCCTACGCCAACCACCGCTGGCATTTCGCGCCCGACTGGACGGCCACCGGCGGCCTGCGCCTGGGCCACGACGGCTATGCGAAGCAGCGCTTCGCCGAGCCGCGCGCCGGGCTGGAGTGGAACCTGTCGCCGCGCACGATGCTGAGCCTGGGCTGGGGCCGCCACAACCAGCCGCCGGCCGCGGAGGAGGCGCTGCGCGACATCGGCAACCCGCAGCTGCGCCACCTGCGCTCGACACACCGCGTGCTGGGCCTGACGCAGACGCTGGACGAGGGCTGGAGCTGGCGCGCCGAGGTCTACGGCAAGCACTTCGACGGTTATGCCATCAGCGACCCGGTGCTGAACTACCGCAACGGCGGCAGCGGCACGGCGCGGGGCGCGGAGCTGCTGGTGAAGAAGGACGGCGGCCGGCTCTCGGGCTTCTTCTCGCTGAGCGTCTCGCACGCCGAGCGCCGCAACGAGGCCACCGGCGAGCGCTTCCGCTTCGCCTTCGACCAGCCCGTGATCGCCACGCTCGTGGGCCAGTACCGCCAGTCCGACGCCTGGCAGTGGGGCGCGAAGTGGAGCTGGCACAGCGGCGACCCCTACACGCCGGTGGTGGGCACCGGCAGCTTCGCCGACGGGCGCGTGCGGCCGATCTACGGCGCCATCAACTCGCAGCGCACGCCGGCCTACCACCGGCTGGACCTGCGGCTGGACCGCCGCTACTCCGAGCGCTCCACCGGCTACGTCGAACTCATCAACGCCTACGGCCGCAAGAACGTCTCGGGCTACAGCTACAGCGCCGACTACCGCACGCGCGAGGCGGTCTACCAGCTGCCCGCGACGCTGTCCTTCGGCTGGCAGTACAGCTTCTGAAACCTCAGGCCGCGTGGCGCCGCGCGGCCCAGAAGGTGGCGCCCTGCGGGCCGTAGTGCTCGGCGTGCGGCTGCTCGCGGGCGAGCGAGAAGCGGTCGCCGGGGCCGAGCGTGCGCTCGGTGCCGGCGCAGCTCAGCACGAAGCCGCCCTTCACCACCAGCGCCTCCACGGCGAAGGGGTGCGTGTGCGTCTCCAGCACCTGGCCGGGCTGCCAGACCCGCTCCAGCACCTCGTCGAAGCCGGCGGCCAGCTTCTCGGCCTTGAACTGCTCGAAGCTGGGCATCTGCAGGCGCTGCAACAGCGCGCCCATCGCCTGGTGCAGCGCATTGATCGCCTTCAGCGGCCGCACCATGACCTTGAACTCGGTGATGCGGCCGTCGTCGCCCCAGCGGATCAGGTCGATGCCGTTGAGCTGCAGGCCGTCGAGCTCGGTGACGAACTCCAGCATCGCGTCGCGCGGGCCGACGATCTCGCGCACGTAGCGGAAGGCCGGCGTGTTGAGGACCACCATCGCCGCGCGCAGGTACAGCGTGGTGATCTCGCGCCCGCGCTGCGGCGTGTGCACCACCGGCGAGTGGAAGACCACGTCGTCGGCCAGCAGCGTGTCCAGCAGCGACTCGTCGCGCTCGGCGACCACGCGGTGCCAGGTGGCCAGGGTGTCGATCATGGAAGGCTCCTCGCAGAAGTTCAGATCGCCAGGTCGACGTCGCCGGCACCGCCGGCATCGCCCGCAGGCTGCACCGGCGTGCCGCAGCGGCCACAGAAGCGCATCTCCGGCGCCAGCGCGGCGCCGCAGTGCGTGCAGTGGCGGCCGGCGGCGGTGGCCGGGGCCAGCGCCGGTGCCGGCGCGGGTGCCTGCATCGCGAGCGCGGGCATCGGCGCCGCGGTGCCCGCCAGCTGGTTGGCGGCGGCCAGCGCCTGCAGCCGGCGCGCGTCCTCGCCAGCGGTGGGCACGACGACCGAGCTCTGCGCCTGCGCGAACTGCCGCACCTGCTGCGTCCAGGCACGCGCGGCGTCGATGTCGCCCGTCATGCCCACCAGCGTGCGCGCGCCCACGGCCTGGTCGCGGTAGCTGAAGATCACCGAGCGCGCCTGCACGACCCAGGCGCGCAGCGTCATCGACTCGACGTTGACCACCGTGCGCTCGCTGCGCACGCGGTCGGTGAACTGGCCGCCCAGGCCCACCTGGGCGCGGGCGAAGGAGCCGGAGAAGTCGAGCCAGGTGATCGTGCTCTCGAAGTCCAGCCGGCCCCACAGCAGGTGCGCCACGCGCATCCCGTAGCCGCCCACGACGATGAAGATGAAGCCGATCGACGCCGGCGACCAGCTCTCCGGCGCGCCGGCGCGCAGCTCAGTGCCCAGGCGCAGCCACAAGAGGCCGCCCACGAGCGTGAGCACGAGGCCCAGCGCGTCGATCACCGCCAGCCACCAGAAGCGCGGAAAGGCCAGGCAGGTGGACCAGTCCATCTTGCGCACGGCCGAGGGCGGCATCGGCTGCGTCTCCTCCACCGCCACGGCGCTGAAGTTGCCGGCCTCGCGGGTGGGCTCGATCTGCGGCGGCTGCCAGGCGTAGCGGCGGTTGGGGATGTTCTGCGTCCAGCGCCGCTGCAGCTCGCGGTCGACCTCCTGCATCAGCAGGTTCGG
This sequence comes from Rubrivivax sp., assembly GCA_044226775.1. Taxonomy (GTDB): domain Bacteria; phylum Pseudomonadota; class Gammaproteobacteria; order Burkholderiales; family Burkholderiaceae_C; genus Rubrivivax. Next base: position 980,163 of record JBGAGI010000002.1, on the reverse strand, counting down.
ATCGGCGTTGAAGCTGACGGCGGCCTGGTCGTTGGCGGTGCTGGCCGGCGGCGGCTCGTCCACGTGCGCGTGGCCGGCGGCCAGGCCCAGCGCCTCGATGGCCACGCTCGCGGCCAGCAGCACGAGGGCGATGCGCGGCAGCGCCAGGCTTTCCAGCCACGGCAGCGGCGGCAGCTGCGCCGCGACGCGGCCGATCAGCACCGTGCCGACGATGCCGAACACCAGCAGCACCGCCAGCCCCAGCGGCCCCAGCGCCACGGTGCCTCCCGGGCCGGCCACGTAGGTGCGGATGATCAGCACGCCGCCCAGCACCAGGTAGACCGCCGCCGCGAGCGACTGCGCGGCCGGGTGCGGCGTGATCAGCCAGGTCACGCCGAACAGCAGCAGCAACCCGCCGGCGGCCAGCAGGTTGGCGAAGCGGACCTGCACGTAGTCGCGCAGCATGCGCGGCGCGGTGACGAGGTGGCGCGAGATCGAGTAGAGGATGCCGTTGAGCGCGCCCTGCGGCTCGGCCAGCGCGATGGCGCCGTGGCGCAGCTGCTCCACCAGCGCCTGCGCGCGCGGGCTGGTGCCGTGCACGTCGCGCGGGACGTCGGGCGCCAGCGAGGGCGGCTGGCCGCGGCCGAAGAACACGCGCAGCTGGCGCGCCATGCGCCCCAGCTCCAGGATGCCCAGCAGCACCAGCACCGCACCGGCGATCACCAGCAGCACGAAGCCGCCCTGCGCGGCGTTGACGCGCTGCACCTGCACTTCCGCGCCGGCGCCGCGCGCCATCAGCAGCAGGCCGATGCCACAGGCCAGCAGCACCAGGCCACGAGCGGCCAGGAACTGGTTCTCGATGCGGTAGGGGTTGGGGAAGTCGAGCGAGGCGCCCTGGGTGCTGTATTCGAAGGCCATGGCTGGGGCTGAGTCGGGGGCCGGCAGATTCTGCCGCGCGGCGGCGGCGGCGTCTGCCAAGGCACTGCAGGCGCCACGACCCGCCGCGCCTGTCGCGCCGGCCGCCCAAGCACCGTCCCGCTCAGGCCGGCCGGCGCGCGATCCGCACGCTGGCCGCGTGCACCTTCCGGCGCAGCCGCCGCCAACCCGTCACCACGCCGGTCAGGCTCAGTGCCAGGCCGGCGATGCTGAAGCCCAGCATCCACAGGTCCCAGCCCGGCCGCGCCGCCAGCAGCGCCGGCAGGTCGAAGCTGTGCAGGAAGGCGAACAGCCAGCGGTCGATGCGCCGGTGGCGGTCGCTCTGCTGCACGATGGCGCCGCTGCGCTCGTCGATCACGATCCAGGTGTCGTTCGGGTCGTCGAACTGCAGCCGCACCGCGGGCAGCGGCCGCTCGTTGTGGCCGGTCATCGTGTGCGGCTCGCGCGCGTAGTACCAGCGGTCGTAGGCGGTCAGGCGCTGCTCGGCCACGATCCTTGCGCCGGGCAGCAGCTGGCGGGCCGCGGCGGCCCAGCGCGCGGGCGGCAGTGCTTCGGTGTGCAGCTGCTGCGCATCGACGACCCAGCTGCCCGTCGCGCCGCGCGCCAGCACGTCGTGCACGCCGCCGACGCGCCGCCACACCAGTTCGCGCGGCGACAGGCCTGCCGCCTGCAGCCGCGCCAGCACCTCGGCGGCGGCCGGCGCGGCGGCGGCATCGAGCGGACCTCCGGCGTAGGCCATCCGGTCGGGCTTTCGACCCGGCGCCTCGAACAGCTTCCACGGGTTCATCGACATCAGGCCGCTGAACACCCAGGTCACGCACAGCAGGCCGCCGGCCAGCCCCAGCAGGTGGTGCCAGCGCTCGAAGAAACCGGCGTAGGGCGTGCGCCGGCCACCGTGGTAGGTGCCGCGGAAGCGCCAGCGCATCAGGCCGATCACGACGCCGGCCAGCGCGCCGGCCGTGCCCGCGATCGACAGCCAGATCACGATGTCGGTCCACCATGCGTCGACCGCGCCGCCCCGGAACATGTACAGCCAGTGCAGCCACGCGCCCAGCCAGCCCCAGCTGCGCTCGGTGCGCGTGGCGTCGCGCACCACCTCGCCGCTGCGCGAGCTGAGGTAGAGCCAGCGCTGCGCCGCGTCGTCGACCTCGACGACGTGCAGCGGCCGGTGCGCGTCGAGCGCGCGCGAGTGCGTCCAGGCATCCTCCTTCACGGTGCCCAGGTGCCGCGCCGGCGCGCCGCCGGCGAAGTGCCGCGCCGAGGCCAGCGCGCCTGCGGCGTCGAGCGCGCGCAGCGGCTCGCCGCTGCGCGCGTCCACCGCGACGATGCGCCGCGGCCCGTCGGCGAACACGTAGACCGGCGCACCGGCCACGCTCGTCAGCCGCCAGCTCTCGGAGGCCGCCTTCGCGTCCTGCAGCCCCGCCGCGCGCAGCGCCTGCGCCAGCGGCACGCAGCAGCCCTCGGCCGGCAGCGCCGGCAGGCCCTGCAGCCGCTCGGCCGTCGTGAGCTTGGGGTAGCCGACGTAGAGCATCACGATGCCCGACAGGAACCACGCGGCCATCACCACGGCCAACGCAATGCCCAGCCAGCGGTGCGCCAGGTAGAGCCAGCGCTTGAATGCCGGCTTCATCGTCAGAACCTCAGGTCGGCCAGCAGCTGCCAGGTGCGCGGGGCGCCGAGCACGGCCAGGTTGGTGCCCACCGTGGCGGCGTAGCGGCGGTCGGTGGCGTTGTCCACGCGCCCCCGCAGCTGCACGCCGGGCGCGGCGCGCCAGCTGGCACCCAGCCCCAGCAGCCCGTAGCCCTCGTCCCAGGCCGTGTTGGCGTTGTTGGCGTAGCGCTTGCCGAGCTGGCGCCAATCGGCCGACAGCTCCCAGTCGGGCAGCGGCTGCCAGCCGACCGAGGCGCCGGCAACCCAGTCGGGCGTGTTCGGCGGCCGCTTGCCGGCGCGCGAGACCACGCTCGTGCCCACGGTCTCGAAGAAGTCCTGGTACTTCGCGTCGGTGTATGCCAGCTGCAGGCCGCCCTGCCAGGCCGGCGTCGGCCGCCAGCGCGCGGCGAACTCGACGCCGCGGCTGCCCTGCCGGCCCACCGGCACGACGTTGGTACGGTCGTTCGGGTCGGTGATGGCGAGGTTGCGGCGCACGATGTCGTAGACCGCCACGGTCATCTCGCCGCGCCGGCCGTCGAAGCTGCCCTTGCTGCCGATCTCGATCTGCCGGCCCGTCGTGAGATCGAAGTTGCGCAGCGCCGCGAAGCCCGCCGTCGACAGGATGCCCGAGGGCGGGTCGGCGGCCGTGCTGTACTGGGCGTAGGCCTGCCACTGCGGCGAGAACTCGAACACCACGCCCAGCCGGCCCGTCGCCGGCGTGTACGAGGTCTCGAACAGCGCCGGGTTGGTGGCCGTCACCGCGCGGTGGTTGCGCACGCCCAGCGTGATGCGGTCCACCCGCAGCCCGCTGACCAGCGACCATCCGCCGCCCAGCACCGTGCGGTTCTCGGCGAAGAGCGCCAGCGTGTGCAGCCGGTTGGTGGCGCCGGGCGTGTAGCCGGGCACGACGCCGGGCGTGGCGTAGAAGGTGGTGGCCGCCGGCGCGTAGGGGTCGGTGCGGTCGAAGGGGCCGGCCACGCTGAGCGGGTAGCGGGTCTGCTTGTTGAAGCTCCAGTCCCAGCCGAAGGCGAAGTCGCTGCGCATCCCGCCGAGCGTGGCCCCGTGCGTCAGCTCGGCACGGCTGCCCCACACGTCCTGGTTGTGCCGCTGCAGCAGCGCGCTGGATCGTTCGATCTGCGTGTTCGCGGCGACCCAGGTGTAGACCTCGACGTTCTCGTAGTCGCGCAGCGCCTCGTAGTGGTAGGCCGTGTGCGTCGCGCGCGTGGCTTCGCCGAGCTGCCACTCCAGCAGCGAGCGCAGCCACAGCACGTCCTGCTGGTAGCGGCCGTCGATGGCGTTGTAGTTGACGCCGCGCGTGCGCGGATCGATCTGAACCTGGCCGGCGACGGCGTTGGACGCGTCGCGCAGCAGCGGCGTGCCCCAGTAGGGCTGCGTGACGCGCTCGTACTGCTTCTCCAGCGCCAGCGTGTGCGCCAGCGCCGGCGCCAGCGGCGCGCGCCACGACAGCGCGAGCTGGCGCGACTCGCGGTCGCGGCCCATCGCGTCGTGCGTACCCAGCGTCAGGCTGCCGTCGATGCGCAGCACCTGCGTGCCGATGCCGCGCTGCAGCCCCAGCGCGGCCTGGCGCTGCGTGCCGGCGCCGAAGCGGGCCTGCGCCTGGTCGCCCTGCGTGTCGGCGATCCTCGAGACGATGTTGATCGAGCCGCCCACCGCGCCGGAGCCATGCAGGAAGCTCGAGGGCCCGCCGACGGCCTCGACGTGGTCGACGGTCCAGGCGTCGAGGGCGCGCGCGGAGATCGCGTCGTACTGGACGGTGATGCCGTTGTACAGCTGCGCCAGGCTGCTGGCGCCGAAGCCGCGGTAGAAGACCGAGCCGGCGGCGCCCGGCTGGTGCGAGAAGCTCACGCCGGGGATGGCCTTCAGGATGGCCTGCGTGTCCAGCGCGCCCATCGTGTCGATGGCCGCGCGGTCGACCAGCGTCACGCTGGCCGGCGTCTCGCGCAGCGTCAGCCCAAGGCGCGAGGCGGTGGGCGCCGGCGCATCCAGGCGTGGCAGGGCCGGCGCGGTGACCTCGATGGTCTGGCGCGGGGATTCGGTGGTCTGTGCCTGGGCGGCGAGGCAGGCCGCGCAGCAGGCGGCGGCGATCGTGTGGATTCGGTGCTTCATCTCTCGTGGGGTGTCGGGTCGGGAGCGGGCGCGCACGGGCGCATGCGCCGTGGCGGCAAGCCGCGGCCGGCCAAGTACCGGGGCGCGCAACGGCGCCCCCCGGCGGTCGGCCGCGGGTCTCGGGTGTGTGGTCTTCAGCCCTGCCGGGGCGGGGCGCGGGGCTGCGCCGCGCGCCACGGCTGGCGCGCACGAGGCGCCGCAGCCGGCCGCGCCTGCGGCGCCTGGCCGCTGGCGGCCAGCACCGGCAGGTGCGGCGCGAAGGCCGGCGGCGGTGCGGCCAGTGCGCCCAGGGGGCACAGCGGGCAGTGCTCGAGGGATGGCGGCGCCTGGCCTTCATCGGCATCCAGCGCCACGAGGCGTGGCCCGAGCGAGGTGCAGACCTCGGCCCAGCCGCCGGCGCCGGCCGGCCCGGCCCACGCCCGGGACAGCGTGGGCAGCAGCGCCAGCGCCAAAGCAGCCAGCCAGGCCAGGAGGGCCAGCCGTTGCCTGTGGATCCGGACGTTCTGCACGGGCGCGAGTCTAGGCGAGCGGCCCCCCCAGGTCGAAGGCCAGGGCGCGGGCCGTCGCATAACGGTGCCGTAACGGCCCGTCGTCTACCCTGCTTCCGTCAGCCTCGAGTGACTCGACACGCCTGGAGAACCGCATGCGTTCATGGACCCGCCCCTTCGCCGCTGCCACGCTGGCCACCTGCGCGCTGGCCACGCACGCCGACACGCTGGACGTGAAGCTCACCGGCTTCGTCGACATGCCGCTGGCCGGCGGCCAGACGCTGGTCACGATGAGCTTTTCGCTGGCGACCCCGATCCAGGGCGCGTTCCAGCAGGTGCCCGGCGTCGCGATGCTGCAGGGCGTGCCGGTGCACGTGAGCTTCGCCGGCGGCCTGCCGCTGGCGCAGGCCGACATCGCCTCGCAGGCCATCGGCTGGTTCAACTACACGGACATCAACTACTACGGCATCGACGTGCGCCTGCCCGGCGTGGCGGCCCCGGGCGACCTGCTGCAGATGATCTGGACGCTGAACGTGCCGCCGTACACCGGCACGGACACCGAGCCGGAGGTGACGCCGCTCAGCGCCGATCAGCTGTATGTCCAGTCCTGCTACTACGCCGCGGGCGGCGCCGGGGGCTGCGACCAGGGCTCGACCCTGGGCGAAGGCACCTACACGACGACCGTCACCTCCGTGCCCGAGCCCGCCGCGATGCTGCTGCTGCTGCCCGGCCTGGCGCTGGTGCTGGCCCGGCGCCGCCGCAGCGGCGACTGACGCCGCACGGCGTTTCCTCGGTTGCGACGCGCCGGGCGCGTCCTTAGGATGGCGCGCCCCGAACGCCCCCTGCCGAGGACACCGCCATGCAGAACCCCGACACCTGCTGCACGCTCGTTCCGTACTTCGAGGTCGGCGAAGGCCAGCTCGAAGCCTTCAAGGCCCTGGGCCCGCGCTTCGTCGAGCGCACCCGCAGCGAGCCGGGCTGCGTGCACTACGCCTTCTCCTTCGACGGCCACGTGGCGCATTGCCGCGAGGGCTATGACGACGCCGCCGCGGTGCTGGCGCACCTGGAAAACGTGGGCGCGCTGCTGGGCGAGGCGCTGAAGATCGCGAAGATCACGCGCCTGGAGGTGCACGGCCCGGCGGCCGAATTGGACAAGCTGCGCGGCCCGATGGCGGCGCTCGGGCCGAAGTTCTTCGTGCTGGAGGCCGGCTTCAGGCGCGCCGGCTGATGAGCTTCCTCGCCCTCGACATCGGCAACACGCGCCTGAAATGGGCGCTGTACGCGGCGCCGCATCCGCAGGCCAAGCTGCTGCACCACGGCGCGGTGTTCCTGGAGACCATCGACGACCTGGCCGACGGCGACTGGAAGGGCCTGGGCGAGCCTTCGAGCATGCTGGGCTGCTGCGTGGCCGGCGACGGCATCCGCCGCCGCGCCGAGGAGCAGCTCGAGCTGTGGGACCTGGAGCCGCACTGGGTGGTGCCCTCGGCGCACGAGGCGGGCCTGGTCAACGGCTACGACCATCCCGCGCGCCTGGGCGCCGACCGCTGGGTGGCGCTGGCCGGCGCCCGCTCGCGCGTGCTGGCGCAGGCCGAGCAGACCGGCAAGCCCCCGCGCCCGGCGCTGGTGGTGATGGTGGGCACGGCCGTCACGGTGGACGCGCTGGACGCCGAAGGCCGCTTCCTGGGCGGCCTCATCCTGCCCGGCTTCGGCCTGATGCAGCGCGCGCTGGAGATGGGCACCGCGGGCCTGAAGGTGCCTACCGGCGAGGTGGTGGACTTCCCTACCAACACCAGCGACGCGCTGATGAGCGGCGGCACCAACGCCATCGTCGGTGCCATCGAGCGCCAGGAGCGCCGCCTGCGCGCGCGCACCGGCCAGGAGCCGATGCTGCTGATGAGCGGCGGCGCCGCCGTGAAGATCGCCCCGGCCACCGAGCGGCCGGCGGAGCTGGTGGACACGCTGATCTTCGAGGGCCTGCTGCTCTTCCAGAGCAAGCGTCTCGCTTTCTAGGCCCACCCCCGAAGCGCCTTCGGCGCTCCCCCTCAAGGGGGCGCCGCCAGCGGCCCGGCAAAGCCGGTTCCGCGGCGGCCGCTTGGTCAACTCAGAGCCACCGCTGGAGGAGTTCGCGCAGCTGGATGCGCGAGTACGGCTTGGCCAGGTGCGCGTCCATGCCGGCGGCCATCGACTGCGCGGCGTCCTCGTCGAAGGCGTTGGCGGTGAGCGCGACGATGGGCACGCGCGGCAGGCGCAGGCGGCTCTCGCGCTCGCGCAGACGGCGCGTGGCGGCGTAGCCGTCGAGCACCGGCATCTGGATGTCCATCAGCACGAGGTCCACGCGCTGCTTTTCCAGCAGCGACAGCGCCTGCGCGCCGTCCTCGGCCTCCATCACGTCCAGGCCGAAGGACTTCAGCATCTCGGCGCCGATCATCCGGTTGACGACGTTGTCCTCCACCAGCAGCACCACGCCGGCCAGCGCGCTCTTCGGGTCGAGGCCGACGAAGTCCGACTCCGGCTGCGGCGCCGGCGCGTGCGGTGCCGGCGGCAGCGCGAGCGTGAATCCGAAGCGCGAACCGGCGCCGACGCGGCTGTCCAGGCGGATCTGCCCGCCCATGGCCTGCACGATGCGCTGGCTGATCGCCAGCCCGAGGCCGGTGCCGCCGCGCAGCCGCGAGCTGGTGCTGTCGACCTGGTGGAAGGGCTGGAAGACCTGCTCCACCGAGCCCGGCGGAATGCCGATGCCGGTGTCCTCGACCTCGAAGCTCACGCGGTGCACCGTGGCGCCGGGCTGCGGCGGCTCCAGGCCCAGGCGCAGCGTGATGCCGCCCTTCTCGGTGAACTTCACGCCATTGCCCAGGAGGTTCAGCAGCACCTGCTTCAGGCGCGGCGCGTCGCCGACCACGCCGTCGGGCACGCCGTCGCCCATCTCCAGCGCCAGCGTCAGCCCGCGGCTCTCGGCATTGGCGCGGAACAGCGCCACGGCCGAGTTGGCCACCGCGTGCAGCGACATCGGCGCGGCGCTCAGCACCAGCTTGCCGGCCTCGATCTTGGAGTGATCGAGCACGTCGTTGAGGATGTCCATCAGCGACTCGCCCGAGGCCGCCGCCGTCTTCACCAGGCGCCGCTGGCGCATGTCCAGCTGCGTCTGGCGCAGCAGGTCCAGCGCGCCCAGCACGCCGTTCATCGGGGTGCGGATCTCGTGGCTCATCGTCGCCAGGAACTGGCTCTTGGCCACGTTGGCCGCCTCGGCCGCCTCCTTGGCGCGCAACAGCGAGGCGTTGGCTTCGTCGGCCTCCAGGCTGTGACGCATCGAGGCCAGCGCCGTGTCGCCGAACTCGCGCGTCGCGCGGAACATCGTCGCGCCGAACAGCAGCGCCAGCACCGCCAGCGGGAAGGACTGCGCCGGACCCGGCACCAGCGAGACGATGGCCAGCGCGCCCAGCTGCAGCGCCGACAGCAGCACGAAGCTGCGCCCGGCCATCGACATGAAGAAGGCCGCCGTGGCCACCGAGCCGCAGACGATCACGAGGTAGACGCTGGCGATGTGGCCCTTGAGCGTCGGGTAGATGAAGACCGTGGCCAGTGCCCACATCGCGCCCACCAGCGCGGCGTTGCTCTCGAGCTGGCGCACGATCGGCGCGATGCGCTCGGGCTCCACCCATTCGGCCGCGCCGTAGCGGCGGTCCAGCCACCAGCGCCAGAACGAGACCGGCAGCCCGATGACGAGCATGGCGGCGGCCGCGAAGGGCAGGTCCGCCTGCCAGCCCAGCCAAGCCAGGAACAGCACCGCCACCACCAGCAAGGGCACGCTGCGCGCGGAGTTGCGCACGGCCACGCGCAGCATCCGGCGCTGGATGGCCAGGTCGATCCCGTCGCTCGGGGTGGTCATGGGCCTGCGAGCATAGCGTCTTCGCCGCCCGATGCCCGCCGCTTCAGGACTGGATGTAGGTCTCCAGCTGCGCGATGGTCTGTTCGTGCGACGCGATGATGTCGTCCATGATGTCGCGGATCGAGATCATGCCCTGCACCGTGCCGCCCTCCAGCACCGGCAGGTGGCGGATCTTGCGCTCGGACATCAGCGCCATGCACTCGCGCGTGCCGGTGTGCGGGCTGACGGTGATGACCTGCGTGGTCATGATCTCCGCCACCCGCGTGTCCTTGCTGCTGCGGCCCTGCAGAGCGATCTTGCGCGTGTAGTCGCGCTCCGAGAGCACGCCCACCAGCCGCGCGCCGTCCATCACCACCAGCGCGCCCACCTCGTAGCGCGCCAGCAGTTCCAGGGCGGCGAACACGGTGTCGTCGGGGCGCACGTGCCACAGCGTGCCGTCACGCCCCTTGAGCAGTTCGGAAACCGGTTTCATCGCCAGACTCCCGCAGCGGCAGACCTGGCGAGACTAACCAATCAGCCCGCCGGGGTGCAAGGGCGGACATTCCCACGCCGCCGCGCCAGCGCGCCCACGCCGGCCAGGCCGCCCAGCATCAGTGCCCAGGCCGAGGGCTCCGGCACGACGCCGGTGATGATGTTGCCCGGCCCGGTGATCGACACCGAGTACGGCCCGAAGTCCGTGTTCGCGAAGCCGGTGGTGATGTAGACGTAGGTCGTGCCGGCCGTCAGCGCGATGCTGAAGCCCGACAGGCCGATGGTCAGGTTGTCGTCGTTGCCGACCAGCACGTTGGTCAGCGCCGCGCCCGGGCTGAAGCTGCCCTGGTACAGGAAGGTGAAGTTGTCCCAGGTGGTGCTTCCGGTGTTGGCCAGCGTGGAGTCGTTCTGGAACGTGTAGCTGCCGCTGGCGCTGACGGTGAAGCTGAGCTCCGTGTACGCGACGTCCGTGCCCACGAACGACAATCCGGTTGGCGGCGTGCCCTGCAGCGCCCGGTTGAAGGTGGGGCCGCCGGTGGTGTCGCCGCTGATGACCACCGCCTGTGCCGAGGCGGCGCAGGCGAAGGCGGCAGCCGCCGCGAGAAGCTTCTTTTCGAACCTCAAGGCATCCTCCTGTGGGTGGCGCTCGCCACCCTCCCGCCAGCCACGCCGCCCGCCGGCGCGGCAAGGGCGTAGTTCACAGCACTTTGACAGCCATGTGAAGCCGTAGCCTCCCCCCGCGAACCGGGGGGTCGGGCGCCGGGGGGCGGGATTTCAGTCGACGAAGAAGTCCGGGATGAAGTTGCGGTTTCCCGGCGTCACGGCGTAGCGGTCGAGGTCGGTGATGCCGTGTTCGGCCAGCAGGGTGTCGTCGATGAAGAAGTTGCCACTCACCGTCGCGGCGTCGCTGGTGAGCACGAGGTAGGCCGCGTCGGCCAGGATCTCGGGCTTGCGGCACAGGTTCAGGTCGACGCCGGGGATCATCTGCAGCGCCGCGGTGGCGATGGCGGTGCGCGGCCACAGGCTGTTGACCGCGATGCCCAGCGGCTTGAACTCCGCCGCATGGCCCAGCGTGCACTCGCTCATGCCGTACTTGGCCATCGTGTAGGCCACGTGGCCGCGGAACCAGTGCGGCTTCATGCTCAGCGGCGGGCTCATGTTCAGCACGTGGGGGTTGCGGCCAGCCTGGGCGCTCTTCGTGAGTGCCGGCAGGCAGGCCTGGGTGCAGCAGTAGGTGCCGCGCACGTTGACGCCGAACATCAGGTCGAAGCGCTTCATCGGCGTGGCCGGCGTGGGCGTGAGGCTGATCGCGCTGGCGTTGTTCACCAGGATGTCGATGCCGCCGAAGCGCTCCACCGCCGCGGCCACGGCGGCGGCCACGGCGTTCTCGTCGCGGATGTCGGTGGGCAGCGGCAGCGCCTGGCCACCGGCGGCCACCACCTCCTCGGCGGCGCTGTAGATCGTGCCCGGCAGCTTGGGGTTGGCCTCGGTCGTCTTGGCCAGCAGCACGAGGTTGGCACCGTCGGCCGCCGCGCGTTTGGCGATGGCCAGGCCGATGCCGCGGCTGGCGCCGGTGATCACGAGCGTCTTGCCGTGCAGGTTGCGGGTCATGCGGTTCTCTCCTCCGGGTGGTTCTGTGAAAGCGCGGGCCAGACGCGCTGCGCCACGTGCTCGGCCAGCACCGAGGCGCAGTAGCGGTACACCGGCTCGCCGGGGTGGAAGCCGTCGGCGGCGAGCACGCCGCGGTTCAGCGTCATGCTCATCTCGACCGAGGACACGTCGCCGCGGCTGGTCGCCCAGCGCTTCAGCGCCGCGTTGTGGCGCTTGGCGTCGGTGCCCGCCACCCAGCGCAACGGCTGCGGCACGCCGTCGAGGTGCTCGATCGGCGGCAGCGGCGCGAACACCACGTGCTGCACGCCGTGCGCGTTGCGCAGGTGGTTGGCGATGGCCTCGCGCGCCGAGACGGCGTGGTGCGAAGGCACCTGCTCGACGACGTCGTTGACGCCGGTGACGATCACGGCCACGTCGAAGACCTCGTGCAGCTCGCGCCGCAGCAGCTCCAGCGTCTGCGCCGTGGACAGGCCGGTGCGTGCGATCAGCCGCCATTCGACGTGCAGCCCCGCGAGGTGCGCCACCCGCTCGGCCAGGCGCGGCGCCAGCGCCTCGCGCTGCGTGGCCACGCCCACGCCGGCGGCCGAGCTGTCGCCGGCGATCAGCAGCCGCAGCCGCGGCCCTTCGCCGACGCTGCCGTGGCGATCGCCCTCGGCCTCCGGCAGCCGCGGCATGCGCCGGCGCGCCATCACCGCCTGTGCGACCAGCACCGGCACCAGCATCAGCTTGACCGTCAGCGACATCGGTTCCCGCCTGGGGCCGGGCTCAGAACTTCGAGAAGTCCGGCGCGCGCTTCTGGAAGAAGGCCTGGAAGGCCTCCATCGCCTCCGGGCTGCGCAGCCGCGTGGCGAAGATCTCGCCCTCGGTGCGGATGGTGCTGAGCGTCAGCTCGCGCTGCGGCGCGCGCATCAGCTGCTTGGCCTGGCGCACCGCGCCCGGCGGCAGCGCGTTGAAGCGCTCGGCCACGCGGCGCGCGTGGTTCACCACCTCGCCGGCCGGCAGCACCGCGTTGGCAATGCCGCACTCCACCGCCTGCTCGGGCGTGAACGGGTCGCCCAGCAGCAGCTTCTCGGCGGCGCGGCGGTGGCCCATCAGCTGCGGCACCACCAGGCTGGAGGCGAACTCGGGCACGAGGCCCAGGCCGACGAAGGGCATCGCCAGCCGCGCCTCGTCGGAGACGTAGACGAAGTCGCAGTGCAGCAGCATCGTCGTGCCGATGCCGATGGCCGCGCCGGTGACGGCGGCCACCACCGGCTTGTCGCAGTCCAGCAGCGCGTGCATGAAGCGGAACACCGGCGAATCGAGCGCCTCGCTGCCCTGCCCCGGCGCGCGCTTCATGAAGTCCTCGATGTCGTTGCCCGAGGTGAAGATGCCCGGCTGTCCCGTGATCAGCACGGCACGCACCGCCGGATCGGCCTTGGCGGCCACCAGCGCGTCGTGCAGCGCCTGGTACATGGCCACCGTCAGCGCGTTCTTCTTCTCGGGCCGCGCGATCTCGATCGTGGCCACGCCGTTCAGCGTCGCGGTCTTGATGCTCATCGTCGGTGTCTCCTGTTCTTGTCGCGGCCGGTGATCAGAGCGCTTCGATGATGCCGGCAGCGCCCTGCCCCATGCCGACGCACATCGTCACCATGCCGTACTTCAGCTTGCGGCGGCGCAGGGCATGCACGACGGTGGCCGCGCGGATCGCGCCGGTGGCGCCCAGCGGGTGGCCCAGCGCGATCGCGCCGCCCATCGGGTTGACCTTGGCCGGGTCCAGGCCCACGGTGTTGATCACCGCCAGCGCCTGCGCGGCGAAGGCTTCGTTGAGCTCGACCCAGCCCAGGTCGTCGAGCTTCAGCCCGGCGTACTTCAGCGCCGCGGGAATCGCCTCGATCGGGCCGATGCCCATGATCTCGGGCGCCACGCCGCGCGCCGCGTAGCTGACGAAACGTGCCAGCGGCTTGAGGTCGAACTGCTTGATCGCCTTCTCGCTGGCCAGGATCAGCGCGCCGGCGCCGTCGCTGGTCTGGCTGCTGTTGCCGGCCGTGACGCTGCCCTTGGCAGCGAACACCGGCCGCAGCTTGGCCAGGCCTTCGAGCGAGGTGTCGGGGCGTGCGCCTTCGTCGAGCTTGACGGTGCGCGTCTTCAGCGTCGTGCCGCCGGTGGCGAGGTCGGGCAGGCGGTCCAGCACCTCGATCGGCGTCGTCTCGTCGGCGAACTCGCCGGCCAGCTGCGCGGCCAGCGCCTTCTGGTGCGAGGCCAGCGCGAAGGCATCCTGCGCCTCGCGGCTCACCTTCCACTGCGCCGCCACCTTCTCGGCCGTCAGGCCCATGCCGTAGGCGATGCCGACGTTCTCGTCGCGCGCGAAGACCTCCGGGTTGAAGCTGGGCTTGTTGCCGCCCATCGGCACCATGCTCATGCTCTCGGCACCGCCGGCGATCATCACGTCGGCCTCGCCGACGCGGATGCGGTCAGCCGCCATCTGCAGCGCGGTCAGGCCGCTGGCGCAGAAGCGGTTGACGGTGACGCCGCCCACCGAATGCGGCAGGCCGGCCAGCACCATGGCCACGCGGGCCATGTTCATGCCCTGCTCGCCTTCCGGGAAGCTGCAGCCGACGATCGCGTCCTCGATCGCCTTCGGGTCCAGGCTCGGCACCTGGGCCAGCGCGCTCTTCACCGCGGCCACCAGCAGGTCGTCGGGCCGCATGTTGCGGAAGACCCCGCGCGGCGCCTTGCCGATCGGGGTGCGGGTGGCGGCGACGATGTAGGCGTCTTGCACTTGCTTGCTCATGTCTTCGTCTCCGCGGTTCAGTTGCGAACGGGCTTGCCGGTCTGGAGCATGCCCATGATGCGTTCCTGCGTCTTCGGGTGCTCCAGCAGCCCGCAGAAGCGGTCGCGCTCCATCGCCATCAGGTATTCCTCGGTCACGAGGCTGCCCGCGTCGACATCGCCGCCGCAGACCACCTCGGCGATCAGCGTGGCGATGTGGAAGTCGTGCGCGCTGATGAAGCCGCCGTCGCGCATGTTCGCAAGCTGGCCCTTGATGGTGGCGATGGCGTTGCGGCCGGCCACCGGGAACGGCGCCTTCGTCGGCGGGCGGTAGCCGCTGTCGAACATCGCCTTGGCCTGCGTCATCGCCACGTGCAGCAGCTCGTCCTTGTTTGGGACGATGAGGTCGCTCCACAGCAGGTAGCCGAGCTTGCGCGACTCGATCGCGCTCGTGCCCACCTTGGCCATCGCGGCGCTGGTGAAGCCGTCGGTGGCGAACTTCAGGATGTCGGCGTTGGCGTTCGCGGCCGAGGCCATCTCGGCCGCGCGGCGCGCGATGTAGGCCAGGCCGCCGCCGCCGGGGATCAGGCCCACGCCCACCTCGACGAGGCCGACGTAGGTCTCCATCGCCGCGACACGCCGGGCGCAATGCACGGCCAGCTCGCAGCCGCCACCGAGAGCGATGCCGCGCATCGCCGCGACCACCGGCACCTGCGCGTAGCGGATGCGCAGCATGGCGTCCTGCAGCTTCTTCTCCTCGGGCTTGATGCCCTTGGCTCCGCTCTTCATGAACACCGGCATCAGCGCTTCGAGGTTGGCGCCGGCCGAGAACACGTCGTCAGGCGACCAGACCACCAGGCCCTTGTAGCCGGCCTCGGCGATCTCCACCGCCTTCAGCAGGCCTTCGGTGACGGCCGGGCTGATGAGGTGCAGCTTGGCGGTGATGCTGGCGATGAGCACCTCGCCGTCGAGCGTCCAGACGCGGATCTCCTCGTTCCTGAACAGCTCGGTGCCGCTCTTCAGCGGCTCGGCCGCGCCCGAGCCCAGCACGGCTTCGGGGAAGTGCTGGCGCGCGTAGACCGGCAGCGAGCTGCGCGGCACGTAGGCCTTGCGCGACGGGCTCCAGCTGCCTTCGGGCGTGTGCACGCCGGTGCGACCGTCGAAGACCCAGGCCGGCAGCGGTGCGCTGGAGAGCGCCTTGCCGGCGTCGATGTCGGCCTTCACCCATTCGGCCACGACCTGCCAGCCGGCGTCCTGCCAGAGCTCGAACGGGCCCTGCTTCATGCCGAAGCCCCAGCGCATCGCGAAGTCGACGTCGCGCGCGGTCTCGGCGATGTCTTCCAGGTGCACGGCGGCGTAGTGGAAGGCATCGCGCAGGATGGCCCACAGGAACTGCGCCTGCGGGTTGCTGCTTTCGCGCAGCAGCTTCAGCCGCTCGACCGCCGGCTTCTTGAGCATGCGCTCGACGATGGGCTCGGCCTTGCCGCCCGCCGGCACGTAGTCAGCCTTGGCCGGGTCGAGGCGCAGGATGTCCTTGCCGACCTTCTTGAAGAAGCCAGCGCCGCTCTTCTGGCCCAGTGCGCCTTTATCGATCAGCGCCTTCAACACCGGCGGGGTGGCGTAGCTCGGGGAGAAGGGGTCCGGCGAAGCCTTTCCATCCCCGAGGTTGTCCTGCAGCGTCTTGATGACGTGCGCCATCGTGTCCAGGCCCACCACGTCGGCGGTGCGGAAGGTGCCGCTGGAGGCGCGGCCGAGCTTCTTGCCGGTGAGGTCGTCGACGACGTCGTAGGACAGGCCGTAGGTCTCGGCCTCCTTCATCGTCGCCAGCATGCCGGCGATGCCCACGCGGTTGGCGATGAAGTTCGGCGTGTCCTTCGCGCGCACCACGCCCTTGCCCAGGGCGCTGGTGACGAAGGCTTCCAGCTGGTCCAGCACCTCGGGCTGCGTGGCCGGGGTGGGGATCAGCTCCACCAGGAACATGTAGCGCGGCGGGTTGAAGAAGTGGATGCCGCAGAAGCGCGGGCGGATGGACTCCGGCAGCGCCTCGGAGAGCTTCGTGATCGACAGGCCCGAGGTGTTGCTCGCGACGATGGCGTGCGGCGCCAGCGCCGGCGCGATCTTCGTGTAGAGGTCCAGCTTCCAGTCCATGCGCTCGGCGATGGCCTCGATCACGAGGTCGCATTCGGCGAGCTTCGAGAGATGCTCCTCGTAGTTCGCGGCCTCGATCAGCGCCGCGTCCTCGGGCACGCCCAGCGGCGCGGGCTTGAGCTTCTTCAGGTTGTCGACGGCCTTCGTGACGACGCCGTTCTTCGGCCCCTCCTTGGCAGGAAGATCGAAGAGGATCACCGGCACCTTGACGTTGACCAGGTGGGCGGCGATCTGCGCGCCCATGACGCCGGCGCCGAGCACGGCGACCTTGCGGACGGGGAATCGATTCATGAAGGCTCCTGTTCGGATTCGTGGTGGCGCGGGCTCACTCCGCGCGGATCCAGACCTGCGTGCGGTAGAAGGGCCCGACGTAGCCGCGCACCTGCAGCTGCTTGCCGCCGTCCAGCGGCATCAGCCGCAGGCGGTAGACCTTGCCGTTGTCCGGATCGAGGATGTCGCCGCCGTCGAACACCGCCTTGTCGTCGGCGTTCTGGCGGATGTTGCGGATGATGGTCATGCCCAGGATCGGCTTGCCCTTGCGATCGTCGGTGCAGGCGTCGCAGGGCACGTCGGGCTTCGTGGCCGGGTCGAGGAACTTCTCGATCCTGCCCGAGTAGACGCCACCGGCCTCGGTGACGCGGATCAGCGAGCGCTCCTTCTTCGTCTGGTCGTCGACGCTCTTCCACAGGCCGGCCGGCGTGGCCTGGGCGAAGGCGGCGGAGGCGACGGTCAGCAGCGCGGTGGCGAGGATGAAAGGTCTCATGAAGTCTCCTGGCGGTATGGTGTTATTGTCAGTATCACATGTCGGTCAGAACATGCTCTCGTCCATCGCGAGCAGCGGCGCCACGCCGGCGCGCGCGCTGCGGATGAGGCCAGCCGTCTCCGGCAGCAGCTTGGCGTAGTAGAAGCGCGCCGTGTGCAGCTTGGCGGCGTAGAACGGGTCGGCCGAGTCCTTTTTGGCCAGCGCGATCTTCGCCATGCGGGCGAAGAAGTAGGCGTAGACCAGGTGGCCGCAGACGCGCAGGTAGTCCACCGCCGCACCACCCACCTCGTCGGCATTGCCGAAGGCCTTCATGCCGAGTTCGGTGGTGAGCTTGGTGACCTTGTCGCCCAAGTCCGCAAGCGGGTTGACGAACTCCTGCATCGCCTCGTTCGTGCCCTCGTCCTCGATGAAGGCCTGCACGAGCTTGCCGAACTTCTTCAGCTTGGCGCCGTTGTCCTGCAGCACCTTGCGGCCCAGCAGGTCCAGGCTCTGCACGGTGTTCGTGCCCTCGTAGATCATGTTGATGCGGGCATCGCGCACGTACTGCTCCATGCCGTTGGCGCGGATGTAGCCGTGGCCGCCGTAGACCTGCATGCAGTGGCTGGTGGCGATCCAGCCGTTGTCGGTCATGAAGGCCTTGCAGATCGGCGTCAGCAGCGCCACGAGGTCGGCGCAGTCCTTGCGCTCGTCCTCGTCGTCGCTGGACAGCTCCTTGTCGATCATCAGCGCCACCCACACCGCCAGCGCGCGGCCGCCTTCGGCGTAGGCGCGCGCGGTGAGCAGCATCTTGCGCACGTCGGGGTGCACGATGATGGTGTCGGCCGGCTGGTCCGGGTGCTTCGGGCCGCTCAGGCTGCGCATCTGGATGCGCTCCTTCGCGTAGGCCACGGCGTTCTGGTAGGCCACCTCGGTCAGGCCCAGGCTCTGGTTGCCCACGCCCAGGCGCGCGGCGTTCATCATCACGAACATCGCCGCCAGGCCCTTGTGCGGCTGGCCCACGAGCGTGCCGATGGCGCCGTCGAGGTCGAGCTGCGCGGTCGCGTTGCCGTGGATGCCCATCTTGTGCTCGAGCGCGCTGCAGCTCACGCCGTTGTGCGCGCCGATCGAGCCGTCGGCATTCACCTTGAACTTCGGCACCACGAACAGGCTGATGCCCTTGCTGCCGGCCGGCGCGTCGGGCAGGCGGGCGAGCACGAGGTGGATGATGTTGGGCGTGAAGTCGTGGTCGCCGGCGCTGATGAAGATCTTCTGGCCGGTGATGCGCCAGCTGCCGTCGGCTTGCGGTTCGGCCTTGGTGCGCAGCATGCCGAGGTCGGTGCCGCAGTGCGGCTCGGTCAGGCACATCGTGCCGGTCCACTCGCCGCTCGTGAGCTTGGGCAGGTAGGTGGCCTTCTGTTCCTCGGTGCCGTGAGCCTTCAGGCACTCGTAGGCGCCGTGGCTCAGGCCCGGGTACATGGTCCAGGCCTGGTTGGCCGAGTTCAGCATCTCGTAGAAGCACTGGTTCATCACCACTGGCAGGCCCTGGCCGCCGTAGGCCGGGTCCGCGCTGAGCGCCGGCCAGCCGCCTTCCACGTACTTCGCGTAGGCCTCCTTGAAGCCCTTGGGCGTGCGCACCCGGCCCTCGGCCTTGTCGAGGGTGCAGCCTTCTTCGTCGCCCGAGCCGTTCAGCGGGAACAGCACCTCGGCGGCGAACTTGCCGCCTTCTTCGAGCACCGCGTTGATGGTGTCGACGTCGATCTCGGCGTGCGCCGGCAGCAGCTTCAACTCGTCGGCGACGCCGAGCAGCTCGTGCAGCACGAATTGCAGGTCGCGCAGCGGCGGGGTGTAGACGGCCATGTTGTCTCCCTGAAGAGGAATGGATGGAGGCGGAAAACGAAATTCGGTTCAGCGGCGCGCGCGTGCTGCGCGCCGCGGCTCGGTGGGCAAGGCCTCGGCGGCCGTTGCGTAGTGGGACAGCGTGCGCTCGAAGCCGGCGCGCGCGCGATCCAGCGCGCCGGGGATGCGCAGGAAGCGCGCGTCGTGGTGCAGCGCGAGGATCAGGCCGTGCAGTTCGAACAGCATCTGCGTCGGGTCGGTGTCGGGCTTCAGATGGCCTTCGTCGACCGCCATCGCGATCGCGCGTTCCAGCGCCGCGTGCCAGGCGCGCACCATGCCGGCCAGTGCATCGCGCACGGGGCCGGGGCGGTCGTCGAACTCCACGGCGCCGCTGATGTAGATGCAGCCCGAGTCGAGTTCCACCGACACGCGGCGGATCCAGCGCTCGAACAGCGCGCGCAGGCGCGGCAGCCCTCGCGGCTCGCGGATCGCCGGGTAGAACACCTCTTCCTCGAAGCGAGCGTGGTACTCGCGCACCACCGAGATCTGCAGCTCCTCGCGCGAGCCGAAGTGCGCGAAGACGCCCGACTTGCTCATCTGCGTGACCTCGGCCAGCGCACCGATCGACAGCCCCTCCAGCCCCATGTGCGAGGCCAGGCCGAGCGCGGCGTCGAGGATCGCGGCGCGCGTCTGCTGGCCCTTGTGCAGCGGGCGCTGCGTGCCGCGGCCGGCGTCGGGGGTTTCGGTGGGTACGGTCACGTCCTCGACAGGAAATCGAACGATCGTTCTATTTTGCAGACTTCCTATCGGCATGCGGGCGGCGAGGCGGTACTTTTTCTAGGGTGATGCGACTAGATCGCGGCCGAAAGCGACGCGATGAGGGGACACCCCGCAGGCATGACGGTCCGCAACTATGGTTTACTCTCAGTCCATGGACGTGCTGCAGCTCGACATCTCGGGCCGGCCCCAAGCGTGGATCAGCCCGCGCGAGGCGGCGGTGCTGTACGCCAGCGACACGGTCGCGTGGACGCTGGGCAGCGCCTTCCATGTGCTGCGCGGTGGCATCCAGCGCAGCACGGGGCGGCAGTCGCGCATCGAGGTGCACCCGATCATCGCGGTGCGCGGCGCGATCCCCAGCCGCGCCTGGCGCCAGGTGCCGGCGCTGTCCAACCCCAAGCTCTTCGCGCGCGACCGCGGCATCTGCGCCTACTGCGGCGGGCACTTCCACGTCGACGAGCTGACGCGCGAGCACATCGTGCCGGTCTCGCGCGGCGGCAGCGACAGCTGGATGAACTGCATCACCGCCTGCCGTGCCTGCAACGGCCACAAGGGCAACCGGCTGCCCGAGGAAGCGCGCATGTCGCTGCTGTACCTGCCCTACGTGCCCAGCCTGCACGAGGACATGATCCTGCGCGGCCGGCGCATCGTCGCCGACCAGATGGATTTCCTGCTCGCCTCGGTGCCGCGCAGCTCGCGCCTGCATGCGTGAGGGATAAGTCGCGCCGCGTGGCCGGTGCGCGAACTTCTTTACCGCTGCGAACGGAACTTCACTCGATCCCGCGGCGTCCATCCGATCGAGTTCGTTCGACAATCGGGCCCGTGCACCGCAAGCGAAGTGCACGGCCCCTCCGAGGAGATGACACCATGACAAGCCTGATCGTCCGCTGCACCGCGGTGGCCACCCTGCTGGCCCTGGGCGCCTGCGCCACCTCCAGCCCCGACGTGATCAGCCGCGACCAGGCGCAGCGCATGTCCACCGTGGTCGACGCGGTCGTGCTCACCTCGCGGCCGGTGGTCGTCGACGGCAACCAGAGCGGCATCGGCGCGGCGGCCGGCGGCGTGGCCGGCGCCATCGGCGGCAGCAGCGTCGGCGGGCGGCGCGAAGGCGCGGTCGTCGGCATCCTGGGCGCGGTGGTCGGCGGCGTCGTCGGCAACGCGGTCGAGCGCACCGTGACGCGCGAGGATGCGGTTGAGATCATCGTGCAGCTGAAGAACGGCGACCGCCGCTCCGTCGTGCAGGCCAAGGCCAGCGAGTCCTTCAACCCGGGCGACGCGGTGATCCTCGTCACCACCGGCGGCAAGGTGCGCGTGACGAAGGCGCCGGCGATCACGCAGCCGGCTGCGACGCCGCGTTCCTGACCGGGCCCGGTTCTATCAATTGCTGGCCGCTGCCAGGCGCCGCAACCCGGCGGCCAGCAGCGGCCAATCCATTTCCAGCACCGGCCAGTCGGCGGCCGCGCCCGCCTGCTCCAGCGCCTTCGCGCGTGCGGCTTCGGCGGCTTCGCCCAGGCTCGCCAGCACCGTCTTGAGGCTGTGCGCCAGCCGGCGCAGCGTCGGGGCGTCGCGCCGGCGCAGCGCGGCTTCGGCGGCCGCGGCATCGGCGCCGAACTGGGCCAGGCAACTGGCGCGGTAGGCCGCGAAGAGTTCGGCGTCGCCGGCGAAGTGCTCGGCGATCAGCGCGGCGAGTTCGGCTTCGCCCCCGGCATCCGGCGGCGACGGTTCCGGCTCCGGCGCGGCCGCGAGTTCCAGCGCCTCGGCCACGCAGTCGCGCAGCGCCTGCACCGCCACCGGCTTGTGCAGGAAGCGCCAGGCGCCCAGCGCCTGCAGCCGCGTGCGCGTGGCGGCGTCCAGCCCGGCGCTGAAGACGACGCGGCGCGCGCCGGCGGCCAGCGCCGGCTCGTCGTGCAGGCGCTGCAGCAGCTCGGCGCCGGAGATGCCGGGCATCATCAGGTCGGTCACGATCAGCTGGAACGGCGCCCGGGCCAGCGCCTGCAGCGCCTCGGCGGCGCCGGCACAGCTCACGAGCTCCAGCGGCAGGTCCTCCAGCGCCAGCTCCACCAGCAGCCGCACCGCGGCATCGTCCTCGACCAGCAGCACGCGGGGCGGCGTCACCGGCGGCCCCGCCTCAGAGGCTGAGAGTTTTTCGGGCGTGCCCGAGCAGCGCGCCAGGAGGCGTCTGATCTAGGCGCAAAGCACAGCCATGGCTCGAGCCATGGCGAGCATTTGCACCGACGAGCAGGTGACTGCTGGCGTGATGAGCGGGCATGTTCGAAAGACTCTCAGCCTCTCAGCCCGGCGCCGCCACTTCGGGCGCCGCGGCACCCAGCGCGGCGGCCAGCAGCGCCGGCAGTTCGGCCACCAGCTTCGGCTTGTGCAGCACCGGCACGCCGGCCAGCGCGAAGGCGTATGGCTCGAGATCGGCGCCCGACAGCGACGTGATCACGATCAGCCGCATGCCGCCGAAGGCCGGGTGCGAGCGCAGCCCGGTGACGAGCGCGGCGCCGTCGATGCCCGGCAGCAGGATGTCCACCAGCAGCACCTGCGGCTGCAGCTGCCCGGCCATCGCCAGGCCGGCGATGCCGTCGTCGGCCACGTGCAGCTCCACCTGCGGGAACTGGCGCTGCACCAGCAGCCGCACCAGGTTCTGGAAGTGGCGCGAGTCCTCGATCAGCAGCACGCGCGGCGCCGCCGGGCTGGCTTTCGCGGGGCTGGCGGCCGGCTCGGCGGCAGCCGCCTGCGTGCCGCCATGCGCCGCGAGCCACTGCTCGACCGAGGCGCGCGAGATGCGCCGGTGGCCGCCGGGCGTCTTCCAGGCCTGCAGCTCGCCGCGATCGACCATCAGCTGCACCGAGCGCACCGCCAGCCCGAGCCGGCGCGCGACTTCGAGCGTGCTGCAGTCGTCGTCCCCAGCCTGCGGGACGGGTGAAACGGTGGCCATGTGCGGATTGTGCTCCCTTGCGTGATCAGTGTCGCAAATTGATTGAAATGATAAGTATCATTTTGAGCGACACTTTCGTCACCGCAGCACCACCCGCCGTACCGAGCGTTCCGCACCATGAAGAAGATCCTGATCGTCGAAGACCACGCCGACATCCGCCGCCTGATCCGCATGACGCTGGAGTTCGAGGAGTGCGAGATCCACGAGGCGCCCGACGCCCCCACCGGCTGGGACCTGGCGCGCGAGCTGCTGCCCGACGTGGTGCTGCTCGACGTGATGATGCCCGGCGCGCTCGACGGGCTGGACCTGTGCCGCGCGATGAAGTCCGACGCCCGGCTGCGCAACGTGCCGGTGATCGTGCTGTCGGCCCGCGGCGGCAGCGCCGACCGCGAGAACGGCCTGCGCGCCGGCGCCGACGCCTACCTCGTCAAGCCCTTCAGCCCGATGCAGCTGCTCGAGCTGCTGGGCACCCTGGTGCCGGTGGTCTGAAGATCATGGAAATCCTCGCCACCCCCACCGCCCCGGCCGCCGTCGCCTACGTCGACGAGGCCAACTGCTACAGCGCCGACGCCAGCGCCCAGATGGAGCGCCTCGTCGCCGACTTCGGCCGCATGTACCGCGAGCGCAACGAGGCGCTCGAGGAAGTCGCGCGTGCCCACCACGACGCGCTGCTGCGCCTGTCGCGCGCCGCCGAGTACCGCGACGACGACACCGGCGTGCACATCGTGCGCCTGGGCTACC
This sequence comes from Rubrivivax sp., assembly GCA_044226775.1. Taxonomy (GTDB): domain Bacteria; phylum Pseudomonadota; class Gammaproteobacteria; order Burkholderiales; family Burkholderiaceae_C; genus Rubrivivax. The sequence goes on along the minus strand of JBGAGI010000002.1, from coordinate 957,079 downwards.
TGGCCTGCGCGCTGGCGCTGCACCTGAAGCAGACCGAGGCCTACTCGATGCTGCTGTGCCGCGCCGCGCCGATGCACGACATCGGCAAGATCGGCGTGCCCGACCAGGTGCTGAAGAAGCCCGGCCCGCTGACCGCCGAGGAGCGCGAGGTGATGAAGCAGCACCCGCGCATCGGCGCCGAGATCCTGGGCCGCTCGCGCATCCCGCTGTTCCAGATGGCGGCCGAGGTGGCCCTGGCGCACCACGAGCGCTGGGACGGCACCGGCTACCCCACCGGGCTGGCGGGCACGTCGATCCCGCTGTCGGGCCGCATCGTCGCCGTCGTCGACTTCTTCGACGCGCTGACCATGGACCGCTGCTACCGCCCCGCCTTCCCCGACGAGGTGGCGCTGGAGATGCTGCGCGCCGAGCGCGGCCGCGCCTTCGACCCCTGGGTCGTCGACGCCTTCATCGAGCACGCGCCCCAGCTGATCGCGCTGCGCGACCGCGTGACGCGCGAGAACCTGGGCCTGGACGACCTCTCCGGCCTGAGCAGCCCCGAGCTGGCGGCGCGAACCTGAACCCGGCGGCGCCGCCGGCCGCCAAGGCCGGCGCGCCCGAGGCGCGATGAACACGCTCACCCCAAGCACGCCGCGCCGCGCGCGGCGGTGGACCCTCCTGCGCCCGGCGTGGCTGGCCGGCGGCGCGCTGCTGATGGCGCTGTGGGCGCTGCTGGCGGCGCTGGCGCTGCACGAGCGCCGCCAGGCCGCGGCACGCGCCGAGGCCCACGCCGCGGCGCTGGAACGCGTGGTGGCGCGGCTGGCCGAGCTGCGCATCGGCGCGGCATCGCGTGCCGCGGCAGCCGTCGCAGGCGCCTTCTCGCGCGGCGAGGCCGGCGTTGAATCCGCCTTGCGCCAGGCGACGGCCGAAGGCCCGGCACTGCGCGCGCTGGCACTGCTGGACGAAGCCGGCACCGTGCTGGCCGCGGCCGATGCCGCCGACGCCGGCCTGCAGCTGCCGCGTGCCCGCTGGGCCGGCGCGACGCCGCTGCCCGAGGCCGGCGCCGAGCGCCTGGGCCCGCCGGTGGCGGCCGACAACCTGCGGCAGCTCGCGCTGGCCGCGCCGCCGTCCGGCCGCGCCGGCGCCCGCGCGCTGCTGCGTGGCCTGGACCTGCCCGATGGCCGCCGCGCCTGGGTGCTGGCGCTGGTCGAACTGGCCGGCGCGCGCGACGAGGCGGCCGCGCTGATGCCTGCGGCCGAAGCTGCCGCCTCCCCTTCGTCGAGCGGCACGCCGCTGCTGGCCGCGGGCGCCGGCTGTGCGCTGCTCGTCGGCCTGGCCACGCTGGCGGCCGAACGCACGCTGCGCGCCTCGGCGCTGGGGCGCGAGCGCGCCCGGCAGCGCACGCGCTCGCTGGCCACGCTGCTGGGCAGCGTGCAGGCGCTCGTGTTCCGCACCGATGCGCAAGGCCGCATCGACTTCGCCAACCCGCGCCTGTTGGCGCTGGCCGGGCCCGACGTGATGGGCCGCACCCTGCGGGACATCGTCATCGCGCCCGACCGCGACGCAGCGCGTGCGCTCTTCGCAGCCGGCCGGCCGGGCGACGGCGCCCGGGAGCAGCGACTCACCTGCATCGCTGCCGATGGCCGGCCGCGGCACCTGGAGGTTTCGGTGCAGCCGTTGCTGGACGAAGCGGGCCGGCTCGTCGGCCACGCCGGCAGCGCGCTGGACGTGAGCGAACGCGTGCTCGCGCAGGAGCGGCTGCAGGCGCAGGGCAGCTTCAACCGCATGCTGATGGAAGTGAGCCCGCTGCCGGCCACGGTGGTGGACCTGCAGCGCCGTTGCGTGCTCGTCAACCGCGCCTGGGAGGACTTCACCGGCCGCTCGCGCGAGCCGCTGCTGGGCCGGCCGCTGCCGGGCGGCGATGACGAGGCCGAACTCGACCGGAACGTGCTGCGTGACGGCCGCGCGCTGCGCCACGAGGCGCGGCTGCGCCACCGCGACGGCTCGCTGCGCGACGTGGTGATCGACAAGCTGCTCGTGCCCGGCGAAGAAGGCCGGCCGGCCGGCGTGCTGACGGTCTTCGTCGACGTGACCGAGTTCCGCCGCGCCGAGCGCGCCACGCGCGAGGCCCGGGAAGCCGCCGAGGAGGCCGCGCGCGCGCGCACCGAGTTCATCGCCAACATCAGCCACGAGCTGCGCACGCCGCTGCAGGCCATCACCGGCTTCTCCGAACTGGGCGGCGCGCCCGGCCGGGCCGAGCCGCGGCTGGCCGCGATGTTCCACGACATCCACGCCGCCGGCCGCCGCATGCTGGCGCTGGTGGACGACCTGCTGGACGTGGCGCGCGTCGAAAGCCCGCTGGGCACGCTGCACCTGGAGCGCGCCGACCTGCGCGTGCTGCTGCGCGAGGCGTTGGACGCCGCCACGCCGCAGTGCGAACGGCGCGGCCTGCACACGGCGCTGGATCTGCCCGAGCAGCCGCTGCGCGCCAGGCTCGACCCGCAGCGCATGCGCCAGGTGCTCGACAAGGTGCTGGCCAACGCGATCCGGCTGTCGCCCGCCGGCGGCACCATCACCGTGGCCGGCGAGCTCACGCCCGGCGGTGAACTGCACCTGAGCGTTGCCGACGAGGGCCCGGGCATTCCGGCCGCCGAGCTGGAGACCATCTTCGAGCCCTTCGTGCAAGGCAGCCGCACGAAGGACGGCTCGGGCGGCACCGGCCTCGGGCTGGCCATCTGCCGGCAGATCGTCGCCGCGCACGGCGGGCGCATCCACGCCACCCATCGCGAAGGCAAGGGCGACGGCGGCGGCGCGGTGTTCCACATCCACCTGCCGGCGCGCGCCGCCAGCGAGACGAAGCCTTCGGCGCTGTAGCGGAACAACCCGGCGCCGCACCACACCCCCGCACAATCGGCGGCCATGGACGAGTCCACCGCCGAATCTGCCAACGCCGCGCTGGCGTCCCTCTGGCGAGCCGCCGACCTCGACGCCGAGGCGCTGCGCCAGGCCGATCTGCCCGAAGGCGGCGCGGTGATGCCCACGAGCTTCGCGGTGGCCGCCGCCGCACAGGCCAGCCTGGGCGCAGCCGCGCTCGCGGCGGCCGAGATCGGGCACCGGCGTCACGCGGGCGAGCCGCGCCAGCGCGTGCGCGTGGAGGCGGAAGCCGCCGCGCTCGAATGCTGCGCCTACCTGCGCGTCGACGGCCGCGAACTGCAGGTCTGGGACAAGCTCTCGGCGCTCTACCCCTGCGGCAGCGAGACCGGCAGCCCGGGCTGGGTGCGCATCCACGCCAACTTCGCGCACCACCGCGACATCGCGCTCGCCGTGCTCGGCCTGCCCGGCGGCGCGGCCACCGAGAAGCCCGCGGTCGAGCAGGCGCTGCGCCGCTGGCGCGCGGTGGACTTCGAGACCGCCGTGGCCGAAGCCGGCGGCGTGGCCTCGGCCGCGCGCCGCTTCGACGAATGGGACGCGCACCCGCAGGCCCGGGGACTGGCGGGCGTACCGCCGCTCGTGATCGAGAAGATCGGCGAGGCGCCGCCACGCACCTTCGCCGCGGCCGGCGCGATGCCGCTCGCCGGCCTGCGGGTGCTCGACCTCACGCGCATCCTCGCCGGCCCGGTGGCCGGCCGCACGCTGGCGGCCTACGGTGCCGACGTGATGCTCGTCAACTCGCCGCGGCTGCCCAACATCGAGCACATCGCCGACACCAGCCGCGGCAAGCTCAGCGTGCACCTGGAGCTCAAGAGCGAAGAAGGCCGCGCGGCGCTGCGTGAACTCGCCTCGCAGGCCGACGTCTTCATGCAGGCCTACCGGCCCGGCGGGCTCGACGCGCTCGGCTTCGCGCCGGCCGATCTGGCGCGGCTCGCGCCGGGCATCGTCGCCGTCTCGCTCAGCGCCTATGGCTGGACCGGTCCCTGGGCCGGGCGCCGCGGCTTCGACTCGCTGGTGCAGACGGCCACCGGCTTCAACCTCGCCGAGGCCGAGGCGCTGGGCAGCGCCACGCCGAAGGCGCTGCCGGTGCAGATCCTCGACTACGCCGCCGGCTACCTGCTGGCCTTCGGCGCCCAGGCCGCGCTGCTTCGGCAACGGCAGCAGGGCGGCAGCTGGCAGGTGAAGGTCTCGCTCGCGGCGGTGGCGCAGTGGCTGCGCAGCCTGGGCCGCGTGACGCCGGCCACGAAGATGCCGCCCATCGAGCCCTGGCTCCAGACTGAAGCCAGCGGCTATGGTGAGCTGACCGTCGCCCGCCACGCCGCCCGCTTCTCGGCCACGCCCGCGCGCACCGTTCGCCCTTCGATGCCGCCGGGCTCGCAAGCGCCGGCGTGGCCGGCATGAACCTCGCGCAGTTGCTGCTGCGCCAGGCCCGGCTGCAGCCGGATGCGACGGCCATCTTCCACGGCACCGCGCGTCACGCCAGCTTCGCCGAATGGGCCGCCCGCAGCGCCGGCTTCGCCCGCCGGCTGCGCGCACAGGGCCTGCAGCCCGGCGGGCGCGTGCTGCTGTTCGCGCGCAACCACCCGCGCTACCTCGAGGCGCTGGTCGGCACCTGGTGGGCCGGCGGGGCGGTCGTGCCGGTGAACGCCAAGCTGCACCCGGCCGAGGTGGCCTGGATCGCCGACAACGCACAGGCGAGCCACGCGTTCGTCACGCGCGACGTGTGGGCCGAGGCAGCGCCGCTGGGCCACCTGCATCCCGTCGACCTCGATGCGGCCGAGGCCGATGCGCTCTTCGCGCCGATCGACGACCCGCTCGCCGAGCCCGTCTTCGAAGCCGCGCCCGAGGCGCTGGCCTGGCTCTTCTACACGAGCGGCACCACGGGCCGGCCCAAGGGCGTGATGCTGACACACCGCAACCTGATGACGATGGGGCTGGCCTACTTCAGCGACGTGGACGCCGTCGAGCCCGGCGACACGATGGCCTATGCAGCGCCGATGTCGCACGGCTGCGGCCTCTACGCGATCCCGCACCTGATGGCCGGCGCGCGCCACGCGGTGCCGGCCTCGGGCGGCTTCGACGCGGCCGAACTCTTCGCGCTCGGCCGCGAACTCGGGCCGCTGTCGACCTTCGCCGCGCCGACCATCGTCAAGCGCCTGGTCGACCACGCGCAGGCCGCCGGCCTCACGCTCGCCGACGCCGCGGCCTCGTTCAAGACCATCGTCTACGGCGGCGCGCCGATGTACCGCGCCGACATCGAGCGCGCGCAGCGCACCATGGGCCCGCGCTTCGTGCAGATCTACGGCCAGGGCGAGACGCCGATGGTGGCCACCGCGCTCGCACGCCGGCACCTGGCCGAGCACACGCATCCGCGCCATGCCGAGCGCATCGCGTCGGTGGGCGTGGCGCAGACACCCGTCCGCGTGCGCGTCGTCGCACCCGACGGCACGCCGTTGCCACCCGGCCGGCCCGGCGAGGTGCTGGTGCAGGGCGACACCGTGATGGCCGGCTACTGGCGCAACCCCGAAGCCACCGCCGCCGCGCTGCGCGACGGCTGGCTGTGGACCGGCGACATCGGCACGCTCGACGAAGACGGCTTCCTCACGCTGCTGGACCGCAGCAAGGACCTCATCATCAGCGGCGGCTCGAACATCTACCCACGCGAGGTTGAAGAGGTGCTGCTGGCGGTGGAGGGCGTGGCCGAGGTGGCGGTGGTGGGGGCGCCGGATGCCGAGTGGGGCGAGGTGGTGGTGGCCTTCGTCGTCCCGCGGCCGGGCGCGGCCATCACGCCCGAACAGCTGGACGCCGCCTGCCTGGCGCACATCGCGCGCTTCAAGCGGCCCAAGCGCTACGTGTTCGAGACCGGCCTGCCGAAGAACAACTACGGCAAGGTCCTGAAGACGGAACTGCGCGCGCGGCTGGCGACCGAAGGACGATGAAGAAGCGGCTCGGCCTGCTGCCGCCGGCGGTGCTGCCGGCGCTGCTGCTCGCCGGCTGCGCCGGCTGGCTTACGCCACCGGCCCGGCCCGGCGACACGCTCGACGAAGTCCGCGCCCGCATGGGCCGGCCGAGCGAGGAGTTCCCGTCGCCCGACGGCTCGCGCCGGCTCGAATACACGACCGCGCCGATGGGCCGCATCACCTGGATGCTCGACTTCGACGCCACCGGCCGCCTCCAGCGCTGGGAGAACGTGCTCGACCCCGCACACTTCGCGCGGATCGAGCCCGGCATCACCCGCGACGAACTGCGCCGCCGCCTGGGCACACCGGCGAAGGTCTGGAAAGTCCGCTACCACGACCAGACCGTCTGGTCCTGGCGCTACGAGGCCGAGCGCTGCATGCTCTTCCACGTCGGCATCACGCCGCAGGGCCTGGTGGAAGACACGAGCTACGGGCCGGACGAGGCCTGCGAGCGGCGCATGCCGCAGTGGTAGCCGAGGTGTGTTGGTAGGCCGTGTTGGACTTGAACCAACGACCAAAGGATTATGAGTCCTCTGCTCTGACCAACTGAGCTAACGGCCCCCGAGGGCCGGGATTGTAGGAGCCGGGTCAGCCCAGGCGGCCGAAGAAGCGCTTCCAGAACGACGGGGCCGGGGCGCGGGGCTGCGAGGCCAGGGCGTAGGCCTTGTCGGCCACCAGGATGTGATCGACGAGCCAGTCCTTCAGGAAGGTCAGCACGTCGAAGCCGAGTTCGCGGCCGGCCTGCAGCCCGGCTCGCTCGGCCGCCACGCGGGCCACGAAGCGGGCATGCTGGGCCTTGTGCTCGTCGAAACCCTCGTAGCGCATCACGCGCATGAAGGTCTCCTCGGCGGTGAAGTGGGTCAGCGTGTAGCGCTCCAGGTCGGTCAGCGTCAGCAGCACCGCGCTCGCCGGACTGTGCTGCACCAGGTGCTCCCAGAGATCGTTGATGAGATCGAACAGCTGGTGGTGCTGCTCGTCGATCTCCTGAAGGCCCAGCGCGTAGGCCTCGTTCCAGGCCACCACCGCGTGGCGTGTCGAGCGCGTCGTCGTCGTCATGGCTTGCCCCTCCTCGCGCCGCGCCTCCTGGGCCGGCTGCCGAACTTCCCAACCGTGTAAACGATTGTGAAAACGCCCGGCGGCGATGTCGCCCGACCCGGGTATGGAGGCGCGTTTCACCGCGCCGCCCTGCGGCGGATTCGGCGCTGCTGCCGCTTTCCTGTGCCGGGCGCGCCCCGGCCTTGACCTGGATCAGTACGGCCCGCGGAGTTACTTCGACGACAGCACGTTGCCCACCAGCCGCGCGGTGATGTCGACGATCTGGATCATGCGGTCGTAGGCCATGCGCGTGGGGCCGATCACGCCGAGCGTGCCGACGATGCGGCCGTCGATCTCGTAGGGCGCGGTGACGACGCTGAGTTCCTCGAAGGGCACGACGCGGCTCTCGCCGCCGATGTAGATGCGCACGCCCTCGGCACGGCTGCTCACTTCCAGCAGGCGCATCAGCTCGGTCTTCTGCTCGAAGACGTCGAACAGGCGGCGCAGGCTCGTCATGTCGTGGCCGAAGTCCTGCACCGCCAGCAGGTTGCGCTCGCCGGAGACGACTACGTGGTCGCTGCTCTCGGCCAGCACCTCCGTGCCGGCCTGCACCGCGGCCTGCATCAGCGTGGCGATCTCCACGCGCAGCGCGTCGATCTCGCCCTTGAGCTTGGCGCGCACCTCCTCGATGCTGAGACCCGCGTAGTGCTGGTTCAGGAAGTTGGTCGCCTCGATCAACTCGCCCTGCGTGTAGTCGCGCGCGGTGAAGATCACGCGGTTCTGCACGTCGCCGTCGGGCGCGACGAGAATCACCAGCACGCGCTTCTCGCCCAGGCGCAGGAACTCGATGTGGTGGAAGACGCTGGCCTTGCGCGGCGCGGTGACCACGCCGACGAAGCTGCTGAGGTTCGACAGCAGGCTGGCGGCCTGCGCGATCACGCGCTGCGGCTGGTCGGGGTGGATCTGCGCGGTGGCGGCGGCCACCTCGGGCGGCGCCTGCGCCAGGTCGTCGAGCGAGAACGGGCGCGCCGTCAGCATGGTGTCGACGAAGAGCCGGTAGCCGCGCGCGGTGGGCACGCGGCCGGCACTGGTGTGCGGGCTGGCGATGAGGCCCAGCTCCTCCAGGTCGGCCATCACGTTGCGGATGGTGGCGGGCGACAGGTCCAGGCCGGACGCCCGCGCCAGCGTGCGCGAGCCGACGGGCGTGCCGTCGGCGATATAGCGCTCCACCAGGGTCTTCAGCAGCGATCGCGCGCGGTCGTCGAGCATGGTCCGCGATTGTAAGAAGCGCTTCGAGGCCCTGCGGCCGGCCCCCGGCAGATGGGGGGCCCTATGGTGTAATGCGCCGCATGCCGTCGGGCTTCCGTCATGCTGCGATCGTGGGCAAATACCAGGCGCGGGGCATACGCCCGGTGCTGGAGGAGATCGCCCATTTCCTGATCGGCCGCGGGCTGGAGGTCAGCTTCGAGCGCGAGACCGCCGCCGCCACCGGCGTCACCGACTACGACGCCCTCTCGCCCGCCGAGATGGGCCAGCGCTGCGACCTGGCGGTGGTGGTGGGCGGCGACGGCACGATGCTGGGCATCGCCCGCGAGCTCGCCCGCCACGACGTGCCGCTGGTGGGCATCAACCAGGGTCGCCTGGGCTTCATCACCGACATCCCCATCGGCCAGTACAAGGAAGCGCTGGCGACGATGATCGCCGGCGACTACGAGGAAGAGCAGCGCGCGATGCTCGAAGGCGGCGTCTGGCGCGACGGCCAGTGCATCTTCGAAGGCCTGTCGATGAACGACGTGGTCGTGAGCCGCGGCGCCACCGCCAGCATGGTGGAGCTGCGGGTCTTCGTCGACGAGGAGTTCGTCGCCAACATGCGCGCCGACGGCCTGATCGTCGGCACGCCCACCGGCAGCACCGCGTACGCGCTGTCGGCCGGCGGGCCGATCCTGCACCCGAGCATCGGCGGCTGGGTGCTGGTGCCGATCGCCAGCCATACCTTGAGCAACCGCCCTATCGTGCTGCCCGACCGCGGCGAGGTGCGCATCGGCATCGTCGCCGGGCGTGATCTCTCGGCCAACTTCGACATGCACTCGCTGGCCAGCCTGCTGCACGGCGACGAGATCCGCGTCCGGCGTTCGGCCGCGAAGGTGCGCTTCCTGCATCCGCGCGGCTGGAGCTACTACGCGACGCTGCGCAGAAAGCTGCGCTGGTACGAAGGCGTGGTCTGACATGCTGCGCCGCCTGACCCTGCGCGACGTGGTGATCGTCTCCGAGCTCGAGATCGAGCTCGGCGCCGGCTTCACCGTGCTCACCGGCGAGACCGGCGCGGGCAAGTCGATCCTAATCGATGCGCTGCAGCTGGCGCTCGGCCAGCGCGCCGATGCGGCCATGGTGCGCGAAGGCGCGGCGCGCGCCGAGGTCAGCGCCGAGTTCGACTCGCCGCCGCGGCTGGCGGCCTGGCTCGACGAAGCCGGCTTCGAGCGCGACGAGACGCTGCTGCTGCGCCGCACCGTCGACGCGCAGGGCAAGAGCCGCGCGTGGATCAACGGCAGCGCGGCCACCGTCGCGCAGCTGCGCGAGGCGGCCGAGCAGCTGGTAGACATCCATGGCCAGCACGCCTGGCAAAGCCTCACGCGGCCGGCGGCCGTGCGTGCGCTGCTCGACGCTCAGGCCGGCGCCGACACCGGCGCGCTCGCGGCCGCCTGGCAGGCCTGGCGCGACGCACTCGCGGCGCTCGCCGACGCGCGCGGCAAGCGCGACACGCTGGAGCGCGAGCGCGAACGCCTGGCTTGGCAGGTGGGCGAGCTGGCCAAGCTGGCGCCGGCCGAAGGTGAGTGGGACCAGATCAACGCCGAGCACCAGCGGCTGGCGCACGGCCAGGCCCTGCTCGACGGTGCGCGCGCCGCGCTGGCCGCCGTCTCCGATGACGACGACAGCGCCGACGCCCGCGTCTCGCGCGCCATCGATTCGCTCGACGAGGTCACGCGCTTCGATGCCGAACTGGGCGCCGTGGCCGAGGTGCTGCGTGCCGCGCAGGCGCAGCTGGAGGACGCGGCGCACACGCTGTCGGCCTACCTCGGCCGCGCCGAGCCCGACCCCGATCGCCTGGCCGAACTCGATGCGCGCCTGGGAGCCTGGGTCTCGCTCGCGCGCCGCTACCGCCGCGCGCCGGCCGAGCTGCCGGCGCTGCTGGCCGGCTGGCAGGCCGAGCTGAAGAGCCTGGACGCCGCGGCCGACCTCGAGGCGCTCGAGACGAAGGCCACCGCCGCCGAGCGGGCCTTCCGCGCCGAGGCCGAGCGCGTCGGCAAGCAGCGCCGCAAGGCCGCGCCGGCGCTGGGCGCCGCGGTGACGCAGGCGATGCAGCAGCTGGGCATGGCCGGCGGGCGCTTCGAGGTAGCGCTGGAGCCGCTCGCGGAGCCGCAGTCCTGGGGCCTGGAGAGCGTCGAGTTCCGTGTCGCGGGCCACGCCGGCAGCACGCCGCGGCCGCTGGCCAAGGTGGCCTCGGGCGGCGAGCTGTCGCGGCTGGCGCTGGCCATCGCGGTGACGACGGCGGCGCGCGATGCGCAGGGCGCATCCACGCTGATCTTCGACGAGATCGACGCCGGCGTCGGCGGCACCGTGGCCGACAGCGTCGGCCGGCTGATGAAGCAGCTCGGCGGCACCGCCGGCCGCCAGGTGCTGGCCGTCACGCACCTGGCGCAGGTGGCTGCCTGTGCCGACCGGCACTTCGTCGTCAGCAAGGCGCTGAAGGGCCGGCAGACGCTGTCGGACGTGGTGCCGGTCGAAGGCGAGGCGCGCGTCACCGAGGTGGCGCGCATGCTCGGCGGCGAACGGCTCTCGGGCACCGCGCACGCGCAGGCCCTGCTCGATCGAAGCGCGCCATGAGCGAGTGGATGCCGATGGACGGCGGCCGGCGCGACGAGGTCATCCTCATCACCGGCATCTCGGGCTCGGGCAAGAGCGTGGCGCTGCATGCGCTGGAAGACGCGGGCTATTTCTGCGTCGACAACCTGCCGCCGGAGCTGCTGCGCGACTACATCCGGCTGGAGCACGGGCGCTTCACGCACCGCGTGGCCGCCGCGGTGGACGTGCGCACGGCCTCCTCGCTGCCGCACCTGGTGCCGCTGATCGAGCAGCTCAAGCAGGAAGGCGTGCGCATCCGCCCGATCTTCCTCGACGCCAGCACCGATGCGCTGCTGCGCCGCTTCTCCGAGACGCGCCGCCCGCACCCGCTGACAGCCATCCCCGCAGGCGGCGATGCGCAGCGGGCGCTGGTCGAGGCCATCGAGCTGGAGCGCGACCTGCTGTCGGCGCTGCGCGAGATCTCCACCGTGATCGACACCAGCCAGCTGCGCCCGGCGCTGCTGCGCAGCTGGGTGCGCTCGCTGGTGGGCGCGCGCGAATCGGCACTGACGGTGGTCTTCGAGTCCTTCGCGTTCAAGCACGGCGTACCGCTGGACGCCGACTACGTGTTCGACGTGCGCGTGCTGCCCAACCCCTACTACATCCGCGAGCTGCGGCCGCTGACCGGCCGCGACGCGCCGGTGGCCGCCTACCTCGAGCAGCAGCCCGAGGTGCCGGAGATGCTGACGCAGATCCACAACTTCCTGCAGCGCTGGCTGCCCAGCTTCGAGGACGACCAGCGCAGCTACCTCACGGTGGCGGTGGGCTGCACCGGCGGGCAGCACCGCTCGGTCTACAGCGTCGAGTGGCTGGCGCGCCGCTTCGAGAGCCGCTATGCGACGCTGGTGCGGCACCGCGAACTGGATGCGCGGGAATGACGGCACGAGCGTGATGGCGATGAAGCAGCCGCTGCCGCTCTTCCCGCTGCAGCTGGTGCTGTTTCCCGACGCGGTGCTGGGCCTGAAGATCTTCGAGGCGCGCTACCTCGACCTCATCGCCGACTGCATGCGCAGCGCCGAGCCCTTCGGCGTGGTCTGCCTGAAGGCAGGCGCCGAGGCCGGGCGGAGCGCCGGGCCGGTGCAGATCGAGGCGATGGGCACGCTGGCGCGCATCGAGGACGTCGATGCCGAGCAGCCCGGCATCCTGCGCGTGCGCTGCCTGGGCACGCAGCGCTTCCGCCTCACGGCCGCGCCGGTGCAGCGCACGAACGGCCTGTGGGAAGCGCCGGCCGAACTGATCGACCCCGACCCGCTGCGCCTGCCCGGCCCGGCGATGCTGCAGACCGTGGCCGCGCTGGCCGAGGCCATCCGCAAGCTGCAGGCGCAGGAGCGCTCGCCCTTCGCGCCGCCCTACCGCCTCGACGACGCCGGCTGGGTGGCCAACCGCTGGTGCGAGCTGCTGCCGGTGTCGCTGGCGGCCAAGCAGAAGCTGATGGAGCTGGACGACCCGGTGATCCGGCTCTCGCTGGTGGACGGCTTCCTGCGCGACAAGAAGGTGGTCGTCGGCTGATCAGGCGGCTTCGAGCAGGCGCCGGATGGGCGCCGGCAGCCCGAGTGCGAGCGCTTCTGTGCGCGTGAACCAGCGGCCTTCGCCGGCCGATCGAGCCCGGCCACGCGCCGGCAAGGTCCAGGCCAGCGGCTGCAGCGTCCAGTCGAAGTGTGTCAGTGCATGTTCGATGTTCGGCAGCCACTCGCCTTCGCCGGGCCAGCCTTCGACCGCGGCTTCCGCCTCGGCCGCGCTCGCGAACTCCGGCAGGCTCCACAGCCCGGCCCAGACGCCTTGCTGCGGCCGCTGCACGAGCCAGACCTGCTCGCCACGCTTCAGCCACAGCAGCGCGTGCAGGCGCCGGCCGCGCTTGAGCCGCCTCGTCTTCACCGGCCATTGCTCGGGTGCGCCGCTGGCGCGTGCGACGCAGTCGTCGGCCAGCGGGCAGGCCAGGCAGGCCGGCCGGCGCGTGCTGCAGACCGTCGCGCCCAGGTCCATCAGGCCCTGCGTGTAGACATCGACGTCACGCGCCGGCAGCAGCGACTCGGCGATCGTCCACAGCCGGTTCACCTCGGGCTGCAGCGCCAGGTCGCCATCGAAGCCGGTGGCGCGCGCGAGCACGCGCTTCACGTTGCCGTCGAGGATGGCCGCGCGCTCGCCGAAGCAGAAGGCCGCGATCGCCGCGGCGGTGCTGCGGCCGATGCCGGGCAGCGTGGCCAGCAGCGCGCTGCTCTTCGGAAACTCGCCGCCATGCTCGGCCACCACCACCTGCGCGCAGCGGTGCAGGTTGCGTGCGCGGCTGTAGTAGCCCAGGCCGCTCCACAGCGCGAGCACATCGTCCTGCGGCGCCGAGGCCAGCGCGCGCACGTCGGCGAAGCGTGCGACGAAGCGCGGGAAGTAGTCGAGCACCGTCGAGACCTGCGTCTGCTGCAGCATCACTTCGGAAAGCCACACGCGGTACGGGTCGCGGATGCCCTGCCAGGGCAGGCCGTGGCGGCCATGCTGGCGCTGCCACGCGATCACGCGGCGCGCAAGGGTCGGTGCGGTCAAGCCGCGTCCTGCTGCGGCGGTGCGGCGGCGTCGCCCGGCATGTCGCCGGCGCCGGCCGGCTCCAGCAGGCGCTGCGCGGCGGCGACGGCCTCGCCGGAGAGCCCATTCAGCCGCGTGAGCAGCGCGACGAGGTGGTCGTCCTGCCCTTGCACCTCGTCGATGCGCGACTCCAGCTCGCCAGCGGCCGCCTGCACGCGCTGCAGCGCGTCGCGCCGGCGCGTGAAGCCGCGGCGGCGTTCGCGCAGCTGCACCTCGACCTGGCTGCTGGCGCCCTTGCTCCACAGCTCCAGCTCGCCGGCGGCGTTCTCGAACACCACGCGCAAACGCTGCAGCAGCATGCGGCGGAACTGCTCGGCGAAGCCCGGCGAGGCCAGCCGCCAGGCCTGCGTGATGCCCAGGTAGCGGCTGTAGTTCTGGTCGATGAGGTCGAGTTCGCCCTCGAACTTCGACAGCTCGGGCACCGGCGCGAGCGCGAAGGCGAAGCCGAACTCGGTGTTGAGCTGCCGGAAGCTGGCCTCCAGCATCTGGCGCATTTCCTCGGTCTGCGTCTGCGCCTGCTGCAGCGCCTTGCGCAGGCGCTTGAGCAGCGTCTCGAAGGCGCCGCGCGCGCCGAGGTTGAAGGGCCGCGAGCCCATCGCCGACTGCATGGCCTGCAGCTCCGTGCGCAGCGACTCGGCCGACAGCGTGGCCATCACCGTGCGCTGGATCTTCATCTGCACCGCCCGCAGCGCCGCCAGGCGTGCGGTGCAGCGCTCGAAGTCGGCCATGTCGATGTCGACGCGCTCGACCATCATGCGCAGCTTGGCCGTGCTCTTGCCGCGCAGGCCGCGCAGTTCCATCAGCTGCTCGGCATGCTGGCGACGGCGGTCCGACAGGCGCCGCGCCGCGGCCGCGCGCAGCTGCTCGACCACGCCCACCGCCGACTGCACCAGCAGCTGCTGGCGGCGCGGCAGCAGCTCGGCCACCAGCGCCTGCTCCAGCGGCGGCAGCCGGCTTTCTTCCAGCGCCGCGGCATTGCCTTCCACGCGCGCGGCCAGTGCCTCGCGCGCCGACAGCGCGAACACGCGCGTGGCCGGCACGTCGAGCATCTCGGCGGCCGACAGGCGCTGCAGCTCGATCTGCGCCTGCACCTGCTCGGGCGTGGCCAGCGGGTCGGCCAGCGTGTCGATCTTGTTGAGCACGACGAAGCGCTCGAGGCTGGCCTGGCCGAGGTGGTCGCGCCAGATCGTCAGGTCGGACTTCGTCACGCCGGTGTCGGCCGCGAGCACGAAGACCACCGCGTGCGCCGACGGCAGCAGGCCCAGCGTCAGCTCGGGCTCGGCGCCCACGGCGTTCAGGCCCGGCGTGTCGATGACGACCAGCCCGCGCTGCAAGAGCGGGTGCGGGTAGTTGATGACGGCGTGGCGCCAGGCCGGCACTTCCACGGTGCCGTCGGCCGCCAGCGGCGGGTTGTCGTCGGGCTGCGATTCGTTCCACAGGCCCAGCGCCGTGGCCTGCTCGACCGTCACGCGCTGCGTGCGCGTCACCGCCGAGAGCGCCTGCACCAGCGTCTGCGGGTCGGCCGGGTCCAGCGGCACGAGGTGCCAGTGCTCGTCGCGCGGGCGCAGCTCGGCCAGCGAAAGGCCGCGCAGCCGAGTCTCGATGGGCAACAGCGCCAGCCGCGACGCCTGCTGCGGCTCGTGGCGCAGCTCCACCGGGCACATCGTCGTGCGGCCGGGCGTGGCCGGCAGCACGCGGCGGCCGGCGTCGGAGAAGAAGATCGCGTTGATCAGCTCGGACTTGCCGCGCGAGAACTCGGCCACGAAGGCCAGCACCAGCTTCTCCGACGACAGCCGCTCGCGCAGCGCGGCCAGCAGCGTGGCGTCGGCATCGTCCAGCAGGTCGTGTTCGTTCAGCGTGCGGCCCAGCTGCGCGACGTGGCGGTCGAGCTGGGCCCGCCACGACGCCAGCGCGTCGAGGCTTTCGGCAATGGAGCTGTGGATGGACATGTACGGCTGCGGCGCATCCTAGCGCAGGGTCCCGCGCCGGGGGCACAGGCGAAAGTCGGCCTTTATCACGTCTATCACGTCCGTCACGCCACTTACCGGCGCTGACAACCCGGGCAGAGATACGTGGCGCGCTGGCCCTGCACGATGCGCCTGACGGTCGTGCCGCAGCGCAGGCAGGGTTCGCCGGCGCGGCCGTAGACGCCGGCCTGCGCCTGGTAGGCACCGCTGGCGCCGTGCACATCGGTGAAGTCGCGCAAGGTGGAGCCGCCCAGCTCGAGCGCCCGCGCCAGCGTGCTGCGCAGCGCCGCCAGCAGCCGCTCGGCACGCGGGCGGCTGATCCGGTCGGCCCGCAGCGCCGGGTGGATGGCGGCCTGGAACAGCGCCTCGCAGGCGTAGATGTTGCCCGCGCCGACGACGACGTCGCCGGCCAGCAGCACCGCCTTGATCGGCGCACGCCGGCGCTTCAGCGCGGCGTGGAAGCCGTCCACGCCGAGCGAAGGGTCGAAGGGTTCGGCGCCGAGCTTGGCCAGCAGCGTCGAGGCCGGCGCCTCGTCCAGCGCGGGCGCCCAGAGCACGGCACCGAAGCGGCGCGGGTCGTTCAGGCGCAGCGTGCCGCGCTCGGTGACGAGGTCGAAGTGGTCGTGCGGGCCGGGTTCGGGCGGCTCGGGCAACCACGCGAGCGAGCCGGACATGCCCAGGTGCAGCAGCAGCCCGCCGCGCCCGGCCAGCGGCAGCCAGAGGTACTTGCCGCGCCGCGCCGTCTCGCCGGCCACGGCGCCCGACAGCTCGGCCGGATCGATGCCCAGCGGCCAACGCAAGGGCTTGCCCAGCCGAATGCGCAGAACCCGTGCACCCCGCAACGGTTCGGCGATGCCGCGCCGCGTGACCTCGACTTCAGGGAGCTCAGGCATGAACTCATTATGTGAGAATGACTCTAGCGGCCATGCCCATGCCTACCTCCCAACGCCTTCGCCGCTCGCCCGCCCTTTCGGGCATCGCGGCCGGCCTCCTCGCCGCCTGGTTCGCCTGGGCTCCCGCCGCCGCACGTGCCGAGGGCGAAGCGCCTGCGGCACCCGCGGGGCCGGTGGCCAACTCGGCGATGGACGAGCGGCTGTTCTACCAGCTGCTCGTCGGCGAGATGGCACTGGGCGGCGGCGACGCCGGCAGCGCCTACGAACTGATCCTCGACGCCGCGCGCCGCACGCGCGACGAAGGCCTGTTCCGCCGCGCCGTCGACATCGCGCTGCAGTCGCGTGCCGGCGAGCAGGCGCTCACCGCCTCGCGCGGCTGGCGCCTGGCGCACCCCGAATCGGCCGACGCCACCCGCGTGCAGCTGCAGATCCTGCTGCTGCTGAACCGGCCCGATGCCGTCGCCGAGCCGCTGCGCGCGCTGCTGTCGCAGACGCCGGCCGCCGACCGCCCCGGCGTGATTTCCGCGCTGCCGCGCTTCTTCCAGCGCGTGAACGACGCCCCGCGCGTGGCCACGCTGCTCGACGAGGCGCTGAAGCCCTACCGCGACGACCCGGCCACGCGCGTGCCGGCGCGCATCGCGCTGGGCCGTGCCGCGCTCGAGGCGAAGGACTACGACCGCGCGCTGACCCTCGCCCGCGAGGCCCAGGCGCTCGAACCCGCCGCGCCCGGCCCGGCGCTGCTGGCGATGGAGCTGATGCGCGAGCGCCCCGCGGCCGAGGCCGTCGTCCAGGATGCGCTGCGCCAGGAGCGCGCCGAACCCGGCCTGCGCCTGGCCTACGTTCGCCTGCTCACCGCCAACCAGCGCTACGGCGAGGCGGTGCAGCAGTTGCAGGCCGTGACGCGCCAGCAACCGGACCTCGCGCCGCCCTTCCTCTCGCTCGGCGCGCTGCACCTCGAACTCAAGCAGCCCAAGGAGGGCGAGGCCGCGCTGATGCACTACATCGCGCTGGCCGAGAAGCAGGCGGCCCCGGCGGCCGCGGTGCCGGCCGAAGGCGCGATGCTCAGCGCGCAGAACGGCGATGACGACGACGACGGCGATGCCGCGCCGCGCCCCGAGCAGGGCCTGGTGCAGGCGTGGCTGATGCTGGCGCAGTCGGCCGAGCAGCGCGGCGACTTCCCATCGGCCGAGCGCTGGCTGGCCAAGGTGGAAGACCCGCAGCGCGCGCTGGAAGTGCAGACGCGCCGCGCCTCGATGCTCGCGCGCCAGGGCAAGCTGCAGCAGGCGCGTGATCTCATCCGCCGCGTGCCCGAGCGCAAGCCCGACGACGTGCGCGCCAAGCTCGTCGCCGAGGCCGGCGTGCTGCGCGACGTGAAGCGCTGGAAGGACGCCTACGAGGTGCTCGCCGGCGGCACCAAGCGCTTCCCCGACGACGCCGACCTGCTGTACGAGCAGGCCATGATGGCCGAGAAGCTCGACCACCTCGACGACATGGAGCGGCTGCTGCGCCGCGTGATCGAGCTCAAGCCCGACAACCCGCACGCGCACAACGCGCTGGGCTATTCGCTGGCCGATCGGCGCCAGCGCCTGCCCGAGGCGCGGCAGCTGATCCAGCGCGCGCTGGAGCTGTCGCCCGGCGACCCCTTCATCACCGACAGCCTGGGCTGGGTCGAATTCCGCCTGGGTAACCGCGAAGAGGCGCTGCGGCTCCTACGTAGCGCCTACGGCTCGCGGCCCGACCCCGAGATCGCCGCCCACCTCGGCGAAGTGCTCTGGGCCACCGGCCAGCGCGACGAGGCGCGGCGCATCTGGCGCGAAGGCAAGGTGCGCGACGCCGCCAACGACGTGCTGCGCGAGACGCTGGCGCGGTTGCGCGTCGACCTGTGATCCGCGCCGCCGGCGCGGCGGTGCTCGGCGCCGCCCTGCTGCTGGCCGGCTGCGCCACGCCGCCGAAGCCGCAACCCGGCGAAGCCCCATGGACCACCGGCCGGCTGAGTGTGCGCATCGACGCCAGCGAAAGGCAGGCGGCGCAAAGCGTCAGCGCCGCCTTCGAACTGCGCGGCGACGGCAGCACGGGCGAGCTTCACCTCAATTCGCCGCTCGGTACCCGCATGGCCAGCGCACGCTGGGCGCCGGGGCTGGCGGTGCTGAGCAACGGCGACGGCGAGGCGCGCTACGACGACCTGGCCGAACTCTCGCGCCGGACCTTCGGCGAGAACCTGCCGCTGGCCGCATTGCCCGACTGGCTCGCCGGCCGCCCCTGGCCCGGCGCCCCGCATGCGAAGACCGAGGCCGGCTTCGAGCAACTCGGCTGGCAGGTGAGCCTGGCGCGCCGCGGCGAAGGCTGGGTCGAGGCGAACCGCGCCGCACCGCCGGCGGTGCAGGTGCGCGTGCGGCTGGACGAACCCGCTTCCTGAGACCATGAGCCTGCGCGCGCTGTACGACCTGCCGGCCCCGGCCAAGCTGAACCTGTTCCTGCACATCGTCGGCCGGCGTGCCGACGGCTACCACCTGCTGCAGTCGCCGTTCGTGCTGATCGACTGGGCCGACCGGCTGCACCTGGAGCGCCGCGACGACGGCAAACTCGCGCGCCACGACCTGGGCGACCCGCTGCCCGACGACGACCTGTGCCTGCGCGCCGCGCGCGCGCTGCAGTCGGCCAGCGGCACCGCGCTCGGCGCCGACATCCACGTCGACAAGCAACTGCCCGCGGGCGCCGGCATGGGCGGCGGCAGCTCGGACGCCGCCACCGTGCTGCTGGCGCTGAACCGCCTGTGGGGCCTCGACTGGCCGCGCGCACGGCTGGCCGAGCTGGGGCTGGCGCTGGGCGCCGACGTGCCCTTCTTCGTGCACGGCCGCAATGCCTTCGTCGAGGGCATCGGCGAGCGCATACGGCCGCTGGACTTCCCGGAGATGCACTTCGCCGTCGTGAAGCCCCGAGAATCGCTGCCGACGCGCGACATCTTCGGCCATCCGGCGCTCAAGCGCGACACGCTTCCTGTTATAGTTGAAGGCTCTCCTGGAGAGGCCGGCTGCAGCAGTGCACCGGCGGAATGGCTGGAAGGTTTCGGGACCAACGACCTCCAGCCACCCGCCGAAGACCGCTGCACCGAGGTGGCGAAAGCCGCCGGCTGGCTCCGGGCCCGCTTCGGCAACAGCCGGATGACGGGTTCCGGCAGCGCCGTCTTCGCGAGAGTGGGCTTGTCCGCATCACCCGAGGCGACAAACCTGCCAGCAGGGCTCGAAGGCCTGCCGGCGGGGTGGGTGGGGCGGATGTGCCGCAGCCTGCACGCGCACCCGCTGGTGGCGTGGGCCGGCTGAAGAGGTTTTCCGGTCGTGGCGCGAGCCGCGACCCGTGTAGGGGAGTCGCCAAGTTGGTTAAGGCATCGGATTTTGATTCCGACATGCGAGGGTTCGAGTCCTTCCTCCCCTGCCAGATCCCACCCACCCCCGGAGCGCCTGCGGCGCTCCCCCTCGAGGGGGCGACGCCGACGGCCCGGCGGAGCCGGTTCCGTGGCGTCCGCTTGACAGCGTCCGCCGAGCGCACCAACTGAGGTCGACACCGTGCTGTTCAACACCGTGCTGTTCACCGGCAATGCCAACCCGGTGCTCGCGCAGGAGATCGCCAGCCACCTGGGCGTCGAACTGGGTCAGGCTGCCGTCGGCCGCTTCTCCGACGGCGAGGTGACCGTCGAGATCCGCCAGAACGTCCGCGCCCGCGACGTGTTCGTCGTGCAGCCCACCTGCGCGCCGACGAACGAGAACCTGATGGAATTGCTGATCATGGTCGATGCGTTGAAGCGCGCCAGCGCGCGCCGCATCACCGCCGTGATCCCCTACTTCGGCTACGCGCGGCAGGACCGCCGGCCGCGCAGCACGCGCGTGCCGATCAGCGCCAAGGTCGTCGCCAACCTGCTCGAGACCGTGGGCGTCGAGCGCGTGCTGACGATGGACCTGCACGCCGACCAGATCCAGGGCTTCTTCGATATCCCGGTCGACAACATCTACGCGAGCCCCGTGCTGCTGTCGGACGTGAAGAGCAAGCAGTACTCGAACCTCGTCGTCATCAGCCCCGACGTGGGCGGCGTGGTGCGCGCCCGGGCGCTGGCCAAGCAGCTGGGCTGTGATCTCGCCATCATCGACAAGCGCCGCCCGATGGCCGGCGTGGCCGAGGTGATGCACGTCATCGGCGAGATCGAGGGCCGCAACTGCGTGATCATGGACGACATGATCGACACCGCCGGCACGCTCGTGAAGGCGGCCGACGTGCTGAAGGAGCGCGGCGCCAAGAGCGTCTACGCCTACTGCACGCACCCCGTCTTCAGCGGCCCGGCCGTCGAGCGCATCGCCAAGAGTGCGATCGACGAGGTCGTGATCACCAACACCATTCCGCTGTCCGACGCAGCCAAGGCGTGCAAGAAGATCCGCCAGCTGTCGGTGGCGTTCCTGTTTGCCGAGACCATCCGCCGCATCAGCGACGGTGAATCGGTGACCTCGCTGTTCGCAGAGCAGAACAGCAATTTCTGAAGGCCTGGTCGCGGGTCTTCCTTTCGTTTCCACACTTGGAGTCATCCATGAAATTCACCGCTTTCGAGCGTTCGCTGCAGGGGACCGGAGCGAGCCGCCGCCTGCGCAACGCCGCCAAGGTGCCGGGCATCGTCTACGGCGCCGGCAACCCGCAGATGATCGAGCTCGATCACAACGCCCTGTTCTTCGCGCTGAAGAAGGAAGCCTTCCACTCGTCGATCCTCGAGATGGAACTGGCCGGCAAGACCGAGAAGGTGCTGCTGCGCGACTTCCAGATGCACGCCTGGAAGCCGATCGTCACGCATGTGGACTTCCAGCGCGTCGACGAGACGACCAAGCTGCGCAAGAAGGTGCCTCTGCACTTCGCCGGCGAAGAGAACTCGGTGGCGGTGAAGACCGACAAGTGCCTGGTCAACCACGTGGCCAACGAACTCGAGATCGAGTGCCTGGCCTCGCAGCTGCCCGAGTTCGTCACGATCGACCTGTCGGGCCTGGTCAAGGGCCAGAGCCTGCACGCCAGCGACCTGAAGCTGCCCGAGGGCATCAAGGCCGTCAAGCACGGCACGCTGAACCCGGTGATCGTCTCGGTGACGGTGCCCAAGGCCGAGGTCGAGGAAGCCGCCCCGGCGCCGGTGGTGGCCGCCGACAAGAAGGCCCCGCCGAAGAAGAAGGACGAGAAGCAGAACAAGAAGTGATTGCCGGCGGGACCCCCTTGCGGGTTCCCCCTTTCACGGCCTCTGCGCTCCCTCGCGAAGCCCCACCCCGGTGGGGCTTCGTCGTTTGTGGCCCGACTCGATAATCCCTTGCACCATGATTCGTCTCTTCGTCGGCCTGGGCAACCCCGGCCCTGAATACGAGGCCACGCGCCACAACGCGGGCTTCTGGTGGATCGACGAGCTCGCGCGCAAGCTCGGCGCGCGCCTCGTGCCGGAGCGCGCGTACCAGGGCCTCGCCGCGCGCGCCAACCTCCCTGGCGGGCCGGTGTGGCTGCTGCAGCCGATGACCTACATGAACCGCTCCGGCGCCTCGGTCGCGCCGCTGGCGCGCTTCTTCAAGATCGCGCCGCAGGAGATCCTCGTCGTGCACGACGAGCTCGACCTGCAGCCCGGCCAGGCCAAGCTCAAGCTCGGCGGCAGCGCCGCGGGGCACAACGGGCTGAAGGACATCCACGGCCTGCTGGGCACGCAGGACTTCTGGCGCCTGCGGCTGGGCATCGGCCACCCGGGCGTGAAGGCCGAGGTGGTGAACTACGTGCTGAAGAAGCCCTCGGCCGAGCACCG
The DNA here is from genome assembly GCA_044226775.1 of Rubrivivax sp. Taxonomy (GTDB): domain Bacteria; phylum Pseudomonadota; class Gammaproteobacteria; order Burkholderiales; family Burkholderiaceae_C; genus Rubrivivax. The sequence goes on along the minus strand of JBGAGI010000002.1, from coordinate 935,034 downwards.
CGAGGCGATCGACAAGGCGATCGACCAGAGCCTCTCCGCGAGCGACGCCTTCATCGCCGGCGACATGGACAAGGCCCTGGCGCTGGTGCACGCCGGCGCGCAGCGCCCGAAGCCGCCGCGGCGCGAGCCGCCGGAGCCGAAGCCCGAAGGCAAGGACGACGAAGGGGAGAAGAAGACATGAAGACTTCGCAAATGATCGCGGCCCTCGCGCTCGCGCTGCCGCTGGTGGCGATGGCGCAGCAGACCGTCTGGCGCTGCGGTGCCGATGGCCGGACCTACTCGCAGACGCCCTGCGCCGAAGGCCGGGCGCTTGAAGCGCTGGAGGCGCGGCCCGCGGCCGACATCGCCCAAGCGCAACAAGCCGCCGCGAGCGAGCGCCAGCAGGCCGACCGCATGACGCGCGAGCGCCTGGCGGCCGAGGCGGCCGCGCGCGGCAACGGCCTGGCCGCGATGACGGCCGTCAAGCCGGCGGCGAAGCCGGCACCTCGGCCGCCGGCGAAGCACCAGCATCACCCGCGGCAGAACCCTGCAGACGATGGTATTTGGCGAGCAACTGCGCCTTCGTCTCGACGTGCGAAGGGTTGACCGGGATGCACTCCACCGGGCAGACCTGCACGCACTGCGGCTCGTCGAAGTGGCCCACGCACTCGGTGCAGCGGCCGGGGTCGATCTCGTAGATCGACTCGCCCATCGAGATCGCCTGGTTCGGGCACTCGGGTTCGCAGACGTCGCAGTTGATGCACGCGTCGGTGATCCACAGGGCCATGATGTTCAGGTTTCGTCGGGCTGGGTGACGCGCTCTTTCAGGCGCCGCAGCACCGAGGGTGCCACGAACTTGGTGACATCACCGCCGAGGCTGGCAATCTCGCGCACGAAGGTGCCGCTGACGAACTGGAACTGGTCGCTGGGCGTCATGAAGACGGTCTCGACGTCGGGCATCAGCTGCCGGTTCATGCCGGCCATCTGGAATTCGTACTCGAAGTCGCTCACCGCGCGCAGCCCGCGCACCACCACCTTGCCGCCGGTCTCGACGACGAAGTCGCGCAGCAGCCCGCGGAAGGCCGTCACCTCCACGTTCTTGTAGGGCGCCGCGATCTCGCGCGCGATCTCCACCCGCTCGGCGATCGTGAACATGGTGCGCTTGTGGTGGCCGGCTGCCACGGCCAGCACCAGGCGGTCGAACAGGCGCGCGGCGCGCCGCATCAGGTCTTCGTGGCCGAGCGTCATCGGGTCGAAGGTGCCGGGGTAGACGGCGGTCAGCGGCGCTTTCATGGTCACGGCATGTCCTCGAGGCAAGGCCGGGCGGGGGACTGGGGACGGGTGGAGAGGCGCAGGCAGTGTAGCCGGCGTCAATCCCCAACCCGCAAGAGCTGGGCGTGCACGGCGCCGGCGCGCAACTGGCGGTGCTCGACGAGGCCGGCCGGCGGCTCGCCCAGCGGCTCGGGGCCTTCGACGTAGAGGAAGCCGCCGGGCACGAGCAGCGGCGCAGCGCGCGCCGCGGCGGCGGCGCCGAGCTGCGCGTCGAAGGGCGGATCCAGCAGCACCAGCTCGAAGCGCGCGGGCGCGCAGGCGGCCATCCAGCGCATCGCGTCGGCGCGCTCCACGCGCAGCATCGAGGCGCCCAGCTGCGCGGCGCTTGCGCGCAGGCTCTGCACCAGCGCCGTGTCCTGCTCCAGCAGCAGCACCTCGGCGGCGCCGCGCGAGGCGGCCTCGAAACCCAGAGCGCCGCTGCCGGCAAAGGCGTCGAGCACGCGCCAGCCGTCCAGGTCCTGGCCGAGCCAGTTGAAGAGCGTCTCGCGCACGCGGTCGGGCGTGGGGCGCAGGCCGGGGCGGTCGGCCACCGGCAGCAGCCGGCGGCGGAAGCGGCCGCCGATGAGGCGGACCTGGTTCTTCACGTCGCTACAGTCGCACCGGAATGCCGTCGCGCGCCATCAGCGCCTTGGCCTGGCCGACGGTGAAGGTGCCGTAGTGGAAGATGCTGGCGGCCAGCACCGCGTCGGCGCCACCGAGGCGGATGCCTTCGGACAGATGCTCCAGCGCGCCGACGCCGCCGGAGGCGATCACCGGCACCGGCACCGCGTCGCTCACGGCGCGCGTGAGCGCCAGGTCGAAGCCGATCTTCGTGCCGTCGCGGTCCATGCTCGTGAGCAGGATCTCGCCCGCGCCCATCTCGGCCATCTTCGTGGCCCAGGCCACCGCGTCGATGCCGGTGTTCTTGCGGCCGCCGTGGGTGTAGACGTCCCAGCCGCCGCCCAGGCCGGCCAAAGGACGGCCTTCGCCGTCCGTGCGCTTCTTCGCGTCGATCGCCACCACGATGCACTGCGCGCCGTACTTGTCGCTCGCGTCGCGGATCACCTGCGGGTTGGCCACCGCCGCCGAGTTGAAGCTCACCTTGTCGGCACCCGCGTTCAGCAGCCGGCGCACGTCTTCCACCGTGCGCACGCCGCCGCCCACGGTCAGCGGGATGAACACCTGCGAGGCCACGGCCTCGATGATGTGCAGGATGAGGTCGCGCCCGTCGCTGGTGGCCGTGATGTCCAGGAAGGTGATCTCGTCGGCGCCCTGCTCGTTGTAGCGCGCGGCGATCTCCACCGGGTCGCCCGCGTCGCGCAGCTCGACGAAGTTGACCCCTTTGACGACGCGGCCGCCGGTCACGTCCAGGCAGGGAATGATGCGCTTGGCGAGCATGGAAATCAGGGTTAACGAGGCCGCGCATTCTAGGGTGCGCGGGAAGCGAGCCGCAGGGCGGCGCGTACTACCAGGATCGCCGCCGCGCCCTTGGAGGATCCCTGATGAAGATTTCCTTGGCCCTGCCCGCCGCAGCGCTGGCCGCCGCCGCGCTCTTCGCCGCGGCACCGCCGGCGGCGGCGCACGAGCAGATCTACAAGGTGGTGCTGACCGGCGGCAACGAGGCGCCGCCCAACGCGTCGGCCGGCATCGGCGTGGCGATCATCACCTTCGACCTGGACCTGGTCACGATGCAGGTGCAGGCCACGTTCGCGAACCTGAGCGGCAACGTCACGGCCGCGCACATCCACTGCTGCACCACCACGCCCGGCGCCGGCACCGCCGGCGTGGCGACGATGACGCCGACCTTCGTCGACTTCCCGCAGGGCAACACCTTCGGCTCCTACGACCACACCTTCGATCTCACGGTCGCGTCGAGCTACAACGCCGCCTTCATCACCGCCAACGGCGGCACGGTGAGCACCGCGCTGACGGCGCTGCTCAACGGCGCCGAGGCCGGCCGGGCCTACCTGAACATCCACACCAACTTCGCCCCGGGCGGCGAGATCCGCGGCTTCCTGCAGCCGGTGCCGGAGCCTGCCAGCTATGGGCTGATGGGCGCCGGCCTGGCTGCCCTCGTGCTGCTGGCGCGCCGCCGCCACGCCGCCTGAACTTCTTCACCAGGAGACGACACCATGATGCTTGCCACCCGCCTCGCCCTGGCCGCTGCCGTCATCGCCGTGACCGCCTTGCCGGCGATGGCGCAGACCGTCACCTACACCACCACGCTGAACGGCGCGAACGAGGCGCCGCCGAACGCCTCGCTCGGCACCGGCAACGCGACGGTGATCGTCGACCTGGGCACCAAGTCGATGGAAGTCATCATCAACTTCAGCGGCCTGACCGGCAACACCACGGCCTCGCACATCCACTGCTGCACGGCCACGCCCGGCACCGGCACGGCGGGCGTCGCGACGGTGACGCCCAGCTTCACGGGCTTCCCGCTCGGGGTCACGTCCGGCAGCATGGACACGACCTTCGACATGACCTTGGCCGCCGGCTCGTGGAACAACGCCTTCGTCACCGCCAACGGCGGCACGCCGGCCAGCGCCTTCAGCGCGCTGCTGGCCGGGCTGGACTCGGGCCGGGCCTACGTGAACATCCACAGCAGCTTTGCCGGCGGCGGCGAGATCCGCGGCTTCCTGCTGCCGGTGCCGGAGCCGTCCAGCTACGCGCTGATGGCCGGCGGCCTGCTGGCCGTGCTGGGCCTGGCGCGGCGGCGCGCCGCGCGCTGAGCCGGACGCGGCGGAAGGGTCAGGCCTCGGCCTGGCCCAGTTGATCGGCGCGCGCCTGGGCGGCCTTGAAGTCCAGCGCGCCGGTGTAGATGCTGCGCCCGCAGATCACGCCCTCGACGCCCTCGGATTCCACCTCGCACAGGCGCTCGATGTCGGCGATGCCGGCCAGGCCGCCGGAGGCGAACACGGGGATGGACAGCGCCTGCGCCAGCTTCACCGTGGCCTCGATGTTGATGCCGGTGAGCATGCCGTCGCGGCCGATGTCGGTGTAGATCACGCCCTCGACGCCATAGTCCTCGAACTTGCGCGCCAGGTCGATGACCTCGTGGCCGGTGAGCTTGCTCCAGCCGTCGGTGGCCACCTTGCCGTCCTTGGCGTCCAGGCCGACGATCACGTGGCCGCCGAAGGCGCTGCAGGCGTCCTTCAGGAAACCCGGGTTCTTCACCGCGGCGGTGCCGATGATCACGTAGCTCAGGCCGTCGTCCAGGAAACGCTCGATCGTGTCGAGGTCGCGCAGGCCGCCGCCGAGCTGGACCGGGATCTTGTCGCCGACCACCCGCAGGATGGACTTCACCGCGCCCTCGTTGATCGGCCGCCCGGCAAAGGCGCCGTTGAGGTCGACCAGGTGCAGCCGGCGCGCGCCGGCGTCGAGCCAGCGCCGGGCCATGGCAGCCGGGTCTTCGCCGAAGGTGGTGGAGGCCGACATGTCGCCCTGTTGCAGGCGCACGCACTTGCCGTCTTTGAGGTCGATGGCCGGGATCAGCAGCATGGCTGGTCAGAGCGGGTGGGGATGGGGTACGGCGGCGGGCTGACGCGCGAAAAGAGGGGGCAAGGCGGGAGGGTACAGCGGGCTTGGACGCTCAGGGCTTCCAGTGCAGGAAGTTGCGGTACAGGGCCAGGCCTTGCTCGGCGCTCTTCTCGGGGTGGAACTGGGTGGCAAAAATGTTATCCCGGGCCACGGCGCAGGTAAAGCGTTCGCCGTAATCCGTCTCGCCGGCGACGTGCGCCCCGTCGGCGGGCGCGGCGTAGAAGCTGTGCACGAAATAGAACCAGCTCTCGTCGGGCACGCCCGCCCAGAGGGCGTGCGGGCGCTGGCTGACGCGGTTCCAGCCCATCTGCGGCACCTTGTAGCGGCTGCCGTCGGGCTGCAGCCGGCCTTCGAGCCGGAAACGACGCACCTGCCCGGGGATCAGCCCCAGGCCCGGCGTGTCCTGCTCCTCGCTGTGCTGCAGCAACATCTGCATGCCCACGCAGACGCCCATCAGCGGCTTGTTCGCCGCCGCGTGCAGCACGGCGCCCTGCAGGCCGGAGTCGCGCAGCTCGCGCATGCAGTCGCGCATCGCGCCCTGGCCCGGCAGCACGACGCGTCCGGCGGCGAAGACCTCTTCCGGGCGCTGGGTGACGATGACCTCGACCCCGGTGCCGGCAGCGACGTGCATCACCGCCTGCGAGACGCTGCGCAGGTTGCCCATGCCGTAGTCGACGACGGCGACGGTGGCCATGGTCAGAGCGAGCCCTTCGTGGACGGAATCACGCCCGCCGAGCGCGGATCGGGCGTCAAGGCCATCCGCAGCGCGCGGGCGAAGGCCTTGAACACCGTCTCGCACTGGTGGTGCGCGTTCTCGCCCTTGAGGTTGTCGACATGCAGCGTCACGCCGGCGTGGTTGGAAAAGCCCTGGAAGAACTCGAAGGCGAGCTGGGTGTCGAAGCCGCCGATCATGCCGGCCTTGAAGGGCACGTGCATGTGCAGGCCCGGGCGGCCGGAAAAATCGACCACCACGCGCGACAGCGCCTCGTCCAGCGGCACGTAGGCGTGGCCGTAGCGGGTGATGCCCTTCTTGTCGCCCACCGCCGCGGCCACCGCCTGGCCGAGCGTGATGCCCACGTCCTCCACCGTGTGGTGGCCGTCGATGTGCAGGTCGCCCTGGGCCTCGATCGTCAGGTCGATCAGCCCGTGGCGGGCGATCTGGTCGAGCATGTGGTCGAAGAAGCCGATGCCGGTGGAAAGCTGCGCGGCACCCGTGCCGTCGAGGTTCAGCGCGACGCGGATCTGCGTCTCCTTCGTGTCGCGGCGGATGTCGGCGGTGCGGTTCATAGGCTCTGACGCAGGGCGTCGATCATGAGTTGGTTCTCTTCGGGCGTGCCCACGGTCAGCCGCAGGCAGTTCGTCAGCAGCGGGTGCAGCCCGGCGATGTGCTTGACCAGCACGCCGCGTGCCTTCAGGCCCTCGAAGGCGCGTTTCGAATCGGGCACGCGCACGAGGATCATGTTGGCCTCGCTCGGGAAGGGCGTCACGCCGGGCATCGCGGCCAGCGCGGCGGCGAGCTTCGAGCGTTCGTCGCGCAGCACGGATGCCTGGCGCTCGTACTCGCCGGCATGCTCCAGCGCGAAGAGCGCGGCCTCGGCGTTCAGCGCGCTCACGTTGTAGGGCGGGCGCACCTTGTCGATCTCGGCGACCAGCTCGCGCGCACCGCAGAGGTAACCCAGCCGCACGCCGGCCAGGCCGAACTTCGACAGCGTGCGCAGCACCAGCACATGCGGGTGCGCCGGCATGCGCTGCAGCCAGCTGCGCGAGGAGAAGGGCTGGTAGGCCTCGTCGAAGACGACCAGGCCTTCCTGGCGGCCGATGGCTGCGACGATGCGGTCGATGATGCCGTCGTCGAAGAGGTTCGCCGTCGGGTTGTTCGGGTAGGCGATGTAGGTGAGCGCAGGCCGGTGGCGTTCGATCGCGGCTAGCATCGCCGCCTCGTCCAGCTCGAAGCCGGGCGTCAGCGGGACGCCGACGAAGTTCAGCCCGCGCAGCTTGGCCGACATCTCGTACATCACGAAGCCGGGCAGCGGCGCCAGCACGGCGCCGCCCGGGCGGTTGCAGGCGATGGAGAGGATGTCGATCAGCTCGTCGGAACCGTTGCCCACCATCAGCCCGCAGCCGGGCGGCAGCTCGATGTGCCGCGCCAGCGCCGCGGCCACGTCGTGCACGCACTTCACCGGGTAGCGGTTGATCGCGACGCGGCCCAGGCGCTCGCCCAGTTCGCGCTGCAGCGCGGGCGACAGCGAGAACGGGTTCTCCATCGCGTCGAGCTTGACGAGGCCGCTGCTGTCCTGGATCGCGTAGGCGTGCATCGACTGCACGTCCTGGCGGATCGTGGCAGCCATGCGCTGAGCGAGCGTCGGTGCCGACGGCTTCACGCCTTCGCGTAGCCGAAGCTCTGCCGCCTGCGCATGCCCCTGCAGCCCCTCGCCGTACGCCAGCTCGGCCGCGATGGGCCCCAGCACCTGCGCGCCGGCCTCGCTGACCTCGATCAGGCTCGATCGCTTGACGAAGTCGTAGACGCCCAGCGGCGAGGAGAAGCGCGCCGTGCCCGAGGTCGGCAGCACGTGGTTGGGCCCGGCGCAGTAGTCGCCCAGGCTCTCGCTCGTGTAGGCGCCCAGGAAGATCGCGCCGGCGTGTTTCAGCAGCGGCTCCCAGCGCCCAGGTTCGCGGCTGGAGACCTCGAGGTGCTCGGGCGCGATGCGGTTGCTGATGGCGCAGGCCTCTTCCATCGAGCGCGTGAGGATCAGCGCGCCGCGGCCTTCCAGGCTGGCGCGGATCACCTCTCGGCGCGGCATGGCCGGCAGCAGGCGCTCGATGGCGGCGCGCACCTGGTCGATGTAGGCGGCGTCGGGGCTGAGCAGGATGCTCTGCGCCAGCTCGTCGTGCTCGGCCTGGCTGAAGAGGTCCATCGCGACCCAGTCGGGCGGCGTCGTGCCGTCGGCCAGCACCAGGATTTCGCTCGGGCCGGCGATCATGTCGATGCCGACCTGGCCGAACACGCGCCGCTTGGCGCTGGCGACGTAGGCGTTGCCCGGGCCGGTGATCTTGTCCACGCGCGGCACGGTGGCGGTGCCGTAGGCCAGCGCGGCGACGGCCTGCGCGCCGCCGATGGCGAACACGCGGCTCGCGCCGCAGACGGCAGCGGCCGCCAGCACGAGCGGATTGCGCTCGCCCTTCGGCGTAGGCACCACCATGACGATCTCGCCGACGCCCGCCACCTGCGCGGGAATCGCGTTCATCAGCACGCTGCTCGGGTAGGCCGCCTTGCCACCCGGCACGTAGATGCCCACGCGGTCCAGCGGCGTGACCTTCTGGCCGAGCAGCGAGCCGTCGCCGTCGCGGTACTGCCAGCTGCGGCTCGTGGCGGCGAGCTGGCGCTGGTGGTAGGCGCGAACACGCTCGGCGGCAGCTTGCAGCGCCGTGCGCTGCGCGGTGGGCAGGCTGGCCAGCGCGGCGCGCAGCTCATGCTGCGGGATCTCCAGATCGGCCATCGACGCGGCGTTCACGCCATCGAAGCGCGCCGTGAACTCCAGCACCGCGGCATCGCCCTTCGTGCGCACGGCCTCGACGATCTCCGCCACGCGCGTCTCGATCGCCGCGTCGGTCTCGGCCGACCAGTGCAGCACGCGCTGGAACTGCGCCTCGAAATCGGCATCGGCGGTCGCAAGGCCGCGCAGCTTCAGCGATTCGCCCGCGCTCATGCCTGCTTCTCCACGGCCGCCTCGAAGGCGTCGATGATCTGGCGCACCGCCTCGCGCTTGAGCTTCAGCGCCGCCGGGTTGACGACCAGGCGCGAGGAGATGTCCATGATCTTCTCGACCTCGACGAGCTGGTTGGCCTTCAGCGTGCTGCCGGTGGAGACGAGGTCGACGATGGCATCGGCCAGGCCCGTCAGCGGGGCCAGCTCCATCGAGCCGTAGAGCTTGATCAGGTCGACGTGCACGCCCTTGGCGGCGAAATGCTGGCGCGCCATGCGCGTGTACTTGGTCGCCACGCGCAGGCGCGAGCCCTGGCGCACGGCGGCGGCGTAGTCGAAGTCCTCGCGCACCGCCACGCTGAGCCGGCAACGCGCGATGCGCAGGTCCAGCACGCGGTACAGCGGCGCCTCGCCGTCCTCGTTCAGCACGTCCAGGCCGGCCACGCCCAGGTCGGCGCCGCCGCGCTGCACGTAGGTGGGCACGTCGCTGGCGCGCACCAGCACCACGCGCACGTCGGGGCGGCTCGTGGGCAGGATGAGCTTGCGGCTCTTCTCGGGATCTTCGAGCACCTCGATGCCGGCCGCGCGCAAGAGCGGCAGCGAGTCGTCGAAGATGCGTCCCTTGGACAATGCGAGCGTGATCATCGGCTTGGCGTTCCGAAGGTCGCAGCAGGGCACCGTCTCGCGCGCGGTTGGCGCAGCGGGCAGCCCCCGCGGCGCACCGCAGGGGGTCTCAGTGGTGGTGGTGAAGGCCGCCGGCAGACGGCACACCGGCCCCGGCGGGCGCGGCGGCGAATTCGGCGGGGGTGAGCGTCTTCATCGACAGCGCGTGGATCTGCTCGCGCATTCTATCGCCCAGGGCTGCGTACACCCGCTGGTGGCGGCGCACGCGCGGCAGGCCCTCGAATTCGGCCGAGACGATGGTGGCGAAGAAGTGCCGGCCATCGCCTTCGACTTCCAGGTGCTGGCAGGGAAGGCCCGCGGCGATGTACTCGCGGACTTCGGAAACGGTGGGCTCGGCCATGGGCGTGATTGTCGCAGAGAGCTCAGCTGCGGATCTTGTAGCCGCGCGCCAGCAGCCGCAATGCGATCGAGGCGACGACCACGAAGCTCGTCGCCAGCACCGCCAGGCTGGTGGTCGGCGGCACGTCGCTGACGCCGAAGAAGCCGCGCCGGAAGCCGTCGATCATGTAGAAGAAGGGGTTCAGGTGGCTGATGGCCTGCCACACCGTCGGCAGCGAGTGCACCGAGTAGAAGACGCCCGAGAGGAACGTCATCGGCATGATGATGAAGTTCTGGAACGCGGCCATCTGGTCGAACTTCTCCGCCCACAGGCCGGCGATCAGCCCCAGCGAGCCCAGCATGCCGGCGCCCAGGGCCGCGAAGATGACGATCCACCAGGGCTCGGCCAGCTTGAGCGGCGCGAACCACACCGTCACCAGCAGCACCCCGCTGCCCACCGCCAGCCCGCGCACCACCGAGGCGCCCACGTAGGCCACGAACCAGGCCCAGTGCGACAGCGGCGTGACGAGCAGGAACACGAGGTTGCCGGTGATCTTGCTCTGGATCAGCGAGCTGCTGCTGTTGGCGAAGGCGTTCTGCAGCACGCTCATCATCACCAGGCCCGGCACCAGGAAGCTGGTGTAGCCGACGCCCGGGAAGGCCTCGACATGCTTGTCCAGCACGTGGCCGAAGATCAGCAGGTACAGCACCGCGGTGAGCACGGGCGCGGCCACGGTCTGAAACGAGACCTTCCAGAAGCGCAGGATCTCCTTGCGGAACAGCGTGTTCGCGCCGGCCAGCAGCGCGCTCATGCCGGGGCTCCCTGTTGCATGATTTCGAGGAACACGTCCTCCAGGTCGGCGCGGCCGATCTCCAGGTCCTCGACCTTCACGCCGGCCCCACGCAGCGCAGCCAGCATCGTCTCCACCTCCGCCGCGTCGTGCGCCTTGGCCTGCACGATGCGGCCCGTCACCCGCGCCTGCCCGGCGATGGCCGGCGGCAGCGGCTGGTCGGTCTTGAAGCGCAGCATCGTGCTGGCGCGGCCCGCGAGCAGCGCACTGGTCTTGTCCAGCGCCACGAGCCGGCCTTGCTTCAGCATGCCGATGCGCCCGCACAGCGCCTCGGCCTCTTCCAGGTAATGCGTGGTCAGCAGCACCGTGTGGCCCTCGCGGTTCAGGCGGCTGATGAACTGCCACAGCGTCTGGCGCAGCTCGACGTCCACGCCCGCGGTGGGCTCGTCCAGCACGATCACCGGCGGCCGGTGCACCAGCGCCTGCGCCACCAGCACGCGGCGCTTCATGCCGCCGGAGAGCTGGCGCATGTTGGCGCCCGCCTTGTCGGCCAGGCCCAGGTTTTCCAGCAGCTCGTCGATCCAGGCCTCGTTGCCTTTCACGCCGAAGTAGCCGCTCTGGATGCGCAGCGTCTCGCGCACGCTGAAGAAGGGGTCGAAGACCAGCTCCTGCGGCACGATGCCTAAAGCGCGGCGGGCGGCCGCGTAGTCGCTCACCACGTCGTGCCCCAGCACGCTCACGCTGCCGGCGCTGGCGCGCGAGAGGCCGGCGAGGATGGAGATCAGCGTCGTCTTGCCGGCGCCGTTGGGGCCGAGCAGGCCGAAGAACTCGCCGCGCTCGATCGTGAAGCTCACGCCGTCCAGCGCCTTCAGCGCACCGCGGCTGCCCTGGTAGATCTTGCTGACGTTCTGGAAGGTGACCGCGGGCATCGAGACGGAGGCTGGCGCAAAGCCGCGGGATTGTAGGCAGCCCGCGGCGCGCCGTCGGCCGGCAGAATCGGCCGCCATGCCCCCGCCCAAGAAGCCGCGCCGCACCGCCGAACGCATCCTCGAGGTGTCGCTGGACCTGTTCAACCGCTTCGGCGAGCCCAACGTCAGCACCACGCTGATCTCGGCCGAGCTGAACATCAGCCCGGGCAACCTGTACTACCACTACCCGGCGAAAGACGAGCTGATCAACGCGCTGTTCGACCGCTACGAGCGCGCGCTGAACGAGATCCTGCGCGCGGCCGACGGCGTGGAGAACGTCGAGGACGCCTGGCTCTTCCTGCACATGCTGTTCGAGCTGGTCTGGGACTACCGCTTCCTGTACCGCGACCTCAACGACCTGCTGAGCAAGAACCGCCGCCTGGAGACGCATTTCCAGTTCGTGCTGAAGAACAAGGCCAAGGCCATGCACGCGATGCTCGACGGCCTGTCGCGAACCGGTGCCGTGCGGCTGACCGGCCGCGAGGCCGCGCCGCTGGCCACCAGCATGGTGGTGGTGGTGACCTACTGGCTGAGCTACGAATACGTGCGCGAGCCGCGCCGGGCGCTGGAGCCCGAGGCCGCCGCCGCCGCGATGGGCCGCGGCGCCTACCACGCGCTGGCGCTGCTGCTGCCGCACCTGGACGCCGCCTCGCGCGAGCACCTCGACCGCCTGGCCGCGGCCTACATCGCGGCCTGAGCCGCAAGGAGTTGCGCGATGACCGAACGCCGCCTCGTCCTCCACGGTGCCGCGGCGCTCGCGCTCGGCAGCATCACCGTCCACGCCCGCGCGCAGGCGGCGTTCCCGACGAAGCCGCTGCGGCTGATCGTCACCTTCCCGCCCGGCGGCGCGCCGGACATCCTGGCCCGCCTCTTCGCCGAGCGCGCCCAGCTCGGCCAGCCGGTGGTGGTGGACAACCGGCCCGGTGCCGGCGGCAACATCGGTGGCGAGGCGGTTGCCAAGGCGCCGCCCGACGGCCACACGCTCGTCATGGGCACCGTGGGCACGCACGCGATCAACGGCGCGCTCTACGCCCGCATGCCCTACGACATGGTGAAGGACTTCGCGCCGCTGGGCCACGTGGCCTCGGCGCCGAACCTGCTCGTCGTCAACAACGAGGTGCCGGCGAAGACGGTGGCCGAGCTGATCGCGCACCTGAAGGCGCACCCTGACAAGCTCAGCTTCGGCTCGCCCGGCGTGGGCACCTCGGTGCATGTCTCGGGTGAACTCTTCAAGGCGATGACGGGCACGCGCATGGTCCACGTGCCCTACAAGGGCCGGCAGTTCGCGATCCCCGACCTTGTGGGCGGCAGCATCCAGCTGATGTTCGACAACATGCCCTCGGCGCTGCCGATGGCGCGCGAAGGCAAGATCCGCGCGCTGGCGGTCACCACCGCCACGCGCTCGATGGCGGCGCCGGAGATCCCCACCATCGCCGAGACCGTGCCCGGCTTCGAGGCCACCACCTGGTTCGCGATGTTCGCGCCGGCCGGCACGCCCAGGGACGTGGTCGCGCGGCTCAACGCCGAGATGTTGCGCGTCTACAAGCTGCCCGAGGTGGCCGAGCGCATGAAGAGCCTGGGGCTGGAGCCCTGGATCAGCACGCCGGAGGAACTGGCGAAGTTCCAGGCCGCCGAGATCGCCAAGTGGGCGCAGGTCGTCAAGGACTCCGGCGCCAAAGCAGACTGAACGAGGAGACCGATCCGATGAGCACCCGCCGCCAGTTCACGGTCGCCACGGCCGCCGCGCTCGCGCTGCCTTTCGCCGCCCGCGCCCAGGCCTTCCCGGCGCGGCCCATCCGCTACATCTGCCCCTGGCCTGCCGGCGGCTCCACCGACGCGGTGATCCGCGCCTTCGCCGAGAGCGCCGGCAAGATCCTCGGCCAGCAGGTGATCGTCGACAACAAGCCCGGCGCCGGCGGGCTGCTGGGTGCCAACGAGCTGGTCAACGCCAAGCCCGACGGCTACACGCTCAGCCAGCTGCCGCACGGCGTGTTCCGCATCCCGCACATGCAGAAGGTGTCCTTCGACGTGTTGAAGGACTTCACCTGGATCGCCTGCCTCACCGGCTACACCTTCGGCCTCGTCGTGCCGGCCGATTCGCCGGTGAAGTCGATCAAGGATCTGGTGGACTACGCCAGGGCCAATCCGGGCAAGTTCACCTACGGCTCCACCGGCATCGGCACCAGCCCGCACCTGGCGGTGGAGGAGTTCGCGCAGCGCGCCGGCATCCAGCTCGTGCACGTGCCGTTCAAGGGCAATGCCGACAACATGCAGGCCATCCTCGGCGGCCACACGATGGCCGCGAGCGACGCCACCGGCTGGGCGCCGCACGTGCAGGCCGGCAAGCTGCGCCTGCTGGCCACCTACGGCAGCAAGCGCACCCGGCGCTGGCCCGACGTGCCCACGCTCGACGAACTCGGCTACCAGACCGTGAGCGACTCGCCCTTCGGCGTCTGCGGCCCCAAGGGCATGGAGCCCGGCGTGGCGCGCGCGCTGCACGACGCCTTCCGCCGCACGCTGGACGATCCGGCCGTGCTGGCGACGCTGGAGAAATACGACCAGTCGGTGCTCTACATGGGCACCGAGGCCTACACGAAGTTCGCGCGCGACAGCTTCGCGGCGGAGAAGGCGACGATCGAGCGGCTGGGGCTGGCGCAGAAGTCCTGATTCAGCGCGGGGCCGGGGTCGAAGCCGGCGCCGCGGGGATGATCGTCGTCATGCTGCCCACGCAGCCGCTGGTTTCGCCGGCGGTGCAGGCCGGCACGTCGTGCGGGTGTTTCGCCGCGTCGCGCACGATGCCCCAGCGGCGCGTCATCGCCCAGGTCACGAAAGCGGCGGTGGCAATCGCCAGCAGCACGATCAGCAGGCGGCGGCGCGCATTCAGCGGGCGGTAGGGGTCGGGGGCGAAGCTCTCGGCTCCGCGCGGGTCTTCGGGGCGCATCGGGCCGAGAGACTAGCGCACGGCCGCTACCATGGCGGCCGACCTCGACAGGAGCCCCGCATGAGCAAGACGCACCGCATCGCCGTGATCCCCGGCGACGGCATCGGCCAGGAAGTGATGCCCGAGGGCCTGCGGGTGCTGGAAGCGGCCGCGAAGCGCTTCGGCATCGGCCTGGAGTTCACGCCCATCGAGTGGGCCAGCTGCGACTACTACCTGAAGACCGGCGCGATGATGCCGCCGGACTGGAAGGCGCAGCTCCAAGGCATGGACGCCCTGTACTTCGGCGCCGTGGGCTGGCCGGCGACGGTGCCGGACCATGTCTCGCTGTGGGGCAGCCTGCTGAAGTTCCGGCGCGAGTTCGACCAGTACGTGAACCTGCGCCCGGTGCGCCTGTTCGACGGCGTGCCCTGCCCGCTGGCCGGCCGCAAGCCGGGCGACATCGACTTCCTCATCGTGCGCGAGAACACCGAGGGCGAGTACACGAACCTGGGCGGCGTGATGTTCGCCGGCACCGAGCGCGAGTTCGTCGTGCAGGAGAACGTCTTCACGCGCCTGGGTGCCGACCGCGTGCTGCGCTACGCCTTCGAGCGCGCTGCGGCGCGCCCGCGCCGCAAGCTCACCGTGGCGACGAAGAGCAACGGCATCGCCGTCAGCATGCCCTGGTGGGATTCGGTGGCCGACGCGATGCACGCCCACTACCCGCAGGTGGCGATGGACAAGCAGCACATCGACATCCTCTCCGCGCGCTTCGTGCTGCAGCCCGACCGCTTCGACGTGGTCGTCGCGACCAACCTCTTCGGCGACATCCTGTCCGACCTCGGCCCGGCCTGCACCGGCACGATCGGCCTGGCGCCTTCGGCCAACCTAAATCCCGATCGCAGGTTCCCCTCGCTCTTCGAGCCGGTGCACGGCTCGGCGCCGGACATCTTCGGCAAGAACATCGCCAACCCGGTGGCGATGATCTGGAGCGGCGCGATGATGCTGGACTTCCTCGGCCACCGCGACGCGCACGACGCGATCCTGCTGGCCATCGAGCAGGTGCTCGCGCTCGGCCCCACGGGCCCCGTGACGGCCGACCTCGGTGGCCGCGCCGACACCACGGCGATGGGCAAGGCCATTGCCGAGCGTGTGGCCGGCTAGCGTGGTGTGAGCTCGGCCGAAGCCCAGGCGCTGCGCCAGGCCATCGCCGCGCTCGAGGCGCAGCGCGGCGTGATCGGCGCCGCCGCCGTCGACATCGCGCTGCAGCCGCTGCACGAGCGCCTGGCGTTGCTGGAGCGCGCGGCCGAGCCGCAGCTGCGCCAGCTGAGCCTGCTGTTCATCGACATCGCCGACTCCACCGCCATCAGCCGCGAGCTGGAGCCCGAGGACGTGCATGCGCTGCTCGACGGCGCGCTGCAGCGCTTCACCGCGCTCGTGGCCGCGCAGGGCGGGCGCGTGCTGCAGTACGCCGGCGACAACCTGCTGGCCGCCTTCGGCACGCCGGTCTCGCGCGAGGACGACGCGGCGCGCGCCGTCGACGCCGCGCTGGCGGTGCTGGCCGAATCGCGCGAGCAGGGCCGCTTCGCGGTGCGCGCCGGCATCGCCACCGGGCTGGTGCGGCTGGGCACGGGCGTGGAAGGCGAAGGCGGCATCCGCGGCGCGGTGGTCAACCTGGCCGCGCGCATGGAGCAGAGCGCGCCGCGTGGCGCCTTGCGCATCTGCGCCGACACGCGGCGCCTGGTGCGCGGCCTGTTCGAGCTGGAGCCGCAGCCGCCGCTGGCGCTGAAGGGCTACCCGGAGCCGGTGCCGAGCTGGCTGGTGCAGCGGCGCAGCAGCGCGGCGGCGGCGGCCGGCCAGGCCGCGCGCGGCGTGGGTGGCGTGAGCACGCCGCTGGTCGGCCGGCAGGCCGAGCTGGCGCGGCTGCAGGCGCTGTGGCAGCAGCAGGCAGCGGGCGCCGCCGCCGTCGCGGTGGTGCTGGGCGAGGCCGGCGTGGGCAAGTCGCGCCTGTGCGCCGAATTCCGCGCCTGGACCGAGCGCCCCGCCCGCCCCGCGCGTTGGCTGGCTGCCTGGGCCACCGAGCGCAGCAGCGCCCTGCCCTACGGCGTGCTGCGCCAGCTCTTCGCGCGCCACCTGGGCCTGCTGGACAGCACCGCGCCCATCCGCGCCCGCCACACCTGGCTGGCGGCGATGGCGCCGCTCCTGGCCAGCGCCAGCGACGCCGCGGTGCTGGGCCACCTGCTGGGCCTGGACTTCTCGGCCGACGACGAGGTGCGCCCGCTGCTGGCCGACCCCCGCCAGCTGCGCGAACGCGGCTTCTTCCACGCCGTGCAGGCGCTGCGCAGGATGGCCGCCGGCGCCGAGCTGGCACTGCTGGTCGAAGACCTGCAATGGGCCGACGCCGGCACGCTGGACTTCATCGAGCACCTGCAGCGCGAGGACGCCGGCGTGCGCCTGGTGCTGGCTTCGGCGCGGCCCGAGCTGCTGCTGCGCGAACCCGGCTGGTGCGAGGCGCCGGGGCGGCGCGGGCTCGAGCTGCAGCCGCTGGCCGCGGCCGACGCGCAGGCGTTGGCCGAGGCATTGCTCGCGCCGCTGCGCGACGCACCCGATGCGCTGCGCCAGCGCCTGGTGGAAGGCGCCGAGGGCTACCCCTTCCACATGGAAGAGCTGCTGAACATGTTCATCGACCGCGGCGTGATCGTCGCCGAGGGCGAGCAGTGGCAGCTGGGCGCCGCCGCGCGCGGCCAGGCCGCCGGGCTGCCGCGCACGCTGGCCGGCGTGCTGCAGGCGCGGCTGGACGAGCTGGCCCCCGCGGCGCTGCACGCGCTGCAGCTCGCGGCCGTCGTCGGGCCGGTGTTCTGGGCCGATGCGCTGCGCGCGCTCGGCGTGGCCGACGACGCGCCGCTGCGCGAGCTGGCGGCACGCCGGCTCGTGGTGGAGCAGGCCGAATCGAGCCTGGCCGGCCAGCGCGAGTTCGCCTTCCGCCACCACCTGCTGCACCAGGTCTGCTACGAGCGTGTGCTGCGCGGCGTGAAGCAGCCGGCGCACGCGCAGGTGGCGGCCTGGCTGGCGCAGCAGCCCGGCGAGCGGCCGCTGGAACTGGTGGCCGAGCACCTGGAGCGCGGTGGCGAGCCTGCGCAGGCGCTCGACGCCTGGCAGCGCGCCGCGCTGGGCGCGCAGGCGCGCGACGCGCACGAGGCGGCGCTGGCGCACACCGCCCGCGCGCTGGCGCTGGCGCCTGCCGAGGCGCTGGCGCAGCGCTTCGAGCTGGAGCGGCTGCGCGTGGAGCTGCTGTCGCAGCGCGGCGATGCGAGCGCCGTGGCCCAGGCGCTCGATGCGCTCGAATCGCTGGCCGCCCGGCGCGGCGACGCCGCCAGCCGCGCCCAGGCGCTGGTGGCGCGCTCGGTGCAGCTGTCGAACGCCGGCGACTTCAGCGGCGCGCTGGCGCGTGCCGACGCCGCCTGGCAGCTCGCGCTCGAGCAAGACGCGCTGCTGGCAGCGCGCGCCGGCCGCACGCGCTCGGCCGCGCTCGCGCGCCTGGGCCGCGGCGCCGAGGCGCGCGAGGCCGCCGAGCAGGCGCTGGAACTGGCGCGCGAACGCGGCGACCCCGGCCTGCAGGGCGCGCTGCTGAACGAACTCGCCGGGCTGGTCGCCGACGAGGGCGACCCGGCGATGGCGATGCGCCTGTACGCCCAGGCGCTGGCGCTGCACCAGGCCGAAGGCAACCGCGGCTACGAGGCCGGCGTGTTGTCGAACATGGGCTACGTCGATCTCGGCGTGGGCGACTACGGCGCCGCGGCCGAGCGCTTCACGCTCGCGCGCGAGCAGTTCGCGCGCATCGGCCAGCGGCTGAAGGAAGGGCTGGTGCTGGTGAACCTGGCCATCGCCGCGCTCAACGACGGCCGGCCCGAAGCCGCGCTGGCGCAGACGCAGTCGGCGCTGGCATTGCTGGCCGCCGCGCGCAGCCGCTGGGGCGAGGCCACGGCCTTGCGCGTGGCCGGGCAGGCGCAGCTCGCGCTGGGCCGCGCCGACGCCGCGCGCGATGCGCTGCTGCGTGCGCGCGAGCGCTTCGACGCGCTGGGCCTGGCCGCGAGTGCGCTGGAGGCGAACGCGAGCCTCGCGCGCGCCACGCTCGCCGCCGGCGATGCCGCCACGGCCGCGGCGCTGGCCGACGCGCTGGTCGCGCGGCTGCAGCAGGAGCCGCAGGCGCTGGACGGCGCCGAGGAACCGCTGCGCGCGCTGCAGGAGCTCTGGCTCGTGCTGGACGCGCTGGGCGACGCCCGCGGCCCGGCGCTGCTCGGATTGGCCTGTTCGCGGGTGCAGGCCCATGCGCGGCGCATCGCCGATCCGGCGCGCCGCGCCGGCTTCCTGCATCGCGTGCCCTACAACCGCGTGCTGCTGGAGGCCGCGGGGGCGGCGCCTACATCGCCTCGTTGACGATGCGCGGGTCGAGCCAGCCGATCGGCCCGCCCGGGGCCTGGAACAGCACGACGAAGCCGCAAGACCCGGGCGTGCTGCGCTGCGCATCGCTCAGCTCCAGCGCGCCGGCCTCGCGCGGCGGGATGGTCTCGGCCGGCAGCACCGTGGGTGCCGGCGCGGGCTCGTCGTCCTCGTCGACCGCCGGGCGCGTCGCGATGCCCACCGGCAGGTAGACACGGCGCGCCGCGTCGCGCACGCGGATGCGCAAGGCCATGCGGCCGGCGCCGGACAGGCTGATGCCCGAAGGCCCGTCGGCCGTCACGGTGGCTTCGCCCGGCAGCCAGCGCGAGCTGTCGATGCCCAGCGACTGCGGCACCGCCTCGGCCAGGCGGCCGGCCTGGCCCTCGAAGCTCGGGATCACGTAGGTCAGCGTGCAGGGCATGGGCGTCGGCTTCGGTTCGGGTGTCGATTCGGATCGATGATCGGCAGCCGCCGGTGGCCGGTCCATGACATATTCACCGCCACGCCAAGCCACGCCCCCCGGAACCTGCCTTGCCCGTACGCGAAGACACCCGGCCCGCACCGCTGACGCACCACGAGATCCTGGCCGCTGCCGCGCCCTTCGTGCGCGCGGGCTGCACGGTGGACCTGGCCGCCAGCGACCGCGCCGAACGCCGCATCGCGCTGCGCCCGGCGGCCGGCGGCGACGGCGCGTTCAAGCTGCGCTTCGAACTCGCCTCGCTGCCGCACGGGCGCTGGCGCGTGTGGCGCTTCGCCACCGATGCGCAGGGCCTGGAAGCACGCCTGCAGGGCGAGTGCGCGGAAGACGGCCTGGCAGCGCTGGCCGGGCGCATGGCCGAGGTCTTTCCGGCCACGCAGTTCGAGCAGGGCGAAGGCTGGGCCGTGGCCTGGTCGCTGCGCCTGCCGCCGGCCGGCGGCGCGCTGCCGGCGCTGGCAGCGGCCACGCTGCGCCTGGACGGCCTGACGCTCGACATGAGCGTGCCGGCGGTGGACCGCATCGCCGCGACGCTGACGCTGCGCGCCCCCGGCGGCGACATCGCCGAGCTGCCGAGCGACCTGCTGGCGGTGCTGGGCCTGCGCTGGGCGCGGCTGGACCGCACCGGCGCCACCTGGCGCAGCAGCCTCGTGCTGCGCGAGCGCGGCGCGGCACGCAGCGCGGAGGCGCAGGCGCAGTTGCGGCTGGCGGCTGCACACCTGGCGCGCACGCTGGCCGAACCACCGGCGGCTTTCCACGACGGGCGCGTCGGTGCGCGCTGGGCCGTCACGGCGCGCCGCGCGGTGCCGCTGCTGGCCTTCGCCGGCACCATCGGCGCGGCGCTGGCGGTGCCGGCGCTGGAGCTGCCGCCGGACTCCGTCTGGCGCATGCTGATCTTCAACGCGCCGCCGCTGATGTTGGGGCTGCTGGTCGTGCTGCGCGAGCTGCCGCGGGTGGAGATTCCGCCGCTGCCGCGCCGCCCGGCGGCGGCGAGCTGGCGCAGCGGGCCAGGGTCGGTCAACCAGGGACAACGTAGAAAATGAACGGCAACCCGATGAACCTGCCGCCGGTGAGCATCGCCGCGGCGAAGGCCGCGCTCGCCGCGCAGTACGCGGACCCGCTGCTGCGCCGCCGCGCCAGCATGCTGTGGGGCACGCGCGGCGTGGGCAAGTCCTCGGTCGTGCGCCAGGTGGCCGAGCAGCACGGCGTCCCGCTGGTGGACCTGCGGCTCACGACGATCGAGCCGGTGGACATCCGCGGCGCGATCTTCGCCGACGACCGGCAGGGCAAGACCGTCTGGTTCCCACCTGAGTTCCTGCCCGGCGCCGACCAGCCCGAGGGCATCCTCTTCCTCGACGAGCTGACCGCGGCCGACCAGCGGCTGCAGATCTCGGCCTACTCGCTGATCCTGGACCGGCGCGTCGGCAACTACCGGCTGCCCGAGGGCTGGCTGGTGGTGGCTGCCGGCAACGCCAGCTTCCATGGCGCCGTGAGCCACGACATGGGCACGGCGCTGGCCGACCGCATGTTCCATTTCAACGTGCAGAGCACGATCGAGGCCTTCCTCGAGCACGCCATCGCGAAAGGCTTCGCGCCCGAGGTGATGGCCTACCTGCGCATCCGCCCCGACAAGCTCGACGACACGCAGGCCCAGCTGGCGGCCGACCACCTGGTGGGCGCCAGCCCGCGCGGCTGGGAGGACGTGAGCCAGGTGCTGCGCTCGGGCGTGAGCGAGGAGACACGGCGCCTGTTCGTGCAGGGCCGCATCGGCGCCGGCAACGCGGCCGAGTTCTTCGGCGTTCTGCGTGAACTGCAGGCCGGCGCCGACGTGCTGAAGCTGCTGGCCGCCAAGCCCGGCGCCGAGACGCTGGCGCTGCTGCCGGGGACGCTGGACGGCCTCTATGCGCTGATCTACGGCCTGCTCGGCGCCGCGACCGACGGCGTGGCGATGGCTCGCGCGCTGGCCATCGTCGAGCAGTTGCCGGAGATCCGCGCCGCGGTGGCGCTGCCGCTGCGCGAGGCGCAGACGCTGGCGATGGAGCTGCTGCTGCAGAAGGCGATGAGCAGCGGCCTTGAAGCGGCGGTGCTGGACAGCGCCGCCTACCGCCGCTACACCGAACAACGCCGGCGCGACGGGCTGCAGCGGTGATCGCCGAGCATCGCGCCACGCGCGCGATCCAGCGCCTGGTGGAGTACGCGCCCAGCAGCGGAGGCCTGGCGCTGTGGGTGCAGCACCGCGACGCGCCGGCCGAGGACGACAGCGCGGCCGTGATCCGCACCGACGGCCTGCACCTGTTCTACGGCGAGGCCTTCGCCGAGCTGCCGCTGGAGCTGCAGACCGGCTGGGTCGCGCACGGCGTGCTGCACGTGGCGCTGCGGCACCCGCAGCGGCTGGCGGCGTTGCAGGCGCTGCTGGGTGACGTCGATGCCGAGCTCTTCAACACCTGCGCCGACGCCATCGTCAACAGCACGCTGAACCACCTCGCCTGGCTCGAGCTGCCCAAGGACGCGGTGACGCTGCCGCGGCTGCTGGCCGATGCGCTGAAGACCGGCCCCGACGACGAGACCGCACTGCTGCAGTGGGACGTGGAGCGCCTGTACCGCGCCATCGACGACCGCCGCCCACGCCGCGGCCGGCCCACGCGCGGCGGCTCTCGAAACGAAGGCGATGGCGACGGCGAGAGCGAACGAGAGGACGGCCCGCGCGCCGCCGCCGCGCGCGCGCTGGCCCGGCCCACCGCGCGCGACCTGATGCCCGGCGCCGGCGAGCGCCCCGAGGACGAGGCCGAACAGGCGCGCGAGTGGACGCAGCGCCTGCAGCGCGCCCATGCCGGCGACGGCGCCTTCTCCATCCTGCGCACGCTGGGCGCTGACCTGCCGTTGCCGCGCACACCCTGGGAGCAGGTGCTGCGCACGCTGCTGGCGCGCGCGCTGGCGCCGCAGCCGGGCCTGTCGTGGTCGCGCCCTTCGCGCTCGTGGCTCGCGAACCAGGGCAAGGCCGGCGGCCGGCGCATGCCCTGGGAGCCGGGCCGCAGCGCGTCGCGCCAAGTGCCGCGGCTGGTGGTGATGGTCGATGTCTCCGGCTCGGTCGAATCGCCGCTGCTGGAGCGTTTTGCGCGCGAGATCGAGGCGCTGACGCGGCGCCTCGAATCGAAGCTCGTGCTCGTGATCGGCGACGAGTGCGTGCGCAGCGTCGAGCATTTCGAGCCGGGCCGGTCGAGCCTGCGCGAGATCAGCTTCGAAGGTGGCGGCGGCACCGACTTCACGCCGCTGCTGCAGGAGGCCGCGCGCCACGACCCGGACATCGGCATCTTCCTGACCGACCTCGACGGCCCCGCCGGCTGGCAGCCGCGCTGGCCGGTGGTGTGGGCCGTGCCCGAAGACGCGGCGCACCGCGTCGCGCCCTTCGGCCGTCGATTGGTCCTGCGCTGACTCAGCCCGCGGCCGCGGCCGCGAAGTGCTCGCAGATCGCGCCCGGCGTGCTGCACCAGACCTCGCCCGCATCCCGCGCTTCGGCCACGCGCTGCAGTGCACGACGCAAGTGGCGCAGCCGGTAGGGCTGGCCGACGATGTACGGGTGCAGCGCGATGCCCATCACCAGCGGCGCGGACTGTGCGCTGCGCGTCTGCCCGATCATCTCGTCGAGGTTGTCGACGATCATCTGCGCGAAGTCCTTCGCATCCATCTGGCGCGCGACGATCATCGGGATGTCGTTCAGCTCCTGCGGATAAGGCACGGCCCACAGGCCGCGGCCGCAGCGGGTGCGCATGCGCACGGGCTGGTCGTCGTGGCACCAGTTCAGCGTGTAGCGGTAGCCGGCTTCCACCAGCAGGTCAGGCGTGCGCGTGCTCTCGCTGATCCACGGCGAGAGCCAGCCGGCCACCTCGCGGCCACCACCCGCCTCGCGCAGGCGCTCGCGGCAGCGCTGCAGCAGCGCGAGTTCGGCATCCTCGGGCCAGCCGCCCTGGCGCTCGGCATTCGTGTGGCCGTGGCCGACGAGTTCGTCGCCGCGCGCGACGCAGGCCTCGATCAGCTCGGGCGCATGGTCCAGCAGCGCGGTGTTGGCGATGGTCGCGGCCGGCAGCGCGAGCCGGTCGAAGAGTTCCAGGCAGCGCCAGGCGCCGACGCGGTTGCCGTATTCGCGCCAGGCGTGGTTCAGCACGTCGGGCGGCGGCGAGGCGGGGCCGATGTTCGCGCCCAGGCCTTCGCCGAATGCGAAGTGCTCGAGGTTGAAGCCGAGGTAGACGGCCAGCCCGGCGCCGTTCGGCCAGCGGCCCGGAGGCCGGCGGCTGATGGGCTCGTAGTCGAAGCGGCCGTGGTCGGGCAGCGGGCCGGTATAGGCACTCATGAGCCGCTCATCACCTCAGAGCACCGCCAGGCCGGCGCGCACCAGCAGCCACTCGGCGCTGTCGTTCCAGACGTCCATCTGCACGATCAGGCCCTGGCTCACCACGTAGCGGTCGACGTAGCGGTTGCCTTCGAAGGGCGTGCCGTCGGGCCACTCACCGTGCAGCGTGCCGCGGCTGTAGACCACGGTGTGTTCCGCGCTGCCGCCTTCGACCACCTCCGTGGCCTCGATGCGCTTCTTCACCCAGCGGTAGCGCTGGGCGTTGAAGGCGCTGGTCTCGGCCGGGTCGCGCATTGCGCGCGCGCCAGTGAAGCGGATGCGCAGCGCGGGCGAGACGAAGGCCCGGGCCGCGTCCGGGTCAGGGATCATCACCAGGCGCAGGAACTCGTCGACGACGGCGGCGGGCGAAAGACTCATGGCGCGGGCACTCCGAAGGATCGGCGGCCCGCACAGGCAGAGCGCGCGCCGCAAGCCTCAAACGTAGCAGACCGCCTCGACGTTGTGGCCGTCCGGGTCGAGCAGGAAGGCGGCGTAGTAGGTGTCGCTGTAGTCGGGCCGCGGGCCGGGCGGGCCGTTGTCGCGGCCGCCGGCGGCCAGGCCTGCGGCGTGGAAACGCTGCACCTGCTCGCGGCTCTTCGCGGCGAAGGCCACGTGCGTGCCCGGGCCGATGGGCTTGTCGGCGGCATAGAGCCACAGCGCGGGTGCGCCGGCCGGGCCCAGGCCCGCCCAGCCGTCGCCGCTGGAGCCCGGCTCATGGCCGAGCGCGCCGAGCGCGGCCTCGTAGAAGCGCCGGCTGGCCTCCAGGTTCTTCACCTTCAGCCCCACGTGATCGAACATCGAAATCTCCTCGTTCAGGAATGGAACGAGGGCATGCTAGGCAGCGGTGGCGATGCGATCTTGGAGAAACTTGCGGTCGCTGGCCGAGCCCCGGGCGACGCGGCGGAAGGCGCGCGGCGACACGCCGGCAGCACGGCCGAAGCTGCGCACGAAGTTGGAGAGGTCGGCGAAGCCCACGTCCAGCGCGACCTCGGTGACGGGCCGCTCATCGTCCTGCGCCAGCAGCCGTGCCGCACTGAGCAGCCGGCAGCGCACGAGGTACTGGTGCGGCGTGGTGCCCAGCACGGCCGAGAAGCTGCGCAGGAAGTGGTAGGGGCTGGTGCCAGCTTCCTGCGCCATCTGAGCCAGCGTCAGAGGCTCGGCGCTGTTCGCGGCGATCCACATCGCGCTGCGCACCGCGCGGCGGTGCTCGGCCGGCGTCGGGCGCAGCGGGCCGCTGGCGCCTTCGCCGGCCATCAGGCGCACGAAGCGCGCGGCCATCGCCAGGCCCACCTCGTCGGCGCCGGCATCGTGCTCGTGGCGCAGCACGGCCATCGCCAGCTCGGCCATGGCACCCAGCTCGGCCAGCGGCGGCGTCGCGCCCGAGCCCCAATGCGGCCGCTTTCGAAGCACTTCGTCCACCAGCTCCGGCGCGAAGAAGAAGGCCAGGCATTCGTCGCCGCCGTCGTGGTGCTCGTGCGTGCAGGTGTACTCGTCGCCGGGCCGGCCGACCATGAACGAACCCGGCACGAGCTGGAAGCGCCGCCCGCGGCAGGTGCAGCCGAAGCTGCCGCGGCGCACATAGGCCAGTGACCAGCCATCGTGCAATTCGGCCTGCGGCGCTGCGCCGGCGGCATCGCCTTCGCAGAGGTATTCGGTGATGGCGACGGGGCCGCCCAGCAGCCGGCGAACGACGGGCATCGGATCTCCGTGGGATGCGCGATGATGCACCGATGAGCGCCACCGCATCGGACATCATCGACCAGCCCGCCCTTGCGCAAAGCCGCGCGCTGCACGAGCGCCGGGTCTCTTGCCGCGAGCTGATGGCCGCGACGCTGGCGCGCATCCGCGCGCTGAACCCGCGGCTCAATGCGATCGTCAACCTCGCGAGCGACGAGGTGCTGCTGCGCCAAGCCGACGAACGCGACGCCGAACTCGCGCGCGGTGCCTCGCGCGGCTGGATGCACGGCCTGCCGCAGGCGATCAAGGACACGGCGCACGCCGCCGGCTTCCCCAGCACGCTCGGCAGCCCGCTGCTGGCGACCGCGGTGGCGGCCGAGGACAGCCTCTACGTCGCGCGCATGAAGGCGGCCGGCTGCATCGTCATCGGCAAGACCAACATGCCCGAGTTCGGCCTCGGCTCGCACACCTACAACCGGCTCTTCGGGCCCACGCCCAACGCCTGGGACTCCACGCGCAGCGCCGGCGGCAGCAGCGGCGGCGCCGCGGTGGCGCTGGCGCACCGGCTGCTGCCGGTGGCCGACGGCTCCGACTTCATGGGCAGCCTGCGCAACCCCGCGGCCTGGAACCATGTCTTCGGCCTGCGCCCCGGCCAGGGCCGCGTGCCCGGCTGGCCGAAGGCCGACGGCTGGGTCGCGCAACTCTCGACCGACGGCCCGATGGCCCGCACCGTGCGCGACCTGGCCGCGCTGCTGGCCACGCAGGCCGGGCCCGATGCGCGCGTGCCGCTCGCGGTGGCCGCGGCGCTGGACCCCTGGGCCGAGCCGGACGCGCACACGCTGCGCGGCCTGCGCATCGGCTGGCTGGGCGACCTGGGCGGCCATCTCTCCACCGAGCCCGGCATCCTCGCCACCTGCGAGGCGGCGCTGGCGCGCTTCACCGGCGCCGGCGCGGCGGTCGAGCCCGCGGCGCCAGGCTTCTCGCCCAGCGAGGTGTGGGAGGCCTGGCTCGTCTGGCGGCGCGCACTCGTGGCGCCGAACGTCGCCGCCGCGCTGCGCCTGCCTGGTGCCACGCGCGAGCAGGTCAAGCCCGAGGCCCTGTGGGAATACGACCAGGCGCAGGGTCTCTCGTTCGAGACCTTCATGCGCGCGAGCGAGACCCGCACGCGCTTCCTGCAGCAGATGCTGGCGATGTTCGAGCGCTTCGACCTGCTCGCGCTGCCGGCCACGCAGGTCTGGCCCTTCCCTGTCGAGTGGAGCTGGCCGCGCGAGATCGCCGGCCGCACGATGGACAGCTACCACCGCTGGATGGAGGTGACGCTGTACGCCACCTTCGCCGGGCTGCCGGCGATCAGCCAGCCGGCGGGCTTCGACGCCGCGGGCCGGCTGCCCGCCGGGCTGCAGCTGATCGCGCGCCCGCAGGCCGAGGCCGCGCTGCTGCGCGTGGCCGCGGCCTACGAAGGGCTAGCGTCCGAACTGCTGACTCTGCGACCCCCGGCGCCGTAGCGCCAGCGCCAGCAGGCCCGCGCCCAGCATGGCCCAGGTACCGGGCTCGGGCACGGCCGTGAGCATGTAGACGATGCCGCCGGTGCCGCTGGCCGGCGTGTTGGTCACCAGTGCGTAGAGCTCGCCCGAGGCGTCTTCGCCGAAGCCGTGCACCGTCAGGCCGCTGGGCAGCTGGCCGGTGGCGAACTGCGGCAGCAGGAACTCCTTGATCTCGCCGGTCGTGAGATCGGCGTAGAAGAGCCGCCCGTCGGCGCGCGGCTGGCCGCCGGCGGCCGGGCGCAGCGCGAGGTCGCCGAAGACGTACTTGCCGTACAGCGCGGGGATGGCTTGACCGCGGTAGACGAAGCCGCCGGTGATGCTGATGCCGTCGCCGTGGTCGTACTCCAGCGTGCCCAGCACGCCGCTGATCGGGTCGATCAGCCCGCTCGGGCTGCCCGGGCTGTTGGCGCCCACCGAGCCCGCCGCGCCGCCGGGCCCGGTGGTGCGGTTGAACAGGAAGGTGCCTTCCTTGATCGCCCAACCGTAGTTGCCGCCGATCTGCAGACGGTCGATCTCCTCGACGCTGTTCTGCCCCACGTCGGCGACGATGATCTGGCCGTTGCCGCCCAGGTCGACGCGGTCGACCGCGAAGCGGTACGGGTTTCGGAAGCCCAAGGCGTAGATCTCCGGCGCCTGGCCCGCGCCCTGGAAGGGGTTCGTCGTCGGGATGCGGTACTGGCCGTTGAGGCTCACCGGGTTCGCGCTCGCACCGGTGAGCGTGGGGTTCAGCGGGTCGATGCGCAGCATCTTGCCCAGCGGCGTGGACAGGTTCTGCGAGTTGCCGCCGGGCTCGAGGTGGCTCGGGCCCACGTCGTTGGCGTTGCCGCCGTCACCCAGGCCGAGGTAAAGGTAGCCGTCGGTGCCGAAGGTGATGGTGCCGCCGTTGTGGTTGCCGGCGTTCTTGCCGAAGCTGATGACCTGGCGGCGCGAGCCGGGGTCGACCACGCCGTTCACCATCTTCCACTCGTTGACGACGTTCTGGTAGTTCTGCACCGCGTTGTTGGGTGCCGCGTAGGTGGGCGCGCCGCCGGCGGGGATCAACTCGCTGTTGTAGGTGTACAGCGTCTGGAAGCCTGCGGCGCCGGGGGTGGCGAAGTCCGGGTGGAAGGCCAGGCCGAGGAAGCCGCGTTCGTCATTGGCGTTGGTGGGCACCAGCGGCGGCGCCACGCGGGCGCTGATGTCCATGGCCGGCGCCGCCTGCAGCACGCCGTTCTGCAGCACCCGCAGCAGGCCGCCCTGCTCGACGACGAAGAGGCGCGAAGGGTCACCCGGCGCGAAGGTCGCGTAGTCGGGTGCCGAGAGCCCGGTGGCGACCGGGTTCAGCACGATCGCCAGGTCGCCGTGCGTGATCGCCGGCAGGATGGTCGTGGCGTGGGCGGCGACGCCGGCGGCGGCACCCGCGGCCGCGAGCAGCCAATGGCGGACTGGGCTCATCTTGCGCTCCTCGACGGAATGGCTCCGTGCGACGTGTACGCCGCGGCGCGGCGCGCCATTCCGGGGCCCGGCACTGGCGCCGGGTCGGCCGGCATGCACCCCCCGTTGCGGGGGCCTATCGCTTACCCTGAGGGTTTGGCCGATCAGGCCTGGAATCTAATGTGGCTTCTTGACGGGCTGCCAGCGTCGCGGCCCGCCTGTGCGACTGGGAGGTCCCCTTGATGAACTACCGAATCCTTCGCTGGATCGGCGCGGCTGCGGCTGCGCTGGTCCTTTCTGCTTGTGGCGGCGGCGGTGGCGGTGGCGACGCGCCGCCGGCGGCCGCGACCCCACCGACCGTGGTGATCCGCGCCGCGGCGACCGGCACCTCCGCCGGCACGCCGCTCACGCTGCAGACGCGCCTGGGTGCGACGGTCTCGCTGGACGGCAGCGCCAGCACCGCCGGCAGCGGCAGCGTCACGGCCTATGCCTGGACCGTGACGACGCGGCCCGCAGGCAGTACTGCCGCGCCCAGCGCGGCGGCCACGTCGAAGGCCGCGTTCGTGCCCGACGTGACCGGCGAGTACGTCCTGAGCCTGAAGGTGACCGACGGCGGCGGCAACGCCGAGGCCACGCTGCGGCTGACGGTCGATGCGCCGCTGCCCAGCCCCACGCTGAGCACGAACGTGAGCTTCGCCGGCCCCTCGGTGACGCGGCCCACGCAGACCGTCTCGCTCGGCTCGACGATCACGATGGACGCCAGCGGCAGCGCCGATGAGGCCTCCGGCGCCGTCACGATCGGCTGGACCTTGCTCGCCAAGCCCACCGCGAGCACGCTCGCGCTGCCGGCCACCGGCAGCAGCGTCACGCTGGTGCTCGACGCGGCCGGCACCTATACCGTGCGAGCGAGGGCCACGACGGCGACGGGCACGGTGTCCGACGTCCTACAGTCCTTCGAAGCCGTGGCCAACGCGCCGGCGGTGGCGGTGGCCACCAGCGTCAACAGCCTGCAGGGCACGCGGCGGCTGGGCGTCGCCATCGGCAACATGGTCGCCCTGAGCGCCGACACGCCCTACTACCTGAACTACACGGCCTCCTGGGCGCTGGATACGAAGCCGGGCAGCAGCAGCGTGCCGGCCCTGGTGACGGCCGGCGGCACGACGAGCTTCGTGCCCGACGTGCCGGGCGTCTACGTCGCCACGGCCAACGTGAAGGACGGCAACACCGGCCTGACCGTGAGCTACCGGGTCGTCGTGACTGCCGACTACGGGCCCACCGCGGTCGTCTCCGCCAGCGGCGCACCGGTCGCCACGGCCACCGTGCCCTCCTTCGTCTCCTCGACCGGCCAGCCGGTGACGCTGCGCGGCGGCGGCAGCTTCGATGCCGCCGGCGGCGCGCTCACCTACAAGTGGCGCCTCGTCAGCTCCCCCCTGGGCAGCACCGCGGCGCTGACTGCCGACACGCAGGCCACCGCGACGTTCACGCCGGAGCGCGCGGGCAGCTACCTGGTCGAACTCGTGGTGACCAACGCGGCGGGCATCGCATCGACGCAGCAGGCCACGGTCTTCGTCGGCAGCTACCCGCCGGTGGCGACGGTCGACCGCTCGCGCATCACGGTGCTGGCCGGACAATCCGCGCGCAGCTCGGCCGCCGCCAGCTACAGCCTGAGCGGCAACACGGTGAGCTACAGCTGGTCGATCGACGCGCGCCCGACGGGCTCCACCGCCACGATCGCGAGCGCCAACCAGGCCGCACTGGACTTCGTGCCCGATGTGGCCGGCACCTACACCGCCACCGTCACGGTGAGCGACGGCAGCTTCACGGCGCTCTCGCCGGTCGTCATCACCGCGCTCGCACCCAGCGCAGGCGTGATGCCGCTGACCTACACGCCGCAGCTGTCGCGCTTCAGCAAGACGCTGGGCGTCGCGGTGATCGTGTCCGCCAACCCGAACGAACTGCACCTCGTGGACGCCGAAGCCGGCACCGACACGGTCATCGCGCTGCCGGCCACCTCGCGTGCACTCGCGCTGAGCCCCAGCGGCCGCGTGGCGGCCGTGCTGCACGACGGCAGGGCCAGCCTCATCAACCTCCACAGCCGCACGCTCGTGCGCTCGATGAACACCGGCGGACTGCATACCGACGTGGCGGTGTCCGACAGCGGCCTGCTCTACCTTGCCGGCTCGTCCAGCGGGTCGTTCAACAACTGGAACGTCATCGTGATCGATGGCAACACCGGGGTGAAGGTGCAGGAACTCTCCTCGTACTTCTACTACTTCTACGGCCCGGCGCGCCTCGTGCTGTCGGACGTCCAGCGCAAGCTCTTCGTCTTCCCCGACAGCGGCAGCGGCGCCTTCGCGTCCATCACCCTCGATACCGCCGGATCGCTGCTCACGCTGACCTCGGCCAGCACGCAGTCGTTCGCCGGCAGCGTCGGCCCCTGGCTCAACGCGGACCAGAGCCTGCTGTTCAGCCCGACCGGCTCCTACATCGGGACCACCGACCTGCAATGGGTGAACACCTTGGGCGGCAACGTGCAGGCGCTGAGCAGTGCCTCGGGCACGGGTGAACTGCTGGCGCTGCCGCAACCGGTGCCCAGCTTCACGTACCCGGTCACGACCTACGTGTTGTCGTCGACCTTCCGCCGCTATACCGGGTCGCTGCTGTTCGCGTCCGGCGAACTGCCATTCCCCAAGGTGACGGGCGCCACTTCGTACGGCATCGCGCTGTTCCACCGCGCCGACGACAAGCGGGTCTTCATCGTGCAGACCGGCTCGTCGACCCAGGGCTCGGCCGACGCGCAGTACTACGTCGTGCTGCAGTAAGCCCCGCGGCGCGCGGCCTCAGGCCGCGCGCCTGAAGCCCGCCGAGGCCTCCATCAGGCTGCGCGTGTAGTCCGCCTGCACGCGCTGCGCGGCGAGGTCGGCCGCGGCCAGCGTCTCCACGGCGCGGCCGCGGCGCATCACCAGCAGACGGCTGCACAGGTGGGTGACGACCGCCAGGTCGTGGCTGACCATGAGGAAGCTCAGGCCGCGCCGCTCGCGCAGCGCCTCCAGCAGGTTCAGCACCTCGGCCTGCACCGAGGCGTCCAGCGCCGAGGTGGGTTCGTCCAGCAGCAGCAAGCCGGGCTCGAGGATCAGCGCGCGTGCGATGGCCACGCGCTGGCGCTGGCCGCCGGACAGCTGGTGCGGATAGCGGAAGCGGAAGCCGCGGCCCAGGCCCACGTCGTCGAGCGCCTGCTCGATGCGCCGTTCGGCATCGCCGATGCCGTGGATCGCCAGCGGCTCGGCCAGCATGCGGTCGACCGTCTGGCGCGGGTGCAGCGAGCCGTACGGGTCCTGGAAGACCATCTGCACGCGGCGCCTGAACTCGCGGCTGCCGGGCGCCGGCAGCGGGCCCGGGCCTGTCAGCTCAATTTCGCCGCCAGCCCGGCGCGCCAGGCCGCACACGGCACGCAGCACCGTGCTCTTGCCCGAGCCCGATTCGCCGACCAGGCCGAAGCTCTCGCCCGGCGCGAGCTCGAAGCCGAGCTCGTCGACCGCGGTGTAGCCGTCGAAGGCGACGCGCAGGCCGCTGACGCGCAGGCCGATCATGCGGCCCACTCCGCGCGCCGCTCCAGCACCGGCAGCGGGTGCTGCGGCCGGCCCAGCTGCGGCAGGCAGTTCAGCAGGCCGCGCGTGTAGGGGTGCTGCGCCTCGTGCAGCCGCGCGGCGGCGATCTCCTCCACCACGCGGCCGGCGTACATCACGAGCACGCGATCGCAGAAGCTGGCCACCAGGCGCAGGTCGTGCGAGATGAAGACGAGGCCCATGCCCTGCTCACGCACGAGGCGGTCGAGCACGGCCAGCACCTGCAGTTGCACCGTCACGTCCAGCGCCGAGGTCGGCTCGTCGGCGATCAGCAGCTGCGGCCCGGCCACCAGCATCATCGCGATCATCGCGCGCTGGCCCATACCGCCGGAGACCTCGTGCGGGTGCAGCTTCGCCACGCGAGCCGGGTCGTCGATGCCCACCTGCGCCAGCGACTGCAGCACACGCTCACGGCGCTCGCGGCGCGGCAGCGGCGCGTGGGCCTGCAGCGTCTCCTCGATCTGCGCGCCGATCGTCATCACTGGGTCGAGCGAGTACTTCGGATCCTGCAGGATCATCGCGATGCGGCTGCCGCGCAGCGCGCGGCGCTCGGACGCGGAGCCATTCAGCAGGTCGATGCCGTCGAAGGCCAGGCGCTTGGCCGTCACGCGCGCGCCCGGCGCCGACAGGCCGAGGATCGCGCGCCCGGTCTGGCTCTTGCCCGAACCCGATTCGCCGACGATGCCCAGCCGCTCGCGCCCGAGCTTGAAGCCCACGCCGCGGACCACTTCGGTGAAGCCGCCCTCGCGCGCCGGGTAGGCCACGCGCAGCCCGTCCACCTCCAGTAGCGTGCCACTCATTTTGAATGCTCGCCCATCATTTGTGATCGCTGCATCCCACCAACGCAGGATGTTCGCGAAGCCGCTGCGACATCTGTGACAGCCGATGGACGGCCCGAGTTGCGAATGCGTGACATGGGCCGCGATTAGACACCCGCACCGTCCGGGCGATCGTTGACACCCCTGGAGACGCTCGTCACAGTGCTGCACGTTCGCGGTGGACCCTCGCCTGCCGGTTCTGCTTGGGGTTGGTCGTCACAAATGAGTGGAGCAACGCGGGGTCGGGTCGTGATGAGCCCCACGGGCAGGGAGTGTCGCGCTTGAGGCCATCGCGCCGCGGGCTGATCGCCGGTGCCACGGGCCTGGGTCTTGCCGCCGCGGGCGCTGCCGTCTGGTCGCTGCGCCATCGCGACGATGGTTCTCTGCAGCGCGTGCGCGCCGCCGGCGTGCTGCGTGTGGGTTATGCGGTGGAGCCGCCCTATGCCGCGCTGATGCCGGGCGGCGAGGTCGGCGGCGAATCACCCGAGGTCGCACGCGACGTGGCCACGCAGCTGGGGCTGAAGCCGGCCTGGGTCAAGACCGCCTTCGAACGCCTGCTGCCCGAACTCGAGGCGCGCCGCTTCGACATCGTCGCCGCGGGCCTGTTCGTCAACGCCGAGCGTGCGCGCCGCGTGCGCTTCTCGCGGCCCACGCTGCGCGTGCGCGCGGGCTGGCTGGTCGCGCGCGGCAACCCCAAGGCACTCGAGGCCTATGCGCGGCTGGCCGGGCGCTCGGGCCTGCGCGTGGTGGCCATTGCCGGTTCGGTGGAACATGTGGCGCTGCAGGCGCTGGCGCTGCCCGCCGGCTCGCTGGTGACGGTGCCTGACGCGCAGAGCGGCCTGGCCGCCGTGGGCAGCGGGCAGGCCGACGGGCTGGCGCTGTCGCTGCCCACGGTGCGGCACATGGCGCATGGCGCCGGCGGCGTGCTGGAGGCCGTGCCGGCCGGCGGCGACGGCGCCGGCGAGCACCTCACCGCACTGGCGATGCACCGCGACGACGAGGCGCTGCAGCGCGCCGTCGATGCGGCCCTGGCCACCTACATCGGCAGCGCGCCGCACCTGGCGATGCTGGCGCGCTTCGATCTCGGCGCGGACGACCTGCCGCGCAGCCAAGATGGCCGCTGAGGCCGGGGCCGAAGCCGCGCCCGCGAGAGTCCGCCGCGGCCGGGGCTGGCTGCTCGCGATGCTGCTGTCCGCGGTGGCGTTGTGCAGCGCCATCACGCTGGCGCACCTGGTGCACCAGCGGCGCCTGGCCGAGATCACCTCGCAGCTGCTGGCGCTCAAGCAGGCCGGCGCCGACATCGACGAAGCCTTCCTGCACCTGCAACTGGGCGGCGATGCGCAGTCGCCCTGGCAGCGCAGCCAGGGCCTGGCCCTGCTGGCGCAGGCCGATGCCGAGCTGCGCGAACTCGGCCGGGCCACCGAGCAGCAGGCGGCGGTGGCCGAGATCGGCAACGCCATCGGCGCGCTGCGCGAGCGCTGGGCTTCGGCCGGCAGCGCGCCCGTGGCCGACCGCGCCGGCGAGGTGCAGGCACGGCTGGCGCTGCACGCGCTGCGCCAGCGCCTGGCCGAGCTGGACGACGCGATGGCCACGCGCTCCGAGGAGGCGGCCCGGCGCCTGGACCGCATGTTCGACGGCACGCTCGCGCTGGCCGCGCTGCTGCTGGCCGGCGTGGGCTGGGGCATGGTGCGCAGCGAGCGCGAGCGCGCCACCGCGCAGCGCGGCCTGCTGCGCAGCGAGCGCCAGCAGCGCTCGACGCTGGCGGCCCTGAGCGAAGGCGTGGTGCTGCTCGATGCCCAGGGGCGCGTGGCCCGTGCCAACCCGGCCGCGGCACAGCTGCTGGGCGGCGACCTGGAAGGCCGGCTGCCCACCTTGCTGCAGGCGCTGGAGCCCGCCGACGGCTCGCCGCCGGCCAGCGCCTGCCAGCTGGAGGTGCCGGGCCGCGGCCTGCGCGTGTTCAGCCTGCGCCGCGATCCGCTGCCGGGCGGCGAATCCGACGGCAAGGCCGGCCCCGATGGCGGCGCCGTGCTGTCCTTCGCCGACGTGACCGACGAGCGCGCCGCGATGGCGCAGCTGGCGGCGCACCGCGAGCGGCTGGAGGAGCTGGTGCAGGCGCGCACGCAGGCGCTGGAGCAGGCGCTGGCGGCGCAGCGCGAGGTCGAGACCTTCGCGCAGACCGTCACCGACGCCCAGCCCACGCTGCTGGCCTACTGGGACCGCGAGCTGCGGCTGCGCTTCGTCAACAAGGCCTACCTCGACTGGTTCGGCTTCAGCCGCGACGCGGTGCTGGGCCGCACGATGGTGGAGGTGCTGGGCGAGGCCGAGGTCGAGCGCCAGCGCGCGAACATCGGCCGCGTGCTGGCCGGCGAGGCCTTCGAGGCGGCGCAACCGCTGCAGGCCGGCGGCGGCGGCAGCGGCCGCTTCTGGGTCTACCGGCTGCCGATGCGCCGGCAGGCGCAGATCGAGGGCTACATCTTCGTCGCCACCAACATCACCGCGCTGCGCCATGCCGAGGAGCGCCTGGCGGCGATGAACGTGGAGCTGGCGCGCCGCGCCGAGCTGGCCGAGCAGGCCACGCGCGCCAAGAGCGCCTTCCTGGCCAACATGAGCCACGAGATCCGCACGCCGATGAACGCGATCACCGGGCTCACGCACCTGCTGCTGCGCGAGGTGGAAGAGCCCGGCCAGCGCGAGCGGCTGGCCAAGATCGACGTCGCGGCCCGCCACCTGCTGAAGGTCATCAACGACATCCTGGACCTCTCGAAGATCGAGGCCGGGCGGCTGGAACTGGCCGAGCGCGACTTCGCCGGCGCAGAACTCGTGACGCAGGCGCTGGCGATGGTGGCCGACGAGGCCCGCGAACGTGGTCTGGCGCTCACGGCCGACACCGGCCGGCTGCCGCCGCGCCTGCGCGGCGACCCGCAGCGCCTGTCGCAGGCGCTGCTGAACCTGCTGTCCAACGCGGTGAAGTTCACGCCGCGCGGCTGGGTGCGCGTGCTGGCTCGTGCCGAGCCGGAGGCCGACGGCCAGCTGCTGCTGCGCATCGAGGTGCACGACAGCGGCATCGGCGTCACGCCCGAGCGGCTGCAGGCGCTGTTCACGCCTTTCGAGCAGGCCGACAACTCGATCACGCGCCGCTTCGGCGGCACCGGCCTGGGCCTGGCGTTGACGCGCCACCTGGCCACGCTGATGGGCGGCGAAGCCGGTGCCAGCAGCGAGCCGGGGCGCGGCAGCCGCTTCTGGTTCAGCGCGCGCGTCAGGCCGGCGCAGGGCGGCGCTGCGGCGCCGGTGGCGGGCGACGCCGTGCTGCTGCCGGCCGAGGACGCGCTGCGGCTGCTGCGCCAGCACCACGCCGGCCAGCGCGTGCTGCTGGCGGAAGACAACCCGGTCAACCAGGACGTGGCCACGGCGCTGCTGCTGGACGCGGGGATCGAGGTGGACCTGGCCGCCGACGGCGCACAGGCCGTCGCGATGGCCTCGGAACGCCCCTACGCGCTGGTGCTGATGGACGTGCAGATGCCCGGGCTGGACGGCCTGCAGGCCACGCGCGAATTGCGCCGCCTGGGCCACGCCGAGCCGGTGCTCGCGATGACGGCCAACGCCTTCGCCGAGGACCGCATGGCCTGCCTGGCCGCCGGCATGAACGACCACCTGGGCAAGCCGGTGCAGCCGGAGGAGCTCTACGCCGCCTTGCTGCGCTGGCTGCCGCCTTCGGGGCCGTCAGCGCCGCCAGCGCCGGCCGCGTCGACCGCAGTTCCCGCGTCCCCGCTGCCCTCGCCGGCACCCGCGGCACCCACGGCCGCGACCACAGCGCCTTCGCCCGCCGCCGAACTGCAGGCCCGGCTGGCCGCCGTCGACGGGCTGGACGCGACCCAAGCCCTGCGCAACGTCGCCGGCAACCCGCGCGCGCTGGAACGCGTGCTGCGCGCCTTTTTCGCCAGCTACGCGCACGGCGTGCCGGCGCTGCTGCAGCCGGTGACGCCGGCCTCGCTGCCGGAGTTGCGCGCCGCCTGCCACGCGCTGCGCGGCGCCTGCGCCGCGGTGGGTGCCGTGCCGCTGAGCCGCCAGCTGCTGACCCTGGAGCAGCGCCTGTCCAGCACCGCCGACCCCACGCTGCCGGCGCTGGCGGTGCAAGCGCACGAGGCGCTGGTCGCGCTGGTCGACTCGCTGGCGAAGGCGCTCGATACCTAGGAACCGGTCTTCGGGTCCAGCGCGTCGCGCAGCCCGTCGCCCAGCAGGTTGAAGCCCAGGCTGACGACGAAGATCGCCGCGCCGGGCGCCGCGGCCACCCACCACTGGTCGAGCACGTACTGGCGGCCGCCGGCGATCATCGCGCCCCACTCGGGCAGCGGCGGCTGCGCGCCCAGGCCCAGGAAGCCCAGGCCCGCGGCGGTGAGGATGATGCCGGCCATGTCCAGCGTGACGCGCACGATCACGCTGCCGGTGCACAGCGGCACGATGTGCCGCAGCACGATGCGCGCCGGGCTCGCGCCCAGCAGCCGCACGGCCTGGATGTAGTCGGCCTGGCGGATGGCCAGCGTCTCGGCGCGCGCGATGCGGGCGTAGGGCGGCCAGGAGGTGATGGCGATCGCGATCACCGCGTTGCCGATGCCGGGGCCCAGGGCGGCGACGAAGGCCAGCGCCAGCACCAGGCGCGGGAAGGCGAGGAAGATGTCGGTGATGCGCATCAGCGCGGCATCGACCCAGCCGCCGGCGTAGCCCGAGACCGTGCCCACCAGCAGCCCCACCGGCGCCGCCAGCACGGCCACCAGCACAACAACCTCCAGCGTGATGCGGCTGCCCCAGATCAGCCGGCTGGCGATGTCGCGGCCCTGGTCGTCGGTGCCCAGCCAGTGCGAACCCGAAGGCGGCAGCAAGCGATCAGTGGCGAGTTCGCCGACGTTCGGTTCATAGGGCGCGATCAGCGGCGCCAGCGCGGCAACGGCGATCAGCGCCAGCACGATCACCAGCCCCACGAGCGCCAGCCGGTTGCGCGCGAAGGCGCGCCAGGCCTGGTAGGCGCGTCCCAGCGCCGCCTGCCGGCGCGAGGCCGGGCGCTCCGAGAGCAGCCACTCGCGCAGGCCCGTGCCGCCGGCGCCGTTCATCGGGTGTCCCGCGTGCGCGGGTCCAGCAGCCGGTACAGCGCGTCCGACAGCAGGTTCAGCGCGATGAACACCGTGCCCACCACCAGCGTGCCGCCCAGCACCGCGTTCATGTCGGCGTTCTGCAGCGAGTTGGTGATGTACAGGCCCAGGCCCGGCCAGGCGAACACCGTCTCGGTGAGCACGCTGCCTTCCAGCAGCCCGGCGTACGAAAGCGCGACCACCGTCACCAGCGGCACCATCGCATTGCGCAGCGCATGGCGCCAGATCACGCGCACCTCGCTCAGGCCCTTGGCGCGCGCGGCGACGATGTACTCCTGCGCCAGCTCGTTGAGCATGAAGCTGCGCGTCATGCGGCTGATGTAGGCCAGCGAGAAGCTGCCCAGCAAAGTGGCCGGCAGCACCAGGTGTGAGACGGCGCTGCGGAACGCACCCCAGTCGCCGCCTTCGGCCAGCGCCGCGCGTGCGCTGTCCAGCAGCATCAGCCCGCTCGTGCGCTCCACCGTGTACTCGTAGGCCACGTCGATGCGACCCGGCCCGCTCACCCAGCCGAGCTTGGCGTAGAACAGCACCAGCGCCATCAGCCCGAGCCAGAAGATCGGCACCGAGTAGCCGACGAGCCCCAGCACGCGCACCGCGTGGTCGGCGGCGCCGCCGCGGCGCACCGCGGCCCACACGCCCAAGGGCACGCCCAGGCCGGCGCCGATGAGGATGCCGCAGGTCGCCAGCTCCAGCGTCGCGGGGAAGGTCTTGCCGATGTCGTCCAGCACCGGGTTGGACGTGAGCACCGAGTTGCCGAAGTCGCCCTTCAAGGCCTTGCCGACGTAGATGACGAACTGCTCCGGCAGCGGCTTGTTCAGCCCGAGTTCCTCGCGCACGCGCGCCATCACATGCTCGGGCGCGCGGTCGCCGACGATCGCCAGCGCCGGGTCCACCGGGATCACGCGGCCGATGAAGAAGGTGGCCGCCAGCAGGCCGAGGTAGGTCAGCGCGATGACGCCGGCGAAACGCGCCACGGCGCCTGCCGCGCGCAGCGGGCCCATCGTCAGGACTTGGTCACGGGGAAGAGGTAGGTCGAGTCGGAGGTCGGCCCGATCTTCAGGCCCGCCACGTTTGCGCGGTAGGCCGCCACCTCGGTCTGCTGGTAGAGCATCACGAAGGGGCTCGTGCGGCGGAACTCGGCCTGGATCTCCTGGTACAGCTTCGCGCGCTTGGCCCCATCACGCTCCAGCGCGGCGGCGTCGGACTTCTTCGTCAGCTCGGGGATGTCCCAGCTGTTGCGCCAGGCCAGCGGCTTGCTCTTGGCCTCGTCGCCGTTGTCGGGGTTGCGCGTGAAGGTGTCGGCGTTGGTGTGCGGGTCCCAGTAGTCCGATCCCCACTGGCCGATGTAGATGTCGTGCGTGCGGGCGCGGTACTTCGTCAGCGTCTGCTTGCCGTCGCCGGGGATGATCTCCAGGTCGATGCCGGCGCGCTTGAGCGTCTGCTGCACGGCCTCGGTGATGCCCTGCACCGGCTGGATGGTGCGCATGTCGATCGTCACCTTGAAGCCGTTCGGCAGCCCGGCCTTGGCCAGCAGCGCCTTGGCCTTGGCCACGTCGAGCTTGTAGGGCTTGTCGCTGCTCGCGCCCAGCAGGCCGACGGGCAGGAAGTTCTGGTGCACCACGCCGATGTTCTTGATCAGCGTCTTGCCGATGGCGTCGTAGTCCACCAGCCACTTGAAGGCCTCGCGCACCTCGGGCTTGGCCAGGTTCGGGTTCTTCTGGTTCAGGCTGAAGTAATAGACCGTGCCCTTGGGCGTGGCGGTGATGCGGATGTCCTTGTTCGCGGCCAGCGCGTCCAGGTCCTGCGGCGTGAGGTTGCGCGCGATGTCGATGTCGCCCTTTTCCAGCAGCAGCCGCTGCGTGGCCGACTCCTTCACGTGGCGGTAGATCACGCGCAGGGGCTTGGACTTCGGGCCCCAGTAGTGGTCGTTGCGCTCCAGCGCGACGATCTCGTTGGCGCGCCACTCGCGGATCTTCATCGGCCCGCTGCCGGCGAAGCCGGTCTTGAGCCAGGCCGCGCCCATGTCGCCGTCCTTCTCCTTCGACAGCACCAGCTTCTTGTCGACCACCGACGCGATGGTGGCGGTGAGGCAGTTGAAGACCAGCGTCGGCGCATAGGCCTTGTCGGTCTCGAAGCTCAGGGTGAGCGGGCCCGTGGCCTTCACGCGCTCCTTCACGTTGGCCTTCGTCAGGCCGAACTGCGTGAGGATGAAGGCGGGCGTCTTGTCCAGGATCACCGCGCGCTGCAGCGAGAAGGCCACGTCCTCGGCCGCGAGCGGGTTGCCGCTGGCGAACTTGAGCTTGGGCTTGAGTTCGAAGACGAAGGTCTTGCCGTCGTCGCTGACCTTCCAGCTCGCGGCCAGGTCGCCGACGAGCTTGGACGGGTCGGCCACGTCGTTGCGCAGCAGCCGGTCGTAGCAATTGCCCATCAGCTCGCCGGCGCTGATCTCGAAGGCCTCGGCCGGGTCCAGCGTGATGATGTCGTCGAAGGCGAAGGCCAGGACGATGGTGTCCTTGGGCGTCGCCGCCGAAGCGGTGCCCAGGCGCGTGGCAAGCAGGCCGGCGGCGCTGGAGGCCAGCAGCGTGCGGCGGCGGAAGGTAGGCGTCGTGGACATGGCAGGTATCCCTTCGGAGGCACGCGCGGGCGTGCGTATCGGCGAAGGATAGCCCGGCGACTGGCCTCGATCAGGGCGCGACGGCGGCGCGTCGGCCCAGCACCACGCCCTCGTAGGCGTGCAGCGAAGGCAGGCCGCCGGTGTGCAGGAACAGCACGCGCTCGCCGGGGCGCAGGCAGCCGTCGCGCGCCAGGCCGATCAGGCCCGCCATCACCTTGCCGGTGTAGACCGGATCGAGCAGCAGGCCCTCGGTGCGTGCGGCCATCTGCACGGCCTCGACCATGCGCTGATTCGGCAGCGAGTACTTCGGCTGCCAGTAGCCGCCGACGCTCACCACCTTCTCGCGCGGCACCGCGTCGGCAATGCCCAGCAGCGCGAACACCGCCTGCGCTTCCCTCCACACCAGCGGCTCCTGGTCGGCCGGGTCGCGGCTGACGCCGATGCCGGTGATGGGCACGTCGATGTGGTTGCCCAGGAAGCCCGCCAGCAGCCCGCCATGCGTGCCCGAACTGCCGGAGCCGACGATCACCTGGTCGAAGCGCAGCCCCTGCTCGAAGCACTGTTGCTGCAGCTCCTGCGCGCAGGCCACGTAGCCCAGGCCGCCGAGCGCGTTGCTGCCGCCGCCGGGGATGACGTAGGCCTTGCCACCGGCCTCGGCCACCTCGGCGGCGGCCTTGGCCATCGCCGCGGCCATGTCGCTGCCGCCGGGCACGACGGTGATGGCGTCCACGCCCATCAGCCGGTACATGAAGTGGTTGCCGCTGGCGTACTCGTCGAAGCTGCCGGGCACACGCTCCTCGATGACGAAGCGGCACTTCAGCCCTTCCTTCACCGCGGCGGCCAGCGTGATGCGGCAGTGGTTGCTCTGCGGCGCGCCACAGGTCACCAGCGTGTCGGCGCCTTGCGCCAGCGCATCGGCGACGAGGAACTCCAGCTTGCGCGTCTTGTTGCCGCCGGGGAAGAGGCCCAGCATGTCGTCGCGCTTGACCCAGACCTCGGGCCCGTGGCCATCGGGGCAGCTGGCGGCCAGTGCGGCGCTGAAGCGCGGCAGCGCCTCCAGCGGGGTGGCGAAAGGGGTGTAGCGGCGGCGGGGAAAGCGGCTGAGATCCATGCCGCCGAGGCTACTCCAGCTCTCCGCCGAACTTCTTGATGAGGTTGTCGATGTACTTGTCGACCAGCTTCTCGAACTCGCCCTTCACCACCGGCCCGACCACCACCTTC
Organism: Rubrivivax sp.; assembly: GCA_044226775.1. Taxonomy (GTDB): domain Bacteria; phylum Pseudomonadota; class Gammaproteobacteria; order Burkholderiales; family Burkholderiaceae_C; genus Rubrivivax. The sequence continues at coordinate 893,464 of JBGAGI010000002.1, read as the reverse complement.
ATCAGCGCCGGCAGGCCCACCTCGACGGTACCCGAGACCTTGAATTCGATGTCGGTCCCGCCGCCCTTGTGCTCCTTGAGCTTCCAGTGCCCGCTGACCTGCGCGTTGCCCACGCCCTTCACCGGCGTCCAGGTCACGGTGCCCTTCTTGCGGTCGGAGACGTACTTGCTCGCGTAGACGGTCTGGATGTTGACCTGCTGCGTGCCGACCTTCTGCATCTCCCACTGGTAGGCGCCGCCGCCCAGGTCGAACAGCTTCTCCACCTTGGGGAAGAAACTGGCCGAGGTGGGCACGTCGGCGACGAGGTCGAACACGTCCTTGATCGCCGCCTTGACGCTGAATTCGTAGCCGAGGTCGATGTCGACGCTGATGGCCATGGTGGGTCTCTCCTCTTGGAATGCGGAAAACGTTCAGGCGGCCTCGGGCTGCCCAGACCAGGGCAGCATCAGCGTCAGCCAGGTGAGCTTGTCGAACTCGGGCTCGAAGCGATCGATGATGTCCTGGGGCTCGGGGCACAGGCCCTCGTCGACGATGAGGCCGAACTGCACGCCGCCGCCGTAGCTGAGGATGGACACGCCCACGCCGATGTCGCCCGAGGCCGGCACCCAGAACATGTTCTGGCGCAGCGTGCTGCCGCAGAACTGCAGCGGCTTGGCCGGCCCGGGCACGTTGGTCATCACCGCGGTGGCCTTCTTCGCGAACATGCCCAGCACGGCGTCCTGCACCGGCTTGATGAACAGGCCGCTGATCGACAGCACCGCGAAAGCCAGCAGCGGCTGGTAGCTGCCCTTGAGTTCGTCCATGCGCCTGTGCACCGCGAACACGCGGTCCACCGGGTTGGCGATGCCGATGGGCAGCACCAGCGGCGCCAGGCCGAAGCGGTTGCCCAGCTGCCAGGCCTTCTCCATCGGGCGCAGGTTCACCGGCACCATCGCGCGGATCTCCTTGGCCGTAGGATCCTGCCCGCGCTGGCGCAGGTGCTCGCCGATGGCGCCGGCCACGCAGGACAGCAGCACGTCGTTGACGGTGCAGCCCAGGCCCTTGCCGATGGTCTTGACCAGGTCCAGCGAGACCGGCTCGGTCCAGGCCACGCGCTTGCGGCCGGCCGGCTTGCCCTTCAGCAGCGTGGGCGAGTCGTCGGGCATCAGCGTCAGCGCGGCCACGTCGTTGACGACCTTCAGGCCGCTCCTGGCCATGTCGACGCTGCCCAGCAGCGGCTGGTAGGGGTTGGCCAGCATGTCGATGCTCTTGGCCATGCCGCCGCCGTACATGCCGATGGCCTTGATCGTGAGGTCGGACAAGGGCTTCAAGACCGCGTCGGCCAGCCAGTCGGTCTCGCCGGACTCCTCGGCCGGCTCCTTGCGGCGGCGCTTGGGCGGGTCGGCACCGCCGTCGGTGATGCTCATCATCACGCTGATCAGCGCGATGCCGTCGGCGATGCAGTGGTGGATGCGGCAGATCATCGCGCTGCCGCCCTCGTAGTCCTCGATCAGGTGGAACTGCCACAGCGGGTGCAGCGGGTTCAGCGGCGTCATCGCCAGCTCGCCGCACAGGTGCTGCAGCGCGTGGCGCTCGCTTTCGCCCTTGCGCCGCTCCAGCACCACCGGCACCACGTGGTGCGCGATGTCGAAGTTCTCGTCGGCCACCCAGTGCGCGCCCATCGCGTCGGCCACCGCGCGCTGGCGGAAGCGCTCGTACTTCAGCAGCTTGTCCTCGATGCGCCCGCGCAACTGCGCCAGCGTGATGGCCGGCTCGAGCATCCAGACGCCGACGATCATCATCAGGTTGACGTCGTTGTCCATGCGCAGCCACGCGGTATCGACCCGCGACATGCGCTCGGCGGCTGCGGACATGCGGAAGGCTCCTGGATGGCTGGGGGCAGATGGACCGGGGACGATGCTGGGTAACATCCGGGCCGTCAACCCAGGTTTTCCACCCAGCATATCCCCGAGGAGACACCCGCCATGGCCGACCTGAAAGCCGCCTTCGAGAAGGCTGTCGCCGACAGCAAGAAGCTGCCCGAGAAGCCCGACAACCAGACGCTGCTGCAGATCTACGCGCTGTACAAGCAGTCCACGGAAGGCGACGTGGAGGGCAAGCGCCCTGGCTTCACCGACATGGTGGGCCGCGCCAAGTTCGACGCCTGGGCCGGCGTCAAGGGCAAGAGCGCCGACGCCGCGATGCAGGAATACGTGGACCTGATCGAATCGCTCAAGTAATCGGCCGCAAGCGACCCGCCTGGGCGGGGGGTTGCCCCCTGCATTTCAGGCGGCAGACTTCGTGCCACATGGACAAGACCGGCCCTGGGACCGGCACACCGAGCATGCACAGACGAGGAGCGCTGGCCCGCATGGCCGGCGGCGCGGCGGCCATGGCCTTGCCGGCCTGGGCGCAGAACAGCGGCAACCGCATCGTGCTGGGCCAGTCCTGCGCGATGAGCGGTGCGGCCGCGCAGCTGGGCCTGCAGATGAACCGCGGCGCGCGCATCTTCTTCGAGCGCTTCAACGCCGAAGGCGGCGCCGGCGGCCGCACGGTGGAACTCAAGGTGCTGGACGACGGCTACGAGCCCGACCGCTGCGCCGCCAACACCGAGACGCTGATCCGCAAGGAAGGCGCCTTCGCGCTCTTCGGCTTCGTCGGCACGCCCACCTCGCTGGCGGCGCTGCCGCTGGCCAACGCGGCACAGGTGCCCTTCTTCGGGCCCTTCACCGGCGCCGAGTCGCTGCGCGAGCCCTTCAGCCGCCAGGCCTTCCACGTGCGCGCCTCGTACTTCGACGAGACGGCGCTGATCGTGCGCAACCTGCACGGCCTGGGGCTGAAGCGCATCGCCGTGTTCCGCCAGGCCGACAGCTACGGCCAGGCCGGCCTGGACGGCGTGCTGCGGGCGCTCAAGCCGCTCGGCCTGGAGCCCACGGCCGTGGGCCAGGTGGAGCGCAACAGCACCGACGTGGCCGCCGCGGTGAAGCTCATCGTGCCGACGCAGCCGGATGCGATCGTGCAGATCAGCGCCTACAAGAGCTGCGCCGCCTTCGTGCGCGAGGCGCGCAAGGCCGGCTTCGGCGGCACCTTCTACAACGTGTCCTTCGTCGGCACGCAGGCGCTGGCCGACGAGCTGGGCGCCGACGGCCGCGGCGTGGTCGTCAGCCAGGTGATGCCCTTCCCCTTCAGCACCACGACGCCGATCTCGCGCGAATACCTCGACGCCGTCAAGCGCGCCGGCTCGGATGCGACGCCGAACTATTCCAGCATGGAAGGCTACGTCTGCGCCAAGGTATTCGCCGAGGCGCTCAAGCGCGGCGGCGGCAGCAGCCGCGACGCGCTGATCAACGCGCTGGAAGGCCTCTCGCGCCTCGACGTGGGCGGCTACACCGTGAGCTTCGGCGCCCGCAACCACCGCGGCTCGACGTTCGTCGAACTCTCGATGCTGACCGGCGACGGCAAGGTCCGCCGCTAGCCCACGCCACCTTCACTTGGACGACAGCGCCTTCTCGACGGCGCCCACGATGCTGGAGGACTGCGGCGTCGTCATGCTGCCGTAGTGCGCGATGACCTTGCCGTCGCGGCCGATCAGGTACTTGTTGAAGTTCCAGCTCGGCGTCTTGCCGGTGGCCTGGGCCAGCTCGGCGAACAGCGGGTTGGTCTGCGGGCCCGGCTTGACGACGGACTTGGCGAACATCGGGAACTTCACGCCGTAGGTGTTGAAGCAGAAGTCGGCGATCTCCTTGCCGTTCTTGGGCTCCTGCTGGCCGAAGTCGTTCGACGGGAAGCCCAGCACCACCAGGCCCTGCGGCGCGTACTTCGCGTGCAGCGCCTCCAGACCCTCGTACTGCGGCGTGAAGCCGCAGTAGCTGGCGGTGTTGACGACCAGCAGCACCTTGCCGCTGTACTGGCACAGCGACTGCGGCGCCTCGTCCTGCAGGCGCGGGAAACTGTGGTTCAGCAGCGCCGGGCAGCTGGCGGCGGCATTGGCGGCCGCGGCGGCGGGCTGCGCGTGAACGGGCAGGGCCGCCGGCAGCGCGAGGGCGAAAGAAGCGAGCAGGCGTCGGATCATGGCGTCGGACCTCCGGGACTTCAGGAGGCCGCGATGGTGCCACCGAGTGCGGCTTCCAGTTCGGCCAGGGACATCGCCTGCGGCGTTTCCAGGTCGTCGCGCACCCAGGCCGCGCCGTCGAAGGCAGAGTCCCGGAAGTAGGCGCTGCGCGTGATGCCGCAGGCGATGCCCGCGGCCATCGCCGCCTGCAGGCCGTTGGGCGAGTCCTCCAGCGCGAAGGCCTGCTCGGGTGCCAGCCCCAGGCGCCGCAACACGAGCTGGTAGACCTGCGGGTGCGGCTTCTTCAGCGGCGCGTCCTCGGCGCAGGCCACGGTCTCGAAGCGGCGGCCCCAGCCGATGCCGAACAGGCTCTCGAACAGCGCGTTGACGTTGCTGCGGCTGGTGGTCGTGGCCACCGCGAGCCAGATGCCGGCCTCGCTGCAGGACTCCATCAGGCGGCGCACGCCGGGGCGCGCCTCGATGCCGCCCTGCGCCACGCGGCGCGCGTAGGCCGCGTTCTTCAGCGCGTGCAGTTCACGCGCCAGCGCCTCGCGCGCGGGCAGGACGGCGGGCGCGTCGGCGCGGCTTTCCATGTCCTTCAGCAGCCGCTCGCGGCCGCCGGTGACGTGAAGCAGCTCGCCGTAGCGCGCCACGTCCCAGCGCCAGGGCAGGCCCAGCGCGGCGAAGGCCTCGTTGAAGGCGACGCGGTGGCCGTCGCGCTCGGTCTCGGCGACGGTGCCGTCGACGTCCCAGATCAGTACCTTCAACATGCGAAGACCGGGCCGCCGCCGGGCCGTCCCAAGGCGGCCCGAGCTCCCTCGGGGGGTGGCGAAGGCGCGAAGCGACAAGCCTGGGGGCTCATAACGCGCCGCGGGAGCGCTGGCGGCGCTCGATCATGCGCCAGATGAAGGGCGTGAAGATAAGCTGCATCGCCAGCTCCATCTTGCCGCCGGGCACGACGATGGTGTTCGCGCGGCTCATCCAGCTGTTGTGGATCATGTTGAGCAGGTACGCGAAGTCGATGCCCTTGGGGTTGGCGAAGCGGATCACGCAGACGCTCTCGTCGGGCGAGGGGATGTCGCGCGCGATGAAGGGGTTGCTCGTATCGACCACCGGCACGCGCTGGAAGTTCACGTGCGTGCGGCCGAACTGCGGCACGATGTGGTGCACGTAGTCGGGCATGCGGCGCAGGATGGTGTCGGTCACGGCCTCGGCCGAGTAGCCGCGCACATGCTTGTCGCGCCACAGCTTCTGGATCCACTCCAGGTTGATCACCGGCACCACGCCGATCAGCAGGTCCGGGTAGCGCGCCACGTCCACCTCGTCGGTCACCACCGCGCCGTGCAGGCCCTCGTAGAACAGCAGGTCGGTGCCCTCGGGCACGTCTTCCCAGGGCGTGAAGGTGCCCGGGTCCTGCTTGTAGGGCTTGGCCTCGACCGGGTCGTGCAGGTACTTGCGGCGCCGGCCGGTGCCGCTCTCGCTGTAGCTGCGGAACAGCTGCTCCAGCTCGGGGAACAGGTTGTTCTCGGGCCCGAAATGGCTGAAGTGCTTGTTGCCGCCCTTCTCGGCCTCGGCCTGGCGGGCGCGCATCTCGGCGCGGTCGTAGCGGTGGAAGCTGTCGCCCTCGATGACGGCGGCCGAGACCTTCTCGCGCCGGAAGATGTTCTCGAAGGTGCGCGTGACCGAGCTGGTGCCGGCGCCCGAGGAGCCGGTGATCGCGATGATGGGGTGGCGTTCTGACATGGTGCTCTCGGGGAGTCGGAATCAGTCTCTGAACAGGCTGCGCTCGGCGAACAGCTGGATGCCGCTGTCGCGCGTGGCCGGCTCGCGGTGGTAGCGCTCGATGCGCTCGACCTCGTTCTTGCTGCCGAACACCAGGCCGATGCGCTGGTGCAGCTCGGTGGGCGTGACGCCCAGCACGGGCTGGCGGCCGGTGCTGGCGCGGCCGCCGGCCTGCTCCATGATGAAGCCGATCGGGTTGGCCTCGTACAGCAGGCGCAGGCGGCCGGGCTTGGCCGGATCCTTGGTGTCGCGCGGGTACATGAACACGCCGCCGCGCATCAGGATGCGGTGCGCCTCGGCCACCATCGAGGCGATCCAGCGCATGTTGAAGTCCTTGCCGCGTGGCCCGGTGCGGCCGGCCAGGCACTCGTCGACGTAGCGCTTGACGGGCGGCTCCCAGAAGCGGCTGTTGCTGGTGTTGATCGCGAATTCCTGCGTGTCGGCCGGCACCGTGATCTTCGGATGCGTGAGCTTGAACTCGCCCAGGTTCGGGTCCAGCGTGAAGCCCACCACGCCGTCGCCAACGCTGAGCACCAGCATCGTCGTCGGGCCGTAGATGGCGTAGCCCGCGGCCACCTGCTGCGTGCCGGGCTGCAGGAAGTCGGCATCCGTCACGTCGCGGCCCGGCGTCTCGTCGTGGCCGGGCAGGCGCAGGATCGAGAAGATGCTGCCCACCGAGACGTTGACGTCGATGTTGCTGCTGCCGTCCAGCGGGTCGAACACCAGCAGGTACTTGCCCCGCGGGTAGCCGGCGGGAATCTGGCGCGCCGTGGGCATCTCTTCGGAGGCCTGGCCGGCGAGGTTGCCGGCCCATTCGGTCATGCGCACGAAGAACTCGTTGCTGACCACGTCCAGCGGCTTCTGGACTTCGCCTTGCACGTTGGTGTCGCCGCCGAGCGTGCCCTCGGTGGCGAGCTGGCGCGTGGCCGGGTCGCCCAGGGCGCCGAAGGCCACCGAGCGTGCGATGGCCTTGCAGGCGATGGAGACGTCGAGGATCAGCGCGTTGAGCTCGCCGCTGGCGCCGGGGAAGCGGCGGCGTTGCTCGATGAGGTACTGCGTCAGCGTGCGTCGGTTGGAAAGCGGCATGGCGGTGGCCGATCAGGCAGGAGTGGTGTTCTGGAACACGCGGCTGGCGAGGAGGTCCTCGGGCGCCAGCGTCGTGAGGTCGGCCTCGGTGAGCACGCGGTCGCGCTCGGCGAACAGGCGGCTGGCCTGGCGCAGGCGCGCGCGGTCCAGCGCGTTGCGCACGCTGCGCGCGTTGGCGAAGTGCGGTTGCTTGAGCCGCCGCGCGAGGTACTGGTCGAAGACTTCCGCCGTGCCTTCGCCGAAGCGGTAGTTCATGCCGGCCAGCATCTTGCTGCCGATCTGCAGCAGCTCGGCCTGCGCGTAGTCGGGGAAGTCGATGTGGTGCGCGATGCGGCTGCTCATGCCCGGGTTGGACTTGAAGAAGGTGTCCATCCGGTCCTTGTAGCCGGCGAGGATCACGACCAGGTCGTCGCGCTGGTTCTCCATCACCTGCAGCAGGATCTCGATCGACTCCTGGCCGTAGTCGCGCTCGTTCTCGGGGCGGTAGAGGTAGTAGGCCTCGTCGATGAAGAGCACGCCGCCCATGGCCTTCTTCAGCACCTCCTTGGTCTTGGGTGCGGTGTGGCCGATGTACTGGCCCACGAGGTCGTCGCGCGTCACGGCCACGAGGTGGCCTTTGCGCGAGTAGCCCAGGCGGTGCAGGATCTCCGCCATGCGCAGCGCCACCGTCGTCTTGCCGGTGCCGGGGTTGCCGGTGAAGCACATGTGCAGGCTGGGTGTCTGGGCGGCGAGGCCCAGGTTGCCGCGCAGCTTGTCGACGACGAGCAGCGCGGCGATGTCGCGGATGCGCTGCTTGACCGGGGCCAGGCCGACGAGGTCGCGGTCGAGCTCGTCCATCACGCCTTCGACCTGGCTTTGCGCCAGCACCTCGCCGACGGTGCGGGCGGTGCCGGCCGCCGATGGCTGGGGCGCCGGCGCCACGACGGGTGCCCCCGGGATCGCGTACAGCGGCGCGGACATGGCGGCCTGCCGGCTCAGCTGCCGTAGCGCTGCGCTTCGGGCTTGTCGGTGGCGTAGCTGTGCACCGTGTAGCGCATGCTGCGGCCGTCGGTCTCCTGGCGCACGAGGCCGAATCCGGGTTCGTTGGCGGGCCGGTTGACGATGAAGCTCATCGCGATGGACTCGATGCCGCGCGTGCTGTCGAAGGCCATCAGCCGGATGTAGTGGCTGGGGAAGGTCGTGCGGCAGGCCTTCAGCTCCATCATCACGCCGGCGGCGTCCTTCAGGTCGAACATCGGCATGCCGTACATCTCCCAGAAGGTGTTGCGCGGGTGCGGATCGTCGGTGTACTCGACCTGCCAGGCGTAACCCTTCTTCAGGCCGTACTCGATCTGCAGCGCGATCTCGGCATCGGTGAGGTCGGGCAGGAAGCTGAACTGGCCTTGCGTCACGCGGCCGGTGGGGTTGGTCATCATGATGGTGGTCCTCGTTCTTCAGGCGGCGACAGCCGGCGTCACGGCGTAGTCGGACGTGTCGGTGCTGGCGTAGTTGAAGGACACGTCCTTCCAGGTGTCCAGCGCCTGCTTCAGCGGGGTGCAGAACTGAGCCGCCTTTTGCAGGATCTCGGGGCCATCGTTCTTGATGTCCCGCCCTTCGTTGCGCGCCTTGACCATGGCTTCGAGAGCGACCCGGTTCGCCACCGCCCCCGCCTGGATCCCCGCAGGGTGCCCGATCGTGCCGCCGCCGAACTGCAGGATCACGTCGTCGCCGAAGAGATCGATCAGCTGGTGCATCTGGCCGGCGTGGATGCCGCCGGAGGCCACCGGCATCACCTTCTTCGTGTCGGCCCAGTCCATGTCGAAGAACAGGCCTCGCGGCAGGTCGGTCTTGGTGTAGCTGTCGCGGCAGACGTTGTAGTAGCCCTGCACCGTCAGCGGGTCGCCTTCGAGCTTGCCCACGGCGGTGCCGGTGTGCAGGTGGTCGCAGCCGGCCAGGCGCAGCCACTTGGCCATCACGCGGAAGCTCACGCCGTGGTTCTTCTGGCGCGTATAGGTGCCGTGGCCGGCGCGGTGCATGTGCATCAGCATGTCGTTCTTGCGGCACCAGTTGGCCATGCTCTGGATCGCCGTCCAGCCGATCACGAGGTCGACCATCACGATCACCGAGCCCAGGCTCTTGGCGAACTCGGCGCGCTCGTACATGTCCTCCATCGTCGCGGCGGTGATGTTCAGGTAGCTGCCCTTCACCTCGCCGGTCGCGGCGCTGGCCTTGTTGACGCCGTCCATCACGTAGAGAAACCGGTCACGCCAGTGCATGAAGGGCTGCGAGTTGATGTTCTCGTCGTCCTTCATGAAGTCCAGGCCGCCCTTGAGGCCCTCGTAGATCACGCGGCCGTAGTTGCGGCCACTCAGACCCAGCTTCGGCTTCGTCGTGGCACCCAGCAGCGGGCGGCCGTACTTGTCCAGGCGCTCGCGCTCGACGATCAGGCCCGTGGGCGGCCCCTTGAAGGTCTTGATGTAGGCCACCGGGATGCGGATGTCCTCCAGCCGCGCAGCCTTCAGCGGCTTGAAGCTGAAGACGTTGCCGATGAGGCTGGCCGTCATGTTCGAGATCGAGCCTTCCTCGAACAGGCACAGGTCGTAGGCCACCCAGGCGAAGTACTGGCCCGGGTTGCCCGGCACCGGCTCCACCTTGAAGGCCTTGGCGCGGTAGCTGTCGCAGGCGGTCAGGCGGTCGGTCCAGACCACGGTCCATGTGGCGGTGCTGCTCTCGCCGGCCACCGCCGCCGCGGCCTCGACCGGGTCCACGCCTTCCTGCGGCGTGATGCGGAAGAGGCAGACGGTGTCGGTCTCCTTGGGCGCGTAGTCGGGCTGCCAGTAGCCCATCTGGCGGTACTTCAGCACGCCGGCGGAGTAGCGCTTCTTGGCGTCGCCGGTGATGTCGGTGGCCTCGGTCGAGATCGTGGACCTGAGACCGGGTTCGATGGGTTGGTTCATTCGCTACGCTCCGGGAGCCGGGGTTGGTGATCGGTTTGACGACGGTGCCGAGGCACTGTAGGGTCGGGCTCCCTTCAGGGAAAGTCAGAGTTTCTGACCGTGTACATCAGCAAGACCTGAGCGATGAACGTCACTTTCCGCCAGCTCCGCGTGTTCGCCGAGGTGGCCCAGCAAGGCAGCATGGCGCGCGCCGCCGAGACGCTGCACCTCACGCCGCCGGCGGTGAGCATGCAGATCAAGGAGATCGAGTCGCAGGTCGGCCTGCCCCTCTTCGACCGCCAGGGCCGCACCGTGGTCCTCTCGACCGCCGGCGAATACTTCCTCGTGCATGCCAAGCGCCTGCTGGCGGCGCTGAAGGAGGCCGACGACGCGATGGCACGGCTCAAGCGCGTCGAGCGCGGCTTGCTGACGATCGGCATGGTCAGCACCGCGAAGTACTTCGTGCCGCACCTGCTGGCGCGTTTCCACGAAGACCACCCCGGCGTGGACGTGAGGCTGCGCGTGGTGGGCAACCGCGAGCAGCTGGTGGCGCTGATGCAGACCGGCGATGCCGATCTCTCCATCATGGGCCGCCCGCCGCGCGAGATCAGCACCCGCAGCGAGAACTTCGCCACCCACCCGCTGGTGTTCGTCGCCCCGCCCGGACACCCGCTGCTGAAGACGCCCAACGCGCCGGTGGAAGCGCTGGCGGCCTACGACTTCATCGCGCGCGAGCATGGCTCGGGCACGCGCAGCGCGATGGAAGGCTTCTTCGGCGAGCACCACATCGCACCGCGCATCTCGATGGAGATGAGCAGCAACGAGACCATCAAGCAGGCCGTGATCGCCGGCATGGGCCTGAGCTTCCTCTCGCTGCACACGGTGGGCCTGGAGATCCGCAGCGGCCTGCTGAAGGTGCTGGACATCGCCGGCACGCCGGTGATGCGGATGTGGAACATCGTGCACCTGGGCAGCAAGGTGCTGTCGCCGGCGGCCGAGGCCTTCCGCTATTTCATGATCGAGCAGGGCGCGGCCTTCCTGCGCGCACACGACGAGCCGCTGCTCGGAGGGCACAAGGCATGAACACCACCGCCCTGCCCGCCGCGCCGGCGCCCCAGCAGGCCACCTGGTTCGGCCACCCGCGCGGCCTGGCCGTGCTCTTCATGGCCGAGATGTGGGAGCGCACCAGCTACTACGGCATGCGCGCGCTGCTGGTGCTGTACATGGTGGACCACCTGTTCAAGCGCCCGGACGTCGGCAGCCACGTGCTGGGCTTCGACAGTGCGAAGGCGCTGCTCGAATCGGCCTTCGGCCCGCTGCAGACGCAGGCGCTGGCCTCGCAGGTCTACGGCCTGTACACCGGCTTCGTCTACCTGTCGCCGCTGTTCGGCGGCATGCTGGCCGACCGCCTGCTGGGCCGCCGACGAGCGGTGGTGGCCGGCGGCGTGCTGATGGCGATCGGCCACTTCCTGATGGCCAGCGAGCACCTGTTCTTCGTCGCGCTGATGGTGCTGATCATCGGCAACGGCTGCTTCAAGCCCAACGTCAGCACGCAGGTGGGTGGCCTGTACGCACCAGGCGATTCGCGCCGCGACCGCGCCTACCTCGTGTTCTACGTCGGCATCAACGTCGGCGCCTTCATCGCGCCGCTGATCTGCGGCACGCTGGGGCAGACGGTGGGCTGGCACGCCGGCTTCGGTGCTGCCGGCGTGGGCATGGTGCTGGGCCTGCTCTTCTACCTCTTCAACCAGAAGCACCTGCCGCAGGAGCCGCTGCCCACCGAATCGAAGCGCGCGCCGGTGATCGGCCTGGCGGCCTACATCGCCGGCATGCCGGCCGCCGTGGCGCTGATGCTGGGCCTGCTGACGCTGCCCGGCTGGCTGCAGGCGCTGCTCGCGGTGGCCGTGCTGGCCCTGGCGCTGCGCTGGCTGCTGGCGCTGCCGGCCGACGAGCGCCCGCGCGTGATCGCGCTGTGCGTGGCCTGCCTCGTCGTCGGCGCCTTCTGGGCCGTCTACGAGCAGCAGGGCAACACGCTGCAGCTGTGGGCCGACCGCGAGGTCGACTGGCCCACGATCGCCGGCTTCACCATCCCTTCGACCTGGTACCAGTCCTTCAACCCCGCGATGATCGGCCTGTTCGTGCCGGTGCTGGCGGCGCTGTGGGCCTGGCAGGCGCGGCGCGGCCACGAGCCCACGAGCCTGCAGAAGCTGGCCATCGGCTGCGCGCTGGCCGGCGCCGGCTTCGCGCTGATGATCGCCGCCGAGGCCGTGGCCGTGCCGGGCCAGAAGCAGAGCGTGCTGTGGCTCACCGCCGCCACCGCGGTGTTCACGATCGGCGAGCTGTACCTGTCGCCGATCGGCCTGAGCTTCGTCACCAAGGTGGCGCCGGCGCGCATCGTCTCGATGCTGATGGGCGTGTGGTTCTTCGCCAACTTCATCGGCAACTACGCCGCCGGCTGGCTGGGCTCGTTCTACGACGTGATGCCGCGCCAGGCCTTCTTCGGCCTGATGCTGGCCATCGGCCTGGCCGGCGGCGCGGTGCTGTGGGCGATGAGCGGGCCGCTGGACCGGATCGTGGCGCCGCACGAGCGGCAGAACGGCTGAAAAGTCGCGCTCGGGGTTGATCCGCAGCCCGGCGGCGCGCCGGCCACGGCCATACTCCGGCGCAACGCCTCGCAGTCGCCACGGAGGGAACCTTGACGCTGCCCGAGATCCTGTCGGCTCACGCCGGCCGCTTCGCCGCGTCCCTGTCCGACCCGCAGCAGCTGCTGGCCTTCGCCTCGGCCGCGGTGGCGGGGCTGCTGGTGATCGTCAGCGCCTTCGTGCGCACGATGATCCCCCTGCGCTGGCTGGCGGTGGGCAGCAATGTCGGCTTCATCGTCTACGGCCTGGCGCAGCCCAACCCGATGATGGTGCTGCTGCACGCGGTGCTGCTGCCGGTGAACCTGTGGCGCGTGGGGCAGATGGTGCAGCTCACGCGCCGCGTCTCGGCCTCGGTGGCCGATGCCGCGCAGATGGAGATCTGGCTGAAGCCCTACATGCGCAGCCGGCGCATGAAGGCCGGCGCGACGATCTTCGAGCGCGGCGCGGTGGCCGATCGCCTGTACTTCCTCGCCGAAGGCGTGGTCGAGCTGCCCGAGGTGGGCGCAGTGCTGGAGGCCGGGCAGATGTTCGGCGAGATCGCCTTCTTCGCGCCCGACCGGCGGCGCAGCAGCAGCGCACGCTGCCGCACGAGCTGCACGGTGCTGTCGATCGACGAGGACACCTTCCGCCAGCTCGTCTACCAGAACCCGGACTTCGGTCTGGCCGTGGTGCGCCTGATCGCCGGCCGGCTGACGCAGGACGTGCAGCGGCTGCGGGCCGGCCGCTCGGCCGCGGCCTGAGTGGCTTCAGCCGCCCTTCTTCCCGCCCGGCTTCTTCTGCGCCAGCAGCGCGTCGAGGTTCTTCGTGATCTCGCTCTCGATGGTCTTGCTGAACGCACCCAGCAGGAAGCCGAGCTTGGCATTCAGGTCGAAGTGGTCGGCCGCGACGATGAGCCGGCCGCTGACGCCGCTGCGCGTGAATTCCACCGTGTCGCTGGTCTCGCCCTCGATCACGGTGCATTCCATGTCGAACTTGGCCTCGACCTCCTCGGCCCACTTCCACGCCACCTTGCGGGCCTGAGCCAGCCCGAGCTGGTGATCGCGGTGGATGCGGATCTCTGCCATGTTCAACGGTCTCCGGATGAGGATGCTGCCGCCGTGGCGGAAGGCGGCAGCCGCGCCCGGCGCTCTTCCCTGCCGGTGGCCGCGGCCAGCTCGCGCACGGCAGCGTAGAAACGGGTGAAGTCGCGGCCTTCGCGCTCGAACAGCGCCTCGAAGCGAGGCACCAGCTCGTTGTACGCAGCCAGCACGCCGAAAGACGCATTGTTGGCACGTTCGAACCAGCCGTCATATCCCGCGAATCCAGCCCACTCGCCCTGCTTGAGGCTCAGGTAGTCGCGCCGCAGCGCGGCCATCGCAGCAGCCTTGCGCTCGCGCTTGGCCGCGTCGTCGCCGGGGCCTTTGTAGATCGCGTCGAGTTCGCCGCGGTAGCGCAGCGTCAGCGCGCGGAAGCCCTCGCGCCGCCGCTCGACGGCGTCGGCCTGCGCCCGCTGCGCCGGCGTGCCGTTGATTGCCAGCCAGCGCTGGCCGCCGATGCGCTCCACGGCAGTGGCGAAGCTCTCGTTGAAGGTGGTGTCGTCGGCCGCGTAGGCCACCTGGTGCGCCAGCTCGTGGAAGATCAGCCGCGCAAGCTCCACCTCGTTCCAGTCGATGAAGGTGTTCAGCAGCGGGTCGCCGCCGAGCCAGTTGCTGTAGCCCAGCGTGCTGTAGGCCGGCACGCCGTAGACGCTGGTCTCCAGGCCCTGCGTCTTCAGCTCGGTGGCGAGTTGATCGGCGCCGGCGCGCTGGAAGTAGCCGCGGTAGCCCACGCAGCCCATCACCGGGAAGCACCAGGTCTTGAGCGTCAGCGAGAGCTCGGGCGCCGCCACCACGTTCCATACCGCGGCCTCGCGCTGCAGGTCGGCAAAGCGCCGGTAGCTGGCGTTGTCGGGCAGCTTCAGCTCGCTGACGGCGAACTCGCGCATGCGCTGGCTGAGCGCGAGCCGCTCGCGCAAGGGCGCAGGCGTGGCGGGGTCGGCGATCACCTCGGCCACCGGGCGTGCGCGCCGGATGATGTCGATGTGCCCGCCCGCCGCCTGCGCGTAGTAGCCCACGGTGCTGCAGCCGCTGCTGAGGCACAGCGTGGCGCCGGCCAGCAGCGCCGCGCCAAACACGCCGCCGGCGGCCATCAGCCAGAGCCTCTTGCGCACGCCGGCATCAGGCGGGCGGCAGGCGGCCGACTTCCACCAGGCAGTCGTAGAAGGTGGGTGCGCGGCCGATGTCGGTCAGCCGCTGGTGCGTCAGCTGGTTGACGTTGGTGCCGTTCAGGCCCATCTTGCGCCACCACACGCCCAGGCCGTTGACCACGCCCGGCCGCGCCCTTGCGCTGACCTCGGCCACGCAGTGGTACTCGCCGCGGCCGTTGAAGACGCGCACGCGGTCGCCGCTGGCGATGCCGCGCGGCGCCGCGTCGCTCTCGTGCATCTCCAGGATCGGCTGGCGCTCGATGGCCCGCAGGCTGTCGACGTTGACGAACGTGGAGTTGAGGAAATGCCGCGCCGGCGGCGAGATGAAGGCGAGCGGGAAGTCCTTGGCCAGATCGGGCGCCGAGCGCACGCTCTCGTAGTTCGGCAGGTGGTCGGGCAGGCCCAGGCCCGGCGCATCGGCCAGCGCCTTGCCGCTGGGCGTGGGGAAGTGGCCCTCGGCGAAGGGCGCGTCGGGCACCTGCAGCCGCGACCAGCCGCGCTCGGCCAGCTCGGCGCGATCCACCTGCTCGGCGCGGAAGGCGTGGCGCGCCATGGCCTCGTCGCTGTCGGCGAAGCAGTCGTCGGTGAAGCCCAGGTGCGCCGCCAGCTCGCGGAAGATCGCCGCGTTCGAGCGCGACTGCCCCAACGGCGCGATGGCCGGCTCGTTGAGCATCGCGTAGGTGTGGCCGTAGGCGCCGTGCGCGTCCCAGTGCTCCAGCTGCGTGGTGGCGGGCAGCACGTAGTCGGCGTGGTCGGCGGTGTCGGTGAGGAAATGCTCCAGCACCACGGTGAAGAGGTCCTCGCGCTGGAAGCCCTTAACCACCTTCGCGCTCTCCGGCGCCACCGCCACCGGGTTGCTGTTGTAGACGACGATCGCCTCCACCTTCGGCCCGAAGGCAGGCGAGGCCTCGTGCAGCAGCACGTCGCCGATCGTGCTCATGTTCAGCGTGCGCGGGCGGCGGCCGGCGAGCAGGTCCGGCCGCTGCAGCCCCGCGTCGTCGCGCGCGTGGCGGAACCAGCCCGAGGCCGACAGCAGCAGGCCGCCCGCGCGATGGCGCCAGGCGCCGGTGATGCAGGGCAGCAGCGCGATCAGGCGCGCCGCGTTGCCGCCGCCGCGCACGCGCTGCATGCCGTAGTTCAGGCGGATCGCTGCCGGCTTCGTCGTGCCGTAGTCGCGCGCCAGGCCACGCACTTCATCGGCCGTGATGCCGCACTCGGCCGCAGCGCGTTCGGGCGGCCACTGCAGCGCGCGCTCGCGCAGCGCCGGCCAGCCTTCGACGTGGCGCGAGACATAGTCATCGTCGACCCAGCCGTTCAGCACCAGCTCGTGCATCAGGCCCAGGGCCAGCGCGCCGTCGGTGCCGGGCAACAGCGCAATGTGCTGGTGGCACTTCTCGGCCGTCTCGGTGCGGCGCGGGTCGATGCAGACCAGCTTCGCGCCCGCACGCTTGGCCTGCTGCGCGAAGTTCCAGAAGTGCACGCTGCTGGTGATCGGGTTGCTGCCCCAGATCAGGATGAGCTTGCTCTCGGCATAGAACTCGACATGCATGCCGAGCTTGGCGCCGTAGGTGGCGATCAGCGCATCGCCGCCGGCCATCGAGCAGATCGTGCGGTCCAGCAGGCTCGCGCCGAGCTTGTGGAAGAAGCGCGCCGCCATGCCGTCACCCTGCACCAGGCCCATCGTGCCGGCGTAGCTGTAGGGCAGGATGGCCTCGGGGTTGCGCGCGGCGATGGCCTTCAGGCGCGTGGCGATGTCCGACAGCGCCGCGTCCCAGCTCACCGGCTCGAAGCGGCCCTCCCCCTTGCGGCCGATCCGCTTCAGCGGCTGCAGCACACGCTGCGGGTGGTAGCTGCGTTCGGCATAGCGGCTGACCTTGGTGCACAGCGCGCCATGCGTCGGCGGATGCTCGGGATCGCCGGCCACGCGGACCACCTTGCCGCCCTGCACGCTGATGCGCAGCGCGCAGGTGTCGGGGCAGTCGTGCGGGCAGGCGCCGCGCACCACGCGAATGGGGGATGCTTCGGCCTCGGGGTTCATCCCGCCAATGTGCCACAGCGTCGCCACGGCCATCGGGGCCGGCCTACCATCCGGGTTCGAGGTGCCCCATGAACCTGATCGAACCCATCCTGGCCGACCTGGCCGCCATCACCGCCATCCGCCGCGACATCCACGCCCATCCGGAGCTTGCGTTCCAGGAAGAGCGCACCGCCGACCTGGTGGCGAAAGCCCTCACCGAGTGGGGCATCCCCATCCACCGCGGCCTGGGCAAGACCGGCGTCGTGGGCATCGTCAAGAACGGCAGCAGCGCCCGCGCGGTGGGCCTGCGCGCCGACATGGACGCGCTGCCGATGACCGAGCACAACGTCTTCCCGCACGCCAGCCGCCACCCCGGCAAGATGCACGCCTGCGGCCACGACGGCCACACCGCGATGCTGCTGGCCGCGGCGCGCCACCTGTCGAAGCACCGCAACTTCGACGGCACCGTGTACCTGATCTTCCAGCCCGCCGAGGAAGGCGGCGGCGGCGCGCGCGAGATGATGAAGGACGGCCTGTTCGACAAGTTCCCGATGGAAGCCGTGTTCGGCGCCCACAACTGGCCCGGCATGAAGGTGGGCGCCTTCGGCGTGAACCCGGGCGCGATGATGGCGTCCTCCAACATCTTCACGATCACCATCCGCGGCAAGGGCAGCCATGCCGCGCTGCCGCACCTGGGCGTGGACCCGGTGCCGGTGGCCGCGCAGATGGTGATGGCCTTCCAGACCATCATCACGCGCAACCGCAAGCCCATCGAGCCGGGCGTGATCAGCGTGACGATGGTGCACGCCGGCGAGGCGCTCAACGTGGTGCCCGATTCGGCCGTGGTGCGCGGCACCGTGCGCACCTTCAGCCTGGAGCTGCTGGACCAGATCGAGCAGCGCATGCGCCAGGTGGCCGAGCACACCTGCGCCGCCTTCGGCGCCGACTGCGAGTTCCAGTTCGAGCGCAACTACCCGCCCACGGTGAACCACGCGGCCGAGACCGAGTTCGTCAAGGGCGTGCTCGCGGGCATCGTCGGCGCCGAGAACGTGCACCCCTTCGAGCCGACGATGGGCGCCGAGGACTTTTCGTTCTTCCTGCAGGCCAAGCCGGGCTGCTACTTCATGGTCGGCAACGGCGACGGCGCACACCGCGCCGGCGGCCACGGCCTGGGGCCCTGCATGCTGCACAACCCCAGCTACGACTTCAACGACGAGTTGATCCCGCTGGGCGCCACGGCCTGGGTGCGCATCGCGGAAGAGTGGCTGGCGCGGCCGTGAACGCCGCGGCCTGCTTCGCGGCCACGTACCGCGAAGCGCGCGAGAAGTTCCTGCAGGCGGCCGATGCCGCCGGCCTCGACAGCCACGAGCAGCGCCACCCGCTCCTGGGCCACGACGGCGAGTCGCTGGCGCTGGACGTTTCGCGCTTCGGCCGCGCCGATGCGGCGTCGCTGCTGATCGTCACCAGCGCCTGCCACGGCGTCGAAGGCTTCTGCGGTTCGGCGATCCAGATCGCGCTGCTGCGCGACGAAGGCTTCCATGCCGCGGCCGAAGGTGCCGGCGTCGCCGTGCTGTACCTGCATGCGCTGAACCCCTGGGGCTTCTCGTGGTGGCGGCGCACCACGCACGAGAACGTCGACCTCAACCGCAACTGGCACGACTTCCACGCCCCGCTGCCGGCCAACCCGGGCTACGAGGCCATTGCGCACCGGCTGCTGCCGCCGCAGTGGCCGCCCACGCTGGCCAACGAAGGCGCGCTGCTGGGCTTTGCGCTGCGGCACGGCCGCAAGGCGCTGCAGGCCGCCATCAGCGCCGGCCAGCATGTCGATCCGCAGGGCCTGTTCTACGGCGGCGTCGCGCCCACCTGGAGCCAGCAGGCGCTGCGCCACGTGCTGCAGGACGAGGCCCGGCGCTGCACGCGCCTGGGCTGGATCGACCTGCACACGGGCCTGGGCCCCACAGGCCACGGCGAGCGCATCCTCGCCTGCCGCGACGACCCCGCCGCGCTGGCGCGCGCCCGCGCCTGGTGGGGGCCGAAGATCACCTCCATCCACGACGGCAGCAGCACCTCGGCGCGCCTCACCGGCGTGATGTTCCAGGCCGCCTACGAGGAATGCCCGCAGGCCGAGTACACCGGCATCGCGCTGGAATTCGGCACGCTGCCGCTGGTGCGCATGATCCGCGCGCTGCGCGCCGACCAGTGGTTCGAGAACCACCCCGAGGCCGACCGCGCCGACCGCGCCGCGGCCCGGCGCGCGATGCGCGCGGCCTTCTGCATCGACCGCGAGGACTGGCAGCGCGCCGTCGTGGCGCAGGGGCTGGAGGCGGCGCGGCAGGCCGTGGCGGGGCTGGCGGCGCCGGCCTGAGAAGATGTCCGAAAGCGTCCGCGAGCGGTCCGGCGGCCGTGCAGACGGGAGCGGCGGATGCAGCGACGATGAGCGCCTGTCTCACAAGCCCAGGCCCACCGCCATGCAAACCGCCCTCCTGCTCGTCGACGTCCAGCAATCCTTCACCCACCGTGCCTACTGGCGCGGCGAAGATGTGCCCGCCTTCCTCGCCGAGACCAACGCGCTGATCGCCGGCTGCGTCGCGCGCGGCGTGCCCGTCGTGCGCATCTTCCATGTCGATGCGCCGGACGAGGCGTCCAACCCCTTCGCCCACGCCAGTGGCCTGATCCGTCCGCTCGAAGGGCTCGCACGCTTCGACGCCGCGCTGACGGTCGAGAAGCACCGGCACAGCGCGCTGGCCGGCACGGTGCTGCCGATCTGGCTGCGCGAGCGCGGCATCGGCCGGCTCATCGTGGCCGGCATCCGCACCGAGCAGTGCTGCGAGACGACCACGCGCCACGCCAGCGACGAAGGCTTCGAGGTCGACTACGTCACCGACGCCACGCTCACCTTCGAGATGAAGACGCCCGCCGGCGGCACGCTGAGTGCGGCGCAGATCCGCGAGCGCACGGCCACCGTGCTGGCCGGCCGCTTCGCGACGATCTGCAGCGTGCCCCAGGCGCTGGAGCGTGCGCGATGAAAGGACGCCGATGAAGGACCTGTGCTTCGTGGTGCTGCCCGGCACGCTGCTGCTGGACATCGCCGGCCCGGCCGAAGCCTTCCGCCTGGCCAACCAGCGCCTGCAGCGCCGCGGCCGCGCGCCCATCTGGCGGCTGCGATACCTGGCGCCGCAGGCCGAGGCCACCACCTCGGTGGGCGCCACGCTCGCGGCGCTGGAGCCTTTGCCGGCCGACTTGCCGAGCGGCGCCGTCGTCGTGCTGATGGGCCAGCCCAGCGGCGGCGAGAGCCCGCTGCAGCGCCCGCTGAGGCGCGAATGGTCCGAGACGCGGCGCTGGCTGGCGAAGGTGCTGGCGCCCAAGCTGGACGCCGGCGCGGCCGAGCTGATGTGCGTCTGCGCCGGCACGCTGCTGGCCGCCGATGCCGGGCTGCTGGCCGGCCGGCGCTGCACCACGCACCACGAGAGCCTGGCCGACCTGGCGCGCATCGCGCCGGCGGCGCAGGTGCTGGGCAACCGCGTGTTCGTGGTCGATGGCCCGGTGGCCAGCAGCGCCGGCTGCACCGCGGGCATCGACCTCGCGCTGCACCTCGTCGCGCGCGACGCCGGCGAGGACGTGGCCGCCACGGTGGCGCAGGTGATGGTGGTCTACACGCGCCGCGGGCCGGACGATCCGGAGATCTCGCCGCTGCGCGCCGGCCGCAGCCACCTGCACCCGGCCGTGCACCGCGTGCAGGACGCCGTCTGCGAGCAGCCCGCCGCGGCCTGGCCGCTGGAGCGGCTGGCCGAGGTCGCGCACGTCACGCCGCGCCACCTGAGCCGCCTGTTCCGCGAGCACGTGGGGCATTCGCCGCGGCAGTACGTGGAAACGGTGCGGGTCGCGGTGGCCGAGCGCGCGCTGGCCGCCGGCCAGCCGGCCAAGCAGGCGGTGGCGGCGGCCGGCTTCGGCGGCGACCGGCAGTGGCGCCGCATCCGCGCCCGCCGGAACGCGGCATAGACTCGCGCCCGACGGCCCCGCGGAGGGCCGCAGGGGGAGGCTGGAGATGAGGCATCCGCGACCGCTGTGGCGGCGTTTCCTGCTGGCGGCCGCCTGGATGGCGGCGCTGTTGCCGGCGTCCCGGGCCCAGTCGCCGGCACCCGCTGCCGCGCCGCCGGGCACGCCGCCGCCGGTGTCCGCCTTCTTCGCCCGGCCCGACATGGACAGCCCGCTTCTGTCGCCCTCGGGCCGCTTCGTGGCCGTGCTCGTGCCCGGCGGCGACAACCGCAACGCGCTTGCGGTGGTCGACCTCGAAGGCAGCACGCCGCCACGGGCGGTGGCGCACTTCAGCGACGTCGACATCGGCCGGGTCTGGTGGGTCGGCGACGACTGGCTGGTCTTCGACGTCGTCGACCTGCAGGTCGGCAGCGGCGAGCGCCGCATCGCGCCGGGCCTGTTCAGCATCGCGCGCAGCGGCGAGCGGCTGCGCCAGCTGGTGAAGCTGCGCGGCCGCGGCTTCATCGTCGCGCCCGAGCCCGGCGTGGACCGCCGGCTCGAATACAACCACCGCATGCTGGGCGTGCCGCAGGGCAGCCAGCGCGAGATCGTCATCGCCGAGCTCGACCTCGACAGCCAGGGCCATATCACCGGCGAGCGCCCTTTCCTGCTGAACGTCGAGAGCGGCCGCGTGCGCTGGATCGAGATGGGCCAGGGCGTGCCCGAGAGCGTCTTGGACTGGGTGCTCGACGCCGCCGGCCAGCCGCGCGTGGCCGTGACGCGCAAGGACGGCCGCACGCGCGTGCACGTTCGCGAGAACCCGGGCGAGAACCAGTCTGAGAAGCAGCCCGAGAAGCTGGCCGAAAAGGAACGCGACCGCTGGCGCCTGCTGCTGGACGCCGATTCGCTGGAGATGCCCTGGTGGCCGCAGGCGGTGGACGCCGACGGGCACCTGTACGTCACCGCGCCGATGGGCGCCGGCGGCACGCGCGTGCTCGCCCGGCTCGACCTGGCCACCGGCAAGCCGCTGGAGCCGCCGCTGGTGAAAGTGCCGGGCTTCGACTTCCACGGCCGCGTCGTCGCCGAGCATGCCGGCGGGCGCACGCTGGGCGTGCGCGCGCTGACCGACGGCGAGATGACGGTCTGGATCGACCCGGCGATGAAGGCGCTGCAGGAGCAGGTCGACGCACGCCTGCCCGGGCGCGTGAACCGCCTGAGCTGCCGCCGCTGCGGGCAGCCGGGCAGCGTGCTGCTGGTAGAGTCCTGGTCGGACCGCGACCCCGGCACCTACCTGCTGTGGAACGGCGGCAAGCCCAGCATCATCGGCCGCCGCCTGCGCGGCATCGATTCGCGCCAGATGGCCACGATGGCCCTGGAGCGCATCAAGGCGCGCGACGGCCGCGAGCTGCCGGTGTGGATCACGCAGCCGCAGCGCGCCGAGGGTGCGCCGCCGCCGCCGGCCGTGGTGCTGGTGCACGGCGGGCCCTGGGTGCGCGGCACGCACTGGGCCTGGCACGAGCTGCCGCAGTTCCTGGCCTCGCGCGGCTACGCGGTGATCGAGCCCGAGTTCCGCGGCAGCGCCGGCTACGGCGACGAGCATTTCCACGCCGGCCTGCGCCAGTGGGGCCAGGCGATGCAGGACGACGTGACCGATGCGCTGCGCTGGGCCGCCGCCCAGGGCCTGGCCGACGGCCGCCGCGCCTGCATCGCCGGCGGCAGCTACGGCGGCTACGCGGCGCTGATGGGCCTGGTGCGCGACCCCGAGCTGTACCGCTGCGGCATCGCCTGGGCCGCGGTGAGCGACCCGCTGCGCGTGGTGCAGGGCAGCTTCTGGTGGAACGACGACATGAGCGACGAGGTGCGCCGCTATTCGCTGCCGGTGCTGATCGGCGACCCCAAGGCCGATGCCGCCATGTTCAAGGCCATCTCGCCGGTGCAGCAGGCCGCGCGCATCCGCGCCCCGGTGCTGCTGGTGCACGGCGAGGAAGACCGCCGCGTGCCGCTGGTGCACGCGCGCGAGATGCGCGACGCGCTGCGCCAGGCCGGCCGCGAGCCCGAGTGGCTCACCTTCCCCGGCGAAGGGCACGGCTGGCAGCGCCTGGAGACCGAGCGCGCCTTCGCGCAGCGGCTGGAAGCCTTCCTGGCGCGCCATCTGAGGAATTGATCGCGCGCCGGCGTTCAAGTCGGCGCCGGCCGCGCCGATCAACCGGGCCACGATGGTCCCGATCCCGGCCCCCGACCCACTTGCGTCCGCCCCGCGCCGGGCAGCCGCCTGCCTGCTCGCGCTGGCCGCCCTCTGGCTGGCGCTGCTGCTCGTGCCGGGCGGCGCTGCGGCGGCCGGCGCCGCGCCCGCGCTGGTGGTCGACGGCCGCGCCTCGATCCCGGCCTGGCCCGCCGTCGGCGTCTACCTGGACAAGGAAGACACGCTGGCCGCCGAGCAGGCCCTGGCCCGCCCCGATCTCTTCGCGCCGCACACCGGCACGCCGGCCAACCTCGGCCGCGCCCAGGGCACGGTGTGGCTGCGCCTGGCGCTCCAGGTGCCGGGCACGGCACCGGTGCAGCGCGTGCTGGAGATCGACTACCCGCCGCTGAACCGCGTCGAGGTCTTCGTCGTGCAGGGTGGCCGCATCGAGCAGCGCCTGCAGATGGGCAACGCGCAGCGCATGGCCGAGCGTCCGCTGCGCTCGCGCACGCTGGCCGCGGCGCTGACGCTGGCGCCCGGTGAGCACGAGTTGCTGCTGCGCGTGCGCACCGAAAGCTCGGCCGTGCTGCCCATCACGCTGCGCACGCCGGAGGCCTTCACCGAGCACGAGTCCGGGGTGCAGATCGTGCAGGGCATGATGCTCGGCCTGGCGCTGTGCATGCTGCTGTACAGCCTGTCGCACTGGATCACGCTGCACGACCCGCTGTTCCTGGACTACGCGCTGCTGCTGCTGGGCAACACCGTCTTCACGCTGGCCTACTTCGGCATCGGGGCGCAGTACCTGTGGCCGGACTGGCCGCTGCTGTCGATGAAGGTCGCGCCGATGGGCATCATGGTCGCGGTGGCCGCCGGCTCGCGCTTCATGCGCGGCACGCTGGCGATGGCCGAGATCAGCCCGCGCCTGGACCTGGCGCTGCGCATCACCGGCCACGTCGCGCTGGCCAGCCTGGCGCTCTCACTGGCCGGGCTGATGGGCTACCGCGCGGCGCAGATGATGGTCACGATCCTGGGCATCGTCGTCACCTTCTCGGTGCTGCCGGTGGCCTTCGTGCGCGCCCGGCGCGGCGAGCGCGTGGCGCTGTACATGCTGCTGGGCTGGGCCTTCTACACCGCCGGCGCGCTGACCACCGCCGGGCTGCTGCGCGGCTACATCGAGCCCACGCACCTCACGCAGCATGTCTATCCGCTGAGCCTGATGGTGGAGATGAGCGCGTGGATGGCGGTGCTGGGCCTGCGCGTGCAAGCCATCCACCGCACCGCCGACCGCGCGCGGCTGGAGACCGAGACGCTGCGCACGCTGTCGCAGACCGACGCGCTCACCGGCCTGCCCAACCGCCGCGGCCTGCAGGAGCGGCTGGCGCAGGCGCTGAAGCACGCGTCGCCGCAGCAGCAGCTGGCCGTCTACCTGCTCGACCTCGACGGCTTCAAGCCCGTGAACGACCGCTACGGCCACGACGTGGGCGACGCCCTGCTCGTGGCCGTGGGCCAGCGCCTGCGCCAGCAGCTGCGCGGCACCGACGTGGTCGCGCGGCTGGGCGGCGACGAGTTCGTCGTGCTCGCCGGCGGCCTGGCCGACGAGGCCACCGCGATGACCGTGGGCCAGAAGCTGCTCGCCGCCTTCGACCGCCCCTTCGACGCCGCCGGCCAGCGCTGCGAGGTGGGCCTCACGGTCGGCTACGCCATCGCCCCGCTCGACGGCACGACGCCCGACGAGCTGCTCAAGCGCGCCGATGCGGCGATGTACGCCGGCAAGCAGGCCGGGCGGCGCTGCGTGCAGCGCGGCGGGCGCGCCACGGCGACCGTCTGAACCTGCGCTTCAGCGCCGCGGCGGCATCACCCGCGCCAGCGCCCGCACGGCCGCATCGATGCGCTCCGCGTCGATCAGCCCGTAGCCCATCACCAGCCCGTTGAGCGCCAGCGGCGCGTGGGTGTAGGGCGCCAGCGATTCGAGCATCACGCCGGCGGCGCGCGCGCGAGCGGCCCAGGCAGCGGCGTCGAGGGCCGGGTCCACCGCCGCGCACAGGTGCATGCCGGCCAGCGGCGGGTAGGGGCGCAGCGCGCCGGCCAGGTGGCGCTCGATGGCCTGCAGCATCGCCTGCTGGCGCCGGGCATAGGCGTGGCGCATGCGGCGCACGTGGCGCGCGAGTTCACCTTCCGCGATGAAGCCCGCCAGCGCGCGCTGCGTGGCCAGCGGCACGCGCCAGTTGTAGCGCCGCAATGCGCCCGCCAGCGCCTCGCGCGCCCAGGGCGGCGCGACGACGAAGCCCACGCGCAGCGCCTGCAGCGTGGTCTTGCTGAAGGTGCCGACATAGAAGACGCGCTCGGCCGGATGGTCCAGCGTCTGCAGCGCGTCCAGCGCGCGGCCGGCGTGGCGGAACTCGCCGTCGTAGTCGTCCTCGATGACGATCGCGTCGCTGGCCCGCGCATGCGCCAGCAGCGCGGCGCGGCGCGCGGCGCTCATCGTCACGCCGAGCGGGAACTGGTGCGAGGGCGAGACGCCGATCACGTCCACGCGCGCCGGCAGCCGGTCCACGCGCAGGCCTTCGGCATCGACCTCGACGTGCTCGATGCGCGCGCCGGCCTCGGCGAAGGCCAGGCCCAGCGCGCGGTAGCCGGGGTTCTCCACCGCCACCACGGTGCGGCCGCGTTCGGCCGTGAGCACGCGCGCGAGCAGCTCGAAGGCCTGCTGCGCGCCGGCGGTGACGAGCACCTCCGCCGCCGTGCAGGCCACCGCGCGCGTGGCGGCCACATGGCGCGCGATGGCCTCGCGCAGCGTGGGTTCGCCCTGCACGTCGCCCTCGGCCAGCGGATCGCGCTCGATCGTGCGCCAGGCGCGCGCCTCGGCCCGGCGCCAGGCGGCGAAGGGAAAGGCGCGCGGGTCGGGGCGGCCGGGGCGGAGGTCGAAACGCGCGGCCGGGGCGAGCGGGACATCGGCAAGCGCGGCCTCCGCCGCCTCCCGCAGCCGGTGGCGCGGCGGCGCCGGTGGCGTGCCGGGCGCCAGGGCGCCCCGCGCGGCGCCGGGCTGGAGCGGCGCGACGCTGGTGCCCGAGCCGCCGCGCGCCAGCAGGTAGCCCTCCGCCACCAGGCGCTCGTAGGCCGCGGTGGCGGTGGCGCGCGAGACGCCGGCCAGCGCCGCCAGCGTGCGGCTGGCCGGCAGCGGCGCGCCGCCCGGCAGGCGGCCGTCGACGATGGCCTGGCGCAGCTGCCGGTGCAGCGCATCGAGCCGCCCGCGCGCGGGCAGCTCGAGCGGCAGGTCCAGAAAAAGTGGACTGCTCATATTTGCGAAAAGTGGATCTTCATCCGGACCACATTGGACGGCATCCTGCAGGCCTCACACAAGCCCGATCGCACCATGCACGACACCCCGGCCCCCATCTGCCTGACCTGCGGCACGCAGTTCGCGCCCACCGCCGCCATGCCCACCGGCTGCCCCATCTGCGACGACGAGCGGCAATACGTCGGCCGCGGCGGCCAGCGCTGGACGACGCGCGCGGCGCTGGCGCGCGAGCACCGGCTGCGCATCGAGGACGACGACGGCATCACCGGCCTGGGCCTGGCGCCGGGCTTCGCCATCGACCAGCGCGCGGCCTTGCTGCCCACCGATGCCGGCGGCGTGCTGTGGGAATGCCTGAGCCTGGTCACCGAGGACGTGGTGGCCGCGCTGCGTGCCCGCGGCGGCGTCGCGCTGATGGCGATCTCGCACCCGCACTTCTACGCCTCGATGGTCGACTGGAGCGAGGCGCTGGGCGGCGTGCCGGTCTACCTGCACGAGGCCGACCGCGAATGGGTTCAGCGGCCCTCGCCGCACATCCGCTTCTGGAGCGGCGAGCGGCTGCAGCTCTCGGCCGGCGTGACGCTGCTGCGCGCGGGCGGCCACTTCCCCGGCAGCACGGTGCTGCACTGGCGCGACGGGCCCCGCCCCGGCGGCGCGCTCTTCTCCGGCGACGCGCTGCAGGTGGTGGCCGACCGGCGCCATGTCTCCTTCATGCACAGCTACCCGAACCTGATCCCGCTGGCGCCGGCCGAGGTGCGGCGGCTGCGCGCGCGGCTCGAAGGCCTCGAATTCGAGGACGTGTACGGCTACACCTGGGGCCGCAACATCGTCGGCGGCGGCCGCGCGGCGGTGGACCGTTCCTTCGAGCGCTACCTGCGCGCGGTGGCCGAGGCATGAAGGCCCCGCCGCCCAGGCTCCCGGAGCTGCTGCTGCTGGGCGCGATCTGGGGCTCCTCGTTCCTGTTCCTGCGCATCTCGGCACCGGCGCTGGGCAGCTTCCCGCTGGTGGCCCTGCGGCTGGCGCTGGGCGCGCTGGTGCTGCTGCCCTTCGCCTGGCCCGCGCGGGCGGCCCTCGCGCCGCGGCGGCTGCCGCTGGTGGCTGCGATTGCGCTTGTGAACTCGGCGCTGCCCTTCATGCTCTTCGCCTGGGCCGCGCCGCGGCTGCCGGCGGGCGTGAGCGCCATCGCCAACGGTAGCGCGGTGCTGTTCACGGCGTTGGCGGGCGGGCTCTTCTTCGGCGAGTCGATCGGCGGCCGGCGCTTCGCGGCGCTGCTGGTGGGCTTCGCCGGCGTGCTGCTGCTCACCGGTGGGCGCGGGGGCCACGGCGGCGATGCCGGCGAAGGCTTCGGCCTGGCGGCCGCGGCGGCCGTCGGCGCCTCGATGTGCTACGGCCTGGGCGCGCACCTCGTGCGGCGCCACCTCGCAGGCCTGCCGCCGGCGGTGCTGGGCTGCGCGGCGCTGGGCTCGTCGGCGCTGCTGCTGGCGCCGCTGGCCTGGGCACAGTGGCCGGCAGAGCCGGTGCCGCCCTCGGCCTGGGCCGCGGCACTGGTGCTCGGGCTGCTGTGCACCGGCGCGGCCTATGCGCTGTATTACCGGCTGCTGGCGCAGGTGGGCCCCAGCCGCAGCGCGGCGGTGGCCTACCTCGTACCGGTGTTCGGCGTGGGCTGGGCCTGGCTCCTGCTGGGCGAGCCGTTGACGCCTTCGATGGCGCTGGCCGGCGCGCTGATCTTGGGCAGCGTGGCTGCCAGCCAGCGCGCTGCCTGAATCGCTACTGCACGAAACCCATCGGCTGCCGCTTGCCCGAGGCGCCGGGCAGGTCGGCCAGCTCGACGCTGGCGCGGCCGGCCAGGCGCGCGTTGCCGAAGGCCGTCATCCAGGCGCGGCGCATCTCGCGCGGCGCCACCGCGGCCAGGCGGTCGAGCACGGCGTCGGGCGGCGTGTCGTCGAAACGCTGGCCCCAGTCGTGCGCGGCGCGCAGCTTGCGATACAGGCGCAGCGCGATGGTGCGCGCGGCCTCGAAATCGGGCGCCTGCACCTCGAAGACGTTCATCCGGTTGAGGATGGGCTCGGGGATGCAGCGCTCATCGTTCGCGGTGGCCACCCAGATCACCTGGCTGGCGTCGATCGCGACCTCGGCGAACTCGTCGGTGAAGTGGCCGGCGGTGTCGTGCTCCAGCAGGCTGTACAGCGCGCCCAGCGGATCGTAGGCATGCTCGGCGCGCGCCTTGTCGATCTCGTCGACCACCATCACCGGGTTGGCGTAGTTGCCGTCGACCAGCGTCTCGAACACCTTGCCCGGCCGCGCGCCTTTCCACTGGCTGCTGGCGCCGCTGAGCACCCAGCCCGCGGTGAGGCTGCTCATGCTGATGAAACCCAGCCCAGTCCCCAGCAGCTGCGCCACCTCGCGCGCGAAGTGCGTCTTGCCGATGCCCGGCGGACCCAGCAGCAGCATCGGCGTGATCTCCAGCGCGTCGCGGCTGTCGTGGCACAGCGCGAGCTGGCGCTTGACGTCGTCCAGCACCTCGCCGAAGTTGGGCATCTCGTCGTAGAGATGCTCCATCGCCGGCAGGCCGCCGGGCTTGACCTGGAAGCGCTCCGGGCCCTTCTCGATCATGCGTTCGTAGGTCGCGCGCAGGGTTTCGTGCTCGCGCTGAGGCAGCCGGTCGAGCTTGTGCTCGACGTCGCCCACGCGGTACACCGAGCGCATGCGCGCGATGGGCAGCGCATGCGGTGCCGGGCTGGAAACGGGAACGAGGCCGGTTTCAACACTCATCGGGACGGGCTCCTTCACGACGGGCTGCGGATAAAGATGCCACAGCCGCCGGCGCTTTCAAAGTCCGTGGAACACCGCAGTTCGGGTGCATCTGCGCGCCAGCCGGCGCCGGGTGTGCAGCAATCCGCATGCCGGCGCGGTTCATCGGCGGCCGCTGCAGGCCGTCGTGCGCGCGGCGCAGGCTGTCGCAGGCGGCTTGGGGCCGGCCGGGGCGGCGGCGAGCATCGCCGCACTCTCCTGAGTCTCGCCCTGTCGAGACCCTTCCCCCGGCCCCAGGGCCGGGGTTCTTTTTTCAGCCCACCGGCAGCTGCAGCACCGCCCGCGTGCCGCGGCCGGGCTCGCTCTCGATCACCAGCTCGCCGCCCAGCAGCTGCGCCAGGCGGCGGGTGATGACGAGGTCCAGGCCGAGGCCGACGCTGCTCCCCGGCTGCTCGACGGGCTCGCCCAGGCCCTGCAGCGGCCCGGCGGCGATGCCGGGGCCCTGGTCGGCGACGCTGATCTCGACCCGACCATCCGCCCGGCAGGCCGAGAACGCCACCCGCGCGCAGCGGCCCGGCGCGCGACCATGCTGGATCGCGTTGGCGCCCAGGTTCAACAGGATCTGGCGCAGCCAGCGCTCGTCGCTCACCAGGGCCAGCGGCTGCGGCAGCGAGACCACCAGCTCGGCGCCCGCCTCCGCGGCCTGCGGCGCGAGCTGCTCGGCGCAGCCGGCCAGCAGCGCGGTCAGCTCCAGCGGCCGGGGCTGCGCGATCAGGTGGCCCTGCTCCAGGCGCTGCAGCTCCAGCAGGTCGTCCACCAGCGCCAGCATGTGCTGGCCGGCCTGCACCACGTGGCCGGCGAAGGCCTGGGCGCGCTCGGGCGGCAGCGGCGGCGACTGCTGCAGCAGCTGCGCGAAGCCCAGGATCGCGTTGAGCGGCGTGCGCAATTCGTGGCTCACGCGCGACATGAACGCGGCCTGGCGCCGCCCGGCCTCCTCGGCCACGGCGCGCGCGCGGCGCGCCTCCTCCAGCTCCTGCGCCTGCGTCTGGTCGACCACGCTGCCCACGTGGCCGGTGATGCGGCCATCGGCGGCGCGGATCGGGTTGGAGCGCACGGCCACGCGGCGCTCGCCGCCGTCGGGGCGGCGCAGCCGGAACTCGAGTTCGAAGCGCCCGCCGTGCTCGGCGGCCTGCAGCCAGCGGCGGTGCACCAGCGCGCGGTCGTCCGGGTGGATCGCCCCGGCCCAGCCCTGGCCGGCGGCGGCCCGGGCGTCCATGCCGTACAGCCGCTGCCAGGCCTCGTTGGCGTAGGTGCAGCCGCCGTCGGGGTCGGTCATGAAGATGGCCACCGGCGCGGCATCGGCCATCGCACGGAAGCGTTGGTCGAGATCGGACTGGCGCGGCGCGTCCATGGGGTCGTTCCCTCTGCGACTTTCCTGCCGGGCTCTTGGTTTTCGGCCCTGGCACCGGGAGCATGCCACGCCCAGGCTTACATCACGCCATCAGCCGTTCTCCCAGAAAGGCCAGCGTGCGGCCATGCGCCAGCGCCGCGCTGGGCGCGTGGTAGCTGGCGCGGGCCCAGCAGTTGAAGCCGTGCATCGCGCCGGGATAGACCTGCACGTCGGCCTGCGGCAGCGCCTCGCGCACGCGCTGCACCGCTTCCGGCGGGATGTGGTCGTCGATGCCGGCGTAGTGGAACTGCATCGGGCAGGCCACGTCCCTGGCGCGATCGAGCTGGCCGTGGATGCCACCGCCGTAGAAGGCCACCGCGGCGTCGATCTTCGTCGTCGCCGCCGCGAGGTAGGCCAGCCGCCCGCCCATGCAGTAGCCGAAGCTGCCGAGCTTGCGGCCGGCCGTCTCGGGCCGTGCGCGCAAGGCGGCCACCGACGCGGCGATGTCGGCCAGCGCGTCGGCCCCGGCATAGCCCTGCATCAGCGCCATCGCGCGCTGGCGGTCCGCGCCCTCGTAGCCCAGCTCCACGCGCGGCGCGGCGCGCCAGAAGGTGTCGGGCGCGAGCACGACGAAGCCGTCCAGCGCGTACTGCTCGGCCACCGCGCGGATGTGGGCGTTGACGCCGAAGATCTCCTGCCACAGCACCAGGCCGGGGCCGCTGCCGGCCGGCGGCAGCGCGAGGTAGCCGCCGAAGGCCGGGGCGATGTCGATCCACTGCGTGGCGACGGGTGAAGTGCTCATGGGTCGTCTCCTGGTTTCACTTCTAGAAAGTCCTGCCCTTGCGGTACTGCGCATGCTGCCGCCGCTGCAGCGGCGAGGCCGCCGCCAGCGCGGCGAAGGACGCGCCCGCATGCGCGTGCGAGATCGCCAGGCCCAGCGCGTCGGCCGCGTCCTTGCCCGGCAGCGCGGGCAGCTTCAGCAGCCGGCGCACCATCTCCTGCACCTGGCTCTTGTTGGCCAGGCCATGGCCGACGACGGCCTTCTTCATCTGCAGCGCGGTGTATTCGGCGACGGCCAGTCCGCCGCTGACCAGCGCCGCCAGCGCCGCGCCGCGCGCCTGGCCCAGCAGCAGCGTGCTCTGCGGGTTCACGTTGACGAAGACGATCTCGGCGCAGGCGCAATCCGGCGCGTAGCGCTGCACCACCTCCTGCACGCCCTCGAAGATGATCTTCAGCCGGCCCGGCAGGTCGCCGCGCGGCGCCTCCAGCGTGCTGATGACGCCGCTGGCGACGTAGCGCAGCCGCGGGCCTTCGGCTTCGATGACGCCAAAGCCCGTGCGCTGCAGGCCGGGATCGATGCCGAGGATCTTCATCGACGCCCGCCGGGCCGTCCCAAGGGCGGCGAGCGCCCCCCCGGGGGGAGCGAACGAAGTGAGCTGGGGGCCGTCATCTCAAGCTGAAGTACCAGCGGACCGAGTGGAAGAAGACGGGAGCGGCGAAACACAGCGGCGCCACGCGATCGAGCAGGCCGACCGCCCCGGTGACGCTGGCGCGGTTGCCCCACCACTTCACGCCGGCGTCCTTCTTCAGCGCCTTCATCACCAGCTCGCCCAGGGTGCCGGCCGCGCCGGCGATGGCGCCCATCACCAGCGCCTGCCCCGGCTTGAAGGGCGTGATCCAGTACAGCAGCGCGCCCACGAGCCCCGCCGCCGCCGCGCCGGCGGCCCAGGAGCGCGCGCTGAAGGAACGGTCGATGTGGCGCGCCAGCGGGCGGCGGCGCAGCCAGCGGCTCACCGCCTCCTGCACCAGCTGCGCGAAGGCGGCCACCATCACGAGGAAGAAGACGAGGAAGGCGCCCCGGCGCTCGAAGCGGGGGAAGTTCAGCAGCAGCAGGGCAGGCACGTGGCTGAGGCCGTAGACGCAGACCATGATGGCCCACTGGATCTTCGCGTTGCGCTCCAGGAAGTGCGTCGGGTCGCCGGCCAGGGCGCTGGCCACCGGTATCGCGAGGAAGACGTAGACGGGGATGAACACCGTCAGCAGGTCGAAGTGGCGGCCGCCGGCGATGATGAACTGCGCCGGCAGCACGATGAAGAAGGCCAGGATCAGGCTGCGGTGGTCGGCCCGCCGCGTGTGCACGAGCGTGATGAACTCGCGCAGCGCGAGGAAGGAGAACAGGCCGAACGCGATGTTCGCGCCCACCGGCCCGGACATCCACGAGACCCAGAACACCACCGCGCCGATCCACACCGCGCGCAGGTCGCGCAGCAGCAGCGTGCGGCGCTCGCTGCTCTCGTCCTCGCGCCGCACGATCCACGCGACCACGCCCGAGGCGAGCACCAGCAGGCCGAAGACGATGACGAACAGCAGGCCCACCTGCTGGTCGACGGTGAGCGAGCGAAGCGCACCCATGGATCAGGCCACGACCGGCCGCGCGGCGAGGACCGCATCGCGGGCACGGGCGAGGAAGCCGCGCTTGTCCTCGCCTTGTTCCAGCTGCATCGGCGTTCCAAAGGTTACCGTGCACAGGATGGGCACCGGCACCACCTCGCCCTTGGGCATCACGCGCTGCACGTTGTCGATCCAGGCCGGGATCAGCTGCACGTTCGGGAACTGCTCGGCCAGGTGGTACAGGCCGCTCTTGAAGGGCTGCGGCTCGCCCTTGTTGCTGCGCGTGCCCTCGGGGAAGATGACCAGCGAGTCGCCGCTCTTGAGCGCCTCGACCAGGGGCTCCAGCGGGTCCTGGTCGTCGGTGCGCTGCCGGTTCACGTAGACGGCGTGGAAGACCTCGCTGGTGAGCCATTGCTTGAACGGCGTGCTGGTCCAGTAGTCCTTCGCGGCGATGGGCCGCGTCACGCTGCGCAGCTCGCGCGGCAGCGCGGCCCAGATCAGCACCCAGTCGAGGTGGCTCTGGTGGTTGGCGAAGTAGATGCGCTGCTCGGCCTTCGGCGGGCAGCCCTTCCAATGGCCCTGCGCGCCCGTGATGAGGCGGGCGATGAAGGCCAGCAGCAGGCCCATGAGGTCGGCACGCGACATGGGCCGGGATGCTACCCGGCGGCCAGCAGGGCCTTGTGCAGCGGATGGATCTCGCGCCAGGCGCGGCGCGCGGCCAGGTCGGCACCCCATGCGGCGCTGTGCTGCTCGACCCAGTCGCGGCCGGCGGCGAGCACGGCCGCGGCCTCGTCCTGCGCGCCCGCCGCGCGCAGCGCCTGGGCGGCAAAGAACCAGCCGCTGGCGGGCTCGTCGACCCAGCCGTCGACATGGGCCTGCAGTGCCAGTGCACGCCGCGCATGGGCCGCGGCCGCGGCCGCATCGCCGGCCGCGAGACAGGCGCGCGCCGCGGCGAGTTCGGCGCTGCGCAGCAGCCCGCGCTGGCCATTGGCCGCCAGCCTTTCCAGCAGCGGTGCGAGCAGGGCCGGCGCCGGCGGGTCCAGCGTCGCTGCCGCCACCTCGGCCTGCAGCCTGAGGCCCGCCGGCAGCGGCGAGAGATCGCCCAGCGCATCGAGCCAGGGCCGCACCGGCTGGCCGCGCACGAAGGCCAGGCGCGCCTGCGTCAGGCGCCAGGCCAGGTCCGGCAGCGCATGGCCTTCGCGCCCGGGCGGCGGGTGCGAGGCCAGCGCGGCCTCGGCCGCGTCGTGCCGCCCGAGGTTGATCAGCGCCAGTGCATGCGAGGTGCGGAAGGTGTCGGGCAGCTTCTCGCGGCCCTGTTCGAGGCGCTGCAGCAAGGCGTCGAACAGCGCGATGCCCTCGGCCGCGCGGCCGGAGGCGATGCGCATCATCGCCAGCATGTGCATCACGTCGGTGTGCGTCATCGGGCCCAGCTCGACGCGCTCGGCCGTCTGCAGCAGCGCCTCGCAGACCGCCATCGCGCCGGGCAGGTCGCCCAGGGCGTGGCGCACGCGCGCGAGCTGGTAGCCGATGGTGACCAGCGCGCCGGGCTCGCCGCGCGAACGCGCGCGCTGCCATGCGGGGCCCAGTTCGGCCTCGGCCGCCTGGGGCTGCAGCATCCAGTGCAGCAGCGAGCCGCGCGCGGTGCGCAGCTGCACCAGCGTCTCCTCGTCGAAGGCGCCGGCGCGCGCCAGCGCCGTGTCGGCCAGCGCGAGCGCGCGCGGGCCGTCGACGCCATAGGCCACGAGCGAGGCGACGGCGCGCACCGCGTCGGCCAGGTCCTCGGCCGGCACCTCGCCGGCCCGCGCGAGCAGCTCGTCGATCAGCCGCTCGCCCGAGGCCGCGGCCTCCTTCAGCCGGCGCTCGGCGAAGAGCGCATGCGTCTCGGGCCCGCGCAGCCGCGTGTGTTCGAGCGGCGTCAGCGCCAGCGGCCGCGCCGCGTCGATCGCCGCCCGCGCCGCCTCGCGCCGCGCGCCGCGCAGCCAGCAGCGCGCGGCGGCCAGCCACGCGGCCAGCGCCTCGGCGCGCTCGGCCTGCGGGTCCAGCGCGCGGGCCACCGCTTCATGCGCGCGCGCCGCGTCGCTCAGCTGCCAGCGGGCGCGGGCCTCGGCCGCAGCGCGGCGGTGCCAGGGCAGCGCCTCGCGGGCGCGGCCGGCGGCATCGAGGTGGAAGGCGATCTCCACGGCGCTGCCGCCCTGCGCCTGCAGCCATGCGGCCACCTGCGCATGCAGCGCGGCCGCCAGCGCCGCCGGCAGCGTGCGCTGCACGGCCTCGGCCACCAGGTCGTGCGCGAAGGCCAGGCCTTCGAAGACCTGCGCCGATTCCAGCTCCACCAGCAGCGGCGCCAGCGCGAGCGGCGCGCGGCCGAAGACGGATGCTGCCAGCGGCAGGCCGAACGCGCCCTGCGCCACCGTGGCCAGCTGGGCCATCTGCAGCGCGCCCTCGGACAGGCGGGCCAGGCGTTGCCGCATCGCCTCCACCAGCGAGGGCAGCACCGGCAGCGGCCGGCCCTCGCGCCATTCACGCCCGCCCGTGACCCACAGGCCCTTCAGCGATTCGAGCAGGAAGGCCGGGTTGCCGCCGACGCGGGCGTGCAGCGCATCGGCCAGCTCGGCGCCACTCATCTCAGACGGCAGCTCCAGGCCCTGCAGCAGCGCGCGCGACTGCACGGCCGACAGCGGCGGCAGCTCCATCCGCGCCGCGCGGCCCGAGCGCGCGAGCAGCTCCACCAGCGCCGCGGCGGCCGGCGAAAGCTCCTCGGCGCGCGCCGCCAGCAGCGGCGGCGCGGCGGCGTCAGGCGGCAGCGCAATCCAGGCGCCGACCACGGCCTGCAGCGCCTCGAGGCTGGCCTCGTCGGCGAAGTGAAGGTCGTCGATGACGATCAGCCGCAGCCCGGCGCGATGACAGGCCTGCAGCGCGCGCGTCAGCGCCGCCAGCACGCGGCGCTGCTCCAGCGCGGACTTGGGCAGCGCGGCGCCGTCGGCGTCGAGCAGCCGGGCCAGGTCGGCCGCGGTCGCCGCGTCCAGCGCCGGCTCGAAGCGGCGCAGCGCCTGCGCGGCCAGCCGCGCCAGCAGCGCACCCGGCCGCGTGCCGTCGCCCGGCCGCGCACCGGTGGCCAGCGCCGGGCCGTGGCGCGTGGCCAGCTCGGCCAGCAGCCGGCTCTTGCCGATGCCGCCCGGCCCCAGCAGCACCGCGCCATGGCCCAGCGCCAGGCCCTGGCCGAGCGCCTGCAGCGCAGCCTCGCGCCCCACCAGCGGCGGCGCGCGACGCAGCGGCGCTGGCAGCGCGGCCGGCGCCGGGGCCAGCGGCGCGGGCGTGTCGGCGGCGGCCAGGATGCGCTGGCCGAGGGCCTGCGTCGGCGCCGAGGGCGCGATGCCGAAGGCGCTGCGCAGCGCGAGGCGGCACTCGTCCCAGGCCTGCAGTGCCGAGGCGCGGTCGCCGCGGCGGTGGAAGACCTCCATGCGCGTGCGCCAGGCCTCTTCGCTCTCGGGGTGGGCGGCGAGCACGGCGTCGGCCGCGGCGAGCG
Source organism: Rubrivivax sp. (assembly GCA_044226775.1). Lineage (GTDB taxonomy): Bacteria > Pseudomonadota > Gammaproteobacteria > Burkholderiales > Burkholderiaceae_C > Rubrivivax. The sequence continues at coordinate 857,261 of JBGAGI010000002.1, read as the reverse complement.
CGGCGTCGAGGTCGGCACGCGCCAGCGCCGCGGCCGCAGCCGCCAGTTGCTGGCGCTGGCGCTGGCGCAGCGCGGCCTCGCGGCGCGCGGCCAGCCATTCGGCGAACTCGGGCGCGTCGTCGAAGGCCAGCGTGCCCAGCAGCGGCGCGGGGCGTTCGGGCTCCGGCTCGGCCACCGGCACCGCCAGCGCCAGGCGCCCGTCTTCTTCGGCCAGGACCGGGCCCGCGGCGCGCTTCAGGCGCGCCAGCGCCTGGCGCAGATTGGCGCGCGCCTGCGCCTCGCTGCCCGCCGGCCACAGCAGCCCGGCGACGCGGGCGCGTGGCGTCGGGCCTTCGGCATGCAGCCAGGCCAGCAGCGCGGCCTCGCGCGGCGCGAGCGCGAGTTCACCCGCACCCGCGCGCGCGAGGCGCGGGGTTCCGTGCAGGTGCAGCAGTGGCAGCGGCAGCGGGGGCATGGCCGGCGCTTTGTACCGCAGCCCAAACCGCAGGCGTGACGGGGCCGGCCCGCACGGCTTCCGGAGCCCGTCACGCCGCCGTCACGCCGGCCTGCCGAGCATGGTGGTTTCCCCGATCCCGAAAGGCCCGCCCCATGCACGCGACCCCCGCTTCCGCCCTCACCCGCCGCCACCTGCTGCTCGGCGGCGCCGCCGGCCTCGCACTCGCCGCCTGCGGCGGCGGCACGGGCAGCGAGGCCGACCGCTACCAGGACCGCTGGACCACGTTCACGATGCCGATGCCGCTGGCGATGCACGGCGCCATCGTGTCGGCCGACGGCAGCGTGCTCGTCACCGGCGGTTCGCGCGGCATGTCCACGCTGTCGGCCTCGATCGACCGCTTCGACCCGGGCACGCGCCGCTTCACCCCGCTCGGCGAGATGGCCACCGGTCGCATCGAGCATGTGCAGGTGCGCGTAGGCGACACGCAGGTGCTGGTGGTGGGCGGGCTGACCGCCGTGTCGAGCTGGCCGGTGGCCGAGCTGATCGACGAGCGCACCGGCACGGCGACGGCCGCCGGCGCGCAGCTGCAGCCGCGCATCTGGCACACCGCGACGCGGCTGCTCGACGGGCGCGTGCTCGTCACCGGCGGCCTGGGCCTGGACACGGCCGAGCTGTGGGACCCGGCGACGCGCCGCTGGCGCCTGGCCGCCGGCCGCATGGCGCACGACCGCAGCCGCCACACCGCCACGCGGCTGGCGGATGGCCGCGTGCTCGTCGTCGGCGGCAGCTCCGACCGCGTCAACTACGTCTTCGCCGAGATCTTCGATCCGGCCACCGAGACCTTCACGCCGCTGCCCACCGGCGGCCTGGCGCTGCCGCGCCGGCTGTTCCACGACGCCCACCGGCTGGCCGACGGCAGCGTGCTGGTGCTGGGCGGCAGCGACCAGGAGAGCGACCTCGTGCCGCGCGGCGAGGTCTGGCGCATCGATGCCGGCGCCACGCGCATCGCCGCCGCGCCGGCGCTGGTGCGGCCGCGCACGCTGGTGCGCAGCGCGCTGCTGGCCGGCGGCGAGGTCTTCCTCGCCGGCGGGCAGACGAGCACCGACCGCCTGGCCAGCGAGGAGGCCGCGTTCTACGGCCCGGCCACGCAGCGCAGCGCGGCGCCGATGGCCCAGGCCCGCGCCTGGCACAGCGTCACCACGCTGGCCGACGGCCGCGTGCTCGTGCTGGGCGGCGAAGACCCTGCCGGCGGCCTGCTGGCCACCGGCGCCCTCTACGATTGATGGAACCTGGAGACACGACGATGAAGATCCCGCACCACCTGCTGGCCGCCGGCACCCTGGCCGCGGCCATGCTCGCGGGCTGCGTGACGATGCGCGCCGCGCAGATCGACCTGCCCGCGGGGCTGGACGCGGCCGGCGTCGAATCGCTGCCGATGACGGGCCTGGGCGGCAAGGCCAGGGGCGCGATCACGCTGGGCGACCTGTCAGGTCAGTTCGAGCGCCAGGCCAGCCGCCTGGCGCTGCTGGACGCCACGGTGACGATGGACCGCGCCGGCAGCCGCTTCACGCTGCAGCGCGCCGGCGCGGAGGTGGCCTCGGCCAGCTGCCGCGCGCGGCAGGACGAGCTGCGCCGCGGCATCCTCTCGCTGCCGGCGCGGCCGATGGCGATGAGCTGCGAGTGGCAGGGCGGCGCGAAACTCGCGCTCGACGCCGAGCTGCTGGCCGCCGGCGGCACGCAGGACGCGCGCAAGGGCCGCTACGAGGGCGGCGGCGTGGTGCTGGAGCTGCGCTCGGTGCACCGGCTGCAGGGCACGAAGCTGCCGACGGCACAGCCCGTGGGCTACCTGATGCTGCACCAGGGCGTGCCGGTGGGCGCGCTGTCGCTCGCCGACAGCGGCCAGCCGCTGGTGTGGCGCCCGCGCGAGCGCACGCCGCTGCACGAGGCGGTGACGCAGGCCGCGGTGGCGCTGGCGCTGCTGTGGGACCCGGCGTCGGTCTGATCGATCAGTCGAAGGACAGCGAGACCAGGTCGCGCCGGCGCCGGCCGCGCGCGATCCACTGCTGCAGCGTCTCGGCCGCGTCGGGCGACATGCGGCGCCAGTCGCAGCCCACGCGCAGCCCGCCGCGGACGCGGCCGGCGGGCGTGAGGTGCGCGACCTCCATGTCGGCGACGATGAACACTTCCGGGTCCAGCGCCACCTCCACCGCGCGCAGCTGCGTGCCCGGCGGCAGCGGCGGCGCGACGCTCGGGCGCCACAGGCCGCAGCCGGTCATGCTGATGTCGGCCACGCGCAGCTGCTCGGGCAGCTCCGAGAGCTGCGGATGGCGGAAGGTCACGGTGGGCGCCTGCGCCTCGCTGCGGCGCACGCGCAGCGCGCGGCGGCGCGGCAGGTGCACCATCTGCGCCGGCATGCCGGCCTGCAGCATGCGCAGCTCGCTCACCGGGCCCGGCACCAGCTCGCGCAGCTCGAACTGCACCTTGGCCGCCTGCAGGTAGCCGGCGGCCCAGATGCGCCCGCCGCCCAGCACCGCCTGCAGCTGCTCGCGCGCCACCTCGGGCGCGACGCGGATGTGCAGGCGCTGCGGCTCGTCGTCCAGCGCCCACAGCAGGCTCGGGCAGGTGGGGCCGCCGGCGGCGCCCAGCGTCAGCGGCACGTCGCCGCGCACGATCTCGCGCAGCAGCGCCATGCGTTGCCGCGCATCGGTGACGCGGAAGCGCGCCCAGGGGCCGCGGCCATCGAGCCGCTGGATCGCGGCGGGAACGGTATCGAGGAAGGACATGCGCGGAGACAACGGAAGCGGGCCCGATGCGGGGCCCCGTCCTCGTGTTGTCGGCCGTCCTGCGCGCGCCTTGAGCGTGCGCGCCGGGCTCAGTGCCGGAAGTGCCGGGTACCCGTGAAGACCATCGCGATGCCGCGCTCGTCGGCGGCGGCGATGACCTCGTCGTCGCGCATGCTGCCGCCGGGTTGGACCACGCACGAGGCGCCGGCATCGACGACCACGTCCAGGCCGTCGCGGAACGGGAAGAAGGCGTCGCTCGCGACCGCGCTGCCCGCCATCGACAGCCCGGCGTTGGCGGCCTTGATGCCGGCTATGCGTGCGCTGTCGACGCGACTCATCTGCCCGGCGCCCACGCCCAGCGTCATGCCGCCGGCGCAGAAGACGATGGCGTTGCTCTTGACGAACTTGGCCACCTTCCAGGCGAACATCAGGTCTTCCATCTGCGCGGCCGTGGGCGCGAGCTTCGTCACCACGCGCAGCTCGGCGGGCGCGACGTTCTTGCCGTCCTGCGTCTGCACCAGCAGGCCGCCGCCGACGCGCTTGTAGTCGAGCGCGTTGGTCGCGCTGGACAGCGGCACTTCGAGCAGCCGCACGTTGGCCTTGGCGGCGAACACGGCGCGCGCCTCGGCCGTGAACTGCGGCGCGATGATCACCTCGACGAACTGGCGCGCCACCGCATCGGCCGCCGCGCCGTCGAGCGGGCGGTTGAAGGCGATGATGCCGCCGAAGGCCGAGGTCGGGTCGGTCTTGAAGGCCTTGGCGTAGGCCTCGGCCGGGCTCGCGCCGAGCGCCACGCCGCAGGGGTTGGCGTGCTTGACGATCACGCAGGCCGGCGCGCCGTCGAAGGTCTTCACGCACTCCCAGGCCGCGTCGGCATCGGCGATGTTGTTGTAGCTCAGCGCCTTGCCCTGCAGCTGCGTCCAGCCCGCGAGCAGGCCCGCGGCAGGCGCCGCATCGCGATAGAACGCGGCGGCCTGGTGCGGGTTCTCGCCGTAGCGCATGTCCTGCGTCTTCGTGAACTGCACCGTGTAGACGCCCGGGAAGGGCTCGCGCGCCGGCACCGCGGCCACATGCTGCTCGCAGCCTTCGGGCAGCGCGCTCAGGTAGTTGCTGATCATCCCGTCGTAGGCCGCGGTGTGGGCGAAGACCTTGCGCGCGAGCATGAACTTGGTGTTGCGCTGGATGGCGCCGGCCTTCAGCTCGGCCAGCACGCGCGGGTAGTCGGCCGGGTCGATCAGCACGGCCACGTCGGCCCAGTTCTTGGCCGCGGCGCGCAGCATCGCCGGGCCGCCGATGTCGATGTTCTCGATCGCATCTTCCAGCGTGCAGTCGGCGCGCGCGGTGGCCTGCGCGAAGGGGTAGAGGTTGACCACCAGCAGGTCGATCGTGCCGATGTCGTGCTCGGCCAGCGCCGCCATGTGCTCGGGCAGGTCGCGCCGCGCGAGCAGGCCGCCGTGGATGCGCGGGTGCAGCGTCTTCACGCGGCCGTCGAGCATCTCGGGGAAGCCGGTCACGTCGGCAACCTCGGTGGCGGGCAGGCCGGCGTCGGCCAGCAGCCGCGCGGTGCCGCCGGTGGACAGCAGCCGCACGCCGAGCGCGGCCAGCTCGCGCGCAAACTCGACGATGCCGGTCTTGTCGGAGACGGAGATCAGGGCGGTGGGCTTGGTGGTCATCGCGGGTGTCCTGTCACTTGCCTGTGCTGCGCAGCAGCTTGTGGTCCAGCAGCTTGCGCCGCAGGGTGTTGCGGTTGATGCCCAGCCACTCGGCGGCCTTGCTCTGGTTGCCCTCGGCGTGGCGCAGCACCACCTCCAGCAGCGGGCGCTCGGCGGCGCCGAGGAACATCTCGTGCAGCGCGTTGGGCTCGGCGCCACGCAGGTCCTTCAGGTACTGCTCCACGCTGGCGCGCACGCAGTCGTCGATCGCTTTGCGGCTCATGCGGCCCGTTCGCGCAGATCGTCGTTGGCGGCCGGCTCGCGCAGCAGCGGCAGCCGCTCGTGGCGCTCGGCCAGCGCGGCGAGGAAGTCGTCCAGGGCGCGCCGCTGCGCGGCGCCGTCGGTGATCAGGTTCATGTGGTTCCGGAAGGTCTCGCCGCCGGGCAGGCCGCGCACGGCCCAGCCGATGTGCTTGCGTGCGCTGCGCACGCCGGTGCTCTCGCCGTACAGCGCGTGGTGTTCGTCCAGGTGTTCCAGCAGCCAGCGCCGCACGTCCTGCGTGCGCGGCGGCGGCAGCGTCTCGCCGGTGGCCAGGAAATGCGCGATCTCGCCGAAGATCCAGGGCCGGCCCATCGCGGCGCGGCCGATCATCAGCGCGTCGGCGCCGGTGGCGCGCAGCACGGCGCGCGCCTTGTGCGGGGAATCGATGTCGCCACTCACGACGACGGGTATGTGCAGCGCCGCCTTCACCGCGGCCACCGTCTCGTACTCGGCCGCGCCGCCGTAGCCCTGCTCGCGCGTGCGGCCGTGCACGGTGACCATCGCCACGCCGGCCGCTTCGGCGCCGCGCGCCAGCGTCAGCGCATTTCGCTCGGCAGCACACCAGCCGCTGCGCATCTTCAGCGTCACCGGCACGCCCTGCGGCTCGCAGGCCGCCACCACCGCCTCGACGATGCGCAGCGCCAGCGGCAGGTCCTGCATCAGCGCCGAGCCGGCCCAGACGTTGCACACCTTCTTGGCCGGGCAGCCCATGTTGATGTCGATGACCTGCGCGCCGCGCTGCAGGTTGTGGCGCGCGGCGTCGGCCATCTCGGCGGGGTCCACGCCGGCGATCTGCACCGCCACCGGCGCGGGCTCGCCCGTGTGGTCGGCGCGGCGCGAGGTCTTCAGCGAGTCCCACAGCTCGCGCTTGGACGTCACCATCTCGCTGACGGCATAGCCGGCCCCGAGGCTGCGGCACAGCTTGCGGAACGGCCGGTCGGTCACGCCCGCCATGGGGGCGACGAACAGGTTGTTCGGCAGTTCGATCGTGCCGATGCGCATGGCGGGGAAGGAGGGGAAGCGGGTGCTGAAAAAAGAGGCGGCAGTATAGCGGCGGCCCTGTTGCGAAAGGTGTTGCGAGGGCCTGGACAAGCGCCCGCGATAATGCTTGGCACCGCATGGAAGCCTGGCTGCAGTCCCTCCTCCAGTTGCTCGCTTTGCCGCAGTACGGGCTCAGCACCGTGTTCGTGGTGGCGCTGATCTCCGCCACGCTGCTGCCGCTGGGCAGCGAGTTCGCCGTCTTCGGCCTGGTGAAGCTCAATCCCTCGCTGTTCTGGCCGGCGGTGATCGTCGCCACCATCGGCAACACGATCGGCGGCGCGACCAACTGGTGGATCGGCTACGGCGCCGAGGCGCTGTACGAGCGCGTGCAGCACAAGCCGCTGCAGATGCGCGCGCTGGAATGGCTGCGCCGCTTCGGGCCCAAGGCCTGCCTCGTCTCCTGGCTGCCCGCGGTGGGCGACCCGCTGTGCGCGCTGGCCGGCCTGCTGAAGCTGCCTTTCTGGCCCTGCATCGCCTACATGGCGATCGGCAAGTTCCTGCGCTACGTGGTCCTCACGGCCGCGCTGCTGTGGGGCGTGCCCGACGGCTGGCTGCCCGCCGGGCTCTGAAGCTGATCCTCCTCAAACGAACTGCCGGCGCCGCTGCCTAGAGTGGCGGCCGAGGAGGAGTGGATCGCCATGAGCAGAATCCTCTTGCTGTACTCCAGCGTCTACGGGCTGTCGCGTCGCATCTGCGAGACGCTCGGCGGCCAGCTGGCCGCGCGCGGCGATGCGGCCGAAGTGTTCGCCATCACCGAGCCCGGCGTCGACCCGGCTGCCTTCGACGCCGTCGTCGTCGGCGCCAGCATCCGGCAGGGCAAGCACAACCCGGCCGTGATGGCCTACGTGACGAAGCATCTGGCGGCGCTCGAGAGCCGGCCCAGCGCCTTCTTCTCGGTCAACCTCGTCGCGCGCAAGCCGGGCAAGAACACGCCGCAGACCAACCCCTACCTGCAGCGTTTCCTCGCCGGCTGCCCCTGGCACCCCAAGCTGCTGGGCGTGTTCGCCGGCGAGCTGGACTACTCGCGCTACGGCCCCATGGAGCGCCGGATGATGCAGCTGGTGATGTGGATCAACCACGGGCCGACCGACCCGAAGACCCGCGTGCAGTTCACCGACTGGAACGAGGTCGAGCGCTTCGGCGGCCGCGTCGAGGCGCTGGCGCGCGGATGAGCACGCCCGAAGCACATGCGGCGCTGGCCGCACCCGCCTCCGACGTCGGCCTGCGCCATCTGCACGCGACGCTCGCGTTGCTGGTGGTGCTGGCGATCGTCGCCGCGCAGCAGATCTCGATGGTGCGCCAGTGGCCCGCCCACCCCGGCTGGGCCGATTGGGCGCACCTGCTCGCGGGCCTGGGCGCCGCCGCCTGCGTGGCCGGGCTGCTGGCCAGCGGGCTGCGCAAGGGCCGCGTGGCCGCCTGGTGGCCGCTGGCCGATGCAGCCGGCCGCGCACGGCTGGCACGCGAGGGGCGCGAGCTGCTGCGCGGCCGGCTGCCGGCCTCCGAGGCCGGCGGGCTGCTGTCGCTGATCCAGGGCCTGCTGCTGCTGGCGGTGGCCGCCACCGCGCTGAGCGGCTGCGCCTGGCTCGCCGCACCGCGCGGCGACCTCGCGATGGCCATCGGCGATGTGCACCAGCTGGCCGCCGGCGCCGTGACGGTGCTGCTGCCGCTGCACCTGCTGGCGGTGGCGCTGCACCTGCGCGACTTCTTCGGCTGAACCCGGCACCCGACACCCGGCTACGCATAACCCCGAGGCTGCGCGGCGGAGTGCCCGCGTCCGACAATCGGGCGCATGAGCACCCCCACCTACGACGAACTCGCCGCGCACTGGACGCGCCTGCACCACCTCTCGCACCTGCAGTCCATCGCCGACTGGGACCAGGCCGCGAACATGCCGCCCAAGGGCGTGGAGGCGCGCGCCGCGGCGCTGGCCGAGATGGCCGCGTTGCTGCACCGGCTGCGCACCGAGCCGCGGCTGCAGGAGCAGCTCTCGCGCGCCGAACAGGAACCGCTGTCCGATCTGCAGCGCGCCAACCTGCGCGAGATGCTGCGCCAGTGGCGTGCCAGCAATGCGCTGCCCGAAAGCCTGGTGCAGCGGCAGCAGCTGGCCAGCTCGCGCTGCGAACACGCCTGGCGCAGCCAGCGCCCGGCCGGCGACTGGGCCGGCTTCGTCGAGAACTTCCGCCCGGTGCTGGCGCTGGCGCGCGAGGAGGCCGAGCTGCTGTCGCAGCAGCAGGGCATCTCGAAGTACGACGCGCTGATGGACCGCTTCGAGCCCGGCATGCGCTGCGAACAGGTCGACCGCGTGTTCGGTGAGGTGCGGCAGTGGCTGCCGGGGCTGATCCGCCGCGTCACCGACAAGCAGTCCCGCGAGCCGGCGCTCAAGGCCGAGGGCCCGTTCCCGGTCGCCGCGCAGCGCGCGCTGAGCGAGGACGTGATGCGCCTGCTGGGCTTCGACTTCGAGGGCGGCCGCCTGGACGTGAGCACGCACCCGTTCTGCGGCGGCGTGCCGGAAGACGTGCGCATGACCACGCGCTTTTCCGAGGACGATTTCGTCAGCGCGCTGATGGGCACGATCCACGAGACCGGCCACGGCCGCTACGAGCAGAACCTGCCGCGCGAATGGCTGGGACAGCCGGTCTCGCACGCGCGCTCGATGGCGCTGCACGAGAGCCAGTCGCTGAGCTTCGAGATGCAGCTGGGCAGCCACCCGGGCTTCGTCGCGCACCTGGCGCCGCTGGTGGCCAAGGCCTTCGGCCCGCAGCCGGCCTTCGAGCCGGCCAACCTGCACCGGCTGATCACGCGCGTGAAGCCGGGCTTCATCCGCGTCGACGCCGACGAGGTCACCTACCCGGCGCACATCATCCTGCGCTACGAGATCGAACGGCCGCTGATCGAAGGCGAGATCGAGCCCGAGGACGTGCCGGCGCTGTGGGACGCGAAGATGATGGAGCTGCTGGGCGTGGACACGCGCGGCAACTTCAAGGACGGGCCGATGCAGGACGTGCACTGGCCCGAGGCGCTGTTCGGCTACTTCCCCTGCTACTCGCTGGGCGCGATGTACGCCGCGCAGTGGTTCGCGGCGATGCGCCGCGCGATGCCCGATCTCGACGCCCGCATCGCCGCCGGCGAGCTGGCGCCGGTGTTCGACTGGCTGCGCGAGAACGTCTGGAGCCAGGCCAGCCGCTGGACCACCGACGAGCTGGCCCGGCGCGCCAGCGGCGAGGCGCTGAACCCCGCTCACTTCCGCGCCCACCTGGAGGCGCGCTACCTGGGCTGATCAGACCTCGCCGTGCAGCGTCGTCGCCTGCTCGGCGGCGGCGGCCATGAAGTCGGAGTGGCTGACCTCGCGGATCACGACGGTGCGCTCGGGGTCGAAGCCGCTGCGCAACGGGGAGGAATCGTCGTCGCCGTGAAGCGCCGAGAGCAGGCGCTCCAGCAGGTCCTGCAGCGGCGGATCGTCGTCGGGGATCGGCAGGCTGGACAGCTGCGAGCAGATCTTCGGCAGCCAGTGCGGCTGGATGCGGCCGATCGCCTCGGTGCCGCGCTGGCGCAGCCCAAGCTCCAGCGCCGCCAGGTGCGGCAGCACCTCGCGCGCGCCGCGCACGCGGTCCAGCAGCGCGCCCAGGCTCGCGGCCATCAGGCGGCCGCGCGCGACCGATGCGGGTTCGGCGCGGGCGGGCGGCGGAGCTTCGGGCGAAGAGCGCATGGCGGTACGGCGGGCGCCGCGGACGATGCGGCGCGAACGGTTTCCAGCGGTATCGGCCGGCCGGCGCCGGGCTTGAGCCGGGGCGGCACCCCCGACTTGTGACCGGGTTCGCACCCCGGCCGCGCCGGCGGCGCTCAGGCGCGGGCGGCCAGCGCCAGCTCCAGGTCGCTCAGCACCTCGTCCAGGCGCTGCATCGCGTGGCCGGCGCGGCCCAGGTGCACGGCCTGGCCGCGGTGGCGGTGCAGCAGCCGGCGCCGCGGGTCGTCCAGCACCGCGTCGTCCAGCGCCAGGCCATGCGCGGCCAGCGTGGCGGCCAGCGCGCCGCGGCGCGAGCGCAGCTCGGCCAGCGTCTGGCGGTAGGCATGCTCGGCCAGCAGACGGCGCTGCGAGTAGCCGAAGGTGTTGGCCAGGAACATCTCCGGGTCGTGGTGGTCGGGCTCGAAGAGCACGATGTCGGTGCCCGGGTGGCTGTTCGCGTAGCCCCTTAGACCCAGCTCCAGCCGCGAGTGGATCAGCGAGCGGAAGGTCTGGCTCAGCACCACCGGCAGCCCGCCTTCGACGAGCTGCGGGATGCGCCCGCTCGCGCCGCCCAGCACGCGGTGCGCGCTGCCCGAGCCGCCCTCGAAGGGCACCAGCGGGTTCAGGCAGATCAGCAGGTCCAGGCCCTGCTCCAGCAGCACGCTCGCGTGCAGCGTCTTCTTCAGCGCGCCGTCGACGTACCAGCGCCCATTCACCGGCTCCGGCGGGAACAGCCCTGGCAGCGCGGCGCTCGCGGCCACGGCCTGCGAGATCGGCACATGGTCGAAGCCTGGCAGGCCGAAGGGCGCGGCCTGGCCGCTGTCGAGGTCGGTCGCCACCAGCACCAGGCGGCGCGAGAGCTTGCGGAAATCGTTGCTGCGGCCCGGCGCGGAGAACACGCGCGCCAGCTGCGCCTGCAGCGCGGCATTGCTGAACAGGCCCGTCGGCAGCGCCCGGCCCAGGCGCTCCAGCGCCGACAGCAGCGGGCGCCGCTGCACCGCCACGCCCCAGCCCGCCTGCGCCGCCAGCCATGGCGCCGACAGCAGCCGGCGCGTGTACTCGCCCAAAGCGGGGCGGAAGAACAGGCTCGGGCGGATGAGGTCGCTGCGCGGGCCTTCGTTCTCGATGAACGAGGTGCACAGCTGGCGCGGCGTCATGCCGTTGGCCAGGCCCGCGGCGATGCAGCTGCCGGCGGAGACGCCGACGTAGCCGTCCAGCGCCGTGAAGTCGAGCGTGGGAATCGCCTCGGCCAGCGCGCACAGCGCGCCGATCTCCCACACCGCCCCCAGCGGGCCGCCGCCGGCCAGCGCCAGCCCGACCCGGGGGCGCGAATCGGCCATCAGGCCGCGGTGCTGGTCTTGCGGGCGCGCTTGACCGGCGCCTTCGTCGCCGCCGGGGCGGCTTCCTTCGCGGCTTCCTTCGGGGCCTTGCGGGCCGCCTTCACCGGCGCGCCCTTCGACAGCTTGGCCACCGCGGCGGCCAGCGCGTCCACGCGCTGCACCAGCGCGTCCACGTCCTTGGCGGTGGGCACGCCCAGCTTGTTCAGCGCCTTGGCGGTGCGCTGCTCGAAGATGGCCTCGAGCTTGTCCCAGTTCTGGCCGGCCTTGGAGGTGACGGTGTCGGCCATCGCGCTCATCTTGCCGGTCACCTCGCCGAGCTTCTCCTCGGCCAGGCCCTGCGTCTTCTTCTGCAGGTTCACGCCTTCCTTGACCAGCGCCTCGAACACCTTGGTGCCTTCTTCCTGCGCCTTGCTGAACGCACCCATGCCCGCCAGCCAGATCTGCTGGGCCGATTCCTTCACCGAGCTGGCCAGCGCGTTGGCCTTGTGGCTGCTGGATTCGGTGGCGGCTTCGGCGGGCTTGATCTTCTTGACCATGGGAATGCTCCTGGTTCGGTGGGCGTGGGCTTGTTCGGGGTGTGCGAGCGCGCGCAGGCGCAGCGCCGCGAGGAGGAAATATAGGGTTCCCCCCTGGGGCGCGCGACCTGAATCTCTAGTGAGACGGCTCTATGCTGTGCGGCGCAACGGACCCGAACAGCGACAGGAGAACACGATGCAGTATTTCGTCACCGGTGCCACCGGCTTCATCGGCAAGCGGCTGGTCAAGGCCCTGCTCGCGCGGCGCGGCGCGGTGGTGCACTTCCTCGTGCGGCCGGGCAGCGAAGGCAAGCTCGCGGCGCTGTACGAGTACTGGGGCGTGAGCAAGGCACGCGCAATGCCCGTGGCCGGCGACCTCACGGCCAGGAAGCTGGGCGTGGCGGCCGATGCGATGAAGGCGCTCAAGGGCAAGATCGACGCCGTCTACCACCTCGCCGCCGTCTACGACCTGAAGGCCGATGCCGACAGCCAGGTGCAGGTCAACATCGAAGGCACGCGCAACATGGTGGAGTTCGCCAAGGCCATCGACGCCGGGCACGTGCACCACGTCAGCAGCATCGCCGCCGCCGGCCTGTACGAAGGCGTGTTCCGCGAGGACATGTTCGAGGAGGCCGAGGGCCTGGAGCACCCGTACTTCATGACCAAGCACGAGAGCGAGAAGATCGTGCGCCAGGAGTGCAAGGTGCCGTGGACGGTCTACCGCCCGGCGCTCGTCGTCGGCGACAGCAAGACCGGCGAGATGGACAAGATCGACGGGCCCTACTACTTCTTCAAGCTGATCCAGCGCATGCGCCAGATCCTGCCGCCGTGGATGCCCAGCATGGGCATCGAGGGCGGGCGCATCAACATCGTGCCGGTGGACTTCGTGGTCGCCTGCATCGACCACATCAGCCACGGCCGCCACGACGTGAAGGGCAAGTGCTTCCACCTCGTGGACCCGAAGGGCTACCGCGTGGGCGACGTGCTCGACATCTTCAGCAAGGCCGCGCATGCGCCGAAGATGAACGTGTTCGTCAACGCCGCGCTCTTCGGCTTCGTGCCCAAGAGCGTGAAGAAGGGAATGATGGCGCTGGCGCCGGTGCGGCGCATCAAGAACGCGGTGATGAAGGATCTCGGGCTGCCCGACGACATGTTCACCTTCATCAACTTCCCCACCCGCTACGACCGGCGCGAGCTGGACGCGGCGCTCAAGGGCAGCGGCATCGAGTGCCCCAACCTGCACGACTACGCCTGGGTGCTGTGGGACTACTGGGAACGCCACCTCGACCCGGACCTGCACGTCGACCGCACGCTCAAGGGCACGGTGGGCGGCAAGGTGGTGCTGGTGACGGGCGGCAGCTCGGGCATCGGCCTGGCGGCGGCGCACAAGTTCGCCGAGGCCGGCGCCATCACCGTCATCTGCGGCCGCGACCAGGAGAAACTCGACGAGGCCTGCGCCGAGGCCAAGGCCAAGGGCTACGAATTCGTCGCGTACGCGGCCGACATCGCCGACATGGCCGACTGCGACCGCTTCGTCAAGCTGCTGGTCGAGAACCACGGCGGCGTGGATTTCCTGATCAACAACGCCGGCCGCAGCATCCGGCGCGCGATCGAGAGCAGCTACGACCGCTTCCACGACTTCGAGCGCACGATGCAGCTGAACTACTTCGGCTGCCTGCGCGTGACCATGGGCCTGCTGCCCGGCATGGTGGCCAAGAAGAAGGGCCACGTGGTGAACATCAGCTCGATCGGCGTGCTGACCAACGCGCCGCGCTTTTCGGCCTACGTGGCCAGCAAGGCGGCGCTGGACGCCTGGACGCGCTGCGCGAGCAGCGAGTTCGCCGACCAGGGCGTCACGTTCACCACCATCAACATGCCGCTGGTGCGCACGCCGATGATCGCGCCGACGAAGATCTACAACAACGTGCCGACGCTCTCGCCCGAGGATGCCGCCGACATGATCGCGCAGGCCTGCATCCGCAAGCCGGTGCGCATCGCCACGCGCCTGGGCATCTTCGGCGAAGTGCTGCACGCGCTGGTGCCGCGCATCGCGCAGATCACGATGAACACCACCTTCCGGATGTTCCCGGACTCCTCGGCCGCCAAGGGCCAGAAGGACGCCAAGCCGCAGCTCAGCGCCGAGGCGATGGCGGTGCAGACGCTGATGCAGGGTATCCACTTCTGAGTCACCGGGCGCGGGCGCTTCGCCCGCGCCGGCGTGCAGCCTGTCGGATCGCCGGCGCCTCCGGTCGCCCACGCCGCTACATTGCGCGGGCAGTTTTTCAGGGAGCGCCATGACGGCAAGCCAACCCCAGGGCAACGCCCTGGTCCGACGCTGGAAGCGGCACACGCGGCTGCGCTGGCTGCTGCCGCTGCTGCTGGCCGGCGCGGGCTTCGGCGCCTGGCGGCTGCTGCATCCACCGCCGCCGCCGCCGGCTCCGCCCAGCGCCAAGGTGGAGAAGGCCGACATCACGCAGCTCGTGCAGGCCGCCGGCGTGCTGCAGGCCAAGACCAAGGTCGACGTGGGCGCGCAGGTCAGCGGCCAGATCCAGACGCTGCACGTGCAGCTCGGCCAGCAGGTGAAGAAGGGCGAGCTGCTGGTCAGCCTCGATCCGGAACTCGCGCGCAGCGACGTGGCGCGCGCCGAGGCGGCGCTGCTGCAGCAGCGCGCGCTGGTGGAAGCGCGCCAGATCGACCTGGCCGTCGCGCGCCGCGAACACGAGCGCCAGCGCCGCCTGCTGGCCGGCGACGCCACCGCCGCGCTGGACGCCGAGCGCGCCGAGGCCGAGCTGGGCAAGCTGGAGGCCGACGTGCGCGGCCAGAGCGCGGTGATGAGCCGGCTGCAGGCCGACCTCTCGCAGGCCCAGGTGCGCCTGGGCTACACGCGCATCACGGCGCCTATGGACGGCACAGTAGTGAGCCTGCCGGTGCAGGTGGGGCAGACGGTGATCGCGGTGCAGATCACGCCGGTGATGCTGACGCTGGCCGACCTGGACACGATCACCGTGCGCACCAAGGTGCCGGAGGCCGACATCCAGAGCGTGCAGGTGGGCCAGACCGCGCGCTTCTCCACGCTGGCCGGCGAAGGCCGGCGCTACGAGGGCCGGCTGCGCGTGATCCAGCCCATCCCCGAGCGCGTGGGCAACGCCGTCTTCTACAACGTGCTGTTCGAGGTGAACAACCGCGCGCGCCAGCTCTATTCCGACATGACGGTGCAGGTCGACGTGGAAACCGGCCGCGCGAGCCGCGTGCCGAGCGTGCCGATGGTGGCGCTGGGCGAACGCGACAAGGACGGCCGCTTCCGCGTGACCGTGCTCGACGCCGCCGGCAAGCAACTGCCGCGGCAGGTGCGCACGGGTCTGCAGGACGGCACCCGCGTGCAGGTGCTGGACGGGCTGAAGGAAGGCGAGACGGTGCTGCTGGCGCCGCCTTCGGCCGCTGAAGCCGCATCGGCGGCATCGGCGTCATCGGCGGCTTCCGCCGCCTCGGCCGCCAGCAGCGGCACGCCGTGATGCCGCTGATCGAGCTGCGCGAGGTCTCGCGCCGCTACACGCTGGGCTCGATCGAGGTCCGCGCGCTGGACCGCGTGAGCCTGGCCATCGAGGCCGGCGAGTTCGTCGCGATCATGGGCCAGTCGGGCTCGGGCAAGAGCACGCTGATGAACCTGCTGGGCTGCCTGGACACGCCCACCGACGGGCAGTTCCTGATCGCCGGGCAGGACGCGAGCCGGCTCGGCGCCGACGAGCTGGCCGCGCTGCGCCGCGAGCACTTCGGCTTCATCTTCCAGCGCTACCACCTGCTGCCGCACCTGGACGCGCGCGGCAACGCCGCGCTGCCCGCGGTCTACGCCGGCCTGGGCGCCGGCGCGCGCAGCCGGCGCTCGCAGGAGCTGCTGGAGCGCCTGGGCCTGGGCGACCGGCTGCACCACAGGCCGAACGAACTCTCGGGTGGCCAGCAGCAGCGCGTGTCGATCGCGCGCGCGCTGATGAACGGCGGCCAGCTGATCCTGGCCGACGAGCCCACCGGCGCGCTGGACAGCACCAGCGGCGCCGAGATGCTGCGCCTGCTGAAGGAGCTCAACGCCGCCGGCCACACGATCATCCTCGTCACGCACGACCCCGGCGTGGCGGCGCACGCGCGGCGCGTGATCGAGCTGCGCGACGGCCGCATCGTCAAGGACGACGGCACGCCCGCCGGCCACGTGGCGCCGGCGCGCGGCGACACGGCGGCCCCGGCCGCCGCCGCCGGCTGGCTGCGCCGCGTGCAGGTGCAGTGGCGCGAGGCGCTGGTCACGGCCTGGCTCTCGCTGCAGGGCAACCGGCTGCGCAGCTTCCTGTCGATGCTGGGCATCAGCATCGGCATCGCCTCGGTGGTCAGCATCGTCGCGCTCACCAGCGCCGCGCGCAGCACCTTCGAGGGCGAGTTCATGAGCGTGATGAGCGGCAAGATCTGGATCTGGCGCGGCAACAGCAACCTGCCGCCCGGTGCCGAGCCGCCGAGCTTCAACCTCACCGAACTCGACGCGCTGCGCAGCCTGCCGGGCGTGGCCGCCGTGCAGGGCGAGCGGCAGCTGCCGGTGCTGCTGCGCCACCGCTCGCGCGACGCCAGCCTGCAGGCCCGCGGCGGCGACGCCGGCACCTTGTTCGAGCGCAAGCTGAAGGTGGACGCCGGGCGCTGGTTCAGCCCCTGGGAGATGGCCGAGGGCGCGCAGGTGCTGGTGCTGGACGAGCAGTCGCGCAAGGCGTTGTTCAAGGACGGCGAGTCGCCGCTGGGCCGCACCGTGCTGCTCGCGGCCAGCGGCGGCGTGCCCGATGCGAGCGGTGCGCTGCCCAACGCGCCGCTGCCCTTCGTCGTCGTCGGCACCGTGAAGACCGACTCGCAGCTGGGCTTCAACTTCGGCAACGGCAACGCCTACCTGCCCGTGCGCACCTACATCCGCAAGCTCGATTCGCGCCCGGCGGTGGACGCCTTCAGCGTGCAGATGGACTTCAAGCTGCCGCCCGACGAGGTGTGGCGCCACCTGAAGCACCGGCTGCGCGCTTTGCGCGGCAGCGAGAACTTCTCCAGCTGGAGCGGCGATGCGGAGTTCCGCAAGATGCAGAACTTCACCGCAGGCTTCGCGGCGCTGCTGGCCGGCGTGGGCGCCATCGCGCTGCTGGTGGGCGGCGTGGGCGTGATGAACATCATGCTGGTCTCGGTGAGCGAACGCACGCGCGAGATCGGCATCCGCATGGCCGTGGGCGCGCGGCAGAGCGACGTGCGGCTGCAGTTCCTCATCGAGGCCGTGGTGCTGTGCTGCCTGGGCGGCCTGGTGGGCGTGGCCTTCAGCTGGCTGGGTGCGCAGGTGCTGGGCGCCGCGCAGGACACGCTCAAGGTGGACGTCAGCTGGGCCGCGCTGGGCGTGGCCTTCGCGGTCTCCAGCGCCGTGGGCCTGGTCTTCGGCACCGTGCCGGCGCGCCGCGCCGCGGCGCTGAGCCCGGTGGACGCGCTGGCGCGGGAGTGAGCGGGATGATGACGAGACACCCGATCGCCCTCGCCGCGCTGGCGCTGCTCGCAGTGCTCGGCGGCTGCGCCGTGACCGGCCCTTCGCCGATTGCCGCGCCGCCGGCCGCCGCGGCGCCCCCGCGCTGGCAGGCCGAACCTGCGGAGGGCTCGATCGCCGACTGGGCCTTGCTCGCCGACCCAGAACTCGACGCGCTGCTGCGCCAGGCCGAGGCCGCCAACCGCGACCTCGCGCAGGCCGCGCTGCGCATCGCGCAGGCGCGCACGCAGGCCCGGCTGGGCGAGCTGCGGCTCACGCCTTCGGCCAGTGTGAGCACCGGCGCCAGCCGCCCGCTGGACCCGCCCGGCGGCCTGCCCGCGGTCACCTCGCGCAGCTACGGCACGAGCCTGGGCGTGGGCTACGAACTCGACCTCTGGGGCCGCCTGGCTGCGCAGCGTTCGGCCGACCAGGCCCAGCTCGCCGCCGCCGCGGCCGACCAGCGCGCCGCGCGCCTGCTGCTGCGCCACCAGGTGGCCGAGAGCTACTGGCAGCTGGCCTCGGCCCGCCTGCAGGGCGAGCTGGCGCAGGAGCAGCTGCTGCTGAACCGCGAGCTGCTTGCCGCCACGCAGCTGCGCGTGCGCGAGGGCAAGCTGCTGCCGATCGAGGCCGACCGCGCCGCCTCGACGCTGCAGCAGGCCGAGGTCCGCCTGGCCGACCTGCAGGCCGACGTCGCGTTGCAGCGCCTGCAGCTGGCGCTGCTGCTGGACCAGCCGCCGCCCGGCCCGCAGCCGCAGCAGCCGCGGCTGCCTGGCGAGCTGCCATCACCGTGGCGCGTGGGCGCGGACCCCGCCGCGGTGCTCGAACGCCGGCCCGACGTGATGCGCGCCCGCGCTAACGTCGACGCCGCGCTTGCCCGCGCGCAGGTCGCCGAGGCGCAGCGCTACCCGGCGCTCAGCTTCAGCGCCGGCCTGGCCACCGGCGGCGCGCAGCTGAGCGACTGGCTGCGTTACCCGGTGGCCTCGCTGTCGGCGAACCTTGTGGTGCCGATGATCGACTGGCGCCGGCTGGACCTGCAGCGCGACGCCGCGCGCACCGAGCTGGAACTCGCCGCGCTGGCGCTGCGCGACACGGTGGCGCGGGCGCTGGTGGAGATCGAGTCGGCGCTGGTCGAAGCCGAACGCCTGCGCCAGCAGCTCGAGGCCAACGCCACGCGCCGGCGCGAAACGCTCGCGGCCGAGAAGGTGGCCACGCTGCGCCTGCAGGCCGGCGCCATCGCGCGCGCCGACTATTTGCAGGCGAAGAACGCGCGCCTGGAAGCCGAGCAGGGCCGGCTGCAGCTGCAGCTGCGCGCCTGGCTCAACCGGGCGCTGCTGGCGAAGGCCCTGGCCCTGGGCTGAAGCCGGTCAGGCGTCGGCGACCTTCAGCACCAGCTTGCCGAAGTTCTCGCCGCTGAAGAGCTTCAGCAGCGTGGCCGGGAAGGCGGCGACGCCGCCTTCGGCCACGTCTTCCTTGCTCTTCATGCGGCCTTCCTTCAGGTAGCCGGCCATCTCGGCCACCGCGAGGTGGTAGCGGTCGGCGTAGTCGAAGACGACCATGCCTTCCATGCGCGCGCGGTTCACCAGCAGCGAGAGGTAGTTCTTCGGGCCCTGGATCGCCGTCGTCGCGTTGTACTGGCTGATGGCGCCGCAGATGATGATGCGGGCCTTGCGGTTGATGCGCGCCAGCACGTCGTCGAGGATCTCGCCGCCGACGTTGTCGAAGTAGATGTCGACGCCATTCGCGCAATGCTGCTTCAGGCCGTCGCGCACCGGCTGGTTCTTGTAGTCGATGCAGGCGTCGAAGCCCAGCTCGTTGACCACCCACTCGCACTTGGCCGGCCCGCCGGCGATGCCCACGACGCGGCAGCCCTTGATCTTCGCCAGCTGGCCCACGGTCTGCCCCACGGCGCCGGCGGCGCCCGAGACCACCACCGTCTCGCCCGGCTTGGGCTGGCCGATGTCCATCAGGCCGAAGTAGCCCGTCATGCCGGGCATGCCCAGCACGTTGAGCCACTGCGTCAGCGAGCCCGCGCGCAGGTCGATCTTCGCCAGCCCGCTGCGCTTGACCGCTGCCGCCGGCACGCTCCAGTACTCCTGCACGCCGGGGCCACCGGCGACGGTGTCGCCGACCGCGAAGTCCGGGTGCCGCGAGGCGATCACCACGCCCACGCCGCCGGCACGCATCACTTCGCCGATGCCCACCGGCGGGATGTAGCTCTTGCCCTCGTTCATCCAGCCGCGCATCGCCGGGTCCAGGCTCAGCGCCAGCACCTTCACGACGAGGCCGCCGTCCTCGGGCGCAAGCACCGGTTCCTCGGTGGACTGCCAGTTCGCATCGGTAGGCAGGCCCTTCGGGCGCGCCGCCAGGCGCACCTGGTGGTTGACGAGTCGGGCAAGGGTGTCTGACATGGGAACTGCTCCTGGTTCGGGGCCGCGATGCTAGCCGCGCGCCGGCAGGCCTGCCGTCACGAGGGCGACGCGGCGCCCGGGCAGCGGTGGACCTCGATCGTCACGTGGCGCAGCAGCTCCACCGCCTCCAGCCGCTCGCGGTAGGCGGCTGCGGCCAGCGGCGCGTCGGCCACCACCGACAGCGCCGCGCTCCAGGCCTTGGCGCCCACCTGCCACACATGCAGGTCGGCGACCTTGGCGTCGCCATCGGCCTCGATCAGGTCGCGGATGCGCTGCGCGATGGCCGGGTCCTCCGTGGCGTCGACCAGCGCGCGCGCGGTGCTGCGCAGCACGCCGAAGGACCATTGGCCGATCACCGCGGCGCCCAGCAGCGCCACCGCCGGGTCCAGCCAGCCGATGCCGAACCAGGCGCCACCGGCCAGCGCCGCGATCGCCAGCACCGAGGTGAAGGCATCGGCCATCACGTGCAGGTAGGCGGCGCTGAAGTTGTGGTCGTGGTGGTGGTCGTGGCCGTGATGCTCGTGGCCGTGGTGGGCATGGCCATGGTCGTGGCCCTGGTGGTGATCATGGTGATGGCCGTGGTCGTGGCCGTGCCCCTTCCCGCCGCGTGCCAGCAGCCAGACGCTGGCGAGGTTCACCACCAGCCCCACCACCGCCACCACCAGCGCCTCGCCGTACTGCACCGGCTTCGGATGGCGCAGCGTGTCGATGCCTTCCCAGGCCAGCCAGGCGGCCACCGACATCAGCACCAGCCCGCTCGTGTAGGCCGCCAGCACCTCGATCTTCCAGCCGCCGAAGGCGAAGCCGGCACCGCCGCCGGCCAGCACGCGGTGCTCGGAAGCCCGCTGCGACAGGCGGTAGGCCAGCACCGCGCCGCCGAGTGCCAGCGCATGCGTGCCCATGTGCCAACCGTCGGCGGTGAGCGCCAGCGAGCCGGTCCACCAGCCCACGGCCAGCTCGACGAACATCGTCGCCAGCGTCAGCGCGGTGACGGCCGCGAGCGCACGCTCGCGCTGGCGCTGGCCCTCGTCGGCGAAGGCGTGGCTGTGGTCGAAGGGGCGCAGGTCGTGGGTATGCATCGGGGCGTGCATCGGGCCTCAGCTCGGCGCCTTGAACACCTGCGTGACCATGTACTGGCCGCCCAGCTTCTCGGCCACGAAGCGGATGCGGTCGCCGGGCGCCAGGTCGTCCAGCAGCTTGGGCTCGCGGGCCTTGAAGCTCATCGTCATCGCCGGCATGTCCAGGTGCTTGATCTCGCCGTGCTTGATGGTCAGCCGGCCGCCGGCCTTGTCGACCTTGACCACCTCGCCGGCGACGGTGGGGGCCTGCGCGAGCGCAGGGGCGATGCAGGCCGCGGCGAGCGCGGCGGCGACGAGGGTGCGGCGAATCGGGTTCATGGCGGTTTGCGAAAGGCGCCCCGGGCGGGGCTGTCGCGCGCAGTGTGCCGCAGATGGCAAGCCCGCTTTCCTACAATCCGCGCCGACCCCGCCATCCCATCGATTCCACCGGGCCCGCACGATGAGCAGCAACGACCCCGACCTGTCCCACATCACCCCGCGCGACCAGGCCGAGATCCTGGCCCAGGCGCTGCCCTACATCCGCAAGTTCCACGGCAAGACGCTGGTGATCAAGTACGGCGGCAACGCGATGACCGACCCCGCGCTGCAGCAGGACTTCGCCGAGGACGTTGTGCTGCTCAAGCTCGTGGGCATGAACCCGATCGTGGTGCACGGCGGCGGGCCGCAGATCGACGAGGCGCTGGCCAAGATCGGCAAGAAGGGCACCTTCATCCAGGGCATGCGCGTGACCGATGCCGAGACGATGGAGGTCGTCGAGTGGGTGCTGGCCGGCGAGGTTCAGCAGGACATCGTGGGCCTGATCAACGCCGCCGGCGGCAAGGCCGTGGGGCTGACCGGCCGCGACGGCGGCATGATCCGCGCGCGCCAGATGAAGATGGCCGACAAGGACGACCCGAGCAAGGAGCACGACATCGGCCAGGTCGGCGAGATCACCGGCATCGACCCGAGCGTGGTCAAGGCGCTGCAGGACGACCAGTTCATCCCGGTGATCAGCCCGATCGGCTTCGGCGAGAAGAACGAGAGCTACAACATCAACGCCGACCTGGTGGCGGCCAAGCTGGCCACCGTGCTGAAGGCCGAGAAGCTGGTGATGCTGACCAACATCAAGGGCGTGCTGAACAAGCAGGGCGAGCTGCTGACGGAACTCACCGCGCGCGACATCGACGACCTCATCGCCGACGGCACCATCAGCGGCGGCATGCTGCCCAAGCTGGCCGGCGCGATCGACGCGGCCAAGAGCGGCGTCAACGCGGTGCACGTGGTCGACGGCCGCGTGCCGCACGCGATGCTGCTGGAAATCCTCACCGAGCAGGCCTACGGAACGATGATCCGCAGCCATTGATGGGCCCCCAAGCTCGCTTGCGCTCCACGCAACGCCAGAGGCGTTGCTCGCTCGCCCGTCCAAGTCCGCGCAGGCGGACTTGGAGCCGCGGGCTTCGCCCCCCCGAGGGGGCCGCCCGCCGACGGCCCGGCGAAGCCGGTTCCGTGGCGGGAAGCTTGATCGGCGCGTCAGTGGCGGCTCGTCGCCGTTGAAGCCTCAGCCTCATCTCGCGCTGGCCGCCGCCTGCGGCGCCGGCTTCCTCTGGGGTACCGGCGCGCTGGTGGTCAACGTGCTGATCGCCCGCCACGGCTTCAGCCCCGAGAACATCTCGTTCTGGCGCTTCGTCGTCGGCGCCGTGGTGCTGCTGGCCTTTTACGCGCGGCCGGCGGTGTGGCCGGGGCTGCGGCGCCATGCCGCGCTGCTGCTGGGCGCCGGCTGCTGCATGGCGCTGTATGTGCTGGCGTGGTTCCTGGGCATCGAGCGCATCGGCGCGGCCATTCCCACGCTCATTGCGCTGTGCCTGCCGCCGGTGCTGGTGACGGCGCTGGCCGTGCTGCGCGGCCGCGAACGGCTGGACCTGCCGCTGGCCGCGGTACTGCTGGCGGCGCTGGCGGGCACGGCACTGATCGTGCTGCGGCATGGCGACGCGGCCTCGTCGCCGGCCGGCGACGGTGCGATGCTCGCCGGCGTGGCCTTCTCGATCGCCTCGGCCGTGTTGTACGCGGGCTTCTCGCTCGTCAGCGGGCGGCTGTCGAACGGCCTGGGCGCCGGGCCGGCGACGATGGGGCTGACGGTGGTGGCCGCCGCGGTCATGGGGCTTTCGGGCCTGTGGCGCCCGCTGCACTGGCCGGCCGAGGTGCCGCCCGAGGCCTGGCTGCTGTACCTGGGCGTGGTGACCGCGGCACTGGCGCTGCTGGCCTACAGCTGGGGCGCGGCGCGGCTGAGTCCCACGGCGCTGACGGTGGCCACGCTGGTGGAGCCGCTGACGGCCGTGCTGCTGGCCGCGCTGCTGCTGGGGCAGGCGCTGTCGCCGCCGCAATGGCTGGGCGCGGCGCTGCTGCTGGCAGGCATCTGGGGCTTGTCGCGGCGCAGCGGCGGAGGGCACGCATGAAGCCTCGAATCTGGCTCTTCGACCTCGACGACACGCTGCACGACGCGACGAACGCCTCGATGCCGCAGATCCGCGACGCGATGAGCGCCTACATGGTCGAGCACCTGGGCCTTTCCGAGGCCGAGGCACAGGCGCGGCGCCAGCTGTACTGGCACCGCTACGGCGCCACGCTGCTGGGCATGGTGCGCCACGACGGCGTGAAGGCCGCGCACTTCCTGCACCACACGCATGTGCTGCCGGGGCTGGAGGCTCGGGTGCGCGGGCACCGGGCCGACATCGCGGCGCTGGCGCGGCTGCCGGGCCGGCGCGTCATCGTGACCAACGCGCCGGCCGCCTATGCGCGGCGCGTGCTGGGCACTTTGGGCATCGGCAAGCTCTTCGACGCCGTCTGGTCGATCGAAGACATGGCGATGTTCGGCCACCTGCGCCCCAAGCCCGATGCCCGCATGCTGCGCGCGCTGTGCGCGGCGCTGCGCGTGGCGCCTTCTCGGTGCACGCTGGTGGAAGACACGCTGGTGCACCAGAAGGCCGCGCGCCGCATCGGCATGGGCACGGTGTGGATGCAGCGCTGGATGGCCGGCCGCACGAACGGAGGAGGCAAAGGCGCCGAGCGCCTGCATCGCCGGCCGGCCTACGTGGACCGGCGCGTGCGGCGGCTGCGCGAACTGCTGCGCTGAAGGATCAGTTCGTCGCCCGCGCCGTGCGCACCACCTGCAGCGCGTCGCGCAGGCAGCGTTCCACGGCCGCGCGGTGATCCTGCTGCCAGGCCGGGCTCTGCGTGGGCGTGGCATCGGCACGCACCGCATGGCTGCCCTGCACGCGGTGGCTGGCTTCGCAGGCCTGGGCGAGCGTCGCTGCGTCGTTGGCGTCGGCATCGGCCGGCGGCAGGCGCAGGCCGACGACCGCCGCCGCGGCGAGCGGGGCGAGGAGGAGCGACAGCTGGAGCATTCGGTACGTCATGGCTTCGGCCTGTGAATCCGCCTGAAGCCCAAGGTAGGCGAGCGGCGACCGATCGGCATCCCGCGAAAGTGGGACGAACCGGGCGACGATCTGGGGGGACGCCGGGGCCGGCGGCCGATCAGCTGCCGGGCAGGCCCAGCTCGCGGGCGCGCACGATGGCCTCGGTGCGGTTGCGCGCCTGCAGCGCGCGCAGCAGCGCCGCGAGGTGGATCTTCACCGTGCCTTCGGCCAGGCCCAGCTCGCGGGCGATGGACTTGTTCGGCAGCCCGCGCTGCAGGCAGGCCAGCACGTCGCGCTGGCGCTGCGTCAGCGGCGGCGGCTCGCTGCGTGGCGGCGGCACGCCGGGCCGCAGGTCGGCCAGCGCCAGCGCCGGCATGTAGCTGCCGCCGCCCAGCACCAGGCGCAGCGCCTGCTGCAGCACCTCGGCGCTCTCGCCCTTGGGCAGGAAACCCACCGCGCCGGCGGCGAAGGCGGCGCGCACCACGGCCGGCTCGGCATCGCCCGAGACCACGACCAGCGGCACGCTGGGGAACCGGCGCCGCAGCAGGCGCAGCCCGGCCACGCCGTCCATGCCGGGCATGTGCAGGTCTAGGAGGGCCAGCGTCACCGGCCCCGCTTCCAGCGCTGCCTCGCAACCGGGCAGGTCGGCCGCCTCGGCCACGCCCGCCTCGGGCGCGACGGCGTGCAGCGTGCGCGCGAGCGCGTCGCGCATCATCGGGTGGTCGTCGGCGATCAGGATCCGCATGGCTCGGCAGCGTCCGTGGTGGTGCGCGCAAGCTGTTCGAGCCAGGCGCGCAGCCGCGCCGGAGACAGCGGCTTGCGCAGCCCGCCCGATTGCGCGACGGCAGCGTCGGCGCTCACCAGCAGCAGCGGCGCGGGCCGGCCCCAGGCGGCGAACAGGGCCTGGGCCTCGTCGGGGCCGCGGCGGCCGTCGGCCAGGTGCAGGTCGGCCAGCACGGCGTCGGCGGGGGTGGCGTCGGCGGCCAGCGCGCCGGCGGCGTCGGCCGCGGCGCTGGCCGTGATGCCCCAGCGCCGCAGCAGCGCGGCGGCAGCGTCGCGCGCGGCGGCGTCGTCGTCCAGCACCACCACGCGCAGGCCTTCCAATCGCTGCAGCAGCCCCTGGCGCGCCAGCGCCGCCTGGCGCACCGCGGCCGGCGCCGGCACCAGGCCCTCGACGAAGAACACCGTGCCGCGCCCAGGCCGCGAATGCAGCGCCAGCTTCAGCTGCAGCTGCTGCGCCAGGCGCCGCGCGATGGCCAGGCCCAGTCCGAGCCCGCCTTCGCCCGGGCGGATCTGCTCGAACTCCTGGAACACGCGCTCCTGGTCGGCCGCGGCAATGCCCACGCCGCTGTCCCAGACCTCCAGCCGCAGCGCCTCGCCGCGCTGCCTGCAGGCCAGCAGCACGCCGCCGGCGCGGGTGTGCTTCACGGCGTTGGACAGCAGGTTGCGCAGCACCCGCTCCAGCAGCACGGGGTCGGTGACGGTGGCGGCGTCCTCGGCCGCTGGCGCCAGGTGCAGGGCCACGCGCAGGCCGCGCGCCTCGGCGGCCACGGCGGTTTCGTCGGCGAGGCGGCGCAGCAGCGGCGCCAGCGGCAGCAGCGCCCATTGCGGCGGCGCGGCGTCGGCATCGATGCGCGAAAGATCCAGCAGACCGGCCAGCAGCGCCTGCAGCGCATCCACCGCCTCGGCCATGCGTGCGGCCACGGCCTGCTGCGGCGGTGCCAGCTCGCCATCGCGCAGCGTCGCCAGGTACAGGCCGATGGCATGCGCCGGCTGGCGCAGGTCGTGGCTGGCGGCGGCCAGGAAGCGCGTGCGGGTGCGCTCGGCGGCCTCGGCGGCGGCGCGCTGGGCCCGCAGCTCGGTGGCGTGGCGGCGCTCCAGCGCCTGCAGCCGCTCCAGCAGTTGCCGCGCGGCACGGCGCGAACGCAGCGCGCGCCAGGCCAGCGCCGCCGCGGCGGCCATGGCCAGCAGCGCCAGCGGCCAGGGAATGGTGACGGCGGGGATCTCGGAAAACATCGCAGCGGCGGATTGTGGTCGCCGCGCCGCCGCCCCCGCATCCGCCGGTGTGTCAGTGTTTACCTGCAAGAGGAGCCCCTTCGGCCCTGTGCCAGAATCTTCCGACACCCCTGCCCCGCAGCGCCGCCGCCTTCGATGTCCGACGAGTCCGTAGAAACACCCGCCGGCGGCGCGGAAGAAGGCCACGGCGTGGCCGTGCGCAAGCGCCCGAAGCCGGGCGAGCGCCGCGTGCAGATCCTGCAGACGCTGGCCGGCATGCTCGAGCAGCCGGGCGCCGATCGCATCACCACCGCCGCGCTGGCCGCCAAGCTCGACGTGAGCGAGGCGGCGCTTTATCGCCACTTCGCCAGCAAGGCGCAGATGTTCGAGGGGCTGATCGAGTTCATCGAGAGCAGCGTGTTCACGCTCGTCAACCAGGTGGTCGACCGCGAGGGCTCGGGCTCGGTGCAGGCGCAGAAGATCGTCGCGCTGCTTCTGCAGTTCGGCGAGAAGAACCCGGGCATGGTGCGCGTGATGGTGGGCGATGCGCTCGTCTTCGAGCACGAGCGCCTTACCGCGCGCATGAACCAGTTCTTCGAGCGCGTGGAATCGCAGCTGCGCCAGAGCCTGCGCGCCGCGGCCGAGGCCGGCGGCTCCAGCACGCCCACGGTCGACGCGCAGGCGCTGGCCTCGGCGCTGGTCGCGCTCGCGGTGGGCCGGCTGCAGCGCTATGCGCGCTCCGGCTTCAAGAAGCTGCCCACCGAGCACCTCGAGCCGGCGCTGCACCGCCTCACGACCTGAGGCTTCCGATGGTCGAGCTGCAGGCCGGCGGCACCACGCTGCGGCTGCTGGCGCAGCACGCGCTGGCGCTGCCCGAGTTCGGCTGGCTGCTGGTGGCCGATGCGCACATCGGCAAGGCCGTCTCGTTCCGCCGCCTGGGCGTGCCGGTGCCCGAGGCCACCACCGCGGCGACGCTGCAGCGCCTCTCGGACGCCATCGCCGCCAGCGGCGCCCGGCATGTGGTGTTCCTCGGCGACCTGCTGCACTCGGCGCGTTCACGTTCGCCGGCCACCTGGGAGGCCGTGGCGCGCTGGCGCGAGGCGCATGCGCAGCTCGAACTGACGCTCGTGCGCGGCAACCACGACCGCCATGCCGGCGACCCGCCGCCCGAATGGCGCCTGCGCTGTGTCGACGAGCCGCTGTGCGTGGCCGGGCTGGCGCTGGCACACCACCCGGAGCCGGTCGCCGGCGCCTACGTGCTCGCCGGCCACGTGCACCCGGCGGCCGTGGTCTCGGGCCGCGCGCGTGCGAGCCTGCGCCTGCCGTGTTTCCACTTCGGCGAACAGGTCGGCGTGCTGCCGGCCTTCGGCGCCTTCACCGGCATGCACGTGATGGCGCGCGAGAGCGGGCAGCGCGTGTTCGTGATCGCCGGCGACGCGGTGCGTGAACTGCCCCCGCCCTAAACTCCGCGCCGCCATGAACGCCGCCTTCGAACACCTGCTGGTGCGCGCCGAGTCGCTGCTCGCGCGCCTGGAAGTCATCCTGCCGCATGCGCCCACGGCGCCCGACTGGAGCGCCTCGGTCGCCTTCCGCTATCGCCGCCGCGGCAGTGCCGGCGTGCTGGAGCCGGTGAAGCATGTCTCGACCATCCGCCTGGCCGAGCTGAAGGAAGTCGAGCCGCAGAAGGAGCGCCTGCTGCGCAACACCGAGCAGTTCGTCGCCGGCCGCGGGGCCAACAACGTGCTGCTGACCGGCGCGCGCGGCACCGGCAAGAGCAGCCTCATCAAGGCCTGCCTGAACGAATTCGCGCCGCGCGGCCTCAGGCTCATCGAGGTCGACAAGGCCGACCTGGTGGACCTGCCCGACCTCGTGGAGCTGGTCGCGGCGCGCCCCGAGCGTTTCGTGATCTTCTGCGACGACCTGAGCTTCGACGAAGGCGAGCCCGGCTACAAGGCGCTCAAGAGCGTGCTCGACGGCAGCGTCTCGCAGTCCAGCGACAACCTGCTGATCTACGCCACCAGCAACCGCCGCCACCTGCTGCCCGAGTACATGAAGGAGAACCTCACCTACCAGCACACCGACGACGGCGAGGTGCACCCGGGCGAGGTGATCGAGGAGAAGATCTCGCTGTCCGAGCGCTTTGGCCTGTGGATCAGCTTCTACCCGTTCACGCAGGACGAGTACCTGGCGATCGTCGCGCAGTGGCTGCGCGCCTTCGGCGTGGCCGAGGAGGCCATCGCCGCGGCGCGGCAGGAGAGCCTGGTGTGGGCGCTGGAGCGCGGCTCGCGCAGCGGGCGGGTGGCGCAGCAGTTCGCGAAGGACTACGCGGGGCGGCAGACATGAGACCCCCAAGCTCGCCAGCGCTCGCTACCCCCCGAGGGGGCCGTCCGCCAGCGGACCGGCAAAGCCGGATCCGCGGCGGGAAGCTGGGTCGCGGCAGTGGCTCTTTGAGCTGATATGGAGCGAACACCGGTCGACGTGGCGGTGGGTGTCCTGATCGACGCGGACGGCCGCTTCCTGCTCACCAGCCGCCCCGAGGGCAAGGTGTATGCGGGCTACTGGGAGTTCCCGGGCGGCAAGGTCGAGCCCGGCGAGACCATCGAGGCCGCGCTGCGGCGCGAACTGCACGAGGAGCTGGGCATCACGATCGGCGCCGCGCACCCCTGGCAGATCGAGCTGATGGACTACCCGCATGCGCGCGTTCGGCTCCACTTCTGCAAGGTCTACGACTGGAGCGGCGCCTTCGAGATGCGCGAGGCCCAGCAGATGGCCTGGCAGCAGCTGCCGGTGGAGGTAACGCCGGTGCTGCCCGGCACCGTCCCCGTGCTGGCCTGGTTCGGCGCCGAGCGGGGCTTCGAAGGCGCGACGCACGAGGCCACCCGGTAGACTGGCGCCCATGGACTGGCTGGACACCGTGAAGTGGGACCGCGACGGCCTCGTGCCCGTCATCGCCCAGGAGCGCGCCAGCAAGGACGTGCTGATGTTCGCGTGGATGAACCGCGAGGCGCTGGCCGAGACCGCAGCCACGCGGCGCGCCGTGTACTTCAGCCGTTCCCGCGCCCGGCTGTGGCGCAAGGGCGAGGAATCGGGCCATGTGCAGGAGGTGCACGAGATCCGGCTGGACTGCGATGCCGACGTGGTGCTGCTCAGCGTCACCCAGCACGGCCACGACCCGTCGATCGCCTGCCACACCGGCCGCCACAGCTGCTTCTTCCAGAAGCTCGAGGGCGACGGCTGGCAGGCCGCGGAGCCGGTGCTGAAGGATCCGGAGACCATCTACCGATGAGCACAGGCGACGACACGCTGGCGCGGCTGGCGGCGGTGATCGAGTCCCGCAGGCCCGAGTCGGGTGGCGATCCGGACAAGAGCTACGTCGCCCGCTTGTTTTCCAAGGGTACCGACGCCATCTTGAAGAAGGTGGGCGAGGAAGCCACCGAGGTGGTGATGGCAGCCAAGGACGGCGATGCGAAGCGCATCACCGGCGAGGTGGCCGATCTCTGGTTCCACACCCTGGTGGCGCTGGCGCATTTCGGCCTGAAGCCTGAGGACGTGCTGGCCGAGTTGCGGCGGCGCGAAGGGCTCTCGGGGCTGGAGGAATTCGCGCTGCGCAAGGTCCGGCAACGTGAAGGAGACGGCTCATGAGCGGTGAAGTGATCGATTCGGTCGAGCGCGACGGCTCGCTGAAGACCATCGGCCATGTCAGCTACCTGCTGCACACCATCGTCGCCGTCTCGGCGGTGATGCCCGGCGCGCAGGCCAGCGTGGCGCTGCTCGTGGTGGCCTTCGTCATCGACCTCGTCAAGCGCGGCGACGCCAACGGCACCTGGCAGGAATCGCACTTCGGCTGGCGCATCCGCACCGTGCTGTGGGCCGGCGCGCTGTACCTCGTGACGGCGCCGCTGTGGGTCTTCCTGCTCGTGCCGGGCTGGATCGCCTGGACGCTGATCTCGATCTGGTTCCTCTACCGCGTGGTGCGCGGCTGGGTGAACCTCAACCAGAACCGGCCGATGCCGCAGTGAAGATCCCGGAGAACACCGCACGATGAGCGCCGACCCGAACTGCATCTTCTGCAAGATCATCGCCGGGCAGATCCCGTCGAAGAAGGCCTACGAGGACGAGGAACTCCTGGCCTTCCACGACATCCATCCCTGGGCGCCGGTGCACGTGCTGATCATTCCCAAGCAGCACATCGCCACGCTGGCCGACGTGGGCCCCGAGCACGATGCGCTGCTGGGCCGCATGCTGGGCC
Organism: Rubrivivax sp.; assembly: GCA_044226775.1. Classification (GTDB taxonomy): domain Bacteria; phylum Pseudomonadota; class Gammaproteobacteria; order Burkholderiales; family Burkholderiaceae_C; genus Rubrivivax. The sequence goes on along the minus strand of JBGAGI010000002.1, from coordinate 826,805 downwards.
TGGCGCCGCGGCTGATGAAGGAGCTGGGCGTCACCAACGGCTTCCGCACCCTCGTCAACACCGGCCGCGACGGCGGGCAGGAGGTCTACCACCTCCACATGCACGTGATGGGCGGCCCGAGGCCCTGGGCCAAGGGGTGACTTGAGGCAAAGGCCGGCAGGCCGCGCCTCGTAGAATGCCGGGTTCCGTTCCCGAAGGAGAAACATCATGGGTGGTCTGAGCATCTGGCACTGGCTCATCGTGCTGCTGGTCGTCGTGCTCGTCTTCGGCACGAAGAAGCTGCGCAACATCGGTTCCGACCTGGGCGGCGCCGTGAAGGGCTTCAAGGACGGCATGAAGGGCGGCGCCGAAGAGCCCGCGCAGGCCGAGACGCCGGTGCCGCCGGCGCAGCAGGTCACGGCCACCAAGCGCGCCGACGCGGGCAACACGGTCGACGTCGAGGCCAAGACCAAGGGCTGAGCGGCCCCTCGGCCTTTGCCCGCGCCTGACGCAGACGCATGATCGACTTCGGCCTCGACAAGATCGCGCTGATCGGCGCCGTGGCCCTGGTGGTCATCGGCCCGGAGAAGCTGCCGCGCGTGGCCCGCACGGTGGGCGCGCTCTTCGGCAAGGCGCAGCGCTACGTCGCCGACGTGAAGGCCGAGGTCAACCGCTCGATCGAGCTCGAAGAGCTCAAGAAGATGAAGACCCAGTTCGAGGACGCGGCGCGCGACGTCGAGACGACGGTGCGCAACGAGGTCAACTCCGCCAGCGCCGCCTTCGATGCCGAGTGGAACGGCACCAACAGCTACGGCGGCTCCGTTGACAACAGCATTGCCGCCAGCGTGCCCTACGAGCCGCCGCCGCCCAGCTACCGGCACCCGAAGAAGAACTGGCGCCTGAAGCGCGGCGCGACGCCGCAGTGGTACAAGCAGCGCAACGGCGTGCGCACCAAGGCGCTGTCGGGCGCGGCGCGCGTGGCGCGCTTCAGGCCACCGGGCGCGAGACCGGTTCGATGAGCGGCAGCGGCAACGACAAGCCCGACGAACTCGCCGGCTCCGAAGCCCCGTTCGTTTCGCACCTGGTCGAGCTGCGCGACCGGCTGATCCGCGCGCTGCTGGCCATCGCCGTGGCCTTCGCGGTGCTGTGCGTCTGGCCGGGCATCTCGCACCTGTACGACATCCTGGCCGCGCCGATGACGGCCAACCTGCCGCCGGGCACCAAGCTCATCGCGACCAACGTGTTCTCGCCCTTCCTCGTGCCGCTGAAGGTCACGATGATGGCGGCGCTGCTGGTCGCGCTGCCCATCGTGCTGTACCAGCTCTGGGCCTTCGTCGCGCCGGGCCTGTACTCGCACGAGAAGAAGATGGTGCTGCCGCTCGTGATCACGAGCACGGTGCTGTTCTTCATCGGCGTCGCGTTCTGCTATTTCGTCGTGATCCCGGCGCTGACCAAGTTCATCGTCGGCGTCAGCTCGGCCTCGATCAACGTCGCGCCCGACATCGAGCAGTACTTCGGCACCGTGCTGACGCTGTTCCTCGTCTTCGGCCTGGCCTTCGAGGTGCCGGTGGCGGTGATCGTTCTGGCGCGCATCGGCGTCGTCAACGTCACCCAGCTGCGCCAGTGGCGCGGCTACTTCATCGTCTGCGCCTTCGTCGTCGCCGCCGTCGTCACCCCGCCCGACATCATCTCCCAGCTCTCGCTCGCGATCCCGATGTGCATCCTCTACGAGCTGGGCATCATCGCCGCGCAGATCTTCATCAAGCACACCAAGGCGCCCGAAGCGGAAGAAGCCAACGCCGACAGCAAGCCGGTGTGATCAAGCCCGAGCCGCGGATCCGGCTCCGCCGGTCCGCCGGCGAGCCTCCCCCTCGGGGGGTAGCGAGCCAACGGCGAGCTGGGGGGCCGGGTTACCTAACCCACGTGTTCAGTTGAATGATGGGCATCAGCACCGCGAGCATGATCAGCATCACCACGCCGCCCATCGTGACGACGAGCAGCGGCTCCAGCACGGTCGCGAGGCCCATCGCCCGGCGCTGAACCTCGGCCGAGAGCTGGTTGCTGGCGCGCAGCAGCATCTCCGGCAGCTGGCCGGTCTGCTCGCCCAGGCGCGCGAACATCGCCAGCAGGCCCGGGAAGCGCTTCTTGGCCGCCAGCGCGCTGGCCAGCGGAGCCCCCTCGCGCACCTGCACCAGCGCGTCCAGCGCATCGCTGCGCATCGCGCGGTTGCCCAGCGTCTCGGCGGCGGCCTGCAGCGCCTTCAGGATGGGCACGCCGGCGCCGGCCAGCATTGCCAGCGTGCCGCCGAAACGCGCCGCGTTGTAGCCGCGCGCCAGGCGCCCCACCAGCGGCAGGCGCAGCACGGCCGCGTCGCTGCGTTCGCGGAAGGCCTCGTTGCGCCGCGCGACGGCCAGCGCCACGCCGCCGCCCACCGCCGCCAGCGCGGCGAGCCAGCCCCACTGCCGCACGAAGGACGACAGCGCCAGCAGTGCCACGGTGAGGAAGGGCAGCGCGCGCTTGGAACTGGCGAACACGCCGGCAATCTGCGGCACGACGAAGGTCACCAGCACGATGACGATCACCATCGCCACGATGGAGACGATCGCCGGGTACAGCATCGCGCCCATCACCTTGGTGCGCAGCGACTGGCGCTGCTCCAGGTCATCGGCCAGGCGTTCGAGCACAGCGCCCAGCGCCCCGCTCTGCTCGCCGGCGGCCACGACCGCGCGGTAGACATCGTCGTATTCGCGCGGCGCCGTGCCCAGGGCGCGCGCGAAGGAGCTGCCGGCGTTGACCTCGCTCTTCAGGTGCGCCACCAGCTCGCGCTGGCGCGGGCTCTCGGCCTCGTCGGCCAGCGCGGTGAGCGCACGTTCCAGCGGCAGGCCGGAGCCGACCAGCCCCGCGAGCTGGCGCGTCCACACCGCCAGCCCCGTGGCCGAGAACACGCGGCGCGTGAAACGCGCGGCCGCGTCGTCCTGCGCCAGCATCGTGACCGGCGTGACGGCCAGCGGCACCAGCTCGCGCGTGCGCAGCTGTGCGCGCGCAGCCTTGGCGTTGTCGGCCTCCAGCAGGCCGCTGTGCGACTTGCCGGCGGTGTCGAGCGCTTCAAAGCGATAGGCAGGCATGTGAATCCATCAAGGTCCATGCGCGGAACCGGCTTTGCCGGGCCGCTGCATGAGCCCCCTCGGGGGTAGCGACCGGAAGGGAGCTTGGGGGCTAATCACGGGTCACGCGGATGACCTCTTCGAGCGAGGTGATTCCTTCGCGCACCAGCCGCTCGCCGTCTTCGCGCATCGAGCGCAGCCCGGCGGCGCGCGCCGCGGCGATCAGCTCCTGCTCCGCCGCCTGGTTGTGCACCAGCGCCTGCACCGCGGCATCCACCCGCATCAGCTCGTAGACGCCGGTGCGGCCCTTGTAGCCGGTGTGGCCGCACTTCTCGCAGCCCACCGGGTGCCAATGCCCTTCCTCGCCCTGGCGTTTGCAATGCGAGCACAGCTTGCGCACCAGGCGCTGCGCCAGCACGCCCAGCAGGCTGCTGGACAGCAGGAAGGGCTCGACACCCATGTCGATGAGCCGCGTGACGCTGCTGGGCGCGTCGTTCGTGTGCACGGTGGCCAGCACCAGGTGGCCGGTGAGCGAGGCCTGGATCGCGATGCTGGCGGTCTCGTAGTCGCGGATCTCGCCGATCATGATCACGTCCGGGTCCTGGCGCAGGATCGCGCGCAGCGCCTTCGCGAACGTGAGCTCGATCTTCGGGTTGACCTGCGTCTGGCCGATGCCGGCCAGCTCGTACTCCACCGGGTCTTCCACCGTCAGCACGTTGGTGGTGGCGGTGTCGACGCGGCCCAGGCTCGCGTACAGCGTGGTCGTCTTGCCGGAGCCGGTGGGCCCGGTGACGAGCACGATGCCGTGCGGCTGCTGGATCAGGCGCTCGAAGCTGGCCAGCACCTCGCCGCTCATACCCAGGCCTTCGAGCGTGAAGCGGCTCTCGGTCTTGTCCAGCAGGCGCAGCACGGCGCGCTCGCCGTGAGACGAAGGCAGCGTCGAGACACGCACGTCGATCGCGCGGCCGCCGATGCGCAGGCTGATGCGCCCGTCCTGCGGCAGCCGCTTCTCGGCGATGTCCAGCTCGGCCATGATCTTCAGCCGGCTGATCAGCGCCGCGTGCAGCGCCTTGTTCGGCTGCACCACCTCGCGCAGCGTGCCGTCGACGCGGAAGCGCACGCTGCTGCTGCGCTCGTAGGGCTCGATGTGGATGTCGCTCGCGCCGTCCTTCGCGGCCTGCGTCAGCAGCGCGTTGAGCATGCGGATGATGGGCGCGTCGTCGGCGGCTTCGAGCAGATCCTCCACCGCCGGCAGGTCCTGCATCATGCGGCTCAGGTCCACGCCGCTTTCCACCTCGCCGATCACCGCCGCCGCGCTGCTCTCGCCGCCGGCGTAGGCCGCCGCGATGCGCTGGCCGAGCGTGGCGCTGGCCTCGCGCTCGAAGCGCGCCACGTCGAACAGCCGCGTCACCTCCGCCAGCGCCGAAGGCGGCGTGCTCTCACCGGCCCACAGCAGCAGGTGCTCGCCGTCGTCCTCCAGCAGCAGTGTGTGCGCCTTCGCGAAGGCGTAGGGCAGCGGGTGTCGGGTCGCCATCGCGGGCTACTTGCCGGGAGCCGATGCGGCCGATGCCGCATCGCGCGGCGGCAGCACGGCCGATTCGTTGATCGGCAGGATCACGCTGCGCGCCGGCTGGTTGCTCTCCTGCTGCGCGCGGATGCGGTCGTAGCGGTCGGTGGAGAAGCGCGTGGCGGAATCGGCGTCGCGCATCACCACCGGGCGCAGGAAGACCATCAGGTTGCTGCGCAGGCGCGTGCGCGACTCGCTGCGGAACAGCGCGCCGATCAGCGGCAGGTCGCCCAGCAGCGGCACCTTGGCCTGCGTGACCTCGGTGCGGTCGGAGATGAGCCCGCCCAGCACGAGGATCGCGCCGTCGTCCACCACCACGGTGTTCTCGATCGAGCGCTTCGTGGTCGACGGGCCGGCGTTGCTGGTGCCGGCCGCCACCTGCGTCTGCACCGCGCTCTGCTCCTGGTAGATCGTCATGCGGATCGCACCGCCTTCGCCGATCTGCGGCTTGATGCGCAGCGTGGTGCCCACGTCCTTGCGCTCGATGGTCTGGAAGGGGCTGGTCGTCGACGTGCCGGTGTTGGTGAACTGGCCGGTGATGAAGGGCACGTTGTCGCCGACGACGATCTTGGCCTCCTCGTTGTCCAGCGTGACGATGTTCGGCGTGGAGACCACGTTCGTCTGCGCCGTGCTCTGCAGCATGCGCAGCACCGCGGCCAGCGAGGTGACGCCGTTGTAGCTGCGCAGCAGGCCGATGTTCAGGCCCTCGCCGATGGCGCCGGCCACGGTGGCCGCGTTGCCCGAGGCGGCCGCGCCCGAGATCGTCAGCAGGTTGTTCTTGCTGCCGAAGTTGGTGCCGCCGGCCAGGCCGGTCTTGTCGCCGCTCTGGCCCAGCAGGCCCTGCCACTGGAAGCCGAAGTCGGCCGCGTCGTTGCCACTCACTTCGACGATCAGGCTCTCGATGTAGACCTGCGCGCGACGCTCGTCGAGCTGGTCGATCAGCGCGCGCACCTGCTTGTACAGCGGCTCGGGCGCCGTGATGATGAGCGAGTTGGTCGCCGGGTCGGCCTGGATGAAGCCGCCGGTGCTGGGCTGCGCCGCCGGCGACAGCGCCGCGGTGGCCTGCGGCGAGGCGCCGGGCGCGTTCGTGCCGCCTGCGGCCACGGGCGTGGGGCTCACCGAGACCGAGCCACCGCCGCCGCCCGCCGCGCTGCTGCCGCCACCGCCCGAGCCCACCGCGCTGAAGGCCGCGCGCACCACCGTCGCCAGCCGCACCGCATCGGCGTTCTTCAGGTGCACGACCCACATGCCGCCGCCAGGGCCCACGAGGTTGCTCGGCCGGTCCAGCCGCTCGATGGTGGCGCGCACCTGCGCCAGCCGGGCCGGATTGGGCGCGCGCACCAGCAGCGAGTTGCTGCGCGAATCGGCCAGCACCGTGAGTGCGCCGCCGCCCACGCCCGGCACGCCGGGCACGGCCGCGGCGCCGCTGCCGTCGCTCAGGCGCTGCACCAGCGGCGCGATGTCTGCCGCCACGGCGTGCTGTAGCGGCACGATCTCGATGTCGGTGCCCACCGGCTGGTCCAGCGCGGCGATGATCTTGGCGATGCGCTGCAGGTTGTCGGCGTAGTCGGTGATCACGAGCGAGCTGGTCCCCGGCGTCGCGTTGATCGTGTTGTTGGCGCTGATCAGCGGGCGCAGCACCGGGATCAGGTTGTTCGGGTTCTCGTAGCGCAGCGTGAAGACCTGCGTGATGACCTGGTCGCCGCGGATGGCCACCTCGCCCACCGAGACGGTGCCGGTCTGCAGCTTGGCGTCGGCCTCGGGCACGAGCTTGAGCAGCCCGCCGCTCTCGACCACCGCGAAGCCCATGCCGCGCACCGCGGTGAGGTAGTTCTGCCAGGCCTCGCGGATGCTCTGCGGCTGCTCGCTGTAGACGGTGATCGTGCCCTTGACGCGCGGGTCCACCACGATCGCGCGGTCGACCATCGCGGCCATCGCGCGGGTCACGGCCTCGATGTCGGCGTTGACGAAGTTCAGGGCCACCGGCGCGCGCGACTTCGGCGAAATGGTCTGCGACCCGGCCAGGCCGGCGGCCGCGATCAGCGCGGCGCCGGCCAGCCAGCCGGGAAGTTGCCTCAGCAGGTTCATGCTCATCCTATGGAAATGACCGACACCGCGCCCTGGCGGCGGCCGATGATGTTCAGCAGGTTGGCCAGCGCCGCCTCCGAGCCCGGCGCCGCGCTGGCCTGGCCGTTGAAGCGCAGCCGCGAGGCCGCGAACTGGCCGATGCCCGACAGCTGCAGCGCGCCCTCGGTGGTGGACAGCTGCAGCGTGGTGCTGTCGCCGGCGGCAGCGTCGCCCGCGATCACGAGGCGGTAGCTGCCCAGGGCGTCGAGCGTCGACAGGCGCGAGGCGATCGAGCCCAGCTCGATCTGCGCCTGGCCGCTGAAGCGCCAGCGGCCCTGCACCTGCTCCAGGCTCAGCCCGGGGCTCGACAGGCGCAGCGTGCCCGAGGGCATCATCGTGTTCCACGGCGTGCCCAGGCCCACCAGCCACGAGGCCGGCCAGGTGCCGATCACCCCCGGCCGTGCGGGTGGCAGCTCCAGGCGCATCCGCGAAAGGCCCGGCACCACGCGCAGCTGCAGCTCCTCGCTGATGCAGCAGGCCTGGCGCAGCCGCAGCGCGAGCGCGGCGCCGTCCAGGCCCAGCGTCCAGTGCAGCCGGCCGGGCAGCGCGCTGGCGCTGCGGCTGCCGGTGCCGCCGGTGAGCACCAGCACCGCGCTGCCGCCCCAGACCGTGCCGCGCGCATCGGCCAGCAGCAGCCGTTCGTCGGTGGCCGAGGCCAGCCCCTGCGCGAGCCAGGCTGCCGGCGCGAAGGCCACGAGCGCGACCAGCACGCCCAGCAGCGCGCCGAGCAGCGCGAAGCGGCGGATCACGCTCACGGCGTGCCCCCGAGCGCGAGGATCAGCGTGCCGCTGTAGCCGGCGCCGCTGCGCATCAGGTTCACCTCCACCGGCCGCGCGCGGGCGCCGGAGCGGGCTTCGGCCAGCCAGGCGCGCAGGGCCTCGGTGCCGGTGCCGTTGAGCGTGAGCACGGCGCGGTCGCCCTGCAGGCTCAGGCGCGCCTTCTCGCCCAGGCGGTCGGTCGCTGCCTTCAGCGCCGCGCCGGCCTGCTCGGGCGTCACCGGCGGCATCGCGCGCAGCTCGGCGGCCTCGGCGGCCAGGCGCTGCATGGTCTGCAGTTCGGTGTCGAGCGTGTCGAGTTCGGCCGGCGCGCGGCGCAGCGTCGACAGCGCCGGCTGCACCGCCAGCGCCCACAGCACGAAGAGCACGAGCACGGTGCCGCCGAAGGCCGCCAGGCGGCGGTCGCGCGCGCCCAGGCCACGCCACCAGGCGTGCAGCGGCGCGAGCGCTTCCGAGCCGCGGCTCATGTGCTGCTCCTGGGCGCCGCGGCGCGGGCGACGGTGACGCGGCCCTCGGCGAACTCGGCGCCGTAGCCGCTGCCCTTCAGCCGCTCGCGCAGCTGCGCCATCTGCGGCTCGCCGAAGCCGGGGGCCGACAGCGTGAGCCGGCCCGCCTCATAACGCAGCGTCTGCACGGGGCCCTGGCCGTCGGGCCAGGCGGCGGCGGCGGCGCCCAGCAGCGTCTCCAGGTCGGCATCGCCCGGGCGGCCGGCGGCGGCGCGCAGGCGCTCGTTCTCGCGCTGCATCTGCTGCGGCGGCTTGAGCACCACGCGCACGCCCGGGTGGGCAGCCTGAAGCAGCTGGTTCATCTGCTGCTTGCGGGCGTCGATCTCGCGGCCCTGCTTCCAGGCCGCGACGTTCAGGCCGACGAGCTGCACCAGCACCAGCGCCGCCAGGCCGAAGCGCACCGGCCGCCACTCGTGGCTGAGCAGGCGCTTGGCCGCCTCGCGCAGCGCGCGCGTGCCGCGGTGGCGCGCGGCAAGGTCGAACTGGCGCAGGTTGGTTTCGCCCTGCACGGCTTCGAGCGCGCGCTCGGCATCGGCCATCAGCGCCACCGGCGCGCCCAGCCAGCGCTCGGCGGCGGCGGCGGCGGCCGGCGTGGCGGTCCAGCGCACCGGCTGGCCCTCGGGCACCAGCGTGCGCGCCAGCGCGCCGTTCACGCGCAGGTGCAGCGCGCCTTCTGGCCCGGCGAAGGCGAGCCAGGGTGCGGCGTCGGGCCGCGCCTCGTCGCCCGCCTCGAGGTGGAAGTGCCCGCGCGGCTCGGCCTGCGGCGCGGCCGCGGCGACCACGCGCTCCACCGTCAGCCCGGCGCCTTCCAGCGCCGCCAACGCCGCCGCCAGCCGCGGCCTGTGCGTCACGGCGACCCAGCCGGTCTGCCCCGGCGCGACGCCGGCGCCGAGCGCGAAGTGCAGCGTCTCGTCGTCCTCCAGCAGCGCCTCTTCCATCAGGCCCTGCAGCGCGGCGCGCAGCCGGGCCGCGGGCGCCTTGGGCACGGCCACGCGGTGCCAGCTCACGTCGCCTTCGGCCAGCACCAGCACCACGTGGTCGGCGCGCGGCAGCAGCGCTGGCGCCACCTGGCCCTGCTGCGCCACGGTGCGGCCGTCGGCGCTGAAGGCGAAGGCCCATTCGACGGGGATGCGCAGCACGGCGCCGGCGGCGTCGGCGGCGGCCGCGCGTGCCGAGAGGCGTTCACGCGGCGGCAGCTGGAGGGCGAGGACGGACATCGGGGTCGGCTTGGGGTTCGGCGGCAGGCGCGGCGAGGGCTGCGGGGCGGAAGTGAAAGGTGGGCGCGAGATGTGGGCGTGAAGAGCGGGCGTATTGTGGCCTCGGCTTCGGGCTCTTCGAGGCTCAGACCCCCGAACCGGCGTCGAAGCTGGCCCGCTCCCGGCGACGTACCGTGACACGGTCTTCGTTGCGCTGCAGCAGCGAGCGTTCCTCCAGCACGCGGTCCTCCAGCCGCAGGCGGCCGGAGACGATGAACCAGCTCGAGCTCACCGAGATGCGGCCGGCGTCGGCCGTGCTGCCTTGCGGCAGCTGGGCCTGGATGTCGGCCAGCGACTCGAAGGGCTGGCGCTGGCGCGCCTGCACCAGGCGCTCGGCGGTGCCAGGATCCATGTCCAGCGCGGCGGCGATGACCTCGCGCGGCGCGGTGTTCACGTTCACCGGCGTGGGCAGCGGCAGCAGGTCGACCCAGTTGCGCAGGCGCTCGATGGTCGGCCGGTCGATGCCCAGCCAGGTGAGGTCCGACAGCTGCGCCGGCCGCAGCGGCGGGCCGCGCGGGCCTTCGTCGCCCACCGGGCCCCAGGCGCGCGACATGCCGTCGGCGATGCGCGCCGCGGTGTCGCTGGGCGCGCCGGCCAGGCTGGCCAGGCGCTGCAGCGCGGCCACCTGAACGGCCACCGGCTTGCCGGCACCGTCGACCAGCCCGCGCAGATTGAAGCGCGACTGGGCGTCGACGATGCTGCCGCTGATGAAGGCCTCGGGCCCGCCCTCGGCGTTGTTGTTCTGGTCGGCGGCCAGGAAGGTGGACAGCCGCGCCTCGGCCAGCGGCGTGGCCCAGGGCTCGGTAAGCGCGTCGAAGACCTTGCCGCTCTGGCGGCTGCTGCGGAAGTCCTCGCGCAGGATCAGGCGCGACCAGTCCAGCGCGCCGCTGAGGATCCACCCGGCCTGCGTGCGCGCGCGCTCGGCGGCTTCCACCGTCACGGCGCGCGTCTGCATCCACACCATGCCGGCGGCCACGGTGGTGATGAGCGCGACGATGATCATCGCAAGCAGCAGCGCCGCGCCTTGCTCGCTTCGAGAGCGCCTGGCCATCAGGACCCCGCCGGCCCGAGCGCGATGTCGCGCGTGAGCTTGCCCGCCGGCAGCGTGATCACGAGGCGCACCGCCTCCGGCAGCGCCTCGCGCATCACCTGCGGCGGCGGGGGCGTGGCCGGCGGCGGGGTGCCTCCCGGTGCGGTTCCGGGCTGCGTGCCGGGCGGTGTGCCGGGTGATGTGCCGGGCGGGGGCGTGCCGGACGGCGGCTGCTGCACCACCGGCGCCTTCGGCGGTGTCTCCAGGTCGCCGCTGGACTGCGCGTTGCTCCAGTTGCCGCCGCGCGCGAAGTAGATCTGCCAGTCGCTCACGCCCTGCAGCAGCTCCACGTGGCCCGGCTCCGTGCCCTGCAGCTGCTGGCTGCGCAGCCAGGCCTCCTGCAGCTCGCCGCTGCGCCCAATCGGCGGGATGGTCCAGCGCTGCCAGCGCCCGCTGCGCACCGACCAGGCCACCAGCACGACGCCGCCTTCGGCACGGCGCGTCATGCGCAGCGTCTGGCCGTCGAAGGCCAGCGGCGGCACGGCCTCGGTGTCGACCAGCGTGGCCAGGTCCTGCTCCCACTGCGCGAGGACCGTGGTGAGGCGCGCGCTGCGCTCGATCGACACCCGGCTGTCGTCGCGCGCCCGCAGCACGCCGTCCAACGCGCGCCAGACCAGCGAGGCCAGCAGCGCCATCATCAACAGCGCGACGAGCACCTCGACGAGCGTGAAACCGGCGCTGCGGCGTCTCATCGCGGGATGACGCTCAGGGCCGCGGCAGCACGGTGGACAGCGTGAGCAGCACATGGCCGTCGGCATCGCTGACCACCGCGTCGACGCGCCGGAAGCTCGGGTTGGGCGTGGGCCGCGTCACCAGCTTGCCGGAGTAGCTGCGGCCGAGCTGCTCGCAGCTGAAGTCGGCATCGCCCACGCCGGGGAACATGTGCGCCAGGCGCAGGCCGGTGAGCTGGTTGTCGGCGCACCACTGCGCGGCCATCGTGTCGGCCAGGCGCTGCGCGTTGTCGGTCAGCACGCCGGCGGCGCGCAGCCCGGCACCCAGCGCGATGGCCACGATCGCCAGCGCGACCAGCACCTCCACCAGCGTGAAGCCGCGGGCGCGGCGCCGTCCGGGCTTCATGCGCTTCATGGCGAAGCCGGCGGCGGCGCCGGCACCGCGAAAGGCGCCAGGCCGTCGGTGGCGATCTCGAGCTGCCGCTCGCCCAGGCGCAGCACGATGCGCTGCGGCGGCAGGATCGCCTCCGGCCCCAGCACCACCGCCGGCGCGCCACCATCGATCGTGGCGCGGGTCTGTGGATCGAGCCAGCGCGTGGGCAACGCCTGGCGGTCCGAGAGACCCACGAAGCGGAACTGCACGTTGGGGTCGAGGCCGGTGGCATCGTCGCGCCGCGGCACCCACACCACCGCCGTGCCGGCCACGCGCGACTCGGTGCGCGCCATCTCCAGCAGGGCCGACAGGCGCGCGGCTTCCTCTTCGAGCCGCGCCTCGGTGGGGTCGCGCAGCGCGATCATCGCCACGCCGGTGGCCACCGCAATGATGGCCAGCACGAGCACGAGTTCGATCAGCGTGAAGCCGGCGCCGCGCCGGCCGGCGCGGCCGAGCCTACTGCCAGTTGCCGACGTCGGCATTCTTGCCGTCGCCGCCCGGCTGGCCGTCGGCGCCGAAGCTGAATACGTCGATCTCGCCGTTGACGCCCGGGTTGAGGTACTGGTACGGCTTGCCCCAGGGGTCGGCCGGCAGCTTGTCGAGGTAGGGCTTCCAGTTCGGCGGAATCGCGCCCTGCGTGGGCTTGTGCACCAGCGCGTCCAGGCCCTGCTCGGTGCTGGGGTAGCGCTGGTTGTCGATCTTGTAGCGCTTGAGCGATTCGACCAGCGTCTTGATGTCGGTGCGCGCGGCCGTGATGCGCGCGTCGTCGAGGCTGGAGAACAGGTTCGGCACGATCAGCGCGCCCAGCACGCCGATGATCACCAGCACCACCAGCAGTTCGATCAGCGTGAAGCCGCGGATGCGGCGCCGTTGGGAAGGGCTTGCAGACATGCGAGGGATCATAATCCGCGCCCATGTCGGCACGTTGGTGGAGCTTGGTGGTGTGGGCGCTGGCCGCGGCCGGCGCGGCGTACTGGGGCCTGCGCCTGTTCGCGGCCGCACCGCCGGTGCCGCCGCATGCGCAGACGGCCAACGCCGCCGCCGCCCCGCGCGGCGACCTCACGCGGCTGTTCGGCGTCGATGCGCCGCCGCCGTCGGCCAACCCGGCAGCGCCACCCGAACCGGCGCCCGATGCGCGCTTCCAGCTCGTCGGCGTGGTCAGCCCGCGCAGCGCTGCGGCGGCACGCGAAGGGCTGGCGCTGATCGCCGTGGACGGCAAGCCGCCGCGCGCCTTCCGCGTCGGCGCGGTGGTCGACGGGGCGCAGGTGCTGAAGTCGGTCAACCTGCGCGGCGCCACGCTCGGGCCGCGCGACGGCGCCGCGGTGGTGGCGCTGAACCTGCAGCCGCCGCCGGCCGCGGCCACCGGCACGCTGCCGGGCGCCGGCATGCCCACGCCAGTGATGCCCGGCGCGCCGCTGCCGCCGCCGGCGTACCCGGGCAACGCCATCGGTGCCCGCCCGGCGGTGCCGGGGATGATGCCGCCGGTGGTGCGGCGTGGCCTGCCGGGCGTGCCGCCGCAGGTGGCGGCGCAGCCGGCGCAGGGTGAATCGCCCGATGCACCGGCCCCGGGGCAGCAGCAGCAGGAAGTGTCGACGCGCTGAGGCGCGCGCGTCGCCGGAGGCTCAGTACAGCGCGTCGCCGAAAGGCGACTTCTGCGGCTCCATCGCCGGCTCGGCGAAAGGCTCGCCGACACCTTCGATGACGCCCGGCCGCGTCGGACCCGGGTCCTCGCCGTCGGCGACTTCCGTCAGCAGCGAGGCCGCGCAGCGCACCATCGGCCAGGCCAGCGTGGCGCCGGTGCCATCGGTGCTCTCCATGCCCAGCTCCAGCAGCGCCGAGGCACGGAACAGGTTCAGCGCCTGGTCCAGCCCGAGGTGGCTGTGGCTGCGGCAGAACATGCAGTAGTCGGTGACCGGCTGCGCGATGCGCGCGGCCACCATCAGCGCGGCGCAGGCCGGCACGCCGTCGATCATCAGCAGGTGGCGCTTGCTGGCGGCCATCAGCATCACGCCCACCATCACCGCGACCTCGAAGCCGCCGAAGGCCGCCAGCACCTCGATCGGCTCGGTCACGCCGCGGTGGCGCGCCTGCGCGGCCTGCAGGATGGCCATCAGGTGCGCGAGTTCCTCGTCGTCCATGCCCGGCCCGGAGACGACGAGGTCGCGCACCGGGCTGTCGGTCAGGCGCGAAAGCACCAGCGCCGCGCTCTCGTGTGCGCCCACGCCCACGCCGGCGAGGATGGTGCAGTTGCCACGCAGCTTCTCGCCGATCTGCATGCCGGCGCGCATGCCGGCGCGCGCCTGCTCCAGCGACATCGCCTGCGCGACGCGTGCGTTGCGCGTGGCGTGCGCGATCTTGCGCATCAGCAGCCGTTCGTGCGGCGGCATGTTCTCGGCCATGCCGCAGTCGACCACTGTCACCTCGAGCTGCTGCGCGTGCGCGAACACGGTCAGCGGCAGGCGGTTCTGCAGGAGCATCTCCACCGTCTGGTGCGTGTCGCGGCCATGCGGGTCGCGCAGGCCTTCCACCGCCAGGCCGTGGTCGGCGGCGAACACGAGCAGCTGCGGATCGTGGAAGTAGGGCTTCAGCGTGTTCTGCATCAGCCCCAGGCGGATGGCCAGCGGCTCCAGCTCACCGAGGCTGCCGCCGGCCTCGTGCCGGCGCTGCAGCTTCTCGCGCAGCGCCTTTTCCAGCAGCGGGTGCGTGGTCGGCGAGACGAGCGAGCGGTTCGGGGCGGCCATCGGCCGAGTGTAACGAGGGGAACCGCTCAGGCCGAGAGGAAGAGCCCGGCCACCGGGTTGGCCGTCTCCTCGGTGAACGGATAGGCCAGCGTGCGCAGGAACTCGTCGAAGGCCCGTTCGTCGCCGCGCGGCACCTGGATGCCCACCAGGATGCGGCCGTAGTCGGCGCCCTGGTTGCGGTAGTGGAAGAGGCTGATGTTCCAGCCCGGATGCATGGCCGACAGGAAGCGCATCAGCGCGCCCGGCCGCTCGGGGAACTGGAAGCGGAACAGGCGCTCGTCCTGCGCCAGCTCGCTGCGCCCGCCCACCATGTGGCGCACATGCTCCTTGGCGAACTCGTCGTCGGTGAGGTCCAGCGTCGCAAAGCCATGCTTGACGAAGCCGCGGGCGATGCGCCCGGCCTCCTCGCGCCGCGCGATCTGCACGCCGACGAAGACGTGCGCGACGCGCGCGTCGCTGATGCGGTAGTTGAACTCCGTCACCGAGCGCGGGCCCAGCAGTTCGCAGAAGCGCTTGAACGAGCCGCGCTCCTCGGGGATGGTCACCGCGAGCAGCGCCTCGCGCTGCTCGCCGAACTCGGCGCGCTCGGCCACGAAGCGCAGGCGGTCGAAGTTCATGTTCGCGCCGCAGGTGATGGCGACGAAGGTCTGGCCCTTGCAGCGGTGCGTGGCCACGTACTGCTTGATGGCCGCCAGGCCCAAGGCGCCGGCGGGCTCCAGGATGCTGCGCGTGTCCTGGAACGCGTCCTTGATCGCGGCGCAGACGGCGTCGGTGTCGACGACGACGAAGTCGTCGACGAGTTCGCGCGCGACGCGGAAGGTCTCCTCGCCCACCAGCTTCACCGCGGTGCCGTCTGAGAACAGGCCCACGTCCGGCAGCGTCACGCGCTTGCCGCGGCGCACGGAGCGCAGCATCGCGTCGGAGTCGGCGGTCTGCACGCCGATCACGCGCACCTCGGGCCGCACGGCCTTGATGCACGAGGCCACGCCGCTGATCAGCCCGCCGCCGCCGATGGCGACGAAGACGGCGTCCAGCGGACCCTGGTGCTGGCGCAGGATCTCCATGCCCACCGTGCCCTGGCCGGCGATCACGTCCGGGTCGTCGAAGGGGTGCACGAAGGTCAGGCCCTGCTCCTGCTGCAGCGCGAGCGCGTGGCCGTAGGCGTCGGAGTAGCTGTCGCCGCTCAGCACCACCTCGCCGCCGAGCGCCTGCACCGCGTCGACCTTCAGGCGTGGCGTGGTCACCGGCATCACGATCACCGCGCGGCAGTTCAGCCGCCGCGCCGCCAGCGCCACACCCTGCGCGTGGTTGCCGGCCGAAGCGCAGATGACGCCGCGCTTCAAGGCCTCGGCCGGCAGGTTGACCATCTTGTTGTATGCGCCGCGCAGCTTGAAGCTGAACACCGGCTGCTGGTCCTCGCGCTTGAGCAGCACGTGGTTGCCCAGGCGGCGCGACAACGAGCGCGCCGGCTCCAGCGCGGTTTCGCGCGCCACGTCGTAGACGCGGGCGGTGAGGATGCGGCGCAGGTAGCCCGCGGCGATGCGGCGGCCCTTCGGTGTGAGTTCGCGCGCGGCGGGAGCGGCAGGCGCGGCGGGCTCGGTCTTGCCGGCGGGCATGTTCTTGTCGCGTCCAGGTCCGTGGAGGGGCGGAGATGATAGGGCGGCCCTTCCTGGGGACCGCCTGCGCGCCACGCAGAAAAATGGCCCGGAGCCTTGGGGGCCCCGGGCCGAATCCACCGTTGATGGAGGTGGAGGAGACAATCGGCGGACGGTGCCGATCAGGCGTCCGTCCATGAATCCAATATAACACTGGAATGCTGCGGTGCAATAAGCTGAGACACCCCGCTTTCTAGTGAGTCCGCTCGAAAACTTCACGCGCGTTGAGCAACACGCCTCGCGCAGGGGCACTGCACCATGGAATGCACCATCAACTGGATGCCGGGCACCGGCATGGGCTTTGTCGCCGAGACCGGCAGCGGCCACTTCATCACGATGGACGGCGCGCCCGACGGCGGCGGCCGCAACCTCGCGCCGCGGCCGATGGAGACCGTGCTGGCCGGCACCGGCGGCTGCACCGCCTACGACGTGGTGCTGATCCTGAAGCGCGGCCGCCACGACGTGCGCGGCTGCCAGGTCAAGCTCACGTCCGAGCGCGCGCCGGCCGACCCGAAGGTCTTCACGAAGATCCACATGCACTTCGTCGTGACCGGCCGCGGCCTGACCCCGCAGGCGGTGGAGCGCGCGATCGCGCTGTCGCACGAGCGCTACTGCTCGGCCAGCATCATGCTCGGCAAGACGGCCGAGATCACGACCGGCTTCGAGATCGTCGAAGCCTGAGCTGAAGTCTTCTAGATGCGGTGCGCCGTGGTCGTCATGACCTTGGCGGCGCCGCGCATCAGCCAGCGCACCGGCAGCGGCAGTTCCAGCCCGCCGGCGGCGAGCGCGGCATCGGCATGCTTGCGCTCGTCTTCCTTCATCGCCTCGACGATCGCGCGCGAACGCTGGTCGGCCGCCGGCAGGCGCTGGAGGTGGCCGGCCAGGTGCTGCTCGACCTGGCGCTCGGTCTCGACGACGAAACCCAGGCTCACGCGGTCGCCCAGCCGCCCCGCGAGCAGGCCGATGCCGAAGGCACCGGCGTACCACAGCGGGTTGAGCCAGCTCGTGTGGTCGCCCAGTTCGTCCAGCCGCTGTTCGGTCCAGGCGAGGTGATCGGTCTCCTCGCGCGCGGCCTTCTCCATCTGCGCGCGCAGCTCCGGCGTGCGCGCCGTCAGTGCCTGCGCCTGGTACAGCGCCTGGGCGCAGACCTCGCCGACATGATTCACCCGCATCAGCGCGCCGGCCAGGTCGCGCTCGGCGGGCTGCAGCGCATCGGCCTCCTGGTGCGGCGCCGGCGTCGGCCGGCTCGCGTGCACCTTGCCCACGACGGTGCGCAGTGCGTTGTCCAGACTCGCCAGCAGTCGGTCACTCGGGTTCATACCTACAAAGCATAGTCCAATGACCGCCCGGAGACCGACTTGCAACGCGTTGTAGCCCGACAACATGCGCTGCCCTTTTGCAGGCCAAAGATTGGCGGCACGCTCGGGCGTCTGGTGCAATAGCGGGAGCTTCCGACGCGGAGGTTGGTCTGATCCGCCCGCTCTTGGCGTGCGAACCGATCCGGACCTCTCGATCAACCTAGGAGATAGTCGCAATGAAGAAAACTCTGCTCGCCCTGGCAGCGCTGACGGCGTTCGCCGGCGTGGCATCGGCCCAGTCCTCCGTCACCGTCTTCGGCGGCATCGACCTCGCTGCGCGCAACGTCAAGAACGGCTCGGCCGGCTCGCTGAAGACCCTGTCGACCGACGGCAACTACAGCAGCCGCCTCGGCTTCCGCGGCGTCGAGGACATCGGTGGCGGCCTGAAGGCGGGCTTCTGGATCGAAGCCGGCCTGGGTTCCGACACCGGCGGCATGGGCTCGCCGACCGTCACCTGGAACCGTCGCGCGACGGCCAGCCTGATGGGCGATTTCGGTGAAATCCGCCTCGGCCGCGACTACACGCCGACCTTCTGGACGCACACCCAGTTCGACCCGTTCGGCACGAACGGCGTGGGCAACGCCAACAACCTGATCGGCACCGGCGCCCTGACGGGCTCGGCCGCCGCCACGAACACCACCCGCATCCTGGGCGTGCCCAGCACCGCCACGGGTGACGCGCGCACCGGCTCGTGGGTTCGCGCCGACAACAGCATCGGTTACCACCTGCCGTCCTTGGGCGGCCTCTACGGCCAGGCGATGGTCGCCGCCGGCGAAGGCGCGATCGGCAACAAGTACGTCGGCGGCCGCCTCGGCTACGCCGCGGGCCCGATCAACGTCGCCGTCGCCTACGGCAAGACGGATCTCGTCACCGACAGCCTGAAGGCCATGAACATCGGCGTGTCTTACAACGCCGGCTTCATGACCGTGATGGGCGCGTACCACAACTACAAGGTTGGCGGCAGCGAGCCCACCAGCGCCACCAGCTACGGCAACCCGGCCAACCGCGAGCTGAAGAACTACCTGATCGGCGCCCTGGTGCCGATGGGTTCCGGCACCTTCAAGGTGTCGTTCGCGAAGACCAAGGGCGGCGGCGCCGGCCTGAACGTGTCCAGCGCCGCGACGGCCGCTTCGTCGAAGGACGCGAGCGCCACGCAGATTGCGCTGGGCTACGTCTACGATCTGTCGAAGCGCACCTCGGTGTACACCCACTACTCGACCATCAAGAACAAGAACGGCGCGCACTTCTACGCGTCGGGCGCCGGCCCCGCCTTCACCAGCACGACGACGAACTTCACGTCGTCCGGCTACGAAGTCGGCATGAAGGTCACGTTCTGATCGCACGCCGCCCGCCTGGGCGGCATCGCGAACGAGAGGCCACCGCGAGGTGGCCTTTTTTTCTTGGCCGGCGGCCGTCCCGCGCGCGACAGGCTGCATAGGGAAACTGAGCGTGGGTCGCCTGCAACAGTGGTGCGCGGCGGCCAGACACCGCAACCACAATCGCCGGTGGAGCTAGATTTCCCGGAGCTGCATTCCATGAAAAGACTTTTCGCCTTGTCCGCACTGGCGCTGGCCGCCGGAACCGCATTCGCACAATCGGGTGTCACTGTCTACGGCATTGCCGACGTGGGCGTGAACCGCGTCTCAGGCGTCAAGGGCAGCTCGGTCAGCCAGCTCGTCAGCGGCGTGATGGACGGCTCCCGCCTGGGCTTCCGCGGCAACGAGGATCTCGGCGGCGGCTGGCGCGCGATCTTCACGCTCGAGCACCGGCTCGAGCTCGATACCGGCGGCATCAACAACCGTCCGCCGTCTGCCGCGCAGATGCCCGATCGCCTCACCAGGCTCAGCGTGCTGGGGCTGCCGGCGTCTCCTGCGCTCCAGGGCGCCGTCAACAACGTCGCCGCGGCCGCGGGTGCCGGCCTGGGTGTCAACCTGGCCAACAACTTCTGGGATCGCCAGGCTTTTGCCGGCCTCGTGACGCCGGTGGGTGCGATCCTCGCGGGCCGCCAGTACACCCCGGCCTACGAGGTCAGCGCCGCCTTCGACACGCTGGGCACGCAGTCGGCACTGGCCTTCGGCCAGGTCGCCTCGATCCCCTCGTCGATCGACATCCGCATCTCCAACGCACTGCAGTACCGCGTGCAGGCCGGTGGACTGACCGCCGGGCTGATGGTCGCTGCGGGCGAAGGCTCCACGACCTCGGGCCGCCTGGTGGGCGGCATGGCGATGTACAAGTACGACGCCTTCTCGGTGGGCCTGGGCTACAACACGCGCGAGAACGAGAAGGGCCAGAAGTCGCTCACCAGCACGGTGCTGGGCGCGTCGGCGGGCGTCGGCCCCGGCACGGGCTACTTCGAGTACGTCAAGGTCAAGGACGACAACCCCTCCGGCCTGGCGGCGACCTTCGACACCACCCTGCCCGCAGCCATCGGCCCCGCGTTCACGGGCCTGA
Source organism: Rubrivivax sp. (assembly GCA_044226775.1). Taxonomy (GTDB): domain Bacteria; phylum Pseudomonadota; class Gammaproteobacteria; order Burkholderiales; family Burkholderiaceae_C; genus Rubrivivax. The sequence continues at coordinate 807,091 of JBGAGI010000002.1, read as the reverse complement.
TCAAGGCGGCGTACAAGCAGGACGCCACGGCGATGCACGTCGGCTACAAGATGGTCTTCGGCGTCAACACGGTCTACGTGGCCTACAGCAAGCTGAACGACAAGCGCGCGGTCAACGCCGACACCTCCAGCTACGGCGCCGCCTACACCTACGCGCTGTCCAAGCGCACCGACATCAACGCCGTCGTCGCGCGCTTCGTCAACAGCGCCAACGCGCAGGCTGCGCCGGGCCAGGCGGGTTCGCTGGGAGGCGTGACCACGTCGGCCGGCGTCGACTCGACCAGCCTCACGCTGGGTCTGCGCCACCGCTTCTGAGCGGCCCGGCCCGGCAGCGCCGGGCACGGTCGTTGCTGCGCAAGAGCATGCAGGGCGTCAACCGACGCCCTGCTCTGTTTTGAGCGGCCCGCTGCTCCCGCCCCGCCCCTTCCATGTTCGCCTTCATCCTGCGCCGCGTGATCCAGGCCGCGATCGTGATGCTCACGGTCGCGTTCCTGGCCTTCATGCTGTTCCAGTTCGTCGGCGACCCCATCAACAACATGCTCGGGCAGGACGCCACGCAGGAACAGCGCGATGCGCTGCGCCGCGACCTCGGCCTCGACCAGCCCTTCCCGATCCAGTTCTCGCGCTTCGTCGGCAACGCGCTGCGCGGCGAGTTCGGCCGCAGCCTGCGCCAGGGCCGGCCCGTCTCGACGCTGATCGCCGAAGGCCTGCCGGCGACGCTGGAGCTCGCGCTCGTGGCTGCCGCGCTGGCGCTGCTGATGGGGCTGCCGCTGGGCGTCTACTCGGCGCTGCGGCGCGGGCGCGCGGGCTCGCAGCTGGTGATGATGCTGTCGCTGCTGGGCGTGTCGCTGCCGACCTTCCTGATCGGCATCCTGCTGATACGGCTGTTCAGCGTCACGCTCGGCTGGCTGCCGAGCTTCGGCCGCGGCAACACGACGGCTTTGGGCGCCTGGACCACCGGCCTGCTGAACGCCGACGGCTGGGCGCACCTGGTGATGCCGGCGCTCACGCTGAGCGTGTTCCAGCTCGCGCTGATCCTGCGCCTGGTGCGCTCGGAGATGCTGGAGGTGCTGCGCACCGACTACGTGAAATTCGCGCGCGCCCGCGGCCTGCCGGACCGGGCCGTCTACTTCGGCCATGCGCTGAAGAACACGCTGGTGCCGGTGATGACGATCACCGGGCTGCAGCTGGGCTCGCTGATCGCCTTCGCGATCATCACGGAGACCGTGTTCCAGTGGCCCGGGATGGGCTTCCTGTTCATCCAGGCCGTGCAGTTCGCCGACATTCCGGTGATGGCGGCCTACCTGTGCCTGATCGCGGCGATCTTCGTCACCGTCAATCTCGTCGTCGACCTGCTGTACTTCGCGGTCGACCCGCGGCTGCGCATCGAAGGCGGCGCCGCCCACTAGCCATCGACATGCGCGGCACCTCCTCTTCGGCGGCCCCCGGCCTTCTTGCGCGCTGGTTCGACAGCGACGTGGGCTACAGCTTCCGCACGAGCCCGGTGGCCATCGCCGCGGCCATCGTCGCGGCGGCGTGCATCTTCTGCGCCGCGTTCGCGCCCTGGGTCGCGCCGCACAACCCCTTCGACCTCGCCACGCTGAACCTCTCCGACGCCCGGCTGCCGCCGGCCTGGGAGGAAGGCGGCAGCACCAAGTTCCTGCTCGGCACCGACGACCAGGGGCGCGACATCCTCTCGGCCCTTTTCTTCGGCGCCCGCCTCTCGCTCGCCGTGGGCCTGGCTTCGGTGGCGTTGTCTGTGCTGGTCGGCGTGGCGCTCGGGCTGCTGTCGGGCTTCATCGGCGGCCGGGTCGACGCCTTCCTGATGCGCCTGTGCGACGTGATGCTCTCGTTTCCGTCGATCCTGATCGCGCTCCTCATCAATGGCGTCGGCCGCGCGATGTTCCCGAACGCGCAGGACAGCCTCGCCCTGGGCGTGCTGATCCTGGCCATCGCGCTGCCCGGCTGGGTGCAGTACGCACGCACGGTGCGCGGCTCGACGCTGGTGGAGCGCCACAAGGAATATGTGCAGGCTGCGCGCGTGATCGGCGTCGCGCCCCTGCGCATCATGTTCCGCCACGTGCTGCCCAACGTGCTCGGGCCGGTGCTGGTGCTGGCGACGATCCAGGTCGCCTCGGCGATCATCACCGAGGCCACGCTGTCCTTCCTGGGCGTCGGCGTGCCGCCGACCTCGCCTTCGCTGGGCACGCTGATCCGCATCGGCAACGACTTCCTCTTCTCCGGCGAGTGGTGGATCACCTTCTTCCCCGGGCTGATGCTGGCGCTGATCTCGCTGTCGGTGAACCTGCTGGGCGACTGGCTGCGCGACGCGCTGAATCCGAGGCTGCGTTGATGAGCGCCGCGCCGCTGCTGGAGGTGAAGAACCTGCGGGTGGAGTTCCCCACGCGGCGGGGAACACTGCTGGCGCTGGACGACATCTCGTTCTCGATCAGCGCCGGCGAGATCCTCGGCGTGGTGGGCGAATCGGGCGCCGGCAAGTCGCTCACGGGCGCGGCCATCATCGGGCTGCTGGAGCCCCCCGGGCGCGTCGCGGGCGGCGAGATTCGCCTGTCCGGCGAACGCATCGACAACCTGCCGCCCGAGCGCATGCGCGCGCTGCGCGGCCGGCGCATCGGCGCGATCTTCCAGGACCCGCTCACCTCGCTGAACCCGCTGTACACGATCGGCCGGCAGCTGGTCGAGACGATCCGCACCCACCTGCCGGTGAGCGCCGAGGAGGCGCGGCAGCGCGCGATCCGGCTGCTGCAGGAGACCGGCATCCCGGCCGCGGAGCAGCGCATCGACCAGTATCCGCACCAGTTCAGCGGCGGCATGCGCCAGCGGGTGGTGATCGCGCTGGCGCTGGCCGCGGAGCCGCAGCTGATCGTCGCCGACGAGCCGACCACGGCGCTGGACGTCTCGATCCAGGCGCAGATCATCGCGCTGCTCAAGCGCCTGTGCCGCGAGCACGGCGCCGCGGTGATGCTGGTGACGCACGACATGGGCGTGATCGCCGAGACCTGCGACCGCGTGGCCGTGCTCTACGCCGGCCGCGTGGCCGAGATCGGCCCGGTGGCCGACGTGATCCACCGCGCCTCGCACCCCTACACGCAGGGGCTGATGGGCTCGATCCCGGCGATGGACGACGATCGCGAGCGGCTGCTGCAGATCGACGGCGCGATGCCGCGCCTGGACGCCATTCCCACCGGCTGCGCCTTCAACCCGCGCTGCCCGCAGGCCTTCGAGCGCTGCCGAGCCGAGCGACCGGAGCTGATGGATGCCGGCGCCACCCGCGCCGCCTGCTGGAAGGTGCTGCGATGACGGCGCCGCTGGTGCAGGTGCGGGACCTGGCCAAGACCTTCGAGGTCTCGGCGCCCTGGCTCAACCGGGTGATCGAGCGCAAGCCGCGCCTCTTCGTGCACGCGGTCGACGGCGTCTCGTTCTCGATCGAGCGCGGTCGCACGCTGGCGCTGGTGGGCGAGTCAGGCTGCGGCAAGAGCACGGTGGCGCGCATGCTCGTCGGGCTGTACACGCCCAGCGCCGGCGAGGTGCGATTCGACGGCGAGCCCGTCGACGCGAAGCGCCCGGCCGCCGCCCAGCGCAGCCTGCGCCGGCGCATGCAGATGATCTTCCAGGACCCGTACGCGAGCCTCAACCCGCGCTGGAAGGTGCTGGACATCGTCGGCGAGCCGCTGCGCGAACACGGTCTCGTGAGCGCACCTGCCGAGCTGCGCGACCGGGTCGGCGCCCTGCTGCAGCAGGTGGGCCTGGCCGCGGCCGACGGCGCGAAGTTCCCGCACCAGTTCAGCGGCGGGCAGCGCCAGCGCATCAGCATCGCGCGGGCGCTGGCCACGCAGCCGGAGTTCCTGGTCTGCGACGAGCCGACCTCGGCCCTGGACGTCTCGGTGCAGGCGCAGGTCCTCAACATCATGAAGGACCTGCAGAAGAGCCGGGGCCTGACCTACCTCTTCATCAGCCACAACCTCGCGGTGGTGCGCCACGTGGCCGACGAGGTGGGCGTGATGTACCTCGGCCGCCTGGTCGAGGCCGGGCCGAAGCGCGAGCTCTTCGCGATGCCGCGCCACCCGTACACGCGCATGCTGCTGGACGCGATCCCCGACCTGCACATGAGCGGCCGCGCACGCACGCCGGTGCAGGGCGAGGTGCCGAATCCGCTGAACCCGCCGCCGGGCTGCAGCTTCCATCCACGCTGCCCGCATGCGAACGAGCGCTGCAAGACGGAGCGGCCTGCGCCTTCGATGTTCGGCGGCGTGCAGGTGGCCTGCCACGCGGTGGCAGAAGGCCGCCTGTAGCAGGCCGTCAGCCGATCAGCTTCTCGCCTGCGAAGAGCTGCTCGGGCCGCTCGCGCTCGCGGATCAGGTGCACGGCGGCGCCGTCGACCATCACCTCGGCAGCACGCGGCCGCGTGTTGTAGTTGCTCGCCATCGCCATGCCGTAGGCACCGGCGGACAGCACCGCTAGGTGGTCGCCCGGCTGAACGGCCAGGGGGCGCTCGCGGCCCAGCCAGTCGCCCGATTCGCAGACCGGGCCGACGACGTCCCAGGCCGGCGCCTGGCCCGCTCGCTTCACACAAGGCTCGATCGCCATCCAGGCCTCGTACATCGCCGGGCGCATCAGGTCGTTCATCGCCGCGTCGACGATGCAGAAGTTCTTGCCGCCCTCGTCCACCCGGCCCGGCTTGAGCACCATCACTTCGGTCACCAGCACGCCGGCGTTGCCGACCAGCGAGCGGCCCGGCTCCATCAGCATCTCGCGGTGGCCGTGGCCGCGCGCGTCCAGGCGCTGCAGCATCGCGCGCACGATCTCGCCCGGCTCGGGCGGCCGCTCGTCGGTGTAGGTGATGCCCAGGCCGCCGCCGACGTCGACGTGGTGGATGGTGATGCCCGCCGCCTCGACCGCCTCGACAAGGTCGAGCAGGCGATCCAGCGCGTCGAGGTAGGGCTCGATCTGCGTGATCTGCGAGCCGATATGGCAGTCGATGCCCGTCACGCGCAGGCCCGGCAGCGCAGCCGCATGCCGGTAGGCGGCCACGGCGTTCGCGTGCGCGATGCCGAACTTGTTGCCCTTCAGGCCGGTGGAAATGTAGGGGTGCGTGCCGGCATCGACGTCCGGGTTCACGCGCAGGCTCACCGGTGCCACGCGGCCCAGGGCCAGCGCCTCGGCGTTGAGCGTGTCGAGTTCGGGCTCGCTCTCGACATTGAAGCAGCGCACGCCGGCCTCGAGCGCCTGGCGCATCTCGGCGCGGCTCTTGCCGACGCCGGAGAAGACCACGCGCGAAGCATCGCAGCCGGCCGCCAGCACGCGCGCGAGTTCACCGCCGCTGACGATGTCGAACCCGGCGCCGGCCTCGGCGAAGGTCTGCAGCACGGCCAGGCTGGAGTTGGCCTTCATCGCGTAGCAGACCAGGTGCGGCCGGCCGGCCAGCGCCTGTTCGTAGGCGGCGAAGGCCGCGCGCATCGCGTTGCGCGAGTAGACGTACAGCGGCGTGCCGAAGCGCCGGCCGAGTTCGGCCAGCGAATGGCCTTCGAGCCGAAGTTCGCCGCCTTCCCGGGCCAGGAAGGGTGCGCCGGGCAGCGCGCTCACGGGGTCACCACCTGGGCGGCCGAAGCGGCCTTGGCCGGCGCCGGCAGCATCAGCGGGCCCTTCTGGCCGCAGCCGGCGAGCAGCGTGCACGCCCCGGCGATCAAGTGGGTCAAGAGGGTGGCCGCTACACTGGCCCGGAAGGGTCGAGACATGCAGGGAATTCTATGAGCACGGCTTCCACCACCAGCCTGAGCGACGCCGAGTACCAGCGCCTGACGGGCGAACTGCTGGCCCGCATCGAGGCCGCCGCCGACCGCTGGCTGCAGGACGAGGATCTCGACGTCGACACCCACCGCACCGGCGGCCTGCTGGAGCTGGCGTTCCCCAACGGCACGAAGATCATCGTCAACACCCAACCGCCGCTGCACGAGGTGTGGCTGGCGGCCAAGGCCGGCGGCTACCACTACCGCTGGAACGGCGCGAACTGGGTCGACACGCGCGACGGCAGCGAGTTCGTCGCGGCGCTGGAAGGGCACGCTAGCCAGCAGGCCGGCGCAGCATTGCGTCTCTGATCAAGCCACCGCCGCGGATCCGGCTCTGCCGGGCCGCTGGCGGGCGGCCCCTCGGGGGTAGCGAGCGCCAGCGAGCTTGGGGCTCCAGTTCACCGTTTGAACAGGTCCAGGATGCTGCTCTTCTCTTCCGAGGTCGCCGGCTGCGGGATCTTGTCGTCCAGGCCGACACTGGCGACGCCGCCGCCGTGCGCGAACTCGTCGAACATCCAGTAGCCGGCTGAGTTGATCACGCCCTCCGGCGGCGTGAACTCGCGCACCGGCACGCCGCGCAGCGCGTGCTGCATGAACTCGATCCACACCGGCAGCGAGAGCCCACCGCCCGTCTCGCGGTCGCCCAGCTTGCGCGGCGTGTCGTAGCCGATCCACACCACGGCCGCCAGCGTCGGCTGGAAGCCGGCGAACCAGGCGTCCATCGAATCGTTCGTCGTGCCGGTCTTGCCGTAGAGGTCGGGCCGCTTGAGCGTCGCCTGCGCCTTGGCCGCGGTGCCCGAGCGGGCGACTTCCTGCAGCAGCGAGTCCATCACGAAAGCGTTGCGCGCCGGCAGCACGCGCATCGACTCGTCCAGCGCCGTCGCCTTCACCTCCAGCAGCAGCTTGCCCTTCTGGTCGGTCACGCGCTCGATCAGGAGCGGCTGCACGCGGAAGCCGCCGTTGGCGAACACGCTGTAGGCGGTGGCCATCTGCATCGGCGTGACCGAGCCGGCGCCCAGCGCCATCGTCAGGTAGGCCGGGTGGCGCTCGGCCTCGAAGCCGAAGTTCTGGATCCACTGCTGCGCGTAGACCGTGCCGATGCTGTTGAGCACCCGGATCGAGACCATGTTCTTGGACTTGGCCAGCGCCGTCTGCAGCGGCAGCGGGCCGTCGAACTTGCCGTCGTAATTCTTCGGCTCCCAGGGCTGGCTGCCGGTCGTGCCGGCGTCGAAGAACAGCGGCGCGTCGTTCACCACGGTGCCCGGCGTGAAGCCCTTCTCCAGCGCGGCCGAGTAGATGAAGGGCTTGAAGCTGGAGCCCGGCTGGCGCCAGGCCTGGGTGACGTGGTTGAACTTGCTCTTGCCGAAGTCGAAGCCGCCCACCATCGCGCGCAGCGCACCGGTGCGCGGGTCCATCGCGACGAAGGCGCCCTCCACCTCGGGCAGCTGGGTGAGCATCCAGTCGCCCTTGGCGCTTTTCATCGCGCGCACGACGGCGCCGCGGCGGATCTGCGTCTTCGGACCGGCCTTGTCCGACAGCCCGGAGGTCACCGGCTTGAGCCCGTCGCCGACCACGGTGATCGAATCGCCCGACTGCAGCATCGCCGTCACCTTGCGCGGCGAGGCTTCCAGCACCACGGCGGCGCGCAGGTCATCGTTGTCCGGGTGCTCGGACAGCGCCTCGGCCACGCGCGCATCGAGCAGGCTGGCGTCGGCCGGCAGGTCGACGTAGGCCTCCGGGCCGCGGTAGACCTGCCGCAGCTCGTAGTCCATCAGCCCCTTGCGCAGCGCGCGGTAGGCGACCATCTGGTCGGCCGAGTTCACCGTCAGGTAGACGTTCAGGCCGCGCGTGTAGGTGTCGTCGCCGTACTGCGAGAAGACGAGCTGGCGCGTCGTCTCGGCCAGGAACTCGGCATGCACCGCGGAATCGTTCGGCGAGCGGTAGCGCAGCGGCTGGGCGAGCGCCTCCTCGTGCTGGGCTTCGGTGATGAAGCCGTTCTCGAACATCCGGTTGATGATGTAGCGCTGGCGCGTCGTCGCCCGCTGCGGGTTGGCGAAGGGGTTGTAGGCCGAAGGCGCCTTGGGCAGCCCGGCGAGCATCGCCGCCTCGGCAACCGTCACGTCTTTCAGCTTCTTGCCGAAGTAGACCTCGGCCGCCGCGGCAAAGCCACTGGCGCGCTGGCCGAGGAAGATCTGGTTCATGTACAGCTCGAGGATCTGGTCCTTCGAGAGCCGGCGCTCGATCTTCAGCGCCAGCAGGATCTCGTAGATCTTGCGCGTGAAGGTCTTTTCGGTGGACAAGTAGAAGTTGCGCGCCACCTGCATCGTGATCGTGCTGGCGCCCTGGCTGCGCGCGTCGCGCAGGTTTTCCAGCGCGGCGCGGGCCACGCCCTTGTAGTCGACGCCGCCGTGCTGGTAGAAGCGGGCGTCCTCGGCCGCCAGCACGGCGTCCTTCATCACCTGCGGGATCTGGCCGATCGGCAGGAAGTTGCGCCGCTCCTCGCCGAATTCGCCCAGCTGCACGCCGTCGGAGGAGAACACGCGCAGCGGCAGCTTGGGCCGGTAGTCGGCCAGGCTCTCGATCTCCGGCAGGTTCGGGTAGGCCACCGCCAGCGCCAGGCCGATGACCAGCAGCAGGCAGAACAGCGCCGCGCCGGCCAGCCCGAACAGCCAGCCGAAGCCGCGCAGGATGCCGCGGGCCCAGCCCGGCAGGGCCGATTGGCCGGCAGAAGCCGGCTTGGGCGGGGCGGAGGGCGCAGGCTCGTGTTCGGGCATGGGATTCCCGTCGAGCGGGCCGGCGGATTATAGAAACGGGGGGTGTCCGAACGGCCGGACACAACTGGAACAGTCGCCCGAATCAAGCCGTGAAATGTTCCACGAGCCGCCGGGCGACACTACCGGCCATCCTCCCGGCCGGCCTTGCGGGTTGTTTCAAAGCCGCGCATCTCGTCAGCCTTCGGCAACGGCCGACGGAACGCGCGGAAGCTTTTTTCTTTGGTGCACAAGGGCTTTACTGCTAGCATTGAAGTAACTTCTTAACAAGCCCGGGGCTCATTTTGGGTTCTTGACGCTGCAGGCGGGCCGGTACAGCCAGACGGCTGGGGAGCGGAGACATTGGGATTCCTCGACACGTTGCTGGGGCGCAAGCACCCGCCCATGATCGGACTGGACATCAGTTCTTCCAGCGTCAAGCTGGTTGAACTGGACCAGACCGCCACCGGCGAATACGTCCTGGAGCGTTTCGCTTCCGAGCCCTTCGAGAAGGGCTGGATCACCGACGGCCAGATCGAGAAGTTCGACGAGGTGGCCGCCGCGGTGAAGCGCGTCATCAGCAAGAGCGGCACCAAGACCAAGAACGTGGTGATGGCGATGCCGCAATCGGCCGTGATCACCAAGAAGATCATGCTGCCGGCCGGGCTGCGCGAAGAGGAGATGGAGATCCAGGTCGAGAGCGAGGCCAACCAGTACATCCCGTTCTCGCTCGACGAAGTGAGCCTGGACTTCTGCGTCATCGGCCCCAGCCCCACGTCGGCCGGCGACGTGGAGGTGCTGATCGCCGCCTCGCGCCGCGACCGCGTGCAGGACCGGCAGGGCCTGGCCGAAGCCGCCGGCCTGAAGCCCGCGGTGCTCGACATCGAATCGCACGCCTCGCGCCTGGCGATGAGCCGCGTCGTCGCCGCGCTGCCCAACGAGGGGCGCGATGCGCTGGTCGCGCTGTTCGAGATCGGCGCCGACACCACGAGCCTGAAGGTGCTGCGCGACGACGAGATGCTCTACGACCGCGACCAGGCCTTCGGCGGCTCGCAGCTCACGCAGCTCATCAGCCGCCAGTACGGCTTCTCGTTCGAGGAGGCCGAGGCCAAGAAGCTCAGCGGCGACCTGCCGGAAGATTACGAGAGCGCGATCCTGAACCCCTTCGTCGACAGCCTGTCGCAGGAAATCGGCCGCGCGCTGCAGTACTTCTTCACCAGCACGCCGCACCACAAGGTGCACTACGTGATGCTGGCCGGCGGCACCGCCACGCTGCCGGGCCTGAAGGACCGCGTGACCGACCTCACCGGCTTCGCGTCCAGCGTGGTCAACCCCTTCGACCAGATGCAGCTCGGCGCCGCCGTGCGCGAGAGCCGCGTGCGCCGCGAGGCACCGGCCTACCTCACGGCCTGCGGGCTGGCGATGCGGAGGTTCCTGCAGTGATCCTGATCAACCTGCTGCCGCACCGCGAGGAGAAGCGCAAGCTTCGCAAGCGCGCGTACTTCATCGGCCTGGGCCTGAGCGCGCTGGCGGGCGTGGGCATCGTGCTCGTCTGGTACTCGGTGCTGCAGCAGCTGTCCTCGATCCAGGAAGGCCGCAACGCCTTCCTGAAGGCCGAGATCGCGCGCCTCGACACCCAGATCAAGGACATCGCCACGTTGCGCTCCGAGATCGATGCGCTGAAGGCGCGCCAGAAGGCGGTGGAAGATCTGCAGACCGACCGCAACGTGCCGGTCTACCTGCTCAACGAGCTGGTCAAGCAGACGCCCGAGGGCGTGTACCTCACGGCGATCCGCCAGAACGGCCAGGTGGTGGCGATCACCGGCGTGGCGCAGACCAACGAGCGCGTCTCGGAGTTCCTGCGCAACGCGCTCTACAACTCCAGCTGGCTCGAGCGGCCCGAGCTGGTCGAGATCAAGGCCTCCAACGTCAACGCGAACTCGCGCGACCAGCGCCGGCTGTTCGACTTCTCGATGCGTGTGACGATCAAGCGCCAGGCGAGCACGCCGCCCGGCATCCCGGCCTCGGGCGCTGCGGCGTCCGCGCCGGTGAAAGCGAGCTGAGGGCAGCATGGCCAAGGCATCCACGATGGGATTCGACGTCACCGGCTTCGTCGAGCAGGCCGCGTCGCAGTTCCGCAACCTCAACACGCGCGAGCCGGGCCAGTGGCCGCCGCTGCCCAAGGTCGCCACCTGGCTGCTGGCCGTCGGCGCGGTAGTGCTGGTCGGCTGGCTGGTGCTGCTCAAGCCGGAAGACGACGCGCTCGAGGCGCTGCGCCAGACCGAGCCCGGCCTGAAGACCACCTACAAGGACCGCCTGGGCCAGGCCGTGAACCTCAGCGAGTACCGCAAGCAGAAGCTGCAGGTGCAGGAATACGTGACGCAGCTCGAGAAGCAGCTGCCGGGCAAGGCCGAGATGGACGCGCTGCTGTCGGACATCAACCAGGCCGGCCTCGGCCGCGGCCTGCAGTTCGAGCTCTTCAGGCCCGGCCAGCAGCAGGTGAAGGACTACTACGCCGAGCTGCCGATCGCGATCCGCGTGACCGGCCGCTACCACGACGTGGGCTCGTTCGCGGCCGACGTGGCCAACCTCTCCCGCATCGTGACGCTGCAGAACCTGACGATCACGCCGGTAGGCGGCCAGGGCGCCGCGCCCGGCATGCTGGCGATGGACGCCACCGCGCGCACCTACCGCTACCTCGACGCGACGGAGATCGCCGAGCAGAAGAAGTCGTCCGCGAAGAATCCCCCGCCGGGAGGTTCGAAGTGAGCCGCGCGCAGAAGAACCCGGCGCCGCTGGCCCTGGCCGCCGTGCTGGCCGCCGTCACCGCACTGGCCGGCTGCACCGCCGACAACGAGGAGCTGCGCTCCTGGATGGAGCAGCAGCGGCGCGAGGCCAAGCCCAACGTCAAGCCGCTGCAGCCGCCGAAGAAGTTCGACCCGCAGCCCTACCTGGCGTCACAGGCTGTCGAGCCTTTCAGCAACCAGAAACTGTCGGTCGCCATCAAGCAGGAGGCCAAGCAGCCGAACTCGCTGCTGGCGGCCGAGATGAACCGCCGCAAGGAACCGCTGGAGGCCTACCCGCTGGACAGCATGGCCATGGTGGGCAGCGTCAACAAGCAGGGCCAGCCCTACGCGCTGCTGCGCGTGGACAACCTGCTGTACCAGGTCAAGGTGGGCGACTACCTCGGCCAGAACTACGGCCGCGTGATGAAGATTGCAGAGACCGAAATCGTGCTGCGCGAGCTCGTGATGGACGCGGGCGGCGAAATGATCGAGCGCCCCACGACGCTGCAGCTGCAGGAGAGGGCGCGATGAGAGCACAAATGGAGATCCGCACCATGATGCACTGGCGAGCCGCCGTTGCCGCTATCGCCGCCGCCGGCGCGCTGCTCGGTCCCGTGGCCGCGTGGGCGCAGAACGCGATCCAGTCCATCACCAGCAGCCAGCAGGCCGGCACCGAGGTCGTGCGGGTCGAGCTGAGCGCGCCGCTGCCGGCCGTGCCCAACGGCTTCTCGGTGCAGGCGCCGCCGCGCATCGCCATCGACCTGCCCGGCGTCACCAACGGCATGGGCCGCAACTCGGTGGAGATCAACCAGGGCAACCTGCGCTCGGTGAACGTGGCCAACGCGGGCGACCGTTCGCGTCTCGTGCTCAACCTGAAGCAGGCCTCGAGCTACCGTGCGCAGCTGCAGGGCAACGCGCTGCTGCTGATCCTGGACAACGGCTCCGGCGCCGCCGCCGCCATCGCGGCGCCGGCCGCCGGCGAGCAGCAGCCGGTGCAGTTCGCGCCGGCGCAGAACGACGCGGTGCTGCCGCTGCGGGACGTCGACTTCCGCCGCGGCCAGGACGGCGCGGGCCGCGTCATCGTCAACCTCGCCAGCACGCAGGTGGGGGTGGACATCCGCCAGCAGGGCCAGTCGCTGGTGGTCGAGTTCCTGCGCTCCAGCCTGCCGGAGAACCTGCGCCGCCGCCTCGACGTGACCGACTTCGGCACGCCGGTCAAGACGGTCTCCGCCTTCCAGAGCGGCGACCGCGTGCGCATGCTGGTGGAGCCCACCGGCGCCTGGGAGCACAGCGCCTACCAGAGCGACACGCAGTTCGTGCTGGAGGTGCGGCCGGTCAAGATCGACCCGAACAAGCTCACGCAGGGCCCCGGCTTCCAGGGCGAGAAGCTGAGCCTGAACTTCCAGAACATCGAGGTGCGCGCGCTGCTGCAGGTGATCGCGGACTTCACCAACTTCAACGTCGTCACCAGCGACACCGTCACCGGGACCGTGACGCTGCGCCTGAAGGACGTGCCCTGGGACCAGGCGCTGGACATCATCCTGCAAAGCAAGGGCCTGGGCGTGCGCAAGAACGGCAACGTGCTGTGGATCGCGCCGAAGGACGAGCTGGCGGCCAAGGAGCAGGTCGACCTGGAAGCGCGCAAGAAGGTCACCGAACTGGAGCCGCTGCGCACGCAGTCGTTCCAGCTCAACTACACGAAGGCCGAAGTGGTCGCGCGCGGCCTGCTCGGTCAGTCACAGGGCGGCTCCGGCGGCGGCACCTCGTCGCAGTCCAGCCGCATCCTCTCGCCGCGCGGCAGCGTGCTGTTCGAGACGCGCACGAACCAGGTCTTCGTCAACGACATCCCGAGCAAGCTCGAGGAAATCCAGGCGCTGATCGCCAAGATCGACATCCCGGTGCGCCAGGTGCTGATCGAGGCGCGCATCGTCGAGGCCGACGATTCCTTCGGCCGCTCGCTGGGCGTCAAGCTCGGCGCCACCGACCTGCGCGGCCTGCGCGGCGGCGTGCCGGGCTACAGCGTGGGCGGCAACAACTACGTCACCGTCGGCGGCAACTACTCGAACGTCGGCGTGCAGACCGGCCAGACGCCGAACACGAGCACGAGCTACATCCCGGACTCGCAGTTCGTCAACCTGCCGGCGAGCACCACCTTCGCCAACGGCGCCTCGGCCGGCAACATCGCGCTGTCGCTGTTCGGCGCCACCGCCAACCGCTTCCTGAACCTGGAACTCTCGGCGCTGGAAGCCGAAGGCAAGGGCAACATCGTCTCCAGCCCGCGCGTGATCACGGCCGACCAGACCAAGGCACGCATCGAGCAGGGCGAGGAGATCCCCTACCAGCAATCCACCAGCAGCGGCGCCACCTCGGTGGCCTTCAAGAAGGCCAGCCTGAGCCTGGAAGTGACACCGCAGATCACGCCGGAAGGCAACGTGATCCTGGACCTGGAAGTCAACAAGGACAGCCGCGGCGAGCTGACCACTGCCGGCCCGGCGATCAACACCAAGCAGGTGAAGACGCAGGTGCTGGTGGAGAACGGCGGCACGGTGGTGATCGGCGGCATCTTCACGCAGGACGAGCAGAGCACCATCAACAAGGTGCCGGTGCTGGGCGACATCCCCTTCATCGGCTACCTGTTCCAGAACCGCGTGAAGAGCACCCGCAAGACCGAGTTGCTGGTCTTCATCACGCCGAAGATCGTGACCGACCGGACGGCGGCGCGCTGATCGGGAACCGACAGAGCCCCGACGCGATTGCTGCGCGGGCCAGGGAGATTCAGGACCGACCATGAAGATGCTCAAGAGACTGTTTTGCACGCTGGCGCTCGTGACGCTGGCGGCCTGCGGCGGCGGTGGCGGATCGGCCGGCACGCCGCCTTTCGGGAATGACCCCGGCAGCCCGACGCAGCCGTCGAGCACGGCTTCGGCGTCGGACATGGTGCTGACCCTCAGCGCCGCCAGCGTCGCCAACACCGGGTCCGAGACCGTCGTGGCCACCGCCACGGCGATCGACGGCAACCGCAACACCATCTCCGGCGTGCCGGTGACGATCAGCGTGGACTCCAACGCCGTCGCCACGATCAGCGGCACGACGACGAACACCTCGGGCCAGGTGACGGCCACGGTCGGCATCGGTTCGGACAAGACCAACCGCACGATCACCGTCACGGCCAAGAGCGGCAACCTGACCAAGACCGCCCTGCTGCAGGTGCAGGACACCGGCGGCGGCATCTCGGGCACGGCCTCGGACTTCCTGCTGACGTTGTCTTCCGCCACGATCAGCAGCTCGGGCACGACACCGGTCACGGCCACCGTGACCGCGCTGGATGCCAAGCGCAACGTGCTGACCGGCGTGGTGGTGAGCCTCAGTGCCGACGCCGGCGCCACCGTCGCGCCCTCGGGCACGACGACCAACGCGCAAGGCGTGGTGTCCGCGCAGATCGGCATCGGCGGCGACCCCACGCTGCGCACGATCAAGATCACGGCCACCGTGGCCGGCCTCGCGCCCAAGACCATCGACCTTGCGGTCGTGGCGGCGCCGGCAGGCAACAACCCGACGGCTGCGGACCTGAGCCTGGCGCTCTCGGCCAACTCGATTCCCAACGGCGGCAGCAGCCTCGTGACGGCCACGATCACCGCCGTGGACACGAACCGCAACGCCCTGGCCGGGATCCCGGTGACGGTCAGCGTCGACAGCAACGCCGTGGCCTCGGTCAATTCGAACACCACGAACGCCCAGGGCTCGGTGACGGCGCAGATCGGCATCGGTTCGGACCGTTCCAACCGCTCGATCACGGTCACCGCCTCCAGCGGCAACCTCACGCGGACGGCCACCTTCAACGTCGTCGGCGCCACGCTGACGGCCTCGTTCTCGCCCACGGTCATCGTGGGCACGACGGCCAACAAGATCGAGTACCGGCTCGTCGACTTCAACGGCACCGCGATGGCCGGCCAGCGGATCAACGTGACGCGCGCGGGCCAGCCCACCGTCACCGGCGCCACCGACGTCAACGGCAAGTACAGCTACTCCTACGACGCGCCCGCCACGGCCGCCACGCTAACGGTGACCGCCGACGCCGCCGGGGAGACGAAGTCGCAGTCGATCGCCGTCGTCTCCGCGGGCACGAGCGTGCCCGACGCGACCAGCACGCCGCAGTCCGCGTCGCTGACGCCGACGCCCAGCGTCGTGTCGGTGAACCCGGTAGGCAGCACGACGAACCAGGTCGAGCTGCGCGCGCTGTTCCTCGGCGCCAACAACCAGCCGGTGCCGAACGTGCGCGTGATCTTCAAGCTCGACCCGGCCAACAGCAGCGACGGCAGCGTGTCCGGCCCCAGCGGCTCGCAGTTCTACTACGCCGATTCCACCGGCGTCGCGCGCGGCACCTTCACGCCGGGCCAGCGTTCGAGCCCGACGGACGGCGTGCGCGTGATGGCCTGCTGGGCCGTGCGCGACTTCGACACGAGCCGCCCCTGCCCCAGCACGGGCAGCGGTTCGCAGCCGGATATCAACCTGGTGTCGGCCACGCTGACCATCGCGTCCGAGGCGCTGTCGGTCAACATCCGGACCAACAACGCCGTCAAGATCGGCACGACGAACCTCACGTACGTCAAGGAGTTCGTCGCGATGGTCGTGGACGCAGCCGGCCAGGCCAAGGCCGACGTGCTGATCACGCCCTCGGTCGACCTGACGGCCTACCACAAGGGCTTCTACAACTGGAACGGCAAGCTCTGGGTGCAGTTCCCGACGCTGGCCATCACCGAGAACTACAGCTGGAACGCCACCAGCCAGCAGTGGGTGCAGGGGCCGACCACCACGCAGCCGCAATGCCCGAACGAAGACGCCAACCGCAACGGCGTGCGCGAGGCGGGAGCGTGGTCTGCCACGGGAACGCCGCCGCCCCTGTCCGCGCGCCAGGAAGACATGAACTGGAGCGGCGACATCGACCCGCGCAAGTCGGACGTCGCGATCAAGATGGTCGGCTCGCCGCGCACCGACGCCAATGGCCTGGCCGTGCTGCAGATCGAGTACGGCAAGAACCTGGCGTCCTGGGTCGACTACGTGATCACCGTGACGGCCTCCGGCATCGCCGGTACCGAGGCGCGGGCCCGCTACGCCGGCCTGCTGTACGGCATCGGCAACCTGCCCTACCCGTCCAACGACATCACCTCGGAGACGACTCCGCCGGCATTCGTCGTCAGCCCCTACGGCCGCGGCGGCATTCCGGGCACCGGCGTGTGCACGGATACGAACTGACGGGGAGCCGTGCGCCTCTCGCTCGTCGGCATGCCCGGCTGCGGCAAGTCGACGGTCGGCCGCCATCTCGCACGGCAGCTCGGGCTGCCGTTCTGTGACAGCGACACGGAGATCGAGAAGCGGATCGGCATGCCGATCCGCGACTACTTCGCGGCCCACGGCGAAGCGGCGTTCCGCGATGTCGAGCAGGACGTCGTCGACGAACTGACCGAGCGTGAAGGCCTGGTGATCGCCACCGGCGGCGGCGCGGTGCTGCGGCCTTCCAACCGCGACGCGCTGCACTCGCGCACCCACGTGTTCTACCTGCGCAGCTCGCCGGAAGAGCTGTTCCGCCGCCTGCGCCACGACACCCACCGCCCGCTGCTGCAGGTGGCCGATCCGCAGGCGCGGCTGCGCGACCTGTTCCGCGAGCGCGACCCGCTGTACCGGCGCACGGCGCACTTCGTCGTCGAGTCTGCGCGGCCCTCGGTGCCGGCGCTGATCGGCATGGTGATGATGCAGCTGGAGCTGGCCGGTCTGGTCGACCCGGCGGCGCTGCCGCCGCCGGTCGGTGGCGGCTCGCAGGCGCAGGGCCACGGCCAGGGCTGAAGACAGCGCGCCGTAAACTCGGCGCATGACCCAAGCGCAAGCCCGCAGCCGCGTGCCGGTGGCCACGCCGCACGACCGCTACGACATCCACATCGGCGCCGGCCTGATCGGCGACCCGGACTCGTGGCAAGGCCTGGCCGGCGGCGCGCAAGGTGTCATCGTCACGAACCCCAAGGTCGACGCGCTGTACGGCGCCGCGCTCGAATCCGCCATCGCCCCGCTGCACCGCCAGGTCAGCCGCGTGCTGCTGCCCGACGGCGAGGAGCACAAGAGCTGGTCCTCACTGAACCTCGTCTTCGACCATTTGCTCGCGCGCGGCTGCGACCGCAAGACCGTGCTCTACGCGCTCGGCGGCGGCGTGGTCGGCGACATGACGGGCTTCGCCGCCGCCACCTTCATGCGCGGCGTGCCCTTCGTGCAGGTGCCCACGACGCTGCTGGCGCAGGTCGATTCCTCGGTCGGCGGCAAGACTGCCATCAACCACCCGCTGGGCAAGAACATGATCGGCGCGTTCTACCAGCCGCGCCGGGTGCTGTGCGACCTCGACACGCTGGCCACGCTGCCGCCGCGCGAGCTCTCCGCGGGGCTGGCGGAGGTGATCAAGTACGGGCCGATCGCCGACATGGCCTTCTTCGACTGGCTCGAACTCAAGCTGCCCGCGCTGATGTGCCGCGAGCCGGCCGCGCTGACGCACGCGGTACAGCGTTCGTGCGAGATCAAGGCCTGGGTCGTCGGCCAGGACGAGCGCGAGAGCGGGCTGCGCGCGATCCTCAACTTCGGCCACACCTTCGGCCACGCGATCGAGGCCGGCCTGGGCTACGGCCGCTGGCTGCACGGCGAGGCCGTGGGCTGCGGCATGCTGCTGGCGGCCGATCTCTCGGCCGAGCTGGGCCTCGTGCCACCGGCCTTCGTCGAGCGGCTGGAGCGCCTGGTGGCCGCGGCGCAGCTGCCGCTGCGGGCGCCGGCCATGCCCGCCGAGCGCTGGCTCGAGCTGATGCGCGTCGACAAGAAGGCCGAGGGCGGCGAGATCCGTTTCGTCCTCATCGAGGCGCCCGGGCGTGCGGCCGTACGAACGGCGCCCGATGCGCTCGTGCGGCGCGTGATCGAGCGCCGCACCGAAGCCACCGCCGCCGCGTGAACCCCGACGCGCTGGCGCCCTGGGCCTCCGACCCGCGCCGCACCCGCGGCCGCCGCGTCGCCGAGGCAGCCGCGCCGCCGCGCAACGAGCACCAGCGCGACCGCGACCGCATCGTCCACAGCACCGCCTTCCGGCGCCTGGTCTACAAGACGCAGGTCTTCCTCAACCACGAGGGCGACCTGTTCCGCACGCGCCTGACGCACTCGCTGGAAGTCGCGCAGCTGGGCCGCTCGGCGGCGCGTGCGCTGCGGCTGAACGAGGACCTGGTGGAGGCCATCGCGCTGGCGCATGACCTCGGCCACACGCCTTTCGGCCACGCCGGGCAGGACGCGCTGCACGACCGCATGCGCGAGCACGGCGGCTTCGAGCACAACCTGCAGAGCCTGCGCGTGGTCGACGAGCTGGAGGCGCGCTACGCCGCCTTCGACGGCCTGAACCTGTGCTTCGAGACGCGCGAGGGCATCCTCAAGCACTGTTCGCGGCGCGACGCGAAGCGGCTGCTGCGCGGCGAGCCCGAAGGCCCGGCGCGGCGCTTCGTCGACGGCGGGCAGCCGGCGCTGGAGGCGCAGCTCGTGAATGTCGTGGACGAACTGGCCTACAACACGCACGACATCGACGACGGCCTGCGCTCCGGCCTGCTGAGGCCCGAACAGCTCGCCGAGGTGCCGCTGTTCGCCAGGCTTCGGCACGAGGTGCTGGCCGAACACCCGCAGCTGGCGGCGCGCCCGGGCCGGCGGCTGCTGGCCGAGACGCTGCGGCGGATGATCTCGGCGCTGCTGGGCGACCTGATCGAAAACATCGGGCGCGCGCTGGACGAAGCGCGCCCGGCCGATGCCGACGCGGTGCGGGCGCTGCCGCCGCTGGCGCAGTTCTCCGAGCCGCTGCGCCAGCAATGCACCGAGCTGAAGCGCTTCCTGTTCCGCGAGCTGTACCGGCACCCGCAGCTGGTGCAGTCCACGACTCTCGCCCGCGGCGTCGTGGCCGACCTCTTCGACGCCTACCTGGCCGCGCCGGGCGAGATGTCGGAGGAATTCGCCGCCGCCGACGACCGCCCGCGCGCGGTGGCCGACTACATCGCCGGCATGACCGACCGATTCGCGCTGCGCGAACACCACCGCCTGACGGGGCGGCGGCTGTTCGGCTAGCGCGCCGGAAGCGGCCGATGGCGCGCCTGCCGCGCCTGGTGCTGGCGGGGCAGACGCACCTGGTCGTGCTGCGCGCGCGGCCCGGTGCCGCCGCCTTCGTGGACGCGGCCGACCGCGAGGCCTTCGTCGCCGCGCTGCGCGAGGCCGCGCTCGCGGAGTGCGTACGCATCCACGCCTGGGCCCTGCTGGACCACGAACTGCAGCTGCTGGCCACCCCCGATACCGAAGCTGGACTCAGCCGCCTGATGCAGGCCTTGGGCCGGCGCTATGTGAGCGCCTACAACCGCCGGCACGGCAGCAAGGGCGCGCTGTGGGACGGCCGTTTCCGCTGCGGAATCGTCGAGCCCGGGCCCATGCGGCTGGCGGCGCTGCTGTGGGTTGATGGCCAGTCCGCCGAGCCCGGCCAGACGACGGCCGTGCACCGCAGCGGCGGCCCGGCCCAGCCACTGCTGACCGAGTTGCCGGAGGTCTGGACGCTGGGCAACACGCCCTTCGAGCGCGAAGCGGCCTACAGCGCCCGCCTCGCCCAAGGCGTGCCGGCGCGCGAGGCCCAGGCGCTGCGCCGGGCGGCACTCGGCGGCTGGGTGGCCGGCTCGGCCGCGTTCGCCGAGGCGGTGGCGGACCAGCGCGCCCGACCGGCGCTGCCGCGTCCGCGTGGCCGGCCGCGGAAGCCCCAGCCGGCCTGAACCCTCGCCCGGGCATGTTGCCTGCATGGTTCGCTTGAAGCCGACGTTTCGATTTGATATGACCCCATTTATCTTCAAGCACACACCATCGATCCAAATAAAAGGGTCAGACCCCGTTTAAGACTTGTTGCCGCGATTGCTGCAGTGCGGTAGGCTCTGCCGCCTTTCGCCCAGCCCAGACCGATCCCATGGAGCGCGCCATGCACCGTCCCGCCGCCGAATCCCTCGCCTCCGCATCGCGCGAAGAAATCGAAACCACCGCCGCGCAGGGCCTGTACGGCGCGGCCGGCGAGCACGATGCCTGCGGCGTCGGCTTCGTCGCCCACATCAAGGGCCTGAAGTCGCACGCGATCATCCAGCAGGGCCTGAAGATCCTCGAGAACCTGGACCACCGCGGCGCGGTGGGTGCCGACAAGCTGATGGGCGACGGCGCCGGCGTGCTGATCCAGATCCCGGACGACTTCTACCGGGCCGAAATGGCGGCCCAGGGCGTGGCCCTGCCGCCGCCCGGCGAGTACGGCGTCGGCATGATCTTCCTGCCCAAGGAGAGCGCCTCGCGCCTGGCCTGCGAGCAGGAACTGGAGCGCGCCGTGAAGGCCGAGGGCCAGGTGCTGCTGGGCTGGCGCGACGTGCCGGTGGACCGCGAAATGCCGATGTCGCCCACCGTGCGCGCCAAGGAGCCGGTGATCCGCCAGATCTTCATCGGCCGCGGCGTCGACGTGATCGTGCCCGACGCGCTGGAACGCAAGCTGTACGTCATCCGCAAGACCGCCAGCGCCGCGATCCAGGCGCTGAAGCTCACACACAGCCGCGAGTACTACGTGCCCAGCATGAGCTGCCGCACGGTGATCTACAAGGGCCTGCTGCTGGCCGACCAGGTGGGCGTGTACTACCGCGACCTCTCTGATGCGCGCACCGTCAGCGCGATGGCGCTGGTGCACCAGCGCTTCTCGACCAACACCTTCCCCGAGTGGCCGCTGGCGCACCCGTACCGGATGGTGGCGCACAACGGCGAGATCAACACCGTCAAGGGCAACTTCAACTGGATGCGCGCCCGCGAAGGCGTGATGAAGAGCCCGGTGCTGGGCGACGACCTGAAGAAGCTCTACCCCATCACCTTCGAAGGCCAGAGCGACACCGCCACCTTCGACAACGCGCTCGAGCTGCTGACGATGGCCGGCTACCCGCTGGCGCATGCGGCGATGATGATGATCCCGGAGGCCTGGGAGAACCACGAGCTGATGGACCAGCGCCGGCGCGCCTTCTACGAGTACCACGCGGCGATGCTCGAGCCCTGGGACGGCCCCGCGGCGATGGTCTTCACCGACGGCAAGCAGATCGGCGCCACGCTGGACCGCAACGGCCTGCGCCCGGCGCGCTACATCGTCACCGACGACGACCTCGTCGTGATGGCCAGCGAGAGCGGCGTGCTGCCGATCCCCGAGGCCAAGATCATCAAGAAGTGGCGCCTGCAGCCGGGCAAGATGTTCCTGATCGACCTGGAGCAGGGCCGCATCGTCGACGACGAGGACCTGAAGAACCAGTACGCGAGCGCCCGCCCGTACCGGCAGTGGATCGAGAACGTGCGCGTGCGCCTGGACACCGTGCCGCCCGGCCCGCTGGCCGGGCCTTCCACCGAGAGCCTGCTCGACCGCCAGCAGGCCTTCGGCTACACGCAGGAAGACCTGAAGTTCCTGCTCGCGCCGATGGCCGCCAACGGCGAGGAAGCCATCGGCAGCATGGGCAACGACTCGCCGCTGGCGGTGCTGTCGGACAAGAACAAGCCGCTGTTCAATTACTTCAAGCAGCTCTTCGCGCAGGTGACGAACCCGCCGATCGACCCGATCCGCGAGGCGATCGTGATGTCGCTGAACTGCTTCATCGGCCCGAAGCCCAACCTGCTGGACATCAACGCGGTGAACCCGCCGATGCGCCTTGAGGTGACGCAGCCGGTGCTGGACTTCGCCGACATGGCGCGCCTGCGCTCGATCGCCGAGCACACCGGCGGCAAGTTCCGCAGCTTCGAACTGGACATTACCTACCCGCTGGCCTGGGGCCGCGAAGGTGTCGAGGCCAAGCTCGCGTCGCTGTGCGCCTCGGCGGTGGACGCGATCAAGGGCGGCCACAACATCCTCATCATCACCGACCGGCGCATGAGCCGCACGCAGGTCGCGATCCCGGCGCTGCTGGCGCTGTCGGCCGTGCACCACCACCTGGTGCGCGAAGGCCTGCGCACGACCGCGGGCCTGGTGGTGGAGACCGGCTCGGCGCGCGAGGTGCACCACTTCGCCGTGCTCGCCGGCTACGGCGCCGAGGCCGTGCACCCCTACCTCGCGATGGAGACGCTGGCCGAGCTGCAGGGCTCGCAGGGCGGCGCCGAGAACGCCGAGGAACTGGCCGAGAAGGCGATCTACAACTACATCAAGGCCATCGGCAAGGGTCTCTCGAAGATCATGTCGAAGATGGGTGTCAGCACCTACATGTCGTACTGCGGCGCCCAGCTCTTCGAGGCCATCGGCCTGCAGAAGGACTTCGTCGAGAAGTACTTCCGCGGCACCGCCAGCCAGGTGGGCGGCATCGGCGTGTTCGAGGTGGCGGAAGAAGCGCTGCGCATGCACCACGTCGCCTTCGGCAACGACCCCACGCTGGCCACGATGCTCGACGCCGGCGGCGAGTACGCCTGGCGCACGCGCGGCGAGGAGCACATGTGGACGCCGGACGCGATCGCCAAGCTGCAGCACAGCACGCGCGCGAACCGCTTCGACACCTACAAGGAATACGCGCAGATCATCAACGACCAGAGCAAGCGCCACATGACGCTGCGCGGCCTGTTCGAGTTCAAGGTCGATCCGAGCAAGGCGATCCCGGTCGACGAAGTCGAATCGGCGGCCGAGATCGTCAGGCGTTTCGCCACCGGCGCGATGTCGCTGGGCTCGATCAGCACCGAGGCGCACAGCACGCTGGCCATCGCGATGAACCGCATCGGCGGCAAAAGCAACACCGGCGAAGGTGGCGAAGACCCGGCGCGCTACCGCAACGAGCTGAAGGGCATCCCGATCGAGGCCGGCACGCGCGTGAGCGACGTGGTCGGCAAGAACGTCATCGAGTCCGACTACGAGCTGAAGGCCGGCGACAGCCTGCGCAGCAAGATCAAGCAGGTCGCCTCGGGCCGCTTCGGCGTCACGACCGAGTACCTGGTCAGCGCCGACCAGATCCAGATCAAGATGGCCCAGGGCGCCAAGCCCGGCGAAGGCGGCCAGCTGCCTGGCGGCAAGGTCAGCGAGTACATCGGCTTCCTGCGCTACAGCGTGCCCGGCGTGGGCCTGATCAGCCCGCCGCCGCACCACGACATCTACTCGATCGAGGACCTCGCGCAGCTGATCCACGACCTGAAGAACGCGAACCCGCGCGCCTCGGTCAGCGTGAAGCTGGTGAGCGAAGTGGGCGTGGGCACGATCGCCGCGGGCGTGGCCAAGTGCAAGGCCGACCATGTGGTGATCGCCGGCCACGACGGCGGCACCGGCGCCTCGCCGTGGAGCTCGATCAAGCATGCCGGCACGCCCTGGGAGCTGGGACTGGCCGAGACGCAGCAGACGCTGGTACTCAACCGCCTGCGCAGCCGCATCCGCGTGCAGGCCGACGGCCAGATGAAGACCGGCCGCGACGTCGTCATCGGCGCCCTGCTGGGTGCCGACGAGTTCGGCTTCGCGACCGCGCCGTTGGTGGTCGAGGGCTGCATCATGATGCGCAAGTGCCACCTCAACACCTGCCCGGTTGGCGTGGCGACGCAGGATCCGGTGCTGCGCAAGAAGTTCGCCGGCAAGCCCGAGCATGTCGTCAACTACTTCTTCTTCGTCGCCGAGGAAGCGCGCCAGATCATGGCGCAGCTGGGCATCCGCAGGTTCGACGAGTTGATCGGCCGCGCCGACCTGCTCGACATGAAGAAAGGCATCGAGCACTGGAAGGCGCGCGGCCTCGATTTCGCGCGCGTGTTCCACCAGCCCGTGGTGCCGGCCGAGGTGCCGCGCTTCCAGACCGAGGAGCAGGACCACGGCCTGAAGAAGGCGCTGGACGTGAAGCTGATCGAGCGCTGCCGCCCCGCCATCGAGCGCGGCGAGAAGGTGCACTTCATGGAGGACGCGCGCAACCTGAACCGCAGCGTCGGCGCGATGCTGTCGGGCGAGCTGGTGCGCCACCGCCCCGAAGGCCTGCCGGACCACACCATCTTCATGCAGATGGAAGGCACCGGCGGCCAGAGCTTCGGCGCCTTCCTGGCCAACGGCATCACGCTGTACCTGATCGGCGACGCCAACGACTACACCGGCAAGGGCCTCTCGGGCGGCCGCGTGGTCGTGCGGCCTTCGATCGAGTTCCGCGGCGACGCGACGAAGAACATCATCATCGGCAACACCGCGCTGTATGGCGCCACCAGCGGCGAGGCCTTCTTCCGCGGCGTGGCGGGCGAGCGCTTCGCGGTGCGCCTGTCGGGTGCCACCACGGTGGTGGAAGGCACCGGCGACCATGGCTGCGAGTACATGACCGGCGGCACCGTCGTCGTGCTCGGCAAGACGGGGCGCAACTTCGCGGCCGGCATGAGCGGCGGCATCGCCTACGTCTACGACGAGGACGGCCAGTTCGCCCGCCGCTGCAACACCAGCATGGCGGCGATGGACAAGCTCGTGCCCGCCGACGAGCAGGCCGGCCCGGCCGTGGGCTGGCACCGCGAGACGGCCGACGAGCTGCTGCTGAAGAAGCTGATCGAGGATCACCACCGCTGGACCGGCAGCCTGCGTGCACGCGAGCTGCTGGACGCCTGGCGCGAGGCGCGCGGCCGCTTCGTGAAGGTCTTCCCGCACGAGTACAAGCGCGTGCTGCTGGCCCGCGCCGCGAAGGCCGAGGCGGCGGCCGCAACCAGCAAGGCACAGGCGTCGGCCGCGGCCGTGGCTGGCAAGTAACCTCAAAAGAGCACGGACATGGGCAAGGTCACCGGATTTCTCGAGTACGAGCGCCAGGAGGAGGGCTACGAGCCGGTCCCGGCGCGGCTGAAGACCTGGAAGGAGTTCGTCGTCACGCTGACGGAGGACAAGGCCAAGGTGCAGGGCGCGCGCTGCATGGACTGCGGCACGCCCTTCTGCAACAGCGGCTGCCCGGTCAACAACATCATCCCGGACTTCAACGACCTCGTCTTCCGCGGCGACTGGAAGAACGCGATCGATGTGCTGCACCAGACCAACAACTTCCCCGAGTTCACCGGCCGCGTCTGCCCCGCGCCCTGCGAGGCGGCCTGCACGCTGAACGTCAACGACGACGCGGTGGGCATCAAGTCGATCGAGCACGCGATCATCGACCGCGCCTGGGCCGAGAGCTGGGTGAAGCCGCTGCCGCCGTCGATCAAGACCGGCAAGAAGGTCGCCGTGGTCGGCAGCGGCCCCGCCGGCATGGCTGCGGCGCAGCAGCTGGCGCGGGCCGGCCACGACGTGACGCTGTTCGAGAAGAACAGCCGCATCGGCGGCCTGCTGCGCTACGGCATCCCGGACTTCAAGATGGAGAAGAGCCACATCGACCGCCGCGTCGAGCAGATGAAGGCCGAGGGCGTGGTCTTCCGCACCGGTGTGCTGGTGGGTGCGATGCCCGAGGGTTCGAAGGTCACGAACGACGCGAAGGAAACGATCAGCGCCGAGCAGCTGAAGGCCGAGTTCGACGCCGTGCTGCTGACCGGCGGCGCCGAGACCAGCCGCGACCTGCCGGTGCCCGGCCGCGAGCTGGACGGCGTGCACTTCGCGATGGAGTTCCTGCCGCAGCAGAACAAGGTGGTCGCCGGCGACAAGCTGAAGAAGCAGATCCGTGCCGACGGCAAGCACGTGGTCGTCATCGGCGGCGGCGACACCGGCAGCGACTGCGTGGGCACCAGCAACCGCCACGGCGCGGCGAGCGTCACGCAGTTCGAGCTGATGCCGATGCCGCCCGAGCAGGAAGACCGCCCGCTGACCTGGCCCTACTGGCCGTACAAGCTGCGCACCAGCTCCAGCCACGAGGAAGGCTGCGAGCGCGAGTTCGCCATCGCAACCAAGGAGTTCGTCGGCAGCAAGGGCAAGCTCACGGCGCTGAAGACCGTGCGCGTGCAATGGCAGGGCGGCAAGATGGCCGAGGTGCCCGGCAGCGAGAAGGAGATCAAGGCCGATCTCGTGCTGCTGGCGATGGGCTTCACCGCCCCGGTGGCAACCGTGCTGGACGCCTTCGGCGTCGAGCGCGACCCGCGCGGCAACGCCAAGGCCACGACCGAGGCCGCCGGCGGCTACCGCACGAACGTCGACAAGGTCTTCGCGGCCGGCGACATGCGGCGCGGCCAGAGCCTGGTGGTCTGGGCGATCCGCGAAGGCCGCCAGGCGGCGCGCGCGGTCGACGAATACCTGATGGGTTCAAGCAGTCTGCCGCGCTGAACCCGGCCCGGGCGCCCCGCCCTTGGCGTGACACGCCTTAACCCGGTGGAAACCCGGGTGTCGCGGGCGTGCGTGCCACAATAGCCAGCATCCCAGCAAGCACAGGCTGCTCGGGCGGGACAAGCCGCCCGGCCCGGCAACCTCTGTGACCGAAGACACCTTCATCGAGATCGACCACGTCACCTTCGGCTACGACAGCACGCGGACGATCCTCAACGACCTCTCGCTCAAGTTCCCGCGCGGCAAGGTCACGGCCATCCTGGGCGGCTCGGGCTGCGGCAAGACCACGCTGATGCGCCTGGTCTGCGGCGTGCACGCCGCCGACAAGGGCCGCGTGATCTTCGACGGCAATGTGCTGAACACGCGCGACGCCGCGCAGCTGCACCGCATCCGCCGCCGCCTGGGCATGCTGTTCCAGTTCGGCGCCCTGTTCACCGACCTGACGGTGTTCGACAACGTCGCCTTCCCGATCCGCGAGCACACCGAGCTGCCCGAGGCCATGATCCGCGACATCGTGCTGATGAAGCTCAACGCCGTGGGCCTGCGCGGCGCCGCGGGGCTGCGCATCAGCGAAGTCTCCGGCGGCATGGCGCGGCGCATCGCGCTGGCGCGGGCCATCGCGCTCGACCCGGAACTCATCATCTACGACGAGCCCTTCGCGGGCCTGGACCTCATCAGCATGGGCGTGGCGGCCAAGCTGATCCGCACGCTGAACGACGCCACCGGCGCCACCTCGCTGGTGATCTCGCACGACGTGCCCGAGTGCATGGCGATCAGCGACCACGTGGTGCTGCTGGCCACCGGCGGGCGCATCGTCGCGCAGGGCACGCCGAAGGATCTGATGGAGAGCCGCGACCCCGAGACGCGCCAGTTCGTGCGCGGCGAACCCGACGGGCCGGTGAAGTTCCATTACCCGGCGCCGGAACTCGCGGCCGATTTCGGCGTCGCAGCCTGAAACCTTCTCCATGCAGTTCATCGCGCGCCTGGGCGCCTTCACCCTCGAGCAGTTCCGCGGCTGGGGTCATGCCGCCTACTTCTTCCTCGACGTGCTGCGGCAGGTGCCCGCGGCACTGCGGCGCTTCGGCCTCATCGTCGAGCAGGTCTACGCCATCGGCAACCGCTCGCTGATCATCATCGCCGCCTCCGGGCTGGCGGTGGGCTTCGTGCTGGCGCTGCAGATGTACTACGCGCTCGTGACCTACGGCGCGGCCGAGAGCCTGGGGCTGATCGTCAACCTCGCGCTGGTGCGCGAACTCGGGCCGGTGGTCACGGCGCTGCTCTTCGCGGGCCGGGCGGGCACCTCGCTCACGGCCGAGATCGGCCTGATGAAGGCCGGCGAGCAGATCGCTGCGCTGGAACTGATGGCCATCGACCCGAAGGCGCGCGTGCTGGCGCCGCGGCTCATCGGCGGCATCGTCTCCATGCCCATCCTCGCGGTGCTGTTCTCCAGCGTCGGCATCCTGGGCGCCTGGGTCGTGGCGGTGCTGCTGATCGGGGTGGATGCGGGCAACTTCTGGTCGATCATGCAGACGCGCGTGGACATCTGGCGCGACGTGGGCAACGGCCTCGTGAAGGCCGGCGTGTTCGGCGTCATCTGCACCGTGGTGGCGCTGTACCAGGGCTACGAGACCGAGGCGACGCCCGAGGGCGTGGCCTACGCGACGACACGCACGGTCGTCATTTCGAGTCTGTGGGTGCTGGGGATGGACTTCATCCTCACGGCCCTGATGTTCTCGACGCCCTGACGCGGGCGCGGAACTCCAACAAGAAGGAAGAGCATGGGCAGGAAAGGCATCGAGACGCTGGTCGGCGGGTTCGTGCTGCTGGGCATGGCCGGGCTGGTGTTCCTGGCGATGAAGGCCGCGAACCTGGGCAACGTGGGCGGCGGCGACACCTACACGCTGAATGCGGCCTTCGACAACATCGGCGGCCTGAAGGTGCGCGCGCCGGTGCGCACCGCGGGCGTGACGGTCGGCCGCGTGACGCGCATCGCGCTCGACGGCAAGACCTTCAAGGGCGTGGTCTCGATGGAAATCGAGCGCGGCTACCAGTTCCCGAAGGACACCGCGGCCAAGATCCTCACCTCGGGCCTGCTGGGCGACCAGTACATCGGCTTCGAGCCCGGCGGCGACGACGCCAACCTGAAGCCCGGCGAGAACGTCGCGCAGACGCAGTCGGCCGTGGTGCTGGAGAACCTGATCGGCCAGTTCCTCAGCAGCAAGGCCGAGGGTGGCTCGGCGGCACCGGCCGGCGCGGCCGCGTCGGGGGCGGCGAAGTGAACCCGGCGCGCCTGCTGCGCCTGGGCGCGGCAGCCGGCGTGCTGGCGCTGGCCGGCTGCGCCACGGTTCCTTCGGATGCACCGGCCAAGGACCCGTGGGAGTCGTGGAACCGCAAGGTCTTCGCCTTCAACGACACGGTCGACACCGCGGTGCTCAAGCCCGTGGCCGAGACCTACCGCGACACGGTGCCCAGGATCGTCCGCACCAGCATCGACAACGTGCTGGGCAACCTCTACGACGTGTGGTCCACCGCCAATCACTTCCTGCAGGGCAAGTTCCAGACCGGCATGGAGATGGGCATGCGCGTGCTCACCAACACCGTGTTCGGGCTGGGCGGGCTGATGGATCCGGCCACCGAGATGGGCCTCGTGCGACGCACGGAGGACTTCGGCCAGACGCTCGGCCGCTGGGGCGTGCCCAGCGGGCCCTTCCTCGTGCTGCCCTTCCTCGGGCCCTCGACGGTGCGCGACACCGGCGGCCTGCTGGCCGATCGCCAGGCCTCGCCTTCGACGCTGCCCGATTCGACGTCGGGCCGCTACACGGTGCTGGCGATGGAACTCGTCAACACGCGCGCGAATCTGTTGTCCGCGGGCTCGCTGGTGGACCAGGTTGCGCTCGACAAGTACACCTTCATCCGCGACGCCTACCTCGCGCGGCGCCGCGACGCGCTGTTCGACGGCGCGCCGCCGATGGAGACCTTCGACGACGACCCGGGCGATTCCAAGCCGGCGCCGCCGGCCGCGGCAGCGTCCGCCGCCTCCGCGCCGAAGTGAACCGCCCGCGCCGCTGGCGCGTTATGGGGCGGCGACCGGCTCCCGCCGGCCGCCCGAAGAAAGGATGACCGTGTTCCAGAAACTGTTCGTTGCCGTCACCCTCACCGCCGCGGTCGCCGCCGCGCAGGCGCAGACCGCGCCCGACGCCCTGGTGCGCCAGATCTCGACCGAGGTCATCGACGCGGCGAAGAACGACAAGGCCATCCAGGCCGGCGACATCGCCAAGATCACGCAGCTGGTCGACACCAAGGTGATGCCGAGCGTGAACTTCGAGGTCGCGACGCGCTCGGCCGTCGGCCCGCAATGGCGCACCGCCACGCCCGAGCAGCGCAGCAAGCTGATGAGCGAGTTCAAGACGCTGCTTCTGCGCCTGTATTCCGGCGCGCTGACGCAGCTGAAGGACCAGACGGTGGAGATCACCCGCACGCAGCCGGTGGCCGGCAGCACGCAGGTGGTCGTGCAGTCGGAAGTGCGCGGCAAGGGCGAGCCGATCAAGCTCGACTACCGCCTCGACAAGCCGGCCGATGCGACGGCGTGGAAGATCATCGACGTCAACGTCGGCGGCATCTGGCTGGTGCAGAACTACCGCTCACAGTTCGCCACCGAGCTGACCAAGGGCGGCATCGACGGGCTGATCGCCGCGCTGGTGGAGCGCAACAAGGCCTCGGCCAAGTAAGCGGAGCGCTGACCGTGCAGTTGCCCGAGAACGCCGACATCGAGCACACCGCCGAACTCGCCGCCTCGCTGCCGGCGGCGCTGGCGGCGGGCAGCGGCACCTTCACGCTCGACGCCTCGGCCTGCAAGTCGATCGACACCTCCACCATCGCGCTGCTGCTGCAGGCGCGGCGCCTGGCGCAGGCCGCGGGCCGCGAGTTCGCGGTCAGCGGCGCGCCGGCCAAGCTGGCGGCGCTGGCCTCTCTCTACGGCGTGGCCGAGCTGCTGTCGCTGCCCTCGTCGGGCCCGTCGGGCGAACTGCGCCCCGCCACCGGCGCATAACGCTTCAGGCGCAGGTTGCGCTTGATCTCCTGCAGCATCGGCCGCAGCCGGGCCGAGCCCAGGCGCAGCGCCACGCCGGTGGTGAGGATGTCGATGATCAGCAGGTGCAGCAGCCGCGAGACCATCGGGCTGTAGCGGTCGGCATCCTCCGGGTGGTCGGCCGCCAGCAGGATGTGGTGCGTGCCCTGCTGCGCCAGCGCGGCCAGCGGCGAGCCGCTGGCGGTGATGACGATCACCGTGGCGCCCTTCCTGCGCGCGATCTCCGCCACGTCGAGCAGGTCGCGGCTGCGGCCGGAGTTGCTGACGATCACCGCGCAGTCGCCGGCCTTCAGCATCGTCGCGCTCATCACCTGCATGTGGCCGTCGCTCACGGCGGCGGCCGTCACGCCCAGGCGGAAGAACTTGTGCTGCGCGTCCTGCGCGACGATGCCGGAGTTGCCGACGCCGTAGAACTCGATGCGCGCGCCCTCGGCCGAGCGGCGGCCGGTGGCGGCCAGCGCCTCGATCGCACGCTCCATGTTCTGCACCGCCGCCGCGTTGCGGTAGCGCAGCAGCGTGGCCACGGCGTTGTCGATGACCTTGACGACGATGTCGCCGGCCTTGTCGTCGTCGTCGACGGCGCGGTGCACGAAGGGCACGCCTTCGTTGACGCTGCCGGCCAGCTTGAGCTTGAAGTCGGCCAGGCCGTCGTAGCCCACGCTGCGGCAGAAGCGCACGACGGTGGGCTTGCTCACGTGCGCGCGCTCGGCCAGCTCGGCCACCGGCAGCGTCGCGAAACTGCGCGGGTCCGTCATCAGCAGCTTGGCGACGCGCTGCTCGGCCGGCGGCAGCGCGGGAATGGAGGCGCGGATGCGTTCGAGCATCACTGCCTCATTGCTCCTCGGCCCAGCTGCAGCCCTCGCGCGCGATCAGCGCGCTGGCCGCGGGCGGGCCCCAGCTCCCGGCCGCGTAAGGGCGCGGGCCGGTGCTGTCGTTGGTCCAGGCGTGCAGGATGGGTTCGACCCAGCGCCAGGCCTGCTCCTGCTCGTCGCTGCGCACGAAGAGGTTCAGGCGGCCGGCGATGGCGTCCATCAGCAGCCGCTCGTAGCCGCCGACGCGCTCGCTGGCGAAGGCCTTGTCGAAGTCCAGGTCCAGGCTCACCGGCGAGAGGCGCTCGTTGCCGCCACCGCTCTTGGCGGCCAGCAGGTGCAGCTCCAGGCCGTCTTCCGGCTGCAGCTTGATGACGAGCTTGTTGGCCGTGCGCGGGCCGGGGAAGATGGCGTGCGGCACCTCGCGGAACGCCACCGTGATGTGGGCGTCGCGCGCCGCCAGGCGCTTGCCGGTGCGCAGGTAGAAGGGCACGCCGGCCCAGCGCCAGTTCTGCACCTCGGTGCGCAGCGCGACGAAGGTCTCGCAGGGGCTGCCCACGGGCACCTTCTGCTCGTCGAGGTAGCCCGGCACGGCCTTGCCGTCGACCGTGCCGGCGCGGTACTGGCCGCGCACCACGTCGCGTGCCACGCTCTCCGGCGTGAAGGGCTTCAGCGACTTCAGCACCTTCAGCTTCTCGTCGCGGATCGCGTCGGCGTCGCTGGTGGACGGCGGCTCCATCGCGATCATCGTCAAGAGCTGCAGCGCGTGGTTCTGCACCATGTCGCGCAGGGCGCCGGTGCGGTCGTAGAAGTCGCCGCGCGTGCCCACGCCGATGCTCTCGGCCAGCGTGATCTGGATGCTGGCGATGCTCTCGCGCCGCCACAGCGGCTCGAACAGGGCGTTGCCGAAGCGCAGCGCCATCAGGTTCTGCACCGCGGGCTTGCCGAGGTAGTGGTCGATGCGCAGCGCCTGCTCCTCGCGGAACGCGGTGCGCACGACGCGGTTGATCTGCTGCGCGCTGGCCAGGTCGTGGCCGAGCGGCTTTTCCAGCACCACGCGCACGTTCGGGCCGTTCAGGCCGGCGCTGCCGAGCTGTTCGCAGATCACCGGGAACAGGTGCGGGCTGGTGGCCAGGAAGAGCACCGTCACGTCGGCGCCGCGCGCCTGGAGCCACTGCTTCAGCCCGGCGTAGTCGTCGGACCGCGAGAGGTCCATGCGCCGGTAGTGCAGCAGCTCGGCGAAGGCGGCGAACTCGTCGTCGTTCGGCCGCTTGCCGGGGTCGACGTCGCTGAACCGTTCCTTGATGAAGGCGCGGTACTCGGCGTCGCTGCGCTCGTCGCGCGCCACCGCGACGATGCGGCCGCCCTCGGGCAGCTTGCCGTGGCGCCAGGCCTGGAACAGGGCCGGCATCAGCTTGCGCCAGGTCAGGTCGCCGGTTCCACCGAAGAGCACGAGGTCGAAGGACATGCCGGCTTTCCTGCCGCCCGGATCCGGGCCTGTAATTTAGTTACGGCCCGGATGATGCCCAAGTTTCAGCGGCCGGTCAACGCGTGCGCCAGCCCCTCGGCGCGGTCAGCACGAAGCCGCGTGGCTGGCCATTGACGAAGCCGGTGCCGGCGATCTGCCCGGCGTCGTTGATCGACAGGCGCCCCGGGTCGATGCCCGTGAGCTGCGGCAGCACGGTGTTGAGATTCACCATCGTGCCGCCGGACCAGAAGAAGGGCTGGCGGCTGCCGCTGGCCGTGGTCGCATAGCCCACCACCTGGCCCGCGGCGTTGAGTCCGGTGGCCACGCTCATCGTGCCGCCCAGCGTGCCCAGGTCGATCATGCGCGTGCCGTCGTGCAGGAAGGCATGGGTCTGGTTGGCCGCGTTTCGCGCCGAGCCCGCGACCTGCCCGTAGCGGTTGATCGCCAGCCCCAGGCTCGCGCTGCCGCCCAGCGTGCCCAGGTCCACCAGGCCGCGCGCGGCGTCGTAGACGAAGGCGTGGCCGAATCCGGTCGGCGTGGCGGCGTTGCCGGTCACCTGCCCGGCGTCGTTGACGGCGCGCGCGTTGCAGAAGCTGCCGCCCAGCGTGCCGGGGTCGAAGAGGCCGCCGCCGCTGGTGATGAAGCAGCGGGCGCTGCCGTTCGCATCAAACGCCGCACCGACGACCACGCCGTGGCGGTTCATCCCGTAGGCGTAGCTGTAGAGGCCGCCGTAGGTGCCCAGGTCGACCAGCGCACCGCCCTGCGAGACGAAGGCGTGGTCGAGTTCGTCGACGGTGCGCGCGGTGCCCGCCACCTGCCCCGCGTCGTTGATGGCCAGCACGTTGGCGAAGCTGCCGCCCAGCGTGCCCAGCTCGACATCGACGCCGCCGCTCATCAGCGTGGCGGCCAGGCGCTGGCCGTCGGCGCTCATCACGTTGCCGGCCGCCGCGCCACCCGGCGCGATGGCCAGCGCGCGGCCCGCGCGCTGGCTCAGCTGCGCCGGCACGCCACGCGTCCAGCGCACGGGATAGGGCACGCCGTCGGCCCCTTCGGCATAGCCGACGACCTGGCCCGAGGCGTTGATCGCGTCGGCCGTGCTGCTGGCGCCGCCCAGCGTGGGCAGCTCGGTGAGCGTCCAGCCGGCCGCGAGCGTGCTGCCGCAAGCCAGCAGCAGGGCCACGGCTGCGCCAGCCCGCGCGAGCGGGTTCATCTTCGTCATGGGGATCCTCCTGGTGTTGTCGCGCCGCGCCTTGCGCGCGGGCCGGGCCAGTCTAAGGAGGACCGTGGCGGCCGCGAACGGCCGCTTGCGCTTTGTTTCGTCTGCGCAGCCTCAGCGCGGCGCGGCCATGGCCAGCGCCTGCTCCAGGTCGGCGATCAGGTCATCGACATGCTCGATGCCCACCGACAGGCGCAGCAGGTCCGGCGGCGCCGGCGTGCCCGCGCCCTCGACGCTGGCGCGGTGCTCGATGAGGCTCTCGGTGCCGCCCAGCGAGGTGGCGCGCTTCCACAGCTGCGTGTTCGCGGCCACCGCCACCGCCGCGGCTTCCCCGCCCTTCACGCGGATCGACAGCAACGCGCCGAAGCCGCCCAGCATCTGCCGCGCGGCCACCGCGTGGCCCTGGCAGCTCGCCAGGCCCGGGTACAGCACCTCGGCCACCTGCTCGTGCGCGGCGAAGTGTTCGGCGATGCGCTGCGCCGATGCCACTGCCGCGCGCACGCGCAGGTGCAGCGTGCGCAAGCCGCGCTGCAGCAGCCAGGCCTCGAAGGAGCCGAGCGTGCCACCGATCTGCGCACGCACCTTGCGCACGCGCTGCCAGTGCTCGTTGTCGGCGCGCGTGGTGAGCGTGCCGGCGACGAGATCGCTGTGGCCGTTGAGGTACTTGGTGGCCGCGTGCATCACGATGTCGGCGCCCAGCGCCAGCGGCTGCGTGAGCACCGGCGTGGCGACGGTGGAGTCCACCGCCAGCAGCGCGCCGGCCGCGTGCGCCAGGCGCGCGGCCTCGGCGATGTCGGTCACCGTCCACAGCGGGTTGGCCGGCGTCTCCACCCAGACGAGCTTCGTGCGGCCCGGGCGCAGCGCGGCGGCCAGCGCGGCCGGGTCGGTCATTTCGATCAGCTCGACATCCAGCCCCCAGCCGGTGGCGAAGCTCACGAGCCAGTTGCGCAGCGACCAGTACATCACCTTCGGCGCCAGCACATGGTCGCCGGGCGCGAGCGCCAGGAAGGCCGCGGTGGCCGCGGCCATGCCGCTGCCGAACAGCAGCGTCTGGTGACCGCCTTCGAGCGCGTTGACCACCGCCTCGGCGGCATCGAAGGCCGGGTTGTGGTCGCGCGCGTAGACGCGGCCGCTGCGGTACTGGTTGTCGGCGTCGCGCAGGTAGGTGCTGGAGACGTGCACCGGCGGCGTGATCGCGCGCGTGACTTCGTCGATCTCGCCCATGGCCTGCGCGGCAAGGCTCTCGGGGTGGACGCGGCGGGGGTCGAGCGGCATGGGGGGCGTTCCGATCTTCAGCGTTGGTAGGCGCCGGGCGACCACGATGACGGCGGCTTGATCTCGCGGACGCCCACGGGCCACTCGAACTCGGCCTTGGGCGTCAGGTCGCGGCCCTCGACGTTCTTCGGATCGACCGCCGAGCCGCGCCACATCGAGCCCGGCGGCAGCTCGAAGCCGTAGGTGTCGATGTCGCGCAGCATGCCCTTCGTGGCGTTGCGGTTGCCTTCGAAGTGGCCGGAGGCGCCGAGCCAGAAGACGCCGGGGCCGACCAGCAGGTTGTTCACCGCCAGCACCTTCGTGCCTTCGGGCAGCTTGTCCTTGAACACGCGCAGGAACCAGGCCGGCAGCCAGCCGTAGTTGACGAAGGTGTTGTGGGCGACGACGAGCTCGTTCCTGTCCCAGATCCGGCCCTCGGTGCCGTAGGCCAGGGCGACCGGGTTCTGGCTGTCGGCGCCCTGCCCGATCACGTTGCCGATGACGGTGGCCACGCCCCCGGACGCGAGGTCGATCTCGTACGAGGCGCCGCCCCGCAGCCCGTCGTGGATGAAGTTGTAGCCGATGAAGGCCTCGCGCGCCCGGCTCTTGATCAGGTGGCCCTCGAAGCCCTGCTGGAAGCGGCTGCCGGTGATGGCGAGCTTGCCGATGCGGCCGATGTCCAGCAGGTGGTACAGCCCGCCGACCACGTGCGGCGCGGCGCCGAAGACGCTGCTGTCGATCACCAGCTCGGCCTTGTCGTCGTTGGACGTGCTCACGCCATGCTCGTTGTCGTAGCAGGTGACCTTGCGCAGCGCCAGCTTGCCGCCTTCCTGCCGCAGGGCCGAGCCGCTGCCGTCCTGCGAGCGCATGCCGCGGAACTCGAGGTTCTCGATCGTCACCTCGCCGCCGCGCACGGTCCACAGCGCCTTGGCCGGCACCAGCTTGCCGCCGCCGTCGACCACCGCCTTGCCTTCGCCGCGCAGCGTGATGCGCCGGTTCTCGATCACCAGGCCGCCGGCGTACTTGCCGGCCAGCAGTTCGACGATGTCGCCGTCGGCGGCCTTGGCCAGCGCGTCGGCCAGCGTCATCGGCGACCCATCGGGCCCCGCCACCCAGCGCTCAGCGGCTTGCACATTGGCTGCCGCCGCCAGCAGCAGCAGCACCAGCGCCGCTGCCGCACTCCTCGATCCCAAGCCGCCCATCGACTGCATCGTTGTCCTTGACCGGCCGCGAGTATGGCCCCAAGCGCCTGGCACGCCGGGGCGCAGGCCGCGACACATTGCGCAGCAGTACGATCCTCGGACAAGCCGCTTCCCGCCTCACCACCGATCGAGGCCGAACACCATGAGACTCCGCCTCCTGCCGGCCGCCGCCGCGCTGCTGGCCGCCACCGCCGCCCACGCGCAGGACGGTGGCCAGATCAACGTCATCTGCTCGGTCCAGGCCGAGTGGTGCAACATGATCCAGACCGTCTACGCCCGCACCACCGGCGTGAAGGTCAACATGTCGCTGAAGGGCTCGGGCGAGGCGCTGGCGCAGCTGGTGGCCGAGAAGGCCAACCCGAAGACCGACCTCTGGTTCGGCGGCACCGGCGACCCGCACCTGCAGGCCGCGGAGCAGGACATCGCGCTGGAGTACCGCAGCCCCAGCCTGTCGAACCTGCACCCCTGGGCGCAGCAGCAGGCCTCGCAGAGCAAGTGGCGCACGGTCGGCATCTACAGCGGTCCGCTGGGCTTCGGCTACAACACCGAGCTGGTCGCCAAGAAGAAGCTCAAGGTGCCGCGCACCTGGGCCGACCTGCTGGACCCGGCGCTCAAGGGCGAGATCCAGGTCGCCAACCCGGCCAGCAGCGGCACCGCCTACACGATGGTGGCTACGCTGGTGCAGCTGATGGGCGAGGACAAGGCCTTCGAGTACATGAAGGCGCTGCACCGCAACATCGGCCAGTACACGCGCAGCGGCACCGGGCCGATCAAGGCCGTGGCGCGCGGCGAGACCACGGTCAGCATCAGCTTCGTGCACGACGGCCCGGGCGAGAAGATGCAGGGCTTCCCGGTCGAGACCGTGACGCCTTCGGACGGCACCGGCGCCGAGATCGGCTCGATGAGCCTGATCAAGGGCGCGCGCAACCTCGAGGCGGCGAAGAAGTTCTACGAATGGGCACTGACGCCCGCGGCGCAGGAGATGGGCGCGGCGGCCAAGCAGTTCCAGGTGCCGTCGAGCAAGGCAGCCAAGGTCGACCCGCGCGTGCCGGACTTCCGCAAGATCAGGTTCATCGACTACGACTACGCGAAGTACGGCAGCAGCGCCGAGCGCAAGCGCTTGATCGCGCGCTGGGAGAAGGAAGTCAACTCTTTGCCGCGCTGAGTGCCCGGCTCGCCTCGCGCCCACGCCGCCGCCTGGCTCGCGCTGGGCGCGGCCGGCTTCGTGCTGCTGCCCTGGTACTGGCCGCAGGACGTGGGCGTGCTGGCCGCGATGCGCGGCGTGTTCGGCGGCAATGCGACGGCCTCGGGCCTCATCCAGGCGGCGTTGCATGGGCGGCCGTGGCTGTGGCTGGCGGCCATCGCGCTGGCGCTGGGCGCGGGAAGCCTGGGCGTGCGCAGTGCGCGCGCGCAGGGGCTGCTGCTGGCGGCCGGCGGCGGGCTCGGCTTCTTCGGGCTGCTGGCCTGCGGCTTCGCCATCGGCCCGCGCGGCTGGTCCTTCGAGTGGCTCGGGCGCCTGTTCGGTGAACTGAGTGGCACGCAGATCGGCATCGGCGCCGGCGGCGCGCTGGTGCTGCTGGCCTTGCTGATGTTGCTGGCGGCCGGCCTGGCGCGGCTGGGGCGCTTCGGCGGCGACGCCTTCGTGGCCGGCGCGGTGCTGCTGTGCGGGGCGCTGCTGGCGCTGTTCGTCGCGCTGCCGGTGCTCAAGGCGCTGGCCGGCGCCTTCGTCGACGACAGCGGCGCCCCGTCTCTCGCGGCGCTGGGTGAGCGGCTCTTCCAGGAGCGCATCTGGGGCCTGGGCTGCCTGGCCGGCGGCGTGCGCTGCGGCGCGGCCTGGAACACGCTCTTCCTCGCGCTGCTCACCGCCGCCGGCACCACGCTGATGGGCACGCTGATCGCGCTCTACGCCGAACGCGGCCCGCGGCGGCTGGCGGGTGCGCTCAACGGGCTGGCGCTGCTGCCCATCGTCACGCCGCCCTTCGTCGTCGGCCTGGGCCTGGTGCTGCTGTTCGGCCGCGCGGGGCTCGTGAACCAGGCGCTCGAAGCCGGGTTCGGCATTCCGCCCTCGCGCTGGTTCTACGGCCTGCCGGGCATCTGGCTGGCGCAGCTGTTCGCCTTCACGCCGATCGCCTTCATGATCATGCGCGGCGTGGTGGCCGGCATCGCGCCCAGCCTGGAGGAAGCGGCCCAGACGCTGCGCGCCACGCCGGAGGCCACCTTCCGCACCGTGACGCTGCCGCTGCTGAAGCCCGGCCTCGCGAACGCCTTTCTCGTGGGCTTCATCGAGAGCATCGCCGACTTCGGCAACCCGGTGGTGGTGGGCGGCTCCTATGCGGTGCTGTCGACCGACATCTTCTTTGCCATCGTCGGCGCCCAGTACGACCAGGGCCGCGCCGCGACGCTGGCGCTGGTGCTCACCGGCTTCGCGCTCGCGGTGTTCGCGCTGCAGCGGCGGATGCTGGCCGGCGCGCGCTTCACCACCGTCTCGGGCAAGGGCGACGCCGGCCGGCCGATGCCGCTGCCGCCGCGCGTGCGCCGGCTGTGCCTGGCGCTGGCCGGGCCCTGGCTGGCCTTCACGCTCGCGCTCTACGGCTTCGCCTTCAGCGGCGGCTTCGTGAAGACCTGGGGCCGCGACAGCTCGTTCACGCTGGCCCACTTCCGCACCGCCTTCGACCTGCAATGGGGCGAGATGGGCCTGGTCTGGGCCGGCACGGCCTGGGCCTCGCTGGCCACCACGCTGAAGCTCGCCGCCATCGCCGCGCCGCTGTGCGCGGTGCTGGGCCTGGTGATCAGCTGGCTCGTGGCGCGCACGGCGTTCGCCGGCCAGCGCCTGTTCGAGTTCGCCGCGCTGCTGGCCTTCGCGATCCCCGGCACCGTGCTGGGCGTGAGCTACATCCTGGCCTTCAACGTGCCGCCCTTCGAACTCACCGGCACCGGCCTCGTCATCGTGCTGTGCTTCGTGTTCCGCAACCTGCCGGTGGGCGTGCGCGCCGGCAGCGCGGCCTTCGCGCAGATCGACCGCAGCCTGGACGAAGCCAGCACGCTGCTGCGCGCCGGCACCGCCACCACGCTGCGCCGCGTGCTGCTGCCGCTGCTGAAGCCCGCGCTGGTGGCCGCGCTGGTCTACGCCTTCGTGCGCAGCATGACGACGGTCTCGGCCGTCGTGTTCCTGGTGACGGCCGAGAACGAGCTGGCCACCACCTACATCATCGGCCGCGTCGGCAACGGCGACTACGGCGTCGCGCTGGCCTACTGCACGGTGCTGATCGTGCTGATGACGGCGGCCACGGCGCTGATCCGCATGCTGGTGGGCCAACAGCGGCTGGGGCGGAGGGAGGCGGGAGCATGAGCATCGAGTTGCGCGCCGTGGTCAAGCGCTACGGCGGGGCGAACGCGCCGGCGGTGGTCAAGGGCATCGATCTCGACGTGCCCGCGGGCACGCTGGCCACGCTGCTGGGTCCCTCGGGCTGCGGCAAGACGACCACGCTCCGAATGATCGCCGGCCTGGAAGCGCCCAGCGAAGGCCGCATCCTGATCGACGGCCGCGACGTGACGACGCTGGGCGCGGCCGAGCGCAACGTCAGCATGGTGTTCCAGAGCTATGCCCTCTTCCCGCACCTCACGGTCGAGGGCAATGTCGGCTACGGCTTGAAGGTCTCGGGCGTGGGCGCGGAGGAGACGCGGCGCCGCACGCGGCAGGCGCTGGAGCTGGTCGGCCTCGTCGGCCTGGATGCCAGGCTGCCTTCGGAGATGAGTGGCGGCCAGCAGCAGCGCGTGGCGCTGGCGCGTGCGCTGGTGCTGGAGCCGCGCGTGCTGCTGTTCGACGAGCCGCTGTCCAACCTCGACGCCCGGCTGCGGCGCAGCATGCGCGACGAGATCCGCGCGCTGCAGCAGCGCCTGAAGCTCACCGTGGCCTACGTGACGCACGACCAGGCCGAAGCGCTGGCGGTGAGCGACCGCATCGTCGTGATGGACGCCGGCCGCATCGCGCAGGCCGGCACGCCGCGCGAGCTGTATGCGCAGCCGGCCAGCGCCTTCGTCGCCGGCTTCATGGGCGAGGCGATGCTGTTCGACGGCAGTGCCGAGGCCGACGGCAGCGTCGTGCTGGGCCCGCTGCGCTTCACGCCCAGGCGCCGATTCGCGCAGGGGCCGGTGAAGATCGCCGTGCGGCCCGAAGGCTGGACCGTGCTGCCGCCGGGCCACGAAGGTGCGCCGGGCACGCTGGAGGGCACGTTGATGGGGGCGCTGGTGAAGACAGCCTACCTCGGCAGCGTGCAGGAGCTGACGGTGGCCACGCTGCTGGGCGAGCTCTTCGTCGTGACGCCCGAGGTCGAGCGAGACTGGCAGCCGGGCCAGGCGCTGGCGCTGCGGCTGGCCGGGCACGGCGTGGCGGTGATGCCGCCGGCCTGAAGCTCGCTACAAGGCCAACTCGATCCGCAGCTCGCGCCAGCGCAGCACCACCGACTTCGGCGCGATGCGCTCGACGGTGACGCCGGCCGCCGCGGCCTCGCCTTCGCGCACGACCTGGCCGTTGACGATGACGAAGCGCGACTGCGGGTTCTCGGACCAGATGCTGCCGCCCAGGATCATCGGCGGCAGTTCGCGCCGTTGCTCGGGACTGAGTTCGGACAGCGACAGCGCACGGGGCGGCGCGGCGGGAGCCGGCGCGGGCGGTGGCGGCGTTGCAGCGGCTGGCGGCGGCACCGGTGCGGCCACGGGGGGCGGCGGCGCCGACACCACCACCGGCAACGGCGCCGGCGCGGGGGCAGGCATCGACGCGGGCACCGGGACTGGCGCCGCGGCCACCGGCACACGTGCCGGCGGCGACGCCTTGCCAGCCAGCCACCACCAAGCGCTGGAGGCCGCGATCAAACCGCCGCCCAGACCCAGCCCCAGCCACAGCAGCGCACGCGAGCGCGGCAGCGGCGGCGCGGCTTCGCCGGTGGGCAGCGCCTGCGCATGCAGCCCCGGCACCTGGCCGCGCTCGCGTTCGGCCTGCGAGCGGCGAAGGGCTTCGAGGATGTAAGACACCGCTAGCGCCCTCCTACCGCCAGGCGCGGCTCGTCGACGCCGGTGGCGCGGTTCAGCTGCATCTGCGTCAGCGGCCCGGCCACGCCGTCCAGCGGCAGGCCCTGCGCGAGCTGGAAGGCGCGCACGCGCTCGGCCAGCGGCGCGCCCTCGGGCTGGCCGGCCCGGGCCAGCGCGGCGTCCAGCCAGGCACGGCCGGCCTTGGTGGCGGCGAGCGCCTCGCCTTCGCGCCAGCCGGGCGGCGTGCGCCACAGCGTGGCGAACTCGCCGCGCCACACGCCCAGCAGGGCCGGCAGGGCGAGCGTGAAGCGCTGGCCGCCGGCCTGCAGCGTGGCGCGGTCTTCTTCCAGCGCCAGCAGCACGGCGTGGCGCGGCGCGGCATCACCCTCGCGCAGCACCAGCACCGCCGGCCGGCGCACCAGCCGCAGCGGCGCCAGGCCGCCGCTGGCGCTGCGGTAGCAGGCCAGCTGCGCCTGCGCGGCGGCGGCGCAGGGCTCGCCTTCACCGATGGCGACGTTCCAGTGCAGCGCCAGCTCACGCCAGGCGGTGGGCATGGCGGGCGACGCGGCGGCG
This sequence comes from Rubrivivax sp., assembly GCA_044226775.1. Taxonomy (GTDB): domain Bacteria; phylum Pseudomonadota; class Gammaproteobacteria; order Burkholderiales; family Burkholderiaceae_C; genus Rubrivivax. The sequence goes on along the minus strand of JBGAGI010000002.1, from coordinate 764,862 downwards.
AGCAGCGCCTCCGCGCGATCGAGACGCGGTGCCGGCGCCGATGCCGGCGATGCCGCCGAGGCAGCGGCCGACGCCGGAGCCGACGCTGCCGCCGACGCCGCCGCAGAAGCCGCCACCGGCGCCGCGGCGACCGGGCCGCGGGACGACCCGCCCCACAGCCACCAGGCCGCCGCGCCGGCGCCCAGCACCAGCAGCGCCGCGCCCGCCAGCAGCCCCAGGCGCTGCGCGATCACCGCGCGCCCGAAGACCTCGCGCGCGGCGCGCTCCACCGTGAGCGTGTCCACGCGCGCGCGGCCCTGCGCGTAGGCGCCCAGCAGCGCGCGGTCGGCCAGCAGGTTGATGCGCCGCGGCACGCCGCCGGTCAGCGCGTGGATGCGCGCCATCGCCGGCGCGCCGAAAGGCAGCGGCGCCTGCGGCCCGGCCACGGCGAAGCGGTGGCGGATGTACTGCCGCGTCTCGGCCGCGCCGAGCGCGCCCAGGTGGTAGCGCGCGATCACGCGCTGCGCGAGCTGCTCCAGCCCCGGCTGCTGCAGCATCCCGCGCAGCTCGGGCTGGCCGATCAGCACGACCTGCAGCAGCTTGCGCTCGGCCGTCTCCAGGTTCGTCAGCAGTCGCAGCTGCTCCAGCACGTCGGGCGAGAGGCTCTGCGCCTCGTCGATCACCAGCACCGCCTGCCGCCCCTGCGCATGGCCCGCCAGCAGGAAGGCGTTGAGCGCGTCGACATGCGCCTTCACGCTGTCGGCCGGCTGCGGCGGCGGCATGCCGAACTCGACGCACACCGTCTGCAGCAGCTCGGTCGCGGTGAGCTTGGGGTTGAAGACGTAGGCCACCGAACAATGCGCCGGCACCTGCTCGAGGAAGCAGCGGCACACGGTGGTCTTGCCGGCGCCCACCTCGCCCGTCAGCAGCACGAAGCCGCCCCCGCCGCCCAGGCCGTACAGCAGGTGCGCCAGCGCCTCGCGGTGCTGTTCGCTCATGAACAGGAAGCGCGGGTCCGGCGCGATCGAGAACGGCTCCTTGCTCAGCCCGAAGAACGGCGCGTACATGCGCCGAGGATAGCGGGCGGCGGATGGCGCCCCGGCTCAGCGCGCCGCGGCGCCCAGCGCGGCCAGCGTGTCGGCCAGCACCGCCATGTCGACCGGCTTGCTGAGGTAGGCATCGGCCGACAGCGGCGAGCCCAGCTCGGCCGGCGCGCTGCCCGAGCAGAAGACGATGCCGGTGCGGCCGCGCGCCGCAGCCTGCGGGTCGGCGGCCTCGGCACGGCGGATGGCGCCGGCGAGGTCGGCGCCGTGCAGGCCGGGCATCGACAGATCGGTGATGACGATGCGCACGTCGCCCTGCTGCCAGCGCAGCAGCGCGTCGTCGCCGCGCGCGGCTTCCACCACGCGGTGGCCCAGCCGGCCCAGCGCGGCGGCCATCAGCATGCGGCTGACCTCGTCGTCGTCGCACAGCAGCAGCAGGCCGTCGCGCCGCACCGGCGCACGCGCGCCGGCGCCGGGCGCCAGGCGTTCCAGCGGCAGGCGCACGCCCACGTCGGTACCCACGCCGCGTTCGCTGGCCAGCGTGATGCGCCCGCCCATCAGCTCCACCAGGCGGCGGCAGATCGACAGGCCCAGGCCGCTGCTGCCCATGGCCGGCGCGTCGCCCGCGCCGTGCAGCGTGACGAAGGGCTCGAACAGGCGCTGCTGCATCTCCGGCGCGATGCCCACGCCGGTGTCGCGCACCTGCAGCCGCAGCTGCGGCGCGGCCTCGTCGCGCGCGATGTCGGCCTGCAGCAGCACGCGCCCGGACGCGGTGTACTTCGCCGCGTTGGACAGCAGGTTCATCAGCACCTGCTTCAGGCGCAGCGGGTCGGCGTGCACGGTGCGCGGCACGTCGGGCGCGAGCTGCAGCAGCAGCACCAGGCCCTTGGCCTCCATCACCGGGCGGTTCATGTCGGCCAGCTGCGCCAGCAGCGCGTGCAGGTCGAACTCCTGCTCGTGCAGCTGCAGCCGGCCGGCATCGAGCCGCGCGGCGTCGAGCACGTCGTCCAGCAGCTGCGCGATGGTGCGCGCCGCGTCGCGCGCGATGCCCACGGCACGCTGCGCCGCCAGTGTCAGCGCGTTCAGCGAGGCGTCCTGCAGCGCGAGGATGAGCTGGTGCGCCGGCGCGCGCAGCTCGTGGCTGGCCGAGGCCAGCATCAGGTGGCGCTGGCGCGCCTCCTGCGCCAGCTGCTGGTTCAGCGCGCGCTCGGCGGTGGCGTCGATGACGTAGCCGGTCCAGGCCGTGAGGCCTTCGCGCGTGACGCTGCGCACCGCCTCGGCCTGCAGCCAGCGCTCGCGGCCGTCGGGGTGGCGGTAGACGAGGCTGTGGCGGAAGGTCTCGCCGGAACTCAGCGCATGGCGCTGCGCGGCCTCGGCCGCGGCACGGTCGGCTTCGCCCAGGTACGGGCCGATGAAGCCCACGACGGTCTGCATCGGCGGCGGCGCGAAGCCGAAGAAGCGCTCGGCGCCCGAGGTGTAGAAGGTGCGCAGCAGGCGCTGGTCGGCGCCCAGCAGGTAGCGGAAGGCCACGCCGGGCATCGTGCGGCCGATGTCGTCCATCTGCTCGTCGGCGCGGCGGCGGCGCCGCACCTCGGCGCGCAGGCGCTGCATCCACCAGGCGGTGGCCAGCGCCAGCAGCAGCAGCGCGCCGCCGGCCACCGCGATGGTGGGCATCCAGCGCCGCCAGGGGAATTCCGGCTGCAGGTCCACCGCCACCCAGCGGCGCAGCAGGCGATCGTTCTCGCTCGGCGGGATGTCACCCAGGGCGCGGTCGATCAGCGGCACCAGCGCGGCCGCGCGCGGCGCGGTGGCGAAGGCGAAGTGGCCGGGCAGGTCCTCCACCGCGCCCAGCACGCGCAGGCCGCTGCCGTCGCGGTTGATGCGCAGGTTGGCGAAGAGCTTCACGTCGACGGCGGCATCGGCATCGCCGGCGGAAACCAGGTCCATCGCCAGCGCGCCGGGCGGCGGCGCGACGATGGCGATGTCCGGGAAGCGCTGCTCCACCAGCGGGCGCAGCGGGTGGTCGCGCCCCAGCGCCAGGCGCTTGCCGCGCAGGCTGGCGAGGTCCCAGTACATCGGCGCGTCGGTGCGCGCGACGAGGAAATACGGCAGCGTCATGTACGGCCGCGAGAACACGAACTCGCGCTCGCGGTCGGGCGTGCGCGTGAGGTAGGGCGTGACGTCGATCTCGCCCTTGCGCAGACCGTCGAGCATGGCCTCGACGCTGTCGTAGGGCACGAGTTCCACCGTCATGCCCAGGCGGTTGCGCACCTGCTCGAGGTAGTCCGAGGCGATGCCGGTGTGGCCGGCGGAGACGCTGAAGTCGTTCAGCAGCGTGAGCCCACGCACCGCGCCCACGCGCCACACCGGATGCTGGGCCAGCGCCGCCGCCTCGGGCGAGGACAGCGGCATCGCCGAAGGCAGCGTGAGCCCCTGCGGCACGGCCGAGGCCGCCATCGCCGACGCCGCGGCGCCGGCCGCCTCGGGCCCGGCGCGCCAGTTGGCGATGCCGCGGTTGAGGATGGCCACGAGCTGCGGCCAGTCCTTGCGGATGCCGAAGCTGTAGTAGCCCTGGCGGTCGGCCAGGATCTGCCGCACCTCGATGCCGGGCACCGGGTCGCGCGACAGCATGTCCAGCGCCTCCAGCAGGCTGCCGACATAGGCGTCGGCCCGGCCTTCGGCCACCAGGCGCAGCGCCTGCATCGTGGTGTCCACCGGCAGCACCTGGGCGGCCGGGAAGCGGCGTGCGATGTAGTCGCCGCTGCTGTAGCCGCGCTCGTTGGCGAAGCGCGCGTGCTCCAGGTCCAGCGTCGGCTGGCCGGCGCGTGCGAACACGGCCGCCGGCACGTTCACCGTGCCGAGCGTGAAGTCGAGGTACAGGCGGCGCGCGGGCGAGGCGGCCAAGGTCAGCACCATGTCGGCGCGGCCTTCCTGCACCGCCTTCAGCACGCTGGGGAAGTCCTCGTAGACCTGCGGCTTCAGGCGCAGGCCCAGCGTGCGCGCCAGCGTGGCCAGCATCTCGGGCTGCAGGCCGGAGATCTCGCCATCCGGCCCCACGCGCTCGAAGGGCGGCGCGCCCACGCGCTGCAGCGCGACGCGGATCTCGGGCAGCGAGGCGAGGAAGGTGCGCTCCTCGGCCGAGAGCACGCCAGTGCTGAGCGTGACCGGCGGCGGGCCGGGCGGCAGCCTGAAGTGCCAGGTCGGAATGGCGTGCGCAGCCGGCGCGAGCCCCAGCCACAAGGCCCCCAGAAGGCCCAGCCACCGCCACAACCGCCGCACCGGGCACCCCGCGTCAACAGCCTACCGGACATCCTCCAGTTTATCGATGGGGGTCGCCGACCCACCTGTTCGACGGTCGGGGCCGGCGCAGGCCGGCCGGCTACTGCTGCCAGATGCGCGGCAGCGGCGCCGCCAGGCCCCAGGCGATGCCGCGCCAGGCCGCGCGCACGCGCTGCAGCAGCTCCAGCGCCGGCTCCACGCGGGGCGCCAGCACGCGCAGCAGCACCAGCACCGGCTGCGGCGCGGTGGCGCCGGCGCGGGCGGCGAGCGCATGCGCCCCGGCGATCTCGCGCGCGGCTTCCAGCAGCGCCTCACGGCGCGCCGGCGCCAGCGGCTCGCCGGCCGCGAACCACAGCGTGGCCAGCACCGGCTGGCCGTCCCAGCCCGGCCCTTCACGCAGCAGCAGCGCGTCGGCGGCATCGATGCGGCCGCGGTCGAGCCAGCGCCCCGGCAGCGAGAGCGTCTGGCGGAACCAGCCGGCGGCGAAGGGCTGCGACGAGGCCGGCAGCCCGAGCGCGAGGATGTCCTGGCCGATCATCTCGGCGCCGGGTACCAGCTCGGCGACCACCTCGTTGACGGCCCGGCAGCCGCTGTAGGCGATGCTCTCCAGCGGCAGCCACTCCAGGCGCGCGCCCGCAGCCACGCGCAGCTGCGTGCGCTGCAGCGCCGTCGCGCCTTCGCTTCGGTAGAAGCGCGTCGCGCCGGGCGTGGTGAGCAGCGCATGCGCGCCGGCACCGAGCGATGCCTCGATCAGCAGCTCGTCGCCGGCCACCACGCCGCCCGGCGGGTGCAGCAGCACGTGGTGGCAGATGCCGGGGCCTTCGGGGTGCAGCGGCTGCAGCACGCGCAGCGGGCCGCTGTGCGTGGCGCGTGCCACCGTGCGGCCGGCGTCGAGCCGGTAGTGCAGCGCGAGCTGGCCGCGCCAGCCGCCCGACGGGCCGGCATTCAAGCGCTCTGCGAGCCGCGGTGCGCCCAGCCGGTGGTGCGCTTCTCGACCCAGCTGAACAGCTCGTACATCGCCATCGCCATCGCGCCGATGGTCACCAGGCCCGCGAAGGCCAGCGACATGCGCTGCTGGCTGCCGGCGGTCTGCATCAGGTTGCCGATGCCGCTGTCGCCGGCCGTCATCTCCGCCAGCACGGTGCCGACGAAAGCCAGCGTGATGGCCACCTTCAGCGAGCCGTAGAAGTAGGGCAGCGAACGCGGCAGGCCCACCTTCACGAGCACGTCCCAGCGCCGCGCGCCCAGCACGCGCAGCACGTCTTCCAGCTCGGGCTCCAGCGTCGCGAGGCCGGTGGCGATGTTGACCGTGATCGGGAAGAAGGAGATCAGGAACGCGGTGACGATGCCCGGCCCCAGGCCGATGCCGAACCAGACGACGAGGATGGGCACCACGGCCGCCTTCGGCACCGCGTTGAAGGCCACCATCAAGGGGTAGATCGCCGTGTAGGCCAGCCGGCTGCTGCCGATGAGGAAACCCAGCAGCACGCCGACCACGATCGAGAGCGCAAAGCCGAGCATCGTGACCCAGAGGGTCTTCCACGCCGCTTCGAGCAGCGGGCCCTTGAACTCCGCGAACTGGCCGGCGATCTGCCAGGGGCTGGGGAAGATGTAGTCCGGCACGCCGAAGATCGAGACCACCAGCTGCCACAGCAGCAGCACCGCCAGCAGCAGCGCGAGCGGCGACCAGCGCTCCAGCGTCTTCTGCGAGAGCTTCATTGCGGCACCACCACGCCGGATTTCCGCATGGCGCCGATGTGCCCGCGCAGCTCGTGCACGATATCCGTGAACTTGGGCGTATAGGTCACTTCCAGGTCACGCGGCCGCGGCAGGTCGATCTCGCGCCGCACGACGAAGCGGCCCGGGCTCCTGCTCATCACGTAGACCGTGTCGGCCAGGAACACGCTCTCGCGCAGGTCGTGCGTGACGAGGATGACGTTGAACTTCTGCGCCGCGTGCAGGTCGCGCAGCGCGCACCACAGCTCCTCGCGCGTGAAGGCGTCGAGCGCGCCGAAAGGCTCGTCCAGCAGCAGCAGCTTGGGCTCGTGCACGAGCGCGCGGCAGATGCTGGCGCGCTGCTGCATGCCGCCCGAGAGCTGCCACGGGTACTTGGTCTCGTAGCCGGCGAGGCCCACGCTCTTCAGCAGCTCGCGCGCCTTGGCCTCGAACTCCTTGCGCCGCGCCTTGAACTGGCTGCGGTAGGGCTCGACGATCTCCAGCGGCAGCAGCACGTTGTCCAGCGTCGTGCGCCAGGGCAGCAGGCTGGGCGCCTGGAAGGCCATGCCGCTGATCTTCAGCGGCCCGGTGACCGGCTGGCCGCCGATGGCGATGCTGCCGCGGCTGGGCATCTTCAGCCCGGTGGCGAGCTTCATGAAGGTGCTCTTGCCGCAGCCCGAAGGGCCGACGATGGCGATGAACTCGCCCTCGCCCACCTGCAGCGAGATGTCCTCGACCGCGAAATGCCCCTGCGCGAGCAGCGCCTCGTTGTACGCGAGCCAGACGCCGCGGAAGTCGACGAAAGCCACGAACTACTTCTTGGGCGCTGGCAGCACGTTGAGTTCGGCCTTGGCCGGCAGGAAGGCGTCGGTCCACACCGCGGTGGGGTCGATGCGCGTCTTGGTGCCGAAGGCGTCGCTCACCTGCGAGGCCATCAGCGCCAGCCGCCCGGGCACCGCGACGCCGAAGCCTTCGCGCCGCGCATCGGGGCTGGCGATGACGCTGTCGATGCACATGCGCAGCCGGCGCTTCTCCAGCTCGACGTTGATGATGCCGTCGCGCGCCTTCACGTACTCGATGGCCGGATCCGGGTTGGCCATCACCTCCTTGATGCCCTTCAGGAAGGCCGAGAGGAAGGCCTTGACAGCGGCCGGGTTCTCCTTGATCAGCTTGGGGCTGGCGATGATCACGTTGCCGTAGAGCTTCACGCCGTGGTCGGGGTAGGACAGGATGACCACGTCCTCGGTCTTCACGCCGCGCGCTTCCAGGTTCAGCAGCGAGGTGAACGAGAAGCCGGTGATGGCCTCGATCTCGCCGCGCACGAGCATGGTCTCGCGCAGCGGCGGGTCCATGCTGGTCCACTGCACGCCGCTGATGTTGTTGGCCTTCGCGAAGATCGGGAAGGCGCGGCGGCCGGCGTCGAAGCCGGGGGCGCCGAGCTTCTTGCCGTTGAGGTCGGCCGGCTTCGTGATGCCGCTCTTCTTCAGCGCCAGCACGGCGGCCGGCGTGTTGTTGTAGACCATCATCACCGCGACGGGCTTGTTCGGCGCGTCGGGGTTGTTGGCGTGGAACTCCATCAGCGCGGCCATGTCGGCGAAGCCCATGTCGTAGCTGCCGCTGGCCACGCGCGTGACGGTGCCGCCGCTGCCGTTGCCGGCGTCGACCGTCACGTCCAGCCCCGCGGCCTTGTAGTAGCCCTTGGCCTGCGAGGCCAGGAACAGTGCGGCGGGGCCTTCGAAGCGCCAGTCGAGCTGGAACTTGACGGGGGTTTGGGCGAAGGCGGTTGCGGATGCCAGGCCCAGGACGGCCAGCATGAGGGCGCGGCGGGTCAGCCGGGGAAGCAGCGAGGACATGAGATCTCCGGGGCGGTCGAGAACGATGGGCTCCGGCATTCTGCAAGTTCCGTGCGCGGCGCCGTCTTGGTGCTTGCACCATCCGGCGGCGCCGCGTGCACCATCAGGGTTGCAGCAGGTCGAGCAGCGTGCGCGCCACCACCTTCGTCGCCCGGCGCAAATCCTCCAGCACCAGGTTCTCGTCGGCGCGCTTGGCGTTGCTCTCCAGCACGGTGCGCGGGCCGGCGCCGTAGATGACGGCCGGCACGCCGCGCTCGCCGTACAGGCGCACGTCGGTGTACAGCGGCGTGCCCGAGGTGGGGATCGGCTCGCCGAACACGATCTCGCCATGCTTCTGGATCGCCGCCACCAGCGGCGCGTTGCCGGCCAGCGGCTTCAGCGATCGCGCCAGCAGCAGGCGGCGGATCTCCAGCCGCACGCCCGGGCTCTGCGCCACCGCGGCCTCGATCAGCCCGCGCACCTCGGCCTCGACCTCGGTCGCGTCTTCCTCGGGGACCATGCGGCGGTCGATCTTCAGCACCACCTTGCCGGGCACGACGTTGGTGTTGCTGCCGCCCTCGATGCGGCCCACGTTGAGATACGGATGCGTGATGCCGGCCACGGCCGAGCGGCGCGTCTTCAACACCTCGTTGTGGGCGTAGAGCGCGGCCAGCAGCTTCGTCGCCGCCTGCAGCGCATCGACCCCGGTCTCCGGGTAGGCCGCGTGCGAGGCCAGGCCGTGCAGCGTGAGTTCCATCTGCAGGCAGCCGTTGTGCGCGGTGACGACCTGGTAGCTGAAGCCGGCGGCGATCAACAGGTCGGGCTTCGTCAGCCCTTGCGCCAGCAGCCAGCCGGGGCCCAGTTCGCCGCCGAACTCCTCGTCGTAGGTGAAGTGCAGCTCCACGCCGCCGGCGATCTTCGCGCCCAGGCTCTCCAGCGCGCGCGTGGCGAAGGTGAAGCTGGCGAAGTCGCTCTTGCTGACGGCCGAGGCGCGGCCGTAGAGGCGGCCGTTCTCGATCTCGCCGCCGTAGGGCTCGTGGCTCCAGCCTTCGCCCGGCGGCACCACGTCGCCATGGGCGTTGAGCGCGATCGTGCGGCCGCCGTCGCCATAGCGGCGGCGCACGATCAGGTTGGTGATCGACTGCAGCCCCGCGGCGTGCACCTCGGCCGCCGGCACGGTGTGCTTCTCGGCCTCGAAGCCGAAGCCGGCCAGCAGTTCGGCGGTGCGCGCGGCATGCGGCGCGTTGTTGCCGGGCGGCGTGTCGGTGGGCACGCGCACCAGCTCCTGCAGGAAGCGCACTTCCTCGTCGAAGTGGGCGTCGATCCAGGCGTCGAGCTTTGCGTAGGTGGCGTTCGTGGTGTTCATGCTCATGCGGAGGCGAGTTGATCGACGAGCTGCTGGAAGGCCTCGACGGCGAGCTGAGCGTCGTCGGCCGTGATGGTTTCGAGCGGGTTGTGGCTGATGCCGGAATTGCCGCCGCGCACGAAGAGCATGGCCTGCGGCATGGCCTCGTGCAGCTTCATCGCGTCGTGGCCGGCGCCGCTGGGCAGGCGGAACGCGGGCAGGCCGAGCGAGGCCACCGCGGCCTCCCAGCGCGCCTGCCAGGCGGGTGCACTGGGCGCGGCAGCGGCCTGCATCGTCTGCTCGAGCGTGAACGCCAGGCCGCGGGCCTCGCAGATGCGCTTCAGTTCGGCCTGCACGTCGGCCGACAGCGCGTCGCGCGCCTCGTTCGTGGTGGCGCGCAGGTCCAGGCTGAAGCGGCAGCGGCCGGGCACGACGTTGATGCTGCCGGCCGGCACCTCCAGCATGCCGACGGTGCCGACCACGTCGGGCACCGAGGCGGCGCGCTTCTCGACGAAGAGCGCCAGCTCGGCCACCGCGCAGGCGGCGTCGCGCCGGCGGTCCATCGGCGTCGTGCCGGCGTGGCTGGCGACGCCCAGCACCTCGCCGAGGAAGCGGCGGCTGCCGTTGATCGAGGTGACGATGCCCAGCGGCATTTCCAGCTCGTTCAGCACCGGGCCCTGCTCGATGTGCACCTCGACGAAGCCGAGGTAGCGCGCCGGGTCGCGGCGCTCGGCGGCAATGGCCTCCAGGCTCGCGGGCAGCCCGGCGGCGCGCATCGCCTCGCGCATCGTCACGCCCTCGGCGTCGGCCTGCTCGAGCCAGGCGGGGTCGAACTGGCCCACCAGCGCACTGCTGGCCAGAAAGGTCGCCTTGTAGCGCTGGCCTTCCTCCTCGGCGAAGCCGACGGCCTCGATGCCGAAGGGCAGGCGTCGGTTTGCCGCCTTCAGCTGCTGCACGACGGCCATCGGCACGAAGATGCCGAGGCGGCCGTCGTACTTGCCGCCGTTGCGCACCGTGTCGTAGTGGCTGCCGGTGAGCAGGCGCGGGGCATTCGGATCGCTGCCGTGGTACACGCCCACGACGTTGCCGACCGTGTCGATGCGCGCCTCGTCGAAGCCGCATTCGGTCATCCACAACGAGAGCTGATTCGCGCAGGCGCGGTGGGCCTCGGTGAGGTAGGTCACCGTCAGCTGGCCGGCCTCGGCGAAGCCCGGGTCGCTGTGCACGGCCAGCGCCTCGGCCCAGTCCCAGACGCGGTTGCCCCATTCGGGCATGGCGCCGAACTTGTCGTTGAGCCGGATCTCGGCCACGCGGTGGATGTTGCGCAGCGCCTCGTCGAACTCGAAGGCCGTGCTGCCGGCCAGCCGGCGCTCGAAGGTGGCGATGATCTCGCGCCGGTGCAGCCCCGTGCCGCGTGGCCCGCGCACCGCGAGCATGAAAGGCCAGCCGAACTTCGCGTTGTAGGCGGCGTTCAGCGCGTGCAGCTTGGCGAACTCCTCGGGCGTGCAATCCGCCAGGCCGGCCCTGCCCTGCTCGTTCGTGCTCTCGGCGGTGAGGCTCTTGGCCACCATCGCCTTGCCCGCGAGTTCCGGGTGCGAGCGGATCAGCGCCAGCTGCTTCTCGCGCCCCGCCTCGCGCACCGCTTCCACCAGCGCACGCTTGAGCGCGGCCAGCGTTTTGAACGGTCGCTTCGGCCAGGCCGCATCCGCCACCCAGGGCGAGTGTTCGTAGGTGCCGGCCAGCAGCGCGACGAAGTCTTCGCGGCCGGCCTCATTGATCTGTTGCAGCGTGAGCATGGTCCTCACTCCCAGACGAAAGCGGTCTGCGCATCGAAGGGATGCGTGGCGCGCCAATGGCGCGCGATGTCGATGCGCCGCGCCACCCAGACGCGGTCGTGCGACTGCACGTGGTCCAGGAAACGCTGCAGCGCGCGCATGCGCCCCGGGCGACCGAGCAGCCGGCAGTGCAGGCCGATGCTCATCATCAAGGGCCGCTCATCGCCCTCCGCGTAGTGCACATCGAAAGCGTCCTTCAGGTACTGGAAGAAGGGCTCGCCATGGCTGAAGCCCTGCGGCAGCGCGAAGCGCATGTCGTTGTTGTCGAGCGTGTAGGGCACGACGAGGTGCGGCGCGAGATTGCCGTCGCTCTTCTTCACCTGCAGCCAGAAGGGCAGGTCGTCGCCGTAGTAGTCGCTGTCGTACTCGAAGCCGCCGTGCTCGGCCACCAGGCGGCGCGTGTTCGGGCTGTCGCGGCCGGTGTACCAACCGAGCGCGCGCTGGCCGGTCAATCGCTCGATGATCGCCATGCCGCGCGCCATGTGCTCGCGCTCGGTCGCCTCGTCGAGGTTCTGGTAGTGGATCCAGCGCCAGCCGTGGCAGGCAATCTCGTGCCCGGCCTCGACGAAGGCGGCCGTCACCTCGGGGCAGCGCTCCAGGGCCATCGAGACGCCGAAGATCGTCAGCGGCAGGCCGCGGCGCTGAAACTCGCGCAGGATGCGCCACACGCCCACGCGCGAGCCGTACTCGTAGATGCCCTCCATGCTGAGGTGGCGCGCCGGGTAGGCGGCCGGGTTGAACATCTCCGATAGGAACTGCTCGCTGCCGGCATCGCCGTGCAGCACGCTGTTCTCGCCGCCCTCCTCGTAGTTCAGCACGAACTGCACGGCGACGCGGGCCTGGCCCGGCCATTGCGCATGCGGCGGGTTGCGGCCGTAGCCGCGAAGGTCGCGGGGGTAGCGCGAGTTAGGTGAGAGGGTGTCGCTCATGTGGGCTTGATGAGTTCGGACAGGTCGCCCACGCGCGGGTGACGCTGCAGGTTGCGTTCGACGTTCAGCAGATGCGCTTCCATCAGCCGCGCGGCGGCGCGCGCGTCGCGGCGCTCGATCGCATCGACGATGGCCACGTGTTCGTCGGCCGAATGCTCGGCCGAGTGGGCGCTCTGGTACATCAGCGCGATGAGCGAGCAGCGGCTCAGCAGATCGGCCAGCAGCTGCGCCAGCACCTCGTTGCCGGCCAGCCGCGCCATCACGACATGGAAGTCCGCCAGCAGGCGCGTGCGGCCGCTGATGCCGTTGCTGTCGGTGCGCGCCACCGCATCGGCCTCGGTCTTCAGGTGCGCGCGCAGCTGCGCCACCTGCTCGTCGGCGGCGCTGGCGCACAGCTGCTTCACGAGCGCCGCCTCCAGCATGCGCCGCACCTCGAAGACCTGGCGCGCCTCCTCGATGCTGGGCGTGGCGACGAAGGCGCCGCGCGCGGGCGACAGCGTCACCAGCCGGTCGCGGCTCAGCTGGTTCAGCGCCTGGCGCACCAGCGTGCGGCTGACCTTGAAGATGTCGGCAATGGCCTGCTCGGCGAGCTTGGTGCCGGGCATCAGCCGGCGCTCGACGATGGCGGTGGTGATCGACTCGGCGATGCGCTGCGTGGCGTTGCCGGCGGCGGCCTCCTCGGCCGCCTCGACCGGCGCCGCGCCACGCGCGCGGCCGGCGCGCTTCTTCGCCGGCGCGGGCGGAGCGGGCGGCGAGATGACCTTCAGCGCGGCAGTGGATCGGGCCATGGCGGATCAGGGAAGTTACGGGGTGGCTTGGCCTTGACGTGCATGCAGAAGTGTATACAGTTTGCTCAACACATCAAGCCTCGTCGCACCGGCGAAAACCCCGATGGGCCACCTCAGCACCCACGTCCTCGACACCGCCAACGGCTGCCCCGCGGCGGGCATGCGCATCACGCTGCAGCGCATCGAAGCCGGTGGCGCCGTCACCGTCAAGTCGCTCGCGCTGAATCACGACGGCCGCGCCGACGGCCCGCTGCTGAATGCCGCCGAGATGGTGGCCGGCCGCTGGCGGCTGCTGTTCGAGGTGGCGCCCTACTTCCGTGCACGCGGCGCCGAGATGCCCGAGCCACCGTTCATCGACACGGTGCAGCTCGACTTCGGCATCGCCGACGCCGCCGGCCACTACCACGTGCCGCTGCTCGTGAGCCCGTGGAGCTACAGCACCTACCGCGGTTCCTGATAAGCGCACCCGGCACGTGACTTGCACGCGCACCATCCACACCCACGAGGAGCGTCGCCCTTGAAGCTGTTGGCCCGAACCCTTGCCGCCACGATGCTGGCCGGCGCCGCCGCTGCCCACGCGGCCTGGCCCGAGAAGCCGATCCGCATCGTCGTGACCTTCGCGCCCGGCGGGGCCAGCGACATCGTCGCGCGCGCCATCGGCGATCCGCTGGCCCGGGCGCTGGGCCAGCCGGTGGTGGTGGACAACAAGCCCGGCGCCGGCGGCACCATCGGCGGCAACGAGGTCGCGCGCTCGGCGCCCGACGGCTACACGCTGATGCTCTCGAACAGCACGCCGCTGTCGATCGGCCCGTTCACCGTGCCCAAGCAGCCGTATGACCCGGTCAAGCAGTTCACGCACGTGGCGATGCTGGGCATCGCGCCGGTGGCGATCATGGCCAACCCGAAGTCCGGCCCGGCGGCGCTGAAGGACCTGCCGAAGTTCATGGGCGCGAACGGGAAGGATGGAGGCACCTTCGGCAGCGGCGGCCCCGGCAGCATCGGCCACATCGTCGGCGAGATGATGAAGCACGAGATGAAGTTCGGCATGACGCACATCCCGTACAAGGGCGGCGCGCCGATGACCACCGACCTCATCGCCGGCACCATTCCCATGGGCATCGACGTCATCACCGCCTACGTGCCGATGATGAAGAGCGGCCAGATCAAGGGCCTGGCCGTGACCTCGCGCAGCCGCTCGCCGCTGGCGCCCGACGTGCCCAGCGTCGTGGAACTCGGCCTGCCGCAGCTGGTGGCCGAGAACTACTTCGGTGTCAGCGGCCCCGCCGGCCTGCCCAAGGACGTGACCGACAAGCTCGGCAAGGCCCTGGCCGACATCGTCGCCGACCCGGCGATCGTCAAGCGCTTCGAGGAACTCGGCATCACGACCGTGAAGATGAGCAGCGCCGACTTCGCCGCCTTCGTCGGCAAGCAGGTCGCCGACTGGGCCCCTGCCATCAAGGCTGCCGACGTGAAGAACTGACTCCGCTCGATGTCGCCGTGGGTGGGCCGCCACAGCAGCGGCCCGTGGCGCGACGCAGGCACCGGCTCACAGCACCCACCGTGGTGAGCGCGGACGAAACCCGGACCGACGGAACGCCGCGCTCGCACACACCATGGAAACCTACCTGCTCGACTGGGCCAACCTGCTGCTGCGATGGACGCATGTCATCGTGGCCATCGCGTGGATCGGCGCCAGCTTCTACTTCGTCTTCCTCGACAACAGCCTCACGAAGCCCGAGGCGCCCGACCTGAAGGCCAAGGGCGTCGACGGCGAACTCTGGGCCGTGCACGGCGGCGGCTTCTACCACCCGCAGAAGTACCTCGTCGCACCGAAGACGCTGCCCGAGCACCTGCACTGGTTCTACTGGGAGAGCTACTCCACCTGGCTCTCGGGCTTCGCGCTCTTCGTCGTGCTGTACCTGTTCAACGCGGGCAGCTTCCTGGTCGACCGCAACGTGCACGACTGGTCGGCCGGCGCCGCGGTGGGCGCCGCGCTCGGCTTCCTCGTCGCGTTCTGGGTCGTCTACGACATCATCTGCCGCGTCGTCGGCGAGCGCCGCGGCGCAGTGGGTGGCGACGCCATCGTCGGCGCGCTGGTGCTGGTCTACGTGATCGGCGCGTCGTGGGCGATGTGCCAGCTCTTCGCCGGCCGTGCCGCCTTCCTGATGGTGGGCGCGATGATGGCCACGGCGATGAGCGCCAACGTGTTCTTCTGGATCATCCCGGGCCAGAAGAAGGTGATCGCGCAGATGAAGGCCGGCCAGCCGGTGGAGGCCATCCACGGCCAGCGCGCCAAGCAGCGCAGCGTGCACAACACCTACTTCGGGCTGCCGGTGCTGATCGCGATGCTGTCCAACCACTACGGCTGGCTGACGCAGGCCAAGCACAACTGGCTGGTGCTGGTGCTGCTGATGCTGGCCGGCGCACTCATCCGCCACAGCTTCGTCGCCCGCCACAAGGCGCTGGTGCAGGGCAAGCGCGTGCCCTGGGAATACGCCGGTGCCGGCACGGCGCTGATCGTCGTGCTCGCGGTCTGGCTCGCGCCGGCACCGAAGCCGGCGGTGGCCGCCGGCGCGCCGCCGCCCACGCTCGCGCAGGTGAGCGCCATCGCGCAGCAGCGCTGCGTGATGTGCCACAACGCCCAGGTCAACCAGAAGAACGTGATGCTGCATACGCCGGAACTCGTGGTGCAGCACGCCCAGCAGGTCTACCAGCAGGCGGTGGTGCTGAAGCTCATGCCGCTGAACAACGCCACCCAGATCACCGACGACGAGCGCGGCCAGATCCAGCGCTGGTTCGAGAACGGAGCAAAGCCATGAGCAGCACCACCGCGCATCCCGTCGACGAGATCCTTCCCGCGCCGCGCCTGGCCGCGCTGGGCCTGCAGCATGTGCTGGTGATGTACGCCGGCGCGGTGGCCGTGCCGCTGATCATCGGCCGCGCGCTGAAGCTCGCACCCGAGCAGGTGGCGATGCTGATCAGCGCCGACCTCTTCTGCTGCGGCCTGGTCACGCTGATCCAGTCGCTCGGCTTCGGCAAGCACTTCGGCATCCGCCTGCCGGTGATGATGGGCGTGACTTTCGCCGCCGTCGGCCCGCTCGCGGCGATGGCCGGTGCCGGCGGCACCGACGCGGCGCGCGCGATGTTCGGCGCCATCATCGGCGCAGGGCTGCTGTCGGTCGCCATCGCACCGCTGATGAGCCGGCTGCTGCGCTTCTTCCCGCCGGTGGTCACCGGCACCATCATCACGATCATCGGCATCAGCCTGATGCGCGTGGGCATCGGCTGGGCGATGGGCGGGCCGGCGCCGCTGGCGCAGAGCGTGGACGTGCCCAAGCTCGCCGCGATGGTCGACGCCGCACGCAGCACTGCGGCTGCCGCCTCGGCGCCGCTGGCCAAGCTGCCCGGCCCGGTGCCGATGCTCGACAACCCGAACTACGGCGCGCTCGACAACATGGCCATCGCCGGCTTCGTGCTGCTGGTGATCCTGCTGATCAGCCGCTATGCGCGCGGCTTCGCCTCGAACATCGCGGTGCTGCTGGGCATCGTCGCCGGCTGCGTGCTCGCGGCCATGCTCGGCAAGATGGGCTTCGAGAAGGTGGCCAAGGCGGGCTGGTTCGACGTCGTCACGCCGTTTGCCTTCGGCATGCCCACGTTCGACCCGGTGATGGTGCTGACGATGACGCTGGTGATGATCGTCGTGATGATCGAGTCGACCGGCATGTTCCTCGCGCTGGCAGACATCACCGGCCGCAAGCTGGAACCGGCCCAGCTCGCCGCCGGGCTGCGCACCGACGGCCTGGGCACGGTGATCGGCGGCATCTTCAACACCTTCCCGTACACGAGCTTCTCGCAGAACGTGGGGCTGGTGGGCGTCACCGGCGTGAAGAGCCGCTGGGTCTGCGTGGCCGCCGGCGCCATCATGCTTGTGCTGGGCCTCTTGCCGAAGATGGCGGCGCTGGTGGAGTCGGTGCCGCAGTTCGTGCTGGGCGGCGCGGGCCTGGTGATGTTCGGCATGGTGGCGGCCACCGGCATCCGCATCCTGGCCAACGTCGACTTCAAGGGCAACCGCCACAACCTGAGCGTGGTGGCGATCAGCATCGGCGCCGGCATGATCCCGCTCGTGGCGCCGCGCTGGAGCCAGCACATGCCGCACGGCCTGCACCCGCTGCTGGAAAGCGGCATCCTGCTGACGGCCATCGCCGCCGTGCTGCTGAACCTGTACTTCAACGGCGGCAAGGCCGACGAGGCGGCCACGATCGCGGCTGCGAAGACGGCCGAGGCGCATTGACGGCCGGGCACCACAAGCGGCTGGCTCGCGAACCGGCCGCAGGCTGAGCCCCGTCAATCGCCTCCGGGCCGCCCCCGAGGCGCCGCTGCATCCCTTCGGCCCAGAATGGCGTATTCCGTCCTACGCACCTAGAGGAGCCCCGCCATGCTCGGCCAGATGATGCAGCTGCCGCTGCTGATCTCGTCCCTCATCGTCCACGCCGAACGCCACCACGGCGAGCAGGAAGTCGTCTCGCGGCGCGTGGAGGGCGACATCCACCGCATCTCCTACCGCGAGCTGGCCGCACGCTCGCGCCGCATGGCCAAGGCGCTGGCGGCGCTGGGGGTGAAGGCATCCGACCGCGTCGCCACGCTGGCCTGGAACGGCCACCGGCACATGGAGCTGTACTACGCCGTCAGCGGCAGCGGCGCCGTGCTGCACACGATCAACCCGCGCCTGCACCCGGACCAGATCGTCTACATCGCCGACCACGCCGAAGACCAGGTCCTGTGCTTCGACATGACCTTCCTGCCGCTGGTGCAGGCCGTCTGCGGGCGCACGAAGACGGTCAAGCACTGGGTCGCGATGACCAGCCGCGCGCACATGCCGGCCGACCCCAAGATCCCCGGCCTGCTGTGCTATGAGGATCTGCTGGAAGCGCAGGACGACCACTTCGAGTGGCCCAGCTTCGACGAGAACACGGCGTCATCGCTCTGCTACACGAGCGGCACCACCGGCAACCCCAAGGGCGTGCTCTACAGCCACCGAAGCACTGTTCTGCACACCTTCGCCATCTCGCTGCCGGACGCATTGAACGTCGCCGCCACCGACTGCATCCTGCCCGTGGTGCCGATGTTCCACGTCAACGCCTGGGGCCTGCCCTATGCGGCGTGCATGAACGGCGCCAAGCTCGTCTTCCCCGGCCCCGGGCTGGACGGCAAGAGCCTGTACGAGCTGTTCGAGGGCGAGAAGGTCACCTGCTCGGCCGGCGTGCCCACGGTGTGGCAGGCGCTGCTCGGTTATGTCGAGGCGAACGGGCTGAAGTTCAGCACGATGCGCCGCAGCGTGATCGGCGGCTCGGCCTGCCCCGAGGCCATGCTGCGCAAGTTCGGCGACGTGTACGACGTGCGCGTGCTGCACGCCTGGGGCATGACCGAGATGAGCCCGGTGGGCACGGTGGCCGGCTTCAAGCCGCGCCACCTGGCGATGAACGCCGACGATCGCTACGCCGTGATGGCCAAGCAGGGCCGCGCGGTCTACGGCGTCGACATGAAGATCGTCGACCCCAACGGCGCCGAGCTGCCCTGGGGCGGCGAAACGTCCGGCGACCTGCACGTGCGCGGCCCCTGGATCGTCAACCAGTACTTCAAGGGCGAAGGCGGCGACCCGCTCGTGGACGGCTGGTTCCCCACCGGCGACGTGGCGCGCATGGACGCCGACGGCTACATGCAGATCACCGACCGCAGCAAGGACGTGATCAAGTCCGGCGGCGAGTGGATCGGCTCGATCGACCTGGAGAACATCGCGATGGCGCACCCCGCGGTCGCGATGGCCGCCTGCATCGCCGCCAAGCACCCGAAGTGGGACGAACGGCCGCTGCTCGTGGTGGTGAAGAAGCCGGGCGCCGAGCTCACGCGCGAGGCGCTGATCGGCTTCTTCGAAGGCAAGATCGCCAAGTGGTGGACGCCGGACGACGTGATCTTCGTCGACGCCATCCCCCTGGGCGCCACCGGCAAGATGCAGAAGAACAAGCTGCGCGAGCAGTTCAAGGACTACCAGCTGCCCACGGCCTGATCAGGATCTGGAGGCCCACCGCATCGGGGGTGCATCCGCACCCTGAGGCTGGCGCGGCGGCGCCGGCCGCGTAGCATCCGCGGCCTCATCCAACCGGAAACCGCCCGATGCAATGCCACCTCACGAGGGCCGGCCTTGCGCTGGCCCTGGCCGCCGCGACTGCAGCGGCCTTTGCCGCGCCGCCTTTGCCGCCCGCCGAGATCCGCAACGTCCCGGCCACCCACCACGGCGTCACCATCGACGACCCCTACCGCTGGCTCGAGGACAAGAAGAGCCCGCCGGCCCAGGCCTGGATGCGCGCGCAGGGCGAGGCCACGCGCTCGGTGCTGGACCGCATCGACGGCCGCGATGCCATCGCCGCGCGGCTGAAGGAGCTGGCCGACGCGCAGGGCGACAGCGTGCGCGACCTCGTGCAGATGCCCGGCGAGCGCTGGTACTACCTGAAGCGCGCACCAGGGCAGAAGCAGTTCCGGCTCGTGATGCGCGAAGGCGCCGGCGGCGCCGAGAAGCTGCTGGTGGACCCCGAGGACATGGCGCACCGCACCGGCGTGCCGCATGCGGTGAACTACTTCAGGCCCTCCTGGGACGGCCGCTACCTGGCCTACGGCATGTCGGCAGGCGGCTCCGAGGATGCCTCGCTGCACGTGCTGGAGATCGCCAGCGGCCGCGCGGTGGGCAAGCCGGTGCCGCATGTGCACGACACGCAGCTGCACTGGCTGCCGGACAGCCGCTCGCTGCTGTTCACGCAGCTGCGCCCGCTGCCCAAGGGCGCGCCCGAGACCGATGTCTACAAGGACTCGCGCGCCATGCTGATGAGCGTGGGCGGCGCGCCGCGCGCGGTGTTCGGCCCCACCGTCACGCGCACGCTGGGCCTGGACCGGCTCGACGTGGCCGAGCTGATCACCGCGCCGGGCAGCCGCTGGGTCGTCGCGCGCACCACCGACACCACGGTGCCCGAGGGCAAGCTCTTCGTCGCGCCGCTGGCGGGCCTGGGCAAGCCCGGGCTGAAGTGGCAGCGTTTCGGCAGCCCCGAAGACCGCATGCAGGCCGTGGCGCTGCAGGGCGACCGGCTCGTGGTGCTGACGCATGCCGGCGCACCGCGCGGCAAGATCGTCGCCGTCGACCTGCGCGACCCCAGCTTCGCCCGCGCCACGCTGCTGGCCGCGGAGCAGAAGGACCTGGTCATCGAGGGCTTCGAGCTCACGCCGACGGCGCTGGTGGCCGAGCTGCGCCAGGGCACGCAGCGCCTGCTGCGCCGCCACGAGGCCGGCGACACCACCGGCCGCGTGCTGCCCAGCCCCGCGCCGGGCACCGCCAGGCTGGCCGAATCGCCGGCCCACCACACCGACGCGCTGGCCTACAGCTTCAGCTCCTGGACCGAGCCTTCGCGCCTGTACCGGCTGGAGGGTGATCGCAGCGTCGACTTCGCGCTCGGCCGCCGCAACGTGCCGCCCAACCTGCCCGAGGTGCAGGTGAGCGACGTGAGCTTCCCCAGCCACGACGGCGTGATGGTGCCGATGACGGTGCTGCACCGCAAGGGCCTGGCGCTGGACGGCCGCAACCCCGTGCTGCTGCACGGCTATGCGTCCTACGGTTTCACGATCTCGGCGCACTACGCGGTCGACGACATGGCGTGGATCGAGCGCGGCGGCGTGGTCGCGCACGTCAACCCGCGGGGCTCCGGCGTCTACGGCGACGAGTGGCACCGCGCCGGCTTCAAGACCACGAAGTCCAACACCTGGAAGGACGGCATCGCGGCGGCGAAGTTCCTCATCGCCAAGGGCTACGGCTCGCCGAAGACCATGGGCATCATGGGCACCAGCGCCGGCGGCATCTTCGTCGGCCGCGCGGCGACCGAGGCGCCGGAGCTGTTCGCGGCGGCCATCTTCAACGTCGGCGTGATGGACGCGGTGCGCAGCGAGGAGACGGCCAACGGCGTGACCAACGTCAGCGAGTTCGGCAGCGTGAAGGACCCGGCCGAGTTTAAGGCGCTGCTGGAGATGAGCACCTACCACGCGATCAAGGAAGGCACGCGCTACCCGGGCGTGCTGCTGGTGCACGGCATGAACGACCCGCGCGTGGAGGTCTGGGAGAGCGCCAAGACCGCCGCCCGGCTGCAGGCCGCGCAGGCAAACCTGCCCGACGCACGCCCCGCGCTGCTGCGCCTGGACATGCAGGCCGGCCACGGCGTGGGCAGCACGCAGACGCAGCGCCAGGCGCAGACGGCCGACGTGCAGTCCTTCCTGCTGTGGCAGATGGGGAAGTTGGGGCTGAAGGACTGAGCCCGCGGCGCCTCAGCACCGCCCGGCCGTTCCGAAGGTGCTGAGCGCCCCCTCGGGGGGGCGAAGCCCGCGGCTCCAAGTCCGCCTGCGCGGACTTGGACGGGCGAGCAAGCAACGCCTCTGGCGTTGCGTGGAACGAAGTGAGCTTGGGGGCTTCAGTCAGTCGGCGCGGCCGACGAACTTCCAGCCGCCGGACAGCTTCACGTAGACGAAGCCGGTGCCGGCGTCGAGGAAGACCTCGTGCGACAGCGCCGCGTCGTCGCGGCCGACGAAGCGCCAGCCTTCGGGCAGGCGCAGGAACACGAAGTTCGTGACGCCGTCGTGGAACACGCCCCAGGGCGCGACGGCGCTGGCGACCGGGTGGGTCTGGGTGTCGAGCATCGACGCCTTGGCGGGCGCGGCGAGGCCGAGCGCAACGGCGGCGGCAAGGGCCAGCGTGGCCAGCAGGGATTGGGTCATGGGGAGCCTTCGTGGGGTTCGTTGGAATCGGCAGCGGGCCGGTGTGCCCGCGGTCCCCATGACGGGGTAGCGCTGCGCTGTCAGCCCTGGGGGTGAATCAAGGGTTAACCCTAGGATTCTAGCCAGGACCGGGACGGCGCCACCCGGCAAGGCTTCACGCAGCGGCCGCCGGCCTGCGCAGGCCGGCGAAGAGGCCGTACCAGTCCACGCGGCGCGTCAGCACCATCACCGCGGCCAGCATCGCGAACAGCATCAGCGAGCCGATGACGAGTGCACGCTGCTCCATCTGCAGCAGCACCCACAGCGCGCCGTACAGCAGCGCCGCGCCGGCGCCGAAGGCCGCGCCCGCGCGCCAACCGCCCAGCATGTGGCGGGCGTAGAAGCCCAGCAGCGACACGCAGCCCGCGCTCGCCGCCGCGTAGGCGATGCCGAAGGCGAGGTGCTCCGACAGGCTCAGCAGCAGCAGGAAGAACATCGCCAGCGCCAGGCCCACCAGCGTGTACTGCACCGGGTGCACACGGCACCGGCCCAGCACCTCGGCGAGGCCCACGCAGGCAAAGGTGAGCACGACGAAGAGCTGCGCGTACTTGGTGGCGCGGTCGCTCAGCACATAGGGGTTCACCGGGTCGATGAAGGCCACGCCCAGGGTGTCCAGGCAGGGCAGGCCCTGGCCGTTCTTCGCCGGCGGCACCGGGGCGTCGCCGTCGGCATAGGCGTCGGCCGCGCCCGCGGGGCAGACCACGCCGCCGGCCAGCGCGTCGGCCGCGGCGGTGCTGGACAGCACGCTGACGGTCCAGTTCGCGCTGAAACCCTGCGGGCCGACATCGCGCGACGCCGGCAGGAAGCGGCCGCCGAAGGAGGGATGCGGCCAGTCCGAGCGCAGCGCCCACTGCGTCTCGCCGGCCGCCGGCACCATCGCCAGGCGCGAGGTGCCTAGCAAGTCGAGCGTCAGCTGCAGCGCCAGCGGCCGCGCAGCGTCCTGGCTGCGCGCCTCGTCCAGCACGATCTGCAGGCCGCGCGCGTGCACCGCGTGCGGCGTGCCCGGCTGCACCGCGGCGGCGGCGCCGTCCACCTGCGCCACGGCGGCGCGCAGGCCGCGCACGTCGTCGGTGGCCAGCCACACGCGCACCGGCTCGCAGCTCAGGCGCCCGCCGGCGTGCTCGGCCTGCGGCTGCAGCGCGGCGAGCGTGGGCCAGCGCGCATCCAGCGCCACGCGGCCGGCATAGCCGTTGACCTTGTACAGGCCGCGGTAGCGCGGCTCGGTCTTCAGGTCGCCCGAGACCTTCAGCTTCTGCGGCGCCGCGGCCAGCACGAAGTCGCGCCTGGCCTCGCTCGTGTGCCGCTCCTTGCCTTCGCCGACCCACTCGGTCCAGGTCTCGGTGCAGCGGCGCTGCAGCAGCGGGCCCAGCAGCGTCTGCGCCCCGGCCAGCGATTGCTCGACGCTGTTCGTGGCCTGCACGCCGCGCCATCGCCGCTCGTTGACGAGGCCCTGGATCATGGCCAGCACGATGTTGAGGATCACCAGCACGATCACGATCGCGATCGACTTGGTCAGCAGCGGGAAGCGGTTCATCCGGGCACCGGTTTCGTGGAAGGTGCGCCCATGCTGCGGCGCGGCCGTGTGGCCGGCGCGAAGACGGTGAAGCGACGGTGAAGTCGCTCAGGCGGCGGGCAGCACGAGGCGCACGCGCAGCCCGGGCGCCGCATCGGCGAACTCGACGCGCCCGCCGTGCAGCGCCACGACCTGGCGCACGATGGCCAGGCCCAGGCCGCTGCCCTTGCGCTCGTCGCCGGGGCGCGGCGTCGAGAAGAAGCGCTCGCCCAGCCGCGGCATCGCCCAGCCGGGCACGCCGGCGCCGTGGTCGCGCAGCTCGAACACGGCCTCGGCGCCTTCACGCCGCACGCCGATCGCCAGGGTGCTGCCGGCCGGCGCGAAGGCCAGCGCATTGGCCAGCAGGTTCGACAGCGCGAGCGCCAGCTGCTCGGCGTCGCCCATCACGGTGACGGGCTGCTCGGCCAGCCATTGCACGCCGAGCTGGCGCTGCGCCAGCGGCGCCGCCAGCGTGGCCAGCTGCGCGCGCACGAGATCGGCGAGCGCCACCGGCCGCACCTGCGCCGGCGACTGCAGCGATTCGAGCTTCGACAGCTCCAGCAGCCGGTCGACCAGCTCGCGCAGGCGCTGCACCTGCTGGCCGATCTGCAGAGCGAAGCGCTCGCGGTCGGGCGCGGGCAGCGCGTCGGCGAGCAGTTCTCCGGCGCCGGCGATGGCGGTCAGCGGGCTCTTGAGCTCGTGCGTCAGCGCGCGCATGCCCTGCTCCACCTGCGCGCGGCCGTCCAGGCGCTCGCGCATCGTGCCCATCGCCTGCGCGAGTTCACCCAGTTCACCGGGCAGCGCCGGCACCGGCTGCGGCGGCCCGGCCGCGGCCTGCAGCGCGTAGCGCTGCAGCCGGCGCACCGAGTGCACGGTCCACCAGGTGACCGCCAGGCCTACCGCGAGGCTGGCGGCCAGCAGCCAGGCCGCGGCGAGCGTGATCTTGCGTTCGGCACGGTCGATGAACTGCTGCACCGTGGCCAGCGGCTTGGCCACCGCGAGCACGCCGATCACGGGCCCGCCGGGCGCCGCGTGCACCGGCGCGGAGACCACCATCACGGTGCTGCCGTCGTCGCCCGGGGCCTCGCGCGTGCTGCGCGCGCCGTACTCGCCGCGCAGGGTCAGCAGCACGTCGCGCCAGCGCGAGTAGTCGGCGCCGGGCGCGGCCGCGGCACCGCTGTCGAAGACGACGCGGCCGGCCGCATCGGTGACGTAGACGCGCAGGTCCAGCGTGCGCTTGTGCAGGCCCCAGATCTGCGCGTCCACCGGCCGCGCGAGGTAGTCCTGCACCGCGGCGGCGAAGCGCGTGCCGGCCAGCGTGCCGCCGGCGGGCATGGCACGCAGGTCGGGCGCGGCCTGCTCGGCCAGCAGGTTGGCGCTGTCCACCAGCAGGTCTTCCATCACCTCGCGCACGCTGGGCTTCACCTCGGCCAGCACCACGCGCAGGATCACCACCGCCGCCAGCCCGGCGATGACGAAGAAGCCGAAGAGCAGCCGCAGCCCGAGGCGCATCGGCGATCAGTCGGGCTCGGCCAGCGACCAGCCCAGCCCGCGGTGCGTGGCGATCGGGTCGCGGCCGGGCGTCAGTTCGCGCAGCTTGGCGCGCAGCGTCTTCACGTGCGTGTCCACCGTCCGGTCGCCGGGCTCGGCGGCATCGCCCCAGGCGGCGTCGAGCAAGGTCGCGCGGCTGTGGATGCGCGAAGGCGCGGCCAGCAGCGTGCGCAGCAGCCGGTACTCCAGCCGCGTGAGCGCGAGCCAGCTGCCGGCGTAGCGGATGCGCTGGCCGGCGGCATCGTGCTCGAAGAGCCCGCCGGCCGGCGGCGCGGCCGGCGGCGACAGCGCCGCGCGCCGCAGCAGCGCGCGCACGCGCGCCACCAGCTCGCGCGGGCTGAAGGGCTTGGTGAGGTAGTCGTCGGCGCCCATCTCCAGGCCCAGCACGCGGTCGATCTCCTCGGCGCGCGCGGTGAGCATCAGCATCGGCATCGCGCGCAGCGCCGGGTCGGCGTGCTGGCGCAGCTCGCGGCACAGGTCCAGGCCGCTGCCGTCGGGCAGGCCGATGTCCAGCAGCAGCGCGTCGGGCCGCGTGGTCTCGGCCAGCCGCCGCGCCTCGGCCACCAGCAGCACCTGCGTGACGCCGAAGCCCTCGCGCTGCAGCGCGTAGGCCGCGGTGCGGGCGATGGCGGGATCGTCCTCCAGCAGGATCACATGGGGCGGCACGGCGCTCACGCGCGCACTGTAGCGCCGCGGCCCTGTGCGGAATCACGGGCCCGGCGTGTGAATCCCGCACTGCGCGGCGCCGGGCCCATGCCTAGCATCTGAACTCATGGTCATCGGCCCGTGTCTCCGGAGTACCCCATGCCACTGCTGAGCAAGGATGTCGACGAAGTCCTCGTGCAGGCCTACTACATGAGCGGCGACCGCAACGCCATCGCCTCGGCGCTGCGCCTGAAGCCGCGCCTGGGCGTGGTGGTGCTGGCGCCGGAGGGCGCCCTCGAAGGCGGCAAGGAACTGAAGGCGTTCTACGCCGGCGTTGCCGGACCGGCACGCGTGGCCCTGCATGCGGTGCCGCTGAAGGGCGCCACCGGCGAGGCCGCCGTGAAGGAGGCCTACAAATGGGTCGCCGACTACGTGGGCTACGACCGCAAGGACTTCCCGAAGTGGATCGGCAGCTCGGTCGGCTTCGGCGTCAAGCTGCGCAAGGCCACCTGGGGCACCCAGGTCATCGCCGACGCCTTCAAGCTCGACAAGACCGGCGCACGAAGCCGCGTCCGCGACCTGTGGCGGCTGAACCAAGTGACGGTGGACAACAAGAGCTGGCGGCCGACCTACGAAGACCTGCAGCCCAAGGTGGCCGACTGGCTGCAGGAGAAGGGTTTCCAGTCCGGGCGCCGCTACGTGATCCTGTTCGCCAAGCAGGCGCTGGTGGGCGACAAGCTGCCGGGCAAGGGCCAGGTCGACTGGCACGCCGAGAAGGCGCACCACTTCACCTCGGTGCTGACCTGGCGCATCCTGCAGGAGCGCATCGAGCGCGAGACCTCGGTGATCCCGGTGGCCGCCGGCGACCGCATCGGCCTGAAGACACTGCCCGACATGGTCCGGTTCTGGGAAGACGAGTCGTGGAAGAAGATCTTCGCCGGCCACCAGATCGACCCGCGCGCCGCGCAGCTGGGCATGTGGTGCTTCCTGGCCGAGCGCTTCGGCGGGCTGTCGATCGTGGGCATGCGCAGCGGCATGATCGAGGTGCCGGCGCTGCTGGGCATCCGCACGCTGTACCTCGAGGAGAAGCACAACCAGCAGGCCAAGCGCATGATGAAGTGGGTGGGCACCGTGCCGGGCTATGAGCGGCAGCAGGTGGACGTGCCGGGCGGTATCGCGCAGCAGTTGCACTGGAAGGAGCAGTCGGCCAAGGCGCCGTACAGCTCCGATGTGGCCAAGCAGGCCCGCACGCTCGGGGCGAACGTCAGCAAGCTGGTGCTGGGCTTCGAGAAGGGCAAGCTCGGCCAGCGGCCGCCCGACCTGCTGGACGGCAAGACCTTCGTCGACGAGAAGGAGCGCGCCCAGGCGCTGGCCGCAGCGGTCTTCGGCCGCGGCGGGCTGGCGCCCGAGCTGCCGGCGTCGAAGTTCATGCTCGCCAGCGGCGAGTTCGATGCCATCGTGCGCTGGGTCAACAACGGCGCCACCGGCACGCCGGTGGCTCATGGCAACGTGAAGGCCGAGGGCAAGCTCGAGCGCCGCGACAGCGTGCGCCACGACCTGACGGCCAGGCGCGAGACCCAGAGTTGGAGCGACTACTTCGCCTCGCCCGACTACCGCAAGCGCTTCGAGGGCCTGAAGCTGCCCAGCGCGCTGGCCGACGCCTGACGCGGCTCAGCGGCGCGCCATCAGCGTGTCGCCGTCGGCCTTCAGCAGCGCCGTGACCACCGTGCCCGGCAGCTTCGCGATCGAGGCGTCGTCCACCTTGCCGACGAACTTCCAGCCGGCCGGCAGCTTGACGAAGACGAAGCCGGTGGGCGGGTCGACGAAGACGGTGTAGTCGGCCACGACGATCGCGGTCTCGGCCGCCGCCTCGGCCGGCGCGGCGGTCGCGGGGCCGGCCAGCGCGATGGCGGCGGCGACGGCGGGTGCGGCCAGCGCCAGGGCGGTGCTGCGGGCGGTGTTGAGAAGCTGCTTGAACATGGTGTCCTCCGGGGTGTGGTGCGGTCGATGTGATGTGGCTTGGCGGTTCAGCCGCTCAGCTGGCCTGCGATCCAGGCGCGCAGTTGCTCGGCATCGCTGAACACCGCCCGCTGCCCGCTGGCGACATGCTCGACCAGCCCCTCGAAGGGCTGGCCGGGCGCGCCGCGGCCGCGTCGCAGCTTGAGCACGAAGGCCTGCTGCTGCGGGTACGGCGCCTCGGCCATCAGGCCCCCGGCCTGGGTGCCGGTGCTGGGGTCTCGGGCGGTGTCCATGGGTGTTACTCTAGGAATCACCGTGGCGCGCGTCGTCAAAGAACGGTCTCGTTTCGGTCTTTCCGGAGAAGCCCACCTTGGCCCGCGACGCCGCACCGGCCGCTGAAATCCTGCGCTTCGGTGCCTTCGCGCTCGACGCCGCCAACGCGCTGCTGACACGCGGCGCCGAGCGCATCGAGCTCACGCCCAAGGCCTTCGCCGTGTTGTGCCACCTGGCGCAGCGGCCCGGGCAGCTGGTGACCAAGGACGACTTGCTCGACGCCGTCTGGGGCCACCGCTTCGTCAGCGAATCGGTGCTGAAGACCGCCGTCAACACGATCCGCAGCGCGCTGGACGACGATGCGCGCGAGCCGCGCTTCGTCGAGACCGTGCCGCGGCGGGGCTACCGCTTCGTGGCCGCGGCTTCCGCGGCTTCCGTCGCTGCGCCCGCCGCCGTCACGGCGCCCATGCCGCTGCCGCCGCCCGCATCCGCGGCCGACGAGGACGGCGGGGCCTGGATCGCGCGCGAACCGGCGCTGGCGCGGCTGCTCGACTGGGCCGCGCAGGCGCGCGGCGGCGCGCGTGTGCTGGGGCTCGTGGGCGGCGAGGCGGGCATCGGCAAGTCGATGCTGATCGACCGCTTCTGCGCCGCCGTGCGCGGCAACGGCGTCACGCTGGCCGGCGGCCAGTGCATCGAGCAGCTGGGCGGCGGCGAGCCTTTCCTGCCGGTGCTGGACGCGCTCGCGGGCCTGGCCCGCGGGCCGGCCGCCGAGGCCTGGACCGCCGCGCTGCGCGAGCGCGCGCCGGCCTGGCTGGCGCGCCTGCCCTGGCTGGCCGGCAGCGGCGGCGAGGCGCCGCCGCCTTCGGAGCCCGAGCGCATGCTGCGCGAATTCGGCGCGCTGCTGGACGCCGCCACCGCCGCACAGCCGCTCGTGCTGGTGCTCGAAGACCTGCACTGGAGCGACCACGCCACCGTGCAGCTGCTGGGCTACCTGGCGCGGCGGCGCGGCACGGCGCGCTGGCTCGTCGTCGGCAGCTTCAGGCCCACCGACGCGGCGCTGGCCGACCACCCGCTGCAGGCGCTGCGCCAGGAGCTGCGCGCGCAGCGCCGGGCCGAGGAACTGCTGCTGGACGCCTTCGCCGAGGCCGATGTCGATGCCTACCTCGCGCGCCGCTTCGCGCCCGGGCCGGTGGCGCGGCGCGCCGAGCTGGCGCGCACGCTGCACGCGCACACCGAGGGCCTGCCGATCTTCATCAGCCACGTCGTCGACGACTGGGTGGCCACCGGCGCGCTGGCGCAGGATCGGCCGGGCGATGGCGCCTGGTCGCTCGCCCCCGAGGCCTGGGGCCGGCTCGAGGTGCCCGAGACGGTGGCCGGGCTGGTGGAGCGGCAGATCGCGCGCCTGCCCGGCGAGTGGCGCGCGCTGCTGGAAGCGGCCGCGGTGCTGGGCCACGAGTTCGCGCACGACGTGCTCGCGCGCGTGGCCGGCGAGCCCGAGGAGGCGCTGCGCGCGCGCTGCGACGCGCTGGCCAGGCGCGGCGAATGGCTGGCCTCGGCCGGCATGGCCGAACGGGCCGACGGCGCCATCGCCTTCCGCTACGCCTTCCGCCACGTGCTGTACCAGCGCGTGTTCCTCGGCCGCGCGGAGCCCGCGCAGCAGCTGCAGCAGCACCTGGCCGCGGCGCGGGCGCTGCAGCAGCTGGCGCCGCACGCGGCGGAGCTGGCGCAGCACCTGGAAGCGGCGCAGCGCATCGCCAGCGCGAGCGGCCTGCGCGCCGCGGCCATCGCCACCGAGGCGCGGCACTGGCGCCTGGCCGCCGCGCGCGAGGCCCGCGCGCTGCATGCGCTGCCCGACGCGCTGGCGCACTACGCGCAGGTGCTGGCCTTCGAGCCGCCGCCGGCCGAGCGCGCACGCGTGCTGGAGGAACGCAGCGAGCTGCTGCGCCTGACCGGCCGCGGCGACCTCGCGCTGGCCGAGGCGCAAGCCGCGCTGGCCATCGCCGCGGAACTGGGCGATGTGGAACTCGGCCACGACATCCGCCTGGCCCTGGCGCGCCTGAACGTGCGCTGCGACCGCGTGCCCGCAGGCCTGGCGCTGGCCGACGCGCTGCTGGCCGAGCCCGCGCTGGGTGATGCGCGCCGGCTGCAGGCCTGGCTGGTGAAGGCCGAGGGGCAGCGCAGCGTCGGCGATCACGCGCCGGCCGACGCCGCGCTGCAGGCCGCGCTGCAACTGGTGCCGGCGGACGACGACGCCACGCGCGCCGCCGTGCTGGCCGAGCGCGTGGCCGCCTGCTTCCACCGCGGCCTGGCGGCCGAGGGGCTGGCGCTGGCGCGCGAGGCGCAACACCTGTTCGAGCGCGCCGGCAAGGCGGCCGAGGCCGCGCGCATGCTGATCCGCGTGGGCGTGTTCGCGCAGGCGCTGGCGCAGCCTGCCTTGTCGGAGGCGAGCCTGGTCGAGGCGCGCGAGCGCCTGGCGCGGCTGGGCGATGTCGACGGCCAGCGCGGCGCGATCCTGAACCTCGTGAAGCTGCACACCGACGCCGGCGACGCCGCGCGCGCGCTGCCGCTGCTGGAGCAGGGCTGGGCGCTGGCGGAGGGCTTCGAGAGCCCGGTGGCCGAGAACGCCTTCCTGCACGGCTTCTACTACTGCCGGCTGCTGCGCGGAGAGCTCGGCGCGGCGCTGGCCGATGCCACGCGCGTGCTCGCCGGCGCCGAGGCGCTGCACTCGCTGTACTGGCGCGTGGGCGCGGTCGCGCTGGTGAGCGACCTCTTCATCCACCTGGGCGATCTCGGCTTCGTCGTGCCGCTGCTGGACGGTGCGCTGGAAGCCATGGGCCCGGCCGGCGAGCAGGCGCTGCGCCCCCGCGTGGTCGCACGTCGGGCGTGGGCCGACCTCGCGGCGGGCGAGCCTCGGCAGGCACTCGCACGCATCGCCGCGCTGCGCGCGAGCGGTGCCGAGGAGCCGCAGGAAGACGCGGCGCAGATCGACCGCGTGCTGGGCCAGGCGCGCCTCGCCCTGGGCGATGCCGCCGGCGCGCTGGCCGCCATCGCCCACCTCGACGCGGCGCCGACGCGCGAGGTCTGGGCGCAGGTGCTGGCCTTGCGGCTCGATGCGCAGCGCCAGCTCGGCGCCATCGACGCCGCGACGCTCGAATCCGCGTTGGCCGAAGCGGCCGCTGCGCACCTGCCCGCCGTCGAAGGCCTGGTGCTGCGGCGCTCGCTGGTGGCCGCGCTGCTGGCCTCGGGCCGCGCCGCCCATGCCGGCGCCGAAGGCGCGCACTACGAAGCGGAACGCGAGCGGCTGGCCGACTCGCTCGCGGCGCTGCCCGAGCGGCGGATCGCATTCGACAGAGCCTTCCCCCGGCTGCGCCAGGCCGGCTCTGCCTGAGGCGCTGCTCGCCGATCAAGCCCTCGCCGCGGATCCGGCTCTGCCGGGCCGCTGGCGGGCGGCCCCCTCGGGGGGTAGCGAGCGAATGCGAGCTTGGGGGCCCTACCTTTCCCACCAGTTGCCGTCGAAGAGGCCCTGCAGCCAGTCGACGAAGCCACTCACTTTGCTGGGCACGAGCCGCGGCGAAGGGTAGACCGCATGGATCTCCTGCGCCGGCAGCGTCCAGGCCGGCAGCAGCACCTGCACGGCGCCCTGGCGGATCGACTCGTGCGCCACGTAGCGCGGCAGCGCGGCCAGGCCCAGGCCGGCGCGCGCGGCGGCCAGCAACGCCGAGAGGTTGTTGCTGCGCAGCGGCCCCTTGACGGCCACCGACTGCGTCTGGCCTTCGCCGCCGCTGAAGTGCCAGCGGTCGTCGCCCTGCACGGTGCTGTAGATCAGCGCCTCGTGCGTCGCCAGCACGGCCGGCTGCGCCGGCATGCCGCGATCCTTCAGGTAGGCCGGCGCGCCCACCAGCACCCAGGGGTTGATGCCGAGGTAGCGCGCACCCAGGCTGGAATCGGCCAGCCGCCCCATGCGGATCGCCACGTCGACGCCCTGCTCCACCAGGTTCACGTAGCGGTCGTCGAAGGAAAGCTCGATCTGCAGCTCCGGGTGCTGCTGCATGAAGCGCAGCACCAGCGGCGTCAGCACGCGGCGGCCGAAGGCCACCGAGCAGCTGATGCGCAGCGTGCCGCGCACGCGGCTGTGCATCAGCGCGGCCAGGTCGTCGGCCTCGTCCAGCGCGCGCGCGATGGCCTTGCACTTGTCGTAGTAGGCCGCGCCCAGCTCGGTGGGCGTGACGCCGCGCGTGCTGCGGTGGAGCAGCCGCGCGCCCAGCCGCTTCTCCAGCGCCGCCACCTGCTTCGTCGCGGTGGGCTGCGTGATGCCCAGGCTCGCGCTGGCCTTGCTGAAGCTGCCGGTCTCGACGACGCGGATGAACAGGCGCAGGCCGGTGACGGTGTCCATCGCGCGCTCCTTCGATCTCAATCCTCGCCGCCGCGCCAGCGTGCCACGTCGAAGGCATTCACCGGCGCGGCGGTCGCGCCCCAGCGCGTGCGCAGGAAGCTGGTCACGGCGGCGATCTGCTGGTCGTCCAGTACCTGCGCGAAGGGGGGCATGCCGAAGGGCCGCGGGTTGCCGGCCGTGGCGGCGCCGAAGCCGCCGAGCGCGATCGCGCGCACGAGGTTGGCCGGTGGGTCCATCGCGACGATGCGGTTGCCGGCGAGCGCCGGGACGACGAGCCGGCCATCGGGCAGCGCGCCGCCTTCGCCGGCGTCGCCGTGGCAGTTCGCGCAGTGGTCGGCGTACAGGCGCGCGCCCTGGTCGATGAAGGAGGGTGGCGCGGGGTCGAACGCGGCCGGCGGCGCGGCCGGCTCCACCGGCAACGACTTGAGATAGACAGCCATCGCGCGCAGGTCGGCTTCGGCCAGGTGCTGCGTGCTGCGCGCCACCACCTCGGCCATGGGCCCGATCGCGCGGCCGCGCGGCGCGGCGCCGTCGCGCAGCAGCGCGACGATGTGCTCGAGCGGCCAGTCGGCCACGCTCGCCTCGCCGGCACGGGTGAAGGCCGGCGCGTACCAGTTGCGCGTGGGGATCAGCCCGCCGCCGAAGCCGCCACCGGCCGATGCGCCGAAGGCATTGCG
The DNA here is from genome assembly GCA_044226775.1 of Rubrivivax sp. Taxonomy (GTDB): domain Bacteria; phylum Pseudomonadota; class Gammaproteobacteria; order Burkholderiales; family Burkholderiaceae_C; genus Rubrivivax. The sequence goes on along the minus strand of JBGAGI010000002.1, from coordinate 732,222 downwards.
GCCGCCGTGGCAGGCCACGCAGTGGCCCGCGCCGTTCACGAGGTAGGCGCCACGGTTCCAGGCGGCGTCGCGCGCCGGATCCGGCTTCCATTCGCCAGGCTTGAAGAAGGCCAGGCGCCAGGCGGCCAGCGCCGTCTGCGTGCCGTAGGGCCAGCGCAACTCGTGGGCTCGGTTCGGCATCGCCACGGGCTTCAGCGTGCGCAGCCAGGCGAAGAGCGCGTCGCTGTCTTCGCGCGTGATGCGCGTGAACTCGGTGTACGGGAAGGCCGGCACGAGGCGGCGGCCGTCGAAGCCGCGGCCCTCGTGCAGCGCACGCCAGAAGTGGCCGGCGTTCCAGCGGCCGATGCCGGTGGTCTCGTCGGGTGTGAGGTTGCCGGCGTAGACGGTGCCGAAGGGCGTGCCGATCGCCCGCCCGCCGGCGTAGGGCGCGCCGCCGCGCGCGGTGTGGCAGCCGGCGCAGTTGCCGGCGAGGGCGAGTTCGCGGCCGCGGGCGAGCTGCGCCGGCGTCGCGCCCTGGGGTGGATCGAGCGGCGAGACCTCGCTCGCGCCATCGATGAAGATCGGCGCGCCGAGCGCCAGCGCCAGCAGCAGCGCCAGCGCGCCAGCGGCCTGCGCCAGCCGCCGCATCACGGCGCCGCCTCCTTCAGGCTGCCGCATTCGAGCGGCGCCGGCTTCGGCAGCGCCTCGGCCGGCTTCGTCGAGGCCGGCAGCGGCTGGCTCGCGAGCCAGGCGCTCACGGCGACCAGATCGCCACCTTCGAGCTTGCGCGCAATGCCGGCCATGCAGTCCGGCGCCAGCGCGCGGCGCTGGCCGTGCACCCAGGCGCCGAGCTGGCCGGCGAGGTAGTCGCGCGGCAGGCCCAGCAGGCCGGGCGTGGCCGGCAGCGCGCCGGTCAGCGCCTCGCCGTGGCAGGCGGCGCAGGCCGGCAGGCCGCGCGCGGCATCGCCCTGCAGCGCGAGCTCGCGGCCGCGCGCCAGCACGGCCGCGCTCTCGGTGGCGCGAGGCGGCGGCGGATACGGCAGCTCCAGCGATCCGAAGTGCAGCGCGATCTCGCGCAGGTAGGCGTCCGAAAGCGGGGCCACCAGCGCCACCATCGGCCCGTAGCCGCGCCGGCCGTCGCGGAAGTTCAGCAGCTGGTGCAGCAGGTAGCCCGCCGGCTTGCCGGCGATGCGCGGGTAGTAGCCATCGGGGCCGGCGCGGCCCTCCTTGCCGTGGCAGGTGGTGCAGGCGGCCAGGCGCGCGGCGAGCGTGTCCTCGATGCGCGCCGGCGCGGCCTGCAGGGCCGCCACGGGCGCCAGCCAGGCGAGCAGGAGAACCGGGATCTTCATGTCGCCGCCATTCCAACACGGAATAGCTCATATCCGGCCGCTTCGCTTCCCCGCCCGCGCCCTCGCATCCACCATGCGCACCAGTCCGAACCTGAAGGAGTTGTCGATGGCGAAGATGAAGGCCGCAATGGCCGCCGTGCTGGTGATGGAGAAGGAAGGCGTGACGCAGGCCTTCGGCGTGCCCGGCGCCGCGATCAACCCGCTGTACGCGGCGCTGCGCGAACGCCAGGGCATCGCGCACATCCTGGCGCGCCACGTCGAGGCCGCCAGCCACATGGCCGAGGGCTACACGCGGGCGCGGGCCGGCAACATCGGCGTGTGCATCGGCACCAGCGGGCCGGCGGGCACCGACATGATCACGGGCCTGTACTCGGCCAGCGCCGACTCCATCCCCATCCTGTGCATCACTGGCCAGGCGCCGCGGGCGCGCCTGTACAAGGAGGACTTCCAGGCCGTCGACATCGAGTCGATCAGCAAGCCGGTGACGAAGTGGAGCGTGACCGTGCGCGAGCCGGCGCAGGTGCCGCGCGCCTTCCAGCAGGCTTTCCACCTGATGCGCAGCGGCCGCCCCGGGCCGGTGCTGATCGACCTGCCCTTCGACGTGCAGATGGCCGAGATCGAGTTCGACATCGACACCTACGAGCCGCTGCCGGTCTACAAGCCCGCGGCCACCCGCAAGCAGGTCGACAAGGCGCTGGACATGCTGCTGGCCGCGAGCAAGCCGCTGATCGTGGCCGGCGGCGGCATCATCAACGCCGACGCGGCCGACCTGCTGGTGGAGTTCGCCGAGCTGACCGGCGTGCCCGTGATCCCCACGCTGATGGGCTGGGGCGCGATCCCCGACGACCACCCGCTGATGGCCGGCATGTGCGGCCTGCAGACCAGCCACCGCTACGGCAACGCCACGATGCTGGCCAGCGACTTCGTGCTGGGCATCGGCAACCGCTGGGCCAACCGCCACACCGGCAGCACCGAGGTCTACTGCAAGGGCCGGACCTTCGTGCACGTCGACATCGAGCCCACGCAGATCGGCCGCGTCTTCATGCCGGACTACGGCATCGTCAGCGACGCCAAGGCGGCGCTGGAACTCTTCGTGCAGGCCGCACGCGAGCGCAAGGCGGCCGGCACGCTGCGCGACTATTCCGACTGGGCCTTCCGATGCGCCGAGCGCAAGCGGCTGATGCACCGCAAGTCGCACTACACCGAGACGCCGATCAAGCCGATGCGCGTCTACGAGGAGATGAACAAGGCCTTCCCGCGCGACACGGTCTACGTGACGACGATCGGCCTGTCCCAGATCGCCGGCGCGCAGTTCCTGAACGTCTACGGCCCGCGGCAGTGGATCAACTGCGGCCAGGCCGGGCCGCTGGGCTGGACCATCCCCGCCGCGCTGGGCGTGGTGGCGTCCGACCCCACGCGCACGGTCGTCGGCCTCTCGGGCGACTACGACTTCCAGTTCCTGATCGAGGAGCTGGCGGTGGGCGCGCAGTTCCGGCTGCCCTACGTGCAGGTGCTGGTGAACAACAGCTACCTCGGGCTGATCCGCCAGAGCCAGCGCGGCTTCGAGATGGACTATTGCGTGCAGCTGGCCTTCGACAACCAGAACGTCAGCGAGCCGGCGCTGCAGGGCTACGGCGTCGACCACGCCAAGGTGGTCGAGGGCCTGGGCTGCAAGGCGCTGCGCGTGACCGACCCGGAGAAGCTCGCCGGCGCCCTGGCCCAGGCCCGCGCACTGGCGCAGGAGCACCGCGTGCCGGTGGTGGTGGAGGTGATCCTGGAGAAGGTCACCAACGTCGCGATGGGCACCGAGATCGACAAGGTCGTCGAGTTCGAGGCCATCGACTGCCGCCACCCCGAAGGCCGCCAGGGCCTGGAGATGGCGGGGCTGCTGGAGTGATGACGCTCAGTCGGCGGCGCCGGGGATGCGCGACGGGTTGAGTTGCACCTTCCTAGCCTTCTTCTTGCGCATGTGGATGTTCAGCATCTCCACGCCCAGGCTGAAGGCCATCGCGAAGTAGACGTAGCCCTTGGGCACGTGGTGGTCGAAGCCTTCGGCGACGAGCACCACGCCCACCACCACCAGGAAGGACAGCGCCAGCATCTTGATCGTCGGATGGTCAGAGACGAAGCGGCCGATCGGGCCGGCGAACACCATCATCAGCCCGACCGAGGCGATGACCGCGGCGATCATCACGCGCACGTCGTCCACCATGCCCACCGCGGTGATGATGCTGTCCAGCGAGAACACCAGGTCCACCACCATGATCTGCGCGATCACGCCCATCATCGTCGCCGCGACCTTGCCGCCGCCGTGCTCCTCCTCGCCTTCGAGCGACTGGTGGATCTCGCCGGTGCTCTTGTAGATGAGGAACAGGCCGCCGGCGATGAGGATCAGGTCGCGCCCCGAGATCTCCTGGCCCAGCACCGTGAACAGCGGCGTCACCAGGCCGACGATCCAGGCCAGCACCAGCAGCAGGCCGATGCGCATGAACATCGCCATGAACAGCCCGATGCGGCGCGCGAACTCGCGGCGCGCCTTCGGCAGCTTGTCGACGAGGATCGAGATGAAGATGATGTTGTCGATGCCCAGCACGAGTTCCAGCGCGGTCAGCGTGGCAAAGGCCATCCAGGCCCTGGGGTCGGCGAGCAGTTCCATCTTGTTCTCGGATCGGCAAAGGGCGGATGGTAGGCAGCCGCCCAGCACCCCCATGGAGTCCGGGGACTCGGCCCGCCGGACTTTCTGACTTCAGACACGAAACCACCGGAGACACGAACCATGCCCCGCTTCGCCGCCAACCTCTCGATGCTGTTCACCGAAGTGCCGCTGCTGGACCGCTTCGAGCGCGCCGCGCGCGCCGGCTTCGCGGCCGTCGAGCTGCAGTTCCCCTACGAGGCGCCGGCCGCCGAGATCCGCCGCCGGCTCGACGCGAACGGCCTGCAGATGGTGCTGCACAACCTGCCCGCCGGCGACTGGGCCGCGGGCGACCGCGGCATCGCGTGCAACCCGGCCCGGGTCGACGAGTTCCGCGCCGGCGTCGCACGCGGCATCGAGTACGCCACCACGCTCTCGGTGCCGCGGCTCAACTGCCTGTCGGGCAAGGCGCCGGCCGGCGTGGACGAGGCCACGCTGCGCCGCACCTTCGTCGAGAACCTGCGCTTCGCGGCCAAGGCGCTGAAGGAGGCCGGCCTGAAGCTGCTGGTCGAGCCCATCAACAACTACGACGTGCCGGGCTTCTGGCTCAACCGCACCCAGCTGGCGCTGGACGTGCTGGACGAGGTCGGCGCCGACAACGCCTTCGTGCAGTACGACATCTACCACGCGCAGCGCTACGAGGGCGAGCTGGCCGCGACGATGACGAAGCACCTGGCACGCATCGGCCACATCCAGCTCGCCGACAACCCCGGCCGCAACGAGCCGGGCACCGGCGAGATCAACTACCCCTTCCTGTTCGAGCACCTGGACCGCATCGGCTACGCCGGCTGGATCGGTGCCGAATACAAGCCCGCCACGACGACCGAAGCCGGGCTCGGTTGGATGGAAGCCGCGCGCCGCGCGAGCCAAGCATAAGGAGACCTTCACATGAAGCTGGGATTCATCGGCCTGGGCATCATGGGCGCGCCGATGGCGGGCCACCTGCGCGCCGCCGGGCACGAACTCTTCGTCGCCACACGCAGCGCCGTGCCGGCCGCGCTGCTGGACGCCGGCGCGCAGCGCTGCGCGAGCGCACGCGAGGTGGCCAAGGCCGCCGAGGTCATCTTCACGATGGTGCCCGACACGCCCGACGTGGAGGCCGTGCTCTTCGGCGAGCAGGGCGTGGCCTCGGGGCTCTCGGCCGGCAAGGCCGTGGTCGACATGAGCAGCATCTCGCCGATGGCGAGCAAGGACTTCGCCGCGCGCATCGAGGCGCTGGGCTGCGACTGCCTCGACGCGCCCGTCAGCGGCGGCGAGGTGGGCGCGAAGGCCGCGAGCCTCACGATCATGGTCGGCGGCAGCGAGAAGGGCTTTGCGCGCGTGCTGCCGCTCTTGCAGCTGATGGGCAAGAACATCACGCACGTGGGCGGCCCTGGCGACGGGCAGACCACCAAGGTGGCCAACCAGATCATCGTCGCGCTGAACATCGCTGCCGTCGGCGAGGCGCTGGTCTTCGCCGCGAAGGCCGGTGCCGACCCGGCCAAGGTGCGCCAGGCGCTGATGGGCGGCTTCGCGAGCAGCCGCATCCTGGAGGTGCACGGCGAGCGCATGATCAAGCGCACGTTCAACCCGGGCTTCCGCATCGGCCTGCACCAGAAGGACCTGAACCTGGCGCTGCAGGGCGCGAAGACGCTGGGCGTGGCGCTGCCGCAGACCGCGGGCGCGGCGCAGCTGATGCAGGCCTGCGCCGCGCAGGGCTGGAGCCAGCTCGACCACTCGGCGCTGGTGAAGGCGCTGGAGCTGATGGCAGCCTGCGAGGTGGCGGCCGCGCCGCCGGCCTGAGCGCGCCGGCTTCGCGCGGCCTTCGCGCCGCCTTCCCAAAGAAGGGCATGCGTGACATGCTCGCGGCGTCATGCCGGCCGAAGTGGATGGCCATCCACCGGGCTCCTGGGCCGGACGAACCGGGAGTGCACAGTGTCGCCTGCCACCCTTGCGCCGGACCGCCCCGTTCTGCCCTTCGTCGATGACCGGCTGCCGGCCAGCGCTTCGCGCGAATGGCGCGCCCGCCTGGCCTACGCGGCCGCCGACATCGAGGCGCTGCGCCAGCGCCTCGCCGAGGGCGGGCCGCCGGCGTTCGCCGCCGAGATGCCCGACGACCGCCACGTCGCGCTGGTAGGCCGCGTGGCCGGCGCCTGGTGCGCCGCGCCCGGGCGGCTGTCGGCCGAAGGCTTCGCCGCCGACTGCAGCAGCGATGGCTTCGAGCCCGGCGCGGTCCTGCTCTCGCTGGCCACCGGCGAGGCGCTCGGGGTGCTGGCGGCGCCCGGCCGCTACGAGCGCCGGGCCGGCACCGCGGCCGACGACGGCGAGGAGAGCCTCGAGAAGTTCGCCGTGACACCCACGGCCGACCTGCTGGCGGACCGCCGCGGCTACGACCCGCGCTTCCTCGGCATCGCCGTGCCGCTGCCGGAGGTGTCGAACCACGCCGACGTGGCCAGCTTCGCGGCGCCGGGCGGCGGGCGGAGCGAGGTGCTGGCCTACACGCATTACTCGGTGGTGATGAGCCGATCGCGCCGCCTGCCGCTGTTCGCCGCCTGCAACATCGACGGCCGCCGCCTGCTCAAGCTCACCCGCAAGGAAGGCAGCGACGGCAGCGACCGCTGGTATTTCGATCCGCGGCTGGACAAGGCCCTGCAGGTGGGCCCCAAGGTCTACGCCGGCTCGCACTGCGACAAGGGACACATGGTGCGCCGGCTGGACCCGGTGTGGGGCGACGAGGCCGAAGCGCGCCGGGCCAACGACGAGACCTTCTTCTACACCAACGCCTGCCCGCAGCACCGCGACCTGAACCGCAAGACCTGGAGCGACCTGGAAGACTTCATCTACGAGCAGGCCGGCGCGCACAAGCTCAAGCTCAGCGTGTTCACCGGGCCGGTGCTGGCGCAGCACGACGTCGCGTTCCGCGGCGTGCAGGCGCCCACCGAGTTCTGGAAGGTCGTGGTCACGGTCGACAAGGGGCGCCTGTCGGCCAGCGCCTACCTGCAAAGCCAGGTGGACCTGCTGGGCGACCTCGAGTTCGTCTTCGGCGAGTTCAAGACCTACCAGATCGAGGTCGCGGAGGTGGAGCGCCGCACCGGGCTCAACTTCGGCAAGCTGCGCGAGCGCGACCCGATGCGCCGCGCCGGGGGCCGCCGCACGCGGGCGCTGGAGAGCGTGGCGCAGGACGTGGTGCTGCAGCCGCCGCCGGTGGACGGCCTGCAGGAAGCCTTCGCCGAACTCAACACGGCGCTGAAGCGCCTGGACCAGGAGGCCTGCGCCGAGATCTGCGGCCGCGTCATCGAAGACATCCACGGCGGCGCCTACGAGGTGCAGCAGGACCTCGCGGACAAGATGCTGCAGAACCTGCGCGCGCAGCGCTTCTTCGGCCTGATGCAGCAGCTCGCCGATGCGCTGATCAGCACCCAGCAGGCCTCGATCAAGGCCCAGCGCCTGTACGCGCAGGCCCTGATCGACCAGGGCAACCTGTCCGCGGCGCGCTTCGTGCTCAAGCCGATCACCGAGCCGCCGGTGGAATACGCCGAGGCCATGGGCCTGCTGGGCCGCATCGACAAGCAGCTCTACGTCAACCACGCCAACCCGGCCGGCCGTCACGTTGCGAGCCTGGAGCGGGCGTATCACAGCTACTGGAAGATCTACGCGTCCGACAAGTCCAAGACCTGGCACGGCATCAACGTGGTCGCGATCCTGGCGCGGGCCGAGCGCGACCGGCTCGCGCTGGCCGCGGCGGGCCGGTGGCGGGAGATCGCCGGCGAGATCCTCCAGACGCTGAAGCAACGCGAGGCCGACGCGCCCGATGGGCTGAACGTCTGGGACTGCGCGACGGTGCTCGAGGCCCTGGTGGCGCGCGACGAGCTGTCCGCCGCGACGACACAAGCGCTCGGCTACGTCGGCATGCCCGGGGCCACGGCCTTCGAGCTGAGCAGCACGGCGCGCCAGCTCGAGGAGCTGTGGTGCCTGGACGAGCGCGGCCCCGAATGGGGCAGCATCCTGACGTTGCTGCGGGCCGAGACGCTGCGCCACGAGGGCGCGGTGTCCCTCTCGCCGGCAGTGCTGCGTTCGGACCTGCAGAAGACCTTCGGCAACGAAGGATCGCGCTCGCTGCCCTGGTACCTGAACGGCCTGAAGCGCTGCAAGTCCGTGGCCCGCATCGAGCAGGCGGGCAAGGGCGTGGGCACCGGCTGGCTCGTCAGTGCGGCGGACTTCGTGCCGGGCATGACGGGGCTGCTGCTGATGACCAACGCCCATGTCGTCGCGCCCGGGGTGCCCGAGCGCCCGCGCGGTGCGCTGCTGCCCGGCGAGGCGCGCGCGAACTTCCAGGGCCTGGGCCTCGCGGACATCGCGATCGGCGAGGTGCTGTGCTGGTCCGGCGTCGAGGAGCTGGACTACGCGCTGCTCACGCTCGCCCCGCTGCCGGCGGAGGCCGAGCCGATGCCGCTGGCGCCCGCGCCCATCGCCTTCAGCGAGAGCAAGCCGCCGCGCCTGTACGTCATCGGCCACCCGCAGGGCCGGGACGTGGAGTTCTCGCTGCAGGACAACGTGATGCTGGGCCAGGACGAGCGTGTGCTGCACTACCGCACGCCCACCGAGCCGGGCAGCTCCGGCAGCCCCGTGTTCGACCCCGACGAATGGCGCGTGCTGGCGCTGCACCACGCCGGCCGCGAGCAGATGCAGCGCCTGGACGGGCGCGGCCGCTACCAGGCCAACGAGGGCATCTCGATCCACGCGATCCAGCGGCACGCGCACGCGACGGCCCGGGCAGGCTGAAGTCGCGCAACCAGAGGGTTGCATTTCTGGAAAGCTGAGGGCATCATGCAATCAAACGGTTGCATGATGAACAACGACAGCTCCCTCGATCTGCTGCTGCGTGCGCTGGCCGACGCCACCCGGCGCGCCCTGCTGGACCGCCTGCGCGACCGGCCCGGCCTCACGCTCGGCGCCCTGCTCGAAGGTTTCCCGCAGAGCCGGCAGGCGCTGTCAAAGCACCTGGCGCTGCTGGAAGACGCCGAACTCGTCGTGCCCGTGTGGCGCGGGCGCGAGAAGTGCCACTACCTGAACCCGGCGCCGCTGCAGGCGCTGCCGGCGCGCTGGGTCACCGGCAGCGCGCGCGAAGCCGAGGCCGCGACGCGCGCGATGCGCGAGGCCGTCGCCGCGCAGCCCGACGGCATGGCGCCTGCCCCGCCCGCCGCGCGGCCCGTGGCCCGGTCAGCGCCCGAAGATGCCATCGCGCAAAGGCTGCTGGCTCCGCCTTCGAAACTGCTGCAGGGCCAGCCGGTGCTGAATGCCGCCGCACTCGCCGCCGCACGCGAATACCTGGCCGACACCGCCGCCGCCGTGCGCGAACTGGCCGCGGTGCTGCCGGCCGATGCCGGCTACGAGCGGCCTGCCGGCGGCGGCTTCTCGCTCGCCGAGCACCTGTGGCACCTGGACGATGTCGAGACGCTGGGCTGGCATCTGCGCTTCTCGCGCATCCTCGACGAGACGCGGCCTGCGCTGCCCGGCGTCGATGGCGACCGGCTCGCCGTCGAGCGCGACTACCAGGCGCAGCCCTGGCGCGGCGCGGCGAAGCGCTTCGTCGCCCGCCGGCGGCAGACGCTGGCGTTGCTGGCGCAGTTCGACGAGGCCGTGCTGCGACGCCCCGTCGTCTTCGCCGGCGCACGCACCAAGGCCGGCGGCGTGCTCGCCGCGGCCGTGGCGCACGACCTCGACCACCGGCCCGCGATGGCCGAACGCTGGCTCGCGTTCCGGGCCCCAGGAGAAACACGATGAGCACCGAGAACCTGAAGGACTTCGTCGGCCGCGGCTGGGCCGAGCACCCGAAGCGCGCCCGCGAGCTGGCCGCCGAACTGAGCGGCATGGCGCCCGGCCTGCCGGCCGATGCCGACGGCGCCGCGGCCATCGGCCTGGCCGAACATGTCTGGGTCTCGCACCTGCACGACGTGCCGGGCTTCGAGGCCTTCGTCGCCGCGCTGCCGCCGGCGCACGACGAGGGCGCCGAGACCGCGGCGATGCTGCGGCGCGCGCGCTGGCTGATCGCGAAGCTGGCCGGGCAGGAGGCGCCGCCGCCGCCCGACGCCCAGCGCTGGCGCGCGATGCAGAACCTGTGGAGCGAGTGGGTCGCGCGCGGCCGCGCCGCCGAGGTGCTGCGGTCGCTGGAGACCGAGCGGCCCGCCGCCCTCGCCCACCCCGAGCCCGCGGCGCGCAAGGCACTGGCCGCGGCCACCTACGCCCTCGCGCTCGAGCTGCGCGAGGGGCGGCGCGGCGACCCGGAGCGCGATGCCTTGATGCTCGCGCTGTCCCGCGCCTCGCGCGAGCTCTGGGTCACCGCCGGCACCTGGGTGCAGGTGGAGCGCGGCGACTACGAGCTCGCGCGCTGCCACGCCGTGCTCGGCGAAGGCGCGGCGGCGCTGGCGCACGCGCGCGCCTGCCTGGCCCGGATCCAGGAGCATGCCGGCGAGCCGGAGGCCAGCGCCTTCGAGACCTTCTTCGCGCACGAGGCGCTGGCGTGGGCGCATCGCGCCGCCGGCGACGCGGCGGCCGAGGTCGCCGAGCTCGCCCGCATGCGGCAGCTGATGGCCGAAGTGGGCGACGAGAGCCTGCAGCCCTGGTGCCGCGAGGCCCTGGACGCCTTGCAGCACTAGAAACCGGGCATCATCGCCGGCGATGTCCGCCGGCTCCCATTCCATCCGCGCCACGCTGCGGCACGGCCCATTCCGCGCGCTGGCGGCCGGCGGCACGCTGTACTTCATCGGCAACGCCATGCAGGCCATGGCCGCGGCCTGGCTGATGGTCGAAGTGAGTGGATCTTCGCTGCTGGCGGCGCTGGTGCAGACGGCCGTGTTCCTGCCGATGTTCCTGCTCGTGCTGCCGGCCGGCGTGCTGGCCGACACCACCGACCGCCGGCGCCTGATGCTCGTCTCGCTCGCCGCGCAGGGCGCGGTGGTCGCGCTGCTGGCGCTGCTGTTCATGCTCGGGATGGCGGGGCCGGCGACGCTGCTGGCGCTGACCTTCCTGGCCGGCTGCGCGACCGCGGTGCTGAGCCCGCCGTGGAACTCGGCCATCGTCGACGTGGTGCCGCGCGACGAGCTGCCGCAGGCGATCACGATCATCGGCATCTCGTACAACAGCGCGCGCGCCATCGGGCCGGCGCTGGCCGGCGCGATCTACGCCTATGTCGGCGCGGGCGGCGTTTTCGTCGTCACGGTGCTGGGCATCGGGGTGCTCGCGCTCACGGTGCGCCGCCATCCGCCGCGGCCGCACCCGCCCTCGCGGCTGCCGGCCGAGCGGCTGTGGGGCGGCATCCTCAGCGCCTTGCGCTTCGCGCGCCACTCCGAGACCGTGCTCGCGCAGCTCGTGCGCACCGGGGCCTATGGCGCCGCCGGCTCGGCGCTGTGGGCGCTGCTGCCGGTGATCGGCCAGCGCCAGCTCGGCCTGGGCTCCGCCGGCTTCGGCCTGCTGATGGGCTGCCTGGGCACCGGCGCCGTGCTCGCGGGGCTGCAGATCGGCCGCCTGCGCGCGCGCTTCGGGCTGGAGGCCATCGTCGCCGCCGGTGGCGCCACCTTCGCCGCGGCGATGGTGGTGGCGGCGCTGTCGCACACCCGGCCGCTGACCTACGGCGCGCTGATGCTCGCCGGAGCCTCGTGGATGAGCGTGATGTCGACCTACAACACGGCCACGCAGACCAGCGTGCCGCCCTGGGTGCGGGCGCGCGCGACCTCGATGCACACACTGTGCGCCCTGGGCGCCTTCGCGCTGGGCTCGGCCTTCTGGGGCGCGCTGTCCGACGTGATCGGCCTGACGCCCGCGCTGCTGCTGGCCGCCGCGGGCATGGCCGCGACGATGGCGCTGGCGCGCCCCTTCCCGCTGCGCCTGGGCGCACCCACCGAGGTGACGCAGGCGCCGCTGTCCGAGGACCTCTTCGTCGCCCACGAGCCCGACCCCGAGGCCGGGCCGGTGGCGGTGGAGATCCGCTACCCGGTGCGCAGCGAAAGCACGGCGGCCTTCCTCGACGACGTGGTCGCGCTGCGCGGCCCGCGCCGGCGCGACGGCGCCACCTTCTGGCGCGTCTACCGCGACCTCTCCGACCCGGCGCTCTTCGTCGAGCGCTTCATCGTCACGAGCTGGGCCGACTACCTGCACCAGCGCTCGCGCGCGACGCTGGCCGACCAGGAACTCGAAGCGCAGCTGCTGCGGCACCTGCGCGAAGGCGCGGAGCCGCTGCTGCAGCACTACATCGCCGAGCGCTGAACCCGCCGCCTCAGCGCGGGTCGCGGATGTCGATCTGCAACGCCTCGAGGAATCGCGAGACCATGTTGTAGGCGGCGATGGTTGCCGCCGCCTCGACCGCGCCGCGCTCGCCCAGCGCCTCGCGCACCGCGGCCATGATCGCGGCGTCGAAGTGGATCTCGCGCGTCATCGCGTCGGTCAGCGCAAGCACGGCGCGCGTGCTCGCATCGAAGAGCGGGCTCGCCGGCCAGTCGGCCAGCGCATCGAGCTGCGCCTGCGTCACGCCTTCCTTCAGCGCGATGGGCGCATGCTGCGCGGCTTCGTAGGGCGCGCCGTTGAGGATCGCCACGCGCATGATGATCAGCTCGCGCAGCGCGCCGGCCAGCTGCAGCTTCTGGCGCACCGCGGTGAGGTAACCGAGCCAGCCTTCGGCCAGCGGCGGGCTGTGCAGCAGCATCTGGTACAGGTGCAGCACCTCGCCACGCTCGGCGACGATGCGCGCGACCAGCGGGCCGGCTTCGGGGTGCTTCAGGTCGGCGTAGGGCAGGCGGGCCATCCGGGACTCCTCGATCGATGGGCGGCGCTCAGGAGGCCGACTGCTTCACGTCCGCACCCGTGGCCGCCCCCGTGCCCGAGATCGAGCCGACCGCCAGCTCCAGGCCGCCCACCGGCCGCTCGGGCAGCAGCACGCGCAGCTTGTGCTCGCGCTGGAATTCGGCCGCGGCCCAGCGTTCGGTGGTCTTGCCGCGGTAGTTGAAGGCCAGCGTCGAGCCCTGCGCACGGCGGGCGAGCAGCTCGATGGTCTCCGGGTCCGGGTGGCCGAAGGTCGAGCCGTCGGTGCAGACGGCCCAGGTGCCGGCCTCGAGCACCTCGAACAGCTCGGGCACGACGTTGGCGCGGCTGCCGCCGTGCGGCAGCACGGCCACGTCGACGAAGAGGCCGGGCCGCTGGCGTTCGGCCGCCAGCCGGCGCAACGCGGCCACCAGCGGCTCGGCATGGGCGTCGCCGGGCAGCAGCACGCTATGGCCCTGGTACTCGAAGAGCAGCACGAGGCTGGCGCCGTTGTTCGCGGCGGAGTCGCCGCCGAATTTCAGCGGGCGCGGGCCGGGTTCGAGCTTCGGGTTGATTTCGTCGGGAGCCAGCGAGGACGAGGACGAGCTGCGCGGCGCGCTGCGCTTGGCGGCCTCGCGGCTCCAGGCCTTGGCTGCCATGGCGAGCGCTCGCTCGTCCGGGCCCAGCACGGTGATCGTGGCGCCGCCGGCCAGTTCGATGCGCGGCAACGGGCCTTCGGGCGCTACGAAGATGGGCTGGCCGTCGAAGGCCGCATTGGGACCTCGATCGACGGTGTGCTGGATGCGCTGCTCCAGGTTTTCGACAGCCAGCGAATGGGCGCCCGCGGTCCCGAAGCGCCGCGCCAGCACCGCAGGGCCGTTGAACCAGACGTCGCGCACCGCGATGCCGGAACCCAGCAGTTCGCCGATGCCTTCCAGGCGGTTCGCGTCGGCGTGGCTGATCACGATCATGTCCAGCCACGGGCGGTCACCCAGCGCATGCTGCACGCGCGACCGCACGGTCTTGGCCGTGCGCCGCGGGCCGCCGTCGACGAGCAGGTGGCCTTGCTCGCCGGGTGGGCCCCAGCTGAGGAGCACCGCCTCGCCGTTGCCGGCGGGCAGCAGTTCGACCTTGATCGCGGCCTGCACGTCGCTCTCGCCTTCGCCCCGCAGCACGTCGGGCCGCGACTCGATGTCCAGGTGCAGCTCGAATCCGGCAGCACCGCCCCGGGTCCGTCGCTGGATGTCAGCGCCCCTGACGACGCCGGCCAGCGCACCGGCGAACAGGACGGGTGCGCCGAGCAGGACGGCCGGTTGTGTTCCGACGCTGGCGATCACCGTGGGTCCCGCCTTGCCGTCATGGGACCAGATGCCGACGACGGGAACCCGATCGCCTTTGGCGTCGATGGCCCAGGAGACGACGCGCGCGCCTTGGGGCAGGTCGGAGACGAAGGAATCGGCGTAGGGGTAAGGCGCCGTGGCATCGACGAAGCGCAGCGCCGCCCGTGCCGAGGGGCCCGGCGGCGGCATCACGAGGACCGCGCGCCTGGACGAAACGAATGTGCCCAAGGCGCGCCCTGCGATGGCCGGATCGGGGATCAAGGTCAGGGCTTCGAGGTTCTGCCGCTCCTCGTCGCTCAGCACCGGCAGCGACCACTGTCGGCCGTCTGCCGCCTCGATCGCCAGCGACGACCAGCCCACCGACACCCGTTGCAGCGTCCCGGTGGGCACCGCCCTGTCGGAGTCACCCTCCAGGCCACTCGCTCGCAGGCTCACGAACCTCGGCTCGCTCGCCGGCACCATCAGCGCGAAGCCCCCCGGGCCCACCGCGCCGAGTTCGAGCACGTCCCCGATCCGCCGCACCCCCAGCGGCACCTGCCCCAGGTGCGGCGCCAGCGCCTTCAGGTCGACCACGCGCAGGCCCGCCGGCGGCGGCAGCATGGCGCTGCGCGCCGCGGGCATGCGGTCGGCACTCGCCACCGAGAGCTGCCAGGCCGCCTTCGTGCCGCGCGCCGCCTCGGGCAGCCGCGGCAGCGCGCGCGCGGCCCAGCGCGCCACGCCGGTACGACCGTCGCGCACCAGCGCCGCCAGCACCACCTCCAGCCGATCCTGGATCGTCCCCTCCGGCTCGGCCATCTCCATCGCCAGCCACGCGATCTCCTCCTCCAGCTGCACCAGCGGCGGCGCGTTCGCGTGATGCGCCACCATCAGCGCATTCGCCTCGCGCAGCCGCCGCGCCTGCTCGGCCACGGCGCCGCGCTGCGGGCGCCGCTGCAGCGCGGCGCGGCCACGTTGGCGCAACAGCGCCTGCACGTCGGCACGCAGCACCAGGCCGTCGATGGCGCGCATCTCGACGAGGTCCGAAGTCCACAGCTCGGCCTCGTCGGAGGCCCGCAGGTGCTTCATCACCTCCACGCGCAAGGCGCGCAGCAGCCGGCGCTCGATGCGCGCGGCCTGCGGCAGCAGCGCGGCCAGTTCCAAGGCGCCCGGCACGGAAGCTTCGGCCGCGGCCAGGCGCTCAGCCGCGCTGGGCTGGATCAGCATCTCAGCCATGTTCTCGGACCGCGCGCAGCACCTGCGCGACCCCGGTCGAACGGTCCCAGGTCGCCAGCGCGAGGCGGGACTTGATCGCCGCCGGCCAGCGCGACTCGGGCCAGGGCACGAGCAGCGTCGCACGCGCGCCGGCGCGGCGCGTCAGCGCGGCCAGCTCCAGCCAGCGCGCGCTGCCCAGCTCGTCGGGCCCGGCCAGCGGCGACAGGCCCAGGTCGGTCAGCACCACGACCGCGGTGCCGCGGTGCAGACCCAGCGCGGCCAGCACCTCGGCCGGCCGGCCGACGAAGCCGCCCACGCGCACTGCGTCGCGGCCGGCGGCCTGGCGAAGCGACTCGACGAAGAGCTCGGCGTCCTCGGAGAACAGGTCCATGCCCTCGCCCAGGTCGCGCAGCACGAGCACGTCGTGCGCGATGGCAAAGCGCCGCCGCCGCGGCAGCCGCACCGGCAAACGCCGGCGGGCGAGCGCGGGCACGATCGTGTCGAGGTCCAGCGGCCCGCGCGGCTCGGGCATCACGACCGCGGCCCGCAGGATCGACGGCGCGGTGGCCGGCGCCAGCAGCGGCTGCAGCGCCGGCACCGGCCGGTCGGCCGTCGCCGCATCCCGGTCCAGCTCGCGGACGCCGACGAGGAAGGGCGTGCCGGCCTCGGCCTGGCCTTCGATCGGCGGCAGCACCGGCAGCGAGAACTCGTGGCGTGCGTGGCTGGGCGCGACGGGACTCGGGCGCATCGGCTCGACGCCGGCGGCGCCTTCGTCCTCGTCCTCGACCGGCCTGGGCGCCACCGGCGCGGCTTTCGGCAGCTCGAAGCCGAGAGCCGCGGCGATGTCCGGCCAGCGCGCCGGTTCGCCGGGCGCGAGCTGCGCGATGGCGCGGAAGACATCGGCCACGCCGATCGGGGTGCGGTTCAAGAGCGCACCACGCCCTTGCGCAGCGTGAGCGACATCAGGCGCTCCCAGTCGTCCTTCTTCGCCGGCTCCAGGCCCAGTTCGCGGCTGGCGCGCACGGCATCGAGGAACTCCGCCGTGCCCGCACCTTTGCGGCCGAGCTTGCCCAGCTCGGTGCGGATGGCTACCGCCTGGCGCGCGAGGTCGCGGATGCGCGCGAGCTCGGCCGCGTCGGGCGAGCGGCCCTCGCGCGCGGCGTGCGCCAGCGCGATGCTCTCCAGCCGCGCCGGATCGGGCGACGCGAGTTCGTGCACGACGCAGCGCCGCAGGAAGGCCGGCGGCAGCTCGCGCTCGCCGTTGCTCGTGATGACGACCAGCATCGGCGCGGCCAGCGTGCCGCCGCGGCGCGAGGCTGCCGTGCCGCTTGCGCTGGCCGCGCGCACCGTGGCCTGCGTCTCGCGCACGATGAACTGGCCCGAACCCAGCGGCACCAGCAGTGCGTTGGGCACGTCGGGGTCGGCCTTGTCGATCTCGTCGATCAGCACCACCGCGTGGCGCGTGGAGCGGCCCTTGTTGATGTCCGCCAGCGGCTCGGCCGCGGCCGCGCTGCGGCGCCGCGGCGCGGCATCGGCGCCGCGACGGCGTGCGCCGTCGCGGTCCAGCGCCCACCACAGCACGCCGGGCTCGACGTAGCGGCGATCGTCCAGGCCGGTAGTGCCGGAGGCGTCGCCGAGCTTGCGCACGGTGTCGAACTGCCACAGCAGGTCGCTCGCCTCGGTGCGGCCGGTGACCACGTACTCGTAGTAGCGCCAGCCCAGCTGCCCGGCCAGGAAGGCCGCGAGCGAGGACTTGCCGCTGCCGGGGTCGCCCGTCAGCAGCAGCGGCCGGCCGGTGGCCACCGCCACCTGCACGGCCAGCAGCAGCCGCTCGTCCATCAGGTAAACCGAGCCGTCGCGCAGGTCGCCCGCCGCTCGCTGCGCAGCGCTCTTGGACTTGGCCGGCATGGCGTCGGCGAGATCGCCCAGCTTCTCGACCACGCGGGCCACCGTCATCAGCTCGTTCGCCATCTCATGTCCCCGTCTGGGTCTGTGATTGTTTGCGCCGGCACAGCAGGCCGACATGCTCGGCCACGCGCACCGCAGCCTCCTCCTCGGCGGCGGGCACCGCGACCAGCACCGCGGTGCCGCCGGCGGCCGGCGCGGGCGGCGCGATCGGCGCACGCCCCACCACGGCCACCAGCGCCACCTTCGGCTCGAGCCTGGCCGCCAGGCCGGCCGACAGCTGGCCCAGGTCTTCGCCGGCCAGCGGCTGCAGCGACGCGACGACGATGCAGGGCTGGTTGCTGATCGAGAAGTTGCGCGCCTCGCGGTTGGCGGCGTCGATCTCGGCCTGGCTCGGGCCGGCGCCCTCGCCACCCACGCCACTGAAGCGGCGCACCCAGCCTTTGCCGCAGATGGCGCGGAAGGCCGCGAGCTCGCCGATGCGAGGGTCGTCGGCCTGCAGCAGCACCGGCGGCGGGCGCACCGGGTCGCTGGCGCGCGCCGCGCCCAGCGCCACCGCGGCGCCGGGCGGTGCGGCCAGCGGCTTGAGGCGCTGGCAGAACTGGCGCTCGACGTCGGTGGCCTCGATGAGCTGCGGCACGCCCGGCATCAGCGCGCCCAGCACCTGCGGCAGCGGGTAGAGCGGTTGTCCGCCGGCATCGGCCTCGACCACGTCGGACTGCAGCAGCGTGCGCGCCAGCTGGCCCAGCGCGGCGTCGTCCCAGGCCAGCGGCGGCTTGACGCGCAGTGCCGTCGCCACGCCCTTCAGCCGGCTCCTCAGCTTGCGGCGCTCGAGGTCGTCGAGGAAGGAGCGCACCTCGTCGGTCCAGCCCTCGAGCGCCGGGTCGTCGGGCTCGGCCAGGCCTTCGAGCTGCGCGGCCACCTGCTTGACGATCTGGGTGGCGTCCTTGTCCGCGTCCGGGCCGCGCCAGGCGCCGCGCTGGGCCTGCACCGGCTGCCAGCGCGTGACGTTCAGCGCCGCCCAGGGCGGCCGCGCGGCGAGCGTCTTGTAGTCGACGCCGGCGCACAGCACCGGTACCAGGCGCAGCCCGGGCCAGCGGGCACGGCGGTCGGCCAGCACGGTGGCCTCGCGCAGCACCCAGGGCGAGTCCAGCGCCTCGGGCGTCAGCAGCAGCACCGCGGCCTTGCAGCCGTGCAGCGCCTCCACGATCGACAGCTCCCACTCGTCGCCCGGGTTCAGGCGGCTGCGGTCGAACCAGATGTCGCCGGGCGCGAAGCCGATGGCCTCGAAGCGCTTGACCAGCTTCGTGCGCAGCTTCAGCGCGAACTGCAGGCGCGCCAGCTGCTCGGCATCGAAGCCGGCCGGCGGTTTCGCGACGATGGCGTCCTTGCAGCTGTGGCTGACGAAGATCAGGGCGCGGTCCTCCCCGCGTGGCGCGCGGTCTACGGCGGAGTATCGCGCGCGGCGTGGCGGCCGGCGATGTAGCCGAAGCTCATCGCCGGGCCCAGATTGATGCCGCCCGAGGGGTAGTGGCCGCCCATCACACTGGCCATGTCGCTGCCGGCGGCGTAGAGGCCTTCGATCGGCCGGCCCTCGCGGTCCAGCACCTGTGCCGAGCCATTCGTCTTCAGCCCCGCGAAGGTGCCGAAGCAGCCGGGCCGCACCTTCACCGCGTAGAACGGCCCCTGCTCGATCGGCGCGACGCAGGGGTTGGGCCCGTGAAGCGCATCGCCCTGCCTGCGGTTGAAGGGCGTGGAGCCGCGGCCGAAGGCCGGGTCTTCGCCGCGGCGCGCAGGCTCGTTGTACGCGGCCACGGTGCGCGCGAGGCCCGCGGGTTGAATGCCGCAGGCGCGCGCAAGGTCCTCGATCGTCGCGCCGCGCTTCAGGTAGCCGCTGCGCAGGTGCGGCCCGAGCGGCAGCGGGAAGGGCCGCGCATGGCCCAGGCCGTAGCGGCGCAGGAAGCGGTGGTCGCAGACCAGCCACGAGGCCACCTCGCCGCCGGCGGGCGCGGCCGCGACCATCGCGGCGGTGTAGTCGTGGTAGCCGCCGGCCTCGTTGACGAAGCGCCGCCCGTCGGCCAGCACGCCGATCACGCCGGGCTTGCCGCGGTCGATGATGTGCGGGAAGTGGCCCGTGCTGCCGTCGGCGTGGCGCACTTCGGAGACCGGCGCCCAGGCAACCGGCGAAGCGAGACCGGTCTCGAACACGCCGCCGGCGGATTGGCCCAGCGTAATGCCGTCGCCCGAGCAGCTTTCGGGCGGCAGCGCGAGGTGTTCGCGGCCGGTGGGCGTGCGCGGGAACAAGGCCTTGCGGCGCTCGATGTCGTGCGGGAAGCCACCGGCCGCGAGCACGACGCCACGCGCGGCGCGGATCTCGCGCTCGCCCTGCGCGGTGTGGACGACCGCGCCGCGCACGGCGCCATCCTCGACGATGAGCCGCTTCGCCGGTGCCGATTCGATCAGCGTCACCCCCAGGTCCTGCGCCGACTTCGCGAGCCGCGCAATGAGCGCCACGCCGTTGACGAGCTGCATCGCGCGGCCGTGCAGCGCCAGGTCGAGCAGGTGCCGCGCGATGCGCCGCGTCACGTGCGCCAGCGACTTCGCCGACCGCGTGAGCGTGAGGAAGGCACCGAGGTCGGCGCCGGCCATGATGGGCATGCCGATGAACGAGGTCTCGCGCATCGTGCGGCGCAGCCGGTGGATCAGCGGGCCGAGCGTACGGCCGTCGATCGGCGCGGCGATCACCTGGTGGCCGCCGGTGGCGGCGCCCGGCGAGTCGCCATGCATGTCGGGGATGCCGTTGCCGTCGACGAACTGCAGCGCCGTGTGCTGCTCGAAGAAGGCGACCATCGGCCCGCAGTGGTCGAGGAAGGCGTCGATGCGCTCGGCGTCGTAGTGCGGGCCGAGTTCGTGGCGCAGGTAGCGGCGCGGCTGCTCGGGATCTTCATGGATGCCGGCACGCTGCGCGAGCGGGTTGCCCGGCACCCACATCCAGCCGCCGGACCAGGCGGTGGCGCCGCCTAAGACCGCGTCCTTCTCGACGACGATCACCTTCAGCCCGTGGAAGGCCGCGGTGACGGCGGCGCTCAGCCCTGCGGCGCCCGAGCCGATGACGAGCAGGTCGCAGCGGATGCCGGCTGCCGGCGCCTCAGCCATCGAGCTGCGCCAGCACGCGACGCGTCGCGGCCAGCGCACGCCGCGCACGCTCGACCGCGCTCACGCTGCGCGCGAGCGTCGCGGTCGGCACCTCCACGCTCAGCGGCAGGTCGCGTGGTACGGCACGCAGCAGGCCGATCAGGTCGAGCTCGCCCTCGCCGGGGAACAGGCGCTCGGCGCGCGCCTCGGCGAGGATCGCGTCCATCGTCGGCGGGATCGCGGCGGGCACGTCGCAGAACTGCAGGTAGCGGAACCGCGAAGGCGGGACCGCGGCAATGTGCTCGATGCGGCTGCGCGAGCGGCTGAAGTGGAAGGGGTCGATCAGCACGCCGCCGTTGGCGCGGCCCGCGGCCTCGACGATGCGGGCGGCCTGCGGCAGGTCCTTCGCGTCGGTCCAGGGCATGAACTCGAGGTTGGCGCCCAGGCCGTGGCGCGCGGCGAGTTCGCAGAAGGCGGCGAAGGCATCGACGAGGCGCGCCTCGTCGGGGTCGTTGCCGGCCACCAGCAGCTCGCGCGCGCCCAGCCGGGCCGCGGTGGCGATCGCGGCTTCGTAGCCGGCCACCGGCGCCTCGGGCTTCAGGCGGAAGATCTCGGCGTCGAGCACCTTCACCCCGGTGTCCCTCATCCGGCGCTCGACCTCGCGCAGCATCGGCGTGTCGCCGACGATGTCGTGCCGCGTCTCGGTCGGCGTGGCCGGCAGCAGCCGGATGCCGATGTGGCTGAAGCCGGCCTCGGCCGCGCAGCTCACCAGCTCGGGCGGCGAGAGTTCGAGCACCGTGAGCGCGGCCAGGGCGATCGGGCGCGTCATCGCTCTGCCGTCGTCAGGTCACCGGCGCCGGGTTGAACAGCACCAGCGCGTTGTGCAGCTTCCAGTGCTCGGCCCAGGTCTTCTTCCGGCCGCTGGCCACGTCCAGCAGCAGGCGGAACATCTGCCAGCCCATCTCCTCGATGCTGCAGGCGCCGTCGGCCACCTCGCCGGCGTTGAGGTCCATCAGGTCGTGCCAGCGCCGCGCGAGTTCGGTGCGTGTGGCCACCTTCACCACCGGGCAGGCCGCGAGACCATAAGGCGTGCCGCGGCCGGTGGTGAACACATGCAGGTTCATGCCCGCGGCCAGCTGCAGCGTGCCGCAGATGAAGTCCGAGGCAGGCGTGGCCGCGTAGTGCAGGCCGCGACGCGAGAGGCGCTCGCCCGGCGAGAGCACGCCCTCGATCGGCATGCGCCCGCTCTTGACGATGCTGCCCATCGCCTTCTCGACGATGTTCGACAGGCCGCCCGCCTTGTTGCCCGGCGTCGTGTTCGCGCTGCGGTCCACCGCGCCGCGCGCGAGGTAGGCGTCGTACCAGGCCATCTCGTCGACGATGCGCTGCGCGAGTTCCGGCGTCGCGGCGCGGGCGGTGAGCTGCTCCACCGCATCGCGCACCTCGGTGGTCTCGCTGAACATGATGGTGGCGCCGGCGCGCACCAGCAGGTCGGCGCAATAGCCCACCGCGGGGTTGGCGGTGACACCGCTGAAGGCATCGCTGCCGCCGCACTGCACGCCCACCACCAGCTCGCTCGCCGGCACGGTCTCGCGGCGGCGCGCGTCCAGGCGCTTGAGATGCACTTCGGCCTTGGCGAGCACCTCGTCGGTCATCGCGATGAAGCCCGGCTCGGCGCGCTCGTCCTGCAGGCGCACGCCGCTGGGTGTCATCGGTATCGAGCCCGGCGGCAGCAGCCGCTCGGGCTGCAGCTTCTCGCAGCCCAGGCTCAGCAGCATCACCTCGCCGCCGAAGTTGGGGTTCAGCGCCAGGTGGCGCAGCGTGCGGATCGGGATCTCCGCGCCCGGCGCCTCGATGGCGACGCCGCAGCCGTAGCTGTGCTCCAGGCCGACCACGTCGTCGACGTTCGGGTACCGGGGCAGCAGCTCGGCCTTGATGCGCTGGATGGCGAAATCGAGCACGCCGGCCACGCACTGCACCGTGGTGCTGATGGCCAGGATGTTGCGCGTGCCGACACTGCCGTCGGCGTTGCGGTAACCCTCGAACGTGAAGCCTTCGAGCGGCTCGACAACGGGCTTGTGCGCCGTGGCCATCGGCAGGCCCTGCAGGTCGCGCGCGGGCGGCATCTGCAGGCGGCGCTCGTGCACCCAGCTGCCGGCGGGCAGGTCCGCGAGCGCGGTGCCGATGCTCACGCCGTAGCGCGTGACGGCGGCGCCGGCGGGGATGTCGAGCAGCGCCACCTTGTGCGCCTGCGGCACCTTCTCGCGCAGCACCACGCCGCCGGGCAACTCGGTGCCCGCCGGCAGGCCGCCCTCGTTGCCGACGATCGCGACGTTGTCGCGCTCGTCCATCTTCACCAGCACCGGCTTCACACCGCCCCGCGCGTGTTGACGTAGACCGCGTACAGCGAGTGGCTCGCCGCCATGAAGAGCCGGTTGTTGTTGGCGCCGCCGAAGCACAGGTTGGCGCAGCGCTCGGGCAGCGCGATGTGTGCGAGCGGCCGGCCCTCGCGGTCGTAGACGCGCACGCCGTCGAGATCGTCGAGGTCCGCATCGGCCGCGCCGTTGCTGCCGAAGCCGCACCAGACGTTGCCGGCGGTGTCGACCTTGATGCCGTCGTAGGCACCCGGGCCGCCGGCGTCGACGAAGAGGCGCTTGTTCTTCAGCTGGGCACCGTCGACGTCGTAGGCCCAGATCTTCCGGTTCGGCGTCGCCCGGCTCTCGACGACGTAGAGGATCTTCTCGTCGGGGCTGAAGGCCAGGCCGTTGCTGCCCTGCAAGTCGCCGAGCACCATCGTGAGTTCGCCGCTTGCGGGGTCGATGCGGTACACGCCATGCGGCAGCTCGGGCGTGGCCGGCTCGCCTTCCCACCAGCCGAGGATGCCGAAAGGCGGGTCGGTGAACCAGATGGCGCCGTTGCGCTGGCAGACGATGTCGTTCGGCGAGTTCAGCCGCTTGCCCTCGAAGTGAGAGGCCAGCACGGTGATGCGGCCGTCGTGTTCGGTGCGTGTCACGCGGCGCGTGAGGTGCTCGCAGGCGAGCAGGCGGCCTTGCCGGTCTCGCACCAGGCCATTGGCGTTGTTGCTCGGGCGGCGGAAGTCGCTGAGCACGCCGTTGGTCTCGTCCCAGCGCAGGATGCGGTTGTTCGGGATGTCGGAGAACAGCAGGAAGCGCCCGTCGCCGAACCACACCGGCCCTTCGGCCCAGTAGAAGCCGGTGGCCAGGCGCTCGACCGTGCCCGACAGCAAGCGCAACGCCAGGAAGCGCTCGTCGAGAACGCGGATGCGCGGGTCCGGCAGGCGCGTGCTCGGCTCGAAGGCAGGTGCGCTCATTTCATCAATCCGGGCAGCCAGAGAGAGAAGGCCGGAATGTACGTGACGAGCATCATCGTCACCGTCAACGCGCCATAGAAGGGAAGGATCGAGCGCATCACCTCGCCGACGCTGATCTCGCCGATCGCGCAGCCGACGAACTGCGTCGTGCCCACCGGTGGCGTGTTCAGCCCGAGCGCGCAGTTGATCAGCAGCATGATGCCGAACTGCGTCGGGTCCATGCCGAATTGCTGGCAGATGGGCAGGAAGATCGGCGTGCAGATCAGGATGGTCGCCGCCATGTCCAGGAAGGTGCCCAGCACGAACAGCAGCACGTTGACCATCAGGAAGATCAGCCAGGGCTGCGTGGTCACCAGCTTCATCAGCTCGCCGGTCTTCTGCGGCACCTCGTACAGCGCCATGAAGTAGCCGAAGGCCGAGCTGATGCCGATCAGCAGCAGCACCACGCCGGTGGTCTTGCAGGCCTTGGCGCAGGCCTTCAGGAAGTGCTCCCAGCTCAGCGAGCGGTAGACGAGCACGGTGATCAAGAGCGCCCAGAACACCGCGGTGGCCGCGCTCTCGGTGGCGGTGAACACGCCGGAGAGGATGCCGGCGAGGATGATCACCACCACCATCAGCCCCGGCAGCGCGAGCAGGAAGTTGCGGAACACCGCGCCCCAGCCCGGGAAGGCGCCGTGCGTGGGGTAGCCGCGCTTCACGGCCACCCAGTAGGCCGCGGCGAGGTTGCAGATGGTCAGGATCACCGCCGGCACGATGCCGGCCAGGATCAGGCTGAAGATGCTGACGCTGGCGATGCCGGTGGTGGCCAGCGAGAAGATGATCAGGTTGTGCGAGGTGGGCATCAGCGCGCCCACCAGCGCCGCATGCGTGGTGACGTTCACCGCGTAGTCGGCGTGGTAGCCCTCGCGCTTCATCAGCGGGATCATCACGCTGCCCATCGCGCTCACGTCGGCCAGCGGGCTGCCGGCCACGCCGCCGAACAGCGTGCAGCCGATGACGTTGCTCATGCCCAGCCCGCCGCGCACGTGGCCCACCAGGCTGTTGGCGAAGTTGACGATGCGCTCGGCGATGCCGCCGTGCAGCATCAGCTCGCCGGCAAACACGAAGAAGGGGATCGCCAGGAAGCTGAAGACCTGCATGCCGCCGACCATCTTCTGGAACACGATGGCCACCGGCAGCCCCGCAGCCAGGATGGTGGCCACGCTCGACAGCCCGATCGCGAAGGCCACCGGCACGCCCAGCAGCAGCAGCAGCGTGAAGCTCACGCAGAGAACCGTCAGTTCCATCGAATCACTTCCAGGCCGGCTCGACGACCTCGCCGCGCAGCAGCGCCACGAAGTGCTCGAAGGAGAACAGCACGATCAGCGCACCGCAGACCACCAGCGGCAGGAATTGCAGCCCTTCGGGCACGCCCAGCATCGGCATGGTCTCGCCCCACTTCAGCCGCGTCCACAGCCAGCCGCTGCTGGCCATCAGCCCGCCGAACAGGCCCACCAGTGCGTGGATCAACAGCTCCAGCTTCAGGCGCAGCTTCTCGGGCAGCAGCGAGATGATCGACTCCAGCCCGATGTGCCCCGCGTCGCGCACGCCCACCGCCACGCCGAAGGCGGTGACGAAGAGCACGAGCAGCAGCGCGA
This sequence comes from Rubrivivax sp., assembly GCA_044226775.1. Lineage (GTDB taxonomy): Bacteria > Pseudomonadota > Gammaproteobacteria > Burkholderiales > Burkholderiaceae_C > Rubrivivax. The sequence goes on along the minus strand of JBGAGI010000002.1, from coordinate 706,891 downwards.
GGGCCTCGGTCCAGGTGGGCGAGTCGTTGAAGACGTAGCGGCCCACCACCTGCGCCTGCACGCACAGGATGAGGCCGATCAGGCCGCAGACGGCGAGCGCCAGCGCGGCCTTGCTCAAGGCCGCGCACAGCTTCGTCAGCGCCGTCACTTCGTGTCCTGGACCGCCTTCACCAAGCGCTGCAGGTCGGGCGTGGTCATGAACTTCGCGTAGACCGGGCCCATCACGCCCTGGAAGCCCGCCTTCTCGACCTCGACGATCTGGGCGCCGCCGGCCTTCACCGCGGCCAGGCTCTTGGCTTCCTGCTCGTCCCACTTCTGGCGCTGGAAGGCCACGCTCTCCTTCGCGGCGGCGCGGATCAGGTCCTGGTCGGCCTTGGGCAGCTTGTCCCACACCACCTTGCTCATCAGCAGCATCTCCGGCGCCATGCTGTGCTCGGTGCGCGAGTAGAACCTCACCGCCTCGAAGTGCTTGAAGCCCTCGTAGCTGGGGATGTTGTTCTCGGCCGCGTCGATGAGGCCGGTCTTCAGGCCGGTGTAGACCTCGCCGATGGGCATCGGCGTCGGGTTGGCGCCCATCGCGCCCACCAGCGCGACCCACAGGTCGCTCTGCTGCACGCGGATCTTCAGGCCCTTGGCGTCGGCCACGGTCTTGATCGCCTTCTTGCCGTAGATGCTGCGCGCGCCGCTGTCGTAGAAGGCCAGGCCGATGAAGCCCTGGTCCTCGCAGCTCTTCAGGATCTCCTCGCCCACCGGGCCGTCGAGTGTCTTGCGCATGTGCTCGACGCTGCGGAACAGGAAGGGCATGGTCGGCACCAGCGTCTTGGCGCAGACCGAGTTCATCGGGCTGATGTTGACGCGCGTGAGGTCCAGCGCGCCGATCTTCACCTGGTCGATCGTTTCCTTCTCGCTGCCCAGGGCGCCCTTGTTGAAGACCTTGATCTTGTACTTGCCGCCGCTCTTGCCCTCCAGGTACTGGCTCATGTGCTTGACGGCGGCCACGGTGGGGTAGTCGTCGCTGTTGTGCACGTCGGCGCTGCGGAACTCGGCGGCCTGGGACTGCAGCGCGAAGAGCGCGGCGGCGGCCAGCAGCGTGCGGGGCAGGAAAGTCATGCGTTGTCTCCGTTCGGGGTGGGGGCCGGCAGGCGTTCAGGTGCCGGGAAGATCGAAGGGGCCGATGTCCATGAAGCTGCCGCCCTGCAGCCGCGCCATCGGCGTGCCGGCAGGGAAGACCTTGTGCTGGACCTCGTCAGCGAAGACCTCGGCCGAGTCCTGCGGCGCGTAGCCGATGCGGGCCCAGGCCTCCTTGGAGTCGTACCAGGCCCGCGGGTTGGCCGAGATGCCGTAGGCGACGAGGAAACCCACGCCCTTGGCGGTGAGCGAAGCCAGCACCAGGCGCGCGAGATCGGCGTGGCTCAGCCAGGTGGCCAGGGCGCGGCGATCGGGCGGGCGGTCGTCGGGCGTGGCGGTGCCGATGCGCAGGCACACGGTCTCGATGCCGTAGCGGTCCCAGTACAGGCTGGCCATGCCTTCGCCGTAGAGCTTGCTGAGGCCGTAGTTGCCGTCGGGCCGCGGCGGCTCGGTGGGCAAGGTGCGCCGGCCCTGCTCGTAGCAGCCCGTGACATGATTCGAACTCGCAAAGACGATGCGCTTCACGCCCTGCCGGCGCGCCGCCTCGTACAGGTTGTGCACGCCGCGGATGTTGGCCTGCAGGATCGGCTCGAAGGGCCCTTCGACCGCGACGCCGCCCAGGTGCACGACGGCGCTGATGCCTTCGAGCAGGCCGTGCACGGCAGGCGCGTCGGCCAGGTCGCAGGGCAGGCCGTCCACGGCGTGCTGCGCCAGCGGCCCGGGCAGGTCGCTCAGCCGCAGCCGGGCGCAGGCACCGCTCAGCACGGGCGTCAGCACGCGGCCGAGCATGCCGGCGGCGCCGGTCAGCAGCACATGGTTCAGGACGGGGTCGGGTGGGTTCATCGTCGAGGGTCCGGCCGGCGCGTCCGGTGGGCCAGGGTCAGACCCGAGGACGCGGCGGTACGGCTTTCATAGAATATCGAAACGTTGTTCCAAAACAGATTGGGGGAATCCATGGGGCGGCCGCTGCGCGTGGTCTCGTTCGGCGAGTGCATGCTCGAACTGCAGGGCGAAGCCTTCGGGACGATGCGCCAGACCTTCGGCGGCGACACGCTCAACACAGCGGTCTATCTGGCGCGCTGCGGCCGGCGCCACGGGCTGCAGGTGGATTACGCCACGGCGCTGGGCGACGATCACCTCAGCGAAGGCATGCTGGAACGCTGGCAGGCCCAAGGCGTGGGAACTTCGCTCGTGCGCCGGCTGCCGGGGCGGCTGCCAGGGCTGTACCTGATCGAGGTCGACGCGCGCGGCGAGCGCCGCTTCAGCTACTGGCGCGACCAGGCCGCCGCACGCAGCTACTTCGATTGCGAGCCGCAGGGCACGCCGCTGGAGCAGGCGGCCGCGTCGATCGACGCGCTGTACCTCTCGGGCATCAGCCTGGCGATCCTGCCGCCGGCCGGTCGCGAGCGGCTGATGGCGCTGGCGCAGGCGCTGCGCAAGCGCGGCGCCGACGTGGTCTTCGACAACAACTACCGCCCGCGGCTGTGGCCGGTGCTGGCGAGCGCGCGCGAGGCCTTCGCGCGTTTTGCGGCGCTGGCGAGCATCGCGCTCTTGACGCTGGACGACGAGATGGCGCTGTGGGGCGAGACGAACGACGCTCGCGCGCTGCAGCGCGCGCTGGGCGGGCCCTGCCCGGAGGTGATCGTCAAGCGCGGCGTGGCCGCCACCGTGGTGCGCGAGGCGGGCGCGCCGGCGATCGAGGTGCCCACGCTGCCGGTGCCGCAGGTGGTGGACACCACCGCCGCGGGCGACTCCTTCGCTGGCGCCTATCTCGCGGCGCGGCTGGGCGGCGCGCGGCCGGAGCAGGCCGCGGCCGCCGGCAACGCGCTCGCGGCGCGCGTGGTGCAGCACCGCGGCGCGGTGATCCCGGCCGAGCTGATGGCCGATCTCACCTAGGCGCCCGTCCGGCTCGCCACAGGCGCCAGATCGTCAGGCCGTTCGACGCCGCCAGGCAGGCCTCCAGCAGCGAGCCGCCGACCGAGCCGACGAGCAGGTTGTTCACCAGCCACAGCAGCGTGCCGGCGAGCATCAGGAGCCGCATGCGCAGGCCGTGCAGGAAGAACAGGGCCGTGGTGCCGATGCACGAGGAGGCGATCGGCAGCAGCGACAGCGGCCCGCGGTACAGCCACGCGCCGAGCGCGAGGCTCAGGCCGACGAAGACGAGGCCCATGGCCGGCGTGCGCCAGCGCAGCGAGGCCACCGAACGCGCGAGCGAGACGGCGGTGCTGGCCACCGCCGTGGGCTGCCCGAGCAGCGCGAAGTGCACGACATAGGCGGCGCACTCCAGCGCCATGAAGATCTTGAAGCGCCGGTCGTCGAGCTGGGCGAAGCAGGCCATCCCGAAGGCGAAGGCCAGGTAGCCGGCAAGCTGCGCCGGCGAGAGCAGGAACGAGGCGAGATCCAAGCGCGGAAGTATCAGCGGCGCGCTGCCGCCGACAGCGACTCCCAGCCCGCCTTCGGGCTCATGTCGTGCAGGTTCCAGGCCGCCGGGTCGAAGGCCGCGCGCGTGGGCTTGTAGCGCGGGTAGCCGCTGGACTCGGCCTCGCTGTCGGGGATGCGGCCGCGGCCTTCGGCCACGTCCGAGAGCAGCTTGAAGTCGATCGGATCACGGTCCCAGGGCCTGGCGCCGGCGGCCAGCGGCAGCTCGTCCTCGATGCGCGAAGCCGGCAGCGCGCGCAGCCGCGGCGGCAGGTAGGGCGTGGCGGCGGGCAGGATGCGCGCGCCGCCGGCGGTGTAGCGGCCGCTCATCGGCAGCGGGTTGCCGTTGGCGTCGAAGGCGAGGTTGTCGTGCAGGTGCAGCTCCACGTCGCCCGCGCCGCCGAGCGTGAACAGGGGCGTGCCGGCTACGCTGTCGGGCCCCTGGCGCATCACGTTGCCCACGAGCGCGATCTGCCCCGTCACCATCGGGTGCCCGGCCCACTCGTGCGCGACGAGGTTGTAGTGCACGGCCTTGGCGCCCGGGTTGTAGATCAGGTTGTTGACCATGGCCGCGAAGGCGCCGCCCTTGAACAGCGCATTGCGCTCGCGGTTGCTCGCGTAGACGTTGGCCAGCAGCAGCACGCCGCTCGTGTTGTCGTGGATCAGCGAGCCCTTGGAGTGTTCGCCCTTGGCATGCACCGAGTCGCCCAGGCCTTCGTAGACGAGGTTGTGGCTGTAGGTGATGTTGTGCGAGGTGGCGCGGCGCCAGTCTTCGGGCGTGGGGCCGCCGTCGAAGCGCGGGCCGCTGACCGAGAGGTTCTCGTCGGTGGCCCACGAGAAGCTGCAGTGGTCGACGATCACATGGTGCGCGCCACCCTGCGTGCTGATGCCGTCGTGGTCGCCGCCGCTGCGCTTGGGCCGGCCCCAGGCGCCGGGGCGCACCATCAGGTGCTGCACGATGACGTCGTGCGTGGCGATGTTCAGCTCGCCACGGACCAGCGTGATGCCGGGCGCCGGCGCCGTCTGCCCCGCGAGCGTGACGAAGGGGTGGCGGATGTGCAGCGAAGCACCCTTCAGGTCGATGACGCCGCCGACCTCGAAGACGACGAGGCGCGGCCCGCGCGATTCGATCGCGGCGCGGAAGGAACCGGGGCCGTCGGCGTCCAGGTTCGTCACGCGCACGATGCGGCCGCCGCGGCCGCCCATCGTCGTCACGGCCCAGCCGGGCTGGTCGTACGAGAAGCGGTTCAGCCGATGGGGCAAGGCCTCGGCGCCCGGCGGCGGGATCGCCGAGCAGTCGGGGCCGGGCCGGATCGAAGGCGCGAGCGAAGGCACCGCCGCGGCCAGGCCGCGCAGCGCGAGATCGGCGAACACGCAGGCGCCGCGCGCGCCCAGGTGCGTGCGGTCGAAGGCCGGCATGCCGGGCGCGGCCTGCGCCAGCTGGTCGGCGCGCTCGGGGCCGAGCTGCTGCACGAGGTCGGCGCTGGCCGCGTGCAGGTCCACCAGCGGCACGTCGAGCTTCTTCGCCACCGCCGCGGTCGCGTCGGCCCAGCGCTGCAGGTCGCGGTCGAGCTGGCCGCTCTTGAAGCTGCGGCGCGTCAGCGGCGTCACCAGGACCGGCAGGCCGCCGGCTGTGCGCACTTCGGCGACATAACGTTCGAGGTTGGCAGGAAACTCGGTGGCCAGATCGGTGCTGCGGCCGGGCTTGCCGGGCTGGTCGTTGTGGCCGAACTGGATCAACACGTGGCGCGGCACGCCACGCTCGCCTTCGCGCAGGCGGGCGAGCACGCGGTCCCACAGACCTTCGGCGCGGTAGCTCAGCGTGCTGCGCCCGCCGCGGCCGAGGTTCAGGCAGGCGAGCGTGGGCGCGATGCGCGCGCAGAAGGCCTCGCCGTAGCCGGTCTCGGGCGCCATCGTCGCGTCGCCCACCAGCAGCAGGGCCGGCGGCTCCTCGGCGGCGCGCAGGCCGCCGGTGGCCAGCGCGCCGGCCAGCAGCAGCGCCACCGCGCCAGGCCTCACGGCGCCGGCACCCAGCCTCCGGGTGCGCCGGTCGCGGCCGTGGAGTTGAAGAAGATCTCGGCGCGGGTGCTCAGGCCCGTCGTCGCGTCCAGCGGCTTGGCCAGCTGCACCGTGGCCGGCGCGCCGCCGACGGTGACGGTGGCCGCGCCCAGCCGCGCGCTCACGTCCAGGGGCCGCCCGGCAAGATCCATGCTGCCCCACTCGCGCCAGCCGGCGGCATCGGTGCTCGCGCCGGTGGCGGTGCCGGCCCACGAGGGCGGGTTGCTGCCGCAGCTGCCGGTGCCCGTGCCGGTGCGGCTCGTGCCCGTGCCCACGCACCAGCCCACCGGCAGGATGTGGCTGTCGATGCGGCTGCCGATGTAGGCCACGTTGTCGACATAGGTGGTCGACGTGGTGCCGCCGCTGCGCGCGAGGTAGGCCTGCGTCACGCCCGGCCCGGCCGTCAGCGTGCTGTTGAGGAAGACGAAGCCCTTGTCGCCGGCGGTCGCGCGCGACTGCACGATGAAGCCCGGCGAGCTGCTCGACGGATCGAGCACGCTGCGGATCTCGCACTCCTCGAACAAGGCCGCCATCGCGTTGCCCCAGATGAAGTCGACGTTGCCGGCGATCAACGTGCGCCAGAACCAGGCGTAACCCTTCACCTGCACGGTGTCCTGCTGGCTCAGCAGGTTCATCTCCTTGACCACCAGGCGCGCCGCGGCCGGCGTGGTGCTGGTGTTGAAGTAGAAGGCCTCGGACTGGTTGTCGAAGGCGCTGCTGCGCGCATGCGGGTTCTCGAGCGTGAAGCCGCTCATCGTCAGCAGGTCCGACGATTCGATCAGCAGCGCCGCGCGCCCGCCGCCCAGGATGCGGTGGCCGACGACGCGGCCGCTGGTCGACAGCGCCGTGCCCGCGCTGGTGGCGGTGCCGCCGGTGCCGCCGTTGAAGGACTCGTAGTTCTCGTCGCCCACCCACACCGCGTCGCGGCCCTCGCCGCGGATCGTGAGGTTCGCGACGTTGCGCAGCACGTTCAGCTCGCGGTAGATGCCGGCGGCGACGGTGATCGTCTTCGGCGTGGCCACCGTGTTGCAACCGTTGGCCGCCGGGCTGTTGGTCGAGCAGTTGCTCATCACCCAGTTGATCGCGCCCTGCAGCGTGCGGAAGTCCGCTGCGCTGCCGCTGGCCGAGACCGCCACGCTGGTGCGGCTGGCCGGCGCCGGGCGGGTGGTGAAGGTCCAGCCATCGGCGCCGGCGATGCCGGCGAAGGCGCTGCCGTTGATGCTGCCGGCGAAGACCGAGGCGTCCACCGTGACGCCGTAGGCGACGCCCGGGCGCAGCTTGTTGTTGTGCAGGCGGATCGTCGCGACGTTGCCCAGGATCTGCACCGGCCGGTACCAGACGTAGCGCGCGCGGGCCGCGTTGTCCGGGAAGGCGCCCAGGCCGATGGCGTCGATCTCGAGGTTGGTGCGTGCGATGGCGGTCTGCGTGTCGCTGGCCGAAGGCGCGGTCGAGATGTCGATCGTGTCGACCACCGCCCCGTCGCTCAGCCGCCGCACGGTGACGAAGCCGCTCGTGCCCAGCGCCGGCGTGGCGTCGAAGGCGATCTGCAGCGTCGTATCGGTGTAGGCCGCCGCCTCGCCCTTGGCCGGCACCAGGGTGCCGGGCGGCGCGAACACGCCGCCGGTGCCGCTGATCGTGCTCGTGAGCTTGCCGGCGCCGGCCTGCGCCAGCGCATTGGCCTTCACCAGTGCCACCGGCCGCGGCGTGAAGGCGTAGGGCACGGCCCAGCCCACGGCGTTGTTCACCGCGCAGGCGCCGAGCGCCGCGCCGTTGAGCGTGGAGCCGCTGTCGCGGTAGGCGCTGCTCGCGGTCGCGCCGATCGTGGTGACGATGCCGCTGCAGTCCGCCGCGCCCGCGACGGCGTAGACGTTGTTGTTCGACAGCACCTGCGCGTTCGCGCCGACGCCCACGCTGTAGCTGTGCGGGTAGACCGCCGCCGCCTTGTTACCCGCGTGGTAGTTGTTGAACAGGTGCACCTGGCCGTAGCGCACGCGCGGCGCGCGCTGCGTCACGCTGCTGAAGACGTTGTTGGCAAGGGTGATGCGCAGCCGGCCGGTGTCGGCCGTGAAGCTGTCGGAGTGGCCGATCAGCACGGTCTTGTCGTGCTGCTCGAAGACGTTGTACGAGACCGTGACGAAGTCGGCGGCGCGCGTGATGTCGATCGCGCCGTCGTGGCACTGGCGCGGCTTGCCGTTCTCGATCGGCAGCAGGTCGTCGGTGAGCGGCGCGTCGGTGATCGTGTTGTGGTCGATCCAGACATGGTCGGCGGCGGTGACGGAGATCGCGTCGTAGGCGGCGTTCCAGTTGCCGGTGGCGCCGTCGGTCGGATCCCAGACCGGCGCCACGTCGCAGGGCGCAACGATCCTCAGGTTGCGCACGATCACCTGGCTCACGCCGGCGATCACCAGCGTGCCGTTGACGAAGCCGGCGCCTGGGCCGGCGCCGATCAGCGTCGTGTTCGACGGGATGTTGACGGTGCCGCGCGCGGCCTGGTCGGCCTTGCTCGCGAAGGGCGTGCCTTCGCTCATGTCGATCGTGCCGCTCACCTTCACGATCTTGGCCAGGTTGCCGCCGGCGGACAGCGCCGCGAGCAGCTGGGCGCGCGTGGCCACGCTGTAAATCTGCGAGCTGGCCGCGGCGCTGCCGCCGCGCGTGCCCCCGGCCATCGCGGCCCAGCCGTCGGCGGGGGCGGGTTGCAGCGCCGGGTCGACCGCAGCCCAGGCCGGGGTCGACGTGAGCAGGGCGCAGCCAAGCATCAGCGCCGCAGCCGCGGCGCCGTGGAGGTGTCGGATCATCGTCAGCTCCTGTGGAAGCGGCGCGCGCGCCGCAGCGAGCCCGCCATCAGCGTCGCGAGGGCGGCACCGGCCAGCGCCAGCGAGCCCGGCTCGGGCACGGCCGCAGCCGCGACCTGCGCGGTGAAGCGGCCGAAGGGCGCGGCGAAGGCGACGTCGCGCAGGCTCAACTGCACCGTGTCGCCGTCGATGAGCCGCGCCGAGACGCTGCCGCCGGTCACGCCGGAGAGGTCGACGAGGTCGAAGGCGGTGAGCGCGGCCGGCAGGCCGGCGAAGTCGAACGTGAAGCTCCAGCTGCCGGCGAGCAGGCCGGTGCCGGTGTTGTCGTACAGCGCCAGGCTGCCGTCGCTCGCGAAGTCGATGCCCACCGAGAAGGCGGCATCGTTGCTGAGGAACTCCAGGTCGCTGTCCGACAGGCCCGTGACGTTGCTGCCGGGCAGGTCGGCATAGCCGGCATCCAGGCCGACGAGGCCCATGCCCACGGTCCCGCCGCCGCTGGCCGCGCCCGTGATCGGCGTGCCCGCCGGCACCACCGACGCGGCCGCCAGCGCGTGCAGCCCTGCCGCCGCCAGCGCGGCGGCGATGTGTCGCATCTTCACCATCGCGTGCTCCCGGCTCAGAACTTGTAGTTCATGCCCAGCATGTACTCGCGGCCCGTCACCGTGTAGGCGACGCTGCTGTTGCGGGCACGGCTGATGAACTGGTCGTTCGCGGTGTTGCGCAGGTTGATGCCGTCCAGCCGCACCGAGAGCTTGTCGGTGATGTTGTACGAGACCGAGGCGTCGACGTTGGTCGAGCCGTTCGTGCCCTCAACGTCGTTGTTGTTCTGCCCCGGCACGCGGGTCAGGAAGGCCGAGCGGTTGGAGGTGCTGATGCGCGCGCTGAGCGTGCCGTCGTCGTAGTAGAAGGTGACGTTCCAGCTCTTGGGGCTGAGGTTCAGCAGGTCGTCGCGGATCGTCGTGCTGCTGGTGGGCGAGACCTGATAGTTGATCTTGCTCTTCACCCGCGTGTAGTTGGCCAGCATGCCGAAGTTGCGCGCGAAGCCCGGCAGGAAGCTGAAGGGCTGCTGCCAGTTCAGCTCCACGCCGGAGAGCTTGCCGCCGTCGGTGTTGACCGGCGCGTTGACCTGGAACACCTCGTCGCCGTTGAAGTTGCTGGGCAGCAGCGACAGCGGCAGGCCGGTGGCCTTGAACGGGATGTTGGTCACCAGCGTCTGGATGTAGGTGCTGATGTTCTTCTGGAACAGGCCCACGCCGACGAAGCCGTTCTTCGCGAAGTACCACTCGGCGCTGGCATCCAGGGTCTTGGCGCGGAAGGGCTTGAGCAGCGGGTTGCCCGTGGTCACGCTGAGCGTGCCGGTGGTGCTGATGCTGCCGCCGGGGTTCAGGTTGCCCAGCTGCGGGCGCGACATCACCTTGGCCGCCGCGAAGCGCAGGACCACGTTCTTGGCCACCTCGGTGGAGAGGTTCAGCGAGGGCAGCCAGTCGCTGTAGTTGTTCTGCACCGAGACCGGCGTGCCGCCGCCGGTGGCGAGGTAGCCCACCGCGGTCTGCGCCGTGCGCACGTAGCGCACGCCGGCGTTGCCCTTGATCGCCAGGCCGCCGAGCTTGGTGTTGAAGTCGCCCATGAACCACAGGCCGGTGTCGTCTTCCACCACCGAGCGGTTGTTGCCGCGCGCGTTGCCGTTGGTGATCGAGGACAGCGTGAAGTCGCCCGGGCCGCCGGCGGGGCCGGACTTGATGCAGTTGCAGTAGATGTCGTAGGTGCTGACGATGGCGTCGAAGTTCGGGACCACCCAGCTCGTGGGCGTGCCGGCCGGGATGTCCAGGCCCTTGCCGAAGCCGTTCAGCGTGCTCGACAGGCTGGCCACCGTCGCGCCGCCGGGCGGGGCGAAGATGGTGTCGTTCTGGTTCACGCGCCGGAACTCGAATGTCTTGGTGGTGTAGCGCTTCAGGTCAGGGCCGGCGTGCAGCGTGAGCTGGTCGGGAATCGCTTCCCAGTCGACCGTGAAGTTCAGCAGCCGCACGCTGTTGTCGGTGCCCTGCGGGCGGATGCGGATCTCGCTGGCGGTGGTGTTGGTGATGGTCGTGGGCTGGGTGCCGCTGGCCACCTGCGGTATGCCGATCAGCGTGAGCGCGCCGCCGGGCTGCGTCACGTCCACCGGGTAGGTGATCTTCGGCAGCCGGTCGTTGCCGCGGAAGTCGATCTCGTAGCCGTTGACGTTCAGCGCGTCGAAGGTCAGCGTGGTCTGCTGCGGATTGCGGAAGCGCGACTGCGCCTTGCCGGCGCGCACCGTGAACTTCAGCGAGTCCGACAGCGTCTGCTCGAAGGTGAACGTGGGCTGCGTGAACTCGGTGCGCAGCTTGTCGAAGCGCGACTCCACGCGCAGGTCCACGCCGTTGTACTTGCCGTACTGCAGCGCGCCGTTGGCGTCGTACTGCGCCGCCACCACGCTGGTCTGCGGCTTGCCGCCCTGGGTCAGCGTGCGGCTGAAGGACAGCGCCTCGAGGTAGTTCTCGGCACGCGTGGCATCCAGCTTGGCGTAGAGCATGTCCATGGTCACGAGCGTGGCGTCGCTCGGGCGGATCTGCAGCGCGGCGGTGATGCCCAGGCGGTCCTGGTCGTGCGTCAGGCGGCCGTAGCGCGGCAGCCGCGGGTGGAAGTTGCTCGCGCTGCTGGCCAGCGTGTAGGCGGCCTGGTTCTCCGGCGTGTTGGGCAGGCGCACCACGCCCTGCGCCACCGGGCCGCAGTTGGTGGCGGTGTTCGGCGTGACGGTGGTGCCGCTGGTCGTGCTCGGGTTGGGCGTGGCGGCACCCACCGGCGAGCACCAGCCGCCGGAGGAGGGGCCGTTGTCCCAGCGCACCGAGGAGAAGCCTTCCTCGTAGACCTGGCGCTTGCTGTACGCGCCGGAGAGCAGCACGCCCACCTTGCGGTCGAGGAAGGTGTCGGAGACGAGGAACGAGGCGCGCGGCGTGGTCTTGCCCGAGCCGTCGTTGTAGCGGCCGCTGACCGAGACCGCGGCCGTGGGCTTGCGGAAGTCGAAGGGGCGCGAGGTCTGCAGGTCCACCGTCGCGCCCAGGCTGCCTTCGTCGACGTCGGCCGAGGAACTCTTGCGCACCGTCACCGCGTTGAACAGCTCGGAGGCGAAGACGTTGAAGTCGAAGGCGCGCGAGCGGTTGTTGCCGCCGGAGCTGTCGGTGCCGCCGGTGGTGGCCAGCGCCTCCACGCCGTTGATGCGCACGCGGGTGAAGTCGCCGCCCAGGCCGCGCACGGTGATGTTGCGGCCCTCGCCGCCGTCGCGCGCGATCACCACGCCGGGCACGCGCTGCAGCGATTCGGCGATGTTGCTGTCGGGGAACTTGGCGATGTCCTCGGCGCGGATCACGTCGACGATGCCGGTGTCCTCGCGCTTCTTGTTCAGCGCGCTCTCGATCGAGGCGCGGAAGCCGGTGATCGTGATCGTCTCCACCGGCGGCGCGGCCGGGCGCGCGGCGCTGGCGGCGGGCGCTGGCGCGGCGGCGGTCTGGGCCTGCGCAGCGCCCGCGGCCAGCGCCAGCACGGCGATGGCGATGGCGTGGGGCTGCAGCGCGGGTGCGGCTTGGCGCGCGGCTCGGCGAGGATTCATGCGGCGTGTCTCCATGGGGTCTTGCTCGGTGTGCGGGGCCGGCGCACGCAGGGCGCCACGGGGAACGCGGTGCCGGGCGCTGCAGTGCGCAACGGCACGTGATTCGTCGATCAGGGCTGGAGGTAGTCCTCCCGCCGCGGCGAGAACTGGTCCAGCAGCGTGGCGTCCTGCTCCAGCGCGACCACGCCGTGCAGGCTGCCGTGCGGGGCGCAGAAGGCGTCGCCGGCGCGGATGAGCCGCTTGACGCCGGCCACCTCGCACTCGAAGGAGCCGCTGAGGCAGAACGCGATCTGGTCGTGCACCTCGTGCGCGTGCGGCGTGCCGACGGCGCCCTTGTCGAACTGCACCAGCACGCTCATCAGCTGCGGCGTGTGGGCGACGATCTTGCGGCGGATGCCGTCGCCCAGGTCGGTCCAGGGCACCTCGGCGGCGGTGAAGTACGGGTTCATGCGGCAGGCTCCGGCATGGCGGTTCGGAGGGACTGTAGCAATCTGCAAAGAAAAAAGAAACGCCGGTTCACTAATTAGAAACCATGATTTTGAGCGGCAGGGAACTTCGGTTAGTCTCGCGGCCCATCACCGGCGGACCCTGGCTGCACAGCCCTTGTCCGCCCCCCGGGCGCCCGGCGCCCGCCGCACCCGACGAAGGAAGCCGATGGACATCCGCCAACCGATCCACAGCGAGCACGCGCGCACGCTGGACACCGCCGGCCTGCGCCGGCATTTCCTGGTGCAGGACCTGTTCGTGCCCGAGCAGGCGACGCTGACCTACAGCCAGATCGACCGCATCATCGTCGGCGGCATCCACCCGGTGAACCAGCCGGTGCGCTTCGCGCCCGAGCTGGGCAAGCACACCGGCACCGACTTCTTCCTGCAGCGCCGCGAGCTGGGCCTCATCAACATCGGCGGCGCCGCGGTGGTGGAAGCCGACGGCAAGCGCTACGAGGTGGGCCCGCGCGAGGCCCTGTACATCGGCCAGGGCGCGAAGGACCTCAGCTTCACCAGCGTGGACCCGGCCGCGCCGGCCAAGCTCTACTTCAACTGCGCGCCGGCGCATTGCCACTACCCGAACAAGAAGGTGACGCTGGCCGAGGCCAGCCCCGAGACGCTGGGCGATGCCAAGACCAGCAACCGCCGCACGATCCACAAGTTCCTCGTGCCCGACGTGCTGCCCACCTGCCAGCTGCTGATGGGCATGACGCAGCTGGAGCCCGGCAGCCTGTGGAACACCATGCCCTGCCACACGCACGACCGGCGCATGGAGGTCTACTTCTACTTCGACATGCCCGAGAACGGCGCCGTCTTCCACATGCTGGGCGAGCCCACCGAGACGCGGCACCTGGTGGTGCGCAACGAGCAGGCGGTGATCTCGCCCTCGTGGTCCATCCACAGCGGCGTGGGCACGCAGGCCTACACCTTCATCTGGGGCATGGTGGGCGAGAACCAGGTCTTCAAGGACATGGACCACGTGGCCATGACCACGTTGCGCTGAAGGCCGGCACGCCCATCATGATCCTCGACAGCTTCAGCCTCGCCGGCAAGGCAGCCATCGTCACCGGCTGCAACACCGGCCTCGGGCAGGGCATGGCCCGCGCGCTGGCGCAGGCCGGTGCCGACATCGTCGGCGTCAACGTGACCGACCCCACCGAGACGCAGCAGCAGGTGGAGGCCATGGGTCGCCGCTTCCTGGACCTGCGCGCCAACCTGGCGGAGATCGACTGCCTCGAGGGCCTGGTCGCCAAGGCCAAGGCGCTCACCGGCCGCGTCGACATCCTCGTGAACAACGCCGGCATCATCCGCCGTGAGGACGCGATCAAGTTCAGCGAGAAGGACTGGGACGACGTGATGGACCTCAACCTGAAGTCCGTCTTCTTCCTCGCCCAGGCCGCGGCGCGGCAGTTCATCGCCCAGGGCGGCGGCGGCAAGATCATCAACGTGGCCTCGATGCTCTCGTTCCAGGGCGGCATCCGCGTGCCCAGCTACACCGCCAGCAAGAGCGGCGTGGTGGGCATCACCCGGCTGATGGCCAACGAGTGGGCGGCGCACCGCATCAACGTCAACGCGATCGCGCCCGGCTACATGGCGACCAACAACACCGCGCCGCTGCGCGCCGATGCGGAGCGCAGCGCGGCCATCCTCGAACGCATCCCCGCCGGCCGCTGGGGCGTGCCCGACGACCTCGGCGGCCCGGTCGTGTTCCTCGCCAGCGCGGCGAGCGACTACGTCAACGGCTACACGGTCGCCGTCGATGGCGGGTGGCTGGCGCGCTGATGTATGAGAACAAGCGCTTGGGTTTTCTGTTCGCCCTGCCCTTCGTGCTGGGCGTGCTGCTGTTCAAGCTCTTCCCCTTCGTCGCCAGCTTCGCGCTGAGCTTCGCGAACTACGACCTGATCGACCCGCCCGAGTACGCGGGCCTGGCGAACTACCGCGAGCTGTTCGGCAGCGACCCGCTGTTCGTCAAGTCGCTCGGCGTGACGCTGTGGTTCGCGGTGCTGGCGGTGCCGCTGCGCGTGGGCTTTGCGCTCTTCATCGCACATGTGCTGAACTTCAAGCTGCGCGGCATCAACTTCTTCCGCTCGGCCTTCTACCTGCCGTCCATCCTGGGCGGCAGCATCGCCACCGCGGTGCTGTGGCGCTTCATTTTCGCCAAGTACGGCCTCGTGAACCTCGTGCTCGTGAAGCTGGGCTTCGAGCCGGTGGCCTGGCTGGCCGACGAGCACTGGTCGATCTGGACCATCGTGCTGCTGTTCACCTGGCAGTTCGGCAGCGCGATGGTGATCTTCCTGGCCGCGCTGCAGAACGTGCCGGCCTCGCTGTACGAGGCGGCCGAGATCGACGGCGCCTCGCGCTGGCAGCAGTTCCTGCGCATCACGGTGCCGCTGATCACGCCGGTGATCTTCTTCAACCTGATCATGCAGATGGTGCAGGCCTTCCAGGAGTTCAACGGCCCGTACATGATCACCGAGGGCGGCCCGCTGAACAGCACCTACGTGCTGGCCCTCTACATCTACGACCAGAGCTTCCGCTACTTCAACCTCGGCTACGGCGCGGCGCTGTCCTGGGTGCTGTTCGCGCTGGTGGCGGCGCTGGCCGGCCTGTCGTTCTGGAGCAGCCGCTACTGGGTCTTCTACGCCGGCGAGAAGGAGACCCGCAAGTGAGCGGCGCGGCGAGCCTGTCGGAGCCTTCAGGCGGCGCGCGGCTGGTGCGCGGCACGCTGCTGCTGGCGGTGGCCATCCTGATGCTCTACCCGCTGCTGTGGCTGGTGGGCGCGACCTTCAAGACCAATGCGCAGATCTTCACCGAAGCCGGTTTCTGGCCGCAGCAGTTCGGTTTCTCGGCCTACGCCAAGGGCTGGAAGACGAGCACCGAATACACCTTTGCGACCTACTTCCTCAACAGCTTCCTGATCGTGGTCCCGCGCATCGTGGTCACGGTGGTCAGCTGCGTGCTGGTGGCCTACGCCTTCGCGCGCTTCGAGTTCTGGGGCCGCAAGCTGCTCTTCTCGATCATGGTCGGCACGATGATGCTGCCGCTGATCGTGCTGCGCCTGCCGCAGTACCTGATGTTCCGCGAGCTGGGCTGGCTCGACACCTACCTGCCGCTGATCCTGCCCAGCGCCTTCGCCACCGACACCTTCTTCGTCTTCATGCTCGTGCAGTTCCTGCGCGGCATTCCCCGCGACATGGAAGAGGCCGCGATGATCGACGGCTGCAACGCCGCGCAGTTGCTGTGGCACATCATCGTCCCGCTGCTGAAGCCCGCGATCATCTCGGTGGTGGTCTTCCAGTTCATCTGGACGATGAACGACTTCATGGGGCCGCTGATCTACCTGGCCAGCGTCGAGAAGTACCCGGTCTCGCTGGCGCTGAAGATGAGCATCGGCGCCACCGAGGAAGTCGAGTGGGCCAACGTGATCGCGATCTCGGTCGTCGCGCTGATCCCGAGCGTCGCGGTGTTCTTCGCGGCGCAGAAGCATTTCATCGAAGGGGCGGCCAGCTCCGGCATCAAAGGCTGAAGAACCATGGCCCGACTGAGTCTCTCGAAGATCGAGAAGACCTACCCCAACGGCTTCAAGGCCGTGCACGGCGTGGACCTGGAGGTGCACGACGGCGAGTTCATGGTCTTCGTGGGCCCGAGCGGCTGTGCCAAGAGCACGCTGCTGCGCATGGTGGCGGGGCTGGAGAGCATCAGCGGCGGCGAGCTGCGCATCGGCGAGCGCGTGGTCAACGGCCTGCCGCCGAAGCAGCGCGGCATCGCGATGGTGTTCCAGAACTACGCCCTCTACCCGCACATGCGCGTGTTCGACAACCTCGCCTTCGGCCTGAAGCTGGCCGGCACACCGAAGGCCGAGGTCGAGCGCCGCGTGCGCCACGCCGCGCAGCTGCTGGAGATGGAGCACCTGCTGGAGCGCTACCCCAAGCAGCTCTCGGGCGGCCAGGCGCAGCGCGTGGCCGTGGGCCGCGCCATCGTCAAGAAGCCCGAGGTCTTCCTCTTCGACGAGCCGCTGTCCAACCTCGACGCCAAGCTGCGCGCCAGCATGCGCGTGCGGCTGACGGACCTGCACCGCACGCTGCGTGAATCGGGCCAGCCGGCCACCACGATCTACGTCACGCACGACCAGGTCGAGGCGATGACGATGGGCGAGCGCATCTGCGTGCTGAAGGAAGGCGTGATCCAGCAGGTGGACACGCCCACCGCGCTGTACGACCGGCCGGCCAACGTCTTCGTCGCCGGCTTCATCGGCTCGCCGGAGATGAACGTGCTGGACGCGCAGGTGCTCGCCGGCGGCGAAGGCCCGGTGCTGTGGCTGGGCGGCGCGACGTTGCCGCTGCCGCGCGCCACGGCCAGCGCGCTGGGCGGCCGCGTGGGCGCCGTCAAGTTCGGCCTGCGGCCCGAGCATGTGGCCACCACCGCGCGGCCCGGCGTGATGGCTGCCGAAGTGAACGGCACACTGCGCTCGCTGGAGCACATGGGCAACGAGGTGTTCGTGCATGCCACGCTCGGCGAACTGGCGATGACCGCGCGCATCCCCGCCGACGAGGCGCAGCCGCTGCAGGCGCTGCCGCGCGGCGCGCCGCTGCGCCTGTTCCTGCAGCTGGCGCGCGGCCACTTCTTCGACGCCGACAGCGGGGCGCGCCTGTGCTGAACCGGCGAGCCGCGCTGCTCGGCGCCGCCGTCCTCGCGGCGCCCGCGCTCGTGCGCGCCGCGTCCGATCCGCGTGTGCTGCGCTTCTCGTGGTGGGGCGGCGCAGGCCGCCACGAGGCCACGCTGAAGGCCATCGCCGCCTTCGAGCGCCGCTGGCCCGGCCTGAAGATCAAGGCCGAGTACATGGGCTTCAACGGCTACCTGGAGCGCCTGACGACGCAGATCGCCGGCGGCTCCGAGCCCGACGTGATGCAGATCAACTGGGCCTGGCTGGCAATGTTCAGCAAGCGCGGCAAGGGCTTCACGGACCTCAATACGCAGGCCACGCAGCTCAGGCTCGACCAGTTCAGCGCCGAGGACCTGGCCAGCGGCGTGGTCGCCGGCAGGCTCAACGCGCTGCCCACGTCCTACACGGCGCGCATCTTCCTGTGGAACGAGGCGGCCTTCGCGCGCGCGGGCCTGGCGCTGCCGCGCAGCTGGGACGATCTCTTCGCCGCCGGCGCCGTGTTCCGCGAGAAGCTCGGCGAGCGCGCCTTCCCGCTCGACGGCGAGCTCTACGACATGATCCTGCTCGCGCAGGCGTACGTGCAGCAGAAGCACGGCACGGCCTACGTCGACCCGAAGACGCCACGCGTGGCGATGAGCCCCGAGGCGGCGCTGGACTGGGTGCGGGTCTACCGGAAGCTCGTCGACGGCCATGTCGCCACGCCACTGCCGCTGCGCGCCAGCCTGGGCGGCGCCGAGAAGCCGACCGAGCAGCAGCCCGACTGGGTGGCCGGCCACTGGGCCGGCAACTACACCTGGGACTCGGCGATCCAGCTGCGCGCCAGCACGCTGGACAAGCAGCAGAAGCTCGCCCTGGGCGACTTCCCCACGCTGCCGCAGGCGCACGACAGCGGCATGTTCGGCCGCCCGACGCTGATGTACGCCGTGGGTCGCAACAGCCGCAACGCCGAGCTCGCCGCGCGCTTCATCGACTTCATGCTGACCGACGCCGAGGCCGCCGCCATCCTCGGCCGCACGCGCGGCGCACCCGCGGCGCGTGCGCCCTTCGAGGCACTGCTGGCCACGGGCAAGCTGCCGCCGCTGGAGCTGCAGGCCTTCCGCCAGATCCAGGCGCAGCGCCAGGCCGGGCGCATCCCGCTGCCGGCGCCGCTCTTCGAGCACGCGCGGCTGAACCGCTTCATGCGCGAGGTCTTCGAGACCGTCGCCTACCGCAAGACCACCGATGCCGAGGCCGCCACGCGGCTGGTCGCCGAAGGCAACGGCCTGCTCCAACGCATCAAGTGAACTGACACGATCATGAGCAAAGGCACGCTGCGCAGCTTGCGCTTCGAGACCCGCACCGACCCCGACACCGGCGCCGCCGTCACGCGGCTGACGCCACCGGACGTCACCTGCCATCGCAATTACTTCTACCAGAAGTGCTTCACGAGCGATGGCACGAAGCTCGTCTTCGGCGCCGAGTTCGGCCCTGCGCCCAGCCCGAACTGGAACTACCACCTGCTGGACCTGCAGGCGCAGACCGCACTGCAGCTCAGCGAAGGCGAAGGCGAGAACACCTTCGGCGGCTTCCTGTCGCCCGACGACCGCTTCCTCTACTTCGTGCGCGCCGAGCGGCAGCTGATCCGGCTGGATCTCTCCGACCTCTCCGAGCAGGTGGCCTACACCGTGCCCGAGGGCTGGGTGGGCTACGGCACCTGGGTGGCCAACAGCGCCTGCACGAAGATGGTGGGCATCGAGATCGCCGCGAGCGACTGGTTCCCGCTGTCGGACTGGCAGAAATTCCACCGCATGTTCCACGCGCGGCCGCGCTGCCGGCTGTTCCGCATCGATTTGGCGACCGGCCAGCGGGAGATCATCCTCGAGCAGAAGGGCTGGCTCGGCCACCCGCAGTACCGCCCGGGCGACGACCAGACGGTGGCCTACTGCCACGAAGGGCCGCACGACCTGATCGATGCGCGCATGTGGTTCATCGACGAGGACGGCCGCAACCGCCGCTGCGGCAAGACGCACGAGCCCGGCGAGAGCTGCACGCACGAGTTCTGGGTGCCCGACGGCTCGGCGATGATCTACGTGAGCTACCTGAAGGGCCAGCGCACGCGCTGGATCTGCAGCCTGGACCCGGTGACGCTGGCCACACGCAAGCTCGCGGCGATGCCGCCCTGCTCGCACCTGATGAGCAACCACGATGGCACGCTGCTGGTGGGCGACGGCTGCGACACGCCGGCCGACGTGGCCGACACCGGCAGCCACACGATCCAGCACGACCCCTTCCTGCACCTGTTCGACCTCAAGCGCAACACCGCGCGCCGCATCGCGCACCACGACAGCAGCTGGAAGGTCTACAAGGGCAACCGGCAGGTGACCCACCCCCACCCCTCGTTCACGCCCGACGAGAAGCAGGTGCTCTACAGCAGCGACGCCGAAGGCGAGCCGGCGCTGTACCTCGCGAGCCTGGCCACGGCATGAGGCTCGCGGCCGCTGCGCTGCTGCTGCTGGCTGCCTGTGCGCAGGCACCGGCTCCTGCGCCCGCACCCGCACCCGCACCCGCGCCGGCGATGGACACGACGCACAGCGCACTGCGGCCGCAGATGAGCGCGGCCGAGGCCGCGCGCCACATGGTGGCCGACTACCTCGCGCAAGGGCCATCGCCTTGGGTGCCGGCGATGGTCGATGCCGCGGCCTGGAAGCCGGACTTCATCGTCGCCGCCGATGGCAGCGGCAGCCACCGCACGGTGCAGGCCGCCGTCGACGCGGTGCCGGCGAAGAGTGATCGCCGCTGGTTCATCCACGTGAAGCCGGGCACCTACCGCGAGCGCCTGTGCATCGCGAACAAGGCGCCGCTGGCGATCTACGGCACGCCGGGCGATGCGACGGCGGCGGTGATCGTCGAAGGCCGCTGGAATGCGCTGCCCAAGCGCGCCGGCATCGACGCCGCCCACCCCTGCCTGCCCGAGCTGGCTGCCGAAACGCACGGCACGCCCGGCAGCGCGAGCGTGGTCTTCGCCAGCGACGACCTGATCGCCGCGCACCTGACGATCGCCAACGACGCGATGGACCGCGTGAAGGCCGGCCAGGGCTACCCCGCCGGTGCCGGCGAGAGCGGCGGCGCGCAGGCCGTCGCGCTGATGACGATGGCCGACCGCGTGCTGCTGGACGGCCTGCGCCTGCTCGGCCACCAGGACACGCTGCACAGCCGCCGCCGCACGCCGGCCGAGCCCGGCCGCGTGCTGGTGCGCGCGAGCCTGATCGCCGGCGACGTGGACTTCATCTTCGGCAACGCGACGCTGGTGATCGCCGACAGCACGATCCTCAACCGCGCCGGCCGCCGCCTGCCCGGCAACGGCGGCCACGTGCTCGCGCCCAGCACGCCGGCGGGCGAAAGGCTGGGCATGCTGGTCGCGCGCAGCCGCTTCGTCGCCGAGCCCGGCGTCGCGCCGGCCAGCATCAGCCTGGGCCGGGCCTGGGACGAAGGTGTGAAGCGCGGCGAATGGTTGCCGGGCTCGTCGCCCAACGGCCAGGCGCTGGTGCGCGACAGTGCACTCGGCCCGCACCTTGCCGGCTGGGCGGCATCCACCTCGCGCCGGCCCTTTGCGGCCGAAGGCCCGGCTGCCAACCGCATGGCCGAGTTCCACAACCGCGCGCTGCCGGCCGACCCGGCGCGGGAGGCGCTGGCACCGGGCGACGGCTGGGCCGCTGCCGAAGGCGGCACGCGCGGCGGCGCCGATGCCGCGCCGGAGCATGTGTTCACCGTGCGCAGCCGGCGCGAACTCGCCGCGGCGCTGGCGGCGAAGGCGCCTTCGCGCATCGTGAAAGTCATCGGCCGCATCGACCTCTCGTCCGACGACACCGGCCGCCCGCTCGGCTTCGCGGACTTCGTCGAACCCGGCTTCAACTGGCCCGACTACGAGCGCGCCTACGACCCGGCCACCTGGGGCAAGCGCAAGCTCGAAGGCCGGATGGAGGAACTGCGCGCCGCCTCGGCGAAGCGCCAGGGCGCTCACGTGATGCTGCGCGTGCCCTCGAACACAAGCGTGGTCGGCGTCGGCGCCGGCGCGCATCTCGTCAACGGCGGGCTGATGCTGGAGAACGTCGACAACGTGATCCTGCGCAATCTGCGCATCAGCGACGCCTACGACCACTTCCCCGCCTGGGATCCGAACGACAACGCCGGCGGCGAGTGGAACTCCGACTACGACAACGTCTCGCTGCGCAACGCCACGCATGTGTGGGTGGACCACTGCACCTTCGACGACGGCGGGCGGCCCGACGATGCCGGGCGCATCGCCCTGGGCCGGCGCATGCAGCACCACGACGGGCTGCTGGACATCACCAAGGGCTCGAGCTTCGTCACCGTCTCCTGGAACCGCTTCTCTCACCACGACAAGACTTCGCTGGTGGGCAGCGGCGACCGCGTGGCCGCCGACGAGGGCCGGCTGAAGGTGAGCTACCACCACAACCTCTGGGACGCGGTGAAGGAGCGCGCGCCGCGCGTGCGCCACGGCCAGGTGCATGTGTTCAACAACTTGCACCGCACCGGCAGCTCGGCGGCCTACGGCTACTCGCTGGGCGTGGGCTTCTCGTCGAAGCTCTTCAGCGAACGCAATGCCTGGCTCACGCCGCCTGACGTGGACACGGCGCGCCTGGTGCGCGCCTACAAGGGCACCTCGTTCGCCGACGAGGGCTCGATCCACAACGGCCGCTCGGTGGACCTGCTGGCCGCGCTGCGCAGCACGCCGGCCGGCGCGGCGGTCACGGCCGACGTGGGCTGGCGCCCGGCGCCGCAGCCGGATGTCGACGAAGCCGCCGCCGTGCCCGCGCGCGTGTTTTCCGGCGCGGGCGCCGGCCGGCTGTGGACCGGACGCGAGTGAGAAACCCCGCGCGCGGGTTCACAATCCACACCTGAAACACCCGTCCGAACGAATCGGAACGAACCGCGAAAGCTTGGCGACACCTATGGACGACGACAGCTACGACGCCCGGCAGCCCGAATCGGTGGCGGCGGTCCTGAAGGTCTTCGCCATCCTGCAGGCGCTGTCCGAACGCAACGAGACCGGCATCAGCGAGCTCTCGGTGCGGCTGGCGATGCCCAAGGCAACCGTCTATCGCTTCCTGCAGACGATGAAGACGCTGGGCTACGTGCGCCAGGAGGTCGACAGCGAACGCTACGGCCTGGCCATGCGCATGTACGAACTCGGCGCCAAGGCGCTGCAGTACCCGGACCTGGTGGAGATCGCCAAGCCGCACATGCAGCGCCTGTCGGACGCCACCGGCGAGACGGTGCACCTGGGCTCGCTGATCGACAGCGAGATCATCTACGTGCACAAGGTCGACAGCCGCCACATGCTGGGCATGTACTCGCGCGTGGGCCGGCGCGCGCCGCTGCACTGCACCGCCATCGGCAAGGTGCTGATGGCCTGGGAAAGCCCGGCGCGGCGCGACGCCATCCTCAAGGGCTGCGACTTCCAGCGCTTCCGCGAGAAGACCATCACCAACCGCGAGGCCTTCCAGGCCGAGCTGGAACGCACCCACGCGCAGGGCTTCGGCCAGGACCGCGAGGAGTTCGACGACCACATCCGCTGCGCGGCCATTCCCATCTTCGACCGCCTGAACCAGGTCGTGGCCGGCCTGAGCGTCAGCTTCCCCACCTTCCGCTACGA
The DNA here is from genome assembly GCA_044226775.1 of Rubrivivax sp. Lineage (GTDB taxonomy): Bacteria > Pseudomonadota > Gammaproteobacteria > Burkholderiales > Burkholderiaceae_C > Rubrivivax. The sequence continues at coordinate 684,063 of JBGAGI010000002.1, read as the reverse complement.
CGAGGCGCGCGAGCCCGAGCTGGTGGCGATGCTGCGCGACGCGAGCCGAGACATTTCCCGCCAGCTGGGCTGCAGCGCCTTCCCGCTGGACGCGCCGGAGCCCGCGCTGCGCCGCTGAGGGGCCATCCGGCGCTATCGTGGAGCCCTGCCGACCGAGACGAGAGGATCCACGATGAGACCGAACCGCCTGCGCCAGCTCTGGGCCGAGGACAAGGCCGCCGTCAACGGCTGGCTGGCCATTCCGAACGGATTCAGCGCCGAGGTGATGGCGGCGCAGGGCTGGGACACGCTGACCATCGACATGCAGCATGGCCTGATCGGCGAGGACGCGCTGATCCCGATGCTGCAGGCCATCAGCACCACGCCCGCGGTGCCCGTCGTGCGCGTGCCCTGGCTCGAGCCGGGCGTGCTGATGAAGGCGCTGGACGCCGGCGCCTACGGCGTCATCTGCCCGATGGTCAACACGCGGGAAGACGCGCAGAAGCTCGTCGCGTGGACGCACTACGCGCCGCAGGGCACGCGAAGCTTCGGCCCGGTGCGCGCGACGATCTACGCCGGCGCCGACTACCCGGAGCATGCCAACAAGACCATCGTCACCTTCGCGATGATCGAGACCGCGCAGGCGCTGGACAACCTCGACTCGATCCTCTCCGTCGAAGGCCTGGACGCGATCTACATCGGCCCCTCGGACCTCTCGCTGAGCCTGGGCTGCCGGCCCGTCTTCGACGACGTGGACCCGAAGGCGCAGCAGGCCATCGAGCACATCCTGGCGCGCGCGAAGGCGCATGGCATCCAGGCCGGCATCCACAACGGCCGGCCCGACGTGGCGCGTGCGCGCATCGACCTGGGCTTCCGCTTCGTCACCGTGGGTTCGGACGCTCGGCTGATGGCCGCCGGCTCGCAGGAGATCCTCGCCGCCATGCGCAAGTAGGCCCGTGGGCGGGTGAGAATGTGCGATGGACCTCCCGCGCTACGACCCCGCCTCGCCCCTCACGCCGCTGACCGAGGCCGAACTCGAAGGCCTCGAACGCCTGCTCGCCAAGCTGCCGTCCGACAGCGCGATGACGCTGGACGGCGCCGACGGCTTCCTCACCGCCTTGCTCGTCGGCCCGCCCGCGCTGCTGGCGGAGCACCACACCGCCGACTGGATGCCCTGGATCTGGGGCGGCGATGCCGACGGCGACGACGAGGAGCCCGCCGTCTTCCCCTTCGGCAGCCGGCGCCAGCGCAAGGACACCGTGGTGCAGCTGCTGCGCCACCTGCGCCACCTCGACGCGCTGCTGGCGGTACCCGAGGCGCCGGGCTGGGAGCCGGTGTTCAGCATCGCCGAGCACGAGGGCGAGGAGCTGACCGACGCGCGCGACTGGTGCGCCGGCTTCCTGCAGGCGGTCGATCTGGCGCCCGCGGCCTGGGGCGAGGCCTGCTGGGCCGATCCGTCCAGCGCACCGCTGCTGCAGCTGGGTGGCGGGCTCGAAGGCGTGGAGCCTGCCGAGCCGGCGCCCGATGACGAGGACCTGCCGGCCATCGATGCGATCAGCCGCCTCGTGCCCGAGGCGGTGCTCGCGCTGCGCGCACGCTTCCGCGGCTGAGCGGCTGATCGGCGCCTTGCCGGCCACCGCCGGTAGCGCCCGGCGATACCTCGCACGCCGCGCGGCTGGCGGACGGCACGCGCTGCTAGAGTGCCTCGCAAAGAGCCCATCGGGCGGGAGGCTGGCGTGACGATCTTGGTCCTGATCCTCGGCGCGTTTTTCGGCGGCGCCGTGGGTGAGTCGCCCTTCGCGGCGCTGGCCGGCGCGCTGCTGGCCTGGCTGGTGCTGCGCAGCCGCACGCAGGCACAGCGGCTGGAGCAGCTGAAGCAGGAGATCGAGACGCTGCGCGCGCAGCGGACGATCGTCGCCGCGCCGCCCGAGCCCGCGCGGCAGGCGCGCTCCGAGTCCGTGCGTGAACCGGTGCGCGAGCCGCGGCCGGAGCCGCGGTCGGAGCCCATCGCCGACACCGTGCCGCTGCCGCTGCGCGAAACCACCGAGCCTGCCGAGGCCGCCGCAACCGCGCCCGCCGCGGCACCCAAGCCGGCTGCCGCTGCCCAGCCCGCGCGCCCTGCCCGGCCACCGTCGCCGCCACCGGCCCCGCCGCAACCCACGGCCTGGGACCATGCGCGCGACTGGCTGCTGGGCGGCAACACCATCGCCAAGGCCGGCGTCGGCATCCTCTTCCTGGGCCTGGCCTTCCTTGCGAAGTACGCGAGCGACCACGCGCTGCTGCCGGTGGAGTTCCGGCTGGCGGCCATCGCGGCCGTCGCGATCGTGCTGCTGGTGCTGGGCTGGCGGCTGCGCCACCGGCGCGCCGCCTACGCGCAGGTGCTGCAGGGTGGCGCGGTAGCCGTGCTGTACCTCACGCTCTTCGTCGCCTTCCGCTTCTACGGCGTGCTGGCGCCCGTGCCGGTCTTTGTGCTGATGGTGCTGGTGGCCGCGCTGGCCGCCGCGCTCGCGGTGCTGCAGGACGCACCGGCGCTGGCCTTCATCGGCGCCACCGGCGGCTTCGCGACGCCGCTGCTCGTCTCCTCCGGCAGCGGCAACCACGTCGCGCTGTTCTCGTACTACCTGGTGCTGGACCTGGGCATCGCCGCGGTGGCCTGGTTCCGCACCTGGCGCGCGCTGAACGTCGTCGGCTTCGTCTTCACCTTCGGCGTGGGCACGGCCTGGGGGCTGCTGTCGTACCGGCCGGAGCACTACGCCGTCTGCCAGGCCTTCCTCGTCGTCTACTTCCTGCTCTTCAATGCCGTGCTGATGATGCCGGCGCGGCGCGTGCTGTCCGGCACCGAGCCGATGCAGCAGCTGGACCGCTGGGTCAACGGCAGCCTGCTGTTCGGCCTGCCGACGATCGGCTTCGTGCTGCAGTACGGCCTGGTGAAGGACACGGCCTACGGTGCCGCGATCTCGGCGCTGCTGCTGGCGGCCTTCTACGTGGGGCTGGCGCGGGCGACGAAGCGCCACCCGGCGCTCGCAGCCGCCTTCGAAGGCACGCTGGCCGTCGCCATCGTCTTCCTGAGCCTGGTGATCCCGTTCGCGCTCGACGCCCGCAGCACCGGCGGTGCCTGGGCGCTGGAAGGCGCCGGGCTGCTGTGGCTGGGCTTCCGGCAGCAGCGCATGGTGCCGCGCGCCTTCGGCTACGCGCTGCTGCTGATCGCGGGCGCCGCGCTGGTCCATACGCATGCCTGGGCCGATCCGCCGCAGCACCTGCTGAACGCCTGGTTCATCAGCGCGCTGCTGCTGGCCATCGGCGCGCATGTCGCCGCCTGGGTGGTGCAGCGGGCGGTGGGCGAGAACGCCGCGCTGCAGGGCGAAGGCCTGGCCGAGCCGCTGCTGCTGGGCTGGGGCACCTTGTGGGCGCTGGCGGCGGCGGGTTTCGAGATCGAGCGCTTCACGGCGCCGCAGGCCGGCATCGCCGCCTGGCTTGCGGCCCTGTCCACCATCGCCGCGCTGCAGGTGCTGGCGGCGTGGAAGCTGCGCTGGCCGCGCGCCGGCCTGCCGGCGGTGGGCCATGCGCCGCTGCTGGTGCTGCCGCTGGCCGCCGGCGCGCTGCTGCTCGACAGCCCGGCCGCGCACGGCGGCTGGTGGGCCTGGCCGCTGGCGCTGGCCGTGCACGGCTTCGTGCTGGCGAAGGCCGCGCCGGCTTGGCCCGCGCTGCTGCGGCACATGGGGCATGCGCTCGGCGCGCTGCTGCTGGCGGCGCTCGGTGCGCTGCAGGGCAGTGCCATCACGCGCGGCTGGGGCGATGGTGCGAGGGCCTGGCCCTGGCTCGGCTGGCTGGCGGTGCCGGCGCTGCTGCTGGTGCTGCTGCCGCGGCCGGGTGTGCTCGCGCGCTGGCCGCTGCGTGAAGAACCCGATGCCTACCGCAGCGTGGCCGCCGGCGTGCTGGCCGCCGGGCTGCTGTTGTGGACGCTGCTGGCCAACGCCTTCTCCAACGGCGGCGCGGCGCCGCTGCCGCACGTGCCGCTGCTGAACCCGCTGGACCTGGGCGTCGGCATCGTGCTGGCCGCGGTGCTGGCCTGGCTGCGCAGCGAAGGCGCGGCGCCGCTGCACCGCGCCTCGCCGCAGGCCGGCACCGCGCTGCTCGCCGGCTGCGCCTTCGTCTGGCTCAACGCGATGCTGGTGCGCGGCTTCCACCACTGGGCCGGCGTGCCCTACCACTTCGACGACTGGTCGCGCTCGCTCGCGGTGCAGACCGGCGTCACGCTGCTGTGGTCAGCCACCGCGCTAGTGCTGATGTGGCTCTCGGCGCGGCGCGCCTGGCGCGGGCCGTGGATGGCGGGCGCCGCGCTGCTGGCCGCGGTGGTGGCCAAGCTGCTGCTGGTCGATCTGTCCGGCAGCGGCACCGTCACCCGCATCGTCTCCTTCATCGGCGTGGGGCTGCTGATGCTGGTGATCGCCTACGTCGCCCCGTTGCCGTCGAATCCAGATGCCACTCGTCAAGCGCGTTAGTTTCCTGCTGTCGGCCGGCGCGGCTTTCGCGGTGCTCGCGGCCGAGCCGGCGTTCCGCTACGCCGCGCCGGTGACGGTCCAGCGCAGCGCCGCCTTCGTCGAGCTGCCGCTGCCGGCCGCCGCCTATGGGCGCAGCGTCGAGCCGGGCCTGGCGGACCTGCGGCTCGTCGACGCCCGCGGCGAGCGTGTGCCTTTTGCCTTCCTGCCGGCGCCACCGGCGCAGCTGCAGCGGGAAGAGCTGCAGCGTGAAGCTGCCGCCTATCCCCTGCCGCGCCGCAGCGCGCCCGGCGCGGCATTGGCTTCTCCAGTGGAAGTGCTGGTGCAAGGCGACACGATCCGCGTACGCCGCACCGGCAGCACGAACGCAGCTCCGCCGCCCGAATCACCCGGCTGGCTGTTCGACCTCGGCGATCCGAAGCAGCGCACGACCGACGAGCCGCGGCCGCACGCGCTGCGCCTGGCGTGGTCGAGCCCGGCCGAGTTCGGCGTCGGCTTCGACCTCGACGCCAGCGCCGACCTGCGCGCCTGGCAGCCGCTGGGCAGCGGCCAGCTGCTGCAGCTGCCGGCGCCGGGCGGCGCGGGTTCGCCGCTGGTGCAGCGCGAAGTGGCACTGCCGCCGGGCGTGCCGCGATTCGTGCGCCTCGTGTGGCGCGAGCTCGCCGCCGCGCCGCAGCTCAGCGGCGCCACGGCGCTGTCCGTGCGCCAGGGCAGCAGCGCGCCGGCGGCGCCGAGCGAACTCACCGTCGGCACTTCGCCCGAGCCGGCCTCGAAGACACCCGCGCCGCCGCGCGCGCTGCACTTCGACCTCGGCGGCGCGCTGCCTGTCGTCGCGCTGGACCTGAAGCTGCCGCCCGGACCGCGGGTCGCGCCGGTGCGCCTGCAAGGCCGCACTCGGGCCGACGAAGCCTGGCGCGAGCTCGGCAGCGCGGTCTTCTACCGGCTCGAACGCGAGGGCGTGGCGAGCGTCTCGCCGGCAGTCCCGCTCGAGGCCACGCTGCGCTACGTGCGCGTGCTGCCGGACGAGCGCTCGGCCGCGCTCGATGCGGCCTCGACCCAGCTGGTGGCGAAGGCACATCTCGCGCGCATCGTCTTCGCCGCGCAGGGCCAGCCGCCGTACCGCCTGCTGGCCGGCGCCGCCGGGGCAGCGGCCGGCGCGCTGCCGGTCTCCACGCTCGTGCCGCAGCTCGATCAGGAACGCGCGCGCCTGGGCCAGGCCGAACTGGGTGCCTTCGCCGAGGAAACCGCGGTGGCTCAGCAGGCCGCGAGCGCCGAACGTCAGGCCGCGCTGCGCCCCTGGCTGCTGTGGGCCGTGCTGCTGGTGGGCGTGGCGGGCCTGGGCTTCATGGTGTGGCGGCTGGCCACAGCACGACCACCCACACCAGGCCCGTGAACAGCAGCGCCAGCATCACCGCGGCGCTGCCGATGTCCTTCGCGCGGCCCAGCAGCGGGTGGCGCTCCAGCGAGATCGCATCGGCCAGCGCCTCGATGGCCGAGTTCAGCAACTCGACGATCCACACCGCCACCACGCTGCCGGCCATCATCAGCGCCTGCCAGCGGCCGGGCGCGATGAAGGGCACGAGCAGCAGCATCGGCACGCCCAGCATCAGCTCCTGGCGGAAGGCCGCCTCGTGGCGCACCGCGGCGCGCAGCCCGGCGACCGAGTAGCGCATCGCGTTCCACACGCGGCGCAGGCCGCCGCGGCTCTTCAGGGCCGAGGCGTCGGCGGCCGGTCCGGGCAGGGGTTGCTGCGTGTCCACGCGCGGATTGTCCACCCTCGCCCGCCGGGGCCAGGCGCAGGATCGGGTCCAATACGCGCATGCTCTTTCATCAATCCGCGCCCCGGCGGCTGATCTGGCCGCTCACGGTCGAGCAGCTGATGCTCGCCGCCGGCCTGTTCTGGGCCCTCACCGCCAACCGCCTGTTCCTCGCCGCCGCGCTGAAGGAGCGCGACTTCTCGCAGCCCGCCACCTGGGGCTTCGCCGCGGCGCTGCTGGTGATGCTGGTGGCCGTCAACGTGCTGCTGCTGGGCCTGGTGTGCACGCGGCACACGGCCAAGCCGGTGATCGGCTTCCTGATCCTGGGCACCGCCTTCGCCAGCTACTACATGCAGGCCTACGGCGTGTACCTGGACCCTTCGATGATGCGCAACGTGATGCGCACCGACGTGGCCGAGGCGCGTGAACTCTTCGCCTGGGGCATGGTGCCGCACTTCCTGCTGTATGCCGTGCTGCCGCTGGTGCTGCTGTGGCGGGTGCAGATCCGCCCCCGGCCCACGCTGCTGCGCGCCGCCGGCATGCGCGCGGCCACGCTCGCGGGCGCGGTGGCGCTGGCGCTGGGCGCGCTGATGCTGATCTTCCAGCCCTTCGCGTCGCTGATGCGCAACCACAAGGAGATCCGCTACCTGGCGACGCCCTCGAACTACATCTGGAGCATCGGCTCGGTGGTCGCGGCGCAGGCCAAGGGCGCGGCCAAGCCGCGGCAGGCCATCGGCCTGGATGCGAAGCCCGGCCCGGTGGCCGCGGCGCGCACGCGCCCGCTGCTGGTGGTGCTGGTGGTGGGCGAGACGGCGCGCGCGGCGAACTGGGGCCTCAACGGCTACGCGCGCAACACCACGCCCGAACTCGCGAAGCTCGCCGCCGCCGAGCCGGCCTCGTTCGCGAGCTTTGCCGAGGTGACGAGCTGCGGCACCAACACCGAGGTTTCGCTGCCCTGCATGTTCGCGCCGGTGGGCCGGCGCGACTACGACGAGGCCGCCGTGCGCGGCAGCGAGTCGCTGCTGCACGTGGTGGCGCGCGCCGGCGTGCACGTGCTGTGGCGCGACAACCAGAGCGGCTGCAAGGGCGTCTGCGAAGGCCTGCCCGAGGAGCACATGCACGACCTGAAGCCCGCCGGCCTGTGCGCCGAGGGCCGCTGCCTCGACGAAGCGCTGCTCGCCGGCCTGCCCGAGCGCCTGGCCGCGGTGCAGCGCGAGGGCGGCACGCACCTGCTGGTGCTGCACATGCTGGGCAACCACGGCCCTTCCTACTTCCGCCGCTACCCGCCGGCCTTCGCGCGCTTCCAGCCCGCGTGCAACAGCGACGACCTGCACAAGTGCGCGCGCGAGGAGATCGTCAACGCCTACGACAACGCGCTGCTGTACACCGACCACGTGCTCGCGCAGCTGGCGGCGCAGCTGAAGGCGGCCGGCGGCATCGATTCGGCGATGCTCTACGTCTCCGACCACGGCGAGAGCCTGGGCGAGAACAACCTCTACCTGCACGGCCTGCCCTACGCCATCGCGCCCGACGTGCAGAAGCGGGTGCCGATGCTGATGTGGTTCGGCGCCGGCACGCCGCGGGCGATGGGCCTCGACGTGGCCTGCCTGCAAAAGCGCGCAGCGCAGCCCGCCGCGCACGACCACCTGTTCCACACGCTGCTGGCGATGCTGGACGTGAAGACCTCGCTGTACGCGCCGGCCTGGGACTTGGCCGCCGGCTGCCGCGCCGCGCCATGAACGCCACGCTGCGCCGCGACATCGCCGTCACGCTGGCCGCGCTCGCCGCGCTGCTGGCCTGGGACTTCAGCGGCTGGGACCTGCCCACGGCGCGGCTGTTCGCCGATGCCGCGGGCTTCCGCGCACGCGAGGCCTTCTGGGCCAGCCACGCGCTGCACGACGGCGGCCGCATCGCGGCCTGGGTGCTGATGGCGCTGCTGATCGTCGCCGCCGTGCGAGCCCCGGCCGCGCCGCCGGCGGGCCAGCCTTCGCGCGCCGAACGCTGGCGATGGATTGCGGTGATGTTCTTCTGCATCGTCGCCGTGCCGGCGATCAAGCGCTTCAGCCTCACCAGCTGCCCCTGGGACCTGGCCGAGTTCGGCGGCGCCGCCCGCTACGTCTCGCACTGGGCGCGCGGCGTGGCCGACGGCGGCGGCGGCCATTGCTTTCCCTCGGGCCATGCGGTGGCGGCCTTCGGCTTCCTCGGCATGGTTTTCCTCTGGCGTGTGCACGACGCGGCGCGCGCCCGGCTCTGGCTGGCCGCCGTGCTCGCCGTGGGCCTGCTGTTCGGCTTCGCGCAGCTGGCGCGCGGCGCGCACTACCCCAGCCACACGCTGTGGACGGCCTGGATCTCCTGGACGATCTGCGTGGCCGCGGCGGCCGCACAATCCGCCCTCCGCAAAAGGAGCGCACCGGCATGAGCGAAGACCCATCCGCACGCTGGAAACACGACGGCGTGCGCGTCGTGCCCGGCGACCAGCTCGACGCCAACACCGCGCAGACGCCCGGCATGGACCGCAAGGCCGCGATCACCTTCGCGCGCGTCGGGGCGCAGAAACTCTGGGCCGGCACCGTGCACATCCACCCCGACGCGAAGACCGGCGCCCACCACCACGGGCCGCTGGAGAGCGTGATCTACGTCGTCAAGGGCCGCGCGCGCATGCGCTGGGGCGAGAAGCTGGAGTTCACCGCCGAGGCCGGCCCGGGCGACTTCATCTACGTGCCGCCCTACGTGCCGCACCAGGAGATCAACGCCAGCCCGACCGAGGTGCTCGAGTGCGTGCTGTGCCGCAGCGACGGCCAGGCGGTGGCGGTGAACCTGGACATCGAGCCGGTCGAGAAACCCGAGAACGTGCCCTGGGTCGACCCCACGCACCCCGCGCCATGAGCCACCCGAACCAGGACCCGCGTGCGCTGCTGCGCCGCCTCTACGACGCCGCGGTGAGCCGCGCGCTGCCGGCGCAGAACACCGCCCCCTTCCTGCCGCCGCCACCGGCGGCGCCCGGCCGCACGCTGGTGTTGGGCGCCGGCAAGGCCGGCGGCGCGATGGCCGCGGCCGTCGATGCGCTGTGGCCCGCGAATGCGCCGATCTCCGGCCTCGTCGTAACGCGCTACGAGCATGTGCCGCCGGCCTACCGGGCCAAGCCGGGCCGCATCGAGGTGGTGGAAGCCGCGCACCCGGTGCCCGACGAGGCCGGCCGCCGCGCCGCGGCGCGCATCGTCGAGCTGACGAAGGGCCTCACCGAGCACGACCTCGTGCTCTTCCTCGTCTCCGGCGGCGGCTCGGCGCTGCTCTCGCTGCCGGCGCCGGGCATCACGCTGGAGGAGAAGCAGGCCGTCAACAAGGCGCTGCTCAAAAGCGGCGCGGCCATCGACGAGATGAACTGCGTGCGCAAGCACCTCTCGGCGATCAAGGGCGGGCGGCTGGCGGCGATGTGCGCGCCGGCGCGGGTGGTGAGCCTGCTGATCAGCGACGTGCCGGGCGACACGCCGGGCGTCATCGCCAGCGGCCCCACGGTGCCCGACGAGACCCACTGCGCCGACGCACTGGCGATCTGCGCGCGCTACGGCATCGAGTTGCCGGCGGCCGCGCGCGCCGGGCTGGAAAGCGGCGCCTTCGAGACGCCGAAACCGGGCGACGCTCGTTTCGCCGGCCATGCCGTGCACATGATCGCCACGCCGCAGCAGAGCCTGCAGGCCGCGGCCGAGGCGGCGCGCGCGGCAGGGTTGACCGCGCACATCCTCAGCGACGAGATCGAGGGCGAGAGCCGCGAGGTCGGCAAGGTGCACGCGGCGCTGGCGCGCGCGGTGGCGCGGCGCGACGCGCCTTTCGCGAAGCCCTGCGTGATCCTCTCCGGCGGCGAGACCACAGTGACGGTCAAGTCCAAAGGCGAGTCCGCCCAAGGGTCCGGGCTGAAGCCCGGACGGGGCGGCCGCGCCACCGAGTTCCTGCTCGGCTGCGCGATCGCGCTGCAGGGCGAAGGCGGCGTGCACGTGTTGGCCGCCGACACCGACGGCATCGACGGCATCGAGGACAACGCCGGCGCCATCGTCACGCCCGACACGCTGGCGCGCGCCGCCGCGCTGGGCCTCAAGCCGGCCGAGTTCCTCGACCGCAACGACGCCTACAACTTCTTCGGCGCCCTGGGCGACCTCGTCGTGACGGGGCCGACCTTCACCAACGTCAACGACTTCCGCGCGCTGCTGATCACCTGAACACCCGAGTTAGCGGCCCGGCGCGGGTTTCCCGCAATGCGGCCGCGACCGATCCGCTCCCAGACTCCGGCGCCAGGGGCCGTGCCTCCAGGAGGGTCAGATGAGCGGAACGCTACAGGTGACGAAGAACGGCACGGGCTCGGGTAACGTGCGTTCGCTGGCCGGCGGCATCGACTGCGGCGGCGATTGCAGCGAGCGCTACACGAACTCCCGGCTGCTGCCGCCGGCCGTGGTCTCGCTCAGCGCCTCGCCCGATTCCGGCTCGGTGTTCGCCGGCTGGTCGGGCGACGGCACGACGATCCAGCCCACCGGCAACCGCGTGGTCGTGATGGACGCCAACCGCAACGTCACGGCCACCTTCAACCTCAGTTCCGGCACGGGCGACCGGCGTGCCGACCTCGTCGTGCAGAACCTGCGCGTGATCGCGCCGAACGTCGGTGTGCACGCCGGCACGGCCTACCAGGTGGAGTGCCGCGTCACCAACATCGGCGCGCGGCCCTCGGGCGCCTGCGTCGTGCGCGAGATGCTGATCGAGAGCGACGAGGTCGTCGTCAACGGCCAGACCACGCAGCAGGTGCTGGACATGCCGCCTGCCACCGAGCGAGAGGTACCGATCCTGCTGCCGGGGCAGTGGAGGAGCTTCACCTTCAGCCACACGCTGAGCCAGCCGGAGAGCATCGGCGCCAGCGCCACCGCCGTCAGGCGGCGCCGGCTGGTCATCTCGGTGCTGGCCGACTCGCGCCGCGCGGTGAACGAGGCCTCGGAGCAGAACAATGGCGCCGCGATCACGGGCATCATGACCAAGACCGGGTTCGTGCAGACCTGAGCTGAGCGCCGGCAGGGCGGCTACCACTTGCAGCCGCCCTCCTTCTTCAAGGCATCGACGGCCAGAGGCCCCACGGCCAGCAGGCCGTTGCCGGCGTGGGCGGTGCGGCAGTCGCTCTTGGCGGCTTTCTCGATTTCTCGGCCCAGCTTGTCGGGCAGCTCCGGCGGGCGCGGCAGCAGCGGCAGCACGCCGGCCGAGCGCCCCTGTGAGAGTTCGCCACCGCGTGGCCGCGCGAGGTTGAGGTTCAACCGCGGCGGCGCGCTCGCGGGCGCGGCGGGCGGCGTGGCGACATCGGCGCCGACACGGCTGCCGGCGTCGGGCGCGCCGTTCAGGCCGATCGGTGCGGGCACGGGTGCCGGTGCGGGCGTGGCCGCCGGCAGCGAGGCGGCCGTGGGCGTGGCGGGCTGAACCGGCGCGGCCGCGGCGGGTGCGGGTACCGGCGTGGGCGCCGGTGCGGCAGCGGGCGCCAGGACGGGCGCGGGCGCCGGCGCAGGCGCGGGTACCGCCACCGGCGCGGGCAGCGGTGGCGGTGCGGCCAGGGGCGGCTCCGGCACCGGCGGGGGCAGCGGCTGCAGCCGGGGCAGCGCGGGCGCCGGAACGGGCGCCGGCACCGCGGGTGCGATCGACGGCAGCGGTGCCACCGGCGCCGGCGCGGCGGGCGCCGTCAGGCGGCGGATCGGCGCTTCGGGCTCGACCGGCGCGGGCGCGGGGGCCGCCGGCGGCGGGGGCGCGGGCGCCTGCAGCGGCGGCGGCAGTGCGGCCGGGGCCGGCAGGGCCGTCGCCCGTTCCTCCAGCACACGGCCCAGCGGCGCCACCGGCGCCGGCGGCAAGGCGGGTGCGAGCGAGGGCATCGCCGCCGGCACCGGCGCGCCCGCCGGCGCGAGCGGAGCGACCGGCGCGAGCGGTGCCTCCTGCACCGGCGCCGGCGGCGGCCGCGCCGCCCAGGTGCCCAGTTGCGCGGCGCCGGGCTCCTCGGGCACCGGCTGGGGCGGGGGCGCGGCCTCGCGTACCGCGCCGCCGAAGCGGGGCGACTCGGCGGTGCCGGTCGGGCCCTGCGCGGGCAGCGGCATCGGCTCGGGCGCGGGTTCGGCGGCGCCGGGCGCCTGGGGCCCGCGCAGCGTCACGTTGATGCTGCCGCCCACACCCTCGCCCACGCGCGCCGTGCCGCCGGGCGCGTTGCCCAGCAGCAGCACCAGCCACAGGTGCAGCAGCAGCGCGAGCAGCAGGCAACGCGCCAGGAACGGCGAAATCGCCCGCGGCAGGACCGGCGACGGAAGCGACATGGCATGCATCAGCGGCCCGACCATAGGCAGCCCGGCTGCGGGCGTCAACGGAATGGAGGCCATGAAACCCGGTCGTAATCGCCGGGCCGCCGCGGTGCGATCTAATCCGCAGCCATGACGACGAACCAGCTCGAACAGCTCCGGCGCCACACCACGGTGGTCGCCGACACCGGCAACTTCCACCAGCTCGCGCAATACGCGCCGCAGGACGCCACCACCAACCCGACGCTGATCCTGAAGGCCGTGCAGCAGCCCGAGTACGCGCCGCTGCTGCGCGAGACGGTGGCCGAACTCGGCGCCGGCGCGGCGCTGGACGCGGTGGTCGACGCCGTGCTCGTGCGCTTCGGCCGCGAGATCCTGAAGGTGGTGCCGGGGCGCGTCAGCACCGAAGTGGATGCCCGCCTGTCCTTCGACACCGCCGCCACCGCCACGCGCGCGCGCCGGATCATCGGCCTGTACGAAGCCGCCGGCATCCCGCGTGAGCGCGTGCTGATCAAGATCGCGTCGACCTGGGAAGGCATCCGCGCCGCCGAGGCGCTGGAGCGCGAAGGCATCCGCTGCAACCTGACGCTGCTGTTCGCCTTCTGCCAGGCCGTGGCCTGCGGCGACGCCGGCGTGCGGCTGATCAGCCCCTTCGTGGGCCGCATCTACGACTGGCACAAGAAGAACGCCGGCGCGGCCTGGGACGAAGCCGCGAACGCGGGCGTCAACGACCCGGGCGTGAAGTCGGTGACAGCCATCTTCCGCCACTACAAGCGCCACGGCATCACGACGCAGGTGATGGGCGCCAGCTTCCGCAATACCGGCCAGATCGTGGCGCTGGCCGGCTGCGACCTGCTGACGATCAGCCCCGAACTGCTGGCCGCGCTGCAGGCCTCCGAGGCACCGCTCGAGCCGCTGCTGGACGCCGCCGCGGCCCGCACGCTGGACCTGCCCGAGGTCCACTACCGCGCCGCGGACGAAGCCGCCTTCCGCTGGGCGCTGAACGAGGATGCGATGGCCACCGAGAAGCTGGCCGAAGGCATCCGCGCCTTCGCGGCCGACGCGCTCAAGCTCGACCGCCTGATCGAAGGACAACGCCGATGAAACCCACCGCCCGCTGCGACGCCACCGAGGCCTGGGTCGCGCTGCGCGGCCACTTCGAGGCCCATGGCCGCGAACTCGACCTGCGCGAGGCCTTCGCGCGCGACCCCGGCCGCACTGCCGCCTTCTCGTTCGACGCGCCCGAGGTCTTCGCCGACCTGAGCAAGAACCTGCTCGACATCGCGACGCTGCGTTTCCTGCTCGACCTGGCGCGCGAGTGCCGGCTGCCCGAGCGGCGCGACGCGATGCTGCGCGGCGACGAGGCCAATGCCACCGAGGGCCGCGCCGTGCTGCACACCGCGCTGCGCGCGCCCAGGGGCGCGGCCACGCCCTTCAATGCCGAGGTGCACGGCGTGCTCGATGCGATGCTGGCCTATGCCGAGCGCGTGCGGGCCGACGCGGCCATCACCGACATCGTCAACATCGGCATCGGCGGCAGCGACCTCGGCCCGCAGATGGTGGTGCCGGCGCTGCACGCGTTCACCGAAGGCACCCGCCGGCGCCTGCACTTCGTCAGCAACGTCGACGGCCACGACATCGCCCGCGTGCTGCCTTTGCTGAAGCCCGAGAGCACGCTGTTCATCGTCGCGAGCAAGACCTTCACGACGCAGGAGACGATGGCCAACGCGATGGCCGCGAAGGCCTGGTTCGAGGCGAGCGGCGGCACCGACATCGCGCGCCACTTCACCGCCACCACCACCAACGTGAAGGCCGCGGGGGCCTTCGGCATCACCACCACCTTCGGCTTCTGGGACTGGGTGGGCGGCCGCTACTCGCTGTGGAGCGCGATCGGGCTGCCGATCGCCATCGCCATCGGCGAGGCGAACTTCCGTGCGCTGCTGGCCGGTGCGCACGCGATGGACCGCCACTTCGCCGAAGCCCCGCCCGAGCGCAACCTGCCGATCGTGCTGGGCCTGCTCGATCTCTGGTACCGCAACTTCCACGGCTTCACCAGCCGCAGCGTGGCGCCCTACCACCAGGGCCTGGCGCGGCTGCCGGCCTACCTGCAGCAGCTGGAGATGGAAAGCAACGGCAAGTGCGTCGATGCCGACGGCCAGGCCCTGCCCTTCGGCACCAGCCCGGTGGTCTGGGGCGAGGCCGGCACGAACGGCCAGCATGCCTACTTCCAGATGCTGCACCAGGGCACCGATGTGATCCCGGTGGAGTTCATCGCGGTGAAGACGCCGTCGCATGGCCTGGCGGACCAGCATCGCAAGCTGCTGGCCAACTGCCTGGCGCAGAGTCAGGCGCTGATGCTGGGCAAGACCGCGGCCGAGGCGCTGGCGGAGAAGGCGCCCACCGCCTCGGCGACGATCGCGCCCGAGGTGCTGGCGCGCCACCGCAGCTTCCCCGGCAACCGGCCCAGCACGACGCTGGTGCTGGACGCGCTGACGCCGCGCTCGCTGGGCGCGCTGGTCGCGCTGTACGAGCACCGCGTGTTCACCAGCGGCGCGCTGTGGGGCATCAACAGCTTCGACCAGTGGGGCGTGGAGCTGGGCAAGGCGCTGTGCAACCAGCTGCTGCCGCGCTTCGACAGCGGCGATGCGGCCGGCCTGGACGGCTCCACCGCGGCGCTGCTGGCGCGCCTGAGGGGATGAACAGCGCATGAAGATCGTCTTCGATTTCGGCGGCGTGGTCTTCGACTGGCTGCCGCATCGCCTGATCGCACGCGAGCTGCCCACGCGCGTGGCCGACGAGGCCGCCGCGCGGCACTGGGCGGGCCTCGTGTTCCAGGGCTACGGCGGCGACTGGGGCGACTTCGACCGCGGCACCGTCGAGCCCGACGAGCTGGCGGAGCGCATCGCGCGCCGCACGGGCCTGGCGCCCGAGGAGGCGCGGCGCGTGATCGACGGCGTGCCCGAGGAACTGCAGCCCAAGCCGCAGACGGTGGCGCTGATCCGCTGCCTGCACGAGGCCGGCCGCGAGCTGTTCTACCTGTCGAACATGCCGGCACCGATCGCCGCCGAACTCGAGGCGCGCCACGCCTTCCTCGGCTGCTTCCGCGACGGCGTGTTCTCGGCCCGCGTGCACCACAACAAGCCCGAGCCGGCGATCTTCGAGCTCGCCGCGGCGCGCTTCGACGCGGCGCCGCAGCAGCTGCTGTTCATCGACGACCACGCGCCCAACATCGAGGCCGCGCGCGCGCTGGGCTGGCAGGGCTTCGTCTTCGAGAGCCCGGCGCAGGCGGAGGTCGAACTGCAGCGGCGTGGGCTGCTGGACGGCTAACGAACGATCTTCACGGGCTTCCCCGCCGCGGGCTCGGCCTCGCTGCCGTACAGGCCGTTGAGCAGCCGCAGCTGCTGCTCGGCACGGGCGCCCAGCGGCGAGCTGCGCGCCAGTTCGGCAAAGCCGCCGCGCGGGAAGGGCACCGTGCGCACGACCCAGGGCCGCGCGGCGCTGCGGTCGGCGGCGCTCATCGCGCGGAACGAGGCCTCGGCCTCGCGCAGCTGCGGCGCGGCGCGCTGCAGCGCGGGTGCGTCGCGTGCCGCGTAGTGCAGCAGGTAGCGGCGGCCCTCGGGCCCGTCGGCCACGGTGAGCGAGACGCCGCGGCCGCGGCCCTGCGCGTCGCGCACCGTGCCTTCGAAGTGCGTCGCCTCCAGGCCGTTGAGGCTGCGCTTCTCGCTGCGGCCGTCGGCCGGCTTGACGACGTTGCGGATGATCGCGTCGTGCGTGGTGCCCGCCTGCGCCGGCAGCAGCTTCACGAGCAGCCCGGCGTCGCCCGCGGCGTTGATCAGCGTGATCGACTCGGCCGCGTTGCGGATGCGCCAGCCCTCGGGCGCGGTGAGCGCGATGCCCAGGCCCTCGTGGTAGAAGTTCCGGCCCCGCGTCAGGCCCTGGCTGCGGCTCTCGCCGAAGCCGATGCCCTCGATCGCCTTCAGGTAGCGCGCGCGGCCGTCGTCGCCGAAGTCGCCGACGTACTGCGCGGCCACGTCCTTGATGTCGGCCAGGCGCTTGTCGTTGCTCGGATGCGAGGCCAGCCAGCTGCGGCCCGAAGGCGCGCTGCGGCCCTCGGCCTTGGTGCTGTCGGCGGCGAACTGCTCCTGCGCCTTCAGCACGCCGATCACGTCGACCATGTTCTTGGGGTCGAAGCGGTTGCGCGCCAGGTACTCGGCGCCCAGGCGGTCGGCCTGCGATTCCTGCTCGCGGCTGTAGCTGGCGATCAGCCCCGCGGCCGCGGCCTGCGAGAGGCGGCTGGCCGCGTCGGTGGCGCCGCCGACGCCGGCCACCTCGAGCACCGCGCCCAGCACGGTGGCGGCCGCCACGCCGACGTTGGCGGTCTGCTGCCGCGTGGCCTGCGCCGCGCCGTGGCGCGCCGTGACGTGGCCGATCTCGTGGCCCAGCACGCCGGCCAGTTCGGCCTCGCTGTCGAGGTAGGCCATGATGCCGCGCGTGACGTAGACAAAGCCGCCCGGCAGCGCGAAGGCGTTGATCTCGGGGCTGTCGAGCACCGTGAAGGTCCACTCCAGCTTCGCGCGGTGCGACTGCGCGGCGAGCTTCTGGCCGATCTCGTCGACATAGGCCTGCAGCGCCGGGTTCTCGTAGCTGCCGTACTGCTTGAGGATCTCGGCGTGCGAGCGGCGGCCCTCGGCCACCTCGGCCGCCTCGTCCATCGCCGACATCTCGGTGCGGCCGGTCACCGGGTTCACCACCGGCGTGGTGCCGCAGCCGGCCAGCAAGGCGAATGCCGCCGCGGCGGGCAGCAGGCGTCGAAGCAATGAACTCATCGGCTCAAGGGTACACGGACACCGTCACGGTGGCGCTTTCGCGGCAGTAGCCGGCCTCGTCGCAGACACGTGCCCAGTAGCCTACGCTGCGGCCGGCGTTCAACGGGATCACGGTGTCCAGTTGCACCGGCGGGCCGCCCAGGGTCGCGAGCGTCACGGTGGCGCCGGGGTCGATGCGGTAGAAGCTGACGCGGTCGATGCCGTTGGGCGCTGAGATCGCGGCCACCAGGCGGATGGTCTCGCCGCGCTGCGCCAGGCCGGTGGAGGCGCTGATGTCGATGGTGGGCGGCGGGCCCCAGCCGTCGCCGAGTTCGAGGTAGACGCCACCGCCGCAGGCAGCCAGCAGCAGCGGCAGCCCGAGGGCGAGGCGGCGAAGTGAAGCGTAGCGGCGTTCCATGGCAACTCCGTCGTTGGAGCCTCAACGGAGCGCCGGGTTCGGCGGTTGGCCGCCGATACCTTTCTTCACGCCGGCGGCGCTTCCCCGTCGGCCAGCCAGGCCTCCAGCAGCGTGTAGGCCACCGCCAGCACCACCGGGCCGACGAAGATGCCCACCAGGCCGAAGGCCAGCAGGCCGCCCACCACGCCGGCGAAGATCAGCAGCAGCGGCAGGTCGGCGCCCAGGCGGATGAGCCAGGGCCGCAGCACGTTGTCCAGCGTGCCGACGACGCCGGCCCACACCAGCAGGAAGATGCCCCAGCCGGTGGCGCCGCTCCAGAAGGCCCAGATCGCCGCCGGCACCAGCACCGGGAAGGGCCCGAGCTGCGCGATGCACAGCATGAAGGTGAGCGCGGTGAGCAGCGGCGCCAGCGGCACGCCGGCCAGCGCCAGGCCGATGCCGGCGAGGATGCCCTGCACCAGCGCCGTGACGCCCACGCCCAGCGCGACGCCGCGTATCGCCCCGGCCGCCAGCACCACCACCGATTCGCCGCGCTCGCCGCCCAGCCGGCGCGCGAAGCGCAGCACGAGCTGCGCGCCCTTCTCGCCGGTGGCGTACATCACCGCGGCGATCACCACCGTCACCAGGAACTGCACGAGCAGGAAGCCCACGCTGCCCAGCTGGCCCACCAGCCAGCGCGTGAGGTTGCCGGCATAGGGCGTCAGCTTGGGCAGCAGGTCGCGCAGGCCCAGTGCCGCGGCCTGCTGCCAGGCGCGCTCCACCAGGCCGCCCACGCCGGGCAGGTCCACCGCCCAGGCCGGCGGCTGCTCGGGCAGGTGCCAGGTGGTCAGCGCCTTGGCCCATTCGACCATCTGGTCGGCGTTGTCGACGATGGTGGCCACCGCGCCGGCCAGCGGCACGACGAACAGCAGCAGCAGCAGCAGCGACATCGCGACCACCGCGAACTCGCGCCGGCGCCACAGCAGCGCCTGCACGCGCAGCATCAGCGGCCAGGTGGCGACCACCACCATCGTCGCCCAGATCGCGGGGCCCAGGAAGGGCCGCACGATCCACGCCACCGCGGCCAGCAGCGCGAAGATGAACAGGACGCTGAAGGTGGTTCGCGCGAGGTCGCCGGCCGGTGCGCGCATCGATCAGCGCGCCTTCGCCTCGGCTTTGGGTTCGGCCTTCTGCTCGGCGTACGGGGAGACGCTCACCGCCTCGAGATGCCAGCTCGAGGCGCCCATGTAGGAGTCGTTCTTCGCCGAACTCAGCGTGCCGCTGATCCACACCGCGTCCATCGAGCGCAGGTTCTTCACCGCGCTCCTGGGCAGCACATGGATGATCTGGTTGGACGGCGGCGGCGGGCTGTGCACGCAGGCGCCGAAGTAGGGCACGAGCAGGAATTCCTTCAGCCCGTCCTTCGTGTCTTCCAGCGGCACGACGAAGCCCGGGATGCGCACCGCCTGGCCGACGAGCGCCGGGTTCACCGGCGCGTTGTCCCAGACCTCGCGCATGCGCTTGAGCATCTGCGTCGCGCGCGGGTCGCCGTCCTGCATCATGGAGACGTCGACGCCCTTGAACTCCTTGAACGGGTCCCAGTTCGGCGGCGCGAGCGCCTCCCAGGTGATGGTCTTGAAGCTGCCGGCGGCGGGCGCTGCGCCGGCAGCGCTGAGCGGCGGGTTCATCGCCGGCACGCCCTGCGGCTGCGCCAGCGCGGCGGTGGCGGGCAGCAGCAGACCGGTGGCGAGGGCGAAGCAGGCGAGGCGGGACATCGTGGGTGACCTCTTCAGGTGCGCGGCGACAGGCCGTCGGCCAGCGAGAGGCGGTACGCGCGCCAGCCCGGCACCAGGCCGGCAAGCATACCCGCGGCCAGCACGGCGCCGAAGAGGCCCCACTGCTCGGCCGTGGGCAGGCCCGCCTGCAGCGTGATGCCGAAGCGCTGCTGCAGCCAGGGCCCGGCGGCCCAGACGGCACTCGCCGCGGCCGCCGCGCCCAGCAGCGCGCCGGCGATCGTCACCCACGCACCTTCGGCCGCCAGCAGCAGCAGCACCTGGCGCGGGCCGGCGCCCACCGCACGCAGCACCGCGAGTTCGCGGCGGCGCTCGTTCAGCCCCGCCAGCACCACCGCCACCAGCGAGGCCAGGCTCACCAGCGCCACCAGGCCGCTGATGGCCAGCAGCGCCTGTTCGCCCAGGCCCACCACCTGCCAGAGTTCGTCCAGCGCGACGCCGGGCAGCACCGCCAGCAGCGCCTCGGGCTCGTAGCCGTTGACGAAACGCTGCACGACGAAGACCGCCGCGCGGCTCTTCAGGCCGACCAGCGCCGCGGTCGCCGTCTTCGGTTCGAGATCGAACTTGCGCGCCAGCTCGGGCGCGATCCGCATGCCGGGCACCGGCGCACCGCCGGCCCAGTCGAGGTGGATGGCCTCGATCGCCGGCAGGCTCACGTGCACCGTGCGGTCCACCGGCGTGCCGGTGCGCGCGAGCACGCCCACCACGGCGAAGGGCTTGTCGCCATGCTCGGCGGCGAGCGAGCCGCCCACGCTGCCCAGGCCGTGGCTGAGCGTGAGGCGGGCGCCGGGCCGGTAGCCGAGCGCCTGCGCCACCTCGGCGCCCACCACCGCTTCGTAGAGACCATCGAGCGTGCCGGCGAAGGCGCGGCCTTCGGCGAAGGCCAGCGGCTGGCGGTCGCCGTAGAGGAAGCGTTCGAAGTATTCCGGCGTCGTGCCCATCACCGCGAAGCCGCGGTGCGAATCGCCCAGCGCGATGGGCACCATCCAGGCCACCGCGCGGTGCGCGGCGATGGCGCGCAGGCTGTCCATCTTCACGTTGTTCGTCGCACCGCCGACGTGGAACACGGCGTACAGCATCAGCTGCACGGGGCCGGTGCGCGCGCCGACGACGAGGTCGGTGCCGCTGACCGCGGCGGTGAAGCTGCTGCGGATGTCGGTGCGCAGCCGCTCCAGCGTCAGCAGCAAAGCGGTGGCCAGCGCGATGGAGAACACCACCAGCGCCAGCGTGCCGCGCCGGTTCCAGGCGCTGCGCGTGGCGATGGCCAGCAGCGCCTTCATGCAGCGCGGTTGAGGACCGGCAGCGACAGCCGCTCGTCGAAGTGCCCGGCCAGGCGCTCGTCGTGGCTCACGAAGACCAGCGTGCTGCCGGCGGCGGCGCAGGCGTCCATCAGCAGCGCCATGAAATCGTCGCGGCGCGCGGCGTCCAGCGCCGAGGTGGGCTCGTCGGCGATCACGAGTTCCGGCGCGCCGATCAGCGCCCGCGCCGCCGCGACGCGCTGCTGCTGGCCCACCGACAGCGCATCGGCGCGCCGCCCCCACAGCGGCGCCGGCAGCGCCACGCGCTCCAGCAGCGCCTGTGCGGCCGCCGCCGGCGTGGGCGCGGCGCGGCGCGCGCGGGCGGCCGAGAAGCGCGTGGGCAGCAGCACGTTGTCCAGCACGCTCAGGTAGGGCAGCAGGTTGAACTGCTGGAAGATCAGGCCGACATGGTCGACGCGCCGCGCGTCGCGCCGGCCTGCGGGCAGCGCCTTCCAGTCCTCGCCCAGCAGCGCCACGCGGCCTTCGCGCGCCACCAGCACGCCGGCCAGCAGCGCCAGCAGCGTGCTCTTGCCGCAGCCGCTGGGGCCATGCAGGAACAGCGTGCGGCCTGCCTCGATGCGCAGCGCGTCGATGGCCAGGCAGTCCGAGCCCGCGCCGGGCCAGGCGAAACGGACGCCGCTCAGTTCCAGCACCAGCGAACGCGCCTCAACGCAGCAGCATCACGCGCGACGACGGCCGCAGCAGCGTGGCCTTCAACTGCCCGCGCGGCGTGACGACCTGCAGCTCGATGCGCTTGAGCGCCGGGAAGGCGTCGAACAGCCCCACCTCGACGAAGCCGGCCTTGCCGCCGGCCTTGCAGAGGAACTCGAAGTGGCCCTGCAGGTCGGCATGCACGTCCTTGTCGGAGCCCATGCCGTTGAGGCCCAGCACCGGCGCGTTGAGCGCGGCCTTCTCCAGCTTGCATCCGGCGCCCGAATCGATGCGGAACAGCGCATCGGCGGCACGCAGCTTCTTGACCGCATCCGAGGCGCGCTCGCGCTCGGCATCGGTACGTGGCGAACGCTCGAAGCCGACGAGGTTGTCCAGCGGCGTGTCCAGGTCCAGCGTCACCCGGCCGGGTTCGACGACCACGTCCAGGCTGGCCACGCCGTGCTGGTGCGCCGGGGCGGCGAACGCGGCGGGCGTTGCGAGGGCCGTGAAAGCGGCACAGGCAGCCGGGATCAGGCGTTTCATCGGGGCGGTCCGGACACGGCGGCGGCGAAGGGAGCGGCATTGTGCCGCGCAGCGCCGGCGCCGGGGGCGGTCGCCCCCGCGAATCAGGCCTGTCGCAGCAGGCGCAGGAACGCCAGCGGCGGCGGCGGCGAGGGCCGGAGCTGCTCGGCCGCAGCGGCCAGGTCCTCGGCAAAGGCCTCGCTGCGGAAGCACTGCGGCTCGGTGTCGGCCCAGGGCCGGCGCTCGGCCTCGGGCAGCTCGGGACGGCGGCGGTTCTCGGGACGGCGGGCGAAGCTGAAGATCATGGCGATGCTCTCCGATGGCGTGCCGCGCAGTCTGGCCGCCGCATGTGGCAGGGCGATGAAGCCGCCGGCCGCGGCGTAGCATCGGCACCGCCTTTCGCCATCTCCATGCCTGCCACCCTCGAAGGCCAGCTCGTCGTCGCGATCTCCTCGCGCGCCCTCTTCGACTTCGAGGAGGAGAACCGCGTCTTCGAGGCCGGCGACGACCGCGCCTACATGGCGCTGCAGCTCCAGCGCATCGAACGCCCCGCGCGGCCCGGCGTGGCCTTCTCGCTGGTCAACAAGCTGCTGGCCTTCAACACGCCCGACCGGCCGCGCGTGGAGGTGGTGATCCTGTCGCGCAACGACCCCGTCTCCGGCATGCGCGTGTTCCGCTCGGCGCAGCACTTCGGCCTGCCGGTGCAGCGCGGCGTGTTCACGCGCGGCCAGCCGCCGTGGCGCTACCTGCGGCCGCTGGCAGCCAACCTGTTCCTCAGCACCAACGACGCCGACGTGCGCAGCGCACTCATCGCCGGCGTGCCTGCCGCGCGCGTGTTCCCGGAGAGCGCGCGCGCCTCAGCCGAACACCCCGACGAGGTGCGCATCGCCTTCGACGGCGATGCCGTGCTCTTCAGCGACGAGGCCGAGCGCGTCTACCAGGCGCAGGGCCTGGACGCCTTCCAGAGCCACGAGCGCGACCTGGCCGGCTCGCCGCTCGCGCCCGGGCCTTTCAAGCCGCTGCTGGAGGCGCTGCACCGGCTGCAGCGCGAGCCATCGGCATCGATGCGGCTGCGCACCGCGCTCGTCACCGCGCGCAGCGCGCCGGCGCACGAGCGGGCGATCCGCACGCTGCTGTCATGGCAGATCGAGGTCGACGAGGCCATGTTCCTCGGCGGCCTGCCCAAGGGCATCTTCCTGCGCGAGTTCGAGCCGGACTTCTTCTTCGACGACCAGACCGGCCACATCGAGAACGCCGCCGAGCATGTGCCGGCGGGGCATGTGGCGCATGGGGTGAGCAACGGGTGAGGCGGCCGCGGGCCGCCCGGGACGCCCTCAGCGCCTGAGCGCCCACACCGCCACGCCGGCCAGCCCCACCAGCACCGCGCCGCCGATCAGCCACATCGCCCCGCCGCCCGCCTTCGCCGCCGGCGCTTCCGCCGCAGCCGCCGCAACTGCAGCCGGCGCAGCCACTGGCGGCGCGACCGCCGCATTCATCATCTCCCGCAGCGCCGCCATGCTCTGCGGCCGGTCCTCAGGCTTCACCGAAAGCCCGGCGTCGATGGCCGCGAGGAAGGGCTCCGAGTACCGCCCCTTGCCGGCCACGCGCGCCGGCACCTGGTCGTCGCGCACGACGCGCGCCACCGAGGACCCCGGTGCCTTGCCCACCACGGCTGTGTACAGCACGGCGCAGAGCGCGTAGACATCGGTCCACGGCCCCTGCCGCATCGAGACCTCGCCCTCGTACTGCTCCACCGGCGAGTAGCCGCTCTTGAGGATGGCGGTGAGGTTCTGCGTCGCGTCGCCGATCACGCGGCGCGCGGCGCCGAAGTCCAGCAGCACCGGGCGCGGGCGCTGCTCGAGGTAGCTCGCGGCGCCGGAGCGGGCGCGGTCGTAGAGCATCAGGATGTTGTCCGGCGCCACGTCGCGGTGGAAGCACTTGTGCTCGTGCATCACGGCCAGCGCGGCCATCATCGGCTCGGCCAGGTCGCGCAGCCATTTCTCCGACGGCGGCGCACCCAGGTCCACCAGCCAGCGCTTGAGCGTGATGCCCTCGTAATACGGCATCACCATGTAGGCGGTGCCGTTCTCGGCCCAGAAGCGGTAGACCTTCAGCAGCGAGGGGTGGTCGAAGCTGCCGAGCAGCCGCGCCTCGTTGAGGAAGCTCTGCAGGCCCTTGTCGTAGAACTCCTGGAAGCGCGGCAGGCGCGGCAGCACCTGGCCGTCGGGCGCGCGCATCGCCAGCGTGGCCGGCAGGTATTCCTTCAGCGCGACCTTGCGGTCGAGCTTGGTGTCGCGCGCGAGGTACACGCAGCTGTAGCCACCCACGCCGAGCAGCCGCTCGACGACGAACTCCTGCATCTGCGCGCCGGCCTTCAGCTCGCTGCCCTGTTCGCGGCGCGGCATCAGCAGCGTGCGCTGCTCGGCACGTTCGCGGGGGTCGTCTTGCGTCATCTCGGGTCCCTCGTCGTTCTCTTCCGTGCTCGATTCTCGATCAGGGCTTGAAGTCGCCGGCCCAGCCCAGCACCAGGCGCTGCGGCGCGATGTGGCGGCGCCAGGCGGCGTTGAGCTGCTCCAGCGAGAGCTTGTCGATGGCCTCGTCGGTCGCCTGCGAGACGGCGAAGCTGCGGCCCAGGTAGACGTTCCACGACAGCGCGCCCACCACCGCACCGTCCTGCGCGCGCTGCAGGCGCCGGCTGTTCAAGAGCCCGGCCTTGGCCTCGTCGAGTTCCTGCTGCGTGAAGCCCTCGCGCAGCGAGCGCTCGATCTCTTCCTTCAGCGCCGCCTCCACGCGCGCCTGGTTCTGCGGCGCGAAGATGGCCGACAGCCGCCACGGCGAGTTCGCGTCGGTGCTGCTCCACCGCACCGTGCTGCGCACGTCGTAGCTCAGGCCCTCGCGCTCGCGGATGCGCTTCCACAGCCGCGAATTGCCGCCCGAGCCGAAGATGTGGTTGGCCACCATCATCGCCGGGTAGTCCGGGCTCGAGTCCTTCAGCGGCAGCCCGAGCACGCCCAGCAGGTGCGCGTTGGCCTTGTCGGGCGTGCGCTCGACGAAGCGCTCCGGCGGCACGTCCACCAGCGGCTGCGGCAGGCGCTGGTAGGGCATCGGCCCGGCCGCCGGCTGGCGCCAGCTGCCGAAGGCCTTCTCCAGCGCGGCGCGCACGGCGGCCGGGTCCATCTCGCCGACGGCGGCGAACTCGCCGTTCGCGGCGCTGATGAAGCGGCGGTGGAACTCGCGCACCTGCGCCAGCGTCACGGCCTTGGCGTCCTGCTCGGCCTCGTCGGGCGTCGACACATGCCGCAGGTCGCCGCGCGGGTAGGGGTTGCCGTGGCGGCCCACGCGCGTGCCGATCACCGCCTCGGGCTCCTTGCGCTGCCGTTCCAGGCTCGCGAGCACCTGGCGGCGCTGCTCCTCCAGCACCTCGGCATTGAACGCGGGCTCGCGCAGCAGCCGGCCGACAAGTTCGATCACCGCCGGCAGCCGGTCGCGACGCGTCGTGATGCCCACGCCCAGCGTCTGGTCGTCGATGCCGAAACCCACCTCGGCCTGCAGCTGCTCGAAGCGGTCGGCGATCTGCTGGCGCGTCATGCCCGCGCCGCCCTTGTCGAGCAGCGCGCCGGCGAACATCGCCACCATCTCCTGGCCGCGCAGGCTGGACTCGCTGCCGAAGTGCATTGACAGCTGCGCCTGCACCACGCGGCCGCGCGTGCCCTTGGGCAGCAGCGCGATCTTCAGGCCGGCGGGCAGGCTCGACTTCAGCGTGCGGGCGTCGAGATTCGCCGGCGTCGGATCGAAGGCTTCGGCGGCGGCCGCGCCGGCGTCGCCGCGATAGTCCTTCAGCAACGCGGCGATGTCCACCCGGCCGGCGGCCGGCGCGCGCTCGGGCTTGTCGGTGGGCACGTACAGGCCCACCGTGCGGTTGTCGGGCCGCAGCCATTCGGCAGCCACGCGGCGAACGTCGTCCAGCGTGAGCTTGCGCACCTGGTCACGCTGCAGGAAGTACAGGCGCCAGTCGCCGCGGCCGATGGCTTCGGACAGCTCCACGCCCACGCGCTCCGGGTCGGTGAAGCCGATCTCCCAGCCGTTGAGCCACTGCGTGCGCGCACGCTCCAGCTCCTCGGCGGTGACGGGCTCGGTGCGCAGCGCGTCGATCACCGCGGCCATCGTGGCGCGGGCCTTCGCGAGGTCCTGCCCCGGCGCGAGGCCGGCGCCCAGGATCAGCGGCGAAGGCTCCGCCAGCGCCCAGGCGCCGGCGAAGGCCTGGGCGGCGAGCTTCTTCTCCACCAGCCGCTTGTGCAGCCGGCCGCCGGGCGTGTCGCCCAGCACCAGCGACAGCAGCTGCACCGCGGCGAAGTCCGGGTGCGCGCCGCTGGGCACGTGGTAGGTCATGTAGACCAGCGGCGTGCCGCCGCTGCGGCGCAGCGTGACCTGGCGCTCGCCGTCCTGCGGCGGCTCCAGCGTGTAGGTGGGCTGCAGCGTGCGCGTGGGCCTGGGGATCGGCCCGAACGACGTCGCCACCCAGGCCAGCACCTTGGCGGCGTCGAAGCGGCCGCTGACGATCAGCGTCGCGTTGTCGGGCTGGTAGTGGCGGCGGTAGAAGGCCTGCAGCCGCGCGATGTCGACGTTCTCGATGTCGCTGCGCGCGCCGATCGTCGCCTTGCCGTACGCGTGCCACTGCCACATCGCGGCGAAGGTCTTCTGCAGCAGCACGCGGCCGGGGTTGTTCTCGCCGGCCTCGAACTCGTTGCGCACCACCGTCATCTCGGTGTCCAGGTCTTCGCGCGCGATGAAGCTGTTGACCATCGCATCGGCCAGCCAGCCCAGGTACCACTTCAGCGTGTCCTCGCTGGCCGAGAAGCTGGCGAAGTAGTTGGTGCGGTCGTAGCTGGTGCTGCCGTTGGGGCGCATGCCGCGCTTGGTGAACTCGGCCCAGACGTTGCGCGTGGTGGGCGTGCCCTTGAAGACGAGGTGCTCCAGCAGGTGCGCCATGCCGGTCTCGCCGTAGTTCTCCTGGCGCGAGCCGACGTGCACCGTGAGGTTCACCGTGGTCGTGGGCTTGCTCTCGTCGGGCACCAGCAGCAGCTGCAGGCCGTTGGCCAGGCGCAGCTCGGTGATGCCCTCGACCTCGGTGGCGCGCACCATGCCTTCGGGCAGGGGGGCCTGTGCGGGCTGGGCGCCGCACGACGCGGCTGCCAGCCACAGGAAAAGGCAGAAGGCCGCGCCGGCGCGCGGCAGCAAGGCGGTGCGGATCGACATGGCGGCCGCAGTGTAGGCCCCCGGAGGCCACCCGTTCATGGGGGGCGCACGACGCCGCGCATCGGTCGATTCCCTGCCCCCGATTCATGGGGTAAGGGTGCGTCGCGGGCACCCGGCGTCACGCACGATTCATGCTTCTTTCGCAAGGTGCTCTTCCGCACCGCGGCGCCAGTCTCTGGCGCCGATTCGTTTGGGCCGGATCGCACCCGTGCCGGCCCGCATCCCACCACCTGCCATCCGAAGGAACGTCACGATGAAGAAGATCCTGCTCGCCACCGCCGCGCTCGCCGTCCTGGGCTCGGCCCATGCCGACATCAGCGTCACGTCGGCGTCGTTCACCTACAGCGAGAGCTTCGACTCGCTGACCACCGCCACCACTGCGGTGGCCTGGGTCAACGACAGCACGCTGCCCGGCTGGAGCCTCAT
This sequence comes from Rubrivivax sp., assembly GCA_044226775.1. Classification (GTDB taxonomy): domain Bacteria; phylum Pseudomonadota; class Gammaproteobacteria; order Burkholderiales; family Burkholderiaceae_C; genus Rubrivivax. The sequence continues at coordinate 656,375 of JBGAGI010000002.1, read as the reverse complement.
CGTCAGCAACGGCAGCCCGGCGGCCACCATTGCCGCCGACAACGGCGCCAGCAACGCCGGCACCTACCGCAGCTACGGCGCCAGCGGCAGCGGCGAGCGCGCGCTGGGCAGCCTGGCCAGCGGGGGCGCCTACTTCGGCAGCCCGGCCTCGGGAGTGATCGCCGGCTGGACGGTGCTGGCGCTGCGCAACGACACGGGCACCACGCTGAACAGCTTCACGCTGAACTTCGCCGGCGAGCAGTGGCGCAACGGCGGCAACACATCGACGCAGACGATGGTGATGGAGTTCGGCGGCGGCACCAGCTACGCCGCAGTGACGAACTGGAGTGCACCCGGCGGCAGCTTCGACTTCACCTCGCCGGTGACCGGCTCCACCGCGGCGGCCGTGGATGGCAACGGTGTGGGCCGCATCGCCGGCCTGGGCGGCACGATTGGCGTGCTCTGGCAACCGGGCGACACGCTGTACATCCGCTGGGTCGAGCGCAACGACATCGGCAACGACCACGGCCTGGCGATCGACGACCTCACGGTGAGCGTGTCGGCCGTGCCCGAGCCCGGTGCCTGGGCGCTGCTGGCCGCCGGCCTGGGTGTGCTGGGCTTCGTCGCCCGCCGCACGCGCCGCTGATCGACCGCGCGAAAGGAAACCTCCATGCGATTCCATTCACCGATCGCCGCGGCTGCGCTTGCGCTGCTGCTGGCCGTGTCGCAGGCACAGGCCGCCGACACGCCGATCTACACCATTCAGGGCTCCGGCACCACGAGCCCGCTGCTGGGCCAGGTGGTGACCACCACCGGCGTCGTCACCAAGCTCACCAACAACGGCTTCTTCCTGCAGGACCCGGTGGGCGACAACGACCCGCTCACTTCGGACGGCATCTTCGTCTTCACCAGCACCGCGCCCACCGTCACGGCCGGCCAGCTGATCCGGCTGACGGGCACGGTGGCCGAGTTCAACGTCGGCTCGGCGACGAATGCCGACACGCTGGCGCACAAGGTCACCGAGCTCACGGGCCCGAGCGCGATCGCCGTGCTGGGCACGGGCTCGATCACGCCGGTGGTGGTGACGCTGCCGGAGCTGGTCAACGACGAGCTCGAGCGTTATGAAGGCATGCTGGTGACGATCACCGGCCCGCTGATGGTGCAGCAGAACGCCTTCCAGGGCCGCTTCGGGCAGCTGACGATGGCCGTGGGCGGGCGCCTGGAGACGCCCACCAACCGCTACCGCCCCAACAGCGCGCAGGCGCTGGCGCTGGCCGACGAGAACGCGCGCCGCCGCATCATCCTCGACGACGGCCGCACCAGCTCCAACCCCAACCCGACGCCCTACATGCAGGGCGACGGCGTGCCGCGTGCGGGCGACGTGACCGACTCCATCACCGGCGTCATCGACTACGGCCTGGCCGGCACCAGCAACGCCGGTGCGGGCGACTACAAGATCCACCCGGTCGTCACGCCGCTGTTCACCGTGGCCAACCCGCGCACGACCACGCCGCCGGCGGTGGGCGGCACGCTGCGGCTGGGCGCGATGAACGTGCTGAACTTCTTCACCACCTTCACCAACGGCCAGACCGCCGACGGCCAGAGCGGCCAGGGCTGCACGCTGGGCAGCGGCACCAGCGCGGGCAACTGCCGCGGCGCCGACAGCCTGACGGAGTTCCTGCGCCAGCGCACGAAGATCGTCGAGGCGCTGGCCGCGCTGAACGCCGACGCGGTGGGGCTGATGGAGATCCAGAACAACGGCGCCACCGCGCCGCAGAACCTGGTCGACGCGCTCAACGCCAAGGTCGGTGCCGGCACCTACGCCGTCGTGCCCGACCCGGCCTTCACCGGCACCGACGCGATCAAGGTGGCGATGATCTACAAGCCCGCGCGCCTGACGCGCGTGGGCGGCGCGGTCAGCGACACCGACCCGGTGCACAACCGCCCGCCCACGGCGCAGACCTTCGCCGCCGCCAACGGCGAGCGCGTGACGCTGGTCGTCAACCACCTGAAGAGCAAGGGCAGCTGCCCCTCGGCGGGTTCGGCCGACGCGCCGGGCAACGTCGACAGCGGCGACGGCCAGGGCTGCTGGAACGCCTCGCGCGTGCAGCAGGCGCAGCGCACGCGGACCTGGGTCTCGCAGGTGCTGGCCGCCGCTGGCAGCAGCGATGCGCTGCTGGTGGGCGACTTCAACGCCTACGGCCGGGAAGACCCGATCGACGACTTCACGAGCAACGGCTTCGTGGACCAGATCGGCCGCTTCAACACGCTAGGCTATTCCTACGTGTTCGACGGCATGGCCGGCCGGCTGGACCATGCGATCAGCAACGGCTCGATGTCGTCCAAGATCGCCTTCGCGACGCACTGGCACATCAACGCGGACGAGGCGGTGGTCTACGACTACAACCTCGAGTTCAAGGCGCCGCTGACCACCTGCGGCGGCCTGTGCCCGGTGGACCCGTACCAGCCGAACCTGTCCCGCGCGTCGGACCATGACCCGGTGCTCGTGGGCGTGAACCTGTTCAAGACGATCAGCGGCACGAGCGGGCGCGATGTGCTGGTGGGCACGGCGGGCGACGACATCCTCGTCGGCGGCCCCGGTGCGGACACGATGACCGGCGGCGCCGGCACCAACGTCTTCGTCTACCTGAGCCTGCGCGACGCCGGCGACCGCATCAACGACTTCGTGCCCGGCAAGGACAAGCTGGACCTGCGCACGCTGCTGGCGGGCATCGGCTTCGCCGGCACCGACCCCGTGGCCGAAGGCTGGGTGAGCTTCACCGCCAACGACTCCGGCACCTCGGTCAACGTGCGCGGCGGCAGCCCCGCCTCCGGCAGCCCCTTCCGGCCGCTGACCACGCTGGCCCTCGTGGACCCGGCCTCCCTCTCCTCCGCGCGCGACCTGATCGCGCGCTGAAGCGGACCTTCACACCATGACTGCACGATTCATCCTCAACACGCTGCCGGCACTGCTGCTGGCGGCCACTGCCGGCGCCGCGCAGGCGCAGGTGGCCAACGGCAACTTCGGTGCCGGCACCGCGGGCTGGAACCCGGTGGGCGACATCGCCGTCAGCGCGGGCACGATGCGCCTCACCACGGCCTACAACGCCGACGACGACGCGCCGTTCAACCTCTCGGGCAGCCCGGCGGCCTACATCGACCAGGTGGAGGCCGGCGCCGGCGTCGCGGCCTTCGCGCTGGACCTCACCGGCGAGCCGGCCTACGAAGGCAGCGTCGCGCACCAGAGCTTCGCGGTGCTGGCCGGCCAGACGCTGACGTTCAGCTGGAGCTTCTCGACGCTCGAGGCCACGTTCCAGGACCGCGCCTTCGCGGTGGTGGACGGCCAGCTGTTCACGCTGGCCACGCGCAGCAATGCGCCCGCCGGGACGCAGACCTTCAGCCACACCTTCGCGGCCGCCGGCACCGCGACGCTGGCCTTCGGCGTGGTCGACACCGGCGACTTCAACGGCGTCTCCACGCTGGCGGTGAGCGACGTCTCGCTGGCCGCGGTGCCCGAGCCTGCCGAGTGGGCGCTGATGCTGGCCGGCGGCGCAGCTCTCGCGCTGGCCCGGCGCCGCCGCGGCGCGGCTCAGCGGTAGCTGCGCAGCCGCTCCAGGTCGAGCACGCGCACGCCGCCGTACTCGACCTGGATCACGCCCGCCGCCTGCAGCGCGTTGAGCGCCTCGTTCACGCGCTGCCGGCTCAGGCCCACGAGGTAACCCAGCTCCTGCTGCGTGATGCGCAGCAGCTCGCCCACGCCGGGGTACAGCACCGGGTGGAACAACGCCGCCAGGCTGCGCGCCACGCGCGCGTCGGGGTGGTTCAGGCGGTCGATCTCGCGCGCCGCGATGAACTGGCCCAGCCGCTCGTTGAGCTGGTTCATCACGAAGCGGTTGAAGCCGATGCTGCGATCGAGCAGCCAGTGGAAGGTGGCCGCCGGGATGCCGGCCACGACGCTCTTGCGCAGCGCCTGGATGTTGTAGCGGTAGACCTCGTTCTTCAGCACCGTGCCCTCGCCGAACCAGCCGCCCTTGCTGACGCCGGTGAAGGTGATGGGCATGCCCTGGGCCTCGTCGTTGCTCATCTTCAGCAGGCCGTCGACCACGCCGAACCAGTAGGTCACCGGCCGGCCGACGCGGCACACCAGTTCGCCCGGCATCACGGTGATCACGCGCAGGTCGGCCAGCGTGCGTTCGCGCTCCGCGAGGTCCAGCCGCGAGAGCCAGGGGATCAGCGCCAGCTCCTCGGGCAGCACGGCGCGCGAGTGCGCCGCGCGCACGGGCGTGGCATGGGAAGCTGACGGGAAAGCCTGCGTCGCCATGGCTGTTCGTTAGGGGAAATGCCTGTCAGGCGGAACCCCGAAATTGTCGTCGCAACGACAACATGGCGTCAAAGTTCTGCCCAGAATGACACCCGTCATCCTGGAGAAAAGTGCCCTTGGAGACGACGTTTCCCCGCCTGCTGCTGGACCATGCCGCCAAGCGCCCGAACGAGGCGGCGCTGCGCGAGAAGCTCTACGGCATCTGGCAGACCACCACCTGGGCCGAGCTGGCCCTGCTCGTGCGGCGCCTGGCCTGCGGCCTGGCGCATGCCGGCGTGGGCCGCGGCGACCACCTCGTGGTGGTGGGCGACAACCGCCCGCGCCTTTACGCCACGATGCTGGCGGCGCAGTCGCTGGGCGCGATCCCCGTGCCGCTGTACCAGGACGCGGTGGCGCCGGAGTACGCATTCCCGATCAACAACGCCGAGGTGCGCTTCGCGGTCGTCGAGGACCAGGAGCAGGTCGACAAGATGCTGGAGCTGCGCGCCGCACCGACGAACGGCTGCCCGCAGCTCGCCCGCATCTGGTACGACGACCCGCGTGGCCTGCGCAACTACGCCGAGCCGGGCCTGGAGGCGCTGGACGCGCTGGTGGCCGCCGGTGCCGCGCACGACGCGAGCAACGCGCGCCTGTTCGACGAGGAAGTGGCGCAGTGCCGCCCCGACGACGTGGCCGCGATGTTCTTCACCAGCGGCACCACCGGCAACCCGAAGGGCGTGGTGCACAGCCACCGCACGCTGCTGGACCGCGCGCGCGCCGGCCAAATCTTCGACAAGCTCACCGAGCACGAGGAAGTGCTGGCCTACATGCCGCTGGCGTGGATCGGCCAGAACATCTTCAGCTACGCGCAGTGGCTGTCCTGCGGCTACGTGGTGAACTGCCCCGAGAGCGCAGCCACGGTGACGATCGACCTCAAGGAGATCGGCCCGACCTACTACTTCGCGCCGCCGCGCATCTTCGAAGGCCTGCTCACGAGCGTGATGATCCGCATGGAAGACGCCAGCCGCATCAAGCGCTGGATGTTCCACCGCTTCATGGACGTGGCCAAGCGCGTCGGCCCCACGCTGATGGACGACAAGCCGATGGGCATGGGCCAGCGGCTGCTCTATGCGATCGGCGACCTGCTGGTCTACGGCCCGCTGCGCAACACGCTGGGCTTCTCGCGCGTGCGCGTGGCCTACACGGCGGGCGAGGCGATCGGGCCCGACCTCTTCACCTTCTACCGCTCGATCGGCATCAACCTGAAGCAGCTCTACGGCAGCACCGAGACCGCGGTCTTCGTCTGCCTGCAGCCCGACACCGAGGTGAAGGCCGACACCGTGGGCGTGCCGATCGAGGGCGTGGAGATCAAGGTCTCGCAGACCGGCGAGATCCTGGTCAAGAGCCCGGGCCTGCTGAAGTCGTACTACAAGAACCCCGAGGCCACGGCCGAGGTGCTGACCGCCGACGGCTGGTATCACACCGGCGACGCCGGCTTCATCGACGCCGGCGGGCACCTGAAGATCATCGACCGCGCCAAGGACGTGGGCCGCCTGATGGGCGGCGCGAACGACGGCGCGATGTTCGCGCCCAAGTACGTCGAGAACAAGCTGAAGTTCTTCCCCTTCGTCAAGGAGGCGGTAGCCTTCGGCGACAAGCGCGAGAAGGTCTGCGCCTTCGTCAACATCGACTTCGAGGCCGCGGGCAACTGGGCCGAGCGGCGCAACCTGCCCTATGCCGGCTACACCGATCTCGCCGCCAAGCCCGAGGTGCTGGAGCTGGTGCGCGACTGCGTCGAGAAGGTCAACGCCGACCTCGCGAACGATGCGCTGCTGGCCGGCAGCCAGGTCAGCCGCTTCCTGGTGCTGCACAAGGAACTCGACGCCGACGACGGCGAACTCACGCGCACGCGCAAGGTTCGCCGCGGCTTCATCGGCGAGAAGTACCAGGTGCTGCTGGACGCGCTGTACGGCGGCAGGAGCGAGCAGTACATCGAGACCGCGGTGAAGTTCGAGGACGGGCGCACGGGCAAGGTCTCGGCGACGCTGAAGATCGTCGATGCAAAAACTTTTCCCGCGGTGAAGGCGGCCGCATGAGCGAAAGGCGGATTGGCGACGTCATCCTCGACGTCCAGAACATCTCGCTGCGCTTCGGCGGCGTGAAGGCGCTGACCGACATCAGCTTCAACGTGCGCGAGCACGAGGTGCGGGCCATCATCGGCCCCAACGGCGCCGGCAAGAGCAGCATGCTCAACTGCATCAACGGCGTGTACCAGCCGCAGGAAGGCCGCATCAGCTTCCGCGGGCAGACCTTCAAGGGCATGAACTCGCGCCAGGTGGCCGAGATGGGTGTGGCGCGCACCTTCCAGAACCTGGCCCTGTTCAAGGGCATGAGCGTGCTGGACAACATCATGAGCGGGCGCAACCTGCGCATGAAGACCAACATCTTCCAGCAGGCCATCCGCTGGGGTGCGGCCGAACGTGAAGAGGTGGCGCAGCGCGAGTTCGTCGAGAAGATCATCGACTTCCTCGAGATCCAGGCCTACCGCAAGACGCCGGTGGGCCGCCTGCCCTACGGCCTGCAGAAGCGCGTGGACCTGGGCCGGGCGCTCGCGATGGAGCCGCAGGTGCTGCTGCTGGACGAGCCGATGGCCGGCATGAACGTGGAGGAGAAGCAGGACATGAGCCGCTTCATCCTCGACGTGAACGACGAGTACGGCACGACCATCGTGCTGATCGAGCACGACATGGGCGTGGTGATGGACATCTCCGACCGCGTGGTCGTGCTGGACTACGGCAAGAAGATCGGCGACGGCACGCCCGACGAGGTGCGCAGCAATCCCGAGGTCATCAGCGCCTACCTGGGCGCCGGACATTGAGCATGGGACCGTTCCTCGAAACCCTGATCGGCGGCCTGATGACGGGCATGCTGTATTCGCTCGTCGCGCTCGGCTTCGTGCTCATCTTCAAGGCCAGTGGCGTCTTCAACTTCGCGCAGGGCGCGATGGTGCTGTTCGCGGCGCTGGCGATGGCGCGCTTCGCGACCTGGCTGCCGGCCTGGCTCGGCTTCGAGAGCCAGGTGCTGGCCAACGTGCTGGCCTTCGGCGTGGCGATGCTGATCATGATCGGCGTGGCCTGGGTGATCGAGCGGCTGGTGCTGTCCAAGCTCGTCAACCAGGAAGGCGTGACCTTGCTGATGGCCACGCTGGGCATCGCGTATCTGCTCGACGGCATCGGCCAGACGGTGTTCGGCAACGACATCTACAAGATCGACGTCGGCCTGCCCAAGGATCCGATGATCGTCTTCGACAAGGTCTTCGAAGGCGGCATCCTCGTGAGCCAGGAGGAACTCTGGGCCGCGCTGATCGCCGCCGCGCTGGTGGCGCTCCTGAGCCTGTTCTTCCAGAAGACCGCCACCGGCCGCGCCTTGCGCGCGGTGGCCGACGACCACCAGGCCGCGCAGTCGATCGGCATCCCGCTGTCTCGTATCTGGGTCATCGTCTGGAGCGTGGCCGGCTTCGTCGCGCTGGTGGCCGGCATCATCTGGGGCAGCAAGCTGGGCGTGCAGTTCTCGCTGAGCCAGGTGGCGCTGAAGGCGCTGCCGGTGGTGATCCTTGGCGGCCTCACCAGCGTGCCGGGCGCGGTGATCGGCGGCCTGATCATCGGCGTCGGCGAGAAGCTCTCGGAGCTCTACATCGGCCCGCACGTGGGCGGCGGTATCGAGATCTGGTTCGCCTACGTGCTGGCGCTCGTGTTCCTGCTGGTGCGGCCGCAAGGCCTCTTCGGCGAAAAGATCATCGACCGGGTCTGAAGAAATGAAGCCCCCAAGCTCACTTCGTTCGCTGCCCCCCAAGGGGGCGCAGGCCTCCCTTGGGGCGGCCCGGCGGGAGGCCTGATGCTGTACAGAGAGAACGGTCAATTCAAGACCACCTACCGCTCGGACCAGCAGGTCTTCCCGATCGCGCAGGACCGTGCCTTCATCGGCCTGGTGCTGGCCGTAGCGCTGGTGGTGGTGCCGCTCTTCGCGAGCGAGTACCTGTTCCGCGCCGTGCTGATCCCCTTCCTGATCCTCTCGCTCGCGGCGCTGGGCCTGAATATCCTGGTCGGCTACTGCGGGCAGATCTCGCTGGGCACCGGTGCCTTCATGGCGGTGGGCGCCTACGCTGCCTTCAACGTGCAGGCGCGCATCGACGGCATGCCGCTGATCGTCTCGCTGCTCTTGGGCGGCGTGGCGGCCACCGTGGTGGGCGTGGCCTTCGGCATCCCCTCGCTGCGCATCAAGGGCCTGTACCTTGCGGTGGCCACGCTCGCGGCGCAGTTCTTCGTCGACTGGGCCTGCCTGCGACTGAAATGGGTGACGAACGATTCGAGCTCCGGCTCGGTCAGCGTGGCCGACCTGAAGATCCTCGGCCTGCCGATCGAATCGCCGCAGGCCAAGTACCTGTTCTGCCTGGCCTTCCTGATCGTCTTCGCGGTGCTGGCCAAGAACCTCGTGCGCGGCCACATCGGCCGCGAGTGGATGGCGATCCGCGACATGGACGTGGCCGCCTCGGTGATCGGCATCCGGCCCGTCTACGCCAAGCTCTCGGCCTTCGCGGTGAGCAGCTTCATCGTCGGCGTGGCGGGCGCGCTGTGGGCCTTCGTGCACCTGGGCTCTTGGGAGCCGGCGGCCTTCAACATCAACCGATCGTTCGACTTGCTGTTCATGGTCATCATCGGCGGGCTCGGTTCGATCATGGGCAGCTTCTTCGGCGCGGCCTTCATCGTCGTGCTGCCCATCCTGCTGGACAACGTGCCGCGCGCCCTGGGCCTGCCCATCGACACCGCGCTGGCCTCGCACCTGACGACGATGATCTTCGGCGCGTTGATCGTCTTCTTCCTCATCAAGGAGCCGCACGGCATCGCGCGGCTGTGGTCCACGGCCAAGGAAAAGCTGCGGCTTTGGCCTTTCCCGCATTGAATGTGCCCCCAAGCTCGCTATCGCTCCACGCAACGCCAGAGGCGTTGCTTGCTTGGCCGTCCAAGCCCGCGCAGGCGGGCTTGGAGCCGCGGCCTACGCCCCCCGAGGGGGATGCTCGCCAGCGGCCCGGCAAAGCCGGTTCCGCGGCTCGTGCTTGGTTCCCTTTGTTCACTGACGCGTCAATGGAGACAAACATGAAGTTCATCCCGATGATCGTGGCCGCGGCAACCCTGGCCGGCAGCGGCGCCGTCTTCGCCCAGGCCAAGGAGCAGTTCTTCCCGCTGCTCGTCTACCGCACGGGCCCGTACTCGCCCAACGGCACGCCCTGGGCCAACGGCAAGCAGGACTACATCAAGATGATCAACGCCCGCGACGGCGGGATCAACGGCGTGAAGATCACCTTCGAGGAATGCGAGACCGGCTACGCCACCGACAAGGGCGTGGAGTGCTACGAGCGCCTGAAGAGCAAGGGCGCGACACTGATCGACCCGCAGGCCACCGGCATCACCTTCGCGCTGACCGAGAAGGCGCCGGCCGACAAGATCCCGCTCGTCACGCTGGGCTACGGCCTGGCCGCGAGCCAGGACGGCGGCGTGTTCAAGTGGAACTTCCCGCTGATGGGCAGCTACTGGACGGCGGCCGACATCATCATCCAGCACATCGGCAAGAAGGAAGGCGGGCTGGACAAGCTCAAGGGCAAGAAGATCGCTCTCGTCTACCACGACAGCCCCTTCGGCAAGGAGCCGATGCCGCTGCTTGACGAACGCAGCAAGACGCACGGCTTCGAGCTGGTGAAGATCCCCGTCACCGCGCCCGGCGTCGAGCAGAAGAGCGCCTGGCTGCAGGTGCGCCAGCAGCGCCCTGACTACGTGCTGCTGTGGGGCTGGGGCGTGATGAACAGCACCGCGCTGAAGGAGGCCCAGGCGACAGGCTATCCACGCGAGAAGATGTACGGCGTGTGGTGGGCGGGCGCTGAACCCGATGTCAAGGACGTCGGCGAAGGCGCCAAGGGCTACAACGCGCTGGCACTCAACACCTCGGGCCAGCAGCCCAAGGTCATCCAGGACATCCTCAAGTACGTGCACGACAAGGGCCAGGGCACGGGCCCGAAGGACGAAGTCGGCTCGGTGCTCTACACCCGCGGCCTGATCATCCAGATGCTGGGCGTCGAGGCCGTGCGCCGCGCGCAGGAGCGCTTCGGCAAGGGCAAGGTGATGACGGGCGAGCAGGTGCGCTGGGGCCTGGAGAACCTGGCGCTGGACCAGAAGAAGCTCGACGCGCTGGGCTTCGCCGGCGTGCTGCGGCCGCTGTCCACCTCGTGCCAGGACCACATGGGCAGCACCTGGGCGCGCATCCACACCTGGGACGGCGCGAAGTGGAACTTCTCCAGCGACTTCCTGCAGGCCGACGAGCAGATCATCAAGCCGATGGTCAAGGCCGCGGCCGAGAAGTACGCCTCGGACAAGAAGCTCACGCGCCGCACGCCCGAAGACTGCCAGTCCTGACCTATGACGCAGGCCGACAAGACCAAGCTTCCCGCGGCGGAACCGGCTCCGCCGGGCCGCTCGCGGACGGCCCCCTCGGGGGGTAGCGACCAGCGGGAGCTTGGGGGCCTGCTAGTCGTCAACGGGATCGAGGTCATCTACAACCACGTGATCCTGGTGCTCAAGGGCGTGAGCCTGCAGGTGCCGGAAGGCGGCGTGGTCGCACTCCTGGGCGGCAACGGCGCCGGCAAGACCACCACGCTGCGCGCGGTGAGCAACCTGCTGGCCGGCGAGCGCGGCGAGGTGACCAAGGGTTCGATCGAGCTGCGCGGCGAGCGCATCGAGAAGCTCAGCACCGCGGCGATGGTCGATCGCGGCGTGGTGCAGGTGATGGAGGGCCGGCACTGCTTCGCGCACCTCACGATCGAGGAGAACCTGCTGACCGGCGCCTACACGCGCAAGGACGGCCGCGGCGCGGTGGCGGCCACGCTGGAGAAGGTCTACGCCTACTTTCCGCGCCTGAAGACGCGGCGCACGTCGCAGGCCGCCTACACCTCGGGCGGCGAGCAGCAGATGTGCGCCATCGGCCGCGCGCTGATGGCCGACCCGAAGATGGTGCTGCTCGACGAGCCCAGCATGGGTCTCGCGCCGCAGATCGTCGAGGAGGTGTTCGAGATCGTGCGCGACCTCAACGCCAAGGAGCGCGTGACCTTCCTGCTGGCCGAGCAGAACACGCACATGGCGCTGCGCTACGCGGACCACGGCTACATCCTCGAGAGCGGCCGCGTGGTGATGGACGGCAGCGCGAAGGACCTGCGCGAGAACGAGGACGTCAAGGAGTTCTACCTCGGCATGGGCGGCGGAGACCGCAAGAGCTTCCGCGACGTGAAGAGCTACAAGCGCCGCAAGCGCTGGCTGTCATGACCACCCCCGAAGCGCCTTCGGCGCTCCCCCTCGAGGGGGCGACGCCGATGCCCCGGCAAAGCCGGGCCATGGCGTCCGCTTGATCGGAAGGATTCTGCGATGGCTGATGACGACTGGAGCATGGCGGCTCCACCCTTCAACGCCGAGCACGCGCTGCAGCAGATGAAGCGCGCGCTGCGCGACATGAAGCTGGCCGAGCGCGGCCCGGGCTTCGAGCTGCGCGGCAAGCGCGTCAGCGAGCTGGTGCTGCAGGACGGCCGCATCGAGGCCCGCGCCGCGCGCAAGCTGGCGCTGACGCCCGAGTGGGACAAGGCCACGATCGGCTCCGCGGCCGATCAGCGCAAGTGGCTCGACGACGTGAAGCGGCGCCTGGCGCGCTGGGAATCCTCCGAGGACTGAAAGCCATGAGCGAGTTCTTCGATGCGCTGGAGCAGCGCGAGCCGGCCGTGCGCGAAGCGGCGCTGATGGCCGCGCTGCCGGCTCAGCTGCGCGCCGCGCAAGGCACCGCCGCGTTCGGTGCCGCGCTGCAGGGCGTGGATGCCGATGCGGTGACGTCGCGCGCCGCGCTCGCGCAGTTGCCCGTCACGCGCAAGAGCGAGCTGCTCGCGCGCCAGCAGGCCGAGCGTGCAACGCCTGGCGCGCGCGATCCCTTCGGCGGCTTCTCGGCCATCGGCTGGCGCGCCCAGGGCGCCGCGCGCGCCGCGAAGCGCGTGTTCCAGTCGCCCGGCCCGATCTACGAACCCGAAGGCGCCGCGCCCGACTACTGGCGTGCCGCGCGTGCGCTCTTCGCCGCCGGCATGCGCGCCGGCGACCTGCTGCACAACAGCTTCAGCTACCACCTCACGCCGGCCGGCTCGATGATGGAGACCGGCGCGCACGCGCTCGGCTGCACCGTGTTCCCCGGCGGCGTGGGCAATACCGAGCTGCAGCTGCAGGCGATGGCGGAACTCAAGCCCGACGGCTACGTCGGCACGCCCAGCTTCCTGCGCATCGTGATGGAGAAGGCGGCCGAGTCCGGCGTGGAGCTGCCGAGCCTGAAGAAGGCGCTCGTCAGCGGCGAGGCCTTCCCCGCCGCGCTGCGCGACTGGCTGATCGAGCGCGGCGTGCACGCCTACCAGGCCTACGCGACGGCCGATCTGGGCCTGGTCGCCTACGAGACCGCCGCGCGCGAGGGCCTGGTGCTGGACGAAGGCGTGATCGTCGAGATCGTGCGCCCGGGCACCGGCGAGCCCGTGCCCGACGGCGAGGTGGGCGAGCTCGTGATCACCGTGCTGAACGCCGACTACCCGCTGGTGCGCTTCGGCACCGGCGATCTCAGCGCCGTGCTCGCCGGCCCCTGCCCCACTGGCCGCACGAACCGCCGCATCAAGGGCTGGATGGGCCGTGCCGACCAGACCGCGAAGGTGCGCGGCATGTTCGTGCACCCGAGCCAGGTGGCCGAGGTGCTGAAGCACCACCTCGAGCTCGGCCGCGGCCGGCTGATCGTCGAAGGCGAGATGGCCAACGACCGCATGACGCTGCACGCCGAGGCCACCGCGCGCCCCGAGGGCCTGGCCGAGGCGGTGGCCGCGACGCTGCGCGACGTGACCAAGCTGCGCGGCGAGGTGGTGCTGGCCGCGCCCGGCAGCCTGCCCAACGACGGCAAGGTGATCGAGGACAAGCGGCAGCACTGAGCGCCCGGGCCCGGTCTGACGCGGATCGGACCGAAACACGACGGTTCCTTGACGACTCGCGCGGCGCGCGACGGAACACTGGCGGCCTTCCCACGAAGCCCGACCAGGAGTTCCGAACATGTCCCCGTCCCTGCCCCCGCAGATGCTGTCCGCCGACGACGTGAAGCGCGTGAGCACGAGCTTCGCGCTCGTCGCACCGGCCGCGCCGATGGCCGCGCGCCTGTTCTACGCCAACCTCTTCGAGGCCCATCCCTCGCTGCGCCCGCTGTTCCGCGGCGACATGGAGCACCAGGGCCGGCGCCTGATGGAGATGATCGGCGCCGCCGTCGGCCTGCTGGAGCGCCCGCAGGCGCTGGTGCCGGTGCTGCGCCAGCTCGGCGCGCGCCATGCCGGCTACGGCGTGCTGCCCTGGCACTACGGCGCCGTGGGCGAGGCGCTGCTGCGCACGCTGAGCGAATCGCTAGGCCCGGACTTCGGCCACGCAGAACGCCAGGCCTGGAGCCGCCTGTTCGTCTTCGTCGCCCACGAGATGCAGCACGCCGGCGAGACGGTGGCGGCATGAATGCCACGCTCTCGCTCCGCGCCGCCGCGCAGCGGCCGGCTCCCGCCCGCGAGCCGGCGCAGGCCGTCGTGTGCCTGCACGCCAGCGCCAGCAGCGCGCGCCAGTGGCGAGCGCTGGTGGAGATGGGCGGCGATGGCTGGTCCTGGCACCTGCCCGGCCTGTTCCAGCACGGCGGGCGCCCGGGCTGGCCCGAGGCGATGCCGGCGCGGCTGCCCGTGGAGGCACGCAGCGTGCTCGGGCAGCTCGATCTGCCCGAGGACCAGGGATTCCACCTCGTGGGCCACAGCTACGGCGCCGCGGTGGCGCTGCAGATCGCGCTGATGGAGCCGCAGCGCGTGCGCTCGCTGGTGCTGTACGAGCCGGCCGCGTTCGGGCTGCTTGCCGGCTCGGCGCCGATGCGCGCACGAAGCGAGATCCAGGCCGTGGCGGCGCAGGTGGGCGCGGCGCTGGCCGACGGCGACGACCTGCTGGCCGCGCGCGGCTTCTGCGCCTACTGGCACGGCCGCGACATCTGGCCGGGGCTGGACCCGGCGCAGCAGGTGCGCCTGGCCGAGCTGATGCCGGCGGTGCAGCAGCAGTTCCGCGCACTCTTCGCGGCGCCGTGGAGCCCGATCCTGCTGGGCCGCCTGCGCATGCCGGTGACGCTGATCCACGGCAGCCGGACGCGCCGCAGCGCGCGCGCCGTGATCGACGTGCTGGCGAGCTGCCTGCGCGCGGTGCAGGTGCGCCGGCTCGAGGGTGCCGACCACATGACGCCGGTGACTGACCCGGCCCGCATCGCCGCCCACGTGCTGCAGGCCCTGGCGCCGGCGCAGCCGGCGCTGTTGCCTGCCCGCACCTCTACGTAATTCCCACCGTGCCTTCAGGGTGGCGGCGGCCTACGATGCGGCTGGACAAGACGCTGCCTGCGTCCTGAGGAGCCCCCGCCATGAGCAAGAGACTGACCGCCCTGAGCGCCGCGCTGATGCTGGCCGGCACCGCCTGGGCCGCCTACCCGGAAAAGCCCATCACCGTCGTCGTGCCCTTCGCGGCCGGCGGCCCGACCGACAAGGTCGCGCGCGACCTGGCCGAGGTGCTGCGCAAGGGACTGAACAACCAGTCGGTGATCATCGAGAACGTCGGCGGCGCCGGCGGCACGCTGGGCGCGGCCAAGGTGGCCAAGTCCTCGCCCGACGGCTACACGCTGCTGCTGCACCACATCGGCATGGCCACCAGCCCGGCGCTGTACCGCAACCTGCCGTACAAGACGCTCGACGACTTCGAGTACCTGGGCATGATCAACGACGTGCCCATGACCGTCATCGGCCGTCCCACGCTGCCGGCCAACAACTTCGCCGAGCTGCGCAGCTGGCTCACCGCGAACAAGGGCAAGGTCAACCTCGCCAACGCCGGCCTGGGCGCCGCCTCGCACCTGTGCGGGCTGCTGTTCCAGCAGGCCCTGGCCGTGGACATGACCACCGTGCCCTACAAGGGCACCGCGCCGGCGATGACCGACATCCTCGGCGGCCAGGTCGACATCATGTGCGACCAGACCACCAACACCTCGGTGCAGATCGAGAGCGGCAAGGTCAAGGCCTACGCCGTGACCACGCTCAAGCCGCTGACCACGCCGGCGCTGTCCAAGCTGCCCACGCTCGACTCGCAGGGGCTGAAGGGCTTCAACGTGACGATCTGGCACGGCCTGTACGCACCCAAGGGCACGCCCAAGGCCGTGGTCGACACCGTCAACGCCGCGCTGCGCCAGGCGCTGAAGGACCCCGAGTTCATCAAGCGTGAAGAGGCTCTGGGCGCCGTGGTCGTGACCGACGGGCGCCTGAACCCGGCCGAGCACAAGAAGTTCGTCGAGTCCGAGATCAACAAGTGGGGCCCGGCGATCAAGGCCGCGGGGCAGTACGCCGACTGAAAGCCGTCAGGCGATCCGCATCGGAATCGTCACCGGCCCGTCGTTGACCAGGCTCACCTGCATGTCGGCGCCGAAGAGACCGGCCCCGACCTGCGGGTGGCGCTCGCGCGCCACGCGCAGTGTCTCCTCGTAGAGCGCGCGCCCGAGTTCGGCCGGCGCCGCGCCGGTGAAGCTCGGGCGGTTGCCGCCCGAGGTGTCTGCGGCCAGCGTGAACTGGCTGACGATCAAGAGCCCGCCGGCCACGTCCTGCACGCTGCGGTTCATCTTGCCGGCCTCGTCGCCGAAGATGCGCAGCTTCAGCAGCTTGTCGACCAGCTTGCCGGCGATCAGCGGCGTGTCGGCCGGCTCGGCGCAGACCAGCACCAGGAGGCCGGGGCCGATGGCGCCGACGGTCTCGCCCGCCACGTCCACCTGGGCACGCCGCACGCGCTGCACGAGCGCGATCACAGCGGGTCCTTCGGGTCGTTGAAATGCGCCTCCACGTCCAGCGGCAGCAGCTGGATCGTCGCGCGCAGCCCCGGCACTGCGCTCATCAGCGCCTGCTCGACGGAGGTGCGCACGGCCGCCGCGCGGCCCAGCGTCCAGGCCGAGGGCATGTGCATGTGCAGGTCGACGAAACGCCGCTGGCCGGCGCGGCGCGAGACCACGTGGTCGAAGCGGATCGCGTGGTGCGCGAAGCCGGCCAGCACGGCGTCGATCTCGGCGCGCGCCTCGGGCTCCAGCGCCTCGTCCATCAGCCCGCCGGCCGAGCGCCAGACCAGCATGCCGCCCTCGCGGCAGATGTTCAGCGCCACCGCGATGGCGATCACCGGGTCCAGCCACTGCCAGCCGGTGGCCATCACCGCGAGCAGGCCGATCACGACGCCGGCGGAGGTCCACACGTCGGTGAACAGGTGGCGTGCATCGGCCTCCAGCGCCATCGATCGCGCGACCCGGGCCTTGCGCATCATGCTCCACGCCAGCACGCCGTTCATCACCGAGCTGGCCACCGACAGCACGAGGCCGATGCCCACCGCCTCCAGCGGCTGCGGGTGCCACAGCCGGTCGATGGCGGCCCAGATGATGGCCAGCGCGGCGACGAAGATCAGCACGCCCTCGAAGCCGCTGGAGAAGTACTCGGCCTTGTGATGGCCGTAGGGGTGGTCGTCGTCGGCGGGCCGCGCGGCGATGGTCACCATCAAGAGCGCGAACATCGCGCCGGCGAGGTTGACCAGCGACTCCAGCGCGTCCGACAGCAGGCTGACGCTGCCGCTGACCCACCAGGCGGCAGTCTTCAGGCCGATGGTGGCCAGCGCCACCGCGACGGAGAGTTTCAGGTAGGCGCTGACCTGCATCAGGCCGCCGCCGGGCCGCCCCAAGGCGGCCTGCGCCCCTCGGGGGCCGCGAACGAAGTGAGCAGGGGGCTCAAGGTTCAGGCGCTGAGCGTGACGCGTGCGAACTGGCGCTTGCCCACCTGCACGACGAAGGTGCCGGCATCGACCTTCAGCGCCTTGTCGCGGATCACGGTGCCGTCGATGCGCACGCCGCCCTGCTCCACCATGCGCATCGCTTCGCTGGTCGAAGGCACGAGCCCCGCCTGCTTGAGCAAGCCGCCGATGGGCATCGGCGCGCCGGCGATCTGCACAGCGCGCACATCGTCGGGTATGCCACCGGCGGCGCGGCGCTGGAAGTCCTCCTCCGCCGCATCCGCCGCCGCCTGGCCGTGGAAACGCGCGGTGATCTCCTTGGCGAGCATCACCTTCGCATCCTTCGGGTTGCGCCCGCCCTCGACCTCGGCCTTCAGCCTGGCGATCTCGCTCTCGTGCCTGAACGACAGCAGCGTGAACCACTTCCACATCGCCACGTCGCTGATCGACAGCGTCTTGGCGAACATCGTGTTCGGATCCTCGGTGATGCCGATGTAGTTGTTCTTGCTCTTGGACATCTTCTCGATGCCGTCGAGCCCTTCCAGCAGTGGCATCGTCAGGATGCACTGCGGCTCCTGGCCGTATTCCTGCTGCAGCGCGCGGCCCACGAGCAGGTTGAACTTCTGGTCGGTGCCGCCGAGCTCGAGGTCGCTCTTGAGCGCCACCGAGTCGTAGCCCTGCATCAGCGGGTAGAGGAACTCGTGCACGCTGATCGGCGTGCCGGCCTTGAAGCGCTCGGCGAAGTCGTTGCGCTCCATCATCCGCGCCACGGTGTACTTCGCGGCGAGCTGGATCATGCCGCGCGCGCCGAGCGGGTCGCTCCACTCGCTGTTGTAGCGGATCTCGGTCTTCGCGGGGTCGAGCACCAGGCTCGCCTGGCGGTAGTAGGTCTGCGCGTTGGCCTCGATCTGCTCGCGCGTCAGCGGCGGGCGCGTGCTGTTGCGGCCCGAGGGGTCGCCGATCATCGTCGTGAAGTCGCCGATGAGGAAAATCACCGTATGCCCCAGGTCCTGGAGCTGGCGCATCTTGTTCAGCACCACGGTGTGGCCGATATGGATATCGGGGGCCGTGGGATCCAGCCCGAGCTTGATGCGCAGCGGCTGGCCGGTGGCCTCCCAGCGCTGGAGCTTGCGCAGCCAGTCGGCCTGCGGCAACAGCTCGTCACAGCCGCGCAGCGAGACGGCCATGGCCTCGCGGACGCGGTCGGAGACGGGCGGGTTCTGCGGGTCGGACATGGCGGCTTCCGTGCTTCGGGAACAGGGTGACAGAGGGTGTTTTCTCGGGCCTCGGGGACGGGTGCGCCGCTATACTGCGGCACGGCTTCCGGCCTCGGCTGCGGTGAACGCAGACCCGAAAGCCCCCGGGTTCGCGAGCCCGCGATTCTAGAGGACGGCCCATACGCGCCACGGCTCGCCGCCGGTGCCGCGGGCCTTGCAGATCAACACGTTGGGTGCCTGCCAGCGGCAGGCATGAGGCGGCTTCGAGCCGAACGACGAGAACCTTTCGCCGCATCTTGAGCAAGCTGCCGACCGAACCCGCGCTGCAAGGGCTGCAGCGATTCACCTCGCACCACCGCTTCGGCCTCGTTGCCGGTGCCGTCGCGCTGATGGCCGGCTTCGGCATCACCGCCGTGGCCGTCGCGCCGCTCGTGCCGGGCGCCGAGACGCTGCCGCAGCGCATCGTGGTGCAGGACGTCGCGCCGCAAGGCCTGGACGCGCAGCTGGCCGAACTGGCCGCGCAGGAGATCTCGCTGATGCGCAGCGACATCACCCGCGGCACCGACAGCGCCGAGAGCCTGCTTGCCCGCCTGGGCGTGCGCGACCCGCTGGCCGCCAGCTTCCTGCGCAGCGACGCCACCGCCCGCCTCGTGCTGGCCGGCCGCGGCGGCAAGATGGTGCAGGCGCAGACCGACGCCGACGGCAACCTGCAGGAACTGGTCGCGCGCTACCCGTCCGACCGCGCCGAGCAGGCACGCACGCACTTCACGCGGCTGACGATCTCCCGCATCGGCGGGCGCTGGCTCGCGCGGCTGCAGACCGTGCCGTACACGGCGCAGCAGCGGCTGGCCAGCGGCACGATCCGCAACACGCTCTTCGCCGCCACCGACGAAGCCGGCCTGCCCGATGCCGTGGCCTCGCAGCTGGCCGAGCTGTTCTCCACCGAGATCGACTTCCACCGCGAGCTGCGCAAGGGCGACACCTTCAGCGTCGTCTACGAGGCGCTGATGGCCGACGAGCAGCCCGTGGCCTGGAACGAAGGCGCCGGCCGCGTGCTGGCGGCCGAGTTCGTCAACGCCGGCCGGCCGCACCGCGCGGTGTGGTTCGCCGGGGCCGACGGCCGCGGCGCCTACTTCGACACCGACGGCCGCAGCCTGCGCCGCGCCTTCCTGGCCAGCCCGATGGCCTTCTCGCGCATGACCTCCGGCTTCGCGATGCGCTTCCACCCGCTGCTGCAGAACTGGCGCGCGCACCTGGGCGTGGACTACGGCGCGCCCACCGGCACCGCGGTGCGCACCGTGGGCGACGGCGTGGTCGACTTCGCCGGGCGCCAGAACGGCTACGGCAACGTGGTGCAGATCAAGCACGGCAACGAGCGCAGCACGCTGTACGCGCACCTGAGCCGCATCGACGTGAAGAAGGGCCAGCGCGTCGAGCAGGGGCAGCGCATCGGCGCCGTCGGCTCCACCGGCTGGGCCACCGGGCCGCACCTGCACTTCGAGTTCCGCGTCGCCGGCCGCCACCAGGATCCGTCGCGCATCGCGAAGGCTTCCGAGACCGTGCCGCTGGACGCCGCCTCGCGCCCGCGCTTCGCCGCCACCGTGCAGGCGGTTCGCGCCAGGCTGGACGCCGCCGAGACCCTGTCGGCCCAGCGCGCGCGCTTCGAGTAAGGCCAGGCACCAGGGCGTCCGATGGCCGGGCGGTTCATCGGGCTGATGTCGGGCACCTCGCTCGACGGCATCGATGCGGTGCTCGCCGAGGCCACCGGCGAGGGGTCGCCGCTGCGCAGCCTGGCGCACGTTCACCTCGATTTCGAGCCCACGCTGCGCGCCGAACTGCTGGCGCTGAACCGCACCGGTGAAGACGAACTGCATCGCGCCGCGCTCGCCGCCAACGCGCTGGCGCTCGCCTACGCCGAAGCCACGCAGCGCCTGCTGGCCGAGGCCGGCGCCACAGCGCGCGAGGTGCGTGCGATCGGCGCCCACGGCCAGACGGTGCGCCACCGGCCGCAGGCCTTCGACGGCACCGGCTACACGATCCAGCTGCTGAACGGCGCGCTGCTGGCCGAGCGCACCGGCATCGACGTGGTCTGCGACTTCCGCAGCCGCGACCTCGCCGCCGGCGGCCAGGCCGCGCCGCTGGTGCCGGCCTTCCACGCCGCCTGTTTCGCCGAGGCGGGCCACGAGCGTGCGCTGCTGAACCTGGGCGGCATCGCCAACCTCACGCTGCTGCATGCCGACGGGCGCGTCGCCGGCTTCGACACCGGCCCGGCGAACGTGCTGATGGACGGCTGGTGCGCTCGCCACACCGGCCAGGGCTTCGACGCCGGCGGCGCCTGGGCCGCGCGCGGCACGGTCGACGCGGCGCTGCTGGCGCGGCTGCTCGCCGGCGAGCCCTACTTCGCCGCGTCGCCGCCCAAGAGCACCGGGCGCGACCTGTTCGACATGGCTTGGCTCGATGCGCGCCTGGGCGAGGCGACGCGGGCACCCCAGGACGTGATGGCGACGCTGGCCGAACTGACGGCCCGGACCGTGGCCGATGCGCTTCGCGCCGCCGCGCCGGCGGTCGATGCGCTGCACGTCTGCGGCGGTGGCGCGTTCAACACGCACCTGATGCAGCGCCTGGCTGCGAACCTGCCCGGCGTGGCGGTCCGCAGTACGGTGGAGCTGGGCATCGCGCCCGATCGGATGGAGGCGCTGGCCTTCGCCTGGCTGGCGATGGCCTTCGTCGAGCGACGGCCGGGCAACCTGCCGTCCGTCACCGGCGCCCGCGGGCCGCGCGTGCTGGGCGCGCTGTACCCGGCGGGCTGAAGGCGAAGACTAGACGGAGAACGAAGAGCCGCAGCCGCAGGTCGTCGTCGCGTTCGGATTCTTGATCACGAACTGCGCGCCCTGCAGGTCTTCCTTGTAGTCGATCTCGGCGCCGGCCAGGTACTGCAGGCTCATCGCGTCGATCAGCAGCGTGACGCCGTTCTTGGCCATCTGCGTGTCGTCGTCGTTCACCAGCTCGTCGAAGGTGAAGCCGTACTGGAAGCCCGAGCAGCCGCCGCCCTGCACGAACACGCGCAGCTTCAGCTCCGGGTTGCCTTCCTCGTCGACCAGCTCCTTGACCTTCGCCGCGGCGCTGTCGGTGAAGATCAGCGGCGGGGGCATTTCGTCGGCAGCGGGGTTCAGCGGTTCGGCGACGGCATTCATTCGGGGGGCTCCTGGTTCGGGGGGTCGCGTGCGGACGGGAGGTCAGGCGTCGTTGGAGGCTGCCAGTTTCAATGCGGGCTTTTCGCCCGCCTTCAAGGGCCGCAGTTCACCTTCGACGACCGCGCCCTGGTGCATTTCGAGCAGTTCGTAGCGCACGTCGCCGACGACGCGCGCCTTGGGCTGCAGCTCCAGCAGCTCGGAAGCGTGGATCGGGCCACGCACCTCGCCGCTGATGATCACATGGCCGGCTTTCACCTTCCCGTGCACGCGGCCATTCTCGCTGATCACGAGGATGCTGCGCGCGTCCTCGCAGGTGACCTCGCCCTGCACCTCGCCGTCGATGCGCAAGCCCTCGACGAAGCGGATATGGCCCTGCACCACGCTGCCCTCGCAGACGAGGCTGCGGATCGGCGGCGGCTTCTTCTTGCCCAGTCCCAACATCGCTCGACTCCTGGCTTGTCTCGGGCCTTTCAGGGCAGCTTGAGCAGCTGCGTGGCCTTGGTGGCGCCCTGGCCGTCGAAGACCCGCGCCTGCACGGTTTTTATCACGGCGGCCGCAGGGTGATCGATCATGCCTTCCACCCTTGTGTAAAGCCTGAGTTGCAAGGGTTTCGGGCCGCCGGGCATGGCCTGGGTCCAGGGCCTGCCGTCCAGCGTGCCGGCCAGCAGCAGCTCGTAGCGGCCCTTGAAGTCGCCCACGGGCTTGCCGTTCTGCACCACCAGCATCTGGTAGCGCACCTGGCCCGGCGCCTTCGGCTCGGCCTGCAGGCCGCGCACCTGCAGGCCGTCGGTGCCGCTGGGCAGCAGGCGCTCGAAGAATCCGAGATCGGCCTGCAGCGCGAGCTTGTCGGCCTCGGCCTGGCGCAGCTGCTGGGCCAGGCCCTGCTGCGCGGCGCGTTCGGTCTTCAACAGGCTCTCGGCGGTGTCGGCCACCTGGCGTGCCTTGGCGTGCTCGTCCTTGAGCTGGGTGATCTCGGCGCGCAGCCGGGAGAGTTCTTCCTTGGCGTCGCGGTCCAGGCCGGCGATGCTCTTGCCGAACTCGAAGGCCCACAGCGCGATGGCGGCCGAGAAGCCCAGCGCAACCGCCGCCACCGCCCAGCGCAGCGGCCAGGGCAGGTGGCTGCGCACGATCATCCTCGGTGCACTGACCGAGAGGCGTCGGCGCAGCAGTTTCCAGCGCATGGAAGACAAAAGGCCCTGCCAACCGGCAGGGCCCTTCGCAGGATCAGCGCTTGCTGAACTGCTTGCGGCGGCGGGCGCCGTGCAGGCCCACCTTCTTGCGCTCGACCTCGCGCGCGTCGCGCGTCACGAAGCCGGCGCGGCTCAGATCGGGCTTCAGCGCGGTGTCGTAGTCGATCAGCGCACGGGTGATCCCGTGGCGCACCGCGCCGGCCTGGCCGGACTCGCCGCCGCCGTGCACGTTGATCTTGATGTCGAAGGCGGCCTCGTTGCCCGTGAGCAGCAGGGGCTGGCGCACGATCATGATGGACGTCTGACGGCCGAAGTAGGCCGCGATGTCCTTGCCGTTGATGACGATCTTGCCGTCGCCCCTCTTCAGGAAGACGCGCGCGACGCTGCTCTTGCGACGGCCGGTGCCGTAGTTCCAGGTTCCGATCATCGCTTCAAATCTCCAGCGGCTTGGGCTGCTGAGCGGTGTGCGGGTGCGTGGCACCGGCGTAGACCTTCAGCTTCTTGACCATCGCGTAACCGAGCGGGCCCTTGGGCAGCATGCCCTTGACGGCTTTCTCCAGGGCGCGGCCGGGGTGCTTGGCCTGCATGTCCTTGAAGGCGGTGGCATAGATGCCGCCCGGGTAGCCGCTGTGGCGGTAGTAGATCTTGTCGGTGGCCTTGGAGCCGGTGACGCGGATCTTGTCGGCGTTGACGACGATGATGAAATCACCGGTATCGACGTGAGGCGTGTAGATGGCCTTGTGCTTGCCGCGCAAACGGCGTGCTGCTTCGCTGGCAACACGACCGAGCACCTTGTCGGTGGCGTCAATCACAAACCACTCGTGCTTCACCTCGGCCGGCTTGGCGCTGAAGGTCTTCATGAGGGTCTCTCGAACTCGGCATTGATCACCATGGCCCGACATCCTTTGCGGCAGGCGCTGGGCGCATGGGTTCTTCCCCGGCCGAAATCGGGGAAAGCCCGCCAGTATAGCTGGATCGGGCAGATCGAAACAGGCCGGAGCGTGCCATCTGCACCGGTCTTCTGAGGGTTAACCCTAGACTCATCGCTTAGGATGCGCCGAACTCGAAGGAGCGCCGATGCATCCGACCCCCTCCGAAATCATCTCCAAAGGCGCCGAGCGGCTGCGCGGCTGGGCGCCCGTGCGCGTGCTGGGCCCGCAGCACCGCGAGCGCGTCGCCGCGCACCTGGTCGCACTGGACGAAGCCGACCGCCTGCTGCGCTTCGGCCATGCCACCAGCGACGAGCGCATCCGCCACTACGCCGAGCAGCTCGATTTCGACCGCGACCTCGTCTTCGGCATCTTCGACCGCCGGCTGCGCCTGGTGGCGATGGTGCACCTGGCCTTCGACGCGGCGCACGGCTGGGCCGAGTTCGGCATCAGCGTGAACCGGCGCGTGCGCGGGCGCGGCCTGGGCGCGCACCTGTTCGAGCATGCCGCCGTGCATGCCCGCAACCGCGGCGTGCGCACGATGCTGATCCACCTGGCGCGCGACAACGCGGCGATGCTCGCCATCGTGCGCAAGGCCGGCGCGCTGGTGCGCTTCGAGGGCCAGGACGTGCGCGCCGAGCTGCCGCTGGCCGAGGACACGCTGGGCAGCCAGCTGCAGGAGCTGCTGGGCCACCAGGCCGGCGAGCTGGACTACCGGCTGAAGCTGCAGGCGCTGCGCCTGGACGCGCTGCGCCCGCGCTGGGGCTGAGCTGGCGCTGAGCTGGGGCTGATGCCGCCGCGCCCGGCCCACCCACGCTCGTAGGATGGCCGCCGCCGGCGCGGCAGGTACCATCCGGGACAGTCAGACAGAGGCCTACGAGCGCCGCAACCGCCATCGCGTCAGGCGGCCGGCGAAGACAGCCGGCCCGCCATGCCCTCCAACCCCGTCCTCATCGCCGCCGTCGCCTGCCTGGTCCTGCTGGTCGGCCTGCTGGTGCTCGCCCAGCGCCGGCGCGGCGCGGCGCGGCGCAAGCTGCCGACCGAGTGGGCGCTGATCCTGCGCCCGGTGTTCAGCGGCGAGGAGCGCCGCTTCCACCGCCAGCTGTGCGCCGCCTTCCCGCAGCACCAGGTGATGGCCAAGCTGCCGCTGGTGCGCTTCTGCCAGCCGGTGCGGCCGCGCGAGGTGCGCTACTGGTACGAGCTGCTGGGCACGCTGCACGTCACCTTCGCGGTGAGCAGTGTCAACGGCCGCGTGCTGCTTGCGCTGGACGTCGAGAACGAGCGCCAGCCCTCGCGCCGGGGGATCCAGATCAAGCAGTCGGTGCTGGCCGCCTGCGGCGTGCGCTACCTGCGCTGCCCGCCCGAGCAGCTGCCCTCGGTGCCCGAGCTGCAACGGCTGCTGCCCGACGACGACCGCCCCGCGCCGCAGGCGCCCTCGCCGGTGGCCGAGACGCGCGAGCGCCTGGCCAGCACGGTGGCCTCGCGCCGCCAGGCGCGTGCGCAGTGGCAGGACTCGATGCAGCCCACCGATTCCACCTTCGGCAGCATCGACCCGGCCGACGCGCCGATAGGCCGCCACGATCCGGAGCCCGATCTCGGCGGCGTGGTCGTCGACCCGCCGTCGCCCGGCCTGCGCCACTGAGCTGGCGCGCTTGGACTTCAGCCACCTCGACCCGCAGCGCGTGCTGGACGCGCTGGACGCCGTCGGCCTGCGCGGCGACGGCCGCGTGCTGCAGCTGAACTCCTACGAGAACCGCGTGTTCCAGGTGTTCCTGGAAGACGGCCGTGCGGTGGTGTCGAAGTTCTACCGGCCCGGGCGCTGGAGCGACGCGCAGATCCTCGAGGAGCACGCCTTCGCGCTGGAGCTGGCCGAGTCCGAGGTGCCGGTGGTGCCGCCGCTGGTGCTCGGGCCGGCCGATGCCAGCGCGGTGCTGCAAGGCACGCCGCCCACGCTCGCCACCGGCTTCGGCCACCGTTACGCCGCCTCCGCGCGCTGCGCCGGGCGCGAACCCGAACTGGAGGACCCGGAGGCGCTGCGCCAGCTCGGCCGCTTCATCGGCCGGCTGCACGAGGTGGGCCGCCGCCGCCCCTTCGAGCACCGCCACCACCTGGACGCCCGCGCCGACGGCCGGCGCGCGATGCGCCTGCTGCTGGACGGCGGCTTCGTCACCGATGCCGAACGCCCGGCCTGGCAATCCACCTGCGAGGCGGCGCTGGCCGCCACCGCGGCCGCGTTCGAGGCCGCCGCGCCGCTGGCCACGCTGCGCCTGCACGGCGACTGCCACCTGGGCAACATCCTGTGGAGGGACGGCGCGCCGCACATCGTCGACCTCGACGACGCGATGCAGGGCCCCGCGGTGCAGGACCTGTGGATGCTGGTCTCGGGCGACGCTTCCGCGATGGCGCGCCGGCTGGACCTGCTGCTGTCCGGCTACGAGCAGTTCAGCGAGTTCGATGACCGCGAGCGGCGGCTCATCGAGCCGCTGCGCACGCTGCGCATGGTGCGCCACAGCGCCTGGCTGGCCGAGCGCTGGCGCGACCCGACCTTCCCGCTGAACTTCCCCTTCTTCGGCAGCGCGGCCTACTGGAGTCAGCAGACCACGCAGCTGCGGGAGCAGCTGGAGGCGATGGAAGCCACCGCCTCCGGCGGCTGATCGCTCAGTTGGTCGCCGTCGCCGTGTAGGTGGGCGTGCCGCTGGCGTACTGCGCCGTCACGGTGAACGTCCGCGTCACGCCGCCCGAGACGATGGAGACGTTGTAGGTGACGGTCGACGCACCGGACGACGCCACCGTCACCGTCACGGTGACGCTGCCGTTGGTGATCGAGGCGGTCGAGTTCACCAGCGGACGCGCGGCGCCGATGCGCCAGTTCGTCAGGTTCACGTCGACATAACCGCTGACCGCCGCGCCGTAACCCAGGCGCGCCGTGCCGCTGCCGATCGTGTAGCTGCCGGCACCGGTGCTGGTGACGCCCGCTACCGTGCCGTAGCGCACGCCGCCCGTCACCAGCGTGGGCACGCCCTGGGCGCTGATGTTCAGGTCGACGGTTTCGCTGATCGGCCCGAAGGCGTTGCCCGCCACCGTGCCCGCGAAGGCGGTGAACTTGATGCGCAGGCCCATGCCGTTGAACGAGCCGCTCGCGGCGTTGATGCCGGTGAGGAACTCGATGCGCAGCTTGCCGCTGAAGGTGACGGCACGCCCGAGCAGGAAGCCGTTGATGTTGTTGAACGTGGCTTCGACGAACTGGCCCGCGTTGATCGTGGTCGCGTTGTTCGCGATGTTGGTGTCGGTCGTCACCGTGCCGGTGCAGGGCGAGTCCACATAGTCGGTGCAGGGGTCGGTGGTCGCCAGGATGCGGGCGCGATCGGGATGCGCCTGCGGGCTGCGCGAGACCCGCGCCACCAGCTCGGCCGCCACCGGCGACTCCATGCCGGCCACCGACTGGCCCAGCAGCGCCGCCAGCCCGTTCATCGAGGCCTGGCGCGCCACCAGCCCGTCGGCCGTGGCGACGGCCGCGCGGGTGGCGTCCATCGCGTCGGTGGTGGTGGTGCCGATGGCCGCCGCCGTGGCGGGCGGCGCCGCGGGCGGATCGCTGAAGCTGGGCGCGGGGTCGCCGCTGCCACCACCACCACCGCCGCAGCCGGCTGCCGCCAGCGCCAGCACCGCCGTGCACAGCCAGCCGGCCGCGCGAGAACCGAAACCCAGATGCCGAACCGTCATTGCTGCCTCCCAGCAGTGCAAGATCATGACGGCGGCATGCTACTGCCGCGCGGGCTCAGCCGGCCAGCAGCCGATTGACCCGTTGCACATAGGCCGCAGGATCCTCCAGCTGCCCGCCTTCGGCCAGCAGCGCCTGGTCGAAGATGATCTGCGCCAGGTCGTCGAACTGCTCGCTGGCCTCCAGCTTCTTCAGCAGCGCGTGCTCGGGATTGACTTCGAGGATCGGCAGCGCGTTCTTGGCGCCCGGCGCGGTCTGGCCGGCCTGCTTGAGCATGCGCGCCAGGTGGGCGCTCATGTCGCCCTCCTCCACCACCACGCAGGCCGGCGAATCCACCAGACGCGTGGTGACGCGCACGTCCTTCGCGCGCTCCTTCAGCGTGATCTTCAGGCGCTCGACCACGGGCTTGAAGGCCTCGGCGGCGGCCTCGGCCTGCTTCTTCTCGTCCTCGTCCTGCAGCTTGCCCAGGTCGACCGCGCCCTTGGCCACGCTGGTGAGCGAATGGCCGTCGAACTCGTACAGGTGCGACAGCATCCACTCGTCGACGCGGTCCACCAGCAGCAGCACCTCGATGCCCTTCTTGCGGAAGATCTCCAGCTGCGGGCTCTTCTTCGCGGCGGCCAGGGTGTCGGCGGTGATGTAGTAGATCGCGTCCTGGCCTTCCTTCATGCGGCCCACGTAGTCGGGCAGCGAGACGCCTTCGTCGGCCTGCGTGGAGGCGAAGCGGAACAGCTTGACCAGCCGCTCCTGGTTCTGGTGGTCCTCGCCGGTGCCTTCCTTCAGCACCGCGCCGAACTGCTTCCAGAACTCGGCGTACTTGTCCTTCTGGTTCTCGGCCACGTCCTCCAGCATCGACAGCACCTTCTTCGTGCTGCCCTCGCGGATGGCCTTCACGTCGCGGCTTTCCTGCAGCAGCTCGCGGCTCACGTTCAGCGGCAGGTCGGCGCTGTCGATCACGCCCTTGACGAAGCGCAGGTACACCGGCATCAGCGCCTCGGCGTCGTCCATGATGAACACGCGCTTGACGTACAGCTTCACGCCGCCGCGCTTGTCGCGGTTCCACAGGTCGAACGGCGCCTTGGCCGGCACGAACAGCAGCTGCGTGTACTCGGTGCGGCCTTCCACGCGGTTGTGCGTGTAGGCCAGCGGCGGGTCCTGGTCGTAGCTGATCTGTTTGTAGAACTCCTGGTACTGCGCGTCGGTGACCTCGCTCTTGGGCCGCGCCCACAGCGCGGCGGCCTTGTTCACCGGCTCCCACTCCTCGGTGGTGACCTGCTTCTTGGCCTCGTCGTCCCAGGTCTGCCTGGGCATCAGCACCGGCAGGCTGATGTGGTCGCTGTACTTGCCGATGATGGACTTCAGCTTCCAGGCCGAGAGGAACTCCTCCTCGCCTTCGCGCAGGTGCAAGATAACGTCGGTGCCGCGCTGGGCGCGCTCGATGGTCTCGACCTCGAAGTCGCCGGTGCCCTCGCTTCTCCAGCGCACGCCCTCGCCCGGCGCCGCGCCGGCGCGGCGGGTCTCCACCGTCATGCGGTCGGCGACGATGAAGCCCGAGTAGAAGCCCACGCCGAACTGGCCGATCAGGTTGGCGTCCTTCTTCTGGTCGCCTTCGAGCTTGGCCATGAACTCGCGCGTGCCGCTCTTGGCGATCGTGCCCAGGTGCGCCACCGCTTCCTCGGCGCTCATGCCGATGCCGTTGTCGCGGATGGTGATGGTCTTGGCCGCCTCGTCGTACCAGACGCGGATCTCCAGGTTCGGCTGGTCCTCGAACAGCTCGGCCTTGTCCAGTGCCTCGAAGCGCAGCTTGTCGCAGGCGTCGGACGCGTTGGAGACCAGCTCGCGCAGGAAGATCTCCTTGTTGGAGTACAGCGAGTGCGTGACGAGGTGCAGGATCTGCTTGACCTCGGCCTGGAACGACAGGGTTTGCTTGTCCATGGTCAGTGTTGGTGGAAAGGAAGGGCCCGGCGGACGGTTGGGCCCGCCGGCCGGATTTCAAGACCGGATTGTCACCAGGGCCGGGATCGGGCCCGGATCAGCCCGCCAGCCAGGCGGCGAGCGCGGCGTTGACCGCCTCGGGCGCCTCCAGCGTGCTCATGTGCGCGCAGCCGGGCACGACGGCCAGCGTCGAGCCGCGGATCGCCTCGTGGATCGCGCGGTGCGAGTCGGGCGTGCTCCAGCGGTCCAGCTCGCCGGTGAGCACGAGCGTGGGGCAGTTGATCGTGCCCAGCACCGGTGTCGCGTCGGGGCGTGCCAGCAGCGCCTGGATCTGCGCTTCGTGGATGGCCGGGTCTCGGCGCCCGAACATCGCCAGCACCGTCTCGTAGACGGGGCCGCCGAGCGCCGCCGGCGGCAGCATGCCGCGCGACCACTCGGCCGCCATCGCCCGCATGCCATCGCGCCGCGCCAGGTCCAGCAGCGCCAGGCGGCCGGCGCGCTCGGCCTCGCCGGCGGCGCCCGCAGCCAGCGCCGGCACGCCGGTGTTCAGCAGCGCGACGCGCTCGATGCGCGCCGGCCAGCGCCGCAGCATCTCGAAGGCGATCCGCCCACCCATCGAATGCCCCACGAGCGCGAAGCGGCCGGCGGGCGCCGCGGCCATCGCCGCCTCGGCCATCGCGACCAGCGAATCCGCGCCGCCGTACTCGACGACGGTGCCGCTGCGGCCCAGCGCGGGCAGCTGCGGCGCCCACACCGCGGCGTCGCACAGCAGGCCCGGCAGGAAGACGACAGGCGTGCCGGCGCTCATCACTCGGGCTCGATCTTCGCGGCGCGGATCACGTCGCCCCAGCGCTTGATCTCGCCCTGCAGATAGGCCTGCATCTCGGCCGGCGTGCCGGCCGTCAGGCGCATGCCGGCCTTGCCGAGCTTGTCCTGCACCGCGGGCGTGGCCACCGCTTCGCGCACCGCGCGGTTCAGGCGCTCCACCACCTCGTGCGGCGTGGCCGCCGGCGCGGCGATGCCGTTCCACGAGCCCACGTTGTAGTTCGCCACGCCGGCCTGCTGCGCGGTGGGCACGTCCGGCAGTGCCGCATTGCGCCGGTCCGACGAGACCGCCAGCGCACGCACGACGCCGGCCGAGACCTGCGGCAGCATCGGCCCGACGATCTCGAAGGCGAGGTCGATCTCGCCGGCGCGCAGCGCCGTCAGCACCGCGGGGCTGCCCTTGTAGGGCACGACCAGCGCGTCGATGCCGGCCTGGGTCTCGAACAGCTTGGCCGACAGGTGCTGCGTGCTGCCCACCGCGATCGTGCCCACGTTGAGCTTGCCGGGGTTGGCCTTGGCGAAGGCGAGCGCGTCCTTCAGCGTCGCGAAGCGGCCCTTGGCGTCGGAGAAGATGCCGATGTCGAACGAGCCCAGCAGGCTCACCGGCGCGAAGTCCTTCACCGGGTCGTAGGGCAGCTTCTTGAACAGGCCCACGCTCACCGCGTTGCCGTTGCTCATCAGCAGCAGCGTGTGGCCGTCGGGCCTGGCGCTGGCCACGGCCTGGCTGGCGACGATGCTGCCGGCACTGGGCCGGTTGTCGACGACCACCGGCTGGCCGAGCGACTTGGCCATCTGCTCGGCCACCGTGCGCGCGGTGATGTCGGCGATGCCGCCCGGCGCGAAGGGCACGAGCAGCATGATGGGCTTGTCGGGAAAACGCCCCTGGGCGCAGAGCGGCGCGGCCAGGCTGGCGAGCGGAGCGGCGGCCAGCGTGCGAAGGACGCGGCGGCGCGAAGGGTGCATCGGCTTCATCCGCCGATGCTACGCCGCGCCTGCGCGCCGCTCCTCACTCCGGCCTGACCTGGCCGGCCCTGACCACCTCGGCCCAGCGCGGGATCTCGCGCGCGATCAGCGCGCCGAAGGCCTGCGGCGTGGCCGGCGCGGGCAGCGCGCCTTCCACCGCCAGCTGCTGCGCGACCTCGGCCGACTCGAGCGCGCGGTTGATCTCGGCATTGAGCTGCGCCACGCGCGCGGCCGGCGTGCCGGCGGGTGCGACGACGCCGTACCACTGGTCGGCCTCCCAGCCCCCGGTGCCGGACACGCCGCTCTCCGCCACCGTGGGCACCTCGGGTAGCGGCGCGATGCGCTGCGCGCTGCTGACCGCCAGCGCGCGCAGCCGGCCGCTCTTCACGTGCGGCAGCACGGCCGGCGCGCCGGTGAAGGTGGCGTCCACCTGGCCGGCGATCAGGTCCGTGACCGAGGGCGCGGTGCCGCGGTAGGGGATGTGGATCATGAACAGCTTCGCGCGCAGCTTCAGGTACTCGAAAGTGATGTGCGCGGCGCTGCCATTGCCGCCCGAGGAGTAGCTGTAGCGCCCGGGCTGGGCGCGCACGCGCTCGACGAAGTCCTTGAAGCTGCGCGCCGGCGAGGCCGCGGCCACCACCAGCACGTTGGGCACGCGCGCGACCCAGGCCACCGGCACGAAGCTCTTCAGCGGGTCATAGGCGAGCTTGGGGTACAGCGCGGGGTTCACCGCCAGCGTGCCGATGTGGCCCATCAGCAGCGTCTGGCCATCGGGCTCGGCCTTGGCCGCCTCGGCCGCACCCAGCGAGCCGCCGGCGCCGGGCTTGTTGTCGATGACCACCGCCTGGCCCAACGCCGCGCCCAGCCGCGGCGCGATGGCGCGGGCCAGGATGTCGGTGCTGCCGCCGGGCGTGAAGGGCACGATCAGGCGCAGCGT
This sequence comes from Rubrivivax sp., assembly GCA_044226775.1. GTDB lineage: Bacteria > Pseudomonadota > Gammaproteobacteria > Burkholderiales > Burkholderiaceae_C > Rubrivivax. Next base: position 624,277 of record JBGAGI010000002.1, on the reverse strand, counting down.
GCGGCCGGCCTGGGCGCGCAAGGCGGGCGCGGCGATGCAGGCCAGCGGCGCGGCCAGCAGCGTGCGGCGCCTCATTGCGATGCCGCGGGTGCCGTGCCGTGCGGCGCGGCACGTTCGGCGGCGTGCGCCCGGTCAATCGGGCTGGATGCGCGCTTCACGGATCAGCTTCTCGTAGCGCGCCTTCTCGCCGGCCAGCAGCGTGGCGAAACGCTGCACCGGCCCGGGCAGCGCCTCGCCGCCGGCGGCGGCCAGGCGTTCACGCACCTCGGGCAGCGCCAGCGCCTTCTGCACCTCGGCGTGCAGCCGCGTGACGATCGGCGCCGGCAGGTTCGCCGGGCCGACGAGGCCGTACCAGACGCTGGCCTCGAAGCCGGAGAAGCCGCTCTCGGCGATGGTCGGCACGTCCGGGAAGATGGGGCTGCGCGTGGGGCTCAGCACCGCCAGCACGCGCAGCTTGCCGGCCTTCGCATGCGGCAGCACCTCCAGCGCGTTGACGGCCACGGTCTGGATGTGGCCTGCAATGGCATCGGTGATGGCCTGGCTGCCGCCCTTGTAGGGCACGTGCGTCAGCTCGATGCCGGCGGCACGCTCGAAGAGCTCGATCGCCAGGTGCGGCGTCGAGCCGTTGCCCGGCGTGCCGAAGTTGATCGAGCCGGGCCTGGCCTTGCTCGCGCTGATCAGCCTGGCGAGCGAGTCGAGTTCACCGGCCGCGTTCGCCGCGATCACCACCGGCACGCGGCCCACCAGCGAGACCGGCGTGAGGTCGCGCGTGGTGTCGAAGGGCGGCGGCTGGTACAGCGTCGGGTTGGCGGCCGCGGCGTTGGCCACCAGCATCAGCGTGTAGCCGTCGGGCGGGCTGTCGATCAGCGCGCGCATCGCGATGTTGGTGCCGGCGCCGGGCTTGTTCTCCACCACGATGGGCTGCCCCAGCGCCGCGGCCATCGGCTGCGCGACGGTGCGCGCCACCACGTCCACCGCGCCGCCGGCGGTGTAGCCGACCAGCAGGCGCAGCGGCCGGGCCGGCCAGGCCTGCGCGCGGCCCTCGCCCGCCGCCGCGGCGGCCATGGCGCCGAGCAGCAGGCGCCGTCTGTCGATGTGCATCGCCTCGTCTCCGTTCGATCGCCGATTGGAGCACGGGCGCGGCGCTCTCGCTCCCGGTTCAGGCCTCCGCGCCCTGGAGCCGGAACACCGCCACCGCCTGCGACAGGCGGCCGGCCTGCTCGCGCATGCTGGTGGCCGCGGCGGCCGACTGCTCCACCAGCGCCGCGTTCTGCTGCGTCATGTGGTCGAGCTGGCCGACGGCCTCGTTGACCTGGCCGATGCCGCCGCGCTGCTCGCTGCTGGCGGCGCTGATCTCGCCGATGATGTCGCTCACGCGCTGGACGCCGCCGACGATCTCGGCCATCGCCTCACCCGCTTCCTGCACCAGGCGCGAGCCGGCCTCGACCTTCTCGCCGGAGGCGACGATCAGGCTCTTGATCTCTCGCGCCGCCTGCGCCGAGCGCTGCGCCAGCGAGCGCACCTCGCTGGCCACGACGGCGAAGCCGCGGCCCTGCTCGCCGGCACGAGCGGCCTCCACCGCGGCGTTCAGCGCCAGGATGTTGGTCTGGAACGCGATGCCGTCGATCACGCCGATGATCTCGCCGATCTTGCGCGAGGCGGTGTTGATCTCGTCCATGCTGGTGACGACCTGCGCCACCAGGCCGCCGCCGCGCTGCGCCGCGCCGGCCGCGGCATGCGCCATCTGGTTGGCCTGCTGCGCGGCGTCGGCACTCTGGCCCACGCTGCTGGTCAGGTGCTCGATCGACGAGGCCGTGGCCTGCAGGTTGGACGCCGTGGCCTCGGTGCGCGCGCTCAGGTCGTGGTTGCCGGTGGCGATCTCGGACGAGGCCGTGCCGATCGAATCGGTGGCCACGCGGATGGTGCTGACGATGCCCCGCAGCCGCGAGGCCATGTCCTGCAGGCCGCCGCGCAGCGAGCGCGCATCGGCCTCGGCGTCGGCGATCTGCAGGTCGCCCTGGGCGATGCGCCGCGTCGTCTCCAGCAGCTCGGCGGGCTCGGCGCCCAGGTCGCGCCAGACCGACGACACGATCAGCCGCGAGGCCATGCCCAGTACCACCAGCACCACGGCGCCGGTGGCCAGGTTGATCCACAGCGCCTGGCTCACGCCGGCTTCCGAGCGGGCCTCGCCCTCGCGCAGCACGGCCTCGCCATCCTGGATCTGCTTCTTCACGAGCTGGTCCAGCTTGACCTGGGCCGCCTGCATGCGCTGCACCTTGTCGCCCAGATCGCCCTTGCTGAGCATCGCGCGCGTGGCGCCCAGCGCCGCGGTCTGGTAGCCGTCGAAGACCTCGCGCAGCGCCTGGCCCGCGGCGGCGTGGCCGTCGATCGCGGCCAGCACCTTCAGCGCCTCGTGCGTGCGCGCGACGACGGCCTCCACGTCCTTCAGCCGGTCGACGTCGCCTTCGGCCGCGGCCGTCTGCAAGGTGAGGCGGAACTCCTCGATGCTGCGGTCCACCCGCTGCAGCTGCGTCACGGCCGGCGCATGCGCGGTGCGCAGCTCGTGCAGCAGCGCCGAGGTGCGCGCGCCGACGAGATAGCTCAGCACGACGCCGATGGCAAATACCGCCGCCGCGCACAGCGGCAGCATCCAGATCTTGGTACGGAACTTCATGGCGTCAGGGCTCCAGGAGCCGGCGGCACGGGCCGCCGGCGATGGCACGCGGGCCGGATCAATCGAGGGTCAGCAGCGCCTTGACGCTTCCGTCCAGCGCCGACTTCTCGATGTAGCCGATGGCCTTGGGGTCCGCGGCCACGGCCTTCTTCACCGCCGCCGAATCGGGCAGCTGCTTGGGCGCCTGGCCCTTGCTGGTGAAGACCAGGCGCGACCAGGTGGCCTTCACCTGCGCCACGTCGCGGCCGGTGGCCTTCTTGTAGAAGTCGGCGTAGAGCGCGCCGGTCTCGACCTGGTCGATGGGCGTCAGCGACTGGTTCTTGCCGAGGAAGAGGTCGGCGACCTGGTCCTTGTTCAGCGCCGCCGCGGCGGGGTTGCCGATCACGACGACCTGGCCGGAGGCGGCGAAGGCCGCGAGGCCGAGCGCCAGGGCCGCGAGGGTCTTGGAGGTCTTGTGCATGGCGGCCTCCTCAGAACACGAAGTCCACCGCAGCGCTCAGCACGTTCACGGTGCTGCTGCTGAAGCCCACGCCAGTGAAGGTGTGCAGGCGCCCGGTGGAGCCGCCCTTCAGGCTGATGCGGTCGAACTGGACCTTGGCCGCGACGTTCTTCATGAAGTCCCAGCGCAGGCCCAGGCTGGTGGTGTCCTGGTCGGCGTCCTGGCTCTGCTGCGTGGCGTGCACGCCGCCGCTGAGCGCAGCACCGCCGGCGGCCAGCGGCGGCGCGCCGCTGGTGTCGATGGCGGCCAGGTACTTCGTGTCGGCGCGGGTCGAGGCGAAGGCGGCATAGGGCGTGAAGCTGCCCAGGCGCACGCCGCCCATCACGTACCAGGAGCGGCTGTCGGGCAGCACCGAGGCGCCCTTGAAGTCCACGTACTCGGCGGTGACGAGCCAGTTGCCCGGGTCGTAGCTCATGCCCAGCGCCAGGGCCTTGAGCTTCAGATTGTGCGTGTCCATCAGCGTGGCCATGGCCTGAGCCTGCGTGGCGGCGGTCTGGAAGCCCGGCACCGGCACCGCGCCCGCGCCGGCCGCGAACTGCAGCAGCCCGGCGCGCAGCAGGTCGAAGGAGTCGACCTTCAGGTCGATGTCCAGCGCGTTGTAGCCGGCGCGCAGCTGCAGCGAGCCGATGTCCACCGAGTCGTTGATGCCCCAGCTCGAGCGCGCCTTGATGACGGCGGTGCCCAGCTTGGCCGTGCTCTTGCCGTAGAAGGCCTGCACGGCGTTGTTGGCGCCGCCGATCTGGCTGCGCCAGGTCGCGTCGACGCCGTCGTTGCTGGTGATGGCCAGCACGCCGTAGACCTCCTGCGGCAGGCGCAGCAGCGTCGTCGAGTAGCCGACGAAGCGCGAGTCCGAGAACAGGTACGAGGGCGCGGGAATGCGGCCGGCGCGCAGGTCCAGGTCGGACGTGGGCTGCCACTTGACGTTGGCCCACTCGACGTTGGGCTTCCAGCTGTTGTCGTACTGCTGCTTGCTGACCACCTGCACCACCGCCGACAGCTGCGGGTTGAACGTGGCGTTGCCCTGCAGGCCCAGGCGCGTGTCGGGGTTGAAGGACCAGCTCTCGGAGTGGCCGGCACCCTTGGGCTGGAAGCGGTCGCCGACGAAATCGGCGCCCTTCTCGCTGGTGTGCGCGGCACCGACGGTGCCGTAGCCGCTGAAGCGGAAGTCGGCGCCGGATTGCGCCCACGCGGGGGCCGCGCCGAGCGCGAATGCGGCAGCAGCCGCGATGACGGAAAGTCGCAGGGTCATGATCGGGTCGAGCCTCTGTGTACTGCCGGCAGGATCACCGGTCACGAAGCGGTGGGCGCCATGTGCGCTCCGCCCCTGCAAGGTGATCGGCCGATCCGACCTTTGCTTGAGGCTTCTTACGAACTTGATACGGCGCAAAGCCGCGCCATACGGGCTCAGGCCCCGTCGCTCACCGCATTTGTTCGCGAGCCGATCAGTCTGCCTTGATCGACGCGCGCTTGACGATGTCCTTCCACACCGTCTGCTGCTTGCCGATGAAGGCCGCGAACTCCTCCGGCGGCCCGCCGCCGCCGACCGCGCTGTCGTTGGCGAAGCGCTCGGTGACGGCGCTGCTCTTCAGCGCCTTCAGCGACTCTTCCTGCAGCCGCTTGACGATCTCGCGCGGCGTGCCGGCCGGCGCCAGGATGCCGTACCACTGCGAGGTCTCGAAGTCCTTGTAGCCCATCTCGGCGACGGTGGGGACGTCAGGCAGCTGCGCCAGGCGCTGCGCGGTGCCCACTGCGATGGCCCGCAGCCGTCCGGCCTTGATGTGCGGCAGCAGCGCGGGCAGGCCGGCGCTGCTGGCCTCGGTGCGGCCTGCCAGCAGGTCGGTCAGCTGCGGGCCGGTGCCGCGGTAAGGGATGTGGGTGATGAACATCCCGGTGACGAGCTTGAGGTACTCCATCGCCAGGTGCCCCGCGCTCGCGTTGCCGGCCGAGCCGTAGTTCAGCTTGCCCGGGTTCTTCTTCACGTGGGCGACGAACTCCTTGAAGTCCTTCGCCGGCACGTCGGGGTGGATGACGAAGAGGTTCGGCACCTTGGCCAGCAGCGTGACGGGGATGAAGTCCCGGTTCACGTCGTAGGGCTGGTTCGGGAAGATGTACGGGTTGACCGCCAGCGAGCCCACGTGGCCGAGGATGATCGTGCTGCCGTCGGGCGTGGCCTTGGCCACCTCCTGCATCGCCGGGATGCCCGCGCCGCCGCCCTTGTTGTCGACGTAGACGGTCTGCCCGAGCTGCTTGGTCAGCTCGTTGGCCACCGAGCGCGCGACGATCTCGCTCGTGCCGCCGGGCGCGAAGGGCACGACGAAGCGGATCGACTGCTTCGGCCAGCCCGCCTGCGCCCAGCCGGGCTTCGGCAGCACGAGGGCAGATGCGGCGGCGAGGGCCGCGCGGCGCGTGATCTTCATGATGGGCCGTCTCCTTCTTCCTCGGGCTCGGACGCATCGCCGCCGAACAGCGCCAGCGCGCGCAGCCGCACGGCCGCGGGCACCGAGCCGGCCAGCGCCACCGCCGGGCGCTGGGCCTGCATGCGGCGGAACAGTTCGCGGATGTCTTCGGCGCCGAGCGCGCGCAGGCGCTCGATGGCCTCGGCCGGGTCCGACGGCGCGCCGCGCGCGTACACCTCGTGCACCGCGCCTTCGAGCAGCCGCACCGGATGCTCGGGCGCGCGCAGCGCCCGCACGATGAGCTGCTCGCGCGCGCGCTCCAGGTCCACCGGGTCGATGCGTTCGGCATGCGCGGCCAGCAGCGCGGCGATCTCGTCCAGCACCTCCACGGCCTGCTCCGGCGCCGTGGAGGCCTCGACGACGAACTGGCTCGCGAGCCGGCCGATGTCGGCCGAGCTGGCCGCGTGGTAGGCCAGGCCGCGGCGCTCGCGCAGGCGGTCCAGCAGCGGCGAGCTCATGCCCTCGCCCAGCACCGCGGCGGCCAGGCGCCAGGCGTGGTGCTCGTCGTCGGCCAGCGGCGGTGCGCTCCAGCCCATCACGAGGTGGCATTGCGAGCTGCCCGAGAGCCGCCGCAGCTTCACGCCGCCCAGCCAGGGCGGCGGCGCGGGCATTGCGCCACCCTCGCCGCGCAGCGCGCCGAAGCCGGCATCGACCGCACGCAGGAAGCCCGCCGGCTCGAAGCCGCCGACCGCGGCCACGACGATGCGCGACGGCCGGTACTGCTGCGCGACCCAGGCGCGCAGCTCGTCGCTGCTGAAGCGCTCCAGGTTCGCGCGCCGGCCGATCACCGGCTGCGCCAGCGGGTGCCAGCCCCAGCAGGCGCGGTCGAAGACGTTGAAGGCGGTGGTGGCCGGATCGTCCTCGAACTCGGTGAACTCGTGGCGGATCACCTGCCGCTCGCGCTCCAGCTCGCCCTCGGGGAAGGTGCTGGCCAGCACGATGTCGGAGAGCAGCTCGACGAAGGCCGGCAGGTCGCGCGCCAGGCCGTCGATGTGGAAGGCGGTGTGGTCCTTGTCGGTGTGCGCGTTGACCTCGGCACCCAGGCGTTCGGCGTCGAGGTTGATGCGCTGGTTGTCGCGCCGCGCCGTGCCCTTGAAGGCCATGTGCTCGACGACGTGGCTGATGCCGTTGAGCCGCCGGGGCTCGTGCAGGCTGCCGCTTTCGACGAAGACGCTGAGGTTGACGCCCTGGCGCCAGGGCTGCGGCAGCGCGAGCGCGCGCACGCCGTTGGCTTGGGAGTGGAGCTGGAAATCGATCATGCGGGGCGGATCATGCCCCGAAGATCATGCCCCGATCTGCTGCTCCATCTCGGCGAGCACGCGATCGACCATCACGCCGCTCTGGCCGAGGTAGTTCGCCGGGTCCAGCATGGCCAGCAGCTGCTCGCGCGTGACGTGGGCCTTGATCTGCTCGTGCCCGGCCAGCAGGTCGATCAGCGGGCGCTGGCTCTTCAGCGACTCGCGGCAGAGGTCGTAGACCAGGTCGTGCGCGAACTCGCGGCCGATGTAGGGGCCCAGGCCCATCATCACCGCCTCGCTCATCACCAGGCCCTGCGTCATCTCGATGTTGCGGCGCATCGCCGCCGGATCGACCTCCAGGCCTTCGAGCACGGTGCGCATCTGCTTCAGGGCGCCGGCCAGCAGGCAGAAGGCCTCGGGCAGCACGATCCACTCGATCTGCCAGGGGCCGGTGGAGCGCTCGTGGTCGGCCACCATCGCGTCCATCAGCGCGGCCGCGTGCTGGCGGACCACGGAGATCGCGCCATGCGTGTAGGCGCTGCTGATCGGGTTGCGCTTCTGCGGCATCGTGCTGCTGCTGCCGCGGCCGTGGTGGTAGGGCTCGTAGACCTCGGCCACCTCGGTCTGCATCATCAGCTTCACGTCGGTGCTGATCTTTCCGAGCGTGCCGCCGATCAGCCCCAGCACCGCGCCCACCTCGGCGATGTTGTCGCGGATCGTGTGCCAGGCGATGACCGGCTGCTTCAGCCCAAGCTCGGCGCAGAGGCCGGCCTGCGTGTCCATCGCGCCCTTCTCGAGCGAGGCCAGCGTGCCCGCGGCGCCGGCGAACTCGCCCACCAGCACGCGCTCGCGCAGCTGCGCGATGCGCTCGCGGTGGCGCAGCACCGCCGAGAGGATGCCGGCCATCTTGTAGCCGAAGGTCACGGGGATGGCCTGCTGCAGATTGCTGCGGCCGATCACCGGCGTGAGGCGGTGCTCCTTCGCGAGCTTGCCCAGCGCCTTCGCGATCGCCACCAGCTCCTCGTCGACCAGCACCAGCGCCTCGCGGATCTGCAGCACGGTGGCGGTGTCGGTGATGTCCTGCGTGGTCGCGCCCCAGTGCACGTACTCGCCCAGGCGGTCGCGGCAGAGCTGGTTGATCTGCGTGACCACGCCCAGGATCGGGTAGCCGATGCGCTCGGTCTGCTGGCGCAGCCGGGCCATGTCGATCTGCGCCAGCTCGCAGTGGCTGACGATCTCGTCGCAGGCCTCCTGCGGGATCAGCCCGAGCCGCGCCTGCACCTTCGCCAGCGCGCGCTCGACGTCGATGTACTTCGTGGTGCGGTTCTCGTCGCTCCACACCGCGCGCATCGCCTCGGTGGTGAAGATGCCCTGGAAGATGGAGCTGTCGATGATGGATGCGGCCATGGGGCGGGTCCTCGGGATGGATCGTTGAAGGGTTCAGCCGGCGCGCGCGAGGATGCGGCGCGCCCGCTCGATCACGGGCCGGTCGATCATGCGGCCGTCCAGCCGCACGGCCCCTGCGGCGCTCTCGGCGGCCCGAAGCACGCGCTGCGCCCAGTCCAGCTCCTGTGCGGCGGGCCTGAGCGCGGCATGCAGCGGCGCCACCTGCTTCGGATGGATGCACAGCTTGGCGCCGAAGCCGTGTGCGCGGGCGCGCGCGAAATCGGCGAGCAGCTGCGCCTCGTCGTCGAGCGCGGTGGTGACGCCGGCGACGGGGCTGGCGATGCCCGCGGCGCGCGAGACCAGCGCCAGCTGCGCGTGGCCGGCGTCGAGCGCGACGGGGTCGCTGCCGAGGTCCAGGTCCAGCGCGTAGTCCAGCGTGCCGAAGACGAGGCGCTGCACGCCCGTGCAGGAGGCCAGCGCGCGCGAGGCGAGCATGCCGCGCGCCGTCTCCACCAGCGGCAGCACGGCGATGCCGCGGCAGCGCGCGAACAGCGCCTCCAGCGTTTCGGGCTCCTCGGCCTTGGGCAGCATCACCGCGGCTGCAGCGCTGGCGGCCAGCATGCGCAGGTCGGCGTCGAACCAGGGGCTCGATGCATCGTTGATGCGCACGACCACGCGGCCACGCTCCGGCAAGGGCTGCAGCCAGGCGGCGACGGACTCGCGCGCCGCGTCCTTGGCCGCCGGCGCCACGGCGTCTTCCAGGTCGAGCACCACGGCGTCGGCCCCGCTGGCCAGCGCCTTGGCGAAGCGCTCGGGCCGGTCGCCCGGCACGAAGAGGTAGCTGCGCGCGGGCATCGCGGCCATCAGATAGCCCCGGCCTGCTGCAGCGCGGCGAGTCCCGCGTCGTCGACACCCAGCTCGCGCAGGATGGCCTCGGTGTGCTGGCCCAGCGCGGGCACGGCGTCCATGCGCGGCTCGCCGGCGCCGCCGCCCCAGCTGCCGGGCGGCAGCAGCGCGGGCACGGGGCCGGCGGGTGTCTGCACCTCGCGCCAGCGGCCGCGTGCGGCCAGTTGCTCGTGCTGCCACAGGCCCGCCATCTCGCGCAGCTCGGCGCTGGCGATCTGCGCCGCCTCCAGCCGTTCGCCCACCTGCGCGGCGGTGAGTGTCGCGAAGGCCTCGACGATGAGCCCCCGCAGCGCCTCGCGGTTCGCGCTGCGCTTCGCGTTGCCGGCGAAGCGCTCGTCCTGCGCCAGCGCCGGCTGCAGCAGCACCCGGGCGCAGAACTGCTGCCACTCGCGTTCGTTCTGCAGGCCCAGCATCACCGTCCTGCCGTCGCCGCAGGGGAAAGGGCCGTAGGGGTAGATGGTCGCGTGCGCCGCGCCGGCACGCGGCGGCGGCGCGGCGCCGTCGTACGCGTAGTACAGCGGGTAGCCCATCCACTCGCCCATGGCCTCGAGCATGCTGATGTCGATGCGGCGGCCCCGGCCATCGAGCCGGCGCTGCATCAGCGCGGCCAGCACGTTGCTGTAGGCGTACATGCCGGCGGCGATGTCGGCGATCGACAGGCCCGCCTTGCACGGATCGTCGGGCGTGCCGGTGACGCTGACGAAGCCGCTCTCGCTCTGGATCAGCAGGTCGTAGGCCTTCTTGTCGCGGAAGGGGCCGGGTGTGAGCGGGTCGTCGCCGTAGCCGCTGATGTCGCAGACGACGAGGTCCGGCCGCCGCTGCTTCAGCGCGTCCCACGAGATGCCCAGGCGCGCCGCCGCGCCCGGGGCGAGGTTCTGCACCACCACGTCGGCCTTCTCGGTGACGAGCTTCAGCAGCAGCTCGGCCGCGCGCGGGTGCTTCACGTCCAGCGTGAGGCTTTCCTTGCTGCGGTTCGTCCAGACGAAGTGCGAGGCCAGGCCCTTGACGCGCTGGTCGTAGCCGCGCGCGAAGTCGCCGACGCCGGGGCGCTCGATCTTGATCACGCGCGCGCCCAGGTCGGCCAGCTGGCGCGTGCAGAAGGGGGCGGCGATCGCGTGTTCGAGCGCGACGACAGTGATGCCTTGAAGCGGCTGCATGGATTCAGCTTCTCAAGGTGGCCACGGCGTCCATCGTCAGCCAGCCTTCATGGTCCTGGGCCCAGAGCCTGACCTCGGTGCCCTCGCGCCGGCCGTTGACCTGCATCGGCCGGCCGTCGAAGGTGGGCCGCACGGCCTTGAAGCGGAAGCTCGCCACCTCGGCCTCGGGCGCCTCGCGCCGCAGCAGGTCCATCAGCAGCGTGGCGATCAGCGGGCCGTGCACGATCAGGCCCGGGTAGCCCTCGACCTCGGTGACGTAGCGGCGGTCGTAGTGGATGCGGTGGCCGTTGAAGGTGAGCGCGCTGTAGCGGAACAGCAGCACGTCGTCCGGTGTCAGGCCGCGCTGCCAGGGTGCGCCGGCGGGCGCGGGCTGCGGTGGCGGCTCCACGTCGCCGGGCTGCTTCGCCTCGCGGTAGACGATGTCATGGAACTCGGTGAGCGCGGGCGCTGCCGCGCCGTTGGCGAAGAGCTCGTGCTTGACCTTCACGAACACCAGCTGCCCGGTGCGGCCGTGCTTCACGGTCACGTCGGCGATGGTGCTGGTGCGTGCCACCGCGTCGCCCACGCGCAGCGGCGCGTGGAACTCGAACTGGCTGCCGGCCCACATGCGGCGCGGCAGCGGTACCGGCGGCAGGAAGCCGCCGCGCCTGGCGTGCCCGTCGGGGCCGATCTCGCTGGCGCGGTGCATCGGCAGGAAGTAGAGCCAGTGCCACAACGGCGGCAGCGGCGTGCCGGCGGGCACCGGCTCGGCGGGATGGTCCAGCGTGGCCGTGAGCGCCACCACCGGCGTGGGGCCGAGGGTGTCGTGCACGGTCTCCGAGCGGCCGATCCAGGCAGTCAGTTCGTCCACCGGTTCTCCTTCGCGCGAAATCAGAAAGTGTGGCGCAAGCCGGCCTCGTAGCCGGTGGACGTCTTGCCGCCGGCAATGCCGGCCGGCCCGCCCGGCACCACGAAGGTGGCCGCGCCCTTGTTGCCGATGCGAGCGTAGTGCGCGTAGAGCGCCGAGCGCCTGGACAGGTTGTAGACGTAGCCCAGACCGAGCTGCGTGGCGTCGTTGGCGTCGATGCTCGTGGCGCCGACGCGCCCGGCCAGGTTGGCCTTCAGCACCGAGAGCTTCAGGTCGCTGCTGCCGATGGTGTAGACGGCGGCCAGCATCACGTTGGTCTGCCTGGCGGTGGACTGCTCGAACCTGCGCCAGGCCGCCGTGAGCTTCAGGCCGCCGAAGGCCGCGTTGCCGCCAATGGCAGTGTCCTTGAACTTGCCGCTGCTGGTCTGGTTGTTCTCGCTCGTCACCGTGGCGGCCGAGATGCCGAAGGCGCCGCTGGCCCAGCCGAGCCGCAAGCCGGTGCTCCTGGTCAGGCCGCTGGCCACCACGCCGCCTTCGCCGGCCGCCAGCATCACGCCGCCTTCCAGGCCGCCCAGGCCGGCGGGCAGCAGGACCTGCACCGCGTTGTTCGCGCGCACCGTGGTGTTGGGGTTGCTGCCGAAGGCGCTCCTGATCGGGCCGATGGGCGTGGCGGAAGCGAAGTTGTTCGAACCCGCGGCGCCGACGTGCGCGAAGGGGTCGTAGCGGCTCCAGTTCACGTAGGTGGGCACGAAGTCGCGGCCGGCGCGCACTTCGCCGAGGTCCTTGCTCGCGAGGCTGACGGTGGCGCGGCGGTCCCAGAACTGCGTGGCCTGCGCGGCCGCGCCCGTGTCCAGCAGCAGGCCGTGCTCCAGCCAGAAGCCGGCCGACAGGCCGCCGCCCAGGTCTTCCACGCCGCGCACGATGAGGCGGCTGGTGGCGTTGCTGCCGCTGACCAGCGACTTCACGCTGCCCAGGCCGCCATTGCTGACGCTGCGCACGGCGGCATCGGCCACGCCGGCCACGGTGACCGAGCCTTGTGCGTGGGCGCCGAGAACGGCAAGGGCAAGGGCGCCGAGCGCGGCGTGTTGGACGATCTTCTGCATGACGGTTGTCTCCAGCGGGCGGGGGTCGATGGGAATCGGGGACTGCGGGGTGATCAGTCGGCCGTGAGCCGGGCCTTCTGCACCACGTTCTTCCACTTGACGAGCTCGCTTTTCACCAGCGCGCCCAGCTGCTCGGGCGTGCTGGTCTCGACATCGGCGCCATGGCCTTCGATGCGCTGGACGATCTCCTTGTCGTTCAGCACGTGGTTCAGCGCCTTGTTGATCTGCTCGACCACGGCCTTGGGCGTCTTGGCAGGCGCGAAGAAGCCGTACCACTGCTGCACGTCCACGCCGTCGACGCCGGCCTCCTTCAGCGTGGGCACGTCGGGCAGCAGCGCGCTGCGTTTCGGGCCGGCGACGGCCATCGCTCGGAGCTTGCCGCTCTTGACGTGCGGCATGGCGGTGAAGAGGCTGGGGAACATGAACTGCGTCTGGCCGCCGATGGTGTCGCTGACGGCCGGCGCCGAGCCCTTGTAGGGCACGCCCAGCATCACCACGCCGGCGTTCAGCTTGAACAGCTCGGCCGCGAACTGCGGCGCCGTGCCGTTGCCGGCGCTGGCGTAGGTGTACTTGTCGGGCTTGGCCTTGAGCTGGACCACGAGGTCCTTCACGTCCTTCACCGCCACGTGCGCGTTGGCCACCATCAGCGTGGGCGAGTAGCCCACCAGGCCCACGGGCTCGAAGTCGGCCACCGGGTCGTAGCGCAGCTTCTGCAGCGCCGGGTTCATGCCGTGGGTGGCGATGTAGCCGAACATCAGCGTGTGGCCGTCCGGCGTGGAGCGCGCGACGTATTCGCTGGCGATGCTGCCGTTGGCGCCGGCGCGGTTGTCGATGATGATGGTCTGGCCCAGCAGCGGCCCCAGCTTCTGGGCGATGGTGCGCGCCATCGCGTCGTTGCCGCCGCCGGCGGCGGTGGGCACGACGATGGTGATGGCCTTGCTCGGGTAGGCGGCCAGCGCCATGGGCGCGGCGGCGGCCAGCGCCGCGGCCAGCACGGGCGCCACCAGCTTCTTGGCGGGGTTCATCGGCTTGTCTCCTTCAGTGATGGGTTTCGAGAACACGTAGTCCGGGATGTGCAGGTCGCCCTGCAGGATCTTTCGGGCGGTGCGCACCAGCGCCGCGCGGCGGATCGCGGCCTGCTCGCCGCGGCCTTCGATGGCCACGACGACGTCGATGCGCCCCTGCGGATGCAGCACCGCCACGCGCCGCTCGCCTTCGACGAACTGCGCGCCGCTGGCCACCGTGCCGGGCAGCGCGAAGGCCGCCGAGACGCCGATGGCGCCGGTCACGGCGTGCGAGGCATGGCAGCGGCGCGGCGTGAAGTAGCGCGAGGTGATGCCGTGCTCGTCGTCGCCGGCGCTGACGATCACCGGCTTGGGCACCACGCTGGCGCTCACGTCGCCCAGGCCCATGGCTTCGCCGGCAGCGCGGCGCAGCGCCTCCAGGCGCTCCAGCAGCGCGCGGTTGGCGTCGAGCTCGGCCGGGCTCTCGCGGCCCGAGAGGCCGAGGTCGGCGGCGCGCAGGATGACGAGCGGCATCGCCGCGTCGATGCAGGTCAGCTCGGTGCCCAGCAGCGTATCGATGCGGCGCCCGGTGGGGAACACCGAGCCGGTGACCGCGCCCCAGGCGTCGAGGAAGTCGAGCTGGATCGGCGCCGCGGTGCCGGCCACGCCGTCGATGCCGGTCCGCCCTTCGTAGCTCACGCGGCCACCGGGCGTCTGCACCGTCACGTCGATGCGCGAGCGCGTGTTGACGTTGAACACGCGCACGCGGGTGCTGCCCGTCTGCGCCTTCACGAGGCCCTGCTCGATGGCAAAGGGCGCCACGCCCGAGAGCATGTTGCCGCAGTTGGGCCGCGTGTCCACGCTGCGGTCGCCCACGCCCACCTGCGCGAAGAGGTAGTCCACGTCGCAGCCGGGCTCGGCGCTCCGGGACACGATCGCGACCTTGCTCGTGAGCGTGCTGCCGCCGCCGACGCCGTCGACCTGCAGCAGGTCAGACGCGCCGATGGCGCCGATCAGCGCCTCGTCGCGCGCGGCGTCGCCCTCGGGCAGCCACTCGCGCAGGAAGAAGGGGCCGCGCGAAGTGCCGGCGCGCATCAGGACGCAGGGGACGGTGAGACTGGGCATGCCTGCATGGTGGCCTGGCCACTCATGCATGTGAATTGCGAAGATTCGATGCATTGATCCAGAATCGGCATCAATCTTCCCCGGGGCCCCGCATGGCCATCGCCTTCGACCTCAACGACCTGCAGGCCTTCCGCGCGGTGGCCGAACTCGGCAACTTCCGGCGCGCGGCCGAGGCGGTGCACATCTCGCAGCCGGCCTTCAGCCGCCGCATCGACAAGCTCGAGCAGGCGCTGGGCGTGCGGCTGCTGGAGCGCACGACGCGGCGCGTGAGCCTCACCGCCGTGGGCCGCGACTTCGCGCGCAAGGTGCAGGAACTGCTGGACGAACTCGACTCCACGCTGCTGGGCCTGCAGGGCGTGGCCGCGACGCGCGGCGGCGAGGTCTCGCTGGCCTGCGTGCCTTCCACCGTCTACTACTACGTCTCGCAGGTGGTGCAGCAGTTCCGAGGCCGCTTCCCCCGCGTGCGCGTGAAGGTGCTGGACGCCGGGGCGAACGAGGTGCTGGGCCTGGTGATGCGCGGCGAGGCCGACTTCGGCCTGAACTTCATCGGCAGCCAGGAGCCGGAGCTGGAATTCACGACGCTGCGCGAGGAGCGCTTCGTCGCCGCCTGCCGGCGCGACCACCCGCTGGCGCGCCGGCGCCGCGTCGCCTGGGCCGACCTGGCGGGCCACGACTTCCTCAGCGTCACGCAGGAGTCCGGCAACCGGCTGCTGATCGATCAGGCGCTGGCCGGCGTCGCGGTGCGCCCGGTGAGCGTGTGCGAGGCGCAGCACGTCACCGCGCTGCTGGGCCTGGTGGAGGCGGGGCTGGGCGTGGCCGCGGTGCCGGCGCTGGCGATGCCGGGGCGCGACCACCCGCTGCTGGTGAGCGTGCCGCTGGACGAACCGGTGGTGACGCGTCGCGTGGGGCTCATCCGCCGCCGCGGACGGCCGCTGGCACCGGCCGCGCAGCACCTCTTCGACGCCTTCGCCGGCATGGCGCCGGCCCGGTCGGCACGTCAGCAAAAACCCTAGGTTGGCCGGCTAAAATCGCCGGTTCCCCTTCAGACCTCCCGCCATGAGTGCCTTCCTCGAAGAGCGCGTGCTGAGCGTGCACCACTGGACCGACCGGCTGTTCAGCTTCACCACCACGCGCGACCCGGCGCTGCGCTTCTCCAACGGCCATTTCACGATGATCGGCCTGCGCGTCAACGGCAAGCCGCTGCTGCGCGCGTACAGCATCGTCAGCGCCAACTACGAGGATCACCTGGAGTTCCTCAGCATCAAGGTGCCCGACGGCCCGCTGACGAGCCGGCTGCAGCACATCCAGGTGGGCGACTCCATCATCGTCGGCAAGAAGCCCACCGGAACGCTGGTGGTGGACTACCTGCTGCCGGGCAAGCACCTGTACATGTTCGGCACCGGCACGGGGCTGGCGCCCTTCATGAGCATCGTGCGCGACCCGGAGACCTACGAGAAGTTCGACCAGGTCATCCTCGTGCACGGCGTGCGCCAGGTCGATGAACTCGCCTACCACGACCTGCTGGTCGAGCACCTGCCCAGCCACGAGTTCCTGGGCGAACTCGTCACGAGCAAGCTGCGCTACTACCCGACAGTCACGCGCGAGAACTACAAGAACATGGGCCGCGTGACCGAGCTGATCGAGAACGGCAAGCTCTTCACCGACCTGGGCGTGCCGCCCATCGATCCGGCGAACGACCGCGTGATGATCTGCGGCAGCCCGGCGATGCTGCGCGACCTGAAGCACCTGCTGGAAAAGCGCGGCTTCAAGGAAGGCAACACGACGACGCCGGGCGACTTCGTCGTCGAGCGCGCGTTCGCCGAGCAGTAGCGGACGGGGCGGCTACAGCAGCTTGGCGTCGCGCAGGTAGCGCTCGACGTCCTTGAAGCTGCCGTCGTCGCCGGCGTACTTGACCACGTTGCGCACCGTGCGCAGCCAGTCCAGCGTGCTGGCCTGCGCCTGCGCCAGCGCCTGCTCGAAGTCCTCCTTCGACAGCCCGCGCTCGACGCCTGCCAGCCCGTCGGCCAGCGCCGATTCCTTGGCCAGCTCGATGAGCCCGTCGATGTCGGCACCGGAGAAATGCGCCGTGCGCGCGGCCAGCGCGGTGAGGTCCAGGCCGTCCTGCATCGGCACGCCGGTGAGCTTGATGCGCAGCATCTCGGCGCGCGCCGGCTGGTCCGGCGGCGGCACGAAGATCTGGCGCGCGAAGCGGCCCGGGCGCTTCATCGCGCCGTCCACGTCCCAGGGCATGTTGGTCGCGGCCAGGATGAGCACGCCCTGGTTGTCGCGGCCGATGCCGTCGAGCTGCGCCAGGAACTCGTTGACCACCGTGCGCGCGCTGGACGTGGGCGACTTGGAGCGCGCGTAGGCCAGCGCGTCGAGTTCGTCGAAGAACAGCACACAGGGCGCCAGCGCGCGCGCCTTGTCGAACATCGCGGCCAGGTTGCGCTCGCTCTCGCCGAGCCACATCGCCAGCACGTCGGAGATGCCCACCGAGACGAAGGCGGCGTTGCACTCGTTGGCCACCGCACGCGCCAGCATCGTCTTGCCGCAGCCGGGCGGGCCGTACAGCAGGATGCCCCCGCCGCCGCCGGCGCGGAAACGCGCGAACAGGCCCGGGTTCAGGTAGGGCTCGATGATCTTCAGGCGGATGGTCTTCTTCAGCGCCTCCATGCCGACGATGCTGGAGAAGCGCACCTTCTCCTCGGGCACCTGCTGGATGGCGCGCACCGAAGCGGCCGGCTCGCCGTGCGAGGCCACGAGCTGCAGCCGCGCCGCGGGCCCGGCGGCGGGGCGCGCCTGCTGCACGAGTTCCTCCAGCGCGGCATCGGCCTCGAAGCCGGCGCGGCTGCGGGCGGCGACGTAGCGCGCCAGCGCGGCCTCGCGCCGGCCGAGCGCCAGCTCGGCGCGGGCCGCCAGCACCGCCGGCGCGGCGGCGGCGGGTTGCTGCTGCTGCAGCAGCTCGGCCTGCTCCAGCGCCGCGTCGGCCTGCCCGGCCGCGAGCAGCGCCAGTGCATAACGCTCACGCAGCACGGCATCGAAAGGCGCGCGCAGCAGTTGCCGTTCCAGCGCGGGGAGATCGGTGTCGTCGTTCATCGTCAGTGCCGCTCCAGCCAGCGCCGCAGCAGCGGCGGCCAGACCCAGCTGTAGATCACGTAGGCCAGCAGCACCATCGTCGCCGGGCCGGCCATCGCGGGTGCGGTGCGCTGCAAAACCTGCAGGCCGACGATCGCGAACACCCACAGGCCGACCGAGGCGTACCAGCCCCAGCGCTGCAGCGGGCGCAGCGGCCACAGCGTCCAGTGCGTCTGCAGGCGCAGCTGGTGCAGCAGCGACAGCATCTGCGGGTCGTCGGGCTGCGCGCGCAGCAGCTCCTGTGCGAGCCTGCGGGCCTCGCCCAGGCGCTGCGCGTTGGCCAGCGCCACGACCACCAGGTGCAGCGTGTGCACGTCGTCGGGGTCGGCGGCGATGAGCCGCGCCATCGCGGCGCTGTCGCGCGAGCGTGGGCGGTCGACCATGTCGCACAGCGCCGCGGCGCGCAGCGCGCTGTCGTCGTCGGGCGCCAGGCGCAGGGCTTCGTCGGCCAGCGCGCGCGCCTTCTCGAACAGCAGCGCACGCAGCATCAGCCGGCTGTAGCCGGCCCAGAAGGCGGCCACGCCCGGTGACTCGCGCAGCAGGCCGAGCACCAGTTCCTCGGCCTCGGGCAGCCGGCCGTCGGCCATCTCCACCAGGCACAGCAGCCAGCGCGCGCCGACGTCGTCGGGCACGGTGGCGAGCAGCTCGCCCAGCGTCTGGCGGGCGCGGCCATAGGCGTCTTCGATGTAGTCGGCGCGCGCCGATTCCAGCAGCAGCCGCGGGTGGCCCGGGTCGCGCTGCAGCGCCCGCGCCAGCAGCGCGCGCGCCTGCGGCACGCGGCGCCGGTCCAGCAGTTCCTCGGCCTGGCGCGCCACCTGCCAGGCGTCGTCGTCGCCGGCTTCGTTCACCATGGCACGCTCCTGAGCAACGCCGTGGCCGCGATGCCGGCGACGATGAAGCCCAGCCCCGGCAGCCAGCCCGAGGGCCGGGGCGCGCCCATCAGGTCGGCCGCCTGCTGCTCGCGCCGGTGGCGCAGCAGCCAGCCGACGAACACCAGCAGTGCCAGGCCGCGTGCCAGTACCGGTTCGGCATGGCGGCCGAGCCAGATGTCGGCCCGCGCCACCAGCGCCAGGCCGGCATCGGTGGCAGCGACGGCGTATTCGAAGCCGATCCAGGCGAGCGCCGCGCCGGCGATCCAGGGCGCGTCGCGCCGCAGCCGGGCCAGCCGCGCCGCGTTCAGCGCGCCGAAGCCGATGGCGGCGGCCGGGCCGCCGAAGAACGAGGCGATGAACAGCGCCTGCATGCTGAAGGGCGCGCGCCCGGGCGCATGGCGCGAAAGGCTGGGCTGCAGCAGCTGGTTGCGGTCGTACGCCATCGGGCCGGGCCCCTCCCCGAGGCCGCTGTGTCGTGTGCGGGCGCCGGGAATCTAGCAGCTTCAGTGCAGCTTCACGTGCGGCTCCGTGCGCCGCACGATGAGGCGGGCCAGCGTCTCCAACGCCACCTTCACCCAGCCGTGCAGCGCGAGTTCGTGCAGCTTGTACAGCGACAGGTACATCAGGCGCGCGAACACGCCCTCGACGAACATCGAGCCGCCGATGAGCCCGCCCATCATCGTGCCCACGGTGCTGAACTCGCCCAGGCTCACGAGCGAGCCGAAGTCGCGGTAGCGGTAGGGTGCAAGCGGCCGGCCGCCCATGCGGCGCTGGATCTGCACGAGCAGGTGCGAGGCCTGCTGGTGCGCCGCCTGCGCACGTGGCGGCACGGTCTGGCCCGGCTGCCTGGCCTCGGGCCAGGGGCAGGCGGCGCAGTCGCCGAGCGCGAACACGGCGTCATCGAGCGTGCTCTGCAAGCTGGGCCGCACGACGAGCTGGTTGATGCGGTTGGTTTCCAGCCCACCGATGTCTTTCAGGAAGTCGGGCGCCTTCACGCCCGCGGCCCAGACGATGAGTTCGGCCGGCACCGTGCGCCCGTCGGCCAGGCGCACGAGGTTGTTCTCGACGGCCGCCACGCGTGCACCGGTGAGCACCTTCACGCCCAGGTTCGCCAGCAGCTGCTGCGTGGCGGCAGAAAGCCGCTCGGGCAGCGCCGGCAGCACGCGCGGCGCGGCCTCGATCACGGTGACCTGCACGTCCTTGTCGGGGTCGACGCGGTCCAGGCCGAAGGCCACCAGTTCGCGCGTGGTGCGGTGCAGCTCGGCCGCCAGCTCCACGCCGGTGGCACCGGCGCCGATGATGGCCACGTGCAGCTGCTCCGGCCGCAGCGGCTCGGCCTGCGCATGGGCACGCAGGCAGGCGTCGACCATGCGCTGGTGGAAGCGTTCGGCGTCGGCCGCCGACTCCAGCCGCAGCGCATGCTCGGCCACGCCCGGCGTGCCGAAGTCGTTGGTCTGGCTGCCCACGGCGATCACCAGCGTGTCGTAGGGCACCACGCGCGCCGGCGTCACGAGCCGGCCTTCAGCGTCGAAGGTGGGGGCCACCTGCACCTCGCGGCGCTCGCGATCCAGGCCCGTCATCTCGCCGAAGCGCCAGCGGAAATGGTGCCAGTGGCCCTGGGCGAGATAGGGCACCTCGTGCGCGGCCATGTCCATGCTGCCGGCGGCGATCTCGTGCAGCTTGGGCTTCCAGACATGGGTGCGCGTCTTCTCGACCAGCGTCACCTCGGCGCGGCCGCGCCGGCCCAGCGTGTCGCCCAGGCGCGTGGCCAGTTCCAGCCCGCCGGCGCCGCCGCCGACGATGACGATGCGGTGCGCGGCCACGGGCTGTGCCGCCTCAGCGCGTGGCCGGCATGTGCAGCTCGACGGCGTCGAGCACGTGCTCGGGCTCGTCGGCCTCGGCCGCCGTTTCGCCTTCGAGCATGCGCTGCATGCGGGCGGTGTCGAGGTCGCCGGTCCA
Source organism: Rubrivivax sp. (assembly GCA_044226775.1). Lineage (GTDB taxonomy): Bacteria > Pseudomonadota > Gammaproteobacteria > Burkholderiales > Burkholderiaceae_C > Rubrivivax. The sequence goes on along the minus strand of JBGAGI010000002.1, from coordinate 603,916 downwards.
CTTGGCCACCACGAGCGTGGCGACGCCGTTGCCCACGAGGTTGGTCAGCGCGCGCGCCTCGCTCATGAAGCGGTCGATGCCCAGGATCTGCGCCAGCCCCGCCACCGGCACGCCGCCCACCGCGCTGAGCGTGGCCGCCAGCACGATGAAGCCGCTGCCCGTCACGCCCGCGGCGCCCTTGCTCGTGAGCAGCAGCACGCCCAGCAGCGTGAGCTGCTGCGTCAGCGTCATCGGCGTGTTGGTGGCCTGGGCGATGAAGACCGCGGCCATCGTCAGGTAGATGCTGGTGCCGTCGAGGTTGAAGGAGTAGCCGGTGGGGATCACCAGGCCCACGACGCTCTTCTTCGCGCCCAGGTTCTCCAGCTTGGCCATCATGCGCGGCAGCACCGATTCCGAAGACGAGGTGCCCAGCACGATCAGCAGCTCTTCCTTGATGTACTTGATGAACTTCCAGACGCTGAAGCCGTGCACGCGGCCGATGATGCCCAGTACCACGAAGACGAAGAACAGGCAGGTGGCGTAGAACGTGCCCATCAGCTTGCCCAGGCTCAGCAGCGAACCGACGCCGTACTTGCCGATCGTGAAGGCCATCGCGCCGAAGGCGCCGATGGGGGCCAGCTTCATGATGACGCCGACGATCGAGAACAGCACGTGCGAGCCCTTCTCGATGAAATCGAACACCATCGTGCCGCGGCCGCCGAACTTGTGCAGCGAGAAGCCGAACAGCACCGCGAACAGCAGCACCTGCAGGATCTCGCCCTTCGCGAAGGCGTCGACCACGGTGTTGGGGATGATGTTGAGGATGAAGTCGACCGTGCCCTGCATCTTGCCCGGGCCGGTGTAGGCGGCGATGCCCTTCGTGTCCAGGCTGGCCGGGTCGACGTTCATGCCGGCGCCGGGCTGCACGAGGTTGATGATCACCAGCCCGACGACCAGCGCGACGGTGCTGACGATCTCGAAGTACAGCAGCGCCAGGCCGCCGGTCTTGCCGACCTTCTTCATGTCCTCCATGCCGGCGATGCCGACGACAACGGTGCAGAAGATGATCGGCGCGATGATCATCTTGATCAGCTTGATGAAGCCGTCGCCCAGCGGCTTCATCGCCTCGCCGGCCTGCGGCCAGAAGTGGCCCAGCAGCACGCCGATGACGATGGCCGTGATGACCTGGACGTACAGCGACCGGTAGATCGGGCGGCGCTCGGCGGAGGTTTCCATGCGGTCTCCTGGTGGGCGCGGTTGACACCGCTTTTTGTGTGGATTCAGTGTACGCAGCGGCCCGCCGCGTGCTCTGTGGGGACTACGCAGATCGAGACCCCATCGCCGTGTCAGCCGTCTTCTCGCAGACCACCCGCGCACTCGCGCAGGACCGGCCTTCCCGCTCGCTCGTCGCCTGGGCCGTGGCCGGCACGCTGATGGCCCTGTGGGCGGCGTGGTTCGGCCTCGGCCGCGTCGCGGTGTTCCAGGTCACGCAGCAGGCGCGGCTGGAGGTGCAGCAGCAGGCCCAGCCGCTGGCGGCACCGGTGGCCGCGCGCGTGCGCGAGAGCCTTCTCGTGATCGGCCGGACCGTGAAGGCCGGCGAGCTGCTGGTGGCGCTGGACGACGAGGAACCCGCGCTGCGCCAGCGCGAGGAGCAGGCGCGCCACGACGCGGCCGCCGCGCAACTCTCCGCGCTGGCCGCCGAGGTGCAGGCGCAGCAGCGCGCCGCGGCGCAGGATGCGCAGGCCGCCGCCGCCGCGGTGCAGGCCGCGCTGGCGCGGGCGCAGGAAGCGGCGCTGGCCAAGATCTTCGCCACCGAGCAGGCCTCGCGCCTGGCCGAGGACGCCGCCGCCGGCGGCACGCCGCTCGCGCAGGCGCGCCAGGCCGAGGCCGACGCGCGCCGCGCCGCCGCCACGCACGATGCGCTGCTGGCCGAGGCGCGCCGCCTGCAGGCCGACGCCGCCGCGCGCGCCGCCGCGATGCATGCGCAGGCCGATGCGCTCAAGCGCCAGGTCGCCACGCTCGAAGGCGAGATGGCCGCCTCGGCGCAGGCGCTGCAGCGCCTGGCGCTGGAGGTCTCGCAACGCCGGCTGCTCGCGCCGGTGGCCGGCCGCGTGGGCGAGGTCGCGCCGCTGAACCCGGGCGACGTGGTGGCCGCCGGCCAGCGCTTCGCGAGCATCGTGCCCGAAGGCCGGCTGCGCATCGTGGCCGAGTTCGAACCCGCCGCCTTCGGCCGCCTGCAGCCCGGCCAGCCCGCGAAGCTGCGGCTGGCCGGTTTCGCCTGGGCGCAGTACGGTGCGCTGGAAGCCAGCGTCGAGCGCGTGGCCGGCGAGCTGCGCGAAGGCCGGCTGCGCGTGGAGCTGGCGCTGCGCGGCACGCCGCCGGCGAACCTGCCGGCGCAGCACGGGCTGCCGGGCAGCGTGGAGGTGGAGGTCGAGCGGCTGTCGCCGGCCGCACTGCTGCTGCGCGCCGGCGGTGCGTGGCTGGCGGGGGGCCCGAGCACGTGAGTCGCCTGTGGCATGCCCCCGAGGTGGTGCAGACCTCGGCGATGGACTGCGGCCCGGCCGCGCTGAAGTGCCTGCTCGAGGGCTACCGCATCCCGGTCAGCTACGGCCGGCTGCGCGAAGCCTGCCAGACCGATGTCGACGGCACGAGCATCGACACGCTGGAGGCCGTGGCACCGCAGCTCGGCGTGGCCGCCGAGCAGGTGCTGGTGCCGCTGGACCACGCCTTCAGGCCGCAGGCTGCGGCATTGCCTGCCATCGCGGTGGTGAAGCTGGCCGACGGCGCGGCGCACTTCGTCGTCGTCTGGCGCCGCCTGGGCCGCTGGCTGCAGGTGATGGACCCGGCCGCCGGCCGGCGCTGGCTGCCGTCCGAACGCTTCGAGCAGCAGGTGCACCGGCACGAGCACGTGGTGCCCGAAGCGGCCTGGCGCGAGTGGGCCGCGAGCGATGAGTTCATCGCGCCGCTGCGCAACCGCCTCGCCGCGCTGGGGCTTGGCGATGCCGACGCACAGGCGCTGCTCGGCGCGGCGCTGGCCGACCCCGGCTGGTTCGGCTGCGGCGTGCTGGATGCCTGCGTGCGCCTGGCGCAGAGCCTGGTGAACGCCGGCGGCGTGCCGCGGGGCGCGGCCGCCGCGGGCATCGTGCGTTCGCTGCGCGACCGCTGCATGGCCTCGACCGAGGACATCTTCGCCGCCGTGCCGGCGGCCTACTGGTCGGTGGTGCCCGACGAGCGCAGTGCCGCGCTCGGCACGCTGCAGCTGCGCCTGCGCGGCGCGGTGCTGCTGCGCGTGCACGGCCGCACGGGCCTGGCGCCGCAGACCGAGACGATGGCGCCGGAGCTGGTGGCCGCGCTGCGCGAGAAGCCGGCGCGACCGCTGGCCGAGGCCTGGGCGCTGCTGCGCGAAGGCGGCCGGCGCACGACGGCGGCGCTGGGCGCGGCCATCGGCGTGGCGGCCGCGGCGCTGGTGGTCGAGGCGCTGCTGCTGCGCGGTGTGTTCGACGTGGGCTCGATGCTCGCCGGCCCCGGGCAGCGCCTGGCGGGGCTGGCGGCGCTGGTGCTCTTCGTCGCGCTGCTGCTGGCGCTGGAGATCCCCATCGTCGCCAGCTCCATGCGGCTGGGCCGCCACCTCGAGCTGCGGCTGCGCATGGCGCTGGCGGCCAAGCTGCCGCTGCTGTCGGACCGCTACTTCCACAGCCGCGCGGTGAGCGACATGGCCGAGCGTGCGCACGGCATCCAGGCCGTGCGCCAGCTGCCCACGCTGCTGTTCAACGCGCTGCAGCTGGGCGTGGAGCTGCTGCTGACGCTGGCGGCGCTGGCCTGGCTGGCACCGGCGGCGCTGCCCTGGGCGCTGGCGATCGCCGTGGTGGCGCTGGCCGCGCCGCTGCTGGTGCAGCCGCTGCTGGCCGAACGCGACCTGCGCGCGCGCAACCACGGCGCGGCGCTGCATGGCGTCACGCTCGACGCGCTGCTGGGCGCCGTGCCGCTGCGCGCGCACGCCGGCGGCCCCGTGCTGCGGCGGCAGCACGAGGCGCTGCTGGTCTCGTGGGTCTCGGCCGGGCGGCGGCTCATCGCCGCCGCGCTGGCCGCCGACGCCCTGCCCTCGCTGTTGTGCATGGGGCTGGCCGGCGGCCTGCTGATCGATCACTTCGCTCGCCGCGGCAGCGTCGCCGGCAGCGACCTGCTGCTCGTCTACTGGGCCTTGAAGCTGCCGGCGCTGGGCGGTGGCGTGGGCGGCCTGCTCCGGCAATGGCCAGGGCAACGCAACGGCTTGATGCGACTGCTGGAGCCACTGTCGGCGCCTGAAGCCGCGGAGGTGGCGCCGGCTGCCCCCGCCGCCGCCGGGCCGGTGGCATTGCGCATCGAAGGCGGGCGCGTGCTCGCAGCGGGGCACGAGATCCTGCGCGAGATCGAACTGGCCATCGCACCCGGCGAACATGTCGCGATCGTCGGCGCCTCGGGCGCGGGCAAGTCCTCGCTGCTGGGCCTGCTGCTGGGCTGGCACCGGCTGGCCGGCGGCCGGCTCCTCATCGACGGCCAGGACCATGGCGCGCTCGCACCCGCCGCGCTGCGCCGGCAGACGGCCTGGGTCGACCCCGCGGTGCAGCTGTGGAACCGGCCGCTGCTGGACAACATCGGCTACGCCGCCGGCGACGAGGCGCTCGCCGGCCTCGGCCCGGTGCTGCAGGCCGCGCAGCTCGATGGGGTGCTGCAGCAACTGCCGCAAGGCCTGCAGACGCCGCTGGGCGAAGGCGGCGCGCGCCTGTCGGGCGGCGAAGGCCAGCGTGTGCGCCTGGCGCGTGCGCTGCTGCAGAAGGACGTGCGCCTGGTGCTGCTGGACGAGCCCTTCCGCGGCCTCTCGCGCGAGCAGCGCGCACAGATGCTGCAGACCGCGCGCCAGTGGTGGCGCGGCGCCACGCTGCTGTGCGTGACGCACGACGTGGGCGAGACGCTGGGCTTCGACCGCGTGCTGGTGGTCGACGAAGGGCGCATCGTGCAAGCCGGCCCGCCGGCCGAGCTGGCTTCGCAGGGCGGGCCCTATGCCGCGCTGCTGCAGGCCGAGGATGAGCTGCGCCGCACGATGTGGCAGGGGCCGCAGTGGCGGCAACTGCGGGTGCAGGGTGGGCGGGTGAGCGAGGAGCGCGGCGCATGAGCCCCCAGGCCGCCCTGGGGGCGAATTCCCTCCCGGAGGGACCACACGAAGTGTGTAGGGTGCACCAATGAGCGATCTCGGCACGCTGAGCTGGCCGCTCGACCGCCTGGGCGACGGCCTGCTCGCGCTCGCGCAGCACGCCGGGCTGCAGCCGGCGAGCGACGCCACGCTGCCGGTGCCCGCGACCGTGATTGCGCAGCAGCCGGGCGAACTCGGTCGCTGGCTCGCATGGGCCGGCAGCCGCCTGGCGCTGGAGACCGAGCCCGTCAGCTGCGCCGTGCCGGAAACGGGCGCGATGCTGCAGGCCGCCGGCCCCGCGGTGCTGACGTTCGGCCACCAGGGCCAGTGGCGCGTGATGCTGCTGGTGGCGCCGGCACGCGGCCGCCACCTGCGCGTGCTCGCGCCCGATGGCCGCGTGCACCGCTGCGAGGCCGAACCGCTGCGCGCAGCGCTGTGCGCGCACCACGAGGTGCCGCTGAAGGCCGAGGCCGAGCGCCTCGTCGCGCAAGCGGGCCTGGCGCCATCGAGACGCCCGGCCGCCGTGCAGGCGCTGCTGGCCGAACGCCTGGCCGGCGAGACGCTGCACCGCTGCTGGCTGCTGCGCGCCAGCGCCGGCGCGCCGCTGCGGCAGCAGCTCGCGCTCGCGGGCCTGCCGCGGCGCGTGGCCGGCATGCTGCTGCTGGTGGCGATCGGGTACGTGATGGAACTCGCGGGCTGGCAGATCGTCGGCCAGGCCGCGCTGGATGGTCGGCTCGACATGGGCTGGCTGCTTGCCTGGGCGCTGCTGCTCGTCACCCTGGTGCCGCTGCGCAGCGCAGCGGGCTGGCTCTCGGCCACCTTCTCGCAGGGCGTGGCCACGCTGCTGAAGAAGCGCCTGCTCGCCGGCGCGCTGCGGCTGGACCTGGACCTCGTGCGCTCGCTGGGCGCCGGCCAGTGGCTGGCGCAGATGATCGAGTCGCAGGCGCTGGAGGCGCAGGGCCTGGCCGCGGCGCTAGGGCTGGCGGTATCGCTGCTCGAACTCGGCTTCGCGGCGGGCGTGCTGCTGCTCGGCGCGGCGCCGCTCGCGCACGGGCTGCTGCTGGCCGCGTGGCTGCTGCTGCTCGGCCTGCTGGCCTGGCGCTTCCACGGCCGGCTGCTGGCGTGGTCGATGTCGCGCCTGGCGCTCACGCACCGGCTGGTGGAGGACATGGTCGGCCACCGCACGCGCCTAGCGCAGGAGCAGCCGGCACGGCGCGATGCCGAGCAGGACCGCGCGCTGGCCGGCTACCTGCGCCATGCGAAGGCGCTGGACGACGGCGTGCTGCCGATCGCCGCCGCCGCGCCGGGGCTGTGGCTGCTGCTGGGGCTGGCGGCGCTGGCGCCATCGCTCGCGGCGGCAACGCCACTCGCTTTGGCCGTTAGCGTCGGCGGGCTGCTGCTGGCGCACCGTGCGCTGGGCGGGCTCTCGGGCGGGCTGATCTCGCTGGCGCGGGCGCGCATCGCCTGGCAACAGGTGGCGCCGCTGTTCCGGGCCGGCGCGGGCGTGGCCGAGACGGTGCCGTTCGTGCCGGCCGCGGCACCGGCTTCCGATGCGCCGCTGCTGCAGGCGCGCGGCCTGGGCTTCGCCTACCGTGCCGGCGATGAACCGGTGCTGCGCGGCGTGGACCTGTCCATCGGCCCGGCCGACCGCGTGCTGCTGCAGGGCGCCTCCGGCGGCGGCAAGAGCACGCTGGCCGCGCTGATGACGGGCCTGCGCCAGCCGGACGCCGGCCTGCTGCTGCTGCGCGGCCTGGACCGCCACACGCTGGGCGCGCAGTGGCACCGCATCGCCACCGAGGCGCCGCAGTTCCACGACAACCACGTGCTCGGCGGCACGCTGGTGTTCAACCTGCTGCTCGGCCACGAAGGCCCGATCGACCCCGCCGTGCTGGCCGAGGCGCGCCGGCTGTGCGAGGAGCTGGGCCTGGGCGAGCTGCTGGCGCGCATGCCGGCGGCGCTGCAGCAGCGTGTCGGCGAGACCGGCTGGCAGCTCTCGCACGGCGAGCGCAGCCGCGTGTTCCTGGCCCGCGCGCTGCTGCAGCGCGCGCCGCTGACCGTGCTCGACGAGAGCTTCGCCGCGCTCGACCCGCCGACGCTGCGGCGCTGCCTGGAGGTGGCGCTGAAGCGGACCCAGGCGCTCGTCGTCGTTGCCCATCCCTGATCCGATGAAGACACTCGACCCCGCCACCCGCCTGCGCGCCAATCCAGCCTTCGTGATGGCCAGCACTTTCGACGGCAGGTCCTACGTCGCGCGCGATGCCGAACCCTACGACCAGTACTGGCTCGACGAGCGCGAGCGGCTGCTGCTGGCCTTCTTCGCGCGCCGCGGCGGCTTGGCCGTGGCCGAGGCGAAGGCGGCCTGGCTGCGCACGCGCACGGCCGCCGCGAGCCCAGCCGAGGAGCGCCGGATCGACCAGGCGATCACCGGCCTGCACGCGACCGGCGTGCTGCTGGACGAGGGCGCCGACAGCTCGCGCTACGACCGCCGCATCGCCGTCGCCTACCGCCGGCACCGGCCCTTCCCGCCCGAGCTGGCAGCGCACATCGTGCAAGCCGGCGGCGTGGGCCGCGAGACGCGTGTGCTCGACCTGGCGGGCGGCCCCGGCGACCTGGCGCTCGAGCTGGCCCGGCGTTCGCAGCGCGTGACGCTGATGGAACTCTCGCGCGGCTTCATCGCCGAAGCGCGCAGCCGCGCACGCGCCGCCGGCCTCGCGCTGCAGACGGCGCACGACTCCTGCAACCGCCTCGCGCAGCGCGACGACGAGCAGGATGTGATCACCGTCTCGCAGGCGCTGCACTGGCTCGACGACGTGGCCGTGTGCCGCGGCGTGTGCCGCCTGCTCGCGCCGGACGGCAGCTTCTTCGTCGTGCACGGTGCGGTCGAGCTGCCCGATGCGCATCCGCTGGCTTACCTCTTCGGCTGGGATTCGATCCTCGGCGCCAAGCAGCGCCAGAGCTTCGCGGCGGAGTTGCGGCCGCTGCAGCGGCGCCTGGCGCTGCTGTTCGAGGCACTGGACGCGCCCGAGGTGCAGCGCATCGATCCCACGCAGGGCCGCGACCCGGCAAAGGCACGCATCGGCACGGCCGGCGTCGCGCTGTTCCGCCAGCCGCGGCCATTCGGCCCGGGCTACGCGCGGGGTTTCCTCACGCCACGGCACATTGCGCCCACCGGCATGTCTGAAGACGCGTTCTGGGCCGACCTGGACGCCCGCTGCGCAGGGAAGCTGCCGGCCGAGATGATGGGCACGCAGCACTGGGCGGTGCTGCACTTCCGGCGCGGCGCGAGCGTCGAATGGCCGACGCTGGCCGAAGGGCCAGTCGCGGAGATCGGCTACGAGGAGCCGGCGGCCGCCTGAAGCGTCGGCGGCTCAGGGTCCCAGCCGCCACCGAGCGCACGCAGCAGGCCCAGCAGCGCCTGGCGCCTCTCGCCTTCGGTGCGCTGCCACTGGCGCCGCGCGGCCTGCGCCGCGCGCTCACCGTCGAGGACCTCCAGGCGGCTCGCCAGGCCCCGCTCCTGGCGCCCGCGCGTGATCTCGGCGCCACGCCGGGCGGCCTCGGCGGCACGCTGCTGCGCTTGCGCCTGCCCGGCCAGGCCGGCCAGCGCCGCGAGCTGGTCCTCGACCTCGCGGCAGGCCTGCAGCACCTGGGCCTGGTGCTGCGCGAGGGCCAGGTCCACGTCGGCCTGCGCAGTGCGCCGTGCGGACTCGCGCCGGCCGCCATCGGCCAGCGGCAGCGACAGCAGCGCACCCAGCGACCAGGCGCGCACCGAGGACGAGAGCAGATCCTGCAGCCGCGGCGAAGCCTGGCCGGCCGAGGCGCTGAGCGTGAGGTCCGGAAACCACGCCGCCTGCGCGACGCCGGCCCGCGCCAGCGCCGCCTGCAGCCGCGCCTGCGTCGCGGCGACGTCGGCGCGTCGCGCGAGCATCTGTGCGGGAATGCCGGCGGGCACGGCCGGCAGCGGCAACTCGACCGTGCGTTCATCGACGCGCACCGCCTCGGCGCCGCCGCCGAGCAGCTGCGCCAGCGCGTTGAGCCTTTCGGCGCGGCGCTGGGCGCTCGCCTGCAGCTCGGCCTCGGCGGTGGCAATGTCGGCCTCGCCGCGTTCGAGGGCGTCGCGGGCGACGCTGCCGCCGCGCACGCGCTCGGCGGTGATGGCCTGCGTCGTGCGCCAGGCAGCGAGCTGCTCGCGCTGGACGGCGGATTCGGCGTCCAGCGCGCGCAGCGCGAGCAGCTGCTGCGCCACGTCGGCCGCCAGCTGCAGCTGCGCGGCCTGGAGCTGCGCGGCGGCGGCGCGGGCCTCCAGCGCGGCGGCGTCCTGCAGCGTGGCGGCGCGGCCCGAGAGATCGGCGTCGAACGAAGCGCCGGCGCCCACCGACAGCAGCGTGCCGCTGCCGCCTGCGGCGTTGACCAGCGGCCCGCCCTGGCGCGTGGCGGCGGCCGACAGCGTCAGCTGCGGCCGGCGTTGCGCGGCCGCGGCATCGGCGGCCGCCTGCGCCTGCGCCAGCCGGGCCTGCGCCTCGGCGATGCGGGGGCTGTGCTGCCGCGCGCGGGCGACGAGGTCGTCGAGATCGGCATCGCCGAAGATCTCCCACCAGCGGCCGGCGGCCGGCGCTGCGGCGGGAGCCGCAGCGGGGAGCGCGTTGCGGAAGCCGGCCGGGATGGCGATCGGCGGCAGGGCTGCCGGCGGCGGCGCTGCGCAGCCTGCTGCCAGCAGCAGCAGGGCGGGCGAGAGAACGAGGGAGAGGCGCATCAGCGCCACAGAGCGTGCAGCCGCGGCGCTGATACGCCGCGAAGGCGGCCTCAGGCCGGCTGCGCCTCGGGCAGCACCAGCGGCTGCGCGCCGCAGTGCGCGGCGCCGCTGCAGCCACCGCAGGCGCGCAGCGCCACCTGCTCATCGAACACCATCTCGGCATGCTGGCGGCAGCGGCCGCAGCCGGTGGCGACCTTCAGGCCGGCCTGCAGCGTGGCGAAGTCCGGGCAGCCGGCAGCGACCTCCCGGACGATGTCGCGGTCGCTGACGCGGTGGCAGATGCAGATGATCACGGAGTGGAATCTAATGCGAATCGTTCCCATTTGCAATCCATATCCCACAACAGGCTCGTGAACGCTTCACGCCAGGCGCCGCAGCCGCAGAATCGGCCCCGTCCGCAACGAGGAGAACCGCCCATGCAAGGCGACGCCAAGGTCATCGCATTCCTGAACGCCCAGCTCAAGATGGAGCTCACCGCCATCAACCAGTACTTCCTGCACGCGCGCATGCTGAAGAACTGGGGCCTGGCGCGCATGGCCAAGCACGAATACGAGGAGTCGATCGAGGAGATGAAACACGCCGACCGCCTGGTGGAGCGTGTGCTCACCCTCGACGGGCTGCCCAATCTGCAGGACCTGGGCAAGCTGCTGATCGGCGAGGACGCGGTCGAGACGATGCGCTGCGACCTGCAGGTCGAGGTCGCCTCGCAGGTGCACCTGAAGGAGGCGATCGCCTACTGCGAGAGCGTTCGCGACTACGTCAGCCGCGAGATCCTCGAGGACATCCTGGAGGACACCGAGGAGCACATCGACCACCTCGAGACGCAGATCGACCTCGTGGCCAAGGTCGGCGAGCAGAACTACCTGCAGTCGCAGATGGGCGACGCTTCCTGAAGCGCCGCCGCCAGCTTCACTTGCAGGACCCGCCGCCGCCGCCCGAGGCGGCGGTGTTGGTGACCGCCGCCGCGGCATCGACCTGGCGGATGTTGGTGCCGCACATCGCCGACGATGTGCGCTTGAGGTTCTGCACGATGTCCTTGGCGCTGAGCGAGGGGTTGTAGGCGCGCATCAGCGCCGCGACGCCGGCCACCAGCGGCGAAGCCATCGAGGTGCCGCTCCAGGTGGCCACGCCGCCGCCGGGAAAACTGCTGGTGAGCCCTTCGCCGGGCGCGGCGATGTCGATCCAGGAGCCGTTGTTGCTGAACGTCGCCAGCGTCGTCTGCGGGTTGCTCGCGCCCACCGCCACGAGCCCGTACGCGCCTTCGGCCGCCGGATATTCCTTGACGCTCGAACTTGAGTCGTTGCCCGCAGCGGCCACGACCACCGCGCCGCGCGAGTTGGCGCAGCGTGTCTCGTCGTCGGCGTAGCCGGGGTCGCTGCGATCGCCGATCGGGTCGTCCGGGATCGCGGCGCCGCAGGAGGCGATCAGCGCGATCGTCGCCATCAGCCGCGTGCGCGAGAGGCTGCCCAGGCTGAGGTTGACCACTTGCGCGCCGTCGTCGGTGGCGGGGTTGCCGTCGGGGTCCACCGCACGCAGCAGCGCCTCGGCCAGCACCCAGGCGTTGCCGACGCCGTCCGGGTCCAGCACGCGGATGGGCACGATCTGCGCATCAGGCGCCACCAGCGCCACCAGCCCGGCCACGTGCGTGCCGTGGCCGAAGCCGGGGTTGGCGGTGCCGCCGCCTTCGGAAGGATCGGCGTCGAAGTCGACGTAGTCGAAGCCCGGCAGCAAACGGCTGGCGAGCATCGGGTGCGCGAGGTCCACGCCGGTGTCCAGCACCGCCACGCGCACGCCGGCGCCGCGCGTCAGGCGCTGCGCGACGTTCAGGCGGATCGCCCGTGGTGCCCACTGCGCCGTGTAGGCGCTGGGGTTGCCGATCGTCCAGGGCAGGTTGTGGCGAGCCTCCGGGCTGCTGTGGGTGACGTTGGTCTCGGCGATCATCACCTCGGGCTCCAGCGTCAGCGCCGGCAGCACGTCCTTGGGCTGCACGCTGCCGATGGTCTTGAGCCGGTAGATGGGCCGGGAGCCGAACTGATCGACCAAGGTGAGCGAATACTTCGCCAGCAGGGGCCCGAGCGCGCCGGTGCTGCGCAGCTTGACGAGGATCTCGCCGGGCAGTTCGGAGTCTCCGCTGCTGCCGCCGCCGCCACCACCACCCCCACCACCGCCTCCGCCACCACCGGTGCCCCCGCCACTGCCGGTCGAACCCTTGGCCGTGGTCGCCGGCGTCGCCTTGCCGCTGGCTGCCTGGGCCTGCGGCAGCAGGGCGAGTGAACCGAGGCAGCACGCGAGCGCAGAGATCAGGCGAAGGGTCGGGTTCATGGTGCGGTCTCGGGCTGGCAGGAGGCGGATGGTCGACAGAGCGGCGCGGCCGGTGCGTGATACCGCAAGCCAATGACGCCACCGCAGGTATACGTGATACCGGCCCCGCGGCTTGCTGCCTAAATGTGCAACTTGCACATTGTTACGTCACCAACCCCCGTGAACGCTGAACGCCCCCCAGAAGTGAGGGTGAGGGTTTTCCCGCCTCGTCGCGGCCTGGGCCTCGCGCAGTGCCGCTGCCGGGCCGTCGCCCAGCGCCAGCGCGCCGTAGAAGCGCGACATGAAGCCGGCGGTGACGTGGTCGTCCACCGGCCACAGCGTGGCCACCACGCGCGCCGCGCCGGCAATGAGGAAGGCTCGCGCCAGGCCGAGCATCTCGTCGCCGCTGGACGCCTCGGCCAGGCCGCTTTCGCAGGCGCTGAGCACCACGGTGCAGCCCTTGGCCAGCGGCAGCGCCTCGGCCAGGTCGACCGTGAGCGCGGCGTCGTGCAGGTGCAGCGCCGAGAAACGCGGGTTGTCGCTGCGGAACTGCGCGTGGCATGCCAGATGCAGCACGTCGGCACCGGACGCCTCGCGCTGCAGCGCGGCCAGCGTGGCCTCTTCGCCGACCAGCGCCCGGCCCTGCTCGAACAGGAAGGCGACGAAGTGCGCCTCGCGGCCGGCATGGGCCAGGCGCGAGGTCTCGCCCAGCGCGAGCGCACGCCGCGGCCGCGCAGCGCCCTGGCGCAGGCCGCGCAGCGCGGCGCGTGCGCTGGGCGCGAGCGCCAGTTCGATCCGCTGGCCGAGCGGCCGGCCTTCGTGCATGAGCGCGGCGAAGGGCAGCTCGGCCAGCACGCCGTGCGGCACCACCAGCACGCGCCGCGCGCCGGCCAGCGCCGGCTCCAGCGGCGCCCACAGCAGCGCGTGCAGGCGCTCCAGCCGGGCCTCGCAGCGCGCCTGCAGCGTGCCCAGGTGGCGCGCCACCGGCGCCGCGCCGTGGCGCAGCGCGTCGAGCTGGAAGCGCAGCGCGCGAACCGCCTCCAGCACCTGCAGCCATGAGGCCACGGCGCGGCACAGCAACACGCCGCCGGGCGTGACGACGCAGGCGAAAAGCTCGTCGTCCTGCAGCCCGTATTCGACGATCGCGTCGCCTTCGCCCAGCGCCAGTCGCAGCGCGTCGATGCCGAAGGTTTCCGCCGGCGCGGCCGGCGTCGCCGCCCCTCCCGGCGTGGCGGTGAAGCGCTGCCGGCGCACCTGCTCGAGCAGTTCGTCCTCGGCGCGCCGCAGTTCGGCATCCAGCCCGGCGGATGCCGGCGTGCCGCCTTCGTCCAGCTGCTGCTGGCGGCGCCGCGTGAGCCAGTCCACGCGCGTGCGCAGCGCGCGCACCTCGTCGCCCAGCTCGGGGCCGGCGCCCTCGGCCAGGCGCTCGTCCAGCGCGCGGGCGCGGAAGCGGTCGAGCTGCTGGAGCACGTCCGCGGGCCGGCCTTCGGCCAGCGCGATGCGCAGCCGCGCCTGGTAAGGGCGCAGGTGGTCGGCGAGGAAGGCGCTGCGCATCTCGTCGGCCGGCAGCGCTCGGCGCTGCTCCTCGAACAGCTCGATCGCCGCCTCGAGCTCGTGCACGGCCTCGGCAGGCCGCTCCTGCGCCAGCGCCGCCAGCCCCAGCCCGGCGCGGCAGCGCACCTGCAGCTGGCGCTGGCCGCGGCTGCGCGCCGCGTCCAGCAGCGCGCCGAAGTCGGCCGCCGCCTGCCCGGCACGGCCTGTGGCCAGCAGCGCCTCGGCGCGCTGCAGCTCGGCCCGCGCGAGGCCGTCGGCCTGGCCGGCGCTGCCGAAGGCGGCGGCGGCCTCGGCCGCGTGCTGCAGCGAAGCTGCCGGGTCGCCGGCCGCGGCCGCCAGTTCGGCGCGCGCCAGCGCCACCTGCGCCCTGCCGGCCAGGTTGTGCTGGCCTTCGAACGCGGCCGCGGCGGCGGCGAAGGCCTCGGCCGCCTCCTCGGGCCGGCCCAGCAGCGCCAGCGCACGGCCAAGCTGCGCCTGCGCCCGCGCCTGCTGCACCACGAGCCCGAGCGCGCCGAAACGCGCCAGCGCCGCCTGCAGCAGCGCCAGCGCCTCGGGCAGCAGGTGCAGCTCCAGGTAGACGTCGGCGAGCTGCTTCTCGGCCACCGCCAGGTCCTGCGGCACCGCCAGCGCCTCGTAGCGGCGGCGCGCCGACTCGTAGCCCGCCAGCGCCTCGCGGTAGCGCCCGCGCGCCAGCGCCAGCAGCGCGCTCAGCTCGTCCACCAAGGCCAGCTGGCGCTCCAGCCCGCGGTTCGCGGCGCGCATGCGGGCGCGGGCGTAGGCGCGTTCGGCCTCGTCGAAGTGGCCCTGCCAGCACAGCGTCACGGCCCAGCCGATGTCGGCCAGCACGGACTGCACATGCTCGCCCTGGCGCGCGAACAGCACGGCTGCCTCGCGGAAATGGCCGGCGGCGCTGGCGTAGGCGTCCTGCAGCATCAGCAGGTTGCCCAGGTTCAGGCTCACGCGCGCCGCGGCCCGGATGTTGCCCAGTTCGCGCAGCTCGCGCTGCGCGGCGGCGCCCACCTCGGCCGCCTCGGCGCCGCGGCCGAGCATCGACAGCACCATCAGCTTGGGCACCTGGGTCTGGGCCGCCGGGTCGGGCTTGCCGGCGGCGCGCAGGCCGGCGCAGGCGGCGTCGAACAGGGGCAGCGCCTCGGCAAGGTGGCCTCGTGTGACTTCCGCGATGCCGGCAGTCCAGGCCGCGAGCGCGCGGATCTCGGCGGCATCCGCGGCACCGGCGCAGGACTGCGCCAGCGCCGCCAGCGCGTCGGCGGCACGCGCGGCGCGCGCCGGCGCGGCGTTCCAGGCTTCGTAGCAGAGATCCTTCAGCGCCCAGGCCAGCGCCAGCGGCTCGACATGGGCTTCGGCGCCTGCAGCATCACCCTCCAGCAGGCGCAGCGCCTGCGTGCGGGCCGCGTCGGCGCCGGCGGTCGTCAACGAGGTGGCTCGCCCACCTCCACCGGCGGCAGCACGATGCGGTCGCTGCCGAACTGCAGCGTCAGCACCCAGGCGCCGCGGCGGATGCCGTCGATGCGGAACTCGCCCAGCGCGTCCAGCGTGGCGGTGTGGGCCGCCGGGGCGCCGGCGCCGGCACCGCCTTCGGCCAGCGCCACCGCGCCGGCCTCGTCGGGGCCCAGCACCTGGCCGGCAATGGAGAAGGCGCCGGATTCGGGCGCGATGCGCAGGTCGATGTCGCGGCCCTGCGCGCTGAACAGCAGGTGGCGCGTGGCGCCGGTGGCCGCCGCCGCGGGCGCCGCCGAGCGCAGCCCGGCCGCGGCTGACGGCGCGGCCCAGCTGTCGAAGGTGAGCACGGCGGCGATGTGCTGGACGAGGCCCTGCGCCAGCGCCGCGAAGGCGCTGCCGACACCGCCCGGCGTGGGCGCGCTGAAGGCGGCGATGGCCGCTTCCTGCCACGCCGGCGGCGCGTCGGGCAGTTCGCGCAGCGCGCGGCGGGCCTGGGCCTGGAGTTCGTCGTCGTCGAGTTCGGCGATGGGCTTCATGGGGTCGGGCCTGGGTGGATGCCCGTACAGAACGCCGGGCAGGCAGCCTGATACATGAACGGCTTCACGAAGCTTCCACCAGCTTGCGCAGCTTGTCCAGGCAGCGCCCGCGCGTCGGGCCCAGGCTGCCGGTGGGCATGCCCATGCGGCGCGCGATCTCGTCGTAGGGCAGCTTGTCGTCCTCGTCGCGGAACACGAGTTCCAGCAGCTCGCGGCAGCGGCCGTCCAGCCGGTCCAGCCCCAGGCGCAGGCGGTGCAGCTGCTGCAGCTCGGACAGCCGCTCCTCGGCCAGCGGCGCGTCGTCGGCCACGGTCTCCTCGATGCCGGGGCCTTCGTCTTCGTCGCCCTCGCGCGTCATCGAGACCGTGCGGCGGCCGATCTCGCGCGCGCGCAGCGCCTCGCGCTTGGCGGTGGTGACGATCCAGGCCTGCAGCCGCTCGGGCTGCTCGAGCTTCGGCAGGTGCTCCACCAGGCGCTTGAACACGGTCTGGAACACGTCGGCCGCGGCATGCTCGTCGAAGCCGGCGCGCATCACCACCGCGTAGACGAGGCGCTGGTAGCGCCGCACCAGTGCGGCCCAGGCCGCGGATTCACCGCGGCGGCAGCGCTGGACGAGCGCGGCGTCGTCCTCGGGATCGGGCTTTTCGGACATGTCAGGCGGCGGATCGTAGCCCGCCTGCCCGGAGCCATCCTTTAGAACACCTCGGTGTCGACCTCGCCCTGGCTCTGCGCGCCATAGCGTGCGCCCGAGACGTTGTGCTGGCCGACCAGCGCACCCGCCCGGGCGAGCATCTCCGGCGACAGGCGCACCGCCGCCGCGCCCAGGTCCTCGCGCAGGTGCTCGCGGCTGCGGGTGCCGGGCAGCGGCACGATGTCATCGCCCTGGTGCAGCAGCCAGGCGATGGCCAGCTGCGCCGGGGTGCAGCCGGCCTCGGCCGCCAGCGCCTCGTAGGCCGGCAGCAGCGCCAGGTTGCGCGCGTAGTGCGCCGGCTCGAAGCGCGGCATCGTGCGCCGGATGTCCTTCTCGCCGAGCGAATCCACCTCGCGCAGCCGGCCGCTGAGGAAACCGCGCGCCACCGGGCTGAAGGCGACGAAGGTGGCGCCGATCTCGCGGCAGGCCGCCAGCACCGCGATCTCCGGGTTGCGCGTCCACAGCGAGTACTCGGTCTGCAGCGCCGCGATCGGGTGCACCGCGTGCGCGCGCTTGAGCGTCTGCGCCGAAACCTCCGACAGGCCGATCGCCCGCACCTTGCCCTGTTCGACCAGCCGCGCCAGCGCGCCCACGCTGTCCTCGATCGGCACCGCCTTGTGCCAGCGGTGCAGGTAGTACAGGTCGATCACGTCGGTGCCCAGGCGGCGCAGGCTGTCCTCGCAGTCACGCTGGATGGCCTCGGGCCGGCCGTCGATCACCCGCTGCAGCGCGCCGCCCGGCCCCACCGGCTGCGCCGACATGCCGCCCTTGCTGGCCAGCACGATGCGTTGGCGGTGCGGCTTCAGCACGCGGCCGACGATGCTCTCGCTCAGGCCGAAGCCGTACAGCGCCGCGGTGTCGAAGAGCGTCACGCCCTGGGCCAGCGCGTCCAGCAGCAGCGCCTCGGCCTCGGCCGGCGGCGGCGGGTCGGCATAGGCGTGGCAGATGTTCATGCAGCCCAGGCCGATCTCGGCGACGGAAAGAGGGCCTAT
The DNA here is from genome assembly GCA_044226775.1 of Rubrivivax sp. Classification (GTDB taxonomy): domain Bacteria; phylum Pseudomonadota; class Gammaproteobacteria; order Burkholderiales; family Burkholderiaceae_C; genus Rubrivivax. The sequence continues at coordinate 586,482 of JBGAGI010000002.1, read as the reverse complement.
GCGGCGTTGTCTCATGGTGGTGACTTCGGCATTCAGTGCAGCCCGGCACCCTACACCAAGGCGGCGACAATCCGGGCATGAACGACAAGCTGTCCCGCGCACTGGCCGAAACGGCCGGCAGCGGCTCGAGCGGTCCCGACGGCCCCGAGCACAAGCGCTTCCGCAAGCTGATGGCGCAGATCGACGCGGCGCGCGAGCGCCTCGCGGCCTGGCAGCGCGCGCTGCCCGAGTTCGCAGCCGCCTACGACGAGCGCGTGGGCCCGATACGCCGCCGCATGAAGGAGGCCCGCCGCGCCTGGGCCTTCGAGCTGGAGCAGCTGTACCTGGCCGGGCGCTGGTCCAAGGCCGACGAGCGGACGCTGCGGCGGCTGATCGAGGAGCTCGCGCTGGCCGGCCTGCAGGACACCCCCGACGACGCCGAGCTGCTGGCGCTGCACGACCGCCACGCCGAGGTCGACCTGGCCACCGCCGAGCAGCAGGAGCTGGTCGAGATGAAGGCCGCGTTCGAGGCCATCGGCGGCATGGACCTCGGCGACGAGCCGGTGGCCTCGGTCGACGAGCTGTACGAGCGTGCGCATGCCCGCATGGCGGAGCAACGGGAGCAGCAGGCAGCGGCGCGCCCGCGCAAGGGCCGCGCCGCGCGGCCGAGCACCGCGCAGCAGCGCGCCGAGAAGGAGGCCAAGGAGGCGACGCAGACCGTGCGCGAGGTCTATCGCAAGCTGGCCGCGGCGCTGCACCCGGACCGCGCCGAACCGGGCGCCACGCCCGAGCAGCTGGGCGCACGCCACGAGCAGATGGCGCGTGCCAATGCGGCCTACGAGGCCGGCGACCTGCTCGCGCTGCTGGCGCTGCAGCTGGAAATCGAGCAGGTCGACGTGGCGCGCGCCGCGAGCATCGCCGCGTCGCAGGTGAAGCACTTCAACCGGGTGCTGGCCGAGCAGGCGCGCGAGATCGAGATGGAGCTGGCCCGGCTCGAGCGCGGCTTCGTCGACGGCTACGGCATCCTCGTCGGCCAGCGCCCGAACCCGGCGAAGATCGGCCAGTACCTGAAGCAGGAGGTCAACGAGGCGCTGGCCGCCGAGCGCGCGCTCGAGCACGACCGCCGCCTCTTCGCACACGGCGACGCGGCCAGCATCAAGCGCTTCCTCAAGCAGCTCGGCGCGCAGTACGGCGTCGAGGACCGGATGGACGCGCTCGGCTTCTTCTAACGCTCAGGCCAGCTGCTGCTCCAGCTGGTCCAGCACCTCGTAGCAGGGCAGCACCTGCGCCACGCTGGAGTTCGGCTCGCGGCCCTCGCGGATGGCGGCGAAGAACTCGCGGTCCTGCAGCTCGATGCCGTTCATCGAGACGTCGACCTTGCTGACGTCGATCTTCTCTTCCTTGCCGTTGAAGAGATCGTCGTAGCGCGCGATGTAGGTGCCGGTGTCGCCGATGTAGCGGAAGAAGGTGCCCAGCGGGCCGTCGTTGTTGAAGCTGAGCGAGAGCGTGCAGATCGCGCCGTTGGCGGCCTTCAGCTGGATGCTCATGTCCATCGCGATGCCCAGGTTCGGATGGATCGGCCCCTGCACCGCGTTGGCCTTCACGATCGGGCTGCCCGCCTGGTAGGCGAACAGGTCCACCGTGTGCGCGGCGTGGTGCCACAGAAGGTGATCGGTCCAGCTGCGCGGCTGGCCGAGCGCGTTCATGTTCGTGCGGCGGAAGAAGTAGGTCTGCACGTCCATCTGCTGCACGTTGAACTCGGCAGCCGCGATCTTCTTGTGCACCCACTGGTGGCTCGGATTGAAGCGCCGCGTGTGGCCGCACATCGCGACCTTGCCCGAGGCCTTCGCCGCGGCCACCACCTGGCGGCCGTCCTTCAGCACGTCGCACAGCGGAATCTCCACCTGCACATGCTTGCCGGCTTCCAGGCAGGCCAGCGTCTGGCTGGCGTGCATCTGCGTGGGCGTGCACAGGATCACCGCGTCGACCTCCTTGATGGCCAGGCTGTCGGCGAGTTCGGTGGTGACGTGCTTGATGCCGTACTTGTCGGCCACTTCCTGCGTCTTGGCCAGCTCGCGGCTGACCAGCGAGACGACCTCGACGCCGTCGATGTTCTTGATGCCGTCCAGGTGCTTGATGCCGAAGGCGCCGGCGCCGGCGAGTGCGACTTTGATGGTCATGCGACCTCCCGCAGGGTTTCCCGAGGGAGGTCAGCCCTCTCGGGGGGTGTCGAGCGAACGCGAGACTGGGGGTTCACAGGTTGTTCTCCAGGATCAGGTGGCCGACCGCGGTGTTGCTGGCGGGCACGTGATAGAAGCGGTGGCGCACCGTGGGCGCAGCGTCGCTCATCGCTCCGCGAGCGATCAGCCACATCACCAGCTCGATGCCCTCGCTGCCGGCCTCGCGCACGTACTCGATGTGCGGCACCTGGGCCAGGGCGGCCGGGTCCTCGATCAGGCGGTCGAGGAAGCGGTTGTCCCACTCCTTGTTGATCAGCCCGGCGCGCGGGCCCTGCAGCTGGTGGCTCATGCCGCCGGTGCCCCAGATCTGCACGTTCAGCGGCTGGTCGTAGCTCTCGACGGCCTTGCGGATCGCGCGGCCGAGGTTGAAGCAGCGGCGGCCCGAAGGCACCGGGTACTGCACGACGTTCACGGCGAACGGGATCACCGGGCAGGGCCAGGCACCCTGCACCGGATCCTGCTGGCCGCACATCAAACTGAGTGGCACCGTCAGGCCGTGGTCGACGTCCATCTTGTTCACGATGGTCAGGTCGAAGTCGTCCTGGATCACGCTCTGCGCGATGTGGCTGGCCAGTTCCGGATGGCCGATGACCTTGGGCACCGGGCGCGGGCCCCAACCCTCGTCGGCCACTGCGTACTCAGCGGCGGTGCCGATCGCGAAGGTCGGGATCATCTCCAGGCTGAAGGCCGTGGCGTGGTCGTTGAAGACGAGGAAGATGACGTCGGGCTTGTGGGCCCTGAGCCACTCGCGGCTCGGCTCGTAGCCGGCGAAGACCGGCTGCCAGTACGGTTCCTGCGTCTTGCCCAGGTCCATCGCCGCGCCGATGGCGGGCACGTGGCTCGTGTAGACGGATGCGCTGATGCGGGCCATGGTGCTTCAGAAGCTCGTGTTGGGGCTCGAGCCCTGCGGCTGGCGGTGCGCCTGCGCGCTGCCGTCCTCGCCGACGTAGCGATTGCCTTCGGGGCTGCGGCCGCCCTTGATCATCATGTCGCGGTATTCCTCTTCGGTCATGCCGGTCATGCTGCCGGCCATCTGCTGGAAGCTCTTGCCCAGCGTGGAGCCCAGCTTGGCCAGGAAGTAGATGTTGCCGCCCTCGGCGATGCAGCGGTTCAGGTCGCGCGCCAGCACCGCCAGCTTCTGCGCCTCGGTCATCGGCCACTCGTCGAGCACGCCGCGCGGGTTGGCCTTGAAGCGCTCGCGCTGCTCGGCCTTCATCAGGCTCATGCAGAACTGGTTCAGCCAGTAGCCCTTGCGCGCCTGGTCGGCGTCGAAGATCGTCGTGCCGGGCACGTCGAGATAGGGTTTGTCGAGGGCCATCAGATTTCCTCGGGCCAGTACAGGCGCATCGGGTTGGTCACGAGCAGCTTCTTCTGCAGCTCGGGCGTGGCCGCGATGTGCGGGATGAAGTCCACCAGCAGTCCGTCGTCGGGCATGTGGTTCTTCAGGTTCGGGTGCGGCCAGTCGGTGCCCCAGAGCACGCGGTCGGGGAAGTTCTCGACGATGTGGCGCGCGAAGGGCACCACGTCGCGGTACGCGGCCTGTTCGCCATCTAGCGCATTCGGGCCGCTGACGCTCAGCCGCTCGGGGCAGCTGACCTTGCTCCAGACGTTCGGGTGCTCGCGCATGAACTTCACGAAGAGCTGGAACTCGGGGCCGTCGATGGGCTTGCTCACGTCGGGCCGGCCCATGTGGTCGACCACCACCGTAGTGGGCAGCGCGGTGAAGAAGTCCCACAGCTCGGGCAGGTCCACCGCCTCGAAGTAGATGACCACGTGCCAGCCGAGCTTGCCGATGCGGCCGGCGATCTCCATCAGCTCGTCCTTGGGCGTGAAGTCCACCAGCCGCTTGACGAAGTTGAAGCGCACGCCGCGCACGCCGGCGGCGTGCAGCGCCTGCAGTTCGGCATCGCTGACGCTGCGCTTGACCGTGGCCACGCCACGCGCCTTGCCGCCGCTCGCTTGGCAGGCATCGACCAGCGCGCGGTTGTCGGCGCCGTGGCATGTGGCCTGCACGATCACGTTGCGCGAGAAGCCCAGGTGGTCGCGCAGCGCGAACAGCTGCGCCTTGCTGGCGTCGCAGGGCGTGTACTTGCGCTCGGGTGCGTAGGGGAACTGCTCGCCGGGGCCGAAGACGTGGCAATGCGCGTCGACCGCGCCTGCAGGCAGCGGGAACTTTGGCTTGCTGGGGCCGGCGTACCAGTCCAGCCAGCCGGGAGTCTTTTCGAAAGGCCCGGTGGTGGGCTTGCTCATGCTGCGTCGTCCTTGTTCTTCACGTGATCGAGGATGCGGTCGGCACCCGCATTCGCCAGAATGCGGTCGGCTTCTATGCGCCAGTCGGCGCTGCGTGCGAAGCCGGGTTGGCCCTTCGTGCCGAAGAGCCCGGCGTCGGCAAGATCGGCGACCCAGGCCTGGCGCTCGGCGGTACCGGCGGCGCTCCACGGCGTGAGGCCCGCTTCGCGCACCGTCTCGGCCACCTCGCGCACTTCCTCGCTGCGGCGCCGGCCATGCTCGATGACGCGCTGGAAGAAGTAGGCCGCCTGCTTCTCCCAGTCGATGCCGGGGAAGGTCTCCTTCAGCGAGGCGATCACCGCATCCTCGACGCCGTAGTGGCGCGCCGCGGTGAAGCTCTCGATGACCATCGCCTCCAGGCCCTTGATCATCACGCTGCGGCACATCTTCGTGGCGCTGGCCACGCCGAGCTGTTCGCTCGCGACCTTCGGCGCGAAGCCGAGCGCATCGAGCCGCGGCTTCAGCGCTGCGGCGTCGGGCCCGCCCAGCAGCAGCGGCACCTTGATGCGGTACGGCGGCACGCTCGTCATCACCGCGCCTTCGACATAGCGGCCGCCGGCGGCGTTGACGATCTCGGCCGCGCGCTGCTTCGCGCCAGGTGAAGCCGAGTTGAAGTCGAGGAAGAAGGCACCGGCTTTCAGCCCGGGCGCGACGGCCTGGGCCACCGCGACCGCCTGGCTCGCGGTGACGGCCGAGACGATCAGCTCCGCGCCATGCACCGCCGGTGCATGCGAAGCGCCGAGCACCACGCCCCGCGCCGCCGCGTGCTCGCGCAGCGCATTGCCATGTTCGCCGTCGAGCTTCAGGTCGTAGGCGCTGACGGCCACGCCCTGCGCACGCAGGTCTTCCGCCAGGATGCGCCCGACCTCGCCGTAGCCGATGAGCGCGACGCTCATGATCAGTCCACGTAGCGCAGGCCGGCCTTCTCGAGCGGCTCGCGCATCTTGTACATGTCCAGGCCCAGCACGCCGCTGGCCAGCTTGGCGCGCTTCTCGCCCTCGTTGGCCTCGCGCGCCGCGGCGGCTTCCAGCGTCTTGGCGGCGATGCCGCGCGGCACGCAGACCACGCCGTCGTCGTCGGCCACGATCACGTCGCCCGGCGTCACCCAGGCGCCCGCACAGACCACCGGGATGTTGACCGAGCCGATGGTGGCCTTGATCGTGCCCTTGCTGCTGATGGCCTTGCTCCAGACCGGGAAGCCCATCTCGGCGAGCGTCTTCACGTCGCGCACACCGGCGTCGATGATCAGCGCGCGCGCGCCACGGGCCTGGAAGCTGGTGGCCAGCAGGTCGCCGAAGTAGCCGTCGGTGCACTCGGCCGTGATCGCCGCAACGACGATGTCGCCCGGGCGGATCTGCTCGGCCACGACGTGCATCATCCAGTTGTCGCCCGGGTGCAGCAGCACCGTCACCGCCGTGCCGCTGACCTGCGCGCCGGCGTAGATCGGTCGCATGTAGGGCTTCAGCAGGCCCACGCGGCCCATCGCCTCGTGCACGGTGGCGGAGCCGAATTTCGCGAGGCCATCGGCCACGGCCGCATCGGTGCGCTGGATGTTGCGGTAGACGACGCCCAGTTCGTACATCTCACTTCCCCTTCTGCTTGAGCGCGGCATCCAGCCGCGGGTAGACGCGCCGTGCGTTGCCTTCGTAGATCATTGCTTTTTGCGCCGGGCTCAGCTGCGTGCTGGCCTCGATGTAGCGCTTGGTGTCGTCGTAGTTGAAGCCGGTCTCCGGGTCGATGCCGCGCACCGCGCCGATCATCTCGCTGGCGAACAGGATGTTGTCCACCGGGATCACCTTGGTCAGCAGGTCGATGCCGGGCTGGTGGTACACGCAGGTGTCGAAGAACACGTTCTTCAGCAGGTGCTCCGACAGCAGCGGCTTCTTCAGCTCCTGCGCCAGGCCGCGGTAGCGGCCCCAGTGGTAGGGCGCAGCGCCGCCGCCGTGCGGGACGATGAACTTCAGCGTCGGGAAGTCCTTGAACAGGTCGGCCTGGATCAGCTGCATCACGGCCGTGGTGTCGGCGTTGATGTAGTGCGCGCCGGTGGTGTGGAAGCAGGCGTTGCAGCTGGTGGAGACGTGGACCATCGCCGGGATGTCGTACTCGACCATCTTCTCGTAGATGGGGTACCAGTGCCGGTCATACAGCGGCGGGGAGTTCCATAGCCCGCCCGAGGGGTCCGGGTTCAGGTTGATCGCGACGTTGCCGTACTGCTCCACGCACTTCACGAGTTCGGGGATGCAGGTCTCGGGCGCCACGCCCGGGCTCTGCGGCAGCATGGCGGCGGGGATGAAGTGGTCCGGGAACAGCTGCGCGACGCGGAAGCACAGCTCGTTGCAGATCGCGGCCCAGGTGCTGGAGACCTGGAAGTCGCCGATGTGGTGGGCCATGAAGCTGGCGCGCGGGCTGAAGATCGTGAGGTCCGAGCCACGCTGCTTCATCAGCTTCAACTGGTTGGCCTCGATCGTCTCGCGCAGCTCGTCGTCGCTGATCTTCAGGTCGGCGACCTTCGGCATCTGCGCCGGGTCCTTGATGCCCGCGATCTGCGCGTTTCGCCAGTTCTCCAGCGCCTTGGGCGCGGTGGTGTAGTGGCCGTGGCAGTCGATGATCATCGTTGTTGTCTCCTGCAGTCCATCGTGATCCTTGATTCAGCGCGTCGGTGCCATGCCGTGGCGGCACTTGGTCTCGTCGGCCGCGGGCGCGGCGATGAAGGCGAGCCAGTCGCGCGCGGCCTCGGGCCGCGCGGCGCGGGCACCCACGGCGCCCGAGAAGGTGGTGATGTAGGCGATCTCCGAAGGCAGCGTGCCCAGCACGGTGATGCCGGGCAGGCCAACGAGTTCGCTCAGCTGCTGGAAGCCGAGCTCGACCTCGCCCTTGGCCACCAGCGTGCCCACCGGCACGCCGGGCGGCGCCTGCACGAGGCGCGGCTTCAGCTCCTCGGCAATGCCCCAGCGCTCGAAGAGCTTGGCGAGGTAGACGCCGCTCGGGCCGGTGGAGAAGCTCACCGTCCGTGCGCCAAGCACCGAGCGGCGCACGGCGTCTTCGCTGCCGATGTCCGGCCGCGCCGCGCCTTCGCGCACCGCCACGGCGATCGGCGAATGCACGAGGTCGATCTTGCTGCCGGCCACGAGGTGGCCGCCGGCCATCAGCTTGTCCAGCGCGTCCGAGCCCAGCAGCACGGCGTCGAAGGCCTCGCCGGCGGCAACACGTTTCGCGGCATCGACGCCGCCCACCGACTCCAGCGCCACCTGCCGCCCGCCGGCCTTCGCATAGGCCTCGGCCAGCTCCGCCAGCACCTGGCGCGTGGCCATCGAACTGATGGCGGTGATCGTCTCCGTGCTCATGCCGCGCATTCTTCCGCCGCCCCGGCCATGCAGCAACGTGAATGCCACACTAGCTGCTATGCCACCGCAGCATGAGAATACGGGCATGGACTTCAAGCAGATCCAGACCTTCGTGCAAGTGGCCGAACTGGGCAGCTTCACGCGTGCGGCCAGCGTGCTGCGGGTGGCGCAGCCGGCGCTGTCGCGCCAGGTGCGCGCGCTGGAAGTCGAGCTGCGCCAGCCCCTGTTCGACCGCAACGGCCGCGGCGTCACGCTCACCACCGCCGGGCAGCGGCTGCTGGCGCATGGGCGCGGCATCCTGCAGCAGGTCGAGCGCGCGCGGCAGGACCTTGAGGAGCACCGCGGCGCGGCCGCCGGCGCGCTGTCGATCGGCCTGCCGCCGAGCGTCGGGCGCACGCTCACCGCGCCGCTGGTCGAAGCCTTCCGCGAGCGCTTCCCGCGCGCCACGCTGACGATGGTCGAAGGCCTGAGCACCTACACGCTCGAATGGCTCGCGCAGGGCCGCATCGACATCGCCGTGGTCTACAACGCGACGCCCGCACCCGCCTTCGACCTGCGGCCGGTGCTCGAGGAGAAGCTGTTCCTGATCTCGGCGCGCCGCGGCGCGGGCCGCTCGAAGCTGGGCAAGGCGGTGACGCTGGCCGAGCTCGCGACGCAGGAACTCGTGATCCCGAGCCGGCCGCACGCGATCCGCATGCGGCTGGAAAGCGCGCTCGCCGAGGCCGGCCTGAAGCCGCGCGTGGCACTGGAGATCGAGAGCGTGCCGGCCATCCTCGATCTCGTGCGCCGGCACCCGCTGCACGCCGTGCTGTCGCTCAACGCGGTGGCCTCCAGCAGCCACGCCGAGCAGCTGCAGGCGCGGCCGGTGATGGTCTCGGCGCGCACGCAGCTGGCCGCCACGCTGTGGATCGCGACCTCGGCGCAACGCCCGCGCGGGCCGCTGCTGGAGCAGGCGGTTCCTCTCGTCGCAGGATTGCTGGAGGCCCAGGTGGGCATGGCACACTCGCCCGAGGGTCATCGCCGGCCGGCCTAGCGCGCGATCGGCGAGCCCCGTGCGCCGTTTGGCGCCACGCCGCGGCGTAATCGCGACGTGTGGCGCCAGAGCCCTCAGGAGATGCCATTCCATGCCTTCACGCTTCCGCCCGCTGAGCCGTCTGGCCGCGGCCGCCGCCTGCGCCGCGCTCGGCGTCGCCGCCCTGCCCGCCCGGGCCGAGAACCACGCGCTGGTCATGTGGATCGGCGACTACGGCAACCCGCGCGCCGACCTCCCGGGCATCGACCTCGACGCGCAGAACGCGAAGAAGATCGCCAGCGCGATGGGCGTGCCCTCGCAGAACGTCACCGAGCTGTCGAACGCCTCGCTGACGCGCGTGAACATCAAGAACGCGCTGGTGTCGCTGCACGGCCGCATCAAGGACGGCGACAAGGTGTTCCTGTACTACTCGGGCCACGGCGCGCAGATCCAGGCGCAGTCCGGCGCGCAATCGAAGTGCACGGAAGCGCTGGTGGCGCGTGACGGTGCCTTCGTCGACAGCGACCTGCAGGCTGCGCTCACGCAGCTGGGCAACAAGGCCAGCCAGGTCGTGATGATGAACGACTCCTGCTTCTCCGGCGGCGCCGCGACGCGCGCCCTGGGCAAGGTCGAGCCGGGCATGAAGCCCAAGTTCCTGCCGCCGGACATCAAGACCAACAGCTCGGTGACCGACGGCTATGCCTGCGGCGACCCGACCAACACCGGCCGCGTGGCGCGCAGCCTGGGCGCGATGCAGCGCGACCTGCGCGGGCCGCAGGTGCTGTACATCGCGGCCTCCAACGACACGCAGGTCTCCTTCGCCACCGACCGCGGCAGCCTCGCGACGCTGGCCTGGTCGGCCTGCATCGCCGCCGCGGGCGCCGACACCGACCGCAGCGGCCGCATCAGCGGCGAGGAGCTGCAGGCCTGCGCGCAGTCGCTGATCGACCGCCGCGGCACCAAGCAGACGATCACGATCCAGGGCAACCCGAAGCTGCCGCTGTCCTTCGTGAAGGCCGAGGCCGATGCGGCGGCCGAGCCGGCGCCGGCACCTGCGCCCGCTCCTGCGGCACCCGCACCCGCACCTGCGCCCACGCAGGTCGCTGCGGCTCCTGCCCCTGCTCCTGCTCCTGCACCGGCACCAGCGCCGGCACCATCGCCTGCGCCCGCTCCTGCGGCGGCACCCACGCCGGCCCCGGCCGCCGCGCCGGCGCCCATCGTCGCCGCGCAGGCGCTGAAGGACCTCAAGGCGGCTGCCGACCGCAGCTACGAGGTGAAGCTGGCGGTGCCGCGCAGCACGCTGCAGATCGGCAAGGACCTGCTGGACTTCAGCGTCACCACCAACAAGGAAGGTTATCTCTACCTGCTGCAGGTGGGCAGCGACGGCAAGACCTACAACCTGCTGTTCCCCAACAAGCTCGACGGCGAGAACCGCGTCGCTGCCGGCACGCACCGCTTCCCGCGCGACAAGTGGCGCGTGCGCGCGGGTGGGCCTGCCGGCACGAGCCACATCCTGGCCATCGTCTCGCCGGTGAAGAAGGAACTCTCGCGCGAGATGGACGCCTCCTCGGTCTTCCCCTCGGCCGCGGCGAACGCGGATTCCACGCGCAACCTGGTGGTCGAGGCCTCGGGCGGCAACGCCGGCGGCTCGGGCCGCTACGGCGCGAGCGACGTCGCGGCGATCAAGGAAGTGCCCTGAGGCCGGCCCGCGGGCTGGCGGCCGCGCTGGCGCTGGCCTGCAGCGCCGCGCTCGCACAGCCGCCCGGCATGCCCGCGGCGCTGGCCGAGCTGGGCCTGGCGGCGCTGCGCGGCAAGGGCGGGCCCGCGAACCGCGCCGTGTCGCCGCTGGCCACGGCCGCGGCGCTCGGCCTGCTGCACGCGGGGCTGAAGGGGCCGGCCGAGACCGAGATCGAGGTGCTGTTCGGCGGCCCTATCCCGACTGCGCCTCCGCCTGCGCCGCCGCTGCGCCAGCGGCTGCCGGCGCTGCTGAAGTCGCTGGCCCCGCCGGCCGGCGCCGAGCCGCCCTTCGTGATGGCGTCCCGCGCCTGGATCGACGAGAGCGCCGCGCCTTCGGTGCCGCGCGCCTACGCGCAGCGCCTGGCCCAGCGCTACGGCGCCGACGCGGCGCGCATCGACTTCGGCCGCAGCGAGGACGCGCGCGCGCAGATCAACGCCTGGACCGCCGAACACACCGCCGGCCGCATCGGCGAGCTGCTGCCGCCGGGCAGCGTCTCGCGCGCCACGCGGCTGACGCTGGTCAGCGCGCTGCACTTCCGCAGCGCCTGGGAGCGGCCCTTCGACGCCGCGGCCACCGAAGCGCTGCCGTTCAAGGCCGCGGACGGCTCAGTGAAGACCGTGCCGACGATGGTCGACGAGCGCGGCGTGCTGCAGGCCGAGCTTGCCGACCACACGCGCATCTACGCGCTGCCTTTCGCCGGGGGGGCCTGGACGCTGCTTCTGGCGCTACCGGCCGAAGGCCGCAGCGTGGGCAAGCTGGCGCAGGGCATGGCCGGCCCGAGCTTCGCCGACTGGCTGGCGCAGCTGAAGCCGCAGAAGTGCCGCCTGGCGCTGCCGCGCTTCGAGGTCGCGCCGCAGGCGGCATCGATGAAGCCGCTGCTCGAAAGCCTGGGCGTGCAGACGGCGTTCACGCCGTCGGCCGACCTGAGCCCGATGCTGGGCCGCGCTTCGCGCGGCGTTCACCTGGCCGACCTGCATGCGGCCGCGGGCATCCGCATCGACGAGCGCGGCGGCGAGGCCGTGGCCGCCGCGGCGGCCACGCTGCAGGCCAAGGCCTTCGCGCTGCCGCTGCCCGACTGCGCGCTGGACCGGCCCTTCCTCTTCGCGGTGCTGCACCGCGAAAGCGCCACGCCGCTGGTGATGGGCCGCGTCGGCGACCCGTCGCCCTGAGCGGCGGCCCGCTCAGTTCATCGACTGGACCTTGGCCGTGTACTTCTCGTAGGCGTTGTCCAGCGCGCGGAACAGCCGCGCCAGGTGCGTCTTGAAGTCGCCGGGCACGACGACGAACAGCTCGGCCGCGAAGGTCGGGTCGCCGTCGCCGTCGAGGTAGGCCTTGATGACCTTGGCGTCGCCGGAAGCGGCGTTCACGCCTTCCAGGCGCTTCAGGCGCATCGCCGGGCTCTTGTCCTCGGCCGAGAACGACAGCTGCAGGCGGAAGAAGGTGGGATCGCGCTCGTCGATGAAGATGGCGTAGGTGCGGCCCTCGCGCCGGAAGCGCACGTTGCCGCCGCTCGTCAGCTCGGGGCGGAAGCCCTCCTGCGCGAGGTAGCCGGTGTAGGTTTCCTGCAGCTGCTGCTTGGTGTAGGTCTGCGCGAAGGCGCCGGCGGTGCCGATGGCCAGCGCGGCGGCGAGCGTGGCCTGCGCGATGAAGGTGCGGGTGCGGGTCATGGTGCGTGTGGAAGGGCTCGGGATCAGAACTTCTTCAGTGCCGCGCGCGCCAGGTCGACGTAGCGGCCGTTGGGATACAGCGCGAGGTAGTTCTCGTAGTCGGCCTTGCGCCTGGCGTTGACGGCGCGGTCCCAGACCTCGAACTCGGCCTGCGGGTCGTTGGCCGCCGGCTTCGGGGCCGCCGGGGCCGGGGCCGGCGCAGGTGCCGGCGCGGCGCCGAGCGCCGCCAGCCGCGTGCGCGCCTGCGGCGTGTAGCGACCGTCCGGGTACTGCGCGATGAAGCCCTCGAACGCGGCGCGCGAGCCCTGGCGCGCGGCGGCCTCCCAGGCCTCGAACTCGCGCTGCGGGTCGTACACGGCGCCGGGCGGGCGTGGGCTGGGCGTCGAGGCCACCGGCGGGCTGGCGACCGTCACCGGCTGCACGGTGGCCGGCGCGGGCGCGGGTGCCGGCGCAGGCGCAGGCGCGGGCGCCACCGCGACCGGCGCGCTGCCGGCGGGGTAGAAGAAGAAGTCCGACGAGGACTCGTCAACCAGCGAGGGCCGCTGCGCGTGGTTGACGCCCGCAGCCGCGGACTCGACGCTGCCGCGCACGCGCTTGAGCATGTCGGAGGCCGACAGGCCCACGGTGCGCATCTGCTTGATCAGCTCGCGCGTGAACAGGCCGTTGGGCACGTTGTCGGCGTTGCCCAGCCGGTCCAGCGCCTGCTGGCCCTTGCTCGCGGCCATGATGATCATCGAGCCCTTGGGCGGCTCGATGCGCCCGAGCGCCGAGCCGCCCGGCAGCGAGCGCCCGGCCACGGTCTCGCGGAAGGGGTCGTCGCGGCAGGCATCGACGATGACGAGCGAGAAGCGCGCGCGCCGGTTCAGGTCGTCGACCAGTTGCTCCAGCGACAGCCCGTCGCGCTGGATCGCACGCTCGCCGGTGACGCGGATGTCCACCGGCAGCAGGAAGGGCCCCATCTGCGGCGGCTGCGAACCGTGGCCGCTGAAGAAGAAGACGACCTCGTCGCCCTTCTCGATGCGGCGCAGGAACCCGTCCAGCGCCTCGTTGAGCGTGTCGCGCGTGGCGTCGAGCACCGGCGTCACCTTGAAGCCCGCGGCCTGCAGCTCGCGCGCCAGCGCCTGGGCGTCGTTGCGCGCGTTGCGCAGGCGGCTGGCGTTCTGGTAGGCGTCGTTGCCCACCACCATCGCGAGCCGGGCCGCGAAGGCGGCCGGGGCCAGCGCCAGAGCACCGGCCAGCAGCATGGCGGCGCGCAACCGGGTCTTCGTCGTCGTCTGCGGTGTCATCTCATTCCGGAGCTTTGCGGATCTCCACGCGGCGGTTGGCCGCCGATTCGGGCTGCCCCGTCTCCAGCGGCCGCGTGCTGCCGAAGCCGTAGGCCGACAGCCGCTGCGCCGCGACGCCCTTGCTGCCGAGGTAGCGCGCCACCGCCAGCGAGCGGGCGCAGGACAGCTCCTGGTTGATGCGGTCGTCGCCGGTGGCGTCGGTGTGGCCGGCGACGGCGAAACGGTCCTTGCCGAGTTCGGCCGACTTCAGCGCCTTGGCCAGCGTGTCCAGCAGCGCCTGGTCGGCCTTGGTGAGCTTGTCCGACGCGGTGGCGAAGCGCACGTCGAGGTTCACGCCCGGCGTGGTGTCGCCGGCGTAGGGCACGACCTCGAGGTTGCGCGCCGTCTGGCCGCCGGCCGGCGCGGCGGCCACGTTGGCGGGCGCGGCCCCCCCACCGCCGCCCTGCCCTCCGCACAGCGCCGAGCCGGCCTCGGGCAGCTGCGTGCGGCGGAAGGCGCGCGTGGTGGGGCCGCTGCCGCCGGAGGACAGCGCCTTCACCAGCGCTTCGACGCTGGTGTGCGCAATCGGCGCCTGCGGCGCGTTCTGCGCGCGGGCACCGGCGGCGATCAGCGCCATCGGCAACATCAGCGCCAGCACGGCGCGGGCGGGCCGGGGAAGGAGGTTTGCATGCATGTCGAGGCGTCTTCGTCGACGGATGGATGAAAGGGCCGGCGCAGTTTGCATCAGCCCGGCAACCGCCGATTCCCCACCCGCGGGGAGTTGCGCACAAGGCGACGGAATACGCAGGAAGACGGGCCGATGTGGCTCAGCAGCTACTCGGGCAGGTGCCGCAGCAGCACGTTGCCGAGCACGAAGTAGCGCTCGGTCATGTCGCCACTGGAGGCGCCCGTGGTGCCGTCGACATGCTCGGCTTCGAAGCGCACCATCACCCAGCTCGGCTCGCGCAGCCGCAGCCGCGCCTGCAGCACCGTCACGCCGGGGTGCTCGATGGCCGTCATCGGCTTGCGGCGCCCGCCTTCGCCCACCGTCACGTGCGCGCCCAGGCCACGCACCGCATGCGGGTGCACGTACAGCGTCAGCAGGTAGGTGCCGGCCTGCGCCAGCGGCAGCTCGATCGTGGCGGCCATGCTGTTGGACCAGCGGAACCAGTCGCCCAGGTCGGACTGGCTGGGCTGGAACCACCCGGTGCCCAGCACGCCGGTGAGCGGCACTGCGGCGGTCTGGCGGAGTTCCAGCCGCATGCCGCGCTCGGCGCAATAGGCCTCGCGGTAGCGTGCGTAGGCGGCGTCGATGTCGTCCGGCATCGGCCGCAGGCGCGACTGGGCCTGCTGGTAGAACGAGACGTCGAAGGGCGACAGCAGGCGGCCGGCGGTCGCCAGGTCGGGGTCGTAGCGGTAGGCGCGCAGGCGAGGCGTCGCGGCGACGGGAAACAGGCCGTTCTCGATCACGACCCGGCGCACCTCGTTGTCCAGGCAGCGGAAGTCCAGCACGTGGTCGAAGCGGTCCAGCACCTCCAGCGCCTGCGGCACGGTGCAGTCGTCGGCATAGGCGGGGATGGGCAAGCCCACGCCGTAGCGGTGATCGGCACGCAGGCGGCGCAGGTCGAAACCGGGGGCGAAGTAGTGCCGGTACGCCGCATAGCGCTCGCCGGCGGCCAGCAGCTTTTCCAGCGGGGTGGGGGATGTCGACGACGAGTTCTTGCGCGTGAAGCTCAGCGTGGAGCTGAGCAGCTCCAGCGGGGGCCGCAGCACGGTGATGCGGATGTCGAAGGGGCGCTCGGGCACCGTGGCCGCCGGCACGTGCCCCGAGACGTAGGCCACCGCCGGGTCCTCGGCGCGGGCCCAGGAGGCGGCGTCGGAGGTGACGAGCAGGTTGCGAACGCACTGCTCGGGCTGGAAGTGGTCGCCCAGCAGCGAGTCGAGTGTCGTCCCCCCGGTCTTCGGGACGTGGACGAACAGGATCGTGGACATCGGGGAATCGTGAAGCAGGCACGGCGGAACCGCCGATCCAGGATGCTAACCACCCGAAAGAGTCGCCCGCGCGTGCCGATGTCTTAGCATTCGAAACATTGCCATCCGGCGCCGATTTCGCACCGATGACCGTGGGCCATCCACCACAAACCGCCGGCGGCGAGACCGGCCCGCAGCCCGCCCTGGGCCGCACCGAACTCTCCGAGAACCTGCGCCAGCGTCCCTGCGTGCTGTGGCTCACGGGCCTGTCGGGCGCGGGCAAGACCACGCTGGCCATTGCGCTGCAGCACCAGTTGCAGGCGCGCGGGCACCACACGGCGCTGCTGGACGGCGATGCCGTGCGCCACGGCCTGTGCGCCGACCTGGGCTTCGACGCCGCAAGCCGGCACGAGAACATCCGCCGCGCCGGGCACGTGGCGCGGCTGATGAGCGACGCCGGGCTGATCGTCATCGCCGCCTTCATCTCGCCCTTCCGGCGCGACCGCGACGCCGCGCGCGCCGCCAGCCTGCCGGGCGAGTTCCTCGAGATCCACGTCGACGTGCCGCTCGCGGTGGCCGAAGCGCGCGATCCCAAGGGCCTGTACCGGCGCGCGCGCCGCGGCGAGCTGCCCGAGTTCACCGGCATCGCCTCGCCCTACGAGCCGCCGCAAGCGCCGGACCTGCGCCTGGACAACGCCGCGCTGCAGCCGGCCGAGGCGGTGCAGCAGATCCTCGAGCTGATGAAGAGCCGCGGCTTCACCGCCTAGGCGGCCGCGCCTTCCCTTTTTCCGCCTGCCCCACCGCCTGCGCCATGAGCGACGCCGACGCCGACCGCCGACAGCATGTACGCCGCGCCCTGCGCGTGAACGCGCAGGTGCTGTTGCCGGGCAACCAGACTTTCGACGTGCGCACCTTCGACGTCGGCCAGGGCGGCATGGGCATCGTCGCCAGCGCCAACCCACGCTCGGGCACCACCTTCACGATCAGCTTCCCGCTGCCCAAGAAGCCCACGGGCTTCACGCCGATGCAGCTGAAGGTCAAGGTCGTGCACAGCGTGCTGGCGGCCGACAGCGGCGGCTTCAAGCTCGGGCTGCAGTTCGTCTCGGTGGACGCCGCCAGCGAGGCCGCGATCCGGCAGTTTCTCGTCTGACGCAGGGGTCGGCCGCTGCGCGCGGGCGCTTTCGGCGCTAGATTGCAGGCATGTGGGAGCAAATCGGCGCCGCGCTGGTCCTGGCGATCTGCCTGGGCATCTGGCTGCACAGGGCCCTGGGGCCTGCGCGCCGCGAGCGCTGGCTGGCCGCGCCGCGCCGACTGTGGCGCGCGCTGCGTGTGCGCCGCAGCGCCGAGCGCGAGGCGGCCGACGCCATCGCCCGCGCGCGCGGCCGGGCCCAGCCGCCGGGCGTCACGCGCGAGGGCAACGTCTACCGCCCGAAGTCCTTCGACCGCCGCAAGGCACGCGATGGGCGTGGCGGGCGCGGCGAAGACGACCGCACGCTGCACTGAGGGCGCGCCGCGCACGGCAGAAACCCCAGTGCCCAGCGGGGGCGGGGGCAGCGCATCATCATCCGCTGCTGCCTTCCAACAAGACCCTTGCAGGAGACCCGCATGGCGCGATTGAACGTCAACGGCCAGGTGCGCGAGCACGAGGCCGAACCCGATACCCCGCTGCTGTGGGTGCTGCGCGAGCACCTGGGCCTGACCGGCAGCAAGTACGGCTGCGGCGTCGCGCAGTGCGGCTCGTGCACGGTGCACCTCGACGGCCAGCCGGTGCGCAGCTGCGTGGTGCCGATCTCGGCGGTGCAGGCGGCGCAGAAGGTGGTGACGATCGAGGGCCTGTCCTCCAGAGGTGACCATCCGCTGCAGAAGGCCTGGGTCCATCTGGACGTGCCGCAGTGCGGCTACTGCCAGAGCGGGATGATCATGGCCGCCGCCGCGCTGCTGAAGGCCAAGCCGCAGCCCACCGACGCCGACATCGACGCCGCGATCACCAACGTCTGCCGCTGCGGCACCTACAACCGCGTACGCGCGGCGATCCACGAGGCGGCGGGCCGCAAGACGGCGGCGCTGTCCATCGTGCACGTCGAAGGGAGGCCGGCATGAGCGCCGTGCTGTCGCGCCGCGAATTCATCGGCAGCGCCGCGGCGATCGGCTCGCTGGTCGTCGGCTTCCCGACCGGGGCCGTCGCGCAAGGCCAGCCGCCGGAGATCAACGCCTGGGTCGTGGTGCAGCCCGACGAGCGCGTGATCATCCGCATCGCGCGCAGCGAGATGGGCCAGGGCACGCTGACGGGCCTGGCGCAGCTGGTGGCCGAGGAACTCGACTGCGACTGGGCCCGCGTCAGCACCGAGTACCCCACGCCGGGCCAGAACCTGGCGCGCAAGCGGGTCTGGGGCAACTACTCCACCGGCGGCAGCCGCGGCATCCGCGAGAGCCACGACTACGTGCGCAAGGGCGGCGCCGCGGCGCGCATGATGCTCGTGCAGGCCGCCGCCGATGGCTGGAAGGTGCCGGCGGCCGAATGCCGCGCCGACAAGGGCGTGATCACCCACGCCGCCAGCAACCGCCGCACCACCTACGGCGCGATGGCCGCCGCGGCCGCGAAGCTCACGCCGCCGGCCGAGGTGCCGCTGAAGGATCCGAAGGACTGGAAGCTCGCCGGCAAGCGCCTGGCGCGGCTGGACACGGTGGAGAAGACCACCGGCCGCCAGGTCTACGGCGCCGACTTGAACATGCCCGGCATGCTCAACGCAGCCATCGCCGCCTGCCCGGTGTTCGGCGGCAAGCTGAAGAGCTTCGATGCCGCGGCCGTCGCGAAGATGCCCGGCGTGAAGAAGGTGCTGCCGGTGGGCGACAACGCGGTGGCGGTGGTGGCCGACACCTGGTGGCGCGCGAAGAAGGCGCTGGACGCGCTGCCGCTCGAGTGGGACTACGGCCCCAACGCCGGCACGCAGCAGGCCGGCATCGACGCGATGCTCAAGGCCGGGCTCGATGCCGAGCAGGCCGTGCCCGGCAACAGCAACGGCGACTTGAAGGCGGCGCTGGCGGGCGCGGCGCGGCGCATCGAGGCGGTCTACGCCTACCCGCACCAGAACCACGCGACGATGGAGCCGATGAACGCCACCGCGCGCTGGACGCCCGAGCGCTGCGAGGTGTGGACGCCCACGCAGAACGGCGAGGCCGCGCTCGCCGCCGCCGCCGAGGCCGCGGGCCTGCCGGCGGCGCAGTGCGAGGTCTACAAGATCCACCTCGGCGGCGGCTTCGGCCGCCGTGGCGCGGTGCACGACTGGGTGCACCAGGCCGTGAGCATCGCCCGGCAGATGCCCGGCACGCCGGTGAAGCTGCTGTGGTCGCGCGAGGAGGACATGACGCATGGCCGCTACCACCCCGTCACGCAGTGCAAGCTGACGGCGGGGCTGGACGCGCAGGGCAAGCTCACCGCGCTGCACATGCGCATCTCCGGCCAGAGCATCCTGGCCGGCATTGCGCCGCAGAACATCGTCAACGGCAAGGACCCGGTCGCCTTCCAGGGCCTGAACAACGGCGGCGGCGAGGCGATGTTCGGCTACACGATCCCGAACCTGCTGATCGACCATGCGATGCGCAACCCGCCGGTGCCGCCGGGCTTCTGGCGCGGCGTGAACCTGAACCAGAACACGATCTACGTCGAGTGCTTCATCGACGAGATCGCGCACGCCTCGGGCCAGGACCCGCTCGCGCTGCGCCGCCAGCTGATGGCCAACAACGCCAAGGGCCTGGCGGTGCTCAACGCGGTGGCCGAGAAGGCCGGCTGGGGCGCGCCGGCGCCGGACGTGGGCGGCCAGAAGGTGTTCCGCGGCCTGGCGCAGACGCATGGCTTCGGCAGCTACGTGGCGGCCTGCGCCGAGGTCTCGGTGGGCCGGGACGGCGCGCTGAAGGTGCACCGCATCGTCGCCGCCACCGACCCCGGGCACGCGGTGAACCCGCAGCAGATCGAGGCGCAGGTCGAAGGCAGCTTCGTCTACGGCCTGGGCGCGGCCTTGCACCAGGCCTGCACGGTGAAGGACGGCCGCATCGAGCAGCGCAACTTCGACACCTACGTGCCGCTGCGCATGGCCGAGATGCCCAAGGTCGAGACGCTGGTGCTGCCCTCGGGCGGCTTCTGGGGCGGCGTGGGCGAGCCGACGATCGCGGTGGCCGCGCCGGCGGTGCTCAACGCGGTCTTCGCCGCCACCGGCAAGCGCATCCGCACGCTGCCGCTGCGGGAGCAGTTGAAGGCGTGATGAGCCTCGTTGCCGCCATCGCGCTGGCCGGCACCGCGGCTTTCACGGTGGTGGGCGACGGCATCCCGTCTCCGCTGACGAGCGAGCCCGGCGACGCCGCGCGCGGCCGGGCGATCGTCGCCGACCGCACGCAGGGCCTGTGCCTGCTGTGCCACGCCGGCCCCTTTCCCGAGCAGGCAGCGATGGGCAACCTGGCCGGCAACCTGAGTGGCGCCGGCAGCCGCTGGAGCGCCGCGCAGCTGCGCCTGCGCGTGGCCGACGCGCGGCGGCTGAACCCCGCGGGGCTGATGCCCTCCTTGCACCGCGTCGACGGCCTGCAGCGCGTCGCGCCGGCCTTCGCCGGCCGGCCGGTGCTGAGCGCGCAGCAGGTGGAGGACGTGGTCGCCTTCCTGCTGACCTTGAAGTGATCCCGCGATGACGGAACTGCCGCGCCGCCAGTGGCTCGTGCTCGCGCTCGGCGGCACGCTGCTGCCCGCGGCAGAGGCCACGCCCGAGGCGATGGCCGCGGCCGTCGACACCTTCACCGCCGGCCGCGCGCCGCGCGACGGCCGCGTGACGCTCGTCATCGATGC
The DNA here is from genome assembly GCA_044226775.1 of Rubrivivax sp. Taxonomy (GTDB): domain Bacteria; phylum Pseudomonadota; class Gammaproteobacteria; order Burkholderiales; family Burkholderiaceae_C; genus Rubrivivax. The sequence continues at coordinate 566,146 of JBGAGI010000002.1, read as the reverse complement.
GCTGGTGGAGAACGGCAACGCGGTGCCGGTGAGCGTGAGCGTCGACAGCCCGATGAGCGCGGCCGATCACGTGCAGCGCATCGCGATCTTCACGCCGGGCAATCCGCTGCCGGAGGTGGTGGTCTTCCACCTCTCGCCGCGCAACGGCCGCGCGAACGTCTCCACGCGCATGCGCATGGCCACCTCGCAGCGCCTCACCGCGCTGGCCGTGATGAACGACGGCAGCGTCTGGCGCCACGCGGTGGACGTGGTGGTCACGCTGGCGGCCTGCATCGAAGGCGGCTGAGCAGCCATGGCGCGTGCCCTCGTCCGTGTGCCCGCCCTCGCCCGCCCGGGTGAGATCGTCGAGGTGCGCGTGCTGCTGCAGCACCCGATGGAGACGGGTTTTCGGCCCGGTGCCGACGGCCGCGTGCTGCCACGCGACATCGTGCGCCGTGTCGAGGCGCGGCTGGACGGCGAACTCGTCTTCGCCGCCGACCTGTTCCCGGCCATCGCCGCCAACCCCTACCTCGCGTTCCCGCTGCGCGCCGAGGCAACGGGCACGCTGATCGTCAGCTTCCAGGGCGACAACGGCTTCGCGCACAGCGAGTCGGCGGCGCTGCGCGTCGGATGAAGCTCGCAGCGCTGCTGCTGACGTTCATCCTGAGTGTCACCAACGTCGCCGCCGCCGACCCCCGCCGCAGCGGCTACGAGGACATGTCGCGCTCGACCCGGGCGCTGCAGGACGACGATGCGCAGAACCCGGCCACGCTGTGGGTGCAGGACGGCCAGCAGCGCTTCGCCGCCGACTGCGCGCGCTGCCACGCGGCCGGCTCGATGCGCGGCGTGGCGGCGCGCCACCCGGCCTTCGATGGCGCGCTCGGCCGGCCGGTGACGCTGGCGCAGCGCATCAACCTGTGCCGCGAACGGCACCTGAAGCTGCCGGCGCTGCCCGCCGAGAGCGATGCGCTGCTGGCGCTGGAAGCCGCCATCGCCCGCGAGTCGCGCGGCCTGCCGATCGAGCCACCCGCAGGCGACGCGCGCCTGGCGCCCTTCGTCGCCAGCGGCGAAGCCCTGTTCCGCCGCCGCATCGGCCAGCTCGACTTCGCCTGCACGCAATGCCACGACGACAACGCCGGCAAGCGTCTCGCCGGCAGCGTGATCCCGCAGGGCCACCCGACCGGCTACCCGATCTACCGCCTCGAATGGCAGGGCATGGGCTCGCTGCAGCGCCGCCTGCGCGGCTGCATGGCCGGCGTGCGCGCCGAGCCCTGGGCCTGGGGCAGCGCGGAGTTCGTCGCGCTGGAGCTCTTTCTGAAACAACGCGCGGCGGGGCTGCGCATCGATGCACCGGGAGTCAGGCCGTGAGCGTTCCGCCCGAGATCCGCGCCACGCAACGCTGGCTGGAGCAGGCCGTCATCGGCCTGAACCTGTGTCCCTTCGCGAAGGCCGTGCACGTGCAGCGCAAGGTCCGCTGGGTGCTGAGCCCGGCGCGCACGCGCGCAGCGCTGCTGCAGGAACTGGTGGGTGAGTTGATGCGCCTCGCAGCGGCCGACCCGGCCGAGATCGACACCACGCTGATCGTGCACCCGCGCGTGCTCGTGCGCTTCGCGGACTTCAACGACTTCAGCGCGCTGGCCGAAGCCGCCGTCGAAGAACTCGGCCTGGCGGGCACGCTGCAGGTTGCGAGCTTCCACCCGCGCTTCCGCTTTGAAGGCCATTCGGCGCGCGACATCGCCAACGCGACCAACCGCTCGCCCTACCCCACGCTGCACCTGCTGCGCGAGGACAGCATCGCGCGCGCCGTGGCCGCGGTGCCGGATGCCGAAGCGATCTGGGGCCGCAACGTCGAGACGATGCGAGCGCTGGGCGACGAAGGCTGGCGCCGGCTGATGTCGAAGGTTCAACCCGGCAGCGCCGGCGCGAAGGCCAGCGCCGCGGCCAGCACCAGCATCGTCAGCCCGACCAGCGCGTCGAGCACGCGCCAGGCCGCCGGTCGCGCGAAGACCGGCGCCAGGCGCCGCGCCCCGTAGCCCAGCCCGGCGAACCACATCAGGCTGGCACCGGCCGCACCGAGCACGAACCACCAGCGCGCGTCGCCCTGCCGCGCGCCGACGCTGCCCACCAGCACGACGGTGTCGAGGTAGACATGCGGATTGAGCAGCGTGAAGGCCGCGGCCTGCGCCAGCGCCTGCGCGCGGCTGAGGCCAGCGCCGTTGCCGGCCGCCAGCGCCTGCGGCCTGAAGGCCCGCGCCAGCGCGCGAAGGCCGTAGGCCACGAGGAAGACCACGCCGCCGGCCGTGAGCCAGCCGGCCAGCGCCGGCAGCCGCTGCAGCAGTTGCGCGAGGCCGGCGACGCCGGCGGCCATCAGCAGCGCGTCGCTCGCCGCGCACCACGCCACCACCGCGCCCACGTGCTCGCGCCGCAGGCCCTGGCGCAGCACGAAGGCGTTCTGCGCGCCGATGGCGACGATCAGCGTCAGCGAGAGCGCAAAGCCCTGGGCGAAAGCGACGGTGGCAAGGTTCGACATCGGCGCGCAGCATGCCGGCGCGCGCCGCAGCAGGCCACTTAGACTTGCTAAGCCCGCCTCAATGCCGCTTCATCGGCTTCGTCACGCCTTGGACTATTCGCTCGTCGCCTCCGTGGCCGCCGTGGTGCGCGAAGGCAGCTTCGAGCGCGCCGCGCTGGCGCTCAAGGTCAGCGCCTCGGCGGTCTCGCAGCGCGTGAAGCTGCTCGAGCAGCGCCTGGGCCAGGTGCTGGTGGTGCGCGGCCAGCCCTGCACCGCCACCGCGGCAGGCCTGGCGCTGTGCCGCCATGCCGAGCAGGTGGCGATGCTGGAAGCCGAGCTGCTGCGCGAGGTGCCGGCCCTGCAGGGCGGCGATGCACCCGCCTATGCGACGCTGCGCGTGGCCGTCAACGCCGACAGCCTGGCGACCTGGTTCATCGCCGCCGCGGCCACCTTCGCGCAGGAAGACCATGCGCTGCTGGACCTGCGCCTCGAAGACCAGGACCACACCGCCGACCAACTGCGCAACGGCGAGGTCGTGGCCGCGGTCACCGCGCTCGCCGCGCCGGTGCAGGGCTGCCGCAGCCTGCCGCTGGGACGCATGCGCTACCGCGCCACCGCGAGCCCGGCATTCGTGGCGCGCCACTTCGCCGATGGCGTGAGCGCCGAGGCGCTGGCCACGGCACCCTGCCTCACCTTCAACCAGAAGGACCGGCTGCAGGACGCGTGGATGCAGGCCGCCATCGGCCGCGCCGTGGCACCGCCGCGGCACTGGCTGCCGGCCTCGCAGGCCTTCGTGGACGGTGCGCTCGCCGGGCTGGGCTGGGGCATGAACCCCGAGGTGCTGGTGGCCGCGCCGCTGCGCGACGGCCGCCTGGTGGAACTGCGCCCCGGCCTGCCGCTGGACGTGGCGCTGCACTGGCAGCACGCACGCGCCGCGGCGCCGATGCTGCAGCGCCTCACGCGCTGCGTGGGCGCGGCGGCGAAGGCGGGCCTGATCGGCTCCTGATCAGCTCTTCACCAGGGCGGACACCACCGCCGCGGTGGCTTCCTTCAGCTTGTCCTTGGCCAGCGCCTTGCACGCGTCGGTGCTGCTGTTGGGAGCGGCGTCGAAGGCGGTGGCGGTCTTGTCGGGGCGGAACAGCACGGCCTTCATCGTCGGCGTCAGCGGCAGCAGCATCACGCGCGCGGTGACCACGCAGGTCGTGCCCTTCATGCCGCCTTCGACCTGGCTCGCAAACGTGAACTTGTTCGCGGGATACAGCTTCCAGACCTTGGCCGGGATGTTCTCGCCCATCACCGCCTTGGCGGCATCGGCCTCGATCAGCTGGTTGTTGGAGTGGTCGGTGAAGTTGGTCTTGGGCCCGGCGGCCATGGCCGCGGTGGCCACGAGCAGGGCGGGAAGCAGGAGGACAGCTTTCATGGAAGGCACCTGTGCGATGAAGGTCGGGCAGGCGCCGGCAGCGCCACCGGCGCGCAGTGTAAACAGGACGGGAGGCCCTGCGCCCCGCGGCTTCTACCAGCGCGCGGGCAGCTTCTTGAGGATGGCGACGCGCCCGCCGCGCATCTCCACGTAGCCGCCTTCCTGCAGCGGCTTGAAGACGCGGCTGACCATCTCGCGCGAGCTGCCCACGCGCTCGGCGATGTCCTGCTGCGTGAGCCGCTCGGGCACGATCAGCACGCCGTCCTCCTCGCGCGCCAGCGTACGCAGCAGCCGCACGACGCGGCCGTAGACGTCTTCCAGCGCCAGGCTCTTGACGTGCTCGGTGCTGGCGCGCGCCAGGCGGATGAGCTTGTGGATCAGGTGCAGCGCGAAGTCCGGGTGCGAGGCGAGGAAGTCGCGCACCTCGGCGCCGGGCACCACGGCGCAGCTGGTGGGCTCCAGCGTCATCACGCTGGCCGAGCGCGGGCCGCCGTCCAGCGTCATCTCGCCGAAGTACTCGCCGGGGCCTTGCGTGGCGTAGACCACCTCGCGGCCGTCGCCGCCGGCGCCGTAGGCCTTCACGCGGCCGCTGAGGATGACGTACAGCGCGTCGGAGCGGTCCTCCTCGGTCACGAGCACCGTGTTGGCGCCCCAGCTGCGAACGCCGCCGCGGCGGGCGATCTCGCGCAGCAGCGCGTCGTCGAGGAGGTCGGGGGTGATGGTGGGGCGATTCATGATGCCTTCGGATGGTGCCATGAGCCTTGAGCCTCGTCACTCCGCAGCGACGCGCGGAGGTCTATGCTCGTCGTCTGACCTGCTTTCTTCATGGCACCGTGGACCGCCACTTTCTCACACCGCTGTTCAACCCGCGCTCGCTCGTCGTCTTCGCCGGCGACCCCGACGCCGAAGCGCCCACGCGCGAGGCCCGCGCACTGCGTGCCGCGCTGCTGGAAGGCCCGGCCGAACAGCGCTTCTCCGGCCCCATCACCTGGCTGGACATCACCACCACCGGCACGCTGGCCGAGCTGGCGAGTTCGCGGGCGGATCTCGCGATCATCGCGCTGCCGGCCGACCAGACCGCCGCGGCGTTGGAAGTCGTGGGCCGCATCCGCTGCCGCGCCGCGATGGTGCTGGTCTCGGGCATGGCACCGGGGCAGTGCAACGAGCTGCACCAGATCGCGCGCCGCTACGGCGTGAACCTGCTCGGGCCCAACAGCCTGGGCCTGCAGCGCCCGGCGCTGAAGTTCAACGCCAGCGCGCTGGGCCCGCTGGCCGCGGCCGGGCCGCTGGCGCTGGTGTCGCAATCCGGCGCGCTCACCGCGGCGATGCTCGACTGGGCGCGCCAGCACGGCGTGGGCTTCTCGGCCGTGGTCTCGCTCGGGCCCAACACCGCGGTGGAACTGCCGCAGGTGCTGGACTTCCTCACCAGCGACGCCAGCACGCAGAGCATCCTGGTCTACATGGAAGGCATCCGCAACGCGCGCCGCTTCATGAGCGCGCTGCGCGCGGCGGCCTACGCCAAGCCGGTGGTGGTGATGAAGGCCGGCCGCCAGGCCGTGGCCTCGCGCGTGGCGCACACGCACTCGGCCTCCATCGTGGGCACCGACGACGTCTTCGAAGCCGCGCTCGGCCGCGCCGGCGTGGTGCGCGTGCGCCAGTTCACGCAGCTGTTCTCGGCCGCGCAATGCCTGGCCTCGCGCTTCAGGCCGGTCGGGCAGCGGCTGTCGATCATCACCAACGGCGGCGGGCCGGCCGTGCTGGCGGCCGACTGGGCCGGCTCGCTGGGGCTGAAGATCGCCCGCGTCGACGACATCGGCGAGGACGCCGGCCCGGACGCCTACGTCGGCGCGATGCAGGCCGCGGTGGCCGAGCGCAGCATCGACGGCGTGCTGATGATCCACGCGCCCAAGGCCGGCGTGGACACCGACGCCATCTCGCGCGCCGTCGGCGAGGCCTTCTCGCCCTCGTCCAAGCCGGTGCTGGGCTGCTGGCTCGGCGAGGCCAGCGTGCGCCCCGCGCGCGAGATGCTGAACCTGCGCCGCATGCCGGTGTTCCGCACGCCCGAGGGCGCGGTGGACGCCTTCCACAGCATCGCCAGCTTCTACCGCAATCAGCAGCTGCTGCAGCAGACGCCGCCGCCGCTGGGCGGCGGCGCCGCGCCCGACACCGAGGGCGCGCGACTGCTGATCGAAGGCGTGCTGGCCGAGCGCCGCAAGGTGCTCACCGAGATGGAGAGCAAGGCGCTGCTGGCGGCCTTCCACATCCCCGTCACGCGCACGATGCTCGCGCGCAGTGCCAACGAGGCGATGCTGATCGCCACCCAGCAGGGCTTCCCGGTGGCGCTGAAGATCGACTCGCCCGACGTCAGCCACAAGAGCGACGTGCAGGGCGTGATGCTGAACCTGCACAACGCCACGCAGGTGCGCGACGGCTACAACGAGATGCTGCAGGCCGTCTCGCGCGCGATGCCGCAGGCGCGCATCAACGGCGTGACGGTGCAGCCGATGGCCGGCCACGTGCTGGGCGGCCAGCGCGGGCGCGAGGTCTACGTGGGCCTGACCACCGACGAGGCCTTCGGCCCGGTGATCACCTTCGGCGCCGGCGGCACCATGATCGAGCTGATCGCCGACCGCGCGATGGAGCTGCCGCCGCTGAACCAGTTCCTCGCACGGCACATGATCGGCCGCGCCCGTGTCTCGGAGATGCTCGGCGAATGGCGCGGCGCGCCGGCGGTGGACCACGACGCGCTCGAGTCGGTGCTGCTGCGCGTGAGCGAGATGGTCTGCGCGCTGCCGCAGCTGCGCGAGATGGACATCAACCCCATCATCGTCGACGAGCATGGCGCGGTGGCGGTGGATGCGCGCATCGTGGTGGACGCCGCGACGCACGCGCCGGGCAGCTACGGGCACCTGGCCATCCTGCCCTACCCCGCGGGCCAGGAGCGCGAGTGGCCGCTGAAGGAAGGCGGCCTGTACACGATCCGCCCGATCCACCCGGACGACGCCGACAACCTGCAGGCGCTGGTGCGTGGGCTCTCGCCCGAGAGCCGCTATTTCCGCTTCGCGAGCAACCTGCCCGAGCTGCCCAGCCGCATGCTGGCGCGCTTCACGCTGATCGACTACGACCGCGAGATGGCGCTGGTGGCCGTGGTGAAGGAACACGCGGTGGCGGCCGACGGCGGCGAGACCGAGGTCGAGCGCATCATCGGCGTCAGCCGCTTCATCACCAACCCCGACGGCGCGAGCTGCGAGTTCAGCCTCGTGGTGGCCGACGACTACTCGGGCCGCGGCCTGGGCTCGCGGCTGATGATGTCGATCATCGAGTCGGCGCGCAGCAAGGGGCTGTCGGAGATCATGGGGCTGATCCTCGTGAACAACGCGCCGATGCTCAAGCTGATGCACAGCCTGGGCTTCACGGTGGCGGCCTTTGTCGAGGATCCGGACTTCCGGATCGCGACGAAGCAGCTCTGAAGCCGATTCAGCGCGGCGCCGCGGGCGCCAGCACCTTCTGCATCACCTCGTCGGCCAGGCGCTGCACCGCGGCGCAGCCCTTGCCGCTGCACTCGGCCACCGCCTGCTCGGCCAGCTTGCGCGCCTGCGCGGGCGCGTCGGCCGCGCGGCTGCTCAGCAGCTGCATCGCCAGCTGGGCGCGGCCGGTGGCCAGCGCCGCATCGCCCTTCGGCGCGGTGCTCTGCAGCAGCGCCACCGCTTCGCGCAGCACCGCCAGCGCCTGCTCGGGCTGGCCGATGGCGCGGAAGCGCAGGCCCAGCTCGGTGATGACCTGGCCGCGCAGCACCGGCTCGCCGTCGAAGCCGATGCGCGCCTGCTCCAGCGCGCGCTGCAGGCGTGCGCCCTGCATCGCGGGGTCGGCCGGCGCGCTGGCGGCGGCGTCCTCGCCCAGGGCCTGCTGCAGGTAGGCGCGCGCGAGGTCGCTGCGTTCGTTCTGCTGCTGGCTGCGCTGGAACTGGCGCACGCCCATCGTCAGCACCCCGCCCAGCAGCAGCACGCCCACCAGGCCGGCGGCCAGCACCATGCGGTGGCGGCGTGCGAAGAGCGCGCCGCGGTGCAGCGTGGTGGCATGCGGCCCCGGCACCGGGCGGTAGGCCAGCACGCGCTGCAGGTCCTCCACCATCGCCGGCAGCGTGGCGTAGCGTTCGCTGCTGCTGGCCGCCAGGCCGCGTTCCAGCACCGCCTTCAGGTCCGGTCCGATCGAGGTGCCTTCCAGCACCTGGCGCAGCACCTGCGCCAGCGCCTGGATGTCGGCCGCCGCGGTGGCCGGGTAGAGCAGCCGGCCCATGCCCCAATCGAGCAGCCAGATGCGGCCTTCGTCGTCGACGCGCAGGTTCGCGGGCCGGATGTCGCCATGCGCCACCATGTCGCCGTGGGCGTCGACCAGGGCCTCGAACACCGGCATCAGCAGCTGCACGCGCTGCAGGGCATTCAGATGCCGGCGCTTGACGTGCTCCAGCAGCGTGATGCCGTCGATGTGCCGCATCACGCGGAAGGGGCGGCCGCGCTCGTCGATGCCGGCGAACTGCAGGCTCGTGACGTTCGCGTGCTCGGGCAGCTTGACGATCTGCCGCTCGCCCGACTCCATGTCCGCCGGCAGCATCAGCACGATGGGCTGGCGGAAGGCCGGGCCCTCGATGCGGTCGCCGCGCTCGGCCAGCCAGACCAGCCCCGAGCCCGGCGTGCCCAGTTCGTTGACGAGCCGGTAGGGCCCCACGCGCTCGCCGGCGCGCGAATCGCCCTTGGCCTTGCGCGGCGGCATCGGCATCAGCGGCACCGGCTCGGACGGGATGTCCTCCGGCGGCTTGCTGATCTGCGCCAGCCGCTCGCGCAGCCGCGGCACGAGGGTCTGCTGCGCCTCGGGCAGCGTCTCGATCCAGCCCTCGAGCTGCGCCGGCGACATGGTCTGTGCCTTCTCCAGCAGGCGGCTGAGCACGCGCACCTCCACCGCGGAGAGCTTGCGGGTGGTGTCCGGGTCAGCCATGGGCGAAGAAGCGATCCATCTCGGCGCCGAATTCTGCGGCCATCTCGAAGTAAGGCAAGGCACCCGTCGGAAGGACACGGATGTGCCAGTTCGGCCGCTCCTTCACGTAGGCCAGGCCGCGGTAGTCGGTGAAGTCGCCGCGCACGCCGTGGCTGGCCCAGACCGGCATCGCAAGCGATTCGTAGACGGCCGTGATGTCGGCGCTGAAGAGCCCGCCGCCCAGGAAGGCCAGCGGCGCGAAGCGCGCGCCCGGCTGGCGCGCGGTGGCCACGGCATAGGCCCACATGGGCTCGTCGATGGTCTTCGCGCCGAAGGTCTTCTCGAGGAAGAAGCGCACGACGCCGGGCCGGGTGAGGTTGTCGAACAGGCCCTGGGCCCACAGCGACGCGCCCAGCACGCTGCCCAGCACCGGCACCTTGCGCGTGCTGCCCGGCGGCCCGCGGCGCGGCGCGCGGCCGTTGAAACCGGTGGGGCTGACCAGCGCCAGGCGACGGAACAGCGCCGGCTGCTCGCTGGCGGCACGCGCGAGGAACTCGCAGCCGAGCGAGACCGCGAGCGCATCGATGGGCGCCTGGCCGCAGCGGCGGCGGATCTCGGCCACGGCGGCCAGCACCGCGTCGGTCATCAGCCGCGGCGTGTAGTCGCGGTCGCCGCGCGCGCTGTGGCCGAAGCCGGGCAGCTCCAGCGCGAACACGCGGCGCGTGGCGCGGGCATGGTCGAAGACCGGCCGCACCTCGGCCGCGGAAGCCGCCGCGTTGACGCTGTGCACCAGCAGCAGCGGTGGGCCGGCCTTGCCGGCCGTCCAGCACGCGAGATCGCCCAGCCGAACCAGCTCGGCGCCTTCGACCGGCGGCGGTAACGGTGCCATCGGCGGCACCGCCTTCATCGCTGGCCCAGCATCACGCCGGTGCCGCGCGCGACGAACAGCAGCGGATGATCCGGCGGCACCGGCCGGCTCTGCCCGGCCACCTGCTCCAGGCCGATGCTGACGATGTCGTCGCCCTGCAGCGCCACCATGCGGCCGAAGCGGCCCTGCAGCACCAGCTCGGCCGCATGCCAGCCGAAGCGCGTGGACAGGATGCGGTCGAAGGCCGTGGGCGTGCCGCCGCGCTGCACATGGCCCAGCAGCGTGCTGCGCACTTCGCTTTCCACCAGCGGCTGCAGCCGGTGCTGCAGCCAGGCGCTGACGCCGCCCAGGCGCAGCGGGTCGGGCCGGCCGTCGATGTGCTCGGCCACCGTCATGTCCTCGCCCACCGCGCGCGCGCCTTCGGCGATGCAGATCAGCGTGCAGCGCCCGGCGCGCTCGCGCTCGCGCACGAACGAAGCCAGCGCCTCGACGGTGAAGGGCAGCTCGGGCAGCAGGATCGCGTCGGCGCCGCCGGCCAGGCCGCCGGCCAGCGCGATCCAGCCGGCGTAGCGGCCCATCGTCTCCAGGATCATCACGCGGCCGTGGCTGCGGGCGGTGGTCGAGAGGCGATCGAGCGCCTCGGAGACGACCGCCACCGCGCTGTCGAAGCCGAAGGTGCGGTCCGTGCCCGGCAGGTCGTTGTCGATGGTCTTGGGCACGCCCACCATCGGCAGCCCCATCGGCGTGAAGCGGTGGGCGATGCGCATCGTGCCGTCGCCGCCGATCACGACCAGGCCTTCGAGCCCCAGCTCCTTCGCGAAGGCCATCGCGTCGGCCGAGCGGTCGACGCCGGCGATGTGGAACGGGTCGCAGGAGTTGTGCGTGCCCAGGATGGTGCCGCCCTCGGCGAGGATGTCGGCCACCGTGTCGGTGGTGAGCGTGCGCGCGTGGCGGTTGACCAGGCCGTGGAAGCCGCGCTCGATGCCGGTGACGCGCGCGGCGCCCTGGCGCACCAGCGCCAGCGTGCAGGCGCGGATCACCGCGTTCAGGCCGGGGCAGTCGCCGCCGCCGGTGAGGATGCCGATGTGCATGGCGATGCCCCCGTACTGCTTCTTCAGGGCTTGAGGATGCGCGGCACCGGGTTGGGCCGCAGCCGGAAGGCGTCGGGCATGCCGGAGCCCAGCAGCGGCCGCAGGTACAGGCGGAACTGGTCGGTCACGTCGGTGCCGGAGTCGGCGATGAAGGCGTCCTCCATCGTGCGCGTCTTGCCGGCCACGGCGTCCAGCGCCTGCAGCTCGTAGTCGACCGAATAGAAGCCGGTGCGGCGGATCGCCACCGAGCCGCTCTTGTCGCCCCACATCGCGTACTGCACCGCCTTCTCGCCCACCTCGCGCGCCTCGCGGGCGTCGACATCGCTGACGCAGCCCACGAAGCTGCGCTGCAGGTAGCCGAAGGTGTCGCCGCGCACGCGCTTGATCTTCAGCTTGAGCTTGATCTCCTCGCACAGCAGGTCGGCCAGCGCGCCGCTGCCGGAAAGCTGCACGTTGCCGTGCGCGTCCTTCTCCACATCCTGGGCGAGCTTGGTGATGATGGGCTCGCCGGCGGCGTCGTGGATGCCTTCGCTGACCGCGATCACGCAGCGGCCGTGGCGCTCGTACATGGCCTTCACGTCGGCCAGGAAGCGGTCGATCTCGAACACGCGCTCGGGCACGTAGATGAGGTGCGGGCCGTCGTCCGGGAACTTCTTGCCCAGGGCGCTGGCGGCGGTCAGGAAACCGGCATGCCGGCCCATCACCACGCCCACGTAGACGCCGGGCAGCGCCGCGTTGTCGAGGTTGGCGCCGGCGAAGGCCTGGGCAACGAAGCGCGCGGCCGAGGGGAAGCCGGGCGTGTGGTCGTTGCCGACCAGGTCGTTGTCGATCGTCTTGGGGATGTGGATCGCGCGCAGCGGGTAGCCGGCCTTGGCCGCCTGCTCGGCGACGATACGCACCGTGTCGGCGCTGTCGTTGCCGCCGATGTAGAAGAAGTGCTCGATCGCATGCGCCTGCAGGACCTTGAAGATCTCCTGGCAGTAGGCGAGATCGGGCTTGTCGCGCGTGCTGCCCAGGGCGCTGGCCGGCGTGCCGGCCACCAGCTCCAGGTTGTGGCTGGTCTCGCGCGTGAGGTCCACCAGGTCCTCGTTGACGATGCCGCGCACGCCGTGGCGCGCGCCGTAGACCAGGCGCACCGCGTGGTGCCGGCGCGCCTCCAGCACGACGCCGGCCAGGCTCTGGTTGATGACCGCGGTGGGGCCGCCGCCCTGGGCGACGAGGATCTTTCCGGACGACATGCGCTGGGCACCTCCTGCCGTGCATTGTGGCGCGGCGCGCGGGCGGAAAGCGGCGTGGCGTGATCGACAATCGGGCCCGTTCCCGCCATGCAACGCACCCTGTTCCAGACCCCCGTGCTCGACGCGCTGCTGCGCGGCGCCTCGAGCCTGTTCCTGCGCCTGAACGGCTGGCGCGTCGAAGGCGCGCTGCCGCCGGGCGGCGGCAAGTGCGTGCTGATCGCCGCGCCGCACACCAGCAACTGGGACATGCCGTACGCGCTGACCGCCTGCTTCGTGCTGCGGCTGAACCCGCGCTGGATGGGCAAGGCCAGCATCTTCCGCTTCCCCTTCGGCGGCATCATGCGCTGGCTGGGAGGCGTCGCGGTGGATCGCAGCCGCAGCCACAACGCGGTGGCCGACCAGGCGCAGGCGCTGCGCGAATCGGACGAGCCGATCCAGCTGATCATCGCGCCGGAGGGCACGCGCAAGCGCACGCGCGAGTGGAAGACCGGCTTCTACTACATCGCCCGCGAGGCCGGCGTGCCCATCGTGCTGGCCTACCTCGACTACGAACGCCGCGTCGCCGGCCTGGGCCGGGTCTTCCAGCCGACCGGCGACGTGCAGGCCGACATCGCCGAGATCAAGCGCTTCTACGCGACGGTGCGCGGGCGCAACGCGGCGCAGTTCGACGCCGGCTGATCCGGTTTCAGAACGCCAGCACCTCGACGCGCATGCCGCGCGAGACCAGCAGCGCACGCGCCTGGTCGGCCGCGGCGCGGCTCGGGAAGGGCATGCCGACGACGCGGAAGTCCTCGCCCTCGGGCATGACATCGACCTTCACGCCGGTGGCCGAGATGGCCGCCAGCAGCGACTTCATCGCCACGCGCACCTGGTCGGCCTCGGCGCGGGTGCGCAGCAGGCGGCTGGAGACGGCGAAGGCGTTGCCGGCCGGCGGCGCAGTTGCCTGTACGGGCGCGTGGGCCGCCGGCTGCGCCGCGGGGCCGTGCGCCGCCACGGCCGTTGCCGCGGCGGGCGGCGCGCCCGGGGCCGCGGCCTCTTGCGGCGGCGGCTTCTTGCGCAGCGAGTCGGCGAAGTGCGGGCGGATCGACGGCAGCTCGATCTTGCCCAGGTGCGGCTCGGCGTCCAGCGGCATGCTGGCCGCGCCAGCCGGCGCCGGTGCGGACGCCGCGGCCGAAGCGGCGGCGAGCACCGCGCTGGCGGCCGCTGCGGAGGCGTGTGCGGTGGCGGGCGCACTGGCGTGTGGGGTGGCGTGTGCGCTGCCGGACGCGGCCGCGTGCACGGCGCCGGGCGCCGAAGCCGGCGCGCTCGCGGCGGCGGCGTGCGCCAGCACGGCAGGCTGCGGCGCGCCGAGCGTGCCGGCCGGCTGCAGCCACCAGGCTGCGGCGGCCGCCGAAGCCGCCAGCGGCAGCGCCGCCGCGGCCACGCGCTGGCGGCCCAGCACGCGCCGGCCGAGCACGGCCGGGCGATCGCCGCCGGCGCCGATCAGCACCCGGCTCTTGCGCGTGCCGGTCTCGATCACCGCGGTCAGCAGGAACAGCAGCGTCGTGGCGCCGCCGGCATCGGCGCGCACGCGCCGCAGCGGGCCGTCGGCCGGCGCGCGCGCCAGCGCCAGGCCGTGGCGCAGTGCGAAACGCGCCACCTCGCGCGGCGAGAGCGGGTCGATGAAGTCTTCGCTGAAGTCGGCCTTCAGCCGCTTGCGGTCCACCGCCAGGTCGAGCACGGTGGGCACGTCCTCGGGTGCGCCGGGCGGCGGCGGCTTGCGGCTTTCCTGCTGCTGGCGGGCGCGCTTTTGCGCGCGCTCGCGCAGCGTGCCGCCGGCGGGCGCGGCCTCGGGCGGCGCTGCGGCGTCCAGCGGCGGCTCGGCCGCCGGCGCGCCGCCGGTGAAGGGCAGCGCGACGTAGCCGATCGCGTGCACCTGCGACGCCGAGATGCGGCGCGCAAGCGGGTGGCGGTTGTGCCAGGCCACGACGCGCGTGGCCACGGCGGACAGGCGCAGTTCGTCCATGGTCGTCGCCGATTCTGGGTGCCGGGCGGTGCCGGCCAGCGCAGGAGAAGCGGGGCTTAGGCCCGCCAGATCGGCCTCAAGCCGGGGCCGGGCCGACCGTGCCGCTCAGCTGCCCCAGGCCGATGCGCGCCGCACCGGGCGCCGCGCAGTAGCCGCGCAGCACCACGGTGTCGCCGTCCTCCAGGAAGGTTCGCTGCTCGCCGCCGGGCAGCACCAGCGCCTGCTTGCCGCCCTGCGTCAGCTCCAGCAGCGAGCCGCCTTGCGCGGGCTCGGGGCCGGAGAGCGTGCCGGTGCCCAGCAGGTCGCCGTACTGCAGGTTGCAGCCGTTGCTCGTGTGGTGCGCGACGAGCTGTGCGAAGGTCCAGTAGGCGTCCATCGAGCTGCTGTGCGACAGCCGCACGGGCTTGCTGCGCGCGGCGCGCATCTTCGCCGTCTGCAGCCACACCTCCAGCGTGATGTCGACGGCGCCGGCAGCGCGGTTGAAGGGCGAGTCGAGGTGCGGCAGCGGCTGCGGGTCGCCTTCGGGCCGCGAGAAGGGCCGGCGGTAGGGCGCCAGCGCGTCCATCGAGACGATCCACGGCGAAACCGAGGTCGAGAAGCTCTTGGCCAGGAAGGGCCCGAGCGGCTGGTACTCCCAGGCCTGCACGTCGCGCGCCGACCAGTCGTTCAGCAGCGAGACGCCGAACAGGCGCGCCTCGGCCTTGTCCATCGGCACCGGCACGCCCAGGTCGTTCTCGGCGCCCATCCACAGGCCGAGTTCGAGCTCGTAGTCCAGGCGCCGTGTCGGGCCGAAATGCGGTGGGCCCTCGCTGGAGCGCGTCTGCCCCATCGGGCGGGCCACCGGGCCGCCGATGCCCACCGAGGACGCCCGGCCGTGGTAGGCGATGGGCACCCACTGGTAGTTGGGCTGCAGCGGCTGCTCGGGCCTGAACAGCGCGCCGACGGAGCGCGCGTGGTGGATGCCGGTGAAGAAGTCGGTGTAGTTGCCCACGCGGCAGGGCAGCGCCATCAGCGCGTCGGCGCGCGGCAGCAGGCACATCTCCAGGAAGGGCCCCTGATCGCTGCCTTCGGCCAGCGCGCCCGAGAGTGCCGCGCGCAGCCGCTTCCAGGCCTTCGGGCCAAGCGACATGAAGCCGGGCAGGTCGCCGGCGGCCAGCGGGGCGAGCACCGGGTCCAGGTCCGGGTCCCAGGGGCATTGGCTGGCGGCCAGCCGGAGGTCGAGCACCTGGTCGCCGATGGCCACGCCGAAGCGCAGCGGCTCGGCCATCTGGCCCTCGCCCGGGCGGCGGCGGAAGCGGCCCAGCGGCAGGTTCTGGATCGGGAAGTCGGTGCCTGCGACGTTGGCGCTGGCCACCCAGCTGCGCAGCTTCGGATCGTGCGTAGCGTCGAGCTGGATCGGCGGAACGTCAGCGGCGGCAGCGGTCATTTCAAGGCTTGAAGGTGTCGGCCAGCCCGGCCCAGCAGCCGGCGTAGGCCGTGTCCAGCGCGCCGCCCTGCAGCGCCCAGGCGGTGGGTCTCATGCGCCAGCGGCTCTCGAACATGAAGGCCAGGGTGTTGTCCAGCTTGTGCGGGGCCAGCTGTGCGTTGCTGGCCTTGTCGAAGGCCTCGGTGTCCGGCCCGTGCGGCACATGCGCGTTGTGAAGGCTCATGCCGCCGGGGCGGAACCCCTCGGGCTTGGCATCGTACTGCCCATGCACCAGGCCCATGAACTCCGCCATCACGTTGCGGTGGTACCAGGGCGGCCGGAACGTGTCTTCCATCACCATCCAGCGCGGCGGGAAGATCACGAAGTCGCAGTTGGCCACGCCCGGCGTGTCGCTCGGGCTGGTGAGCACGGTGAAGATGCTCGGGTCCGGGTGGTCGAAGCTGATGCTGCCGATCGTCATGAAGCGCGCCGTGTCGTACTTCAGCGGCACCAGGTTGCCGTGCCAGGCGACGACGTTGAAGGGCGAGGCCGCCTGCGTGCGCCAGAGCCGGCCGCCGAACTTGCGCACCAGCTCGACGGTGCGCGGCTCGCTCTCGAACGCGGCCACCGGCGCGAGGAAGTCGCGCGGGTTCGCCAGGCCGTTGCTGCCGATGGGCCCCAGCTCGGGCAGCCGGAACGTGGCGCCGTAGTTCTCGCAGACGTAGGCCCGCGTCGGCCCGCTGACGCCCACCTGGAAGGCCAGGCCGCGCGGCAGCAGCAGCACCTCGCCGGGCGATGCGTCGATCCGCCCGAGCTCGGTGGTCACCGAAAGCGTGCCCTGTTGCGGCACCACCAGCAGCTCGCCGTCGGCGTTGACGAAGGCGCGCTCCATGCTGCGGTTGCACAGCACGAGGTGCACGCCGAGTCCGCTTTGCGCATCGGCGTCGCCGTTGACGACCACCGTGCGCAGCCCGTCGATGAAATCGGCCGGCGCGGCCGGCACCTCGATCGGGTGCCAGCGCAGCGGGTCGGGCGGCGGCGCCTCGCCTTCCGCGCCGCCGGTCTTCCAGTGCGGCTGCGCGTAGGCCTCGTAGGCACCGGCGGCCACGCTCGGGCGGCGGCGGTACATCCAGGTGCGGCGGTTCTCGACCCGCGGCGCGGTGAAGGCGGTGCCCGACAGCAGCTCGGCGTACAGCCCCTTGGGCGCGCGCTGCGGGCTGTTGCGGCCCACCGGCAGCGTGCCGGGCAGCGCCTCGCTTTCGAACTGGTTGCCGAAGCCGCTCTGGTAGCGCAGCTCACTCATGCTCGGTCTCCTTCGGTGCGACGCCGAAGCGCGCGGCGGCGATGGCCTCGCGCAGCACGCGCAGGTCGCCGATGTGGTTGGACAGGATCAGCACCAAGCGCGCGTTGAGCAGCTCGCTCTGCGCGTCGCTCAGGCCGCGGTGGCCATCGATCAGGGCGTCGTAGAAGTCGTCGCCCGGCGTGTAGGCACGGCGGGAACGCTCGCCGGGAATGCCGAAGTTGGGCGTGCTGACGAGATGCGTCATCGGTGGGAACTCCTTCAGGCCGCGCCGCCGGTGGCGCGCGCCAGCGCGGCGCGCACGCGGGCGGTGTCGGGCGTGCGCCAGCGCGCCGCCACGTGCTGGTCGGGCCGCAGCAGGTAGCCGGTGCCTTCGAGCGCGTCGTAGCGCTGCGCGGCCAGGCCCTGCGCCGGCACGACGAAGACCGGCAAGCCGGCGGCCGCGGCACGCCAGGCATCGACGAGCCTGCCCGATTCGGCCCCGGCGAACACCAGCAGCACGAAGCCCGCCGGCAGTTCGCGCAGCAGCCATCGGCTGCCGCCGGCCGGCGCGGGCAGCGGCGCGTCGTCGGCCGGCGCGCCGGGCAGCATCCAGCCGTCGAACGGGCTGGCGTCGGGCGTGTTCAGCGGCGAGGCGCTCAGCGTGGCCGGCACCGAGAGGCGCCCGCTGTTGACCAGCGCACGCGCGAAGGCGCCGTGCCCGGGCTCGCCGGCCAGCTGCAGCACCGCGTCGCGCAGCAGGCGGCTGGCGCGGCTCTTGGGCGTCATGAAGTCGGTGCTGCGCGTGCTGTTGCACAGGTTCTCGTCGGCGGCGGCCGTGCGCTCGGCATCAAAGCTGTCGAGCAGGCTCTCTCCAGCCTCGCCGCGCAGCACGAAGTCGAGCTTCCACATCAGGTTGTCGGTGTCCTGGATGCCCGAGTTCGCGCCGCGCGCGCCGAAGGGCGAGACCTGGTGCGCGGCGTCGCCGACGAACAGCACCCGGCCATGCCGGAAACACTGCATGCGCCGGCACTGGAAGGTGTAGACGCTGGTCCATTCCAGCTCGAAGCCCACGTGCGCCAGGCCCTGGCCGTCGAGCGCGGCGCGGATGCGCGGCGCCACGCGCTCGGGCTGCTTCTCGGCCTCGGGGTCGGCGTCCCAGCCGAGCTGGAAGTCGATGCGCCAGACACCGTCGGCCTGGCGGTGCATCAGTGCACTCTGGCCGTTATGGAAGCTCGGCTCGAACCAGAAGCGCCGCTCGGTGCGCTCGGCCGGCATCGGCTCGGCGTCGAGCACCACGTCGGCGATCAGGAAGCGGTCCTGGAAGACCTTGCCCTCGGCGTCCAGGCCCATCATGCGGCGGATCGGGCTGCGCGCGCCGTCGGCCACCACCAGCCATTCGCAGCGCAGCTCGTAGGTGCCGCCGGCCTCGGCCTCCACGGTCAGCGTGGCGCCTTCGCCATCGGGCCGCACGCCCGTCACGCGGTGGCGCCAGCGCAGCTCCAGCCGCGGCAGCTCCAGCGCGCGCCGCACCAGCAGCTCCTCCAGGTGGTACTGCTGCAGGTTGACCATGCCCGGCCGCTGGTGCCCGGGCTCGGGCTGCAGGTCGAAGCTGAAGACCTCGGCGTCGCGGTGGAAGGTGCGGCCGACGTTCCAGGTCACGCCCTTGGCGACGACCGCGTCACCGACGCCCAGCCGGTCGAGGATCTCCAGCGTGCGCTTGGCGTAGCAGACGCCGCGGCTGCCGACGCTGACCGTGTCGTCGTCGTCCAGCAGCAGCACCGGCTGGCCGCGCATCGCAGCGTCGATCGCGGCGCACAGGCCCACGGGCCCGGCGCCCACCACCACCAGCGGCACCGGCGGCTGCCGCGCCGGGCGCGGCGTGGCGCCGAAGCGCGGCCAGCGGTAGGTGTTCAGCATCGCATGGGCCCCGTTCGTTCAGCTTTCGAGCGCCTTCCACATCTCGACGTCGCGCTCGGCGGTCCAGATGCGCGGGTCGCGGTGCGCGGTGGCTTCGTCGAAGGCGCGCGTCACGTCGAAGGGCATGCAGTGGTCGAAGATCACCCAGTGGCCGTACTTCGGGCGCACCGCGTCCATGGTCTCGCGGTAGACGGCCTTCAGGTCGCGGCCTGCCGCAGCGCCGGCCTTCACGGCGGCGAACACGTCGGCGATGAAGCCGCGCGTGCCGTCCAGGCCCGCGGCCACCTGCGCCTCGTTCACCAGCGCCGCGCCGCGGCCCGGCACCA
Organism: Rubrivivax sp.; assembly: GCA_044226775.1. Classification (GTDB taxonomy): domain Bacteria; phylum Pseudomonadota; class Gammaproteobacteria; order Burkholderiales; family Burkholderiaceae_C; genus Rubrivivax. The sequence goes on along the minus strand of JBGAGI010000002.1, from coordinate 547,135 downwards.
GCTGCGCGGGCTTGAGCGCGGCCACGGCGTCCAGCGTGGCCGGCCAGTCGCTGAAGTAGGCGTCGCCGGCGTAGGGCGTGGCGCCGTACTCCACCAGGTCGCCGGAAAAGAGGATGCGTTCGGCCGGCAGCCAGACCACGGTGTCGCCCTTCGTGTGGCCGCGGCCGAGCTGCAGGATCTGCACCTCGAGCTTGCCGAGCCACAGCGTCATCTTCCCCGTGAAGGTCATCGTCGGCCAGGTGAGCCCCGGCGGCACGCTCTCGACGTTGCGGAACAGGCGCGGGAAGCGGCCGATCTCGCTGGCCTTGTCCTGCTCGCCGCGCTCGCGGATCAGCGACAGGGTGTCCTCGCTCGCGATCACGTGCTCGGCGCCGTAGGCCGCGGCGCCGAGCACGCGCACCGCGTGGTAGTGGCTCAGCACGACGTACTTGATCGGCTTGCTGGTCACCTCGCGGATGCGGCGGATCACGTCCTGCGCCATCACCGGCGTGGCCTGGGTATCGATGACCATCACCGCGTCGTCGCCGACGACGATGCCGGTGTTCGGGTCGCCCTCGGCCGTGTAGGCGTAGGCGTGCTGGGAGAGCTTGGTGAAGGAGACGGTCTTCTCGGCCAGGTCGGCCTGGCTGGCGAAGGCTTTTGCGGGGGCCGGGTGGGATGGGCTGGACATGCTGGCGCGCCGGTTCGACGGTGAGGCACGCATGGTAAGCGATCGGTTCGTCTATGTTTAACTCGTTTACCATGAGCGAATGACGGCCAGGAAGTCCGCGAGACCCGCCCAGCGCGGCATCCAGAGCATCGAGGTCGGCGGCGCGCTGCTGCGCGCACTGGCTCACCACGGCCGCCCGCTGGCGCTGAAGGACCTGGCGCAGGACGCCGGCATGGCGCCGGCCAAGGCGCATCCGTATCTCGTAAGCTTCGGCAAGCTCGGCCTGGTGGAGCAGGACGAGGCCGGCCGCTACGGCCTGGGGCCGCTGGCGATGCAGCTGGGGCTAATCAGCCTGCAGCAGCTGGACCCGCTGGCGCTGGCCACGCCGCTGATCGAGCGCCTGGCCACCGAGCTGGGCCACACGATGGCGCTGGCCGTCTGGGGCAACCGCGGCGCGACCATCGTGCGCGTGGCCGAGCCGCCCTCGCCGGTGCACGTGAACATGCGCCACGGCACGGTGATGAGCCTGCGCGGCACGGCCTCCGGCCGCCTGTTCGCGGCGCTGCTGCCGCGCGAGCGCGTGTTGCCGCTGCTGCGCGAGGAGCAGCGCGCCGCCGGCGGCAGGAGCGGCAAGGGCGCGGCGCCGGATGCCGAACTCGCCGCCGCGCTGGATGCCGTGCGGCTAGAAGGTTATGCACGCGTGCAGGATCTCGCGCTGCCCGGCATCGCCGCCCTGGCCGCGCCGGTGTTCGACGGCCGCGGCGAGCTGGTGCTCGCGCTCACCGCCATCGGCCCGAGCGCTGCCTTCGACGCGCGCCCCGGCGGCGCGCTGGCCAGCGCGGTGAAGGACGCGGCGCGCGGCCTGTCCCTGCGGCTGGGTGCGCGCGGGCCCGCGGCCGGCACCGGCGGAAGTTCGTGAACTAAGGCCGGCAAACGATCCCAGGCCGCTCAAGCGCGCGGCCCGGTCGTCGATCCATGACACGTCGTCGCGGCCGCCACGGACATCCGCCTGGGCGCGCCGCAACGTCGTCGTACGGCGCCACTGCCGCCGAAGCCCGTCAGCCCCCGGAGTCTCGGATCCACGCCATGATGCCCCAACACATGACCGTCGCACGCCGACTGGTGATCGCCTTCGTCGCCGTCATCGGCGTCTTCCTCGCCGTCGCCGGCATCACGCTGTACAGCGCCTCGCGGCTGACCGAAGCCGACCGCTGGAACACCCACACCTACAAGGTTCTCGACACGGCCGGCAGCATGCTGCAGTCGATGATCAACATGGAGACCGGCGCGCGCGGCTTCCTGCTGGCGGGCGATGACCGGTTCCTGGAGCCCTGGAACAACGGCCGCAAGAGCTTCGATGCGAGCTGGGGCGAGGCGCGCCGGCTCACCTCCGACAACGCCGCGCAGCAGAAGCGGCTGGACGAGATGAAGAACCACAACGCGCAGTTCGCCGCCGTGGTGGAAAGCCTGATCCAGAAGCGCCGTGCCGTCAGCGAGGGCAAGCTGCCGATGGACGACTTCGTCGCCGAGTTCAAGCAGGGCAAGGACAAGGCGGCGATGGACGCCTTCCGCGCCATGCAGGGCGAGTTCGACCAGGCCGAGCGCAGCCTGCTGGCCAGCCGCGGCGAGACGGCCGAGGGCCTGCGCAGCTTCAACCAGGCCGCCATCATCATCGGTGCGCTCGTCGCGCTGGCGATGGCCGCCGCGCTGGGCACCTGGGTCACGCGCAGCATCCTGCGCCAGCTCGGCGGCGAGCCCGACTACGCCGCCGAAGTCGCGCGCCAGATCGCCGCCGGCAATCTCGCCGTCGAGGTGCGGACGCGCCCCGGCGACGACAGCAGCCTGCTGGCCGCGATGCGCGGCATGCGCGACGGCCTGGCCAGCGTCGTGGGCCAGGTGCGGCAGGGTTCGGAGTCGGTGCATGCCGCGAGCGTGGAGATCGCCGGCGGCAATGCCGACCTGAGCCAGCGCACCGAAGAGCAGGCCAGCTCGCTGCAGCAGACCGCCGCCACGATGGAGGAGCTGGGCAGCACGGTGCGCAACAACGCCGACAACGCACGCCAGGCCAACCAGCTGGCCAAGGGCGCGGCCGCGGTCGCCGGCCAGGGCGGCGAGGTCGTTGGCCAGGTGGTGCAGACGATGCAGGGCATCAGCGACAGCAGCCGCCGCATCGGCGACATCATCGGCGTGATCGACGGCATCGCGTTCCAGACCAACATCCTGGCGCTGAACGCCGCGGTCGAGGCCGCGCGCGCCGGCGAGCAGGGCCGCGGCTTCGCGGTGGTGGCCGGCGAGGTGCGCACGCTGGCCCAGCGCAGCGCCGAGGCGGCGCGCGAGATCAAGTCGCTGATCAGCCGCAACGTCGAGCAGGTCGAGCAGGGCACGGGCCTGGTCGGCCAGGCCGGCAAGACGATGGAAGAGATCGTCGGCTCGATCCAGCGCGTCAGCGATATCGTCTCCGAGATCGCCGCAGCCACCGCCGAGCAGAGCAACGGCATCCAGCAGGTGGGCGACGCCGTCGGCCAGATGGACCAGGTGACGCAGCAGAACGCCGCGCTGGTCGAGCAGAGCGCCGCGGCCGCCGAGAGCCTGAAGTCCCAGGCGCAGCAAATGGTCCAGGCCGTGGCCTTCTTCCAGCTCGAAGGCGGCCGCGCCCTCGCGCACGCCTGAGGTTCAGCGGCGGCTCACGTCGCGGGTTTGATATGCAGATGCGGCGCCGTCCCGGCGCCGTGGTGATGGTGGTGCTCGTGCGCCTCCACGCTGATCAGGTTCAGCTTGCCGTGGTGCACGCCGCGTTCGGCGATCACGGCGTCGGCGAAGATCTGCACGTCGCGCGAGGGGCCGCGCAGCAGCACGGTCTCCAGGCAGTGCTCGTGGTCCAGGTGCACGTGCACGGTCGACAGCGTCAGGTCGTGGTGCGCGTGGTGCATGCGCGTGAGGCGGTCGCCCAGCTCGCGCTCGTGGTGGTTGTAGACGTAGCTCAGGCTGGCCACGCATTCCAGCCCCGGCGGCGGCGCGGCCTGGCGCGAGCGTTCGAGTTCGGCGCGGAACAGGTCGCGCACCGCCTCGCTGCGGTTGGCGTAGCCGCGCTCGGCGATCCAGCGGTCGAAGGCCTCCGCGAGGTGTTCGTCGAGCGAGATCGTGAAGCGTTCCATGGCGGGTCCCCGGCGCGGCGTGTGCCTGCGGATTCTCGCGTCAGCGCCGCACCGGCAGCCGCAGTGCGAACAGGCCAGCCGCCGCCAGCGCCCCGAGCGCGGCGCTGATCCACAGCAGCCCCAGGCTCCAGCGCTGCAGCGCCAGCCCGAAGAGCCAGGGCGCGATGGCACCCAGGAAGCGCGACGGAAGCGCGAGCCAGCCCTGGCGGGCCCCGTAGCCCGCGGCGCCGAACAGCGACAGCGGCAAGGTGCCGCGCACGATCGTCACCAGGCCGTTGCCCAGGCCGTGCAGCAGCGCGAAGGGCACCAGGCCGGCCGGCCCCAGCAGCAGCAGCGCCAGCGCGCCCACCGGGTGGCCCAGCGTCGCGGCGCGCCCCGTCACCAGCGCCGGCAGCCGGCGCAGCGGGCCCAGCTCCAGCAGCCGGCCGGCCACCTGCGCCGGGCCCACCAGCGCGGCCACGGCCACCGCGGCACCCGGCGCGGCGCCGGCGGCCAGCATCAGCGCCGGCAGGTGCGCGGCGATGCCCATCGTGACGATGCCGCACAGGCCGAACACCGCCGCCAGCAGCGGCGCGACGTGGCGCGGCGGCGCCGGTGGTGGCGGCGCCGTCTCCGCATGCGGGTCGCTGCTTGCCGCGGCCACCGCCTGCGCCGCGGCCGGCGGCTGTCGCACGCGCGGCAGCATCGCGTTCAGCGGCAGGCCGATCAGCAGGTTCGCGAGCGCCCAGGCGGCGCAGGCGCCGCGCCAGCCCCAGTGCGATTCGAGCCACATCGTCACCGGCCAGCCGATCGTGCTGGCCAGGCCGCCCAGCAGCGTGATGCCGCTGATCGCGCTGCGCGCGTCGCGGCCGTACAGGTGCACGAGCGCAGCGAAGGCCGCGTCGTACAGGCCGAAGCCCATCGCGAGCCCGAGCACCAGCCAGGCCGCCACCAGCGTGACCGGGCCCTGCGCCAGTGCCAGCATCGCCAGGCCCAGCGCCAGCAGCACGCTGTCGGCCATCAGCACCGGGCGGCCGCCGTGGCGGTCGATCAGGCGGCCCGCCGCCGGGCCGACGAGCGCGGAGACCACGAGCGCCATCGACAGCGTCGCGAACACCGCCGGCACCGTGACGCCGAGTTCGGCGGCCATCGGCGCGGCGATCATCGCCGGCAGGTAATACGACGAAGCCCAGGCCAGGGTCTGGGCACTTCCCAGGCTCAGGACCAGGGCGCGGCGCTGCATGCGTCACCGTCGGGTCGATCCGGCTGCGCCGGTCGACACGAACGCCCCTCGCGGGGCGGGCCGGGCGCAGCACGGGCCCTGGGGCGGTTGATTCCGAGACATTCATCCGAGTGTCGCACCGCGCACGGCGGCCTTCGCAGGCCAATAATGGCCGGCACGTGCCGCCCGGCGCGCCCAGAGGGGGCGGCCGCCGACCGCGGCCTGCCTCACGCCTGGGAGAACGATGGTCACCGACGCGGACGTCGACGCCGCGCTGCGCCAGGAGCGCATCCGCCTGCACCGCAAGGTGCTGAAGGTGTCGATCGCGGCCAGTGCGGCCATCGGCCTGCTGCTGGGCGCGGTGCTGTGGACCTCGCGACCCGACCCGCGCATCGCCGTCTGGCTGGGCGTGCTGGCGCTGGCGCTGCTCGTGCGCGGCAGCGTCGGCTGGGCGCAGCGGCGCGATCCGGACGCCATCGCGCGCGCCGCGTCCTGGCTGCGCAACCACCGCGTGGCCTTCGCGATCCACGGCGTGGTCTGGGCCTCGGTCACGCTGCTGGACGGCACTGCGCCGCACCACGGCACGCTGGAGCTGATGGTGTTCGCGCTGGCGGCCATCACCGCCGGCGCCTTCATCACGATCACCTTCGACCTCGCCGCTGCGCTGACCTTCGCCGCGCCGCCGGTGCTGGCGATGGCCTGGGCCGTGGCCACCCACCCGGACCTGCGCGGCATGGCGCTGTGGATGATGGGCCTGCTGTTCGTGGGCGTCACCGCGGGCAGCGCGCGGCGCAGCCAGCATGCGGTGGGCGAAGGCGTGCGGCTGCGCCTGTCGGCCCAGAGCCGCGCCGAGGAGGCACGCCGCAGCGCCGAGCGGGCCGACTCCGCCTACCGCCAGCTCGCCGACCAGCACCAGCTGCTGATGCAGATCCTGCAGACCACGCGGCAGGGCTTCTGGTTCATCGACAACGAGTCGCGCACGACCGACCTGAACCCCGCGATGGCGCAGCTGCTGGGCCGCCCACGCGAGGAGATCCTCGGCCGCAAGGCGCCGGAGTTCTTCGTCGGCGAGGACCAGCACACACTGCAGTCCGAACTGGCGCAGCGCGCCTTCGGCCGCAGCGGCACCTACGAGGTGGGCATCCTGCGGCCCGACGGCACGCGCGTGCACTGCGTGTGCCATGCCTCGCCGATCCGCGACGCCGGCGGCGTGCAGCTGGGCTCGGTGGGCATCTGGACCGACATCTCCGTGCGCCGCCAGGCCGAGGCCATGCTGCGCGGCTACGAGCTGGTGGTGAACTCGATCACCGACCTCGTCTCGGTGGTCGACACCGAGGAACGCTACATGCTCGTCAACGACGCCTGGTGCCGCGCCACCGGCGTGGCGCGCTCCGAGGCGCTGGGCCGCGCGAGCCCGGTGGCCGCGCCGTCCACCGTGACGCCCGAGCGCCGGCGCGCGCTGCGCGAATGCGTGCAGACGGGGCAGATCCGCACCGCGCGCGGCACCGCGCTCAGGCCGGGACTGTCGCACCGGCTGCTGGAGACGACCTACTTCCCGCACCGCGGCGACGATGGCCGCGTGCAGGTGGTGGCGCTGGTCACGCGCGACATCACCGAGCAGGAGTCGCAGCGCCTGGCGCTGGAGGCGCGCGCGGCCGAGCAGCGCGCCTTCCTCGAGGCCTTCCCGGGCTACTTCGGCCGGCTCGACGCCAAGCTCGTGTTCACCTACGCCAACCAGCGCCTGGCCGAGCTGATGGGCCGGCACCCGGCGCAGATGGTCGGCCGCTCGGTGGCCGCGCTGCTGGGCAGCAGCGCCGAGGGCGCGGTGCTGGGCGCGGCGCAGCGCGTGCTGGCCGGCGAGCAGGTGATCTTCGAGCACCGGCAGCGGCGGCCGCGCGGCGACGCGATCGACCTGCAGGTCACGCTGACGCCCGGCATCGACCCGCAGATCGGCGAGCCGGCGATCTACGTGTACGCGATCGACATCACGCGCCGCAAGGCCGCCGAGCAGGCGCTGCGCAGCAGCGAGACCGAGCTGCGCGCGCTGCTGGCGGCCTTCCCGGGCTACATCGCCGCGGTGAACCGCGATCTCGTCTACACCTACGTCAACGAACGCACGGCCGGCGTGATGGGCCGTGGCGCCGGCGACGTGGTGGGCCTGCGCATGCAGGACGTGCAGAGCACGGACGCGGCGCGGCGCATCCTGGTGGAAGTGGAGCGCGCGCTCGCGGGCCAGCCGGCGATCAGCGAGAAGACCTACGCGCTGCCGCCCGACGGCCGCCGGCTCGACCTGGAGATCACCCACGTCGCCGGCCCCGTGAGCGAGGACGGGCGGCAGACGATCTACGCCTTCGGCATCGACATCACCGCGCGCAAGCGGGCCGAGGAGGCGCTGATCGCCGCGCGCGACGAGGCCGAGCGCGCCAACCGCGCGAAGTCGCAGTTCCTCTCGCAGATGTCGCACGAGCTGCGCACGCCGCTGAACGCGATCCTCGGCTTCGGCCAGCTGCTGTCGACCGACGGCGCGAACCCGCTGTCGGCGCAGCAGCAGGCCTGGGCGCGCGAGATCCTGCGCGGCGCGGCGCACCTGCTGGAGCTGATCAACGACATCCTGGACCTCGGCCGCATCGAGGCCGGCGAGCTGGCGCTGGAGCCCGAGGCGGTGGACCTGGGCGAGCTGGCCACCGAGTGCCTGGGCCTCGTGCAGTCGCTGGCGGCTTCGCGCCAGGTGGCGCTGCACCCGGCGCCGGCGCGGCTGAAGGGCATGAGCGTCGCGGCCGACCGCCGGCGCCTCAAGCAGGTGCTGCTGAACCTGCTGGGCAACGCCATCAAGTACAACCGCCCCGGCGGCGAGGTGACGCTGGCCTTCCGCGACGAGGGCACCACGTTGTGGCTGGCGGTGCGCGACGAAGGCCCGGGCATCCCGCTGGTCGAGCAGGAGCGCCTGTTCCAGCCCTTCGAGCGCCTGTCGGCCAAGGGCTCGGGCGTGGAGGGCACCGGCATCGGCCTGGCGCTCAGCCGGCGGCTGCTGCAGGCCATGGGCGGCAGCATCGGCGTGGACAGCACGCCCGGCATGGGCAGCACCTTCTGGCTGCGCCTGCCGCCGGCCAGCCGCGTGGGCGAGCTGCCGGCGGCGGCGCTGGAAGGCCCGGCGCCGGCCACCACCGCCGAGCCCGACGCGCCGGCGCGCCAGGTGCTGTACATCGAGGACAACACCGTCAACGTGCTGCTGATGGAGGCGATGCTCGCGCGCCTGCCCGGCGTGCGCGTGCTCAGCGCGCTGCACCCGGCCGAGGGCCTGCGCCTGGCGCGCGATGAGAAGCCGGCGCTCGTGCTGCTGGACATCCAGCTGCCCGACATGGACGGCTTCGAGGTGCTCGCGCACCTGCGGCAGGACCCGGCGACGGCCGCGCTGCCGGTGGTGGCGGTGAGCGCCAATGCGCTGCAGAGCGACATCGACGCGGCGCTGGCCGCCGGCTTCGACGGCTACCTCACCAAGCCCGTGCTGCTCGACGAGGTGCTCGCCACCGTGCAGCGCATGCTCGCCGGGCGGCCGCCGGCGGCGCCCGCCGACCCGGGCTGAGCTTCAGCGCAGGGCGAGGGACAGCGAACGCGCCTCCTCGCCCATCGTGGCCGGGCCGACCTCGAAGCCGAGTTCACGCGCGAGATCCGTCATGCGCTGGTTGCCCACCAGCACCGTGCCCACCAGGCGCTGGGTGCCGCGCGAACGCGCGTAGGCGATCAGCTTGTTCATCAGCAGCCAGCCCAGGCCGCCGCCCTTCAGGTCGCTGCGCACGATGATCGCGAACTCGGCCTCGACGTTGTCCGGGTCGCTGATCGCGCGCACCACGCCCAGCGTCTCCTCGCCGCCGCCTTCCAGCGCCGCGGTGGCCAGGAAGGCCATCTCGCGCTCGTAGTCGATCTGCGTCAGCCGCGCCAGCTCGCTGTGCTCGATGCTGCGCCGGCTGTAGAACACGCGCATGCGCACGTCCTCCGGGTCCAGGCGCTCGAGGAAGGCCAGGTGCTGCGCCTCGTCTTCCGGGCGGATGGGCCGCAGCACCAGCTTGCGGCCCTGCCACTCGACCGCCTGCACCAGGCTCGCCGGGTAGGGCCGGATCGCGAAGTGCTCGGCCCCGGCCGGCGCCTTGGCGCTCACGCGCACGCGCGCATCGAGCGCGATCACGCCCTGCGCGTTGGCCAGCAGCGGGTTGATGTCGATCTCGGCGATGCGCGGCTCGGCGGCGAGCAGCTCGCCCAAGGCGATGAGCGCACGCGCCACCGCGTCCACGTCGGCCGGCGGCACGTCGCGCCAGCCCTGCAGCAGCCGGTACACGCGCGTGCGCCGCATCAGGCTCAGCGCCAGCGGCAGGTTCAGCGGCGGCAGCGCCAGCGCGCGGTCGGCCAGCACCTCCACCGCGGTGCCGCCCTGGCCGAACAGCAGCACGGGGCCGAACAGCGGGTCCACGCTGGCGCCCAGGATCAGCTCCTGCGCATGCGCGCGCCGCACCATCGCCTGCACCGTGAAGCCGGTGACGGTGGCATCGGGCCGCAGGCGCGCCGCGCGGCGCAGGATGGCCGCGGCGGCGCCGCGCGCGGCGGCGTCGTCCTGGATGTCGAGCGCCACGCCGCCGATGTCGCTCTTGTGCGAGATCTGCGGCGACAGCACCTTCAGCACCACCGGGTAGCCGATCTCGCGCGCCGCGGCCACCGCGGCCTCGGGATCGGGCGGCACCGTGCGCGTGCCGGCCACCGGCAAGCCACAGGCGGCGAGCAGTTCCTTGGCCTCGGGCTCGGTCAGCAGCTCGCGGCCATCGGCCAGCACGCGGCCCACCAGCGCGCTCACCGCGGCCATGTCGGCCGGCGGCAGCTCGGCGGCCACCGGCGTCTGCATCAGCTCTTCCTGGTTGCGGCGGTAGGTGACGAGCATCGAGAACGCGCGCACCGCCTCCTCGGGCATGTCGTAGCAGGCCACGCCGGCCTCGTGGAAGATCGCCTTGGCCTGCTTGACCGCGCCGTCGCCCAGCCAGCAGCCCATCACGCGGCCCGGCGCGGCCTGCGCCAGCGGCGCGATGGCGCGCGCGATGTCGCTGCTGGGCACGATGGCCGTGGGCGCGTGCATGAACAGCAGCGTGCCGCTGTCCGGCCGCTCCAGCAGCGTGCGCAAGGTGTGCACGTAGCGCTCCACCGGCGCGTCGCCGATGATGTCCACCGGGTTGGCGTGGCTCCAGTTCTTCGGCAGGCCGGCGTCCAGCGCGGCGAGCGTCTCCGGGCCCAGCGTGGCGAGTGCGACGCCGGCCGCCGCGGCCGCGTCGGCCGCCATCACGCCGGCGCCGCCGCCGTTGGTCACCAGCGTCAGCTGCTCGAACTGCGCGGCATCGGCGGCCGCGGGCAGGCCGCGCGCGCCGGTGAAATGCGCCAGCGTCTCGGCGGCGTCGAACAGGTCCTGCAGCGTGTCCACGCGCAGCATGCCGGCACGGCGGATGGCGGCGTCGTAGACCAGGTCCGAGCCCGCCAGCGCGCCGGTGTGCGAGGCCGCCGCCGCCTGCCCCTGTGCCGATCGCCCGGCCTTGACCACCAGCACCGGCTTGTTGCGCGCCGCCGCGCGCGCCGCCGAGATGAACTTGCGCGATGACTCGATGCTCTCGATGTACAGCAGGATCGCGCGCGTGCGGGCGTCGCTGGCGAGCCAGTCCAGCAGGTCGCCGAAGTCCACGTCGGCGTGTTCGCCCAGCGAGACGCAGTGCGAGAAGCCGATGCCGCGGCCGCGGGCCCAGTCCAGCACCGCCGTCACCAGCGCGCCGGACTGCGAGACGAAGGCCAGCGTGCCCGGCGCGGCGCCCAGGTGCGCGAAGGTCGCGTTCAGCCCCGCGTGCGGCGCCATCAGCCCCAGGCAGTTGGGCCCCAGGATGCGCACCAGATGGCGCCGCGAGGCGTCCATCATCGCCTGCTTCTGCTCGCGCGTGAAACCGGCCGTCAGCACCACCGCGGCATGGGTGCCGGCGCGGCCCAGGTCCTCGATCAGCCCCGGCACGGTGGCCGGCGGCGTGCAGACCACGGCCAGGTCCGGCACCTCGGGCAGCGCCGCCACGCTGGCGAAGGCGGGCACGCCGCCCACGGTGTCGCGCTGCCGGTTCACCGGCCACGAAGGGCCTTGCAGGCCACCCTCGCGCACGTTGCGCCAGACCGTCTGGCCGACGCTGCCCTCGCGGTCGCTGGCGCCGATGACGGCCACGCTGCGCGGTTCGAACAGGGAATCGAGATGGCGGATGCTCATGGCGCCGATCTTGCCCCGGCTCGACGCCGCCAGGATGACGGCGCGCAAGCCCGCCCGGCTGTAGGCGCGTTAGCCTAGGCCTCATGATGCGGGCCCGGCCGGCCCGACTGGAGAACCTGCGATGAAGATCCTGCTGCCCGTCGATGCGTCAGCGCCGTCGCTGGCCGCGGTGCGCCACGCGCTCGCGCTCGGCCAGGAGGGGCTGCGCACGAGCTTCGTGCTGGCCAACGTGCAGGAGCCGCCGTCGCTGTACGAGGTGATCGTCGCGCACGATGCCGACGTGCTGGACCGCGTGCGCCGCGACGCCGGCGCCGACCTGCTCCGCGAGGCCGAGGCGCTGCTCGATGCCGCCGGGGCCGAGTACGACAGCGTGGTGGCCGGCGGCGACCCCTCGCACGTCATCGTCGACCTGGCCGAGGAGCATGGCTGCGAGGCCATCGTGATGGGCGCGCGCGGCATGGGCGACGCCGAGTCCTCGGGCCTGGGCTCGGTGGCCGAGGCGGTGCTGCGCCACGCCGCCGTGCCGGTGACCGTGGTGCGCGTGCCGGAAGAGGCGCCGGCCGCCGGCGCCGAAGACGGCGAGCCGGACGAGGCGGCCTGAGCAAAAGAAAACGGGCGCCGGCCGCGAGGCCAGGCGCCCGTGGTCAGCCGGGTGCGATCAGTGGCGGCGGCGGGCGACGCCGAAGCCGGCCAGGCCGGCGCCGAGCACCAGCGCCAGCGAAGCCGGCTCGGGGATCGTCGTGGCGACGTTCGTGAACACGAAGGTCTCGTCGCGGTAGTTGAAGTCGCCGCCGCTGTTCAGGTCTTCGAACGCGACGTAGGTGCCGGCCGGAACGCCGGGCGTGCCACCGGTGTAGGCCGTCGAGTAGATGTGGTTCTTGCCGTCCGAGTTGAGCGACGCGTCGCTGAACCAGGGGCCCACGCCGCCCGGCGACAGGTTCACCATCTCGAAGATCAGCACGTCGCCGGCGTGCACCGCGCCGAAGTTCAGGAACGCGCCGATGGCGCTCGTGTGGTTGTTCAGGCCCTGGATGCCGGTGTCGACGCCGTTGACCAGCATGCGCAGCTCGTTCACGTACGAGGCCGAGGAGCCGAAGAAGTAGGCGACGATGTCGCCGTCGGCGGCCGCGGTGAAGGTGTAGTGCAGCGGGTTCTCGATGCCCGGCGTCGGGTAGGGTATGGCGTCGGCGTGGGCGGCGCCCGCGAACAGGGTGCTGCAGGCCAGCGCGAGGCTGGAGACGATGGTGCGGTAGGAATTCACGTCTGAGGCTCCTGGTCGTGGCGGGCTTAAGCGGCAGCGCAGCACCGCAATAAGTGATCCAGGCTGGCACTAGTCCTTGCGATACATGGACTTGCACCCACCCGCCGTCCGGTCATTCGGACGGGTGTCAACCGGGTCGACAGTCGTGAGGCTCAGAGGCTGAGAGTTTTTCGGGCGTGCCCGAGCAGCGCGCCAGGAGGCGCCTGGTCTAGGCGCAAAGCGCAGCCATAGCTCGGGCTCTGGCGAGCATTTGCAACGACGAGCAGGCGACTTCCGGCGTGATGAGCGGGCATGTTCGAAAGACTCTCAGCCTCTCAGTCCGCCTTGATGCGGCTGATCTGGACGCTGACGATCTTCCAGGCGCCGCCGGGCTGGCGCGCGTAGATGTCGATGTAGCGGTAGTGCGTCTTGAACGGCTTGCCGTCGTAGGCGCCGGTCATGCGCGTGCGGCCGCACAGCAGCGCGGCGCCGCCGTACAGGCGGACGTCGAAATCCTCGACCGTGTACGGGTCGATCCTCAGCTTCGGGTCCATCAGGTCGTCGACGAAGGGCGCCCGGGCCTGGACATCGCCGTCGCCGCCGATGTGGCGGAAGTCCGCCGCCATGTTGGCCTCGATCGCCGCGCGGTCCTTGCGGACGATGGCCTTGTCCCAGGCGTCGGCCTGGGCGGTGAGTGCAGCAGCGATGGCTGCGGCCTCATCCGCCGCCCACGCGCCGGCCGCCGGCACCGCCGCCAGCAGTCCGGCCAGCGCCGAACGGCGCGGGAGCGCGCTCATCAATGCTGGAAGGCGCAGGCGCCGGGGCCGTCGGGGTGGCCGCAGCTGCCACAGGGGCCGGCGAAGGCCGGTGCCGGGTCGGGCTGGCCGCCGGCGGTGGCGAAGACCGACAGCTGCTTCTCCAACTGCGTCGAGTGGCACTGCGGGCACGCCGGCACGGTGTCGCTGCGCACCAGCGCCTCGAAGTTGCGGCCGCAGTCGCGGCAGGCGTATTCGAAGATCGGCATGGGAACTCTCCTCGGGATCCGGGTTGCGCTCATTGTGCCGGCGCGCGCGCCGCGACGCGAACGCCGTCGGCCACCGCGGCGCCCGGGTAGACGATCACCTCGGTGCCCGCCGCCGGCCCCTCGGCCAGCCAGGCCGCGCCCGTGTTGCGCGCGGCCACGCGCACCGGCTTCAGGCGGGCGCGGCCGCCGTCGAGCACGAACACGCCGCTGGCGCCCGGCGCCGAGGCGGCCTCGGCCGCGAGCGGGAACACCGCGCTCACCGGCACCGTCAGCGCCTGCTTCTCGCTGCGCGTGACGATGCGCACGCCGACGCGGAAGCCATCGCCCAGCACCGCCCACTGTTCCGGCGGGCTCGTGATCTCCACCAGCACGTTGACGCGCTGCTCCTCCACGCCCAGCGCCGAGACCTTCGTGAAGGCCGCCGGCTCGACGCGCCGCACCTGCCCGGCCAGCGCCTGCGGGCCGCCCCAGCGCTCGATGCGCACCGCGCTGCCGGGCCGTGCCTGCAGCGCGTCGCTGCTCAGCAGCTCGGCCACCACCTCCAGCCGCGCCGTGTCGCCGATCTCCAGCACCGGCGCGCCCAGCGCCAGCGTGGCCTCGCTCTGCTGATGCAGCTTCAGCACGCGGCCGGCGATCGGGGCGCGCAGCGCGAAGCCTGCGGCCGGACCCGGGCCCGCGCCACCGGTGGCCGAGAGCGCCGCCCTCGCCTGCTCCAGGTCGTGCCGCGCGACGTGCACGCCCTCCACCGCCGTCTCCAGCTCCTGCTGCGCGGCGCGCGTGGCCAGGCGGTCGGCGTCGATCTTGGTCGGCGCGACGAAGCCCTGCTGCGCCAGCTGCTCGGTGCGGCGCTGCTCGGTGCGCGAGAGCTCCAGCGCCACCTGCGCCGCGCCCACGCGTGTGACGGCGCGCTGCAGCGCGGCCTCGGCGCTGGCCACGCGCGAGCGCTGCTCGCGCTGCGTGCGCTCGTCGAGCATCGGCGAGAGCACCGGCATCAGCGTCGCCACCACGTCGCCGGCGGCCACCGCGTCGCCCTCGCGCAGCGCCACGCGCTGCAGCCGGCCCGCCAGCGGCGCGCTGACGAGGTAGCGGTCCTTCAGCCGTGTGCGGCCGTCCTCGTCGATCGTGGTCTCGAAGGGGCCGATCACCGCGCGCGCGGTCTCCACCGGCACCGGCCGCGGCGCGAAGGCCCAGGCGAACAGCGCCACGAGCAGCGCACCGGCGCCCGCGCTCAGGATCAGGGTCTTGCGTTCCATGATGTTCTCTTTCCGATCGCCCTCACTCCCGGGTCTTCAGTGCCGCCACCATGTCCAGCGCGTCGATGCGCCGCCGCACCACCGCGGCGCTGGCCAGCGCGGCGACCAGCACGCACAGCGCCGCCCAGGCGTAGGTGCGCGGCTCGACGATCACGGGGAAGGCGAAGGCATCGCTCTGCAGCGCGCCGGCCAGTCCGTGCACCAGCGCCAGCCCGAGCGCGCAGCCCAGCGGCAGCGCGGCCAGCACCGAGATCGCCAGCTCGCCCAGCAGCAGGCCCGAGACCTCGGCGCGCGTGAAGCCCAGCACGCGCAGGCTGGCCAGTTCCCAGCTGCGCTCGGCCAGCGCGATGCGCGCGTTGTTGTAGATCACGCCCACCGCGATCACCGCGGCAAAGGCCGTCAGCACGCTGCTGATGATGCGGATGTTGCGTGCGCTCACCTCCTGCATGTTGCGCAGCATCGTCGCCTTGCTGAAGACGCCGGCGGTCAGCGGCATCTTCCGCGTGGCCTCCAGAACCGCCGCCTCGCTGCCCTTGCGCAGCAGCAGCGAGAAGCCGGTGGCCACGTCGCCGTCGCCCAGGGCGCGGTTGAGCGCGTCGCGGTTCATGTAGGCGTTCAGGCCCATCATCTCCTGCACCGTGGCGTCCACCGGCAGGCGCAGCGTGCGCTCGCGGCCTTCGAGCACTTCCAGCTCGACCCAGTCGCCCGCGCGCACGCCCAGCTTGGCGGCCAGGCGGTCGGTCAGCACCACGCCGTCGCCCGAGGGTGCGATGGCGCGCTGGTCCACGTCGACGATGCGGTACAGCTCCGGCCAGGTCTCGTAGGCGCGGACCAGCGCACGCTCGCGCCGGTGGCCATGCACGAGGTTGGCGGTGACGAAGCGCGAGGACTCCGCGGCCAGCACGCCGTCCAGGTGCAGCAGCTCCTGCTTCGCGCGGCCGGGCACGGGCTCCAGCGTCCAGACCGCGATGTCGTTGCGCATCACCAGCTCGAACTGCGTCTCGACGATGAAGCCGATCGCGTCGCGGAAGAAGTTGCCCAGGATCACGATCGCCACCGAGGCCGCGACGCCGCCGATCGACAGCCCGGTGCGCCAGGGCCTGCGCTCCATGCCGCGCAGCACCATGCGCAGCACGGTGGGGATGCCGCGGATGCCCAGCCGCTCCAGCAGCGTGCGGCGGTAGTGGCCGGGTGCCGGCGGGCGCATCGCCTGCGCGGGCGCCAGGCGCACCGTGTCGGCGATGGCCGACAGCGTGCCCACGAGCGCCGTGCCCGCCGTCAGCAGCAGCGCCAGCAGCACCAGCGAGGCCGGCATCACGTGCGGGAAGCGCGGGAAGCGGAACGAATCGGCGTACAGCTTCACGAGCTGCGCGCCCAGCCCGTCGCCCAAAGCGACGCCCAGCACGAGGCCGATGGCGACGATGGCGCCCACGAGCTTCAGGTAATGCGCCGCGACGGCGCCGTTCGGGTAGCCCAGCGCCTTCAGCGCCGCGATCTGCTCGCGCTGCGTGGCCACCAGGCGCGAGATCACCACGTTGAGCAGGAAGGCCGCCACGCCGAGGAAGATCGCCGGCAGCATGCTGCCCAGCACGCGCTGCTCCTTGATCTCGCCGTCGAGGATCGCGTGCGAGGTCTGCTCGGTGCGGCCATGCGCCTCGCGGCCGCCCCAGCGTGCGAGCGCGCGCTGCAGCGCGTCCACCACCGCGCGCTCGTCGGCGCCGGGCGCGAGCTTGATCGCCACGCGGTTGAAGGCGCCGTCCATGTCGAAGGCCGCGTCCAGCGCCTCGCCGTCGACCCAGAACACGCCGAAGCCGCGCTGGTCGGGCATGCCGTACAGGCCCGCGAACACGTACTCGGGCGACAGCGCGATGCCCTCGATGCGCACGCTGCGCTGGCGGCCGTTGACCAGTGCCTGCAGGCGCGAGCCGGGCTTGAGACCGTGCGCGATGGCGAAGGCCTCGGACACCCAGGCCGGCAGCGTGCCGTCGGCCGCCGGCGCGCCGGGCCAGGCCGGGTGCGCCTCGTCGGGGCCGCGGCGGCCGTCGCGCAGCGTCAGGCGGTTCATGCGCAGCGGCATCGCGCGCGGCACGCCGATCAGGTGGCCCAGCACCGCGTCGGACACGCCGGGCAGCGTCACGCGCACCGGCATCTCGGTCGTGGCCTGCACGTCGGCCACGCCGGGGATCTCGCGCAGTGCCGCCGCGGTGGCGCGCGGCGCGCGCTTGAGCGCGGCGAACACGTCGGCGAAGCGGCCCGCGGCGTAGAAGTCCTCGCGCGCGGCCACCAGCGTGGCCACGCCGGACTGCGTGGTGAGGAAACCCGCCACGCCGCTGGCCACCACGAGCGCGATCGTCAGCGCCTGCGTCCACATCGTGCGCAGGTCGCGCAGCAGCTTGCGGTCCAGCGCCTTCATCGCGGCTTCACCACAGCATCTCGGCCGAGGTGATGCGGCGCGCATTCACGTCCACGCGCTGCACCGTGCCGTCGCCGAGGTGGATGACGCGGTGCGCCATGCCGGCGATGGCCGCGTTGTGCGTGATCACCACCACCGTCGTGCCCAGCTCGGCGTTGATGCCCTCGATGACCTCCAGCACGCGCTTGCCGGTGGCCACGTCCAGCGCGCCGGTGGGCTCGTCGCACAGCAGCAGCTCGGGTTGCTTGACGATCGCGCGCGCGATGGCCACGCGCTGCTGCTCGCCGCCGGACAGCTGGGCCGGGAAGTGATCGGCCCGCGCGGCCAGGCCCACGCGCTCCACGGCATCGTCCACCGCCATCGGGTGCTCGGCGATGTCGGTGACGAGCGCGACGTTCTCGCGCACCGTGAGGCTGGGGATCAGGTTGTAGAACTGGAACACGAAGCCCACGTGCTCGCGCCGGTAGCGCGTGAGCGCGGCCTCGCCGGCGCCGTCCAGCCGATGGTCACCGAAGCGCAGCTCGCCGCGCGTGGGCACGTCCAGCCCGCCCAGGATGTTCAGCAGCGTGCTCTTGCCGCTGCCCGAAGGGCCCAGCAGCACGATGAACTCGCCGCGCGCGATGTCCAGCGACACGTCGTGCAGCGCCACCACCTGCGTGGCGCCGCTGCCGTAGACCTTGGCCAGGCCGCGGGCGGTGAACACGGCCGGGGCGGCGGGGAGGGCGGCAGCAGCGTTGCGATCCATGGCGCTTGCCTCGCTGCCATTCTTCGGTCGAGGCGTCACCGCCGCGTTGAGGCGGGTCAAGCGGCGGTGCCGGCAGGCAACAATCGGCGCATGAAGTCCCGCTCCTACGCGCTGCGAACGCTGATGGCCCGCCCGCGGCTGTGGACGGCGCTGGCGCTGGGCGCCCTGGCCTACGCGGCGCTGGCGCTGCTGGCGCTGGGCCACCCGGCCGCGCGCGCACTGGTGGCCTGGAACGTCTGCGCGGGGCTGTACCTCGTGTTCGTGCTGCACATGGCCTGGGGCGCCAGCCCGGCGAAGATGCAGCGCCGCGCCGTGCGCCAGGGCGAGGACCACTGGCTGGTGCTGCTGGTGGTGGTGGCCGCGGCGGTGGCGGTGCTGCTGGCCGTGGGCTCGCAGCTCGCGGCGGTGAAGGCACTGCCGCCCGCCGAGCGCAGCGCGCACATCGCGCTGGCGGCGCTCACGGTGCTCAGCTCCTGGCTGTTCACGCAGACGCTCTTCGCCGTGAACTACGCGCACGACTTCTACCTCGCACGCGCCATCGGCCGCGCCGACGTGCTGGGCTTCCCCGGCACGCAGGAGCCGGGCTACGGCGACTTCTTCTACTTCGCCTGCGTCATCGGCACCTCGGGGCAGACGGCCGATGTCGCGTTCACCAGCAGCCGGCTGCGCCCGATCGGCACGCTGCACTGCGTGCTGGCCTTCTTCTTCAACACCACCGTGCTGGCGCTGACGATCAACATCGCCGCCGGGCTGTTCTAGGGCCTCGAGTTCAGCCCTGCAGCGCCGCGCCCAGCTGCCCGGCCAGCGCCTGCAGGTCCTCGTGCAGCGTGCGCGCCTGGGCGGCCAGCGCCTGGGCGTCGTCCACGCCGGCAGGTGCCGAGAGGCTGCGCTCCAGCGCCAGCGCCGCGCGGTCCAGCAGCACCGCGCCGATGGCCGCGCAGGCGCCGTGCAGCGAGTGGCACAGGCCGCGCCAGTGCTGCCGCGTCTCGCCGCTGGGCGGCTCCAGCAGATCGGGCAGGCCGTGCAGGTAGTTGGCGACGAAGGCCTGCATCACGCGCTGCAGGATGCGCTCCTGCCCGCCCACGTTGCGCAGCGCCTGCGCCAGGTCCAGCCCGCCCACCGGCGCCAGGCGCTCGGCCAGCGTCGCGGCCGGGGCCGCCGCGGCCGGCGCCGGCGCGCTCGACGGCGGCGCGCCGCGCGGCAGCCAGCGCAGCAGCGTGGCGTAGAGCACCGCGGGGTCGACCGGCTTGCCGACATGGTCGTTCATGCCCGCGGCCAGGCAGGCGCGGCGGTCTTCCTCGAAGGCGTTGGCCGTCATCGCGACGATCGGCATCGTCGGGCCCAGGCGCTGGCGGATCATGCGCGTGGCCTCCAGGCCGTCGGTGCCGGGCATCTGCACGTCCATCAGCACCAGGTCGTAGGCGTGGGCCAGCGCCATGCCCACCGCGGCGTCGCCGTCGGCCGCCACCTCCACCGCCAGGCCCACGGCGCTCAGCAGTGCGCTGGCCACCTCCTGGTTGATCGGGTTGTCCTCGGCCAGCAGCACGCGGCGGCCGGTATGCCGGTGGCGCAGCTCGCGCTCGAGTTCCTCTCCGGGCATGGGCACCTCCGGCAGCGAAGTGCCTTGGCGCTGCAGCACGCGCACCAGCGCGTCGTGCAATGCCGAGGGCGTGATCGGCTTGACCAGCACGGCGTCGAAGCGCGCCTCGCGCGCCTGCCGCCACATCGTCGTTTCGTCGTGCGCCGTCACCAGGATGCAAGGCGGCAGGCCGGAGCCCATCACCTCGCGCAGCGCCTGCAGCGTGGCAATGCCGTCCAGCGGCTGCATGCGCCAGTCGATCAGCAGCACGTCGTGCGCGCGGCCGAAGCGGGCCTGCGCCTCGGCCAGGCGCACGGCCTCGTGGCCGTCGGCCGCCGCCTCGGCCTGCAGGCCCAGCACCGAGAGCGCCTCGCCGATGGCCTCGCGCGACTCGGGCAGGTCGTCCACCACCAGCGCGCGCAGGTCCTTCACCGGCAGCGGCTCGGGCGCGGCTTCGGCCGCGGGGGCGGCGCGGTGCACCCAGGCCGTGAACCAGAAGCGGCTGCCCACGCCGGGCTCGCTGTCCGCGCCGGCTTCGCCGCCCATCAGCGTGGCCAGGTGGCGCGTCAGCGCCAGGCCCAGGCCGGTGCCGCCGTGGCGCCGCGCGGTGGACGCGTCGGCCTGCTCGAAGGCCTGGAACAGCGCGCCCAGGCGATCCGGCGCGATGCCCAGGCCGGTGTCGCGCACCTCGAATCGCAGCTGCAGCCGCTCGCCGTCCTCGGCCAGCAGCTCGGCACCCAGCCGCACCCAGCCGCGCTCGGTGAACTTCACCGCGTTGGACAGCAGGTTGATCAGCGCCTGCGCCAGGCGCTTGGGGTCGCCGCGCATGCGCTCGGGCAGGTGGTCGGCATCGAGCACCAGCTCCAGGCCCTTCACGTGCGCGGCCTCGGCCACCATCTCGAAGGCGCCGGTCAGCAGCGAGTCGCGGCTGAACTCCACGTCCTCCAGCACCATCTTGCCGGCGTCGACCTTGGACAGGTCCAGGATGTCGTTGAGCACCTGCAGCAGGTGGCGCGCGGCGCCGTCCACCTTGTGCAGCCGCTCCTTCATCAGCGCATCCTGCGAGTCGCGCGACATCAGGTGCGCCAGGCCGATGATGGCGTTCATCGGTGTGCGGATCTCGTGGCTCATGTTGGCCAGGAAGGCGCTCTTGGAACGCGTGGCGGCCTCGGCCTCCTCGGCGCGGCGCGCCAGCTCGCGCTGCATCTGGTCGATCTGGCGCTGGCGCGCCTTGCGCTCGCTGTTGTCGGTGACCATCGCGCGGTTGGCCACGTGGCGCCCCTGCGCGTCGCGCACGACGACGGCGCTCACCAGCGCCGGCAGCACCGTGCCGTCCTTGCGCACGAAGTCGAACTCCGCGTCGCGTATGAAGCCGACCTGCCGGAAGACCGGGTAGCGCTGGCGGAAGAGCTCGACGCTGGCCGGCGTCATGAACTCCGTCAGCGGGCGGCCGACGTACTCGTCGCGCGAATAGCCCAGCATGCGCAGCTCGGTGGCGTTGGCGGTGGTGATCACGCCCTGGTCGTCCAGCGAGTGGTAGCCGCAGGGCGCGCTGTCGTAGATGTCCGCGAGCTGCGCATTCGCGATCGCCAGCTCGGCAGCGCGCTGCGCGACCGATTTCTCGGCGCCGCGCGCGCGGTCGGTCAGCATCTGCACGCTGCGGCCGATGGCCTGCGCCGCCTCGGCGGCCTCGGCGAAGTGCAGCTCGGGTGCGGGCACGTGCTGCTCGCTGGCCATCGCGATGGCCGACCCGGCCATGCCCTGCACCGAGCGCGCGATGCGCCCGCCCACCTGCCAGGCCACGATGCCGCCCAGGCCAAACAGCAGCAGCACGCCGCCGGCCAGGCGCAGCATGTCCTCGCGCCAGGGCTGCTGCTGCACGCGGTTGGCCACCGCGATCACCACCGACCAGCCCGAGACCGGCGCGTGGCTGAAGGCGATGACCGAGGGCGTGCCGTCGCGCGTGACCGAGTCGTAGGCGCCTTCGGGGCTGCGGCGCAGGTGCTGGAACAGCGTGTCCGACACGCGCTGCCCGACGAAGGGCTCGGGCGTGCGCGAGCGCGCCGCGGTGATGCCGGCCGGGTCGGTGATGCCCGCGATCCAGCCTTCCGGCAGCCCCTGGCGGCCGAGCAGCCGCCCGAGGTCTTCGCTGTCCAACACCACGCAGACGATGCGCTGCACGCGCCCGCCGGCGATCACCGGCGCGCTGGCGGTGAGCACGCTGCGGCCGGTCAGGCCGCTGCGGAACACGTTCGAAATGGCCGGCCGGCCGTCCTTCATCACCTGCGCAATGTGCTCGGCATTGCCCAGCGGCGGCAGACCCTCGGCGAAGGGGCGCAGCGTGTTCAGGCGGTGCGCGCCGTCGGGGTCCACCACCGCCACGCGCGAGCCGGTGCCGGCCACCGTCAGCAGGCCGCGCGCCTCCTCGTGGAAGCCCGCGAGATCGCCGGCCAGCAGCCGGTTGGAACGCGCCAGTTCGGTGGCGAAGGTCAGCGCGCGGCCGAACTCGGCGTCCACCGCCAGCGCCAGCGCGCGCGCGGTGTAGGTGGCGGCCAGCGCGGACTGCTCGCGGTCTTCCTCGTACAGCCGCCAGCCCAGGAGCCCGATGCCCAGCACGCCCGGCAGCAGGCAGGCCAGCACCAGGCCCAGCAGCAGCAGGCGTACCGGCGGGCGGTAGCCGCCGGTGCTGACCAGCGATGTCTCTTGTCTCGGCGCGGCAGGCCCGACATCAGCCGTGCGCTCGCCCCCCTCGGGCTGCAGAAGCATGGAGTGATGATGCAGTCGCCAGGACGCAATCGTCGTCAAGGTTCCATGACATGGCAACGCCGAACGCCCTGCAGTCTCAGGGGCGCATGATCCGGATCAATTCCGCGTTGTTGCTGACGCCGAACTTGTCGAGCACCCGGCGCCGGTAGGTTGACACGCTGGGCACGCCGATGCCCAGCTCGGCCGCGATGGCCACCAGCGGCCGGCCCGCCAGCAGCCCCTGCAGCACCTGCCCTTCACGCGCCGACAGGCCCGCCGCCAGCCCGCCCATCGCGCTGCGCGTGCGGCGTGCCGCCAGCCCGGGCGGAAAGGCCGTGCCGCCGGCCAGCACCTCGCGGATGGCGCACACGAGCGCGGCCTCGTCCTCGTCCTTGCCGACGATGCCCTGCGCGCCGGCGCGGCGCAGGTAGGCCGCGTACTGCGGCACCGGCACCATCGTGTAGAAGATCACCGGCAACGGGATGCCGTCGCGCCGCAGCGCCTCCAGCGCCTGGATGCCGTTGCGCTGCGGCATCGCCACGTCCATGACCAGCAGTTCGGCGGGCATGCTGCGCGCCAGCGCCTCGGCGGTGGCGCCGTCGGCCGCCTCGGCCACCACCTCCAGGCCTTCGTGGCGCGCGACGAGCCCACGCAGGCCCTCGCGCACGATGGGATGGTCGTCGGCGACGATGAGCCGCGCGTTCATGCGCCGCCCACCTGCAGCGGGAAGCGCGCGGTGACCGTGGCGCCGCCCGGCCCGGTCTGGACCTGCACCTCGCCGCCGTGGCGCTGCGCGCGCTCACGCACGCCCACCAGGCCCAGGCCGCGGCCGGGCTCGCGCGGCGGAAAGCCGCGGCCGTCGTCGGCCACGCGCAGCACGATCGCGCCGGCGCGCTCCTGCAGCGACACCGTCACGGCCTTGGCCTGCGCGTGGCGCGCGACGTTCGTCAGCAGCTCCTGCAGCGTGCGGAAGACGTCGATGGCCAGCGCGCCCGGGGGCTCCTGCGAAAGCGAGCGCAGGCGGCGCCGGACCGTGATGCCGGCGCCCGCTCCCGTGCCGGCAGCCCACTCGTCCAGGTGCCAGCGGCAGGTGGCCACGAGGCCCAGGTGATCCAGCGCCGGTGGGCGCAGGCGGCTGCAGATCTCGCGCGTCTGCGTGCTGGCGGCCTGCGCCACGCCCGCGATCGCCAGCAGTTCCTCCGCGCCCACCGGGCCCCCGGCCTCGGCGCGCGAGGCCAGCGCCTGCAGCCGAAGGCGGATCGCGGTAAGCGCGGCGCCGAGCTGGTCGTGCACGTCGCGCGCGAGCGCGGCGCGCTCGGCCTCGATCGCCTGCTGCATGCCGCCGGCCAGGCGGTTGAGTTCGGCCGAGATGCGATCGTGCTCCCTCCGCGTCAGCTGTTCCTCATTGACGTCGGCATGCGTATTCACCCACACCGGGCCGTGGAGCTCGTGCTCGAAGTGCGAGACGGTCGCGCGCATCCAGATGTCGCGCCCGTCCTTGCGCCGGTTCAGGATCAGGCCCTGCCAGAAGCCGTCGCGCCGGAGGTCCTCGGTGATGCGGCGGGCGGTCTCGAGCGGATCCTCCACCGACGGCGAGTTGATCACCGCGACCGGCTGGCCGACGAGCTCGCCCGGCCCGAAGCCGAGCAACTGTTCGAAGCGCGGATTGGTGTAGACGAAGCGGGCCGTGCGCGCGCTGACCATGTGCACGCCCTCGGCCATGTTGTCGATGATCGCGTCGCGCAGTCGCAGCTCCTGCTCGCGCAGGCGGGCATCGGTCACGTCGAGGTTGAGGCCGAACATGCGCCGCATGCGGCCGGCCGCGTCGCAAACGGGCTGCGCGCGGGCCGAGAGCCAGCGCATCTCGCCGTCGGCCCGGACGATGCGGAACTCCAGCGTGCGGGCCTTCTCGAGTGGCGACTGCATCTCCACGGCGAGCCGCGCGCGGTCGTCCGGGTGCACGCGGCGCAGGAACGCATCGGCCGTGCCTTCGAAGCCGCCGGGCGCCAGCCCGTACAGCGCATGCAGCCCTTCCGACCAGGTGATCTGCCCGCTGCCGAGGTCCCAGTCCCACAGGCCCAGCGGCACCGCCTGCTCCACGTAGCGCAGCTTCTCTTCGACCTCGGCCAGACGCGCGCGCAGGGCATCGGGCGGGTCTGCATCAGGCGCACGCAACATACTTCGACGAGACTAGCCCAAGGCGAAAGTGCCTTCTGTCATCAAGCGTTGACAATCGTCGCAGCATGACCACGCCAGGCCTTCGCGTGCTGTCGTTCATCCCGCCGATGACGCAGCTCAACACGCCTTATCCCTCCACCGCGTACCTCACCGGCTTCCTGCGCTCGCGCGGCGTGGCCGCGGCGCAGGAAGACCTCGCGCTGGCACTGATCCTGAAGCTGCTGTCGCGCGAAGGCCTCGAGGCACTGCGCGGCGAGCTGCCGCGCGAGCGCGGCCCGCTGGCCACCGCCTTCGACGAGGCCTTCGGCGACTACGTCGCCACCATCGATCCGGCCATCGCCTTCCTGCAGGGCCGCGACCCGACGCTGGCGCACCGCATCGCCGGCCGCGGCTTCCTGCCCGAAGGGCCGCGCTTCGCCGCGCTGGACGCCTACGCGGCACCCGACGAAGGCACGGGCGACCCGCTGGCCTGGGCCTTCGGCGCCCTGGGCACGCACGACCGCGCGCGCCACCTGGCGACCCTCTTCCTCAACGACATCGCCGACGTCGTGCGCGAGGCCATCGACCCGCGCTTCGAGTTCGTGCGCTATGCCGAGTCGCTGGCGATGAGCCAGCCCACGTTCGAGCCGCTGGCCGAGGCGCTGGCCGCGCCGCCGAAGCTGCTGGACCGCTGGCTCGCCACGCTCGCTCAAGAGGCACTGGCGCGCCACCGGCCGGCTGTCGTTTTGCTGTCCGTGCCCTTTCCCGGTTCGGTCTACGGCGCGCTGCGCATCGCGCAGGCGGTGAAGGCGCAGGACCCCGCGATCACCGTCGTGCTCGGCGGCGGCTACGTCAACACGGAGCTGCGCGAGCTGGCCGAGCCGCGCCTGTTCGACTTCGTCGATTTCGTGACGCTGGACGCCGGCGAGCGCCCGCTGCTGGCGCTGCTGGAACACCTGCAGGGCCGGCGCTCGGCGCAGCGCCTGGTGCGCAGCTTCAGGCGCGAGGCCGGCCAGGTGCGCTGGGTGAACTTCGCCGAGCCCGACATCGCCTTCGAAGAGAGCGGCACGCCCACCTGGGACGGGCTGCCGATCGCGCGCTACCTGTCGCTGCTGGACATGCTCAACCCCATGCACCGGCTGTGGAGCGACGGGCGCTGGAACAAGCTGACGGTGGCGCATGGCTGCTACTGGAAGAAGTGCAGCTTCTGCGACGTGGGGCTGGACTACATCGGCCGCTACGAGGCCGCGAGCGCGGCGACGCTGTGCGACCGCATCGAGGCGATCGTCGAGGAGACCGGCCAGAGCGGCTTCCACTTCGTCGACGAGGCGGCGCCGCCGAAGTCGCTGAAGGCGCTGGCCGCGGAGATCCGCCGCCGCGAGCTGCGCATCAGCTGGTGGGGCAACGTGCGCTTCGAGAAGACCTTCACGCCGCCGCTCTGCGAGGCGCTGGCCGAGAGCGGCTGCATCGCCATCAGCGGCGGGCTGGAGGTGGCTTCCGACCGGCTGCTGGCGCTGATGAAGAAGGGCGTCACGGTGGAGCAGGTGGCGCGCGTGACGAAAGCCTTCGCCGATGCCGGCGTGCTGGTGCATGCCTACCTGATGTACGGCTTCCCGACGCAGACGCTGCAGGAGACGGTCGATTCGCTCGAACTCGTGCGCCAGCTCTTCGCCGCCGGCTGCATCCACTCGGGCTTCTGGCACCGCTTCGCCTGCACGGTGCATTCGCCGGTGGGCCAGGACCCGGCCGCCTACGGCGTGACGCTGCGGCCGCTGCCGCCTTCGCCCTTCGCGAAGAACGACGTGCTCTTCGACGACCCGACCGGCACCGACCACGTCGCGCTCGGCGCCGGGCTGAAGAAGGCGGTCTACAACTACATGCACGGCATCGGCCTGGACGAGGACGTGCGCATGTGGTTCGAGCTGCCCGTGCCCAAGGCGCGCGTGAACCGGCGGCGCATCGAGAACGCGCTGGCCCAGCGATGAGCGGGGCCGGGCCGCTGGCCTTGCGCGGGCTGCAGGACGCCGCGCGGTGCGAGGGCTGGCGGCGGCTGCTGGACGATGGCCGCGGCGTCTCGCGCGCGCTCGCCGCGCTGCCCATCGACCCGGCCGAGATGCTGCAGGCCGTGGCCGCGAGCGCGGCGGCTCCGCTGCTCGAAGCCGCGCTCGGCCCCGCGCCTTGGTGCAACCTGGCGCAGAGCTGGCTGCGCCACGGCCGGCCGCCGCATGGATGGCACCAGGACGGCGCGCTGCGCTTCGACTTCATCGCGCACGCCGGCCGGCCCGCGCCGGCCGATGCGCTGCTGGACCTGCGCACGCTGTGGATCGCGCTCACGCCCTGCGGCCACGACGCGCCTTCGCTGCAGTGGGTGCAGGCCGCCACGCCCACGCTGCTGCAGCCGGCCGATCTCACGCCCGAGGCCGTGGCCGCCCGCTTCGGCGAAGCAGCCTTCGTGCACGCGGAGCTGGCCAGCGGCGATGCGCTGCTCTTCGACGGCACGCTGCTGCACCGGACCTACACGCCGCCGCAGGCCACGCGGCCGCGCACGAGCCTGGAGCTGCGCTTCTTTCGCGCCGGCACGCTGCCGGCGCGGATCGAAGGCGATGCCGGGCTGCGGCTGCACGGATCAGGCGGCCAGCTCGGCCGGCCTTGAGGCCGGCGGTGCTTCGCCCGGCGGCTCGGCCGCTGCCGGCAGCGTGAAGTGGAACTGCGCGCCCTGCCCGGGCCGCGACTCGGCCCAGACCCGGCCGCCATGCCGCTGCACCACACGCTGCACGATCGACAGGCCCACGCCCGCACCGGCATAGGCCTCGTGGCCGGGCAGGCGCTCGAAGGCCTCGAACAGGCGCGTCGCCTTGGCGGCATCGAAGCCGGCGCCGTTGTCGGCCACGGTGAAGCGGATGCGGCCGCCCTCGGCCACGCTTTCGATGCGGATCTGCGGCGCCTCGGCCTGCGCCGAGTACTTCCAGGCGTTGGACAGCAGGTTGCTCCACACCTGGCGCAGCAGCACCGCGTCGCCGCGCACCTCCGGCAGCGGGCCCACGTGCACGGCCGGCAGCGGCCCGGCCCACGAGGCCGCCTGCTCCTCCAGCACGGCCTGCACCAGCGCGAGGCTGTCGACGACCCGCGGCGACAGCTCGCGCTGCTGCGCCACCGCCAGCTCCAGCAGCGCCTCGACGAGCCGGCGCAGGCGCTCGCACTCGTCGGCCACGGCGACGAGGCGGCGCCGCATCGGCGCCGAAGGCGGCGGCTCGGCATCCGCCAGCGTGCGCCGCATCAGCAGGGCCATCTGGCCGAGCGGCCCGCGCAGGTCGTGCGAGACGCTGCGCGTGAAGCTGCGCAGGTCCTCGTTGGCCTGCAGCAGCGCGGCCGTGCGCTCGCGCACCATGTCCTCCAGCTGCGCGTTCATGCCGGCCAGCGAGGCCTCGCGGGCGCGCAGGCCGTCGATCAGCGCGGCCAGCGAGGCGGCGAGGTCCTGCACCTCGTCGGCCAGCACGCCGCCGCCGGCGGCCGGCGCCTGGGCGCGGGCATGCTCTGCCACGCGGCGCAGCGGCAGCGTGAGCCAGCCCGCGAGCCACCAGCCGAAAGCGCCGAAGAGCACCGCCGCGAGCGCCGCGAACCACCAGATGCGCCTTTCCAGCGCCCGCGCCGGCGCGAGCGCCGTCTCCTCCGGCTGGCGCGCCAGCACGGCGAGGCCCATGCCGGGGTAGTCGCCCGAGGCGCGGCTGGCCTCGCTGGCGCTCAGCAGACCGGCCTCGTCGCTGCGTGCGCCCGCGGGCAGGCCCAGCACGGGGCGGCCTTCGCGGTCGACCAGCACGATCTGCAGCCGCTGCGCGGGCGCGAACTGCGCGAGGGCCTCCTGGCGCCGGTCGTCGGCCCAGTCCCAGTTCAGGTGCACGGCCAGCACGCCCACCACGCGGCCGTCGCGGCGCAGCGGTGCGGCGAGGTCGACGAAACGCTGGGGCTCGCCGCTGCGCGAAGGCGGCAGCATCGAGCCCAGCAGCGCCGCCTCGTGCACGTCGACCACCACCGGCCTTTCGCGGCCGCGCTGGAACCAGGGCCGCTGGCTCACGTCGCGCCCGACCAGCAGGCCGCCGCTGGAGGCCAGCACGACGCCTTGCGCATCGGTCACGCCGACCCAGCTGTAGTACGGGTGCGAGCGCGCCATGCGCTCGATCACCGGGGCCCAGCGCGCGGCGTCCATCTCGACGCCCAGGGCGGCTTCGATGTCGGCCAGCTGCAGAACCTCGCGCTGGCTGGCGGCGAGGTCGGAATCGAGCTGGCGCGCGACGGAGGAGGCGATCTGCTGCAGCAGCTCGCGGCTCGCGCGCTCGCCGGCCTGGCGCGCGGCGTGCCCGGCGACGACGCCGATCAGTGCCAGCAGCAGCAGCGCCAGCGCCAGGAACGACAGGCCGACGCGCAGTCGCGTGCGCGAGACGGTCGAGCTGCGGCGTTCCCCCAGGGTCATCTCGACGGGCCGGCGGGCAGGCCCCTCCCGCGCGGGATTCTGGGCGCCGGGCCGGCCCGTGTCTTGTCAGGAAATCTTGATCGATGGGGCCGCGCGCCGCCGTTCAGCGCGGCGGCGGGCCGAACTCGCCGAAGGTCTTGAGCTGCTCGCCTATGGCCGCGGTGTCGCCGACGACGACCAGGCTCTGCGTCTCCGGCGCGAAGTAGCGCCTGCCCACGCGCTGCACCTGCGCGGCCGTCACGCGCTGCAGCTGCGGCACGAAGTCCACCAGCCGGCTGGTGGGCAGGCCGAGCATCCAGTCGCGCGCCAGGCGCTGCGCCAGCGCGCCCTGCTGCTGGACCGACAGCAGCAGCGTGCCGGCGATGTAGCGCTTGGCCGCCTGCAGCTCGGCCGCCGGCACCGGCTCGGCGCCCAGCCGCCGGTATTCGGCGACGAACTCCTTCAGGGCGGCGCCGGTCACTTCATTTCGCACGTCAGCGCCGCCGAGCACCGCGCCGCCCATCGCGAAGCTGCGCGCGCCGGCCGAGGCGCCGTAGGTGTAGCCCTTCTCTTCCCGCAGGTTGAGGTTGATGCGGCTGGTGAAGCCGCTGCCCAGCACGGCGCTGGCCAGGCGCAGCGGCATGTCGTCATCGGCCGCGACCGGCACGCCGGGGCGGCCCAGGCGGAGCGTGGCCTGCGTGCTGCCGGCGCGGTGGATCAGCCAGCGCTGCGGCGGCGCCGTTTCGGCCACCGGCGGCGTGGCGGCGCCGGCCGGGCCTTCGCCCTTCCAGTCGCCGAAGGCCTCGCGCACCCACGCCTGCACCTGCGCCACGTCCACGCGGCCGGCCACCACCAGCAGCGCGTGCTCGGGCCTGAAGCGGCGCGCGAACTCGCTGCGCAGCTGCGGCGCGGTGGCGGCGGTGATCGACGCCTCGGTGGGCAGGGTGCGGCCGTAGGGGTGGCTGCCGTAGACGGCGCGCGCCATGGCCCGCTCGGCCGGGAAGCCGGGCTCGGCCTCGCGCGCCTTCAGCGCCTGCAGTGCGTTGTCGCGCGCGAGCTGCACCTCGGCGTCGGCGAAGGCCGCGCCGCGCGCCACCTCGGCCACCAGGCCGAGCAGCGCCTGCCCGTTGGAGGCCAGCGCGTTGGCCGACAGCGTCATCCCGTCGTTGCCGGCGTCGGCGCCGATCGCGCCGCCCAGCGCCTGCACGGCCTCGGCCAGCGCGCGCGCATCGCGCTGCTTGGTGCCTTCGGTCAGCAGGCCGGCCAGCAGCGCGGCCAAGCCCGGGCGGTCGGCCGGGTCGGCCGCGAAGCCGGCGCCCTTCACCGCCAGCACGATGTCCACGCGCGGCAGGCCGTCGCGCGGCAGCACCCACAGCTGCAGGCCATTGGGCAGGCTCTGGCGCACGATCTTCGGCGCCGGCAGCGGCTTGTCGGCGGCGTAGGGCGGCAGGCGGTCGGCGGCGCCGGCGGCACCAGTGGCGGTCGCCACGAGGGCGGCGAACAGCGCCGCGGCGATCGAAACGAGGCGCGTCTTCATGGCTTGGCTCCCGAGGCGGCGGCAGCGGCCGGCGATGAGGGCTGCGCCGCCTGCGGATGGCGCACGATCACGGAGCGCCGCCTGGCGTCGAGGTAGTTCGCCGCGACGCGCTGCACGTCGGCCGGGCCGACGGCGGCGATCCAGTCCGGGATCTTCATCGCCACCTTCGCGTCGCCCCACACGGCCTGCAGCCGCGCGAGCTGGTCGGCGCGGTCGAGGTAGCCTTCGAGGCCGTTGTTCCAGTCGGCCCACATGCGCGTCTTCACGCGCGAGAGCGCCGCCGCGTCGGGGCCGTTCCTGGCGATGCGCGTGATCTCCTCGTCGATGCCGGCCAGCACGGTCTTGGCGGTGGCGTTGGGCTTGAACATCGCGAACACGGTGAACAGCGTGGGGCCGTCCCAGTCCCAGGGCCCGGTGATGCCGTACAGGCCCTCGACCGACAGCGCCAGCTCGCGCCCCTTCACCAGGCCCTGGTACAGCGCCGAGGCGTTGCCGCTGGTCAGCAGCTCGCCCAGCACCACCATCGGCGCGTGGTCGGCGCTGCCGCGAACGGGCATCTTCCAGGCCGCGGCCAGCGCCGGCACCTGCGCCAGCGGGTCGGGCTGGTCCTCGCGGCGGGGCTTCTCGTTCGGCGCTTCGGAGAAGTCGGTGCGCGGCGGCACGGCGCGCGCCGGGATCGCGCCGAAGTACTTCCTGGCCAGCGCCAGCGCACGCTGCGGCGTCACGTCGCCGGCGATGGACAGCACGGCGTTGTTCGGGCCGTAGAAGTCGCGGTGGAAGGCGCGCACGTCGTCCAGGCTGGCGCGCTCCAGGTCCTCGAAGCTGCCGTAGCCGTCGTGCGCGTTCTCCCACTTGTCGAAGGCGAGCTGGTTGATGCCGATCCACATGAAGCCGGCGTAGGGCGTGTTGGTGACGTTGCTGCGGATCTCCTCCTTCACCACGTCCTGCTGGTTCTTCAGCGTCTCGGGCCTGAAGTCCAGCGTGCGCATGCGGTCGGCCTCCAGCCACAGCATGGGCTCCAGCGCCGAGGCGGGCACCGAGTCGATGTAGTTGGTGAAGTCCGCGCGCGTGCTGCCGTTGTTCACGCCGCCGCCGCCGGTGGTGACCTTGTCGAAGGTGCCCTTGGGCGCGCGGGGCGTGCCCTGGAACATCAGGTGCTCGAACAGGTGCGCGAAGCCGGTGCGGCCCCGCGGCTCCAGCCGGCTGCCCACCTTGTAGACCACGCTGATGCCCACGGTGGGCGAGGCGTGGTCGGGCGAGACGACGACCGTCAGGCCGTTGCCGAGCTTGTGGACCTCGATCGGGATCTGCCAGCGGTCGCCGCTGGAGGCGGCCGGCGCGGCCGTCACGGCCAGCGGCAGCAGCACGGCAAGTGCAAGGGTGGCGGCACGCACGGTGGGCGGTCTCCGGCAACGGGCAAGGGCGCGCAGTGTGCCCGAGCAGGCGGCGCGGAGGACCGCGTTGCGACGAACGGGGACAATCCGGGTACCGATGAGCCTTCCGCAGCCCCGCCACGCCGCGCGCGTACCGCCCGAGATCGGCCCCGAAGGGCTGGCCCGCATCCGCCAATGGGCCTACGTGCTGCCGCAGGTGGTGAAGCCCTCGGACCACGGCTTCACCGACGACGCCGGCGGCGAGGCACAGCTCGACAAGGCCGGCCTCGTGCTGCTGCAGCGCGGCGTGGCCGGCCAGCGCCCGAGCCGCTGGATCGCGCCGCGGCTGATGGCCGCCGCGCTGGCGCACCTGGACGCCATCGGCAACGGTCCGCAGTTGCGCACGCTGCAGCTGGCGCGCACGAACACGCTGCACGGCCTGGGTGTCTCGCGCCGCGAAGGCGCGTGGACGCGCCTGATCAGCCACACGCTGAAGCCCGACGCCGGCGGCTGGCAGCTGCCGGTGCTGTTCCACGTGGCGGTGGACGAAGAGCCGGTCTGGGCCTTCTTCCGCGACGGCGACGAGGCCGCGCTGCGCGCCGCGCTGGGTGCGCCATCGCGCTACCCGCAGGCCGAGACGCTGCTGGCCCATGTGCAGGCGCTGGTGGAGCGCAGCCGCGCCGAGCGCCCGCAGCACATCGACAGCCTGCTGCCCGCGCTGCAGGCCGAATGCGCGGTGCCGCAGGCGCCGGAGGCGCTGCGCGCCGCCTGCACGCGCGCGCAGGAGCGCTGGGCGCGGCGCGTGGCCGAGATCGACACGATGCAGGGGCTGCAGGACGAGCTCGGCTTCGGCGGCTACCCCGGCAGCTTCCCGAAGGCGCGCCGGCTGCAGCGCAAGGTCACCCTCTTCACCGGCCCGCCCAACAGCGGCAAGACGCACGCCGCCTTCGAGCGCCTGGCGCAGGCGCTGGACGGCGCCTACCTCGCGCCGCTGCGCCTGCTGGCGCTGGAGGGCCGCGACCGCCTGGTGGCGCGTGGCGTGCCCTGCACGCTGCTGACCGGCGAAGAGCATGTGCCGGCCGAAGGCGCGCGCGTGGTCAGCAGCACGATCGAGATGGTCTCGACCAGCACCGAGGTCGACGTGGCCGTGATCGACGAGGCGCAGATGGTCTTCGACGCCGCGCGCGGTTGGGCCTGGACGCAGGCCATCGTCGGCGTGCCGGCGCGCGAGCTGATCGTCATCTGCAGCGCCTACGCGGCGCCGGCCATCGCGCGGCTGCTGGGCCTGTGCGGCGAGGCCTGCGAGACGCGCATGTTCGAGCGCAAGCAGCACGTGGACCTGCTGCCGCGGCCGGTGCCGGTGGCCGACCTCGCTTTGGGCGACGCGGTGGT
The DNA here is from genome assembly GCA_044226775.1 of Rubrivivax sp. Classification (GTDB taxonomy): domain Bacteria; phylum Pseudomonadota; class Gammaproteobacteria; order Burkholderiales; family Burkholderiaceae_C; genus Rubrivivax. The sequence continues at coordinate 513,951 of JBGAGI010000002.1, read as the reverse complement.
GGCCTTCAGCCGGCGCGACGTGCTGCTGCTGCGCGACCGCATCGCCGCCTCGGGCCATCCCACCTCGGTGATCTACGGCGCGCTGCCGCCCGAGGTGCGGCGGCGCGAGGCCGAGCGCTTCGCCACCGGCGAGTCGCACATCCTGGTGGCGACCGACGCCATCGGCATGGGCCTGAACCTGCCGATCCAGCGCGTGCTGTTCAGCACGCTGGTGAAGTACGACGGCCTGGCCGACCGCGCGCTCGACGAGAGCGAGGTGCACCAGATCGCCGGCCGTGCCGGCCGCTTCGGCCTGCACGAGGAAGGCTTCGCCGGCGTGCTGGACGAGGCCGAGCCCGGCGCGCTGCGGCGCCTCTCCGAGTTGATGGATCGCCAACCGCAGGCGCCGGCCGACTTCAAGGCGCCGGTGGCGCCGAACGCGCGCCACGTGGACACCATCGCCTCACGCCTGGGCAAGGAGCGGCTGGGCGACGTGCTCGCGGTGTTCATGGAGCAGCTGAAGCTCGACGACGCGCACTTCGAGGTGGCCGACGTGCAGCAGATGCTGGAGCTGGCCGCGCGGCTCGACGAATGCGCCGGCGCGCTGACGCTGCAGCAGCGCTTCGTCTACGCGCAGGCGCCGGTGGACGTGCGCGCGCCGGAGCAGGTGGCCGCCTATCTCGACTGGGCGGCCTCGCACGCGGCCACCGGCCAGGCCGGCGAGCCCGGGTTCGTCGACCAGGTCGACGGCCACAGCCGCCTGGAGCGCATGGAGCAGGGCCTGCGCACCTGCACGCTGTGGCTCTGGCTGGACCTGCGCTTCCCCGGCGCCTTCGGCCACGTCAACGAGGTGCTGGGCCTGCGCGAGGCGCTGAACGACGGCATCGAGCGCCAGCTGGCGGGCAAGCGCCCGCTGGCTCAGGAGCGGCGCAGCCGGCGCCAGGCGGGCAGCACGAGGAGGCCGGCGCCCAGGAGCGCGTAGGAGGCCGGCTCCGGCACGGCGGCGAGCACGAAGTCGAAGCCGTAGTGCGAGCTGCCGGCGGCGGTCTCCTGGATCCACACCGCGTAGCTGCCCGCGCCCAGCGGCGCGCTGAAGCCGATGGCGCCGGCGCCGGTGCCGATGCGCGCGAGGATGTCGCTGCCGATGTCGGCCGGTGCGAAGAGCGTCCAGCCCAGCAGGTCCGTCGCCGGGCCGCCGACCGGCGCCGTGACCTGGGCGCCCGACTGCACGCCGATGAAGGACGAGGTGCCCAGTACCGTGGTGCCCTGCAGCACCGTCAGGCCCACCCACTGCATGCCCGCGGGCACGGTGAAGCTGAGGTAGTCGCGGTCGACGCCGCCGACGTTGCCGGTGTTGCCCGACACGAGGTTGGAGCCCGCGGCCAGCGTGATGGTGGTGGGCGCCAGGCCGCTGTTGGCAAGGTCGCCCGAGACGGCCTCGTCGTAGGCGGTGCCGGCCCCGGCTGGCGCGGAAGCGAGACACAGCGCGCCCGTCAGCGCGCAGAGCTTGATGCGGATCGACATGCGGCCTCCAAGTCCCCACCCCCGGGGTGGGGCCGATGCTAGGCGCCGGAGGGCATGCCCGTCATCCCCCTTACCTGCTAACGAAGTGGATGTTCGCCTTCAGCCGCCGGCGCGCTTGGCCGCATGCCCGGCGGCGATCAGCCAGGCCACCACGCGCTCGACATGGTCGCCCTGCAGTTCGAGCACGCCGTCGCGCGCGGTGCCGCCGGTGCCGCAGGCGGCGCGCAGCTGCTTGCCCAGGGCGGCGGCGGCCGCGGCGTCCAGCGCCAGGCCGCGCACGACGGTGACGGTCTTGCCGCCGCGGCCCTGCTTCTCGCGGCTCACGCGCACGCGGCCATCGCCCAGCGGCCTGGCCGCTGCCTGCTCGCGGCAGCTGCAGTCGGCCAGCGGGCGGCGGCAGGCCGGGCAGGTGCGGCCTCCGTCGGTGGAGTAGACGAGGCGGGAGTCGGCGGCAGGCATGCCGCCTTTTTACCCTGTCAGCCTTGCGGCGCGGCCACCGAGACCATCCAGGCGACGCCGAAGCGGTCCTCGAGCATGCCGAAGCAGGGCGACCAGAAGGTCTTCGTCAGCGGCATCTCGACCTTGCCGCCCTCGGACAGGGCCTTGAACACGCGCTCGGCGGCGGCCGCGTCGGCGACGTTGAAGTGCAGCTTGAAGCCGCTGAACGCGGGCTTGCTGCTGCACATGCCGTCGCTGACCATCAGCACGCTCGGGCCGATCTGCAGCGTGGCGTGCATCACCTTCTTCTCGCTGCCAGGCGGCAGCCACTCGGGCGGCTGCGCCTCGGGGTTGTCGCCGTAGCGCATCAGCATCTGCACTTCGGCCCCCAGCACCTCGCGGTACAGGGCGATGGCCTCGTCGCAGCGGCCTTCGAAGAAGAGGTAGGGTTGGATCTGGATCATGAAGGTCTCCGGTCGGCCCGCCCGGCCATCGGGGCGGCACCTGCACGACGGGCGGCGGCGCGCGGTTTCGACAGGCGCCGCTACAGCCAGCCGGCCTTGCGGAAGCGCCAGTACATCAGCCCGCAGACGGCGCCGATGACGCCCAGCGCCGTCGGGTAGCCCCAGGTCCACTTCAGCTCCGGCATGTGCTCGAAGTTCATGCCCCAGATGCCGACGAAGAAGGTGGCCACCGCGAAGATGCCGGCCCAGGCCGCCAGGCGCTTGGTGTTCTCGCTCTCGTCGATGGTCACCATCGACAGGTTCACCTGGATCGCGGTGGCGATGGTGTCGCGCAGCGCATCGAGCGCGGCGTTGCAGCGCACGAGGTGGTCGTCGACGTCGCGGAAGTAGTCCTGCGAGCGCTCGCAGACCAGCGGCACGCGCCCGCCGTGCAGCTTGCCGGTGGCCTCCATCAGCGGCACCACCGCGTGGCGCAGCACGCCCACGCGGCGCTTGAGCGCGTACAGGCGCTCGATGTTCTGCCGCGCCGCGCCGGGCTCGAAGATCTGGTCCTCGATCGCGTCCAGCTCGCGCTCCATCATGTCGATGACGGGGAAGTAGCGATCGACCACCGCATCCATCAGCGCGTAGAACACGAAGCTGGCGCCATGGCGCAGCAGGTGCGCCTCGCGCTCGGCGCGCTGGCGCACGCCCAGGAAACCCTGGGTCGAGCGGCTGCGCACGCTGAGCACGAAGTTCGGGCCGACGAACACCGCCACCTCGCCCACCAGCAGCTCGTCGGTGGGCGAGTACTCGATCATGTGCATCACCGCGAAGACGGTGTCAGCGTACTCCTCGATCTTGGGCCGCTGGTGGCCGTGCCGCGCGTCCTCCACCGCCAGCTCGTGCAGGTGGAACTGGGCCTGCATCTCGTGCAGCTCCTGGTCGCTCGGGTCCTTCAGCGCCACCCAGACGAAGCAGTCCGGCCGCGCCAGGTACTCGCCGATCTTCGCGACCGCGATGTCCGCGAGCTTGGTGCCCTGCTGGTAGGCGACGCAGTTGATCAGCATCCGGGAAAGCCTGAGGCGCGAAGACGGCGGCGCAGTGTCGCACGCGGCCCGCTCCGCGCGATAGTTGCCGCATGAGCGCCCGAGCCCCGACCACCGTCCGCGAGGCCACGCTGCACCTGCTGCGCGCCTTCGGCATGAACACCGTCTTCGGCAACCCGGGCTCGACCGAGCTGCCGCTGTTCCGCGGCTTCCCGGCCGACTTCCGCTACGTGCTGGGGCTGCAGGAATCGGTGGTGCTGGGCATGGCCGACGGCTTCGCGCAGGCCACGCGCAACGCGGCCTTCGTCAACCTGCACTCGGCCGTCGGCGTGGGCCACGCGATGGGCAACCTGTTCACCGCGCACAAGAACCGCACGCCGCTGGTGGTGACGGCCGGCCAGCAGGCACGCTCGATCCTGCCCTTCGAGCCCTTCCTGTTCTCGGCCCAGGCCACCGAGCTGCCGAAGCCCTACGTGAAGTGGAGCGTGGAGCCGGCGCGCGCGCAGGACGTGCCGCTGGCCATCGCCCGCGCCTACTACACCGCGATGCTGCCGCCGCGCGGCCCGGTGCTGGTGTCGATCCCGGCCGACGACTGGGACCAGCCCTGCGAGCCGCTGGAGCCGCGCGCGGTGAGCACCGCGCTGCGCCCCGAGCCGGCGCTGCTGGCGCGGCTGGGCGACGCGCTGGATGCGGCGGCGCGGCCGGCGATCGTCGTCGGCGCCGCGGTCGATCGCGACGGCGCGTTCCACGAAGCGGTGCAGCTGGCCGAACGACATGCCGCGCGCGTGTTCGTGGCACCGATGTCCGGCCGCTGCGGCTTCCCCGAAGATCACCACCTCTTCGCCGGCTTCCTGCCGGCGGCCCGCGAGCGCATCGTGCAGCTGCTGGCCGGCCACGACCTGGTGCTGGCGCTGGGCGCGCCGGCCTTCACCTACCACGTCGAGGGCCAGGGGCCGCATTTGCCGGAGGGCGCCTCGCTGCTGCAGATCACCGAGGACCCGGCCATCGCGAGCTGGGCGCCGGTGGGGCTGTCCGTCGTGGGCAGCATCCGGCTGGCGCTGCTGGACCTGCTCGCGCGCCCCGCCCCACCCGCGCGTGCGCTGCCGCGGCCGCGCGAGCCGCGGGTGCCCGCCGCGCCGCCGGCGCCGGGCGAGCGCCTGTCCACCGCCTACGTGCTGCAGACGCTGGCCGAGCTGCGCCCGCGCGACAGCATCGTGGTGGAGGAAGCGCCCACCGCGCGGCCGGTGATGCACCGCCACCTGCCGATGTGGCTGCCGGAGACCTTCTACACGATGTGCAGCGGCGGCCTGGGCCACGGCCTGCCGGCGGCGGTGGGCGTGGCGCTCGCGAGGCGCGACGCGGGCTCGGCGCAGCGCGTCGTCGCGCTCATCGGCGACGGCTCGGCGATGTACGCGATCCAGGCGCTGTGGAGTGCCGCGCAGCTGGCGCTGCCGATCACCTTCCTGATCCTGAAGAACCGCCGCTACGCCGCGCTGCGCGAGTTCGCCGGCGTCTTCGGCTACGGCCCCGAGGAACCCGTGGCCGGCACCGAGCTGCCGGCGCTGGACTTCGTGAAGCTGGCCGAGGCCCAGGGCGTGCGCGGCGTGCACGTGGAGGACGCCGACACGCTGCACGACGCACTGGCGCTGGCGCTGGCGGCGCCGGATGCAACGCTGCTGGAAGTCGAAGTGAACTGACCATCGAGGAGAGCGAGATGGACCGCCGACAAGCCCTGGCCGCCTGCACGGCGCTGCCCGCCTTCACCGCCGCGCGGGCGCAGGCCTGGCCCGCCAAGCCGCTGAAGATCGTCGTCAACTTCGCGCCGGGCGGCGCCGCCGACCAGCTCGCGCGCGCCGTGGCCGCGCCGCTGCAGGAGGCGCTGGGGCAGCCGGTGCTGATCGAGAACAAGGCCGGCTCCGGCGGCAACCTGGGCGGCGACGCGGTGGCCAAGTCGCCGCCCGACGGCTACACGCTGCTGATGAGTTCCGGCGGCATGGTCAGCGTCAACCCGCACATCTACCCGCGCATGCCCTTCGACCCGGAGAAGGACCTGGTGCCGGTGGCCGCGGTGGCGCGCGTGCTGGTGTTCCTGGTCGTGCGCAGCGAGAACCCGTCGGCCGACTGGCCGGCCTTCCTGGCCGACCTGAAAGCCAACCCCGGCCGGCGCAGCTTCGGCAGCCCCGGCAACGGCAGCTCGCCGCACCTGGCCGGCGAGATGATGAAGAGCCAGACGGGCAGCTTCGCCGTGCACGTGCCCTACCGCGGCGCCGCGCCGGCGCTGACCGACCTGCTCGGCGGCCAGCTCGATTTTCTCTTCGACCCCGGCATCGGCATCCCGCACATCAAGGCCGGCCGGCTGCGCCTGCTGGCGGTGGGCAGCCCGAAGCGCAGCCCGCTGTTCCCGGACGTGCCGACGCTGGACGAACGCGGGCTGAAGGGCTTCGACGCCGACACGGTGTTCGGCCTCTACGCACCGGCCGGCACGCCGGCGGCGGCGGTCTCGCGGGTCAACGCCGAGGTCAACCGCATCCTGGGCACGCCGCCGATGCAGGAGCGCATCCTCGCCCTGGGCGGCGTGCCGGCGCCGATGTCGCCGGCCGAGTTCGGCGCCAAGGCGGCCGAGGACTCGCGGCGCTTCGGGGCGGTCATTCGCGAACGCAAGATCGTCGGCGATTGAGAACCCCGACCTATGATCCACGCGCGGCCGCTGCCCAAGAGCATTGCGTGACGGGATCTTCGATGCCGCCACGCCCCGCGGGGCTCCCCCGCGGTGGAATCCGTACCTGCCCCAGGCGGGGCCCGTGCGCGGTGGCGCTCCACGCCAGGCAGCACGGGCATCACCCGCAGGTTGGGTGGCGCGCCGCACCTCCGCCCGCCGCATGGCGAACCTCCGCCGGCTGACGACGCTCGCGCTGGCGCGCGCGATGCTCGCCGGGCCGCCCACGGCGGAGCGCATCGCCGCGCGGCTGCAGGCCTGCATCGGCGCGCGGCCGGCATGGACCGTGTCGCTGGCCGAACGCTGCGCGGCCTGGCCGCGCGAGCGCTGGTGGCGGCTGGAGCCACGTGCGCTGGCGCGCGTGATCGATGCCGATCCCTTCTTCGGCCTGGCCTGGAGCGAAGGCCCGCGGCCGGAGATCCGGCACTACGTCCAGCAATCGCGGCAGGCGCTGCCGCCGGCACCCCTGGGCCTGGAAGACGTGCCGCGGCCGGACTGGCCGCACCTGGGCGCACTCGCGCAAGGCCTGGGCCTGAGCGCCGGCGGCCTGTGGCGGCTGACGCGCCCGGCCGCCTGGCAGGCCGCGTGGCCACTGGCGCGCCAGCACCATCGCTTCGAGCTGATTCCCAAGCACCGCGGCGGCCTGCGCCTGCTGGAGGTGCCCGAGCCGCAACTGATGGCGGTGCAACGCCGGCTGCACCACGCGCTGCTGCAGTTCGTGCCGGCACACGAAGCCGCCTGCGGCTTCGTGCGTGGCCGCTCGGTGCGCGAGCACGCGGCGGCGCACGCGGGGCAGCCCGTCGTGCTCTGCTTCGACCTGCAGGACTTCTTCGCCTCGGTGCGCGCCAGCCGCGTGCACGCGCTGTTCGCGACGCTGGGCTACGGCGAGGAGGTTTCGCGCGCGCTCACCGCGCTTTGCACGCTGGCCACGCCCGAGCCGGTGCTGGCGCGCCTGCGCGAGACCGGCGGCTTCACATGGCAGCAGGCGCAGCGACAGCGCGATGCGCACCTCGCGCAGGGCGCGCCCACCTCGCCCACGCTCGCCAACCTCTGCGCCTTCGGCCTGGACCTGCGGCTGGACGGCCTGGCCCGCGCCCTGGGTGCCCGCTACACGCGCTACGCCGACGACATCGCGATCTCCGGCCCCGCCGCGCTGGCCCAGGCGCTGCCGCGCATCGAGGCCCGGGTCGCCGCCATCGCTCGCGACGAAGGTTTCGCGCTGAACCACCGCAAGACGCGCTGCCGCCGCGCCGGCACGCGCCAGCAGCTGTGCGGCGTGGTGGTCAACCGCCACCCCAACCTGCCGCGCGCCGAGTTCGAACGCCTGAAGGCGCAGCTGCACGACACGCTGCGCCGAGGCCCCGCCGCCGCCAACCGCGAGAGCCATGCCGACTGGCGCAGCCACCTGCGCGGGCGCATCGCCTGGGCGGCGATGCTGAACCCGGCCAAGGCGCAGCGCCTGCAGCGCCTGTTCGACGCGATCCACTGGCCGGCGTGACGGCCATGGCGCCGCGGGCGGGCCATGGCCCGCCCGCGATGGCTCCTTCGGGCGATGCGGCGCCGGCCCGCGCTCGCGAGACTGCCGGCTCATCGAGAACCGACACGAGGAGCAACCCATGATCACCCTGCCCCGGAGCCTGCCGGGCCTGCCCGGCCGCCCGACGGCCGTCGCGCTGGCGGCCTGCATCGCCGCCGCCTTCATCACGCTGGCCGAGCCGGCGCATGCCGGCAACGTGAGCTTCCAGCTCACGCCGCTGGCCACGCCCGAAGGCAGTTTCGCCAGCGCGGTGACGCGCGACATCAACAACCTCGGCCAGGTGGCCGGCTACATCGGCGACGGCATCTACACGCCCAAGCAGGCCGCGGTCTGGGATTCGGCCGGCCGGCTCACGCTGCTGCAGCAGCCCGCCGGCGCCGTGGGCAGCGAGGCGCGTGCGATCAACGACTTCGGCCAGTTGGTCGGCCAGGTCGCGTTTGCCGGCGACTGGCAGAACACGCGCGCCGCCACCTGGATGGGCACCGGCGTGATGCTGCTGCCGGACACCGGCCGCATGGGCGCGCACGCCGACGACATCAACAACAGCGGCCTGATCGTCGGCTCGGTGATCGCGCCGAACAGCTACCAGCATGCGGCCGCCTGGCGCTACGGGCAGCTGGTCGACCTGGGCTCGACCACCGTGCGCAGCGATGCCTTCAGCGCCGCCAACGCGGTGAACCAGCAGGGCGAGATCACCGGCAGCGTCGACTGGCGCGGCGCGCCGGTCTCGCGCACGCCGCTGATCTGGGCCGACTACGCCACCGGCGACTTCCGCGTCTACGGCCAGTGGAGCGGCCTGGGGCTCAACGACTATGGCCAGGTGCTGTCGATCGAGACCTCGGGCGATGCGCAGAACCACGTCATCTCGCCCATCCTCGTGAGCCCCGGCGGCCAGGTGACGCGCCTGGCGCCCGACGGCGTCACGGGCTGGTTCACGAGCTTGAACAACGCCGGCCAGGCGGCGGGCCAGGCCGGCGGCCTGGCCATGCTGTGGAGCCCCAACGGCGGGCTGGTGGCGGTCGCGAGCCGCACGCAGGCCGGTGCGCCAATGGTCACGGGCGTCGATTCGATCAACGAGCTGGGGCAGATGACGGCGCGCACGGCCGACGGCCGCTCGGCGATCCTCACGCCCACGGGCACGCTGGACTACACCGGCGCCAGCGGCTCGTTCTTCAACGAGGCCGCGAACTGGGACAGCGGCATGGGCTACGCGCCGAGCCGCTTCCTCGACGCACGCATCGGCGGCCATCGCGACGTGATCGGCCCGAGCTTCGAGACGCTCGTCAAGAGCGTGCAGGTGGGCGGCAACGGCGCGGGCACGAGCCGGCTCGTGCTGATGGAGCAGGGCCGCCTGGCCACGCTCGAGGGCCTGCACGTGGGCGCCGGCGGGCGCGTGGCGGTGGCCGCCGGCAGCGATGCGATCTTCGCCACCGGCCATGTCGGCGGTCTGCTGCACGTGGCCAGCGGCGGCGGCATCGAGCTGAAGGCCGGCCGGGCGATGGACGGCGAGTACGACCGGCTGGCGATCGACGGTGAACTGCGCCTGGACGGCGGCGCCTTCATCGTCACGCTCGACGGCGGTTTCCCGCTGCAGCTCGGCGACCGCTTCGACTTCCTGGACTACACCGGCGTGCAGGGCAGCTTCGCCGAGCTGTTGCTGCCCGGGCTGGCCGAAGGCCTGTACTGGGATTCGAGCCGGCTGTACGTCGACGGCGTGCTGAGCATCGCCGCGGTGCCCGAGCCTTCGGCGTGGGCCCTGTGGCTGGGCGGCGCGGCACTGCTGACCGCGCGCCGCCGTCGCGCGCGCTGAACGCCCTCAGGGCGCCAGTTCGGCGCGGTGGCCGGCCACGGCCTCGCGCACCAGGTCGAGCAGGCCGGCGCCCTGCGTGGCGTCGATGTGCGCCAGCAGCTCGCGCCGCATGCGCGGCTCCCAGAACTTGAGGATGTGGTCGGCGACGCCGGCCGTGGCCTCGGCGCGGTCGGGCATCGACTGGAAGAACTCGCCGATGCGGTTGGCCATGTTCACGAGCTTGTCGGTGTTCATCGTCGCTGTCTCTCTTCAGGCAGGCAGCGCCGGCAGGCCCAGGCGCTCGGGAAAGGTGTAGGCCACGCAGTCGTCGCCGCGCACGAAGCCGGCCAGCAGCAGGTTCACGTCGCGCGCCACGTCCACCGCCAGCGCGGTGGGCGCCGAGACGGCCGCCAGCACGCCGGCGCCGGCGGCCGCGGCCTTCTGCACCATCTCGAAGCTGGCGCGGCTGGTGATGGCGAGGAAACCTCCGCTCGCATCGACACCGGCCTTCAGCATCGCGCCGACGACCTTGTCCAGCGCATTGTGGCGGCCCACGTCCTCGCGCAGCAGCCACACCGCGCCATCGGGCGCGCACCAGGCCGCGGCATGCGTGGCGCCGGTGAGCTGCTGCACCGCCTGGCGCTCGCGCAGGTCGCGCTGCGCGCGTGCCAGCGCGACAGGTGCCACATGCACCTCCGGCGCGCGCGGCAGCTCGCGCCGCACCTGCGAGAGGCTGTCGGTGCCGCACAGGCCGCAGCCGGTGCGGCCGGCCAGCGTGCGCCGGCGCTCTTTCAGCCGCCACTCGCAGGCGGCCGAGACGTGAAGCCTCAGCTCGATGCCCTGCGACGCGGGGCGCTCGTCGACACCGTACAACTCGCCCGTTCGCTCGATCAGCCCTTCGGTGAAGGCGAAGCCCAAGGCGAGGTCTTCCAGGTCGGCCGGGCTGGCCATCATCACGGCGTGCGAGACGCCGTTGAAGACGAAGGCCACCGGCACCTCCTCGGCCAGCCAGTCCTGGCCGGCGCGGTCCGCACCGTCGTGCCGGCCGGCCACCGAGGCCGCGCGCACGCCGGGCGGCAGCAGCGCCGCGTCCATCGGCTTCATTTGGCAGGCACCGTGCCGGGCTCAGCGGCCTCGGCCAGCAGTTCCAGCTGGCGCCGGTTGAAGGCCTCGTAGTCCTTCTGCCAGGCGCTGGGCTGCATCACCTTGCTCACCTGCACCGCGGTCACCTTGTACTCGGGGCAATTGGTGGCCCAGTCGGAGCTGTCGGTGGTGATGACGTTGGCGCCGGACTCGGGGAAGTGGAAGGTGGTGTAGACCACGCCCGGCTGCATGCGCTCGGTCACCACCGCGCGCAGCACCGTCTCGCCGGCGCGGCTGACGATGCCGACCCAGTCGCCGTCCGAGATGCCGCGCTCCTGCGCGTCGTGCGGGTGCAGTTCCAGCCGGTCCTCGCTGTGCCACTGGTTGTTGGGTGTGCGCCGCGTCTGCGCGCCCACGTTGTACTGGCTGAGGATGCGGCCGGTGGTCAGCAGCAGCGGGAACTTGCGCGTGACCTTCTCGTCGCTGGCCACGTACTGCGTGTTGAAGAAGCGGCCCTTGCCGCGCACGAAGCCTTGTCGGTGCATCAGCGAAGTGCCGGCCTCCTCGGTCTCGGCATTGCACGGCCACTGCACGCTGCCCAGGCGCTCGATCTTCTCGTAGCTCACGCCGGCGAAGCTGGGTGTCAGCGCCGCGATCTCGCGCATGATGGCTTCCGGATGCGTGTAGTTCATCGGGTAGCCTAAAGCGTTCGACAGGCGCATCGTCACCTCCCAGTCGGCCAGCCCCGGCAGCGGCGGCATGGCCTTGCGCACGCGGCTGATGCGGCGCTCGGCATTCGTGAAGGTGCCGTCCTTCTCCAGGAAGCTGGTGCCCGGCAGGAAGACATGCGCGTACTTGGCGGTCTCGTTGAGGAAGATGTCCTGCACGACGATGCATTCCATCGCCGACAGCGCCGCGGCCACGTGCTGCGTGTCCGGGTCGCTCTGCACGATGTCCTCGCCCTGGCAGTACAGGCCCATGAAGCTGCCGGCCAGCGCGGCCTCGAACATGTTCGGGATGCGCAGCCCCGGCTCGGGCGACAGCTCCACGCCCCAGGCGGCCTCGAACTGGCTGCGCACCGTGGTGTCGGAGACATGCCGGTAACCCGGCAGCTCGTGCGGGAAGCTGCCCATGTCGCAGCTGCCCTGCACGTTGTTCTGGCCACGCAGCGGGTTCACACCCACGCCTTCGCGGCCCACCATGCCGCAGGCCATCGCGAGGTTGGCGATGCCGATCACCATCGTCGAGCCTTGCGCGTGCTCGGTGACGCCCAGGCCGTAGTAGATGGCCGAGTTGGGCCCGGACGCATACAGGCGCGCCGCGCGGCGCAGCTCGGCCGCCGGCACGCGCGTCTCGGCCTCGAAGGCCTCGGGCGAGTTCTCCGGCCGGGCGACGAACTCGCGCCATTCGGCGAAGCTCTTCGGGTCGCAGCGCTCGGCGACGTAGGCCTCGTTCAGCAGGCCCTCGGTGACGATCACGTGCGCCATCGCGGTGATCACCGCGACGTTGGTGCCGGGCCGCAGGGCCAGGTGCACGTCGGCCTTGACGTGCGGCGAATCGACGAGGTCGATCTTGCGCGGGTCGACCACGATCAGCCTGGCGCCTTCGCGCAGCCGGCGCTTCATGCGCGAGGCGAACACCGGGTGTGCGTCGCTGGGGTTGGCGCCGATGACCATGATCACGTCGGCATGCTCGACGCTCTTGAAGGTCTGCGTGCCGGCCGAGGTGCCGTAGGTCTTGCCCAGGCCGTAGCCGGTGGGCGAGTGGCAGACGCGGGCACAGGTGTCGACGTTGTTGCTGCCGAAGGCCGCGCGCACCAGCTTCTGCACGAGGTAGGTCTCCTCGTTCGTGCAGCGGCTGCTGGTGATGCCGCCGATGGAGTCCTTGCCATGCTTGGCCTGGATGCGGCGGAACTCGCTGGCCGCGTGCTGGATCGCGACCTCCCAGCTCACTTCCTGCCACGGGTCCTGGATGCTGGCGCGGATCATCGGCTTGGTGATGCGGTCGGCATGCGTCGCGTAGCCCCAGGCGAAGCGGCCCTTCACGCAGCTGTGGCCCTCGTTGGCCTTGCCGTCCTTCCACGGCACCATGCGTACCACCGTGTTGCCCTTCATCTCGGCCTTGAAGGCGCAGCCCACGCCGCAGTAGGCGCAGGTGGTGACCAGGCTGTGCTCGGGCTGGCCGAGCTCGATGACGCTCTTTTCCTGCAGCGTGGCGGTGGGGCAGGCCTCGACGCAGGCACCGCAGCTGACGCACTCGCTGTCCATGAAAGGCTGGTCCTGGCCCGGCGAGACGCGGCTTTCGAAGCCGCGGCCGGAGATCGTCAGCGCGAAGGTGCCCTGCGTCTCTTCACAGGCACGCACGCAGCGGTTGCAGACGATGCACTTGCTCGGGTCGTAGCTGAAGTACGGGTTCGACTCGTCCTTGATCGCGTCGCAGTGGTGCGCACCAGCGGCCTCGCCCACGCCGTAGCGCACCTCGCGCAGGCCGGTGACGCCGGCCATGTCCTGCAGCTCGCAGTTGCCGTTGGCGCTGCAGGTCAGGCAATCGAGCGGGTGATCGCTGATGTACAGCTCCATCACGCCCTTGCGCAGTTGCTGCAGCTTGGGGCTCTGAGTGCGCACCACCATGCCGGCCTCGGCCGGTGTCGTGCAGCTCGCCGGGTAGCCCTTGCGCCCGTCGATCTCCACCAGGCAGAGGCGACAGGAGCCGAAGGGCTCCAGGCTGTCGGTGGCGCAGAGCTTGGGCACCTGCACGCCGGCGTCCACCGCCGCGCGCATCAGCGAGGTGCCCTTGGGCACGGTGACCGATTCGCCGTCGATGGTCAGCGTGACCTGCTCGGCCGAACTACGCGCCGGGGTGCCGTGGTCGATCTCGAGCTTGAGGTGTTTCAGCATGATCAGGCCGCCTTCTGGTCGGGTTCGGCGATGCCGAAGTCCTGGGGGTAGTGGTTGAGTGCCGAGAGCACCGGGAACGGCGTCATGCCGCCCATCGCGCACAGGCTGCCGTTGACCATCGTGTCGCAGAGGTCGCGCAGCAGGTGGACCTGCTGCGGGCGGTTCTGGTTCTTCACGATGCGATCGATGACCTCGACGCCACGCGTGCTGCCGATGCGGCAGGGCGTGCACTTGCCGCAGCTCTCGATGGCGCAGAACTCCATCGCGTAGCGCGCCAGCTGCGCCATGTCGGCGGTGTCGTCGTGCACCACCACGCCGCCATGGCCCAGCACGCCACCGACGGCGGCGTAGGCCTCGTAGTCCAGCGGCAGGTCCCACTGGCTTTCCGGGATGTACGCACCGAGCGGCCCGCCGATCTGGATCGCCTTCACCGGCCCGCCGCTGCGGGTGCCTCCGCCGAAGTCGAACACCAGCTCGCGCAGCGTCAGGCCGAAGGCCTTCTCGACCAGCCCGCCGAACTTGATGTTCCCGGCCAGCTGGAAGGGCAACGTGCCGCGCGAGCGGCCCATGCCGTAGTCCTTGTAGAAGGCCGCGCCGCGCGCCAGGATGATGGGCACGCTGGCCAGGCTGATGACGTTGTGGATCAGCGTCGGCTTGCCGAACAGGCCTTCTAGCGCCGGCAGCGGCGGCTTGGCGCGCACGATGCCGCGCTTGCCCTCGATGCTCTCCAGCATCGCCGTCTCCTCGCCGCAGACGTAGGCGCCGGCCGCCTTGCGCACCTCCAGGTGGAAGGCGCGGCCGCTGCCCAGCACGCTGTCGCCGAGGCAGCCCGCGGCGGTGGCGCGCGCGATGGCCTCGTTGAAGGTGTCGATCGCGTGCGGGTACTCGCTGCGGATGTAGACGTAGCCCATGGTCGCGCCCACCGCGAGGCCGGCGATCACCATGCCCTCGATCAGCACGTAGGGGTCGCCTTCCAGCGTCATGCGGTCGCTGAAGGTGCCGCTGTCGCCTTCGTCGGCGTTGCAGACGACGTACTTCTGCGCGGCCTCGGCCTGGCGCACGGTGCGCCACTTGATGCCGGCCGGGAAGGCCGCGCCGCCGCGGCCGCGCAGGCCGCTGTCGAGCACCACCTGGACCAGCGCGGCGCCGTCCATCGTGAGTGCGCGGCGCAGGCCGGCCCAGCCTTCGTGGGCCTCGTAGTCCGAGAGGCTCAGCGGGTCGGTCACGCCCATGCGGGCGAAGGTCAGGCGCTCCTGCTTCGCGAGATACGGAATCTGTTCGGTGAGGCCCAGGTTCAGTGCATGCGCGCCGCCCGACAACAGCCCGGCGTCGAGCAAGCCGGGCACGTCTTCGGCCGCCACCGGGCCGTAGGCCACGCGGCCGGCCGGCGTGGCCACTTCCACCAGCGGCTCCAGCCAGAACAGCCCGCGCGAACCGTTGCGCACGATCTCTGCCGATTCGCCCCGCCGCGCCAGTTCCGCGGCCAGCGCCGCGGCGACTTCATCGGCGCCGGCGGCCAGCGCCGCGGCGTCGCGCGGGACGTAGATCTTCGCCGTCATCACAGGCCCTCCAGCAGCTTGGCCAGGCGCTGCGGCGTGACCCGCGCGTGCAGCTTGCCGTCGATCTGCAGCGCCGGCGACGAGGCGCACAGCCCGAGGCAGAACACCGGCTCCAGCGTCACCGCGCCATCGGCACGCGTCTCGTGCGTCTTGCACTTCAACAGCTTCTCGGCCAGCGCCAGCAACTCGTCGCCGCCGCAGGCCTTGCACGATTCGGCGCGGCACACCTGCACGACGTGCCGGCCCGCAGGCTGGGCGCGGAAGTGGTGGTAATAGGTGATGACGCCGTGAACTTCGGCACGCGACAAGCCCATGCCGCGTGCGATCTCGGGCACGGCATCCTGCGGGATGTGGCCCAGCTCGTCCTGCACCGCGTGCAGCAGCGGCATCAGGCCGCCAGGCACGTCGCGGTGCTCGGCCACCAGGGCCTGGATGCGGGCCTGGTGGCCGCTCGGATGGATCGTCTCAGCGCCCGGCATGCAGCCTCCGCCCGGAAGAAAAGTGGGCGGATGATGGACACTGCTCCCTCTTGCATCAATATGAGGCGGTCGCAGCAGCCTTTGTGATGCGCGGCTCCTAATGGTTGACCCTGATAAGGCTCATGACGCCCTGATGGAAAAGGTCTCGATCAAGCCCGTCTGGACCATCCAGGACGCCGAGGGCGCCGCGCTGCCGGCGCGCGTGGTGGAGCTTCTGGTGCAGGTGCATGCGCACGGCAGCCTGCTGGCGGCCTCGCAGCAGCTGGAGCTGTCCTACCGCCACGCCTGGGAGCTGATCCGCCAGGGCGAGGCGCACTTCAAGGCGCCGCTGCTGAAAATGGAGCGCGGCAAGGGCAGCACCTTGTCGCCGCTGGGCGAGAAGCTGGTGTGGGCCGACCACCGCATCGCCGCGCGGCTGCGGCCGGTGCTCGATTCGCTGGCCAGCGAACTCGCGGCCGAGATCGACCAGGTCGTCAGCCGCGAGGCCTCGGTGCTGCGCATCCACGCCAGCCACGGCTTCGCGGTGGAGAAGCTCTTCGACGCGCTGCGCAGCCGCGGCCTGCGCGTGGAACACCGCTACGACAGCAGCACCGCCGCCGTGGCCGCGCTGCACGACGGCGCCTGCGACGCCGCCTGCTTCCACGTGCCGGCCGGCCCGGCGCAGGCGCCGGTGCTGGCGCACTACGCGCGCTGGCTCGATGCGGAAGACCTGCAGATCGTCGACATCGCCAGCCGCCGCCAGGGCCTGATGCTGGCCGCCGGCAACCCGAAGAAGATCTACGACGTGGCCGACCTCGCGCGCAGCGACCTGCGCTTCATCAACCGCCAGGCCGGCAGCGGCACGCGGCTGTTGCTGGAGGCGCTGCTGGAGCAGGCGGGCATCGCGCCGGCGAAGATCGCCGGCTTCGAGCAGGGCGAGTTCACGCACGCCGCGGTGGCCGCCTACGTGGCCAGCGGCATGGCCGACGTGGGCTTCGGCCTGGAGACGCCGGCGCGCCAGTTCAGGCTCGATTTCGTGCCGCTGGCCAGCGAGCGCTACTTCCTGCTGTGCCGGCGAGAGACGCTCGAGGGCCCGGCGATGCAGGTGGTGCTGGCCGCGCTGCGCGACCCGGCCTTCGGCGCCGCGGTCGATGCGCTGCCTGGCTACCGCGCCGATTTCGCCGGCCGCGTGACGCCGCTGCGCCAGGCCTTCGCCTGAAGCCGCCAGGCCCGGCGGCTCGGAGGCTGAGCGTTTTTCGGGCGTGCCCGCGCAGCGCGCCAGGAGGCGTCTGAAGCGGGCATGTTCGAAGGACTCTCAGCCTCTCAGGCGCTTCGCCGGATGGACGACACCTGCGCCGGCGACAAGCCCAGCGCACGCAGGAAGGCCGCATGGCCTGCCGGGTCGGCCGCCTCGAAGCCTTCGTGCCAGCGCCGCATGTCCTCGTCGGTGAAGCCGGCGCGCCGCAGCAGCGCCACCCAGCCCGCCTTGCCCTCGACCGTGGCACCGGCGTCGAGCAGCCGGCTGGCCAGCAGGCGCGCGAGCAGCTGCTGCTGCGTCTGCAGCGCCTGCAGTTCGCCGCTCAGCGCCAGCAGGCGCTGCTCCAGCAGCGCGCGGCCGCGGGATGGATCCTCGGCCCCGTCCAGCAGGGCACGGATGGCTTCGAGCGCCAGCCCCGCTTCGCGGTAGCGGCGGATGCGGCGCACACGCTCGACATCGGCCTGCCGGTACAGGCGGTAGCCGGCCTCGCTGCGCGCCGCCGGCGCGAGCAGGCCGAGCGACTCGTAGTGCAGCAGCGAGCCGCGCGCGAGGCCGACCTCGCGCCCCAGCTGGCCGATGGTGAGCAGGCTGCCTGCCGCGTGCTTCATCGGGGCAGCGCGAGAAGGTCGGGTTCGACGAAACCCTCGCGCGCGGCCGCCAGCGCGAGCCGCTCGGGTGAGTAGTGGCGCGCCAGCAGGCCGCGCGCGTCGGCCACCAGCTGCGGCGCAGACGCCAGGAAGGCCTCGAAGCCGAGGCCGCGCTCGGCAGCGCCGGCCTGGGCCATCAGCCGGACCAGCGCCTCGGTGGCGGTGCGGTGGTACTTGCCGGGCACGCCCAGCGCCGCGGCCAGGCGGCGGATGCCGTCGCAGGTGGACTCGACGGCCTGCTCGAGGGGCTGGCGCTGCAGCAGCAGCCAGGCGGCGCGCAGGTGGCCGCGGTGGTCGAAGTCGGCCTTGTCCAGGCGCGATTCGAGGAAGGCGGCCAGGAAGGCTTCGTCGGAACGGTGGCAATCGGGGGTGTCTGCGGACATGTCGGCGGGCTCGGCGGTGGTGGCGAAGCCGCGCACTGTCAGCCTGTCGACGGTCGTCGGGTCAAGGCCCCGGCGCGGCCAGGTGGTCCAGCGCCAGCTGCGCCATCGCGCGCACGCCCAGCACCAGCGCACGCTCGTCGGCGAAGAAGCGTGGCGAGTGGTTGGGCGCGGCCTTCGAGGGCTCGGTGCCCGGCGGCACGACGCCCAGGAAGAAGAACATGCCCGGCACCACGCGCTGGAAGAACGAGAAGTCCTCCGAGCCGCTGACCTTGTTGATGGCCTGCACATGGGCCTCGCCGGCCACGCGGCGCAGCGTGGGCAGCATCTGCGCGGTGAGCGCCGGGTCGTTCACCGTCACCGGGTAGTTCTTGCGGATGCAGACCTCGCAGCCGGCGCGCGAGCCGCGCGAGATGGCCTCGGCCAGCGTCGTCACGCGCTCGTGGATGTCGTCGCGCATCGCCTCGTCGAAGCTGCGGATCGTGCCGCGCATCTCCACGCTGTCGGGGATGATGTTCTCGCGCACGCCGCCGCGGATGGCGCCGATCGTCACCACCGCCGGCTCGTGCGTGATGTCCACGCCGCGGCTGACCACCGTCTGCAGCCCCAGCACCACCTGCGCGGCGGTGACGATGGGGTCCACGCCCAGCCAGGGCGCGGCGCCATGCGTCTGGCGGCCCTTCACGGTGATCTTCAGCTTGTCGGAGCTGGCCATCGTGGGCCCCGGCCGCACGCCCAGCACGTTCAGCGGCAGGCGCGAGGTGACGTGCAGCCCGAAGATCGCGCGCGGCACCGGGTTCTCCAGCGCGCCCTCGGCCACCATCATCTGCGCGCCGCCTTCCTCGCCCTCGGGCGGCATCTCCTCGGCGGGCTGGAAGATGAACTTCACGCTGCCGGCGATCTGCGCGCGCAGGCCGGCCAGCACCGAGGCCACGCCCATCAGGATCGCGACGTGGCAGTCGTGGCCGCAGGCGTGCATCACGCCCACGGTCTCGCCGTTCCACTCGGCGCGCGCCTTCGAGGCGAAAGGCAGCTCGACCTGCTCGGTGACGGGCAGCGCGTCCATGTCGGCGCGCAGCGCCACCACCGGCCCGGGCCGCCCGCCCTTCAGCAGGCCGACGACGCCGGTGTGCGCGACGCCGGTGCGCACCTCGTCGAAGCCGAGCGCGCGCAGGTGGTCGGCGACGATGCCGGCGGTGCGGAACTCGCGGTTGCCCAGCTCCGGATGCTGGTGCAGGTCGCGCCGCCACGCGATCACTTGCGGCTCGATGGCCGCGGCGGCGGCGTCGATCTCGGCGTTCATTCGCTGAAGGGCTCCTGCGCTTGGTCAAGATCGACGCTAGCACGGCGACGGCACAATGCGCGCCCATGAAACCGCCCGCCGTCCCGCGCTTCGTCCACCCGTTTCAGGACGGCGCCCGCTGATGGCCGGCGGCGTGCTCGAGGCGCGCGGCCTGGCCTGCCGCCGCGGCCGCCGGCTGCTGTTCGAAGGCCTGGACCTGCGGCTGGAGACCGGCACCGTCACCTGGCTGCGCGGCACCAACGGCAGCGGCAAGACGAGCCTGATGCGCATCCTCGCCGGCCTGTCCTCGCCGGCCGCCGGCCAGGTGCTGTGGAACGGCGAGCCGGTGAAGCACGGCGCGAACGAGGCGCGCGCGGGGCTGCTCTACATCGGCCACACCAACGCGTTGAAGGACGACCTCACGCTGCTGGAGGCGCTGGCCTTCCTCGCACAGCTCGCGGCGATGGACGAACCCGAGGCCAAGGCCCTGGCGGCGCTGAAGGCGCTGGGCCTGGAGCCGCAGCGCAACCTGGCAGTGCGCACGCTGTCGCAAGGCCAGCGCCGCCGCGGCGCGCTCGCACGGCTGGCGCTGGACGACGCACCGCGCACCTGGATCCTGGATGAGCCCTACGACTCGCTGGACACCGCCAGCACGCAGGTGCTCTCGTCGCTGATCAGTGCCCACGCGGCGCGTGGTGGCGCGGTGCTGCTCACCAGCCACCAGGCCGTGCCCCTGCCCGGCTTGCGCGAATTCGACCTCGGCGACCTGCGCGCCCGCCCCGGCGGCGTTTGATGGCGCGCAAGCCGGCCTTAAGAGCCGGCTGCCTACAATTCACGCCGTCCATGAAGCACCCTGCCCATCGCGGCCGGACCGTGACGCGATGAGTTCGGTTCTCCTGGCCACCACGCACCGTGACCTGCTGCTGGCACGCCGCCGGCGTGTCGAGGCGCTGCTGCCGCTGGGCTTCTTCATCGTCGCGGCGGGGCTGTTCCCGCTCGGCGTGGGTCCGGAGCCGCACACGCTGCGGATCATCGCCCCTGGCATCGTGTGGGTATGTGCGCTGCTGGCGGCGATGCTTTCGGTGACCCAGATGTTCACCTCCGACCATGTCGACGGATCGCTCGAACAGATGCTGCTGGCGCCGCAGCCGCTGGTCACGCTCGTCATCGGCAAGGTCTTCGCGCACTGGCTCACCACCGGGCTGCCGCTGGTGCTGGCGGCGCCGCTCCTGGGCGTGCTGTTCGACATGAGCGTGCCGGCCATCGCCACGCTCGCCGTCACGCTGCTGATCGGCACGCCGGTGCTGAGCCTGCTGGGCGCCGTGGGCGCCGCGCTGACGCTGGGCCTGCGCAGCGGCGGCGCGCTCGTGTTCCTGCTCGTGCTGCCGCTGACGGTGCCCACGCTGATCTTCGGCACCGGCGCGGTGGGCGCGGTGGAAAGCGGCCTGTCGTCGCGCGCGCACTTCTCCCTGCTGGGCGCGTTGTTCATCATGACCGGGCTGCTCGCGCCGCTGGCCACCGCCGCCGCGCTGCGCATCTCGCTGGACTAGAGAAGAAGCACCGTGAACACAGCCGCCGCCACCGCCGCGAAGGAACTGCCCAAGGCCCGCTGGTCGCAGTTCGCCGCGCCCTCGCGTTTCCACGCGCTGGCCGGCAAGCTCATCCCCTGGTGCTGGCTCGTGGCGGTGGTGCTGGGCGGCGCGGCGCTGTGGATCGGCTTCGCGATCGCGCCCACCGACTTCCAGCAGGGCGACGCCTACCGGATCATCTTCATCCACGTGCCGGCGGCCTGGATGTCGATGCTGATCTACCTCGTCATGGCCTTCTGGGCCGCCATCGGCTGGATGTTCAACACGCGCATGGCGGCGATGTACGCCCGGGCGCTGGCGCCCACCGGCGCGCTGATGACCTTCCTCGCGCTGTGGACGGGCTCGCTCTGGGGCAAGCCCACCTGGGGCACCTGGTGGGTGTGGGACGCGCGGCTCACGTCCTACTTCATCCTGCTGCTGCTGTACCTGGGCTTCATCGCGCTGACCGAGGCCATCGACGACGTGCGCCGCGCGGCCAACGCCGGTGCCCTTTTGTCGCTGGTGGGTGCGGTCAACATCCCCATCATCTATTTCTCGGTGCGGTGGTGGAACACGCTGCACCAGGGCGCGACCATCAGCGCCACCGCCGCGCCGAAGATGGCCTCGACCATGCTGACGGCGATGCTGCTGATGACGCTGGCCTTCTGGGCCTACAGTTTTGCCGTCGTGTTCACACGCGCACGGGCCATCGTGCTGGAGCAGGAGTCCGACACCGAATGGGTGCGGGCCCTGGCCACCGGCGGAAAGGTTTGAAGATCATGTCTCAGTGGAAGTCGATCGACGAGTTCCTGCACATGGGCGGCTACGGGCTGTACGTGTGGGGTTCGTATGGCGTGACGCTGGCGGTGATGCTGGCCGAGAGCCACCTGGCCGCGCGGCGCCAGCGCCGTGCGCTGCAGGTGGCGCGCGAGGAGGCCGGAGCATGAAGCCGCGCCACAAGCGGGCCGCCATCGTCGTCGGCGTGCTGGCCGCCGTGGGCGTGGCCGTGGGCCTGGTGCTCAACGCCTTCAGCAGCAACCTCGTGTTCTTCTACACGCCCACGCAGATCGCCCAGAAGGAAGCGCCCACGGGCCGCACCTTCCGCGTCGGTGGCATGGTGGCCAGCGGCTCGGTGGTGCGCGAGGGCGTGACGGTGCGTTTCGTCGTCACCGACACCGCGCAGACCGTGCCGGTGAAATATGACGGCGTCCTGCCCGACCTCTTCAAGGAAGGCAAGGGCGTGGTCGCGCAGGGCCAGCTGGGGACCGACGGCGTGTTCACCGCGCGCGAGGTGCTGGCCAAGCACGACGAGAACTACATGCCGCCGGAGGCCGCCGATGCGGTGCAGAAGGCCGAGCAGGTGCGCAAGCACATGGAGAAGGCGGGCAAGGGCATGTCGGAGATGAGCAAGTGATCCCCGAACTCGGCCACCTGCTGCTGTTCTTCGCGCTGGGCGCGGCGCTGGCGATGGGCGTGCTGCCGCTCGTGGGCGCGCAGCGCGACAAGCGCGAGTGGATGCTGCTGGCGCGTCCGCTGGCACACATGGAAGCGGCCTTCGTGCTCGGCGCCTTCGTGCTGCTGGCGTCCAGCTTCGTGCGCAACGACTTCTCGGTGCTGTACGTCGCGTCCAACTCCAACACCGCGCTGCCGCTGGCCTACCGGCTGGCCGCCGTCTGGGGCGGCCACGAGGGCTCGCTGCTGCTGTGGCTGGCGATGCTGAGCGTGTGGACGGTGGCCGTGGCGCGCTTCAGCCACAAGCTGCCGCTGGCCTTCGCGGCGCGCATCCTGGGCGTGATGGGCCTGGTGGGCGCGGGCTTCCTGCTGTTCATGCTGATGACCAGCAACCCCTTCGACCGCCTGCTGCCCGCCGCCGCCAACGGCCGCGACCTGAACCCGCTGCTGCAGGACCCGGGCATGGTCTTCCACCCGCCGATGCTCTACATGGGCTACGTGGGCTTCTCGGTCGCCTTCGCCTTCGCCATCGCGGCGCTGCTGGGCGGCAACCTCGACGCCGCCTGGGCGCGCTGGACGCGCCCCTGGACCACCGCGGCCTGGATCTTCCTGACCTTCGGCATCGGCCTGGGCAGCTGGTGGGCCTACAACGAACTCGGCTGGGGCGGCTGGTGGTTCTGGGATCCGGTGGAAAACGCGAGCTTCATGCCCTGGCTGGCCGGCACGGCGCTGATCCACTCGCTGGCCGTGAGCGAGAAGCGCGGCAGCTTCAAGGTGTGGACGGTGTGGCTCGCGATCATGGCCTTCTCGCTGTCGCTGCTGGGCACGTTCCTCGTGCGCTCGGGCGTGCTGAGCTCGGTGCATGCGTTTGCCACCGACCCGCGCCGCGGCCTGTTCATCCTCGGCTTCCTGGTCATCGTGATCGGCTCCTCGCTGGCGCTCTTCGCCTGGCGCGCGCCCAGCGTGGGCCTGGGCCAGCGCTTCGGCATGCTGTCGCGCGAGTCGCTGCTGCTGGTCAACAACATGATGCTGGTCACGGCCACCGGCGCCGTGCTGCTGGGCACGCTGTACCCGCTGTTCCTGGATGCATTGGGCATGGGCAAGATCTCGGTCGGCCCGCCCTACTTCGACAACGTCTTCGCGCTCCTGATGCTGCCGCTGGTGGTGGTGATGGGCGTGGGCCCGATCACGCGCTGGAAGAACGACGAGGCCGCGCCGCTGATGAAGCGGCTGATGTGGCCGGCCGCGGGCGCGATCGTCGCGGCGCTCGTCGTCGGCTGGCTCGCCGGCGGCATCAAGGCGCAGACGACGATGGGCCTGGCGATGGCCTTCTGGCTCGTCGCCACGCTGCTGGTCGACCTGGTTCCGCGCCTGGCCCCCAGGGGCGGCAGCGGCAACGTGTTCCACCGCGCCACGCAGATCCCGCTGGCGATGTGGGGGATGATGCTGGCGCACTTCGGCGTGGCGGCCTTCTCCTTCGGCGTGGCGATGGTCAAGACCTACGAGGCCGAGCGCGACGTGAAGATGGGCCCGGGCGACACCACCGAGATCGCCGGCTACCAGTTCAAGATGATGGGCTACCGCGAGGCGCAGGGCCCGAACTTCGTCGCGATGCGCGGCACGCTGGAGATCACGCGCGACGGCAAGCTGATCGACACGCTGCACCCCGAGAAGCGCATCTACCGCGTGCAGCAGAACCCGATGACCGAGGCCGCGGTCAACAGCAACCTGGCGCGTGACCTGTACGTCTCGATGGGCGAACAGCTGCAGACCGGCGAGTGGATCGTGCGCGTGCAGTACAAGCCCTTCATCACCTGGATCTGGGGCGGCTGCCTGCTGATGATGGCCGGCGGCGTGCTGGCCATCAGCGACCGGCGCTACCGCCAGCGGCAGAAGGCCGCGGCGGCCGAGACGGCTGCGACGCAAGGGGCCATGGCATGAGCAAGAGCTGGCGCTACCTGCTGCCGCTGGCGCTGTTCCTCGTGCTGGCGATCTTCCTCGGCCGCGGGCTGAACCTCAACCCGCGCGAGGTGCCCTCGCCGCTGATCGACAAGCCGGCGCCGGCCTTCAAGGCCGCGCTGCTGGCCGAGCCCGGCAAGACGCTGTCGCGCGACGAACTCGTCGGCAAGCCCTTCATCCTCAACGTCTGGGCCTCGTGGTGCGGGCCCTGCCGCGACGAGCATCCGCTGTGGGTGGACTACGCGCGCCGCTCGCCGGTGCCGATCTACGGCCTGAACTACAAGGACCAGCGCCAGGGCGCGCAGGCCTGGCTGCAGCAGCTGGGCAACCCCTATGCGCAGTCGCTGGTCGACCCCGACGGCCGCATCGGCATCGACTACGGCGTCTACGGCGTGCCCGAGACCTTCGTGATCGACCGCACCGGCGTCATCCGCTACAAGCACATCGGGCCGATCACGCCCGAGGCGCTGCGCGACAAGATCGAGCCGCTGGTCAAGCGGCTGCAGCAGGGTTGACCGGCATGCGTTTCGTTTGGAAGTTAGCCCTGTGGCTGGCCGCAGCCGCCTTCACGGCCGTGCCGGCCGCGGCCAAGGAAGCCGAGACGGTGGCCAAGGATCCGGCGCTCGAGGCACGCGTGATGAACGTGTCCGCCGAGCTGCGCTGCCTGGTGTGCCAGAACCAGACCATCGCCGACTCGCACGCCGACCTCGCCGTGGACCTGCGCAACCAGATCCGCGAGATGATGCTCAAGGGCCAGAGCGACGACGAGATCCGCCGCTACATGACCGACCGCTACGGCGACTTCGTGCTCTACAAGCCGCCCTTCAAGCCCGCCACCGCGCTGCTGTGGGTGGGCCCGCCGCTGCTGCTGGTGTTCGCGCTGGCAGCGCTCTTCGTCATGTTGAGGCGCCGCCAGCGCGCCAGCCCCGATGCATTCGATCCCGATACCGATGAGCCCGAGGGAGAACCCGCCGATGCCAGCCGCCAGCCCGGCGCTTGACCAGCTCAAGGCGCAGCTCGCGCAGGTCGAGCAGCTGATCGCCGAAGGCACGCTGCGCGGCAAGGCCGCCAAGCGCCGCCGCGAGGAACTCGAGCAGCAGATCCTGTCCGCCGTCACCAGTGCCGAGGCCGCGGCCGCCGGCGGCGCCACGCGCGAGCGTGCGCCACGCAGCCTGCTGTTCAGCGTCGCGGCCTTCATCCTGGCCTTCGGCTTCGTCGGCTATGCGGCGATGGGCAACCGCGACGGCTGGAATGTCGGCCCGGGCGAGAACGTCGCGGCGGCCGGCGAGGAGCCGGGCTCCTCGCATTCCACGCAGGCGGCGCAGATCGAGGAGATGATCGCCAAGCTCGCCGAGCGCATGAAGACCACGCCCGACGACGCCGAGGGCTGGCAGATGCTGGCGCGCTCGTATTCGGCCTCGGGCAAGTACGCCGAGGCGCTGCCGGCCTACCAGAACGTGGTGCGGATCCGGCCCGACGACGCGCAGGCGCTGGCCGACTACGCCGACGCGCTGGCCGTGGTCAACAACCGCTCGCTCGAAGGCGAGCCCGAGAAGTACATCCTGAAGGCGCTGCAGGCCGATCCGAAGAACGTCAAGGCGCTGTCGCTGGCCGGCACGGTGGCCTTCAACCGCAACGACTTCAAGGCCGCCGCGGGGCTGTGGGAACGGGCGCTGAAGGGCAGCGACCCGAACGCCGACTTCACGCGCCAGCTGATGGGCGCGGTGAAGGAAGCGCGCCAGCGCGCCGGCCTGCCGCCGCTGGAGATGCCCGCGGCCGAAGCCGCGCCGCAGGCCGCTGCCGCCGCCGCGCCGCCCGCAGCCGCCGAGAAGCCCGCCGAGCCGGTGGCGCCCGGCCCCGGCCTGCAGGGCCGCGTGACCGCCAGCGCGGCCGCCAAGGCCGCCGCTTCGCCCGACGACATCGTCTTCATCTTCGCCCGCGCCGCCACCGGCTCGCGCATGCCGCTGGCGATCCTGCGCAAGAAGGTCAGCGAGCTGCCGATCGACTTCACGCTGGACGACACGCTGGCGATGAACCCGGCGATGAAACTCTCCAGCGTGCCGCAGCTGGTGGTGGGCGCGCGCATCACCAAGACCGGCAACGCGGTGCCGGCCAGCGGCGACTGGCAGGTGCTGAGCGCACCGGTGGCGCTGGGCGCCAAGGGCCTGGCGCTGGAGATCGGCGAGCGCGTGCCCTGAAGGCCGCGCGCCGGCGTCCGCGACGACGATGAAGCTGCTGCTGGTCGAGGACGATCCCCGCCTGGCGCAGGCGGTGCGGGCCTGGATGGGGCACGGTGGCATCGCGGTGGACTGGATCACCGCCGGCCGCGAGGTCGAGCCGGCGCTGAAGGCCGGCCATTACGACTGGGTGGTGCTCGACCTGGGCCTGCCCGACACCGACGGCGAGCGTGTGCTCGCGGGGCTGCGCGCCGCCGGCTTCCAGCTGCCGGTGGTGGTGATGACGGCGCGCGAGCAGGTGGCCGACCGCGTGCGGCTGCTCGACATGGGTGCCGACGACTTCCTCGTCAAGCCGGTACACCTGGACGAACTGGCTGCGCGGCTGCGCATGCTGCAGCGCCGCCACGGCGCGCCGCGCCCGGCCGACGAGGCGCTGCGCCACGGCCCGCTGTGCCTGGTGCCGGCCAGCCGCACCGTCTCGGTCGACGGCCAGTACGTGCCGCTGACCAACCGCGAGTTCTGGCTGCTGGAGGCGCTGCTGCGCCACAAGGGCCGCGTGGTCTCGCGCGAGCAGCTGCTCGAAGGCCTGGACGGCGGCAGCGACGAGCCGGTGGGCAACACTGTCGACGTGCACGTGCACCACCTGCGGCGCAAGCTGGGCAGCGGGCTCATCCGCACCGTGCGCGGCGTGGGCTACACGCTGGGCGGCGAGGCGGCGTGAGACAGCGCCGGCCCTGGTCGCTGCGCGGCCGGCTGCTGGCCATCGCCGCGGCCGCCGGCGTGATGGCCTGGCTGGCCGGCGGCGCGGCCATCTACAGCATCGTGCAGCGCCAGCACGCCGAACTCTTCGACGCCCGCCTGGCCGACATCGCCCGCACGCTGATGGCCTTCGCCGACCACGAGATCGACGAGGTGCGCAGCGAAGGCGGCAGCGTGCCGACGCACTTCGAGCCCGAAGGCGACACCGGCGCGCGCTACCGCTACCAGATCTGGACCCGCGAGGGCGAGCTGCTGCTGTCGAGCTGGAACGCGCCGGTGGACCTGCCGATGATGCCGCTGGCCCAGCCCGGCCTGGCCACGCGCGAGGTGCGCGGCGAGCCGATGCGCGTGGTGAACCTGCCGGCGCCCTCGGGCCGCCTGCTGATCCTGGCGGCCGAGCCGCTGGCGCAGCGGCTGGACGCCGGCGACGTGTTCGGTGGCCGGCTCGGGGCCTGGATCCTGCTGTCGGCCGCCGCGGTGGCCGGCTGCACGCTGCTGCTGGCGCGCCTGGCGCTGCGGCCGCTGAACGCGGCGGCGCAGCAGATCGGCCAGCGCGGCCCGGGCGACCTGAGCCCGGTGCAGCCTGCGCACCTGCCGGCCGAGTTCACGCCGCTGGTGGACGCCACGAACCGGCTGATGCAGCGCCTGGACGTGGCGCTGCGCAGCGAGCGCGAGTTCGTCGCCGCCGCTGCGCACGAGCTGCGCACGCCGCTGGCCGGCCTGCAGGCGCAGGCGCAGCTGGCCGCGCACCGCCGCACCGGCGAGGCCGAGCGGCTGCAGGCGCTGCGCGCGGTGCAGGAAGGCGTCGACCAGTCGGCGCACCTCGTCAACCAGCTGCTGGACCTGGCGCGCAGCGACGCGCTGGCCGGCGACCCCGTGCGCCTGGCGGAGCGGCGCTGCCGCGTCGAGCTGCGCGCGGTGCTGGAGCGTGTGCTCGGCGAGCTGGGCCCGCAGATCGCCGAGCGCGGCCAGCACCTGGTGCAGCGGCTGGATGCGGCGACGGTCGAAGGCTCGGACTTCGGCCTCGGCCTCATCCTGCGCAACCTGCTGGCCAATGCCTCGGCCCATGCGCCCGAGGGCGGCACGGTGGAGCTGGGCTCGCGCATCGCGGCCGGCGGCGGCCTCGTGCTGTGGGTGGCCGACAGCGGCCCCGGCATGGCGCCCGCCGAGCGCGCGCGCGCCTTCGAGCGCTTCTACCGCGCCAAGGGCAGCACGCATGCCGGCGTGGGCCTGGGGCTGTCGATCGTCAAGGCCATGGCCGATGCGCATGGCGCCGCCGTGAGCCTGGGCGAATCGGCGCTCGGCGGCCTGCTCGTCGAGGTCGGATTCCCGCCGCCGAGCGCCTGAGCGCCTGAGCGCGCCTACAGCTTCCCGAACTTCGTCTCGAAGCGGATGCCGATGCTCTTGAGCAGCGGCGTGGGAAGCTCGCCGCCGGCGCAGACGATGAGCTGGTCGTTGGGCAGCGCCTGCTCGCTGCCGTCGGCCAGCTTCAGCACCACGGCCTCGGGCTCGATGCGCAGGACCTGCGTGCCCAGCAGCAGCGTCACCCGCCCGGCGCGAACCTGCGCGTCGAGCTGCAGGCGGTTCTTCTCCTTCACGCGCGCGAAGGCGTCGCCGCGGTAGGACAGCGCGACCCCGGTGCCGGGCTCCTCCGCCAGTGCCACGGCGGCTTCCAGCGCGCTGTCGCCGCCGCCGACCACCAGCACGCGCTGGCCGGCGTACTGCGCCGGGTCCACGAGCCGGTAGACGACCTTGGGCAGTTCCTCGCCCGCCACGCCCAGCTTGCGCGGCGTGCCGCGCCGGCCCAAAGCGAGCAGCACCGAATGCGTGTGGTAGCTGCCGCGCGAGGTCTTCACCTCCAGGCTGCCGTCGGCGTGGCGCTGCAGGCCCTCGAAGCGCTCGTTGAAGTTCATCGCCAGCTGCGTGCGGCCGACGATCTCATGCCAGAACGCGAGCAGCCGCTCCTTCTGCACCTCGGCGCCCAGGCGCACGGTGCCCACCAGGTCGAGCTTGACCGGCGCCGTCATCGCCAGCTTGTTGCGCGGGTAGTGGTAGACGGTGCCGCCGAGCGAGTCCTCCTGCTCGATGATCTTGTAGCGCAGCTTGTGGGCGATGGCGCTCAGGCCGGCGCTGATGCCGGCCGGGCCGGCGCCGACGATCACCACGTCCAGCGGCGCCGGGTGCCCCGCGGCGGCGCGCCGGCCGATCGCCGCCATCGCCTGCCGGCCCTGCTCGGCCGTCTTGCGGATCAGGCCCATGCCGCCCAGTTCGCCGGCGATGAAGACGCCCGGCACGTTGGTTTCGAAATCCTTGCTCACATGTGGGATGTCGATCCCGCGCTTCTCGGTGCCGAAAACCAGGGTCAGGGCCTGCACCGGGCAGGCGTTGAAGCAGGCACCGTGGCCGATGCAGGCCGCCGCGTTGATCAGCGTGGCCTTGCCGCCGACGACGCCCAGGGCGCCCTCGGGGCAGGCCTTGGCGCAGGCGCCGGAGCCCAGGCAGCGGTTGGGGTCGACCACCGGGTGCAGCGTCGGCGGCTCGTTCAGCCCGGCCTTCTCGGCCTGCTGCATCGCAGCGGCCTCGGCCCTGTGGCGGCGGTGCCGGCGCACCAGGTGCCAGGCCACCGCCAGCAGCGCGAGCAGCAGGTAGGGCAGGAGGTACAGCGAGGCGTCCAAGTTCAAGCAGTCGTAACGGCTGTAATGTGACCCAGGAGCATGAGATTTTCCTTAAGGAACAGGCGCTTGCGTGGCCTAGACTGAATGTGCAGACGGCCCATCTATCTCCTGATCAGACCACTTCCAGCCCGTGAGCGCCGAAACCGCCGCCCTCGATCCCCCGCGCGAAGCGCCGCCAGCCGCGCCGCGCCCGGCCCTGCGCGAAGGCTGGATGTACGCGTTGCTGGCGGCACTGGTGTTCGGCGCCTGGGGCTTCACGCGGCTGCGGCTGTACGACACCAAGTCCGACATCGCCTACTGGATGGGCGTGGCCGGCGGCGTGGGCATGCTGCTGCTGCTGAGCTACCCGCTGCGCAAACACCTGCGCTTCATGCAGCGCATGGGCGCGGCCAAGGGCTGGTTCCTCGCCCACATGCTGCTGGGCATCGGCGGGCCGCTGCTGATCCTGCTGCACTCCAACTTCGAGATCGGCTCGCTGAACGCCGGCGTGGCCTTCTTCTCGATGCTGACCGTCGCGCTGAGCGGCATCGTCGGCCGCTTCCTGTACCTGCGTGTGCACCGCAACCTTTCCGGCGAGAAGCTCAGCATGGGCCAGATGCGCGCCCGGCTGGG
The DNA here is from genome assembly GCA_044226775.1 of Rubrivivax sp. Lineage (GTDB taxonomy): Bacteria > Pseudomonadota > Gammaproteobacteria > Burkholderiales > Burkholderiaceae_C > Rubrivivax. The sequence continues at coordinate 483,710 of JBGAGI010000002.1, read as the reverse complement.
CACCACCGACGACGAGGCCACCGCGCGGCTGCGCTTCGCGCCGCGCGTGGTGGAGCGCTGCCGGGCCTTCGAGCGGCTGGCGCTGGAGCGGCGCATCGTCACCGGCGCGGAGATCGTGCGCGCCGCCTTCGTGCTGCCCTGGCAACGCTGGCGCACCTCGATGGCCTGCCATGCCGAGCTGCGGCGGCGCCTGGTGAAGGTGGCGCATGCCGAGAAGTGGTCGCGCCGCAGCCTGAACCGGCGGCTGCGCGCCGCGGGCCGGCTGGTGGACGACTACCTGGCCAATGCGCAGCGCGTGGCGCTGGCGGCGGCCTGGGAGCGGCTGTTCTCGTGGTGGCACGTGGCGCACGTGCCCTTCGTCTACATCCTCGTCGTCAGCTCGATCGTGCACGTCATCGCCGTGCATGCGTATTGAAGGCTCGGCTGCCGGCCGCTGGCTGCGTCGCGGGCTCGCGGCCCTGTTGCTGGCCGGGACCGCGGCCGCGGGTGCGCAGTCGATCGAATCGGTGCTGCAGCCCGGCCCGGTGATCCAGGGCCACGCGAAGACCGAGAACGACTGCTCCGCCTGCCACCAGCGCTTCGACCGCAACGCGCAGGACGGCCTGTGCATCGCCTGCCACAAGGAGGTGGGCGCAGACATCCGCCAGCACACCGGCTTCCACGGCCGGCGCGAGGTGCAGCGCGCCTGCCGCAGCTGCCACACCGAGCACAAGGGGCGCGGCGCCGTCGTCGTGCTGCTCGACCAGAAGAACTTCGACCACCGGCAGTCCGACTTCGAGCTGCTGGACAAGCACGCCGGCGTCGACTGCGCCAAGTGCCACCTGCCCGGCAAGAAGTGGCGCGAGGCGCCGCTGCTGTGCAACGCCTGCCACCAGAAGGACGACAAGCACAAGGGCGGCCTGGGCACGAAGTGCGAGGAATGCCATTCGGCCAAGACCTGGAAGGTGAGCGACTTCGACCATGGGAAGAAGACCCGCTTTGCGCTCAGCGGCAAGCATGCCGACGCGAAGTGCGACGACTGCCACGCCAACGCCCGCTACAAGGACACGCCCCGCACCTGCATCGGCTGCCACCGCAAGGACGACGACGACAAGGGCCACAAGGGCCAGTACGGCGAGAAGTGCGAGAGCTGCCATGGCGCGAAGGCCTGGAAGCCGGCGAACTTCAACCACGACGTGGACACGCGCTACCCGCTGAAGGACAAGCACCGGCCGGTGAAGTGCGCCAGCTGCCACACGACGCCGCTCTACGCGAAGAAGACCGGCACCCAGTGCATCGACTGCCACGCCAAGGACGACAAGCACAAGGAAACGCTGGGCCGCAAGTGCGGCGACTGCCACACCGAGCGCGGCTGGAAGGAACCGCCGGGCTTCGACCACGACAAGTCGCGCTTCCCGCTGCACGGCGCGCACATCAAGACCGCGTGCAAGGACTGCCACCAGGACCAGCTCTACCGCCGGACGCCGAGCGACTGCTTCTCGTGCCACAAGAAGGACGACCGCCACCAGGGCAACCTGGGCACGAAGTGCGCGGACTGCCACAAGGAAGACGTCTGGAAGCTCCCGCTCTACGACCACGAGAAGACCAAGTTCCCGCTGCGCAACGCCCACGCCGCGCGCAGCGTGAAGTGCAGCGACTGCCACGAGACGCTGCGCCAGATGCGCGGCATCGCGACCACCTGCATCTCCTGCCACAAGCGTGACGACCGCCACGAAGGCACGCTGGGCGAGCGCTGCGACAGCTGCCACCGCGACGTGAACTGGCGCGTCGAGCGCTTCGACCACGCCCGCACGCGCTACCCGCTGGCCGGGCGGCACCTGGTGGTGGCCTGCGCCTCCTGCCACAAGAGCCTGAAGTACCGAGAGGCGCCGCGCGACTGCATCGGCTGCCACGAGAAGGACGACCAGCGCCGCCACAAGGCAACGCTGGGCAGCGCCTGCGAGACCTGCCACAACGTGCGCGCCTGGACGCTCTGGGACTTCGACCACCAGCGCGACACGCGCTGGCGCCTGGAAGGCCGGCACGTGAAGGTCCGCTGCGAGGACTGCCACACCAAGCCGGCGCCGGCCGGGAAGAAGGCCGCGCCCGTGGGCACCGACTGCATGGCCTGCCACCGCAAGGACGACACGCACGAAGGCCGCTTCGGCCGCCGCTGCGAGCAGTGCCATTCGAGCGACGCCTGGAAGCCGTTGAAGCCCGGCGCCTCGACGCGCTGAACGCGCTGAACCGGCCGGCTGTTGAAATGGGTTTGTTGCACATTAAGCAGCATTTAACGGACACCCATCCGCCGTCGGTCAGACTGCCTCTCCAAGGGTCGCCAGCCGGACGGCCCTGAAATGCCCGGCCCGCGAAGGCCGCGGCTTGCCCGAGGGACCCAGCGTGCAAATGGCGGCCGGCAAGGTCGGAGGCGGATGGCAGCGCGGTGCGGGTCGGGGCACCTGCGCGCTGCTGCGCCGGCTCGTGCTGTTGCTGCTGCTCGCGCTGGCCTGGCTCGCTGCCGCACCAGCCGCCTTCGCGCAGGCCAGCGCCGGCGCCTTCGACCACACGAGCACCGGCTACCCGCTGCGCGGCAAGCACGAGGACGTGCGCTGCGAGACCTGCCACCTGCGCGGCATCTTCAAGGGCACGCCGCGCGAGTGCGCGGTCTGCCACGCGGCCGGCAACAACCGCGGCGCGCTGGCGATGCCGGCCCGGCACATCCAGACCACGCTCGCCTGCGACAGCTGCCACGGCTTCAGCAGCTTCACGAACCTCATCTACAACCATCTCGACGCGCTGCCCGGCGGCTGCGCCAGCTGCCACGACAACCTGCGCGCCAAGGGCAAGCCGCAGAACCACCCGAGCACCATCGCCGCCTGCGACCAGTGCCACAACACCAGCGGCTTCCTGCCGGTGGCCGCGCGGCCGGCGAACCACATCCCCACCGTGGCCGGCGCGGCCTGCTCCGACTGCCACCGCGACCCGAACTTCTCGGTCACGCCGCCGCTGTCGCTGATCCACAAGTTCGCACCGACGACGACCACCGGCTGCGCCAACTGCCACGGCGCCAACGCGGCGAGCTTCACGCTGCCGTCCGGCTTCCGCATGGTCGGCCTGCCGGCCAACCACATCCCCGCCGGCGATGCCTGCGAGAGCTGCCACACCGGCCCCGGCACCGGCTCGCCCTCGCTGCCGGTGGCCGACGGCGCGAAGTTCAGCGGCGCGCTGATGAATCACGCCGGCATCGGCGGCGGCTGCGCCGACTGCCACCGCCGCAGCGACAGCCCGGCCTCGTTCGCCGGCATCAGCTCGATCGTCGGCATGCCGCCCACGGCGCCGCCGGGCGCTTCGGCGCACATCCCGACCAGCGCACCCTGCGAGGCCTGCCACCTGGCGAGCAAGCCCGCGCAGCCGGTGCCCGCCTCGGCCACGCGCAGCGCGCCGGGCACCGGCTTCGCGACGCCGGCGCCCACCTCGGCGCAGATCCACGCCGGCATCACGAGCGGCTGCAACGGCTGCCACGAGGGCAACCTGGTGTGGATGGGCATGGGCGCCTACCCGATCGTGCCGTCAGTGATCGTCGCCGGCTCGTCCTACCGCGGCTTCCAGACGCGCCCCCGGGCCGGCGGCGGCACCTTCTCAGTGGCCGACCCCGCGCACCCGAGCGCCGGCGACTGCAGCCAGTGCCACACCAGCACCACCGCGTTCAACGGCGTCGACCGGCCCGACAACCACATCCCCTTCTCGCCCAGCGCGCAGTGCAACCAGTGCCACACGAGCAGCGACTACGCGGTGATGCCCTCGCTCGCGAACATCCACCTCTACGCGCCCAGCACCACGAGCAACTGCGCGCAGTGCCACGGCAGCGCGGCGGGTTCGTTCTCGATTCCGCAGGTGGGCTTCAGCATCGTCGGGCTGCCGGGCAACCACATCCCGTCGACGGCTTCCTGCGAGGTCTGCCACGTGGGGCCGGGCTCGTCGATCACCACGCTGCCGGTGAGCGACGGCGCGAAGTTCAGCGGCGCGCTGATGAGCCACAACGGCATCTCGAACAACTGCGCGGCCTGCCACCAGCCCAGCGGCAGCACGACGGCCTTCGCCGGCATCACGCGCATCGTCGGCATGCCGCCCACCAGCCCGGCAGGCCCGGGCTCGCACATTCCCTCGGGCAACAACTGCGAGGCCTGCCACCTCGCCAGCCTGCCCGCGGCGCCGGTGCCGCCGAGCGCCACCGCCACCGCGCCCGGCACCGGCTTCGCCACGCCCGCGCCGACCGGCGCGATGATCCACGCCGGCGTCACGTCCGGCTGCAACGCCTGCCACGAAGCGGGCAACGTGTGGATGGGCATGGGCGCCTATCCGATCAGCCCCAGCACGCTGGTGCCCGGCGCGCTCTACAACGGCTTCCAGACGCGCCCGCGCGCCGCCGCCAGCCCCTTCAGCGTGGCCGACGCGGCCCACCCCGCGGGCGGCGACTGCAGCCAGTGCCACGGCAGCACCACGGCCTTCAGCGCCATCGACAAGCCGGCCAACCACATCCCCTACGCAGCCGCGGCGGCCTGCGACAGCTGCCACGTGAACCCGGACTTCGGCGTCATGCCGACGCTGGCCGCGATCCACGCCTATGCGCCCAGCACGACGACGAACTGCGGCCAGTGCCATGGCGCCAACGCGGGCTCGTTCTCGATTCCCGGCGCCAACTTCTCGATCGTCGGCCTGCCTTCGAACCACATCCCGACCACGGCCTCCTGCGAGGTCTGCCACGTCGGCGCGGGCTCTTCGATCGCGGCGCTGCCGGTGGGCAACGGCGCGAAGTTCAGCGGCTCGCTGATGAACCACGCCGGCATCACGAAGGACTGCGCGAGCTGCCACGTGCCGGCGGGCCAGAGCAGCGCCTTCGCCGGCATCACACGCCTCATCGGCATGCCGCCGACGAGCCCGGCCGGCACCGGTTCGCACATCCCCTCGTCCACCACCTGCGAGGCCTGCCACCTGGCCAGCATGCCGGCCACGCCGGTGGCCGCGTCCGCCACGCGCAGCGTGCCGGGCAGCGGCTTCGCCACGCCGGCGCCCACCGGGCCGATGATCCACGCCGGCATCACGGGCGGCTGCAACGCCTGCCACGAGGCCGGCAACGTCTGGATGGGCATGGGCGCCTATCCGATCTCGCCGACCACGATCACCGCCGGCGCGTCGTACCGCGGCTTCCAGACGCGCCCGCGCAGCACGATCGGCCCCTTCAACATCGCCGACCCGGCGCACCCGCTGGCCGGCGACTGCTCGCAGTGCCACGGCAGCACCACCGCCTTCACCGCGGTCGACCGGCCGGCCAACCACATCCCCTTCGCGGCCAGCGCGCAGTGCAACAGCTGCCACAAGACCACCGACTACGCGGTGATCCCGACGATCGCCGACATCCACGCCAACGCGCCCAGCACCACCGGCAACTGCGCGTTGTGCCACGGGCCGAACGCAGCTTCGTTCGCCATCCCGCGCTTGGGCTTTGCCATCGTCGGCCAGCCGGCGGCGCACATCCCCACCAGCGCGCCCTGCGAGACCTGCCACGTCGGAACCGGCTCCTCGGTGCCCGCGCTGCCGGTGCCCGACGGCGCACGCTTCGCGAACTCGCTGATGAACCATGCCGGCATCGCCGGCAACTGCGCCTCGTGCCACGTGCCGGCCGGCACGACGGCCTCGTTCACCGGCATCGCGCGCATCGTCACGATGCCGCCGACCGCACCGCCCGGCGCCGGCTCGCACATCCCCTCGGGCAACACCTGCGAGAGCTGCCACCTCGCGAGCATGCCCAGCGGGATGATCGCCGCATCGGCGACGAAGACCGCGCCCGGCACCGGCTTCGCGACACCCGCACCGACGGGCGCGATGATCCACGCCGGCATCACCTCGGGCTGCAGCGCCTGCCACGAGGCCGGCTATGTGTGGATGGGGGTGGGCGCCTACCCGATCGTGCCCAGCACCCTCGTGCCCTCGGCCCAGTACAACGGCTTCCAGACCCGGCCGCGCGCCGCGGCCAGCACCTACGGCGTGGCCGACCCCGCGCACCCGCCCGACGGCGACTGCGTGATGTGCCACGCCAGCACCACCGCGTTCTCGGGCGTCGACAAGCCGGTCAACCACATCCCCTACGCGGCCAACGCGACCTGCAACGCCTGCCACCTGGGCACCGACTACTCGGTGATGCCGACGCTGGCCGCGATCCACGCCAACGCGCCGAGCACCACGAGCAACTGCGCCCAGTGCCACGGCGCCAACGCCGCCTCGTTCGCGATTCCCGCGGCCAACTTCAGCATCGTCGGCATCCCCTCGAACCACATTCCCACGAGCGCGGCTTGCGAGACCTGCCACGTCGGCGAAGGCAGCTCGGTGCCGACGCTGCCGGTGGGGAACGGCGCGCGCTTCTCCGGCTCAACGATGGACCACCGCGGCATCACGGCCAACTGCGCCACGTGCCACCAGCCGGCGGGCCAGGCCACCGCATTCGCCGGCATCGCGCGCATCGTCGGCATGCCGGCCACGTCGCCGCCGGGCGCGGGCTCGCACATTCCTTCATCAACCAACTGCGAAGCCTGCCACCTGGCGAGCACGCCGAAGTTCGCGGTGCCGGCCAGCGCCACCGCCACGGCGCCGGGCACCGGCTTCGCGACACCCGCGCCGACGGGCGGAATGATCCACGCCGGCATCACCAGCGGCTGCAACGCCTGCCATGAGGCGGGCTTCGTCTGGATGGGCGTGGGCGCCTATCCGATCTCGCCCGCGGCCATCACCACCGGCGCGCAATACAAGGGCTTCCAGACCCGCCCGAACGCAGCCGGCGGCACCTTCGCGGTGGCCGATCCGGCGCACCCGGCCGGCGGCGACTGCAGCCAGTGCCACGGCAGCACGGCAGCCTTCACCGGCATCGACAAGCCAGCCAACCACATCCCCTACGCCGCGGCGGCCACCTGCAACGCCTGCCACACGGCGGGGCCGGACTTCGGCGTGATGCCCTCGATCACCACGATCCACGCCAACGCGCCCAGCACGACGACCAACTGCGGCCAGTGCCACGGCGCGAACGCCGCGTCGTTCGCGATTCCCGCGGTCGGCTTCAGCATCGTCGGCCTGCCGGCCAACCACCTGCCGACCACGGCCTCCTGCGAGGCCTGCCACGTCGGCCCGGGCTCGTCGATGGCGGCGCTGCCGGTGGTGGACGGCGCGAAGTTCAGCGGCTCGCTGATGAACCACGCGGGCATCACCAACGGCTGCGTGAACTGCCACGTGCCCGCGGGCCAGTCGAGCGCCTTCGCGGGTATCGCGCGTGTCGTGGGCATGCCGCCGACGAGTCCGGTCGGCGCGAGTTCGCACATCCCCTCGTCCACCGCCTGCGAGACCTGCCACCTGGCCAGCATGCCGAGCGCACCGGTCGCGCCCTCGGCCACGCTCACCGCGCCGGGCACCGCGTTCGCGACGCCGGCGCCCACCGGCGCGATGATCCACACCGGCATCACCGGCGGCTGCAACGCCTGCCATGACAGCGGCGCGCTGTGGATGGGCGTCAGCGCCTATCCGATCTCGCCCAGCACGCTCACCGCCGGCGCCCAGTACAAGGGCTTCCAGACGCGGCCGCGCAGCGTGGCCGGCGCCTTCAACATTGCCGACCCGGCCCACCCGACCGGCGGCGACTGCGTGCAATGCCACGCCAGCACCACCGCCTTCACCGGCGTCGACAAGCCCGCCAACCACATCCCCTACGCCGCCACGGCGCAGTGCAACAGCTGCCACACGAGCACCGACTACGCGGCGATGCCCACGCTGGCCGCGATCCACGCCAACGCGCCGAGCACGACGACGAACTGCGGCCAGTGCCACGGCCCGAACGCGGGCTCGTTCGCGATCCCCTCGGCCAACTTCAGCATCGTCGGCATCCCGTCGAACCACATCCCGACGAGCGCGAGCTGCGAGGTCTGCCACGTCGGCGCCGGCTCGTCGATGGCGGCGCTGCCGGTGGGCAACGGCGCGAAGTTCAGCGGCTCGACGATGAGCCACGCCGGCATCACGAAGGACTGCGCGAACTGCCACGTGCCGGCGGGCACGGCGGCGAACTTTGCCGGCATCTCGCGCATCGTCGGCATGCCGCCGACGAGCCCGATGGGCAGCGCCTCGCACATCCCGTCCTCGACCACCTGCGAGACCTGCCACCTGGCCAGCATGCCCTCGGGCACCGTGCCCGCATCGGCCACGCTGACCGCGCCCGGCACGGCCTTCGCCACGCCCGCGCCCACCGGCCCGATGATCCACAACGGCGTCAGCAGCGGCTGCAGCGCCTGCCACGACGCCGGCGCGGTGTGGATGGGCATGGGCGCCTACCCGATCACGCCCACCGTCGTCACCGCCAACGCCTCGTACAAGGGCTTCCAGACGCGCCCGCGCGCCGTCGCCGGCCCCTTCAACGTGGCCGACGCCGGGCATCCGGCCGGCGGCGACTGCAGCCAGTGCCACATCAGCACCGTGGCCTTCACCGGCGTCGAGGCGCCGGCCAACCACATACCCTACGCAGCCGGGGCGGCCTGCACCGCCTGCCACCTGACGAACGACTACGCGGTGTTCCCGACGGTCACCGCGATCCACGCCAACGCACCCAGCACCAGCGCCAACTGCGCGCAATGCCACGGCGACGCGGCGGCCTCGTTCGCGATCCCGGCCAACAACTTCGCCATCGTCGGCAAGCCGGCCGACCACATCCCGACGAACGCCTCCTGCGAGGTCTGCCACGTCGGCGCCGGCTCGTCGATGGCCGGCACGCCGGTGCTCGACGGCGCCCGCTTCGCCAACTCGGCGATGAACCACGCGGGCATCAGTGGCGGCTGCGTCTCGTGCCACGCGCCTTCGGGCAGCGGCCTGCTGTTCGCCGGCATCGCGCGCATCATCGGCATGCCGCCCACCAGCCCGCCGGGTCCGAACGCGCACATCCCCTCGGGCACCGCCTGCGAGAGCTGCCACTTGGCCAGCATGCCCAGCGGCCTGGTGCCGGCCTCGGCCACGCGCAACGCACCGGGCACGGCGTTCGCGACGCCGGCGCCCACCTCGGCGCAGATCCACACGAACGTGAACGGCGGCTGCAACGCCTGCCACGAGGCGAGTTATGTCTGGATGGGCATGGGCGCCTACCCGATCTCGCCGGCCACGCTGACGAGCGGCGCCCAGTACCGCGGCTTCCAGACCCGGCCCACGGCCACCGCGGGGACCTTCAACGTCGCGGACGCCGCGCACCCGGCCGGCGGCGACTGCGGCCAGTGCCACGTGGGCACGGTGGCCTTCACCGGCGTCGAGAAGCCTGCCAACCACATCCCCTACGCCAGCGCTGCGGCCTGCAACGCCTGCCACACGAGCCCCGACTACGCGGTGATGCCCACGCTCGCCGCGATCCACGCCAACGCGCCCAGCACCACCGGCAACTGCGCGCTGTGCCATGGCGCAAACGCGGCCTCGTTCGCGATTCCCGCGGCCAACTTCAGCATCGTCGGTCTGCCCTCGAACCACCTGCCGACCAGCGCGTCGTGCGAGGCCTGCCACGTCGGGCCCGGTTCCTCGGTCGCGGTGCTGCCGGTGGGCGACGGCGCGAAGTTCAGCGGCTCCTTGATGAACCACGCCGGCATCACGAGCGGCTGCGCGAACTGCCACGTGCCCGCGGGCGCGCCGGCTTCGTTCGCCGGCGTGACGCGCATCGTCGGCATGCCGCCCACCAGCCCGGCCGGCGCGGGCGCGCACATCCCCTCGTCCACCACCTGCGAGAGCTGCCACCTTCCGAACACGCCGGCCAGCCCGGTGCCGGCCTCGGCCACCGCCACCGCGCCGGGCACCGGCTTCGGCACGCCGGCGCCCACCGGCGTGGCCATCCATGCCGGCGTCACCGGCGGCTGCAACGCCTGCCACGACAGCGGCCTGGTCTGGATGGGCGTCGGCGCCTACCCGATCAGCCCGGCCGCGCTCGTGCCCGGCGCCTCGTACAAGGGCTTCCAGACGCGGCCGCGCGCGGCGGCCGGCACGTTCAACGTGGCCGACCCGGCGCACCCGCTGGCCGGCGACTGCAGCCAGTGCCACGCCAGCACCGTGGCCTTCAGCGGCATCGACAAGCCGGCCAACCACATCCCCTTCGCCGCGAGCGCGCAGTGCAACAGCTGCCACACCGCGAGCGACTACGCGGTGATGCCGACGCTGGCGAACATCCACGCCAACGCGCCCAGCACGACGAGCAACTGCGCCCAGTGCCACGGCGCGGCGGCAGCCTCGTACGCGATCCCCGCAGTCAACTTCAGCATCGTCGGCCTGCCGTCGAACCACATCCCGACGAGCGCCTCCTGCGAGGTCTGCCACGTCGGCACGGGCTCGTCGATCGCGGCGCTGCCGGTGGGCGACGGCGCGCGCTTCAGCGGCTCGCGCATGAGCCACGCCGGCATTGCCGGCAACTGCGCGGCCTGCCACCAGCCGGCGGGCAGCGCGACGGCCTTCGCCGGCATCACGCGCATCGTCGGCATGCCGCCCACCAGCCCCGCCGGCGCCGGTTCGCACATCCCCTCGTCGACCAACTGCGAGAGCTGCCACCTGGCCAGCATGCCCGCCGGCCTGGTGCCGGCCTCGGCCACCGCCACCGCGCCGGGCACCGGCTTCGGCACGCCGGCGCCCAGCGGCGCGCAGATCCACTCGGGCATCGCCGGCGGCTGCAATGGCTGCCACGAAGCAGGCCTGGTGTGGATGGGCATCGGCGCCTATCCGATCTCGCCGGCGACGCTGATCCCCGGCGCCTCCTACCGCGGCTTCCAGACGCGCCCGCAGGCCGTGGGCACGGCCACCAGCGTGGCCGACCCGGCGCACCCGGTGGGCGGCGACTGCAGCCAGTGCCACGCCAACACGGTGGCCTTCACCGGCATCGACAAGCCGGCCAACCACATCCCGTACAACGCCGCGGCGCAGTGCAGCAGCTGCCACACGAGCCCTGACTTCGCGGTGATGCCCAGCCTGGCGAACATCCACGCCTGGGCGCCGAGCATCAACGGCAACTGCGCCCAATGCCACGGCGCGGCCGCGGCCTCGTTCGCGATCCCCGCGGCCAACTTCAGCATCGTCGGCCTGCCCGGCAACCACATCCCGACCACCGCCTCCTGCGAGGTCTGCCACGTCGGCGCGGGCTCGTCGATCACGGCGCTGCCGGTGGGCGACGGCGCGCGCTTCGCGAACTCGGCGATGAACCACGCGGGCATCGCGAGCAACTGCGCCGCCTGCCACCAGCCCGCGGGCAGCACGACGGCCTTCGCCGGCATCACGCGCATCGTCGGCATGCCGCCCACCAGCCCGGCCGGCGCCGGCTCGCACATCCCGTCCACGACGACCTGCGAGAGCTGCCACCTCGGCTCGCTGCCGGCCGGCCTGATCCCCGCCAGCGCGACGCGCAGCGCACCCGGCACCGGCTTCCAGAGCCCGGCGCCGACCGGTGCCCAGATCCACGCCGGCATCACCAGCGGCTGCGCGGCCTGCCACGAGGCCGGCAACATCTGGATGGGCATGGGCGCCTACCCGATAGCGCCCGCGATCCTGAGCCCGGGCGCGTCCTACACCGGCTTCCATACCCGCCCGCGCGCGGCCGCCACGGCCACCAGCATCGCCGACGCCGCCCACCCCTCGATCGGCGACTGCGGCCAGTGCCACGGCAACACCACGGCCTTCAGTGGCATCGACAAGCCCGCGAACCACATCCCCACCAGCGCCGCGGCGGCCTGCGACAACTGCCACACGAGCCCCGACTTCGCGGTGATGCCCAGCCTCGCCAACATCCACGCCTGGGCGCCGAGCACGACGACCAACTGCGCCCAGTGCCACGGCGCGAACGCGGCCTCGTTCGCGATCCCGCAGGCCGGCTTCGCGATCGTCGGCCTGCCCTCGAACCACATTCCGACGAGCACCTCCTGCGAGGTCTGCCACGTCGGCGCCGGCTCGTCGATCGCCGCGCTGCCGGTCACCGACGGCGCGCGCTTCAGCGGTTCGCTGATGAACCATGCCGGCATCACGAAGGACTGCGCCAGCTGCCACGTGCCGGCCGGCCAGAGCAGCGCCTTCGCCGGCATCGCGCGCATCGTCGGCATGCCGCCCGTGAGCCCGCCCGGTGCGGGCTCGCACATCCCGTCGTCGACCATCTGCGAGAGCTGCCACCTGGCCAGCACGCCGGTCGGCTTCATGGCCGCTTCGGCGACGAAGACCGCGCCCGGCACCGCCTTCGCGACGCCGGCGCCCACCGGCGCGATGATCCACGCCGGCGTCACCAGCGGCTGTGCCGCCTGCCATGACAGCGGCCATGTCTGGATGGGCGTCGGCGCCTACCCCATCAGCCCGACGACGCTGACCGCCGGCGCGCAGTACAAGGGCTTCCAGACCCGCCCGCGCGCCACGGCCGGCACGTTCAACGTCGCCGACCCGGCGCACCCGACCAGCGGCGACTGCGCGCAGTGCCACGGCAACACCACGGCCTTCACCGGCATCGACATCCCGGCCAACCACATCCCCTTCTCGGCCGCCGCGCAGTGCAACAGCTGCCACACGGGCACCGACTACGCGGTGATGCCCACGCTGGCCGCGATCCACGCCAACGCGCCCAGCACCACGAGCAACTGCGCGCAATGCCACGGCGCCGCGGCGGCCTCGTTCGCGATCCCTGCGGCCAACTTCAGCATCGTCGGCCTGCCTTCGAACCACATCCCCACCACGCAGCCCTGCGAGCTGTGCCACGTGGGCACGGGTTCGTCGATCGCCTCGCTGCCGGTGGGCAACGGCGCGCGCTTCAGCGGCTCGAAGATGAGCCACGCGAACATCACCAGCGGCTGCAGCGCCTGCCACGTGCCGGCGGGCACAGCGGCGAACTTCGCCGGCATCACGCGCATCAGCGGCATGCCGGTCACCAGCCCGCCGGGCGCGAGCGCGCACATCCCCTCGTCGACCACCTGCGAGACCTGCCACCTGGGCAGCAAGCCGGCGGGCCTGGTGAACGCCTCGGCGAGCACCTCGCCGCCCGGCACGGCCTGGGCCACGCCGGCGCCCACCGGCGCGATGATCCACAACGGCATCAGCAGCGGCTGCTCCACCTGCCACGACACCGGCTACGTCTGGCTGGGCGTCAGCGCCTACCCGATCGTGCCGGCGACGCTCGGCGCGCCGGGCAGCTCGTACCGCGGCTTCCAGACCCGCCCGCGCGCCGGCGGCGGCACCTACGCCATCGCCGACGCCGGCCACCCGGCCAGCGGCGACTGCAGCCTGTGCCACACCAACACGAGCGCCTTCCAGGGCGTGAACCCGCCGGCCAACCACATCCCCTACAACGCCGCCGCGGCCTGCACCGCCTGCCACACCGGCACCGACTACGCGGTGATGCCCACGGTCGCGGCCATCCACGCCAACGCGCAAAGCACCACCGTGAACTGCGCGCAGTGCCACAGCGCGGCGGCCGCGGCGCAGTACGCGATTCCCGCGGCCGGCTTCAGCATCGTCACGCTGCCTTCCAACCACATCCCGACGACCCAGTCCTGCGAGGTCTGCCACGTCGGCGCCGGCTCGTCGATCGCCACCACGCCGGTGGGCAACGGCGCCAGGTTCAGCGGCTCCAAGATGAGCCACGCGAACATCAACAACAACTGCGTCAGCTGCCACGTGCCGGCCGGCACCGTGGTCTCGTTCGCCGGCATCACGCGCATCAGCGGCATGCCGGCCACCACGCCGGTGGGCGCCTCGTCGCACATCCCGTCGTCCACCACCTGCGAGACCTGCCACGCGCAGAACAAGCCGGCGGCGCTGGTGAACGCCTCGGCCGGCACCACGCCGCCGGGCACGGCCTGGGCCACGCCGGCGCCCACCGGCGCGATGATCCACACGAACATCAAGAGCAACTGCAACGCCTGCCACGACACCGGCTACGTGTGGATGGGCATGGGCGCGTACCCGATCGCTCCGGCCATCCTCACCAGCGGCGCGCAGTACAAGGGCTTCCAGACCCGGCCCACCGCCACCGGCAGCAGCTTTGCCGTGCGCGATGCCGCGCACCCGGCCAGCGGCGACTGCAGCCAGTGCCACAGCCTCACGACCTACTTCGACGGCGCGGCCAAGCCCACCGGGCACATCCCCACCAACAGCAGCTGCGCGCTGTGCCACGTCTCGGGCAGCGACTACTCGATCGCCGGCCTGACGACCAACACGGCGATGCACGCCAACACCGACCTGAAGTCGCAGCCCTGCCGCAACTGCCACGCCGCCGGGCCCTTCGCCGGCTGCGCGACGCAGGCGGCCTGCGGCCTGCCGGTGCCCGTGACCTACCAGCCCAAGCTGATGCCGCTGGCCACCGGCAGCCTGCCGACCACGCCCTCGGCGCAGACGCACATCCCGGTGGGCACGGTGGCCTGCGAGCTGTGCCATTCGGCGACCGTCTACACGAGCTTCGGCGGCATGAAGATGAAGCCGACGACCAACGCGATCAATCCCTCGCACCAGGCCGTGGCCGCGGCCACCTGCATGAGCTGCCACGAGTACCCCTACGTCTGGTACGGCACGCCGAGCATCCAGACGCGGATCCCGAACAAGCACACCAGCACCGGCCGCAAGCCGCCGCACGACTGCGACGAGTGCCACCGCGTGGAGATCAAGTTCAACGACCGCGCGCGCATGCGGCCGGTGATGCGCGCCGCCGTCAACGCCGCGCTGCCGCGCCTGCTGCCGCAGCGCCTGCTGCCGCCGGGCGCCGAGGAGACGGCCGCGACAGCGCGCGGCTTCGACCACCGCGGCGTCGCCGCCGGCCAGTGCCAGAGCTGCCACAACGGCCAGCTCGCCAAGGCCCGGCCGGCGAAGCACTACGGCCCGCGCCTGTCCTGCGACGCCTGCCACCGCAGCACGGCCTGGACGCCGGCCTCGTTCACGCATGCCCCGAACGCCGCCGGCACCTGCCTGGCCTGCCACAACGGCGTGGACGCCAGCGCGCGGCCCGGCCCGCACTTCGTGACGGTGCGCAACTGCGACGCCTGCCACACCACGCTGGCCTGGCAGCCGGTGCGCTACCAGCACCTCTCGCCGGCCTACCAGCCGGCGCCGGACCGCAACCGCTGCCTGAGCTGCCACGTGACCAACGGCGAGATCATCCCGCGCCAGCTGCACGGCAACCCGCGCAACCGCCCGGTGCCGGTGCCGCCGAAGACGGGCCCCTGATGCGCCTGCCATCGTTTCGTGCCTGGCTCGGGCTGCTCTTCCTCCTGCTCGCGCTGCCGCTGCATGCGCAGACGCTGGGCGACATCGACGTGCGGGCCCAGGGCGAGCTGCGCATCGTGCGCGTGCGCTTCAACGCCTCGGTGGGCTACCTGCAGATCGCGCCCACCGGCGCGGCCGATCTCTACACCCTGCGCTTCGACCTGCTCGCCGCCGACGACCCGGTGCTGCGCCAGAGCGCCGACGAGTCGCGCCGGCTGCCCGCGGCCGATGGCCTGCCGGAGATCGGCATCGGCTACTCGCCGGAGCCGGCGAGCCGCATCCGCCAGCTCACCGTGCGGCTCGCTTCGCCGATGCCGGTGACGGCGCGGCAGGGCCCGAACGCGCGCTCGATCGAGCTCGTCGTGCGCGTGGCCGCGCCCGAGGCCGCGGCCGCGCCGGCATCGGCCGCATCGGCGCCCGAAGGCCGGCTCGAGGCCGCGACCGTGGCCGGCGCCGCCGCACCGGAGATCGAGCGCGAGGCCCAGGGCCTGCTCGCCCAGGCGCGCGCCGCGCTGCTGGGCCGCAACGCCGAGGCCGCCGTCGGCCCGCTGAACCAGCTGCTGAAGCTGCCGCCGAACACGCAGTCGCAGGCGGCGCAGGAACTCATCGGCCAGGCCTGGGAGGAAGCCGGCAACCCGGCGCGTGCGAAGGCCGAGTACCAGCTGTACCTGAAGCTCTACCCCGAGGGCGAAGGCGCGAAGCGCGTGGGCCAGCGCCTGGCCGCGCTCGGCGGGCCGGTGGTGGCCGCGGCACCCGGTGCGCCGCCGCCGCGCGAGCAGCCCAAGCACTGGAGCGGCTCCATCGCGCAGTACTACTACGGCGGCAAGGCCAAGAGCCAGTCGCTGGTGCCGATCGCCCGCGGTGCCGACCAGGCCACGCTGAGCAAGACCACCGAGTCGTCGATCGTCACCAGCTTCGACATCAGCGGCCGCTGGGCCGACGAACGTGGCGAGGGCGGCGAGACACGCGCCGTGCTGCGCGGCTCGGGCTCGAAGAACCTGCTGAAGGACTCGGGCCACAGCGGCAGCAGCGTGGGCGCGGCCTACGTCGAGTACCGCAACGGCGCGCGCGGCCAGCGCGAGGGCATCGCGGTGCGCGCGGGCCGCCAGTCGCCGATCAGCGGCGGCCTGCTGGGCCTTTTCGACGGCGTCTCGGTCGCGTGGCCGGTCGGCGAAGGCATCAAGCTCGACCTGATGGGCGGCCGGCCCGCGAGTGCACTCGTCTCGTCGCCTTCGGAGCGCCTGGCGGCGGCGGTGCTGGAGGTCGACACCTTCCTCGAACGCTTCGGCGGCAACGTCTACCTGCTGAACCAGACGACGCAAGGCTTCACGAACCGGCGCGCCCTGGGCGGCGAGCTGCGCTACGCGGGCGATCGCTTCTCGCTGAACACGCTGCTCGACTACGACACCGGGTTCGCGAAGTTCAACGCCGTCTCGGTGCACGGCAGCTTCCAGGCCGGCGCGCAAACCACGGTCACGCTGCTGGTCGACGAGCGCCGCGCACCCTCGCTGCAGCTCAACGACGCGCTGATCTCCTCCGGCTACGGCTCGCTGCAGGAGATGCTGGAGAAGACCGGCAAGTCGGTGGCCGAGCTGCGCATCGACGCGCTGAACACCTCGGCCACGGCGCGCCAGGTGCTGCTGAGCGTGTCGCGGCCGCTGAACGAGCGCTGGCAGGCCTCGGGCGACCTGCGCTACAGCGCGGTGGGCGCGCTGCCCGACGTCAACGGCTTCCAGGCCACCGCGGCCACTGGCGCGCAGATCAGCTTCGGCGCCCAGCTCACCGGCACCAACCTGTACTCCAAGCGCGACATCCACAACTTCAACCTGAACGTGATGAGCACGCCGCAGTTCAAGGGCCTGCAGGTCTCGTACAACAACCTCAGCACGCTGCCGAACAACCCGGACCTGACGCTCGAACCCTCGCTGCGCCTGTACACGCAGAAGGGCCCGGACGAGCAGAAGATCCTGCGCATCGGGCCGGGCATGCGAAGCTCCTGGCGCTTCACGCCGCGCGTGAGCCTGCTGGCCGAGCTGCTGCTCGAGTCCTCGCGCCTGCGCGCGCCGGACCGCCGCGACGACACCAACTCCGTCTTCTTCTATGTCGGATACCGCGCCGAGCTCTTCTGAACGCCGCTCCCAGCTCTGGGTCGTCCTGCTCACGCTGGCCGCGGTGGCGCTGGCGGCGTGGCTGTGGTTCGGCTGGCGCGCGCCGGCGGGCATCGCGCCGGTGACGCCGGTGCCACCGGTACCGCAGGTGGCCACGGCGCCGGCTTCGTCCGCGGCGCCGGCGCCGCTGTCGGCCAGCCAGGTGCAGCGCGGCATCGAGCGCGCGCGCGACGAGTTGCAGCGCAACCCGAAGGACGCCGCGGCCTGGGCCATGCTCGCGCACACCCACGAGATGGCCGGCCAGTTCAAGGAAGCGGCCGAGGCCTACCGCCGGCTGCTCGCGCTGCGCCCGCAGGACGCGCAGGCCCATGCCGACTTCGCCGACGCGCTGGGCGTGGCCAGCCAGGGCAGCCTGCAGGGCGAGCCGGCGAAGCTGATCACGCGCGCGCTGGAACTTGAGCCCGCCAACTTCAAGGCCCTGGTGCTGGCCGGCAAGGAAGCCTTCGAGCGCCGCCAGTACGCCGCCGCGGTGGGCTTCTGGGAACGCGCGCTGAAGGCCACCGGCGACGCCGCGCTGCAGCGCCCGGTGGCCACCAGCATCGCCGAGGCGCGCGCGCTGATGGCGCCGACGACCGCGGGCCCGGCCGCGTCAGCGACAGCACAGCCCTTCGTCGCCGGCCGCGTCACGCTGGCCTCGGCGCTGAAGGGCCAGGTCGGCCCCGAGGACACGGTGTTCGTCTTCGCCCGCCCGGCCGACGGCAGCCGCATGCCGGTGGCGCTGCTGAAGAAGCGCGGCCGCGACCTGCCGCTGGACTTCGCGCTCGACGACACGCTGGCGATGACGCGCGAGGCGCGCATCTCGCAGCATGCGCAGCTGCGCATCGGCGCGCGCGTGAGCAAACGCGGCGACGCGATCCCCGCCGCCGGCGACATCGAGGCCGAGCTGGGCCCGGTGCCGCTGGGCAGCACGGGGCTGGCGCTGGAGCTGTCGCATGTCCGGCCCTGATCCGCGCCCGGCGCTCGCGCTGCTGGTGCTGGCCGCCGCGCTGGCGGCCTCCACACCCGCGCACGCGGTGCTGGGCGAGAACCTCGCCAGCGTTCATGCCGACCAGCAGCGCATGAGCGCCGTGCGGCGCCAGCAGCAGCTGCCGGCGATGCAGGTGCACCTGCTGACCCTGCCCGACGGCTCCACCGTGCGCGAGTACGCAGGTGCCGACGGCCGCGTGTTCGCGATCAGCTGGGCCACGCGCACCAAGCCGCGGCTGGACCGGCTGCTGGGCACCCACTTCGCCGCTTATGCCGAAGCCGGCCGGCGCTGGCAGCAGCAAGGCCCGCGCGCCGGCATCACCCACGCATCGCGCCTGGCCAGCGGTGATCTCGTCGTCGAGAGCCAGGGCCAGGGCCAGGCCTTCGTCGGCCGGGCATGGCTCGTCTCGCGGGTGCCGGCCGGCACCGATGCCCGTGCGCTGCGCTGAACTCTTCGCCCGCGCCCTCGTGCTGGCCGCCGCGCTGCTGGTGGCGGCTTGCGGCGGCGGCAACAGCACCGAGACGCGCTGCGTCGGCGCGGGCTGCGAAGGCATCACGCCCGGCCAGGCCGGGCCCGAGATCACGCTGGCCGAACCGCAGGGGCCGAACACGACCGAGATCGTCATCGACAGCGGCCCCGCGAGCGGCTTCGCCCTGGGCGTGACCAACCTGCCCTACGTCACCGTCACCGTCTGCGCGCCGGGCTCCACCACGGCCTGCGCGACGATCGACCATGTCTTCCTCGACACCGGCTCGATCGGCCTGCGCGTGCTGCGCAGCGCGGTGGCCGGGCTGAACCTGCCGGCCGCCACCGCCGGCGGCGAGACGGTGGCCGAGTGCTACCCCTTCGTCGTCGGCGCGGTCTGGGGGCCGATCGCGCGCGCCGACCTGCACATCGCCGGCGAGACCGCGGCCGGCATCCCGGTGCAGGTGATCGACGACGGCGACACGCCCAACCCCGCGCCCACCGCCGACTGCCGCCAGGCCGCCAACGGTGACCTGCTGGCCTCGGTGACGGCGCTGCAGGCGCGCGCGGTGCTGGGCATCGGCCTGCTGCGTTACGACTGCGGCCTGGCCTGCGAGACCGGCGACTACAGCGCCGGCTACACGCTGTACTACCGCTGCGGCGCCGCCGGCTGCCGGCCCGCCGCGGTGCCGGCCGAGGAGCAGGTGGCGCAGCCGGTGGCCTCGTTCGCGGTCAACAACAACGGCACGCTGCTCGCGCTGCCGGCGCTGCCGGCCGGCGGGGCCTCGGTGGTGCGCGGGCGGCTCGTGTTCGGCATCGGCACGCAGGCCAACAACCAGCTGCCGCCGGCCGGCAGCGGCGCGCTGCTGCGGCTGCAGAACGACCCGGCGCGCGACGACTACCTGTACCTCGCCGCCAGCAGCGGCGGCCGCAGCTACCCGTTCAGTTATGTGGACAGCGGCTCCAACGGCCTGTTCTTCGACGACCCGGCGCTGCCGACGAAGTGCGTGGCCGGCGGCGCCGGCAGCACCTGGTACTGCCCCGCGAGCGACCAGACCCGCAGCGTGCTGCTGGCCGACCCCTTCGGCAACAGCGCCGCGGTGACGCTGGGCGTGGGCAGCGCCGACCGCCTCTTCGCCACCCCCAACGTCGCCTTCGCGAACCTGGCCGGCAGCTCCGGCGCGGCCAACGCCGGCGCCTTCGTGTTCGGCCTGCCCTTCTTCTACGGCCGCAAGGTCTACACGTCGATCTGGGGCCAGGCGCTGGCCGCCGACGGGCCCTGGTACGCGTTCTGAGGCCCGGCGGCCGGCGCCAGCGGCATGGCCGTGGCCAGCAGCCCCGGCGCCGGCATCGCGGCACCCATGCGCATCAGCTCGGCCAGCCGCTGCGGGCCCATCGCCTGGCGCAGCCGCGCCAGGGCCTGCTCATGGGCGATGGCCTCGGCCGGGTCGAGGCTCTGCTGCCGGGCCTCGAGCACCTGCGCGATCCAGCCGGCGAGCATCGCGCCTTCGCGGAAACGACCCTGCTGCACCGCGGCCAGCGCCAGCGGGACGAGCACGACCGGCGAGAGCTGCGGCAGCAGCCGCAGCGCCTGCATCGCGGTGCCCTGCGCCTCGGCATGGCGGCCCAGCAGCGCCAGCGCCAGCGCCTGGTTGTGCAGCACGGTGGCGCGCACGCGTGCATGCGGCACGCCCTGGGCAAGCCAGCGCGTCGCGCCTTCCACCACCTCGGCGTGGCGGCCGGCGACCAGCCACTCGTCGAGCAGGTGCACGCGGCACACGGTGGCCAGGGCCTCGAAGCCGCAGCGCGCGGCGGCAGCCTCCAGGTCGCGCAGCCGCTCGGGGGTGCGTTCGCCGCCGTATTGCAGCCCGGTGGCGATGGCGGCCTCCAGCACCGTGCGGGCGGGCAGGCGCGAGCTGTCGAAGGCGCGCAGCCCGGCCCAGGCCTCGCGCGCCTGCGCCTGCAGGCCGGGGCGCGACTCGAACAGCCGCGCCTGCAGCGCCAGCGCGCGGTAGGCGCCGGCTTCGTCGCCGGCGGCGCGGAAGTCCTCCAGCGCACAGGCCACGAGTTCGCTGCCGCGCTCCAGGTGGCCGTCGCTCATCTGCGCCGCGGCCAGCTCCAGCAGCGCCGGGCCGCGGAACGAAGGCAGCGCCTGGTCGAGCAGGTCCATCGGCAGCGGCAGGCGCAGGATCTCGGCCGGCGCACGCAGGAAGCCGTCGACCCGGCCCAGCCCGGCCACGAGCCGCGCCAGCAGGTCGGGCTCGTCGGCGCGGCAGGCCCAGGCCAGCGCCGCGCGCAGGTTGTGCCGCTCGGGGGCGTAGCGCGCCAGCCAGTCGGCGTCGCGCCAGGTCTCGAAGTCGGCGCACAGGGCGTCGGCGAGCTCGGCCATCACGTGCGCGTGGCGGCGCTGCACGAGCGGCTCCTCGCCGGCATCGGCCAGGCGCCGGCGCGCGTCGTCGCGGGCGCTCTCGAAGAGGCGGAAGCGCTCGCCGCCGTCGGCGTCGCGCTGCACGAGCGACTTGTCCACCAGCGCGCCCAGCGCGGCCAGCGCCTGCCATTCGTCGAGCGCGTCCGGGGTGTCGTCGGGGTCGCGCCCGATGCGCTGCGCCTGCGCCGCCGTGAAGCCGCCGACGAAGGGCGCCAGGCGCCGGAACAGCCGCTGCTCCGGCGCCGACAGCAGCCCGTGTGTCCAGGCCAGCGTCGCGCGCAGGCTGTGGTGGCGCGCGGCACCGGCACGCCGCGGCGAGGCCAGCGACCCGAGGCGCTGCCCGAGCTGCTCATGCACGCTGGCCAGGCCCACGCCGGCCACCAGCGCGGCGGCCATCTCGATCGCCAGCGGCAGCCCGTCGAGCTGGCGGCACAGCTCGATGGCAGCGGCGACGTTGCCCTCGTCCAGCTCGAAGCGGCTGCGGCCGCTGCCGGCACGGCGGCACAGCAGCGCCGGCGCGGCCCAGCCGCGGGCCTCGGCCGCCGGCGTGCCCGGTGGCGGCACGGCCAGCGGGCCGAGCCTGAAGACCCGCTCGCCGGCCACGCGCAGCGGCTGCTGCGAGGTGGCCAGCCAGCGCATGCCCGGCGCGGCGGCCAAGGCGGCGCCCAGCAGCCGCGCGGCGGGCGCCTGCAGGTGCTCCAGGTTGTCGAGCACGACCAGCGCACGCCGCTGCGCCAGCGCCGCCGCCAGGGCTTCGCCGGGCTCGGCGCCGGCGGCGAGGCCGAGCGGAATGCCCAGCGGCCCGGCGATGGCCGCACCCAGCTGCGCGCCGTCCTGCAGCGGCGCGGCATCGATCCAGTGCACGCCGTCGGCCGGCGCCACGCCCAGGCCGGCGACGAAGGCACGCGCGAGCGTGGTCTTGCCGATGCCGCCGCTGCCGGCGATCGTCACCAGCGGCGCGCCTGCGGCCAGCGCCTCCAGCGCGACCAGATCGTCGGCGCGCCCCAGCAGTTCGTCGCCCGGCGCCAGGGGCCCGGCGGCCGCGCCGGCCAGGGCGAGGCCGGCCGAGAGGTCCAGCGGGCGCACGCCCAGCTTGTAGCCGCGGCCGGCAACGTTGAGGATCGAGCGCGGGCCCAGCACCTTGCGCAGCGCGGCGATCTGCACCGAGACGTTGTTGGCCTCGACGACGAGGCCCGGCCAGGCCGCGGCCAGCAGCTCGGCGTGCGTGACCACGCGGCCCTGGCGCTCGACCAGCGCCGCCAGCAGGTCGAAGGCGCGGCTGCCGAGCGCCACCGGCCGCTCATGCACCAGGAGCTGGCGCTCGACGAGGCGCAGCTCCCAGCCATCGAATCGGAACGCGCTGCGGCCGGACATGCCGCGCACTGTAGCGAGACCTGCCGATCAGTGGCCGTCGAGGCCCGGCAGCCCCGCCACCGGCGGCAGCCGGGCGGCGCGCAGCATCAGCGCCTCGATGCTGCGCACGCCGATCTTGGCGCGGATCGACAGGACCTGCGTGCGCACGGTGGAGACCGAGACGCCATGGTCGGAGGCGATGCAGCGCACGGCCCGGTTGGCCAGCAGCGCGCGCAGCACGCGCTTTTCGGCCTGGGTCAGCGCGTGGCGCGTGGCCAGCAGCTCCAGGCCGAGCGGCGAGCACAGCGCGCTGCGGCCCAGCATCAGCAGCACGGCCGGCCCGGCGCCGCCCGCGGCGCCCGGCGAGGCCAGCAGCAGCGCCTGCGGCTCGCCGGGCTCCAGCTGCACCAGCGTGCTGCGCCGCTCCAGCGCGGCCGTTGCCAGCGCGGCGCCGAAGGCCGCGGCCGAGTCCGGTGCCACCCGCAGCAGGCCGTCGTGCAGCTTCATCGGCACCCCGGCGCGCAGCAGCTGGCGGGCCGCCCGGTTGGCATGCTCCAGCCGGCCCGCAGCGCTGCAGGCCAGCAGCGCGCAGTCGACCTCGTCCAGCAGCAGCTCGGCTGCCGCACGGGCCTTCAGTGGCCGCTCGATCGTTTCCTCTGTCTGCACGGCCGCGAGTGTCGAAGCGGCACGGCGCCCCGGCGCGCTAAATCTTGCTAAACCGCTACCGGCGCAGCTCGGCGGCCTCGATGCCCGCCAGCGCGGCCACCGGCGGCATCTGCGACGCGCGCAACATCAGCGCCTCGACGCTGCGCACGCCGATCTTGGTGCGCACGGCCAGGATCTGCGTGCGCACCGTGGAGACCGAGACGCCGTGGTCAGCCGCGATGCGGCGCACCGGGTGGTCGGCCAGCAGCTCCTGCAGCACGCGCTTCTCGGCCCGCGTCAAGCCGTGGCGCGAGGCCAGCAGCTCGAGCGCAAACGGCGAGCACGGGCCCTCGCGGCCCAGCATCAGCAGCACGGCGGTGTCCGATCCGGCCTCGCCGCCCGGCAGCGCGAGCAGCAGCGTGCCCCGTTCGCCGTCTTCCAGCGGCACCAGCGCGCTGCGCCGTTCATGCGCCGCCGCCGCCAGCGCGGCTGCGAACCCGGCGGCCGATGCCGGCGGCGCCAGCAGCACGCCTTCCTGCAGCTGCAGCGGCCCGCCGGCACGCAGCAGCTGGCGCGCCGCGCGGTTGGCATGCTCCAGACGCCCCTGGGCGCTGCAGGCCAGCAGCGCGCAATCGACCTGGTCCAGCAACAGTTCAGCCGCCGCGCGGGCCTTGTAGAGCCTCTCCATCGCGCTTCCCCCCTAACGGCGCGATTATGGGGTCAATATCAGTGCTGTCGGTGGGGATTTTCCGGATGACCGCCCGGCGCACCGGCCGGCCGTGGCGGTGGCCAGCGCACCGTGACCCGCAGCCCGCCGAGCGTCGGCGAGGCCTGGGCCTCCACCTGCCAGCCGTGCACGGCGGCAATGCGGCGCACGATCGACCAGCCCAGCCCGCTGCCGGCCTCGCCGCTGCCCAGGGCGCGGAAGAAGCGCTCGCCCAGGCGCCGGCGTTCGTCCTCGGGCAGGCCGGGGCCGCCGTCGTCGACCTGCAACACGGCGCCGTCGCCTTCGGCGCGCAGCACCGCGGCGACGCGCGCGCCGCGCGGGCTGTAGCGCACCGCGTTGTCCAGCAGGTTGCGCAGCAGCGCGCCGGCCAGCACGGCGTCGCCCTGCGCGCGGCAGGGGCCCGCGTCGATCTCCAGCAGCTGGCCCTTGTCCAGCGCCAGCGGCGCCACGGCGGCCGCTTCCTGGCGCAGCAGCGCGGCCAGGTCGATCGGCGCGGCGGCCAGCGCACCGCCGCCGTCGGACTCCAGCCGCGCCAGCTGCAGCAGTTGCGAGACCAGGTGCGCCGCACGGTCGCAGCCGGCCAGCAGCGCGCGCAGCGCATGGGCGCGCTCGGCCTCGGCGCCGGCTTCCAGCGCGACCTGGGCCTGGGTGCGGATGCCCGCGATCGGCGTGCGCAGCTCGTGCGCGGCGTCGGCAGTGAAGCGGCGTTCGGCCGCCAGCAGCGTGGCCACGCGCGCCAGCAGGCCGTTCAGCTCGTCGACCAGAGGCCGCAGCTCGGCCGGCGCCCCGTCCAGCGCGATCGGGCCGGCCGCGCCCGGCGCGCGCGCCGACAGCGCCCGCGACAGCGCACGCAGCGGCGCCAGCCCGCCGCGCACCGCCCACCACAGCAACAGCGCCAGCAGCGGCAGCGCCAGCGCCAGAGGCGCGGCCATCGAGCGCAGCACGGCCAGCAGGATCTCCGAGCGCGCGTGCAGCCGCTCGCCGACGAAGACCTGCACGTCGCGCTCCGCGCCGCGGGCGGCGAACACGCGCCAGGGCTCGCCGTCCAGCCGCACGGTGGCGAAGCCGCCCTTGCCGGCCTCCCCCAGCGGCCGCAGCGGCGCGGCCGGCGCCTGCGCCGAGCGCAGCACCAGCCGGCCCTCGTGGAAGACCTGGAAGGCCACCTTGGGCGCGTAGCGGTGCAGCTGCGGCGCATCGACGAGGTGGCCGTGTTCGCCATCGCCCTCGCCGGGCTCCGGGATCTGCTGCGCCACCAGCAGCGCGGCGGCCTGCGCGAGGTGGCCGTCGAGCAGCTCGTCGATCTCGTGCCGCGCGTCCAGCGCCGTCAGCGCGGCCGAGGCCAGCCACGACAGCGCGACCGTCGACAGCACCAGCGCCAGCAGCCGCGCCTGCAGCGAGCCGAAGAGCTTCATCCCGGGCGGATCTCGGGCCTACGGCCGGCGCAGCGTGTAGCCGATGCCGCGCACGGTCTGGATGAAGGCCGAGCCCAGCTTGCGCCGCAGGTTGTGCACATGCACCTCCACCGCGTTGCTGTCGACCTCCTGCCCCCAGCCGTAGAGCTGCTGCTCGATCTGCTCGCGCGACAGCACCTGCGCGGGCCGCAGCATCAGCAGCTGCAGCAGGTCGAACTCGCGCTGCGACAGCGTCAGCGCGGCGCCTTCGCGCGTCACGCGGCGCGAGGCCGGCTCCAGCACCACGCCATCGTGCTCGATCGTCGGCGCCGCCTCGCCGTGCGAGCGCCGCACCAGCGCACGCAGCCGCGCCGCGAGCTCGTTGAGGTCGACCGGCTTGACGACGTAGTCGTCGGCGCCGCCGTCCAGGCCGCGCACGCGGTCGGGGATGGCGTCGCGCGCGGTCAGCACCAGCACCGGCAGCTTCACGCCGGCGGCGCGCACGGCGGCCAGCACCTGCAGGCCGTCGCGGCGCGGCAGGCCCAGGTCGAGCACCGCCGCCTCGTAGGGCTCGGCCCGCAGCTCGCGCTCGGCGGCCTCGCCGTCACGCACCCAGTCGACCTGGAAGCCACGCTGGCCCAGGCCGGCGCGCAGGCCGTCACCCAGCAGCGGGTCGTCTTCGGCGAGCAGGATGCGCATGGCGCGATTGTGCGGGGCCGGGCTCAATCGTCGTCGTGGTGGCGCCCGCCGCGTTCACCGTGGTGGCCACCCTCGCGCGCACCGGCGGTGGTCGCGGCGCCGGCCGGCGGCGAGTTCCATTGGCTCCACCAGAAGGCCACCACCGCCGCGGCCAGCAGCAGCGCCATGACGGCACGCGGACGCACGCCCTTGCCGGCAGGCGCTTCGGGCTCGGCGCTCGAGCGGCCGGTGAGCATCGCGCGCACCAGGTTTCGCCGCAGGCGCCAGCTGGTGAAGGCCACCGCCGCCAGGTGCAGCACCACGAGCGCGATCAGCGCGTTGGCCGCGCCCTCGTGCAGTTCCTCGGCCACCTGGACGCCGTCGTAGGCCGCCCAGCCCAGCCCGGCCGTGGCCAGCGTGAGCGCCAGCAGCGCCAGCACCGCCCAGCCGCCGGCCGGGTTGTGGCCGGCGCCTTCGTCCACCGGCCCGCCGACGAGGCCGCGCAGGTGCTCCCACACCGCGCGCGGGCCGCGCACGAAGCTGGCGAAGCGCGCGTGGCGCGTGCCGGCAAAGCCCCAGACGATGCGGAACAGCACCAGGCCCAGCATCGTCCAGCCCAGCACGGCGTGCAGCATGCGCCAGCGCTCGCTCTCGGCGGTGAGCCAGGCGCCGGCGAAGCAGCCGGCCATCAGCCAGTGGAACAGGCGCACCGGCAGGTCCCAGACCAGGCCGCCGCGCGCCTCGCCACGGGCCTCGGCTTCAGCGGGGGATGCGGACAGCGTGTTCATCGAAGCTTCCTTTCTCGGCGGCGGGGTGGCAGGCGGCGCAGCGTGCGGCGCTGCCGATGGACGGGCGCGACCAGGCCGGCGCGGGCACCTCGCGGTGCTTGCGCTCGAACCAGGCGCTGCGGGTGATGCGGTCCTCGGGCGGGGGCTCGCCGCCGCGCCGGCCACTGCCGGCGTTCGACACGAGCCAGCTGCCGATCTCGCGCGCCGTGGCCTCGTCCAGGCTGGCGTCGCTGCCGAAGTGGCGCGGCAGGCCCGACATCAGGCGCTGCCAGCTGGCCGCGGGCAGCAGACCGGCCGGGTAGACGAGGTGGCAGCTGCCGCATTCCTGCACCAGCTTCGGCGGCGGCGGGGCGAAGGCGCGGTGCTGGTCCTTGTCGGCCAGCGCGGGCGCGGCGAAGCCCAGCGCGCAGGCGGCCGCGGCGATCAGCGCCGGCGCCTTCATGGCTTCAGCCCCTGCAGGAAGGCGACCACGTCGGCCTTCTCGCCGGCCGAGCACTCGCGGCCGAGCACGTCCTTGCAGTTGCGGCGGAACCACTTCTCGGTGTGCGCGGCGTCGGTGAAGCGGCGCGGGTTGGCCGCCGGCGCCAGCGGCTCGATGGCCTTGCCGGTGGCCGCATGGCGCCCGGTGCCCAGCGGCACGGCGCCGTGGCAGCTGGAGCAGCTCCAGTCGCGGCCATGGGTCTGCGTGAAGAAGGCCTGGCCGCGCGTGGCCGAGGGGGCTTCGGCCATGGCCGGGCCCGCCGCGGCGGCCAGCGCCAGCAGCAGGGCCCGCACGCGGCCGGGCGGGAGGAGGGGGGTGTCGGTGGTGTGCATGCGGTGCATCGTGCGATGCACCGCTTAGCGCCGTCTTAAGGGTTCAGGCGCGCCGGCCCAGGCCAAGCGCGGCCAGCAGCGAGAAGCTGGCGGGCCGCGGCACCGCGCTGACCTGCAAGGTGAGTGCATAGTCGCCGCTGCGCGCGCTGCCGTCGGCGTCGACGAAGCGCATGCCGGGCTGGCCCAGGTGGCTGCGGCCGGTGTAGTCGTGCTGGCCGGCCCGGCCGTAGCCGTCGTCGAGCCTGGGGCCGAGCGGCAGGTTGCCGTCCTGCGACAGCACGAGCGTGTAGTCGCCCGCGTCCAGCGTGCCGGCCAGCCGGGCGTCACGGCCCTGGCCGGGCGCAGGCCCGCGCGGGCCGTGGCCCCCGTCGCGCAGCAGCTCGCCGGCGGTGGCGCTGAACAGCGCGAGCACCGGCGCGAAGCCGCCGCCGGCCCAGGACTGCGTGGCCGCCTGCACGTCCGCCTTGCCGGCGAGCGTGAAGTGCACCTGCAGCAGGTCGTCGTCGGCGATGAACCGGCCCTGGTAGCTCGCCACGTCGGCATGGGCCGGCGCGGCCAGCAGCGCCGCGGCGGCCGCGGCGACGGCGCCGCCGACACGTTGCGAGAAGGAGCTGATGCGGGGCATGGCGGGCGGTCCGTTGTCGAGTGGTCGTCTGGGGAACAGACGCCACCGCCGGCGGCCGAGCGACAGCCGCCGGGCCCGAAAACGCCCCCTCAGATGAGGGAGCCGCCGAAAGCGCCCAGCCCCGGCCCCGCGGGCTGGCCCGCACGCCGGCCCTGCTGCCGCTGCAGCGCGGCCAGCGCCTCGCGCACCGCCGGCGCGTCGTCGCTGCCGGCGGCGTGGCGGGCGCGCAGCCAGGCCATCGCGAGGTCCAGCGGGTGGCCGGCCGGCATGGCCGGCGGGCGCCGTGCGTCGGCGGCGGCGAGGGCCGCGGCCGCTTCCGGGCCGCCGGCCAGCACCTCGGTGAAGGCCAGGTCCACCGCGGCGACCCAGGCCGGCAGCACCTGGCGGTCGGTGGCGCGCTCGAAGCGCGCCATGCGCTCCTTCAGCAGCGCGCGGCTGCGCGGCAGGTCGCCCTGCAGCCGCGCCAGTTCGCCTTCGAGCTGCGTGACACGGCTGGCCAGCAGGCCGTTGCGCGCCAGGTCCAGGCCGGCGTCGGACTTCAGCGGCGCGAGCGCCTCGGCGGCCAGCGCGGCGTCGTCCAGCGCCAGGCCCACGCGCATCAGGTTGATCCAGGCCTCGGCGCGCGCGTAGCCCACGGTGTCGCGCTCGCGGTCGAGCTCGGCCAGCATCGAGCGCGTCTCGCGCCGCAGCGCGTCGGCATCGGCCACGTGCGCCTGCGCCTGCGCCAGCAGCACCTGCACGCGCAGCGGCAGCAGCACCGAGGCGCTCTCGACGCCGGCCGCGCGCGCCTGCTCGAGGTTCTCCTCGCGCTGCGCCAGCGCCTGCGTGAACTGGCCGACCTCGGTGTGGTAGCGGGCCAGCTCGTGGCGCAGGCCGCTGGCCAGGTCGTTGCCGGGGCCGAGCATCTGGTCGCACTCGGCCAGCAGCTTCGCGGCGCGCTCCTCGACGCGGTCGTAGATCGACAGCCGCAGCTGCACCGCCAGCGTGTTGCGCTGGAGCACGAGGCCCAGCTTGCTCTTCTTCACCGCCGGCTCGTTCCACCACGGCTCGGTCTGCTTCAACGCCGCGAGCCCCTCCTGCAGCCGGCCCTGGCCGACGCGCAGCACCTGCACATGATTCAGGTGCGACAGCCGCTCCGGGCTGCCGGGCGGGAACTGCGCCTCCGTCACGCGGCCGGCCTCGGCCAGCACCCGGTCGGCGTCCTCCAGCCGGCCGGCGCGGGCATAACTGGCGTTCAGCACGTACAGCGAGATGCGGTGGTTGTGGCTGCCGCGGCCGAAGGCGCGCTCCAGCTTCGCCATCACCGGCTCCAGCTCGGCGATGGCCTTGTCGAACAGGCCCTGCACCTGCAGCGAACGGGCGCGGTACAGGTGCACCTCCAGCGTGAAGGGCGCATCCGGGCCGTTGACCTTCTCCGACAGCGCCAGCAGCTCGTCGTACAGCGGCACCGAGAGATCGAAGCGGTTCAGCTCGTGGTACGTGTCGCCCAGCACGGTGAGCAGGCGCATGCGCGTCTCGGGATCGTCCTGGAACTGCCCCGGCAGCGTCTTGCGGCTCTCCTCGAGCAGCTGCATCACGGTGGGCCACTGGCCGCCATGCTTCTCGGGGTCGGCCGAGGCCAGCAGCTCGGTCAGGTACTCGGTGACCTGGTCGGACTGGCGCGCGGCGCGCTCGGCGCGTTTCCACTGCCAGGTGGCCGCGGCCAGGCCCACGCTCAGGCTGATGCCCACCAGCGCCATTGCCGCGGCCAGCACGGCATTGCGGCGCATCCACAGCCGCGTGCGGTGGCGCCAGTCCTCGCGCCGCGCCGAGACCGGGCGGTGGCCGAGCCAGGCCGAGAGGTCGTCCATCAGCGCGCGCACGCTGCCGTAGCGCTCGGCCAGGTTCTTGCGCAGCGCCTTGGCGACGATGGCCTCCAGGTCGCCCGCCACGCGCGCGATGTCGGCCGGGCGGCCGGGCCCCTGCTCGGCATCGTCGGCGGAAGGCGGCCCGCCGCGCGCCAGCGCCGACAGCCGCGCCGGCTCGTCGTGCAGCACCGCGCGCTCGGCCGCCAGGCGCGGGCTGCGCCGCGGCGCGAAGGGCAGCGTGCCCGACAGCAGCTCGTACAGCATCACGCCGAGCGAGAACACGTCGGCCGCGGTGCCGATGGGCTCGCCCAGGATCTGCTCCGGCGCCGCGTAGCCGATCGTCAGGCCGCGGCCGGTCTGGCGCGTGAGCTCGGTGTCGGCCTCGACGCCGTCGTCCAGCAGGCCGGCGATGCCGAAGTCCAGCAGCTTGGCCTGGCCGTCGTGGCGCACGATCACGTTGCTGGGCTTCAGGTCGCGGTGCACGATGAGCTGCGCATGCGCGTGGTCCACCGCCTCGGCGATCTGCAGCATCAGCCGCACGCGCTCCGTGAGGCCCAGGCCGGCATGGCGCACGTAGTCGGCCAGCGGCCGGCCGTCGACGTACTCCAGCACGAGATAGGCCTGGCCGCCGGCCCCCCCGTCGGCGTCCCTGTCGGCGATGCCGGCGTCCAGCAGCCGCGCCACCGCCGGGTGGTTCAGCCGCGCCAGCACCGCGCGTTCGCGCGCGAAGCGGGCCTGCAGCGCGCTCGTGTGCAGGTCGCTGCGCAGCAGCTTGATCGCCGCCTGCGCCTCGTACAGCCCGTCGGCGCGGCGCGCGAGCCAGACCTGGCCCATGCCGCCTTCGCCGATCTTGTGCAGCAGCTGCCAGGGGCCGAACTGCAGCCCGGGCTGCGGCGCGCCGGGCGCGGCGGCCGCGGCAGCGGGCTGCTGCAGCGCGGCGTCCAGGCCACCGGCGAAGTCATCGACGCCTGGCAGCGTGGCGGCCTCGTCGCCGGCCTGCGCGAGCATGGGTCCGAGTTCGTCGGCGAGCGCCGGCTCGCGCGCGCGCAGCGCGGCCAGCCAGGCTTCGCGCGCGGCGCCTTCCAGCGCCAGCGCTTCGTCGAGCAGCGCCGAGAGCCGCTGCCAGTGATTGCGGTCGATCATCGTCCGGGTACAGACGGCGCCGCGGGCCGCGCTGCGACAGCGCGCGCCGCGATCAGCGGGTTTCCCCCAGCAGCGTGGCCAGCAGCGCGCGCGCCTTCACGAGGTCGCGGTTGATGGTGCGGCTGGAGACGCCGCGCAGCTCGGCCACCTCGGCGATCGTGAGGCCGGCGAAGGCGAGCATCTCGATCAGCTCGTACAGGCCGGCATCGAGTTCGATCATGCGCTTGAGCGCGCGGTCCACCGCCAGCAGGTCGGCCGCGGCGGGCAGTGCGGCGGGCACGTCGGCGGCGGCCGACAGAGTGACCTGGATCTGGTCGCCGCCGCGCTTGTCGCGCCCTTCGCTGCGCACGTGGTCGATCACCACCGAGCGCAGCACCTGGCCGACGTAGGCGAAGAACTGCCCGCGCGTGGCGCCCTGCAGGCCTTCGAGATCGGCCATGCGCAGGAAGCCCTCGTGCACCAGCGCCGTGGTGTTCAGCCCCGTCACGCCGCCGGCCTGCGCCAGGCGCGCACGGGCGACGCGCTTGATCTCGGGGTACAGCTTCGCGTAGAGCGACGACAGCGCGCCGGCGCTGCCGTCGCGCGACAGCGCCAGCAGCTGCGTGATCGAGTTCGGGTCCTGCGGTTCGGTACGGCTCATTTCAGCCGCGAGTGTGCACCGGCCCGCGCCGGCGCACGCCCCGCGGCTGGGGGTTCACTTCACCTTGAGCTCGTAACGCGGGTGGCAATCGGCGCAGAAGTTGACCGACTTCTCGTGCACGCGGTGGCACAGCCCGCAGTCGGCCTCGGTGCCGTAGTGGCGGTTCTCGTGCGGGTTCACGGGCTTCACCTTGGCGGTGCTGGCCGCGAGCTTGCGGCTGTCGCCGTCGCCGTGGCAGGACAGGCAGGTCTCCTGCGGGATCTTGGCCTCGAGCTTGCCACTGGTGTGGCACTTGACGCATTTGTAGCCCTCGGCCGCGTGCACCTTGCCCAGCGGGCCGTAGGGCTTGTCGGGCTGGTTCTGGGCCAGGGCCGGCGCGGCGAAGCAGGCGGCGAGCGCCAGGCCGAAGACGGCGCGGCGGAAGGAGCGGAGGATTTGTGTGGTTCTCATGTTGTCCTCCCGTTCAGAGCTTGGCGACGTGGCGGCCGGCGAGGTACCCGAAGGTGTAGCAGCGGCCCAGGGAGAGTCCGAAGACGGTCAGCGGGTAGTCCACGCCGCCGTAGAAGCCCGCGGCCATGTTGCCGATGATGAAGAGGCCGGGGATGGGCTGGCCGTCGGCGTCGAGCGCGCGGTGCTTCGTGTCCACCAGCATGCCGGAGCACAGCGTGGAGATGCGCAGCCGCCGGTGGATGCCGTAGAACGGCGGCTTGACCACCGGCACCAGCCACTCTGGCGCCTTGCCGAACTCGGTATCGGCGCGGGCCGCCACCATCTCGTTGTAGCGCTTGACGGTGGCGACGAAGTTCTCGGCGTTCACCCCCAGCTTGCGCGCCAGCTCGGGCAGCGTGTCGGCCTTCCAGGTGTTGATCTGCGACGGGAAGACGCCCTTCTTCTCGCCCGGCTCCTCGGGCATGTAGTTGGCCAGTTTCTCGGGCGGGAACAGCATGCCCGGCCACTTGGCGGCGGCGGTCATGTAGTCGGCATCGAAGACCTGGCAGTAGTGCCCGGCGTCCTTCGCGCTGCGCAGGTAGTTGTTGAGCAGCGACATGTCCAGCGCCTCGTTGACGAAGCGCCGGCCCTGCATGTCCACGGCCAGGAAGGGCATGTCGCACATCGTCGCCGGGCCGGCGTCGAAGTCGTGCAGCATCTTCGTGTGGCCGATGGGCTCGATCACGCCGCCGGCCCAGTAGGCCATGGCGAAGCCGTCGCCGGTGCGCTCCATCTGCTTGCGGCCGAAGTGCTTCAGGTCCGGGATGAAGTAGTCGCACATCGCCGGGTTGTTCTGGTAGTCGCCGGCCGAGAGGATCACGCCCTTCTTCGCCAGGAAGCGCACGTAGCGGCCGTCGCGGTCGTCGCGCGCGATCACGCCCTGCACCGCGCCGGCGGCGTTCTGGATCAGTTGCGCGCCGGGCATGCGGAAGTAGAACTTCACGCCCGCCTTCTCGGCCGTGCGCGCAAGTGCGCGCATACCGTCGCCGGTGGTGTAGGGCTTGGGCCCGAAGAAGGAGGTGACGTAGTTCAGCGTGTAGCCGTTGACCTTGCGGATGGCGCCCTGCGGCCCGCTGCCCTGGTCCACCACCTGCCCGCCGCCCTGCTTGGCGCGGTCGATCACCCAGCGCACGGCCTCGCCCGAGTTGTAGGCCCACTCGCGCAGCATCGCGGGGTTGCTGCGGTGGTTGTTCTCGGCCATCAGCTTGGAGACCAGCGCCTCGATGCCGGCCTTGTCGCTGGTGGCCAGATCGATGCCCGAGCCGGTGTTGCCCTGCGAGACCACGATCGGCTGCTTCTGCAGCACCGCGACCTTGGCGCCGTTCTCGGCCGCCGACAGCGCCGCCGGCACGCCCGAGGCGCCGGCACCCACGACGACCACGTCGACGTTCACCGTCTCCTTGATCTCCGACTCCGCGATCGGCTTCGGCCGCGGCATGAAGCCCAGCGTCGCGCCGCCGTCGCTGCTCAGCGCGTAGTTCAGCTCGGGCCGGCGCGCCGCCGCCTGCGCCGGGGCGGCTGCCAGGCCCAGCGCGCCCAGGCCGGCGGCGCCGGCCGCGCCGGCGGCCGTCTGGGCGAAGAAGCTGCGGCGCGAGAGGCCCTGGGCGAGGAAGTCTCTCGTGTAGTGGTCCAGCGGCTCGCGCGGGGCGCGCGGTTCGGTGCTCATGTTGGTTCCTTGTGGCGTAGCCTTGATCCCGATCGAAGGTGCTGGCCCTGGTTTCGGGTAAACCCTGATCTGTTGTCATTCTCGGAACCCCGCGCCGCGCCGACCACTCGGTTTTTCCGTGGAGCTATCGGGCCCGCCAATCGCATGCATCCAGCGCCGTCCTCGGAGGTGCTCTTCTCGCGCCTGATGGCCAAGTCGCGCCTGCGCCACCTGCAGCTGCTGGTGGCGGTGGCCGACGAGGGCAGCCTGCACCGCGCCGCCGCCGTGATCGGCCTGAGCCAGCCGGCCGCCACGCAGGCGCTGGCCGAGCTGGAGGACCTGCTGGAGCTGCCGCTGTTCGAGCGCCATGCGCGCGGCATGCGGCTGGCGCCGGCCGGCACGGCGCTGATCCCGGTGCTGCGCCAGGCGCTGGAGGCGCTGCAGGCCTCGGCCGAGACGCTGGCGGCGCTGCGCGAAGGCGTCTCGGGCGTGCTGCGCATCGGCGCCATCACCGCGGTGGCTTCCGCGGTGCTGGGCGAGCGGGTGCTGCGCTTCTGCGAGCGGCATCCGGCGATCCGCGTGGAGATCGTCGAGGACTCGGCGCCGCATCTCATGCAGCGGCTGCTGGCCGGCACGCTGAGCGGCGTGCTGTGCCGCCGGCCGGTGCCGGTGCCGGCGCGGCTGCAGTTCGAGCGCCTGCGCGCCGACGAGGCCACCGTGCTCGCCGGCCCCGGCCACCCGCTGGCCGGCCGCCGCGGGCTGGCGCTGCCGGACCTGGCCGGCTACGCCTGGATGCGCCCGCCGCGCGGCGTGTGGATCCGCGAGGTCTTCGACGACCTGTTCGAGAACGCCGGCATCACGCCGCGCCTGCACCCGGTGTCCACCGCCTCGCTCGGGCCGCTGCCCGAGATCCTGCGCGACAACCGCACCGTGGCGCTGGCGCCGGCCACGCTGGCGCGCACGCTGTGCCGCTGGCGGCTGGTGGTGGCGCTGGACCTCGCGCTGGATGCGCCGGCCGGCGAGGTGGGCATGCTGAGCGACACCACGATGCAGGACGACCCGCTGCTCGCCGAGTTCATCGACGCGCTGCGGCCCGAGGTGCCGGCGCTGACCGGCTGAAGACCATGCCGGCCCGCAAGCACCCCCACCTGCACGCCGCGCACGCCGTGGCCGCCGCGCTGGCGGTGGACCCGGCGCAGGGCCTGGCCCATGCCGAGGCCGCCGGTCGCCTGGCCCGCCACGGCCCCAACCGCCTGCCCGAGGCGCCGCCGCGCCCGCTGTGGCTGCGCCTGCTGGACCCCTTCCGCGACTTCATGGTGCTGGTGCTGCTGGCCGCGGCCGTGGTCTCGGGCTTCATCGGCGAGCTGGCCGACACGCTGGCGATCATCGTCATCGTGCTCGTCAACGCCGCGATCGGCTTCTGGCAGGAGCGCCGCGCCGAGCAGGCGCTGCAGGCGCTGCGTCGCATGGCGCAGGCGCAGGCCACCGTGAAGCGCGAAGGTGGCCGCGTGATGCAGGTGCACACCGAGGCGCTGGTGCCCGGCGACGTGGTGCTGCTGGACGCCGGCAACCTGGTGCCGGCCGACCTGCGGCTGCACGACGCGGCGCGGCTGCGCGTCGACGAGTCGGCGCTGACCGGCGAATCGGTGGCGGTGGAGAAGTCGCACGCGCACCTGCAGGGCGAAGACCTTCCCGTCGCCGACCGCACGAACATGGCCTGGAAGGGCACGCTCGTCACGCATGGCCGCGGCGCCGGGCTGGTGGTGGCCACCGGCGCCGGCACCGAGCTCGGCCGCGTGGCCGCGCTGCTGCAGGCCGCACCGGTGCGCGCGACGCCGCTGCAGCAGCGGCTGGCGGCCTTCGGCAAGCGCCTGTCGGTGGCGGTGCTCGTCATCTGCGCCATCGTCTTCGCCACCGGCCTGTTGCGCGGCGAGCCGCTGCTGCGCATGGCGCTCACCGCGATCAGCCTGGCCGTGGCCGCGATCCCCGAGGCGCTGCCGGCGGTGGTGACGGTGCTGCTGGCGCTGGGCGCGCGGCGCCTGGTCGACGTCAACGCTCTGGTGCGCCGGCTGCCGAGCGTGGAGACGCTGGGCTCGGTGAGCGTGATCGCCTCCGACAAGACCGGCACGCTGACGCTGAACCGCATGACGCTGCGCGAGCACCGCGCCTTCGGCGTGCCGGCGGCCGAGCTGTGGCAAGCGCTGGCGCTGTGCAACGACGCGGCGCCCGGCCCCGACGGCAGCTGGATCGGCGACCCGACCGAGACCGCGCTGCTGCAGGCCGCGCAG
Source organism: Rubrivivax sp. (assembly GCA_044226775.1). Taxonomy (GTDB): domain Bacteria; phylum Pseudomonadota; class Gammaproteobacteria; order Burkholderiales; family Burkholderiaceae_C; genus Rubrivivax. The sequence continues at coordinate 447,358 of JBGAGI010000002.1, read as the reverse complement.
GACGCCGCGCTGGACGTGGCCGCGCTGCGCGAGCGCCGGCCGCGGCGGCTGGAGTGGCCCTTCGACTCCACGCGCAAGCGCATGAGCACGCTGCACGACGGCCAGGCCGGTGGCTGGCAGGCCTTCGTGAAGGGCGCGCCCGAGTCGGTGCTGCCGCGTTGCCGCGGCGACGTGGCCGACGCGCTGGCACTCGCCGAGGCCTGGGCCGCCGGCGGCATGCGCGTGCTGGCGGTTGCGCGGCGCGAGGGCCAGGGCGAGATCGCGACGCTCGATGCCGATGCCTTCGAGCAGGGCCTGGAGCTGCTGGGACTCGTGGGCCTGATCGACCCGCCGCGGCCCGAGGCGCGCGCTGCGGTGGCCGAGTGCCGCAGCGCCGGCGTGCGCGTCGTGATGATCACCGGCGACCACCCGGCCACCGCGCTGGCGATCGCGCGCGAGCTGGGCATCGCGACAGCTGACTCTCAAGATGTGCTGACCGGCGCCGCGCTCGCCGCGATGGACGACGCGCAGCTCGCCGCCACGCTGCCGCGCGCCGCGGTGTTCGCGCGCGTGGACCCGGCGCAGAAGATCCGCATCGTCGCCGCGCTGCAGGCGCAGGGATGTTTCGTCGCGATGACCGGCGACGGCGTCAACGACGCGCCGGCGCTGCGCGCGGCCGACATCGGCGTGGCGATGGGCCGGGACGGCACCGACGTGGCGCGCGAGGCGTCCAGCCTGGTGCTGCTGGACGACCACTTCGCCACCATCGTGGCCGCGGTGCGCGAGGGGCGGCGCATCTTCGACAACATCCGCAAGTTCATCCGCTACGCGCTCACCGGCAACTCGGGCGAGATCTGGGCCCTGTTCCTGGCGCCGCTGGTGGGCCTGCCGGTGCCGCTGCTGCCGATCCACATCCTGTGGATCAACCTCGTCACCGACGGCCTGCCCGGCCTGGCGCTGGCGGCCGAGCCGGCCGAGCGCGGCGTGATGCGGCGCCCGCCGCGCCCGCCCGGCGAAAGCGTGTTCGCGCAGGGGCTGTGGCAGCACGCGCTGGCGGTGGGGCTGCTGATGGGCGTGTCCTGCCTGGGCCTGCAGGCCTGGGTGCTGCACGAGGGCGGGCCCGGCGCCACGGCACGCGCGCAGACCATGGTCTTCACGCTGCTGACGCTGGCGCAGATGGCGCACCTGCTGGCGATCCGCTCGGAGACCGAGTCGCTGTTCACGCAGGGCCTGCTGAGCAACCGGCCGCTGCTGGCGGCGGTGGCGCTGACCGTGGCGCTGCAGGCCGCCACGGTCTACGTGCCGGCGCTGCAGGCGGTGCTGCACACGCAGGCGCTGTCGGCGGCCGACGCGGCGCTGTGCGTGGCCCTCGCGGCGCTCGTGTTCGCGGTCGTCGAGGCCGAGAAGGCCTGGCGGCGGCGCCGCACCCCGCGAACGGGGTGACGGCGCGCCCGTAGACTTCGCGCTTCTTGAGCGTTCCCGTCCCCGCCATGAGCATCCCCGCTTCCGCCCTGCCCGCCTCAGCCACTGCGGAGGGGCCACGGTGGCGCTGGCTGCCGGCGATGAACACGCCGGCCTACTACGCGATGCTGGCCGTGCTGGGCATCTTCATCCTCGGCCCGCTGGGCGGGGTGACGGCCTCGTACATGAACTTCTCGATCGGCTTCTTCGTCGGCGGGCAGGTGCTGGCCGGCATCCTGGGCAGCACGGTCACGCTGGGCTACGGGCCCGAAGGCAAGCACGGCGCGAACTACATGCAGACCGCCGCGGCCTCGGTGGCCGGCATGGCGGGCATGGGCGTGCTGATCCAGGCCATGGTGTGGATGGGCCTGCCGCAGCCGCCGGTGTGGCAGCTGATGCTGTTCATGTGCGCCATCGGCATGTTCGGCGCCGGCGTGGGCATGCTGTACACGCCGATCCTGGTGGACCGGCTGCAGCTGACCTTCCCCTCGGGCCTGGCGGTGGCCAACATCCTGCGCGCGCTGACCGACCCGGTGCTGCTGCGCCGCTCGGTGGCGCGGCTGGGCGGCGGCATCGGCCTGGGCGTGGTGGGTGGTGTCGGCGGGGCGAAGTGGGCCTGGCTGGGCGCGATCGACCTGTCCACCTCGACGCTCGGCGCCGGCATGCTGGTCGGTGCGCGCATCGGCGTGCCGGCCTTGATGGCCGGGCTGCTGGGCACCGCGCTCGTGCCCTACTTCGTCTCGATCGGCTGGCTCCACCAGGGCGACCCGTTCCGCAAGGTCACCTTCCTGATCGGCCTGGGCCTGATCATGGGCGCGGCCATCCTCGACATCGGCGGCATCCTGGTGGAGGCCGCGCGCCGCGTGCGCGGCGCGGCCGCCAAGCCGGTCGAGAAGCAGGAGGACTGGCAGCGCACCAACCTCGGCCGGCTGCTGGCCTGGGTGGCGTTCTGGGGCGTGGCGCTGGTGTGGATCAGTTCGTCGCTGCTGAACCAGCCGGTCGGCTTCATGGCCTTCGCGGTGGCACTGGTCTTCATCTTCGCGATGGTCAACGGCATCTCGCTGGGCATCAGCGACAGCAACCCGATCTCGGCCGCCTTCGTCACCGCGGTGGTGCTGATGGCCGCGCTCGGGCTGAAGGACCCGACCGTGGGCCTGATGGCCGGCGGCATCCTGCTCGTCTCGTGCAGCGTGGCCGGCGACATGCAGCAGGACCGCTCCACCGGCTGGCGCCTGGGCACGCCGCGCACGATCCAGTTCCGCTTCCAGGTGATGGGCCTGCTGGTGGGCGCGGTGATGACGGTGGCCTTCGCCAAGCTCTTCATGTCGGCATACCCGGTGCTGTCGCTGGACCAGACGGTGATGAGCAAGGACCAGCAACCGGCGCAATGGGCCTCGGCGATGACCTACAAGTTCGTCGGCGCGCTGCGCGGCCTGATCGAGGACAAGCCCTACCAGCGCCACGCCATCCTGGTGGGCATCGTGATCGGCTTCGCCGTTCAGTGGGTGCGCAAGAAGCTCTTCGCCTCGGCCGCCTACCAGCGCTTCAAGCAGGGCGGCGGCGTGAACGGTGCGATCGACTTCGTCATCGACGCCATCGTGCTGCCCTCGCCCTATGCCTTCGCCTTCGGCGCCTTCTTCGGCATCGCCACCGGCGCCTGGTTCGCGGCCGGCGGCGTGATCACCAGCGTCACCGACTGGGCCAGGAAGCGCTTCGGCAGCGCCGAGGCCGGCGAGGACCTGCTGCCCGCCGACATGAGTGCCACCTCGCTGCTGGGCGGCGGGCTGATCGCAGGCGACGCGCTCGCGGCGCTGGGCCTGGGCGTGGCCGGGCTGCTGGCGACGGTGGCGGGCTGATCCGCGCTCAGGCGCGGTAGCCCGGATCGTCGCGGTCCACCAGGCGCTGCAGCGCGTCGAAGGCGTCCTGCCCGGCGCCGTAGCGCGGGTCGAAGTTCAGGGCGTCGCGCACCACGCCTGCCATCACGCGCTCGGGGATGGGCCGCAAGGCCCCCATCCCGGCGCAGGCCATCTGCACCTCGCAGGCGCGCTGCAGCACCCACAGCCGCGAGAAGGCCTGCGCGAGCGTCGCGCCCATCACCACCGGGCCATGGTTGCGCAGCAGCAGCACCGGCTTGTCGCCGGCGCTGGCCAGGATGCGCGCGCCTTCGTCGGCATGGATCGTGATGCCCTCGAAGTCGTGGTACGCCACCTGGCCGTGCAGGTGCGCGGCGTAGAAGTTCGTGAAGCTCAGGCCCTCTTCCAGGCAGCACACGGCCATCGTCGGCGTGGTGTGCACGTGCATCACGCAGTGCACCTCGGGCCGCGTGCGGTGGATGGCGCCGTGGAAGGTGAAGCCGGCCGGGTTGATGGGCCAGTCGCTGTGGCCGACGACCTGGCCGCCCACGTCGACCTTCACGAGATTGCTCGCGGTGACCTCGCTGTAGTGCAGGCCGAAGGGGTTGACGAGGAAGTGGCCGGCCTCGCCCGGCACGCGCAGCGAGATGTGGTTGTAGATCAGCTCGTGCCAGCCGAGCCGATGGAAGATGCGGTAGCAGGCCGCGAGCTGCACGCGCGCGGCCCATTCGCTGTCGGAGAAGCGGCGCGGGCGGGTGAAGGCTTCGCTCATCGGGGTCGCTCAGGGTTTTCGGTACAGCGCGTGCAGGTTGCCCACCTTGGCGTCGAAGACCTCGGCGCCTTCGTCGACCTGGATCGTCAGGCCCACGGCGCGGCGCTCCAGCACCGGCGCGAAGTGCTTGCGAACGGCGGCCGTCACGGCCTCACCGACCGCAAGCTTCGTCGCCTCGCTGCGGCCACGCGCCATGCGCAGGTTGAACCAGGCGAACGAGGCCTCGTGCGCGCCGTCGGCCACCGCGAAATGCGGCGCCGGGTAGGCGAAGACGCGCGTGCCGCCGGTGGGGAAGACGGGCGCGCCGTTCTCGTCACGCACCGCGAGCATCGCGTCGGCCAGCTCGCGGCACAGGCGCGGGATCTCGGTGTGGGCGTCGAGATCGGCGGTGTAGAGGATCACCAGATGCGGCATGCCGGTCTCCGCTACAGCCGCCCGGCCCTGGCGATGGCTTCGCCGCGCGCACGCCGGCTCGCCACCGGCTGCGGCACCGCATCGCCCGAGGCCGGCGTCACCGGGAACACCACGTTGACCTGCCCCGTGCCCGAGGCGCCGAAGTAAGGCGTGACGACTTCCGCCGGCGCCGCGTATTCGCTCCAGCCCAGGGCGCCCAGCAGCATCGCCGTGTCGTGCATGAAGCCTTCGCCGTGGCCCTTCACGGCGTACTCGGGCAGCATCGCGCAGAAGGCCGGCCACTCGGCCTGCTGCCACATGCGCAGCACCTCGTGGTCGAGCTTCTCCAGCAGCGGGCTCCAGACGCGGAAGGCGTAGTCCGGCGCCAGGCCGTTCTGCGCGAAGCGGTGCGAGAGTGATCCGCTGGCGAGGAAGGCCACGGTGCCCGCGTAGTGCTGCTCCACCGCGCGCCGCATCGCCCAGCCCAGGCGCGCGCTGTCGTCCAGGTCGTGCGCCATGCACAGCGCCGAGACGGCCACCGCCTTGAAGGGGCGCGCCGCATCGTCCATGTAGCGCATCGGCACCAGCGTGCCGTACTCGGGGCCGAGCGAGGTGGCGTCGTGCGCCAGCGTCTCGACGCCGGCTTCGCAGGCGGCCTTCGCCAGCAGCCGGCCCAGCACCGGGTTGCCGGCGAACTCGAAGGGCAGGTTGCTGATGAAGTGCGGCAGCTCGTTGCTCGTGTAGGTGCCGCTGAACCGCGGCGGGCAGTTCAGGTGGTAGTTCGCGTTGACGAGCCAGTGCGTGTCGAACACCACGAGCGTGTCGACGCCGGCCTCGCGGCAGCGCCGCGCGATCTCGCGGTGGCCCGCAATCGCGTCGTCGCGCGTGCCCTTGCGCGGGCCGTCGAGCTCGCTGAGGTACATCGACGGCACATGCGTGATCTTGGCGGCCAGCGCGACGGTTCCCATCGCGCGCAGCCTAAGCTCAGACGCCCCAGCGCGGAATCGGGTGCGCCCCGGTCGCCACGGCGATGTTCTTGGGCTCCAGGAAGACCTCGTAGCTCCAGGTGCCGCCTTCGCGGCCCACGCCGCTGGCCTTGGTGCCGCCGAAGGGCTGGCGCAGGTCGCGCACGTTCTGGCTGTTGACGAAGCACATGCCGGCCTCGATGGCCGCGGCCACGCGGTGCGCGCGGCCGAGGTTCTCGGTCCAGACGTAGCTGGACAGGCCGTAGATCGTGTCGTTGGCCTTGGCGATGCCGTCGGCCTCGTCGCTGAAGGGCAGCAGGCAGGCCACCGGGCCGAAGATCTCTTCCTGCGCGATGCGCATGCGCGGCTTCACGTCGGCGAACACCGTGGGGCGCACGAAGTTGCCGCGGTGCAGGCGCGGCGCGGTCTCGGGCACGTTGCTGCCGCCGCACAGCAGCGAGGCGCCTTCCTTGATGCCCAGCTCGATGTAGCCGCGCACCTTCGCGAGGTGGTTCTTGCTGATCATCGGGCCGACGATGGTCTTGTCGTCCATCGGATCGCCCACCTTGATGCGGCTGGCGCGCTCGGCGAAGCGGGCAGCGAACTCGGCGTAGACGCTCTGCTGCACCAGGATGCGGCTGCCCGCGGTGCAGCGCTCGCCGTTGTTGCTGAAGATCATGAACAGCGCCGCGTCCATCGCGCGCTCCAGGTCGGCGTCCTCGAAGATCACGAAGGGGCTCTTGCCGCCGAGCTCCATGCTGAACTTCTTCATGCCGGCCGACTGCACGATGCGGTGCCCGGTGACGGTGCTGCCGGTGAAGCTGACCGCGCGCACGTCGGGGTGGCGCACCAGCGGCTCGCCGGCGTCGCGGCCGGTGCCGTGCACGAGGTTCAGCACGCCGGCCGGGATGCCCGCCTCCAGCGCCAGTTCACCCAGCCGCGCTGCCGTCAGCGGCGAGTACTCGCTCATCTTCAGCACCGCGGTGTTGCCGAAGGCCAGGCAAGGCGCGACCTTCCACGTGGCCGTCATGAAGGGCACGTTCCACGGGCTGATCAGCGCGCACACGCCCACCGGGTGGAACAGCGTGTAGTTCAGGTGCGTGCTCGTCGGGTAGGTGTGCCCGTCCACCCGCGTGCACATCTCGGCGAAGTAGTGGAAGTTGTCGGCCGCCCGCGGCACGAGCTGCTTGCCGGTCTGCGCGATGGGCTGGCCGGTGTCCTGCGTCTCCAGCCGCGCGAGTTCCTTCACGTGCGTGGTGATCAGCTCGCCCAGCGTGTGCAGCAGCTTGGCGCGCTCGCCGGCCGGCTTGGCGGCCCACTTCGGGAAGGCCGCCTTGGCCGCGGCGCAGGCGGCGTTGACCTCGGTCTCGCCGCCGGCGGCCACTTCGGCCAGCACGTCCTGTGTCGCGGGGTTGAGGGTCTCGAAGGTGTCGGGGCTGTCGACGGCCTTGCCGCCGATGAGGTGCCGGATGCGCATGCAGGAATCGCTCTCTGTTAGGAGCCGGCCACGACGGTGTTGACCAGACGGCCGATGCCGTCGATCTCGCAGACCACCTCGTCGCCAACGTCGACGTTGACGACGCCCTCAGGCGTCCCCGTAAGGATGACATCGCCCGGCTGCAGCGTCATGAAGCTGCTGAGGAATTCGATGAGATCGCTCACGCTGTGCACCATGTTGCACGTCGAGCCCCGCTGCGTCTCCCGACCATTGACCAGGGTGCGCAGCGCGAGGGCCTGCGGGTCGGGCACCTCGTCGGCGCTCACCAGCCAGGGGCCGAGCACGGTGGCGGCGTCGCGGTTCTTGGCGCGCAGGTTCGGCCGGTACCAGTTCTCGAGGTGGTCGCGCACGGCGTAGTCGTTGCACACGGTGTAGCCGGCCACGTGTTCGAGCGCCTGCGCCGCCTTCACGCGCCGCGCCGTCTTGCCGATCACCACCGCCAGCTCGCACTCGTAGTGCATGAAGGCCACGCCCGCCGGCCGCGGCGTGTGGCCGCGGTGGCCCACCAGCGCGCTGCGGGTCTTGAGGAACACCAGCGGCTCGTCCTTCGTGGTGACCGTCAGTTCGCGCGCCAGCTCCTTCACGTGGTCGGCGTAGTTCAGGCCGAGCGCGATCACCGTGCCCGGCTCGAAGGGCGGCAGCCAGGTGACGGCATCTTCGGCGAGCACGCGGCCATCGGGAAGCTGCAGGCCTTCGGCGTGCGGCACGGCCACGTGCACCGCGGCCTCGTGGACCACGCGGGCCGTGCGCGTCATGCCTCGGCCTCCAGCGTGAATTGCAGCGTGCCCAGGTCTTCGACGTGCACCGCCACCGCCTGCCCCGCTCGCGCCAGCGGCGCGCCGGCCGCCGCGCCCAGCAGCAGCAGGTCGCCGGGCACGAGCGTCATGAAGCCACTCACGTCGGCCAACAGGCGGGCGACCCCGCGGATGCGGCCGGCGGTGCTCGAACGCTGCACCACCGCACCGTCCAGCGCCACCGTCACCGCCAGCGCATCGGGCGTCGGCACCGCGACGGCGGCCAGGACGCGCGGGCCGATGGGGCAGAAGCCGTCGCGCGCACGCTGGCGCACGGCGGGCCGGTAGTGCCGCTGCGGGCCGTCGAGCGGCAGGCTCAGGTCGGTCGCGATCGTGTAGCCGACCACGTACGCCATCGCGTCGGCCTCGTCGACGCGGCAGGCGCGGCGGCCGATCACCAGCGCGAGGTTCGCCGCGACGAGCACGCCCGGCGCATCGGCCGGCACGCGCACCACGTCGCCGTTGCCGGCGAAGGTGTTGCGCGGCTTGACCTGCAGCACCGGTTCGCGCGGCGGCGCCTTGTACGGCGCGGCGAAGGCGGCGTCGCCGAGCTCGGCGATCTCGGCCGGGTCGTTGAGCAGCGCGCCGACCACGGTGCCGGAGAGTGCGAAGTCGAAGTCCGGCCGTGCCATGGCTTCAGGCTCCGAACTGCGCGACCACCGAGGCCATCACGCGCGCGTGCACGCCTTCGAGATCGGCGGTGGGCTTGTCGGAGCCGCTCAGGTAACAGGCCACGAGCCAGGGCGCGCGGCCGGGCGGCCAGACGATGGCCACGTCGTTGATCGCGCCACCGCGGCCGCTGCCGGTCTTGTCGCCGGCGCGCCAGCCGCTGGGCAGTCCGGCGCGCAGCCGGCGCGCGCCGGTGCGGCACTCCACGAGCCAGCCGAGCAGCCGCTCGCGTGCCGCCGGCGCGAGCGGATCCTCCAGCAGCAGGCGCTTCATCAGCGCCACCATCGCCGCCGGCGTGGTCGTGTCGCGCGGGTCGCCGGGCTCGTTGGCGTTCAGCGCCGGCTCGGTGCGATCGAGCCGGGTCGCGCGGTCGCCCAGGCTGTGCAGCCACTTCGTCAGCCCGGCCGGCCCGCCGATGCGCCCCAGCAGCAGGTTGGCCGCCGCGTTGTCGCTCACTAGCATGATGGCCTCGCACAGCTGCAGCACCGTCAGCGGCCGGTGCTGCGCGAGCGCCTCCTCCACCACCGGCGCGTAGCTGACGAGATCGGCCTTGCCGAACGGGATCGGGCGGTCCAGCGGCAGCGTGCCCGCCGAGGCCCGCTGCAGCACGCCCGCGGCGAGCAGCCACTTGAAGGTGGAGGCCATCGCGAAGCGCTCGCCGTCGCGGTGGCCGATGCGCCGGCCGCTGCCGGTATCCAGCGCATGCAGCCCGATGCGCCCGCCGCTGGCGGCCTCGATCGCCTCCAGCGGTTCGGCGGCGGCGTGCGCGGCCAGTGGCCAGGCCAGGGTGGAGGGCAGCGCCAGCAGCGCGTCGCGTCGGTTGGGCATCGGGCGGGGTCGGTCGAAGGGAACCACCGATGTTGCCCGATCGCCGGCCCCGCCGCGTCCGGGCCGAACCCGGCTTGCGTTAGCGTTCGCGCATGAGCTTGAACCCCTCCATCGCCCAGGCCGCAGGTGCCGCGCTGTTCGCCGTGGCGGTGCTGCACACCTTCTCGACGAAGCTCTTCGAGCGCCTGGCCCACCGCCAGCCGCGCCACGCCGGCCTGTGGCACCTGCTGGGCGAGGTGGAGGTCGTGTTCGGCTTCTGGGCCATGGTGCTGGTGCTCGTGCTCTTCGCCACCGAAGGCGGGCGCGAGGCGGTGGCCTACGTCGAGGGGCGCGACTTCACCGAGCCGCTCTTCGTGTTCGCGATCATGGTCGTGGCCGGCACGCGGCCGGTGCTGCAGCTGGCCGGTGCGCTGGTGCGCCGCATCGCTGCCGTGCTGCCGTTCGCGCCGGCGCTCAGCACCTACTTCCTGGTGCTGGCGCTGGTGCCGCTGCTGGGCTCGTTCATCACCGAGCCGGCCGCGATGACGCTGGCCGCGCTGATGCTGCGCGACGGCTTCCTGCGGCCCGAGACCTCGGTGCGCCTGCGCTACGCCACGGTGGGCGTGCTCTTCGTCAACGTCTCCATCGGCGGCACGCTCACGCCCTACGCCGCGCCGCCGGTGCTGATGGTGGCCGGGCCGTGGAACTGGGACCTGGGCTTCATGCTCGCCACCTTCGGCTGGAAGGCGGCGCTGGCGGTGGTGGTGAACGCGCTCGGCGCGACGCTGCTGTTCCGGCGCGAGATCGCCGGCGCCACGCTGCCGGATGCGTCCGCGGCGCCCGCGGCACGTGTACCCGCGACCGTCATCGCCGTGCACCTGCTGTTCCTCGCCGGCGTGGTGCTGGCCTCGCACCACCCGGTGCTGTTCCTCGGCCTGCTGCTGTTCTTCCTCGGCTTCGCCGACGCCTACCGGCGCCACCAGGACCCGCTGATCCTGCGCGAGGCGCTGCTGGTGGCCTTCTTCCTGGCCGGCCTCGTGGTGCTGGGCGGGCTGCAGAGCTGGTGGCTGCAGCCGCTGCTGCTGGGCATGGACTCGACGGCGGTCTTCTTCGGCGCCGCCGCGCTCACGGCCGTCACCGACAACGCCGCGCTCACCTACCTGGGCGCGCAGGTGCCGGGGCTGAGCGAACCCTTCAAGGTGGCGCTGGTGGCCGGCGCGGTGTCCGGCGGCGGCCTGACGATCATCGCCAACGCGCCCAACCCGGCCGGCGCGGCCATCCTGCGTGGCGGCTTTGCCGACCAGACCATCCACCCCGGCGCGCTGCTGCTGGCGGCGCTGCCGCCCACCGCGGTGGCGATGCTGGCGTTCGGGCTGTAGCCGTCCTAGGTCACGCCAAGGCTGAACACGAAGCAGGCGCCCTCGCCCGGCGCGCCTTCGACGCCGAGTTCGCCGCCATGCAGCTCGACGATGCGGCGCGCGATGGCCAGGCCCAGGCCTGCGCCGTCGCCGCGCGCGCCCTCGCGGCCGCGGTAGTGGCGGTCGAAGATGTGCGGCCGGTCCTCGGGCGCGATGCCCGGCCCGCTGTCGCGCACGGCCACGCGCACGCCGCCCGGCGCGGCCTCGGCCAGCACCTCGACGCGCCCGCCGGGCGGCGTGTGCTTCAGCGCGTTGCCGATCAGGTTCTCCAGCACGCGCTCCACCAGGCCGAGATCGGCCTCGACGAAAGGCAGCCGCGGCGCCGCATGCGCGGCCAGCTGCACCCGGCGGCCCTCGGCCACCAGGCGGAACTTCTGCACCACGTCGGCCGCCAGCTCGCCGATCGCGAAACGCTCGCGCTGCAGCTGCATGCCCTTGAAGTCCAGCCGCGCGAGTTCGAAGAGCTCGTCGATCAGCTGCGCCAGGCGCTCGGACTGGCGCAGCGCGATGTCCAGGTACTGCGTGCGCTGCTCGCGCGGCAGCGCCTCGCCCTTGCTCGCCAGCAGCTCCAGGTGGCCGCGCATCGAGGCCAGCGGCGTGCGCAGGTCGTGCGAGACGTTGGCGATGAGGTCGCGCCGCAGGTAGGAGTTCTCCGCCTCCAGCTCGTCCTTCAACCGCCCCACTTCGGCCAGCGCCTGCTGCAGCCCGCCCACGAGGCGCGCGTTCTCCAGCGCGATGGCCGCCTGCACCGCCAGCGCCTGCAGCGTGGCCAGCCGCGCCGGCGTGAACACGCCTTCGGCGCGCCGGTGCTCGAGCACCAGCACGCCCAGCAGCGCCGCCTGGCGGCGCAGCGGCAGGCAGGCGAGTGATCGCGGGCCGTGGCGGCGCACGTAGGGCTCGTCGGCATGGGCCTCGTCACGAACGGCATGGTCCAGCACCAGGGCCTGGCCGGTGCGGCGCACGAGGTGCACGAGGCCCTGCGGCACGGCGTCGCTCGCGTCCAGCGGTGTCGGGGGGCCATCGCTCGTGTGCACCACCGGCCCGGCCTCGCCCTCGAGCACCAGCGCGCCGCGCTCCGCGCCGGCGTTCTCCACCGCGATGTGCAGCAGCCGCGCCAGCAGGCGCGGCATCTCGACCTCGGCGGCGATGGCCTGCGCGCTCTTGAGCACGCTGGCCAGGTCCAGGCCGGGCACATCGGCGGGCGGCTGCGGCGCCGGATCGGCCGGCGTCGTGCTGGCCGGGCGCGGTGCCGGCTGCGGGCTCTCGCGCCGCAGCGCCGCCACCTTGGCGCCCGCACCCCAGGCTCCATACAGCTCGCCGGCGCGCGCCCCGTGCAGGGCCGCGAGCGCCGGCTGCCGCGCCCGGGCATGCGCCTGCGCGAGCCGCTCGTGCGCCAGCGCCTGCAGCGGCAGCAGCGGCGCGCCGGCGCAGAACTCGGCCGCCTCGTGCCAGGCGGCCAGCGCATCGGCCGCACGGCCTTCGAGCCGCGCCACCTCGGCGGCCAGCAGCAGCGCCTGGCCCTTGAAGTTCTGCGGATGGAATGCCACGCGCGCGCCGAACGCGGCCTGCGCGGCGCGGATCTCGCCGAGCATGGCTTCGCGCTCCGACGAGGCCTCGGCCGCACGGGCCAGCGCCATCGCATGCCAGAACTCGTGCAGCACCGGCCAGACCGTGCCCGGCAGCGCATCGACCAGCCCCTGCGAATGCCGCGCCGCGGCCAGCGCCTCGGCCTCGCTGCCCAGCAGGCAGGCCAGCTGCAGCCGCGCCACCGCGTGGATGCAGGCGAAGAAGCGGTGCTCGCGGTAGCTCGCGAGCCACGCGGCCTCGTCGAAGCCCTCGCCGCTGAGTGACAGCGGCGCCACGCTGCGCCCCTGCAGCGCGCGTGCCCACGCCAGGATCATGCGCGTCGAGTCGGCGAAGCCCGGGTTGCGCAGCCGCTCGATGAAGGCCACGGCCGGCGCGTAGCGCTGCGAGAAGTCGGCGAGATCCTGCGTCGAGGCGATGGCCGACCACAGCTCGGTGCCGCAGGCGTAGCCGGCGTAGAGGAAGTCGCCGCTGTCCAGCCCCGCGGCGCAGGCCTCGCGTGCGTAGGCGGCGCAACTGCCCAGCGGCTGGCACCAGAAGTTCACGTGGGCGTGGAACTGCTGCAGGATCTTCGCGCGCCGGCGCCGGTCGTCGAAGCGGCGGTTGACGGCCAGCGCGAGATGGCCGTACTCGTCGGCCGCGCGGTAGTCGCCCTTGAGCCCGCCCACGGTGATGGCGTGGGTGACGAAGCCGTAGGCCGACTCCTCCGCCAGCCCATGCTGCAGCGACAGCCGCACGAGGGTGGCCGAGATCAGCCTGGAGAGCGTGGGTTCGCCGACGATGTAGGCCGCCGACCAGATGTCGGTGAGCATGGCCATCGCCATGTGCATCGCGGCGTCGTCCAGCGCCGGCAGTGCCGCCAGCGAGGCGATCGGCCGCCCCTCGCGCAGGCGCTCGATGGCCTCGATCTCCGCGTCGAGCGCCTCGGTGCGCGCCGCCTCGCCGTCGGGGAAGCGCACGCCGAACGCGACCAGGCCCTCGCGCGCGACGGCCAGCGACTCGGCGTAGGCCGAGCGGCTCTCCAGCACCACGCAGCGCAGGCGCAGCGCGCGGGCGCGGTCCAGCGGCGCAGCGGCGGCGCCGGCCAGCGCCGCGGCCTCGGCCAGCGCGGCCTCGGACTGGCCGCAGAGGTAGCGGCATTCGGCGCGCTCCAGGCGCAGCTCGAAGGCGAGCCCGGGCTGCACCGATTCGCCCACGAGTTCGACGCCGGCGTCGAAGAGTTCCAGCGCCGCCTCGTGCGCGGTGGCGTTCTTCGCGCGCCGGCCCGCCGCCAGGTTCAGCGCGGCCACGGCCTCGCGCTCGGCGGCCTCGGTGATGAGCCCGCGGCCGCGGTTGAGGTGGTGCACCTGCTCGAACAGCGCCGCGTCGTCGGGCGCGGCGCTGCGCGCGCGCAGCAGCCGGCCCAGCGTCAGGTGCACCATGCGCCGCCGCTCGGCCGGGATCAGCGCGTAGGCGGCCTGCTGCACGCGGTCGTGCAGGAAGGCGTGGCGGCCGTCGCCGCCTTCGGCCGGGCGCAGCAGCAGGCCCTCGGCCAGCGCTGGCTCCAGCTCCGCGGCCGCGGCGGCGGGCGGCTGCTCGCTCACCACGGCGAGCGTGTCGAGTTCGAAGCGGTTGCCGATGCAGGCCGCCAGCGTCAGCAGGTACTGCGTGGGCGGCGCGAGGCGGCGGATGCCGCGCGACATCAGCTGGACCACGTCCTCGGCCGGCGGCGAGCGCTCGATGGCGCGCAGGTCGAAGGCCCAGCGCGCGGCCTCGGCGTCCCAGCGCAACTGGCCTTCGCGCTCCAGGCCGCGCATTAACTGCAGCGCGAACAGCGGGTTGCCGCCGGTGCGCGCATGCACGAGCGCGGCCAGCGGCGCGACCTCGGCCGCGGCCGCCTGCAGCTCGGCCGCCACCAGCGTGGCGGTCGCGCCCACCGGCAGCGGGCCGAGCGGGATGCGCTCGAGGTCGGCGCCGGCCTCCTGCAGCGCCGCCAGCGTGCGCTGCAGCCGCGGCGCGTCCTGCAGCTCATGGTCGCGCACGGCGCCCAGCAGCATCAGGCCGCCCGGCGCGCCGCCTTCGCTGCCGCTTTCGCCGCCGCTTTCGCCACCGGCCAGCAGCGGCTCCAGCAGCGCCAGCGTCGCGGCGTCGGCCCATTGCAGGTCGTCGAGGAAGATCACCAGCGGGTGCCCGGGCGCGGCCAGCGCGCCGACGAACTGCTGCAGCACACGCTGGAAGCGGTTCTGCGCCTCCGCCGGCCCGAGCGCCGGCGGCGCCGGCATCGTGCCGATGACGATGGCCAGCTCCGGCAGCACCTCGGCCAGCACGCCCGCGTTGGCGCCCAGCGCCGCGCGCAGCCTGCCGCGCCAGGCCGCGAGCTGCGCCTCGGGCTCGCCCAGCAGCTGGCGCATCAGCGCCCGCAGCGCCTGCAGCAGCGCACCGAAAGGCAGGCCGCGCGCGACCTGGTCGAACTTGCCCGAGACGAAGCTGCCGCGCCGCCGCACGATGGGCCGCACGAGCTGCTGGATCAGCGCCGTCTTGCCGATGCCGGCATGGCCTTCGACCAGCACGAAGGGCCGCGCGCCGGCGCAGCAGCGCTCGAAGGCGGCCTGCAGCCGCGCCGCCTCGGCCTCGCGGCCGACCAGGCGCGAGGAGGCCGCGGCCAGGCGCGGCGCGCGGTCGCGCATCGCGAGCGGGAACGGCGACACGCTGCCCTGCGCGGCCCATTCGGCGCGGCAGCGCGCGAGGTCGTGCGCCAGGCCGCGCGCGCTCTGGTAGCGCTCGTCGGGTGACTTGGCCAGAAGCCGCATCACGATGTCGGACACCGGCGCCGGCAGCGCCGCCGAGCGCTGCGCCGGCGGCACGGCGTGGCCGGCGATCTGCCAGTGGATCTGCGCCAGCGCGTCCGGTGCGACGAAAGGCGGCTCGCCGCACAGCAGCTCGTACAGCAGCACGCCGGCGGCGTAGAGGTCGCTGCGCGCATCGACCGCCAGCGCCAGCCGCCCGGTCTGCTCGGGCGCGGCGTAGACCAGGCGCTGCAGCTCGCTGCGCGGCGCGGCCTCGGCCGCATCGAGCAGCCGCAGCCGGCCCTCGCGCCAGCGCAGCGCCTGCGGCCGCAACGCGCCGTGCACCGTGCCGCGCGCGTGCAGCGCGTCCAGCGCGAGCGCCAGCTGCTCGGCCAGCGCCAGCGCCTCGGCCAGCGGCAGCGGCGTCGGGAGTTCCTCCAGCACAGCGGGTCCGGCATCCATGCGCAGCCCTTTCGAAGCGCCGCGATTCTGGCGCCGCCGCATGCCCGTGTCGCTCCCGTGATGAACAAGTGAACTCTGCCGGACAGGCCCGTGAAGCCCGGCTTCCACAGTGCTGGCCAGGGCAGCGGCAGGGTGCCGCCACCCGTCCACTTGAAACCGACACGCAGGAGCTACCCGATCATGATGACGAACCACACCATCCCGCTGCACCGTGCGCCGCTGTGGCCGCGCCTGGCGCTGGGCGCGGCCGTGGCCGCCGCGCTGACGCTGGCCGCCGCCAGCTGGGCCGGCGAATGCCCGGCCAACCAGCGCGTGGCCGACGGCAAGGGCCAGGCCATGGGCCCGACCACGCCCAGCGGCGTGACCGACGTGGTGCGCGCCGCCACCGACATCGCCGCCGCCCCGTACAACATCAAGGGCCGCAGCTTCCGCCTGCGCGAGCTGGTGATGCAGCCCGGCGGCATCGTGCCCTGGCACAGCCACAACGAGCGCCCGGCGATGATCTACATCGTCTCCGGCGAGGTCGTCGAATACGCCAGCAGCTGCGCCGTGCCCATCGTGCACCGCAGCGGCGACGTCGCGCCCGAGAAGTTCGGCACGTCGCACTGGTGGAAGAACACCGGCACGACGCCGGCCAAGCTGATCTCGGTGGACCTGTTCCCGGGTGAGCTGGCGATGGATCCGCACGTGATGTGAGCGGAGCCACACCACCATGAGCGCCCTCCTCGAACTGGCCCGGCAAGAAGCCGGGCTCGACCTCGACGCGCGTTTCGCGCAGGACGTGCTGGCCGGCCTGGCCCAGCGCCGCAAGAGCATCCCCTGCACCTGGCTGTACGACCGCCGGGGCTCGGAGCTCTTCGAGCGCATCACCGGGCTGCAGGCGTACTACCCGTCGCGCACCGAGTCGGCGATCCTGGCGCGCTGCGCCGGGGCCATCGCGCAGGAGGCGGGGCCGGGTGCCGTGGTGGTGGAACTCGGCAGCGGCGCCAGCCGCAAGACCGAGTTGCTGCTGGACGCGCTCGCGCGCCCGGCCGCCTACCTGCCGCTCGACGTGAGCGGCGAGGCCCTGACCGAGGCCGCGGCGCGCCTGCGCACGCGCCTCCCCTTGCTGCGCGTGGAACCCCGGCATGTGGACTTCACGCAGTTGGACCAGCTGCCGCGGATCGCGCGCAGCGGCCGCACGCTGGTCTTCTTCCCCGGCTCGACGGTGGGCAACTTCGAGCCCGATGCCGCCGTTGCGCTGCTGGCGCGCATCGGCCGCGCCGCCGGGCCGGGCTCGCTGCTCGTCGTCGGCGCCGACCACACGCGCGACCCCGAGCTGCTGCTGCCGGCCTACGACGACCCGGCGGGCGTGACCGCGGCCTTCAACCAGAACCTGCTGGTGCGCATCAACCGCGAGCTCGACGGCCACTTCTCGCGCAGCGCCTTCCGCCACCAGGCGCGCTGGGTGCCCGAGGCGCAGCGCATCGAGATGCACCTGGTGAGCCAGTACACGCAGCGCGTGAGCGTGCTCGGCCGCGAGTTCACGTTCGCGATGGGCGAGTCGATCCACACCGAGAGCTCGCACAAGCACGGCCTGCTGCGCTTCCAGGCGCTGATGCAGCGCGCCGGCTGGACGCAGCGCCAGCTGTGGATGGACGCCAGCGCGCGCTTCGCGGTGCACGTGCTCGAACGCATGCCCGCCGCGTGATGCAAACGTGAGGTGCCGGCGATGGGCCCGTGAAGCCCGCCGCCGAGCATGAACGACATCGCAACCCGCAAGACTTCACCGACATGAACACCCCCCTCCGCCACAAGGCCGCCATCGTCACCGGCTCCACGAGCGGCATCGGCCTGGCCATCGCGCGCGCCTTCGCGGCGCAGGGCGCCGACATCGTGCTCAACGGCTTCGGCAAGGCCGACGAGATCGAGTTCCTGCGCAGCGAGACCGAGCGCCGCTTCGGCGTGCGCGTGCGCTACAGCGGCGCCGACATGAGCCGGCCCGAGCAGGTGCGCCAGCTCGCGCAGCTGGCGCAGGACGCCTTCGGCCGGATCGACATCGTCGTCAACAACGCCGGCATCCAGCACGTGGCGCCGGTGGAGGACTTCGACGACGCGAAGTGGGACGCGATCCTCGCGATCAACCTGTCCTCGGCCTTCCATCTCGTGAAGGCCGTGGTGCCGGGCATGAAGTCGCGCGGCTTCGGCCGCATCGTCAACATCGCCTCGGCGCATGGCCTGACGGCCTCGCCCTTCAAGTCGGCCTACGTCGCGGCCAAGCATGGCCTGGTGGGCTTCACCAAGACGCTGGCGCTGGAGCTGGCCGAGTCGGGCATCACCGCCAACACCATCTGCCCGGGCTACGTGAAGACGCCGCTGGTGGAAAAGCAGATCGCCGACCAGGCGCGCGCGCACGGCATCCCGCCCGAGCAGGTGGTGCGCGAGGTGATGCTCTCGCACCAGGCGCGCAAGGCCTTCGTCGAAGTGGACGAGCTCGCCGCGCTCGCGGTCTTCCTCGCCTCCGACGCCGCCGCCTCGATGACCGGCACCGCGCTGGCGATGGACGGCGGCTGGACGCTGCACTGAAGGAGCGCGCCATGCACACCGCCCCTCACATCGCCGGACACATCGCCCATGAAATCGCGGGCCTGCGACCCTCGCTCGTGCGCATCGCGCGCCAGCGGCTGCGCAACGAGGCCTGGGCCGAGGACGCCGTCTCCGAGACGCTGGTGGCCGCGCTGGAGAACCCCGGCGCCTTCGCCGGCCGCGCCCGGCCGCTCACCTGGCTGGCCGGCATCCTCAAGCACAAGCTCGTCGACCAGGTGCGGCGCGGCGGGCGCGAACTCTCGATCGAGGGCGTCTTCGGCGGGGACGACGAACACGAGCCCTCGGGCTACGACACCATCGCCGCCGAGGCCGCCTGGGCCGACCCGCAGGCGCAGCTCGCGCGCCGGCAGTTCGCGCGCCAGCTGCAGGCCGCGCTGGCCGAGCTGCCGCCGCAGCAGGCGCGCGCCTTCGAGCTGCGCGAATGTGCCGAGGACGACACCGACGAGGTCTGCCGCGCGATGGGCGTCAACGCCAACCACCTGGGCGTGATCCTGCACCGCGCCCGCCACAAGCTGCGCGGTTCGCTGGCGCCCCACGCGTCCTGAAGCCATGATGAAGAACTCCACCCTCCCCTCCCCGAAACCCGCCGGCGCCAAGGCCACGCTGCCCGGCCAGGTGGTGCTGGTGCTGCAGGGCGGCGGCGCACTGGGCGCCTACCAGGCCGGCGTCTACCAGGCGCTGCACGAGGCCGGCATCGAGCCCGACTGGGTGATCGGCACCTCGATCGGCGCGATCAACGCCTCGTTGATCGCCGGCAACCCGCCCGAGCGCCGCATGGAGCGGCTCGATGCCTTCTGGGACGCGATGCAGCGCGCCACGCGCACCGGCACGCCGCTGGACGTGTGGGGCCTGGACAAGGGCGCGGCAGCCTTCGGCACCGTGATGCGCGGCATCCGCGACTTCTTCACCCCCAACCTGCACGCCTGGCGCGGGCCGATGGCCACGCTCGGCATCGAGCAGGCGGCCTACTACAGCACGCAACCGCTGCGCCACACGCTCACCGGCCTGGTCGACTTCGAGTACCTGCAGCGCGGCCCTGTGCGCATGACGGTGGGTGCCGTCAACGTCTGCAGCGGCCACATGCGCTACTTCGACTCGCGCCACGAGACGCTGGCGCTGGAGCACGTGATGGCCTCCGGCGCACTGCCGCCGGCCTTCGGCGCGGTGCGCATCGACGGCCAGCCCTACTGGGACGGCGGCCTGTACTCCAACACGCCGATCGAGGCCGTGCTGGACGACAAGCCGCGCCGCGATGCGCTGATCTTCGCCGTCAACGTCTGGCACCAGAGTGCACCGGAGCCGGAATCGATCTGGCAGGTGATGGGCCGGCAGAAGGACATCCAGTACGCAAGCCGGGCCGACAGCCACATCGCGCGCCAGAAGCAGATCCACCGCCTGCGCCACGTGATCCGCGAGCTGACGCAGCAGCTGCCGGCGGCGCGCCGCAACGACGCGAAGGTGCGCGAGCTGGCCTCCTGGGGCTGCGGCACGACGATGCACGTGGCGCACCTGCTGGCGCCGCGGCTGGAGGGCGAGGACCATCTGAAGGACATCGACTTCACGGCAGCCGGCGTGCGCGCGCGCCACGAGGCCGGGCTGGCCGACACACGGCGCATGCTGCAGCGCGCGCCGTGGGTCAACTGCGACGCGGACCCGATCGAGGGCGTGATCGAACATGCATGAGGCTGGCTTCGCAGCGCTCCTCTTCGCCGCCGCCTGCGCCGCGCTGATGGGCTACGCCATCCAGCGCGGCGCCACCTGCACCGTGGCGGCGGTGGACGAGATGCTCAGCGAGCGCAGCGCGCGCCGGCTGCTGGCGATGGGCGAGGCCGCGCTGTGGGTCGCCGGCGGGCTGCTGGTGGCGCTGGCGCTCGGCCGCGTGCCGGCGCTGCCGCCGGGCTTCGCAGCCAGCGGCTGGACCGTCGCCGGCGCCGTGCTGCTGGGCCTTGGCGCCTGGATCAACGGCGCCTGCGTGTTCGGCGCCATCGCCAAGCTGGGCTCGGGCGACTGGGCCTACGTGGCCACGCCGCTGGGCTACTTCGCCGGCTGCCTGAGCGTGCACAGGCTGTTCGCGCCGGCGCCGCCGCAGCCGCTGGCCGGCGCGTCGCCGCTGCTGGCCGCGCCGGCCTTCTTCGCGGTGCTGTTCGCGCTGGCCGGCGCCTGGCGCCTGGCCGGCCCGGTGCTGAAGCTCGACCGCGCCACGCTGCGCGCGAAGGCCTGGTCGCCGCACGCCGCCACCACCGTCATCGGCATCACCTTCCTGTTCACGCTGCTGGCCGCTGGCTCCTGGGCCTACACCGACCTGCTGGCCGACCTCGCGCGCGCGATGGCCGGCTCCGTCGGCGCCGTGGGCACGCGGCTGGCGCTGTTCGCGGCGCTGCTGGCCGGCGCCGGCTTCGGCGGCTGGTCGGCCGGGCGCTGGCGCGCGCTGTGGCCGCAGCCCGGCCGGCTGCTGCGCTGCGCCGCCGGCGGCGCGTTGATGGGCTGGGGCACGCTGCTGATCCCCGGCAGCAACGACGGGCTCATCCTCGTCGGCCTGCCGCTGCTGCGGCCCTACGCCTGGCTGGCCTTCGCGGTGATGTGCGCCACCATCGCCGCGGCGCTGGCGCTGTCGCGCCGCTCATCACATTTCCATCACGGCGCCGCCAGGGGCAAGCGCGCGGCCTAGCATTCCGCCATGCCTTCAGCCGCACCGAGGCCCCGCCCATGACGCGCCGCGTGCTCGTCATCGAGGACGATGTCGACATCGGCCGGCTGGTGACGCTGCAGCTGGCCGAGCTGGGCTGCGAGAGCCGGCTCGTGAACGATGGCGTGGCCGGGCTGGCGGAAGCGCAGGCCGGCCGCTACGACCTCGTGATCCTGGACCTGATGCTGCCGCGCATGGACGGCCTGGAGATCTGCCGCCGGCTGCGCGCGGCCGAGCGCCACACGCCGATCCTGATGCTCACCGCCAAGTCCACCGAGCTGGACCGCGTGCTCGGCCTGGAGCTGGGCGCCGACGACTACCTCACCAAGCCCTTCTCGATGCTGGAGCTGGCCGCGCGCGTGAAGGGCGTGTTCAGGCGTGCCGAGCGCATGGCGGCGCAGGCGGTGGCCGCCACGCCGCAGGCCGAGCGCATCGACTGCGAGGGCCTGGTGATCGACCTCGTGCGCCACGAGGTGCAGGTGCGCGGCCAGGCGGTGGAACTCACGGCCAAGGAGTTCGAGCTGCTGGCCTGCTTCGCGCGCGCGCCGGGCCGCGTGTTCTCGCGCGCGCAGCTGCTCGACCAGGTCTGGGGCTACAGCCACAGCGGCTACGAGCACACGGTGAACTCGCACATCAACCGCCTGCGCAACAAGATCGAGACCGACCCCGCGAACCCGGACTTCATCCAGACCGTCTGGGGCGTGGGCTACAAGTTCGCCGAGCGGCACTGAAGCGGCGGATCGGCGTGGTCGTCTACTCGCTCCGCATCGCCGCGCTGCTGGCCCTGGTCTTCGCGGCCAGCGGCGTGGCGCTGATGGTGGCGCTGGAACACGGCGGCCTGCGCGAACGCCTGGCCGACCCCGACGCCCTGCTCGCCGCGCTGGCCCTCGTGCTGCTCGTGGCCTGGCTGCTGCTGCAGCCGCTGGCGCGCCGGCTCGCCGCAGCCGAGGACGAGGCGCAGCGCCAGGCCGCGGCCGGCGCCGCGCTCGCCGCGCAGCTGCAGCAGGCCGATCGCCAGCGCCAGTCGCTGGTGCTGAACCTCTCGCACGACCTGCGCACGCCGCTGGCCTCGATGCAGGGCTACCTCGAGCTGCTGCTGCTGCGCCACCGCACGCTCGCGCCGGAGGACCTGCAGAACCACCTGGCCACCGCGGCGCGCCAGAGCGAACGCGTCTCGCGCCTGGTGGCCGACCTGTTCGAGCTCGCGCGGCTGGAGACCGAGGGCCTGCAGGCGCAGGCGGAGCCCTTCCCGGCCGCCGAGCTGGTGCACGACCTGGTGCAGCGTTATGCCCCGGCGGCGCAGCGCGCCGGCATCGAGCTGCGCGCCGAGGCCGCGGCCGGCACGCCGCAGGTGCTGGCCGAGCTGGCGCTGGTGGAGCGGCTGCTGTCGAACCTGCTGGACAACGCGCTGCGCCACACGCCGGCCGGCGGCCGCGTGACGGTCGCCGTGCAGGTGGTGCACGAACACGCGCGGCTCGTCGTCAGCGACACCGGCGAAGGCATCGCCGGCGCCGACCTGCCCGGTGTGTTCGACCGTTATGCCACCGCCAGCCGCGTCGGCGACAGCGGCAGCAGCGGCACCGGCCTGGGCCTGGCCATCGCGCGGCGCATCGCGCTGCTGCACGGCTCCGGGCTCGAGCTCGACAGCCAGCCCGGCGAAGGCACGCGCGTGAGCTTCGACCTGCCGCTGGCACCGCGCCGCGCGGGCAAGGCCACGCCGGCGATGGAAGCACGAGCGGAAATGGGGCGATCATGACGACGAGCCTGGGCGCCTTCTCGACGATCGCCGTGGCGGCCATCGCGCTGGCCTGGGGCGGCTCGGCCGCATGGCGCGCAAGGCGGCTGCAGGCGCGGCTGGCGGCCGCGGAGCAGGCGCAGCAGCGCCTGCGCGGCGAGCTGGCGCGTGCCGAAGCCGCCTGCAGCGCCGCCGAGGCCCGTGCCCGCGTGGCCGAGCAGCGCAGCGAGATGGCGCTGCGCAGCAGCCTGGACGGCAGCTGGGAATGGCGCCCGGCCAGCGGCCGCGTGCTGCTCTCGCCGCGCTGGCTGGGCATGCTGGGCCACGGCGCGCGCGAGGGCGAGGCACCTCGCGACGAGTGGTTCGCGCACCTGCACCCCGGGGACCGGCCCGCCTTCGCCGCCGCGCTGGAACGCGTGGCCGCCGGCGCGCAGCCGCAGCTGGAGCACGAGCTGCGGCTGTTGCACCGCGACGGCGGCGCGCGCCATGTGCTCAGCCGCGCGATGCCGATCCGCGGCGATGACGGCCGCATCGAGCGCGTGATCGGCCTGGACACCGACGTGACGCGCGTCAAGCGCGTGCAGGCGGTGCTGGACGCGGTGGCCGACGGCACCGCCGGGGCGCAGGGCGAACGCTTCTTCGCCGCGATGGCCGAGCACTTCGCGCGCGCGCTGGACGTGACGGCCGCCTTCATCACCGAGTGCGCCGACCAGCCCGTGACGCGCGTGCGCACGCTGGCCTACTGGAGCGCTGAGTCGGGCCCGCGCCAGAACTTCGAGTACAGCCTGGCCGGCACGCCCTGCGAGGAGGTGGTGGCCGAGGGCCGCACCTGCTTCCACCCGAGCGGCCTGGCCGAACGCTTCCCGCGCGAGAAGGGCTGGGAAGCCTACGTGGGCGTGCCCATCGTCGGCAGCGACGGCCGCGTGCTCGGCCACCTGGCGCTGCTGGACCGCGCGCCGCTGTCCGACGAGGTGCTGGTGGACCGCGTCTACCGCATCTTCGTCGCGCGCGCAGCGGCGGAGATCGAGCGCCTGCAGGCGCTGGCGCGGCTCGGGTCGGCCTCGGCCTGATCGTTCAGCCGGGCGGCGGCGCCGCGTCCACCTCGCGCGTGCCGCTGAAGCGCAGGTGGGTGATGTCGGCGGCGAAGCACATCGCCCAGGTCCACTCCACCCACAGCCGCAGCTTGCGGCCCAGCGTGGGCATCTGCAGCAGGTAGTAGCCGCGCCACAGCAGCCAGGCCGGCAGCCCGGCCAGGCGCAGGCGGCCGATCTGCGCCACGCCCTTCAGGTGGCCAGTGGTGGCCATCATGCCGCGCGAGCGGTGGGCAAAGGCGCGCCGCGGCCCGCCCGCGATGTGCGCCACGAGGTTGTGCGCCAGCGTGTGTGCCTGCGCGACGGCGAACTGCGCCGTCGGCGGCGCGAAGCCGGCGTTGGCGTCGGCGCCGTTCGGCACCAGCGCGCAGTCGCCGAGCGCCCAGACGCCTTCGGCGACCGAGAGATCGGCCCCGGCCACCAGGCGCCCGCGCGACAGCGGCAGCCCCAGGCGCTCGACGAGCGGATTGGGCCGCGTGCCGATCGTGCAGACCACGGTGGCGGCGTCGATGCGCAGGCCGCCGAGCAGCTCCACGCCTGCGGCATCGATGCGTGCCGCCTTCGCCGACACGCGCACGTCCACGCCACGCCGCCGCAGCGAGGCCGCGGCCGCGGCGCCCAGCGAAGGCGGCAGCTCCGGCAGCAGTTGCGCGCCGTCGTGCAGCAGCGTCACGCGCAGCTCGTCGTCGCGCACGCGCGGGTACCAGCGGCGCGCGCCTTCGAGGAAGTCGGCCAGCTCGCCGGCCACCTCCACGCCGGAGAAGCCGCCGCCGATGACGACGAAGTGGCCCAGCCGCCGCCGCAGCTCGCGCGCGTCTTCCAGCTCGATGCGCGCCACGCGCTGCAGCACGCGGTTGCGGATCTGCAGCGCGTCGCCCACCAGCTTCAGCGGCAGCGCGTGCTCGTCGCCGCCGGGCAGCAGGCCGAGGTTGGCGCGCGTGCCGATGGCCAGCACCAGCTCGTCGTAGCGGATCGGCAGCGGGCCGGCCAGCGTCTCGGCGGTGAGGGTGCGGCGCTCGCGGTCCACCGCGCTCACGCGGCCCATCACGAAGCGGCAGCGGCCGCCGCGGGCCATCATCTGGCGGATCGGCGCCACCACGTGCTCGGGGAAGACGGAGGCGCCCACCACCTCGGCCAGCATCGGGTTGAAGGTGGTGTAGCTCTCCTCGCTGACGAGCAGCACGCCCCAGCCCGGCGGCAGCCGGCGCTCGAGCGCACGCGCCAGCGTGGTGCCGGCGAAGCCGCCGCCGACGATGACGATCTGCCGGGTCTGTTGCATGGGTCGGGTCCTCGAGGCTTTGCACGCACCACCGTGGCGCGCCGCTGGTCACTGTCGGTGGCCGCGGCCGCCGCTTACAGCCTGGCGACAGCCATTGCGCGCAGGGACTTTCGAACTCGGGATCGCTGGCGGAGTCCGAACCGTGGCTCAATGACCATCCCACTCCGAAGGAGGCCGCGCATGAATCGCGACGCACCGCTTGCCGCGTTCCGTCTTCAACCCGGCGTCTCGATGGCGCAGGCCGGCCCCAAGCCCGGCGTGGCCGTGACGCTGGAATCGCCCGCGCTGGACGTGATGACCGACCTCACCAAGGTCAAGGCCGCCACCGTCGGCCCGGAGCAGACGCTGGCGCAGGCCGAGCAGGCGATGGTCTACCTGGGCGTGCGCATGCTCTTCGTCGTCTCGCACATGCCGGAGCTGGAGGGCCTGATCACCACGACCGACCTGCGCGGCGAACGCCAGATGCGCCTGGTGGCCCAGCGCGGCGTTCACTACGACGAACTGCGCGTGGCCGACGTGATGACGCCGCTGGCCGAGATCGACGCGCTGGAGTTCTCGATGCTGCGCAGCGCCACCGTCTCCAACCTTGTGGCCACGCTGCAGCACCAGGGCCGCAACCACCTGCTGGTGGTGGAGCGCGACGGTGCCTCGCAGCGCGTGCGCGGCGTGGTCTCGCGGGCGCAGATCGCGCGCCAGCTCGGCGTGCCGGTGGACGTGATCGACATCGCGCACAGCTTCTCGGAGATCGAGCGCGCGCTGGCCTGATCGCGGCCCGGCACCCCATCGGCACGGGGTGAAGAATTCGTGATGCATGAAGGACGGGCGCGTGAAACGCCCCGTCCAGACTGGGTTGCACGGGCGGATCGTCTGCCCGTCGCCCGCGTGGCGCGCTTCAGGAGCGCACCCACGGGCGCCACCGCACAAGGCGTGCGCGAGCACGCTCCATTCGGAAGGCAGCTCATCATGCATCACGCACCGGGAACACCCCTCGGCATCCCCTGGCCGCGCTTGCGGCCGCGGATCGCGCTCGCGGCCCTCGCGGCCCTGTCCATCGTCGTCTGCGGTGCCGCCGCCGCCTCGCCCGGCGAGCACGGCCACAGCGCCGAGCAGCTGCGGCGCTTCATCGACGGCCAGGTCGGCGGCCTGCAGCAGCTGCAGGTGCCGGCCAGCGATGCGGCCATCCCCACGCCGCTGCTGCCCGACGGCCGGCCCGACCCGCTGTACCGCACCACCGAGGCCAAGCGCTACCTCGGCAAGCAGCTCTTCTTCGACCCCATCCGCACCGCGCGCATCCAGCCCGCGTTCGGCGGCCAGCTCTCGACGCGGCAGACGGCCTCGTGCGGCAGCTGCCACCTGGGTGAAGCGGCCTCGCGCGCCGGCACGCTGCTGAACTTCGCCGTCGGCGGCGAAGGCCGCGGCTACACCGACGAGAACGGCAACTTCATCCCCCGCCGCCGCCCGCGCGCCGACCTGCCCAAGCTGCGCAGCACGCCGCTGTTCCCCGGTGACGCGCTGGTCGACGAGCTGCCCACGCTCACCGATGTCTACGAGCTCGCCGTCGGCAGCCCCGCGCGCGGCCGCAAGCTGCCTTCGCCGGGCGCGCTGCTGCGCACCGGCCGCCTCGATGCGCTGGACAGCGTCGCGCGCAACGCGCCCAGCGTGCTGGGATTCGCGTTCAACAACCGGCTGCTGCAAGGTGGCTTCGCCGGCGAGCCGGACGCTTCGCCCGGCGGCCTGAACCCCTTCGGCACCACCGCGGGCGAGAACGTCGCGCTGCTGCTGCTGGACGCGCACCGCATGCTGGACGCGCAATCGGCCGAGCTGCAGAAGATCCCCGTCTTCGTCAAGCTGTTCCGCGACGCCTTCCCCGAGGAGGCCGCGATGGCCGACGCCAAGGGCGACCCGAACCAGCTGATCAACGACATCACGGTGCTGCGCGCCACGGCCAGCTTCATGCGCACGGTGGTCACGCGCAACACGCCCTGGGACCGCTTCCTCGCCGGCGACAACCACGCGCTGACGCCGGCGCAGCGCCGCGGTGCCCGGCTGTTCTTCACGCCCGCGATGGGCGGTGCCGGTGGCGCCGGCTGCTACGGCTGCCACAGCGGGCCGATGCTGAACAAGCAGCACGGCGACCCCGACGTGGCCGGCGTGGGCACCTGGGTGGAGCAGAACTTCCACAACCTGGGCCTGGCCGACCACCCGCTGCAGGCGCTCAACCGCCTGGCGCACCGCGACCCGAACTTCCGCGACGACGGGAGGCGCGAGATCACCGCGCAGGACAGCGACGCCTTCAAGTTCCGCGTGCTGACGCTGCGCCAGGTGAAGGACAGCCGCTTCTTCACCCACAACGGCTCGTTCACGAGCGTGAAGGACGTGGTGAAGTACTTCAACGCCGGCATCCCGCAGGACCCGGTGGCCGGCAACGCGCCGACGATCTCCAGGCGCTTCACCAACCCGCGTGGCCCCGGCTGGCCGCGGGGCCTGGGGCTGAGCGACGGGCAGGTGGACGACCTGGCCGACTTCATCGAGAACGGCCTGTACGACCCGGCCTTCGTCAAGCACGACCCGCGCTCCGGCACGCGCACGTTCCAGCCCAACGAGCAGGACCTGACGTACTCGCGCTTCCGCCCGGATCTCGCCGCGCTGGGCGCGGTGGACGGCCGCATGGCCAGCGGGCTGCCGGTGGCCAACGACGACCCGCTGTCGCGCCGCGACATGGGCCTGGAGTTCCTGGACGTCACCTCGCAGGCCCAGGTGGCGCGCGGCGGCGACGGCACGCTGCGCATCACGAACAACAGCACGGAGCCGATCGACACGCACCTGCTCGTCATCGTGCAGGGCCTGGACCGGCGCACGCGGCTGGCCAACGCCAGCGGCCACACGCGGACCGGCGAGCCCTACCTGCGCGTGCACCTGCCCGAGGGCCTGCTGAACCCCGGGCAGAGCGTGCTGCGGCGCCTCGTGTTCGCGGGCGGCCCCGGCGGGCACACGCCGCACTACAGCTTGCGGCTGCTGTCGGGCCAGGGCCAGCCCTGAGCCCGTGCCTTTCGGCCGCCAGGGCCCGGAGCGCTAGAAGCGGAAGTCGGCGCCGATCGTGTACTGGCCCAGCCGGGCCTTGTCGTCGAAGGCGCTGTTGAAGCGGTAGTGGTCGTAGCCCACGCGCAGGTCCGTGCTCTTGCTGAGCGCGTACTTGAGGCCCAGGCCCAGCTTCAGGCCGGCACTGCTGTCGTTGCCTGCCGCGGTCTTGAAGCGGGCCTGGGCCAGGCCGGCGCTGCCCTGCAGCGTCCAGCCCGGCGACACCGGCAGCAGGCCCACGGCGTCGAGGTAGACGCCGCTGGCGCGTGCGTGGTTGCCGTTGGCGTCGTCCTTGTTGTGGCCCAGGTCGACGTAGCCGCCCTCGAGCGCGAAGTTCGGCGTGAAGCCCCATCCGCCGTAGAGCTTGAGCCCCACGCCGCTGCTGCCGCCGTTGCCGGTGCCGTTCACGGTGCCGCTCCAGTCGGGCCGGGCCAGCGCGCCCCCGATGTACAGCCCTTCGGCACGTGCACCGGCCGCAGCGCTCAAGCCGGCAGCCAGCACCGCCGCGGCGACGAGGATCCTGCTGGGGGAATGAGAAGACATGATTCGAAAACCTTTCGCTTGATCGCCGCGCCGACGACCGGCGCGGTGCACTCACTTTCGCCGTGTGCTGTGAAGCACACGTGCACGAAGGTGGCGAAAGGTGGGGCGTTCGGCGACGCCGTGCGACGCAGCTTTACCCCGACCCTGAGGAACTTCCTGCAGGCTGCCGGATCAGGCCCCGAGGTTGGCCTTGAAGAACCCGACCGTGCGGCTCCAGGCGAGCTTGGCGGCCTCGGCGTCGAAGCGCGGCGTCGTGTCGTTGTTGAAGCCGTGCTGCGTGCCGGCGTAGGTGTGGGCCTCGTAGCGCTTGCCGCCGGCCTTCAGCGCCGCCTCGTAGGCGGGCCAGCCGGCGTTGATGCGCTCGTCGCTGCCGGCATAGTGGATCAAGAGCGGCGCCTTGATCTTCGCCACGTCGGCCTCCGGCGGCTGGCCGCCATAGAAGGGCACGGCGGCCGCGAGACCGGGCAGCTGCGTGGCGAGCCAGTTCACCATGCCGCCGCCGTAGCAGAAGCCCACCGCGCCGAGCTTGCCGTTGCCCTCGGGCAGCGCGAGCAGCGCACGCGCGGCGGCCATGAAGTCCGCGCGCGCCTTGGCCTGGTCGAGTTTCGCGAAGGCCTCGCGGGCCTTGTCCTCGTCGCCCGGGTAGCCGCCCAGCGGCGCCAGCGCATCGGGCGCGAAGGCGAGGAAGCCGTCGACGGCCAGGCGCCGCGCGATGTCCTCGATGTGCGGATTCAGGCCGCGGTTCTCGTGCACCACCAGCACCATCGGCAGGCGCGCCTTCGCTTTCGCCGGCACCGCCAGCAGGCCGACGACATGGCCGTTGCCCTGCGGCGAGTCGAAGGCCTGGCGCTGCGTGGCGATGCGCGGATCGTCGGCCTTGACCACCTGCGCGGCGGCGAAGCGCGGGCTCAGCGCCGCGAGCGCCGCGGTGGCGGCACCGGCGCTGCCCAGCACGCGGCCGGCCTGTTCGAGAAAGCCGCGGCGCGGCAGGTCGCCGTGCACATAACGGTCGAACAGCGCGAGGATCTCGGGGCGGAAGTCGGCGGCAGTCAGGCGTTGCGGGCTCATGCGGGTCTCCGTTGGGTCTGTCCGGAGCATTGTGGCCAAGGCTCAGGTGCCACAGAAGGTTTGGTAACCCGCGGTCACTTCCCTGGCAGCCGGCTCGGCATAAGGCGCGTGCTCGGGGTCTTCGTCGAAGGGCCGCTGCAGCGCGGCCAGCAGGCGCTCGAAAGGCACCAGGTCCTCGCCTTCGCTCTCGGTGGCCGCGGCCAGCGCCTCCTCGACGCGGTGGTTGCGCGGGATGATCCACGGGCTCACCTGACGCATGCGTGCCGCGCGGGCACCGGCATCGCCGCCGTCGCGTGCGATGCGCTCGTGCCAGCGCGCGAGCCAGGCCTGGAGCGGCGCCGCGTCGGCGAACAGCGCACGCAGTGGCAACTCGCGGCCCTCGGCGGCCGCAGCGAGATGGCGCCAGGCCAGCGTGAAGTCCACCCCCTGCGCCTGCAGCAACGCGAGCCAGTCGGCCGCGAGCGTGGCATCGGCTTCGTCGTCGCCCGCCGCGAGTCCGAGCTTGGCGCGCTGGCCGCGCAGCAGCGCGGTGTTGAACTGCGCCGGGAACTCGTCGAGCACATCGGTGGCCTGCGCCACGGCCGCCTGCTCCGCGGCCTCGTCGTCGCTGCCGGCCAGCAGCGGCAGCAGCGTCTCGGCGAAGCGCGCGAGGTTCCAGCGCGCGATGCCGGGCTGGCGGCCGAAGGCGTAGCGGCCGCCATGGTCGATGCTGCTGAACACGGCCGCCGGGTCGTAGGCCTCGACGAAGGCGCAGGGGCCATAGTCGATGGTCTCGCCCGACAGCGCCATGTTGTCGGTGTTCATCACGCCATGGATGAAGCCGACGTTCATCCACATCGCCAGCAGCTCGGCCTGGCGCGCCGCCACCGCGCGCAGCAGGCCCAGGTAGCGCCCGGGGCCGGGTGTGCCGGCGAGCACCGGGTCGTGGCGCGCGATCGTGTAGTCGGCCAGGCGGCGCAGCGCCTCGTGGTCGCCACGCACGGCGAAGTACTGGAAGGTGCCCACGCGCAGGTGGCTCGCAGCCACGCGCGTGAGCACCGCGCCGGGCAGCGGCCGTTCGCGAAACACGGGTTCGCCGGTGCCGGCCACCGCGAGGGCGCGCGTGCTGGGGATGCCCAGGGCGTGCATCGCCTCGCCGATCAGCACCTCGCGCAGCATCGGCCCGAGCGCGGCCTTGCCGTCGCCGCCGCGCGAGAAGGGCGTGCGGCCGGAGCCCTTCAGCGCGATGTCGCGCCGGCGGCCCAGGCGGTCGATGCGCTCGCCCAGCAGAAGTGCGCGCCCGTCGCCCAGCTGCGGCGAGAAGCCGCCGAACTGGTGGCCGGCATAGGCCTGCGCAATGGGCTCGGCGTCATCGGGCAGCGCATTGCCGGAGAAGACCTGCGCGCCGGCCTCGCCGCGCAGCGCCGCCGCGTCCAGCCCCAGCTCCTCGGCCAGCGGCTCGTTGAAGAACAGGAGCAGCGGCGCCGGCACCGTGGCCGGTTTCCAGGCCACGGAGGCACCGGGCAGTTCGCGGGCGTAGCTGTTGTCGAAGCCGAAGGCGGGCATGCGGGGCGGCCGGAAGCGGGCGGGAAGCCGGCCAGTGTGCCGCCAACGGCTTGCCCGTGCGCGCGGGCCGAGAATGCGCGGCGATGGAAGAAACGACGACGAAGCCACGGCGGGTGCTGCTGCTGGGCGCCAGCGGGACGATCGGCCGCGCGACGCTGCGTGCGCTCGTGAACCGAG
Organism: Rubrivivax sp.; assembly: GCA_044226775.1. GTDB lineage: Bacteria > Pseudomonadota > Gammaproteobacteria > Burkholderiales > Burkholderiaceae_C > Rubrivivax. Next base: position 416,150 of record JBGAGI010000002.1, on the reverse strand, counting down.
GACACGAGGTCGTCGGCTTCGGGCGCCGCGCCGCGGAAGGTGCGGCGGCCCAGGGCTGCACCTGGCGCCAGGGCGACCCGAGCGACCCGCAATCGTTCGCCCGCGACGGCCTGCGCGGCGAAGCCTTCGACGCCATCGTCTCCTGCCTGGCCTCGCGCAGCGGCGCGCCCGCCGAGGCCTGGGCCATCGACCACCTCGCGCACCGCCATGCGCTGCAGGCGGCCCTGGCCGCGGGCGTGCCGCGCTGGCTGCAGCTGTCGGCCATCTGCCTGCAGAAGCCGGTGCTCGCGTTCCAGCAGGCCAAGCTCGCCTTCGAGGCCGAACTGCGGGCCGCGCCGCTGGACTGGACCATCGTGCGCCCGACCGCCTTCTTCAAGTCGATCTCCGGCCAGGTCGAGCGCGTGCGCGGCGGCCGGCCCTTCCTGCTGCTCGGCGACGGCCGGCTGACCGCCTGCAAGCCCATCGCCGACGAGGACCTGGGCGAGTACCTCGCCGAGCGCCTCTTCGACGCCGCGAGCGCGCGCCGCATCCTGCCCATCGGCGGGCCCGGCCCGGCGATCACGCCGCGCGAGCAGGGCGAGATGCTGTTCGGCCTGCTCGGCCGGCCGCCGCGTTTCCGCAGCCTGCCGGTGGGCGTGATGGACATCGCCTGCGCCACGCTGGGTGCGGCCTCGCGGCTGTGGCCGCCGCTGGCGGCCAAGGCCGAGTTCGCGCGCATCGGCCGCTACTACGCGACCGAGTCGATGCTGCTGTGGGACCCGGCCGCCGGCCGCTACGACGCCGAGGCCACGCCCTCCACCGGCACGCGCACGCTGCGCGAGCACTACGCCGCGCTGCTCAGCGGCGAGGCGGTGCACGAGAAGCCCTACGCAGCGCCCTGAGCGTTGCCCGGCGCCGTGCACCGGTCCAGGAAGCTGACCAGGTCCTGCTTCAGCGGACCGAGCGCCTTCCGGTCGTCGAAGCCGAGGTAGATGATGCCGCCCAGGTCCGCCGGCATGCGCGCTCCCGATTCGCGGATGATCGCCACGCGGCTCTTGCCGTGCGAGCGCGTGAAGTAGCCGGCCTCCAGCAGCACGTTGTCGCGTGGCACAGCGTCGAAGTCGGCCTTCGCGGTGGCGGCCGGCAGGAGTTCGTCGTCCCGGGTGAACAGGAAGACCGCGCATCGGCAACGCTGGCTGGCCCGCTCGATCTCGTCGAGGATGGTGGCGCCGCCCTTGGCGAAGTCCCGCGCCCAGTCCAGCACGGCGAAGCCCGAATCCTCCATGTGCTCGCGCAGGTCCGCGGCCACGGCGTTGGCGCGGCTGCAGTAGCCCAGGAAGACGTCGCGGCGCGGCGCGACGCGCTGCCGCCAGGCCAGGATCACGTCCTGGAACGGCTGGGACAGGGTCCAGGACCCGCCCGCCTGGGCCGGAATCTCGATGGGCTTGGTGCCACTGGCGAAGATGCCCGAGGCTTCCATGCCCTGCTCGCGGAAGAGCAGCACCGGCAGGCCCAGCGAGACCGCCAGCGCGCCCTCCAGGTGGTTGTAGGGGCTGGGGAGCGGCACCGGGCCCGGCGCCGTCGGATACGGGCTGGGGGCGGCGAACTGCATCACCGCCGTCGAACGTGCCAGCGCCAGCACCACGGCGCCGTCGCAACGGCGCAGCAGGTGCAGCGCGCGGTCGACGGACCAGGCATCGAGCTGGACCGGCAGGCCCGTGCCGAACTGCTCCGGCTCGAAGCCGACGATCTCGAAGCCCTGCGCCGAGATGGTCCCGAGGATCGCCCGCTTGAGTTCGAGCCGCCGGGGGTCCAGATAGCGATCGTCAGGGACGCTGACGAACAGCCGGGGTGCGGTCTTCATGACGGGCCTTTCGGTCGACGCACGAGCCGCGCCATTCTGCGCGCGCCGCCAGGCTGCGGCCTCCATCGATGGCATGACAATGCCGGGTTAGTTGCAGGCCGTCCTCCGCGGGAATACCCCGGGCTCCGCGCTCGCGGCAGCGGGCACGATCACCGGCGATGCACACGCTCCGATCCCTTCGGCGCAGCCGGCGCGCACGCCTGCTGCTGCCGCTGGCCGTCGTGGCGCTGGCGGCCGCAGCCCTGGTGCCGGGCACCGGCCCGGCCACCGTCGCGCTGGCCCTGGTGGGCGGTGCGGCGCTGGGTGCGCTGCTGCAGCTGGCGCTGCCCGGGCACCACGGCGCCCAGGACCTGGCCCAGGCCATCGCCGACCACCTGCCTGGCCGCGTCAGCTACTGGGATCGCTCGCTGCGCTGCCGCTTCGTCAACCGCCTGTTCTGCGAGCGCTTCGGCCGCCCGGCGGAGCAGATCCTGGGCCGCACGCTGGACGAGGTGTTCGGCGACTACGCGCGCACGCTCGACGAGCCGGTGCGCGGCGCGCTGGCCGGCGAGCCGCAGACCTTCGAACGCAGCGGGCCCGACGCCGACGGCGTCGTGCGCACGCGCCGCGTCAGCTACATGCCCTACCGCGAGGACGGGCGCGTGGTGGGCTTCCTGGTGCTGGGCGCCGAGGTCACCGAGTTGACCGAGGCCCGGCGCCAGGCCGAGCAGCTGGCCGCGGCCCTGGCCGAAGCCAACCGCGCCCTGCAGACGCGGGCCGGCCAGGCTGAGGCCGCCACGCGCGCCAAGAGCGCCTTCCTGGCCAACATGAGCCACGAGATCCGCACGCCGATGAACGCCATCCTCGGCCTCACGCACCTGATCGCGCGCGACGTGCAGGAGCCGCGCCAGCGCGAGCGCCTGGCCAAGGTGGAGACCGCGGCGCGCCACCTGCTGCAGGTGATCAACGACGTGCTGGACCTGTCCAAAATCGAGGCCGGCAAGCTCGAGATCGAAGGCGCGGACTTCAACCGCGACGACCTGATGGCGCGCGCCGGCAGCGTGATGGGCGAGGCCGCCGCGGCCAAGCGCCTGGAACTGGTGATCGACACCGACCACCTGCCGCCGCGGCTGCACGGCGACCTCAAGCACCTGGCGCAGGCGCTGATCAACCTGCTGTCCAACGCCGTCAAGTTCACCGAACACGGCTTCGTGCGCCTCAGCGCCGAGGTGATGGAGCGTGATGGCCTGCGGCTCAAGCTGCGCTTCGCCGTCAGCGACACCGGCATCGGCATCGCGCCGGAGCTGCTGCCGCGCCTGTTCGCCCCCTTCGAGCAGGCCGACAGCTCGACCACGCGGCGCTTCGGCGGCACCGGCCTCGGGCTGGCGCTGACGCGCCACCTGGCGCAGCTGATGGGCGGCGAGGTGGGCGTCAGCAGCCAGCCCGGCGCGGGCAGCAGCTTCTGGTTCACCGCCTGGCTCGAGGAAGCGCGCGGCGCCGCGCAGACCGAGGCCGACGTGGCGATGAGCGGCCTGCGCGTGCTGCTGGTCGACGATCTCGAGGAGGCGCGGCTGGCGCTGGCCTGCCAGCTGGAGCTGCTGGGGCTGCAGGTCGACCTGGCGGTGGACGGCGCCAGCGCGCTCCAGCGGGCCACGGCGGCGCAGGCGCAGGGGCGCCCCTACGGCGTGGTCATCACCGACTGGCTGATGCCCGGCATGGACGGCGTGCAGACGCTGGCGGCGCTGCGCGATCTGGCCGGCGACACGATGCCGCCGAGCCTGCTCGTCACCGCCTTCGAGGAAGACGAGGCGCGCCGGGCGCTGCGCGACGCGGGGCTCGCCGGCACCGTCGTGCTGGCCAAGCCGGTGACCGCATCGACGCTGCACGACAGCCTGGCAACGGCGCTGCGCAGCGCGGTGCCGGCGCCGGCACCTTCGCCCGGCTCGGCGGCGCCGGCCGAGGCGCTGCTGCGTTCATTGGTCGCGCGCGGCAGCGGCTGCCGCGTGCTGCTGGCCGAGGACAACCTGATCAACCAGGAGGTCGCCGCCGAACTGCTGCGATCGGCCGGCCTGGCGCTGGACATCGCTGCCGACGGCGAGCAGGCCGTGGCGCTGGCGCTCGACGGGGGCTACGACCTGGTGCTGATGGACGTGCAGATGCCCGGCGTCGACGGCCTGGAGGCGACGCGCCGCATCCGCACCGCGCGCGGCAGCGGCCTGCCGATCGTCGCGATGACGGCCAATGCCTTCGGCGAGGACCGCCAGGCCTGCCTGGCCGCGGGCATGGACGACCACATCGGCAAGCCGGTCGATCCGGCCGAGTTGTACGCGCGGCTGCTGCGCTGGTTGCCGGCGCGCCCTGCGTAGGCGGCCGGCGCCTTGCCTGGTTGCCCTACTTCGCCGCCGCCGGGAAGGCCGGCAGCTTGCCGATGTCGCGCGGGTCGTGCTGGATGATCATCGTGGCCTTCAGGTTCTTCTGCAGCTGCTTCATGCGCTGGATCGACGCGATGGTCTGCGCGCGGTCGAAGTTGAAGCCGGGCACGCCCTCGTAGTCGTAGTTCTCCAGGAAGTGCACGGCGTCGCCGCTGAGCAGCACGTTGCCCATCTCCTTCAGGCGCACCAGCAGGATGCTGTGGCCCGGCGTGTGGCCGGGGGCGCGCAGCATCATCACGCTGCCGTCGCCGAAGACGTCCTTGTCGGCCATCTGCGGCTCGACCTTGCGCTTCTCGGCGATCCACTCGGCAAAGCCCTTGGCGTTGGCGCCGCCCATCGGCGGGTTGGCGGTGATGCCGTCCCAGTCGCCCTTGCCGATCAGCAGCGTGGCGTTCTTCAGCGCCGCGAGCTGGCCCGTGTGGTCGGCGTGGAAGTGGCTGATGCCGACGAACTTCACGTCCTCGGCGTTGACGTTGATCTGCTTGAGCAGTTCGGCCAGCGGCTTGTTGGTGGCGCTGGGCACCGAGCCCGGCAGGTAGCCGGTGTCCCAGACCATCACGTCGGCGCCGTGGCGGATGACGTAGCAGCTGAAGGTGAAGGGCTTGCTGGTCTCGGTGTAGGCGTAGGTGTCGCTGAAGCGGCGCGGGTCGTTCGTGCCGCTGCCGCAGTCCAGCCGCGTGAGCGTGAGCTCCTGCGCAGCCGCGGGGATGGAGAACAGCGCGCAGGCCGCGAGCGCCCAGGCAGGTCCGAACTTCATGGATTCTCCTCGTCGTCGTTCAGCTGAAGGCGCGAAGACTGCCACGCCCGCCGGCCGGCCGCACGAGGACGAGCCCGGAGACCCGCGCGCGCCGGGGCTTTCGGCCGGCCGCGGTTTCAGCTGAGCGGCACGTCGAGCGCGCCGCGCGCGGCCGGCCGCTGGCGCAGGCCCTCGTACCAGCGCCGCAGGTGCGGGTGCACGGCGTGCACCAGCGGCAGGCCCCACCAGCGGTGCATCTCGCAGGCGATGGGGATGTCGGCCATGCTCGGCTGCTCGCCGGCCATGAACGGCCGCGTGGCCAGGTGCGCGTCCAGCAGCGCCAGCAGCGGCTCGGTCGCGGCCTGCGAGGCGGCGATGGCCTTCGGGTCGCGCCTGGCCTCGGGCGTGCGGATCAGCTGGATGAAGGCCTCGCGGCCGGCGCCGTTCAGCGTGGTCTGCTGCCAGTCCATCCAGCGTTCGGCATCGAAGCGGTGGCGCAGGTCCTGCGGGTACAGGCCGCCTTGCGGAAACTTCGCGCACAGGTAGCGCACGATGGCGTTGGACTCCCACAGCACGAAGTCGCCGTCCTCGAGCGTGGGCACGAGCGCGTTCGGGTTGCGGGCCAGGTACTCGGGCGTCTTCGTGATGCCGAAGGCCGCGCCGGCGTCGATGCGCTCGAAGGGCACTTCGAGCAGCTGCGCCGCGAACACGACCTTGCGCACGTTGATCGACGACAGGCGGCCCCAGAGCTTGAGCATGGCGGCAGCGTCCTTGCGGATGGGCGGGCGAACATCGTAGCGCGCGGTCCGGGCCGCCCGCGCCGCGCCGGGCGGGTGCTCGTCGCGCGGGAGCACCCGTCCATCGCAGCGCGCACGGGCCCGCCCGAGGCCGGACCACACTGCGCCCATGCCCGCCACGATCACGCCCTCCGATGTCCGGCGCAGCCTCGCGCGGCGCGTCGCCGATGCGCATGTCGCCGCGCTGGAAGGTGCCTCGCTGATGGCGCTCGTCTCCGGCTCGACGGTGGAGGATCTCGCCGACGAGCGCTCCGACATCGACATGAGCATCGTCGTCGAGCAGCTGCCCGGCGCACAGGCGCTGCAGGCGGCCTGCGCCGGGGCCGGCGCAGCGCCCTGGCACTGGACCGCCGGCACGCTCGCCGAAGGCGGCCTGGTGGTCGCCTTCAAGCTCGACGGCATCGAGGTGCAGATCGCCTACAGCGACCATGCCACGCTGCAGCGCGAGCTCGACCAGGTGCTGCTGCAGCACGACCCGGACACGCCGCTGCACAAGCTCTGCGAGGGCCTGGCCAAGGCCGAGCCGCTGGCCGGCGGCGCGCGGCTGGCGGCGCTGCAGGCGCGCATCGCCGCCTTCCCGCCGGCGCTGGGGCGTGCGATGTCAGCACACTTTCTTGGCCAGTCGACACCCTGGCGGGCGATGGCGCAGATCGTGCACCGCGACGCACTGCCCTGGGGCCGCGAGCTGCAGGTGCAGTGCACCTGGCGCCTGCTGGGCGCGCTGGCGGGGCTCAACGGCGTCTACTTCACCACCTTCCAGTGCAAGCGCACGAGCAAGCTGGTGGCTTCGTTCGCGAGCGCGCCGACGGAGTTCGCGGCGCGGCTGGATGCCGCGCTCGGCGCGCCGCTGGCCGAAGGCTTCGCCGCGCTGCACGCGCTGGAAGCCGAGGTGATCGGGCTGGTGCAGGCGCGCTGGCCCGATCTTGATCTCGCCGAAGTGCGGCGGCGGCACGCGGGCTGGTGACGGCACCGGGCAAGGCTTCGCGCATCATCGCCGTCCCGACCCGCACCGGGATCCCGATGCCGCCTGCCGAACGAACGACTGCAAGCACACCCCGCCCGCTGCGGCCGGCCCGCCTCGTCGCCGCGGTGCTGTCGCTCGTCGCGCTGCTGATGGGCGCGATGCTGGCCGCCCACTGGCCCTGGATCGAGCGCGCCTGGGCGCTGGAGCAGGCGCCGCTGGCCTGGCTGCAGTCCAGCCTGCTGTGGTCGGCCGCGACGCTGGCGCTGGTGCTGGCGGTGGCCGAGCCCGGCGGCGCCCGCGGCTGGGGCTTCGTCAGCGCGCTGCTGATGGGTGCGGCGCTGGACGAGCGCTTCATGGGCCACGAGTGGCTGAAGGACCGGCTGCTGTTCCAGGCCTTCGACGGCGACGCCGCCCGCATGGGCCTGTGGGGCGACCTGCCGATGCTGGCCTACGGCATCGGCGGCCTGGTGCTGCTGGCCTGGCTGCGGCGCCTGGCCTGGCCGCGGCCCGCGCTGCGTCTGATGGTGGCCGCCACAGCCGTGGGCTGCACGGCAGTGGCGCTGGACCTGGCCACCACCTCGCTCGGCTGGCAGGCGGTGGAGGAGTGCGGCGAGGCGCTGGCCGAGGCGCTGTTCGGCTGCGGGCTGCTCCTGCGCGTGCAGGCGCTGCTGCTCGCGCGGAGATCTCAGGTGCAGCCGGACTCGGCCGCGTAGGCCACGAGCTTCCACGCGCCGCCGATGTTGGCGAACACCTGGCTCAGCAGGCCATCACCGTCCTGGCCGTTCGAGTACACGCCGCTGGTCGGCAGCTCCGCCGGGCCGCGGCCGTTGATCACCAGCAGGTCCGCCTGGCCGTCGCCGTCGAGGTCGAAGCGCCAGCCTTGCAGGCGCATCGGGTCGACCGCGGCGTTGCCGCCTGTCGGCCGCTGCAACTGCCCGAGCGGCGTCACCTTGAAGCGCGCCGGGTCCAGCGGCTTGAGCGTGGCCAGGTAGGCCAGCGGCAGCGTGGGGCGCGGCGCGGGCAGCGTGATGCTCATGCCCTGGCCGGCGCCGCAACCGTAGTCGCGCGAGGAGAGCTGGAAGTCGGTGGCGCGGCTCAGGCCTTCGCGGCCGACGGCCCACAGGTAAGGGCTGCCGGTGGGTGTCCACAGCTCGGCGGCCACGGTGCCCAGCTGGCCGTTGATGCCGTAGCTGCCGCGGTGCTCGAAGCGCAGGCGCGGCGGCAGCGGCTGGCCCTTCAGGAACTCCAGCATCGGGCCCGCGCCGCGGAAGCCACCGGCGCCGTTGCGCGCCGCGACGCCGTCTTCGTAGCGGGCCGAGTTGCTGAGTTCGGCCACGTACTCGGCGCCGGCGCCGCGGCCGCCGCGGCGCAGCTGGCGCAGCGTCAGCGGCTCGCCGCTCACCGCGTACAGCTCGGCGTCGTCACGGAACAGCGAAGGCTTGACCGGCACCAGCCAGGCGCGGGCGGGTTGCCCGGCCTCGATGGCCGATTCGGCCGGCTCGAAGCGCAGGCGACCGTCGCGCGGCCAGGGGTCGTCGGCCGCCCAGCCCTGCTCCAGGTAGCCGGTCATCGTGCGCCAGGCCGCGCGGGCGCCGGCCAGCCACTCGGCACGCGGCGCCAGCGGCGGCGAGTCGGGGCCGTCCTGCCCCGGCTGGCTGCCGAGGTAGGCGATGTCTTCGGCCAGGCCACCGTACCAGGCCAGCGCCTCGATGGACGGGTGCAGGTAGAAGCGCTTCTCCAGCAGCGCGAGCGCCTCGCGCGGGTCCAGCAGCATCGCGCGTGCTGGGGGCGTCAGGCCCTTGCCCGAGCTGCGCTGCGAGAGCAGGACGTCGTAGAGCTCGAGCCAGGGCTTGAGTTCGGCCGCCAGTGCAGCTTCACTCAGTTCACGTGGCGCCAGCAGCGCGCAGGCCATGTAGCCCGGCGCGGGGTGTCCCCGATGCGGCTTCACGGCACAGAACTCGCCGCCCTCCGGCCCCTGCAGCTGCACCGGCGTGTTCAGGCGCAGCCGGGCCAGCACCGCGGCATCGCGCGCGGGCGCCGCGCGCAGGTTCACGAGCGTGCCGCGCACCCAGCGCGTCGCCTCGTCGGCGGGTGCCGCCCGTGCCGGGCCCGCCAGCAGCATCGCGCCCGCGATGGCGACGACCGCGGCCAATGACCGCATCGGGCCCGCTCCCTTCTTCGAATCCATCGCGCTCCCCGTGCTCGACGCCGACGGCGCCGATTGTGGCGGCGCGCAGCCACCGCGGGAGCGCGCGCCTCAGTGGCGCCTGCGGCGCAGCGCCAGCACGCCCAGCGCCAGGCCGATGAGCGCCGGCGTGCCCGGCTCCGGCAGGCCGGGCGGCTGGGTCGATGCCAGGGTCCACACCGCCCAGACCTTGTCGGACGCGTTGCCCATGTCGGCCTCGATCCAGAAGGAGTCACCGATGCGGACGGTGTCGTAGATGAGGCGGTCCTCGTAGTAGGTCGATCGGTTGTTGGCCTCGAGGGCCTGCACGTCGCCCCAGGAGGCGGCGTAGGGCGTCATCACCCAGCAATAGTCGGTGGCCGAGCAGCCGAAGGTCAGCTCGGGCTGGGCGTCGAACTGGCCCTGCGGGCCATTGACCAGCACGGTGTCCAGCAGCGCCAGGCTCGCCTGGTACGTGTCGGCCAGCGTCGTGAAGGTGAAGTCCGCGGCGCTGTCGCAGCCGTTGAACACGGCCGAGCAGCTGCCTTCGACGAAGGTCACGTCGTAGGTCTCGCCGTAGACCTTCACGCCGGTGGCGCCGGTGAGCTTGCCGCTGCTGTCGACCAGCAGCGCCGTGGCCTGGGCACCGCCCGTCAATGCACACATCGCCGCCGCTGCCGCCAGGATCGTCTTCCAGGAACGCACGCTGTACCTCCAAGACCGTCATGAATTCGGATGAACCCATGGTCCGCGGCGCCGGCGAGCGGCTTTTGATGCTGGATCAATAGGGCGCCCGATGGCTGCCATCACCCCCGCGGCTGCGGGATCGTGCCGTTGCGCCGGCCTCACACCGCGCAGTAGCGCTCCTGGATCTCGCGGTCGGCCAGCAGCTCCTCGCCGCGGCCCTGGTGCACGATGCGGCCCTGGTCCAGCACGTAGGCGCGGTCGCTGATCGACAGGGCCCGCTCGACGTTCTGCTCCACCAGCAGGATGGTCGTGCCCTCGGCCTTCATGCGCGCGAAGAGGCGGAACATCTCGTCGACGATCAGCGGCATGATGCCCTCGGAGGGCTCGTCCAGCAGGATCATGCGCGGCCGGACCATCATCGCGCGAGCGATCACCAGCATCTGCTGCTCGCCGCCCGACAGCGAGGTGCCCTCCTGCTCCAAACGTTCGCCCAGGCGCGGGAAGATGGCGACGATCTGCTCCAGACGCTCGCGCTCGGCGCCACGCTCGCGGCCGGCGATCAGGCCCAGGCGCAGGTTCTCGCGCACGCTCAGGCCCGGCACCACGCGCCGGTCCTCCGGCACGTAGGCCAGGCCGCGGTGGTAGCGCGCATGGGCGGGCAGTTGCAGGATCTCCTGGCCGTCGAAGAGCACGCTGCCGGCGCGCTTGCCCATCAGGCCCATGATCGCGCGCAGCGTGCTCGTCTTGCCGGCGCCGTTGCGGCCCATCAGCGTGACGATCTCGCCAGCGCCCACCTCGAAGGCGAGGTCCTGCACGACATGGCTGCGGTCGTACCAGGCGTTCAGGCCCTGCACCTTCAGCATCGTGCTCACCCCTGCCCCAGGTAGACCTTGCGCACCAGGTCGTTGGCGCGGATCTCGTCGGGCGTGCCCTCGGCGAGGAACTCCCCGTGGTGCAGCACCAGCAGCCGCTCCGCAAGGCCCATCACGAGCTTCATCTTGTGTTCCACCAGGATCACCGTGCGCTCCCCGGCCAGCGCCGCGATGAGGTCCATCATCACCTTCGTTTCCTCGGGCGACATGCCGGCCGTGGGCTCGTCCATCAGCAGCAGCACGGGCTCGGCGGCCAGGGCCATCGCCACCTCCAGCGCGCGCTGCTGGCCATGCGCGAGGTCGGCCGCGCGGCGGCTGCGCAGGCCCGCCAGGCCCACGCGCTCGAGCAGCGTGTCGGCACGCTCGGCGAGTTCGGCCATCGCCGCGCGCGGGCGCCAGAGCTGGTAGCGCGCGCGCCGCATCTGCGCCGCGACGCGCACGTTCTCGTGCGCCGTGAGGTCCTTGAAGACGTTGGTGATCTGGAAGCTCTTGGCGATGCCCTGGCGCGCGTATTCGTGCTGCGGCAGGGCGGTGATGTCTCGGCCCTGGAACAGCAGCCGGCCTTCGCTGGGCGCGAAGGCGCCGCTCACCACGTTGAAGAAGGTGCTCTTGCCCGCGCCGTTGGGCCCGATGATCGCGGCCAGCTTGCCGGCCGGGAAGGACACGCTCACGTCCTTCAGCGCGACGAAGCTGCCGAAGCGCTTGCCGATGCCGCGCGCCTCGAGGATCGGGGTGCTGGCGCTCATCGACGCTCCAGCCGCTTCATCAGCGTGCCCCAGACCCCGGCCGGGAAGAAGAGCACGAAGACGATGAACACGATGCCCACCACCGCCATCCAGTGCGGGGTGACGGTGGTCACCACGTCTTCGAGCGTGAGGAACAGCGCCGCGCCGACGAAGGGCCCGAAGAAGGTGCCCATGCCGCCCAGCAGGCACATCATCACCGCCTGGCCCGACAGCAGGTAGTGCAGGCTGTCGATGGGCACGATCGACAGGTGCAGCGCGCGCAGCGCACCCGCCAGCCCGCAGATGGCGGCCGACAGCACGAAGGCCAGCAGCTTGGTGCGCGCCACGTCGTAGCCGCAGGCGGCGGCGCGGCGGTCGTTCTCGCGCACGGCCTCGATCACCGCGCCGAAGGGCGAGGCCAGCATGCGCGAGACCAGCCACAGCGCCAGCGCGACGAAGACGTAGACCACGTAGTACTTCGTCGTCGGGTTCAGGAAGTTGAGCGTGAAGCCGAGGACGTGCAGCTCCGGCACCTGGATGCCGCGCAGCCCGTTCTCGCCGCCGGTGAAGCGCTCGGCCTTGTAGAAGGCGTAGTAGACGATCTGCGCCAGCGCCAGCGTCACCATCGAGAAGTAGATGCCACGCGTGCGGATCGCGAGGAAGCCCATCACCAGGCCCACCAGCGCCGCACTCGCCACGCCCAGCGGCAGCGCCAGCCACCAGGCCCAGCCGCCGTGCACCATCGCGATGCCGGTGAGGTAGCTGCCCACGCCGAGGAAGGCCGCGTGGCCGAAGGACAAGAGGCCCGTGTAGCCGAACAGCAGGTTGAAGCCCACCGCGAAGAGGCCGAAGATGAGGATGTTCACCGCCAGCGCCTGATAGGGCACGAGCAGCGGGAACACGAGCAGGAACAGCAGCACCGCCGCGACGCGGTGGCGCCGCACGGTCTCGACGAGCTTCGTCACGACATCAGCCCCGCCTTGCCGAAGAAGCCCTGCGGGCGCACGAGCAGCACCAGCGCCATCAGCACGAAGATCGAGAGTTCGGCGAGGTCAGGCGCGAAGAGCGAGGTCATCGAGAACACGACGCCCACCAGCAGTCCGGCGAGCACCGCGCCCACCAGCGAGCCCATGCCGCCGACGACCGTCACGACGAAGGATTCCGCGAGCACGTGCACGCCCATCTCCGGGTTCACCGCACGCACCGGCGCCGCCAGCACGCCCGACAGCCCCGCGATGGCCGTGCCGATGCCGAACACCACCAGCCACACGCGCGAGATGTCGATGCCCAGCACGCGGCAGATGTCACCGTCGCGGCTGCCGGCGCGCACGATCAGGCCGTAGCGCGTCTTCTCCAGGAACAGCCACAGCGCCAGCACCACCACCGCGGTGGCGGCGATCAGGAACAGGCGGTACTTCGGGAAGAAGCCGAAGCCGAGATCGACCGCGCCGCGCAGCACGGCCGGTGTCGACGAAGGCATGCCCTCGACGCCGAAGGCGATGCGCATCGCCTCGATCAGCACCCAGCTCAGGCCGAAGGTCAGCAGCAGCGGGTAGTCGATGCCGCGGCCGTACAGCGGCCGCACGAGGAAGCGCTCGGTGGCCAGGCCGATCGCACCCACCACCAGCGGCGTGAGCACGAGGCTGAACCAGAAGTTGCCGGTCAGCCCGAGGAACCAGAGGCCGATGAACGCACCCACCATGAAGAACGCGCCGTGGGCGAAGTTCACCACGGTGAGCATGCCGAAGATCAGGCTCAGGCCGATCGCCAGCAGAGCGTAGACGGCGCCCAGCGCGATGCCCGTGACGAGCTGCAAGGCAAGCAACGAAGGCGATATGTCCATCTCAACCAAGTCGCCGACCAAGCTTCCCGCCGCGGAACCGGCCTCGCCGGGCCGCTGGCGGGCGGCCCCCTCGGGGGGTAGCGAGCGCTAGCGAGCTTGGGGGCTCCATCACGTGACTTTGTGGCCCATTTCTTCACAAGAGCGCAGGTTCTTCTCGTCGGCGTTCTCCACCGCCAGCACCTTGAACACGTCGTTCTTGTCCTTCATGTCCTTGGACTTGCTCTCGACGATCACCACGCTCTGCACGCTCTGGTGGTCGCACTTGCGGTAGAACTGCGGCCCCTTGTACCAGTCGTACTTCAGCTGGCGCAGCGCGATGGACACGCGCACCGAGTCGCTCGCGTCGGCATCCTTCACGGCCTGCAGCACGCTGCGGATCCCGGCGTAGCCCAGCGCGCCGTAGTCGCTGGGCACGCTGCCGTTGTAGGCCTTGCGGAAGGCGTCGTTGAACTTCTTCGCGCTGGGAATCGTGTCTTCCATGCGCCAGTAGTAGCTGGTGCCGCCGAGGATGCCGTCGAAGGCATCGGGCCCGCCGGCCTGGCGGCTGGTGTACAGCAGCACCGGGGCGATGATCTTCGTGCCTTGCTTCAGGCCGAAGTCGGTCGCCTGCTTGGCCGAGTTCACCAGGTCGCGGCCGAAGTTGGCCAGCACGAGGATGTCGGGCTTCAGCGCCTGGATGCGGGGTAGGAAGGCGGAGTAGTCCGCGGCACCGAGCGGATGGCGGATGTCGGCCAGCGTCTGCACGCCGAAGGCCTGGCCGGCGCGCTGGAAGCCGCGCACCATCTCGTGGCCGTAGGCGTAGTCGGCCGTGAGGTAGACCACCTTCTTGCCGAACTTCGGGAAGGCGTAGCGCCCCACCGCGCCGGCCGTGAGGTGCGGGTTCAGCGCCTCGTGGAAGGTGTACAGGCTCCAGTCCTTGGCCTCGTTGATCGCGTCGGACTGGCTGATGCTGTTGAACAGCACCTTGCGCTCGCGCGTCACCGCGTTGATCGACAGCTGCGTGGCCGCGCTCAGGCTGCCGACGATGAAGTTGACCTTGTCCTTCTCGATCAGCTCCAGCGTGCGCGTGGCCGCCTCGCCGGGGTTGAGCTTGTCGTCGCGCACCAGCAGCTCGGCCATCTGGCCCTTGTGGCCGCCGGCGGCGTTCCACTCCTTCACCGCCAGCTCGGCGGCGCGCACCTGGTCCTGCGCCTCGGCGCTGAAGGCGCCGGTCAGCGGCACCGGGAAGCCGATCTTGATCGCGGCGCCCTGGGCGCGGGCGATGTGGAACAGCGCGGGCGCGGCGGCCAGGGCGCCGCCTGCCATCAGGACGCGGCGGCGGCGAGGGTTCACGGTCGGGGTCGTCATCGGGCGTCTCCTTGTGGGTCGTCGTGGACCGGCGCTTTCAGGCCGCCAGCGCTTCCGGGGGATAGGTGTCGAACAGGGCGGGGTCGATGGCGGTCTCGCGCATCACGCCTTCGGCGCTGCGGCGCGCATCGCGGCCTTCGGCCTTGGCCTGCATGTAGCCGCCGAGCGCGATGGCGCGCTGCACCACCGCCAGCACCGCGGGCCGGCGCTCGGCGTCGTAGGCCTGCAGCGCAGCGGCCGTCGCGCCATGGCGCGCGATGGCCGCGGCCAGTGCGCGTGCATCGTCCACGGCCTTCATCACGCCCATGCCGCAATGCGGCCGGCCGACGAAGGCGGCGTCGCCCAGCAGCGCGACGCGGCCGAGATCGATGCGCGGGGAGACCAGGTCGTAGATCGGCTGCAGGAAGGGCATCGCGCTCTTCTCGACGATCTCGGCGAACTGCGGCGCGAGCTTCGCACGCGCGGCGGCGCGCACCTCGGCCACGTGGCGCCAGCTCACCTGCTGCGGCGGGATGCCTTCGGGGAAGTGGTTGCCGTCGGCATCGGTCAGCAGCGACGCGAGCGCCGGCCCCGCGGCCGCCGGCCGGTACCAGACGAAGTTCCAGCGCCGGGCGCCCGGCTCCAGGCGGTCTTCCGCGCCGGCCACCGGGTAGCCCAGCATCTGCTCGCCTTCGGGCAGGCCGAAGCCGAAGTGCGGGAACAGCGTCTCGCGCGTGAGGCGTGAGAGCACCGACTCGTCGGCCATGCCGCGCCAGGCGACATAACCCGCATACTGCGGCTGCGCCTGCGGCAGCAGCAATCCGCGCAGCGTGCTGCGGATGCCGTCGGCGGCGATGACGAGATCGGCCGCCAGCACTGCGCCGCCGGCGAGCTTCACGCGCGCTTCGCTCCCGTCCTGCTCGACGCCGACCACGCCCGCGTCCAGCCGGTAGCGCGTGGCCGGCAGCGCCCCGCGCAGCAGCGTGTACAGGCGCCCCCAGGACGTGAGCACCTGCGGGTGAAGCCAGCGCGCCTGCGTGCTGCCGTCGGCGGCCAGCACCACGCGTTGCTCGACCGGCACGCCCAGCGTGTCGTCGACCACCGCGCCGCATTCGCGCAGGCCCTCGCGCAGCCCGTCGTGCGTGACGATGCCCGCTCCGCGGCCCTGCAGCGAACGCGGCGAGCGCTCCAGCACCGTCACTTCATGGCCGGCGCGGTGCAGCAGGTTGGCAGCCGCCAGGCCTCCGAGCGATCCGCCGACGACGAGGATGCGGGCCATCAAGCGCTCACCGCGGCATCCAGCGCCGCCTTCTCCGCCGCCGGGAAGTTCAGCTCGACGACGACGCCGTTCGGGTCGTCGACGAAGACCTGGTGCAGCCCCAGCAGCGGCACCGTGCGCTCGCGCAGCTCGATGCCGTGTTCGCGCAGGCGCAGCAGCGTCTGCGCCAGGCCCTTGGCGAAGAAGGCCACGTGGTCGATCGTGCCGGTGCCCTTCAGCGAAGCCTCGTCGCGGTCGCCGAGGTAGGCCTTCAGGCCCGCGGGGTCGTTGCGGTCGATGCCGATGATGTGCACCGCGGCGTTGGCCCAGACGCTCGTGTCGCCGGCGTAGATCCACAGCCCCGGGAACGGGAACGGCGGCCGCGGGCCGACCTTCAGGCCCAGCACGCCGCAGTAGAAGCGCTCGCAGGCGTCCAGGTCGAGCGTGCGGATCGAGAAGTGGTTGAGGCTCAGTTCCATCGCTTGCCTTCTCCCTTGCTGGCTTCAGCCCCGCCCGCCGGCCACCACCGCGGGCGCCTGCAGCAGCAGGCCGCGGATGCGGTCGCCGATGAAGGTGTCGATGAGCTGCGGATCACCTTCGCCGCTGAAGTGCTGCTGGTACACGAGCGGCCAGATGCCCAGCTGGTAGATCAGCCCGCCGTGGAAGGACAGCAGCAGCGCCTCCTCGCGCGGCGTGGCCTTGGCGCGCGATCGGCTGCCGGCGGCGCGCCGCGTCTCGCGCAGCAGGCGCGGGAACAGGCGCTCCCGCACGAGGCCGAAGTAGCGGTTGGGAATGAGCCCGTCCGACAGTCCCGAGTGCACGAGGATGCGCAGCCACTCGGGCGTGAGGATGGCCGGCAGGTACTCGCGGTAGAAGGCGTGCAGCTTGTCCTGCGCCGGTTGCTTCGGGTCGTCGAGCAATGCTTCCCAGCGCGATTCCCATCGGCCGGCGATGGTCTCTTCGTAGACGCGCTCGATCAGCTGCCGCTTGGTCGGGAAGTAGTGGTACAGCAGCGTGTGGGCGATGCCCAGCTCGGCCGCCAGCTCGCGCATCTGCGCGTCCAGCCCGCGGCGGGCGAAGAAGTCGGTCGCGCCGGCGACGATCTGCTCCTCGCGCTCGCGCGCATCCAGGCGGCGCCGCGCCGGCGCTTCGGCAGCGACGGCGGAGGCAGGCGTGGCGCGGGTTTTTGCGGTATTGACCATCTGCTCAACTCTGCAAAATTGTTGAGCGGGTGGTCAACAGCAGCCATCCCGATCAACCCTGAAGCGCGGCGCGACGCCGCCGTCGCGCCCGACTGCAGGAGACACCGGCGATGAAATCCGCGGCCTTCGATTACGTGCGCGCCGAGTCGCCGCAGCACGCGCTGGCGCTGCTGGCCGAGCACGGCGACGACGCGCGCCTGCTCGCCGGCGGGCAGACGCTGCTGGCGACGCTGAACATGCGCCTGTCGCAGCCGGCGCTGCTGGTGGACATCGGCGGCCTCTCGCAGCTGGCCGGCATCGTGGTCGACGGCGGCGCGCTGCGCATCGGTGCCCTCACGCGGCATGTGGAGATCGAGGAATCGCCGCTGGTGGCCGCGCACTCGCCGCTGCTGGCGCAGGCCGCGCCGCACATCGCGCACCGGGCGATCCGCAACCTGGGCACCTTCGGCGGTGCGCTGGCCTATGCCGACCCGGCCGCCGAATGGCCGGCCTGCGTGCTGGCGCTGGACGCGACGCTGGTGCTGGCCAGCCGCGAGGGCGAGCGACGCGTGCCGGCGGCCGAATTCTTCCTCGGCCTGTACACCACGGCGCGGCGCGACGACGAACTGCTCGTGGCCTGCGAGATCCCCATCGCGCGCAGCAGCGAGCGCCAGCACTTCGCCGAACTCGCACGGCGGCAGGGCGACTACGCAGTGGCCGGCCTGGCCGCGCGCGCGCTCGTGCAGGGCGATCGGCTGAGCGAAGTCCGCCTCGCCTTCCTGAGCCTGGGCGACCGCCCCATCCGTGCCGAGGCCGCCGAGACGCTGCTGGCCGCCGGCCCGGTCGACGGCGAGCGGCTCGCCGCCGCCGAGGCCGCGCTGCGCGCCGAGCTCGACCCCTTCGCCGACCTCACCCATTCCGCTGCGGCCAAGAAGCACCTGGCCGTGACGCTGATGCGCCGCGCCGTCGCTGCGCTGCTGAAGAAGGACCCGGCATGAACACCCCGCTGGACCAGCCGACGACCCGCGTGCGCCTGGAGGTCGACGGCGAGACCGTCGTGCGCCACGTCGAATGCCGCAAGCACCTGATCGACTTCCTGCGCGAGGATCTCGGCCTGAAGGGCACGCACCTGGGCTGCGAACACGGCGTCTGCGGCGCCTGCACGGTGCGGCTCGATGGCCGCATCGTGCGCGGCTGCCTCGTGCTCGCGGCACAGGCCGCAGGCCACCGCGTCGAGACCGCGCAGACCGCCTCGCCCAGCCCGCGGCTGAAGGCGCTGCAGGACGCCTTCGTCGCACACAACGCGCTGCAGTGCGGCTACTGCACGAGCGGCATGCTGATGGCGGCGCTGGACCTGGTGGAGCGCAAGCCCGAGGCCGACCGCGAGGCGGTGCGCGCCTGGATGAGCGGCAACTACTGCCGCTGCACCGGCTACCACGCGATCGTCGATGCGGTCTGCGAAGTGCTCGCACAACAGAAGGCAGGCCGCTTCGAGGCTGCCGCGCAGGAGGCTTCCGCATGAATGCGCCGACCGAGAAGCCCGCGCACCGCGACGTGGGCGGCGACCTGCCCGCCGTCACCGAGGACCAGCGCCACATCGGCGTGGCGATACCGCGCGAAGGCACGCGCCGGCTCGTGCAGGGCCGCGGCCAGTACGTCGACGACATCGAGATGCCGCGCCTGGCGCATGTCGCCTTCTGGCGCAGCCCGGTGGCGCACATGCGCATCAAGGGCGTCGAGCGCGCGGCCGCGGCGGCGCTGCCGGGCGTGATCGCCGTGGTCACGGGGCCGGAGATCGCGCGCATCTGCAAGCCCTGGGTTGCGACGCTCGCGCACCTGGCCGGCATCAAGAGCGCGCCGCAGTACCCGCTGGCCATCGAGCGCGCCACCTGGCAGGGCGAGCCTGTGGTGGCGGTGGTGGCCGAGACGCGGGCGCGCGCCGAAGACGCGCTGGCGCTGGTCGAGGTGGACTGGGAGCCGCTGCCCGCGGTGCTGGAGACCGAGAGCGCACTCGCGCCCGACACGCCGCTGATCCACCCCGAGCTGGGCGACAACCTGTGCTTCAAGCGCGAGCTGGACACCGGCGGCGTCGACGAGGCCTTCGCGCGGCCCGACGCGGTGGTCTTCGAGGAGACCTACCACTTCGGCCGCCACACCGGCGTGACGCTGGAGCCGCGTTGCCAGATCGCCGACTGGAACCCGGCCGAGCAGAAGCTCACCGTGTGGCACTCGTTCCAGGCGCCGCACATGATGCAGGACCTGTACTGCCGGCAGTTCGATCTGCAGGAGCACCAGGTGCGCGTGGTCTGCCGCGACGTGGGCGGCTCCTTCGGCATCAAGGTGCACGCATATCCGGACGACTTCGCCACCGTCGCGCTCGCGCTGATGCTGGGCCGGCCGATCAAGTTCGTCGCCGACCGGCTGGAGAGTTTCGCCAGCGACATCCACGCCCGCGAGCACCGCATCCACGGCCGCATCGCGGCGACGAAGGCGGGCGAGATCCTCGCCTTCGAGATCGACGACCTCACCGGCATCGGCCCCTTCAGCATGTTCCCGCGCACCAGCGGCATCGAGGGCAACCAGGTCGTCAACCTCACCGGCGGGCCGTACCGGCACAAGGCCTACCGCGCCAAGCTGAAGGTGGTGTTCCAGAACAAGGTGCCCACCTGCCAGTACCGCGGCGTGGGCCACCCGATCGCCTGCGCGGTGACCGAGGCGCTGGTCGATGGCGTGGCCGCGCGCATCGGCATCGACCCCATCGCGTTCCGGCAGAAGAACGTGATCCCCGACGACGCCTACCCGGCCACCGGTGCCTCGGGCATCAAGCTGGAGATCCTCTCGCACGAGCAGTGCCTGCGCGAGGCGCTGCGTTTCACCGGCTACGACGCGCTGCGCGCCGAGCAGGCGGCGCTGCGCCAGCGCGGCGTCTTCCGCGGCATCGGCGTGGCCACGCTGATCGAGCTGACCAACCCGAGCGCGGCGTTCTACGGCGTGGGCGGCGCGCGCATCGCGAGCCAGGACGGCGCAACGCTTCGGCTGGAGCCCACCGGTTCGCTGACGGTGATGAGCAGCGTCGGCGAGCAGGGCCAGGGCGCGGAGGCCGTGTTCGCCCAGATCGCGGCCGATGCGGTGGGCGTGGACATCACCCGCGTGCGGATCGTCACCGGCGACACCGACGCCACGCCCTACGGCGGCGGCACCTGGGCCAGCCGCGGCGCGGGCATCGGCGGCGAGGCGGTTCTGCAGGCCGGTCGCGTGCTGCGCGAGAACATCCTGGCCACGGCCGAGGCCATCCTCAAGCGCGACCGGCAAGGCCTGCGCGTGCACCGCGGCGCGGTGGTCGACGGCGCCAGCGGCGATCGGCTGCTGGAGCTGGCCGAACTGGGCCGCATCGCCTACTTCCGCAGCGACACGCTGCCCAAGGACTTCACGCCCGAGCTGATGGTGACGCGCCACTACGCGCAGCGCGACTACCCGTTCATCTTCACCAACGGCGTGCAGGTGAGCCACGTGGAGGTGGACGTCGACACCGGCTTCGTGAAGCTGCTCAAGCACTGGGCGGTGGAAGACTGCGGCCGCGTGATCAACCCGATGCTGGTGGACGAGCAGATGCGCGGCGCCATCGTGCAGGGCATCGGCGGCGCGCTCTTCGAGGAGTGCCTGTACGACAGCGACGGCACGCTGAAGAACGGCAACATGGCCGACTACCTCGTGCCGATGGCCGGCGAGATGCCGGACATCGAAGTCGCGCACGTGCAGAGCCCGACGAAGAGCTCGATGCTGGGTGCCAAGGGCGCGGGCGAGGCGGGCACCGCCGGCGCGCCGGCGGCGGTGATGAACGCGATCAACGACGCGCTCTCGCCCTTCGGCGTGCGCGTGAGTTCGCAACCGATCACGCCGGAGAAGATCCTGCGGGCGCTCGGGCGGATCTGAGCAACGCGGGGCCGCGGACCTGCGGTCCTTTTGATCCAGCGTAGGGACCGCTACGTTCGCGCTGCCCAGAATCCCGCCAGTCATCCGGGGCGGGTCTCGTCCGCCCCGTACCAAAGGCCAGGGGCTGCCGATGGATCCCATCGTCGCGAAGGACTTCGAGCAGGCGCTGCGCGAGTGCGCCTCGGAGCCGATCCACCAGATCGGGCATGTCCAGCCGCATGCCGCGCTGCTCGCTTTCGAGCCCGGCGGCGAGCGGCGCGTGCGGCAGGCCAGCACGAACATCCAGGCTTTCCTGGGGCGGACGCTCGCCGAGGTGCTGGGCCAGCCGCTGGCCGCGCTGTTCGACGCCGACGCCCGCGCCCTGCTCGACGCGCTGTGCGAACGCGCGCGCGCCCAAGGCACGCCGGCCACCGGGCGCCTGCATGCCGACGTGCCGCTGATCGCGCACGCCTACCCGTCGGGCGAACTGCTCGCGCTGGAACTGGAGCGCAACGAGGGCAGCCCCTCGCACGGGCGGCTGGACGAGTTGCTGCTGGAGACGGTGGAGGCGGTGGTGGCGATAGCCCCGCTCGAGGACGAGGCCTACTTCGATGCCGTGGCGCGGCTCGTGCGCCGGCTCACCGGCTACGACAGCGTGATGGTCTACCGCTTCGACGCCAACATGGACGGCGAGGTGGTCGCGCAGGACCGCAGCCCCGAGGCGCAGGAGTTCCTGGGCATGCGCTTCCCCGCCAGCGACATCCCGCCGCAGGCGCGGCGGCTGTACACGATCAACCTCGTGCGCGTGGTGGCCGACACCGAGGCGGTGCCCTCGCCCATCGAAGCGGCGCCGGGCGCTGCCGGGCAGCCGCCGCTGGACCTGAGCTACTCGGCCGTGCGCAGCCTGTCGCCGATCCACATCGAGTACCTGCGCAACATCGGCGTGCGCGCCTCGATGGTGATCTCGCTGCTGCAGCAAGGGCGACTGTGGGGCATGGTGACCTGCCACCACCTCGGGCCCAAGCGCGTGTCCATCGCGCTGCGCGAGGCGGCGATGCTGATCGGCCGCCTCGTCTCGTCGCGCCTGGGCGAGCTGCAGGCGCAGGCGCACGAACGGCTCAACGCCGAGGCCACCCGCATCACCGCCGCGCTGCTGCGCCACCAGCCGGACCGGGCGGACCGGCCGGTGGCCGGACTGATGGCCGAGCTGCTGCCGCAGCTGCAGGCGCTGCTGAGCGCAGACGGCATCCTCGCCGTCGTCGAGGGCCGGCCCTTCACCCATGGCCGCGTGCCGCCCGCCGAGCTGGCTGCCGGCCTGCTGGCGTGGCTGGGCCGCCAGCCGGGCGGCGAGGTGCTGGCGATCGATTTCCTGTCGCAGGCCTTCCCGCCGGCGGCGGGTTTCGAGGACTGTGCCGCCGGCCTGCTGAGCACGCCGGCCATGCCGGACATGCGCAATGCCATCGTCTGGTTCCGCGGCGAACGTGTGCGCACCGTGAAGTGGGCCGGCAACTACCAGGAAGGCTTCGTGCGCAACGCCGCCGGCGGCTACCGCCTGACGCCGCGCAAGTCCTTCCAGCTCTGGACCGAAGCCTGGCGCGGCCGCTGCGAGCCCTGGTCGCCGGCGCAGGCCGGCATCGTGGCGATGCTGGCGCTGGAACTGCCCGAGCGCATCGCGCAGGCGAGCCGGCTCGAATCGGCCTTCGCGCAGCTGCGGCGCAACGAGCAGGCGCTGCGCCGGCAGCACGAGCAGCTCGAAGACCTGGTGCAGCAGCGCACGGCCGAGCTCTCGGTCGCCAAGGAGCAGGCCGAGTCGGCCAGCCGCGCGAAGTCGGCCTTCCTGGCCAACATGTCGCACGAGCTGCGCACGCCGCTGGCCGGCATCATGGGCATGACGGCGCTGGCGCGCCAGCACGCGAGCGACGAGGCCGTGCAGGGCTATCTCGCGAAGTCGGCGCAGATATCCCAGCACCTGCTCGCGCTGATCAACGACATCCTGGACCTCACCAAGGTCGAGGCCGACCGGCTGGCGCTGGAGTCGGTCGACTTCACGCTGCGCGAGGTGTTCGATGCGGTGGAGCAGCAGCTGCGCGCCGCGGCCGAGGCCAAGGGGCTCGATCTGGTGATGGAGGCCTCGGCGGCCGACCTGCGGCAGCCGCTGCGCGGCGACCTGCGGCGCGTGCAGCAGATCGTGCTCAACCTCGTGGCCAATGCCGTCAAGTTCACGCACCGGGGCTCGGTGCGGCTGCGCGCGGCGATCGAAGCCGCCAGCGCCGGGCCCGTGCTGCGCTGCGAGGTGCGCGACACCGGCATCGGCATCGCACCGGCGGCGCAGGCGCGCCTGTTCACGGCCTTCGAGCAGGCCGACTCGTCGATGTCGCGCCGCTTCGGCGGCACCGGCCTGGGGCTGGCGATCGTGCGCCGCCTGGTGCAGCTGATGGGCGGCGACGTCACCGTCACCAGCGCGCCAGGCGCCGGCTCGAGCTTCGCCTTCCAGCTGCACCTGGCCTGGGGCGCGGCCGCGCAGGCCGATCGCAACGAGGACCCGGCGCCGGCAGAGCGCCAGCTGCGCGCGGAGTTCCCGGGCCTGCACGTGCTGCTGGCCGAGGACGAGCCGATCAACCAGGAGGTCTCGCTCGGCCTGCTGGAGATCGTGGGCTGCCGCGTCGACGTGGCGGCAGACGGCGCGGCCGCGGTCGAGGCCGCGCGGCGCATCCGCTACGACGCGATCCTGTTGGACATGCAGATGCCGGGGATGGACGGCCTGGAGGCCGCGCGGTGCATCCGCCGGCTCGCGGGCCACGGCGACACGCCCATCGTGGCCACCACCGCCAACGCCTTCGACCACGACCTCGCGGCCTGCCGCGCCGCGGGCATGGACGAGCACGTGGCCAAGCCGATCGTTCCGGAGCGGCTCTACGGCTGCCTGCTCGCCCTGCTGCGGGCCCGGGCCGGCGGCAAACGCCGCGCGCCCGGGCCCGGCAGCGGCTAAGCTGCGCGTCCCGCGGCGAGGGCCGCGACCTGCGCCGAAAGGTCCGCCGATGAGCCTGCACCGCCAACTCCAGCAGCGTGCCGCCGAAGGGCGGCCGATCCGCGTCGGCCTCATCGGTGCCGGCAAGTTCGGCTCGATGTACCTGGCGCAGGTGCCGCGCACGCCGGGCGTGCACCTGGCGGCGATTGCCGACCTCGCGCCCGACGCGGCGCGCACGAACCTGGCGCGCGTCGGCTGGGAGCCCGAGCGCGCCACGGCCGCGAGCATCGATGCCGCCTTGCGCGACGGCCGCACGCACGTGGGCGACGACTGGCGCGCGCTGGTGCGCCATCCGGCCCTCGACGTGGTGGTGGAATGCACCGGCAGCCCGGTGCACGCGGTGGACCACTGCCTGGAGGCCTTCGCCAACGGCAAGCACGTCGTCAACGTCACGGTCGAGGCCGATGCCTTCTGCGGCCCGCTGCTGGCCCGGCGCGCGGCGCAGGCCGGCGTCATCTACTCGCTGGCCTTCGGCGACCAGCCGGCACTGATCTGCGACCTCGTGGACTGGGCGCGCAGCTGCGGCTTCCCGGTGGTGGCCGCCGGCCGCGGTCACAAGTGGCTGCCGCACTTCAGCGAGAGCACGCCCGAGACCGTGTGGGGCCACTACGGCCTGACGCCGGAGCAGGCCCAGCGCGGCGGGCTGAACCCGAAGATGTTCAACAGCTTCCTCGACGGCAGCAAGCCCTCGATCGAGAGCACCGCGGTCTCCAACGCCACCGGGCTCGCGGTGCCGAGCAACGGCCTGCTGTACCCGCCGGCGAGCGTGGAGGACATCCCCTTCGTCACGCGGCCGAAGAGCGAAGGCGGCGTGCTGGAGAAGAAGGGCATGGTCGAGGTGATCTCCTCGCTGGAGACCGACGGCCGCCAGATCCCCTACGACATCCGCATGGGCGTGTGGGTCACCGTCGAGGGCGAGACCGAATACATCCGCAACTGCTTCGAGGAATACAAGGCCCACACCGACCCGAGCGGCCGCTACTTCACGCTCTACAAGCGCTGGCACCTGATCGGCCTGGAGGTGGGCTACTCGGTGGCCAGCGTGATGCTGCGGCGCGAGGCCACCGGCGTGGCCACGGGCTGGAACGCCGACGTGGTGGCCACCGCCAAGCGCGAGCTGCGCGTGGGCGACATGCTCGACGGCGAAGGCGGCTACACGGTCTGGGGCAAGCTGCTGCCGGCCAGCACCTCACGCCGCATCGGCGGGCTGCCGCTGGGACTGGCGCACCAGCTGCGCGTCGTGCGGCCGGTCGCCAAGGGCCAGTGCCTGAGCTGGGACGACGTGGACCTGGGCGAGCCCACGCGCGCCTACACGCTGCGGCGCGAGATGGAAGCGGCCTTCGCGACGGAAGGCTGAATCAGAAGCGGGCCGCGGCGGCCGCGATGGCGCCGAGCTTGGCCTCGGCAATCGACATCGGGCAGATCGGGTTGTCGGCGAAGGTCGCGAAGCCGCAGTCCGGGTGCAGCAGCAGGCGCTCGGCACCGAAGAGGCCGATCGCACGCTGAATGCGCGCGGCGATCTCGTCCACCGGCTCCACCGCCGGGTTCTTCTGGTTCACCACGCCCACGCCGATGCGTGCATCGGCCGGCAGCGCGCGCAAGAGTGCCATGTCGCCGGCGCGCGGCGTGCAGGCTTCCAGCAGGTAGGCGCCGACCTTCATGCCGGCGAGCGTGGGCAGCAGCGGCTCGTAGCTGCCCGACAGCGCCACCGACTCGTCCGGCGTCCAGTTGCCGCGGCACACGTGCAGCGCGAGGCGCTCGCGCGGGAAGCCTTCGACGACCGCGTTGACCAGCTCCTTCGCGAAGGCGAGTTCATGCTCCGGCCCGCGCGACTCCGACAACGCACCGCACATGAAGCTGCGCTTGTTCTTCGCGCCGCTGAACACCACCTCCGACAGCACCGGCTCGTCGAGCTGCACGAGCGTGGCGCCGGCATCGAGCAGCTCGGCCACTTCCTCGCGCAGCACCTGCACGATGTCGGCGGCGATGGCCTCGCGGCTGGCGTAGACGTTGTCGGCGATGCACTCCATCCACATCGTGCGCGTCAGCAGGTAGGGCCCGGGCAGCGCCACCTTGACCGGCGCGCCGGCGATGCCTTGCAGGAAGTCCAGCTCGTGCACGGCCAGCGGCCGGCTGCGGCGGATGCGGCCGAACACGCCGGGGTGGCGCACCTCGGCCGCGGGCACGTCCAGCGCACGCAGCTCGGCCTCGAACTCGGCCGGGTCCTCCACCAGCGGCAGCAGGTCGGTCAGCGGCACGAGCTGGCAGTTCTCGAGCCGCGTGGCGACGAAGCTGGAATAGCTGTCGCGGCGCTGCTCGCCGTCGGTGAACAGCGTGGCGCCGGCGCGCTGCTGCGCGGCGGCCACCAGGCGCACGGCGTCGTCGGCGGCCTCGTG
This sequence comes from Rubrivivax sp., assembly GCA_044226775.1. Taxonomy (GTDB): domain Bacteria; phylum Pseudomonadota; class Gammaproteobacteria; order Burkholderiales; family Burkholderiaceae_C; genus Rubrivivax. The sequence goes on along the minus strand of JBGAGI010000002.1, from coordinate 390,007 downwards.
GAAGGCGGCTTCCGGCAGCCGGCCCTGCACGTGCTCGTGCAGCGCCTGCACCAGCCAGCGCGGGCGCGGCCAGCTGCCCATGCCGGTGACGGCCAGCCGCGGCAGCGGGCGCGGCGCCACCGGCTCGCGGCGCGGGCGCGGTGCGGCTTCAGCAGGCGAGGCAGGGGCTGCAGCCACCGCCGGCGCGGCCGCGGCCTGACGTTCGGCCAGCGCGCCCTTGCAGACGAGGAAGCTGCGCTGCTTGCCTTCCTTCGTCCAGGAGATCAGCTGGTTGCCCGTCATGCGGCACCAGGCCGGCAGGTCCTCGTCGACCGAGATCTCGGTCGAGCGGATCTCCAGCAGCCCGCCGCGCGGCAGCGGGTCGATGTGGCGGCGGATCAGCAGCAGCAGGCCGTTGCCGCAATCGAGATCACCGCCGTCGAAGGCGGTGTCGGCGGCGAGTGCGTGCTTTTCGACGGGCAGCATGTTCAGCCTCCCTGCCTGCGCCGCCGGCCGAACTCGAAGCCCAGCAGCGACAGGCCCAGCGCCGCCACGCCCAGCCCGCCGGCGAGCGAGGGCGTCACGGCCGCGGGCGCGGCATCGGCACGCGGCGAGGTGGCCGCGGCGGTGGTGCTCATGCGCTCCAGCATCGAGCGGCCCACGTCCTTCAGGATCGCCTGGCCCGTCACGCGGCCCTGGCCGAGAACGAGGTCCACGTTGGCGATGCCCGGGCCGCCGAGGTTGGCGCTGCGGTTGCCCTGCGCGTCGCGCACATGCCAGGCCAGCACCTGGCTGCCTTCGGCCTGGTCCACCGCGATCTTGAAGTAGCCCTGCGGGCCGTCGAACACCGCGCCGGGCTTCAGGCGGATCTCGGTCTTGTTGACCAGCATGAAGCCGAAGTTGTGGCCGGTGGGGCAGCCCACCGGGTAGACGGCGAAGCGCGGGTCGGCCGCGAAGTCGGCGCCGTAGCGCAGGCTGTAGGCGCCGCCGTAGACCTTCAGGTTGGCCTTGCCATCCTTGAAGGCCTCGGGCCAGGGCGACAGGAAGCCGACGATGTCGCCATGCTCGAACACCAGCGCCTTGCGCGCGGCGGTGTCCTCGATCAGCAGTTCCTTCTTCACCGGGCCCAGCGTCTTCGTGAAGACGGCGCGGCCGCCTTCGAGCACTTCCACCGTCACCGTGCCCGCGGCGGCATCGACCTTGGCCACGCGCACCGTGCGGCTGCCCGCGGCCCATTGCTCGCCGGCGCCGGCCAGGCCGGCGAAGAGGCGCAGGTCGGCCAGCACGAGGCGGTCCATGCGCACGCCGCTGATCCAGTCGAAGACCATCTTGTCGCGATTGACCTCGCGCGCCTGGCCCTGGTTGTAGAGCTGCATGAACTTCGAGCCGCTCCACCACTGGCCCTGCGTGGGCGAGAGCACCGGCGCGCCGAAAGCCCATTCCCAGTCGGTGCCGGCGATGGTGCGCACGTGCAGCGCGTGGTTGGCCGTCTGGCCGTGGCCGACGGTGGCGTAGTAGTGGTAGACCTGCCCGCCCACCGCGACGCTGCCGCCGGCCGGGATCGTGACGTTCTCCTTCACGACGATGGACATGTCGTAGTCGACGTAGGTGCTGACCTTGCCCAGCACCGGCAGCGGCTCGCCGCGCAGCGCGACCTCGCCGCCCCAGGTGTCCTCCAGATAGGCCAGGCCGCCGGGCGGGATCACCACCTCGCCCTTCTCGACGCGGCTGCCGCGGATCAGCACGCCGTCGTACTTCGGCGGCTTGCGGCCGAAGTCGTCGGCCATCGTCACGCCGCTGCGCAGGCCCGGCAGCGTGGCCACGTAGGCCGGCTTCACGGGGCGCTCGGACAGCAGCGAGAAAGGCGGCGGCGGCAGGTCCTGCGTGGCCATCGGGTGGGCCAGCGGCAGGTCGGCGCGCGCGGGCTGCAGGCGCGGCGCTTCGACGGCGCCTGCCGGCACGTTCACCAGTGCCAGCGCCAGCGCCAGCGCGGCGGCCAGCGTGTGGAGCTTGTTCATGGATGTTCTCCTCGGATTTCGTTGTTCGGTTTGGAGGCGGCCGGCGGCAGCGCGCAGGTGGCGCCACGGCGGCTCAGCAGCAGGCCGCCCCACAGCGTGAAGACACAGGTGTTGAGCGCGACCAGCCACTTCGGGATGCCGGCCAGCCACGAGGCCGCGACGCCCAGGCCCACGGCCGCCATCACCGGCGCCAGGCAACTGACGCACAGCGCCGACAGCGCCAGCAGCCCGCCACCCGCCGCCGCGCCCGTGCGGCCCAGCGGCCCGGTGCGCCGGCCACGCACCAGCACATGGGCGACGAAGGCCGACGCGGCGCCCACCGAGAGCGCGCTGAAGGCATCGTGCTGGCGGCGGAAGGCGAGCCACCAGGCGTCCCAGCGGTCCATCGCGAGTGCGCCGTCGGGGGCGAAGTCGGCCGGGCCGAAGCCGCAGGCCTCGGCCTCGACGGGGTTCGTCGGCACGTGGAAGGCCAGCGCGCTGGCCAGCACGTACAAGCCGGCCGCGGCCACGAACACGGCCGCCGGCATGGCCCAGCCCGCCACGCCGCGCTGGGCGCGGGCGGCTCGATGGCGCGGCGCCATCGCGCTCAGTAGCTCAGGCTCGGGCAGCCTTCGCCCATGAACTCCACGAGCTTGGCGCCGCCCACGATGGTGGCCCCGGCCACCAGCGTGTTCTCGTCCAGCCCGCGCTTCTTGAAGCAGGGCGAGCAGACGTAGATCTTGCCGCCGGCGGCGACGAAGTTGGCCATCAGGTCCTTCAGCGGCGCGAAGCCGGCCTCGTGGATGTCGTCGGCATAACCGGCCTGCGCCAGTCGCACGCCTTCGATCGACAGGAACACGAGCGCGTCCTTGTCGGACGCGACGGCGGCATTGGCCACGACGAAGGCGACTGTGGCCTTGTCGGTGTCGTTCTTGGAACAGGTGAGGTTGACGACGAACTTGCCGGGCATGGGAGGCTCCTGGGTTTGAATCGGTGAAGGGCAGCGGCGCCGCGCCGCGCGCACGTCAGGCGCTGGGGCGGGCGCGGATCCAGTACAGCGGCGGCTCGGCGCGTTCGAGCGTGTGGCCCGTCATCCGGCACCAGGCCGGCAGGTCCTCGGGCGCGCCGGCATCGGTGGCCACGAGCTGCAGCAGCTGCCCCGGCATGCCCTTCAGGCGCATGCGCAAGGCCAGCACCAGCTCGCCGCAACCCATGCCGCCGGCATCCCAGCAGGCGTCTGCATCCCCATCCATCCTGGCGGCTCCACACGGCTCCGATGCGCGAGGCATCGCACGGGGCCACCCGTTGCGGCGCCCTGCCGCCGCGTGGAGCGCGGGCGGTGGCCCCGACGGGGCACTGCGGGCGCCGGGGCAACCCGGCACCGGCGAGTGTATGCGCCGGCGCGGGCATGGCCTTCGCTCATCATCGGCAGCGGCCCTGTCACAAGCCGGCCTGCTGCGCCGTCTGGATGCCTGATGGACAGCGCCCTTCCCTTCGTTCCGCCGATGACCGACGAAACCGACCGATCACCCACCGCCCGCGCAGCCCGCTACGAGCGCGAGCACGCGCGGCGCCTGCGCGCGCTGGCCTACCGCATGCTGGGTTCACGCGCCGAGGCCGAGGACATCGTGCAGGAAGCCTGGCTGCGCTGGGCCGAGGTGGACGAGGCCGAGATCGGCGTCGCCGGCGCGTTCCTCACGCGGCTCGTCACCAACCTGTGCCTGGACCGCCTGCGCTCGGCCGCCGTGCGCCGCGAGCACTACGTGGGCGTGTGGCTGCCCGAGCCGCTGCTGGACGACGACGATCTCTTCCAGTGGACCGCCAGCCCCGAGGCGCAGGCCGAGTTCGCCGAGGACGTGTCGATCGCCTTCATGCTGGCGCTGGAGCGCCTGTTGCCGCTGGAACGCGCGGCCTTCCTGCTGCACGACGTGTTCGACCTCGACTACGAAGAGATCGCCCGCCACCTCGACCGCGGCGAACCCGCCTGCCGGCAGCTCGTCAGCCGCGCCCGGAAGAACGTGAAGGCCGACTACGCGCGGCGCGAGGTGGCGCGCGAGGAGCGCGAGCAGCTGCTCGGCGCCTTCATGCAGGCGCTGCGCACGCAGGACGTGGCGGCGCTGGCGCAGGTGCTCACGGCCGATGCCGTGGCGCTGGCCGATGGCGGCGGCAAGGTCTCGGCCCTGCCCAGGCCGCTGCGCAGCGGCGCGCTCGTCGCCAAGGCCCTCGTCGGCTTCGCCGCGCTGCCCACCAGCCGCGGCTGGCGCCTGGTGCCGGCGACGGTCAACGGCCTGCCCGGCTGCCTGGTCGTGGACGCGCTCGACGGCGGGCGCCTGGTGCAGACGATCGCGCTGGCGCCTTCCGCGCTGGAGCCGGGTCGCGTGGGCGCGCTGTACATCCAGCGCAACCCGGACAAGTTGCAGGCGATCGCCAGAACGCTGGGAGCCTGACGCGGTGTCACGGCCGCGCGGGCCGCGTCGTCATGGAGGTGTCGGCCGCTTCGTCGGCCGCATTCAACCCAAGGGCAACGCCATGAGCACCGCATCGACCCCGCAGCAACGCCCCGACTACGCCAGCCAGGCCCCCGGCCTCTTCAAGAAGTACCTCGAATTCAGCATGGCCTTCGGCATGGACGAGGGCCTGGCGCTGCTGGTGGACATCCGCGCCTCGCAGCTCAACGGCTGCGCCTTCTGCCTGGACATGCACGTCAAGCAGGCGCGCATCCACGGCGAGCGCGAGCTGCGGCTGCACCACGTGGCGATCTGGCGCGAGTCGCCGCTGTTCACGCCCCAGGAACGCGCCGCGCTGGCCTGGACCGAGGCGCTGACGCAGCTGTCGCCCGAAGGCGTCAGCGACGCCGCCTACGAGGCTGCGCGCGAGCAGTTCTCGCCCGAGGAACTGGCCGAGCTGAGCTTCCGCGTCGTGGCCATCAACGGCTGGAACCGCATGAACCTGGCCTTCCGCACGATGCCGGGTTCGAAGGACCGCATGTTCGGCCTCGACAAGGCCGGGCTGGCCTGACCCGGTGCGAGCGGGCGCGCCCCGTCAACGGCCGGCCGGATCCAGCTGCTCGAGGATGGCGTGGGCCGCCTCGATGCGCGCAGGGATCGGGATGTTCCGGTTGGCCAGCATCACGAGGCCGATGCGCCGGGCCGGCACGAACGCGACGTAGGCGCCGAAGCCGTTCGTCGAGCCGGTCTTGTCGAAGAGGCGCGGCCCTGCCGTCCACCGCGGGGCCGCGGGCCGCACCGGGTTCGGCTCGAAGATGATCTCCTCGGCATTGCCGCCCAGCAGCCACTCGCGCGACAGCGGATAGCTGAACTGCTCCCAGCCGAAGCCCTGCACCAGGCCGGCAACAGCGAAGCGCGGCACCTGCGTCAGGCGGATGGCCTCGCGCAGCGGGGGCTCCAGCCCCGCCGGGTCGATGTTGGCCTGCACGAAGCGCAGCAGGTCCGAAGCGCTCGTCTTGATGCCATAGGTCGGCTCGTCCAGCGGGCCGGGACTCACGCGCACCGCCTTGCCCTGGCGATGGCCCCAGGCGTAGTCGGCCATCGCCTGCGGCGGCACCTGGATGAAGGTGTGGTCCATGCCGAGCGGGCGCAGCACCCGCGTCTCGAGCAGCGTCGCGAAGCGATCCTTCATCGCCGCGGCCGTGACGGCACCCAGGAGCCCGATGCTCGGGTTGGAGTACTGCCGCACGGCGCCCGGCGGCTCGCTCGCCTTCCAGGCGGCGAGCCACGCGAGCGCGGCTGCGTCATCGCCGACGGCATCCGGAAACTGCAGCGGCAGGCCGCCGGCGGTGTAGGTGCCCAGGTGCAGCAGCGTCGCGCGGTCGATCGGCCGGCCTTTCAGCGCCGGCAGGTAGCGGCCGGGATGCGCGTCGAGCGAAAGCTGGCCGCTCGCGTGCCCGACGGCCGCCAGCGTCGTGCTGAACATCTTGCTGACCGAGCCGATCTCGAACAGCGTCGATTCGGTGACCGGCGCGCGGCCCTCCTTCGATCCGACGCCGTAGTGGAAGGTGTAGGACCGGCCATTCACCGCGAGCGCCACCGCCATGCCGGGGATGTCGTGGCGTGTCATCAGCGGTTGGATGGTGGCGTCGACGATGCTGCGAAGCTGCTGCTCGTCGGCAGCGGCGCGCGCAGCGCAGGGTGCGAGCAGGGTGATGAGCAGCAGCGTCAGTGCGCGGGCACGCATGGTGGGAGACCTCCGGTGGACGCGGACGATAAGACCCAACGGGAGGGGCGCTCGGGCCCGCAGGCTGGGCCACGAGCCTTCGTGCGCGAGCGGCCGAAGCCGGGCGTCCTGAGGCCGGAGCGCGTTCGGGAATCGTCTCGTTCCGGTGCTTGCACGCCTCGGCGCCGGGCTTCGGCGCTTCCAGCATCAGCGACCGGCGCGACCGGCGGGACCGGCGATGAGGAACGGTGGATGGGACTTGAGGCGGCTCAGCGATCCATCCACTGCCTGAACGCGGCAGCGCGTTCCTGCGGCACCTGGATCTCTGGCGCACCCGGCGCCGACAACTCCACCGCCAGCCGCCCCTTGCCCGCCGGCACGAATCGCAGCACCGCGGCAGCGGCCAGGAGCACCTGCCGGTTGGCGCGGAAGAAGGCCTGCGCGTCCAGTGCCGCCTCGACGTCGGCCAGCGGCTCGTCCAGCGTCGCGCGCGCGCCGTCGAGCGTGACGATCACCGTGGCCTTGTCCAGCGCCACGAAGCAGGCCACCTGCTCCACCGGCACCGCCACCCAGGCCGAACCCCGGCGCGCCACCCAGCGCAGTCGGCGCGGGGCGGCAGCCGGGGCTTGCAGCCGCTCCAGCAAGGCCTGCGCCGCCTGGGCCGTGTAGCGCTCGCGCAGCCGCTCGACCTTCGCGAAAGCCTGCGCGAGCCGCTCGTCGCTGACGGGCTTGAGCAGGTAGTCCACCGCCAGCGCCTGGAAGGCCTGCAGCGCGAACTCGTCGTAGGCCGTGGTGAACACGGTGGGCAGCGCCAGCGGCGTGTCGCGGAACAGCTCCAGCGACAGCCCGTCGGCGAGCTGGATGTCCAGCAGCAGCAGGTCGGGCTCGGGGTGCATGGCCAGCCACTGGCGCAGCTCGCGCACCGAGGCCACCTGCCCCACCACCGCGGCCTGCGGCGCCACGCGGGCCAGCGTCTCCAGCAGCCGCTCGCGCGCCGGCGCTTCGTCCTCGGCGACGAGCACCTTCATCGCGCCACCGCCGGCAGGCGCTCGACCAGCGGCAGCCGCACCTCGAAGCGCGCGCCATCGCGCACCACCTCCAGTGCGCGGCCGGTGATCTGGCGGCAGCGTTCGTCGAGGTTGCGCAGGCCCAGCCCCGAGCTGGCGCGTGTGCTGCTGCGTTCCAGCACCAGGTTGGCCACGCGCAGCAGCGCGCCGTCGCGCTGCACCCGCACGGTGAGCGGCTCGTGGTCGGCCACGCGGTTGTGCTTCACGGCGTTCTCCAGCAGCGTCTGCACGGCCAGCGGCGGCACGCGCAGGTCCTGGGCATCGGCCAGGCCTTCGAGCTCCAGCCGCACCGCGCCGCCGAAGCGCAGCGCCAGCAGCCGGTGGTAGTTGCGCACGAACGCCAACTCCTCGGCGAGCGGCACGAGGTCGCGCTCGCGGCTGGCCAGCACGTAGCGGTAGACCTCGGCGAGCAGGTCGCAGAACTCGCGGCCCCGCGCCGGGTCGCTCACGATCAGGTGGCCCAGCGTGTTCAGGCTGTTGAAGAGGAAGTGCGGGTCCACCTGCGCCTTCAGTGCCGCCAGCTCGGCCTGCGAGCGCAGACGCTCCAGGCGCTCGACGCGCGTCAGGTCGCCTTCCCGCTCCCGGATCAGGAACACGGTCTCGTAGGCGTGCGTCACGAACAGCACGCAGATCACGTTGGTCAGCACCACCACGCGGATGGCGGGCCCGTCCACCGCCTGCCCCGAGACCACGAACCACAGCCACAGCGCGCCGGCCGTGAGCGGCGCGGTGTACAGCACGTTGGCGGTGACCAGCGCCAGCAGCTTGCGCCACGGGTTGGCGAACCAGTCGTAGTGTTCGCGCTGCTTGAACAGCAGCCAGCGATTGCCCAGCCAGATCGACGTGGCCAGCGCGATGAAGGCCGCGAAGCCCAGCCACCACAGCGGCTGCAGCGGCGTCAGCGGCCCGTACAGCCCGGTGAGCAGCGGGATCGAGACGCCGAAGGCCGTGCTGCCCAGCGCCATCGTGACGCGGTCGTCGATGACCACGGGTGCCGGCGGGGCCAGCGGATCGGCCGCGGCCCGCGCGTCCGACGGCACCGGCTTCGGTGGCCCCGGGTCCGGGTTCGGTGCGGCAGTGTCCGGCTTCGGCAGCATGGCTCTGGCGACTGGGCCGCAGGCGGCCCGAGCATGCCGGCCATCGTCGCACGAAGCTGGAGCCCGGTGTCACATGGACCTGTCGAAACTCAACATCCTGGCCATCGTCGCGGCCGCCGCTGCCGCCTTCCTGCTCGGCGGGCTCTGGTACTCGCCGATCCTGTTCGCGAACCGCTGGGCGCGCGAGGCCGGCGTCACCGAGGAACAGCAGCGCAGCGCGTCGATGGCACGCATCTTCGGCTTCTCGCTGCTGGCGGCGCTGGTGATGGCGTTCAACCTCGCGGCCTTCATCGGCCCGCAGGGCACGCTGACATTCGGCACCTTCGCCGGCCTGGCCGCAGGCCTGGGCTGGGTCTCGATGTCGCTGGGCACGATCTACCTGTTCGAGCAACGCTCGCTGGCGCTGTGGCTCATCAACAGCGGCTACCAGGTGCTGGCGTACACGCTGATGGGGGCCATCATCGGTGCATGGCGGTGAAGCTGGCGGTGCCCCGGTCCTTGGCCCGGTATCGGATCGGTGCCTGGGTTCGAGCAAGCGCCTGACCGACCACTTCGGCGCAAGGGAGCCGGGGCCACGGCCGCTTCTTCAAGGTCGTGAGCCGAAGGCCGAGCGCCGCACGCCTTCGCCGCGACGAACCGCGCACCCTGGCGTCCGGGCTTCGACACCCGTTCAGGGATCCGCCTACACCGCCTACACCGCCCGCAAGGCCTGCTCGAGGTCGGCAATGAGGTCGTCCGGTTCCTCGACGCCTATCGAGATCCGGATGAGCGAGGGCGTGATGGAGAAGCGCTTGAGTTGTTCGGGCGGCATGGCCGAGTGGGTGGTCGATGCCGGGTGCGATGCCAGCGTCTCGGTGCCGCCCAGGCTCACCGCGAGCTTGATCACTTCGAGCCGGTCGAGCAGCGCGAAGGCCGCCGACTCGCCGCCCTTGACCTCGAAGGAGAAGGTCGAGCCGGCGCTCTTGTTCTGCCGCCGGTGCAGCGCGCGGTCGGTGTGATCCTCGGGCAGGAAGTCGAGGTACCAGACGTTCTCGATCTTCGGGTGCGCGCGCAGGAATTCGGCGACACGCCTTGCGCCCTCGGCCCCGGCGGCCATGCGCAGCTTCAGCGTCTCCAGCGAGCGCATCAGCAGCCAGGCGGTGTGCGGGTCGCACATCGTGCCCAATGTCGAGCGCATCCGCCGCACCGGTGCGAGCATGGCCTTGGTTCCGCTGGCGCCGCCGGCGATCAGGTCCGAATGACCGCCGACGTACTTGGTCAGCGAGGTGACGACGAGGTCGGCGCCATGCGCGAGCGGTGTGCAGTAGATCGGCCCGAGCATCGTGTTGTCGACGACCACCGGCGGGCGCCGCCCGTCGGGGCCGGCGAGCGATTCCGAGATCGCGCGCGCTGCCGCGATGTCGACCAGGCCGCCGGTCGGGTTGGCCGGCGTCTCGATATAGATCGCCGCCACCGGCCCCTGGGCGCGTGCGCGATCCGCCGCGGCGCGCATGGCCTCGACGCCGTCCTCGACCTCGAAGCCGACCTGGCTGACGCCGAACTCCGGCAGGATCGAGTGGATCAGCGTCTCGGTGCCGCCGTAGATCGGCTGGCTCTGCAGCACCACGTTGCCCGGCCTCAGGTAAGCCCACAGGCAGGTGGAGATGGCCGCCATGCCCGACGCAAAGGCCAGGCTGGCCTCGGCTTCGTCCCACAGCGCGAGCCGGTCCTCGAGCACCTCGAGGTTGGGGTTGTTGAAGCGCGAATAGACGAGCCCGGGCTCTTCGTCGGGCCCGAGCTTGCGCCGGCCCTGCATGGTCGCGAAGAAGTCCTTGCCGTGCTGCGCCGACGGGAAGACGAAGGTCGAGGTCTGGAACTGCGGCGGCTTCAGCGAACCTTCGCTGAGCATCGGGTCGTAGCCGTAGCCCATCATCAGCGTCTCGGGTGCCAGGCTGCGTTCACCGAGCCTGCGCCTGCGCCAGTTCTTCTGGGTCATCGTGGTCTCCTGATGCCAGGCCGTCGATCTTCGCGCCGATGGTCCCTGCGCGCACGGTTGCGAGCACGGTTCGCGGCGCGTTGATTGTGAGACGACGGGCCGCCCCTGTCTTGCGTCGCCTCCGGGTAGACACGACACAGGCCGTGGTGAATCCTGAGGCACACTGCCCCTCACCACAGGAGCCAGCTTCATGTCCTTGCATCGACGTGCCGTCCTCGCTTCATGGGCCTTGGCCGCTGCGCTGATGGCCGCGCCGGCCCTGGCCGCATCGGCCGCCAAGGTCAACCCCGATCTGGCACAGGCAGCACGCACCCAGGGCCGGGTGGAGGCGCTGATCGTCCTGGCCGACCAGGCCACGCCCACGATCGCGCCGCTGTCGGCCGATGCGGACTACAAGCAGCGCCGCCGCGCGCTGGTGCAGGCGCTGCGCACGCGCGCCGAGAGCCAGCAGCTGGGCCTGCGCCTGTGGCTGGAGTCGCGCGGCATCCCCTACCGCGCCTTCTGGGTCGCGAACATGGTGCAGGCCACCGTGTCCGCCGACGAACTCGACGCGCTGGCCGCGCGCGCGGAGGTGGCGCGCCTCGAGACCAATCCCTCGATCGCGTCGAAGCTGCCCGCGCCCGATCCCGCCGCGCGCGCCGAAGTCCCTGCCGATGCGACCCTGGCGGTGGAATGGGGCGTGGCCAAGATCCGCGCGCCCGAGGTCTGGGCCAGCGGCATCACCGGCCAGGGCGTCGTCATCGGTGGCGCCGATACCGGCTACCGCTGGGCCCACGCGGCGCTGCAGTCGCACTACCGCGGCTGGAACGGCACGACCGCCGACCACAACCACAACTGGCACGACGCGATCCACGCCGCCAACACCCAGTGCCCGGCGAACTCGCCCGCCCCTTGCGACGACAACGGCCACGGCACCCACACCGCCGGCACCTTCGCCGGCGGCGTGGGCACCAACCAGATCGGCGTGGCGCCGGGCGCGCGGTGGATCGGCTGCCGCAACATGAATGCCGGCGCCGGCACGCCGGCCACCTACATCGAGTGCATGCAGTGGATGATGGCGCCCACCGACCTGGCCGGGAACAACGCCGACCCCGACCTGGCGCCCGACATCATCAGCAACTCCTGGGGCTGCCCCGTCTCGGAAGGCTGCACCGTCGGCGACGAGCTGAAGCAGGCCGTGGCCAACGTCACCGCGGCCGGCATCCTGTTCGTGGCCTCGGCCGGCAACGACGGCCCGCAGTGCAGCACGATCCTCGACGCGCCGGCCACCTACGCGACGGCCCTGACCATCGGCGCGACCGACATCAACGACCGCCTGGCCAGCTACTCCAGCCGCGGCCCGCTGGCCTCGGCGCGCCTGGTGAGCCGCATCTACTCGGGCAAGGTCGACCTCTCGGCGCCGGGCTCCAACGTGCGCTCGTCCTATTCGGCCACGGGCTACGCCAGCCTCAGCGGCACCAGCATGGCCGCACCGCACGTGGCGGGCACGGCGGCGCTGATGATGTCGGCGGCACCCTGGCTCAAGGGCCAGCCGGAGCTGGTGATGAAGCTGCTGCGCCAGACCGCGACGCGCGTCGGCGTGACGAACACCGCGAGCCAGGCGAACCAGATCTGCGCGCGCTGGGGCCCGGACGACTGGCCCAATCCGATGATCGGCTGGGGCCGGCTGGATGCCTTCGCGGCGTACAAGGCGGCGGTGCAGACGCAGCCGCCGCCCGCGGTCGGCGGGCGCTGAGGCCTCACTCCACCGTCACGCTCTTGGCGCGTTCGCGCCGCTTGTGGCTGCGGCCGGCGCTGCGCGCCTTGACTTCACTGACGTGAAGTCAGCCTGCGCCGCAAGCCCAGAATCCTCGCGCCTGCGGCGCTGGCGGTACGCGCCGGCCAAGAGCGCGACGGTCATTCGACCGTCACGCTCTTGGCGAGGTTTCTGGGCTTATCCACGTCCGTGCCGCGTGCGCAGGCCGTGTGGTACGCCAGCAGCTGCAGCGGCACCACGTGCAGGAGGGGCGACAGCGCGCCGTAGTGCTCGGGCATGCGGATGACGTGCACGCCGGGTTCGCTGTCGATGTGGGTGTCGCCGTCGGCGAAGACGTAGAGCTGGCCGCCGCGGGCGCGCACTTCCTGCAGGTTGCTCTTGAGCTTCTCCAGCAGCGCGTCGTTCGGCGCGACGGTGACCACCGGCATCTGGTCGGTCACCAGCGCGAGCGGGCCGTGCTTCAGCTCGCCGGCCGGGTAGGCCTCGGCGTGGATGTAGCTGATCTCCTTGAGCTTCAGCGCACCTTCCAGCGCGATCGGATAGTGCAGCCCGCGGCCCAGGAACAGCGCGTTCTCCTTGCGTGCGAAGTCCTCGCTCCAGGCGATCACCTGCGGCTCCAGCGCCAGCACCGCCTGCAGCGCCACCGGCAGGTGACGCAGCGCCTTCAGCTCCTCGGCCTCCTGCGCATCGCTCAGGCGGCCGCGCACCTGCGCCAGCGCCAGCGTCAGCAGGTACAGGCCCGCCAGCTGCGTGGTGAAGGCCTTGGTGCTGGCCACGCCGATCTCCACGCCGGCGCGCGTGATGTAGGCCAGCTCGCACTCGCGCACCATCGCGCTGGTGGCCACGTTGCAGATCGTCAGCGTGTGCGGCATGCCGAGTGAGCGCGCGTGCTTCAGCGCGGCCAGCGTGTCGGCGGTCTCGCCGCTCTGGCTGATCGTCACCACCAGCGTCTTCGGGTCGGGCACGCTGTCGCGGTAGCGGTACTCGCTGGCGATCTCCACCGTGGTGGGAATGCCGGCGATGCTCTCCAGCCAGTAGCGCGCCGTGCTGCCGCTGTAGTAGCTGGTGCCGCAGGCCAGGATCAGCACGCGATCGACCTGCTTGAAGACCTTGTAGGCGCCGTCGCCGAACAGCTCGGGGCTGATGCCCTCGACGCCTTCGAGCGTGTCGGACAGCGCGCGCGGCTGCTCGAAGATCTCCTTCTGCATGTAGTGCCGGTAGGGCCCGAGCTCGGCCGCGCCGCTGTGTGCCTGCACCACGCGCACGGGGCGGTCGGCGGGGCGGTAGCGGCCGTTCGCATCCGGGCTGCTGACCCAGGTCTTGCCCATCTGCAGGTCGACGACGTCGCCCTCTTCGAGGTAGACGATGCGGTCGGTGACGCCGGCCAGCGCCATCGCGTCGCTGGCCAGGAAGTTCTCGCCCGAAGGCTGGCCCTTGGCGTCGACGCCCACGCCCAGCACCAGCGGCGAGCCCTGGCGCGCGCCGACCACGCGGTGCGGCTCGTCGCGGCAGAACACGGCGATGGCGTAGGCGCCGCGCAGGCGCGGCAGCGCGCGCTGCACGGCGTCGAGCAGGTCACCGTCGTACAGGCTGTGCACGAGGTGGGCGATGACCTCGGTATCGGTCTGGCTGGCGAAGACGTAGCCGCGCTGCTTCAGCTCCGCGCGCAGCTCGTCGTGGTTCTCGATGATGCCGTTGTGCACCAGCGCGATGCGCGAGGCGTTCGCGCCGGCGGCCGGCACGCCCTTGCCCGAGGAGAAGTGCGGGTGCGCGTTGTGCACCGCCGGCACGCCGTGCGTGGCCCAGCGCGTGTGCGCGATGCCGGTGCCCGACTCGACGCCGTCGGCGCTGACGTTGCCTTCCAGCTCGGCCACGCGCGAGGTGCTGCGCGCGCGCCGCAGCTCGCCGCCCTGGTGCACCGCGACGCCGCAGCTGTCGTAGCCGCGGTACTCGAGCCGCTTCAGGCCCTCGATCAGGATGGGAACGATGTTGCGCGTGCTGACGGCGCCGACGATGCCACACATGCTGCTGGAGTCCTTGGTTCGCGGAAGGTGGCGCATCGTAGGCAGGAGCCGATGGCGCTTTCGATCAATCTTCGGCTGTATTTCGCATGAAATCAGCATCGACGATCAGGCACGATCGAATCTTTCATTGAGCGCCAAGATTCGGCCTAAGATTTCGTCATGGATCTCGACGCCACCGACCGCCGCATCCTCGATCTGCTGCAGACCGACGCTTCGCTGTCGAACCAAGAACTGGCCGAGCGGGCGCTCACATCGCCGGCCACCGCGCTGCGGCGTGTGCGGCGCCTGCTGGACGCCGGCGTGATCGAGCGACGGGTCGCGCTGCTGAACCCGCACGCCCTCGGCGAGGGGCTGACGGCGCTGGTGGAGATCAGCCTGGACCGCCAGGGCGCCGAGCACCTCGACGCCTTCGAGGCGCGTGCGGTGGCCGAGCCGGCGGTGCAGCAATGCTGGCGCGTCGCGCCGGGGCCGGACTTCGTGCTCGTGCTGCACGTGCCCGACATGCCCGCCTACAAGGCGCTGGTGCAACGCCTGTTCACGCAGGACGCCAACGTCCGCAACGTGAAGGCCTACTTCAGCGTCAAGCGGGCGAAGTTCGATCCGCGGTTGAACCTGCCGCCGGCCAGCGGCGGCTGAAGCTCAGCCGGCCCGGCGGCGCCGCGCGGCGCCGGCCACCGCGGCCAGGCCGGCGAGCATCATGGCCCAGGAGCCCGGCTCCGGCACCACGCCGGCGAGGTTCCAGCCGATGGCGTCGAAGGCCGTCAGGTCTTCGGGGAACGCGTCGTAGGTGCCGGCGTTGCCGTTGCCCACGAAGGGGCGCATCAGGCGCACGGTGTCGGTGCCGAAGTGGCTGGCCTGCCAGCCGTTGCCGCCGTGCGCGGTGGTGCCGGAGGAGAACGGTGCGATCGAACTCGCGCCGCCGTTGATCGAGAAATACGGGTTGCCGCCGACGCGCACGTCCATCAGCGAGGGCGAGGCGCTCGAGTAGCGGAACAGGTCCAGCGGCTCGTACCACCAGTCGCTCTCGAAGCGGTCGATGGAGTTCGGGATGCCGCAGGTGTTGTTGGCGACGGCGCAGAAGTCGATGTCGTCCACGCCCGAGACGAAGCCCAGCGCGTGGCCGATCTCGTGCTCGGCGACGGTGACGAAGTCGACCAGGCCGGCGCCGATGCCGTTGCTGCGGTCGTAGTCGAAGCTGAAGTTGGTCGAGAAGGTGATGCGCGCGTCCGGGTTCGCCGCGCTGGTGCCGGTGTTCACGCCGATGGCCGCCGCGTTGGCGGTGGTGATGCCCAGCAGCGTGTTGTTGACCGAGCCGTCGTTGTCGAGCCGGCTCGACAGGTCGCCCTGCGTGGCCCAGAACGTGAGCGCCGGGCCGGCCTGCAGGTGCGATACCGCGGTGCTGTCGGTGGCCGAGGTGATGTCGGCCGTGAGCGCGCTGCGGTAGTTGGCGTAGGTGATGGTCGTGAAGTTCGACCCGGTCGAGCCCAGGACGTTGGCGCCCAGCGAGGCCATCTGGATGTTGAAGTAGATGGTGACGTTGTCGCTGAACTTGCCGGACCAGTAGTCGCCGGCGGCCTTGAAGCCGGCCAGCTGCTGCGCCGTCATCGGCGTGGCGCCGACATCGGTGAAGACGAAGCTCACGGCATGGGCCGAGGGTGCCAGGGCAGCGGCGGCGGCCAGCGCGACGGCCGAGGACAGATGCTTGAACGGACGGGGCAGGTGCACGGAGGCCTCGTGATGGAAGTGGGTGGACGGGCCATCGCAGGGCCCGCGCCGAATCAAGCAATCTTCGGGCAAGCGTGCGCCGCCGGGAAGCACCATCCCCTCACTTCAGGGGTCCGACTTCAGCACCGCCAGCCCCTTGAGGTACTCGCCCTCGGGGAACACCAGCGTCGTCGGGTGGTCGCAGGCACCTTCCAGGCGCTGCAGGATGGCGCCGTCCACCCCGGCGTCCAGCGCCGCGCCGGCGACGATCTTGTGGAACAGCTCCGGCCCCACGCCGCCCGAACAGGAGAAAGTCAGCAGCAGGCCGCCGGGCGCGAGCAGCTTCAGCGCCAGGCGGTTGATGTCCTTGTAGGCACGCGCGGCGCGCTCGGCGTGCGAGGCGCTGGGCGCGAACTTGGGCGGGTCCAGCACGATGGCGTCGAAACGTTCGCCGGCCTTCAGCGCGTCGCGCAGGAACTGGTTCACGTCGGCGTCGTGCGCCGTGCTGCGCGTGGTGTCGAAGCCGTTGGCCGCCACATGCGCCTGCACGCGCTGCAGCGCCGGGGCCGAGGAATCGACGCTCACCACCTCGCGCGCGCCACCGGCCAGCGCCGCGACCGTGAAGCCGCCGGTGTAGCAGTAGCAGTTCAGCACGCGCTGCAGGCCGTAGTGCTTCACCCAGCGCGCCAGCAGCGCGCGGTTGTCGCGCTGGTCGAGGTAGAAGCCGGTCTTGTGGCCGCCGGCCACGTCCAGCGTCAGGCGCCAGTCGTGCTCGGTGATCTCGAGTTCGGTCGAGCCCTCGCCGCGCAGCCAGCCGGCCACCGGCGCCAGGCCTTCGAGGCCACGCACGCCGGAGTCCGAGCGTTCGAAGAGGCGCGCCGCGCCGCTGGCGGCGAGCAGCTGGTCGGCGATGGTCGCCTTCCAGCGCTCGGTGCCGGCGGAGAGGAACTGCGCGCTGAGCGTGTCGCCGTAGCGGTCGACGATCAAGCCCGGCAGGCCGTCGGCCTCGCCATGCACCAGGCGCACGCCGCTGCTGGCGATGGGCATTCGCGCGCGCAGCGCGACGGCGCGTGCGATGCGGCGCTCGAAGAAGGCGGCATCGATGCGCTCGTGCTCGTCGAAGCTCCAGGCGCGCACGCGGATCATCGAACTCGGGCTGTAGGCGCCCCAGGCGAGGAAGCGGCCGGCGGCATCTTCCAGGCGCACGGTCTCGCCAGCGTCGGCCTTGCCGCGGCCGATGCTGCCTTCGAAGACCCAGGGGTGGCGGCGCAGCAGCGAGCGTTCCTTGCCCTCGCGCAGGCGGATCGATTTCATGCGGCCGATTGTCTCAGCCGCGCGCCACGGGGCTCAGGCCTTGCGCTTGGCGCGCGGGTGCGCCGCGTCGTACACGCGCGCCAGGTGCTGGTGGTCCAGCTTCGTGTAGACCTGCGTCGTGCCGATGTTCGCGTGGCCCAGCAGCTCCTGCACCGCGCGCAGGTCGCCGCTGCTCTGCAGCACGTGGCTGGCGAAGCTGTGGCGCAGCATGTGCGGGTGCACGCGCGTGGGCAGCCCGGCCTGCTGCGCCTGCGCGCGCAGGCGGTTGCGCAGCTGGTTGGGCGTGAGCCGGGTGCCGCGCTGGCTGACGAAGAGCGCCGGCTCGCCGGGCTTGGCCAGGCTGCCGCGCTGCGCGAGCCAGTCGCGCAGCGCATCCAGCGATGCACGCCCCACCGGCACGCTGCGGCGCTTGCTGCCCTTGCCCAGCACATGGGCCGTGGCGTCGGCAATGTCGATCCAGCCCTTGGCCGCCGGCCCGGCGAGCACATCGAGCCCCAGCGCCTCGCCGATGCGCAGCCCGCTGCCGTACAGCAGCTCCGCGATCGCGTGGTCGCGCGCGGCCAGTGCCGGGTCGGCGCCTTCGGTCTCGTGCTGCGCCAGCGCCACCGCCTGTTCCACCGACAGCGCCTTGGGCAGCGGCTTGGGTGCCTTCGGCGGGCGCAGCCCGTCGACCGGGTTGGCCGCCAGCACGCCTTGCCGGCCCCACCAGCGGTACAGGCCACGCCACGAGGCCAGTGCGATGGCGATGCTGCGCGGCGCCAGGCCCCGCGTGCGCAGCTGCGCGACCCAGCCACGCAGGTGGTGCGGCTGCGCGCGCTGGAGTTCCACGCCACTGGCGCGAGCCGAAGCCTGCAGCCGCTTCAGCGCCTCGGTGTACATCGCCAGCGTGCGCGGCGCGAGACGCTTTTCCACCCGCAGGTGCTCGACGAACTCGCGTGGCCCGCCTTCGAGATCGGCCAGCGCGGGCAGGGCCGGCGTGCCGCTCACTTCGATCGCCAGCGATCAGGCGCGCGGCCGCAGCCGCGACAGCGCCGCCGAGGAGACCTCGCCGATGCGCATCAGGAACTCGGTGCCCATCTCGGCGGCGTAGCGCGTCGGATCGGGCGAGCCCAGCACCAGCAGGCCGAAGCTGGCGTCGCCATGGCGCAGCGGGATCATCGCCATCGACATCACGGTCGACGGGTCCTCCAGCCACTCGCCCGCCTCGAAGCCGGCGTTGATGCCGCAGTAGGGCACGGTGAGGCTGGCGGCGAAGCTCTTCACGTCGTCGCTGGCCGGCTCGGCGTAGGTGGCGCCGTTGTGCTCGGCGTCCACGCCCCACAGGCGGATGGCGGCCTGCGGGATCAGGAACTCGTGCTTCAGCGAGGCGACCATGCGGCCGGGCAGCTCGCCGGCCTCGGCCGTCAGCAGGATGGTGCGCGTGTAGCGGTACAGCCGGTCGGCGATGGAGACGTTCTCCTGGCTGTTGCGGATCATCTCGATGATCTTCAGCTCCATGCCCTTGATGCGCTCGCGCAGCATCTCCATCTGCCGCTCCTGCAGCGAGACGGCGCGCTGGCCATGCGGGCTGGTCAGCTGCACCGTGCCCAGCAGCTCGGCGTGGCGCTCGAAGAAGCCGGGGTTGTTCGCGAGGTACTGCGCGATGTCGGCTTCGGTGATGCCCTGGATGTTCTGCGTCACAGTTCGATCTCTCCTTGGAACACGGTCTCGGCGGGCCCGGTCATGAGCACGTTCGCGTCGTCGGCGGGCCATTCGATCAGCAGCCGCCCGCCGCGCGCCTGCACCTCGACGCGCCGGTCCAGCCAGCCCAGCCGAATGCCTGCTACCACCGCGGCGCAGGCGCCGGTGCCGCAGGCCAGCGTCTCGCCGGCGCCGCGCTCGAAGACGCGCAGCCGCACGTCGCCGCGCGAGACGATCTGCAGGAAGCCGACGTTGACCTTGCGCGGGAAGCGCGGGTGCGATTCGAAGCGCGGGCCCAGCGTCTCGACGGCCGCCGCATCGACATCGGCCACGCGCATCACCGCGTGCGGGTTGCCCATCGACAGCACGGCGAACTCCACGCCGTCCACCGGCCAGAGCTCGCAGCCGCCCTCGCGCCGCGGCACTAGGCCCGCGGCGTCGAAGGGAATGCTGGCATGTTCGAAGACCGGCCGGTTCATGTCGACCGTCACGCGGCCGTCGTCGCGCAGTTGCAGCTCGAGCACGTTGTTGACGGTCTCGACCTTCACCGTGCGCTGCTGCGTCAGCCCGCGCTCGTGCACGAAGCGCACGAAGCAGCGCGCACCGTTGCCGCAATGCTCGACCTCGTCGCCGCTGTTGTTGTAGATGCGGTAGCGGAAGTCGATGCCCGGCGTGCTGCTGCGCTCGACCACGAGGATCTGGTCGGCGCCCACGCCGAAGCGCCGGTCGCCCAGGCGCCGCGCCTGCTCGGGCGTCAGTGCCAAGGCGGTGCGCGTGGCGTCGAGCACGACGAAGTCGTTGCCCGCGCCATGCATCTTGGTGAACGGCAGCCGCATGGGCCGGGATTATCGGCGGTACACCGGCGGCGCACCCTCGGGCCGCGTCTTGAAGCGCTTGTGCACCCACAGGTACTGCGCCGGCATGCGCCGGATCTGCTCTTCGATGAAGCGGTTCATCGCCGCGGCGTCGGCCTCAGGGTCCTCGGTCGGCCAGGCTTCCCAGGCCGGCATGAAGTGCACGCGCCAGCCGCGGCCGCCGGGCAGCATCTCGCACACCAGCGGCTGCACCACCATGCCCAGCGAACGCGCCATGCGCGAGGGCGCCAGCAGCGTGGCCGCGGGCTGGCCGAAGAAGGGTACGAAGGCGGCGTCGCGCAGGCCGAAGTCCATGTCGCTGGCGTTGAAGAAGGCCACGCCCTTCTTGATCGCCCGCACCACCGGCATCGCGCCCTGCTGGCGGTTGAACAGCAGCGCCTTGCCGAAGCGCGCGCGGCCCTTGTGGAACGCCGCGTCGATCACCGGATTGCTCTGCGCGGTGTAGACGTCGCAGCCGGTCTTCTCCTGGAACAGCTGCGTCGCGGCGCCGGCGATCTCCAGGCCGACGAAGTGCGGCACGAGCCACATCACCGAGCGCTCGCTGCGCTCGGCCAGCTTCACGTCGCCCTCGACGTGGATCAGCCGCCGCAGCCGCTCGGCGCTGGCGTACCAGAGCAGGCCGCGTTCGAGCAGGCTGCGGCCGGTCCACTCGAAGTGCTCGCGCACGAGGGCACGCCGCTCGGCCTCAGACAGTTCCGGCAGGCACAGCGCGACGTTCGCCAGCGCCACCTCGCGCCGTGCATGGGCGAAGGCATGCAGCAGCCGCCCCAGGCCGCGGCCCAGCAGCGCCAGCAGCGGCAGCGGCAGCCAGCTCAGCAGCCACACCAGGCCCAGCAGCGCATGCGCGGCCATGCGGGACATGTCAGCTGTTCTCCCGAACAAGCAGTCGCCGCGGAACCGGCTTTGCCGGGCCGCTGGCGGCTCCCCCCCGGGGGGGAGCGCCGAAGGCGCTACGAGGGGGGGTCATGTCCGACGCGGGTTCTTGTAGCGGTGGTAGGCCCAGAGGTACTGGGAGGGCTTCTTCAGGATCACCGCTTCCATGCTGCGGTTGATCGCCAGCGCCGACGCGGCCTCGTCGTCGGCCTTCTCGGGCAGCGGCACCGGCAGCGCCTCGGCATGCACGACGTAGCCCGAGCCCTTGGGCAGCCGCTCGGTCCACAGCACGGCGGCGGCCGCGCCGGTCTGCTGCACCAGGCGTGCCGCCAAGGTCATCGTGTAGGCCGGCTGGCCGAAGAAGGGCACCCACACGCCCATGCCCTCGGGCGGCACCTGGTCGGGCAGCAGGCCCACGGTCTCGCCCTTGCGCAGCGCGCGCAGCATCTGGCGCACGCCGGCGAGGTTGGCCGGCGCAGTGGCCAGCGCCGGGCGGGCGCGCGCGGTTTCCTCCAGCTCGCGCAGCCAGGCCTGGCGCGCGGGGCGGTACAGCACCGTGATCGGCTGCTTCGCGCCGAAGCGCTCGGCATAGGCCTGCGCGCTGACCTCGAAGCTGCCCATGTGCGGCGTCAGCAGCACGAGGCCGCGGCCGCGCGCGAGCAGCTCGGCCAGCAGCTCGGCGCCTTCCCAGCGCACGGGGTCGGCAATGGGCTCGTGCGCCGGGCGCAGCCACAGCCGCGGCAGCTCCATCACCAGGCGGCCGGCGTCGGCCACGGCGGCGCGGCGGTCGGCCTCGGGCACGCCGGCGAGTCGAGCGTTCTCGTCGAGGCGCTGGCGGTAGCTGGGCGACAGCCCGTAGGCCAGCCAGCCCAGCATGCCGCCCAGGGCGTGCAGATGCCGCAACGGACGGCGCGAAAGCCAGGCGATCAGGGGAGGCATCGTTCGTATAATTCGGCCGGTCGCCGAGTTAAAGGACAACTTGCGGGGCGACTGCGGCGCCGAAGCATAGCCACAAGGGCATGCATGGCACGCCGGGGCGGCGGCCACTGTGGCGCCGCTCAAACAAACCCGCTAAAGCGTTCGCCGCGGCTCCAGGGCACCTGACCGGCGACGACGCAGTCAGACCGAGCAACCAACAGGAGCTTTCCCACCGTGGCGAACGACTTTCTCTTCACCTCCGAATCCGTCTCCGAAGGCCATCCCGACAAGGTGGCCGACCAGATCTCCGACGCCATCCTCGACGCGATCTTCAAGCAGGATCCGAAGAGCCGCGTCGCCGCCGAGACGCTGACCAACACCGGCCTCGTGGTGCTGGCCGGCGAGATCACCACCAACGCGCATGTCGACTACATCCAGGTCGCGCGCGACACGATCAAGCGCATCGGCTACGACAACACCGACTACGGCATCGACTACAAGGGCTGCGCGGTGCTCGTGGCCTACGACAAGCAGAGCAACGACATCGCCCAGGGCGTGGACCACGCCAGCGACGACTTCCTGAACACCGGCGCCGGCGACCAGGGCCTGATGTTCGGCTACGCCTGCGACGAGACGCCGGTGCTGATGCCCGCGCCGATCTACTACGCGCACCGCCTGGTCGAGCGCCAGGCGCAGCTGCGCAAGGACGGCCGCCTGCCCTTCCTGCGCCCCGACGCGAAGAGCCAGGTGACGATGCGCTACCTCGACGGCAAGCCGCACTCGATCGACACCGTGGTGCTGTCGACCCAGCACAGCCCGGACCAGAGCGAGACCGCCACCAAGCTCAAGGCCAGCTTCTACGAGGCGGTGATCGAGGAGATCATCAAGCCGGTGCTGCCCAAGGAGTGGCTGAAGGACACGCGCTACCTGGTCAACCCGACCGGCCGCTTCGTCATCGGCGGCCCGCAGGGCGACTGCGGCCTCACCGGCCGCAAGATCATCGTCGACACCTACGGCGGCGCCTGCCCGCACGGCGGCGGCGCGTTCTCGGGCAAGGACCCGTCCAAGGTCGACCGCTCGGCCGCCTACGCGGCGCGCTACGTCGCCAAGAACGTGGTCGCCGCCGGCCTGGCGCGCCAGTGCCAGGTGCAGGTGGCCTACGCCATCGGCGTGGCCAAGCCGATGAACGTGACGGTCTACACCGAGGGCACCGGCGTGATGTCCGACGAGAAGATCGCGGCGCTGGTCAACGAGCACTTCGACCTGCGTCCGAAGGGCATCGTGCAGATGCTGGATCTGCTGCGTCCGATCTATGAGAAGACTGCGGCCTACGGGCACTTCGGTCGCGAGGAACCCGAGTTCTCGTGGGAGCGCACCGACAAGGCCGCGGCGCTGCGCGCGGCTGCTGGCCTCTGAGTTCCCGGCCTATCTGATGGCTTGACGGGCGACGGGAGTCGC
The DNA here is from genome assembly GCA_044226775.1 of Rubrivivax sp. GTDB lineage: Bacteria > Pseudomonadota > Gammaproteobacteria > Burkholderiales > Burkholderiaceae_C > Rubrivivax. Next base: position 367,117 of record JBGAGI010000002.1, on the reverse strand, counting down.
CCGTCGTCGTTTGTGGGTCTGCCACTGTCGCAGCGGCAAGCCCGCCCTCACCGTGCCCACCGGCCCGGGCAGGGCGATCGGCACTTGAGGGCCGATTCCGCTGCGCTGCTCGATCGCCCGGCCGCGCTCGCAAACTCGATCCGCGCGCGTGCCGCGCGCTCCTCTCGGACATGCTCGCGGGTCAGAGGACGAAGCGCGCCTGAAGGCGCGCGGCCGGGCGAGCTGCGCTGCTCGCCGCCCCGCACGGGCCGGTGGGCGCGGTGCGGGCGGGCTTGCGGAAGCGTGGCTGGGTGCCGGCCATAATCGTCGGTTTACCTGTTCGCCGGGGCCTTCCCGTAGCTGCCCACTGCCATGCTGTCCCGCCTGAGCCTGCGCCGCCAGCTCACCCTGCCCTACGTGCTGCTCGTGCTGGCGCTGGCCGGCGTGCTGGGCGGGCTGTCGTACCGCGCAGGCCAGGGGGCGGTGGACAACCTCAGCGGGCAGTTGCTCGTGGAGACCGTCAACCGCATCGCGCAGGCGGTCGATCGCCATGTCTCGGGCTCGGCGGCGGTGCTGGAATCGGCATTCCCGAAGGGCGTGGCGGCGCCGGCCTCGATCGAGGCGGAACTGCCTGCGCTGCGCACACGCTTCTGGCTCGCCACCAGCGTGCACCGCGACCCGAACAACTACGCCTACTACGGCGACCGCCAGGGCCGCTTCTTCGGCCTGTGGCGCTACTCCGAGTCCGAGGCCGAGCTGCGGCTGCGGCCCAGGGGCCAGGGCGCGCGCGACATCCTCCGCTTCAGCGGCATCAACGGCACGCTGCAGGCGCCGGCGCCCGAGGCGCGCGTCTACGACCCGCGCGAGCGCCCCTGGTTTCGCGCCGCGCAGAGCAGCGCCACGGCCACCTGGACCTCGGTCTACATCGACTTCAAGACCAGCGAACTCGTGGCCACGCGGGCCCGCCGCGTCAACGACGCCGCCGGCGACTTCGAAGGCGTGGTGGCCACCGATCTCTCGCTGCAGCAGGTCAACGCCTTCCTCCAGCGCCTGAAGCTCAGCGACAACGGGCTGGCGATGGTGGTGGAGACCGACGGGCACCTGATCGGCGTCTCTCGCGGCCCGCACCTGAAGGCCGGCCCCGACGGCGCCAACGCGCGGCTGGGCGCGCTGGAGAGCAACGAGCCGCTGGTGGTCGACACCTACAGGGCGGTGCGCGCCGAGCTGGCCTCGGCCGGCGACAAGCCGCGCACCAGCGTCTTCACCGACAGCTCCGGCCGCCGCGTGCAGGTGGGCTACGCGCGGCTGCAGGACGACGCGGGGCTGGACTGGCTGATCATGGTCGCGGTGCCGCGGCACGACTTCCTCTGGCAGATCGAGGAGAACTTCGTCGCCACCGGCGTGCTCGCGGCGCTGGCCGCCGCGGCCGTGGCGGCCATCGGCCTGGCGGTGCTGGCGAACGTCTCCGGCGAGCTGCGCCGGCTGGCCGAGGCGGCGCGCCAGCTCGGCGCGGGCGACACGCCGGCGCCGCTGAAGACCGAGCGTGCCGACGAGCTGGGCGACCTGGCGCGCGCCTTCACCGAGATGCAGACGCGGCTGCTGACCGACCCGCTCACGGGCCTGTCGAACCGCGAGGCGGTGCTGCGGCGGATCGAGGAGCGCATCGTGCACGCGCGGCGGCGCGGCGACGCGCGGCCCTTCGTCGTGATGTTCGCCGACCTGAACCGCTTCAAGCAGGTGAACGACCGCCACGGCCACGACGTGGGCGACGCCGTGCTGCGCGAGATGGCCGCGCGGCTGCGCGCCACGGTGCGCGGCAACGACCTGGTGGCGCGCTACGCGGGCGACGAGTTCGTGATCCTTCTCGAATCGGTCGAGCAGCGGCGCGACGCCGAGGCCGTCCGCCAGCACCTGCAGCAGGCGCTGACGCGCCCGCTCGATGCGCTGCAGGGCCTGGACGCGGAAGGCCTGCTCGCCGGCGCCGCCTTCGGCATGGCCGTCTACCCGGAGGACGGGCAGGACGTGGAGGCGTTGCTGAAGCACGCCGACGAGGACATGTACCGGCAGAAGGGCAGCGGCTGAGTGACGCGCAGGCGCAGGCGCCTATGCTTGTGGCCATGCCCGCGCCCCACGCCTTCTCCGGCAACGCCGACCGCTGCCGCCATTGCGGCGCTCCGCTCACGCTGCTGCAGCAGCGCAGCGGCAGCACCTGCGGCGCCGCCGGCTGCCGCCACCGCGACGAGGTGGCGCGCATGCAGCGGCTCGCCGCCTCGGTCGGCCGCGCCGCGCTGCAGGCAGCCGCGCCCTTGCCGGGTGGCGCGAAGGCAGCGCTGCTGTGGCTGCGCGTGCACGACATGCCACTGGTGCCGCTGTCGGCCACCCGGCAGGCGGCGCACCGGGCCTTCCTGCAGCAGCTGGTGGACGAGCCGCCGGAGCAGTCGGCCGAGCCGCTGGCCGAGCCGGCGCCCGCCGAGTCGCTGGGCGAGCAGGAATGGCGCCTGTGCGCGCAGTGCCGCGGCCGCTGCTGCGCGCTGGGCGGCCAGCACCATGCCTTCATCACGCTGGCGCAGCTGCTGCGCTGGCAGCAGCGCGAGCCGGGCCGCACGCTGCAGGACGCCGTGGAGTCCTATGCGGCCCGCGTGGCGCACGCGCACCTGGACGGCGGCTGCGCCTACCAGGGCGAGCAAGGCTGCACGCTGCCGCGCGAGGACCGCGCCGACATCTGCAACAGCTACGCCTGCAACTCGCTGATCTCGACCCAGGCCACGCTGCGCGACGATCCGCAGGCCGCCTTCGTGGCGGTGACGCTGGACGGCGACGCCGCCGTGCACCGGGCCTTGATCGGCCCGGGCGCCACGCAGGATCTCGGTTAGGCCGCGGCGCGGGCCAGCCGGTCGGCCAGCGCGAGCAGCTCGCGGTGCACGGCGTTGCGCTGCAGGAAGCTCTCGTGGAAGGTCGGGTCGAGGTGCTGCTCGGCATTGCGGCGCGAGGCGGCGGCACCTTGCGCGGCGGTCTGCGTGGCCTGTTCGAGGTCGCCCGCGGCCTCGGCGCAGCGCGCCAGCGTCAACCAGGCCTCGGCGGGGGCGATGTCGAGCGGCAGCACCGCGGCCAGCCAGTCGGCGGCGCGCTGGGCGTGGCGCAAGGCCTCGGCCGGGCGCCCCAGCGCCAGCAGCGCCTGCGCGATGCGCACCTGCACCGGCAGCGCGGCGCCGGCGTTCTCGCGCAGCACGGGGTCGGCCGCCATCGGCTGCAGCAGCGCGAGCGACTGCTCCGGCGGCAGCGCCTGCGCCAGCACCAGGCGCAGCCGGCGCAGCGCGCGCCGTGCATCGGCCGCGGCCAGCGTGGCCTCGGCCGGCCGCAGCAGCGCCAGCGCGTCCGCGGTGGAGCCGATGGCCAGCGCCAGCCGCGCCTGCACGATGGCCACCGCGGCCGCATCCACCGGCACCGCCGCGGCCAGCGCGGCGGCGCGGTCCAGCGATTCCTTCGCCAGGTTGGGCCGGCCCAGCTCGAGCCACAGCGCGCCGATCTCGCGGTGCATCTCGGCCTCGCGCTTGTTGGGCTGCTCGCGGATCAGCGACTGCATCTGCTCGAAGTGCTGCAGCGCGTCGCGCCACAGCCCGAGCGTGCGCGCGCCCATCGCCAGGCGCATGCCGATGGCGATCTCGGCCGCGCCGGCGGCGCCCTGCACCAGGCGCGCCGCGGCCAGCACCTGCTCGCGCGCGATGGCCGCCTGGCCGCGCTCTTCCAATGAGATCGCGAGGTTGCTGACGACCCGCGCGCGCACGATCGGGTCGGGCTGGCGCTGCGCGGCTTCCTGCAGCAGCGCGATCGCCGGCAGGTGGTCGTCCAGGTCCTGCAGCACCAGCGCGAGGTTGTTGAGGCTGGCCGGCAGGTCCGGGCCCTCGGGCATCTGGCGCAGCCACACCAGCGATTCCTCGAAGGCCACGCGCGCCTCGGCGTTGCGGCCGGCGCGCCGCAGCACGATGCCCTGCATGTTGGCCAGCGACGAGCGCAGCCGCGGCTCGGCGTCCGGCGGCAGCGCGGCCTGGGCCTGGCGGATCGCGGCCGAGGCCGCCTCGTGCTCGCCGCGCAGGTGGTGCATGCCGGCCCGCGCCTCCAGCGCGCGCACGCGCCCCTGCGACGTGCGCGCCATCGCCTCCATGCGCGCGATGGCCAGCGCCAGCGGCTGCCCCGTGGTCACCGAGCGCAGCGCCAGCACCGCCTCCTCGCTCGCGATGTAGGCCGCGTCGAGATCGCCCGCGGCATGGCGCAGCTCGGCCAGCTGGCCCCACATGCGCGCGGCTTCCGAGGGCTCGAGCGCACGCGCCGCGTCCTTGGCGGCGCGCTCCAGCTGCGGCGCGGCGCGGCCGGGCGCGCCCGCGTCGAGCCAGTGCTGCGCCACGCGCGCCGGCGCGACGCGGCCTTCGGCCTCCAGGTGCGCGGCGATCTCGCCGTGCAGCTGGCGCGCGATGGCCGCCGGCACCGAGGCCAGCGCAGCATCGTGGATCAGGTCGTGCACGAAGGCCTGGTCGCGCAGGATCTGCGCCGATTCCAGCTCGGTCCAGGCATCGGCCAGCGCCAGCGCGGGCGTGCCCAGCACGCGCGTGGCCAGCGTGGGCGTGAAGTCCTGGCCCGCCACGGCGGCGCAGCGCGCCAGCGCCAGCGCCTGCGGCGACAGCTGCGTCAGCCGCCGCTCCACCAGCCGCGTCACCGACGAAGGCCGCGGCAGCGCGCCGCCTTCGGCCAGCGCGAGGTTGCTGCCGGGCACGCCCAGCCGGCGGTCGACCCAGGCCTGCTTGAGCGTCTCCAGCACGTACAGCGGGTTGCCGCCGGTGCGCGCCAGCAGCCCCGGCGCCAGCAGCGCACCTTCGACGCCGGGCAGCCCTAGCGAATCGACCAGCGCCGCCAGCGCCGTGAGGCCCAGCGGCGCCAGGTGCACCGGCTGCAGCCGGGCCTCGTCGAGCAGGCCATCGTTGAGCGTGTGCAGCGCGCTGCCGGCCTCGGCGGGGCGATAGGCCAGCAGCCAGCGCTGGTGGCGCGAGGGATCGTCCAGCAGCGCGTGCAGCAGCTGCAGGCTGGCGGCGTCGGCGAAATGCAGGTCGTCCAGCGCCAGCGCGGCCAGGTCGGTGCAGCCGTCCAGCACGGTGGCCACCGCGCGCTGCAGCACCAGGCGCTGGCCGGCGCCCAGCGGCGCGCCGGCATCGGCCCATTCCGGCAGCACGCGGGCGATCTCGCGCCGCGCCGGCGCGGCCATCGCCTGCGGCGCGCGCTCGGCCACCGCGCGCAGCAGCCGCGCCAGCGTCGCCAGCGGCACGCCGGCGTCACCGGGGCGCGCGGCCACCGCCAGCGCGCCCGCCGGCAGCAGGTGCTGCAGCAGCCGCGTCTTGCCCATGCCGGCCTCGCCGACGAGGGCCACCACCTGGCCGCGCTCCCAGGCGCGCTGCGAGGCCTCGATCTCGGCATCACGCCCCACCAGCCGCGGCGGGCGCAGCACCGAGGCCGGCAGCGCCGCCGGCGCGCGCCGCGCCGGCAGCGCCAGCGAGGCCTGCTCCACCAGCCGCAGCAGCTCCAGCGTCTCGGGCGAGGGCGCGGCGCCCACCTCGTCCTTCAGCACCTGCTCGCAGCGGTCGAAGGCCAGCAGCGCGGCGCTGCGGTCGCCGGCCAGGTAGTGCAGGCGCATCACGCGCCGGTGCGCCTCCTCGTTCAGCGGCGCCAGTGCCAGCAGTTCGTGCGCATGCGCCAGCGCCTCGCGCCAGTCTCCGGCCTGCTCGGCGGCCTCGCACAGCTCCAGCAGCGTCTGCTGCGCACGCTCGCGCCGGCGCCGCCGCTGCTGCTCCAGCCAGCCGTCGAACTCGCCGCCGATGGCCAGTCCGGCGTCGCCCAGCACGCCGTCGGAATCCTCCAGGTCGTGCTCGACACCCTCGGCCAGCGCCAGCGTCACGCTGCCCACGGCAAGCTCGCCGCCGGCTTGGCGGCGCAGCTTGAACAGGCGCTGGCGCAGCGAGTTGCGCGCCGATTCGGCATCGCTGGCCGGCCACAGCAGCGCCGCCAGGCGGGCGCGCGAGGTCGGCCCTTCGAGCGCGAGCCAGGCCAGCAGCGCGCCGTCCAGCGGCGCCAGCGGCAGCGGCTCGGCGCCCGGCCGCTGCAGGGCCGGCGGCCCGGCGAGCGCGAGCTTCCAGGCGACGGCGGCGGCGGCAGTGTTCATGGCGGCGGCCAGCATAACGGCCGGCCGTTAGCGCGCCGTTACGCGCCGGCGCCGCGGCGCTACTTGCCGGGAGTGAAGAGGGCCGGCACGGCCTTGTCCAGGCCGCGCCGGATCAGCTCGGAGATGTAGTCGACCTTCTGCTCCGCGCTGAGCGCGCCCCAGGGGTCGAAGCCCTCCTTGTTGACCACCGCCGACTGCGGCACGGCCTCGTTGACGAGCCGCTCGCTGATCAGCGTCAGGCTGCCCACGTCCACCAGCGACAGGCGCAGGTTCGCGTAGGGCGCGATGTAGCCCTGCGAGACGGCGGCTTCGCCGACCTTGCCGGTCGACAGGTCGTAGTCGAGGAAGAAGCCCAGCCCCGAGAGCGCGCCGGCGTCGGCGCGCGTGTCGTAGAAGCGCACCGAGGTGAGGATGCGGGCCTTGCCGATCACGATCGCATGCGAGAAGCGGCCCTGCATGGCCTTCCAGACCGGGTTGTCGGCGACCGGCTTGCCGCCGTCGAGCAGCCGGACCGGGTCGCTGTCGGACCCGGCCTTGGGCACCGCCAGCATCACGAGTTCCGCGCTGGGGTACATCTTCTCGACGAGGCGCTGCGTCTGCGTCAGCGCCTGCACGTCGAAGGTGGGCGCGGGCATCGGGTGGAACGAGCGCACGTTGCCCTGCATGGTGGTGCCGGTGCGCCCGCGGTAGGTCTCCAGCGTCAGGCTGTCGCCGATGAGCGAGATCAGCGCAATGCGTGGTGGCGGCGGCGTCTGCGCCCACGCGCCGCCGATGGCGGCCAGCGCGAGGGCCGCGGCCAGTGCACGGCGGCTTGTGCGCGCGCCACCTCTTTCGGATGTCATGTCGGTTCTCCCTGTGGCCGGCATCGGCCCGGCCGCGAGTCTGCCTTGGCGGGCGGCGGTCGTCCATGCGGGCCGCCACCGTTAACCTCGCGCCATGCCCGCCCTCACCCTCGACGCGCTGCGCCGCCATGCGCTCGCACGCAGCCTCTTCCCGCCGACGACGCTGCCGCGCGCCATCGCCAGGCTCGGGTTCGTGCAGGCCGACCCGATCCGCGCCCCGGCCCGCGCCCAGGACCTGACGCTGCGCCACCGCGTGCGCGACTACCGCGCCGGCGACCTGGAGCGCCGCTACGCGCGGCTGCCGATCGAGGAGGACTTCTTCGTCAACTACGGCTTCCTGCCGCGCGAAACCCAGGCGCTGATGCACCCGCGCGAGGAACGCCGCCCCTGGCCCGCGGCGCGCCGCGCGCAGGCCGAGGCGGTGCTGGCCTTCGTGCGCGAACGCGGCACGGTGCACCCGCGCGAGGTCGACGCGCACTTCGCCCACGGCAAGGTGCGCAACTGGTTCGGCGGCTCCAGCAACGCCAGCACGCAGCTGCTGGACGGCATGCACTACCGCGGGCAGCTGCGCATCGCGGGCCGCGACGGCGGCGTGCGCCTGTACGCGGCGCGCGCCACCTGCGACGCGCCGGCCGACGTGGCCGCCGCGCTGGACGCGCTGGTGGACGTGATCGTCGCCAAGTACGCGCCGCTGCCCGAGCGCACGCTGTCGGAGCTGACGAGCCGGCTGCGCGTCGCCGCGCCGCAGTGGGCGACGCAGTGCCGCGCCGCGCTGGCGCGCGCCAAGGCGCGGCTGCCCAAGGCCACGGTGGACGGCCTGTGCTGGTACTGGCCCGAGGGCGAGAACCCGGCGAGCCGGCGCCACGCGATCGACGACGAACTGCGCCTGCTCGCGCCCTTCGACCCCGTGGTCTGGGACCGGCGCCGCTTCGAGGCCTTCTGGGGCTGGGCCTACCGCTTCGAGGCCTACGTGCCGGCGCCCAAGCGCCAGCGCGGCTACTACGCGCTGCCGCTGCTGTGGCGCGGCGATGTCATCGGCTGGGGCAACCTGGCCTGGCGCGACGGCCGGCTGTCGGCCGATCTCGGCTACGTGAAGGGCAAGCCGCCGCGAGACGCAGCCTTCCGGGCGGCGCTGGACGACGAGCTCGGCCGCATCGGCGTCTTCCTCGCGCCACGCGACGGCGCCGGCTAACGCGGCGCTAACGGCGGGTCTCGAACAATGGCCGGCAAGCGGCGCGAGCGTTATCGGGCGCCGCGCATTGCCGAGGATCCGCCATGACGAGCCCCACGCCCTCCCTCCGCTTCGACCCGGCGCTCACGCGCCTGGCACTGTGCTGCGCCATTGCCGTCGGCGCGCTGGCCTGTGCCAGCGCCTGGGCCCAGCAGCCGCAACAGCAGAAGGTCTCGCCGCCGGAGGCGCAGGCCTGGATCGACCTGGCCACCTACAGCGGCCTGGGCGTTCCCGGCATGGGCGCCCTGGGCGGCGGCGAAGGCGGGCCGGGCGCGATGGCCATGATCGGCGGCATGCTGGGCCGCGCCACGGGGCTGAACACCAACCGCTTCGGCAACACCCGCTCGGGCATGGCCGGGCACTGGATGGACGTGACCGTCTACTCGCGCAAGCAGGCCCTGGCCGAGGCCACGCTGGCGGTGCCTCAGGGCTCGGGCCTGGCGCCGGTGCTGAACCTGAAGCCGCCCAAGGCCGTGCCGGCGGCACCTGCGCAGCCGCGGCCACCGCGCGACGACGATGTCGAGCCCGTCGAGCACGAACCGCCGAAGGGCAAGATCTCGCTGTACTGGGGCTGCGGCGACACGGTCAAGCCCGGCCAGCCACGCACGGTGGACTTCGCCACCGCGCTGCCGCAGGACCTGATGCAGATCTTCAGCGGCCGCCGCGCCACGCAGCGCGGCACGCACAGCGCCGCAGGCGAGCCGCTGTGGCCCAACGAGGTCGATGGCCGGATCGTGCCCAAGGACAGCTCGCTCGCCGGCGAGATGGCCTTCAGCGGCGCCGGCCTGCCGGAGAACTGGCGCTTCACGCTGCCGCCGCAGCAGGACCTGATGCCGCCGCTGGACCTGCAGCAGCAGGCCGACCCCGCCGGCGCCACGCAGCTCAGCTGGGCCAACCTGCCCACCGCGCGCGCCTACTTCGCCGCCGCAATGGGCGCGAGGAAGGGCGAGGAAGGGCACATGGTGCTGTGGGTCTCCAGCGAGCTGCCCGACAGCGGCTTCGGCCTGGTCGACTACCAGACGAACAGCATGGTCGACCGCTGGATCAAGGACAAGGTGCTGCTGCCCGCCGGCAGCACCCGCTGCAGCATCCCGAAGGAAGTGTTCGGCGGCGAGGGCGCGATGCTGCGCCTGATCGCCTACGGCAGCGAGCTGAACCTGGCCCACCCGCCGCGGCCCACCGACCCGCGGATGGCCTGGGAGCCGCAATGGGCGGTGAAGGTGCGGCTGAAGTCGGTGGCCAGCGCGATGCTCGGCACCGAGATGGGCGGTCGCCGGTCCGAGAACAAGCCCGAGGGTGAGCCGCGCAAGCCGAGCAAGCTCGACATCCTGCGCGGCATCATCGGCAAGTAGGCCTCAGCGCCGCGCGGCAAGCACCCGCGCGGCGACTTCGGCGAAGCCCTGGCCGCGCTCGCCGGAGGTGATCCACGCCGGCCAGTCCGAGAGCCGGTCGGCGAAGTGCATCAGGTTGGCCACGCCCGCGCACAGGGGGAAGTGGCGGAACATCAGCTGGTCGTTGGTCGAGTCGCCGACGTAGATCCAGCGCGCGATCTCCGCGTCGAGCTCGCGGCCGAACAGGCGCTGCAGCATCCACTGCGCGGCCGTCCACTTGCTGTGCTCGCCGATCCAGCCGTTGACGTGGATGCTGCTGACCGTGGCCGTCAGGCCTTCGGCGCGCATCACCGCGACGACCTGGTCGATGGCCTCGGGCGAAAGGCTGGTGAACTCCGAATGGTCGACGGCGATGTCGGTCTCGCGGCCGGCGCTGTCGCGCGCCAGCGTCGCGCCGGGCACCTCGCGCAGCACGCGCTCGGCGGCGGCACGCAGGCGCAGCGCGTTGGCCGCGCGCGTGGCGGCGCCCTGCGCGTACTCCACCTGCACGCCGCCACCTTTGCCGGGTAGCAGCGCCACGGCGCCGTTCTCGGCCACGATCGCGGCCAGCGGCCAGCTCGCGGCGAAAGGCCGGCTCCAGCCCAGCGGGCGGCCGGTGATGGCCACCACCGGCACGCCGGCTTCGGCCAGGCGGTGCAAGGCCTGCAGCGCCGGGGGGTCGATGGCGCCATCGCGCGTGAGCGTGTCGTCGATGTCGGTCATCACGCCGGCCAGGCCGGCGAAGGCGGCGTCGGGCGCTTCGGCCAGGGGCCGCATGCGTGCTTGACGCGAATCAATCAACGGCGCGGGGCCGGCGCCGATCATGGGCTTTCCCTCGTCTTGCTGTCATCGAACGCCATGGCCAAGGATTCTGCCGCCGCCCGCACCTCCAATTCCGCGCGCCGCGCCGCCCCACCGGTGAAGGCGCCCCGCAAGACCGCACGCCGCGCCCGCGCCGCGCGCTCCGGCGACGTGGTCGACACGAGCACGCCCGAGCGCGTGGAGCAAACGATGGTGGCCCGCGCCGAGGCCCGGCGCGAGACGGTCGCGGCGATGGCCCTCTCCGACGCCCTGGCGCACCACGCCAAGGGCAGCGACGGCGCCCCGGGCGAATGGCTGCGCGGGCTGCAGGCCATGATCGACGGCGCATCGCCCGACGAGGTGAAGGCGCTGCGCCGCACCCTGTTCGACCGCAGCCGGGCTCCGGCCGAAGGCGTCGACCCCGACACCGAGCTCGCCCCCGGCTGGCGCGAAGGCGGCTACCCGTACAAGAACCTGATGGCGCGCCGCAGCTACGAGCGCCAGAAGTACCGGCTGCAGGTGGAACTGCTGAAGCTGCAGGCCTGGGTCAAGGAGACCGGCCAGCGCGTGGTGATCCTCTTCGAGGGCCGCGACGCCGCCGGCAAGGGCGGCACGATCAAGCGCTTCATGGAGCACCTGAACCCGCGCGGCGCGCGCGTCGTGGCGCTGGAGAAGCCCAGCGACGTCGAGCGCGGCCAGTGGTACTTCCAGCGCTACATCTCGCACCTGCCCACGGCCGGCGAGATCGTGCTGTTCGACCGCAGCTGGTACAACCGCGCCGGCGTCGAGCGCGTGATGGGCTTCTGCTCCGACACCGAGTACGACGAGTTCCTGCGCCAGGCGCCGGAGTTCGAGCGCCACCTGGTCCGCTCGGGCGTGCGCCTCTTCAAGTTCTGGTTCTCGGTCAGCCGCGACGAGCAGCGCCGCCGCTTCAAGGAGCGCAAGGCGCACCCGCTGAAGCAATGGAAGCTGTCGCCCATCGACATGGCCAGCCTGGACAAGTGGGACGACTACACCCGCGCCAAGGAAGGCATGTTCCTGCACACCGACACCTCCGACGCGCCCTGGACGGTGATCAAGAGCGATTGCAAGAAGCGCGCGCGCCTGAACGCGATGCGCTACCTGCTGCACCGGCTGCCCTACACGAACCGCGATCCGGCCGTGCTGGGCACCGTGGACCCGCTGCTCGTGGGCCGCGCCTCGCTGATCAGCGGGCTCGCGGAGGAGTTCACGCCGGCCGGCAACGGCGCCTGAGCCCGCCGCCCCCGCGAATGCGGGGCTTGTGGCTAGAATGCGGGTTTTCCGAGGAGCGTTGCAACCTCCGCCACGGGGGCCAGGCTCGGAAAACCGCATTGCAACCGCGCTCGCCTGCACGAATCGGCCGTTCGTGGGTGAGGTGAAGATCTCCTAACGTCCGACCCGTGCAGGTTCCTCAACCGTTTGGAGCCTGACGATGAACGCCGTCCTGAAGCCGCTGCACGACACCCAGTACGCCATTGCCGACCTGAGCCTGGCCGACTGGGGCCGCAAGGAAATCAACATCGCCGAGAGCGAGATGCCCGCTCTGATGGCGATCCGCGAGGAATACGCCGCCAAGCAGCCGCTGAAGGGCGCGCGCGTCACCGGCTCGCTGCACATGACGATCCAGACCGCCGTGCTGGTGGAGACGCTGCAGGCGCTGGGCGCCGAGGTGCGCTGGGCCTCGTGCAACATCTTCAGCACGCAGGACCATGCCGCCGCCGCGCTGGTGGCCAAGGGCACGCCGGTCTTCGCCTACAAGGGCGAGACGCTGAAGGACTACTGGGACTACACGCACCGCATCTTCGAATTCGGCGCCAAGGGCAGCGAAGGCGAAGGCCCGAACATGATCCTGGACGACGGCGGCGACGCGACGCTGCTGATGCACCTGGGCAAGCGCGCCGAGAAGGACGCCTCGGTCATCGCCAACCCGGGCAGCGAGGAAGAGCGCGAGCTGTTCGCCGCGATCAAGGCCAAGCTGGCCGAAGACGCGACCTGGTATACGCGCAAGGGCGCCAAGATCATCGGCGTGACCGAAGAGACGACCACCGGCGTGCACCGCCTCAAGGAGATGAGCGCCAAGGGCACGCTGATGTTCCGCGCCATCAACGTCAACGACTCGGTCACCAAGAGCAAGTTCGACAACCTCTACGGCTGCCGTGAATCGCTGGTGGACGGCATCAAGCGCGCCACCGACGTGATGATCGCCGGCAAGATCGCCGTCGTGGCCGGCTACGGCGACGTGGGCAAGGGCAGCGCGCAGGCGCTGCGCGCGCTGTCGGCCCAGGTGTGGGTGACCGAGATCGACCCGATCAACGCGCTGCAGGCCTGCATGGAAGGCTACCGCGTCGTTACGATGGACTGGGCCGCGGACAAGGCCGACATCTTCGTGACCACCACGGGCAACCGCGACGTGATCACGCACGAGCACATGAAGGCGATGAAGAACAACGCCATCGTCTGCAACATCGGCCACTTCGACAACGAGATCCAGGTCGCCGCGCTCGAGCAGTACAAGTGGGAAGAGATCAAGCCGCAGGTCGACCACGTGATCTTCCCGGACGGCAAGCGCATCATCCTGCTGGCCAAGGGCCGCCTGGTGAACCTGGGCTGCGGCACGGGCCACCCGAGCTACGTGATGTCCTCGAGCTTCGCGAACCAGACGATCGCGCAGATCGAACTCTTCACGCACGCCGACTACTACGAGCAGGGCAAGGTCTACGTGCTGCCCAAGCACCTCGACGAGAAGGTCGCCCGCCTGCAGCTGAAGACGCTCAACGCCCAGCTCACCGAGCTGAGCGACGAGCAGGCCGCCTACATCGGCGTGCCCAAGCAGGGGCCCTACAAGCCCGACAGCTACCGCTACTGATCGGCGGGCTGCAGCCGCGATGAGCGCACGCATCCCCGTCAGCTTCGAGTTCTTCCCGCCGAACACCCCGGCGGGCAGCGAGAAGCTCAAGACCGTCGTGCAGGAACTCGCGGCTGCCAAGCCCGAGTTCTTCAGCGTCACCTATGGCGCCGGCGGCTCCACGCGCGACAAGACGCTGGCCACCGTGCGCGACATCGCGGCCATGGGCCACGAGGCCGCGCCGCACCTGAGCTGCATCGGCAGCACGGCGGCCAGCATCGCGGAGATCCTCGAGACCTACCGCGCGCAGGGGCTGAAGCGGCTCGTCGCGCTGCGCGGCGACCTGCCCAGCGGCATGGCCGTGGCCGGCGAGTTCCGCTACGCCAGCGAGCTGATCGAGTTCATCCGCAAGACCCACGGCGACCACTGGCACGTGGAGGTGGCGGCCTACCCCGAGTACCACCCGCAGCAGCGCTACATCAAGCGCGACCTGCAGCACTTCGCGAGCAAGGTGAAGGCGGGTGCCGACTCGGCGATCACGCAGTTCTTCTTCAACCCCGACGCCTACTTCCACTTCGTCGACGAGGTGCGGGCGCTGGGCGTGGACGTGCCGATCGTGCCGGGCATCATGCCCTTCCACAACTACGCCCGGATCGCCCAGATCTCGGCGCGCGACGGCATCGACATCCCGCGCTGGGTGGCCCTGAAGATGGAAGGCTTCATGGACGACACGGCCAGCATCCGCGCCTTCGGCATCGACGTGGTGACGAAGCTGTGCGAGCGGCTGATCGCCGGCGGCGTGCCGTCGATCCACTTCTACGCGCTGAACCAGTCCGGCGTGACGCTGGAGATCTGCCGCCGGCTCGGTCTCGCGAGCTGAGCGACCGCATTTGATGCGGCGCAACAACAGCGCCGCGCCCCCGTTTTTGACCATGGTCAAGGCCTGGTCTTTATTCAGTCTGCCGTCAGCTAACGCCGCCGGAGAGCGGCGCCCAATGGACGCACGGCCACGTGGCCGGCACCTTTTCCGACGGAGATGACATGACCAAGACCTTCGGCCTCGCTGCCCTCGCACTGGCACTCGCCGCCCCTGCCGCGTTCGCGCAGGACACCGGCAACTGGCTGGTTCGTGGCCGCGCGCTGAACCTGCATTCGGCCAACAAGGACAGCACCGGGCTGAACCTGAGCGTCAACAACAAGACCTTCCCCGAGGTCGACTTCGCCTACTTCTTCACGCCGAACCTGGCGGCCGAACTGGTCCTCACGTACCCGCAGAAGCACGACATCCGCAGCGGCGGCACGACCATCGGCTCGCTCAAGCACCTGCCGCCGACGCTGCTGGCGCAGTACCACTTCACCGGCCTGGGTGGCGCGCGCCCCTACCTCGGCGCCGGCCTGAACCTGACGCTGTTCTCCTCCGTCAGCTTCAACCCCGCCGTGGAAGCCGCCCTGCACCCGACCATCAAGAAGAGCAGCACCGGCCTGGCGCTGCAGGCCGGCGTGGACGTGCCGGTGGGCGGTGGCTGGCTGTTGAACCTCGACGTCAAGAAGGTCCAGATCAAGACCGACGTCAGCTCCTCGGGCACCAAGGTCGGCACCTTCAAGGTCGACCCGACGCTGTTCAGCATCGGCGCGGGCTACCGCTTCTGACGGTGCTCCCCTGAAGGCGTCTCGCCGGGCCGCACGGGCGGCCAGGCGAGGCCTTCGTCGGTGAGGATCGCATCCATCGGCACGTCGTGCGGCTCGGCCACGAGCCAGGGCACGAAGCCGTTGGAATAACCCAGGCCCACCGTCGTGGGCCGGGGTGACAGCGAGGCCAGCGTGCGGTCGTAGAAACCGCCGCCGTAGCCGAGCCGGACCCCGTTCGGGCCGTAGCCCACGCAGGGCACCAGCAGCACCGTGGGGTGGAACTGCGGCGTGTCCTTGGGCTTGGGGATGCCGTAGGCGTCTTCTTCCATCTCGCAGCCCGGGAACCACATGTGGAAGCTCAGCTGCTTGGTCTGCTTGTTCATCACCGGCAGGCCGATGCAGCGCTTGTCGTCGGCCTCGGCCCAGCGGAACAGCGCGGGCAGCGCGTCGAACTCGCCCTTGATCGGCCAGTAGGCGCCCACGGCCACGTCCTCGCGGCCCATCAGCCACACGCGCAGCACCTCCTGCAGGTGCATCGCGCGCTGGTGGCGGTCGATCAGCGTCTGCCGCTCGGCCTGCAGCTGGCGCCGCAGCAGCTTCTTGTCACGCGAAGGTTCCAGGGGCGGCAGCGTCAGGCTCATGCGGCATATTGTGGCCCGTGGCCAGCACCAAACCCCTGCCTGATGTCGTGGCGCACTGCGTCGAGCTGCTCTCGCCGCTGGGCCACGTGCGCGTGAACCGCATGTTCGGCGGCTTCGGGCTGTACGTCGACGAGATCTTCATCGCCATCGTCGCCTACGAGCGCCTGTACCTGAAGGCCGACGACGCCAACCGCCAGGCCTTCAAGGACGCCGGCTGCGAGCCCTTCAGCTACGTGATGAAGGGCGAGATGCGCGAGATGTCCGGCTACTGGACGGCGCCGGCCGACGCGATGGAGTCGCCCGCGCTGATGCTGCCCTGGGCGCGCGGCGCCCTGCAGGCGGCGCTGGCGGCCCGCGCCGCCAGGCCGGCGCCTGCCCTCAGGCGGCGTGAACCGGCCCCGAAGACGGCGGCCGCGAAGAAGAAGACCACCAGCGCGAAAGCGCCTCGCGCCAGGAAGGGCGGCTGAGGCGCCGCGGCGCCGCCTCCAGCAGGCTGGCGCGTGCCAGCGGCCAGGCCTGCAGCACCCAGGCGGTGCCGGCCGGCAGCTCGACGCTTTGGCCGCGGCCGAGCCAGATGTCCGGCGCCGTGGCGTCGCCGTCACGCGCCGTGACCCACAGGCTGCCGTCCTCGACACGCAGCCAGCGGACCACCGGTGCGGCCGCCAGGGTCTCGGCGCGGCGATCGTCCAGGGTCCAGGCCCAGGGCTCGGTTTGATGCAGCGGGGGAATGAGGCGGATGGCGACCATGAGGGGCTCCCGATACGGGTGACGTGCTCGGCAGTTTGGGCGACGCCGGGGCCTTCGTCCAATCACGTCTGGGGCCGGTATTGATAAGCTTCGCGCATGAACACGCCGCGCCACCGCCCGCTCGCCGTAGGCCCGCTGCGCGCCTTCGAGGCGGTGGCGCGGCTGCTGAGCTTCCGCGCCGCGGGCGAGGAACTGCACCTCACGCAGCCGGCCATCAGCCGCCAGATCCGCGGCCTGGAGGACGAGCTGGGCACGTCGCTCTTCCTGCGCGGCACGCGGCACGTGGAGCTCACCGGCGCCGGCACACAGCTGCTGCGCACGGTGGCGCCGATGCTGGCGCAGCTGGACGGCGCGGTGCGCCACATCCGCAGCAGCCAGCGCCGCCAGCCGGTGGCGGTGACCACCTTCGCCTCGATGGCCTCGCTGTGGCTGCTGCCGCGGCTGCAGTCGTTCCAGAACCTGCACCCGGAGTCGGACATCCGCATCAGCGCGACCGACACGCTGGTGGAACTCGACGACCCCGAGATCGACCTCGCGCTGCGCTACTGCCACCGCGACTCGGTGCCGGCGGGATCGATCGAGCTCTTCGGCGAGGTGCTCTCGCCGGTGGTCAGCCCCGCGCTGCTGCAGCGCCAGCCGCTGGCCACGCCGGCCGACCTGGCGCAGCACACGCTGCTGGAGGAAGACGACCACCGGCCAAGCGCCGAGTTCCTGTCCTGGCACCACTGGCTGCGCACCTTCGCGCCGCCGAAGCTGGAGCCGCGCGGCTGGATCTACCTGAACTTCACGCACCAGCAGATCCAGGGCGCCATCGCCGGCCAGGGCGTGGCGCTGGCGCGGCTGGCGCTGATGCGCGAGAGCGTCGAGCGCGGCGAGCTGGTCGAGCCCTTCGGCGCCGCCGGCCGGCTGCGCTCGCCGTTCTCGTACTGGCTCGTGCGCTGGCCGGCGCGGCGCGAGCGGCCGGCGCTGGCCGGCTTCGAATCCTGGCTGGTGGAGCAGGCGGCAGCCACGCGCGAGGCGCTGGCGGCCACCGGCACGCCATGAACCCCTGCGCTAAATTCGACCCATGTTCCGGCCCCTGCCCCGACTGCTGACCGCCATGCTGCTGGCCACGGCGGCCCACGCCGCGCCGGCCCAGGCGCCGGCTGCGCCCAGTGCCGACGACCCCGTCGTGCAGGCACGCGAGGCGCTGCGGCGCAAGGACAAGGCGGCGCTGCAGTCGGCCCGCATGGCGGCCAACACCGCCCGCCACCCGCTGGCGATGTGGGCCGAATACTGGGAGCTGCAGAACCGCCTGTCCGAAGCCCAGCAGCCGGAGCTGGAAACCTTCTGGACGCGCTGGGGCGGCACCTACGTCGAGGACCGGCTGCGCAACGACTGGCTGCTCGAACTCGGCCGCCGCCGCGACTGGGCGAACTTCCGTGCCGAGCACCCGCGCTTCCGCATGAACGACGACCGCGAGGTCGCCTGCTACGCGCTGCTGGTGCAGTATCTCGACAACCCCGAATCACCGAACCTGCGCGCCAGCGCCCGCGCCGCCTGGTGGGCGCAGCGCGACCTGGACGACGGCTGCAACCTGATGGCCAGGACGATGGTCGACGGCAAGCTGCTGCAGCCCGAGGACGCGTGGCACGAGGCTCGTCTGTCGCTCGAGGCCAACCGCCCGCGCGCCGCGCGCGCCGCGGCGGCGATGCTGAGCCCGGCGCTGGGCGATGCGCTCGGCCAGATCATCGACAACCCCGCGCGCTACCTGCTGAACCGCCGCGCCGGCGGCATCGACATCCGCACCCAGCACGAACTGCTGCTGCTGGCGCTGATGCGCGCCGCCGGCAACGACCCCGAGTACGCCGCCGCGCAGCTGCGCGAGCGCAACGGCTTCGAGCTGCCGCTGACGCTGGCCGCCACCGCCTGGGCCCACGCGGCCCGGCAGGGCGCGCTCAAGCAGTTGCCGCAGGCGGCGGACTGGGCCCGCGAAGCCTGGCGCCAGTGGGACGCCGCGAGCAAGCCCGGCCAGCAGCCGCCGTGGAGCGACGAGCTGCTGGCCTGGCATGTGCGCGCCGCGCTGCGCAGCCCGTCGGCGGGTGCGGCGGGCGAGGCGAAGCGTTGGCAGCTGGTGCAACGCGCGATCGATGCCATGCCCGCCGCCGAGCAGCGCGACCCGGCCTGGCTGTACTGGAAGGCGCGCGCGCTGCAGGGCCTGGCCCGGCCCGGCACCGAGGGCGAGGCCCAGCGCGCGCAGGCCAGCACGCTGCTGGAGGCGGCCCGCGCGGTGCCCGGCTTCTACGGCAAGCTCGCCGCCGAGACGCTGGGCGCGCCGCAGCCGCAGCCGCCCGCGCCGCCGCCGCTGGCGGCCGCCGAGCTGGAGGCGCCGCGCGCCAACCCGGGCTTCAACCGCGCGCTGCAGCTCATCGCGCTGGGCCTGCGAAGCGAAGGCGTGCGCGAGTGGAACTACACGCTGCGCGGCCTGTCGGAGCGCGAGCTGCTGGCCGCGGCGCAGCTGGCCTGCGAGCGCGAGGTCTGGGACCGCTGCATCAACACCAGCGAACGCACGAAGGCCGAGGTCGACTTCGCACAGCGTTTCCCCACGCCCTTCCGCGACGAGATCATCGCCCGCGCCAAGGAGGCCGGGCTCGACCCGGCGCTGCTCTTCGGCCTGATCCGCCAGGAGTCGCGCTTCATCGCCTCGGCGCGTTCTTCGGTGGGCGCCTCGGGCTTGATGCAGCTGATGCCGGCCACGGCGAAGCACACCGCCAAGAAGCTCGGCCTGGCCGGCTTCAGGCCCGACAGCGTGACCGAGCCCGCGGTCAACCTGCAGCTGGGCGCGGGCTATCTCAGGCGCGTGCTGGAGGATTTCGGCGGCTCCGCGCCGATGGCCACAGCCGCCTACAACGCCGGCCCCGGCCGGCCGCGCAAGTGGCGCGAAGGCATCAGCCCGCTGGAGCCTGCGGCCTGGGCCGAGACCATCCCCTTCAACGAGACGCGCGACTACGTGAAGAAGGTGCTGGCCAACGCGGTGGACTACGCCGCGTTGCTGGGCCAGCCCGAGGCCACGCTGAAGGCCCGCCTGGGCCCGCCCATCGGCCCGCGCGTGGCCGGCGCGCCGCCACCCGACCGCGAGCTGCCTTGACGAACACTTCTGCGGAGGAGATCGAATGAAACGCCTGCTCGTGCTCGGCGGCACCGGCTTCGTCGGCAGCGCCCTGTGCGGCCTGCTGGCCGAACGCCTGCCCGGCACCCGCGTCGTCGTGCCGACGCGCCGTGCGCCCAAGGCGGCCGGCGTGCAGTCGCTGCCCAACGTCGACGTGATGGTCGAGAACGTGCACGACGACGCCGCGCTCGCGCGCCTGGTGGCCGGCTGCGACGCGGTGGTCAACCTGATCGCCATCCTGCACGGCAGCACGGCCGAGTTCGACCGCGTGCACGTCGCGCTGCCGCGCCGCCTGGCCGCGGCCTGCAAGACGGCCGGCGTGGCGCGCCTCGTGCACGTCAGCGCCCTGGGCGTGGGCGAGGATCCGCCGTCGAAGTACCTCGCCAGCAAGACCGCCGGCGAGGCGGTGCTGAAGGCCTCCGGCCTGCAGCTGACGCTGCTGCGGCCCTCGGTGATCTTCGGCGCGCACGACCGCTTCATGAACCTCTTCGCACAGCTGCAGTCGGTGGCGCCGGTGCTGCCGCTGGCGGGCCGCGAAGCGCAGTTGCAGCCGGTGTGGGTGGAGGACGTCTGCCGCGCCATCGTCGAGTGCCTGCTGCGGCCCTCGGCGACCGCCGGCCAGGCCTACGAATGCGCCGGCCCGGGCGTCTACACGCTGGGGCGGCTGGTCTACCTCGCCGGGCTGTGGTCGGGCCACGCGCGCACGCAGTTCACGCTGCCCGCGCCGCTGGGCCGGCTGCAGGCGCTGGCGATGGAGATGATGCCCGGCGAGCCGCTGATGTCGCGCGACAACCTCGACTCGATGAAGCGACCCAACGTCGCCACCGGCCGCGCGCCGGGGCTGGAGGCGCTGGGCATCGTGCCCACGCCGATGGAGGCGGTGGTGCCGGGCTACCTGGGCGAACTCGCCGGCCGCGGGCGCATGGAGCGCTGGCGCGCGGCGGCAAGGCGCGACTGAGCGCCGTGGCCGCGCCGGCGATGCCGGCGCCTCATCGCGCCGATGCGAAAGCTGCATCCGCCGTCGCGCCGCCGCGGCATACGATGGGGCCCATGCCCAACGGAGGATCTGCATGCAGCTGGTGATCGGCAACAAGAACTACTCGTCCTGGTCGATGCGGCCCTGGGTGCTGATGCGCCAGCTCGGCATCCACTTCGAGGAGATCAAGCTGCGCCTGGACTTCAGCGCCGGCTCGCCCTTCCGCCGCGCGGTGGCGCACTACTCGCCGGCCGGCCTGGTGCCGGTGCTGCTGGACGACGACTTCGCGGTCTGGGACACGCTGGCCATCACCGAGTACCTCGCCGACAAGTTCCCCGGCCGCGGCATCTGGCCCGAGGGCATGCGCGAGCGCGCCCGTGCACGCAGCCTGGCGGCCGAGATGCACAGCGGCTTCGGCCCGCTGCGCTCGCATTGCCCGATGAACCTGGAGGCCGATCTCACCGAGGCCGGCCGCCGCATCTGGGCCGAGCAGGCCGCGGTGCGGGCGAACGTCGAGCGCATCGAGGTGGCCTGGGTCGACGCGCTGAACGCCAGCGGCGGGCCCTTCCTCTTCGGCGAGTTCGGCGGCGTCGACGCGATGTACGCGCCGGTGGCGACGCGGCTGCGCACCTACGGGCTGCCGATGTCGCCGACGGTGAAGGCCTATGTCGATCGCCTGCTCGCGGCGCCCGGCGTGGCGGCCTGGATCGCCGACGCGCTGCAGGAGCAGGACTTCATCGCCGAGGACGAGCCCTACCGGCAACACCGATGAGGCCGCGTTGAAGCGCTACGTCGTCGGCGGCGCGGTGCGCGATGCACTGCTCGGGCTGCCGGCGAGCGACCGCGACTGGGTGGCCGTGGGCGCCACGCCCGAAGAACTGCTCGCGCTCGGCTACAGGCCGGTCGGCAAGGACTTCCCGGTCTTCCTGCACCCCGAGACCGGCGAGGAACTCGCGCTCGCGCGCACCGAGCGCAAGTCCGGCCGCGGCTACCACGGCTTCACGTTCCACGCCGCGCCCGACGTGACGCTCGAAGACGACCTGCGCCGGCGCGACCTGACGATCAACGCCATCGCGATGGACGAGCACGGCACGCTGATCGACCCCCACGGCGGCCGGCGCGACATCGAGGCGCGGATGCTGCGCCATGTCTCGGAGGCCTTCGTCGAGGACCCGGTGCGCCTCTTGCGCGTGGCGCGGCTGGCGGCGCGCTTCGCCGACTTCACGCTCGCGCCCGAGACGCAGGCGCTGCTCGAACGCATGGTGGCCGAAGGAGAGGTCGACGCGCTGGTGCCGGAGCGCGTGTGGCAGGAACTCTCGCGCGGGCTGATGGCCGCGCGCCCGAGCCGCATGCTCGAGTTGCTGCGCGGCTGCGGCGCGCTGGCGCGGCTGCTGCCGGAGGTGGAGCGCCTCTGGGGCGTGCCGCAGCCGGCGCAGCACCACCCGGAGGTCGACACCGGCGTGCACCTGCTGATGGTGCTGGACGAATGCGCCCGCGCCGGCGCGCCGCTGCCGGTGCGCTGGGCCTGCCTGTGCCACGACCTGGGCAAGGGCACGACGCCGAGGGAGGAGTGGCCGCGCCACGTCGGCCACGAAAGCCGCAGCGCCGAGCTGGCCGCGCAGTTGGCCGAGCGGCTGCGCGTGCCCACGGAGTGCCGCGAGCTGGCCGACGTGGTCGCGCGCGAGCACACGCATGTGCATGCCAGTGGCGCGCTGGGCGCGGCGGCGCTGGTGCGCCTGTTCGAGCGCTGCGATGCCTTCCGGCGTGCAGCGCGCTTCGAGCAGCTGCTGCTGGCCTGCGCCTGCGACGCACGCGGCCGCAAGGGTCTGCAGGACCGGCCCTACGAGCCCTTGTCGCGCCTGCCGCCGCTGCTGGACGCCGCGCGGGGCATCGACACCGCGGCCGTCGCCGCGCTGGCCGCCGAGCGCGGCAGGACCGGCCCCGAGATCGGCGCTGCCGTGCGGGCCGCGCGAACGGCGGCCGTTCAGTCGGCGCTCGACGCGCCCGCCTGAAGCGGCGCGCGCCGCGGCGCCGACAGCAGCCACAGGCCGGCGAAGCTCAGCGCGCCGTTCAGCAGCAGCAGCTCCAGGCCCAGCTCCCAGTCGCCCAGCAGCAGGCGCTGGTTCGCGTCGAGCAGCCAGCACAGCGCCGGCGCGGCGAGCGCGACGACGGGCGTGCGGCGGTCGTCGACATGCCGGCCCGGGGCCAGCACCGCGAAGGCGAACAGTCCCAGCAGCGGGCCGTAGGTGTAGCCGGCGAGCTTGAGGATGAGGCCGATCATGCTCGGGTCGTCCAGCGCCTTGAAGGCCATCACGAGCGCCATGAACAGCGCCGCGAAGCCCAGGTGCACGCGGCGGCGGATGCGGGTGCGCGCGGCATCGTCCAGTCCACGCCGCTCGGGCAGGCGCAGCAGGTCCAGGCAGGTGCTGGCCGTGAGCGCCGTGAGCGCGCCATCGGCGCTGGGGAACAGCGCCGAGACCAGCGCGATGACGAACAGCACCTGCACCCAGGCCGGCAGCTGGTACAGCACCACGGCCGGGAACAGGCGGTCGCCGCTGGCCGCCAGGCCCACGGTGGGCGCGTAGAGGTACAGCAGGCCGCCGAGGAACAGGAAAGTCGCCACCACCGCCAGCATCACGCCCGAGAGCACGAGCAGGTTCTTCTGCGCGTCGGCCAGCTTGGCCACCGACAGGCTCTTCTGCATCATCTCCTGGTCCATGCCGGTCATCGCGATGGCGATGAACATGCCAGCGAGCAGCTGCTTGGCGAAGTGCTCGCGCGAGTTCCAGTCGGTGACCCAGACCTCGGCCAGGCCGCGGTCCTGCATCGCGCGCAAGGCCTGCAGCGCGCCGAGGTCCAGCTCCTTCAGCAGGAAGGCCGTGCACACCGCCAGGCCCATCAGCATGCCGGCGGTCTGCAGCGTGTCGGTGAAGACGATCGTGCGCACGCCGCCTTCCACCGTGTACAGCAGGATCATCAGCAGGATCACGGCCGTGGTCAGCCAGAAGGGCACGCCGAAGGCCGAGAGGATCATGTCCTGCAGCACGTTCACCACGAGGTACAGGCGCGCCGTGGCGCCCAGCGTGCGCGAGCCGATGAAGAAGGCCGCGCCGGTGCGCCCGCTCACGGGCCCCAGGCGCTGCGTTAGGCAGGCGTAGATGGAGGTCACGCGCAGCCGGAAGTACAGCGGCAGCAGCACGAAGGCCACCGCCGCGTAGCCCGCCACCTGCCCCAGCACCAGCTGCAGGTAGTGGAACTGCGAGTGGCCCACGGTGCCCGGCACGCTGACGAAGGTGACGCCCGACAACGAGGTGCCAATCATCCCGAAGGCCACCAGCGGCCAGGGGCTGCGGTGGCCGCCGGCGAAGAAAGCCTCGTCGTCGGCGCGGCGCGAGGTCCACCAGGCCACCACCAGCAGCAGCGCGAAGTAGCCCAGCACGAAGGCCAGCAGCGTGGCGGCGTTCATCCGGTCACAAGACCCGCGTCAGGATCGTGATCAGCAGGCTCAGGACCAGCGAGCTGGCCAGCGGCACCGTCCACTCGCGGCCGCCGATGCGGAAGCGGAAATCGCCCGGCAGCCGGCCCAGGCCGAACTTCTCCAGCCAGCCCTGCAGCGCGTTGAACAGCAGGCAGGCGATGATGAAGACGAGCAACCAGCGCATGGCGTCAGAGGGTATGCGTGCGGTCGCCCGACGAGAAGCCCAGCGGCGCGAAGTCCACGCCGCGGGCCAGGCCGATCACCTTGAACAGCTCGCCCATCTCGTGCTCGGTGAGCAGCTTCTGCGCGTTCGCGGTGGCGCGCACATCGGCGCCCTGCAGCAACTCGAGCAGGCCGCAGTTCATCAGGAAGCGCGCTTGCGAGCCGTAGCCGATCACGTCGAGGCCGGCGTCCTGCGCCGCGAGCGCGATGCCGCTGAAGTTCACGTGCGCGGTGATGTCCTTGTCGCCGATGTCGGCCAGCGGGTCCATGTCGGCGCGGTGCGCGCGGTGGCACATCAGCGTGCCGCCGTGGCGCTGCGGCAGGTAGTACTCGGCGTCGGGGAAGCCGTAGTCGATGAAGAAAGCCGCGCCGCGCTGCAGGCGTTCGGCCAAGGTGCGCACGAAGGCCTCGGCCTGCGGGTGGATCTCGGTGACGGTGCCGGGCACGAAGGCGGCGTCCACCGGCGGCCGCAGCGCGGTGGGCTGGTCGCTCCACGCGAAGGCGCCGCCTTCGACGCGCACGCCGCGCTCGCGCCAGCGCGTGCCGTCGAAGTGCAGCAACTGCACCGGCATCGCATCGAGCACCTCGTTGCCGACGATCACGCCATGCAGCGCGCCGGGCCAGGCATCGAGCCGATCGCGTAGCGCCGCACCCGCTCGCCGAGCGCTTCCAGCAGCTGCGAAGCCAGCGCGCCGCTGCCGGCGCCGAACTCGTAGACGGTGTCGGCACCGGCCGCATCGAGCGCCTGCGCCACCTGGCGCGCGAGCGCGCGGCCGAAGAGCGGCGAGAGCTCGGGCGCGGTGACGAAGTCGCTGCCCGAGGCCGGCAACGCGCCGAAAGGATGGCCGCCGCGCGCGTAGTAGCCCAGGCCGGGCTCGTACAGCGCCATCGCCATGAAGCGGTCGAAGGGCAGCCAGCCGCCGTTGCCGGCGATGGCCTCGATCACGCGCGTCTTCAGAAGCGCCGATAAACTCTCGGCCCCGGCTCGATGCATCGGCTCCATTGTAGGAAGCAGCGCCGCGCGGCCGCCCCCAACAAACCCATGTCGACATCCCCCGTCGTGCTCGTCACCGGCGGCGCCCAGCGCATCGGGCGCGCGATCGTGCTGCACCTGGCGCGCCAGGGCTTCGCCGTGGCCGTGCACTACCGCAACTCCGAGGCCGCCGCGGCGCAGACCGTGGCCGCCGCGCGCGAGGCCGGCGCCGCGGCGATGGCGTTCCAGGCCGACCTCTCCGACGAGGACGCGTGCAACGCGCTCGTGCCCGCGGTGCACGAGGCCTTCGGCCGCATCGACGGGGTGGTCAACAACGCCTCGCTGTTCGAGCACGACGACGTGGCCTCGTTCGGCATGAAGGCCATGGAGGCGCACTGGCGCGCCAACACCGCACCGGCCATCCTGCTGGCGCGTGCACTGCATGCGGCGCTTCCGGCCGGCGGCAGCGGCTGTGTCGTCAACCTGCTCGACCAGAAGTTGTGGAACCCGAATCCGGACCACCTCTCGTACACGCTGTCCAAGGCCGCGCTGCAGGCCGCCACCACGGTGCTGGCGATGGCGCTGGCGCCGCGCGTGCGCGTGTGCGCCGTGGCGCCCGGCGTCACGCTGCCCTCGGGCCCGATGAACGAGGCCGAGTTCAAGCAGGCGCACCGCATGACGCCGCTGGCGCGCGCCAGCACGCCCGACGACGTGGCGCAGGCCGTGCACTACCTGATCGGCGCACCGGCCATCACCGGCCACACGCTGCTCGTCGATGGCGGGCAGCACCTGCTGCCGCAATCGCGCGACGTGCTGTACCTGGCCCGCGCCCAAGCCACCGGAAACCGCTGATGCACAGCTGGCTCAACCACCCGCGGCTGATGGACTGCCGGCGCGTGTTCCTGAAGGACTACGCGGTGCGCATCGACATCGGCGTGCACGACTTCGAGAAGCAGGGCGCGCAGCGCGTGCTGATCAACGTCGACCTGTTCGTGCCGCTGGCGACGTCCACGCCGAAGGACGACCAGCTGGACGAAGTGGTCGACTACGACTTCATCCGCAGCCGCATCGTCGAGCGCGTGGCGCGGGGCCACATCCAGCTGCAGGAGACGCTGGCCGACGACGTGCTGCGCGAGATGCTGTCGCACCCGAAGGTGCGCGCCGCGCGCGTGTCCACCGCCAAGCCCGACGTGTACCCCGACTGCGCCGAGGTGGGCGTCGAGGTGTTCGCCATCAAGGACGACGACCGATCATGAACGCTCCCACCGACGCCGTCCGCAAGGCTGCCTTCGAAGCGAACAAGCTCAGCAAGCGCCTTCACCGCCAGGTGGGCCAGGCCATCGGCGACTTCAACATGATCGAGGCCGGCGACAAGGTGATGGTCTGCCTGTCGGGCGGCAAGGACAGCTACGCGCTGCTGGACATCCTGCTGAGCCTGCGCGAGCGCGCGCCGATCCACTTCGACATCGTCGCCGTCAACCTCGACCAGAAGCAGCCCGGCTTCCCGGCCGAGGTGCTGCCCGCGTACCTGAAGGAGCGCGGCGTGCCCTTCCGCATCGAGGAGCAGGACACCTACTCGGTGGTCAAGCGGCTCGTGCCCGAGGGCAAGACCATGTGCAGCCTGTGCTCGCGGCTGCGGCGCGGCATCCTGTACCGCGTGGCGAGCGAACTCGGCGCGACGAAGATCGCCCTGGGCCACCACCGCGACGACATGGTGGTGACGCTGCTGATGAACATGTTCTTCGGCAGCCGCCTGAAGGGCATGCCGCCCAAGCTGGTGAGCGACGACGGGCGGCACGTCGTCATCCGCCCGCTGGCCTACGTGGCCGAGACCGACCTGGAGAAGTGGGCCGAGCACCGGCAGTTCCCGATCATCCCGTGCACGCTCTGCGGCAGCCAGGACAACCTGCAGCGCGTGCAGGTGAAGAAGATGATCCGCGAGTGGGAGAAGCAGTACCCCGGGCGCACCGACAACATGTTCACCGCGATGGGCAACATCGTGCCCTCGCACATGATGGACAGGAACCTGTACCCCTTCTCCACGATCAGAGCCACCGGGGTGGCCGATGCGGGTGGCGACATCGCTTTCGACGAGGAGCCTTGCGAACCCGCCTCCGCCACGCGTATACAGTGGGAACCGCTCATGCCCCACCCGGTGATGGAGGACTGACGCATGCGACGCATCCTTTACGCTTCTTTGCTGACCGGTGCCACGCTGCTGGCCGGCTGCGCCACCGTGAACACCGTGTCGAGCAACGTGGCCAGCTACGGCGAGTGGCCGGCCGACCGCAAGCCCGGCACCTACGCCTTCGAGCGCCTGCCCTCGCAGGAGGCGCGCGCCACCGAGAGCGACGCGCTGGAGGCCACCGCGCGCGCGGCGCTGGAGAAGGCCGGCTTCCAGCCGCCCGAGGCCGGCAAGCAGCCCGACGTGCTGGTGCAGGTGGGCGCACGCGACGCACGCGTCGTCTACGCCGTCTGGGACGACCCGCTGTGGTGGCGCGGCGGCTTCGGCTACTGGCGCTACGGGCCCTGGATGTCGCCGCGCTGGGGCGTGGGCCTGCACTACCGCTACGACTACATGCCGCGCTACGAGCGCCAGGTGGCGCTGCTGATCCGCGACCGCGCCAGCGGCAAGCCGCTGTTCGAGACCCGCGCCACCAGCGAAGGCAACCGCGGCAGCGACGCGCAGATGCTCAGCGCGATGTTCGAGGCCGCGATGATGGACTTCCCGCGCCTGGGCATGAACCCGCGGCGCGTCGTCGTCGAACTGCCTCCGAGCTGAACGTTTGCCCCCAAGCTCGCTCTCGCTCGCTACCCCCCGAGGGGGCCGCCCGCTGGCGGACCGGCAGAGCCGGATCCGCGGCGGGGAGCTTGATCTCAAGCCGGACCGCGATCGAGCGCGATAGGCTACTGCGCTGGTGGCGGGAGGAAGCCGCGCAGGTCGTCCTCCCAGTCCTTCAGCGTCTCGCGCCCCTTGAGCCGCTGCCCCGGCGTCGTGCTGTTGTGAATGGCCGCGGCCAGGCTGCAGTTGTAGTCACCGAGCTTCAGCTGGTAGCTGCGGTAGGCCGCGTCCGGTGAACGCTCCATGCGCTCGACCAGCGCCCGCAGCGCGGCCAGGCGCTGGTCGCCGTCGGCCTTCTCGGCCTTGAGCCGGCGCAGCGTCTGCAGCAGGTCGCGCTGGCGGCGCTGGCGCTCGGCCAGCCACATCTCCGGGTCGAAGGGCGATGCGGCGACGCCCTCGCGGATCACGCGCTTCTGCGCATCGCCCAGGCGGCCGTAGACGCGCTCGGCACGCTCCAGCGCACGCTTGAACGACTCCTCCTGGCGTTCGGCCGGATCGGCCTGCAGGAAGTCGCGCCGCATCTCGGCATTGCCCTTCGCGAAGCGCTGCTCGATGTGGCGGAACTGCGCATCGCCCAGCCCCGGCAGTTGCTCGGCCGCCAGCACCAGCGCACGCTGCAGCGTGGGCTCGAGCTGCTCGCGCACGCGGGCCTGCCAGCGGCAGGCTTCGCCGGCGCTGGTGGGCTCGGCCATCGGCGCCTGGGCGGCGGCCAGCAGCGCGACGAAATCGGCCAGCTGCGTGGAGCGGTGCCAGGCGGCGAGCTGGTCCAGCGCCCCGCGCGCGGCGGGCGACTGCTCGCTGGCGAAATCGACATAACCGTCCAGCCACCACCAGGCCAGCTGAGAAGCATTGCCGTAAGCGAGCCGGATGCTGCTGCAGCCCGTGAGCGCGAGCAGGCACAGCAGCAGCAGGCTGCCGATAATCCGTCTTTCGATTGGCTGGAAGAACAAGCGCATGGCACTCAACGTCGTGATCATGGCCGCGGGCAAGGGCACGCGCATGAAGTCGGCCCACCCCAAGGTCCTGCATACGCTGGCGGGCACGAGCCTATTGCAGCATGTCCTCAAGGCCGCTGCGGACACCGGGGCTACGCGCACCGTCGTCATCACAGGCCATGGGGCCGCGGCGGTGGAACATACGGTGGCCAGCGCGATGCCGGACGCACGCTGCGTGCGCCAGGAGCCGCAGCTGGGCACCGGCCACGCGGTGCAGCAGACGGTGCCGGCGCTGGACGACGCGAACCCGACGACGCTGATCCTCAACGGCGACGTGCCGCTGATCCGTGCCGAGACCGCGCGGGCGCTGGTCCAGGCCAGCGGCGGCACGAAGCTCGCGCTGCTGACGATCGAGCTGGCCGATGCCACCGGCTACGGCCGCATCGTGCGCGAGGCCGACAGCGTGCGCGCGATCGTCGAGCACAAGGACGCGACGCCGGCGCAACGGAACATCCGCGAGGTCTACACCGGCATCATGGCCGCCCCCACCGCGGCCCTGAAGCGCTGGGTGATGGCGCTCAAGAACGACAACGCGCAGCGCGAGTACTACCTCACCGACATCGTCGCGATGGCCGTGGCCGAGGGCGTGCCGGTGGTGGCCAGCGCCGCTGCCAGCGAGACCGAGGTGCTGGGCGTCAACAGCCCGGTGCAGCTGGCCGACCTCGAGCGCCGCTACCAGCGCGCGCGGGCCGAGGCGCTGATGGAAGCGGGCGTGCGCCTCGCGGACCCGGCGCGCTTCGACGTACGCGGCGAACTCGCCTGCGGCAGCGACGTGGAAATCGACGTCAACTGCGTCTTCGAAGGCCGGGTGCAGATTGCCGACGGCGCGCGCATCGGCGCGAACTGCGTGATCCGCGACGCGACGATCGGCGCCGGCGCGGTGATCCACCCCTTCACGCACATCGAGGGCGCGAGCGTCGGCCCGGGTGCGCTGGTCGGACCCTTCGCGCGGCTGCGCCCGGGCGCCGATCTGGGTGCCGAGGTGCACATCGGCAACTTCGTCGAGGTCAAGAACAGCACGATGGCCGCGGGCTCGAAGGCCAACCACCTGGCCTACCTCGGCGACGCGACGGTGGGCGAGCGCGTGAACTACGGCGCCGGCAGCATCACCGCCAACTACGACGGCGCGAACAAGCACCGCACCGTGATCGGCAACGACGTGCACGTGGGCAGCAACTGCGTGCTCGTGGCGCCCATCACGGTGGGCGACGGCGCCACCATCGGCGGCGGCAGCACCATCAACAAGGACGCGCCGGCCGGCCAGCTGACGGTGGCGCGCGCCAAGCAGGTCAGCCTGACGGGCTGGCAGCGGCCGAAAAAAGCGCCGAAGTAAGCGCCGAAGGAGGCCTGATCAGCCGCCGGCCGCGCGCTCGCGCAGCCAGGCCTCGAAGGCCTCGCGCGGCAGCGGCCCGGCGTCGAGGAAACCCTGCTGCGCATCGCAGCCCTGTGCACGGGCCCAGTCGCGCTGCTCGGTGGTCTCCACGCCTTCGGCCACCACCTGCAGGTTCAGCGCGCGGCCGAGCTGCACGATGGCGCGCGCGATGGCCGCCGAGCCGGCGTCGCCGGGCAGGTCGGCGACGAAGCTGCGGTCGATCTTCAGCCGGTCCACCGGCAGGTGCTTCAGGTGCGCCAGCGAGGTGTAGCCGGTGCCGAAGTCGTCGATCGCGATGTGCACGCCCACCGCCTTCAGCCGCACCAGCGCGGCGCGCACGCCGGCCACGTCGTCCATCAGCATGCGCTCGGTCAGCTCCAGCTCCAGCATGGAGCCGGCGGCGCCGCTGGCCACCAGCGCCTGCTCGATGGTCTCGGTGAAACCCGGCATCTGGAACTGCAGCGTCGAGACGTTCACCGCCACCGGCACGCGCGCCAGGCCGCTGGCGTGCCAGGCGACCGCGCAGCGCAGCGCCTCGCCCAGCACCCACTGGCCGATGGGCAGGATCAGCCGCCGCGCCTCGGCCAGCGGGATGAAGGCGTCGGGGCCGACGAGGCCACGCTGCGGATGGCGCCAGCGCAGCAGCGCCTCCACGCCCACCAGCGCGCCGTCGGCCAGCGCCAGCTGCGGCTGGAAATGCAGCTCGAACTCGTCGCGCCGCAGCGCCAGCGCGAGTGCGCTTTCCAGCTCCAGCTCGGCACGCACCGCCTCGGCCATGGCGGGCTCGAACACGCGCCAGTGCGCGCGGCCATGGGCCTTGGCGTGGTACATAGCCGTATCGGCATGCTTGATCAGCTCGGCCGACGTGCGCCCGTGCTCGGGGAACATCGCCACGCCGATGCTGGGCGTGACCGAGATCGACGCGCCTTCGGCCTGCAGCGGCAGCCCCACCGCGGCGAGCAGCTTCTCGGCCACCGAGGCCACCGCCGCCGCCGAGGGGTTGCCCGACAGCAGCAGCACGAACTCGTCGCCGCCGAAGCGCGCCACGATGTCGGCGCCGCGCTCCGAGCCGGCGCCCGCCGGTGTCCAGCGCAGCGCGGCGGTGATGCGGTCGGCCACCGTCTGCAGCAGCATGTCGCCCACCTGGTGGCCGAGCGAATCGTTGACGCGCTTGAAGTGGTCCAGGTCGATGAACAGCAGCGCCAGCTTCTGGCCGCCGGCCTCGGCCTCGGCCAGCGCGGCGGCCACGCGCGCATCGAAGGCCAGTCGGTTGGGCAGGCCGGTGAGCGCGTCGTGGTGCGCGAGGTGGTGGATGCGCGCCTGCGCGTCGACGCGGTCGCGGATGTCGCGCACGATCGTCATGCGCTGCGTCTCGCCGCCGAAGTGCATCGTGCGCACGATGAACTCCACCGGCACCTCGTGGCCGTCCTTGTGCAGCACGGCGCTGTCGTAGCTGATCTCGGCACCGGCGGCGATCACCTCCTTCACGCGCTCGCGGTGCGCAGGCGCCACGAACTCCAGCGTCGAGCGCCCCAGCACGTCGGGCAGCGCGTGGCCCAGCAGCTGCAGCAGCGGCGGGTTGGCGTCGGTGATGAAGCCGCCCTTGTGGAACACGATGCCTTCGGCGCTGGCATGCATGAACTTGGCCAGCCGCTCCTCGCTCTGGCGCAGCGCGGCCTCGTCCTCGCGGTGGCGCGTGATGTCGCTGATCAGCACGAAGGCACCCACCGCCTCGTTGTGATGATCGAGGTGCGGCAGCAAGTGGACCTCGATCGAGCGCAGCCGGCCGTCGGCGCCGGTGAGCTGGCGCTCGTAGCGCGTGGCGACACGCTCGCGCACGACCTCGTCGACACGCGGCTGGATGAAGGCCGCGGCCTCCGGGCCGATGATCTGCTCCACCGTCTGGCCCAGCGCCGACTGCTCGGTCAAGCCGAACATGCGCGCATAGGGCTGGTTCGCGTAGCGGCAGATGTAGCCCTCGCGCTCGTAGTAGGCGATGGCCACCGGCACGTTGTTGCACAGCAGCCTGAACTGCGCGATCTGCGCCTGCAGCGCCTGCAGCTCGGCGTCGTGCGGCTCGCGCGCGGTCATTTGGTCTTCCCTTCCGCGACATCCGCCGCCAGGCACAGATCTTCCCAGGCGCGCGCCTTCTCGGTCAGGCTGCGCAGCAGGTAGGCCGGGTGGTAGGTGACGATCAGCGGCACGCCCTGGTAGCGGTGCACGCGGCCGCGCAGGCGGCCCACCGGCTCGTCGCTGCGCAGCAGCGCCTGGATCGCGAACTTGCCCATCGCCAGGATGATGCGCGGTTTCAGCAGCTCGATCTGGCGCACGAGGAAGGGCTCGCACTTCGCCATCTCTTCCGCGCTCGGGTTGCGGTTGCGCGGCGGGCGGCACTTCAGCGTGTTGGCGATGTAGACGCGCTGCTCCGCGGGCCGCTCGCCTTCGGCCGAGCGCGTGAGGTTCAGCGCCGCGAGCATGCGGTCCAGCAGCTGGCCGGCGGCGCCGACGAAGGGCTCGCCCTGCAGGTCCTCGTTCTCGCCCGGCGCCTCGCCGACGACCATCCAGTGCGCCTGCTCGTGGCCGACGCCGAAGACGGTCTGCGTGCGGCTTTCGCACAGCGTGCAGGCGCGGCAGTTCGCGACTTGCGTGCGCAGCTCGGCCCAGCCGAGGCCGCCGGCCGGGCCCGGCGCCGGCATGGCCACCGGCACAGGCTCGCCGGGCGCGGTGGGCTCACGCACGAGCACCGGCGCGGGCACGGGGATAGGCCTGCGCGCCGGTTCTGGCACGGGCACGGGCACGGGCATGGGCGCGGGCACGGGCACGCCCAGCGATGCGACCGGCTGCGTCCACGCGCGCAGGCCCATCGCCTCGAGCAGCGCGTGCTGGCGCTCAGTCCAAGGCATGGCTGTCGCCGCCCGGCGCCTCCAGCTTGAGGCTCATCACCATCGCGTCCTCGCGGCGGCCGGCCGCCGGGTAGTAGCCGCGGCGCAGGCCGAGTTCGGCATAACCGAGCCGGCGGTACAGCGCCCGCGCCCGCGCGTTGCTCTGGCGCACCTCCAGCCACAGCGAGCCCAGCCCCGCGGCGCGCGCGTGCATCTCCAGCGCATGCAGCATGCGCCGGCCGAAGCCCTGGCCCTGGCGGCGCGGCGCGACGGTGATGTTCAGCAGGTGCATCTCGTCGACGCCGGTCATCGCGATGTAGTAGCCCAGCAGCTCGCCGTCGTCGGCCACCAGCACCTCGGCGATGTAGCCGGCGGCCAGCGAGTCGACGAAGTTGCCGCGGCTCCACGGAAAGCCGTAGGCGCTGGCCTCGATCGCGGCCACGGCGTCGAGGTCGGCCAGCACCATCGGGCGCAGCAGCGCCTGCGCCGCGGCCGGCGGTTGTTCCACCGGCGCGTTCATGCAGCCGCCGCGGACGCCGCCTTCGCGGCCTCGCGCTCGCGCGTGGTCAGCGCGACCTTGTCGCGCAGGTACAGCGGCAGCGCCAGCGCGGCATCGACGCCCTCGCCCGCCGCCGCACCCTGCAGCGCCAGGCGCAGCAAGGCGGCGGCGCGGTCGGCTTCGTGCGGGAAGACGGGCGCGCTCGCGGCGATGCGGCTGCCGAAGGCCGGCCAGGCCGAACCCGCGACGGCGTCCAGCGCCAGGCCCTGCCAGGCAGACGCGAAGGCCGCCAGGTCCATCAGCGCCGGCGCGGCCAGCACGCGCCACGCGCTGCCGCTCCACTCGTAGGCGCCGGCGTAGACCTCGTCCATGCGCGCGTCCATCGCCACGCCCACGCGCCAGCGTGCCGCGCGCGCGGCGGCCTGCTCCAGCGCGTCGTCGGCGACGATCACCAGGCTGTCGACCGGCAGCACCGGAATGCCCAGGCCGAAGGCCAGGCCCTGCGCCACCGCGCAGGCCGTGCGCAGGCCGGTGAAGGCGCCCGGGCCACGGCCGAAGGCCACGAGGCCCAGCTCGCGCGGCTTCAGGCCGGCCTCGGCCAGCAGCGCATGGAATTGCGGCAGCAGCGTGGCAGACGCAGCGGCGCCGCCGGGCGCGTTCAGCAGCCGTGCGCCCGCGGGCGACTGCAGCGCCAGCGCCAGCCGCTCGGTCGAGGTGTCGAACGCGACGACGGAGGCCACGACGGAGGCGACGACAGGGGCAACGAAGGTGGGCGGCGCGGCGCTCATGGAACGAGTTTATGCCGTGCCATCATCCCCACCATGGGTGGACAACGCGCGGCCGTGGCGGCTGCTTCCGTGCTGATGGCCGCGGCTTGCGCGACGGCGGCCAACCTGCCGCCGGACATGGCGCGCGCGCTGCAGCGCGCCGGCGTGCCGGCCGATGCCGTCTCCGTCACCGTGCTGGACACCACCGCCGCGCGCCGCGTTCTGCAGTGGCGCGACACGGTGCCGGTGAACCCGGCTTCGCTGATGAAGCTCGTCACCACCACCGCGGCGCTGGAGCGCCTGGGCCCCGCGTGGACCTGGACCACGCCGGTGTGGCTGGCCGGGCCGGTGAATGCAGCCGGCGTGCTCGAGGGCTCGCTGCACGTCAAGGGCAGCGGCGACCCCCGGCTGGTGCTCGAACGCGTGTGGCTGATGCTGCGCCGTGTGCAGCAGCTGGGCGTGCGCGAGATCCGCGGCGACATCGTGCTGGACAACAGCGCCTTCGCAGTGCCCGAGGGCACGAGCGCCGACTTCGACGGCGAGTCGCTGCGCCCCTACAACGTGCGCCCCGCGGCGCTGCTGTTCAACTTCCGCTCCAGCGTCTACGGCTTCGTGCCCGACGCGGCCGCCGGCGTGGCGCGCATCACCGCCGAGCCGCCGCTGGCCGGGCAACTGGTGGACCGCACGGTGCCGCTTTCGGCCGGCTCCTGCGAGGACTGGCGCGGCGCGCTGAAGGCCTCGTTCGAGCCGGGCCGCACGCGCTTTACCGGCAGCTACGCCACCGCCTGCGGCGAGATGAGCTGGCCGGTGGCCGACCCGCAGCCCGCGAGCTACGAGCTGCGCCTGGTGGAGGCGCTGTGGCGCGAGATGGGCGGCGTGCTGCAGGGCAGCGTGCGCGAGGGGCCGGCGCCGGCCGATCTCAAGCCCGGCTTCGAGCTGCGCTCGCCGGCACTGGCCGAGGTGGTGCGCGACATCAACAAGTACAGCAACAACGTGATGGCGCAGCAGCTGTTCCTCACGCTCGCGCGCGAGGCGGCGCCGCGCGCGCCGGCCACGCCCGAGGCGGCGCGGGAGCTGCTCGCGCGCTGGCTGGTGGAACGAACCGGCGCGCCCGCGGACGACGTGGTGGTGGACAACGGCTCGGGCCTGTCGCGCAGCGGCCGCATCAGCGCGCTGCGCCTCGCGCGGCTGCTGCTGGCGGCCTGGGACAGCCCGGTGATGAGCGAGCTGATGTCCTCGCTGCCGGTCTCGGGGCTGGACGGCACGATGCGCCGCTCGCGCGCCACGCCCGGCCGCGCGCACCTGAAGACCGGCTCGCTGCGCGACGTGGCCGGCGTGGCCGGCTACGTGTTGTCCAACAACGGGCGGCGCTACGTGCTGGTGGCCATCGTCAACCACCCGCAGGCCGCCGCGGCGCGGCCTGCGCTGGACGCGCTGGTGCAGTGGGCGCTGCGCGACGCGCCGGCCTGGCGCGCCGGCGCGGACCGCGACTAGAACCGGTACGAGATGCCGGCCTCGTAGGTGCGCGGCGCGAAGTCGATCTTCGTCTGCAGCACCGTCGCACCCTTGGCCACGAGCTTGCTCTTCACATCGACGCGCGCGATGCTGGCGAACAGGCCCCAGTTCTTGTTGAACGCGTAGTCGACGCCGGCGTGCACGAGGAAGCCGGTGGAGTCGCCGAGCTTCACATCCCAGCCGTAGGGCGTCTTCACGTCGGTGAACTTCGTGTAGTTCACGCCCAGGCCGACGTAGGGCCGCAGCGCGCTGCCGGCGTCGCCGAAGTGGTAGTTCAGGATCAGGCTGGGCGCCACGTTGCGCGCCTCCAGCACATCGCCCAGGTAGGCCACCGAGCCGGTGGCCTTGGCCTTGATCTTCGGCGGCACGCCCAGCACCAGCTCCACGCCGACGTTCGGCGTGAACATGTGCTCGAACGTGAAGAGCAGCGTCGTCGCGTCGCCGACCTCGGCATCCGCGCCGGCCGGGATGCCCGGGCCGGTGATGCCGTTGGTCTTGGAATGCGAGTCGTAGCGGATGGCGCCGACCTTCAGCGAGTTGTTCTGGGCCTGCGCCGCGCTGCAGGCGGCGACCGCCGCCAGCACGAGGATGCGGATGTTCGTGTTCATGCGTTCGGTTCCGTGGCGGTGGCGATCAGATCCAGCCGAAGGCCTTCAGCTGCGAGGTGACGAGGTCGCTGATGACCTTGTGCCCGCCCGGCGTGGGGTGCACGCCGTCGGCGAACTGCCAGGTGTTGACGTCGGCGCCGGTGCGAATGCCGTTGTACGGCGCGCCGGCCGTGGAGTTGCAGAACAGCGAGGAGCCGTCGGTGACGCGGTTGGAGGTGATGGCCGCGATCTTGGTCGCGTCGCAGGTGGGCACGGTGTTGTTGACGAAGCCGTACTTCGCCGGGTTGGCGAAGACATCCTTGCCCGGCGCGTTCTGGTCGATGAACTTCACCGGCTGGCCCGCGAGGCTGTCGCGCAGCCACAGGTTGAACACATCCACCAGGCCGCTGAGCACCGGCTTGACCGAGGCCGGCAGCGTGCCGCCGAAGGGCGTGAGCGTGGAGTCGGGCAGCGTGAGCACGGCGACGTACTTGCCGCCCTTGCCCAGGATCTCGGTCTTCACGTAGCCGGCCAGTTCCTGCGCCGCGGCCTTCATCGCCGCCTGCGCGGTGGTCTGGGCCTGGAAGATCAGCAGGTTGGCCTGGTCGGCGGTGATCTTGCCGGTGGCCGCGTCGGTCTGGATCTGCGTGGCCGCGGCGGTGAAGGCGCCGAACTGCGCGAAGGCGTCGTTGTTGCCGGCCCAGACGAGGATCAGGTCGCTCGTCTTGAAGCTGGAAAAGCGCGTCAGGTGGTTGGCGATCTGCGTCTTCACCGGCACCGTCAGCGCGCCGCCCGCGTGGCCGATGCCGTTGGGATCGGTGACGCGCGAGCCGCCCTGCGCGTAGACGGTGCAGGTGCCGGCCGCCAGCGGGTTGGCCGCCGCCGGGCACTTCACCGACGAGGTGCCGAAGCCGACTTCCGCCGGCGTGACCACCACGTTCATCGTCGTGGCCAGGTTCTCGACCCAGATCTTCGCGTTGGTGGCGTTCGCGGTGAACTTGCCGCCGAAATACGGCGCCGAGCCGTTGCCCGCCAGCGAGGTGGCCGGCGAGTAGGCGCCGATGTCGGAGAGGCTGTCGCCGAACACGACGACGGCGCTGAACGTGCCCTTGGTCGTCGGCGCGCCGGCGGTGTCCTGCGTGCCCGGCACCTCGGGGTCGCCGCCGCCGCAGGCGGCGAGCATCGCCGCGCACAGGGCCGTGAGGGCCCACCTTCTGGTATCTCGGTTGATCATGTCGTCCCCACTGATCTGGCGCACGGATCCGTGCGCGGCGGCCGCGAATAGCACGACCGTTCGCTTTTGGAGCGAAGGACTATAGGGGGCGGCGTGCCGCGACGCTGGCCGGGGAAACCCGCTGCGACCCCCGGGTGCCAGGGGGCCGGACAGCGTCAGAACGGGTTGCGGCGCGCGCGGTCGATGGCCAGCGTCGCGAGCTGGGAGTGGCCACCGGGCGAGAGGTGCAGCTCGTCGGCCCAGAGGTAGGAGCTGGGCGAGCCGTTCTCTATCAGCGTGGCGGTGCTGCAGTCCGGCAGCGGCACGGTGCACAGCGCGGTGCTGAGGTCGGCGATGCCGAAGGCCGAAGGCGCGAGCTGGATGGCCTGGAAGCGCAGCTGCGCCTGCACGAGGCCCACCTTGCTGCCGTCGAGCACGACGTTGACGCCGAGCTGCTCGTTGAAGGCGGTGGTCAGGCGCGTCAGCAGCGCGGCGCGGTCGGTGTCGGCGAACTGCGCCTTCTGCGCCTGCGCGAAGGGCGACAGGCCCTGGTCGGGCAGGTCGGAGACGATGACCTTGGCACCCAGCGCGACCAGCCGGTTGACGGCCTTTGCGAGGATGCGCCCGCGCTCGCGCGCCTGGTCCAGCAGGATGCTCTCCGACAGGCCCGGGTACTGCGCGTAGATCTCCTGGATGTCGTTGGCGCCGGCCAGCACGGTGACGAGGTCGGTCTCGCGGAAGCCGCCGGCGGCCACCTGCGCCTCGATCTGCGCCGCCACGTCGGTCGCCTTCGCGCCGGGCTGGGCGAGGATGCGGCCGACCGGATCGAAGGTGTTCGCACCCGTGCACTCGGGGAAGGTGAAGCCGTACAGCGAGGCCACCGACTGCACCCAGATCGGCTCGGCCGTGCAGACGAAGGCGCCGGTGGCGGTGTCGATGCCGTTGACGCTGTAGTTGCGGCCGGTGGGCGTGAGCGAGCTGGTCTCGTCGCCGAAGGCCAGCAGGCGCTTGGGCACGAAGGCGTCGAACTGCGAGGTCGACCCGCCGCACGAGGCGATCAGGCCCAGCGCCGCGGCACCGGCCAGCGCGGCGAGACGGCCGCCCCAGGTTCGGTGCCCGTCTTGGCCCTCGTGGCTGCCGCGGGCCTTGCTGCTGAAGATCATCGTTGCTCCGAAAACGCCGGCAGCCGCGCCGGCGCCCTTCCTCGCGAATCAGGCCGCTGCGCGCTGCAGGCGGTCGCGCACGCCGTCCCATTCGGGCCCTGGCGGCGGCTGTTCCACCCAGATGGCCGACACCCCCGCGGCATCGAAGTCGCGCAGCACGGCGAAGAGCTCGTGCGCCGCGGCCGCGGCGTCGGCCGGCATCGGCCGCCAGCGCCACCCGGGCCCCGGGGTGAAGGCAGCCCGGGAATATACCCCGACCACCCCGCCGCCCTTGTTTCCCCCGGCCTGCAGCCGGTGACGCAGCGCGACTTCGTTCATCAGCGTGACCGGTGCCGCCGGCGCGTAGTGCGAAGCCAGCGTGCCGGAGGCTCGCGGCGACATCGCATCGGCTTCGGCCAGCGGCAGGCCCAGCACCGACTCCAGCCGCCCGCGGCCGAGCTGCCCCGGCCGCAGCAGCGCCGGCCGCTCGCGCGTGCAGTCGACGATCGCCGACTCGATGCCGATGTCGCAGGCGCCGCCGTCCAGCACCCACAGCGAATCGCCGAACTCCTGCTGCACATGCGCAGCGGTGGTCGGGCTCACGCGGCCGAAGCGGTTCGCGCTCGGCCCGGCCACGCCTGCGACGCCCAGCGCGGCAGCCTCGCGCAGCAGCGCCAGCGCGGCCGGATGCGCGGGCCGGCGCAGGCCGATGCTGGGCTGGCCGCCGGCGGCCGCTGCGCCGCAATCCGGCCGGCGCGGCAGGATCAGCGTCAGCGGGCCGGGCCAGAAAGCCTGCATCAGGCGCCGCGCGGCACCCGGCACGTCGGACACGAAGGCCGCGACGCCGGCATCGTCGGCGACGTGCACGATCAGCGGATGCGAGGCCGGCCGACCCTTGGCCTCGAAGATGCGCGCGACGGCGCGGTCGTCGTCGGCGCGTGCGCCCAGGCCATAGACGGTCTCGGTCGGGAAGGCGAGCAGCTCGCCCTCGGCCAGGTGCATCGCGCAGCGGCGCACGTCGGCGGGGTGACGGCCGGAGAAGAGCGGCATCGAAGCAGCGGGATGGGCGGCGCGATCAGAACGGCGGCAGGCCGAGCCGCGCCGCCGCGGCCAGTGCGGTGGCGCGTGCGCCGGCCGCATCGGCCGCCGTCACCGTGAGGTGGCCCATCTTGCGCCCGCGCCGCGCCTCGGTCTTGCCGTACAGGTGCAGGTGCACGCCGGGCATCGCGAGCACGCCGGGCCAGTCGGGCGTGCGCGCCACGGTGGCATCGGGCGAGTCGAACCACAGGTCGCCCAGCAGGTTCAGCATCACCGAAGCCGAGTGCTGGCGCGGCGCGACCAGCGGCAGAACGGCGAGCGTGCGCACCTGCAGATCGAACTGCGCGACATCGCTGCCGTCGATGCTCCAGTGCCCCGAGTTGTGCGGCCGCGGCGCCATCTCGTTGGCCACGAGCGAGCCGTCGGCGAGCACGAAGAACTCGACGCACAACACGCCCACGTAGCCGAGCGAGGCCGCCATGCGCGACGCGGCATCGACGGCCAACGCGCACGTCGCGGCATCGACATCGGGCGCCGGCACCTGCGTGACGGCGAGGATGCCGTCGCGGTGCAGGTTCTGCTGCACCGGCAGGTGCACCACCACGCCATCGGCTCCGCGCGCCACGACGACGCTGATCTCGCGCCGCAGCGCCAGGCGCTTCTCCAGCACGCAGGGCACGCCACCGAGCGCAGCGTAGGCGGCGGCGAGCGCGGCCATCGAATCGACGACGACCTGGCCCTTGCCGTCATAACCCAGCGTGGCCGTCTTCAGGATGCCCGGCAGCAGCACCTCGTTCGAAGGCGCAGCGGCATCGGCCACGCTCGCCAGCAAGGCATGCGGCGCGCAGGGCACGCCGGCCGCCACGAACGCGGCCTTCTCGCGCGCGCGGTGCTGGCAGACCTGCACCGCATCGGCCGGCGGCGAGACCGGCAAGCCTGCGGCGGCGAGCCGGCGCAGCGAATCGGCCGGCACGTTCTCGAACTCCGTCGTCACGGCGACGCAGCGTCGCGCGAGTTCGTCGAGCGCTGCTGCATCGGTGTAGGCGGCACGCAGGTGCACATCGGCCGCAGCACCGGCGGGGCTCGCCGGATCCGGCTCGAGCACCGCGACGCGATAGCCCATCGTCTGCGCCGCGTGCACGAACATGCGGCCGAGTTGGCCGCCGCCGAGCACGCCCAGCATCGGCGCGGCGGCTGCGGAATCGTCGACCATAGTCGTCACTTCAGGTCCTGGGTCATCGCGCGGGCGGCGGCGGTCTGGTTGGCGCGGAACTCGAGCAGCCGCGCGCGCAGCGCCGGGTCCTCGTTCGCGAGCATCGCCACCGCGAACAACGCGGCGTTGGCCGCACCGGCCGGCCCGATCGCGAACGTGGCCACCGGCACGCCCTTGGGCATCTGCACGATCGAATACAGCGAGTCGAGCCCGCTCAGGTGCTTGCTGGCCACCGGCACGCCGAGCACCGGCACCTCGGTCTTCGCCGCGAGCATGCCGGGCAGATGGGCCGCCCCACCGGCCCCGGCGATGATGGCCTTCACACCACGCGAAGAGGCACCTTCGGCGAAGGCGAACATGTCGTCGGGCATGCGATGGGCGGAGACGACACGCTTGTCGTAGGGGACGCCGAAGCTGTCGAGGATCTCGGCGGCGCTGCGGAGGGTCTCCCAGTCGCTGGAGGAGCCCATGGCGATGGAGATGAGACTCACTGGCGGACCTCGCGCGCCTCTGCCTCGATCTTGGCGCCGGACGGTTCCTCGATGCGGCCTTGCAGCCCGCGCCGCAGAATGTCCTGCGAGAACTGATATGCAGCCTTCATCTCGGCGAGTCTGGCGGCGAGCGACTCTGGATCACCGAATCTGGCATCCAGTTTCG
The DNA here is from genome assembly GCA_044226775.1 of Rubrivivax sp. Lineage (GTDB taxonomy): Bacteria > Pseudomonadota > Gammaproteobacteria > Burkholderiales > Burkholderiaceae_C > Rubrivivax. The sequence continues at coordinate 325,287 of JBGAGI010000002.1, read as the reverse complement.
AAAGTTCCGACTCCATCCAGGCGACGAAGAGTTGGTCGTCTACATCCATATCGAAGAATGCTTCACTCTTAATCCTTCGAATTGCATTGAGTGCTTCTTCGACCTTGCCACATCGAGCAAGACAATACGCCAGTTCCACATGAAGAACGTAATCTTCAAACTGGAAGTTCACGAACGATGCGCCGGACTCGAATTGAACTAGCTTTGAAGCGCTCTCATCAAATCGACCCTCTAGCACCATAAGTCGAGCATCCAGAATGTCCAACTGCTTGTCATGCGCAGTTGTCTGAACAAGGAATCGAAGTGTGCTCGCCGAACTCAACTCACGCCGAACATCGGCAATGCGTTCGCTCGCATCCGCGCCCATAGCGACCTGTCCGCGCACCTGAGAAAAGATGAATGCAGCCCGATTATATTGGAGCGCCTCAATGCTTAATTGATCACCAATGGCAACAGCATGATGCCTAGCCTTATTGAACCAATACTGCTCGGACACCCGCTCACCGCACAACGCGGCCGAACCACTCAAAATAATTGACAAGCGAACATGAGCATCATGATTGTCCGCAGCCGCATAGCGAAGGGCGTAGTCGATTGATGCATACATTGCATCAAAGGAGGATCGGTCGAATTCGATATGCGCCTTCCAGGCGCTTGCGATGGCATTTACGTCCGGATACCCCATGGCGCTACTAAGCAATTGAGCACGCGTTAGCCGGTCATAGGCCCCGGGATCCATCCCACCGAACCACTTGTTCAGCCCCTCCGCAATCATGATCCAGATCATCGCTCTGCCGCTATGGCCATCGCCGAACTGCTGTCGTAGTTCAGCGATGTGCTTGGCAGCATCATCGTTCCGCCCTTGGCGCGCCAGAACGCAAGCGCGTCGCGCCAGAAGCTCGGCCCGGCGCACCGGATCTGTGGTCACGCCGAGTTCTTTATCAAGACCAATAAGCAACCGACTCATCTTGCCTCCCCTGATTCACCCGGCGATCTTAGGTCACTGGCATCCTTGCATCAGTCAAGTAGGCAGTTTGGCGTCGCTCAAATGAAAACGGGGTCTGGCGAACCAGACCCCTAGCGAGATGGCACTCGGCGAACTTTCGTCGCGCCGAAAACGCCTTCTACCGCACTACGGCTTGTTCCCAGTCGGGAAGGGCCACGCGGCGGCCGGGTTCAACGCTGTCTTTGCAGGGGCAGGGGCAGCAGGGGCAGCGGGGGCGGCCGCCTTCTTCGCCGCCTTCTTCGCCGCAGGCTTACGGGCCGCCGGCTTCTTCGCGGCGGCCTTCTTCGCCGGCGCAGCCTTCTTGGCCGGCGCAGCCTTCTTCGCCGCAGCCTTCTTGGCCGGCGCAGCCTTCTTCGCCGCAGCCTTCTTGGCCGGCGCAGCCTTCTTCGCCGCAGCCTTCTTGGCCGGCGCAGCCTTCTTCGCCGCGGCCTTCTTGGCCGGAGCGGCCTTCTTAGCCGCAGCCTTCTTGGCCGGAGCGGCCTTCTTCGCAGTTGCCATAACGATCTCCTTGATCAAGTTGAAAAAGACTCCGTCTGACTCATGCCATCCGGAGATCCACCGCCCGGTGGTCTGCTGCTCGGCTTGCGCCTTGCAGCGTTGCCCCAGTGCGGTGAATGGGGTCGCGAGCCTGGCTGCGGTCTGGTGCCGGCCTGGGTTCGCCATTGCTTGATCGCTCACGGCCGCTCGCCAGCGCCGGCTTCTGGGGCCGGGTCTTGCGAGCGGTTTGGGGCGTGCGGGCCATCATCTCGGGACTGTCCGTCTCGTTCGTCCGTTCAGTCCCAGGCCAGCGCGCCGCCGGTCTGGTAGTCGATGACGCGGGTCTCGAAGAAGTTGCGCTCCTTCTTCAAGTCGATCATCTCGCTCATCCAAGGGAAAGGGTTCTCCTCGTTCGGGAAGAGGGCCTCCAGGCCGATCTGCGTCGCGCGCCGGTTGGCGATGTAACGCAGGTAGCCCTTGAACATCGAGGCATTCAGGCCGAGCACGCCGCGCGGCATCGTGTCCTCGGCGTAGCGGTACTCGAGTTCGACGGCCTTCTCGAACAGGACCTTGATCTCGGCCTTGAAGGCCGGCGTCCACAGGCCGGGGTTCTCGAGCTTGATCTGGTTGATGAGGTCGATGCCGAAGTTGCAGTGCATCGACTCGTCGCGAAGGATGTACTGGTACTGCTCGGCCGCGCCCGTCATCTTGTTCTGCCGGCCCAGCGCGAGGATCTGCGTGAAGCCGACGTAGAAGAACAGGCCTTCCATCAGGCACGCGAAGACGATGATGCTCTTGAGCAGCGTCTGGTCGGCCTCGGCCGTGCCGGTCTTGAAGGCCGGATCCATGATCGCGTCGATGAACGGGATCAGGAACTCGTCCTTCGCGCGGATCGACGGCACCTCGTGGTACGCGTTGAAGATCTCGCCTTCGTCCAGGCCGAGGCTCTCGACGATGTACTGGTAGGCGTGCGTGTGGATCGCTTCCTCGAAGGCCTGGCGCAGCAGGAACTGGCGGCATTCGGGCGCGGTGATGTGCCGGTAGGTGCCCAGCACGATGTTGTTGGCGGCCAGCGAATCGGCGGTGACGAAGAAGCCGAGGTTGCGCTTGATGATGCGGCGCTCGTCTTCGCTCAGGCCGTTGGGATCCTTCCAGGTCGCGATGTCGCGCGACATGTTCACTTCCTGCGGCATCCAGTGGTTCGCGCAGGTCGCGAGGTACTTCTCCCAGGCCCACTTGTACTTGAAGGGGACGAGCTGGTTGACGTCGGTCTGGCCGTTGATGATGCGCTTGTCAGCGACGTTCACGCGGCGTGTCGAGGCGCTCACCACCGAACTCGCGGCGCTCGCATGCGAAGCGCTCGACGTCGTGATCGACGTGGCGAGAGGAGTGGAAAGAGCGGAAGGAACAGCAGCAGCGACGGTGGCCAATGCGGGCTCCGGCGGCCGTGCCGCGGAGGCGATGCGCTGCGGCTGCAGCGCGGGTTTCGGTGTGCTCTTGGCGTCGTCTTCCCAGACCAGCATGTGTGGGGCTTCCTGAACGTGGCGGATTATCGGAGTGTTGTGCGCAAACACCAAGCACTGGTTGACATCGCGCACGTCTCGTTGTTGCAGCAGCGCATCGACGCGAGCCTTGAAGAGGCCTCGATGAAGCCCGTCATCGCGATCGATGCGCGACCTTCGAACATCACTGACAGGCTTCGCAGTCCGGGTTGTCGATGCTGCAGAACTTGATGTCGCTCGCGGGCTCGGCCGAGGCCGCAGGCGCTGCGCTCGCAGCACCGGCATCACCCACCGTCACCGCGTTGAGCTTGCCCGCCGCGACGGTGGACTTCTCGCTGTAGGTGGCGCTGCGCGTGCGCAGGTAGTACGTGGTCTTCAGGCCGCGCAGCCACGCGAGCTTGTAGGTCTCGTCGAGCTTGCGGCCCGAGGCGCCGGCCATGTAGATGTTCAGCGACTGCGCCTGGTCGATCCACTTCTGGCGCCGCGCGCCGGCTTCCACCAGCCACTGCGGCTCGACCTCGAACGCGGTCGCGTACAGGCGCTTGAGATCTTCGGGCACGCGATCGATCGGCAGCAGCGAGCCGTCGAAGTGCTTGAGGTCCATCACCATCACGTCGTCCCACAGGCCGAGCTTCTTCAGGTCGCGCACGAGGTACTCGTTGACCACCGTGAACTCGCCCGAGAGGTTGCTCTTGACCGAGAGGTTGCCGAAGCTCGGCTCGATCGACGCGTCGACGCCGATGATGTTGGAGATGGTCGCCGTGGGTGCGATGGCCACGCAGTTGCTGTTGCGCATGCCGTGCTCGGCGATGCGCGCACGCAGCGCCGGCCAGTCCATCGTGCTGCTCGTGTCGACCTCGAGGTGCCCGCCGCGCGCCTCGCGCAGCAGGTCCAGCGAATCCTGCGGCAGGATGCCCCGGTCCCACAGGCTGCCGCGGTAGCTGCTGTAGCGGCCACGCTCGGCGGCCAGTTCGGTGCTCGCCCAGTAGGCGTGGTAGCAGACGGCTTCCATGCTGCGGTCGGCAAAGCTCACGGCCTCGTCGCTCGCGTAGGGCAGGCCCAGCTGGTACAGGCAGTCCTGGAAGCCCATGATGCCCAGGCCCACGGGCCGGTGGCGCAGGTTGCTGTCGCGCGCCTTCTTCACCGCGTAGTAGTTGATGTCGATGACGTTGTCGAGCATCCGCATCGCGGTGGCGGTGGTCTTCTTCAGCTTGTCCTGGTCGATGCCGCCATCCCTGAGATGCTGGGCCAGGTTGATGCTGCCGAGGTTGCACACCGCGATCTCGTTGTCGCTGGTGTTCAGCGTGATCTCGGTGCACAGGTTGCTGGAGTGCACCACGCCCACGTGCTGCTGCGGGCTGCGCACGTTGCAGGCGTCCTTGAAGGTGATCCAGGGGTGGCCCGTCTCGAACAGCATCGAGAGCATCTTGCGCCACAGGTCCTTGGCCGGCATGCGCTTGAAGAGCTTCAGCTCGCCGCGGTCCACCTTGGCTTCGTAGCCGGTGTAGGCCTCCTCGAAGGCCTTGCCGAACTTGTCGTGCAGGTCCGGGCAGGTGGACGGCGAGAACAGCGTCCAGTCGCCGCCTTCCATCACGCGGCGCATGAACAGGTCGGGAATCCAGTTGGCCGTGTTCATGTCGTGCGTGCGCCGGCGGTCGTCGCCGGTGTTCTTGCGCAGCTCGAGGAACTCCTCCAGGTCGAGGTGCCAGGCTTCGAGATACGCGCAGACCGCGCCCTTGCGCTTGCCGCCCTGGTTCACCGCGACGGCCGTGTCGTTCACCACCTTCAGGAACGGCACCACGCCCTGGCTCTTGCCGTTCGTGCCCTTGATATAGGAGCCGAGCGCGCGCACGCGGGTCCAGTCGTTGCCCAGGCCGCCGGCGAACTTGGACAGCAGCGCGTTCTCCTTCAGCGCTTCGTAGATGCCGTCGAGGTCGTCGGCGACGGTCGTGAGGTAGCAGCTCGACAGCTGGCTGCGCCGGGTGCCGCTGTTGAACAGCGTGGGCGTCGAGCTCATGAAGTCGAAGCTGGACAGCACGCCGTAGAACTCGATCGCGCGCGCCTCGCGGTCGATCTCGTTCAGCGCCAGGCCCATCGCCACGCGCATGAAGAAGGCCTGCGGCATCTCGATGCGGACTTCGTCGATGTGCAGGAAGTAGCGGTCGTACAGCGTCTGCAGGCCGAGGTAGTCGAACTGCAGGTCGCGGCTGGCGTCGAGGGCGGCGCCGAGCTTGACGAGGTCGAACTGCGCCAGCTTCTCGTCGAGCAGCTCGGCCTGGATGCCCTTCTTGATGAAGCTCGGGAAGTACTCGGCGTACTGCGTGCCCATCTCGGCCTGCGTGACGGTGCGGCCGAGGATCTCGCGGCGGATCGTGTGCAGCAGCAGCCGAGCGGTGGCGCGCGTGTAGGCCGGCTCCTTCTCGATCAACGTGCGCGCGGCGAGGATGGCGGCCTTGTAGACCTCGTCCATCGGCACGCCGTCGTACAGGTTGCGGCGCGTCTCGGCCAGGATGGGCTCGGCCTTCACGTCGGCGCCCAGGCCGGCGCAGGCGGAGTCCACCAGTTCACGCAAAGCGCCCTGGTCCAGCGGCACGCGCTGGCCGCCGTCGGTGACGAACAGCTCCGGCGCCTTGGCGACCGCCGGCACGCCCTGGCGCGCACGCTCCTGCGAGCGGCGCTCGCGGTACAGCACGTAGGCACGCGCGACCTCGTGGTGGCCGCTGCGCATCAGCGCCAGTTCGACGTGGTCCTGCACGTCTTCAATATGGAAGGTACCGCCGCCCGGGCGCGAGCGCAGCAGCGCGCGCACGACGTTCTCGGTCAGCCGCTCGACCGTCTCGCGCACGCTCGCCGAGGCCGCGCCCTGCGTGCCGTGCACCGCGAGGAAGGCCTTCATCAGCGCCACCGCGATCTTGTTCGGCTCGAAGGAGACCACCGCGCCGTTGCGGCGGATGATCTGGTAGCCGGCATAGGCCGCCGCGCCGGCGGTGCTGCCGGGCGTGGCGGGCCGCGCGGCGGTGCCGGCGGGCGTGGTGGCGGTGGTGGCGGCTGCGTGCATTCAATCCCCTCTGGCGGTTCGGTTGTTCGGATCGGCGGCGGTTCGTCGCGGCGCGCCCGAAAAAGACAGGGCGCGGCAGCAGATGAACGGGAGTGGTCGGCTTCGGACCTGGGCCTTGGCTGCGTTCAGAACCTTCGTCGGGTTCCGGCTCCGGCAGGCCGCGGAATGCGGCTTCGGGGCGATCGCAGGGGCTCTTGCATGGTCACGTGATTATCACCGAAAGGCACTATATCTGGGGTGCCGGGGGCCTACAAGCCACTACGGATAGTGTTCGCTACGGGCCTTCCCGGATGCCTTGCGAGCATCGTTTCGCGCCGCTGCGCGTACGGGCCGCGCAGGTGCTGCGCATGCCGGCGAGGGGCCGCGCATCATGCGGCCCGCAGGGCCAAATCGCGCTGCAGCCCGCGCCGTTGCTCGCTCCGTGGCGCGGTGCGCGCGCAAGGCGCTCACGAATCGAAACATGCTCGGCGCGACACCGCGCAGGCGGCCGCGCTCAGCCGCCGTCGTTGCCGCTGTCGGCCGCGCCGATGCCCAGCCGCGCCATGCGGTAGCGCATCTGCCGCAGCGACAAGCCCAGGCTCGCGCCGGCCGCGGTGCGGTTGTAGCGATGGCGCTCCAGCGCGCGCTCGAGGATGTCGCGCTCCACCGCATCGAGGTAGGCCGCGAGGTCGCTCGGCAGCGCGTGATGCGCCGCCGAGGCGCTGTGCGCGCCGGCCGGCGAGTCGGCCAGCGGCATCGGCACGGTCTCGGCCTCCGACAGATCGACCTCGTGCATCGCCTCCTCGGGCAGGCCGAGGTCGGCACGCCCGATCACCGCGCCGCCCGAGAGTGCGAGCGCACGGTGCAGCAGGTTCTCCAGCTCCCGCACGTTGCCCGGGAAGCTGTAGCGCAGCAGGTGCTGCAGCGCGTCGGGCGCGAGCGTGGGCGCGGGCACCACGCCGGCATCGCGCGCGATGCGCTTGAGCACCGCGGCGCAGATGTCGGGCAGGTCGGCGATGCGTTCGCGCAGCGGCGGCACCGTGATGCGGATGACGTTGAGCCGGTAGTACAGGTCCTGCCGGAAGCGGCCGGCAATGACCTCGGCACCGAGGTCCTTGTGCGTCGCGCTGACGATGCGCACGTTCACCGGCAGCTCGGCCACGGCGCCGATGGGCCGCACCGCGCGCTCCTGGATCACGCGCAGCAGCTTGCTCTGCATGGCCAGCGGCAGGTCGCCGATCTCGTCGAGGAACAGCGTACCGCCCTGCGCGGCCTGGAAGAAGCCTTCGCGGTCTTCGCTCGCGCCGGTGAAGGCGCCGCGGCGGTAGCCGAAGAACTCGGCTTCGAGCAGCGCCTCGGGGATCGCCCCGCAGTTGACGGCGACGAAGGGCAAGGCGCCGCGCGGCGAGACCTCGTGGATCGCGCGCGCGACGAGTTCCTTGCCGGTGCCCGACTCGCCCTGCACCAGCACCGGCGCCATGCTGCGCGCCACACGCTCCACCAGCGAGCGCACATGCTGCATCGCGGCCGAGGCGCCGACGATGCGCTCCAGCGCCGGATGCAGGGCCGGCGCGCTGCGCGCATCGCCGGCCGCCTGCGGCAGGCGCGATGTCGAACCCGCGGGCGCGGCCGCAGCCGGCATGCGCCCCAGCGCCGAGGCCACGACGGCGCGGAACTGCTTCAGGTCGACCGGCTTGGTGAGGTAGTCGTAGGCGCCGGCCTTCAGCGCCTCCACCGCGTTCTCTGGCGAGCCGTAGGCGGTGATGACGATGGCCTTCTCGCGCCGGCCCGCCTCTTCCATGCGGCGCAGCAGATCGAGGCCGTTGCCGTCGGGCAGGCGCATGTCGGTGATGACGAGCTGGTAGCCGCCGCGCTGCAGCAGCGCCCAGCCGTCCTCCACCGTGCCGGCGCTCTCGACGTCGTAGCCCTCGCGCACGAGCGTCAGCTCGTACAGCGTGCGCAGGTCGGGTTCGTCGTCCACCACCAGCAGGCGCGGGCTCGTCATGATCGGTGGCTCGAAGTGAAGAAGGTCAGACCGGCTCCAGCGGCAGCGGGCTGGTGGCATCCGTCAGCGCGGCGCGCCGCATGGTCACCACGAACTCGTTGCGCAGCCGCTCGGCGGCGGGGCGCGGCCGGTACTCGATGCTCGCGCCATGCCGCTCGCACAGCTCGCGGCAAATATACAAGCCCAGGCCCGAGCCGCGGCTGCGCGTGCTGAAGAAGGGCTCGAAGAGATGGCGCTCGATCTCCGGCGGGATCGGCGCGCCGTCGCTCAGCACCGACAGCTGCGCCCACGACTCGTCGCGCGCCGACAGGCGCAGGAAGATCGCGCCCGGCAGCGGGCCGGCGTGGCGGTGCGCGTTGTCCAGCAGGTTGACCAGCACGCGGCGCAGGTGCTCGGGATCGAACAGCACGCCCAGCGGCACCGCGGGCAGCTCGGCGCGCAGCCGGCTGTCGGTGCCCAGCAGCACGCGCGCGGTGCGCGCCCAGTCGGCGGCGGCCTGGCTCACCGCGGCGGTGGCGTCGATCGCGCGCGCCGCCGGTGCGGCACCGGGCGCGACCTCCATCACGTCGTCGACCAGCCGCTTCAGGCGCTCGACGTTGTCGGCCACCATGCGCGCCAGCCGCGCCTGCGCCGGCGGCAGGTCGTCCTCGATCAGCAGCGCGTTGGCCTGCGCGATGGCCGCCAGCGGGTTGCGGATCTCGTGCGCGATGCCGGCCGAGACGCGGCCCATCGCCGCCAGCTTCTCCTGCCGGATCCGCGCCTGCAGCGTGCGCAGGTCTTCCAGCAGCAGCACCGCGGCGGGCTCGTGGCTGGCGTCGGCCTCGCCCGCGGCCGCGGCACCCGGCTCGCGCTCCAGCGCACGGCCGCGCATGAAGCGCACGCGCAGCCGCAGCGTGCGGGTGTGGCCTTCGGCGAAGGCGAGCGTCAGGTCGCGGCCGCCGTCGGGCCAGTCGTCGTCGGCCAGCGCCCGCTCGGCGGCCTGCTGCAGCGCAAGCCAGGCCGGCCGGTCGCTCAAAGTGAAGGGCGCCGGCGGGCTCAGGCCCTGGTCGACGATCAGCGCCCGCGCCGCGGGGTTGGCGGCACGCACGCGCAGCCGGCGGTCGATGACGAGCACGCCGTCGGCCATCTCCTCGATCACGAGCCGGTTCAGCTGCGCCTGCTGGCGCGCCAGCTCCAGGCTGCCGCGCGCGGCGATCTCCTCGCGCGCAAGGCGGCTGGCGAGTTCACCCGCCAGCAGCGTGATCATGAACAGGCCCAGCCCGGCGAGGCCGGACTGCAGCATCAGCGTCGGCGCATTCTCGGCGCCGATGCCCGCGCGCCCGGCCGCCACCAGCAGCAGCAGCGCCACCGCGGCCGCGGTGCCCAGGGCGAAGATGCGCGCCGTCAGCACGCCGGCCATCAGCACCGGCAGCACCAGCAGCGCGGCGTAGTTGAAGGAGCTGCCCTGCTCCAGCAGGTGCAGCAGCGAGAACGCGAAGAGGTCGACGCCGATCGTCGCCAGCCACTGGCGCCGGCGCTGGTCGCTGCGCGCGGGCGTCTGCGCCAGGCCGCCGAAGCGCGGCAGCAGCCACAGCGTGATCGCCTGCACCGCATACAGCAGGCAGACGATCGCCAGCACGCTGGCGCTGCGCACGCCCAGCACGTTGCCCACGCCCTGTGCGGCCACCAGCCCCACGCCGACGGCCGCGCGCGCCGCCGCGTAGGTGCGGTACACGCGCGCCAGCGCACCTTCCTGCGCCTGAACGATGCGCCGCGCCTGCAGCCGCATCAGCCGGCTGTCGGCCGGCAGGTCGCCGGCGGCGAGCCACCCGGGGTCGAAGAAGGATTCCGGCGCGCCGCCGGAGTCGCCCAGGCCGCCGGGCAGCGTGTCCTCGCGCCGCCGGCCCGCTGCACGGCGATCGCCCCGGCGGCGGTCGCCGGCGCGGCGGTCGGCTTCGCGTGGGTTCACGGTGGATTCACGGCGGGTTCACCGCATCGTCTGCTGCGGGCCCGCCGGCTTCATCAGCGCGGGCCGGCCAGGCGGTGCGCTTCGCTGCAGTAGGGGCGGCCGGCGGCGTCGGCCACCACGTCGCCCTGCGGCACGTGCACGCCGCAGTGCACGCAGGCCAGCATCGCCTGCGGGCGCGGCGGCGGCGCGGGGCCCCGCGTGCGGCCTCCGCCGCCGCCGGGCGGCGGCATGCGCCGGCGCGCGTTGATGAGCCACAGCGCCACCCCCACGACGATCAGCACGAGCAGGTACTTCATGTGTCCCAGCTCAGCCGAGCCCGCGCCCGAGCAGCACCTCGAGCACGAAGCGCGAGCCCACGTAGGCCAGCAGCAGCAGCGCCGATCCGGCGTAGAGCCAGCGCGTGGCGCGCTTGCCGCGCCAGCCGCGGAAGTGGCGGCCCGCCAGCAGCGCGGCGAACACGGCCCAGGCGAGGATCGAGAACACGGCCTTGTGGTCGGTCCAGCGCCAGTGCGCGAGCGTCGCCAGGCCCAGCAGCACGGTGCCGGTGAGCACGATGAAGCCGGCCTCGACGAAGCGGAAGGTGAGCCGCTCCAGCTGCAGCAGCGGCATGCCCATCGCGCCGGCGCCCAGAGCCGCGGCCTTCGCGGCCGGGCCACCGGCGCGCAGCCGGCGCTCGGCGGCGTCGAGCATCACCGCGTGCAGCACCGCGGCGCCGAACAGGCCGTAGGCGCTCACGCCCAGAGCGAAGTGCAGCGGCGCCAGGCGCGAGCTGATGTGCTTCAGCTCGCCCGGGAAGGTGGCCGTGATCAGCACCGCCAGCAGCCCCGCCAGCGCCAGCCATTGCCGCACGGCCGGCAAGGGCACGAGGCGGCTTTCGACCGTGTAGACGGCGATCACCAGCCACACCGTGAGCGAGAGCACCGGCGCGAAGCCCAGGCGCGCGCCGGGCTCGGCCAGGCCCACGCCGGCGATGTCGATGACCAGCAGCAGGCCGTGCAGCACCCAGCCGCCGACGAAGGCCGCGGCCGAGAAGCGCCGCAGCGACTCCCAGGGCACGGTGGCCGAGAGGTACAGCAGCGCCGCGACCGACACCAGCAGCAGCCCGCCGCCGGGAGCCAGCACGGGAGAGGCGCTCGATAGAATCATCACGACAGTTTACTGACCGCGGGCGCCCCTTCCGCCGCCCCGCATGCCGCGATGGCTTCCACCCTGACCGACCGCCTGTCGCGCCTCGTGAAGACGATGCGCGGCCAGGCGCGCATCACCGAAAGCAACGTGCAGGACATGCTGCGCGAGGTGCGCATGGCCCTGCTGGAGGCCGACGTGGCGCTGCCGGTGGTGCGCGACTTCGTCGCCCGCGTGAAGGACAAGGCGCTGGGCCAGGAGGTGGCCGGCTCGCTGAACCCCGGCCAGGCGCTGGTGGGCATCGTGCACAAGGAACTCGCCGCGACGATGGGCGAGGGGGTGGCCGACATCAACCTCGCCGCGCAGCCGCCGGCGGTGATCCTGATGGCCGGCCTGCAGGGCGCGGGCAAGACCACCACCACCGCCAAGCTCGCCAAGCACCTGATCACCAAGCGCAAGAAGAAGGTGCTCACGGTCTCGGCCGACGTCTACCGGCCCGCCGCCATCGAGCAGCTGAAGACCGTCACCGCGCAGGCGGGCGCCGAGTGGTTCGGATCTGATCCTTCGCAGAAGCCGCGCGAGATCGCGCTGGCGGCGCTGGACCACGCCAAGCGCCACTACTTCGACGTGCTGCTGGTCGACACGGCAGGGCGCCTGGCGATCGACGAGGCGCTGATGGCCGAGATCCGCGAGCTGCACGCCACGCTGAACCCGGTGGAGACGCTGTTCGTCGTCGACGCGATGCAGGGCCAGGACGCGGTCAACACCGCCCGTGCCTTCAAGGAAGCGCTGCCGCTGACGGGCGTGGTGCTGACCAAGCTCGACGGCGATTCGCGCGGCGGAGCGGCGCTGTCGGTGCGCCAGGTGACCGGCGCGCCGATCAAGTTCGCCGGTGTCTCCGAGAAGATCGACGGCCTGGAGGTCTTCGACGCCGAGCGCCACGCCGGCCGCGTGCTGGGCATGGGCGACATCGTCGCGCTGGTCGAGGAGGTGCAGAAGGGCGTCGACATCGAGGCGGCGCAGAAGTTCGCCGACAAGATGAAGTCCGGCGGCGGCTTCGACCTCAACGACTTCCTCGCCCAGATCTCGCAGATGAAGAAGATGGGCGGCCTTTCCGGGCTGATGGACAAGCTGCCGAGCCAGCTCACCGCGAAAGCCCAGGGTGCCGACATGGACCGCGCCGAGCGCGACGTGCGGCGCATGGAAGGCATCATCTGCTCGATGACGCCGCAGGAACGGCGCAAGCCCGAGCTCATCAAGGCCAGCCGCAAGCGGCGCATCGCCGCCGGCGCCGGCGTGCCCGTCCAGGAAGTGAACCGCCTGCTCAACCAGTTCGAGCAGATGCAGGGGATGATGAAGAAGATGAAGGGCGGCGGCCTGATGAAGATGATGCGCCGCATGGGCGGCGGGGGATTCCCCGGCATGCCGCGCTGAAGCCGCACCGTCGGCGTGGCGAGCCCCTGTCCCAATGGGCGGGGACGACCCAAACGGTTCCCAAATGTCACCGCGCCCCGGCCGTGCAGGCCGAGTCGAAACGCATTGATACGGCTTTTGTAGCCTGAACGGTTGATGCTGCGCGCCCGGCGGACGATGACCACTGGATACCCCCAGCCTGCCCCTGATGATGGAATTCTTCTCCCCGATAGCGTCTTTCGCTTTGCCGATCACGGCGCTGCTGCTTCTCACCCTGCTGGTGATGCGCGTGCGCAATCGCCAGAGCAGCAACCGCAACGCGGCGCGCGACGCGCTGGACACGGTGATGGGCTGGCCACCCGAGGCCGCGCGCATCCTGACGATCAACGAGCGCCAGGCCTACGACCTGCTCAAGCGCGCGATGCCCGGCTTCCTGGTGCTGGCGCAGGTGCCGCTGTCGCGCTTCATCCGCGTGCCCTCGCGGCACTCGTACGCCGAGTGGCTGTCGCGCGTGGGTTCGCTCAGCGCCGACCTGCTGCTGTGCGATGCGGGCTCCAAGGTGCTGGCGGTGATCGACATCCGCGCCGCGCAGGAGAGCGACCGCGCCCGCCGCCGCCACGAGCGCATGGCGCGCGTGCTGCGCACGGCCGGCGTGCACGTGTTCGACTGGCGCGAGGGCGAACTGCCCAGCGCCGCCGAGGTGCGCAGCATAATGGCCAAGCTGGTGGGTGCGAAGGTCGATGCGGCCAACAAGGCCAGCAGCTCGCGCCCGATGCCGCTGATCCCGGTGGCCGAGATGTCCGAGATCCTCGCCGACGGCGACCGCGCGGCGATGGAAGCGGCGCTCGACCCGTCGATGGAGCCCGTGCCCTCGGCCTTCTTCGACGACGCGCTGGAAGGCGCCTCGCCCGCGCCGCAGCGCTGAGCGCCCGGGCTGTTCCGGATCCGGGTCCCCCGGTCCGGAACGCGCTCCCTCGGGGGCGCGAGCGCAGCGAGCCGCGGGCTCGCTCAGTCCAGCAGCGCCTGCGCGAACTCGCGCGCGCTGAAGGTCTGCAGGTCTTCCAGCTTCTCGCCCACGCCGATGAAGTAGACGGGCACCACGCGCCCATTCTCCGCGCCCCAGCGCGCGATGGCCGCCAGCACGCCGCCCTTGGCAGTGCCGTCGAGCTTGGTGACCACCAGGCCCGTGAGGCCCAGCGCCGCGTCGAAGGCCTTCACCTGCGCCAGCGCGTTCTGGCCGGTGTTGCCGTCCACCACCAGCAGCACCTCGTGCGGCGCGCCGGGCAGCGCCTTGGCGATCGTGCGCTGGATCTTCTTCAGCTCCTCCATCAGGTGCAGCTGCGTCGGCAGGCGGCCGGCGGTGTCGGCGATGACGACGTCGCAGCCGCGCGCCTTGCCGGCGCTCACCGCGTCGAAGCTCACCGCGGCCGGGTCGCCGCCCTGCTGGCTGACGATCTCCACCCGGTTGCGGTCGGCCCACACGGCGAGCTGCTCGCGCGCGGCGGCGCGGAAGGTGTCGGCCGCGGCCAGCAGCACCTTGCACTGCGCCTCGGCCAGGTGGCGCGTGAGCTTGCCGATGCTGGTGGTCTTGCCCGCGCCGTTGACGCCGGTGACCATGATGACCGTGGGTGTCTGCGCGCCCACCGCCAGGCTTCGCTCCAGCGGCTTCAGCAGCTCCGTGATCGCATCGGCCAGCAGCGCCTTCACGGCCGCGGGATCGGTCGCCTTGGCTTCCTTCACGCGCCGCTTCAGGTCGGCCAGCAGCCACTCGGTGGCGGCCACGCCGGTGTCGGCCATCAACAGCGCGCTCTCGAGCTCTTCGTACAGCGCCTCGTCGATCTTCGTGCCGGTGAAGACCTGCGCGATGCCCGAGCCGGTCTTGCGCAGGCCCTGCTTCAGGCGCGCGAACCAGCCGCTGCGGGCTTCGGCGGGTGGGGGCGCGGGCTCGGGCTCGGCTTGAGACATCGGCGCGGGCGCGGCCACGGGAGCGGCGGCGGCGGGCGGGATGACGGCAGCGGCTGCCGTAGGCTCCGGCGCAGGCGCGGGAACAGGAGGCGGCGCCTTCTTGCGGAAGAAACTGAACATCGGGGCTGATCTTCGGGCCTGAGGGAAGACCGGCGGGGCGTGCAGGCCCGGCGGGCGGCTGGCTATAATGCGCGGCTCAGGCGCTTTAGCTCAGTTGGTTAGAGCGACGGAATCATAATCCGCAGGTCCGGGGTTCAAGTCCCTGAAGCGCCACCAAGCATCCACGCCGAAGCCCGCGCCGGTCCGCACCGCGCGGGCTTCGTGCTTCTGCAGGCTTCCCCGACGCCTTGTTCAGGCCGCCTCGACCCGCTGCTGTTCGGCATGCGCCAGCGCGGCGCGCAGCTGCGCCACCAGCTCCAGCTCGTTCCAGGGCTTGCACAGGAAGCGGAACACGCCGGCCTCGTTGATCGCGCGGCGCGCGGAGTCGAAGTCGGCCGAGGCCGTGAGCAGCACGCGCACCGCGTCGGGCTGCACGGCGGCCAGCAGCGTCAGCAACGACAGGCCGTCGAGCTCGGGCATGCGCAGGTCGGAGACGATCACGTCGTAGCTCTGCCAGCGCGAGCGCATCAGCGCCAGCATCGGGTCGGTCTCGGTGTCCAGCAGCACCTGCTCGGCCAGGTGGCGGCGCACGGTGCGGCGCAGCGCGGCGATCACGGCGGGGTCGTCGTCGACGATGAGCATTCTCTTCATGGGTTTCCTAGTCCAGGGAAACGGGGCGGATGTGGATGACGAGATGCGATTTCTCGCGCTCCTCGAATTCGCGGATCCGGCGCACCAGCGCGGGCGTGAGCACGTGGCCGGCGGTGAGCATCAGCATGCCGTGGCCGGAGTAGAGGTCGGCGGCGAGCACCATGCCGCCTTCGAGCGCCGCGGCCGGCAGCACGCACGAGGGCGGCGGGCGCGGCGCCTCGTGCGGCGCGGTGGCCTCGATGAAGGCGTCGACCACCGCCGGGTCGAATTGCGTGCCGCGGCCGCGGCGCAGCATCAGCCGCGCTTCCTCGCGCGACAGCGGCTGCGCGACGAGGTGGCCGTTCTGCAGGTCGTCGAAGGTCTCGGCCACGGCCAGGATGCGCGCGCCCAGCGGGATCTGCTCGCCGGCCAGGCGGTCGGGGAAGCCCTGCCCGTCCCAGCGCTCGTGGTGGCCGCGGATCAGCGGCAGGAGCGGCGCGAGGTCTTCCAGCGCCATCAGCGAATGTTCGCCGGCCGCGGGATGCTCGCGGTACAGCGCCTGTTCCTCGGGCGACTGGCGCGTCACGGCCTCGTTGAGCAGCCGGTCGCCGGCGCCCAGCAGGCCGATGTCGTGCACCAGGCCGGCGACGAAGACCTGCATCACCGGCTCCTCGGCCAGCTGCAGGCGCTGTGCGATGTCGCGCGCCAGCTCGGCCACGCGGCGGCCGTGGCCGGCCAGCATGCCGCCGCGCAGCTCCAGCAGGTTGGAGAAGACGCGGATCGAATTGAGGTACTGGCGCTTGAGCCGCTCGTGCGCCTGCTGCAGCTCGGCGGTGCGCTGCTGCACGCGCTGCTCCAGGCCGGCGTTGAGCGCAGCCAGCTCCTCGTTCTGCTGCCGCGTCAGCGTCTCCAGTCGCTCCTTCTCGCGCCGCAGCGCCTGGCGCTCCAGGCCTTCGTGGATGGCGGTGCGCAGCTCGGGCTCGTTCCACGGCTTCTGCAGGTAGCGGAAGATCGCGCCGCGGTTGACGGCGCCCACCGCCGAGTCCAGCTCGGCATGGCCGGTGAGCAGGATGCGCACGGTCTGCGGCCAGCGCGCGTGCAGCTGCTCCAGCAGCTGCACGCCGTCCATGCCCGGCATGCGCATGTCGCAGATGACCAGATCGGCCGGCTGGCGCTCCATCAGCGCAAGCGCCTCGCGGCCGCCGTGCGCGGTGAGCACCGTCACCGGCTCGGCACGCAGCACGCGCTGCAGCGCCGAGAGGATGTTGGGCTCGTCGTCGACGCACAGCACCACGGGCTGCGGCTGCGCCTGCAGCGGCGCCTGCGCGGCTGCCGGCACCGCGCTCACGCCCCGGCCTCCGCGGCCAGCGCCTCGTGCCGCACCGGCAGCGCGACGCGGAAGCAGCTGCCGCGGCCGGGCTCGCTGGTCACGTCGATGCGGCCGTTGTGCTTCTGCACGATGCCGTAGGCCAGCGACAGGCCCAGCCCCGTGCCCTTGCCCACCGCCTTGGTGGTGAAGAAGGGATCGAAGATGCGCGACAAGGTCTCGGGCGACATGCCGCAGCCGTCGTCGGCGATCTCCACCCAGACCTGATCGCCCTCGCAGCCGGTGCGGATGGCGATCGTGCCGCGCGACTTGTCGATCGCGTGCGCCGCGTTCACCAGCAGGTTCATGAAGACCTGGTTCAGCTCCGAGGGCAGGCACTGCACCTCGGGCAGCTGGCCGTAGCGGCGCTGGACCTCGGCCTTGTACTTGATCTCGTTGTTGACGATGTTCAGCGTCGAGTCCAGGCCGCGGTGCAGGTCGGCCCATTCCCAGTCGGGCCGGGCGTCGACGCGCGAGAAGTCCTTCAGATCCTGGACGATCTTGCGCACGCGGCGCACGCCCTCCAGCGTCTCCGTCATCAGGTTCGGGATGTCTTCCTTCAGGTACTCGAGCTCGATCTCCTCGCGCAGCGCGGCCAGCCCGGCAGCCACCGGCAGCCCGGCCAGCTGCGACTCGGCCGCCTCGTAGGCCGACAGCATGCGGAACAGGTCGGTGAGGTAGCGCTCCAGCGTGCCGATGTTGCTGAAGACGTAGCCCACCGGGTTGTTGATCTCGTGCGCGACGCCGGCAGCAAGCTGCCCGATCGAGGCCAGGCGCTCGGACTGCACCAGCTGGCGCTGCGCGGCCGAGAGGCGGCGGCTGAGGTCGGAGGTGTCGGCACCGGGCGCCGGTGCAGGAGCAGGCGGCGCCGCCGCGGCCAGCGTGGGCAGCGTCGACAGCGGAGGCGCCGGCACTGCGGCGGAGTCGGAGGTCTTCAGCAGCGGCATGGCAGGCTCTCGTCGTGCGGCTGGGCCGCGGCGGGTGCGGGTTCGGTCAGGCCGAGCGATTCGCAGGCGGCTTCCACGGCCTCGCGGGTGCGCACCAGCAGCGCGTCCAGCGCCATGGCCTCGGGGCGCACGCGCTGCCAGGCGCCGCTGTCGTGCGCTTCGCCGGGCAGGTCGGTGGCCGGCTCGTGGCGCGCCTCGTGGCCGTGGCCCAGGCGGTGCGCCAGCGCGTCGGCCACGTGCACCACGTCCACCAGCGTCGCGCGCTCGGCCGGCGGCGGGCGGTGGTGGCTGGCGATGGCCTCGGCCACCGCTTCCGGCAGGTGCCAGTGGCGGGCGATGGCCGCGCCCACCTCGGCATGGTCGATGCCCAGTGCCGCACGCTCGGCCGCCGTGCCCGGCAGCCAGGCGCGCATCGCGTCGGGAAAGTGCACCGCGAGCGCGAGCCGGCCGATGTCGTGCAGCAGCGCGGCGGTGTAGGCGGTCTCGTCGTCCAGACCCAGCGCCTCGGCCAGCGCCTGCGCCGCGTGCGCGGCGGCCAGCGTGTGGCGCCAGAAGCCGGCGTGGCCCAGCGCGTCGGGCGGCGGCGGCTCGAACTGCAGCGACACGGCCGCCGTGGTGGCCAGCGCGCGCAGCGGGCGCACGCCGATGAGGTGGATCGCATCGTCGACCGAGGCCACGCGCCCCGGCACGCCGTAGAAGGCCGAGTTGGCCAGGCGCAGCATGCGCGCGGTGAGCGCGGCGTCGCGGCGGATCTGCCCGGCGCATTCGGCGATGCTGGCGTGCTCGTCGTGCAGCGTGGCCTGCAGCGCCAGCACGGCCTGCGGCAGCGCCGGCAGGCGTGCCACGCGCTGCAGAACGGCCGCGGCGCTCAGGGGCTCGGGCAAGTGAATCATGGCGCCGCTCCCGCGCCGGCTTCCTGCAGCAGCAGCATCAGCCGCCCGCCTTCGAGCGGGCCGTGGTGCAGCGGCTGCACCACCAGCCGGCAGGCGATGCCGCCGATCTGCAGCCGCGCGCCGTCGGCCAGCTCGCCGGCGCCACCGCGCAGCGCGGCCGCGTCCTGGCCCAGCAGCGCCGCGGCCTCGGGCCACAGCCGCTCGGCGCGCTGGTTGACGAAGGCCAGCAGCCCGTCGGGGTCGACGCCCAGCACTGGCAGCGGCAGCTCGTCGAGCACCTTGCGCAGGCCACCGGCCATCTGCGCCATCACGCCGGCGTGATGACGCTGCTGTTCGGCGGCCTGCGCCAGCCGGGCGTTCAGGCGCGCGAGGTCGGCGTTGGCCGATTCCACCTGGCGCGCCAGGCGCCGGTTCTCGTCGGCCATCTCCTTGTGGTGCATGGCCTCGGCGACGTGGGCGCGCAGCTGGGTGTCGTCCCAGGGCTTGGTGAGGAAGCGGTAGATCGAGCCCTCGTTGACGGCGTCGATGATCGACTGCAGCTCGGTATAGCCCGACAGCACCATGCGCACCGTGTGCGGGTACAGCGCCTTGGCGCGGCGCAGGAACTCCACGCCCGAGATGCCGGGCATGCGCTGGTCGGAGACGATCACGTCGACGTCCGTCTCGGCCAGCCGCTGCAGGCCCTGGTCGGCGCTGCCGGCAGTGATGATGTGGTAGCCGTCGCGGCGCAGCAGCCGCTTCAGCGAGGACAGGATGTTCTCCTCGTCATCCACCAGCAGCACGGTGCGGGTGCGGCGCGCGCGCGTGATGAAGCGCGCAGGCAGCGTCGGGTCGCCGCGCACGAAGGCCTCCAGCGCCTCGGGCTTCAGCGGCGCGCTGAACCAGCGGCCCTGGATCGCGTCGCAGGCGTTGGCCGACAGCAGCGTGAGCTGGCTCTCGGTCTCCACGCCCTCGGCCAGCACCTGCAGCTGCAGGCCATGCGCCATCGTGATGACGGCGCGCGTGACCGACACGTCGTGCGGCGCGCCGGTCACGTCGTGCACGAACTCGCGATCGACCTTCACGAGGTCGATCGGCAGGCTGCGCAGGCAGCCCAGGCCCGAGGTGCCGGTACCGAAGTCGTCCAGCGCGATCTCCACGCCCAGCGCCTTCAGCGCGCGCAGCACCTCGGCGGCGCGGGCCATGTCCGCGAGCGCCATCTGCTCGGTGATCTCCACCGCCAGCTGCGAGGCCTCGGCGCCGGTGTCGCGCAGCAGCGCCTGCACGTGCTGCGCGAGATCGGGCCGCTGCAACTGCACGGCCGAGAGGTTGACGCTCACGCGCAGCGGCGGCAGACCGGCGCGGCGCCAGGCGGCGGCCTGGCGGCAGGCGCTGCGCATCACGAACTCGCCGATCGCCCCGATCAGCCCCGCGCGCTCGGCCAGCGGCAGGAACTCGGCCGGGCCCACGTCGCCCAGCTCGGCGTCGTGCCAGCGCAGCAGCGCCTCGGCGCCGCGCACGCGGCCGTCGGCCAGCGAGACCTGCGGCTGGTAGACGAGCGACATCGCGCCGTCGTCCAGGTTCGCCACCGCACGCCGCAGCGCGGCTTCGAGCTGCATCGCCCGCACCACCTGCGCGTTCGACTCGGGCTTGAAGAAGGCCATCGGCGCGCCCGGCGGCACGCCCAGGCGTGCCTTCTGCGCCGCTTCCAGCAGGCCGGCCGGCGCATCGGCGTCTTCCGGGAAGCGCGCGATGCCGACGACGGCGCGCGGATGCACGTCGGTGGCGCCCAGCCGCACCGGCGCGTCCAGCAGCTCGCACAGGCGCAGCGCGCGCTCGCGCAGCCCCGGCGCGTCGGGGCGGGTGGCGTGTTCGAGCATTAGCGCGAACTCGGTGTCGCCCAGCTGCGCGGCCGATTCGCCCGGCCCGCTGTGCGCCAGCAGCCGCGCGGCCAGCGCCTGCGCGAGCGCGTCGCCGGCGCCGAAGCCCATGCTCGCCTGGACCTCCGCGATGCGCGGCACCTCCAGCGCGAAGACCGTGAAGGCGCCCTGCTGCCAGCGCGCGGCATGCGCGGCGGCGTCGATCTGGTCGAGGAAGGCGGCGCGGTTGGGCAGCCCGCTCACCGCGTGGTGCATGCGCGCCTGGTGCCACTTCTGCTCGGCCTCGCGCTGGGCGCTGATGTCCTGCACCATGCCCACGCCGCGCCGCGTGCCCGGCTGCAGCATGCCGCGGTGCAGGACGACGAGCCGCATGCCGTCGCTGCGTGCCACGCGGTGCTCGAACTCGAAGGGCTCGCCGGGCTCGGCACTGCGCCAGATCACGCCGACGTACTCGCGCTCCTCGGGCGGCACCCAGGCCAGCGCATCGAGCGCGCTCTCCAGCGGCGCCTCGCCCGGCAGGCCCAGCAGCAGCCGCATGCCGGACGACAGCAGCAGCAGCCCGCTGTCGAGGTCGATCTCGAACGAACCCGAGCGGCACAGCGCCTCGGTCCGCGCCAGCATCTGGGCGTTCCAGGCGGCGTCGTGCTGCGGCGTCCGCGCTTCGGGCCGGGGGGCCTCGACGGTGGCAGGCAGGTTCATGGAGAATCATTTTCATCATATTTGCAGCTTATGCTGACCTTTCGGCGCGCAGAATTCCGCATTTCAGAGTCGATTCCGGCCCGGGTAACATCGCGCACCCCGCATCAGGCGGCGGCCGCAGCCGCGGGCCGCCGCACAGCCCCTGGATCCACACCATGCAACGCTGTGCTCCCCTGGCGAGGCGCCGCCCGTTTCTCGGCGGCGCGCTGGCCTTGGCCTTCGCCCCTTTCCTCCTGCTGCCCGCCGACGCGCCGGCCCAGGTGCCGCGCAGGTTCCCCGCGAACGCGCTGCGCGGCGAACTCGTCGTCACGCTGCCGCCGGAGGTGCTGCTCAACGGCCAATCGGCGCGGCTGGCGCCGGGCGCACGCATCCGCGGCGCCGACAACCTGATCGTCGTCTCCGGCGCCATCGCCGGCCGCAAGCTGCTCGTGCACTACACGCTCGACGGCCTGGGCAACATGCACGAGGTCTGGGTGCTGACACCCGCCGAGGCCGCGCGCCAGCCCTGGCCGGCGAGCCCCGCGCAGGCCGCCGCCTGGCGCTTCGACGACGCCGCTCAGGCCTGGAGCAAGCCGTGAGCGACGCCCCCGCATCGCCGAAGAAGAAGGTGTTCATCCGCACCTTCGGCTGCCAGATGAACGAGTACGACTCGGACAAGATGGCCGACGTGCTGCGCGCCGCCGAAGGCTACGAGGCCACCGACGACGTCGAGCAGGCCGACCTCGTGCTCTTCAACACCTGCAGCGTGCGCGAGAAGGCGCAGGAGAAGGTTTTCAGCGACCTCGGCCGCGTCAAGCACCTGAAGAAGAAGGGCGTGCTGATCGGCGTCGGCGGCTGCGTGGCCAGCCAGGAAGGCGCGGCCATCATCGAGCGCGCGCCCTTCGTCGACCTCGTCTTCGGACCGCAGACGCTGCACCGGCTGCCGCAGATGATCGAGGCCCGCCGCGCCGAGCGCCGCGCGCAGGTCGACATCAGCTTCCCCGAGATCGAGAAGTTCGACCACCTGCCGCCGGCCCGCGTGGAAGGCGCCAGCGCCTTCGTCTCGATCATGGAAGGCTGCAGCAAGTACTGCAGCTACTGCGTCGTGCCCTACACCCGCGGCGAGGAGGTGCACCGGCCGCTGGACGACGTGCTCACCGAGGTGGCGGGCCTGGCGGCGCAGGGCGTCAAGGAGGTGACGCTGCTGGGGCAGAACGTCAACGCCTACCGGGGTGCGATGGGCGGCACCGACGAGATCGCCGACTTCGCGCTGCTGATCGAACTCGTCGCCGAGATCCCCGGCATCGAGCGCATCCGCTACACGACGAGCCACCCGAACGAGTTCACGCAGCGGCTGATCGACGTGTACGCCCGCGTGCCCAAGCTCGTGAGCCACCTGCACCTGCCGGTGCAGCATGGCTCGGACCGCATGCTGATGGCGATGAAGCGCGGCTACACCGCGATGGAATACAAGCACACGATCCGCAAGCTGCGCGCCGTGCGGCCGGGCATCAGCCTGTCCAGCGACTTCATCGTCGGCTTCCCCGGCGAGACCGAGGAGGACTTCGGCCGGACGATGAAGCTGATCGAGGAGATCGGCTACGACGCCAGCTTCAGCTTCGTCTTCAGCGCCCGCCCCGGCACGCCGGCTGCGGCGCTGCACGACGACACGCCGCAGGAACTCAAGCTCAAGCGCCTGCAGCACCTGCAGGCCACCATCGAGGCCAACGTGCGGCGGATCAGCGAGAGCCGCGTCGGCACCGTGCAGCGCATCCTCGTCGAAGGGCCTTCGCGCAAGAACCCGGCCGAGCTGATGGGCCGCACCGAGTGCAACCGCATCGTCAACTTCGACGGCGGGCCGAACGGGGCGCGGCTGGTGGGGCAGATGATCGACGTGACGATCACGCAGGCGCTGCCGCACTCGCTGCGCGGCACGCCGGTGACGAAAGGCGACGAGGAGCCGCTCAGCGCCCCGGCCCGAAGCCCCGCCACCACAGCGTGAGCGCGCAGGCCGCGACCATCACGCCGTAGGTGGCCATGCGCCCGTCGCGGCCGAAGAGCACCAGGCCGGCCAGCACCACCAGCGCGCAGGCGGCGCAGGCCGGCCCCGCAAGCCGGCGCCAGCCGATGCCGGCCAGCTCCTTGCGCCACACGAGCTTGGCCAGCGCGGCGGCCAGCGCGCCCAGCATCAGCGGCACGGCGAAGAGGTTGGCGAGGTGGTTCAGCGCGTCGAGGGGGCCCATGCCAGGGAATCGTCAGGGGTTGGTGTTAGGGTTATCTCGGATCGCCGGCCACCCGGCTGCGGTGGCCCGGCTTGACTTTGCGCAAGCCGCGGCGGCATAAAGCCACCGGCCCCAAAACTACAATTCTCGCGTGAGCGTCTTTGCCCTCGGGTTGAACCACACCACCGCGCCGCTGGACCTGCGCGGCCGGCTCGCGTTCGCGCCCGAGCAGATGACCCCGGCGCTGCACGGCCTGCGCGAGCGGCTGGCGCGCAGCGTGCCTGAAGCCGCGCTGGTCAGCACCTGCAACCGCACCGAGCTGTACGTGGCGGCCCCCGCCGACCGCGCCGGCGAGCTGGTGCGCCCCACGGTGGACTGGCTGGCCGAGCAAGGCGGCATCAGCGGCGGCCAGCTGATGGACCACAGCTACGTGATGGAAGACCGAGACGCCGCGCGGCATGCCTTCCGCGTCGCCGCCGGCCTCGACTCCATGGTGCTGGGCGAGCCGCAGATCCTCGGCCAGATGAAGCAGGCCGTGCGCATGGCCGACGAAGCCGGCACGCTGGGCACCACGCTGCACCAGCTGTTCCAGCGCAGCTTCGCGGTGGCCAAGGAGGTGCGCACCTCCACCGAGATCGGCGCGCACAGCATCAGCATGGCCGCCGCCGCGGTGCGGCTGGCGGCGCAGCTGTTCGAGGACCTCAAGCAGATCAAGGTGCTGTTCGTCGGCGCCGGCGAGATGATTGAGCTGGTGGCGACGCACTTCGAGGCGCGCGCGCCCAAGTCCATCGCGCTGGCCAACCGCACGCTGGAGCGTGGCGAGCGCCTGGCCTCGCGCTTCGGCGGCGAGGCCATCCGCCTGTCGGACATGCCCGGCCGGCTGCACGAGTTCGACGCCGTCATCTCCTGCACCGCCAGCACGCTGCCGATCATCGGCCTGGGCGCGGTGGAGCGGGCGCTGAAGGCGCGGCGCCGGCGGCCGATGTTCATGGTCGACCTGGCCGTGCCGCGCGACATCGAGCCCGAGGTCGGCCAGCTCGACGACATCTACCTCTACACGGTGGACGACCTGTCGCAGCTGGTGCAGACCGCCGGCGAGAAGCGCCAGGCCGCCGTGCAGCAGGCCGAGGCCATCATCGACGCCGGCGTGCAGAGCTTCGCGCACTGGCTGGACCAGCGCGCCGCGGTGCCGCTGATCCAGGCGCTGAACCGCCAGGCCGACGACTGGGGCCAGCTCGAGATGGCGCGCGCCCGCAAGGCGCTGGCGCGCGGCGACGAGCCCGAGAAGGTGCTCGAGGCGATGGCGCGTGCGCTCACCAACAAGATGCTGCACGGCACGCTGGCCGAGCTGCACGCGGCCGAAGGCGAGGACCGCACGCGCCTCGCGGACACCGTCTCGCGCCTCTTCCTGCGCCAGGGCCCGCGGCCCGGCGGGCGTTAGCGGCGCTCTCGCCGCCGCCGCGCCGCGCGCACCGCGTGGCGTTCCCGCCCTGCCCTTGCCGAGCCTCCTGCCATGTCGATGAACCCGACCCTGCGCGACCAGTTCGAACGCCTCACGCTGCGGCTGGCCGAACTCGACGCGATCCTGGCCGACCCGGCCGTCGCATCCGACATGAAGCGCTGGCGCACGCTGTCCCGCGAGCAGGCCGAGGTGCGCGACGTCGTCGAGCGCTACACGCGCTACTGCCAGCGCGAAAGCGACCTGGCCGAAGCGCAGGCGATGCTGGAGGACCCCGAGCTCGCCGAGATGGCGCGCGAGGAGATCACTGCGGCCGGCGCCGACATGGAGCGCCTGCACGGCGAGCTGCAGGCCGCGCTGATTCCCAAGGATCCCGACGACGAGCGCCCGGCCTTCGTCGAGATCCGCGCCGGCACCGGTGGCGACGAGAGCGCACTCTTCGCGGGCGACCTGGCGCGCATGTACCTGCGCTTCTGCGAACGCCAGGGCTGGCGCACCGAGGTGATGAGCCAGAGCGACAGCGAACTCGGCGGCTACAAGGAGATCGTGATCCGCGTCGAGGGCGACAGCGTCTACGGTGCGCTGCGCTTCGAGAGCGGCGGCCACCGCGTGCAGCGCGTGCCGGCCACCGAGAGCCAGGGCCGCATCCACACCAGTGCCTGCACGGTGGCCGTGATGCCCGAGCCCGACGAGGCCGAGGAGGTGCAGCTCAACCCGGCCGAGCTGCGCATCGACACCTTCCGCGCCAGCGGCGCCGGCGGCCAGCACATCAACAAGACCGACAGCGCGATCCGCATCACGCACCTCCCCACCGGCCTCGTCGCCGAGTGCCAGGACGACCGCAGCCAGCACCGCAACAAGGCCAAGGCGATGGCGGTGCTGGTGGCGCGGCTGCGCGAGAAGGAGCGCAGCGAGCGCGCCGCGAAGGAAGCGGCCACGCGCAAGAGCCTGGTGGGCAGCGGCGACCGCTCGGACCGCATCCGCACCTACAACTTCCCGCAGGGCCGGCTGACCGACCACCGCATCAACCTCACGCTGTACAAGCTGCAGCAGGTGATGGACGGCGATCTCTCGGACGTGGTGGAGGCGCTGCGGGCGGCGCGCGCCGCCGAGCAGCTGGCGCAGCTCGAAGCCGGCGGCGCATGAAGCTGCGCGAGGCGCTGGCCGCGGCCCGCGCGCGCGGCGTGGAGCGGCTGGACGCGCAGCTGCTGCTGGTCCATCTGCTGCAGCGCCCGCGAGCCTGGCTGCTGGCGCATGACGACGATGAACTGCCGAGCGGCCTGACGGCCGAATGGCACGGCATGCTCGAACGCCGCGCGGCCGGCGTGCCGCTGGCCTACGTCATCGGCGAGGCCGAGTTCCGCGGCATGCGCCTGGCGGTGTCACCCGCGGTGCTGATCCCGCGACCGGAGACCGAGCTGCTCGTCGAGTGGGCGCTGGAGCTGCTGCCGGCCGATGCTGCGGCCGATGTCGTCGACCTCGGCACCGGCAGCGGCGCGATCGCACTGGCGCTGGCGCGCGAGCGGCCGCGGGCGCGCATCACCGCCACCGATGCGAGCGCCGCCGCACTGGAGCTTGCCCGCGCAAACGGAGCGCGGCATGCACCGCAGGTGGGTTTCGAAGCCGGCGACTGGTGGGCGCCGATGGCCGACCGGCGCTTCGCCCTCGTGGTCTCGAACCCGCCTTACGTCGCGGGCGCCGACCCTCATCTCACGGCCCTGCAGCACGAGCCGCGTGGCGCGCTGACGCCCGAAGGCGACGGGCTCGCGGCGCTCGCGCGCATCGTGCACGGCGCACCGCCACACCTGCTGCCAGGCGCCTGGCTGCTGCTGGAACATGGCCACGACCAGGGCGACGCGGTGCGCACGATGCTGGCCGACTGTGGCTTCGAAGCCGCATCCACGCGTGCCGACCTCGCCGGGCTGCCCCGCTGCAGCGGCGCGCGCTGGCCAAGTGCCAAATAGTGCCGCACCATCGGCACCCATACCGACGGTTACCGGGGCCTGGCTCGTGGCCGTCGTGCGCCGCGCGCCGATGCAGCGCATGATGTTCGCCAGTCAGCACGAACGCGAAGGAGGCCGAGATGAACATCCGCCCGATCCGCCTGGCCGGCAGCCTGCCGGCACTGCTGTTCATGCTCTCGGCGCAGGCCGCCGACGGCTTGTCGGTCACCACGCCCGAGACGCTGTGGCCGCGCTGGCAGGCGCGCATCGCGGTGCAGGCCGCGAGCGTCTCGCCCTTGCTCACGTCATCGTTGTTCGACAGCGGCGCCGCCTCGCAGCGCGGTGTTCAGGGCGGCGCGTTGTTTGGCGACTACTACTTCGCGCGGCCCTCGTTCGGCGCCTTCCGCGCCAGCGGCGGCGTGGTCTCGGGTTCGCTCGCGGGGCTGCCGCTGGCCAGCGCCACGGCCGGCGGGCTGGTCGGCCTGTCATTGAACGCTGGCAACGGGCTGCGGCCGGCGATGGCCGGGGCGAACGAAGCCGCCACGACGGTGCCCTATCTCGGCGTGGGCTTCACCGGCGCGCCGGGCCATGGCGGGCTGTCGATCAGCGCCGACCTGGGCCTCGTGGCCGAGCGCCCCTCGGCCGCCACCGGCGTGGGCCGCGCGGTCTTCGGCAACCAGGCGCTGGACGGCGCGGTGCGCGAGCTGCGCCTGTCGCCGCTGCTGCAGCTGGGCGTGCGCTACGCCTTCTGAACTCGCGCGGGCAGTAGGCCTGTCAGGCTCGCGGCGGCATGCTTGCCGCATACTGCCGCCTTTGCTTTTTCCGCGAGGATCCGCCCCATGAGCGACGTGATGCAGCGCATCGACGAGCTGGTCAAGAACAACCGCGTCATGCTCTTCATGAAAGGCACGGCGCAGTTTCCGCAATGCGGCTTCTCCGGCCGCGCGATCCAGGTGCTGAAGGCTGCCGGCGCGACCGACGTGAAGACCTTCAACGTGCTCGAGGACGAGGACGTGCGCCAGGGCATCAAGGACTACGCGCAGTGGCCCACGATCCCGCAGCTGTACGTCGACGGCGAGTTCGTCGGCGGCTCCGACATCATGATGGAGATGTACCAGTCGGGCGAGCTGCAGCAGCTGCTGACGGCCAAGGCCTGAAGCAGCGCCGCGGGTCGCCGCTCAGGCAGCGATCTGCCACTGCCGCCGCGCGCCGAACACCGCGTTCGGATACTCCGGCCGGCCGCGGCTGCCGTTGTAGCGGCCGAGCGCCATGAACTGGTCGCCGCGCTCGATGTCCAGGTAGTGGCGCAGGATGGTGCAGCCGAAGCGCAGGTTGGTCGGCATGTGGAACAGCAGGCTCACGTCGCCGTTGCCGATGGTGCGCATCCAGAACGGCATCACCTGCATGTAGCCGCGCGCACCGACCGAGCTGATCGCGTACTTGCGGAAGCCGCTCTCGACCTGGATCAGCCCGAGCACGAGCGCCGTCTCCAGCCCCGCGCGGCGGGTCTCGTACCAGACGGCCTCGAGGAACTCGACGCGCGTGTGGTGCTCGGCCTTGCGCTTCTTCAGGCGCTCGCTCGCGCTGCCCAGCCAGCGCAGGTAGGCCAGGCGCGCGTCCATCGTGTCGAAGCCGGGGCGCGGCGGCGCCGCATCGGCCACCGCGGCCGCCAGCGCCGTGCGCACGGCGTCGGCCAGCGGTTCCTCGACCTGCGCGCCGGCCTGCGCCGGCCGTGGCGCGAGCAGCGCCAGCGGGCTGGCGAGCAGCGCGCGCCGCGGCAGCGTCATGCGCCGAGGCGCTCCTTCACCGTCGCGGCCGCTGCGGCCAGCGGTACGGCGGCGGCCGCGCTCTCGCGCCGGCCCTGCACTTCCACCGTGCCGGCCTTCAGGCCGCGGTCGGACAGCACCACGCGCAGCGGCACGCCGATGAGTTCCCAGTCCGCGAACATCGCGCCCGGGCGCTCGCCGCGATCGTCGAGCACGACGTCGATGCCGGCCGCGGCCAGCTCGTCGTGCAGCGCATCGGCCGCGGCCTTGACCTCGGCGCTGCGCTCGTAGCCGATGGGGCAGACGACCACCGTGAACGGCGCCATCGAGGCCGGCCAGATGATCCCGCGCTCGTCGTGGTTCTGCTCGATCGCCGCGCCCAGCAGGCGCGTGACGCCGATGCCGTAGCAGCCCATCTCGAAGGGCTGCGGCTTGCCGTTCTCGTCGAGGAAGGTGGCCTCCATCGGCACGCTGTACTTCTTCGTGCCGAGGTAGAACACGTGGCCGACCTCGATGCCGCGCTGGATCGCGAGTTCGCCCTTGCCGTCGGGCGAAGGATCGCCGGGCACCACGTTGCGGATGTCGGCCACGAGATCGGGCTCGGGCAGGTCGCGGCCCCAGTTGACGCCGGTGATGTGGAAGTCGGCCTCGTTGGCGCCGCAGACGAAGTCGGCCATCTTGGCCACCGTGCGGTCGGCGACGATCTTCACCGGCTTCTTCAGACCGATCGGCCCCAGGTAGCCCGGCTTGCAGCCGAAGTGGTCCTCGATCTCGCTCACGGTCGCGAAGCGGAAGCCTGCCTTCAGGCCCTCGATCTTGCCGGCCTTGATTTCGTTGAGCGCGTGGTCGCCGCGCACGAGCAGCAGCCACACGGTGGTCTTCGTGATGTCGCCGGCATCGCTCTTGTCGTCGGTGGCCAGCACCAGCGACTTCACGGTGCGCTGCAGCGGAATGCCCAGCAGCGTGGCCACGTCCTCGCAGGTCGCCTTGCCCGGCGTGGGCGTCTTGGCCATCGGCTGCGAAGGTGCGGCGCGTTCGCCCGCAGGCCCGACGGCCTCGGCCAGCTCGATGTTCGCCGCGTAGTCGCTGCCCGGGCAGTAGACGATCGCGTCCTCGCCGGTGTCGGCGATGACCTGGAACTCGTGCGAGGCATCGCCGCCGATGGCGCCGGTGTCGGCCGCCACCGCGCGGTACTGCAGGCCGAAGCGGTCGAAGATGCGCTTGTAGGCCTCGAACATCGCCTGGTAGCTTTTCAGCGCACCGGCCTTGTCGCGGTCGAAGGAGTAGGCGTCCTTCATCGTGAACTCGCGGCCGCGCATCACGCCGAAGCGCGGGCGGCGCTCGTCGCGGAACTTGGTCTGGATGTGATAGAAATTCCGCGGCAGCTGCTTGTAGCTGCGCAGCTCCTGGCGCGCGATGTCGGTGATGACTTCTTCGCTCGTGGGCTGGATCACGAAGTCGCGCTCGTGGCGGTCTTTCACGCGCAGCAGCTCGGGGCCGTAGGCCTGGAAGCGGCCGGTCTCCATCCACAGCTCGGCCGGCTGCACCACCGGCATCAGCAGTTCCACCGCGCCGGCGCGGTTCATCTCCTCGCGGATGATGGCCTCGACCTTGCGGATGACGCGCAAACCGAGTGGCATGTAGTTGTAGATGCCGGCGCCGAGGCGCTTGATCAGGCCGGCACGCATCATGAGCCGGTGGCTCGTGATCTCCGCATCGGCGGGCGCTTCCTTGAGCGTGGAGATGAAGGTCTGCGAGGCTTTCATGGGGCGGATGTGGTGCACGCCGGCGGCACCGCTTCGGCTCCGCCGCGAGGCCGGGATGGCCCCACTTGACGCATGCGGGTTAGCGATGAAGACGCTCCGCACAGCGCCGGTGCAATAATGAAAACAGTCACAAATTCGGGGTTTGATTATGCTCGACCGTGAAGGCTTCAGGCCCAACGTCGGCATCGTCCTGCTCAATCCGCGCAACCAGGTCTTCTGGGGCAAGCGGCTCAGGACGCACTCCTGGCAGTTCCCGCAGGGCGGCATCAAGCATGGTGAATCGCCCGAGCAGGCGATGTTCCGCGAGCTGCACGAGGAAGTGGGCCTGCGCCAGGAGCATGTGCAGATCATCGGCCGCACGCGCGACTGGCTGCGCTACGAGGTGCCGGAGCACTTCATCCGCAAGGACGCGCGCGGCCACTACAAGGGGCAGAAGCAGATCTGGTTCCTGCTCAAGCTCGTCGGCCACGACAGCGACCTGAACCTGCGTGCCACCGATCACCCCGAGTTCGACGCCTGGCGCTGGAACGAGTACTGGGTGCCGCTGGAGCTGGTGATCGAGTTCAAGCGCAACGTCTACGAGATGGCGCTGACCGAACTCGCGCGTTTCCTGCCGCGCGCCAACCACCACAACCGCTACTTGCGATCGGGGCTGCGCGCGCAGCGCATGGATGGCGAGCACGGCATGAACGGTGCGAATGGCCACGAGCATGCGCACGCGCACGCCAGCGGGCACGCGCTGCCGCCCGACTCCGAGCCGGCGGTCGACTAAACCTCAGACCAGCACGAGGTTCGTGCGGTGAATCAGCTCGGGCTCGTTCGCGTAGCCCAGCAGCGCTTCGATCTGGCTCGAAGGCTTGCGCGCGATCAGCCGCGCCTCGGCCGAGGAGTAGTTCGCCAGGCCGCGGGCGATCTCGGCGCCGTCGAGCGTGCGCACCGCGATCACGTCGCCGCGCGCGAACTCGCCCTGCACCTCGTGCACGCCGATCGGCAGCAGGCTCTTGCCTTCCTCGCGCAGCTTGAGCACCGCGCCCGCATCCACGGCCACCGCGCCGCGCAGCTGCAGGTGGTCGACCATCCACTGCTTGCGCGCCGCCAGCTTGGGCGTGCCGGCGCGCAGCGTGGTGCCGATGGCTTCGCCGGCGGCCAGCCGCAGCAGCACGTCGGCCTCGCGGCCCCAGGCGATCACGGTGCTGGTGCCGCTGCCCGCGGCGCGCCTTGCGGCGAGGATCTTGGTCAGCATGCCGCCCTTGCCGATGCCGCTGCCGGCGCCGCCGGCCATCGCTTCCAGCGCCGGGTCGCCGGCGGTGGCTTCGTCGACGAAGCGCGCCTGCGGATCCTTGCGCGGATCGGCCGAGTACAGGCCGCGCTGGTCGGTGAGGATCACGTAGGCGTCGGCGTCGACGAGGTTGGAGACCAGCGCGCCCAGCGTGTCGTTGTCGCCGAACTTGATCTCGTCGTTGACGACCGTGTCGTTCTCGTTGATGACCGGGATCACCTTCAGGCCCAGCAGCGTCAGCAGCGTCGAGCGCGCGTTGAGGTAGCGCTCGCGGTCGGCCAGGTCGGCATGGGTCAGCAGCACCTGCGCGCTGGCCATGCCATGTTCCGACAGGCGGCTCTCGTACATCTGCGCCAGGCCCATCTGGCCCACGGCGGCGGCGGCCTGCAGCTCGTGCAGCTCCTTCGGCCGCTGCGTCCAGCCCAGGCGCTTCATGCCTTCGGCGATGGCGCCGCTGGAGACCATCACGACCTCGCGCCCCTGCTGCGCGAGCGCTGCGAGCTGGCGCGCCCAGTTGCCGATCGCCTCGGCGTCGACACCGCGGCCTTCGTTGGTGACGAGGCTGGAGCCCACCTTGACGACGATGCGCCGCGCGCCGACCAGCACGCCCGGCAGGCTCATTCGGCAGGCTCCTCGCCATCGAAGCGAGCATCGGCCGCGCGCGCGCTCGCCTGCTGCGGCGCGACCTGCTTCCAGATCGCTTCCACCAACGGCTGCAGGTTCTCGCGCGCCAGTGCCGAGATCGCGAACACCGGGCCCTTCCAGCGCAGCCGGCGCACGAAGTCCTTGATGCGCTTCTCGCGCTCGTCCTCCGGCACCATGTCCATCTTGTTGAAGACGAGCCAGCGCGGCTTGGCATGCAGGCCCGGGTCGTACTTCTTCAGCTCGGCGACGATGGCGCGCGCCTGCACGACCGGGTCGACGCCTTCGTCGAACGGCGCCGCGTCGACGATGTGCAGCAGCAATCGCGTGCGCTGCAGATGGCGCAGGAACTGGTGGCCCAGGCCCGCGCCCTCGGACGCGCCTTCGATCAGCCCCGGCACGTCGGCGACGACGAAGCTGCGCTCGGGACCGACCCGCACCACGCCCAGGTTCGGGTGCAGCGTCGTGAACGGGTAGTCGGCGATCTTCGGCCGCGCATTCGAGATGGCGGCGATGAGCGTGCTCTTGCCCGCGTTGGGCATGCCCAGCAGGCCCACGTCGGCCAGCACGCGCAGTTCCAGCTTCAGCTTGAAGCCCTGGCCCGGCCAGCCGGGCGTCTTCTGGCGCGGGCTGCGGTTGGTGCTGGTCTTGAAGTGCAGGTTGCCGAAGCCGCCGTCGCCGCCCTTGGCCACGAGGATGCGCTGGCCGTGCTCGAGCAGCTCGAACATCACCGCGCCGGTCTCGGCGTCGTGGCCGATCGTGCCCACCGGCATGCGCAGCTCGATGTCGGGGCCGGCGGCGCCGAACTGGTCGGAGCCGCGGCCGGGCTCGCCGTTCTTCGCGTCGAAGCGACGCGTGTAGCGGTAGTCGATCAGCGTGTTGATGTTCTCGTCGGCCACCGCCCACACGCTGCCGCCGCGGCCGCCGTCGCCGCCGTTGGGGCCGCCGAAGGGGATGAACTTCTCGCGCCGGAAACTCACGCAGCCGGCGCCCCCGTGGCCGGCGGCCACGTCGATCACGGCTTCATCGACGAATTTCATGGTGCGAGTGTAGGAATGAAAAAGCCCCGGCGGGCCGGGGCTTCGCGAGGAGCGAAGAGATCGCTCAGACCGGCTTGACGAACACGGTCTGGCGGTTCAGCGCGCCTTTGGTCTCGAAGGAGACCGCGCCGTCGACCAGCGCGAACAGCGTGTGGTCCTTGCCGATGCCGACGCCGGCGCCCGGGTGGAAGCGGGTGCCGCGCTGGCGCACGATGATCGAGCCGGCGCTGACGGTCTGGCCGCCGAACACCTTCACGCCGAGCATCTTCGGCTGCGAATCGCGGCCGTTGCGGGTGGAGCCGCCGCCCTTTTTCTGTGCCATGGTGCGTGCTCCTTAGGCCGTGATCGAGCCGATTTCCAGCTCGGTGTAGCTCTGGCGGTGGCCGCCGTGCTTCTGATAGTGCTTGCGGCGGCGCATCTTGAAGATGCGCACCTTGTCGTGCTTGCCTTGCGCCACGACCGTGGCCTTGACGCTCGCACCCGCGACCCAGGGAGCACCGACCTTCAGTTCCGCGCCGCTTCCCACGGCCAGCACCTGATCGATCACGACTTCCTGGCCCACGTCCGCAGCAATCTGTTCTACCTTGATCTTTTCGCCGGCAGCAACCTTGTATTGCTTGCCACCGGTTTTTATGACCGCGTACATGTGAGACCTTTCGAAGAATTCTCTGCAGGATCGGTGCGCCCATGGAAGGCGCGCGCGATGCGCAGAGCCTTTGAGTATAGCACGCGCAGTGCATTGAGATGCATCAGAAGCCACGGGCACGGGCTGATTCCTATAATCGGCTTCCGAACCGACGGCAGCCCCGTGCTCGATACCACCGCCCCCCCGACGGCAGCCGCCGACCCCACCGCACACGCGATGCAGCGGGTCGACGCCGTGATCCGCGAGCGCCTGAGCTCTCGCGTGGCGCTGATCGACCAGATCTCGCACTACATCATCAACGCCGGCGGCAAGCGCATCCGGCCGCGGCTGGTGCTGCTGTTCGCCGAGGCGCTGGGCTTCGAGGGCCCGGCGCGCTACGAGCTGGCGGCGGTGGTGGAGTTCATCCACACCGCCACGCTGCTGCACGACGACGTGGTCGACGAATCCGCACTGCGCCGCGGCCGCGCCACGGCCAACGCCACCTTCGGCAACGCCGCCAGCGTGCTGGTGGGCGACTTCCTCTATTCGCGCGCCTTCCAGATGATGGTCTCGGTGGGCCACATGCGCGTGCTGGAGGTGCTGGCCGATGCGACCAACGTGATCGCCGAGGGCGAGGTCCTGCAGCTGATGAACATGCACGACCCCGACCTCGCGGTGGCCGACTACCTGCAGGTCATCCGCTTCAAGACCGCCAAGCTCTTCGAGGCCAGTGCGCGCCTGGGCGCGGTGCTGGCCGGTGCGCGGCCGGAGGTCGAGGAAGCCTGCGCCGATTTCGGCCGCTCGCTGGGCACCGCGTTTCAGCTCGTCGACGACCTGCTCGACTACGAGGGCAACACGAGCGAGCTGGGCAAGAACGTCGGCGACGACCTGCGCGAGGGCAAGCCCACGCTGCCGCTGCTGCTGGCGATGGAGCGCGGCAGCGCCGCCGAGCGCGAGCTGATCCGCCACGCCATCGAGCACGGCGAGCAGCAGCGGCTGCCGGAGATCGTCGACGTCGTGCGCCGCACAGGCGCCCTGGAAGGCACGCGCACCGCCGCGCAGGCCGAGGCCGACAAGGCTCGCGCACTGCTCGATGTGCTGCCCGCATCGGGAGCCCGCGCGGCTCTGATAGAATTATGTGTTCGGTCGGTGCACCGCTCGTCCTGAGGATCCTCCGGACAATCTGAGCGGCCTGCACGGGCCCCATCGGGGTGTAGCTTAGCCTGGTAGAGCGCTACGTTCGGGACGTAGAGGCCGGAGGTTCGAATCCTCTCACCCCGACCAGGATTCACGACAAGTCGGATGCCGCGCCGGAGGCATCGAGACCGGCGCCGCAGCGCAGCCGGAGGCGACATGTAAGCATCCGTCTGCGCCGGGGCGTTCGTCCTGTTCGGCGTTTACACCTGAAGAGGGTTCGGCGATGATCCCTCGGATGTGCAGGTTCTTGACGGAAGCCCATGGCCGAGACGACGCTGGTTGACCCGCCACAATCCTCGCTGTCCGGCGTCGCCCGGGTGCTGGTCAATGCGGGCAAGCTCAATGCCAAGACCGCCGAGGATCTCTCCAAGGCCGCCCGCGACCGCAAAGCCAGCTTCGTTTCCACGCTGATGGGCGCCGGCGGCGTCAAGCCCGACGAACTCGCCCACACGCTGTCCACCGCACTGGCGCTGCCGCTGATCGACCTCAATGCTGTCGACCAGCAGAAGCTGCCCAAGAACCTCGTCGACGCCAAGATCGTCAACCAGTACCAGGTGATGGTGCTGGGCAAGCGCGGCAACCGCCTGTTCATCGGCGCAGCCGACCCGACCGACCAGGAAGCCGCCGAGCGCATCAAGTTCGCCACCCAGCTCACGCCCGAGTGGGTGATCGTCGAGTACGACAAGCTGATGCGCCAGATCGAGGCGCAGACCACCAGCGCCAACGAGGTGCTGGAGACGCTGGCCGTCGCCGACTTCGACTTCGACGTCACCGACGAGGAATCGGCTGCCGCCGCCGAGAACCAGGACGTCACGGCCGAGGTCGAGGACGCACCGGTCGTGCGCTTCCTGCAGAAGATGCTGGTCGACGCGATCAACCTGCGCGCCTCCGACCTCCACTTCGAG
Organism: Rubrivivax sp.; assembly: GCA_044226775.1. Lineage (GTDB taxonomy): Bacteria > Pseudomonadota > Gammaproteobacteria > Burkholderiales > Burkholderiaceae_C > Rubrivivax. Next base: position 289,493 of record JBGAGI010000002.1, on the reverse strand, counting down.
CCCTACGAGTACAACTACCGGGTGCGCTTCCGGATCGACGGCGAGCTGCGCGAGATCACGCAGCCGCCGGTGGCCATCAAGGACAAGCTGGCTTCGCGCATCAAGGTCATCTCGCGCATGGACATCGCCGAGAAGCGGGTCCCGCAGGACGGCCGGATGAAGCTGAAGTTCGGCAGCAAGGCGATCGACTTCCGCGTCAGCACGCTGCCCACGCTGTTCGGCGAGAAGGTCGTGATCCGTATCCTCGATTCCTCCAGCGCCAAGCTGGGCATCGAGGCGCTGGGCTACGAGAAGATCGAGAAGGACCGGCTGCTCGCGGCCATCCAGCGCCCCTACGGCATGGTGCTCGTCACCGGCCCTACCGGCTCCGGCAAGACCGTCTCGCTGTACACCTGCCTGAACATCCTGAACCAGCCGGGCGTGAACATCGCCACGGTCGAGGATCCGGCGGAAATCAACCTGCCGGGCATCAATCAGGTCAACGTCAACGACCGGGCCGGCCTGACCTTCGCCGCCGCGCTGAAGGCCTTCCTGCGCCAGGATCCGGACATCATCATGGTCGGCGAGATCCGCGATCTCGAGACGGCCGACATCGCCATCAAGGCCGCGCAGACCGGCCACATGGTGATGAGCACGCTGCACACGAACGACGCGCCCACCACGCTCACCCGGCTGCTGAACATGGGCGTGGCACCGTTCAACATCGCCTCCAGCGTGCTGCTGATCACGGCCCAGCGCCTGGCGCGCAAGCTGTGCGAGACGTGCAAGAAGCCGGCCGACTACCCGCGCGAATCCCTGCTGCGCGCGGGCTTCAAGGCCGAGGACCTGGACGGCAACTGGAAGCCGTACCGCGCCGTGGGCTGCTCGGCCTGCAACAACGGCTACAAGGGCCGGGTCGGCATTTACCAGGTGATGCCCATTTCCGAGGCGGTGCAGCGCATCATCCTGTCTGAAGGCACGGCGCCGGACATCGCCAAGCAGGCGCATGCCGAGGGCGTGCGCGACCTGCGCCAGTCCGGGCTCGTCAAGGTGCGCTCCGGCGTCACCACGCTCGAGGAAGTGATCTCGGTCACCAACGAGTAATCCAGCCAACCTCCACGCACCTACATGGCCACTGCTGCACTGACCAAGGCTCCCAAGGAGATCGTCTTCGAGTGGGAGGGCAAGGACCGCAACGGCAAGGTCGTGCGCGGCGAGATGCGCGCCGGCGGCGAGGCGGTGGTCAACGCCAGCCTGCGCCGGCAGGGCATCCTGGTCAACAAGGTCCGCAAGCGGCGCACCAGCGGCGGCCGCTCGATCAAGCAGAAGGACATCGCCGTCTTCACGCGCCAGCTGGCCACGATGATGAAGGCCGGCGTGCCGCTGCTGCAGAGCTTCGACATCGTCGCCCGCGGCAGCACCAACCCGCGCCTGACCAAGCTGCTGACCGACATCCGCAACGACGTCGAGACCGGCACCAGCCTGTCGGCGGCGTTCCGCAAGCACCCGCTGCACTTCGACGCGCTGTACTGCAACCTGGTCGAGGCCGGCGAGGCGGGCGGCATCCTGGAGGCGCTGCTCGACCGCCTGGCGATCTACCAGGAAAAGACGATGGCGATCAAGTCGAAGATTAAGTCGGCGCTGATGTACCCGGTCGCGGTGATCATCGTCGCCTTCGTCGTGCTGACGGTGATCATGCTGTTCGTGATCCCGGCCTTCAAGGACGTGTTCAAGTCCTTCGGCGGCGAGCTGCCGGCGCCCACGCTGGTGGTGATCGCGCTGTCGGAGTTCTTCGTCCAGTGGTGGTGGCTGATCTTCGCCATCCTGCTGGGCGGCGGCTACTTCTTCATGCAGAGCTGGAAACGGTCCGAGAAGATGCAGATGTTCATGGACCGGCTGCTGCTGCGCATCCCGGTCTTCGGCGACCTGATCAACAAGTCCGTGATCGCGCGCTGGACGCGCACGCTGTCCACCATGTTCGCCGCCGGCGTGCCGCTGGTGGAAGCGCTCGATTCCGTCGGCGGCGCCTCGGGCAACGCGGTCTACGTGCAGGCCACCGAGCAGATCCAGCGCGACGTGTCCTCGGGCTCGGCGCTGACCACCTCGATGACGTCCACCGGCGTGTTCCCGAACATGGTGCTGCAGATGGCGGCCATCGGCGAGGAATCCGGCGCGCTGGACCACATGCTGGCCAAGGCCGCCGAGTTCTACGAGGAAGAGGTCGACGAGATGGTCAAGGGCCTGTCCAGCCTGATGGAGCCCTTCATCATCGTGATCCTGGGTGTGCTCATCGGCGGCATCGTGGTCTCGATGTACCTGCCGATCTTCAAGCTGGGCGCGGTCGTCTGACGTGGGCGAGGGCTGGTCGGGCTGGCTCTCGGGCCTGCCGCTCGCGCTGCTGCTGTCGCCCGGCGCGCTCGCGCTGCTGGGCCTGATGGTCGGCAGCTTCCTGAACGTCGTCGTGCACCGCCTGCCGCTGATGTTGGAGCGGGAGTGGTGGGGCGACGTCGGCTCGCAGCTGGCCGACGCCGAATCGTTCAAGCGCGTCTTCGGCAGTGCCGCGCCCGAGCGCCTGGCGCTGGCTTCGGGCAGCCTGGAGAAGGCCATCGGCGAACTCTCGCCGCTGGGCCTGGCGCGGCCGGCGTCGCGCTGCCCGGCCTGCGGCCACAGGATCCGCTGGTGGGAGAACGTGCCCATCGTCAGCTGGCTCGTGCTGCGCGCGCGCTGCTCGGCCTGCGATGCGCGCATCTCCGCGCGCTACCCGCTGGTGGAGCTGGGCACGGCGGCGCTGTTCGCGGCGATCGGCTGGCGCGTGGGCGCGCAGCCTGCGGCGCTGATGTGGTGCGCCGTGGGCGCGGTGCTGCTGGCGCTGGCGCTGATCGACTGGGACACCACCGTGCTGCCCGACTCGCTGACGCTGCCGCTGCTGTGGGCCGGCCTGCTGGTGGCCGCTCTGGGCGGCCTGCCGGGGCTGACGCTCGCGCAGTCGCTGTGGGGCGCGGTGGCCGGCTACGGCTCGCTGTGGGCCGTCTACAAGTTCTTCAAGCTCGTGACCGGCAAGGAAGGCATGGGCTACGGCGACTTCAAGCTGCTGGGCGCCCTGGGCGCGTGGCTGGGCTGGCAGGCGATCCTGCCGATCGTGCTGATGGCCTCGGTCATCGGCGCCGCGGTGGGCCTGGTGATGAAGGCCACCGGCTCGCTGCGCGAAGGCCGCTTCGTGCCCTTCGGGCCCTTCCTGGCCGGCGGCGGGCTGGTGGTGATGCTCGTCGGGCTGCCGACGGTGCTGGGGTGGATCGGCTGGGCCTGAGGATCGGCCTCACCGGGGGCATCGGCAGCGGCAAGAGCACCGTCGCGCAAGCGCTCGTGGCCTGCGGCGCCACGCTCGTGGACACCGACGCCATCGCCCGCGCCCTCACGCTGCCCGGCGGCGCCGCGATGCCGGCGCTGGCCGCGGCCTTCGGCGCCGAAGCGGTGGCCGCCGACGGCTCGCTCGACCGGGAGTTCATGCGCCGCCGTGTCTTCGCCGACCCGGCCGAGAAGGCGCGCCTGGAGGCCATCCTGCACCCGCTGATCGGCGCGCAGGCGCGGCGTGAGGCCGATGCCGCCGGCGAAGCCGCCGCCGTCGTCTTCGACGTGCCGCTGCTGGCCGAATCACGCCACGGCTGGCGCGAGCGCGTGCAGCGCATCCTGGTGGTGGACTGCCGCGCCCAGACGCAGGTCGAGCGCGTCGCGCGCCGGCCCGGCTGGACCGAGGACGCGGCGCGCCGCGTGATCGCGCAGCAGGCCCCGCGCGAGGCGCGCCGGGCGATCGCCGACGCGGTGATCCACAACGACGACGGCCTCACGCCCGAGGCACTGGCGCGGGAAGTGAGTGCACTGTGGGCGATCTGGACGGAGGCCGGCGGCCGCGCGGCCGCGCACTGTCCCTGAGGACGATGCGGCGGCGCGCCCCTGTGGAACAATGCTCCGCAAGCCCGCTTCGCCGCCTTCCGAGCCCACCGCCTTGGTCCTGTACGAGTACCCGCTGCACGAGGGCATCCGCACGATGCTGCGGCTCGAACACCTGTTCGACCGCCTGGGCGAGCTGGCCGCGCGCGACGCGCCGGTGGACCACCACTTCGCGCTCGCGACGCTGTTCGAGATCATGGACGTCGCCTCGCGCGCCGATCTCAAGAGCGACCTGCTGAAGGAGCTGGAGCGCCACCGCGCGCAGCTGCAGAGCTATCGCGGCCACCCGGGCATCTCGGAGGCGGCGCTGGACGTGGTGGTCACGCGCATCGACCATGCCTTCAGCGGCCTGAACCAGCTGCAGGGCAAGGCCGGGCAGACGCTGGCGAACAACGACTGGCTGATGAGCATCCGCAGCCGCATCAGCATCCCCGGCGGCACCTGCGAGTTCGACCTGCCCGCCTACTACGCCTGGCAGCAGAACGACGCCGCGCGCCGCCGCGCCGACCTGCAGGGCTGGATGGCCAGCCTCACGCCGCTGGCCGAGGCGCTGCAGGTGCTGCTGGGCCTGCTGCGCGACAGCGGCGCACCGCACATGATGATGGCCGCCGGCGGCCAGTACCAGCAGAGCCTGCCGCAGGGCAAGCAGTACCAGCTGCTGCGCGTGCGCGTGGCGCCCGATCTGGGCCTGGTGCCCGAGATCAGCGGCCACCGGCTGATGGTGGCGATCCGCTTCATGAAGCCCGATGCCGAGGGCCGGCTGCGCCCCGCGGGCGGCGGCGACGTGTCCTTCGAGCTCAGCCTCTGCGCATGAAGGAAGCGCGCACCGTGCGCTGCCCCAGCTGCGGCGGGCCGGCGCTGTTCGCCGAGTCGAACCGCTGGCGCCCGTTCTGCAGCGAACGTTGCCGCAGCGTGGACCTGGGCGCCTGGGCGAGCGAACGATTCCGTGTGCCGGCCGAAGCGCCGCCCGCCGAGGACGACACGCCGCGCGACGCGCACTGAGCCGCACGCCGCGGCGGCTTCAGTGCGGCGGCCCGAAGCCCGCCGCCATCCGCAGCGCCGCCGGCAGCGCAGAAGCCTCGTCGCCGGCCCAGGCCACGAAGTGGTCCGGCCGCACCAGCACCAGCCGCGCGCCGTAGCGCTCGCGCTCGGCTTCGTAGCGGTCCTGCGCCACCACCAACGGCACGCCGAGCGCCAGCGCGCCGTCCAGCGCCGGCCGCAGGGCTTCATCGTCGATGCCGAAGGCCAGCAGCGTGAAGCCGGCGCCCAGCGCCTCGAACACATTGCGGCCGTCGGACAGCAGCGCCGGTGCGAGGTGATGGCCGGGCCGAGCCTCGAAGCGATGCTCGCCCACCGCGCTGCAGCCGCGGCTGCCCGCCGCTGCGCCCAACACCAGCGGCGAGCCCTCGTAGTGCGGCTCGAAGGCCTGCACCTCGCCCACGGCGCCGGCGCTGCGCGCGGTCCATTCGCGCTCGAAGGCGGCCAGGTCGCGCGCGGGGTCGAAGTTCGCGACGAAGTCGCGGTCGCTGGCGATCGACTTGGCGATGAAGTCGCGCATCGTCGACTCGAACACCGGCCGGCGCTCCAGGTCGTAGGCGTCCAGCAGCGCCGGCCCGCCCCAGCCCTGCAGCGCGGCGGCGAGTTTCCAGCCCAGGTTGCGCGCGTCTTCGAAGCCGACGTTGACCCCGTAGCCGCCATAGGGCGGGTGGCTGTGCGCGGCATCGCCGGCGACGAAGACACGGCCGGCGCGGTAGCGCTCGGCCACCGCGAAGCGCAGGTCCCAGAAGCCGATGTGCTCGAACTCGATGTCGAAGTCCTCGCCCACCGCCCCGTGCAGCAACGCGCGGAAGTCGTGGTTGTGCGGCGTGGTGCCGGGCGGCACCGGCGCATGGAAGAACCAGGTGCTGCCCAGGTCGACGCGGCCGAAGAACTTCCAGTAGCCCTTCAGCTCGGGCTGCAGCACGTTGTAGTACGACTTGCCCGGGTAGCGCTCCAGCAGCTCGTGCAGCCGGCGCGAGCGGAAGACCAGCAGCACCATCAGCCGGTCGTGGTCTTCCAGGGCCTGCGTGATGCCGGCCTGCGTGCGCACCACCGAGCGGCTGCCGTCGCAGCCCACCACGTAGGCGCCGCGCAGCCGGCGCGTGGCGCGGCCTTCGCGCTGCTGCACGTCCACCCACACGCCGCCCTCGCCGTTGCCGGCGAGGACGTGCGTGGCCTGCCAGCCGTAGAGCACCTCCACCGCCGGCAGCGCCGCCACGCGCTCGCGCAGCACGCGCTCGGTCTCGTACTGCGGCAGCCGCTCGTTGCGACGGTAGTAGTACGGCGCCACGTGGCCGCGCTGCATCCAGTCGTAGTGGTGCGGCGACAGCAGCGTGCCGTAGGCCGTGAGCCCGCCGATGCCGTACTCGGCAGGAATCGTGCGCGCCGCGCGCAGCGCCGGCTCGGCACCCCAGAAGTGGAAGTGCTCCATCGTGCGCTGCGTGAGGTTCTGGCCCTTGGGGATGGGCTGCGGCTGGTGGTGGCGCTCCACCACCAGCGTGCTCACGCCGCGCTGCCCGAGTTCGATCGCCAGCCCCATGCCCACCGGCCCGCCGCCGACGACGATCACCTGCGCGTCGGGGCTGGCAGGCGCCCCGTTCGTCGTCGTCACGCTCATTCCGCGGTGATGCCCTGGCTGCGGATCAGCTCGGCCCAGCGCCTGGCGTCGGCCGCCATCAGCTGCGCGAAGGCCTCGGGCGAGTTGGTCGCCGGCGTCATGCCCTGGGTCTGGAAGGCCGCGGCCACCGAGGGCGTGGCCAGGATCTCCGCCATCTCCCGGTTCAGCCGCTCGACCAGCGGCCGCGGCGTGCCCTTGGGCGCCAGCAGGCCGTACCACATGTCGACGTTGAGATCGCCGCCGATGTTCAGCTCGCGCAGCGGCGGCACCTGCGGCAGCAGCGGGTGCGGCTGCTCGGAGCTGATCGCCAGCGCCTTCAGCGAGCCGGCCTTCACGTGCTGCAGCGCGACGTGGATGGGCAGGAACATCACGTCGACCTGGCCGCCCAGCAGGTCCGTCACCGCGCCGGCCGTGCCGCGGTAGGCGATGTGCGTGATCGAGACCTTCGCCCGGCTCTTCAGCAACTCCATCGACAGGTGGTGCGGCGTGCCGGCGCCCGGCGAGCCGTAGTTCAGCGCGCCGGGTTTCGCCCGCGCCCGCTCCAGCAGCTGCGCGAAGCTCTCGATGCGGCTCTGTGCGCTGGCCACCAGCAGCAGCTGGCCCCAGCTGGTGAGGGTGATCGGCACGAGGTCGGTCAGCGGGTCGAAGCCGGCCTTGGGGAACAGCGCGCGGTTCATCACCATCGTGTTGACGCTCACCAGCAGCGTGCCGCCGTCGGGCGCCGCGCGCACCACCTCCAGCGCGCCGATGTTGCCCGAGGCGCCGGGCCGGTTCTCGACGACGAAGGGCCGCTTGAAGCGTTCGGCCAAGAGCGGCGCGATCTCGCGCGCGACGAGGTCGATGCCGGTGCCGGGCGTGAAGGGCACGACGAGCCGCACCGGGGCGCCTGCGGTCTGCGCGCGCAGCGCAGGCGCGGCTGCGCTGGCAGCGGCGGCCAGCAGCAGCCGGCGGCGGGTGGCGGATTCGAGGGCTCTCTGGGGACGGCGCATGCAGGCTCCGGCGGCAGCCTCCCGCGGAGGCGAAGGCCGCAGGTGTATCAGAACGTGGCTCAGGCCGGACGCGCGGGGCCTTGGCCGGCGCCGGCGCGCAGCGCGTCGCGCGGCGAGCCGCCCCAGTGGCGCTGCCAGGCGCGGCGCAGCTGCAGGTCGGAGCTGAAGCCGGCCAGCTCGGCCGCGCGCGTGACGTTCGCGCCGCGCTCCAGCGACTGCCGCGCCCGCTCCAGCCGGATCGTGCGCAGGAACTGCAGCGGCGAGACGCCGGCATGCTCGACGAACAGGCGCAGCAGGTGCCGCTCGGTCACATGGCCGAGCGAAGCCAGCTCGCGCATGCCCCAGTCGCGGTCGGGCTCGGTGCTCACGGCGTCCTGCACGCGGTGCACCACCGGGTGCAGGTGGCGGCGGTGGGCGAGGAAGGGCGAGAGCTCGGGGTCGCGGTCGGAGCGCCGCATGTAGACCACCATGTCCTTGGCCACCGCGGCGGCCACGGCCTCGCCGCAGTCCTGCGCGACGAGGTGCAGCGCGAGGTCGATGCCCGCCGTGATGCCGGCGCTGCTGGCCACCGGCCCGTCGACGACCCAGACGCGGTTGGCCACCACCTGCGCCCGCGGCGCGAGCGCACGCAGCTCGTCCAGCAGGTCGTGGTGCGTGGTGCAGGCGCGGCCGGCGAGCAAGCCGGCGCGGCCGGCCAGCAGCGCGCCGGAGCAGATCGTCACCAGCCGATGACCCGCCTGAAGCGGGCCCGGTGCGCGCAGCGCCTCGCCCAGCACACGGCCCAGCCAGCGCTCGATGGCCAGCACGGCGCCGCTGCGCTCGCCGATGCGCGCTTGCGGCTGGCCGACCACGACGACCCAGGTGGGCGCGGGCAGCGCCTCCGGCAGCGGCTCCAGGCCCGCGATGCCGAGGCCCACCGAACTCGCCAGCGCCGCCTCGTGGCCGGCGAATCGCAACCGGTAGCGCGGTGGCCGGCCGCGGTGCGCCAGCTCCAGGTTCGCGAGCCGGAAGGCCTCGGCGGCGCCGGCGACGTCCAGCAGCATCGCGTGCGGCGAGAGCAGGAACAGCAGCTCGATCGGCGGCGCTTCGGGCGCCCGTGGCGAAGGACTCATCGCGCGTCTCCGTGCGGCGGGCGGCGATCGATGCAGGACATGCCTGCCGGCACGGCCGCCGGGTAGCGATCGTAAGCATTCCCAAGTCGATCCATCACGCCGGTGCGGACGGCGATCGATCGATTCCGGACATCACGTTCCGGACCTCGTGCGATGTCCGTTTCCGCTCGATCGGCGGCGCGCGGCGCCGCGACGCCCGGGGTCGCGATTCCTAGCATGGCCCGATCCCAAGGCTTCCTGGCGGGTGGACCGATGAACAGGCGAACGGATGCAGGCCTCACGCGGCGCAGCTGCCTGGCGCTGGCAGGCGCAGCCTTCGCGCCGCAGGGCCGGGCCGACGAAGCGCTGCCGCGGCCCGGCGACGACTTCTTCGCTTGGGCCAACGCCGACTGGCTGCGCGAGCGCGCCGCGGCCGACCCGGCGCGCCCCTGGACCGCGCGCCTGGACATCGACCAGCGCACACACGCCCAGCTGCAGGCGATCTGGCGCCAGGCCGGTGCCGCGTCGCCCGACCCGCTCGTGCGCAAGCTCGCCGCCTTTCGCGACGCCTGGCAGGACAGCGCGCGCATCGAGTCGCTGGGCATGGCGCCGCTGCGGCCGCTGCTGGCCCGCATCGACACGCTGCGCGACCACGCCGCACTGGCGCAGTTCCTGGGCGCGGAGATGCGTTGCGATGTCGACCCGGTGAACTGGGGCGTGTTCGCCTCGGCGCAGCTCTTCGGCTTCGCGGTGCAGCCCGATGTCGAAGGCCTCGGCCGCCACCAGGCCTACCTCGTGCAGGGCGGCCTGAGTGGGCAGGAGCGCAGCCTCTATCTCGACGAAGCGGCGCGGCCGCAACGCGCGGCGCATCTCGAACGGCTGGGCCGCCGGCTGGAAGCGCTCGGCCAGCGCGACGCTGCCCGCCGCGCCGAGGCAGTGCTGGCGCTCGAGCAGGCGCTGGCCGAGGCGCACGAGACCGCGCAGGCCTCCGACGACACCCACCGCGCCGAGCGGCGCTGGACGGCGGCGGAGTTCGCCCGTCGCGCGCCGGGCCTGGACTGGCCGCGTTTCATCGGCGCCGCGGGCCTGGGACAGCAAGCGGCGCTCGTGCCCTGGCAGCCGGAGGCGATCCGCGCCCAGGCGGCGCTGGTGGCGTCGACGCCGATCGAGGTCTGGCGCGACCACCTGCGGCTGAACCTGCTGCAGCGCCACGCCCAGGTGCTGCCGGCCGCGCTCGGCGGGCGCGACGACAGCCTGGCCCGCGAAGACAGCGGCCACCGCACGCTGGACCGGCACTGGCCCGAGGCGCTGGGCCGGCTCTATGTGGAGCGCCACTTTCCGCCGCCGGTGCGTGCGCGCGTGCAGGCCATCGTCGTGGCGATCCGCACGGAGATGCGCGCCCACGTCGATGCGCTGCCATGGATGAGCCCCGCAACCCGCGCGCAGGCCCAGGCCAAGCTCGCGGCGCTGAACTTCGGCGTCGGCCACCCGGAGCGCTGGCTCGACCACGCGGCGCTGCGCTTCGATGCGCGCGACGCCTTCGGCAACCTGCGCAGGCTGGCGGCCTGGGAGCGCCAGCAGGCCCTCGCGCGGCTGGGCCGCCCGGCGAGCCCGGCCGACTGGTGGATTGCGGCGCAGGCGGTGGCCGCCGGCAGCCTGCCGCAGGTCGGCGCCTACAACTTCGCCGCCGGGCTGCTGCAGGCACCCCGCTTCGATGCGACCGGCACCGACGCGGCGAACTTCGGCTCCTTCGGCGCCATCGCCGGGCACGAGATCTGGCACCTGTTCGACGAGGTCGGCGCCGACTTCGACGCCGCCAACCGCTACCGCCCCTGGTGGTCCGAGGGCGAGCGCGAAGCGCTGCAGCGGGCGTCGCAGCCGCTGCTGCGGCAGCTCGCCGCCGCGCACCCGGTGCCGGGGCTGACGGTCGACGGCCCGCGCGTGCTGACCGAGGCGCGCGCCGAGCTGACCGGCCTGCAGCTGGCCTTCGACGCCCACCGGCGCCGGCTCGGCGGCGCCGCGCCCGAGGCGCAGCGCGCCGCCGACCGCGAGTTCTTCACCGCCTACGCGCGCTGCTGGCGACGCTTCGACACCGACGAGAGCCTGCGCCGCCAGATCGCCACCGACAACCACCTGCCGGCGCGCTGGCAGGTGGCGCTGCTGCGCAACTTCGACGCCTGGCACGAGGCCTTCGACGTGCGGCCGGGGCAGGCGATGTACCTCGACCCGGAGCAGCGCCTGAGACTGGCCTGAACCCTTTCCAGATCCACTCACTTGGGGAGCCATCATGACCTTCCATCGCACCCGCATCGCCGCCGCTGCACTGCTTGCCCTGCAGTCCACGCCTGCCGCCCTCGCGCAGCAGGACGCGCCGCAGCGCATCGAGATCACCGGCAGCAACCTGCGCCGCACCGACGCCGAGACCGCCAGCCCCGTGCAGGTGCTGAACGCCGAGGCCTTGCAGAAGTCGGGCTTCGGAACCGTCTCCGAGGTGCTGCGCAACATCACCGCCAACGGCCAGGGCACGCTGAGCCAGAGCTTCCCCGGCGCCTTCGCGGCGGGCGCCTCGGGGATCTCGCTGCGTGGGCTGACGGTGGGCGGCACGCTGGTGCTGATCGACGGCCGGCGCATGGCGCCCTACCCGCTGTCGGACGACGGCCAGCGGCCCTTCGTCGACATCTCCTCGATACCGATGGCCGCGGTCGAGCGCATCGAGATCCTGAAGGACGGCGCTTCGGCGATCTACGGTTCCGATGCGATGGCCGGCGTCGTCAACGTGATCCTGAAGAAGCGCGCCAGCGGCACCCAGCTGGGCGCCGAGCTCGGGGCCACGCAGCATGGTGGTGGCGCCAGCGGCAAGGCCTCGCTGCTGCAGGGCTTCGGCGGCGAGGCGCTGGGCGGCTATCTCGCGATCGAGTACCGCCAGCAGCAGCAGATCAAGCTGAACCAGCGCTCGGGCGAATGGACGCAGTTCGACTGGCGCGGCGAAGGCGGCATCGACCTGCGCCCGGGCGCGCGCAATCCGCTGGTGGCTTCGCCGCGGCTGGCCACGCCCTACCTGCAGTTGCCCGGCAGCGCCAGCGGCGATGCCGCCAACTTCGCCTTCTACCCGGGCTGCACGCATGCCGACATGCGCGCCAGCAACTGCACCTACGAGAACAGCTGGGCGCAACTGCAGCCCAGGACCGAGAACCTGAACCTGATCGGCCGCATCAACGGCAAGCTCGGCGCGGACTGGGACTTCGCCGTCACCGCCTCCTTCTTCGACAGCAAGAGCCAGCAGACCCTGGGCCCCGCGACGGTGCCCTTCATCACCTTCGGCGGCGTGACCGCGATCGGGCCCGGCGTCACGCCGCACATCGTCGGCTCCAACCTCTCGTTCACGGTGCCGGCCACCTACCCCGGCAACACGCTGGGCGCGACCGCCGGCGTGCGTGCGCTGGCCGATGGCACGCGGCCGCGGATCATCGACATCGACTCCAAGTCGACCCGCCTGGTGGCGGAGTTCGGCGGCATGGCCCTCGGCTGGGACCTGAACGCGGCGCTGGGCCTCACGCGCGTGGCCACGCAGCAGACCTTCCGCGGCTACGTGGACTTCGCGAACCTTTCGGCGGCGCTGAACCGCACGGCCGAGCCCTACCTGCTGGCCGGCGGCAACAGCGCCGCGGTGCTGGACTTCGTGCTGCCCACCGTGGGCAACCGCAGCACCGACGAGCTGGACTTCATCGGCCTGCGCGCCTCGCGTGACCTGGCCACGCTGGCCGGCGGGTCGCTCGGCCTGGCGCTGGGCGCGGACTTCCGGCACAAGAAGCTGAACGCGCCGAACTCCACGGCCGCGCGCGAGGGCCGCATGGGCGTGCCCGGCGCCTTCGCGCTGGGCAGCGAGAACGTTACCTCGGCCTATGCGGAGATCAGCGCGCCGGTGCTGAAGGCGCTGGAGTTCTCGGCCGCTGCGCGCATCGACCGCTACGACACCTATGGCCACTCGGCCACGCCCAAGTTCGGCTTCAAGTTCACGCCGGTGCCCGCGTTCGCGCTGCGCGGCACGCTGGCCCGCGGCTTCCGCGCGCCTTCGGCCACGGAAAACGGCACCGGCGGCTCGCTCTTCGTCTTCAACAGCCTGCGCGACCCGCTGCTGTGCCCGGTGAGCCTGGCCAACGGCAACCCGGACCTCACGGCGGCAGCCAACGTGCCGGCCTTCTGCAGCTTCACGCCGGTGTACCTGCAGGTGACCAACAAGGACGTGAAGCCGGAGAAATCGCGCTCGCTGACGCTGGGCCTGATCGTCGAGCCGGTGAAGGGCTGGTCGACGACGCTGGACTACTACCGCATCCGCGTCGACGACCAGATCATCCCGGCCGCCTCGCTGGCCCGCTTCGACCCGGTGGCCAACGGCGTGCGCGGCGCGCCGCAGCAGGTCACCTTCGGCGACGGCAGCACGGGGCTGAGCCCGGTGGGCCCGATCGCCTATTCCGCCGTGCCCTACGTCAACGGCCAGCGCACCGAGACCAGCGGCCTGGAGTTCGAGACCCGCTGGCGCCTGGGCCTGGGCGAGGCCGGCGAGCTGAGCTTCGCGCTGCAGATGACGCACATGCTGAAGTTCGACCAGACCATCGACGGCGTCACCTCGCACCTGGCCGGCACGCACGGGCCCTCGATCATCGGCGGCAACACCGGCAACCCGCGCGACCGCAGCCAATTCACGCTCGGCTACAAGCGCGGCGCGTTCAGCGGCACGGCCACCGTCAACCGCGTGGGCTCCTACGACGTGACCGATCCCTCGCTGGGCATCACCGGTTGCGCCGCAGGCGTCACGGCCAACAACCAGCAGTTCGCCAACGGCGCGACCCCGCCCGACCGCTTCTGCACGGTGGCGGCCTTCACCTCGACCAACCTCGCACTGAGCTGGGCCCTGAGCCCGGCGCTGACGTTGCGCGGCACCGTGGCCAACCTCTTCGACAAGGCGCCGCCGACCGACCTCAACACCTACGGCGGCACCGGCTCCAACAGCAGCAGCGGCGGCAGCGGCGCGCCCTACAACCCCTCGCTGCACCAGGCCGGCGCAGTGGGACGCAGCTTCACGCTGGGCGTGGACTGGCGGTTCTGACGCGGTTCAGCGGCGGGATGCACGGGAGGGGGCGCGCCGCTTCCCGCAGCGTCATCAAATCGCCTGGCCTCGGCAATTGGCAAACCCGGTGCGAAAGGCGTCGCCGACCTGGACCAGCGCAAGGCCAAGCCAGCCTGCAGCCCTCCAGGGCCTTGGCCTGCACCCTGGCACCGGCTCAATGCCCCTCAGGTCGAAGCCTGGCTCGGGGACGCCGCTCCATCGACGGCCGGCAGGTCCTCGAACGCACGCAGGAGCACGTCCCGCGGAGACCGGTCCCGATGGGGGCGCCAGTGGATCGCCATCAGCCACATCGCCGCTCGGGCCGCCTGTCCGCGGCCCAGCCAGGGATCGTCGAGGTGTGTTCGAAGCATCCGGTGCGCCGCGTCCATCAGTTGATCCTCGCTCTGATCGCGGAAGACCTCATGCCGGCAGCGCAGCGCGCCCCAATCGCGCGGGCTCGCGACCTTGGCCACCGCCGGAAGGCGCTCGCCCTTCAGCGCCCGATACTTGTCCAGGCCTCTCTGGGGCTGGTCCGCCAGCAGCGCGAACAACATGAAGTCGTCCAAGCCGTAGGTCGGCGCGTCGCGCTTGGAGTACTCACCGGGCGTGGCCATCGAACGCTCCAGGCCATCGAGCGCGTCAGCCCATGCGGAGGCAGCGCCATGGCCGTCGCGCAGCCACTGATACAGCGCCAGCGACGACGTTTGCGTGGCCCGGTCGAAGTGGCTGGTCAGGCCCTGGCCAGCGGCCAGCGCCAGGTTCAGCCACTCGATCCGATCGCCGATGAGCGGCCACAGGCGGTCGGACAGGCCCAGCAGCGCTGCCCGGACGAAGGTGTCCAGCTGACTCGCAGCGATGCTTCCCATCGGCTTCGCCGGGTCGTAGCGGTCGCCGACGATGTATCCCGCATCCAGCAAGCCGATCAGGTTCGATCGGGCAAGCGCTGGCTTGAACAGCGGCTGCGCCCGCCCAGAGACTTCAGCATGGGCTGCCATTGCAGATCCTCACTTGAACGCGACCTGTGGCCTGGCTGTGGCTTGACGGTCACGATATCCGAAGCGCGGCCAGCACATGACGATCGGTTCATGTCGGTGGCGCGGGTGCGCCCGGCAGGCCTCGACGATCCGCTGCGCGCTGGCTGGCGCGGGCGACTCCCCTCGCGAAGCGGGGTCGCAAGGCCCCTCTTGAAGCCGCGGGCGCGGCCCCTATAATCTGTTGCTAGCACTCGCCCGGCGTGAGTGCTAATGATCGAGGGAACCGTACTGCGTTCACCGATCTCCGCATGTCAGCGAGGGCTGACTTCGTCGGAACCTCGCGTTTTGACCTGTTCGACATCCAAGGAGATGATATGAAGCTTCGTCCGTTGCACGATCGCGTGATCGTCAAGCGCCTGGAAAACGAGACCAAGACGGCCTCGGGCATCGTGATCCCCGACAACGCCGCCGAGAAGCCCGACCAGGGCGAAGTCCTGGCCGTCGGCCCGGGCAAGCGCAACGACAAGGGCGACTTCGTGGCCCTGAACATCAAGGTCGGCGACCGCGTGCTGTTCGGCAAGTACAGCGGCCAGACCGTCAAGGTCGACGGCGACGAGCTGCTCGTGATGCGCGAGGAAGACCTCTTCGCCGTCGTCGAGAAGTAACTGGAGCCCCCAGGCTGCGGTCGCGCCTGCGGCGCGATCCTCGCCACCCCCGAGGGGGCTCAAGCAGCGGCCCGGAAAAGCCGGATCCGCGCTTGGCCTCGATCGGGAAAACCTTCTGAATTCGGAGAGATAGCAAATGGCAGCTAAGGAAGTCGTTTTCGGCGGTGACGCCCGTGCCCGCCTGGTCGAAGGCGTGAACATCCTGGCCAACGCGGTCAAGGTCACCCTGGGCCCCAAGGGCCGCAACGTGGTGCTCGAGCGCTCGTTCGGCGCCCCCACCGTCACCAAGGACGGTGTCTCGGTCGCCAAGGAGATCGAGCTCAAGGACAAGCTCCAGAACATGGGCGCGCAGATGGTCAAGGAAGTCGCTTCCAAGACCAGCGACAACGCCGGTGACGGCACCACCACCGCCACCGTGCTGGCGCAGGCCATCGTTCGCGAAGGCTTCAAGTACGTGGCCGCGGGCCTGAACCCGATGGACCTCAAGCGCGGCATCGACCGTGCCGTGATCACGCTGACCGAAGAGCTGAAGAAGGCCAGCAAGCCCACGACGACCAGCAAGGAAATCGGCCAGGTCGGCTCGATCTCCGCCAACAGCGACGAGTCGATCGGCAAGATCATCGCCGACGCGATGGACAAGGTCGGCAAGGAAGGCGTCATCACCGTCGAAGACGGCAAGAGCCTGAACAACGAGCTGGACGTCGTCGAAGGCATGCAGTTCGACCGCGGCTACCTGTCGCCCTACTTCATCAACAACCCCGACAAGCAGGTTGCCGTCCTCGACAACCCGTTCGTGCTGCTCTACGACAAGAAGATCAGCAACATCCGCGACCTGCTGCCGGTGCTGGAGCAGGTGGCCAAGAGCGGCCGTCCGCTGCTGATCATCGCCGAGGAAGTCGAAGGCGAGGCGCTGGCCACGCTGGTGGTCAACACCATCCGCGGCATCCTGAAGGTCGTGGCCGTCAAGGCGCCGGGCTTCGGTGACCGCCGCAAGGCCATGCTGGAAGACATCGCCATCCTGACGGGCGGCAAGGTCATCGCCGAGGAAGTGGGCCTGACGCTCGAGAAGGCGACCCTGGGCGACCTGGGCAGCGCCAAGCGCGTGGAAGTGGCCAAGGAGAACACCACGATCATCGATGGCGCCGGCAAGGCCGCCGACATCGAGGCGCGCGTCAAGCAGATCCGCATCCAGATCGAGGAAGCGACCAGCGACTACGACCGCGAGAAGCTGCAGGAGCGCGTGGCCAAGCTGGCCGGCGGCGTGGCCGTCATCAAGGTCGGTGCCGCCACCGAGGTCGAGATGAAGGAGAAGAAGGCGCGTGTCGAAGACGCCCTGCACGCCACCGCGCCGCCGTGGCCGGTTCGCTCAAGGGCGACAACCACGACCAGGACGCCGGCATCAAGATCGTGCTGCGCGCCATCGAGCAGCCGCTGCGCGAGATCGTCGCCAACGCCGGCGACGAGCCCAGCGTCGTGATCAACAAGGTCCTCGAAGGCAAGGGCAACTACGGCTACAACGCCGCCAACGGCACCTATGGCGACATGATCGAGATGGGCATCCTGGATCCCACCAAGGTCACGCGCACGGCGCTGCAGAACGCTGCTTCGGTGGCCGGCCTGATCCTGACGACCGAGTGCATGGTCGCCGAGGCGCCGAAGGAAGACGCCCCCGCGATGCCGGGCGGCGGCATGGGTGGCATGGGCGGCATGGGCGGCATGGACATGTAAGTCCGGTGGCACGCCGGGGTGGCCACGCGCCGCCACGGTGAGCTGCAATCGAAAGGCCTGCGGGTTGACCGCAGGCCTTTTTCGTTGATGGCCCGATTTGGCTCGGGGAATAATCGGCCGCATGGCCGCACGCCCGTCCCAAGCCGCGCTGAGGCAGTACGTCGACGACGAACTGCTGCGCGCACCGCTGCTCTTCGACCAGATCCTCGAGAACGCGATCAGCCACGCGCGCAAGGAACTGCCGATGATGCCGCCGCTGCAGCGCTCGACCTTCGGCGAGCTGATGCAGGCGCTGGTGGCGCAGCGCTCCCGGCTCGCCGACTACTTCATGCGCGCGCTGCGCGAGGCCGCCGCGGCCGAGTTCGCACGCGGTGGGCCGGTCGCGCCCGACAACGCCACGGTCAAGGGCGGCCGGCGCCTCTCGCTCGCGCTGGTCGACGAGGAAGAAGTGGCGATGGACGTCGAGCTGTCGCACATCATCGAGGCGATCAAGAACGGCGCCGAATACGAGCTGCGTGAGCTGCAGACCTACATCTCGTCGATGGTCGGCGACATGGACGTCTCCACCGACCACAACCCCTTCCGCCCCGAGACCTACGCCCGCGCCGTGTGGGCCGCGGCGCAGGCGCTGCCGTTGTCGCGCGGGCACCAGCTCGCGTTCATGCGCCACGCCGGCCCGCCGCTGGCGCAGCTGCTGCGAAAGACCTACGCGGCCTCGTCGTCGCGGCTGGAATCGATGGGCGTGCAGCCCGCCATCCACCGCACGGTGATCCTGCCCTCCGGCCGGCGCCGCGGCGGCCGCTCGACCGAGACCACGTTCAGCCCCGACCTGCACCACATGCGGGACACCATGCCCGCGCCGCTGGACGAGGCGCAGTCGCTCAGCTACGAGGGCCAGGACCGCGCGCCGCCCACGCACCAGGCGCTGAAGGGCCCGCGCCGCGAGGCCTGGCAGGACATCGCGCGCCAGACCAGCAACCGCGTCGACCGCCAGAGCATCGAGCTCGTCAGCCGGCTGTTCGAGGCCATGGTCGCCGACGAGCGCGTGCCGGCCGACGTGAGCGCCATCATCGCCCGCCTGCAGGGCCCGGCCATGCGCCTGGCGCTGCGCGACGGCGACCTGCTCGACCAGGACAAGCACCCGCTGTGGCGCTTCATCAACCGCCTCGTGTTCGAGTGCGAGATGGCGCCCGACCCCGGCGACCCCGACCGCATCCTGCTGCTCAAGGGCGCGCTGGCGACGGTGGAGCAGATCGGCGGCGAGTCCGACCAGAACAGCAGCCTGTACCGCTGGGCGCTGGAGCGGCTCGAAGGTTTCCTGCAGAAGCGGCTGACGCGGCGCCTCACGTCGGCCGCCAGCCAGATCGGCGCGCTGCAGAAGCTGGAGGACAAGATCGTCGCCGGCCAGCAGCTGCCCACCAGCTTCCACGGCACGCTGGACGTGGCCGACATCGACACCGTGCCGGCCGAGCTGCTCGACGAGAGCGCGATGGCCACACGATCGCCGGCGATGAAGGGCGACTGGCTCGACACGCTCAAGCCCGGCGACTGGGTGCGCATGTTCCTGCAGGGGCGCTGGGTGCAGGCGCGGCTGCTGTGGCCGGGCGAGCGGCGCGAGGTCTGGCTCTTCGGCGACGGCGCGTCCGACGCCACCTGGGCCATCCGCCGCGGCGCGCTCGTCAACATGCACGCCGAGCGCCTGGCCAAGACGCTCAAGCAACGCTCGATCGTCGGCAGCGCCGCGGCGCGCGTGCAGGAGCAGATGAGCGGCGCGGCGGCCTGAGGGCCGGCCTTACGCCGCAGCGTCGGCCGGGCCGGATTCCGGGGCGGCCGGGTGCGCCCAGCCGCGCAGCGCCAGCGCCACGTCGCCCAGCCCCTGCCCGTTGAGCGCCGAGAACAGCGCGACGCCGATGTCGGCGTTCTCGGTCGCCACCTCGGCCAGCACCTGCTGCGCCGCGGCCAGAGAAGCCTGCGCCTGCTTGCGGCTGAGCTTGTCGGCCTTGGTCAGCAGGGCCAGCAGCCGGACCTCGCCGTTGGCCAGGCGCGGGGCGATCAGCGCCAGCAGTTGGCGGTCCAGGTCCGTGAAGCCCAGGCGCGAATCGACCATCAGCACCACGCCGTGCAGCGGCCGGCGGAACTGCAGGTACTGCGCCATCACCTCCTGCCAGCGCAGCTTGGCGCTGCGCTCCACCGCGGCGTAGCCGTAGCCGGGCAGGTCGGCGAAGAGCGTGTCGGGCGCGTCCTTCGGGCCGAGCGCGAACAGGTTGATGTGCTGCGTGCGGCCCGGCGTGCGCGAGGCGAAGGCCAGCCGCTTCTGCTGCGCCAGCCGGTTGATGGTGGTGGACTTGCCGGCGTTGCTGCGGCCGACGAAGGCGATCTCCGGTGTTTCGGTGGGCGGCAGCTGGTCGAGCCGGCTGGCGGTGGTGAGGAAACGGGCCCCGTGCGTCCAGGCCAGAGCCGCCTTGACGGCCTCGGGGACAGGGGTGTGCAAGCTGCTCGTCATGAGGCATTGTAAAATTCGAGGCTTTGCCCCGTGCCGCCTTTCGGTTCGCCCGGCCGCACCCGAATCCGAGGCCCCACCGCATGACCCCGTCGACGAGCTTCCGCACCGCCCTGGCGTCCGCCTTCGCATCGGCCGCCTTCGCCCTGACCGCCGTGCCGGCGCTGGCCAACGAGGCCGCGCCCGCCGCCTTCAAGGTCGATCTGGCCAAGGGCCGGCAGCTGGCCGCCACCTGCGGCGCCTGCCACACGCAGGACGGCTCGCGCGGCGCGCCGGTCAACCCGATCCTGCAGGGCCAGCACCCGGAGTACATCGTCAAGCAGCTGACCGAGTTCAAGGCCGGCAAGCGCAAGAACGCGGTGATGAACGGCATGGCGGCGGCAGTGGCGACCGAGGACGACATGAAGCAGATCGCCGCGTTCTACGCGAGCCTGCAGGCCAAGCCGGGCTTCGCGAAGAACAAGGAGCTGGTGACGCTGGGCGAGCAGATCTACCGCGGCGGCGTGCTCTCGAAGCAGGTGCCGGCCTGCGCCGGCTGCCACAGCCCCACCGGCGCCGGCATGCCGGCCCAGTACCCGCGCGTGAGCGGCCAGCATGCCGACTACACCGAGGCGCAGCTGCTGGCCTTCCGCTCCGGCGCGCGCGCCAACAGCGCGCAGATGATGGCCATCGCCGCCAAGCTCAACGACAAGGAAATCAAGGCCGTCGCCGACTACATGGCCGGCCTGCGCTGAACGAAACCCGCAGCGCCAAATCCTGTCGAACGGGCCGGTCTTGCACCGGCCCGTTTTTCTTCCCGGCCCGCATCGGTGTAAGAAGCTCCTGCGTATACCGACACCGCCCTCGAGCATCCGGAGATTCCATGCACTTCCTGAAGGACCGCGGCTTCGTCCACCCCGTGCCGTCGGAGATCACGCCGCGGCGCGTCTACCAGGCGCGCCGGCAACTGCTGAAGGGCGCCGCTGCCGGCGCCGCGCTGGCCGCGCTGCCGGCGCTGGCGCAGCAACCCGCCCGCCCCGGCAAGCTGGCCGCGCTGCCCGGCGCGAAAAGCCCGCTGGCCGGCGCGATGACGACGGACAAGCCCAGCAGCTACGCCGACATCACCTCGTACAACAACTTCTACGAGTTCGGCACCGGCAAGGAAGACCCGGCCCGCCACGCCGGCACGCTGAAGCCGAGGCCCTGGACCGTGGCCGTCGAGGGCGAGGTGAAGAAGCCCGGCAGCTTCGATCTCGACACGCTGATGAAGCTCGCGCCGATGGAGGAGCGCGTCTACCGCCTGCGCTGCGTCGAGGGCTGGTCGATGGTGATCCCCTGGGTCGGCTTCTCGCTCACGGAGCTGATCCGGCGCGTGGAGCCCACCGGCAACGCGAAGTACGTGCAGTTCGTCACGCTGGCCGACCGCGCGCAGATGCCCGGCATCGCTTCCGCGGTGCTCGACTGGCCTTACCTCGAAGGCCTGCGCATCGACGAGGCGATGAACCCGCTGGCGATGCTGGCCTTCGGCCTGTACGGTGAGGTGCTGCCGAACCAGAACGGCGCGCCGGTGCGGCTGGTCGTGCCCTGGAAGTACGGCTTCAAGAGCGGCAAGAGCCTGGTGAAGATCCGCTTCGTCGAGAAGCAGCCGAAGACGAGCTGGGAGACCGCGATCCCCAGCGAATACGGCTTCTACTCGAACGTCAACCCGAAGGTCGACCACCCGCGCTGGAGCCAGGCCACCGAGCGCCGCATCGGCGAGGACGGGCTGTTCAGCAAGAAGCGGCCGACCTTGATGTTCAACGGCTACGAGCCGCAAGTGGGGCAGCTCTATGCCGGCATGGATCTCCGCAAATTCTATTGACCGGCCCGTGCCTCGCGCGAAGCCGCGGATCGACGTGAACCGCTGGCTGCTGCGCCGCGAGGCCAAGCCGCTCGTCTTCGCGCTCGCGCTGCTGCCTTTCGTGCTGCTGGTCTACGGCGCGTTCGCGAACACGCTGGGGGCGAATCCGGCCGAGGCGCTGATCCGCCGCACCGGCGACTGGACGCTGCGCCTGCTGTGCCTCACGCTGGCTGTCACGCCGCTGCGCCAGATCACCGGCTGGCATGCGCTGGCACGCCTGCGCCGCATGCTGGGCCTGTTCACCTTCTTCTACGGCTGCCTGCACTTCCTGGCCTTCGCCTGGCTGGACATGGGCTTCGACCTCGACGCCATCGTCAAGGACATCGGCAAGCGCCCGTTCATCCTCGTGGGCACGGCGGCGCTGCTGCTGATGCTGCCGCTGGCCGCCACCTCGTTCAACCGCGCGATCAAGGCGCTGGGCGCCCCGCGCTGGCAGGCGCTGCACAAGGCGGTCTATGCGGTGGCGCTGCTCGGGCTGCTGCACTTCTTCTGGATGCGCGCGGCCAAGCACAACTTCGGCGAGTGGAGCATCTACGCGGCGGTCATCGCGCTGCTGCTCGGCTGGCGGCTGTGGAAGCGCTATCTCATGAAGCCGGGCAGCCACAAGGCGAGCTGAGGGAAGACCAATACCAGCAGCAGGCCCACCGCCAGCGGCACGCAGAAGATCGCCGACCCGCGAAAGATGGCCATCAGCGGCACGTCCTTCAGCAGCGCGTTCATCACGAACATGTTCATGCCCACCGGCGGCGAGATCAGGCCGACCTGGACCACGAGCACGATCAGCACGCCGAACCACACGGGGTCGAAGCCCAGGCCGGTGACGATGGGGAAGAAGACCGGAATGGTGAGCAGCACCATCGAGAGTTCTTCCATGATCGTGCCCAGCAGCACGTAGATCAGCATCATCGCCGCCACCACCATCAGCGGCGTGAAGCCCTGCGAGAGGATCCAGCTCTTCAGGTCGCCCGGCATCGTCGTGTAGTTGACGAAGCTGGAGAAGATCTGCGCCGCGATCAGGATCGTGAACAGCATCGCCGTGGTGCGGGCGCTTTCCACGAGCACGTCGCGCAGGACGGGCAGCGTGAGCGTGCGGCGCGCCCAGGCGAAGAGGAAGGCGCCGAACGCGCCGATGCCCGCGCCCTCGGTGGCGGTGAAGAAGCCGCCGTAGATGCCGCCCAGCACCACCACCACCAGCAGCGCCACGCCCCAGATGCCACGCAGCGCGGCGAAGCGCTCGCCCCAGCCCGCGCGCTCGCCGGCCGGGCCGGCCGACGGGTCGCGCCAGATGATCCAGCCCACGCCGAGCATCAGCAGCCCGGCGCACAGCAAGCCGGGCATCACGCCGGCGGCGAAGAGCTTGCCGATATGGGTCTCGGTGACGATGCCGTAGATCACCATGATCGTGCTGGGCGGGATCATGATGCCCAGCGTGCCGCCGGCGGCGATGACGCCGGTGCTGAGGTGGTCGGCATAACCCAGCTGCTTCATCGACGGATAGGCGACCTTGCTCATCGTCGCCGCGGTGGCGATGCTGCTGCCGCAGATGGCACCGAAGCCGGCGCAGGCCATCACCGTGGCGTGCGCCAGGCCGCCGCGGCGGTGGCCGACGAAGGCGTAGGCGGCATGGAACAGCTCGTGCGCGAGGCCTGCGCGCGCCACCAGGTTGCCCATCAGGATGAAGAGGGGCACGACCGACAGCGTGTAGGCAAAGCCGGTGTCGAATACGACCTGCGCCGCGTTGGCCATCGTCGGCGCCCAGCCGCGCTCCAGGCCCAGGCCGATGAAGCCGACCGCCCCCATCGCGAAGGCCAGCGGCATGCGCAGCAGCGCGAGGACGAAGACGGCGGCGAAGCCGAGCAGCGCGGCCGTCATGCGGCGCTATCGACGCGGTCGGCACTGTCGGCGCCGCGGCCCCGGACGGCCTCGGGCAGCGCCAGCAGGTGCGCGAGCGCCGCCAGCGCCAGCAGCGCCGACATCACGTAGACGAAGGCGCCCAGCGGCATCTTCAGCTGCGCCGTGGTCTCGCCGAACTCGGCCAGCTGGCCGGCCTTCACCCACATCAGCCAGGCCAGGCCGCCGAGCGAGGCGGTGCAGAACAGCTCCATGAAGCCGCGCTGCACCGCCAGCAGCGGCGCGGGCAGCCAGCGGTCGAGCGAGTCGAACACGACGTGCTCGCCGGCCATGGCCACCAGCGGCAGGCTGGTGAAGATGACCACCACCATCAGCAGCTCGGTCACCTCCAGCGAGCCGGGCACCGAGCCGCCCAGGAACTTGCGGCCGATCACGTCGACGAAGGTCAGCGCCATGATGCCGAACAGCGCCAGCGCGGCGAGCGTGCCGCACAGCGCGGACAGAAGCCTGCTCATCGGGCCTGCGCGGCCTTCGTCACTGCAGCTTGGCGATCTCGGCCCGGAAGTCGGCCAGCGCCTTCTTCGGGTCCTTCATGCCCTTGGCCTCGGCCGCCTTGGCCCAGTTGTCGACCAGCGGCGCGACCTTGTCGCCCACCGCCTTCACGAAGGCCGGATCGGCCTTGCTGATCTGCACGCCGGCGGCCTGCATGAAGGCGAAGCCGCGGCGGTCGACCTTGTCCCAGGCCTGGCCGAACATGCGCGCGGCCGGCTCGCCGGAGAGCTCGTCGACGGCCTTCTTCACGTCGGGCGGCAGCGCGTCGTACTTGGCCTGGTTCATCATGAAGACGAAGCTGGTGTTGTACAGGCCGCCTGGGAAGGTGGTGCCGTAGCGCACGACCTTGTCGATCTTGAAGCTCTCCACGCTCTCGGCCGGGAACAGCGTGCCGTCCATCACGCCGGTGGACAGCAGCTCGTAGCTCTCGGGCGCGGGCTTGAGCGTGACGTTCATGCCCAGCGCCTTGCTGATCTCGTTGACCATGCCGCCGCCCACGCGCCACTTCAGGCCCGCGAGGTCCTCGGCCTTGGTGACGGGCCGCTTGGTGTTGAAGACAATGCCCGGCCCGTGCGTGAACACCGACAGCACCTTCACGCCCTTGTGCTCCTCGGCCATGGCCGGCGTCTTCGCGTACAGGCGCTGGAAGGCCACCGAGACCGGCTCACTGTGGTCGCCCAGGAAGGGGAACTCCGCCACCTGCGTGGTGACGAAGCGGCCCGGCGTGTAGCCATGCACGGTGAAGGAGAGATCCGCCAGGCCGTTGCGCACGGCGTCCAGCGTGCCCGGCGCGGCCGAGACGCCGCGCGGCAGGATGTTGCACTTGGCCTTGCCGGCGGTCTTCTTCTCCAGCGCCGCGCACCAGTCCTTCTGCGTCTCGCTCAGGGCATGCGTGGGCGGCAGCCAGGACGAGGCCGTGAGCACGACCTGCGCATGGGCCGCAGGCACGAGGCCGGCGAGCAACAGGGCGGCGGCGGGGACGAAGGGGCGGGCAAGGCGGCGCATGGCGGGGCTCCGATCGGTCATTCGAACTGGCGCGGATTGTCCGGGCCGGCAGGCACCGCGCCCATTGCAGAAAACGCGCAGCACCGCGAATGCGCGGGTGCCGCCGTTCGTACAGCCTCTGTACATTGGACATGCCATGCAAAACGCCCTCTCCCGCCTCCTTCCCGCCGCGCTGCTCGCGGCCGTGCTGCCCGCCGGCGCCGGAACCATCGACTTCGAGAACCTGCCCGCGGGGGCCACGCTGTCGAACCAGTACGCCGCGCTGGGCGTCACGTTCACGCCGAATGCGTTCAGCGGGCCGGGCTCGTCCACCAGCGGCGAGTTCTGGGCCAGCAACACCGACATGACCATCGTCTCGGTCGACGGCCCCGATGTCGACAGCCCGCTGACGCCCTCGCTGGCCAGCGGCAACATCCTGCGCAGTCTCAGCGGCTGGCTGCTGGAGGACGGTGACGCCAGCTTCCGCGTGAGCTTCGCGGCGCCGGTGAACTTCTTCAGCGCGGTGTTCGTCAGCGTCGGGCCCTCCGAGGCCCTGGTCGGCGACGTGACGATGTGGGCCTACGACGGCGCCGCGCTGGTGGGCACGGTCTCGGCCGACCGCAGCGGCCAGCTGCTGCTGTCGCTGCAGGCGCCGGCCATCACGAGCGTGGTGATCCGGCCCGGCTCCTACAACGACTGGGTGGGCGTGGACGACATCACGTTCACGCCCGTGGCCGCCGCGGTCCCCGAGCCGGGTGCGGGCTGGCTGCTGGCGCTGGGCCTGCCGGTGATGCTGGCGGGGCGGCGGCTGCGCCGGCGCTGAATCAGCGCCGCGCCAGCACCGGCGCCAGCGCGCGGCCGGTGTGCGTGCCGGCCGCCACCACCTGCTCCGGCGTGCCCGCGGCCACCACGCGGCCGCCGGCGGCGCCGCCCTCGGGGCCGAGATCGATGACCCAGTCGGCTTCGGCGATCACGTCCAGGTCGTGCTCGATCACCACCACGCTGTGCCCGCCGTCCACCAGCCGGTGCAGCACGCGGATCAGCTTCTCCACGTCGGCCATGTGCAGGCCCACGGTCGGTTCGTCCAGCACGTACAGCGTGCGCGGTGCGCGGTTGCCGCGGCGCGTGACGTCGTCACGCACCTTGCTGAGTTCGGTGACGAGCTTGATGCGCTGCGCCTCGCCGCCCGACAGCGTCGGGCTCGGCTGCCCGAGCGTGAGGTAGCCCAGGCCCACGTCGGCCAGCAGCTGCAGCGGGTGGCTGATGGCCGGCATGCTGGCGAAGAAGCCGACGGCCTCGTCCACCTCCATGCGCAGCACGTCGCCCACGCTCTTGCCGCGCCAGCTCACGGCCAGCGTCTCCGGGTTGAAGCGCGCGCCGTGGCAGACGTCGCAATGCACCTTCACATCGGGCAGGAAGCTCATCTCGATGGTCTTCATGCCCTGCCCTTCGCAGGCCGGGCAGCGACCGTCGCCGGTGTTGAAGCTGAAGCGGGCGGCCGCGTAGCCGCGCGCCTTGGCTTCCAGCGTCTCGGTGTAGAGCTTGCGGATCGCGTCCCAGAAGCCGATGTAGGTGGCGGGGCAGGAACGCGGCGTCTTGCCGATCGGCGTCTGGTCGACCTCCAGCACGCGGTCCAGCGCTTTGAAACCCTCCAGGCTCTCGCAGCCGCTCCAGCCCTTGCCGCCGCTCAGTGCACTTTGCACGTTCGCCAGCAGCACGTCGCGCGCCAGCGTGCTCTTGCCGGAGCCGGAGACGCCGGTCACCGCCACCAGCCGGCCCAGCGGCACGCGCAGGTCCACGTCCTGCAGGTTGTGCAGCTTGGCGCCGCGCAGCATCAGCGCCGGGGCCTCCCAGTCGATGCCGCGCCGCGGCACCAGCGGGTGCTTCAGCGGCTGCGCCAGCAAGCGGCCCGTCAATGAAGCCGGCTCGGCCGCCAGCACCGCTGCCGTGCCCTGCGCCACCAGCGTGCCGCCGCGCTTGCCGGCGCCGGGGCCGATGTCGATGATGTGCTCGGCGCGGCGGATCGTGTCCTCGTCGTGCTCCACCACCACCAGCGTGTTGCCGGCCTCGCCGAGCCGGCCGAGGGCGTTCAGCAGGATGCCGTTGTCGCGCGGGTGCAGGCCGATCGTGGGCTCGTCGAGCACGTAGCACACGCCCTGCAGGTTGCTGCCCAGCTGCGCCGCGAGGCGGATGCGCTGCGCCTCGCCGCCCGAGAGCGTCGGCGCGGCACGGTCCAGCGTCAGGTAGCCCAGGCCCACGTCCTCGAGGAACTGCAGCCGGCTCTTGATCTCGGACACCACGTCGCGCGCGATGTCGGCGTCGCGCCCGACCAGCTGCAGCGTGCCGATCCAGCGCCGCGCCTCGGCCACCGAGAGCTGCGCGATGTCGGTGATCGCGGTGCCCTCGAAGGTCACGCCGCGCGAGGCCGGGTTCAGGCGCGCGCCGCCGCAGTCAGCGCAGGGCGCGTCGACCACGCCCTCGACCTCCGGCTCTTCGCTCGGGAAGCTCTGCTCGCGGCCCTTCTCGTTGTCATCGCGCACGCTGTCGTCGTAGGCCTTGCGCTGCTCGCGCGTCAGCGTGAGGCCGGTGCCCACGCAGCCGGTGCACCAGCCATGCTTGCTGTTGTAGCTGAACATGCGCGGGTCCAGCTCCGGGTAGCTGGTGCCGCAGACCGGGCAGGCGCGCTTGGTGCTGAACACCTTCACCTCGCCGATGCCGCGGCCCTGCGTGCCGCCCTCGACCATCGTGTCGTCCAGCCCGTCGAGCGGGTGCAGCAGGTGCAGCACGCCCTTGCCGAGGTCCAGCGTGCGGCTCAGCAGGTCGCGCAGCTGCGCCTCGTTCTCCGGCGCGACGACGATGTCGCCCACCGGCAGCTCCAGCGTGTGCTCCTTGAAGCGGTCGATGCGCGGGAAGGGGTTCAGGCTCAGGAATTCACCATCCACGCGCAGGTGCGTGTGCCCGCGTGCCTTGGCCCACTTCGCCAGGTCGGTGTAGACGCCCTTGCGGTTCACCACCAGCGGGGCCAGCAGGCCCACATGCTGCCCGCGGTGATCACGCAGCAGCTGCGCGGCGATGCTCTCGGCGCTCTGCGCCTTCACCGGCGCGCCGTCCTTCACGCAATGCTGAAGGCCGAGCTTCACCCACAGCAGGCGCAGGAAGTGCCAGACCTCGGTGGTGGTGGCCACGGTGCTCTTGCGCCCGCCGCGCGAGAGGCGCTGCTCGATGGCCACGGTCGGCGGAATGCCATACACCGCATCCACCTCCGGCCGCCCCGCCGGCTGCACGATGCTGCGCGCGTACGCATTCAGCGATTCGAGGTAGCGCCGCTGCCCTTCGTTGAACAGGATGTCGAAGGCCAAGGTGCTCTTGCCCGAGCCGCTGACGCCGGTGATGACGTTGAACTTGCCGCGCGGGATGTCGACCGTCAGCGACTTGAGGTTGTTCTCCTTCGCGTTGACGATCTGGATCGCGTCCGGCACCTCCGCCAGGCGGCGTTCACGCACCACCGCCTGCAGCGGCCGGCCCTCGCCCGCCTGCGGCGCGGCCAGGCCCATCGCGCGCTCGTAGTCGCGCAGCGCCTCGCCGGTGTGCGAAGTGGCATGCGCCTTCACGTCGTCCGGCGTGCCGGTGCAGACCACCTCGCCGCCGCCCTC
This sequence comes from Rubrivivax sp., assembly GCA_044226775.1. Classification (GTDB taxonomy): domain Bacteria; phylum Pseudomonadota; class Gammaproteobacteria; order Burkholderiales; family Burkholderiaceae_C; genus Rubrivivax. The sequence continues at coordinate 260,937 of JBGAGI010000002.1, read as the reverse complement.
GCCGCCTTCCGGCCCGAGGTCGATGATCCAGTCCGCGGCGCGGATCACGTCGAGGTTGTGCTCGATCACCAGCAGCGAATGCCCCGCGTCCATCAGCTTGCGCAGCGCGCGCATCAGCTTGGCGATGTCGTCGAAGTGCAGGCCGGTGGTCGGCTCGTCGAAGAGGAAGAGCGTGCCCTTCTTCGCCACGCGCTGCGCCGGCGAGGCGGCGGCCTCGGCGAGGAAACCCGCCAGCTTCAGGCGCTGCGCCTCGCCGCCCGAGAGCGTGGGCACCGGCTGCCCCAGGCGCACGTAGTCCAGGCCCACGTCGATGATCGGCTGCAGCCGCGCGACCACCTCGCGGTCGCTCTGGAACCAGTGCGCCGCTTCGGCGACCGTCAGCTCCAGCACATCGGCCACCGACATCTGCATCGGCCCGCGCACGATCTTCACGTCGAGGATCTCGGCGCGGTAGCGTCGGCCGTCGCAGTCCGGGCAGCGCAGGTAGACGTCGGAGAGGAACTGCATCTCCACGTGCTCGAAGCCGCTGCCGCCGCAGGTGGGGCAGCGGCCGTCGCCGGCGTTGAAGCTGAAGGTGCCGGCGGTGTAGCTGCGTTCGCGCGCCAGCGGCGCATCGGCGAAGAGCTTGCGGATCTCGTCGAAGGCGCCGACGTAGCTCGCCGGGTTGCTGCGCGCGGTCTTGCCGATCGGGCTCTGGTCGACGAAGACGGCGTCGGCGAGGAAGTCGGCGCCCAGCAGGCGCTCGTGCGCACCGGGCGTCTCGGTGGCCTTGCCGAAGTGGCGCGCGAGTGCCGGATACAGCACGTCCTGGATCAGCGTGCTCTTGCCCGAGCCCGAGACGCCGGTCACGCACACCAGCCGCTGCAGCGGGAAGCTCACGTCCAAGCCGCGCAGGTTGTGCTCGCGCGCGCCTTCCAGCACGAGCTTGGGCTGGTTCTCGGCGACGAGCTTGCGGAAGCCCGTGTGCACCTGCTTGCGGCCGCCGAGGTAGGCGCCGGTGAGCGTGTCCGCGCCGCGCGCGGCCTCGGGCGTGCCGTCGAAGACGATCTTGCCGCCGCGCTCGCCAGGACCTGGGCCCATGTCGATCAGCCGGTCGGCCGCGAGCATCACCGCCGGGTCATGCTCCACCACCACCAGCGTGTTGCCGGCGTCGCGCAGCCGGTGCATGGCCTGCACGATGCGGTTCATGTCGCGCGGGTGCAGGCCGATCGAGGGCTCGTCGAGCACGAACATCGTGTTGACGAGCGAAGTTCCGAGCGCGGTCGTGAGGTTGATGCGCTGCACCTCGCCGCCACTGAGCGTGCGGCTCTGGCGGTCCAGGCTGAGGTAGCCCAGGCCCACGTCGACGAGGTACTTCAGCCGCGTGCGCACTTCGTCGAGCAGCAGCTTCAGCGCCTCGTCGAGCATCGTGCTGGGCAACTGCAGCGTGTCGAAGAAGCGGCGCAGGCGCTCGATGGACAGCTGCATCAGGTCGTGCAGGCTCAGGCCGTGCAGCGCTTCGAGCTGTCCGCGGCTCCACGCCGCGCCCACCGGCAGGTAGCGCAGGGAAGGCGGCAGCACCGCATCCGCACCCGCCTTGTCACCGATGCGCCACAGCAGCGACTCCAGCTTCAACCGCGCGCCGCCGCAGGTGGCGCAGGGCGTGTAGCTGCGGTACTTCGACAAGAGCACGCGGATGTGCATCTTGTACGCCTTGCTCTCCAGGTAGCCGAAGAAGCGGCGCACGCCGTACCACTGCTTGTTCCACTGGCCGTTCCAGTTCGGCGTGCCTTCGATCACCCAGTCGCGCTGGGCCTGCGTGAGCTGGCTCCAGGCCGTGTCGCGCGGGATGCCGGCCTCGCCGGCGTACTTGATCAGGTCGTCCTGGCACTCCTGCCAGGCGGGCGTCTGCATCGGCTTGATCGCCCCGTTTCGCAAGGTCTTGCGGTGGTCGGGGATCACCAGCCCCATGTCGACGCCGATCACGCGGCCAAAGCCGCGGCAGGTGTCGCAGGCGCCATAGGCGCTGTTGAAGCTGAACATCGCCGGCTGCGGGTCGGCGTAGCGGATGTCGCTCTCGGGGCAGTGCAGTCCGGTGCTGTACTTCCAGGGCACGGCCTCGTCGCCCGCGTGCACCGTGAGCCGGCCACCGCCGCGGCGCAGCGCCAGCTCGATGGCCTCCATCACCCGCACGCGCTCGGTGCCGGCGAAGCGGAAGCGGTCGGCGACGACATCCAGGATCTTGCGCGTGCCCAGCACGCGCTCGGCCTGCACGCGCGTGAAGCCGCTCGCCGCCAGCCACTGCTCCTGCTGCTCGGCGGTGGTGTCCGCGGGCAGCTCGACCGGGAAGGTGAAGACGAGCCGCGGGTCGCCGGCGGCCGCTGCGCGCTCGGCGATGTCGGCGTGGATCGTCTCCGGCGTGTCGTGCCGCACCGGCAGCGCGGTCTGCCTGTCGAAGAGTTGCGCGGCGCGCGCGAACAGCAGCTTCAGGTGGTCGTTCAGCTCGGTCATCGTGCCGACCGTGCTGCGGCTGGTGCGCACCGGGTTGGTCTGGTCGATCGCGATGGCCGGCGGCACGCCGTCGACCTTGTCGACCGCGGGCCGGTCCATGCGGTCGAGGAACTGGCGCGCGTAGGCGCTGAAGGTCTCGACGTAGCGGCGCTGGCCTTCGGCGTAGAGCGTGTCGAACACCAGGCTGCTCTTGCCGCTGCCGCTGGGGCCGGTGACGACCGTCAACTCGCCGGTGCGGATGTCCAGGTCCAGGTTCTTCAGGTTGTGCTGACGAGCACCACGGATGCGGATGACACCGGACGACATGCGGGCCCTGGAAGGTGGGAGGCGGGGCATTCTAGGGGTCGCCCGGCGGGTCCGCCGGCGTGTGGAAAGACACGCCGAGCGCGCTGGCCGGCAGGGCGTTCCCCGAGATCGGTGGTGACATCCGCTTACGCCTTCGCCAGCATGCGCGCCCATGCCCGGAACCCTCCTGCGGCGGCTGGCGGCCGCCTGCCTTGCTGCGCTGTTGCCTGCCCTGCCCTTCGCGCTGCGTGCCGAGCCGGCGGCGCTGCGCGGCGTCGCGCTGCAGGACCAGCGCGGCAAGCCGGTGACGCCGGCCTCGCTGAACGGCCGCGTGCTGCTGCTGAACTTCGTCTACACCGGCTGCTCGGCCACCTGCCCCACGCAGGTGCGTGAACTGGCCGCGCTGCACGATGCGCTGCCGCCGGCGGCGCGCGCGGCGAGCGAATGGCTCTCGGTCAGCGTGGACCCGCAGAACGACACGCCGGCCGCGCTGGCCGAGTTCGCGCGCCGCATGGGCGCCGAACGCAGCGGCTGGCGCTTCGCGACCGGCGCGCCGGCGCAGGTGGACGCGCTGCTCGACCGCATGCGCGTGATGGACCCGGCGCGCAGCCCCGCGCGGCCCGAGGACCACCGCACCTCGCTCTACCTCTTCGACGCCCGCGGCGAGCTCGTGATGCGCTTCGCCGGCGTGCCGGTGGACCGCGCGCGGCTGCAGCGCGAGATCACGCAGCTGGCCGCCGCCGGCCCTTCCACGACGACCGCGACGAACACGACGAAGAACAAGCCATGACGCCGACGCACCCCGCCTTCACCCTCCGCCGCCTGGCCATGCTCGTCTCGCTGGCGGCGCTCGCCTCCTGCGGCGGCAGCAGCCACGACGAGGCCGCCAGCGCCAAGGCCACCAGCGCCGACGCCCGCGCCCGCAGGCTCGCCGCGCCCACCACGCTGGCGGTGCCCATCCCGCAGGACGCCGATCCGCTGATGCAAGGCCTGACGATCCCCGCCGACGCGCCGACGCGCGGCCTGTGGGGCGCCACGCAGCCCTGGCCGATGAACGGCCTGCACGCGGTGCTGCTGCCCACCGGCAAGGTGCTGACCTACGGCACGCCGCTCAACACGCCGGGCACGCAGGACGGCCGCACCTACGACGTCTGGACGCCGGCCCTGGGCTTCGGCGGCGCGAGCCACGTCACCGGCTTCGACAGCGCGCGCTACAACAGCTTCTGCAGCACCGCGGCCTTCATCGGCGACGGCCGGCTGATGGTGACGGGCGGCAACTCGCCGTTGAACAGCGTGCTGGTGACGCCGGCCACCGGCGCCATCGCCAACGACCTGTCCACGCTGGCCGACCAGCGCTGGTACTCGACCATGCTGACGCTGCCCGACGGCCGCGCCGTGATGCTGGGTGGCATGGACCCGTACAGCGAAGGCATGGTCAGCGCGCCCGACACGGCGATCGCCAACGGCACGGTGTCGATGACGCCGGAGCTCTTCACGCCCGGCACCGGCTGGAGCAGCCTGGCCGGCGCGCGCAGCCGCGACGCCTTCGGCCCCGACTACCTGCGCGCCTCGTATCCGCGCGCCTGGGTCGCGCCCGACGGCAAAGTCTTCGGCATCTCGGCCGAGACGATGTGGAAGCTGGACATCGCCGGCAACGGCGGCACCGGCGCGATCACCGTGCTGGGCAAGTTCAAGACGCCGGCCAGCACCACCGCGCCCGTCAACGTGGGCGCCACCAACTCGGCGGTGATGTTCGCGCCGGGGAAGATCCTGCAGGCCGGCGGCAACGGCTACTTCAACGGCGACGGCTACCCGGCCAGCAACATGGCCACCGTGGTGGACATCAACGGCGCGACGCCGGTGCTGACCGAGACCGCGGCGATGAGCTTCGCGCGCCGATACATCAACCTCGTGGTGCTGCCCAACGGCCAGGTGGTGGCCACCGGCGGCACGAAGGTGGGCAACAACGGCGGCGCCGATGCCGTCTATCCGGCCGAGATCTGGAACCCGGCCACCGGCACCTGGACGCTGGGCGCGAGCGCGGCGCAGATCCGCGTCTACCACTCGGCGACGCTGCTGCTGCCCAACGGCACGATCCTGTCCACCGGCGGCGGCGCGCCCGGCCCGGTGAACAACCAGAACGCCGAGGTCTACTACCCGCCCTACCTGTTCCGCACCGTGGCCGGCGCGGCGCAGCTCGCGCCGCGGCCGGTGCTGACCGGCATCAACGCGCTGGGCTTCGCGCATGGCGCGGCGGTGCAGGTGGAACTGGCCGATGCGGCCACCACGATCTCGCGCCTGGTGCTGGTGGCCAACGGCACGGTGACGCACTCGTTCAACAGCAGCCAGCGCTTCATCGAGATCCCGTTCACGCAGGCCGCCGACCGCATCGACGCCACGCTCCCGGCCAGCGCCAACAACGCCCCGCCCGGCTACTACCAGCTATACGCGCTGGATGCCGCCGGCGTGCCTTCGCGTGCCGTGATCATCAGCATCGGCCTGAGCAACGCGCCGACGCCGCCGACCTCCACGCTGCCGCGCAACCAGACCTACCTGCTGGAAAGCGCCAGCCAACCCCGCCAGGCCATCGCCAGCGACGCCAACGGCCTGGGCGTGCTCGCCGCCGGCAGCGCCACGAACGCACCCGCCGCGTCGCGCTTCATCGCCCGCGATGGTCTCGCCGACGGCACCTGCGTCTCGCTCGAATCGGTGGCGCAGCCTGGCCGCTACCTGCGCCACTTCGGCTACCGGCTGCAGCTGGGCACGCCCGACGGCGGCGACCTCTTCAAGGCCGACGCCACCTTCTGCCCCGAGGCCGGCCTGGCCGGCACGGGCCTGAGCTTCCGCTCGAAGAACTACCCGACCTACGTCATGCGCCACCGCAACGGCGAGGTCTGGATCGACCCGCAGGCCGCCGATGCCGCCTTCCAGCAGAGCGCCGGCTTCGTGCCGCGCCTGCTCAACAACACGCTGCCGGCGATCCCCTCGCTGCCCGCCGCGCCGCTGCCCGCCGGCGGCACCGCGAGCTGGACGCCCGGCCTCGAAGCGAGCGGGCTGACCTTCAGCTGGGACTTCGGCGACGGCAGCGGCGCCACCGCGTTCTCGGCCAGCAGCAGCGCGAGCCACGCCTACGCCAGCGCCGGCCTGTACACCGTGAACTTCACCGTGCGTGCGGCCGACGGCAGCAGCGTGGTGAAGACCTTCGTGCAGGCGGTCTACGCGCCGGCCACGGCCAACGCGCCGCGCTCGTCAAGCGCGCTGCTGCTGGAGCCGCGCAGCGGCGCCTCGGCACGGCTGTGGGTGGTGAACGCCGACAACGACACCGTGAGCGTCTTCGACACCGCCACGAACGCGAAGCTGGCCGAGATCGCGGTGGGCACTGCGCCGCGCACGCTGGCGCGCGCGGCCGACGGCTCGGTGTGGGTCGCCAACCGCGACAGCGCCACCATCAGCGTGATCAGCGCCAGCACGCTGGCCGTGACGAGGACCATCACCTTCGGCCGCGCCACGCAGCCCTTCGGCCTGATCTTCGCGCCGGACGGCAATGCCTACCTCGCGCTCGAAGCCTCGGGCCAGGTGCTCAAGCTCAACGGCAGCACCGGCGCCACGCTGGCCACGCTGGCCGCCGGTGCGCGCCCGCGCCACCTGGCGGTGAGCGCCGACTCGGCGCGCCTGCTGGTCTCGCGCTTCATCACGCCGCCGCAGCAGGGCGAGAGCACGGCCGCGGTCGTGACGAGCGCCGGCGGCGGCGAGGTGATGGTGGTGAACACCGGCACGATGGCCATCGCCTCGACCGTGCTGCTGCGCCACAGCGACCGCACCGACACCGAGATCAGCGGCCGGGGCGTGCCCAACTACCTGGGCGCCGCCACCATCGCGCCGGACGGCAGCTTCGCCTGGGTGCCCGGCAAGCAGGACAACATCGCACGCGGCACGCTGCGCGACGGCCTGGCGCTGAACTTCCAGAACACGGTGCGCGCGATCAGCTCGCGCATCGAACTGGGCGCAACGCCGGCGGAGACCTATGCCAAGCGCGTGGACCACGACAACGCCAGCCTCGCCAGCGCCGCCGCCTTCGACCCGACGGGCTCCTACCTCTTCGTCGCGCTGGAGACCTCGCGCCAGGTGGCGGTGGTCGATCCCCGGCGCGGCGCCGAGTTGTTCCGCATCGAGGTGGGCATCGCGCCGCAAGGCGTGGTGGTCTCGGCCGACGGCACGCGCCTGTACGTTCACAACTTCATCTCGCGCAGCGTCACGGTGGCCGACCTGACGCCGCTCACGCGCAACGGCGAACTGCGCACGGCCACGGCCGCGACGCTGGCGAGCGTGGCCACCGAGAAGCTCGCCGCCAACGTGCTGCTGGGCAAGCAGTACTTCTACGATGCGCGCGACACGCGCCTGGCACGCGATGCCTACATGAGCTGCGCCAGCTGCCACAACGACGGCGGGCACGACGGCCGCACCTGGGACCTGGGCGGCCAGGGCGAAGGCCTGCGCAACACGATCAGCCTGCGCGGCCGCGCCGGCGGCCAGGGCCGGCTGCACTGGAGCAACAACTTCGACGAGGTGCAGGACTTCGAAGGCCAGATCCGCGCGCTCGCCGGCGGCACGGGCCTGATGAGCGACGCGCAGTTCAACACCGGCACGCGCAGCCAGCCGCTGGGCGATGCGAAGGCCGGCGTCTCGGCCGACCTCGACGCGCTCGCGGCCTACGTGAAGTCGCTCGCCAGCTTCGACCCGAGCCCGCTGCGCCCGAGCGCCAGCACGCTCAGCAGCGCGGCCAGCGCCGGCAAGACGCTGTTCACGGCGATGAACTGCGGCTTCTGCCACAGCGGTACGGCCTTCACGCGCAGCGCGGTCGACAACCCGGCCAACGTCGGCACGATCAAGGCCACCAGCGGCAAGCGGCTGAACGGCACGCTCAGCGGCATCGACGTGCCGACGCTGCGCGACCTGTGGAACACCGCGCCCTACCTGCACGACGGCTCGGCCGCGACTATCGAGGCCGCGATCACGGCCCACGCCGCGTTCACCGGTACCGCGGCCGATGCCACCAGCCTGGCCGCCTACCTGCGCGAGACCGGCGGCGACGAAGGCGCCGCGCCCACGCCGGCCACCACCGGAGCCGGCCTGCTGGGCAGCTACTACGCCGGCACGGCGCTGGCGGGCACGCCTCTCGTGCAGCGCATCGAGGCGGTGAACTTCAGCTGGGGCAACGCCGCGCCGGCCATCGGCGTGCCGGCCGACCAGTTCAGCGTGCGCTGGAGCGGCACGATCACGATCCCGACGACCGGCAGCTACCGCTTCCGCACCGTCAGCGACGACGGCGTGCGCCTGTGGGTCAACGGCACCCAGCGCATCAACAACTGGACCGACCACGGCACCACCACCGACACCTCGGCCGCGTTCAGCCTCACCGCCGGCAAGCGCAGCATCACGCTGGAGTACTACGAGAAGACCGGCGGCGCCGTGATGCAGCTGCAGTGGCTCAAGCCGGGCACGACGACCTACGTCGCGGTGCCGGCGAGTGCGTTGAACACGAACTGAAGCCGGGCCGTCAGCGCTTCAGTTCACGAGGATCGGCAAGGAGAAGGTCTTCCACGGCAGCAGGTTGAGCGGGGTGGCGACGCCGTCGACGAGGTAGTCGATCGTGTCGAGGTCGTCGGCACCCACGCGCGCCGTCACCGTGCCGGCGGGGAAGCTCGTGTCGAGCCGGAAGCGCCACCGGGTGGTGGCCAGACCGCCCGCGGTGCTGTGCTCGGTGTCCGCCACGTCGACCTCGACGCCGCCGTTGACCACCGTGCCGCCCTGCGCCCGCGTGCGGCAGACGTTGCTGGTGCCGGCGCGCACGCAGACCTTGCCGTCGGTGGCGATCGAGATGCGGGCGCGGCTCATCGTCGAGCCGGGGAAGGGGATGTTGCTCGGCACCATGAAGTCCAGCGTCGGCTCGACCACCGACGTGACACCCATCCCGTCGTGGTGCGAGGTGGTCCAGCGCTGCGTCTGTCCGCGGTCGATGGCCGTGGGCACCACCGCCTGGTTGAAGCCGCCGACGGCGACGAGCGACGTCAGCGAGCTGGTCTTGGCCTCCAGCGTGGCATGCAGCCGGGTCATGCTCGTCACCGCTCCCGAGGCCAGCACGCCGCTCTCGCGCGCGCGCAACTGGCCGCCCGATTCGCCCAGCAGCGTGGCCGTGAGGGTCATCTGGTTGCCGAAGCTGCAGCCCGAGGATGAAACCTGGGACGGGACGTTCAGCTGGCCGACGTAGGCCGTGCGCGTGCGCTGGACCACCGTCGTGCCGCCGAACGGCAGCGTCACGACCTCCCAGTTGACGAACGTCTGCTCGGCGAGCACCTGCGAAGCCAGTCCGCGCGTCGTGACGCCGTTGCCGGTGCAGACGGCCAGCGCGGCGCCGACCGTCACCAGCAGGCCCGGCGGCAGGCCCTCCAGGCGCGTGTCGATGGGGCCCGCGGCGGCCGGTGCCGCCGCGACGGCGAGCGCGGCGACGAGGGGGGTCAGCTGCAGCGGACGGCGGATGCGGGGCTTCATCGGTGTCTCCCTTCGGGGGCGTTGGACGGATGGCGGCAGTCTGCGCAGCGGGCGTCTCATTTGCGTCTCAGCGCCACGCGCCGTACTACAGTCGGCGCGCCGCCGAAGGACCTCGCCCACCGTGCCGTGACCGTCTCGTTCCACCTGCTCGGCACACCTCGGGTGCTGGGAACCCCCGGCTGGGTCGAGCTGCCCGATGCGCTGCCCGGCTACCTGCTGGCCTGCCTGGGTGCGCGCGGCGACTGGGTGCTGCGCGAGGAACTGGCCGCACTGTTGTGGCCCGATGCAGGTGAAGAGGAGGCGCAGCGCAACCTGCGCGTCAACCTCAACCGGCTGCGCGGGCTGCTGCGCGACTGGGGCCTGGACCACGCACTGCAGGCGGAGCGCCGCCGCCTGCGCCTGGCGCTGGCCACCGACGTGGCCGCCTTGCGCGGGGCCATCGCGCAGGGCGATTGGCTGCAGGCCGCCGGCCACGACGGCCGTTTCCTCGACGGCCTGAGCTTCCGCGCCTTCACCGCCTGCGGCGACTGGGCGCGCCAGTTCGGCGAGCGGCTGCGCGCGGACTGGCGCGACGCGCTGCTGCGCGCCGCAAGCGCCGCGGCGGCCGGGCCGGCGCTGGCGCTGACCGAACGCCTGGACGCGCACGAGCGCCTCGCCGAGGAGGTGCAGCGCCTGCGCCTGGCGGCACTGGCAGGCAGCGGCCGGGCCGACGCCGCCCGGCGCGAGCTCGCGGCCTTCCGCGCCACGCTTCGCCGCGAGCTCGACGCCGCGCCCTCGGCCGCCTTCGAGCGCTTCGCCCTTCAGCAGCTGCCGCCGCTGCCGGCCGCCGACACGGCTGCCGACGGGGCGGCCGAGCCGGCCGATGCCCTCATCGGCCGCAGCGACGAACTGCAGCAGGCGCGGCAGCTGCTGGAGCGCACGCGGCTGCTGACGCTCGCCGGCCTGGGCGGCGTGGGCAAGACGCGCCTGGCGCGCACGCTGCAGGCTGAACTCGCGCCCGCCTTCGAGGCCGGCAGCGCCTGGCTGCCGCTGGCCGAACTGGCCGAGCCGCGCGAGGTGCTGGGCCTGCTGGCCGATGCGCTGGGTGCCGCGCCCGCGGCCGACCGCAGTGGGCTCGTGCCGCTGCTCGAACGCCTGGGCGGCGGGCGCCGGCTGCTGGTCTTCGACAACGCCGAGCACCTGCTCGATGCCGAGGCCGCCCTGCCGCGCCTGGTCGACAGGCTGCGTTCGGCCTGCCCGGCACTGCACATCCTCGTCACCTCGCGCGTGCCGCTGGCGCTGGCCGACGAGGCCGTGCTGCGCCTGCAGGGGCTCGCGCTGCCGGCGCCGGACGACGCGGCCGCGCTGTCGAGTGCCGCGGCGCGGCTTTTCGCGGCGCAGGCACGACGCCGCGCCGCGGGCTTCGACGCGGCGGGCGAAGCGGCCCACGTGGTGCGCATCGCACGCCTGACAGGCGGGCTGCCGCTCGCGCTGCGCATCGCCGCCGGCTGGCTGCGCTGGTTGAGCTGCGCGCAGGTGGCCGACGAGCTGCAGCGAAGCCTCGATGCGCTGGACGCCGCTTCCGACGACGGCGTGCTGGGCGTGCGTGCCACGCTCGAGCGTTCATGGCAGCGCCTGCCGGCCCCCGCGCTGCGCGCGCTCACGCGCCTGGCCGTGTTCGCCGGCCCCTTCGACCCCGCCGCCGCGCGCGAGGTGGCCGAGGCCGGGCTGCCGCTGCTGGCCGAGCTGGCGGAGGTGTCGATGCTGGAGCCGGTGCGCGGCGGTGCCGGGCACCGCTTCGAGCTGCACCCGCTGGTGCGGCAGGCCGCGATCGAGCGGCTCGACGCCGAGCCCGCCGCCGCCGCCGCGGCACGCGCCGCGCACCGGCGCTGGCTGCAGCGGACGCTCGCGCCGATGGCAGACTGGCGCCGCATCGACCAGCGCACCGCGCTGGAACGCATCGCAGCGCTGCTGGACGAGCTGCGCGTGGCCTGGCGCAGCGCCACCGCCTTCGCCGACGCCGCCTTCTTCGCCGCCGTCGCGCCGGTGGTGATGCGCTTCCTCGAACAGAAGGGCGTCTGGAACGAGGCCATCGGCTGGTTCGAGGCGCCGCAGTCGGTCTTCGACCCCTCGGAGCCGGGCGAACTCGCGGCGCTGGCGGCGCTGGCGCGTGCGCAGGCGCTGATGCTCTACCGCAAGACGGACCTCGATGCCGCCGAGGCCGTCGGCCAGCGCGCGCTGCGCTGGTCGCGCACGCTGGCGCACGGCGAGGGCATCAAGTCCGCCCTCAACACGATGGGCCTGACGCTGCTGATGCAGGGCCGCACGGCCGAGGCGCGCGCGCAGTTCGAGGAGGCCGCAGCGATCGCCGCGCAGGACGGCGACGTGGCCGGCGAGGCGGTCTTCAGCGCCAACGTGGCGCTGGCCGACAAGCGCGCCGGCGCCTACGCCGCGGCGACGGTGGCCTGGCAGCGCTCGCTGGCGCTGCACCGCGAGCTGGGCAACTGGCGCAGCGCGGTCAACGTGATGAACAACCTGGGCAACCTGTGGCGCATCGAGGGCCGCTTCGACGCCGCGCAGCCGCTGATCGAGGAAGGCCTGCGCCTGTGCGACGAACATGGCTTCGCCTCGACGCGCCCCTTCCTGATGATCAACCTGGCGCGGCTGCACGCCGACGCGGGGCGCGACGCCTCGGCCGCGCAGTGGGCGGCAGCGACGCTGGAGGACCTGCGGCGCAGCGGCGAGGTGATGCTCGAGGCGGCCACGCTGCTGGTGCAGGCGCAGCTGGCGCTGCGCCACCGCGACGCCGGCCGCGCCGCACCGCTGCTGGCGCGCGCGCTGCACTCCAGCACCGTCACTGGCGACCTGGCCAACCGGCTGGAGGCGCTCGAAGCCTACGGCCACTGGCTGGCCGCGCGTGGCGACCACGAGCGCGCGGCGCAGCTGTGGCGCGCACTGCTCGCGCACCCGGCGCTGCACGCCGAGCTGCGCGCGCCGCTGCAGCGCGCACTGGCGGGAACGGACGCGCCGGCCGAGCCGCAGGCCGGCGCGGGCGAACCCGCCGACATCAGCGCGGATCTGTCCACGTGGTGCGAACGCGCGCGGCGCGAGCTCGAAGCCGCCGCCCGCTGAAGGCCTTCACTCGCCGGCGAAGAAGCGCTCGACCAGCGCGAACTGCTCCGGCACGTTCAACGCCGGCGCATGGCCGCAGCCCGGCACCGTGACGACCACCGCGCGCGGCCCGCGCACGCGCATCGCCTCGGCCACCTCGGGCAGCAGCAGGTCGCTGCTCTCGCCGCGCAGGCACAGCACCGGCAGGTCCAGGCCGTCCCAGGCGTCCCACTGCGCGTAGTCGTCGGGGTGCTGCTCGAACTGCATCACCATCGCCGGGTCGTAGTGCGGCGTCACGCGGCCGTCGGGCAGGCGGCGCGCGGAGCTCTCCGTCAGCAGGCGCCACTGCGCATCGCTCAGCCAGCCGTAGGGCTTGTAGACGGTGCGGAAGTAGGCCTCCAGCTCCGCCATCGTCGCGAAGGCCGGCGGGCTGCCGGCATAGCTGCGGATGCGCTGCACCGCGGCGGGAGCGATCTCCGGGCCGATGTCGTTGAGCACGAGGCGCCGGATGCGCCCGCGCAAGGCGCCGGCGGCCGCGTGCAGGCCGATCGCGCCGCCCATGCTGGTGCCCAGCCAGTGCATCTCGCGGATGCCGAGCTGGTCCACCAGCGAGACCGCCAGGCGCTCGTAGAACGCGAGCTGGTACTCGTCGCGCGGCGCCGGGCTCCACTGGCTGAGGCCGCGGCCGATGGTGTCCGGGCAGATCACGCGCCAGCGCTGCGCCAGGTGCGCGGCGATGGCGTCCATGTCGCGCCCGGTGCGCGCCAGGCCATGCCAGGCGATCACCGTCTCGCGCGGCCCGGCGCCCCACTCCATGAAGTGGAGCTCGCGCCCCTCGCAGACGAGGTAGCGCGACGCTCCTTGCGCTTGCGGCTGCTGCTGCATCGCGGCGCCCTCCGGGTTCAGTCCGGAACCGTCATCGTCGTGCCGCTGATCGTGATGCGGTCGCCCGCCGCCGGGCTGGCCGCGATCGCCGGCAGCTTGTCGGCGGTCATCGCCGGCGCCGGGCTCGTGCCGCCGCGCGGCGTGGTGCGCACCACCTGCGAGGGCGGCAGCGCGGTGCCGCTCTTCAGCTTGGCCCACATCGCGTCCATCGCGCGCACGTAGTAGACGTGCAGCGGGATGTAGCGCGTGTCGAAGCCGGCGAAGGGCAGGAAGGAATCGAAGTGCTGGCCGTTGGTCACCTCGATGTAGCTCACCTGGCTGGCGCTGCCTTCGACCTGCGCGTTCTTCAGCACGTAGGGCCGCGAGTTGAAGTTGGTGGGGATCAGCGTGTCACTGCGCCCGTGCACCACGATCGTCGGCTTGCCGTGCAGGTTGGCCGTTCGGTAGACCTCGGCGATGCCGGCCTTGGTCTTCGTCGCGTTCGCGTCGCTGCCGGTCCACAGCTGGCGCAGGCAGTTCGCGCCGTCGAAGGAGAAGTCCAGCGCCGAGGTCGAGGGCGAGGTGCCCGCGGTGTGGTTCTTCGCGCCGCCGACGCTGTTGTTCCAGATGATCTGCAGACCGCCGCCCGGCGGCACGCCGTTGCCCAGGCTGAAGATGCTGTTGAGCTGGGCCGTGGTCAGCGCGATCGGGTTGGCCGAGGCGTCGATGCCGGCGAAGGAGAAGCCGCAGAGGTTGTCCTTCACGCTGAAGCGACCGTAGGTGTTGCCGTAGGTCACCGCGATGGCCGGCGTCGCGAACTGCCACATCGAGGCCTGCAGCAGGTTCGACTCGGCCTCGTAGCCGTAGCTGCGCAGCCTGGCCATCGCGTCGTCGGCCATCTCGGCCGTCGTGTTGCCGGTCACCAGGCCCGCGGTCTTCAGCGCCGTGCAGCGGTTGCCGGCCAGCGTGGCGGTGATGCCGGCCAGCGCGAAGGGGCTGCCGGTGGCCGCGGTGGACAGCGCCGCGCAGGGCTGCAGCAGGTTGGCGTAGCTGAAGTAGTCGAACAGCGGCCGGCTGCCGGCGGTGTAGCTGGCGCTGCCGCGGGTGATGGTCAGGCCGCCGCCCGGTGCGATCTGGATGTTGGGCTCGCTCACCGCGACGCCGTCGATCCAGCCGGCCGTGTCCTGCTCGGCCGCCGCCAGCGCCGCGCCGGCGCCGTTGCTCACGCTGCTGGCGATGACGATCGTGTTCGCCGGCTTCAGCACTTTCGTCCTGCGGCCGTCGGCCAGCGTGTCGCCGTACTTCTCGTTGAGCACCCAGAACGCGAACTCGATCGCCTGCAGCGTGTGCGTGCCCCAGTCCTTCTCGGGGTTCTGGCCGCTGTGCGCGTGCTTCACGGCGTAGCGGTTGGGCGTGGCGGTGTTGAAGGCGCTGCGTTCGGCGTCGGTCAGCGCTGCGGTGAAGTTGCTGGTCTTCGCGGCAGCGGCGGCGTCGGCGCGGCGGCCATCGATGAGGTTGACGGTGTTCGCGCCGAGGTCGTGCACGCCCATGCCGCTGCCCTTGTCGGTGTAGGCCACCGCGCAGCCATGCTTCAGGCCCCAGTCGCCCGCGGTGCCGATGGCGCCGTAGACGCCGCGCGAGCCCGAGGAGGTGGCGCTGACGATGCACGGCGCCTTCGGGTCGAAGCTGCTGGGCACCTGCACCATCATCGTCACGTTCTGCGCGCCGCTGCCGTCGTCGGCATAGGCGATGGTCTCGGTGCCGGCGATCCTGCCTTCGCCGGTGCCGGCCGTGCCGTCGGCCGCGACGTTCGGGCCGTACAGCGTGCCGAAGCCGCCGGCGGCCGTCGGATCGACGAGGGCGCGGTAGTTGGTGTGGATGGCAAGCTTTCGCAGCTCGGCCGCGGTGGGCGGGTTCGACAGCGTCGGGCCCACGGCGCTCGCCAGGCCGGTCTTGCCCAGGCCGGCGGTCAGCAGGTCGTCGCTGGTGCCGTCGTAGGTGGTCGAAGCCGGCGTGCCCGACACGAACGACGGCTTGATGTTCACCTCGTAGTCGCCCGCACCCAGCGTGGTGTCGTCGCTGTTGCCGCAGGCGGCCAGCGCGGCGGCGGCGGCGATGGCCGTGGCCTTCAGTTTGAACGTCATGGTCAAGTCTCCTTCTGTGGTGTCGAACGAAGCCGGCCGACGATGCCGGTGGGGAAGTGGTAGACCGAGAGCACGAACAGCAGGCCGAGCCAGAGCAGCCAGCGGTCGGGTGTGACGATCGCCGAGAGCACCGGCACGCCGTCCAGCGCGCCGGCCGCGAGCTTCAGCAGGTCCTGCAGGTAGTTCTGCGCCAGCACGAAGAGCGCCGAGCCGAGCAGCGCGCCGTACAGCGTGCCCATGCCGCCGATGACGACGACGAGCAGGATGTCCAGCATGATCTCGAAGGACAGCGTGGTGTCGGGCCCGGTGTAGCGCAGCCAGATCGCGAGCAGCGCACCGGCGAGCGTGGCGAACAGCGCCGCGAGCACGCTGGCCGCGGTGCGATAGACCACGGTGCGGATGCCCAGCGCCTCGGCCCGGAAGTCGTTCTCGCGAATGGCCTGCAGCACGCGGCCGAAGGGCGAGTTGACGATGCGCAGCAGCAAACCGAACAGCAGCAGTGCGCTGAAGAACAGCAGGTAGTAGGTCAGCAGCCGGCCGTCGATCATCCACTCGCTGGACGGGCTGAGAACTTCCGGGTTCTTGAACGTCAACCCGTCCTCGCCGCCGGTGAAGTCCGACAGCTGCGAGGCCAGCGTCTGGAAGGCGCTGGCGACCGCGAGCGTGATCATCGCGAAGAAGATCGCCTTCACGCGCAGGCTGAACAGGCCGATCACCAGCGACAGCACGAGCGAGATGGCCAGCGCCGCCGCGAGCCCCAGGCCCAGCGCGCCGAAGCCCGCGCCCAGCCGCGTGCTGGCGATGGCCACGCCGTAGGCGCCGATGCCGAAGAACATCGTGTGCGCGAAGCTGACGATGCCGGTGTAGCCCAGCAGCAGGTCGTAGCTGGCCGCCAGCACGACGAAGACCAGCACCTTGGCCGCGACCGCCAGCGCCTTGCTGCCGGGGAAGAGCCAGGGCGCGAAGGCCAGCGCCAGCACGACGAGCACGAGCGCCGCGGCCAGCACGCGGCTGCGCGGGAGGTCGCCGGAGAGCAGCGTGCGCAGCATCAGCGGCTCGTGACGGGGTACAGGCCGCGCGGCCGCCACAGCAGCACCGCGACCATCAGCGCGATGTTCGAGAACAGGGCCAGCTTGGGCAGCGCGAAGCCCGCGTAGTTCGCCACCAGCCCCACCAGCAGCGCGCCGACGAAGCAGCCCAGCGTGCTGCCCAGCCCGCCGATGATGATGACGATGAAGATCAGCACGTTGACCTGCGCGCCGATCTGCGGCGTCACGCTCTGCTGGTACAGCCCCCACATCACGCCGCCCAGCCCGGCGAGCGCGGAGCCGGTGGCGAACACGAGCACGAACAGGCGCTCGATGCGGTAGCCCAGGCTCTGCACCATCTCGCGGTCCTGCACGCCGGCGCGGATCAGGAGGCCGAGCTTCGTTCGGTTCAACAGCCACAGCAGCGCGGCGAAGACGATGAGCCCGAGCAGCACCGCGAGCAACCGGTACTTCTCGACCGCCGCGTCGCCGAAGAGGAAGGAGCCGCGCAGCGAGACCGGCAGCGGCAGCGGCTGCTGCTGCGGGCCCCACAGCGCCTTGATCAGCTCCTCGCCGACGATCATGCCGCCCATCGTGATGAGGATCTGCTTGAGGTGCTGGCCGTAGACCGGCCGCACGATCAGCCGCTCGAAGCCCAGGCCGAGAACGCCTGTGGCGGCCATCGCGGCGGCCATCGCGAGCAGCACGAGCGCGAGGTTCAGGCCCAGGCTTTGCGCTTCAGCCCAGCCGGGCAGCGCGCCGGCGACGCTCACCGCGACGTAGGCACCCAGCGCGATGAACACGCCGTGGCCGAAGTTCAGCACGTCCATCAGCCCGAAGACCAGCGTGAGGCCCGAGGCGATGATGAAAACGATGAGGCCCATAGCCAGGCCGGCGGCGCTGAGCGTGAGCCAGGTGCTGGCAGAACCCGCCATCGGCACGCCGGCGGCGGCCACGGCGGCCAGCAGCGCGAGCGGGCGCCAGTCGAGGCGAGCCTTGGCGATGTCGGCTGCCGCGCTCATTGATGCGCCGCCATCGAAAGGCCCAGCAGCCGCTGCTGCAGCGCCTCGTCGGCCGCCAGCTCGGCCATGCGGCCACGGTGCACGACGCGGCCATCGTCCATCACGGCAACCCCGTCGCCCAAATCGCGTGCGAGCTGGAAGTTCTGCTCGACCAGCAGGATGGTCGTGCGCTGGCTCTTCAGCTCGCGCAGCAGCGCCAGCAGGTTCTGCACGATGGCCGGGGCCAGGCCCTTGCTCGGCTCGTCGATCAAGAGCAACGCGCGCGGCTCGATCACCGCGCGGGCAATCGCCAGCATCTGCTTCTGCCCGCCCGAGAGCTTGCCGGCCGGGTGCTGGAAGAAGGTCTTCAGCGCGGGGAAGAAGCCGAAGATCCAGTCCAGGCGCGCGCCATCGAGTTCGGCCGCGCGCCGCGCGCTCCGCGCGGCCAGCAGCAGGTTCTCCTGCACCGTGAGGTCGCCGAAGATGCCCATGCCCTCGGGCACGTAGCCGATGCCCATGCGGGCGATGTCGGCGGTGTGCTGGCTGTGGATCGGCTGGCCCTTGAACGTCACGGCACCGGCACCGGCCGGCCACAAGCCCATGATCGTGCGCAGCGTCGTTGTCTTGCCGGCCCCGTTGCGGCCGAGCAGCATCGTCACTTCACCCTCCTGCACGGCCAGGTCCACGCCATGCAGGATGTGGTAACGGCCGATGTGCGTGTGCACGCCGGCCAGCTGCAGCAGCGGCGCGGCGCTCACGCGGCCATCCCGAGGTAGGCTTGCTGCACGATCGACGAAGCGATCACGGAGGCCGGCTCGCCTTCGGCCACCTTGGCGCCGTTGTGCAGCACGACGATGCGGTCCGCCAGCTCGCGCACCACGTCCATCTTGTGCTCGACCAGCAGGATGCAGCGGTCCTTCTTCGCCTTCAGCGCGCGGATGAGATCCAGCACCACCGGCACCTCGTCGACGCTCATCCCGGCGGTGGGTTCGTCGAAGAGATAGACCTTCGGGTCCAGCGCCATCAGCAGCGCCACCTCCAGCTTGCGCTGGTCGCCGTGCGGCAGGCTGGCGGCCACGGCGTCGCGCTTGTCGGACAGGCGAACCTGCGCGAGCAGCGCGTCGGCCTCGGCGATCCAGTCGCGGTGGCTGAACCAGGTGCGCAGCAGGCCGAGGCCCGCATGCCCGCGGCCTTGCGCGCGCGCCTGCACCGCGAGGCGCACGTTCTCGTGCACGCTCAGGTTCGCGAACAGTTGCGTGAGCTGGAAGGCGCGGCCCAGGCCGCGGCGCGTGCGCAGCGGAGCGGACAGCGCGCTCAGGTCCTCGCCATCGAGCCACACGCTGCCGGCACTCGCCCGCAGCTGGCCCGACACGAGGTTGAAGTAGGTCGTCTTCCCCGCGCCGTTCGGCCCGACGATCGCCGTCAGCGTGCCCGCCTCGAAGCGGCACGAGACCTGGTCGACGGCCACGTGGCCGCCGAAGCGGATCGTCAGATCACGCGTCTCCAGCACGGCCGATGCTTCAGCGCTTGTTCCGGATCGGAACCGCCATCTCCTCGGGCTTGATCTCGCGGATCAGCTCCGGCACGCCCCAGGCGAAAGCCGGGTCGGCCTTGATGCGGAAGTGGTACATGCTCTGCATCGCCTGGTGGTCTTCCTTGCGGAAGGTCATCCGGCCCTTGGGCGTCTCGAAGGAGAGACCTTCCATCGCGGCGATCAGCTTGTCGCTCGCGGTCTCGCCCTTGGTCTTCTTCAGTGCCTCCACCAGCGCGATGGCCGCGCTCATGCCGCCGGCGGTGAAGAAGTCCGGCGGCGCCTTGAACTGCTTGTAGTGGTTCGACACCAGCCACTCGTTGACCGGGTTCTTCGGCATGCCGAAGTAGTAGTAGGCCGCGCCTTCCATGCCGGGGAACTGCTTGAAGGCGACCATCGCGGGCAGGATGTTGCCGCCCGAGGCCATCTCGATGCCGTAGCGCTTCTGCAGCTCCAGCTCGGCGAACTTGGTGAACGGCGGGTTGGCGCCGGCCCAGATCACCCAGACGATCTTGCGGCCCGGCGCGTCCTTGAGCTTGTCGATGATGCGCTGCAGGCCGGCGGTGAAGTCGGTGGTCGCCGCGGGCAGGTATTCCTCGTGCGCGAGCTTGGCGTTCTTCACCGCCTCGCGGAAGGCCTTCACGCCGTCCTTGCCGAAGGCGTTGTCCTGCGCCAGCGTCACGAGCGTGGTGCCGGGCTTGTCCAGCGCCACGGCGTTGGCGATGGCGTCCTGGCTGCTGTTGCGGCCGGTGCGGAAGATGTAGCGGTTCCACTTGTCGCCGGTGATGCTGTCGGCGACCGCGGGCTCCACCAGCAGCACGCGCTTGTATTCCTCGGCCACCGGCAGCATCGCCAGCGCCACCGGGCTCGCGGTGGGGCCCACCGCGACATCGGCCTTGTCGTCGCCGTAGGCCGCGGCCAGCTGCGCCTTGCCCACGTCGGGCTTGCCCTGGTCGTCCTTCTCGATCACCACCAGCTTGCGCCCGGCCACCGTCATCGTGCCGCCGGTGGCGTAGTCCAGGCCCATCAGGAAGCCGGTAGCGGTCTGCTTGCCGTAGGCCTCCAGCGCGCCGGTCTTGCTGTAGACATGGGCGATGCGGAGGTCCTTGGCGGCCTGGGCGAAGGCGGCGGGGGTTGCCAGTGCGGTGGCCATGGCGGCCAGCGCCAGCAGCGGGCGGCGTTGCATGTGAAGTCTCCTCGTTGTGGGGAGCGAGGGTGCAATCGCCGTGCCGCGCGAAACCGCGCGGGTTAACCCTTGAAAACCGACCCCTTCGAGGCCTTCGAGCAGGGCTCTGCCTGGAATTCGGACAGTCGCGATGACTGGAATCCAGACAGTTCAGGCCAGCGGGCGAGCCGCTCGTAGAAAGCCGCGCGCGACATGCCCAGCTGCCGCGCCGCCTGCACGCGGTTGCCGCCGGTGCGCTTCAGCGCCGCGGCGATGGCCGCGCGTTCGAGTTCGGCCACCTGCTCGGCCAGCGGACGAAGCTCGGGCTCGGCCTCGGATTCGGGCACAGGCCCTGGCACTTCGCGCGGCGCCGCGGCCACCGGCTCCGCCGGGCACAGCCCGGCCGGAAAGTGCCGCGGCTCCAGCACCAGGTCGTCCGTCATCAGCGCCGCCTGCTCCAGCGTGTTGCGCAGCTCGCGGATGTTGCCCGGCCAGCCCGCGCGCGCCAGCAGCGCCAGCGCCTCGGCGCTCACGCTGCGCGCCGGCAGCCCGCTGCGGCGCGCGATGTCCTCGGTGAGCGACTCCACCAGCGCCTCCAGATCGGCCGTGCGCTCGCGCAGCGGCGGCAGGCGGATCGGCATCACGTTGAGGCGGTAGAAGAGGTCGGCGCGGAAGCTGCCGTCGGCCACCATCGCCTGCAGGTCGCGGCTGGTGGCGGCGACGATGCGCACGTCCACGCGCTCGACGCGGTTGCTGCCCAGCGGCTCGATCTCCTGCTCCTGCAGCGCGCGCAGGAGCTTGCTCTGCAGCGCCAGCGGCATGTCGCCGATCTCGTCCAGGAACAGCGTGCCGCCGTCGGCGATCTTGAACTTGCCGTCGCGGCCCTTGCGGTCGGCGCCGGTGTAGGCGCCGGGCGCGACGCCGAAGAACTCGGCTTCCAGCAGCGTGTCGGGCACGGCGGCGATGTTCACGCCGACGAAGGGCCGCGCCGCGCGGCGGCTCGCGGCGTGGATGCCCTGCGCTAGCAGCTCCTTGCCGGTGCCGGTCTCGCCGAGCAGCAGCACGGTGGCGTCGGTAGGCGCCACGCGGCGCGCCTGGCGCTTGACCTCCAGCGCCGCCGGGCTGCCGCCGATGAAGCTGGCGATCGTGTGCTTGGGCCGCCGCGCCTGCTCGATCTGCCGCCGCGCCGCCACCAGTTCCGCCTGCAGCCGGCTGAACTTGGCCACCAGCGGCTGCATCGTGCTTTCGGGGTGGTCCAGCAGCACGAAGCCCACGGCGCCGATCACGACGCCGTCGTCGCCCTTCAGCGGCAGCCGGCTGACGAGGAAGGTGCCGGCGTGGTTGCTCAGCAGGTCCACGAGGATGGGCCGGCCGCTCTCGATCACCTCGCCCATCAGCGTGTTGGGCACCACCTCCTCGACGCGGCGGCCGACGAAGTCGCTCTCCGCATGGCCCAGCGCCGGCAGGAAGCGGCGGTAGCCGTCGTCGATCCACACGATGCGGTGCTGCCGGTCCACCACCATCGTGCCCAAGGCCGTGCCGGCGAAGATGTCGAACATGCTCTGCGCGGCCAGCGCGAGCACGCGCTCGGCGCTCAGCGGCGCGGCGGCGGGCGGTGCGACGGTGGCGACGGGCATGGCGGCGGCAAGGGTGGCGGCGAATGTACCGCGCGGCCGGGAGCGGGTTTTTGCGGCCTTGTGATGCCGTAATTACAGCCTTATGCTGCGCACCCACGCCACTGCACCGCGGAGCCCGCATGCCCGAGCCCATTCCCCTGCGCGGCACCTCGCTGCACGACGGCGTGGCCGCGCGCCTGCGCGCGATGGTGTTCGACCGCGAGCTCGCGCCCGGCGAGTGGATCGACGAGAAGGCCCTGGCCGAGGCCTGGCAGGTCAGCCGCACGCCGCTGCGCGAGGCGCTGAAGGTGCTGGCCGCCGAGGGGCTGGTGGACCTGGTGCCGCACCGCGGCTGCCGCGTCATCGAACTCTCCGACGACGACGCCGACGCGCTCTTCCCCGTGATGGCGCTGCTGGAAGGCCGCTGCGCCTTCGAGGCCGCCAGCAAGGCCGGCGACGAGGACCTGCGCCTGCTGCAGCGCCTGCACGACGACCTGGAGCGCCATGCCGCGGCCGAGGACATCGACGGCTACTACCGCGCCAACCACGAGTTCCACTCTGCCGTGCAGCGCCTGGCCAGCAACCGCTGGCTCGACCGCGTCACCGGCGACCTGCGCAAGTTCATGCGCCTGATGCGCGGCCGCCAGCTGCAGCTGCCGGGGCGCATCGCGGCATCGATCAACGAACACCGGGTGCTGATCGATGCCTTCATGCAGCGCGACGCGGCACGCGCCGAGCGCGCGATGCACGACCACCTGATGGCGCAGCTGGTGGCGCTGAAGAAGCTGCGCCGCAGCGCCGCGGCGAAGAAGGCCGGGGGAGCACGCCGTGCTCGATGACATCCGCCAGGCCGCCGCCCGCCAGCGCACCGCGCGCGCGGTGCGGCGCATGAAGCTGGACTGCAAGCGCCTGGTCGGCGAGAAGGGCGAGCTCAACGGCATGGCCCAGGCGCGCGACCTGATCGACCGCCTCGAGGACATGGAGGACGAGCAGCTCGACGAGTTCTTCGAGTTCCTCGCCGCCGACCTCAGCCCCGACCCGCAGCGCGTGCTGAAGCTGGCCCAGGCCTACGCGGCCGATCCGCGCGCCGCCACGCTCGCGCCGCTGGTGCATGCCGCCGAGCCGCCGCGCCAGGAGCTGTTCCGGCGCCTGAACCGCATGCCCGGCGGCACCGGCGCCATCCTGCGGCTGCGGCGCGCGCTGCTGCGCGTGCTGCGCGAGCGGCCCGAGCTGCACGCGATCGAGGCCGACCTGCTGCACCTGCTGACGAGCTGGTTCAACCCCGGCTTCCTGCAGATGAAGCGCGTGGACTGGAACTCGCCGGCGCACCTGCTGGAGAAGATCATCCACCACGAGGCCGTGCATGCGATCGACGGCTGGGACGACCTGCGCCGCCGCCTGCAGCCCGACCGCCGCTGCTTCGCCTTCTTCCACCCGCAGCTGCCCGAGGAGCCGCTGATCTTCGTGGAGGTGGCGCTGCTGCCGGAGATGCCGGCCGGCATCTGGCCGCTGATCGACAAGCAGAGCACGCCGCTGCCGGCCGACCGCTTCCGCGTGGCGGCCTTCTACAGCATCAGCAACTGCGAGCCGGGGCTGCGCGGGGTCTCGCTGGGCAACTTCCTGATCAAGACCGTGGCCACGCAGCTGCAGCGTGAACTGCCGCGGCTGAAGACCTTCTGCACGCTGTCGCCGATCCCCGGCTTCGCGGCGTGGCTGCTCGCCGAGCCCGACCTGGCCGCGCTGCCGGGGCTGAAGAAGCACGCCGCCGCCGAACTCGTGGCCGCGCGCGAGACCCTGCTGGCGCTGTGCCAGGGCGACCTGGGCGCGCTGCAGGGCCCGGCGGTGCACGAGGCGCTGGGCCCCGCCGGCGAGGCCGCGCTGCGCCTGCTGTGCACGGCCTACCTGGGCGTGCTGTCGCCCACGCCGGCGGGCGACCCGGTGGCACGCTTCCACCTCGACAACGGCGCGCGCCTGGAGCGGCTGAACCTGCGTGGCAACATGTCGGGCAAGGGGCTGCGCCAGAGCTTCGGCATGATGGTCAACTACCTCTACGACCTGGCCAAGGTGGAAGCCAGCCACGCCAAGTTCCGCCAAGGCGAGGTGGCGCGCTCGCGCGCCATCGGCGGCCTGTCCTGAGACTCGAACAACCCACGGAGACTGAGCAGATGACCCAGACCACCCGCCGCCAGGCCCTGATCGCCGGCGCCTCCGCCCTGGCCGCACCCTGGGTGCACGCGCAGGGCGCCTGGCCCACGAAGCCGGTGACCATCGTCGTGCCCTTTCCGCCCGGCGGCGGCACCGACGCCTTCGCGCGGCCGCTGTTCGCGCTGATGAGCAAGAACGTCGGCAAGCAGTTCGTCATCGACAACAAGGGCGGCGCCGGCGGCACGCTGGGCGCCGGCGTGGCGGCCAAGGCCGCGCCCGACGGCTACACGATGTTCATGGGCGCGGTGCACCATGCGATTGCGCCCAGCATGTACCCCAAGCTCGACTACAACCTCGAGGCCGACTTCGTGCCGGTGGGGCTGATCTCCAGCGTGCCGCAGGTCATCGTCGTCAACCCGCAGCGCGTGCAGGCCACGAACCTGAAGGACCTGATCGAGCACCTGCGCAAGAACCCGGGCAAGCTCAACTACGGCTCGGCCGGCAACGGCACCAGCCACCACCTGGCCGGCGAGCTGTTCAAGCTGCAGACCAAGACCTTCATCACCCACATCCCTTACCGCGGCGCCGGCCCGGCGCTGCAGGACCTGATCGCCGGCCAGGTGGACATGATGTTCGACGGCCTGGGCAGCAGCGCCAACCACATCAAGGGCGGCCGGCTGCGCGCCATCGCGGTGGCCGGCGAACGCCGCGCGCCCGGCTTCGCCGAGCTGCCCACCGCCGCCGAGAGCGGCCTGCCGGGCTACAAGGTCGCCACCTGGTACGGCCTGTGGGCGCCCAAGGGCACGCCGAAGGACGCGGTCTCGACGATGACGGCCGAGATGAAGAAGGCCTTCGCGAGCGAGGAGCTGAAGTCGACCTGGAACGGCCTGGGTGCGGACGTGCCCAACCTGTGGGGCGACGACTTCGGCCGCTTCGTCGCCAGCGAGATCAAGCGCTGGGCCGAGGTGGTGAAGAGCTCGGGTGCGAAGCTGGACTGACGAAGCGCCGGCAAGCGCGAAGAAGAGCCACACGAGACGCAAGACCACCATGGGCCAGCAGAACCTCTACACGATCCTGCGCGCGGCCTTCCCGGCCGAGCTCGACGCCACCGCGATCGAGACCGCCGACACGCCCGTGCCGCTGCACTACACCTGGCGCGACCTCGAGCGGGGCACGGCGATGATCGCCAACCTGATCGACTCGCTGCAGCTGCCGCTGCAGTCGCGCATCGCGGTGCAGACCGACAAGAGCGTCGAGGCGCTGATGCTGTACCTCGCGGTGCTGCGCAGCGGCCATGTCTACCTGCCGCTGAACACGGCCTACCAGGCCGGCGAGATCGAGTACTTCATCGGCAATGCCGAGCCGGCGATGGTGGTCTGCTCGGGCCGCAATTTCGGCTGGATCAGCAAGCTCGCATTCAAGGCGAACACGTTCAACGTCTTCACGCTGAACGACGACCGCACCGGCACCCTCCTGGACCGCGCCGCGCAGTTCCCCGACGCGCACGAGCCGGCGCAGCGCGGCACCGACGACCTGGCCGCCATCCTCTACACCAGCGGCACCACCGGCCGCAGCAAGGGCGCGATGCTCACCCACGGCAACCTGGCCAGCAACGCGCGCGTGCTGCACCAGGCCTGGGGCTGGGCCGAGCACAAGCCCGGCAGCGACGTGCTGCTGCACGCGCTGCCGATCTTCCACGTGCACGGCCTCTTCGTCGCCAGCCACGGCGCGCTGCTGGCCGGCGCGAAGATGATCTGGTTCGGCCGCTTCGACGCCAGGGCCGTGGCCGCGCGGCTGCCCGAGGCCACGGTGTTCATGGGCGTGCCCACGCTGTACGTGCGGCTGCTGGCCGAGCCCGCGCTCACGCGCGAGGCCTGCGCAAGGATGCGCCTGTTCGTCAGCGGCTCGGCGCCGCTGCTGATCGAGACCTTCCGCGAGTGGCAGCAGCGCACCGGGCACACCATCCTCGAGCGCTACGGCATGAGCGAGACCGTGATGCTCACCAGCAACCCCTACCGCCCCGAAAGCGCGCGCCGCGGCGGCACCGTGGGCCCGGCGCTGCCCGGCGTGGGCGTGCGCGTGCACGACGAGAAGGGCCGGCCGCTGGCCGCCGGCGAGATCGGCGGCATCGAGGTCAAGGGTCCGAACGTCTTCAAGGGCTACTGGCGCATGCCGGAGAAGACGGCCGACGAGTTCACCACCGACCTGTGGTTCAAGACCGGCGACGTGGGCAAGGTCGACGAGCAGGGCTACGTCACCATCGTCGGCCGCAGCAAGGACCTGATCATCAGCGGCGGCTACAACGTCTACCCGGCCGAGATCGAAGGCGTGATCAACGACATGCCGGGCGTGGCCGAGTCGGCCGTGGTGGGCGTGCCGCACCCGGACTTCGGCGAGGCCGTGGTCGCGGTGCTGACCGCCAGGCCCGGCGCGAAGCTCGATGGAGCCGAGGTGATCGGCCGGCTCAAGTCGCAGATCGCCAACTTCAAGGTTCCCAAGCAGGTGTTCGTGGTGCCCGAGCTGCCGCGCAATGCGATGGGCAAGGTGCAGAAGAACCTGCTGCGCGAGCAGCACAAGGGGCTGTTCGCGTGAGGAGCGCCGCATGAAGCTGCTGGTGTTGGGCGGCACGCGCTTCCTCGGCCGCCACATCGTGGCGCAGGCGCTGGCCGCCGGCCACGCCGTGACGCTGCTGCACCGCGGCCAGAGCAACGCCGCGCTGTTCCCCGAGGCCGAGCACCGCATCGCCGACCGCAACGGCGATCTCGCCGCGCTGGCCGGCGGCAGCTGGGACGCCGCCATCGACACCAGCGCCTACTTCCCGCGCCAGGTGCGTGCGATGGCGGCGGCGCTGCAGGGCCGCGTCGGGCAGTACCAGCTGGTCTCCTCGATCAGCGTCTACGCGGGCTTCGGCGCCGAAGGCCCCGACGAGGACGCGCCGCGCGCCACGCTGGCCGACCCGACCGTGGAGACCATCACCGGCGAGACCTATGGCGGACTGAAGGCGCTGTGCGAGGACGCCGCGATCGAAGCCTTCGGTGATCGCTGCCTCGTCTCGCGCCCCGGGCTGATCGTCGGCCCGCACGACCCCACCGGCCGCTTCACCTGGTGGGTGCAGCGCTTCGTGCGCGCCGCCGCGAACGCCGGCGACGACGGGACGGTGCTCGTGCCCGGCCCAGCTGACGCGCCGGTGCAGTTCATCGACGGACGCGACCTCGCCGCCTGGCACCTGCGCCAGGCCGAGGCCGGAACCGTTGGCGTCTTCAACCTCGTCGGGCCGGCGGAACCCCTTACGCATGCGGGCTTCTTCGGCGCGCTGCGCGAGACGCTCGCGCCGGCGGCACGGCTCGAGTGGGTCGATGGCTCCTTCCTGCTCGGGCAGGGCGTGGCGCCCTGGTCGGACCTGCCGGTATGGATCCCGCCCGAGGAAGCCGGCATGCACCGCACGCGCCACGCGCGGGCGCTGGCCACCGGGCTCGTCTGCCGGCCGCTGGCGCAGACGCTGGCCGACACCGCCGCCTGGGCACGCGAGGCCCCGCAGCAAGGCCTGCGCGAGGGCAATGGCCTGCCGCAGGCGCGTGAAATGGCACTGCTCGCGGCCTGGCGCGCGGCACGCGGCTGAAGGCCGCTGCCGTTCATCGATCCGATCTGCGATTCATCGCCGCGGCGCGGCGATCCGTCGCCCGCCGGTGGGCCTGACGAAGACGGCTGCCTACAGTGCACTCCATCGCAAGCTGCAACGCCCCCGAAGGAGATCACCATGACGAACATCCAAGCCCTGTACCGCGCCGCCGCCCTCAGCCTGTCGGCCTTCGCCACGCTCAGCGTGCTGGCCAGCATCGAGATGATCGCCACCGGCCCCGCGCCCGACGCCCTCGTGGCCGCGGCCACGCCGGCCTCGCAGGTCATCGTCATCGAAGGCAAGCGCAACAGCTGAACCGCCCTTCGGGGCCGAGCAGTTCGAACCACACCGGGCCCGCTTCGGCGGGCCTTTTTCATTCCTGGCTGCCGCGCAGCAGCTGCGACCACTGCCACAGCGCGAAGCCCGCCAGCATCAGCGCCGAGGTGCGGCCCACCCAGCGCTGCGCGCGCGCGTCGAAGCGGCTGCGCAGCCGGCTCACCGCGCCGCACAGCACCAGCCACCACAGCGCCGAGCCGAGCAGCACGCCCAGCACCATCAGTGCGGGTGAGGCCGGCGCGCCGGCCGCGCCGCCCAGCACCGCGCCGAAGATCGCGATGAAGGACAGGATCGTCGCCGGATTCGACAGCGTCAGCACGAAAGTGCCGGCGAACGATGGCAGCAGCCCGGGCCCGCCCGATGCGTGCGCACCTTCAGCCGGCGCGGCGGCGTGCCAGGTGCGCCAGGCCAGCCACAGCAGGAAGGCGCCGCCGAAGAGGGCCAGCGGCACTCGCGCGCCCTGCAAGGCGCCGATCAGCGCGCTGACGCCGTAGGCACCCACCGCGCCGTAGGCCGCATCGGCCACTGCCGCGCCCAGCCCGGTGGCGATGCCGATCGCCGCGCCGTGGCGCAGCGTGCGCTGGATGACGAGCAGGCCGATCGGGCCCACCGGCGCGGCGATGGACAGGCCGATCCACAGCGACTGGATGAAGAGCGCGAGCGAGGACGAGGCCATCGGCGCAGCATAAGCGCGCCTGCCGCTCGATCAGTACGCTACACGCGCCATGTAGGTCTTCTTCGACGCCTCCAGCGCCTGCCCCAGCGTCTCGATGCCCTGCGCCTGCAGCAGCGGGATCATCTTCAGGAACACCTCGGCGGTGACCAGCGCGTCGCCCAGCGCGGTGTGCCGGCCCAGCACCGGCACGCCCAGGCGCTCGGCAATGGCTTCGAGGCGATGCGACTCCTGCGCGGGGTGGATCACTGCCGACAGCAGCAGCGTGTCCAGCACCGGCTGGCCGAAGCGCACGCCGGTGGCCTCTTCCTTCAGCTGCAGGAATCGCATGTCGAAGGCGGCGTTGTGCGCCACCAGCACGCTGTCGGCCGCGAAGCCGTGGAAGGCGGGCAGCACGGCGCCGATGGTCGGCTGGCCCTGCACCATGTGCGGCTCGATGCCGTGGATCGCGATGCCGGCGGCCGACAGCGGCCGCTGCGGGTCCACCAGCTGCTCGAAGCACTCCTGGCGCCGCAGCTTGCCGGCGACGATTCGCGTGGCGCCGATCTGGATGATCTCGTCGCCGTTGGAGGGCTCCAGGCCCGTGGTCTCGGTGTCGAACACGGTGTAGGCGAGTTCGGCGAGCGGCGTCTCGGCCAGCGCGTCGCTGGTGGCGCCGCCGCGGAAGAGGTCGAAGTCGTAGTACTCGGGCCGGCTCTCGCCGCGCACCACGGCCGCGGCCTCCAGCGGCGCGGCCTCGCCGGCCAGCGGCAGCAGGAAGCGGAAGAAGGCCTCCTGGCGCACGCGCGCGCGCTCGAACCACAGCGCGCCGCCGTGGCGCTCGACGATGTCGCGCACCGTCAGTGGCGTGGCCTCGCCGCCCTGCTGGATCGGCTCGGTCTCCCAGGCGCTGACGGTCTCGGTGCTCATGGCCTGCACGGCCCACACCAGATCGAGCTGCGCGCGGTTGTTCTCGGCCGGCTGCAGGCGCAGGCGCACGCGCTGCACCTCGTACTCGTCGGCCAGGCGGCCGGTGAGGTGCACAAGGGCCTGGATCAGCGAGAAGCTGTCGACCTTCAGCCACAGGTTCGCATCGACCTCGCCCGGCGTCACGCGGCCCTTGTGCGCGGCCTCGATGCGCTGCGCGGCGGCGGCGACGAAGTCGGCGCCCAGCATGTCTTCCAGCGGCCAGCGCGTCTTCAGCGACTGCAGGCCCTGCGCGGCGGCTTCGTTCAGGCGTCGGCTCATCGTGCCGATCTCGTCGCGGATCACCGCGAGGAATCGCTCGTGCGTCGCCGGGTCCAGCTCGGGGTCGTCCAGCAGCTCCACCGCGGCCTGCAGGTTGCCGAGCGAACCGCGGTAGCCCTCGGTCAGGCCGTGCAGCCAGCGGTCGCGCTCGCGGTCCTCGGCGAGGTCGCGCGTGATGTTGTCCAGCATCAGCACGAAGCCGCTGAGCGTGGCATCGTCAGCGGCCTCGATGGCGCGCACCGGCGCCATCTGCACGCGCAGCAGCTGCCCCGAGCGCGTGCCGGTGACGAACTGCGCCGAAGGATGCGCCGCGCCGCGTGCCAGGCGCTGCTGCACCGCTTCGAGCGCGTGGTTCAGCAGGCGGCGGTCGAGCAGCGCGTAGATGGAGCGGCCCAGGCCCAGGGCTTCGGCACCGCCGATGGCCGGCCCGTCCTGCAGCGCGCGGAACTGCAGCCGCGCGCGGGCGTTGAACAGCAGCACGCGGCCGTCGAGGTTGCAGACCACCACGCTCTGCGAAAGCTCGGCCATCAGCGCGGCCAGGCGGTTGCGCTCCTGGGCCAGCTCGCGGCTGGCTTCGGCCACCTTCTGCTCGATGCCCTCGCGCAAGGCATTGCGTTGCAGCACCAGCGCATTCACCTGCACCGCCAGCGCGCGGCTGCCGGCGCCGCCCTCGGCGTGCAGGCGCGGCGGTGCATCGGTCGCGACGATGGCCTGCACCTGCTC
Source organism: Rubrivivax sp. (assembly GCA_044226775.1). GTDB lineage: Bacteria > Pseudomonadota > Gammaproteobacteria > Burkholderiales > Burkholderiaceae_C > Rubrivivax. Next base: position 230,451 of record JBGAGI010000002.1, on the reverse strand, counting down.
GGCCAGCCGCCCCGGCGCGGCGCCGAACTGCAGCCAGGCCTGGCGCAGCGCCCAGCCTGCGGCCAGCGACGCGACGAGCCAGATCATCACCACCAGCGCGAAGCGCGGCTCCAGCAGCGCCCACAGCGCGCTGCGCTCGGCCGGCGACGCCGTGCCCGCGAGCACGCCGCCCACGACGAGCAGCAGCAACGCCAGCAGCACGCCCGGCAGCAGCGCCGCGGCGACTTCGCGCGGATCGAATTTCATGCCAGCAGTTCTCGAACGCGCGCCGCGAGGTCCTTCGTGGAGAAGGGCTTGGTGACGTAGGCATCGGCACCCACGCCCAGGCCCTGCGCCACGTCGGTGTCGCGGCCCTTGGCGGTGAGCATGAGGATCTTCACGCCGGCCAGCGCCTCGTCGGCGCGCACCGCCTGGCAGACCTCCAGGCCGCTCTTGCCGGGCATCATCACGTCCAGCAGCACGAGTGCGGGCTTCTCGCGCCGGATGGCCTCCAGTGCCTCGTGGCCGTCGCGCGCCAGCACCACGGTGTGGCCTTCGCGCTTCATCAGGTACTCGAGCGAGACCAGGATGTTGGGCTCGTCGTCGGCGATGACGATCTTGTGGCTCATGTCGTTGTCTCCTCGTTCTTCGTCGTTCCGGCCTGCAGCGGCAGCGTGAAACCGAAGCAGGCGCCCTGCCCCGGCGCCGAGCGCAGCCACAGGCGCCCGCCGAAATGTTCGACGATGCGCTTGCTGATGGGAAGGCCCAGGCCTGTGCCCTGTGGCCGGTTGGCTGCATCGCCGCCCTGGCGGAACTTCTCGAACACCAGCTGCTGCTGCGCCGGCGGCACGCCGGGGCCGTTGTCCTGGACTTCGAGCGTCAGCTCGGCGGCGCCGGCCAGCAGCCGCATCTGCACCCGGCCCATGCCGGGCGGCACGAACTTCACCGCGTTGGACAGCAGGTTCAGCAGCACCTGCTGCAGCCGGTCGGGGTCGGCGCGCAGCAGCGGCACCATCGGCGGCCGGTGGATCTCGAGCACGGCGCCGCGCTCGCGGAACAGCTCGGCGGTGGTGGCCGCGGCCTGCTCCATCACCTCGCCCAGATCCACGTCGCACGAACGCCAGTCGGCATGCCCGCTCTCGATCTTGGCCATGTCCAGCACCTGGTTCACCAGGCGCGACAGGCGCTCCGATTCGCCCACCACGAGGCCGAGGAAACGCTGGCGATCGTCGGCCGGCATCTCGGCGTCGTCGCGCATCAGCTCGGCCAGCGCGCGGATGCTGGTCAGCGGCGTGCGCAGCTCGTGCGTCACGCTGCTCATGAAGTCGTCCTTCAGCTTGTCCAGGCTCTGCAGCTGCTCGTTCAAGTGGCGCAGCTCGGAGGCCTCCTCGACGATGCGCATCACGTCGCCCATCTCCAGCGCCTCCTCGTCGACGACGGAGGCCACCATCACGCGCGCCGAGGCGCTGCCGATGGCGCCGGCCAGCAGCGTCTCGGCGCGCTGCACCTGCTCGGGCGTCGCGAGTTCGCTGCCGCCGTCGGGCATCAGCGATTGCGCGCGCGCCGGCCCGAGGAAGCGCCCGAGCAGCGCGACCAGCTCCGCCACATGCGCCCGGCCGCGCCAGAACACGCGCGGCGCCGCACTCCGGTGGAACACGTCGACGAACAGCAGCGCCTGCGCCGCCTCGCGCGCCGAAGGCGGCCGCGCCAGCGACACCGCGAGGTACAGGCCCACGTTGGCCAGCAGGCTCCACAAGAGCGCGTGGCTCAGGTTGTCCAGTCCCGCCAGGCCCAGCAGCTGCTCGGGCTTCAGCAGCGCGATGCCGAAGGGCCCTTCGCGCAGGAAGCGGTCGTCCATCCAGCCGCTCTTGGCGATGGACGGCAGCAGCAGCGTCCAGGTCCACACTGCGGCGCCGGCCAGCAGCCCCGCGAGCGCGCCGGCGCGCGTGCCGCCCTTCCAGTACATGCCGCCCAGCAGCGCCGGCGCGAACTGCGCCACCGCGGCGAAGCTGATGAGGCCGATGCTGACCAGCGCATAGGCCTCGCCGGCGACGCGGAAGTACAGCCAGCCCAGCAGCAGCAGCGCGACGATCACCGCGCGGCGGATCGGCAGCAGCGCGCCGCTGAGGTCGCGCTCACGGAAACGCGGCAGGCGCAGCAGGCCAGGCAGCACGAGGTCGTTGCAGACCATCGTCGAGACGGCGATGGCCTCGACGATCACCATGCCGGTGGCCGCCGAGAGCCCGCCGATGAAGGCAGCGACCGCGAGCCAGGGCGCGCCGCCGGCCAGCGGCAGCGACAGCACGAAGGTCTCGGCGTTCGCACCGGCCCCGTCGCCGAAGAACAGGCGCCCGCCCATCGCCACCGGCAGCACGAAGACATTGATCGCCAGCAGGTAGGCCGGGAACGCCCAGGCGGCGCGACGGATGTGGCTCTCGTCGACGTTCTCCACCACCATCACCTGGAACTGCCGCGGCAGCAGGATGACGCTGAACATCGCCAGCAGCATCAGCGCCAGCCAGGGCTCGTTGGCGAAGGCGCCGGCCTGCTCGGGCTGCAGCACGCGGGCGAGTTCCGGGCGTGCCATCGCGCGCTCGGCGATGTCGCCGAAGCCGTCGAACAGGCTCCAGGCGACGAAGGCGCCCACGGCGAGGAAGGCCAGAAGCTTCACCACCGACTCGGCCGCGATGGCCGCCACCAGGCCTTCGTGGCGCTCGGTGGTGTCGAGGTGGCGCGTGCCGAAGGCGATCGTGAAGGCCGCCAGCAGCAGTGCGGCGACCAAGGTCACGGTGCCCGCGCCGCCGGCGCCGGGGCCGACCAGCAGCGCCCAGCCACTCGCAATCGCCTTCAGCTGCAGCGCGACGTAGGGCACCACACCCACCAGCGCGATCAGCGTCACCAGGCCCGCCAGCGTCGGGCTCTTGCCGTAGCGGCTGGCGATGAAGTCGGCGATCGACGTGATGCGCCAGGTCTTGGCGATGCGCACCATCTTGCGCAGCACGATCCACGCGAGCGCCATCGCCAACGTGGGCCCGAGGTAGATCGGCAGGAAGCCGATGCCGCCGCCGGCAGCGCGGCCCACGCTGCCGAAGTAGGTCCAGGCGCTGCAGTAGACGCCCAGGCTCAGCGTGTAGACCCAGGCGTTGCCGATGACGCTCTTGCCCGCGGCCGCGCGGCGGTCGGCCCAGGCCGCGACCGCGAACAGCGCCAGCAGGTACGCGAGCGAAGCGCCCAGCACCAGGGCCGGCGCGACGGTGGGCAGCGCCGGGGTCACCACCTCAGCCTCCGCCGCCGGGTTCGGCCTGGCCGCCGCGGCCTTCGAGCCACCAGGCCAGCAGCGCGATCAAGAGCGCCCAGCTCGCGAAGAGCGCCAGCGGCAGCAGCGGCAGCCCGAGCCAGGTGCGGCCCGCGAGCCACAGCTTCAGCAGCGGGAAGCTGAACAGCGCCCAGCCGCCGGTGAAGAGCGCCAGCAGCCGCTGCTGCAGCAGCACCGGGTTCACAGCGCCTCCAGCCTGAAGTGCTGCCGCAGGTGCTGGCGGAAGCGCTTCACGATGGCCAGCGCGTCGTGCAGCGGCTCGCGCTCCAGCGTCGAGAGGTCCGAAGGCTTCACCTCGTTGGTGGCCACGGCGCCGCTGGCGCGCTGCTGCAGCTGGTGCGTGAGGCGGATGCCGATCAGCAGGCGCAGCGCGTCGACCAGGTCGCGCGCCAGCACCTCGTCGATCGCGCCGGCAGCCACCAGCTTCTGCAGGCGCGCGGCGGTGTTGGTCTCCAGCAGCCGGTGCTGCAGCGCCAGCGCGCGCACGCCATGCACGATCGGGAAAGTGCCCAGCTTCTTCAGGTCCAGCGGCTGATCGTTGCGGTTGGTCGTCAGCCGCGTGAACCAGTTGCCGCCTTCCTGGAACTGGTCGGCCGCGACCGCGAAGCGGGCGAGGAAGGCGTCGGCACCGGCGAGGATGCGGTGCAGGTAGGCACGCGCCTCGTCCAGCAGCGTGGCGTCGCCGGCCACGCAGGCGGCGTCCATGAAGATCGCCAGGTTCATCGGCCCGTCGACGGGCTGGCCCGGCGCGTTGTCGTAGAGCCAGTGCCTGAGCGTTTCGCGGAACGCGCCCAGCGGCTGCCGCCACAGCGGGTTGGTCAGCATGATGTCGCCCGGGCAGCGCGGGTAGCCCAGCTGCGCGAGCGCGGCGTTGAAGTCGGCCGCGAGCTGCTCCAGGCCCGGCCACTCGAAGCCGTCGCGCAGCAAGAGCGCGTTGTCCTGGTCGGTCTTGAGGATCTGCTCGGCGCGGCCTTCGCTGCCCATCACCAGCAGCGCGCTGTTGGCCACCACCTCGGGCGGCGCCATCAGCGCCCACAGCCGCGCGAAGAGGCGCGTGTTGAGCTCGCTCACCAGCCGCGTGATGCGCTCGACGCGGATGCCGCTGCCGTGCAGCAGCCGCACCATCTCGTCGATGCGCAGCGAGGCGGCGTGCAGGTCGGCCACGCCGGCGGCCTCGTCGATCTGCAGCGCGATGATGTGCGAATGGTTGGCGACGAAGCTCACGAGGTCGAGCTGGCCCAGCACGCCGAGCACCGGCGCGTTGGCGCCTTCGCCGTCGCGCACCACGAGCCGGTGCACGCGGTGGCTCACCATCAGCCACAGCGCCTCGAAGAGATCGGCGTCGGCGTCGATGGCCACCAGCCCGAAGTGCGCCGCCTCGCGCACCGCCAGCTGCGCCGGGGGCACGTCGCGAAGCAGCGCGTCGCGCAGGTCGGTGGTGGTGAAGATGCCCAGGCGCGCGCCGTCCTTCACCAGCGCCTGCGTCTGGCCCAGGCGCTGCAGCTCGCGGCAGACGGAGACGATGTCCATCGCGCCGTCCACATAGGTGGGCTTGCGCAGGTAGGCGTCGCGCACGCGCGCGGTCACCAGCGAGAGCATCTCGCGTTGCGGTTCGGTGGCTGGTGACATCGGGGAGGGATGCGACGAAGAAGGAAAAAGGCCCGCCGACCGGGGATCGACGGGCCTCGTGCGCGGCGGTCCGCCGCCGATGCTAGTGGCCCGAGGCCCCGGCGGCGCCGATGCCCGTCTCCGAGCGCAGCTGCTGCGGCAGGAAGCCGGCCTTGTCTTCGGCGGCGCGCTGGCTGCGGTCCAGCAGGCTGAACAGCCAGATGCCGACGAAGCCGATCGTCATGCTGAACAGCGCCGGGCTGGTGTACGGGAACAGCGCGCTGCCCTTGGGGTTGCCCAGCGTGGCTTCCCACACCGCGGGCGAGACCACCGTCAGCGCCACCGAGCTCACCAGGCCCAGGAAGCCGCCGATCACGGCGCCCTTGGTCGTGCAGCCCTTCCACAGCACGCTCATCAGCAGCACCGGGAAGTTGGCGCTGGCGGCGATGGCGAAGGCCAGGCTCACCATGAAGGCGATGTTCTGCTTCTCGAACGCGATGCCCAGCACCACGGCGATGACGCCCAGCGCGATCGTCGTCATCTTGGACACGCGCAGCTCGCTGGCGCTGTCGGCCTTGCCCTGCTTGATCACGGTGGCGTACAGGTCGTGCGACACGGCCGAGGCGCCACTCAGCGTGAGGCCGGCCACCACCGCGAGGATGGTCGCGAAGGCCACCGCCGAGATGAAGCCCAGGAACACGTTGCCGCCCACCGCGTTGGCCAGGTGGATGGCGGCCATGTTGCCGCCGCCCTTCAGCGCGCCCTTGGCATCGAGGAACTCGGGGTTGGTCAGCACGAAGCTGATGGCGCCGAAGCCGATGATGAAGGTCAGGATGTAGAAGTAGCCGATCCAGGTGGTCGCCCACAGCACGCTCTTGCGCGCTTCCTTGGCGTTGGGCACGGTGAAGAAGCGCATCAGGATGTGCGGCAGGCCGGCGGTGCCGAACATCAGCGCCATGCCGAAGCTGATGGTGCTGATCGGGTCCTTCACGAAGTTGCCCGGGCCCATGATGGAGAAGCCGATCTTGGCCGCCTCCTCCGGCGACTTGCCCGCCTTGGTGGCGATGCCGGTCTTGATCTCCACCGCCTTGGCGAACATCGCCTCGGGGCTGAAGCCGAACTGCACCAGCACCATGAAGGCCATGAACGAGGCGCCGCCCAGCAGCATGATCGCCTTGATGATCTGCACCCAGGTCGTGGCCGTCATGCCGCCGAAGAGCACGTAGATCATCATCAGCACGCCGACGATGATCACCGCGTAGGTGTACTCCAGGCCGAACAGCAGCTTGATCAGCTGGCCCGCGCCCACCATCTGCGCGATCAGGTAGAAGGCCACCACCACCAGCGTGCCGCTGGCCGCGAACACGCGCACCGGCGTCTGCGAGAAGCGGAACGCGGCCACGTCGGCGAAGGTGAACTTGCCCAGGTTGCGCAGCCGCTCGGCCAGCAGGAAGGTCACCACCGGCCAGCCCACGAGGAAGCCGATCGAGTAGATCAGGCCGTCGAAGCCGCTGGCCATCACCGCGGCCGAGATGCCCAGGAACGAGGCCGCCGACATGTAGTCGCCGGCGATCGCCAGGCCGTTCTGGAAGCCGGTGATGCCGCCGCCGGCGGTGTAGAAGTCGGCCGCGCTCTTGGTGCGCGCGGCGGCCCACTTGGTGATGAACAGCGTGAAGACCACGAACACGCCGAACATGCCGATGGCCGTCCAGTTGGTGGCCTGCTTCTCGGCCTGGCCGAGGTCGGCACCGGCGGCAAAGGCGCCGGCGGCAGCGGCCATCAGGCCCGCCGCGATGAGGAGGTTCTTGCGCTTCACTTGAGCACCGCCTTGTTGACTTCGTCGGCCAGCGCGTCGAACTCGGCGTTCGCGCGGCGCACGTAGATCGCGGTGATCAACACCGTGAAGAGGATGACGCCCAGACCGATGGGCATGCCCAGCGTCATGACGCCGCTGCCGATGCGGCTGGACATCAGCGGCTTGAAGAAGGCCACCAGCACGATGAAGCCGTAGTACACGACCATCATCGACAAGGCGAGCCACCAGCCGAAGCTGGAGCGACTCGACTTCAGTTTCTGGTACGAGGGGTGCGATTCGATGCGCCGGGCGAGTGCGTCGTCCATGCCTGTCTCCTGCCGGCGGGGTGCCGGTTGTGTCGGAGCGGACTGTGGAAGCACGGTCTGACCGCGCTCTGACGCGCAGCCAACACAAGCTGACGAGTGGGCTCGTCAGCCTCGCACGACACCCGGGCGCGGCGCCCCTTCGGCATCCCAGGCCGGGCCCTCGAACCAGTGCCCACCCAGCAGGGCATCACGCAGCATGGGCAGCGCATCCAGGCCCCAGAAGACGCGGCCTTCGAGCTCGAAGCTCGGCACCCCGAAAACGCCGGCGGCGATGGCGCCCTCGGTGTTTTCACGGAGTTGCGCCTTTACGTCGGCGCCGTCGGGGTCCAGCGCCGGCTGCAGCGCCTCGCGCAGCGCGGCCAGCCGCGTCGGGGCCAGCGCATCGGCGCCGCCGGTCCACACATGCCGGAACACCGCCTCCACCACGCGCCGGTTCGGCCCGCAGGCCAGCGCCAGGCGCAGCAGCGGCAGCGGGTTGAAGGGGTGCTGCGCCGGCGTCTGCAGCGGGATGCCGTGCTGCGCCGCCAGCCAGTGCACGTGGCGGAAGGTCCAGGTGCGCTTGGCCTCGATCTCGGCCGGCCCCTTGTTGCCGAAATGCTTGAGCATCCCGGCGAAGAGCACGGGCCGGTACTCGACCGCGTAGCTGCAGCCTTCCAGCGCCTGCGGCAGGCGCTCGAACGCGAGATACGCGAAGGGCGAGACGAAGTCCAGGTGGAAGGTGATGCTCTTCATGCGGCGTCCGGCTTGGGTGTTTCGCGGCCCATCGCCGCCCACTCGGCGCGCCGCTGCGGCAGCAGCGCCCAGACGGCGCGCTTGCCGGCATCCGGCATCTGCGACCAGGCGGCGATCTCGCCGATCGTCCTCAGGCAGCCGGCGCACCAGCCGGTGGCCGCGTCCATCCGGCAGACGTTGATGCAGGGCGAAGGCACCGGCTCGCTCATGCGCCCGCCTGCTGCACGACGTCGGCCACCGGCGCGCCGGTCAGGCGCACGAGATCGTCGGGCGAGAGCCTGAACACGCCGTTCGGATGCCCCGCCGCAGCCCAGATCTCGGTGAAACGGAACAGCTCGCGGTCGATCAGCGTCGTCACCGGCTCGGCATGCGCCAGCGGCGCGACGCCGCCGATCGAAAAGCCGGTGCGGGCCTTCACGAAGTCGGCATCGGCGCGGCCGAGCGAGCCGGTGATCGCCGCGACACGCTTCTCGTCGACGCGCCGGTCGCCCGAGGCGACGACGAGCACGGCGCGGTCATCCGCCTTGCTGCGGAAGATCACGCTCTTGGCGATCTGGCCCACGGTGATGCCCAGCGCATCGGCCGCTTCCTGCGAGGTGCGCGCCGGCACCTCCAGCCACAGCGGCGCGTGCGGGTGGCCGCGCTCGGCCAGCGCCAGCGATACGCGGCGGAAACCTTCGGGACGCTCGTCCAGGTTCATGCGTTCACCGCCACGCCGCGCTTGGCCAGCAGCGCCTTGCCGGCGCGCGAGACCGGTGGCCGGCCGAGCACGCCGCTGATGTAGGCGCCGGCGTCGACCAGCTTGTCCAGATCGATGCCGGTCTCGATGCCCATGCCGCGCAGCATGAACAGCACGTCCTCGGTGGCGACGTTGCCGGTGGCGCCCTTCGCGTAGGGGCAGCCGCCCAGGCCGGCGATGCTGGTGTCGAACACGTGCACGCCCATCTCCAGGCAGGCCAGGATGTTGGCCAGCGCCTGGCCGTAGGTGTCGTGGAAATGGCCGCTCACCTCATCCAGCGGGAAGTGCCGCAGCGCCCGCTCCAGCGCCGCCTGCGCGGCCCGCGGCGTGCCCACGCCGATGGTGTCGGCCACGCCGCAGTGGTCCACGCCGATGTCCTTCATCAGCCGCACGACGCGCTCCACCTCGTCGGCACTCACCTCGCCCTGGTAGGGGCAGCCCAGGGCGCAGGAGATCGCGCAGCGCACCTTCAGCCCGGCCTCGTGCGCGGCAGCCACCACCGGGCGGAAGCGCTCGATGCTTTCCTCGATGCCGCAGTTGATGTTGCGCTGGCTGAAGGCCTCGCTCGCGGCGCCGAACACCACCACCTCGTGCGGCCGCGTGGGCAGCGCGGCCTGCAGGCCCTTCAGGTTGGGCGTCAGCACCGAGTAGCGCACGCCGGGTGCACGCTCGATGGCGGCCATCACGTCGGCGGCGTCGGCCATCTGCGGCACCCACTTCGGGCTCACGAAGCTGGTGGCCTCGATCTCGCGGCAGCCCGCGGCCTGCAGCCGGTGGATCAGCTCGACCTTCTGCGCCGCGCCGACCGGCTGCGCTTCGTTCTGCAGCCCGTCGCGCGGGCCGACTTCGACGAGGGTGACTTGGGTGGGGATCATCGTGGGGATCTCGCTGGCAACACCAGCTTACGACCTGGCGGCCGGTTCAGCCTTTATGGGGATGTTGCGGCGCGGCACGCGGGGGCACACTGCCGCCCGCCATGAACACGCGCCGCTGCCTGAAGATCGCTGCCCGCATCAACCGCCTGCTGAAGCAGGAGCTGGGCTGCGGCATCGACGCACGCCGCATGCTGGCCGACGAGCGCTACGCGAACGACGTGCTGCTGGTCTGCGACGCGATGCGCGGCCACGAGCTGGCGATGCTGGCCGAACGCTTCCGCCGCGCGCTGCTGGCCGACGAGCCGCCGGCGGACCCGCCCTCGCGGCGCGGCTTCAGCGCCTCGCGTTTCCTGAGTTCGCTGTTCGGCGGCGCGCCTTCCGAGCCGGCCGAGACCAAGCCGCCGGCCGAGCGCAAGCAGCCGGTGAAGCGCAGCTGGTTCGCGCGCACCGCGGAACACGCCTAGGCCTCCGCCTTCAGCCGCAGCAGCTCGCCGCCCTCGGCGACCTGGTCGCCCACCGCGTAGAGCAGCTCCTCGACCACGCCGTCGCGCGGCGCGTGGATCGTGTGCTCCATCTTCATCGCCTCCATCACCGCCAGCGGCTGGCCGCGCTTGACGGCCTCGCCCACCTTCGCCAGGAAGCCGACCACCTTGCCCGGCATCGGCGCCGAGAGCCGCCCTTCAGCGCCGGCACCGTCGGCCGCATGGGCCAGCGGATCGTGTTCGGCCAGCAGCGCGCTGCCGGCGTCGGTGAACACGGCGAAGCGTTCACCCTGCGCATAGACCGCGGCGGTGAAGCGGTGCGTGCCCAGCTGCACGTCGTGCCGCGCGCCGCCGAGCGGGCGCGACTCGAAGGCGAGGCTCGTGCCGTCGGCCAGCCGCAGCAGCGTGCCGCCGTCGTGCTGGCGCAGCAGCTGCACCGGCAAGGGCTTGCCGTCGCGCTCGAGGTCCACACGACGCAGCGCGCCGCCGTGCAGGCGCCAGCCGTCGCGGCGCGACCAGGGGTCGGCATCCTCCAGCGCCGCCTCCGCGGCCAGGATGTGCGCCGCCACCGCCGCCGCCGCGACCGCCGCCGGCAGCGCCGGCGCCTCGAATAGCGCGGCATGCTCGCGCTGGATCAGCGCGGTATCGAGATCGGCCGTGGCGAAGGCGCGGCTGTTCACCACGCGGCGCAGGAAGGCGACGTTGGTGGCCGGGCCCAGCAGGTGCGTCTGGCCCAGCGCCGCATCCAGCCGCGCCAGCGCCTGGGCGCGGTCCTCGCCCCAGACGATCAGCTTGGCGATCATCGGGTCGTAGAAGGGGCTGATCGCGTCGCCCTCGCGCACGCCGCTGTCCACGCGCGGCAGCGCATCGTGGCGCATGAAGGCCACGTGCTCGGGCCAGCGCGCGACGTGCAGCGTGCCGGTGGCGGGCAGGAAATCGGCGTCCGGGTTCTCGGCGCAGACGCGCGCCTCGATCGCATGGCCGCGGATCGCCAGCTGCTCCTGCGTCAGCGGCAGCGGCTCGCCGGCGGCCACGCGCAGCTGCCACTCCACCAGGTCCAGCCCGGTGATGGCCTCGGTCACCGGGTGCTCCACCTGCAGCCGCGTGTTCATCTCCATGAAGTAGAAGCGCAGGTCGCCGTCGTCCAGCTCCTCGGCGATGAACTCCACCGTGCCGGCGCCCACGTAGCCCACCGCCTGCGCCGCGGCCACCGCGGCGGCGCCCATCTCGGTGCGGCGCGCGGCGCTCATGCCGGGCGCCGGCGCTTCCTCCAGCACCTTCTGGTGCCGGCGCTGCACCGAGCAGTCACGCTCGAAGAGGTGCACGCAGTGGCCCAATGCATCGGCGAAGACCTGGATCTCGATGTGCCGCGGCCGCAGCACATAACGCTCCACGAGCACGTGCTGATCGCCGAAGCTGGCGAGAGCCTCACGCTGGCAGGAGGCGAGCGCGGCGGCGAAGTCTTCGGCCTTGTCGACGCGCCGCATGCCCTTGCCGCCGCCGCCCGCGCTGGCCTTGATCAGCACCGGGTAGCCGATGCGTTCGGCTTCCCGCGCGAGCAGCGCCGGGTCGTTGTCGGCGCCGTGGTAGCCCGGCACCAGCGGCACGCCGGCCTTTTCCATCAGCGACTTCGCGGCGCTCTTGCTGCCCATCGCCGCGATGGCCTTCGGCGGCGGGCCGATGAAGACGAGCCCGGCATCGGCGCAGGCCTGGGCGAAGTCCTCGTTCTCGCTCAGGAAGCCGTAGCCCGGGTGCACGGCCTGGGCGCCGGTGGCCTTCGCGGCGTCGATGATGCGCTGCCACTGCAGATAACTCTCGCGCGCCGCGCTGGCGCCGATGTGCACCGCCTCGTCGCAGGCGCGCACGTGGCGGGCGTGGGCGTCTGCGTCCGAGTAGACGGCCACGGTGCGCACGCCGAGGCGGCGCGCCGTCGCGGCCACGCGGCAGGCGATCTCCCCGCGGTTGGCGATGAGGATCTTGTCAAACATGGATCACCTCCGCGGGGATCTCGCCTGCCTGCGCTTCGCGCAGCACGCGTTCTGGCTTCGCCGCAACGGCCTGGCGACCGTTGTCCCCCCGGTTGGCAATCAGGATCTTCTGGAACATCGTCGCGTCTCCATCGTCTTCATCGTCGTCGTCAGGGCACCCAGACGACCTCGTCGTCCACCGCGTAGAGCCTGCACGGCGCGCCGCGCCTGGCCTGGCAGAACCCCAGCGCACGGCCGCTCGCCCAGTCGCCGCTCGCGAAGCCGGCCGCGCCGTTGGCGCCCAGCGCAAAGGCCCGCGGCGGCGTGGCGGCCAGGAAGCGGCGGTACAGGTTCTCGCGCACCGCGGCCGTGGTCGGCAGCTTGTCGGCCTCGTCGAGCCTGGCGAAGCCGCTGGCCGGCGGGCGCGGCACGAGGCCGCTCTTCGTGAAGCCGGCCTTGGCGAGATGCGCCTCCACCAGCGGCACCCAGTGGTCCATGTCGGTGTTGATGCCGCCGTGGCCGTCGCTGCCGCTCGGCGGCAGGTGGTGGAACTCGAGCTGGCCGCCGCCCTCGCGCCAGGCTTCGGCCCAGCGGCCGGGCCAGTCGGGGCCCCAGTAGCGATCGTTCTGCCAGTACAGCCACAGCATCGGCAGCTTCGCGCTGGCGGCGAAGCCCTTCCACATGCGGCCGATGTCGACCGGCCCGCAGGGATCGCCCGGCCGCGTGTCGGGGTTGCCGCCCGCGCCGCCGGCGAAGTTGATCGCCGCCACCAGCCCCGGCGGGTTGCGCCCCGCCACGGCCACGGCCGTGTTGCCGCCGGCCGACTGCCCCATCACGACCCAGCGCGAGGCATCGGCCCAGGGCAGCGTCTTCGCATGCGCGAGCACCGCCAGCACCTGGTCCGACACCGCCTGCGCGGCGGCCTGGGGACGGAAGTCGCGGCAGTTGCCGCCGGTGTCCTCGGGGTCGAAGTCGCCGTAGGTGCGGTGGTAGCCCACGCGGGTGGGCACGAAGACCGCGAAGCCCTTGCTGACGAGGTAGCGCGCCACCGGCTCGTGGCGCGCCCGGCCCTGCTGCGCGCGCTTGTCGGACACCGCGCGGCCGTGGTTCATCACGACGAGCGGGAACGGCCCATCGCCGGGCGGGCGGAACGTGGTCAGCGTGATCGGCTTCGTCTCCTCGCGGCCCCAGCGGTTCTTCACCGTCACCGGCAGCTCGCCGATCTCCTCGCGCAGGTCGGCCGCGATGGGCTCGGCCGGCGCCTGCGCGAAGGCCGCGCCGGCCAGCGCGAGCAGCAGGCCCGCCAGCGGATTCACGCCACGGCCCCCGCGCGCCGCCGCTGCCACAGCCGCGCCAGCGTGCGCCACAGCAAGGCCACCAGCAGCACCGCGGCCAGCACCGACAGCGCCAGCAGCACGAAGAACACGAGCGGATGCGTCCAGCTGAGCCACAGCATCGTGGGCACCGCGGCATCGCCCAGCAGCGACAGGCCGATGTTGGAGAAGGGCTCCGGCGAGGTGTTGGCCGCCGCCCGCGTGGTGGCCTTGGCCGCATGCGCCGTGGCCGCCAGCGTGCCGCCGAGCAGCGCGCCGATCGTCTGCCAGGTGGCACCATCGCCGCCGAAGACGGCCGCGGCCAGCACCGCGCCCGCCGGGATGCGGACCAGCGTGTGCAGCGCATCCCAGAGCGTGTCGACGCCCGGGATCTTGTCGGCGAAGAACTCGACCGCGAACATCAGCCCGCTCGCGCCCAGCATCCACGGGCTCTGCAGGATGCGCAGGCCCGCAGGCAGCTCCACCCAGCCCAGCCAGCCGGCCGCGCCGGTGATGAACAGCACGGCATAGAGCCGCAGGCCGCTGGCCCAGCCCAGCGCGGCTGCGATGGCCAGCAGTTGCGTGGTGTCGAGGTTCAGCGCCACGCCGGGTCCCGCTTGCCCAGGAAGGCGGCCACGCCCTCGCGCCCTTCGTCGCTGGCGCGGATGTCGGCGATGCGGCGCGCCGTCTCGTCGCGCAGCGCGGCGTCCACCGGCACGCCGGCCACGTCTTTCACGAGCTGCTTGCAGGCCTTCACCGCCGCCGGGCCGTTGGCCACCAGCGTGGCGACGATCTCCTCGACCTTTGCATCGAGCGCCGCCGCCGGCACGCATTCGTGCACGAAGCCCATGGCCTGCGCCTGCGCGGCGCTGAAACGTTCGGCGGTGACGAAGTAGCGCCGCGCGGCCTGCTCGCCCATCGCGCGCACGACGTAGGGGCCGATCGTGGCCGGCAGCAGCCCGAGCTTCGCTTCGCTGAGGCAGAAGTGCATGCCGTCCGCAGCGACGAGCACGTCGCAGGCCGCGGCCAGGCCCATGCCGCCGGCGTAGCAGTCGCCCTGCAGCCGGCCCACCACCGGCAGCGGGCAGCTCCACACCGTCCAGAGCATCTCGGCCAGCCGCGCCGCATCGGCACGGTTCTCGTCCCAGCTGTAGCCCGCCATCGCGCGCATCCAGTTCAGATCGGCGCCGGCGCAGAAGGCCTTGCCGTGGCCGCCGAGCACGATGGCACGCAACGATGGGTCGGTACCCAGGCGGCCGAAGGCCTCGGTCAGCTCGGCGATCACGCCGTCGTTGAAGGCGTTGCGCACCTCGGGCTGGTTCAGGAACACGCGAGCCACGGGGCCGTGGACCTGGATGTCGAGCGTGGGCATGCTCATCGCGATGATCCTTCAATAGCGTTTGGCGGCCTCATCGAGCATCACCTCGGTGGCGCCGCCGCCGATGGCCAGCACGCGCGCGTCGCGCCACAGGCGCTCGACCGGCGTGCCGGTCATGAAGCCCATGCCGCCGTGGAACTGCTGGCAGGTGGAGGTGACCTCGTTGACCAGCTCGCCGGTGAGCGACTTCAGCAGCGACACGTCCTGCACGATGTCGTGCCCCTGGCTCACGCGCCAGGCGCAGTGCCAGGTGTAGGCCTCGGCGGCGCGCGTCTTCGCGTCGCACATCGCCAGGCGCTGGCGGATGGACTGCTGGTTCCACAGCGGCGCGCCGAAGGCCTGGCGCGTCTTCACGTGTTCGAGCGCGAGGCGGATCGCCTGCCGGCAATGGCCCACGGCCATCGCCGCCAACGCGATGCGCTCGGTCTGGAAGTTCTTCATCACCGCGTAGAAGCCGCGGTCGCGCTGGCCCAGCAGGTTCTCCGCCGGCACGCGGCAGCCGTCGAAGCGCAGCTCGGCGGTGTCGCTGCTGCGCCAGCCGGTCTTGTCCAGTGCGCGGTCGACGGTGAATCCCGGCGTGCCCTTCTCGACGGCGATGATCGAGATGTCGCGCTTGCCCGGCCCGGTGCGCGCGGCGACGAAGTAGAGATCGGCGTGCACGCCGTTGGTGATGAAGATCTTGCCGCCGTCGATCACCCAGTGGTCGCCGTCCAGCTTCGCCGTCGTGCGGATGCCGGCCACGTCGGAGCCCGCGCCGGGCTCGGTGATGGCCACCGCGGTGATGGTCTCGCCGCGGCAGATGGCCGGCATCCAGCGCGCCTTCTGCGCCGCGCTGCCGCCATGGTGCAGGTGGGGGCTGGCCATGTCGGTGTGCACGAGCACGGTGATGACGAAGCCGCCGAAGGTGCAGTCCGAGAGCGCATCGGCGAAGGCGAGGTTGCTCAGCGCATCGGCGCCGCCGCCGCCAAACTCGGGCTCGTACATGAGGCCCAGGAACCCGGCCTCGCCCATGCGGCGCAGCACGGCGCGCGGCACCATGCCGTCGCGTTCCCAGGCCGCCGCGTGCGGCTCGACTTCGCGCGCCACGAAGCGGCGCACCTGCTCGCGCAGCAGCTCGTGCTCGGGGCTCAGGTAGACGTTCTGCGCCACGCCGGCCTCACATCCGGAAGACGCCGAACTTCGGCCGGTCCGGGATCGGCGCGTTCAGGCTCGCCGACAGGCCCAGCGCCAGCACGCGGCGCGTGTCGGCCGGGTCGATGACGCCGTCGTCCCACAGCCGCGCGCTGCTGTAGGCCGGCCGCGCCTGGTGGTCGAACTGGTCGAGGATGGGCTGCTTGAACTTCGCTTCCTCTTCAGTGCTCCAGCTGCCGCCCTTGGCCTCGATGCCGTCGCGCTTCACGGTGGCCAGCACGCTGGCCGCCTGCTCGCCGCCCATCACGCTAATGCGCGCGTTCGGCCACATCCACAGGAAGCGCGGCGAATACGCCCGGCCGCACATGCCGTAGTTGCCGGCGCCGAAGCTGCCGCCGATGATCACCGTGAACTTCGGCACCGTCGCGGTGGCCACCGCCGTCACCATCTTCGCGCCATGCTTGGCGATGCCCTCGCTCTCGTACTTGCGACCGACCATGAAGCCGGTGATGTTCTGCAGGAAGACGAGCGGCACCTTGCGCTGGCAGCACAGCTCGATGAAGTGCGCGGCCTTCATCGAGCTCTCGCTGTACAGCACGCCGTTGTTGGCGATGATCCCGACCGGCAGCCCCTCGATGTGCGCGAAGCCGGTGACCAGCGTGGTGCCGTAGCGCGCCTTGAATTCGTCGAGCTCGCTGCCGTCGACGATGCGGGCAATGACCTCGCGCACGTCGAAGGGCTTGCGCGGATCGGTGGGGATCACGCCGTGCAGCTCGGCCGTGTCGTACAGCGGCGCGCGCGGCGGCAGCGTCAGCAGCTGCTGCGGCTTGCGCCAGTTCAGGTTGGCGACCGTGCCGCGCGCCAGGGCCAGCGCGTGCAGGTCGTTCTCGGCCAGGTGGTCGGCCACGCCTGAGAGCCGCGTGTGCACGTCGCCGCCGCCCAGGTCTTCCGCGCTCACCACCTCGCCGATGGCCGCCTTCACCAGCGGCGGGCCGCCGAGGAAGATCGTGCCCTGGTTCTTCACGATGATGGTCTCGTCGCTCATCGCCGGCACGTAGGCGCCGCCGGCGGTGCACGAGCCCATCACCACCGCGATCTGCGGGATGCCGTCGGCCGAGAGGTTGGCCTGGTTGTAGAAGATGCGGCCGAAGTGCTCGCGGTCCGGAAACACCTCGTCCTGGTTCGGCAGATTAGCGCCGCCGCTGTCCACGAGGTAGATGCAGGGCAGCCGGTTCTGCATCGCGATCTCCTGCGCGCGCAGGTGCTTCTTCACCGTCATCGGGTAGTAGGTGCCGCCCTTGACGGTGGCGTCGTTGCAGACGATCACGCACTCCACGCCCGAGACGCGCCCGATGCCGGCGATCATGCCCGCGCCGGGCGCGGCGTTGTCGTACATGTCCCAGGCGGCGAGCGAGCCGATCTCCAGGAAGGGCGTGTCCGGGTCGAGCAGCATCTCCACCCGCTCGCGCGGCAGCAGCTTGCCGCGCGCGGCGTGCTTGGCGCGCGCCGCCTCGCCGCCGCCCAGGGCGATCTGCGCCAGGCGCGCATTGAGCTCGTCCACCAGCGCGCGCATCGCGGCGGCACTGGCCTTGAAGCCCTCGGAGCGCGGGTTCAGCTGGGTCTTCAGCACGGGCATCTGGCTTGTCTCCTGCGGCGTGCCGCCGTGGTCGTCTTGAATTGACGTTTACGTCAACGTCAATCGATTCTAAGGTGGCGCCCGAGGCCCGGGCGGGCTCGATGGCATCGGCTTGCCCCGGGGCCATGCCCCACCTGAGCGGCGACGCATGCGGTACGCCTGCGCGCGGCGCTGCCGGGCGCCCTGCACCTGCGCTCGCGGGTCCGGGCCGCGCCGGCCCGCAGTACATGTGTACCCAGCCGATGCAGGCCTTGCGTGGTAACCCGTAGGGGGAGCGACCTCGAGCCGTCCAGACTTGATTTCAAGTCATTCCTCGAAAGGGCGGACGTGGCGAAGAAGGAACCGATGGCGGCCGGGGCGGATGCGTCCCGGTGCGTCGTTCGAGGCGGATCGCCCGGTGTCGCGCGGTTCGGGCGCGCGCCCGCCAGGGACCTGGCCGGGAGGCCGCCAACGGCAGCGGCAGCGGCAGCGGCACACGCGCTCACGCCGATCGTGTCGGTCCCGCCATGATCGCCCCGAGGCTTTCGAGACCCCGGCATTCCATCCATTCAACAGACATTCCCAGGAGTCGAGAGATGAAGCATGACGCAAGCACGAGGGCATCGGGATTCAGCACCGCTCGCGCCCATCCGGTCCGATCGACGATCGCACTGCTGGTGCTCACCGCGCTGGCCGCCTGCGGCGGGGGCGGCGGGGGCGGCGACGTCCAGACGAGCGCGCCGCCTGCACCGGTCGCGGAGCTGACGCCGCTGTCCGCGACGACCAGCGCCGCGCTGAAGACGTACCGGCAGAGCGCACCCGCCGAGAGCACCGTCGCCGTCGCCGATCTCACACAGTCGGCGATCACCGACTCGCAGTTCAGCGACGCCCTGGCGCAGTACAGGCGCGTGCTCGTGGTGAAGGCTTCGCTGGCGGCGGACGCTTCGACCTCGTCGCTGCCTGCCGACATCGAGGGCTCATCGGTGCTCAGCTACACGCAGCTCGAGGACGGCAGCGTCAGCGTCCAGCGGATCGAAGGCGAGACCGACGCCGACGGGATCGCGTCCCTGCTGCTCTCGGCCGCTGCCACGAAGCAGATGGAGATCAGCGCCGCGCAGGCCATGGACACGACGGCGGAGGTCGAGTCCATCATCGCGCTGGACACGCACATGTACCCGCTGCGCGGCGGCGCCGTCATCTCCGGGAGGTGGGAGTACAACGGGAACACCAACATCGACGCCCAGGCCAGGGGCGAGACCTTCGACTTCACCGTCGACTCGATCGACAGCCAGAGGACGCGCTGCCCGTGCAACAACGGCGCGCCGACCTGCGACTTCACGATCACCACCAGCCGGGCGACGTCGACGACCCAGAGCTTCTCCATCGGCGGCTCGCCGGCCCTGGGCCGAGCGGCCAACCTGCTCAAGATCGCGGCCGTGGCGTCGTACACGCAGACGCAGACCGAGACGATCCAGAAGGGCATGGCCCTCAAGGTCAGTCTGAAGAAGGGGTGGTACGGCACGCCGGCCATGAGGCAGGTCAAGCAATGGGTGCGCGGCGACCTCGTGGACCACTACCACTGCGTGTTCCGGGCCGGCTCCGGCGGGGCCGGCAGCCAGTGTTCGTCGGGCGAGACGAAGGTCGAGAGGAGCCCCTGGTCCGGCTGGGCACCGCAGCACAAGGCCTACAACACGGTGAACATCCAGCAGGCCTCGTGCTCGTGACGAGCCCCATGCCCTGAGGGCCTGGACGCCCTTGCCCGGCGGCATCCCCGCCGCCTGCGGGGATGCCGCCGCGGCGGGGGTCGCGCGGCGCCGCAGCAGGCTCAAGCCTGGAGCGGCCCGGGCCCGTACGGCTCCGCCGTCACGGGCCTGACGAGCCCGAGATCCATGGCCCGCGTCGCCGTCTCCGCCCGGTTCTTCGTACCCAGCACGCGCATCGTCTGGGACAGGCGGTTGCGCACCGTGTTCGCGGACTGCCCGAGCGTCATGGCGATCTGCTTGTTCGACCGGCCGCGGCAGACCTCGCGAACGATCATCGCGTCGTTCACGGAAAGGCCCAGGCGGCGAACCTCGGCCGCCACGATCACGTGGTCGCGCGCGGGTTCCGCCAGCGGCTGCGCGAGCCGGCGCCCGGCCAGCTCGAGCGCCTCGAGCAACAGGCGCCGCAAGCCGGACTCGGCGTAGCTGGCCATGGCGGACTGCATGGCCAGCGCATGCTGCTCCAAGGCGACGTAGGCCTGCGCGTCGTCGCCCAGCGCGTGGTAGGCGCGTGCGACCCAGACATGCACGTCCCTGGCCCGCGGCCAGGTGTCACGCGGTGCGCCTTCCTGCAGGCATTGCCGCGCGACCGCGAGCGCCGCCTGGTGCTGGCCGTCGAGGACCAGGATGGAGCACAGGAGCCTGCGCACCCAGACGGCGGTCTGTGTCGAGCCCGAGGCCTCGGCCGCGGAGATCACCGCGCGCAGCTCGGCAGCGGCAGCGCGCGCCGGGGGCTGCTGCGCGTCGATCCACGCCAGCAGCGCCCGCGCGCCCAGCTGCAGGCCGGTGTTCGACAGCGCCTCGAGCTCGGTCCTGCACAGGAGCACCTGCTCGCGCGCGGCCGCGAGCCTGTTCATCGAGCTCAGCGCGATGGCCAGGCAGAAGCGGATCGCGCCACGCATCGGGCTGGCGCGTTCGGCGTTCAGCGCCACCAGCGCGAACTGCTCGGCCACCGCCGCTTCGCCGCATTCCTCGGCCACGCCGGCCAGGTTCAGCAGCGCCACGGCGCCTGCGAGGCTGTCGGGGCCGATCAGGTCCACGGCCTCGATGAGCGAGCGGGCCGCATCGACGTGAAGGGCCAACGCGATCTGCACCGCGCCGATCCGCCCCAGGCAGCGAGCCTGGCGCTCGATGCAGCCCGAAGCGCGCGCGCCTTCCAGCGCCTCGCGCAGGACCTCCAGCGCGGCTTCATGCGCCGTGGACTGGAAGAGGATCGAGGCCTTGGCCATCAGTGCCTCGCAGCGCATGGCGGCGGAGATGTCCGTTCGCTGAAGCGCCTCCCGTATGAGAACCAATGCGCGCGCTGGGTCGACGAACGCCAGGCGTATGGCCTGCCCGATCGACTCGGTGGGATCGGTACTGCTCACGGGTTCGAGCCTCTCACGAGTTGCACGCCACTCTACTGTGCGGCGCGCGCCCGAAGCTGTGGCTATTACCTAGCGAAGTGAGTGAGCAGCCGGCGAACCGGCGCGGCGCCGGCGCGCCGCGACGGCGTGCTTCAGAACGGCCCCTGCGCCAGCCAGCGTTCGATCTGCGGCTTGCGGTCGTTGCCCCAGAAAGGCTCGCCGTCGACGACGAAGAAGGGCGCGCCGAACATGCCGGCGGCGATGGCTTCCTCGTTGGCACGCTTCAGCCGCGCCTTCCAGGCCGGGTCGTTCCAGACCGCCTCGGCCGCGTCGGCATCGAGCCCCTGCTCGGCGGCCAGCGCCTTCAGCGCGGCGCCCTGGTGCAGCAGCACGCCGCGCGTGAACACGGCGCGCAGCCCGGCCGTGGCCCAGGCCGCGGCGGCTTCCTCGCCGCGGGTGTCCTTCAGCCACCAGAACACGCGTGCGGCGTTCTGCGTGGGAATGGGGAATTCCGCGGGCAGCGCATAGGGCACGCCTTCGAAGCGCGCAGAACGCTCGAAGTCGCGCCGCGAGTAGCTGCCCTTGATCGGGTAGGAGACCGGCGACTTCAGCTCCGCGGCCTGGAAGGTGACGCCCAGCAGCACCGCATGCCGCCGCACCGTGCGGCCGTGGCGCGCGGCCAGCGCGTCGACCCACTCGTTGGCGATGTACGAGTAGGGCGACGAGAAGTCGAAGTAGAAGTCGATCGGGCTCTTCGTCATCGTGTGTCTCCTCAGCGGGTGCCGATGTCGGCGCCGTCTTCCCGCAGCAGCCGCTGCAGCGCCGGCAGCTCGAAGCGCCCCGCCACGCGCAGCGCCGCCGCGGTGCCTGCGGCCTGGCCCATCGCGAAGCAAGCGCCGCTGGCGCGTGCCGCACTCTGGCCCAGGTGCTCCATCGACGCGCAGCGCCCGGCCACCTGCAGGTTGCCCACGCGTTGCGGCAGCAGCATGCGGTAGGGCAGCTCGTTGAAGGCGTTGTCGGGGTCGCGCGGAAAGGCCCAGTCGATGCGCCCGGCGGCGTGGGTCTCGATCGGCCAGGCGTTCAGGCCGATCGCGTCGTCGAAGCGTGCGCCGGCGAGCACGTCCTCGCCGCTGAGCGCGTAGACGCCGCGGATGCGCCGCGTCTCGCGCACGCCCACCTGCGGCGCGATCTCGGCGATCTCGGCCGCCTCGAAGCCGGGCACCTCGGCGCGCAGGAAGCGCAGGTACTCGACGATCTGGCGCCGGCCCTCGGTCTCGGCGGCGCTGAGCTGCAGCGCGTCGGTCGCGTCCACCGCGCGGCCCTCGGCGTTGCGCAGCTGCGTGACGTTGGCGCGCCATTCGGTCGGGTTGCGCTGCGGGCGCAGGATCGCGCCCTTGCGCGGGAAGGCGTAGCGCGAAGCGGCCTGCTCCATCAGCGCGTCGATGGCGCCGAACGTGCCCACCGCGGCCAGCGCGCGCTCGGCATCGACATGCCCGATGCGCACCATCGTGCTCGGGTACAGCGCATCACCGGCGCCATCGCCCAGCTCGAAGGGCACGCCGGCGAAGTGGGCCAGGTCGGCGTCGCCGGAGGCATCGATGAATTCGCGGGCGCGGATCGCGCGCCGGCCGCTCTTGGTCTCGACGATCAGGGCGGCGATCCGACTCTCGTCGGCCATCGCCGCGCCGGCCAGCCAGGCGTGGAACAGCGGCGTCGCGCCGGCGGCGGCCAGCAGCTGGTCGGCCGCGCACTTGTAGGCGTGCACGTCGTAGGAGCGCACGCGGATGCGGCCCTGCATGCCGTCCTGCGGCGCGTTCAGGCCGCCGAGCGCGTCGATGCGCGCGAGCAGATCGTCGACCACGTTGCCGCGCACCAGCTGCTGCATCTGCCCGCCGCGGCGGCCGTAGAGGCCGGCGAAGTTGGTCACGCCGCCGGCCGTTCCCATGCCGCCGAGGAAGCCATAACGCTCCACCAGCACGGTGCGCGCGCCGTGGCGCGCCGCGGCCACCGCAGCCGCCAGCCCGGCCGGGCCGCCGCCGACCACGGCCAGGTCGAACTCGCCCAGCACCGGCGTGCGGCGCGCGGGCTCGTCGATGGCCTGCAGGAAGCTCATTCGGCCCGGATGCCGCGCGTGAGGATGATGCCGCCCAGGATGTTGGTCTCGGCCTTCACGCGCGAGCGCAGGCCGTCGGGCGCGCTGCCCTGCACCTGCCAGCCGGCGTTGAACATGCGCTGCCGCACCTCGGGCTGGCGCAGCAGCGTGGGCACCTCGCGCGCCAGCCGCTCCTGCGCGGCGCGGCTGAGGTTGGCCGGGCCCACCAGCGCGACCCAGACCTCCAGGTCGTTCAGGCGGATGCCGAAGTCCGCGAGCGGCGGGACCTCCGGGGCCAGCGTGCTGCGCCCGCCGGTCAGGCCGATGGCCTTGAGCTTGCCGGCACGCACCTGCGGCAGCGCAATGCCCGGCGGCACCAGCGCGGCCTGGATCTGGCCGCCGATCATCGCCGTCACCACCGCCGGGTTGCCGTTGTAGGGCACGTGCACCGCGTCGAAGCCGCCGGCGCGGCTCTTCACGTACTCCATGCCGAGGTGGCCGACCGAGCCGATGCCCACCGAGCCGTAGTTCCACTTGTTGCCGGCGTTGCGCGCGGCCACGAAGTAGTCGGCGCCGCCGGGCAGGCTGGGCGGCGCCACCAGCACCAGCGGCGCGGTGGCCAAGAGGCTCAGCAGGCTGAAGTCCTTCGCGGGGTCGAAGGGCAGCTTGGGGTTCAGCAACTTGGCCGAGGTGAGGTTGCCGTTGATGACGACGCCCAGGGTGTGGTCGTCGCTCGCCTTGGCCACCTGGTCGGCCGCCAGGTTGCCCGAGGCGCCGGCCTTGTTCTCGACGATCACCGTCTGCCCGAGTGCCTTGCCCAGCACATCGGCCAGCACGCGCGCGGCCACGTCGGGGGTGCTGCCACCGGGGAAGCCGACGAGGATCTTGATGGGTCTCGTCGGCCATTGGGGAGCGGCCGGCGCGGGCGCGGCCAGCGCGCCGGCGGCAAGGCCCGCCAGCGAAGCGGCAACGATCAGGCGGCGGCGGAACGGCTTGGCATTCATGCGGTGTCGGGGTCCGGGATCTGTGGAGCCGGCCAGTATCGCGCATGGCCCTGGGCTTTCGTCGGGCCCGATACGATCGGTCGATGCCCTGGACCGACTTGCTCGACGCCGCCCTCGCGCTGGCCGCGCTCGCGGTGGCCC
Source organism: Rubrivivax sp. (assembly GCA_044226775.1). Taxonomy (GTDB): domain Bacteria; phylum Pseudomonadota; class Gammaproteobacteria; order Burkholderiales; family Burkholderiaceae_C; genus Rubrivivax. The sequence continues at coordinate 206,852 of JBGAGI010000002.1, read as the reverse complement.
TGGCGCTGCGCCCCTGGCGCGCCGCGGTGCCGCCCTGGCCCGCGCTGGCCTGGTGGGCGATGCTGCCGCTCTTGTGGAACACCGACCGCCTCTCGGCCCAGCCGGTGCTGCAGCCCATCGCGGGCAGCTGCCTGCTGATGCTGATGCTGGGCTGGCCGCTGGCGATCCCGATGCTCGCCACCGTGGCCGCCGTGGTGTGGCTGCTGGGCGACGCCGGCGCGGCCGACGCGCTGCACCGCGGCGTGTGGCTGGGCCTGGTGCCGGTGACGCTGGCGATGGGCCTGGGCGCGGCGCTGCGGCGCTGGATGCCGCACCACCTGTTCATCTACATCCTCGGCCGCGGCTTCTTCGCCACCGCGATCTCGATGGCCAGCGCCGGTGCGCTGTCGGTCTGGCTGCATGGCGTGCCGCACGGCCTGGAGGCGGCCGACGTGCTGCTCGCGCGGCTGCTCACCGCCTTCGGCGACGCCTTCATCACCGGCATGCTGGTGGCGATCTTCGTCGCCTTCCGCCCGCACTGGCTGGCGACCTACGCCGACCGCATCTACCTTCCACGAGCCTGACGCCACACCCCGTGGCGGCTTGTGCGGCGTCAAGCGGCGAAACGGGCCCAGCGCCGATGCTGCACGCTGCAGTAAGAGCGACTGAAACAAGCCAATGTGGGACGCCATCGTCATCGGATCGGGCATCGGCGGGCTGGCGGCCGCAGCGGCGCTGGCCAGGCGCGGCCGGCGCGTGCTGGTGCTGGAGCAGCACCGCGTGCCGGGTGGTCTGACTCAGACCTTCAGCCGCGGTGACTGGACCTTCGCCACCGGCGTGCACTACATCGGCGGCGTGGGCCCGCATCCCGGGCCCGAGGGCCAGTTCGGGCGCCTGCTGCACTGGCTGACCGACGGCGAACTCGCGTTCGCCGAATGCGCCAACCCCTACGACATCGTGCAGGTGCCGGGCTTCTCCTTCGGCATCCCGCACCCGGAGAGCGCCTACCGCGAGGCGCTGCTCGAACGCTTCCCCGGGCACGAGGACGAGATCGCCCACTGGTTCAGCGCCTGCGACGCGGCCCGCGCCGGCGCCGGCACGCTGTTCGCGCTGCACGCGCTGCCGCGCTGGATGGGCCGCGCGCTGCGCTGGCTGCGCGGCAGCGAGGTGCAGCGCTGGTCGCAGCGCACGCTGGCCGATGAACTGTCGCGCATCCGCCACCCGCACCTGCGCGCGGTGCTGGGCGCACGCTGGGGCGACCATGGCGCGCCGCCGGCCGTGGCGCCCTTCGTCGAGCACGCGATGGTGACCGGCGGCTTCAACGGCGGCGCCTACTACCCGGTCGGCGGCCCGGCCCGCTTCGCGCAGACGCTGCTGCCGCGCGTGATTGCCGCCGGCGGCGACGTGCGTCTGCAGCACGACGTGGTGCGCATCGTCGTCGAGGACGGCCACGTTCGCGGCGTGCTGGCGCGCCACGAGGGGCGGCTGGTGCGCGAGGACGCGCCGCTGGTCATCTCCGCGATGGGCGTGGCCAACACCGTCACGCGGCTGGAGCCGGGCACTGCCGAGGGCTGGCAGCAGCGCGTGGGCGCGCTGGAGCCCAGCGTGTCCTACCTCTCGCTGTTCCTGGGCTTCGAAGGCGACATCGGCGCCCTGGGCGCCAGCAGCGCCAACCACTGGATCTACGAGACCGAGGACATCGGCCGCCTCTGGCGCAAGCCGGCGGCCGAGGACGCGCCGGGGCTGTACGTGAGCTTCCCGTCGATGAAGGACCCGCAGCACCAGGGCAAGCCCACCGCCGAGGTGGTGGCGCTGGTGGACCCGGCCGCCTTCGCGCCCTGGCTGCACGGGCCCGTGGACGAGCGCACCGAGGACTATCTCGCGCTGAAGTCCTGCATCGAGGAGCGCCTGCTGGCGCAGTTCCTGCGCCACTTCCCGTCGTTCAGGCCGCTCTTGCGCTTCCACGAACTCTCCACGCCGGTGACGCAGCGCCAGTACGTGCGCGCGCCCGAAGGTGCGATGTACGGCGTGGAGATGAGCGCCGAGCGGCTGACGAGCCCCGCGCTGCACGTGCGCACCCCGCTGCCCGGGCTGCTGCTGGCCGGGCAGGACGTGATCAGCCCCGGCGTGATGGGCGCCTTCATGGGCGGGCTGCTCGCGGCGGCGACGGCCGAGCCGGCGCTGTGGGCGCAACTGCGCGCGTGAATCGTCAGCCTCGCGCGGCGAGCAGCTGTTCGATCGCAGCGGCCAGCGGCGGCTGCAGCGCGGCCGCCAAGGTCGGCCGGTAGGTCGTGATCTCCGGCCCGCGCGGGCGCTGCGCCCAGTGCAGGTGCAGCTCGGCGCGCCGCTGCTCGAAGGCGGCATGCACGCGCGGCAGCAAGCTGGCTTCGGAAAGGCCGTTCGACACACCCCAGCCGGCGAGCAGCGCGCGCAGCAGCAGCGCCTCGGCCAGCGGCGCCAGCGCCTCGTCGGTCCAGCCGACCAGGCTCTTGTCGGTGCCGCGCACGACGTTGGCGCCACGCGCCGCGCCGGCCGCGCCCAGGGCGCCGATCAGGCCGCCGGCCACCGCGCCGGCGCCCATCGTCAGCCCGCCGCTGAGCAGGTCGGCCTTGAGCCCGGCGAGTGCACCGCTCAGCACGCCGCCCACCAGCGCCGCGCGCCCTTCGCCGATGCGCCTGCGCAGCGCCGCGCCTTCGGCCGGCAGGCCATGCGCGGCCGGCGGCAGCTCGGGCAAGCCGAGCACCGTGGCCAGGCGCTGCGTGTGTGCACGCAGTTCGGCTTCCAGGCGGGCGAACAAGGCCCGGCGCGCGGTCTCGGTCTCGGCGGCGCGGCGCAGCACGCCGGCGTCGTCCACCGGCTCGCGGTCGCAGGCGATCTGCGCCAGCGTCGCTGCGAGTTCGGCCGCGGTGGCGTCGATGCGGGCACGCTGCGAGGCCTCCCAGGCCGCGCGCAATCGCGGCACGCGCGGGTCGCCGGGCAGCGCTTCGGCCAGCGCGGTGAAGAGGCGGCCCTGCGGCAGCCAGCCCTCGGCCATCGCACCCAGGCCGATGGCGCCGGGCTCGGCGGCCTCGGCCTCGTCGCCGTCCACGAGCACGATCAGCGGCCGGCCGAGCGTGGCGATCCACGGCGGGCGCGGCTGGCCGGGTGCATTCACCCACAGCACGGCATCGATCGATCCGCGCAGCGCCGGCCGCGCATCGGGCTCGGCGCGGCGCCAGGGCGTCCACCAGGGCACGGCCGCCGGCGCGGCGGCGAGTGCCAGGCCGCTGGGCTCGGGCTGCAGCATCAGCTCGTCGCCTTCGGGGCTGGCGAGCAAAACGAGTGGCTCGCCGACCGCTTCGACGTGCAGGCCCAGCAGCGCCAGCGCCGGGTTCGACGCCGGCCACAGCAGCCGCAGCTGCGGCGCCAGGCCCGGGCGCATCAGCGGATGCAGGGCCTCGAAGTACGGTGTGTCCAGCGCGAGCGGGAAGTGCCGCGCGAGCGCGCCCGCGCCCAGGCCGGCACGCAGCGCGAGCAGCGTGCGCGGCAGCAGCACGAAGAGTGCGAGCGTGGCGGCGTAGAGGTGGATCCACGGCGCCGCGCTGGCGCTGGCGTTGCCGCCGGGCCCGATGCGCAGCGGCGCGACCTCGGGCACGGCGATGCCGCTCAGCGCCGCGGCCGGCGCCAGCAGCGCCGACAGCAGCTGCTGCACCTGCGGCGCCTCGAGGAAGGTGCTCTGCCAGCCGGCGCGGTAGTCCAGCACCAGGCCGCGCAGGTACAGGCCCGCCATCAGCCCGAGCGCCAGCCCGGCCGCGGCCGTGTGCAGCACGAGCGCGGTGCGGCGCGCCAGCAGCGGCGCGGCATGCTCGGCCCACAAGGCCGCGGCCGAGCCGTCGCCCTTCAGCCCCAGGCGCGCGAGCGCCGCGCGCAGCCCGAAGGCCGGCCGCGGCAGCATCAGCATCCCGTAGACCACGAGGTTCCACGCCACCACCGCCCACACCGCCGGCGCGAGCAGGTTCACGCGCTGCGGCGGGCCCAGCTGGTCGGCCGCGAGGCCGGCGATGAAGGCCAGCGCAAGCGCCAGGCCCACCCAGGCGCCATGCCAGCCGCGCCGCTGCAGCCAGCGCTGCGCCGAGGCATCGCGCGGCAGCAGCCGCTGCAGCGCGACCGCGGCGCGCGCGAGCACGAAGCGCTCGGGCGTGGCCTCGGCACCGGCCGTGGCCACGGCCTGGCGCGTGGCCCAGGCGCGGTCCTCGGCACTCCAATGCGGCAGCGGCGCCGCGCCGGTCTCGCGCGACTGCAGCAGCAGCACCTGTCGGGCTTCGTCCTCGGTCACGGGCGCAATGTAGCGCCCGGGTGGATCACCTCGTGCGCAGGGCCGGCGCCGCGGCCTCCACCGGCTCCAGCAGCCGCTGCCAGGCCACGGGCCCGGGCCGGCGGCGGAAGGCGCCGAAGTGGCCCAGGCGCGCAAGGCCCACCTCGGCCGGCCGCAGCGTGTGGCGCTGCACCGCGGCGTTGCGGAACTGCGCCGCCAGCGCATCCACGGCGCGTGCCGGCGCGAAGGTGTGGTCGTCGGCCACGTCCCACAGGTGCACCGGCACCGCCAGCGCCGAGGCCGCGCGGTGCGGCGCCATCTCGCGGTCGGCATAGGCCCAGCCGCGCGTCAGGCCCCACTGCGCCCACTGGCGCGCGACGCCCGCCGGCAGCGGCTCGGCACCGCCGCCCAGCGTCCAGCCCGGCAGGTGGCCGAACAGCGGCACCGCGGCCGGCACCACGGCGCGGAAGAAGACGTTGGCCAGCACGCGGTGCACGCCGGGGTACAGGCGCGGCTCGCCGAGCTGCGAGCCCACGGCCAGCAGCGCGTCCGCCCGCTCGACGCCACGCGCAAACGGGATCGCGTTGCCGCCGAAGCTGTGGCCCACCAGCAGCAGCGGCAGGCCCTGCGTCGCGCGCCGCGCCTGGGCGGCGGCGAGCGCGGCGCTCATGTCCAGCAGCGCCCAGTCGCGCATCGTCGCGCGCTCGTCGCGCAGCCGGCCTCGGCGCGAACCGCCGATGCCGCGGTAGTCGTAGGTCAGCACCGCGTAGCCGCGCTCGGCCAGCCACTGCGCAAAGCCGCGGTAGAAGCCGCGCGGCACGCCGGTGGCCGCGCTGACCACGGCCACCGCGCGGGCCGGGCCTTCGGGCGGCTCGAACCAGGAGGCGGCGAGCGGCCGGCCGTCGTCGGCCATCAGCACGGTGGTCGCGCCGCCGGCGGCGGTGGCGGCCGCGGCGGCTTGTGAAGCCGGCGCGGCGGCGGGGTGGGTGGTGGTGGTGCTCATGGCGGCGCATTCTGGAAAGTCGCCAGCCGGTTGACTAGACTGCGATCCGTTGACCGATTGGTGAGCTGAAGTTGACAAGCAAGGCCCGCACAGGCACCGCCCGCACCACCCTCGACCAGCGCGCCCCGCCCGCGCCCGACGCCAACGCGCTGGAGCTTTTCGCCCGCATCGCCGCCGCCGGCAGCTTCGCGCAGGCGGCGCGCCAGCTCGGGCTCACGCGTGCGGCCATCAGCCGCCGCGTGCTGGCGCTGGAGGCGCAGCTGGGCGTGCCGCTGTTCACCCGCAGCACGCGCGCCATCGGCCTGACCGAAGCCGGCCGGCGCCTCGCGGCGCGGGCGCGCGCGGTGCTGGATGCCGCCGAATCGGCGCGCAGCACGCTGCGCTCACGCGGCAGCCGCGGCGCCGATGCCGCCGCCGGCCTGGCCGGCACGCTGCGCATCACCGCGCCGCCCAGCCTGGGCTCGGCGGTGCTGGCGCCGCTGCTCGTGAGCTTCCAGGCCCAGCACCCGGCGCTGCGCATCGAGATGCGCTTCACCAACCGCCGCGTGGACCTGGTGCGCGAGGACATCGACGTCGCCTTCCGCCTCACCCGTCGCCCGCCCGAGGACTGCGTGGCCACGCCGCTGCTGCCCTTCGTCGTGCACGCCTGGGCGGCGCCCGGGCCCGGGCTGCCGCTGAAGAACCCGCAGGCGCTGGCGAAGCAACGCTGCCTGCTGTTCGGCGCGCCGGTCGACGAGATGACGCTGCAATGGACGCACCACCCGAGCGGCCGGCGCGAGAGCGTGGCCGTCGAACCGGCGATGGTGGGCGACGACCTCGCCACGCTGCAGGCGGTGGCCGCCGCCGGCGGCGGCATCGTGTTCTCGCCGGACTATGCCGTGCGGCGCGAGGTGGAATCAGGGGTGCTGATCGACGCCCTGCCCGGCTGGAGGCTGCCGGTGGCGGAAGGCGACGTGCTGCAGGCGCTGACGCTGCCGCATGCGGTGGCGCCGGAAAGCGCGCGAGCGCTGGTCAAACACGTCCGCAGCGGTCTGATGAGCCCCCAAGCTCGCTAGCGCTCGCTACCCCCCGAGGGGGCCGTCCGCCAGCGGCCCGGCAGAGCCGGTTCCGCGGCGGGAAGCTTGGTGAAGACAGGGATCGTTGAACTCAGACGGCGTGCAGCAGGGCCACCAGTTGGGCCTGCGTGTGCGTGCCGGTCTTCTCGTACATCTGGCCGACATGCGTGCGCACGGTGCTGATCTTCACGCCCAGCGCCTCGGCGGCGTGGGTCGGGCGCATGCCTTCGCAGAGCATCTCGGCCAGGCGCGCCTGGGTGCGGGTGAAGCGGAAGCGGCGGCGCATCGTGTCCATGCGCGTCAGCTGCACGCGCTCGATCGTGGCCATCAGCAGGCAGCCGGCGTGCGCGCCTTCGTGGGCGGCGTCGCCGGAGGGCATGGCCCGCAGCGTCACCTGCATCGGCGCGGCGCCGTCGGCTTCCAGCGGCAGCACCACCTCGCCGGCCACGGCCACCTGGGCGTGCCAGCGCGACAGCGGGATCCAGCGCCCGGCCTGACGCAGCGCCAGCCGGCCGCCGGCGTCCAGCCACAGCCCTTCGCGGCGCTCGATGCGGCGCGTGGCGGCGGGGTTGGCCTCCAGCACGGCGCCGTCGGCATCGGTCACGAACAGCGGCGTCTCCAGCCGCTGCAGCAGGGCCTGGCCGATGGCGGCGAGGCGCTGCGAGCGGGCGGGTTGCGCGGCGGGGTGGTTGAAGGTGAATTGCATGGTGGGCCTCCTGTCGTCGATGGAGGCCATTCTTCTGGCCGGACTCCTCTGGACGAATGACACCAAGGTATCGCTTGGGTGACACCTGCGAGCCGCGCCGCCCGCACAATCCCGGCGCCCGACAGCCCCTGTCGCGAAGGAGCGCATGTCCGAACAGGCCCCCGCCGCCGGCCCGCCGCCGGGCTCCCTCCCGCCGCCGCCGCCCGAGTGGCGGCGTCCCGCCTACTGGCCGCACGAGGTGGTGGAAGCACCGCTGCCGCCGGACCTGGCGGAGCGCATGCGGGCCGCCGCGACGCTCGCCTCGGCCGAGCCGGAGACGGCGGTGGGCCTCGTGCAAGCGGTGGTGGCCCTGGCGCGCGAGCGCGACGACGGCGACGCGCTGGCCAGCGCCCTGTGCCAGGCCGCCGGGGTGATGCAGCGTGCCTTGCGGCCGGACCTGGCCTTCTCGCTCAGCCTGGAGGCACAACCGCTGCTGGAGCAGCGCGACGACGTCTGGCGCGCGACCAACATGGTGCTGCTGCGCGCCCGCGCCTGCGCGGCCGTGCGCGAGCACGAGCGTGCGCTGGAGCTGGCCGCCGAGGCGGCGGCGCGCTTCGAGCGCGTGGCCGACCAGGTCGGCCGCGTGCGCTGCCTGAACGCCATGGCCCAGGTGCAGATGGCGCGCGAGGCCTTCGGCGACGCGGCCGGGCTGTACGCCCAGGCGCGCGCGCTGCTCACGCCCGGCCACGGCCCGCGCATCGCGCTGCAGCTGGGCAACAACGAGGCCTATGCACGGCTGATGCTGGCGCAGAGCCTGGGACGCCAGGGCCTCGACCCGGGCGCCGAACTCGACGCCGCCCTGGCGCTGCTGCCGCCGCTGGCGGCGATCGAGGCCTCCACCGGCGAGGCCACGCAGTCCAACATGCTCGACACGATCGTCGGCGTGCACCTGGCGCGCGGCGACCTGGCGCAGGCGCTGCCGGCGGCGCTGGCGCTGGTGCGCTGGGCGCGGCGCTTCAGCCGGGCCACCGACCGCGCGCTGGTCTGGGGCCGGCTGTCGGACCTGCACGCGGCCCAGGGCCGGGCCGAGGCAGCCCGCGCCTGCGCCGCGCGGGCGGTGCAGTTCCTGCGCCGCCACCCGCAGCACCCCGAGCTGGTGGCGGCCTGCAACCGCCTCGAACGCCTGCTGGAAGCGGCAGGCGAGCACGCGGCCTGCTACCGCCTCGCCCGCGAAGCCGAGGCCTTCGCCGAGGCGCAGCGCCAGCGCGCCGTGGCGATGCGCGCGGAGATGCTGGCGCTGGACCTGCGGGTCGAGAGCGAACTGCGGGCTGCCGAGCAGACGCTGGGTTATGCCCAACGCATGTCCAACCTGGGCTACCTCGTGGCCAGCGTCAGCCACGAGCTGAACCAGCCGATGGCCTCGATCCGCCTGCTGGCCGAGACCGCGCAGGCGCTGCTGGAGCGCGGCGACCGGGCCGGCATGCGCGACAGCCTGGACGAGATGCTGCGCCTGGCCGAGCACCTCGCGGGCCTGAGCAGCCAGCTGGCGGCCCTGCCGCTGCCCTCCACGGCCGAGCCGCCGCGGGCTGCGCTGGGCGCGGCGGTGGACGACGCGCTGCTCAGCCTGCGTTCACGCATGGCCGCCGTGCCCTGCCGGCTCGAACGGCAGCCCTGCACGGCCTGGGTGCAGGCGCCGCGCAGCCAGCTGGTGCAGGTGATCAGCAACCTGCTGAACAACGCGCTGGACGCGCTGGAAGGCCGGCCCGACGGCCGCATCACGCTGCACGCCACCGCGGGCGCCGACAGCGTCAGCCTGGTGGTCTCGGACAGCGGGCCCGGGCTGTCGCCCGAGGTGATGGAGCGCCTGTTCACGCCCTTCTTCTCCACCAAGACGGCCGGGCGCGGCCTGGGCCTGGGCCTGTCGCTGTCGCGCGACGTCGTGCTGGGCCTGGGCGGGCGGCTGCTGGCGCGCAACGGCGCCGCCGGCGGCGCCGAGTTCGAGCTGGTGCTGCCCCGCGCTGCCGATGCCTGAGCGTCGCGCGCGGCCACACCCGGGTTGCTCACGCTTGCGCAAAACAGTTTCAGCGCTTGCAATCGGCCTGTGGATCGCCCTTGGGGAGCAGTCGATTGAGCGATACGCAGGCCACCGCATTGCCGCAGCAGGCACGGCGCGTCGTGGTGGTGGAGGATGACGATGCCTTTCGCGCGGGCCTGCAACGGTCACTGCGCTTGGCCGGTTACGAGGTGTGCAGCTTCGGCGATGCCGAATCGGCCCTGGCCCACCTTGCCGGCGAGCCGGCCGACGCCGTGCTGACCGACCTGCGCCTGCCCGGCGCCGACGGCCTGAGCCTGCTGCAGCAGTCGCTGCAGGACGACCCGCAGCGGCCGGTCATCCTGATGACGGGCCATGGCGACGTGGCCACCGCGGTGCAGGCGATGCGCAAGGGCGCCTTCGACTTCCTCGAGAAGCCCTACGGCCTGGACCGGCTGCTGGCCCTCATCGGCCGCGCCGTCGAGCAGTACCGGCTGGTGGCCGAGAACCGCTCGCTCAAGCAGCAGCTGGCCTCGGGCATCGAGCAGGTGCTGGTGGGCCAGAGCCGGCCGATGCAGGCGCTGCGCGAGCTGGTGCTGCGGCTGGCGCCGATGCCGGCCGACGTGCTGCTCACCGGCGAGACCGGCACCGGCAAGGAACTCGTGGCGCGCTGCCTGCACGACTTCAGCGGCCGCAAGGGGCCCTTCGTGGCCGTCAACTGCGCCGCCGTGCCCGAGAGCCTGTTCGAGAGCGAGCTCTTCGGCCACGAGGCGGGCGCGTTCTCCGGCGCGCTGAAGCAGCGCGTGGGCAAGTTCGAGCATGCCGACGGCGGCACGCTGTTCCTCGACGAGATCGAGGCCATGCCGCTGGCGCTGCAGGCCAAGGTCCTGCGCGTGCTGCAGGAGCGCGAAGTCGAGCGGCTGGGCGGCAACAAGCCGATGAAGGTCGACTTCCGCGTCGTCACCGCCTCGAAGGTGGAGCTGGAGGAGGAGGCGCAGCAGGGCCGCTTCAGGCCCGACCTCTTCTACCGCCTGAACGTCGCCGCGCTGCGCGTGCCGCCGCTGCGCGAGCGCATCGACGACGTGCTGCCGCTGTTCGCCGCGTTCCAGCAGCAGGCCAGCCTGCGCTTCGGCATGCCCGACGCGGCGCCCCCGCCGGCGCTCGCGCAGCAGCTCGTGGCGTCCGACTGGCCGGGCAACGTGCGGCAGCTGAAGGCCTGTGCCGAGCGCCACGTGCTGGGCCTGCCGGTGTTCGATGCGCAACAGGGGCACACGCCGGCCCGGCGCACGCTGGCCGAGTCGGTGGCCATCGTCGAGCGCAGCCTGGTGGAAGATGCGCTGCGCCGCAACCAGGGCGTCGTGAAGGCGGCCGGCGCCGAGCTGGGGCTGAGCGCGGCCACGCTGTACCGCAAGCTCAAGACGCTGGGCATCGACAGCGCCGCGCTGAAGGTGGCCGGCGAAACCGACTGCGAGGCGTGACCGGCCGCACCGAGGACGACACCACGGCGGCCGCGCTCGCGCTGTCGATGGTCGAGGCGGCCCGCCGGCGGCAGCAGGCCGGCGACGCCCGCCGCGCGCTGGAGCTGGCGCCCGCGGCGGTGGCGCTGGCGCGCCGCAGCGGCGACGCGGCCACGCTGGCCGAGGCGCTGATCGTGCTGAGCACTTCCGAATGGTCGTTGGGCGACCGCATCGAGCAGGCCTGCACGCATGCGCTGGAGGCGGTCGAGCTCACGTCGGAGGGCCGCGGCGGCGTGCCGCTGCAGGCCGCCGCGCTGGCCAACCTGGCGCGCAACATCAGCGACGCGGGAGACCCCGGCCACGCGGCCGGCCTGTTCCTGCGCGCCGTGACGCTGCTCAAGGGCATCTACGGCGACCAGCCGCACGGCCCGCTGGCCTTCGCGCTGTCGAACATGGCGGTGTGCCTGTCGCGCATGCGCGACTACGACGAGGCCGCCGTCGCGCTGGAGGAGTCGCTGGCGATCTGGCGCCGGCTGCCGGGCTCGGAACGCAACGCGGTGCAGGCGGCCACCAACCTGGCCTCGTGCAGCAGCGAACGCGGCCAGCTGATGCTCGCGCAGGGCGACGCGGCGGGCGCACGGGCCCTGTTCGAGCGGGCCTTGGCGCAACTGCCGCCGATGGACCTCTCCGCCTGGCGCAGCTACACGATGGGCGAGAGCACGGCGCTGGGCGCGCGCGCCACGGTGCAGGTGTACGCCGGGCGCACGCAGGATGCCCGCCAGACCATCGCCACGCTGCTGCGGCTGGCGCGCTCGCGCCGCTCGCCCACGCTGTTCATGCTGGCGCTGCACGCGCAGGCCGCGCTGCGCGAGGCGCTGGGCGAGTGGTCGCGCGCGCTGCACCACGGCCGCGCCGCGCTGGCCTACGCCGAACGCAACTTCGCCACCTTCGAGCTCGACGAGCTGGAGCTGCTGGCCTCGCTCAGCGCACGCAGCGGCGACCCCGTGCAGGCCCTGCAGTACCACCGCCGCTGGGCGGCGCTGCACGCGCGCGAGACCAGCGAGGGCGTGGCGCTGCAGGGGCGGCTGGCGGCCCTCGCGCGCCGCACCGAGCGCCGGCGGCTGGCCGCTCGCGAGGCGATGGTGCACACCGAGCGCCTGGCGCTGATCGGCCGCCTCATCGCGCAGACCCACCACGCGCTGCAGGCGCCCATCGACGCCGTGCTCAGGCAGTGCCTGCTGGCGCAGCGCCAGGTGGTGGACGCGCCGGCGGCGCTGGCGCAGACGCTGGCCGGCGTGGTGCGCGAGGTCGACCGGGCCGGCGCGCTGACGCGGCAGCTCAAGCTCTTCTCGTACCGCTCGTCGCCGCGTCCGATGGCGCTGTCGCTGCGCGAGGCCGTCGCGCAGGCGCACGCGCACGTGCTGTCGCACCTCGGCGGCGATGGCGCGCGCCTGGTGCGGCTGCGGCTGGACGTGCCGCTGCCGGCCCAGGCCTGGGCCGACCCGCAGCGCCTGGGCATCCTGCTGGCCGTGCTGTGGATCGAGCTGCTCGGCGGCAGCATGGGGCTGCCCTGCGAACTGAGTGTCTCGCTGCGGCCGCGCGGCGCGCGCCCGGGCATCGGGCTGCAGATCGACGGCCCCCGCCCGGAACCGGCGGGCGGCGCATCAGGCGGCGCATCCGGCGGAGCGATCGGCATCGCGCTGTGCCGCGAGATCGCGCGCGAGATGAACGGCACGCTGCTGCAGCGCAGCAGCGGCGACGGCGATGGGCGCCGCTTCGAGCTGCGCCTGCCCGACGGCGCCCCGCCGCGGCGCGCCGCCGTTCCGGCCTGATTCGCAAAGCTGCGAAGTCCGGCCCCGTCGCGTCGCAAGGACGCGAAGCCTCGATACGAAACGTCACCCGCGAATCGGGCACTTGGCGCATCGCGGGGCCTGGCACGTGACTTGCGCTGAGTCTTTCGCCACGCGGCCATACCGCCGCCGCCGGGCGCTCCGCTGGCGCCCGTTTCCGTTGGACGTGCTGAAGGACGCAGTATGAAAATCGCTTCACTCTTCCTGAACCCCGGTGTCGAGGACTACGCGCTGGCCGCCTGCCAAGAGCGCCAGGTCGAGGTCTCTCGCCACCACGACGTGGGCGCCGCGCTCGCGGCCGTGCGCTGGCAGCAGCTGCAGGCCCTGGTGATCGAGGACGCCGGGCCGGAGCTGGCCCACTGGCTGGCGGCGCTGCAGATGCGCGGCGGTGCCGGCGCGCCGGTGGTGGTGTTCGGCGCGGGCGGCGCCGAGCGCATCGCCGCGGCGCTGCAGCGCGGCGCTGACGACTACGCCACCCATGCCGAAGGCCCCGCGGCGCTCGTGCAGCGGCTGCAGGCGCGCGTGCAGATGCGCCGGGAGCGCGAGCAGGCGCGGCAGCTGCAGGCCGGCCCCTGCTCGCTGGACGCCGGCTCGCGCTGCCTGAAGAACCAGGGCCGCGAGGTCAGCCTCACCGCGCGCGAGTTCGCGCTCGCCTGGACGCTGTTCGCCAACCTCGGCCGCGTGGTGAGCTACCACACGCTGTCCAGCGAGATCTGGGGCCGGCCCAGCGACATCAGCAAGCGAACGATCGAACAGCACGTGTACCGGCTGCGGCGCAAGATCGCCGGCGCCATCGGCGCGGCGCGCGGCCGGCCCAGCATCCAGGCCGTCTACGGCGTGGGCTACCGCCTGCTGCCGGGCGAGGAATGCGCGGCCTGAGCGCCGGGCGGCGGCGGCAGCTGCCGCTGCAGCTGCCGCCAGCGCTGCAGCACGTCGTTCACGTAGGCCTGCGTCTCGGCATAGGGCGGCACGCGCTCGCCGTGGCGCTGCACCGCGCCTTCGCCGGCGTTGTAGGCCGCCAGCACGAGGTCGAGCCGCTCGCCGTAGCGCGCCTGCAGCATGCCCAGGTGGCGCGTGCCCACGTCGAGGTTCAGGCCGGGGTCGAGCAAGGCGGTGCCGCCGTCGACGCCGTAGCGGCGCGCGGTCTCGGGCATCAGCTGCATCAGGCCCAGCGCACCTTTCGATGAGCGCGCGTCCACGCGCCAGGCCGACTCCACGCTGACCAGCGCGCCCACCAGCAGCGGATCGAGCCGGCTGCGGGCGCTGTAGCGATCCACCGCCGCGGCCAGGTCCGGCGTGAGCCCGGCCAGCGGCGCCGCGGCCGGCGCACGCTTGCGCGGCGCCACGATCGGCCCGCGCGGCGCGCGGCGTGGTGGCGCCGCGCTGGCAGACGCCGCCGGCTGCGGCACCGGCAGCGGGCGGCAGCGCTCGGTGGCGTCGGGATAGGCGCGGGCCAGGTCGGAGGCGACCACGCGCGGCACGCCGTCGGCCAGCGTGCAGGCCCAGCGCTCGGGCGCGGGCGGCGCCGCCCGCGCCGGCAGGCCGGCCAAGAGCATCAGCGCGAGCGGGAGCAGGTTCGGGATCGGGCCTTTGCGCATGGGCGCCTTTGTAGGTGGCGGGCGGTGCCGCACGCGTGCGCCCGACGAACCGGCCGCCGGCCGCGCGAAGCACCCGGGGCTTTGGGGGGCGTTGCCGACCCGCCTTCGTCGCAACGTCCGGTGCTTCGCGCCGCCGTGCGTGCCGCCGCCGGCGCCTTCGAAGAATGGCCCATCACTTTGCAGGAGAGCTGGCATGAACGAGCTGCGGTGGCCCGCGCGCCTGCTGGCGCTGGGCCTGGCGTCCTGGCTGGCGCTGGCGGCCGCGGCCTGGCCGGCCGGCGTACACGCCCAGCCCGCCGCAGCGGCCGCGCGCAGCAGCGGCATCGCCTGGGCCGTGGCGCGCTTCACCTACAAGGCCGACGGCAAGCGCGTGGCCGAGGTGCTGCAGGACTTCGCCGCCAGCCAGGGCCTGCCGGCCGTGCTGGCCGACGGCATCGACGGCGTCGTGCAGGGCAGCTTCGACAGCCCGCCCGAGCGTTTCCTCGACGCCATCTGCAAGACCTACAACCTGCTCTGGTACCACGACGGCCAGGCGCTGTACTTCTACCCCTCGCAGGCGATCCAGAGCCGCCTGTTCCGCCTCAAGGGCTTCCGGCGCAGCCAGGTCACCGAACTGCTGGACCAGCTGCGCCTGGGCGACCGGCGCTACCCGCTGCGCTTCGACGCCAACGAGCAGACGCTGCTCGTCTACGGCCCGCCGCGGCACGTGGAGCTGGTGGCCGCCGCGGTCGAACAGCTCGATGCCGGTGCCGCCGACCGCAACCGCCGCAGCGTGCGCGTGGTGCCGCTGCGCTTCGCCTCGGCCGGCGACCGCATGCTGGGCGGCACGCGCGTCCCGGGCCTGGTCAGCACGCTCAACGACCTCTTCGGCGGCACGAGCGCCAAGCCGCTCGAGGAGGTGGCGCACGCCACCGCCGCCGCGCCGCAGATGGCCGAGAAGGCGCGTGCGCTGCAGGGCGCCACCGGCGGCGAGCGCACCCTGTCCGAGCTGCTGATGCGGCGCAGCGAGGCACCGCTGCCCAAGCCGGCCCCGGCGCGCCCCTCGCGCGGCGAGGACGACGACACGCCGCAGTTCCGCGCCGACGAAGGCACGAACAGCGTGCTCGTGTTCGGCCGGCCGCAGCGCATGGCCGAGTACCTGGACCTGATCGCGCGCCTGGACGTGCGTCCGCTGCTGGTGGAGCTGGAGGCCACGATCATCGACGTGAGCAGCGACAGCATCGACGCGTTGGGCGTGGCCTGGAGCGTCGAGGGCCAGCACGGCAGCGTCTCCGTGACGCCGCCCGTGGGCGGCACGCCGCCGGCCTTCCGCATCGGCACCGTCTGGTCCAACGCCGGGCGCGAGCTGCTGTCGCGCATCGACGCCTTGAGCGCCAGCGGCAAGGCCAACATCGTCGCCAAGCCCAAGGTGCTGGGCGTGGCCAACCGCGCCGCGCTGATGAAGGAGCGGCGCATGGTGGCGGTGCGGGTGCAGGGCAACCTGGAGGCCAACCTGTTCCAGATCGAGGCCGGCACGCTGCTGCAGATGACGCCCTACGTCAACACGAGCGAGGGCGAGACGCGCATCCGGCTGTCGCTGTACATCGAGGACGGCGGCTTCGAGGACAGCGTGGTCGACGGCGTGCCGATCGTCAAGCGCAGCGAGATCTCCACCGAGGCGCATGTGCTCGAGGGCGAGAGCCTGCTGGTGGGCGGCATCACCACCACGCTGGACAGCCAGCAGAAGAACGCCGTGCCGGGGCTGTCGCGCATCCCGCTGCTGGGCGCGCTGTTCCGCAGCAACAACGACAAGCGCTCGCGCAGCGAGCGGCTGTTCCTGATCACGCCGCGGGTGGTGCGCGAGATCGCGCGCCTGCCGCAGACCGAGACCCGCCCCGACTGACGAGGGGAGGCCGACCGTGCATCACACCGCTTCGCCCGCCATGAAGTCGCTTCGCGTGCTCGGCGGTCACCACGCAGGGGCGCAGCTACGGTTGCACCAGCGGCTGCTGCGCATCGGCAACGACGACGAGGCCGACATCCAGATCACCGACTGGCAGCACGCCCCGGTGCAGTTGATCAACGACGAAGGAGCTCCCCTCATGTGGCTCGCGCTCGACGGCAAGGACGGACAGGCGGCAGCGCAGCCGCTGCCCGACTTCGAGCCGCGGCGCTTCGGCGGCGTGGTGCTGTGCGTGGGCCCCACCGCCGCCGCGTGGCCGAGCGACCTGGAGCTGCTGGAGCGCCTGCTGCGCCCGGCCATGCCCGCCGCTGCCGCTGCAGCGGCCGTGTCCGTGTCCGCCGCCACGCTGGCCATGCGCCCGCTGGGCCGCGCCTGGACGGCCGGCGGCGCGGCGCTCGCGCTGGCCCTGGCCGGGCTGCTGGCGTTCTCGGCGATGCGCTCCTCCGCCGTCACCAAGCCGCAGGCGCCGCTGGCGCAGCGCGTGCGCGACGTGCTGGCCGGCGCCGGCGGCGGCGGCCTGGCGGTGCGCATGGTGGGCCCGCGCGCCAGCGTCGAGGGCCTGCTGGAAGGCAGCGCCGACGTGGCCCGCGTGCGCGCCGCGCTGCAGGTCTTCGGGCGCGACGACCTGCTGCACCGCTACAGCGCCGCCGACGATGTCGCCCGGGCGCTGGCCGATGCCGCGGCCAGCCCGCGCGTGACGGTGCGCCACGCCGGCGGCGGCGTGTTCACCGTGCGCGGCCAGACCGCCGACAAGGCGCGGCTGCAGGAGATCCTGCGCCGCGTCGCCACCGACCTGGGGACGCAGATCCAGCGCCTCGATCTGGACCTGACGCAGGACAGCACGCCCGTGCGAACCGCCAGCACGGCCGCGCTGATGGGCGAGGGGATCCGCTACGTGGAGCTGCCGGGCGGCCGGCGCCACCTGGACGTGCTGGTCCCGCCCGAGGAAGCCGCCGGTGACGCCGGCGCCGACCGTCCCGCCGCCGCAGCCGCTCCCGCGGCAGACCCGCCACCACCTTCTGAACGGAGACCTTGATGGACAACCCCCTGGAACCGGGCGTCTTCGCCGACCTGGCGCAGATCGAACAGGTGCTGACCGAGGACAGCACGGGCGACCGGGCCCGGCAGATGATCGGCTACTTCG
This sequence comes from Rubrivivax sp., assembly GCA_044226775.1. Classification (GTDB taxonomy): domain Bacteria; phylum Pseudomonadota; class Gammaproteobacteria; order Burkholderiales; family Burkholderiaceae_C; genus Rubrivivax. Next base: position 189,813 of record JBGAGI010000002.1, on the reverse strand, counting down.
AGCAGATGGGCCGGGCCAGCGAGAGCCTGCTGCAGACCGGCCTGCCCGACGCCGAGCGCCAGCTCACCGCGCAGCTGGTCGAGGGCCTGCGCGCGGCGCAGCGCATCGTGCGGCAGGTCTGGGAGGCGACGCACACCGCGTCGCTGGCGCTCTGAGCGCGGTGCCGCCATGATCCGCGACCCCGCCCCCGCGACCGCCTCGCAAGGCGTGCCGCCGATCTATCGCCAGCTGATGGCGGTGTGCCTGCTGGGCACCACGCGCGGCCTGCTGGCCGACGCCGAGGTGGCCGCCGCCGCCGTGCGCCTGACCGTCGACGACCCGCGGCCCTTCGAGGTCTGCCGCGCGATTGCCGGCGGCATGGCCGGCGATCCGGCCGGCGCGCGCCAGCTGCTGGCCCAGGACGACAGCGACGACGACGCCTTCCGCGTGGCCGTGGCCACCGCGCTGCTGATGGCGGGCGACAGCACCTGGCGCAGCGTGATCGACGGCGTGCTCGCGCGCTGCGCCGATCCACCGGTGCGCCAGGCCGCCAACGACGTGATCGCCTTCGCAGCCACGCTGCACTGAGCGGCCGCGTCTGCGTCGCGCCGCGGGCCCACACGAGGGGCGGCCCGCGGTGCCCCGGCGGCGAGCCCCTGGAGGCAAGGCGCCGGCACCCGCCCCTCGAACGACCGAAGGAAGACTCCCATGGCAGACATGTTCTCCACCGGCCTGCCCCAGGCCACACCCCAGAACCTGCAGGCCGGCACCGCGGCCACCAGCCAACTGTCCGCGGCCGGCATGCAGGCGACCGCGCAGAACGCGCAGGACAGCTTCGCCGCCGGCCTGCTCGACACCTACGTCAAGAAGATGCAGAAGGTCATCGAGTCGCTCAAGAGCTCGGTGTTCTGAGCGCCGCCGCACGCGGCACCCACCGCAACGCGGGCGCGTTGCACCGGCCACCGGCGACGGTGGAAGAAAGGAAGACGAGATGAGTGCGATCGGATCCACGGGGACGCAGTTCCTCGAAGGCTTCGTCCAGGGCGCGGCCCAGGGGCTGAGCCAGGGCATGGGCATCCAGCAGACGGTGGACCTGGCGGTCCGCAGCGGCCTGGCCCAGTGCCTGTCGGCCGTGCCCGGCCTGAACAAGATGATGCAGTCGCTGGAGAGCCTGCTGCCGCAGATGCAGCCCTTCGGCAGCGGCGTGTCCGGCCCCGGCCAGGGCGTGGCGGGCAAGCTGCAGCAGATGCTGGGCGGCGCCACCAACGACATGCTGGGCGCGGTGCTCAACGCCGCCCTGGGCCCGCTGGCCGGCGGCATGGCGATGGACGCGATGGGCGGCAACCCGATGGGCCTGCTGCAGGGCGGCGGCGGTGGCGGCTACGGCGGCGGCATGCCCGGGGCCGGAATGATGAATCCCATGGCGATGGAGATGGCCGGCCAGGCGGCGCTGCAGAAGCTGCTGGGCGACAGCGGCCAGGGCGGCTACGGCATGCCGGGTGCGCCCAGTGCATCGGGCGGCGGCCTGCCGCAGGGCGGCATCGCGGCCGAGAAGACCCTGCGCGACAACTTCAGCAAGCTGCAGGGCAAGGATGGCCTCGTCTCGCTGCAGACCATCAACGACATCGCCGTCGGCGGCAAGTGCCCCGACGGTTCCGAGCCCTCGCCCGAGCTGCGCCAGGCCTGCCAGCAGCTGCGCAACGACCCGTCGCGCTTCCACGCGCTGGAGACCGCCCACCACGGCGGCGGCGGCGACATGAAGATCGGCATGGGCGACCTCGACACCGTGATCAAGAAGCACAGCCCGCAGCAGCAGCTGCTGGACAACTTCGACCACCTGAAGACCAAGGACGGGCTGATCACGCTGCAGACCATCAACGAGATCGCCTCGGGCGGCAAGTGCCCCGACGGCACCGAGCCCTCGCCCGCGCTGCGCAAGGCCTGCCAGCAGATGCGCGACAACCCGCAGATGTTCGCCAGCACCGAGACCGCCAAGCAGGGCGACCTCGGCAAGGCCGACATGCTGATCAGCGCCAGCGACCTGAAGACGACGCTGAAGGTCTGACGGCGGCTCCTGCCGCCCCCGGTGGGGGCGCGGCCGGCGGCCCCCCCCCCCCCACCCCCCCCCCCCCCCCCCCCCCCCCCACCTCGACGACGCCGAAGCGCTGCTGGCCGCGATGCGCGCGCTGCGCCCCGCGCACCACGAGCTGGACGCCTTCGAGGCCTGGCTGGCGATGAAGCGCCTGGCCTGGGCCGACGCCATCCGCATCCTGCGCAGCCTGGAGGCCACGCGGCCGCAGTTCCAGGTCGGGCGGGCCTTCCTCGCGATGTGCCTGTACGCGGTGGGTGATGCCCAGTGGCGCAGCACCGCCACCGACGTGGTGGAGACCGCGAGCGATGCCAACGCCGTGGCGCTGGCGCGCGACCTGCTGGAGCCCGACGGCGAGGGCACGGGCGAAGGCGAGGGCGAGGCCGAAGCCGACCCGTCCGCCGGGCCCGCGGGCGCCCTGCGGCCCGCCGGCGTCGCGCTCGACGCCGCGCAGCGCGCCTTCGCGCTGCGCGTCTGAACCCCACCCTGCGCAGGAGACCACGATGAACACGCCCATCCCTCCCGTCGTGCTGATGGAGCTGCCGTCGCCGGCGGCGGTGCAGCCCGGCGCACCTGCCGCGCCGGACGCCGCGCAGGCCGCGCTCGGCCAGCGCTTCGAGCAGCTGATGAACCGCACGCCGGCCGAGACGATGCCGCGCCACGCCGAGCCCACGCACCTGGGCAACGCGCTGCAGTCGCTCGACCGGGCGCACCACCGGCTCGACGTGGACATGCTGCAGGCGCTGCAGGCCGCGCCGGGGCTGGACGCGCGTGCGCTGGGCGAGCTGCAGATGTCGCTGTCGATGCGCATGGCCGTGGCCTCGGCGCAGCTCACGATGTCCACCGGCCTCGTGCAGAGCGGCAAGAACGGCCTGAACACGCTGATGAAGAACCAGTGAGATGAAGCCCGACCACGCCCTGCCGGCCGGCCGCCGGCTGCGCGGCGCGGCCCTGCTGCTGTGCCTGCTGGCGCTGCTGGCCGGCTGCAAGACCGAGCTGTACACCAAGCGCACCGAGGCCGAGGCCAACGAGATGGTCGCGTCGCTGATGGCGCGCAACGTCGCGGTGGAGAAGAAGTCGCCCGACGCCGGCAAGAGCTGGAACGTGCTGGTCGACGAGGCCGACGTCGTCACCGCGCTGAACGTGCTGCGCGCCGACGGCCTGCCGTCGGACAAGTTCGTCAACCTCGGCGACATCTTCAAGAAGGAAGGCCTGATCTCCACGCCCACGGAGGAGCGCGTGCGCTTCATCCACGGCGTGACGCAGGAGCTATCCAGCACGCTCAGCCGCATCGACGGCGTCGTCGTGGCCAAGGTGCACATCGTGCTGCCCAACAACGACCCGCTGTCGCCCAACACCAAGCCGTCCAGCGCCTCGGTGTTCGTGAAGTACCGGCCCGAGGCCGACCTGCCCGCGCTCACGCCGGCGATCAAGAACCTCGTGGCGCGCAGCGTCGAGGGCCTGGCCTACGAGAACGTCACCGTGACGCTGGTGCCCGGCATCGCCGCGCCGATGGCCGCCGCGCGCGCCAGCCTGCTGGGCCTGTGGCTGGCACTGGGCGCACTGCTGCTCCTGCTGGTGCTGGCCGGTGCCGCCGCGGCGGTGCTGCTGCTGCGCCCGCAGTGGATCCCCGAGGCCCTGCGACGCCGGCTGCCGGCACGGCTGCAGCCGGCCGGGGCCTGAACGTGGAAGGCGCGAGCGCGGCCGGCGCCGAGCAGCTCGCCCGCCTGGCGCAGCACCTGGGCGCCAAGCTGGAGCGCCTGGCCGAGGACACCGACCCCGGCCGCCTGCGCATGATGCACGGCGCCGCCGCGGCCGCCGCCACGCCGCGCCAGGCGCTGATGCGGCTGTTCCTCGCCCACATCGGCGGCCTGCCCGCGCTGGCCAGCCTGCTGAACCCCGCGGCGCGCCTGGCGCTGCTGCCGCGCGAGGACATCCACGGCCGCCTGTGCACGCTGGCGCTGGCCTGCCGGCCGGGCGTGCTGCGCTGCTGCGTGGACCGCGCCACGCGCCAGGCCCTGCAGCGCACGCTCGGGCCGGCCTGGGATCCGCTGTGCGCGCTGAGCCGCCAGGGCGGCACGGCCAGCGAGGAGCAGGCCGCGCGCAGCCCGCTGCAATGGGCCTGCGTGGGCTATGCCGACTGGCGCGCCGGCCTCGTGCCCGGCGAGACCGTGCTGCACCGCCTGGTGGGCCTGTCGCTGCCCGACGCCGCGCTCGCGGCCGTGCCTGAGCCGCCGCAGCTGCCGCCGCCGCAGGCCCTGCAGCAGCTGGCCGACACGGGGCTCGCATGGCCCTGCTGAGCTGGCTGCCGCTGGCCGTCGGCAGCGACGGCTTGGCGCTCGGCGCCGAGCACGGCATCGTCAAGGCCGCGCAGGTGCAGCGGGTGCTGGCGCTGGCGGCGGCCGAGGCCGAACTCGCGCAGCGCCGCGCCACGCTGCTGGCCGCCGCCGAGGCCGAGGCCGAGTGCCTGCGCGCCGCCGCGCGCGCGCAGGCCGAGTCGCTGCTCGCGCAGGCGGAGGAGCGCGTGGCCGCGGCCTGCCGCCAGGCGCGCGACGAAGCCACCGCGCAAGCCGTGCACGAATGGCACGCCCGCCGCGCCGAGGCGGCCGCGGCGCAAGCCGGCCGCGAGCGCGCCCGGCACGACAAGATGGCGGCGGTGGTCGTCAGCGCGGTCGAGCGCATCGTCGGCGCCGGCCCGCGCGAGGCGCTGTTCGCGCGCGCGCTCGCCCAGGTGCAGGCGCTGGCCCGCGAAGGCAGCGAGCCGCGCCTGCGCGTGCACCCGCAGGACGAGGCGGCCGCACGACGCAGCGTCGCCGAGCTGCCCGCCGGCACCGACGGCGGCACGGTGCAGGTCGAGGCCGATCCCGCGCTGGAGCCGGGCAGCTGCATCTTCGAGACCGACACCGGCTGCCTGGACGCCAGCCTGGGCACCCAGCTGCGCGCGCTGCAGGCCGCGCTGGCGCGGGCCGCGCAGCGCGCCGCCGCACAGCCCGCACAGCCCGCGCCGGAGGAAGAACCGTGAGCGACGCAATGCTCGACCTGGGCGACTGCATGGCGCAGGAGCTTGCCGCCTGCGACATGGTGGCGCGCAGCGGCAAGGTCACCGAGGTCGTCGGCACGCTGGTGCGCGCCGGTGGCCTGGCGGCCAAGCTGGGCGAGATCTGCCACCTGCTGCAGCCCGACGGCTCGCTGCTGCAGGTGGCCGAGGTGGTCGGCTTCGCGCAGGGGCAGACCATCCTGTCGCCCTTCGGCGCGATCATCGGCGTGGCCCCGGGGCGCACCGCGGTCGTCGGCCTGGGCCGCGTGCTCAGCGTGCCGGTGGGCGACGAGCTGCTGGGCCGCGTGGTCGACAGCCTGGGCCAGCCGGTGGACGGCGGGCCGCCGGTGCAATGCGCCGAGCACCGGCCGGTGTTCGCCGACCCGCCCACGCCGATGGAGCGGGCGATGATCGAGCACCCGCTGCCCACCGGCGTGAAGGTGATCGACGGCATGATCACGCTCGGCGAGGGCCAGCGCGTGGGCATCTTCGCACCGGCCGGCGTCGGCAAGAGCACGCTGATGGGCATGCTGGCGCGCGGCACGCAGTGCGACATCACCGTCATCGCGCTGATCGGCGAACGCGGGCGCGAGGTGCGCGAGTTCATCGAGATCATCATGGGCAAGAGCGGCATGGCGCGCTCGGTGGTGGTCTGCGCCACGTCGGACCGCTCGTCGATCGAGCGCGCCAAGGCCGCGCACGTGGCCACCGCCATCGCCGAGTACTTCCGCGACCGCGGCCTGCGCGTGCTGCTGATGATGGATTCGTTCACGCGCTTCGCACGCGCGCTGCGCGAGATCGGGCTGGCGGCCGGCGAGTCGCCGGCGCGGCGCGGCTTCCCGCCCTCGGTGTTCGCCGAGATCCCGCGCCTGCTGGAGCGCGCCGGCATGGGCCGCACCGGCTCCATCACCGCGCTGTACACGGTGCTGGCCGAGGACGAGAGCGGCAGCGACCCGATCGGCGAGGAGGTGCGCGGCATCCTCGACGGCCACATCATCCTGTCGCGCAAGATCGCCGCGCGCAACCAGTACCCGGCCATCGACGTGCTGGGCAGCCTGAGCCGCGTGATGTCGCAGATCGTGCCGCCCGAGCACGCGAAGGCCAACGGCCGCATGCGCAAGCTGATGTCCAAGTTCGACGAGATGGACATGCTGATCCAGATGGGCGAGTACAAGTCCGGCGCCGATGCCTTCGCCGACGAGGCGGTGGCCAAGAACGAGCGCATCCGCGACTTCCTCGGCCAGGCCACCGAGGACCTGTGGCCCTACGAACGCACCGTGCAGGCACTGCAGCAGCTGGCAGGGGCGGCGCCGTGATCACGCTGAAGTCGCTGCGCGTGCTGCTGTGGGCCAAGGAGCGGCGGCTGGGCGCCTTGCAGGCGAAGCTGGCGCAGGCGCAGGCGGCGGTGGAGGCCCAGGCCGCCGCCGTGGCGCAGGCCGCCGCCGAGGCCGCGGCGCGCGAGGCCGCGCTGGACGAAGGCCTGGCGCAGCGCGAGCGGCTGCTGCAGGCCGGCAGCGTGCGCCCCGAGCACCTGGTGGCGCAGCAGCACGTGCAGGCCGCGCTGGCCGCGCAGTGCACGGCGGCGCAGCAGGCGATGGCTGCGGCGCAGGCTGCGATGGCGCAGGCCGAGGCCGCCTGCGCCGAGGCGCGCTCGGCGCTGCAGCGCGCGGAGTCGCAGCGCGACCAGCTCATCGAGCGCCGAGAGCAGCTGCTGCGCGAGCGCGACGCCGAGGTCGAGGACGCGCAGGACGAGGAATCCGAGGAGGCCGCGGTGTCGCGGCGCGTCGGCCAGCGCAACGACGAAAGGCGCCGCGCCGCGGCCGCGGCAAGGCCATGAACGAGGCACTGCCCGGCATCGCCGCGATGGCCGGTTATGCCGAGGTGCTCAAGGGCGTGCTGCAGTTGCTGACGCTCAGCACCGTGCGCATCCTGGCGATGTTCCTCGTGCTGCCGGCCACCGCCGACAACAGCCTGCAGGGCACGGTGCGCAACGGCGTGTGCGCCTGCCTGGGGCTGTTCATCGCCTGGGGCCAGCCGCTGCAGCCGGTGATGGACCTCTCCGGCCCGGCGCTCGTGCTGCTGCTGGGCAAGGAACTGCTGCTGGGCCTGCTGCTGGGCTACGCGGCCGCGGTGGTGTTCTGGGTCGCCGAGGGCGTGGGCGTGCTGATCGACAACCAGGCCGGCTTCAACAACGTGCAGCAGACCAACCCGCTGTCGGGCGAGCAGAGCACGCCGGTGGGCAACCTGCTGGCGCAGCTGGCGATCTGCGGCTTCTACGTGCTGGGCGGCATGGTCTTCCTGGTGGGGCTGCTGTTCGAGAGCTTCCGCTGGTGGCCGCTGGCGACGCTGGCGCCGCACTGGCCGGCGCCGCTGGAGGACTTCCTGCGCATCTACACCGGCCGCTACCTGCAGCACGTGGTGCAGATCGCCGCGCCGGTGCTGCTGGTGCTGGTGCTGGTGGACCTGGGCATCGGGCTGCTGTCGAAGTCCGCCGAGAAGCTCGAGCCGAACAACCTGGGCCAGCCCATCAAGGGCACGGTGGCGCTGGTGATGCTCTCGCTGCTGGTGGTGGCCTTCTTCGACGAGGTGCGCCCCGCGCTGTCGCTGCAGGCGCTGTCGCAGGAATTGCGGGCCTGGGCCACGGCCATGCGGCCCTAGGCTCCTTCGCGGCACCGGCAGCGCCTTCGTCCGCACGGCGCGACGGCCCGGACGGCGCCCCTAATCTGGCCTTCACTTCACGAGCCAGCACGGGAGCACCGCATGAGCTTGTTCAGCAGCATCGGCAACGCCTTCAAGGCCGTGGGCCAGGGCATCCAGGGTGGCCTGGAGGGCGCGGCCCGCCTGGCCGGCAGCGCCGTCAAGCTCGACTTCAAGGGCATGGCCGACGCGGTGACGAAGATCGGCGGCGGCGTGCTCGACGTGGCCCACGGCGCCGGCAACCTCACGCCGGCGGCGATCGCCACCAACACGCTGCTGGACGGCGCCTACGCCAAGGCCACCGGCTTCGCGAAGGACAAGGTGCTGCAGGTCGGCGACGGCGTGGTGCAGCAGATGGCCGGCGATCTGAGTGCCGTCAAGGACGGCACGCTGCAGGCCGCGCGCGGGCTGGTGACGGGCGACCCCGCCGCGGTGCTGCAGGGCACGCTCGGCGCCGGCATGGGTGCGGTGGCCACGGTGGGCAACTTCACGCCCGAAGGCCTGGCCGCCAACGCCGCGATGTCGGCCACGAACGTGGCCACGCAGACGCTGGCCGGAGGCTGAGGGCCATGCGTGGCGCAGCCAGGCCGGCCCTGCGGCTGGCAGCCTCGGCGATGCAGGCCGGCGGCCCGGCCCTCCAGGCGGCGGAGCAGGCCGCCGCCGGCCCGTCGGCCGCCGAAGGTGCCGCCGGGCCCGCGGCGCGGCTGTCCCGGCCGGCGCTGCCACCGGGCAGCGGGCCGCAGCGGCTGGCGGCATTGCCGTCGCTGCCGCCGGCCGCGCGGGAGGCGATGCAGCTGCGGCCGATGTCGACCCAGGCCGCCGCCGGGCCCGAGGGCCAGGCCCTGGCCTTGAAGGCACGGGCCGACGAAACACTGGACGCCACGCTGCGGCGGCCCAACGGCAGCCGGCATGACCGCGACAGCTACGAGCAGGCCCGGGCGCAGTTCGTCGCCACCTTCCACGCCCTGCAGAACCAGCCGCCGGCGGCGTCGCCGGCGGGCGCGCAGGCGCTGGCCCACGTGAAGGGCCTGCACGACGCCTTCGCCAACGCCGAGTTCGCGTTCGAGCATCTGGCGCTCGAGGGCCGGCCGCTGACGCCGATGGACCTGGCCGAGCACCTGGGCCTGGACCTCCGGCGCCTGGAACCCGTGCCGGGCGCCAGCCTGGACGCCACGATCATGCTCAACATCCTGAGCGTCAGCCCGCACGTCGACGAGGAGGCACGCGCCAGCGGCACCGGCATGCAGCGGCTGTTCGCGCTGACGAACGCCCAGGCGCGGCTGGCGAGCCCCGCGCTCGACGCGGTGACCGCGGCCATGACCTCGGCGCACCTGGAGGCGCTGCGCTGCCTGCCGCCGGTGCCGCCGGGCACCGAGATGCGGCGCGGCATGGACCTGCCGCCCGAAGAGCTGGCCGCGATGGCCGAGCATTTCGCCGCGGCCCGGGCCAGCGGCCGGCCCGTGGTGCTGCGCGGGCACTGCACCGGCAGCCGGTCCGAGGGCGGCGAGTGCGGCGCCTACCCGGGCAACGTGCAGATGGCGCTGGTGGCCGGCCCGGCCAGCCGCATCCGCAACACCGAGGCGTTCAACCACCAGCCCCTGCAGCGCGAGCTGAAGTCGCTGCCGGACATCACCGTGCAGGTGGTCGACATCGAACGGGTCGGACCGGGCGAGACCTCGCGGCTGGCGCTGACGCCCATCGACCCGGCGGCGATCGCTTCGTCGGGCCGCCGCCCCGGCCACGCCGCCGGCCGCGAGCAGCTCGTCCTGCTGCTGCAGGAAGTGCCGCACCACGAAGGAGAGACTCCATGAGACCAGCCGCCCTGGGCAGCACGCCGCCGGCCACCACCGGCACCACCGTGGTGGAGATGCAGCCGGCGTCGCCGCGCACCGCCGGCGCCGCCGCGGGCCCGAGCCGCGCGGCGGCGGCCCTGCCCGCCGCGCCGCTGCAGGCGCGCGCAGCCGGCCCGGGCGCCGCATCGGCGGCAGCAGCGATGGCCCCGCGGCAGCCGACGCCCGCCGCCGGCCCGCCGCAGAACGCGGCCGAACTGCAGGCGCGCTTCGGCCGCATGGGGCCCGCCGGCGGCCCCGAAGCGGAGCGGCAGGCCTTCGACGCCAACGTGGCCTACGGCCAGCACCCGCAGCGCGCCGGCGACGTGCGCACCGCCACGCTCAACGGCGCGATCAACGTCGGCGGCACGGCGGCCGCCACCTTCGGCACCGGCCGCCCCTTGAGCAACCCGGCCACCTACGGCAGCCGGCTCGGAAGCGTCGCGCTCAACGGCGCGATGACGCCCGCGATCACCGCCGGCGGCGGCACGGTGGCCAACATGGCCGTGCAGTCGGTGCTACCGGCAGCGGCCGGGCGCCTCGCGCCGATGCGCATGGCCGCGGTGCCGGTCGAGGCCCTGGTGCCACGCACCGGGCCCGAGCTGACGCAGCAGCAGCAGCAGTTCCGCGAGCAGGCCGCCGCCCGGCAGCAGCAGCTGGCCACGCCCGGCACGCTGCAGAACGCGCTCACCGGCAGCGTCGCCTTCGGCGCGGCGCAGGCCGTCCGCCTGGGCGTGGAGGCGGCGGCCGGGCCGGCCGCGGGCGCGGCGGCGTGGGCGGCGTCGGCCGCGGTGTCGGCCGGGGCCGGCGCGGCCTTCGGTGCCACGATGGCCCAGCGCCAGGCCGCCGCGACGATGGCGGTGCCCAACCCGCATGCGGGCCAAGGGCAGCCCGCCGAGGTGAACGTCCCCTTGTTCCAGCCCACGCCCAGCCGACCGGGCGTCTTCACCCCGCCCTGGGGCAGCAACAACCCGGCCGAGGTGGCCGCCAGCGCCGGCATGCGCTTCGGCAACCTGGCGGTGGCCGGGGGCCAGTTGCAGGCGGCGACCCAGATCGGCGCCGTTGCGCCGCCCGGCGCCGCCGTGGCTGCCGGCAGCCTGCTGATGGCCTCGGCCGCCGGCGCCTATTTCGCCGTCAACGACCGCATCGGCCGCGTCGAGACGCAGCGCAACAACCGGCCTGCGCCCGCGCCGCTGGAGCAGGTCGTCGTGCACACGCCGCCGACGCAGGCCGGCGCGGCAGCGGCCACAGCCGCGGCCGCGGCCACGCCAACGGTCACCCCGCAGGGCGGCCCGGCCGGCCCTTCCACCTCCGCGGCCTGATCGGCCGCCATCAACCCCCGCAGCAGGAGAGCCCCATGTCCCAGACCCTCACCGATCCGAATGCCGACGCCTGGACGGCCCAGCAGGTCCAGCGCGCGCGCGCCCTCACCGCCCAGGCCGTGCGCGGCCTGGGTGCGCCCGACGAGGTGGCCCAGGCCGTTGCCGCGGGCGGTGGCCTGATGGTCGACGGCTGGGTCGCCAGCGTCAGCGTGCTGCCCATCCGCGACGGCCAGGCCGACGACGTGGCGCCGCTGCTCGTGACGCTGAACACCCGGCGCGAGTTCGCCACCCTCACGGCCGACGAGCTGGCCGGGCTGCTGGCGCTGTCGTCCACGCTGCTGGCGCACCAGGCCTCGGTGGGCTTTACGCCGGAGGGGCAGCTGTGCCTGTACCGCGTGGTGCAGCCGGCGCAGTCCAGCGCGCAGGCGCTGGAGCAGGCGCTGCGCCACGCCTGGCACCTGGGGCGGCTGCTGTGGGACGCGCCGGCCACGGCGCAAGGGGCGCAGTGATGCCCAGCGTCAAGTCCGCACCCAACAGCCCGCGCGCGAACCAGCCGGGCACGCCGCTGCCGCGCACCGCCAGCGACCCGGGGCTCCGGCGCCAGGATTCCGGCGCCGGTCCGTCGACGCTCGCGGCGCCGCAAGGCATGCCCGCGGCGCGGGCTTCGGGCGCTGCGGCGGCGGCCTCGACCTCGGCCGCGGCCGCCGCCTCGACCTCGACCTCGACCGCGATCCCGCCCGGCCTCGCGCCGCTGCGGGTCTCGCTGCCCAACACACCGGCGACGAGCGCCGCGGCAGGCGGCGACCTGCCGGCGACGCCCGCCTGGCAGCATTCGCCCGCCGCCGGGCCAGGCACGCCGGCCAGCCCGGCGGGCTCGGCGGCAGGGCACCACGTCATCGACATGCCTGCCGACGCCGGCCTGCCGCAGCCAGCGCCGGCGGGTGGCGCCGGCCAGCCGCAGCAGGCACCGGCGGGCGGCGCGGGCCAGCGGGTCGACGCCGCGGCGCTGAAGGCCGCGCTGGCCCCGCCGGCCGGCCAGACCACGCTGCCGGCGGGTCAGAGCCAGCTCGACGCCTTCGAGGCCGCGCGGCAGTACCAGCAGGGCGGCCGCGCCAAGGACCTGCTGCGCGCGACCACCAACCAGACGCTCAACACCGCCGTCACGGCGATGGCCACCTTCGGCACGGGCCGCAACCTGGCCAACATGGCGCTGGACGCCACCAGCCAGGCCATCAACGGCCATGTCGACATGCCGGCGCCGGGGTCGGTGGCGGCCTACTCGGCCGTCAGCGCCGTGGGCGGCACGGCCACGAACATGCTCGCCCAGTCCGTTGCGCCCTACGTCAGCGACAAGTTCCTGGGCAACAAGATGACAGCCGTGCCGGCCGAGGCCCTGGTGCCGCAGCGCACCGACGCCGCCGGCCAGCCGGTGCCGCTGACCGGCGCCGAGCAGGCCTTGCGCGCGGAGATCAAGGCGCGGCAGGCTGAACTCATGAGCACCGGGTCGGCCGCCAACACGCTGCTGGGCGGGCTGGCCTTCACGGCCTCGCAGGTGGTCCGCACGATGGCCGCCCCGCCGCCGCACCCGCCGGCACATCCGCCGGCGCACATGGACCTGAACCTCGGCAAGGAACTGGCCACCTGGGGCGCCGGCACCGCCGTGTCCGCCGGCGGCGGCGCGGTGATGGGCGCGGCGATGGCGCTGCGCCAGGCCCGCGCCACCATGTCGCTGCCCGATCCGGCCAACCCCGGTCAGCAGGTGACGATGAACCTGTTCCAGCCGCTGCCCACGGCGCCGACGCTGCGTCCCGCCTGGGCCGGCAACGCGGGCCAGGTGGGCGGCAGCGCCGGCATGCGCGTGCTCAACCTGGCCGTCGCCGGCGTGCCGCTGCAGATCGGCGCGGCCATCGCGGCCGGCCACGGCAACGCCGCGGTGGCCGGCGGCGCGCAGGCCCTGGGCATGGCCGCGGGCGCCAGCGCCTACTTCCAGGGCCAGGGCCTGATCGCCGGCGTGGAAGGCGCTCGCGCCCGCGAGCGTGCGCAGGCCCAGGCGGCCGCTGCGGCAGCCGCGCAGGCCGCCCAGGCCGCACCGCAGGACGCCGCGCCCGGCGCGGCCCATCCGGCCTGACATCGCGTGAGCGCGTGAGAGGCGCGCCCCACCCGGCCTGGCGGGCGGCGGGCGCCGTCAATCCTTGTCCACCATCGCCGCGGCGTCCTGCGGCATCTGCAGCGGCTTGGCCTCCTGCGTGGTCAGGCCGAGCTGGCGGTGCAGGTGGTTGGCGGCGATCACGCAGTTGGGTGCGCGCAGGCCGGTGGTGTCGTACTCGGGGTGGAAGGTCCCGGCGGCCGCGGCCTCGGTCAGCACCTGCGCCTGCTCGGGGCTGATCGGGCCGTGGTCGATCACCTTCACGCCGGGGAACTTGTGGTCCATCGGCTTGTCCTCGGCCAGCGGCCGGGCCGGGCCGTGCCACGACTGCACGGTGTGCGACTGCCCGTCGGCGCCGGTGAAGGCCTCCTCGCGCCGGTCCATCGCCTTCGGGTCGGCCGGTGCATGGCCCAGCACGGCGGGCAGCCCGGGGTGCTGCGCACGCTCCTGCGCGGTGGTCTCGATGGCGATGTGGCCGGGGTCCTTGATGCGGCCGTCGGGCGCCTTCTGCGTCGGGTAGTAGACGGTGTGGAAGGGCCGCGAGCCGCGCGGCGACAAGCCCGCCAGCGCGCCGCCGGCCCTGCTGGACTGGCTGGACGAGGCCGCGGCGGCGGCGGCGGCCCCGGCCGTCTCCTGCGCCGCCTGCGCCAGCGCCGGCGCCTGGCGCGCCGCCTGGGTGACGAGTTTCGATGCCTGGAACATGGGACTCACTCCTGCGTTAGGCGCCCGGCGGGCGCGGGTTCAAGGGCTGTGAACGAACCGGCCGCGCCCGCGCGGGCGTGGAGGGTTCGTTCACGGCTTTTCAGACCTTCATCCAGCTGTACACGCCGGCACAAAGGCCCTCGAAGGCGTCGTCTGCGGCGCTGAGGATGTTGTCGCGCCAGTAGCGGCCGTGCTCGGCGTAGTGCGCGAAGGTGTCGGCCAGCCAGGCGCCATCGATGCCGTCCACCAGCGGCGTGCGCACCACCAGCAGCGCGGCGCCGGTGTCGGGGTCCAGGCCGAGCTGCGCCTGGTCCTGCGCGTAGACGCTCAGGTTGGACTCGAGCATCAGCCGGAACACCTTGAGCGTGCGGCCGGCGGTCGTCGCGCCGAAGTTGAAGCTCAGGTACATCGCCTGCGGGTCGTTCGCGTAGTGCGCCAGCACGACCTCGAAACCCTCGACCTCCAGGCAGCCGCGCTGCAGCACGGCGTCGGCGTCGGGCAGGCCGACCACCTCGCACAGCTCGCGCACGACCTCGACATAACGTTCGTGGCTCACGGGTTCACCCTGCCGTTCATGCCCGCTCCATGCCCGCCCGGCCGGCCGGGGCAGCGCGCGCGGCCAGGTCCAGCCGCAGCAGCGCGGTCTCGCGCTGCGCGGGCGTGCGGGGCAGCGCGACGACCAGCAGCTGCAGCGGCAGCAGCGGGCCCGCCGAAGGCCGCGCGGCGCGCACGCCGGCCTGCTGCAGGGCAGCCTTCACCTCCTGCAGGCCCAGGCCGCGCAGCGCGTCGCCCAGGTTCTCGGCCAGCGCACGCTGCAGGCCCGCGCGTGCCGCGGCCGGGCTCGGCGCGTGCAGCAGCGCGCGGGCGAGTGCGGCCAGCGTCGCCATCGCCGGCGGCGCGCCGCCCGGCCGGCCGCCGGCGTCAGGCGGCGGAGCGGCCGAGGCCCGTGCCGACACCGCCGCGCGGCGGCCCAGCCGCACCTGCGCGGGCGCTCTGCCGCGCTCTCGGGCGGCGCCTGCGGGAGGGCGGCGGGCGGCGCGCGCGCTCGTCGGCCAGGCCCGCCTGCGCGCCACCCGGCTGCATCGTCGCCGGCCGCAGCCCGCCGGCCAGGGCTTCCCGGCGTTCCTGCGCGGCCAGCGGGTCGAACCAGGGCGTGTCCTCGTGGGACTGCGCCGCCTGCGCGCCGGCAGGCCCGGCCGGACGCGGCGGCGGGCCCGGCGGGCGCGCCGGCGGCACGCGCGGCGGCCGCGGCGGCGCGTGCCGGAACACCACGCCGCGGTGATGCGCCGCGCGCTCGCGCGGCCCCTCGCGGCGCTCGCGCTCCTCGCGCGGCGCCGCCTGCGACGCCTGCACCGCGCCCACCGTGCGCGGCTGCGGCCGGGCGGGGCTGCCTCTCATGGTGCGAACACGGCGCCGAACAGGTTCTCGGTGAACTGCATCAGCGTCGAGCCGGCCCAGGGGGCGGAGATCACCACCACCAGCGCCACCACGAGCAGCTTGATGCCCTGGGAGATGCTCTGGTCCTGCAGCGAGGTCACCGCCTGCAGGAAGGACACCAGCAGCCCCACCACCGCCGAGACGATCACCGCCGGCAGCGACAGCACCACGCACAGCATCAGCGCCTCGCTGGCCAGCCGCACGATTGCTTCGTAGCCCATGTCGGCACCCGCCTTCAGCGATAGGTCAGCACCAGCCCGTGAACCAGGCGCGACCAACCGTCCAGCGCGACGAACAGCAGCAGCTTGAACGGGATGGCCACGCTGGTGGGCGTGACCTGCGACAGGCCCATGGCCAGCAGCACGTTGGCGATGACGATGTCCACCACGACGAAGGCCAGGTAGAGCAGGAAGCCGATGCGGAAGGCCGCGGTCAGCTCGCTCAGCAGGAAGGCCGGCGCGAGCACGATGAGGTCGTCCTTGCTCAGCCGCGCGGCCTGCGCCGGCGGCCAGATGCTGGTGGCCGAGCGCAGGAAGAACTGCACCTCGCGTTCGCTGGCGTGCTTCTGCAGGAAGCGGCGGAACGGCTCGCGCGCGGTCGATGCGGCGTCCAGCATCTGCTCGGCGGCCGAGCCGGCGCTGCGGCGCGGGCCCTTGTCGAGGTGGTCGCCGGCCTCCATCACCACCGGCGCCATGATGTAGACGCTCAGGATGATGGCCACGCCATTGAGCACCATGTTCGGCGGCACCTGCTGCACGCCCAGCGCGTTGCGCAGCAGGCCCAGCACGATGGCGATCTTGGTGTAGGAAGTGACCACCATCGCGGCGAAGGGCAGCACTGCCAGGCCCAGGCCCAGCAGCAGCAGCGCGACCGGGTCAGGAAAGGGCAGCGCCTGCATCGGACAGGCCCATCTGCGTGATGCGCACGCCCAGCCGCTCGCCCACCGCCACCAGCTGGCCGGCGCCCAGCGTCTGGCCCTGGCAGACCAGCCGCACGCGGGCCTCGGCCAGCGGCTGTTCGAGCTCGAGCGTGCAGCCGGCGCGCAGCCCGGCCAGCTCGGCCAGCGAGACGCGCGCGGTGTCGAGCTCGAAGCTCACCGGCAGCTGCAGCGCGGCCCATCCGGCGGCGGCGCCATCGATGTCGGCCGGCGGATCCTCGGCCTGGAGCGTGGGGGTTTCGATCATCTGCAGCACCTGGGTCTGGAAGTCGAGGGCGACGCGGGCGGCCAGGCAGCGGCCCGCGCCGAGCCGCCACCGCAAGGCCGCCGGCGGGCCGTCGGCGGGCAGCACGAGGTCGCCCGCGGCGAGCGTGGCCAGCACGGCGGCCGGCCACAGGCGCTGCAGCAGGCACACGCGGCCGTGCAGGCGCAAGGCGGTCCAGGGCGCGAGCGCCCGGCCGTCGGGCGCCGGGCAATGGCCGCGGACGCGCCGTGCCAGCGCGGGGCTGCAGCCCAGCAGCGCCACGTCGCCCGCCGGCAGCGCCAGCGTGGCCGCGGCACGCAGGCCCGCGCCGCGCCGGGGCCGCAGCCGGCAGTCGCGCAGCGCCTCGGGCAGCCGCGCGAGCAGGGGCTGCGCGAGCACCGTGAGCACCGCCTCCGCGGTCGCCTCGTCTTCCAGGCCCGCGGCGGCCTGCAGCGCGGGCCAGGCGCCGGGGTCGACGGCCAGCGTCAGTTCGCCCGCGTCGTGCTGCAGCGCCAGCACCAGGGCCGGCGCGGCGCTGCCGGTGCGCACGGCCAGCGCCGGGCTGTCCAGCAGGTCGCGCAGCCAGCGCTGGAACGCGGCGTCGAACACGAGCCGGCCGGCGGCGGCCTGCACATCGCTGATCGCGGGCAGGTGGCGATGCCAGGCTGGAACAGCGGTGGTGGACGGGCTCATGTGATCTCGAATTCGATCTCGCGGCCGGGCGGCAGGATCTCGGCCAGCAGGCGCACCAGCGCGCCGCCGCCTCGACACAGTAGGAACATGGACTGGCTGGACTGGGTGCCGAAGCGAAGCAGCAGGCGATGCGGCGAAAGCGTCAGCCACAGCGTCGTCTCGGGCAGCTGGGCGGGGTCCAGCGGGACCTGGACGGTCCAGTGCTGGAAGGCCGGGTCCGCGCTGAGGCACAACGTCGCGACCGAGCGCGCGAGCGTGCGGTCCCAGGCCGGCGCGGCCTCGCCCGTGGTGCCCGTGCGCTCGGCCCCGGCGTTGCGCGCGGGCGCCGGCGGCGGGGCGGCTGCAGGCGCGGTCGCAGACGGGGCCGGCATGGGGGCGGACGGCGCGTTGGAAGGCGTCGCAAGCGGCGCCGGGTCGGGCGGCATCGGCGGTGGGGGCGTCGGTGCCGCATCCGCAGCCTCGGGTCGCGGCGGCCGGGGCTCGGCCGGCGGCGCCTGCGCAGGTGGCGGCGCGGGCGCGGGCGGCGGTGCCGGCGGCAGCTCCGCCAGGCCCAGCGTGCGCTGGAAACGCTGTTGCCGGGCCCACTCGGCCTGGGACGGCGCCGGCGCCGCCAGCGGTGGCGGCGGCGGGCGCCGCAGCGCGCGTGTCCGGGTCTCGCTCATCGGCCGCGCGCGCTCACATCGCGTCAGGCACTCACGCGCCCGACCGGCCGCAGCTCGATCAGGCCACCCAGTTCCTGGTAAGAGTACACGCGCAGGCCCTCCAGCCGCGGCTCGATCATCTTCTTCACGTAGCGGCGGATGTCCATCGAGGCCACCAGCACCACGCGCTCGCCGGTCAGTCCCTCACACAGGCGCCGGACCTTCTCGGCGATCAGCGCCGCGCTCTCCGGCGGCATCGCCAGGTAGTTGCCCGCCGGTGTGGGCTTGATGCACTGCCGGATCGCCTGCTCCACCGCCGGGTCCAGCAGGATCGCCTGCACGAAGGGCTGCCCTTCGCCGGCCTCGAACGCGAGGTAGCGGCCCAGGTCGCCGCGCACGTACTCGGTGAGCTGCAGCAGGTCCTTCTCCTTCGGGCCCCAGGCGATGAGGCTCTCGAAGATGCTGCGCAGGTTGCGGATCGGCACCTGCTCCTCGAGCAGCCGGCGCAGCACCTCGGCGATGCGCTGCAGCGGCAGCACCTTCTGCACCTCGGCGACCAGGCCGGGGTAGTCGGACGTCGCCGTGTCGATGATCCACTGCACTTCCTGGATACCCATGAAGGCATGCGCGTGCTGGCTCAGCAGCGCCATCACCTGGCGCGCCATCGCCTCCTCCAGCGCCACGCAGCTGCCGGCCTGCTCCGCGGGCACGGCCTCCGGCGCGACCCACAGCGACTCGGCCTGCTGCAGCAGCGCGCCGCCGCGCGCGGCCGCGGCCGCCAGCGGCGAGGCCGCGTCGGACAGCCACAGCCGCCCGGGCGGTACCGCCACGCGCCGCAGCGGCACGTCGTTGAGCAGCACCTCGAAGCAGCAGCCCGGCAGTTCCTCGCGCGTCCACATCGCCACGCCGGGAAAAGGCAGGCCCAGCCGCGCCTGCAGCGCCTGGCGCTGCCGGTTCAGCGCCTGGTCCAGCCGCGTGGCGTCGAGCACGCCCGTCATCTCGGGCGACAGCACCACCGCCAGCGGCCGCGCGAAGGCCGGCGGCCGGCTCATGATGCCGGGCACGTCGCCCTTGGCGCCCTCGCGCTGCAGCGCGGCGATCGGCGCGCCGCTGAGGCCCGCGCCCGCCGCGCGCCGGCGCTCCAGCGACCGCGCGGCCAGCGCCAGGCCGATCGACAGCGCGATGAAGGGGATCGCCGGGAAGCCCGGGATCAGCGCGAAGGCCAGCACCAGGCCCGCGGCCAGGTTCATCGCGCGCGTGTTCGCGGTGAGCTGGGCCAGGATCTCCTGGCCCAGCGAGCGCGGCTTCTTCTGCGTGTCGTCGGCCACGCGCGTGATCAGCACGCCGGCGGCCACGCAGATGAACAGCGAGGGGATGGACGAGACCATCGCGTCGCCGATCGACAGGATCGCGAAGCGGTTGGCCGCCTCGCCGGCCGTCATGCCGTGGTACAGCACGCCCACCACCACGCCGGCCAGCAGGTTGACCATCGTGATGATCAGCCCGGCGATGGCGTCGCCCTTGACGAACTTCATCGCGCCGTCCATGCCGCCGTGCATCTGGCTTTCCATCGCCAGGTGCGCGCGCTTGATCTGCGCCTCCTCGGCCGTGAGGTGGCCGTTGCGCATGTCGGCGTCGATGCTCATCTGCTTGCCCGGCATCGCGTCCAGCGTGAAGCGGGCGCCGACCTCGGCCACGCGCTCCGAGCCCTTGCTGATGACGATGAACTGGACCACCGTGATGATCACGAACACCACGATGCCCACCACCAGGTTGCCGCCGATGACGAGCTCGCCGAAGCTCTCGATCAGGTGCCCGGCGTCGGCGTGCAGCAGGATGGACTTCGTCGAGGCGATGTTCAGCGACAGCCGGAACAGCGTCGTGAACAGCAGCAGCGACGGGAACGATGACAGCGCCACCGCATTGGGGATGAACAGCGAGGTCATCAGCAGCAGCACGCTGATCGACAGGTTCACCGCCAGCAGCGTGTCGATGGCGATCACCGGCAGCGGCAGGATCATCAGGCCGACGATGGACACCACCAGGGCGGCCATCATCAGGTCGTTGCCGATCGAGCTGCCGCCGGCCTTCAGGGGGAGGGTGCTCATGCGCTGCGGGCCTTTCGCGGGAATCAGGAGCCGCCCTGCGCGTCGGCACGCATGCGCTCGAGCGTCGCCACCCAGCGCAGCACCGCGGCCACGGCCTCGAACAGCTCCTCGGGCACCGGGCCGTCCAGCGGCTGCTTGAACAGCGCACGCGCCAGCGGCGGGTTGCCGACGATGGGCACGCCCGCGGCCTGCGCCAGGTGGCGGATCAGCGCGGCCTGCTCGTCGGCGCCCTTGGCCACGATCACCGGCAGCGCCGTCTCGCCGGCCACGTAGCGCAGCGCCACGGCGTAGTGCGTGGGGTTGGTGACCACCACGCTGGCCGTCGGCACGCGCGCCTTGGGCGAGGCGTTGGCGATCTCGTAGGCGATCTGCTTGCGCTGGCCCTTGACCATCGGATCACCCTCGTTCTCCTTGTACTCGCGCTTGATCTCGTCCTTGCTCATCCGGTGGTCCTTCACGAAGTGCCACTTCTGGATCGCGAAGTCCAGCGGGCCGAAGACCAGGAACGCGACGAGCGCGCCGAAGAACAGCTGCAGCATCGCGGTCCACGCGATCTGCGAGATGGCCAAGGGCGTCTGCGTGCCGGCACCCACGAGCAGCGGCACCAGGCCGACGCTGATCTTCCAGACCACGGCGGCGACGAACACCGCCTTCAGCACGCTCTTGCCCAGCTCGATCAGGCTCTTGACCGAGATCAGCCGCTTGACGCCCTCGGCCGGGTTGAACTTGTCGAAGTTGGGCGTCAGCGGATCGAAGCTGATGTTCAGGCCGGTCTGCGCGAACGAGGCCACGAAGCCGGTGGCCACCGCGGTGGCCACGAAGGGCAGCGTGATCCACAGGCCCTCCAGCACGAGGTCGAAGGCCTGCGCGAACGCGGCGCTGTCGTCGCGCACGAGCAGGCCCTGGTCGATGGCGTGCGCGAACAGCCGCCGCAGGTGCTCGGCCGCGGCCGGCGCGCCGGCGCTCAGGCACAAGGTACCGGTCAGCAGCCCGGCGGCGGCGTTGACGTCCTGGCTGCGCGGGGACTCGCCCTTGCGCCGGGCTTCGTCCAGCTTCTGTTCGGTGGGCTCTTCGGTCTTTTCGTCGGACATGCGGGGCTCGCAGGCCGCGCGCGCAGGCGCGGTGTCGGGCCAGTCTGGGCAGCGCGCGCGCCCGCCCGCCGCTGCCGCACGAAGCGGTGCGCGGCGCCGCGAAGCGGCCGCCGGCCCGTCCCCCTAGGCCATGAGCTGTTACCGCGGATTTGAGCTTTCGTGAGGCCTTCGTCGTGGAGTCGTGAAGCGGCGGCTGTGCGCGCGCGCCGACGATGAAGTCACCGTGTGCCGCGGCGACGCGGCCCGGTCGGAACCTTCACGACACCCAGGCAGGAGCGAAGATGTTGCAGTTGCTCATGACAGGATGGCGAGCCCAGCCCCACGTGCCCGGCGCCGCGGCGGCCTTGTTCGACGGCGATGGCGCACTGGCGCTGCGCGCCGCGCAGGCGGCGCTGGACGATGCATCGGCGCCGCCGGACCGGCGCCGCCACGGCGGCCAGCTCGCGGCCCGCCTGCTGCTGGCGATGGGGCGCGACGAAGAGGCCGAGGAGACCTTCCAGCAGCTGCTGCACCTGTACGAGGAACTGCCGCGCGACGACGCCCGCCGCCACGCCGCGCTCGACCGCGGCGCGCTGGGCGCGGGCCTGCGCCGGCTGGCCGCCGCCGCCCAGCCCTTCAACGACGTGGCCGACGACGAAGAGGCGCCGTCGGCGCTGCGCCTGGAGGCGCTGGCCGGGCTGGCAGCGGTGCTGGTGGACCTGGGCGAGACGCGGCGCGCGCACCACTCGCTGCAGCTGGCGCTCGCGCTGGCCGAGGAGACCGGCGAGCCGCACACGCGGCGGCTGCTGGACGCGCTGCGCCTGGAGCTGGAAGCCACCAGCGGCCTGCGCAGCATCGACGGCTCTGGCGCGGCCTCGATCGCCCGGCTGCGCCCGTCGCTGGCCGCCGAGCTGCAGGCTGCTGCCGACACGCTGCCGGCGCTGCCGCTGCTGCGCCGCCGCCTGCTGACGCTGGCGCTGCTGGCCACGCCCGCGCTGGCCCGGCCGGCGATGGCCGAGGAGGCGCGCCACGCGGTGCGCGAGACCGTCGCGGCGCTGCGCCAGGCACGGTTCACGCGGCTGGAGGAAGAGCTGCGCATCGACGCCGCGCTGGCCTGCGCCGCGGCCGGCCAGCACGCGGCGATGCCCGAGTGGCTGGGCCCGTGGGTCGCCGACGAGACGCGGCTCGTGCACCACCGCGCCGCGCCGGAGCTGATGCTGTGCCTGTCGCACCTGCACGGCCACCACGGCCGCCACGCCGAGGCGCTGCGCCTGTTCCGCGACTACGCGCAGCTGCAGGTGCAGCGGCTGCGGCGCGAGTTGCCGCAGCTGCCCTATTCACGTTTTCTCGAGCGCCCGCATGGCGGCGAGCCGGTGGACGCCACCGAGCAGCGCCTGCCCGCGCGCTACCGCCGCGCCTACCGCTTCCTCATCGAGAACCTGGGCGACCGGCAGCTGTCGATCAACCAGGTGGCGGCCACCGTGGACGTGACGGTGCGCGCGCTGCAGATGGCCTTCCGCCTGCACCTGGGCATGACGCCGGCCGAGCTGATCCGGCGCCGGCGCATGGAGGCCATCCGCACCGAACTGCTGAACGCCAGCGGCCGCGAGACCATCCTGGACGTGGCCGCGCGCTGGGGCCTGGGCAGCCGATCAACGCTGACGCAGAACTACCGCCAGCGCTTCGGCGAAGCGCCGTCGACGACGCTGCGCCAGGGCGGCGCGGCGGAGGCACCGGCTATGCCAGCGCACGGCCGATGAGTATCTTCTGCACCTCGCTCGTCCCCTCGTAGATCTGGCACACGCGCACATCGCGGTAGATGCGCTCCACGGGGAAGTCGCTCACGTAGCCGTAGCCGCCGAAGACCTGGATCGCCGCGCTGCACACGCGCTCGGCCATCTCGCTGGCAAAGAGCTTGGCCATCGCGGCTTCCTTCAGGCAGGGGCGGCCGGCGTCCTTCAGGCTGGCGGCGTGCCAGATCAGCTGGCGCGCGGCCTCGATCTGCGTGGCCATTTCGGCGAGCTTGAACTGCACCGCCTGGTGCTCGAAGATGTTCTGGCCGAAGGTCTTGCGCTCCTTGCTGTAGGCCAGCGCCGCCTCGAAGGCCGCGCGCGCCATGCCCACGCTCTGGCTGGCGATGCCGATGCGCCCGCCCTCCAGGCCCGACAGCGCGATCTTCAGGCCCTGGCCCTCGTCGCCGATGCGGTTGGCGGCCGGCACGCGGCAGTTCTCGAACAGGATCTGCGCCGTGTCGCTGGCATGCTGGCCGAGCTTGTCCTCGATGCGCGCGACCACGTAGCCCGGCGTCTTCGTCGGCACGATGAAGGCGCTGATGCCCTTCTTGCCGGCAGCCTTGTCGGTGACGGCCATCACGATCGCCAGGTCGCCGTTCTTGCCGCTGGTGATGAACTGCTTGACGCCGTTGAGCAGGTAGTCGTCGCCGTCGCGGACCGCGGTCGTCTTCAGCCCGCCCGCCTCGCTGCCCACGTGCGGCTCGGTGAGGCAGAAGGCGCCGAGCATCTCGCCGCGTGCCAGGGGTTTGAGGAACTGCTGCTTCTGCGCCTCGCTGGCGTAGGCCATCAGGATCGAGCAGACGGGGCAGTTGTTGACGCTGACCACCGTGCTGGTGGCGCCGTCGCCGGCGGCGATCTCCTCCAGGATCAGCGCCAGCGCCAGGTAGTCCAGGCCCGCGCCGTCGTACTCGGCCGGCACCGCGACGCCGTAGCAGCCGAGCGCGGCCAGGCCCTTCAGCTGCACCGCCGGGAAGGTGTGGGACTTGTCCCAGGCCGCGGCCTGCGGCGCGATCTCGGCCTGCACGTAGTCGCGCACGGCGTCCTGCACCGCGCGGTGGTCATCGGAAAGAAGCATGGTGGCTGCTACCAGGCAAGGCCGGCGCCGTCGTGGTTCAGGAAGCGGCCATTGTCGGCCGGCGTGAGCGCGTCCAGCGTGCGGCGCATCGAGGCCACTGCTTCGGGCACCTCGAGATCGGCACCCGCGCCGCCCATGTCGGTGCGCACCCAGCCGGGGTGCATCGCGACGCAGGTCGCCCGGCCCGCGAGCAGCAGCGAGGCGTCCTTCAGCACCGAGTTCAGCGCCGCCTTGGAGGCGCGGTAGAGCCAGCCGTTGGCGGTGGCGCGCAGGCCGATGGAGCCCATGCGCGAGCTGATCAGCGCCAGCTTCGCGCCCGGCGCCAGCGCATCGGCCACCTGCGGCAGCACGCGCATCGCGCCCAGCACGTTGGTGTGCATCACGGCGTCGAACTCGGCCTGCGTGGGTGCCTGCAGGCCCTGCGTGCGCGGGCCGTAGACGCCGGCGGCGAGGATGACGACATCGAAGGCCGCGCCGTCGATCGGCCAGGCCAGCGCGGCCGAGCCGGCAGCGTCGGCCACGTCCAGCGTGAGCGCGGTGGCGCCCAGCGCGCGCAGCCTTTCGAGGCCCTCGGCGCTGCGCGCGGTGCCGGTGACGGCCGCGCCCGCCTCGCGGTACTGGGCGACGAATTCGAGACCGATGCCGCGCGATGCGCCGACGACGAGGACCTGCATCGCAAGATTGTCGACGTGCTTCACCCCGTTTCGCGGCCTGCCGCGTAGAAGCCCTGTCCGCACTTCCAAGAACGAGGCTCCGACCATGCGCCTGCCCTGGCTGCTCCCGCTGTTCCGCTGGCTCTGCCTGCTGATGTTCGCCGGCCCGGCGCTGGCGCAGATCGCCCCGCGCCTGCCGCTGCCGCGGCTCGTCGTGCCCGAGGCACGCGAGCCGGTGCGCATCGCCTCGCTGGCGCTGCGCAGCACCGTGAACGGCCTGCAGGCCAGCACGCGGCTGGAGATGACGCTCTTCAACCCCAATCCGCGCCAACTGGAAGCGACGCTGGAATTCCCGCTCGCCGAAGCCCAGACCGTCAGCGGCTTCGCGCTGGACATCGGCGGCACGCTGGTGCCCGCCGTGCCGGTGCCCAAGGACAAGGGGCGCCAGGTCTTCGACGACGTGACCCGCGCCCGCGTGGACCCCGCGTTGCTGGAGCGCACCGCCGGCAACGCGTTCAAGCTGCGCGTGTACCCGCTGCCGCCGCAAGGCACCCGGCGCGTGGTGCTGCAGATCACCGAGACGCTGCGGCCCGACGCCCAGGGCCGCGCCACCTGGCAGCTGCCGCTGGACTTCGGCCAGCATGTCGGCCGCTTCGACGCCGACATCGCGCTGCCCGGCGTGGCCGCCGTGCAGCCGCAGCGGGCGCTGCAGGGCGCGACGGTCACGCGCGAAGGCAGCGAGACCGTGCTGCGCCTGTCGCGGGCGGACTGGCAGCCGCGCGAGCCGCTGGCGCTGCAGTGGACGGCGCCGCGCGGCGACACCGTCGCGATCGACGTGCACGAGGGCCGGCCCTACTTCGCGGCCGAGCTGCGCATCGACGAGCCGGCCGCCGCGCCGGCCCCGCTGCCGGGCCGCGTGACGATCGTCTGGGACGCCTCCGGCTCCGGCGCCGCGCGCGACCATGCGCGGGAGTTCGCGCTGCTCGATGCGCTCTTCGCCGGCACGAAGCAGGTGGCGGTGAGGCTGGTCGTTGCGCGTGACGTGGCCGAGCCGGCGATGGCCTTCGAGGTCCGCGACGGCGACTGGCGCGCGCTGCGCCAGGCCCTTCAGCGGCTGGCCTACGACGGCGCGAGCGATGCCGCGGCCTGGTCGCCGCCGGTCACCGAAGGCCTCGTGCTGCTGTTCAGCGACGGCCTCGCGAACTGGGGCGAGGGCAAGACCGCCGCCACGGGCGGCGCGGTGCTGCACGCGATCAACGCCGCGCAGCGCCAGGACGCCGCCCGGCTGCGCGCGCTGGCCGAATTGCGCGGCGGGCGCTTCGTCGATCTCACGGTGCAGGAACCGAAGGCGGCGGCAGCCACGCTGCTCAAGCGCGGGCTGCGCCTGGTGCACATCGAGTCCCAGGGCGCCGAGCAGGTGCTGGCGGGCTCGATCCATCCCGAAGGCGGCCACCTCTCGGTGGCCGGCGTGCTGGGTGCCGTCAACGCCCGCGTGAACCTCGTCTTCGCCGATGCCGCCGGCCGCCGCAGCGTGCGCACGCTGGCGCTCGCGGCGCCGGCCACGCCGCGCGAGACGGCGGCCGAGCTCGTGCCGCCGGCCGCGCAGCGCTGGGCGCAGTTGCGCATCGCGCAGCTGCAGGGCGAACGGCGGCTGCACCGCGCGCAGATCCGCCGCCTGGGCGAACAGTTCCGGCTGGTCTCGGAGGAGACCTCGCTGATCGTGCTGGAGTCGCTGGCGGACTACCTGCGCTTCGAGATCGAGCCGCCGGCCGGGCCGATGCAGCGCGCCTGGCGCGAGCAGATCGCCACGCGCGGCCGCACGCAGGAACGCCAGGCCGCGGCGCAGGTCGAGGGCCTGGTGCGCCGCTTCGCCGAGCGCCAGCGCTGGTGGGAGCGCGAGTTCCCGAAGGACACGCCGCCGCGGCCGGTGCCGCTGAAGGAAGCGGCGCGCGACGAGGCCGGCGAACGCCGCGAGGCCAGCGGCCAGATGCTCGCCCGCCAGCGCGCCGACGCCGCGCGCCCGGCCGTGGCCGCGATGGCGCCGCCGCCGCCCGCCCCTTCGATGCTGGGCGCCACCGCCGCGAACAAGACCGAGGCCGAAGCCGGCAGCGGCGGCAGCGGCAACGCCGCCCGCATCGCGCTGCGCCCCTTCCAGCCCGATGCGCCCTACGCGCGCCGCCTGCACGAGGCCGGCGACGCCGAGCGCTACGCCGTCTACCTCGACGAACGCCCCGGCTTCGCCGACAGCACGGCCTTCTTCGTCGATGCGGCCGAGGTCTTCTTCGCGAAGGGGCAGACGGCGCTGGCGATCCGCGTGTTGTCCAACCTCGCCGAGATGGAGCTGGAGAACCGGCACATTCTGCGCATCGTCGCCTACCGGCTGGTGCAGGCGAACCGCCATGCGCTGGCGCTGCCGCTGCTGGAGCGGGTGCGCGAGATCGCGCCCGACGAGCCGCAGAGCTGGCGCGACCTGGGCCTGGCGCTGGCCGCGGCGAACCAGCCGCAGCGGGCGCTGGAGATGCTGTGGGCCGTGTGCGCCAGGCCCTGGGATGCGCGCTTCGCCGACATCGACCTCATCGCCCTGGGCGAACTCAACGCGCTGGTCGCGCGCACGAAGGAGCCGCTGGACACCTCGCGCGTGGACCCGCGCCTCTTGCGCAACCTGCCGCTTGACCTGCGCGCGGTGCTGGCCTGGGACGCCGACAACACCGACATCGACCTCTGGGTGACCGACCCCAACGGCGAGCGCGCCTACTACGGCCACCGCCTCACCTACCAGGGCGGCGCGATGTCGCGCGACTTCACCGGCGGCTACGGCCCCGAGGAGTTCTCGCTGCGATCGGCCAAGCCCGGCCGCTACGAGGTGCGCGCGCAGTTCTACGGCCACCGTCAGCAGATCGTCTCGCCCTACACGACGCTGATGCTGTGGCTCGCCACCGGCTTCGGCACGCCGGGCCAGAAGGACGAGCAGGTGGTGCTGCGCCTGTCCGGCTCGGGGCAGGAGGTGTTCGTCGGCAGCTTCGAAGTGACGCCGCCGGCGCGCTGATCAGAGCATTTCGACGGCCAGCGCCGTGGCCTCGCCGCCGCCGATGCACAGCGAGGCCACGCCGCGCTTCAGCCCGCGCCGCTTCAGCGCCCCGAGCAGCGTGACGACGATGCGCGCGCCCGAGGCGCCGATCGGGTGGCCCAGGGCGCAGGCGCCGCCGTGCACGTTGACGATCTCGTGCGGCAGCTTGAACTCGGCCATCGCGGCCATCGTCACCGCGGCGAAGGCCTCGTTGACCTCCCACAGGTCGACCTGGCCCACGCCCCAGCCGGCCTTCTTCAGCACCTTCTCGATCGAGCCCGCCGGCGCGGTGCTGAACCACTCAGGCGCCTGCGCGTGCACCGCGTGCCCGGCGATGCGCGCCAGCGGCGTGAGGCCCATCTGCCGCGCGGTGCTCTCGCGCACCAGCACCAGCGCCGCGGCGCCGTCGCTGATGCTGCTGGCGTTGGCGGCGGTGATCGTGCCGTCCTTCTTGAACGCGGGCTTCAGCGTCGGGATCTTGTCGAGCTTGGCCTTGAAGGGCTGCTCGTCGAACTTCACCAGAGTCTCGCCGGCCTTGCCGGGCAGCGCCACCGGCGCGATCTCCCAGCCGAAGCCGCCGTCCTCGTTGGTGGCCTTCGCGCGCGTGGTGCTGGCAATCGCATAGGCGTCCTGCGCCTCGCGCGTGAAGCCGTACTTCGCCGCGCAGCTCTCGGCGAACACGCCCATGGCCTTGCCCCGCTCGTAGGCGTCTTCCAGGCCGTCCATCGCCATGTGGTCGAAGATCTGCGCGTGGCCGTACTTCACGCCCTTGCGCGCGAACATCAGGTGCGGCGCGTTGGTCATGCTCTCCATGCCGCCGGCGACCAGCACGTTCGCGGTGCCGGCGGCCAGCATGTCGGCGCCGAACATCAGCGCGCGCATGCCGCTGCCGCACATCTTGTTGAGCGTCACCGCGCCGGCCGACTGCGGCAGCCCGGCCTTCAGCGCCGCCTGGCGCGCCGGCGCCTGGCCCTGGCCGGCCATCAGCACGTTGCCCATCAGCACCTCGTCGACGGCGTCGCCGGGAATGCCGGCGCGCTCCACCGCGGCCTTCACGGCCACGCCGCCCAGTTCCCAGGCGGCAAGCGATGCGAAATCGCCGAGCAGGCCGCCGATGGGCGTGCGCGCGGCGGAGACGATGACGATGGGATCAGCGGCCATGGGGAGGCTCCGTGAGGCGGGTTGAACATTCTGCGGCGATGGGATCGGCCGCGTGCAGGAAGGGTCAGGCCTCGAAGAAATAGCGCTTCAGGCCGGCGAGGATCATCTCCACCGCCACCGCGGTCAGCACCAGGCCCATCAGCTTCTCGACCGCGACCACCATCGAGTCGCCCAGCAGCCGGCGGATGCGGTTGGCCGCCAGCAGCACCGCGGCGCTGACCGCCATCGCGGCCGTCAGCGCGCCGACCCAGGCCCACATGCGCCCGGGCTCGCGGCTGGCCAGCAGCAGCACGGTGGCCAGCGCCGAGGGGCCGGCCAGCAGCGGCACGGCGAGCGGGAAGATCAGCGGCTCGCGGCCCTCGGCCGCCGGCTCGTAGACGCCGCCACCGCCGCCGAAGATCATGCGCATCGCGATGATCGCCAGGATCACGCCGCCGGCCACTTCGAGCGAACGCTCCGACAGGCGCATCACGTCCAGGAAGACCTGGCCGCCAACCATGAACGCGGCCAGCACCGCGAAGGCGATGGCCGACTCGCGCAGCGCCACCCAGCGCCGGCGCTCGGGGCGCACGCCGCTCAACACCGAGATGAAGATCGGCAGGCTGCCGAACGGGTCCAGCACCAGCAGCAGCAGGATGAAGGCGGAGAAGAAGCTGTGGCTCACGGCGCGGCGGCGGGCAGGTGGCGGCGCGCCGAGAAGCGCTTGCTGCCTTCGTAGGGAAACACGTCGTGCACGTGGCCGGCGAGGATGCGCTCCTTGTGGCCCTGCCAGAACGCCGGGTCCAGCAGCTCGGCGTGGTGCGCCATGAAGACCTCGCGCACCTGCGCATTGCCCAGCAGGAAGGGGCCGAAGGTCTCGGGGAACACGTCGCCCTTGTTGACCGTGTACCAGATCTCGCCGCTCATCTCCTCCTCCTCGTTGCGCGGGGCGGGCACGCGGCGGAAGTTGCAGTCGGTGAGGTACTCGATCTCGTCGTAGTCGTAGAACACCACCTTGCCGTGGCGCGTGACGCCGAAGTTCTTCCACAGCATGTCGCCGGGGAAGATGTTGGCGGCCACGAGGTCCTTGATCGCGTTGCCGTACTCGACCACGGCGTGCGCCATCTGCTCGGGCGCGGCCTCCTGCAGGTAGATGTTCAGCGGGATCATCCGGCGCTCGATGTAGACATGCTTGATGACGAGCATGTCGCCGTCTTCCTCCAGCAGGCTGCCGCAGTAGTGCTTCAGCTCGGCGACCAGCTCCTCCTCGAAGCGCTGGCGCGGGAAGGCCACGTTGCTGTACTCCAGCGTGTCGGCCATGCGGCCGACGCGGTCGTGCTGCTTCACGAGCAGGTACTTGCTCTGGATCAGCTCGCGCGTGGTGTCCTTCTGCGGCGGGTAGAAGTCCTTGATGACCTTGAACACGTAGGGGAACGAGGGCAGGTCGAACACCAGCATCACCATGCCCTTGATGCCGGGCGCGATGCGCAGCTTGTCGCTGCTGTGGCGCTGGTGGGCGAGGAAGTCGCGGTAGAAGAGGTTCTTGCCGTGCTTCTGCAGGCCGATGGCGTTGTACAGCTCGGCGCGCGGCTTGCGCGGCATCAGCCCGCGCAGGAAGTGCACGTAGGCCGAGGGGATCTCCATGTCGACCATGAAGTAGGCCCGCGCGTAGCTGAAGATCATCAGCAGCTCGTCCTCGCCGAAGAGCGCGGCGTCGATCACGAGCCGCCCGTCGGGGCCGTGCAGGATGGGCAGCGCCAGCGGCGTCTCGACGAAGCCGTTGATGATCTTGCCGACCAGGTACGCGCCCTTGTTCCGGTAGAACAGGCTGGACAGCACCTGGATCTGGAAGTTCGCGCGCGGCTTGAAGCCGCCCAGCTCGGCCACCATCGCCTGCGCCACGTTCTCGGCGTCGCGCTCCAGGTCCTCGAACTCGCGCTCGAGCTGGAAGTTGTTGACGATGCGCACCCAGGTCTCGGGCAGGTTGTCCTTGGTCGGGTAGTAGGCGCGGTAGGTGGGCACCGAGCCGGGCTCGTCGGTCTCGATGTACTCGGTGCTGACGGCCGGGCGCACGAAGATGAAGTCGTTGCGGAAGTAGCTGCGGTGCAGCAGCTTGCTCGTCACCGAGTTGAAGAAGGTCTCGGCCAGCTCGGGCTGGTGGTGGTCCACCAGCAGGCCGATGTAGTGCAGCTTGGCCTGCTGCCAGGTGTCCATCGACAGCTCGTCGATGTGGAACTCGCGCCGCAGGCGGTGCACGGCCTCGTCGACGCGCTGGTCGTAGTAGGCGATGCGCTGCGCCTGCGAGTGCTGCTGGCCCAGCCAGTCGGCCTGCTCGAAGCGGCGCTTGGCGGCGGCGCTGGTCTCGCGGAACAGCCGGTAGTGGCGGTTGAAGCCCTCGATCAGGGCCTGGGCGATGGCAAAGGCGTTGCGGTCGGCGAGCTGGTGGGGAAACATGTCAGCGGCGCCCGGCCGCCCGAAGCCGCTGAGCGCCCCCTCGGGGGGCAGCGAGCGAAGTCGAGCTTGGGGGCTTCATTGTTCAGGGGCCCGGGGGTAGCGCTTCAGAGCGGCGCCGAACACCGGCACGACGCGCTCGGGGTCATCCATCGTGACGCCCAAGTCTTTCAGCAAACCGTCGCTGAGGCCGTAGACCCAGCCGTGCACGGCCACCGGCTGGCCACGCGCCCAGGCGTCCTGCACGATGGTCGACAGCGCGACGTTGCCCACCTGCTCGATGACGTTCATCTCGCAAAGCACGTCCTCCTGCTGCTGGGGCGGCAGGTGGTCGATGCGCTTGCGGTGGCGCAGCCGCACGTCGTGCACGTGGCGCAGCCAGTTGTCGGCCAGGCCGACGCGGATGCCGCGCATCGCCGCGCGCACGCCGGCGCAGCCGTAGTGGCCGACGACGATGATGTGCTCGACCTTCAGGTGCTCGACCGCGAACTGGATCGTCGACAGCGCGTTCAGGTCGCTGTGCACGACCACGTTGGCCACGTTGCGGTGCACGAAGAGTTCGCCCGGCAACAGCCCGACCAGTTCGTTGGCCGGCACGCGGCTGTCGGCGCAGCCGATCCACATGTACTTCGGCGTCTGCTGCTGCGCCAGGCGGCTGAAGAAGCCGGGCTGCCGGGCCTCGGTGGCAGCAGCCCAGCCGCGGTTGCTCTCCAGCAGCAGGCGCAGGCCCTCCTCGTCGGATCCTGCGCCCTCGTCGTCGGTGGTGTCGGTGCTCATGCCCGGAGTTTAGGCAGGCCGCGCCTCACATCGTCTCGGCGAAGAGTTCGCGGCCGATCAGCATGCGGCGGATCTCGCTCGTGCCGGCGCCGATCTCGTAGAGCTTGGCGTCGCGCCACAGCCGGCCCAGCGGGTACTCGTTGATGTAGCCGTTGCCGCCGAAGATCTGGATGCCCTCGCCGGCCATCCAGGTGGCCTTCTCGGCGCACCAGAGGATGACGCTCGCGCAGTCCTTGCGCACCTGGCGCACATGCTCGGCGCCCAGCAGGTCGAGGTTCTTGCCGATCGTGTAGGAGAAGCTGCGGCCGGCCTGCAGCACGGTGTACATGTCGGCCAGCTTGCCCTGGATGAGCTGGAACTCGCCGATGCTCTGGCCGAACTGCTTGCGGTCGTGCACGTAGGGCACCACCTCGTCCATCACCGCCTGCATGATGCCGATGGGCCCCGCGGCCAGCACCGCGCGCTCGTAGTCCAGGCCGCTCATCAGCACCTTGGCGCCGCCGTTCACGCTGCCCAGCACGTTCTCCACCGGCACCTCGACGTTGTCGAACACCATCTCGCCGGTGTGCGAGCCGCGCATGCCCAGCTTGTCGAGCTTCTGCGCCGTGGAGAAGCCCTTCATGCCCTTCTCGACGATGAAGGCCGTGACGCCGCGCGCGCCCAGCTCGGGCTCGGTCTTGCCGTAGACCACCATCGTGTCGGCGTCGGGGCCGTTGGTGATCCACATCTTCGTGCCGTTGAGCAGGTAGTAGCCGCCCTTGTCCTGCGCCTTCAGCTTCATGCTGATGACGTCGGAGCCGGCGCCCGGTTCGCTCATCGCCAGCGCCCCCACGTGCTCGCCGCTGATCAGCCTGGGCAGGTACTTCTTCTTCTGCGCCTCGCTGCCGTTGCGCTTGATCTGATTGACGCACAGATTGCTGTGCGCGCCGTAGCTCAGGCCGATGGACGCGCTGGCGCGGCTGATCTCCTCCATCGCGATCATGTGCGCCAGGTAGCCCATGCCCGCGCCGCCGTACTCTTCCGGCACCGTGATGCCCAGCACGCCCAGCTCGCCCATCTTGCGCCACAGGTCCATCGGGAACTGGTCGCTGCGGTCGGCCTCGGCCGCGCGCGGCGCGATCTCGGCCTGGGCGAAGGCGCGCACCGCGTCGCGCAGCGCGTCGATGTCCTCGCCGAGCTGGAAGTTCAGGCCGGGCAGCTCCATGGAATGTCTCCTGCGATTCGGTTGACGTTGACGTAAACGTCAAGTCTAGCGTCGTGCGGCGGCGCGGCGGCGCGGCGCCGTTGCCTGTTCCAGCAGCGCACGGCA
Source organism: Rubrivivax sp. (assembly GCA_044226775.1). Lineage (GTDB taxonomy): Bacteria > Pseudomonadota > Gammaproteobacteria > Burkholderiales > Burkholderiaceae_C > Rubrivivax. Next base: position 156,617 of record JBGAGI010000002.1, on the reverse strand, counting down.
GCGCGCCTCGTGCTGGCCGATCTCCTCCAGCGTCACCTCCAGGTCCTCGCGCTGCTGCTCCAGCAGCGCGCGGTGCTGCGCCAGCACCTCCAGGAAGGCCTGCAGCTGCGGCACGGTGTCGCTTGGCGACTCGTACAGGTCCACCAGCTGCTTGATCTCCGACAGCGCCAGCCCCAGCCGCTTGCCGCGCAGCGTGAGCTTCAGCCGCGTGCGGTCGCGCTGGCCGTAGACGCGGTTGCGGCCGGCGCGCTGCGGCGTGAGCAGGCCCACGTCCTCGTAGAAGCGGATCGCGCGCGGCGTGATGTCGAACTCGGCCGCCAGTTCGGTGATGGTGTAGCTGCGCTGCGCGCCACGCGGGTTGCCGGGCATGGTTAGACTGACGTTGACGTAAACGTAAGGTGGAAAGCGACTATAGAACCATGGGCAACCCGCAGGAACACGCGCTCGAGTACCCGCTGGGCGACACGCTGCCGGCCAGCGGCCGCACGATCGAGATCGCCCCCGGCGTGCGCTGGCTGCGCATGGCGCTGCCTTTCGCGCTGGACCACATCAACCTGTGGCTGCTGCGCGACCGGCAGGACGGCATCGAGGGCTGGACGGTGGTGGACTGCGGCATCGCCAACGAGCCGACGAAGGCCGCCTGGCAGGCGGTGTTCGACGATGAACTCGAAGGCCTGCCGGTGCTGCGCGTGATCGTCACGCACATGCACCCGGACCACGTGGGCCTGGCGCACTGGCTGTGCGAGCGCTGGAGCACGCCGCAGCGCGAGTGCCGGCTCTGGATCAGCGGCACCGACTGGAACGCCGCGCGGATGGCGAGCCAGGCCACCACCGGCTACGGCGGCGACAGCGCCGCGGCCTTCTTCGCCCGCCACGGCCTGGTGGACCCCGAGTCGCAGGCCAAGGTGCGCGCGCGGGCGAACTACTACGCGAGCATGGTGCCGCAGGTGCCGTCGCGATTCCGTCGGCTGATGGACGGCATGGAACTTCCGATCGGCGGGCGGCTCTGGCGCTGCATCGCGGGCTACGGCCACGCGCCCGAGCACATCGCGCTGCACGCCCCCGAGCCCGGGCTGCTGATCTCGGGCGACATGGTGCTGCCGCGCATCTCCACCAACGTGAGCGTGATCGACATCGAGCCCGAGGCCAACCCGCTGCCGCTGTACCTGCGCTCGATCGCCGCGATGCGCGCGCTGCCGGCCGGCACGCTGGTGCTGCCCTCGCACGGCAAGCCGTTCCGCGGGTTGCACGAGCGCATCGGCCAGCTCGAGCAGCACCACGCGGAGCGCTACGCCGAACTGCTGGACGCCTGCGCAGCACGCCCGCTGAGTGCGGCCGAGGCGCTGCCGGTGCTGTTCCGCCGCCCGCTGGACCTGCACCAGACCACCTTCGCGATGGGCGAGGCCGTGGCCCACATGCACGCGCTGGCCGAGGAGGGCCGGCTCGCGCCGCAGCTCGACGCCGACGGCGTGCTGCGCTTCCGCCGCACGGCGGCCTGATTCCCGATGCCGGCCAAGGCGCTGAACCAGTTCGCCGAGCGCCTGGGGCCGGGTCTCATCACCGGCGCCGCCGACGACGACCCGAGCGGCATCGCCACCTACTCGCAGGCTGGCGCGCAGTTCCGCTTCGGCCTGGTGTGGACGCTGCTGCTGACCACGCCGCTGATGATCGGCATCCAGATGCTGTCGGCGCGCATCGGCTGGGTCACCGGCGAAGGACTGGCGTCGAACATCGGCAAGGTCTGCCCGCGCTGGCTCACGCTGGGCCTGGTGGGGCTGCTGGTGGTGGCCAACACGGTCAACATCGCGGCCGACATCGGCGCGATGGCCGAGGCGATGCGCCTGCTCGCCGGCGGCCCGCACGTGGCCAACATCCTGGGCTTCGGCGCGCTGTGCATCGCCGGCCAGCTGGTGTTCTCGTACGAGGGCACGGTGCGCATCCTGAAGTGGCTGACGCTGGCGCTGCTGGCCTACTTCGCGGTGGTCATGTCGGTGCACGTGCCCTGGCGCGAGGTCGCGGCCGAGTCGCTGCGGCCCTGGGCCCACCTGCCCGCCGGCGTGACGGCCAGCGACTACGCGAACATGGTGGTGGCGGTGCTGGGCACCACGATCAGCCCCTACCTCTTCTTCTGGCAGGCCTCGCAGGAGGTGGAAGACAACTGGCGCCGGCCCGAGGCGGCGGCGCTGCGCGGCCACCGCGCCTACGCGGTGGAGCACCTGGGCCGCATCAAGCTGGACACCTACATCGGCATGCTGCTGTCCAACGGCATCGCGCTGTGCATCGTGGTGGCCACCGCGGTCACGCTCAACAGCGGCGGCGTGACGCAGATCCAGACCGCCTCGCAGGCCGCCGAGGCGCTGCGCCCGGTGGCCGGCGATTTCGCCTTCGTGGTGTTCGCCCTGGGCATCATCGGCACCGGGCTGCTGGCGGTACCGGTGCTGGCCGGCTCGGCCGCCTACGCGGTGAGCGAGGTCGCGGGCTGGAGGGCCGGCCTGTCGCACGGCTTCCACGAGGCGCGCGGCTTCTACGGGATCATCGTCGCGGCCACGGGCATCGGCACGCTGATGAGCGTGTTCGAACTCGACCCGATCCAGGCGCTGGTGTGGAGCGCCATCGTCAACGGCGTGATCTCGGTGCCGATCATGGTGGTGATGATGGGCATCGGCCAGTCGCGCCGGCTGATGGGCGAGTACACCATCAGCCGCCGCCACCGCTTCTTCGGCTGGGCCGCCACCGCGGTGATGGCTGCGGCCGTGCTGTTCATGCTGGTGGCGAACCTGCGCTGACGCCGCACGCCGCGCCCCGCCCCGCCCCGGAAATGACAACGGCGGCCCGGTGTGACCCGGGCCGCCGCTGCTCCAGCCCTCCGCTGGATGTCCCTTTTTCTGTACTGCCTGAAGGCTTGGTGATGACGCGCTAGAGGGCAAAGTATGTCGATATCCGCTCGCGCCCACATCCACCATCAGGTGGAGTGTCAGCACGACGTGACACACCCCGAAGGGGGGAACACCCCGTCGGGGGGTGTCAGTCGAAAGCCGGCAGCACCTCGTCGCGCAGCGTGCCGCGCGCGGTCTCGTAGTCGGGCATCGCGGAGCGGACCACGTCCCAGAACGCCGGTCCGTGATGCATTTCACGCAGGTGCGCGAGCTCGTGGGTGACGACGTAGTCGATCACCGGCAGCGCGAAGTGCACGAGGCGCCAGTTCAGCCGGATGTGGCCGTCGGCGCTGGCGCTGCCCCAGCGCGTGGCGGCCGAGCTGAGCGTCAGCCGCGTCATGCGCACCGACAGGCGCTCGCAGAACAGCGCACAGCGCTCCTCGAACACGCGCCGCGCCTGGCGCTGCAGCCAGCTCTGCACCGCGTCGCGGATCTGCTCGCGTGCCGCGGTGGGCGGCAGCCCGAGGTGCAGCCGGCGCGATGAACCGTCCAGCACCGCGCCAGTGGTGCGGCCGTCCAGCACGAGCGTGACGGTGTCGCCGAGGAAAGGGATGGTCGCGCCGTCGCGCCAGTCCACGCGCGCCTCGTCGAGGCGGCGCGCACGCTCGCGTTGCTCGTGCAGCTTGCGCAGGATCCAGGCCGATTTCTCGCGCAGTGCCGATTCGATCTCGGCGATGCCCACCCAGCGCGGCGCGCTGACGGCCAGGCCTTCGGCGCCGATGACGAAGCCGATGCTGCGCCGGCGCGAACGCCGCAGCGCGTAGCCCACGCGATGGCCCGACAGCACGATGTCGCGCTGCGGGTTGGGATGCAGGAACTCGGGGCGCTCGGCGACCGGCGCCACCACCGGCGGCGCCGGCGGGGCCTTCGGAACCAAGGGAGGCGCTGCAGGAGGCGGCGGCGGATCGTCGAACAGCGAGAGCTGCTGCAGGAATGACGTGACGGCGCGGCCAAGCGGCATGAGCCGCGATTGTAGGAGGCCGCGCCGCCCGGCGTTCAACCGGCCCTTGCGCCGTGCAGGCGCCGCCGCGCCAGCAGCAGCGCCGCACCGCCCAGCATCGCCAGCCAGCTCGCCGGCTCGGGCACGGCGCTGATGCTCAGGCGCAGCGCGTCGGCGTCGTAGCGCAGCTCGCTGGTCCAGCCGGCATCCAGGCCGTCGACGGTGAAACCGGCGAAGCTGCCCGAGAACCGGCCCCAGTCGACCAGCTCGAACACCGCGCCCTCGGCGCCGGGCACGAAGCCGCCGGCCAGCTGCAGCTCCAGCCGGCCGCCCAGCGCAGCCAGTCCCGCCACCTGCAGCGGCGCCGCCGAACGTGCCGCGGTGCCCAGGTCGCCCAGCACCAGCGTCGCGGTATCGGCCAGGTCCAGGTGCTGCAGCTGCGCGCCGGCTTCGGGCGCGTAGTGCTGCAGGAAGCGCACGTTGCCGCCGAAGCGGCCCGGGCCGCTGACGTCGTCGTTGAAGCTCAGCGCCGTGCCGGGATCGGTCGGGCCCTCGACCTGGCCCAGGTTGGCGAAGCGCCCCAGCACCGTGGCGTTGCCGTTGGCGCGCAGCAGGGCGCCAGGCATCAGCTGTGCGCCGTTGAAGGTCTGCAGCTGCGAGCCGGCTTCGAGCTTCGCGAGGCTGCCCAGGTCCACGCGCGCGGCCGACATCAACACCAGCCGCGATTCGGGCTGGACGATCATGCTGCCGGCCGAGCTGAAGCCGTTGCCGCTGCTGGGGTCGCCCACCATCAGTGTGCCTCCCTTGGCTTCGATGACCGAGTCGGCCGCGCCGCGCTGGACCTCGATGCCGACGAGGCCGTGCCCGCTGATCGAGCTGTGGTCCAGCTCGAGCACCGAGCGGCCGACGATCTGCCCGCCGTCCAGCGAGACCAGGCCGGCGCGCACCTGTGCCGTGTCCGACAGCACGATCGTGCCGCTGCCCACCGCGAGCGTCTTCGTGACCGCGAGCGTCTGGTCGCCGGCGAGGCTCAGCACGCGGCCGAGGTAGGGCGTGCTGCCGAGCGTCACGCCGCCCGGGCCGGTGATCTCCAGCGTGCCGCCGGTCCAGTTCAGCCGGCCGCTGCTGCCAGGCACCAGCGAGGCCACCGACAGCAGGCTCTGCGATGCGAGCGTCACCACGCCGCTGGGCAGCAGGTCCAGCGCACCGGCCGCGCGCAGCTGGCCGCCGTTGTTCAGCACCAGCAAGGCCGTGGCGCCGGTGTACGTGGTGCCGACGCTGAGGTTGCCGTCGATGGTCCACAGCGCCTGCGGGCTGGCCAGCGTGACGCTGCCGCTGCCGCCGGGCCAGGCGCCGATGTTGCCGCCGGCCGAGCTGAGCGTGCCGTGCCTGACGAGCACGCCGCCGCCGCCGTCGCCGGTGTTGCCCACCGAGAGCACGCCGCGCACGTTCCAGGAAGGCAGGTCCGCGGCCGCGTTGTCCAGCGTGACCACGCTGCCGCCGCCCACGTAGGCGCGGCCGGTGTCCAGCGTCGCGGCGCCGGCGAGGCCGATGTTCGCCGGGCCGGCGGCGCCGACGAAGAAGTCGCCGCTGTTGGTCCAGGTCGTGCGCGCGGTGCCGGCGCCGGACAGCAGGATCTCCGCCGACGAGCCGGCGCGCACCGCCGTGTTCGCCGTCGCGCTCGTCAGCTGCGTGCCGCCGCGCAGCTCCATGCGCGCGCTGCCGCCATCGGCCACGCGCAGTTCGCCGTTGACGGTCCAGCTCGCGGCATCGGCCAGCACGGTGCCGCTGCGGCTCTGCCCACCGCCCGGACCGCCGGAGGGCGGCAAGAGGCCGATCGTGGTGTCGCCGCTGGTGAGCCGGCCGCCGGACTCCAGGAACAGCCAGCCGGGCGTCGCCGAGCCGATCACCATCGTGCCGAGGTTGGTCCACTGGCCGAAGCCGTCGACATGCGCCTCGCCCTGCCCGCTCGTCAGGCCGATCACGGCGCCGCGCGTCGTCAGCACCGAGCCGCCGCTGACGAAGGCCACGCCGTTGCCGCGCTGGCCGACGACGAGGCTGCCACCGGCCACGCCCCAGCTGGAGGCGTTCGACAGGTTCAGCCTGCCGCTGGACAGCGGCTCCGCGCCCAGCACCATGCCGTTGCTCGCGCTGCCCTGGGCGCCGTCGAGCGAGAGCGTGCCCTGGCCCTGGTTGCCCACGGTGATGCCGCCCGTGGTGTTCCAGCTGCTGCCCGCGCCGGCGAGCGCGACGCTGCCGCTGCCGCCAATGTTCTGGCCGATGACGCCCGTGGTAGAGCTGAGCACGCTGCCGCCGGACAGGGTGACGTTGCCGCTGCCACTGGCGCCTACGGTGAGTGCCGACCCGGCGGCGAAGCTGCCGGCCTGGTCCAGCGCCAGCGTGCCGCTGGAGCCGGCGAGCGCGCCGACGGTGGTGTTCAGCGCGGTGGCCGCGGAGCCGAAGCCGGAGACGTCCAGCCGGCCGGTGCCGGCGTTGCCGATCACGAGCGCGCCGTTGTTCGTCCAGCGCCCGCCGGCCGAGACGGCCGCGGCACCGCGCTCGCTGCCGGCGTTGCCCAGCGTACCGCCGAGGCCGGTCAGCACCGAGCCGCTGCCGCCGATGTTCAGGTTGCCGTTCGCGAAGGCGCTGCCGCCGCCCACCGTCACCGGGCCGATGACGGTCCAGCGCGCGCCGCCCGAGACCGAGGCGGTGGCCGCGTTGGCCACCGCCAGCGAGGTCGCGCCACCCCAGATGGCCGTGCTGCCCGCGAGCGCCAGCTCGCCGCCGCCCACCGTGACCGAGCCGCCGCTCGTGACGTTGCCGGCGAAGATCTGCCGGCCGGTGCCGGACTTGATCATCGAGCCGCCGCCGGTGACGCTGCCGGCGAAGCTGCGCTCGCCGCTGCCGACGGTCAGCGTCGTCGCGCCGTCGGCCTGCCAGCTGCCGGCGCCGGCGATGCCGGCGATGAACGGTGCACCGCCGGTGCGCAGCGAGGCGCCGGCATTCAGCGTCACGGCGCCGGTGCCCAGGTTGCCGCTGTTGACGGCATTGAGCCGGCCGGCCTCGATCGTGAGGTCGCCCGCCAGCGCCAGGTTGCTGCCGCCCAGCGTGAGCTCGCCCGCGCCGGTCTTGCGCCAGGCCACGCTGCCCGCCAGCGGCGCGTTGATCACCAGCGTGCCGGCCGCGCCGACATGGATCTGCGCATCGGCGCCGCCCAGCGTGATCGACTGCCCGCCGATCGTGCCCAGCCCGCCGAGGCCGTTGTTGTCGAAGGCCGTGATCCGGTTGAGCCGGAAGCCGGCAGCGATGTCGTTGTTCGACGCGACGAAGGAGTTCGGGAAGCGCAGCGCGGTGTCGTCGGCCGAGAGGGGCGAGAAACCGCCGTTCCAGTTCAAGGGGTTGGACCAGGCGGTGGGCAGGACCACCGAGTTGCCGTTCCACACGAAAGTGGCCGCGGCCGCGGGCCGATACAGCGGCAGCAGCAGCGCCGCGAGCATGGCGGCGTGCAGGACGGTCGGGCGAAGGACCGCGGCACGAAGGGTGCGGACGCGACGAGGGGCTGGGCGCATGGGGTGTTCCTCCTTCGGCCGATGCCGACGCGGCCACTCTAGGCAGCGGATGCCGCGCGGACCATCCGACGGACGGATGCGCCGGGGCATCCAAACGGAGTCCCTTGAACCTGGGGGCCAGGCCTGTCGCAATCAGGGACCAGACGACGTCTGTTAGGGTTGAAGCCGCACGCGACGGAGATGGAGCCCGCACCTCTTCACCTGCTGATCGTCGACGACCACGCCGTCGTGCGCGTGGGCCTGGCCGTGCTCCTGCGCGGCCTGCGTGGGCAACAGGGTGGCTGCGAGGTCACCGAGGCCGGCGACCTGGCCGAGGCGCAGGCCGCACTGGCCGCGCGGCCCGACATCGCACTGGTGGTGCTCGACGTGCACCTGCCCGGCATGCCGCCGCTGCAGGCGCTGCACACGCTGCGCCGCAGCCACCCGCTGCTGCCGGTGGCGCTGCTGTCGGCAGACACCGATGCCGAACTCGCCGCACGAGCGCTGCAGGACGGCGCCGCCGGCTGGGTGCCCAAGTCGGCCGATGCGCGCGTGCTGACGGCGGCCATCGAGCTGATCCTCTCCGGCGGCTGCTACGTGCCGCCCTTCCTGCTGCAGGCCGGCCCCGCGGCGGCGCAGGCCGAGTCGCTCACCGAGCGCCAGATGGACGTGCTGGCCGAGCTGGTGCAGGGCCGCAGCAACAAGGAGATCGCGCGTGAACTCGGCATGGCCGAGCCCACGGTGAAGGGCCACCTGGTGACGATCTTCCGCATCCTGCGCGTGCGCAACCGCGCCGAGGCGGTGGGCGTGGGCCAGGGCGTGCTGCGGCGGTCAGGCCTGGTGGCGCGCTGAGCCTGCCGCCGGCACCGCGGCGCTGAGCCAGGCGCGCAGCGCGGCGGCCGGCAACGGCTTGCGCGCCGCGGTGATGCCCGAGCCGGCCAGCACGCCGGGCGCCATCGGCAGCGTCTCGCCGCTCAGCAGCAGCGCCGGCAGCTCGGCACCCGCGGCCTCGCGCAGCGCGGCGATGGCGGCCAGGCCATCGCCCTCCTCCAGGCGCCAGTCGCTGATGGCGCGGTCCAGCAGGCGTGCGTCGGCACCCAGGCGCGCGAGCAGCGGCTGCACCGCCGCATCGGCCCAGACCCGGCAGCCCCAGGCTCCGAGCAGCGAGGCCGTGGCCACGCGCACCGCCTCGTCGTCTTCCACCAGCGCCACGCGCAGGTCCTGCAGCGGCAGCGCCAGCGGTGGCGCGGCCGGCGCGGCGGGCTTCGCTGCGGAGGCGTCCGGCACCCGCCCGGCCGGCACCGTGACGCTGAAGCAGCTGCCGCGCCCCGGCCGGCTGCGCAGCGCCACCGGATGGCCGAGGATGCGCGACAGCCGCGCCACGATCGACAGCCCGAGGCCATGGCCGCGGCGGCGGTCGCGGCCCGGGTTCTGCAGCTGCACGAACTCGTCGAAGATGCGGCTCTGGTGCTCGGGCGCGATGCCCGGGCCGGTGTCCCAGACCGAGATGCGCACCGCGTCACCGCGCCGCCGCGCTGCCAGCAGCACGCCGCCGGCGGCCGTGTGGTTCAGCGCGTTGGACAGCAGGTTGCGCAGCATGCGTTCGAGCTGCGGCTCGTCGCTGTGCACCCAGAGCGGCGCGGGGCGCAGCCGCCACTGCAGGCCGCGCGCATCGGCCAGCACGGCGAACTCCGGCGCCAGGCGGTCGAAGAGGCGCTGCAGCGCCACCGGGCCGGGGCGCGGCACGAGCGCGCCGCTGTCCAGGCGCGAGATGTCCAGCAGCGTCTCCACCAGGCCGTCCAGCGCCTGCGCCATCTCCTGCATCTGCGCCGCGGTGGCGGCGGCGCGGCGGCCACGCAGCTCGGTCTCGGCCTGCGCCGCCAGCAGGCCCAGTGCATGCACCGGCTGGCGCAGGTCGTGGCTGGCGGCGGCGAGGAAACGCGCCTGCGCGTCACGCGCGGCCTGCGTGTCGGCCAGCAGGGCCTCGCGCTCGAAGCGCATCGCATGGCTCTCGTGCAGCAGCCGCGTGTGGCGCAGCAGCAGCGAGGTGGCCAGGCCCGCGCCCGCCAGCGCCAGCGCGCCGTCGTAGGCGCCCGCCCAGCTGCCGGTACCGACGAAGAGCGCGGCCAGCGTGGCCGACAAGGGCAGCAGCAGCGCGATGAAGGCCGCCGGCAGCGGCGCCATCACGTTGATGCTGGCCACGCCGGTGATGCAGGCCAGCATCGCGGCGTACATCTGGCTGGAGGCCTCGTCGCCACGGAAGGCCATCACCAGCGCCGCCGACCACAGCAGCCCGGTGACGCCCGCACTGGCCAGCGCGCGCTGGCGCCAGGCCGCGGCGCTGCGCGCCAGCGCCGCATCGTCAAGCCGCTGCACCTGCCAGCGCCAGCGGGCGCGCAGCACCAGCAGCAGCGCGAAGCCGCCGGCCCAGGCGGCCAGCAGCGGCGCGGCCACGCGGCCGGCCGCGTAGCCCAGGTGCACGACGATCAGCAGCGCCGCGGCCGCGAGGCTGACGCCGCTCTGCGCGTAGAACAGCCGCAGCATCGCGCGCTGCGTGCGTTCGTCGGCAGGCTCGGGCAAGCGGAGGGGCCAGCGCATCGCGCGATGATGCCCGCGGGCCGGCACCGGCGCCGACCCTCCGAACGGATGCCCGGGGTGATCCCTTCGGTGCGGCTAGGTGGAGCTTGCGCGCGAGCGGCGGCGCCCCAGCGCCACCAGCGCGAGCGTCAGGCCCATCACCGCGAGCGAGACCACGGTGGTCACCGTGCCCAGCGCGTAGATCACCGGCGTGGTGACGGTGGTCGTCAGGCCCTGCAGCTCGAGCGGCAGCGTGTTGAGGTCGCCCATCGCCTGCGAGGAACGCGCGATCTCGTCCCAGCTGAGCGTGAAGCCGAACATGCCCACGCCCACGAGGCTGGGGCCGATCAGCGGCAGCACCACGTGGCGCAGCGTCTGCCAGGGCGTGGCGCCCAGATCGCGCGCCGCTTCCTCGTAGGCCGGGTTGAAGCGGTTGAAGACGGCAAACATGATCAGCAGGCCGAAGGGCAGCGTCCAGGTCAGCTGCGCACCCAGGCCCGAGGTGAACAGCCCCAAAGCGCTGGCGTAGCCCTCGGCCAGATCGGGCGCATGCGCCTCGAGCCAGGCCTTGATGCCGCCGTCGAGCAAGCGGAACATCAGCCCGATGCCCAGCGAGACGATGATGCTGGGCATGATCAGGCTGGCCACGACGACGTAGAACAGCGGCGTGCCGCCCGGCAGCTTCTTGCGGTAGGCCAGACCTGCCAGCAGCGACAGCAGCACCGTCAAGACCATCACCGCCGCGCCGAGCGCCAGCGAGCGCCTGAAGGCCGCGCCGATGTCCACCGTGCCGATGCCTTCCCAGAGCTTGGCGAACCAGTGCAGCGAGACGCCGCGCAGCGGGAAAGTCAGCCCGCCTTCCGGGCCCTGGAAACTGAGCACGAAGATAGCCAACATGGGGCCATAGAGGAACAGCACGAAGGCCGCGAAGAAGGCCGCCAGCAGCCAGAACGACAGCGGTCGCTTCGCCATCACAGCTCGCGCCTCAGGTCCACCAGCCGCATCAGCGCCCAGATCATCATCAGCACCACCGCCAGCAGCACCACCGCGTTGGCCGCAGCGGCCGGGAACTGCAGCACGCCGGCCTGCACCTGGATCGTCTTGCCGACGCTGGCGATCTGCTGGCCGCCCATCACGCCCACGGTGATGAAGTCGCCCATCACCAGCGCGATGACGAAGATGCTGCCGATGATGATGCCGGTCCTGCACAGCGGCAGCACCACGTGCAGCACCGTCTGCCAGGGCGACGCGCCGTTGTCGCGCGCGGCCTCGATCAGCGAGCGGTCGATGCGCATCATGCTGTTGAAGATCGGCACGATCATGAACATCGTGTACAGGTGCACGAAGGCCAGCACCACGGAGAAGTCCGAGAACAGCAGCCACTCGACCGGCTGCTGCACGACGCCGGCCGCCAGCAGCGCGTCGTTGACCAGCCCGTTGCGGCCCAGCAGCGGGATCCAGCTGACCATGCGGATCACGTTGCTGGTCCAGAAGGGTACGGTGCAGACGATGAAGAGCACCGTCTGCGCCATCGTGCCCTTCACGTGGAAGGCCATGAAGTAGGCCACCGTGAAGCCGATCAGGAAGGTCAGCGCCCACACCAGCAGGCAGAACTTCAGCGTGCTGAGGTAGGTGCGCAGCGTGACCTCGTTGAAAAGGTCCGCGTAGCTCTGCAGCGTGAAGGCTGGGATCAGCTCGTAGTCGGTGGCCTGCCAGAAGCTGACCGTGACGATCAGCGACAGCGGCACGAGGAAGAAGACCACAAACACCGCCGCCAGCGGCGCGGCCTGCAGCCAGGCGACGGTGCCCTTGCGCATCAGCGGATCATCAGGCCGCGACGAACTCGTTCCACTTCTGCACCATGTAGACGTTCTCGTCCATGATGGCGTTCCAGCAGGCGATGCCACCCATGCGGGCCTCGTAGCTGCCACCATCGCGCACCGCGCCGGCCTTGGCCAGCAGGTCGCCGTTGGGGCTCTTGATGTCCTTCTCCGCCGGCTTGCCTTCCATCCAGTAGGCCCACTCGTAGGACTCCATCTTGGCCTTGGCGGTCTCCAGCACGGCGCTGTAGTAGCCCTGGCGGTTGAGGTAGGCGCCGGCCCAGCCGTCGAGGAACCAGTTGACGAACTCGTAGGCCGCGTCGGCCTTCTTGCCCGTCACTGTCTTCGGAATGCCGAAGCCCGCGGCCCAGGCGCGGTAGCCTTCCTTCAGCGGCTGGAAGGTGCAGGCGATGCCCTTGGTGCGCACCGCGGTCACGGCCGGGCTCCACATCGACTGGATCACCACCTCGCCCGAGGCCATCAGGTTCACGCTCTCGTTGAAGTCCTTCCAGAGGGCGCGGAACTGGCCGGCCTTCTTCGCCTCGATCAGCGTCTTGATCGTGAGGTCGATCTCCTTCTTCGTCATGTTCCCCTTGTCGGGGTACTTGTACAGGCCCATGGCCTCGACCACCATCGCCGCGTCCATGATCCCGATGGAGGGGATGTTCAGGATCGCTGCCTTGCCCTTGAACTCGGGGTTCAGCAGTTCCTTCCAGCTCTCGATGGGGCGCTTGATCAGGTCGGGGCGGATGCCCAGCGTGTCGGCGTTGTAGACGGTGGGGATCAGCGTCATGAACTGGGTCGGCGCCGACGCGAAGGTCTTGCTGTCGGCCTTCTCCAGGTACATCACCTTCTTCGGCGCCGTGCCCTGGTCGCCGACCTTCTTGCCGGCCACTTCACCCTTCGTGAACAGCGAGGTGATCTTGTCGGCATTCTTGATGCGCTTCGTATCCATCCCCAGCAGGTTGCCGGTGGGGATGATCTTCTTCAGGCTGAAGTACTCGGTGTCGATCAGGTCGAAGCTGTTGGGCGCCGTCACCGCGCGCTTGGTCACGTCGTCGGTGGTCACCGCGATGTACTGGATCTTGATCCCGGTGTCCTTCTCGAACTTGTCGCCGATGGCCTTGTCCTGGTTCACCGCGGTGCCCAGGTAGCGCAGCGTGATCTTCTCCTGCGCGTGCACGGCCGGGAAGCCGGCCAGGCCCACGGTGGCGGCGCCGGCGGCCTTCAGCAGCTGGCGGCGGGTCGGGGTCTTGCGGGTGTCGTCTTGCATGGTCTCTCACTCCTGGTGGTGTCTGGGAGATGCCGGCGCTTCAGGCCGCCAGCGGATGGGCCTCGGCCTCGGGCCAGCGCATGCCCACGCGCTGGCCGGGTTCGAAGGGGCGGGCGTGGAAGGCGCCGTCGGGCAGCGAAGCGATCCAGGCCGCGCGGCCCGGGTCGTCGTCGGCCGTCTCGTCGGCGCGGCCTTCGGCCAGCAGGTGCACCTGCACCGTCTGGCCCTGGTACTCCACCGCGGCCACCGTCACCGGCAGGCCGCCTTCGGAAGGCTCGCCCAGCAGCAGCCGGTCGCTGCGCACGGCCACCTTGCCGGTGGCGGTGGGAATGACGTTGTGCGCGCCGATGAAGCGCGCGACGAACTCGGTGCGCGGCCGCTCGAAGACCTCGCGCGCGCTGCCGGCCTGCTCGATGCGGCCGTGGTTCATCACCACCACGAGATCGGCCAGCGCCATCGCTTCTTCCTGGCTGTGCGTCACGTGCACGAAGCTCATGCCCAGCTCGCGGTGCCAGCGCTTGAGCTCGGCGCGCATCTTGATGCGCAGGAAGGGGTCCAGCGCCGACAGCGGCTCGTCGAGCAGCAGCACCTGCGGCCGCGTCATCAGCGCGCGCGCCAGCGCCACGCGCTGCTGCTGGCCGCCCGACAGCGCCGCCGGCAGCCGCGCCGCCAGCGCTTCCATGTGCACGAGCTTCAGCAGCTCCATCGCCCGCGCGTCGCGCTCGGCCGCGGCCACGCCCTTCATGCGCGCGCTGAAGGCCACGTTGTCCAGCACCGAGAGGTGCGGGAACAACGCGTAGCTCTGGAACATCATCGCCGTGCCGCGTTCAGCCGGGGAGAGGTGCGTGATGTCGCGCCCGCCCAGCAGCACCTGCCCCGCGGTGGGCTCCTCGTGGCCGGCCACCATGCGCAGCGTGCTGGTCTTGCCGCAGCCCGAGGGGCCGAGCAGGCAGCAGTAGCGCCCGCCTTCGATGACGAGGTCGACCCCGGCGACGGCCACCGCGCTGCCGTAGTGCTTGGCCAGGCTCTTCAGGACGAGGTCGGGGCGTTCGCTCATGACGGGCCATGTTACGCAATCGATATGCCACGGCCCGAGGGCCGGCGCGCGGCTTGCTGTCCCGGCCCTGGTGCACCGGGCCGCCGGCAGAATGCACCAAACTGGATGCGGACCGAACCATGAAGCTGCTGCTCGTGAACCCGAACACCTCGTCGGCGATGACCGCCGGCATGACGGCCGCCGCCCAGGCGGTGGCCGCGCCGGGCACGGAAATCGTCGGCCGGCAGCCCAGCTTCGGGCCGGTGTCGATCGAAGGGCAGTTCGACGAGGCCTTCGGCGCGGCCGGCGTCGCCGAGCAGGTGCACGCGGCGCGCGACGAGGGCTTCGACGCCGTCGTCATCGCCTGCTTCGGCGACCCGGGGCTGGACGCCGCGCGCGAGCTCACCGCCGCGCCGGTGCTGGGCATCGCCGAGGCGGCCTTCCACGCGGCCAGCTTCGTCGCCAGCGGCTTCTCGGTGGTGACGACGATGACCCGCACCTGCGTCATCGCCGAGCGCCTGGTGCAGCGCTACGGCTTCGAGCGCAGCTGCCGTGGCATCCATGGCACCGACATCCCGGTGCTGGCGCTGGAAGACGGCGGCGAGGCCTGCGTCGCCCAGATCGAGGCCGCCGCGCGCGAGGCCCTGGCGCGCGACCGCAGCGAGGCCATCGTGCTGGGCTGCGGTGGCATGGCGGCGCTGTGCGCGCAGCTGCAGCAGCGCCTGGGCGTGCCGGTGGTCGACGGTGTCAGTGCTGCGGTGAAGTTCGCCGAGGCGCTGGTGGCCTTGAACCTGCGCACGGCCAAGACCGGCGACTACGCGCCCCCGCTGCCCAAGCGCTGGACGGGCTGGGCCTCGCGCTACGGTAACTGAGCGCGCCGGCACCGACCCCGGTCGTGGGGTGCCCGGCCGCGGCCCGCACCACCATAATGCGCGCCCGACGTTGGGGGCCGGCTGAAGCACGGCGAGGGGAGGCGGCGGATGGTCAAGCTGTACCAGCTCGTCTTCGAAGGCGAGACGCTGGACGGATTCGAGGCCCACCAGGTGCGGCAGCAGATCGGCGAGCATCTGAAGCTCGACGACGCGCGGCTGGAGCACCTGTTCTCGGGCCGGCGCGTGGTGCTCAAGCGCGGTGTCGACGAGGAACGCGCGCACCGCCACAAGCGCCAGTTCGCCCACCTGGGCGGCCGGCTGCTGATTGAGGACGACGGCAGCGGCCCCGCACCGGCGCCGGTGCCCGCGCCGGAACGCCGCCCGGCAACGCGGCCGGCGCCCACGCCGGCGCCGCGCCGGGTGCGCGAGGATCCCCCGGCCACCGCGCCCTCGACGCTGCCCGGCATCGCCGAGAAGGGCCTGGCGCCGATGTCCACGAAACCACCGCCGGTGCCGCTGGCCGAACCGGCGCTGGCTCTGGTGCCACCCGAAGACGGCGACATCACCTGCCCGCACTGCGGCGAGGTGCAGCCCAAGGCGGTGTTCTGCCGTGCCTGCACCACCAACATGCCGATGGGCATCGCCGCGCGCGAGGAGGCGCAGGCCAAGGCGCGTGCCGAACGCCGCGCGGCCGAGGGCGGCGCGCTGCCGCCGACGACGATGACGCGCATGGAGGCCGGCCGCGGCCTGGCCGAGCAGGCGCCGACGCTGTTCGGCTTCGGCTTCCGTGGCCGGCTGTCCAAGCGCGGCTACGCGATGGGCATCGCCATCGCCTTCCTGCTGGGCTGGCTGCTCGTGCTCTTCGTCTCGCAGCGGCCCGGCATCGGCCGGCTGCTGCTGGCACTGCTGCTGGGCGTGCCGGTCTCGGTCTTCTACCTGCGGCTGTGCGTGCTGCGCTGCCACGACATCAACCGCAGCGGCTGGTGGGCGCTGGCGCTGGCGGTGCCGGTGCTGGGCTTCATCGCCGCGCTGGTGCTCGCGCTGGTGCCCAGCACCGACGGCGACAATCACTTCGGAGAGATGCCCGACGAGGGCAGCAAGACGCTGACGCAGGTCGTCACCGGCGTCTGCGCACTGGCCATCGCCTTCCTCGTGAAGCCGGCGCTGAACCGCATCGAGGCCGAGGAGTTCAAGGCCGCCGAGGCCGTGGCCTCGGGCCCGCCGAAGCTGGAAGACGCGGCCGACCGCGCCTACCACGTCGACTACGCGGCCTCACCCGGCCACAAGGCCTTCGCGATCACGGCCGGCGCCTTCGGCTGGAAGGCCAGCGCCGAGACCAGCGCCGAGGCCGAGGACGCGGCACTGGCCGCCTGCGAGGCGCAGCGGCCGCAGAAGTCTCAGCCCTGCGAGGTGGTGAACGTCAACGGCGAGTGGATGCCGCGCTACGGCCGCTGAGCGCGTCCAGGCCCGAGGCCGGCGCATAGGCCTCGGGGTCCAGGCGGCGCATCTCGGCCTCGATCCAGCTCTCGACCTCGCGCATCAGCTCCTCGGGCTGGCGCCCGGTGCTGTCGATGGGCTTGCCGATCGTCACGTCGACGGTGCCGGGGCGGATCAGGAAGCTCTTGCGCGGCCAGCACTTGGCCGAGCTGGCAGCGATGGGCACGATGGGCACGCCGCTGGCGATCGCCAGCCGCGACGCGCCGCTCTTGTAGGTGCCCTGGCTGCCGCGCGGCGTGCGCGTGCCCTCGGGGAACATGATCACCCAGATGCCCTCGGCCGCGAGGCGCTTGCCCTGCTCGGCGACCTTGTTCCAGGCCTCGGTGCGCTTGCTGCGGTCGATGTGGATCATGTCCAGCCGGCCCATCGCCCAGCCGAAGAAGGGGATGTACAGCAGCTCGCGCTTGAACACGTAGGCCAGCGGATGCGGCATGAAGGTGGGGATCGCGAAGGTCTCCCAGGTGCTCTGGTGCTTGCACGCCAGCACCACCGCCTGGTGGCGCTCGGCGCGCGTGGGCAGGTTCTCCATGCCCTTGATGCGGTACTTCACGCCGCAGATCACCTTGCAGCCCCAGATGGCCACGGTGAGCCAGTACATCGTCGGCCAGTACAGCCGCTGGCCGCGCACGAAGATCGACAGCAGCAGCGCCGCGATGCCCCAGGGCACGACGGTGACCGCCATCCACAGCACGAACAGCGCCGAACGCAGCGCCCAGACCACTCGCATCAGCCGGCTCCTCCGGTGCCATCGACATCGGTGCCTTCGCTTTCGAGCAGGAACCCGGCGAAGGCGTCCAGGCTCGGGTGCACCTGTGCCTGCGGCACGCCCTGCACCAGCGCCTGCTGCTCGGCCTCGTTCAGCCCGCGCGCACGGCCGGAGAGCACCAGGTGCGGCCGGCAGCCGGCCGCGGCGGCGGCCTGCAGGTCGCGTGAGGTATCGCCCACCACGGGCACGTCGCTCGCGTCGAGGCCGTAGCGGCGCAGCACGTCCAGCAGCATGCCCGGCTTGGGCTTGCGGCAGTCGCACTGGTCTTCCGGCGTGTGCGGGCAGAAGAAGATCGCGTCCAGCCGCCCGCCCTGCGCCAGCAGCTGCTGGTTCATGCGCGCGTGGACGGCGTTGACGGCCGACATGTCGATCATCCCGCGGCCGATGCCGCTCTGGTTCGTCGCCACCACCACGTGCCAGCCGGCCTGGTTCAGCCGCGCGACGGCCTCCAGCGCGCCGGGGATCGGCACCCATTCCTCGGGCGTCGTCACGTGGCCCTCGCGGAACTCGTTGAGGATGCCATCGCGGCCGAGGATGACGAGCTTGGTCGCGTGCATGTGGCCGTGTACTTTAGCCGTCAGGACAGCCGCCCCAGGTCGGCGACGCGGTTCATCGCGCGCTGCAGCTCGGCCAGCAGCGCCAGGCGGTTGCGGCGCAGCGCGGCGTCGTCGGCGTTGACCATCACCGCATCGAAGAAGGCATCGACCGGGGCCTTGAGCACTGACAAGGCCCGCAACGAACCGGTGTAGTCGCCGCGCTCGAAGGCCGCGTCGGCCTGCGGCGCGACAGCCGCCAGCGCCTGCGCCAGCGCGGCTTCCGCCGGCTCCTTCAGCAGGCCGTGATCGATCGCGCCGGGCTTCTCGTCGCTCTTCTTCAGGATGTTGCCGACGCGCTTGTTCGCAGCCGCCAGCGGCTCCGATTCGGGCAGCGCGGTGAAGGCGCGCACCGCCTCCAGGTGGCGCGGCAGCGCGGCCCAGGCCGGCTGCACCGCGAGCACCGCGTCGACCTCGTGCGCCGTCCAGCCGCGCTCGCGCAGCCAGCCGGCGAGGCGGTCGCCGAAGAAGCCGAGCAGCGCGTCGCGCGTGCCCGCCTGGGCGGCGGGGAAGGCGATCAGCGCCAGGTCCACCAGCGCCGGCAGCGCGAGGGGCAGGCCGCGCTCGAACAGCATGCGGATCACGCCCAAAGCGTGGCGGCGCAGCGCAAACGGGTCCTTGTCGCCGGTGGGCAGCTGGCCGATGCCGAAGAGGCCGGCCAGCGTCTCCAGCTTGTCCGCGATGGCCAGCACGAGGGCCGCATCACCACGCGGCAGATCGTCGCCGGCGAAACGCGGCCGGTAATGGTCTTCCACCGCCAGCGCCACGGCCTCGGGCTCGCCGTCGTGGCGGGCGTAGTAGCCACCCATCACGCCCTGCAGCTCGGGGAACTCGCCGACCATGTCGGTCAGCAGGTCGGCCTTCGCCAGCAGCGCGGCACGGTCGGCCAGCGCGGCCAGCGCCGGGCCGCCGATCTGCTGGCCCAGCTCGCGGGCGATGGCGCGCACGCGCTGCACCCGCTCGCCCTGGCTGCCGAGCTTGCCGTGGTAGACGACCTTGTCGAGCTGCGGCACGCGCGATTCGAGCGTGCGCTTGCGGTCCTGGTCGAAGAAGAACTTGGCGTCGGCCAGGCGCGGGCGCACGACGCGCTCGTTGCCCTGCACCACGCGGCTCGCGTCGGCCGGCGCGATGTTGCTGACGATCAGGAAGCGCTCGGTCAGCTTGCCCTGCCCATCGAGCAGCGGGAAGTACTTCTGGTTGGCCTTCATCGTCAGGATGAGGCATTCCTGCGGCACGGCGAGGAATTCGGTCTCGAAGCGGCACAGCAGCACGTTCGGGCGCTCGACCAGCGCGGTGACTTCGTCGAGCAGCGCCTCGTCGTCGATCGGCTTCAAGCCTTCCTTCGCCGCGGCGGCCTGCAGCTGGCGCAGGAGTTCGGCGCGGCGTTCGGCGAAGCTGGCGATCACGGCGCCGTCGTCCAGAAGCCGCGCGGCGTAGGACTCGGCGTTGGGCAGCTCGATCACCGGCTGCTTCGCCTCGAAGCGGTGGCCCTGCGTCGTGCGGCCGGCCGTCAGGCCCAGCGCCTGCACCGGCACCACCTGCTCGCCATGCAGCGCGACCAGGCCATGGGCCGGGCGCACGAAGTTCACGCTCGTCCAGCCGTCTTCGAGCTGGTAGGCCATCACCTTGGGAATCGGCAGCTTCGCGATGGCTTCGTCCAGCGCCTTCTGCAGGCCTTCGGCGAGCGTCGCGCCGGGCACGACGCTGTCAAGGAACAGGGCCTCGGCCTTGCCGTCGGGCGCGCGCTTGAGCTTCGGGACCACCGAGGCATCGGCGCCGAGAGCGGCCAGCTTCTTCAGCAGCGCCGGGGTCGGCTCGCCGGCGGCGTTCAGCGCCACGGTCACGGGCATGAGCTTGACTTGCTGCGCGCGGTCCGCGGCCTTCGCGGCAACGCCACTCACTTGGACCGCCAGCCGGCGCGGCGAGGCATAAGGCGTCACAGCCGCATCGGCCGGCGCGAGGCCCTGCGCCTTGAGCGCGCCGGCCAGCAGCGACGCGAATTCCTCGCCCAGGCGCTTCAGCGCCTTGGGCGGCAGTTCCTCGACGAAGAGTTCCAGCAGGAGGGTCGTCATGATCACGCCTCCGCCTTCTTCGCGAGTTGCGCGAGCACTTCGTCGGCCCAAGGCTTCGGCGCCATCGGGAAGCCCAGCCGCGCCCGGCTGGCCAGGTAGCTGGCCGCGACGCTGCGCGCGAGGTTGCGGATGCGGCCGATGTAGGCCGCGCGCTCGGTGACGCTGATCGCGCCGCGCGCGTCGAGCAGGTTGAAGGTGTGCGCGGCCTTGAGCACCTGCTCGTAGGCCGGCAGCGCCAGCTGCTGCTCCATCAAATACTTCGCCTGCTTCTCGTGCGAGCCGAAGGCGCCGAGCAGGAAGTCGACGTCGCTGTGCTCGAAGTTGTAGGTGCTCTGCTCGACCTCGTTCTGGTGGTAGACGTCGCCGTACTTCAGGCCCGGCGCGAAGGTCAGGTCGTAGACGTTCTCCACGCCCTGCAGGTACATCGCCAGCCGCTCCAGGCCGTAGGTGATCTCGCCGGTGAGGGGCTTGCAGTCGATGCCGCCCACCTGCTGGAAGTAGGTGAACTGCGTCACCTCCATGCCGTTGAGCCAGACCTCCCAGCCCAGGCCCCAGGCGCCGAGCGTGGGGTTCTCCCAGTCGTCCTCGACGAAGCGCACGTCGTTGGCCTTCAGGTCGAAGCCCAGCGCCTCCAGGCTGCCGAGGTAGAGCTCCAGGATGTTCGACGGCGCCGGCTTCAGCACCACTTGGTACTGGTAGTAGTGCTGCAGGCGGTTCGGGTTCTCGCCGTAGCGGCCGTCCTTGGGACGGCGGCTGGGCTGCACGTAGGCCGCCTTCCAGGGCTCGGGGCCCAGGGCGCGCAGGAAGGTCGCGGTGTGGCTGGTGCCGGCACCCACTTCCATGTCGTAGGGCTGCAGCAGCGCGCAGCCCTGCGCGTCCCAGTAGGACTGCAGTTTCAGGATGATCTGCTGGAAGGTGAGCATGCGGAGGAAGCTTGTAGGAAACCGTGAGCCGGCCGGGTCGAAGCTTGCAAGTGTAAATTGCCACCGATTTGATCCAACGCAATTGCGAACTATTCGCAATTGCGACTACACTCGGCTCCTCCGGTCCCGGCCCTCGGCCGGCCGAGGCATGAAGCCGATGAAACTCCCCCCGTCGCTGAACCTGAACGACCTGCCCAACGGCACGCAGGCGACCGTGAAGTCGCTGCGCGCCGCCGCGCCCGAGGCCGACGGCGCCGTGCTGCGCCGGCTGGGCGAGATCGGATTCGTGCCCGGCGAGCCGGTGCACCTGCTGCGCCGCGGCCCGGGCGGGCGCGAGCCGCTGGCGGTGCAGATCGGCGACACGCTGTTCGCGCTGCGTGCGCTGGAGGCGCGCTGCATCGAGGTCGAAGACCTGCGCCGTGTCTGAAGCCGCCGCCCCCGCGCTCACCGTGGCGCTGGTGGGCAACCCGAACTGCGGGAAGACTGCCCTTTTCAACCGCCTTACCGGCGCGCGGCAGAAGGTCGCCAACTACGCCGGCGTCACCGTCGAGCGCAAGGTCGGCACCGTGCGCTTCGACAGCCACCACCGCGTGGCGGTGATCGACCTGCCCGGCACCTACAGCCTGGACCCGGCCACGCCCGACGAGCAGGTGACGCTGGACGTGCTGCAGGGCAAGCGCGCCGGCGAAGCGATGCCCGACCTCGTCGTCGCCGTGCTCGACGCCACCAACCTGCGCATGGGCCTGCGCCTCGTGCTCGAACTCAAGGCGCTGGGCCGGCCGATGCTGGTGGCGCTGAACATGGCCGACGCCGCGCGAGCGCAGGGCCTGGTCGTCGACGTGGCGAAGCTCTCGGACGAACTCGGCTGCGAGGTGGTGGAGACGGTCGCCGTGCGCGGCGACGGCCATGCCCCGCTGCGCCAGGCGCTGCAGCAGCGCGCCGAGCGCCTGCACGAACTGGCGCACGAAGCGCACGCCGGCCCCACCGACCCCGCCGCGCTGCAGCGCGAGGTGCGCCGGCTGCTGGCCGCGGCCGTCACGCAGCCGGCGCAGCGCGGGCGTTTCCAGCACCGCATCGACGGCGTCGTGATGCACCCGGTCTGGGGCCTGGTGCTGCTGGCGCTGCTGATGTTCCTGATGTTCCAGGCCGTCTTCGCCTGGGCCGCGGCGCCGATGGACGGCATCAAGGCGCTGATCGGCGCCGGCGGCGAGTGGCTCACCGCGAACATGGCCGAAGGCCCGCTGCGCAGCCTGCTGGTCGACGGCGTGCTGGCCGGCGCCGGCAGCGTGCTCGTGTTCCTGCCGCAGATCCTGATCCTGTTCGCCTTCATCCTCGTGCTGGAAGACAGCGGCTACCTGCCGCGCGCGGCCTTCCTGCTCGACACGCTGATGGGCAAGGTCGGCCTCTCGGGCCGCGCCTTCATCCCGCTGCTGTCCAGCTTCGCCTGCGCGGTGCCGGGCATCATGGCCACGCGCACGATCGCCAACCCGCGCGACCGGCTGGCCACCATCATGCTGGCGCCGCTGATGACGTGTTCCGCGCGGCTGCCGGTCTACGCGCTGCTGATCGGCGCCTTCGTGCCTTCGCGCGACGTGGGCTGGTTCAACCTGCGCGGCCTCACGCTCTTCGGCCTGTACGTGGCCGGCGTCGTCTCGGCGATGGCGGTGGGCTGGGTCATCAAGCACTTCTGGCTGAAGAAGAGCTACCAACCGCTGATGCTGGAGCTGCCGCCCTACCGCCTGCCCAGCCCGCGCGGCCTGGCGATCGGCCTGCTGGAGCGGGCGCGCATCTTCCTGCGCCGGGTCGGCGGCATCATCTTCGCGCTGATGGTGGTGATGTGGTTCCTCTCGGTCTGGCCCGGGCCGCCCGAAGGCGCCACCGGCGCGCCGATCCAGTACAGCATCGCCGGGCAGATCGGCCAGGCGCTGCAACACCTGTTCGCGCCGATCGGCTTCAACTGGCAGATCTCGGTCGCGCTGGTGCCCGGCCTGGCGGCGCGCGAGGTCGCGGTGGGCGCGCTCGGCACGGTCTACGCGCTGTCGGCAGCGGGCGAATCCGTGGCCGAATCGCTGGCGCCGGTCATCGCGCAGGGCTGGTCGCTGGCCACGGCCTACGCGCTGATCGCCTGGTACGTGTTCGCGCCGCAGTGCCTCTCGACGCTGGCGGTGGTGAAGCGCGAGACCAACTCCTGGCGCTACCCGGCGCTGATGGCCGCCTACATGTTCGCGCTGGCCTACCTCGCGGCCTTCGTGACCTACCGCGTCGCACTGTGGATGGGCGCATGACGCTGCAGGCCTTCGTCACCGCGCTGCTGGTGCTGCTGTGCAGCGGCTATGCCGCGTGGACGCTGATGCCGGCGGCGCTGCGCGCGCGGCTGCTGCGGCTGGTCGGCAAGGAATCGAGCGCCGCCGCGGCGGGCTGCGGCGGCTGCGGCGGCTGTGGACCGGCCGCGGCGCCGAAAGGGCCGCAGCCGGTGAAGATCCTCAGGCGCCCGCCCTCGGCCTGAGCAGCGCCAGCACGGCGACGGCCAGGGCCATCAGCGGCCACAACCCGGCCCGCGCCGCCCACCACGCGTAGGGCGTGACGCCCTCGCGCCCCTGCGCGCGCGCCGCCAGCACGCCGCGCGTCAGCGGCGGCAGGCTCGCCGTCACGCGGCCTTCGTGGTCCACCACCGCGGTGGCGCCGGTGTTGGTCGAGCGCAGCATCGGCCGCTGGAACTCCAGCGTGCGCATGCGCGAGATGTTCAGGTGCTGCGGGATCGCCACCGTGTCACCGAACCAGCCGATGTTGCTGATGTTCGCGAACACCGTCGGCGCGGCGGCCTCGTCGGCGAATCGGCGCGCCAGCTCCTCGCCGAACAGATCCTCGTAGCAGATGTTGGGTGCGAAGCGCTGGCCGGCGGCGGCGAACGAAGGCGGGTTGGCGACGCCGCGGTTGAAGTCGCCCAGCGGGATGCGCATCGCATCGGTGAACCATCGGAAGCCCGTGGGGATGAACTCGCCGAAGGGCACGAGATGCTGCTTGTCGTAGCGGTAGGCCGGCCCGGCCGACAGCCCGGCCACGCTGTTGGTGTAGCCGTTCTCGAAGCTGCCCAGCGGCACGCCCACCAGCGCGGCGCGGCCGGGCACGGCGAAGAGCTGCGTCAGCCCGGCCCAGTAGCCGGGCGCGAAGTCTTCCAGCTGCGCCGGCAGCAGCGGCACCGCGGTCTCGGGCGCGACGACCAGGTCGACGGGCGCCGACGCCATCGCCGAGGCCACCCAGGCCATCGCCTCGGGCATACGCTCGGCGGCGAACTTCTCGTCCTGCGCAACGTTGGTCTGCAGCAGCGCGACGCTGAACTCGCCCGCCGGCCGCGTGAAGCGTGCCGGGGCGAAGACCGCCGCGCCCGCCAGCACCAGCGCCGCGCCCAGCGGCCACCAGCCCTGCCGCAGCCCGGCCTTGACCAGCGCCGCCGCCGCCAAGGCCAGCACCGCGCCGATGCCGTAGACGCCCACCCAGGGCGCGAGCGCGGCCAGTGGCGCATCGACCATCGCGTAGCCGCTGGCCACCCAGGGGAAGCCGGTGAAGATCAGCCCACGCGCCAGCTCGGCCAGCAGCCACAGCGCGGCGAAGACCAGCGCGTCGCTGCCCCGGCCGCGGCGCCAGCGCGCGTAGAGCGCCATCGCGCCGGCGAGGTAGAGCGACAGCGTCCCGGCCAGCGCCAGCACCGCCAGCGCCGCCAGCGGCGCGGCAATGCCGCCGTAGCGGTTCATGCTGATGAAGAGCCACCAGGTGCCGGCGGCGATCCAGGCCGTGCCGTAGCACCAGCCCAGCAGCGCGGCGCGCTTCGGCGCGGCGCCTTCGAGCAGCAGCACGAACAGCGCGATGCCAAGCGGCGCCAGCGGCCAGGCTGCCGTGTGTGCGTAGGCCAGCGTGTGCACGGCGCCCAGCGCCGCCGCAGCCAGCGCCCCGAGCAGCGCGCGCGGGTTCAATCGACGTCGCCGCCTTCGCTGGCCGGCTCGCCCGCGGGCATGCGCGCGACGCGGAACCAGCGCACCGCGCCGCCGCGCGTCAGCATCACCGTGAAGCGCAGCCCGCCCACGTCCACCGCCTCGGCGCGGCGCGGCACGCGGCCCAGCTCCTGCGCCACCAGGCCGCCGATGGTCTCGAACTCGCCCTCGGGCAACCGGGTGCCGAAGGCCTCGTTGACGGCGCCGATGGAGGAATCGCCCGCCACGCGGTGGCTGCCGTCGGCCAGGGTGTAGATGCCGTGGTCCTGCGCCTGGTCGTCGAACTCGTCCTCGATCTCGCCGACGATCTCTTCCAGCACGTCCTCGATCGTGATCAGCCCGGCCGTGTTGCCGAACTCGTCGATCACGATGGCCAGGTGGTTGCGGTTGCTGCGGAAGTCGCGCAGCAGCTCGTTCAGGCGCTTGCTCTCGGGCACGAAGACGGCCGGCCGCAGCAGCGTGCGCAGGTTCAGCTCGGGCGCGCGCTGCAGCTTCAGCAGGTCCTTGGCCATCAGGATGCCGATGATGTTGTCGCGCGCGCCGTCGTGGACCGGGAAGCGCGAGTGGCCGGTGTCGATCACCAGCGCCAGCAGCTCGTCGTAGTCGGCGTTGATGTCCAGCAGGTCCATGCGCAGCGTGGGCACCATCACGTCGCCGGCGCTGAGGTCGGCCATGCGCAGCACACCCTCGAGCATGGCGCGCGACTCGGGTTCGATCAGCTCGCGGTCCTCGGCCTCGGCCAGGGTCTTGATGAGCTCGGCCTTGCTGTCGGGCCCGGGCGAGATCAGCTCGACCAGGCGCTCGAAGAAGCCGCGTTTTTCTGCGCGCTCGTCCGCACCGGGGGCGGCGCGGCCGGGCCTGGCAGAGGCGGGGTCGGACACTGGGAGGGTGCCGGCAGTGGAGAGGGTGCGAAGAATAGCCCATCGCCCCGGCGCTTCGATGACGGCAGGCACAATGCGCGCCCTCGCCGCCTTCCCCGCCGTCCCGACCGATGCCCGCATCCCCTTCCCTGCGCACGCCCATCGCGCTGATGGCCGCCGTGATCGTGCTGTCCAACGTGCTCGTGCAGCACCCCATCAACGACTGGCTGACCTGGGGCGCCTTCAGCTACCCCTTCGTGTTCCTGGTCTGCGACCTCACCAACCGCGCGCTCGGGCCCCAGGCGGCGCGGCGCGTGGCCTGGGCGGGCTTCGCGGTGGCGGTGGCCGTCTCGCTGTGGCTGGCGCCCTGGCGCATCGCGGTCGCATCCGGCTCGGCCTTCCTCTTCTCGCAGGCGATGGACATCCTGGTCTTCAACCGCTGGCGCCGCCAGGCCTGGTGGAAGGCCCCGCTGATCGGCAACCTCGTGGCCAGCGTCGTCGACACCGGCGTTTTCTTCTTCCTCGCCTTCGCCGGCTCGGAGATGAACTGGCTCACGCTCGCCGCCGGCGACCTGGCGGTGAAGGCGGCGCTGGCCACCCTGCTGCTGGCGCCCTACCGCGCGCTGCTGCCGCGGTTGTCGGTCTGGACCTCTCCCAGCACCGCGCCTTGACAGCACCCGAGGCTTGCAAGACAGTCTTCGACCCCCATCTCCCGGGGCTTCTCTCTTTCACCCGCCGTCCGCCATGTCCACCCCCACCGCCCCAGGCCTGATCCCCGCCACCATCCTCACCGGCTTCCTGGGTTCGGGCAAGACGACGCTGCTCAAGCGCGTGCTGACCGAGGCGCACGGCCAGAAGATCGCCGTGATCGAGAACGAGTTCGGCGAGGAGAACATCGACAACGACATCCTGGTGGCCGAGAGCCAGGAGCAGATCATCCAGATGAACAACGGCTGCGTCTGCTGCACGATCCGCGAGGACCTGCGCAGCACGCTGTCGGACCTGGCCGAGAAGCGCCGCAAGGGCGAGCTGCAGTTCGACCGCGTCGTCATCGAGACCACCGGCCTGGCCGACCCCGGCCCCGTCGCCCAGACCTTCTTCATGGACGACGAGATCGCCGAGACCTACCTGCTGGACAGCGTGCTGACACTGGTGGACGCCAAGCACGGCGACGGCCAGCTCGACACGCGCCAGGAGGCGCGGCGCCAGATCGGCTTCGCCGACCAGATCTTCATCAGCAAGTCAGACCTCGTGACCGAAGGCGAGGTCGACGCGCTGATCCACCGCATCAAGCACATGAACCCGCGCGCGCCGCAGCGCAAGGTGCATTTCGGCGAGGTGCCGATCGCCGAGGTCTTCGACCTGAAGGGCTTCAACCTCAACGCCAAGCTCGAGATCGACCCGGAGTTCCTGAACGCCGACGATCACGGGCACGATCACCACCATCACGACCACGAGCACGGCGAAGGGCATGGTGATCATTGCGACCACCCGCACCACCACGCCCACGACGACGACGTGAAAAGCTTCGTCTTCCGCAGCAAGAAGCCCTTCAGCCCGGCCAAGCTGGAGGACTTCCTGGGCGCCATCGTGCAGGTGTACGGCCCGAAGATGCTGCGCTACAAGGGCGTGCTGTACATGAAGGGCAGCGACCGCAAGGTCGTCTTCCAGGGCGTGCACCAGCTGATGGGCAGCGACCTGGGCCCGAAGTGGGCGCCGGGCGAGGACAAGGGCAGCAAGATGGTGTTCATCGGCATCGACCTCCCGCGCGAGGTGCTGCTGCAGGGTCTGGAGCAATGTCTGGTCTGAGCCCGCCGGGGGCCGGGCGCCGGCACCCCCAGAAACGGCCCTCGCGCGGCCGCGGGGCGTGGCTACAATCCGCGCGCCTTGAACGACCCCCCGGCCGCGCCGGCAGGCCACAAGGGCAGGTCCCATAGGCAATACCGACAAGGGCGAGGAGGTTCCCGTGACCAAGCCACCGGCCAAGACCCCGGCCGCTGCCAAGAGCAAGACCGCAGCCGCCCCGGCGAGCGCGACCAAGCCCGCGGCCAAGGCCGCCCCCGCGCCCGCGCCCCAACCGCCCAAGGCCGCCGCCCCGGCCAAGCCGGCTGCCAAGCCCGCCGCCCCGGCCACCAAGCCCACCGAAGCCCCGGCGCCCAGCGCCGCCCAACGATTCACCGACCGCTTTGCGCCCGCAGCGCCCGCCTCCCGACAGATGACCGAAACGGCCGATATCCCCAAGTCCACCCACAAGGCCGACCCCAAGCTGGCCAACGCCTGGAAGAGCAAGCCCGGCCGCGACCTCACGGTCGACGAGCTGCTGGCCATGCCCGACTCGGAGTACATGAACGAGAAGCAGCTCGACTTCTTCCGTGCCCAGCTGCAAAAGCAGAAGGACGACCTGCTGTCCAACGCCGGCGAGACGACCGAGCACCTGCGCGAGGACACCTCCATCGTCCCCGACCCGGCCGACCGCGCGACGATCGAGGAAGAGCACGCGCTGGAGCTGCGCACGCGCGACCGCGAGCGCAAGCTGCTGAAGAAGATCGCGCAGTCGCTGGGCCGCCTGGAAAGCGGCGACTACGGCTACTGCGACGAGACCGGCGAGCCCATCGGCCTGCAGCGCCTGCTGGCGCGGCCCACGGCCACCTTGTCGCTGGAGGCGCAGCAGCGCCGCGAGCTCAAGCAGAAGATGTTCGGCGACTGAGCCGTCATCGCGCGGCCGGCGCGCCGCCGGCCGCCGCCGCACGCGCGCAAAGTGCACGCCCGGGCACGGCGCACGCCGGAGTACCATCGCCCCTCCCATGGCCGAGAACGAGAGCTTTTTCCGCAAGGTGGTGCGGTTCGTCGCGAACCCCGCGACCGACTGGACCGACCTGAACTCGCGCCAGGAAGACAACCGCGAGCTCGAGGTCGAGAAGTCCGAGCTTAAGGCGATGATCGAGCGCAAGCGGCGCAACGATTTCGTGCGCAAGCGCGAGTTCGACATGCTGCGTCGCGTGCGCCGCGAAGGCCTCTCGCCCGAGCAGCTGGCCGCCTTGGGCACCTCGTCCCGCCTGGACGACTCCGAGGCGCGGCTGCAGGACGGTGCCACGAACCAGCAGCGGCCCGACGGCGTCAAGGCCAAGATCGACGAGATCGAGCAGCAGATGGTGGGCGAGGGCTTCTCGGGCTCCGTCCGCGGCAGCCGGCCGATGCCGCTGTCGCCCTCCGGCGCCATCCCTGCGCGGCCCGAGCCGCCGGTGCTCACGCGCGAAGCCTTCCCCACCGACACGCCCCGCCGCGGCGGCGTGCTCGAAGGCGGCCCGCTGTCGCCGGCCAGCCCGCCGGCACCGCCGCCGCAGCCGGCCCGCGCCGCGCCGGCACCGGTGAAGGTCGGCGGCGGCCTGCCGCCGCTGGCACCGCTGGCGCCGGTGTCCTTCGATTCCGCCCCGCCGCCGCCGGCGCTGATGCCGGCGATGCCCTCCAACACCGGCCCCGGCTCGCTGAGCAAGTCCGGCCCGCCGAGCGAGTTCAGCTCGCCCTTCGCGGTGGAAGTCAGCGAAGTCCAGCACGACCCGGAGCTGGACGAGGCCGTGATCGCCTTCGCCAACGCCGACTTCAGCCAGTGCGAGGAAGCGCTGCAGCGCATCACCGGCCCCGGCGGCCCGCGCTCGCAGCACGCCGAGACCTGGCTCGTGCTGTTCGACCTGTACCGCGCCACCGGCCAGCAGCAGCGCTTCGAGAGCCTGGCGGTGGACTACGCGCAGCAGTTCGGCTGGTCGGCGCCACAGTGGTACTCGCTGCCCAAGCTGGTGGCCGACGCGCAGGCCGAGGAGCCGATCCTGCGCTCGTCCTCGCCGTCCACGCGCAGCGCCGGGGGCGCAGCCGAGGTCGGCTGGATCTGCCCCGACACGCTCGACATCGAGGCCGTCGCGCGGCTGCGCTCGCAGACGCTGCAGATGCCGCTGCCCTGGGTCTTCGACTGGCACCAGCTGCGCCGCATCGACGCCGAGGCGGCGATGCAGCTGTCGATGGTCTTCCGCCTCTGGAGCGGCCAGGCGCTGGAGCAGCGCTGGCTCTCGGGCGAGCGCCTGTTCGCCGTGCTGCAGGACGCCGCGCCCACCGGCATGCGCGACGCCGACCCGGCCTTCTGGCTCACGCGGCTCGATGCGCTGCGCCTGGCCAACCGGCCCGACCAGTTCGACGAAGCGGCCATCGACTACTGCGTCACCTACGAGGTCAGCCCGCCCTCGTGGGAGCCCACGCGCTGCAAGGTGCACATCGGCGGCTCGGGCATCTCCACGCGCCAGCCTGATCTCTCGCTGATCGGCGAAGTCTCCACCGGCTTCATGGAGTCGCACCTGGCCGACGACGCCGCCGGCAGCGCCACGGTCGAGGTGGCGCATGTCGAGCTTTCCGGCCAGCTGATCGGCGACATCGGCGCGACCATGTCCAAGCTGGAGCGCGACCTCACCAGCGCGCCCGTGATCAGCGTCAGCTGCGCGCGGCTGATCCGCGTGGACTTCATCGCCGCCGGCGACCTGCTGAACTGGGTGCTGGCCAAGCGCAGCGAGAGCCGCAGCGTGCAGTTCGTCGACACCCACCGGCTGGTGGCGCTGTTCTTCGGCGCGATGGGCATCAACGAGCACGCCCGGGTCCAGGTCCGAAAAGTCTGACGCGGCGCGCCTTGCGCCGGCCCGCCGCGGCCCCATCTGCGAGCGATCCATGGAAACCTATCACGGCACCACCATCGTCAGCGTGCGCCGCGGGCCCCTCGTGGCCATCGGCGGCGACGGGCAGGTCACTTTAGGCAACACCGTCGTCAAGAGCACCGCGCGCAAGGTGCGCAAGCTCTACCGCGAGCAGGTGCTGGCCGGCTTCGCCGGCGCCACCGCCGACGCCTTCACGCTCTTCGAGCGCTTCGAGGCCAAGCTGGAGAAGCACCAGGGCCACCTGCAGCGCGCCGCCATCGAGCTGACCAAGGACTGGCGCACCGACCGCGTGCTGCGCCGGCTCGAAGCGATGCTGGCCGTCGCCGACAGGACCGCCTCGCTGATCATCACGGGCAACGGCGACGTGCTGGAGCCCGAGCACGGCATCGTGGCCATCGGCTCCGGCGGCGCCTACGCACAGGCGGCTGCCCGCGCGCTGCTGGCGCACACCGAGATGGCGCCGGCGGAGATCGTCAAGCGCTCGCTCGAGATCGCCGGCGACATCTGCATCTACACGAACCACAACCACGTGGTGGAGACCCTCGACGGGGCCGCGAAATGAGCATGACCCCGCAGGAGATCGTCTCCGAACTCGACCGCCACATCGTCGGCCAGCAGGCCGCCAAGCGCGCCGTGGCCATTGCGCTGCGCAACCGCTGGCGGCGCCAGCAGGTGGAAGGCGCGCTGAAGAACGAGATCACGCCGAAGAACATCCTGATGATCGGTCCCACCGGCGTGGGCAAGACCGAGATCGCGCGCCGGCTGGCGCGGCTGGCCGACGCGCCCTTCATCAAGGTCGAGGCGACCAAGTTCACCGAGGTGGGCTACGTCGGCAAGGACGTCGACACCATCGTGCGCGATCTGGTCGACGTCGCGGTCAAGCAGGAGCGCGAGCGCCAGATGCGCACGCGCCAGGCCGCCGCGGCCGATGCGGCCGAGGAGCGCATCCTCGACGCGCTCGTGCCGCCGCCCAGGGACGCGCGCGAGCATGGCGGCCGCATCGGCTTCGGCGGCGGCGAGCAGCCGCCCGCGGCCGACAACACCGCGCGCCAGGTGATGCGCAAGCGCCTGCGCGAGGGCACGCTGAACGACAAGGAGATCGAACTCGACCTCGCCGAGCCCAAGCCGACGCTGGAGATCCTCGGCCAGCAGGGCATGGAGGAGATGGCCGAGCAGCTGAAGGGCCTGTTCGCCAACGCCGGCGCGCAGCGCCGCAAGACGCGCAAGGTGAAGATCGGCGAGGCGATGCGGCTGCTGCTGGACGAAGAGGCGGCCAAGCTCGTCAACGAGGACGAGATCCGCGCCGCCGCCATCGCCAGTGCCGAGGGCAACGGCATCGTCTTCATCGACGAGATCGACAAGGTCGCCTCGCGCCAGGAGCATGGCGGCGCCGACGTGAGCCGCCAGGGCGTGCAGCGCGACCTGCTGCCGCTGGTGGAAGGCACGACCGTGAGCACGAAGTACGGCATGGTCAAGACCGACCACATGCTGTTCATCGCCAGCGGCGCCTTCCACCTCGCCAAGCCCAGCGACCTGATCCCCGAGCTGCAGGGCCGCTTCCCGATCCGCGTGGAGCTGTCCTCGCTGTCGGTGGACGACTTCGAGGCCATCCTCAACAGCACGCACGCGAGCCTGGTCAAGCAGTACCAGGCGCTGCTGGCGACCGAGGGCGTGGCGCTTCAGATCGCGCCCGAGGGCGTGCGCCGCATCGCCCAGATCGCCTTCGAGGTCAACGAGCGCACCGAGAACATCGGCGCGCGGCGCCTGGCGACGGTGATGGAGCGGCTGCTGGACGAGATCAGCTTCGACGCACCCAACCGCAGCGGGCAGACGGTGGCCATCGACGCCGCGCTGGTCGACGCCAAGCTCGCGGAACTGGCGCACGACGAGGACCTGTCGCGCTACATCCTCTGAGCCGCGCGCTGCACCGCGCCGCTTGAGCGCAGTCAACGGCGCACGGCTTGGCGGCGGCTAGGCTGGCCGGATGGTGCGGAACCTCGTCCCCGAAAGCCCGGCCCCCACGCCCCGGCGCCGTGTCTGGGGGCTGCGCCGGGTGCCGGAATCGCTGCGGCGCGCCAGCACCGTCGAGCAGCGCTGGCGCTGGCCGACGGTGGTCGCGCTGCTGGCGACCATCCCCGCCTTCTATGCCGAACTGCTGCCGGCCGCGCAGCGCGTCGGCTGGGACACGCTGGCCTACCTGATCGCCTCGCTGGTGGTGCTGTCGGGGCGGCTGCACGTGGCGCTGGCCACCGGGCACCCGCGGCCGCACCTGCTGGCCAACGGGCTGGATCTGCTGCTGGCCGCCGGCCTGCTGGCCGCGGCGCTGGAGCCGGCCAGCAGCGCCTCGGCGCCGGCGCTGGCACTGCGCGGCTTCGTGGCCGCGCTCACGCTGCTGCGGCTGGTCTGGAGCATCCGGCCGTGGATCACCCGCGGCGGGCTGCTGTACCTGATGCTGGTCGCCTGCGCGGTGCTGCTGATGTGCGGCGTGGGCTTCTGGTGGCTGGAGCCGAACGCCGTGACGCTGGAAGACGGCCTGTGGCTGGCCTTCACCACCGCGGCCACCGTGGGCTACGGCGACATCGTGCCCAGCACGCCGGCCAGCCGCATCTTCTCGGTCTTCGTCGTGCTGCTGGGCTATGGCGTGCTGACGCTGGCCACCGCGGCGCTGGCCACGAGCTGGATCGAGACCGAGGAGCGGCGGGTCGAGCGCGCGATCCTGCAGGACCTGCACCGCCAGATCGGCGTGCTGCGCAGCGAGATCGACGCGCTGCGCACCGAGCAGCGCGCCGGCCGCGCGGCGCAGATCAAGGCGGCACGGCGGGCACGCGAGCCGCACCCGCCACCGTAGCGGCCACTGCCGCATGAGGTCTCGCGGCAGCCGTCACGGCACGAAAACCCGCGGCCGGCGATAATTCCGTTGATCGATAACTACAAGCACAAACGATCACCATGACTTCGCTCCCGCTCTTCATCGCCCCCACCCGCTTCACCGACGCCGAAGCGGCGCTGGCCCAGGTGCAGGCGATCTACCGCAGCAGCATCGACCACCTGCGCGGCTCCCTCCAGCGATTCGTGGCCGGCGGCGACGACGGCCAGCACGTGCGCGCCTGCTACCCCTTCGTGCGCGTGCGCACACAGACAGTCGCCCGCGCCGACTCGCGGCTGAGCTACGGCTTCGTCGCCGGGCCGGGCACCTACGAGACCACGGTCACACGGCCGGACCTCTTCGCCAACTACTACCTCGAGCAATTCAAGCTGCTGTTGAAGAACCACGGCGTGGCCATCG
The DNA here is from genome assembly GCA_044226775.1 of Rubrivivax sp. Classification (GTDB taxonomy): domain Bacteria; phylum Pseudomonadota; class Gammaproteobacteria; order Burkholderiales; family Burkholderiaceae_C; genus Rubrivivax. Next base: position 122,935 of record JBGAGI010000002.1, on the reverse strand, counting down.
AGGTGGGCACCAGCGCGCAGCCGATCCCGGTGCACTTCTCGCTCGCCGAGCACGACCACCTCGAAGGCAACATGAGCCTCGAGCGCCGGCTGAAGATGCGCGACCTGTTCGACCTGCCCGACCTCACGGTGATGGACGACGGCATCGCCAACGGCACGCACGAGCCCAAGCCGGGCGAGCCGCAACCGCTGGCCCTGTTCACCGCGCCGCGGGTGGACTACTCGCTGCACCGGCTGCGCCACTACACCGGCACCGCGCCCGAGCACTTCCAGAACTTCGTGCTGTTCACGAACTACCAGTTCTACATCGACGAGTTCATCAAGCTGGGCCACACGCTGATGGCCGACCCGCAGTCCGACTACGAGGCCTTCGTCGAACCGGGCAACGTGATCACCCGCCGCGCCGGCGACCCGGCCCGCGAAGGCGACGCGCTCGGCGCCCCGCCGCCGCGGCTGCCGCAGATGCCGGCCTACCACCTGGTGCGGCCGGATTCGAGCGGCATCACGATGGTCAACATCGGCGTCGGCCCGGCGAACGCAAAGACCATCACCGACCACGTGGCCGTGCTGCGCCCCCATGCCTGGCTGATGCTCGGCCACTGCGCCGGCCTGCGCAACAGCCAGCAGCTCGGCGACTACGTGCTGGCCCACGCCTACATGCGCGAGGACCACGTCCTGGATGAAGACCTGCCGCTGTGGGTGCCGATCCCGGCGCTGGCCGAGGTGCAGCTGGCGCTGGAACAGGCAGTGGCCGAGGTCACGCAGCTGCAGGGCTACGAGTTGAAGCGCATCCTGCGCACCGGCACGGTCGCCTCCACCGACAACCGCAACTGGGAGCTCCTGCCGCATCCGGGCCCCGAGCGCCGCTTCAGCCAGAGCCGCGCGGTGGCGCTGGACATGGAAAGCGCGACCATCGCCGCCAACGGCTTCCGCTTCCGGGTCCCGTACGGCACGCTGCTGTGCGTGAGCGACAAGCCGCTGCACGGCGAGATCAAGCTGCCCGGCATGGCCAACCACTTCTACCGCGAGCGGGTCGACCAGCACCTGCGCATCGGCATGCGCGCGGTGGAGCTGCTGCGCCAGGAGCGGCCGGGCAGCCTGCACAGCCGCAAGCTGCGCAGCTTCGCGGAAGTCGCGTTCCAGTGAGCTTCAGCGCCGCAGAAGTGGCCTGAGCAGCCGCAGGCCCGCGGCCGGGCCGATCGCGAGCCAGGGCAGTAGCGTGGCCAGCGGCTGCGTCTGCGCCAGGCGCACGAAGAGCTCGATCGACACGGCGGAGATGGCGAAGCCGATGCTGTTGACCAGCGTCAGCACGCTGCCCACCGCCTCGCGCGGCGCGTTCGACGCGGTCAGCGCCGAGAACTGCGGCGAGTCGCCCACCACCGTCACGCCCCAGACCAGCAGCCAGGCCAGGAAGACCGGCAGCGGCGCGCCGATGAACCAGGGCGCCGCGAGGCAGCACAGCCCGCTCGTGGCCAGCTGCGCCGCCGCCACGCGCGCGCTGCCGAAGCGCGGCACCAGCAGCCCGCCGGCGATGCAGCCGATCGCGCCCCCGCCCAGCACCGCGAAGGCCCAGCCGCTGGCGGCCGGCCCGGTGAAGCGCGCCGCCAGCACCAGCGGCACCAGCACCCACAGCGTGTACAGCTCCCACATGTGGCCGAAGTAGCCGCCGGCCGAGGCGCGCAGGCGGGCGTCTCGCCACAGCGCCGCCAGCGCGCCGAAGCGCAGCCGCTGCGGCGGCAGGTGGCGCGGCTCGGGCACCGCCAGCAACACGACGAAGCCCGCCACCACCGTGGCGGCGGCAACAACGCCGAACACCGTCTGCCAAGGCCAGCTCGCGCCCAGGGCGCGCAGCGCATGCGGGCTCGCGCTACCCAGCACCAGCGCGCCGATCAGCCAGCCCAGGGCACCGCCCAGCCCGCGCGGGAACCACAGCGCGGCGATCTTCATGCCCACGGGGTAGATGCCGGCCAGGCAGAAGCCGGTGGCCACGCGCAGCGCCACGAGCAGCGGCAGGTTCGCCGCGAAGGCCGCGGCGGCCACGGTGCAGCCGGCGGCGGCCAGCGCGCAGGCGCAGAACAGGTGCCGCGCCGGGAAGCGGTCGGCCAGCGCCAGCAGCGCGAACAGCAGCGTGCCGGCGATGAAGCCCAGCTGCACCGCCGAGGACAGCGTGGCCAGCGCGCTGCCGCCATGGCCGAACTCGCGCTGCAGCTCCGGCATCACCGCGTTGACGGCGAACCAGGGCGAGGTGCCCGCCAGCTGCGCCAGCACCAGCGCCGGCAACACGCGGCGTGGCGCGACGGTGACGGTGTCGGGATGCTTCAGGCGGGGCCCCTTGATCTTCCGCAAGCGGCGACGCTAGCACGCGAGCACCGAGGGGCCGCGCCCTTGAAGCCGGGGTGCGCTTGGAATACGCTGGTCCGACCGCGCCGCCGCCATGGCGACGCCCCGGCTTACCTGAGGAGAGACACCATGTCCGCATCACTTCCCGGCAGCCCAGCGGGGCCCGCCGCCATCCGCACCTTGGCCTTGGTGGGTTCAGCGGCGGCGGGCAAGACCACGCTGGCCGAAGCGCTGCTGGTGCGCGCCGGCGCGATCCACACCGGCGGCACGGTCGAACGCGGCGGCACCGTCAGCGACTTCGACCCGCTCGAGCGCAAGATGCAGCACTCGCTGAACTCGGCCGTGATGCACATGACGCACGCCGAGACGCGCATCCACTTCATCGACACCCCGGGCGGCCCCGACTTCTTCGGCCACAGCCTGCCGGCGCTGGAAGCGGTGGAGACCGCGGCGATCGTCGTCAACGCGACGATCGGCGTCGAGCCGATGGCGCGGCGCATGATGGACTACGCCGCGGCGCGCCACCTGGACCGCATCATCATCGTCAACAAGATCGACGCCGCGGGCGTCAAGCCGGCTCAGGTGCTGGCCGACATCCAGGCCACGTTCGGCAAGGAATGCCTGCCGCTGAACCTGCCCGCGGGCGGCGGCGAGCGCGTGGTCGACTGCTTCTTCAACCGCGAAGGCGAGAGCGATTTCGGCAGCGTGGATGCCGCGCACCGCGCGCTCGTGGAGCAGGTGGTGGAGGTGGACTCGGCCTTCGTCGACCGCTATCTCAACGACGGCGACGTCGATGCCTCCGAGCTGCACGCGCCGCTGGAACAGGCGCTGCGCGAAGGGCACCTGATCCCGGTCGTCTTCACCTCGGCCAAGAGCGGCGCCGGCATCGGCGAGTTGCTGGACGTGATCGTCAAGCTGCTGCCCAACCCGACCGAGGCCAACCCGCCCGATTTCCTCAGCGACAAGCTCGAAGGCGGCGCCGCCGACAGCGCGCCGCTGCACGCCACGCCCGACCCGGCGATGCACGTGCTGGCGCATGTGTTCAAGGTCACGGTCGATCCCTTCGTCGGCCGGCTGGGCATCTTCCGCGTGCACCAGGGCACGGTCACGCAGAACAGCCAGCTCTACGTCGGTCACGGCCGCAAGCCGTTCAAGGTGACGCACCTGTACCTGGTGCAGGGCAAGACGCTGGTGGAGGTGCCGCAGGCGGTGCCGGGCGACATCTGCGCGGTGGCCAAGGTCGATGCGCTGGAATACGACGCCGTGCTGCACGACTCGCCCGAGGACGAGCACATCCACTTGAAGCCGCTGGACCTGCCCAAGCCGGTGCACGGCATCGCGATCGAGCCCAAGCGCCACGGCGACGAGCAGCGCCTGTGGGAGATCATGGGCAAGCTGATCGACGAGGATCCCTGCCTGAAGGTGGAGCACGTCGCCGTCAACAACGAGACCGTCATCTACGGCCTGGGCGACCTGCACCTGCGCGTGCTGCTGGAGCGCATGAAGGACACCTACAAGTTCGAGGTGATCACGCGCCCGCCGCGCATCGCCTACCGCGAGACCATCACCGGCAAGGCCGAAGGCCACCACCGCCACAAGAAGCAGACCGGCGGCGCCGGCCAGTTCGGCGAGGTGTTCCTGCGCGTGGAGCCGATGCCCGCCGGTGCGGGCTTCGAGTTCGTCGACATCGTCAAGGGCGGCACGATCCCGAGCCAGTTCATGCCGGCGGTCGAGAAGGGCGTGCGCGAGGCGCTCACCTTGGGCGCCATCAGCGGCCACCCGGTGGTGGACGTGCGCGTGACGGTGTACGACGGCAAGAGCCACAGCGTGGACAGCAAGGAAATCGCCTTCGTCACCGCGGCGCGCAAGGCCACGCTGGCTGGCCTGCGCGAGGCGCGGCCGGTGGTGCTGGAGCCGATCGTCAACATCGAGATCAGCGCGCCCGACGCGGTGATGGGCGACATCACCGGCGATCTCTCCTCGCGCCGCGGCGCCGTCAACGGCACGACCAACGGCGCGCCCGGAACGATGGTGGTCAAGGGCCAGGCGCCGCTGTCGGAACTCTCGGCCTACCAGTCGCGCCTGAACGCGATGACCGGCGGCCAGGGCAGCTACGCGATCGAGCTGTCGCACTACCAGCCGGTGCCGCCGAACGTGCAGGCGCAGCTGGTGTCGCAGTACCAGGTGAAGGACGAGGACTGAAGTTCAGCTGACGTCCCCGGGGCCGGCCGCACGCTTGCGGCCGGTCACCATCGCCGCCACCAGGTTCTCGCGCTGGCGGCGGCTCGTGATCGCCACGCCGGCCCAGTGCAGCAACACGAGTCCGAGCAGCACCCAGGCCAGCGCTTCATGCGCGGCCTCCACCGTCTCGTCGCCGAAGAAGGCGTCGCTGGTGTAGAGCCAGCCGCTGAAGGCCAGCGCGGCGACCGTGAGCCACAGCGCCAGGATCATCCAGCCGCCCAGCGGGTTGTGGCCGAGGTGCCGCGGCTCGCGGTGCTTGAGCAGGGCCTGTGCGTAGGCGCGGGTCGCTCGCGGGCCGCGCACGAAGCTGCGCAGCCGTGCATGCTGCGCGCCACGGCTTCCCAGCAGCGGCCAGAGCAGCCGCAGACCGACGATCGCCAGCGCCACCCAGCCCGCCGCCTGGTGCAGCCCGCTGCCCCAGCCCAGCAGGCTGAGTGCCGACAAGGCAAGCGTGCCGGCCAGCGCCCAGTGCGTGGCCCGGACCACGCGGTCCCAGACGCGTACCGTGCCGGTGGCCGGCGGCGCCTCGCCCATCACTTCGCCGGTACGGTCACCAGCTCGAAGGTCTTCGGGTGGAAGAAGCTCTCGCGCTTGTTGTTCTTCGCGTCGCGGCCGTAAACCTCGTAGCAGCCGTTGGTGATCTTCACGCGGCTGATCTTCCAGCCCTCGTCGGTGAGCTTGCGCTCCAGTTCGGCCTGCGGGCGCCACTGTTCCTTCGGGATCGGATCGCACTTCTCGGCGTGCTGCGCGAAGGCGGGCGCGGCGGCGAAGGCGGCCAGCAGCGTGGCCAGGGCGAGGGAGCGTTTCATCGTCGGTTCCTTTCGGTGGTCGGAAGAAGAAAAGGAAGAAGAAGGATGCGGATCAGCTGTCGGACCACATCCGCAGCAGGTTGTGGTACGTGCCGGTGAGGCCGATCACCGCCGGGTCGGTCTCGCCGACCCGCTGGCGCAGCTGCATCAGGTGCTGGTCCATGCCCCAGAGCAGCCGGCGCTGCTCGTCGCTGCGCACCATGCTCTCGAGCCAGAAGAAGCTCGCCAGGCGGAAGCCGCGGGTCACCGGCCGCACGTGGTGCACGCTGGTGCCGGGGTACATCACCAGGTCGCCGGCCGGCAGCTTGACGGCGTGTTCGCCGAAGGTGTCTTCCACCACCAGCTCGCCGCCTTCGTACTCATCGGGCTCGGCCAGGAACAGCGTGCAGCTGACGTCGGTGCGCACGCGCACGGCCGGCTGGCCCGGCGGGCCGGGCACGAATCGCACGGCGTTGTCGACGTGGCTGCCGAAGGCGTTCGTCGCGCCGCCGTAGCGGTTGAACAGCGGCGGGAACACGCGCTTGGGCAGCGCGGCGGAGAAGAAGGTGGCGTGCCGGTTCAGCCCTGCCATCACGATGCGCTGCAGCGCCTGCGTGGCCTCGGCGTCCTGCGGCAGCTGCTCGTTGTTCTTCACCTGCGCCGACTGCACACCCGCGGTCACGCGCCCGTCGATCCAGGGCGCGGCGGCCAGGATTCCGCGCGCCTCGCGCAGCTCCGCCGCGTTCAGCACCTGGCGCACGTGCAGCATCATGCTGGGGTCCTGCCCTCAGAAGCGCGCGGTGAGCGTGGCAGCCACGGTGCGCGGCGCGCCCTGCACGTAGTGGCCTGTGTAGAGCACATCGGCGTAGTACTTGTCGGTGAAGTTGAGGACGTTGAGCTTCAGGCTCAGCTGCTCGCTGAAGGCGTATTCGGCCAGCAGGTCGCCGGTGACGAACTTCGGCGCGACGATACCGGCGGGGTTGCGGTTGGGCGTCTGCGAGCTGCGGGCGTTCAGCCCCGCGCCCAGGCGCAGCTTGCCGGTGAGCTGGTAGGTGGTCCAGATCGAGCCGCTGTGGCGCGGCGTCAGCGAAGGCCGCTGGCCGACGAGTTCGCCCGAGAGCGTGCTGCCGTCCAGCGGGTTGCCGGCGTCGATCTTCGCCACCGGGATCCAGGTGTACGAGCCCCAGGCCTCCCAGCCCGGCGCCAGGCGGCCGGCGATGTCGAGGTCCAGGCCCGCGGTGTGCCGCTTGCCCGACAGCAGGTAGTCGGTGATCGGCACGTTGGCCGGCGAGTCGCGGTTGCGCTCGTTGAACTTCGTGCTGTGGAAGAGCGCCGTGCGCAGGCTGAACCGGCCGTCGAGCAAGTCCAGCTTGGCGCCGATCTCGATGTTGCGGCTGGCCTCCGGTGGCGTGTTGGAGCCCGGCAGGTCGTACTGGAAGGCGTCGCCGGAGGTGTTGAACGAAGTGCCGTAGGAGACGTGGAAGGACTGCGTCTCGCTCGGCTGGAACAGCAGGCCGAAGCGGCGGCTCCACAGCAGGTCGCTGCGCGAATAGTCGCTGGTGACGGCGCCCACCGGCACGGTGGCGGTCGCGGTGGTCTGGAAGGTCTGGTAGCGGCCCTCGAAGCGGTCGATCCGCAGGCCGCCGAGCAGCTTCCAGTGTGGCGCCAGCTGCACGAGATCCTGGCCATATAGGCCGATCGAACGCGCGAGGAAGGTGGCGGTCGGCAGCTTGCTGCGCAGCGTCTCGTCGACGCGGCCACCGCCGTCGTTGGGCGTGCCGATCGTCGTGCGCGGGCTGTTCTTGTCCAGCGTCACGCCGGCGGGCAGCGGCGTCGCGTAGGCCTTGCGGTCCTCGCGCGCGAGGTCCACGCCGGCGAGCAGGTCGTGGCCCAGGCCGAAGGCCTTGAAGCTGCGGCTGTAGTCGCTCTGCGCCGTGGCGGCGTGCAGGTCCTGGACCTTGTTGTTGAGGCCGCGGGTCAGCGGCGTGGCCGCCGTCACCGTCACCGGCCCTTCGGCGCCGGGCGTCGTGAAGCCCGGGCAGGCGGGCGCGACGCAGAAGCGGATCGTGCCGGCGCGCAGGTCGCGGTCGTAGAAGCCGTTGCGCACGGTGGTCTTCAGCTCGCCGCCGTCGGCGAAGCGGTGGCTGTAGCCGAAGGTCGCGTAGGACGCACCGCTGGCGTTGTAGTCGCTCGCCGCCTGGTAGTAGGCGCGCGTGTCGAGCCCGGGGATCAGCCCGGACGGGTTGGCGCTGGCCTGCGTCGAGTTCGCGCGCAGCCACGGCAGGCCGTAGTTGATGCCGTTGCGGTTGTGCAGGTAGTAGCCGCTGAGGCTGAACTCGTCGTCGGTGCCGACGTTCCAGCGCAGGTTCGCCGCCACGCCCTGCTTGTCGATGAAGTTGCCCCACTGCGTGGCGGTGTTGCGCATCGTGTTGATGCGCAGCGCCGAGCGCTCGCCGGTCTTGACGTTGAAGTCGCCGGTGAAGCGGAAGAAGTCGCCCGAGGCGGCGGTGAAGTTCACCTCGTGTGCGTTGTCCAGGAAGGCCTGCTTCTGCACCTGGTTGACGACGCCGCCGGTGGAGCCCCGGCCGAACAGCATCGAGGCCGAGCCGCGCAGCACTTCCAGCCGCTCGTAGCTGAAGGTGTCGCGGTCGTAGAAGGCGGGGTCGCGCAGGCCGTCGACGTAGATGTCGCCGCTGCCGGCGAGCGAGAAGCCACGCAGGCGTACGTCTTCCTCGCCGCCCTCGGCGGCCATGAAGGTGACGCCGCCGGTCTGGTGCAGCGCCTGCTTGACGGTGTCGACCCGGCGGTCTTCCAGCAGCTTCTCGGTGACGACCGTGATCGACTGCGGGATGTCGCGCAGGTCCTGCGTGCCCTTGCCGATCGAGGTGCTGGTGGCGCGCACGGAGTTGGCGTCGGTCTCGGCCCTGGCTTTCACGGCGACCGGTTGCAAGGTGGTCTCAGGCGCCTTCGGCGCGGCGGGCGTGCTGGTCTGCGCCTGCACGGGCAGGGCCAGCAGGCCCAGGCCGGCAGCCCAGGCGCCCAAGGGCATCAGGGCGTGCGCGCTGCGCGCCGGGAGGTCGGGCGTGGGGCTGGGACGGGTGTGAATTCGACGACGTGGCACGGTGCTTTCCAGGTTGGAGTTGCACGGGCTGGCGTCGGCGGGCTGGTGCGTGGGGCTTGTTCATGGCGTCACTTGGTGAGGATGAGCTTGCCCAGTGACGTGAGCTTCAGGCGGTAGGTGGCGCCGCGGTGCTCGATGAGCACCTCGCTGGCGCCGGCGAAGAGCTGCTCGCTGTGCAGGCGCAACGGCGATGCGGGCGCCGGCGCGGCCGCTCGGGCCGGCGGCAGCGGGTCGGCGGCGTGCTCGGGCCCGGGCTTCACTTCTCGAGCTCGAAACGGATCGGGATCAGCGCCCAGCCTTCGACCGGCTGGCCGTTCTCGACGTAGGGGCGGAAACGTGCCCGCTGCACCGAGGCCAGCGCCGCCTGGTCCAGGCGCACGAAGCCGCTGGAGCGCTCGACCTGCGGGTTGCGCGGCACGCCGGCGCGGTCGACGAAGACGCGCACCAGCGTCTCGCCGGCCTCGGCGTTGCGGCGCGAGGCGCGCGGGTAGTCCACCACCAGCGGCTCCAGCAGCTGCAGCGCAGCCGGCGGGATCAGCTTGGGCGCCGGCGGCGGCACGGGTGCCGGCGGCGGCGGCGCGGCCACGACGGCGGCGATGACGGGTGCCGGCGGCGGGGGCGCCGGCGTGGTTTCGGCGGCGAGCACCGTGGGCTGGTCGGGCGCCACCGAGGGCAGCAACACCGGCACCGGGATCGGCGGCGCGAGCGGCTGCGGCGCCTCGGCCGGCCGCGGCAGCGGCAGCTCGACCGGCTCAGGCGGCCGCGGGCGCTCGGGCTGCGCGAGCACGGCCACGAGCAAGGGCACGTCGGCGAGCTTCGGGCGCTCCCAGTGCATGTGCGCCGCGGCCCAGAGCAGCAGCAGGTGGGCGAGCGCGATGAGCAGGCCGATCGCGTGGCGCCGGCTCAGCGGCAGCGCGCTGGCGCGGCGCGCGCGTGGCGCTGGCGGATCCGGCATCCAGGCGCGCACCGGCGCGGCATGCGGCCTGGGAGGCATCCCAGGGGCAGCGGGCAGCGGCAGGGCGGCGGCGTGGGCGTTCAAGGAGGTCGGCAGCGTGGGGCGAACGCACCGACTTTAGCATGAAGAAGAATGATTCTCGTTAAGATTTCGATTGAGAAAGATCAAGGCTTCGTCTTGGCCCGCCCTGCTTCCAGCTGCCGCAACCAGTCGGTCCAGTCGAACGGCCCGGTCTCGAAGCGCTTGCGCAGATTGCCCAGCACGTTGCCCCAGGCGCGGTCGAAGTAGGCGAAGGTCTTGTCCCACTCGCCGCCATCGCCCCAGCCCACGTGGTGCAGCGTCACGCGCGTGTGCGTGGCATCGACCGGGAAGAAGCGCACGACGACGAAGGTGCGCTGCGCGCGCGCCTCCGGCAGCGAGGGTGGCGCGTTCCAGTCGAAGGACAGCATGCGTGGCGGCTGCAGCGCCATGAAGCGCATGTCGTCGGCACCCTTCATGCCGGGCGCGCCGCCCGGGTCGATGTGGATGTGGAAGGCGCCACCGACGCGCGGGTCGATCTCCGCGTCCGGCGCGAAGAAGCTGCGGATACCTTCGCGCGTGGTCCACGCCGCCCAGGCCTGCTCGGGCGTGGCGGCGATCGTCACTTCCTTGTCGATCGCCCGCTCGGCGGCAAGCGCCGGGCCCAGGAGCGAAGCCGCGAGCGCAAGCGCCAGCAGCAGGGTCTTCGAACGGTTCATCGCGCCACCTCGTTCACCGAAGCTTCGACATAGTGCCCGAGCACCCACCCCCAGCCGCGCTCGTAGTTGCCGCGCATGTCGTTCGCGGCCTCGCCCAGCACGTCCCAGCCCTCGTGCACGAGGTGCACCTCGCAGCCGGCGGCCACCGCGGTGAAGCGGATCGCCAGCCGCGTCGCGCGCGCGGACGCCTGGCCCGGGTGCCAGGTCATCGCGAAGGCGGCCGGCGGGTCCCAGGCCGTCAGCGTGCCCCAGGCGTGGCGCGAACCGTCGGCGCCGATCTCGGTGACGGCGCCGCCCACGCGGCCCTCGAACACCACGTCCTGCGGATCCTCGCTGCACGAATGGCCCTTGAACGGCCACCATCGCGCCAGGCCGCGCGTGAAGAGTTCGAAGGCATCGGCCCGCGACAGCGCGACGGTGATGCACTGCTCGACTGCTTGAGTGGCCCTGTTCATCGAGGCGTCCTTTTCTTCGATGCCGGCGTCGTGTTGCCGGCCACGAGCGCGTAGCGCGCGAGAGCGTGCTTCCACATCGCGTCGATCTCGTCGCGCAGCAGCGCCAGCGCCTCGGGCTGCAGCGCATAGACGTTGCGAGTGCCCTCGCTGCGGAACATCACGAGGCCGGCGCCTTCGAGTTGGCGCAGGTGCTTGCTGACGGCCGGGCGGCTCACCGGCAGCTGGCCCGCGATCTCGCCGACCGACAACTCCCGCTCGACCAGCAGGCGGACGATGGCCTCGCGCGTGGGGTCGGCCAGCGCCTGCAGCGCCGCGGCGGCGTTGCGCTTCACGAGCGCCGTCTTTCGGTAACCATGAAGTTACCGTAACCGACGAGCTACGTTTCGTCAAGCCCACCGCCCAGCGCCAGCTCGACGGATCAGATCATCGCCAGCGGCGTGCGCCGTTTCGGCGGCGGGAAGGCGCGGTCCAGCGCGGCCAGGTCTTCGGCACCGAGCACGAGCTGCTGCGCGGCCCAGTTCTCGCGCAGGTGCTGCTCGGCGCCGGCCTTGGGGATCGCCAGCACGCCCGGCTGCGCCAGCAGCCAGGCCAGCGCCACCTGCGCCGGTGTGGCGCCCAGGCGCTCGGCCAGCGGGCGCAACGCAGCGTGCTGCACCAGCGCGCCCTGGTCGAAGGGGCTGTAGGCCATCAGCGGCATCTGCTGCACGCGCATCCACGGCAGCAGCTCGAACTGCACGCCGCGTTCGCCCAGCGAGAAGTAGACCTGGTTGGCCGCGCAGGCGCGCCCGCCGGGCACGGCGGCCAGCTCGTGCATGTCGGCGAGATCGAGATTGCTCACGCCCCACAGCCGCACGAGGCCGCGCCGCTGCAGCTGCTCCATGCCGCGCACCGTCTCCGCCAGCGGCACGCCGCCGCGCCAGTGCAGCAGGTACAGGTCGAGCTGCTCGATCTTCAAGCGGCGCAGGCTGGCCTCGCAGGCCGACTGCAGCGCGGATTCGCCGGCGTGATTGGGCAGCGCCTTGGAGACGACGAAGAGATCCTCGCGCGCGACGCCGCCGGCGCGCACCGCATCGGCCAGCGCCGCGCCGACGACCTCTTCCGCGCCGCCGCTGCCGTACATCTCGGCCGTGTCGATCACGCGGTAGCCGATCTCCAGCGCCAGGCGCACGGCCGCGGTCTCGGCCGCCCGCGTGGACCGCGATTCGCCGAAGTGCCAGGTGCCGATGCCCAGCGCCGGGCGCAGCTCGCCGCTGGGAAACGAGACCTCGGGAAATGCGCGCGGCTGCATCGATCCATCTTAGGGCCGGCTCCGGCGCGGCGACGACAGGGTCAACGAGGATTTATCATCCGCGCTGGATCCTTATGCAAGCAACCGGCCCCATCGACCTCGCCCAGGTGCGCCTGGACAACGCGCTGGTGCTTTTCGAGGAGTTCGTGCGCGCCACCGCACGCCACGCCGACGCGGCCACGCTGCGCGGCCTGGAACGCCGCTTCGCCGAGCGGGTGCAGATCCAGCCCAGCTACTGGAGCCAGATCAAGGGCCGCTCGCGGCAGATCGGCGAGCGCCTGGCGCGCCAGTTCGAGCACCTGTGCCACAAGCCGCATGGCTGGATGGACATGCCGCACGGCCCCGGCGAGGCCGCGGCCGGCGCGCCGCCGGCGGAGATGGCGCGCGAGGCGCCGGCCGCCGACGAATCGGCGCCGCGCGACGACGACGAGCGCTTCATCGTCGGCCTCGTGCTCACCTACTACCGGCGCCATCCGCAGCGCGCCCGCACGCGGCTGCTCGACCTGCTGGGCGAGGTGCTGGCGCCGAGCCCCTCGGCACCGCCTCCGCCGCCTCCACCGGCGCCGCCGCGCCCGGGGCAGCCTGCGCGCGCAGCAGCGCCTTCGCCCGAGACCGCGCACGACCTCTGGCTGCGAAGCCAGACCGGCGTGGCACCGCTGAAGCGCCGCAAGTAGCCGCGCCTTCCTCCCCAAACGAGGGTATTCCCCTTGATCAAAAGCGCTTGCGCCTTGATAACGACGTGTTTATCATCTGCGCAAGCCAGTGACGAGATGACCTTCCTTTCCCGCGTCGTCCGCCACGTTCCCATCCACCCAACCCGAAGCCCGATGAACCGAAGCGATCTGTCCGCTGCCCTGCTGGTGCAGAAGCTTCGCGTGCGCGTCGGCGCTCGTGCTGCACGTGGTGCTCCACCCGGGGCGCCGGCGAGCTGAAAGCCGCGAACGCCGCGGCGAGAACGCTCACCGAGGCCCGGGTCTGCACCAGCAGCCCGGGCCTTTTGTTTTGACCTGCCCGCCACCGTGAAGGAGACCGCGATGAAGCTGACCCTGAAGACCGCCGCCAAGCCCCGCAATCCGTTCGTGATGGCCGCATCCCGACGCAACGCGGGCAGCCACCGCAAGGGCGCCGGCGCACTGCGACAGCAGGCCCGCCGCTCGCTGCGACTGGAAATCGAACGCGCCAAACCCAGCCCCTGAACCGCCACACGAAGCCGGCCGCACAGCCCCGAGGCCCGCTTCCCCAGGAGACACCTCATGTCGATCCGAGACCTCACCTACGAAGCGTCGCCCGGCGCCGCCCGTGAAACCCTCGCGGCCCTGCTGAAGCTGCTCAGCCGCGTGCTCGATGCCCTCGCCGCGCGCGTGGCCATCACCGCCGCGCCGCGGCCCGTCACCGAGCCGGTGATCGAGTTCCACGGCGATGCCGCAGCGCCCGAAGGCGCGCTGTACGTCGACGGCCAGCTCGTCGGCACGGTGCTGGGCGTGAACCGCCTCTGATGCACCCGAGCCTCGAAGGCCCCGCCGCCACCCGGCCGCGGGGCCTTCTCCTTTTCTGCGCGCGGCGGCTCCGCTCAAGCCCGCATGGCAGCAGGCCGATAAGCGCCCTATAACCCGCAACAGCGGTGCAGTTCCATGTCAGCGCCCACGTCGACCATCACCGAGGCACCGGCCACCCTGGCCGGCTGGGTGGCGCTGTTCGACCACGCGACGCTGCCGGTGCTCGCGCAGACGGTGGCCCGCCTGGACGAGCTGCGCGACCACGAGGACGCGGTCGACGCGCGCATGCTGGCCGAGATCGTCGCCGATGACCCGCTGATGACGATCCGCGTGCTCGCGCACGTGGCGCAGCTGCGCCGCGGCCGCGACGGCAGCGAGACCGAGACCGCCACCGAGGCGCTGGTGATGCTGGGCATCCCGCCCTTCTTCCGCAGCTTCGCCGACCTCACCACCGCCGAGTCCTGCTTCGGCGGCCGGCCCGAGATCTTCGCCGGCTTCGGCCGCGTGCTGCTGCGCAGCCGACGCGCCGCGCGCTTCGCGATGAGCTTCGCCGTGCACCGCATGGACCACGACGCGCGCGTGATCCACGAGGCCGCGCTGCTGCACGACTTCGCCGAGCTGCTGCTGTGGCTGCGGGCGCCGGAGCTGGCGCTGCAGATCGAGGCACGCAAGGCCGCCGACCCCGCGCTGCGCTCGGCCGCCGTGCAGCGCGAGCTGCTGAACATCGAGCTCGACGAACTCGAACACGCGCTGATGCTCAAGTGGCGCCTGCCCTCGCTGCTGATCGAGATCACCGACGAGCACGCGGCCAAGGTCAACGCGCAGATGCGCAACGTGCAGCTGGCCATCCGCGTGGCGCGTCACAGCGCCAAGGGCTGGGACGACGCCGCGCTGCCCGACGACACCTTCGACATCGCGCGGCTGCTGAACCTCTCGCCCGACGTCGTCGTGCGCCTGCTGCGCGAGATCGATGCCGAAGCCGAGGGCTGAGCCGCCCGGCTACATGCTGCGCCGGTACTGGCCGCCCACCTCGAACAGCGCGCTGGTGATCTGCCCCAGCGAGCAGCAGCGCACGGCGTCCATCAGCACCTCGAAGACGTTGCCGTTGTCGATCACGGCCTGCTGAAGCCGCTTGAGCTGCACCGGCGCCTCGGCCGCGTGGCGGGCGTGGAAGTCCTGCAGGCGCTTCAACTGGCTCTGCTTCTCGTCCTCGGTGCTGCGCGCGAGCTCGATCGTCTTCTCGTGCTCGCCGGCCGGGTTGCGGAAGGTGTTGACGCCGACGATCGGGTACTCGCCGGTGTGCTTCAGCATTTCGTAGTGCAGGCTCTCTTCCTGGATCTTGCTGCGCTGGTAGCCGGTCTCCATCGCGCCCAGCACGCCGCCGCACTCGCGGTTGATGATGAGCTGGATCGCCATCGCGCGCCGCACGCTCTCCTCGGTGGGCGTGGTGATGGCCTCGTCGTAGGCGTTGGTGTGCAGCGAGTTGCAGTTGTCGTAGATCGCGATCAGCGCCTGCAGCGTGGTACGGATGTCGTTGAACGCGATCTCCTGCGCGTGCAGCGAACGGCCGCTCGTCTGGATGTGGTACTTCAGCTTCTGGCTGCGCTCGTTGGCGCCGTAGCGGTCGCGCATCGCGGTGGCCCAGATGCGGCGCGCCACGCGGCCCAGCACCGTGTACTCGGGGTCCATGCCGTTGCTGAAGAAGAACGACAGGTTCGGCGCGAAGTCGTCGATGTGCATGCCTCTCGCCAGGTAGGCTTCGACGAAGGTGAAGCCGTTGCTCAGCGTGAAGGCGAGCTGGCTGATCGGGTTCGCGCCGGCTTCGGCGATGTGATAACCCGAGATGCTCACCGAGTAGAAGTTGCGCACGTCGTGGTGCACGAAGTACTCGGCGATGTCGCCCATCACCTTCAGGCTGAACTCGGTCGAGAAGATGCAGGTGTTCTGGCCCTGGTCTTCCTTCAGGATGTCGGCCTGCACCGTGCCGCGCACGTTCGCCAGCGTCCAGGCGCGGATCTTCTGCGCCTCGTCGTCGGTGGGCTGGCGGCCGTTGTCGGCCTCGAACTTCGCGAGGTTCTGGTCGATCGCGGCGTTCATGAACATCGCCAGGATCGAAGGCGCCGGGCCGTTGATCGTCATGCTCACGCTGGTTGCCGCATGCGTGAGGTCGAAGCCGCCGTAGAGCACCTTCAGGTCGTCCAGCGTCGCGATGCTGACGCCCGAGTTGCCGACCTTGCCGTAGATGTCCGGCCGCAGGTCCGGGTCGTGGCCGTAGAGCGTGACGCTGTCGAAGGCCGTGGAGAGGCGCTTGGCCGGCATGCCTTCCGAAAGCAGCTTGAAGCGCCGGTTCGTGCGGAAGGCATCGCCCTCGCCGGCGAACATGCGCGTCGGGTCCTCGTTCTCGCGCTTGAAGGCGAAGGTGCCGGCGGTGTACGGGAAGCTGCCCGGCACGTTCTCCAGCAGCAGCCACTTCAGCAGCTCGCCCTGGCACTCCCAGTCCGGCAGCGCGACCTTGCGGATCTTGCTGCCCGATAGCGTGGTGTGGGTCAGCGCGGTGCGGATCTCCTTGTCGCGGATCTTCACCACGTACTCGTCGCCGGCGTAGGCCTTGCGCATGTCGGGCCACATGGCGAGCAGCTTGCGCGACGCGGGGTCGAGCTGCGCCTCGCGCACCTCGGCCAGGTCCGTGACGGCCTCCACCGCACGATGGCGCTCGGGCTTGTCGGTCTGCAGCATGCGGGCGCTGGCACGCAGTTGCTGAACCTCGCGCGCAAGAGCCGCCTGGGCACGCGCGCGGCGCTTGTAGCCGCGCACGGTGTCGCTGATGTCGGCGAGATAACGCACCCGCGCCGCCGGCACGATGGGCACCTGGTGCGTGCTGTGGCGCGTGGCCGGCTTGGGCAGCCGGCCTTCGCCGGCTGGCAGGCCCAGCGCCTTCAGCCGCGGCAGCAGCGCCTGGTACAGCGCGGTCACGCCGTCGTCGTTGAAACGGCTGGCCATGGTGCCGAACACCGGCATCTGTTCCGGCGGCGTGCCGAAGGCATTGCGGTTGCGCTGCACCTGCTTGGCCACGTCGCGCAGCGCGTCGGCCGCGCCCTTGCGGTCGAACTTGTTGATCGCGACGAACTCGGCGAAGTCCAGCATGTCGATCTTCTCGAGCTGGCTCGCGGCGCCGAACTCCGGCGTCATCACGTACAGCGGCACGTCGACCAGCGGCACGATGGCCGCGTCGCCCTGGCCGATGCCCGAGGTCTCGACCACGATCAGGTCGAAGCCCGCGGCCTTGCAGGCCGTCACCACGTCGGGCAGCGCCTGGCTGATCTCACTGCCGAAGTCGCGCGTGGCGAGCGAGCGCATGAAGACTCGGGGGCCGGCCTGCCAGGGGCCGATCGCGTTCATCCGGATGCGGTCGCCCAGCAGCGCGCCGCCGCTCTTGCGCCGGCTCGGGTCGATCGAGACCACCGCCACGCGCAGCGCGTCGCCCTGGTCCAGGCGCAGGCGGCGGATCAGCTCGTCGGTCAGCGAGCTCTTGCCCGCGCCGCCGGTGCCGGTGATGCCCAGCACGGGGATCGTGCGGGCCTTCGCCGCTTCGTCCAGCGCGGCCTTGAAGCCCGCGTCGGCCTTGCCGTTCTCCAGCGCCGTGATCGCCTGCGCCAGCGCGCGCCAGGCGGCTTCCGAGTGGCCCTGCAGCGCGGCCACGTCCTTCGGCGCGTGCGGCGAGAGGTCGCGGTCGCAGCGCATCACCATCTCGCCGATCATCCCGTTCAGGCCCATGCGCTGGCCGTCTTCCGGGCTGTAGATGCGCGTGACGCCGTAGCTGTGCAGCTCGCGGATCTCGGCCGGCACGATCACGCCGCCGCCGCCGCCGAAGACCTGGATGTTCTCGCCACCGCTGGCGCGCAGCCGGTCGACCATGTACTTGAAGTACTCGACATGCCCGCCCTGGTAGCTGCTGACGGCGATGCCCTGCACGTCCTCCTGCAGCGCGGCGGCGACGATCTCGTCGACCGAGCGGTTGTGGCCGAGGTGGATCACCTCCGCGCCCATGCCCTGCAGGATGCGCCGCATGATGTTGATGGCCGCGTCGTGGCCGTCGAACAGGCTGGCGGCGGTGACGAAGCGCACCTTGTGCGTGGGCCGGTACTCGGCCAGGGCCTTGAATTCAGCGGACAGGTCGGTCATTTCGGTCATGCCTCCGGCGCGAGCGGTCTTGTCTCCGGCGCGGCACTGTAGACAAAAGGCCCGCGGCTGGCGATGCCCGAACTGCTGCCATGGGCTGGGCGATTCGGACAGCCGCGCGCCGTGCAGACGCGCGATCGAGGGGTCGCCGAGCCGCCGGCGGCTCAGGCAGACTGCTGCATCGCAGCAATGCACGGCGGGAGGACGGGATGCGCAGAGTGATCGCGGGCCTGGCGGGCCTCGGGGGTCTGGTTCTTGCCCTGGCGGGCCCCGCGGCGCAGGCGGAGGTGATCTACACCTCGCTGGCCAGCCCGCTGAGCACGCCCGACAACCCCGGCGGCGGCGGCAACGACGGCACCGGCGTCTGGTTCAACCCGCTCACCGGCTACGCCGAGGTGCGCGGCTTCTTCTTCCCCAGCCCGCTGCTGGAAGACGGCAAGTTCTTCCTGCTGCGCGACACCAGCTTCGCGCAGCCGGAGGCGATGGTGTTCGTCCAGGGCTTCTTCTCGCGCGGCAACGGCGTGGTCTACGCGTCGCCGTCCAACCTCAACCCGGCCCGCTTCGCGGCGGGCGAATCCATCGGGCCCGGCACCGGCTACCAGAGCCCCGGTGCCGGTTTCCCCGACCTCGCGCCCACGTTCGGCAACTGGACGGCCGGCGGCCGCGGCTTCCTGGGCCTGACGCTGCGCGACCCGTCCGGCGCGAGCGCCGCGGACATCTTCTACGGCTTCGCCGACATCACGGTGAACGACGACTACAGCGTCACGCTGAACGCCTTCGCCTACGAGAACCAGCGCGGCACGGCCATCACCACCGGCTTCGCCGCGCCGGTGCCCGAGCCGGGCAGCGCGCCGCTGCTGGCGCTGGGCAGCGCCGCGGTGCTGCTGGCGGCCTTCCGGCGGAGCGGGCGCGGCGGGCGCCACTGGCGCGGCTGAGCCACTGTCGCGCCGGCGCCGCGGCGCGCCGGCCGGCGCCGTGGAAGTTCGCACGCCGCCCGGCGGGCGCTGCGTCGGCGCGTTCTGCGGGGCGGGGCGGATGGCTAGACTGCCGGACCGCCCGCACCCCTCCCCAGCCGCCCGCCATGGCCGCCAAGATCCGCAAGACCCCCGGCAAGCCCCCTGGCAAAGCACTGGGCAAACCCCAAGGCAAGCCCGCGGCTGGCCTGCTCGCGAGCCTCTCCGCGACCGAGCGCCAGTTCCTGCTGTGGATCGGCACCGGCCTGCTGGTCGGCCTGGGCCTGCTGGGCGCCGCGATGTCCGCCGGCCGGGCCTGGCTCGACGGCGGCGACGCGTTCGGCGGCGACCCGTCGCGGCCGCACTGGCTGATGCTGGATGCCGTGCGCGCCACCACGGCCAAAGGCGAATCGGTGCGCGCGCGCGTGGCGCTCGACGCCCCGGACGCCGACACCCGCGAGTGGATCGGCAGCCAGCCGCGCCAGCTCACGCTGCTGATGCAGGTGAGCGTGGCCGAGTACGATCCCGGCGACGCCACCGGCTCGAAGCGCGTGAAGCAGCTGGGCGCGCAGATGCAGGAGCGGCTCAACGACTTCCTCGCCGCGCGCGAAGTGCCGCCGGTGCGCAGCGTGATGGTTCAGGACCTGGTCTACAGCACCCCCTGAGCGCAGGCCGGCGCCGCTTGCGCCGGATACTGTTGTTTTGTACAGTGCGTCTCCCTTTCGAGAGGAGCCGCCATGCGCAACGCCCATCTCCGCTACGTCTACCAGCCCAGCCGCGACCGCCTGCCACGCTGGCTGCACCGCGTCTGGGCCTGGTTCTGAAGCCACGGGCCTTGCCGCTGTCATGTCCGCCGTTCCCCTCGCCGCCGAGCCGGCGCCGCGCTACGTGGCCGAGCGCATCGTCGGCAGCGCGGCCGACACGCAGCCGGCCCTGCCGCTGGCCAGCGACGGCGTGATGCGCTGGGTCTGGCAGGGCCGCTTCGGCGCGATGCTGATCGAGGTGATCGGCAGCGAGGTCTTCGTCAACGGCGAGCGCGTCGAGCCCCATGCGCCTTGAGCCTTCCTCTGCCGCCTCGGGTTCGACGCCGCGCACCAGCGTCGCCATCAGCTTCGGCTCGCCGGCGGCCGAGAGCGGCGTCACGCGGCTGGACTTGAACGAGGTGCTGGTCCGCCACCCGCAGGCCGCGTTCCTGATGCGCATCGCCGGCCACTCCATGCGCGAGGCCGGCGTGGAAGACGGCGACCTCGCGCTGGTCGACCGCGCCGCCGAGGCCGCGCATGGCCGCATCGTGATCGCCATCGTCGGCGACGAATTCCTCTGCCGCCGGCTGCACCGCAAGGGCGGCGAGCTGCGCCTGCAGGCCACCGACCCGGCCTGCCCGGACTGGGTCGCCGGCGAAGGCGAGGAGCCGCAGATCTGGGGCGTGGTCACGCACGTGATCCGGCCCCTCGCGGGCTGACGAGCCCGGGCCAGCGCCAATGTTCGCGCTCGTCGACGTCAACAACATGTACGTCAGCTGCGAGCGGGTGTTCCGCCCCTCGCTGAACGGGCGCCCGGTGGTCGTGCTGTCGAACAACGACGGCGCCTGCATCGCGCGCAGCAACGAGGCCAAGGACCTGGGCGTGCGCATGGCGCAGCCCTGGTTCGAGGTGCGCCACCTGGAGCGCAAGGCCGGGCTCGTGGCGCTGTCGGCCAACTTCGAGCTCTACGGCGACATGTCCAGCCGGATGATGTCGCTGGCCGCCGGCTTCGCGCCGCGGCAGGAGATCTACAGCATCGACGAGTGTTTCCTCGACTTCGACGGCGTGCCCGGCGAGCTCGTCGCAACAGGGCGCGAGCTGCGCCGCCAGGTGCTGCGCTGGACCGGGCTGCCCACCTGCGTGGGCTTCGGGCCGACGAAGACGCTGGCCAAGCTGGCCAACCACGTCGCGAAGATGGCCGAGCGCAAGCCGGGCAGCTACCCGGCCGAGCTGGCGCAGGTGTGCGACCTGGGCGCGCTGCCGCCGGCGAAGCTGGAGTCGCTGATGGCGGCCACCGAGGCGGGCGACGTGTGGGGCATCGGCCGCAAGACCTCGGCGCGGCTGGCCGAGGGCGGCATCCGCAGCGTGCTCGATCTCGTGCGTGCCGATGCCGGCGCGCTGCGCCGCAGCTTCAGCGTCGTGCTGGAGAAGACCGTGCGCGAGCTGCAGGGCACGCCCTGCCTGGGCGTGGACGACGCGCCGGCGGCCAACCAGCAGATCATGTGCTCGCGCTCCTTCGGCCAGCCGGTCACCGAGCTGCCCGATCTCATCGAGGTGGTGAGCCAGTTCACGAGCCAGGTGGCGCGGCGGCTGCGCGAGCAGCACAGCGTGGCCGGCGCGGTGCACGTGTTCATCACCACCAGCCCGTTCCGCCAGCGCGACCGGCAGCACGCACCCAGCGCGACGCTGCCGCTGCCTCGGCCCAGCGCCGACACGCGCGAGCTGATCAGCGCCGCGGTGCGCGCGCTGCGCAGCATCTACCGCCCGGGTTTCGACTACGCGAAGGCCGGCGCGATGCTGGTCGACCTGCAGCCCGACAGCCTGGCCCAGAGCACGCCCGACCTCTTCTCCGGCGATCTCTTCTCTGGCGAACTCCTCGCCGCCGAACCCGAGCCTGCCGCCGCGCCGCGCCCGCGCGCCGGGCTGATGAGCACGCTGGACACGCTGAACGAACGCTTCGGCCGCGGCGCCGTGGCGGTGGCCAGCGCGATGAAGGCGCCGGGCGCCAGCGCCCATGCCTCGCGCCAGGAGCGGCGCACGCCGCGCTACACCACGCGGCTGGCGGAGATCGTCACCGCGCGCGCCTGAGCCAGGCGTTCACAGCACGTTGCGGATAGCGCGCGCCGCCTCCTGCAGCGGCGGCAGCAGGCCGGCCAGCGCATCGTCCTGCGGATGGCTGCGTGCCTGGTAGGTGGTGCTGAGCGCACCGGCGCTGCGGCCCTTGCGGTCGGTCAGCGGCACCGCCAGGCCGCACAGCCCCACGTCGAGGTACTGGTCGACGAAGCTGTAGCCCAGCGCCCGCACGCGCTCCACCGCCTCGCGGAAGGCTGCCGGCGTGCTGATGGTGTGCGCGGTGAAGCTGGCGAAGTCGTGCGCGGCGATCCACTCGTCCAGCCGCGCGGCCTCGAAGGTCGACAGGATCGCGTAGCCCGGCGAGACCACGTGCGCCGGCATGCGCGCACCGGCGTGGAAGCCGATCGACAGCACGCGCGGCGCGTTGCTGCGGCCGAGGTAGACCACCTCGTGGCCGTCGAGCACGCTCAGGTTGGCGGTCTCGCCGGTGGCCATCGAGAAACGCTGCAGGAAAGGCAGCGCCAGCCGCGGCAGCCGCGCCGCCTCCAGGTAGCTCTTGCCCAGCCTCAGCACCGAGGGCAGCAGCCAGTAGTGCTTGCCGTCGGTGTCGGCATAGCCGAAGTGCACCAGGCTCAGCAGGTAGCGGCGCGCCGCGGTGCGCGTGAGGCCGGCACGCTGCGCGGCCTCGGTGGCGGTCATGCGCGGCAGCTCGTCGGAGAAGGACTCGATGACGCGCAGCCCCTTGCCGAGGCCTTCGATCAGCAGCGAGCGATCGATCTCCATCGCCGTGGCTCTCCGGGGTGCGTCTAGGGATAACCCGAGATGCGATCGGATGCCGATCGCATCCGATCGATCATCGATCGTTTACCTCGAAGGGGATCTGGGAAGAACCCGGAGCGCGACCTACATTGATCCGACCAGAACCCAGGAGACATTCGATGGCCAGCACCCCCGACCACGAACCGCCGGGCCGCCACCAGACCAAGAAGGCCACCGCCAGTGGCTGGATCGGCTCGGCGCTCGAGTACTACGACTTCTTCATCTACGCGACCGCGGCGACGCTGGTCTTCCCGCAGATCTTCTTCCCCAAGGGCGACCCGACGGTGGCCATCATCGCCTCGCTCGCCACCTACGGCGTGGGCTACGTCGCGCGGCCGATCGGCGCCTTCGTGCTCGGCCACTGGGGCGACACGCATGGCCGCAAGACCGTGCTGATCGTCTGCATGTTCCTGATGGGGCTGTCGACGATGGCCGTCGGCCTGCTGCCCACCTACGACCAGGTTGGCCTGCTCGCGCCGGCGCTGCTGGTGCTGCTGCGCCTGGTGCAGGGCTTCGCGGTGGCCGGCGAGATCTCGGGCGCCAGCTCGATGATCCTGGAGCACGCCCCGTACGGCCAGCGCGGCTTCTACGCCAGCTTCACGCTGCAGGGCGTGCAGGCCGGGCAGATCCTGGCCGCCGCGGTGTTCCTGCCGCTGGCGCACTTCATGCCCAAGGACGACTTCATCAGCTGGGGCTGGCGCATCCCCTTCCTGCTGAGCTTCTTCGTCATCGTCGCGGGCTGGATCATCCGCCGCGAGGTCGAGGAGACGCCGGCCTTCGCCGAGGAGAGCAGCGAGCACGCGGTGCCCAAGGCGCCGGTGCTGCAGGCCATCACCGAGAGCTGGCGCGACATGCTGCGCGTGATGCTGTGCTCGCTGATGAACGTGATCCCGGTGGTGGCGACGATCTTCGGCGCCGCCTACGCGGTGCAGCCGGGCTACGGCATCGGCTTCGAGAAGGACGTGTACCTGTGGATCCCGGTGATCGGCAACCTCGTCGCCGTGCTCGTGATCCCGGTGGTGGGCAAGCTGTCGGACCGCATCGGCCGCCGCCCGCCGATCATCGTCGGCTCGGTCGCCGCGGGCCTGCTGTCCTTCGCCTACCTATGGGCCATCAGCATCCACAGCGTGCCGCTGGCCTTCCTGTTCTCGCTGCTGATGTGGGGCGTGGTCTACCAGGGCTACAACGCGGTGTTCCCGAGCTTCTACCCGGAGATGTTCCCGACCCGCACGCGGGTCTCGGGCATGGCCATCTCGCAGAACCTGGGCACCGCGGCCACCGCGTTGCTGCCAGCGCTGTTCGTCGCCGTCGCGCCTCCGGGCACGGCCGACATTCCGCTCATCGTCGGCGGCATCACGCTGGCGATCACGATCGTCGCGGCGATCTCGGCCTGGACGGCCCGCGAGACGCACCGTGTGCACATGCACGACCTGGGCAAGCCCGAGGCCGACGCCGGCCGCGGCGACGGGCCCAGCCGCGGCCTGCCGCCGTTCGAGCATCCGCCCGTCGCGCGCCAGGCGCTGGGCTGAGGCGAGCCGGGCCCCCCTGGGGTCGGCCCCGAGCCGGCGGCGAGCGCCGCCGGCTACGCTCACGCGATGCCCGCCGCCCTGCACCGCCAGACCCTCGCCGACCTGCTGCACCGCAGCGCCGCCCGCCACCCCGACAAGCCCGCCATCGCCTGCGGCGAGGTGCGCTGGAGCTACCGCGAGTTCGACGCCGTCTGCAGCCGCCTGGCTGCCGGCCTCGCGGCGCAGGGCGTGGCCAAGGGCGACCGCGTGGCCATCCTCGCGCGCAACTCGCACGCCTTCGCAGCGATGCGCTTCGCGCTGGCGCGCCTGGGCGCGGTGCTGGTGCCGATCAACTTCATGCTCAAGGCCGAGGAAGCGGCCTACATCCTGCGGCACGCCGGCGCGAAGCTGCTGGCCACCGACTCGGGCCTGGCGGTGCTGGCGCAAGCCGCCGCGGCCCTCGACACGAAGGTCGAGCGGCTGATCTGGATGCCGGGCGAGGACGCCTCCGAACCCGTGCCCGGCCTGCTGGACTTCGAAGTGCTCGCCGCCTGCGCCGATGCCCCGCCCGAGCCCGAGCTCTCCGGCAGCGACCTCGCGCAGATCGTCTACACCAGTGGCACCGAGAGCGCACCGAAGGGCGCGATGCTCACGCACGACGCGGTGATGTGGCAGTACGTGAGCTGCATCGTCGACGCGCAGATCGCCGGCTCCGACCTAATGCTGCATGCGCTGCCGCTGTACCACTGCGCCCAGCTCGACGTGTTCTTCGGCCCCGCGGTCTACGTGGGCGCGAGCAACGTCATCACCGGCAAGCCGGTGGCCGAGCACCTGTTGGCGCTGATCGAGAAGCACCGCATCGGATCCTTCTTCGCGCCGCCCACGGTGTGGATCGCGCTGCTGCGCTCGCCGGCCTTCGAGCGCACCGATCTCTCCAGCCTGAAGAAGGGCTACTACGGCGCCTCGATCATGCCGGTGGAGGTGATGAAGGAGATCCTGCAGCGCCTGCCCGGGCTGCAGCTGTGGAACCTCTACGGCCAGACCGAGATCGCGCCGCTGGCCACGATGCTCGGCCCCGCCGACCAGCTGCGCAAGCCCGGCTCCTGCGGGCGCGCGGTGCTGAACGTCGAGACGCGCGTGGTCGACGACGCGATGAACGACGTGGCGCCCGGCCAGGTGGGCGAGATCGTGCACCGCAGCCCGCAGGTGATGCTGGGCTACTTCCACGACGACGAGCGCACGGCCGCGGCCTTCGCCGGCGGCTGGTTCCACAGCGGCGACCTGGCGACCATCGACGACGAAGGCTTCATCACGGTGGTCGACCGCAAGAAGGACATGATCAAGACCGGCGGTGAGAACGTCGCCAGCCGCGAGGTCGAGGAAGCGATCTACCGGCTGGCCGGCGTCAGCGAGGTGGCAGTGGTCGGGCTGCCGCACCCGCGCTGGGTGGAGGCGGTGGTGGCCATCGTCGTGCCCAAGGCGGGCGCCGAACTCGACGAGGCCGCCGTGCTGGCGCACTGCAACGTGCAACTGGCCTCGTTCAAGGTGCCCAAGCGCGTGGTCTTCGCCGCCGCGCTGCCCAAGAACCCGAGCGGCAAGCTGCTCAAGCGCGAGCTGCGCGGCGCGCACCAGCGGCTGTTCGGTGAGCCGTAAGAAAAAGTTTCGAAAGACCCTCAAGTCATCCGGGCTGCAGCCGAAGTATCGGGCGGACCCGCCGCACCCGGCCGCCCCGAGGGGCACCGCCGCAGCAAGGCTGTCGTACTGGCCTGGTCTCCAGCTCTACGACAGAGGTTCCATGCTCGCGAACATCAAGATCGGCGCACGCCTGAAACTCGGCTTCGGGCTCGTCCTGGCGCTGCTCGGCCTGATGGCCGCCCTTTCGGCCTGGCAGATGAAACGCCTGGCCGACGACACCGACTTCTACGTCGTCAACCTGATCCCGTCCTACGAGGTCGAGACCCGGGTGGCGGTGGCCGTGGGCGAGCTGCGGCGCTTCGAGAACCGCCACGTGCTGGCCAACACGGATGCCGAAATGGACGGCGTCGAGGCGCGGCTGGCCGAGCTGCGCAAGGCCATCGCCGGCGAGTTGGACCGTTATGCCCGCGAGCTGATCGCCGACGAGGAAGACCGCGCGGCACTGGCGAAGGTGCGCAGCCGGCTGGACGCGTACTACGCCGAGGCGGACAAGGTGCGCGCCGTCTCGCGCCAGACTTCCACGGATCCGAGCAAGACGGCCGAGGCGGCCGCAATGCTCAAGGGCGAGTCCTCCAAGGTCTACGAGGCGCTGCAGGCCGCGGTGGCCGACTGGTTCGCCTACAACGTGAAGCTCGCCGCGGCCCAGGCCAAGGACGCGCGCGCGACCTATGCCTCGGCCCGCATCTCGCTGGCCACGATGGTGACCGTGGCGCTCGTGCTGGGGGTGGGCGCCGCGACGCTGATCACGCGCTCGATCACGCAGCCCATCGAGCGCGCGGTGCAGATCGCCAACACCGTGGCCGAGGGCGACCTGCGCTCGCAGATCGAGGTGCAGGGCGGCGACGAGACGGCGCAGCTGCTGCGGGCGCTGGCGAAGATGAACGAGAGCCTGTCGGGCATCGTCGGCCAGGTGCGGCTGAGCAGCGACAGCATCGCCACCGGCTCGGCGCAGATCGCCGCCGGCAACGGCGAGCTGAGCCAGCGCACCGAGCAGCAGGCGAGCAACCTGCAGCAGACCGCGGCCTCGATGGAGCAGCTCTCGGGCACCGTGAAGTCCAGCGCCGAGACCGCCAGCGAAGCCAGCCGGCTGGCGCTGGCGGCTTCGTCCGCCGCCACGCAGGGCGGCGATCTCGTCGACCAGGTGGTCGTCACGATGCAGGACATCGCGGCCTCGTCGCGCAAGATCGCCGACATCATCGGCGTCATCGACGGCATCGCCTTCCAGACCAACATCCTGGCGCTGAACGCCGCGGTGGAGGCGGCGCGCGCCGGCGAACAGGGCCGCGGCTTCGCGGTCGTGGCCGGCGAGGTGCGCAGCCTGGCCAGCCGCTCGGCCGAGGCGGCGCGCGAGATCAAGTCGCTCATCGGCGCCAGCGTCGAGAAGGTCGAGGCCGGCACGCGCCAGGTCAACGAGGCCGGCGCGTCGATGGGCGAGATCGTCGGCCAGGTCCAGCGCGTCAGCCACCTGATCGGCGAGATCTCGAACGCGGCGGGCGAGCAGTCGGCCGGCATCGGCCAGGTCGGCGGTGCGGTCAGCGAGCTCGACAAGGTGACGCAGCAGAACGCGGCACTGGTCGAGCAGAGCGCTGCTGCCTCCGAAAGCCTCAAGCAGCAGGCCGCCCGGCTGGCGGACCTCGTCGGCGTCTTCAAGCTCGCCCACGCGGGTTGAAGGGCCGCCTGCCGGCAGGGCCCGCGACCGCGCCGGTAGAATAAATGACGCCGCGGGCCTGCTTCCCGCACTTCACCGGTCGAACCGACCCGCCAGCCGATGAGCCTAGACGGCTTTCCCCGCGCGCTGGACAGCGCGCAGCCATCGTCCAACCCGAGCCCTGTCGAACGCGCCGAAGCGTTGTTCATCCGCCGCGGCCCGCGCCGCGACGACAACGCCGCCGGCGTGAAGGTCGTGGTGCTGAAGAAACGCCGCCACGCCGCGCCGCCCGAGGCAGCGCCTGCCAGCGGCCACGAAGCGGACGCCGAGGACCGCGCGCCGCGCGTCTTCCAGCTGCGGGCGCCCACCGCCGCGCTGCCGCCGCAGCCCGAAGCGACGCCCGAGCCGGCCATCGCTGCGGAAGCACCCGCGCCGCGCCGGCGCCGCAACGGCCGCATCGGCCATGACACCCGCGCGCGGCTGATCCGCCACGTGCTGGTGGAGCTGCCGCCGCCGCCGGCCCAGGAGCCCACTGGCGAACGTGCCGTGCGGCTGCTGCACGAGCGCCTGCAGCGGCTGGATGCGCTGCTGGCCGAGGCCAGCCGTGCAGCGGCCTTCGAGGTCGCGGGCCCCGCCGAAGGCTGGGCGCCGTTCTGAAGCTGCCGGCGGCCCTCAGGCCGCCACGCTGAAGGCCTCGACCGCCGAGCGCAGCGCACGCGCCTGCTCGCGCAGGCTGCCGGCCGCCGCGGCGCTCTGCTCGACCAGCGCCGCGTTCTGCTGCGTGGCCTCGTCCAGGCGCGAGACCGAGTCGTTGACCAGGCCCAGGCCCTTGCTCTGCTCCAGCGCCGCGGTCGAGATCTCGGCCACCAGCGCGTTCATGCGCCGCACCTGCTCGACGATGCGCTGCACCGCCTGCCCGGCCTCGCTGGCCTGCTGGTTGCCGGCCTCGACGCGGCGCACCGAGTCGTCGATCAGCTTCTTGATCTCCTGCGCCGCGTCGGCGCTGCGCCGCGCCAGCCCGCGCACCTCGCCGGCGACGACGGCGAAGCCGCGGCCCTGCTCGCCGGCCCGCGCGGCCTCGACCGCCGCGTTCAGCGCCAGGATGTTGGTCTGGAAGGCGATGCCGTCGATGGTGGCGATGATGTCGGCGATGCGGCGCGAGCTGTCGTGGATCGAGTTCATGGTCTGCACCATCTCGGCCACGACGCCGCCGCCCTGCTCGGCGGTCTGGCTCGTGGCGCCCGCGAGTTCGCGCGCGTTGGCGGCATTGGCCGCCGTGTTCTGCACCGTGCCGGTCATCTGCTCCATCGAGCTGGCGGTCTGCTGGAGGCTCGCGGCGGCGCGCTCGGTGCGCTCGGACAGATCGGCGTTGCCGGAAGCGATCTGCGCCGCCGCGCTGCCCAGGGCCTGCACCTCGTGGCCCACGTCGTCCAGCAGGGCGCGCAGGTTCAGGCCGCTCTGGTTGATCGAGCGCGACAGCGCGCCGACCACGTCGGTGCGCGGCAGCGGCGCCGCGTCGTCGACCTGGCCGCTGGCCACCAGCTGCGCCTGGCGCGCCAGCAGTTCGACCGGGCGCGTGACCTGGCGGAAGAGGAAGGCCCAGCCCAGGGCGGCGCCCAGCGCGGCCGCCACCGGCACGGCCCACGCGGCCGCGGCGCCACCGGCCGGCAGCGCCAGGGCCGCCAGCACCGGCGGCAACGCGCCCAGGCCCAGGCCGAGCGCGACGCGCCCGCGCAGCGACAAGGTGCGCAGCGCCGAGCGCCAGGCCGACCAGCCGCCGTGCACCAGCACGCCCTGGTGCAGGCGCAGGCTGCCGCCATCGCCGCGCGCAAGCCTGGCGTGCAGCGCCTCGGCCTCGCGCACCTCGTCGCGCGAAGGCGCGGTGCGCACGGACATGTAGCCCACCACCGTGCCGCCACGGCGCATCGGCGTCGCGTTGGCGCGCACCCAGTAGTGGTCGCCGGACTTGCGGCGGTTCTTCACCAGCGCCGTCCACGAGCGGCCGGCCTTCAGCGTGGCCCACAGGTCGGCGAAGGCGGCCGGCGGCATGTCGGGATGCCGCACGAGGTTGTGCGGCTGGCCGAGCAGCTCGTCGCGCGCATAGCCGCTGACCTCGACGAAAGCCGCATTGGCGAACTGGATGCGCCCCGCGGTATCGGTCGTCGACATCAGCGTCTTGCCGGCGGGGAAAGGAAACTCTTGCGAGGTGACGGGCAGGTTCTGGCGCATGGCCGAACCATTGTCAAAGTTTCCCTACAGACGAATGCCTTGAACTGGTGCACTCGACACCGCCATTTGACGCTCAAGCCCCCGCCACGGATCCGGGTTTCCCGGTCCGTCGGCGGGCGGCCCCCTCGGGGGGGCGAAGCACGCGGCTCCAAGTCCGCCTGCGCGGACTTGGACGGGCAAGCGAGCAACGCCTCCGGCGTTGCGTGGAGCGCAAGCGAGCTTGGGGGTCGTCAGTTCGGCCCGAAGATGTCTTGGGTGATGCCGGCGGCCGAGAACACGTAGTCGCGCGACGCCTCCAGCTCGCGGCGCAGCCGGCGCAGGTCCACGTCGAGCAGCTTGCCCTGCCACTTGCGGACCTTGCCGGCGACGATCACCGTCTCGACGTTGGTGCGGTCCATCAGCGAGACCACGGCGCCCGGCACGTGGTTCAGAGGCGCGACGTTCAGGCGCGTCGCGTCGAGGATGATGATGTCGGCCTCCTTGCCCGGCGTCAGCGAACCCACCTTGCGGTCCAGCCGCAGGCCCTTGGCGCCGTTCATCGTCGCGTAGCGAAGCACGTCGCGCGTGTTCAACAGCGGCGGCGTGCCGCTGGGCGTGGGCCACCAGTTGCCGCTCGGGATGCCCGGGTCCAGCACCATCTGGTTCACCACCATGCGCTGCATGTTCATCATGCTGCGCATCTGGGTGAAGAAGTCGGCCGTCATCGTGCACTCGACGTCGATCGACAGCGAAGGCTCCATGCCCAGCGACTGCATCTTCAGGATCGGCGGGATGCCGTGGCGCATGTTCATCTCGATGGGCACCGCCAGCGAGACATGCGCGCCGGCGTCCTTCACCCGCTGCCAGGCCATGTCGCTCATGCCCGTCATGTGGATGAAGAAGTTGTCCGGGCCCAGGCCGATGTTCTGCTGCTCGCCGCCCTGGCCCATCGCGAGCTGGTCCATGATGGGCCGGATGCCGAAGGGCGACAGGATGTGCGCCGCCACCTGCAGCCCGAGCTGGCGCCCGAGGTTCCACGACTGCGTGTAGGTCGGCGAGCCGAGGTAGACCTCGCCGCCCATCGACATCGTCACCAGCTGGTCCTGCGACGAGAACCAGCGCCGCACCAGGCGCGTGGCGTCCTGCGGGTAGGCGTAGTTGCTGGCATGCGTGAAGCCGGCGCCCTCGAAGTAGCCGAAGACGGCGCGCCGGCCGGTGTCGAAGAGCGCCCGCACGGCGGCGTCGGAATGCTCGGCCGAGTGGTGGATCTGCGAGATGTCGTGCACCGTGGTCACGCCATCGTCCAGCTGCGACAGGCCGCCGAACAGCTCGTTGATGTACACGTCCTGCGGCCGGTAGACCGGCGCGAACTTCAGCAGGATGTTCTCGAAGTAGGTCTGGTTGCCGCTGGGCGTGCCGGAGCCGTCGTTGATCAAGAGCCCGTCGGCCAGCCAGCCGCGCAGCGCGGTCTCGAACTGGTGGTGGTGGGTGTCGATGAAGCCCGGCATCACGATGCGGCCGCGCGCGTCGATCACCGCCGCGCCGCCGGCGTGCAGGTTGGGGCCGACGGCGAGGATCTTCTTGCCCTCGACCAGCACGTCGGCCACCGCGAAGTCGCCCACCTTCGGGTCCATCGACATCACCGCGCCGCCCTTGATCAGGTAGCGCCGGCCGTTCTGCCCGGTGCCGGAGGGCGGGTCGTCGTCGTCGCCGCCGCCGTGCGCGCGCGCGACGCGGGGCGCGAACAGCGAGCCGGCGGTGGTGGCCGTCAGCGCCGCGGCGGCGCTGGCCTTGAGAAAGCCGCGGCGCGGGTTCCAGGCGTGCTTGCGGGGGCTGCCTGCATCACAGAGTCTGCACATGGGTCTTGTCTCCTGGCGACAGGGGTTTAGGCGGGCCGCGATCCCTGTGTCGCGACCTCGTAGTCCACCTGGTGGCGCGCGATGCGCATGTCGCCCAGCGCATGCCGTACACGCAGGTGTTCGGGGTGATCCTGGTAGCCGGCCAGCGCCTCGGCCGAATCGAACTCGCTGAACAGCACCACGTCGCAGGCGTAGTCGACGCGGCTCTCGTCGACGCCCACCTCCAGGTGCAGCAAGCCGGGCACGCGGCCGCGCAGCGACTCGAACTCGGCCTTCAGCCGAGCGGCGTTGCTGGCGCGCGAAGCCGCGTCGTCGCCGCGCACGCGCCACATCACGATGTGCCGGATCACGGCGCCGCCGGAGGAAAGCCCGCGCGCTGCGGCCAGAGGTTGGCGAAACCGTCGATGCGCATCGACGCGTACAGGCCGGCACGCACGAAGGGATCACCCGCGAGCCAGGCCTCGGCCTCGGCGCGGCTGTCGAAGTCGATCGCCAGCAGGCTGCCCGTCATCGCCTGCCCGTCGTCGGCCACGAGCGGCCCGGCGAAGGCGATGCGATCGGCCAGCGCGCCGAGGTAGCGCTTGTGCTCGGGCCGCACGCGGTGGCGCAGCTCGGCGCTGCCGGGGCGGTCGATCAGGTGGAAGACGAAGATCATCGTGCCACTCACACGCCGAGGTAGGCGCGGCGCAGTTCCTCGCGCTGCATCAGCTCGTCGGGCGCGCCTTCG
Source organism: Rubrivivax sp. (assembly GCA_044226775.1). Classification (GTDB taxonomy): domain Bacteria; phylum Pseudomonadota; class Gammaproteobacteria; order Burkholderiales; family Burkholderiaceae_C; genus Rubrivivax. Next base: position 91,103 of record JBGAGI010000002.1, on the reverse strand, counting down.
GCCACCATGCGGCCTTCTTCCAGCACGTAGGCGCGCTCGGCCACGCGCAGCGCGAGCGCGACGTTCTGCTCCACCAGCAGCACCGCGGTGCCGGCCTGGTTGACGCGGCGGATGGCCGAGAACATCTCGTGCACGATCAGCGGCGACAGGCCCAGAGAAGGCTCGTCCAGCAGCAGCAGCCGCGGCCGGGTCATCAGCGCGCGGCCGATCGCCACCATCTGCTGCTGGCCGCCGGAGAGTTCGCCCGCGGCCTGGCCGAGCTTGGCCTCCAGCGCGGGGAACAGCGCCAGCACGCCGGCCAGCGATCCAGCGCGCTTCGCCTTCGCGCCGGGCAGCAGGCTGCCGATCTCCAGGTTCTCGCGCACGCTCATGCCGGTGAACAGGCGCCGGCCTTCAGGCACGATGGCGATGCCGGCCTCGCAGAAGCGGTGCGGCGGCAGCGTGGTGATGTCGCGGCCCGCGAAGCGGATCGTCCCGCCACGCGCGCGCAAGAGGCCGGCCAGCGTGTTGATCAGCGTGGTCTTGCCGGCGCCGTTCGGGCCCACCACGCACAGCAGCTCGCCCTCGTCCATGCGCAGGTCCACGCCCCACAGCGCGCCGGCCTGGCCGTAGGCCACCTGCAGGTTCGCCACCTCAAGCATCGGCTCGCTCCTCGTTCGCCGGCTGCGCGGCAACCGGCGGCGGCGCGGTGCCCAGGTAGGCGCTCATCACCTCGGGGCGCTGCATCACCTCGGCGGCCGGGCCCTCGGCCAGCAGCTGGCCGTGGTCGAAGACGATCACGCGGTCGGTCAGCGCCATCACCGCGCGCATCACGTGCTCGACGAAGACCACCGTCGCGCCCTGGTCGCGGATGCGCCGCACCAGCGCCACGGCGTCATCGATCTCGCTCGGCGTCAGGCCGCAGAGCACCTCGTCGAGCAGCACCAGGCGCGGCTTCGAGGCGAGCGCACGCGCCAGTTCGAGGAACTTGCGCTGGTGCAGGTTCAGCTCGTCGGGGAAGGCAAGCGCCTTGTCCTGCAGGCCCGTGAAGGCGAGCCAGGTCATGGCCTCGCGCCTCGCGGCTTCGGGCGAGCCGACACCGCCGCCGAACATCGTGGCCAGCGCAACGTTGTCCAGCACCGTGCGGTGCACGAAGGGGCGCGGGATCTGGTAGGTGCGCGCGATGCCGGCACGCGCGATGCGGTGCGCCGCCGCGCCGGCCAGCTCGCGGCCCTCGAAGGCGATGCGCCCGGCCGTGGGCACGTAGTGGCCGCTGACGACGTTGATGAAGGTCGACTTGCCCGAGCCGTTGGGCCCGAGCAGGCCGAGGATCTCGCCACTCTTCACCTCGACGTCGACACCCGCCAGCGCCTTCACGCCGCGGAAGGACTTGGCCAGCCCCGTCGCCTTCAGCAGCACGCTGCCGGGCGCAGCGGTCGCCGCACGCGCCGGCGGTGGCTCGGCAGCCATCGTGGGCGCGATGTCGGCCGTACGCCGAGCGAACAGTCGCTGCAGTCGCGGCAGGATGCCGTCCGGCATGAACAGGATGGCGGCGACCAGGATCGCGCCCGTCATCGCCTTGCCCAGCAGCGCGTGGTCGGCCGCGGTGAAGCTGTACTGCAGCAGCGTGATCGCCACCGCGCCCACCGCCGGCCCGGCCCAGTGGCGCGTGCCACCGAGCACGCAGATCAGCACCACGGTCAGCGGCACGTTGATCGTGAAGACCTCGCCCACCGTCACGTAGTTCAGGAACAGCGCGTGGATGCCGCCCGCCACGCCCGCGAGCGCGCAGCTGATGCCGAGTGCCACCAACTTGTAGCGGTAGGTCGGCACGCCCATCACCTCGGCGGCGTCCTCGTCGTCGTGGATCGCGAACAGGCCTGCGCCGAGCTTGGACACCGAGACGCCCTGCGCCACCAGCAGCGTGACCGTCGCCGCGGCGAGCGCCAGCAGGTAGAAGGTCGACGAGGCCGTGGGCCCGAGCGCCGGCACCGGCACCGCGGCCAGCGAGACGCCGTTGCCGCCGTCGATCGGCGTGTTGACGATCACCGTGCCGAGCACGAAGGTGATGGCCAGCGTCAGCAGCGCGAACACCTCGCCGCGGATGCCCTTGACGCGGAACACCACGGCGCCGAGCGCGACGCCCAGCACGCAGGCCACCGCCGCAGCCATCGGCAGCGTGGCGAGGAAGGGCCACTCCCAGCGCGACAGCAGCGTGGCCGTGGTGTAGAGCCCGGCGCCGAAGAAGGCGCCGTGGCCGAAGCTGAAGTAGCCGGTGTAGCCCGACAGGATGTTCCACGAGGTGGCCAGCACGATCCAGTGCAGGATCAGGTACAGCAGCGAGTCGTAGAAGGCCGGCAGGCCGAGCCGCGGCACGAAGGCCAGCAGCAGCGCGGCGCCGAGGATGAGCAACGGTGTTCGCTTCATGCCGCGCGCCCCGGGCGCAGGAGCAGGATCGCGATCAGCAGCGTGAACGAGACCAGCGGCGCCCACGAGGGCGCGGTCACGGCCATCGTCACCGCCTCGCTGACGCCGATCACCACGCCCGCGATCAGCGGTGCCAGCGCCCGGCCCAGGCCGCCCAGCATCACCGCGGCGAAGACGACGCCGATCCAGGCGTAGATCTGCGACGGTGCGAGCGTGAAGCTCAAGGCCAGGCACACGCCGGCCACGCCGGCCAGTGCCGAGCAGGTGCCGGCGAGCAGCAGCGCGTTACGGCGCTGGTGGATGCCGAAGGCCGCGGCGATGGGCGCATCCTCGGCCGAGGCGCGCAGGGCACGGCCGAGGTCGGTGTAGCGCAGCACGGCCCAGACGGCGACGGAGAGCCCGACGGCGATCACCAGCGTGATCAGCTCCGGCAGCGGAACGTACAGCCCCACGAGCTTGAAGCGCTGCTCGCCGTAGTGCGATTCGAGCTTCCGAAAGTCTGCGGTCCACACCCCCTGGATCAGCGCCTCGACGATGCCCGTCAGCCCGAAGGTCACCAGCAGCGAGTTGAAGGGCGTGATGCGGAAGCGCGCCAACAGCGCCTGCAGCCCCGCGCCGAGCGCGAAGCACAGCGGCACGATCAGCACCAGCGACAACAGCGGGTCCACCTTGAAGGCCGCCAGCTGCCAGCAGCCGTAGGCGGCGAGGAAGGCGATGGCGAAATGCGCCAGGTTGATCTGGCGCAGCAGCCCCCACGAGAGACTCAGGCCCAGCCCGAGCAGGCCGTAGAGCGCGCCGACGAAGACGCCCGACAGCACGCTCTGCGCCAGCAGCGTGGCGCTGGGCAGCGAGAAGCCCGACATGCGCTTGTCAGGAAGCCAGCAGCTTTGCGCCGCCGCTGGTGAACTCCTTCGGCCACACCACCGCCCAGCGGCCGTTCTGGACCTGCTTGATGCGCATCAGGTCGTCGCCGTAGTTGCCGGCGCCGTTGAAGCGCAGCTTGCCCTGGATGGTGTCGACGCGGTTGGCCTTCAGCCAGGTGCCGATGGCCTTGTCGTCGAGGCCCTTGGTGGCCATCACGCCCGCCTCGAGGATCTGCCAGGCGGTGTACGAGGCCCCGGCCTGCACTTCCACCGCGATGTCGGGCAGCTTGGCGGCCGTCGCACGCTCGTGGTACAGCTTGATGAACTCGGCCGCGCCGGGCGCGTTGCTGAACGGCGGCTGCTCCTCGAAGATCGTCACCGACAGCGCGTTCTTCGCCTCCGGCAGGCTCACCAGCGGGCCCGGCGAGGGGTAGAGGTAGAAGTGCTGCGGCGGCAGGTAGTCGATCTTCTTCATCGCGTCCAGCAGCAGGTTGCCGTCCAGGCCGATCGCGCCCACCCAGAGGAAGTCGGCCTTCGCGTCCTTCACGCGGTTGGCGATGGGGCCGAAGTCGCGGTTGCCGAAGTCCCATTCGAGGAACAACACCTCCTGCAGGCCGCGCTTCTTCAGCACCTCGCGCGCACCGGCGGTCATGAACTGGATCGACGGGAACTTGCTCGTCACCACCGCGATGGTCTTGGGCGGCTTGGGGCCGGCGGCCAGCGCGTCGAAGAGCGTGTTGGGCACCGTCGTCTGCGGGTCCGAGCCCAGCGACCAGGCGGGAAACTGCAGGTCGTACTTCGCCAGCGAGGGCACGCCCAGCGTGTGGTGCACGAGCACCTTCCCGTAGCGCTGCGCCACGCCCATCGCCGAGAGGATTGCGCCGGTGGCGTAGGGGCCCATCAGCAGGTCCACCTTGTCGGCGGTGACGAGCTGCTCGTACAGCGTGCGCGCGAGGTCGGGCTTGCTCTGGTCGTCCTTCAGCACCCACTCCAGCGGCCGGCCGAGCCAGCCGCCGCGCTTGTTGACCTGCTCGACGTAGATCTCGCCGACGATCTTGTGGATCTGCGCCGTGGCCGACAGCGGCCCGGTCAGCGCCAGCGTGCTGCCGATGCGGATCGGCCCCGAGCCCTGCGCCTGCACGAGGCCCGAGGCCGCGGCGAGGCCGGCGACGCCCGCGCCGATGACGCTGCGGCGGCTGATGGCGTTGTCCTGCTGATTCATGGTGTTCGTCTCCTTGGTTCGATTCGGGTCTTCTTCAGGTCTCGGCATCCAGCACGAAGTCGAAGTCCAGCGTGTGGAAGGGCACGGCACTCGTGCTCCCGTCGGGCGCGGGCCCGGCCTCGTGGCGCACCCAGTCGGCCACCAGCGAGGCGCGCACGCCGAACACGGCGTCCGAGTCCAGGTATTGCCCGCCGCGGCGGAACACGTGCGTGACGAGCCGCCGCCAGCCGGGCGCGGTGATCATGAAGTGCAGGTGCGCCGGCCGCCATGGGTGTCGCCCCAGGGCCTGCAGCATGCGGCCCACCGGGCCGTCGTGCGGGATCGGATAGGCCTCGGCCACGATGGACTTGAAGTGGAAGCCGCCATCGGGCCCGCTGTGCAGCACGCCGCGCGCGCGGTGCGCTTCCAGGTCGGCGTACTGCACGTCGTAGAAGCCGCGCGCGTCGCTCTGCCAGACCTGCACCTCGGCGCCGGCGATCGGGCTGCCATCGAGCGCGCGCACATGGCCCCGCACGTAGCAGGGCTCGCCCTCGGCACCGTTGCCCACGTCGGCGCCATGCTTGTAGTGCGGCGCGCCTTCGACGTGGAAGGGGCCGAACACGGTGGGCTCGGTGCAGCCCTCGGGCCGCCGATGGTTCATCGCCGTCACCAGCATCGACAGGCCCAGCGTGTCGGACAGCAGGATGAACTCCTGCCGCCGGTCGCTGCACATGTGGCCGGTCTCGGTGAGGAAGCGGATGCCGGCTTCCCATTCGGCCTCGGTCAGCTTGGTCTCGCGCGCGAAGGCGTGCAGGTGCTGCACGAGGCAGGTCATCAGCTCGCGCAGCCGCGCGTCGGGTGCCTGCCCGTGGCGCGCGATCACGGCCTGCGTGATGGTGTCTTCGTTGATGTTCAGCATGGTAGGCGAGCCTAGACTCCAGCCGGCGAACGACAAGCAAGGCCTCGGGAAAGCTGATTTCCGCTGCAAGGAAAACTCGGGGTTTTCGCGTAGCAAACACTGAAAGTCAATGTGGATCGCTGGACCGAGATCGAGCTCTTCGTGCAGGTCACCGAGATGGGCAGCCTCTCGAAGGCCGCGGCCTCGCTGGGCCTGTCGAACGCGGCCGCCAGCCGCCATCTCGCGGCGCTGGAAGAACGCCTCGCGGCGCGGCTGGTGCAGCGCAACACGCGGCGCCTGTGCCTCACCGAGGTGGGCGAGGCCTTCTACCAGCGCTGCAAGCCGCTGCTGCAGGAGATGCACGAGGCCGAGAGCGCCGTCAACGAGGCGGCGCTGAAGCCCACGGGGCTGCTGCGCGTCTCGGCATCGCTCTCGTTCTCGATGATCGTCATCGCGCCGCTGCTGACGCTGTTCAATCATCGCTACCCGGACCTGCGCGTGGAGATCGTCGTCAGCAACCGCTACACCGACCTGCTCGAATCGGGCATCGACGTGGCGGTGCGCAACCGCGAGTTCGAGAGCGACTCGGCGATCACCGTGCGGCGCCTGGCCGAGACCAAGCGTGTGCCTGCTGCCTCGCCGCAATACCTGCAGCGCCACGGCACGCCGCGCACGCCCGACGAACTGGCGCAGCACCGGCTCTTGATCTACAACCTCGCCAACCACCCGAACCTGATGCACTTCACGCGCAACGGCGCGACGACCTCGGTGCCGGTGCACGGCATGCTCGAATCGAACGACGGCCAGGTGCTGCGCGCCGCGGCGCTGAAGCACCTGGGCATCCTGATCCAGCCGATGTACATCCTGCACGAAGACGTGGTGGCCGGCCGGCTGGTGCCGGTGCTCACCGAATGGGAGCTGCCGCGGCTGGTGATCAACATCGCCTACCCGACGCGCCGCCACCTGCCGGCGAAGGTGCGCTGCTTCGTCGACTTCCTCGTCGAGCAGTTCGAGCGCAACGACTACGAAAGGCGCTGGACCGCATGAACGGCTTCTTCGTCCATCAGACGCATGCGCAGCGCGTGCTGTTCGGCAGCGGTTCACTGGCGCGCCTGCCGGAGGAAGTGGAGCGGCTGGGCGCCGCGCGCGCGCTGGTGCTCAGCACACCGGGCCAGCGCACGCTGGGCGAGCGGGCCGCCGCGCTGCTGGGCGGGCGCTGCGCCGGTGTCTTCGATGGCGCGGCGATGCACGTGCCGATCGAGGCCGCCCGGCGCGCCCGCGAGACGGCGCGCGAGCTGGGTGCCGACTGCGCCATCGCCATCGGCGGCGGCTCCACCACCGGCCTGGGCAAGGCCATCGCGCTGGAAAGCGCGCTGCCCATCGTCGCCGTGCCCACCACCTACGCCGGCAGCGAGATGACGCCGATCTACGGCCTCACCGAAGGCGGCCTGAAGAAGACCGGCCGTGACGCCCGCGTGCTGCCGCGCACAGTCATCTATGACCCGGCGCTGACCCTCGCGCTGCCGTTGGCGGTGTCGATCACCAGCGCCTTCAACGCGATGGCGCACGCCGTCGAAGGGCTCTATGCGCCCGACGGCAACCCGGTGATCGCGCTGATGGCCGAAGAAGGCATCCGCGCCGCGGCCGCGGCACTGCCGCCGCTGTGCGCCGACCCGCGCGACGCCGGTGCGCGCCACGATGCGCTGTACGCCGCGTGGCTCTGCGGCACGGTGCTGGGCGCCACCACGATGGGCCTGCACCACAAGCTGTGCCACACGCTGGGCGGCAGCTTCAACCTGCCGCACGCGGAGACGCACACCGTCGTGCTGGCGCATGCGCTGGCCTACAACGCGCAGGCTGTGCCGCAGGCGCTGCCGCGGATCGCACGGGCGCTGGGCCTGGGCGCCGATGCCGACGTGCCGCTCGCGATCCAGCAACTCGCTGCGAAGCACGGTGCGCCGATCTCGCTCGCCGCAATCGGCATGCCCGCCGACGGGCTCGATCGTGCAGCCGACATCGCCGCCGCGACGCCCTACCCCAACCCGCGCGCGCTCGACCGCGCCGCGCTGCGCGCGCTGCTGCAGCGCGCCTTCGACGGACAGCCGCCGCAAGGCTGATCAGCCCCGCGCGGCCGCCATGTCGCGCGCACGCTCGCGCAGCGTGGTGTCCTGGCGCAGCAGGTGTTTGGCGACGCGATTCGTGGGCGTCTGCGGCAGCGATTCGACGAAGACGAGGAAGCGCGGGCGCTTGACCGGCGCGAGGCGCTCGCGGCACCAGGCGTCGACCTCTTCGACCGTCAACGTCGACCCCGGCGAACGAACGATGGCCACCAGCACCTCGTCCTCGCCCAGCTCGGAAGGCACCGGGATCGCCGCCGCCTGCGCCACCTGCGGGTGGCTCTCGACCACGCGGTCCAACTCCGCCCCGGAGATGTTCTCGCCGTGGCGCCGGATGATGTCCTTGCGGCGCGAGACGAAGAAGACGTAGCCGTCGGCGTCGCGCCGCACCAGGTCGCCGGTGCGGAACCAGCAGTCCTCGGTGAAGGACGCGCGCGTCTGCTCGGGGTCGTTCAGGTAGCCGAGGAAGAGCGTGGGCGTGCGCACCTGCAGCTCGCCGAGTTCGCCGTCGGGCAAGGGCTGGTCGTTCTCGTCGCAGACGCGCATCTGCACGAAGAGCCCATCCACCAGCGGGTGCGTGCCGGGCAGGCCGATGCTGCCGACCTTCTGCACGCCGTGCATCGGATTGCAGGCCGCGGCCGGGATCTCCGACATGCCATAACCTTCCAGCAGCACGGGGACGTGGAACTCCTGCTGGTAGACCTGGAACATCTCGGCCGAGATCGGCCCGCCGTAGATCAGGCGGATGCGATGAGAAGGATCGAACTCCTCGCGCGGCCGCACCGCGAGGATCTTGGCCAGCGAGGCCAGGATGTTCAGCTCGGTGGCGCGCACGCGCGCGGCCAGCGCCCAGAAGCCCGAGGCCGAGAAGCGGCGCGCGGTGATGAAGGCCGCGCCCGCGGCCAGCGCGCCACCCAGCGAATAGAACAGCGCGTTGATGTGGAAGAGCGGGAACACCGTCAGCAGCCGGTCATCGGGCTGCAGGTCGAGCCGGCCGACGAAGGCCTCGGCGCTGAGCACGTAGTTCGCGTGGCTGTGCAGAACGCCCTTGGGCCGGCCGGTGGTGCCGGAGGTGTAGATCACGATGGCCGGTGTCTCCGGCGCCAGCGACGACGGCAGCGGTGCCGCGGCGCCGGCGCCCTGGCGCAGCAGCGCGAGCGCGGCGGCCGCGTCGCCGGTGGCGGTGCCCAGTTCCTCCAGCAGCAACTGCCGCGCCGGCAGGCCGATCTGCCTGAGCAGCGCCGCCTGGCGCGGTGCCTCCTCGGCGCCGCAGGCCACCAGCGCGGCGCGGCAATGGCCGAGCTGGTAGCCGAGGTCGTCGTCGGTGAGCGCCGGGTTCATCGGCACGAAGATCGCGCCCAGGGCGGCGGTGGCCAGGAACAGCAGCACCGCGATGTCGGAGTTGAGTTCGACATGCGCGACGCGGTCACCGGGCTTGATGCCCATCGCCGCCAGCCGGCGCGCGAGCGCGTCGCAGCCCTCGGACAGCTGCGCGTAGGTCCAGGCGCGCGACTCGAACTCGATGGCCGCGGCATCGGGCACCACGGCCGCGCGCGAGCGCAGCAGCTGCGGGATCGTGCGCACCGGCCCCGGGTAGCGGTGCAGCACGTCGGCGGCCTTCATCGCGCCCATGCCCGTCAATCCACCACCGCGCCGGACTTCTTCACCGCCTCGGCCCACTTCACGAGTTCGCGGTTGCCGAAGTCAGCCATCTCGGCGGCGTTCATCGCCTGCGTCTCGATGCCCTGCCCCGCCAGGCGCTCCTTCAGCGCCGGCTGCGCCATTCCGCGCGCAGCCGCCTCGCGCAGCTTCGCCAGCACCGGCTGCGGCGTCGCCGCGGGTGCGTAGAGCATGAACCAGGCGACGAGGTCGAAGTCGGGCACGCCCAGCTCCATCAGCGTGGGCACCTCGGGCGCGGCGGCGCTGCGCTTCGCGCTGGAAGTGGCCAGCGCACGCAGCTTGCCGGCCTTGATGTGCGGCAGCACCGCGGCCGGGTGGTAGAACATGAACAGCGGCTGCCCGCCCATCACCTCGGTCAGCGCCTGCCCGCCTTCCTTGTAGGGCACGTGCACGGCCTGGCCGCCCAGGCGCGCTTCGAGCAGCGCGCCGGCCAGGTGGCCCGAGGTGCCGTTGCCGGCCGATGCGAAGCTCACGCCGCCGGGCTTGGCCATCGCGGCCTTCAGCTCGGCCAGCGTCTTCACCGGCGATGCGGCAGAGACGACGAGCAAGGTCGGCGTCGCGCCCACGTAGGCCACCGGCGCGAAGTCCTTCAGCGGCTGGTAGGCGAGCTTGCGGTACAGCGCGGCGTTGATCGCGTGCGTGCCCACGGTGCCCATCACCAGCGTCGTGCCGTCGGCCTCGGCCGCGGCCGCCGCGCCGGTGGCCACGGTGCCGCCGGCGCCGGCGCGGTTCTCGACGATGACGGTCTGGCTCAGCGCCTTGCCGAGCTCGTCGCCGACGGCGCGCGCGACGATGTCGGTGGAGGTGCCGGGGCCGAAGGGCACGAGCAGGCGTATCGGCTTGGCGGTCTGTGCGAGGGCCGGCAGCGTCGTGGCTGCGGCGGCCCAGGCCAGCAGGCGGCGTCGTTGCATGGCCATTACTCCGTCACCTTCGGTGTCCAGCCCTCGGGCAACTCGCCGCTGTAGCGCTGCTCTCGCGTGGCCTGATAGGACATCGCGAAGCCGATGGGCTTGTCCATCTCCTCGACGAGATGCCCGATCAAGCCCGCGGTGCGCGCGAGGATCGGCACGCCCTTCATCGCCGCGAGCGGGAAGCCCACGTCGAGCAGGACAGCGGGAATCGCCGCCGACACGTTGAGCTTCAGCTCGCGCCCGGTCACCGCCGGCAGCACACGCTCCATCGCTTCGGCGACGGCGACGAAGCGCCCCGGCGCGCCGGCCTCGGCCGCCACCGTGAAGAGCCGCGCCACACGCGGATCGCGCACCTTGTGCAGCGGATGACCGTAGCCGGGGATCGCCTGGCCCTGCGCGCGCATCTCGCGGGCGACCTGCTCGGCCGCGGCGTCGAGCGAGAGCTCCTTCTCGCGCGCCAAGGCATCGATGCGCACGAACAGCCGCCCGGCCGTCTCCGAGGCACCCAGGATCACCGAGCCGCAGCCCAGCACGCCCGCGGCCACGGCGCCCTGCATCGCATCGGGCGCGGCGGCCAGCGTCATGCGCGCGGCCTGTACGCTGGGCACGATGCCGTGCTCGGCGATGGCCACCAGCGTGGCGTCGAGCACGCGGCTTGCGGCTGCGTCGGGCGCGCGGCCGGTGACGAGCAGGAAGAAGTAGTCGACGAAGTTGATCCGGCCGATCAGCTCCTTCGAGAGGTCGCGCCCGCGCACGACGATGGTCTCGTCGTCCGAGGTGCTGATCGCCGACTCGACGACCGTGGTCTTGCCGATCTTCATGCCGGCGCGAGGTGGAAGTCGTAGCGCGCGGTGTAGTACGCCTTGTCCATCGTGCGGCCGTCGGGCGCGGTGCCGGGCTCGTGGTGATCCCAGGGCACGATCAGGCTGTCGCGCACACCGAACACGACGTCGCTGTCGAGGAAGGGGCTGCCCGCGGGGAACAGGTGCGTGGTGACGGGCACGAAGCCGTCGGCATAGACCATCGCGTGGATATGCCCCGGCCGGTTCGGGTGGCGGCCCATCTTGTTGATCATCTGCCCCACCGGGCCGTCCATCGGGATCGGGTAGTAGGTCGGCTTGATCGACCAGAACGAATACCGCCCCTGGCCGTCGGTGTGGAAGCGCGCGCGCAGCCGCATGCCCACGTCGCCCATCTGCATGTCGTAGACGCCTTCGCCGTCGCCCGACCACACGTCCAGGCAGCAGTTCGCAATGGGCCGGCCATGCGTGTCGCTGACGGTGCCGGTGTAGTAGGCGGGCTCGCCCGGCATGCCCTTGCCGATGTCGCTGCCCAGCGGCAGCACCGGCGCGTTCTCCCAGTAGAACGGGCCCTGCACGGTGGCCTCGGTGGGCATCGCCGTGCGCTCGACATCGGCCATGGCCTTGGCCGAGCGGCGCTGCTGCTCCAGGCCGACGACGATCATCGAGACGCCCAGCGTGTCGGACAAGAGGATGGTCTCCTGCCGCTGCGCGTCGCAGGTCTGGCCGACGCGGGTGATGAACTGGATCGCGTCCATCCACTCGTGCGGCTGCAGGTCCACTTCCTTTACCAGCGCGTGGAGGTGTTTGACCACCGCCGTCATCAGCTGCTTGTAGCGTGCGTCGGTGCAGCCTTCCAGCGTGCGCAGCACGGCCGCGGTGACGTCCTCGATCTGTGATGAGCCCATGTCCGTCTCCTTGAACTTCAGCCGTGCCGCTCGCGCAGCACGCGCGCGGCCTGGACCATCGCGGCCAGCTTGCCGGCGGCGGTGGCGCGCGGGATGTACTTCATGCCGCAATCGGGCGCGAGGATCACGTTCTCCTTCGCGACGTAGGGCAGCGCGCGCTCGATGCGCTCGACGATGGTGTCGACCGTTTCCACGTTCGGGTCCGAGAGATCGAGGCAGCCGACCATGATCTTCTTGCCCGCCAGCGGCACCAGCGCGCTGCAGTCCAGGTGCGACTGCGCGGTCTCGATCGAGACCTGGTTGCAGGCGCATTGCGCGAGTTCGGGCAGGAAGGAGTAGCCGCTCGGCCGCTCGTGGATGATGGCCGCGTAGCCGAAGCAGATGTGCACGGCGGTGGTCCCCTGCACGCCGTCGAGCGCGCGGTTCAGCGCCGCCAGGCCGTAGCGGCGCGCCTTCTCCGGCCGCGCCTGCATGTAGGGCTCGTCGATCTGCACCACGTCGGCACCGGCGGCGAAGAGGTCGCGGATCTCGGCGTTGACCGCCGCCGCGTAGTCCATCGCCGCCTCTTCCTCGCTCTCGTAGAAGTCGTTCTGCGCCTGCTGCAGCATCGTGAACGGGCCGGGCACGGTGATCTTCACTTTGCGGCTCGTGTTCGCGCGCAGGAACAACAGGTCGCCCACCTCCACCGCGTGCCGGCGGCGGATGGGCCCGACGATGCGCGGCACCGGGTTCGGGTGGCCGGAGCGATCGAGCGCGGTGCCGGGGTTGTCGAGGTCCACGCCGTCCAGCGCGGTGGCGAAGCGGTTGGAATAGCTCTCGCGCCGGATCTCGCCGTCGCTGACGATGTCCAGCCCCGCTTCCTCCTGCGCGCGGATCGCGATCAGCGTCGCGTCTTCCTGCGCCGATTCCAGGTACTGCGGCGGGATGCGCCACAGCTCGCGCGCCCGCACGCGCGGCGGGAAACGGCCGGCGAGCTTCTCGCGGTCGATCAGCCAGTCCGGCTGCGGGAAGCTGCCGACGATCGTGGTGGGAAAGAGCATGCGCAGGGCCCCGTGCGGCAGGTGTTGCCGAGACCGCAGGATAGGAAGGCGCAGGTGCCCGTGGGGTGATGAATCGCGATCCTTATGATCGACAGCATCGATCATTCCTAGGCGTTTCCATGGAGCTTCGCCATCTTCGCTACTTCGTGGCGCTGGCCGAGAGCCTGAGCTTCACGCGGGCGGCCGAGCGCATGCACGTCACGCAGTCGACGCTGTCGCACCAGATCCGCCAGCTCGAGGACGAGCTGGGCCAGGTGCTGTTCGACCGCATCGGCAAGAAGGTGATCACCACCGAGGCCGGCCAGCATTTCCTCCTCCACGCCCAGCGTGCGCTGAAGGAGGTGGATGCCGGCATCGCCGTGCTGCAGCCGCGCACCGGCGTGCTCTCGGGCGAGCTGCGCATCGGCGCGACGCACACCTTCAACATCGGCCTCATCCCCGAGTGCGTGGCCGAGTTCCTGGCCCGCCACCCGACGGTGAAGCTGTGCATCGAGGAGCTGGCGGCCGAGGAGATCGGCGGCCAGCTGCGCGCCCGGAAGCTCGACGTCGGCATCGCCTACCGGCCGGCCGGCGAGACCGAGTTCGCCTTCGAGCCGCTGTACAACGAGGAGCTGGTCTTCGTGGCCGCCGAGTCGCACCCGCTGGCGCAGCGGCGCCGCCTGCGCATGGTGGAACTGCACCGCCAGCCGCTGGTGCTGCTGCCGCCGCGCTTCACCACGCGCACGCTGCTGGACGAGTGTTTCGCCGCGGCCGGCGCCGAGCCGGCGGTGATCGCCGAGATGTCGACCGTGGCGCCGATGATCGGCCTGGTGCTGCGCATGCCGGCGGTGGGCACGATCGTCTCGGCCAATGCCGTGCCCAGCGGTTTGGCGGGTCTGCGCATGGTGCCGATCGAGAGCCCGACACCGATCCGCACGCCGGGCCTGCTGTGGCGCGCCGGCGCAGAGCGTGCGCCTGCACTGCAGGCCTTCGCGGTGATCGTGCGCAAGACGGCGCTGCGCATGCTCGCGCGGCCGCGCGGGGCGGCGGCGCCTGCAAACGGCGCTTGATCTTCGGCGCCGCGGGGCGCACCATGCCTGACCCTGCTGCGCCGAGGGAGAACGCCATGCCGGACCTGGGCCCGATCCTCCGTCTCGCCGGCTGCGCCGCGGCGGCCTGCCTGCTGGCCACCTCGGCCGCCGCCGCGCCCACCAGCCCCTTCGTCGCCGCCGTCGCGGGCGTGTTCGACGGCCCGGGCAACGCGGTGGTGCCCGAGGATCTCCAGTCCAGCCTCACCGGGCCGCTGCTCGTCACCACCGGCAGCCTGCCTTCGGCCTATGCGCAGTTCCGCAGCAGCTTCGGCTCCAACGGCTTTTCGGGGCAGACGCAGGGCGGCATCGACCGCGAGGTCGATGGCGGCTCGATCTGGACCGACGGCTTCACGATCACCGGCGGCAGCGGCAGCGGCATCGCGACCTTGGGCACGCGCCTGCAGGGCACGCTGTCGGGCGCCTCGATGACGGCCTACGCGCTGTACGTCTCGGCGCAGCCCTTCGACCTGCAGGTGATCATCGCCAGCGTCAGCGCCGCGCCCGGCTTCTGGGCCGTGCAGCTGCCCGGCGCGACGCGGGTGCTCTACACCGGCGCGGCCAACGGCTGCGGCCAGCCGCACGCCATGGGCGACTGCGGCCATGTGCCCTACGAGAACTGGCAGGGCCCGCTGGATGTCTCGATGGCCGCCGGCGTGAGCTTCACCTACGGCCAGACCTTCTACGTCGCCAGCCTGCTGGCCGGCGGCGTGGGCATCGACGGCGGCAGCGCGAGCTTCCTGAACTCGGCCGACTTCGGCATCACCGCGCCCACGGGCGCCACGCTGCAGGCGCTGTCCGGCACCGCCTACGTGAACGCCGTGCCCGAGCCGCCGGCCGCGCTGCTGATGGCCGCCGGCGCGCTGGCGCTGGCTGCACTCACTTCCGCGTGTAGATCTGGTCGAAGACCCCGCCGTCGCTGAAGTGCGTCTTCTGCGCCTTCGACCAGCCGCCGAAGGTGTCGTCGATGGTGAAGAGCCTGATCTTGGGGAACTGCTTGTCGTAGCGCGCGCTCACCTTGGCGTCGATCGGCCGGTAGAAGTGGCGCGCCGCGATCTCCTGCCCCTCGGGCGTGTAGAGGTACTCGAGGTAGGCCTGCGCGACGGCGCGCGTGCCGCGCTTGTCGACCACCTTGTCGACCACCGACACCGGGGGCTCGGCCAGGATGCTGACGGGCGGGTAGACGATCTCGAACTTGTCGGCGCCGAACTCCTTCAGCGTCAGGTGCGCTTCGTTCTCCCAGGCCAGCAGCACGTCGCCCACGCCGCGTTCGGCGAAGGTGACGGTCGAGCCGCGCGCGCCGCTGTCGAGCACCGGCACGTTGGAGAAGACCTTGGCGACGAAGTCGCGCGCCGTCGTGTCGCTGCCGCCGGGCTGCTTCAGCGCGAAGCCGTAGGCCGCCAGGTAGCCCCAGCGCGCGCCGCCGCTGGTCTTGGGGTTGGCGGTGACCACGGAGACGCCCGGCTTGATGAGGTCGTCCCAGTTGCGGATGCCCTTGGGGTTGCCCTTGCGGACGAGGAAGATGTAGGTGGAGGTGTAGGGCGAGGCGTTGTGCGGCAGGCGCTTCTGCCAGTCGGCCGGCAGCAGCCTGGCGCGCGTGGCGATCTCGTCGATGTCGTAGGCCAGCGCCAGCGTCACCACGTCGGCCTCCAGGCCGTCGATCACCGAGCGCGCCTGCTTGCCCGAGCCGCCGTGGCTCTGCTTGACGCTCACCGCGTCGCCGCTCTTGCCCTTCCAGTACGCGGCGAAGGACTTGTTGAAGTCGGCGTAGAGCTCGCGGGTGGGGTCGTAGCTGACGTTCAGCAGCGTCACGTCCTTGGCCCAGGCCGCACCGGCGGCAGCGAGCGAGACGGTGGCGGCGAGCAGCAGGCGGCGGGGGATGGCGGGCAGGCGCATGGTGGGTGACGGCGATCGATATCGGATGCAGCCATGCTAGGCAGCGCGCCCTGGCGGCCCAACGACGCATTCCTTCGATCGATATGCGGGCCGCGCGCAAGCCGGGGCCCCGGCCCGACAATCCGCGCATGAAGCCCCTGGACAACCCCGCGCGCGACCGAGAGGTCGGCCAGCGCCACGCCACGCGCGACACCACGCGCATCGACGACACCCGCATCGAGGCCGTGCGGCCGCTGCTGACGCCCGCGCTGCTGATGGAAGACCTGCCGGTGGGCGACGCGACGCTGGCGCTGGTGGAAAGCAGCCGCGACGCGATCTCGCGCGTGCTCGCGGGCGACGACGACCGGCTGCTCGTGATCGTCGGCCCCTGCTCGATCCACGAGCACGACGAGGCGCTGCGCTACGCCGCGCTGCTGAAGGCCGCGGCCGCGCCGCTGGCCGACGCGCTGATCGTCGTGATGCGCACCTACTTCGAGAAGCCGCGCACCACGGTCGGCTGGAAGGGCTACATCAACGATCCGCACCTCGACGGCAGCTTCGCGATCAACGCCGGCCTGACGATGGCGCGGCGGCTGCTGCTGGAGATCGTCGAGAGCGGGCTGCCGGTGGGCACCGAGTTCCTGGACCTGCTGAGCCCGCAGTTCATCAGCGACCTCGTCGCCTGGGGCGCGATCGGTGCGCGCACCACCGAGAGCCAGAGCCACCGCCAGCTCGCCTCGGGCCTGAGCTGCCCGGTGGGCTTCAAGAACGGCACTGACGGCGGCGTGCAGGTGGCGGCCGACGCGATCGTCGCCGCCGCCGCGCCGCATGCCTTCATGGGCATGACGAAGATGGGCATGGCCGCGATCTTCGAGACGCGCGGCAACCGCGACTGCCACGTGATCCTGCGCGGCGGGCGTGAGCCCAACTTCGATGCCGCCGGCGTCGACGCCGCCTGCGCCGTGCTGCGCGCGGCCGGCCTGCGCGAGCAGGTGATGGTGGACGTCTCGCACGCCAACAGCCGCAAGCAGCACCGGCGGCAGATCGAGAACACGGCCGACATCGCCGCGCGCATCGCGGCCGGCGAACGCCGCATCGTCGGGCTGATGGTCGAGAGCCACCTCGAGGAAGGGCGGCAGGACCTGAAGGCCGGCGCGAAGCTGAAGCCCGGCGTCTCGATCACCGATGCCTGCATCGGCTGGGCCGACACCGAGCCGCTGCTGCAGCGGCTGGCCGAGGCGGTGCGCACGCGGCGGCGCGGCTGAGCCGCGCGCCGCGGCGCAGGCTCAGCGCGCCACGCGAACCGTGACCCGCGTGGTGGCCGTGGGCCCGCCTTCCTGCTGCGCGGTGACAATGACCTCCATCACCGGCGCCGCGCCCTCCGGCGGCGTGCCGGCGAGCACGCCGCTCGCGCTGTCGATGGCCAGCCAGGCCGGCAGCGGTCGCCCGTCGGCCAGCCGCGCCGCGTAGGCGATCTTGGCCTGCGGCGGGCGCTCGAAGCTGGTGCTGGCGTCGAAGCGGAAGTCACGCGCCGGCTCGGCCGTCACGCGGGTCTCGGGCTGGACCGTCAGCAGGCGCGGCGCGGGCGCCGGTGCCGCGGCCGGTGCGGGAGCCGGTGCCGGCGCAGGCGCGGCAGCCGGAACTGCGGCCGGCTCACCAGCCGCGGGAGCAGCCGGGGATGTGGCCGGCGTAGCGGCCGGGGACCCCGCCGAGTTCGCCGCCGGGGCAGCCGCAGGAGATGTGGCCGGCGATGCGGTGGGCGACACTGCCGGCGCCGTGGCCGGCCCCGAACCCGCGGGCGGAACGGAAGCCGGAACGCTCACCGCGGCAGGTTCCGGCGCGACCGCAGGAGCGGGTACCGCTGCGGGTACCGGCGTAGCCGCAGACACCGGCGCAGGTGCCGGCGCCGCCACCGGCGCGGACACCGGAGCGAAAGCGGGTGCGGGAGCCCCGGCCACGCCACCGCCGATCACCACCACCGTTCCCGGCTGGCCGGCCGAAGGCGCGGGCGCCGCAACGCTCGGCGGCACCGGCAGCGTGCCCGAGGCCGGCGCCGAGACCGGCGCGAGCTGGCTGCTGAGGTTCTCGGCCTTCACGCTCGGCGAAGGCTTCACCGTGTAGCGACCGTCGACGTAGCGCAGCGCGTAGTTGTCGGCGCTGCCGTCGGCCGCGACGATGGCGTAGTCGCCCGGCGGCAGGCCGGCACCGGTCGGCGCGCTGAGCTGCACGCCGCTCACCACCGCGGCGGTGTCGGTGTACTTCAGCTGCGCGGCGTCGACCGTGTAGCTCAGCGCCGGGTCGCGTTCACCGCCGGTCTTGGACTTGTCGTCCGCCGTCACCGTCAGCGCGGCCTTGGCGACCGTGAGCGTGCCCGGCGTGAGCGTGATCGCGTAGTTGTCGGCCGCGCCGCCGCTGATGGCGATGGCATGCGTGCCCGCCGTGGCCGCGGCGCCGGTGGCCGTGGCCAGGCCGATGCCGCTGACCACGCCGGCCCCGTCGCCGTACTTCAGCTGCGTGGCGTTCACCGTGTAGCCGAGCGTGGGGTCGGCATCGCCGTAGGTCTTGGCCTTGTCGTCGGCCGAGACGTTCAGCGCGGCCTTGGCCACCGTCAGCGTGCCGTCGGCCAGCACCAGCGCGTAGTTCGAGGCCGTGCCGCCGCTGGCCGCGATGGCATGCGTGCCGGCCGTGGCGGCGGCGCCGGTGGCCGTCGCGAGGTTCACGCCGCTGACGACGGCGGCGGTGTCCGTGTACTTCAGCTGCGCGGCGTTGACCGTGTAGGCCAGCGCCGGATCGGCGTCGCCATAGGTCTTGGCCTGGTTGTCGGCGGAGACGTTCAGCAAGGCCCTGGCCACCGTGAGCGTGCCGTCCACGGGCTGCACCACGTAGTTGGCCGCCGTGCCGCCGGTGGCGGCGATGACGTGCGTGCCGGCCGTGGCCGCGGCGCCGGTGGCGGTGGCCAGGCCGATGCCGCTGACGACGCCGGCCGTGTCGCCGTACTTCAGCTGCGCGGCATTCACCGTGTAGCCGAGCGTGGGGTCGGCGTCGCCGTAGGTCTTGGCCTGGTTGTCGGCGCTGACCGTCAGCGCGGCCTTGGCGACGGCGAGGATGCCGTCGGCCAGCACGAGCTGGTAGTTCGCGGCCGTGCCGCCGCTGGCGTTGATGGCATGCGTGCCGGCCGTGGCCGCCGCGCCGGTGGCCGTGGCGAGGTTGACGCCGCTGACGACGGCGGCGGTGTCCGTGTACTTCAGCTGCGCGGCGTTCACCGAGTAGCTGAGCGCCGGATCGGCGTCGCCGTAGGTCTTGGCCTGGTTGTCGGCCGTGACGTTCAGCGTGGCCTTGCTCACTGCGAGGATGCCGTCGGCCAGCACGAGCTGGTAGTTCGAAGCCGTGCCGCCAGTGGCGCTGATCGTGTGCGTGCCGGCGGCCGCTGCGGCGCCCGTGGGCGCGCCCAGGTTCACGCCGCTGACGACGCCGGCGGTGTCCGTGTACTTCAGCTGCGAGGCGTTCACGGTGTACGTGAGCGCCGGATCGGCATCGCCGTAGGTCTTGGCCTTGTTGTCGGCGCCGACGTTCAGCGTCGCCTTGCCGACAGTGAGGACGCCGTCGGCCAGCACGAGCTGGTAGTTCGAGGCCGTGCCGCCGCTGGCGCTGATCGCATGCGCACCGGCGGTCGCGGCAGCGCCGGTGGGCGCGCTCAGGCTCACGCCGCTGACGACGGCGGCCGTGTCCGTGTACTTCAGCTGCGCGGCGTTCACCGTGTAGCTGAGCGCCGGGTCGGCATCGCCGTAGGTCTTGGCCTGGTTGTCGGCCGTGACGTTCAGCGCCGCCTTGGCGACCGCCAGCGTGCCGTCGGCCAGCACCAGCGTGTAGTTCGACGCGCTGCCGCCGGTGGCGGCGATCACGTGGCTGCCCGCGGTGGCCGCGGCGCCGGTGCTGGTGGCGAGGTTCACGCCGCTCACGACGCTGGCCGTGTCCGTGTACTTCAGCTGGGCGGCATTCACCGAGTAGCTGAGCGCCGGATCGGCGTCGCCGTAGGTCTTGGCCTGGTTGTCGGCGCGGACGTTCAGCGTCGCCTTGCCGACCGAGAGCGTGCCGTCGGCCAGCACGAGCTGGTAGTTCGCGGCCGTGCCGCCGCTGGCGGAGATGGCGTGGCTGCCGGCCGTGGCGGCGGCGCCGGTGGTGGTCGCGAGGTTCACGCCGCTCACCACGCCGGCCGTGTCGGTGTACTTCAGCTGCGCGGCGTTCACCGTGTAGCTGAGCGCCGGGTCGGCATCGCCGTAGGTCTTGGCCTGGTTGTCGGCCGTGACGTTCAGCGTGGCCTTGCCGACGGTCAGCGTGCCGTCGGCCAGCACCAGCGTGTAGTTCGAGGCCGTGCCGCCGGTGGCGCTGATCGCGTGCGTGCCGGCCGTGGCCGCGGCGCCGGTGGTCGTCGAGAGGTTCACGCCGCTGACGACGCTCGCCGTGTCCGTGTACTTCAGCTGCGCGGCGTTCACCGTGTAGCTGAGCGCCGGGTCGCTGCCGCCGTAGGTCTTGGCCTTGTCGTCGGCGGTGACGTTCAGCGTCGCCTTGCCGACCGTGAGCGTGCCGTCGGCCAGCACCAGGTTGTAGTTCGACGCGGTGCCGCCGCTGGCGCTGATCGCGTGCGCGCCGGCCGTGGCCGCGGCGCCGGTGGTCGTCGAGAGGCTCACGCCGCTGACGACGCTGGCCGTATCGGTGTACTTCAGCTGCGCGGCGTTGACGCTGTAGCTGAGCGCCGGATCGCTGCCGCCGTAGGTCTTGGTCTTGTCGTCGGCCGTGACGTTCAGCGTCGCCTTGCCGACGGTGAGCCTGCCGTCGGCCAGCACCAGGTTGTAGTTCGAGGCCGTGCCGCCGGTGGCGCTGATCGCGTGCGTGCCGGCCGTCGCCGCGGCGCCGGTGGTCGTCGAGAGGTTCACGCCGCTGACGACGCTGGCGGTGTCCGTGTACTTCAGCTGCGCGGCGTTCACCGTGTAGCTGAGCGCCGGATCGCTGCCGCCGTAGGTCTTGGCCTTGTCGTCGGCCGTGACGTTCAGCGTGGCCTTGCCGACGGTGAGCGTGCCGTCGGCCAGCACCAGGTCGTAGTTCGACGCGGTGCCGCCGGTGGCGGTGATCGCGTGCGTGCCGGCCGTGGCCGCCGCGCCGGTGGTCGTCGCGAGCGCAACGCCGCTGACGACGCTGGCCGTGTCCGTGTACTTCAGCTGCGCGGCGTTCACCGTGTAGCTGAGCGCCGGGTCGCTGCCGCCGTAGGTCTTGGCCTTGTCGTCGGCCGTGACGTTCAGCGTCGCCTTGCCGACGGTGAGCGTGCCGTCGGCCAGCACCAGGTCGTAGTTCGACGCGGTGCCGCCGGTGGCGGTGATCGCGTGCGTGCCGGCCGTGGCCGCCGCGCCGGTGCTGGTCGCGAGGCTCACGCCGCTGACCACGCTCGCCGTGTCGGTGTACTTCAGCTGCGCGGCGTTCACCGTGTAGCTGAGCGCCGGGTCGCTGCCGCCGTAGGTCTTGGCCTTGTCGTCGGCGGTGACGTTCAGCGTCGCCTTGCCGACGGTGAACGTGCCGTCGGCCAGCACCAGGTCGTAGTTCGACGCGGTGCCGCCGGTGGCCGTGATTGCATGCGTGCCGGCCGTGGCCGCAGCACCCGTGGTGGTCGCGAGCGCAACGCCGCTGACGACGCTGGCCGTGTCCGTGTACTTCAGCTGCGCGGCATTCACCGTGTAGCTGAGCGCCGGATCGCTGCCGCCGTAGGTCTTGGCCTTGTCGTCGGCCATGACGTTCAGCGTCGCCTTGCCGACGGTCAGCGTGCCGTCGGCCAGCACCAGGTCGTAGTTCGACGCGGTGCCGCCGGTGGCCGTGATCGCATGCGCGCCGGCCGTGGCCGCCGCGCCGGTGCTGGTCGAGAGGCTGACGCCGCTGACCACGCTCGCCGTGTCCGTGTACTTCAGCTGCGAGGCGTTCACGGTGTACGTGAGCGCCGGGTCGCTGCCGCCGTAGGTCTTGGATTTGTCGTCGGCGCTGACGTTCAGCGTCGCCTTGCCCACCGTCAGCGTGCCGCCCGTGAAGCCGCTGAGCGAGTAGTTGCCGCTGCTGACGGCCAGCGTGCCTTGCGAGATCGCGTGCGTGCCGGCCGTGGCCGATGCGCCGGTGGCGGTGCCGAGCGCGCCGCTGAACACGCTGCCCACGCTGTCGCTGCCGGCCAGGCCCAGGCCGCCGATCGTGTAGGCGAGCGTCGGGTCGGTGCCGCCGTAGGTCTTGTTCTGGTCGGTGGCCGTCACCGTGATGCCACGCGCCGTGATGTTGGCCGTGGGGCTGAAGGCGCCCAGGCTGTAGTTGCCGGCGTCGCCGCCACCCAGGCTCAGGCCGCTGGTGCTCACGGTCTTGCCGTTGGCGACGTTGGCATCGGCGAAGCTGCCGGCCAGGGTGCCGCTCAGGCTCACCGCGTCGCTGCCCACCACGCCCGAGAGCGCAGCCGTGCCGCTGAAGCTGGCCGTGGCGCTGGCGTCGTAGACCTTGTTCTGCGCCGTCACGCCGCTCACCGTGAGCGTCTTGGGCGTGATGGTCGCGGCCTGCGAGCCCAGGCTCAGCGTGTAGTTGCCGGCCTGCGCGCCGGCGAGCGTCAGCCCGCCAAAGGCCACGCTGCTGGCGCCGGCGACCGTCGCCGCGTCATAGGTGGCGGTGGCGGTGCCGGTGATCGAGACCGTGTCGAGGCTGTAGGGCTTGCCGTCGCTCGTGCTGCCGGTGCCGGCGGCCTCGGCGCTGCGCAGCGCCGCGCTGCCGATGACGGTGGCGGAGAGGCCGCCGTTGTAGGCGCGGCTGGCGGCCACGCTCAGGCCGCTGGCGTCCAGCGCCTTGGGCGTGATGTCGGCCGTCACCGAGCCGGCGCTGATCGTGTAGTTGCCGGCGTCGCCGCCGGCCAGCGTCAGGCCGGAGAGCGTCACGCTCTTGCCGGTGCCGGCGTGGCGGTCGGCGAAGGCGCCGGTGGCGGTGCCGGAGACGCTGACGGTGTCGCCGCTCATCGCCTTGCCGTCGCCGCTGGTGCTGCCGCCGCCCTGCAGGCTTGCGCTGCCGCTGACCGACGTGGTCGTGGTGCCGTCGTAGACCTTGTTGTTGGCGCTCAGGCCCGAGACGTTGATCGCCTTGGGCTGCACGGTCAGCGTGCTGGAACCCGTGGTCACGCTGATCGCGTAGCCCATCGGGCTCGCGAACGTGCCCTGGCCGGTGAGCGTGAGCGTGTAGCTGCCGGCCGGGATGTAGCCCGCGCCGCTGGGCGTGTAGCTCGACAGGCTGCTCGACAGCGAGCCCGTGGTCGCGGTGCCGGCCGTGTCGCCGTCGATGAAGCCGCTGATGCCCACCGCGGGCGCCGAGGCGCTGGCGCCGTAGATCACGGTGCTGCCGCTGCCGGCGCCCACCGTCAGCGTGGGCGCCACGCTGTAGAGGAACCAGTTGCCGCTGCCCGCGTAGCCCGGCGTGCTGCCCGAGGAGTAGCTCTGCGCGTAGTGCTTGCTGTAGCTGCTCATGCCCTCGGTGCTGGCCGAGGGGCTGGCCGAGTAGACGAGGTAGCGGCCGCTGCCGGTGACGAGGCCGGTGTCGGCCGCGTTGTTGTTGACGAAATTGCGGCCCGCGGCCAGCACGAGGCTGCCGCTGCTCGTGGTGAGCGGCTTGTCGAGCACGAGGTCGGCGCTGGCGCCGCTGGCCTGCAGCTCCGCGCCGGTGGAGACCGTGAGGCCGGCGTTGCCGCCGACCTGGCCGATCGTCAGGTTGCCCGACGAGGTCTTCACCTGCGCGCTGCCGACCGAGCCGCCCAGCGTGCCGATGGTGTTGTTGCCGTTGACGAGGTTCACCGAGCCTTGGCCGCCCAGGACCAGGCGCGAGACGTTCAGCGTCGAGCCCGCGGTCTGCGTGACGGCCGAGCTGCCGTACGCGACGAAAGACAGGATGCCGGTGCTGGCCGTGACCGAGGAGGTCGAGGCCAGGCTCAGCGTGCCGCTCCAGGTCGCCAGCTCGATGCCGTTGTCGCCGCTGGAGCCCGAGGTGAATCCGCCGGTGAGGTTCAGGCCGCCGCTGCCGCCCTGGAAGCCCAGCTGCAGCGACACCTGGCTCTCGCCCGGGCGATGCATCGTGGCCTGCGTGAAGTCGACCGTGCCGATCGTCGTCGCCGCCGAGCTGTTGGCGCCGTATTCGATCCCGCCGAAGCCGGTGGACTGGCGGATCAAGGCGCCCATCTCGGCCGCCGTCATCGCCAGGCCCGTGCTGCTGCTGCCGCCGAAGGTGGTGGCGATGTCGCTGCGCGAAGGCCCGACGAACATCACGCCGCCGCCCCAGCCGTTCAGCTGCGTGTCGGCCGCCAGCACGATGCCGCCGCCGGTGGCGCTGGTGCCGCGCGCCTGCAGCGTGAGGTACACGGTGCCGCTGTTGCCCAGCACGGCGCCGGGCTGGAAGCGCAGGCCCTGGCCCACGCTGCTGCCGTTCAGGCCGGCGTTGCTGGCGTAGACCTGGGCCGCATCGACCGAGGCCAGGCGCAGCGTGCCGGCGTCGTTGTAGGTCTTGCTGCTGCTCTCGTCGATCACGAAGGCCGCGTTGCCGGCGCCGGCGCGCACGGTGGTGCCCGCCTGCTGCGTGATGACCGCGGCGCAGACGCTGCAGTCGGCATCGACCACGCCCGAGGACTGGTTGGCGCGGGCGGCGAAGTGGCCGCCGTCGGTGTCGATGTTGGCGCGGATGTAGATCGAGCGGCCGGCCTCCAGCGTGAGGTCGCCGCCGTGGCCGCCGGCGCTGGCGGTGATATCGCGCAGCACGGTGATGTCGTTGCTCGCCTGCAGCGTGACGGCGGTGCCGGCGTTCAGCATCGAGGTGATCGCCGCGGGTGTGATCACGGCGTCGCTGCCGGTGCTGGCCGCGAAGCCCAGCAGCCCGGCGCTGGCGCCGAGGGCCGCGTAGCCGCTGCCGTCGGCGGCGAAGAGGCTGCCGGTCCAGTTCAGGTTGCCGGCGGTGCCGTTGACCTGGTCGGCGCTCACCGGCGCGGCGGCGTTGTCGGCCACCAGCGTGAGCACCATCGCGCGGCTGGCGTTGTTGCCGCTGCCGGCGTTCGGTGCCACCCACACGAGCGGGCGGTATGCCACCTGCTCGGCCGCGGTCACGGCGGTGGGCAGCAGCGTGGCGTGGATGTCGGTGCTGTAGCTCCAGCCGTCGAAGCCGGTGGTCTGCAGGCCGTCGCTCGCGGCGGCCAGGCCCAGCACGCTGTTGCGCCAGCTGATCGGCCCGGCGCCGCCCTGCGCGCCCGAGACCAGCGTGATGGCGCCGAAGCCGGCGTTGCCGCAGAGGTCGACGTTGCTCAGCACGAGCATGTCGCCGCTGGCGACCTGTGTGCCGCTCACGTTGCGCGTCAGCGCGATGATCTGGCTGCCGACGCCGTCGCCCGCGGTGTTGCCCACCAGGCTGTTGCCGGCGCCCACCGCGGCACCCGCGCCGCTCTCGCCATGCGCATGGCCGTTGCTGCCATCGACCCAGGTCACCGCGCCGGCACCGGCGCCGCTGGTGGCGAAGCCGTTGCTCCAGTCGGTGCTGCGCACGAGGTAGTTCTTCGCGCTGCCGGTGTCCAGCACCACCACGCCGGCGTCGAGCTTGGCGCCGTAGGTGTAGAGGTCGAGGCTCGACAGGCTGCGGCCGACATGGTCGCCCGCGGTCGCGCCCACCAGGCTGTTGGACGTGCTCACCACGCCGGCGATGCCGCCGGCGGCGCCGAAACTCACCGCACCGGCCTCCGCGGCCGCGCCGTTGTTCCACCAGGGGCTGGCCACCGCGTAGCGGCCGCCCGAAAGCGCCGTGACGCCGCCGGCGACGTAGTGCATGCCGCTGTTCGGGTCGACCCAGGCGTTGTAGCCCACGGCGTCGCCGGCCTGGCTGCCCACCAGGCTGTTGGTCGCCGAGACCGCGCCGCCTGCGCTGCCGTCGATCAGCCGGCCGTTGCTGCCGTTGATCCAGGTCGCCGCACCCAGCGAGCTGGGCTGCGCGTATTGCGTCCACGCGCTGCTCTGGCTCCACAGCGGCGAGTTCACCACGGCGTTGCCGTCCGGCAGCACGGTGACGCCGGCGATGCCGATCCGGTCGCCGGTGAGGTCGGAGCTGCGGTCGATCCAGTCGCCGTTGAGCGTGGCCCTCGCGTCGACGATGCGGTAGACGTAGTCGCTCGCGGTGACGAAGCCCAGGCTGCCCGAGCCGGTGCTGCCCACCAGGCTGTTGGCGGATGAGACGGTGCCGGTGACGCCGGCCGTGCCGCTGCCCCAGGTGATGGCGCCGCGCTCGGCGTTCCACTGCGGGTTGATCAGCAGGAAGTTGCCGTTCGTCAGCTGCGCGAAGCCGTCCACCGGCAGTCGGAAGCCGAGCACGTCGTCGCTGTGGCTGCCCACGAGGCTGTTGCTCGAACCGAGCGTGCCGCCGGCACCGCCGCCCACGAGCGCGCCGGTGCTGCCGTCGATCCAGCTCACCGCGCCGGCGCGCGTCGCCGCGCCGTTGTTCCAGCCGGGGCTGGCCACCAGCACGTTGCCGTTCGCCAGCTGCTGGACGATGGGCGTGCCGTTGTAGTTGAAGTTGGTCGTGAGGTAGCCCCACGAGTTGTCCAGCAGCAGCTTCTGCGGGCCGCTCGGGTTGGAGTAGCTGCGGCCCAGCGTCACGTTGCCGCCGCCGCTGTACCAGCTGGCGGTGACGATGGCATAGCTGCTGCCGAAGCTGTACGGGCCGGTGGGCCGCGTGGTCGAGGTCGTGTAGGTCTGGCCGCTGACGGTGGCATCGCTGATCACCGGCACCACCCAGTTGGTGCTGGGCACCGTGCCCAGGCGGTCGCCGGTGGCGGTGATGCTGCCGTGGTTGACGTCGCCGTAGGTGTCGGGCGTGCTGCCCACCAGGCTGTTCGAGGCCGAGACCGTGCCGGTGCGGTTGCCGCTGCCGATCCACGTGATCGCGCCGCGGCCGCCGTTCCAGTACGGGCTGATCGCGAGGTAGTTGCCGTTGGCCAGGCCCTGCCCCAGCAGGCCGACGTGGTCGCCGGTGGTGGTCAGGCGGTAGGTGGTGTCGGTGAAGCTCATGCCCGCGCGCGTCTGCGTCGCGGTGGCGGTGCTGATCACGTCGGCGACGCTGCCGACCAGGCTGTTCGACGAGGACACCGCGCCGGCCAGGCCGCTGGCACCCGCGCCCCAGCTCACGGCGCCCTTGCCGCCGCCCCAGTTGGGGCTGCGCACGAGGTAGTCGCCGTTGGCCAGCACGTCGACGCTGGCGGTGAGCACCGCGTCCCAGGCGCCGGTCACCTGGTACAGGCTGCTGCCGTCGCCCACGTAGCTGGATCCGCGCGTGTCGGCGGTGTGGATGCTGCCGACGTAGTCGGCCGCGCTGCTGCCCACCAGGCTGTTGCCCGAGGCCACCGCGGCGCCGGTGCCGCCCTGGCCGTAGGCGCGGCCGTTGCTGCCGTCGACCCAGGTGACGGCGCCGTAGGCGACGATCGAGGTGGCCGCCGCGCGGTTGCCCCATTGCGGGCTCAGCACGATGGCGTTGGGCCGCAGTTGCTGGCCGTCGGCCGTGCCCACGGGCAGCGCGCCACCCGAGCCCACGCGCGCGCCGGCCTGGTTGCCGTAGAGGCTGTTGGACGTGCTCACGGCGCCGGCCACGCCGGCCGTGCCCGAGCCCCAGGTGACGGCGCCGCCGTCGCTCGCGCCGAGGTCCGAGTAGGGCGCCACGACGAGGTAGTTGCTGCCCGAAAGCTCGACCACGCTGTTGCCGTAGGCGTCGCCCGAGGCCGAGCCCACGAGGCTGTTGCTCGAGGAGACCGCGCCGGCCACGCCGGCCGAGCCGCTGCCGAAGGTCACGGAGCCCATGCTGCCGTTCCAGGCGTTGGCCAAGACCAGGTAGCTGCCGTTCTTCAGCAGCGTGACGCCGCCGGTGCCGCTGGCCTGCGCGCGCGTGCTGCTGGTCGTCGTCAGCACGTACGAGGTGTTGTAGTCGTAGCTCGTGTACGGCGTGTTCGTGTAGGTGTCGCGCGAGCCGAGCATCGAGCCGGCGCTGCCGTTGAGGCTGTTGGTGCTCGAGACCACCGCGCCGGCGCTGCCGGCACCGAAGACATTGCCGTTGCTGCCGTCGACCCAGGTCACCGCGCCGTTCGGGTTGTTCAGCAGGTAGCGGCCGGTGGCGGCATTGCCGCTGTCGCTCCAGTAGGGGCTGGCGACGACGTAGTTCGCGCCGCCCACCACGCTGACGCCGCCGCTGCCGACGAAGTCGTAGGCATGGCTGCCCACCAGGCTGTTGCTCGACGAGACGGTACCGACCGTGCCGCCGGCCGCGCCATAGCTCACGGCGCCGGCGTAGGCCGTGCCGCCGTTGCTCCACGTGGGGCTGGCGATCACGTAGCCGCCGCCGGGCAGCGCGGTGATGCTCTGGCCCACCGCGTCGCCGGCGCCGCCCGGAGGCGCGTTGCGGCGGTTGGTGGCGCCCTGCGTGTAGGTGTAGGGCAGTGCCGAGTCCACGCCGATCACGTAGACCTTCTTCGCGCTGTCCGTCGACACCACGGCCTGGGTGCGGATGCCGGTGCTGCCCACCAGCGCCGTGCTGCTGGAGACGGCGCCGCCGGCCGCGGCATTGGCCAGCGCGCCGGTGCTGCCGTCCATCCACGCCACCGCGCCGCGGCCGTCGAACCAGTTCGGCGCGGCGATGGCGACGTTGCCGCCGGCCAGCTCGGTGATCGTCGTCGAGCCGGCCACCAGCACCGAGCCGTACATGTCGTAGGTGGTGAGCTTGCCGAGCTGGTCGTTGGCGGTGATGGTGACGCTGCCGGCGTTGTTGATCGTGTTGCCGGAGTAGGTGTAGCGGGTGACGCTCTCGGTGTTGGCGGTGCTGCCCACCAGGCTGTTGCCGCTGCCCACCGTGGCCGAGCCGCTGCCGGTGGCGCTCTGCCAGGTGATGGCGCCGGCCGAGGCCGTCGTCGCGAGCTGGATCGGGTAGGTGCTGGGGCCGGGCACCGCGTTGGAATCGGTGGTCGACAGCCCGAGGATGTTGACGCCGCTCACCGTGCCGTACTGCGGGCTCAGCACGAGGTAGTTCTGGTTGGCCAGCACCTGCACGCCGGCCGCGCCGACATGGTCGCCGGCATGGCTGCCGCGCAGGTTGGCCAGCAGCGCGCCGGTCTTGGTGTCGAAGAGGTAGACCGCGCCGGTGGCGGTGCTCGCACCGGTGTCCGAGTTGGGCGCGGTGATGACGGTGTTGCCGTTGGTCAGCAGCTGCACCTGGGTGCCGAAGCCGTTGGTCGCCGAGGGCGTGGGGTCGTCGAGGTTCAGCGCGGCGATCGAGTTGCCGGCGTTGTCGACGATCAGGTTGCGCGGGTCCAGCAGCAGCCGGCCGGCCTGGCCGGCGGGCGCGGCAAGGTCGGCGCTGCCGTTGAAGGTGAGGTCGCCCTTGCCGGAGACTTCGGCACGGCCGCCGTTGCCACCCGCGGCGCCGCCGCGCGCGCTGAGCCTGCCGCCGTAGACGGTGCGGTCGTCGGACCACAGCACCACCTGGCCGCCGTCGCCGGTCGAGCCGCTCGCATCGGCGCGCAGCACGGTCGTGCCGTTGACGCCGAGTTCGCGTGCATTCGCCAGGTCGGCATCGCCGCCCTGGAAGCCGCCGCCGACGCGGATGCGCCCGCCGCCGGTGGCGCCGCTGGCGTCCAGCGTGGCCGCGCGCAGCTGCACGCTGCTGGCGGTGGCGGCGATGTCGCCGCCGCTGCCGGCCGAGCCGGTGGCACTGAAGGTGGCCGAGCTGTACAGGCGGCTGCCCGCGTCGATGCGGATGCTGCCGCCGAGGCCGCCATCGGCGCGCAGCTGCGCCTGCGCCGTCTGCAGCACGGTGCCGGCGTTCAGCGTGATCTGGCCGCCGCGGCCGGCGCTGCTGCTGGCGTCGAGCACGCCGCTCTGGCCGATGCTGTCGGCCGCCACGTCGATGCGGCCGGCGCCGGCCGCGACGCTGCCGCCCAGCTCGACGCTGCTGCCTTCGATCGCCACGCGGCCGGCGGCGGCCTCGATGCGGCCGGCGCTCGTCACCAGGCGCATCGTGCCGCCCTGCTCCACCAGCGTATTCGCGCCGGCGCTGCCGGCCACGGCCCGTTCGCGCAGGCGCAACGCGGCACCGGCGCTCAGGATCACGCGGCCGCCTTCGGCCATCACGAGCTGGCGGTTGTCGACCAGCGCGTTCACCGTCGCCGGGTCCACCTTCACGCCCAGCAGCTCGCTGCCGTTGATGTCGAGCGTCACCGCATCGCCGGCGGCCAGCGCCACCGTGCCCAGGCGGGCGGCGACCACGCCTTCGTTGATCACTTCCGGCGCCAGCAGCGCCACGTAGCCGCCCGCGGCGGCCGTGATGCGGCCCTGGTTCAGCACGCCACCGGCGCTGCCGTTGCGGCGGAAGCTGTAGCGGCCGGCGTCGAAGTCGGCGTTGGCGATGTCCAGCGTGCTGGCCACCAGCCCGCCCACGTCGACCTGAGAGCCCTTGCCGAAGACGATGCCGTTGGGGTTGACCAGCAGCACCTGGCCGTTGGCGCTCAGCTGGCCGTAGATGGCCGACGGGTCGGCGCCGAGCACGCGGTTGAGCAGCACACTTTGTGCGTCAGGCTGCTGGATGCGCACCTGGGCGCCGCTGCCGATGGAGAAGCTCTGCCAGTCGATCGCGGCCTTGGCGCTGCCCTGGGTGATGTCCAGGCGGTTGCCGTTCGTGGCCATGCCCGCCTGGCCGGCGACCAGCTTGCCGCCCTGCGGCAAGGTATGGGCCGCGGGTGGATCTGCGGCCCAGGCGCTGCCGCCGGCCAGCAGGCCGGCCGCCAGCAGTGCACCGCCCACGGCACCCATCACGCCCGAGTTGCGCTTGCCGCGCCCCCGCGTGGACTCGGCCACGGCGACGAAGGCCCCCGTGGATTCGTTCCAGACAAGGCGATAGACACGGTTCATCGCGCCGGGGCCGTTCTTCATGGGGCTGTTCTTTCGGGGCTGGAGAGAGAAGGGAAAAGAAGCGTTCGGCGCGGGCAAAGGAAAGCCCGCGCAGAGGCGGGCCGAACAGCAGGCCGGAGCGACAGGAGTCCAGGCGCTCTTCCGGCCTTTCGGCCAGGATCAGAAGACCTTGAGTGCCGAGATGTAAGCGCGTGGATTGCGCTTGGTGCCGTCGGCGTCGGCGCCGGTGCCCGGGTTGCGTGCCGGGTTCTCGCCGCTGCGCCAGGCGATGGAGCCGCGCAGCAGCACCTGGCCGGGCGCGTTCCAGGCCAGGCCGAAGCCCTGGCCGGCGAGGCTGAAGCGGTTGGGCGACAGCGTGGCGCTGTTGGCGGTGTGGTCGCGCGTCAGACGCGCCTGGTCACGAAAGACCGACAGCGTCAGGCGCTCGCCGAGCTGGTGGCGCCATTCGACGCTGACCAGCGTGCCGTCGTCGGCGCTGGGCTCGCTGCTGGCGTAGGCGCGCACGGCGCCGACGCCGGTGACGCCGAACTTCTCCGACGAATCGAGGTTGCGGCTGGCGCGCTGGCCGGCCAGCGTGAGCTGCAGTGAATCGGCAGCCGTCAGCCGCTGCAGGCGGCCGAGCGACCAGCCCGTCTTTCGGAACGAGCCTTCGCGGTTCGGGCCACCGGCCACCTGGTCGGCGTTGTGATCGGCCGGATTGCCGGAGAGGTCCAGCCGGCCGAAGCCGAGCGTGATCGAGAACTGGCTCAGGCCGCCGCCGAAGAGGCCGTCGGCGAGGTCGCCGCTCAAGCCCAGTGCGCTGACCTTCACCGTCTTGTCGTTGAGCTGGATGCCGGCCACCGCGTTGTCGAAGGCCTTGCGGTCGTGGCTCAGGCTGGCCGAGAGGCTGGCGCCGCTGCCGCGCAGGATCGGGTACGAGAGTGCACCGCCCCAGACCGTGGCGCCGCCGTTGTAGCGGCTGCCGGAGAGTTCGTAGCCATAGGCCAGGCGCGAGGCGTTGACGGTGGCGCGCAGGCCGTCGTGGCCCAGCGGCGCGTGCCAGGCCGCGCTGCCGTAGGCCGAGCCGCTGCTCTTGCTGGCGTAGAACTGCGCCTGGTCGCCGTAGCCGAACGGGCTGTTCAGCGACAGGCCGCCCGAGGCGCGCCATTCGCCGCTGGCCTTGGAGCCGGCGTTGTCGATCTGCGCCTGGCCGGTGATCGCGGGTTCGTCCTTCACCGCCACCACCAGCCGCGTCTGCCCGGGCTGCTCGCCCGGCTCCAGCAGCGAGCTGGCCGAGATGCCCGGCAGCGCGTTGAGCAGGCCGATGGCGCGCTGGATGTCGGCCTCGCGCACCGGCTCGCCGATCTTCTGGCGCGCCGTCATGATCGAGCGCACCTGCGCCTCGCCGATGCGGCGCGCCGGCGGCTGGCGCTCGACGCGCACCGCGGCCAGGCGGCCTTCGAGCACGGCGATCGTCACGACGCCGTCGCGCAGCGCCTGCTCGGGCAGCGTGGCGCGCACCAGGAAGCCGGCCTCGTGGTAGCGGGCGGCCACGGCATCGGCGGCACGCTGCAGGTCGGCCAGCGTCGCGGCCTGGCCGACGAAGGGCTTGAGCCGCGCCTGCAGCTCGGCCTCGGGCAGCAGCGTCACGCCGCTCAGCCTGAAGCCCTGCACCATCACGCGCGGGCCGGCGGCGGCGGGGTCGGCGCGCGGCGGCGCCGGCGGCGCCGGTGGCGTGGCCTGCGGCAGCGCGGCAGGGTTGCGTTCGTTGTCGCGCAGCAGCTTGCCGGCGTCGGGGGGGGTCTGGGCCAGCGCGGGGCTGGTGGCCAGCAGGAAGGCGGCGGCCAGCGCCGTCGCGGAGGGCAGAGGAAGCGTCATCGGTCCGGTTCTCGAGCGAGCAATAGCCGGACTGGGTCGTGCGCCCCGATACAGCGGTTCCGGTGCACAGGACGATAGGTGGGGCGCCTGCCCCACCATCGATGGAGAAAGGCGGGGAAGGCGGCCTAGTAGCGCTCTCCGCCCAGGCCTTCGTCGAAGCCGAGCGCGTCGCGCTGCTCCTCGATCGCATCGGCCACGCCCAGGTCGAGTTCGGCCTCGCGGGCGGCCTCGGCCTCGTCGACCGCTTCCTCGCTGGCGCGATCGCGGTCGGCGCGGGCGGCGTCGGCCGACTCGAAGGCGCCGAACTGCTGCACGCCGTCGGGCGCGATCCAGTACCAGCCGTCGGGATGCTGGACGATGCCCGGGTCGACAGCAGGGTCGGCCCGGTGTTCGGCGATGGCCTTGGCCGCGCCGCGGCGGCGCAGCGGTGCCGGCGCGGGGCGCTTGGGCTTGGCAGTAGCAACTTTCATGGGGCCAGTTTCCGGCGCCATTCGACGCCTTTCGCTGATCGGCATCAAGCCCCGCGGACAATGTGCCAAACCCCGGGAGACGACGATGCCCCTCACCCGCCGTGCCCTTTGCGCCGGCGCCACGCTGCTGGCCGCCGGCTGCGCGAACCCCGGCGGCGGCGCCGGTGCACGCGCCGCCGCAGCGGCCGAGCTGGCCGCCACGGGCCGCCTGCGCGCGGCCATCAACTTCGGCAACCCCATCCTGGCCACGCGCGGCGCCGGCGGCGCGCCCCAGGGCGTCTCGGTGGACCTCGCGCGCGAGGCCGCGCGGCGGCTGGGCGTGGCGCTGGAGCCGGTGCCTTTCGAATCGGCCGGGCAGGTGGTCGAGGCGCTGAAGCGGCGCGAGCTGGACCTGGCCTTCGTCGCCATCGACCCGGTGCGCGGCGCCGACATCGACTACACCGCGCCCTACGTGATCATCGAAGGCGCCTACCTCGTGCGCGAAGCTTCGCCGCTGCAGCGCAACGACGAGGTCGACCGCGCCGGCACGCGCATCGCCGTGGGCCGCGGCAGCGCCTACGACCTCTTCCTCAGCCGCGAGCTGAAGGCCGCCACGCTGGTGCGCGCGGCCAGCTCGCCGGCCGTGACCGACCTTTTCCTCGCCCAGGGCCTGGAGGTGGCCGCCGGCGTGAAGCAGCAGCTGCAGGCCGACGCGCAGCGCGTGGGCGGCGTGCGGCTGCTGCCGGGGCGCTTCATGGTCATCGAGCAGGCGATGGGCGTGCCCAAGGGGCGGCTGGCGGCGCAGGCCTTCCTCTCGGGTTTCATCGAGGAGATGAAGGCCAGCGGCTTCGTCGCCGAGGCGCTGCGGCGTCACCGCATCGAAGGCGCGGCCGTCGCGCCGGCGCGGCGCTCGTGACCGCGGCATAGGCCTTCGTCGCGCCGGCCGGGCACCGCGCAGGCGGCTGCCCAGAATCGGCGCGATGAAGATGAAGACGCTGCCCTGGCTGCTGGCACTCGCTCCCGCCCTCGCTCCGGTCTTCGCGTCGGCCGCGGGATCACCGTCGTCCCTGCTCGAGGTGCCGCCCGGCTCCGCGCGCTGGGACCTGCAAGGCCAGGCGCAGGCGACGAGCTACCTCGGCCGCCGCTGCCTGCAGCTCGACGGCGGCGCGGCGCTGCTGAAGGACTTCGAGATGGCCGACGGCGTGATCGACGTCGACATCGCCACGCCGGCGCCGCGCGGCTTCTTCGGCATCCAGTTCCGGCTTGACGGCGACGGCGCCAACGGCGAGTTCATCTACCTGCGCCAGCACAAGTCCGGCCTGCCTGACGCGATGCAGTACACGCCGGTGCTCAACACCGGGCTGAACTGGCAGCTCTACAGCGGGCCGGGCTTCACCGGCGCGGTCGAGATCCCGCGCGCGACCTGGTTCCACCTGCGCCTGGTGACCACCGGCGCGCAGGCGCGCCTGTTCGTGAAGGACATGGTGCGCCCGGCGCTGGTGATGGACGACCTGAAGAGCGGCCTGCGCGCAGGCCAGCTCGCGCTGGTGGCGTTGACGGGCCGCACCTGCTTCGCGAACTTCCAGGTGCGCCGCACGCCCGATGCCGCCTGGGAGCGCCACCTGCCGCCCACGCCGCCCGGCACGCTGACGCACTGGCAGCTCTCGCCCGCGCTCGACGCGCTGGCGCAGGATCCGGAGCGGCCTCCTTCCGCCGCTGAACTCGACGCGATGCCCTGGCAGGCGGTCGTCGCCGAGCCGCCCGGCATCGTGCCGATCAACCGCTGGCGCGCCAGCCCGCACCCGCGCGTGAGCTTCGCCAACGACTTCTCGCGCCGCCTGGAGCCGCAGCCGGGCATGAAGCTGGTCTATGCGCGGACCACCATCGAGGCCGAGCGCGACGAATGGCGCAAGCTCTCGATCGGCTACAGCGACGAACTGAGCGTGTTCCTCGACGGCCGCATCCTCTGGCGCGGCCGAAGCGCGCAGAACTTCCGCGACCCCGGCTTCCTGGGCATCGTCGACGTGGAGAACGATGCCGTCTGGCTGCCGCTGAAGAAGGGCCGCAACGACCTGCTGCTGGCGGTGCGGGAGCTTGGCGGCGGCTGGGGGTTCGTCGCGCGGCTGGCGGAGGCGACGGCACCCTAGACATCATGGTCTCGAGCAGCTGCAGCCTCGCCGGCGCAGAGCACGCGTGCCGGCGCGCCGGGCCGGCATCAGCAGCAGGCCGTGGCTCTCGCCGCGGCGGCCGGCCGAGGTTTGGCGGTCCCGCAGCCAGACGTTCCACAACCCGTCGTGGTCGCGACGGACGCCTCGCCGCAGCAGGAGCCGTCGCCGATGCCTTCGGTGCCACTGCCGCTGGCGCTGCACACCCCCGTCTCGGGCAGGTCCAGCTCGACCCGGTCGGCGGCCTCGATGTCGCCCGCGATCGCCGCGACGACGGAGCGCGCCTGCTCGAAGCCGGTCGCCATCAGGAAGGTCGGCGCACGGCCGTAGCTCTTCACGCCCACGGTGTAGAGCCCGGGTTCCGGGTGCGCCAGTTCGCGGTGCCCGTGCGGGCGCACGGTCCCGCAGCTGTGCAGGTTCGGGTCGATCAGCGGGCCGAGCGCCTCGTTCGACTCGAGCCAGGGATCGAGCCTGACGCGAAGCTCGCTGGTCAGCGACAGATCCGGCCGCTGGCCCGTTGCGCAGATGATCTGGTCGATGCCGTCGATCGTCTGCTCGCGGCCCTCGGCGTCAACGCCTTGCACGCGCAGCTGCTCGCCCAGCGGTTCGATGCGGCCGATGCGCAAGCCGGCATGGAACTCCAGGCCGCCACGGTCGCGCAGCTGGCGCAGCGCGGACCCGAGCGCGCCGCGCGCCGGCAGTGCATCCGCGTCGCCACCACCGAAGACACGCGTCAGAGACGGCGAGCGCACCGACCAGGCGAGCTTCGTTCCCGGCGCCTGCGCTGCCAGCTCGGCCAGCGCGAGCAGCGCGTTCGCGGCCGAGTGGCCGGCGCCGACCACGAGCGTGCGCTTGCCCGCATAGCGGCTGCGCGCTGCGCCGAGCACATCGGGAATGCCGTAGACGATGCGGTCTGCCGCCGCGGCCTCGCCGATGGCCGGCAGGCCGCCGGCGCCGATCGGGTTCGGGTGATTCCAGGTACCGGTCGAGTCGATGACGGCGCGCGCCTTCAGCTCGAAGGTCTCGCCATCGCGCACCGCCCGGATGACGAACGGCGCACGCTCCCTGCCGGCGCTCTTCACCTTGTCGAAGCCTTCGCGGGTCACGGCGACGACACGCGTGTTCAACTGCAGGACCGATGCGACCTGCGGCAGGCGTGCGAACGGTTCGAGCACCTGCCGGGCCACTTCGCCGGCCAGCGGAAGCTGCTCGGGATCGGGCGCGCGCCAGCCGGTGGGCTCCAGCAGCCGGGCCATCGTCGGGTCGATGTCGTAGCGCCACGGCGAGAAGAGGCGCACGTGGCCGTAGTCGACCAGGTTCGCACCGACGGCCGACGCGGCTTCGAGGATGAAGAAAGGGATCCCGCGCTCGATGAGCTTGGCGGCGGCCGCAAGCCCCACCGGCCCCGCGCCGAGCACGGCCACCGGCAGGCTTTCCAGGCGCGCCGACTTCGGCTGCTCGAAGCTCAGCAGCATGAAGTCCGCGCTCGCCGGGCAGGCGCCCTGGAACTCGGCCGACCGCTTCAAGGCATCCGGAGCCGTGGCGCGGTCTGCAGGCGCGAATCCCAGGCGCTGGAAGTAGTCGCGGGCGGTGGTGGTCAACAGGTAGACGGCCTTGAAGTTACGGCGCCGCGCCTCCTGCAGCACCATCGACACCATCTGCCGGCCGATGCCCCGGTGATGCAGGCCCGGCGCAACGGCCACGGATCGCAGCAGCGCCACGTCGGCGCGGGGCTCGGCGCCGGCGCAGCCGACCACCTCGCGCCCGGACATCGCGACCACGAAGGTCGACAGGTGTTCGCGAGCGCCGTCCAGAGGCAGCGCGTTGGCTTGCAGCAGTGCCTCGATGGCGGGCCAGTCCGCCGTGTTCGCCTGGCGCAGGGTGATCGTCGACATGGTGTTCCTTGTGGAGAAGGCGCGGCTGAAGAGACTCAGCAGCCGCAGGAGCCGGCCGTCTGCGCCGCGGGCACCTGGGCGGGGCCTGCGCAGCAGCTTTCGGTGAGGTAGGCGAGCAGTTCGTTCATGCGCTCGTAGGCCGCCCGGTACATCACGAAGCGGCCGACCTGGGACTGGGTCACCAGTCCCGCGGTCGACAGCTCCTTGAGGTGGAAGGCCAGGTTGGTGGGGCCGACGCCGACGGCCTCGGCCAGCGCCTTCTGGGCCAGCCCTTCGTGGCCTGCCACGACCAGGGCGCGGAAGGCCTCCAGCCGCACGGGGTGAGCGAGGGCGGCAAGTGCCTGAACGACCAAAGTTCGATCCATGAATTCAATAATACTTGAATTAAAGACGGATGGCAAGCCCTCCACGTCACGCTACCGTCATGATTCAATCAAATAATTCAAGAAACCTTTGAATATATGGACGATGAACGGGTAGCCCGCTCTCTCGGTGCCCTCTCCCAGGTGCACCGGCTGAAGGCCTTCCGGGCCCTCGTGGTGGCTGGGAAGGGCGGCTTGACGCCCGGCATGCTCAGCGAGCAGCTCGGCATCTCGCCCGCCTCGATGTCCTTCCATCTGAAGGAGCTGCTGTTCGCGGGCCTCGTGAGCCAGACGCGCGACGGCCGCAACCTGGTCTACCGCGCCTCGTTCGACCGGATGAACGAGCTCCTGGGATTCCTGACCTCCAACTGCTGCGAGGGGCAGGCCTGCGAGCTCCAGGCGCCTTCGTGCAACTGCTGAAGACCTTCGATGGCCCCCGACACGAGCGCTGCGACATGACCACGAACGTTCTCATCCTGTGCACCCACAACTCGGCGCGCAGCGTGCTCGCCGAAGGCATGCTGAACCACCTGGCCGCCAGGCTCGGCAAGGACGTCCGTGCCCACAGCGCCGGCAGCTCGCCGAGCGGCCGCATCAACCCGTTCGCCGTCGAAGCGCTTCGGAACGCCGGCATCGACACCAGCGGCTGTCGCAGCAAGAGCTGGGACGAGTTCAGTGGTGACGGTGCGCCGCCGCTGTCCGTCGTCATCACCGTGTGCGACAGCGCGGCGGCCGAAGCGTGCCCCGTGTTCTTCGGGAGCACGCGCGGCCAGCCGGCCAAGGTGCATTGGGGCTATCCGGATCCCTCCAACGCGGCTGGCGGCGACGAAGGCAAGCGCCGTGCGTTCGAGCTGACGCGCCAGGCCATCGGCTACCGCATGCTGCAGTTGCTCGCGCTGCCGATCGAAACCATGGATCCCGTGGCCCTGCAGGCGGCCCTGACCGGCATCGGCCGAAGCTGACATGAACACCACCACGCTCCCCGCCCGCACCGAGGCGCCCGCGCCGATGAGCGCCTTCGAGCGCTACCTCACCGTCTGGGTGTTCCTGTGCATCGTCGTCGGCATTGCACTCGGCCAGTTGCTGCCCGGCCCGTTCCAGGCCATCGGCCGGATGGAAGTCGCCAAGGTCAACATCCCCGTCGGCCTGCTGATCTGGGTGATGATCATCCCGATGCTGCTGAAGATCGACTTCGGCGCCCTGCACCAGGTGAAGCAGCACTGGCGCGGCATCGGCGTCACGCTGTTCGTGAACTGGGCCGTCAAGCCCTTCTCGATGGCACTGCTGGGCTGGATCTTCATCCGCCACGTGTTCGCACCCTACCTGCCCGCGGAGCAGCTCGACAGCTACATCGCTGGCCTCATCCTACTGGCCGCCGCGCCCTGCACCGCGATGGTGTTCGTGTGGAGCCGGCTCACCAACGGCCACCCGCTCTTCACGCTCAGCCAGGTGGCGCTGAACGACACCATCATGGTGTTCGCCTTCGCGCCCATCGTGGCGCTGCTGCTGGGCCTGTCGTCGATCACCGTGCCCTGGGACACGCTGCTGACCTCGGTCGTGCTCTACATCGTGATCCCGGTGCTGATCGCGCAGGCGTGGCGCAAGGCGCTGCTGACGAAGGGGCCGGCCGCCTTCGATGCGGCGCTGGCCAGGATCGGCCCGTGGTCGATCGCCGCCCTGCTGGCCACGCTCGTGCTGCTGTTCGCCTTCCAGGGCGAAGCCATCCTCAGGCAACCCCTGGTGATCGCGATGCTGGCGGTGCCGATCCTGATCCAGGTGTTCTTCAACTCGGCGCTGGCCTACGGGCTGAACCGCCGGCTCGGCGAATCACACAGCGTGGCCTGCCCCTCGGCGCTGATCGGCGCGAGCAACTTCTTCGAGCTGGCGGTGGCCGCGGCGATCAGCCTGTTCGGCTTCGAGTCGGGTGCGGCGCTGGCCACGGTGGTCGGGGTCCTGATCGAGGTACCGGTGATGCTGCTGGTGGTGCGCGTCGTCAACCGGAGCAAGGCCTGGTACGAGGCGGGCGCCGGGACATGAAGCCCCGGGCCTTGAGTGGCGTCAACGAGGCGGCCCCTGCCCGGTGTGAGCATGCGGGGGCGACGAAGAGGAAGCGAACATGAGCAAGGTCGAAGTCTTCGAACCCGCGATGTGTTGCCCCACCGGCGTGTGTGGCGTCAACGTCGATCCGGTGCTGGTGCAGTTCAACGCCGACCTGCAGGCGCTCGAGCAAAGCGGCGTGCAGGTCGCACGACACAGCCTGAGCCACGACCCGGCCGCCTTCGCGGCCCATGCAGACGTGGTCAAGGAGATCGAAGCCGGCATGGACCGGCTGCCGATCGTCACCGTCGACGGCCGCATCGTGTCCACCGGCATGTATCCATCGAAGGCGCAGCTGTTGAGCAGGCTGGGCCTGGCCATCCCGACCGCGGACAAGCCGCACATCAAGATCGGAGACTGCGGCTGCACGCCGGGCACGTGCTGCTGATGGCGGCAGGCTGAAGCCATGGCGCTGCCTGCCGTCGAGACCCGCTTCGCGTTCTTCACCGGCAAGGGTGGCGTCGGCAAGACCTCGCTGGCGTGCGCGAGCGCCGTACAGTTGGCCGAACGGGGGCGCAAGGTGCTGCTGGTCAGCACCGACCCCGCGTCGAACCTGGACGAGGTCCTGGAAACACCGCTCGGCACTTCGCCGACACCCGTTGCCGGCGTTCCCGGCTTGAGCGCCTTGAACGTCGACCCGGAGGCGGCGGCAGCCGCCTACCGCGAGCGCATGGTGGAGCCGTATCGGGGCGTCCTGCCTGCCGCGGCGATCCGCAGCATGGAGGAGCAGTTCTCCGGCGGCTGCACCGTCGAGATCGCGGCCTTCGACGCATTCGCCGAACTGCTGGCCGGCAACGAGGTGACGGCGGCCTTCGACCACGTCGTGTTCGACACCGCGCCCACCGGCCATACGCTGCGGCTGCTGTCGCTGCCGTCCGCGTGGAACGACTTCCTCGCGACGAACACGACCGGAACGTCCTGCCTGGGCCCGCTCGCGGGGCTGGAGAAGAACAAGGCGACCTACGCCGCGGCCGTGAAGTCGCTGGCCGATCGTGCATCGACCACGGTGGTGCTGGTGGCCCGGCCGGAGCGATCAGCGCTGCGTGAGGCGGACCGGACGCGCCATGAGCTGGCCGACCTCGGCGTGCGAAACCAGGTGCTGGCCCTCAACGGCGTGTACGCCGCGGCCTCCGGCGATGCGGTCGCCGTCGCGATGGCCACGCGCCACGCGGCAGCGATGGACGCGATGCCGGCGGGCCTGGCGAGATTGCCGCGCAGCACGACCGGCTTCATCCCCCGCGGCATGGTCGGTCTCGCTTCGCTGCGTGCGTTCCTGCATCCCGCAGCGGTGACGACGGAGGCGCACATCGCGCCGGGCATCGGTGCCGCGGACGAGGGCCTGAGCTCGATCGTGGACGACATCGAAGCCGCAGGCCACGGCCTGGTGATGACGATGGGCAAGGGCGGCGTCGGCAAGACCACGGTCGCCGCTGCCGTGGCCGTCGCGCTGGCCCGCCGCGGCCACCGCGTCGTGCTGTCGACCACCGACCCGGCGGCCCATCTGGCGTGGGCGCTCGACGAGCCGATCGACAAGCTGTCGGTCGAGCGCATCGATCCGGCTGCCGAAGTCGATCGATACCGCGACGAGGTGCTGGGCAAGGCCGGCGCCGGGCTCGACGCGCAGGCCCGGGCGATGCTGGAGGAAGACCTCCGGTCGCCGTGCACCGAGGAGATCGCGGTGTTCCGGGCCTTCGCCCAAACGGTCGACAAGGCACGCGATGCCTTCGTCGTGCTCGACACCGCGCCGACGGGCCACACGATCCTGCTGATGGACTCCGCCGAGGCCTACCACCGCGAGGTGAGCCGGACGCAGGGCGACGCGCCGGAGTCGGTGCGCCAGCTGCTGCCGCGGCTGCGCGATCCGGCCTTCACGCGGGTGCTCGTCGTGACGCTGGCGGAGGCCACTCCGGTGCACGAGGCCGAGCGGCTGCAGGCCGACCTGCGCCGTGCCGGCATCGAACCCTTCGCGTGGGTCATCAACCAGAGCCTGCTGGCCAGCGGCACGCGAGATCCGGTGCTACAGCAGCGGGGCGCCTACGAAGCGCCGTTCATCGAGCATGTCCGCCAGGTGTCTGCCCGCCGGAGTGCCCTGATCGCATGGCGGGGCGAAGCACCGGTCGGCGCCGCGGCCCTGCTGGCGCTGGCGGGCGCCTCGTTCGCGCCAAGCGCCGCTCCTTGCGGCTGATCGTCTGCTGCAAGCAGGACTCTGACCTGGATTCGCTGAGGATGTGGCCGTCCGTGGCTCAGACTCTCGCGGCAAGCGAAACGCGCCACAGCCCCGGGCCTTCTTCCTGCACCGAGAAACGCACGGGCAGGAACGCCTCGATCACCTGGACGTTGGTCGTCGAGTGCTCGGTCATCTCGGTGCAGGTGAACGACGCCTGCGTCTTCGCCTGAACGACAGCCAGCGCCAGAGGCAGCATCCACTGATCGGCCAGATGCGGGCCGAGCGCCCCCGTCGCCTGCTGGTAAGCCTGCACCTCTCGGGCCACGGCGCGGGCCACGGCCTCGCTGGTGACGCCCTTCTCGCCGAACGACGTGGCGAGCTCCGTCACGTGCTCGTGGACCAGCGTGGCCATCAGCGCATTGCCGGGTCCTTCGTTCTGGCGCGCTGCGGGCTTGCGCAGCTGGTCGCCCGACCAGCCCAGCGCCTGGCCCAGTGCCTCGAGCTCCCGATGGGCGACGCGCTGAGGCAGACCTGGCACCAGGCACTCGGCGTAGGCGTCGCGCAGTGCACCGCGCTCGGTGAGGTCGAAGGGCGAGAGCCCGCCGGGCCCTGGCGTGATCACGGCTGCGAACTCACCCCCGCCTGCCGGGTAGAAGCCCAGCCGCCGCAGCTCCAGCTTCAGATCGGCGCCGAGGCCGCGCAGCAGCGGCGCGAAGCAGCGCTCGAGGAAGTGGAACGGCGGCGCCATCGAGTTGTGGGTGCCGCCGCCGAGCACGACGCGGCTGCTTGACCTGGCCAGCATCAGCGGCGGCAGCACCGTCTGCAGCACCAGCGAGCAGCTGCCCGCCGTGCCGACATGGAACGTGTAGTCGCCCGGCCGCACCGGGCCGGGCTCGAAGACCAGTTCCTGCGAACCCAGTTCAGCGCCCTCGGCGCTGGCGCCGCTGATCGCCACAGCCGCGTTCACGCAGGCCAGGTGCTGGCGCATCAGGCCCGGCTTGGGCCGGCGCGCGCGGATGCGGCGGACCCTGATCGCTTGTCCGGTGCAGACAGACAGCGCCAGCGCCGAACGCAGGATCTGGCCGCCGCCCTCGCCCACGGCTCCGTCGAGCTCGATCATGTTCTTCTTCTCCCTCGTGTTTGTTGCTCTTGTCGTTCGCGTCGGCGCCCCGCTGCGGCTGCAGCGAGGCA
Organism: Rubrivivax sp.; assembly: GCA_044226775.1. Taxonomy (GTDB): domain Bacteria; phylum Pseudomonadota; class Gammaproteobacteria; order Burkholderiales; family Burkholderiaceae_C; genus Rubrivivax. The sequence goes on along the minus strand of JBGAGI010000002.1, from coordinate 48,185 downwards.
CCTCGATGGGCGTCAGCCCTTGACGCACACCACCTGCTTGAGCGTGTGCACCACCTCGACCAGGTCCTTCTGCGCCTCCATCACGGCGTCGATGTCCTTGTAGGCCATCGGGATCTCGTCGATCACGTCGGCGTCCTTGCGGCACTCGACGCCTTCGGTCGCCTTGATGTGGTCATCCACCGTGAACAGCTTCTTCGCCTTCGTGCGGCTCATCACGCGGCCCGCGCCGTGGCTGCAGCTCTCGAAGCTCTCGGGGTTGCCGAGGCCACGCACGATGTAGCTGCGCGCGCCCATGCTGCCGGGGATGATGCCCAGCTCGCCGCGCTTCGCGCTCACCGCGCCCTTGCGGGTGACGAACACGTCTTCGCCGAAGTGACGCTCCTGCTGCACGTAGTTGTGGTGGCAGTTCACCGCTTCCACGTGGGTCTGGAACGGCTTGGTGATCACCTGGCGCACGGTCGCGACCAGGTTGGCCATCATCACCTCGCGGTTCTTCGCCGCGAAGCGCTGCGCCCAGCCCACGCCGCGCACGTAGTCGCCGAAGTACTGCGCGCCTTCCTCGAAGTACGCCAGGTCCTTGTCGGGCAGGTTGCGCTGGTGCGCTTCGGCGTCCTTCTTCGCCAGTTCGATGAAGTGCGTGCCGATCGCATTGCCCACGCCGCGCGAACCCGAGTGCAGCATGAACCAGACGAAGCCGTCCTGGTCCAGGCAGACCTCGATGAAGTGGTTGCCGGTGCCCAGCGTGCCCAGGTGCTTGCGGTTGTTCGTGTTCTTCAGCCGCGGGTGCAACTCGCACAGTTGCTCGAACTCGCCCACGAGACCGGACCAGACCTGGTCCACCGTCTCCGGCGGGTTCTCCCAGGCGCCGGGATCGCGGCCGCGCGAACGCGGGCCGCCGCCATGCGGCACCGCGCGCTCGATGGCTGCGCGCAGCGGGCCCAGGTTGTCGGGCAGGTCGTTCGCGTGCAGCGTGGTCTTGCAGGCCATCATGCCGCAGCCGATGTCCACGCCCACGGCGGCCGGGATGATGGCCTTGAGCGTCGGGATCACCGAGCCGACGGTCGCGCCGATGCCCAGGTGCACGTCGGGCATCGCCGCCACGTGCTTGAAGACGATGGGCAGGCGCGCCGCGTTGGCGAGCTGTTCCTTGGCTTCGGCCTCGACGGGCACGCCGCGCGTCCACATCTTGATGGGCACGCCGCCCTCGGGCTGTTCGATGTTGTACTTGACTTCCATGCTGATCTCGCTCGAATGAAAAGCGTCAGTGACGAGGCTTGATGAAACGATTGCTCCGCCATCCATCGCTGGACCGGGATTTGAACCCGGGCGCCCCGCTGTCACGGTCGCCCGCGACATCGGGGCCCGCCGCCTCGTCTCTCGACGCGTGCGGCGTGCGTCTACCTGTAGTTCCATCGGCATTCACCGACAAACCGGAAAGAGGGTGGCTGTCGCACGGCGACAAGGGTTGGTGAAACGATCGTGCTCTACCGGACTGAGCTACGGTCCCCTGTATGGGACCGGCGGGATTCGAACCCGCGACCACGAGCTTAAGAGGCTGTAGTTCCACCTGCATTCGCCATGCGACAACCGAAAACTAACGCGACTAGGTTTGGCAAGACATCGCCTGACTCCAACCTCCCGGAGCTGGGGATTCGAACCCCACGGCACTCCATGTAGTCCTGCACGGCATTCGCGTCAAAACCTGAATCCTTCGCAGAGTCCCCGCGTGGCGACAAACGTTTGGTGAGACGCGAACATCTGGATATGTAGTCCCACCGGCATTCGCCACGCGACGACGAACGAACTCTCTTCGTCGACTCCCTACTGCGGAGCGAACGAGATCTTCTCGATCTCGCCCACCCAGTGCTCGGCGCCGGTCTTGCCTTCGGCAAACAGCGCCATCATCGTGAACACCGCGTCGGAGAAGCCGCCGACATTCATGATGTCGCGCCGCTCCGCCGCCTGCGTCGTGGTGTACGGCTGGATGTCGATGCAAACCAGCTGCGCCTGCGGGCAGCGCTGCTTCAGCGCTTCCCACTCACGCATCGTCTGCGTCGCACCACGCCGGGTTGCGTCGACCCACGACTCGTTGTCCGAGACGAGGATCACCACGTCCACCGTCGCCCGCTCCCGGTTCAGCAGCGCCAGCGGCGCGCTGCAGTTCGTGCCACCACCACCGATAGACGCCAGCGCCTGCGCGTTGGTCATCACCGAGTCGCGGGCATTGAGCGACAGCTTCACCACGTCCTGCTCGAACGGCAGCACACGCGCTTGCGGGTTCTTTCGCAGCACCGCCGCGGCCACCAGCGCGGCCACGTCGATGCAACGCACGCTCGACGTCGCCGAGCCACGCTGGCCCGTCACTGCCGAGCTCATCGAACCCGACACGTCCGGGCACACCACCACGCGACCTTCGAACGACGGCACGTTGGCCAGCGACGCCTCCAGCGCATCCTGCAGCGCATCGCGAACCACCGCCGGCACCGCATCACCGGTCGCCTTGCAGGCGGCCAGCAACTGGTACGGGAAGGCACCCGCCTGCGCCACGGCCTTCGGATCACGCAGCTTCGCAGCGATCGCCTCGGCCATGCCGTCGATCTCGAACACGCCGTGCCGCGCAAAGGTGTTCAGGTTCTGACGCACCATCTGCCACGAACCCGCACGAGCGATCTGCGCCCACTGCGCCGGCTGCAGTTCCAGCGCGGTCAGCATCTGGAACGGCACGTCCGGCACCTCGGCCAGCTCACCTTGGGCCGCCGCGCGCTTGAAGCGCTCGAACGCCAGCGTGATCGGCGGCAGCGCGGCTTCGTCATGCGACTTACCGATCAACCACGCGAACCACGCCGCACGCCAGGCCTCCGCCGGCTTCGGGTGAACCATCTTCACCACGTCGGCCAGCGACGGCGTGTTGCCCACGGCTGCATTCAGCAGTTGCTTCTCGCTCGCAGTCAGCAGCCACTGCTGCACCAGCTTCTTCGGACGCGAACCCAGCGACTTGCGACCCAGCACACCGCTTCGAACCATCTGCACGAACGCGCGCAGCGTCTTGCCGTTGTTAACGACCCGGCCGAACACCTGGCCCAGCAGGGCCACGTCACGAACGGCCAGCAGGGCCGCCAGCAGCACCGGCATGTCCTTCATCTGACCGGACTGGCGGGCGTACACGGCGGTCTGCGCCACGAACACCGGATCGAGTTGTGCGGCCAGGGCGGCCACGGCGTCGAGCTGCGCATCGGCATCGGCATAGAAGGTCTGGTTCAGGCAACCGGTGGCAGCCAGCTGCGCCAGCTGGTGCTTGGCGCTCATCGCATAGGCCGGAGCCTGCGAGTGGTTCGTCGCCGTCGCCTGCGGCAGCAGGGCGCCCTTGAGGGTCTTGAAGAGTTGGGTGTTGACCATGGAGGTTCTCCGTTGCATTCAACTTCGTACTGGTGCCTTTCACTTTGCACGGCCCGTGCCAGTACCCGGTGCGGGGACGCGGTGCTTTCGCAAGTGGTTGATTTCTCTGAGATTTGCCGGAATGACGACGCTGCCTGAGAGACGTATCTCGGCTGAGCCGCACGCCTTTGACTAGAATTGCAGCTACATAGTTATCTGTCTGGATATGGACAAGAAGACCGTGGTCATCGGCTTCCTGGGCAGTCAGCTCGACGCCGGTCAGGGTGCGGGCCGATGGGAGAAGTGGCGTCCGACCGTCTCGCTGGCTCAGCACCAGGACACGCTGGTCCATCGGTTCGAACTGCTGCATGTGCCGAAGCACGAGGCTTTGGCGAAGGCCGTCCAGCGCGACATCGAGGCCGTCTCGCCCGAGACCGAGGTGAGCCTGGTGTCCCTGGACATTGCAGATCCCTGGGACTTCGGCGAGGTGTACGGCGTGCTCTACGACTGGGTGCGCCGCTATCCGTTCGACAGCGCCCGGGAACAGTACTGGGCGCACATCACCACGGGCACCCACGTCGCGCAGATCTGCATGTTCCTTCTCGTCGAGTCACGGTTCCTGCCGGGTGTGCTGCTGCAGACGGCACCTCCGAAGAAGCAGGTCCGCGACGATCCGGGCAGCTATGCGCTGATCGACCTGGATCTCTCTCGCTACGACGCGCTGGCCCAACGATTCGAGCAGGAGCATCGGGACGCCCTGGCGTTCCTGAAGAACGGCATCGCCACGCGCAACAAGGGCTTCAACGCCTTGATCGAGGAGATCGAGCGCGTGGCGATCCGCTCGCGCGCGCCGATCCTTCTCACCGGCCCCACGGGCGCGGGCAAGTCGCATCTGGCGCGACGCATGTACGAGCTGAAGAAGTCGCGCCACCAGGTCAGCGGCGAGTTCGTCGAGGTCAACTGCGCGACCTTGCGTGGCGACGGCGCGGCGTCGACGCTGTTCGGCCACAGGAAGGGCGCCTTCACCGGCGCTGCGACCGATCGGGCCGGCCTGCTGCGCTCCGCGCATGAAGGCGTGTTGTTCCTGGACGAGATCGGCGAGCTCGGAGCGGACGAACAGGCGATGCTGCTCAAGGCCGTGGAGGAGAAGAGGTTCTTCCCGATGGGGAGCGATCGCGAGGTCATGAGTGACTTCCAGTTGATCGTCGGCACGAACCGCGATCTGCGCCGGGACGTGGCGCAGGGACGCTTCAGGGAGGACCTGTACGCGCGGATCAACCTCTGGTCCTACACCTTGCCCGGGCTGTCGCAGCGCACCGAGGACCTGGAGCCGAACATCGAGCACCTGCTCGCGCGCGCCGGCGTCGAACTCAAGCGTGCGGTGCGGTTCAATGCCGAGGCCAAGGCAAGCTACCTCCGCTTCGCACAATCCGCGGACGCGGTGTGGAGCGGCAATTTCCGCGACCTTTCGGCGAGCGTGATGCGCCTGGCCACGCTGGCCGACGGCGGGCGCATCACGAGCCCCCAGGTCGATGCGGAGATTCAGCGCTTGCGCTGGATGTGGGAGCGAACGGACCCGGCGCTGGCAGGCGATCGGATGGTGGACCTCGCAGCGCTGCTGGGCGACGAGCGGCTCGCGGAACTGGATCTCTTCGACCGCGTGCAACTGGAAGCAGTCGTGGGCGTCTGCAGGGAGTCCAGGACCTTGTCCGAGGCGGGACGAAAGCTGTTCGACCGCTCGCGCGTCCAGCGGACCGTCGTCAACGATGCCGACCGTCTTCGCAAGTACCTGCACAAGCACGGCCTCAGCTGGGAGACGATCGTCCGAGGATGACGTCGTCTTCCTGGGTCAACTGAGCCGCGAGCCCTTGGGCAGTCGCGCAGCCAGCCACTCGTGCACGTCGGCGCGGATGTGCCGGCCTTCGAGCAGGAAGTCCTCGAAGCGGCTCGGCACGTACGGCAGGTAGACCAGCGGCATGCCCGCCTCTTCGGGCGTGCGGTCGGCCTTGCGGCCGTTGCATGCCGCGCAGGCCGTGACGAGGTTCATCCAGCTCCATGGGCCGCCGCGTGCCTGCGGCACGATGTGTTCGCAGGACAGGTCGCACTCGGCGAAGCGGATGCCGCAGTAAGCACACATCATGCGGTCGCGCCGAAACAGCTTGCCCTTGGTGAACACCGGAACGACATCGAAGAGGTTGACCTTCGAGGCACCTCGCAGCGCGATGATCGGATGCACGTCGATGATCGACTGGCAGCCACGAGCCGCGTTGAAGCCGCCGCGCAGAGACGCCAGCGGGCCTTCGCCGTCGACCCAGGCCACCGAACCCGAAGCCACGTGGGTGGCTGCATGCTCGAGCGAGATCCACGCCTGCGGCGTGCCCTGGATGTCGAGTTGCAGGACATGGTTGTGGTCTTGGTGCATGGCGGCCTCCCTTCGTGGCCGTTGTGTGATGCGAGTGCATGGAACCTCCGGGTGGGATCGAACCACCGGCCTCGGCCTTCGGAGGACCGCGCTCTGGCCACTGAGCTACGGACGTGTCGAACGGGTAGCCCATGAGGATTTCACTCTGCCGCCAAGCGGCAGGACGTTGCGCAGCAACGGACCAAAGGTCAGCAAGAAGTGCGAGCAAACGTCGACCTTCGCTTCGCAAGAGTGTTGCTCTGCCTCCGAGTTGAAGGGCTGGTGAGGTGGCAGCGGCGGTTGGATTCGAATCAACGTCACCAGCTTCAAAGGCTGGTGTCTGAGGCCACTCGACTGCGCCGCAGCTGGTTGAATAGGGCGGGCGCGGGGTGTCGAACCCCGGCCTGCCGGTTGGAGACCGGATGCTCTGCCCCTGAGCTACGCCCGCTGGGTTGTTGGCGGAGAGCGGGCGGACCGAACGCCCGCGGCGACGAATCACCGGCATTGGCTTAGCAAGCCATCCCCTTGCGACTCGGGCAGTTCTCCAAGGGAGCGACGCTGACGGGATCAGCGCTGATAGTGGTGACGGTTTACCCCGTCAAAAGCAACCGCTGCGCAGGCAGCAGCGCTTGAAACGACCTCGTGGAGCCGCAAGGGCACGGGTCGTCACGGCCGAGCTTCTCGGCCAGTTCCTTGCCTCCGCGCACGATGCGGTCGCCGCGCTTGACTCTCGTCTCAGACGGGAAGCCTTTGCGCCGTTTGCTCGTGACCTCGAAAGCACAGGTCGTCTTCGTCGATCGGCTTCATGGCACACCTCCTCGTGTGGTGGTTGGAACTGGTCGTCCGGGGTGGGCACGATTCATTGGCCTTCGCCTTATGAGAGCGCCGCTCTGCCGCTGAGCTACCGGACTGGTGATTGGTCCCCTCGGTCCGAGTCGAACGGACATGCCCGTGCGGGCCCCGCTTCTGAGCCCGGTGCGTCTGCCATTTCCGCCACAAAGGGGGTGATGCTGCTGCGTCGCCAGGGGTTCGAACCCTGACTCGCCGGCTTAAGGGGCCGGTGATCTCTGGCCACCGAGTTGACGAGGCGTCGTTCTGTTGGTGGAGGTGACAGGGTTGCTCGCGCTGCGCGCTCGGCCTTCGGCCCGTTGCTTCGCGACGTCCTGGCCGGCTTCGCCGACCAGGGCGAACCTGCAGCCTGCCGCTTGCAGGGCGGCTGCTCTACCGGCTGTTGAGCTACACCGCCACGGAGATCCATCCGGTCACGGGTTCCGGCGCCGCCCAATCGTTGCGGCCGATTTCCACCCCGAAGCGTGAGCTCGACGGGGCTCCTGTTTGTTCTGGCATCGCGTGCGGGATTGCTCGGGCTGCGCCCTCTGCCTTCGGCCCGCGCCTTCGGCGCGTCCAGCGCTTCGCGCTGAGCGAACCCGCGTTCCCGGATTGCTCTGCGGAGCAGTGGCGAAGCCAAAGCCTGGAGTCCTCGGCCGCCTAGACGAACGCGACATGGCTAAGCCTCCCCACGCCCTCGCAGAGCTCGGGCGGTTCGTGAGGCGTGGATCCGTCCGCAGGGACAGATCCACGTCCATACTCACCCACTTCGGCTGTGCCCAAACGCGAGCATCCCGTCGGATGTGGTGTCTCGCTGCACGTGATCTGGCCAAGGACCGCGCACATCCCGAGCCACCAACACCATGTCGCGTAGCCGCGGAGTGCATGGACACACCCGAAGTGGAGCGGATGACGAGTCTCGAACTCGTGGCGTCGGCCGTGGCGTGGCCGTGCTCTACCCACTGAGCTACATCCGCAAAAGGTGCAAGGCATGCCGTCGGCCCGATCCAGGTCCCCGAGGCTGCCTTGCGGCAACTTGTTAAAGAGCGTCCACCGCGAGCGGTGGTGCGATCCTTCGATCGCTGGCCTGTGCCGATGCGCAGGCCGGTTGAGGTGAAAGAAGAAAAAGGCCCGGATCCTTTCGGAATCCGGGCCTCTGCGTACAGAGCTGGGAGGAACGCGCTATGCGTTTCCCTCTCCCGGATGCACGGGGTCCTCCGACCGATCCAGCCAGCCCAACGCGAGGCAATAGCTGGCCGGGGCGAACGAAGCCTGGGCGCTGGCGTGCGAGCCGTGTGCCATCGAGGCAAGCCCCGCGGCGACGCGCACGAACGCACCCAGACCCAACATGGGTCGGTGTGTCCTGATGAAGTTGCCTGATTTCACGGTTCTTGCCTCGCTTGAAGAAGCCAGTCCCGGAGAGTCCGGGATTCAAAGTGGGCCGGACTGTAAAGAGTCTTTACTCCACCGTCAACCCCCTGCGAGAATGTCGTTCAGCCCTCGTTGCAGTCTTCACACCACACGTGCCGAACATCACCGTCGCCAGGAGACAGAACGCGCTGGCCCTGTTTCAGGACTACGCCAATAGAGCTATGTCACAAGGCGCATCGCCCAAGGGGCTGGAGCAGGCCTTCGCGGCCACGCTGCAGATCTCGCCCAGCATGTGGAGCCAGATCAAGTCCTCACGGCCCATTGGCGACAAGCTGGCCCGGCAGATCGAGCACCTCGTGAGCAAGCCCGCGGGCTGGCTGGACGAAACGCGCGAAGTGGCGGTACCCACTTCGGCGGAGAAGGCCCTGATGGATCTTGCGCTGGCCGCCTGGCGGGCGACCAACGGCGCCGGGCGCAAGGCCTTACGCGCGCACCTGGAAGCCATCGCGAAGGGACAGCCATAGTCGGCCCCTTCGACCATCACCGGCGAGGCAGGCATGGGTCTGCGCCCTTGATCGTTCTGGCGTTCGAATGAGCCGGCCACGCAAGCACCATCACCACGTCTACGTGGTGGAACTTTCGGACCGGGTCTGGAACGAGCCCACGTTCCGCAAGGCGAACCCCGACCACCAGTTGGGCAAGCCGCTGGTCTACGTCGGCATGACGGGACTGGATCCCGACCTTCGATTCGACCGGCACAAGGCCGGCATCCAGTCCAACCGCTTCGTCTTCGAGTACGGCCTGCGCCTGCTGCCGCACTTGTACGAGGTCTACAACCCGATGCCCTACGAAGCCGCGCGCGAGATGGAAGTCGAGCTCGGAATCGGCTTGCGCGAGGCCGGCTACGGCGTGTGGCAGGCCTAGAGGCTCGGGAGACCGCGACGGCCCAATTGCGTCCGCGAACGTGCAGAAGGGGGTAGCGTACCGACCATGGCTGCGCCCGCGATCACGCTCGACGTCCTGCCCGCGGCGTACGGCGATTGCCTGCTGGTCCAGTGCCCGGTCGGCAAGCGGACCTGGCGCATGCTCGTGGACACGGGGCCGGACGACACCTACGCGGCCTTGAAGTCCCGGCTGGCCGCGCTGCCGACGGATGCCGAAGGTCGGCGACGGATCGACGTCTTCGTCGTCACGCACATCGACCACGACCACATCGGCGGCGCGCGGCTGCTGCTGAACGACAAGTCCCTGGCCCTGGACATCGGGGACGTATGGTTCAACGCGCCTCCGAGACATCTTGTGCGGGGCGTGGCGGAAGGAGAGTCGCTGGCGGAGTTGCTGGGCGCCTCGCGGTCGCCGCTGCCGTGGAACCTCGCGTTCGGCGGCAAGGCGGCTGTCACCGGTGATGCCGGCTTCGTCGAACTCATGGCTGCCCGCGGAGCACCGAGGATCACGCTGCTGTCTCCGTCGCCAGCCAGCCTGGCCGATCTCTTCAAGGCCTGGGATGCCGAGCTGGCCCGGCTGCGCAGGAAGGAGACCGACAAGCCTTCGACGCGCGAAGCGCTGACGCGGGAGGCCGTGCCGCTGGACATTCCGGCCCTCGCGAAGAAGCTCACGCCCACGGACCGGGCGGCACCCAACGGATCGGCCATCGCGATGCTGCTGGAACACCGCGGCGCCTCGATCCTGCTCGGCGCCGACGCCTTCCCGACGGTGTTGTGCCCGGCACTGACACAACTGGCCCGACACCGGAAGCAAGCCTGTCCGCTGGAGATCGACGTGTTCAAGCTGAGCCACCACGGCAGCCGGGCCAACGTGACCCTGGACCTGCTGGCGGCGGTGCAGGCCCGCGACTACGTGGTCAGCACCAACAACGCCCTTTTCCATCACCCCGACGACGAGGCCATCGCGCGGGTGCTGGTCCATGGCGGCGCCCAGCCCACGCTGTGGTTCAACTACTCGACGCCGCGCAACCGCAAGTGGGAGGACGAGTCGCTTCGGCGCCAGTTCGGCTACGAGGTGGTCTACCCGCAGGGCGCCGGCGGCGTGACGCTCAATCTCGGGCAACGGCGGGCTTGAGGCACCGGGCGCCCGCACGAGGCCATCGAGGCGCGCGCGGACCTTGAACGCTCAAGCCGTGGGTCGCTGCTCGAAGGACGAGAAGCTGCCTTCGGCTTCGAACACATCGACCGATTCGACGATCGCCGCGCCGGGCCCACGTCGAGCCCATGCGACGAGCCGCTCGACCGCGTCCGTTGCGCCGGCGATCGTGGCCTCGACGGACCCATCGCGGCGGTTGCGCACCCAGCCGTGGAGGCCTTCGCGGCAGGCCTGCCCGGCCATCGACCAGCGATAGCCGACGCCCTGGACCACGCCGCGGATCTCGAGGCGAACGACACGCCGCGTCATCGGTGGCTCCTGCTCATCGTGGGCATGCCTCGGGTCATGGCCCCACGTGCCGGGAGCATCCGGGAGGTCCGGAGTGCCCTGCTCGATCAGCCAGGGCCCAGCAGTTGCAGGGCCATGACGACGCACGCCGTGTCACGCGCGCACCTCGGCGTCGACCTCGACGACGAGCGCAGGATCGAAGCGGCCGTTCTCGAACTCGGACCCGCGCCCTTCCGCCGCTGCACCGCGGTTCAGCACGTATCCCGCCGGATTCACGACCGGCACGGGCCAGTCCGCGAAGGCCTCGATGCCTCGGGTGCCATTGTGGATGTCGCCGGCGAGCACCAGCAGGTCGGCACCGGGCGCGGGCACGACGAGCCGGGCCCCGGGCGCATCGCGCTCGAGCAGTTCGAGGTGCAGGTCGGAGGCGAACTGGATGCGCACGAAGATCCCTGCGTCGGGTGGTTCGCTGGCCGGGGTGGCGCGAGCCGGTCGCTCAGGCCTGCGGCTTCGCCACCGGCCCGACGACGCCGTCGAGGTTGGAGACGAAGGCCTTGCGGTACTCGCTCGCGTAGAAGGCCTCGGCCTGCGGCCGCTCCGCGTCGGTGCCGCCGGTGGAGACGAAGTTGAAGGCGTTGTAGCGACCGGCCGCGAACAGGATCGCGGCGCTCACTTCGCCTGCCCGCCCGCCTTCGGCGAGCTCGTTGGCCAGGTGGATGAACTTGTCGACCAGGTCGAGGAACTGCGGTGGGTAGGCCATGGCGTAAGGGGCTCGCGACTGACGTCGGCGCCATTGTCGGCATTCGCCGAAAACCCGCGCTCCCGGCCAGGCCCGACAAGCTCGCCTCCGTTGTCGACACGAGCCCGCGGATCTTGTCGGCCGCCCGGATGGCCCGTTCGCGGGATTCGACGGCGTTCTGCAGCGCCACTGCAGGCCTTCGCGGAACCCAAGCGCCTGCTGGGTGAGGAGCAGCACTGTCGGTGCGTCGAGCGTTCGCGCGTCCATCGCTGCGAAGACCCGGGCCGGACCCGTCGCTGCTCGCGTGCGCGGCGTGGCGGGCCACGGTCTCCTCGACCGACTCGGGCAGGACGGCAGACTGCGGCAGCAGCCGGGCGAGGTCCCGGGTATCCCGGCCTTCCAAGCGCGCAGCCAGCCGGGCGTGGTGCTCCAGCATGCGCTTGGCCAACGGGTAGGTCAGCGCAGGGCGCTGGTACTTCGCCTTGGGTCTACCGCTGGCCGCGAGGCTGGCCCAGCAGCCCGGCGGCGACGCCGGCACATCCGGCGCGCGGCACCGCTTGCCGATCCTGGCCTCCGAGACACCCATCTCCCGCGCAAGGGTCGTGAGCGGCCTGGACTACTCGAGCCCTTAGGGCTGGCGACGGGTGAGCGTGCCGGACAGGACGACGGCCTCGGTTGGCGCAGCGCGCTGGCGGCCATGCTGGCGGCGCGCGATCCCTGGGTTGCCGACCGAAACCTAGCCACCCAGTCAAGAAGATGCCGTTCAGTATTGGCGCTAGCACCTGGCGTGATCATCGAGCGCCCGAGTTCAAGCCTGCCAGCTTCCTGATCACCGAACGGCACGGCATTCATGCGTCCACGAAAGCCCGCGATGTCGAGCTGGCATCGTGCTTCGACTCTCTTCGCGCAACACGGGGCAGGCTCAACGTCGGAAGTATCCGTCACAACACGCAGGCAATGGGACGAAGCCGCTGACGGGAGAGCAACACGCGGCGCGACCCGCCTACCCACACGGCGTGACAGTCGATCAATCGATGCGATGCTTGCGCAGAGAATGGCTGATCGGCGCCACGCTGGCGCGCACCGGGCACGAGCATGCTGGGCTGGATCTTCAAGAAGAAGGGCAACGCGCCCGAGGCTGCTGCACCGACCTTGGCCGCTCAGAGCCTGCCGCCGGCTGTGGCCCTGCCAGCGCCCGCCGCTGACTGGACGGCCAGGTTTGCACAGGCGCGCGGCGACGACGATGCGTTGCTGGCACTGGCGCGCACGGCTGGCGTCCCCTTGCAGTTCAAGGAGGCGGCCGTCGAGGCCCTCGCCAGTGAAGCGGCGCTGAGACTGGCGGAGCGCGAGTTTCGCAGCCACGACCGCCGCGTCTACCGGGTGGCCAAGCGTCGCCTGCTGGCGGAGGTGGCACGGCGCCAGACCCGCGAGCAGGCCGCGCGTCTGATCGATACCGCGCGCAGCCTCGCCAACGAGACCGACATGCCGGTGAATCGGGTAGTCGAACTCGAACGCGCCTGGCAGGCTCTGGATGCCAGCGCCATCGAATCCGCGCAGCGTGACGCGTTTGCGGAGCTGACGATGCAACTGGCCTCGCAGGCAAGCCAGCGCGCCGACACCGAACGGCTGCGCAAACGCTGGCATGCCAATGCCGTGCAGGCCCTTCAGCGATTGCAGGCGGCGAGTGGCGAGGCGGCCTCGGGCGCGAAGGACCGGGACTGGCTCGCCGCGGCGATCAGCGGAGCCCGCGGCGTTGTGGAAGCGATGCCGGCAGAGGCCGCGCCCGCGCCAGGCGCTGACGAGGTGCTGGCGGCGCTGCTGCGTGCACTCGAGACCGGAACGGCACTCGACCTCCATCTCGCCGTGCTCGATCGTTTGCTGGCCGAATCGACCGATTCCGCGCCGAAGGCGGACGCCGATCTGCAGCAGGCATGGCACGCACTCTCGCCGCTGCCCGATACGCATCTGGCCGCGCTGCTGCAGGATCGCCACGCGCGCTGGCAGCAGGCCCGGAACCGGGTGCAGAGCGAGCGGCAGTCGCAAGAACGCGAGCGGGCCCGCGAGCGACAACGCGCGCAGAAGGGCGAGCAGGTCGCGGCGGTGTTGTCGGATGGTGTCGCACGGGCCGAGGCGGCGCTCGACGCCGGGCAACTGGCCGAGGCGCAAGGCCACCTGAGCGACATCGACGATGGACTGCAGGGTGGCGATGTGCCCGACGCACTGCGCGCCCGCATCGCGGCGGCGCAGGCGCGGCTGGCGCAGTTGCGCGGCTGGCAGCATTGGGCTGGCGGGCGGGCGCGCGACGAACTCGTGCTGCAGGCCGAGGCGCTGGCCGCCGCGACCGTCGGCGATGGCGATGGCGATGGCGTCGCCGCCGGCGTGACCGATGCAGAGGTCGCCCGACTGTCGATCCGCCAGCGTGCCGAGCTCATCGACAGCCTGCGCGCGCGCTGGAAGGAACTCGACGGCCAGGGAGGCGGTGGTCGCTCGCTATGGCAGCGCTTCGATGCGGCCTTGAAGGCGGCCTACGCGCCGGTGGCCGCGCATCAGGCAACACAGCGAGCGGCGCGCGAAGCCAACCTGGCGGCACGCCGCCAGCTGCTCGACATCCTGGAGGCGGTGGGCGTCGCGGCGACCGGCGGGCTTGCGGAGCCGGCAGAACACATTCCGCAGCCGGAGACGAAAAGCGAAGCGCCTGCCGATGCGCATGCGCTGGCCGCGGCGCTCGACCGTTTCCGCGTCGAATGGCGCAAGCTCGGTCCGCTGGAGCACACGGTGCCACGCGCGTCCATGGCGGCCCTCGTCGAGCGCATGGAGTCTGCGCTGCGCCGGGTAGAGGCGCCACTGCAGTCCGCGCGACTACAGGCCCGGGCGGAACGCGAGACCCTGTTGGCGCGCGCCCGCGCCCTCGCTGACGACCGGCCTGGCCGCGACCTGGTGGGCGAAGTGCGCGCGCTGCAGGCCGAATGGCAGCAGCATGCGAGGACGCTGCCGCTGGCACGCGTCGATGAACAGGCGCTTTGGACCAGTTTCAAGGGCGCGATCGACGCCGCCTTCGCCGCCCGCGAGGCGAGCTTCCGCGCCCGCGAGTCCGAGTTAGAGGTACATGCCGCCGAGCGCGCAGCGCTGATCGAGCGTCTGCGAGCAAGCACCGAGGACAGCCCTGCGGCGCAGCGCCGCACGCTGGCCGAGGTCGACGCCGCCTGGCAGCGCTGCGGGCCCGCACCTCGCGCGCGCGCCGCTGCGCTCGAGGCCGACTTCCGCGCCTCGCGCGAGGCGTTGCGGCAGTCGCTGGACGCGAGTGCGCAACGCGCCTGGCAGGCCACCTGCGAAGCGCTCGACGCCAAGCTGGCGCTGTGCGAGGCGCGTGAGCAGGAGGCCGGCGAGGATCCGGCCACTCTGGCGGCGACATGGCAGGCCCTGCCCGCCTTGCCGGCAGCCCTGGAGGAAGCGCTGCGCCGGCGCGCCGGGCTTGCACCGGCTCGCGGCGCCGAGACAGTGCCGAGCGTTGACGAATGGCTGCTTCAGATCGAGACGGCCTGGGACTTGCCGACGCCGCAGGCCTTCGAGTCCGCGCGCCGCGAGTGCAAGCTGCTTGCCATGAAGGCAGCCCTCGAAGGCCGCCGCGCGAGCGCGCCCAGGGCTCTCGCCCCTGACGCCGCCCTGGCACTCTTGCTGGGCTGCGGCGGCCTGGACGTCGAACAACGGGACAGACTGCGCGCCGTGCTTGCAGCATGGCGCCGGCGGGGACTGCATGGCCCGAGGTGACCGGCGCACGCGCGGCGGCGCCTTGGCGGCGGGTCGCGGAGCTTGCTGATATTCGCCTCGGTGCGTCGACCGCGCCGCACACAGTCTTGACCGAGCAGCGAATAGGCGATGGCGCAAGGAGTCTGGATCGAGCGGGCCACCGCGTGGGCCCCAAGCACGGGCCACCGATGAGGCAGGCCGACCAGAAACGACGAAGCCCGCTCGGGGCGGGCTTCGCAGGTGCTTGTCAGCACCGATGAATTTGGTTGCGGGGGCAAGATTTGAACTTGCGACCTTTGGGTTATGAGCCCAACGAGCTACCAGACTGCTCCACCCCGCGACTGAGCCTTAAATTATAGCCTGCTTCGAGCCGCGATGTCACGTGCTCGATGCAGCATGCAGGGTCACTCGGCCTTGTCGGCCGGCGCGGCTTCGGCAGCGGGCTCGGGACGGTCGACGAGTTCGACGAAGGCCATCGGCGCGTTGTCGCCGACGCGGAAACCCATCTTCAGGATGCGCGTGTAGCCGCCCGGGCGCGCCTTGTAGCGCGGGCCCAGCTCGTTGAAGAGCTTGGTGACGACTTCGCGGTCGCGGGTGCGGTCGAAGGCCAGGCGGCGGTTGGCCAGCGTGGCTTCCTTGCCCAGGGTGATCAGCGGCTCGACGACGCTGCGCAGTTCCTTGGCCTTGGGCAGCGTCGTCTTGATGGCCTCGTGCTTGATCAGCGAGTTGCACATGTTCCTCAGCATCGCCAGGCGGTGCGAGGTGGTGCGGTTCAGCTTGCGGGGGCCGTTGCGGTGGCGCATGGTGCGTTCCTGTCTTTATTGAACCCCGGCCGTATCAGGTACCGGGGGTTGCACGTGCGTCTGGTCGGGTTCGACTCAGCGCTTGTCGAGGCCCTGCGGGGGCCAGTTCTCCAGCCGCGCGCCGAGCGTGAGCCCGCGCGAAGCCAGCACTTCCTTGATCTCGTTGAGGCTCTTGCGGCCCAGGTTCGGCGTCTTCAGCAGCTCGGTCTCGGTGCGCTGGATCAGGTCGCCGATGTAGTAGATGTTCTCGGCCTTCAGGCAGTTGGCCGAACGCACCGTCAGCTCGAGCTCGTCGACCGGGCGCAGCAGGATCGGGTCGAACGGCGTCGCGCGCGAAGGCTGCGGCACCATGCTGTCGATCGGATTGACGTCGAAGTTGCCGAAGAAGGCGAGTTGCTCGACGAGGATGCGCGCGCTCTGGCGGATCGCTTCCTCGGGCGCGATGGCGCCGTTGGTCTCGATCTCCATCACGAGCTTGTCCAGGTCCGTGCGCTGCTCGACGCGGGCGTTCTCGACCGCGTAGCTGACGCGCTTGACGGGCGAGAAGGAGGCGTCGAGCACGATGCGGCCGATGCTCTTCGTGGGCTCGTCGCCATAACGGCGCAGGTTGCCCGGCACGTAGCCGCGGCCCTTCTCGACCTTGATCTGCATGTCGAGCTTGCCGCCATGCGCCAGGTGGGCGATGACGTGCTCGGGATTGATGATCTCCACGTCGTGCGGCGTCTGGATGTCGCCAGCGGTGACGGGGCCCTCGCCTTCCTTGCGCAGCACCAGCGTGACTTCGTCGCGGTTGTGCAGGCGGAACACCACGCCCTTCAGGTTCAGCATGATGTGCACGACGTCTTCCTGCACACCGTCGATCGCCGAGTACTCGTGCAGCACGCCCGCGATGGTCACCTCGGTCGGCGCGTAACCCACCATCGACGACAGCAGCACGCGGCGCAGTGCATTGCCGAGGGTGTGGCCGTAGCCGCGCTCGAAGGGCTCGAGCGTGGCTTTGGCGCGGTGGCCGCCGAGCGGCTCGACCTGGATGGCCTTGGGCTTCAGTAGGGTGGTTTGCATGAAGTTGTGTAGTTCCTGTCAATACCCTCGGCTCGTTACACCGATAAGGCTGATGGACCGCGCCGGGTCGGGATTCGTCCGCCTCGCACCCGGCACGCGGGGCGGAACACGCGGGCGCGCAGGCCGGCAAGGGCCGCCGGCGCCCGGACCTCCTGATCGATCAGCGCGAGTACAACTCGACGATCAGCGCTTCCTTGATTTCCTGGCCGTACTGGTCGCGGTCGGGAACCTTCTTGAAGGTGCCTTCCATCTTGGTGGCGTCCACCGAGACCCAGTCGGCGAGGCCGACCGACTGCGCCAGCTTCAGCGCGTCGGTCACGCGCAGCTGGGTCTTGCTCTTCTCGCGCAGCGCGATCACGTCGCCGGCCTTGACCTGGTACGACGGGATGTTCACGACCTCGCCGTTGACCGTCAGCGCCTTGTGCGAGACGAGCTGGCGGGCTTCCGCGCGCGTGCTGCCGAAGCCCATGCGGTAGACCACGTTGTCCAGGCGCGACTCCAGCAGCGCCAGCAGGTTGGCACCGGTGTTGCCCTTGCGGCGCTCGGCCTCGGCGAAGTAGCGGCGGAACTGGCGCTCCAGCACGCCGTACATGCGCTTGACCTTCTGCTTCTCACGCAGCTGCATCCCGAAGTCGGAGGTGCGGCTGCCGCTGGTGCGGCCGTGCTGGCCGGGCTTGCTGTCGAACTTGGCCTTGTCCGTGATCGAGCGGCGCGCGCTCTTCAGGAACAGGTCGGTGCCTTCGCGGCGGGAAAGCTTGGCCTTGGGGCCGAGGTGTCGTGCCACTTGCGTGTCCTCTTGATGTGTCTCTGACGCGGCAGAACCGGGCTTGGATCCCGGAACCCGCGCGAGTCTGGCGTTCTCTTGTCAGGTCGCTCAGACGGTGGGCTTCGATGAAACAGCCGGCAAAGCGTGAAAGCTTGGCCGGCTACTTGGGGAAACTCTCGATTGTAGCAGCAGCGCCGGGGCGCTGCCGGCGCTGGCTTAGATGCGCCGACGCTTCTGCGGGCGGCAGCCGTTGTGCGGGATCGGCGTCACGTCGCTGATGCTGTTGATACGGATGCCCAGCGAGGCCAGCGCGCGAACGCTGCTCTCGCGGCCGGGGCCGGGGCCCTTGATCCGCACGTCCAGGTTCTTGATGCCCTGTTCCTGCGCGGCACGGCCGGCGGTCTCGGCGGCCACCTGCGCGGCGAAGGGCGTGCTCTTGCGCGAGCCCTTGAAGCCCTGGCCGCCGCTGGACGCCCAAGCCAGGGCGCCGCCTTGCCGGTCGGTGATCGTGATGATCGTGTTGTTGAACGACGCGTGCACGTGGGCAATGCCGTCCGCGACGTTCTTGCGGACCTTCTTGCTCACGCGGCGCGCGGCGGTGTTGACGGGTGCCTTGGCCATGTCTTGACTCTTTCCGTGTACTCGGGGCTTCGCGGCGGCGCGAGCTTACTTCTTCAGCGCCGCGGCGCCCTTGCGCGGGCCCTTGCGGGTGCGGGCGTTGGTGCGCGTGCGCTGGCCGCGCACGGGCAGGCCGCGGCGGTGGCGGAAGCCACGGTAGCAGCCCAGATCCATCAGGCGCTTGATGCTGATGGACAGCTCGCGGCGCAGGTCGCCCTCGATGGTGATCTTGCCGATCTCGTCGCGGATCTTCTCCAGCTCCGAGTCGCTCAGGTCCTTGATCTTCTTGCTGTACGGGATGCCCACCGCCTCGCAGATCTTCTGCGCGGTCGGGCGGCCGATGCCGTAGATCGAGGTGAGACCGATTTCCGCGTGCTTGTGCGGCGGAATGTTGATGCCGGCGATACGTGCCATGTTCGTTCCTTAGCCTTGACGCTGCTTGTGGCGCGGGTCGGTGCAGATCACGCGCACCACACCCTTGCGGCGGATGATCTTGCAGTTGCGGCACATCTTCTTGACCGAAGCGGCGACTTTCATGGTCTTCTCCTTGACCCCGAACTCTCGAAACTGGTTACTTCGCGCGGAACACGATGCGTGCCCGCGTCAGGTCGTATGGCGTGAGTTCCACCGTGACCTTGTCCCCCGGCAGGATGCGGATGTAGTGCATGCGCATCTTGCCGGAGATATGCCCCAGCACCACGTGGCCGTTCTCGAGCTTCACGCGGAAGGTGGCGTTGGGGAGGTTCTCGAGAATCTCCCCCTGCATCTGGATGACGTCGTCCTTGGCCATTTCAGCTCGTCTTGAAGTTGGCCTTCTTCAGCAGCGACTCGTACTGCTGGCTCATCACGTAGCTCTGGACCTGGGCCCAGAAGTCCATGGTGACGACGACGATGATCAGCAGCGAAGTGCCGCCGAAGTAGAACGGCACGTTGTACTTCAGCACCAGGAACTCCGGCAGCAGGCACACCGCCGTGATGTACACCGCGCCGGCCAGCGTCAGGCGACCAAGGATGCGATCGATGTGCTTGGCCGTCTGCTCGCCCGGGCGGATGCCGGGAATGAAGGCGCCGCTCTTCTTCAGGTTGTCGGCGGTCTCGCGGCTGTTGAACACGAGCGCCGTGTAGAAGAAGCAGAAGAACACGATCATCGCGGCGTACAGCAGCACGTAGATCGGCTGGCCCGGCGACAGCGCCGAGGACAGGTCCTTCAGCCAGCGCAGCCCTTCGCCGGTGGCGAACCAGCCCACCACCGTGGCCGGCAGCAGGATGATCGACGAGGCGAAGATCGGCGGGATCACGCCGGACATGTTCAGCTTCAGCGGCAGGTGCGACGACTGCCCGCCGTAGACCTTGTTGCCCACCTGGCGCTTGGCGTAGTTCACCAGTATCTTGCGCTGGCCACGCTCGACGAACACCACGGCGAAGGTGACGGCGATCACCACCGCGATGATGAACAGGCAGGACAGGATCGACATCGCGCCGGTGTTCACCAGCTCGAACAGGCCGCCGATGGCCGCAGGCAGACCCGCGACGATGCCACCGAAGATCAGGATCGAGATGCCGTTGCCCAGGCCGCGCTCGGTGATCTGCTCGCCCAGCCACATCAGGAACATCGTGCCGGCCACGAGGCTGACGACGGTGGTCATGCGGAAGCCGAAGCCCGGGCTCAGCACCAGGCCGGCCGAGCCTTCCAGCGCCAGAGCGATGCCCAGGCTCTGGAAGATCGCCAGGCCCAGCGTGCCGTAGCGCGTGTACTGCGTGATCTTGCGCCGGCCCGCCTCGCCTTCCTTCTTGATCGCTTCGAGCGAAGGTACGACGTAGCTCATCAGCTGCATGATGATGCTGGCGCTGATGTAGGGCATGATGCCCAGGGCGAAGACCGTGAAGCGCGACAGCGCGCCACCGCTGAACATGTTGAACAGGTTCAGGATGCCGCCGCCCTGGCTCTTGAACAGCGACTGCAGAGCCGCCGGGTCGATGCCGGGCACGGGAATGTGCGCCCCGATGCGATAGACCACCAGCGCCAGGAGCAAGAAGACGACCCGCCTGCGCAGGTCGCCGAACTTGCCGCTCTTGGCCAGCTGGGTCGCGTTGGTTGCCACTCGGCGTGTTTCCTTCGGCTCAGGCCGCCGCGCGCGCCGACTTCTTCGGCAGCTTCTTCGGCGGCGCCACGACGGCGATCACCTCGACCGAGCCGCCCGCGGCTTCGACCGCAGCCTTCGCGCCGGCGGTCGCGCCGATGCCCTTGAGCGACACCTTGCGCGAGAGTTCACCCGACTTGATGACCTTGACCGTCTTGACGATCTCGCGCACCAGGCCGGCGGCCTTCAGCGTCAGCAGGTCGATCTCGACGGCCTCCAGGCCCTGCAGGTCGGCCAGCGTCACTTCGCCGTTGTACTTGAGCTGCGCGCTCTTGAAGCCGCGCTTGGGCAGGCGGCGCTGCAGCGGCATCTGGCCGCCTTCGAAGCCCACCTTGTGGAAGCCACCGGCACGGCTCTTCTGGCCCTTGTGGCCTCGGCCCGCGGTCTTGCCCAGGCCGGAACCGATGCCACGGCCGACGCGGCGGCGCGCCTTCTTGCTGCCCTCGGCGGGCTGGATCGCATTCAGTTTCATCACAGCACCTTCACCAGGTACGCGACCTTGTTGATCATGCCGCGCACCGCGGGCGTGTCTTCCAGCGTGCGCGTGCTGTTGAGCTTGCGCAGGCCCAGGCCGCGCACGGTGGCGCGATGGTCCTCGCGCGTGCCGGCCACGCTCTTGACGAGCTGGACGGTCAGGGTCTTCTTGTCCGACATCTCGAATCTCTCCGGCTCTTGCTGTCTCTTCAGCTGAAGAGTTCTTCGACCGTCTTGCCGCGCTTGGCGGCGACTTCGGCCGGCGTCGTGGAGCGCTTCAGCGCATCCAGCGTGGCGCGGACCATGTTGTACGGGTTCGTCGAGCCCAGGCTCTTGGCGACGACGTCGGTGACGCCCATCACCTCGAACACCGCACGCATCGGGCCGCCGGCGATGATGCCGGTACCGGCCGGCGCGGGCGCCACCAGGACCTTGGCCGCGCCGTGCTCGCCGCGCACGTTGTGCTGCACCGAGCCGCTCTTGAGCGCGACCTTGAACATGTTGCGGCGCGCGGCTTCCATCGCCTTCTGCACGGCCACCGGCACTTCCTTGGCCTTGCCCTTGCCCATGCCGATGCGGCCGTCGCCGTCGCCCACGACGGTCAGCGCCGCGAAGCTCAGCGTGCGGCCGCCCTTGACGACCTTGGTGACGCGGTTGACCGCGATCATCTTTTCCTTCAGGCCGTCGTCATTCGCTTCGGTCTGGGCGCGGGGGGTGAACTTTGCCATCTTCGTGTTCCTCTAGCCGGGCCGCGTCAGAACTGCAGGCCCGCTTCGCGCGCGGCTTCCGCCAGCGCCTTGACGCGGCCGTGGTAGGCGAAGCCCGAGCGGTCGAACGCGACCTTCTCGATGCCCGCGGCCTTGGCCTTCAGCGCGATGCGCTTGCCGATCAGCGTGGCCGCCGCGGTGTTGCCGCCCTTGCCCGTGCCACCCAGCTGCTCGCGCACTTCCTTCTCGGCCGTGCTGGCGCTGGCCAGCACCTTCGTGCCGTCGTCGGAGACGATGCTGGCGTAGATATGCAGGTTGGACCGGTGCACGGCCAGGCGCACGACACCCTGCGTCACGATGCGCAGGCGCGTCTGGCGCGAACGGCGCAGGCGTTGTTCCTTCTTGGTGATGCTCATCGCTGCGCTCCTTACTTCTTCTTCGTCTCTTTCAGCACCACGCGCTCACCGGCGTAGCGGATGCCCTTGCCCTTGTAGGGCTCGGGAGGACGGAAGGCCCGGACCTCGGCGGCCAGCTGGCCGACGACCTGGCGGTCGGCGCCGCTGATGACGATCTCGGTCTGCGTCGGCGTCGCCACCTTGATGCCCTCGGGCATGTCCTTGACGACCGGGTGCGAGAAGCCGATCTGCAGGTTCAGCTTCTGGCCCTGGGCCTGGGCACGGAAGCCCACGCCGACCAGGTTCAGCTTCTTCTCGAAGCCCTTGCTCACGCCGACGACCATGTTGGCCACGAGCGCACGGAAGGTACCGCTCATCGCGTCAGCCTCGGCCGTCTCGTTGGTGGCGGTGAACGTCACCTTGCCGCCGTCGACCTTCGCCGCCACGAGCGGGTTCTGCGGCAGCGACAGCGTGCCGGCAGGACCCTTCACGGTGATCTTCTCGGCGCTCAGCGCCACGTCGACGCCCTTGGGCACGTCGACCGGCATCTTTCCTACGCGGGACATGTCTTGGCTCCCTCGATCAAGCGACGTAGCACAGCACTTCGCCACCGACACCGGTGGCGCGCGCCTTGCGGTCCGTCATCACGCCCTTGGGCGTGGTCACGATGGCCACGCCCAGGCCGTTCATGACCTGGGGGATGGCGTCGCGGCCCTTGTAGATGCGCAGGCCGGGGCGGCTCACGCGCTCGATGCGCTCGATCACCGGGCGGCCGGCGTAGTACTTCAGCGCGATCTCGAGCTCGCTCTTGCCGGCGTCGGACTTGACGGCGAAGCCGTCGATGTAGCCCTCGTCCTTCAGGACCTGCGCGATTGCGACCTTCAGCTTCGACGACGGCACCGTGACGGCGCTCTTCTCGACGGCCTGCGCATTGCGGATGCGCGTCAGCATGTCCGCGATGGGATCACTCATGCTCATGAAAATGCTCCTGCTCTTCCCGACGGCTTACCAGCTGGCCTTGACCACGCCGGGGATGTCGCCCTTGAAGGCGAGCTCGCGGATCTTGTTGCGCGCCAGGCCGAACATGCGGAAGGTGCCGCGCGCACGGCCCGTCAGCGCGCAGCGGTTGCGCAGGCGCGTCGGATTGGCGTTGCGGGGCAGCTGCTGCAGCTCCAGGCGGGCGGCGTAGCGCTCCTCGTCGGACTTCTTCGCGTCGGTGGCGACGGCCTGCAGCTCGGCGTACTTCTTGGCGTACTTCGCGACGAGCTTGATGCGCTTGTCTTCGCGCTGCTTGACGGACTTCTTGGCCATGTGAGTGGGTCCCTATGCCTTCAGTTCTTGAACGGGAACTTGAACGCCGCAAGCAGCGCCTTGCACTCGTCGTCGCTCTTCGCGCTGGTGGTGATGCTGATGTTCATCCCGCGGATCGCGTCGATCTTGTCGTACTCGATTTCCGGGAAGATGATCTGTTCCTTGACGCCGATGTTGTAGTTGCCACGGCCGTCGAAGCTGCGCCCGCTGATGCCGCGGAAGTCGCGCACGCGCGGCAGCGCCACGGTGACGAAGCGGTCCAGGAATTCGTACATGCGCACGCCGCGCAGCGTGACCATGCAGCCGATGGCCTGGCCTTCGCGGATCTTGAAGCCGGCGATCGGCTTCTTGCTCTTCGTGACCACGGGCTTCTGGCCTGCGATCTTGGTGAGGTCGCCGACGGCGTTGTCCATCACCTTCTTGTCGCTGACGGCTTCGGACACGCCCATGTTCAGCGTGATCTTCTGCAGGCGCGGCACCTGCATCACCGACTTGTAGCCGAACTTCTTCATCAGCTCGGGCACGATCTTCTCGCGGTACACCGACTGCAGCCGGGCCGGCGGAACGGGGCCGCCGGCAGCTTCGGCGGCGGCGGGGGCAGCTTGCTTCTTGGCCATGTCTTACGCCTTGATCTCTTCGCCGGTCGACTTGTAGACGCGGACCTTCTTGCCGTCGGCCAGCAGCTTGACGCCGACGCGGTCGGCCTTGCCGGTGGCGGCATTGAAGATGGCGACGTTGGACTGGTGGATCGGCATCGTCTTGTCGACCACGCCGCCGGTCGTGCCCTTCAGCGGGTTCGGCTTGACGTGCTTCTTGGCGACATTGACGCCCTCGACCACGATGCGGTCCTCGTCGACGCGTTGCGTCACGGTGCCGCGCTTGCCCTTGTCGCGGCCGGTGGTCACGATGACCTGGTCGCCCTTGCGGATCTTGTTCATGGTCAGAGCACCTCGGGAGCGAGGGAAACGATCTTCATGAAGCGCTCGGTGCGCAGCTCGCGCGTGACCGGGCCGAAGATGCGGGTGCCGATCGGCTCGAGCTTGGCGTTCAGCAGCACGGCGGCGTTGCCGTCGAAGCGGATCAGCGAGCCATCCTGCCGGCGCACGCCCTTGGCGGTGCGAACGACGACGGCGCTGTAGACCTCGCCCTTCTTCACGCGGCCGCGCGGCGCGGCTTCCTTGATGGAAACCTTGATCACGTCACCGATGCCGGCGTAGCGGCGCTTGGAGCCGCCGAGCACCTTGATGCACATGACGGACTTCGCGCCCGTGTTGTCGGCCACGTCGAGCCGCGATTGCATTTGGATCATTGTGTCTCCCCAACTTGCTGCCGGTCTCGCAACCGACGGCAGTCTTGGGCCCCAAGCTTGGGTTGATCTGGGTTGGGCCTTCTTCCAGCCGGGGCCAGAGGAAAGCGGAGCCTGCGATTATGGCAGCTTGCGGGTTTCCCCGTCAAGCTGCCATGGAGGCTGGATGAATCAGGCCTTCAGCGCCTTGGCTTGCGCCAGCATCGTGCCGGCGTCGCTGACCTCGAACTTGCCCGGGCCCTCGACGTTCAGCGTCTTGACGACGCCGTCGACCACGAGCATCGAGTAGCGGTTCGAACGCAGGCCCATGCCGCGCGCGGTGAGATCCAGCGTCAGGCCGGTGGCTTGGGCGAAGGCGGCGCTGCCGTCGGCCATCATGCGCACCTTGCCGGCGGTCTTCTGGTCGCGGCCCCAGGCGCCCATCACGAAGGCGTCATTCACCGAGACGCACCAGATCTCGTCGACACCGGCCGCCTTCAGCGCATCGGCCTGCTCGACGTAGCCCGGCACGTGCTTGGCCGAGCAGGTGGGCGTGAAGGCACCGGGCAGCGCGAAGATCGCGATCGTCTTGCCCGCCGTGAGCTTCTCGATCTCGAAGCTGTTGGGGCCCAGCGTGCAGCCGTTGCCCTCGACCTCGATGAACTCGTTGAGCGTGCCCGCGGGCAGCCTGTCTCCGACCTTCAGCATCTGGCGTTCTCCTGGCTCGGTGGTGGTGGTGTGGAAAGCAAACGACCGGAGCTGGAGTGTCCAGCGTCCGGCCGTTTCGGTGGGCGTGCAGGGTCTTGGCGCCCCGCCTGCTTGCTCGTCAGACCAGCTTGGCCTTCTCGAGCAGCTTGGTCACGACCCACGACTTGGTCTTGCTGATCGGCCGGCCTTCGGCGATCTCGACCAGGTCGCCCATCTTGTACTCGCCCTTCTCGTCGTGGGCGTGGTACTTGCGCGACTTGGCGACGATCTTGCCGTAGAGCTCGTGCGCCGTGCGGCGCTCGACCAGCACGGTGACGGTCTTGGCCCGCTTGTCGCTGACGACGCGGCCGACCAGGGTGCGCGTGTTCTTGACCGGCGCAGCTTGTGCTTCGCTCATTGTGCGGCCCCTTGTTGACGCTTCTTCTCGGCGATGATGGTCTTCACGCGCGCGATCTCGCGCCGCGTGCGGCCCAGTTGCGTGTGGTTCTGGAGCTGCTGGGTCGCCTTCTGCATGCGCAGGCCGAAATGGGCCTTCAGCAGGTCGGAGACTTCCTTCTCCAGCGCGGCCACGTCCTTGGCACGCAGTTCAGATGTCTTGCTCATGGTGTGTTCCTGCGGCTCAGGCGCCGACCTGGCGCGCGACGAAGGTGCACTTCAGCGGCAGCTTGGCCGAGGCCAGCAGGAAGGCCTCGCGCGCGAGCTGCTCGGGCACGCCGTTGATCTCATACAGCACCTTGCCCGGCTGGATCTCGGCGACGTAGTACTCGGGGTTGCCCTTGCCGTTGCCCATGCGGACTTCGGCCGGCTTCTGCGAGATCGGCTTGTCCGGGAAGATGCGGATGAAGATGCGGCCGCCGCGCTTGATGTGGCGCGAAATGGCGCGGCGCGCGGCTTCGATCTGGCGCGCCGTGATGCGGCCGCGCTCCGTGGCCTTCAGGCCGAACTCGCCGAACGAAACGGCTGCACCACGGGTTGCGATACCCGTGTTGCGGCCCTTGTGCTCCTTGCGGAACTTGCGACGTGCGGGTTGCAGCATCGTTATTCTCCTTTGGTCTCGCCGCCCGCAGCGGGGGCGGCGCGGCGCACGCGCTTGACGGCCGGGCCACGCGGGCCGGTCGGGGCGCCAGGCGCGGCCGGCACGCCGGCACCTTCGCCACCGGCCGGCGGCGCGTCGCCACGCGGGCCGCGATCGCGGTCACCGGGGCGGCCACGGCCACCGGGGCGGCCGTCGGGGCGCGGGCCGCGGCGGTCACGGCGCTCGTTGTCGGCTTCGGTCTTGGGCAGCTGCGGGGCCTCGCCGTTGGCCAGGCGGTCACCGCGGTAGACCCACACCTTCACGCCGATGACGCCGTAGGTCGTCTTGGCTTCGCTGAAGCCGTAGTCGATGTCGGCCTTCAGCGTGTGGAGCGGCACGCGGCCTTCGCGGTACCACTCGCAGCGCGCGATCTCGATGCCGTTCAGGCGGCCCGAGGACATGATCTTGATGCCCTGCGCGCCCAGGCGCATCGCGTTCTGCATCGCGCGCTTCATCGCGCGGCGGAACATGATGCGCTTCTCGAGCTGCTGGGTGATCGAGTCGGCGATCAGCTGGGCATCGACTTCCGGCTTGCGGATCTCTTCGATGTTCACCGCCACGGGCACGCCCAGGCGACGGCCCAGTTCGGCCTTCAGGTTCTCGATGTCCTCGCCCTTCTTGCCGATCACCACGCCCGGACGCGCCGAGAAGATGGTGATGCGCGCGTTCTTGGCCGGGCGCTCGATCAGGATGCGCGAGACCGCGGCGCTCTTGAGCTTGGTCTTCAGGTACTCGCGGACCTTCAGGTCTTCGGCCAGCATGCCGGCGAAGTTGCGGTGATTCGCGAACCAGCGGCTCTGCCAGGCGCGGGTGACCGAGAGGCGGAAGCCGGTCGGATGGATCTTCTGTCCCATGCTCTTCCTTCAGTTCCCGACGGTCACGTAGATGTGGCACGTGCCCTTGCTGATGCGCGCGCCGCGGCCCTTGGCCCGCGCGGAGAAGCGCTTCAGCACCGCGCCCTGCTCGACGTAGATCGACTTGATCTTCAGCTCGTCGATGTCGGCGCCGTCGTTGTGCTCGGCGTTCGCCACCGCGGACTCGACGGCCTTCTTGATGATGCCGGCGGCCTTCTTGGGCGTGAAGTTCAGGATGTTGATGGCCTGGTCGACCTTCTTGCCGCGGATCATGTCGGCGACGATGCGGCCCTTGTCGTGCGACAGGCGCACGCCCCGGACGACGGCCTTGGTTTCGGTTGCCATTTCAGTGGCTCCTTACTTCTTGGCCTTCTTGTCCGCGGGGTGACCCTTGAACAAGCGGGTGAGGGCGAATTCGCCGAGCTTGTGGCCGACCATCTGGTCGGTCACGTACACGGGCACGTGCTGCTTGCCGTTGTGCACGGCCACCGTCAGGCCGATGAAGTCCGGCAGGATGGTGCTGCGGCGCGACCAGGTCTTGATCGGCTTCTTGTCCTTGTTGGCGGAGGCCTTCTCGACCTTGGCCAGCAGGTGGTGGTCCACGAAGGGACCCTTCTTGAGCGAACGGGTCATGTTCTACGACCTCACTTCTTGCGACGCGAGACGATCATCGTCTGCGTGCGCTTGTTGCTGCGCGTACGGTAGCCCTTGGTCAGCGTGTTCCACGGCGACACCTGAGGCTGAGCCTCGCCGGTACGGCCTTCGCCGCCGCCGTGCGGGTGGTCGACCGGGTTCATGGCGGTACCGCGCACGGTCGGGCGGATGCCCTGCCAGCGAATGGCACCGGCCTTGCCGTACTGGCGCAGGCTGTGCTCTTCGTTGCTCACCTCGCCGATCGTGGCGCGGCAGTCGATGTGGATCTTGCGGACCTCGCCCGAGCGCAGGCGCAGCTGGGCATAGATGCCTTCGCGCGCCATCAGCGTGACGGAGGCACCGGCCGAACGCGCGATCTGCGCACCCTTGCCCGGCATCATCTCCACGCAGTGGACGATCGAGCCGACCGGGATGTTGCGGATCGGCAGCGTGTTGCCGGCCTTGATCGGAGCCTCGGCGCCGGAGAGCAGCGTCGCACCGGCATCCACACCGCGCGGGGCGATGATGTAGCGGCGCTCGCCGTCGGCGTAGCACAGCAGCGCGATGTGGGCCGAGCGGTTCGGGTCGTACTCGATGCGCTCGACCTTCGCCGGGATGCCGTCCTTGTTGCGGATGAAGTCGACCACGCGGTAGTGGTGCTTGTGACCACCGCCCTTGTGGCGCATCGTGATGTGGCCGTTGTTGTTGCGGCCGGCGTTCTGCTTCTGCGGCTCGAGCAGCGAAGCTTCCGGGGCACCCTTGTGCAGGTGCTTGTGCACCACCTTCACCACGGCGCGGCGGCCGGGCGACGTGGGCTTGACCTTGACGACTGCCATTACGCGGCCTCCCCGGAGAAGTTGAGCTCCTGGCCCGGCTTCAGCGACACGAACGCCTTCTTGACGTGGTCGCGGCGGCCGATGGTTCGGCCGAAGCGCTTGACCTTGCCCTTCTGCACGGCCGTGGTGACCGAAGCCACCTCGACCTTGAACATCAGCTCGACCGCGGCCTTGATCTCGGGCTTGGTCGCGTCGCGCAGCACCTTGAAGAGAACCTGGTTCTGCTTCTCGCCGATGCGCGTGGCCTTCTCGGAGATGATCGGCGCCACCAGCACCTGGGCCAGGCGGCCCTCGTCGAATTTCTGCGGCGTGCTCATGCGAACATCTCCTTGAGCTGCTCGATCGCGCCCTTGGTCACCAGCACCTTCTTGTAGAAGACGAGCGACAGCGGGTCAGCGTAGCGCGGCTCCACCACCAGCACGTTGGCCAGGTTGCGGCTGGCCAGCGCGAGGTTGTCGTCGATCTGGTCGGCGATCACGAGCACCGAGTTGCTGTGGTCGGTGCCCAGGCCCATGGCCTTGAACTTGGTTGCCAGCAGCTTGGTCTTGGGCGCGTCGATCGTCAGGGCGTCGACCACCGCCAGGCGGCCGTCGCGGGCCAGCTGCGAGAGGATGGACGCCATGCCGGCGCGGTACATCTTCTTGTTGACCTTCTGCGAGAAGTTCTCGTCAGGCCGGTTCGGGAAGATGCGGCCGCCGCCACGCCACAGCGGTGAGGACGACATGCCGGCGCGAGCGCGGCCGGTACCCTTCTGGCGGAACGGCTTCTTGGTCGTGTGGGCGACTTCGCCGCGGTCCTTCTGGGCGCGCGTGCCTTGGCGGGCATTGGCCTGGAAGGCGACGACGATCTGGTGCACCAGCGCTTCGTTGTAGTCGCGGGCGAACACCGTGTCGGGCGCATCCACCTTCGAGGTGGCCTGGCCTTGTTCGTTCAGGAGCTCGAGCTGCATCACTTCGCTCCCTTCTTGTCGTCGGCGGGTGCGCTGCCCCTGGCGGCGCGAGCCTTGACGGCCGGGCGAACGACGATGTGGCCGTTCTTCGCACCCGGCACCGCGCCGCGCACCAGCAGCAGCGAGCGGGCTTCGTCGACACGCACGATGTCGAGGTTCTGGACGCTGACGGTCTCGTCGCCCATGTGGCCGGTCATCTTCTTGCCCGGGAACACGCGGCCCGGGTCCTGCGCCATCGAGATCGAGCCCGGCACGTTGTGCGAACGGCTGTTGCCGTGCGACGCGCGCTGCGAGCTGAAGTTGTGGCGCTTGATCGTGCCGGCGTAGCCCTTGCCGATCGAGGTGCCCTGCACGTCGACCTTCTGGCCGGCGGCGAACACGCTCACCGGAACCACCGCGCCCGGCTTGTACTGCCCGGCGATCTCGGCGGTGACACGGAATTCCTTGAGGACTTCGCCGGCTTCGACGCCGGCCTTGGCCATATGCCCGGCCTCGGGCTTGTTGACGCGGCTGGCCTTGCGGGCGCCGAACGCGACCTGGAGCGCGTTGTAGCCGTCGGTGGCAGCGGTCTTGACCTGCGTGACGCGGTTGTTGGACACGTCGAGCACGGTCACGGGGATGGTGTCGCCATCGTCCGTGAAGATGCGCGTCATGCCCACCTTGCGACCCAGCAAGCCGAGCTGTTCGCTCATGCTCATGGTTTTCTCCGGCGCTCGAAATGGAGCGCCTTTGTTCACGATCCCGACATCGATTGGTCGGGGCGGATGTCCTTCCCGTGGCCGAAGCCGCGAGAGGAAAGCCCGCGAGTATAGCCGAATCGGCTACGCCCGCGGGAGGCAGATCACTGGAGCTTGATCTCGACGTCGACGCCAGCCGGCAGGTCGAGCTTCATCAGCGCGTCCACGGTCTTGTCGGTCGGGTCGACGATGTCCATCAGGCGCTGGTGCGTGCGGATCTCGAACTGGTCGCGGCTCGTCTTGTTGACGTGCGGCGAGCGCAGGATGTCGAAACGCTGCATGCGCGTCGGCAGGGGCACCGGGCCCTTGACGATCGCGCCCGTGCGCTTGGCGGTGTCGACGATCTCCAGCGCCGACTGGTCGATCAGCTTGTAGTCGAAGGCTTTCAGGCGGATGCGGATCTTCTGCTTGGACATGTCCGCTCCTTACTCGATGATCTTCGCGACGACGCCGGCGCCGACCGTGCGGCCACCCTCGCGGATGGCGAAGCGCAGGCCTTCTTCCATCGCGATCGGCGCGATCAGCTTGACGGTGATCGAGACGTTGTCGCCCGGCATCACCATTTCCTTGTCCTTGGGCAGTTCCACCGCACCGGTCACGTCGGTGGTGCGGAAGTAGAACTGCGGACGGTAGTTGTTGAAGAACGGCGTATGGCGGCCGCCTTCGTCCTTGCTCAGCACGTACACCTCGGCGGTGAAGTGCGTGTGCGGCTTGATGCTGCCCGGCTTGCACAGCACCTGGCCGCGCTCGACTTCCTCGCGCTTGGTGCCGCGCAGCAGGATGCCGACGTTGTCGCCGGCCTGGCCCTGGTCCAGCAGCTTGCGGAACATCTCCACGCCGGTGCAGGTGGTCTTCTGCGTCGGGCGGATGCCGACGATCTCGATTTCCTCGCCGACCTTGATGACGCCACGCTCGACCCGGCCGGTCACGACCGTGCCGCGGCCGGAGATGGAGAACACGTCTTCCACCGGCATCAGGAAGGTGCCGTCGATGGCGCGCTCGGGCGTGGGGATGTAGCTGTCCAGCGCGTCCGCGAGGCGCATGATGGCCTGCTCGCCCAGGTCGCCCTTGTCGCCTTCCATGGCCAGCTTGGCGCTGCCCTTGACGATGGGGGTGTCGTCGCCGGGGAATTCGTACTTGCTCAGGAGTTCGCGGACTTCCATCTCCACGAGCTCCAGCAGCTCGGCGTCGTCCACCATGTCGCACTTGTTCATGAAGACGATGATGTACGGCACGCCCACCTGGCGGGCCAGCAGGATGTGCTCGCGGG
This sequence comes from Rubrivivax sp., assembly GCA_044226775.1. Taxonomy (GTDB): domain Bacteria; phylum Pseudomonadota; class Gammaproteobacteria; order Burkholderiales; family Burkholderiaceae_C; genus Rubrivivax. Next base: position 16,712 of record JBGAGI010000002.1, on the reverse strand, counting down.
TCTGGGGCATCGGGCCGTCGGCGGCCGACACGACCAGGATGGCGCCGTCCATCTGTGCCGCACCGGTGATCATGTTCTTCACGTAGTCGGCGTGCCCCGGGCAGTCGACGTGCGCGTAGTGCCGGTTGGCCGTCTCGTACTCGACGTGCGCGGTGTTGATCGTGATGCCGCGCGCCTTCTCTTCGGGCGCCGCGTCGATCTGGTCATACGCCTTGGCTTCGCCGCCGAACTTGGACGCCAGCACCGAGGTGATGGCCGCCGTCAGCGTCGTCTTGCCATGGTCCACGTGCCCGATCGTGCCCACGTTCACGTGCGGCTTGGTGCGTTCGAACTTACCCTTTGCCATTGCTTCTCTCGCTTGAATCTAAAGAACGTTGCCAGTGGACGTTTAAGGTCTCTGCGCATCGCCCCGCCACTGGCAGCGGGGCACCGGGGCGCCGAGACCGGCTCTGTGCTTACTTTCCGCGGGCGGTGATGATCGCGTCGGCGACGTTCTTCGGAGCTTCGGCGTAGTGCTTGAACTCCATCGTGTACGTCGCGCGGCCCTGGCTCATCGAGCGCAGCGTGGTCGAGTAGCCGAACATTTCGCTCAGCGGCACCTCGGCCTTGATGACCTTGCCGCCGCCGGGCATGTCGTCCATGCCCTGCACCATGCCGCGACGGGACGACAGGTCGCCCATCACCGAGCCGGCATAGTCTTCCGGCGTTTCGACCTCGACCGCCATCATCGGCTCCAGGATCACCGGGCTGGCCTTGCGGCAGCCTTCCTTGAAGCCGATCGAAGCGGCCATCTTGAACGCGTTCTCGTTCGAGTCCACCTCGTGGTACGAACCGAAGGTGAGCGTCACCTTCACGTCGACCACCGGGTAGCCGGCGAGCACGCCGTTCGGCAGAGAATCCTCGATGCCCTTGTTCACCGCCGGGATGAACTCGCGCGGCACCACGCCGCCCTTGATGGCGTCGACGAACTCGAAGCCCTTGCCCGGTTCCTGCGGCTCGATCTTGAGCACGACGTGGCCGTACTGGCCCTTGCCGCCGGACTGGCGAACGAACTTGCCTTCGACATCGGAGACGGCCTTGCGGATCGTCTCGCGGTAGGCCACCTGCGGCTTGCCGACGTTGGCTTCAACGCCGAACTCGCGCTTCATGCGGTCGACGATGATTTCCAGGTGCAGCTCGCCCATGCCGGAGATGATGGTCTGGCCACTCTCTTCGTCGGTACGCAGGCGGAACGACGGGTCTTCCGCGGCCAGGCGGCCCAGCGCGATGCCCATCTTCTCCTGGTCGGCCTTGGTCTTCGGCTCGACGGCCTGCGAGATCACCGGCTCCGGGAACACCATCTTCTCGAGCGTGATGATGTGGTCCGGGTCGCACAGCGTCTCGCCGGTGGTCACGTCCTTCAGGCCCACGCAGGCGGCGATGTCGCCGGCCAGGATCTCCTTGATCTCTTCACGCTGGTTGGCGTGCATCTGCAGGATCCGGCCGATGCGCTCCTTCTTGCCGCGGATCGGGTTGTAGACCGAGTCGCCGCTCTTGAGCACGCCCGAGTAGACGCGCACGAAGGTCAGCTGGCCGACGTAGGGGTCGGTCATCAGCTTGAACGCGAGCGCGGCGAACTTCTCGCTGTCGTCGGCCTTGCGCGAGATGGGCTTGTCGTCGTCGTCCGTGCCCGGCACCGGCGGGATGTCCACCGGCGAAGGCATGAACTCGATCACGGCGTCCAGCATGCGCTGCACACCCTTGTTCTTGAACGCGGTGCCGCACAGCATCGGCTGGATCTCGCCGGCGATCGTGCGCGTGCGGATGCCCAGCTTGATCTCGGCCTCGGTCAGCTCGCCGGTCTCGAGGTACTTGTTCATCAGGTCTTCGCTTGCCTCGGCGGCGGCCTCGACCATCTGCTCGCGCCACTTCTGCGCGTCAGCCTCGAGCTCGGCCGGGATCGGGCCGTACTCGAACTTCATGCCCTGCGAGGCCTCGTCCCAGATGATCGCCTTCATCTTCAGCAGGTCGATCACGCCGGTGAACTTCTCCTCGGCGCCGATCGGGATGACGATGGGAACCGGGTTGGCCTTCAGGCGCGCCTTCATCTGGTCGTAGACCTTGAAGAAGTTGGCGCCGGTGCGGTCCATCTTGTTGACGAACGCCAGGCGCGGCACCTTGTACTTGTTGGCCTGGCGCCAGACGGTCTCCGACTGCGGCTGCACGCCGCCCACGGCGCAGTACACCATGCACGCGCCGTCGAGCACGCGCATCGAGCGCTCGACCTCGATCGTGAAGTCGACGTGCCCCGGGGTGTCGATGATGTTGATGCGGTGCTCGGGGAAGGACAGGTCCATGCCCTTCCAGAAGCAGGTCGTCGCCGCGGACGTGATCGTGATGCCGCGTTCCTGCTCCTGCTCCATCCAGTCCATCGTGGCCGCGCCGTCGTGCACCTCGCCGATCTTGTGGTTCACACCCGTGTAGTACAGGATGCGCTCGGTCGTGGTGGTCTTGCCGGCATCGATGTGTGCGCTGATACCGATGTTCCGGTAGCGCTCGATGGGGGTCTTGCGGGCCATGAGAATCTCCAAATGCAGGGGCCGCCGACGGGTTGGTGCTAACCCGTAAAGGCGGCCGAGGAAAGACGAGAAGCGGTCTTAGAAGCGGAAGTGCGAGAACGCCTTGTTCGCCTCGGCCATGCGGTGGACTTCGTCACGCTTCTTGACGGCGCCGCCGCGGCCTTCGCTGGCTTCCAGCAGTTCGTTGGCCAGGCGCGCGGCCATGCTCTTCTCGCCGCGCTTGCGGGCGCTTTCCTTCAACCAGCGCATGGCCAGGGCCTGCCGGCGAACGGGGCGAACTTCCACGGGAACCTGGTAGTTCGCACCGCCGACGCGGCGGGACTTCACTTCGACCATCGGCTTGATGTTGTTCAGCGCCACCATGAAGACCTCGAGCGGGTCCTTGTTGGCCTTCTTCTCCACCTGGTCCAGCGCGCCGTAGATGATGCGCTCGGCGATGGCCTTCTTGCCCGATTCCATGATGACGTTCATGAACTTGGACAGGTCGACCGAGCCGAACTTCGGGTCGGGCAGGATCTCGCGCTTGGGTACTTCGCGACGACGTGGCATGGGAGTCTTCCTTCTTGGGTTTCAGCTGGCGGCCGCATTCGATCGGACCGCCATGAAGGGCCATCCGGGCCCTTCGCTTACTCGGCCTCGCCCGGCAAGGGCAGGCCGCAATGGGCTTCTTAGGCCTTCTTGGGACGCTTCGCGCCGTACTTGGAGCGCGACTGCTTGCGATCCTTGACGCCTTGCAGGTCGAGCGAACCACGGACGATGTGGTAGCGCACGCCCGGCAGATCCTTGACGCGGCCGCCGCGCACGAGCACCACCGAGTGCTCCTGCAGGTTGTGGCCTTCGCCGCCGATGTACGAGATGACCTCGAAACCGTTGGTCAGGCGCACCTTGGCGACCTTCCGCAGGGCCGAGTTCGGCTTCTTCGGCGTCGTGGTGTACACGCGCGTGCAGACGCCGCGGCGTTGCGGCGAGTTCTGCATCGCCGGCGACTTGCTCTTGGTGACCTCGGCCTGGCGGCCTTGGCGCACGAGCTGGTTGATGGTTGGCATGTGAGTAACTTGTTCCCGTTTGAAGCTACGCGTTCTTCTTCTCGGGTTGGTGGCAGGGGTCTCAACGCGCCATCCGAGGCGGACGCGCGCTGACGCTCGATGCCGTGCCGCTCGCCATAGACTGGCCGCGGCCAAGTGCCGAAAAGCCTTCTAGTATATTCGGACGCGCCTATGGCCACAAGCGCCCCCGCCAGCCCCGTGCCGGGCCTCGTGCTCGATACCAACGCGGTGCTCGACTGGCTGGTGTTCCGCGACACCTGCGCCGGCGCCTTTTCCGCAGCCATCGAGTCCGGCGCCGTACGCTGGCTGGCCTGCGCGCGGATGCGCGAAGAGCTGGCGCTGACGCTGGCCTACCCGGCACTGGCGAAGTGGAATCCTGACAGTGAGCATACGCTCACAACATTCGACCGCTGGGCTGAGCCTCAGGCCGATCCGCCGCCCGCGCCGCTGAACCTGCGCTGCACCGACCCCGACGACCAGGTTTTCCTCGACCTCGCACTGCACGCCGGCGCCCGCTGGTTGCTGACGAAAGACCGCGCGGTGCTGCGCCTGGCGCGCCGCGTGCGGCCGCTCGGCCTGGAGATCCTGAAGCCCGGCGACTGGCGCGCGCCATGAAAAAGGGCGGCCCTGAGGCCGCCCTTCATGGTTCGCTGAAGCGAGGCGCTTATTCCGCCGCGTCGCCCGGCGCGCCGGCCGCAGCAGCCGCCGCGTCGACGTTGGCCATCTGCACCGCCGCCAGCTCCTCGGCTTCCTGCAGCGCGATGGCGCGGCGCTCGCTCTCGTCCATCGCCTCCTTGGCCTTGCGCGCCTCGTGGAACGCCATGCCGGTGCCGGCGGGGATGAGCCGGCCGACGATGACGTTCTCCTTCAGACCGCGCAGCTCGTCGCGCTTGCCCATGATCGCCGCCTCGGTAAGGACGCGGGTCGTCTCCTGGAACGAAGCGGCCGAGATGAACGAGTCGGTCGACAGCGAAGCCTTCGTGATGCCCAGCAGCACGTCGGCATGCGTCGCCGGCACCTTGCCTTCGCCGCGCAGGCGGTCGTTGGTGTCCAGCAGCTCCGAGCGCTCGACCTGCTCGCCAGCGATGTAGTCGCTGTCGCCCGGGTTGACGATCTGCACGCGGCGCAGCATCTGGCGAACGATCACCTCGATGTGCTTGTCGTTGATCTTCACGCCCTGCAGACGGTAGACGTCCTGCACCTCGTCGACGATGTAGCGCGCCAGCTCCTCGATGCCCAGCAGGCGCAGGATGTCCTGCGGATCGGCCGCGCCGTCGACGATCAGCTCGCCCTTGTTCACCACCTGGCCTTCGTGCACCAGGATGTTCTTCTCCTTGGCGACGAGTTCCTCGTGCACCTTGCCTTCGGGATCGGTGATCTGCAGGCGGTTCTTGCCCTTGGTCTCCTTGCCGAAGCTGATGGTGCCGGTGATCTCGGCCAGCAGGCCGACATCCTTCGGCGAACGGGCTTCGAAGAGCTCGGCCACCCGCGGCAGACCGCCGGTGATGTCGCGCGTCTTCTGGCCCTCCATCGGGATGCGGGCGAGCACCTCGCCGGGCATCAGGTCCTGGCCGTCGCGCACCTGGATCAGCGCGCCCACCGGGAAGCCGATCGTCACCGAGTGGTCGGTGCCGGGGATCTTCACCTCGTGGCCGGACGCGTCCAGCAGCTTGACCTGCGGGCGCACGACCTTGGCCGCGCCGCGGCGCTTCGGGTCGATGACCACCAGCGTCGACAGGCCCGTGACCTCGTCGACCTGCTTGGCAACGGTCACGCCTTCCTCGACGTTCTCGAACTTCGCGCGGCCGGCGAATTCCGTGATGATCGGGCGCGTCAGCGGGTCCCAGTTCGCGAGCACGGTGCCGGCCTTGACGGTCTGGTCGGGCTTGACGTTCAGCGTCGCGCCGTAGGGCAGCTTGTGGCGCTCGCGCTCGCGGCCATGCGGGTCGGTGATGATGATTTCGCCCGAACGCGAGATCACCACCAGCGTGCCCTTGCCGTTGGTCACGTAGCGCATCGTGGTGTTGAAGCCGATGATGCCGTCGCTCTTGGCGTCGACGCTGCTGGCCACCGCCGCGCGCGAAGCCGCGCCGCCGATGTGGAACGTACGCATCGTCAGCTGCGTGCCGGGCTCGCCGATCGACTGCGCGGCGATCACGCCGATCGCCTCGCCGACGTTCACCAGCCCGCCGCGGCCGAGGTCGCGGCCGTAGCACTTGGCGCAGATGCCGAAGCGCGTGTCGCAGGTCAGCGCGGTGCGGACCTTCACCTCGTCGACGCCGGCGGTCTCGATGTCGTCGATCAGGTCCTCGTCCAGCACGCGGCCGGCCTCGACCATCACTTCCTGCGTCTCGGGGTGCAGCACCTCGATGGCGGTCACGCGGCCCAGGATGCGGTCGCGCAGCGACTCGATCACCTCGCCGCCTTCCACCAGCGCGCGGCGGTTCATGCCGTTCTGCGTGCCGCAGTCCTCGTGCGTGACCACGAGGTCCTGCGTCACGTCGACCAGGCGGCGCGTCAGGTAGCCGGAGTTCGCGGTCTTCAGCGCCGTGTCCGCGAGGCCCTTGCGGGCGCCGTGGGTGGAGATGAAGTACTGCAGAACGTTCAGGCCTTCGCGGAAGTTCGCCGTGATCGGCGTCTCGATGATCGAGCCGTCCGGCTTGGCCATCAGGCCGCGCATGCCGGCCAGCTGGCGGATCTGCGCCGCGGAGCCGCGGGCGCCGGAGTCGGCCATCATGTAGATGGAGTTGAACGACTCCTGATCGACCTGCTTGCCGTTGCGGTCAGCCACCTTCTGCTTGGACAGCTGCTGCATCATGACCTTGCCGACTTCGTCGCCGGTCTTGCCCCAGATGTCCACGACCTTGTTGTAGCGCTCGCCGGCGGTCACGAGACCCGAGACGTACTGCTGCTCGATCTCCTTGACCTCCTTCTCGGCGCGCTCGATCAGGCCGTGCTTCTCCTTGGGCACCAGCATGTCGTCGATCGCGATCGAGATGCCCGCGCGCGTGGCCAGCCGGAAGCCGTTCTGCAGCAGCTTGTCGGCGAAGACCACGGTCTCCTTCAGGCCGCACTTGCGGAAGGAAACGTTGATCAGCTTGCTGATCTCCTTCTTCTTCAGCGCCTTGTTGATGTTGCTGAAGGGCAGGCCCTTGGGCAGGATCTCGCTGAGCAGCGCACGGCCGACCGTGGTGTCGGTCAGCTTGATCTCGGGCACGAACTCGCCGGCCTCGTTCCTGACCCACTCGGTCAGGCGCACGGCGATCTTGGCGGTGATCTCCACCGCGCCGTTGTCCAGCGCGCGCTGCAGCTCCTGCAGGTCGGTGAAGACCATGCCTTCGCCGCGGCCGTTGATGCGCTCGCGGGTGGCGTAGTACAGGCCCAGCACCACGTCCTGGCTCGGCACGATCGACGGTTCGCCGTTGGCCGGGAACAGCACGTTGTTGGAGGCCAGCATCAGCGTGCGGGCTTCCATCTGCGCCTCGATAGACAGTGGCACGTGCACGGCCATCTGGTCGCCGTCGAAGTCGGCGTTGAAGGCCGAGCACACCAGCGGGTGCAGCTGGATGGCCTTGCCCTCGATCAGCACCGGCTCGAAGGCCTGAATGCCCAGGCGGTGCAGCGTCGGCGCGCGGTTCAGCAGGACGGGGTGCTCCTTGATCACCTCTTCCAGGATGTCCCACACCACCGGCGTGCCGCTCTCGACTTCCTTCTTCGCCGCCTTGATCGTCGTCGCGATGCCCATGGCTTCTAGGCGCGAGAAGATGAACGGCTTGAAGAGCTCGATGGCCATCAGCTTGGGCAGGCCGCACTGGTGCAGCTTGAGGGTCGGGCCCACCACGATGACCGAGCGGCCCGAGTAGTCGACGCGCTTGCCCAGCAGGTTCTGGCGGAAGCGGCCGCTCTTGCCCTTGATCATGTCGGCGAGCGACTTCAGCGCGCGCTTGTTCGCGCCCGTCATCGCCTTGCCGCGGCGGCCGTTGTCCAGCAGGCTGTCCACCGCCTCCTGCAGCATCCGCTTCTCGTTGCGGACGATGATCTCCGGCGCCTTCAGCTCCAGCAGCCGCGCGAGACGGTTGTTGCGGTTGATGACGCGGCGATAGAGGTCGTTCAGGTCAGACGTGGCGAAGCGGCCGCCGTCCAGCGGCACCAGCGGACGCAGGTCCGGCGGCAGCACCGGCAGCACGTCCATCACCATCCAGTTGGGCTTGATGCCGCTCTTCTTGAAGGCTTCCAGCACCTTCAGGCGCTTGGAGTTCTTCTTGATCTTCAGCTCGGAGCCGGTCATGTCGTTGCGGATCTTGTCGATCTCCGCATCGATGTCCATCTCCTCGAGCAGCTTCTTGATGCCCTCGGCGCCCATCAGCGCGACGAACTCGTCGCCGTACTCGGCGTGCTTGGCCTCGAAGTCGTCCTCGCTCATGATCGAGAACTTCTTCAGCGGCGTCATGCCGGGGTCGACGACCACGTACGCTTCGAAGTACAGCACGCGCTCGATGTCGCGCAGCGTCATGTCGAGCACCAGGCCCAGGCGCGACGGCAGCGACTTCAGGAACCAGATGTGCGCGCAGGGCGCGGCCAGGTCGATGTGACCCATGCGCTCGCGGCGCACCTTGGTCTGCGTGACCTCCACGCCGCACTTCTCGCAGATCACGCCGCGGTGCTTCAGGCGCTTGTACTTGCCGCACAGGCACTCGTAGTCCTTGATCGGCCCGAAGATCTTCGCGCAGAACAGGCCGTCCCGTTCCGGCTTGAAGGTGCGGTAGTTGATCGTCTCGGGCTTCTTCACCTCGCCGAACGACCAGCTGCGGATCTTCTCCGGGGAAGCCAGGCCGATCTTGATGGCATCGAAATGCTCATCCGGGGTGAACTGCTTGAAGAGGTCGAGTAGTCCCTTCATACCTGCTTCTCCTTAATTGCGTTCCAGTTCAATGTCGATGCCAAGGGAGCGGATCTCCTTGACCAGGACATTGAAGGATTCCGGCATGCCGGCCTCGATGGCGTGCTCGCCCTTGACGATGCTCTCGTACACCTTGGTGCGGCCGTTCACGTCGTCGGACTTGACGGTGAGCATCTCCTGCAGGATGTAGCTCGCGCCGTAGGCTTCCAGCGCCCAGACTTCCATCTCGCCGAAGCGCTGGCCGCCGAACTGCGCCTTGCCGCCCAGCGGCTGCTGCGTCACCAGGCTGTAGGGGCCCGTGGAGCGCGCGTGCATCTTGTCGTCGACCAGGTGGTGCAGCTTCAGCACGTGCATGTAGCCCACGGTCACCGGGCGCTCGAAGGCTTCGCCGGTGCGGCCGTCGTGCAGCGTGGTCTGCGTGCGCGTGGCGGTGAGGCCCTTGCGTGCCGCGATCTCGTCCGGGTAGGCGAGCTTGAGCATCGCGCGGATCTCTTCCTCTGCCGCGCCGTCGAACACCGGCGTCGCGAAGGGCACGCCGTGCTGCAGGTTCTGCGCCATCTCGACGATCTGCTCGTCGGTCATGGTGTCGATGCGCTCGCTCTTGCCGCCGCTCTTGTTGTAGAGCTCGTCGAAGAACTTGCGCAGCTCGGCCACCTTGGCCTGCTGCTGCAGCATGTCGCCGATGCGCTGGCCGATGCCCTTGCCGGCCCAGCCCAGGTGCACTTCCAGCACCTGGCCCACGTTCATCCGCGAGGGCACGCCCAGCGGGTTCAGCACGATGTCGCAAGGCGTGCCGTCGGCCATGTAGGGCATGTCTTCGACGGCGACGATCTTCGACACCACGCCCTTGTTGCCGTGGCGGCCGGCCATCTTGTCGCCGGGCTGCAGGCGGCGCTTGACGGCGAGGTAGACCTTCACCATCTTCAGCACGCCGGCGGGCAGCTCGTCGCCCTGCGTCAGCTTCTTGCGCTTCTCTTCGAACGCGAGGTCGAAGCTGTGGCGCGTCTGGTCGAGCGAGTTCTTGATCGACTCGAGCTGGTTGGCCAGGTCTTCATCGGCCGGGCGAACGTCGAACCAGTGGTACTTCTCGACCGAGGCCAGGTAGGCCTTGTCGATCGTCGTGCCCTTGACGATGCGCTGCGGGCCGCCGTTGGCGACCTTGCCCACCAGCAGCTTCTCGATCCGGTCGAAGGCGTCGGCCTCGACGATGCGCAGCTGGTCGTTCAGGTCCAGGCGGAAGCGCTTCAGCTCGTCGTCGATGATCTGCTGGGCGCGCTTGTCGCGCTGGATGCCTTCGCGGGTGAACACCTGCACGTCGATGACGGTGCCGTTGGTGCCCTGGTCCACGCGCAGCGAGGTGTCCTTCACGTCGGACGCCTTCTCGCCGAAGATCGCGCGCAGCAGCTTCTCTTCCGGCGTCAGCGTGGTCTCGCCCTTGGGCGTGACCTTGCCGACCAGCACGTCGCCGGGGTTCACCTCGGCGCCGATGTAGACGATGCCGGATTCGTCCAGCCGCGCCAGCTGCTGCTCGCTCAGGTTCGGGATGTCGCGCGTGATCTCTTCGGAGCCCAGCTTGGTGTCGCGCGCCATGACCACCAGCTCCTCGATGTGGATCGAGGTGTAGCGGTCTTCGGCGACGACGCGTTCGCTGATGAGGATCGAGTCCTCGAAGTTGTAGCCGTTCCAGGGCATGAACGCGACCAGCATGTTCTGGCCGAGCGCGAGCTCACCCAGGTCGGTGCTGGCGCCGTCGGCCACCACGTCGCCGGCACCGACGAGGTCGCCGCGCTTGACGATCGGACGCTGGTGGATGTTCGTGTTCTGGTTCGAACGCTGGTACTTGATGAGGTTGTAGATGTCGACGCCGACCTCGCCGGCCACCGTCTCGTCGTCGTTGACGCGGATCACGATGCGGTTGGTGTCGACGTAGTCGACGATGCCGCCGCGACGCGCCGTGACCACCGTGCCCGAGTCGACCGCGGCGACGCGCTCGACACCGGTGCCGACGAAGGCCTTCTCGGGCCGCAGCACCGGCACCGCCTGGCGCTGCATGTTGGCGCCCATCAGCGCGCGGTTCGCATCGTCGTGCTCCAGGAAGGGCACGAGCGAGGCGGCCACCGAGACGATCTGCGCCGGCGCCACGTCCATGTACTGCACGCGTTCCGGCGAGAGCAGCACCGACTCGCCCTTCTCGCGCGCCGAGACGAGTTCGTCGATCAGCTTGCCTTCGGCGTCGAGCGAGGCGTTGGCCTGCGCGATGACGTACTTGCCTTCCTCGATAGCCGACAGGTAGTCGATCTGGTCGGTCACCTTGCCGTCGTTCACGCGGCGGTACGGCGTCTCGAGGAAGCCGTACTCGTTGAGCTGCGCGAACAGGGCCAGCGAGTTGATCAGGCCGATGTTCGGGCCTTCCGGCGTCTCGATCGGGCAGACGCGGCCGTAGTGCGTCGGGTGCACGTCGCGCACCTCGAAGCCGGCGCGCTCGCGCGTCAGGCCGCCCGGGCCCAGCGCGGAGACACGACGCTTGTGCGTGATCTCCGACAGCGGGTTGGTCTGGTCCATGAACTGGCTGAGCTGCGACGCCCCGAAGAACTCCTTGAGAGCCGCGGAAATCGGCTTGGAGTTGATCAGATCGTGCGGCATCAGGGCTTCGGTCTCGGCCTGGCCCAGGCGCTCCTTCACGGCCTTCTCGATACGCGCCAGACCCGAGCGGTACTGGTTTTCAGCCAGTTCGCCCACGCAGCGCACACGCCGGTTACCGAGGTGGTCGATGTCGTCGACGTCGCCGTTGCCGTTGCGCAGGTCGACGAGGATCTTGACGACATCGAGGATGTCGTCGTTGCTCAGCGTCATCTTGCCTTCCGGCGTGTCGCGGCCCACGCGGGCGTTGAACTTCATCCGGCCGACGCGGCTCAGGTCGTAGGTGTCCTCGCTGTAGAAGAGGCGATGGAACAGGGCCTCGACGGCATCTTCCGTCGGCGGCTCGCCGGGGCGCATCATCCGGTAGATGGCGACTCGAGCGGCCAGCTGGTCGGCCGTCTCGTCCATGCCCAGCGTCTGGCTGATGTAGGCGCCCTGGTTCAGCTCATTCGTGTACAGGCACTGGACTTCCTTGATGCCCGCGGCACGCAGCTTCTTCAGCAGCGATTCGGTGATCTCGTCGTTGGCCTTCGCGACGATCTCGCCGGTGTCGGCATCGACCTGGTTGCGCGCGACGACGCGGCCCACCAGGAAGTCTTCAGGCACGCTCACGAAGCCGGTGCCGGCCTGCTCGAGCTGGCGCACGTGGCGCGCGGTGATGCGCTTGTCCTTCTCGACGATCACGTTGCCGCTCTTGTCGGTCAGGTCGAAGCGGGCCACCTCGCCCTTCAGGCGCTCGGGCACGAACTCCATCTGCGCGCCCGTGTCCATCAGGCGGAAGGTGTCGTTCTTGAAGAAGTGCGCGAGGATCTGCTCGGGGTTCAGGCCGATGGCCTTCAGCAGGATCGTCACCGGCATCTTGCGGCGGCGGTCGACGCGGAAGTACAGGATGTCCTTCGGGTCGAACTCGAAGTCCAGCCACGAGCCGCGGTACGGAATGATCCGGGCGCTGAAGAGCAGCTTGCCGCTGCTGTGCGTCTTGCCCTTGTCGTGCTCGAAGAACACGCCCGGGCTGCGGTGCAGCTGCGAGACGATGACGCGCTCGGTGCCGTTGACGATGAAGGAACCGTAGTCGGTCATCAGGGGCACTTCGCCCATGTAGACCTCCTGCTCCTTGATCTCCTTGACCAGCTTCTGCGGATGCGACTCCCGGTCGTAGATGATCATCTGCAGCTTCGCGCGCACGGCGGCCGCGAACGTGAGGCCACGCTGCTGGCACTCGCGCACGTCGAACGGCGGTTTGGCGATGTTGTACTCCGTGAACTTCATCTCCACGAAGCCGTTGTGCGAGACGATCGGGAACGCGGAGAGGAAGGCTGCCTGCAGGCCTTCGGGCTTGCGCCGCTGCGGCGCGACGTCCTTCTGCAGGAACGCGACGTAGGACTCGCGCTGCATCGTCAGCAGGTACGGGACCTTGAGCACGCTCTCGCGCTTGCCGAAGCTCTTGCGGATACGCTTGCGCTCGGTGTAGGTGTACGGGGTTGCTTGCGCCATGGATGGACTCCGTGTCGAGAGGCGCCTCGGGCCAGGAGGCATCCTCGTCGGCGACTGGCTGACTCGGGCCCCTTGAGCCTTCGGCTCGTCCCCCGCGGGGAGCGAGCCGGCTCGGGAGACCCTCGCCGTCTCAGGCGTTGCGCCTGAGGTCTGGTGGCAGGCCACTACCTGCCGCTGGCGGACAACCCCGGCGTTGCACCGGAGTCCGACCAAACCCGTTCCCTGCAGTCGGATCAGGAAACACTTGCAAGGGCAGCGCGCCGCCCTTGCAGGTGCTCCCCCAGGCCACGAGGGCCTGGAGAAGACCCGCGGGACTTACTTCAGTTCCGCCTTCGCGCCGGCGTCGACCAGCTTCTTCAGGGCGGCCTCGGCGTCGGCCTTGGCAATGCCTTCCTTGACGGGCTTCGGAGCGCCGTCGACCAGGTCCTTGGCTTCCTTCAGGCCCAGGCCGGTGATCTCGCGCACGGCCTTGATGACCGACACCTTGTTGGCGCCGGCTTCCAGCAGCTGCACGGTGAACTCGGTCTTCTCTTCCACCGGGGCGGCGGCGGCGGCGCCACCGCCGGCGGCCGGGGCGGCCATCGAAGCGGCGGAAACGCCGAACTTCTCTTCAATGGCCTTCACCAGGTCATTGAGTTCCATCACGGACATGCTGTCCATCGCGGACAGGAAAGCGTCCTTGTCGAATGCCATTTGGGGTTCCTCGAAAACGTTGGGTTCAGTGAATGGGGATGCGCGTCAGGCGGCCGGGGCCGCTTCGGCCGGGGCTGCGGCTTCCGAGCCGCCGCCCTTCTTCTCGGCCACCGCGGCCAGCACGCCAGCCAGGCGCTGGATCGGCGACTTCAGCAGGCCTGCCACCTGGGCGATGAGCACCTCGCGGCTCGGGATGGACGCCAGGGCCTTGACCCCGTTGGCATCCAGCGCCTTGCCGGCGTATGCACCACCCTTGACGACGAGCTTGTCGTTGGTCTTGGCGAAGTCGGAGATGACCTTCGCCGCGGCCACCGCATCCTCGGAAAAGCCGTAGATCAGCGGGCCGACCATGGCACCCTGGGCCACCTCGAACGGCGTGCCGGCGACGGCACGGCGCGCGAGCGTGTTCTTCAGCACGTGAAGGTACACGCCCTTGCTCCGCGCATCGACGCGCAGCTTGTTCAGGCTTTCCACGGTGAGGCCACGGTACTCGGCCAGCGCAAGGGTCTGGGCGCGGGCGGCTTGCGCCGACACGTCCGTCACCACGGCTGCTTTCTCGCTCTTGTTGAGACTCAAGGTCTGTTCCTCACACAAAACGTGCCTTGCATCGCTGCGCGGCACACCGGTTTCAGCAGCCTGCTCTCTCGGGACCCCTTGTCATCCAAGGAACCTTTGCCAGCGGGACCGCCATCTGCGCTGGCGATTAAGGGGCCGAAGTGCACCCCACCAGCGGTCTTCGATGGCCTGCACGGGTTGCCCCGTGCAGCCCACCAAATCTCTTCGTTATGCCGCCGCAGCGGCGACGATCGTGGCCGTGTCCACACGCACGCCCACGCCCATGGTCGACGACACCGCCACCTTGCGCAGGTAGATGCCCTTGCTGCTGGCCGGCTTGGCCTTGTTCAGGGCGTCGATCAGCGCGCGCAGGTTGACGGTGAGCTTGTCGGCGTCGAACGAGCGGCGGCCGATCGTGCCGTGCACGATGCCCGCCTTGTCGACGCGGAACTGCACCTGGCCGGCCTTGGCGTTGCGCACCGCACCGGCGACGTCCGGCGTGACCGTGCCGACCTTCGGGTTCGGCATCAGGCCGCGCGGGCCGAGGATCTGGCCCAGCGTGCCGACCACGCGCATCGTGTCGGGCGAGGCGATGACGACGTCGAAGTCCATCTTGCCGCCCTTGATCTCGGCGGCCAGGTCGTCCATGCCGACGATGTCGGCGCCGGCGGCCTTGGCTTCCTCGGCCTTGGCGCCCTGGGCGAACACCGCCACGCGCTTGGTCTTGCCGGTGCCCGCGGGCATCACGACGGCGCCGCGCACGACCTGGTCGGACTTCTTGGCGTCGATGCCCAGTTGCACGGCGACGTCGATCGACTCGTCGAACTTGGCGGTGGCGCATTCCTTGACGATCGCCAGCGCCTGCTCCAGCGGGTACAGCTTGGTGCTGTCGACCTTGTTCTGCAGGCCCTTGGCCTTCTTGGTCAGCTTGGTCATCTCAAACTCCTTCGACGACGATGCCGATCGAGCGGGCCGAGCCCGCGATGATCTTCACGGCGCCGTCCAGGTCGGCGGCGTTGAGGTCCTTCATCTTGATCTTCGCGATCTCTTCGAGCTGGGCGCGCGTGACCTTGCCCACCTTGTCGATGTGCGCCTTGCCCGAGCCCTTTTCGATCTTGGCAGCCTTCTTCAGCAGTGCGGTCGCGGGCGGCGACTTGATGATGAAGGTGAAGCTCTTGTCGGCAAACGCGGTGATGACCACCGGCAGCTTCATGCCGATCTCGAAGCCTTGCTGCGTCTGGGCGTTGAACGCCTTGCAGAACTCCATGATGTTCAGGCCGCGCTGGCCCAGGGCCGGGCCGATCGGGGGCGAGGGGTTGGCCTTGCCGGCCGGTACTTGCAGCTTGATGAAGCCGACGATCTTCTTTGCCATGAATGGCTCCTCGAGTTCAAACGACCGCCGAAGCGATCTCCTCGTCTATCGACCCTGCTTGTGAACGGCGCGCCGGGGTCGGGGCAGCGCGCCGGAGAAAACTCAGACCTTTTCGACCTGCGCGAAGTCCAGCTCCACGCCGGTGGCACGGCCGAAGATCGTGACGCTGACCTTGACCTTGCTCTTCTCGTAGTTGACCTCTTCGACCGCACCGTTGAAGTCGGTGAAGGGGCCTTCCTTGACGCGCACCAGCTCGCCCACGGTCCATTCGACCTTGGGCTTGGGCTTGTCCACGCCTTCCTGCATCTGGTTGACGATCTTGGCGACCTCGGCCTCGGAGATGGGCGCCGGGCGATTGCGCGCGCCGCCGATGAAGCCCGTCACCTTGCTGGTGTGCTTCACCAGGTGCCAGGTGTCGTCGTGCATCTCCATCTCCACCAGCACGTAGCCGGGGTAGATGCGGCGCTCGGTGACGCTCTTCTTGCCGTTCTTCAGCTCGACCACTTCCTCGGTGGGCACCAGGATTCGGCCGAACTTGTCCTGCATGCCGGCGCGGTCGATGCGCTCGCGCAGGTTGCGCTCGACCGCCTTCTCCATGCCGGAGTAGGCGTGCACGATGTACCAGCGCTTGGCCGACGCGGGCGCGGCAGTCTCGGCCGGAACGTGTTGGGACTCGCTCATCTCTCGTCCTTCAGTGGCGCCAGCCGAGAACCAGGTCGTACAGGAGCCACTCGAGCGTCTTGTCGGTGACCCACATGTACAGCGCCATCGCGAAGACGAAGGCGAAGACGTAGCCCGTCATCTGCATCGCTTCCTTGCGGGTGGGCCAGACGACCTTCTTGACCTCGCGCACCGAGTCGCGCCCGAAGGCCACGAGCTGGCGGCCCGCTTCGGACGTGAAGAACAGTGCCACCGCCGCGCCCAGCAGCGCGAGCAGCGCCAGCACGCGCACCCACAGGTCCTGCTTGCCGAGGTAGTAGAAGGCGACGATCGAAGCCACCAGCAGCAGGGCAGCGCCGGCCAGCTTGGCCTTGTCGGCGCCCGTGGAGACGGTTTCGACGGGAGTGGTGGTGGACATGCGGTTCGGTTCGGGCGGCTGCGCGCGGGCTCTCGATTCAGGAACAAAGCCCGCAGGGCCGTCAGCGCCCGCGGGCTGGATCTCGGAAGCGGCTTGCGCCGCTCGAAGACATCAATCAATCAGGTGGCAGGGGCAGAGGGGATCGAACCCCCGACCTTCGGTTTTGGAGACCGACGCTCTGCCAGTTGAGCTATGCCCCTGCGGAAAAACTACCTCACTCGATGATCTTGGCCACCACGCCGGCGCCGACCGTGCGGCCACCCTCGCGGATGGCGAAGCGCAGGCCTTCTTCCATCGCGATCGGCGCGATCAGCTTGACGGTGATCGAGACGTTGTCGCCCGGCATCACCATTTCCTTGTCCTTGGGCAGTTCCAC
>JBGAGI010000008.1:0-472576 GCA_044226775.1 Rubrivivax sp. | reverse complement strand
ATCTGAGCCTCGGCGAAGGGCCTGCGGGCCAGGGCATACACGGGATGCTCGGCTACGCGAGCGCGCTGTTCAGCGAAGCCAGCATGCTGCGGCACGTGGGCTATCTGCAGCGCGTGCTGGAGGGCTTCGCCGCGGCGCACGCGGCGCGGCGACTGCAGCACACGCGTCTGGCGGACCTGGACATGCTGAGCGCGCCGGAGCGCGAGCAGCTGCTGGTGGGCTTCAACCAGACCGAGGTGCCGTACCCCGAGGGCCTGGTGCACGAGCTGTTCGAAGCGCAGGTGCGCCGCAAGCCCGAGGCCATCGCGGTGGTCTGCGGCGAGGCGTCGCTGAGCTATGCCGAGCTCAATGCCCGTGCCAATCAGCTGGCGCATTACCTGCGCGGCCATGGCGTGGGCCCACAGTCGCTGGTGGCGATCTGCATGCAGCGCTCGCTGCACATGGTCGTTGCCGTGCTGGGCAGCCTGAAGGCGGGCGCTGCCTATGTGCCGCTGGATCCGTCCTACCCGACGCCGCGCCTGGTGACCATGCTGCGCGACGCACGCCCGGCCATGCTGTTGATGCACAAGGGCCTGGTGACCGGGCTCGACCACGAAGTGCCCGCGTGCCTGTGCCTGGACCAGGCTGCCGCGCTGTTGCGCGAGCGGCCGGTCACCGACCCGGTTTCCTTGAGCCGGCCCGAACATCTGGCCTACGTCATCTACACCTCCGGCTCCACCGGGCAGCCCAAAGGCGCCAGGCTCATTCATCGCGGCCAGGCGAACCTCTTGCGGTGGTACTGCGAAGCCTTCGACTTCGATGAACGCAGCCGTGTTCTGTTGATCACCTCCTGCGGCTTCGACCTGACGCAGAAGAACATCTTCGCGCCGCTCATTTCCGGCGGCCGCCTGTACCTGGCTCCCGACGGCTACGACCCGTCGGTGATCGCGGATCTGGTCGCGCGGCATGCGATCACCTCGATCAACTGCACGCCCAGCATGTTCTATCCGCTGGCCAAGCCGCCTCATGCCGCGTCACTGGCCTCGCTCGAGCATGTGTTCCTCGGCGGCGAGCCGATCAAGGGCGAAGAGATCTCGCCGTGGCTCGACGGCGAGGCCGCGCCCCGGACCCGGGTGCACAACACCTATGGCCCGACCGAATGTACCGACGTCGTCTCGTTCGCGAGCTGGCATCGAGGGCTGCGCCTGGACCTGCCGCTGGGGCGTCCGGTGGCCAACACGCGCCTGCATGTGCTGGACCCCGAAGGCTGCCCCGTTCCCGTGGGCGTGGTCGGAGAGCTGCATGTGGCCGGCATCTGCGTTGGCGAGGGCTACATCAACCGCCCCGAACTCACGGCCGAGCGATTCGTGGCCGACCCCTTCGATACCACCGGCGCAGGCCGCATGTACAAGACCGGCGACCTGGCTCGCTACCGCGCCGACGGCATGATCGAGTACCTGGGGCGCAACGACTTCCAGGTCAAGATCCGGGGCTTCCGCATCGAGCTGGAAGAGATCGAGGCGCGGCTGGCCCGGTGCGAGCATGTGCAGGAGGCCGCGGTCCTGGCGCGCCAGCAAGGCGATGGCGACAAGCAGCTGGTCGCCTACCTGACGGCACCGGCGGGTGCCGACCTGGACCTGGCGCGGATCCGCGAGGAGCTGCAGGCCGGCCTGCCGGAATACATGGTGCCGGCGGCCTTCGTGCGGCTGGAGGCGATGCCGCTGACGCCCAACGGCAAGCTCGATCGCAAGGCGCTGCCCGAGCCGGACGATCTGGCCTACGCGAGGAGCCCGTACGAGGCACCCGAAGGCCCGGTGGAGGAAGTGATCGCGGCCCTCTGGGCCGAGCTGCTGAAGCTCGAGCGGGTGGGTCGCCAGGACGACTTCTTCAAGCTGGGCGGGCACTCGCTGCTGGCCGTCACCGCCATGGCGCGGCTGCGCGAGCGCTTCGGGCTAGAGGTGCAGCTCGGCGATCTGTTCCAGCACAGCCGGGTGCAGACCCTGGCCGCTGTTCTGGAAGCCGCGTTGGACCAGGTGGAGCTCGAGATATGAAGACGGCGCTCGACTTGCTCCAACGTCTCGAAGAACTGGGCGTCCAGGTCCGCGTCAACAATGGAAAGATCGGGCTGGCGGGCAATCGGCGGCATCTGCAGGACGACGAACTGCTGGCGGCGATCCGGCATTTCAAGCCGGAGCTGCTGGAGATCCTCGAGGCCCAGGGACGGCACCAGTTCGTTCGCGGGCCGGGCATTGCCGCGAGCCGCCTGCCCGCGATCACGCCGCAGAGCGAAGCCAGCCGGCGGCAGGGGCTGCCGCTGTCATTCGCGCAACAGCGGCTGTGGGTGCTGTGCCAGCTGCCGGGGCAGAGCCAGGCCTATCACATACCCATGGGCCTGCGCATGGACGGGCAGCTCAGGCCGGCGGCGCTGCGCCAGGCGCTGGACCGGCTGGTGCGCCGCCACGAGGTGCTGCGCAGCCGCATCGAGCTGCGCGAGGGCGAGCCGGTGCAGGTGATCCAGGAGCCCGGCGGCGCCTGCTTTGCGCTGGAGGAGCTGGACCTCGGCGAGCTGTCTGCCGCGGCCCAGGCCGAGGCCGTGCGGGCGCGGGTGCACGAGCACAACACGCGGGCCTTCGATCTGGCCCAGGGCCCGCTGCTGCGAGGCCTGCTGCTGCGCCGCGGCCCGCAGTGGCACGAGCTGCACATCGTGCAGCACCACATCGTCAGCGACGGCTGGTCGATGGGCATCTTCATGCGCGAGTTCGGGGCGCTGTATGCGGCCGGCGTGGAAGACCCGCAGCAGCGCGATCCGCTGCCGCCCCTGGCGATCCAGTACGGCGACTACGCCGCCTGGCAGCGCCGCTGGTTCGATGCCGAGGCCTTGCAGGCGCACAGCCGCTACTGGCAGGAGCAACTGCAAGGCGCGCCGGAACTCCTGGAGCTGCCCACCGACTTCGCGCGGCCGGTGCAGGCCGATCTGCGCGGTGGCGCGGTGCCGGTCAGCCTGAGCGCCGAGCTGAGCCGTGCGCTCAGGAGCCTGAGCCAGGCCCAGGGCTGCACGCTGCACCAGACGCTGATGGCGGCGTGGGCGGTGGTGCTGGCCAAGCTCAGCGGACAGCGCGACATCGTCATCGGCACCCCCAGCGCCAACCGCGACCAGGCGCAACTGCACGAGCTGATCGGGTTCTTCGTGAACACCCTGCCGCTGCGCCTGCGGCTGGAGGACAACCCCAGCCTGGAGGCCTTGCTGAGCCAGGCCCGGCAGGTGGCCATCGAAGCCCAGGACCGCCAGCAACTGCCCTTCGAGCAGATCGTGGAGATCGTCAAGCCCGCGCGCAGCCTGGCGCATGCGCCGCTGTTCCAGGCGATGTTCGTCTGGCAGAACAGCGAGGAAGGCGGGGAGCTGGCGCTGCCGGGGCTGAAGCTGGGCATGGCCGGCGAGTTCGAGCCGGTGGCCAAGTACGACATCGATCTGAGCCTCGGCGAAGGGCCTGCGGGCCAGGGCATACACGGGATGCTCGGCTACGCGAGCGCGCTGTTCAGCGAAGCCAGCATGCTGCGGCACGTGGGCTATCTGCAGCGTGTGCTGGAGGGCTTCGCCGCGGCGCACGCAGAGCGGCGACTGCAGCACACGCGTCTGGCGGACCTGGACATGCTGAGCGCGCGGGAGCGCGAGCAGCTGCTGGTGGGCTTCAACCAGACCGAGGTGCCGTACCCCGAGGGCCTGGTGCACGAGCTGTTCGAAGCGCAGGTGCGCCGCAAGCCCGAGGCCATCGCGGTGGTCTGCGGCGAGGCGTCTTTGAGCTATGCGGAACTCAATGCCCGTGCCAATCAGCTGGCGGATGTCCTGATCGGCCTGGGCGTGCAGGCCGATGACCGCGTGGCGATCTGCGTGGAGCGTGGCCTGGACATGGTGGTGGGCCTGCTGGGCATCCTGAAGTCGGGTGCGGCCTACGTGCCGCTCGACCCGGGCTACCCCGAGGAACGGCTGACCTACATGCTGCGGGACAGCGCGCCCAAGGCGCTCCTGAGCCACGACGAGGTCGATGCAGCACTGCAGGCCCGACTGGTGCGGGCCAGCGACGGGGCCGAGCTGGTACGGCTGGACGGCGGCGCGGCGTCCTGGCGCGGCCCTGGAGCCGGGGCCTGCAAAGCCGACCCGCAGCGGCCCGGCCTCGGGCCCGATCACCTGGCCTACGTGGTCTACACCTCCGGCTCGACGGGGCATCCGAAGGGGGTGATGGTGACCCACCGCAACGTGGTGGGCCTGATCAGCGACGACCGGTACGTGACGGTGGGGGCGGGACACACCATCGCGCAGGCGTCGAACATGTCCTTCGACGCGATCACGTTCGAGCTGTGGACGGCGCTGTGCAAGGGAGCGCGGCTGGTCCACGTCGGCAAGGAGACGCTGCTCGATCCGATGCTGCTGAAGCAGCGCATCGCGCAGACGGGCATCGACACGATGTTCGTGACGACGGCGCTGGTCAATCGGGTCGCGCATGAGCAGCCGGACTGCTTCGGATCGCTGGAGTACCTGCTGTTCGGCGGCGAGCAGGTCAATGCGGAGGCGGTGCAGATCATCATCGAGCGGGGCAAGCCGAAGAAGCTGATGCATGTCTACGGGCCGACGGAGACGACCACGTTTAGCACAGGGGTCGAGCTGGCGGGGCGGTACGACGAGAAGCGGCCGATCGCGATCGGAGCGCCGCTGGAGAACGTGACGCACTACGTGGTGTCGCCGCAGGGGCAGCTGCAGCCGGTGGGGGTGGCCGGCGAGCTCTGGATCGGCGGCAGGGGCGTGGCGCGGGGCTACCTGAACCAGGAAGCGCTGACGCGCGAGAAGTTCGTCGCCGACCCGTTCGGCACGGGACGGGGCGGACGGCTGTACCGGTCCGGCGACCTGGTGCGCTGGCTGCCGGACGGCACGCTCGAGTTCATCGGGCGCATCGACCAGCAGGTCAAGATCCGGGGCTTCCGCATCGAGCTGGGCGAGATCGAGGCGCGGCTGGCCCGGTGCGAGCATGTGCAGGAGGCCGCGGTGCTGGTGCGCGAGCAAGGCGACGGCGACAAGCAGCTGGTCGCCTACCTGACGCCACAGGCGGGGGCCGAGCTGGACCTGGCGCGGATCCGCGCGGAGCTGCAGGCCGGCCTGCCCGAGTACATGGTGCCGGCGGCCTTCGTGCGGATGGAGGCGATGCCGCTGACGCCCAACGGCAAGCTCGATCGCAAGGCGCTGCCCGAGCCGGACGACGCGGCCTACGCGAGGAGCGACTACGAGGCGCCCGAAGGCCCGGTGGAGGAGGCGATCGCGGCCGTCTGGGCCGAGCTGCTGAAGCTCAAGCGGGTGGGCCGCCAGGACGACTTCTTCAAGCTGGGCGGGCACTCGCTGCTGGCCGTGCGCATGGCCGGCCGGCTGCGAAGCCGCCTGGGCGTCGAAGTGGCGGTGCGGACGGTGTTCGCGCACACCCGTCTGCATGAACTGGCGCGCGCCATCGAAGGCGCGGCGTCGGCGCGCGGGTCCGTCTTGGCGCTGACGCGGCCCGGGCAAGCGACGCCGCTGTCCTTTGCCCAGCAAAGGCTGTGGCTGATCGACCGCATGGAAGGCGGCAGTCCGCACTACAACATGTCGGTGCTGCTGCCGGATGCCGCACTGGACCCCGATCTGGCCGAGTGCGCCCTGGCCCGCATCGTGCAGCGCCATGCGGTGCTGCGCACGGTGTTCCTTCCGGGCGAGGAGGGGCCGCTGCAGATCGTGCGTGAGCAGGTGCCCTTCAGGCTGCGCCGCCATGCGCTGGCCCAACTGGAGCCGCAGGCACAGCAGGCTGCCGTCGAGCGCCTGCTGGACGAGGAACGAAGCGCCGTGTTCGACCTCGAGCGCGATCTGATGCTGCGCGCCTGTTATCTGGAACTCGGGCCGGGCCCGCACGGCCTGCTGATGTACACGCTGCACCACATCGCCTCCGACGGATGGTCCCTGGATATCATCCGCAGCGAGTTCGCGCAGGAATACCAGGCGCTGCAGGCCGGCCGGGCATCGCCGCTGGCGCCGCTCGCCATCCAGTACGCGGATTTCGCCCACTGGCAGCGCCAGTGGCTGCAGGGGGAAGCCCTGGAGCAGCAATGCGCGTACTGGATGGAACAGCTGGCCGGCCTGCCCGCCGTACACGCCGTGCCGCTGGATTTCCCCCGCCCGCCCCGGAAGTCGCACCGCGGAGCCGCCGTCGTGCTGCCGCTGGCTGCCGAGCCGGCCCGGCGCCTGCTGGCGCTGGCCCGCGAGCGCGGGGTGACCCCGTTCATGCTGGTGCACGCCGCGCTGGCCTATCTGCTGTCCTGCCACAGCCACAGCTGCGACATCGTCATCGCCACGCCCACGGCCAACCGCATGCAGGAGGAGCTCGAGCCGCTGGTAGGCTTCTTCGTCAACACCCTGGTCCTGCGGACGGACACGCGGCATGCCGACTTCGGCCGCTTGCTGGCCCATGTGCGCCAGGTCAATCTCGACGCTCAGGTGCACCAGGACGTGCCGTTCGAACTGCTGGTGGAGCGCCTGGCGCCGCCGCGCAGCACGAGCTACACGCCCCTGTTCCAGCTGATGCTGACCATGAACACGAACGAGGGGGGCGGGCTCGGGCCGCATGAGGGCCCCGGACACGGCGAGCGCTTCATCGAGCGATGTGATGCCAAGTTCGACCTGGTGGTCGATGCCGTGCTCGAGGAGCGCGGCGGCGAGTTCACCTGGTGCTACGACAGCAGCCTGTTCAGCCGCGCGACGATCGGCGCCATGGCGGCCCAGCTGCTGCGGGTGCTGGAGGCGGTGGCCGCGCAGCCGGACTGCGCGCTGCGGGCCGTCCCGATGCTGGCGCCGCATGAGTTGGCGCGACTGCCGCGCGCTCGCACCCAGGCGTATCCGGAGGAGCCCGTCCATCGGCTCTTCGAACGGCAGGCCGCACGTTCGCCCGAGGCCGTGGCCCTCGTGGCCGACGGCCGCGAGCTGTCCTACGGCGAACTGGACCGGCTGTCCGGCCAATGGGCGCATTGGCTGAGGAAGCAGGGCGTGCGGCCCGGGCGGCCCGTGGGTGTCTGCATCGGTCGTTCCGCGTTGTCGGTCGTGGCCATGCTGGCGGTGTTCAAGGCCGGTGGCGTCTATGCGCCGCTCGACCCGGCGATGCCGGCCGCGCGGCAGGAGGAAGTGGCCAGGTCGGCCGGGCTGACGGTGCTGTTGACCGATGCGACGCGGGCCGGCCTGAGGCCGGCGGGCGTGCCCGTCCGTTGCATGCAGGAGCCGGCCCTCGTGGCCGCCGTGCTCGCCGGCCCCGCGGCGGCACCGGTGGCCCTGGCGCCTGACCATCCCGCCTACCTGATCCACACCTCGGGTTCCACGGGCAAGCCCAAGGGCGTGCTGCAGACCCACCGCACCTTGATCAGCCTGGTGCATGCCCAGGCAAGCGAAGCTCACCTGTCGCGGGCGTATACCACCTTGCACATGGCGTCGCTGGCCTTCGACGTCTCGCTCCAGGAGGTCGCGACCGCCTGGTTTACAGGCGCGCGCCTGGTGGTGGTCGACGAGGACTCCAAGCTCGACCTGCCGGCGCTGTGGCGGCTCATCGAAAGCCAGGGCGTCGAACGGATCTTCCTCGCCCCGGCCCTGGCCGCCCAACTGTTCCGGGACGACCTGCCGCGGCCCGGCCTGCGCGAGATCGTCTGCGCGGGCGAACAGCTGATCCTGACGCCGGGCATGGTGCAGTACCTGCGCGAGCATGGCGCGCGGCTGCTCAATCACTACGGCCCCACGGAGACCCATCTGACCAGCGCCTGTGACGTCAGCGCGCTGGCCGCGGGTGACCGGCCGCCGATCGGCTATCCGCTGGCCAACCATCTGCACTACGTGGTGGGGCCGCATGGCCAGCTGGCGCCCCCCGGCGCGGTGGGCGAGTTGCTGGTGGGCGGGGCCGGCCTGGCGCTGGGCTATCTGAACGCTCCCGAGCTGACGGCACAGCGCTTCATCGCCAATCCCTTCGGCGCGGGGCGGCTGTACCGCACCGGCGATCTCGTGCGTTGGCGCGAGGACGGGCAACTGGACTTCGTGGGCCGCATCGACGACCAGGTGAAGATCCGCGGCTTCCGCATCGAGGTCGCGGAAGTCGAGCATCATCTCGCCCAGCTGTCGGATGTGCGCGCCGCCGCCGTGCGCGTGCTGGCGGGACCGCAGGGCAAGTACCTGGCGGCCTATCTGGCTGTCTCGCCTGACGCCGTGGCCGACGCGCCGGACGCCTTCGTGCGGCGTGCCCGCCAGGAGGCGGCCGAGCGCCTGCCCGACTACATGGTGCCGACCGCCTGGGTGCTGGTCGATGACTTGCCGCGCAATGCCAGCGAGAAGATCGACCGCAGCCGGCTCCCGCTGCCCGGACCGGACGCCGGCGCTCGCGCGCCTTACGTGGCGCCGCTGACGCCCCTGCAGGCGTGGCTCGCGCAGGTCTGGCAGGAACTGCTGGGCTGTGCGCCACCCGGGCTGGACGACAACTTCTTCCACCTGGGCGGCCATTCGCTGTTGTGCGTGCAACTCGCGATCCGCATCGAGCGTCGCTACGGCCGCGCCATGCCGGTCGTGCACCTCTTCCAGCACCAGACGCTGGGTGCGATGGCGGCCATGATCGAGGAGAAGTGCGGCGCCGACCCGGCCGGCGAGGTGCTGGTGCTGCGGGCTGGTGGCGCTGGCCGGCCCGTGGTGCTCGTGCCGGGCATGGGCGGCAGCTGCCACGTCTTCTATGCGCTGGTGCCTTCCATCGCGCCGTCGCATCCGGTCTATGGACTGGACGCCGTCGGCCTGCAGGGCGAACAGGCGCCGCATACCAGCATCGAGGCGATCGCCCGCCACAACGTGGCCTGCCTGCAGGCGCAAGGCCTGGCGCGCGACATCGTGCTCGTCGGCTATTCGCTCGGTGCCTGCGTCGCCTTCGAGATGGCCAAGGAACTGGCCGGCCTGGGCCTGCCGGTGGCCCGGCTGGTGCTGGTCGACGGCAGTCCGCGCCTGGCCGGCGACATCGTGCTGGACGCGCCGGCCCGCGCCGAACTCACCCGGGTGGAACAGGCTTGCCTGCACCTGCTGCAGACCCAGGGACGCATCGCCTACACCGCCCAGGGCAGCGTGAGCGGCCTCTGCGTGGTGCGGGCGTCCGCCAACGACAAGGACCTGGCACAAGCGTGGCAGCCCCACGCGCAGTCGCCCGTGGAGTTGCACCAGATCGAGGCCGACCACTTCAGCCTGATGCATGCGCCGGCGGTGTCGGATCTGGGGCGAGTCCTGGTGGCAGGTTTGGCCCGCACGGACGGCGGCCAGGAGGTCAAGCCGTAGGTCGGCCTACGGGAGCAGAAGCGGTGAGGGCACACCCCATCCGGCAGCCCATCTCAAAACCCGGAAACCAATGGAAGCGATGACCATGAACTTTGCAGAACGCCTGAATCAACTCGAGTCGCGCGCGCGGCTCAAGGAGCACTCGCTGATCCGCCGCATGAAGAGCGAGCGCTTCGCTCCGGCACAGATCGGCATCATCCTCGGCCAGTGGTACCACCCGTTGCGGTACTTCCCGATGTTCGTGGGGCGCCTGATCGGGCTTTCGCCCTCGCTGAAGGAGCGCAGCGTGCTGGCCAAGATCCTGTGGCAGGAGCTGGGCCAGGGCGAACTCGCACTGGCGCATGAGCAGATCTACATCGACACCATGACCGGGCTGGGCCTGCGCGTGGAAGAGTTCGTCGACGTGACGCCGTTCCCCGCCACCAGCAGGCTGGTGAACGACTACCGGGATGCCAGCGCGGCCGACTACCACCGCTCCGTGGGCTACGTGTTCGCCACCGAATCGGCGGATCTGATCATGGTGTCGTCGATCGGCGCCGCCGTGCGCCGCAGCTTCGGCGCCGGCAAGCTGCCCTGGGTGGACATCCACGTGAGCCAGGAGCCCGACCACACGGACTGCGTGGAACACGTCGTGATCTCCCAGGTCGATCCCGCGGCGGTGGAGCAGGTGCTGAAGGCGGCGGACGCCATGTTCACCGACTGGTGCAACTTCTTCAGCGAGATCGAGGGGGCGATCGACGCCGTCCAGCCGCGCCAGGCTCAGGCCGCCTGATGGTTCTGTGCGCCGGTGCGGCCGCACCGGCGCGCAGGATCCGACAGCGAGCGGTCGAATGGCAGGGACTTCGATCGGCTGCTGATGGCGGGCCGCGGGTCGCAGCCTGGAAGAGGACTTGAGGAAGGCACTCGTCGATCCGGATGCCGACGCTGGCCTGCGCCATGCACTGATGCGCTCGATGTCGATGCCTAGCGGCTCATCGGCCAGCACCACCGGCGCGCTCGCAGCACGGCCGCGGCGTACCGGCGCGCCTTCGCCGATCCCGTCGCGCCGAGCGTGAGGGCCAGCTCGTCCCCGTCGGCGCGGTCAAGGTCGAGCTGCCAGACTTCGATCAGGTGCCGTTCGTTCCGAGCCCCGTCGAAACATCGAGACGAGTTCTCTCCTGCGCGCGTGCTGGAACCACGGCGCGGCGTTGCTCGGCGAGCTGCGGGCAGCACGCAGCGAAGACGCGCAGTCGGACAGTTCCGCGCCGCGGCGCCACTTCTACATCAGTTGACCATGCTGACTGCCTGCAGCGTCTTGGCGAACCACCGCAGGCGTTCGGCCGAGGAGGCCGGCCCGAGCACCTCGACGAGGTCGGCGAAACTGACTGCCAAAGGTGCATGGACCAGGGCATACACACGCAGGTCGGGCAGGCCGCCACAGGCCATCGGTGCGGCCTCAGGGGCCAATGAACCTGCCTGCAAGGTATCGGCCACTGCCAGCAGCTCAGCGGCCAGCGTCTTGCATCGCTCCGGCGACGGATGGCCCAGCTCCTGCCAGTCGATGGGCCCCGGCGGCAGGCTGACGGCCGCGAGGCAGCGCACGACTTGGTCATGGCTCCAGCCCTTGGCAAACGCGAGCAGAAGCGTCTTGGCGAACGGGGGGTGGGACAGACCTCGTTTCACGAACAGATCTATGGCCTGCGCCAGCTGCGGATCGCGGTCGTGGAGTTGCTGTGTCATCTTGACCCAAGGGATGAAGTGCCCTGAACTCGGCGCACCTTCAGCTGAACCCGTGATGCGGCAGCCGCATGGCCCGCAGGGCTGCGGTGCGCGAGGCATGGTACCTGCAACCCATGGTCTTCGCGGTTCAAGTCGTGGTGCTTGCGCAAGCCTCCGGCCTTCGTGCGATGCAGCGGTTCCGGCCGCGCCTGGAGCACCGCGTCGAGCCTGCCACGACTGACCGAGCAGAGGTACCGGTGAGCCGCGCCACCTGGAGGGCGACGAGCAAGACCGTCAGAATGAGGTTCCTTGCGGTCTCATGTCGGCTCACGCAGGGCAGGGGAGCGGGTGGGGCAACCGCGCCATCTCCGTCGGCCGCTTCTGATTGAGGTCAACCGCTGAGGTCGCCGTCTTGCATCCCGTCAGCCACCCCACCTGGACGCCGCCGCGACCGCCTCTCCGAGGGGCCGTCGTCGTTTCCGGGCTCCACAAGCACCGCGCATGACCGACCGCATCGACGCTCTCGTGATCGGCGCCGGCGTCGTCGGCCTGGCCGTCGGGCGCGCGCTGGCGCAGCGCGGGCTGCAGACGGTGGTGGCCGAGGCGGCCGACGGCATCGGCCAGGGCGCGAGTTCGCGCAACAGCGAGGTCATCCACGCCGGGCTGTACTACACGCCCGGCTCGGCCAAGGCGCGGCTGTGCGTGCGCGGCAAGGAACTGCTGTACGCGCTCTGCGCGAGCCACGGCGTGCCGCATGCGGCCTGCGGCAAGCTGGTGGTGGCGACCGATGCGGGCCAGCACGCGGCGCTGGAGGCGCTGGCGCAGCGCGCGGCAGCCAACGGCGTGCCGGTGCAGCGCCTGGCGGCCGGCGAGGCCCGGGCGATGGAGCCCGAGCTGCACTGCACCGCGGCGCTGCACTCGCCGAGCACCGGCATCGTCGACAGCCATGCGCTGATGCTGGCGCTGCAGGGCGATCTCGAGCGCGCCGGCGGCTCGCTCGCGTTGTGCTCGCCGGTGCTGGGCGCCCGCTTCGCGCCGGGCCGGCCGGCGCTGCTGAGGGTGGGCCAGGGCGGGGGCGACGCCTTCGAGCTGGAGGCCGACCGTGTCGTCAACGCCGCCGGGCTGTGGGCCTGCCAGGTGGCGCGCGGCTTCGAGGGCCTCGATCCGGCATGCGTGCCGATGCCTCGTTATGCCAAGGGCAGCTACTTCACGCTCGCCGGGCGTTCGCCGTTCAGGCGGCTCGTCTATCCGGCGCCGGTGGATGCCTGGCTGGGCGTGCACGTGACGCTCGATCTCGCCGGACAGGCCCGCTTCGGGCCCGACCTCGAGTGGCTGGGCATCGAGAACCCGGCGTCGATCGACTACCGCGTCGACGCCGCCCGCGCCGCACCCTTCGAGGCGGCGATCCGCCGCTACTGGCCGGCGCTGCCCGACGGTGCGCTGCAGCCGGGCTACAGCGGCGTGCGGCCCAAGATCCACGGCCCGGGCGAACCCGCGCCGGACTTCCGCATCGACGGCCCGGCGCGCCACGGCGTGGCGGGGCTGGTGAACCTCTTCGGCATCGAGTCGCCGGGGCTCACCTCGTCGCTGGCCATCGCCGAGGAAGTGGCCGCGCTGCTGGCCGGCTGACCCGGAAAGGAAAACGGCCCCCGCAGGGGCCGTTCTCGGAAGGCGCGGTGCGCGAGGTTCAGGCCTTCTTGGCCCAGGCGCTGCACCAGCCGTTGCCGTTGACCTGCTTGCCGCCGAACAGCGGGCACACGGCCCAGGCGTCGGTCGCCTTGCCCTGGTACAGCGCGCAGTTGTTGCACTTCTGGTCGTTGGCGTGCTTGGGGTACTTCTTGCCGTCGGCCTTGGTGGTGTCGTGCACGTAGCCCAGGCCGGCGGCCTGCGGATCCTTCTCGTCGACCTTCGCGGGCTGGGCCTGCGCCTGGGCGGCGGCCAGCGCCGAGCCGGCAGCGGCGACTTGCAGAAGGAAGGTGCGGCGGTTGCTTTGCGACATGGAACGACGACTCCGTGGTTGAGGGGAAGGGAAGGGCTTTTTCAGGACGCAGCCGGGACGGCGGTGGCGCCCAGGCAGGTGTTGCAGCGGCCCAGGCCGCGCAGGCGGGGATCGGGCTTGCCGTCGCCGGTCTTGAAGTTGGCGTGGCAGCGGATGCAGACGTACATCTTCGAGCTCGACATCATCGGCCGCACACCGGGCTCGGCATTGGGCCGGGCGGCGGTGTATTCGGCCTGGGTCTGGCGCAGCTTCGGTCCGTTGGCGGGGGCGGCGGCGGCTGCGGGGGGCGTGCGGCGAGTGGTCATGGCGGGTGAGTGCCGGGGAAGGGGCCCGGATCGACGCGAAGTGCGTATTGTCCCCTGAAAACGAGTGGATGGCATTCGGGGCAGTCCTGGGGCCGTCACACCGGGGGTCAGCCGCGGCCCTGGAAGTCGGCCACGCGCACGGTGCAGGCGATGCCGCGCTCGCCGTTCTCGGCCCAGGCCACCTCGCCGCCGAGGATCTTCACGCGCTTGCGCACGCCGCCCAGCCCCAGGCCATGCGACCAGGCCTGCGGGTTGCGGCCCTCGCCGTCGTCGGCCACCTGCAGCTTCAGCAGCGGGCCGTCCAGAACGAAGGACACATCCACGCGCGTCGCGTTGCCGTGGTACAGCGCGTTGCTGACGAGTTCGCGCAGCACGCGCGTCAGCGCCGACCACTGCACCACCGACAGCCGCAGGTCGCGGTCGCTCGTGAAGGACCAGCCGAGTTCCACGTGCGCGGCCGTCAGGCGCTGCGTGAGGTCGGACTTCCACTCCGCCGCGGCGTGCGAGAGCCGGTGCTCGGAGGCCGCCAGGCCGCGCGTGAGCGTCTTCAGGTCCAGCAGCGTGTGGCGGATGTAGTCCTCCATCTCCGGCGTCTGCGCCTGGTACATCAGCGTCAGCAGCCGTGCGCCGATGTCGTCGTGCAGGTCCTGCGCGATGCGCTGGCGTTCCTCGGCGCGGCCGCGCTCGACCGCGCGGTCGTAGGCCACGGCGCGCCGCAGCTGCTCGACGACGCGGTCGGCCAGGCGCGCATCGTCGAGCGTGAACAGGCGCCGGCCGCGCTGCGCGAAGCGCAGCACCAGCGCGGTGGCCGGCAGCGCGGCGCCGCTGTCGTCGGGCGTGCGCATCGGCACCACGAGCGCCGAGCCGCCGCTGACCACGCGCGAGCGCACGGGCACGCGGTCCACGCGCAGCACGTCCAGCGGCTCGAAGAGGTCGCGCAGCAGCTGCGTCAGCAACTGCGGGTGCCGTGCCGGCCGCGCCTGCAGCTCGCGCGCGGCGCGGTACAGCTGCTCGAAGGTGCGCTCGGTGGTCAGCACGCTGGTGCCGATGAGGTGGTTCAGCAGCCACTGCCGCGCGCCGGCGTACAAGCCCAGGCCGATGAAGACCGCCATCGCCAGCGAGGTGAAGGTGCCGAGCGAGAACACGGCGACGAACAGCAGGTCCAGCGAGGTGGCCACCGTGCTCACGCCGGCCAGCAGCGCGAACTCGCGCAGCACCTGCCGGCTGCGCGCCAGCAGCGGCGTCAGCATCAGCAGCAGCGCGATGAAGAGCGTCCAGGCCACGGCGCCTGCGGTGACGGCCACGCTGCCGGCCGGCCCCTGCGCGCGGCTGGCGAGCGCCACGACCGCCGTCACCAGCACGGCGGCCGCGAGCGTGGCGCCGGCCAGGCGCCACATCACCAGGGCATAGGGGTTGGGCTCGACGCGGCGCGAGTGGCCCGCCAGCGCCAGCGCGGCGGCGCACAGCGCGATGTTGCCGCCCTGCAGCAGCCACCACAGCGGCGGCCCTGCGGCCACGCCGCTGCCTGCGCCAGTGCCCGCGCCGAACGCCAGCGCCGCCCACGCCAGCACCGGCAGCCAGCCGAGCGCGGCCACCAGCCGCGCCTGCCGCAGCCGCCGCGGGTGCAGCGCGTACAACTGCACCGCGACCGCGCCGACGCACAGGTCCAGCGCGCCGCGCCAGGGCATGTCGGCCGCGGCGGCGCCCACGTGCGCGCCGATGCCGCGCCCAGCGCCGGCGGCCAGCAACAGCAGGCTGGCGGCCTCGGCCAGCGTCATCAGCACGAACAGCAGCGTGCGCGGCTGCGGCCGCGCCAGCAGCAGCACGAGGCCGAGCAGGTACAGCAGCAGCGACAGCCCGGCCAGCGGCCAGAAGCCGTAGCCGAGCCCCGAGAGCTCGCGCGGCACGACCTTCGTGCGCACCGAGCCGCCGTCGTCCAGCTGCAGCTCGACCGATCCGCCCGCACGCGCCAGCAGCGCCGCCAGCGCCTCCTGCTGCGCGACCTGGCGTGCGCGCAGCGCATCGTCGGGCTGCCAGCGCGGCGCGCCGTGCAGCAGCGCGGCGTCGACCGGCACGCGGCTGCCGTCGGCCGCGCGCACGGCGAGCACCGTGCGGCCGCGCAACGGCGCGAACGCGGGCTCGCTGCTGGCGCCGATCACGAGCGTGCCGCCGGCACCGGCTTCCATCGGCACCGGCAGCACCGGCGCGGTGGCCAGCCAGCGCGCGAGCGAGAACAGGCCCAGGCAGCCCAGCAGCGCGGCCAGCGCGAGCGCGCGGCGGTGCCAGCGCATCCAGCGCCGCGGCGCGTCGGTGGAGATCGATCGTTCGAAGGAGCTGGCCTCGAACAGCGAGTCGCCGCCGCTGCCGGCGGGCCCGCTGCCGTCGGAGCCCTTGCCGCGCTCGCCCGCCGTCGCGGCGCCGGCGGCGGCCTCGCGGGCGTTCATCGCGGCCAGCCCGCGCTCACCGGCAACTGCGCCGCGGCAGGGCCGTCAGACCAGCCCCTGCTTGCTGGCCAGCACGGCGGCTTCGGCGCGGCTGGAGACATTGAGCTTCTTGTAGATGGACTTGATGTGGTCGTTCACCGTGAACCACTTGATGCCCATCAGGCTCGCGATCTCCTTGATCGTGAAGCCCTTGCTGAGGTACGTGAGCACCTCGCTCTCGCGCGGCGTGAGGCGCTCGTGGTCGGGCTGCTTCTCGATCGGCACCGGCTTGCTGGTGGTGAAGGTGGTGGCGGGCATGAAGCCGGAGTCCGGCGGCTGCGACTCGCCCACGCCCAGGCCGCCGCGGAAATGCGTCAGGAGCCGGCGCGCGATGGCCGGCGACAGCGGCGGCTGGCCGCGCACGATCTTCTGCAGCTCCTCCACCAGCACCTCGAAGCGGTCTTCCTTCAGCAGGTAGCCGTCGGCGCCGCACTGCAGCGCGGGGAAGAGGTGGTCGTCGTCGGAGTAGAGCGTGGTGACGATCTTCGTGGCAGGGTATTGCGACAGCTCGGCCAGCAGCTCCATGCCGTTGCCGTCGGGCAGTTCCAGGTCGACGAGGATCAGCTTGAACGGATCGACGCCGTGCAGCCCCTGGGCGCCGCCGGTCAGCGAGATGTGCCGGCGCGCCGTCTCCAGGTCGCCGGCCTCGGTGATGGCGATGGCGTCGCTGAAGCTCTCGCGCACCACGCGGCACAGGAAGCTGCGTGCGACCGGGTTGTCTTCCAGGATCAGCACCTTGACGGTCATCGAACGAGCCTCCTCGCGGCGAAGACCGGGATCCTAGCGCGGAAAACTTCACGCGCCGAGGCTTGGCGACACCCTCTTACGGGTTGACCAGCAGCAGCTTGCCCTGGACCTGGCGCGAGCCCATGCGGGCGTAGGCGGCCTTCAGCTCGGCCATCGGCAGCACGCTGTCGATGACCGGCTTCACCAATCCCTGCGCGTACCAATGGGCCAGCTGCGCCAGCCCGGCGGCATTCGCCTTCGGCTCGCGGCGCACGAAGTCGCCCCAGAACACGCCGACGATCGAGGCGCCCTTGAGCAGCGGCAGGTTCAGCGGCAGCGCCGGGATGCCGCCGCCGGCAAAGCCCACGACGAGGTAGCGCCCGCGCCAGGCGATGCTGCGGAAGGCGGGCTCGGCGAGATCGCCGCCCACCGGGTCGTAGACCACGTCCGGGCCCTTGCCACCGGTGAGGGCCTTCAAGGCGTCGCGCAGGTTCTCGCGCGTGTAGTTGATGGTCGCGTCGGCACCGAGCTCGCTGCAGCGGGCGCACTTCTCGTCGGTGGAGCAGCCGGCGATCACGCGGGCGCCGGCGGCCTTGGCGATCTGCAGCGCCGCGGTGCCCACGCCGCCGGCGGCGCCCAGCACCAGCACCGTCTCGCCGGCCTTCAGCTGCGCGCGGTCCATCAGCGCGTGGTGCGAGGTGCCGTAGGTGAACGCGAAGGCGGCGCCGTCGCGCACCGCGAAGCCCGGCGGCAGCGGCAGCGCCTGCGCAGCGCTCACGATCGCATGGGTGCCGAAGCCGCCGGTGCTGCCGATGGCGGCCACCGGCATGCCCGGCTTCAGGTGGTTCACGCCGGGGCCCACCGCGTCGACCAGGCCGGCGAACTCGGAGCCCGGCACGAAGGGCAGCGGCGGCTTGACCTGGTACTTGCCCTCGACGATCAGCAGATCGGGGAAGTTCAGGCTCGCGGCCTGCACCGCGATGCGGATCTCGCCTTCCTTCGGCTCGGGCGTGGGCAACTCTTCCCACTCGAGGGATTGCACGCCGTCCAGCGTGCGGCACAGCCAGGCAAACATCGTCCTGTCGTCTCCGGTCTTCTCGTCGTTTCCCGTCACAGGCCCTGGCGCGGGATCACCGCGCGCAGCGCCTGCTGCAGCGTGTCGATGCTGTCGGCCAGGTGGGTGCGCGTGTCGGCATCCATCGCCCTGCCGCCGCGGTTCTGCGCGGCTTCGAGCCGCGCCAGCAGCGAGCGCGCGCTGGCCCGCACCAGGCCGCGCGCATCGGCACGCGCCTGCGGCGAAGGCCTCAGCACCGCGGATGCCAGGCGGTTGAGGTGGCTGCGCTGCAGCTCGCGCCGGGCCGGCGTCACCGAGCCGGCCGCGCCGGCCTTGCCGAATTCGCCCCACACGTCGTCGTTCAGGCGCTGGTAGACCTCGGTCAGCTGCAGCGCCTCGGCCGGCTTGTCGAGCTTGGTGGCGGTGTCGAGCACGCGCGCGGCGATGGCGTCGCTCATCAGGAAATTCAGCAGGGCGCGCTGCAGGTCGAGCAGGCGCTGCGGCAGCATGAAGTCGGTGCCTTCGCCGATCTGCTCGGCGCGGTCGAGGAAGTCCGGCGCCAGGCGGCGTTGCAGCGCGGGCGTGATCGTGAGGCCGTCGCTCGACAGCACGGCCTTCATCATCAGGTCGAGCGCCTCGCGCTGCAGCGGCGCGGGCACCGGCTGCAGCGGGTCGCGGCCGCTGCCGGGGAAGTCGCGCAGCGTGCGCACGCCGCCCACCTGCCGCGCCAGCACGCCGATGGCGCGGTAGACGTCGCCGATGGCGTAGCCCAGCGAACGCCGCAGCACCGCGTAGTCGCGCTGCGGCGAGAGCTCGCGCGTCTCCTGGCGCTTGAACAGGTCGCGCGCGATGTCCAGCCGCTTGGAGGCGAAGGCGATGGCGTCGTTGCCCAGGTCGAGCTGGATCGTCTCGGGGTCGATGGCGAAGAAGTTGTCCTCGTCGGTGCCGTAGGCCAGGTGCGCCTCGGTGCTGCGCGCGGCGATCTTCTGCAGCTCGGCGCGCTCGGCCTCGGGCTTGGTGCCCGGCGCCATCGGCCTGTAGGCGTACTCGATGGCCCAGTAGTCGTAGGGCCCGAGCGTGGTCTGGAAGGGCATGCCGCCGGTCTTGCCCGGCCGCGGCAGGTTGGCCGCGTTGTAGTCCATCACCGAGCCCGAGGTGCCGTAGGCGCGGGTGAACTCGGCGTCGGCCAGCTGCGCCTCGGTGTAGGCGCGCGAGGCGCGGAAGTTGTGGCGCAGGCCCAGGGCGTGGCCCACCTCGTGCAGGATCGATTCCTTCACGTAGTCCAGCACGTACTGCTGCGCCAGCGGGCTGTCGGGCTCGAGCTCGCCGCGTGCCTCCAGCACGTCCATCGCGTAGCCGAACTGCTCGCGCGCGACCTCGCCGTGCAGGCAGCGCATCAGCTCGGGCGGCACGGCGCCGGCCTGCACGAGTTCGGCGGGCGGCAGGAAGGGCGAGGCGAAGCTGTCGGGCGCACCGAGCGCAGAAGCCGAAGGCGAGGGCCCCATCACCTGCGCGCGCAGCGCACGCACGCCGCGCGCCGCCATGCCCTCGAAGGCGATGTTGGCCTCCAGGATCTCGCCGGTGCGCGGGTCGATGTGGCTCTGGCCGATGGCGTCGAAGGCGCGGTCGGCGTTCATCATCCAGCGCACCGCGGCGTGGCCGAAGTCCAGCGTGTCGAACTTGGCGTCGTCCGCTTGCTGCTCGACCTTGATCGCGCCGACGAAGCCGATCTTCTCGAAGGCCTTGTTCCACTCCAGCACCGCGGCGCGCACCGTCTCGCGGTAGGCCAGCGGCACGTTGCGGTCGATCCAGAACGTGATCGGCTTGACCGGCTCGGACTTCTCCGCATCCGGCTCCTTCTTCTCCAGCCGCCAGCGGTTCACGTAGCGCTGGCGCGGCGTGGCCGACAGGTCGCTGGAAAAGTCCAGCACCGTGCTGACGAAGTTGCCCACGCGCGGGTCGGCGCGGCGCGGCTTCATCGCCTCGTCGGGCAGCGGGGCGAGGCTGAAGTGCAAGCCCACGAGCATGCTGCGCGTATCGGGCAGGAAGCGCGGCAGGGCCGGGCCCGGCAGGCCGAGCGGGTTGGGGCCCGAGGGCATGCCCACGCCGCCGCTGTAGAAGTGGTTCTGGGTCTCGATCGTGGTCGATGCCGGCGTGCCGCGCACCGCGGTGATCAGCGAGTTGCTGCGGTCCAGCGAATAACCCTGGCGCAGCCCGCGCTGCAGCATCATGCCGATGCCCATCATGTCGTTCAGGAACAGGCCGTTGGCCTCGATCAGCACGCTCTTGCGGTCCGGGTGCGGCTGGCTGGCGACCGGCACCGAGCCGAGCAGGCTGTTGGAGTAGGCGTCGGCCACCGCGCGCGCCTCGGG
Source organism: Rubrivivax sp. (assembly GCA_044226775.1). GTDB lineage: Bacteria > Pseudomonadota > Gammaproteobacteria > Burkholderiales > Burkholderiaceae_C > Rubrivivax. Next base: position 452,608 of record JBGAGI010000008.1, on the reverse strand, counting down.
CGTGCCGGCCTTGGCCAGCACGTCGGTGTTGCGCGCCACCAGGCGCACCTGGTTGTGCACGCGCGTGAACTCGACGATCTGCTCGCCGCCGGCGCCGTTCACCGGGTAGGCCATCAGCCCGCCGATCACGAAGGCCTCGCTGACGCCGCTCTTGATCTTCGGCGACAGCAGGAAGGGCGTGCCGAACTGCGCCGGCAGCAGCTCGATCCAGACCTTGTCCTCCTTCTGCCACAGCACGAGCGGGCCGTCGATGCGGCGCGCGTCCTTGATGATGGTCGCGAAGGGCGGGGGGCCGCCGGGCGGGCCGGACGGCGCAGCACCGCTGGCGGCGATGCGCGGGCCGGCGGGCGCTGCCGGGGCGGCCGCGGCGCTGGCCGTGGCGGCCGCCGGCTTGGGCGCTGCGGCCGCGGTCTTCGTGGGGCCGGCGTTCTTGTCGGCAGCGTCGCCGGCGGGCAGCTGCGCGCAGGCGGCCAGCAGGGCGGCCGCGCAAACGGCTGGCAGGGCGGACAAGGCGGCGGCGCGTGGAGACGAGGTGCGGATGCGCATGGGCAGCGGGCGCCGGAAGATCGGAAACGCATTGTGGGCCAAAGCCGCCAGCAGCGCTGTGACGCGCTGGGCATCGCAGCGGGCCGCGATCAGTCCAGCGTCTGCCGGTAGCGCAGCATCGCCACCACGCCCATCACGCCGATGAAGGCGGCGATGGCTCCGGCCTCGGGCAGCAGCTGCGGCAGCTCGTTGCCCTTGAGCATGATGCCGCGCACGATGCGCAGGAAATGCGTCAGCGGCAGCACTTCGCCGATGGCCTGCGCCCAGCCCGGCATGCCGCGGAACGGGAACATGAAGCCCGACAGCAGCATGTTCGGCAGGAAGTAGAACATCGTCATCTGCATGCTCTGCATCTGCGACTTGGCGATCGTGCTGAAGGTGAAGCCCACCGACAGCGTCGCGACGATGAACAGCAGCACCATGCCCGTCAGCAGCCAGAAGCTGCCGGCCATCGGCACGTCGAACAGCACGCGCGAGGCGCCGAAGACGATCAGCACCTGCAGGTAGCCCATGCCCGCGTAGGGCAGGATCTTGCCGATCATCATCTCCAGCGGCCGCACCGGCGTGGCCAGCAGGTTCTCCAGCGTGCCGCGCTCGCGTTCGCGCGTCATCGCCATCGCGGTCATCATCACCAGCGTCATCGTCAGGATCACGCCCATCAGCCCGGGCACGACGTTGTAGGCGCTGATGCCCTCCGGGTTGTAGCGCTTGTGCAGCCGCAGCTCGAAGGGCGGTGCGCCGCCGCGCAGGGGCCCCAGCGTGCCGCTCAGTTCACGCGCCAGCGCGGTGCTGGCCAGCTGCTGCAGCGCGGCCACTGCGGGGCCGGTGGCGGCGGGGTCGGCCGCGTCGGCATAGACGGCCAGCGCCGGCCGTTCGCCGCGCAGCAGGCGGCGCGAGAAGTCGGCCGGGAAGACGAGCGCGAACTGCACCTCGCCGCGCGCGATGAGGTCCTCGGCCTGCGCGTCGCTGCCCTGCGCCACGACGCGGAAGTAGCCGGTGTTCTCGGCCGCGCGCACGATGCTGCGCACCAGCGGCCCGTCGTCCAGCGCCACCACGGCGGTGGGCAGCTGGCGCGGATCGCCGTTGATCGCGTAGCCGAAGAGCACGAGCTGCATGATCGGCACGCCGATCAGCATCGCGAAGGTCAGGCGGTCGCGCCTGAGCTGCACGAACTCCTTCAGCAGCACGGCGACGATGCGGCCCCAGCTAAGCAAAGTTGTCCTTCGAGCGCGCGGTGAGCGCGATGAACACGTCCTCCAGGCCGGTGGCGATCGGCGTCACGGTCCATGGCTGCGCGCCGGGTTGGGCGGCCAGCCAGGCCGGCAGGTCCTCGCCGGCGGCGGCACTCACGTGCACGGCGCCGCCGAAGGGCACGACCATCCAGCCAGGCTCGGCCTGCAGCAGCTCCGCTGCCGCGGCCAGGCCCGCGCCGCGCAGCTCCCAGGTGCGCAGGCCGGCCTGGGCGATCACCTCCTCGGCCGTGCCCGTGGCCAGCAGCTTGCCGTAGGAGATGTAGGCCAGGCGATGGCAGCGCTCGGCCTCGTCCATGTAGTGCGTGCTGACGAGCACCGTCAGCCCCTCGGCCGCCAGCGCGTGGATCTGCTGCCAGAAGTCGCGCCGTGCCTTGGGGTCGACGCCGGCCGTGGGCTCGTCCAGCAGCAGCAGCTCGGGCTCGTGCAGCATGCAGGCGGCCAGCGCCAGGCGCTGCTTCCAGCCGCCGGAGAGCGAACCGGAGAGCTGCTTTCGGCGCTCCAGCAGCCCCAGCCGTTCGAGTGCGCTGCGCACCACCTCGCGCCGCTTCGGCATGCCGTAGGCGCGGGCGACGAAGTCCAGGTTCTCCTCGATCGTCAGGTCTTCGTACAGGCCGAAGCGCTGCGTCATGTAGCCCACGCGCAGCTTGATGCGGCGGGCGTCGCTGCGGATGTCGTGGCCCAGGCAGCGGCCCTCGCCGGCATCGGGCGAGAGCAGGCCGCAGAGCATGCGAATGGTTGTTGTCTTGCCGCTGCCGTTGGGGCCGAGGAAGCCGCAGATCTCGCCCCGGCGAACCTGGATCGCGACATCGTCGACCACGGCCCGGCCGCCGTAGCGCTTGACCAGGCCGCGCACGTCGATTGCGAGTTCCGCGGTGTTCATCCCGGGCCGGAAGCGAAGCGCACATCCACCGGCTGGCCGGGCTTCAGTCCGGCGGCATCGACCGGATCGGCCTCGACCATGAAGACGAGCTTGCTGCGGCTGCCGTTGCTGTAGATCACCGGCGGCGTGAACTCGGCCTGCGGCGAGACCCAGCGGATGCGTGCCTTCAGCCCCGCCGGGCAGCCGTCGCAGGACAGCTGCAGCTCGCGGCCCACCGTGGCCTGCGCGAGCAGCGGCTCGGGCACGAAGAAGCGCAGCTTCAGTGCGCCCGGCGGCAGCAGCGCGACGACCGGCGCGCCCGCCGGCACCCATTCGCCCGGGCGGTACATCACGTCGTAGACCCGCGCGGCCGTGGGCGCCGCGCGCTGCTTCTGGCCTTCGCGCCAGCGGGCGAGTGCGAGATCGGCATCGGCGCCGCGCAGGTCGGCACGCGCCGCGGCGAGTTCGTCGCTGCGCGCCAGGGCCTGCTGCGCGAGCGCACGCTGCGCCTGCAGCTCCTGCACGCGGGCGGCGTCGCGGTCGCGCGCGGCGACGAGTGCATCCAGCTGCGAGGCCGAGACGAAGCCTTGCGCCACCAACGAGCGCTGCCGCTCCAGCGCCGAGCCGGAAGCCGCGAGCGCGGCCTGTGCCTGTGCGAGCTGCTCGTCGATCGCCTTCACTTCCAGCGGCCGGCGGCCCTTGCCAAGGTTGGCGGCCTGCGCCGCTGCGCGCTCGCTGCGGGCCTGCGCCTGCGCACTGCCGAACTGCTCGGCATCGGTGTCCAGGCGGTACAGCGGCTGCCCTGCGGCGACCTGGTCGCCGCGCCTGACGTTCAGCTGCACCAGCGTGCCGGCGGCGCTGGGCGCGACATAGGTGAACTCGGCCTCGGCATAGCCGGGGAACAGCGGCTCGGCCGGTGGGCGGTTGCAGCCGGCGAGGGCCACCGCTGCGGCCAGGGCTGCCAGCGGCAGGTGCGGTCTCACGTCGGATCTCCTTGCGGCGCCAGCGCCTGCAGCGCCCAGTCCAGCCGCTGCTCGATGCGCGCGATGTCGTGCGCGAAGGGCACCAGCATCTGCGCCAGCGACGGCGCCATCAGCGGCCCGGCCAGGTGCAGCAGCATCACCGGCGCGGCCAGCGAGCCCATCAGGAACATCAGCAGCTGCGGCGGTTCGGCCTGGCGCAGGCGGCCGGCCTGCTGCGCCTGCACCACGAGCTGCAGCAGCAGCGCCGGATGGCGCTGGTCCATGCCCTTCAGGAAGCGCTGCGCGGCCACCTCGCCGGCGCCGGCATCGAGCATCAGGTGCGCGATGAAGGCGCGCTGCTCCACCACCCAGCCGACGAACTGCAGCAGCGCGTCGCGCAGCCGCTGCAGCGGATCGCCCTCGGCCAGCACGCCCAGCTGCAGGCGCTGCTGGATGGGCGCGTACAGGCGCTCGATCAGCTCGGCCGCGAAGGCGTCGCGGGTGCCGAAGTGGTGCACGAAGCTGCCCAGGTTGGCGCCCGCCTTCTGTGCCACCGCCCGCACCGTGAGCTTGCGCAGCCCCTGCTTGCGCGCCAGCGCCAGGCCGGCCTGCAGCAGGCGTTCGCGGCTGTCGGCGTCGGGGCGTGCGGTGCGGGGCATGGCGGCATATTATACAGATGTACAAGCAAGCGCAAGAAAAGGGGGCCCGAAGGCCCCCGCGCCTGTGGGCACCGCCGACGGCGGCGCTCAGTGGATCGGCTTGAAGCGCATGCGCTTGGGCCGCGCGCCTTCCTCGCCCAGGCGCCGCACCTTGTCGGCTTCGTATTCCTGGTAGTTGCCGGGGAAGAAGACCCATTGCGAGTCACCTTCGGCAGCCAGGATGTGGGTGCAGATGCGGTCGAGGAACCAGCGGTCGTGGCTGATCACCATCGCGCTGCCGGCGAACTCGAGCAGCGCCTCTTCGAGTGCGCGCAGCGTTTCCACGTCGAGGTCGTTCGAGGGTTCGTCCAGCATCAGCACGTTGCCGCCCTGCGCCAGCGTCTTGGCCAGGTGCAGGCGGCCGCGCTCGCCGCCGGAGAGATTGCCCACCAGCTTCTGCTGGTCGTTGCCCTTGAAGTTGAAGCGGCCCAGGTAGGCGCGGCTGGGCATCACGAACTGGCCCACCACGATGTTGTCCAGGCCGCCGGAGACGTCTTCCCACACCGTCTTCTCGCCCGCGAGGCTGGCGCGGCTCTGGTCGACGAAGGCCATCTTGGCGGTCTTGCCGATCGCCACTTCGCCGCTGTCGGGCTTCTCCACGCCCTGCAGCATGCGGAACAGCGTGGACTTGCCGGCGCCGTTCGGGCCGATGATGCCGACGATGGCGCCCGGCGGCACCTTGAAGCTGAGGTCGTCGATCAGCATGCGGTCGCCGAAGCTCTTGCTGACGTTCTTGAACTCGATCACCTCATTGCCCAGGCGCTCGGCCACCGGGATGAAGATCTCGTTGGTCTCGTTGCGGCGCTGGTAGTCGACGTCGCTCAGCTCCTCGAAGCGGGCCAGGCGCGCCTTGCTCTTGGTCTGGCGGCCCTTGGCGTTGGAGCGCACCCACTTGAGCTCCTCCTTCATCGCCTTGATGCGTGCGTCTTCCTTCTTCTGTTCGACCTCCAGGCGCTTTTCCTTCTGGTCCAGCCAGTCGGAGTAGTTGCCCTTCCAGGGAATGCCCTGGCCGCGGTCGAGTTCGAGGATCCACTCGGCGGCGTTGTCGAGGAAGTAGCGGTCGTGGGTGATGGCCACCACGGTGCCGGGGAAGCGCTGCAGGAAGTGCTCGAGCCACTCCACCGACTCGGCGTCCAGGTGGTTGGTGGGCTCGTCCAGCAGCAGCATGTCGGGCTTGCTCAGCAGCAGCCGGCACAGCGCGACGCGGCGCTTCTCGCCGCCGGACAGGTTCTTGATGACGGCTTCCCAGGGCGGCAGGCGCAGCGCGTCGGCGGCCAGTTCCAGCTGCAGGTCGGTGTTCTCGCTGCCGGCGGCGGCGATGATGGCCTCCAGCTCGGCCTGCTCGGCGGCGAGCTTGTCGAAGTCGGCATCGGGCTCGGCGTACTCGGCGTAGACCTCGTCCAGCCGCTTCTTGGCGGCCAGCACGCCACCGATGCCCTTTTCCACCGCCTCGCGGACCGTCTCCTCGGGCTCGAGCTGCGGCTCCTGCGGCAGGTATCCGATCTTCAGGCCCGGCATCGGCACGGCCTCGCCCTCGATCTCCTTGTCCAGCCCGGCCATGATCTTCAGCAGCGTGCTCTTGCCCGAGCCGTTCAGGCCGAGCACGCCGATCTTGGCGCCGGGGAAGAAGGACAGGCTGATGTCCTTCAGGATCTGCCGCTTCGGCGGCACGATCTTGCCGACGCGGTTCATCGTGAAAACGTACTGGGCCATGGCGGTGGAGGTTTTGGAAAGGTGGGACCCGGCGTGGCCGGGGAAACCCGCCATTATCGGCGAGCGGCGAGGTGCCCGCGGCGAGGCGGGCGCCATCCGGGAAAAACCGGGTAAGAACGGCGTACGAGCCCGTACAACCTCCGGGGCAGTTCGCCCTATCCTGCGCACCGCCGGTCGCGGCGGAATGAGGGTACCCGCCGCCCCGGCGTTGTTGTTCCACCCCATCTCCGAGGAGGAGTCGTCCATGGTTCGACTGTTCAAGGTTTCCACGCTCGCCGCAGCCGCCATCCTGGCCGCGGCCCAGACCGCAGGCGCCGCCGCACCCGAGGCGCGCCAGGCACGGGCGATGGAGGCCGGCGCCCGCGCGCACATCGCGGCGTTCCCCGGCTTCACGCAGCACGGTCCCGAACACAGCTACACGAGCACCGACGCCGTCGTCGACGACGACGGCTCGCAGCACGTGCGCTTCGACCGCCACTTCCGCGGCCTGCGCGTGGTGGGCGGCGACATGGTCGTGCACAGCGACCGCAACGGCGCCTTCCGCGCCACCAGCCACGAGATGAAGCGCGGCATCAACGTGCCGCGCAGCGCCGGCTTCGGCGCCGGCCGCGCGATCAAGGCCGCGCTCGATGCCCACGCCGGCAGCACCAACGGCACGGCGCCCGAGCTGCTCGTCTACGCCCGCGGCGACACGCCGGTGCTGGCCTGGGACGTGCGCGTCTTCGGCGAGAAGGCCGACGGCACGCCCACCGAACTGCACGTGATCGTCGACGCCACCGCCGGCCGCGTGCTCGAAGCCTGGGACGACGTGCACACCGCGGCCGCCGCCGGCACCGGCAAGACGCTGTACAGCGGCAACGTGGCGCTGACCACCGACCTCGTCGGCAGCACCTACAACCTGCGCGACCCGAGCCGCGGCAACACCTACACGATCAACATGAACAACCGCACCAGCGGTGGTTCGATCTTCACCGACGCCGACAACATCTGGGGCACCAACACCACCGCCAGCACGCAGAGCGCCGCGGCCGACGCCCAGTACGGCACCGCCGTCACCTGGGACTACTACAAGAAGGTGCACGGCCGCAACGGCATCGCCAACAACGGCACCGGCGCCTACAACCGCGTGCACTACAGCAGCCGCTACAACAACGCCTTCTGGTCGGACAGCTGCTTCTGCATGACCTACGGCGACGGCGACGGCTCGAACTTCACGCCGCTGGTCGCGCTGGACGTGGCCGGCCACGAGATGACGCACGGCGTGACCAGCCGCACCGCCCGGCTCGTCTACTCGGGTGAATCCGGCGGCCTGAACGAGGCCACGAGCGACATCTTCGGCACGATGGTCGAGTTCTACGCCGCCAACGGCAGCGACGCGGGCGACTACCTGATCGGCGAGAAGATCACGAAGTTCGCGCCCGGCTACCTGCGCTCGATGATCAACCCGAGCGTCGACGGCTCTTCGGCCGACTGCTGGTACTCCGGTGTCGGCAACCTCGACGTGCACTACTCCTCGGGTGTCGCCAACCACTTCTTCTATCTGCTCGCGCAGGGCACCACCAACGGCAGCCCCAGCAAGACCTGCGTGGCCGGCAACACCCGCGTGGCCACCGGCAACGGCAGTGTCAGCGGCATCGGCCGCGCGAAGGCCGAGAAGATCTGGTACCGCGCGTTGACGGTCTACATGACCTCATCGACGAACTACGCCGGCGCACGCGCGGCCACCATCAAGGCCGCCAACGACCTGTACGGCTCCGGCGGCGCCGAGTCGCAGGCGGTGGCCGCGGCCTGGACGGCGGTGGGCCGCCCGTAGCCGGGGCATGACCCCTCACGAAGGCCGGGCTTGCCCGGTCTTTTTCATGGTCACGGCGTCTTCAGGGGCCGAACTGCGCCCCAATCCCCGCGCTTGACGGGGTTTGCCCCAGGCGCGGCACCGTAGAATGCCCCTCATGCGCCGCGGCATCCAGTCATCGCGGTGCGGTCGATCCCGACTACACACAACCTCGCGCCCTCCGACTGGTACACCCGCAACAGGTGTCCGCAGGCTGCGAACCGAAAGGCCCGAGACCGGGCCGCCACAACTCGATGCAATTCACAGACCTCGGCCTGGCCGAGCCGCTGCTGCGCGCCGTGCGCGAACAGGGCTACGAACAACCCACGCCGATCCAGGCACAGGCCATTCCCGCCGTGCTCAAGGGCGGTGACCTGATGGCCGGTGCGCAGACCGGCACCGGCAAGACCGCCGGCTTCGTGCTGCCGATGCTGCAGCGCCTGACGGCGGCGCCGGCCAAGCGTGACGCGCGTGGCCGCGTCGCGATCCGCGCCCTCATCCTCACGCCCACACGCGAGCTGGCGGCGCAGGTCGAGGAGAGCGTGCGCACCTACGGCAAGCACCTCACCTTGTCGAGCATGGTGATGTTCGGCGGCGTGGGCATGCAGCCGCAGATCGACAAGCTGAAGCGCGGCGTCGACATCCTGGTGGCCACCCCCGGCCGCCTGCTCGACCACCACCAGCAGGGCACGTTGGACCTGCGCCACGTCGAGATCTTCGTGCTCGACGAGGCCGACCGCATGCTCGACATGGGCTTCATCCACGACATCAAGAAGGTGCTCGCGGTGCTGCCGCAGAAGAAGCAGAGCCTGCTGTTCTCTGCCACCTTCAGCGACGACATCAAGGCCCTGGCCGACCGGCTGCTGAACCAGCCGGCGTTGATCGAGGTCGCGCGCCGCAACGCCACCGCCGACACCATCGCGCAGAAGGTGCACCCGGTGGGCCGCGAACGCAAGAAGGAACTGCTGGCGCACCTCATCAAGTCCGGCGACTGGCACCAGGTGCTGGTGTTCGCGCGCATGAAGCATGGCGCCAACCGCCTCACGGACTACCTGAACGAGCAGGGCATCACCGCGATGGCGATCCACGGCAACAAGAGCCAGGGCGCGCGCACCAAGGCGCTGGCCGATTTCAAGAGCGGCGACCTGCGCGTGCTGGTGGCCACCGACATCGCCGCGCGGGGCATCGACATCGACCAGTTGCCGCACGTCGTCAACTTCGAGCTGCCCAACGTGCCCGAGGACTACGTGCACCGCATCGGCCGCACCGGCCGCGCGGGCGCGCAGGGCGAGGCGATCTCGCTGGTGTGCCTGGACGAAGAGATCTTCCTGCGCGACATCGAGAAGCTCATCAAGCGCAGCGTGCCGCGCGAGACCATTGCCGGCTTCGAGGCCCCGTCCAGCGAGCGCGCCGAGCCCATCGTGCTGGGCCGCATGACGATCGGCGTCGGCGGCACGCGGCGCAATGCCGGTGGCGGTGGTGGTGGTGGCGGCGGTGGTGGCCGCCCGGGCGGCGGCGGCGGTGGCCGGCCGGCTGGTGGGCGTCCCGGAGCCGGGCGTCCCGGCGGTGGGCGCCCGGGTGGTGGCCGTCCCGGCGGTGGCCGCCCGAGCGGCTCCGGCGGCGGCTCGCCGCGCCGCTGAGCCACAGGGCCCGGGGACGGGCCCTAGTCGCGAACTGGGGGGATGCCTCCCAGCGGCCTTTGGCAGACATTGAGCGCCCTCTCTTCACGAGGAGCGCCCGATGAACGAAGACCGTGGCCACGGCGGGGTCGGCCGGCTCGACCCGCCCATCGCTCCCTTCACCCAGCTGATGGGTTCTCGCGCGAGCACCTACGACAGCGCGAAGCTCGCGGCGCTGGCCGACACGATGAAGACGCCGGCCGACGGCCTGTCCGACGGCCCGGACCCGGAGGAGAACCTCTTCTTCCCCGCGGGCTATACCTACCTGGGCCAGTTCGTCGACCACGACCTCACGCTGGACACCACGTCCACGCTGAACCCCGACGACGTCAAGGACCCGGGCAAGCCGCTCAACGATCCCACGAACCAGCGTTCGCCGCGCTTCGACCTGGACTGCGTCTACGGCACCGGCCCGGCCGACCAGCCCTTCATGTACGCGGTGGCCGACGAGCCCGCGCGTGCAAGCTGGGGCGGCGCCACGCTGATCATCGGCGACGCCGACCTCGCCCGCGCGAACAACGGCCCGGGCGGCGTGCCCAGCCGCGCGATCATCGGCGACAAGCGCAACGACGAGAACTCCATCGTCAACCAGATCCAGCAGCTGTTCATCCGCTTCCACAACCGGGTCGTGGACCGGCTGGCGAAGGCCGACGCCTCGCTGCGCGGCGGCGCCTTGTTCAAGCGTGCGCGCGACGAGGTGCGCTGGGCCTACCAGCGCATCCTGCTGGAGGACTTCCTGCCCCGGCTGGTGGAACCGGCGGTGCTGGACAACTTCCGCCAGACGCGCCACTACGAGCTCTACCCGGACGACGAGCGCTCGCTGCGCCGCAACCTGCCGCGCGAGTTCGTCGCCGCGGCCTACCGCTTCGGCCACTCCGGCGTGCGCACCGGCTACCGCCTCAACGGCCAGCCGGGGCCGAACAACGGCAAGATCCTGCCGATCTTCCAGGACGCCGATGCCGACAACCCGGAGAGCAGCCTGATCGGCTTCGACCCGCTGCCGGCCAGCCACTGCATCGACCACTGGGGCCGCTTCTTCCCCGGCGACTACCCGCCGCCGGGCTCGCGCGTCATCAGCGACACGGCCGAGACGCACGAGATCGAGGAGGACGGCGGCGATGGCAGCGTGCGGCTGCAGTACGCCTACAAGATCGACCCGAGCCTGGTGGACCCGCTGACCAGCCTGCCGCCCAAGGTGGCCGGCAAGGACGACGTGTTCCCGACCGAGCTGCGCAACACGCCCCGGCCCGGCCCCTCGCTCGCGCTGCTGAACCTGCTGCGCGGCAACCGCTACATGCTGCCCGGCGGGCAGGTCTACGCGGCCAAGGTCGGCGCGATCCCGCTGGAGCGCAAGTACCTCTGCACCCGCACGACGGAAGAGAACGACCAGGGCAAGACCTACGGCTTCGCGCCGATCGACGAGGCCTTCGCCGCCGACACGCCGCTGTGGTTCTACGTCCTCGCCGAGGCCCAGCGCCCGCTGGTGGACCTGTGGCACGAGCAGGGCTGCCAGCCGCTGACCGAGAACCAGCTCAAGGGCCGCGACGCGCAGGGCCGGCCCATCACCGTGGCCGACGGCGCCGGCGCGGGCGACGTGAAGGCCGCCCTGGCTGCCACCCGCGCGACGGCGACACAGCTCGGGCCGGTGGGCGGGCGCATCGTCACCGAGGTCTTCTACGGCCTGATGGAGTCCGACCCCGACTCCGTGCTCGGCCGGCGCGTGCCGGCCGGCTGGCAGCCCGTGTGGGGCGGCGGCACGGCGACGATGGGGCGGCTGCTGCGCTGGATGGACCCGGCCACGGCGCCGGTGTAGCGGGCAAGCTCGCCGGCGATACCTCGGGATCATGGCCCGCCGACGCGCGGGCCGTGACACTGGCTGCACTTCAGGAGAAGGAGCCGCCAGATGAACAAGAAGACCCGCCGTATCGCCGCCGCTGCCGCCCTCGCGCTCGCCGCCTTCACTGGCGCGGCGCAGGCCCAGTGGCAGGGCATCGCGGCGCAGAACGCGGCCTTCGACAACCAGTTCAACGCCGCGCTGGGCCAGATGCAGCAGCAGAACCAGATGGCGATGATGCGCATCTGGCAGCAGCATCTGCAGGTCAACGGCCCGCGCCTGCAGCGTGAATACGCGCAGCTGCGCGCCAGCGGCCAGGCCGTGGGCAGCTTCGAGCAGTACGCCTACTGGAGCCTGATGACCGCCGGCGGCACCAACATCCAGGGCGCCATGCAGGCGCAGCAGGACCAGTTCCGCGGCTGGCAGCAGGCCAACGCGACGGTCCAGCAGGGCCATGCCTCCTACAACGCCGGCTGGGCCGACAACAGCCGCCGCCAGAGCGCCGCGGTGTCGAACTGGACGAACCAGGCCGTCCGCGGCTTGGCGCCGTACCGCGACCCGGCCACCGGCCGCACGACGATGCTGCCGCACGTCCTGCAGCCCGGCCAGGCGATCCAGGTGAACGGCCAGACCTACGCGCAGGACCCGAGCGGCCAGTACTACCGCTACGAGCAAGGCAGCTGGGTGCGCATGACGGCCGCCGCCCGCTGATCAGCCCGACCACCCCATCCACCAGAAGGCCCGAGGAGCCCGTCATGCAAGCCCAGCGTTCCACCACCGCCCGTTTCGCCCGCCGCCTGCTGCCGATGCTGCTGGCTTCCGCCGCCGGCCTGGCCGCCGCGCAGGGCTACTACGGCGGTGCCGGCCAGCCGATGCCGGGCAATGCCTTCCCGACGCAGCCGGGCGGCATGCAGCAGCCGGGCATGCCGGGCGGCTACCCGGGCGGGATGCCCGGCCAGATGCAGCCCCAGATGCCTGGCGGCATGCAACCCGGCCAGATGCCCTCGGCCAACCTCGACGAGCTGATGCAATGGGAGCGCCAGGACATGGGCGTGCCCGCCACGCGCGAGCTGCACGGCCAGCCCTTCCACGGCCCCACGCCGAACCAGCTGCCCGGCGGGCAGGTGATCACCACCAAGGGCCTGCTTCCGCTGCTGCAGCAGCGCGGCATGAACGTGCTGGTGTTCGACGTGCTCGGCGCCGGCCAGGCGCTGCCCGGCGCGGTGCCGCTGGTCTGGGCCGCGCAGCCCGGCAGCTTCAACGACCCGACGCAGCAGCAGCTCGCGCAGCAGCTGCAGCAGGCCACGCAGGGCCGCAACGACGTGCCGATGGTCTTCTACTGCGGCGGCCCGCAGTGCTGGATGTCGTACAACGCCGCGCTGCGCGCCGTGCGCCTGGGCTACCGCAACGTGCTGTGGTACCGCGGCGGCATGGAAGCCTGGCAGCGCGCCGGCCAGCAATTCGAGATGCTGGCGCAGCGCTGAATCCGCTTCAGGCGCGCGCGAGCTTCTTCAGCGCCTCGAGGTTGCCCGCGCGCAGCTCGGCGCGGATGGGCCCCAGGTCCATCGGCTGCTGCAGCAGCTTCGTGAAGGCCTTGGCCGTGCCGGGCGGGCCGACGTACAGGCCGCCGGCCAGCTGGCCGCTGCGCACGACGAGCCGCCACCAGGCCTCGTCGCCCTCGCGGGCATGGAAGTCCTCGTCGCCTTCCTTGGCGACGATCTCGCCCTGGCTGCGCAGGTCGATGCCCTCGCACTTGAGCTGCAGCACGATGCGCGGCGTGGCGTAGGGCACCGGCTCGCCGAGCATCGCCTCCACCGCGGTGGTCGCATGCGCCGCGCCGATGGGCCACAGGCCGCGCGGCGTGCCCTTGAGATCGGCCACGTCGCCGACGGCGAAGATGTCCGGGTCGCTCGTCATCATGTGGCGGTCGACGCGCACGCCGTTGTCGCCCAGCTTCAGCCCGGCCTGCTCGGCCAGGAAGGTGTTGGCCTGGATGCCCAGGGCGGCGACGAAGACGTCGGCCCGCACCCGCGGCCCGTGGCTGAGCCAGGCCCACTGCAGCTGCGGCTGGCCCTCGTACTTCGTCACCGAGCTGCTGGTCACGACCTGGATGCCGATGCTCTCCAGGTAACCCTGCAGCTTGGCCGCGCCATGCTCGTCGAGCTGCTGGTTCATCAGCCGGTCTGCGCGCTGCAGCAGCGTGACCTTCAGGCCCAGCTTGTGCAGCGCGTCGGCCGCCTCCACGCCCAGCACGCCGCCGCCCACCACCAGCGCGCGCTGCGCGCGGCGACGCTGCACGTAGTCGCGGATCGCGCGTGCGTCGTCGGCGCTGCGCAGCACGAAGGCGTTGGGGTGCTGCAGGAAGGTGGCGTCGGGCGGCGTGCTGCGCGCGCCGGTGGCCAGCACCAGCTTGTCGTAGGGCAGGGTCTTGCCGTCGGCCAGCGCGAGCAACCTGCGCTCGCGGTCGATGCGCGCGCCCACGGTCTGCACGTGCACCTGCACGCGCTGCTTGGCCGGCCAGTCGGGCGGCACGAGCTGCAGCGCGTCCATGCCGCCGGCGTCGTAGACCAGGCGGCCGATGCCCATGCGGTTGTAGAAGGGGTGCGGTTCGTTGCCGATGATGTCGATCATCACGCTGTCGCTGGCGCGGCGCAGCGCCTCGGCCACGCCCATGCCGGCGACGCCGTTGCCGACGATCACCACGCGCCGCACGCCGGCGCCGATGGCGCGGTCGACCTTCGGTGCTGACGGCGCCGAAGCCGCGGGCGCCGCGGCGGGCGCGGAATGCGGGTCGCGGTCGATCAGCACCGGCCCCTTCACGCTGCACATGCAGGCCAGGCGCGCGCGGCCCTCCAGCCCGAGCCGGCGCAGCGTGGCCAGCTCGTCGTCGCCCGCCGCCGAGAGGTGCTCGTGGCCTTCGCAGATGGCCACCGGGTCGGCGCCGCAGACACCGGCGCGGCAGCCGAAGTTGATCTTCAGCCCCGCGGCCTCGATGCCTTCGAGCAGCGTCGCGTCGGGCGCGACCTGGAAGGCGATGCCGGACTGCCGGTCGGTCACCTCGGCCGCGTCGCGGCTGGCCAGGCGGTCCTTCAGCGCGGTGCCGCCGCCGATCTGCGTCGTCACGCGTGCGCCCTCGGCCTTCGAGCCGCGCTGCGTGGTGCGCCAGCGGCGCTCGGCGTAAAGCCCGCTGCCTGCGAGCACCGCCGCCAGCACGATGCCCACGCCCTGCGCGGCCTGCAGGAGCAGCGGCGCAGGTTCCACGCCCGCCAGCCCCGACACCGTGCGCACGACGATGGGCCCGGCGAACCAGTAGAAGGCGCTGAGCGCGAACACGCCGAAGGCCAGTGCGACACGGTACGGGTTGGCCGGCGAGAAGGCCACCGCGATCATGTACAGGCCCGCCGACGCGCAGCAGGCACCGGCGAGGATCAGCGCATGCAGCGGCTCGCCGTAGGTGGGCGCCGGACCCTGCAGGAAGTAACCGAGGATCAGCCCCGGCAGCAGCCCCATGAACAGGCGCCGCTGCGCCGCGTGGCGCGGATCGTCGTCGTAGACATCGCTGAAGACGGCGGCGCGCGGGTTGAAGTCGTAGCAGCTCTTCTGGCAGCCCACGCAGGGGTTGCAGTAGCCGTTCTTCACGACGATCAGTGGCGCCTGGCCGTAGGTGCGCTGGATGGGCGCGAGCGGGCAGAAGGTGCCGCACCAGCCGCTGCGGCCCTTGAAGACGAAGCCGCCCGCGAATGCCAGCACCAGCACACCCACCACGCCCACGCCGACGATCACGCCGCTGTGGTTCAGCAGCGGCACGCGTGCCGCCACCGCGACGAGGAAGATCGCCACCGCGATGCCGAAGGCCGCGTTCTTCACGCCCGCGGGCAGTTCGCGCGCGCGGCTGAAGTTGGCCAGGCGCGGCAGCTGGTTCATCGTCGCCATCGGGCAGATCTGGCGCCACAGCCCGGGCGCGATGACCAGCAGCGCCGGCACGACCGGAATCGCCAGGCCCCAGAACAGCTTCAGGCCCAGCGGCGGGTTCACGATCAGCAGCACCGCCAGGGCCAGCGCGACGCCCAGGGCGATCACGCGTGCCGCGATCCACAGCGCCATCGGCACCCGCGTCTCGTGCTTCGTGTAGTTGCGGAAGAACTGCGTCGCGGCGGCCGAGGGGTCGGGCGACGATGCCTTCTCGGGCACAATGGGGATGACGGCGGCCATGTGATTCGTCCGTTAGCCAGTCAGTCGCCCGGTTGCAGCCGGCGCAGCCGCGCGGCCACGTGCGCACCCAGGTCGCGCAGCAGGGCCATCGCGATGCGCGGCTGCCAGGCCGCGAGCTGCTGCAGCGCCTCGGGCGTCAGCAGCAGCAGCTCGGCCGGGCCGGCGCGGCCCACGGTGGCGCCGATGTCGCTGGGCGCGCCGTCGAGGAAGCTCAGGATGCCGAAGACCTCGCCTTCGCCGCGCACCAGCGGCGCGGCCTTGCGCGGTGCGCCGGCCGTTGTGATCTCGACCTGCCCGCTGGCGATGAAGCACAGCGCCCGCTCCCCCGCGCCGATGGCGACGATGGCCGCGCCGGCCGGGTAGCGGCGGCGCGCGGCGTAGCCGATGAACTTCTCCCAGTCCTCGCTGGAAAGATCGCCCAGGATCGCGCGCGGCGCGGCCGGCGGCGGTGCGGCGGCGCCCGGCCCCCCGTAGCTGAAGAAGTCGCTCATCGGCCCGTCTCCTCGTCGTAGGCGGCGGCCATGTGCAGCCGCGCCGCTTCCTGGAACCCTTGCGACCAGCTCTCGGGCGCAAGCCCCAGGCCCTGCCAGACCTGCGTGTACAGCTCCCACAGCCGCGCCGCCGGCGCCATGCCGGTGGCCGAGCCGAGTGCCTTCTCCAGCGAGGCGGGCGCCAGCTCGTCGCCCAGCCGCTCTGATGCGCCCCGGAACGCGGCGAGCAGCCGCTCCTGGTGCGCCGCCAGCTCGGTGGCCGAGCGCTGCAGCAGCGCGCCCGCGTCGGCACCGGGCGACAGCAGCAGGCCGAGGCTCGATTCGACGCTCGCCGCCAGGCGCAGCGGGTTCACCTCGCGCACGCGGCCCAGCGCCGGCGCGTGGCTGCCGATCTCGCGCCGGCTTTGCGCCTGGCGCTCCAGCAGCAGCCGCATCGCCGCCACCGCAGCGCGCGCGAGCGCGGCCACCTGCGTGGCGGCCTGCGCCGGGTCGCGGCCGGCCAGCGCTTCCGGCGCCAGGCCCAGGCCCTGGGCGAGGGCGATCAGCAGCGGGTCGGCGGGCGCGGCCGGTGCTGCGACGACCGCAGCCGGCTTGGCTTGCGGCGCGGGCGCCGGCACGGGTGCAGCGAGCGGCACAGGAGCCGGCGCCGGTGCGCGTGCGGGAGCGGGTGCGGGTGCGGGAGCCGGAGCGGGTGCCGGAGTGGGAGCGGGCACAGGCGCAGGCGCGGGTGCCGCGGCCTTGGCCGGCGCCGTCGTCACCGGTGCGGGTGGCGGCGGGGCCTTGGGCGCCATGCGGATCTTGGTCATCGGCACGTCGTTGCCGTCCACCGGCGGCGCGGCGCGCAGGATCTCGGTCAGCCCCACCGGCGCCGGCGCGGACGCTGCCGAGGCCAGCATGGCTGCGGGGTCGCCGCCGCGCAGCGGCGCCGTCGCGGTCACCGGAGCCGGCCGCGGCGGCGGCGCGGCCGGCGGCAGCTGCACGGTGGTCTCGTCGTCCTCGGCCGCCGTGCCCCCGCCGGCATACGGCCCATGGCCGCGCACCTCGATGGTGAAGGGCCCCAGTTCGATGCGGTCGCCGTCCTTCAGCACATGCTCGGCCTGCAGGCGGTCGGCCGCGCCATTGACGAAGGTTCCGTTGGTCGAGAGGTCGCGCAGCAGCACGCGGCTGCCGGCGGCGACGAACTCGCAGTGGCGGGCCGAGATGGCCAGCGTGCTGTCCGGGATGGACCAGTGGTTGCCCGGGTCGCGGCCCACGGTGAAGCGCATCAGCGGCTCCGGCAGGCGGGCTTCGGGCACCAGCCCCTCGGCGTGCTCGGCACCCTTGACGATCTTCAGGCTGAACATCTTCGATTCCCGTGGTGGACGGCGGCGATCCGGCACGCATGTTCGCCCAGTGCCAGCCGAACCTGCAAGACTTCGGCCACCCCCGAAGGCATGCGGACAGACCCCTAGTTCCCGGGCCTCGTGCGATAGAACCGCATCGGCACCGCCCGCGCCTCGCGCCTGGCTTCCTGCAGCACGCTCTTGCGGATGCTGCCGACCACGTGCATCTCGCAGGGCTTGCAGTCGAAGCGCAGCGTGAGGCGGTCTCCGCCGCTGACCAGCGTCAGCGGCTCGGCGCGCACCGTGCCCTGCACGCCCACCACGCCCTTGGCCTGCTTGGGGCACAGGCTCAGGCTCCAGCGCACGCAGTGCTTGGTGATCATCAGGCTGGCCTCGCCCAGCTCCTCGTGGCTCTCGTAGGCGGCGGCGATCACCTGGACGCCGTGGCGGGTGTAGAAGGCGGCGGCCTTCGAGTTGAAGACGTTGGCCAGGTAGCTCAGCGAGTCCTCGGGGTAGGGCACCGGGGGCTCCACCGGCGCGGCGCGCGGCGGCCGGCGCAGGGCGGCGGCGCGGGCGGCCTCGAGCGCGGCCACCGCGTCCCGGCGCAGGCCGTTGACGGCACCGGCGGGCAGGAACCAGGGCTTCGACAGCGCGAGTTCCACCGCGCCGGCATGGGCCAGTTCGAAGATCGTGCCGCCCAGCTTGCCCAGGCTGTCGCTCAGCTGTTGCGTGGCCCGTGCCGCGTCCTGTGCCGGCTCGTGCGCATGGCGCAGCCGCGCCTCGGCGTGGTGGCCTTCGTCGTCGGCGATGGCCAGCACGAAGCCGCCGGGCTCGTCGCGCAGCGCCAGGTGCACGCCGATGCGCCTCTCGGCCGACTTCTTCTCCAGCACGCGGTCCCAGGCCATGTCGCGGTTGCGGCTGATGGCGGTGCCCTTGCGCAGGTCCTTCAGCGTGGCCATCGGCGCGTTCGGGAACAAGCGCCAGCCGCGGCCGCCCGACTTCGGCAGCGCCTGCGCGACGTTGATCGGCACGCCCTGCAGCTCGCCCTGCAGGTCCCACCAGGTGAGCGCGTCGCCGTTGTTGAGCACGATGTCCGCGTCGTCGGTGTTCAGCTCGAAGTGATCCGGCCCGATCTTCACCACCTCGCCCAGCGGCAGCCCGGCGTGCTTGGGCGTGTCGAAGGCGCCGATGTCACCCTGCTCCGGCGCGCGGCGGCCGTTGACGAAGTAGTCGGTCGCGCCGCGGTTGTAGCCGCGCTGCGGGTCGGGCTCGAAGGTGAACCGGCTCCTGCCCGAGGAACCGCGCGCCAGCTCCGGCCGGTCCTCCAGCACGCGGTCGACGAGCTGCCGGTAGTGCGCGGTGACGTTCTTCACCGTGCCCATGTCCTTGTAGCGGCCCTCGATCTTGAAGCTGCGGATGCCGGCGTCCACCAGCGCGTGCAGGTTGGCGCTCTGGTCGTTGTCCTTCAGGCTCAGCACATGCTTGTCGTGCGCGACGATGCGGCCCGCTGCGTCGGTCACCGTGTACGGCAGCCGGCACTCCTGGCTGCAGCTGCCGCGGTTGGCGCTGCGGCCGGTGTGCGCGTGGCTGATGTAGCACTGCCCGCTGTAGGCCACGCACAGCGCGCCGTGGATGAAGAACTCCAGCGTGGCGCGCTGCACTTGTTCCGCGATGGCGCCGATCTGCTTCAGGTCGAGCTCGCGTGCCAGCACCATCTGCGAGAAGCCCGCGTCCTGCAGGAAGCGCGCCTTCTCGGGCGTGCGGATATCGGTCTGCGTGCTGGCGTGCAGCTGGATCGGCGGCAGGTCCAGCTCCAGCAGGCCCATGTCCTGCACGATCAGCGCGTCCACGCCGGCCTCGTACAGCTGCCAGGCCAGGCGGCGGCCGTCTTCCAGCTCGTCGTCGCGCAGGATGGTGTTGTGGGTGACGAAGATGCGTGCGTGGAAGCGGTGCGCGTGCTTCACCAGGCGCTCGATCTCGGCCACCGGGTTGCCGGCCTTCTCGCGCGCGCCGAAGGCCGGGCCGCCGATGTAGACGGCGTCGGCCCCGTGGTTGATGGCCTCGATGCCGATCTCGGCATCGCGCGCCGGCGCCAGCAGCTCCATCTCGGCGCGCGGCATGGCAGCTCTCAGGACGCCAGGCGCGCCGCCGCCGCGTCGATGCTCGACAGCAGCGCGGCGTGGTCGTGGTGCACCGCGAACTGCGGGAACTGCGCGGCAATGGCCTCGGGCGCGTGGATGAAGAAGCCGGCGTCGGCGGCGCCGAGCATGGCGGTGTCGTTGAAGGAATCGCCGGCGGCGATCACGCGATAGTTCAGCCCCTGCATCGCCTTGACCACCTGCGCCTTCGGGTTGGCCTGGCGCAGCCGGTAGCCGGCGACGAAGCCCTCGGCGTCGACCACGAGCCGGTGGCACATCAGCGTGGGGCGGCCGAGCTGGCGCATCAGCGGGTCGGCGAACTCGTAGAAGGTGTCCGACAGGATCAGCACCTGGTAGCGGCCGTGCAGCGCATCGAGGAAGTCCTTCGCGCCCGCCAGCGGCGCCATGCCGGCGATCACGGCCTGGATGTCGGCCAGCTTCAGCCCGTGCTGGCGCAGCAGGCCGATGCGGTAGCGCATCAGCTTGTCGTAGTCCGGCTCGTCACGCGTCGTGCGGCGGAACTCGGGGATGCCGGTGCGTTCGGCGAACGCGATCCAGATCTCGGGGACGAGGACGCCTTCGAGGTCGAGGCAGACGATGTGCATGGGGGCGGCGGGAGGCGGGCGCAAAAGCGTGATCGTAGCCGGCGCCTGCCATTCGCCCCTTCTCAGCGCTTCTCGGGTACCGGCAGCTGCGCCAGGTAGGCCGCCACGGCGCGCCGGTCGTCGGCCGAGTAGTTCTTCAGGATCGGCGGCATCGCCGGGTTGGAGTTGCCGCGCTCGCCGTCGCGGATGAGGTCGAGCTCGCGCAGCAGGTAGCTGTAGTGCTGCGAGGCCAGCATCGGGTGGAACATCTCCGGCCGGCCTTCGCCATGGGCGCCGTGGCACACCGCGCAGTCCTTCTCGTACAGCGCCTGGCCGCGCGGCACCAGCTCCGGCGGCCCCTTGCCCAGGCTGCCGGTCACCGGCAACGACTCGAGGTAGGCCGCGATGTCGGCGAAGTGCTGCAGCGTCAGCTGGGGCTCCAGCACGTAGTCCTTCATCGCGACGTTCACGCGCTGGCCGCTGCGGATGTCCATCAGCTGCTTGATCAGCACCGAGGCATGCTGGCCCGACAGGCGCGGCACGGCCGTGTTGGAGCGCCCGGAGGCGTCGCGCCGGTGGCAGGTCTGGCACTCGCCGTAGAGATCCTTGCCGCGGCGGGCGTCGCCGGCCAGGGCCAGCGTGGCCTGGGTCTCGCCGCTGGTGGGCACCAGCACCTTCACCTGGCCGAGGGCCGGGCCGGCGAGCGTGGCCGCTGCCATGCCGAGCGCCAGCGAAAGCCGGGTCCAGGAACTCATCGTCGCTCTCCAGGAACTCTCACCGGGCGATTCTTGCAGGCCGGCGAGGCGGCAGAATCGGCTCGACGTCGACACGCACAGCGGCCTGATCACCATGCGCCATCTCGTCCGGACCCGCACGGTGCAAGCCGCCGTCTGCCTGCTGGCCACGGCCGGCGCCTGCGCCGCAGCGGCGGACCCGTGGAGCTTCGAGGCCGTGCGCGAGCATCCGCGCTGGGTCGAGTTCAAGCGGCATGTCGCCGCCAGCTACGTCGTCAGCGTGCCGGAGTCGCAGTTGCAGGCCGGCTGCAGCCAGGGCCTGGCGGCCGGCTCCGGCAAGGCGGCTGGTGAACCCGTCGGCGCCTGCATCGAGGGCGCATTGCGCGAGCTTGGCGGCCGCTCGAGCTACCTCGCTGTGGCCGCGCCGGTGCGCGAGACAGCGGCTTCGAGGCGCGCTTCCGCAAGCATCGGCCTGGAGCTCGACGCCAAGCAGCGCGGCGAGCCGCTCGTGGTGTTTCAGGTGATTCGTGGATCGCCCGCGGACTTGGCCGGCATCCGCGCAGGAGATCGCATCGAGACCATCGACTGGGTGGACACGCGTCCGTTGTCGATGGAAGAAACGATCTCGGCGATGCGGGGCGAAGAGTGGTCCGTCGCCCGGGTGTCTCTGGTCCGGGCCGGCAGCGCCGAGCCCCAGGTGATGTTTGCCAAGCGCTTGGACACTCGCGTGCCGGGCGCCAGCGTCCGGCCCCTCGCCGGGAACCTGGCCTACGCGCGAATTCCCCGCTTCGCCGAGAGCACGCCGATCGATCTGGCCCAACGGCTCGCGCCGTGGCGTGAGCGTGGCAACCCGCCGCCGGCGGGACTGGTCCTGGACCTGCGCGCCAACGGCGGCGGCAGCTTCGAGAGCCTGATCGACACAGCCTCGGTGCTGACGCCTGTCGACGAGCCGGTCGTCGCCGTCCGCAGCCGCCATGGCGTCGAGCTGCGCCGCGCGGCCATGCCGAGGAACCTGCCGGCCACGCTCCGGGCGGTGGGCTGGCGGCCGGACTGGTTCACGCAGGTGCCGATCGTGGTGCTGGTCGACGAGCGCACCGGCGCCGCCGCCGAGGCGCTGGCGCAGCTCCTTCGCGAGGCCCGAGGCGCGCGGCTGCTGGGCCGGCAGACGGCCGGCGCGCCCGAACTGCATACGCGCTTCACGCTCGAAGGCGGTGCCGTCGTCGTCCTGGCCACGGCGAACCTGGAATCACCCCAGGGCGTGCAGTGGCCGCGCGGCCTGGTGCCCGACCAGGTCCTGCAGCCCCAGGGCCCCGTGCAGTTCGGCGAAGACGGCGACGCCTGGGTCGCGCAGGCTGGGGCTTTGCTGCAGGCCGGCGCCGCGCCGGCACCGAGCAGGCCGTGAAATGCAGGAGCGGCCGATCAGCCCGGACTCAGCGCCACCGCCGTCCCCGACAGCACCGCGTTGCCCGACAGCGGATCCCGCGCCGCCGGATCCAGCAGCGCATTGAGGTTCGCCCCCGGCCGCTCGGCGGCCAGCGCCATGCGCATGCCCGGCGCGTCGTGGCCCCAGCCGTGGGGCAGGCTGATGACGCCGGGCATCATGCCCTCGTCGAAGACCACCTGCACGTTGACGCTGTGGCCGGAGCCCGTCAGCCGGGCCGTCGCACCGTCGGCCACGCCGCAGCGCCGCGCGTCGTCCGGGTGCACGAGCGCCGTGCAGCGCTCCGGGCCCTTGGCCAGGATCGGCAGGTTGTGCATCCAGCTGTTGCCGCTGCGCACGTCGCGCCGGCCGATGATCACCAGCGGCGCAGCCTCCGGCGGCGCATCGAGCGCCGCCAGCGCGCGCTGCAGGTCCGCCAGCAGCGACGGCGGCGCCAGCTCGATGCGGCCGCTGGCCGTGCGCAGCAGCTCCGGCACGCGCGGCGTGAGTTCGCCCAGGTCGATGCCCGCGGGCGCGGCCATCACGCGGTCCAGCGACAGCCCGCCCGGCTTCAGGCCGAAGGCGTCGCCGTAGGGGCCGCTGCGCAGCGCCAGGTCCAGCAGGCGCTCGGGCCCGGTGCGCCCGGCCAGCGCCTTCAGCACGGCCGGCGCATGGTCGCCGGCGAGCTTGCGGACCTCGGCCTCCAGCTGCCGCTCATCCAGCGCCAGCTCGTCGGCCCCGGCGCCCAGGCCGGCGGCGATGGCGCCCAGCTTCAGCAGCACGCGCCACTCGGCCACGTGCCCGGCCGGCGGCTCGAACACCGGGCCGCTGTAGCGCGCCTGGTTGCGCCAGCTCAGCTGCGGGAAGGCCACGTCGTAGTGGCTGTCCTCCAGCGGGCTCAGGCCCGGCAGGATCACGTCGGCATGGCGCGTCGTCTCGTTGAGGTAGATGTCGACGCTGACCATGAAGTCCAGCGAGGCCAGCGCCGCGTCCAGCCTTGCGCTGCCGGGCGCCGAAAGCACCGGGTTGCTGGCCACCGAGATGAGTGCCTTCACCTGCCCCGGGCCGGGCGTCTCGATCTCCTCGGCCAGGCAGGTCATCGGCAGCTCGCCGAAGACCTCGGGCGCGCCGCTCACGCGGCTGGCGTGGCGGCCGGTGGCGATGCCGCGCCCGCGGCCGGGCGGGCCCATCGTGTTGGCGGCGAAGGCGGGGGCCTTGGGGAACATCGCGCCGCCGGGCTCGTCGAGGTGGCCTGTGAGCGCATTGAGAACGTCCACGAGCCAGGAGTTGAGCGTGCCGAAGGCCTGCGTGCAGGTGCCGATGCGCGCGTAGACGCAGGCCTGCGGCGTGCCGGCGAGTTCACGCGCGAGGCGGCGGATCAGCTCGGCCGGCAGGCCGCAGTGCGCGGCCGCGCGCTCGGGCGTGAAGGGCGCGACGGCGGCCTTCACCTCGTCGATGCCACTCAGGTACTCGGTCAGCCGGCCGGTGCGCACCAGGCCTTCGGCGAACAGCACCTGGGCCATGGCAGCGAGCAGGAACACGTCGCCGCCGGGGCGGATGAAGTGGTGCTCGTCGGCCACCGCGGCGGTCTCGGTGCGGCGCGGGTCGATCACGATCATGCGGCCGCCGCGCGCGCGCAGCGCCTTGGCCTTGCCGCGGAAGTCCGGCACGGTCCACAGGCTGCCGTTGCTGACCATGGGGTTGGCGCCGATCACCAGCAGCCACTGCGTGCGCCCGATGTCGGGCACCGGGATGCTCAGCCAGGTGCCGAACATCAGCCCGGCCGAGAGCTGCTTGGGCATCTGGTCGAGCGTGCTGGCGGAGAAGATGTTCTTCGTGCCGATCATCTTGGCCAGGCGGCCGAAGTACAGCAGCAGCTGCATCTTGTGTGCCGAGGGGTTGCCCACGCTCCCCGCCACCGCGTCGCGCCCGTGCGCGGCGATGAGCGGCGGCAGCCGGCGCTCGATCTCGGCGAAGGCCTCTTCCCAGCTCGCGGGCTGCAGCTCGCCGCCGCGGCGCACGAGCGGCGTGCGGATGCGGTCCGGGTCCTCGTGCAGGTCCTTCAGCGAGACGCCCTTGGGGCAGATGTAGCCGTGGCTGAAGGGGTCGTCGGCGGCGCCGCGGATCGAGACCACGCGCTCGCCGGCGGTCGTCACCTCCAGCCCGCAGCAGGCTTCGCACAGCGGGCAGATGCGGTAGTGGCTGCGCTGGTCCTTGTCGCTCATCGTGGCCCCTCGTCTTTCGGCGAAGGGGCGACGATAGCGTGCTAGGCGCCGTCTGCGCCCAGCTTGCGCAGCTTGACCAGCCAGCGCGCGCGGTCCTTGGGTTCCGGGCCCTCGACCGTGCCGATCAGCGTCTCGTGGATCGGCGCGATGCCGACGAAGCCCAGGATGTTGCGCTCCAGCGACTTGACGCTGTGCGCGCGGAAGAACCAGCGGTAGACCGCCGCCGGCATGCCCATCGTGACGACGACGCGCGCCGAGCGCCCCTTCAGCCCCTTGGCCGCGAAGGGGTTGGTGGCCGGGGCCTCGAACGCGAAGCCGGGCCGCGCCACCTGCTCCAGGAAGCCCTTCAGCAGTGCCGGCATGTCGCCCAGCCAGAGCGGGAAGAACAGCACCAGGTGGTGCGCCCAGGCGATGTCGGCCTGCGCTTCGGCCAGGCCGGGCGGCAGCGTGCCTTGCTGCCATTCCTGCTGGCTGCGCAGCAGCGGGAAGTCGAGCAGCGCGACCTCGGTGCGGCGCACCGCGTGGCCGGCGGCGGCGGCGCCCTCGGCGTAGGCATCGGCCAGCGCGTGGCCGAAGTGGCGGCCGGCAGGATCGGGGTGGCCCTGGATGATCAGGATGCGGCGTTGGACTTTCATGCGCCCATGCTGCGCCGCGGCCCCCGCGCCGCGTTGAGGCTGCGCAACGCCCGGTGCGAACCGGGCAGTGCCTCTATTCCGCGCGCTATTCCGACGGCGCCAGCACCAGCGCCTGCTTGCGCGACTGGCCGTTGCGCCAAACCGTCAGCGTGACGCTGTCGCCGGGCGAACGGCGCTCCAGCACCGAGAGCATGTCGTCCAGGTCGGCCACGGGCTCGTCGTTGATGGCGGTGATCACGTCGCCGCCCACCACGTCGCCGCGGTTGCCCAGGCGGAAGGGCTGCAGGCCCGCCCGGGCCGCCGGGCTGCCGGCGCCCACGCGCACGATCACCACGCCCTTGGGCAGGTTCAGCGCCTGCTGCAGGTTGGCCGGGCCGGCGGAGATGCCGATGGCCGGGCGCACGAACTTGCCGTCGCGGATCAGGCGCGGGACGATGCGGTTGACCTCGTCCACCGGAATCGCGAAGCCGATGCCGGCGCTGGCGCCGCTGGGGCTGGCGATCTGCGTGTTCACGCCGATCAGCCGCCCGGCGGAATCGAGCAGCGGGCCGCCGGAGTTGCCGGGGTTGATGGCCGCGTCGGTCTGGATCACGCCGCGGATCGTGCGGCTGTTGAAGGACTCGATCTCGCGGTTCAGCGCGCTGACGATGCCCGTGGTCAGCGTCTGGTCCAGGCCGAAGGGGTTGCCGATCGCGTAGACGCGCTGGCCGACGATCAGCTCGCGGCTGCTGCCGATCTGGATCGGCGGCGTCTTGGCGCGCGGCGCCTCGATGCGCAGCACCGCGAGGTCGCGGTCGGGGAAGGCGCCGACCAGCTTGGCGTCGAAGGTCGACTGGTCGGCCAGCGTCACGCGCGCGCCGTCGGCGCCCTGGATGACGTGGAAGTTGGTGACGATGTGCCCGGCGTCGTCCCAGACGAAGCCGGTGCCGGTGCCGCGCGGCACCTGCTGCACGTTCATGCTGAAGAAGTCGCGTTGCACGCCCAGGCTCGTGATGTGCACGACCGAGGGCGATGTCTTGCGGAACAGCTCGATGTTGGCCAACTCGTCGGCGGCCAGCGGGCCGCGCGGCGTCACGGCGCGCGGCGTGGCCGCTTCGGTGCGGCCGTGCACCAGCGCTGGCAGCGTGAAGAAGCCGGCAGCGGCGGCCAGGCCGCCGACGGCGAAGCTGGCCAGCAGCGCCAGGCGCGAACGGGGCAGGGAAGGCATGCGGTGTTCTCGTTCTACGGGATCCGAAGCCTGGATTTTGGGGCTGTGCGCGGCCGATCAAGGCCGCCGGTTCACACCGGCCTGTCAGGAGATCACGTAGGCCGCCGCGCCGGTGGCGATCAGCGTGCCGGCGTCGTTGGACAGCCGCATCTGCGTGCTGCCGATGCGCCCGCCCACGCGCGTGGCCTCGGCCGTGGCGACGAAGTGTGCGCCCAGGCCGGGGCGCAGGAAGTCGATGCGCAGGTCGATCGTGCCCATCTTCGCGAAGCGCTGCAGCACCTGCGCCGGCAGGTCGTGTGGGTGGCGCTCGGCGATGCCCACCATCAGCGCCAGGCCGCCCATCGCGTCGAGCACGGCGCTGATCACGCCGCCGTGCAGGCGGCCGTAGGCGTAGTGGCCCACCAGCTCGGGCTTCATCTCGAAGCGCGCGCGGATGTCGCCCGGCTGCGCCGCCGCGATCTTCAGCCCCAGCACCTGGTTGAAGCTGATGCGCTGCTCGAAGAGCTCGACCAGCGCCGCCTCCAGCTCCGCCTCCTGGGCGGGCGTGCGGCGGGCGAGCGTCATGCGGCCACGGCCGGGCGCAGGCCGAGCCGCTCGCGCGCCTCGGCGGGGCTGGCGACCTCGCGCCCGGCACGCCGCGCGCAGGCGGCCAGCGCCTCGATCAGCACGCCGTTGCCCGAGGCCTTCACGCCGCCCGGCAGGTAGAAGGTGTCCTCCAGCCCGGTGCGCAGCATGCCGCCCAGCTCGGCCGTCTTCTGGTGCACCGGCCAGATCTCCTCGCGGCCGATCAGCGTGGTCTGCCAGACTGCTCCCGGCGGCGCGTAACCCGGCAGAAGCGCCAGCAGCGCCGCGTCGCAGGGCATGCCACTGGCCACGCCCATCACGAAGTTCACCTCGGGCACGCCGCTGAACATCCCGGCCTTCAGGTACATGCCCACGCTGCGCACGATGCCCACGTCGAAGCACTCGAACTCCGGGTGGATGCCTTCCTCGGCCATCACCTGCAGGAACTGCTGCACCTTGGCCACCGGGTTGTCGAAGACCATCGGCGGCCAGGCCCATTCGCCGCTGTCCTTGATCTTCAGGTAGTTCAGGCTGCCGGCGTTGCAGGCCGCCGCCTCCGGTTTCACACGGCGCAGGCAGGCCACGGGGCCGGAGATGTCCTTGCCGATGACGCCGGTGGTGAGGTTGATGATCACGCCCGGGCAGGCCTCGCGGATGGCGCTCACCACGGCCTCGGCCACGTCCGGATCCCAGCTCGGCATGTGGCCGAAGCCTTCCTCCTGCGCGCGCAGGTGCACGTGCATGATCGACGCGCCGGCGTTGAAGGCGTCGCGCGCCTCGGCGGCCATCTGCGCGGGCGTGACGGGCACCGGGTGCTGCTTCGGGTTCGTCAGCACGCCGGTCAGCGCACAGGTGAGGATGGCCTTGTCATTGAGGCTCACGCTTCGATCTCCAGTTCGACCAGCACCGCGCCGGCCGCCACCGCGGCGCCGGGCGACACGTGCAGCGCACGCACGGTGCCGGCGGCGCCGGCTGCCAGCCACATCTCCATCTTCATCGCCTCCACGCAGACCAGCGGCTGGCCGGCGACGACGGCATCGCCGACGGCCACCGCCACCCGCGCCACGACGCCCGCCACCGGCGCGCGGGCGCGGGACGGGTCCTGTGCCGTGTCGTTCGTCGGGTAGGTCGAGGCTTCAGTGAAGGCGAAGACGGCGCCGTCCCAGGCCAGCTGCAGCGTGGTGCCGTCGCGTGCGGCGCGCGTGCGGCGCTGCACGCCGGTGTGCTGCCAGCGCAGTTCGCCGTCTTCGAAGGCGATCAGCTCGAGGCCGGCCAGCGGCATGCGCAGCGTGCGGCGCAGGCCCTGGCATTCGAGGGCCAGGTCGAAGCGCGCCACGCTCGCCGGGCGGCCCGGCGCAGGGCCGGCGAACAGCGCGGCGGCCAGCTGCCAGGCCTCGTCGGGCGGCGCCGGGCGCTGCAGCAACGCCTCGCCGGCGGCGGCCCAATCGTCCAGCCGCGTCGTCGTCATGTGCGCGCCGGTGAAGTCCGGGTGGCGCAGCAGGTCGCGCAGGAAGCGGCCGTTGTTCGCCGGCCCAAGCAGCGGCAGGCGTTCGAGAGCGCGGGTGAGCCGCCGCAGCGCATCGGCGCGGTCTCGGCCGTGGGCGACCAGCTTGGCGACCATCGCGTCGTAGTAGGGCGTGACCTCGCCGCCTTCGGCGATGCCGTGGTCGACGCGCAGGCCGGCCTGGTCAGGCCGCCAGCCGAGGATGCGGCCGGTCTGCGGTTTCCAGGCGTCGTACGGGTCCTCGGCATAGAGACGCGCCTCGATCGCGTGGCCTTCGAAGTGAACGTCATCCTGCCGCAGCGGCAGCGGCTCGCCGGCGGCCACGCGCAGCTGCCACTCGACGAGATCCAGCCCCGTGATGCACTCCGTGACCGGGTGCTCCACCTGCAGCCGCGTATTCATCTCAAGAAAGTGGTGCTTCAGCCCGGCGTCGACGATGAACTCCACCGTGCCCGCGCCGACGTAGCCGACGGCCAGCGCGGCGGCCACCGCGTCGCGGCCGACGGCCTCGCGCATCGCCGGCGTGACGATGGGCGAGGGCGCCTCCTCGATCACCTTCTGGCGCCGCCGCTGCGCGGTGCAGTCGCGCTCGCCCAGGTGGATCGCGCGGCCGTGGGCGTCGGCGAAGACCTGCACCTCGATGTGGCGGCCGTGGTCGACCAGCCGCTCCAGCATCAGCGTGCCGTCGCCGAAGGCGCTGCTGGCCTCGCGCCGGGCGCCGGCGACGGCCTCGGGCAACTCGCCGAAGTCGCGCACCAGGCGCATGCCGCGGCCGCCGCCGCCGGCCACGGCCTTCACGAGCAGCGGCAGGCCCAGGCGCTTCGCTTCGGCGATGAGGCGCTCGTCGCTCTGGTCCTCGCCGAGGTAGCCCGGCGCGCAGGGCACGCCGGCCTCGATCATGCGGCGTTTGGCTGCTGCCTTGTCGCCCATCGAGCGGATGGCCGAGGCCGGCGGCCCGATGAACACGAGGCCGGCCGCGGCGCAGGCCTCGGCGAAGTCGGCGCGTTCCGACAGGAAGCCGTAGCCGGGGTGCACCGCGTCGGCGCCGGTGGCGCGCGCGGCCTCGATCAGCGCATCGATGCGCAGGTAGGACTCGGCCGCCGGCGGCGGGCCGATGCGCACGGCTTCATCGGCCAGGCGGACATGCGGCGCGGTGGCGTCGGCATCGCTGAAGACCGCGACCGTCGCGTAGCCCAGCCGCTGTGCCGTGCGCATCACGCGGCAGGCGATCTCGCCCCGGTTGCCGACCAGGATCTTGCGGAAGTCCGTCATGCGCCCGGCGCCCAGTTCGGCTTGCGCTTCTGCAGGAAGGCGAGCGTGCCTTCGCTGCCCTCGGCGCCCATCACCGCATGCGCGAACACCTCGGCCGCGTGCTGCACCAGCGATGCGGGGCTGTGCAGACGCGCGCGGGCGATCAGCGCCTTCGTGGCGGCGATGGCGGCGGGCGCGTTCTGCAGGATGTCGTCGAGCACGGCGGCCAGCGCGGCGTCGAGCGCCTCGCCCTCGTGCACGCCGTGCACGAGCCGCAGCGCGAGCGCCTGCTGTGCGTCGAGCCGGCCGCCGGTGACGGCCAGCCGCCGCGCTTCCGACACACCCAGCCGCTCCACGAGGAAGGGCGCGATCTGCGCCGGCACCACGCCCAGCGAGGTCTCGGGCAGCCGGAAGCGTGTGCTGGGCGCGGCCAGCGCCACGTCGGCCACGCAGGCCAGGCCGAAGCCGCCGCCCATCACCGTGCCTTCGAGCACGGCCACGGTCGCGAGGCCCGTGTTCGCGAATGCGACGCAGAGTTCGCCGAAGGCAGCGCTGACCTTCGCGATGGCGCCAGGGTCTTCGCCTTGCCGCGCACGGGCGGCAGCCATGTCCTTCAGGTCGCCGCCGGCGCAGAAGTGCCCGCCGGCGCCGCGCAGCACCAGCACGCGCACCTCGCCGCCGGCCTCGGCGTCGGACAGCGACTGCATCAGCTCCAGCACCATCGCCATCGACATCGCATTGCGCGACTCGGGGCGGTTCAGCGTGAGGTGCAGCACGGCGCCGTCGCGGCGCGCGATCAGCGTGTCCATGGTCTTCAGCTCGCCTTCGGGAGCGTGCCTTCGAGCTTGCAGATGATGCCCAGCATGATCTCGTCGGCACCGCCGCCGATGCTGATGAGCCGGCTGTCGCGGTAGGCCTGGCTGATCGGGTTGTCGGCCGTGAAGCCCATGCCGCCCCAGTACTGCAGGCAAGCATCGGCCACCTCGCGGGAGAGGCGACCGCACTTGAGCTTGGCCATGCTGGCGAGCTTGGTCACGTCCTTGCCGGAGACGTATTGCTCGACGGCGCGGTAGGTCAGCGCGCGCAGCGCCTCCACCTCGGTGCGCAGCTCGGCGAGGCGGAAGTGCACCACCTGGTTGTCGAGGATGCTCTTGCCGAAGGCCTTGCGCTCGCGCGTGTAGGCGATGGTCTGGTCGATCAGGCGATCGAGGCTGCGCAGGCTGCCGGCCGCGCCCCACAGGCGCTCTTCCTGGAACTGCAGCATCTGGAAGGTGAAGCCCAGGCCCTCCTGGCCGATGACGTTGCGTTTGGGCACCCTCACGTTGTCGAAGAAGAGCTGCGCCGTATCCGAGCTGTGCATGCCGATCTTGTGGATCTTCTGGCGCGTGATGCCCCTGGCATCCATCGGCACCACGATCAGGCTCTTGTTCTTGTGCGGCGGTGCGTCGGAGGTGTTGGCCAGCAGGCAGCACCAGTCGGCCTGCAGGCCGTTGGTGATCCACATCTTGGTGCCGTTGATGACGTAGTCGCCGTCGACCGTCTTCGCCGTCGTCTTCACCGCCGCCACGTCGCTGCCGCCGCCGGGCTCGCTCACGCCCAGGCAGGCCACCACGTCGCCGGCGATGGTGGGTACGAGCCATTCCTTGCGCAGCTCGTCGGTGCCGAAGCGGGCGAGGGCGGGCGTGGCCATGTCGGTGTGCACGCCGATGGCCATCGGCACACCGCCGCAGTTGCACTGGCCCAGCGCCTCGGCCATCACCATGCTGTACGAGAAGTCCAGCCCCGCGCCGCCGAACTCCTCGGGGTACTTCAGCCCCAGCAGGCCCAGGTTGCCGAGCTTCTTGAACACCTCGTGCGCCGGAAACTGGCCCTTGGCCTCCCACTTGGCGATGTGCGGGTTGAGTTCCTTGTCGCAGAACTTGACGACGGTGTCTTCGAGCGCGCGGTGCTCGGCGGTGAACTTCATGCAGATCTCCAGTGAGGCGTTCAACCAAGCGGCCGCCGCGGAACCGGCTTTGCCGGGCCGCTGGCGGCGCCCCCTTGAGGGGGAGCGCCGAAGGCGCTTCGGGGGTGGGTCATAGTCGGGCGATGCCGAAGGTGTTGGGCCGCAGGCTTCGGGCCCCGGCCTCGGCAGCGATGTCCAGGCACAGCGCCAGCACGCGGCGGGTGTCGCGCGGGTCGATGATCCCGTCGTCCCAGAGGCGCGCGGTGCCGAAGAGGGCGCTGCTCTCGGCGTCCAGGCGGCGGCGCAGGCCGTCGCTCATGGCCGCCAGCGCCTCGTCATTGGCCGGCAGGCCCATCTTCTGCAGTTTGTTGCGGTTGATGATGTCCATCACCATCGCCGCCTGCGCGCCGCCCATCACCGCGGTGCGGGCGCTGGGCCAGGCGAAGATGAAGCGCGGGTCGAAGCCGCGGCCGCACATGCCGTAGTTGCCGGCGCCGAAGCTGCCGCCCAGCACCACGGTGAACTTGGGCACGCGCGCGTTGGCCACGGCCTGGATCATCTTGCTGCCGTGCTTGATGGCGCCGGCCTGCTCGGCCGCCTTGCCCACCATGTAGCCGGTGGTGTTCTGCAGGAACACGAGCGGCGTGCCGGACTGGTCGCACAGCTGGATGAACTGGCCGGCCTTGGTGCTGCCGGCGGGCTGGATCGGGCCGTTGTTGCCGACCAGGCCCACCGCATGGCCGCCGATGCGGGCGTGGCCGCAGACGGTGTCGGGTGCGTAGGGCGCCTTGAACTCGAGGAAATCGGAGCCGTCGACGAGGCGCGCGATGACCTCGCGCACGTCGTAGGGCTCGCGGTCGTCGGCCGGCACCAGGCCCATCAGTTGCTCGGCGGGGAACAGCGGCTCGGGCGCGGCGGGCCGCGCGGGCACCGCATCCCAGGGCAGCAAGCCCATCACTTCGCGGGCCAGCGCGATGGCGTGGGCGTCGTTCTCGGCCAGGTACTCGCCCAGGCCGGTGACTTCGGCGTGCAGCCGCGCGCCGCCCAGTTCCTCGTCGCTGGCGTCCTCGCCGATCGCGGCTTTCACGAGCGGCGGTCCGGCCAGGTAGATGCTGCTGCGGCCCTTCACCAGCACCACGTAGTCCGAGAGCCCCGGCAGGTAGGCGCCGCCGGCGGTGGACGAGCCATGCACCACCGCGATCTGCGGAATGCCGGCGGCCGACAGGCGCGCCTGGTTGGCGAAGGTGCGGCCGCCATCGACGAAGATCTCGGCCTGGTACATCAGGTTGGCTCCGCCGCTCTCCACCAGCGCAATCAGCGGCAGCTTGTTCTCGCGCGCCAGCTCCTGCGCGCGCAGCGCCTTCTTCAGGCCCATCGGCGCGACGGTGCCGCCCTTGACCGCGCTGTCCGAGGCGCTCACCAGCACACGCTTGCCGGCGACGGTGCCGATGCCGACGATGCTGCCGCCGCCCATCACGCTCTTCTTGCCGTCGTCGTCGTGCATGCCCAGGCCGGCCAGCGGGCTCAGCTCGAGGAAGGGCGTGCCGCGGTCGAGCAGGCGTGCCACGCGCTCGCGCGGCAGCAGCTGGCCACGCTCGTCGAACTTCGCGCGTTTCGATTCCGATTCGGCCACCACCAGCGCCTGCAGCGCCTGCACCTCGGCCAGGCGTTCCTGCATGCGCTTGGCATTGGCGGCGAACGCAGCGCTGGCCGGGTTCAGCAAGGAGGCCCAGGCCGTCACTTCAGCACCTCGGGCGTGACGGCGCGGTGGAAGCCATCGAAGGGCGCCGATCGCGCTTCGTTGCCAAGCGGGAAGATCGCGCTGCCCAGCGAGGCCGCGCCGTCGATCTGCAAGGTGACGCCACTGATGAAGCTGGCCGCCGGCGACAGCAGGAAGACGATCGCGGCGCTGACCTCGGCTTCCACGCCCAGCCGCCGCAGCGGCACATGCTGCTTGAGCTTGGGGATGATGCCCTTGATGGCGCCGCCGTAGGTGTCCATGCCGCTGGAGGCGATCCAGCCCGGCGCCACCGCGTTCACGCGCACGCCGGCATGCGCCCACTCGAAGGCGGCGGTGGCGGTGAGGTTGCTCATGCCGGCACGCGCCGCGCCGCTGTGGCCCATGCCGGGCATGCCGTTGCGGAAGTCGGCCGTCATGTTGACGACCGCGCCGCCATGCTGCTGCAGGCACTGGTTGAACAGCTCCCGCATCATCAGGAAGCCGCCGGTCAGGTTGTTGGCCACCACCGCGTCGAAGCCACGCTTGCTGATGGCCATCAGCGGCGAGGGGAACTGGCCGCCGGCGTTGTTGACGAGGCCCGTGACCGGGCCATGCTTCGCGAGCACCGTGGCGACGCCGGCCTTCACCGCCTCCTCGTCGCGGATGTCGAAGGCGATCGTGTCGCAGCGGCCGCCGTCCTCGGCGATCTCGGCGGCGACGCGCTCGAGCTTGTCCGCTGTGCGCCCGCTGATCACCACCTGCGCCCCCAGCGAGGCCAGCTCGTGCGCGACGCAGCGGCCGATGCCGCTTCCGCCACCGGTGACCCAGATGGCCTGGCCGTCGAAGAGGCCGGGGCGGAAGACGCTGCGGTAGCGGGCGGCAGGCTCGGTCATGCGCGGGTGTGGGCTGCGGATGCCGCATTAGGCGGGAGGGTGACGTTAACGTCAACCCGATACCACATAGGTGATTACGCGGATGCCCCGGGCACCCGGCGCGCCTACGATGCCGGCCATCTGCCCATTC
The DNA here is from genome assembly GCA_044226775.1 of Rubrivivax sp. Classification (GTDB taxonomy): domain Bacteria; phylum Pseudomonadota; class Gammaproteobacteria; order Burkholderiales; family Burkholderiaceae_C; genus Rubrivivax. Next base: position 418,258 of record JBGAGI010000008.1, on the reverse strand, counting down.
GACGGAAGACGAAGAACCATGGATCTGCAAGCCTGCACCGAAGCCCTGCGCGCCAAGGTGGGTGATTCCAGCGGCCTGAACGCGACGCTGAAGTTCGACTGCGGCGCCGACGGCGTGGCCGTGATCGACGGTAAGGCCGTGCCCAACACGGTCGACAACGTCAACCGCGACACCGACTGCACGGTCGCCATCACGCTGGAGAACCTGGCCGCGCTGCTCACCGGCGAGCTGGAGCCGGCCACCGGCTTCATGATGGGCAAGTTCAAGGTCAGCGGCGACATGAGCGTCGCGATGAAGCTGCAACGCGTGGTCTGACGCGATGCTCGCGCCCGCTGCCGCGCGCCGGGCCGCCGCCACCGCGCAGGAGGTGTTGGCCTCGCACCGCGATGCCGATACTGGCGAGCTGTTCGGCATCACCGAGCTGTGCCGTGACTTCGGCATCACGCTGCGCACGATCCGCTTCTACGAGGACAAGGGCCTGCTCGCGCCGCGCCGGGTGGGCGGCACACGTGTCTACACGCGCCGCGACCGCGCGCGGCTCGCGCTGATCCTGCGCAGCAAGGCCATCGGCGCGAGCCTGTCGGAGATCAAGCACTACCTCGATCTGTACGGCGCTCACGGCGAGGGCCGCGTGCAGCAGCTGAAGTACGTGCTGCAGCGCACCGACAAGGCCATCGAGGAACTCGAGACCAAGCGCGCGCACATCGAGGCCACGCTGGCCGAGCTGCGACTGATCAACGGCGAGGTGCGGCGCCAGCTTGCCGATCGCTGAAGGAACCCCATGTCCGACGCATTCATCTACGAGCACCTGCGCACCCCGCGCGGCAAGGGCAAGAAGGACGGCCGGCTGCACCAGGCCACGCCGGTGTGGCTGCTGCGCACGCTGCTGCTGGCGATGCGCGAGCGCCTGCAGCTGGACACCGCGCTGGTCGACGACGCGGTGCTGGGTTGCGTGACGCCGGTGGGCGAGCAGGGCGCCGACATCGCCCGCACCGCGGTGCTGGACGCCGAGTGGGCGCAGACCGTGGCCGGCGTGACGCAGAGCCGCTTCTGCGCCAGCGGCCTGGAGAGCGTGAACCTGGCCGCCGCGAAGGTGAAGAGCGGCTGGGAAGACCTGGTGGTGGCCGGCGGCGTGGAGAGCATGAGCCGCTGGACCATGGGCAGCGACGGCGGGGCCTGGTTCATGGACCCGCGGATCAACCAGAAGCTGGGCTTCGTGCCGCAGGGCATCGGCGCCGACCTGATCGCGACGATGGAAGGCTTCTCGCGCGCCGACGTCGACGCCTTCGCGCTGCGCTCGCACCAGCGCGCCGCCGCGGCGCGCGCCGAGGGCCGCTTCGCGCGCGCCATCGTGCCCGTGCACGACATCGCGGGGCTGCCGATGCTGGCCGAGGACGAGACCATCCGCGCCAACGCCAGCCTCGAGGCGCTCGGCAAGCTGGAGCCCAGCTTCGCGGCGATGGGCGCGATGGGCTTCGACGCCACGGCGCTGCGCCGCTACACGACGGTGGAGCGCATCGAGCACGTGCACCACGCGGGCAACAGCAGCGGCATCGTCGACGGCGCGGCGCTGATGCTCGTCGGCTCCAAGGCGGGCGGCGAGAAGGCGGGGCTGAAGCCGCGGGCACGCATCGTGGCCGCGGCGGTGATCGGCAGCGAGCCGACCATCATGCTCACCGGCCCCACGCCGGCCTGCCGAAAGGCGCTGGCCAAGGCCGGCATGGCGGCATCCGACATCGACCTGTGGGAAGTGAACGAGGCCTTCGCCGCGGTGCCGCTGAAGACGGCGCGCGACCTGGGTGTCGAGCTGGACCGCGTCAACGTCAACGGCGGCGCCATCGCGATGGGCCATCCGCTGGGTGCCACCGGCTGCATCATCCTGGGCACCTTGCTGGACGAGCTGGAGCGGCGCGACCGCTCCACCGGCTGCGCGACGCTGTGCGTCGGCGGCGGCATGGGCATCGCCACCATCATCGAGAGGGTCTGAGAGATGGCCAGCGCAGTGAGCCTGACGATGGGCGACGACGGCATCGTCATCGCGACGATGGACCTGGCCGGCCGGCCGATGAACGTGGTGGGCGAGGCGCTGATGGCGGGCATCGCCGAGGCCGTCGAGCACCTCGCGCAGGCCTCGGCCAAGGGCCTGGTGCTGGCCTCGGCCAAGGCCGATTTCTGCGCCGGCGGCGACATCGACCGCATGTCGAAGTGGTCGCGGCCCGAGCAGGCCTTCGAGGCCAGCATGGCGATGAAGGCCGTGCTGCGGCGCATGGAAACGCTGGGCAAGCCGGTGGTGGCCGCCATCAACGGCCACGCCCTGGGCGGCGGGCTGGAGATTGCGCTGGCCTGCCACGCGCGCTTCGCGCCGGCCGACCCGAAGCTCAAGCTCGGCCAGCCCGAGGTGAAGCTGGGCCTGCTGCCGGGCGGCGGCGGAACGGCCAGGCTGTCGCGCCTGGTGGGCATCCAGACCACGCTGCAGATCTGCGGCGAAGGCGCCGACATCTCGCCCGACAAGGCGCTCGCGATGGGCCTGCTCACGGGCCTGGCGAAGGACCGCGACGAGCTGATGGCGATGGCACGCGCCTGGTGCCTGGCGAACCCCAAGGCCCAGCAGCCCTGGGACGCACCGAAGTTCCGCTTCCCCGGCGGCGATTCGCGCGCGCCCGCGGTGGCGCAGCTCTTCAGCATCGCGCCCTCGGTCGCCTCGGCCAAGAGCCAGGGCAACTACCCGGCGGTGCAGCACATCCTGAGCGCGGTGTTCGAAGGCGGTCTGCTGGGTTTCGACGCGGCCTGCGAAGTGGAGAGCCGCTACTTCGCGGCCTGCTCGATGTCGCAGGAAAGCCGCAACCTGATCGGCACGCTGTGGTACCAGCTGAACGCGATCAAGAAGGGCGCCTCGCGGCCCGAGGGCGCCGCGCCGTCGAAGGTCCGGCGGCTGGGCGTGCTGGGCGCCGGGATGATGGGCGGCGGCATCGCCTACGTGGCGGCCAAGGCCGGCATCGAGGTGGTGCTGCTCGATTCGACGCAGGAGGCCGCCGAGCGCGGCAAGGGCTACTCGCAGGGCCTGCTGGACAAGGCCGTCAAGCGCGGCCGCAGCACGCCCGAGAAGCGCGATGCGCTGCTGGCGCGCATCACGCCCACCACCGACTACGCACGGCTGGACGGCTGCGATCTCGTGATCGAGGCCGTGTTCGAAGACCGCGCGGTGAAGGCCGAGGTCACGCGCAAGGCCGAGGCGGCCCTTGCGCCGGGCGCCGTCTTCGCGTCCAACACCTCGACGCTGCCGATCACGGGCCTGGCGCGGGCCAGCAGCCGGCCGGCGAACTTCATCGGGCTGCACTTCTTCAGCCCGGTCGACAAGATGCCGCTGGTGGAGATCATCGTCGGCAAGGAAACGTCGGACGAGACGCTGGCGCGCGGCTTCGACTTCGTGCTGCAGATCGGCAAGACGCCGATCGTCGTCAACGACAGCCGCGGCTTCTACACGAGCCGTGTGTTCGGCACCTACGTGATGGAGGGCATCGCCATGCTGCGCGAGGGCGTGCATCCGCGCCACATCGAAGCCGCGGGCCTGCAGGCCGGCATGCCGATGCCGCCGCTGGCGCTGCAGGACGAGGTGTCGCTGTCGCTCTCGCTGCATGTCTCGGAGCAGACGAGGAAGGACCTGGCCGCCGAAGGCGCGAGCTACGACGAGCACCCCGGCATGGCCGTCGTGCGGCAGCTTTGCGAGGCCGGGCGCGTGGGCAAGAAGGCTGGCCAGGGCTTCTACGACTGGGGCGACGACGGCAAGCAGTTGTGGCCGGAACTGGTCAAGCTGTTCCCGCCCGCCGCCGAGCAGCCGCCGCAGCGCGAGCTGATTCACCGGCTGCTCTTCGCCCAGGCCAACGAGGCCGCGCGCTGCCTGCAGGAGGGCGTGCTGCGCTCGGTAGCCGACGCAAACGTCGGCAGCATCTTCGGCTGGGGTTTCGCGCCTTTCCACGGGGGCGCGCTGCAGTTCATCAACGCGATGGGCGCGAAGGCCTTCGTCGAGCGCGGCCGCGAGCTGGCCGCGAAGTTCGGGCCGCGCTTCGAGCCCGCGCCCATCGTCGTCGGACTGGCGGCCGAAGGTGGACGCTTCGAGGATCGCTGAGGTCCGCGCCTGGGTCGCCGCGGCCACCGGCCGGCCGGGCGGCCTGTGCGTGCTGACCGGCGCGGGCATGAGCGCCGAAAGCGGGATCCCGACCTTCCGTGACGCGCTCACCGGCATCTGGTCGCGCTTCGACCCGGCCGAGCTGGCGAGCGAGGAAGGCTTTCGCGCCGCGCCGCAGCGTGTGTGGGACTGGTACGCCGAACGCCGCGAAGGCGTGCGCCGCGCCGAGCCTAACGCCGGGCACCGCGCGCTGGCCGCGTTCGAGGCCGGGCATCCCGGTGTGCTGGTGCTGGTGACGCAGAACGTCGACGACCTGCACCAGCGAGCGGGCAATGCCGGCACGATCCGGCTGCACGGCGACATCCTCGAAGACCGCTGGCTCGGGCCTTGCACACGCCGCGAGCAGGGCGGCCTGTGCTGCGAGCCCGACTGGGCCGAAGCCGGCCGGCCGCCGGCCTGCGGCGAATGCGGCAACCTCGTCCGGCCCGGGGTGGTGTGGTTCGGCGAGCCCTTGCCGCTGCGGGCCATCGACGCGGCGCAGCGCGCGGCCGAGCGCTGTGCGCTGATGCTCGTGGTCGGCACCTCCGGCGCCGTGTGGCCGGCCGCCGGGCTGGCGGGGCGCGCGCGGCGCGGTGGCGCCAAGGTGGTGATCGTCAACCCGGCCGCCAGCGAGATCGACGACGAGGCGCACCGGGTCCTGCGCGGCACGGCCGCGGAACTGCTGCCGGCCCTGCTCGACGCGAAACCCGGGGCAGTGGCGCTGAATCCGGTTCTGGACTAATATCAATCGCATGTCCAGTCCTGGATGCCCGTGATGAGCGCCGTCCTCGCGCCCGAAAGCCCCCCCGAGATCAGCCCCGCGCGAATGGCCGCCGCCGGCTTGCGCGCCTTCGTGCGCATCGCCGAGGCCTGGGGCCTGAACGTCGACGAGCAGCTCGCGCTGCTGGGCCAGCCGCCCCGTTCCACCTTCTTCGCCTGGCGCAAGCACCCGGAGAAGGCCACGCTGCCGCGCGACACGCTGGAGCGGCTGTCGAACATCCTGGGCATCTACAAGAGCCTGCAGATCCTGCTGCCCGACGCGGTCGCGGCCGACGCCTGGGTGCGCCAGCCCAACAGCGCGCCGGCTTTCGGCGGGCGCAGCGCCCTGGCGCGCATGCTGGCCGGCAACGTGGCCGACCTGAACCACGTGCGGCGGTACCTGGACGGCGTGCGCGGCGGCGGCTGGAGTTGACCGCGCCCGAAGTAGGGCGCATCCGGTGGCAGCAGGCCTGCCGCATCGTGCCCACGCGCTACCCGGCGGTCTCGCTGTTCGACCGCGTGGCCAGCGCCGACGACTTCGACGCGCTCTACGCGCTGGAGGCCATGACCAACGAGCGTGTGCGCGACGAGGTCGGCCAGATCGAGCGCGTGCCGCGCGCGGAACGCGTATTCGGCCCCGGCAGCAGCCCGATCATGGCCGCCTTCACGCACGTGAACGTTCAGGGCAGCCGCTTCTCCGACGGCCACTTCGGCGTCTTCTACGCCGCGCGCGACCGCGCCACCGCGGTGTCCGAGACCCGCTTCCACCACGGCAACTTCCTGGCCGCCACGAAGCAGCCGGCGATGCACCTGCCGATGCGGCTGTACCACGTGGCCATCGACGCCCGGCTGCACGATCTGCGGCCCGTGGGAGCGGCGCCCGAGGCGGTCCACGACCCCGCCGACTACACGGCCGCGCGCACGCTGGGCCATGCGCTGCACGGGGCCGGCTCGGCCGGCGTGGCCTACCGCAGCGTTCGCCGGCCCGGCGGGCACTGCGTGGGCCTGTTCAGGCCGCGCGGCGCGAGCCGCTGCCTGCATGCCGCGGTGCTGCTCTACGCCTGGGACGGCGAGCGCTTCACCGACGTGTTCGAGAAGACGGAATAGGCGCGTGGGCCAGGGTGAACGCTTCGACCGGCTGGACGCGCTGCGCGCCGTGGCCATCGCCTGGATGGCCGCCTTCCACTTCTGCTTCGACCTCAACTACTTCCGCCTGCTGCAACCGGTGCAGGCCTTCACGCGCGACCCCTTCTGGACCACGCAGCGCACCTGCATCGTCACGCTGTTCCTGTTCTGCGCCGGCCTGGGCCAGGCGGTGGCGCTGGCCGAGCGCCAGCCCTGGCCGCGCTTCTGGCGCCGCTGGGCGCAGGTGGCCGCTTGTGCGGTACTGGTGAGCGCAGGCTCGGCGCTGATGTTCCCGAAGAGCTGGATCTTCTTCGGCGTGCTGCATGGCATCGCGGTGATGCTGATCCTCGTGCGCCTGCTGGCGCCGCTGGGCGCGGGGCTGTGGCCGATCGGTGCGGCCTGCATCGCGCTGCCGCGGCTGTTCCAGCATCCGGCCTTCGAGCAGCCGCTCGGTTGGTGGCTGGGGCTGGGCGTGCACAAGCCGCTCACCGAGGACTACGTGCCGGTGTTTCCCTGGCTGGGCGTGATGCTGATCGGCCTGGCCGCCGGGCGCTGGGTGCTCGAACATCGCCGGCACTGGCTCGCCGGCAGCGTGCCGGCCGCGCTCCAGCCGGCGGCCACGCTCGGGCGCTTCAGCCTGAGCTTCTACATGCTGCACCAGCCGGTGTTCATCGGCGCGCTGATGGCTGGCCGGCAGCTGGGCTGGTGGTGAGGCCGCCGCGGTCCACTACGATCGCGGCATGAGCAGCAACAAGGTCCTCTTCGGCTTCCACGCCGTCACGGTGCGGCTGAAGACGGCGCCGGAATCGATCCAGGAGATCCACGTCGATGCCACGCGGCGCGACGCCCGCATGCGTCAGTTCGTGATGCGCGCACAGGAAGCCGGCGCCAAGCTCGTCGACAGCGACGCGGAGCGCCTCGGCGGCCTGGCCGGCACGCCGCGGCACCAGGGCGTGGTGGCGCGCGTGGCGCCGCTGGCCGCGAAGCACTCGCTGGACGACGTGCTCGACGAGGTCGAAGGCGCGCCCCTGGTGCTGGTGCTCGACGGCGTGACCGATCCGCACAACCTCGGCGCCTGCCTGCGCGTGGCCGACGGCGCCGGCGCGCACGCGGTGGTCGCGCCCAAGGACCACGCGGTGGGCCTGAACGCGACGGTAGCCAAGGTGGCCAGCGGCGCGGCCGAGACGGTGCCGTACCTCATGGTGACCAACCTGGCGCGCACGCTGGGCGAGCTGAAGGAGCGCGGCCTGCGGGTCGTGGGCACCAGCGACGACGCGCCGCAGACGCTCTACGAAGCCGATCTCACCGGCCCCGTCGCGCTGGTGCTGGGCGCCGAAGGCCCCGGCATGCGCCAGCTCACGCGCAAGACCTGCGACGAACTGGTGCGCATTCCCATGTCCGGTGCCGTCGAGAGCCTGAACGTGAGCGTCGCCGCGGGCGTGTGCCTGTACGAGGCGCTGCGCCAGCGCAGCCGCGTCGGCTGAAGCTCCAGCGGCACGCCGCTTGCACGCAAGGAAGCCCACCATGCCCGTCATCGCCGTCAAGCACCCGCTGGTGCGCCACAAGATCGGTCTGCTGCGCGACAAGGACATCTCGACCAAGGACTTCCGCGCGCTCACCAACGAGCTCGGCCGCCTGCTCGCCTACGAGGCCACGGCCGACTTCCCGCTGCAGGCCACCACGATCGAATGCTGGAGCGGCACCGCGCCCATCGAGCAGATCGCCGGCCGCAAGGTGACGGTGGTGCCGATCCTGCGCGCCGGCCTGGGCATGCTCGACGGCGTGCTGGACCTGATGCCCAACGCGAAGGTCAGCGTCGTGGGCCTGTCGCGCAACCACGAGACGCTCAAGCCCGAGTCCTACTTCGAGAAGCTCGTGGGCCATCTCGACCAACGCACCGCGCTCGTGATCGACCCGATGCTGGCCACGGCCGGCTCGATGATCGCCACCATCGACCTGCTGAAGAGCCGCGGCTGCCGCGACATCCGCGCGCTGGTGCTGGTGGCCGCGCCCGAGGGCGTGCGGGCGCTGGAAGCGGCGCATCCGGAGGTGCGCTGCTGGACGGCGGCCATCGACAGCCACCTCAACGAGGTGGGCTACATCATCCCCGGCCTGGGCGACGCGGGCGACAAGATCTTCGGGACGAAGTAGCCGGCGCGGGCGATCAACGCTCCACCTGGGCCCGCAGCTCGCGCAGCCTGGCCTGCGCCTGCGCGGCCCCGGCCTGGTCGCCGCTGGCGCGCGCCACGCGCATCAGGTTGCGCCAGCTGCGAACGATCGACGGGTGCGCACCGTCGGGGAACAGTTGCTGGCGCATCTGCAGCGCCTCGCGGTAGGCGGCCTTCGCGCCGGCCCAGTCGCCGCTGCGCTCGCGGGCCAGGCCCAGGTCGTCCCAGGCGAAGGCGACCGCCGGATGCAAGCCGTCCTTGAACAGCGCGCGCCGCGTCTCCAGCGCCTTCTGCAGCAGCTCCGCCGCGCCGGCCGGATCGCCCATCTCCAGCGTGCGCAGACCCAGGTCGCGCCAGCCGTTGGCGATCGGGGCGCTCACGCCGCTGGGCTCCAGCTGCTGCTTCAGCGCGTGCGTCTTGCGGTAGTTGGCCAGCGCGGCAGGGCGGTCGCCGGCGGCCCACTGCGCATCGGCCAGGTTCTTGATCGCCGCGGCGATGGGTTGCCGGGCCTCGCTCGGATCGACGCTGCGATGGATAGCCAGCGCGAGTTCCACCTCGCGCACCCAGCCCCTCGCGTCGCCCGTCATGCCGAGCGCCCGTCCGAGCGCGATATGCGCGAAGGCCAGGTTCTGCGAAGGGCTGCCCTTCGCACGGCGCTCCTCGATGGCCAGCATCCGCCGCATCGCCGCCACGGTGGCCGGGCCGTCGCCCAGCGAGCGGTAGGTGTCGCCCATCTGGCGCGCGAGCGCGGACTCGAGTTCGTCGTCCCGGCTCGCGGCGGCGCGGTCGGCGGCACGCTGCAGCACTTCCAGCGCCGCGCGCGGCTTGCCGATGATGTTCAGGATGCGCGCCAGCGCCATCATGCCCTGCTGCACGCGCCGCGGGTCGCCTGAACGTTCGTCGCCGGCGAGCTGGTCGCGGAAGAACTGCTCGGCGTCGCCGAAGGTGCTGAACTGGCGCAGGTACTCCTCCGGGTTCAGCCGGAAGGAGAGTTCCGGGCTGGCGGCCGACAGCACCTTGCGCTCGACGAATACCGCCGCGCTGTCGCCGGCATCGTCGCGCGTGTCGGTGCGCGGCGCGCCGCCTTCCTCGTCCGCCGGCGCGGACTTCGGCCGGATGACCTCCACCGGCACCTGCTGCTCGATCAGCACCTCGCCCTTGAACCAGCGGTAGCGGATCTCGGTGAGCTTCGGGTCCAGCGCGACGGCGAACTCGGTGCCGCGCACGGCGGCGAGGAAGCGGTCGTGGGCGACCTCGAAGAAGCCGAGCGCGCGAACCACGGCGAAACGCGCCTGCCCGAGCAGCTGCGAGTAGCGCTCGCCGCCGGCACCAGCGGTCTCGATGCGCAGCCGGGCGCCCGGCTCCAGCGAGATCGTGTTGCCGTTGCGCGAGACCAACTTCAGCGCCACGCGCGGCCGCGTCGGCGTTTCCAGCGTCATGCCTTCGGGCAGCGCCTGGCCGGTGACCACGGTGGTCTTGCGGTCCTGCGCATCCAGCAGCCCGCGCAGGCTCACGCCGGCGGCCTGCGGCGCGGGCTGGCCGTCGACCTCGATGGAATCGATGCACACCGGCGCATAGCACGGTGCCGCGGCGGCCGGCAGCGAGGCCAGCAGCGCGAGCACCGAAGCTCCGAACACGAGGCCGGCCCTCATCGCGCAGGCCTCCCGGTGCTGGTGATCACGGTGCGCAGGATCCCGTCGATGAAGCCGGGCTGCGCGGTGACGTCGATGTAGTTCAGCACGGTGAAGATCTCCGGCACGGCATCGGGCGCCAGCGCCAGCGGCGCGATCACGAGGCGCTGGTCGACATGGCGCTTGTAGGCGAGGTCCATCTCGTTGCGACAGTGGTTCTTGCGGTAGTAGTCGGGCGAGAACACGGGGATGAAGACGCGCGAGTCGACGATGGCCCACATGTACTTCGACGTGAAGGCCTCGCCGATGCCGATGGCCTGGCGGTCGAAGAACACGCGCAGCGGCGTGCCGTCGGCCTTGCGCGCTGCGGCCAGCGGCTCGTAGACGTGGCGCGCCACCCAGTCGCCATGCTGGCGCGAGTAGCTGATGAACACGTCCCACTCGCCGCTGCCCTCGGCCTGGCCGCTGGCGAGGAACTTGCGCGCGTAGGTCCACGCGAGCACCGCGCTGGTGGCCACTGCGGCCAGCGGCAGCCCGGCGGGCAGCACCACGCCCAGCGCCAGCGCCGCGGCGCTCAGGGCGACGAACACCACCGCGCCCAGCAGCGCGCCGGCCAGCGCGAGCGCAGCCGGCCGCGAGCGCAGCGGGTTCACGAGCTGGAACAGCAGCGCCACCGCCAGCGCGGTGACCAGGCCCATCGTGATCACCAGCGCGGCGACCAGCAGCGGCTGGTCCAGCGGCACGCGCGCGCCGCGGTTGGCCTGGCGCGCGTCTTCCAGCGCCCACACCAGCAGCTGCGGGCCGGCCTGGGTGGTCTGCTTGTTCACGTCTTCCGCCAGGCTGCCGACCACGACCACCGTGTCGCGCCAGTCGGGCTTCGCGGGCGCTCCGCCCGGCGCCAGGAACCGGCCGCCGCTCGTGGCCTCGCCGTCGTGCACGAAGGCGACGGTGCGCTCGGCCACCGCCGTGGCCGGGCCGAGCGGAATGGCCAGCGGCCCGTTGCCCGGCGCCTGCGGCCAGCCCAGCTCGCGCGCCAGCACGGTGGGCAGCGCGCGCACGATGCGGGTGCCGCCGGCGCTCTTCAGCGCCAGCTCGCGCTCGTAGCTCAGCACGCCGCGCGGCGCCTGCAGCCAGGTGTGGCCCCAGCCGCTGAGCACGCCCTGGTACAGCGGGCGCGCGTGCTCGTTCATCAGGTCGTCGAAGCTCTGCTCGTTCTCGGCGTCCGGGTTGAACGAGGCGAAGACGCGCACGCCGGCCTTCGTCGCACGTTCCACCGCGGCCACCAGCGGCGCCAGGCCGCGGTCGTCCTTGGAGATCCACATGTCTAGCACCACCGCGTCGGGCCGCGCGGCCGGGTCGGCCGCCAGGCGCTCGAGCAGCTCGGCGGTGCGGGCGCGGAACAGGCTCGGGTCGCCGCGCTGCTTCAGGCTCGCGGGGTAGGGCAGGTCGACGAGGCGGATGCGCTCGCCCAAGGTCGGCGCGCCGCGGCCGGCCTGGGCCAGCCCGAGGTAGACGGCGTAGTCCAGCGGGCGCTGCCAGCCGGTGAAGGCCAGCAGCAGCAGCACGGCCAGGAACACCGGGATCATCAAGCCGACGCGTCGCAGCACCACCATCGAGACCGGGCCCCGCTCGCCCTCGTGTAGAAGGGCCGCGGGCAGTGTTTCAACTTCGCGCGGTGGCGTCAATCGGCCCCGGCGGGGGAGGCTTTTGTCAGCGCAGGAGGGCGGCGCGCAGGCCGTCGAGGTAGATGTCGAAGAGCTGGATGTCGTTGTGCGCCGCGCCGGGCACGCGCAGCAGTTCGGCACGCGGCGCCAGGGCCTGCAGGCGTTCGCTGTGCGTGGGCGGGATCAGCGTGTCGCGCCCGCCGTGGGCCAGCAGCACGCGGCCGCGGATCTTCGGCAGCGCCAGGTCGGTGCGCAGCGGGTAGCGCAGCACCGCGCCGGGCACCCAGGGGTAATGCTCGGCCGCCAGCTGCTGCATGCTGGCGTAGGGCGACACGAGCACGGTGAGCTCCGGCTGCACCTCCACCGCCAGTTGCGCCGCCAGGCCCGTGCCCAGCGAGCGCCCGTAGACCACGCGCTGACGGCCTTCGTACAGCGGCGCCACCTGCGCCCAGGCGGCGCGCACGTCGTCCATCAGCTGCGCCTCGCTCTCGATGCGGCCGCTGCTCTTGCCGAAGCCGCGGTAGTCGATCATGAAGAGGTCGAGGTTCGCGCGCCGGTAGTAGTCGGCGTTGACGAACCAGCTCTGCAGGCTGCCGGCGTTGCCGTGCAGGAAGAAGACCACGCCGCGTGCGCCGGGGCGCTGCAGGTGCAGCGCATTCAGGCGCGCGCCGGGCACCTCGATCCAGCGTTCCTGCACGTCCTCGCCGACCTCGAAGCGGTGGTCGGGCGCCAGCGCGGTGGGGCGGAACAGCAGCCGCTCCTGGCCGAACCACAGCAGCGCGATGGCGGCCGCGTAGAGGCCTGCGGCGACGAGCAGCAGCCCCAGCAGGCGGCGCGGCCAGCGCGAAACCGAGGCGCGGTCCATCGTCAGCGTCGGGGCTTGCGTCATGGGGCTTCGATACGGATGCGGCGCGGCGGCGGATGCATCAGACCCAGCCGAGCGCGCCGGCGAAGGCGCCGACGCCGATCATCCACAGCGGCGAGCGCTTGGTGCGCAGCATGAATACGAGCGTGGCGGCCACCAGAAACGCTGCTGTCCACTGCGTACGCGTCGGCCCCATCAGCACCCAGCCGGTGGCCACCAGCAGGCCGATGGTGACGGGCGCCAGGCCGGTGGTGAAGGCCCGCAGCGCGCGCGATTCGCGCTGGCCGCGGCTCCAGTGCATGGCCGCCATCACGAGCGTGGTGCTGGGCGCCAGCGTGCCGGCCATCGTGGCCAGCACGCCGGCCAGGCCGCCGACGTTGAAGCCGATCACCGCGACGAAGAGCACGTTGGGCCCTGGCGCCGCCTGCGCGAGCGCCACCGAGGCGGTGAACTGCGCGTCGCTGAGCCAGCCCGCGTCGCGCACGACGAAGCGCTGCATGTCGGGCACGGTGGTGATGGCGCCGCCGATGGCCAGCAGCGAGAGCATCAGGAAGTGCGTGAACAGCGACAGCCAGGCCGAGGCCGGCAGCGGCACCGGCCCGAGCAGCCAGGTGTGCCAGTCGAGCCCCGTCACACGCGCCTCCAGGCCCAGGCCATGCCCGCGGCGCCCAGGCCCAGCACCACGCCGGCCAGCGGCCAGCGCAGGAAGCCGATGGCCACCAGCGTGGCCGCGCCCAGCGCGATGCAGGCCGGCAGCCCCATCGGGCTGCGGCGCAGGCCGCTGCCGAGCCGCCACGCGGTGGACAGGATCAGCCCCGAGGCGACGACGCCCATGCCGCGCAAGGCACCGGTGACGGCCGGCACGTCCTGCAGGCGCTGCGCCAGCACCGCCAGCACGAGCACGACGACCAGCGGCGCCAGCAGGATGCCGGCCAGCGCATTGAGCGCGCCGCGCCAGCCGAAGAAGCGGTCGCCGATCATCAGCGCGAGGTTGACGATGTTCGGCCCCGGCAGCACCTGCGCGACGCTGAGCATCTCCAGGAACTGCTCGCGCGAGAGCCAGCGCTGGCGCTCGCACAGCTCGCGCTGCGCGACCGGCAGCACGCCGCCGAAGCCCTGCAGCGCCAGCCGCGTGAAGGCCATGAACATCGCCCGCTGCGAAGGTGGGCGGGCGAGGATCTCGGGGCTCTCAGGCATGGGCGGCCAGCGGCGGGCTCGTGCGGCGCATCGCCCACAGGCTGAGCGTGAAGGCCAGCGCCATCCAGCCCAGGGCAGCGTAGGGCAGCGGCCCGAAGCCGCCCGAGGCCAGCAGCGCGCCGCCGCCGGCCGCGCCTGCGGCCTGGCCGGCATAGATGGCCGAGGTGTTGAGCGCCAGCAGCGCCGGCGCCACCGCCGGTGCGGCCTGCGACAGCCGCGCCTGCTGCGCCGAGTTGCACGAGAAGCAGCCCAGCGCCCAGGGCACGAGCACCGCCGCCATGCCGCCCACGCCGGCCAGCAGCCCCTGCGCGCCGGACAGCGGCCACAGCAGGAAGGCCACGGCCATCGCGGCCAGGCTCAGGTTGACGCAGCGCGCCGCGCCCAGGCGGTCGATGCGGCGCGTCAGCAGCACGTTGCCGGCCAGGCCGAAGGCGCCGAACCAGAAGAACAGCATCGTCACCTGCTCGGCCCCGGCGCCCAGCGCCTGGCGGTAGTAGGGCGCCAGGTAGGCGAAGAGCGTGAACTGGCCGGCCGAGCCGAGCGCGGTGACGGCCACCATCGCCATCAGCACCGGGTGCGTGAGCGCGCCGCGCCAGGCCTGGCGCGACAGCGCCGGCAGCCGGATGCCGCCCGGCACCGTGCGCCACACCGCCACCGCGGCCACCGCCGCCAGCACGGCGACGAAGGCGAAGGCCCAGCGCCAGCCCAGCGTCTCCGACAGGTAGCCGTTCATCGGCATGCCCAGCACCGAGCTGAGCGACCAGCCGAGGAACACGGTGGTGATCGCGCGGCCGCGGTGCTCCGGCGGTGCCAGGTTGTTGATGGTGGCCGCGGCCTGCGGCGTGAACACCGCGGCGCCCAGCACGCTGGCCACGCGCAGCGGCAGCAGCGCGGCGTAATGGGGCGCCAAGGCCGCCAGCGCATGGCCCACGGCGTACCAGAGGAGCGCGAACGTGAGCAGCCGACGCCGGTCCCAGCCCGCGAGCAGCGCGGCCAGCAGCGGTGCGCCGATGCCCATCGCCAGCGCGCCGGCGGTGATCAGCTGCCCCGCCACCGCGGGCGAGACCGCGAGTGCGCGCGAAAGATCGTTCAGCCCGCCGGCCACCACCATCACGCCGCTGCCGATGGCGAAGTTGCCCAGCAGCATCGCGCGCGCCGCGCCTGGCCAGCCGCCGGGCGCGGCGGCCGCGTTCAACGGATCACCTTCAACGCCTCGGGGTTGACCAGGTTCGACGGTTCGTTGTTGATGAAGTTGATGACGTTGCGGAACGCGGCGCCGAAATACAGCTCGTAGCTGTCCTGCTCGACGTAGCCGATGTGCGGCGTGCACACCGCGTTCTCCAGCCGCAGCAGCGGGTGGCCCTGCAGGATGGGCTCGCTCTCGAACACGTCCACCGCCGCCATGCCGGGCCGGCCGCGGTTCAGCGCGGCCACCAGCGCGTTCTCCTCGATCAGTTCCGCGCGCGAGGTGTTGACGATCAGCGCCGTGGGCTTCATGCGCGACAGCGCCTCCAGGCGCACGATGCCGCGCGTGGCGTCGTTCAGCCGCAGGTGCAGCGAGAGTACGTCGGCGGTCTCGAAGAAGCTCTCGCAGCTCTCGGCGGCGGCATAGCCGTCGGCCAGCGCGCGCTGGCGCGAGGCTTCGCTGCCCCAGACCATCACCTGCATGCCGAAGGCGCGGCCGTAGCCGGCGACGAGCTGGCCGATCTTGCCGTAGCCCCAGATGCCCAGCGTCTTGCCGCGCAGCACCATGCCGATGGCGAAGTTCGGCGGCATGGCCGCGCTCTTCAGCCCGCTTTGCTGCCAGGCGCCGTGCTTGAGGTTGCCGATGTACTGCGGCAGCCGGCGAATGCTGGCCATGATCAGCGCCCAGGTCAGCTCGGCCGGCGCAAAGGGCGAGCCGGTGCCCTCGGCCACGGCGATGCCCATGCGCGTGCAGGTGGGCACGTCGATGTGCGAGCCCACCTTGCCGGTCTGCGAGATCAGCTTCAGGCGCGGCAGCTTTTCCAGCAGCGCCTTGGGGAAGTGGGTGCGCTCGCGGATCAGCACCAGCACGTCGGCGTCGCGCAGCCGCACGCTGAGCTGGCCGATGCCCTTGACGGTGTTGGTGAAGACCTTCGCGTTCAGCGGTTCCAGGAGCCTGGCGCAATCGAGCTTGCGCACGGCGTCCTGGTAGTCGTCGAGGATGATGATGTTCATGGCGCTGTCATGAAGGATTCTGCCCTGTCCTGCAAGCCGCGCCGCGCGCCGCTAGCATGCGCCACCCCAACGACCCGGAGACTCCCGATGGCGATCTCGATGCACTCGGCCAGCGTGCCCATCCTCAGCCGCGTGCTCAACGCGATGCTCGGCTGGCTCGACAAGGCGCAGGCCCACGCCGAAGCGCGCAAGTTCAGCCCCGACAACTACCTGGCGCTGCGCCTGGCGCCGGACATGCTGCCCTTCACCAAGCAGATCCAGATCGCGAGCGACCAGGCCAAGGGCTGCGTCGCGCGGCTGGCCGGCATCGAGCTGCCGAAGTGGGAAGACAACGAGGCCACGCTCGACGAGCTGCGCGCGCGCATCCGCAAGACGATCGACTTCATCCAGTCGGTGCCGGCCGAGAAGATCGACGGCAGCGAGAAGCGCGAGATCGTGATCCCGTCGCGCAACGGCGAACTGCGCTTCGAGGGCGAGGCCTATCTGAAGCACTACGTGCTGTCCAACTTCTACTTCCACGCCACCACCGCCTACGCGCTGCTGCGCCATGCGGGCGTGGACCTGGGCAAGAAGGACTTCCTGGCCTGAACGCCTGATCGCCTGAACGGCCCCGGCGGCCGGGGCCGCGGCGTCAGCGCATGGCCACACGCGTGCGCTTGGTGGTGGCCGCGGCGGCGCGTGCGGCGGGCGTGGCGCGTGCCACGCGCGCCTTGCCGCGCTTGGCCGGCGCGGCTTTCGCGGCCACGCGCGTGGCCGGTGCCGCCAGCTGCACGACGATCATCTGCCCGGCCTTGAACTTCGCGCCCGGCGCCACGCCGTTCCACGCCGCCACCTGCGCCGCGCTGACGCGGTAGCGCTTGGCCACCGCGGCCACGCTGTCGCCGTGGCGGCCGGCCTTGAACTTCACGCTGCGCATCGGCCGCGACTCGGGCGCGAGCGCCAGCAGCGCGTTGTCGGCCAGGTGCTCGTCCACGTCGCTGGCGTGCTGCGCCGAGCGCGGCACGAGCAGCGTCGAGCCCGCCTTGACCAGCATGCGCGGCGGGATGTGGTTCACCTCGCGCAGCTGGCCTTCGTTCATGTTGATCAGCTTGGCGGCCTCGGCAGGCTTGAGCGTGCGCGGCGCGACCCAGGCCGTCCAGCTGGCCGTGGCGCCCCGGTGTTCGCCCAAGGCGCGGATGAAGCGGTTCGCGGCGTCGTAGGGCAGCAGCACCTGCGGCGTGCCGGCGGCCAGGATCACCGGCTTGTTCATCTGCGGGTTGAGCTGCTGGAACTCCTCCAGCTCCAGGCCGGCCAGCCGCGCGGCGAGCGCAACGTCGATGTCGCGGTCGATGCGCACGCCCAGGAAGAAGGGGTGGTTGCGCAGGTCGGGCAGCGTCAGGCCGAAGCCCTCGGGCCTGAGCACGATGTTCTTCACCGCCTGCAGCTTGGGCAGGTACTCGCGCGTCTCCAGCGGCATGCGCAGGCTGCTGTAGTCGGTGGGCAGCCCGGCGCGGCGGTTGCGGTCGATCGCGCGGCGCACGTTGCCCGGGCCCCAGTTGTAGGCGGCCAGCGCCAGCTGCCAGTCCTGGAACGACTCGTTGAGGCGCTGCAGGTAGTCCAGCGCCGCGCGCGTGCTGGCGAGTACGTCGCGCCGGTCGTCGCGGAACACGTTCTGGCGCAGCTCGTAGTCCTTGCCGGTGCCGGGCATGAACTGCCACATGCCCGAGGCCGCGGCGCGCGACATCGCCTGCGGGTTGAAGGCGCTCTCGATGAAGGGCAGCAGCGCCAGTTCGGTGGGCAGGCCGCGCTGCTGCACCTCCTCGACGATGTGGAACAGGTAGCGGCCGCCGCGCTCGGTCATGCGCTGCACGTAGGCCGGGTCGCGTGCGTACCACTGCTCCCACTTGCGCACGTAGTCGTCGGCAAGCTCGGGCATCGCGAAGCCGCCGCGCACGCGCTGCCAGAGGTCGGCGTGCTCGGCGTCGGTGTCGGGGTCGAGACGGAAGCGCGGCTGGAAGGGCGCGAGCGTCATCTCCAGCGGCACGATCTCGGCGCCGGGCGAAACCGCGGCCGCGGGCTCGGGGGCCGGCGTCGGCGCGGGTGCCGGTGCCGGTGCCGGCACGGCGGCCTCGGGCAGCGACACGGGCGAGGCCACGAGGGGCGGTTCCGCCACCGGCTCGGGCGGCGGCACCGTCGCGCAGCCGGTGGCCAGCAGCAAGGCCAGCACCGACGACGACCAGATCGCCGAGGCCCGCGCGGATGGGGTGGTTCGAATGAATCGAAAGGCCCGTGCGGGCCGGTGCGGGTGATCGTCCGTCATCGGAAGCGGTTCTTCCATTCGCGCAGCGCGGCCAGCACGCTCACCGCGTCGCTCGCGGCCGCGCCCTGCGCGCGCGCCGAGGCCACGACCTCGGCTTCGCCGCAACGCAGGAAGGGGTTGATCTGGAGTTCGAGGCCGATGCTGGAAGGCAAGGTCGGCCGGCCTTCGGCGCGCAGCGCCTTGCAGCCTTCGTCGTAGGCTGCGCGGCGCGCGTTGCCCGGCTCGACGGCGGCCGCGAAGCGCAGGTTCGACAGCGTGTACTCGTGCGTGCAGCACACGCGCGTGTCGGCCGGCAGCGCGGCCAGCTTGGCCAGCGAGGCGTGCATCTGCGCCGGCGTGCCTTCGAAAAGGCGCCCGCAGCCGGCGGAGAACAGCGTGTCGCCGCAGAACAGCAGCGGCTCGGTCGCGGCATCGCGCTGCGCGTAGGCGATGTGGCCGGCGGTGTGGCCGGGCACGTCGAGCACCTCGAAGCGATGGCCCAGCACCTCGACCAAGTCGCCCTCGCGCAGCGGCTCGAAGGGCTGGGGAATGGCCTCGGTGGCCGGGCCCCACACGGGGCCTTTCAGGCGTGGCCTGAGCGCGTTCACGCCGCCGACATGGTCGCCGTGGTGATGCGTCACTAGAATGCCTTCGAGCTCGAGGCCCCGCGCGTCGAGCGCTTCGTGCACCGGGGCCGCATCACCCGGATCCACCACGAGCGCGCGTGCGCCGTCGTGCAGCATCCAGATGTAGTTGTCGTCGAAGGCGGGCAGCGCCAGCAGGTTCATGCATTCATGACGCGTGAAGAGTCGATTATAGAGTTGGGGGCCTGGCTGCAGACCGCTCCCGGCCGCTACCTGCTCGAGTGGGAACAGGACCGCCTGGACCATGCGGTGACCGACGCCTTCGGCTTCCACGCGCTGCAGCTGGGCCTGCCCGAACTCGACGGCCTGCGCGCCAACCGCATGCCGCACCGCTGGGTGGCCAGCGACTCGCTGATCGTGCCCGAGGCGCTGCCGGTGCCGCCGCCCGAGGACTCGCTGCTGACGACGCAGGCGCCGCACGAACCGGTGGCGCTGCACAGCGAGTTCGACGCGCTGCCGTTCCCCAACGCGAGCATCGATCTCGTGGTGCTGCCGCATTCGCTGGAGCTCGCGCGCGACCCGCACCAGACGCTGCGCGAGGTCGAGCGCGTGCTGGTGCCCGAAGGGCGCGTCGTCATCGCCGGCTTCAACCCGGCCAGCCTGTGGGGCCTGCGCCAGCGCGCCGGCCGCATGCGGCGCAGCATCGGCTTCGGCCGCGACGACACGCTGTACCTGCCGCGCGCCGGCGAGTTCATCGGCTACTGGCGGCTGCGCGACTGGCTGCGCCTGCTGGGCTTCGAGGTCGAGGCCGGCCGCTTCGGCTGCTGGCGCCCGCCCTTCCACACCGAGAAGTGGCTCGAGCGCTTCGCCTGGATGGACCGCGTGGGCGACCGCTGGTGGCCGGTGCTGGGCGGCGTGTACTTCCTCGTGGCCGTCAAGCGCGTGCGTGGCATGCGCCTGGTGGGCCTGGTGCGCCACGAGAAACGCAAGACTGCCGCCGCGCCCGCGGTGGTGGCGAACCGGCAGCGTGAAGCGGCCGAGATGGAAAGCTGAAACGATCCGATGTCCGACGATGTGGTGATCTATGCCGACGGCGCCTGCCGTGGCAACCCCGGCCCCGGCGGCTGGGGCGCGTGGCTGAAGAGCGGCGAGCACGAGAAGGAGCTTTTCGGCGGCGAGAAGCTCACGACCAACAACCGCATGGAGCTGACCGCGGTGATCGAGGCGCTGGCCTCGCTGAAGCGGCGCTGCGAGGTCGCGGTCTACACCGACAGCGAGTACGTGAAGAACGGCATCACGACCTGGATCCACGGCTGGAAGAAGCGCGGCTGGCTCACGGCGGACAAGAAGCCGGTGAAGAACGCCGAGCTGTGGCGGCGGCTGGACGAGCTGAACGCCTCGCACGTCGTGCACTGGCACTGGGTGAAGGGCCACGCCGGCGACCCCGGCAACGAACGCGCCGACATGCTGGCCAACCGCGGCGTCGACAGCGTGCTGCGCTAGGAGACTGGGTCTGAAGCCATCCCGGCCCCAGGCTCCCGCGGACCTCGTGCCGGGTTGGTGGCCGGGGCTGGCGCACATCGGCGTGCAGGCCCTGCTGCTGGGCGCGGGCAGCCTGTTCGCGATGAGCGGCGGCTGGCTGACCTACGCCGCGGGCCAGCTGCTGCTGGCGCTGGGCTTCCTGCACGCCTTCGTGCTGCTGCACGAGGCCGGCCACCAGACGCTGCTGCCGCACCGCGCCGCCAACCGCATCGTGGGCCACCTGGCCGGTTTCGTCGCGCTGATCCCCTTCGTGCCCTGGCAGCACGTGCATGCGCGCCACCACCGCTGGACCGGCTGGCAGGACCTGGACGCGACCACCGCCTCGCTCGTGCCCCGCAGGCTGCGCCCGTTCGAGCGCCTCGCCGTCAACCTCGCCTGGCGCAGCGGGCTGCCGCTGTTCTCGCTGGTCTACCGCGTGCAGAACTACTGGAACCTGCCGCGCATCGCGCACTTCGTGCATGAGCGCTCGATCCTCGGCGGCATGCGGCGCAACCTGCTCGCCGCCGGCGCGGCCTACGCGGCGCTCGCCGTGCTGGCCGGCCCGCTGGAACTGGCGCTGCTGTTCGGCCCGGCGCTGCTGCTGTCGTCGATGGCGCAAGACCTGCTGCTGCTCAGCCAGCACACGCACATGCCTCTCAAACTGAGTGGCGGTACGTCGGTGCGCGCCTTCAGGCCGCAGGAGCAGGGGCCGTTCACGCGCTCGCTGCGGCTGCCGCGCTGGCTGTCGCTGCTGCTGCTGCACTTCGACGCCCACGAGGCGCACCACCGCTGGCCGCGCGTGCCGGGCTACCGGCTGCGGCGCATCGCCTGGCAGGCGCCGAACGAGGTGCACTGGCTGGCGTGGATCCGCGCCGCCAAGCGCCTGTCGGGCGAGGACTTCCTGTTCCGCAACCGCCTGGACACCGGCGCCGCCGTATGACGAACCCCGTTCCGCAGGCCACCGCGCTGTTCCTGCTGCTGGCGATGAGCTCGGCCGGCGTGCTGCACGTGCTGTGGCTGAAGAGCCCGGCGTCGAAACGCTTCGCCGTGCCGCTGGACGGCGGCGCCACCTGGCGCGGCCGGCGCCTGTTCGGCCCCAACAAGATGCTGCGAGGGCTGATGGCCATGCCGCCGGGCTGCGCGCTCAGCTTTGGCCTGCTGGGCGCCTGGCGCGAGCAGCTGCCGCGCTGGCTGGCCGAGGGCATGTGGGCGCTGTCGCCTTCGGCCTACGCGGCACTGGGTTTCGCCTGCGGGCTGGCCTTCATGCTGGCCGAGCTGCCGAACTCCTTCCTCAAGCGGCAGCTCGGCATCGAGCCGGGCTTGCCGGCGGCCTCGGCCGGGATGCGCGCGCTGTTCTTCGTCGTCGACCGCTGCGACTCGGTGCTGGGCGTGCTCGTCGTCTGCAGCCTGCTCGTGCCGCTGCCGGCCGCCGCCTGGGGCTGGGTGCTGCTGCTCGGGCCCAGCGTGCACGCGTTCTTCAGCATCGTGCTGCACCGCGTGGGCGTGAAGGCGCGGGCGCTGTGATGAAGACGCTGCTCGTACCGCTGGCCGAGGCCGGAGATGCCGCTCACTTCGGCGGCAAGGCCGCTGGCCTCGCCCGGCTGCTGAGGGCCGGCGTGCCGGTGCCGCCGGGCGTGGTGCTGCCGGCCGGGGTGCCGGCCGGCGAGGCGCTCGATGCCGCCTTGGATGCCTGGTGGCGCACGCTCGGCCCCGCACCCTGCGTCGCGGTGCGCAGCTCGGCCGTCGGCGAGGACGGCGCCTCGGCCTCCTTCGCCGGCCAGTTCGAGACCGTGCTGGGCGTCGACTCGCCCGCCGCGCTGCGCGAGGCCGTGATGCGCGTGCGCGCCTCGGCCGCGGGCGCGGCGGCGCAGCGCTACGCGCACGACCGCGGCGCCGCGCCGGCCGCGATGGCCGTGGTGCTGCAGCAGCAGGTGGACGCGCTGCTGTCGGGCGTGCTGTTCACGCGCGACCCGGTGAATGCCGCGCGCGCCGAGATGCTGCTGGAGTTCAGCGCCGGCCTGGGCGACCGGCTCGTGGCCGGCGAGATCACGCCGGCGCGGGCGCGGCTGGCGCGCGAGGGCGGGCTGCAGCTCGTCGATGCGGGCGACGAGCCCGATGCGGCCGAGGCACTCGCCGGCCGCCATGTCAGTGCCGCCGCCGAACTGGCGCGCCATGCCGCGGCGCTGGAGCGCGAGACGGGCCAGGCGCTCGACATCGAGTGGAGCATCGCCCGCGACGGCCGTCTGCTGCTGCTGCAGTGCCGGCCGATGACCACCGCACCGCCGGCGCCGCGCCAGCTGTGGTCCAACGCGAACATCGCCGAGAACTTCCCCGGGCCGGTGGTGCCGATGCTGCAGTCCTTCGTCGCGCGCGGCTACGCGGGCTACTTCCGCGGCCTGGGCATCGCTTTCGGCATCTCGCGCCGCCGCATCGAGGCGATGACGCCGGCGCTGGAGCAGATCGTCGGCGTGCACGCCGGGCGCCTGTACTACAACCTGAGCCACATCCATTCCGTGCTGCACCTCGCGCCGGGCGGGCCCTGGCTGGCGCGCTTCTTCAACCAGTTCACCGGCGCCGAAGGCACGCCGCCGCCGCAGCGCGTGGCCGCGTCGGCGCTCTCGCGCGCCTTCGAGCTGCTGCGCGTGGCCGCCTTCGTGCCGGGGCGCTACGCCCGCGTGCGCTCGCACCTGGCGCGCTTCGAGCAGCGCGTGGACGCCTACGCCGCGGCCACGCACCCGCGGGCGCTGCCGCAGGCCACGCCAGCCGAACTCGCGCGGCACCTGCGCGGCTTCCTCGATATCCGCCTGCACCGCTGGACCGATGCCGCCCTGGCCGACACCGCGGCCATGGTCTGCTACGGCACGCTGAAGGCCCTGCTCGGGCGCTGGCTGCCGGGTGCTTCGCACGTGCAGTTGCAGAACGACCTGCTGCAAGGCCTGCCGGGCCTGGCGAGCGCGCTGCCGGTGGAAAAGCTCTGGGACCTGGCGCAGCGTGCGCGGGCCGAGCCCGCGGTGCTGGCGCTGCTGCAGCGCGAGCCGGCCGCGGCCGTGCGCGAGGCGCTGCGGGCCGGCGGCTGCGAGGCCTTCGCCGACGCGCTCGACGGTTATCTCGACCGCCACGGCTTCCGCTATTCCGGCGAATTGATGCTGACGCAGCCGACGCCGGCCGAGGAGCCGCAGGCCGTGGTCGCGCTGCTGCAGACCTACCTGGCCGAGGAACGCGCGGGGCCGGCCGAACTGTCGGCCGAGCGGGCGAAGGCGCGCATCGCCGCCACCGACCGCACGGCGGCGACGCTGCCGCTGCTGAAGTCGCGCATCTTCCGGCTGCTGCTGGCCGCCACGCAGGGTTCGATCCGCTTGCGCGAGCGTGCGCGCATGAAGCAGGCGCTGCTGTACACGCGGCTGCGCCATGTGGCGCTCGCGCTGGGCGACCGGCTCGTTGCGGCCGGCACGCTCGCGTCGCGCGACGACGTGTTCTTCCTGCAGATCGACGAGGCCATCGCCGCCGGCGAAGGGCGGGGCCAGCCGCTGCAGACGCTGGTGGCCGCGCGGCGCGCCGAGCACGAGGCCTGCTTCGCCGTCGAGCCGCCCGAGCAGTTCAGCCTGCCGCCGGGCCGCAGCTGGGCCGGCGAGGGCGGGCCGGCGCGGGCGGCGGCAGAGGATGCCTTGACCGGCACCGGCGCCTGCGGTGGCGTCGCCACCGGGCCGGCGGCGGTGATCCTCGACGTGACGCAGGCCGGTGCGCTGAAGCCCGGCACGATCCTCGTCACGCGCCAGACCGACCCCGGTTGGGCCGGCGTCTTCTTCCTCGTCAAGGGCCTGGTCGTCGAGCGCGGCGGCATGCTCTCGCACGGGGCGATCATCGCGCGCGAGTACGGCATCCCGGCCGTCGTGGGCGTGCGTGGCGCGACGCAGCGCATCACGAGCGGCCAGACGCTGCGGGTGGACGGCGACGCCGGCTGCGTGGAGTGCGCCGATGGCTGAGCAGCGGTTGCTGGCCGGCTGGCTGCGCAGCCGCGTGCTGCGGCCGCGCATCGCGCTGCTGTGGCTGCTGGTGGCGCTCGCGGCCTGGGCCGCCGGCGCGGTGCCACTCGCGTGGCTGCCGGTGGGCGCCGCGCTGCTGATCGTGCCGTTCAGGCTCTGGGACGACCTGGCCGACCTGCCGCGGGACCGCCGCCGCGCACCCGACCGCGTGCTCGTGCGCGCGGCCGACGTGGCGCCGGCCTGGCTGGCGCTGCGCATCGCCTGCGGCGCGGTGGCGCTGGCCTTGTTCGTGGTGCAGGGCTGGGATGCCGCGGCCGCCTACGGCCTGCTGCTGCTGGCGATGGCGCTGCTGTACCGCACGACGGAGCCCGAGGGCGACGACCGGCGCGCGCGCGTGATGCTGGTGCTGGCCAAGTACCCCGTCTTCGTGCTGCTGCTGGCCGGCCCGGCCGGCCCGCGCCCCTGGGCCGCGGCGCTGGCGCTGTACGCGGTGCTGGCGCTGCACGAGTGGCGCAGCCTGCAGGCCGAAGCAGACGACAACGACGACGAGCCATGAACACCCGCACCGCGCCGACGCCCGCCCTGTTCGAGACCGTGCCCTGCCCGCTGTGCGGCGTGGCCGAGGCGAAGCCCTTCATCGAGGCCGAGGACGATCTCACCGGCAAGCCCGGCCGCTTCCGCTTCGTGGCCTGCAGCGGCTGCGGCCTGGCCTACCAGAACCCGCGTCTGAAGCCGGAGCAGATCGGCGCGTACTACGACGACGAGTACATCGCGCACCGCAAGAAGACCGACTGGGGCTGGCTCACGCCGCTGTACGAGCGCGCGATGGGCAAGCACGACCGCGACAAGCTCGCGCTGGTGCAGCGTCACGTCGCGCTCGGCGCGGGCTCGCAGGTGCTGGACGTGGGCTGCGGCGCCGGCACCTTCCTCGCGCATGTGCGAACGAAGACCGGCGCGGCCGTCACCGGCGTCGACTTCAAGGATCTCTCGCAGCTGCCGTGGATGCAGCAGATCGACTTCCGCCACGGCCTGCTGCACGAGCAGGACTTCGGCGCCCGGCGCTTCGACCTGGTGACGATGTGGCACTTCCTCGAGCACGACTACGAGCCGCTGCGCACGCTGGCCCGCACGCGCGAACTGCTGGCCGAAGGCGGGCGCGCGGTGATCGAGGTGCCGCGGCTGGACAGCCTGAGCTTCCGCCTGTACCACGAGCGCTGGCCTGGGCTGCAGGCGCCGCAGCACACGATGCTGTTCACACGCGAGTCGCTGGTGCGCATGGCCGGCCGCGCCGGGCTGCGCGTGCGGCAGTGGATGCCCTGGGGCGCGTTCCCGCCGTACTTCTACCTCTTCACCGGCGCCGCCTTCAAGCTGCTGAAGGGGCGCGGACTGGACTTGCAGCGCGCCGTGCTGCCCTACTTCGCCGGACAGGCGCTGCTGATGCCGGTGCTGCTGCTGCAGAAGCGGCTGAACCTGGCGATGCAGACCATCGTCTGCGAGCGTCGATGAAGGAATTCGCGCTGTTCGGCCTGCGCGCGGCCGCCACGCTGCTGCTGCTCACGCTGTGCAGCCTGCTGATGCTGCTGGCGGCCATCGCCACGCTCGGCCGGCTGCGGCGCTGGTACTCCGAAGGCATCGCTACGCCTTTCGGCCGCATGGTGCTGCGGATCTGGGGCATCCGTGTCGAGCTGTCGGAGCCGCGGCCCTGGCCGACGGAGCCGGTGGTCTACGTCTCCAACCACAGCTCGACGATCGACCTCTTCGCCTTGATCGCGCTCGGGTTGCCCAACGCGCGCTTCTTCCTCAGCGGCTTCCTGCGCGGGCTGCTGCCGATGGGGCTGATCGGCTACCTCATCGGCATCTTCTGGACCGTGCCGCAGGAGTTCCCGGAGAAGCGCCGCCTCATCTTCCAGCGCGCCGAGCGCGTGCTGCGGCGCACCGGCGAATCGGTCTACCTCAGCCCTGAAGGGCAACGCGTGACCAGCGGCGGCATCGGCGCCTTCAACAAGGGCGCGTTCCACCTCGCTACCGCGCTGCAGCGGCCGATCGTGCCGCTCTTCATCTACATCCCACGCGCCATCGACCCCGGCCGCGGGCTGCACGCCAAACCCGGCACGGTGCAGGTGCACGTGGGCGAGCCGATCGAGACGCGCGGCTGGCGCGTGCAAGACGTGCCGCTGAACCGCAACCGGGTACGTGACTTCTACGTTGAGTGGCATCATCGACTGCATGCGGCCTGACCCCGAAACCCGACGCGAGCGCGTGCTGGCGCAGATGCTGGCCGACGCGCGGCTGCCCGAGGACGTGCAGCCCGTCGCGCCTCCCCGTGCGCGCGATGCCGGCGGCCCGCGCGGCGTGCTGATCACCGGCGCCACCGGCTTCGTCGGCCGCCACGCGGCGCGCATGTTGCTGCGCGAGCCGGCGCTGCGCCTGTTCTGCCTCGTGCGCGGCACCGACCACGCCGCCGCCACCGAACGCCTGGCCCGCGCACTGGCCGCCGCGGGCGTGCCGATGGAGGCGATGGCGCGCCAGGTGGAGGTGCTGCGCGGCGATGTCGCGGCCCGGCACTTCGGGCTCGCAGCCACGCGCTACGCCGCGCTGGCCGAGGCGGTGGACGATGTCGTGCACTGCGCGGCCGAGGTCAACTGGGCGCGCGGTTATGCGCAGCTGCGCCACAGCCATGTCGGCGGCACGCTGGAGGTGCTGCGCTTCGCGTGCACCGGGGCCGCTAAGCCGGTGGCCTTCACCTCGACGATCGCGGTGTGCTTCACCGCCTCGGGCGAAGGCGCGGTCGACGAGGCCAGCGACCTGCTGCCGCAGGTGGCCGAGCTGCCGCTGGGCTACGCGCAGGGCAAGTGCGTGGCCGAGAGCCTGCTGCGCCAGGCGGCGGCGCGCGGGCTGCCGGTGCGCATCCTGCGGCCGGCGCTGATTGCCGGCGACTCGCGTGGTACCGATGTCAACCTCGGCGACCTGATCGCCGCGCTCGTCGAAGGCAATGCCGCGGCCGGCGCCGCGATGGATGCCGACTGGCTGATGGACTGCGTGCCGGTGGACGCCGTGGCCGAGGTGCTGGCACGTCCGGTGGCGCCGGGGCCGCTGCAGGTGCTGCATCTCGTCCATCCGCAGCCGCGCCGCTGGCGCGAGGTGGTTCTGTGGATGAACCTCTACGGCTGCCCGGTGCGGCTGCTGCCGCAGGCCGAGTGGCTGCAGCGCGCCTTCACCGAGCGCGCGACCGAGGGCACGCGCCTGTTCGCCTACCGCCGCTTCTTCGCCGGGCCGGCGCTCGGCCGCCTCCGCCATCCCTTCGAGGCCTACCTCGCGCCGCAGCAGCAGCGCGTGTGCTCGGCACGCAGCGCGCAGTGGCTGGCGGAGCAGGGCATCGCGATGCCGCCGCTCGATGCCGGTCTGCTGCACCGCTACTTCGAGCACTACCGCCTGGCCGGGCTGCTGCCGGCGGCGCCGCAGCGCGAGCTGGCACTGGCCGCCGGCCGGCCCCACTTCGAGGCCGTGCTGCGCCGGCGCACCCGGCGTGCCGGCCTGCGCGTACTCGACGCGCGGTCCTTGCCGCTGGCCGCCGCCAACGGCCTGCTGCATGCCTTCGGTGCCGCGCGGCTGGGCGAGGGCGTGGGGCTGTCGCGCTGGCAGCTGGATGTCGCCGCGCCGGGACATGGCCTGCTGAAACTGGACCTCGTGGCCAAGGCGCAGGTTTCCGATGGCCTGATGGAAGAGCTGACAGCCGAGGTCGCGCGGATCTGCGACCCGGCGCTCGGTGCCGCCTTCGAGGCGCATCACGGCCTGCTCGGGCTGGCCGGTGCGCAGGCGCGCGAAGGTGCGCTCTACGCGTTGCGCGCGCCGGCGCTGCGCCGCCATGCACCGCGTGGCTTCGGCTTCCGGCCGGGCCACGGCGACGCACCTTCGCTGCTGCTGCTGGAGCACCTCGCCGGCATAGCGGCCGGCGATGCGGCCGATGCGCCGGCGCAGCACGGGCCGACGGAACTCGCGGCGGTGCTCGAAGGCCTGGCGGCGATCCAGCGCATCGATGCCGCCACGCTGCGGCCGCTGCGCGAAGCCGGCCTGCTGCGCCCCCCGCCGGGCACGGCGGCGATGCTCGAAGGCCGCGCGCTGTGGCAGGGCATCGCCGAGTTCGCGGCGCCGATCTTCGCCGCCTGGCAACCGGCCTGGCCGGCGCTGTCGCGCCGCCTCGTCGATTCGCTGCCGCAGTGGTGGCCGCGGCTGCTCGCGCTGCCGCATCAGGGCCTGGTGCACCAGGACTTCAATCCGCGCAACAGCGCGCTGCGCCACACGCCGCGCGGTCTGAGACTCGTCGCCTTCGACTGGGAACTCGCGGGCATCGGCGCACCGCAGCGCGACTGGGCCGAGTACCTGTGCTTCGCCGCCGGCGCGCGTGCTGCCGATGCCGCCTTCGTCGAGACCTGGGTCATGCGCCACCGCGACGTGCTGGGCTCGGACATCGCCGACGACGCCTGGCGCTGCGGCTTCGCGCTTGCGCTGCGCCAGTTCGCGCTCGTGCGGCTGCCGATGTACGCGCTGGCGCAGCGCTTCGGCCCGCAGGCCTTCCTGCCCGGCGTCGTTCGCGCGGCCTGCGCGCTGCTGATGCTCAGCGAGCCGTGGCTCCTGCAGGCTTCGCCGGCGCCGGCACCGGCATCGGTGCCGGCAGCGGCTCGGCAAAGCGGCGCAGCGCTCGCACCATGTCGGTCTGGGTGAGGATGCCGGCCAGGCGGCCCTCCTCGTCCAGCACCGGCACGTGGTGGTGCCCGGTCTCCGAGAACAGCGGCACGATGTCGGCCAGCGTGCGCTCGGCGCCGATCACGCGCACGCGGCGGGCCATGATCTGGCCCACCACCAGCGGCCCGTCGTTGCCTGGCGTGAACTCGGTGTGCACCTGCCAGCGCGGGCGGCCGTCGGGGCCTTCGAGCACGTCGATGCGCGCGTCGCGCATGAAGTCCGCGCGCGTCACGATGCCCACCACGCGGCGCTGAGCGTCGATCACGGGCAGCGCCTTGACGTCGTGCTCGCGCAGCTTGGCCCAGGCCGCCGGCAGCGGCGTGCCGTGTTCGACCGTCACCGGGTCGCGCGACATCACGTCGGCGCAGCGCAGCTCGTGCAGGCGGCGGCCCAGGGCCTCGGTCTCGGCCTCCTCCAGCAGTTCCTCGATCTCGTCGCGCGGCGTGTGCATCAGCATGTTGTGGCGCGCGAGCACGGCGTCGATGTCGGCATCGGCGAAGCGGCGCTCGGGCGTCGGCGGCGGGTGCGCGATGTGCGGGTAGTCGCGCCCGGTGGCGCGGTTGTAGAGCACGCCGGTCAGCACCAGCAGCAGCGCGTTGGCGGCCACCGGGAAGAGCGGGAAGTGCCAGTCGCCGCCGCTGGCCATCACGCCCAGCAGCGCCGCCGCACCGCCGGGCGGGTGCAGGCAGCGCGCCAGCATCATCGCGGGGATCGCCAGGCCGAGGGCCAGCGTCGCGGCCGGCAGCGGGTCGGGCAGCAGGTGCTGCATCAGCACGCCGATGGCCGAGGACAGCAGGTTGCCGCCCACCACCGCCCAGGGCTGCGACAGCGGGCTCGACGGCAGGCCGAACACCAGCACCGCACTGGCGCCCAGCGGCGCGACGAGCCACACGCCGGCGGGCCCCGCCAGACGGCACAGCGCACCGGCCACGAGGATGCCCATCGAGGCGCCGGCGGCGATGCGCATCGCCTCGCGGCGGTCGATCGTGCTGGCCAGCGGCCACCACGCGCGCCAGGGGCGCCGCGCCGGGTCCACGGTGGCGCTCAGGCCGGCGTGATCGCCAGCTTGCCCTGTTGCTGCTGCAGCGTGCGCGCCAGCAGACTGGTCGTGGCGTAGATGGCGTCGATCACCGGCGTGGGCGTTTCGGTGATGCGGCCGAGCTCGACCACCGCGCCCACCAGCGCCTCCAGCTCCAGCGCGCGGCCATGCTCCACGTCGACCAGCATGCTGGTCTTGTGCGCGCCCACCGCCTCGGCGCCGGCGATGCGCTGCTCCAGGCCGATCTTGAAGGCCACGCCGAGCTTCTCGCCCACCGCCTGCGCCTCGCGCATCATCGTCGCGGCCAGCGCGCGCGTGGCAGGGAAGCGGCAGATGTCTTCCAGCGTCGCGTGCGTCAGCGCCGACAGCGGGTTGAAGGTGAGGTTGCCCCAGAGCTTGACCCAGATCTCGCTGCGGATGTCGCGGCTGACCGGGGCCTTGAAGCCGGCGTTCATCAGCGCCTTGGCCAGGCGCTCGATGCGCTCGCTGCGGCTGCCGTCGAGTTCGCCCAGGCTGAAGCGGTTGCCTTCGATCACCTTCACGAGGCCCGGCGCGACGAGTTCGGTCGCGGGGTAGACGATGCCGCCGATGAGACGCTCGCTCTCGATGCCGGCGGCCAGCTGGCCGTCCGGGTCCAGGCTCTGCAGCCGCGTGCCCTCGTAGCGACCGGCCAGCTTGTGGAAGTACCACCAGGGCACGCCGTTGATCATCGTCACGACGGCCGTGTCGGGGCCGAAGAGCGCGCGCAGGCCGGGCAGCAGGTCGCGCACCTGGTGCGCCTTCACGGTCAGCAGCACGGCGTCCTGCGGGCCGGCGTCCTCGTAGCGCTGCACGGCCTTGGCGTCCGTGGCGTGCAGCTCGCTGCCGTCTTCCAGGATCAGCCGGAAGCCGTTGGCGTTGATGGCCTCGAGGTTGCGGTTGCGCGCGATGAAGGTGACCTCCTCGCCCGCGGCCGACAGCCGCGCACCGAGGTAGCCGCCGATGGCACCGGCGCCGACGATGGCGATCTTCATGCCTGCACACCTCCTTCGCGCCGCCGCACCAGGGCCTTGGCCTTGCCGATCAGCGGCCAGACCAGCAGCACGATCGCCAGCCCCGCGATGCCGCCCACCAGCGGGTTGCTCCAGAAGATCGCCAGGCTGCCCTGGCTCAGCAGCATGGCCTGGCGGAAGCTGCTCTCGGCCATGTCGCCCAGCACCAGCGCCAGCACCAGCGGCGCCAGCGGGTACTTGAGCTTCTTGAACAGGTAGCCGAGCACGCCGAAGACCAGCATCAGCCAGACGTCGAACATCGAGTTGTGCACCGTGTACGCGCCGATGGCGCAGATGACGATGATCACCGGCGCGATGATCGAGAACGGGATGCGCAGGATCGCCGCCCACCAGGGCACCGTGGTCAGCACCACCAGCAGGCCGACGACGTTGCCGATGTACATGCTGGCGATCAGGCCCCAGACGAAGTCCTTCTGCTCGACGAACAGCATCGGCCCGGGCTGCAGGCCCCAGATCAGCAGGCCACCCAGCAGCACCGCGGCGGTGGGCGAGCCGGGGATGCCGAGCGTGAGCATCGGCAGCAGCGCCGAAGTGCCGGCGGCATGCGCCGCAGTCTCGGGCGCCACCACGCCCTCGATGCGGCCCTTGCCGAACTCGTCGGGGTTCTTCGCCATGCGCCGCGCCATGCCGTAGCTCATGAAGCTCGCGGGCGTCGCGCCGCCGGGCGTGATGCCCATCCAGCAACCCACGGCCACCGAGCGCAGGAAGAGCTTCCAGTGCTTCAGCAACTCGCCCCAGGTCTGCCAGACGACCTTGAAGTCGATCTTCGCGCTCTTGCCCTTGAAGGCCAAGCCTTCTTCCATCGTCAGCAGGATCTCGCCGATGCCGAACAGGCCGATCACCGCGATCAGAAAGTCGAAGCCCTTGAGCAGCGCCGGGAAGCCGAAGGTCATGCGCAGCTGGCCGGTCACGCTGTCCAGGCCCACCGCGGCCAGCGCGAAGCCCAGCATCATCGCGGCGATGGTCTTGGCCGGCGGCTCCTTGCTCATGCCGACGAAGCTGCAGAACGTGAGCAGCTGCACCGCGAAGAACTCCGGCGGGCCGAACTTCAGGGCGAAGCCGGCGACCACCGGTGCGAGGAAGGTGATCAACGCCACCGCGAACATCGCACCGACGAACGACGATGTGAAGGCTGCCGTGAGCGCCTGCGCCGCCTTGCCCTGCTGCGCCATCGGGTGGCCGTCGAAGGTGGTGGCCACGCTCCAGGGCTCGCCCGGGATGTTGAACAGGATCGAGGTGATCGCCCCGCCGAACAGCGCACCCCAGTAGATGCAGCTGAGCATGATGATCGCCGAGGTGGGATTCATGCTGAACGTGAGCGGCAGCAGGATGGCCACGCCGTTGGCGCCGCCCAGGCCCGGCAGCACGCCGATCAGCACGCCCAGCGTCAGCCCGACCACCATGTAGCCGAGGTTGGCGATGGTCAGCGCGATGCCGAAGCCGTGGAACAGGCTGTTGAGTTCGTCCATCGGTCAGTTCCGCCCGGCCGTCCGAAGGAATCGACGCGCCCCTCGGGGGCCGCGAGCGAAGCGAGCTTGGGTCTTCATGTTCACAGTCCGAGCAGCGCTTCCAGCGGGCCCTTGGGCAGCGGCACGAGGAACCAGCGTTCGAAGACCAGGAAGCAGGCCAGCGGCACGCCCAGCGCCACCGCCGCCGTCGCCGGCACGCCGTGGCGGCCGTGGCGCAGCATGAAGTAGCCGATCAGCAGCGCCGAGGCCACGTACAGGCCGAGCCAGCCGACCAGCCCTACATAGACCGCCATCGGCCACAGGATGGCCCAGACGCTGGCGAGCTGCCCGCGTTCGGCGAACACGGCCACGCGCTGCCAGACGCGGAGCTGCTGCACGACGATCCAGCCCGACGCGGCCACCAGCGCGATGCCGATGTAGAACGGGAAGTAGCCCGAGCGTGGCCCGTCGTCGGCCCAGCCCACGCCCACGCGCAGGCTGTCGACGATCACCAGCAGCCCCGCCGCGAGCAGCAGCAGGGCGACCGCGACTTCGGGGCCGCGCGTGGCCACCGTCGGCTGGGCCTGGCCGGCCTCGCCTTGCGAGTGTTCGTCCATGGCCTCAGTTCGAAAGGAAGCCGGCTTCCTTCATCAGCACGCGGTGCATCTGCTCGTTCTGTCCGAGCCAGTCGACGTAGGGCTGGCCGGACAGCGCCGTCTGGTTGAACGCGCCCTTGGCCATGAAGTCCTTCCACTCGGGCAGCTGGCGCACCTTGGCCATCAGGTCGATGTAGAACTTCTGCTGGTCCGGCGTCACCCCCGGCGGCATGAACAGGCCGCGCAGCATCAGGTAGTCCACCGGAATGCCGGCCGAAGGGCAGGTGGGGATGTCGGCCCAGCCCTGCGATGCCGTCAACTTCTCCGGGTAGGGCATCTTGGACTTGTCGAACACGCACAGCGGGCGCAGCTTGCCGCTGCGCCAGTGGCTCTCGGCCTCGATCGGGTTGTTCACCGTCGCGTCGATGTGCTTGCCCACGAGCTGCACCGCCACGTCGCCGCCGCCCTTGAAGGGGATGTAGGTCATCTTCCGGCCGGCGGCCTTCTCCAGCATCACGGTGATGATTTGGTCTTCCTGCTTGCTGCCGGTGCCGCCCATCTTCAGCGTCTTGTCGGCACCGCCCTTGAGCGCGGCGAAGAACTCCGACGGCGTCTTCCACGGCGACTCGGCGTTGACCCACAGCACGAACTGGTCCAGCGCCAGCATGCTCACCGGCGTGAGGTCGCGCCAGTTGAAGGGCACGGCGGTGGCCAGCGGCGTGGTGAACAGGTTGCTCAGCGTGATGACGATCTTGTGCGGGTTGCCCTTGTCGCCCTTCACGTCGAGGAAGCCCTCGGCGCCCGCACCGCCGCTCTTGTTGACGACGACGATGGGCTGCGCCATCAGCTTGTTCTTGGCCACCACGCCCTGGATGAAGCGGGCCATCTGGTCGGCACCGCCGCCGGTGCCCGCGGGCACGACGAACTCGACCGGCTTCGTGGGTTCCCAGGCCCAGGCGGTCAGCGGGAAGGCGAGGGCGGCTGCGGCGGCCGTGGCCGTGGCAAGGAAGGATTTCAACATGACGGACTCCAACGACAGGTTGAGGAAAGACGATCTTTGAGGCCCGCGTCTTGGCGCGCGGGCCCGTGGTTCGGGGCGCGGGCTTCAGCCCAGGCCGAGCTTGGCGGCCAGGCCGATGCGCTGCAGCTTGCCGGTGGCGCCCTTGGGGATCTCGTCCATGAACAGGACCTTCTTGGGCACCTTGAAATCGGCCACGTGCTGGCCGACGAAGGCCTGCAGCTCGCGCTCGGTGAGGCTCTGGCCTTCGCGCAGCACCACCGCGGCGGCAACCTCTTCGCCGAGCTTGGGGTGCGGCATGCCGAAGCAGACCACCTGCGCGACGGCGGGGTGGTCCATGATGACCTCGTCGACCTCGCGCGGGCTGATCTTCTCGCCGCCGCGGTTGATGATCTCCTTCAGGCGCCCGGTGAGGCTGACGTAGCCCTCGGCGTCCATCGTGCCCTGGTCGCCGGTGCGGAACCAGCCGTTCGTGAAGGCCTCGGCATTGGCCTTGGGGTTGCTCTCGTAGCCGGCGGTGACGTTGTCGCCGCGGATCACGATCTCGCCCACCTCGCCGGCGGCCAGCAGCACGCCGTCCTCGCCCATGATCGCCACCTCGGGCCCGGCGGCCAGGCCCACGCTGCCGGGCTTGCGCACGCCCGGCGGCAGCGGGTTGCTGGCCATCTGGTGCGTGGCCTCGGTCATGCCGTAGGCCTCGACCAGCGGCGCCTTGAACACCTCTTCCAGCTCGCGGATGACCTGCGGCGGCATCGAGCTGGAGCTGCTGCGGATGAAGCGCAGCGGGTGGCGCGCGATCACGTCCAGGTTCTTCGGCGCGCGGGTGAGGATGGCCTGGTGCATGGTCGGCACCGCCGTGTACCAGGTGGGTTTCGCCTCGTCCATCCAGGCGAAGAACTTCAGCGCGTTGAAGCCCGGCGTGCAGAACACCTGCGAGCCCGCGGCCAACGGCGCCAGCACGCCGGCGATCAGGCCGTGGATGTGGAACAGCGGCATGATGTTCAGCCCGCGGTCAGCAGCGCTGAACTGCAGCGTGCGCGCGATGTTGCGGGCCGAGGCGCACAGGTTGCGCTGCGACAGCGGCACGATCTTCGGCCGCGACGTGGTGCCGCTGGTGTGCAGCACCATCGAGACGTCGTAGGGCCGCGCGACGCCGCCGTGCAGCGTCGGGCGGCTCTCGCCGGCACCGCCGCGCGGGCTGAGCTCGAACGAGCCGGCCGCCTCGCCGGGCCGCAGGTCGATCAGGCGCACGCCCAGCTTCAGCGCCACCTCGATGGCGGGCGAGGTGCTGTCGTGCTCGACGATCAGCGCCTTGGCGTTGAGGTCGCTGAGATAGAACTCGAATTCCTCGGCGCGGTAGGCCGGGTTCAGCGGCGCGGTGGCCACGCCGCAGGCGGCGCTGATGAAGCAGGTGGCCATCTCCGGGCCGTTGGCCAGCACGATGGCGACGCGGTCGTTGCGGCCGATGCCCAGGCCGTTGAGCGTGGACAGCGTGCGGCGCAGCTGCTCGCGCAGGCCGGCGAAGGTGAGCGCGGGGCGGCCGGGCGCGGTGATGGCCACGGCGTCGTCGGCCGCGGCGGCCAGCAGGCTGGAGAGGGTGAGGTCCATCGGGTTGCGAAGAGGAAGCTGACGAACACGGGGCGCGGCCCACCTCGGCGGGCTGCGCCCCGATAACCATCTTGAGTATGGGCCAGACAGAAAGCCATTTGTAACCGGAGGCGGCGCCAGATCAACCCCGGGCTTCCCCCGCCGGGGCAACGCCCGCTGCGACAGACTGGCACGGGAACCGCACGCGGCGGCACCTCCAGGCGGCTTCAGCCGCCTATGTAGTGCATCTCCACGCGCCGTTCGCCGCTGCCCGATTCGGCCTGCATGGCCCCCCTCAACTCGGAGTAGCGGTCGTCGCGTGCGCCCCACAGCAGGCCCACCGCGGCGGCGATCTGCTCGTCGCTCCAGGGCCGGCCGTCGGGCGCGCTGCCGCGCAGCAGCGCGCGCAGGTCGTGGCCGCGGCTGGCGAAGAGGCACAGGAACAGCTTGCCCTCGGTGGACAGCCGGGCGCGGTTGCAGTCGGCGCAGAAGGCCTGCGTCACGCTGCTGATCACGCCCACCTCGCCGCGGCCGTCGGCGTAGCGCCAGCGCTGCGCCGTCTCGCCCGGCGCGGCGGCGGCCAGCGGCTCCAGCGGAAAGGCCTCGCCCAGGCGCTGCAGCACCTGCGCCGAGGGCAGGACCTCGTCCATGCGCCAGCCGTTGGTGGCGCCCACGTCCATGTACTCGATGAAGCGCAGCACCACTGCCGGGCCGTAGTGCTCGCGCACGTGGCGCGCCAGCGGGACGATCTGGTCGTCGTTCGTGCCCCGCTTGACGACCATGTTGACCTTGATCGGCCCGAAGCCCTCGCGCAGCGCGGCGTCGATGCCCTTCAGCACGTCGGCCACGGGGAAGTCGACGTCGTTCATGCGCCGGAAGATGGCGTCGTCCAGCGCGTCCAGGCTCACCGTCACGCGCTCCAGGCCGGCCTCGCGCAGCGCGCGCGCCTTGCGTTCCAGCAGCGAGCCGTTGGTCGTCAGCGTGATGTCGAGCCGGTCGCCCTGCGGCGTGCGCAGCGCGGCGAGCTGCTCCACCAGCCGCTCCAGGTGCTTGCGCATCAGCGGCTCGCCGCCCGTGAGCCGCAGCTTGACCACGCCGTGGGCGACGAAGATGCGCGAGATGCGCGCGATCTCCTCGAAGCTCAGCAGCGAGTCGTGCGGCAGGAACTTGTAGCGGCTGTCGAAGACCTCCTTGGGCATGCAGTAGCTGCAGCGGAAGTTGCAGCGGTCGGTCACCGAGATCCGCAGGTCGCGCAGCGGGCGGCCCAGGCGGTCGGCCAGCAGGCCCGAAGGCGGCGCCGCGTCGGCAGGAACCGGCGGCACCGGCGCGGCGTAGCGCAGGTCGGCCAGGGGGATGATGGTTTCGCCCATGCCGCGATTGTCGCGCGGCGCGATCGGGCGGCGGCCCGAGGGCTATTGCCCGGTTTGCGCCCGGCTACTGCTTGACCGTGGCTTCCAGCGCCGGCATCTCGGCGCGGCGCGCGCCGTTGAAGCGCTTGGCCCAGTAGGCGGCCCGCATGTCCTCGATGCGCACCTCGCCGCCGGTGCGCGGCGAGTGGATGAACTTGCCGTCGCCCACGTAGATGCCCACGTGCGAGAAGGCGCGGCGCATCGTGTTGAAGAAGACCAGGTCGCCGGGCTTGAGCTCGTCCTTCTTCACCGCCTGCAGGCCGGCGTTCTTGGCCTGCTGGTCGGCACGGCGCGGCAGCACCAGGCCCAGGCTGTTCTCGAACACGTAGCGCGTGAAGCCGCTGCAGTCGAAGCCGGTCTCGGCGTTGTTGCCGCCGCGGCGGTAGCGCACGCCCAGGAAGTTCATCGCCGAGACGACGAGGTCGGTGGCCTTGTCGCGCGCCTGCTGGATGAAGGGGCTGGACTCCACCTCGGCGGCCATCCCGGCCACGCCGGACGCCACCTGGGCGGTCGCTTGCGCGGTGGCCTGGGCGGCCTGGGTGAGCAGGCCCTTCTCGCGCAGCAGTTCCAGCACCGCGTCGCCGGGCGCATGGCCGGCGGCGGCGGAGGCCGCGGGCGCCGGTGCGGCCGGCGCGGCGGATGTCTCGGGCGCGGCCTGCGCCGCGGCTGCCAGCACCAGCAGCGCAGCGGCGCCGAAGCGGCGAGCGGTGCGGCGCAGGGGCGAGAACTCCAGGGAAGGCTGGGAGACGGGCATCAACCGGGCAGGATAACAGGGCGGGAAGGGGCGTCAACCGATGAAAGGCGGGTGATCCAGGCAGCTGACGGCATGGCAGGATCGCATCCCCCGCCACCCCCGCCGCTACGAAATGTTCAAGGCCCTGTTGCTCGAAAAGGACGACGCCGGCTTCCGCGCCGGCCCGGCGATGCTCGATGAAAGCCGCCTGCCGGCGGCCGGCGAGGTGCTGGTGCAGCCCGAGTGGTCGACGATCAACTTCAAGGACGGCCTGGCGCTGACGAACCGCTCGCCGGTGGTCCGCAACTGGCCGATGGTGCCGGGCATCGACGGCGCGGGCACGGTGCTCGAAAGCAGCCACCCGGCCTGGAAACCCGGTGACCGCTTCGTGCACAACGGCTGGGGCGTGGGCGAGACGCACTGGGGCTGCCTGGCCGAACGCGCGCGCCTGAAGGGCGACTGGCTCGTCAAGCTGCCGGCCGCCTTCAGCCCGCGGCAGGCGATGGCGATCGGAACCGCCGGTTACACCGCGATGCTTTGCGTCGTGACTTTGGAACGCCACGGCCTGAAGCCGGGCGACGGCGAGGTGCTGGTCACCGGCGCCACCGGCGGCGTGGGCAGCGTGGCGATCGCCCTGCTCGCGAAGCTGGGCCACCAGGTGGTCGCAGCCACCGGCAAGGCCGCCGAGGCCGACTACCTGCAGCGCCTGGGCGCCACGTCGGTGATCGACCGCGCCGGGCTCGCCGCGCCAGGCAAGCCGCTGCAGAAGGAGCGCTGGGCGGCCGTGGTGGACGCCGTGGGCAGCCACACGCTGGCCAATGCGCTGGCGCAGACGCGCTACGGCGGCACCGTGGCCGCCTGCGGCCTGGCGCAGGGCATGGACCTGCCGGCGAGCGTGGCGCCCTTCATCCTGCGCGGCGTCACGCTCGCGGGCGTGGACAGCGTGATGGCGCCGCGTGCGAGGCGCGAGGAGGCCTGGGCGCGGCTGGCGACCGACCTCGATCCGGCGCTGCTGGAGGCGATCACCAGCGAGGTGACGCTGGACGGTGCGATCGAGGCCGCCGGCCGTCTGATGGCCGGCCAGGTGCGCGGCCGGATCGTCGTCAGGATCGGCTGACGGGCCGCGGCCTCAGCGTTTGCAGTCGCCGCCCACCTTCACGCTGCCGTCGCGACACTCGGTGAGCACGCCCGCGGCCGGCTTGGCGGCGGGAGCCGGCGCAGGAGCTGCTGAAGGGGCCGGTGCCGTGGCGCCGCCGGCGACATAGAGGATCTTCTTCGAACCCCGGTCGCAGCTGCCCACGTTGCGCCCGGGTGCGCTGGCGGCCGCGTCGACGATCGTCAGCGTGAAGGCCTTGACGCCGGCGGCCCGCACCTTGGCGTCGATCGAGTCGCGAATCTGCTCGCAGTTGCTCGCCTGTGCGGCCGGCAGCGCGAGCAGCAAGGCGGCGGCGAAGTGGGCGGGGCGTGTCATCGTGCAGGCCTTTCGGATGCGGTCGGCGCCACTGTAGCGAAGCGCCGGTGCCGCGCCGCGGGCACCGCTTGATCCACGTCAGCGTGACGCAAACCACCCGCCACAGAATGCCCCGCAAACCCGGCGCGCACCGACCGGTGGTCCGGACATCACCGCCAGCAGGAGACAGGCCATGACGAGCTATGCCGATTTCCACCGCCGCTCGATCGAGCAGCGCGACGCCTTCTGGGGCGAACAGGCCGGGCTGATCGACTGGAAGGAGCCCCCGAAGCAGGTCTGCGACTGGAGCAACCCGCCCTTCGCGAAGTGGTTCGTCGGCGGCACCACCAACCTGTGCCACAACGCGGTCGACCGCCATCTGAAGGACCGCGCCGAGCGGAACGCGCTGATCTTCGTGTCCACCGAGACCGGGCAGGAGCGCATCTACAGCTTCCGCGAGCTGCACGCCGAAGTGCAGCGCATGGCCGCCACGCTGCAGAGCCTGGGCGTGAAGAAGGGCGACCGCGTGCTCGTCTACATGCCGATGATCCCCGAGGCCGCGTTCGCGATGCTGGCCTGCACGCGCATCGGCGCGCTGCACTCGGTGGTCTTCGGCGGCTTTGCCAGCGGCAGCCTGGCCACGCGCATCGACGATGCGGAACCCACCGTGATCGTCAGCGCCGACGCCGGCAGCCGCGGCGGCAAGGTCGTGGCCTACAAGCCCCTGCTGGACGAGGCCATCACGCTCGCGAAACACAAGCCGGCCAGGGTGCTGATGGTCGACCGGGGCCTGGCGCCCTTCGCGCGCACCGAAGGCCGCGACGAGGACTGGGGCGCGTGGCGCGAGAAGCATGCAAACGCGCAGGTGCCCTGCGAATGGGTCGACAGCACGCACCCGAGCTACACGCTCTACACGAGCGGCACCACCGGGAAGCCGAAGGGCGTGCAGCGCGACACCGGCGGCTACGCGGTGTCGCTGGCCGCGAGCATGAAGCACATCTTCTGCGGCAATCCCGGCGAGACCTACTTCAGCACCAGCGACATCGGCTGGGTCGTGGGCCACAGCTACATCATCTACGGCCCGCTGATCGCCGGCATGGCGACCATCATGTACGAAGGCCTGCCGACGCGGCCCGACGCGGCAGTGTGGTGGAGCCTGGTCGAGAAGTACAAGGTCACGGTGATGTTCTCGGCGCCCACCGCGGTGCGCGTGCTGAAGAAGCAGGACCCAGCGGCGCTGCACAAGCACGACCTGTCGAGCCTGCGCGCTTTGTTCCTGGCCGGCGAGCCGCTGGACGAGCCCACGGCGAAGTGGATTGCCGAGGCGCTGCAGCGCCCGATCATCGACAACTACTGGCAGACCGAGACCGGCTGGCCGATCCTCACCATCTGCAACGGCGTCGAGAAGGCGCCCAGCAAGTTCGGCAGCCCCGGCAAGGCCGTCTACGGCTACGACGTGAAGCTGATCGACGAGCACACCGGCGAGGAGCTGACCGGCGCGAACCAGAAGGGCGTGGTGGCCATCGCCGGCCCGCTGCCGCCGGGATGCATGCAGACCGTGTGGCGCGACGACGCGCGCTTCGTCAACACCTACTGGAAGAGCATTCCCGGCAAGCTGCTGTACAGCACCTTCGACTGGGGCATCCGCGACGAGGACGGCTACTTTTTCATCCTCGGCCGCACCGATGACGTGATCAACGTCGCCGGCCAC
The DNA here is from genome assembly GCA_044226775.1 of Rubrivivax sp. Taxonomy (GTDB): domain Bacteria; phylum Pseudomonadota; class Gammaproteobacteria; order Burkholderiales; family Burkholderiaceae_C; genus Rubrivivax. The sequence continues at coordinate 377,333 of JBGAGI010000008.1, read as the reverse complement.
CGCCTGGGCACGCGCGAGATCGAGGAAAGCATCAGCAGCCACCCGAACGTGGCCGAGGTGGCGGTGGTGGGCGTGGCCGACAACCTCAAGGGCCAGGTCGCGATGGCCTTCGCGGTGCTGAAGGATCCCTCGCTGGCCGCCAAGCCCGAGGACGCGCTGAAGCTCGAAGGCGAGATCATGAAGGTGGTCGACGCGCAGCTGGGCGCGGTGGCGCGGCCGGCCCGCGTGCGCTTCGTCGGCGTGCTGCCCAAGACACGTTCCGGCAAGCTGCTGCGGCGCGCGATCCAGGCCGTCTGCGAAGGCCGCGATGCGGGCGACCTGACGACGATCGAGGACCCGACCGCGCTGCAGCAGATCAAGGACATGATCGCCGGCAAGGCCTGATCCGTCCTCGCGGGCACCCCCGTCCGGGGGCGCCCGCGATTCGCGCACGGGGGTGATGGGCGGCGCGGCGCGCGCCTCGCAGACTGCGGGCATCCGATCCACGAAGGATCCACGGAGCCCGCCATGCCCGAAGCCGACCCGATCTCCCGCCGTGCCTGCCTGGCCAGGTCCTTCACGGCCTACACCGCGTTCGCGGCCTTTGCCGCCACGCCCGCACTCGGCTTCGCCCGCCCGCGGCGCGAGGCGCCGCCGCTGGTGCTGGCGCAGGAGGCGCCGGAGGACGTCGATCCCGAAGGCTTCCTCGTCAGCGAGAAGCTCGACGGCGTGCGCGCGTTCTGGGACGGCTCGCGGCTGCGCTTCCGCAGCGGCCTGCCGGTGCCGGCGCCGGCCTGGTTCACACGCTCGCTGCCGGCCGTGGCGCTGGACGGCGAGCTGTGGATGGGGCGTGGCCGCTTCGAGGCCACCTCGGGCGCGGTGCGCCGCACCGAGCCCGACGAGGCCGAGTGGCGCGCGCTGCGGTATGCGGCCTTCGAGCTGCCGGGCGGCGCCGGCGCCTTCGGCACGCGGGCGCGTGAGCTGGCGCGCATCGTGAGTGCACAGGGCTTCGCGCAGCTCCAGGCGCTGGAGCAGGCGCCGGTCGCCGGCCGCGCCGCGCTGCAGCGGCGGCTCGACGCGGTGATGGCCGCCGGCGGCGAAGGCCTGGTGCTGCACCGCGCCGACGCGCCCTATGTCACCGGCCGAACGCCGCTCGTGCTGAAGCTCAAGCCGCTGCACGACGCCGAGGCCGTGGTGCTGGCGCACCTGCCGGGGCAAGGCCGGCTCGAGGGTCGGCTGGGCGCGCTGCGCGTGCGCAACTCTCAGGGCGTCGTGTTCGACCTCGGCAGCGGCTTCAGCGACGCCGAGCGCGTGGCGCCGCCGCCGGTGGGCAGCAGCGTGAGCTACCGGCACCGCGGGCACACCGGGTCCGGCGTGCCGCGCTTCGCCAGCTACCTGCGGCGGCACGAACCGGCATAGGCCCGTTCGAGCCGGCGCGCAGGCGCCTGCTGTCGCTTTCCGATGGCCGGTTTCGCTTCCCCGATGCGCACCTCCGGCCCGGGCCCCTAGGCTGCGTTGCGGGTGGACCCCGCGTCAAGCCGCCTGCCGGAGAGCCTCATGTCGAACACGATCAAGTCCACGCCGCTTCCGCCAAGCGCCAAGGCCGCCGCGACCGCGGCCGGCGCGATCGGCGCATCCGAAGGGTTCGACAAGAACGAGGTGGCGGCGATGGTCCAGCGGCTCATCGCCGGGATCATGGCCGCCGGGCCGGGCGGGGCCCCGAGCATGGGCACCGTGCCGGCCGTGGCACCGGCCGCCGCGCCGCCGCCGCCCCAGCCGCTGCACCTGTCCGAGCAGCAGATGCAGGTCGTGGGCACGCTGCACGAGTACCGCGACCTGATGCCGGCCTCGCTCAAGGCTGAAGACCTCGACGCGCTGGCGAACCAGGCCGGGCAGCCGGAGGAACTGCGCGAGGCCTACCTCGCGCTGCGCGACGACCCGGCGCTGTTCGAGGCGCTCGACAGCGCCGGCCCGGCCCAGGGCCTGTCGGGCAGCGCGGCGGGCCTGGACGACGGCATCCTCTGTGCCGGCGACGTCGACGCCGCCTACTTCGACGAGCAGCTGGACACGTTCCGCGACCGCGAGTGGATGCAGACGCGCAACGAGACGCTGGCCGCCTTCATGCACCACGCGGACCGGATCCCCGACACGCTCACCCGCGAGCAGTGCGCGGCCTACGCGCAGGACACCACGCTGCCGGAGGACCTGCGCCAGGCCTATGCCAACCTGAGCAAGGACCCGACGCTCTTCGGCGACCTGGACGCCGCCACCCCGCACGGCGGCCTCGGCGGCAGCACCTCGCAGATGGACGGGACCATCTCCCGGGGCGACTTCGAGATCGCGTTCCGCGACCCGTTCTTCAACGACTACTCGCGCGAGAAGTCGAAGCTGTACACGCACAACTACATCCCCTCGGACGCCCAGGACGACGAGCTCGTGCCCCGCGAGATGGTCGGCAGCGACGCCTCGCGCGAGCTCTACCTGTACGCCGAGAGCCTGCCCGGGCAGATCGACCGCGCGACGCTCGAGCGCATCGCCAGCGGCCAGGTGGCGCCGGGCTGCAAGTACCCGGCGCAACTGCAGGCCGCCGCGCAGTACATGCTGGACCACCCCGAGGAGTGGGAGCGCATGGCGCCCGGCGGCTCGGTCAACCGCGACGACCTGCAGAACAACCTCGTCGCCTACATGCACCTCACGGCGGAGGAGGGCGAAGCGGTCGCGGTGCTGGCGGCCAACAAGGACGTGTTCCTGCGCGAAGGCGGCTGGGTGACGCGCGACTCGCTCACCCGCCTGGCGGAGGACCCGTCGGTGTCGCCGGAGATCCGCGCGGCGGCCAGGACGCTGCTGAATTCGCCGGTCATCTTCGGCCAGCTGGACAACGGCCTCTTCGGGCACCACTCGTCGCTGTCGAACCGGACCTTCGACGGCATGTTCGGCGGCGACGACATCGACAACTACCTGCGCAAGCTGGAGACCTACAAGCCGCCGCCGCCGCCCGAACCCGTGCCGCCGCCGCCGCCTCCGCCGCCGCCCGAGCCGGTGCCGACCGAGAGCGAGGTCGATGCCGTCCACACCGTCCAGGACCACAGCGAGGTGTTCCAGGACGAGAACGGCGACATCACCCGGGACAGCCTGCACCGCGTCGCCTCCGACGAGTCGCTGGACGCCGAGTACCGGGAAGCGGCGCTGATGCTGCTGGCCTCGCCGTCGTTGTTCAAGACGGTCGACGGCGCGGGCTCCGGAGCCTCGGGTGCCGGCGGCAAGCCCGACGGGAAGATCTCCAGCCAGGACCTCGCGCGTTTCGATGCCGAGGTCGAGCGCCGGCGCCAGAAGGCCGAAGCCTACGCCGCCTACCAGCAGCAGCAGGCCGAACGCGCGCAGGTGCAGGCCGACATGCTGGCCGGTCGTGCCGACGATCCGGCGGTCCGCAAGGCCTGCGGCGGGGCGGAGATCATCACCGGCGTGCTCGGCCGCGTGCTCGACGTCGTCGGCAAGGTGCTCGACGCCGTGAAGACGGGCCTCGACGTGGTCGCCGGCTTCCTGCCGCCGCCCTTCGGCGCCATCGTCGCCGGCGTCGGCGCGGGCATCGCCACGGTCAACAACTTCGCCGTCAAGGCCGGCGAGGCGATGTGCGAGGGCGTGCCGCCCGGCGAGGCCTTCGCCCAGGCCGGCAAGGACTACGCGATGGACCTCGCCGGCAGCGCGCTGAGCATGGCCCCGGGCGGCGCTGTCGCAGGCAAGGCCCTGCTGCAGGGCGGCAAGGCGGCGCTGCAGGCCGGCGGCAAGGTGGGCGCCGAGGTGGTGGAGCAGGGCGTCAAGGCCGGGGTGCGCGAAGGCGCCCAGGTGGGCGGCAAGGCGGCCGGCAAGCAGGCTTCGGAGGAAGTGGCCGAAGCCGGAGCCCGGCGAGCCGGACAGGAAGGCGGCGGCGCGGCGCCGAAGAAGACGGGCGAGCAGCCGGCGGGCGATCGCCCCGAAGGCGTCGAGGCCGAGGCCGCCGCCGGCAAGGGCCGCAAGGGCGAGCCCGAGAAGACCGGCGACGAGGGCAAGGGCTCGAAGAAGCTGAAGGACGAGAAGGACAAGAAGGACCAGAAGGACGAGAAGGACGATGGCGACGCCGGCGGCAGGAAGGACTCCAAGACCAGGAAGGACAAGCTCAGGCGCAAGCACAGGGACCACGACGATCACGACGAGAGCACCGGCTCGTCGACCCAGGCCGCGCCGTTCGGCCAGTCGACGGGCGCCGTCTCGGACTCGATCCAGCAGGGCATCGACGCGGGCCACGAGATCGCGGCCCTGATGCAGCAGCTGTCGCTCGCCGCGGCCATGGACAGTGCCACGAAGAAGGCCGGCGAGCAGGCCAAGTCGGCGGCCCAGTGACGAGCGGCGACGCGGGAGCCCGGTGAATGAACGTCGACGAGTCCGCCGCGGGCCGGCTGCTGGCCTTCTGCGGCCGGCTGCCCGCGATCGGCGGCGACCCGGCGCAGGCCCGCGACGACGCGAACTTCGTGCTGGCCTGCTTCGAAGGCCGCCGCGAGGAACTGCAGGCCCTGGCCGGCCGGGCCGGCGGCCAGGGCCCGGAACTGGCCGCCTTGCGCTGCGAACTCGAGGCCCTGCGCGCCGCCACGGCGGCGGTGCGCCAGATCTGGCAACGACGCTTCGGCACTGCGCTGCCGGCGGCGTCATGAGCTGCGGCCGGCGCGCCGGCTCGCCCTGAAGCGGAGCAACCACGATGCAAGCCACCCCGCCGCTGCCTGAACTGCACGCCGCGCTGGACCTCGTCGCGCAGGCCTGCATGCGCGAGAACCTCGTCGAGGAGGCCGACGGCCTGCGCCACTTTCTCGACCTGGCCGGCACCGCGCCGCGCACGGCCGGCCTGCTCCAGGTCTGGCTGTGCAGCCAGCGCGGCGAGCTGAAGGACGCGCTGCGCGCCTGCGACGCGCTCGTCCAGCGTGAACCCGAGGACCCGGAGTTGCTGACGCTGCTGGCGGTGCTGCGCCACGCCTGCGGCGATGCAGGCTGGCGCGCCGTCGGCGACAGGCTGCTCGACGGAGGACTCCTCACGCCGGAGAACCGGCAGCTCATCCTGCGCCTGCGCGACGGCAGCGCCGGACCGGCCGCGCCCGCGGCCGAGGCGCCTGCCGTCGCGCGCGACGACTACGCCGTCGACACGAACTACATGCGGGGTTGAGCGGCGGAGCGGGCGCAGGCCTCGTGCCCGCAAAGGCCCCAAGGGCCGCCGAGGGCCGCCGAGGGCCCAAGAGCCACCGAGGCCGCAAGGGCCGGCGAGGCCCCGAGGCTTCAGACCGACTTGGCGTCGTCCGGATCAGGCCGCCTCACGGGCATGCGCGGGGCTGCGGCCTGCGCATCACGGGGAGCCGGCGCGCCGGCCGCGGGTGCTGCGTCGGCCTCCGGCGCGCGGCGCGGAGCGCGGGCCTGCTCGACGGGGGCGCCTCGCTGCGCCGGCTCGCTGTTCCAGCGGGACGGCGGCGCGGGGCGGCTCGGCTCGCGCTGGCGCGCCACGTTGCGCAGCGGCATCTCGCCGTCGCCCGAGTGGCTGCGTGCGGGTGCGCCGACATCGAACAGGCGAACCTGCACGACCTCGCTGATGGTGCGGGCCCGCGGCCTGGCGTTGCTGCGCTGGATCGTGGCTGCCGAATGCTCCGAGGCATCCGGCAGCGCTTCGGCGCTGGCACGCCGCGGTATCGCGGCCGGCAGGCCGGCCTGCGCGCTCGTCACGGCGCGCTGCTGAAGCGCGCTGCCACTGCTGCGGGGCGGCGACGCCGCGTGGGCGGCCTCCGGGACAGGGCTGGCCGGGCGGCTGGGTGTCTTCTCGACATGGGGGGTGGTCTTCATGCGAACCTTTCGGGCCGGCACGGTGCTGGCCAAGGGCGACATCGAGATTCCATTCTGGGCAGCGCCGGATCGTGCCCATGCACCGGTTCCGAAAAGCCGGCGCCATTCGCGAAAGGAATGCGGCCGATCAGCCCGGCGGCCATCGATGCCTCGGCCCTGTTCGCGCGCTCGCGGCGGCGGCGCTGGCGAAACCGTTCGCCAGGCACGAGCCGTTTTCGCAAACCGGTCCGCGGGCTCGCAGGCCTGAGGCCTAAGGTACGTGGCCTGCACACGGCGATCCGCCCTCGGCGCGCATCCGCACCGTTCAGTTCACCTGCAAGACTGGAGACACCATGCACAGCATCACCCAACCGCCCGGCACCGGCCCAGGGTCCATGGCCGCACCGGCCGACGCCGTCTCCGGCCTGCAGGCCGGCGCGCCGGAGCTGGTCGAGCGCAGCACCCGGCTGATCCGCAGCGCCGCCTTGCACCTGGGCATGGACGCGCAGGGCGCCGAGCTGGCCGGCCAGTCCGCCACGCTGGAGGCCGACGGCAGGACGCTGGCCATCCTGCCGCTGGGTCTGGGCGACGAAGGCAGCCTCTCGCTGCTGCTCGTGGTCCAGACCGGGCTGCCGGTCCGCATGGGTGCCGACGGCGCCGACGCCATCGCCGTGCTGCAGCAGGCGCCCGGCACGCTGCACGCGTTCTCCGCTTCGCTGGGTGCCACGCCGGACGGTCGCTGGGCCCTGTACCGCTCGCTGCGACTGGCGGCCGACGATGCGACCGGACTGGCCACCCGTCTGCTGGAGACCGTCCGCCTGGCGGAGTTCGTCTGGCCCGTCGCTGCGCCGAGCGCGCACTGAGCCCACGGAGGCCCGCATGAAGACCTCGAGCACACCCGTCGCGGCCCCGCCAAACCCGTCGACGCGGCCCGCGGGCGGCGCGCCCCAGGGCCAGCCCCCGGCGGCGGCCGATCCGCAGGGCCCGGCGGGTGCCGTCCCGGCCGCCGGCGCGCTGGCCATGCCGGCGGCCCGGGCGCCCGCGCGCCGCGTCGCGGCCGGCGCGCTGGCGGCGGCCGGGCGCGCCACCGTCAATTCCAGCGCCGCCACGGCCCTGGCTGCGACGGCGCGCGGCATCGGCAACACCGTGGTGCCGCCGGCGCTGCGCGACGTCGGGCGGCATGTGCTGACGTCGATGCAGCGCGCCAGCCCCGGCGCGGCGCAGGTCCGTGGCGAGCTGCAGCGCGCGCTGGACCACCTGGGGAACCCGCCTGCGGGCGCCAACCTGGCCGATGCCCAGCAAGCGGCGCACGACGCGCTCCTCGACTATGCGCGGTCCAAGGCCAGCTATGCCGATGCCGCGCTGCCGGTGCTGCACAAGACCCTGGCCGTGGGCGCGGCCGGTGCGGGCATGGCCTTCGGCGTCGGCCGCAGCACCGGGGTCGCGGCGGCCGACACGCTGATGCGCATGCACCGCGGCGACGAGGCCGGACATGGCCTCTACACGGCCGCCGTCCCGCCCGGCCGCCCCGGCACCGACGCGGTGGTCAACGCCGTGACGCAGGCCGCGCTGGGCTCGGCCCTGGGCGGTGTCGGCAGCTTCCTGGGCCAGTCGTTCGTGGCACCGCTGGTCAACCGCATCAACAAGCAGATGACGCCGGTCGACCTGAAGGCCGTGGTGCCCGACGCCATGGTCGCGCGCATGAACGCGGTCCACGAGGGATCCGGCGACGCGCTGCGGCGGGAGGCCCAGAGCGAACAGGCCCGCAACCTCAACATCGGCAGCGACCGCAACATCGCAGTCGGGCAGTTCTTCTTCGACGCGGCCAACGCGACCCGGGCTGCGATGCAAGGCCAGGACGCGCCGGGCCTGGCGGGCAACGTCCTGTTCGGCACCGCCGTGTCGGCCCTGGCCGGCGGCGCCATCGGCGCCACGATCGCCATCAACTCGTCGCTGGCCAAGATTCGCGTGCCCGACATGGCCGCGCTGAACAACCTCGCGCCCAACGCCGGCGCAGAAGCACTGAAGGCCCTGCCCCACCACGAGGTCCCGCTTTTCTACACGCGGCGCGCGGAAGATCCGAAGTGGAGCAGCATTCCGGTCATGGATCCCGTCGCCCGGCCGCCCGCCGACGCGCCGGTGCCGGCGGGCAACGTGCCCCCGGCGGCCGTACCGCGCGCGTCGGTGGCAGCCTCGCTGGTCAACGCCGCGACCAGCTCGGCCATGCGCGCAACGGCCATGCTCAAGGCCACGGCGGGAACCACCGTGGTGGGCGCGATGGCACCGGCCTTCGTGGCCAGCATGCCCAGCGAGGGCACCGCCACGGCCGCCCGCGCGGCGGCGGCAGCCGTCGGCATCCACACGGCCATCAGGCCCTGGTTCGGCGAGCTGGCCAAGGGTATTCCGGAAGGCGACAAGGCCATCGTGGCGGCGCGCCAGCGGGCCGTCGACAACGACGCCCGCCGGCGCGAGGCCCAGAACGCGGCCCAGGCGGCGCTGGGCGGGGTCCAGATGGTGCCGGTTCACGTGCCGGCCGGCACGCCCTAGGCGTTGCGGTCGCCGGCCGGCCCGGCCGGGCGACCGACCGGCCGTGCCGGCCTAACGATCGACCGGCAGGGCAGATGCCCTGCCGCGTTGCGCATCCGCGATAGGCCCCCCTGAGCGCGGGGCAGGCAAGACGAGCCCCTGGGCCAAAATGACGCCGGCGTTGGGGTGGTCGGCACTCGCGCCGGCTAGGCCGGCACCGAATCCGTCGACTGATCTCCTCGCTGCCCGGCCTCCGGCCGGGTCCGATCCGAGGCCGAGGAGATCGTTGTGCAGTTTGGCAGCGTCGAACATCCGCCTCCCGGCCGATCCGCGGGCGGCGCCGGATCCATCCCGCTTGCCGCACGCACCACGGTGTCAGGGCCAGGACTCTCCCGCATCCGGTGAGCACCGTGGCGGACGAGCGGCAGGGCTTGCTGACCGGCAAGTTGCTGGCCATCGGCGCTCGCGTCCAGCTGCGCGGGGAAGGTGGTGCCGGCTTCGAGCTGACGGGCAAGGCGGCGGCGCTGGTGGCGCTGGCCGCGCTGGACGGACAGGTCGAGCGGCGGCGTGCGGCGCTGATGCTGTGGCCGGATTCGCCCGAAGGCCAGGCGCGCAACAACCTGCGCACGCTGGCGCATCGCGTGAACCAGCGCTTCGGTGGCGAACTGCTCAAAGGCACGGAGCGGCTGGCCATCGACGCGGCGCAGGTGCGGGTGGTGCTGCAGGACAGCCAGGCGCTGCTGTCGGCATTGCGATCGGGCGGTCCGCAGGCCTGCGAGCTGCTGGCCGCGGCGGGCATCCAGGCCGAGACCTCCGCGCTGCTGGCGGACTGGCTCGATGCGGCCCGGCAGCGCCTGCGCCGCCTCCAGCTGACGGAACTGTCCGCGGCGCTGACCCAGGCACGAGCCAGGCAGGACGCCGGGCAGGCCATCGCGCTGGCGCGCGCCTGCGTGCAGTTGGAGCCCTTGAGCGAACACTGGCACCGGCAGCTGATGGACACGCTGGCGGGCTGCGGCGACCGAGCGGCTGCGCTGGCAGCGTACGAGGACTGCAAGGCGCTGCTGCGCCAGCAGCTGGGCGTGCTGCCGGACCTGCAGACGCGCACCGTGCAGCTGCGCATCCTGCAGGGGCAGGCGCAGATGGCCGAGGCGCCGCAGGCGGTGGCCGCGGGGCTGACGCCACTGGGCGGCGCGGCACGCTTCCCGCTGGTGGAGCGCGAGGCGGTGCTGGCGGAGGTGCGGCAGGCGCTGGCGCAAGGGCAGCACGTGGCGGTGCAGGGCGAAGCCGGGGTCGGCAAGACGCGGTTGCTGCGCCAGCTGGCCGAGCAGGGCCAGGTCGAGCAGCTGGCCATCCCGCCGGGGGCGCGGGAAGAGTCGTACGCGGCCGTCATGCAGCTGCTGCAGGAGCTGCAGCCGCGGCACGCGCTGAAGGTCGGCGTGCCCGAGCAGGTGGAGCTGGCGCGGCTGGCGCCGCTGGCGTTCCCGGAGGTGCAGCCCTCGCAGGCCAGCCTGTCCAGGCCGAGGCTGCATGCGGCGCTTCGGCACTGGCTGGATCAGCTGGCCCGAGCTGGCGTGCAGACGCTGGTGGTGGACGACCTGCACCACGCCGATGCCGCCTCGCAGGCGGCGTTCGCGGCCCTCCTGGCCCCCGGGGATGACGGCGCGGCCACCCGGCCGACGCTGCTGCTGGCGCATCGCAGCGGCGAGACCGGACCTTCGTGGCAGGAGGCGCTGGTGTCCGCTCAGGTCCGAGGGCAGGCCCGCAGCATCGCGCTGCCCCGGCTGACGCAGCGGGGCGTGCAGGCGCTGCTGCAGGCCATGCAGGCCGAGCGCGGCGAAGAGCAGGCGGCCAGGCTGCTGCAGCGCACCGGGGGCAACCCGCTGTTCGTCATCGAGCTGGCACGGCATGCGCTGGAGAAGTCGGACGAACCCGTGCCGGCGGCCGCGAACCTGGACGTGCTGCTGCGCTCGCGCCTTGCAGGCTGCAGCGCGGAGGCGCAGCAGCTGGCGGCGGTGGCCGGCGTGGCGGGGCAGGACTTCTCGGTGGAGCTGGCCACGGCAGTGACGGGCCGGCCGGCACTGGCGCTGATGTCGGCGTGGAGCGAGCTGCAGCAAAAGGGCTTGTTCGCCGACCACGGGCTCGCGCACGACCTGGTGCGGGAGGCCGCGCTGGCGGGGCTGCCGCAAGCGATAGGGCGAACCTTGCATCGGCAGGTGGCGGCCCACCTGGAGGGGCTGGGCCTGAAAGGCGCGAGGGTGCTGGGCCATTGGCTGGCGGCGCAGGAGTTCGACCCTGCGCTGCCGCACCTGATGCACCAGCTGTACGCCACCAGCGCAGCGGGCCTGTCGACGGTACAGCTCGAGATCGAGCTGCTCGGGCTGATGGCCGGGCTGAGCGACGCGGTCCTGATCGACAAGCTCTGGCTGACGGCCGAAGTGGACGACGTCGAACGCGAAGACCTGGTGTTGCGCACGCACGGGCCGCGTCTGGAGGCCCTGGTGCAGCGGGTCGAGCGCGGGCCACGCACCGAGGCGGTGGACGCGTGGCTGGCGTACGAGCGCGCGCGCCTGCTGTCCCTGAGGGACCGCCAGGCGGCCAAGGCCTACGCGACGCTGCGCGAAGCGGCCGAACGCATGCCCGAGCAGGGCATCGAGAGGGCCTACGTGGAGGTCTTCCTGAGCGTCACCGCGCTCAACGTGACCGGCGAGGTGCGGGCGCACGCGACGCGCGCGCGGGCCGCCTTGGCCGGGCTGGGCGACCAGCCCGAGCACGCCCGGCTGCGGAAGCTCATCGATACGCTGAGCGCGTTCCGGTCCAGCGTCACGGATCTGCTGCGGGCCAAGCTCGCGTTGCTGCGCGCGGCCCGCGGCAGGCAGGACCTCGGTGCCGTCGAGGGCGCCCGGTTCGCGATCGGGAGGCTTTGCACGGTGAGGGGCCTGGCCTCCTCGGCCTACCGGTATTTCCGCCTGAACGAGCGGGCGCAACTGCCCGCCGAACGCCTCAGAGAGGAGGGCGACCTGCTGATCAGCTTCAGCGCCGCGGCCTTGCTCGTCGGGCGCTACACGGCGGCGCTCCGCTTCCTGGACCCCGCCAACCTGCCCCCCGATCTGGCGGTCGGTGTCCTGTTCCGTGCCGTCGTCTGGTTGCAACTGGGCCAGTGGGATCTCGCCGCCACGCAAGCCCGCAGCGTGACCATGAGGGACGTCGAAGGCGACCTCGCGTTCCTGAACCTGTATGCCGTGTTGCGTGCCGATCTTGATCTGCAGCAGGGCGTCGATCCGCTTCCGATATCACGCGAGATCGTGGCCAGGGCCCAGGAACTCGGCGTCGAAGGCCCCAAGCGGCAGCTGCTGGAGTGGGAAGTGATTCTGAGGACCCAAGATCCCCGCGAACGCGCGGCGATCGGCACGCGCATGCTGCAGGACATGAAGACCTCCCAGGTGACCGCCCGACGGCTGCCGCGCCTCCTGGTCGAAGTCGCCGAAGCCCATGCCCAGGCCGGTTTGGCCGCGGCCCGCAGCTTGGCGATGGAAGCCGCCCGCGAGCTGCGCCGTGGCCGTGGCCCCGTCACGCTCTACCTGCCGGAAGGCCTGGTGCGCTGCGCCAGGCTGCTGCAGGCCAGCGATCCCGCCGAGGCCGCGGCGCTGATGCACGTGGCGCAGCGCTGGGTGCTGCAGGCGCTGCCGCACGTGCCCGAGTTCGCGCGGCGCAGCTTCGTCGAAGAGGTGGCGGTGAACCGGCTGCTGCTGGCGGAGCAGGCATGACGGCGCCGACCCGGATCATGGTCGGTGCGCGCGTTCAGGTGCTGCCGGAAGGCGGCGCCGGCTACGAGCTGACGGGCAAAGGGGCGGTGCTGGCAGCGCTCGTGGCGCTGGACGGACCGGCGGAGCGACGGCGCGCGGCGCTGATGCTGTGGCCGGATTCACCCGAAGGGCAGGCGCGCAACAACCTGCGCACGCTGGTGCATCGCCTGAACCAGCGCTTCGGCGGCGAGCTGCTGGAAGGGGCGGAGCGGCTGGCGATCGACCCATTGCGGGCCACGGTGGTGCTGCAAGGCGGCGAGGCGCTGGTGGCCGCGCTGCAATCGAGCGGGCCGCAGGCCTGCGAGCTGCTGGCCGCGGCGGGCATCCAGGCCGAGACGTCCGCGTTGCTGGCCGACTGGCTCGATGCGGCCCGGCAGCGCCTGCGCCGCCTCCAGCTGGCGGAGCTGTCGGCGGCGCTGACCCAGGCACGAGCCAGGCAGGATGCCGGGCAGGCCATCGCGCTGGCGCGCGCCTGCGTGCAGCTGGAGCCGCTGAGCGAACACTGGCACCGCCAGCTCATGGACACGCTGGCGGGCTGCGGCGACCGTGCGGCTGCGCTGGCGGCGTACGAGGACTGCAAGGCGCTGCTGCGCCAGCAGCTGGGCGTGCTGCCGGACCTGCAGACGCGCACCGTGCAGCTGCGCATCCTGCAGGGGCAGGCGCAGATGGCCGAGGCGCCGCAGGCGGTGGCCGCGGGGCTGACGCCGCTGCGCGGCGCGGCGCGCTTTCCGCTGGTGGAGCGCGAGGCGGTGCTGGCGGAGGTGCAGCAGGCGCTGGCGCAGGGGCAGCACGTGGCGGTGCAGGGCGAGGCCGGGGTCGGCAAGACGCGGCTGCTGCGCCAGCTGGCCGAGCAGGGCCATGTGGAGCAGCTGGCCATCCCGCCGGAGGCGAAGGAGGAGTCGTATGCGGCGGTGGCCCAGCTGCTGCAGGAGCTGCAGCCGCGGCATGGGCTGCGGGTGGGGGTGCCCGAGCAGGTGGAGCTGGCGCGGCTGGCGCCGCTGGCGTTCCCCGAGGTGCAGCCCTCGCAGGCCGGCCTGTCCAGGCCGAGGCTGCATGCGGCGCTGAGGCACTGGCTGGGCCATCTGGCTGCGGCTGGCGTGAAGAGCCTGGTGGTGGACGACCTGCACCACGCCGACGCCGCGTCGCAGGCAGCGTTCGCGGCGCTGCTGGGGCCCGGGGAGGAGACGCCGCCCAAGGGGCCGACGCTGCTGCTGGCGTACCGCAGCGGAGAGATCGGCGCGGCGCTGCAGGAGGCGCTCGTGGCCGCACAGGTCAGAAGTCATGCGCGCAGCGTCGTGCTGCCGCGGCTGACGCAGCGGGGCGTGCAGGCGCTGCTGCAGGCCATGCAGGCCGAGCGCAGCCAGGAGCAGGCGGCGCGGCTGCTGCAGCGCACCGGGGGCAACCCGCTGTTCGTGATCGAACTGGCACGGCACGCACTGGAGGGGTCGGACGAAGACGTGCCGGCAGCCGCGAACCTGGACCTGCTGCTGCGCTCCCGGCTGGCCAGCTGCAGCATGGAGGCGCAGCAGCTGGCGGCGGTGGCCGGGGTGGCGGGGCAGGACTTCTCGGTGGAGCTGGCGGCCGCGGTGACGGGCAGGCCGGCACTGGCGCTGATGTCGGCGTGGAGCGAGCTGCAGGAAAAGGGTCTGTTCGCCGACCACGGGCTGGCGCACGACCTGGTGCGCGAGGCGGCGCTGGCGGGGCTGCCGCAGGCGATCGGCCGCACGCTGCACGGTCAGGTGGGCGCGCACCTGGAGGGGCTGGGCCTGAAGGGTGCGCGGGTGCTGGGGCACTGGCTGGCGGCGGAGGACTTCGACCATGCGCTGCCTCACCTGGCGCACCAGCTGTTCGCCACCAGCGCAGCGGGCCTGTCGACGGTGCAGATCGAGATCGATCTGCTCGCGCTGATGGCGCGGCTGAGCGATGCGCCCCTGCTCGCCAACCTGTGGCTGACTGCAGAAGTGGACGGTGTGTTTCGCGATGAGGTCGTCTTGTGGGAGCACTGGCCGAGCCTGGAGGCGCTGATCCGGCGGGTCGAGCGCTGCGTCCGATCCGAAGGGGTGGACGAGTGGCTGGGCTTCGAGCATGCGCGCCTGCTGTTCGTGAGGGACCGCCTCGTGGCCAAGTCCTACGCGAGCCTGTGCGAGGTGGCCGGGCGCATGCGAGAGACCGGCATCGAGAAAGCCTACGTCGAGGCCCTCCTGAGCCACCTGGCCTTCGAACTGACGGGCATCATGCAGGTGCACCTCGATCGCGCCCTGGCAGCTCTGTCCGGGCATGCCCTGCGGGCCGAGCATGCCAGGCTGCTCTGGCAGCTCGACGTCATGAGCACCGTTCGATCCGGAATCGCGGATCAGTTGCGCGCCAAGCTCGCCGTGCTTCGCGCTGCCCGCCGAAGGCAGGACCTCGGTGCGGTCGACGTCACCCGATCTGCGATCGGGTCGCTGTGCCACATGAGGGGCATGGCGTACCTGGCATACCGGTATTTCCGCCTGAACGAGCGCGCGGAACTGCCGGCCGAACGCCTGCGTGAGCATGGCGACCAGCTGATCACCTTCGGCATCGCGGCAGTCTCGGTCGGGCGGTTCACGGCGGCGCTTCGCTTCCTGGACCCGGCCAATCTGCCCGCCAACATGGTGCACGGTCCGCTGCAACGCGCAGTCGTCTGGCTGCAGCTGGGCCAGTGGGATCGCGCCGAGACCCAAGTCCGCGGCGTGAGCATGAAGGACCTCGAAGGCGACCTCGGCTTGCTGACGATGTATGCCGTCTTGCGCGCCGACCTCGACCTGCGGCGCGGCGTCGATCCGCTGCCGGGGCTGCACCGGGTCGTGGCCAGGGCCCTGGAACTCGGCGTCGAAGGCCCCAAGCGGCGACTGCTGGAGTGGGAAGTGATCCGGCGGACCCGGGATGCCGGCGAATGCGCAGCGATCGGCACGCGCATGCTGGAGGACCTGAAGACCTCCCCAGCGACCTCACGGACCCGGCGGCGCCTGCTGATCGAGGTCGCCGAAGCCCATTCGCAGGCCGGTTTGGCCGCGGCTCGCACCTTGGCCCTGGAAGCAGCGCGTGAACTGCGCCGAGGCCGCATGGCCGCGGCCTTGTACCTGCCCGCCGCGCTGCTGCGCTGTGCGACTCTGCTGCAGGCCAGCGATCCCGCCGAGGCCGCGGCGCTGATGCACGTGGCGCGGCGCTGGGTTCGCCAGGCGCTGCCGCACGTGCCCGAGTTCGCGCGTCGCAGCTTCGTCGAAGAGGTGGCGGCGAACCGGCTGCTGCTGGCGGAGCAGGCATGACGGCGCCGGCCCGGATCAGTGTCGGTGCGCGTGTCCAGGTGCTGCCGGAAGGCGGCGCCGGCTACGAGCTGACGGGCAAAGGTGCGGTGCTGGCAGCACTCGTGGCGCTGGACGGGCCGGCCGAGCGGCGGCGCGCGGCGCTGATGCTGTGGCCGGATTCGCCCGAGGGCCAGGCGCGCAACAACCTGCGCACGCTGGTACACCGCCTGAACCAGCGCTTCGGCGGCGAGCTGCTGGAAGGGGCGGAGCGGCTGGCGATCGACCCGCTGCGGGCCACGGTGGTGCTGCAAGGCGGCGAGGCGCTGGTGGCCGCGCTGCAATCGGGCGGGCCGCAGGCCTGCGAGCTGCTGGCCGCGGCGGGCATCCAGGCCGAGACGTCCGCGTTGCTGGCGGACTGGCTCGACGCGGCCCGGCAGCGCCTGCGCCGCCTCCAGCTGGCGGAGCTGTCGGTGGCGCTGGCGCAGGCGCGCACGAGACAGGATGCCGGGCAGGCCATCGCGCTGGCGCGCGCCTGCGTGCAGCTGGAGCCCTTGAGCGAACACTGGCACCGCCAGCTGATGGACACGCTGGCGGGCTGCGGCGACCGTGCGGCTGCGCTGGCGGCCTACGAGGACTGCAAGGCGCTGCTGCGCCAGCAGCTGGGCGTGCTGCCGGACCTGCAGACACGCACCGTGCAGCTGCGCATCCTGCAGGGGCAGGCGCAGATGGCCGAGGCGCCGCAGGCGGTGGCCGCGGGGCTGACGCCGCTGGGCGGCGCGGCGCGCTTCCCGCTGGTGGAGCGCGAGACGGTGCTGGCGGAAGCGCAGCAGGCGCTGGCGCAGGGGCAGCACGTGGCGGTGCAGGGCGAAGCCGGGGTCGGCAAGACGCGGCTGCTGCGCGAGCTGGCCGAGCAGGGTCAAGTCGAGCAGCTGGCCATCCCGCCGGAGGCGAAGGAGGAGTCGTATTCGGCGGTGGCCCAGCTGCTGCAGGAGCTGCAGCCGCGGCATGGGCTGAGGGTGGGGGTGCCCGAGCAGGTGGAGCTGGCGCGGCTGGCGCCGCTGGCGTTCCCGGAGGTGCAACCCTCGCAGGCCGGCCTGTCCAGGCCGCGGCTGCATGCCGCGCTTCGGCACTGGCTGGATCAGCTGGCCCAAGCTGGCGTGCAGACGCTGGTGGTGGACGACCTGCACCACGCCGACGCCGCCTCGCAGGCGGCGTTCGCGGCGCTGCTGGAGGCGGGGGAGGACGGTGCGGCCACCCGACCGACACTGCTGCTGGCGCATCGCAGCGCGGAGATCGGCACGGCGCTGCAGGAGGCGCTGGTGTCCGCCCAGGTGCGCGGGCTGGCCCGCAGCATCGCGCTGCCGCGGCTGACGCAGCGCGGCGTGCAGGCGCTGCTGCAGGCCATGCAGGCCGAGCGCAGCCAGGAGCAGGCCGCCAGGCTGCTGCAGCGCACCGGGGGCAACCCGCTGTTCGTCATCGAACTGGCGCGGCATGCGCTGGAGAAATCGGAGGAGGCCACGCCGGCAACAGCCAACCTGGACGCGCTGCTGCGCTCGCGGCTGGCCGGCTGCAGCACGGAGGCGCAGCAGCTGGCGGCGATGGCCGCGGTGGCGGGGCAGGACTTCACGGTGGATCTGGCCGCGGCGGTGACGGGCAAGCCGGCACTGGAGCTGATGTCGGCGTGGAGCGAGCTTCAGCAGCGGGGCCTGTTCGCCGACCATGGGCTGGCGCACGACCTGGTGCGGGAGGCGGCGCTGTCGGGTCTGCCGCAGGCGATCGGGCGCGCGCTGCACGGGCAGGTGGCCGCCCACCTGGCGGGACTGGGCCTGAAGGGCGCGAGGGTGCTGGGGCACTGGCTGGCGGCGCAGGACTTCGACCGCGCGCTGCCGCACCTGGTGCACCAGCTGCACGCCACCAGCGCGGCAGGCCTGTCGACGGTGGCCATCGAGATCGAACTGCTCGGGCTGATGGCGCGGCTGAGCGACGCGGCCCTGTTGTCCAACCTCTGGCTGACGGCCGAAGTGGACGGCGTGGATCGCGAAGAGACGGTGTTGCGTGCGCATTCGCCACGCCTGGAGGCGCTGCTGCGGCGCGTCGAGCGCTGCGTCCACGCCGCAGCGGTGGACGGATGGCTGGCCTTCGAGCGTGCCCGGCTGCTGTACTTCAGGGACTCCCAGGGCGCCAAGGCCTACGCGATGCTGTGCGATGGGGCCAAGCGCATGCCCGAGCAGGGCATCGAGAGGGCCTACGTGGAGGTGGTGCTGGGCGGCATCGCATTCAACGTCACCGGAGAAGTGCAGGTGCACGCGATGCGCGCGCGGGCCGCCGTGGCCGGCCTGGCCGAACGGCCCGAGCATGCCCGGCTGCTGAGGTACATCGATACGCTGGGCGCTCTTCGCTCCGGCATCCCGGACCTGTTGCGGGCCCAGCTGGTCGTGTTGCGCGCCGCCCGCCGCCGGCAGGACCTCGGCGCCGTCGAGGCCACCCGGCACGCGATCGGGATGCTCTGCGCCGTCCGCGGCCTGGTCTCTTCGGCCTACCGGTGCTTCCGTCTCGACGAGCGGGCACGCTTGTCGCCCGAGCGGCTGCGCGAGGAAGGCAGCCCGATGGGCAACTTCGGCGCCGCGGCCTTGAGTGTCGGCCGCTACACGGCCGCGCTTCGCTTCCTGGACCCGGCCAGCCTGCCGCCCGGCGAGTCGATCGGCAACCTCTTTCGCGCCATCGCCTGGTCGTACCTGGGCCAGTGGGAGCGCGCGAGCGAACAGCTGGGCAGCATGAGCATGAAGGACGTCGAGAGCAACCTCGCGTACCAGCAGCCGTATGCCATCGTCCGCTGCCAGCTCGATCTGCAGCAGGGCCTCGACCCGGTGCCGGCCATGCGCCAGCTCCTGGCGCGCGCGGTGGAACTCGGTGTCGACGGCCTGAACCGGCGGCTGCTCGAATGGGAGCTGGCGCGTTGGACCCGGCCGCCCGCTGAGGTCGCGGCGATCGGCACGCGGTTGCTGGAGGACGTGAAGGCGTCGCAGGCCACCGCCCGGCGGCGGACGCGGCTGCTGGTCGAAGTCGCCGAGGCGCACGCCCAGGCCGGCATGGCGGGCAGCCGGCCGATGGCGCTGGAAGCGGCCCGCGAGCTGCGCCGTGGCCGCATGACGGCGACCATGTACCTGCCCGACGCCCTGGTGCGCTGCGCGACGCTGCTGCAGGCCAGCGATCCCGCCGAGGCCGCGGCGCTGATGCACGTGGCGCAGCGCTGGGTGCTGCAGGCGCTGCCGCACGTGCCCGAGTTCGCGCGGCGCAGCTTCGTCGAGGAGGTGGCGGTGAACCGGCTGCTGCTGGCGGAACAGGCATGACGGCGCCGGCCCGGATCAGCGTCGGTGCGCGTGTCCAGGTGCTGCTGGAAGGCAGTGCCGGCTACGAGCTGACGGGCAAAGGGGCGGTGCTGGCAGCGCTCGTGGCGCTGGACGGGCCGGCGGAGCGGCGGCGCGCGGCGCTGATGCTGTGGCCGGATTCGCCCGAGGGCCAGGCGCGCAACAACCTGCGCACGCTGGTGCATCGCCTGAACCAGCGCTTCGGCGGCGAGCTGCTGGAAGGGGCGGAGCGGCTGGCCATCGACCCGCTGCGGGCCACGGTGGTGCTGCAAGGCGGCGAGGCGCTGGTGGCCGCGCTGCAATCGGGCGGGCCGCAGGCCTGCGAGCTGCTGGCCGCGGCGGGCATCCAGGCCGAGACGTCCGCGTTGCTGGCGGACTGGCTCGACGCGGCCCGGCAGCGCCTGCGCCGCCTCCAGCTGGCGGAGCTGTCCGCGGCGTTGGCGCAGGCACGTGCCAGCCAGGATGCCAAGCAGGATGCCGGGCAGGCCATCGCGCTGGCGCGAGCCTGCGTGCAGCTGGAGCCGCTGAGCGAACACTGGCACCGCCAGCTCATGGACACGCTGGCGGGCTGCGGCGACCGTGCGGCTGCGCTGGCGGCGTACGAGGACTGCAAGGCGCTGCTGCGCCAGCAGCTGGGCGTGCTGCCCGACCTGCAGACGCGCACCGTGCAGCTGCGCATCCTGCAGGGGCAGGCGCAGATGGCCGAGGCGCCGCATGCGGTGGCCGCGGGGCTGACGCCGCTGGGCGGCGCGGCGCACTTCCCGCTGGTGGAGCGCGAGGCGGTACTGGCGGAAGCGCAGCACGCGCTGGCGCAAGGGCAGCACGTGGCGGTGCAGGGCGAAGCCGGGGTCGGCAAGACGCGGCTGCTGCGCCAGCTGGCCGAGCAGGGGCAGGTGGAGCAGCTGGCCATCCGCCCCGGCGCCGGCGAGGAGCCCTATGCCGCCGTGGTGCAACTGCTGCAGGAGCTGCAGCCGCGGCATGGACTGAGGGTGGGGGTGCCCGAGCAGGTGGAGCTGGCGCGGCTGGCGCCGCTGGCGTTCCCGGAGGTGCAGCCCTCGCAGGCCAGCCTGTCGAGCCCGCGGCTGCATGCGGCGCTGCGGCACTGGCTGGGCCGGCTGGCGCAGGCCGGCGTGCAGCGGCTGGTGATGGACGACCTGCACCATGCCGACGTCGCCTCGCAGGCGGCGCTGGCGGCGCTGCTGGCCCCGGGCGAGGACGGCGCGGCCACCCGGCCGACGCTGCTGCTGGCCCATCGCAGCGGCGAGATCGGCCAGGCGCTGACGGAAGCGCTGGTGTCCGCACAGGTGCGCGGGCAGGCCCGCAGCATCGTGCTGCCGCGGCTGACGCAGCAGGGCGTGCAGGCGCTGCTGCAGGCCATGCAGGCCGGGCACGGCGAAGCGCAGGCGGCGCGGCTGCTGCAGCGCACCGGGGGCAATCCGCTGTTCGTCATCGAGCTGGCGCGGCACGCGCTGGAGAAGTCGGAGGAGGCCGCGGCGGCGGGCGCCAACCTGGACGTGCTGCTGCGCTCCCGGCTGGCGGGCTGCAGCGCGGCGGCGCAGCAGCTGGCGGCGGTGGCCGGCGTGGCGGGCCAGGACTTCACGGTGGAGCTGGCCGCGGCGGTGACGGGGCGGCCGGCGCTGGCGCTGATGCCGGCGTGGAGCGAACTGCAGCAGCGGGGCCTGTTCGCCGACCATGGGCTGGCGCACGACCTGGTGCGGGAGGCGGTGCTGGCGGCCCTGCCGCAGGCCATCGGGCGCACGCTGCACGGGCAGGTGGCCGGGCAGCTGGAGGGGCTGGGCCAGAAGGGCGCGCGGGTGCTGGGGCACTGGCTGGCGGCGCAGGACTTCGACCGTGCACTGCCGCACCTGATGCACCAGCTGCACGCCAGCAGCGCCGCGGGCCTGTCGACGGTGCGGCTGGAGACCGAGCTGCTGGAGCTGATGCCGCGGCTGAGCGACGCGGCGCTCATGGCCCACCTGTGGATGACCGGCGAGATCGACGGCGTGCAGCGCAAGGAGCTGGTGATGCTCGATCGCTGGCCGGTGCTGGCGACGCTGGTGGAGCGTGTCGAACGCCTGCCCCCCAACGACGAGGCGGAAGGGTGGCTGGGCTTCGAGCGCTGCCGGTTGCTCTACTACCGGGACCGCTCGGCCGCGAAGGCCTACGAGCAGCTGTGCGCGGTGTCCGAGCGCATGCCCGAGCGGGGCCTCGCCCGCGCCCGTGCCGAAATGATGCTTGCCGGCCTCGCCCAGCATCTGAACAGCACTCCGCAGCGGCATGTAGCGCGGACGCGGGCCGCGCTGAGCGGCATGGCCGCGCGGCCCGAGCTGATGCGGGTGTTCGCGGCCGTGGAGGTGCTGTCGGCCAGCAGCGCGGGTGTGGCGCAGTCGCTCAGGATCATGATGGCCACGCTGCGCGCGGCCCGGCAGCGCAACGATGCCGGCGCCGTCGATGCGGCCAGGCGCCAGATCGCGCGCCTGTGTGGTGGCCGCGGGCTCGTCGCCTCGGCCTACCGGGCCTACCGGCTCGATGCCATGGCCGAACTGCCCGACGCGGACCTGCTGCAGGAGAACCCGGCCACCTTCGGTTTCGTCGCCCTGAACCATGGCCGGTTTGCGCAGGCGCTGCGCTTCGTGGAGCCGAGGGGCGACCCGGCCAGCCAGGCGCTCGACCTCCTGGCCAGCAGCTTCGCCTGGCTCCGGCTGGGCCAGTGGGCACGGGCCGAAGCGCAGCTGCGCGCGCTCGACCCGGCCGAATTCGAGGGCGGACTCATCTTCCTGCACCTGTACGCCCTCGCGGGCCTGCAGATCGACCGCCATGCCGGCGTGGATCCGCTGCCCTCGATGCGCCGCCACGTCGCGAGGTCGCTGGAACTCGGCGTCGAGGGCATCAACCGCAGGTTCCTGGAGTGGGAACTGGTGCTGCTGCAGCAGCAGCCCCAGGAGCGCGTGGAGCCCGGCGAGCGCCTGCTGGAGGACCTGAAGGCCAGCCCTTCGATCGCGTTGCGCCGGTCCCGCACCTTGCTCGAGGTGGCCGAGGCCCACGCGCAGGCCGGCAGTCCGCGGGCACGCGCGCTGGCGCTGGACGCTGCCCGGGAGCTGCGGCGCGGCCGCACGACCATCATGCTGTACCTGCCGGACGGCCTGCTGCGCTGCGCGAGGCTGCTGCAAGCCACCGATCCTTCCGAAGCCGCGGCGCTGGAGCACGTGGCGCGGCGCTGGGTGCTTCAGGCGCTGCCGCACGTGCCGGCGTTCGCCCGGCAGAGCTTCGCGCAGGAGGTGCCGGCCAACCGGCAGCTGCTGGCCGGGTAGCGGGTCTCGCCGATGCCCGGCCCGGCGCGGGCACCGGCTTCGGCCGCGACATCAGCGCCCAGGCTCGCCAGCGTCGCCCTGGCGCTTCGGCTCGGGATCGTCGAAGACACCGCGTCGCTCCGCTTCCACGAACAGGCGCGAGATCGGGTGCTCCAGGCTGGGCTGCAGCCGGTCGGCGTCCAGCTCGTCGAGGAAGCGGTCGTAGGCGCCATCGAGGCGGTCGATGAATGCCGCCGGCGGGAAGTCGGCAGGGAAGCGCTGCGGCTCTTCCTCGGCGTGTGCCCGCATCACCATGTACAGCGTCTCCAGCGTGCCCACGGCCTCGTCGTCGCCCGCCTGGATCTGGGCCTTCAGCAGCTCGTGGTGCAGGGCCACATGGTCGGCCGAGGGCGCGTCGGGGCGCAGCATGCGCCGTGCGGCGGGCACCGCGTCCAGGCACTGCTGCAGCAGCGCCGCCGCTTGCGCAGGGTGGCCCGCCAGCGCCTGCAGCGCGGCGTTCTTCACCAGCATCCCCTGGTAGCGATCGAGCACCGCCACGAAGGCGTCGCGCAACGATGCGGAGGCCGCCAGCGCCGTGCCCGCGTCGCCGGCGACCGAGGCCCTCACTTCGCGCAGCAGGCTCTCGGACAGCTGCGCGAGCATCGCGCCGGCGACGCTGTCCAGGTGGCCGATCTCCCCGGCCTCGACGCAGGCCTGCGCGACGCGGCGCAGAAAGGCCTCGCGGTCGCGACCCTCGCCGGCGGCCCGCAGCAGGCCGTCCAGGCGCGACAGCGCGGCGGGCTCGACCGCCGACAGCGCCGGCAGTTGCTGCACCTCGGCCGGCGCGGCGGCGAGCAGCCGGACCAGCGCCACGCCCTGCGCGCCGAGGGCATTCAGGCGGCTTCGGTATCCCGGCTGCAGCGGGCTGGCACCCGCGAGCTCCGCCAGGCCCTTGCCGATGTCCTGGGCATGCCCGTAGGCCTCCAGCGCGAGCTCGCTGAAGGCGCCGTCGCGGGCGTTCCTGAACGACGCGAGCAAGGCGCCCGGATCGCCCTGGCCGGCCTCGGGCACGCCGCCCAGCCACTGGCCGCCGAAATCGTCGTACTTCTCGACGCCGTTGCCTTCATCGCCAGCGCCGCGGCCGGGCCCGCCCGCGTCCGCGAACAGCGCGCCCGGGCGCGGCCGGCAGGACTCGGCCAGCCAGGGCAGGCGCGGCGCTGCGACAAAGGCCGCGCGCGGCGCCGGTGGCAGCAGCGGCCTGCCCGCGTCCGGCAGGCGGTTCAGGTGGGCCGAGGCCATCGCCGGCAGCCCGGCCAGGGTGCCGGCCAGCGCCGCCAGGCGACCGCGCTTCGGTGCCGGGCTGCCTGTGCCGGCAGGCCTTCCGTCGACGCGGGTCATGATTCCCGCCCCTGCAGATGCGGGCATGCCGGGGCGCAGCATGCGGCCCACGGCGCGGCGAGTGGCACGGTGCGTGCCCGTGGCGGAGTGGCCCGCGTGTGCATCGACGCCTCACGCACCGCGGCTCGCCGCCGCCGCGGCACCGGCCAGAGGGCCCCGCGCGAGCAGGGTCTGCGCAGGGGTCTCGTGGCAGAAGCGCCGATAGACCGAGATCAGCGTCGAGCGGTTGCGGATGCCCCAGCGCTCGGCCGCTTCCATGACCGTCAGGTTCGGGTGGTCGCCGTTGATGAGTTCCGCGCGGATACGCTCGACGCGGCCACGCTGGATCACCTGGCCCGGCGTCATGCCGAGGTAGGTCTTGAACACGAGCTGCAGGGTCCGGTCGGTGACGCCGATGGATTCCGACAGCTCGCGGATGCGCAGCGTCGGGCTGGCCAGGTTCTCCAGCAGGTGGCGGTAGGCGCGCCGGTACTTGGCGGGCAGGCGCATCTCGACGTCGTCCTTGGCGCCGGTCGCCGCGGGCTGGCCCGGCCCGCCGGTCGGGCGCGAGGGGTCGCCGGTGGCGCCGCGCAGGCACTGCAGGGACTCCATCGCATAACGCTGGTAGTGCTTGAGCGACTGGTCGATGCGCCCGGCGAGCTGGTGCACCTTCGACAGGCAGTACTGCAGCTCGACGTCGCCCCGCGGCGGCGGGCCGTGGGTGGCATCGCAGCCCAGCGGCTCCAGGATCGATCGCGCCGCCACCGCGTCGCCCACCGCGATCGCTGCGAGGGCGGCTTCGTAGCGTGTCTGCCGCTCGCACTCGCTCATGCCCACTTCGCGCAGCCAGCCGATGTGGTGGCCCGAACGCAGCAGCGCACCGCCGTCGCCATCCGCGGCCTGCAGCAGGGCCTGCAGATGATCCAGCCGCTCTTCGGCCAGCCGGTACTGGCCGTACGACGCCATGCAATCGCGCACCGACGCCGCTGCCGCGGGCGCGTCCAGGCGCTCCGGTGCCTGGTGCCAGAAGACGTGATCGCTCAATGCGGCGTTCGCCAGCAGCTGCATGCGGGTCAGCATCTCCGCGCGCAGCAGGTCGACCATCATCCGGGCCGTCTTCGGCACCTCGGCATGCGCATGCTGGGCGGCCAGCTCCAGCGAATTCAGCGCGCGCGCACCCAGGCCCACGTTGTAGTCCACGAGCGCCTGGCCGCACCGGGCCTCCAGGCGCTGCAGCTCGCTGGCGGCGCTGTCCTCGGCCATGCGGCGGAAGCAGCTCATCGCGGTGCCGAAGCGGCGGCGGTAGAAGCCGAGCATGCCGGTGGCCCTGCACGACACCACGCGGACCTGGCCGGGTTCGCCATGCGCGGCGGCCTTGACCGCGCGGCGGTAGGCGGTCTCCGCCTCCTCGCCGCGCCCCAGCGCCAGCGCGCAGTCGCCGGCCATCAGCGCGAGCTCCGTCTCGCTGCCTTGTCCGGCCGCCTTGCGGCCGTCCTCCAGCGCCATCTGCGCCTTCGACAAGACCCCGCGAAGCCCGCCCTGCATCAGGATGGATGCCGCCAGCTCAGGCTGCGGCTCGAGGCGGTTGAGCGCGGCAAGCGTGTAGAAAGTCATGCGGTCTCCTTGACTGTTTTGCTGGGCATCGAGTGGGTGCCTGTGGAACATGCTAGGAAGATTCCGCGGCGCGAATGCTCAACGAAGCTCAGATGAAATCGAGCGTTAGCAAGTTGTGCAGGCACCTCCTTGATGCAGGCCCGGCGCATCGCAATGCCGGCGGCGATTTCGCGACGAGGCCGTCCGCAGGACGCAGCGCACACACACTCTGACCGTCAGGCCTTCACGCTGCCGATGGCGTGCCGATGCATGCCGGCCCTGCGGGGCGGGCAGCGGGCGCGGGCAGCGTGCCTGGCCGAGTCCGAGAGCCGGCCGGTGCCGGCATGGAGCAGCGATGGCGTTCGGATCCCGGAAGGCGAGCGATCCTTCACGTGCCCAGGCGGCACGCCTGGCGGTGGACGAGCAGACCACGGCCCGGGCCCAGGGCGGCGGCGTGCGCGCCAGCGGGCCGTCCCGGCCGGCGCGCGTGAGCTACGGCCTTCCCGCGCTCAACACGAACGCCCGGACCCTGCCCACCCCGCCCGCGCGCCCCGACGCCGCATCTCCACGCGAGCACCAGACCTCGGGCCGGCCGATCCCGGTGCGCCGCCACGAAGCCGCGCTCGTGCAGTTCCGCCGCGAGATGGACAGCCTGCACCCGATCGCGGCGCTGGAGCGTGGCCAGCCCACGGCGCCGCTGGCCCTCTCGCAGATGCGCAGCGTGGACGGCTTTCTCGATGCCGTGGACCGCTTCTTCGGCACCGGCAGCGACGGCCGCGCGCTGGCGCTGAAGCTGCTGGGCGCCATACCGCCGGGCGCTGCCGGCGAGGCCGCCTACCTGGCGCCGCTCGTGGTGCTGACGGCGCTGCACGCGGCCGGGGCACCCGATGCCAGGACGGCCGCGGCGATGCTGGCCGACCTGAAGGACCCGGCGCTGTCGACACCCGAGAAGTTCCGCCTCGAACGCGCGCTGGCGGCCACCGTCCCGGGCACGGAGGCACTTGCGCACCTGCACGGCCTGCAGCAACGGCCCGCCCAGGTGCAACTGCTGCGCGAGGGCCTCCAGCTGTGCGCCGACCTCGAGCGCAAGGGCTTCGACCTGGCGGGCCACGGCTCGATCGACAGCGTCGTGCAGGCCCTGCAATCCGATGCCCGGGCGCGCATGGACCACGACATCGGCCACGCCGACGACACCCCGCTGCAACTGCTGGCCAAGGCCGCGCGCCACGTGAACCTGCATGCGCAGGCCGCGGCGCGCGGCGAGGCCACGCCCGCCGGCCCGCACAGCGACCGTGCGGCGTATGTCGCGTGGAAGCAGGGCGGCTTCGTCGAGAGCGGCCAGGGCAGCGACTTCGATCGTGCGATCGGCCGCATGCACAAGTTCATGAGCTACGTCGAGCGTGCAGACCACGGGCCGCGCACGGCAGGTCAGTTGGCGCGCGACGCGGCTTCCTACCTGGGCCGCGCGGTCGGCGTGGGCAAGTCGCCGCTGTCGATGACGCGCCACGGCACCCTGGGCGGCGACCTGGACCGCGCCGACGTCGAGGCCGCCAGGCAACGCGCCGCGCTCGATGCCGCGCTCACGCAGGCGGTGGACCACCTGGTCGGCGAACTGAGTGTGCTGCCGGCACGCCAGGCGGATGCGCGCGAAGGCCACCCGCGGCTGGCGCGTGCCGCGGTGCTGGACCTGTGGCGCGAAACCGGCGACACCGGGCACGCGGTGGCGGCCGTGCAGGCGCGCGCCGTGCAGTTGCTCGCGCGCGCCGGCGCGGAGGGCCAGGTGCCCGACGAGCAGGCACTGGCCAGGAGCCTGCGTCGCTTCACCCGCCCGCTGCGGGACGCCGATGCGGCGGAGCCGGCGGTTCGCGCGGGCATGCGCACGCTGGAGGCGCTGGCGCAGGCTCGCGCGCGCGGCGGCGCAGGCCTGCGGCAGCCGCAGCAGCGGCAGGACCTGCGCAAGCTGCTGGCCGAGCTGCGGGCGACCGGGCGCGTCGGTGCCGATGCCGTGCCGCTGTTCAAGCTGTCCGACCTGAAGGCCCTGCTGCGGGGCCAGCCGCGCAGCGGGCCCACGGCCGAGGACGCGCGGCGCGTGATGAAGGCGATGACGCAGGACAAGGGCGTGCTCTTCGCCACCTTTGCCGACGGCGCCAGCGGTGGCGTGGGCGGCGTCGCCTCGGCGATCTGGCTCGCCGGTGGCCTGGGCGGCGCGCCGCTGGTCTATCCGGTGTTCGGCGCCGAAGGCGACAAGTCGGCGGCGGTGGCCGTGGGCAACTACTCGTCGGGCGGCAGGCTCGTGGTCGGCAGCGAGCGCGTGCGCTCCGCCAGGGTGGGCATCGGTGCGGGCTGGGCGTCACCGCCGCTGGCCGACCGGCTGCTCACGGCTTCGGCCGTGGCCCAGGCCACGGCCAGCCACGGCAGCAGCCGCATGGAGGGCCTGGTGATCAGCGCGCGCAACGACATCCCCGGCTGGCAAGGCAAGCTGCCCGAGGTGATCGACTTTCTCTTCGACCAGGCCCGGCTCCAGCCCGGCGACAGCACCGCCCCCAAGGCGCAGGACGCCGCCGAGCTGTGGGGCCGCTACGCGCAGCGCTTCGGCGACGATCCCCACCTGGGCGTGAGCTGGGTGGCCGACCGCGCGCGGGCGACGGCCGTGTCGGTGAGCGCCGGCGCGGTCGCCCGTGTGCGCACCGGTGCAGGCACGGCCATCGGGCCGGGCGTGTCCATCGGCAAGGGGGCCGGCGGCTCGCGGCTCGAACGCACGGTCAACGCGGGCGGCGCCGACGTTCCGATCGCCTCGCGCAGGCGGGTGGGCTCGGTCACGCTGTCGGCCTCGCTCGTGCAATCCACACCGGTGGCCAGCGCCTTGCCTGGCCCGCAGATGGAGGCCTGGGGCCTGGGTTCGCCACTGGCGGGCTTCAGCGCCGAATGGGCCGGCGGGCACAACGTCGTGGCCCGCCTGGGCCGCAACCGCGACGGCACGCTGAGCCCGAAGCTGTGCACGCGCGACATCATGTTCACCGATGCGCCATCGCTGATCGCCCAGGTGAACCGCCACCGCGCCGGCTGGGAGCGCGCGCTCGTCGAAGGCGACGCCAGCGGGCACACCGGGCCCGGCGAGGCGCGCGCGCGCCTGAACGGATTCGTCCAGCAGGCGGCGAGCGTGGACTCGCCGATCGCGCTGTACGGCGAGATGGTCGAGTTGTCGGCGGCGGCCGCCGCGCGGATCAACGGCCTGGAGGCGCAGCTGGCCACCATCCTGGGCGAGGGCGACGCGCGGGCCGGCGCGCGGGCGCTGTCGGCCGACGAGCGCCGCGAGAGCCACGCGCTGCAGAACGAGGTGCAGCGGCTGCTGAAGGACGAGTCCAGCTGGGTGCCCCGCGCGCTTTGGGCGGCGGAGACGAATGCCCGCGGCAGCACCACCGGCCTCAACCTCGGACTGAAGCTCGTGAACCAGGAGCAGGCCGAGGCGCTGCACCTCACGGCACTGCTGGCCGCCACGACTCCGAGGCCGGCATGACGCCGGCCCGGCCTCCAGGCGCCGGTGGACCGCCCTCGCGGCCGCCTTCGCCGCGCAGCGAGCCCGAACCGGCGGCTGCCGCCGCGCCCGCTGCCGACCCTGCACGCGCCAGCGACCTGCAAATGGGCGCCTACCTGCTGGCGCGCGAAGCGATGGGGCGCCGGGTGCCCACGCCCACGCGCGAGCTCCTGCTGCGGACGCACGAGAGCCGCAAGGAGGTCCTGCAGCTGATGCCCTACGGGCGTGCGAACGTCGGGCAGGACCTGCGCATCACCGGCAAGGAGGGCTTCTACCGGCTGCTCGCGCAGCGGCGGACGATCGGCGACCTCTCCACGCTGGGTGCATCGCCCCTGGCCACGCGGGCGCGCGAAGCGGCCATCACGGCCTGCGCCGGCGCCGGCAACTGCGGCGAGTTCGCCAACGTCGCGGCCCATGTCCATGCCGCGCGGATGCGCGAAGGCGAGAGCGTCGAGATCCAGCGCGCCGGTACGGGCGACCACAGCTGGGCCGTGGTGCAGGGCAGCGCGGAGGGGGCGGCGCCAGCGCCCTGCGCGGTGATCGACGCCTGGGGCGAGGGCCCCGCGGCCGATGCGGCCGACAACCGCTTCACCGCCGGCGCGACGGCCGAGCCGCGCACCGAGCATGTCATCGGCAGCGACGATGCGGCCGAGGCCGGCCGTGTGTTCAGGGCGGGCCTGGCCGAGCCCGACCGCAAGACCCTGCGCCGCATGGACCTGCTGGTCCAGGCCAACCGCCGGCAGGGCCGCGAGCCGACCGGCACGGTCTACGCGCCCACGCCGGCGCTCCGCCCCGACTTCTGCCGGGCGGCGCGCGACGCGATCGAACAGCACGATGCACCCGAGCAATTGCACAGCCGGGCGGCCGCGCTGGCGCGCGAGCTGGCCGGGGTTCCGGCGGGCGAGGAGGCAGGCGCCGCGGACACCATCATCGAGATGGCTGCGAACCTGGACAGGCCGCTGGAGCGGCCGCTGGCGGCCCTGCCCGCGCAGCCGCGGGACGACGAGCCGGCCTGAGCGCCGGCCCGCCTCCCGCTCAACGGGCCCGCGCCCGGGCGGCCTCGGCCAGCGCCTTCACGGTCTCGGCACTCACCGGCTGCTGCGCCTCGGTGTCCATCAGGTGCGCCTGGTGGAATGCCGGCGTGAGCACCTGGTCCTCGAAGTCCCGCACCTTCTGCCGGGCCTGCACGAACACCCGCTCGTAGGTGCCGTTGAGCACGTTGTGCTTGGCCGCCGGCGAGAGCCTGGACAGCAGCGCCTGGTACAGCCTGCGGGTCTCGTCCCAGGCATCGGCCGAGCGCGGCGCCAGGGAGTCCGAGCCGAAGCAGATGCGATCGGCATGCTTCTCGATGAAGGCGGCCCAGGGTTCCAGCGCTTCCGGCTTGTTGATCTGCTTGGCCACCTCGCTCCACGAGATGTCCAGGTGCAGCCGCGGGCAGTCGTGGAGCAGGGCGCCGATGCGGTCCAGGTGCCCCGGGCTCTCCTGCACGAAGCGACCCAGGCCGCCGCCGTGCGCCCACACGATGTTCGTGTCCTTCACGCTCGGGTCCTTGAACAGCGCGTTCAGGCCCTGGAAGTGCGCCGGCTCCTCGTTCATGCCGCGCCGGATCTGGTCCGCCAGGTCGTCGACGTCGCAATGCAGCACCACCGGCGCACCCACGGCGCCGGCCATCTGCAGCAGGTTGCGCAGGCCGGCCAGGCTCTCCGGCCTGCGGGTCGTCGCCTGGCCCTTCTGGTCGGCGTACATGTTCTGCACCAGCTCCTTGTGGACCGTGATCTCGCCGATGCCGGTGAACACGCCCTTGTTCAGGTAGAGCTCCTTGAGGAACTTCTCGCCGGCGCGGATGTCGGCCAGGTTCACGCCGGTGAGCATCGGGTCCAGGCGGCTTCTCTGCGCCTGCGTGAGCCCGGACTCCCGCAGGTGCGCGGCCAGGTGGCTGTTGACCGCCGTGTCCACGTACAGCACGCTCTTCTCGACGATCTCGTCGATGATCTTCGGGTTCCGGCGCAGGTGTTCGAAGTTGAGCTTGTTGCCCGGCCCGGCCACGCGCTCCTCGACGTCCTTGGGGATGTAGTACACCTGCGCGCCGCAGTGATGCGTGTGCGCATGCGCATGGACCCGGCCCTGCGCGTCGGCGTAGGCATAGGCGAAGGCCTGCGGCTGGCCCTGGACCTGCGCGAAGGCGAATGCGAAGGACGACGTCGATGAGGGCGAGGACCCGTGGCTGCCGTGCCCCGGGCCCTGCTCGCCCAGCTGCCGGCGGACCAGTTCCGGCGTGATCGCCGTGTGCGGCTGCCCCTCGACCATCACCTGCTGCAGCGAGGTCGGGATGGGCATCAGCACGCAGTTGCGGATGCCCAGTTCCTTCATCCGCGCCAGCTGCTCCGCCGGCAGGATGCCGCGCTGCACGTAGTTGGTCGGATGGAAGTGGGCGTCGGACAGTGCATCCGCCTGCCGCCGCGTCACGAACGGGATCTCTCCGCGCAAGGCCGCCGTGACGGCGCGTTCGGGCGCGGGGATCTGCCGGTAGTCGCGTCGCTTGGAGCCGTCCTCGAAGAAGTGGATGTGCCTGGCCACGGTGGCCGGCGCGCGCCGCTTGCCGGTGGGTGTGGCAGGGCCTTCGGCCATGGCGGCCTCCAGGGGCCTCCTGTCGCCGGCGCGCACCGGTGCTGCATCCGCGGCGCCGGCCGGCGCCGGGGGTGCTGCCGCGCCGGGTGTGTGGCGTGCGGCCTTGGGCAAGGCGGGAGGCGTGGGCTTGGTCATGGTGGTCTTCTCCTGGCGGTACGGTTCGGGGTCCGCGGGCACGGCTGCGGCAGGGCGCTTGTCGTGATCGTGCAGGCCTCTAGACCTGGATCCACGTGAAGTCTCCCGACGCGATGCCGTTGATCATGTCGTCCGAGGACTGCAGCAGCGCGTCGCGCCAGTAGCGGCCGTGCTCGGCGTAGTGCACCAGCGTGTCGGCCAGCCACTCGCCGTCGATGTCGTCGGCCAGCGGCGCGCGCAGGATCAGCAGCGCGGTTCCGGTGTCGGGGTCGAGGCCGAGCTGGGCCTGGTCCATCGCGTAGACCAGCAGGTTGGACTCGAGCATCAGGCGGAAGACACGCAGCGTGCGGCCCGCGGTGGCGATGCCGTAGTCGAACTGCACGTAGAGGGCGTCGGGGTCGTCGGCCACGTGGTCCAGGCGGACGTCGAAGCCCTCGACCTCCAGGCGCCGCCGGTGCAGCACCTCGGCGGCATCGGGCAGGCCGATGACCCGGCACAACTGCTCGACGACGGCCTCGTAGCGTTCGGCGCTCACGGTGCGTGGCCCCAGGTCGAGGTGGGCGCCGTGGCGATGGCGGGCGCGTCGCTGCGCCCGGACAGCGCCGTGGCCTTGGCCACGGCCAGCCCCAGCATGCTGGGCGGCCGCCGCCGCTGCAGGTTCAGCAGCAGCAGCGGCATCAGGCAGTTCAGGCTCGACTCGAAGGCCGATGCGGACTCCGGCGTTCCCAGGAAGGGCGCTATCGAGACCAGCTGCTGCCGCACGGCCTGCAGCCCGCCACCCGGCGGGCTGGCCGCATGCGCGCGGTACTGCGCGGCCAGTTCGGACAGCAGCTGCCGGCGGTCCGGCCCCTGGCCCGCGCCTTCGGCCGCGGCGAAGAGCCGGCGGCCGATTGCTGCGGCCTGCTCGCTGTCCTGCTGCGCCTGGGGCTGCCGCTGCCACGCGCGTAGGGCCTGCAGCAGGGGGGCCGAGCGTTCGTGCTGCTGCTTCGAGCCGCCGCCCTCGTTGCCGTCCCGCTGGTCGGACGATTCGCCCATGCTGCGGCTGCCGGCGCTGGCGGCGACCTTCATCGCCTCCTGCTGCGCGACGAGGCTGGCCGTGACCCAGTCGTCCTGCCCGAGGTCGTCGATCTGCGACGACTGGCTGCGCGGAACCGCCGAGCGGCGCTGGCTCTGGCGCGGCGGGGTGGCCGATCGCAGCATGCGCCGGCCGTCCAGCGGGCCCAGGCGAATCACCGCGCCGCGGTGCGAGCCCTTCCTCTCGTCGTGCCGCGGATGCGCTTCGTGGTGCTGGTGGTGTGCGGCCTCGGTGGCCCGGGCGCGGTTCGATGCGGCGCTGGCCGCCGCGCGCGCCTTCGCGGCGGCGGCAGCGACGGCCTGGTGCTTGCCCGACTTCACTGCAGCGCCGTCCTGAACGCGGTCTCGGCGAAGCGCAGCACGACGCTGGAGCCCCAGGTGGCGGTGACCGCCAGCGCGGCCACCACGGCGACGAACTTGGCGCCCTGCGCGATGGCGGCGTCCTGCAGCGACGTGATGGCGCCGAGGAAGGAGACGATCAGGCCCACCAGGGCCGCGACCACCACCGCCGGCAGCGAGACCTGCAGGCAGATCAGGAGGGCCGCCGAGGCCAGGCTGATGACTTGGTCTTGGTCCACGGCAGGCGACTCACTTGTAGGTCAGCACCAGGCCGTGCAGCAGCAGCGCCCAGCCATCGAGAACGACGAACAACAGCAGCTTGAAGGGGATGGAGACGGTCGTCGGCGAGACCTGCGAAAGGCCGAGCGCCAGCAGGATGTTGGCGATGATCAGGTCGACCACGACGAAGGACAGGTAGACCAGGAACCCGATCTTGAAGGCCTCGGTCAGTTCGGAGACCGTGAAGGCGGGCGCCAGCACGAGGAGGTCCGACTTCTGCAGCTGGCGGGCCCGCTCCGCCGGCCAGACGGCCGACGCCGACTTCAGGAAGAAGGCCTTCTCGCGCTCGTGTGCATGCTTGTCCAGGAACCTGGCGACGGGCACGCGCGCGGCCGTGGCGACCTGGCCCAGCTGCTCCAGGCCGGAGGACGTGCTGCCGATGCGTCGCGAGGCGTCCATCGACTCCATGGTCTCCATCGCGATGGGGGCCATGATGTAGGCCGACAGGATGATGGCCAGCCCGTTCAGCACCATGTTGGGCGGCACCTGCTGGACGCCCAGCGCGTTGCGCAGCAGCCCGAGCACGACGACGATCTTCGTGTACGAGGTCACCATCATCGCGACGAACGGGATCAGCCCGACCATGAAGGCCACGACGATCAGCGGCACCAGGTCGGCCGCCAGGCTGCTGTTCATCGGGCCCCCAGGCGCGTGATGCGGGCACCCAGACGGTCGCCGACGGCCACCAGCTCGGCCAGCCCGATCACCTGCCCGCACGCGACCAGGCGCAAGGTCGCCTGTTCCAGCGGGCTTGCCAGCTCGATCACGAAGCCCGGTGCCAGCGACTCGATCTCCGCCAGCGGCACGGGCACGGTCTCGATCTCGAAGCGCACCGGGATGTCGATCTGCTCGACGCCCTGGATCTCCTGCGCTTCGTCGGTGGGGGCCTCCGGCCCGGCTTCTTCGTTCACCACGCTGTGTGCTCCTTCCATGACCACCTTCATCCCGGCCAGGCGGCCGGCCATGCGCAGGCTTCGCCCGGCGGCAGACCCCCAGCGCACCACCACCGGCCACGAGGCCCCGCGTTCCGCGGGAGCGGGCAGCACCAGCACGTCGCCGAGCGCCAGCTCGGCCAGCAGGCCGCTGCCGTAGGCCTGCGCGTGCAGGGTGACTCTCGCGGGCAGCGCCCAGGCGGCGCGCCGGGGCTGCTGCGGGCTGCGCGAACGCAGCCGGGTCTTCACGGCCTCCGCCCAGGCCGGCGAGGCGCGGCTGATGCGCAGCTTCGCGAGCGAAACCGCGCCATGCCGGATGCAGAACCAGGGCGAGGCGGAGGTGGCGTCCGGCGTGGCCGATGTCTCGCGCAGGCTCGTTTGCGATGGCCAGCAGCGCCCGAGGCCCAGGCGTTCCAGGCGATCGGCGAAAGGCCCGAGCAGCGCGTGGGCGGCCAGGTGCCGCATGGCGTCGGAGTGGCCCGGCCCGATGGCCATGGCCAGGCCCGGATGAACGGCCTCGGCCAGCTCCAGCTCGATGGTGTCGTCTCCGCAGGCCAGCTCCACCGCCAGCCGCGGGCCGGCCGGCGGCGCATCGAC
The DNA here is from genome assembly GCA_044226775.1 of Rubrivivax sp. Taxonomy (GTDB): domain Bacteria; phylum Pseudomonadota; class Gammaproteobacteria; order Burkholderiales; family Burkholderiaceae_C; genus Rubrivivax. The sequence continues at coordinate 342,777 of JBGAGI010000008.1, read as the reverse complement.
GCTCACGATCGACAGCGCGGGCCGTTCCCGCTGCAGCGCTTCGGTGAGGCGCGCGTCGTGCAGCAGCCGGGACCACCGGGCCGCGCCCGGATCGATGCGGCGCAGGCCGCCGGGGCCGGCGGCGAGCAGGCTCCTGAACACGTCCTGCGCGGCGGTGGCCTGCCCGTTCATGCCGCGCTGCGGGCCGGTGCGCCGCGTCCGGGTCGGGCTGGATTGCAGGTCGTCGCCATGTTCACACCTTGTCAGTCCACGTCGAGCGATATGTCCCGACGTGGCGAGACCAATCCCTCGAGAGCCTCCTTCAGGGACGGCCCATGGGCCAAGACTAGGCGCCGCGCCAGCGCATCCCTGCACTCAAAGCGAAGAATCAACCAGTGCAGCGTCAACTTGAGGTGCAGCGTGGTCGAGGCGAGGATGCTGTCGCTCAGCTCGATGCGGATGTGCCAGCCGTCGGCCTCGCGGACCGCCGGGTTGTTGCAGAAGGCCGCGACCCGGCCCGAGACGTAGGCGACCAGGGCCCGGCCCGCGGCCGCGTCGTCGGGGTCCTCCGTTGCCGATGGGCCGGACACGGCCTGCGTCGGCTCGGGCCGGCTGCCGGCCGGCGGGACCCAGCCCGCCGATGCATCGACGGCTTCGACGTCCGGCCCCGTGTCGGCCGGCAATCCGCCGTCGGGCAGCGGCACGGCGGGTGGCCGTGCCCGCGCGTCGCCGGCGGCGCGTCGCCGCGTGGCCGGCTCCGGCGGCGCGGCCGGAGCCTGCCGCGTGCCGGGCCCCGCGACCACGGCGGGCGGGCGCTTGTCGGCAGCGGGCAGGGCCGGCCGGCGGCGGCGATCGTTGCGCTCCGGCGGCGGGGCGCCTTCCCGCGGCGCGTGGACCTTCAGGCCGCCCCAGCGCAATGGCGTGTTCATCGCGACCCGGGTCCGTGGCGTGGACTACAGGCTGACCCGCCCCACCGGCTTGATCTGCACCAGCGAGCCCAGCTCCTGGTAGGAGTAGACGTCCAGCCAGCGCAGCCGCGGCTCGACGATGCGCCGCACATAACGCCTGATGTCCATGGACGTGACCAGCGCGAAGGCCGAGCGCGGCGCGTCGCCGGTCAGCGCGGCCACGCGCTGCGCGATGGCGCCGGTCTGGTCCGGCGGCAAGGCCAGGTAGTTGCCGGCCGGCGTGGCCTTGATGGACTCGCGGATCATCTTCTCGAGCGCCGGCTCCAGCAGCACCGCCTGCAGCGTGCTGCCCCCGCCCGCGGCGCGGTGCGAGAGGTAGCGCCCCAGGTCGGCCCGGACGTACTCGGTGAGCATGACGACGTCCTTCTCCTTCGGGCCCCAGACGATCAGCGATTCCATGATGGCGCGCATGTTCCGGATCGACAGCTGCTCCTCCAGCAGGCGGCGCAGCACTTCGGAGATGCGCTGCATCGGCAGCACCTTCTGCGTCTCGCTGACGAGTTGCGGGTAGTCGGCCGTGAGCCGCTCGAAGATCCACGACATCTCCTGGATGCCGAGGAACATGTGCGCGTGGTCGCGCAGCAGCGCCGCCGCATGGCGGGCGATGATCTGCTCGTGGTGCAGCGTCTCCAGCATCTGTCCGGCGGCGTCCGCGCCGGCATCGACCCAGCGGCTGTGCTTCTCGCCGCAGGCGCCCGGGCCGGGCTCGCAGGCCTGCAGCCAGGCATCGGGGGCGCGCAGCACCAGGTGCTGGCCCGGCGGCAGCGTGCCGCGTCCCGCCGGTACGTCGTGCACGAGCACCTCGTAGGTGTCGCCGGCCTGGTGCGGCACGGTCCAGAAGCGGATGCCGGGGAAAGGCAGGCCCAGCTGCTGCTGAAGCTGGAAGCGCTCGGCCTCGAAGGCCGAGTTGAGCAGGGCCTTGTCCAGCGTGTCTTCCAGCCGGGGCGCCAGCGTCACGGCCAGCGGGCAGCTGAAGGCCGTCGCCTTCTTCTCGATCACGGGGGCCTCGACCGTCGCGCCTTCGCGCTGCAGCGATGCCAGCTCGCCGCCGGCCGATTTCTCCTTGTCGCGCCGGGTGAGCACGCGCGCCAGCAGCACCAGTGCGCCGGCAATGGCCAGGAACGCATACCAGGGAAAGCCGGGTACCAGCGAGAAGCCGCACAGCATGCCGGCGGCCATGTACAGCGCCCGCGGGTTGGACGACAGCTGCGACGTGATCTCGTCGCCCAGGTTCCGGGGCGTGGACTGCTCGTCGGCGACGCGCGTGATCAGCACGCCGGCCGCCACCGAGATCAGCAGCGAGGGGATCTGCGACACCATCGCGTCGCCGATCGACAGGATCACGAAGCGGCTGGCCGCCTCGCCGGCGCTCATCTCGTGGAACATGACGCCCACGATGATGCCGCCGAAGATGTTGATGGCCGTGATCAGCAGCGCGGCGATGGCGTCGCCCTTGACGAACTTCATCGCCCCGTCCATCCCGCCGTGCAGCTGGCTCTCCATCGCCAGGTGACCGCGCTTGCGGCGCGCCTCGGGGCCGGTCAGGTAGCCGGCGCGCAGGTCGGCATCGATGCTCATCTGCTTGCCCGGCATCGCATCGAGCGTGAAGCGCGCGCCGACCTCGGCCACGCGTTCCGAGCCCTTGGTGATGACGATGAACTGGACCACCGCGATGATGAGGAACACGATCACGCCGACCGCGATGTTCCCGCCCACCACCAGGTTGCCGAAGGCCTCGATGATGTGCCCGGCATCGGCCTGCAGCAGGATCAGCTTGGTCGATGCGATGTTCAGCCCGAGCCTGAAGAGCGTGGTGAACAGCAGCAGCGAGGGGAAGCTGGACAGCGAGATGGCGCTGGGGATGTAGATCGTCACCATCAGCAGCAGCACGCTGACCGTGATGTTCACCGCCAGCAGCGAATCGATCAGCAGCGTCGGGACCGGCAGGATGATGAGCGACAGGATGATCACGACCGTCGCCACCATGGCGATGTCGGGGCCCAGCTCGGCCTTGAAGAGCTTCAGTCCGGCGTTGAACAGCTTCATTCAGGTCCCCCCGTGAAACGGTGAAGGGCGCACGCGCGCCGTGGATGCAGAAGCCTCGCGGCCACCCATCTCCTCGACCCAGCGCAGCACGGCGGCCACGGCCTCGAAGAGTTCCTCGGGGATGGCCGCGTCGGTGGGCACCTTGAAGAGCGCCCGGGCCAGCGGCGGATTGCCGAAGACCGGCACGCCCGAGAGCTCGGCGCAGCGGCGTATGCGCAGGGCGGCTTCGTCCATGCCCTTGGCCACCACCACCGGCAGGCTCGCGCTGCCCGCCTCGTAGCGGATGGCCACGGCATAGTGCGTCGGGTTGACGACCACGGCGCTGGCACCCGCCACCCGCTCCGCCGGGTCCGACTCCGCCAGCTCACGCGCGAGCTGCTGGCGTTCGCCCTTCACGAGCGGGTCGCCTTCCTGCTCCTTGTACTCGCGCTTGACCTCGTCCTTGGACATCCGCTGGTCGCGCATGAACTGCCAGCGCTGGATGGCGTAGTCCACCGGCCCGAGCAGCAGGAACAGCAGCAGCGCGACGGCGAAGAGCTTCTGCAGCGAGTGCCAGGCCAGCAGCGCGACGTTCGGCACGGTCTGGTGCGCCGACGCGGCCAGCAGCGGCAGCAGCGCCTCGGTCACCTCCCACAGCGCCACGCCGAGGATCAGCGACTTGACGAGCATCTGCACGAAGCTCAGCAGCGACTTCACGGAGAACACGCGCTTGATGCCGGTGGCCGGGTTCAGCTTCTCCAGCTGCAGCTCCAGGGCCTTCGGCGCGAAGACGACGCCGATCTGCACCAGCAGGCCCACGACCGCGAACACCGCGGCGGCCAGGACCACCGGCGTGATGATCCACAGCGCATCCAGCACCATGCCGCCGGTGCGCTGGTAGAGCTCCGTGAGCGGCAGGTCACCGTCGCCGAATCCGAATCCGCGCTGCACGAGCGCCTGCAGCCGTTCCCAGGCGCCGTGGCCGAACATCGCGATGGCCAGCAGGGCGCCGAGCAGCGAGATCGCGTGCGTCAGGTCCTCGCTCTTGGCGATCTCGCCCTTCTCGCGCGCCTTCTCGAGCTTGGTGTCTGTCGGCTCTTCGGTCTTGTCGTCTGCCATGGATCGCTGACTCCGGGATGCACCGCCGGCGGGCCGGGGCCGGCCGCAGGCTCAGGCTATTCGCGCCGCGCCGAGAGCCGCGCGGCAAAGCGAGATGGCATCAGCGAATGCGAGGCGCCGATGTGCCGTGCTCGCCCGCTGCCATGCCCGGGCGCTGCCGCAGGCGAATGAAGTGCGCGCGGACCTTCTCGACGTAGGCCCGCGTCTCGGGGTAGGGCGGCACCTGGTTGCCGCTCCTCGCGACGGCGCCGGGGCCGGCGTTGTAGGCCGCCAGCGCCAGATCCGGACGCCCGTCGAAGCTGTCCATCAGCCGGCGCAGCAGCCGGGCACCTGCGTCGACGTTGCGGGCCGGCTCGAAGAGCTCGCGCGACGGCTGCGCGATCCCGAGATCGCGCGCGGTGGCCGGCATCACCTGCATCAGGCCGATGGCGCCGCGGGGCGAGACGGCCTGCGCATCGAAACCCGACTCGACCTGCACCATGGCCTTCAGCAGGTTCGGATCGTGCTCGTAGCGCGCCGCGGCCTCGCGGATCAGGGCGTCGAAGGGCTCGGGCGCCGGCGCTCGCGGCACCGGCGGCGATGGCGTGCCGGCCTCGGGCCGCTGCGCCTCCAGCGGCAGGCGCATGGCGGCGGCCAGCAGGGCGGGCCAGGGCGCGAGCCAGGCCCGCGCGCGGGGTTGTGGCGCGGGCATCTGCGGCGGTGGCGCGCCGGGCGCTGGCAGGGCTTCGCAGCGCAGTGCGTCGCTGGCCTGCGGCGGCGCCTGCAGCCGGTACACGTGGCCGGCGGGGTCGCGGCAGTCGAACACCACGCCGCCCTCTGCCGCGAAGGCTGCAGCGCTGACGGCCAGGGCGCAGGGCAGGCAGCTCAGGACCCATCTTCTGTTCATCGGAAGGCTCGCGCGAACACCCGCCCGATGCGGGTGCGACGGACCCTAGCGGCCGCAGCGGCGTGTGGGCTCGGCCTTTGCGAAACCTCGCACGGGTGACCGAAGGTTCGGGCGATTGCGGCTGCGATTGCGATTGCGCTTGCGCTTGCACGTGCCTGTGCAGGTGCCTGCGCGGGCGTCGCACGCAAGCCCGCATGCATGCCCGCATGCATGCCCGCACGTATGCCCACACGTGTGCCCACACGCGTGCCCGCGTGCGTCTGGAGATGGCGGCCGTCGCTCGCACGCGCACCGGCCGGATGCCGTGCACATCGACTGTTCGCTGCGGCATCGCCGATCTCGCTGTCGCGACGTGGCGCGGTGTCGTCGACGACTACTGTTGCGCCATCGACGAATCGCTGAGTGGCTCGGATGCACAGCGATCGGGTCCATCCAGTTCTTGACGCAAGCGATGAAGTCTCCGACCTCCATGTTCCAGGCTGCCAGGATCGCCGCGATGCTGCTGGCAACGGCAGCCGCCACCTGCGCCGGCGCCGCCGAGCCGGTGTGGAACAGCAAGGTCTTCGCCTACCGCGCCGAGGGCCGGAAGCTGCCCGAGGTGATCCGTGACTTCGGTGCCGCGGTCGGCGTGCCGGTGCTGGTGGAGCCCGGCGTCGACGGCACGGTCAACGGCAGCTTCGACAGCCGGCCGGCCGACTTCCTCACTGCCCTCACGCGGGCCTACGGCGTGGTCTGGTACTTCGACGGCGCGACGCTCATCGCCTATCCGTCCAACTCGGTGAGGACGCGCATCTTCCCGATGCAGGGCATCAGCCGTGCGCAGATCCGGCAGATGCTCACCTCGCTCAACCTGGGCGACTCGCGCTTCCCCTTGCGCTTCAACGAGGCCCAGGACACGCTGGTCGCGAGCGGGCCGCCCCGGCACATCGAGATCGTCGAGTCGGTCCTCGCGGCACTCAACCTGCGTGCCGGCATCGAGCGCGGCCCGGTGGTCTCGGTGCTGCCGCTGAGGTACGCCTACGCATCGGACCGCGTCTCCGGCAGCACGCACCTGCCGGGCCTGGTGAGCACGCTCAACGGCATCTTCTCGGGCCCGGCGGCCCACGCCGCCGCTGCGCCGGTGCGGGAACATCGCGCCGCCGCCAACCGCCCCGAGCAGCCCCTGGGGGGCCGGCCGCAGGAGCGCAGTGCGCTGGAGGCCTTCGGGATCCGCACCACCGATCCCGGCATCGACCGTGCCGGTGGCGCCCGCAGCAAAGACGCCGGCATCGAACTCGCCGAGCCGCCGGCACGTCCGCGGAGCGCGACACCGGACACGCCGACCTTCTTCGCCGACGAGGCCAGCAACTCGGTCATCGTGCGCGTCAAGGCCGAGCGCATGGCCGAGTGCGAGGCGCTGGTGCGCAGCCTCGACGTGGCGCAGGACCTCGTCGAGATGGAGGTCTCGATCATCGACGTGAGCTCCGACGAGTTCGATGGCCTGGGCATCCAGTGGGGCGTGTCGAACTCGCGATCGAGCATCCAGGTCGACGCCTCGGGCGACGGCGTGCCCAACCCCAACATCACCACGCTGGTCTCCGATGCCGGCCGGCAGCTGATGGCGCGGCTTCGCCTTCTCGAAGGCAACGGCAAGGCGAACATCCTCTCGCGGCCCAAGCTGCTGGGGGCGGCGAACCGCGTGGCCTCGATGGTCGACAAGCGCGTGGCCTCGGTGCGCGTCGCGGGCAACCTGGACGCGAACCTGTTCAGCATCGAGGCCGGCACGACCGTGCAGTTCCAGCCGCAGATCGTGGGCAGCGAGAACAAGCGCGACGTGCGCCTGACGCTGTTCATCTCCGACGGCAACTTCGAAGGCCAGGTGGTGGACCAGGTGCCCATCGTGAAGCGCACCGAGATCCAGACCGACGCCACGGTCCCCGAGGGCGAGAGCCTGCTGATCGGCGGCATCTCCGTGCAGAGCAGCATGCAGAGCAGCACGGCCGTTCCAGGCGTCTCGCGCCTGCCGTTCTTCGGCGCCCTGTTCCGCAGCAGCGAGACCAAGAAGGTCAAGAGCGAGCGCCTGTTCCTGCTCACGCCCAAGATCATCAAGGTCAGCGGCTCGGATTCGGCCCGTGCGAGTGCCGCGTCGGGCGCCGTGGCGCCGGCTGCGCCGGCGGCCGTGCCGGCGAGTGCACCCGCGAGTGCACCGGCAGCGGCGGGCCCGGCGGAAGGGGAGCGCTGAAGCCATGGCAACGCCGCTCACCATGCGCCTGCGGATCCTGAACGGCCTGCATGCCGGTGCCTGCATCGACCTGCAGCCGGGCGAGCAGTTCATCGGCCGCGAGGCGGATCTCGACATCTGCATCGCCGACTGGAACGAGTCCACGCTGGGCCTGTGCTGCGACGGCGAAGGCCGGGTGACGCTGCAGTGGCCCGACGGGCGTCCCGTCGCGGGTTCGGGCCCGGCCGCCGAGGCGGGCGTGATGCTGCCCTTCCAGCCCGTGCGCCTGGGCGACATCGTGCTGTGCGTGGGCCCTGCCGAAGCCGACTGGCCGACGGACATGGAACTGCTGGCCCGCGCCTTCGAGCCCAAGCCGGCGGGGCTGTGGCACTGGGTGGGCAGCCATGCGCGCCAGGTGGTGGCCGGGTCCTTGTCCGGTGCCATGGTGCTGGTGGCGGCGACGTGGTTCGCCGTGGGCCTGGTGCAGACGCCGTCGGAGGCATCGGCCATGCCGCTGTCCCGCGAGCGCGTGGCCGGCGATCTGCGCACGCGTCTGGCGCAGGCCGGCCAGCGCGGCCTCGAGGTGCACCTGGTGCCGGGCGGCCTGGAGGTCAGCGGCCTGACCGACTCGCGCGACGAGGCTCGCGCGGTGCGGCAGCTGCTCTCGAGCCTGCCCGGCGAACTCCCGGCGCTGCCGCGCTTCGCCGTGGCTCAGGAACTGGCCGAGACGCTGCGCAGCAGCATCGGCATCCCCGGCGCCCAGGTCCGGCACCTGGGCGGCGGACGCTTCGCCATCGAAGCCGAGGTGCGCGACTACGCGGCCGCGCGGGCCTCCATCGACCGCGTGGTGGCCGATCTCGCGCCGCACGTCAGGCACGTGGAGTTCACCGAGATCGGCGGCGGCCGGCGCCTCAACGGCCAGCCCGTGGTGGCGGCCTATTCCGACGGCCACACCTCGATCGTGCAGACGCGCGACGGTGCCATCCACCTGGTCGTTACTTCACCCGGCAGCGACGTGAACACGCCGCGCCGGCCTGCCCACCGCTAGACCGGCCTTGCGCCTTCCAAGGAGATGCCCATGAACAGCGAATTCGAACCGTCGGCCAACCTGCTGGACGACCTGAAGAACATCACCGAGACGCTCTTGAACGACACCGACGGCGAACGTTCGCGCCAGCTGGTGGCGTACTTCAAGCAGTGCGCCATCGACAGCGAGCAGCAGCGGCTGCGCTGCGAGGACCCGCGCGAGCGCCAGCTCTCCGAGCTCATGCGCGACGCCTACCTCGCCTGCGGCTCGATCGTGAACACCACCTGGGGCGCGATGCACTCGGCATCGCTGCACTGATCCGCACCGCCAGAAGGAGCCCACCATGTCCGCAGTCATCGACGACCCCGGCACGGCACAGCAGACCGGCAGCCCGGCCCCGCTTCAGACCGAGGCGCAGGCGCTCACCCGGCTGCTGACGGGTGTCATGGCCCTGGGCCAGATGAACGGCATGCGCAGCGAGGTGCAGAAGATCCTGCTGCTGCTCAACGAGATGGTCCTCGACCGGCATCCGCTGCTCATCAACCTGGCCATGGCCAGTGCGGTGATGGGTGACGGCTCGGTGGCCGACACGCTGCTGCGCGAAGGTGTCGAGCACTGGCCCGACGCCGAGATGGCCATCATTTCGCTGGCCACGGCGCTTCAGCTGGTGGGCAACCCCCAGTGGCAGGACTACGTGCAGCGCCTGCTGGCCACGACGAGCGATGCCCGGGTGCGGCAGCTCGCAGAAATCATGCTGGTGGCGCACGCCGTCGCCAGCGAATGAACAGCGCGACCGTATCACGCGTTGTGATTCCCACGTCAATTCCGTCTTGGGAGTCGTCTTTGATACATGTCCCCAACGACACGAACAGGGGCCGTCCGCAGGACTCCCGGCGTGTCATCAACTGATCTGGAGATTTGAAAATGGGTTTCCTTTCCCGCGTTATCAATTTCTTCAAGGGTGCTGCTTCGACCGGTGCCCAAGTCGGCTCCACCGCCGCGACCGCGGTCCAGAACCAGATTCGCGCCTCGACGCAGACGGCCGGGTTCAACTCGTCCGTCGGCAACGTCAGCCAGAGCGTGCAGGACGGCATCAACGCGGGCCACGAGATCGCCGCGCTGATGCAGAAGCTGTCGCTCGCGGCGGCGGAGGACAGCGCCACCAAGAAGGCCGGCGAACAGGTCAAGTCCGCTGCGCAGTAAGTCCTTCGCCTTGTTCGCGCAAGGTGGGGCGTGGACAGCGCCGCCGCGATGTTCGGGCCGCCGCGGGCCCGGACATCGCAGGCCGGACACACACCCTGGCATGTCGCCGTGCACGGTGTCATGCGGGTGGCCGGTCGTCCGGTCAGGCACTGTCCCACTCCGCCTCGCGCGCACTCGAAACCGTATCCATCAAGGAGAAGTTCATGGGACTGATCAGCAGGATCGGCAATGCGATCCACCACCTCATCGACAAGGTGAAGGACGGGATCCAGGCCGTGGCCGAATCGATTCGGTCGACCGTGCAAAGCCTCGTCAACGCCGTCAAGTCGGTCGGCAACGCCGTCCAGTGCCTGATGCGCGGTGATCTTGCCGGCGCGCTGAAGTGCGCGGTGAGCGCGCTGAAGGACGTGGCCAAGGTTGCCGCGTTCGCCGTCTGTCCGGGCATGAGCCTGGCCTCGTCGTTCGTGGCGGGCTCGGTCGGCGGCAAGGCGGGCGAAGCCCTGGGCATGCTCACCGGCGGGCCGAAGGCGCTGCTCACCAAGGGTGGGCTCGCCGAAATCGCCAGGGACACGACCAAGGATGCGATGTTCCAGCAAGCCATGGCGTAGATGCCGCTCCAGGCCCCACGGGTGCACAACGCCCGTCGGGACCCTGGGGGCCGCCGGCAGGAAAGCGCCGCCGGTGCCAACGGTCGTCGAGCCGCCGTCCCATCCACCTCTCACGTCGAGGAGCCCTTCATGAAAGTCACCGCCCCCCCGCCCAAGCCACCACCCTCGGCCCCGCCGCCCGCCCCGAAGCCCCCGTCCGGCGGTTCGGGTACCGGGAACGGTGGTGTCGGAACCGGAACTGGAACCGGAACGATCCCGGCCAACCCCACCACCGGTACCGGCAACTCCGATGAAGAGATCGGATCCGCCCTGAACGGGGCCGTCATGATGATGGCGCAGAACAACATGATGCGTCTGCTGGAGCAGCAGGCCGAAGACGACGCCGAGGAGGAATGATGGTCCTCGCCACCCACACTTTCCCAGGAGCATGACGCCATGAGTGCTGCAATCACGTCCGAGCAGTTCGATCTGTTCCAGCAGCTGATGAAACTGGGCATCACCAACGACTGCAGCGAGCAGACGCTGGAGATCATGAACTTCCTGCGCCACGCCGTCTCGCCGACGGTCGAGATGGTGCTGTTCGAGGCCTGGCAGATGATCTCGGCGGGCCGCCTGCCGGAGGCACGCCGGCTCCTCGAGGAGGCCGTGCAGAACAACCCGGACCATGGCGAAGTCAAGGCGCTGCTGGCGGCCGCGCTCTTCTTCGCCGAGGACGAGCTGTGGCATGCCTATGCCTACGAGGTCGAGCAGTCGCCGCAGCCGGACGAGGCCGCCTCGGGCATCGTCGCCAAGCTCAAGGAGGCGGCCGACAGCGGCCTGTCGGTGGAGCTGCTGCACGGGATGATGCTGCATCCGGCCGCGGTGGCCCGAGCGCTGGCGGCGCACTGAGCGAGGCCGGCATGGCGCCCATCGATCCGGTCACGGCGGTCTCCGCCGCCTCGCCCGTGGCGGACCCTCGTGGTGCAGCGATGCCCACCGAGGCCGCCGTGAAGCGCTTCGAAGCCCTGATGGCGCGCACGGAGTCGATGCTGCCCACGCAGCACCTGGCGCCCGCGCCGGTGGCCGCCGGGGCGCCGGTGAATCCCGTGATGCATGCGCTGTCGGCGCAGGAGTTCGCGCTGCGCGACATCGATCAGCGCATCCAGCACTTCGCGGTCGTGGCCCCGTCACTGAGCCTGAACGAGATGGTCGCGCGCAGCATCGCGCTGAGCAGCGGCATCGCCAAGGCCACCACCGCGCTCACCTGCACCACGGCCATCGCCCAGGGCTCCAACCGCGGCCTGCAATCCTTGCTGAAGAACCAATGAACGCCCCGCTGCGCTCCTTCGGCGGCCGCGCGCTGCTGCTGTCGTGGATCCTGCTGCTGGCCGGCCTGTTGTCGGGCTGCAAGCAGGACCTCTACACCCGGCTGTCGGAGGCCGATGCCAACGAGATGCTGGCCGTGCTGCTGGAAGCGCAGATCGAGGCCGACAAGAGCAGCCCCGACGGCAAGACCTGGACGGTGTCGGCCGAGAAGGCCAGCCTGGCCCCCGCGCTCGCCGTGCTGCAGGCCCATGGCCTGCCGGCGCAGCGGCGCAGCAGCCTGGGCGAGATGTTCAAGAAGGAAGGCCTGATCTCCACGCCCACCGAAGAGCGCGTGCGCTTCATCTACGGCGTCTCCGAGGAGCTGTCGGCCACCCTGTCGAAGATCGACGGCGTGGTCGCGGCCCGCGTGCACATCGTGCTGCCCGACAACGACCCGCTCGCGGACCGCACCAAGCCCTCCAGCGCCTCCGTCTTCATCAAGCACATGGCGACGGCGGAGGTCGCCAACCTGCCGCCGCTGGTCAAGAACCTGGTCGTGCGCAGCGTCGAAGGGCTGAGCTACGAGAACGTCAGCGTGATGCTGGTGGCGGCCGCCCCGCAGGCCCGCGTCGTCGCGCCGCCGGCGCAGGCCCGGGCCTCGGGCAGCGGCGTGCTCGTGGCCGTGCTCGCGGTGGTGCTGGTCCTGGTGACGGCGGTGGCGGCGGTGGCCGTGGTGGCGCTGTACCGGCCGGCCCTGCTGCCCGCGTGGCTGCGCCAGATGGCGGTGCGGACACCGGCTGCCGCCGCGCCCCGCCACGAGATCGCCGGCCGCGCCGGTGCTGACGCATGAATGCGCCGCGCGCGGACGCGCCGGATGCCGCCGATCCCGTGGCGCGCCTGCTGGCGCTGGCCGCGGAGAAGTCGGCCCACTTCGTGGCGCAGCTGCACCCGTCCTGGGGCGATCTGGCATGGCTGGCGGCCATCAAGGACGCGGCGGCGCGCCAGCAGGCGTCGATCTGCCTGCGCGCGGCCTGGGGCATCGAATGGCCCAGCCTGGGCGCGCTGTCGAACCGCCTGAACCGCGCGGCGCTGCTGCCGCGGCCGGCCCTGGTCGCCTGGCTGTGCGCGGCGGCCCTGTTCCTGCGACGCCGCGAGGTGCGGCGCTGCGTCGGCCGCCGGCAGCGGCAGCTGCTGGTCGAGATGGTGGGCAGCGATGCCATCGGCGCCCTCGTGGCGGCGCCGGAGTCCGGCCCGACACCGGCAGACCCGCCGCCGCTGGAAGGCGCATCGGCCGAGGCGCTGGCCGTGTGGGCCTACGGCGTGCTCGGTGCGCAGCAGGCCTGGACCTGCGATCACGCGCGCCGGCTGATCGGCCTGAGCCTGCCGGCCGCCGCGAGCGGCAGGCAGGCCCGGGCGGGCAGCCGGCCACCCCAGGTCCTGCCGCTGGGCGGGTTCTCCGATCAACTTGCCATCTACTTCCCGGCCTACTCATGGTTGTTTGGCTCCAACATGGACCGTGCGCTGTCGGCCTAGATCAGGGCCTGGTGCGGGCGGACGACTTCGCGACCCTGGTCACGATGGCCGAGGCCTCCGCGACGCTGCACGCGCAGTTGCAGGACCTGCGCTCGGCCGCCGAGGCCGAGGCGGCGCAGACCGTCCGGCAGGCCGAGGCCGAGGCCCAGGCGCTGCGCGACGACGCCGCCCGGCTGCGTGATGCCGGCTATGCCGAGGGCTACGCCCAAGGGCACGGCGAGGCGCTGGATGCGTGGACGCAGCGTGCGGTGGAAGACGCACAGCAGGCGCGCGCCGGGCTCGAGCGGCAGCGCGAACGGCTGCGCGACATCGTGGCGCTGGCGGTGGAGCGCGTGATCCAGCAGACCGACCGCAAGGCCCTGTTCGCGCGCGCCCTGGCGAACCTCTCGACGCTGATCCAGGAGGTGCCGCTGCTGACCCTGCGCGTGCACGAGGCCGACCACGGCCCCGCCCAGGCCGCCGTGGCGGAGCTGATGGCCGGCCTGAGCGCGGGCGCGCCGAAGGTCGAGATCGTGCGCGATGCCTCGCTGATGCAGGGCAGCTGCCTGTTCGAGTCGGACCGGGGCCTGGTCGATGCCGGGCTGACGACGCAGCTGGCCGCCATCCGCCGGGCATTGACGAAGGTCTCGCAGGGGGCGGGCCGTGACGCGGCTGCCCCCGCCTGAGCTGCCGCATGGACAACGACCTGCAGGCCTACGCCAGCGCCCTCGAGTACGAGCTCTCGCGCGAGCCGATCCTCGCCCGCACGGGCAAGGTCGTCGAGGTGGTGGGCACGCTCATCCGCGCCAGCGGCCTGGAGGTGACGGTCGGCGAGCTGTGCGAGCTGCGCGACTCGCGCGACCGCCTCGTGCAACTCGCCGAAGTGGTGGGCTTCGGTGCCAAGGGCGCCATCCTGTCGCCCTTCGGCACGCTGTCGGGCGTCAGCGGCTTCACGCGGGTCGTGGGCACCGGCGGCGCGCTGACGGTGCCTTGCGGGCCCGCCCTGCTCGGCCGCGTCATCAGCGGCCTGGGCTTCCCCATCGACGGCAAGGGCCCGATCGAGGCCGAGGAGGCGCGGCCCGTCATGGCGCCGCCCCCGGACCCGATGGCCCGCGCCGTGATCGACCAGCCCATGCCCACCGGCGTGAAGATCATCGACGCGCTGATGACGCTGGGCGAAGGCCAGCGCATGGGCATCTTCGCGGCGGCCGGCGTCGGCAAGAGCACCTTGATGGGCATGCTGGCCCGCGGAGCCCAGTGCGACGTGAGCGTCATCGCGCTCATCGGCGAACGGGGCCGCGAGGTGCGCGAGTTCATCGAGCAGATCCTCGGCGAGGAAGGCATGGCGCGCTCGGTCGTGGTGTGTGCCACCTCGGACCGTTCGTCGATCGAGCGCGCCAAGGCGGCTTTCGTGGCCACGGCCGTGGCCGAGCACTTCCGCGACCGCGGCCAGCGCGTGCTGCTGATGATGGACTCGCTGACGCGCTTCGCCCGTGCGCTGCGCGAGATCGGCGTGGCGGCCGGCGAGCCCCCGGCGCGGCGCGGCTTTCCGCCCTCGGTGTTCGCCGAGCTGCCGCGCCTGCTGGAGCGCACCGGCATGGGGGCCACCGGCTCGATCACGGCGCTGTACACCGTGCTGGCCGAAGACGACAGCGGCAGCGACCCGATCGCCGAGGAGGTGCGCGGCATCCTGGACGGCCACATGGTGCTGTCGCGCCGGATCGCGGCGCGCAACCAGTTCCCGGCGATCGACGTGCTGGGCAGCCTGAGCCGGGTGATGACGCAGATCGTGCCCCCGGCGCACACCGAGGCCGCCGCGCTGCTGCGCACGCTGCTGGCCAAGCACGAGGAGATCGAGCTGCTGGTGCAGATGGGCGAGTACAAGAAGGGCAACGATCCGCTGTCGGACAAGGCTGTGGAGCGCATCGCGGCCATCCGCGCCTTCCTCGCGCAGCGGACCGGCGAGCTGCTGCCCTACGACGAGATCCTGCGCCTGCTGCGCGAAACGGTCGGCTGATGCACGCCGCCGCCGCCTTGCGCAAGCTGCTGCGCGTCCGGGGTCTGCAGCGGCTGCGGCTGGAGCGCATCGTCGACGAGCGGAACGCCGCGCTGCAGGGCGCGCAGGCCCAGGCGGCGGTCGCGGAGCAGGAGCACGCACGCTGCACGGCCATCGAATCCGCCGCGATGCAGCGGCGCGACGATCTGCTGTCGCGCGAGTTCATCGCCACCCACCTGGAGGCCACGAACCTTCACGTGGCAGCCTGCGC
This sequence comes from Rubrivivax sp., assembly GCA_044226775.1. Classification (GTDB taxonomy): domain Bacteria; phylum Pseudomonadota; class Gammaproteobacteria; order Burkholderiales; family Burkholderiaceae_C; genus Rubrivivax. The sequence continues at coordinate 327,699 of JBGAGI010000008.1, read as the reverse complement.
GCGGGCGAGCGCGGGAGCCGCCGCCGCGAGCACGAAGGCCCAGGGCGTGGTCCAGCAGCAGGCCGCCGCGCTGGCGGAGGCCGTGGCCCTGCTGGACCGCAACAACGAACAGACCGAGCAGCTGCAGGCGCGGCTGGACGAGCTGCTGCGGCAGGCGGCCGAACAGGCCGAGGAAGCCGAGTCCGATGATGCGGGTGAACTGGCCGCGACGCGCATCGTCGCGGCCCGCCGGGCGGCCGAGGCCTCGCCCTAGCGAGGGCATCCCATGCCGGGCACCGAGATCCTCGCGGAGCTGTACCAGGCCTTCGGCAGCCTGATGATGGTGACCGCGCTGTGCTCGATCCGCCTGCTGGCGGCGATGGCGGTGCTGCCGGCCACCGGCGACGCGGTCGTCAACGGCCTGGTGCGCGGCGGCTTGTCGATCCTGCTGGGCGGCTACATCGCGTTCGGCGTGCCCACCGTGGACCTGATGGCCATCGGTGCCGCCGCGTTCTTCGGCCTGGCGCTGAAGGAGCTGCTGATCGGCGTCATGATCGGGTTCGCCGCCGCGACCGTGTTCTGGATCGCCGAGAGCGTGGGCGCGCTGATCGATACGCAGACCGGGTACAACAGCGTGCAGCTGTCGCACCCGCTGTCGGGCGAGCAGTCCACGCCGGTATCGACCCTGCTGCAGCAGCTCACGATCGTGCTGTTCTACCTGCTCGGCGGGCTGCTGGCGTTCCTGAAGCTGATGATGGAGTCCTACAAGGTCTGGCCGGTGTTGTCGGCCCTGCCGTCGATCGGCGGCACGATCGAGGTCTTCGCCGTGCAGCAGGCGGACGGGCTGATGTCCACCACCGTCAAGTTCGCCGCCCCGGTGCTGCTGGTGCTGGTGCTGGTCGACGTCGGCCTGGGCCTGGTGACGCGCGCGGCCGAGAAGCTCGAACCGTCCAACCTCGCGCAGCCGATCAAGGGTGCGCTGACCATGCTGCTGCTGGCGCTGTTCATCGGCGTCTTCATCGCCCAGGTGCGCAGCCACCTGGTTCCGCTGCACCTGATCGAGCAGCTGCAGCGCATCCTGCCCCGCACCTGAGGGCCGGCGCGCGTTTCGGCCTCGCCGAGCGCGTTTCGCTTTGCCGGCGGGCCCGGCCGGCGGCCTGGCCTACGCTGCGTCGGCACGAGCCGATCAACGAGCCGCCCGAGGGCAGGAGCCACGATGACCTGGAACTTCCCGCTGCAAGCCGCACGATGTGCGACACAAGGCCCGGCACCCGGTCTCGCGCGGGCCGCGGCTTCGCGCCCATGCGGCAGCGAGGCCGCGACATGACCGGGCCGCGCGTGCCCGGGCTGCTGGTGGCGGCGGGCCAGCGGCTGGCGCAGGACGTGCGCCAGGTTCCGGCGCCGGCCGCGCGTGCAACGGCGCCGGCGCCAGCGCTGCAGCGCCCGCCTCCCGCCGGACTGCCCGGCCTGCCCGGCGCTGCGGCGTCCGGCCCCGCTGCACCCGGCCTGGGGCCGCGCCCGGCCGGTGCGCCCGCCGTGCTGCTGCGGCGCCTGTTCACCGAGGCCGGCGACACGCCGTCGGCCGCGGTGCGGGCCCTGCAGGTTCAGGTCCGCGGTGCGCTGGATGCCATGGCACCGCCGCGCGGGGGGCCGCCGCTTGCCGCCGCGCAGTGGCATGCGGCCTGTGCCCGGCTGCAGGACGCCCAGGGCGACTTCGCGCACGCGATGCGGGATGGCGATCCGGACCGGCCGCCGGCCGACCACCTCGCGCTGCACGACCTGCGCGGCATGCTGCGGGCGGTCAACGACTGTCTGCCGGCCTTCGAGCACCTGGCTCTCACGGGGCGGCCGCTGCGGCCTGCGGACCTGCTGGACCACCTGTCGCTGGAGCACGCGGACCTGGTTCCGATCGCGGGGCATCCCAACGCGCATCCGGATGCCGTGGCCATGCTCAACCTGAGCGGCGTCAGTGCGCCGGTGCAAAGCGAGGCGCGAGGCCTGCACTGGTCGGCGCGGCTGTTCGTGCTCGTCAACGCGCAGTCGCGCCTGCACGAGCCGGCGCTCGACCGCGTGATGGCCGGCATGCGTGCGGCGCACGACCACGGCATCGACCTGCTGCCGTCGCTGGACGCGGGCAACGCCGTCCGGCGCGGCATGAGCGTGGACGCCGCGGTCTTGCGGCTGATGGCCGGGCGCTTCGAAGGCGCAGCCCGCACGGGCGAGGTGGTGGCGCAGCGCGGCATGTTCACCGGCAGCCGTGCCGAGGGCAACACCTCCGCCGCCTACCCCGGCAACGTGCAGATGCGCGTGACGACCGCGGACGGCAGCGCGCTGAAGGACGCCAGCGCCTTCAACCATGTGCCGGAGCAGCAGGAGGCGAAGGCGCGCGCGCTGGCCTTCGTCGTGCAGGAGGCGCGGCTGCTGCCGCCCGGGCAGCCGCTGCCGCCGTCGTTCGCGATCGACGCGCAGGCCAGTGCCTCGTCGGGGCGCCACCAGCGCGACTTCGCCGACGGACCCGTGCTGCTGCTCAGCCTGCAGGAGGTTCCGCGCCCGCACTGACCCGGGCGTGCCCGGCTCGGTTCGGCGCTGCGCAGGCCATTTCGCATTCGCCGCCGCGGGCCGCCCGTCGGGCCTCATCCTGGGGATCCGTCAACACAACCGCTCGCAGGCATCATGAAGATCACCCCAGCTGTCGGTCAGATCGCCGCCACCCTCGTCGACCAGGCGGTCGCGCACCTCGGCGAGGTCACGCGGGCGAAGATCCAGCAGGCGGCGCAGCCGGGTTCGCCGGCTCCGGCGGGGCAGGGCGCGGAAGGCGGCCGGCCCAGGGGCGATCCGCCGGCCGAACTCCCGCGGCGGGCCTCGCCCCCGTCGCGCCGCCCCGACGCGCCGCCGCAAGCCGCTGCGGGGCTGCTGCGCGCGCTGCAGGGCGCCGCGCAGCCGGAGGCGCCTCGGCAGGCCCCGGCCGATGCGGGCGGTGGCCGGGGCAAGGGCGGGCCGGCGATCACCGAGGCCACGGGCGCGGTGTCCCACAGCCTCGAGGGCGGGATAGCCGCCGCGCACGAGATCGCCGCCCTGATGGCCACGCTGTCGCATGCGGCCGCGGAAGACAGCGCGACCAAGAAGTCTGCCGACCAGGTCAAGACCGCGGCGCAGTAGCCGGCCGCGCAGCCCCTCGGCCGGGCTGCGCCCGGTGGTGGATCCTGTCCGCCGCCGGCCATCCTGCACAAGACGCGAAACGCTCTTGGAACGCCTGTGAAGCGCCCCCGGCCGCAATCTCCGTCTGCCGCCTGCGGCCATGTCCTGAACATGCAGTCAACTCTGGGACTGGGGGTGAGTCATGCGCGTCGCTTGTCTGATGCCCGAAGATGCCGTCTTTGCCCGCTGTGAGGGCTTCTTCGGCGACTATGGCCTCTCGGCTGTCCGTGTCGGCTGCGAGCTGCGGCTGCTGCGGGCGCTGCGAACCGAACCGATCGACGTGGTCCTGGTGGACGTGGGCGCCGATGAAGCGCTCGAGTCCCGGGTCTTCGCCTGCCTGCAGCGTGTCGGCCTCGGCAACGTGCCCTTCGTGCTGCAGACCATCGACCGCCTGCCGCAGCACAACGCGCTGGCGCTCAGGGCGGGCATCGCGGACGTCGTCACGCGGGGAACCGAGGCGGTGGAACTGGTCGCGCGGCTGGTCGCGGCCGCGCGCCGCAGCGGCCATGGCGACCAGCGCACGACGCAGACGCATGCGGGCTTCGTGCTCGACCGCGTCAACCGGACGGTCACCGACCGCGGGACGCCGGCCGAACTCACGCCGCGCGAGTTCGCGCTGGCCTGGCTGCTGTTCGGCAGCGAGGGCCAGTGCCTGACGCGGCGGATGATCAGCCTGGCCGTCTGGGGCGTGGAGACCGAGGTCTCCAGCCGGACCATGGAGCAGCACATCCACCAGGTCCGCAAGAAGCTGGGCCTGGGGCCCCAGCGCGGCGTCACCGTCCGCGCGGTCTACGGGGCGGGTTATGTGCTGACCGTGCATGCACCCACGAACCCGCCGGTGCGAGCGGCTGCGGCGGCCGGCAAGGAGCCGCCGGCGCGCCCCGACGGGGGTTTCGTCCGGCCCGGCGCCGCGGCGGCCGAGTTCGGGCCGAACGGGAGCCGGCACGCCGCGCAGGTCGCCCGCATCGACTGGATGCTCGCCGGGCCGGCCATCGCGCGCTGAGCCTGCCCAGGGGCGCGATGGCTGGCCCTGCGAACGATCAGGCGCGGCGCCGCCGGCGCAGCCACAGCGCCGCTGCGCCCAGGCTGGACATCAGCATCGTCGAGGGCTCCGGCACCGGTGCTGCGCCGTAGCTCATCGTGTCGAACATCGCGTAGCGAGAGGCCGTGCCCGCGGTCGGCGCGAAGCCGGTCAGGCGGATCGTCTTGATGTTGGCGGTGGGACTGGTGAAGCTCAGCGTGTCCCAGCCGCTGACGCAGAAGGTGGTGCTGGTGTTGCAGCCGTCGCTGGGCACGTCCCAGGAGTCCAGGCCGATGCGGTTGGTGGCCGAGATCACGGTGCTGTTGTAGGCGGCCATGAAGGGGTTGCCGCTGCTTTGCGTGTACAGCTCGGTGCTGACGACGAAGGCCGAGCGCACCGAGACGAAGCTCACCGGCACGGCGAAGGTGATGTCGACGGCGCCGTTGGTCTGGTTGAAGACGTAGAAGTTGTTCTGGCCCGACAGGCCCAGCACGTTGCCCGGCGTGTCGGCATTCGGTGCCGCCCAGGTGCGCACGGGGCCGGTGCCCGACAGCGGCGCGCTGAAGGTGAGGCCTGCGTAGGCGTTGGTGATGTCCGTCTGCACGGCACCGTCGAAATTGATCGTCGTCGTCTGCGCCTGGGCGGCGGCGGAGGCCATGGCCATCAGGGCCACGCCTGCGAGGTGGGAGAGCTTCATGTCGTGTTCCTTCGGCGAGGGTTGGAGCCGGGCCGCCAGGAGCGGCGAACCCAGGACCGTCACGCTAACGACCGTGGTGTTAGACGCCCGTTAGCGCGCTAACGGGCCGATGAAGCCAAGCTTGGGGGGTGGCCGCGAAAGGCCTCCCCTGGGCGAAGGAGGCCGGCTCAGGCCGGCTCGGCCCAGCGCCGCGCGGCATCCAGCAGCGCGGCGCCGCCGATCGCGAAGGTGCAGGCGCGATGGTCGCTCTCGACCGTCAGCACACGCTGGCCGTCCGGGCTCAGGGCCGACGAGTCGCCCAGGTTCGGGAAGCGCCAAGGCGCATCGAAGAGTTCGACCCAGGGCTCGAATTCCGGCAGGCCGAGCAGCAGGGCGCCGTGGGAGTGCCTGCACAGCACGAGACCGTGCGCGGCCGACCACTGGCGCCCATCGCCTAGAGTCCCCTCGCGGTCGAGCTGCACCGCGCCGTCGTCGGGGCGCAGCACGCGCAGGCGGCCATGGCCCGAGGCCACGACGCGGCCGTCCGGCGTCCACGCGCAGGCCTCCGGCCGCTGCTCGTCGTCGTCGAGCAGCACCCGCAGCGCGCCGGTGGCCACGTCGGCCAGGCAGATCGCGCCGTCGAAGGTGTTGCGCATCAGCAGGCTGCGGCCGTCGGGCGAGAACGCGAGCTGGTCGAAGCTGTTGCGCGGGTTCGTCGGGTGGAGTCGATCGCCGGGCCAGCGTTCGAACGTGCAGGCCGTCGCCCCGCCGGCGACCTCGACGATGCGCGCGCCGTTGCCGACGTGCCGCCGCTCGCGGTCGATGACTTCGTAGTGGCGCTCGGCGCAGGCGACGAGCCGGCCGTCCGGCGACAGCCGGGCCTGCTCGACGTGGCGCCGGGCGTCGCCCAGTCCGAGCAGCGGCGGCCCGCCGGCCAGGTCCAGGACCCGGCAGGCGCCGTCGTGCCAGCTGTGTGCCAGCAGCCGCTGGCCGCCGGCATCGAAATGCAGGTGACCTGAGCGACCCGCCAGGTCGGGCCATCGCTGCAGTTCGCGCCAGTCCGAACGCTGCACGAGGCGCAGCAGGCCGTCGGTGCAGGCCATCGCGAGCCTTTGCCCGTCGGGCGAGGCGGCCAGTGCGAAGGGCCGCCCATGGTCGGCGCCAAGCCGCGCCACGACCTGCTCGCCGTCGGGTCCCAGCAGCAGCACCGGATCGTCCGGGCCCTGCGGCATGAGCGCGAGCAGGCCTGCGCCAGGCAACGGCATCACCGAACGCCAGCGGCCCTCGAGTTCACGTTCGGCCAGGCCGTGGTCGAAGGACCAGAGCAGGCCCGGTGTCCCGATCGATGCGGCCACGACGGCCTTGCCGGCGGGCAGCGGCGCGAGCGAGGTCACGGTCCGGTCGTCGATCCGGAGTTCGGCAGCCACCGTGCGCGTGTTCAGGTCCCACTGCGTCAGCCAGCCGTCGTCGCTGCCCGTGACGAGCGCCTCGTCGCCGGCCAGGAAACCCAGGGCCACGACATCCCCCGTCCGGTGGGCGAGCGTCTCGACGAGCCGGCCGCTGCGCGCGTCGACGAGTTCGATGCGGCTGTGCCTGCGCTCGTCGACGCAGGCCAGGTGGCGGCCGTCGTTCGACCAGGCGGCTGCCTGGCCGGCAGGGCGTGCCCAGCGCAGGCGCCGATCGGGCCACGACCAGGCCCGCAGCTCGCTGCCCTGCGCGAAGATGGTTCCGCCCTCGCCGAACCAGGCGTCGCGGAGCTCGCTGCCCGGCGAGCCGCTGAGCGGCTTGAGGGCCTCGCCGGTGTCGCACCGCCAGGTCGCCACGCGCGGATTGCCGCGTGCGGCGACCAGCCAGGCGCCGTCGGGCGAGAAGCGCATCGACCAGAACACCGAGCGCGTGCCGGCCGCCGCCTGCCACGAGGGCTTGCCGTCCGCGACGACCCACAGCCGGAGCCCGTCGCCCGACCAACTCGCCAGCGACATGCCGTCCGGCGAGAACAGCAGCCGCACTCTGCCGGCTGCGGTCTCGTGCCGCGCCTGCCAGCGGATGCGGCCGTCCTCGGCATCGATGAGCCGCAGCCCGCTGCCGCAGGCCAGGGCAAGCAGGCGGCCGTCGGGCGAGAAGGCCCATGCGGCCACCTCGTCTTCGCCCAGTTCGAACTCGGCCACCGGCTGCAGGCGATCGGTGTCGAGCAGCCGCAGCCGCTCCCCACGCCGGTCATCTCGCGCGCCCCGGTCGAGCAGTCGGCGTCCGTCGGGGGCGAGGGGATGTTCACCGTCGAACAGGCCACCGAGTTCGCCGCCGATGCGCCGGGCCGGCGAGGCTTCGAGGTCCCACAGCGAGCTGCCCAGCGCATCGCCGGCCAGCAGGCGCTTGCCTTCCCGGTCCAGGCACAGCCGCGCCCCGCCGCGCGGCATCGCAGCCAGGCGCTGCCCGCGCCGCGCCTGCTGCAGGGCCTGCAGCGCCAGGGCCCGCACGCGCGGCTCCTGCAGGCCGTCTTCGCCCGCCAGCAGCAGCGCCAGTGCGCGGGCCGGCCGGCGATCGTCGTCCAGCGCCGCCCGGGCCTGCTCGAGGCGGCGCAGCGTGGCACTGGCGTCGATGAGCGCATGGTGCAGCGGCGTCGCCGGCGGGTTCGCCGACGCCGGCGCGGCCTGCAGCCAGGCCTCGGCCTCGGCCAGCAAAGGGCCTCGCAGCAGCAGGTCGTCGGGCCGGCCGCGGGTCTCCCAGTCCTGCGCATGCAGCAGCCAGCGCGTGTGGCCACGCAGCCAGGCCGGGTCGCGCAGGAGCAGATCGACCAGCGCACGCGCCAGCCTGGCGAACCTTGCCTCGGTGTCACCGTCCCCGGTCTCGGCCAGCAGCCAGTGCCGGCGGCTCAGGCCTTCGGGCAGCTGGCTGGCGTCGATGTCCTGCAGGGCCAGCGGCACGATGCGCTTGCCGCCGGCCTCGGCCTGCTCGTACTCGCTGCGGCAGGGGCCGGACTGCAGCCAGTGCGGCGACAGCACGAAGACGACGACCTGGGCCGAGCCGATCGCGCGGCACAGACTCGGCCACCAGGCCTCGCCGGCATAGAGGCCTTCGAGGTCGACCCAGACCTCGCGCCCGAGCGCGCGCAGCCCCCGCACCAGCTCGCCCACGGCGCGAAGGTCTTCGCGCGCGTAGGAGACGAAGAAGTCGACGGTCGGGCGATCGGCTCCGGCCCCTGCCCCAGGCCCGGCGCTAGGGGCTGCAGGAGGGCTTGCCGCGGCCATCGTGGCAGCCCGTCCTGCGGTAGGCCGCTACAGCACGTCGCTGGCGAAATCGGCCAGGCGCGAGCGTTCGCCTCGCGCCAGCGTCACGTGGCCGCCGTGCGGCCAGCCCTTGAAGCGGTCGACGGCGTACGTGAGGCCGCTGGAGCCTTCGGTGAGGTAGGGCGTGTCGATCTGCGCCAGGTTGCCCAGGCAGACGATCTTCGTGCCCGGGCCGGCGCGCGTGATCAGCGTCTTCATCTGCTTGGGCGTGAGGTTCTGCGCCTCGTCGATGATCACGTACTTGCTCAGGAACGTGCGCCCGCGCATGAAGTTCATGCTCTTGATCTTGATCTTGCTGCGCACGAGATCGTTGGTGGCGGCGCGGCCCCACTCGCCGGCGGCGCTGTCGCTGCGCGCCAGCACCTCGAGGTTGTCGTCCAGCGCGCCCATCCACGGGCCCATCTTCTCCTGCTCGTCGCCGGGCAGGAAGCCGATGTCCTCGCCCACCGGCACCGTCACGCGGGTGACGATGATCTCGCTGTAGCGGCGCTCGTCGAGCACCTGGCTGAGGCCCGCGGCCAGCGTCATCAGCGTCTTGCCGGTGCCTGCGGTGCCGGTGAGGGTGATGAAGTCGCACTCCGGGTCCATCAGCAGGTTCAGCGCGAAGTTCTGCTCCCGGTTGCGCGCGGTGACGCCCCAGACCGCGTTCTTGCCGTGCGTGTAGTCGCGCAGCGTCTTGAGCACCGCGGTCTTGCCGGTGATCTCGGTGACGCGGGCGTACAGCGACGCAGCGCCGGGCACCTCGAGGTAGACGAACTGGTTGACCAGCAGCGCCGGCACCAGCGGCCCGCTGATGCGGTAGAAGGTGTGGCCGCCCTGCTGCCAGCTCTCCATCGTCTTGCCGTGGCGCTCCCAGAAGTCCGCCGGCAGCGGCAGCACGCCGGTGTAGAGCAGGTCGGCGTCTTCCAGCGTCTTGTCGTTGAGGTAGTCCTCGGCCGCCAGGCCCAGGGCGCGCGCCTTCACGCGCATGTTGATGTCCTTGGACACCAGCACCACCTCGCGGCCCGGGTGCTGCTCGCGTAGGCTCTGCACCACGCCCAGGATCTGGTTGTCGGCCTTGCCCTGCGGCAGGCCCGTGGGCAGCTTGAAGTCCAGGAACGTGGTCTGGAAGTACAGCTTGCCGCCGGCCTCGCGGTGGCCGGTCTTGGCCAGCTCGATGCCGGCGTGCGTGTCGAGCTGCCCGTCCTTGGCGGCGAAGGCGGCCAGCGCGTCGAGGTCTCGGCTGACCTGGCGCACGCTGCGCGCCACCTCGCTCATGCCTTTCTTGTGGCCGTCGAGTTCCTCCAGCGTGATCATCGGCAGGAAGACGTCGTGCTCCTCGAAGCGGAAGAGCGACATCGGGTCGTGCATCAGCACGTTGGTGTCGAGCACGAAGAGCTTGGCCGGGCCGCTGCCGCGCGGCTTGCGGGCGCGCGGCGCGGGGGCCGGGCGCGGGGGGGCGCTCGCGGCCACCGGTGCCTTCGCCGGCAGCGGCGAGGGCTGCGCCGGCCGGGCGGCGAGCGGGGCGCTGCCGTCGTGCAGCTCCAGCGCGGCCTGCACCGGCCCTTCGGCCGCGCGGGTTTTCAGCGAACGTTTCTCGGCGCGCGGGGCGGCCTGCGCCTCGTACGCGGAAACGTTCAGCAGATCACCTTTTTTCGCGGGCGGCTTGGGCAGGGGCATGGGCTTAGCGGGGGTGGAAAAGGAAAAAAGCCGCACAGGCGACTGTGCGGCTCGTGGCGGGGAGGGCCGGCGTCGCGGCGGATGCGCCGCGTTCGGGTGGGTGGCCGGGCTTCGCCAAGCGGATTCTCAGGCGGCCTTCTTCAGCGCCTTGACGGCCTTGAGCACTTCGTCGACGTGACCGGCGACCTTGATGCCGCGCCACTCGGCACGCATCACGCCTTCGGCGTCGATCAGGAAGGTGCTGCGCTCGATGCCCTTGACCTTCTTGCCGTACATGATCTTGTTCTTGACCACGCCGAACATGTGGCAGAGCTTCTCTTCCGTGTCGGCGATCAGCTCGAAGGGCAGCTCGAGGTTGGCCTTGAACTTCTCGTGGCTGGCCATGTTGTCGCGCGAGACGCCGAAGACGACGGCACCGGCCTTGACGAAGTCCTTGTGCTGGTCGCGGAACTGCATCGCCTCGGTTGTGCAACCGGGTGTGTTGTCCTTGGGGTAGAAGTACAGGACCACGGCGTGGCCCAGATGCGACTGCGGCGTGAACTTCACGCCGCCGGTGGCCAGTGCCTCGAAATCGGGGAGGGACTTGTTGATGACAGGCGTCATGGAATCTGTTCTCGCACTGCGCAGGTGGCGATCGGCTGACCATCCCTGCCGATCCAACGCCGAATTATAGGAGGTCCGGCGTCCTCGCCCCGGCCCACATCAGGGGGGCGGGGCCAGCAGCAGGGCTGCCAGCACGCGGCGGCGCTCGCTCACCAGCACGTTGTAGGTGCGGCAGGCGGCGGCGGTGTCCATGGTCTCGACGCCGATGCGCGCGGCCATCAGCGGGCGCAGAAGCGCCGGCGGCGGGAACACCAGGCGCGCGCCGCTGCCGTAGATCACCACCTCCGGCGCCAGCGCGGCGATGCGCTCGAAATGCGCCTCGCTCAGCCCGCCCGGCGTGGCGGCATCCCAGGGCAGGACCTCGCCCTGCCAGGGCACCAGCACGCTGCCGGTGAAGGCCGCCGTGCCCACCCAGATGCGGCCCGGCTCCTGGCGCGAGATCAGGTTGGCGCCTTCGGCGTCCTCGGGCTGGAACTTCATGCCGGATAATTCTAGGTTCCGCCCCCAGGAGCCCGCTTCGTGAAGCCCATTGCCAAGTCAGCCAAGCTCGCCAACGTCGGCTACGACATCCGCGGCCCGGTCCTCGACAAGGCACGAGCCATGGAGGAAGAGGGCCAGAAGATCATCAAGCTGAACATCGGCAACGTGGCCGCGTTCGGGCTGATGCCGCCCGACGAGATCGTGCAGGACATGATCCGCAACCTGCCCAGCCAAGTGGCCGCGGGCTACACCGACAGCAAGGGCCTGTTCGCGCCGCGCAAGTCGGTCGTCCACTACACGCAGGAAAAGCGCGTGCCGGGCGTCACGGTGGACGATGTCTACCTCGGCAACGGCGCCTCCGAGCTGATCGCGATGAGCATGAACGCGCTGCTCGACGCCGGCGACGAGGTGCTGATCCCGTCGCCCGACTACCCGCTGCACACCGCGGTGGTGTCGCTGTCGGGCGGCACGCCGGTGCACTACCGCTGCGACGAGGGCTCGGGCTGGCTGCCCGACCTGGACGACATCCGCCGCAAGGTGACGCCGAAGACCAAGGCCATCGTCGTCATCAACCCGAACAACCCGACCGGCGCGCTCTACCCGGACGACCTGCTGAAGGACATCGTCGAGATCGCGCGCACCAACCAGCTGATCGTCTTTGCCGACGAGATCTACGACAAGACGCTGTTCGACGGCAACACGCACACCAGCATCGCGAGCCTCGCGGACGACGTGCTCTTCGTCACCTTCAACGGCCTGAGCAAGAACTACCGCAGCTGCGGCTACCGGGCCGGCTGGATGGTGGTCTCCGGCGACAAGCGCCACGCGAAGGACTACATCGAGGGCCTGAACATGCTGGCCAGCATGCGCCTGTGCGCCAACACGCCGGGGCAGCTGGCCATCCAGACCGCGCTGGGCGGCTACCAGAGCATCAAGGACCTGGTGGCGCCGGGCGGGCGCCTGTGTCGCCAGCGCGACCTGGCCTACGAGATGCTCAACCGCATCCCGGGCGTGAGCGTGGTCAAGCCCAAGGCCGCGCTGTACATGTTCCCGCGCCTGGACCCGAAGCTCTACCCGATCCAGGACGACCAGCAGTTCGCCTACGACCTGCTGGCCGAGGAGAAGGTGCTGATCGTCCAGGGCACCGGCTTCAACTGGCCCGACCCGGACCACTTCCGCCTCGTCTTCCTGCCGAACTCCGACGACCTGACGGAGGCCATCGGCCGCATCGACCGCTTCCTCGCCCACTACCGCAAACGCCACTCGCAATGACGCTAAAGCCCATCCAAGTCGGCCTCCTGGGCATCGGCACCGTCGGCAGCGGCACCTTCCAGGTGCTGCAGCGCAACCAGCAGGAGATCACCCGCCGCGCCGGCCGCGGCATTGCGATTACCCAGGTGGCCGACCTGGACACCGAGCGCGCGCGCCGCATCGTCGGCGACGCCGCGAAGGTGGTTTCCGACGCCCGCGCGGTGATCGCCGATCCGTCGATCGACATCGTCATCGAGCTGATCGGCGGCTACGGGATCGCCAAGACGCTGGTGCTGGAGGCCATTGCGGCCGGCAAGCACGTCGTCACCGCCAACAAGGCGCTGCTGGCCGTGCACGGCAACCAGATCTTCGCCGCGGCGCGCGAGCGCGGCGTGATGGTCGCCTTCGAGGCCGCGGTGGCCGGCGGCGTTCCCATCATCAAGGCGCTGCGCGAGGGCCTCACGGCCAACCGCATCGAGTGGGTCGCAGGCATCATCAACGGCACGACCAACTTCATCCTCTCGGAGATGCGCAGCAAGGGCCTGGACTTCGGCGCCGTGCTGAAGCAGGCGCAGGAGCTGGGCTACGCCGAGGCCGACCCGACCTTCGACATCGAAGGCGTGGACGCCGCGCACAAGGCGACGATCATGAGCGCGATCGCCTTCGGCATCCCGGTGCAGTTCGACAAGGCGCATGTCGAGGGCATCACGGCGCTGCAGGCGGCCGACATCCGGTATGCCGAGCAGCTGGGCTACCGCATCAAGCTGCTGGGCATTGCGAAGCGGCGGGAGCAGGGTATCGAGCTGCGCGTGCACCCCACGCTGATCCCCTCGACCCGCCTGATCGCCAACGTCGAAGGCGCGATGAACGCCGTCGTCGTGCAGGGCGATGCCGTGGGCAGCACGCTGTACTACGGCAAGGGCGCGGGCAGCGAGCCGACGGCCAGCGCCGTGATCGCCGACCTGGTGGACATCACCCGCCTGCACACCGCCGACCCCGACCACCGCGTGCCGCACCTGGCCTTCCAGCCCGGCTCGCTGGCCAGCACGCCGATCCTGCCGATCGACGAGGTGATCACTGCCTACTACCTGCGCCTGGTCGTCGCCGACAAGGCCGGCGTGCTGGCGCGCATCACCGGCATCCTGGCCGAGCACGAGATCAGCATCGACGCGGTGCTGCAGCGAGAGAGCGCCGAGGGCGAGAAGCAGACCGACCTGATCATCCTCACGCACGACACGGTCGAGGGGAAGATGAAGGCGGCGCTGGCGCAGATGCAGGCGCTGCCGACGGTTCTGGCGCCGATCGTGAGGATCCGGAAGGAAGAGCTCAAGTGAAGTACCTGAGCACCCGCGGCGACCCGACGCCCCGCGGCTTCTCCGACATCCTGCTCGAAGGCCTCGCGCCCGATGGCGGGTTGTACCTGCCCACGCACTACCCCAAGGTCGACGCCGCCACGCTCGCGCGTTGGCGCGGCCTGCCCTATGCGCAGCTCGCCTTCGAGATCCTCTCGCTCTACATCGACGACATCCCGGCCGCCGATCTGAAGCGCCTCTGCGATGCGACCTACACCGAAGCCACCTTCGGCACGCCGCAGATCACGCCGCTGAAGCCGCTCGAAGACGGCCTTTACCTCGAAGCCCTGTCCAACGGCCCGACGCTCGCCTTCAAGGACATGGCGATGCAGCTGCTCGGCCACCTGTTCGAGTACGAACTCGGCCGGCGCGGCGAGCAGCTGAACATCCTGGGCGCCACCAGCGGCGACACCGGCAGCGCCGCCGAGTACGCGATGCGCGGCAAGAAGGGCGTGCGCGTCTTCATGCTGAGCCCGCACGGCCGCATGAGCCCGTTCCAGCAGGCGCAGATGTTCAGCCTGCCCGACGCGAACATCCACAACATCGCGATCGAGGGCGTGTTCGACGACTGCCAGGACATCGTCAAGGCGGTCAGCAACGACCTGGCGTTCAAGCGCAGGTACCGCATCGGCACCGTCAACTCGATCAACTGGGCGAGGCTGCTGGCCCAGGTCGTCTACTACTTCGCCGGGTACTTCCAGGCGACGAAGGAGAACGGCGAGCAGGTCAGCTTCACCGTCCCCAGCGGCAACTTCGGCAACATCTGCGCCGGCCACGTCGCGCGCATGATGGGCCTGCCGATCCGCCGGCTCGTTCTCGCCACCAACGAGAACGACGTGCTCGACGAGTTCTTCCGCACCGGCACCTACCGCGTGCGCGGCACGGCCGAGACGCACGAGACCTCCAGCCCCTCGATGGACATCAGCAAGGCGAGCAACTTCGAGCGCTTCGTGTTCGACCTCGTCGGACGCGACGGCGCGCGCACGAAGGCGCTGTTCGGCGATGCGATCACCAAGTCCGGCGGCTTCTCGGTGACGCCCGAGGAGTTCGCGCGCATCCCCGGCTTCGGCTTCGTCTCCGGCAAGAGCACGCATGCCGATCGCCTGGCGACGATCCGCGCGACCTGGGAGCGATCGAAGCTGGTGGTCGACACCCACACGGCCGACGGCCTGAAAGTGGCGCGTGCGCATCTCGAGCCGGGCGTGCCGATGCTGGTGCTCGAGACGGCTCTGCCCGCCAAGTTCGCCGCCACCATCGAGGAAGCGCTGGGCTTTGCGCCCGAGGTGCCGCCCGCGCTGCGCGGCATCGAGGCGCTGCCGCGCCGTTGCGTTGTCATGAAGGCCGACGCGGCCGCAGTGAAAAGCCATATCGAGCAGCATTGCGCCGCATGAACCCGCCGCAAGCCCGTGCCATGCTGAGCCTCGACGAGGCGCTGGCCCGCCTCGAGCAAGGCGCCAGGCCCTTCGCGATCACCGCCACCGAGACCGTCTCCACCTTCGATGCGCTGGGCCGCGTGCTGGCCGAGGACGTGCGCTCCGCGCTGAACGTGCCGCCCGAGGACAACAGCTCGATGGACGGCTACGCGCTGCGCACGGCCGACGTGCCGGCCGCGGGCACCGTGCTGCGCGTGGCACAGCGCATCCCGGCCGGCCAGGTCGGGCGCGCGCTGGAGCCCGGCGCCGCGGCGCGCATCTTCACCGGCGCGCAGGTGCCGGCGGGTGCCGACGCCATCGTGATGCAGGAGCAGTGCGAGGCGCGCGAAGGGGAGGGCCTCGGCTCGGTGGCCGTGGGCATCGTGCCGAACCCGGGCCAGTGGATCCGCCGCCGCGGCGAAGACGTGATGGCCGGCGCTTCGGTGCTGCAGCGCGGCCAGCGCCTGTCGCCGCAGGCGCTGGGGCTGGCGGCCTCGGTGGGCGCCGGCACGCTCGCGGTGCTGCGGCGGCCGCGCGTGGCGATCCTGTCCACCGGCGATGAACTGCAGATGCCCGGCGAGGAACTGCGCCCGGGCGCCATCTACAACAGCAACCGCTTCACGCTGCGCGCGCTGGCGCAAGCCGCGGGCTGCGAGGTGCACGACGGCGGCATCGTCAAGGACACGCTGGAGGCCACGCGCGCCGCGTTGCGAGGCGCTGCTGCGAAGGCCGATCTCATCGTCACCACCGGCGGCGTCTCGGTCGGCGAGGAAGACCACCTGAAGCCGGCGGCGCGTGCCGAAGGCGAACTCGACGACTGGCAGATCGCGATGAAGCCAGGCAAGCCGCTGGCCTTCGGGCGCGTGCGTCGCCCCGACGGCACGGCCGCGCTGCTGCTGGGCCTGCCGGGCAACCCGGTCTCGGCCTACATCACCTGGCTGCTGGCGGTGAACACCGTGCTGCGCACGCTGCAGGGCATGCCCGCGGCGCTGCCGCGTGGCATGGCCTTGCGCGCCGCCTTCGACTGGCCACGGCCCGACAAGCGCCGCGAGTTCCTGCGCGCGCGGCTGAACGCCGAGGGCGAG
Organism: Rubrivivax sp.; assembly: GCA_044226775.1. Lineage (GTDB taxonomy): Bacteria > Pseudomonadota > Gammaproteobacteria > Burkholderiales > Burkholderiaceae_C > Rubrivivax. The sequence continues at coordinate 311,696 of JBGAGI010000008.1, read as the reverse complement.
CTGGAGCTGTTCAGCAACCAGAGTTCGGGCGTGCTCACCTCCGCCGTCTGGGCCGACGGGCTGGTCGACAACCCGCCGCAGAAGGCCATCGCGCGGGGCGATCTCGTGCGCTTCCTGCCGATGCCGGAGCTGGTGGCGCGATGAAGGTCGGTGTGCGCTACTTCGCCCGCCTGCGCGAGGCGCTGGGCAGCGGCGAGACCGTCGAGCTGCCCGAAGGCGCCACGCTCGGTGCGCTGCGCGACGCGCTGCTCGCGCGCGGCGGAGCCCACGCCGAGGTGCTGGCCCGCGGCCGCGCGGTGCGCTGTGCCTTGAACCAGGTGATGGCCGAGGAAGACGCCGCGCTGGCCGATGGCGCCGAGGTGGCTTTCTTCCCGCCGGTCACCGGCGGCTGAAACCGTGGCCAGCCTGCCGCGCGTCAGCATCCAGGCCGAGGACTTCGAGCTGTCGGCCGAAGTGAGTGCCCTGCGCGAAGGCGACGGCGGCGTCGGCGCCGTGGCGGCCTTCGTCGGCACCGTGCGCGAGCGCAGCGAGGGCCAGGCGGTCAGCGCGATGGAACTGGAGCACTACCCGGGCATGACCGAGCGCGCGATCGAGGCCATGATCGACGAGGCCCAGCGCCGCTTCGACATCCGCGGCGCGCGCGTCGTGCACCGCGTCGGCCTCCTGCAGGCGCGCGAGCAGATCGTGCTGGTCGCGGTCACCTCCGCGCACCGCGGCCAGGCCTTCCAGGCCTGCGAGTTCCTGATGGACTACCTGAAGACGCAGGCGCCGTTCTGGAAGAAGGAGACCACGCCCGAGGGCGCGCGCTGGGTCGACGCTCGCGTGGCCGACGACGCGGCGCTGGCGCGCTGGGGCATCGCCGCGGCGGGGAATGCCTGATGGGCCTGATGGACAGCCGCCAGCTGCGCACCGCGCTCGGCCGCTTCGCCACCGGCGTGACGATCGTCAGCTGCGTCGACGAGCAGGGCACTTTCGTCGGCCTCACCGCCAACTCCTTCAACTCGCTGTCGCTGGAGCCGCCGCTCGTGCTGTGGTCGCTGCGCGAGACCAGCCCCAGCCTGCAGGCCTTCTGCGCCGCGAAGACCTTCGCGATCAACGTGCTGGCCGAGGCACAGGTGGAGCTCTCGCGCCGCTTCGCATCGCCGGTGCCCGACCGCTTCGACGAGGGCGCCTGGGCCCCCGGCGAGCATGGTGCGCCGGTGCTCGCCGGCTGCGCCGCGGTGTTCGAGTGCGAGACGGTCTCGCACCAGCCGGCCGGCGACCACCGGCTCTTCATCGGCCGCGTGCTGGCCTGCAGCGAGTCGACGCTGCCGCCGCTGGTCTTCCAGGGCGGGCACTACCACCTGCTGGGTGAAGTGCTGTGACGATGCCGCTGGCCGCGCACTGGATCGACATGTTCGAGCAGGTCTTCCGCCTGTGCGGCGTGAAGGCCGGCGATGCCTGCGCGGTGCTGTCGGAAACGCTGACGCGGCCCGAGCTGCCGCAGCTCTCGATGCTGGCGCTGCAGCGCATCGGCGCGCGGCCGTTCCAGCTCGTGCTGCCGGCGCGTCCGCTCGCGGCGCCGGTGCCGGTGCGCTCCACCGGCGCGAGCGATGCCATCGGCCGCCTCGGCCCCGTGGTGCAGGCGCTGGCGGCGTGCAGCTTCGTCGCCGACTGCACGGTCGAAGGCCTGCAGCACGCGGTGGAGCTGCCGCAGATCCTGGCCGGCGGCGCGCGCGTGCTGGCGATCAGCCACGAGCATCCCGAAATCCTCGAGCGCTGCCTGCCGCGCGCCGAGGACGAGGGCCCGGTGCGCGACGCGATGCGGCGCCTGAAGGCGGCGCGGCAGATGCACGTGAGCTCGGCCGCCGGCACCGATCTGCGCGTCGACCTGGCCGGTGCGCGGATCGGCGGCGTCTGGGGCTTCACGGCCAAGCCCGGCACGCTGAGCCATTGGCCCGGCGGCCTGGTGCTCGCGTTTCCGGCCGCGGGCACCGTCAACGGCACGCTGGTGCTGGACCGCGGCGATGTGAACCTCACCTTCAAGCGCTACCTGGCCGACCCGGTGCGCCTGGTGATCGAGAACGATCGCGCGGTGCGGGTGGAAGGCGAGGGCACCGACGCCGAGCTGATGCGCGGCTACCTCGCGGCCTGGGGCGACGCCGAGGCCTACGCCGTCTCGCATGTCGGCTGGGGCCTGAACCGCGGCGCACGGTGGGACGCGATGACGTTCTACGACAAGGCCGACTTCAACGGCACCGAGCTGCGCGCCTTCGCCGGCAACTTCCTCTACAGCACCGGCGCCAACGAGGTGGCCGGCCGCCACACGCTGGGCCATTTCGACCTGCCGCTGAGGAACTGCACCGTCGTGCTCGACGGCCAGGCCGTGGTCGAGGCCGGGCGCCTCGTCGGATGAACATCGCCTTCGACGCGGCGGGGTCGGGCGATGTAGCCGTGATCCTGCTGCACGGCATCGGCGGCTCGCGCGCGATCTGGGGCGACGAGGGCTCGGGCACGCTGCAAGCGCTGGCCGATGCCGGCTTCCACGCACTGTCACTGGATTTCCCAGGTTATGGCGGCAGCGCCGGGCCTGCGGGCATGGATGCTTTCGTCGACGCGGTGCGGGCCGCCATCGCGCAGGTGGCGCCGCGGCGCGTGGTGCTCGTGGGCCACAGCATGGGCGGCATGGTCGCGCAGGAACTCGCGGCGCGAGCGCCTGAAATCGTGCAGGGCCTGGTGCTGGCCTGCACCTCGGCGCTCTTCGGCCGCGCCGACGGCGACTGGCAGCGCCGCTTCATCGCCGAGCGCCTGGCGCCGCTGGACGCGGGCGAGGGCATGGCCGGCATGGCGGCACGGCTGGTGCCGGGCCTGGTGTCGCCGAACGCGCCGGCCTCGGCGCGCTACACGGCCGGCGAGCTGATGTCACGCGTGCCCGAGGCCACCTACCGCGCGGCGCTGCAGGCCATCGCCGGCTTCGACCGCCGCGAGGCACTGGCCTCGATCGTGGTGCCCACGCTGCTGATCGCCGCCGAGCACGACCGCACCGCGCCGCCCGACGTGATGCAGCGCATGGCGGCGCGCATCCCCGGCGCGGCCTACGTCTGCCTGGCGGACGCCGGGCACATCGCGAACCTCGAGCAGCCGGCGCGCTTCCACGCCGAGCTACTGGCTTTCCTGCGTCTCCATTTCGGCGCCGCCGGCTGAGACCGTGGCCACTGCCACGGCTGCGGGTGCATGCGTCACCGCGTTGCGCCCGGACTGCTTGGCCGCGTAGAGCGCCGCGTCGGCGCGCTGCAGGGCCTGCGACAGCGGCTCGCCGGCCGCCAGCTCGGCCACGCCGATGCTCACCGTGAAGCGCACCACACCAGAAGGCACCGCCAGCGCCGCGGCGGCCGAGGCCACGCGCATGCGCTCGGCGATGCCGCCGGCCTGGGCCCTGGCGGCGCCGGGCAGCACGGCGGCGAACTCCTCGCCGCCCAGCCGGCCCAGCCGGTCGCCGTGGCGCAGCGCGGTGCCCAGCACGCGCGCCAGGTGGCGCAGCACCTCGTCGCCGACGGCATGGCCGTATTCGTCGTTGATGCGCTTGAAGTGGTCGACGTCGATCATCAGCAGCGCCAGCGGCTCCTGCCGGCGCTGCGCCTCGCGCGCCGCGGCTTCGGCGAAGGCCAGCAATGCACGCCGGTTCGGCAGGCCGGTCAGCTCGTCGGTGGCTGCCAGCGCCTGCGCCTCGCGCTCGCGGCGGCGGCGGTAGACGGCCAGCGCCGCCAGCAGCGCCAGCAGCACGCCAGCCAGCCCCAGCGCCACGGCCTGCAGCATGCGCAGGTGCTCGCCCTGGTCGTTCAGGCGCCGCAGGTGCGACATCTCGCGGTCGTCGCGCTCGCGGTTGAACTGCAGCCGCAGCCGCGCCGAATCCTTCGAGTAGCGCGCCGCCTGCAGCGCCTGCTCCACGCGCGCCCAGTCCGACAGCGCCTGCCAGGCCTCGTGCCAGCGGCCCAGGCGCGCATAGGCGTCGGCCTGCACGCGCAGCAGCTTGGAGCGGCGCGCCGGGTTGGGCCGCTCGCGCAGCGGTGCGTCCATCGGCGCGAGCTGCTCCAGAGCCTCGCGCGGGCGGTCCAGCACGACGAGGATCTCGGCGCGCAGCAGCAGCGCCGAGCTGTTCTGCACCGGGTCCGGGTTGTCGTGCAGGCCCGCCAGCGCGCGCTCCAGGTGGCGCAGCGCCTCCTCGGCCCGCCCCAGCGCCAGCAGCGACTCGGCGGTGCCGTACTCGGCCTTCACCAGGCCCTGGCTGTCGGCCACGCGGTCGGCGAAGCGCGCGGCCTCGGCGTAGCGGGCCAGCGCCTGCGGATGCTCGCCGCGCGCGGCGTGGATCTGCGCGGCGATCATCACGTAGATCGATTCGTCGAAGGCCGCGCCGCGCCGCTGCGCGCCTTCGAGCAGGTGCAGCGCCAGCGGCAGGGCCTCGTCGAGGTCGCCGATGCGGCGGTAGTGGTTGGCCAGGTGCGCGTTGCACAGCTCGGCGTCGCGCGGCTGCGGCGCGAGCAGGCTGCAGGCCACCAGCAGGTCGCGCTGGCCTTCGGAGAGATCGCCGCGGCGCGAGCGGTGCACGCCGCGCTCCATCAGCGCCAGGCCGCGCGCGGCGGCCAGCTCGGGCACGCCGGCCTCGTTGATGACGGCGTCCAGCTCGGCCAGGCCGGCGGCGGTCTGCTCGGCGTCCAGCAGCGTCGAGGCGTGGCACACGCGCAGCCGCAGCAGCGGCAGCCGCGTCGGGCCTTCGCTGCCGGCGGCGCTGGCAGCGCGCTCGGCGGCCAGGCCGGACTCGGCGGTGCGGCGGGCGTCGTCGATGTTCAGGTCGCTCAGCAGCCGGCACTCGATCTCGTCGGCGGCCAGGCGCACGGCGGCCGAGCCGCCGGCCAGCGCGTCGCTGCGCAGCTGCGCGATGGCGTCGCGCGCGCGCTGCGGGTCCACGCCGATGAGCTCGCGCGCGGCCGCGACGCGGCCTTCGAGCACCGCGTCGGCAGCGGCCGCCGGCGGCACCGCGGGCGCAGCGGCCAGCGCGGCTGCGGCCAGGACCAGGGCGGCCCGCAGGGCCGGCAGCCGAATCAAGCCGGCGCCTCCTCCAGCAGCGGGACCTCGGCCGGCGGCGCCGTGTGGGGCTCGGCACCGGCGTCCTGGCCCAGGCAGCGGGCGTCCAGCATCTGCACCAGCACCGGCTCGCTGCCGGCGGCGCCCACGGCCTGGCATTCGACGATGCCGGTGACCCAGGGCGCGAAGGCGCCGAAACCCTCGGGCGCGGCGTGCATGCGCTCGCGGCCCACGTCCAGCACGGTGAGCACGTCGTCCACGCGCAGCGCGAAGGCGGCGCGCGTGGGGTCGGCCGCGCTGCGGATCACCAGCAGCACGCCATCGCTCGCCCGCGCCGGGTAGCCGACGCCGAAGAGGCGCCGTGCGCACACCGCCGTCACCAGCCGCGCGCCGGCGCTGGCCGGCACCTCGATCATGCCCACCACCGCGCCGGCGCTGCCCGGCGTGTGCACCAGGCCCTTGTTGCCGATCGCCTCCAGCACCGTGGCGCTGGGCAGCGCATAGCGGTTGGCGCCGACCTGGAAGACCGCGATCTCCGTGCTCTGGCGCCCGCCGGTGCGGGCCTGGCTGTTGAGGTCCAGCTCGCCCAGGTGGGTCTGGCGGCGCTCGGTGGTGCCCAGCCGCAGGCCGACGACGGCGAACACGCCGTTGTCGTAGCCGTCGCCGTTCTTGAACTCGCGGTAGCCGCCGGCGCCGGCGCGGGCGCAGGCGAAGTGCTGGCCCTCGTGGTCCAGCAGCAGGGCCGGGCGGCCGGCCAGCGCGGGCACCACGCCATCGGCCAGCGCGGCATCGGTCGATGCCAGCACGCGGCCTTCGGCGTCGACGAAGGCGGCGAAGCCGGGTCGCTCGGCCAGCACGTCGCGCAGCATCGCGGCCAGCTCGGCCGCGGCGTTGAAGACGATCGCCACGCCGCCGACGATGCGGCGCTCGTCGGCCGGATCGCGCACGGCGGCCAGGTAGACCCACGTGGGCCCGGCCGCATGCAGCGGCGTGTCCTCGAAGGCGCTGGCGGCATAACGCTGCGCATCGCCCAGGTTCTCCACCGCCTGCAGCCAGCCGGCCGGCACGGCGCTGCCGACGATGCCGTCGCCCTCGGCGCAGCGCGAGGCCGCGCGCACCGTGCCCGAGAGGTCGAAAGCCACCAGGCGGCTGTAGACGGTGTAGAGGCGGTTGATGTCGTCCAGCACGCGCGACAGCGCGCCCGCGTCGGGCTCGGCCTGCGCCAGGCCTTCGCGCAGCACCGGCGACAGCGCCCACCAGCGGCAGTCGTTGGCGCGCTCGTAGAGGTTGCGGTCGAGGATGTCGGCCGCCAGCCGCGCCAGCTCGCGCGTCTGCCGGCGCGCCCGCGCCAGCGAGGTGCGGTGGATGTCGTGGATGGCCTGCGCCACGCGTTCGCGCGTGCGCATGCCGGTCTGGTTGACCTGCTTGAGCACGGCCTTCAGGCGCGAGCGGTCGCCGCCCTGTTCGCCCGCCATCAGGCGGCCGTTCCACACCACGCGCCGCAGGTCGCGGTTGATCGCGTCGGCGTTCTGGTTCATCGCCACCAGCTCGGCGTTGTCCAGCGGCACCACCTCGCCGGTGGCTTCCTCGCCGCCGCGCTGGCGGAAGGCCGTCAGCAGCGAGACCATGGCCTGTGCGCGCCAGGCCGGACCGGCGTAGCCCTGGTAGCCGCCGCTGGCGCGGCACACGGCCAGGTACTCGCGGCCGGCGAAGGCCGTCAGCGCGATCTCGGGGCCGTCCACGCGCGCCAGCAGCGCGCCGGTGGGCACGTGGGCCTCGTCGTTACTGGCCACCACGCGCTGCTGCTCGTCCACCAGCACCAGGGCCAGCTGAAGGTTGTCCTCGTTGATGCTGCTGAAGATGCGCTGCATCTCGTCGGCGAAGCGGAAGCGCAGCACCAGCACGCCCACCGGCCGGCCGTCGGCCGCGGTGATGCGGTGCGCGTACAGCAGCGCCGGCTTCGCGCCGGGGGCGAGGTCCGACAGCCGGAAGCGCTCGACGAAGCTGCGCCCGGCGAGCGCCTCGGCGACGATGCCGTCGCCGCTGGCCGCCAGGCCCGCGGCCTCGTCCAGCCGCGCCAGCACGGCGCCCGTGGGCGCGAGCAGGATCACGTCGTCGTAGACCGTGTACTTCGCCTGGTAGGCCGCCAGGCGCGAGACCATCGCGGCGCGCGCCGCGCCTTCGTGGTCGGCGCCGGCGCAGTAGCCGCGCACCACGTCGTCGGTGGCCAGGAAGCCCACGTCGGCGGTTCGCTCGTAGAGGTTGCGCACGAGGATGTCGATCGCGCACTGCGCCTTGGCCGCGAGTTCGTCGGCCAGCTCGGCCTCGTTCTCCTTGACCATCTGCGCCACCAGGCGCGTGCGCAGGTCGTCGAAGCGCAGCCGCGTGTCCTCCAGCGTCGGCAGGATCGGCGCCACCTCCTCGGGGCAGCTGATCGCGGCGCTGGACTCCACCATGCGCCAGACCACGCCGAGGTCACGCAGGTCGCGCTCGGCGGCGTCGACGCCGCGCATATGGGTGACGAGGTCGTCGGTGCTGATCACGGCGCGCTTCCCGATCCGGATGTGGGGGTACCGGCCAGTCTAGGTGCGGGGTCTTTCGCGTCCGGCCCGAAAAGCGGCGCCAGGGCCGGCCAGTTCCCGCCTTGGCTACCATCGACCCCTACTTTCGGACCCCGCCATGCACATTGCCGGCAACCCCCAGCACCTCACCGCCCAGCAGGCCGAGCTGATCGAGCTGGCCGCAAGTCTGGGGCGCGAGAAGTTCGCCCCGCGCGCCGCCGCCCACGACCGCGACGCCACCTTCCCCTTCGACAACTACGAAGACCTGCGCCAGGCGGGGCTGCTGAAGATCTGCGTGCCCAAGGCGCACGGCGGCCTGGGCGCCGACTTCGCCACCTACGTGATGGTGGCAGCCGAGATCGGCCGCCACTGCGGCGCCACGGCGTTGTCCTACAACATGCACGTCTGCTCCTGCCTGTGGAGCGGGCTGATCGCCGACGCGCTGGACATGACGCCGGCGCAGCGCGCCGAGCACGAGGCGCACCGGGCCATCCACTACGCCAACATCGTCGAGCGCGGGATGGTCTATTCGCAGCCCTTCAGCGAGGGCGGCGCAGCGGCTGCGGGCAAGGCGCCCTGGGGCACGCTGGCGGCGCCGGTGGAAGGCGGCTACCGCATCAGCGGGCGCAAGATCTTCGCCTCGCTGGCCGGCGCGGCCGACTGGTACGGCGTGCTGTGCACGCTGGACAAGCCCGGGGCCACGCAGCGCGATTCGCTCTACCTCGCGGTGCCGGCGAACGCCCAGGGCGTGAGCGTGGTGGGCGACTGGGACCCTCTCGGCATGCGAGGCACCGTCAGCCGCACGCTGCTGCTGGACGACGTCTTCGTGCCTGCCACCTCGCGCCTGATGCCCGAGGGCCTGTACTGGCAGGCCGCGGCGCGCTTCCCGCACATGTTCGCCACGCTGTCGCCCACCTACATGGGCATCGCACAGGCGGCTTACGACTTCACCGTGGCCTACCTGCGCGCCGAGGTGCCCGGCATGCCGCCGGTCAAGCGCCGCATGTACCCCACCAAGCAGGTGGCGGTGGCCGAGATGCGCGTCAAGCTGGAGCAGACGCGCGCGCTCTTCCTGCAGAACGCGCGCGACGCCCGGGTGGACCCCGACAAGGACACGCGCATGCGCCTGTATGCCGCGCACTACACGATCATGGAGAACGCGGCGGCGATGAGTTCGCTGGCCATCCGCACCTGCGGCGGCCAGAGCATGCTGAAGAGCCTGCCGCTGGAACGCCTGTACCGTGACAGCCGCTGCGGCAGCCTGATGCTGCCGTGGACCGCCGAGCTGTGCATCGACCGCCTGGGCCGCGAGTGCCTGTACGAGGCTGGCGAGCGCGACGAAGAGATCGAGTAGGCCCGAGAGACCGCGCTTGTTCGATCGACTCGTCCCGCCGGCGCTGGCCGACGCTGCCACCGAACACCTGAAGCGGGACGGCGTCGCGCGCGGCGCCATCGTCGCCTGGCTGGGCCACAACAGCTGGGACATGCTGGCCACGCTGGTGGCCTGCCACCGCCTGGGCGCGGTGCTGCTGCCGCTGAACTGGCGCCTGGCGGCGCCCGAGCTGGCCGGCATCCTCGCCCATGCCGGCGCCGGCCACCTGCTGGGCACGCCGGAGCTGGGGGCGCTGGCGGCCGATGTGCTGGCGCTGTGCCTGCAGCCCGGGCCGGCCGATGGCGTGCTGCCGGGCGATTTGCTGCTCGTCTACACCTCGGGCACCACCGGCGCGCCCAAGGGCGCGATGCACACCGCCGCCGGCATGGAGGCCAACGCTGCCGCGGCGATCGCCGTGCAGGGGCTGACGGCGCGCGACCGCGTGCTCTCGGTGCTGCCGCTGTTCCACGTCGGCGGCCTGTGCATCCAGACGATTCCCGCGCTCGTGGCCGGTGCGCGCGTGAGCCTGCTGCCGCGTTTCGAGCCCGGCGCCTGGTTCGACGCCGTCGAGCAGTGGAAGCCCACGACCTCGCTGCTGGTGCCGGCGGTGATGAAGGCGCTGATCGGGCACCCGCGCTGGGCGGCGGCGGACCTCACGTCGCTGCGTTTCGTCAACAGCGGCTCGCAGATCGTGCCGCGCGCGCTCATCGAGGCCTTCCACGCGCGCGGCGTGCCGGTGGCGCAGGTGTACGGGGCCACGGAGACGGGGCCGGTATCGATCGCGTTGCGGCCGGACGAGGCGCTGGCCCATGTCGGCCATGCCGGCCGGCCGGCGCCGGGCGTGCGGGTGAAGCTGGGCGAGGGCGGCGAGATCCTGCTGAAGGCTTCCAACCTGATGCGCGGGTATCACCGCAACAGCGACCGCAGCGCCGAGCCCGCCTTCGACGCCGAGGGCTGGTTCCACACCGGCGACCTGGCCGTGCAGCACGGGGACGGCTGCTACGAGCTGGTGGGCCGCAGCAAGGAGCTGATCATCAGCGGCGGCGAGAACATCCACCCGGCGGAGATCGAGCAGCTCGTGGCTGAATGGCCCGGCGTGGCGGACTGCGCGGTGGTGGGCCTGGCCGACGAGCGCTGGGGCGAGGTGCCGGTGCTGGCGGTGGTGATGGCGCCCGGCGCCGAGCTGGACCAGGCCGCGCTGCAGGCGCGCATGGACGAGCGCCTGGCACGCTTCAAGCACCCGCGCGCCGTGCGCGTGGTGCAGCAACTGCCGCGCACCGCGCTGGGCAAAGTGCAGCGCAGCGTGCTGGCCGAGCAGCTTCGGCTGCCGGCTCAGGATTGAGAACAATTTGGCAGTCGGCTTCCTTGACAAGCGCAGGTGCCGCGAGCGGTAGGATTTCTCGCCGTCATCGCCAAGCCTTTGATCGGGCGTCCCGGGCCCACGGATTGCATTTCGGTTGCATCTCGCAACAACCGATCCGTTCCCGAGCCATGCGCCTGAACCCCCTTCTCGCAGCCGCCCTCGTCGCCCTGGGTGTCGCCATCGTCCACACGGCCGAAGCCGCGCCCGTCACGCTGGGCGGCATGGGCGTCGTGAGCCAGTGGACCGACTTCGAGAACCAGTCCGGCGAGATCCCGGCCCACCCCTGGGGCAACAGCGACACGCTGCATGCCGACCGCGTCGGCATCTACGTCGAATACGCCAACGGCCTGACCGGCTCGGCCACCTACAGCGGTGTCGCCACGCACTGGGGCAGCGGCAGCAACCAGGGCTTCGCCGGCATCAGCCCGGACTCGGCCACCGGCTTCTTCGCCAGCTTCACCAACTTCGGCTACGCGCAGCTGCACATCCTGGACAACACCGGCTTCGTGCTGCCGATGGCCTGGGTCGACCTGCGCAACCAGTACACCTCGAACTTCGACCTCTCGTTCGAGAACTTCCGCAACTCGACCTGGCGCGCCGACAGCGCCGGCTGGCAGAGCGTGCAGATCACGCTGTACAGCTCGGCCGCCGCAGCCGCCGTGCCCGAGCCCGCCTCGCTGGCGCTGGCCGGCCTGGCGCTGGGCGCCGCCGGCCTGGCCGCGCGCCGCCGCCGCGTCTGAGCCGATGCGCCCGGGAGCCGCGGCGCCTTGAAGCGCGCCGCGGCTTCCCCACATGAGGGGCAGACGGATCATCCGGAGCCTCCATGCGATTCGACAAGCTCACCACCGCCTTCCAGCAGGCCCTGGCCGACGCGCAGAGCGCCGCGGTCGCGCGCGACAACCCCTACATCGAGCCGGCGCACCTGCTGGCGGCGATGCTGGCGCAGCCCGACGGCCCCAAGGCGCTGCTGGACCGCGCCGGCGCCAACACCGCGGGCCTGGCCACGGCGATGGAAACCGCCATCCGCGGCCTGCCCGGCGTGCAGGTCAGCGGCGGGCAGCCGGTGCAGCCGGGGCGCGACCTCGTCACGCTGCTGCAGGCCGCCGACAAGGAAGCCACCAAGCGCGGCGACCAGTTCATTGCCAGCGAGATGTTCCTGCTGGCCTTGGCCGACGCCAAGACCGACCTGGGCGGCGTGGTCCGCGGCCATGGCCTGAACCGCAAGGCGCTGGAAGCGGCCATCGAGGCCGTGCGCGGCGGCAGCAAGGTCGATTCGGCCGACGCCGAGGGCCAGCGCGAGGCGCTGAAGAAGTACACGCTGGACCTCACCGAGCGCGCCCGCCGCGGCAAGCTGGACCCGGTGATCGGCCGCGACGACGAGATCCGCCGCGCGATCCAGGTGCTGCAGCGTCGCAGCAAGAACAACCCGGTGCTGATCGGCGAGCCGGGCGTCGGCAAGACCGCCATCGTCGAGGGCCTGGCGCAGCGCATCGTCAGCGGCGAAGTGCCCGACAGCCTGCGCGACAAGCGCGTGCTGGTGCTCGACATGGCCGGGCTGCTGGCCGGTGCCAAGTACCGGGGCGAGTTCGAGGAGCGGCTGAAGGCCGTGTTGAAGGAAGTGGCCCAGGACGAGGGCCGCATCATTCTCTTCATCGACGAGCTGCACACGATGGTGGGCGCCGGCAAGGCCGAGGGCGCGATCGACGCCGGCAACATGCTCAAGCCGGCGCTGGCGCGCGGCGAGCTGCACTGCATCGGCGCCACCACGCTGGACGAGTACCGCAAGCATGTCGAGAAGGACGCCGCGCTGGAGCGCCGCTTCCAGAAGGTGCTGGTCGAGGAGCCGAGCGTCGAGGCCACGGTGGCCATCCTGCGCGGGCTGCAGGAGAAGTACGAGGTGCACCACGGCGTGGAGATCACCGACCCGGCGATCGTCGCTGCGGCCGAGCTGAGCCACCGCTATATCACCGACCGCTTCCTGCCCGACAAGGCGATCGACCTCATCGACGAGGCCGCGGCCAAGATCAAGATCGAGATCGACAGCAAGCCCGAGGCCATGGACCGCCTGGACCGCCGGCTGATCCAGCTGAAGATCGAGCGCGAGGCCGTCAAGAAGGAGAAGGACGAGGCCTCGATCAAGCGCGCCGGGCTGATCGAGGAGGAGATCTCGCGCCTGGAGCGCGAGTACGCCGACCTGGAAGAGATCTGGAAGGCCGAGAAGGCCACCGCGCAGGGCAGTGCGCAGGTCAAGGAAGAGATCGACCGCATCAAGTTCCAGATCGAGGAACTCAAGCGCAAGGGCAACTTCGACAAGGTGGCCGAGCTGCAGTACGGCAAGCTGCCGGAGCTGGAGAAGCGGCTGAAGGAGGCACAGGCCAAGGAGAGCGGCAAGAAAGGCGCGGGCAAGCCGCAGCTGCTGCGCACGATGGTAGGCGCCGAGGAGATCGCCGAGGTCGTGAGCCGCGCCACCGGCATCCCGGTGAGCAAGCTGATGCAGGGCGAGCGCGACAAGCTGCTGCAGATGGAAGCCAAGCTGCACGAGCGCGTGGTGGGCCAGGACGAGGCCATCACCGTGGTGTCCGATGCCATCCGCCGCAGCCGCGCGGGCCTGTCGGATCCGAACCGGCCGCTGGGCAGCTTCCTGTTCCTCGGCCCCACGGGCGTCGGCAAGACCGAGCTGTGCAAGGCGCTGGCCGGCTTCCTGTTCGACAGCGACGACCACATGATCCGTGTCGACATGAGCGAGTACATGGAGAAGCACTCGGTGAGCCGCCTGATCGGCGCGCCGCCGGGCTACGTGGGCTACGACGAGGGCGGGGCGCTGACGGAAGCCGTGCGCCGCAAGCCCTACAGCGTGCTGCTGCTCGACGAGGTCGAGAAGGCGCACCCGGACGTGTTCAACGTGCTGCTGCAGGTGCTGGACGATGGCCGCCTGACCGACGGCCAGGGCCGCACCGTGGACTTCAAGAACACCGTGATCGTGATGACGAGCAACCTGGGCTCGCAGATGATCATGCAGATGGCCGGCCGCAGCCTCGCCGAGATCCGCGACGCGGTCTGGACCGAGGTCAAGGCGCACTTCAGGCCCGAGTTCCTGAACCGCATCGACGAGACCGTGGTGTTCCACGCGCTCGACCAGAAGCACATCGAGAACATCGCGAAGATCCAGCTCAAGCAGCTCGAGGCGCGGCTGGAGAAGCTCGAGATGAAGCTCGAGGTGAGCGCGGCAGCGCTGGCCGAGCTGGCCAAGGTCGGCTTCGACCCGGTGTTCGGCGCGCGGCCGCTGAAGCGGGCGATCCAGCAGCGCATCGAGAACCCGGTGAGCAAGCTGATCCTGCAAGGGCGCTTCGGGCCGAAGGACGTGATCCCGGTGGACGTGGAGGGCGGGGAGTTCAGCTTCTCGCGCACCGTGCACTGATCGAGGGGGCCGCTCGCCGGCGCGGCCGGCCTCCTTCATGGCGATGAGCCAGGGAACGCCCGCGGAACGGGGCGGGGCCTAGATTGCGCTCGACGGCGGCCCGATCCCGGGCCGCCCTTCGACGCAAGGGAGTCCGCCATGAACCGTCGACCCGGGCGCCTGTCGCGGTGCGCCGCCGGCATCGCGCTGATGTTGCTCGCCACCCAGCCGGCCCAGGCCGCCAGCCACTACGTGCAGGCCAGCATCGCGGCCTACCCGGTCCGGCCGAGCGGATCGCAGAACGCGCTCATGCTGACGGCGCTGCACACGGTCGACGGCTTGAAGTGGAAGACCTGGGACCGCACGACCGGGAACTGGAGCAACTGGATGGTGGCCCCGTTTCCGGCCAACGCCCAGCCCTTCGGTTCGGAGACGATGGCGCATTTCCCGCTCGTCAGCTGGCCGGAAAGCGGCAGCTGGCGCAGCAACGGTTACTACCGGGAGACCTCGCGCACCACGCTCGGTGCGCCCTGGTGGACGGCCTGGGGCACGAACCTGAACTTCGACCACCATCCGATTCCCGCCGACAGCCACGGGTCCGACTTCCAGCCGGCCAGCGGGATCGCCCGGCTGGCGGGTGCGAACCATCTCCACTTCTTCGGCCAGACCTTCGACGATCCGGCGTGCAACCACATCGGCCTGCGCGAGCGCTGGTGGGACGGCGACCTCGGGCGGTGGCAATGGGTCTATCACGGCTGCCCCGACAGCAGCGCCGTCGGCGTCGGCCAGCAGGCGGCCGTCACGACGCGCCCCCCGGGCGCCGGGGCCCCGCTGCCCGGTGTGCCGGTGCACAACTTCGTCTTCGTCACCGCCTCCCCCCCTTCCGGGCCGAGCAGCATCTGGGTGCGCCACACGAGCGCCGGCCGCGGGTCGAGCTGGCTGTCACTGGGCGTGCCGGCCGGCACGAGCATGGTCGGCGTGGCCCCGCTCGCGTTCGCGCACGACCGTGGCGACGGCGTCTGGCGGACGCACGTCTTCGTGAGCGCCCTCAACACGGCCGACCGCCGGTGGCACCTGTACGAGAAGTTCGTCGACACCGGGACCGACTACGCTGACTGGGCACGCTTCCAGTCGGGCTGGGCCGACCACGGCCGGCCGCTGGACCTCGACGGCCTGGCGCCCTCGGGCCGCTTCGGCATGACCTCGGCCGTCGTCCGCCGGCCTGGCGGGCAGTTGCGCATCAGCCTGTTCGGCTCGTCGTTCTACTCGCAGCCCTCGGGCCAGCTGCTCGAGTACACCTGGGACGGGGGCAGCTGGCGCTGGGCACCTTCGGTGCGGGCGCCGGCGACGGGCGCCGACGGCCGGCCGCTCGCGGTGCGCGTGACTTCGTCGGCCGCCTTCAACGACGACCTGGAGATGAGCGTGATCACGATCGACGAGGCCCAGGACATCTGGGAGCGGTCGATGGACAGCCTCGGCGGCTGGGCCTGGATCCGGCACTGAGACCAGGCCGCCGCAGCTGCCGCGTCGTGCCGGCGCGAGAGCCCGGACCCGGCGGCACCCGAAGCGGCCGGTGCCGGGTGAGGTACCTACTGCGGCGCCTCGACCCGCTCCAGCTGCATCCGCGCCAGCGTGAGGTTGCTCGCGCTGGCCTGCAGCACCAGGTGCACGGCGATGCCCGGGTGTCCCGGCACCGGGCGCACCAGCAGGTGGTGGCTGCCGGTGCTCACGGCGGCCTCGGCGCGCGCCGGGCCCAGGCCCAGCGAGCGCGAGGTCTCGTTGAACTGCGCCAGCAGCAGCGCGCCCTGCTGCGCCATGCGGTCCGGCGGCGGGGCATTGCCCACGGCGGCCAGCACCTGCAGCGAGTGCTGGTCGAACACGCAGGCGGCCATGCAGCCCTTGATGACGCCGCAGCGCTCGGCATAGGCCTTCCAGCTCGTGCCGCCGGGCTTGGGCATCGGCGTGGGCTGGGTCGGGGCGTTGGCGAAGTTCTGCGGCGCGCGCGGCGCCGGTTGCGGCGGCGGCGCCACTTCGAGCTTGGGAATGCCGGCCGGCGCGGCCTTGGCCTCGGGCTCCAGCGGCATCGGCTGCGTGGCGGCCTCGCTCAGCGGCACGCGGGCCTTGGGCACGGCCAGCGACATGTCGGTGGGCAGGATGCGGTCGGTACCCGGGTGGGTATGCATCCGGTTCCAGGCGCCACCGATGTAGGCCCAGGCCTGGCGCGGCTTCTCGGCGCGCGGCGTGACGGTGACGGTGACCGCGCTGCTGCCCGACAGCTGCGAGGCCTGCCCGGCGAGCGCGCCGCTGTGCGCCAGAGGCACCATCAGCATGTCGCGGTTGACCCAGGGGCCGCGCAGCAGCGCCTCGTGCAGCGGCTGGATCTGCCCGGCCAGCGCGTTGGGCGTCATCTCGCCCACCAGCAGCACGCCCAGCCGGCTGTAGGCCAGCAGCACGCGCGCGACGTGGAAGCGGGTGAGGCTGTCGGCATTGATGTCGGTGGAGTACACGCGCACCGGCGTGCCGTCGGCCAGCGGCATCTCGACGAACTGCAGCACCGCCAGCGCCACGCCATGGCCCTGGCGGCGGATCGACAGGCGCTGTACCCGCGCACCGGCCGCGCCGGCCAGGCTGGTGAGCAGGCGCAGGCTGGCGCTCATGCCCACGTCGTGCAGCGTGATGAACTCCGGCGTGTGCAGCACGAACTCGCGCTGCAGGCTGCCGGCCACGTCGGCCGTGATGAAGAGCTCGACCTGGTCGTCGCTGATGCGGCGGCCCACGTCGTGGCGGCCCTGCCCCAGGTAGGCGTCGCGGTCGGCGACGATCTGTGTGCGCGGATCGAGAAGTTCTTCGCGGCTTGGCGGGCTCAGCGTCTGCTGGTCCGGCCAGCTGGCTTCGGCACGGCGGGAGGTCATCAAACCATCATAGGGCCCGGGCTGCGCCAATGCATCCAACTGTTGCACAGGACGATCCTTAGAATCCCTTCCCCCTGAAGAGTGGACGCCCGGCCCGCCATGGAATCACGCTCCGCCGCCGACGCGGCACAGCCGCCCGCCGTCGTCATCGGCGCAGGCCTCGGCGGCCTTGCCGTGGCCTTGCGCCTGGCGGAATCCATGCCCGTCGTGGTGCTGGCCAAGCGCGAGCTGACCGAAGGCGCCACCGCCTGGGCACAGGGCGGCATCGTCGGCGTGCTGGGCAGCGACGACAGCATCGAGTCCCACGTGCGCGACACGCAGGACGCCGGCGGCGGCATCGTCGACGAGCACACCGCGCGCTTCATCGCCGAGCGCAGCGGGCAGGCGATCCGCTGGCTGGTCGATGCCGGCGTGCCGTTCTCGCCCGACCCCGAAGGCCCGCTGGGCCTGCACCTCACGCGCGAAGGCGGGCATGCGGTGCGGCGCATCGCGCATGCGGCCGATGCCACCGGCAAGGCGATCCACGACGCGCTGCTGCAGCGGGCGCGCGAACATCCGTCGATCACGCTGCGCGAGCGCTGGATGGCGGTGGACCTCGTCACCAGCCGCCACCTCGGCCGCAAGGAGCCGCCGCGCTGCTACGGCGTCTACGCGCTGGACATCGACGCCAACACCGTGCACACGCTGCCCGCCGCCGCCGTGGTGCTGGCCACCGGCGGCGTGGGCAAGGTCTACCGCTACACGAGCAACCCCGACACCGCCACCGGCGACGGCATCGCGATGGCCTGGCGCGCCGGCTGCCGGGTGGGCAACATGGAGTTCATCCAGTTCCACCCCACCTGCCTGTACCACCCGCAGGAGCGCAGCTTCCTCATCACCGAGGCGCTGCGTGGCGAGGGCGGGCAGCTGAAGCTTCCCGACGGCACGCGCTTCATGGCCGCGCACGACGCCCGGCTGGAACTGGCGCCGCGCGACATCGTCGCCCGCGCGATCGACTTCGAGATGAAGAAGCACGGCCTCGACCACGTGTGGCTCGACGCCACGCACCTGGGCGAGGAGTTCCTGAAGTCGCACTTCCCGACCATCCATGCGCGCTGCGGCGCCTTGGGCATCGACATCGCGCGCCAGCCCATCCCCGTGGTGCCGGCCGCGCACTACACCTGCGGCGGCGTGGTCACCGACCTCGAGGGCCGCACCGACCTGCCGGGCCTGTTCGCCGTCGGCGAGACCACCTACACCGGCCTGCACGGCGCCAACCGGCTGGCCAGCAACTCGCTGCTGGAATGCGTGGTGCTGGGCAAGACCTGCGCCGACCGCATCGTCGCCGACGGCCCGCGCGAGCTGCCCGCGCTGCCGGGATGGGACGAGAGCCAGGTGGAAGACGCCGACGAGCAGGTCGTCATCGCCCACAACTGGGACGAGCTGCGCCTGCTGATGTGGAACTACGTCGGCATCGTGCGCACCACCAAGCGGCTGGAGCGGGCGCTGCACCGGATCAAGTTCCTGCGCCAGGAGATCGACGACTACTACGCGAACTTCCGCGTCAACCGCGACCTGCTGGAGCTGCGCAATCTGGTGGTGTGCGCCGAGCTGATCGTGCGCTCGGCGCTGCGCCGGCACGAGAGCCGCGGCCTGCACTACAGCCGCGACTTCCCGAACGCACTGCCGGTGAGCTTTCCCACGGTGCTGACGCGCGCCGCCAAGAGCGGCGCGCGCTGAGCGGGCGAGGCGCCGCGCCATGCGCGTGCTGCTGGTCGAGGACGATCCGATGGTCGGCGAGAGCCTGCGCGACGCGCTGCGCCAGCGCGCCTTCGCGGCCGACTGGGTGCGCGACGGCCGCCTGGCGAGCGATGTACTGGCGTCGGAACGCTTCGACGCCGTGCTGCTCGACCTCGGCCTGCCCGGCCGCGGCGGCCTGGACGTGCTGCGCGCGCTGCGCTCGCAGGGCGATCCGACGCCTGTGATCGTGCTGACCGCGCGCGACGCGCTGGCCGACAAGGTGGCCGGCCTGGACGCCGGCGCCGATGACTACCTGGTGAAGCCCTTCGAGATCGAGGAGCTGCTGGCGCGGCTGCGCGCCGTCTCGCGGCGCAAGGCCGGGCGCGCGGAGACGGCACTGCAGGTGGCCGGCCTCAGTCTGGACCCGGGCAGCCGCGAGGTCACGCTCGATGGCCGGCCGGTGCTGCTGTCGGCGCGCGAGTTCGCCGTGCTGCAGGCGCTGATGGAGCGGCCCGGGGCGATCCTTTCGCGCGCGCAGCTCGAGGACCGGCTCTACGGCTGGGGCGAGGAGCTGGAGAGCAACGCCATCAGCGTCTACGTGCACCAGCTGCGGCGCAAGCTCGGGCACGAGCTGCTGCACACGGTGCGCGGGCTGGGCTACTACGTCGGGCCGGCGAAGGACTCGGCCTGAAGGCCTGCTGATGCGCTCGCTGCGCCTGCGCCTGTTCGCCTTCATCGCCGCGCTGGCTGCGCTCACCGCGCTGGCCGTGGCCGCGGCCACCTACGCCAGCGTGCGCGCGGAGGCCGACGAGCTCTTCGACTACCAGCTGCGCCAGATGGCGCTGTCGCTGCGCGACCAGGGCCGCATCGCGGCCGACGAGCGCGCGGCGCTGGCGAACCCGGAATTCGACTACGTCGTGCAGATCTGGTCGGTCGACGGCGTGCAGCTCTACACCAGCCAGCCGCGCGCCACGGCGCCGCTGCTGCCGAATGCGGTGCTTGGCTTCAGCACCGTCGCGATCCAGGGTGCACCCTGGCGCGTGTTCGGCGTGGCCACGCCGCTGCGCATCGTGCAGGTGGCGCAGCCGCTGGCGGTGCGGCAGCGGCTGGCCGCGCTGGCCGCCGCGCGCAGCGTGCTGCCGGTGCTGGTGGCCGCGCCGCTGGTGGCGCTGGCGCTGTGGTGGCTGGTGGGCGTCTCGCTCGCGCCGCTGAACCGCGTGGCCGAGGCGGCGCGGCGGCGCGAGGCCACGGCGCCCGACGCGCTGCCGCTGGACGGCCTGCCGGCCGAGGTCGAGCCGCTGGTCGTGGCCTTCAACGGCCTGCTTGCGCGCCTGGGCACGGCCTTCGAGGCCCAGCGCGCTTTCGTCGCCGACGCCGCGCACGAGCTGCGCACGCCGCTGACGGCGCTGAAGCTGCAGCTCGGCCTGGTGGCCGATGCGCCCGACGAGGCCGCGCGTGCCGCGGCGATCAGCAAGCTGCGCAGCGGCATCGAGCGCGCGGCGCGGCTGGTGGAGCAACTGCTGGCGCTGGCACGCGCCGAGCCTTCGGCGCCGGTGGCGCTGGCGCCGGTGGACCTGGCCGAGATCGCGCGCCAGGCGCTGGCCGATGCGCAGCCGCTGGCGCTGCAGCGCGACGCGACCCTTGAACTTCGCGCCGGCGCGCCGTGCCTCATCTCGGGCGACGTGCTCGCGCTGCGCAGCGTGGTGCGCAACCTGCTCGACAACGCGCTGCGCCATGGTGGCGAGATGCCGCAGGTGACGCTGACCGTGGCGCGCGATGGCGCCGACGCCGTGCTGCAGGTCGACGACCGCGGCCCGGGCATCCCCGAGGCCGAGCGCGAGCGCGTGTTCGACCGCTTCCACCGCCGCGAAGGCACCTCGGCCGAGGGCAGCGGGCTGGGCCTGGCGATCGTGCGGGCCGTGGCCCGGCAGCATGGCGCGACGCTGCGGCTGCTCGATGCGCCGCAAGGTGGCCTGCGCGCCGAGCTGCGCCTGGCCGCGCTCGACTCGGCGCCCTAATCTTCGCCTCATCTTCGCTTCATCGAGCGCTCATCGGCTGCGCCCAGAGTTCGTTCCCGAGGCCCGCTTCGGGCCACATCCGACAAGGAGCGAACGATGACGAACTTCAACCGCAGCAGCATCGCCGGCGCCGCGCTGCTGGCGCTGGCCGGCCTGGGCGCCACTGGCGCCGGGGCCTTCGGCCTGCCCGACTGGCTGAAGCCGGGCAAGGAGAACACAAGCACCGTCGTCGCGGCCGCGGCGCCGCAGGCCGTCACGGCGCCTGCGGCCCCGCCAGTCGTCGGGCAGGCGCCGAACTTCCGCGCCATCGTGCAGGCCCAGGGCCCGGCCGTCGTCGGCGTCACGGTCTCCGGGCTGCGCAACGCGAGCGACCGCGGCGACTCGCAGGCCGACGACGATCCCTTCTTCCGCTTCTTCCGCGGCGTGCCCGGCTTCCGCATGCCGCCCGGCGGCGCCCAGCCCTTCCGCGGCCAGGGCTCGGGCTTCATCGTCAGCGCCGATGGCGTGGTGCTGACCAACGCCCACGTCGTGCGCGACGCCAAGCAGGTGACGGTGAAGCTGAGCGACCGCCGCGAGTACAGCGCCAAGGTGCTGGGCAGCGACCCGGCCACCGACGTGGCCGTGCTCAAGATCGACGCCAAGGGCCTGCCGGTGGTGAGCCTGGGCGATGCCTCGTCCGTGCAGGTGGGGGATTACGTGCTGGCCATCGGCGCGCCCTTCGGCTTCGAGCAGACGGCCACGCAGGGCATCGTCAGCGCCAAGGGCCGCTCGCTGCCGGGCGACAGCTACGTGCCCTTCATCCAGACCGACGCCGCCGTGAACCCGGGCAACTCCGGCGGCCCGCTGTTCGACGCCGCCGGCCGCGTGATCGGCATCAATGCGCAGATCTACTCGCGCACCGGCGGCTTCGAGGGCCTGGCCTTCGCGATCCCGATCGACGTGGCGCTGCACGCAAAGGACCAGATCGTCGCCAAGGGCCGCGTCGACCACGCGCGCCTGGGCGTGACGCTGCAGGACCTGAGCGCGCCGCTCGCGGAGTCCTTCGGCCTGAAGGGCCCGGACGGCGCGCTGGTGGCCAGCGTGGCGCCGGGCAGCGCCGCCGCCGAGGCGGGGCTGAAGGCCGGCGACGTGATCACCGGGTTCGCGGGCCAGCCGGTGCATGTGGCCGGCGACGTGTCCAGCCGCGTGGGGCTGGCCAAGCCGGGCGAGCGCGTGACGCTGAGCGTGTGGCGCGACAAGGCCCCGCGCGAGATGAGCGTCGCGCTGGGCCGCGCCGACCGCGAAGGCAAGCCGGAGAAGACCGCGGCGGCCGAAGGCGCGTCGCTGGGCCTGGCGGTGCGCCCGCTGGAGAAGGGCGAGGCACGCCGCGCCGGCGTGGAGCAGGGCCTGCTGGTCGAGCAGGTCTCGGGCCCGGCGCAGCTGGCCGGGGTGCAGGCGGGCGACGTGCTGCTGGCGCTGAACGGCAAGCCGGTGGGCAGCGTGGAGCAGGTGCGCGACGCGCTGCGCAGCAAGCCGCGCCACGTCGCGCTGCTGGTCTCGCGCGATGGGCAGCAGATCTTCGTGCCCGTCGAACTCGGCTGATCGTCGCGGCGCCTAGTTGAGGGCGCCGTGTCCGCTCAGGGCCGCGATCTCGATGCGCGCGCGCCCCTGGCCCTTGGCCGCGTACAAGGCCAGGTCGGCGCGCTGCAGCAGCGCATCCAGGCTGCCGCCGTGCTGCGGGAAGAGGGCGATGCCGGCCGAGAAGGTCGACAGCGGCAGCGCGCGGTCGCTGGCCACCAGCGGCTCGGCCAGGCAGGCTTCGAGCAGGCGGCCGAGCACGACGTAGGCGCCTTCGGCATCGATGTCGGGCATCACCGCGACGAACTCCTCGCCGCCATAGCGGCACAGCAGGTCGCTGCGGCGGAGCATCGAGCGGCCGCGCGCAGCGAAGGCCTGCAGCACCTTGTCGCCGGCCTGGTGGCCGTGGGTGTCGTTCAGGTGCTTGAAGTGGTCCAGGTCGAGCAGCACCACGCACAGCTGCGTGCCCTGGCGGCGCGTCAGCTCCAGCAGCGCCGGCGCGCTCTCGAAGAGGTAGCGACGGTTGTGCAGGCCGGTCAGCGGGTCGTGCAGCGCCTGCTCGCGCAACTGGCCGTGCAGGCGCTCGGTCTCGGCCACCTGCGCGCGCAGCGCTTCGTTGAGCACGGCCAGGCGGCGCCGGTCATCGTCGACGCGGCGCTGGGTCTCGATCGCCTGGTCACGCTCCTGCCGCGCACGGGCCAGCTCGTGGCCCACTTCCAGCGCGATGCGGCGCGCGCGGGCGCTGCGGCCGGCGAGTTCGGCATACAGCCGGTGCGCGCGGCGCATGCAGGCCAGCGCGGTGGGCAGTTCGCCCAGGCGCTCGCAGGCCTCGGCCAGCGCGAGCTGCAGTTCCATCTGGTCGAAGGGCAGGTCGGGGGCGCCGCTCGCGGCGCGCTGCTCCAGCGTCTGCTCGGCCAGCGCGCAGGCGCGCGCCGCGTCGCCGCGGGCGAGTGCGCAGCGCATGCCGACCCAGGTCCAGAACAGCAGCCCGTCGCCATCGCCGGGCACCGGCGCGTTGCCGCGGTCCAGCAGCTCCTGCGCGGCTTGCGCATCGCCACCGGCCAGGTGCCCGAGCGCGATCGCGCTGCGGTACTGCCCGACCGCGCCGGCGGGCAGCTCCTGCTGGTGCTCGAGCATGAAGCGCGCGGTGGCGTGCGCCGCGGCGCTGTCGTCCAGCGCGTAGCGCAGCACGATCAGGTTGTTGGCCGCCACCGCGAGCTGGCGCGGCGCAGGCAGCTCGCGCGCCAGGCGGAAGGCCAGCTCGCTGGCCTCGCGCGCGTCGTCGAGGTTGAACAGGTCCTGCTGCAGCCCGCCCAGGTTGCACAGCACGGTGATGCGGGCGCCGGCGTTGGCGCTGTCCTCGGCCGCGTCGCGCGCGGCCAGCAGGTGGCGCAGCGCGTCGTCGACGCGGCCCAGGGCGCGGTAGCTCATCGCACGCGAGTTGTGGACGATGAAGCGCTGCAGCGGCGTGCAGGCGGCGTCGGCATCGCCGCCCTGGCGCTCGGCCGCTTCGTGCCGGCGCACCGCGGCGGCCACGTCGCCGGCCTGGCGCAGCAGCATCGCGTCGAGCTCGTCGCACAGCGAGAGTGCGTGCGCCAGCTCGTCGGCGTCGCGCAGGCCGGCGAAGTCGGCGCGGGCCTCGGCCAGCGCGGCGGCGGCTTGCTCGGCCCGGCCCCCGCGGGCCTCGGCCAGCGCGAGCAGCCAGAAGCCCCAGCCGGCGTCGCTGCCGCCGGAGGCCGCGACCTCGCGCGCCAGCGCGGCCGAGCGCGCCGGGTCGAGGTAGCACAGGCTCCAGGCCTGCTGGAGCGGATCGAGCGGGATCTCAGCCACGGGCGCGCATCGCCGTGCGCGCCTGCACGAAGCCGAAGGCGTACTCCACGGCGTCCAGCAGCTGGCGTTCGCTGTCGCCGCGTTCGCGCTCGCTGAGGTAGAAGACGAAGTCCACCTCGTGGCGGATGTAGCGCGGCGCCAGGCGGTTCAGCGCGACGCAGGCCACGTCGGCGAGCAGTTCGGGGTCGTGCGCCAGGCCGGGGTAGCGCACGGCCTCGCGCGAGACGGCGTCGAAGACGGCGCGTTCGTTGTGGTTGCGCACCGAGGTGAAGTCGGCGGCCTGGGTGTTCGTCGTCATCGCAGGGCTCCAGCGCGAGAGGCGCATGAGGCCCTTTATCGGCGTCGAGATTTCCCGACTTGAGGCCGGGGCGCCGCGGCCGAAGCTACGCCGCGCCGACGTTGCGCACGAATCCGCGCTGCGGCGTGGCCAGCGCCGCCGGGTTGCGTTGCACGAAGTCCAGCATGCGCTCGATGCAGCCGGCGGCCTGGCCGCGCACCGGCTCGGGAACGTGGATCTCGCCGGCGCCGGTCTCCAGGCAGGCCAGCACGCCCTGCAGCGCGTTCATCGCCATCCACGGGCAGTGCGCGCAGCTCTTGCAGGTGGCGCTGTTGCCGGCAGTGGGCGCCTCGATCAGCGTCTTGCCCGGCGCCAGCTGGCGCATGCGGTGCAGGATGCCGTTGTCGGTGGCGACGATGTATTCGTTCGCGCTGCCCCTCAGCACCGCGTTCAGCAGCTGCGTGGTGCTGCCCACCACGTCGGCCAACTCGACCACCGCGGTGGGCGACTCCGGGTGCACCAGCACCATCGCGCCGGGGTGCTCGCGCTTGAGCAGCTCCAGCTCCAGGCCCTTGAACTCGTCGTGCACGATGCAGGCGCCGTTCCACAGCAGCATGTCGGCACCGGTCTGCTGCTGGATGTAGCGGCCCAGGTGGCGGTCGGGCGCCCAGAGGACCTTCTGCCCCTGCGCCTTCAGGTGCTCGACGATGGCCAGCGCACAGGAACTCGTCACCATCCAGTCGGCCCGCGCCTTCACCGCGGCGCTGGTGTTGGCGTAGACGACGACCTGGCGCTCCGGGTGGGCGTCGCAGAAGGCGGCGAAGTCCTCGGGCGGGCAGCCGAGGTCGAGGCTGCAGGTGGCGTCCAGATCCGGCATCAGCACGCGCTTGGCCGGCGAGAGGATCTTGGCCGTCTCGCCCATGAAGCGCACGCCGGCCACCACCAGCGTGCGCGCGGCGTGGTCGCGGCCGAAACGCGCCATCTCCAGCGAATCGGCCACCAGGCCGCCGGTGGCCAGCGCCAGGTCCTGCAGGTCGCCGTCGACGTAGTAGTGCGCCACCAGCACCGCGTCCCGCGCCTTCAGCAGCTCGACGATGCGCGCCTTCGTGGCTTCGCGCTCGGCGGCGGGCAGGGTCGGCGGCACCTTGGCCCAGGCGTGGGCGGTGCAGCTGGCGCCGGCGGCGTCCTGGCGGATGTACTCGAAGGCGACGGGTGCATTCATGCGCAAATGGTAGTCGCCAAGCCCCCTGCACCACGGCGGTGCCGGCTTGCGCCTACAGTCCCGGGATGGATTCGACCCTTGCCGCGCAGCGCCCGGGCTGGCGCCGCGACGCGACGCTGATCGGCCTGGTGGGCACTGCCCACGGCTTCAGCCACTTCAGCCAGCTGCTGCTGGCGCCGCTGTTCCCGTGGCTGAAGGACGCCTTCGGCGTCGGCTACGCGCATCTGGGCTTCCTGATGACGGTGTTCTTCACTGTCTCCTGCGTGGTGCAGGCGCTGTCGGGCTTCGTCGTCGACCGCTTCGGGCCGCGGCCGGTGCTGTTTGCCGGCCTCGCACTGCTGGGCACCGCGGCGCTGGGTTATGCGCTGAGTCCCAACTACGCCACGCTGCTGCTCTTCGCCGCGCTGGCCGGCACCGGCAACGGCGTGTTCCACCCGGTGGACTACACGCTGCTGAACCGCAAGGTCGACAAGTCGCGCCTGGGCCATGCCTACAGCGCGCACGGCATCACCGGCAGCCTGGGCTGGGCGCTGGCGCCGGCGCTGCTGGTGCCGCTGACGCTGGCCTTCTCGTGGCGCACCGCGCTGATGTGCGCCTCGGGCCTGGCCTTCGCGGTGCTGCTGCTGCTGTGGCTGCGGCGCGCCGAGCTGGAACTGCCGCCGCTGCCCGCGGCCGCCGGGGCCGGCGCAAAGGCCGATGCGAAGCCCGAAGGTTCGCTGGACTTCCTGAAGAACCCGACCGTCTGGATGTGCTTCGGCTTCTTCTTCCTCTACGCCGGCGTGCTCTCGGTGGTGCAGAGCTTCGCGCCGCAGGCCGCGCGCGAGCTGCACGCGGTGCCCGCGGCCATGGTCGCGGCCTGCCTGACGATCTACATGGTCTGCGCCGCCGGCGGCATGGTGGCCGGCGGCTTCCTCGCGACGCAGGCCGAGCGCTGCGAGCGCATCGTGGCCGTGGCGCTGGCCGCGGCCGCGGCGGTGGCGCTCACGGTGGCGCTGGCGCCGGTGCCCGCGGGTGCGGTGCCGCTGCTGTTCGGGCTGATGGGGTTGGCCTCCGGCATCTCGGGCCCCTCGCGCGACCTGCTCGTGAAGCGCTCGACGCCGGCGAATGCCACCGGCCGCGTCTACGGCGTGGTCTACGGCGGGCTGGACATCGGCCAGGCGCTGGTGCCGATCTTCATCGGCGTGCTGATGGACCATGGCGCCTGGCGCGGCGTGTGGCTGGCGCTGGCGGCGCTGCAGCTGGCGCTGGTGGCCAGCGCCTTCCGCGTGGGGCGCGTCGCGCAGGCGCAGGCCGAGGCTCGCGTGGCCGGCGCCGCGGCCTGAGGCCGGCTCAGCGCTGCGTATCGGCCTGCGCGACCTTGCCGCGCATCGCGTCGGCCGCGGCGGCCTCGCTCATCTCGAGCACGCGCACCTCGCCGTTCAGCAGGGCCACGCGGACGAACTCGTCGCCCTGGCTGCTCAGCACCTTGTTGAGCACCTCGATGCGGTCGGTGTAGCTGCAGCGCAGTGCCAGCACCTCGGCGCTGTCGCCGGCCGGGTCGCGCCGGCAGGTTCGCTGCGATTTGTAGGACTTGGCGGCCTGCAGAGCGCGCGTCATCACCTCGCCGAACTGAGCCGCGTTGATGACCATGTAGCCGCCGGTCTTGCGCGGCAGGCGCGCCTCGAAGCCCGGCGCCAGCAGGCGGCGCAATGCGGTCACGTCACGCGCGTTCATCGCGCCGGTGACGCGGTTCATCGTCTCCAGCGCGTTGGCTTCGTTCACGCCGGGCGCCTTCACCGGCACGAACTGCGGTGCGGCGTCGCGCGTCTCGCAGGGCTTGTCCTGGAACGTGGACTTGCCGTTGGCGTCGGTGCACACGTGCAGCGCATGCGCGGCCAGCGGCAGCGCCAGCAGCAGCGCCGTGAGCGCGGTGATCTTCTTCATCGTCTCTCTCTCCCTGTGAAGTCGTGTTCAGCGGCTGCAGGCCAGGCGCCGGCCCTGGCCCTGCGACAGCACCATGCGCGAGCCGTCCAGCTCCTCGACGGCGAAGCTGCCGTCGACGAGGAACAGGCGCCCGTTCTGCAGCGCCCAACGGCCGCGCAGCGGCTTGCCGTCGAAGACGCCGCCGACCTGGCCGTCGGCACGCAGTTGCAGTTCCACGCCGCGGCCGGTGAGCGGGCCGAAGCAAGTCCAGCGGCCGACGATGGGCGAGCCCTCGGCATGGCCCGCCGGCGGCGGCGGCGCGCTCGTTCCGGGCAGCGCGGCGGTGAGCGCCTCGCGCGAGCCGCTGCTCGGCGCGAGCGTGGCGATCCAGTCCGCCGGCAGCGCGAAGTTCAGGTTCTGGCCGCTGCGCACCTGGAAGGTGACGATGCCCACCAGCGCGCCGGTCTCGTCGAACAGGCCGCCGCCGCTGGAGCCGGGCGAGATCGGTGCGGTGGTCTGCACCAGCGCACCCTCGGGGCCTTCGCGCAGCGAGGAGACCATGCCGTCGGACAGCGTCAGGTCCAGGCCCTGCGGCGAGCCGATCGCGAACACCTTCTGGCCCACGCGCAGCTGGCTCACGCTGCCCACGCGCACGCTGGGCGCCGAAAGGCCGGGCACCGAGAGGCGGCACAGGTCGTGGGCCTCGTCGGCGGTGGCCACGCTGGCCTCGAACTGGCCGCTGGCGTGCTTCACGCTCAGGCCCGCGCCGCGGCGCGCGACATGGCAGTTGGTGACGACGGTGGCCGCATCCACCACCACGCCGCTGCCGAAGGCCAGGCTCTCGCCCGAGGCGCCGAGCGCGTTGACGCGTACGACGCTGGGCGAGGCCAGCGCGAAAAGCTCCTCGGCCGACAGCACGCGCGCGGGCGCGGCCGGCGCGGCCATGGTGGCGGCGGCCGGGTCCTGCCGCGGGCTCATCGACTCGATGTGCGGCACGGGCGCGGCGGCCTTGGGCCGGGCCGGCCGGCTCGCCCACCAGGCGCCGGCGGCCAGCACCAGCGCCAGCGTCATGACCACGGGCTTGCGCAGCGCAGGCGTGTCGTCCACGGCAGCGTGGCGCGGCGTGGCGTGCAGCGAGGCGTCGTAGGCGGCGCGGCGCTGCGGGTGCACCAGCGTGCCGAAGGCCTCGCGGGCGGCCAGGCGCTGCGTGGCGTCCAGCGGCGGCACGCGCTCGGCCAGCTTCGTGTAGGCGGCGCGGATCTCGTCGGTGCCGGCGCCGGCGGCCACGCCGAGGATGTCGTAAAGGGTTCTGGCCATCTTCGCTGCGCTATCGGCCGCCGGCGGCGCGACTTGAGCGCGACCCCTGCGCTTCGCCCGCTAGGGGGTATGCAATCCTTTACAACACCCCGCGTAGGCCCCTAGCATGCCGCGCAGATGTCCCGTCCCAAGCCCCCGCGCCCCCGCCGAAGCACCGCGCCCGCCATGCTGGCGGTGGCCTCGGTGACGGCGCTGCCGGCTGCGGCGCCGGCCAAGGCGGTGCAGGACGTGGCGTCGCAGCGTGCGGCGCTGGAAGCGCGAGTCGCCGCGGTGCGGGCCGCCTTGCCCGAGGCGGCGGCCGAGCCGTCCTGGGCGGTGGCGCAGCAGGCGCCGAACTGGACCAACTGGCCGAAGTGGAGCAAATGGGCCAACTGGGCGAACAAGTGAGCGCCCCCAGCTCCGGGCTCCGCCCGGCCCGCCCCCTGCGGGGATCAGGGCGACCGGCGAAGCCGGATCACCCTGAGAACGCGCCGGCGCCACCCCGATGAAGCCACTGAAGGACTGCGAGTACACCGCGTTCATCAGCTACGCGCATGCCGACGACGCGCTGTGGTTCAACTGGGTGACGCAGTTCCGCAACGAGCTCGAGCGCAGCCTGTCGGCCATGCTGCGCGGCGTGCGCCTGCCGCGCTTCCACCTCTCGGGCGAGAACGGCCCGGTGGCCGGGCTGCTGAGCGACGAGCTGAAGGAACGCGTGGCGGCCTCATTCGCGATGATCATCGTCGTGCACGACAACTACGCGCAGAGCGACTGGTGCCTGCAGGAGCTGGCCTACTTCAAGACGCTGTTCGGCGACGAGGGTTTCCGCGAGCGGCTGTACATCGTGGCGATGTCGGAGGCGGCGATCCTGCAGGTCAGCGGCAGCGAGGCGTGGAAGAAGCTGCTGCCGTCCAAGGACCAGCTGTGGATGCCCTTCTTCGACACCGCCGACAAGAACCGGCCGGTGGACATCTACATGGGCCCCGGCCTCGTCGCGCCGGCCTTCCGCGCCCCTTTCGAGCGCCTGCGCATCGACCTGGCCGCCAAGCTGAAGCAGTCGGCAACCGCTGCGGCCCCGGCGCCGGCGCCCCGGCCCCAGCCGGCGGCGGCGCCCACCCCGGCCCAGGCAGCGCCTGCAGCCGCAGCCGCAGCCGCAGCCGGCGCCACGCTGGTGGGCTTCATGCCGCCGGCCAGCGCGGCCGCCGCGGCCGAAACGCTGCGCCGGCTCGAGCAGGCCGGCATCGCCGCGCGCGCCCTGGGCCCTGACGCGGTCTTCGCCGACTTCGCCGAGTTCGCCGCCGCCGAGCGCCTGGTGCTGCCCTTCGACGACGCGCCGCCGATGATGGCCACGCTCGCGCCCGGCGGCCACCTGGAGCTGCAGCGCCAGGCCTGGCTGAAGAAGGGCAAGGACGCCGCGGCGATCCACTGGCTGGACCAGCGCGCCGCGCCCGCAGCGCCTGCCGATCCGGCCGGCAGCGCCGCCTGGGTATCGGCGCAGGGCGTGGCGCCCGTCGGCATCGACGCGCTGCTGCAGCGCCTGGCGCCGGCGCCGGCACCCGCGCCGGTGGCCGCGGCCGCGCAGGGCGTGCGCATCTACATCGAGAGCAACCGCCACGAGCGCACGCTGTGGGAGCCGCTGGGTGAGAAGATCCGCACGAAGTGGGACGAGCTCTGCCGCGACCTCGCGCCGCAACGCATGCCGCCGCTGACGCTGCGCGCACGCGGGCTGCCGGTCGACCAGATCGACGCCTTCCCGAGCCTGGACGACGCCGACGGCGTGGTGCTGCTGTGGGGCCGCAAGACCTCGGAGGCACTGGTGGCGCAGATCAACAAGGTCGAGAACAAGATGGCGCCGGGGCGTGATGCGGCGCCGGGCATCGTCGCCTACCTGATGCCGCCGCAGAAGGCCACCGAGCCGGTGCCGGCCTGGGGCTGGCAGGTGCTGCGCTTCAACGCCCAGGACGAGGAGGCCATCGACGTGGTCGACGACGAGCGCGACCAGCTGCACCGCTTCCTGAAGAAGGTCTTCGAGCGCAGCCAGCAGCGCGAGGCCGGCCGCCTGCCCGGGGGAGCGCCTTGAGCGAGCCGCGCCTGCCCGACGACGCGCGCGCCCGGCTGCCGCGCGAGCCCTACCCGGGCCTGCGGCCCTTCCTCGACTTCGAGGCCGCGCTGCTCTTCGGCCGCGAGCGCCAGGTGCGCGAGGTGATCGAGCGGCTGAAGGAAACGCAGTTCGTCGCCGTGCTGGGCGGCTCGGGCTCGGGCAAGAGCAGCCTGATCCACGCCGGCGTGGTGCCCGAGCTGCGCAGCTTCGGCATCCCCGGCGCCGGCGACCTGTGGCTGCCGCTGACGGTGACGCCCGGCACCAACGTCAGCGCCGAGGACCAGGCGGCGGGCCGCCATTCGCCGATCACGCGGCTGGCGCGCCGCTTTGCCGCGCTGCTGCGCCCCGCCGCGGACGCCAAGGCGGAAGCCGAGCGCAGCGCCTGCATCGCCGAGGTGCTGCGCCAGGAAGCGGGGCTGGCGCGGCTGATGGACGCCTACGCGGCCGAGCTCGCGGTGCCGCCGGGCCCGGATCCGGCCGACGCTCGCGTGCTCTTCGTGCTCGACCAGTTCGAGGAGGTCTTCCACCCGACCAACAAGGGCGTGGTCGATGCCTCGCTGCTGGTCGAGCGCGTGCTGGACCACTTCTTCAACCCGCATCCGCATGTGCACGTGATCCTCACGATGCGCAGCGAGCACCTCAACGACTGCGCCGCGTTCCTGGAGCTGCCCGACGCGATCAACAAGTCGTCCTACCTGATCCGCCGGCTGGACGACGACGAGCTGCGCGGCGCCATCACCGGCCCGGCGCAGCGTTTCCTGCGCCTGCACGCGCGCAGCGCCGATGCCGCCGCGGCGCCCGGCGCCGCGCTGCCGCCGGAGGTGGCCTTCGAGCCCGCGGTGGTGGAGCGCATGCTGCGCGACGTGAAGGCCATCGCGCACGACCCGGACCACCTGCCGCTGCTGCAGCACCTGCTGGCGCGGCTGTGGGAGGCGGCGCTGGAGCGCGAGGAGATGGACATGCCGGTGCCTTCGCGCATCGGCGAGATCGACCTCGTGCGCGCGGTGGCCGGCGGCCGCGCCGGCGTGCCGGGCGACGAGAAGCCGCTGGACGAGGGCGTCAACACGCTGCGTGCCTGCGTCGAGAACTGGCCCGAGTCGATCTACCAGTGGCACGGGCCCGAGCAGCGCGCGCAGCTGGACGGCCTGTTCCGCCACCTCGCGATCAAGGACCCGAACACGGGGCTGTATTCGCAGCAGCGCATCGACGTGGACGCCTGCGCCGCCTTCATCGGCAGCGGCAAGTCGCGCGCCGACCTCAAGGCGCTGCTGTCGGAAGGTTTCCTCGGCTCGGTCGACTACCTGTTCTGGGACGACGACGACCCTTCGCGCGTGACGCTGAAGGTCTCGCACGAGTCCTTCATCCGCGGCTGGTCGCGCTTCCGGCGGCTCATCGACCAGCAGGCCGAGCAGTTCGACGAGTTCGTCGGCATCCTCCGGAAGTGTGCGGTGTGGTCGGTCAACCGGCGCAGCGAGGACTTCCTGCTCGAGACCGGCGACATGCGCCTGATGCGCGAGAGCGACTTCCAGGCGCGGCTGGCGCGGCCGGGGCAGCGCGACGCCTGGCTGCGGCTGCTGCAGCTGGACCGCGACGGCCCGCGCCTGGCGCCGCATGCCGGCGTGCTGGACGAGTTCCTCGCGCAGTCGGTGCAACGCCAGCAGCAGCGCGAATCCTCGCGCACGCGGCGGCGCTGGGGCGTGGGCCTGAGCCTGCTGTCGCTGCTGCTGGTGCCGCCGGCCTTCTTCTCGGTCTACGTGCAGATCCCGATCACGCAGCGCGCCGAGATGCTGCTCGATGCCGGCAACCGCGCCAACCGCGCAGCGCTCACGACCGACTACCCCGGCGTCGGCGCCGCCGCGGCGCCGCTGGCCTCGCTGATGCGCGCCGCCACGCTGATCGACGAGGCGCGCGCCGGCCGCGCCGACGAGCGTGCGCACTTCTCGCAGCAGATGGTCGAGCGCTTCGACTGGATCGCGCCGGTGCGCCACCAGGGCGAGTTCCTCGACATCGTCGCCGCGCAGTCCGAGCCGCCGGTCAACGGCAAGCTGCGCTATCTGCTGGCCAGTGCCGTGTGGTCCGGCACGCCCGACGACACGGCCGGCCAGCCGATCCCGATGCCCGAGCTGCGCGATGCCGAGTGCTCGTCGCGCCCGAGCGCCGAGCCGGGTGAACGGCCGAACCTGAAGGGCCGGCTGTTCGTCGCCCAGCCGGCCGAGCGCGCGGCTTCGGGCCCGCTGCGCGCGGTGTTCGTGCCCAACCGCGCCAACGCGCAGATGCCCATCGCGCTGCATGGCGCGAGCTTCGACGCCGGCGGCGGCGGCTGCGTCTACGACCCGCCGGTGCTGTCGGTGCCGATGTTCCTGGACCCGCAGATCGTGCTCGACGCGGGCTTGCGCTACGTGGCCTACAGCGCCGCCGGCGGCAACGTCGACATCCCCTCGGTCACGGTGCAGGAACTGGCCTGGGACCGCGTCGAGGACCACACCAGCCGCGTGCTGCAGGCGCTGCCGCGCGCCGTGGTCACCGGGCGCGACGCGGTGGGCGCGGTGCAGCGCGCCGCGGGTGTCGACCGCGTCGCGGTGGTCGAGACGCGGCGTGTCGTCGGCGGGCGCACGATGAGCGTGGGCGGCGAGGGCTGGCGCATGCTCAGCCCGCAGTCGCAGCGGTTGTTCGTGCGGCCCGGCAAGTCCGCCTTCGAGCCGCTGCGGGCCGTGGCGCCCGATTCGCCCTGCGCCAAGCTGGTGGCCGACTGGAGCGCGCAGCCGGGCTTCCGCACCGAGATGTTCGAGCATGGCCGGCGCTGCTTCGCCATCACGCGCGGCAACCCCGACGGCTCGCCGCCCGACGAAGGTGAATCGGGCCGGCGCGAGCAGGTGCTGGTGGCCGTCTACGAGCGCCCCACGCACACCGCGCTCGCGCGCCTGGCCGAGAACCCGCCGGCACCGCTGGCGAGCCTGGCGCCCTTCGGCGTGATCGCCTCCTCCGACCGCGACTGGCAGGTCGGCACCGATGGTGAACACGCCGGCTGGCTGGCCGTCGGCGGCAAGGACAGCCGCGGTGAAGCGCGGCTGCTCGGCGTGCCCTGGAGCACCTGCGCGCTGTGGCGGCTGGGCCAGCAGCTGCAGGGCGCCGGCGCCGCGCGCGACGACCAGGGGCGCTGCGAAGGCGAGTGAGCCCAGGTCCGCGCGCGGCTACAGTGCGCGCATGACCGACACCGCCGCTTCCATCCCGCCGCGCCTGGCCGGCCACGCACTCGTCGAAGCGCTCGTCGCGCAGGGCATCGACACCTGCTTCGGCGTGCCCGGCGAGAGCTACCTCGCCGTGCTCGACGGCTTCCACGAGCACCGCGAGCGCATCCGCTTCATCGCCTGCCGCCAGGAAGGCGGCGCGGCCTTCATGGCCGAGGCGCAGGGCAAGCTCAGTGGCCGCCCCGGCGTGTGCTTCGTCACGCGCGGGCCGGGCGCCACCAACGCCAGCATCGGCGTGCACACGGCCTTCCAGGATTCCACGCCGATGGTGCTCTTCGTCGGCCAGGTGGCCGGCGACCAGCGCGACCGCGAGGCCTTCCAGGAGATCGACTACCGGCAGATGTTCAGCCCCGGCACGCTGGGCCTGGCGAAGTGGGTGGCCGAGGTGACGAGTGCCGACCGCCTGCCCGAGTACGTCGCGCGCGCCTTCCACACCGCGATGCAGGGCCGGCCCGGGCCCGTGGTGCTGGCGCTGCCCGAGGACATGCTCACCACGCCCACCGCCGCGCCGGTGCTGCCGCGCGCCGAGCCCGTGCACGCCTGGCCGGCGCCGGGCGGGCTGCGCGAGCTGCGCACGCTGCTGCTGGCCTCGCAGCGGCCGATCGTCATTGCCGGCGGCTCGGGCTGGGATGCCGAATCCGCCGCCGCGCTGCAGCGCTTCGCCGAGAACTGGAACGTGCCCGTGGCTTGCGGCTGGCGCTTCCAGGACACCTTCGACAACCGCCACCCGCTGTACGCCGGCGACGTGGGCATCGGCATCAATCCGAAGCTGGCCGCTCGCGTCCGCGAGGCCGATCTCGTGCTCGCCCTGGGCGTGCGCCTGGGCGAGATGACCACCGGCGGCTACACGCTGCTGGCGCCGCCGCGGCCCCGGCAGAAGCTCGTGCACGTGCACGCGGGCGCGGAAGAACTCGGCCGCGTCTATGCGGCCGACCTGATGCTGCAGGCCTCGATGGCCACCGCGGCCAAGGCGCTGGAATCGCTCACCGCGCCGCCTTCGCTGCCCTGGGGCGCGCACACCGATTCGGCGCGGGCCGACTACGAGGCCAACCTCGTCGCGCCCGCGGTCGCGCCGCTGGACATGGCGGTGGTCATCAAGACCCTGCAGCGCCTGCTGCCCGAGGACACCGTCTACACCAACGGCGCCGGCAACTACAGCGGCTGGCTGCACCGCTACTGCCGCCACCCCGGGCTGCAGCACCATGGCCGCACGCAGCTCGCGCCGACCTCCGGCGCGATGGGCTACGGCTTCCCCGCCGCAGTGGCCGCCGCGCTGCTGCAGCCGCAGCGCTGGGCGGTGAACGTGGCCGGCGACGGCGACTTCCTGATGACGGGCCAGGAACTGGCCACCGCCACCGGCTACGGCGCGAAGAAGCTCATCAGCCTGGTCGTCGACAACGGCACCTACGGCACGATCCGCATGCACCAGGAGCGCGAGTACCCGGGCCGCGTCAGCGGCAGCGATCTCTTCAACCCCGACTTCGCCGCAATGGCGCGCGCCTTTGGGTGGCGCGGTGCCTTCGTCGATCGCACGGAGGACTTCGAGCCGGTGCTGCGCGAGGCCATCGCCGCCGGCACGCCGACGCTGGTGCACCTGAAGCTGCCCACCGACGTGATCACGACGCGCACCACGCTGACGGCGATCCGCGACGCGGCGCGGGCTCGAAGCTAGGCCAGGAGTTCCTTGCAGGCCGCCTTCGCGCGGCCGCTCCACGGGGCCGCAGCCAGCCGGGCACGCGTGGCCTCGGGCAGCAGCGCGCCCAGCGTGAGCTTGAGTTCCAGCAGCAATTCCAGCAGCGTGCACGCATCACGCGGCGCGGGTTCGGCGCACACGGCCTCGGCCAGCAGCGTGAAGGCGGTGGCGCGCAAGGCGGCATCGGCCCGCAGTGCCGCGCGCAGGCTGGCGGCCAGCCGCGGGGCCTTGGGCAAGGGCGTGGCGAAGAGCGCGCGCAGCGTGGTGGCCAGCAGCGGCGCGTCGAGCCGCGCCTGGGCGCTCATCAGCACCAGCGCGTCGACCGCCAGCGCCGTCTGCCCCGGCTCCTTGCCCAGCAGGCCCAGCGCGAGCAGCAGCATGGCCATCGGCCCCGGCTTTATCGTCGGCTTGTGTAGCGCACGCAGGTAGCCGGCGTTGTGCCACTGCGCCTCGGCCCAGTCGAGGTTGTTGCCGATGGCGAGTGCGCCCTCGGCGCAGAAGCTCTCGGCGTCGGAGGGCAGCAGCGACGCGCTCCACGCGATCGAGCCCTCGTCCCAGCCGCCGAAGCTCCACCAGCGGAAGTACAGCCGGTCCTGGCCGACGGCCGCGTGGCGCTGCACGGCGGCGAAGGCCGGCGGTGTTTCGCGCGGCCGGCGCGGAGCTTCGAGCACCAGCTCGTGGAAGGTCCAGGCCGGCCCGTCGCCCTCGCTGCTTCGGCTCTCGACATGCCAGGCAAAACGAGCGGCACGCGCGGCATCGGGGCCGCGGTCGCCCTGGTGGCGCAGCAGCAGTTCGTCGTCGGCGCCCGGGTGGCGGATGCGCGCGGCCGCGGCGAAAAGCTCGGGCGCGCCCTCGGGCGTGACGGCGTCCCCGAGCGCGTAGCGCAGCGCGCGCACGAAAGGCTCGTCGCGCAGCGCCCGCGCGGCCTGGCGTTCGGCTTCGCCGGCACCGGGCGCCAGGCGCAGCAACGCCAGCGCCATCTCCAGCGGCTCGCTGCCGAGGCCGTGTGCCTGGTGCGCCGCGATGCGCTCGACCAGCGCCATCGGCGCGATGAAGCCGCCGCGGTGCGTGGGCGCGGCCAGCGGCGCCACGCCGCCATCCTGCCGCGCGAAGGCGCCGAGTGCATCGATGCGCTGCAGCAGCAGGTCTTGCGCCGGGCTCGGGTTGCCGCCGGGGTCGATGCCGGCCTGCCATTCCAGCGTGCGCTGCTCGACCACGTCCAGCAGCAGGCGGGCGAGCAGGCGCGGCAGCGGCTTGCGGACCTTGGGCGCGCGCTTGAGCACGGGGCCTAGCGTGCGGCGCCGGGCCGCGTCGAAGGGCGCGGCGGCGGCGATCGCCGTCAGTGCGCTTTCGAAGGCATCCACGTCGGTGTCGTGCTCGAAGGCGTGCGCGATCAGCTGGACCAGCGCCGCGTCGTCACGCGGTGGCTCGATGCGCCGCGACGCATCGAGCGGATCGATCCGCACCGCGGTAATGGCTGCGGCCACCGTCGCGGGCGCAGCCACCGGTGCGCCGGCCAGCGCCTGCCACGCCGGGCGGTTCACCGCCGCGATGGCGCCGCCCAGGTCGGCCAGGCGCGCGCGCAAGGCCTCGTCGACGCCCCAGGTCTTCAGCCGCTGCAGCAGCGCCTTTTGCAGCGGCGCGGCCTCGATCAACAGGGCGGAGGCGGCGGCGTCGGCCGCGGTGGCACGCATCGCCGGCTCGCGCGCGATGAGGCGGTCCAGCAGCTTCAGCGCCGCCTCGACCTGCGTCTTCACCGCGCCGGCGAACACCGGCCTCAGCGCGGGCAGCAGCGTGCTGCCGGGCAGCGGCTCGGCCGCGTCGATGTGCGCGAGCACCTCCACCGCCAGGCTCACCGTGGGCGCGATGCGGCTGGCGCAGAGCGCGAAGTAGCGCGGCACGTGTGGCCGCAGCTCGCCGACCGAAGGCGCCAGGCGCGCATGGAAGCGGGAGTGCCAGCCGGCCCGGTAGGCCGGCCAGTCGTTCTCCAGTGCGCCCAGTGTGAGGTCCAGCAACTGCGCGCGTGTCGTGGCGCCGCGCTCCACCAGCGACAGCAGCAGGTCTGGCCATTGCAGGCCGGGCGCGTGCATGTACTTGTCGCTCGAGGCGAGGCTGGTGTCGGCTGTGCCTTCGATGGAGAACACGCGCAGCAGAGCGGCCGGCAGCCCGGGGTCGGCGTCGAGCGCTGCGTCGAGCTTCGCGCGGTCGCGCAGCAGCGAGGGCAGGGCGATCAGGCCCAGCGTGTAGGCCTCGGATGATGGGCGCTCGCAGAGCCCGGCGGAGACCAGCGCCTGAACCAGCGGCACGGTGCCGGGCGAGAGCGCCAGCAGGCGATCCGCCAGCTGCGGCAGGCCGCGCGGGCGCAGCTCGGCGCAGGCGGCGGCGAAGGCCGCGGGCTCGCGCATGAAGGCGAAGACCTCGCGCGAGACGAGCCAGGCCTCGCGCTGCGCGTCGGGCATCGCGCGCAGCTGCGCGCGCAGGGCGTCGGTGTCGATCATGGCGTGGGCGCATCCACGCTGGCCTCGGCGGCCAGCACATGCTTGCAGGGGCCGCGCTGGCCGCGGTGCTTCGCATACCAGGGACAGGTGCAGCGCAGGCCGCTGCCGTCGTCGCGCACGACGTGGGCCACGCCGCCGCTGGCCACCTCGGCCACCAGCGGCGAGCGTGATCGCAGCGTCACCGCGCCGGCTTCGAGCAGTTCGCGCGCGGCCGCCAGGCGTGGGTGCAGCTCGTCCATCGACGAGAGATCGAAGGGCAGCACGCGGTGAAAGTGGCGGCCCGCCGCCACGTCGAAGCCCACCAGGCCCGAGGCACCCAGCGCGTGCAGCGCGTCGGCCACCGCCGCCGGCGCCAGCGCCTGTTCGCGTGCCAGTGCGTCGACCTCCAGCGCCGCCTGCCAGCGCAGCGCCGCGCGCACGCGCGCCAGGGCCTGCGCCGAGCCTTCGCCGCTGGCGCGCAGCAGCGCGCGCAGTGCCTGGCCTTCGCCGGAGAAGCCGCGCCAGACCTCGGCGCTGAGCACGAGCGTCAGCCGCGCGGTGCCGAAGTCCAGCAGCCAGGCGCTGGCCTGCTGCGCGTCGTCGGCATGGACGATGAGGCGCCGTGCCAGCGGCAGCAGCGCCTGCAGCACGCGCAGCCGCGTGGTGTCGGTGAAGCGAACGCCGCCATCCAGCGCGCGCGTGGTGACGTGCAGGCCGCCGCTGCCGCGCGCCAGCCACAGCGGCGTGCGCGCGGTCGAGGCCTTGGGCAGGCTGCGCAGGAGGCGCAGCGCCTCGGCGGCGCCGATCTCGAAGCGCTCGCGCATCGCGGCCTGGATGGCCTGCACCTCCACCAGCGCGCGCAGCCAGCGCTCGGGCAGCTCGACCTGGCGCTCGACGACGCGGATGCCGCCGCTTTCCAGCGCCAGCGCGTCGCGGCCGATCGAGAGCGCCAGGCCGGCGTCGTCGCGCACGCGGGCCAGTGCGGCGCGCATCGGTGCGTTGAAGTCGACGTTGGTCGTGCCGTGGCCGACGATCTCGCCTTCATGGGCTTCGGGCAGCAGGTCGGCGCGCACGTAGGTGCTGGCGCAGCCGGAGAAGCCTTCGAAGCGCAGCCACCCGCCGCCGCAGGTGACGATGGGGTCGGACAGCCGGATGTTTCTCGCCACCGTGTCGGCCGGCGTGAAGAAGCGCGAGCCGACGACGAGTTCGACCGCCGTCAGCAACTGCGCCGCCAGGTGCGGCTGGCGCAGGCGGCCTTCGTAGAAGTGCGGATGGGCGCCGCCGGGGCTGGAGGTGGCCAGCGCCAGGTGAGGCGCCGGGCCTTGCGCGTTCAGCGCCGAGGCATGGGTGTAGGCGAAGGCATGGGCGGCCACGGGCCGACCATAACCCAGGCCGCGCGCGCTGGATTCAGCGCCGGCTGCGCCCGGCCAGCAGCAGCACCACGCCGGTCAGCACCACGCCGGCGGCGGTCCATTCGAGCGGGCTCACCGCCTCGCCGCCCAGCCACACGCCCAGCAGCAGCGCGATCACCGGGTTGACGAAGGTGTAGCTCGACGCGAGCGCAGCGCTGGTCTGGTGCAGCAGCACCATGTAGGCGGAAAAGCCGATCAGCGAGCCCGCCACCACGAGGTAGACCCAGCAGGCCAGCGAGCGCGGGTCGGGCGGCAGCACCGGCTGCTCGCCATGCGCCCAGGCCATCACCAGCAGCAGCAGGCCGCCGCAGAGCATCTGGCTCGCATAGCCGGCGGCGCCCGGCGCCAGCGCCAGCTTGCG
The DNA here is from genome assembly GCA_044226775.1 of Rubrivivax sp. GTDB lineage: Bacteria > Pseudomonadota > Gammaproteobacteria > Burkholderiales > Burkholderiaceae_C > Rubrivivax. The sequence goes on along the minus strand of JBGAGI010000008.1, from coordinate 271,917 downwards.
CCCGCCCGGCAGGCCGTGCAGCGACCACACGCTGCCCAGCACCCAGGTGCCGCAGGCGCCGCACATCGCCAGCAGCCCGCCCAGCGAGGCCGAGAAGCCCTGGCCGCGCGTCAGCAGCGCCACGCCGCCCACGCCCAGCACGATGCCGGCCCAGTCCAGCCTGCCGGGCCGCACGCCGTAGGGCAGTTCGGCCAGCGCCACCAGCGCCGGCACCACGGCGATGAAGGCCACGACGAGGCCGGACTCGACGCTCGTCTGCGCCATCGCCGTGAGGCCGTAGCCGCCGCCGAGCATCAGCGCGCCCAGCACCGCGGCGCTGACCCACTCGCTGCGCGTGGGCCAGCGCGCGCCGCGCCACGCGGCCCACAGGCCCAGCAGCAGTGCCGCGGCGACGAAGCGCGTGCCCATCTGGAAGAAGGGCGGGAAGCTCACCAGCGCCCACTTGATGGCGAGGTAGGTCGAGCCCCAGACCAGCCAGGTGGCGGCCAGGCAGGCGATGATCAGCGTGGGCAGGCGCGGCATGGCAGGCGCGCGGGCGGCAAGCGTCGAACTCATGGGCGGCATGTTATGCAGCTCGGGCGCCGGAATCCATCGATCTATCAAGGAGCTGGGGGCTGGCCGCCTTGTCTTCGACGGAGTTTTCCGGCATCGTCCGTCGAATGCCAAGCCCACCCGTGGCCAGCCTTGACGCCTACGACACGCGCATCCTCGCCGAGCTGCAGGCCGATGCGCGCATCACGCTGGCCGAGCTGGGCCGGCGCGTGCACCTCAGCCAGCCGGCCGTGGCCGAGCGCGTGCGCAAGCTGGAGGCCGCCGGCGTCATCACCGGCTACCGCGCGACGGTGAACCTCGCCGCCTTGGGTTACGGCATCCGCGCGCTGGTGCGCGTGGGCCGCACCGAGTACGAGCGCATGGTGCGCCTGGTGGGCGAGCGGCCCGAGGTCATCAATGCCTGGAACATCACCGGCGAGGACAGCTGGGTGCTGGAGATCGCGGTGACCGACGTCGCGCACCTGGACGCCGTCGTCACCCGCCTGTGCGAGCTGGCCGTCACCTCCACCTCGATCATCCTGAAGACCGTGCACGAACACCGGGTGATGCTGCCGCCCGCCAAGGAATCCGCGCCATGAACGAGACCCCGAGTTCCCCCGCCACCTGCGACCTGTGCGACGCGCACAAGGCCGAGCCCACGCTGCGCGTGCTGCCGCCAGTGTTCGCGAGCTACGGCGGCCGCGTGCGCTTCCACGGGCCGGTGGCGACGGTGAAGTGTTTCGAGGACAACTCGCTCGTGAAGTCGGCGGTCGAGTCGCCCGGCGAAGGGCGCGTGCTGGTGGTCGACGGCGGCGGCTCGCTTCGCCGCGCGCTGCTGGGCGGCAACCTGTGCGCCGCGGCGGCGAAGAACGGCTGGGCCGGCCTCGTGATCGACGGCTGCGTGCGCGACAAGGCCGAACTCGCCGCCTGCGACGTGGGCGTGCGCGCGCTGGGCCTGCTGCCGCTGCCGACGAACCGCCGCGGCGAAGGGCAGGGCGGCATCGCGGTGCAGCTGCAGGGCGTGTGGGTGATGCCGGGCGACTGGCTCTACGCCGACGAGGACGGCATCGTCGTCGCCGGCAAGGCCCTGGCCTGAACAAGCCCGCCGCTACAATTCGCCGCTTCGTCGGGGTGTAGCGCAGCCTGGTAGCGCAACTGCTTTGGGAGCAGTGGGTCGCACGTTCGAATCGTGTCACCCCGACCATGAACCCAGCATCCGAAAGCCGCCCGCTGCGCGTGCTGCACCTCGACGCCGATCTCGTCGCCGTCGACAAGCCGCCCGGCCTGCTGGTCCACCCCACGCGGCTGGACGCCCACGAGACCGATCACGCCCTCGGCCGCCTGCAGCATCAGCTGGGGCTTGCGCTGTGGGGCGTTCATCGCCTGGACAAGGGCACCTCCGGCGTGCTGCTCTTCGCCCGCAGCGCCGAGGCGGCGCGGGCGCTGAACGCGGCGCTCGAGACCGGCCAGGCTGCCAAGCGCTACCTCGCGCTCGTGCGCGGTTGGCCGGCCGCGGAAGGCGAGGTGGCGCACCCGCTGGCGCGCGATCCCGAGCGGCCCTCCGCAGGCCAGCCGCTGCTGCCCGCCCGCACGCGCTGGCAGCGGCTGCAGTGCCACGAATGGCCCGTCTCCGACGGCCGGCATCCGAGCTGCCGCTGCGCGCTGGTGCTGGCGATGCCGCTGACCGGCCGGCGCCACCAGATCCGGCGCCACTTCAAGCACCTGGGCCATCCGCTGATCGGCGACAGCACGCACGGCAAGGGCCCGCTGAACCGCGCGCTGGCCGCGTGGCTGGGCGCCTCGCGCCTGTGGTTGCATGCCTGGCGGCTGGCGCTGCCGGCGCTCGGCGGCCGGCCGCCGCTGGTGATCGAGGCGCAGCCCGGCGACGAGTGGCAGCCACTGCTGGCGGGGGCATCGCCGGCTGTGGTCGAATGGGATCCTGAGCCGCCAGGGCTCCCGAGGAGCAAGCCATAGCCGACATCGAAGCACCCGAGTGGGAGGTCGTCTCCGGCGAGGGCGACGACCTGCAGAGCGTGGCCGAGCGCTGCCGGCGCATGGTGCGCCGGCGCGCGCTGGTGGCGGCCGGCGTGGCCGCGCTGCCGCTGCCGGGCCTGGACTGGCTCACCGACGTGGGCATCCTGGTGGATCTGCTGCCGCGCATCAACGCGGCCTTCGGGCTGTCGCCCGAGCAGATCCAGCGCCTGGCGCCGGACCGGCGCATCGTGGTCTACCGCGCGATCAGCGCCGGCGGCGGCATGCTGATCGGCAAGATCGTCACGCGCGACCTCGTGCTGATGCTGCTGCGCCTGGTGGGCGTGCGGCTGACGACGCAGCAGGCCGCCAAGTTCGTGCCGATCGCGGGGCAGGCGGTCTCGGCGGCGCTGACCTACTCGGCGCTGCGCTACGTCTGCGAGCAGCACATCCGGCAATGCGTGGACGTGGCGCACCAGCTGGCGCTGCCGGCGCCTGCGCCCGCCGCGGCCTGAGGGACGCGCCCGCTCAGCCCGCGCTGCGCCGCGGCCCGCCGGCCGCCGCGGCGACACGCCGCGCCATCGCTATCGCCGGGTCGGCCTCCGCTTCCGCCGCCGTCGCGGGGCGGCGCGGCGCCGCGGGCAGCATGGCGTCGTCCAGCTCGTCGGCCAGCCTGCGCGCCACCGTCAGCGCGGTCGCGACGAGCCAGGTGCCGGTGTCGTGGTCCTCGCGCGAGTCGAGGTCGAGGAAATGGTCGGCCGCGCGCGTCGAGGCGTGCAGCTGGTGCGCGCGCACGCGCAGCTGGCCGATGGTGGCGCGCAGCGCGGCGTCGGCGGGCTGGTCCTTCAGCGCACGCGCGAGGTTGTCGGCGTCGACCGCCAGCTCGCCCGCCAGCCCCAGCGCGGTGGACACCAGCCACGAGCCGGTGTGGCGGTCTTCGGCGCTGTCGCGGGCGTTGAAGTGGTCGGCTGCGCGCATCGTCGCGCGCAACTGGTGGGCGCGAGCGCCAAGCTGGCGCAGTGCCTTGTGCGGGTCGTTCAGGTCGACCGGTTCGACGCCGGCGCTGGCGGCGGTGCGGGCTTCTGGCATGGCGGCTCCCTGCTCGACGGGCTTCAGGATCGCCGATTCTGCCCAGCTTCGCCGGCGGCCGCGTGGCTGCGCAGCAGGGCCAGCAGGTCCATCCGAGGGGGCTCGGCATGCGCTGGCCCGGAGCAGGGCGGCTCGGGCTGCGCAGGCTCCGGCCCAGGCGGCTCCGGCGCGGCCGGCTCGAAGTGCGGCAGCAGATCGTCGGGGATGAAGCGGGTGCGGATCGCGTAGAGGTGCCGGTCGCCGAAGGCGCGCTGCTGCGTCACGAAGAAGCGCTGCGGCATCCAGATCGACAGGGCATCGCGGGCGCGCGTCATCGCCACGTACAGCAGCCGGCGTTCCTCCTCGATCTCCTCGGCGCGGCCGGTGGCCAGGTCCGCCGGCATGCAGCCGTCGACGGCGTTGAGGATGTGCACCGCGTTCCACTCCTGGCCCTTGGCGCTGTGGATCGTGGACAGGATCAGGTAGTCCTCGTCGCGGTGCGGCTCGCCGCTCTCGTCGCTGCTGGCGGCGGGCGGGTCGAGGGCGAGTTCGGTGACGAAACGCTCGCGGCTCGGATGGCCGGCGGCGATCATCGCCAGCTGCTGCAGGTCGGCCAGGCGGACCGGCGCGTCCTCGTGCAGCCGCTCCAGGTGCGGGCGGTACCAGGCGATCACCGCTTCGAGGTCCGCGGGCCAGGCGGCGCCGGGCCCGCGCAGGCGGTCCATCAGCGCGCACAGCCCGGCCCAGGGCGCTCGCGCGGCAGCCGAGGGCACGAAGGCGGCCAGCGGGCCGGCGTGCTGGAGCAGCCGCGCCACGCTCGCCGGCCCCATGCCCGGCACCAGCCGCGCGGCGCGCAGCGCCGACAGCTTTGATGCCGGGTTGTCGGCCCAGCGCAGCAGCGCCAGCACGTCCTTCACGTGCGCCGACTCGATGAACTTCAGCCCGCCGAACTTCACGAAGGGCACGTTGCGGCGTACCAGCTCCAGCTCCAGCGCCGCGCTGTGATGCGAGGTGCGGAACAGCACCGCCTGGCGCTTCAGCGCGAGGCCGGCCTCGCGCTCGGCGAGCACCGCGTCGGCCACGCCGCGCGCCTGCGCGGCCTCGTCTTCCACGACGCGCAGCCGGGGCTTCGTGCCGGCCGCGCGTGTGCTCCACAGGTTCTTCGTGAAGCGCTCGGCGGCCAGCGCGATGACGGCATTCGACGCCGCCAGCAGCTGCGGCGTGCTGCGGTAGTTGCGCTCCAGCGCCAGCATGCGCGCCGGCGGCTCGAAGCGGCGCGGGAAGTCCAGGATGTGGCGCACGTCCGCCCCGCGGAAGGCGTAGATGCTCTGGGCGTCGTCGCCCACCGCGGTGAGGCGGCAGCCCTGCGCGGCCAGCGCGTGCAGGATGTCGGCCTGCAGCCGGTTGATGTCCTGCACCTCGTCGACGAGCACGTGGTCGAAGCGCGCGCCGAGCCGCGCGGCCATCGCCGGCTCGCGCATCAGGTGCCACCAGGCCAGCAGCAGGTCGTCGAAGTCCAGCGACTGCTGCTGCAGCTTGGCCTCGCCGAAGGCCGCCAGCAGCGCCTGCAGCGCGTCGTGATGGCGTTCGCACCAGGGCCAGCCGGCGGCGAGCACGTCGGCTAACGATGAAACGGTGCTGATCGTGCGCGAGTGGATCGCCAGGCAGGTGGCCGGCATCGGGAAGCGCGCGCCTTCGCCCGCCGCCAGGCCCTGCTGCTGGCGCACCAGCGCGAGAACGTCCTGCGCATCGGCGCGGTCCAGCACGCTGAAGCCCGGGGCCAGGCCCAGGTTCGGCGCCTCCTCGCGCAGCAGCCGCGCGGCCACGCTGTGGAAGGTGCCGCACCAGGGCAGCACGGGGGGCGTGACGCCCGAAGGCAGGCCCAGGGCCTGGTGCAGCAGCCGCCCGGCGCGGCGCGCCATCTCGGCCGCGGCGCGGCGCGAGAAGGTGAGCAGCAGCACCCGGTTCGGATCGGCGCCGCGCTGCACCAGCCAGGCCAGGCGCGCCGCCAGCGTCAGCGTCTTGCCGCTGCCGGCGCCGGCCACCACGAGCAGCGGCCCGGCATCCGGGTCGTGGGCGGCGGCTTCGGCCTGCTGCGGGTTGAGGTCGGCGAGGGCGTGCACGCCGATACTGTATGCGCAGACAGCCTGCTCGTGATGCAGGGCTGGCCTGCCCGGAGGGACTCGAACCCCCGACCTGCTGCTTAGAAGGCAGCTGCTCTATCCAGTTGAGCTACGGGCAGCGCGTCTGCACGCGGCGCGGATTCTAGGTTTCAGCGCTGCTGGTACTGCGTCTTGCCGAACAGCATCTCGCGCGCCTTGTCGTCGGTGATGGGCTTGCGGCGGTCGGCCAGCACCTCCACGCCGCGCATCACCGCGGGCCGGGCGGCGATCTCGTCGAACCAGCCCTTCAGGTGCGGGTAGTCGTTCCAGTCGATGCCCTGGTTCTTCCAGCTGCGCAGCCAGGGAAAGACCGCGATGTCGGCGATGCTGTATTCGGCGCCGCCCAGGTAGCGGCTCTTGGCCAGGCGCTTGTTCATCACGCCGTACAGGCGCCTGGCTTCGTTCGTGTAGCGCTCGATCGCGTAGGGGATCTTCTCCGGCGCGTAGATGCGGAAATGGTGTGCCTGGCCCAGCATCGGGCCCACGCCGCCCATCTGGAACATCAGCCACTGCAGGACCTCGTACTTGCCGCGGGTGTCGGCCGGCAGGAAGCGGCCGGTCTTGCCGGCGAGGTACAGCAGGATCGCGCCCGACTCGAACAGCGAGATCGGCTCGCCGTCCGGGCCTTCGGGGTCGACCAGCGCCGGGATCTTGTTGTTCGGGCTGATGGCCAGGAACTCGGGCTTGAACTGGTCGCCGGCGCCGATGTCCACCGCATGTGCGCGGTACCGCAGCCCGCACTCCTCCAGCATGATGTGGACCTTGTGGCCATTGGGCGTGGCCCACGAATACACTTCCATCATCGGTGTTCCCCGTGCCCGGCCCGGGCTGCCATCGTCGCGGACTCTAAACCATGCTCGAAGGCTTCAAGCGCTTGTTCGGAACGCCCTCCACGGCGCCCGCCGGCGGCTGGGAGGGCATAGCGCCCTGGGCCCAGTCCAAGCAGTACGCGTTCCGCGGCGTGCAGAACGAGGGCTTCGTCGTCGACGGCCGCCTCGGTGCCACGCCCTGGCGCCTGGAGTGGGGCCCTTCGCAGCGGCCCTACATCCAGGGCCAGGAACTGCGCATCCGCGCCGAGATGGGCCTCGCGTCCGACCTGCAGCTGGTGCTGATGAACCGCGTGCTGCAGGAGACGATGGAAAAGGCGATGTTCGACCAGTACGTGGAGGACGTGCAGACCCGCATCGACAACCAGACCCCGCCCGAGATGCGCTGGCTGGTGATGTACCAGAAGCTGCCGGCGGCCGACATGCCGGCGCTGCGCGAGGGCTACGTGGCCTTGTCCAGCATGAAGGGCTGGCTCAAGTCCTGGCTCGAAGGCCCGGTCTCGCAGGTGCTGACCGCGATGAACCTCGACCCCGAGCTGCCGATGGTGCTGATGATCGGCCGCGGCCGGCTGATGCTGCGCACCGCGCTGCCCGACCCCGACGTGAACCCGATCCAGGCCTGGCTGCGCCTGTTCGAGACCGCGATGCGCGAGGCGCGCCGTGTGGCCAACGACAGCGGCGATTCCACCAACCCGAGCACCGCGCCGAGCCTGTGGTCCAGCAGCGCGCTGCCGGGTGAGGAACACGACAAGTAAGCGCCCCAAGCTCGCTGCGCTCGCGGCCCCCGAGGGGCTTGGCCAGCCTTGGGGCGGCCCGGCGGCTGGCCGCCCACCAGCTACCCGCTACATCGCCACCTTGCCCAGCTCGATCTTCGCGATCGCGTTGCGGTGCACCTCGTCGGGGCCATCGGCATAACGCAGCGTGCGGGCCAGCGTGTAGAAGTAGGCCAGCGGCGTGTCCTGGCTCATGCCCGCGCCGCCGAAGACCTGCATCGCCCAGTCGATCACCTGGCAGGCCATCTTCGGCGCGACGACCTTGATCATCGCGATCTCGGCCTTGGCGGTCTTGTTGCCGGCCAGGTCCATCATCCACGCGGCCTTCAGCGTCAACAGCCGGGCCTGGTCGATCATGCAGCGTGCCTCGGCGATGCGCTCCTGCGTGACCGTCTGCTGCGCGATCGTGCGGCCGAAGGCGGTGCGGGCGGCGGCGCGCTGGCACATCAGCTTCAGCGCGCGCTCGGCCAGGCCGATCAGCCGCATGCAGTGGTGGATGCGGCCCGGCCCCAGGCGCCCCTGCGCGATCTCGAAGCCGCGGCCCTCGCCCAGCAGGATGCTGCTGGCAGGCACGCGCACGTTCGTGAAGTCCACCTCCATATGGCCATGCGGCGCGTCGTCGTAGCCGAACACCGACAGCGGCCGCAGCACCTTCACGCCCGGCGCGTCGGCCGGGATCAGGATCATGCTCTGCTGGGAGTGCTTGGGCGCCGTCTTGTCGGTCTTGCCCATGAAGATGTAGACCGCGCAGCGCGGGTCGCCGGCACCGCTGGTCCACCACTTTCGGCCGTTGACGACGTAGTCGTCGCCGTCGCGCCGGATGTCGGCCTCGATGTTGGTCGCGTCCGACGAGGCCACGGCCGGCTCGGTCATCGCGAAGGCGCTGCGGATCTTGCCGTCGAGCAAGGGCTCGAGCCAGCGCTGCTTCTGCTCGGCCGAGCCGTAGCGGGCTATGGTTTCCATGTTGCCGGTGTCGGGCGCCGAGCAGTTGAAGACCTCGCTGCTCCAGGGCACCGCGCCCATGATCTCGGCCAGCGGCGCGTAGTCCTGGTTGCTGAGGCCGAAGCCGAACTCCTCGCTGGCCGCGCCGCGCGAATGCGAGCCATCGGCCGAAGGCGGCAGGAACAGGTTCCACAGTCCCGCCTCGCGCGCCTTGGGCTTCAGATCCTCGATCACGCTAAGCGGTGTCCAGCGCCGGCCGGCCTGCGTATTGGCCTCGATCTCGGCCCACCAGGCCGCCTCGGCCGGGTAGACAAACTCGGCCATGAAGGCCGACAGCCGGGCCTGCAGTTCCTGGGTACGGGGCGAGTAGCCGAAATCCATGTCTTTTCTCCGTTAGGTTCTTTCGGCCGCTCGGGCCCTCATGCCGGTGCGCGTTGCGCGAAGCCCCAGGCCATCTTCGCGAGCGTGGGCGTGGCCGCGCCGGTGGCGCGCGCCTGCGCGCTGGATGCCGTGCCGTCGACCACCCGCTTGGCGATGCCCTGCGTGATGCTTGCCAGCCGGAACAGGTTGTAGGCGAGGTAGAAATTCCAGTCGGCCATCAGCGCGTCGGGGTCGGCGCGGCTGGTGCGTTCGCAATAGCGGCGCACGTACTCGCGCTCCGACGGGATGCCGAGCGAGGCCAGGTCGAGCCCGCCGATGCCGCGGAACACGCCGGGCGGTATGTGCCAGGCCATGCAGTGGTAGCTGAAGTCCGCCAGCGGATGGCCCAGCGTGGACAGTTCCCAGTCGAGCACGGCGACGATGCGCGGCTCGTTCGGATCGAACACGAGGTTGTCGAGCCGGAAGTCGCCGTGCACGACGGACACGGAGGTCTCGTCGCGCGCACCCGCCGGCATGTTCGCCGGCAGCCAGGCCATCAGCCGGTCCATCTCGGCGATGGGCTCGGTGACGCTGGCCACGTACTGCTTGCTCCAACGCCCGATCTGGCGCTCGAAGTAGTTGCCCGGCTTGCCGTAGTCGGCCAGGCCGGCCGCGGCCACGTCCACGCCGTGCAGCGCGGCGATGACGCGGTTCATCTCGTCGTAGATCTCAGCCCGGCCGGCGTTCGTCATGCCCGGCAGCGACTGGTCCCACAGCACGCGGCCCTGCACGAAGGCCATCACGTAGAAGGCGCGGCCGATGACGGCTTCGTCCTCGCACAGCAGCGCCATCGTCGGCACCGGCACGCCGCTGCCGGCCAGCGCCTTCATCACGCGGTATTCGCGCTCCACCGCGTGCGCCGACGGCAGCAGCTTCGCCGCCGGGCCGGGCTTGGTGCGCATCACCCAGGCGCGCTGCGGCGTGACGAGCTTGTAGGTCGGGTTGGACTGGCCGCCCTTGAACTGCTCGACCGTGAGCGGCCCTTCGAAGCCACTCAGTTCACGCGCCAGGTAGGTCTCGAGCGCCGCGATGTCGAAGGCATGGCTGTCGGCCACGGGCTTGGTGCCGGTGAAGTGTTCCATCTCAGACTACTTCTCGGCAATCGCGAGCAGCTTCTCGCGCGACAACACCACCAGCCGCGTGGGCTCGACCCGCACCGCGCCCTCGCGCTCGAAGCCCTTCAGCTCCTGGTTCACGCGCTGGCGCGAGGCACCCAGCAGCTGCGCCAGGTCTTCCTGCGCCAGCGGCAGGCCGATGCGGATCTCCTCGCCCTGGGCGATGCCGTAGCTCTTGGCCAGCAGCAGCACCTGCTTGGCCAGCCGGGCCTGCAGCGGGCGCGTGTTGAGGTCCTCGATCTGGTCGAACATCAGCCGCAGGCGGCGGCAGTTCAGGCGCAGCAGCGCGTCGTAGAGCTCGACGTGCTGGGCCAGCAGCTCGCGGAAGTCGGCCTTGCGGATCACCAGCAGCGTGGTCGGGCCATGGGCATCGGCATCGTGCGTGCGCGGCAGGCCGTCGAAGAGGGCGATGTCGCCGAACCAGGTGCCGGGCTCGGCATAGGTCAGCGTGACCTGCTTGCCCGACAGCGAGGTGGAACTGATGCGCACCGCGCCGCGGGCCACGCCGCACCATTCCTCGGCCACCGTGCCGCGTGTGCCCAGCGCCTCGCCGTCGGACAGGCGCCGCACCCGCGCCCGCGCCAGGATGGCGCTGCGCAGCGTGGAGGAGAGCTTGCTGAACCATGCGCCGGTGTCGATGTGGTGCTGCTCTTCGATTGTAAGAACGGGGGTATTCATGGCTTGTCTCTGGCGCGACAGCGAAGCGAGGATCCGATTCTCCATCGGCAGCCCCACAGCGAGACCACGATGAGCGCATCGACCCCCACCATCCCCGGCCGCCGCCACGAGGTGAGCGAAGAAGAATGGAAGCTCCGCGTCGACCTGGCCGCGGCCTACCGGCTGGTCGCGCTGTTCGGCTGGGACGACCTCGTCTTCACGCACATCAGCGCACGCGTGCCGGGCGAAGGCGGCGCGCATACCGGCGAGTTCCTCATCAACCCCTATGGCTTCATGTTCGAGGAGATCACGGCGTCCAGCCTGGTGAAGGTCGATGCCGCCGGCACGAAGCTCGACGACTCGCCCTTCGACGTGAACCCGGCCGGCTTCGTGATCCACAGCGCCGTGCACGCGGCGCGCCACGATGCCGGCTGCGTGCTGCACACGCACACGATCAACGGCATCGCGGTCTCGGCGCAGCAGGGGGGCGTGCTGCCGCTGTCGCAGCAGTCGATCTTCGTGCTGGCCTCGCTGGGCTACCACGGCTACGAGGGCGTGGCGCTGCGCGACGACGAGAAGCCGCGCCTGGTGGCCGACCTCGGCGACAAGGCCTTCCTGATGCTGCGCAACCACGGCCTGCTGACCGTGGGCCCGACGGTGGCCGACGCCTTCCTGTCGATGTACATCTTCGAGACCGTCTGCAGCATCCAGGTGCGGGCGCAGGCCGGCGGCGGCGAGCTGGTGGCGGTGGACCCGCGCATCGTCGCCACCGCGCGCCAGCAGGCACAGGCGGTCACGCGCGGCCTGGGCGCCGGGCTGACCTGGCCGGGCCTGCTGCGCCGGTTGCAGCGCCGCAACCCCGGTTACGACACCTGAGCCCGGCCCGTGTCATAGGCCTCGAATCGGGGGGGCCGGCGACGTGTCGGCGCAAGGCTGCGTGCTAGAGTCATTTTGGCCCTGGGTGCAGGGCCGGAACCCATTTTTCATCGACGCTGCATGCAGATGACGCGGCCCTGGATGGCCAAGATGTTGTGTGGCCTCCTGTGGGCCGCGGCGGCAGCCGTGGCGGCCGCGCCGCTGCCGCGTGCCGACGCCGCCGAGCCGGTGCCGCGCGCGCCGGCCTCCGCCGCATCGTCCACCGCCGAGCGCATCGCGGTGCTGGAGCGCACCGTTGACAGCCTGCGTGGCGAGGCCCGGGCCAGCCGCGAGGCGGCCGCCCAGCTGCGCGACCAGCTCACCCGCGCCGAGGAAGCCGGCCGCTGGACCTGGCCCCTGCTGTCGGGCGTGCTGCTGCTCGTGGGCCTGGCGGCCTGGCTCGCCTGGCGCCTGAATTCGGCGCGGCGCGCGCGGGCCTCGGCCTGGATGCCCGACCTGGGCGCCTCGGGGCCGCAGCCGCTGGCGCCCGCGGGCGACGACGCCGAGGCCGCGCCGCCGCGCAGCGCCACCACGCCGGCGCCCTTCGTCACCAGCCAGCTGCGCGCGCTGGACGGCGGCCGCGGCCGCGGCCTGGCGCCGCCCATCGCCCCGGCCCTGGCGAGCCCGCCCGCAACGGCGACGCCCTCGACGGAGGCCACGCAGCCATTCCCGCGCCTGCCCGACGGCGTGCTGGAGGCGGCGCTGGCCGCCGCCGTGGCCGCGCCGCGTCCGGCGGCCTCGTCGTCCAACGCCGCCGACGCCGCACTGCGCGAGCTGAGCATCGAGGAACTGCTCGACCTGGAGCAGCAGGCCGACTTCTTCGTCGTGCTCGGCCAGGACGAGGCCGCGGTGGACCTGCTGGTCGAGCATGTGCGAGCCACCGGCGGCTGCAGCCCGCTGCCCTACCTGAAGCTGCTGGAGATCTTCGGCCGCCGCGGCGACCGCGCCGAGTACGAGCGCACGCGCACGCGCTTCAACCAGCGTTTCAACGCGCTGGCGCCGGAGTGGCTGGCCGACCTGCACACCGGCCGCACGCTGGAAGACTACCCCGGCGTGGTTCCGCGCCTGCAGAGCGTGTGGCCGCGCCCGCTGGACGCGATGGCCGAGCTCGAGGCGCTGCTGTTCCGCAAGTCGCGCGGCGACCTGTTCGAGCTGCCGGCCTACCGCGAGCTGCTGCTGCTGTACTCGATGGCGCGCGACCTGCTGGACCGCGAGGCCGCCGGCACCGGTACGGTGGACTTGCTGCTGCCGCTGGGCGACGCTGAGCGTGTCACGACCTCCGCCCCGCTGCCGGTGCCCGGCCCCGAGCGTACGCAGCAGATTCCGCGGCCCGCGCCGGCCGAGGATCGCGCCACGGTCCCGGTGGACCTCGACCTCTCCTCGGGCCACGACCAGCCGGCCAGCATCTTCGACACGCTCGAGCCGCTGGACGAGCCCGCGCCGCGCCGGCGCTGAAGCTCCACCGCGCCGGCGCTGAAGCTCCACCGCGCCGGCGCTGAGGCCCTGGCGAGCCCTCAGAGGGCCTTCAGTCGCTGCAGCGCCGCCTGCAGCGTCTCGTCCTTCTTCGCGAAGCACAGCCGTGCCAGGCCCTGCTCGAATCCGCCGTCATAGAACGCTGACAGCGGGATCGCCGCCACGCCCACTTCGCGCGTCAGCCACTGGCAGAACTCGGCTTCCGACAGGCTGCTGACAGCCGAGTAGTCGACGAGCTGGAAGTAGCTGCCCTGTGTGTGCAGCGGCTTCAGCCGCGTGGCCTTCAGGCCTTCGAGGAAGAGGTCGCGCTTGCGCTGGTAGAAGGCCGGCAGCTCGAGGTAGGGCGCGGGGTCGGCCATGTAGCGCGCCAGCGCGTGCTGCATCGGCGTGTTGACGGTGAAGACGTTGAACTGGTGCACCTTGCGGAACTCGGCCGTCAGCGCCGCGGGCGCGGCCACCGTGCCCACCTTCCAGCCCGTCACGTGGTAGGTCTTGCCGAAGCTGGAGATCACGAAGGCGCGCTCGGCCAGGCCCGGCACGCTGCTGGCGCTGACGTGCGCCACGCCGTCGTAGACCATGTGCTCGTAGACCTCGTCGGACAGCAGCAGCGCGTTCGTCGGCGCCAGCAGCTCGGCCAGGCGCTCCATCTCGGCGCGCGTCCACACGGTGGCGCTCGGGTTGTGCGGGCTGTTGACCATCACCAGCCGCGTGCGCGGCGACAGGGCCGCGGCGATGCGGTCGAAGTCCGGCCGGAAGCTGCCCGGCACCAGCGGCACGCGGACCACCTTGCCGCCGGCCAGCTCCACGTTGGGCGCGTAGCTGTCGTAGCAGGGCTCCAGCACGATCACCTCGTCGCCCGGGTGCACGCAGCACAGCACGGCGGTAAGGATGGCCTGCGTCGCGCCGGCGGTGATGGTGATCTCGCGGTCGGCGTCGTAGGCGCGGCCGTAGAGCGTGGCGATCTTGTCGGCCACGGCCCGGCGCAGCTGCGGCACGCCGGTCATCGGCGGGTACTGATTGAAGCCTTCCCGCATCGCGTCGCCCACGTGCTGCAGCAGCGCCGGGTCGCAGTCGAAGTCGGGGAAGCCCTGGCCGAGGTTGACCGCGCCGCGCTCCTGCGCCAGCGCCGACATGACGGTGAAGATCGTGGTGCCCACGCGGGGCAGGCGGCTTTCGAAGACGGGCGTCGGGTTGGCGCTCATGGCATGCAGTGGGAAGCTCAGAGTTCGTAGTCGGCGCCGTCGGCGCCGCTCATCGCGCGCGCCAGCAGCGTGGGCGTGAGGCGGGGCGACAGCATCTCGGCGAAGTTCAGCACGAACTGCCGCAGGTAGGCGCCACGCTTGAAGGCCACGCGCGTGACGTTGCTGCCGAAGAGGTGGCCCAGCGGCTTCGAGACCAGGCCGGCCTCGGGCGGCTCGCCGCGCATCGCCAGTTCGGTGACGATGCCCACGCCCAGGCCGCCGCGCACGTAGGTCTTGATGACGTCGGAGTCGATCGCCTCCAGCGCCACCAGCGGCTGCAGCCGGGCGCGCTCGAAGGCCTGGTCGATGCGCGTGCGGCCGGTCACCGTGGACTGGTACAGCACCAGCGGATGCGCGGCCAGCTGTTCCAGCGTCGGCCGCTCGACCGCGGCCAGCGCATGCTCGGCCGGCACCACCATCACGTGCTGCCACTCGTAGCAGGGCAGGGTGATCAGCTCGGCGTGCTCGGCCAGCGCCTCGGTGGCCAGGCCGATCTCGGCCACGTCGTCCAGCAGCATGCGCGCCACCTGCTGCGGCATGCCCTGGTGCAGCACCACCTGCACCTTCGGGTGCCGCTTGCGCAGCGCCGCCACGGGCTCGGGCAGGAAGTAGCGCGCCTGCGTGTGCGTGGTCGCGATCGACAGCGTGCCGGCGTCCTGCTTGCTGAACTCCTCGCCGATGCGCTTCAGGTTGGCCACCTCGCGCAGGATGATCTCCACCGACTTCAGCACCAGCTGCCCCGGCTCGGTGACGCGCTTCAGGCGCTTGCCGTGGCGCGCGAAGATGTCCACGCCCAGCTCTTCCTCCAGCTCGAGGATGGCCTTGCTGATGCCGGGCTGCGAGGTGAACAGCGCCTTGGCGGTCTCGGTGAGGTTCAGGTCGCGGCGCACCGCCTCCTGCACGAAACGGAACTGATGCAGGTTCATGCGGCGGGGTCCAGCAGCGAGGCGGCGAGTTCGGCCATTGCTCGTGTGACGGGCTCGGCCTCGCCCACCGCGCCGTGCAGCACGAAGGCGGTTTGCGGGTGGGCGGCGCTCAGCGTGTCGAGCATCAGCGGCAGGTCGCGCCGCACATGGCCGCCGGTGCCCAGGAACATCGGCAGCACCTCCACGCGCGAGCAGCCGGTGGCGGCAAGCTCGGCGCCGGCCTCGGGCAGCGTAGGCGCCATGAACTCGAGGAAAGCCAGGCGTACCGGCACGCCGGGCCGGGCCGCGCGGACTCGCGCGGCGACGGCCTCGAAGGGTGCCGCCCAGCGCGGGTCTCGCGCACCATGGGCGAAGAGGATCAGGCCCTGCTGCATCACCGATAACGGACGAGCCAGGTGAAGGCCACCATCGACAGCAGCAGGTAGATGCCGCTGGGCGTGGCCGCGGCGATCCACGGCGTCCAGCCGCGCAGCATGCCGATGTGGCCCGACAGGTTGTTCAGCAGCACGAAGCTGATGCCCAGCATGATGCCGCCGAAGACCTTCAGGCTCACGCTGCCGGCGCGTGCGTGCAAGTAGGCGAAGGGCAGCGCCAGCGCCATCATCACGAGGCAGGCCAGCGGGTACAGCGCCTTGCGCCAGAAGCGGATCTGGTGCTGCTGCGAGGCCTGTTCCTGGTCGCTCAGGTGCGCGCTGTAGCGCCACAGCTCGGCGGTGGTCATCGTCTCCACCGGCAGCAGCGCGGCGGCCACGACGCCGGCGCTCAGCGTGGTGGGCCACTTCAGCGTGTCGTGGTGTTCGAGCGCCACGCTGGCGGCATCGCTGCGCGCCACGGGCCAGCGCGCCTGCTGCACGTCCTTCAGCGTCCAGGTGCCGTCGTCGCCCACGCTGCCTTCCTTGGCCTCGGTGCGCGAGACGAGCGCGCCGTTGCCGTCGAACTCGAAGATGCGGATGCCCACCATCGTGCCGCGCCCGCTCGCGCCGGCCACGTTGACGGACCAGCTGCGTTCACCTTCCGGCGTCATGCGCTTGTCCTTCAGCCACGCGCCGGCACCACCCACGCGCAGGCCGCCGCGCAGGCTGGCCTTCAGCAGCACGGCTTCGCGCTCGCTGGCCGGTGCGATGTAGTCGCCGGTGACGAAGGTGACGGCGCCGAAGACCACGCCCAGCACCGCCAGCAGCGCCAGCGCGCGCCCGGGCCCCAGGCCGCCGGTGCGCAGGATGGTGAACTCCGAGGACTGCGCCATGCGCGCGAGCGAGTAGATGGTGCCGATCAGCACCGCGATGGGCAGCAGGTCGTACAGGTGCGCCGGGATCTCGAGCCCCGCCGCCGCCACCGCGTGCCAGACGGTGCGCGTGCCGCGGCCCACGCCGTCGAGCTCGTCGACGAAGTCGAAGAAGAAGAACAGCGACAGGAACGCAAGCGCGACGAAGGCCACCGAGGCGCCGATGTCGCGGTACAGCAGCCGGCGGACGGTCTTCATGCCGCGGCCGGCCGCGCACGGCGCAGCCCCAGTCGCGTGACGTTCGCATGGTCGCGCCACCACAGCAGCGCCAGCGCCAGCACGAAGGCCGTGCCGTGCAGGCCCACGAGCGCGCCGGCCATCGACATGCGCCCGCCCGTCACCCAGCCCTGCGTGAGGTTGACCATGTTGAAGTAGACGAGGAAAGTCAGCAGCGCGAACAGCAGGTTCCAGTTGCTCGCGCGCCGCGTGTTGGTGGCCGACAGGCCGATGCCCAGCAGCAGCAGGTTGGCCGCGGCCAGCAGCATGCCCAGGCGCCAGGTCAGCTCGCCCTGGTTGGCGGGCGTGGGGTTGCGCGCCAGCTCGATCGTGCGCACCGCCTTCGGCGGGCGCGATTCGGCCGAACGCACCGCCTTCTCGCTGGCCAGCACGCGGTAGCTCTCGAAGCTGGACAGCGTGCGTTCGCCGCTGGCCGCATTCACCTCGTTGCGCTGGCCGCGTTCGAGCACGAGGAATCGGTCGTCGGCCAGGCTCTCGAGCCGGCCGCTGCGCGCCGAGGTGACCGACTCGCCATGCTCGTGCTGCTGCAGGATGAAGACGTTGCGCGCGTTGATGCCGTCGGCGCTCTCGCGTTCGACGAAGAACACGCGCTGGCCGTCGCTGCTGGCCTGGAACACGCCGGGCGTCACGCGCGAAAGGTCGGAGCGCTGCTGGTAGCGGTCGCGCAGCTCCAGGCTGTTCTTGTTGCCCCAGGGCCAGACCACCAGCAGCAAGAGCGCGATCACCAGCAGCGCCGGCCATCCCGTGCGCAGCACCGGCCGCACGAAGCGCGCCAGGCCCACGCCGCTGGCGAACCAGATCGCCATCTCGCTGTCGCGGTACATGCGGCCCAGCGTCACGACGATGCCGATGAACAGCGACAGCGCCATCAGGTTGGGCAGGTGCCCGAGCGTCACGTAGCCCAGCAGCAGCACCACGTCCTGCGGCGCGACGGCGCCGCTGGCCGCCTGGCCGACGGTGCGGATCAGGAAGCTCGTCAGCACGATGGTCAGGATGACCACCAGGGTGGCGCCGAAGCTCCGCGCCAGCTCACGACGCACGGTTGAATCGAATAACATCTTGCGCTTTTGGCCTTGGGCGGAATTATGGACTTCAAGACGCAAGCGGCCCCCGCGGCCGGGCTTGCCGCCACGGGCGCCGATGCCCTGCTGGTGCTGGTGGCATCGGGCGCGATGCCCGAGGGGCTCGACGCCCCGCTGGCCGAGGTGCTCGGCGCGGCCGTCAAGGATGGCGACTTCGCCTTCAAGAACGGGCAGACGCTGTACGCGCACCGCGTCGCCGGCGTGAAGGCGTCCCGCGTGATCTTCGCGCATGTGGCCGATGCGTCGGCCAAGGCGCTGAAGAAGGCGCTGGGCCTGGCGCTCGGCTACGTGAAGAGCGGCGGCACGAAGAGCCTGGCCGTGGCCATGGCCGGTGCCGCGTGGACGCCGGCGCAGGCCGAGGCGCTGGTGAGCGCGGTCATCGACGGGACGTACCTGTACCGCGAGACCAAGCCGAGCGCGCCGCAGCCGGCCAAGCTGGCGTCGGTGGCGCTGCTGTGCGCCAAGGCCGAGGCGGCCGCGCTCGCGGCCGCGCTCAAGCGCGGCGAGTCCATCGCTGCCGGCGTGACGCTGGCGCGCGAATGCGCCAACCGCCCGGCCAACCATTGCACGCCTTCGTACCTGGCCAACGTCGCGCGCCAGCTCGGCAAGGACCATGGCCTGAAGGTCGAGATCCTCGAGCGCAAGGACTGCGAGAAGCTCGGCATGGGCTCCTTCCTCGCCGTGGCCCAGGGTTCGGACGAGCCGCCGAAGTTCATCGTCGCGCGCTGGATGGGCGCGGGCAAGAACGACGCACCGGTCGTGCTGGTCGGCAAGGGCATCACCTTCGACACCGGCGGCATCAGCATCAAGCCTGCGGCCGAGATGGACGAGATGAAGTTCGACATGGGCGGCGCGGCCAGCGTGCTGGGCACGCTGCGCGCCGTGGCCGGGCTGAAGGCCAAGGTGAACCTGATCGGCATCATCCCGGCCTGCGAGAACATGCCCAGCGGCCGCGCGGTGAAGCCGGGCGACGTGGTCACCAGCATGTCCGGCCAGACGATCGAGATCCTCAACACCGACGCCGAGGGCCGGCTGATCCTGTGCGATGCGCTGACCTACGCCGAGCGCTTCAAGCCGGCGGCGGTGGTCGACATCGCCACGCTCACCGGCGCCTGCGTGATCGCGCTCGGCCACATCCGCTCGGGCCTGTTCAGCCTCGACGACGAACTGGCCGGCGAACTGCTGACGGCGGGCGAGCAGGCGCTCGATCCGGCCTGGCGCATGCCGCTGGACGACGAGTACGACGAGAACCTCAAGAGCAACTTCGCCGACATGGCCAACGTGGGCTCGCGCCCGGGCGGCGCCATCACCGCGGCGATGTTCCTCAAGCGTTTCACCGCCAAGCTGCGCTGGGCGCACCTGGACGTGGCCGGCACGGCCTGGAAGTCCGGCGCCGCCAAGGGCGCCACCGGCCGGCCGGTGCCGCTGCTGGCCAGCTTCGTGCTGGCGCGCGCCGGCGCCTGAGGCGGCGGGGCAGGGCCGGCGCTTGACCGAGGTCGAGTTCCACACCGGCGTGCCCGACCGCGTCGGCTTCGCCTGCCGGCTGCTGCGCAAGGCGGCGGGGCAGGGCGTGCGCGTGCTCGTCACCGCCGAAGCGGAGACGCTGGCCGAACTCGACCGCGCGCTGTGGACCTTCGAGGAGCGCGGCTTCCTGCCGCATGTGCGCATGCCGGGCGCGAAACCCAACGTCGCGGCACGCACGCCGGTGTGGCTGGCGGCCTCGGCCGGCCTTCCGGGTCTGGCAGGGGCGCCGCGCGTGCTGCTGAACCTGGGCGCCGAAGCGCCCGATCCGGCCGACGCCGACCGCCTGATCGAGGTCGTCTCCGACGATCCCGATGACGCCGAGCGCGGCCGAAGCCGCTGGCGCGCCTACAAGGCCGCGGGCCTGGCGATCAGGCACCACAACGCAGCCGCTCGCGGCACCCCGCCGTGACCGACGATCGCCCCGTTGCCGCCGACCGCGTGCCCACGCTGACCGAAGTGGTCGAACTGCTCGGGCTCGACCCGGGCGACGCGGCGCCGGCCTCGCGCGAAGCCGAGCCTGGCGCCGAGGCGCATGAACCGGCGCCGGCGGAGGTTGCCGTGGCCGCCGAGTTGCCGCTCGACGCGCCGGCCGCGGCCGATCCGCTGCCCGAACCGGTGGCATCCGAGCCTGCGCCGGTGCAGGCCCCGGCCGCGCCGATGGACGCCGATGCGCTCGTCGCGCGCGTGTTGGTCGAACTCTCCCCCCGCATCGACCTGATGCTCGAGGCGAGGCTGCGCGAGGCGCTGGCACCGGCGCTCGCGCGCGCGGCCGACCTGCTCATCCGCGAGACACGCGGGCCGCTGGACGAGACTCTGCGGCAGCTTGTGCACGAAGCGGTCACTCGCGCGTTACAGCGCCAGGGCGGCGGCTGAGCGCGCCCGGCGCACCCGCCGGTTCGGCTGAAACCCCCGGTAGGTGGCCTGTCACTTTTCGGTTATCGTCCCCTGCTTGGGCTATTTTTTGTTCGCTGTCGCGACAACATTCCATCCCGGAGGTATCTGCATGCAAGTCAAGCTGAACGTGATCATCGGCGCCGCCGCCCTCATGCTGGGCAGCTCGGTGTTCGCTCAGGACATGGTCGTCAAGATCGGCCACGTCGGCCCGACCAGCGGCGCCATCGCGCACCTGGGCAAGGACAACGAGAACGGCGCCCGCCTGGCGATCGAGGAACTCAACGCCAAGGGCGTGACGATCGGCGGCAAGAAGGTCAAGTTCGAGCTGCTGGCCGAAGACGACGGCGCCGACCCGAAGCAGGGCACCGCCGCCGCGCAGAAGCTGGTGGACAGCAAGGTCAACGGCGTCGTGGGCCACCTCAACAGCGGCACCTCGATTCCCGCGTCGAAGATCTACAGCGACGCCGGCGTCCCGCAGATCAGCCCGTCGGCCACCAACCCGAAGTACACGCGCCAGGGCTACAAGACCACCTTCCGCGTCGTCGCCGATGACGTGCACCTGGGCGGCACGCTGGGCCGCTACGCGGTCGACACGCTCAAGGGCAAGAGCATCGCCGTCATCGACGACCGCACCGCCTACGGCCAGGGCGTCGCCGACGAGTTCGAGAAGGGCGTCAAGGGCAAGGGCGGCAAGATCGTCGGCCGCGAGTTCACGAACGACAAGGCGACGGATTTCACCGCCATCCTGACCAGCCTGAAGGCCAAGAAGCCGGACATCGTCTTCTTCGGCGGCATGGACGCGGTGGCCGGCCCGATGCTGCGCCAGATGAAGCAGCTGGGCATCGACGCCAAGATGATGGGCGGCGACGGCATCTGCTCGGGCGAACTGCCCAAGCTGGCCGCGGGTTCGATGGGCGACAACCAGGTCGTCTGCGCCGAAGCCGGCGGCATCGACGGCAAGGACACCGCCGCCGTGAAGACGATGGACGAGTTCAAGGCCAAGTTCAAGGCCAAGTTCAACGCCGACGTCCAGATCTACGCGCCCTACGTCTACGACGCCGTCAACGTGATGGTCGCCGCGATGGTCAAGGCCAACTCGGCCGAGCCCGCGAAGTACCTGCCGGTGCTGGCCAAGACGAGCGGCTACAAGGGCGTGACGGGCATGATCTCCTTCGACGAGAAGGGCGACATCAAGAACGGCGCGCTGACGCTGCACTCTTACGAAGGCGGCAAGCAGACCAACATCGGCGTGGTTCGCTGATCTCCGCTGCCGGGCGGCCCTCGCGGCCGCCCGCGGCGCAGGCAAAAGAAAACCCGCCAATGGCGGGTTTTTCTTTGGGTCGGCGAGGCTGATTACTTCAGCTTCACTTCCTTGTAGATCACGTGCTTGCGCGCCTTCGGGTCGAACTTCAGGAATTCGAGCTTCTCGGGCGTCGTCTTCTTGTTCTTGCTCGTGGTGTAGAAGTGGCCGGTGCCCGCCGTGGACTCCAGCTTGATCTTTTCGCGTCCGCCTTTGCTGGCCATGCTGTGCTCCTAGTGCGGGTCAGATTTCGCCACGGGCGCGCAGGTCGGCGACGACCTGCTCGATGCCCACCTTGTCGATGAGGCGCAGCGCGGCGTTGCTCACGCGCAGGCGCACCCAGCGGTTCTCGGTCTCCAGCCAGAAGCGGCGGTATTGCAGGTTGGGCAGGAAACGCCGCTTGGTCTTGTTGTTCGCGTGCGAAACGTTGTGGCCCACCATCGGGCGCTTGCCGGTGACTTGACAGACGCGTGCCATGACGCTCTCCAGAGACGGTTGATGACGCTGCCGCTCGACGTGCCTGCGGTCCGGGTCAGGAACCCTGTGCGGACGCCACGCTCAGCAAAGCCCGCGATTGTAGCCTGAATTTCAGGCCTCCTGCTGCTCCAGGAAGCGCTGCGCGTCCAGCGCCGCCATGCAGCCGGTGCCGGCACTCGTGATGGCCTGCCGGTAGACATGGTCCTGCACGTCGCCCGAGGCGAAGACCCCCGGCACGCTGGTCATCGTCGCGAAGCCGTCCTGGCCGCTTCGTGTCAGGATGTATCCATCCTTCATCTCGAGCTGGCCCTTGAAAATGTCGGTGTTGGGCTGGTGGCCGATGGCGATGAAGCAGCCCTTGACCTGGACTTCCGTCGTGGATGCGTCGTTCGCGTTGCGCAGCCGCACGCCGGTCACGCCGCTGGCATCACCCAGCACCTCGTCCAGCGTCTGCCACAGGTGCAGCCTGATCTTGCCCGCCGCGACCTTGGCCATCACCTTGTCGACCATGATGGCCTCGGCGCGGAACTTGTCGCGCCGGTGCACGAGGTGCACGGTGCTGGCGATGTTCGACAGGTACAGCGCCTCCTCGACCGCCGTGTTGCCGCCGCCGACCACCGCGACCTCGTCGCCGCGGTAGAAGAACCCGTCGCAGGTGGCGCAGCCGCTGACGCCCTTGCCCATGAACGCCTGCTCGCTGGGCAGGCCCAGGTACTTGGCGCTGGCGCCGGTGGCGATGACGAGCGCGTCGCAGGTGTAGGTGCCCGAATCGCCGACGAGCGTGAACGGCCGGCGCGAGAAGTCGACGCGGTTGATGTGGTCGAACACCAGCTTGGCGTTGAAGCGCTCGGCGTGCTGCTGGAAGCGCTGCATCAGTTCCGGGCCCTGTACGCCGTTCACGTCGGCGGGCCAGTTGTCGACCTCGGTGGTCGTCATCAGCTGGCCGCCCTGGGCGATGCCGGTGATCAGCATCGGCTGCAGGTTGGCGCGCGCGGCGTAGATGGCGGCGGTGTAGCCGGCGGGGCCGGAGCCGAGGACGAGGACGCGGGCGTGCGAGGTTTGGGTGCTCATGTTCGCGGTGAGGCTGAGGGGGCGGGCGTCGCGTCGATCCGACGCGGGCCTGGCAGTTGGGGATGCGGCTGAACCTGCGCAAGCCCAACCGTCGGCACAATACGCGGATTCTTGCAGACCGGGCGCCGCCCGTTCGGGACAAGGGAAGAGAACACAACAAGAGGAGCCGAACCGATGTCGATGCTGTCCAACCTGGACCTGATCCGCCGCGTACCCCTGTTCTCGATGCTCACCGCCGAACAGGCGCAGGCGATCGCCGACAGCGTCGTCAAACGCCGCTTCCGCCGCGGCGAACTCGTCGTCGAGCAGGGCCGCAAGAGCAACGCGCTGTTCATCCTGCTCAACGGCCGCGCGCGCGTGCTGACGAGCGACACGCGCGGACGCGAGGTCATCCTCGCGGTACTGGAAAGCGGCGACTACGTCGGCGAGATGAGCCTCATCGACAACGAGCCGCACAGCGCCACGGTGCGCGCCGAGATCCAGACCGACATGCTCGTGCTCGCGCGCCAGGACTTCGCGCGTTGCCTGCCGGAGAGCAGCACGCTCAGCTACGGCATCCTGCGCGGCTTGGTCAAGCGGCTGCGCAATGCCGACCGGCAGATCGAGTCGCTCGCACTGCTCGACGTGTACGGCCGCGTCGCCCGCACGCTGCTGGACATGGCCGAGGAAGACCCGGACGGCGTGAAGATCATCCGCCACAAGGTCAGCCGCCAGGACATGGCCAAGGTCGTCGGCGCGTCGCGCGAGATGGTCAGCCGCGTGATGAAGGACCTGGAGGAGCGCGGCGTCATCGAGACCCAGGAAAACGGCTCGGTGATCATCAAGGAACGCCTGTCGAACGACTGAGTTACCGGTCGCAAGGCTGCGCGAGGGCCGAGCCCCTTCGGCCACAATCGCGCCCATGAGTTTTCCTCTCGGTTCGCTCGGTGCCGACGGCACCGCAGCGCTGCCCTCGCGGACGGCCGCCAAGGCCGATGCGCCGCCGCGCTGGCGCCAGCAGGCGCTGCTGATCCTCGGCGCGATCGCCTGGCTGCTGTTCCTGCTGGCGATGGCGACGCACAGCGCGTCGGACGCCGCCTTCACCACCTCGGGCTCGGGCGAGCCGATGCGCAACAAGGCCGGCATTCTCGGCGCCCGCATCTCCGATCTCGCGCTCTTCCTCTTCGGCTACTCGGCCTGGTGGATCGTGCCGGTCGGCCTGCGCACCTGGCTTTCGGCGCTGGCCGTGCTGTTGCGCGGCCCGTCGTCGCGCGAACATCCGCCGCGCTGGCTGTTCTGGGTCGGCCTGGCGCTGCTGCTGGTGGCCAGCAGCTCGCTCGAATGGACGCGGCTGTACCGCTTCGAGCCGCTGTTGACCGGCCACTCCGGCGGCGTGCTCGGCTACACGCTGGGGCCGCTGTCGATGCGCTGGCTCGGCTTCGCCGGCTCGGGCGTGTTGTGGATCGCATTGCTGGTCGTCGGCTCGGCGCTGGCGCTGCGCTTCTCGTGGCTGCACCTGGCCGATGCGATCGGCGAGCGCCTGGACCGCCTGCGCGAGAGCCGGCACGACAAGCGCGAGGCCGAGGAAGACCGCCGCATCGGCGAGATCGCGATGCGCGAGCGCGAGGCCGTGGTCGAGGTGCAGCGGCACGAGGTGGAGGAGCACCTGCCGGTGGTGATCGAGCCGCCGGTGGTGGAGGTGCCCAAGTCGCAGCGCGTGGCCAAGGAGCGCCAGCAGCCGCTGTTCGCCGAACTGGTGGACACCAAGCTGCCGCAGGTCGACCTGCTCGACGCCGTGAGCCCGCAGCAGCGCCAGGAGACGGTGACGCCCGAGTCGATCGAGATGACCTCGCGGCTGATCGAGAAGAAGCTGAAGGACTTCGGCGTCGAGGTGCGCGTGGTCGCGGCCTCGCCGGGGCCGGTGATCACGCGCTACGAGATCGAGCCGGCCACCGGCGTGAAGGGCTCGCAGGTGGTGAACCTGGCGAAGGACCTGGCGCGTTCGCTCTCGCTCGTCAGCATCCGCGTCGTCGAGGTGATCCCGGGCAAGAACTACATGGCGCTGGAGCTGCCGAACGCGCGGCGGCAGACCATCCGCCTGTCGGAGATCCTCGGCAGCGAGGTCTACAACGCGTCGGCCTCGCTGCTGACCATGGGCCTGGGCAAGGACATCGTCGGCAACCCGGTGGTCGCTGACCTGGCGAAGATGCCGCACTGCCTGGTGGCCGGCACCACCGGCTCGGGCAAGAGCGTGGGCATCAACGCGATGATCCTCAGCCTGCTCTACAAGGCCGAGGCGCGCGACGTGCGGCTCATCCTCATCGACCCGAAGATGCTGGAGATGAGCGTCTACGAGGGCATCCCGCACCTGCTGGCGCCGGTGGTCACCGACATGAAGCAGGCGGCCAACGCGCTGAACTGGTGTGTCGGCGAGATGGAGCGGCGCTACAAGCTGATGAGCAAGCTCGGGGTGCGCAACCTCTCGGGCTACAACAAGAAGATCCACGACGCGGCCGAGCGCGGCGAGAAGCTGCCCAACCCTTTCAGCCTGACGCCGGAGGAGCCCGAGCCGCTGGAGCGGCTGCCGCACGTGGTGGTGGTGATCGACGAACTCGCCGACCTGATGATGGTGGTGGGCAAGAAGATCGAGGAGCTGATCGCGCGGCTGGCGCAGAAGGCGCGGGCCTCGGGCATCCACCTGATCCTGGCGACGCAGCGGCCGAGCGTGGACGTGATCACCGGCCTGATCAAGGCCAACATCCCGACGCGCCTGTCGTTCCAGGTGAGCAGCAAGATCGACAGCCGCACCATCCTCGACCAGATGGGTGCCGAGGCGCTGCTCGGCCAGGGCGACATGCTGTACCTCGCGCCCGGCACCGGGCTGCCGGTGCGTGTGCACGGCGCCTTCGTCGGCGACGACGAGGTGCACCGCGTCGTCGAGTACCTGCGCTCGCAGGGCGAGGCGAACTACGTCGAGGGCATCCTCGAAGGCGGCGTGCTCGACGGCGAGGGCGGCGGCGATGCCGCCTCGGGCAGCGGCCCCACCGGCGGCGGCGAGGGCGACACGATGTACGACCAGGCCGTGGCCGTGGTGCTGCAGCACAAGCGCGCGTCGATCTCGCTCGTGCAGCGCCACCTGCGCATCGGCTACAACCGCGCCGCGCGGCTGCTGGAACAAATGGAGCAGTCCGGACTCGTAAGCGCCATGGGTCACAACGGGAACCGGGAAATCATCGTCCCGCGCCGCGAAGAATGATCCCCCCCGAGGCGGCTTCGCCGCTCCCCCCCGGGGGGGCGACGCTGGCGGACCGGCGAAGCCGGCTCCGCGGCGTCTGCTTGGTCGCGCTGCTCGCCGCTTCGTCGGCATGGGCCGACAGCGTCGACACGCTGCGCGAGTTCGTGCGCGACGTGAAGAGCGGCCGCGCGGCTTTCACGCAGACTGTCACCTCCAACGACGGCGCGAAGAAGAAGGTCTCCAGCGGGCAGTTCGAGTTCGCGCGGCCCAACCGCTTCCGCTTCGCCTACACGAAGCCGTTCGAGCAGACCATCGTCGCCGACGGCAACAAGGTCTGGATCCACGATCCCGATCTCAACCAGGTCAGCTCGCGCCGCATCGCGCAGGCGCTGGGCGCCACGCCGGCGGCGCTGCTGGCCGGCGGCTCGCTCGACGGCGACTTCACGCTCGCCGCGCAGCCCGCGAAGGATGGCCTGGACTGGGCGCTGGCCACGCCCAAGGCCAAGGACGGTTCGATCCAGTCGATGCGCGTGGGCTTCAAGGGCAAGGAGCTGGCCGCGGTGGAGATCACCGACAGCTTCGGCCAGAAGTCGCTGCTGCAGTTCGCCGGTTTCCAGGCCAACACGCCGGTGGAGGCCGAGCGCTTCCGCTTCACGCCGCCGGCGGGTGCCGACGTGATCGAGCAGTAGCTCGCCCGCGCGCTAGAACTCGATCTTCGCCCCGAGCGTCCAGATCCGCACGCGCGGGTTCTCCAGCCGCACAGCGACGCTGGTGTTGACGCTGAAGGCCTTGCCCAGGTGGGTGCCGATGCCGGCCGATACCGCGGGCCGGCCGCGGTCGTCGCCGAAGAGATCGGCGGCCACCGTCGTGTCGGCGGCGGTCTCGATGCCCAGCGACCAGGTCGTGGTGCGCAGCCGGGTGGGCTGGTCGTGCACGTGGCCCAGGTTCAGGTGCAGCAGCAGCCCGGGCGCGATCTCGCGCGTCGCCATGCCCAGCAGCTCGAAGCCGCCGGTGCGCCAGCCGCCATCCGGCTGCCGCTGCGCGCGCACGCCGTAGCGCAGGCCGTAGCCGGTGTGGCCCGTCTGCGGCGCGACCAGCGTGGTCTTGACGAAGGCGCGCATCTCGCGGGCCGACGCACCGTCTTCCCGCGTGTGCGTGTAGCCCAGCGCGGCCTGGCTGTTGCCCAGCACGCCGCAGGAGCCCAGCACGTCGGCGCCATGGGCCGAGGGCAGGCCCGGCGTGCGCGCGTGGGCTGCGGCCAGCTCGAGCTGGCACTTGCCGGTGTCGATGACGTCGGCGGTCTCGCTGACCAGCGGCGCATCGGCGTGCGCCGGCACCGGGCAGGCGCCGAGCGCGGCCAGGAGCAGGGTGGAGGCGAGACGCGCGCGCATCAGTGCGAGGTCGGGTCGGTCAGCCCCATCTCCGGGCTGCGCATCAGTTGCTCGATGTCCATCAGGATCAGCATGCGTTCCTCGTCGCCGTGGCGCACGGTGCCCAGGCCGGTGATGAAGGCGGCGTCGATCGCGGCGCTGAAATCCGGCGCCGGCTTGATCTGCCCGGCCCCGAGTTCCAGCACGTCGCTGACGGAGTCGACCACCATGCCCACGGTGCGGCCGGCGACGTTCAGGACGATGACCACGGTGAACGTGTTGTACTGCACCTCGGCCAGGCCGAAGCGGATGCGCATGTCGACCACCGGCACGATCACGCCGCGCAGGTTGACCACGCCCTTGATGAACTCCGGCGCGCCGGCCACGCGGGTGGGCGGCTCATAGCCGCGGATTTCCTGCACGCGCAGGATGTCGATGCCGTACTCCTCGGCACCGAGCCTGAACGACAGCACCTCGCGCGGGGCGGCGTGCAGCATCGCGGCGGCGCCGGCGACGGCGCTGGTGACGGTCTGGGGAATGCTCATGATGAAACCTCTCCTCGGGCGAGAACACCGAGTGTGGGGCGCGGGCCGCGGAGCCAATGGGCCGATAAGCGCCGCGCCGGGCTGCCAGATCGGCCGCTGCGACAATGCCGCGATGCCTGCCCAGGACAGCCTGTTCGCCGACGACGCCGGGCCTGCCGCCGCCGCGGTGGCCGACGACGCGCCGCTGGCCGAGCGCCTGCGCCCGCGCACGCTGGACGAGGTCGTCGGCCAGCGCCACCTGCTGGCGCCGGGGCGTCCGCTGCGCGTGGCCTACGAGCAGGCGCGGCTGCCGTCGATGATCCTCTGGGGCCCGCCGGGCGTGGGCAAGACGACGCTGGCGCGGCTGATGGCCGGTGCCAGCGGGGCGCACTTCATCGTGCTGTCGGCGGTGCTGGCGGGCGTGAAGGACATCCGCGAGGCGGTCGAGCAGGCGCAGGCCCAGCGCCGCGGCGCTGCTGCGCAGCGGCACACCGTCGTCTTCGTCGACGAGGTGCACCGTTTCAACAAGGCGCAGCAGGACGCCTTCCTGCCGCACGTCGAGTCGGGCCTCTTCAGCTTCATCGGCGCGACCACCGAGAACCCGTCCTTCGAGGTCAACTCGGCACTGCTGTCGCGCGCCACGGTGCACGTGCTCAAGCCGCTGGACGAGGCCGACCTCGAGGAGTTGATCCGCCGCGCGATGGCGCTGCTGGCCGCGCCGCCGCTCGCCGAGCCGGCGCGCAAGCGCCTGGTGGCCCATGCCGACGGCGACGCGCGGCGGCTGCTCAATGCCTACGAGAACCTGGTGGCAGGCAACCCGGGCGCGGCCGAGCTCGACGAGGCACTGCTGGAGCGCACGCTGGGCGAGCTGCTGCGGCGCGGCGACAAGGGCGGCGACGTCTTCTACGACACCATCTCCGCGCTGCACAAGGCCGTGCGCGGCAGCGACCCGGACGCCTCGCTGTACTGGCTCGCGCGGCTGCTCGACGCCGGCATGGACCCGCGCTATGCCGCGCGGCGCATCGTGCGCATGGCCGCGGAAGACATCGGCCTGGCCGACCCGCGGGCGCTGCGCCTGGCGCTGGACGCGGCCGAGGTCTACGAGCGGCTGGGCTCGCCCGAGGGCGAGCTGGCGCTGGCCGAGGCCGTCGTCTACCTGGCGGTGGCGCCCAAGTCCAACGCCGTCTACAAGGCCTGGGGCGCGGTGCGCGAGCTGGTGCGCAGCGACGGCACGCGGCCCGTGCCGATGCACCTGCGCAACGCGCCCACGAAGCTGATGAAGGGCCTGGGCCATGGCGAGGGCTACCGCTACGCGCACGACGAGGCGGGCGGCTACGCGGCCGGCGAGAGCTACCTGCCCGAGGGGCTGGAAGGCAAGCGCTTCTACGCGCCGGTGGAGCGGGGGCTGGAGGCGCGCATCGCGCAGCGCCTGGCGGAATTGCGGGCGCTGGACGAGACCTCGGAACGCCAGCGCTGAGGCGTTCGCCCGGCCGCGGGAGGCGGCCGGGAGGTGTTGCCAAGGGGTGTTACCCCGGCCGGAAGGCCCTTCGGCCGCACCTAGAATCGCGGCCCACGCTGAAGCCCCCACCAGGGGCTGGTGGCGCGGCAAGGCCGGTTTCTTGCATGCGCTGCGGCGGGCCGCGCCGAAAGGTGCGGCAGACGGAGCCCCTGATCCATGGAAACCTTCCTGCAGCAGATCATCAACGGCCTGGTGCTGGGCGCGATGTACGCGCTCGTCGCCCTGGGCTACACGATGGTGTACGGCATCATCAACCTCATCAACTTCGCCCACGGCGAGGTGCTGATGGTGGGTGCGCTCACCAGCTGGACGGTGGTCACCGCGCTGGCCGACAGTGGGCTGCCCGGCTGGGCGCTGATGCTGATCTCGCTGGTCTGCGCCATCGTCGTGTGCGCGGCGCTGAACTTCACGATCGAGAAGCTGGCCTACCGCCCGCTGCGCACCGCGCCGCGCCTGGCCCCGCTGATCACCGCCATGGGCATGAGCCTGCTGCTGCAGACGCTGGCGATGATCGTCTGGAAGCCCAACCCGAAGCCGTATCCGCCGCTGCTGCCGCAGGACCCGATCGACCTCGGCGGGCCGGTGATCAGCGTCACGCAGATCATCATCCTGGCGGTCACGGCGATGGTGCTGGCCGGGCTGATGTACCTGGTGAACCGCACCAAGCTCGGCCGCGCGATGCGCGCCACGGCCGAGAACCCGCGCGTGGCCGCGCTGATGGGCGTGCGGCCGGACATGGTGATCTCGGCCACCTTCATCATCGGCGCCGCGCTCGCGGCGGTGGCCGGCGTGATGTGGGCCGCCAACTACGGCACCGTGCAGCACAGCATGGGCTTCCTGCCGGGCCTGAAGGCCTTCACCGCCGCGGTGCTGGGCGGCATCGGCAACCTGGCCGGCGCGGTGGTGGGCGGCATCGTGCTGGGCCTCGTGGAGGCGATGGGCGCGGGCTACCTGGGTGCGCTCACCGGCGGCGTGCTGGGCAGCCAGTACGCCGACATCTTCGCCTTCGTCACGCTGATCCTCGTGCTCACGCTGCGCCCCGCGGGCCTGCTGGGCGAGCGCGTGGCCGACCGCGCCTGAGCACGGAGGGACGACGAGATGAACATGAAGAACAAGCTGGTCCTGTTCGTGCTGGCCGCGCTGGCCCTGGTGGCGCTGCCGCTGGTGGCGCAGAGCTTCGGCCAGGGCTGGGTGCGCATCCTGGCGCTGGCGCTGCTGTACGTGCTGCTGGCGCTGGGCCTGAACATCGTGGTGGGCTACGCCGGCCTGCTGGACCTGGGGTACGTGGCCTTCTACGCTGTGGGCGCCTACATGTATGCGCTGCTGGCCAGCCCCCACCTGATGGAGAACTTCGAGTGGGTGGCCAAGGCCTTCCCGAGCGGCATCCACACATCGATCCTGCTCGTGGTGCCGCTGGGCGCCGCGCTCGCGGGCCTGGCGGGCGTGCTGCTGGGCACGCCGGTGCTGAAGCTGCGCGGCGACTACCTCGCGATCGTGACGCTCGGCTTCGGCGAGATCATCCGCGTGTTCATGAACAACCTCGAGCAGCCGGTGAACATCACCAACGGCCCGCGCGGGCTGGACCGCATCGACGGCATGAACATCCTGGGCTTCAGCTTCAGCAAGTCGATCTCGATCGGCGACTTCACGATCGCCAGCGTCACGCTGTACTACTACCTGTTCCTGCTGCTGGTGGTGGGCAGCGTGGTGATCTGCCACCGGCTGGAGAACAGCCGCATCGGCCGCGGCTGGATGGCGATCCGCGAGGACGAGATCGCTGCCAAGGCGATGGGCATCAACACGCGCAACATGAAGCTGCTGGCCTTCGGCATGGGCGCCACCTTCGGCGGCGTCTCCGGCGCGATGTTCGCGGCCTTCCAGGGCTTCGTCTCGCCGGAATCGTTCAGCCTGCAGGAGAGCATCACGATCGTCGCGATGGTGGTGCTCGGCGGCATGGGGCACCTGCCGGGCGTGATCCTCGGCGCGCTGATGCTCGCCGCGATGCCCGAGGTGCTGCGCTACGTGGCCGGCGACGTGCAGAACATGACCGGCGGGCGCATCGACGCATCGATCCTGCGCCAGCTGCTCATCGCGCTGGCGATGATCGGCATCATGCTCAGCCGCCCGCGCGGCCTGTGGCCGGCGCCCGAGCACGGCAAGGCTGCGCCCGTGCCGGTGCGCTGAAGGGAGGCACGGCATGAGCAGCAGCCAACAACACACCGTGCTGAAGGTCCAGGGCGTCAGCAAGCGCTTCGGCGGCCTGCAGGCGCTGTCGGACGTGGGCATCACGATCCAGTCGGGCCAGGTCTACGGGTTGATCGGCCCCAACGGCGCGGGCAAGACGACCTTCTTCAACGTCATCACCGGCCTGTACATCCCGGACTCCGGCACCTTCGAGCTCGGCGGCGCGCCCTACAAGCCCAGCGCCGTGCACGAGGTGGCCAAGGCCGGCATCGCGCGCACCTTCCAGAACATCCGCCTGTTCCCGGAGATGACGGCGCTGGAGAACGTGATGGTCGGCCGCCACGTGCGGACGAGCTCCGGGCTGATGGGCGCGGTGTTCCGCACCGCGTCGTTCCTGAAGGAGGAAGCCGAGATCACGAAGCGCGCGCAGGAGCTGCTCGACTACGTCGGCATCGGCAAGTACGCCGAGTTCAAGGCCCGCACCTTGTCCTACGGCGACCAGCGCCGCCTGGAGATCGCGCGCGCGCTGGCCACCGACCCCAAGCTGATCGCGCTGGACGAACCCGCCGCCGGCATGAACGCGACCGAGAAGGTCGTGCTGCGCGAACTGATCGACCGCATCCGCAAGGACGGCCGCACGATCCTGCTGATCGAGCACGACGTGAAGTTGGTGATGGGCCTGTGCGACCGCGTCACCGTGCTCGACTACGGCAAGCAGATCGCCGAAGGCAACCCGGCCGAGGTGCAGAAGAACGAGAAGGTGATCGAGGCCTACCTCGGCACGGGAGCGCATTGATGGAGCCCCCAACCTCGCTGCGCTCAACGCAACGCCAGAGGCGTTGCTCGCTCGCCCGTCCAAGTCCGCGCAGGCGGACTTGGAGCCGCGGGCTTCGCCCCCCCGAGGGGGCCGCATGCCGACGGACCGGCAGAGCCGGATCCGTGGCGTCGGCTGGATCGCGCCATTGGAGCAACAGATGAGTGGCAAGACGATGTTGAAGGTCAGCGGCCTGAAGGTCGCCTACGGCGGCATCCAGGCCGTCAAGGGCGTGAGCTTCGAGGTCCAGCAGGGCGAGCTGGTGAGCCTGATCGGCGCCAACGGCGCCGGCAAGACGACGACGCTGAAGGCCGTCACCGGCACCCAGGCGGTGGCCGCGGGCGACATCGAGTTCATGGGCCGCAGCATCAAGGGCCAGGGCCCCTGGGACCTGGTGCGCCAGGGCCTGGTGATGGTGCCCGAGGGGCGCGGCACCTTCACGCGCATGACGATCACCGAGAACCTGCAGATGGGCGCCTTCGTGCGCGACGACGCGGCGCAGGTGGCGGCCGACATCGAGGAGGTCTTCCGCATCTTCCCGCGCCTGAAGGAGCGGCGGAACCAGCTCGCCGGCACGATGAGCGGCGGCGAGCAGCAGATGCTGGCGATGGGCCGCGCGATGATGGCGCGCCCCAAGGTGCTGCTGCTGGACGAGCCCAGCATGGGCCTGTCGCCGATCATGGTCGACAAGATCTTCGAGGAAGTGGCCAACTTCCACGGCCGCGGCACGACCATCCTGCTGGTCGAGCAGAACGCCAGCCGCGCACTGGCGCTGGCCGACCGCGGCTACGTGATGGACTCCGGCGAGATCACGATGAGCGGCGACGCCAAGGCGCTGCTGGCCGATCCGAAGGTGCGCGCGGCGTATCTGGGCGAGTAGGCGCAGGCCGCCGGGGCTCAGTCCGCCTTCGCCCCCGAGGCCTTCACCAGCTTCTCGTACTTCGCGAGTTCCGCCTTCACGAAGGCGGCCAGCTGCGGCGGCGTGGTGGGCGAGGGCTCGGCCATCAGCGTGGCCAGGTGCGATTTCACCTCGGCCGTGCCGAGGGCATCGACGAAGGCCTTGTTGAGCGTCGCCGTGGTCTCGGCCGGCAGGCCGGCCGGGCCGAAGAGGCCGAACCAGGTGCCGATGTCGAAGCTCTTCAAGCCCAGCGCCGCGCCGGCCTCGGCCACCGTGGGCACCTCGGGCATCGCGCTGGCTCGCTTCGCGGTGGTGACCGCCAGCGCCTTGAGCTTGCCGCTGCGGATGTTGGCCGAGGCGGCGGCGAGGTTGTCGAAGTTGTAGTCCACCTGCCCGCTCAGCAGCGCCAGCTGCGCCGGCGGTGCGCCCGCGAAGGGGATGTGCACGACGAACAGGCCCGCCTGCGCCTTGAACATCTCGCCGGCCAGGTGGCCCGCGCTGCCGTTGCCGCCGCTGCCGTAGTTCAGCTTGCCGGGGTTTCGGCGCGCGTAGGCCACGAGGTCGGCAAGCGAGGCGATGTTCAGCTGCGCCGCGCGCTCGGCGTTCATCACCAGCACGTTGGGCACCTGGGCCACCAGCGTGATGGGCGTGAAGTCGCGCTGCGGGTCGTAGGGCAGCCTGGCGTAGAGCCAGGGATTGATCGCGTGCGTGGCCACCGCGCCCATCACCAGCGTGTGGCCGTCGGGCGCGGACTTGGCGACCGCATCGGCGCCCAGGTTACCGCCGGCACCGGGCTTGTTGTCGACCACCACCGTGCCCAGCGAGTCCTTCACCGCCTGCGCCAGTGCCCGCGCGGCGATGTCCAGCGGGCCGCCGGGCGGGTAGGGCACGACGAGGCGGACGGGCGCGCGCGACTGCGCGAAGACGGGGACATGGACGAGGCCGGCGGCGAGGGCCGAGGCTTGCAGCAGGACGTGGCGGCGGATGAGCACGGAGCGGGCTTTCGTTCGGGTGGCTGGTCGATGAACAGGCAAGCCTAGCGCAACGCGCCCGGCTTCTTCACCCCGTTTCCGCGGCTGGTTCGTAGAAGCCTCATCGCCAGCCCCCGAAGGAGAACTCGATGCCCCGAACCCGCCTTGCCCGCGTGCTGCTCGCCGTGGCGCTGGCCGCCGCCGCGGCCGCCGCCGGTGCCGCCACGCTCAAGCCCTACCGCGACGACGCCGAGATCGCCGCCGCGATCAAGCGCTGGCAGGAGGCCTCGACGCGCCACGTCGCGCGCCGCGCCGCCGAGCAGGGCGCGATGTCGTTCAACGGCGCGGTGGGCACCGCCGCCCCTGCAGCCCCGGCGGCGCTGGCCGAGGCCAAGGACGAGGCCACGAGCATCACCAACGTGCAGACCGCCGGTGTCGACGAAGGCGGCATCGTCAAGCGCGCCGGGGACTTCCTCGTCGTGCTGCGCCGCGGGCGCCTGTTCACCGTGCGCGTGGGCGGCGATGCGCTGCAGCCGGTCTCCCGCCTGGATGCCTACGCGCCGGGCAGCGACCCGCAGGGCGCCTGGTACGACGAGTTGCTGGTCTCGGGCCGCGACGTGGTGGTCATCGGCTACAGCTACGCGCGCGGCGGCACGGAGATCGGCCTGTTCGAGATGGGCGCCGACGGCAGCCTGGCCTACCGCGCGACCTACCACCTGCGCAGCTTCGACTACTACTCCTCGCGCAACTACGCCAGCCGGCTGATCGGCCGGCGCCTGGTCTTCTACACCCCCACGCTGATGCAGCCCTGGGCGCCCATGCCCTTCTCGCAATGGATGCCGGGCCTGCGCCGCTTCGACCCCGGCCTGCCCGCCGATTTCGAGCGCCTGCTGCCGGCCACGCGCATCTACCGCAGCGACGACGACTTCGCGCCCGACCAGCCGCTGGCGCTGCACACCGTCACCGGCTGCGAGCTGGGCGGCGCCTCGCTGCGCTGCGAGTCCAGCGCCGTGCTGGGGCCGGCTGGGCGCGTGTTCTACGTCTCCGGCAACGCGGTCTACGTGTGGACGTCCACCGCGCGCCGGCGCTGGCCGCCGGCCGGGTTCGCCGAGGAGCGGCAGTCCGCGGCCGTCTCGGCCGTGTTCCGGCTGCCGCTGGATGGCAGCGCGCCCGGCGGGCTGAAGACCAGCGGCGTGCCGGTGGACCAGATGTCCTTCCTCGAAGCCGGCGGCCAGCTCAACGTGCTGGTGCGCCAGGCGGGCGAGGGCGAAGGCATGTGGGGCGCTGCGCGCAGCCAGGGCGCGCTGGCGCTGCTGCGCGTGCCGCTGGCGGACTTCGGCGATGGCCGCGGTGCCGCGCGGCGCGAGCAGTACCGCCGCCTGCCGGGCCCGGAAGGCTGGGCACTGCAGAACCGCTTCGTCGGCCCCTGGCTGCTGTGGGGCGGTGGCGACGCGGCCTGGGCGCTGCGCTTCGAACAGCCCCAAGCCGAAGCCTCGAGCCTTGCGCCGGGACACCAGGTCGAGCGCATCGAGGCGATGGCCGGCGACGCGCTGCTGGTGGGCCAGCGCGGCGGCGACCTGCACTTCAGCGCCGTGCGGCTGGCTTCGCGGGGCGAGGCGCGCATCGAGGGCCGCCACGTGCAGCCCGGTGCGCGCCAGGGCGAGACGCGCACGCACGGCTTCTTCTACCGGCCCACCGGCGAGAGCGAGGGGCTGCTCGGGCTGCCGGTGCTGGGCTCGCGCAACGCCATGGTCTTCCTGCGCCAGCGCGAGCTGCGCTTCGAGGGGCTCGGCGCCCTGGAGGCCTCGCGCGCGCGCCCGGCGGACGATGCCTGCCGCGCCTCCTGCGTCGACTGGTACGGCAACGCGCGCCCTATCTTCCTCGGCGAGCGCATGCTGGCGCTGATGGGCTACGAGATCGTCGAGGGCCGGCTGGAACGCGGCGGCTTTGGTCGTGAGCGCATCGAGGAGCTGCGGCGCATCAGCTTCGCGCCGCCGGCGCGGGGGCGCGGGAACCGCGAGTCGCCCTTTGAATGAGGTTCAGCCGGCGGGATGTTTGTGGTTCCGGCATCACGTCGGCTTCGCCGACATGAGCCTTCACCGCAAACATCCCACCACTACGTGGCGGGATGTTTGTCCGCCTCGGAGGTGAACGAGTCGGCGTAGAACTCGTCCGCGGGCAAGCCGCACTTCGCGACGAAGTCGCGCTGCGCCGATTCCACCATCACCGGCGCGCCGCAGGCGTAGACCTGGTGGCCGGAGAGGTCGGGAATGTCGGCCATCACGGCCTGGTGGACGAAGCCGGTGCGGCCGGTCCAGGCGTCCTCGGGCGCGGGCTCGGAGAGCACCGGCACGTAGCGCAGGTTCGCCATTTCCTTCGCGGCCTGCTCGCACCAGTCGTGGCGATACAGGTCGGCGCGGCGGCGGCAGCCCCAGTACAGCACCATCGGCCGCGTGATGCCCTTGTGCTGCGCGTGCTCGATGATCGACTTGATCGGTGCGAAGCCGGTGCCGCTGGCCAGCAGCACGACGGGCTTGTCGGACTCCTCGCGCAGGAAGAAGCTGCCGAAGGGGCCTTCGATGCGCAGGATGTCCTTCTCCTTCATCGCGCCGAAGACATGGTCGGTGAAGCGCCCGCCGGGCATGTGGCGCACGTGCAGCTCGATGGCCGGCGGGCTGCCCACCGCATGCGGTGGATTGGCCATGCTGTAGCTGCGGCGCATTCCGGCGTTGGCGCCCTGCAGGATGAACTCGACGTACTGGCCGGCGCGGAAGCGCAGGTTCTGGTTGGCCGGCAGCTGCATGCGCAGCACGGCCACGTCGGGCGCGGCCTTCTCGATCGAGACCACGCGCGTGGGCAGCTTCAGCACCGGGTACTCGCCGGCGCCGGGCACGTTGCGGGCCTCGACCACGCAGTCGGTCTGCGGCACGGCGCAGCAGGTGAGGATGAAGCCGGCTTCCTCTTCGGTCGCTGAGAGGGCCTTGAGCTGGTGCGCGCCGTGGATCACGCGGCCTTCGAGCAGCCGGCTCTTGCACGAGCCGCAGGCGCCGTCGCGGCAGCCATAGGGCAGGCCCACGCCCTGGCGAATGGCGGCCGGCAGGATGGCCTCGTCGGGCTCCACGGTGAAGTTGCGTTCGGCGGGCTTGAGGGTGATGTTGAAGCTCATGAAGGGTGGAACCGGCCAGATGGCGCGCACGTAAACTCGAACGATGATTGTGCCCCGCGGCCCCCGGCTGCTCATCGTCGGCTGCGGCGACATCGGGCTGCGCGTGCTGGCCCTGCTGCGCGGTCGGCTGCGCATCTTCGCGCTCACCAGCAACCCCGCGCGGCTGCCCGAGCTGCGTGCCGCCGGCGCGCTGCCGCTGCTGGGCGATCTCGACCGGCCGGCCACGCTCGGCCGCCTGGGCGCCTTGCCCGATGTCGTGCTGCACCTGGCGCCGCCGCCCGGCGAAGGCGAGGGCGACCCGCGCACCCGCGCACTGCTGCGCGCGCTGGCCCGGGGCGGCCGTGTGCAGCGCATCGTCTACGCCAGCACCAGCGGCGTCTACGGCGATTGCGGCGGCGCGCGCTTCGACGAGACGCGGGCCGTGGCGCCGAGCACGGCGCGGGGCCGGCGGCGCGTCGACGCCGAGGCGCAGCTGCGCTGGTTCGGCCGCACGAGCGGCGCCAGCGTCACGCTGCTGCGCATCCCCGGCATCTACGCGCCGGACCGGCCCGGCGGCCACCCGCGCGAGCGCCTGGCGCGCGGCACGCCGGTGCTGGCGGCGCAGGACGACGTCTACACCAACCACATCCACGCCGACGACCTGGCGCGCGCCTGCGTCGCCGCGCTGTTCCGCGGCCGGCCGCAGCGCGTGCTGCACGCCAGCGACGACAGCGAGCTGAAGATGGGCGACTACTTCGACCTCGCGGCCGATCTCGAAGGCCTGCCGCGGCCGCCGCGCATCTCGCGCGACGAGGCGCGGGCGAAGCTGCCGCCGATGCTGCTGAGCTTCATGAGCGAGTCGCGCCGCCTGGCCAACGACCGGCTCAAGCGCGAGCTGCGCCTCGTGCTGCGCTACCCGACGGTGCGCGAAGGGCTCTGAGCGCGCTGCCAGCGCCGGCGGCCCCGCGTGCCGCTAGCGCCGGCGGCCCCG
Source organism: Rubrivivax sp. (assembly GCA_044226775.1). Taxonomy (GTDB): domain Bacteria; phylum Pseudomonadota; class Gammaproteobacteria; order Burkholderiales; family Burkholderiaceae_C; genus Rubrivivax. The sequence continues at coordinate 233,396 of JBGAGI010000008.1, read as the reverse complement.
CGCGCCGCGCCAGTAGCGCAGCATCAGCCAGCCGCCGGCCATGCCGCCGAGGTGGGCGAAATGCGCGATGCCGGTGTGCACGAACAGGCCCAGCGTCAGCTCGACCGCGATCAGGATGGTGACCATCATCGGCGCGCGCACGTAGACCGGCGGGATCGGCACCGCCTGCCGGTTGGTCATCATCATCACGTACAGGATGGCGCCCACCAGGCTCAGCGTCGTCGACGGCATCGTGATCAGCAGCATCGGCACGAAGCCGACGAGGTCGAACTGGCGCTGCGGAAAGCTCAGTGCGTAGGCCAGCAGCAGGCCGTAGATGGCGCCGGAGGCGCCCACGGTCGGGTGCAGCGAGCCCATCGCGGTGGTGACCACCAGCTGCGCCACCGCGGCCGCGACGGCGCTGGCCAGCAGGAACAGCCCGTAGCGGCGGCCGCCCCACAGGCGCTCCATCTCGCTGCCGAACATCCACAGGAACAGCATGTTCAGCAGCAGGTGCGGCAGCGAGCCGTGCATGAACGCATAGCTCAGCGGCTGCCAGGGCATGAACGCACCGCTGGACAGCGGCCACAGCGCGCACCACTGCAGCAGCTGCGCGGTGGTCTGGAACGCGCCCAGGCAGTACACCACCACGCAGGCCAGCATCAGGTTTTGCGTGACGCGGGGAATCGGGAACATCGGCGGGGTGTTGGGGCGGAGGTGCGGCCAGAGGCGCGACTGGTGCCCGCGGCCAGACTCGAACTGGCACGCCTTGCGGCGGCGGATTTTGAATCCGCTACGTCTACCGATTTCGTCACGCGGGCGGGGCACCCCGTGGGTGGTCCGGGGTGCCGGGGATTATCACATGCGGCCTCTGGCCGGCGCCCCTGCGCCGCGCCGCGTGCACTGCCACAATCGCCGCCGCAGACCCAAGGAGCGACCGGACGATGAACCCCCAGGCCACCGGCGGCTACAAGACCCTGGAAGACACCATCGGCGCCACGCCGCTGGTGGCGCTGCAGCGCATCCCGGGCGGCGCCGGCGCGGCGCGCGGCAACGTGCTGCTGGGCAAGCTGGAAGGCAACAACCCGGCCGGCTCGGTGAAGGACAGGCCGGCCATCAGCATGATCCGCCGCGCCGAGTCGCGCGGCGAGATCCGCCCCGGCGACACGCTGATCGAGGCCACCAGCGGCAACACCGGCATCGCGCTGGCAATGGCCGCGGCGATCCGCGGCTACCGCATGGTGCTGGTGATGCCGGAAGACCTCTCCATCGAGCGCGCGCAGACGATGAAGGCCTTCGGCGCCGAGCTGATCCTCACGCCGCGCTCCGGCGGCATGGAGTACGCGCGCGACCTGGCCGAGCAGATGCAGCGCGAGGGCAAGGGCCGCGTGCTGGACCAGTTCGCCAACGCCGACAACCCGCTGGAGCACTACGAGACCACGGGCCCGGAGATCTGGGCCGACACGGCCGGCCGCATCACGCATTTCGTCAGCGCGATGGGCACCACCGGCACCATCACCGGCGTCTCGCGCTTCCTGAAGGAAAAGAACCCGGCGGTGCGCATCGTCGGCGCGCAGCCGGCCGAAGGCTCGCGCATCCCCGGCATCCGCAAGTGGCCCGAGGCCTACCTGCCGAAGATCTACGAGCCGGCCGGCGTCGACGAACTGGTGCTGGTGACGCAGGCCGATGCCGAGGACATGGCGCGGCGCCTGGCGCGCGAGGAAGGTCTCTTCGGCGGCATCTCGGCCGCCGGCGCCTGCTGGGTGGCGCTGCAGATCGCGCAGCGGGTGGAGAACGCGACCATCGTGTTCATCGTCTGCGACCGCGGCGACCGCTACCTCTCCACCGGCGTGTTTCCCGCCTGATCGCCGCGCATGACTGAGCCTCGCTTCTGCCTGCACTGCGGCCAGCCGCTGGCGCTGCTCGCCGCCGAGGAAGACGGCGGTGCGAAGGAGCGGCTGCGCTGCGCGGCCTGCGGCTGGACACACTGGAACAACCCCACGCCGGTGCTGGCGGCGATCGTCGAGTGCGTGGACCGCGAAGGCCGCGTGCTGCTGGCGCGCAACGCCGCGTGGACGCACCGCATGTTCGCGCTGATCACCGGCTTCATGGAGGCCGGCGAGACGCCGGAAGACGGCATCCGGCGCGAGGTGAAGGAAGAGACGGCGCTGGACGTCGAGGCGCTCGAGCTGGTGGCCGTCTCGGATTTCCAGCGCATGAACCAGGTGATCATCACCTACCACGCGAAGGCGCGCGGCGAGATCAGGCTCTCGCCCGAGCTGGCCGAGTACAAGCTGTTCGCGCCGGCAGACATCCGCTGCTGGCGCGCCGGCACCGGCCTGGCGCTGGCGCAATGGCTGCGCGCGCGCGGCCACGAGCCTCAATTCATCGAACTGCCCCCACGGGCCTGACGAAGGCCAGCGACATGGACGTCCAAAAGGAACTCGACACCCGCGGGCTGAACTGCCCGCTGCCCATCCTCAAGGCGAAGAAGGCGCTGGCCGACATGGCCAGCGGCGAACTGCTGCGCGTGGTGGCCACCGACCCCGGCTCGACGCGCGACTTCCAGGCTTTCGCGCGCCAGACCGGCCATGAACTGGTGGAGCAGAGCTCGGCCGGGGCCGAGTTCGTCCACGTTCTCAAGCGCCGTTAGAGCTCTAGCCCCTTCAGGAAGCTGCGGAAGCCCGGCCCGAGCTGCGGGTGGGCCAGCGCGAGCTCGACGTTGGCTTCCAGGAAGCCTTCCTTGCTGCCGCAGTCGTAGCGCTTGCCCTCGTAGCGGTAGGCGAAGACCTTCTCGCGCCGCAGCAGCGAGGCGATGCCGTCGGTGAGCTGGATCTCGCCGCCCACGCCGCGCGGCTGGGTTGCGATCTCGTGGAACACGCCCGGCGTGAGGATGTAGCGGCCGGCCACGCCCAGGCGCGAGGGCGCGACCTCGGGGGCGGGCTTCTCGACGATGCGCGTCACGTCCACCAGCCGCTCGTTCACCGGCGTGCCGGCGACGATGCCGTAGCGCTTGGTGTGCTCGGCCGGCACTTCCTGCACCGCGAGGATCGACGCGCGCCATTCGGCGAACTGCTCGACCATCTGCGCCAGCACCGGCGGCTGGCCCACCATCAGGTCGTCGGCCAGCAGCACCGCGAAGGGCTGGTCGCCCACCAGGCGCTGGCCGCAGAGCACCGCGTGCCCCAGGCCCAGGGCCTGCGCCTGGCGCACGTAGATGCACTCCATGTCGTCCGGCTTGACGCTGCGCACCACCTCGAGCAGCTCGCGCTTGTTGGACTGCTCCAGCGCCACCTCCAGCTCGTAGGTCATGTCGAAGTGGTCCTCGATCGGACGCTTGTGGCGGCCGGTGACGAAGATCATCTCGCGCACGCCGGCGGCGTAGGCCTCCTCGACCGCGTACTGGATCAGGGGCTTGTCGACCACCGGCAGCATCTCCTTGGGCTGCGCCTTGGTGGCGGGCAGGAAGCGCGTGCCGAGGCCGGCGACGGGGAAGATGGCCTTGCTGACTTTCATCTTGATGTGGGTGTAGGTGCTCGGATCATTCTGGCACGCAGCCCTCAGGCCGCGGCCGTCAGCGCTGCGAGCTGTTCCTCGATCCGTGCCAAGGCCTGCTCGAAATCGGCCATCCGCTTGCGCATCTGCTCGACCACGGCCGCCGGCGCCCGGGCGACGAAGCTCTCGTTGCCCAGGTTCGTGCGCGCCTTGTCGATCTCGGCCCTCAGGCGCGCGGCTTCCTTGGACAGGCGCGCGCGCTCGGCCTCGACGTCGATCTCCACGTGCAGCGCCAGCCGCAGCGCGCCGTTCACCGCCACCGGCGCGGCCTGCGTCGCGGCCTTGAAAGCGGCGTCGCCTTCCAGCGCCCGCACCTCGGAGACCTTGGCCAGTGACTTCAGCAGCGGGGCGGCCGCCGCGACGAAGGCCTCGTCGCCGAGGGTCAGCATCGGCACCGCCTTGCCCGGCTGCAGGCCCATCTCGCTGCGCAGCCGCCGCACCTCGGAGACGATGCTCTTCAGCCGCGCCACCCAGGCGTCGGCCACCGCATCCACCTTCTCCAGCTGGGCCTGCGGGTAGCGCGCGTCGACGATGGTCTCGGTCTTCTTCACGCCCGCCACCGCCGCCACCGTCTCCCACAGCTCGGCGGTGATGAAGGGCGCCACCGGGTGCAGCAGGCGCAGCACCGTCTCCAGCGTGCGGATCAGCGTGCGGCGCGTGGCCCGCCGTTCGGCTTCGCTGCCGCTGGCGAGCTGGACCTTCGCGATCTCGATGTACCAGTCGCAGTACTCCTCCCAGACGAAGGCGTAGATCGCGTTGGCCACGTTATCCAGCCGGTAGCCGGCGAAGCCCTCGGCCACCGCGGCCTCCACACGCTGCAGCTCGCCGGCGATCCAGCGGTCGGCGGGCGAAAACTTCAGGTAGCCGTGCAGCGGCGCGCCGGGCTCGCACTCGGCCTTGGTGTGCTCCTTCAGGCCGCAGTCCTGGCCCTCGGTGTTCATCAGCACGAACTTGGTCGCGTTCCAGAGCTTGTTGCAGAAGTTGCGGTAGCCCTCGCAGCGCTTGCTGTCGAAGTTGATGTTGCGGCCCAGCGTGGCGTAGCTGGCCATCGTGAAGCGCAGCGCGTCGGCACCGAAGGCGGGGATGCCGGCCGGGAACTCCTTCTCGGTGTCCTTGCGCACGCGCGGCGCTGTCTCGGGCTTGCGCAGGCCGGTGGTGCGCTTGTCCAGCAGCGGCGCCAGCTCGATGCCGTCGATCAGGTCCACCGGGTCGAGCACGTTGCCTTCGCTCTTGCTCATCTTGTGGCCTTGCGCGTCGCGCACCAGGCCGTGGATGTAGACGTCGCGGAAGGGCACGCGGCCGGTGAAGTGCGTGGTCATCATGATCATCCGGGCGACCCAGAAGAAGATGATGTCGAAGCCGGTGACGAGCACGCTGGACGGCAGGAACAGGTCCTGCTCCACGGTCTTTGCCGGCCAGCCCAGCGTGCTGAAGGGCACGAGCGCCGAGCTGTACCAGGTGTCGAGCACGTCCTCGTCGCGTGTCAGCTCACCCTGGTAGCCAGCCGCCGCGGCGCGCCGGCGAGCCTCGGCCTCGTCGCGGGCGACGAACATCTCGCCGCCCGTGCCGTACCAGGCCGGGATCTGGTGGCCCCACCAGAGCTGGCGGCTGATGCACCAGTCCTGGATGTTGTTCATCCAGTGGTTGTAGGTGTTGACCCAGTTCTCGGGCACGAAGCGCACCTGGCCGGAACTCACCGCGCGGCGCGCCTTCTCGGCGATCGACAAACCGTCGGCGCCGGCCTTGTTGACGGCGACGAACCACTGGTCGGTCAGCATCGGCTCCACCACCTGGCCCGTGCGGGCGCAGCGCGGCACCTGCAGGCGGTGCTTCTTCGTCTCCACCAGCAGGCCCTGCGCGTCCAGGTCGGCCACGACCTTCTTGCGCGCGACGAAGCGGTCCAGACCGCGGTAGGCGGCGGGGGCGTTGTCGTTCAGCGTCGCGTCGAGGTTGAGCACGCCGATCATCGCCAGCCCGTGGCGCTGGCCGACGGCGTAGTCGTTGTGGTCGTGCGCCGGCGTCACCTTCACCACGCCGGTGCCGAACTCGCGGTCCACATACGCGTCGGCGATGATGGGGATCACGCGATCGGTCAGCGGCAGCTTCACGCGCCGGCCCACCAGCGCCGCGTAGCGTTCGTCTTCCGGATGCACCATCAGCGCGGTGTCGCCCAGCAGCGTCTCGGGGCGCGTGGTGGCCACCACCAGGCTGCCCGAGCCGTCTTCCAGCGGATAGCGGATGTGCCAGAGGAAGCCGTCCTCCTCCTCGCTCTCCACCTCCAGGTCGGAGACGGCGCTCTTGAGCTGCGGGTCCCAGCTCACCAGGCGCTGGCCGCGGTAGATCAGGCCCTCGTCGAACAGGCGCACGAAGGTCTCGGTGACGATGGTCGAGAGCTTCTCGTCCATCGTGAAGTACTCGCGGCTCCAGTCGACGCTGTCGCCCATGCGCCGCATCTGGTTGGTGATGGTCGCGCCGCTGCTGTGCTTCCAGTCCCAGACCTGGGCGACGAAGTTCTTGCGGCCCAGGTCGTGGCGCGACAGGCCGGTCTCCTGCAGCTGGCGCTCGACGACGATCTGCGTGGCGATGCCGGCGTGGTCGGTGCCCGGCACCCACAGCGTGTTGTGGCCGCGCATCCGGTGGTAGCGCGTCAGCGCGTCCATGATGGTCTGGTTGAACGCGTGGCCCATGTGCAGCGTGCCCGTCACGTTGGGCGGCGGCAGCTGGATGGAGAACGAGGGCCGGGCCGGGTCCAGCGTGGGCTGGAACAGCTCGCGCTGCGCCCAGCGGGCGCCCCAGCGGGCTTCGATGGCGGCGGGCTCGAACGACTTCGCGAGTTCGGTCATGGCAGGCAGGGGATGGGGCTGGACCGGCCGCTGACAGATCCGGATACGGACGCGCGGCGCGGAAGATGGTGCAATTCTAGGTGGCGGCCCCCGCAGGGCCGCCGAAGCACGGCTGGGAGGAACGAGACATGGTGCCAGGAAGATCGAGACCGGCGTCTTGGCTGGCGGCTGCCGGCGCTGCCGCCTTGCTGGCCGCCTGCGGCGGAGGAGGCGGCGGCGACGGCGGCGACACCGGCGCCGCCGCCGGCTGCAGCATCGCGGAGCAGAACGACTGGCTGGCCGGCTACATGAACGACTGGTACTTCTGGACCCAGCTGGCGCCCAAGCCGGCCGCGGCCGGCTACGCCACGGTCGACGCCTACTTCAACGCCCGCAAGTACACCGGCATCGACCCCGCGTTCCCCGCCGACCGCTGGAGCAACATCGTGCCCACGGCCGTGTTCACCCGCACCTTCACCGACGGCCAGACGCTCGGCTGGGGCATCGCCGTCAACGGCGTGGAGGTCGACGGCGACACCTCGCGCCCGCTCTTCGTGCGCTACGTGGACCCGGGATCACCCGCCGCGCTGCAGGGCGTGCGGCGCGGCGACGAGCTGCTCTCGGCCAATGGCCGCAGCGCGGCCTCGATGATCGGCGCCGGCAACGGCGGCGACTTCAGCCCGCTAGGCGCGACGGAGGCCGGCCAGCAGCTCGCCCTGAAGCTGCGCCGCGACGGCGCCGAGCTCACGCTGAACCTGTCCGCCGCCATCTACGCCCTCGCGCCCGTGCCGCGTGCCGAGGTGCAGAGCTCGCCGCTGGGGCGGCGCGTGGGCGTGCTGCAGGTCCAGCAGATGGTGAGCCAGGCGCTCACGCCGCTGGACCAGGCCTTTGCGAACTTCCGCAGCCAGGGCATCGAGGACCTGGTGCTCGACCTGCGCTACAACGGCGGCGGCCTGGTCTCGGTGGGCGGCACGCTGGCCTCGTACATCGCCGGCGCACGGGTGCCGGGCGAGGTCTACGCCGCGCTGCGGTACAACGCCGCGCACACGGCCGGCAACGTCAGCACCGTGTTCAGCGCACCCGGCAACGGCCTGTCGATGCCGCGCGTCTTCGTGCTCGCCGGCCCGCGCACCTGCTCGGCCAGCGAGCAGGTGATCAACGGCCTCATCGGCGCCGGCGTGCAGGTGGTGCAGGTGGGTGGCGCCACCTGCGGCAAGCCGGTGGGCTTCAACCCGGTGGACCATTGCGGCAGCACCTACAGCGTGGTCACCTTCGAGAGCGTGAACCGCCTGGGCGCCGGCCGCTACTTCGACGGCCTGGCGGCCACCTGCGAAGCCGCCGAGGACTTCAGCGTGGCGCAGGACGGCAGCACCGACCCGCTGCTGGCCGCGGCGATGCAGTACGCCGACCGCGGCGCATGCCCGAGGGCGGCGCCCACGGCCGTGCCGTCGCGGGCGCGCGCGCGGCGCCCGATCGAGCCGGGGCAGCTTGACGTGATGCTGGCACGCTGACCGGACCTCCGGCACACCCGGCGGCGCCCTCGCGCGCCGGGGCACGCAACGGCGCCGCAACGCCCCGCCCGCAAGCTGCGGGCACGCCAACCGGATACCGAGGCCGTCGCCTCGCCGGACTCACGGGCGTGTGGAGGAACCGTGATGCAACACCTTGCGAAGTGTCGCGCCCGTTCGGCGGCGCGACGGGCGCTTCGACGCGTCGCCCCCTGGCTGGCCGGCCTCGGCCTCGCCGGCGCTGCCCAGGCCGTGCTCATCGACGTGTCGGAGATCGTCAGCGGTGGCGGCCTGTCGGTGGCGATGCCGCCTGACTCGGTGCTCGGCAGCCCGGTGTCCTGCACCTCGGCCTGCAAGCACGCGCAGGTCGCCAGCGCCGGCATCGACGGCTCGTACACCGCCGTTCCCGGCAACGAGTTCGCGACGACCTGGGGGCCGGCTTTCCTGGCCAGCCGGCCCACGCTGAACGGCTTCAGCCGCTCGCTGACGATCGTCGGCGCGACCGACACCGTCAGCAGCGGCGGCTCGGTGGGTGTCGCGCAGCGTGCGGCGGTCGATTTCGACTGGACCAGCGCCTACGACCCGCGGCGGCTGGCGGTGCAGACCTGGAGGGTCGGCAGCGGCATCGCCACGCTGAGCTACGCGGTGCAGGTCAACACGCCGGCGTCGGGTGCGCGGCGGACCTACCTGTCCTTCGCCGTGCCGCAGGCCGTGAACGCCTACGCGTTCAGGGACGGCAGCGCGACCGACTACCGGCCGAACCGCGTCAATGCCCGGGCGGCCGCCGAGGTCTTCGTCGACGGGCTGCCGGTCTGGGCCGGCGAGATCGATCGCGTGTTCCCCAAGCGGCTGCAGGACTGGCCGCCGTACTTCGACACGAACTGGGGTGCGGCCCTGGACGGCAGCCGCGTCGACCTGCACCTGGGCGAACTGCCGGCGGGCAGCACGCGCCACATCGCCGTGGTCTTCCGGGTCGAGCTGCGTGCCGACGGCGAGTGCTCGGTCGACACCACCACGAGCCCGAAGCTGCAGACCTGCCACGCGCATCTGCAGACCCTGTCGATTCCCGCGACCCGGATCGACCCGGTCTTCGCGGGCTATCGCCCGGACATCCAGGTCTACACGCGCTGACGGCCCAGGAGCACACGACATGGACATCCAGCACAAGATCCTGCCGCGTTTTGCCGCGGCCCTGGCCGGCCTCGCCCTGGCAGGCGCCGCCGGCACCGCGTCGGCGCAGACCGCGCTGCCGGTCGAGACGCTGAACGCTGCACAACAGGCGGCCATCGACGGCCTGGCGGGCTACAAGACGCCGGCCAACCACCCGTTCCGCATGGCCGCGATGGTGCGGCTGAGCGCCTACGGCGTGGCCGACCCCAAGCTCGTCGTCAAGCGCAGCAACAGCGCCGAGGCCGCGGTGTACGGCAACCGCGTGACCGGCCTGTCGAGCGGCCAGGTGCCGATGCTGCCGAGCTGGCCCAGCGAAGGCAGCCTGCTCGACGGATGGCAGCGCTCCGACCTGTCGCAGGGCTGGTCGACGATGACCGAGCGCGGCCTGCCCTACCTGTACCTGCAGGGCTACGGCAGCTTCTCGGCCGAGGGCAGCGCGACCTGGAACACCACCGTCAGCGTGCCGGCAGGCAACGCCAGCCAGGAGGTGGTGGTGCGATTCGTCGTGCCGCCGGCCGCGGTGCACGGGCTGACCGATCGCAACGCGCTCGCGCTGTGGCAGTCGCGTGTGCGGGCGGACCTGCTCGTCAACGGCTACCCGGCCTGGTCGTCGCAGGCCAACCGCTTCAACGTGAGGCCGAGCACCTTCAACGGGCCCCTGGTCGAGGACCTGTGGCTGCAGCAGTTCGGCCAGCGGCTGAGCTTCCCGACCGACGACGACGATGCCGCCAGCGCCAACGACAGCACCGACACCTCGTCGATCATCCAGCCCTCGGCGAAGAAGACCGTGTACCTCAGCCTCGGCCGCTTCGCGCCGGGCGCGACGCTGGAGCTGTCGATGATCCTGCGCGGCGCCGTCTCGACGCGGCCCCACCGCGCCGACAGCACCGCGCGCTGCCAGACCTATCCGCCCTCGGGCTACTCGTGCACGCGCGCCACGATGACGCTGCGCTCCGACAGCGTCTCCGATGCGCCGAGGATCTACCTCGTGCCCTAGCGGCGCCGGCAGCGGCGGCCTGCTGCAGCGCTACAGGAACAGGTGCTCGCCGGCGTTCTCGCCGCCGAGCACCACGTAGTTGACCTTCTTCAGGTCGGCCAGCACCCGCCCGCCGGCGTAGCTGATGCTGCTTTGCAGGTCCTCGCGCATCTCGCGCAGCGTGTCGGCCAGCCGGCCCTTGATCGGCTCGAGGATGCGCTTGCCCTCGACGTGCTTGTACTCGCCCTTGTTGAAGTCGCTGGCCGAGCCGTAGTACTCCTTGTAGAGCTTGCCGTCGACCTCCACCGTCTGCCCCGGGCTTTCCTCGTGGCCGGCGAAGAGCGAGCCGATCATCACCATCGCTGCGCCGAAGCGCACGCTCTTGGCGATGTCGCCGTGGTGGCGGATGCCCCCGTCGGCGATGATGGGCTTGTTGGCCACGCGGGCGCACCACTTCAGCGCCGAGAGCTGCCAGCCACCGGTGCCGAAGCCGGTCTTCAGCTTCGTGATGCAGACCTTGCCCGGGCCCACGCCCACCTTGGTGGCGTCGGCGCCCCAGTTCTCCAGGTCGATCACCGCCTCCGGCGTGGCCACGTTGCCGGCGATGACGAAGGCCTTGGGCAGCTTCGCCTTGATGTGCTCGATGGTCTTCTTCACGCTGTCGGCGTGGCCGTGGGCGATGTCGATCGTCACGTAGTCGGCGCCCAGGCCTTCGTCGGCCAGGCGGTCGATCACGGCGTAGTCCGCCGGCTTCACGCCCGAGCTGATGCTGACGAACAGACCCTGCTCGCGCATGCGGCGTGCGAAGGCCACGCCGTCGAGATCGAAGCGGTGCATCACGTAGAAGTGGCCGCTTCTGGCCAGCGCCTCGGCGATGCCCTCGTCCAGCACCGTCTTCATGTTGCTGGGTACCACCGGCAGCGTGAAGCGCCGGCCGCCGAACTCGACCGAGGTGTCGCATTCGCCGCGGCTGTCGACCCGGCACTTGCGCGGCAGCAGCAGGATGTTGTCGTAGTCGAAGATCTCCATCGCGCAGCCTCCGTCGGGCACAAAAAAACCGGCGCGGACGATGTCCGGGCCGGTGGCGCATTCTACGCCGCGAGGCCCGGCGGGCGGCCCGCATCCGCCCCGCCGCCGGCATGGCTCCGCCCAGCCGGCTGACCCCGGAATGCGGTGGTAGACGGCGCCGCCTCTGCATGCGAATGTTCGCTTGCCGCCGTCTGCCGCCCGGCCGACCATGCGCGGCGCTCTTTCGCGGGAGGTCAGCGTGTTCCGTGCCCTTCGCCAAACCCTCGGCCTGGCGGTCCTCGGCGCCGGCCTTTGCCAGCCGGCCTGGGCCGAGGATGTCGACGTCCGCATCGCCGTCTCCGGCACCGAAGCCACCTGGTACGTCACCCATGCCTACGAGCCGGGCGCGACCTTCTCCGACAGCGTCACCTTCACGGGCATCACCTCGCCGGTGTACTTCACGCTGCTGATCGGGCCGCGCTTGTTCACGGATTTCGTTCGTGTCAACGCCGGTCAGGTGGTGACCACTGGCGACACGCTCGTGCCTGCGCTCTTCGGCACCAACGTCGCTACGCCGGCGCCGCTGTATTTCGCCGGCGGCACCGACCTGGTGGTCGACCTGAGCGGCTTCATCGGCAACCGGGGCATCGGCGGCGCGCCGTACGAGATCTACACGGGCGAGTTCACACTCGCGCCGGTGCCGGAGCCCGCCACCTGGCTGCTGCTGGCGGGAGGGCTCGCCTGCGCCGTGCTGCGGCGCGCCGGCCGCCGTCCCGGCCGGCACTGAGGCGCCCGGCCCGGCGGCGCGCGCGGGGCAGGCCGCAGGGCCGCTCCTAGAATGCCGCATGCACCTTGCCGAACCGCGCCTGCTGGACAACCTGAACCCGGAGCAGCTGGCCGCGGTGACGCTGCCGGCCGTGCCGGCGCTGATCCTGGCCGGCGCCGGCTCGGGCAAGACGCGCGTACTCACCACGCGCATCGCCTGGCTGCTGCAGACCGGGCAGGCTTCGCCCGGCGGCGTGCTCGCGGTCACCTTCACGAACAAGGCCGCCAAGGAGATGCTCACGAGGCTGTCGGCCATGCTGCCGGTGGCCGTGCGCGGCATGTGGATCGGCACCTTCCACGGCCTGTGCAACCGCTTCCTGCGCGCGCACTGGAAGCTCGCCGGCCTGAGCCAGGGCTTCCAGATCCTCGACAGCGGCGACCAGCTCAGTGCCGTCAAGCGCGTGATCAAGGCGTTGAACCTCGACGAGGACCGCTTCGTGCCCAAGCAGGTCACGTGGTTCATCGCCGGCAGCAAGGAGGAGGGCCTGCGCCCGCGCGACGTCGACATCCGCGACGAGCAGACGCGGCGTCTGGTCGACATCTACCAGGCCTACGAGGAGCAGTGCGAACGCGAGGGCGTGGTCGACTTCGCCGAGCTGATGCTGCGCACCTATGAGCTGATGCGCGACAACGACCCGCTGCGCGAGCATTACCAGCGCCGCTTCCGCCACGTGCTGGTCGACGAGTTCCAGGACACGAACAAGCTGCAGTACGCGTGGCTGAAGATGTTCGCGCCGCCCGGCCCTGACCACGGCCAGAGCGTCATTGCGGTCGGCGACGACGACCAGAGCATCTACGCCTTCCGCGGCGCTCGCGTCGGCAACATGGCCGATTTCGAGCGCGAGTACCGCGTGCCGCGCGTCATCAAGCTGGAGCAGAACTACCGCAGCTTCGGCAACATCCTCGACGCGGCCAACGGCCTCATCGGCCACAACAGCAACCGCCTGGGCAAGAACCTGCGCACCGAGGCCGGCGCCGGCGAGCCGGTGCGCGTGCACGAGGCCACGAGCGACTACGCCGAGGCGCAGTGGCTGCTGGAGGAGATCCAGCAGCTGCACCGCGCGGGCACGCCGCGCAGCGAGATCGCGCTGCTCTACCGCAGCAACGCGCAGAGCCGCGTGCTGGAAAGCGCGCTGTTCAACGCCGGGCTGCCGTACCGCGTCTACGGCGGGTTGCGCTTCTTCGAGCGCGCCGAGGTCAAGCACGCGCTGGCCTACCTGCGCCTGCTGGAGAACGCCAACGACGACACCAGCTTCCTGCGCGTGGTGAACTTCCCGGCGCGCGGCATCGGCGCGCGCACGGTGGAGCAGTTGCAGGACGCTGCGCGCACGAGCGGGCGCAGTCTGGCGCAGAGCGTCGGTGCGCTCGCGGGCGCGCCGGGCGCCAAGCTCACCGGGTTCGTCGCGCTGATCGACTCGATGCGCACCGCCACGCAGGGCCTGACGCTGCGCGAGATCATCGAGCACATCCTGCAGCACAGCGGCCTGATCGACTTCTACAGGACGGACAAGGAAGGCCAGGACCGCATCGAGAACCTGGAGGAACTGGTCAACGCCGCCGAGAGCTTCGTCACGCAGGAGGGCTTCGGCAAGGACGCCGTGGCGCTGCCGGTGGACGAGCAGGCCACGGACGCCGCGCCCGATGCCGAGACCGGCGAGATCCTCTCGCCGCTGGCGGCCTTCCTCACGCACGCCTCGCTGGAGGCCGGCGACAACCAGGCGCAGGCGGGCCAGGACGCGATCCAGCTGATGACGGTGCACAGCGCCAAGGGCCTGGAGTTCGACGCCGTGTTCATCACCGGCATCGAGGAAGGCCTGTTCCCGCACGAGCAGAGCCTGTCGGACGCCGACGGCGTGGAGGAAGAGCGGCGCCTGATGTACGTGGCGATCACGCGGGCCCGCAAGCGCCTGTACCTCAGCTTCAGCCAGACGCGCCTGCTGCATGGGCAGACGCGCTACAACGTCAAGAGCCGCTTCTTCGACGAGATCCCCGAAGCCACGATGAAGTGGCTCACGCCGCGCCAGCAGGGCTTCGGCAGCGGCTATGCGCGCGAGTACCAGCAGGCCTGGGCGCGAGGCAGCGGCCTGAGCGGCATCGTCGGCGCGGGCCGCGTGGAGGCACCGCCGCCGCCGCGGCCGTCCCTCGCGCCGCCGGACCCGGCCACCGGCGGTCTTCGCGTCGGCCAGACGGTCTTCCACACCAAGTTCGGCGAGGGCGTGATCGGCGTGCTCGAGGGCCGCGGCGCTGACGCCCGCGCGCAGGTGAGCTTCGGCCGCCACGGCGTGAAGTGGCTGGCGCTGGCCATCGCGAAGCTGACGCCGGTCGACTGAGCCGTTTCGGTTTCCCCTCATAGCCGCGACCGGGCGCGGCGCTATCGTTTGCGCTCCTGCTTTGAACCTCGAGGCCCGCCCATGAAGCGCCGCTCCCTGCTCACCGCCGCCGCCGGTGCCACCCTGGCATCACCCTGGGCCCGCGCCCAGGACAAGTACCCCGGCAAGCTGATCACCTGGATCTGCCCCTACGCCGCCGGCGGCAACGCCGACAACCGCAGCCGCCAGGTGGCGCGCGTGATGCAGCAGATCCTCGGCCAGACCATCATCGTGGAGAACAAGGCCGGCGGCGGCGGCAACATCGGCACCGATGCCATCGCCAAGGCCAAGCCCGACGGTTACACGATCGGCATGGGCAACTTCGCCCCGCTGGCCGTCAACCACGCCCTGTTCAAGAAGCTCAACTTCGACCCCTTCGTCGATCTCACGCCGATCATGCTGATCGAGCGCGGCCCGCTGATCCTGATGGTGCGCAACGATTCGCCCTACAAGAGCGTGAAGGACGTGGTCGCCGCCGCCAAGGCCAAGCCGGGCAAGCTGAGCTATGCCTCGGGCGGCATCGGCGGCACGCACCACCTCTCGGGCGCGCTGTTCGAGCACACGGCGGGCATCGACATGATCCACGCCCCGTACAAGAGCGGCAGCGCCGGCGCTACCGACCTGATGGGCGGCCAGGTCGACATGATGTTCGAGCAGATGTACGCCGCGATGCCCTCGATCAAGGGCGGCCGGCTGCGGGCGCTGGCCATCACCAGCAAGGCGCGCAGCCCGCTGGCACCCGACATCCCGACGATGGGCGAGGCCGGCTACCCCGCGGTGGAGGTGCTGAACTGGCAGGGCATCATCGGCCCGAAGGGGCTGCCGGCCGAGGTGATCAAGACCCTCAACGCCGCCGGCAACAAGGCCCTGCAGGACCCGGAAGTGCACAACAAGATGCTCGAGCAGGGCAACGAGATCGCCGGCGGCACGCCCGAGCAGTTCGCCGCGCTGATCAAGGCCGAGGCCCCGCGCTGGGGCAAGGTCGTCAAGGACGCGAAGATCGAGCCGGAATGACGCTCTCTCAGGGCGCCGGCGGCGCGGGCTCGTCGGCCGGCCGGGCGCTGCCCTGGCCCTGGCCGTTGCCGAAGCTGTCGTTGAAGCTGAACAGCACCGAGATGTAGAACAGGGCCGACACCAGCATCCAGCCGGCCAGCACGATCAGCGCCAGCGTGTCCTGCAGGCCCAGCGCGCCGGCCACGATGCCGGCCAGCAGCATCGCGCCCATCAGCAGGACGCCCCAGCACAGCGTGTACAGCGCATAGGCGCCGCGGCCGCGCCACAGCGCCAGCGTGCTGGAGAACAAGGCCTGGCTGAGGCCCTGGCCGCCCCAGTGCACCAGCGCCGGCGCATGCCAGAAGGGGATGGACACGATGCCCAGGAACAGCAGCGTGAACATCGCGCCGGCGGTGGCGTCGGGCATCACCGCCTCGAGTTCGGCCGTGGACGGCTGGCCCTGCGCCAGCGCCAGCCGCAGCTTGCCCATCGCGTGGCCGGACAAGGCGTCGGCCGCCAGCAGCGCCAGCACCATCGCCACCGCGTAGGCCACGCACATCAGCAGCAGCGTGCGGCGGCGCGCGGCGTCGGTGCGGAGCGGGTCGATGAACTGGCGCGGATGCACCGGCCCGTCCAGCAGCGCCGACTGCGCCGCCACCATGAAGCCCAGCGACAGCAGCGGCATCGCCACCAGCGGCAGCACCACGCAGACGGCGAAGAACACCAGCGTCATCAGCAGGAAGGCCAGCGGCTGGCGCGCGAAGAGCCGGAAGGCGTCGCCGATCCAGCGCGGGCCGTGGCCCGCTTCGACGGTCTTGAGGGTCAGCGCCATGGTCTTCTCAGGCGGCCTGGGCGTGCCAGGGCCGGGTGATGCGCGCGCGCAGCACGCGTTCGAAATGTGTCGGGTCCTTGGGCGTGAGCAGGGCGGCGCTGCGGGGCAGGTGCCAATCCCACAGCCGGCTGATCCAGAAGCGCAGCGCCGCGGCGCGCAGCATCGCCGGCAGCGCGCGGTGCTCGGCGCCCGACAGCGGCCGCTCGGCCTCGTAGGCGGCGCAGAAGGCGCCGGCCAGCGCCTCGTCCAGCGCGCCGGTGGCGGCGTCGCAGCACCAGTCGTTCAGGCACACGGCCAGGTCGAACAGCAAGGTGTCGTCGCCGGCGAAATAGAAATCGAAGAAACCGCAGAGCCGGTCGGGGCCGGCGGTGTCGTCGAACATCACGTTGTCGCGGAACAGGTCGGCGTGGATCGGCCCGCGCGGCAGCGCCTGCCCGCCGGGCGAGGCGGCCAGGTGCTGCTGGAAGGCGAGTTCCTCGCGCAGCAGTTCGGCCAGGGCCGGCGTCACGTGCGGCAGCACGGCGGGAATCGTCTCGGCCCACCAGGCCAGGCCGCGGCCGTGCGGGTGGCGCATCCCGAAGCTGGCGCCGGCCAGGTGCATGCGCGCGAGCATGCGGCCCACCTGCGCGCAATGCCCGGCGTCGGGCCGCAGCCGGTGGCTGCCGGGCAGGCGCGTCACCACCGCGGCGGGCTTGCCGGCCACGGTGTGCACCAGGCCGCCGTCCGCGGCCGGCTGCGGCGCCGGCACCGGGATGCCGTGCTGCGCCAGGTGCTGCATCAGCCGCAGGTAGTAGGGCAGCTCGGCGGCCGGCAGGCGCTCGAAAAGCGTCAGCACCCACTGGCCGCGGGTGGTGCCGGCGTAGTAGTTCGTGTTCTCGATGCCCGAGCGGATGCCCTGCAGGTCGGTC
Source organism: Rubrivivax sp. (assembly GCA_044226775.1). GTDB lineage: Bacteria > Pseudomonadota > Gammaproteobacteria > Burkholderiales > Burkholderiaceae_C > Rubrivivax. The sequence continues at coordinate 216,451 of JBGAGI010000008.1, read as the reverse complement.
AGCGGGCCGAGGCCCAGGCGCTGGCAGAGGGCGTCGGCTTCGGCGAAGCCGACCTCGGTGTAGACGGCCACGGCCTAGAAGCTCAGGAGGTTCCAGGCACGCTTGCCGGCGGCACCACGTTCCTGGGACGCGTCCTGGCCGCCCGGCGGGACGATGATCTCGTACTCCTTCGCCCCCGGCACCTTGCTGCGCACCGTGATGCGCTGCGGCTGGCCGCGCAGGCGGGTCTCCTCGATGCGCACGCGGTCGTCCTCGATCACGGTGCGGGTGAGGTTCTGGTGCGGCGCCGAGGCGGCGGAGGCCGCGGCGGCCGGCGGTGGCGCCGGCGCCGCGGTCTGGGCCTGGGCCTGGGCGTGGGCCTGGGCCTGGGCGGCACCGGCCACGAGCAGCGCGACGGCGGCAGCGCCGCGCCGGGCGCGCGAGGAAGCGATCATGTCCGGGATTCTACGCAGCGCCCCGAGCACCCGCCCGGGCCCCGGACAAGCCGCAGAATGGCCGCATGAGCGACAAGACCCTGCTGCTGGTGGACGGTTCCAGCTACCTCTACCGCGCCTACCACGCGCTGCCCGACCTGCGCGCGCCCGACGGCTTCCCCACCGGCGCCGTGCACGGCTTCATCGCGATGATGCGCTGGCTGCGCGACCGCTACCCGGCCGAGCACGCGGCCTGCGTGTTCGACGCCCCCGGCAAGACCTTCCGCGACGACTGGTACCCCGAATACAAGGCCCAGCGCGCGCCGATGCCCGACGACCTGCGGCTGCAGATCGAGCCCATCCACGAGGCCGTGAAGCTGCTCGGCTGGCCGGTGCTGATGGTGCCGGGCATCGAGGCCGACGACGCCATCGGCACGCTGGCCAGCGTGGCCGCCGCCAGCGGCCACAGCGTGCTGATCTCCACCGGCGACAAGGACCTCGCGCAGCTCGTCACGCCGGCGGTGAAGCTGATCAACACGATGGCCAAGCCGCCGGAGATGCTCGACATCGACGGCGTGAAGGCCAAGTTCGGCGTGCCGCCGGAGCGCATCGTCGACTACCTCACGCTGATCGGCGACACGGTGGACAACGTGCCTGGCGTCGACAAGGTGGGCCCGAAGACCGCTGCCAAGTGGATCGCCGACCACGGCAGCCTGGACGGCGTGGTGGCCGCGGCCGCGAGCTTCAAGGGCGTGACCGGCGACAACCTGCGCAAGGCGCTGGACTGGCTGCCCACCGGCCGCAGGCTGATCACCGTGGTGACCGACTGCGACCTGGCGGGCCACGTGGAGAACTGGCCGGCGCTGGAGGCGCTGGCACTGAAGCCCGAGGACCGCGCCGGGCTGCACGACTTCTACCAGCGCTTCGGCTTCCGCAGCTGGCTCAAGGAACTCGACGGCGAGGCAGGCGGCGCGCCGAAGTCCGCGCCCTCGGCCGAGGCTGGCGGCGATTCGGTCAACCACGCGCCGCCGCGCCCGCCGGCCCCGCCGCTGGCGCGCGAGTACGAGGCCATCACCAGCTGGGAGCGCCTGGAGGCCTGGCTGGCGCTGCTGGACGCCGCCGAGATCACCGCGCTGGACACCGAGACCGACAGCCTGGACGGCATGCGCGCACGCATCGTGGGCATCAGCTTCGCCGTCGAGCCCGGGCGCGCGGCCTACGTGCCGCTGGCGCACAGCTACCCGGACGCACCGGACCAGTTGCCGCTGGCCGACGTGCTGGCGCGGCTGAAGCCCTGGCTGGAAGACGCCACGAAGCCCAAGCTCGGCCAGAACGTCAAGTACGACCTGCACGTGTTCACCAACGCCGGCATCACGGTGCGCGGCTACCGCCATGACACGATGCTGGAAAGTTATGTGCTGGAAGCGCACCGCACGCATGGGCTGGAGGCGCTGGCCGAGCGCCACCTCGGCCGCAAGGGCCTGAGCTACGAGGACCTGTGCGGCAAGGGCGCGAGCCAGATCCCGTTCTCGCAGGTGGACGTGGCCAAGGCCACCGAATACTCCGGCGAGGACAGCGAGATGGCGCTGCACGTGCACCGCACGCTGTGGCCCGAGGTGGAGGCCGATGCCGGGCTGCGCTTCGTCTACGAGCGCATCGAGATGCCGGTGAGCGAGGTGCTGCAGCGCATCGAGCGCCACGGCGTGCTGATCGACGCCCCGCTGCTGGCGCGCCAGAGCCAGGAGCTGGCCGAGCGCATGGTGGCGCTGGAGCAGGAGGCCTACACGATCGCCGGCCAGCCCTTCAACATGGGCAGCCCCAAGCAGATCGGCGAGATCCTCTTCGGCAAGCTCGGGCTGCCGGTGAAGAAGCGCACCGCCAGCGGCGCGCCGTCCACCGACGAGGAGGTGCTGCAGGAACTGGCCGCCGACTACCCGCTGCCGGCGAAGATCCTCGACCACCGCAGCCTGGCCAAGCTCAAGGGCACCTACACCGACAAGCTGCCGCTGATGGTGAACCCCTCGACCGGCCGCGTGCACACCAACTACGCGCAGGCCGTGGCGGTGACGGGCCGGCTGGCCAGCAACGACCCGAACCTGCAGAACATCCCCATCCGCACGCCCGAGGGCCGGCGCGTGCGCGAGGCCTTCGTCGCGCCGCCGGGCCATGTGCTGATGAGCGCCGACTACTCGCAGATCGAGCTGCGCATCATGGCCCACATCAGCGAGGACCCGGGCCTGCTGAAGGCCTTCGCCGAGGGCGTGGACGTGCACCGCGCCACCGCCAGCGAGGTGTTCAACGTGCCGGTGCCCGAGGTCAGCGCCGAGCAGCGGCGCTACGCCAAGGTCATCAACTTCGGCCTCATCTACGGCATGGGCGCCTTCGGGCTGGCCAGCAACCTGGGCATCGAGCAGAAGGCGGCCAAGGACTACATCGAGCGCTACTTCGCGCGCTTCGCCGGCGTGAAGCGCTACATGGACGAGACCAAGGTGTCAGCGAAGGCCAAGGGTTATGTCGAGACCGCTTTCGGCCGCCGCCTGTGGCTGCCGGAGATCAACAGCGGCAACGGCCCGCGCAGGAGCGGCGCCGAGCGCCAGGCCATCAACGCGCCGATGCAGGGTACCGCGGCCGACCTCATCAAGCTGGCGATGATCGCGGTGCAGAAGGCGCTGGACGAGGAGCGTCGCGCCACGCGGATGATCATGCAGGTGCACGACGAACTCGTGCTCGAGGTGCCCGAGGCCGAGCTCGAATGGGCCAAGGAAGCCGTGCCGCGGCTGATGGCCGGCGTGGCCGAGCTGAAGGTGCCGCTGCTGGCCGAGGTGGGCGTCGGCCCGAACTGGGACCAGGCGCACTGAGGCCCCGCCCCCGACGAACTGGGGGCCCTTGTTTGAAGCCAGCATGCTCGCGGCGGCGGGAGTACCTTTGCGTCCCCGTCGAACCTAACCGGAGTGCAGCATGGCCACATCACGCATCCCGCAGCCGATCTCGGAGACGCTGGAATTCCGCCCACGCTGGTGGTGGGACCCGGTGCCGCCCTGGGTGCTGGACAACCTGTCGGCGGCGGTGGTCCGGGACCTGGCCGTGATCAACATGCAGAGCCAGATGGACGTGCTCGAGATCCAGCGCAAGTCGCTCGAGCAGTCTCTGGCGGTGCTGCGCAAGGCCAAGTGACGCGGGTGCCTCGATGGCTGCGTTCCCGCTGCCGCTGCGCGCCGCGGCCACCGAGTCACCGGCCGATCCCTGGGCCGGCCCGCGCGACACCTGCCGGCCCGTCGTCCTGATCGGCTTCCTGCGCCAGGGCAACCTCGGCCTGGGCTATCTCGCCGCCACGCTGCGCAAGGCCGGCTACCCGGTCACCGTGCTCGACTTTGAGCAGGAGACCGAGGCGCTGGTTGCCGCCGTTCGCCGCGCCAAGCCGCTGCTGGTGGGCCTGTCGCTGATCTTCCAGTTCTACGTGCCGCGCTTCGAGGCGCTGGCGCGGGCGCTGCGCGAGGCCGGCGTGAAGGCGCATCTCACCATCGGCGGCCACTTCCCGAGCCTGTCGCCGCAGGAGACGCTGGAACTCGTGCCGCAGGTCGACAGCATCGTGCGCTTCGAGGGCGAGCTCACGCTGCTGGAGCTGGCCGACCGGCTCTCGCTGCGCCGTGACTGGAGCGGCATCGAGGGCCTCGCGCATCGCGGCAGCGCAGGCGAGGGCGGCGAGGGCCTCGTCGCCAATGCGCTGCGCCACCTCGTGCACGACCTCGACACGCTGCCCTGGCCCGAGCGCGACTACGAGCCCGAGACCATCCTCGGCCAGCGCGCGATGCCGCTGATCGCCAGCCGCGGCTGCTCGCGCACATGCTCGTTCTGCTCGATCCACGTCTTCTACCGCGCCGCCCCGGGCAAGGTCGTGCGCCTGCGCGCGGCGGGCGAGGTGGTGCGCGAGATGCACCACCTGCACCATGAGCGCGGCATCAACATCTTCCTGTTCCAGGACGACGACTTCCCGGTCTTCGGCAATGCCTGGAAACGCTGGACGCGCGAGCTGATCGCCGAGCTGCGCCGCGCGGACCTGGTGGGCCGCATCGCCTGGAAGATCAACTGCCGGGCCGACGCGATCGACCCCGAGCTCTTCGCCGAGATGCGCGACGCGGGCCTGTACCTCGTCTACATGGGGCTCGAGTCCGGCAGCGAGGAAGGCCTGGACGTGCTCGACAAGGGCCTGGGCGTGGCCGAGAACGTGGCCGCGGTCGACAAGCTCAAGCAGCTCGGGCTGATGTTCGAGTTCGGCTTCATGATGTTCGATCCGTCGACGAGCTTCACGTCGATCCGCGACAACGTGGCCTTCCTGCGCCGCATCGTCGGCGACGGCAGTGCGGCGGCGGTGTTCTGCCGCATGCTCCCCTACGACGGCACGCCGATCAAGACCACGCTGGCGCAGGAAGGGCGGCTGCGCGGCGACGTCTGCAACCCGGACTACGACTTCCTCGATCCGCGGCTGGACGCGCTGTACCTCGACCTGAACGAACTCGTGCACGTGGCCGGCTGGGTGCACGGCCACCGTGCGCTGTCGCCCAAGATCAACTGGGCCTGGAACGAGCTGGCGGTGATCGACCGCCTGTTCCCGCCGGTGGCCGGCCGCGAGCGCTACGCGCGCCAGCTGCAGGCGGTCACGCGCGCGAGCAACGAGCTGCTGTTCAGGCTCGTGCTGGACGTGGCCGACGCGCACGAGCGCGGCCGCGCCCACGGCTGGACCGAGGACCGCCTGGCCGCTCCTTGTGAAAGGCTGCTGGCGCGCCTGGCCGCCGCACGCGACGGCTTCGTCGCGCGCAACCAGCGCGTGCTGATGGGCGCGCTGCAGGCGCAGGGGCTGGTGGCCGCGGCCTGAGCGGCTCGCCGCTCCTGCTCAGCGCGCCGCTTCGAAGGGCGCGCGCCGCAGGTCCAGCGCCGGGTTGCGGTCGAAGAAGTTGGAGGGCTTGAGCTCCAGCGCCAGCCGGCTGCGCGACATCACCGGCCAGTCCTCCGACTGCGTGACATGGTGGTGCCCCAGCGTGACCCACAGCACGATGTCGCGGTTGACCAGGCTGCGGTTGTCGCGCACGTACTGTGGCAGGCCTGGCGTGCCCGGGTTCTGGTTCGGCGTGTCGCCGGCGGCGTAGCGCTGCTCGGGGTCGTAGGCGGTCACCCACAGGCTGTGGCCGATGAAGCCGGCGCGGCGGTAGTCGGCCGGGTCCAGCAGTGGCTCGACGGCGTCGTGCGTCTCCACCAGGTACGAGGTCGGCTGGCCCCAGGCGTTGCGGCGGTTCGGGTTGATCACGCGCCACTGGGCGTGGCCGTGGTCGAGCTGGCCGTCGCGCTCGGAGCCGATGACGCGTTCGTCGAGCCGCCAGCCGCTGCGCCGCGGGCCGGGCACGCCGCGCCTGGTCTCCAGTTCGCCCAGCACGAAGGAGTTCTGCGGGCCGTCGACGTCGAGGTCGAGCCTGAAGTTGAAGAAGTGGCTGTGGAAGGGCGCCAGCAGCTGCGGCGCCACCGGCGTCGAGGTGGCGCCCTCGTCGGCGCCGGCCAGCGAGGCCACCGCCTTGGGCGCGACGATGCCGGTGAGGCCGATCTCGGCGCGGATGACGCCGCTCTGCGTGAACACCCAGTCCAGCAGGTAGTCGTAGTTGCCCACCTGCGCGATGCTGCGCACCACGAGCTCGACCTCGGCGCGCCCTTCGTAGGCCCCGTTGCTGAGCTGCTCGAAGTGGCGCCACGCCGGGCTGCCGGTGAGGCGTTCGAAGACGCCGATGACGCGCGACAGCGGCAGCGGCACCACGGGCACTGTCGGGTCGGGCAGCGCGGCGGAGACCACGGCGTCCAGCAGCACGGCGTTCTCGGGCACGTCCAGGCCCGGCGCCAGAGGCGAGGCGAGCAGGCCGAAGCCGAACTCGCCCGCATCCATGAAGGTGCGGTAGTACCAGTGGGTGCCCGTGTCCTGGTAGGGCACGAAGATCTCCGACAGCGAGCCCTGGTACATCACCGGCCGCCGGTCGTAGGTGACGAGCGAGACCACGGGCCCGGTGCGGCGGTCGAAGCGGGCATGGAAGCGCCACTTCTGCCACTCGACGAACTGGCCGTTGATGCTGAAGTTGGTGCCGGCAGGCTGCGTGATGCGGATCGGCTTGAGCGGCGGCCTGAGGCCGTGGCGCGCGGCCACGCTCGCCTCGTCGAACTCGTGCGTGGCCGCAGGCACCGGCACGGCGCCGGTGTCGATGACGCGGATCACGCGCCGCGCGTCCAGGTCCATGATGGCCTGCATGCCTTCCAGCGGCCGCGCGTAGAGGTTGATGCCGGCGCCTTCGGTCAGGTACATCTGCGCCTTCACGATGCGCTGGCTTTCCTCGGGCAGGCCGAAGGAGCCGGCGGTCAGCGGCGTGACCAGCACCTTGGCGAGCTGTGCCGGGGCGCGCACGCCGCGCCGCGCCAGTGCCGCCAGGAAGGCCGGATCCTCGAAGGCGAAGGAGAAGTCCAGCACCTCCTGGATCGTGAGGCCCAGCTGGCCGTCGCCCGGGGGAATGTGCGAGGGCGGCGTGAACGTGCCGGCGCTCAGGTTGACGGTGCTGCGGAAACTCTGCCGGCTCTGGCGGTAGAAGACGGTGGCCTGGCGCCGCAGGTTGGCGGCGCCGGCCAGCACCTGGGCCTTGGGCGGATCGCGCAGCTCCACGCTCTGGAAGATCGCGCCGGGCTTCGCGGCGCCGGCCTGCAGCAGGATGCTGGCGGCCTGGATGATCTCGTCGGGCGTGAGCGGGTCCAGCGGGTGGGCCTGCAGCGCCGCGGCACCGCCCAGGCCGAACAGCAAGGCGCCGAGACGGCGCGACCAGGAACTCGTGAGCATGGCCACCTCCTGCCGGCAATCGCGCCGGCAGCATAGGCGCCGCCTACTCGTGCCGCAAGGCCTCGATCGGATCGAGCTGCGCCGCGCGGCGCGCCGGGAAGTAGCCGAAGACGACGCCGATCAGCGCCGAGAAGGCGAAGCTCACGCCGTTGATCACGGGGTCGAAGCGGATGCTCAGCTGCATCAGCGCGGCCAGGCCCATCGAGGCCGCGTTGGCCAGCGCGATGCCGATCAGCCCGCCGATGCTGGCCAGCACCACGGCCTCGATCAGGAACTGCAGCAGCACCTCGTGCTCCAGCGCGCCGATGGCCAGGCGCACGCCGATCTCGCGCGTGCGCTCGGTCACGCTGACCAGCATGATGTTCATGATGCCGATGCCGCCCACCAGCAGGCTCACCGCGGCCACCGCGCCCAGCAGCGCCGTCATCACGCGCGTGGTGCCCGACAGCGTCTCGGCGATCTGGCGCGTATCGAGCACGTTGAAGTTGTTCTCGTCGGCCTCCGAGAGCTTGCGCCGCTCGCGCAGCAGGTTCTCGATCTGGCGCATCACGCGGTTGGTGTCCACGCCGTCCTGCACCGAGACCAGCAGCGTGCCCACGTTCGTGTTGCCGGTGAGCCGGCGCTGCACCGTGTGCAGCGGCATCACGACGGTATCGTCCTGGTCCTGGCCCATCGCGGCCTGGCCCTTCGATTCGAGCAGGCCCACCACCTGGCAGGAGAACTGCGCCACGCGCAGCTGCGCGCCCAGCGGGTCCTGCGTGCCGAAGAGCTCGCGCCGCACGGTGGCGCCGATCACGCAGACCGAGGCGCCGGCGATGGTCTCGGTGTCGCTGAACACGCGGCCGGAGGCCAGCGTCCAGTTGTTGGTGGTGAAGTAGGCCGCCGTGCTGCCGGTGACGATGGTCGACCAGTTGCGGCCGTTGAACACCACGGTGGCGCCGCGGTTGATCGAAGGCGCTACCGCGCGCACGCCGCCCACCTGCGCGGCCAGCGCGTCGGCGTCGGCCTCCTTGAAGCTGGGCGCACCGGCGGCGTCGCGCACCGGGCCCAGGCGCTGGCCGGGGCGCACCATCACGAGGTTGCTGCCCAGGCTCGAGATCTGGTCGGCCACCGCGCGCGTGGCGCCGTTGCCCAAGGTGACCATCGTGATCACCGCCGCGACGCCGATCACGATGCCCAGCATCGTGAGGAAGGAACGCAGCAGGTTGCGCCGGATCTCGCGCAGCGACAGCAGCAGCGTGTTCCACCACATGTCAGTGCACTTCCATGGTTGGCTTCGTGATGGGTGCGTTGAGGTGGTCGCTGTCGACCCGTCCATCGACGAAGCGCACGATGCGGCGCGCGAAGGCGGCCATGTCGGCCTCGTGCGTGACCATCACGATCGTGATGCCGCGCTCGCGGTTCAGCGCCGTCAGCAGGTCCATGATCTCGCGGCTGCGCTGGCTGTCGAGGTTGCCGGTGGGCTCGTCGGCCAGCAGCACCGCCGGCTGCGTGACCAGCGCCCGCGCGATGGCCACGCGCTGCTGCTGGCCGCCGGAGAGTTCCGCCGGCGTGTGGCCTTCGCGCCCGGCCAGGCCGACCAGCGCCAGCGCCTGGCGCGCGGCTTCTCGACGCTTCGATGCACTCTCGCCGCGGTACAGCAGCGGCAGCTCCACGTTCTCCTGCGCCGTGGTGCGCGGCAGCAGGTTGAAGCCCTGGAAGACGAAGCCCAGCTGCCGGCGCCGCAGCAGCGCGCGCTGGTCGCGCGACAGGCGCTGCACCGGCACGCCGCGGAAGAGGTACTCGCCGCCCGAGGGCGTATCGAGGCAGCCGACGATGTTCATCGCCGTGCTCTTGCCCGAGCCGCTCGGGCCCATGATCGCGACGAAGTCGCCGGCGGCGATGTCGAGATCGACGCCGTCGAGCGCGCGCACCTCGGCGTCGCCGCGGCCATAGACGCGGGTGATGCCGCGCAAGCTGATCAACGGCTCATTCGAGCCGGGGATCAGCGGCTCGGCGACGCCGGCTTCGCCCTGCGCCGGCTTGCCGGCGCCATCGACGTTCACTTCGCCCCCTTGGCCTGGCTGACGATCACCGCCATGCCCGCCTTGAGCTGCTCGCCCGAGACCTCGGTGAAGCGGCCGTCGGTGGCGCCCGGCGTCACCGAGACCAGCTTCGGCTGCCCGGCTTCCAGCACCCAGACCTGGCGCGCGGCGCCCGGCTTGACGCCGGCGCGGCGCTGCGGCTGGCCCGGCATGCGCGGCATCAGCTGCGAGACGATGCCTGCGCCGTTGGCGCCCGAAGCGGACGGCCCCGCGGCGTCCGGCGTGAACAGCAGCGCCGCGTTGGGCACGAGCAGCACGTCGTCGCGCTCGGCGGCGGTGATCACGGCGGTGGCCGTCATGCCCGGGCGCAGCGTCAGGTCCTCGTTCTTCACCTGCAGCTCGGCCACGTAGGTGACGACGTTGTCCTTGATCGTGCTGCCGTAGGCCACGCGCGTGACGGTGGCCGGGTAGGGCCGGTTGGCGTAGGCGCTGACAGTGAACTGCGCCTTCTGGCCCACCGCCACGCGGCCCACGTCGGCCTCGTCGACGTTGACCTGCAGCTTCATCTGCTTGAGGTCTTCCGCCAGCGTGAAGAGGGTGACTGCCTGCAGCGAGGCCGCCACCGCGTTGCCCGGGTCGACCGAGCGCGCGAGCACCACGCCGTCGATCGGCGAGCGGATCGAGGCCTTGCGCAGGTTGGTCTCGTCGACCGAGAGCGCGGCCGTGGCGTCGGCGACGCCGGCCTTGCTGCTGGCGAGATCGGCCTCGGCGCGCGCGAGCGTGGCCTCGGCGGTGGCGAGTTCCGCCTGCGAAGGCACCTTGCCGCCGGACAGGCGCGCCACCTCGCGCAGCCGCGCCAGCGTGGCCTGCGCGTCGGCGCGCGTGGCCTCGGCCTGGCGCACCTTGGACTGCGCCACCAGCAGCCCGGCGCGGGAGCGCGCGACCTGGTCGGAGAGCTTCGCGGTGTCCAGCTCGGCCAGCACCTGGCCCTTCTTCACGCGGTCGTTGATGTCGACCAGCACGCGCGCCACGGTGCCGCTCAGTTCGCTGCCGATGTCGGCCTTGTTGGTGGGCTGCAGCGTGCCGGTGGCGGTGACGGTGACGGCCAGGCGGCCGCGCGCGAGGGTCTCGGTGCTGTAGCGCGGCGCGGCCTGCGCGCTCTCGCGGCCGCGCCACCAGGTGATGGCCAGCGCCGCGCCGGCGACGATGGCCAGCGCGATCCACGGCGTGGGTCGGCGCCACCAGGGGCGGTGCGCGTCGGTGCCCAGCAGCGCGTCGAGTTCGGCCGGGGTGCTCTTCAAGATCCGTTCTCCTGCGCCGGGGCGATGCCCAGCGCCTTCAGCAGGCGCACGTGGGCGCTGACCCAGTCGGTCTGGGCGCTGGCGGCGCTGTCCTGCACGTTCAGCAGCGTGCGCTGCGTGTCCAGCACGACCTGGAAGTCGACGATGCCGCTGGCGTAGCGCTGCGTGGCCAGCAGCGCGGCGTCCTGCGCCGCGCGCTCGGCGCTGCGCAGCGCCTGCAGCCGGCCGCGGGTGGCGTCGAGCTGGGCGATGCCGTCTTCCACGTCCTGCAGGGCGGTGCGCACGCTGGCGGCGTAGGCGAAGCCGGCGGCCTCGAACGAGGCCTGCTGCGCCTGCAGCGCGGCCGTGCGCGCACCGCCGTCGAACAGCGGCTGCGAGACGCCGGCCAGCAGGCTGGCGGCGGCCGCGCTGCTGCCCAGGCTGGCGAGCGACACGGCCGTCCAGCCCAGCGAGCCCGACAGCGAGACCTGTGGCAGCCGCTCGGCCTGCTTCTGCGCCACGCGCTCGGCCGCGGCCTGCCACTGCGCCTCGGCAGCGTGCACGTCGGGGCGGCGGCGCAGCGTGTCGGCGGGCAGGTCCAGCGAAAGGCCGGTGGGTGGCGCGGGCAGCGCGGCGGTGGGGCTAAGCAGCGCGTCCAGCTCGGCCGGCGCGCGGCCCGAGAGCACTGCCAGCGCATGCCGGCTTTGCGCGGCGCTGGCGGCCAGCGGCGGCAGCTGCGCGCGCGTCTGTTCGACGGCGCTTTCGGCCTGCGCCACGTCCAGCGCCGTGGCCAGCCCGGCCTGGGCGCGCCAGCGGGCGATCTGCGCCGTCTCTTCCTGGGCGGCGAGGTTGGCCTGTGCGAGCTTCACGCGTGCCTGCGTGCCGCGCAGCTGCAGGTAGTCCAGCACCACCTCGCCGGCCACGGCCAGGCGCGTGGCTTCCAGCGTCGCGGCCTGGGCCTCGGCGTCGGCGGCTGCGGCGGCCGCGGCATGGGCGTTGGCGCCGAAGAGGTCGGCCTCCCAGCTGGCGTCGAAGCCCAGCTTGACGGCGTTGCTCGAAGGCAGCGGCGGCGTGCGGCTGCGGCTCGCCGAGGCGCTGACGCCGGCCACCGGCTTCAGCGCCGCGTCGGCCGCGTCGCGCAGCGCACGGGCGCGCCGCAGCTGCGCCTGCGCGGAGAGCACGTCGGTGTTGGCGGCCAGCGCCTCGCGCACCAGCGAATTCAGCTGCGGGTCGTCGAAGCCGCGCCAGGGGTCGCCGGCCAGCGGCGCGGCGGCCTGCGGCAAGGCCGACCAGGCGGCCGGCGTTGCCGGCGCGCTGCGCGGTGGCACGGAGGGCAGGGTGGCGGCGCAGCCGCCGAGAAGGGCCGCGGCCGCGGCGGCGGCCAGCAGGCGAAGCGAGGGAGTTGTGCTTGGGGACACGGTGGACAGCATACGGCGCCTCGATCGCTGTCGGGTCATCGGCGCCGGCCCTGCTTGATGGCCGTCAACGCCCTGGCATCGTGCGCCGGCCGCGCGTCGCGCTTGTGCCCGCTTTGTAAAGCTGCGTGAGGGCAGCCTGTGCCACTCAGTTCGGCGTGTAGGCCAGGCGCACGTAGATCGGCGCGAAGGCCTCGGCCTGCGTCACTTCCAGCAGCCGCTCGCGGCTGAGTTCCAGCATCGCGATGAAGGTGACCACCAGCACGGGCACGCCGCGCGTGGGGTCGAACAGCTCCTGGAACTCGACGAAGCGCCGCCCCTGCAGCCGGCGCAGCACGATGCTCATGTGCTCGCGCACCGAGAGCTGCTCGCGGCTGATGGTGTGGTGCTGCGTGAGCTTGGCGCGCTGCAGGATCTCGCGCCAGGCCTGGCGCAGGTCATCGGTGTTCACGTCGGGCCAGCGCGGCTGCAGGCTCTGCTCGATGTGCACCTGCGCGCGCAGGAAGTCACGGCCCAGCTGCGGGAGCTGGTCGAGCTTGGCTGCGGCGAGCTTGATCTGCTCGTACTCCACGAGGCGCCGCACGAGTTCGGCGCGCGGGTCCTCGACCTCGCCGCCGTCGGCCGACTTCTTCGGCGGCAGCAGCATGCGGCTCTTGATCTCGATCAGCATCGCCGCCATCAGCAGGTATTCGCTGGCCAGCTCGAGGTTGCGGCTGCGGATCTGCTCGACGTATTCCAGGTACTGGCGCGTCACGCTGGCCAGCGGGATGTCGAGGATGTTGAAGTTCTGCTTGCGGATGAGGTACAGCAGCAGGTCCAGCGGGCCTTCGAAGGCCTCGAGGAAGACCTCCAGCGCATCCGGCGGGATGTACAGGTCCTGCGGCAGCCGGAACAGCGGCTCGCCGTACAGGCGCGCGACGGCGACTTCGTCCACCACCTGCGGTGTCGCCGCGGCCTCAGCCGCCTCGGCGCCGGGCTCGGGTGCCAGCTCGGGGGTGCTCAATGCCCGGTCTGGTAGACGTAGGGCTGCTGCGGCACGCGCGCATCGCGGAATTCGGACTGCTCGTGGCGGTCCAGCGCCTTGTCCCACAGCAGCGCACGGCCGGCGCGCTGCTCGGCTTCGAGCGTGGGCTTCTTGGCCTTGAGATCCTCGATGAAGCTGGACAGCTCGGACTTGTAGGGTTTCCAGAACAGCGGCATGGCAGGCGGCGCGGGGCGCAAGGGGCAGAATCGTTCGAACCGATTTTATCCGGGCCCCTGCCCGCCGAGATGGAGACCGAGCTCAAGTTCCAGGTGAGTGCCGCGGCACGCGACCGGCTGCTGCGCGCCGTGGCCACGCCGCGCGTGCTGCAGACGCAGCTGGCCGCCGTCTACTTCGACACCCCGGGCCACGACCTGGCCCGCGCCGGCTTCGCGCTGCGCCTGCGCCGCGAGGGCCGGCTGTGGGTGCAGACGCTCAAGGGCCGCGACGGCCTGGCCACGCGGCTGGAGCACGAGGTGCCGCTGCCGGCCGCGCGCGGCGAGCCGGCGCTGGACCTGGCGCTGCACGCCGGCAGCGCGGCCGGCGCGGCGCTGGCGCGGGTGCTGCCCGACGCCACCGGGCTGCGGCCGATGTACCGCACCGAGGTCCGGCGCTGGCACCGCGTGGTGCGCGCCGGCGGCGCGGCGGTGGAGATCGCCTTCGACGAGGGCCGCATCACGGCCGCCGACGGGCGCCGTTTCCGGCCCGTCTGCGAGATCGAGTTCGAGCTGAAGTCCGGGCCGCCGGCGGCGCTGGCGGCGCTGGCGGCGCGCTGGGTCGAGCGCTTCGGGCTGTGGTGGGATGTGCGGCCGAAGTCGGAGCAGGGCACCCGGCTGGCGCTGGGCATCACCGAGGTGCCGCCGGCCCGGGCCGCGGCGGCCGCGTGGCCCGCGGAGGCGGCGGCGCCGCGCATCTTCGCCGAAGCGCTGCAGTCGGCCCTGGCGCAGGTGCTGGCGAACGCAGCGGAGATCGCCGACGGCGCCGCCAGCCCCGAGCACCTGCACCAGCTGCGCGTGGGCCTGCGCCGCCTGCGCGCCGCGCTGCGCCTGTTCGCGCCCTGGTGCGGCGAGCCCGAATCCGCGCTGCAGCTGGAGGCGGCCTGGCGCGAGCCCTTCGCGCAGCTGGGCGCGGCGCGCGATGCCGACGTGCTGGCGCAGACGCTCGCGCCGGCCCGCGCCGAGCCGGACGCGCCGGCCTTCACCGAGCCGCCGCGCCCGGCCGCCGTCCACGAGCCGGCCATCGTGCGCGGCGCCGCCTTCAACGCGCTCGCGCTGCAGACGCTGGCGCTGGCGCTGCAGCCGCCGCCCGCGGTGGCCGGGCCGGCATCCACCGCCGACGCCGCGCGTGCCGTGCTCGCACCGCTGTGGCGCGGCATCCGCCACGACATCGAGAACTTCGCGCAGGCCGACGCGCCACGGCGCCACCGCCTGCGCAAGCGCCTGAAGCGGCTGCGCTACGGGCTGGAATTCCTCGCGCCGCTGTTCCCGGCCAAGCCGCTGCGGCGTTTCCTGCGCCACGTGGCCGGGGCCGGCGATGCGCTCGGGTGGCTCAACGACGCCGAACTCGCGCGCGGCCGCATGCAGGTCCACGCCGCCGACGACGCGGCCGCCTGGTATGCCGTGGGCTGGCTCGACGGCCGCCACGACGCGCGGCTGGTGGATGCGCTGGTCGCGCTGAAGGCGCTGGCGAAGACGCGCCGGCCCTGGCGCGCCTGAAGCCTCATTTCGCGCGCGCTTCCTCCTCCAGTGCCGCGGCCACCGTCGGCACGATGTTCTCGGCGCCCAGCGCCAGCTCGAAGCCGGTGCTGCGCATCAGCGCCAGCGGCTGTTCGTTGACGTTGGCCAGCACCACGCCGATGCCCTGGCGCTGCAGCGTGCGGTGCATCTGCTCCAGCGCGTCCAGGCCGGAGCTGTCCATCAGCACCAGGCGCTGCATGTCCAGCACCACGGCGCGCGTGCCGGCGGGCAGGTTCTCGGGCAGCGCCTCGATCTGGCTCACGGCGCCGAAGAAGAGCGAGCCGTAGAGGTCGAAGGCGGCCACGCCGGGCGGCAGGTCGGACGCGTCCTTGGGCACGTGCGGCTTCACGCTGAAGAGCTGGCCCATGCGCCAGATGAAGAAGATGCAGCTCAGCACCAGGCCCACCTCGACCGCCACCGTCAGGTCGAAGACGATGGTCAGCACGAAGGTGCCTACCATCAGCAGCCGGTAGCCGGCCGGGAACTGGTTCAGGCGCATGAACTGGTGGCCTTCGAACATATTCCAGGCCGTGAACATCAGGATGCCGGCCAGCGCCGCCAGCGGCACCAGCGAGGCCAGCGGCGCCGCCACGAGCAGGATCACCAGCAGCACGGCCGCGTGCACCATGCCGGCCACCGGCGTGGCGGCGCCCGCCCGCACGTTGGTGACGGTGCGCGCGATGGTGCCGGTGGCCGGGATGCCGCCGAAGAAGGGCGACACCACGTTGGCCACGCCCTGCGCCATCAGCTCCTGGTTGGGGTCGTGGCGGCGGTGGTCGACCATGCTGTCGGCCACGCGCGCGCACAGCAGGCTCTCGATGGCGCCCAGCAGCGCGATGGTGATCGTGGGGATGATCAGCTGCTGCGCGCTGGCCCAGGAGATGGGCGGCAGGTCCAGCGAAGGCAGGCCGCGCGGCAGCTCGCCGAAGCGCGAGCCGATGGTCTCCACCGGCAGCTTCAGCCACCAGGCCAGCGTGGTGAGCGTGACCAGCGAGACGATCGGCCCCGGCAGGCGCGACAGCAGCTTCACCGGCGCCAGGCCCAGCACCACCGCCGGCAGCGGGCGGCCCGGCCGGAACAGGCGCGGCCACAGCACCAGGCCCGCGACGCAGGCCAGCCCGACACCGAATGCGTAGGGGTTGAAGCTGTCGGCATGCGAGGCGAGCGTCCTGATCTGCGCGAAGAACTCGCCCGGCATCTTGGCGATCTTCAGCCCGAAGAGGTCGCGCAGCTGCGACAGCGCGATCAGCACCGCGATGCCGTTCGTGAAGCCGATGACGATCGACACCGGGATGTAGCGGATGAACACGCCCAGCCGCAGCAGCCCGAGCACGAACATCAGCACGCCCGCCAGCACCGTGGCCACCAGCAGGTTGGTGAAGCCGTAGCGCTCGATGATCCCGTAGACGATGACGATGAAGGCGCCCGCCGGGCCGCCGATCTGCACCTGGCTGCCGCCCAGGGCGCTGATGAGGAAGCCGGCGACGACCGCGGTGATCAGCCCCTGCTCGGGCTTGACGCCCGAGGCGATGCCGAAGGCCAGCGCCAGCGGCAGCGCGACGATGCCCACCGTGAGGCCGGCGCCGAGGTCGGCCAGGAAACGCTGGCGGTCGTAGCCCTTCAGCGCATCGAGCAGGCGCGGGCGGAACGGGTGTAGCTGGACGGTGGGCATGCGGTCTCCGGGAACGGGGCGGCGGGCAGGCGGAAGCCCGCGCCCGGAGGACCGCAGTGGTGCCGCAGCGCGATGAAGCGCCGGCGGCGGGACTGGCAGCGTTGGTTCACCGCACCCGCATGCCCGGCTGGGCGCCGGGCCAGGGCTCGAGCACGAAGACGCCGGGCTCGGCCTTCTCGTCGGCGTGGCTCGCGGCCAGCACCATGCCCTCGCTCACGCCGAACTTCATCTTGCGCGGCGCGAGGTTGGCCACCATCACGGTGAGCTTGCCCGCGAGCTGCTCGGGCGCGTAGTTCGCCGCGATGCCGCTGAACACGTTGCGCAGGCGGCCCTCGCCGGCATCGAGCGTCAGGCGCAGCAGTTTGCTGCTGCCTTCCACCGCCTCGGCCTTGACGATCTTGGCGATCCGCAGGTCGACTTTCGTGAAGTCGCCGATGCCGATCTCCTCGGCGATGGCCTCGCCGCCGGGCAGCGGCGCGGCGGGCGCGGGCGGCGGCTCGAGCAGCGCGTCGAGCTGCGCGGCTTCGACGCGCTGCATCAGGTGCGTCCACGCGCCGATCGCGTGGTGGCCGAGCGCGCGCTGCGCGTCGGCCCATTGCAGCGGCGGCACCTGCAGGAAAGCTTCCACCTTCGCCGCCAGCGCGGGCAGCACCGGCTTGAGGTAGATCGTCAGCAGGCGGAAGGCCTCGATGCAGACGCTGCACACGTCGTGCAGCGCGGCGTCCATGCCCTGCTGCTTGGCCAGCTCCCAGGGCTTGTGCTGGTCGACGTACTCGTTGACGCGGTCCGCGAGCGACATCACTTCGCGCAGCGCCTTGCCGAACTCGCGCTCCTCGTACAGCTGCGCGATCGTGGCGGCATGCGCGCGCAGCCCGTCGAGCAGCGCGCGGCCTTCCACGCCCACGTCGGCCGAGAGCCTGCCGCCGAAGCGCTTGGCCAGGAAACCCGCGGCGCGGCTGGCGATGTTGATGTACTTGCCCACCAGGTCGCTGTTGACGCGGGCCAGGAAGTCCTCGGGGTTGAAGTCCAGGTCCTCGACGCGGCCGTTGAGCTTGGCGGCGATGTAGTAGCGCAGCCACTCGGCGTTCAGCCCCAGCTGCAGGTACTTCAGCGGGCTGATGCCGGTGCCGCGGCTCTTGCTCATCTTCTCGTTGTTGACGGTGAGATGGCCGTGCACGTAGACCCGGTCGGGCACCTTGCGGCCGCTGAACTTCAGCATCGCCGGCCAGAACAGCGTGTGGAAGGTGACGATGTCCTTGCCGATGAAGTGCACCTGCTCGACCGCGGGGTCGGCCAGGTAGGCGTCCATGTCCAGGCCCAGCTTGCCGAAGCGGTTCTTCAGCGAGGCCAGGTAACCCACCGGCGCGTCGAGCCAGACGTAGAAGTACTTGCCCGGCGCGTCGGGGATCTCGATGCCGAAGTAGGGCGCCTCGCGGCTGATGTCCCAGTCGCCCAGGCTCACCTGGCCGTCATCGTCGCGCTTGAACCATTCGCGCACCTTGTTGGCCACCTCGGGCTGCAGGCGGCCGTCCTGCGTCCAGGCTTCCAGGAACTCGACGCAGCGTGGGTCCGAGAGGCGGAAGAAGAAGTGCTCGGAGGTGCGCAGCACCGGCGTCGCGCCCGAGAGCGCCGAGTACGGGTTCTTCAGCTCGGTGGGCTGGTAGACGGCGCCGCAGACCTCGCAGTTGTCGCCGTACTGGTCCTTCGCGCCGCAGTTGGGGCATTCGCCCTTCACGAAGCGGTCGGGCAGGAACATGCCCTTCTCGGGGTCGAAGAATTGCTCGACCTCGCGCGAGTCGATCAGCTCGTTCTTGCGCAGTGCCAGGTAGATGCTGCGTGCCAGCTCGTGGTTCTCCGGCGCGTCGGTGCTGTGCCAGTTGTCGAAGGCGATGTGGAAGCCTTCGAGGTATTGGGCGCGGCCGGCGGCGATCTCGGCGACGAACTGCTGCGGCGTCTTGCCCGCCTTCTCGGCGGCGATCATGATCGGCGCGCCGTGCGCGTCGTCGGCGCAGACGAAATGCAGCTCGTGCCCCTGCATGCGCTGGAAGCGCACCCAGGTGTCGGCCTGGATGTACTCCATCATGTGCCCGATGTGGAAGGCAGCGTTGGCGTAGGGCAGGGCGGTGGTGACGAAGAGCTTGCGCGGCATGGCGTGAATTCTAGGCGGCCCACCCCCCGGGTCGGACGGGACGGCGCGGCGCCCCGGCTCCTAGACTGTCGCACCACCGAGAACGAGGAGACCCGCATGGCCGTCGTGATGAGTCACGCCGAGTGGATGAAGCTCACCTACGGCGGCGTGACCTCCGTGCGCAGCAGCAAGCTGAAGGCGGTGGACGCGGCGCTGGCCGGCTACCACAAGCAGCCCGACGCGGCGCACCACGAGGCGCTGCACAAGGCCTTCACCAGCTGGATCACCGACAAGGGAGCCGACTGGAAGAACAGCGTGCGCAACGGCCAGAACGCCGTCGACACGCTGCGCCGGCAGCTCGAAGGGCGCGCCGGTGCCGCGCCGGCCGGCGACGCCGAGGCGCGCCGCATGCTCGAGCAGGAGGCCGAGCGGCTGATGCAGGAGCTGTTCGGCGGCGCGCGCATCACCTGGAGGAACGCCTTCCGCGTGAAGCTCAACTCCGACCTCGTGAACCCGACGAAGGACGCCTTCATCCCCTACCTGCCGGTGGCGCAGTACAAGGCCTCGGCCTCCACCAACAAGTTCGGCATCGCCGGCAACACCGCGGGCGCGGTGGTGGCGGGCAAGACGCTCAAGACCATGGCCGACGGCGGCGGCCAGGGCGCCACCGGCGCGCTCGTCAGCAAGCTCGTCACGCAGGTGGTGCCGCCGGGCGCGCAGACCGAGGTGCTGAACGCGGTGCAGACGCTGGTGCCCACGTTCCATACGCAGTTCGCCGCCGCGGTGGTGCCGCTGGGCGGCATCCTCATCGCCGCCGGCACCACGCTGTGGAACACCGGCAACGCGCTGCACAAGCAGTACGGCGTGGTGCAGTCGCGCATGCACCGCGAGCGCAGCCTGGCCGGCGTCGAAGGCCTGGCGGCGATCAACGCCTTGATCCGCATCCTCGAGCGCGAACGCAATGCCGACATCTACTCGGCCAGCGTCTCGGTGTGCGAGCTGGGCGGCAAGATCGCGGGCCTGGCCATCGACGGCGGCATGGCCAGCAACACCGCGGTGGGCTTGGCGGCCAACATCGCCAAGCTGCTGAACATCGTGCGCATCGTCTACCGCGACGTCTCGGAGAAGAACGCCGCCAACAAGATGATCCAGTGGGGCCACGGCAGCATCGGCATCGAGGTCTTCGAGACCTGCCCGCTGCTCGGCTGCTACCTCGTCTGCTGCCTGCCCACCAGCGCGCTGATGGCGCTGATCATGAAGCGTTTCGGCGAGCGCGGCTGGATGGACGTGGCCGAGCGCACGGCCTCGCACCACCTCGACCCGCTGCGCGAGAAGGCGCGCAACGTGATCGCCAACCACCGCTTCGAGATCCGCAGCCTCTCGCGCTTCCCCGGCGTGCTGAAGGAGAACGAGGAGGAGAAGCGCCGCATGATGGAAAACTTCGGCCGGTCGGGCATGGTGGGCTTCGGCTCGCCGGTCCGGGCCTGAGAAGCTGTGAACGAACCCGACACACCCGCTCATCCCGCCCAAGCGGCCCGACTCGTCGTTGCAAATGCTCGCCGTAGCCCGAGCTACGGCTGCGCTTTGCGCCTAGATTCGGCCCGCTTGGACGGGCTGCTCGGGCGCGCCGGATTCATTCACAGCTTCTGAGCGCGACGTTTCGGCACAGGCCGAAACCACCGCGCGCCCCCGGCGCGCAGACTGCGCGGCATCGACCACGACGACGCCTTCACCGCCATGCCGCTCACCTGCTTCATCCGCTACCGGATCGACCCGTTCCAGCGCGAGGACTTCCGCCGCTACGCGCAGAACTGGCTGGAGATCATCCCGCGCAACGGTGGCCGCCTGCTCGGCTACTTCCTGCCGCACGAGGGCACGAACGACATCGCCTGGGGCCTGATCGGCTTCGACAGCCTCGCTGCCTACGAGGCCTACCGCGCGCGGCTGAAGGCCGACGACCAAGGCCGGCGCAACTTCGCCTTCGCGGCCGAGCGGCGCTTCATCCTCGCCGAGGAGCGCACGTTCTGCGAGGATGTGGCGCCATGATCGCCGTCATCTTCGAAGTCATCCCCACCGAGGCGGGCCGCGCCCGCTACTTCGAGCTGGCCGCCGCGATGCGGCCGCTGCTCGAGGGCATCGACGGCTTCCTCTCGGTGGAACGCTTCGAGAGCCTGGCGCAGCCGGGCAAGATCCTCTCGCTCTCGTTCTGGCGCGACGAGGAGTCGGTGCGGGCCTGGCGCACGCACGCGCTGCACCGCACGAGCCAGGGCGAAGGCCGCAGCGGCGTGTTCGCCGACTACCGGCTGCGCGTGGCCGGCGTGATCCGCGACTATGGCCTGAACGAGCGCGCGCAGGCGCCGGCCGATTCGCTCTCGTACTTCCTGTGAACCGGCCGCACGAGCCGCGCCTGGCGCGGGTGGCGGCGATGATCGCCGACCCGGCGCGTTCGCGCATGCTGGCCTACCTGCTCAGCGGCGAGTACGCCAGCGCCGGCGAACTCGCACGCGCGGCTGGCGTGTCCGCGTCCACCGCCAGCGAACACCTGGGCAAGCTCGAGGGCAGCGCCCTCGTGGCCTGCGAGCCGCGCGGCCGCCACCGCTACTTCCGCCTGGCCGACGGCGAGGTGGCGCATGCGCTGCAGGCCCTGGCCGTCCTGGCCGAGCGCAGCGCGCATGCCAGCGCCTGGACACACCCCCAGCGCGCGCGGCTGCGCGAGGCGCGCTGCTGCTACGGCCACCTCGCGGGCCGGCTGGGCGTGGCGCTGTTCGCCTGCCTCAACGAAGGTGGCCGGCTGCACGAAGGCGGCCGCGGCCTGGAGCCCACCGAAGCGGGCTGCGCATGGCTGGCCGGCCTGGGCTTTCGCTGGCAGCCGCCTGCGGGCCGCGGAAGAACGGGCTACGGCTGCCTGGACTGGTCGGAGCGGCGCGACCACCTGGCCGGCGCGCTGGGCCGCGCGCTGCTGGCGCACTTCATCGAGCAGGGCTGGCTGCGCCGCGGCCGCGACCCGGGCGACCGCGCGCTGCTGCCCACGCCCACCGGCCGCCGCCGGCTGCTGCCCTACCTCGGCTTGTCCTGAGCGGGGCGAGGGCGGAGCGCTGCCGCTAGACTCGCCGGCTTCGCCCTTTACCCATGCCGACCCGCGCCGCCATGCCTGCCACCGTCTCCGAAGCCGCGCTGCTCGAAGCGCTGAAGCCCGTCACCGACCCCGCCACCGGCAAGGACTTCGTCTCCAGCAAGCAGGTCCGCAACCTGCGCATCGACGGCGGCGACGTGGCCTTCGGCATCGAGCTGGGTTATCCCGCCAAGAGCCAGCACGCCGCGCTGCGCAAGGCGCTGGTCGCGGCCGCGCGCGCGGTGCCGGGCGTGGACAACGTCAGCGTGGAACTCTCGACCAAGGTCGTCGCCCACGCCGTGCAGCGGGGCGTGCAGTTGCTGCCGCGCGTGAAGAACGTGATCGCCGTGGCCTCCGGCAAGGGCGGCGTCGGCAAGAGCACCACCACCGTCAACCTGGCGCTGGCGCTGGCCGCCGAGGGCGCCAGCGTGGGCATCCTCGACGCCGACATCTACGGCCCCAGCCAGCCGATGATGATGGGCATCAGCGGCCGCCCCGAGAGCGAGGACGGCAAGACCATCATCCCGATGGAGAACCACGGGGTGCAGGTGATGAGCATCGGCTTCCTGGTCGAGCCCGACCAGGCGATGATCTGGCGCGGCCCGATGGCCACGCAGGCGCTGGACCAGCTGCTGCACCAGACGAACTGGCGCGAACTGGACTACCTGCTCGTGGACATGCCGCCCGGCACCGGCGACATCGCGCTCACGCTGTCCCAGCGCGTGCCGCTGACCGGCGCGGTGATCGTCACCACGCCGCAGGACATCGCGCTGCTGGACGCCAAGAAGGGCCTGAAGATGTTCGAGAAGGTCGGCGTGCCGATCCTGGGCATCGTCGAGAACATGGCCGTCTACTGCTGCCCGAACTGCGGCCACACCGAGCACATCTTCGGCGCCGAGGGCGGCAAGCGCATGGCGGCCGAGTACGGTGTGGACTACCTCGGCGCGCTGCCGCTGACCATGTCCATCCGTGAGCAGGCCGACAGCGGCCGCCCGAGCGTGGTGGCCGACCCGGACAGCGAGGTCGCGGGCCTCTACAAGGCCGTCGCGCGGCAGGTCGCGGTGAAGATCGCGATGAAGGCCAAGGACTTCTCGGCGAAGTTCCCGACGATCACGGTTTCCAAAGGCACCTGAGGGTTCAGCGCACCAGGCTGATGCGCAGGTCCACCACCGCCCGCGGCGCGAAGCGCAGCAGCGGGGGCTCGGATGTCGCGGTCACCGGGGCGCCGGTCAGGTCGCGGACGACGGGCGTGCCGTCCACCATGCTGCGGATCGTGATCCGGTAGACCTTGCCGACATCGACCCTGCGGCCGCCGCTGCGGGGCACCCGCGCGAGGTTGGGCAGGAACACGTCGCGCAAGCGCTCCAGGAAACCCCGTGGGCGCGCCACGCCGGCGATGGTGGGGACCTTGTTCCGCTCGTCTTCCGTCAGGCCCTGGACCTCGTCGAAGTTGACCTGGACTTCCGCGTCCCAGGGCCGCACGTTGTCGATCTGCACCGCGACCCAGGCCTCGGTCATGTCGAGTGCAGGCACGGCAACCGTCTCGCGCACCGGCGTGCGCACGCCCAGGTTGACCATGATCTGGTTCACGCCGACGCTGCCGCCGGCCAGGATCATGGCCGTCACGAGGTGCGTGAACACCGACTCGTAGCTGGTCTTCGGCGCGCCGGCGGGGTTGTAGACCGTCAGCAGCGAGGCGACGAGATCCATGTTGCACTGGTCCACCAGCACGTAGGACGCCAGCACCATGATCGGCGTGCGCCAGGCCCGGCCCACGAGGAACTCGTGCACCAGGCGCCAGTTGAAGAACAGCGCGAAGGCCTGCTCCAGCAGCAGCGCCAGCACGAAGACCTGCATCAGCACGGCCAGCGCGCGGGTCGTCGCGCCCTCGGCCAGCTGCGGCGTGTTGTCCATCGTCACGCTGAAGGTCTTCTGCACCGGGTTGCTGCAGGCGCTCTTGCCGTCGGCCGGCTTGCCGCCGGTGTGCAGCACCAGCGGCCCCTTGGGCGGCGTGTCGGCGCGCAGCACCGCATAGGCCGTCCCGCCGGCGACCTGGGCGATGTGCACGGCGGCCGAGGCGGCTTCGCTCACCGGCTGCACGCAGTCGGCCGCGATCAGCACGCGGGCCACGCCGGGCGTGGCGACGACCGACACCGTGTCGTCGGCCGCCCGGACGGCCGTCCCGGCGAGCAGCAGCGCGGCCGCCAGCACGGCGCCGGCCAAGGTGCGGATGTCCATCGCTGCGCCCCGCTCAGAAGAACGCGAGGCGCGCCGCCTCGCGGTGGCCGCCGAAGAAGCGGTCCGTCCAGCCGTCGGTCTCGTCGAGGAAGCCGGCCTTGGGGTCCGTCTTCTTCAGCTTGGCCACCTCGCGCAGGTGGTCGCGGAACTGGTAGTGGTCGAACATGCGCATGAACTCGCCCAGGTAGACGTCGGCGACTGCGGTCTCGCCGGTGATGAAGAGCTGGTTCTCGTCGTTGTTCTTCGACGAGTTGGTGCTGAAGTTGGCCGAGCCGGTGACGACCACCGGGCGCTCGGACAGCGGATCGATGAGCACGAACTTGGTGTGGATGAACACGCCGCTGTGCTGCATCGATTCGGCCAGCAGGCGGCCCTGCCACTCCTCGAGCACGCTCTTCTGGTTCGCCGCGCCGGCGGCGGCCAGCTGGGTGTTCGGCGCCTGGTGCAGCGCCGGTCCGACGACGCTGCTCCGGTTGAGCAGGCCGAAGACCTGCGCCGGCGCTGCGGCCAGCGCCTCTTCCAGCGTGTCGTGCATCGGGAAGGGCGCGGTGAAGCACACCATGTGGTGCGCGGCGGAGACGAGTGCGGCGCAGGCGTCGATGGCCTCCACCGATCGGCGCGGGCTCAGCACGAGGCGGCTGCCGGTGCCGCCGCCGGCCGGCAGGGGCGATAGATTCATCGCCTCCACGCGCGAGTCCTTCACCGACAGGCCGGCTGCCTGCGCCGCGTGCCCCCAGACGAGCTGGTGCCAGGCCAGGTACTGGCCGGCGAGCGTGGCGTCGGCGATGGCATGGCCGACGTTGGACTGGCCGTAGATGCCGCCATCGGTGAAGTTCGTCGAGCCCGTCCACACCGCCAGCGGCTCGCCGGCGGCGTTGCAGCGGACCATGAACTTGTTGTGCGAGATCGCCAGCCCTGCGCCGGTGCGTGCGCGGCAGAAGGGGCGCAGGCCGGCGTCGTCGATGGCCGGATTGCTCTTCACGCTCGGGCCCTTGCCTTCGGAGTCAATCAGGCCGTCGTACAGCACCTCGAGCTTCACCTGCCGGTCGGCGGCGCGCTTGAGCGCCTGCAGGAACTCGGGCTTCTCGAACTCGTAGACGAACAGGCGCAGGAACTCGCCCGGCTGCGTCTCGTCGATGAAGGCGATCAGCGCTTCCGACAAGCCCCGGGAGAGCCAGCGGCGCGCCTCCGGGTTTTCGACGTCACCCGCCGGCAGGTTCCGGAAGCGCGAGGCGAAGGCCTGGCTCGCCGCCGCGCTGCGGTTGAAGTGCACCGCGTGGCCGTTCGGGCCGACGCGCTCGGCCAGCTCGCACTGCACCTCGACCGTGGCACTGTCGAATTCCTCCAGTGCCCCGGGCTGGCCCTTGAACGCGAACACCTGGTAGGTGTAGCGGCGGCCCGGCTTGGCCTTGTAGTCGCCCCAGTGGAACTTCTGCACCGGGTGCAGCCGCGTCGTGACGTCGTCGCCGCCGTCGTGCGGCAGGTCGAAGCGCTTGAGCCCGCGCAGCCAGAGGGTCTCGCCGTTCAGGCCGTCGACGCGCCGGATGCCGAGACCCAGCAGGCCGGTCTTGTACTCGGGCTCGCAGTTCATCGCCAGGATCACGACGTAGGTGCCGGCGATCGCCCGCACCTGCAGGCCCTTGGCGCTGTTGACGATGGCGCTGCGCATGGAAGTCCCTCCCGCCTCGTGGTCGATGCGGGGGGACTGTGGCGCGCCGCCAGCGGCGCGCATCATCAAGATGGTGGTTGCGCCGCGGGCGCTTCCTGCGGCTGCCGGCGCTCAGCCGCTCAGCCGCTCAGCCGCCGATCGCCTGCAGCGCGTCGCAGAGCTGGCCCAGCCGCGCCGCGTCTTCGGGCGGCAGGCCGCCCGCGCGCAGCTGGGCGGCGCGGTTGATGGCGTGCAGGCGGAAGAAGAGCTCGTCTTCCACCGCCTCGACCTCGGCCGCGTCCTGCTCGGCGACGGCTTCCGCCGCCCACAGGCCGCTGGCGGCCCAGCCGGCGCGCAGGCGGCCCAGCAGGTGCTGCGCCAGCGCGAGCGCGTCGCGCAGCGGCTGCGTCTGCGCGGCCGGCAGCAGCGCCAGCGTGGTCTGCTGCGCCAGCTGCATCGCGGCGTCCAGGCGGGTGAGGCGCGCCTGCACGTGCGCCAGGTCCAGCCGGCCGGCCAGCGGGGGCTGCGAGCCGGCGGCTTCGCCGATGCGGCCCACCCAGTCGAGGTCGAACTCGCCGGGCACCACGCGCAGCGCCACGCTCACGCGCGCCAGCGTCGCGGCGTGCGGCTCGCGGCCGCGCAGCACGCCCAGGGCGGCTTCCACCACCGCCAGCATGCGGCCCAGCGGCGACATGGCCTCGCGCCGCAGCGTGTGCGGGTAGCCGGTGCCGTCGCCGCGCTCGTGGTGCTCGGCCACGGCGCGCGCCAGGCTCGCCGGGTAGTTGGTCAGCTGCTGCATCAGCAGCTGGCCGATGTGCGGGTGAACGACGAGCTGCTGGTAGCTGACGAAGTCCAGGCTGCGGTCGGCATCGGCCTCGCCGAAGCGCGGGTCGATGTAGACCTCGCCCAGGTCGTGCACCAGGCCGGCGAGCATCGCCAGGCGGATCTCCGGCGTGCCGCCGCCATGGGCGCACATCAGCGCGCCGGCCAGCACCATCGCGTTCAGCGCATGCTCCCAGGCCTCGGGACGCGAAACCTGCGCGGCCGTCAGCAGCAGCTGCGGCACCGAGTGCAGCGGCAGCTGCCCGGCTTCCTTCACCAGCCGGGCGGCGTGCGGCTTGACCCAGGCGGCCAGCGGCCCGTCGCCTTCCACCAGGCCCTGCGTGGCCTGCACGAGGTGGAAGACGCCCACGCCGTCCTCGGCCATCAGGCAGGTTTCCAGCGGGTTGCGCAGCTGGCGGTCGAGCAGCTTGCGCTGCAGCGCGCCGGAGACCGGCTGGTCGCGCGCCCACAGCTTGATGCCGTTGATGTCGAAGATGTCCTGGCTGGCAATGATGCTCTTGGTCTGGCTGGCCTCGAGGATCGTGGCCAGTGCATGCGGGTTGGCGACGGCGAAGGGCTTGGCGTTGCGGGCAGCGGCGGCGGTCATGGCGTCCTCGGGGCTTTTTCGGTCACCCGACGGTCTTCGGCCTCGCGCGCGCGGGCTTGAGCGCCCGCATGTGTCCGTTTGAATCAGGAAGCGGGTTCGTTCTCGGCCTTGAGCCTCACCGTGAAGGCCGCGCCGCCGCTGTCGCGGTTGGCCGCGGTGATGTCGCCGCCGTAGCGCTCGACGATGCCGCGGCTGATCCACAAGCCCAGGCCCGTGCCCTCGCGCTTGCGCGTGACGAAGGGCTGGAACAGCTGCGCCAGCAGCTCGGGCGCCAGGCCCGGGCCGTCGTCGGCGACGACGATCTCCACCGCATCGGCGCCGGCGTCGCGCGTGGCCAGCGCCAGCGTGCCGCCGCCGCGTTCCTCCATCGCGTGGATCGCGTTGACCAGCAGGTTCACCAGCACCTGCTGCAGCTCCTGGCGGTTGATCGCGACCGCGCGCGTGGCCTTCAGCTCGCGCTGCACCCGCACCTGCGTGCGCGCCAGCAGGTGGCCGACGAGCACGAGGCAGTCGGCCAGCACCGGCGCCGGCTCCAGCGTCTCCACGTAGCCGGCGAACTCGGTGGGCCGCGCGAACTGCAGCAGCTGCGTGACGATCAGCCGCATGCGCAGGATCTGCTCGTCCACCAGCTTCAGCTCGGGCGCCACGCGCGCCGTGGCCTCGGGGCCGAGCAGCTCGCGCAGCAGGTCCAGGTTGCCCTGGATCACCGCGATCGGGTTGTTCACCTCGTGCGCAATGCTCGCGGTGAGCTGCCCCACGGTGGCCAGCTTCTCGCTGCGCACCAGCTGCTGCTGCGCCAGCTCCAGCTCGGCGGTGCGCTCGCGCACCTTCTGGTCGAGCTCGCGCGTGTGGCCCTCGATGGCGGCCAGCAGGCGGTCGAGGTGGCCGGCCAGGCGGCCCAGCTCGTCGGCGGGCAGCGCCAGCGTGCCGACGCGCGCGTCCAGCGCGCCGGCCTCCACCTGCGTCATCGTCGCGGCCATGCGCTCCACCGGGCCGAAGATCGAGCGCGCCCAGCGCAGACTCACGAAGGCCGCCAGCGCCATCACCGCGAACGAGAGCAGGCCGATGCTGGCCAGCGCCGCGTACTTGATGAGCGTGAACGGCCGCTCCAGCACGCCCACGTACAGCATGCCCACGCGGCGGCCCTCGGCATCGGCCAGCGGCTCGTAGCCGGAGACATACCAGTCGTCGACGACGAAGGCGCGGTCCAGCCAGGTGCGGCCCTGGCCGAGCACCGCGTCGCGGACACGCTGCGAGACGCGGGTGCCGATGGCGCGCTCGCCGCTGGCGCCGGTGCCGCCGAACAGGCGCACGTTGGTGCTGATGCGCACGTCGCCCAGGAACAGCGTGGCGGTGCCGCGGCTGCCCCAGGCCGTGAAGGGCAGCGAGCCCTCGGGGTAGACGATCTCGTTGATGTGGTCGATGAAGGGCAGGTTGTGGTTCAGCAGCACGCCGGCCTGCACATGGCCCAGCAGCACGCCGCCCGCGCCGCGCACCGCCTGCGTGGCCAGCAGCACCATCGCGCGGTCTTCGGTGCGGCGCTCGGTGGGGGCGGCGTTGCGCGTCTCGCGCAGCGGCACGGCCACGCGGGCACGCTGGCTGTCGGACAGCATCTCCTGCTGCGCCGGCTCCAGCACGTCGACACCGGTGCCGTCGCGGCGCAGCGGGTCCGGCGGCAGCAGGCGGATGAAGTCCAGCTCGGTGCGCCGGGCACGCTGGCGCAGCAGCTCGTCGGCGCCGCGGCCTGCTGTGATGGCCTGCACCAGCGCATGCGATTCGGCGATGCCCGCGGTGGCGCCGCCCACCTCGCCCAGCACGCGCTCGAAGTAGCCGTGCGCGACGGCGAGATCCGCGCGCACCTTGGTGCGCAGCAGCTCGTCGATGGCCGCGTCGCTCCACCACAGCAGCCCCGCGCCCAGCAGCGGCAGCACGCCCAGCAGCGGCAGCAGGGCCAGCGCGAGCAGCTTGTGGCGGATCGACAGCCGGGCGAACCAGCCGGCGCGCGCGTTCACCGGCGGCGTCTCATGTCGCGTTCCACTCGGCGAAGCGGCGCTCCAGCGTGCGGCGCGAGATGCCCAGCAGCTGCGCGGCCTGCGTCTTGTCGCCCTGCACCGATTCGAGCACCGCCAGGATGTGCTGCTTCTCCAGCGTGTGCAGGTCGGTCGGCGCCTTGGGCGTGGCGGCCGCGGGCGGCAGGGGCTGGCGTTCGCGCGCCGGCGCCAGGCCCTGGTACAGCGCCGAGACGTTCAGCGCGCCGACGATCAGCGAGCGCTCCAGCAGGTTGCGCAGCTCGCGCACGTTGCCGGGCCAGTCGTACTGCTGCAGGTAGCGCATCTCCTGGGCGCCCACCTCGATCGGCGCCACGCCCAGGCGCGGCGCGAGCGTGGCGATGAAGTGTTCCACCAGCTCGGGGATGTCCTCCTTGTGCGCGCGCAGCGGCGGCAGGCGGATCTCCACCACCTGCAGCCGCCAGTACAGGTCACCGCGGAAGCGGCCGGCGGCCACCTCCTCGCGCAGCGGCCGGCTGGTGGCGGCCACCACGCGCAGCTGCACCGGGATCTCCTGCTCGCTGAAGAGCGGGCGCACGCGCTGCGTGTCCAGCGCGCGCAGCAGCGTGGCCTGCAGCGCCAGCGGCAGCTCGTTGATCTCGTCGAGGAACAGCGTGCCGCCCTGCGCATAGACGAACAGGCCGTCGTGCCCGGGCTGGCCGAAGAGCTCGGCCTCCAGGTGCTCGGCCGAGACCGCGGCGCAGTTCACCGGCACGAAGGGCCCGGCGGCATGCGGGCTGCCGTGGTGCAGCGCCATCGCGGCCAGTTCCTTGCCGGTGCCCGATTCGCCCGTCAGCAGCACCGTGCTGTCCACCGCGGCCATGCGCGCCAGCGCCGCCTGCAGGCCCTTGACGACGATGCTGCTGCCCACCAGCCCGTCGGCCGGCGGCGTGCGGCGCTGCAGCGCCCGCTTGAGCACCCAGTTCTCGCGCTTCAGCCGCGCGCGCTCCAGCCCCTGCGAGACCGCGCCCAGCGCCTGCGTCACGCGGAACGGCTTGATCAGCAGGTCGCCGGCGCCGGCGCGCAGCGCCTCGATGGCCATGTCCAGGCTCGCGAAGGCCGTGATCAGCACCACCTCGCAGGCGTTGCCCTGCGCGCGCAGCTCCTTCAGCAGCGTGAGGCCGTCCTTGCCGGGCATCGCGATGTCGAGGATCACGAGGTCGAAGCGGTGCTTGTTCAGCAGCGCCTCGGCCTCGGCGGCCGAGCCTGCGCCCAGCACGAGGCCGGCGCGCGGCTGCAGCGCCTTGAGCAGGAAGTTGCGCATGCCGGGCTCGTCGTCGACGACGAGCAGCGCGGCGTTGGGCCAGGACTCGGGCAGCGGCTGGGGCGAGGTGGGAGCGGTGGCAGGCATCGCGGCGCGCATCGTAGCGCCCGGGGTCCTGCCCGTCGGTGGCTACTGGCTGAGTCCGTGCATGGGCGAGGCGGCGGTCGCCGCGGCCGGGGCTCTGGACGGAGCCGCTTCCGCGCCGCGCGCCTTGTCACGGCTCTCCAGGCGTGCGAAGCCACTGCCGGGCTGGATGGACGGGGCGGGAACGTCTCAGCGCGGCGTGGCCGGCTTCAGCGCGCGCTCCACGGCCTGCTTCAGTTGCTTCGAGGCACCCTGCGCCATACCGAGGCGCCGCACGCTCTCCAACGCCTCGTCGCCGAGGCCGGCGAGCATGCGCAGGACCACGCCCCCGGGCGAAGGGGCGCGGGCGCCGACGTCCGGAAGCTTCGCCCACGCACCGGCTGCCACACGCTGCAGCACAGGCTCCAGCGTCGCCGGCTCGATGCCGGTATCGCGCCAGGCCCACCACAGCAGGCCGAGCAGCAGGCTCTCGCTGGCCTCGCCGAGGCGCGCGCCGACGCCCGGCCGGGCGCCGGTGGTCGCCCACTCGGTGTGGCCGCTGTGCGTCTCGAACGCGCCCAGCCGCTGCAGCAGCCACTGCCGCCAGGCCGGCGCGAGCGCTGCGGGCAGCGCGGCGATGCGGCCATCGAGCGCCTTCAGCCAGGCGCGCGTGGGCTGGGTCTCCACGCCCTCGAGCCAGTCCTGCAGCGCGGGCGTGAGCGCGGTGCGAAGCGCCGGTTCGGCGGCGTTCCAAGCCTGCTGCATCGCCGCCCCCCAGTCGTCGTCTTCCCATTCGAGGCGCAGGCGGCCGCTGGCCGCGTCGCGGCGCAGCGCCTGCCGCAGCGCGGCTACGGCGCGCTTGTCGGGCGCAGCCATCTGCTGCTCGGGGTAGGCGGCGAGGCGGCGGCGCAGTTCCTCGTCCGATGGCGGCGGCGTCTTCTCGGCGGCCTCGGCCTGCCTCTCGCGGCTTTCCTTCAGCATGTCGTACAGCGGATGGGCCGGGTCCAGCGGCTTGGCGAGTTCGGCGGCAAGCCATGCCGATTCGCGCTCGAAACGTCGCACGGCGAACAGGGCATAGGCCTCGAGCCAGGCGGCGATCGCCGGCTGCAGCGAGGCCAGGTGCGGCGCGCCGGCCTTTCCGACGAGCCACTTGACCAGCGGCGCGAAGCCCCAGGCATAGCTGCCCGTGACGAGTTCGTGCGACCAGCGGTCGACCAGCGCGGTCATCCGCTGCAGCACCGCCAGGGCCGTGGCCTCGCCGACGCTCGGCAGCGTGGTCAGCAGCGCCTCGAGCAGCGCCTTCACGTGCTCGTCGACATCCAGTGCAGCGGCCGGACGCTGATGGGCATCGGTGGCGGGCCGTGCCTTCTCGTCGGCGACAAGCCGGTCGAGCAGGCCGAGCAGCAGGCTTTCGCGGCCGGCCGCATCGCGAGAGGCGGCGTCGCGGCCACTGGGCAGATCGGCCAGCGGATCCGGCTCGCTGCGCCAGCGCGCCTGGAGCTCCGCAAGCCATGCGTCGGCCAGTGCGCGCGGCTCGAGCGGCCCCTCCCGGGTCCTGGCACGGATCGCTTCCGCCTCGCGCGCGTGCGCCGCCTCTTCGGCGCGGGCCTCGGCCTCGCGGCGCTGCTCCCAGGCCGAGACGCGCGGCGGCTCCGCCTCCTCCGGCAGCACCGACAGGTCGAGCCCGAGCCCGGCCAGCCACGGCCGCATCATCCGCAGGTAGCCGGGGCCGTTGCCGGTGAAGCGGCTCTGGCCCTCGACCAGCAGGCGCTGCGCATGCTCGCGGTCGCCGAGCAGCACGGCCGCGGCGATGCGCATGTCGACATCGATCGCGAGCAGCGAGTCCTCGTGGTCGGCCAGTGCGCGCAGCGTGCCGTGCTGCTCGAGCCAGGGCAGGCCGACCGCGAGCAGCCCGTGCACGACGCCATCGGCCAGCGATTCGATGTCGGCGTGTGGCGAGAACTTCCACTCGTCGACGTCGCCGGGCCGCGCACAGGGATGCTCCGCCGGCAGCGCCGACATCAGCTGCCCGAGCCGCTCCCTGGCCTGGCCGGCGGCCTCGTCGGGCTTGTCGAGGTGATCGAGCAGCCACGCCATGCCGGACCGTTGCGCGGCCAGCCGCATCAGCGCCGGGTACTGCACCGCCAGGTTGACGTAGAACTCGCCGCGCGGGCCTTCGTTCCACGGGCCGGCCTGCACGTGCACGATCTGCCAGTGCGCCCCATCGCCTTCGCCACCGGCCCGCGTGAACTGCCGGCCCTTGCGCTTGAAGCCGAGTGGCGCGAGTGCGATCGCGATGCGTCTGGCGACGTAGTCGATCTTGAGGCCCGACTTGTCGTCCGGTGCCGGCACCGGCGGGACGGCGGCGCTCAGGCGCCAC
Source organism: Rubrivivax sp. (assembly GCA_044226775.1). Taxonomy (GTDB): domain Bacteria; phylum Pseudomonadota; class Gammaproteobacteria; order Burkholderiales; family Burkholderiaceae_C; genus Rubrivivax. The sequence continues at coordinate 183,721 of JBGAGI010000008.1, read as the reverse complement.
CTCCGCTGCCGTCATCCTCGACGTGGCCGACCGGGTAGAGCTGGTGCTCGTGTTCCGGCACGATGTAGGAGACGTAGCCGCCGTTGCCGAGCACCGCCTCCGGGCACAGCCGCAGCGCGGCGACGAAGTGGGCCAGGCTCGGGTAGCGGGGCCGGCCCTCGTGCACATCCTCGGGCGAGAGCATCACGCTGCCGGCATGCGGGCCTTCGAGCGGAACGACCCAGCGCGCCGCATCGCCGTTCAGCGCGGCCACCGGCACGAGCGAGTGCGCCCAGTCGGGCAGTTCGCCGGGCTCGATGCCCATCGTCAGCCACGTCATCAGGTGCTCGCGTTCATCGGCGCAGGCGGCTTCGGCGATCAGGAAGAGACCGGGCTCCTGCGGCACGTGCACGAGCGGGATGAACAGCGCCGCACCGTCGGCGAAGGCGTACAGCTCGTCGAGCGCCCGCGCGGCCGGGCTGCCGGCCGCTGGAGCGGGCCGAGGGCTGGGCCTGCCCCATTCGTGGCGCACCGGGATCTCGACGCTGTGCCCCGGGGCTCCTTCGTTCGCCACGGCGTATTCGCTCGGCTGCGCCAGCACCCGCGGCTGCCGGGCCGCTGCGATGGCGCCGAGCATCTGGCCGATGCTGCTGCGCGCGACGAGCGCGTCGAGCTGCGCGAGGCGGCCACGCCGGGCCCTGTGCTCGGGGCCATGGGCGAAGGCCAGCACGTCTGCCGCCTGCGCCACCCGGTCGAGCAGGCCTGCTTCGACGGCGGCCCAGGCGAGGCTCATTTCGATCTCCGCGCTCGAATGCGGGGTGGCCAGCGCGGTGTCCGCGAAGGCGTCGAACGCGACCTGCACGGCGCGGCCGGCGGCAGCCGCCTGCTGCCGGGCTTCATCGCTGGTCAGGGCCGCCTGCAGGGCACCGGTGGGCCTGGGCCGGCCATCGAGCAGCGAGCCCATCAGGCCGGCAGCCTGCGCCTCGCCGTCCTCCTCGAGCATCGCGCGCAGGGCCAGCGCGGTGTGGCGATGGCGGCGGAAGGCGCTCGTGAAGCCGCGCGTGCTCGCTGCCTGGTCGAGAGCGAAGTAGGCCAGCAGGAGCGCGTGCAGCGACGCCGCGCTGCCGGAACGCGAGGCCTCCGGCGCGAGCCCGTCGCGCAGCGCGTGCAGGACGAGCGAGTCTCCCTGCGTGTCACGGGTCTTCAGCAGTTCCTGCAGATCGTTCATCGGGCCTCACCTGGTGTGCCGTTTCAGGCCGCCGGCCGCGCGCGCATCAGTCCTGGCGCATCAGCGCGGCCACCAGGCGGTGCAGTGCATCGTCGCCGCCGGTGTACAGCGCCAGCCAGGCGCCGAAGCCGGCGTCGTCCAGCGTCGCCGTCAAGGGCGGCAGGCCAGCCGGCAGCGCCGCCAGGGCGGCCTCGAGGTCGACGGGCTCGTCGTCCGGCGTGTCGTCCCCGTCGCCGGCGAATGCCGCGTCCAGCGCGGCCAGGTCGAGCCGGGCGGGGTCCAGCAGGGCCAGCACTTCGGCGTCCTGGAGCGGCGCTGCCGGCGCCGCGTCGGGTGGCGGCATCAGGGGTTCGGCGGCGGCCTGCAGGCCCGCCCAGGCCAGGCGCTCGGCGTTCTGGCGCAGCGTGGCCAGCGTATCTTCGTCGATCACAGTGCGACGGCCGAGGTCAGCAGCGCCGCGCCCGTCAGCAGCAGCGGCAGCGGCTGCAGGTTGCGCGTGATGGTGTTGATCGCCTGCATCGCGGCGTCCCCCACGCTGCGCAGCATCGCGCGCAGGATCGCCGCGATCACGGTGACGCCGATGTCCGCGCCCTCCCGCAGCTGGATGCCGGCCCAGGTGGCGCAGTGGCGCAGCAGGCCGACGATCTCGGCCGACAGCGCCGCCGCGCGCGCCGCGCCGGTGACCAGCATTTCGGCCAAGAGGTCCAGCGCGTTGAGGCTCAGCATGACCTTCACGGGTTCACGACGCAGGTAGTAGCCGATCAGCCGGAACAGCAGGCCCAGCACCTTGGCCGATTGGCGCTTGATCCAGGACGAATCGGCCCCCGAACCGAGCAGCCAGCGCGCGAGCAACGCGTCTTCGTGGTCGAGCTGGCGGCCGCGCGAGTGCAGATTCCTCCAGCTCGAGTCGCCGATCGAGTTGATGTAGTTCGCCATGTCGTGGTTTTCCAGCGTGACGCGGTCGGACACGAACGACGGGATGGTCATGAAGTTCGAATCCATCAGCGATGGATTCAGGTGCACGTACGGGAACGGGCCCAGCAGCGTGATCGGGTCCAGGTCGTGCGCGACCCGGTAGATATTGTCCTGGCCGATCTCCTTCTGCAGCGCCAGGTGTGCGCCCATGGCGCCCACCCGCGGGCTGCCGAAGGTGTAGAGCTTGACCGTCTTGCCTTGCGCCCGGTAGTGCCCGGCCAGCAGCGTGGCCACGCCGCCGCCGAGGCTGTGGCCCACGCAGTGCACCACGTGTGCCGACTTGATGGCCAGGTCGTGCGCTCGCAGGTTGGCCAGCACGCTGTCGAAGGTGTGCTTGAAGCCCTTGTGCACTAAGCCGTAGCCGCCGAAGGGTTCGATCGCGCCACGGATGTCGGTCAGGATGTCGGGCACGCCGGACATCTCGGGCCGCGTGCCGCGCATCGCCAGTATCGCGTGCCTGCGCCCGGCGGACTCCAGGTGCATGACGTAGCCAAAGCCCGAACTCGTGCCCAGCCCCGTGGTGCCGGAGACCACGCCGCCGAACCGGGCACCCTGCAGCCCCGTGCCCTGCAGCGTGCTGTTCACGCCGCGGTGTACCTGCCCGGGGCCGAGCACCAGGCGCTTGACGGTGGCCTCGTCCTCCGCAGCCGCCTTGGGCCGCACCTTGCTGTTGGCGGTATCGGCCCGCACCCAGTCCTTCAGCGTGAAGTACGAGTTCGTCGCGATGCGGCTGGCTTCCTGCGGCGTGAGCGTGTCGTTGTCGAACATACCGGTCCCTCCATGCGCATCGATGCTGCCGCCGGCGGGTGCCGGCGACCTCCCCAGTTCAGAGGACCCGCGACAGGTCCAGCGACCACCGGTGTGTCACCGGCTTGCCTCGCTGGCGCGGATCCACCGCCTCGATGTACAGCTTGCGCTCGCGCACGGCCCAGCGCTGGATGTTGCCGTCGGCCACGTCCAGCGTCAGCACCTCCAGGCCCGCCGGCTGCGCCGGCGAGAACAGCAGGACATGTTCCTTCGTGTTGACGTAGGTCTCGGCCGCGAGCCGTTGCGCGTCGGTGCGGTAGACCAGCAGAGCCGCCTCGCGCGTGACCGGCAGCACGTCGATGAAGCTGGCCGGCAGCGGCTTCCAGGTGTCGCGTTGCAGGCGGTCGGCCACGCGGCGGAAGCTGCCGCTGGCCGCGTCGTGCAGGAACAGGCCGTAGCGGGCCTCGCGCGGCACGTAGTGCACCACCACCGCCTGCTGCCGCGCCGGCAGGCACTGCACCTGCTGCACGCTGTGGCCGGCCCACTGCTGCTGGGCCGGGTCCAGCGCCACCGGCCGCTGGCGCACGAAGCTGTCGCCGGCGCCGAGCTCCCAGGCGTCGATGCGCGGCGCGTCGGGATCGGCGTTGAGCAGCAGGACCGGCGCCAGGCCCTCGGTGTCGATGCGGAACGCGCGTGCGGTGCGGCCGGACTCGTGCTGCGCCTCGAAGCGGGCCCGCGGCGGCGTGCCGGCCACGGCCAGCTCGGTGCTGCGGCCATAGGACAACGACGGCGCCGCCAGGCCCGCCGGATACGCCTGCTCGCGCACCAGCTGCGCGCCCACCGACGCGGGCACCGTGCTGTGCTCCCGGGACCCCTTGAACAAGCCGAACATGCCGTCGCTCCGTGACTGGGCCTCGCCGTCCGGGCTGCAGCCGCCAAGTACCGCCGCCACCCCGGCGAGCAGGACGTGCCGGCGTCGCGTGGTGTTCGCGGGGGACTCGGGCTCCATGCGGCAGGGCATGAGGCCAGCATACACGCGCCGCTCGACGCCGCTCATCGTGGAGGTGCAGGATGCCGGGCCTGCGGCAGCGGCCGCGGGCCTGGCCAAAAGTCGAGTCCGAGGCAGGCCCGAGGATCGTCGAGAGCCTTTACACACCGGAAGGCCGTGCGTCACGGCCATACCGTTAAATTGAGTGGCGTTAAGGACTTTCGCCCAGAGGCATGACTCATGCATGCACGGCCGCCCTGCTCAGCGCCTGGCCTTGGTCATGCCCGTGGGCACTCGGGGCTGCCGTGAACAGAGGCCCGACCCGAGACTTCGTCATGCACAGAAGCTGACTTCCACCACCGGCTGCCCGAATGTGGGCCACAAGGAGTGTTACTTGAAGACCACGATGCCTTCCGTACTGCGCTCGTCACTGCCCGCCGCCCTGGGCGCAACCGCCGCGCTGCTGCTGAGCCCGGCCCATGCCGCACCCGTCACCTGGTCACTCAACAGCGTGACCACCGTGGGCACCGGGCTGTTTGCCGGCGTGCCGGGTTCGCTGACAGGCACGTTCGACTACGACGCCAGCACCAACACCTACAGCAACATCCTCATCCGGAACACCCCGAACGACGTCGAGCCCACGCCATTGACCTTCTCCACCTTCAGCAGCGGGGACAGCGGCATCCTGGTGCTGCTGAACGGCGGGCCGGACCCGGACGGCGGCATTGGCCGCCACACGCTGACGCTGGACTTCGTGGGCAACCTCAGCGACCTGGGCGGATCCATCACTCTCGACACGGCCACGAGCTTCGCCACCTACTTCACTGGAATCCGCCGGTCGAACATCAACGGGGGGACGGTGGAAGCGGCGCCGGGTGTGGGCGGCGTGCCCGAACCCGCCTCGCTGGCGCTGGTGCTGTCGGCCCTGGGCCTGGCCGCGGGCCTGGGGCGCAAGCGCTGCTGATCGGCACGCCGGCCCGACCGGCAAGCGCGCGGTCGAGTCGGTGCGGTCTTTCATGATCCCGTGCGCCCGATCACCTTGACCGCGGTCTCGGTCTCGTCGACGACGCGCAGCCGCCTGGCAACCGCCTCGTCGATGGCCGTCTTCAGGACGGCATCGACATCGCGGGCGGCTTCTTCCTGCCGGGACTTGGCGGCGTTGAGCGCGACATTCGCCTCCGCGAGCAGCCTGCGCTTTTCCGTCACCTCCTTGCTGGCCAGGCGGGCTGCTTCGACTCGACCGGCGTAGGTCTTCCTCGCCTCATCCAGCGCCACGTCGGCCCTCTCCTTGGCCGTCGCATCGCCCTTGTCGATGGCGCTGGTGCGCTCGGTCTCCTTCAGCTTGATCTGTTCGGCTGCAGCATCGACTTCGGCGTTCCGCGCATCCAGCGTCGCCTGGGCGCTGGCGACGGCCGTGACGGCGGCGGCGGCGTTCGTGACCTCGGTGTTGGTCAGGGCCACCGTCGTCTGCACGACCGCCTTCAGCGTGCTTCGAGCGCGTGACAAGGCCTGCAGGACCGACACCATCGCCGATCCGGTGGCCGAGCCGGCAGCCACGCCCTGGCTCGCCGCCAGCTCGGCGTCCTGAAGGCGCTGCTTCACTTCCGCGTTGTCGAACGCCGCGTCCAGCGCCTTGGGGTCGCTGGCCTTCTCGAGGGTCGTGCTCCAGCGCTTGGCAATGGCGAGCACGAATTCCCTGGCCGTCAGGCGCGCCTGCATGTCCTTCAGCTGGGCGAGCGACAGCTCATCGTAGTTCTGCTTGAACAGCTTCAGGGTCTGACTGCGCGCCGTCACCGCCGCGCCGCTCTGGCCGCCGGTGAGGGCGTTCAGCTCCGACTGCAGGCCCTCGTCGGGCGCCTCGCCATTGGCGCGGCGCGCATCGATGGTGTTGCGCAACTCGTCGACCCGCAGCAGGTTGCTGTCCATCTGGGAGCCCAGGTTGTAGAGCGCCAGCTGCTTGGCCGCCTTGATCATCGCCGCCGGGTCGGACCCCATCGCCTTGACATACCAGTTGCCCACGTCGTCCTTGGCCACGACGAAGTTGGAGCTGCCGGAAGCTGCCAGGCGCACGGTGTTGATGTTCTGCCAGTACGCCTTGTCGAGGTCCTCCTTGATCCGATCGGTCGCCGCATCGGGCTTGGTGATGTTGCGGAACTGCTCGACGAGCATGTTGCGCCACTCGGTGCGGGAGCTGGGCTGCGTGTAGGTGGCCGCGTACACGGAGCGCAGGTACGAGCTGGCGGGGCGCACGTAGATGTGGTCCTCGCGCTGGCGCCGGGCAGCGGTCAGCGCCGCTTCGATGTCCTTGGCTTCCTCGGAATTGCGCCCCTTGCTCCGTATCGCGTCGATGTGCAGGAACCGAAGCTGTCCGATGACCGAGTCGAGGACCTCGATCGCCTTTTCATGGGTCTGCTGCGCAGCCTGCGGCTCGGCGGGGTTGCCGACCCGCTTGAGCACCGTCAACGCGTTGAGGTGATCGGCCCGCTGCTCGGCGGGGAGCTTGTCCATGGCGCGTTCGATGCTCAGGCGCAGGAAGCCCATGATGAGGTTGCCGTCCGGATTGGCCATCGAGCTCGCGGTCATGCCCAGCACTTCGGAGCGCGCGTCGTTGACGATCTTCAGGATGGCGTCGTACCCCGCGCTGGGGACGCCTGCGCCGCTGGCCGTCAGGCGCGTGATCCGTCTCTGTTCGGCGTCGAGCTGGACCTTGATCGAATCGAGTTCGCGCTGGAGGTTCCTCAGGCCGCTTTCGTTGAGCGAGACCTTGGAGGCGCTCTGGTACTTGGCCAGCACGATGCGCCGCAGTTCCGCATAGGCGGCCGAGCGCTTGAGTTCGGCCTTCGACAAGGGCGCCAGGCGCTCGACCATCTGCCGGGCCGACCGCAGGCGTGCCGCTCGCGGATCGTCCTTCAGCGCCGGGCTCGACAAGCCGGCCAGTTCCTGCACGAGCCAGGCATCAAGCTCGAGCCGGAGGGCCTCGACGGACGCGTTGCCGGTCGAGGCCGCGAGGGCCTTCCGAACACTTTCGCGGTCAGCGCTCCACAGCTTCGGCGCGTCGGCCGAGGTCGCCAGGAGCAGAGGGGAGGGCGCCTGACCCGGCACGACGGTGACCAGCAACGCGGTGGCATCGAGAGCCTCGTCGCGGCGACTCTTGACGGCCTTGCCTTCTTCCTCGAGCGCCGTCTCCAGCCGGCTCTTCTCCTTCTGGAGGCTGGCCAGCGAGACGGAGCCACCCGCCGCGGCTTCATCGGCCACGGCCTTGAGCTTGAACTCGCCGATGCGCTTCTCGATGCGCGTGAACGCGGCGCCGGGATCCACCGCGAACACTCTGTTGGCCGCAGACCTGTCGATGGCGCCGCCGGTGCTCTGCTGTTCGTTGTGCACCGACTGGCGGCGGAGGTCGTCGGCGTGCACGATGATGTTGGTGGCGATCGACTCGAGCAGTGCCTTGAAGCGCTCGATCTCGTTGTCGGCCGGGTTCTTGCCTCCGCGCTCGTCGATCAGCCAGAGATTGGTGGCCAGGAACTGCATGCGCTGCGCCATGTCCACCAGCAGGTGGTCCAGGCGCGCGAACTGCTGTTGCGACAACTGCTCCGCGGCCGTGCGGCCGTTCTTCCTGCCGGGGCCGGCCGAGCTGTCGCGAGTGGCGGCGTAGATGTCGGCGAGGCTGTCGATGCCGTTCTCGATGCGGCCGCGGTCGAAGCCCGATTCACCCAGTGTCGCCAGCACGGTGTTCACGATGTCGCCGATCTGGCGCGTGTTGTCGTCCGCTTCGTCACCCATGATCCGCTCGTCGGGGAACAGCCTGCGCACGATGCCCTCGGGGCGCGGCTGCCTCGCCAGCGCTGAACACGAGTCGGGCGGCGAGGGCTGCCGCCTCGCCTGGTTGGCCAGCAGCAGGGCTTCGGCGCTCTCGCGAGGCTTGTCTTTCAATGCGCCCAACAGTGCGCGGCGCGCATCGGCATACCACCGGGTCCGGTCACCGCTTCTGGATCGTACGAACACGCCCGGGTCCAGCTGGTCGGCACGTTGGATCAGGTCAGTCGCAGGACTGGCAGGGTCAGCGGAGAAGCAAGCCGCGGCCTTGAAGAGTTCCAGCGGGTCGGTGATGTCGACGACGTCCCTGGCGAGCTTCTCGATGATCTTCAGGCGTTCCTGCGAAGACGCAAGTCGAGCGCCGGCCGCGGTCTGCAGCAGGCGAACCATCGGCACATAGAGGCCACCGGCCGCCAGGCGCATGTCGCCATAGGCCTTCTCGGCTTCTGGCGACGGCGGGCTGCGCGGCGTGGCCAGGACCAGGTACGCGCGCCGCTTGTCGTCCAGCGCTTCCTGCCTCTGCCTGACCTGATCCAGCAGGGGCTTCAGGCCGGTATCGTCCCGGTCGTCGTAGAAGCTCAGGATCGAGTTGAGCTGGCGCGCGTTGCGTATCAATTGCCGCCGCACCGCGGACGAGCGCTGCGGCTGCGCGGCAGATCCGTAGGAACTCGGCTCAGCTTCGGCAAGGCGCTTGCGGCACGCTTCGCTCAGGGCTGGCGGGCTGGTCTCGGTCTCGAGCGACACCAGCTTCTCGAACTCCAGCGTCTTCCTGCGCAGCTCGCTGCCGCCTTCGTCCCAGCCGCAGGCGTGGTCGTCGAGGATCTTGTTGCGCATCGACAGCATCAGCACCTTGGCCGACATCGCCATGGCCAGCATCTGGTCGCGCTGCATGCTGTCTTCATTGACCAGCGGCCCCTTGTAGACGTCGACGTCGATCTGCAGGGCCGAGCAACCGACCAGGAGGGCCGCGGCGGCGATGGCGACGCAGGCGCGGGTGCTCATCGCTCGCCTCCGATGGCCTTGAGCTGTTCGCGCTCCTTGCCCAGGTCGAGCATGAGCGAGAACAGGTCTCGATCCAGGGATCCGGCCGACTGGCCGAACTTGACCTTGGCCACGCTGCCCAGGGCCGATGAGAAGGCCTGTTCGACGTCTTCCGGACTCGCACCCATGATGACCACCAGACGGTGCTTGCGAGGCGCCTCGCGGAACCCCTCCGGGCCGAAGAGAACCAGCCCGCGGCCGGAACCTTCGAGCGACACCTTCGTGCTGTCGTCCTGCGAGACGCTGACCTTGCCGTGCCTGCTGTCGATGTCGAGCGAACCCGTCAGCGCGTCGACGACCTCGGCCGGCACCCAGCTCGACGCGAAGCGGGCGCGGTTCAGGAAACTGGACTGGCCGCGCATCCGGATGCGATAGATCGCCGGCGGCAATTGGCTGCGCGGGTCGAAGCTGCCCAGGTAGTAGGTTTGCTCGACGTCGGTGCTGGGAAACAGCGATCCGGCCACCACGCCCGATCCACCGATGAGCTGGTTGCGGTGCGCCACCGACATCCCCCCGCATCCGCTCAAGGCGGCCAGCGCGGCAGCGATCAGCAGCACCCACACAGGGCGTGGTCTGTGCACCCTTGTCGCCTCGTCCATGCCGCCTCCTGGGTAGACCTCGCGGGATTCTGGAAGCGGCTCTCGGGTGCGCCATCATCAATCGTGATCAGGATTGGCCAGGCGCGCGGGGGAACACTACACTGCCCACGCAGCGCATCACTCAGCTGTTAGTCCGGTCCGGTCCAGACCCGATCGCGGCCGCAGGCGGGTCGGGCACGTTGACGCGCGCGGCGGCGCGATCCCATGGCTTCGTTTCAGTACGCTCCTCCCTCCAAGTCGCGTGCGGCGGCCAAGGCGCCGCCGGGGCCGAAGGCGTCTTCGACGGCGGCGCGTCCGGCCCGCCAGCCGAGCAGCGTGCCGTCGGCCCCGTCGCCGGTGCTGCTGGGCGCGACCGACGATCCGCTCGAGCGGGAGGCCAGGGCCGCGGCCGGGTCGGCGCCCGCCGGTGGCGGCGGCTTCTTGCGGGGTGGCGGCGGGCCTGCCGGTACGGCGCATCCGGCTCCCGATGGCGCCTCGGCCGACCTGAGGGCCTTGCGCGGCGGCGGACTCCCGCTCGCGCCCGCCGAGCGCGCCGGTTTCGCGCGCCGCTTCGGGCACGACTTCTCGCAGGTGCGGGTGCATGCAGGCCCTCGCGCCGACGGCGTCGCGCAGCAGTTCCGCGCTCGGGCCCTGACCTTTGGCAACGAGGTCGTTCTCTCGTCGGCCGCCGCGTCCGGAGGGCCGGGGCAGCAAAGCCTGCTGGCGCACGAGCTGGCGCATGTGGTGCAGCAGCAGGCAGCGGCCGGTGCCGCCTGGGTCCAGCGCGAGCCGGCCGCGGGCGCCCCGGCGCCGCTGAAGGCGGGTGACAGCCTTGCGGTGCAGGTGTACGGCCTGCCCACCGACGCGACCCCGGAGCCCGGCTATTCGCGCAGCTACCGCCTGGACGCGAGCGGCGCCATCCTCATCGAGGACCGGCAGAACACCGTCACCATCGTCCTGGCCGGCCTGTCCCCGCGCGACGCCGCGCAGCGCATCGCCGACCAGCTGGTGCAGGCAGAACTCTTCCGCGGGCCCCGCGTGTGCGTCACCGGCCCCGGCATGACGGCGCCGGCCTGCGCCGACGCCAAGACGGCGATGTCGCCCTCGGTCGCGACGGCCTATGCCAACTTCATGGCCTACCTCCGCACCACCAAGGAACCGGCGGAGGCGGTGGCGCGCTACTACGAGTGGGTCAACGCCCATCGCGACCAGCCCGACTTCACGACGGTGACTCCGCCCGACCTGTGGGCGCAGAGCCTGCGCCCGCCCGAGCGGCCCAAGGATCCGGAGGCCGAGCGCGCCGAGCTGTGGATCCGCTTCATGAAAGACCGCCAGGACGAGAGCGCCAGGCTGTCCGGCGCCGAGCGTTCGCGCGCCGTGCAGGCGCTGCTGAAGTTCCAGGACTGGTACGACAGCCACCGGGCCGAGCCGGGCTTCGCGAAGGCCGATCCGGCCAAGGTGTATGCCGACATCTCGGTCGGCCTGCTCAAGCAGGACATCGAGGCCGCGTCGCGCAAGAAGCTGCAGGACGACAGGCGCGCCCGCGAATCTTCGCCCGAGGCGCTGCAGGCGCGCAGCGCGAAGTTCGACGAGTTCCTTGCGCTGGGCATGCAGCTGTGGGGGTACTCGTCACGCACCTTCCCGTACCTGATTCCTCTCAACTCGCAAGGCAAGGACATCCTGGTCACCGGTGACGCGGCTGTGCAGCAGGTGCTGAACGCGCTGGCCGACGAACTCATGGGCTGGGCCACGCGGCACATGTCCGATGCCAACTATGCGACGGTCGCGCCCAAGCAGGTCCTGCTGGAGTTGCTGCAGGGCGGCTTCTCGGTGAAGCTGGCCGAGGCGCAGCGCGAGCCGCGCCAGCACGAGACCTTCGACCGCAACGAGATCCTCCCCGGGACCGCCCTCGCGGCCTTCGGCCAGACGGTGGCGGAAGGGCTGTTCCTGGTCGCGGTGGTGGGCCTGTTCGTCGGCGCCGAAGTGCTGACCGTCGGTCAGGCGACCTGGCTCCTGGTCGGATTGGCGGCCTACGGCGGCGTGAGCTCCTATCAATCGCGGCGCGACGAGATCGAGCGCTCCGGCTACGACGTGCCGGTGCCCGAGACGATGCTGGACTCGGTCGGCGACGCGGTCGGCGTGAGCCAGCTGATCGAGGGCATGAGCGGCGTTCAGCTGGGCACCGGCATGCCGATGGGCAGCGAGGCGCGCTCGGCCCAGTTGGGTTCTGGTGCCGGCGGCGCGGTGACGCTGCTGCTCGGCAGCCGCGCCTTCCGTGCCGGCCAGGCCCGGGGCCAGGCAGCGCGGCTGCGCGGGCCCGGCCTCAAGCCCCCGGGCCCGAACGCCAACGTGCGCCTGCCGGAAGCGCCGGTGCGCCCGGCGGCGCCGCAGCCCAACCCCGCCATGGGCCCGGTCGAGACCGCGGCGCGCAACGCCTTGCCGGAGAACCTGCGCAGCGGCCTCGACCTGTGGTCGGCCGAGCTTCGGCAGAACGGCGGCAACCCCGAGAACGTGTTCGGGCGGCTGAAGCCCGAGCGCCTGCGCGCCCAGGCCGAGGTCTTCCTGGACCGCTACCGCGTGGCCGATGCGGCGGCCGATACCGCGGCTCGCCAGGCCGCGCGCGCCGGCGACGATCCGCTGCGCCCGGTGCTGCGCAACGTGCGCCCCGCGGCCCCCGGCTCGCGCGTCACGCTGCACTTCGAGAACAAGCCGCCCGGCGCGCACGAGATCGCGCAGGCGATCGAGATCGCCGCCCGAACCGGCGAGGAGGTCCACCTGTTCGGCGATACGGTCAACGGCATCGACTACCCCGGCATCGACGGCACCATCGGCAACCCGCCGCGGCCGCTGTCGCTGAAGGCCGCGGTACCGGAGGCGAACGCCAACCTGGCGCGCAAGATGGCCAGCGACGCCATGCGTGCCGCCAGGGATTCCGGCTACACGCACGTGGAGGTGCACATCGAGATGCCGGGCCGCAGCATCGCGCAGATCAAGGCCGCCTGGGACGCACCACCGCCCTTGCCGACCGACCCGCTGCCCGGCCCGGCGCTGGAGGGCGACGTGATCGCCAAGGTCGTGGTGCGCGCCGCGGACGGCGAATGGGTCCTGCGGCCGCCGCTGTCCGGCCCGGCGCTCACCGGCGTCGCGCCGCTGCCGGCGCAGCCCGCGCGCGAGAAGGAGAAGAGGTAGTGGCGACGCAGACCCTGCGCAGCGTCGTGCCGGCCCTGTCGCCGGACGACGGCGCCCGGGCGCTGGAGCAGCTGCTGGCGCGGCGGGGGTACCGGATCGAAGAGCGCGTGGCGCACACGCCGGGGCGCCAGCTCCTCGACCTGCAGGCGGCGCTGCGCCCGGGGATGCGGCTGCTCACGCAGTCGTCGGCGCCGGCGCGCAGCGGCCCCGGCGCCTGGGTGCTCGACGAAACGCTTGGCCCCGGCACGGCCGGCGACGGCTGGGACATGGCACGCCGCTTGTCCGCCGACCTCGGCGCCTTTGTCGCCCATGCGCAGATGCGGCGCCAGGCCAGCCACTTCGAACACGGCCTGTTCCTGGCCGGCCGCACGGTCGTCATGGAGCGCGACATGGCCGAGGCCGCCGCGCAGGCGGCCCTGGACGAGGACTACCGCCGCCTGAGCGGCTGGCCGGCCACCGACCTGCGCTGGTCGGTCGACCAGCCTCTGGCGACGCTCGTGGTCAGCGGCGTGCCGGCGGACGCCGCGGCGGCAACGCCGCAGCCGCCGCCCGCGCTGGCACTGGCGCTGTTCGCCCTGGCCGAGGAACCCGCCTTCGCCGAGCAGTGGGCGGCGCGCGCCGACGCCGCCAGGTCCGCTGGCTGGCGCTGGCAGGCCGCGCTGACCGACACGGAGTTGCCCTATGTCGTGCTGGCGCGCGACGGTGGCGTGGATGCGGTGCTGTTCGACGAACTGGCGCGGGCCCTCGACGTGCCGGCCGTCATGGTGACCCTCGACGAGGGCGGCTTCGACTGGCGTGTCCGCCAGCCGGGCGCCGCCGTCGAGGCGGGTCGTGGCCACGGCAGCGACGAACTGCTGCGCCGCCTCGCGGCCGCGACCTCGGCGATCGGGGCTTGTCCGGGCGTCATCCGCGTCGGCTGACGGTCGATCGGCGCGACGGCACGCTACAGGACGGTCGCCACGAGATCCGACGGCCTCCACTGGGCGCTCCTCACCGCGGCGTCGTCCGCCACGGCGGCCGGCGCTGCAAAGGCCGCCATCGCGCTGGCCATGGTCGCAACCTGCGTGTTGCTGATGACCGTGCCGTCGACGTACTTGAACTGCTCCACCTGGTACTGGCTGCCCAGGTACCAGTTCTGCACGACCAGCTTGTCCGCCGTGCCGAGGATCGAGACCTCCAGGTTGTTGCCGACATGCGCAAAGCTGGTGTCGCCCTGGACGATGCCGGCACCGAACAGCAGCTTGTCGACCACGGAGGCCGTGCTGTCGTTCTCCTGGACCGTGTCGAGACCCCAGCCGCGGCCGAAGACGTAGCTGTCGGCACCGGTACCGCCGACGAGAGTGTCAGCGCCAGCGCCGCCGTCCAGCGTGTCGTTGCCTGCACCGCCGGTCAGCGTATTGGCGGCCGAGTTGCCGGTGAGCACGTTGTCCGACGCGTTGCCGGTGCCGTTGATGGCGCCAGTCCCGGTCAGCGTGAGGTTCTCCAGGTTCGTGCCCAGCGTCCAGGCCACGGCGGCGCGCACGGTGTCGGTGCCCTCGCTGGCGTTCTCGGTCGTCACGTCGGTCGCGACATCGACCATGTAGATGTCGTTGCCCGTGCCGCCGACCATCGTGTCGGTACCGGCGCCGCCGTCCAGGGTGTCGTTGCCGGCCCCGCCGGTCAGCGTGTTGTTGGCGCTGTTTCCGATGATCACGTTGTCCGCGGTGTTGCCGGTGCCGCTGATCGCCGACGTGCCCGTGAGCGTGAGGTTCTCGAGGTTGGTCCCCAGCGTCCGGGTCACCGAGGAACGCACGGTGTCCGTGCCCTCGCCGGCGTTCTCGGTGGTCACGTCCGCCGTCGCATCGACCACGTAGATGTCGTCGCCTGCACCGCCTGCCATCGTGTCGGTGCCGGCTCCACCGTCCAGCGTGTCGTTGCCGGCGCCACCGGTCAGCGTGTTGGCCACCGAGTTGCCGGTCAGGATGTTGTCCAGCGCATTGCCGGTGCCGTTGATGGCGGACGTGCCCGTCAGCGTCAGCTTCTCGACGTTCAGCGCCAGCGTGTAGCTCACCGACGACTGGACCAGGTCGACGCCTTCGCCGGCGTTCTCGGTCACGCTGTCCCCGGTCGCATCGACGACGTACGTGTCGTCGCCGGCGCCGCCCAGCAGGGTGTCGTTGCCGGCACCGCCGTTGAGCAGGTTGTTCCCCGCGTTGCCGCGCAGCACGTTCGCCAGCGCGTTGCCGGTGCCGTTGAGGGCTGCCGTGCCCGCCAGCGTGAGGTTCTCGACTTCGGCTGCCAGGCTCAGGCTCACGGTGGACAACACCGTGTCGGTTCCCATGCCCGTGGCCTCGGTCACGACGTCCGACGTGCTGTCGACGAGGTAGGTGTCATTGCCGGCGCCGCCCGTCATCGTGTCATTGCCGGCGCCGCCGTCCAGCACGTTGTCGGCACCGTTGCCGATGAGCGTGTTGTTCAGTCCGTTGCCGGTGCCGTTGATGGCCGCAGTCCCGGTGAGCGTGAGGTTCTCGAGATCGGTGCCGAGCACCCAGTTGATGCCGGTCTGGACCGTGTCCGTGCCGCCGGCCGCGAGTTCGACGATGAGGTCGCCGGCCGAATCGACGAGGTAGGTGTCGTTGCCGGCGCCGCCCGTGAGGGTGTCGTTGCCCGCGCCGCCATCGAGCACATTGGCCCCGCTGTTGCCCACGATCGCGTTGGCCAGCGCGTTGCCGGTGCCGTTGATCGCCCCGGTGCCGGTGAGCGTCAGGTTCTCGACGTTGGCGCCGAGCGAGTAGGTGATCGACGACTGGACGAGATCGGTGCCTTCGCCGGCCAGCTCGGTGACGGCGTCGCCCGTCGCGTCGACCCCGTAGGTGTCGTCGCCCGCACCGCCGACCATCGTGTCGTTGCCGGTTCCCCCGTTCAGCGTGTTCGCTGCCGAGTTGCCCCGCAGCACGTTGTCCTGGGTGTTGCCGGTCGCATTGATCGCAGCGCTGCCCGTCAGGTTCAGGTTCTCGACGTTGGCTGCCAGCGTCAGGGAGACGCTGCTCAGCACGGTGTCCGTGCCCGCGGCGGCCGCTTCGGTGACGACGTCCGCGGTGTTGTCGACGACGTAGCTGTCATCGCCCGCGCCACCGGCCAGCGTGTCGGCGCCCAGTCCACCGTCCAGCAGGTTGTTCGCGCCGTTGCCGGTCACCGTGTTGGCCAGGTCGTTGCCGGTGCCGTTGATGGCGGCGCTGCCCGTGAGGGTGAGGTTCTCGACGTTGGCGCTCAGCGTCCAGCTCAGGCTGCTCTGCACGAGGTCGGTGCCGGCAGATGCCGCCTCGACCACCGAGTCGCCCACCGAATCGACGATGTAGGTGTCGTTGCCGGCGCCGCCCGCGAGGGTGTCGGCGCCTGCTCCTCCATCCAGCACGTTGGCGCCACTGTTGCCGTTGATGACGTTGGCCAGCGCGTTGCCGGTGCCGTTGATCGCCGTGGTGCCGGTGAGCGTGAGGTTCTCGACGTTGGCCGCCAGCATCCAGGTGATGCCCGACTGCACGAGGTCAGTGCCCTCGCCGGCCAGCTCGACCGTCGTGTCGCCGGTGTTGTCCACGACGTAGGTGTCGTCGCCGGCACCGCCGGTCATGGCATCGGCGCCCGTGCCGCCGTTGAGGACGTTCGCGCCGGCATTGCCTTTGAGCTGGTTGGCCAGCGAGTTGCCGCTGGCGTTGATCGAGCCGCTGCCGAGCAACTCGAGGTTCTCGAGGTTGCTGCCCAGCGTCCAGCTGACCGAAGCCCGCACGGTATCGGTGCCGGCACTGGCCGCTTCCGAGACCACGTCTCCCGCGCCATCGACGACGTAGAGGTCATCGCCGGCGCCGCCGCTCATCCGATCGTTCCCGGCGCCGCCATCCAGGACGTCGGCCGCGGCCGAGCCCGTCAGCACGTCGTCGCCGCCCAGGCCGCGAACCAGGCCGCCCGTCGCCGGTGCGGTGATGCTGTCGCTGTATTCGGTGCCCACGAGGCCCTGGACCTTGCCCTGCAGGGTTGCCAGGTCCCAGCTCGATGTGCCGCCGAAGTCGACGACCAGGCCGGCCGGGTTCCAGGACCCGCCGAAGAAGCCGTACACGGTCAGGCTCGAGGCGCTGGCAGCATGCTCGATGCGCAGGTCACCCGACACCGTCCGCCACACGGCCAGCGATGCCGGCGTCACGCTGGCGTCGAAGCGCAGCACGTCGCCGCCCACCAGGCCGTTGATCGTGTCGTTGCCCCAGCCCGAGGCGTAGCGGAAGGTCTCTGCGCCGCTGCTGGCGAACAGGGTGTCGTCGCCGGCTCCGCCGTCGACGATGTCCCCGTTGCCTTCCGAGACCAGCGTGTCGTTCCCCGCGCCGCCCAGCAGCGTGTCGGCGCCCGCATCGCCGTACACGCTGTCGTCGCCGAGACCTCCATCCAGGACGTCGTCGCCGGCGCCGCCGTGCAGGAGGTCCGAGCCGTCGCCGCCCGTGAGGCTGTCGTCGCCGCCCCCGCCGTCGACCATGTCGTTGCCGGCCAAGGCATCGATGCTGTCGGCGCCGTCGGTGCCGGAGATCTGGTCGTCGCCCGTCGTGGGCGTATTGAGCCTGGTCAGGATGTCGCTCGTCGACCACTCGACGCCGTTCTGGAATCGGATCGACTCCAGGAATCCGGGGTAGAGGGTGGAGCCCGAGGCTCCGCCGTTGAAGATCCTGACTTCGTCGCCCTCGCCGTACCTCACGAGCAGGTAGTTCGAGTCGCGCACCAGGGTCACCGACTCCGGCGCAATGCCGTCTCCGAACACCAGGATGTCGCGCCCGCCGGCATCGGAGACGAAGTCCATGCCGTCACCACGCTCGAAGCGATATTCATCCGCGCTCGTGCTGCTGGTGTCGATGAGCCGGTCGTTGCCCGATCCTCCCCGGAAGACGTCATCACCGGCATCGCCGTTCAAGGTGTCGTCATCGCCTCCGCCGTCCAGCGAGTCGTTGCCCTCGTCGCCGTGGAGTTGGTCGACGCCGGCGCCGCCCTCCACGGTGTCGTTGCCGGCACCGCCATTCAGCACGTCCTGGCCGTCGCCGCCCAACAGCTGGTCGTTCCCGTCCCAGCCATACAGCGTGTCGTCGCCGCCAAGCCCATCGAGCGTCTCCGCGCCCGACAGGCCAATGAGCGTGTCAGCGCCGGAACTGCCCATCCTGCTGCGCGACATGAAGTCGTCGGCCGTCCACACCGAGCCGTCCGCGAAACGCACCGTCTCCAGCCCGTAGCCCTGGCCATAGGCATCCGAGAACCTGATGGCAGAACCGTCGGCCAGCGAGAACTTCAGGAAGTTGGAATAGCCCTGGTCACCCGCTATTCGCACCGTGACGCCGGACGCGTCCACGCCTGCACCGAGTTCGAGCGTGTCGCCCGTGCCGCCCACGTCGAACACCTGGTCCTGGCCGTCGCCGAGACCGAAGCGGTAGACGTCGCCGCTGGTGGACTCGCGGTCGAGCAGCAGATCGTCACCTCGGCCGCCTTCGTACAGGTCGGCGTTGCCGTCGATCAGCGTGAACTCGTGGCCATTGCCGTTCGTATCGCCGAACAGGCGATCGTTGCCGTCCCCGCCGAGCAACTCGTCATTGCCCAGGTTGCCGTAGATGTCGTCGTTTCCCGAGCCGCCGTCGACCCAGTCGTCGCCGCCGCCGCCCTGGACATAGTCATCGCCGCCCTCGGCAAAGATGGTCTCGTCGGTGTCGAACCCATACACCAGATCGCGGTACGCCGTGCCCTGCCTCGACTTGGATATGAAGTCATTGAGCGACCAGATCGTGCCGTCGGAGAACACCACCTGCTCGATGGCTCCTTGCTGCGGCCTGCCCAGCGAGTCGAAGACGTTGTAGAAGCTCACCCCGCCTTGCGTCGCCTGCCCGTAGTCCACGTAGATGGTCAACCCGGCGCTGGCCGAGACCGTCACGCGATTCGGGGTCACGCCGGCGCTGACGAGCACGCGGTCCTGCGCGCCCCCGCCATCGGTGGCGGTGTCCCACTGTCCAGGGATCAACAGATAGCTGTCGTTGCTGGTGAGGCTGGTGTCCGTCAGGGTATCCGAGCCGTTGCCGCCGGCGTAGGTGTCGTCGCCTTCTCCGCCTTCCAGCAGGTCATCGCCTTCGCCGCCCAGGAGCGTGTCGTTGCCGGCACCGCCCCGCAGCACGTCCCAGCCATCGTCGCCGAGCAGCGTGTCGTTGCCGGCCAGCCCCGTCAGCACGTCGTCGCCGTCCAGCCCGCTCAGCGTATCGTCTCCGGCGGTTCCGTTCAGCGTGTCATTGCCCGTGCTGGGGACGGTCACGCGAGCGCTCACCAGATCCGGCGCCCAGATGGTGCCGTCGTGGAACTTGATGACCTCCAGGGCGCTTCCCACAGCCGGCCCTGGCGCGAAGTAGTCCTGCACGGTGAGGATCTGGCCCGTGGGCACGATGTCCAGCATGAGCGAGTCACCCCAGCGACGGAGTCGCACGTCGGAAGTCTCGATCCCCTCCCCCAGCACCAGGGTGTCGACATTGGGCGTCGCCAGATCCGCATCGACGATGATGTCCGAGCCATCCTCGAGCCCGTACAGGTAGGTGTCCGCGCCTTCCTGCCCGACAAGGGTGTCGGAGTCCGAGCCGCCGGCGAGCACGTCGTCGCCCTGGCCACCATTCAGGACATCCGAGCCGGCGCCGCCCTCGAGCAGGTCGTCGCCACCGTAGCCTTCGAGAAGGTCGTTGCTGGCCGTGCCGGTGAGTTCATCATGGCCGTTGCGCATCAACGCCAAGGGTGAGGTGAGATAGGCCGGCAGGACCGACACCCTCTCGATGAGGGCAGGTACCTCGGGCCCCAGCTGTGCGGCGCCCTGCTCGAGGTTGGCCTTGGCCTGCGGCGTCAGCAGTCCCGAGACGTTCAAGGTCTGGACGAAGTTCGAGAGCTGGTCAAGCGCCGCGGCACGGTCCGTGGTGGCGAGTCCGGCGAGGGCTGCCGTCACACGGGCGAAGTCGGCGTCGAACCGCAGCTCGGCGGGATTCCACTGGACGTCCACGAGATCGTAGAGCCACTGCTGGCTCGACTGGGCCTCGAGCCGCGCGAACATCTGGCCGAGGATCTCTGCTGCAGCGCCGTTGATGAAGTCGGCTCCCTGCGGGTTCCACGGGTTCGGATCGCCGAAGGCGTTGATGTAGGGCTGGCCCGCAAAGGCTTCGATCATGAAGAGCCAACGCGCATCCTTCACGGAAGGACCCCGTTCCTGCGGCGAGTGCGTGTCGGCGCCGCTCCATCGCCACAACACCTTCTGCGCAGCGGTGATGCGATCCACCCAGGCCACCGTCTCGACATACTGCTTGACCAGACCCAGCAGCTGCGGGTCCCGTGCCATGGCCTGGTGCAGCGAATACATCGTCCCGTAGCCTTCCAGCTCCGGGAGCGCTGCGATCTCCTCGCTGACAGGGAGTGTCTCCAGGGCAATCGTGTCGCCAGGCGCCGTCTTGAACCACACGTCAGCGGCCGCTCGCGTCTGGCCGTCGGCGGTCTGATAGTCGCCAAGCTGGCGCTGCACATTGCCGGAAGAGTCCGTGACCGAAGCACTTTCGAAACCGACTCCGATCGACGCAATGCCGGCCTCCGCCAGGCTCAGCAACTCTGCAGCATCGGTTCGGCCGTTCTGGTCGAGATCCCGCCACAGGCGCAGCGAGGCGTAGGCCGCGTCGGAAGCGTCGATCCGCTGGTCGGCGTTCTGATCCAGCTCGGCCAGCGCCGCGAAACCATGCGCCGCCCGCGTGCCGTCGGACAAGAGAGTCTCGGAGCCGAAGAGTTCACGGCCCGAGCCGAGCTGCCCATCGCCATCGATGTCGCGCCCAAGCAGGCCGTCATCCGGGCTCACCCAGCCGGTGAGTTCCGCGAAGCCATCGCCCGAGTGGTCGAAGTGCACGCCGGCGTCCGTCGATACCGTCTCCACGCCGTCCCCATCGAGGTCCAGCACGATGGGCGACCGCGGTGCGGGGATCGGGATCTCCTCGATCAGTCGGATGCCCAGCTGACCGTTCCGCCACCCGTCGACCCGGATGGAACCCGCAGCGCCAGCTTTGGCGATGTAGAGCGTCTTGCCGAAGACGATGTAGGAGCTGCCGTCCGACTTGTTCTGATAGACGGTCTCGCCGCGCTTTCTCTTGCCGCCGCTGAGGACGGAACCTCCGACCTGGATCGAGCCTCGCCCGTCCTTGTCCTGGATCACGTCCGCACCGAAGCTGCCTTGGAAGAGGTAGCGGTCCCAGCCTGCACCCCCCTTGAGCCGGTCGTTGTCGGCGCCTCCGTCCAGCGTGTCGTCGCCGGCTTCCCCCTCGAGGCTGTCCTGGCCGGTTCCGCCCAGCAGCGTGTCGTCATCGGCGCCGCCGAAGAGCTTGTCGTCGCCCGCCCCGCCCTCGAGACGATCGTTTCCTGCATCACCCTTCAGGCTGTCGTCACCGGCCTCACCCCTGAGGGTGTCCGCATCGGCGCCGCCGTACGCGGCGTCTCCGTCGGCGGTGCCGATGACGACGTCTTCGCCGGCGCCTAGCACGTAGACGACGCCGTTGCCGAGGTAGCTTCCCAGCTGCCGGTGATCCGGGATGTCGTCGTTCCAGCCAAAGCCGGGGTCCTTGAAGTGATAACCCTCGATCGAATCGTTGCCGGTCGATCCATAGACAACGGGCTTGTTGTCGATCAGCGATCGCGTGCTGCCGCTGGCGAAGAGTTGATCGGTCAGCCTTTCCATGCCCGAGTACAGGCTCACCATGTCGATGGTGTAGCTGATGCCGTTGCCGGAAACGGCGTAGTCCTGGAAGTACAGGTCCGTGCCGGTTCGCTTGCCCTGGAACTCAAAGCGCACCGTCCTGCCGATACGGCTGGGATCGACGGTGTCGTACAGCAAGGCGTAGTTGCCCACCTGGGAGAGGGCGCCGCCGGTGAAATCGAAGTCCTCGACGCTATCGGGCCGCGGCTGAATCGCAAAGTTCTCGATCATGCGAGTGCCGTCGCTTCGCACGACGAAGACGGCGTCATTGGCGACAGAGAAGGCCGTTGTTCCCCAGATGTACGTCCGTTCCACCCAGTCGTTGATGTCGTCGACGTAGTTGGCCTGGTTGAAGTTCATCGAGGCCACCTTGAGACTGGCGCCGGTGGCCGGGTTGATGTACCCGAACAACTCCAGAATCTGCTTCCTCGTGTAGCGGCCAGGCTGGAGTTGCGCTGACGCCGGCAGCTGGCTCGGCTCGAAGAACTCCTTGACGAACGAGAAGCCTGCCGCGTACGCGAAGCGCCCCGCGCCAACGCTCATGTACTCGTTGACATCGATGGCCCAGGTGGTCGTGACGCCCTGCGGCCGAATGAGGCCTTCGCTCGTCCGATCGGCTGGCGGCACCGGCGATCCGTACAGGTATTGGTTGGTGATCTGTTCAGCGGTCGGCAGAGACATGGCAAACGTCAATCAATGAGAAATGAATAGGAAATGCTCAGCAGTCGAAGCAGGCCACACCACAGTGGCTGACCCAGATGCGAAGGCGAGTCGGCTCGGCCTTGCGCGCGCCGCCGTCGTCGATGTAGCGGACTTGATACCTGACCTCGATCGCGACGCGACCAAGGCCCATCAATCCGCGGAAGAACTCCGCAACCGCATCGACGGCCGGTTCGGTGACGCGCCTGCAGCATTCAGGGTTCAGGCGCATGAACTCAGCGCTGTCCTGGTAGGGGACAGGCCGCTGCGGAACGTAGAACTCGCTGTTGGCCTCGCGGAAGATCTGGTTGTGCTGCATTGCCAGGCTTGCAGCAGCCTGGACGAGTTCGCGTTCATCAACGAAGGCGAGCCTCCCGACGCAGAAGCCTGACGACACGAGCGCAAGCACGGGGACCAGCGCGAGCGCTGCGATGCCCGAGATCAGCGCGATTCGCCGCATGAAGAGGTGCACTCTCGGGGTCGTCACAGGGACTTCTCCTCGCCTGTCCTTGGGCCGACGGGTCGCCACCTGCCTCCGGGCACCGCGTACGCGCCGATTCCATCTCGGCGGAGTGCGCTGAACGGCGGGCCTTGTCGAGAAAGCACCTTGGCAAGCCGCGCTTCGAACCCTGGGTCCTGCCGCATGGTCACCTAGCGCTCCTTCGCGCTGCTGAGCAGCGACTCTCGCAGCGGACTCAGCAAGAAGTCGATGACGCGACGCTTGCCCGTCTTGACTTCCGCAGTCACTTGCATGCCCGGCGCCAGCCTGACCGGCTTGCCGTCGATGTCGATGGCATTGCGGCTCATTCGCAGGGTGGCCAGGAAGATTGCGCCGCGCTTCTCGTCATTGACTGCGTCGGCCGTCACCCAGGTCACTGCGGCCGGCACCGTCCCGTAGCGGGTGAAATTGAAGGTCTCGAGCTTCACCTCGGCCGCTTGTCCGACATTGACGAATCCGATGTCCTTGTTCTCGATGACGACCTCAGCGGTGACGTCGCTTCCGTCCGGCACGATCACCATCGCCGTCTGCGCCGGCGTCACCACACCACCGGTGCTGTAGACGGCCAGCTGCTGCACCGTGCCCGCCACGGGCGCGGTCAACCTCGTCAACTGCTCGCGTTGCGCCGTCTTCGCGCCCTGCTGATGCAGCTGGGTCAGTTCCTGCGTCGCCTTGAGTCGCCGGTCGCTCAAGCTGCGCTGCGTCTCCGCCAGGTACGAAGCCTTGGTCTGGCGACTCTCCGCCAGCGCCGCTTCGGTTTCCTTCTGTCGCGCTGCCTGGGCCGCCAGATCGCGTTCGATCTCCACCCGTTCCCGCGTGCGGTCCTGGCCGGCGTGTCCCGACACGAAGCCTTGGTCCGTCAACGCCTTGAAGTCGGACTCGCGCCGCTGGACCATCGGCAGCGTTGCGCGCAGCTTGGCCACCATCTCCTGCACGGTGGCGATCTCCGCCTGGCGCCGTGAGATCTCCGCGTCGAACCTGGCGATGCGGGCCTGGATGTCGCCCCATTCCGCCGCGACCTGGGCTTGCGCCGCGGCGTCGGCCACCTTCGGGCTGGGACCACCGCTGAGCGCCTGGAGAAGGGCCGTGGCACGTGCCGCCTCTTGAGCGGCCGATCGCTGCTGCTCCTCGACGCCCTGGCGGTCGGCCGTTGCGGCCGTCGGATCCAGCTCGATGAGCAGTTGACCCGCAGAGACCTTGTCGCCGTCGCGCACGTGGATGGCCCGGATCACGCCACTCTCGAGCGGTTGCACCACCTTGGTCCTGTCGCTGACCACGATGCGCCCTTGGGCGACAGCCACGATGTCGACCTGGCCGAAGATGCTCCAGAGCAGGGCCATGGCGAACAGAGCCATGATGGCCCAGGCAGCGCGCCGTGGCGCCGGGTGAACAGGCGTCTCCTGGACCTCCAGCGCAGCCGGCAGGAAGGCCGCCTCGTCGGCCAGCCGCCTGGGCCCGGCCAGCTCCTGGCGTGCCGCCCAGGCCGCGCCGAAGACGGCACGGTAGCGCGCCAACAGTTCCAGCAGCGGGTGCCGCACGGCTGTGGTGGAGGTCGTGCTCATGCCACGCGCTCCACGGTTCCGGGCACGGCGGTCTGCATGCGCCACAGGTGCGCGTACAGCCCGTTGTGCTGCAGCAGGGCCTCGTGTGACCCTGCCTCGGCGATGCGGCCCTTGTCCATGGCGATGATCCGGTGGGAGTGACGCACCGCCGTCAGCCGGTGGGCGATGATGATCACCGTGCGTCCCTTGCAGATGGCGGCCATGTTGCGCTGCAGGATGGCCTCGCTCTCATAGTCCAGCGCGCTCGTGGCCTCGTCCAGGATCAGGATGCGCGGGTTGGTGAACAGGGCTCGCGCGATGGCGACGCGCTGGCGCTGCCCGCCCGAGAGGCCTGCGCCCTGTTCGCCGACCACCGTGTCGTAGCCCTGGGGCAGCTCGCTGATGAACTCGTGGGCGCCGGCCAGCGCGGCGGCCTGCATCACGGCCTCCAGCGGCGCAGCCGGGTCGGCGATGGCGATGTTCTCGCGCACACTGCGGTTGAACAGCACGTTCTCCTGCAGCACCACGCCCACCTGGCGCCGAAGCTGAGCGGCATCGACCAGGCCGATGTCGAGGCCGTCCACCAGCAGCCGCCCTTGCTCGGGCGCATACAGGCGTTGCACGAGCTTGGTCAGCGTGCTCTTGCCGGACCCGCTGCGGCCCACAATGCCGATGACCTCGCCGGCGCGGATCTCGAGGCTCACGTCGTGCAGCACCGGCGGCGCCTCCGGGCGATACCTGAAGGTCACGCCGTCCAGCGTGATGCGGCCCTTCAGGGGCGGCAGCTGCGCCACGGCCTGCGGCGGTACCTCGGTGCGGGTGTTCAGGATGTCGCCGAGGCGGCGCACGGACAGGCCGGTCTGCTGGAAGTCGGTCCACATCTGCGCGATGCGCATGATCGGCTGCGCGACGCGGTTGGAGAACATCGTGAAGGCCACGAACATGCCCACCGTCAGGTCGCCGTTCATCACCGCATGCGCGCCGAACCAGAGCACGGCGGCCGAGACCAGCTTGCCGATCAGGTTGACGCCTTCGCGGGCGCCGGACGCCAGGCTTTGCGTCCTGAAGCTGGCCGAGACGTAGCCGGCAAGCTGCTGGTCCCACTTGCGCGCGAACACGGGCTCCAGGGCACCGGCCTTGACGGTCTGCGCACCCGTGATGCTCTCCACCAGCAGCGCCTGGTTCTCGGCACCGCGGGCGAACTTCTCCTCCAGGCGGGCGCGCAGCACCGGCACCACCAGCAGCGACAGGACGAGGTACATCGGCAGCGACAGCAGCACGATGAGGGTGAGCTTGACGCTGTACAGAAGCATCACGCCGACGAACAGCACCGAGAACAGCACATCCAGCACCAGCGTGAGCGCGCTGCCGGTGAGGAAGCTGCGGATGTTCTCCATCTCGCGCACGCGGGCGACGGAGTCACCCACGCGCCGGCTCTCGAAGTAGGACAGCGGGAGCGCCAGCAGATGCCGGTACAGGCGCGAGCCCAGCTCGACGTCGATGCGGCTGGTGGTGTGACTGAAGACGTAGGAACGCAGCACCGTCAGCACGCTCTCGAAGAGCATGACCACCACGAGGCCGACCACCAGCACGTCGAGCGTGCTGCTGCCGCGGTGCACCAGCACCTTGTCCATCACGACCTGGAAGAACAGCGGCGAGACGAGGGCGAAGAGTTGCAGGAACAGGCTGACCAGCAGGACCTCGCCCAGCAGCCGGCGGTGCTTGACCAGGCTCGGGATGAACCAGCTGAAGTCGAACTTCGCCAGCTCGCCGGCCAGGCTCGCGCGGCTGGTGATGAGCACCAGCTCGCCGGACCACTGCTCGGTGAAGCTGGCGAAGGGCTCGATCACCGGCCGCTGCTGTGCGCCCTCGGCGAAGCGCTGCAGCAGCACGCGCTGGCCGTCGCACTGCGCCAGCACGACGATGCTGCCGTCCTTCATCAGCGCCAGGGCCGGCAGTGGCGTCAGCAGGAGGCGATCCGCCGTCGTGCGCGAGTGCTTGGCGCGCAGGCCCAGTTGCTTGGCGACCAGCAACAGATCGCCGAGCTCGAGGCTGTCGGCCGGCGATCGACCCAGGCGGTGCAGCAGCGCCGCTGGGTCGCAGGCAACGTGGTGCAGCCTGGCGATCAGCGCCAGCGCCTGCAAGGCGCCGAGGAGTGACTGTGACTGAGGGCGGGTGCCCGGTTCTTGCGAGGTGCTGGCGTCAGCCGAGATTCCGTGGCGCAGCAGTATTCCCGGCGCCTCGACCCCGGCGCCAAAACGAACGTCCAACGACATGCCTCCCTGAAGGCGTTTTGGCTCTTGTGGCCACTCCTCGTAACGGGATGTAGTTTATCGATGGGACACATCGCCGATGCCCCTCGATTTGCGGGGAAGGCCGGCGGCAGCATGACGTATTGACGCCGCCGCAGCTCACCTCGTGAGCGATTCACGAATGCGGGTGGCTGCCTAGGGTGGTGACCCGAAAACGACGGGGCTCGATCGCGTCGGGCATCCGACGAACAAGGGCAAGGGCTCAGCCCTTGCCGCCGTTCAGGCGCGCCCGGGCCGGGTCGCGCCAGGCGGCCTCCGCTGCGGCCGCTGCTGATCCGGACTACCGCAAGCCCTCCGCCCGCCGCCGCAGCAACTCGCGCTCTCGCGTGTTGTCCGTCAGCCCCGCGGCCTTCTCGAATTCGGCGCGTGCCTCGTCGCGGCGGCCCAGCCGTTCCAGCAGATCGCCGCGCACGCTGGGCAGCCAGTGATAGCCGGCCAGCGAGGGCTCCTTCGCCAGCGCATCCACCGCCGCCAGCCCGGTGGCCGGGCCCTGCGCCATGCCCAGCGCCACGGCGCGGTTCAGGCGCACCACGGGCGAGGGCATCAGCACGAGCAGTTCGTCGTAGAGCGCCACGATGCGCGGCCAGTCGGTGGCCGCGGTGCTGGGCGCGCGCGCGTGGCAGGCCGCGAGCGCGGCCTGCAGCGTGTAGCTGCCGCGCTGCGGCGACAGCGCCTCGGCCCGCGCGAGTGCGTCGAGCCCGCGGCGGATCAGCAGCCGGTCCCAGCGTGTGCGGTCCTGGTCGGCCAGCAGGATGGGGCGGCCTTGCGCGTCGGTGCGCGCCGCGGTGCGCGACGACTGGATCTCCATCAGCGCCTGCAGCCCCTGCACCTCGGGCTCGTGCGGCGCCAGCGTGGCCAGCACGCGCCCCAGGCGCAGCGCCTCGTCGCACAGCGCCGGGCGCATCCAGTCGTCGCCCGCCGTGGCGGCGTAGCCCTCGTTGAACACGAGGTAGATGACCTCGAGCACCGAGGCCATGCGGTCGGCCAGGTCGTCGCCCGGCGGCAGCTCGAACGGCACCTTGGCCTGCGAGAGCGTCTTCTTCGCGCGCACGATGCGCTGCGCCACCGTGGGCTCGGGCACGAGGAAGGCGCGCGCGATCTCGGCCGTGGACAGGCCGCCCAGCAGCCGCAGCGTGAGCGCCACGCGCGCGTCGGTGGGCAGCACCGGGTGGCAGGCGGTGAAGATGAGGCGCAGCAGGTCGTCGCCGATGCGGTCCTGGCGCGCGGCATCGAGCGCGTCGACGAAGTCCGGCACGATGGTGGCCTCCTGCGCGTCCAGGTCCTGGCCCAGCTCTTCCAGCTTGCGGTCGCGCAACGCGTGGTGGCGGATGATGTCCAGCGCGCGGTTCTTCGCCGCGGTCGTGAGCCAGGCTGCAGGGTTCGTCGGCGTGCCCTCGGCGGGCCAGTGCTCCAGCGCCGAGACCAGGGCGTCCTGCGCGCATTCCTCGGCCAGGCCCACGTCGCGCGTCATGCGCGCGACGGTGGCGACGATGCGGGCGCACTCGATGCGCCAGACGGCCTCGATTGCGCGGTGCGCGGCGGCGTCGTCGAACACGCGCCCGCCGCCCGCTCAGCCTTTCGAGCCGCTGCTGCCGCCGCCGCCGACGCCGATCTCGCGGAAGGCGTCCACCGGTGCGCCGGGCCCGAAGTCTTCCAGCTCGTAGAGCTGGCGCACTTCGACCTCGCAGTCTTCCTTGCCGAAGGGCGAGGGGAAGCGGCGGCTCCACTCGATGGCCGCCTCGCGCGTGGGCACCTGGATCAGCGTGTAGCCGGCGATCAGCTCCTTCACCTCGGTGAAGGGGCCGTCCACGAGCGTGGGCTTGCCGGCGCGGTATTTCAGGCGCCAGCCATCGCGGCTGGGCTTGAGGCCGTTGCCGTCGAGCAGCACGCCGGCCTCGGCGAGCTGGCGGTGGTATGCCGTCATCGCCTCCATCACCTCGGGCTCGATGTCGTCGGGCCGGCGCTCCGATTCGCTCGTCGGCGTGGCGCGCACGATGATCATGAAGCGCATGGCGGTCTCCGCGGGTGGTGATGGTTCATCGCCACGACGGCCGGCGCCGCGCGATTTCGACAATCACATGAAGCAGGGCCCGACCGGCCGCACCTCCACCGTCGCCCAGGCCGCCGCCGGGCAGCGCGCGGCGATGGCCTTGGCGTCTTCCAGGTTCTCGCAGTCGACGAGGAAGAAGCCGCCGACCATCTCCTTGGCTTCGGCGAAGGGGCCGTCGACGCTGCGCGCCTTGCCTTCGCGCACCTGCACGCGCGCGCCGCGGTCGTCCGTCAGCAGCGACTCCACGCCGCGCAGCCGGCCCTCGGCCTTCAGCGTCTGCGAGAAGTCCACCATGCGCGCATAGGCCTCGCGGCCCTCGGCCTCGTTGCGCTCGGCGCGCTGGCCGCGCGGCTCGACGATCAGCAGCATGTAGTTCATCGTTTCCCCTGCAGGCTGGCCAGTTCCTGTGGCGTGTTGGCGTTGAAGAAGGCGGCCGGGTCGTCGAAGCTTACGACAGCCGTGCGGTGGCGGGCCGTCCAGCGGTCGACCTTGCGCCCGCCTTCGTGCACGTAGGCCACCAGGTCTTCCATCAGCGAGGCCTTCATCAGGCAGAAGACCGGCTGCGTCTGCAGCTGGCCTTCTTCGGTCGTCGCGGCCATCGCGATGTCGGCGCCTTCGGCGACCAGGCCCTCGGCCAACCGCGCGACGAGGTCCTGCGGGAACCCGGGCGTGTCGCAGGGCACGGTGACGAGGTAGGGCGTCTCGCAATGCTCCAGGCCCGCCAGCCAGCCGGCCAGCGGCCCCGGGTGGTCGGGCAGTGGATCGGGCCACACCGGCGCACCCATGGACTCGTAGGCCGCGAGGTTGCGGTTGGCGTTGACGATCACCGCGCCCACCTGCGGCTGCAGCCGCAAGAGCGCATGCAGCGCCAGCGGCATGCCGAGGTGGTTCTGCAGCCCCTTGTCGACGCCGCCCATGCGCGTGCCTCGGCCGCCGGCGAGCACGAGGCCGGTGACGTCGGCGGGGTCGATGGCCAGGCGCGTGCTCATGTTTCCAGCAGGTCGAAGGCCTGCGTCTCGATGGCGACGAAGGCGCTCGTGAGGCCTGCCAGCGCACGCCAGACCTGCGCGCGCGGATGCGCGGCCACCGCGTCGCAGAAGCGCTCGATCCAAGGCTGCAGGTGGGCGCGGAAGAAGCGCCGCTGCTGCTCGAGGTTGCACACCGCGGCGTCGTCGCCGGCGATGAGGTAGCGCATCACCTCCAGCAGGTAGGCCACGTGGTCCTCGGTCTCCAGCGCGCCTGCCTCGCGCGTGAGGCCCAGTTCGGCGAGATCGGCGCGCAGCGCCGCCAGCGGCTTCTCGTTGAGGAAGCCGGTGAGGTAGAACGAGGCGTAGGCGAAGACCTCCGGCTTGCCCACGCCGTGGAACAGGGCCTCGTGCTCCTCGGCGGCCTGCTGCAGCGAGCTTTCGCGCAGCGCGCCGACGAGTTCCTGCCACGGCCCTTCGAGCAGCGCGCCGGCCTCCGGCGCCTGCGTCACCGCGACGCGGAACTGCGCGTGCAGCGCCTCGTCGGGCGGCGCGAGCCACAGCCGCGCGAGCAGGCCGTAGAGCTCGGCGCGGGCGAGTTCCTCGTCGGTGGCGCCAGCGGCAAACGTGATCGGGGCGGTCATGGCTTCAGGTCGGTGATGCGGACTTCGTTGCTGGCGGAGTACATGTCGACGACGCGGCAGTCGTTGCACATCTTCAGGCGCTCGGCCGCCGCGCCCTGGAAGGCGGCGTGGCCGGCCAGGCGTGTGATCATCGCCTCGATCGCGCGCACGGTGCCGAAGGGCTTGCCGCAGCGCACGCACTGCCAGGGCTGCGCCTCGGCCAGCACCCGCGGCGCCTTGCGCGCGCGGCCGCCGTCGGCCAGCCACAGGCGCGGCTGCAGGCGGATCGCATCCTCCGGGCAGGTGCGTTCGCACAGGCCGCATTGCACGCAGTTGCTTTCGATGAACTTCAGCTGCGGCGCCTCGGGGTTGTCGGCCAGCGCCTTGCTGGGGCAGGCGCCCACGCAGCTCAGGCACAGCGTGCACTTCGCGGCATCGACCTGCAGCGTGCCCAGCGGTGCACCGGCGGTGGGCAGCTCGATGGATTCCGCGGCCTGCGGCGCCAACGCGAGCAGGTGGTCGAGCGCCATCTCCAGCGTTGTGCGCTTGTCGTCCTGCGCCGCGAAGGCGCCGGCGCGCGACACGGTGGCGGCGGCCGGCGCGCGCAGCGCCTCGTCCAGCGCCTGCAGGTCGCGCGCGTCGCGGGCCTCGAGCAGGCGGAAATGCTCGCCCTTGAAGCCCAGGCCGGAGACGATGGCCTGCGCCACCGCCATCTGCTCGGCCAGCGCCTGGCGGTACTCGGGCGCCTCCTCGTCGCTGAGCAGCACCCAGACCTGGCTCGCGCCCTGGGCGAGGGCGTACAGCCACAGCTCCAGGCCGACGCTCGCGGTGTGCCACAGCGCCACCGGCAACACGCGCGCCGGCAGCCCCTGCCAGCCCTGGCCGGCGCGGGCGCCGCGGCCGAGTTCGTCGATCAGGCGCGTGCCCGCGCCTTCGCTGTGCAGCAGCAGCGCTGCGTCCTTGCCGCCGGCCGCGCCGTAGGCCGCGAGCATCGTGCGCAGGCGGCGTCCGGTGTCGGCCGCGCCGGGGTAGCCGAAGCCCATCGCGCCGGTCGGGCAGACGGTGCTGCAGGCGCCGCAGCCCACGCACAGGTGCGGCTCGACGATCACGCCGCCGCCTTGCCCCTTCGGGCGGCCCTTACGCGAGGCGTCGCTGCGGATCGCGCGCGTCGAGCAGACCTCGATGCAGGCGCTGCAGCCGGCGAGCTCGTTGCGGCTGTGCGCGCAGATCTCCGGGCGCCAGCGGAAGAAGCGCGGCTTCTCGAACTCGCCGGTCAGGCCACGCAGCTTCAGCACCGCGTCCATCAGCCGCGCCGCATCGGCGCCGGGCACGTGCAGGTAGCCCTGCGGCGGCTGGTGCATCGTGAAGGCGGAATCGTCGCGAAGGTCGAGCACGAGGTCGAAGTCGTCGCCGTGTTCGAGCGGCGCGCGCGAGAAGTCGATCGCGCCGGCCGCCTCGCAGACGCGCACGCAGTCGCGGTGCTTGCGGCAGGCGTCGAGGTCGACCTGGTAGTCCAGGCCGATCGCGCCTTCGGGGCAGGCGTCGACGCAGGCGTTGCAGCGCGTGCACAGGTCCAGGTCGATCGGGTTGCCGCTGATCCACTCGGCGCGGAACTGGCCGAGCCAGCCGGAGAGCTTCGCCAGCCGGCCGGCGTGCGTGGGGCGTGCGTGCACCTGCTGCAGCGCACCGGCGGTCACGAGCACGCTCACGTCCAGCGCATCGTCCAGCAGCGCCGCGGCGCGCTCGGCGGCTTCTGCCGGGCCGATCACCAGGCAGCGGCCCGAGGAGCGGTAGCTCACCGTGCCCACCGGCTCCGGCGCCGGCAGCTGCGCGGCGGCCAGCAGCGCGGCGATCTTCGGCGTCGGCGATGCCTTGTCGCGCGACCAGCCGGCCGTCTCGCGGATGTTGACGAAGCGGATCGGCCGCTCGCTCACGCGCGCGGCGCCTTCGGTCTCGTCGTTGAGTTCCAGGAACAGGCGCTGCTCCTGCGTGCAGGCCACGAGCAGTTCCTCGCCCTCGGCCGCGGTCTCCTTGGCCGCGCGCTGGAAGGCGCCGGCCTCGCGCCGGCACAGCACCTGGTGGACGGTGGCCAGGCCCTCAGTCCGGGCGAGCGGCGTCTTCGCCAGCGCCCGGCTCAGGGCCGGCGCATCCAGCGTCATCGTCTGGTTGCAGTTGCAGATCAGCGTCTTCATCGGCCGGCTCGGGCAGGGTGGGGGCAGGGGCGGGCGAGGGTGCCGCAGCCGGAGAGGCTGCGCTCGCGGGTTTTTCCTCGTCGGCGAAGAGGCCCAGCAGCTGCGACTGGACCATCTTGCGCAGCATGCCGGCGGGCAGCGGGTCGGGCTTGCCGTAGTCGTCGATGTAGACGTCCAGGCCGTCCATGCGGTTGAAGTGCGGGTCGGCGAAGAGCTTCTTCAGCGCCGCGTTCTTCACCTCGCTGCCGACCTCGGGCGCGACGAAGCGGCGGAAGTCGCTGTCGGGCGTGAGTGCGGCGACGTCTTCGAGCGTCGGGGGCGGCGGCGCGGGCGGGTCGGGCTCGGCGGTCTCGACCGCGGCCGTCGCGGAAGCGGTCTCGGAAGCCGTCTCGGCCACCGGCGCAGGTACGGGCACGGGAGCCGCCGGCGGCGCCGGTTCAGCGACCGCGCGGCCTTCGCGCACTTCGGCCTTGCGCCGCGACCAGCGCGAGAAGAAGCCGCCTTCGTCTTCGGCCACCGGCGTCAGCTCCGCTCGCCCGGCGCGCGGAACGAGGCCGGGCGGCGACGCTGCTTCGGCTCGGGCCGGTAATGTTCGTCGACGAAGGCCTGCAGCCAGGCGACCACATCGGCCGGCAGCGGCAGGTTGTCGACCTGCTCCTGCGCGTCCAGCATGCGGCCGGCCTCGTGGTAGCTGAGCGTGACGATCTCGGGCCATGCCGCGGGCGGGTTCTGCGCGTCGCCGTCGTTGCGGCGCCACATCACGAACCAGACCGGCGCGCCCGAGCTGAGGTTGAGCCAGTAGCCCTCGCCCTCGTCCTTGTGCAGCGAGACCGGCAGGCCCGGGTGCAGGAACAGCGCGTGCCGGCCATCGTCGCGCAGCAGGCGCGGCCCGGTGCCGAACTGGCCTTCGTCGATCGTGATGTCGGCCAGACGGAAACGCCAGTCCTCCCATTGGTTGGGCTGCTTCTGGCGTTCGATCTGCACGGCGACGTGCAGCGTGGGAGGCGGATTCGTGCTCACGGTGGGCGGCGGATTCTAGGCATGCACGGGCTTGCCGAAGCGCCGCGCGGGCATTGGCGGCGCCCGCTTGCGGGTGAACCCGGTCTGCGTTGCGACAAACTGTCGCCACGGCCTCGGGGCGCTCCCGATTGAAGCTGCGCTTATCCTCGCGTCTCATCGCAAGCGACGTATGCAGGCGCTGCCATAGGCGCGTCCGAAGGAGAAGCCATGACCGTCCAGAAGGCCCCCGATCCGAAGCCCGCCCAGGCCACCGAGCCCACCGGCGTCGGCCGCCGCACGCTGTTCGCCGGTGCCGGCGCCGTCGGCGCGCTCGCCGTGGCCGCCACCGCGCTGACGGGCCGCCAGGCCGCCGCGCCGCAGCCCGCGGCCAAGACCGCCGAGGCCGATGCCGGCGGCTACCAGCTCACCGAGCACGTCAAGCGCTACTACGCCACGGCGCGCGTCTGATCCGCCCGCCCCGACGAGGACCTGCCATGTTGCTGACCCGCAAGAACACCCGCACCGACGCGCAGCCTTCGCGCCTGGTGGCGAACCTGGCCCGCGGTGTCGCGCGCGCCGTGCCCACGATGGACCGCCGCGCCTTCCTGCGCCGCAGCGGCCTGGGCGTGGGCGCCGGCATCGCCGCCGGCCAGCTCACGCTGGTGAAGAAGGCCGAGGCCGCCGATGCAGCCAAGAGCGCCGACGGCGCCAAGAAGATCGAGGTCAAGCGCACCGTCTGCGGCCACTGCTCGGTGGGCTGCGCGGTCGACGCGGTGGTCGAGAACGGCGTCTGGGTGCGCCAGGAGCCGGTGTTCGACTCGCCGATCAACCTGGGCGCGCATTGCGCCAAGGGCGCCGCGCTGCGCGAGCATGGCCACGGCGAGTTCCGCCTGAAGTACCCGATGAAGCTGGTGAACGGCAAGTACCAGCGCATCAGCTGGGACCAGGCCTACACCGAGATCAGCGCCAAGATGCTCGAGCTGCGCAAGCAGAGCGGGCCCGATTCGCTGTTCTTCGTCGGCTCGTCCAAGCACAACAACGAGCAGGCCTACCTGCTGCGCAAGTGGGTGTCGCTGTGGGGCAGCAACAACTGCGACCACCAGGCGCGCATCTGCCACAGCACCACGGTCGCGGGCGTCGCGAACACCTGGGGCTACGGCGCGATGACCAACTCCTACAACGACATGCAGAACGCCAAGGCGGCGATGTACATCGGGAGCAACGCCGCCGAGGCGCACCCGGTGTCGATGCTGCATGTGCTGCATGCCAAGGAGAACGGCTGCAAGATGATCGTCGTCGACCCGCGCTTCACGCGCACGGCGGCGCGTGCCGACGAGTACGTGCGCCTGCGCTCCGGCGGCGACATCCCCTTCCTGTTCGGCGTGATGTATCACATCTTCAAGAACGGCTGGGAAGACAAGAAGTACCTCGAGGACCGCGTCTATGGCATGGACAAGGTGCGCGAGGAGGTGATGGCCAAGTGGACGCCCGACAAGGTCCAGGAGGCCTGCGGCGTGGACGAGGCCACCACCTACAAGGTCGCCAAGATCATGGCCGAGAACCGGCCGAGCACGATCGTCTGGTGCATGGGCCAGACGCAGCACACCACCGGCAACGCCGTGGTGCGCGCCTCCTGCCTGCTGCAGCTGGCCCTGGGCAACGTCGGCAGGAGCGGCGGCGGCACCAACATCTTCCGCGGCCACGACAACGTGCAGGGCGCCACCGACGTTGGCCCCAACCCCGATTCGCTGCCCGGCTACTACGGCCTGGCCGAAGGCTCGTTCAAGCACTTCGCCGCGGCCTGGGGCGTCGACTACGAGTGGATCAAGAAGCAGTACGCGCCGGGCATGCTCACGAAGCCGGGCATGACGGTCTCGCGCTGGATCGACGGCGTGATGGAGAAGAACGAGCTGATCGACCAGGACAGCAACCTTCGCGGCCTGTTCTTCTGGGGCCACGCACCGAACTCGCAGACGCGCGGCCTCGAGATGAAGCGCGCGATGGACAAGCTGGACCTGCTGGTCGTCGTCGACCCCTTCCCCAGCGCCACCGCCGCGATGGCCGCGATGCCCGGCAAGTCGGAAGACCTGAACCCCAAGCGCGAGGTCTACCTGCTGCCGGCCTGCACCCAGTTCGAGACCAGCGGCTCGTGCACCGCGTCGAACCGCAGCATCCAGTGGCGCGAGCAGGTGATCGATCCGCTGTGGGAGAGCCGCACCGACCACATGATCATGTACCAGCTCGCCCAGAAGCTGGGCTTCGACAAGGAGCTGGTCAAGAACTACAAGATGGTCAAGGGCAAGGGCGGCATGGACGAGCCCGAGACCGAGTCCATCCTCCGCGAGATCAACAAGAGCGTCTGGACCATCGGCTACACCGGCCAGAGCCCCGAGCGGCTGAAGGCGCACATGCGCAACATGAACGTCTTCGACGTGAAGACGCTCAAGGCCAAGGGCGGCGTCGACAAGGCGACCGGCTACCAGCTCGACGGCGACTACTTCGGCCTGCCCTGGCCCTGCTGGGGCAACCCGGAGATGAAGCACCCGGGCAGCCCGAACCTGTACGACACGTCCAAGCACGTGATGGACGGCGGCGGCAACTTCCGCGCGAACTTCGGCGTCGAGCGCGACGGCGTCTCGCTGCTGGCGGCCGACGGCTCGCACAGCAAGGGCGCCGACCTGACCACCGGCTACCCGGAGTTCGACCACCTGCTGCTGAAGAAGCTGGGCTGGTGGGATGACCTGTCTGAGGCCGAGAAGAAGGCCGCCGAGGGCAAGAACTGGAAGACCGATCCCTCGGGCGGGATCATCCGCGTGGCGATGCAGGTGCACGGCTGCCACCCCTTCGGCAACGCGAAGGCACGCGCGATCGTCTGGAACTTCCCCGACCCGATCCCGCAGCACCGCGAGCCGCTGTACAGCAACCGGCCCGACCTGGTGGCCAAGTACCCGACGCACGACGACAAGAAGGCCTTCTGGCGCCTGCCCACGCTCTACAAGACGGTGCAGGAGAAGAACAAGGACATCGGCAAGACCTTCCCGCTGGTGATGACCAGCGGCCGCCTGGTCGAGTTCGAGGGCGGCGGCGAGGAGACGCGCAGCAACCCCTGGCTGGCCGAGCTGCAGCAGGAGATGTTCGTCGAGATCAACCCGAAGGCGGCCAACGACCGCGGCATCCGCAATGGCGACTACGTCTACGTGAAGACGCCGCCGATGGCCGCGATGCCCGAGTTCAAGGGCATCCGCGTGAAGGCGCAGGTGACCGAGCGCGTCAACGAGGAGACGGTTTTCCTGCCCTTCCACTTCTCGGGCCGCTGGGGCGGGGTGGACCTCGCGCCCTACTACCCCGAAGGCGCGGCGCCGGTCGTGCGGGGCGAGGCGGTCAACACCGCCACCACCTACGGCTACGACAGCGTGACGATGATGCAGGAGACCAAGACCACGGTCTGCCAGGTCGAGAAGGCCACCGCTTAAGGAACCAAGATGGCACGCATGAAATTCATCTGCGACGCAGAGCGTTGCATCGAGTGCAACGGCTGCGTCACCGCCTGCAAGGCCGAGCACGACGTGCCCTGGGGCGTGAACCGCCGCCGCGTCGTCACCCTCAACGACGGCCTGCCCGGCGAGCGCAGCATCTCCGTGGCCTGCATGCACTGCAGCGACGCGCCCTGCATGGCCGTCTGCCCGGTCGACTGCTTCTACCGCACCGACGAGGGCGTGGTGCTGCACGACAAGGACGTCTGCATCGGCTGCGGCTACTGCAGCTACGCCTGCCCCTTCGGCGCGCCGCAGTTCCCCAGCAACGGCACCTTCGGCCTGCGCGGCAAGATGGACAAGTGCACCTTCTGCGCAGGCGGCCCCGAGGCCAACGGCAGCACGGCCGAGAACGAGAAGTACGGCCGCAACCGCCTGGCCGAAGGCAAGCTGCCGGCCTGCGCCGAGATGTGCAGCACCAAGGCGCTGCTGGGCGGCGACGGCGACGTGGTGGCCGACATCTTCCGCAACCGCGTGCTGATGCGCGGCAAGGGCAGCGAGGTCTGGGGCTGGGGCACGGCCTACGGCAAGCCCGCCAGCGGCAACGGCGCGGCCCCGCAACCGGAAGGGCGCAAGTCATGAGGATCGCCATCGGCGCGCTCGTCGCCACCGCCGTGCTGCTGGCCGCCTGCGGCGAGCGTGCGCAGACGGCGAGTCATCGCAAGAGCGACACGCGCGCCTACGAAGGCGCGGCCACGGCCGAGTTCTCGGCGTCCGGCTGGAAGGCCGGCGACGAGAAGAGCTGGGAGCAGCAGATCCGTAACCGCGCCCAGGGCCAGAACGAGTACTCGCGCGCGGCCGCGCCCTGACCCGGCCGCACGCCCGCTCGAAGGGAATCCGATGATGCGCAGCATGAAGACCCTGTTGCTCGCCGCCGCCTTGCTGCTGGGCGGCGTGGCGCAGGCGCAGAACCCGGCCGCGGCCGCCACCGCCGATGCGGCGTCGGCGGCGCCGAAAGGCGCGCCGGCCGGCTTCGTCGCGCCGGCCGAGCCGCGGCCCGACGACAACAACGCCGCCCGCGCCAAGTCGCAGCCGCTGAACAACGCGCCGTTCTGGCGCGCGGTGCGCGAATCCGGCCACCAGGAGGGCTACGTCAGCCTGCCCGGTGCCGAGAAGGGCGTGCTGGTGCAGCCCTTCGTGCAGTACCCCGGCTCGCGCCTGACCACCGCCGGCGAAGCCTGGCGCCAGGTGCGCAACCAGTGGATCATTCCCTACGGCGGCTCGCTGCTGCTGATCGGCGTGGTCGCGCTGGGCTTGTTCTACTGGCGCGTGGGCACCATCGGCGGCCACGAGCCCGACACCGGCCGCAAGATCGAGCGCTTCACCTACTTCGAGCGCGTCTCGCACTGGGCGGTGGCGCTGAGCTTCGTCGTGCTGGCCGTCTCGGGCATCGTGATGGCCTTCGGCAAGTTCTTCCTGCTGCCGGTGATCGGTGCCACGCTCTTCGGCTGGCTCAGCTGGTTGCTCAAGACGCTGCACAACTTCGCCGGCCCGCTGTTCGCGGTGGCGCTGGTGGTGTTCTTCGTGACCTACGTGCGCGACAACATCCCGCGCGGCTACGACTTCACCTGGCTGGCCAAGGGCGGCGGCGTGCTCAGCGGCAAGGAGGTGCCTTCGCACCGCTTCAACGCCGGCGAGAAGATCGTGTTCTGGGCCGGCGTCACGGCGCTGGGTGCGATCGTGGTCGTCTCCGGCCTCGTGCTGGACAAGCTGCTGCCCGGCCTGGGCGTGACGCGCGGCGAGATGCAGATCGCGCACATGGTGCACGCGGCGGCCTCGATCCTGATGATGGCCGTCTTCTCGCTGCACATCTACATGGGCACCGTGGGCATGGACCGCGCGCTCGAGGCGATGAAGACCGGCGTCGTCGACGAGGGCTGGGCCAAGGAGCACCACGAGCTGTGGCACGACGACATCAAGGCCGGCCGCATCCCGGCCGTGCGCTCGGCGCAGGGCCAGGCGCAGATCCCGCCGGCGCTGGCCGCCGGGTCGCCACGCGCCTGATCCGCACACACCTCCGATGGGAACCACGATGAAGATCCTGCCCGCTGCGCTGATCGCCGCTGCTGCGCTGTCGGCGCTGCCGGCGCTGGCCAAGCTGCCCGCGCCCAGCGACGAGGCCAAGGCCAAGGCTGCCGAGGCCGCGGCCAAGACCGCCTGGAGCAACAAGGTCGCGAACTACCAGCTGTGCAAGAGCATGGACAAGGTGGCCGCGGCCTACCAGGCCGAGGCGAAGAAGGCGGGCAAGCCGGCCACCGCCACGGATGCCTGCGCCGACCCCGGCCCCTTCGTCTACACCCCGGCGCCGCCGCCGGCAGCCGCTTCGGCGGCGGCACCGGCCGTGGCCGCGGCACCGGCAGCGCCCGCCGCGCCGGCCAAGAAGTAGGCAGGCTGCCGATGCCCGCACCGTCCGACGCCCTCGCGTTCGTCGCGCCGGCCGAGCATCCGGCCGTCGACGGCGCGCCGCGCCTGACCGATGCGCGCTGCGAGCTGCTGCGCGAGATCACCATCCTCGACGAGTACGGCGAGCGGCGCACGATCCACATCCCGGCCGAGCGGCCGCTGACCGTCTTCGTCGACAAGCGCGAGCTGGTGACGCTGATGACGCTGGGCGCGCGGCCGGAGCTGCTGGTGCTGGGCTACCTGCGCAACCAGCGGCTGATCGAACGCGTGCAGGACGTCGAATCGGTGACGGTGGACTGGGACGTCGGCGCCGCCGCCGTGCGTACGCATGCCGGGCTGCCGGACCTGGCCGACAAGACCGCGCGCCGCGTGGTCACCACCGGCTGCGGCCAGGGCACGGTGTTCGGCGACGTGATGTCGCAGCTGGGCACGGTGAGTCTGCCTGACGCGCAAAGTGCACGCATCCGCCAGGGCACGCTGCACCGCATGCTCGAGACGATGCGGCAGCAGGACAGCATCCACCGCAAGGCCGGCTCGGTACATGGCTGCGCGCTGTTCCGCATCGACGGCCCCTCGGCCGAGATGCTGATGTTCGTCGAGGACGTGGGCCGCCACAACGCGATCGACACCATCGCGGGCTGGATGGCGATGCACGGTATCGACGGTGCCGACAAGGCCTTCTACACGACCGGCCGGCTCACCAGCGAGATGGTGATGAAGGCGGCCTCGCTGGGCGTGCCTATCGTCGTCTCGCGCAACGGCGTCACCGCGATGGGGCACGAGCTGGCCTCGCGGCTCGGCATGGCGCTGTTCGGCCGCGCGGCGAACCGCCACTTCCTCGGCTACACGGGCATGGAGCGCTTCGACTCCGAGCCCGAGCCGCAGCGCGCGCCGGTGCGGGTGGTCGCCGGCTGAAGCTGCCGCCGGGCGCCCGGCGATGCGGATAAGCTCCGGGCGATGGAGATCAGCCACTTCGACGACCTGCTGGCCGCCGCGCGCCAGCAGCCCGATGCACAACGCCTGCTGCTGGTGTTCGCCGGGGCGAGCCTGCCGGCGGACGCCACGGCCGAGCAGCGGGCCGCCTTCGAGGCCGGCGAATCGGGTGAGCTGTCGCCGCTGATGTGCGTCGACAAGGACCCGGCCGAACTCGCGGACTTCGCCACGCTCGCCGCCGAGGCCGCGGGCATGGGGCAGGCGTGGGTGCTGGTATTCGGGTCCGCGATGTCCGGCGCGGGGCCGCGTCCGCCGGCCGCGAGCCAGGTCGAAGCCGCGCTGCAGCGCATGGTCGAGTCGGTGAAGGCCGGCCAGCTCGCCGGAATGATCCCCTTCGACCGCCGGGGCGACGCAGTGCAACTGGCCTGAGGGCCCGATGCCTGCCGGCATGCGGACCGCTTCCACGCCCGACATCGTCGCGCGAGCGAGCGCGCTGATCGAGCTGATCCAGACCCGCTACCACGAGGGCCACCGCCGCGCGCTCGTGGACCTGCTGGCCGATGCCGCCGAGGTGGAGGCGCTGGGCGGCGAGGCCGGCATCGTCGACGCGCTGCAAGGCTTTGCCAAGGCGCTGGAACAGCACATGTTCAAGGAAGAGATGCGCCTGTTCCCGATGATGGAGCAGGGCGGGAACACGCTGATCCGGCACCTCATCGAGGACATGGACCGTGAGCACCGCGAGCACGAGCAGGCGCTGCGCCGCCTGCAGACGAGCCTTCATGCGATGCCCCCGGCCGCCACAGCGGATGCCGCCCGGCACCGGCTCGTCGAAGGCTTCGACCGCCTGGCCGCTGAACTGTCGGACCACATCCGCACCGAGGACGAGCTGCTGTTTGCGCTGTTCGCGCCGCCCGCGGCGGCCGGAGCGCCGGGGGCCGCCGGACCGTAGTCCTCAGCCCGGATCACCCGGGTGCCAGCGCCAGGCCTCGTCGACGCGGACCAGGCCCTCGCGGGCCACGCGGTACACGCCGGTCTCGGTGACGACGAAGTCCATCGGAATGTCGTGCAGTTGGGGCCGGATCGTCTCGATGCGCGAGAGCTCGAAAGCCACGCCGATCTTCAGCGGCGGCTGCTGCATCGCGGCGAGCGTGCGGTCGAAGTAGCCACCGCCGTAGCCCAGGCGGTAGCCCTGCGCGTCGAAGCCCAGCGGCGGGATCAGCAGCGCCCGCGGCACCAGCCCCTCGGTGCCTTCGGGCACCGGCAGGCCGAGTGCCGACTTGCGCATCGGCGCGCCGGGCCACCAGTCGCGGAACTGCAGCGCCTCGTTCCTGCGCACGACGACGGGCAGCGCGGTGCGCGAGCCGCCGCGGCGCAGGTGGTGCATGAAGAAGCGCGGGTCGAACTCGGCGCGGAAGGGCCAGTAGCCGCCCACCACAAGGCCCTGCAGGCCCGGGAAATGCGCCTGCAGCCGCCAGGTGATCGCCTCGTCCCACTGGCGCCGCAGCGGCAGCGGCACGGCGCTGCGTGCAGCGCTGAGTTCGCGGCGCCGCTCGTCGCGCCAGGCCTGCAACTCGGGGTTCACGGGGCTCGATGCCCGGGGCTCAGACCAGCCCGTCGAACAGCCACACGTCGACGAACTCGCCCGCCGCCACCGAGCCCTGCTCGTGGCGCAGCACCAGCAGCGCATTGGCCTCGCTCATGCTGCGCAGCACGCCGGCGCCCTGCGAGCCGGTGAGGCGCACCTGCCAGCCGCTGCCGTCGGCGGCGGGCTCCACGATCGCGCGCTGGAACTCGGTGCGGCCGGGGCGCTTGCGGATCGGCGCCGTGCAGCGCGCCTGCAGCACCGGCACCGGCATGGGCGTGGCGCCGGCCAGTTGCAGCAGCGCCTCGCGCGCGAAGACGTAGAAGGTGACGAGTGCGGCCACCGGGTTTCCCGGCAGCGCGAAGAGCCAGCTCGGCGGCTGGACCTCGGGCCTTCGCAGCGGGCCGAAGGCGAAGGGCCGGCCCGGGCGCATCGCGACCTTCCAGAAGCCCACCTCGCCCAGGCTCGCGAGCACCGCGCGCGTGTGGTCGGCCTCGCCGACGCTGACGCCGCCGCTGGTGAGCACCACGTCGGCGGTGGCCACCGCCTCGCGCAGCGTGGCCTCCAGCGCGGCAGGTTCGTCGCGCACGAGGCCGAGATCCACCACCTCCATGCCCAGGCGCTGCACCGCCGCGGCCAGGCTGTGGCGGTTGCTGTCGTAGACGCTGCCGGGGTCCAGCGGCTGGCCGAGCGATCGCAGCTCGTCGCCGGTGGAGAAGAGCGCCACGCGCAGGCGGCGGAACACGGTCAGTTCGCCGATGCCCAGCGAGCCGACGAGCCCGAGATCCGCCGGCCGCAGCACGCGCCCCGCACGCACCGCGGGCTTGCCGGCGGCCAGGTCTTCGCCGCGCTTGCGCCGGTTCTCGCCCGGCTTCACGGCCCCGCTGTCGAAGGCGACTTGATCGCCGTCCACCCGGCACAGCTCCTGCGGCACCACGGTGTCCAGGCCCGCGGGCATCACGGCGCCGGTCATGATGCGCAGGCATTCGCCGGCGCCCACCGAGCCCTCGAAGGGCGTGCCGGCGAACACGGTGCCGGGCAGCACGCGCAGCCGCGGCGGCTGGCCACCGGCCAGCACCGCGCCGTCGAAGGCATAACCGTCCATCGCCGAGTTGTCGTGCGCCGGCACGTCGATCGGCGAGATCACGTCAGTTGCGAGCACGCGGCCCACGGCCAACGCGAGCGGCAGCGCCTCGGTGCCGGCGATGGGCTGCAGCGCCGCGGCGATGGCGGCGCGCGCGTCGGCGACGCTGATGTTGCGGTCGCCCGCGGTGAGCGGCGAGGGGCCGAGTTCGGTCATGGTGCAAGAAGGCTGCGGACGCGCCCGATTCTGCACCGCGCCTGCCTATGATCCGGCCCATGCCCCTGACGCCGCGCCACCCGCCTTCCCGATGATCGAGAGCCTCCGGCTGGCTTTCGGCCTGGTGTCGAACGCCGACCCCGAACTGCTGCGCGTGGTGTGGTTGTCGCTGCGGGTCAGCGGCAGCGCCTGCGTGCTGGGCGCGC
The DNA here is from genome assembly GCA_044226775.1 of Rubrivivax sp. Classification (GTDB taxonomy): domain Bacteria; phylum Pseudomonadota; class Gammaproteobacteria; order Burkholderiales; family Burkholderiaceae_C; genus Rubrivivax. The sequence goes on along the minus strand of JBGAGI010000008.1, from coordinate 140,591 downwards.
TGCTCGGCCTGGGGCTGGGCGTGTGGCTGGCGGCGGCGCGTTTCCGCGGCCAGTGGCTGCTGATCGGGCTGCTCAACACGCTGCTGGCGCTGCCCTCGGTGGTGGTGGGGCTGCTCGTGTACCTGCTGCTGTCGCGTGCCGGGCCGCTGGGGCAGCTGGGCATCCTGTTCACGCCGGCGGCGATGGTGATTGCGCAGGCCATCCTCGTGGTCCCGCTGATCGCGGCGCTCTCGCGGCGCCAGGTGCTGGACGCGCTGGCCGAAGGCGGCGACCAGCTGCGCTCGCTCGGCGCCACGCCGCTGCAGGCCGCGGCGCTGATGCTGCTGCACGAGCGCCGCGGCGTCGTCACGATCCTGCTGACGGCCTTCGGCCGCGCCATCGCCGAGGTGGGCGCGGTGATGATCGTCGGCGGCAACATCGACGGCGTCACCCGCGTGATGACCACCGCCATCGCGCTGGAGACGAGCAAGGGCGACCTGCCGCTGGCGCTGGCGCTGGGCGCGGTGCTGCTGGCGGTGGTGGCGCTGCTGAACCTGGTGATCGGCGTCGTGCACCGCCGCAACGCGGCGCGCCCGGCCGAGGCCTTGCCATGAACGGGATGCCGCTGATCACATTGCGCGATGCCGGCGTGCGCTTCGACGCGGTGCAGGCGCTGCGCGACGTGAACTTCGTGCTGCACCGGGGCGAGCGTGTCGCGCTGCTGGGCGCCAACGGCAGCGGCAAGACCACGTTGCTGCGCCTGCTGCACGGCGTGCTGCCCGGCGAGGGCTCGCGCAGCGTGCACGAGATCGCGCCGGGTCGTGCGCCGGCCACCGCAATGCTCTTCCAGCGCCCCTTCCTGCTGAGCCTCTCGGCGCGCTTCAACGTTGAGCTGGGCCTGTGGCTGCAGCGCCTGCCGCGTGCCGAGCGCCGGGTGCGGGCGATGGAGGCGCTGGCGCGCGTGGGCCTGGCGGAGATGGCCGCGCGGCCGGCACGAGCGCTGTCCGGCGGCCAGCAGCAGCGCCTGGCGCTGGCCCGCGCCTGGGCGCAGCGGCCCGACATCCTCTTCCTCGACGAACCCACCGCGAGCCTGGACCCCGGCGCCAAGCGCGAGGTCGAGGCGCTGATCGAGCGCATCGCCGACGAGGGCGTCACCGTGGTGATGAGCACCCACAACCTCGGCCAGGCCAAGCGCCTGGCCACGCGCGTGGTCTACCTGGAGGGTGGGCGAATCGTCGTCGACCGCCCGGTGGACCGCTTCTTCGACGACACCGACCTGCCGCCCGAAGCCCTGCAGTTCCTGCGCGGGGAACTGCCCTGGGCCCCGCGGACCGAAACGAGCACGCCATGAGCCCATCAGCCTCACCCATCGACCTGCGTTCCGATACCGTCACCCGCCCCACGCCCGGCATGCGCGGGGCCATCGCCGCCGCCGAGGTGGGCGACGACCAGTACGGCGAGGACGCCCTCACCAACGAGCTGCAGCGCCGCTGCGCCGCGCTGCTGGGCAAGGAGGCCGCGATCTGGCTGCCCAGCGGCACCATGGCCAACCAGGTGGCGCTGCGTACGCTCACGCGGCCGGGCGACGAGGTCGTGACCTCGCGCGAGGCGCATGCCGGCTGGCACGAAGGCGGCGGCGCGGCGGCCAACGCCGGCGTGCAGCTGGTGGAGGTGGGGCAGGGCGGCCTCTTCACCGCGGACGATCTCGCCGCCGCGATCAAGCCCGCGAGCCTGCCCGTGTTCGCGCCGACGACGCTGGTGCAGATCGAGAACACCCACAACCGCGGCGGTGGGCTCGTGTTCCCGCAGGACGAGGTCGAGCGCATCTGCGCACTCGCGAAGAGCCGCGGCCTGGCCAGCTTCCTCGACGGCGCGCGCATCTGGAACGCGGCCGTGGCCAGCGGCCGCAGCGAGGCCGAGCTGGCCGCGCCCTTCGACCTCGTCGCCGTCGCCTTCAGCAAGGGCCTGGGCGCGCCGGGGGGATCGCTGCTGGCCGGCAGCCGCGAGCTGATCGTGCGTGCCACGCGCCACCGCCGCATGCTGGGCGGCGCGATGCGCCAGACCGGCTTCTATGCCGCCGCGGCGCTGTACGGCATCGAGCAACACCGCGCGCGCCTCGCCGAGGACCACGCCAATGCCCGCGCGCTGGCCGAGGTGCTGGCCGCCTGCCCCGGCGTGCGCCTGGACCTGGCCACGGTGCAGACCAACATCGTCGTCTTCCACCTCGGCGAGGGCGCGCCCGACGCCGCCACGCTCGTGGCCCGCGCCCGCGAGCGCGGCGTGCTGCTCAATGCCTTCGCCGCCCGCACCGTGCGTGCCGTGACGCACCTGGACGTGAGCGCCACGCAGGTGGCGCAGGCCGGCAACACCCTGGCCGCGCTGCTGCGGAAGGAGGGCTGACGAGGGCTGACCCGGGCCATGCCCGGCAGGCATATCAGCTAGAGTGATCTTCGCCTTTGCGTTTGATGACAATCCTTCGACACATCAAGCGGTGCCATCGATCCCACCGGAGACAAGACACGATGATCAGCCGTCGCCAACACCTGGCCACCCTCGCCGCCGCCGCCCTCGTGCCCGGCGCCGCCTTCGCCGAAGACAGCCTGAAGATCGGCGTGCTGCTGCCGATGACGGGCCCGCAGGCCACCACGGGCCGGCAGATCGATGCGGCCATCAAGCTCTTCCTGTCGCAGTACAGCGGCAAGCCGGGCGGCAAGAAGCTCGAGGTGATCGTCAAGGACGACGCCGGCGTGGCCGACAACACGCGGCGCCTGGCGCAGGAGCTGGTGGTCAACGACAAGGTCGTCGCGCTCGCCGGCTTCGGCCTCACGCCGCTGGCGCTGGCCACCGCGCCCATCGCCACGCAGAGCAAGACGCCGCTGGTGGTGATGGCCGCCGGCACCAGCAGCATCACCGAGGCCTCGCCCTTCGTCACCCGCACCAGCACCACGCTGCCGCAGATCGCGGTAAGCATGGCCGAGTGGTCGAACAAGAACGGCATCAAGAAGGTCATCACGCTCGTCAGCGACTACGGCCCCGGCGCCGACGCCGAGAAGTGGTACGCCGACCGCGTGCTGCTCAACGGCGGCCAGGTGCTCGACAAGCTGCGCACGCCGCTGCGCGCCCCTGATTTCGCGCCGGTGCTGCAGAAGGTGCGCGACGGCAAGCCGGACGCGCTCTTCGTCTTCCTGCCCTCGGGCCAGGGCGCGCAGTTCATGAAGCAGTTCGTCGAGCGCGGGCTGGACAAGCTGGGCATCCGCCTCATCGGCAGCGGCGAGATCACCGACGACGACCAGCTGGCCGAGATCGGCGACGTGGCCTTGGGCATCGTCACCGCGCACCACTACTCGGCCGCGCACCCGAGCCCGATGAACAAGAAGTTCGTCGCCGACTTCCAGGCCATGCACAAGATCCGCCCCAACTTCATGGCCGTGGGCGGCTGGGACGGCATGCGGCTGCTGACGCGCGCGCTGGAGCAGACCAAGGGCGCGGGCGGCGAGGCGCTGATGACGGCGATGAAGGGCCAGATCTTCGAGAGCCCGCGCGGCCAGGTGCTGATCGACGCGCAGACGCGCGAGATCGTGCACGACGTCTACATCCGCAAGGTCGAGAAGAAGGACGGCCAGCTGTGGAACGTCGAGTTCGACGTGCTCAAGTCGGTGAAAGATCCGGGCAAGTCCAAATGACGGGCCGGGAGCCGCGCGAGCGCGGCGGCCCGGCGTTGAATCCCAAGGAGATTTTATGAACCTGCGCAGGCGACTTCTGGCCCTGTCGGCGATGGCTCTCGCCGTCGGCACGGCCCAGGCCCAGTCCGACACCGTGAAGATCGGCATCATCCTGCCGATGACCGGCCCCAGCGCCAGCACCGGGCGCCAGATCGACGGCGCCATCAAGCTGTGGCTGGCGCAGAGCGGCGGCAAGGTCGGCGGCAAGAAGGTCGAGGTGATCGTCAAGGACGACGCCGGCGTGGCCGACAGCACGCGGCGCCTGGCGCAGGAGCTGATCGTCAACGACAAGGTCGTCGCGCTCGGTGGCTTCGGCCTCACGCCGCTGGCGCTGGCCACCGCGCCGCTGGCCACGCAGAGCAAGACGCCGATGGTGGTGATGGCCGCGGCCACCAGCAGCATCACCGAGGCTTCGCCCTTCGTCGTGCGCACCAGCTTCACGCTGCCGCAGGCGGCCGTGAGCCTGGCCGAGTGGTCGAACAAGAACGGCATCAAGAAGGTCGTCACGCTGGTCACCGACTACGGCCCCGGCAATGACGCCGAGAAGTGGTACGCCGACCGTGTCACCTTGAACGGCGGCCAGGTGCTGGAGAAGCTGCGCACGCCGCTGCGCGGCGCCGACTTCGCGCCCGCGCTGCAGAAGGCGCGCGACCTGAAGCCCGATGCGCTGTTCGTCTTCCTGCCCTCGGGCCAGGGCGCGCAGTTCATGAAGCAGTTCGCCGAGCGGGGCCTCGACAAGTCCGGCATCCGCCTCATCGCGACCGGCGACGTGACCGATGACGACCAGCTCGCCGACATCGGCGACGTGGCCCTGGGCGTGGTCACCGCGCACCACTACTCGGCCGCGCACCCGAGCCCGATGAACAAGAAGTTCGTCACCGACTTCCTGGCGCTGAACAAGTTCAGGCCCAACTTCATGGCCGTGGGCGGCTGGGACGGCATACGCCTGATCGCCAAGGGCCTGGAGACGACCAAGGGCGCCGGCGGCGAGGCGCTGCTGAACGCGATGAAGGGCCAGATCTTCGAGAGCCCGCGCGGCCAGCTGCTGATCGACGCGCAGACGCGCGACGCGGTGCACGACATGTACATCCGCAAGGTCGAGAAGAAGGACGGGCAGCTCTGGAACATCGAGTTCGATGCCATCAAGAGCATGAAGGACCCCGCGAAGTCCAAGTGATCCCGGGCCCGACGACCTGACGAACGCACCGTGCTGACCCTGCTGTTCGACGGCATCGCCTACGGCATGCTGCTCTTCGTGCTGGCCCTCGGGCTGGCGGTGACGATGGGGCTGATGAACTTCATCAACCTCGCGCACGGTGCCTTCGCGATGGCCGGCGGCTACATCCTCGTGCTGCTGATGCAGCGCGCCGGCTGGCCCTTCCTGGCCTGCCTGCCGGCGGCCTTCCTCATCACCGCCGCTTTGGGCGCGCTGCTGGAACGCACGCTGTACCGGTCGATGTACGGCAAGCCGCACCTGGACCAGGTGCTGTTCTCCATCGGTCTGACCTTCATGGCCGTGGCGGCGGTGGACTACGCGCTGGGCTCCTCGCAGCAGAACGTGCAGCTGCCCGAGATGTTCCGCCAGCGCTTCGAGTTCGGCACGGGTGCGCTCTCGCTCGGCATGGGCGCGTACCGCATCTTCATCGTCGTCGTCTGCATCGCGCTGGCGCTCGTGCTGCAGGCGCTGCTGGCGCGCACGCGCTTCGGTGCGCGGCTGCGCGCGGCGGTGGACGACCCGCGCGTCGCCGCCGGCCTGGGCATTCCGGTGGACCGCGTGTTCATGGTCACCTTCGCGGTGGGCTCGGGCCTGGCGGGCCTGGGCGGCGCGCTCGGGGCTGACCTGCTCGGCGTCGAGCCCATCTTCCCGCTGAAGTACATGGTGTACTTCCTGATCGTCTGCGCGGTGGGCGGCACGAGCTCGATCACCGGCCCGCTGGTCGCGGCACTGGTGCTGGGCATCGCCGACGTGATGGGCAAGTACTACGTGCCCAAGCTCGGCAGCTTCATCGTCTACACGCTGATGATCGCGATCCTGCTGTGGCGCCCGCAGGGCCTGTTCACCCGCACCGGCGGGCGCTAACGATGACCTCGATGGACATCCGCTCCGCACTGCTCGCGCCTTCGCGCTGGCGCAAGTGGGAGATCGCGCTGTGGGTGGCGCTGTGGGCCGCGCCCGTGGTCTTCGGCCAGCATGCGGCGCTGATCAACGAGATCGCGATCTTCGCCCTCTTCGCCGTCTCGCTGGACCTGGTGCTCGGCTACGCCGGCATCGTCTCGCTGGGCCATGCGGCCTTCTTCGGCACCGGCGCCTACTGCGCGGCGCTGTTCGCCAAGCACGTGATGCCCGATCCGCTCGTGGGCCTGCTCGTGGGCGCCGTGGCCGCGGCGGTGCTGGGCTTCGTCACCAGCCCGATGATCGTGCGTGGCACCGATCTCACGCGCCTGATGGTGACGATGGGCGTGGCGCTGGTGCTGTTCGAGCTGGCCAACAAGTTCGACAACATCACCGGCGGCGCCGACGGCCTGCAGGGCGTGGTGATGGGGCCGCTGCTCGGGCAGTTCGAGTTCGACCTCGGCGCGCGCACCGCGAGCTTCTACTCGATGTCGCTGCTGTTCGTCGCCTTCCTGCTGCTGCGGCGCTTCGTGCGCTCGCCGCTGGGCGAGTCGCTGGAGGCCTTGCGCGACAACCGGCTGCGCGTCTCGGCCATCGGCCTGTCGGTCAATGGCCGGCTGGCCACCGTCTACACGCTGGCCGCAGGGCTGGCGGGCATTGCCGGTGCGCTGCTGGTGCAGACCAGCGGCTTTGCCTCGCTGGACGTGTTCGAGTTCCACCGCAGCGCCGACGTGATGCTGGCGCTGGTGATCGGCGGTGCCGGCTGGCTGTGGGGCGGCATCGTCGGCGCGGTCGCCTTCAAGGTGCTGCACGACCTGATCTCCGCCGTCACCACGCAGTACTGGACCTTCTGGATCGGCCTCGTGCTGGTGGTGCTCATGCTGGTGGGCCGCGAGCGCCTGTTCAATCCGCGCAGCTGGTTCAAGCGTTCATGAGCGAGACCGCCGAGATCGTCCTGCAGACGCATGGCCTGGTGAAGCGCTTCGGTGGCATCACGGCCACCAACGACGTGACGCTGGCGGTGCGCCGCGGCGCGCGCCATGCGCTGATCGGGCCCAACGGCGCCGGCAAGACCACGCTGATCAACCTGCTGACCGGCGTGCTGCCGCTCACCGCCGGCCGCGTGGAGCTGATGGGGCGCGACATCACCGCGCTCGCACCGCACCAGCGCGTGGGGCTGGGCCTGGTGCGCACCTTCCAGATCAACCAGCTCTTCGCGACGATGTCGCCGGCACAGTGCCTGGCGCTGGCGGTGGCGAGCCGGCTCGATGCCGCACGCCGCTTCTGGCAGCCGGTGGGCAGCGATGCAGCCATCGCGGAAGAGGTGGAGCAGCTGCTCGTGCAGTTCCGCCTGCAGGACCACGCCACGAAGCCGACCAAGGAGCTGCCCTACGGCAAGCGCCGGCTGCTGGAGATGGGGCTGGCCGTCGCCCAGCGCCCGCGCGTGCTGCTGCTGGACGAGCCCGCCGCCGGCGTGCCGGCCGGCGAGCGCGCCGACATCCTGGCCACCGTGGCCGCGCTGCCGGAGGACGTGGCGGTGGTGCTGATCGAGCACGACATGGACATGGTGTTCACCTTCGCCAGCCGCATCACCGTGCTCGTCAACGGCACGATGATGACCGAGGGCACGCCGCAGCAGATCGCGGCCGACGAGCAGGTGAGGGCGGTCTACCTCGGCGAGAGCGTGGTGCCGCATGGCTGATCTCCTGGAAGTTGAAGGCCTGAGCTGCGGCTACGGCGAGGCCGTCGTTCTGCAGGACGTGAGCTTCACGCTCGGCACCGGTCGATCGCTGGCTCTGCTGGGCCGCAACGGCACCGGCAAGACGACGCTGATCGACACGCTGGTGGGCGCCACGAAGCGCCACGCCGGGCGCATCGTGCTGGCGGGCCGCGAGATCCACGCGCTGCCGATCCACCGCCGCGCCGAGGCCGGCATCGGCTGGGTGCCGCAGGAGCGCAACATCTTCAAGTCGCTGACGGTGGAGGAGAACCTCACCGCCGTCGCGCGCCCGGGCGCGTGGACGCCGCAGCGCGTGTTCGAGCTCTTTCCGCGCCTGGACGAGCGCCGTCGCAACCTGGGCAACCAGCTGTCCGGCGGCGAGCAGCAGATGCTGGCCTTCGGCCGCGCGCTGGTGGTCAACCCCAAGCTGCTGCTGCTGGACGAGCCGCTCGAAGGCCTGGCGCCGCTGATCGTGCAGGAGCTGCTGAACGCGATCCGCCGCGTCGCGCGCGAGGAGGGGCTGTCGTCGATCGTCGTCGAGCAGCACCCGCACCTGGTGCTGGGCGTCACCGACGACGCCGTGGTGCTGGACCGCGGCACCATCGTGCACCGCGCGGACAGCGCCTCGCTGCTGGAAGATTCTTCGCCGCTGGACGCCTGGCTGGGCGTCGCGGCGCGACACTGACCCATTCGATTCGTCGAAACCGAGGAGAACGACATGACTGCCCGCACCATCCCGCCGTTCCGCGCCGACCATGTCGGCAGCTTCCTGCGCCCGAAGTACCTCCTGGACGCCCGCGAGCAGTTCTTCACCCAGAAGTCCATCAGCGCCGCGCAGCTGCGCGAAGTGGAAGACCGCGCCATCGCCGAGATCGTCCAGTTCCAGCAGGACGCGGGCCTGAAGAGCATCACCGACGGCGAGTTCCGCCGCACCTACTTCCACCTCGACTTCCTGGAGCAGCTGGGCGGCGTGATCACCGAGGCGGGCCAGCTCTCGGTGCAGAACGCCGACGGCACGATGAGCCTGGCGCCGCCGGTGATCAAGGTGGTCGACAAGGTGCGCCACGTGAAGGACATCCAGCGCGCCGACTTCGACTACCTCAAGAGCCAGATCGCCGCCGGCATGACGCCCAAGGTGACGATCCCTTCGCCGACGATGCTGCACTTCCGCGGTGGCCGCGCCGGCATCAGCAAGGCGGCCTACCCGGAACTCGACCCGGCCTTCTACGACGACGTGGCCAAGGCCTACGGCGACGAGCTGCAGAGCCTGTACGACGCCGGCTGCCGCTACGTGCAGATGGACGACACCAACATGGCCTACCTCTGCGACGAGAAGATGCGCGAGGCGGCCCGCCAGCGCGGCGACGACCCCAACGAGCTGCCGCACCGCTACGCGAGCTTCATCAACAAGGTGGTCGCGCACAAGCCCGAGGGCATGACGCTGGCCATGCACCTGTGCCGCGGCAACTTCAAGAGCACCTTCGCCGCCCAGGGCAACTACGAGCCGGTGGCGGAAGCGCTGCTGTCGGAGATGAAGCTCGACGCCTTCTTCCTCGAGTACGACGACGACCGCTCGGGCGACTTCCGCCCGCTGCGCTTCCTGAGCAAGGGCAAGATCGTCGTGCTGGGCCTGGTGACCACCAAGTTCGGCGAGATGGAGAGCAAGGACAGCCTGAAGCGCCGCATCGACGAGGCCGCGCAGTACGCGCCGCTGGACCAGCTGTGCCTGAGCCCGCAGTGCGGCTTCTCCAGCACCGTGCACGGCAACAACATCGCCGTGGAGCAGCAGCGCGCCAAGCTGCGGCTGGTGGTGGAGACCGCGCGCGAGGTCTGGGGCGACTGAAGCCCTTGGCCGCACTTCTGCGGCCGGCCGGCACAAGTTCGCCGGCACCGTGATTCACGCGAGGCCCGGGATGGGCCTCGCTCACAACTCCCCGTGAACTCCTGCGCACCTCGCGCGACTTCGTGCGCGCTTCGTGACGCATGCCGCGCACGTGCATTGAGCTGGCTCAAGCGCCGGGCCTCAAGGACGATGAAAGCGATGTGAAGCGGGCGGCCCGACGCGTCGTTTTGGCCGCCCGAATCCCCGTCCATCGCACAGGAGTTCGCATGAGACAGACCCGCATCCGCGGCTGCGTCGGCCGCTGGGTGAGCGCGCTTGCGCTGTTGCTGTTCGCGTGGCCCGCAGCCCACGCCCAGCTCACCGATGCCCAGGCGCGCGCCAAGCTGGCGCCCGACCTGCTGGCCACCACCACGACATCGCTGCTGCCCGAGCTGCCCTGGGCCAAGCTCGTCGGCGGCGAACTGCTGGTGCGCGCGCTGGTGATTGCCGACAGCGAGGATCCGACGCTGGCCGAGCTGCGCCGCGCGGTGCTCTCGATGGGCGGTGCGGTGCACTACAACTACACGTCGATCCGCGCGCTGGCGGTGATGATGCCGGCCTCGCGCCTGGTCGACCTCGCACGCCGCAGCGACGTGCGCAGCATCTCGCCCAACCGCGCGGTGATGCGCACCGCCAGCCTCGTGCAGGGCGCCAGCGGTGCCGCCGAGCCGCTCGTGGTGCCGGGGCTGGACGGCAGCGGCATCGGCATCGCGGTGCTGGACTCGGGCATCGCCTGGGCGCACCGCAGCTTCGCCTCGCGCGGCCTGCTCGGGTTGCCCGGGCCCACGCGCGTGCGGCAGTCGATCGACTTCGTCGCCATCGGCAAGGGCCTGACCGACCTCGGTTGGCTGCGCAACAGCGACAGCTCCGCCGCCGCGGTGCTGACGCTCGACGGCACGCGCTTCACGCCGCAGCTGCAGCTGCTGCAGCAACCGCGGCTCGTGCTGCCCGATCCGTACGGCCACGGCAGCCATGTCGCGTCGATGGCCGCCGGCCGCGCCGACTACCAGGCACCCGACTCGAGCGGCGTCGCGCCGGGCGCGGCGCTGTTCGACATCCGCGTGCTCGACGACCAGGGCGTGGGCAACCTGGCCGATGTCATTGCCGGCATCGACTGGGTCGTGCAGCACGCGCGGCTTCTGAACATCCGCGTGATGAACCTGAGCCTGGCCGCCGGCTCGACCGAATCCTTCGTCACCGACCCGCTGGCGCGCGCTGCGCGTGCGGCCTCGGCCAGCGGCATCGTCGTCGTCGTCGCGGCGGGCAACTTCGGGCGCACGGCGGATGGGCGTGAGGTCTATGGCGCCATCGGCTCGCCGGGGCACGACCCCTCGGTGATCACCGTGGGCGCGAGCAACCCGCGCGCCACCGTGGCGCGCGGCGACGACGTGGTGGCCGGCTTCAGCTCGCGCGGCCCGACGCGCGGCCGCACGCGCATCGACGGCCAGCCCTGGGTCGACAACCTGCTGAAGCCCGATCTCGTCGCGCCGGGCAACCGGCTCGCCGGCGCGCTCTCGTCCGACCTGCTCGGCCAGCGCGCGAACTGGAACCTGCTGGCCCGCAGCTACCCCGAGCTGGCCGCCGTGCCCGGCGCCGCGCAGGCGCCGAACCAGACGCTGATGCAGCTGAGCGGCACCTCGGTGGCCGCGCCGGTGGTCGCCGGCGCCGCGGCGCTGATGCTGCAGGCCAACCCCGGCCTGACGCCGCCGCTGGTGAAAGCCATCCTGCAGTACACGGCGCAGCCGGTGGCCGGCGCCAACCTGCTGCAGCAGGGCGCCGGGCAGCTCAACGTCGAAGGCGCGGTGCGCCTGGCCGCGGCGCTGCGCAGCGACATCGGCGCCGCGCTGTCGGCCGGCCGGTTGCAGCCCGGCGACAGCCTGCTCGCGCCGGGCCGCTCGATGCCCGCGGCCGTGTCCACCATCGCCGGCCAGCGCTTCGACTGGAGCCGCATCGTCAGCGCCGGCGGCAGCCAGCTTCTGTCGGGCGAGGCCCTCTTCACGCGCTGGCAGCCGATCTGGGACCCGACGCTGACCTGGGCGCGCCGCCTCGTGCTGCGCACCACCGTCAGCGACTGGCCGCTGCTGCCGGTGCCGCGCCGCATCGGCGAGGCGCGTGTGGCCGGCAGCCAGCGCCTGGTGACGCCGGGCGTCCTGCGCATCGACCCGCTGGCCGGCGTGGCCGCCGGTGGCCTCTTCCTGCCTGCGATCACCTGGTCGCAGCAGGCGGCCGGCAGCGGCTTCGTGATGAGCGAAGGTTTCGTGATGTCCGAGGGCTTCGTGATGTCGGAAGGCTTCGTGATGAGCGAGGGCTTCGTGATGGCCGAAGGTTTCGTCATGAGCGAGGGCTTCGTCATGTCCGAAGGCTTCGTGATGTCCGAGGGCTTCGTGATGAGCGAGGCCAACGGGCCGGCGCCCACCGGCGAGCCCTGATGAGCCGCGAGGCCGCCGCGCCGAAGCTGCCCGGCTGGGCCGCGTTCAGGCGCGCCCAGCTCTTCGACTACAGCCCGCCGGCGGTGCGCCTGTGGGTCGCGATGGTCGGCTGCGGCGGGCTCGTGCTCTCGGCGGCGCTCTTCGCCACGCTGTGGGGCGCGGCCGCGCTGAGCGCCGCCGGGCTGTGGCAGTTGCTGGGCTGGGGACTGATCGCCGCGGCCGCGGCAGCCTTCCCGATTGCGCTGCCGCGCATCAAGCAGTCGGTCTCGGGCGCCGACCTCGTGAACTTCCTCGTGCTGGCGCTGCAGGGCGCGCCGGCGGCGGTGCTGTGCGCCGCAGTCGAGGCCTTCGTGGCCTGCAGCCGCAGCTCGGCGCGCTGGTCCAGCCGCATCGGCTCCACCGCGATGGCCGCCACCGCGATGGGCGCCGCCGGCTGGCTGTTCACCGCCGCGCAGCCGGTGCTGCAGCAGCAGGGCTGGCCCGCGCCCGCGGCGCACCTGGCCGCACTGGCCGCGGCGGCGGCGCTGAACTGCGGCCTGCTGACCGCGGTGCTGATGAAGGTGATGCACCTCAAGCGCGGCGCCGCGCTGGGCGTGAAGACCTGGTTCGCGCACTGCAGCTGGGTGGGCACGCTGCAGCTGCTGTCGGCGGTGCTGGCGGGGCTGCTGTCCCTCAATGCGCAGCAGTTCGGCCGCGCCGCGGCCTTCACCGCGGTGGCGGTGGTGGGGCTGTCGCTGGCGCTGCTGCGCTCGCACTTCCGCCAGCAGATCGCCGAGCAGGAAGCGCAGGAGGCGCGCGTGGCCGCCGCCGAGCAGGAGGCGCAGCAGAACCAGCGCCGCTTCAGCTCGGCCTTCACGCAGGCCTCCATCGGCATGGCCATCGTCGGCCGCGACGGCTGCGTGCTGCAGGCCAACCAGGCGCTGCATGCACTGCTCGGCGCGGGCAGCCCGCTCGCGGGCCGCGCGTTCCGGGACCTGCTGCACGCCGGCGACGCCGAGCTGCTGGACCGCCACGTGGCCGACGTGCTGTCGCGCCGCGCCGAGAGCTTCTCCATCGAGCTGCGCTGCGTGGGCGCCGCGCGGCACGAGACCTGGGTCTCGCTGCACTGCGCGCTGTTCGACGACGATGCCGGCGCCTCGGCCGGCAGCGAAGCCACCGCCGGCGGCCTGATCTTCCAGCTGCACGACATCAGCTCGCGCCGCCGCGCCGAGGGCGAGCTGCGCCACATCGCGTACCACGACTCGCTCACCGACCTGGCCAACCGCAGCTGCTTCCACGAGCGGCTGGCGGGCGCCATCGAGCGCAGCCGCGCCGACCGCCGCGCCGGCTATGCGGTGATGGTGCTGGACCTGGACCGCTTCAAGGTCGTCAACGACAGCCTGGGCCATGGCGCGGGCGACGAGCTGCTGAAGATCGTCGCCAGCCGCCTGGCCGGCTGCCTGCGCCCGCGCGACCTCGTGGCGCGCCTGGGCGGCGACGAGTTCGCCGTGCTGCTGGCCGACACCCAGGAGCGCGGCGACGCCATCCGCCTGGCCGAGCGGCTGCTGCAGGTGCTGGCGATGCCGGCGCTGGTCAACGGCACCGAGGTGCGCGCGCAGGCGAGCATCGGCGTGACCTTCGGCGACATGGGCTACCGCGAGACCGAGGAGGTGCTGCGCGACGCCGACCTGGCGATGTACGAGGCCAAGGCCGCCGGCAAGGGGCGGCTGGCGATCTTCGAGGCCGGCCTGCTGGAGCGCATGGGCCACAAGCTGCAGCTCGAGGCCGACCTGCGCCGCGCCATCGGCGAAGGCCAGCTCTCGCTGGCCTACCAGCCGCTGTACGGGCTGCAGCCGCACCAGCTCGTCGGCTTCGAGGCGCTGGCGCGCTGGACGCACCCGGTGCGCGGCAGCGTCAGCCCCGGCGTGTTCATCGCGCTGGCCGAGGAGACCGGCTGCATCCAGGCGCTCACCGCCTGGGCCGTCGACGAGGCGGTGCGCCAGCATGCCGAGTGGGTGGCGCAGGGCGGCCCGCACACCGAGCTGGTGATGCACGTGAACGTCTCCGGCAAGGACCTCGCGCGGCCCGGCTTCGTCGAGCACGTGACCGAGGTGCTGCAGCGCCATGGCCTGCCGCCCGGCCTGCTGGTGCTGGAGATCACCGAGAGCACGCTGATGGAGCAGCGCGACCTCGCGCTGGCCGCGCTCTCGCGGCTGACCGAGCTGGGCGTCAAGCTCGGCATCGACGACTTCGGCACCGGCTACTCGAGCCTGGCCTACCTCAGCACGCTGCCCTTCGACTGCCTGAAGATCGACCGCAGCTTCGTCATCGGCCTGCAGGGCAGCCCGAAGAACCACGAGATCGTGCGCACGGTGATCTCGCTGGGCCGTTCGCTGAACAAGCAGGTCGTGGCCGAAGGCATCGAGACGCACGAGCAGTTGGCGCAGCTGCGCCAGATGGGCGCGACGATCGGCCAGGGCTACCTGCTGTCGCGGCCGCTGCCGCCGCGGCAGGTGCGGCAGCTGCTCAGCGAGCCGATGCTGGCGCCGGCTTGATCAGACGCCCAGGTCGTGCCGCAGCCGGCGGCCGCTGCGGCGCAGGTCGCCGCCGGCGCCGAACATCAGCGCCAGCTTGGCGTTCAGCGGCGCCTTCACGCCATGCTCGCGCGCCAGGCGCACGATGGCGCCGCAGATCGCATCGATCTCGGTCGGCCGGCCGAGCGCCAGGTCGTCGGCCATGCTGGAGCGGGCCTGCGCGTCGATGCGCAGCATGCGGCGGGCGAGGACGCGGAACAGCCAGGTCGGCAGCCGCAGAACGCCCACCAGGGCGCGCGGCGACACCGCCGCCACGGCGGCCGGCTCGATGCCGGCGGCGTCCATCACCGCCAGCGCCTCCGCCTGCAGCGCGGCCAGCGCGACGCGGTAGTCGGCGTCCAGCAGCTGCTCGCGCAGCGGCAGGCCCGAGAGCGCGTTCACCGGGTTGTTCAGGTTCAGCAGCAGCTTGCCCCACTGCACCGGCGCCAGGTCGCCATGCAGCGCCAGCGGCAGCCCGGCGGCTTCGAACAGCGGCAGCCAGGGCTTCAGCGCCGCATGCTCCTGTGCCGCCAGCTTGCCGCTGGTGCCGCGGTGGAAGCAGCCGGGGCCGGTCTCGGCGATGTTGAAGGGCACCATGCCCGGCAGCCACGAGAGCCCGGGCGCCGCGGCGGCACCCACGGCCGCGTTGCCGATGCCGTTCTGCAGCGAAAGCACCGGCGTGCCCGGCGCCACGCGGCGCGCGATCTGCGCCGCCGCCTCGGCGGTGGCCCCGCTCTTGACGCACAGCAGCACGAGCGCGGCACCGGCCGGCGGCTCCTCGTGCAGGCTGAGCTGAGCGGTGGGCAGCTCGATGCGGCCGCCGTCGTTGTCGGTGAGCGTGAGGCCCTTCGTGCGCAGCGCGTTCAGCACGCGCGGGCGGCCGACGAAGTCCACCGCCGCGCCCGCGGCCTGCAGCCGGCCGCCGACGAAGCAGCCGACCGAGCCCGCGCCGACGACGGCGATGCGGCCGGGGGCCGCCGGAGTCATCGCGCGGCGGGGTGGGCCAGGTCGCGGATGTGCGTGGGGCCGGCGTGGCGCTCGATCTCGGCCATCAGGTCCTTGAACAGGCCCAGCGGCGCAAGCATCTCCATCACCACGAACATCGGGCCGACGAGCAGGCCGACGATGTCGTCGGCGAAGGCCGGCTTGCGGCCCTCGTAGTAGTGGCCGATGAACTGGATGATCCAGCCGGCGACGAAGAAGCCCACGCCGAAGGCCAGCCACTGCGCCGTGCCGCCGGAGGAGGCGCTGTGCGCCAGCAGCATCAGCACGCCGATGCCGGCCGTGGTGGCCAGGCCCACCGGCAGGTGGCCGCGTGTCAGGTACCAGGCGCCGGCCAGCAGGTAGACGATCCAGGCCAGCGTGAGATCGGTGCCCGCGGCGACGAAGTGCACGCCGGCCAGCAGCACGCCGACGGCGAAGACGATCATCGGCACGCCGACGAAGTGCGTCAGGATGTTGCGCCGGTCGCGGTGGTACTCGGCGTACTGCTTCAGCAGCTCGACGGCAGGGCGGAACGGCGTGGCCATGGCAAGTCTCCTTCCGAGTACATCGTAGCGCGGCTCCTAGAATCGGGCGAGCCAAGAACCACACAGGCCCCCGCATGACGATCAAGAGCGACCGCTGGATCCGCCGCATGGCCGAGCAGCACGGGATGATCGATCCCTTCGAGCCCGGCCAGGTGCGGCAGGCGCCCGACGGCCACCGCATCGTCAGCTACGGCACCAGCAGCTACGGCTACGACATCCGCTGCGCGCCGGAATTCAAGGTCTTCACCAACATCTACAGCACGGTGGTGGACCCGAAGGCCTTCGACGAGAAGAGTTTCGTCGACATCGAGGCCGACGTCTGCATCATCCCGCCCAACAGCTTCGCACTGGCGCGCACGGTGGAGTACTTCCGCATCCCGCGCAACGTGCTGACGATCTGCCTGGGCAAGAGCACTTACGCGCGCTGCGGAATCATCGTCAACGTCACGCCCTTCGAGCCCGAATGGGAGGGCTACGTGACGCTGGAGTTCAGCAACACGACGCCGCTGCCGGCGAAGATCTACGCCGGCGAGGGCTGCGCGCAGGTGCTGTTCTTCGAGAGCGACGAGGTCTGCGAGACCAGCTACAAGGACCGCGGCGGCAAGTACCAGGGCCAGCGCGGCGTGACGCTGCCCAAGACCTGAGCGGCCCTCTTACGGGGCTTTATCGCCGTTTTTCGGCCCATTCCGGGCCGGCGCGCGGCCGGAAGATGCGGGCTTCCGAAGGGGAGCCCGCCATGATGCATGCCGCCGCGGCCACTGCCGCCATCACCGCCGCCACCGTGCTGCCGCTGCCCGTGGGCGCGCTGGCGCGCTTCCGCCGCCTGATGAACTACGACGGCTGGGACGTCGACACCGCCCGCATGTGCCTGGACAGCGCCTACGCGCACGCCTGCCTGGCCACCGCGCACGCCAGTGCCGACGAGCGGTTGCGCCGCGCCGCGCTGGACCTGTTCGAGGCCTACGGGCGCAACACCGCCGCGGCCATCCACTAGCACGGCAGACGCCGCCCCGCTCGGGCGCAGAATCCGCTGCCGGCCGCCGGGCCGAGAGCGGAGACCAGCGCATGAAGTGGGAAGGCCAGGAGCAGAGCGACAACGTCGAGGACCGGCGCAGCCAGGGCGGCGGCGGTGGCGGAGGCGGCGGCATGCCCTTCATCGGCGGCCGCGGCATCGGCATCGGCACCATCGCCATCGCGCTGGTGGCCGGTTGGATCTTCGGCATCAACCCGCTGACGGTGCTGAGCCTGCTCAGCGGCGGCGGAGGCGGTGGCCCCGTGGCACAGCAGCAGGCGCCCGCGGCGCCGGCCCAGCGCCCGCCCGGCGACGACCGCGCGGCCACCTTCGTCTCGGTGGTGCTGCGCGACACCGAGAAGGTCTGGGGCCAGGTCTTCCAGGCCAGCGGCTCGCAGTACCGCGACCCGCGCCTGGTGCTGTTCCGCGGCGCCACGCCCACCGCCTGCGGCACCGGCCAGAGCGCGATGGGCCCGTTCTACTGCCCCGGCGACGCCAAGGTCTACATCGACCTGGACTTCTTCGACACCTTGAGCCGCCGCCTGGGCGCGCCGGGCGACTTCGCGCAGGCCTACGTCATCGCGCACGAGGTGGGCCACCACGTGCAGAACCTGATGGGCGTGACGGGCAAGGTCGACGCGGCGCGCGGGCGCATGTCGGAGACGCAGGCCAACGCCGTGAGCGTGCGCGTGGAGCTGCAGGCCGACTGCCTGGCCGGCGTCTGGGCGCACCATTCGCAGCAGGGCAAGGGCTGGCTGGAGCAGGGCGACCTGGAAGAGGCGCTGAACGCGGCCAGCAAGATCGGCGACGACGCGCTGCAGCGCGCCGCCCAGGGCCGCGTGGTGCCCGAGAGCTTCACGCATGGCTCGAGCGCGCAGCGCGTCAGCTGGTTCAAGCGCGGCTTCGACAGCGGCGCGGTGAACCAGTGCAACACCTTCGACGCCAAGCCCTGAAGCCCCAAGCTAGGCGCTTGTCGGCCGGCGTCGCCGCGAGACCAGGATTCCCAGCCCAGCCGCCGCGACGAGCGACAACGACCCCGCCTCGGGGACCTGGAACGACCACGCAAGAATGTCGTGGTTGGCGTAGCCCAGGCCGGTCGCCGAGGTGAATCCAAGGCTGGTGCTGGTCCCGCCGAAGTGGAGCAGGTCGTCGTCCAGCCTCTGCGATAGAACGAGCTGCATGACGTCGTTGTCCTCGCCGAGGAACACCCTCAGCTGCCGATCGACGCCATGGAAGCCGTACTCGATCCGGGCCGTCCATTCGTGTCCGTTGTCGAGCTTGTGGCCGCTGAGCTTGGTGTCCAGGTTCTCGGCCTTGACCACTTCCGTCACCGGGCCGCCGACGGCGGCGTGCGTGCGCGTGACGGCCACCTCGTTGTCGGACAGGTCACCGACGTTCTGGTGGGTGTCGAACTCGATGGCGTAGAAGTACGTCGACGGGTTGCTGCCATGCATGTACCCGAGTCCACCGCCTCCGCCGCCCAGCATCGTGGGACCGTCGCCTTGCATCACGAAGGCGAATCCGTCGGAGAGGCCAGGACCGCCGGCGCCCTGGCCCGACGAGATGCGGAAGCGGAACGTCGTCGTGAAGTCCGAGGAGGCGTTGACAAACAACGGCGGCGCGAAGAAGGCGCTGCCCGCCTGGCCCTGCAGATCGGGCGTCAAGCGCAGGGCATTGCCGACGAACCCGGCGCTGCCATTGAGCTGCAACAGGCTCTGGTCGACCACGTTGCCGAAGCCGTCGAAGCTCACGCCGGTGGCGCCGGCGTCCAGGCCCGTGGCAAGGGCCGCGGCGAACAGCAGGCTCAGGGCGCAAGCTCGCGCCCGCCTCGGCCGGTGGGTGCCGATGCCTCGGGCCAACGGGGTCGGCACTGAACTTTGAAGAGATCGTTCCATGGCTGCGCTCCATCCTCAGTAGCGCCCGGGCTGGGCGTGCATCAGGCTAGGTCGCGCAACGCATTCCCGATTGAGCAGACTCAGTCCGAGGTCGCGGCACCCCTCGAAGAGGGGACGGCTCCTGGTGTTGGCGCGAACGGCCGGGGCTCTCGATGCGCAGCGACAATGGGGCGACGTCTGTGGAGGAGCTCGCGGCGATGAAGCGCATCGAACGCCTGGCCGGCCTGCGCGCCGGCGGCAAGGGCAAGGTGGTGACGGCCGACGAGGCGCTGGCCCTCGTGCGCGACGGCGACACGGTGGCCACCAGCGGCTTCGTCGGCATCGGCTTCGCCGAGAACCTGGCGGTGGCGCTGGAGCGGCGCTTCCTGGCCACCGGCACGCCACGCGGGCTCTCGCTGGTCTACGCGGCGGGGCAGGGCGACGGGCACGGCCGCGGCCTCAACCACCTGGGCCACGAGGGGCTGGTGAAGCGCGTCATCGGCGGCCACTGGGGCCTCGTGCCGGCTCTGCAGAAGCTGGCGGTCGAGAACAAGATCGAGGCCTGGAACCTGCCGCAGGGCGTGATCACGCACCTTTTCCGCGACATCGCCGCCGGCAAGCCGGGGCATTTGTCGCGCGTGGGCCTGGGCACCTTCGTCGACCCGCGCCACGGCGGCGGCCGCATCAACGAGCGCAGCACCGAAGAGCTGGTGCGGCTGATGCCCATCGACGGCCAGGAGTACCTGTTCTACAAGGCCTTTCCGCTCGACGTGGCGCTGATCCGCGCCACCACCGCCGACCCCGACGGCAACCTCACGATGGAGCGCGAGGCGCTGACGCTGGAGTCGCTGGCGGTGGCGATGGCGGTACGCAACAGCGGCGGCGTGGTGATCGCGCAGGTCGAGCGCCTGGCCGACTTCCACACGCTGAACCCGCGCCAGGTGAAGGTGCCCGGCGTGCTGGTGGACTGCGTGGTGCTGGCCGAGAAGCCCGAGTACCACCAGCAGACCTTCGCCGAGCCCTACAGCGCCGCCTTCGCCGGCGAGCTGCGCGTGCCGGTGGCCAGCGTCGAGCCCATGCATGCCGGCAAGCGCAAGGTGATCGCGCGCCGCGCGGCGCTGGAGCTGCGGCCCAACGCCGTGGTGAACCTGGGCATCGGCATGCCCGAGGGCGTGGCGGCGGTGGCGGCCGAGGAGCACGTGATCGACCTCATCACGCTCACCGCCGAGCCGGGCGTGATCGGGGGCATTCCCGCCGGCGGGCTGAACTTCGGCGCCGCGGTCAACACGCAGGCGGTGATCGACCAGCCCTACCAGTTCGACTTCTACGACGGCGGCGGGCTGGACATCGCCTTCCTCGGCCTCGCGCAGGCCGATGCCGAAGGCAACGTCAACGTCAGCAAGTTCGGCCCGCGGCTGGCCGGTGCCGGCGGCTTCATCAACATCAGCCAGAACGCGCGCAAGGTGGTCTTCGTCGGCAGCTTCACGGCCGAGCACAAGAACGGCCGCGAGCACAAGTTCGTGCGCGAGGTGGAGCAGCGCACCTTCTCCGGCCGCGAGGCGTTGCGGCGCGGCCAGCAGGTGCTGTACGTCACCGACGTGGCGGTGTTCGGGCTGCATGCCGAAGGCGTGGAGCTGCTGGAGGTGGCGCCGGGGCTGGATGTCGAGCGCGACATCGTCGGCGAGATGGGTTTCCGCCCGGTGATGACGCGCGAGCCGGCGGTGATGGAGCCGGCGCTCTTCGGCGAGACGCCACTGGGGCTGCGCGCGCGGCTCCTGATGCTGCCGCTGGAAAGCCGCTTCACCTACGACGCCGCTTCGCGCACGATGTTCATCAACTTCGAGCGTTTGTCGGTGCGCACGGCCGACGACGTGGAGGCCGTGCGCGCCGAGGTCGAGCGCCACCTCGCGCCGCTGGGCCACAAGGTCTTCGGCGTCATCAACTACGACCACTTCGCGCTCGCCCCCGAGGTGCAGGACGACTGGGCGGCGATGGTGCGCGAGCTGGTCGACCGCTTCTACCTCGAGGTGGCGCGCTACACCACGAGCGCCTTCCTGCGCGCCAAGCTGGGCCCCGCGCTGCAGGCGCGCGGCGTGGCGCCGCACATCTACGAGACCATGGCCGACGCGCGGCGCGCGCTGCGCGAGAGCTGACGCCGGCATCGGGCAACAAGGCCCAGCGCCCAAAGCGCCAGCGCCGGCGGCTCCGGCGCATTGCCGATGCCGGCGCTCAGCTCGACCGTGTACAGGGCCGGATCCATGCCCGGGCCGATGCGGAACACCGGGTCGATCAGCGCCTCGGCGGCGGCCGAGGAGCCCGGGTTCGTGGCGGCCGCCTCGGCATTGGCCAGCAGGCGCACGAAGAAGACCTGGTTCGTCTCCAGCGTCAGCGACACCGCGTGGCTGAAGGAATCGGCGAAGCTGCCGCTGGCCTGCGGCGAGCCGATCGTGTCGCCCGCCAGCATCTGCACCTGCGCCGGCGAGGACCACAGCTCCCACGACGCCGTGACGACGAGGCTCGCGCCGGCCGAGGCGCTGGCCGTCACGGCGCCGGCCACGTCGATGATCACCGGCACGGTGGGGGTCGGCCCGGCGACCGAGAAGAAGAAGTTCAGCTGGCCGACGCCGCGCCCGTACAGCGGCGAGAAGTTCGAGTTCGACATGCACGCGAACGAGCTGACGGAGCTGCTCGGCGCGCCTTCGGCGTGGGTTCCAACCTCGCCCCAGCGCGGGTCGCTGAGCGAGCTCGGGCCCAGGGCCGAGCTGTCGATGCGCCCGCCGAGGTTGAACAGCACGGTGGCCAGCACCTGCGGCGGCGGCAGTTGCGCGCGTGCGGCCGTGGCGGCCGCCAGGATCAGCACCGCCAGCGTGGTCATCAGCGCCAGGCGCATCCACGCGGGGTCCAGCACGAAGGGGCGCGGCAGGCGTCGGGTCGCTCGCATGGCTGGTCCTCCGTGCGGCAGCACGGGGCCGCGATGCGTGGCAGTGTGCGGCCGGCCGTCTTGAAGCTGCCATCCCCAGCTCGTGCTGGCGGATTCTTCAGGCGTGCAACGTTCGCGTGCCCGCGAAAGACCAGTTCTCCCAGGTCGTCTCCTTGAACACGAGCATCAGCTGCTCGGGGTCGAAGCCGCCCTCGACCAGCGAGCGGCGCAGCTGTTCCAGCATCTGCTTCTTGACCTTCACGCTGCGGCCCACCGACCACAGCACCTCGACGATCGCGAAGCGGCCGTCGCGCGGCGGCCGGCTGCCGGGTTCCTCGGGGTAGTGCGGGTCGAAGACGAAGTCGGCCTCGGGCAGCGCAATCACGCGCTGGAAGCGGTCGGCCGGCGGCACGCCCACCGAGACCAGCGAGCCGTGCACGGCATCGAGCAGCAGCCGGCGCGTGGCCGGCGGCGTGGCGGCGGAGACGGTGAGGGTGACGAAGGGCATGGCGGCAGCGCAGCGGAGTTGACGGTGCGCGCAGCGTAGGCAGGGCCGCATCCGGCGGAAACATCGCCGCGCGCACAAGCGCCGTGCAGCGGCTGCAAAGCCGGTGTCATCATCGGCCGATGAGCTTGCGCACGGCCTCGCTGTCGATCGACGATTTCGCGCTCTTTGCCCGCGTGGCCGAGCGCGGCAGCCTCTCGGCGGTGGCGCGCGAGCGCGACGTGCCGCCCTCGCAGGTCTCGCGCGCGCTGGCACGCATCGAGGCGGCCTGCGGCGCGCGGCTGGTCCACCGCAGCACGCACGGGCTGTCGCTCACCGACGAGGGCCGTGCGCTGGCCGCGCGCGGCGCACTCGTGCTTGAGCAGGCGCAGGCGCTGGACGCGGAGCTCGACGAGCGCCAGGGTGAACCCAGCGGCCTCGTGCGCGTGGCCACGAGCCCGGTGCTGGCGCTGTTCCTCGTGGCCGGCCTTGCGCCGCTGCTGGCGCGCCACCCGCGGCTGAAGCTGGACATCGCGGCCGAGGACCGCCTGGTCGACCTGGCCCGCGAGGGCATCGACATCGCCATCCGCACCGGCACGCCGGCCGCCGACGGTCTTGTGGCGCGCGTCATCGGCGACCACGGCCGCGCGCCGTACGCGTCACCGGGCTACCTGGCCGAGTTCGGCACGCCGCGCCACCCGGACGAGTTGCTCGCCGGGCACCGCCTCATTGCCAACAGCGCCACGCCGGTGCTCAACCGCTGGCACTTCGTCGTCGACGGCGAAGCACGCGAGCTGCGCGTGGACGGTGCACTGCGCACCGACAACACCGCCGTCGCATTGGCGATGGCGCTGCAGGGCCTGGGCATCGCGAGCCTGAACCGCGCGGCGGCGGCACCGCACGTACGCGCCGGCGCGCTGGTGCCGGTGCTGCCGGATCATGTGGCCGCGCGGCCGGTGCCCATCCACGCCGTGATGCTGCCGGACCGCCAGCGCCTGCCGAAGGTGCGCGCCTGCGTCGAGCACTTCGCGGCCTGGTTCGGCGCCGCCGTGCCCGCCGGCTGAGCTACATCACCGCGCCCAGTTGCCAGGGCACGAACTCGTTCTGCCCGTAGCCATGGCCTTCGCTCTTCGTGCGCCGGCCCGAGGCCGTCTCGAGCATGAGCCGGAAGATGCGCTCGCCGGCCTCGTCCACCGTCTCCAGGCCTTCGACGATGCCGCCGCAGTCGATGTCGATGTCGTCCTGCTGCTTCAGCCACAGCGCGGTGTTGGTCGACAGCTTCAGCGAAGGCGAGGGCGCGCAGCCGTAGGCCGAGCCGCGGCCGGTGGTGAAGCAGATGAGGTTCGCGCCGCCGGCCACCTGGCCGGTGGCCGAGACCGGGTCGTAGCCCGGCGTGTCCATGTAGACGAAGCCGCACGCCGTCACGCGCTCGGCGTAGAGATAGACGTCTTCCAGCCGCGTGCTGCCGCTCTTGGCGATGGCGCCCAGGCTTTTTTCGAGGATGGTCGTCAGCCCGCCGGCCTTGTTGCCGGCCGAGGGATTGTTGTCCATCTGCATGCCGTTGCGGGCGGTGTACTGCTCCCACCAGGCGATGCGCGCGAGCAGCTTGTCGGCCACGGCGGTGCTGGCGGCGCGGCGCGTCAGCAGGTGTTCGCCGCCGTAGATCTCGGGCGTCTCGCTGAGGATCGCGGCGCCGCCGTGGCGCACGAGCCGATCGACTGCGGCGCCTAACGCGGGATTGGCACTGATGCCGGAATAGCCGTCGCTGCCGCCGCACTGCAGCCCGACGACGAGATGGCTCGCCGGCACCGGCCGGCGCGACACGCGATTCGCTTCCGGCAGCATCTGCTTCACCAACTCGATGCCATGCGCCACCGTGCGCGCCGTGCCGCCGGTGTCCTGGATGCTGAAGGTGCGCAGCGTCGCGCCTTCCTGCAGCCCTTCCTGCGCCACCAGGCCCTGGATCTGGTTGGTCTCGCAGCCCAGGCCCACGACCAGCACCGCCGCGAAGTTCGGGTGCAGTGCGTAGCCGCCCAGCGTGCGTCGCAGCACCGCCAGTTCTTCGCCTTCGCTGTCGGTCGCGCAGCCCATGCCATGCGTCAGCGCGACCACGCCGTCGACGTTCGGGAAGGCGGCGAGGGCCTCGGGGCGGATGTCGCGCCGGAAGTGGTCGGCAATCGCGCGCGCCGCCGTGGCGCTGCAGTTCACGCTCGTGAGCACGCCGATGTAGTTGCGCGTGGCCACGCGGCCGTCGTCGCGCAGGATGCCGTCGAACGTGGCCGGCTCGGCCGCGTAGGCGGTCGGCGATGCGCCGGCGCCGGGCTCGTGGCGGCGCGCGAAGTCGCTGAAGGCCAGGTTGTGCACATGCACATGCTGGCCGGGCGCGATGGGCTGCGTCGCGTGGCCGATGATCTGGCCGTAGCGCACGACCGGCTCGCCGGCGCCGATCGAGCGCGTGGCGACCTTGTGCCCTGGTGGCACGAGGCCCGCCACGGTGACGCCTTCGCCCTCGATGTGCGTGCCGCCGACGAGTTGCCGGCGCGCGATGACGACGTTGTCGGCCGGATGGATGCGTATCGCCGGGCTGCCCATCGCGAGCGTCAGGCGTCGATGAGGGCGGGGTCCCAGGCGTGCACGGTCTGCTGCTGCTCGCCGAGTTTCTCGATGCCCAGGCGCATCACGTCGCCCGCCTTCAGGAACACCGGGTTCGGCTTCACGCCCATGCCCACGCCGGGCGGCGTGCCGGTGGTGATGAGGTCGCCCGGCCGCAGCGTCATGAAGCGGCTGAGGTAGCTCACCAGCACCGCGGGGCCGAAGATCATCGTCTTCGTGCTGCCGTTCTGGAAGCGGCGGCCGTTGACCTCGAGGAACATCGAGAGGTTCTGCGGGTCGCCCACCTCGTCGGCCGTGACCATCCAGGGGCCCACCGGGCCGAAGGTGTCGCAGCCCTTGCCCTTGTCCCACTGGCTGCCGCGCTCGAGCTGGAACTCGCGCTCGCTCACGTCGTTGACGCAGCAGTACCCGGCGATGTGCTTCGGCGCATCGGCCTCGCTGACGTAGCGCGCGGTGCTGCCGATCACGATGCCCAGTTCCACCTCCCAGTCGGCCTTCACGCTGCCCTGCGGCAGCACCACCGCGTGGTTGCAGCCCACGGCGCAGTCCACCGCCTTCGTGAAGACGATGGGCTCCTTGGGAATCGGCATGTTCGACTCGGCCGCGTGGTCGGCGTAGTTCAGGCCGATGGCGATGAACTTGCGCATGCCGCTCCAGGGCACCGCGAGCCGGCCCTGCTCGACGACGGGCAGCGCCTCGATGTTCACCGCGCGCAGCGCCGCCAGGCCCGCGGGTGTGAGCGTGTCGGGCGTGATGTCGCCGATCAGCGCCGAGAGGTCCCGCACGCGGCCCTGCGCGTCGAGGATGCCGGGCTTTTCCTGGCCCTTGGGGCCGTGTCGAAGAAGCTTCATGGGTTCAGTTGCTCCAGCCGCCGTCGATGACCTGGGCGGTGCCTGTGGTGAAAGCGGATTCGTCGCTGGCGAGGTAGACCGCGAGCGCGGCGATCTCGTCGACCTTGCCGAGGCGGCCCATCGGCTGGCGCGAGATGAAGAGCGCTTCGACCTGCTCGGGCGTCTGGCCGCTGGCCTTGGCCTGGGCGGCGATGCGGTCGCGCAGCGAGGGCGACTCTACGGTGCCGGGGCAGATGGCGTTGCAGCGGATGCCCTTGGTGATGAAGTCTGCCGCCACGGCCTTCGTGAGGCCGATGATCGCGGCCTTCGTGGTGCCGTAGACGAAGCGGTTCGGCGCGCCCTTGATGCTGCCGGCCACGCTGGCCACGTTGATGATCGAGCCGCCTCCCTTTGCCAGCATGCCCGGCAGGAAGGCCTTGATCAGGCGGAACTGCGAGCGCACGTTGAGGTTGAAGGCGAAGTCCCAGTCGGCCTCGGTGCAGTCGAGCACGGTGCCGGCGTGCACGTAGCCGGCCGCATTCATCAGCACGTTGACGCCGCCCTGTGCGGTGGCC
Source organism: Rubrivivax sp. (assembly GCA_044226775.1). Taxonomy (GTDB): domain Bacteria; phylum Pseudomonadota; class Gammaproteobacteria; order Burkholderiales; family Burkholderiaceae_C; genus Rubrivivax. The sequence goes on along the minus strand of JBGAGI010000008.1, from coordinate 114,357 downwards.
TCGGCAGCCGCGGCGATGATGGCGGCGGGGTCCGTCGCGTCGAGCGCGAACGCGGTGCAGCCGGTCTCGGCAGCGAGTGTCTTCAGCGCCTCGGCGTTGATGTCGGTGGCGATCACCTTCGCACCCTCGCGGGCGAAGGCCATGGCCGTGGCCCGGCCGATGCCCTGGCCGGCGGCGGTGACGAAGGCGGTCTTGCCCTGGAGTCTTTGGCTCATGTCAGTGTCTTTCGAACGTCAGCCCCGGCCCACGAAGGGCATCTTGGTGGCCATCACGGTGGTGAAGAGGATGTTGGCGCTGGGCGGCAGGCGCGCCATCGTCAGGAAGGTGTCGACCACCGCCTGAAGATCCATGCGCGGCTCGGGCCTGACGCTGCCGTCGGCCTGCGGCACGCCGTTGACCATGCGCGCCGTCATTTCGCTGGCGGCGTTGCCGATGTCGATCTGGCCCACGGCGATGTCGAAGGGCCGCCCGTCGAGCGCGGCGGTCTTCGTCAGGCCGCTCACCGCGTGCTTGGTGGCCGTGTAGGCGATCGAGCCCGGCCGCGGCGCGTAGGCCGAGATCGAGCCGTTGTTGACGATGCGCCCGCCCTGCGGCGACTGCGCCTTCATCAGCCTGAAGGCATTGCTGAGGCAGTAGAAGGCGCCGTTGAGGTTGACGTCGACGATGCGCCGCCACTCCTCGGGCGTGACGAGGTCCGGCGTCTTGGAGGCCAGGCCGCCGCCGGCGTTGTTGAACAGCAGGTCCAGGCGGCCGAAGCGCGCGGCCACGGCGTCGAAGGCCGCGGCCACCGCCGCGGCATCGGCCACGTCGCAAGGCAGCGGCATCGCGTGGCCGGTGTTGAGGCCCGCCAGCTGGGCGGTCTCCTGCAGGGCATCGGCACGCCGGCCGACCAGCGCCACCTGCCAGCCTTCGGCCAGCAGGCCCAGGGCGCAGGCCCGGCCGATGCCGCTGCCGGCGCCCGTCACGATCGCAGTCTTCATCGTCATCGGTGCTTGTCCTTCGGAACGAGTCAGTGGTTGTCCTTGGGGACAAAGGCGCCACGCTTGCCGCGCAGGAAGTCGAGATCGGCACCCTCGTCGGCCTGCAGCACGTGGTCGATGTAGAGCTTCCAATAGCCGCTGGTCAGCGGCGGCGCCGGCGGCGTCCACGCGGCACGGCGGCGCTCCAGTTCGGCGTCGTCCACGTGCAGGTGCAGGCGGCGGCCGGCCACATCGAGCGTGATCAGGTCGCCGTTCTTCACCAGCGCCAGCGTGCCGCCGGCCGCGGCCTCGGGCGTGGTGTGCAGCACCACGGTGCCGTAGGCGGTGCCGCTCATGCGCGCATCGCTGATGCGGACCATGTCGGTGATGCCCTTCTTCAGCACCTTGGGCGGCAGCGGCATGTTGCCCACCTCGGCCATGCCGGGGTAGCCCTTGGGGCCGCAGTTCTTCAGCACGAGGATGCAGGTCTCGTCGACGTCCAGGCTCTCGTCGTCGATGCGCTTGTGGAAGTCGTCGCTGTCCTCGAAGACCACGGCGCGGCCGGTGTGCTGCATCAGCGCCGGTGTCGCCGCGCTGGGCTTGATGACGGCGCCACGCGGCGCGAGGTTGCCGCGAAGGATGGCGATGCCCGCCTTCTCCTTGAACGGCGCGGCCATGGTCTTGATGACGCGCGGGTCGTGGTTCTGCGCATCGGCGATGTTCTCGCGCACGCTGCGGCCGCTGCTGGTGACGATGTCCAGGTGCAGCGTCGCCTCGATGGCCTTCATCACCGCGGGCAGGCCGCCGGCGTAGCAGAAGTCCTCCATCAGGTGCTCGCCGCTGGGCTGCAGGTTCACGAGGCAGGGCATTTCGCTGCCGAGCTTCTCGAAGTCGTCGATGGACAGCGGCACGCCCAGCCGGCCGGCGATGGCGATGAGGTGGATCACCGCATTCGTGCTGCCGCCGATGGCCGCCAGCGTGCGGATCGCGTTCTCGAAGGCCTCGCGCGTGAGCACCTGCGAGATCTTCTGGTCGGCATGCACCATCTCCACGATGCGCCGGCCGGCCTGGCGCGCGAGCACGTTGCGCCGCCCGTCCACCGCGGGGTAGGCCGCATTGCCCGGCAGGCCGATGCCCAGCGCCTCGACCATCGAGGCCATCGTGCTGGCCGTGCCCATGGTCATGCAGTGGCCGTGGCTGCGGTGCATGCAACTCTCGGCCTCGAAGAAGTCCGCCAGCTTCAGCGTGCCGGCGCGCACCTGCTCGCTCATGCTCCAGACGCCGGTGCCCGAGCCCAGTTCCTGCCCGCGCCACTTGCCGTTCAACATCGGGCCACCACTGACACCGATCGTGGGCAGGTCGACGCTGGAAGCCCCCATCAGCAGCGAGGGCGTGGTCTTGTCGCAGCCCATCAGCAGCACCACGCCGTCGATGGGGTTGCCGCGGATGCTCTCCTCGACGTCCATGCTCGCGAGGTTGCGGTAGAGCATGGCGGTGGGCCGCAGCAGCGTCTCGCCGAGCGACATCACCGGGAACTCCAGCGGGAAGCCGCCGGCCTCGTAGACGCCGATCTTCACCTGCTCGGCCAGCGTGCGGAAATGGCTGTTGCAGGGCGTGAGTTCGCTGAAGGTGTTGCAGATGCCGATCACGGGCCGGCCGTCGAACTGGTCGTGCGGCACGCCCTTGCCCTTGACCCAGCTGCGGTAGGCGAAACCGTCGCGGTCCTGGCGGCCGAACCACTGCTGGCTGCGCAGTTCGCCGGGCTTCTTCTTCGGGGGCTGGGTCATCGGGTGCTGGCTTTCCCGGGGGCGGGGCCCGGATCACCACGCATATTATGGTATGACGATTGGCCCGCCCATCGTGGAACTACTAGGAAGCCCGCCAGGAACCGCGCCCACCATGTCCGACATCCATGTGCTCACCGCGGCCAAGCTCTCGCCGCTGCTCGTGCCGCAGCTGCAGGCCGCCTTCACGCTGCACGACCGCCTGCACGACACCGACCCGGCGGCCTTCGAGGCCGTGGCGCCGAAGATCCGCGCAGTCGCGGCCAGCGGCGACTCCAAGGTGAATGCCGAGCTGATCGCCCGGCTGCCCGCACTGGAGCTGATCTCGGTGATGGGCGTGGGCTACGACGGCGTCGACGTGGCAGCGGCGAAGGCGCGCGGCGTGGTGGTGACGCACACGCCCGACGTGCTGAACGACGACGTGGCCGACCTCGCGATCGGCCTGATGCTGAGCGCCGCACGCCAGCTCCCGGCCGCCGACCGCTGGGTGCGTGACGGCAGCTGGGTCGCGAAGGGCCCGATGCCGCTGGCGCGCAAGATGAGTGGTGCGCGGCTGGGCATCGTCGGCATGGGCCGCATCGGCCAGGCGATCGCGTCGCGGGCGGCAGCCTTCGGCATGTCCATCGCCTACACGGCGCGCAACCCGCGGCCGGCGCTGGCCTATGCCTATCACCCGAGCGCCGCTGCGCTGGCGGCGGTGGTCGACTTTCTCGTGCTGATCACGCCCGGCGGCGCCGCGACGCGCAAGCTGGTGAACGCCGAGGTGCTGCAGGCCCTGGGCAAGGGCCGCGGCGAGGGCATCCTCGTCAACGTGGCGCGCGGCTCGGTGGTCGACGAGGCGGCGCTGGTCGATGCGCTGGAGCAGGGCGTGATCGCCGGCGCAGGGCTCGATGTCTTCGAGGACGAGCCGCGCGTGCCCGCCCGGCTGCTGGCGATGCCGCAGGTCGTCGTCACGCCGCACATCGGCAGCGCCACCGGGCAGACGCGGCAGGCGATGGCCGACCTCGCCTTCGCCAACCTGCGCGAGCACTTCGCCGGCCGGCCCTTGCCGACGCCGGTGCCCGAGTGCCGCGGCTGAGCCCGGGAAAGCCCGCAGCCAGCGGGCCTTCAATCGTCATACCATAACACCACAGGCGCGCCGAGACCCCCGAAGCCCGCCGCTCACCTAGGAGACACACCGATGCTGATGAAGAAGACCTGGATGGCCTGCGCGTTCGCGGCGGCCGCCTTGTCCGCCGGCCCCGCGCTGGCCCAGGAGAAGCTCACCGTCTGGTGGGTCAAGGGCTTCTACAAGGCCGAGGACGACGCGCTGTTCGCCGCGATCAAGAAGTTCGAGGAGAAGAACAAGGGCATCAAGATCGACCTGAGCCAGTACCCGGTGCAGGACATGATCCCCAAGACCGTCTCCGCGCTGGATTCCGGCAGTCCGCCCGACGTGGCCTATGCTGACGTCTACGACTTCCAGGTGACGGCCAAGTGGGCCTACGACGGCAAGCTGGAGGACCTCACGAGCCTGATCGACCCGATCCGCGCGCGCTTCGAGCCGCAGGCGCTGTCGACCACCTTCCTCTACAACAACAGCACGCAGTCGCGGGCGTACTACGCCTACCCGATCAAGCAGCAGACCATGCACATCCAGTACTGGAAGGACATGCTGTCTGACGCCGGGTTCAAGGACAGCGACATCCCCAAGACCTGGAAGGAGTACTGGAACTTCTGGTGCGACAAGGTGCAGCCGGCGTACCGCCAGAAGAGCGGCAACCGCGCCTTCGGCATCGGCCAGCCGATGGGCGTCGACTCCAGCGACTCGTTCTTCTCGTTCCTGACCTTCTTCGACGCCTACAACGCCAAGCTGGTGAACGACGCCGGCAAGCTGATGGTCGACGATCCGGCCGTGCGCACCGCGCTGATCAACGCGCTGACCGACTACACGGCGGTCTACGGCAAGGGCTGCTCGCCGCCGTCGTCCACCAGCTGGAAGGACCCGGACAACAACGTCGCCTTCCACAACAAGACGACGGTGATGACGCACAACGCGACGATCTCCATCGCCGCGAAGTGGCTCGACGACATGAACAACACGACGCTGACCGAAGCCCAGCGCGCCACCGCGAAGAAGAACTACACCGAGAACATCGCCACCGCCGGCTTCCCGGCCAAGCCCGACGGCAGCAAGATGACCTACCGCGCGGCGGTGAAGACCGGCGTGATCTTCAAGGATGCGAAGAACAAGGCCGCGGCCAAGAAGTTCGTCGCCTTCCTGCTGGAAGAGGCCAACCTCACGCCCTACGTCGAAGGTTCGCTGGGCCGCTGGTTCCCGGTCACCAAGCAGGCGCAGCAGAGCCCGTTCTGGAAGAGCGACCCGCACCGCCTGGCCGTCTACAACCAGTTCATGTCCGGCACGACGCCTTTCGAGTTCACGAAGAACTACAAGTTCACGGTGCTGAACAACGAGAACGTCTGGGCCAAGGCGATGAACCGCATCCTCAACGAGAAGGTGCCGGTGGACAAGGCGGTGGACGAGCTGATCGCCCGCATCAAGACGGTCGCCGCCAACTGAAGCAGGCGCCGAGCGCAGCATGAGCGCCGTCATCACCAGCCCAGCCGGCGCCACGGCGCCGGCGCGCAAGAAGGCGCTCGGCCCCTGGCAGTTCTGGGGCCGGCTCTTCGTGCTGCCCTACCTGCTGGTGTTCCTGGTGCTGGTGCTGTACCCGGTGGGCTACGGGCTGTGGCTGGCGCGGCATCCGTCCAGCTACGAGCACCTGATCGAGGATCCGATCTTCTTCCGGTCGGTGATCAACACGCTGGTGTTCCTGGTGGTGGCGATCAACCTGAAGATGCTGATCGCGCTGGGCCTGTCGGGCTTCTTCGTGCAGGCGCGCTGGTGGATCAAGGCACTGTCGGTGCTGTTCATCCTGCCCTGGGCGGTGCCGTCGATTCCCACCATCCTCTCAGTGCGCTTCATGCTCAACCCCGAGTGGGGCGTGATCAACAGCACCATCTTCAAGCTCACCGGCCTGGACGGCCCGAACTGGCTGAACGACCCGACGCTGGCGCTTTCGTTCAGCATGCTGATGCACATCTGGAAGAGCCTGCCGTTCTGGACGCTGATCCTGGTGGCCGGGCGCCTGGCCATTCCATCCGAGCAGTACGAGGCCGCGAGCGTCGACGGTGCCTCGCGCTGGCAGAAGTTCCGCTTCATCACCTGGCCGGCGATGCGCTCGCTGTACGTCACCTCGCTGATCCTGTCGATGATCTGGACGCTGGGCGACTTCAACAGCGTCTACCTGCTGACGGGCGGCGGCCCGGCCGACCTGACGCATGTGCTGGCGACCTTGGGCATCCGCTACCTGCGCCTCGATCAGGTGGATCTCGCCATGGCCTCGATCGTGGTCGCACTGCCGCTCGTGCTGCCCCTCGTCTACTTCATGATGAAGCGGCTCAGCAAGTGAAGATCACCTGGCGCAAGGTCAGCCGCGAGGCCCAGCTGCTGCTGGTGGGCATCCCGGTCTTCCTGTGGACCGTGATCCCGGTCTACCACATGTTCCTGTTCGCCATCAGCGAACGAGACTCGGCCACCTCGGGCCGCCTGTGGCCGAAGAACCCGACGCTGCAGAACTTCGACATCGTCTTCCAGCAGAAGCACTTCTACCTGAACCACTTCTGGCACCAGCTCGGCAACTCGCTGGTCATCGCGGTGGCGGTGGGCGCCATCACGCTGCTCGTGGCCACCGCGGCGGCCTTCGCGATCAGCCGGCTGAAGGTGCGCGGCGGGCGCACGGTGATGAACCTGGCCCTCTTCACCTACTTCATCCCCGCCGCCTTCCTCGCGGTGCCGATGTACAAGACCATGGGCGTCTACGGCCTGCTGAACTCGCAGTGGGCGCTGATCCTGGCGATGGTGGCCATCGCCTCGCCCTACTGCATCTGGGTGCTCAAGCAGGCCAGCGACAAGCTGCCCTGGGAGCTGGACGAGGCCGCGCGCATCGACGGCGCCGGCCCGCTGCAGCTGTTCCGCCTGGTCTACCTGCCGCTGATGGTGCCTTCGCTGGTGGCCGTGGGCACCTACGCGCTGCTGCTGGCCTGGAACGAGTACCTCTACGCCTTCCTGCTGCTGAGCAAGGACACCGACGTGACGCTGGCCGTGGCCCTGGGCAACTTCCTCGCCGCCGACGACTCGCCCTGGGAGCTGCTGATGGCCACCGGCCTCGTCTACGCGCTGCCGCCGGCAGCGATCTACTACGCGTTCAAGCGCTACATGGTGTCGGGCCTGACTGCCGGCGCGGTAAAGTCATAACAAGGCAAGAGCATGGCCGCAGTCAGCTTCCAGAACGTCCAGAAGGCCTACGGCAAGGTCAAGGTCATCCACGGCATCCAGTTTGATATCCACGACGGCGAGTTCGTCGTGCTCGTGGGCCCGAGCGGTTGCGGCAAGAGCACGCTGCTGCGCATGCTGGCCGGGCTGGAGGAGATCTCCGGCGGCGAGATCGTGATCGACGGCAAGGTCGTCAACGACCTGGAGAGCAAGGATCGCGACATCGCGATGGTGTTCCAGAGCTACGCGCTGTATCCGCACATGACGGTGCGCGAGAACATGGGCTTCAGCCTGCGGCTGCGCAAGGCCGATGCGGCCTCCACCGCCAAGCGCGTGGAAGACGCGGCGCGCATCCTGAACCTCGACGCGCTGCTCGACCGCTACCCGCGCGAGCTCTCCGGCGGCCAGCGCCAGCGCGTGGCGATGGGCCGCGCGATCGTGCGCGACCCCAAGGTCTTCCTCTTCGACGAGCCGCTGTCCAACCTCGATGCCAAGCTGCGCGTGGCGATGCGCGCCGAGATCAAGGCGCTGCACCAGCGGCTGAAGACGACCACCGTCTACGTCACGCACGACCAGATCGAGGCGATGACGATGGCCGACCGCATCGTCGTGATGCACGACGGCATCGTCGAGCAGATCGGCACGCCGCTGGAGCTCTTCGACCGGCCGGGCAACCTCTTCGTCGCGCAGTTCATCGGCTCGCCGGCGATGAACGTGTTCAAGGGCCAGGTGCGCGGCTCGGCGGTGGACGCGCTGGGCGCGCTGTGGCCGCTGCCCTCGCGCGTTGCCACCGAAGGGCAGGCGGTGCACTACGGCATCCGACCGACCGACCTCGTGCTGGCGCCGCAGGGCATTGCTGCCAAGGTGGTGGTGGTGGAGCCCACCGGCGCCGAGACCGAACTGCTGCTCGAGGTGGGCGGCCAGCAACTGGTGCTGGTGATGCACGGCCGCACCGACGCGCAGCCGGACGACACCGTGCACCTGGCCGTCGACCCGGCCTGCGCCCACCTCTTCGACGCCGGCACCGGCCGGCGCCTGGGCTGAGGACTCCTGCGATGGAATTCACCAAGGTCATCCTCTACACCGCCGAAGACGGCCGCGCGCGCTTCCGCGAAGAGGCGATCCCGCTGACCGAGGGCAAGCCCGAGGCGCGCCTGTCGGCGCTGATGCCCAGCGGCGGCCTGCAGCTGCGCATGAGCCCGGTGGGCTTTCGCAGTGCCTTCCACTGCACCGGCACGCCGCAGTGGCTGTTCGTGCTGCGCGGCGTGATGGAGATCGGGCTGCAGGACGGGAGCACTCGGCGCTTCGGGCCGGGCGATCACTTCTACTCGAATGACACGCTGCCGGCCGGCGCCACCTTCGACCCGGCCCTGCACGGCCACAACAGCCGCCAGGTCGGCGACGAGCCGCTCGTGACCGCATTTGTCCGCGGATGACCCCGATCAAGAACGTCCACGGCCGAACGCTCGAACTGCTGGGCGAGTCCATCGTCTCCGGGCGCTACCCGCCGGGCAGCGCGGTGCCGCCCGAGCCCACGCTGTGCGAGGAGTTCGGCGTCAGCCGTACGGTGGTGCGCGAGGCGATCAAGTCGCTGGTCGCGAAGGGCCTTGTCAGCACCGGCCCGAAGGTCGGCACGCGCGTGCTGGCCTCGGAGCAGTGGAACTGGTTCGACCCGGACGTCGTGGCCTGGCAGGGCAAGGCGGGGCTCACGCGCGAGTTCCTGCGCGACCTGCAGGAGCTGCGGCGCGTGGTGGAGCCGGCAGCCGTTCGCATGGCGGCGCAGCGCGCCACGGCCCAGGACCTGGCCGATCTGGAGCAGGCCTACGCCGGCATGAAGGACGCCATCGAGAACGGCGGCGACTACGTGCGCAGCGACCTCGCGTTCCACCAGGGCTTGCTGCGCGCCTGCCACAACCGCATGGTGGTGCAGATGAGCAAGGCCATCGGCGCGCTGCTGCGCACGAGCTTCGAGATCAGCACCACCAAGCCGCAAGGCCCGGCGCGCAGCCTGCCGCTGCACCGCGCGGTGCTGGATGCCGTGATCGCGCGCGACCCGCGCCGCGCCGAGCGTGCGGCGCTGGTGCTGATCGACGGCGCGGCCGCCGACATCGAGGACGTGCTGGCCTCGCGCCGCAAGCTGCCCTCGGTGGCTCTGCCGGCCACGCGGCTGAAGCCGCGCGCCAGCGCTACTCCTTGACCGAGCCCGTGAGCCCCGAGACGTAGTACTCGACGAAGAACGAGTAGACGAAGGCCACCGGCAGCGAGCCCAGCAGCGCGCCGGCCATCAGCGGGCCCCAGTGGTAGACATCGCCCTCCACGAGTTCGGTCACCACGCCCACCGGCACCGTCTTGTTCTCCGAGCTGGAGACGAAGGTGAGTGCATAGATGAACTCGTTCCAGCTCAGCGTGAAGGCGAAGATGCCGGCGCTGATGAGCCCCGGCACCGCCAGCGGCAGGATGATCTTGATGAGGATCTGCCAGCGGGTGGCGCCGTCGATCAGCGCGCATTCCTCCAGCTCGAAGGGGATCGAGCGGAAGTAGCCCATCAGCAGCCAGGTGCAGAAGGGGATCAGGAAGGTGGGGTAGGTGAGGATCAGCGCCCAACGCGTGTCCGCCAGGCCCAGGTTCGTGACGATGGCCGCCAGCGGGATGAAGAGGATCGAGGGCGGCACGAGGTAGGCCAGGAAGATCGCGAGGCCCGTCTGCTTGGCGCCGGTGAAGCGCAGCCGCTCGATCGCGTAGGCCGCCAGCACCGAGGCCGCGAGCGAAGCGAAGGTGGCCACCACCGAGACCAGTACCGTGTTCCACAGCCACTCCGGGTAGGAGGTCTTGAACAGCAGGTGGTGGAAATGCGCCAGCGTTGGCGCGTTCACCCAGAACGGGTTGCCGTCGCGCGAGAGCAGCTCGGCGTTCGGCTTGAAGGCCGTCACGCCCATCCAGTAGAAGGGAAACAGCAGCACGAAGACGAAGATCGCCAGCGGCAGGTAGATCGTCACCAGCCGGCGCCGGCGGGAGTCGAGGTAGTCCATGCCGACGATGGCGTCGGTGCCGTCGGTGGTGGCAGTGGCTGCGGCCGCGGCGCTCATTCGTCCTTCCCGCCTTGCTGCCAGGCGCGGCGTTGCAGCCCGAAGAAGCTGAAGAGGATGGCTGCGAGCAGGAAAGGCACCATCGCGATCGCGATGGCCGCGCCTTCACCCAGGGCGCCGCCGTTGATCGCGCGCTGGAAGCTGAGCGTCGCCATCAGGTGCGTCGCATTCAGCGGGCCGCCGCGCGTGAGCACGTAGATGAGCTGGAAGTCGGTGAAGGTGAAGAGTACCGAGAAGGTCATCACCACCGCGATGATGGGCGTCAGCAGCGGCAGCGTGACGTGGCGGAACTGCTGCCAGCGCGTCGCGCCGTCGATTGCGGAAGCCTCGTAGAACGAGGGCGAGATGGTCTGCAGGCCGGCGAGCAGCGTGATCGCGACGAAGGGCACGCCGCGCCAGACGTTGGCGAAGATCGTCGACAGGCGCGCGTTCCACGGGTCGCCGAGGAAGTCGATGTACTTGTCGATGAGGCCCAGCTTCATCAGGCCCCAGGAGACGATCGAGAACTGCGCATCGAAGATCCACCAGAAGGCGATGGCCGACAGCGCCGTCGGCACGATGTAGGGCAGCAGGATGACCGCGCGGAAGAAGGTCTTGATCCGGATGTTGCGGTTCAGCAGGATCGCCAGCCACAGCCCGAGGCCGAACTTCAGCACGCTGGCCACGGCCGTGTAGAAGAGCGTGTTGAAGAGGGCCAGTCGCGTGACGCTGTCGCCCCAGAGGAAGGCGTAGTTCTCCCAGCCCACCCACTCGCCGGGCCGCCCCAGTCGCGCATCGGTGAAGCCCAGCCAGGTGCCCAGGCCGAGCGGGTAGGTGAGGAACAGCAGCAGGAAGCCCGCCGCCGGCAGCATGAACACCAGCCCGAGCAGCTGGCGGTTGTCCTGCAGTTTCTCGAGCATGCGGCGGGGAGGGGATCAGACCTTGTAGTAGCGCTCGGCGCGCTTCTGCGCGCGCTCCATCGCTTCCTTGACGGTCTTCGATCCGCTCACGGCCTCGGCCACCATGTTCACGACGATGAAGTCCGCGCCCGCGCCGGCCGAGGCGTAGCCCAGCTTGCCCGCGTAGCCCGCGGGCCGCATGTTCTTCACGCCGTCGCGGTAGGGCGTGTTCTTCGGGTCCGAGGTCCAGATCGGCGCGCTCTCGTAGGCTCTGAGAGGTTGCGCGATGTAGCCGCCGGCGCCGTTGATCCAGGCCTCGAACTGGTCCTTCTCCATCATGAAGCGCAGGAACTCCTTGGCCGCCTGCGGGTACTTCGTGTACTTCATGATCATCTGGTTGAAGAACAGGTGGCTTTCGGTGGGCACGCCCACGGGGCCGACCGGGAACGAGGCGTGGTTGATGTCGGCCGCCATCTCCTTGACCTTCGCATCCTGCGAGTTCTTCGCCGCGTAGTAGATCGAGATGCCGTTGTTGGTGACGCTGACCTGCCCGTCGAGGAAGGCCTTGTTGTTGTTCGGGTCCAGCCAGGAGAGCGTGCCGGGGATGAAGTTCGCGTAGAGCTCCTTGCCGTACTCCAGCGCCTTGGCGGTCTCGGCGCTGTCGATGACGACCTTGTTGCTCTTGTCGACCAGCATGCCGCCGTGCGACCAGATCAGCCAGTTGCACCACAGGCCGTCGCCGGTGGCGTTGCCCAGCGCCATGCCGCCGGGCGTGCCCTTGTCCTTCAGTGCCTTGTACATGGCCAGGAAGCCGGCCGTGTCCTTCGGGAAGGCGTCGAAGCCAGCAGCCTTGAGCATGCTCTGGCGGTAGACCATGTACGAGCCCGCGGCGCCCAGGCCCAGGCCCAGCCACTTCTTGCCATCGGGCTTCAGATAAGCCTCCACCGCCGGGTACCAGCCGCCGTACTTCTTGCCCAGGTACTCGGCAAGATCCGTCACGTCGAGCAGCTTCTCGGGGTAGAGGTTCGCGTCGTCGTTGGTCGAGAGAATGATGTCGGGCCCCGAGCCGGTATTGGCGGCCACCGCGGCCTTCGGGCGCACGTCTTCCCAGCCCTCGTTGTCGACGCGCACCTCGATGCCGGTCTTCTCGGTGAACTTCTTGACGTTGGCCATGTAGGCGTCGATGTCGCCCTGCACGAAGCGGCTCCAGCGCAGCACGCGCAGCTTGGCGCCCTTCTCGGGCTTGTAGGACGGCGCGGCCTGGGCCCAGACGGCAGGGGCCCAGACGGCGGCAGCGCCGCCGAGTGCCGTGGCTGCCGTGGCCTGGATGAAGTCGCGACGCTGGATCTTCTGGCTCATGCTGCTGTCTCCTTCTCGGTCATGCGCCGGCCGCTGCCGGCATCGAACAGGTGGGCCCGCGCCACGTCGGGCTGCAGGCGGATCGTGCTGCCGGGTGCGAAGGCGTGGCGCTCGCGGAACACGGCGGCCAGCTCGCGGCCGCCGTGGCGGCAGCTGACGAAGGTGTCGGCGCCGGTGGGCTCGATCACGGCCACCTGCGTGGGGATGCCGCCTTCGTCCACCAGCGCCAGGTGCTCGGGGCGCGTGCCGTAGATCACCGGCTGGCCGTCGCTGCCCTTGCTGCCGGCGGGTGCCGGCAGCCGCGTGCCGTCGGCCAGTTCCACCGCCGAGCCGCGCAGTGTGCCCGGCAGGAAGTTCATTGCCGGCGAACCGATGAAGCCGGCGACGAAGAGGTTCGCGGGCCGGTCATAAAGCTCCAGCGGGCTGCCCTGCTGCTCGATGCGGCCGTCCTTCATCACGACGATCTGGTCGCCCATCGTCATCGCTTCGATCTGGTCGTGCGTGACGTAGATCGACGTGGTCTTCAGCCGCTGGTGCAGTTCCTTGATCTCGGTGCGCATCGCCACACGCAGCTTGGCGTCGAGGTTGGACAGCGGCTCGTCGAAGAGGAAGACCTGCGGGTCGCGCACGATCGCGCGGCCCATCGCAACGCGCTGGCGCTGGCCGCCGGAGAGCTGGCGCGGGAAACGATCAAGCAACTGCTGCAGGCCCAGGATCTCGGCCGCGCGGCCCACCTTCTGCTCCACCGTGGCGGCGTCGAGCTTGGCCAGCATCAGCGCGAAGGCCATGTTCTGGCGCACCGTCATGTGCGGGTACAGCGCGTAGTTCTGGAAGACCATCGCGATGTCGCGCTGCTTGGGCGGCAGTTCGTTGACGCGGCGCTCGCCGATGCGCACCTCGCCGTCGCTGATGTGCTCCAGCCCCGCGATCATGCGCAGCAGCGTGCTCTTGCCGCAGCCGCTCGGGCCCACGAGGACGGTGAAGGAGCCGTCGGGGATCTCGATGTCCACGCCGTGCAGCACCTGCACCGCGCCGAAGCGCTTCTTCACCTGGGCGATGGACACGCGGGCCATGCGGCGGACTCCTTGCTCGGCGGGGACGATAGCGGCGGCCGCGCGCGGGCAGCCATCGGACAAACCCGTTGTCGGGCGCCAAAAGTTGTCTGATAACCTGAGGACATGTCGGGCCTTCGACGCGCCACCCACTCCGCGCCTGCCATGGCTTCGTCGGCCTCTCTGGCGCCCCCCGCGCCTCTCGCGCGCGAAACCCTCGCCGACCGCCTGGCCGCGCGCCTGGCCGCCGGCATCGAGCGCGGCCGGCTCGCGCCCGGCGACCGCATCCCCACCGAGGCGCAGCTCGCCGCCGAGCACGGCGTCTCGCGCAGCGTGGTGCGCGAGGCGGTGCACCGGCTGAAGTCGCGCGGGCAACTCGTCTCGCGCCAGGGCTCGGGCGTCTACGTGGCGCCGGCCGGCACGCGGCGGCCGCTGGAGTTCGACCCGCGCGTGCTCGACTCGGTCGATTCGGTGGTGCACGTGGTCGAGGTGCGGCGCGTGCTCGAAGGCGAGATCGCCGCGCTGGCCGCGGCGCGCGCCACGCGGGTGCAGGTGGCCGGCCTTCGCCGTGCGCTGGCGGCGCTGGACGAGGCAGTGGCCGCCGGTGGCGACGGGGTCGCCGAAGACCTGGCCTTCCACCGCGCCATCGGCGAGTGCACCGGCAACCCGCAGTTCGGCCTGCTGCTGGGCTTCCTCGAACAGTACCTGCGTGAAGGCATGCGCATCACGCGCGGCAACGAGGCGCGGCGCGCCGACTTCATGGAGGCCGTGCGGCGCGAGCACCGGCAGATCGTCGAGGCCATCGCGGCCGGCGACGCCATCGCCGCCCGGCGCGCGGCGATGAAGCACATGGCGCAGAGCCGGCGCCGGCTGGAGCAGGGAGGGGTGCTTGCGTCGCCGCGCGAGGCGTCGGCACCGAGGAGAGCGGCATGAACCAAGCGGCGAAGGTCCTGGGAGTCGTGGGCCTGGGCTCGATGGGCCTGGGCGCGGCGCTGTCGGCGCTGCGCCGGGGCGTGCCCACCTGGGGCTACGACCCGCGCGCCGTGCCGCTGGCGGCGCTGCAGGCCGAAGGCGGCCACGCGGCCGGCTCGCTGGCCGAACCGGGCGCAGCCATCGACGCCGCCGTGGTGCTGGTGGTGAACGCCGCGCAGACCGAGCAGGTGCTGTTCGGCGAAGACGGCCTGGCCGCCACGATGCGCCGCGGCTCGGTGGTGATCACCTCGGCCACGGTCGATCCGGCACTGCCGCCGCGCTGGGCCGAACGGCTGGAGGCGCTGGGGCTGTGGCTGATCGACGCGCCCGTTTCCGGCGGCCCGAAGAAGGCGGCTTCCGGCGAGATGACGGTGATGGCCTCGGGCCGCGCCGAGGCCTTCGCGGCCGCCGGCGGGCTGCTGGACGCGATCGCCGGCAAGGTCTACCGGCTCGGCGAACGCCCGGGCATCGGCTCGACGGTGAAGATGGTCAACCAGCACCTGGCCGGCGTGCACATCGCCGCCGCCTGCGAGGCGATGGCGCTGGGCATGCGCGCCGGCGCGGACCCGCAGGCGCTGTACGACGTGATCTCCAATTCCGCTGGTGCGAGCTGGATGTTCACGAACCGCGTGCCGCACATCCTGGCCGGCGACTACCGGCCGCTGTCGGCGGTGAATATCTTCGTGAAGGACCTGGGCATCGTGCTCGATGCGGCACGCGCATTGGGCTTCCCGCTGCCGCTGGCCTCGGCGGCCCACCAGCTCTATCTCGCCAGCGCGGCCGCGGGCCGCGGCGGCGAGGACGACAGTGCGGTGATCAAGTTCTACGCCGATCTGGCCGGCCTCGAGCTGCCGCAGGGGCCACCGCCGTGAGCGCGCATCCCGCGCCCGGCGCTGTGCTCGGCGTGATAGCCGACGACTTCACCGGCGCCACCGACGTGGCCAGCATGCTGGTGCGCGAGGGGCTGCGCACGGTGCAGCTGATCGGCGTGCCGGGCGACGAGGAGCCCGTGCCGGCCGGCGCCGCGGCCTTGGTGGTGGCGCTGAAGTCGCGCACGATCCCCGCCGCCGAGGCGGTGGCGATGTCGCTCGCCGCGCTGCGCTGGCTGCAGCGCGCCGGCGTGCGGCAGGTCTACTTCAAGGTCTGCTCGACCTTCGACTCCACGCCGGCCGGCAACATCGGCCCTGTGGCCGATGCGCTGATGCGCGCGCTCGACGCGCCGTTCACCGTCGTCACGCCGGCCTTCCCGGAGAACGGCCGCACGGTGTTCCGCGGGCATCTGTTCGTCGGCGAGCAGCTGCTGTCGGAGTCGGGCATGCGGCATCACCCGCTCACGCCGATGACCGACGCCAACCTCGTGCGTGTGCTGCAGGCGCAGACCACGCGCCGCGTGGGCCTGCTGGCGCGCGACCCCGCGCGGCGCGGCGTCTCGGCGCTGCGCGAGCGCGCGGCGGCACTTCAGCAGCAGGGCGTGGCGATGGCGATGGCCGATGCGGTCGACGACGACGACCTGCGCGACCTGGCCGAGGTGGCCGCGCCACTGCCGCTGGTGGTGGCCGGCAGCGGCCTGGCCAAGGGCCTGCCGCTGGCTTTCGCCGAACGCGGCTGGGTGCGGCGCGACACGAAGGCGGCGAACCTGCCGAAGGTGGGCGGCCTGGCGGCGGTGCTCGCGGGATCCTGCTCGACGGCCACGCTCGCGCAGGTGGCGGCCTGGCGCGAGGCCGGCCGGCCGGCGCTGGCGCTGGACGTGCGCGGCCTGCTGCACGGCGAGCCGGTCGTCGAAGTCGCGCTGGCCTGGGCGCGCGAGCGGCTGAACGGCGGCGCGGTGCTGATCCACTCGAGCCTGCCGGCCGCGGAGCTTCAGGCGCTGCAGGCCGAGGCCGGTGGCGCGCTCGCGGCCGGTGAACGCGTCGAGCAGGCGATGGCGCGGCTGGCTGCGGGCCTCGTCGAGGCCGGCGTGCAGCGGCTGGTGGTGGCTGGCGGCGAAACCTCCGGCGCCGCGGTGCAGGCGCTGGGCGTGCGCCGGTTGCAGATCGGCGCGGCCATCTGCCCCGGCGTGCCATGGACCATGGCCGAGGGCCGGCCGCTGTGGCTGGCGCTGAAGTCCGGCAACTTCGGCGGCCCGGGCTTCTTCGCCGAGGCGCTGGCGCTGAGCGAGGGGGCGTGATGAAAGAGGAAGGCAAGTGATGAAGATCCTGATCACCGGCGGCGCCGGTTTCGTCGGCGCGCGGCTGGCGCGCACGCTGCTGGCGCGCGGCACGCTGGCCGGCCGGCCCATCGCCCGCATCGTGCTGGCCGACCAGGCGCCGGCACCGGCGGCGCTGCTGGCCGAGGCACGCGTCGAAGGCCGCGTCGGCCCCTTGCTGGACCACGCCGCAGCCCTTCGCGACGAGGCCTTCGACGGCGTGTTCCACCTCGCCTCGGCCGTCAGTGGCGAATGCGAAGCCGATTTCGACCTCGGCCTGCGCTCGAACATCGACAGCACGCGCGCGCTGCTCGACGCCTTGCGCCACCGCGTGCAGCAGCAAGGCGCCGCGCCCACGCGCTTCGTCTTCAGCAGCTCGATTGCCGTCTTCGGCCCGGACCCGGCCTACCCGTTCCCCGAACTCGTGGGCGACGACACGCTGCCGATGCCGCAGACGAGCTACGGCACGCAGAAGCTCATCTGCGAGCACCTGATCGCCGACTACACGCGCAAGGGCTTCATCGACGGCCGCGCGGCGCGGCTGGTCACCGTCACCGTGCGGCCCGGGCGGCCCAACGGCGCGGCCAGCTCCTTCTTCAGCGGCATCATCCGTGAGCCGCTGGCGGGCGAGGAGGCGGTGCTGCCGGTCTCGCTCGAGGTGCGGCACCCGGTGGCCTCGCCGCAGCGCATGGTCGAGGGCCTGATCGCGGTGTTCGAGGCCACACGCGAGGCCTTCGTCGGCCGCAGCGCGATCACGCTGCCGGGCCTGAACGTCAGCGTGCAGCAGATGCTCGACGCGCTGGAGCGCGTGGCCGGCCCCGCGGTGCGCGCCCGCGTGAAGCTGCAGCGCGACGAGCGCATCGCCGGCATCGTGGCCAACTGGCCGCGCGGTGTCGTCACGCCGCGCGCCGAGGCGCTGGGGCTGCGCGCCGAGAGCGACTTCGAGGACATCATCCGCCAGTACATCGCCGACAGCGCCGGCCACCCGACCGCCTTGAAAGGGCTCTCCGCATGAACCAGATCGACCTGAAGGGCCGCGTCGCCGTCATCACCGGCGGCGCGCAGGGCATCGGCTTCGCGATCGCCGAGCGCTACCTGGCCAGCGGGGCGCGAGTGGTGCTGTGGGACATCGACGCTGCGAAGCTCGACGCCGCCTGCGCCGCGCTTGGCGCGATGGGCCCGGTGCGCGGCGAGGTGGTCGAGCTGACCGACGACGGCGCCGTGGGCGCGGCCACCGCCTCGGCACTTTCGGCCGAAGGGCGCATCGACATCCTCGTCAACAACGCCGGCATCACCGGTGGCAACGCGACGACCTGGGAGCTGGACCCGGCCGTCTGGCGCCGCGTGATCGAGGTGAACCTGATCGCGCCCTACCTGACCTGCCGCCACGTGGCGCCGGCGATGGCCAAGGCCGGCTGGGGCCGCATCGTCAACATCGCCTCGGTCGCGGGCAAGGAAGGCAACCCCAACGCCAGCCACTACAGCGCCAGCAAGGCCGGGCTGATCGCGCTGACCAAGTCGCTCGCGAAGGAGCTGGCGACCAAGGGGGTGCTGGTCAACGCCATCGCGCCGGCGGTGGCCAGGACGGCGATGTTCGAGCAGATGACCGAGCAGCACATCGCCTACATGCTGGGCAAGATCCCGATGGGGCGGTTGCTGGAAGTGCAGGAGATCGCCGCGATGGCGGCCTGGCTGGCGAGCGAGGACTGCTCCTTCTCCACCGGCGCGGTGTTCGACATCACCGGCGGGCGTTCGACGTACTGAAGCCTCAGTACAGCGTCCTGGCCTGCCGCTGCTGCAGCTCCGCGTCGTAGCCGACGCCGTCGAAGCCGGTACGGCTGAGCGCCTGCAGGATGGCGCCCGGCGAGGGCATGGCGTCGCGCGCCAGGTGCTTCGCCGGATCCCACAGCCCTGAGCGCTTGATGGCCCGTGCGCACTGGAAGAACACGCTGCGCACGCTGATCACCAGCACCGAGGCCGGCACGTGGCCATCGACGGCGAAGCGTTCGCACAGCGCGGGCAGGGCGCTGATGCGCGCCGTGCCGTTGACGCGCAGCGCCTCGCCCACGCCGGGCACGAGGAACAGCAGCGCGATCTGCGGGTTGCGCGTGATGTTGCGCAGGCTGTCGATGCGCTGGTTGCCGCGGCGGTCGGGCAGCAGCAGCGTGTGTTCGTCCAGCACGTGCACGAATCCGGGGCCGTCGCCGCGCGGCGAGGTGTCCAGGCCCTCCGGGCCCATCGTCGCCAGCACCGCAAAGGGCGAGGCCTCGATGTAGGGCCGGTACAGCGGATGAACGTGGTCCGCCACCTTCACGAGCGAGGCCTCGCCCGGGCCGGTGGCGTAGGCACGGCGCAGCGCCGCGTCGTCCAGCAGATCGGCCGAGCGGTCGTCGGCCAGTGCCCGAAGCTGTGCGTGCAGTTCGGTCGTCATGCCCTCAGCCGATCCTTCCCAGCAGCAGGTACTCCATGAGGGCCTTCTGCACATGCATGCGGTTCTCCGCCTCGTCCCAGACCACGCTCTGCGGGCCATCGATGACCTCGGCCGTCACCTCCTCGCCGCGGTGGGCGGGCAGGCAGTGCATGAAGAGCGCGTCGGGCTGCGCCACGGCCATCATCTCCTCGTCGACGCACCAGTCGACGAAGGCCTTGCGGCGCTCCTCGTTCTCGGCCTCGTAGCCCATGCTGGTCCACACGTCGGTGGTGACGAGGTGCGCGCCGTGGCAGGCATCCATCGGGTGGTCGAAGACCTTGAAGCAGCTGGTGTCGCGCAGGCCGGCCACCGCCGGGTCCACCTCATAGCCGCTGGGCGTGCTCACGTGCACCGTGAAGCCGAGGATCTCGGCCGCCTGCAGCCATGTGTTGGCCATGTTGTTGCCATCGCCCACCCAGGCCACGACCTTGCCCTGGATGCTCCCCCGGTGTTCGATGAAGGTGAAGATGTCGGCCAGGATCTGGCAGGGGTGGTACTCGTTGGTGAGGCCGTTGATCACCGGCACGCGCGAGTGCGCCGCGAAGCCCTCGATCTTGCTTTGCTCGTAGGTGCGGATCATCACCAGGTCGACCATGCGGCTGATGACGCGTGCGCTGTCCTCCACCGGCTCGGCGCGGCCGAGCTGGCTGTCGCCCGTGGTGAGGTGCACCACCGAGCCGCCCATCTGGTACATGCCGGCCTCGAAGCTCACCCGCGTGCGCGTGCTGGCCTTCTCGAAGATCATCGCCAGCGTGCGGTCGGTGAGCGGCGTGTAGCGCTCGTAGTTCTTGAAGCGCGTCTTGATGATGCGGGCGCGCTCGAACAGGTAGGCGTATTCCTCGGTGCGGAAGTCCTTGAACTGCAGGTAGTGCTTCATCAGCGAGTCGCCGGGCTTCATGGCGCCGGTGTTTCGGCCAGGAACTGCTTGACCAGCGGGCACAGGATGGCCGCGATCTGGCGTGCCTCGTCTTCGCTGAGGATCAGCGCCGGCAGCAGGCGGATCACGCGGTCGGCGGTGACGCTGATCATCAGCCCGGCCTCGGCCGCGCGGCCCAGCAGCACGCCGCAGGGGCGATCGAGCTCGATGCCAATCATCAGCCCGGCGCCGCGGTATTCCACGACACCCTTCTCGCCGGCCAGGCCCTCCTGCAGCGCGCTGCGCAGCACCTGGCCCACGCGCGCGGCGTTGGCCAGCAGGCCGTCTTCCTCGACGATGCGCAGCGTCTCGACGCCGGCGCGCATCGCCAGCGGGTTGCCGCCGAAGGTGGTGCCGTGGTTGCCGGGACCCAGCACGTCCTTGGCGCGCTCGCCCACGACGATGGCGCCGATGGGCACGCCCGAGCCCAGGCCCTTGGCCAGCGGCATCACGTCGGGCTTGATGCCGGCCCACTGGTGCGCGAACCACTTGCCGGTGCGGCCCAGGCCGCACTGCACCTCGTCGAGCATCAGCAGCCAGCCGCGCTCGTCGCAGACCTGGCGCAGGCCGCGCAGGTACTCGGCGCGCGTCTCGTTGATGCCGCCCTCGCCCTGGATCACCTCCAGGAACACGGCCACCACGTTGGGATTCGTGCGCGCGACTTCCTGCACGGCGGCCAGGTCGTTCAGCGGCACTCGAACGAAGCCCTCGACCAGCGGCTCGAAGCCCTTCTGCACCTTGGTATTGCCGGTGGCCGACAGCGTGGCGATCGAGCGGCCGTGGAAGGCCTTCTCGTAGACGATGATCTCCGGCCGCGTGACGCCGCGATCGTGGCCGTACTTGCGCGCGATCTTGAGCGCGCCTTCGTTGGCCTCCAGGCCGGAGTTGCAGAAGAAGGCCGACGACAGGCCGGAGATCTCGCACAGCTTGGTGGCGAGCTGCTCCTGCAGCGGTACCTCGTAGTAATTGCTGCAGTGGATCATCTTGCTGACCTGATCGTGCAGCGCCGGCACCAGCCGGGGGTGGTTGTGCCCCAGCGTGTTGACGGCGATGCCGCCCAGGCCGTCGAGATAACGTCGGCCCTTCGTGTCCCAGACCCAGCAGCCCTGGCCATGCGTCAGCGCGATGGGCAGGCGGCCGTAGGTGTTCATCACATGCGGCATGGGCCGCACGGCTTCGGGGACGGCGACGGGCTCGGGAGCGTTCATCTCGGCGGTTCCTCGGATGTCCAGGAAGAAGAAAAACGGCCGGTGCTCGACGTTTGTGTCACGCACCGGCCGTGGCGAATTCTAAAGGTCAGCCCGGCGCGGCCGAAGCGTGAAAGGTCCAGGCCAGATTGAGCGGCAATGATGCGTGCTGCGTTGCAGCAACCACGACAGGCAAGAGGCACAATGCGTGCTGCACGCCTTCGGCCCTGGCCGGAGCGTCCCTCTCCGGCCGGGCCCGTCGCCCTGCCGCCGCCGATGACCGCCAATCCTCCCGCCAAACCCCGCCAGTTCCGCATCCTGGGCGTCACGCTCGAGGGTCGCACCTTCCGCCCCAGCGACTGGGCCGAGCGCCTGGCCGGCGCGATGTCCTCGTTCCGCCCGGGCGGCGCCGCGGGCGGCATCGGCGCCCACATCGGCTATTCGCCGTACTGCTTTCCCACCGCCCTGGGCGGCGTGAAGTGCGTGATCGTCAGCGAGGCCGTGCGCGGCATCGA
The DNA here is from genome assembly GCA_044226775.1 of Rubrivivax sp. Lineage (GTDB taxonomy): Bacteria > Pseudomonadota > Gammaproteobacteria > Burkholderiales > Burkholderiaceae_C > Rubrivivax. The sequence goes on along the minus strand of JBGAGI010000008.1, from coordinate 92,679 downwards.
GCCGATGGCCTGGGACTTCGTGATGAACTTCGCCCGCGACAACCACCTGAAGGTGGAAGAGATCACCGAGGCGGGCTGATCAGCGCCAGAAATGACAAAAGGCCCGCCGAAGCGGGCCTTTGATCTTTGGGGCACCCGGGTTCGCGTCTGGGCGGTCAGGCCGCCAGCGCGAGCGCCTTCACCTTGGCGGCGAGGCGGCTCTTGATGCGCGCGGCCTTGTTCTTGTGGAAGATGCCCTTGTCGGCGACCGAGTCGATCACGCTCTGGGCACTCTTGAAGATGTCGGTCGCCTTGGCCTTGTCGCCGCTGGCCACCGCCTTCTGCACGTTCTTCACCACGGTGCGGAAATGCGAGCGCAGCGAGGTGTTGTGGGCGTTCAGCTCGACGTCCTGGCGGGCGCGCTTGCGGCCGGAGGCGAGGCGGACGGTCTTCTTCTTGGCTTTGGAGGAAGTGGCCATGGATGCTTAGAAGGCGGGTGTTGCTGGGTGCAAAGACCATCGAGTATAGCATCCCGGCCTTGGCTGTCATCCGTCCGGCCGAAGGCGCTCCCGTTCCGTGAACCTGCTGAAGGCCGCTTCCACCGTCTCGCTTCTCACGCTGCTGTCCCGCATCACCGGCCTGGTGCGTGAACAGCTCGTCGCCGCCGCCTTCGGCGCCAGCGGCGTGACCGACGCCTTCAACGTCGCCTTCCGCATCCCGAACCTGTTCCGGCGCCTGTTCGCCGAGGGCGCGTTCTCGCAGGCCTTCGTGCCGCTGCTGGCGGCCACGCGCGAACGCGAGGGCGACGACGCGACGCGCGCGCTGATCGACGCCGTCGGCACCGTGCTGGCCTGGGTGCTGCTGGCCACCTGCGTGCTGGGCGTGGCGGGTGCGCCGATCCTGGTCTGGGCGATGGGCTCGGGCCTGCAGCGCTTCGACGCCGCGGTGGTGATGACGCGCTGGATGTTCCCCTACATCGGCTTCATGTCGATGGTGGCGCTGGCCGCCGGCGTGCTCAACACCTGGAAGCGCTTCGCCGTGCCGGCGGTGACGCCGGTGCTGCTGAACCTGTCGGTGATCGTCGCGGCGGGGTGGGGCGTGCCGCGCTTCACGGCCGCCGGCATCGAGCCCGTCTATGCGCTGGCCGCCGGGGTGGTGCTGGGTGGCGTGCTGCAGGCTGCGCTGCAGTGGCCGGCGCTGGCGGCCATCGGCTGCGCGCCACGCATCGGCCTGTCGCCCGCGGCCATCCGCAGGGCCTGGCACCACCCGGGCGTGCACCGCATCCTGCAGCAGATGGCGCCGGCGCTGCTGGGCGTCTCGGTGGCGCAGCTGTCGCTGCTGATCAACACGCAGATCGCCTCGCACGTGGCGGTGGGTGCGGTCTCGTGGCTGACCTATGCCGACCGGCTGATGGAGTTCCCCACCGCGCTGCTGGGCGTCGCCCTGGGCGTGGTGCTGCTGCCGCAGCTGGCGGCGGCGAAGGCGCGCGACGACGGCGACGCCTACTCCGCGATGCTCGACTGGGGCCTGCGCCTGGTGCTGCTGCTGGCGCTGCCCTGCGCGCTGGCGCTGCTGATCTTCCCCGTCGGCCTGGTGACGGTGCTGTTCCACATCGGGCAGTTCAGCGCGAACGACGTGGCGATGACGGTGATGGCGCTGCGCGGCTACGGCGCCGGGCTGCTCGGGCTGGTGGCGATCAAGGTGCTGGCGCCGGCCTTCTTCGCGCGCCAGGACATCCGCACGCCGGTCAGGATCGCCATCGGCGTGCTCGTGGCCACGCAGCTGATGAACCTGGCGCTCGTGCCCTGGCTGGGCCACGCCGGGCTGGCGCTGTCGATCGGGCTGGGTGCGCTCGTCAATGCCGGCTTCCTGCTGGCCGGGCTGCTGCGTCGCGGCGTCTACCGGCCGCAGCCCGGCTGGGGCGGCTTCGCGTGGCGCGTGCTGCTGGCCAACGTGGCGCTGGGCGCCGCACTGGCCTGGGCGGCCACCGGCATCGACTGGATCGGCCTGCAGCCGCACTGGGGCCGGCGCGCCGCGGCGGTGGCCGGCGTGCTCTCCGGCGTGGCGCTGCTGTACTTCGCCGTGCTGGCCGCGTGCGGGGTGCGGCCTCGGCAGTTCATGCGTCGCGCCTGACCTAAACTTCGCCCGATGTCCGTGCTCCCGCCCTTCGAAGCGCCCGGTGCGCTGGCGTACTTCGCCACGCTGGTGGCCGAGGACGCCTCGCTGCCGCTGCTCGAAGCCGCGGTGGCGGTGGCGCAGGACGAGGATCCGGCGCTGGACGTGCAGTCCGTGCTGGCGCAGGTGGACCGCCTCGCCGCCCGCGTGCGCGAGCGCCTGCCCGCCGACGCTGCGCCGCTGCAGCGGCTGCGCCTGCTGAACCAGTACTTCTTCCAGGAGCTGGGCTTCGCCGGCAACGTCAACGACTACTACGACCGCCGCAACAGCCTGCTGCCCGAGGTGCTGAAGACGCGCCGCGGCATCCCCATCACGCTGGCGCTGCTGTACATCGAGCTGGCCACGCAGCTCGGGCTGCAGGCGGTGGGCATCTCCTTCCCCGGCCACTTCCTGGTGAAGCTGCACATGCCGCGCGGCGAGGTCGTGATCGACCCCTTCAGCGGCCGATCGCTCTCGCGCGAGGACCTCGAGGAGCGGCTCGTGCCGTTCCGCCGCCGCCAAGGCCAGACCGCCGACGACGAGGTGCCGCTGGGCCTGTACCTCGTGCCGGCGCAGCCACGCGACATCGTCGCCCGGCTGCTGCGCAACCTGAAGGAGATCCACCGCAGCGCCGGCGACCTGCCGCGTCTGGCCGCGGTGCTGGCGCGGCTGGTGATCCTGCTGCCGCAGGACTGGGAGGAGCGCCGCGACCATGCGCTGGTGCTGGCGCAGCTGGGTCGGCGCGGGCAGGCGGCCGAGGAACTCTCGACCTACCTCGCGCACTGCCCCGACGCGCGCGACGCCGACGCGCTGCGCCTGGAGCTGGCGTCCTGGCGGCGTGCCCATTGATCGCATGAAGCAGATCCCGCTGCCGATCTTCACGCCGCCGGAGCCCACCTTCGACAACTTCCTGCCCGGCGCCAACGTGGCGGCGGTGGAGCACCTGCGCGCGCTGGCGCTGGCCGGCGCGCCGGTCTACCTCTGGGGCGGCGGCGGCAGCGGCAAGACGCACCTGCTGCGCGCGCTGGCCGCGAGCTGGGAGAGCCACGGCCAGCGCGTGGGCTGGTTCGACGCCGCCGAGCGCGAGCCCTGGGTGCTGCAGCCGGGCTGGGCGATGGTGGTCATCGACCGCTGCGAGGCGCTGGACGCCGAGGCGCAGCAGGCCGCCTTCGCGCTCTTCGTCGATGCCACCACGCATGGCGTGCAGGTGGCCGCCGCCGGCCGCGTGCCGCCGGTGGACCTGCCGCTGCGCGACGACCTGCGCACGCGCCTGGCCTGGGGCCATGTCTTCGCGCTGCAGCCACTGCCCGACGAGGCTGCGCGCGCCGCGCTGCGCCGCGAGGGCGACGCGCGCGGCGTGCTGCTGCCCGACGAGGTGATCGACTTCCTGCTGACCCACTTCCCGCGCGACCTCGCGCACCTGATGCGCCTGGTGCAGCGCCTGGACGAGTACTCGATGTCGCGCGGCCGCCGCGTGACGGTGCCGCTGCTCAAGCAGATGCTGGCCGAGGAAGCTGCCGACGTTGCCGCGCCCACGACGACCCCATGAACCTGGCCCTCTTCGACCTCGACGGCACGCTGATTCCCAAGGACTCCGACCACGCCTTCGGCGAGTTCGTCGTCGAGCTCGGCTGGGTCGATGGCGACGAGTTCAGGCGCCGCAACGACGGCTTCTACCAGGACTACCTGCAGGGCCGGCTCGACATCGAGGCCTACGTCGACTTCGCCACCTCGTCGTGGCGCCACCGCAGCGAGCAGGAACTGGCCGCGGCCACCGAGCGTTTCCTCGCCCAGGTCGTCCGGCCGATGCTGCATCCGCGGGCGTTGGCGCTGGTGCAGGAACACCGCGAGGCCGGCGACCTGCTCGCGGTGGTGACGGCGACCAACGAGTTCGTCACGCGGCCGATCGCGCGGCTGTTCGGCATCGAGACGCTGATCGCCATCGATCTCGCGCGTGACGGCCAGGGCCGCGTCACCGGCCGCATCGCCGGCACGCCCTCGTTCCGCGAAGGCAAGGTCGCGCGCGTGTCGGCGTGGCTGGCCGGGCGCGGCCAGTCGCTCGCGGACTTCGGCCGCAGCACCTTCTACAGCGATTCCACCAACGACCTGCCGCTGCTCGAAGCCGTGAGCGCACCGGTGGCCACCAACCCGGGGCCGGCGCTGGAGCGCATCGCGCGCGAGCGCGGCTGGCCCGTCCTGAAGCTCTTTCCATGATCAAGAAGTTCATCAACCGCCTGCTGGGCAAGGCCGAGGCCGCGCCCAAGGCACCCGAGCCGCCGCCGGCGCCGGTCATCCCGCTGGGCAAGCGCGTCGAGATCGCCGTCGAGCAGCACCGCATCGACCCGGCGCTGCTCGACGCCAACGCCGTGCGCGTGGTGCGCACGCTGAAGGAGGCGGGGCACGAGGCCTACATCGTCGGCGGCGCAGTGCGCGACCTGCTGGTGGGCCTGCGGCCCAAGGACTTCGACGTCGCCACCGACGCCACGCCCGAGCAGGTCAAGGCGCTGTTCCGCCGTGCCTTCATCATCGGCCGCCGCTTCCGCCTCGTGCACGTGGTGTTCGGCCGCGGGCGCGAGCACGAGACGATCGAGGTGAGCACCTTCCGCGCCTACATGGACGCCGCGGCGGCCGAGCAGGTGGCCGGCAACGAGAAGACCAGCAAGGGCGAGATCGCCGACAAGAAGCACGTGGTCGACGCCGAGGGGCGCGTGCTGCGCGACAACGTCTGGGGCCCGCAGGTCGAGGACGCCGCGCGGCGCGACTTCACGATCAACGCGATGTACTACGAGCCGCTGTCGCAGACGGTGGTCGACTACCACGAGGGCCTGGCCGACGTGCGTGCCAAGCGGCTGCGCATGATCGGCGACGCGGCCGTGCGCTACCGCGAGGACCCGGTGCGCATCCTGCGCGTCGTGCGCTTCGCGGCCAAGCTCGGCTTCGACCTCGAGCCGGCGACGCTGGCGCCGGTGGCGAAGATGTCGCCGCTACTGGCCAACGTGCCGATCTCGCGCCTGTTCGACGAGATGGTCAAGCTGCTGCAGACCGGCCACGCCATCGCCAGCGTGCAGCAGCTGCGCCGCTTCGGGCTCATCGGCGCCGGCAGCCCGGGCATCTTCCCGGTGCTCGACGCCGCGCTCGCGCCGGCCAGGGCCAGCCCGCAGCGCGAGGCCTTCGTCAACGCCGCGCTGCAGGACACCGACAAGCGCGTCGCCGACGGCCGATCCGTCGCGCCGAGCTTCCTCTTGGCCTGCATGCTGTGGCACGACGTGCAGGAACGCTGGACCACGCTGCGCGACGCCGGCGAGGGTGCCTTCCCGGCGCTTCAGCAGGCGGTGGATGCGGTGTTCGATGCGCGCATCGGCGACATCTCCGGCCGCGGCAAGCTGGGCGCCGACATGCGCGAGATCTGGCTGATGCAGCCGCGCTTCGAGCGCCGCACGACGAACTCCGCGGTCTCGCTCGTGAACCAGGTGCGATTCCGCGCCGGCTACGACTTCCTGCGCCTGCGGGCCGACTGCGGCGAACTGCCGGGCGAGCTGGCCGAGTGGTGGGAGGACTTCCACCTCGGCAGCGACGAGGACCGCGAGGCGATGCTGCGCGACCTGAAGCCGCAAGGCGGCTCGCGCGTGCGGCGCGTGCCGGCGGCGCCGAAGCCTGCCGCGGGAGCCGAACCCGCGGCGAACGCGGCGGACGCCGAGAGCGCCGACGGCGCGCCAGCGGACGAAGGCGCCGAGCCGGCCGGCGAGGGCAGCGCGCCGCGCAAGCGCCGGCGCCGGCGGCGGCGCCCCTCCGGCGGCGGCGGTGGCGGCGGCGGCGGCGGCGGAGAGGGCGCCGCGCCCGCGGCCTGATGGCGCGCGCCTACGTCGGCCTGGGCGCGAACCTGGGCGACGCGCGCGCGACGATCGTGCAGGCGCTGGCGGCGCTGGCCACCCTGCCGCGGACGCACCTGGCGGCGAGTTCCTCGCTCTACCGCAGCGCGCCGGTCGATGCCCAAGGCCCGGAATTCATCAACGCCGTGGCCGCGCTCGACACCGCGCTCGAACCGCTGCCGCTGCTGCGCGCGCTGCAGGCCATCGAGCTGGCACATGGCCGCGAGCGCCCCTACCGCAACGCGCCGCGCACGCTGGACCTGGACCTGCTGCTCCATGGCGACACCCGCTCCGGCGACCCCGTGCTGACGCTGCCGCACCCGCGCGCACACGAGCGCGCATTCGTGCTGCTGCCGCTGGCCGAGATCGCGCCCGGCCTCGTGATGCCGGGCCGCGGCGCGGTGGAGGCGCTGGCCGCGGCGCTGCATGGCCAGGCGATCGAAAGGCTGCCCGCATGAACGCACTCGCACAGCTGCCGCTGCCGGTGCAGACCTTCGGGCTGCTCGTGCTGTCCAACCTCTTCATGACCTTCGCCTGGTACGGGCACCTGAAGACCCTGGGCTCGCGCACCTGGCTGTTCGCGGCGCTGGTGAGCTGGGGCATCGCCCTCTTCGAGTACCTGCTGCAGGTGCCGGCCAACCGCATCGGCTACGCCGGCGGCTACACGCTGGCGCAGCTGAAGATCGCGCAGGAGGTCATCACGCTGGCGGTCTTCGTGCCTTTCGCGGTCTTCTTCATGGGGCAGCCGCTGAAGTGGGACTACCTCTGGGCCGGGCTTTGCCTCGTCGGCGCCGTCTACTTCATCTTCAGGTCCTGAAAGCCTGCGCGATCTCAATCGGGTGCCGCGGGCGGGCCCCTAGAATCGCGCCCCGTGACACGCCGATGACCCATCGGTGACAGGATCGGGGTGAGCATGGTTTTCGGCAAGCTGCTGCCGCGCGACGGCAATTTCTTCGAGCTGTTCAACGAGCACGGCAAGCACATCGCCGAAGGCGCACGCGCCTTCCTGGCGATGGTGCAGCACTATGGCGACGACGCCGCGCGCGAACGCCACGCCGCCGAGGTGGGTGCCAGCGAGCGTGCTGCCGACAAGATCACCGCCGAGGTGCACCGCCTGCTGCACCGCACCTTCATCACGCCGCTGGACCGCGACCAGATCCACCGCCTGATCAACGCGATGGACGACGTGCTCGACCTGCTGCAGGACAGCAGCGAGGTGATGTCGCTGTACGACCTGCAGCACCTCTCCGAAGACGTGGTGCGGCTGACCGAGGTCTCGGTGCGCTGCTGCGAGCGCGTGCAGCATGTGCTGACGCTGCTGCCGCGGCTGAAGGACGCCGAGGTCGCCGAGTCGGTGCTCAAGACCTGCGAGGAGATCGACCAGCTCGAGTCCGACGCCGACCGCGTGATGCGCTCGGCCATGTCGCGCCTGTTCCGCGAGGAGCCCGACACGCGCCAGCTGATCAAGCTCAAGGCCGTCTACGAGCACCTCGAATCGATCTCCGACCGTTGCGAGGACGTCGCGAACCTGGTCGAGGGCATCGTGCTCGAGAATTCCTGAGCACCACACCCGATGCAATCCATGCCGATCGCCCTGTGGGTGGTGGTCCTGCTCGTCGTGCTGGCGCTGCTGTTCGACTTCATGAACGGCTTCCATGACGCGGCCAACTCCATCGCCACCGTCGTCTCCACCGGCGTGCTCAAGCCGACGCAGGCTGTGGCCTTCGCCGCCTTCTTCAACGTGGTGGCGATCTTCGTCTTCCACCTCAAGGTGGCCGCGACGGTGGGCAAGGGCATCGTCGAGCCCGGCATCGTCGACCAGTACGTGGTCTTCGGCGCGCTGGTGGGCGCCATCGCGTGGAACGTCATCACTTGGTGGTACGGCATCCCTTCGAGCAGCTCGCACGCGCTGATCGGCGGCATCGTAGGCGCGGCGCTGGCCAAGGCCGGCACGGGGCCGCTGCAGTGGGCCGGCGTGGGCAAGACGGTGGCCTTCATCTTCATCTCGCCGCTGATGGGCTTCATCCTCGGCAGCCTGCTGATGGTGGCGGTGTCGTGGATCTGCCTGCGATGGTCGCCGCTGCGCGTGGACAACGTGTTCCGCCGGCTGCAGCTGGTGTCCGCGGGCCTGTATTCGCTGGGCCACGGCGGCAACGATGCGCAGAAGACCATCGGCATCATCTGGCTGCTGCTGATCGCGGCCGGCTACTCGCAGGCGGGCGACAAGGCGCCGCCGATGTGGGTCATCACGAGCTGCTACGTCGCCATCGGGCTGGGCACGATGTTCGGCGGCTGGCGCATCGTGAAGACCATGGGCCAGCGCATCACCAAGCTCAAGCCCGTGGGCGGCTTCTGCGCCGAGACCGGCGGCGCGGTGACGCTGTTCGTCGCCTCCGCCCTCGGCGTGCCGGTGTCGACCACGCACACGATCACCGGCGCCATCTTCGGCGTGGGCTCGGTGCGCAACCCCTCGGCGGTGCGCTGGGGCCTGGCCGGCCACATCGTGATGGCCTGGATCTTCACGATCCCGGCCACGGCCATCATCGCGGCGATCTTCTACGGCATCAGCCGGCTGATCTTCTGACGCCGGCTACCACTCGAAGAGCTTCTGCACGCTGAAGGCGATGGTGCTCATCAGCACCACGCCGCCAAGCATCAGCCCGGCGATGGCCGCCAGCACCGCGCCCCAGCCGGTGGGCATCACGGCATGGCCGGGGTTGTGGCGGCCATCCCACTTCTCGTCGGGCGTGAGCGCGTAGACGATCGCCGTCAGCATGCCGATCGACAGCGTGATGCCCAGCAGCGGCACCAGCAGCCAGGCCAGGCGATCGTCCACGCCGAGCGTGCGCATGCGCAGTGCGCCGGCCAGGCCCAGCAACGTGGGCAGCGGGAACAGCCAGGCGAGCCGGTCGCGCGGGCCGCGCAGGTAGATGCGGTGCACGCCGAGGCTGCCCAGCAGCAGCGCGAGCCAGGCCGCGGCGACCTTCGATCGGTAGCGCATGCCGGCGCCCTCAGTCGCGCGGCGCGGTCGCGGCGCCCGGGCCGAGCGCGCGCTGCATCATCACCACGTCGAGCCAGCGCTCGAACTTGCGGCCGACGTTGTGGAAGGTGCCGATCATCTCGAAGCCCATCGCCGCATGCAGCGCGATCGAAGGCCGGTTGGCGCTGTCGCCGATCACCGCCAGCATCTGCCGCGCGCCCCAGGCTTCGCAGCGCGCCATCAGCTCGGCCAGCAGCAGCCGGCCGATGCCGCGGCCGCGGGCGTCGGCGTGCAGGTAGATCGAGTCCTCGACGCTGAAGCGGTAGGCGCGCCGCGGCCGGAAAGGGCCGGCGTAGGCGTAGCCCAGCACCTCGCCGGCGCTCTCGGCCACCAGCCAGGGCAGACCCTGCTCGAGCACGCCGGCGCGGCGGCGCGCGATCTCGGCGGCCTGCGGCGCTTCGGTTTCGAAGGACGCGGTGCCGGTGGCAACGGCCTCGGCATAGATCGCGGTCATCGCGGGAATGTCGGCCTCGGAACTGGGGCGGATCAGGCAGGGCAGGGCGGGCATCTTGGGCAGGAAGTGGCGGATGGGGCCGTCGCAGGCCCTTGGCCGAGTCTATAATGCTGGGTTTTCGGCGCTGGCCGGGGGCTGACAGGCAACCCGGCGTATCTACGGCGCCGGCCGCGGCAGGCGGCAGGGGCGAATCACAACGAACACCCCGGTCGACTGCCAATCGGCGTGCAGCCCGGTGTGTCTCCCGTGGTGCGCAGGCCAAAGCACTGTCAACCAGGAATACAACACATGGTCGTGATCCGACTGGCCCGTGGTGGCGCCAAGAAGCGCCCGTTCTACAACATCGTCGTCGCCGACTCGCGCGAGCGCCGCGACGGCCGCTTCATCGAGCGCGTGGGCTATTACAACCCGATGGCCGCCGCCAACGAGCAGGGCCTGCGCGTGGCGATGGACCGCGTGACGCACTGGACCGGCGTCGGCGCCCAGCTGTCGCCCACCGTGGCGCGCCTCGTCGACCAGGCCAAGAAGGCCGCCTGACGCGCATCGCGCGTGGACGCGGCGGCTTCGTCCCCGTCGCCGGCATTGCCGGCGGATGCCGTCGAAGTGGGCCGCGTCGTCGGTGCCTGGGGCATCAAGGGCGGCATCAAGGTCAAGCCTTTTGCCGCCGACCCCCAGGCGCTGTTCTCCTCCAAGCGCTGGTACCTCCAGCCTCCTGAAGGCGCTCCGCGCCCCGCCGGCGTCAAGCCGGCCGCCGAGTCCGCGAAGTGGCCCGAGCTGCTGCGCGTGGTTACGGCCAAGGAGCAGGGCGACGCCGTCGTCGCCACCGCCCAGGAACTGCCCGACCGCAACGCCGCCGAGGCGATCAAGGGCGCGCGGATCTTCGTCAGCCGCGCCAGTTTCCCGACGCCCGACGAGGGCGAGTTCTACTGGGTCGACCTGATCGGGCTTTCGGTGCGCAACCGCGCCGAAACGGTGCTGGGCACCGTCGTCGGCCTCATCGAGACCGGCCCGCACTGCGTTCTGCGCGTGCAGCCCGGCGACACGAAGGCCGAGGAGATCCTGATTCCCTTCGTCGACGCCTATGTCGACCGCGTCGACCTGCCGGGGCGCACCGTGCACGTCGACTGGGAAGCCGATTACTGATCCGGCCCCGTGCGCTTCGACGTCGTCACGCTCTTCCCCGAACTCTTCGCGCCGCACCTGACGCAGGGCATCACGCGCCGCGCCTACGAGTCGCGCCAGGTCGACGTGCGGCTTTGGCCGCTGCGCGATTTCGCCGACGACGCCTACCGCCGCGTCGACGACCGCCCCTACGGCGGCGGCCCCGGCATGGTGATGCTGGCCGAGCCGCTGCTGCGCGCGCTGGACGCTGTGGCCGCCGAGCGCGGCGAGGCCGCGCCGGCCGTGATCCATTTCACGCCCACCGGCCGGCGCATCGACCAGGCGCTGGTGCGCGAGTTCGCCGCCGGACCAGGCGCCGTGCTGCTGTGCGGGCGCTACGAGGGCATCGACCAGCGCCTGCTCGACCGCCGCGTGACGCTGGAGCTGAGCCTGGGCGACTTCGTGCTCTCGGGTGGCGAACTGCCGGCTCTGGCGCTGCTGGACGCCGTCGCGCGGCTGCAGCCCGGCGTGCTGACCGAGCCCTCGCACCAGCAGGACAGCTTCTCCGACGGCCTGCTCGAAGGCCCCGCCTACAGCCGGCCCGAGAAGCTGCAGCTCGACGGCGAGGAACTGCCGGTGCCGGCGGTGCTGCTGTCGGGCCACCATGCCGAGATCGCCCGCTGGCGGCGCGAGCAGTCGCTGGCGCTGACGGCGCGGCGGCGGCCCGAGCTGATCGCCGCCGCGCGTGCCGCCGGCCGGCTGTCGGCCCAGGACGAACGCTGCCTGGCGCGTCTCGGGCTATAATCAAAGGCTTTTCGATCCTCTGCCGGGCACCTTACTCCTCCACCCCGCCCGGGCACGATCGCATCCGGAGAAACCGTGGACCTGATTGCCACCCTCGAGAAGGAAGAGATCGCGCGCCTGAACCGCACGATCCCCGAGTTCGCCCCCGGCGACACCGTCATCGTCAACGTCAACGTCGTCGAAGGCACCCGCAAGCGCGTGCAGGCCTACGAAGGCGTCGTGATCGCCAAGCGCAACCGCGGCCTGAACAGCAGCTTCATCGTGCGCAAGATCTCCAGCGGCGAAGGCGTGGAGCGCACCTTCCAGACCTACAGCCCGCTGATCGCCGGGATCGAGGTCAAGCGCCGCGGCGACGTGCGCCGCGCCAAGCTGTACTTCCTGCGCCAGCGCAGCGGCAAGTCGGCGCGCATCAAGGAGAAGCTGGCCTGAAACAGGCCCAGCCTCAACGGAAAGAGGCCGCCTGCGGGCGGCCTTTGTCATCGTGACGCGGCCCCGCATCCTGAACCCGCGCGCGGTGCCGGTGATCGGCACCGATGCCGCGCTGCCGCCGGTACCGGCCGGCGCGATGAGCCCGCAGGCCCTGCGCGAGCGCTTCGCCGTGCCGCCCGCCTGGCAGCCGGAGTTCGAGGGCGACGGCCGCGTGGCCGGCGTCGAGCGCGAGCCGGCACACGCCTCGGTCCTCGTCCCGCTGGTCCAGCGCGACGGCGGCCTGCAGCTGCTGCTGACGCAGCGCACCGACCATCTTCGCGACCACGCCGGCCAGGTGAGCTTCCCCGGCGGCCGCGCCGAGGCGCACGACGAGGACGCCGCCGCCACCGCGCTGCGCGAGGCCGAGGAAGAAGTAGGCCTGCCGCCGGATCGCGTGGAGGTCATCGGCCACATGCCCACCTACACGACAGTGACGCGCTTCGTCGTCACGCCCGTCGTCGCGCTGGTGCACCCGCCCTTCGAACTCGCGCTCGATGCCTTCGAGGTGGCCGAGGCCTTCGAGGTGCCGCTGGCCTTCCTGATGGACCCGGCGAACCACCAGCGCCACCGCTTCGCCTACGAGGGCGGCGAGCGCCAGTTCCTGTCGATGCCCTGGGCGCCGGCCGGCCGCGCCGAGCCCTTCTTCATCTGGGGCGCGACGGCGGCGATGATCCGCAACCTCTACCGCTTCCTGCGGGCCTGACTCCTTATCATCGTCCGCGATGAGTTTCTTCGCCGTCCTGTTCGCGCTGCTGATCGAACAGCTCAAGCCGCTGCCGCGCGACAACTGGGTCCACGAGACGCTCGTGGGCTGGGTGCGCTGGACCGGCCGCAACTTCGACGCCGGGCAGCCGCACCACACCTGGGTGGTCTGGGGCATCTCGGTGGGCGTGCCCGCGGTGGCGGCGGGGCTGATCTACGTGGCGATCGCGGCCTACAGCTCGATCGCGGCGCTGGTCTTCGACGTCGTGATGCTGTACCTCACGCTGGGCTTCCGCCAGTTCAGCCACTACTTCACCGACATCCGCGACGCGCTGGAGCGCGGCGACGAGGTCGAGGCGCGCCGGCTGCTGGCCGAGTGGCGCCACCTCGACGCGAGCGAGCTGCCGCGCACCGAGCTGCTGCGCCACGTGATCGAGCATGCGCTGCTGGCGGCGCACCGGCATGTGTTCGGCGTGTTCTTCTGGTTCGTCGTGCTCTCGGCCGTCGGCCTGGGGCCGATGGGCGCGGTGCTGTACCGCATGGCCGAGTTCAGTGCGCGCTACTGGGGCTACCGCAACCGCACGCTGGACGCGCCGGCCAATGACGGGCTGATGGCGCTGTCGCGGCGGCTCTTCGGCTGGATCGACCATGTGCCGGCGCGCCTCACCGCCGCCGGCTTCGCGGTCGTCGGCAACTTCGAGGAGGCCGTGGCCGCGTGGCGGCGCGATGCCGCGCTGTGGCTGCACCCGAACGAAGGCGTGATCCTCGCCGCCGCCGCCGGCGCCGTGGGCATGCAGCTGGGCGGCGCGGCAGCGCCGGGCGTCACGCCCGATCGCTCCAAGACCTTCACCGCCGGCGGCGAGGCCGGCATGGCCGAGGCGCAGGGCTCCACCACCGCCGGCGTTCCGCCGCAGCCCGGCCACCTGCACAGCGTGGTGGGCCTGGTTTGGCGCTCGGTGGTGCTGTGGATGCTGCTGGTGGCGCTGCTGACGCTGGCCAACGTCCTGGGCTGAATATCGAGCGCTACCAGCGCTTCTGCGACAGCTCCTCGAACAGCTCCTCGTAGATGCGCTGCCGCGATGGGCTGATGCGCCCGGCCGCCGCAGCCTCGCGCACGCCGCAGCCCGGCTCGTGGCGGTGGCTGCAGTTGTGGAATCGGCAATGGCCGAGTTCGGCCGCGTAGTCAGGCATCAGCTGCGCCAGCCGCTCCGGCTGCACCTGGCGCAGGCCGAATTCCTGGAAGCCGGGTGAATCGATCAGCGCGCCGCTGCGCGATTCGTCCATCCAGTACCAGCGCGTGTGCGTCGTCGTGTGGCGGCCGGTGGCCAGGGCCTGCGAGATCTCGCCCACCTGCGCCTCGGCCTGCGGCACGAGCAGGTTGATCAGCGTGCTCTTGCCCATCCCGCTGGCGCCCAGCACCAGCGTCGTGCGGCCCGCCAGCAGCGGCCCGAGCAGCGCGCGCGCCGCCGCCGGCTCGCGCTTGAGCGCCATCTCCAGCACTGGCACGCCCATGGCGCGGTAGGGCGCCAGGCGCTCGCGCGCGGCGTCCGCAGCCGGCAGGTCGGTCTTGTTCAGGCCCAGCAGCGCGGGGATGCCGGCGTCGGCCGCGGCGATCAGCGCGCGCGTCAGCTGCGACTCGCTGAACACCGGCTCCACCGCCACCAGCACCAGCAGCTGGTCGAGGTTGGCGGCGAAGGACTTGGTCTTCCACTCGTCCTGCCGGAACAGCAGGTTGCGCCGCTCCTCCAGGTGCTCGACCACGCCACCGTCGTCGCCGGTGGCCAGCCAGCGCACACGGTCGCCGACGACGAGTTCCGTCTTGCGGCCGCGGATGTGGCACATCAAGCGCCGCCCCTCGGGCGATTCGATCAGCACCTGGCGGCCATGCGCGGCCACCACCAGGCCCAGGTCCAGCGCGGCGTTCGCCGTCAAGGCAAGAGGGCGTCCACCTTGGCGGCGCAGATGAAGTCGTTGAGCGAGATGCCGCCCACCGAGTGGGTGTTGAAGCGCACCGTGGCGTGGCCGTACGAGAGCTGCAGGTCCGGGTGGTGGTCCTCGGCGTTGGCGATCCAGGCCAGCGCGTTGGCGAAGCCCATCGTGCGGTGGAAGTCGGCGAACTCGAAGCGCTTCTGGATCGCGCCGTCCACCAGCGCCCAGCCCGGGGCGGCGGCCAGGTGGCGCGCGATCTCCTCGGCCGTCATCGGCGCATGGCCTTCGAGCGGCCGGCAGTGCTGCAGCGCAAGCGGGTGCATGCGGCTCAGGCGCCGGCCGGCAGCGCCGCCAGGCGCTCCGGCGTCGGCGGGTGCGAGTAGTAGAAGCGCACGTACAGCGGGTCGGGCGTGAGCGTGGTCGCGTTGTCCACGTTGAGCTTGACCAGCGCGCTGGCCAGCGCCTTGGCGTCGGCCTGCGCGCAGGCGTAGGCGTCGGCCTCGAACTCGTTGCGGCGCGAGAAGTGCGCCATCAGCGGGCCGACGAAGAAGCCGAAGGGCGGCAGCGCCAGCATGAACAGCACCAGCGCCAGCGCATCGTTCGGCGCGGCGATGTTCGGCGCCACGCCCAGTCCGGTGTAGAAGGCCGGGCTGCCCGCGAGCCAGCCCAGCAGCGCCAGCCCGGCCAGGCTCATGCCGAAGACCGCGACCATGCGCTTGCGCACGTGCCGGTACTTGAAGTGGCCCAACTCGTGCGCGAGCACCGCCTCCATCTCGGCGGTCGACAGCCGCTCCAGCAGCGTGTCGTAGAACACCACGCGCTTGGCCGCGCCCAGGCCGGTGAAGTAGGCGTTGGAATGCGCCGAGCGCCGGCTGCCGTCCATCACGAACAGGCCCTTGGCCACGAAGCCGCAGCGCTGCATCAGCTGCTGCACGCGGTCCTTTAGCGACTCGTCGGCCAGCGGCTGGAACTTGTTGTAGATCGGTGCGATGACGGTCGGGTAGATCACCGCCAGCAGCAGGCTGGCGACTATCCACGCGAACCAGGCCCACAGCCACCACAGGCCACCGGAAGCGCCCATGATCCACAGGACCAGCGCCGCGATCGGCAGCCCGATCAGCGCGCCGACGAGCACGTCCTTGAGCATGTCGGCGATCCACAGGCCCGGCGTCATGCGGTTGAAGCCGAAGCGCTGCTCCAGCCGGAACGTGGAGTACCACTCGATCGGCAGCTCCAGCAGCGCGCCGACCACCGTGAAGGCGCCCAGCAGCGCCAGCTGGTAGGCCATCGCCCCCCAGCGCGGCAGCAGCGCCTCGCGCAGCAGCTCGTTCAGCGCGTCCAGGCCGCCCAGCAGTGTCCAGCCCAGCAGCAGGGCGCTGGCGAAGGCGGTTCTGACCAGCCCCAGCCGGCCCTTGGCCAGCGTGTAGTCGGCGGCCTTCTGGTGCGCCTCGAGCGTGATGGTGCCCGCGAAGGCCGCGGGCACCGCGGCGCGGTGCTGCGCCACGTGGCGCATCTGCCGCGTCGACAGCCACAACTTGAGCGCCAGCGACAACAGCAGCGCCGCCGCGAAAGCCAGCGTGATGGTGGACGATTGCATGGGGCGCGAGTGTAGGCTTGCACGACAATCCCCGTCTCCTCCACAGCCGCCTTCGAACCATGCCCGACGCCGTGCTGGCCAGCAGTGACCAGAACCTGGTCTGGATCGACCTCGAGATGACGGGCCTTTTTCCCGACACCGACCGCATCATCGAGATTGCCGTCGTCGTGACGGACCCGCAGCTCACGGTGCGCATCGAAGGCCCGGTCTTCGCCGTGCACCAGAGCGACGCCGTACTCGACGGCATGGACGCCTGGAACAAGGGCACGCACGGCCGCAGCGGCCTGATCGACCGTGTGCGCGCCTCCACGGTGGACGAAGCCGCCGCCGAGGCGCAGACCATCGCCTTCCTGCAGCAGTACGTGCCCAAGGGCAAGAGCCCGATGTGCGGCAACACGATCTGCCAGGACCGGCGCTTCCTCGCCCGCACGATGCCTGTGCTCGAAGCCTTCTTCCACTACCGCAACCTCGACGTGAGCACGCTCAAGGAGCTGGCGCGGCGCTGGAAGCCGGGCGTGCTGGAGAGCTTCAAGAAGGCCCAGTCGCACACGGCGCTGGCCGACGTGCACGAGTCCATCGACGAGCTGCTGCACTACCGGCAGCATTTCCTCGCGGTCTAGCCGGCGCCGGCGGCGATGCAGGAGCAGTTGCTGCCTCTGGCCGGCGCCTCGCCCGGGCTGCAGCCGGTGCTGAAGGTGCAGCGCTTCGGCCGCGCCGGCGCCGCGCCCAAGGCCTACATCCAGGCCGCGCTGCATGCCGACGAGATCCCGGCGCTGCTCGTGGCCCGTGCCCTGCGCGAGAAGTTGCAGCGGCTGGAGGCCGCCGGCGAGCTGCTCGGCGAAGTCGTGCTCGTGCCCTATGCGAATCCGCTGGGCCTGGCGCAGATGGTGCTGGGCCAGCACCTGGGCCGCTTCGACCTGCGCGACGGCGTCAACTTCAACCGCCAGGTGCCGCTGCTGACCGAGGCCGCGTCCCAGGCGGTCGAAGGCCGTCTCGGCGACGACGCCGCCGCCAACGAGGCGCTGGTGCGCCAGGCGCTGCGCGACGCCGCCGCGGCGCTGAGCGCCGAGCACCCGGTCGACGACCTCAAGCGCCGCCTGGTGCAGCTGGCCTGCGACGCCCACCTCATGCTCGACCTGCACTGCGATGCCGAGGCCGCCGTGCACGTCTACGGCCTCACGCCGCAGGCCGGGCTGTGCGCCGAGCTGGGTGCGCTGCTGGGCGCGCAGGCCATCCTGCTGGCCACCGAGTCGGGCGATTCGCCCTTCGACGAAGCCTGCAGCCGCCCCTGGTTCGAGCTGCAGCAGCGCCACGCGCCGCGCCCGCTGCCGCTGGGCTGCTTCAGCGTCACGATCGAGCTGCGCGGCCAGGCCGACACCTCTGCTGCGCTGGCCGAAGCCGATGCCGAGGCGCTGGTGGCCTTCCTGCGCCGCCGCGGCGTGCTGGCCGGCAAGCCTGTGCCGCTGCCGGCGCCGCGCTGCGAGCCCACGCCGCTGGCCGCCAGCGAGGCCGTCACCGCGCCCTGCTGCGGCGCGGTGGTCTTCCATGCCGACGTGGGCCGGCACGTCGAGGCGGGGCAGCTCGTCGCCGAGGTCTTCGACGTCGACGGCGGCGCGCCGCGGCCGCTGCATGCACGGTCGGCCGGCGTGCTCTACGCCCGCAGCGCCACGCGCTGGGCCACGCCGGGCATGCGGCTGGCCAAGATCGCCGGCACCACGCTCGTGCGCACCGGCAAGCTGCTCGGCCCCTGACCTTTCCCCGTGCCCGCCGATTGCGCGGCTGTCACAAAGCCATCACGCGGGCTGCCTACACTCCGGCTGATGTCCGACGACTCCCGTGCCGCCGCCGTCGCGCCCGCGGCCCCGGCGGCGAGCGCGCCGCCGCCGCTGAAGCTGCTCAACCGCGAGCGCGCGATCCTGCAGTTCAACCGCCGCGTGCTGGCGCAGGCGCTGCGCGCCGACGTGCCGCTGCTGGAGCGGCTGCGCTACATCACGATCGTCTCGTCCAACCTCGACGAGTTCTTCGAGGTGCGGGTGGCCGACATCGTCGAGGCCGCGCGCCAGCCCGGCTCCGGCTTCAGCCGCCACGACCTGGCCGCCGTGGCCGCCGCCGCGCACGAACTGGTCGACGAGCAGTACGCGGCGCTCAACGACGTCGTGATCCCGGCGCTGCAGCGCGAGGGCATCGTCGTGCTGAACCATGCCGAGCGCAACGCCGCGCAGCGCGCCTGGGTGCAGCGCTTTTTCGAGAGCCAGGTGCGGCCGCTGCTGGTGCCGGTGAGCCTGGACCCGAGCCATCCCTTCCCGATGGTGGCCAACAAGTCGCTGAACTTCATCGCCCGGCTGGGCGGCCGCGACGCCTTCGGGCGCGAGAACCAGATCGCCATCGTCAAGGTGCCGCGCGTGCTGCCGCGCGTGATCGCGCTGCCGGAGAACCTCTGCGAGGGCCGGCAGGGCTTCGTGCTGCTCACGAGCGTGATGCGCGCGCACCTGGGCGAGCTGTTCCCGGGGCGCACGGTGGAGTCGTTCTCGCAGTTCCGCGTTACGCGCGACTCGGACCTCGACGTCGACGAGGACGACGTCACCAACCTGCGCCAGGCGCTGCGCACGGGGCTGTCGACGCGCCACTTCGGCCAGGCGATCCGCCTGGAGGTGGTGGCCAGCTGCCCGAAGGAGCTGGCCGACTTCCTGCTGGAGCAGTTCGGCCTGCCCGAGGCGGCGATGTACAAGGTCAACGGCCCGGTGAACCTGGTGCGGCTGAACCAGCTGATCGACCAGGCCGACGCCGACGCCCTGCGCTTCCCGCGCTTCGAGCCGCCCTGGCCCGAGCGCCGGCTGCCGCGCGCGACGCCGATCTTCGAGCGCCTGCGCGAGGCCGACGTGCTGCTGCACCACCCCTTCGAGAGCTTCGAGCCGGTGGTGCAGTTCCTGCGCGAGGCCGTGCACGACCCGGAGGTGCTGGCGATCAAGCAGACGATCTACCGCACCGGGACGCAGAGCGTGCTGATGGACCTGCTGATCGAGGCGGCGCGCCGCGGCAAGGAAGTGCTGGCGGTGGTGGAGCTGAAGGCGCGCTTCGACGAGGAGGCCAACATCAACTGGGCCGAGCGGCTGGAGGCCGTGGGCGCGCAGGTGGTGTACGGCATCGTCGGCCTGAAGACGCACGCCAAGCTGCTGCTGGTGACGCGCCGGGAAGGCTCCAAGCTGCGCCGCTACGCGCACCTCAGCACCGGCAACTACAACCCGCGCACGGCGCGCCTGTACACCGACATGGGCATGCTCACCGCCGACCCCGGCCTCACGGCCGATGCCGACGGCGTGTTCCTGCAGCTCACGAGCCAGGCCCGCGTGAAGCCGCCGCAGCATCTGCTGACGGCGCCCTTCGTGCTGCACCGGCGCATGCTGCGCCACATCGCGCAGGTGGCCGAGGCCGCGCGCGCGGGGCGGCCGGCGCGCATCGTCGTGAAGATCAACGGCCTGACCGACGCCGCGCTCGTGCAGGCGCTGGTGGAGGCATCACGGGCCGGAGCCGCGATCGACCTGATCGTTCGCGGCGCCTGCATGTTGCCGCCGGGCGTGCCGGGGCTGAGCGAGCATGTCCGCGTGCGCTCCGTCGTCGGCCGCTTCCTCGAGCACACGCGCATCTGCTACTTCCGCTGGGGCGAGAGCGACGACGAGGAGGCGCTGTACCTCAGCAGCGCCGACTGGATGGGGCGCAACATGTTCCGCCGCATCGAGATCGCCTGGCCGATCCGGGACCCGGCGCAGCGCCAGCGCGTCATCGACGAGGGCCTGGTGCCCTATCTGCATGACCAGCGCGATGCCTGGGTGCTGGACGCCGAAGGCCGCTACCGCCGCGTGGCGGAAGACGGCGTGAGCGCGCAGCAGGCGCTGATGCAGCGCTACGCGGGGGCCTGATGGACCTCCTGCTGTGGCGCCACGCCGAGGCGCACGAAGCCGAGGCGGCGCAGGACGATCTCGAACGCGGCCTCACGCCCAAGGGCGAGCGCCAGGCGCAGCGCATGGCCGCGTGGATCAACCGCTACCTGCCTTCGGGCGCACGCGTGCTGGCCAGCCCTGCGCTGCGCTGCCGGCAGACCGCCGCGGCGCTGGACCGCAAGCTCAAGACCGCCCCGGCGCTGGCGCCCGACGGCACGGTCGAAGGCCTGCTGCACGCGGTGCGCTGGCCCGATGCGCGCGAGCCGGTGCTCTTGGTCGGCCACCAGCCGACGCTGGGCCTGGCGGCCGCCTATCTGCTGTCAGGCCAGGCCCAGCCCTGGCCGCTGCGCAAAGGCGCGCTGTGGTGGCTGCGCGCGCGCGAACGCGAGGGTGCGCTGCAGGTGGTGCTGCACGCGGTGGTCTCGCCGGAGCTGGTGGGGCGCGGCGATCAGTAGACCAGCCGCCCCTCGCCGTTGACCACGGCGATGTCGACGTAGCGGCTGCCGGCATTGCCGCGGCTGAAGTCGACGCGGAAGCCGCCGAGGTCGATCTCGCCCATGCCGCGCAGTGCCCGCGCGAGCGCATCCGGGCCGGCCTCGCGAGTGCGGCGCAGGCCTTCGGCGAGCACGCGGGCGCTGAGGTAGCCCTCGAAGTGGAACGAGGTGTAGGTGGCCGCCTTCGGCGCCGCCGCCTTCATCGCGTTCTGGAACTCGCGCTGGACCGGCAGCGCGGCGCCCATGGGGTTGGGAAAGGTCTGCGCCTGCGCCACGCCGCGCGCGCCGTCGCCGGCCACCTTGACGAGCAGGCCGGTGGGCACGTAGGAGAGGATGAAGATGAACTGCCGCAGCCCGGCCTTGCGCAGCTCGGCCACGCCGTCGGCCATGAAGCGCGGCGCGCCGACCACGAGCGCGGCATGCGGGTTGAGCTGTGCCAGCCGAGCCGCGGCGGCGCCGATGGTGGGCACCTCGACCGTGGCCTCGGCGGCCTGGATCTCGATCCCGCCGAGACGCTTGGCGGCCTCGGTCGCCATCGCCAGGCCCGAGGTGCCGATCGGGATGTTCTGGTTCAGCACCGCCAGCCGCGCCACGCCCAGGCTTCGCGCGTGGTTGACGATGGTGTCGATCTGCTGGCGGTCGCCGGCGCGCACGTGGAACAGGCGCGGATGGCCGGGGTTGCGCAGCGCCTCGGCGCCCGGCACGGCGTTGACGACGACGACATCGGCGCGGTCCAGCAGCTTGTCGTCGAGCATGCGCTTGATCGCCACCGACCCCACCGGGTTCAGCAGCGCCGCGGGCCGGCGCTTCATCGCGTCGGCGAAGGCCTTGAGGAAGCCTTCGCCGGTGTAGGTGTCGTCGACCTCGAAGAGACTCAGCTGGCGCCCGCTGATGCCGCCACGCGCGTTGATCTGCGCGAACGCGGCCTTGATGCCTTCGTTGAGCTGCGGCGCGTCGGGCACCGGGATGCCGGTGAACGGGCCGACCTGGCCGACCAGGATGTCGTTCTCGGCTGCGCGCAGCAGCGCAGGCGCACCCAGGCTGGCGGCCACCAGGGCGCAGGCGCTGCGCCGGTTCGTCTCCATGTGAGCGAGCCCTCCACCGCGTCCCTCGAGCGGTCGAGCCGATCCTAGGCCGCGTGCCCGCGGCCGAACAGCCGTGCAGATACGGGGGCGCCGCGGTGTGCGCCCGGGCCTGTCGGTCAGCCCGCCGGCATCAGCAGCCGCAGCGGCCCGCTGCGCGCCCAGGCGCCGGCCTCCTCGCGCAGCAGGTACAGCGTGCGCGGGTGCTGGTCGGCCCAGCCGCGGCCGAAGGCGAGCTGCGCGTCGCGGCCGCGTGCGCGCAGCTCCAGCGCATCGGCGTCGATCTCGGCGCGCGCGTGGCACTTGATCACCGCCAGCCGCAGGCACAGCACCTGCCAGGCGAAGGTCTCGCTGGCCAGCTGCGGCTCGATCTTGCGCAGGCCGCCGCGCTGCCCGAGCACCAGCTCGCCGATGCGGCGCTGCTGGCTCTGCGAGAAGCCCGGCGCGTCGACATGGGCCAGGATGTAGGCGCTGTGGCGGTGGTGGTCGTGGTGCGAGACCATCAGGCCCAGCTCGTGCAGCGCGCAGGCCCAGGCCAGCTCCCGCTGCGAATCGGCCAGGGCGTCCGGCATCACCTGCTCGAACAGCGCCAGCGCCACGGCCGACACGCGCGCAGCCTGCGCGGGGTCGGCGCCGAAGCGGCGCTGCAGCTCGCCCACGGTGGCGTCGCGCATGTCGTGCGCGCGGCTGCCGCCGCGCTGTGCGCGCAGCCGCTCGTGCTGGTCGATGATCACGCCCTGGCGCAGCGCGCCCTTGGCCGGTGCGAGCGCATCGATGCGGAAATGCGCCGCCAGCGTGTAGAGGATCGCCAGCCCGCCGGCCAGCACCGGCCGGCGCTCGGGCTTCAGCCCCGGCAACTGGATGCGGTCGACGTGCCCGGCCTCGATGCAGCGCTCGATGCACCAGCGCAGGCCTGCCGGCGTGATCGTGCCGTCGCTCAGGCCCGCGGCCTGCAGCACCTGCGAGACCGCGCCGGCCGTGCCCGACGAGCCCAGTGCCTGGCGCCACAGCCCCGGCGCGAAAGGCTGCAGGCCTTCCTCGAACTCGGCGCCGGCGGCCACCTGGGCGTCTCGGAACGCTGCGGCCGTGATGCGGCCGCCGTCGAAGAAGCGCATCGAAAGGCTGACGCAGCCCACGCGGAAGGACTCGGCCGTCTGAGGCACGTTGCCCTGGCCGAGGATCAGCTCGGTGCTGCGGCCGCCGATGTCGATCACCAGCCGCGGCTCGCTGCCCGGCTGCAGGTGCGCGACGCCGGCGTAGATCAGCCGCGCTTCCTCGCGGCCGGAGATCACCTCGATCGGGAAGCCCAGCGCCTCCTGCCCGCGCAGCAGGAAGGCGTTGCGGTTGCGCGCCTCGCGTAGCGTCTGCGTGGCCACCGCGCGCACCTGGCCGGGCTCGAAGCCGGCCAGCCGCTGCGAGAAGCGGCGCAGGCAGGCCAGGCCCCGCTGCGCGGCCTCCTCGGTGAGCATGCCGTTGGCGTCCAGGCCCGCGCCCAGTCGCACGGTCTCCTTCAGGTAGTCGATGCGCCGGTAGCGGCCGCCCGCGACCTGCCCGATCTCGACGCGGAAGCTGTTCGAGCCCATGTCCACGGCCGCCAGCGGGCCGGACGGGTTGACGCTGGAATCCATGGCTCGATCCTAACGGCGGGACCAGGGGCCGGCCCGTGACGGACAATCGCGCGCCTCCCGGCCACAGGGAGCTTCCAGGAGACCCGCGCATGCAGATGAAGGAAGAGTTCGACACCCTCGTGCCGGCGCAGCCGGCGATCGGCGCGATGGACCGCCGCCAGTTCGTGCGCCGCGGCGTCGGCACCGGCTTCGCCGCCGCCGTGCTGCCGGTGTGCGCGCAGACGGCGATCAGGACGCCGAGCGACGGCCTCGTCACCGGCGAGGTCACCATTCCGGTCGGCGACTTCAAGATGCCGGCCTACCGCGCCGCGCCGGCCGGCCGCACCGGGCTGCCGCTGGTGCTGGTGGTCAGCGAGATATTCGGCGTGCACGAGCACATCGCCGACGTCGCGCGCCGCTTCGCCAAGGCCGGCTGCTTCGCCGTCGCGCCCGAGCTCTTCGTGCGCCAGGGCGACGCCGGCTCCTACGGCGAGATCGGCAAGCTCATCGCCGAGGTCATCGCCAAGGTGCCCGATGCGCAGGTCATGGGCGACCTCGACGCGACGGTGGCCTGGGCCAAGGGGCAGGGCGCCGACACCGGCAAGACCGGCGTCACCGGCTTCTGCTGGGGCGGGCGCATCACGTGGATGTACACGGCGCACAACCCGCGGGTGTTGGCCGGCGTGGCCTGGTACGGGCGGCTGGCGGGCGCGCCGAACTCGATGTCGCCGACCAACCCGGTCGACGTGGCCGGCAAGCTGGCCGGCCCGGTGCTGGGCCTGTACGGCGGTCAGGACCCGGGCATCCCGCTGGACACCGTCGAGCAGATGAAGAAGGCGCTGGCCGCGGGCAGCGCGGCGGCGAAGAAGAGCGAGTTCGTCGTCTACCCCGACGCGCCGCACGCCTTCCACGCCGACTACCGGCCGAGCTACCGCAAGGACGCCGCCGAGGACGGCTGGCGCCGCGCGCTGGCCTGGTTCAAGGCGAACGGAGTCGCATGACGCTGCTGTACATCGTGCTGGCCACGCTGGCCGGCGGCGTGCTGTCGGTCATCGTGGCCGCGTCGCTGACGCTGGCGGTGCTGGGGCGCGTGGTCAAGAGCCTGGTCAGCCTCTCGGCCGGCGTGCTGCTGGGCACCGCGCTCCTGCATGTGATGCCCGAGGCCTTCGAGGGCCCGGTGGCGCCGGGCCCGCTGTTCGCCACGCTGCTGGGCGGGCTCCTGTTCTTCTGGCTGCTGGAGAAGGCCGAGCTCTACCGGCACGACCACCACCACGAGCACGACGGCCACCACCACCACCATCACTTCGACGCCCAGCAGGCCGGGCGCGGCGGCTTCTCGGTGCTGGTGGGCGACACGGTGCACAACTTCTGCGACGGCATCATCATCGCCGCGGCCTTCCTGGCCGACCCGGGCCTGGGCTGGGTGACGGCGCTGGCCATCATGGCGCACGAGATCCCGCAGGAGGCGGGCGACTACATCGTGCTGCTGGGCGCGGGCTTCTCGCGCGGCAAGGCGCTGCTCTTCAACGCGCTCTCGGGGCTCGCCGCGGTGGCCGGCGGCGTGCTGGGCTACTTCGTCGTTGACCCGTGGAAGGCCTACCTGCCCTACCTGCTGGTGGTGGCCTCCAGCAGCTTCATCTACGTGGCCGTCGCCGACCTGCTGCCGCAGCTGCAGCAGCGCCTCTCATGGCGGGAGACTGTTGCCCAGGTGGGCTGGCTGCTCGGTGGCCTGGGCCTGGTGCTGGCGGCCATCGCCGGCCGCCATGCACATTGAGGCTTGGCGCTCCGCGATCAGCGGACCACCAGCACCGGCAGCGTGCTGTGCGTCAGCACCTTCTGCGTCTCGCTGCCCAGCAGCAGCGCGCTGACGCCGCGGCGGCCGTGCGAGGCCATCACGATCAGGTCGCAGTCCTGCGCCTTGGCGTGGTCGAGGATCGCTTCCCAGGGGTGCAGCGCCTCGACGGTGTGCGCTTCGCACTTGATGCCGGCGGCATCGGCCGCGGCCACCACCGCCTTCACGCGGGCCGTGGCCACGCGTTCCTGCGCGTCGAAGAACTCCTGCGGCGGCACCGGCTGCATCTCGGAGACGGCGCTGTAGGGGAAGGGCTCCTTGACGGCCAGGGTGCGCAGCTCGGCACCGGCCAACTTGGCCATGCCCAGTGCGGACGGCAGCGCCTTCATCGTGATCTCGGAACCGTCGGTGGGGAAGAGGATGCGCTTGAACATGGTGGCTCCTTGTGCTGGCCCGGCCCGGGGCGGCTCGTGACCGACTGGGACCGTATCCGCAGTGTCCGCCAACGCAAAGTCCCTGCCTTGACTGCGATCAAGCGCCGCGTGCGACGGGCCTGTCGGTGCTGCTGCACCACTCGCTCCACGAGCCGGCATAGAGCGTGGGCGTCGCGAAGCCGGCATGCGCCATCGCCAGCAGGTTGTGGCAGGCGGTGACGCCGGAGCCGCATTGCTGCACCACCTCGGCATCGGCGCCGCCGAGCGCCTCGAACTCGGCGCGCAGCTGCGCAGCGGGCTTGAATCGGCCGTCGGGTTGCAGGTTGTCCTTGAAGAAGCGCAGCGTCGCGCCGGGGATGTGGCCAGCCACCGGGTCCAGCGGCTCGACCTCGCCGCGGAAGCGCTCGCCGGCGCGCGCGTCGAACAGGCGCACGCGGCCGAGTTTCGCGAGCAGCGTGTCGGCGTCGATGGTCGGCATCGCGGCGTCGCGCGCGGGGTAGGGCGGCTGCGGCGTGGGCGCAGCAACGTCCGTCGTCCAGGCGCCGCCGACAGCGCGCCAGGCCGCTGTACCGCCGTCGAGCACCGCCACCGCGTCGTGGCCCAGCCAGCGCAGCAGCCACCAGGCGCGCGCGGCGTAGGGGCCGCCTTGCGCGTCACAGCAGATCACCTGCACGCCCGGCGCGATGCCCAGCCGCCCCGCCAGCGCCGCGAAGGCCGCGCGATCGGGCAGCGGGTGGCGGCCGTTGCGGCCGTTCTTCGCGCCGGCGAGGTCGCGGTCCAGGTGCACGTACTGCGCGCCGGGCGGGTGGCCGGCCGCGAAGGCGCGTTCGCCGGCCGCGGTGTCGGTGAGGTCAAATCCGCAGTCCAGGATCACCAGCGGCTTGGCCGAGCGGTGCAGCGCGACGGCTTCCTCGGCGCTGATCAACGTGGTGTGGCTCATGGCGATGCTCCTCAGGTCTCGTTGGGTGATGCCTCGGACTTCACGACCGGCGCGCGCAGCAGCGTGGCGGCCACGCCGGCGGCCACGATCAGCAGCGTGCCGGCCAGCGCGAGCGGCGTGACCGGGTCGTCGAACAGCCAGACGCCGAAGCCGAAGGAATAGGCGATGCCCAGGTACTGCAGCGCCGCTATGCCGAGTGTGGCGCCGGTGGCGTAGGCGCGCGTCATCATCCACTGGCCGACGGTGGCCAGCAGGCCGATGGCCAGCAGCAGCGCGATGCCCTTGGGCGTGTGGCTGTGCGGCCCGCCGGTGACGGTGGCCAGCACCGCGCCGGCCACCAGGCCGCTGAGCGAGAAGTACAGCACCACGCGCTCGCCGGGCTCGCCGATGCGGCCCAGCGCCGTCACCTGCAGGTAGGCCACCGCGGCCAGCAGGCCCGAGGCCAGGCCGACGAGGCCGTGCCAGAGCTGCTCGCGGTCGATGGTGGGCTGCAGCACCATGGCCACGCCCGCGAAGCCGGCGAGCACCGCAGCCACCAGCCGGCCGTCGATCCCGGCCTTGGCCGGCCCGAGCAGCACCGCGCCGCCGATCAGGAAGAGGGCGATCCACACCGAGGACATGTAGTTCAGCGTCATCGCCGTGGCCAGCGGCAGCCCGCCCAGCGCGTAGAACCACATGCACAGCGCGATGGTGCCGCTGGCGCTGCGCCAGAAGTGCATGGCCGGCACGGTGGTGCGCCAGCTCACGCGGCGCAGCCGCAGCACGCCCAGCATGAACACCAGGCCCACGAGCGAGCGGTAGAAGACCAGTTCGCCCGCGCCGTACAGCGCGGAGGCGAACTTCACGCACACGCCCATCACCGCGAACAGCAGCGAGGCCGCCACCATCAGCAGCGGCGCTGAAGGCTTCAGGCCGACTTCAGCGCTCCGCTGCCGCGCCGGGCGCCAGGCCCATCTCGCGCCGGTACCACTCGTGGAAGTGCTGCATGCCGTCTTCCATCGGGCTCTGGTAGGGGCCGGCCTCGTCGTCGCCGCGCTCCATCAGCGCGCGCCGGCCGGCGTCCATGCGCAGCGCGATCTCGTCGTCCTCGATGCAGGTCTCCATGTAGGCGGCCTGCTGGGCCTCGACGAACTCGCGCTCGAAGGCGGCGATCTCCTCGGGGTAGAAGAACTCCACCATGTTCAGCGTCTTCTGCGGCCCCTGCGGGAACAGCGTGGAGACCACGAGCACGTGCGGGTACCACTCGACCATCACCGTCGGGTAGTAGGTCAGCCAGACGGCGCCCTTGTCGGGCGGGCGGCCTTGCCGGTAGGCCAGCAGCGCGTCGTGCCAGCGCTGGTAGACCGGCGAGCCCGGGCGGCCGAAGGCACGGCTCACGCCCACGCTCTGCACCGAGTGGTGGCGGCCCATCTCCCAGGCCAGGTCGTCGCAGGTGACGAAGTGCCCCAGGCCGGGGTGGAAGGGGCCGACGTGGTAATCCTCGAGGTAGACCTCGATGAAGGTCTTCCAGTTGTAGTCGCACTGGTGCAGCCGGGTGCTGTCGTAGACGTAGCCCGAGAAGTCCAGCGCCTGGGTCGCGCTGGTGCCGGCCAGGTCGTGCAGCACGCTGCGCCCGTTGTGCTCGAACAACAGCCCGTTCCAGTTCTGGATCGGGTAGTTGCGCAGGTTCAGGCAGGGGTCTTCGGGGAAATGCGGGGCGCCGATCAGGCCGCCGTGCAGGTCGTAGGTCCAGCGGTGCAGCGGGCAGACGATCTGGCTGCCAGTGCTGCCGCGGCCCTTCAGCATCACTGCCTGCCGGTGCCGACAGACGTTGGACACGAGCTCGATGCCGTCGGCCGTGCGCACCAGCGCGCGGCCCTCGTTCTCCTGCGCCAGCGCCAGGTGGTCGCCGACCTCGGGCAGCGCGAGTTCATGCCCGAGGTAGCGCGGTGCGTGCTGGAAGATCAGTTCCTGTTCCCTACGGAACAGGCCCTCGTCGAAGTAGCTGGTGACTGAGAGTTGAGTGCGGCTGCGCTCAAGAGCTTCGAGACGAATGCTCAGGTCCGACATGATCCGAACGGATCCTCCTTGTAGAGGACATCGACCCCGCCACCCGGTGGCCCCGCGGGTGGCTGTGTGACTGATGGAAACGCCCGGTGGCGCCCGGGGGCGGCATCGAAGCGGGGGCGCATTCTAGCCCCGGGTCCCGAGGGCCCGCCGACTGTCCTGCCGGCGCCACGCCAGAGGGAGGCCACTCCACGCCGGCAGGGCCCCGTTGTCTAGAATCCCGGGTTGGATTTCACCTGTCGAAATGCCGCGCAGCGCTGCCACCAAGGAACCCGCGAACTACGAGCAGGCGCTGGCCGAACTCGATCGCCTCGTGGCGCAGATGGAGGGCGGGCAGATGCCGCTGGACGAGTTGCTGGACGGTTATCGTCGCGGCGCCGAGCTGCTGGGCTTCTGCCGGGCGCGACTGCAGGTGGTCGAAGAACAAGTCAAGGTGCTCGAAGAAGGGCAACTCAAGGGATGGACACAGGGATGACAGCCGCGGATTTCGACGGCTGGGCGCGCCGCCAGGCGGCCGCGGTGGAGGGGGCGCTCGAGCGCTGGGTGCCCGGCGACGCGCCGGCCGGCCTGGGCGAGGCGATGCGCTATGGCGTGCTCGACGGCGGCAAGCGGCTGCGGCCCTTGCTGGTTCTGGCCGCCTGCGAGGCGGTGGCCGGGCACGCCGGCGCCGCGATGCGCGCGGCGGTGGCGGTGGAGCTGATCCACGCCTACTCGCTGGTCCACGACGACATGCCCTGCATGGACAACGACGTGCTGCGCCGCGGCAAGCCGACGGTGCACGTGAAGTACGGCCAGGCGCAGGCCATGCTCGCCGGCGACGCGATGCAGGCGCTGGCCTTCGAGGTGCTGACGCCCGAGCCCGCGCAGGACGAGGTGCCGCCGGCACTGCAGGCGCGCCTGGCCGGCCTGCTGGCGCGCGCCGCGGGCCATGCCGGCATGGCCGGCGGGCAGGCGATCGACCTGGCCAGCATCGGCCAGGCGCTGGACGAGGCGCTGCTGCGCGACATGCACCGCCGCAAGACCGGTGCGCTGCTGCAGGCCAGCGTCTGCATGGGTGCCGCCTGCGGCGAGTGCAGCCCGGTGGCCTGGCAGGCGCTGTCGGACTACGGCGCGGCGGTGGGCGTGGCCTTCCAGGTCGTCGACGACATCCTCGACGTGACGCAGGCCTCCGACAAGCTGGGCAAGACCGCGGGCAAGGACCAGCACCACAACAAGCCGACCTACGTCAGCGTGCTCGGCCTGGGCGCCGCACGGCGCGAGGCCGATGCGCTGCGCGGCCAGGCGCACGCGGCGCTGGCGCGCAGCGGGCTGGGCGCCAGCGCCGCACTGCTGGCCGTGCTGGCCGACAAGGTCGTCGAGCGGGAACATTGAAGATGAAGTTGCTGGACACCATCGATACCCCGGTCGACCTGCGCCGGCTGCCGCGCGGCGACCTGAAGCAGCTCGCCGGCGAACTGCGCGACTTCGTGCTGCAGACCGTCAGCCAGACCGGCGGCCACCTGGGCAGCAACCTGGGCACCGTGGAGCTGACCGTCGCGCTGCACTACGTGTTCAACACGCCGCACGACCGCATCGTGTGGGACGTGGGCCACCAGACCTACCCGCACAAGATCATCACCGGCCGGCGCGAGCGCATGGGCACGCTGCGGCAGCTGGGCGGCATCGCCGGCTTCCCGCGCCGCGACGAGAGCGAGTACGACACCTTCGCCGCCGGCCACAGCTCCACCAGCATCAGCGCCGCCCTGGGCATGGCGCTGGCCAGCAAGATCAAGGGCGAGGAGCGCCGCGCCGTGGCCGTGATCGGCGACGGCGCGATGAGCGCCGGCATGGCCTTCGAGGCGCTGAACAACGCCGGCGTCAGCCACGCCGGCATCAACGCCGACCTGCTGGTGGTGCTCAACGACAACGACATGTCGATCAGCCCGCCGGTGGGCGCGCTGAACAAGTACCTCGCGCGGCTGATGAGCGGCAACTTCTACGAGGCCGCGCGCCAGGGCGCCAAGGCGGTGCTGAAGAACGCGCCGCCGCTGTTCGAGCTGGCGCGGCGCTTCGAGGAGCACGCCAAGGGCATGGTCGTGCCGGGCACGATCTTCGAGGAGTTCGGCTTCAACTACGTCGGCCCGATCGACGGCCACGACCTCGACTCGCTGATCCCCACGCTGGAGAACCTGCGTGCCAAGCGCGGCCCGCAATTCCTGCACGTGGTCACGAAGAAGGGCTACGGCTACAAGCTGGCCGAGGCCGACCCGGTGAAGTACCACGCCGCCAGCGGCCGCTTCAACCCCGAGGAAGGCTTCCCGAAGAGCACCAGTTCCAAGCCGAGCTTCACCCAGGTCTTCGGCGAGTGGCTGTGCGACATGGCCGAGGCCGACGAGCGCCTGGTGGGCATCACGCCGGCGATGCGCGAGGGCTCGGGCATGGTCGAGTTCCACAAGCGCTTCCCGCGCCGCTACCACGACGTGGGCATCGCCGAGCAGCACGCCGTCACCTTCGCCGCCGGCCTGGCCTGCGAAGGGCTGAAGCCGGTGGTGGCGATCTACAGCACCTTCCTGCAGCGCGGCTACGACCAGCTGATCCACGACGTGGCGCTGCAGAACCTGCCGGTGGTGTTCGCGCTGGACCGCGCCGGCCTCGTCGGCGCAGACGGGCCCACGCACGCCGGCGCCTACGACATCGCCTACGTGCGCTGCATCCCGCAGATGAGCCTTCTGACCCCGAGCGACGAGAACGAGTGCCGCCAGGCGCTGACCACCGCCTTCCGGCAGGACCACCCGGTGGCCGTGCGCTACCCGCGCGGCGCCGGCTGCGGCGCCGTGGTCGAGCGCGCGCTGACCGAATGGCCCTGGGGCAAGGGCGTGGTGCGGCGGCAGGGCACGCGCATCGCAATCCTGGCCTTCGGCACCTTGCTGCACCCGGCGCTGAAGGCGGCCGAGAACCTGGGCGCCACCGTGGTCGACATGCGTTTCGCCAAGCCGCTGGACGAGGAACTCGTGCTGCAGCTGGCGCGCACGCACGAGGCGCTGGTGACGGTGGAGGAAGGCTGCATCGCGGGCGGCGCCGGCAGCGCGGTGCTCGAATGCGTCTCCCAGGCGGGTCTCGCGGTGCCCACGCTGGTGCTGGGCCTGCCGGACCGCTTCATCGAGCATGGCGACCCGGCCAAGTTGCTGTCGCTGTGCGGGCTGGACGCCGCCGGCATCGAGGCCTCGGTGCTCAAGCGCTTCGGCGCGCGGCCTTCGCTCGCGGCGGTGGCCAACTCCTGATGGCCGCCGGCTGATTCAAGCGCTTTGATCGGCGTCGTGTAAACCGTGCGACCCTCCGGGCCGCCGGGCGATGTCATCATTCGCCCCGCGATGACGAACCTGACCGACGCCCTGCACATCCCCGACACGCAAAGCGCGCCCGACGCGCGCCACCTCGCGATCCAGCGCGTGGGCGTCAAGGGCGTGCGCTACCCGCTGGTGCTGCGCGTGGCCGGCGCGGTGCAGCCCGTCGCGGCCACCTGGGACCTCGATGTCGCCCTGCCGGCCGAGAAGAAGGGCACCCACATGTCCCGCTTCGTCGCCTGGCTGGACGAACTGGCGGGCGCCGGCGAGCCGCTGGACGCCGCGACGCTGCGCACGCGCCACGCCGCCATGCTGGACCGCCTGGGCGCGAGCGAAGGCCGCATCGAGGCCGCTTTCGGCTTCTTCCTGCGCAAGCGCGCACCCGTCTCCGGGCTGCAGAGCCTGCTGGACTACCAGGGCCGCTGGATCGCCGAGACCCGCGCCGGCCACACCGCCCTCTGGGCCGAGGTGGCCGTGCCGGTGAAGACGCTGTGCCCCTGCTCCAAGGAGATCTCCGACTACGGCGCCCACAACCAGCGCTCGCAGGTGACGATGCGCGTGGAGATGCCTGCCGCCGGCGCGCCGGCCGTCGAGTGGCACGAACTGGTGCGCTTCGCCGAGGACAACGCCTCGTGCGAGATCTGGCCCATGCTGAAGCGGGCCGACGAGAAGTGGGTCACCGAGCGGGCCTACGAGAACCCCCGGTTCGTCGAGGACCTGGTGCGCGACGTCGCGCTGGCCCTGAATGCCGACGCCCGAATCGGGCGCTATGTGGTCGAAGTCGAGAACTTCGAGTCGATACACAACCACTCGGCCTACGCGCGCATCGAGCGCTGAGCGCCGCGCCTGACAGGCGCGCCGTTCCCCTACAAGGTTCCCATCCCTAGGTCGGGCCGAAAAGCCCGAAAAGGGCGCCTTTTTGCCTGCCGTTCGTGACCGGCGTCACAACGGTTTCGGAATGTAGGAATTCGTCTGACAAGGCGGGTGGAAGAAGGGGGACTGAAGCGACGGAGATGGGCTGATGTCGCCTGCCTTTTCCGATCCCTACAGTTCATCCCATCGAATCGCGCCACACGGCAACCCCGACAAACGCAACCTACCGCAACGGAGCACGAACATGACGACCGACCAGATCCTCGCCGAAATCCGTGAAGCCAACCTGTCCTACCTGATGCTCGCCCAGAGCCTGGTGCGCAGCGACAAGGAGCAGGCCCTGTTCCGCCTGGGCGTGAGCGAGGAGACCGCCAGCCTGATCGGCTCGTTGACCCCGGCGCAGATGATGAAGATCGCCACCGGCAACACGCTGCTGTGCCGCTTCCGCATGGACGACGACATCGTCTGGAACCTGCTGACCAGCCACGGCAAGGGCGCCGCCAACGACGGCATGAGCCGCCTGCATGCCTCGATCCTGATGGCCGGCCGTCACCAGGAAGCCGCTTAAGCAGAGCCCCCAGGCGCCCTACCGGTCGCCACCCCCGAGGGGGCTCTGGCGACGGACCGGCGGAGCCGGATCCGTGCCAGGTACTTGATCAAGATAGACACACGAGGAGAGACGACATGGCCCGCAGCAAGAGCATCCTGACCGAAGCCAAGCAGATCGAACGCGCCGTCACGCTGATCAACCTGGGCGCCCGCCTGCAGGTGCTGGAAAGCGAGACCGACCTCAGCTACGAGCGCCTGCTGCGCCTGTACAAGGAAGTGGCCGGCAAGAGCCCGAGCAAGGGCCAGCTGCCTTTCTCCACCGACTGGTTCATGACCTGGCAGCCGAACATCCATTCGAGCCTGTTCCTGAACATCCACGAGTACCTGAACAAGGCCGCCGCGCTGGACGAGATCGACACCGTCATCAAGGCCTACCAGCTCTACACCGAGCAGATGCGCGCCCAGGGCCTGGAGCCCATGCTCAGCGTCACCCGCGCCTGGCGCCTGGTGAAGTTCGTCGACAACGGCATGCTGACGATGACGCCCTGCTGCAAGTGCGGCGGCCACTTCGTCACCCACCCGCACGAGATCGCCCGCCACTACGTCTGCGGCCTGTGCAACCCGCCGGCCCGCGCCGGCAAGGGCAAGCTGGCCGGCAGCCTGGGCGCCGCGGCGCAGAACGGACACTAGACAAAACGGACATTGATCACGGTCGGCGCTCAGGCCCCCCCTTCATTCGACTTGGCCCGCGCCGATTTCCCATCTAGATTTTTTCAGTTCATTGCTCGTCTCCTCCTGGCACAGTACTCTGTGCTTTCCAGCGGGTCCCTCGGGACCCGCTTTTTTTTGGCCCGTGATGACCTGCTTGTTCCGGGGACTCAAGTCATTGCAATCGATGACGATAAGGATTCGGTCGCGAAGCTTCGCGCCACCAACCAACAAGGTCATTCCATGCTGAATCACAAGTTCGCTGCCACCGCCATCGTCTCCGCCCTGCTGTCCGTCCTGGCCGGCCCCGCTGCCGCCGACACGGTGAAGATCACCGGTGCATCGACCGTGCTGAACGTGGTCATCAACCCGACCAAGGCCGCCGTCGAGAAGAACACGGGCCACTCGCTGGCCATCATCGGCTCGGGCACCGGCAAGGGCCTGGTCGACCTGTTCGACGGCCAGAGCGACATCGCGATGGTCTCCGAGCCGATGGACATCGCCGCCGACGCCGCCGCCGTGGCCGGCAAGCAGATCGACGCCGGCAAGGTGAAGTTCTTCGAACTGCGCAAGGACGAGATCGTCTTCGTCGTGCACCCGGCCAACCCGGTGGGCAAGCTGAGCTGGGAGCAGATCCGCGACATCCACGTCGGCAAGATCACGAACTGGAAGCAGGTCGGCGGCAAGGACCTGCCGATCGTCGTCTACAGCGACAGCACCACCGGCGGCACGCGCGCGATGGTCAAGAAGATCGTGCTGGCCGGCGCCGAATACGGCACGGCCGTGAAGGCGCAGACCAGCGTCAAGCGCGCCGCCGAGATGGTGGGCACCGACGAGGCCGGCATCACCGGCGTCGGCAAGGGCTTCGTGGACGCGGGCAAGAACAAGATCGTCGACACCAAGAAGATCGAGCGCCCGCTGGCGCTGGTGACGCTGGGCGAGCCCAAGCCCGCCGCCAAGGCCGTGATCGAAGCCTTCGCGAAGGAAGCCAAGGGCCTGTGACCGGCACCTGCCGTTCGAGAGGTAGTCACCCATGAGAACCAGCAAGGCTGCCGGCATCGGCATGCGCCTGGGCCTGGCCTTCGCGGCGATGACGGCGCTGATGGTCGTCTGCGCCGTCTTCGGCCTGTCGCGGCTGTCGGCGCTGAACGCCACCATCGAGTCGCTGCTGGCCCACGAGGCCAAGGCCAGCGACGCGACGTCCAACCTGATCGCGCTCGCCCACAAGGGCGCTGCGTCGCTCGGGCGCGCGGTGATGGCCGACGGCATCGACGGCCTGCAGGCCGGCGTCAAGGAGGCCATCGCGGCGCGCAAGGAGGCCGAGGAACTGCG
This sequence comes from Rubrivivax sp., assembly GCA_044226775.1. Taxonomy (GTDB): domain Bacteria; phylum Pseudomonadota; class Gammaproteobacteria; order Burkholderiales; family Burkholderiaceae_C; genus Rubrivivax. The sequence continues at coordinate 57,464 of JBGAGI010000008.1, read as the reverse complement.
CAAGGTGCTGGAGGCGGCCGTCGACGACGAGGTCGGCCGCCAGGCCCTGGCCGCCGTGGCCGCGGCCGAGCCCGCCTACCGCGCATCGGTGGACAAGGTGATCGCGGCCATCCAGGGCGGCGACACCGACGCCGCGCGCCTGACGCTGAACGACAAGTCGATGCACAAGGCGGAAGCGGCCTACCTGGGCGCGATGCAGAAGCTCGACGATGTCGAGGGCAACCTGCTGGCCGGGGCGCCGGCGCATGCCGCCGCGGCCTACGCGATGGCGCGCAACCTGCTGCTGGTGGTGGCCGCCGTGGGCGTGGCCATCGCCGCGGCGCTGGCGCTGTGGATCACGCGCAGCATCGTCCGCCCGGCCAACGTGGCCGTGTCGGTGGCGGCGCGCATCGCCGAGGGCGACCTCTCGGAGGACGTGCCCACGCACGGCCAGGACGAGATGGGCCGCATCCTCGACGCCATGCAGGCCATGCAGCGCTCGCTGCGCGAAGTGGTCGGCGGCGTGCGCAGCGGCAGCGACAGCATCGCCACCGCCAGCCACGAGATCGCCCTGGGCAACCAGAACCTCTCGCAGCGCACGGAAGAACAGGCCGGCGCGCTGCAGGAGACGGCCGCGTCGATGGAGCAGCTGGGCACCACGGTGCGCCAGAACGCCGACAACGCGCGCCGTGCCGACCAGCTCGCGCGCAGCGCCAACGAGGTGGCGCGCAGCGGCGGCGCCGTCGTGGGCGAGGTCGTGCAGACGATGAAGGGCATCAACGACAGCTCGCGCCGCATCGCCGACATCATCACCGTGATCGACGGCATCGCGTTCCAGACCAACATCCTGGCGCTCAACGCCGCGGTGGAGGCGGCGCGCGCCGGTGAGCAGGGCCGCGGCTTCGCCGTCGTGGCCGGCGAGGTGCGCAACCTCGCGCAGCGCAGCGCCGAGGCGGCGCGCGAGATCAAGTCGCTCATCACCGCCAGCGTCGAGCGTGTCGAGCAGGGCACGGCCCTCGTGGACCGCGCCGGCGCGACGATGAACGAGGTGGTCGCGTCGATCGAGCGCGTGACGGCGATCGTCGGCGAGATCAGCGCCGCGAGCGACGAGCAGAGTTCCGGCGTGGGCCAGGTCGGCCAGGCCATCAGCCAGATGGACAAGGCCACGCAGCAGAACGCCGCGCTGGTGGAGCAGAGCGCCGCAGCGGCCGAGAGCCTGAGCGAACAGGCCAAGCACCTGGTCGACGCGGTGGCGGTGTTCCGCACCGGCGGCGAGCGCAGCCAGGCGCCGGCCCGCACGGCCGCGCCTGCCGCGGTGGTGCCGCCTCCCGTGGCCGCGCCGGCCCCGAAGGCACCGGTGCGCGTTGCCGCCGAGGCGCGCCGCGCCGCGCCGGCTCCTGCGCCGGCCCCCCGGGAGACGGCCGAGGCCGCCGCCACCGACGAGTGGGCCAGCTTCTAAGCCCAAGCGCTTCACGCTTTTGCACGAGCGGGCCCTTGCGGCCCGCTTTCTCTTGCGATAGGCGGGCTTCAGCAGCCGGGCCGGCGCGCCGATAAGGGTTTGTCGGGCACCCGTTGTTCGCCCACACCCGGAACTCCCGCCCGTGAAGCTCGTCCCCATCGCCGCCCAGTACCTGCGCCTGAACGAGTCGCTGCCTTTCGGCCTGCGCGACGCGAACGGCCGCCTGCTGCTGGCCGCCGACATCGTCATCGCGGACCGCTACCTGCTCGACGACATGCTCGCGCAGACGCTGTACGCCGACGAGATCGAGTGCCTGCCCTGGCAGCGCCGGCTCAATGCCGCGATGGACGCCGCGCTGCGCAACGGCGCGGCGCTGGGCGACGTGGCCGCGGTGCGGCCCGAGGCCGCGCGCGAGGCGCCCACGGTGCAGCTGACGCTGGGCCAGGAATGGGACGAGCTGGTCTCGCACCTGGACACCGCGCTGCGCGACGTGAAGCCCGGCAGCGACTGGCGCGCGCGCCTGTTCGGCGTGCATGCGCGCGCCCGCGGGCTGATGCAGCGCAAGCCGGACGCCTCGCTGTACCACCTCGTCTACGAGGCCGGGCAGTCGATGGCCAAGTACAGCAGCCACCACGCGCTGATGACGATGCTGATGGGCGAGCAGGCCGCCACGACGCTGGGCTGGGAGCAGCCCTGGATCGACGCGCTGGGCCGTGCCGCGCTGACGATGAACGTCTCGATGCTGCGCCTGCAGGACCAGCTCGCGCTGCGCGAATCACCGCTGACGGCGCAGAACCGCGCCTCCGTCGAGTCGCACCCGGCCGATGGCGCCAAGCTGCTGCAGGAATCCGGCCTGGGCGACGCCCTGGCCATCGAGGTCGTGCGGCTGCACCATGACACCGGCGACGGCGACGCGCCGATGGCCTCGCTGCCGCCGGAGCGCCAGCTCGCGCGGCTGCTGCGCCGCGTGGACCTGTTCGCCGCCAAGATCAGCCGCCGCGCCGCACGCGCGCCGATGAGCCCGGTGCAGGCCGCGCGCGAAGCCTGCCTGGGCGCCGGCGGCGTACCGGACGAAGTGGGTGGCGCGCTGCTGCGCGCGGTGGGCCTGTACCCGCCGGGCAGCTTCGTGCAGCTTGCCAACGGCGAGCAGGGCATCGTGCTGGCCCGCGGCCGGCGCGCGAACCTGCCCTTCGTGGCCACGCTGATATCCGCCAGCGGCAACATCCTGGGCGAGCCGGCTCTGCGCGACACGATCGACCAGCGCTATGCCGTCAAGTCGGCGCTGGCGCCGGGTGTCGTGAAGGTGCGTCCGCCGCACGAGCGCCTGCTGGCCATGCGCTGAACAGGGCTTCCCCGGCCCCGCTTATCCCCGCACGCGCGAAGGCCGCGGCACCCACACTGGCCCGCATGAAGCCGAAGCTGCCCTGGCCCCTGCCTGCGCTGCTGGCCTGGGTGGCCGGCTGGCTGTGCTGTGCGCTGCTGCTGGCGCTGCCGGCGCCGCCGGCGCTGGCCTTCGGCGCCGCCCTGGCCGGCACCACCGTGCTGGCGCTGATGTGCCGCGGCACCTGGCGGCGCGCCATCGTCGGCGGTGGTTTTCCGCTCTCGGCGCTGGCGCTGGGCGGAGCCTCGGCGCTGCCTCCCTGGGCCTGGTTGCTGCCGCTGCTGCCGCTGCTGGCGCTGTACCCGCTGCGCGCCTGGCGCGACGCGCCGCTGTTCCCGACGCCGCGCGATGCCCTCACGGGGCTGGACGCCGTGGTGGGCCAGCCGCGCCGCGTGCTGGACGCCGGCTGCGGCCTGGGCGACGGCCTGGCCGCGCTGCGCAGCCTGTGGCCGCAGGCTCGGCTGTCGGGCATCGAATGGAGCGCGCCGCTGGCCTGGGCCGCGGCCTGGCGATGCCGCGTGCGCGCCATCGGTGCCGAGGTGCGGCGCGGCGACATGTGGGCCGCGTCCTGGTCCGGGCACGACCTCGTCTACCTGTTCCAGCGCCCCGAGAGCATGGCCCGCGCCTTCGCCAAGGCCGCGCGCGAGCTGCACCCGGAGGCCTGGCTCGTGAGCCTGGAGTTCGCCGTGCCCGGGCAGCAGCCCGCCGCCTGCCTGCAAGGGCCGGGCGGCAAGCCCGTGTGGGTGTATCGCCCGGCCGCGGCCGCCGCAGCCTCAACCGCTGGCGGCACCGGCCGATAACCCACGCAAGCCCCGCACCGGCATCCGGCAGCGCAGGCAAGGAACGCTTCCCTCCAAGCTCATGTTCGTCATCATCGGTTGGGTCATCGCCATCGGTTGCGTCTTCGGCGTGTTCATCGCGCACGGGGGCAATATCGGCGTGGTCCTGCATGCGCTGCCGTTCGAGTTCATCACGATCTTCGGTGCGGCCTTCGGCGCCTTCCTGGCCAACAACCAGATGAAGGTGGTCAAGGCCGCGGCCGCCGGCCTGGGCCGCTGCTTCAAGGGCAGCAAGTTCAGCAAGGCGCGCTACATGGAGCTGCTGGCGCTGATGTTCGACATCCTGCAGAAGGCGCGCAAGGAAGGCCTGATGTCGATCGAGAAGGACGTCGAGGACCCGCACTCCAGCCCGCTGTTCCAGAAATACCCGAACGTGGGCAATGACCACCACGTGACCGAGTTCATCACCGACTACCTGCGGATGATGGTCTCGGGCAACCTGAACGCGCACGAGATCGAGTCGCTGATGGACAGCGAGATCGAGACCCACCACCAGGAAGAGCATGCCGCCGTTGCGGCGCTCAACCGCCTGGCCGGCGGCCTGCCGGCCTTCGGCATCGTCGCGGCGGTGCTGGGCGTGGTCAACACGATGGGCTCGGTCGGCCAGCCGCCGGCGGTGCTGGGCGGCATGATCGGCTCCGCGCTCGTCGGCACCTTCCTGGGCATCCTGCTGGCCTACGGCTTCGCCGAGCCGCTGGCGGGCCTGCTGGAGCAGAAGGTGGAGGATGCCGGCAAGGAGCTGCAGTGCATCAAGACCACGCTGCTGGCCAGCATGCAGGGCTACGCGCCGCAGGTGGCCATCGAGTTCGGCCGCAAGGTGCTGTATTCGGGCGACCGGCCCAGCTTCACGGAGCTCGAGAGCCACGTGAAGGGCAAGAAGTGATGGAGCTGCGCCATGGCGGGTGACGCCAAGAAACTGCAGCCCATCATCATCAAGCGCATCAAGAAGGGCGGCCATGCCGCCCATGGTGGCGCCTGGAAGATCGCCTACGCCGACTTCGTCACGGCCATGATGGCCTTCTTCCTGCTCATGTGGCTGCTGGGCAGCACGACCGAGGGCGACAAGAAGGGCATCGCCGACTACTTCGCCTCGCCGCTGCGCGTGGCGCTGATGAACGGCGGCAGCGGCTCCGGCGACTCCTCGCACCTGGTGAAGGGCGGGGGCGAGGACCTCACGCGCCAGGGCGGCCAGGTCAAGAAGGGCGAGGTCAAGGCCACGCGCTCGACCGTGCAGATCCACCAGCTCAAGGCCGAGCAGGCCCGCGCCGAGGTGGCGCGGCTGGAGAACCTGCGCAAGAAGCTCGAAGAGAAGGTCGCTGCCAACCCCAAGCTCGCCGGCATGGCGTCGCAGATCCTGATGGAGATGACGCGCGACGGCCTGCGCATCCAGATCGTCGACGAGGACAAGCGCGCCATGTTCGCCAGCGGCAGCGCCGTCGTCGCGCCCGGCATGCGCGAGCTGCTGCGCGACCTCGGCGGCATCCTGGCCGAAGTGCCCAACCGCCTGACGCTCGAAGGCCACACCGATGCGTTGCCGTTCGGCAGCACCGAACGCGGCTACAGCAACTGGGAGCTCAGCGCCGACCGCGCCAACGCCTCGCGCCGCGAGATGATCGCCGGCGGCCTGCCCGACGACCAGGTGCTGCGCGTGCAGGGCCTGGCCGCCAGCAACCCCTTCGACCGCCGCGACCCTGCCGCGCCGGCCAACCGCCGCATCAGCATCATCGTGATGACGCGCGAGGCCGAGGAGGCGCTGTTCCGCACCATGCCTTCGCTTCCCGAGGAAAACGAGGCCGAAGCCCCGGCTGCAGTTGTGAAGCCTGCCGCCCAGGCCGCCTCAAGTCCTGCACCGGGCGCCCGATAAACCCTCCAGCCACACCGCCCCAAGGCCCGCCATGACCACGCCGACCGACCTGAAGTTCCTGATCGTCGATGACTTCTCGACCATGCGCCGCATCGTGCGCGGCCTGCTCAAGGAGATGGGCTGCCACAACGCCGAGGAGGCCGAGGACGGCCAGGTCGCGCTCTCGATGCTGAAGAACGGCAAGTTCGACTTCGTCGTCTCCGACATCAACATGCCCAACATGAACGGCTTCGAGCTGCTCAAGGCGATCAAGGCCGAGGACGCGCTCAAGCACCTGCCGGTGCTGATGGTGACGGCCGAGGCGCGCAAGGAAGACATCGTGCTGGCGGCGCAGAGCGGAGCCGCCGGCTACATCGTCAAACCCTTCACGAAGGCCACGCTGGAGGAGAAGGTGACGAAGATCATGCAGAAGCTGGCCGCGACGGCCTGATCCTGCCGGGAGCAAACAACATGAAGATGGACAGCCCGGACACCCTGAAACCGGCCGAGGCCATGATGGTCTCGCCCGAGGTCTTCCAGCAGATCGGCTCGATCACGCGCATGCTGCACGACACGATGCAGCAGCTGGGCGTGATGCCCAAGCTGCAGATCGCCGCCGACGGCATCCCCGACGCGCGCAGCCGCCTGACCTACATCGCCGAGAAGACGGCCGCTGCCGCCAACAAGGTGCTGAACTCGGTCGACGAGGCCAAGGCCGACCACGCCGCGATCAGCGAAGCCACGCGCGAAGTGGCCGCCGCGCTGGTGGCCGACCCGGTGAAGGCCGTGGCCTCGGGCCGCGTGATGAACTTCGTCGAGGCGGTCGAGAAGCGCACCGCGTCGATCGACCAGCACCTGACCGACATCATGATGGCGCAGGACTTCCACGATCTCACCGGCCAGGTGGTGGCCAAGGTCGTGAAGCTGACCAACGACCTCGAGGACAGCCTCGTGAAGCTGCTGGTCAGCGTGGTGCCGCCGGACCAGCGCGAGAAGGTGGACCCCACCGTGCTGCACGGCCCGGTGGTCAATGCCGAGGGCCGCACCGACGTGGTGACCAACCAGGGCGAGGTCGACGACCTGCTGGCCAGCCTGGGCTTCTAGCCGTCGACTAAGGCTTCTTCGCTGCCAGCTGCGAGCGCAGCTGCGCCAGCGCCGACGAGACCGCCTCCGGGCGGTCTTTCTGTATGTAGTGGCCGCTGCCCTGGACCTCCACGCGCTGCAGCCCCGGCCAGTCGGCCAGCCAGCGCTGCTGCAGGCCGCGCGCCATGGCCTCGAAGGCGCCGCTTTCCAGCAGCACGTAGCGCGAGCGCACGAGCAAACGCGCCGGCACCGCAGGCGCGGGCAGCGCGGCTAGGCGCGTGTTGCAGGCGGCCTGGTCGTCGAACTCCAGCCGCATCGCGGCGCCGAAGGCCGTGTTGCGCAGCACGCTCACGGTGCCGGCCATCGCCGGCACCTCGCGCTGCAGCGTCGCCCAGTGTTCGGGGTGCGTCGGGTCCAGCAGCAGCACGGCAGCGGTCTCGGCCGGGTAGAGCTTCGCGAACGCCGCCTGGTACAGGCCGCCGATGGAGTGGCCCACCAGCAGGTAGGGCGGCGGCACGTGCGCGGCCTTCAGCGCGGCGTGCAGTTCCTCGGCGATCGCGCAGGGGTCGCGCGGCGCCTTCGCCGCGCTGCTGTCCCCGTAGCCGGGGCGGTCGTAGGCGAAGACCGGCTGGCCCGGCTCCAGGCGCTCCCACAGCGCCGACCAGACCGCCGAACCATCACCCAGCCCGGCCTGGAACACGGCCACCGGCGAACCGCCGCCGCGCTGCACGACCGCGATGCGCGTGTCGCCCAGCTGCAGTGTCGATGCCGGCGGCAGCGTGCTGCAGCCGGCCAGGGTGGCCACGGCCAGCGCGGCCAGCACGTGCCGCCGGCGCATCAGGCGGGCAGGGCGCCGAAGCGCCAGGACGACACCGTCCAGCCGATCGCCGACGGGTCCTCGTGGTAGACCGTGCTCGCCACCTCGCCTTCGGCCGCGCCCAGCGCCACCATCAGCGGGATCAGGTGGTCCTCGCGCGGGTGTGCGATGCGGGCCGCCGGCGCCTGCTCCCAGCGCAGCAGCTGCGCGCTGCGCTCGGCGGGCGGCAAGGCTTCGAGGGTCTGGTGCAGCCAGGCGTCGAAGGCACGCGAGGGCGCCAGCGCGCCCGGGCCGCGCAGGCGCAGGTTGTGGAACGACAAGCCGCTGCCGACGATCAGCACCCCCTGGTCGCGCAGCGGCGCCAGCGCGCGGCCGGCGGCCAGGTGCTCGGCGGGGTCGAGGCTGGCCTTCAGCGACAGCTGCAGCACCGGCACGTCGGCCTGCGGATACATCACCACCAGCGGCGCGAAGGTGCCGTGGTCGAAGCCCTGGTGCGCATCCAGCCCGGCGGGAATGCCGGCGTCCTGCAGCAGCGCGGCGATGCGCTCGGCCACCGCCGGCGCGCCCGGCGCCGGAAAGCGTACCTGGTAGGTGTGCGGCGGGAAGCCGTAGTAGTCGTAGACCATGCCCGGATTCGCCGCGGCCATCGCGGTGAACTGCGGCGCTTCCCAGTGGCCGGAGACCGACAGCACCGCCTTGGGCGCCGTGCCGAGCTCGCGCACCATCGCCTGCAGCGACTCGGCCAGCGGCGCCATCGGCCGGCGCATCTCCTCCATCCAGGGCCAGGGGCCGCCGCCGTGGGAGATGAAGTAGGTGGGCAGGGTGCTCATGTCGTGTCCTGATTCGGGCGTGTCCGGCACGGAGTGTGAACTCTGCCCGCCGCCGCAGGCTTGAGCTTTGCTGAAGGCAGCGCGCAAGGCGCTTGAACGCTTGCCACGGGCGGGACAAGGGCTGCGTTTCAGCCGCTTATCGCCCTCAAGTGAAAGCCCCGAGCCGGCACCATGGTGAACCGCCCGGCATCCCGCCGGACCCACGCCTTTGCCGATGGCCGACTCCGCCCAAGACCGCAACCTGCCAGCCTCCCAGCGCAAGCTGCAGAAGGCGCGCGAGGACGGCCAGGTCGCGCGCTCGCGCGACCTCGGGCACTTCGGCGCGCTGGCGGTGGCGGTGGGTGCGCTGGCCGCGCTGGCGCCGCAGATCACCGGCTGGCTCGGCCGACTGATGGGCGAGGGCCTGCGCTTCGACGCCACGCTGCTGGCCAGCCCGGCGGCGATGGTCGAGCGCCTGGGCGACCAGGGCCTGAAGATGCTCTTCGTGCTGCTGCCGCTGGCCGGCGGCCTGTTCGTGGTGGCGCTGGCGGCCGGCGTGCTGTCGGGCGGCTGGAACTTCACGCTCAAGCCGCTGGCGCCGGACTTCGCCAAGTTCAACCCCATCAGCGGCCTGGGCCGCGTGTTCTCCGGCCACCAGCTCACCGAGACGCTGAAGGCCTGCCTGCTGGCCGTGCTGCTGGGCGGCGTGGCCGCGGCCTGGCTGTCGCGCCACTGGGAGCGCCATGCCGAGCTGCTGGCGATGCCGCTGCCGGCCGCGCTGGCCGAAGGCGGCGGGCTGATCCAGGGCGGCCTGCTGCTGCTGTGCGGCGTGCTGGCGCTCTTTGCGCTGGTGGACGTGCCGCTGCAGCGCTTCATGCTCGCCCGCCGGCTGCGCATGAGCGTGGCGGAGGCCAAGCAGGAGCACAAGGAGACCGAGGGCAGCGCCGAGGTCAAGGGCCGCATGAAGGCGCGCATGCGCGAGCTGTCGCGCCGCCGCATGCTGGCCGCCGTGCCGCAGGCCGACCTGGTGGTGATGAACCCGACCCACTACGCCGTGGCGCTGAAGTACGACGAGGCCAAGATGGGCGCGCCGCGCGTCGTCGCCAAGGGCGCCGACCTGCTGGCGATGAAGATCCGCGACCTCGCGCGCGAGGCCCGCGTGCCCGTGCTGCAGGCCCCGCCGCTGGCCCGTGCGCTGTACGCCCACACCGAGGTCGACCAGGAGATCCCGGCGCGCCTGTTCAGCGCCGTGGCGCAGGTGCTGGCCTGGGTCTACGCGCTGCGCGACGGCCGCCTGGCCGCCGGCGCCGGCGCACCCGAACCCGAGGTGCCGGCCGACCTCGACCCGCACAACCCGGCCGCGCCGGGCTTCCGACCGGAGACTGAGCTGTGAACGCGCTGATGCAACGCCTGAACGCGCTGCTGGGGCCCAACGCCGGCGCTGCGAAAGCGCTCGTGCTGCCCGCCTTCGTCGTGATGATGCTGGCGATGATGGTGCTGCCGCTGCCGAGCTTCGTGCTCGACCTGCTGTTCACCTTCAACATCGCGCTGGCGCTGACGGTGATGATGGTCAGCGCGCAGATGGTCAAGCCGCTGGACTTCGCGGCGCTGCCCACCGTGCTGCTGGTCACCACGCTGCTGCGGCTGAGCCTGAACGTGGCTTCCACCCGCGTGGTGCTGATGCAGGGCCACACCGGCCCGGGCGCGGCGGGGCAGGTGATCGAGGCCTTCGGCCACTTCCTGATCGGCGGCAACTTCGCCGTCGGCCTGATCGTGTTCGCGATCCTGGTCGTCATCAACTTCGTCGTCGTGACCAAGGGCGCCGAGCGCATCGCCGAGGTCGGCGCGCGCTTCGCGCTGGACGCGATGCCGGGCAAGCAGATGGCGATCGACGCCGACCTGAACGCCGGGCTCATCGACGAGAAGATCGCGCGCCAGCGCCGCGCCGAGGTGGCCGAGGAAGCCGACTTCTTCGGCAGCATGGACGGTGCGAGCAAGTTCGTGCGCGGCGACGCGATGGCCGGCCTGCTGATCCTGTTCATCACCATCGTCGGCGGCTTCGTCATCGGCCTGGCGATGCACGGCATGAGCGCCTCGGAGGCCGCCGGCAGCTACATCACGCTGGCGGTGGGCGACGCGCTGGTGGCGCAGATCCCGGCGCTGCTGATCTCCGTGGCCAGCGCGATCGTCGTTTCGCGCGTCGGCAAGGAGCAGGACATCGGCGCGCAGATCCGCGGCCAGGTGTTCGACTCGCCGCAAGCCCTGGGCGTGGCCGCGGGCGTGGTGGGCCTGCTGGGCCTGGTGCCGGGCATGCCGCACCTGGTGTTCGCCATCGTCGCCGGGGCCCTGGGCCTGCTGGCCTGGCAGCTGAAGAAGCAGCGCGCCGCCGCCGCCGCGTTGCCCGAGCGCAGCGAGGCCGAGGCGCCGCCGGCCAACGCCGAGGCGAGCTGGGACGACCTGACGCCGGTGGACACCCTCGGCCTGGAGGTGGGCTACCGGCTGATCGCGCTGGTGGACAAGGCGCGCCAGGGCGACCTGCTCACGCGCATCAAGGGCGTGCGCAAGAAGTTCGCGCAGGACGTGGGCTTCCTGCCGCCGCCGGTGCACATCCGCGACAACCTCAACGAACTCAAGCCGGGCATGTACCGGGTGACGCTGCGCGGCGCCGTGGTGGGCGAGGCAGAGGCCTTCCCGGGCCTGTTCCTGGCCATCAACCCCGGCGGCGCGCAGCAGCAGCTGCCGGGCCAGAAGACGGTCGACCCGGCCTTCGGGCTGCCCGCGGTCTGGATCGACGAGCGCCACAAGGAGATGGCGCAGATGGCGGGCTTTACGGTCGTTGATTGCGCGACCGTCGTGGCGACCCATCTCTCACACTTGATGCAGGTCCATGCGGCCAAGTTGCTGGGAAGAGTCGAGACGCAGCAACTCGTCGAGCACGTGACCAAGCTGGCCCCCAAACTGATCGAAGACGTCGTACCCAAGATGGTCGGAATCGCCACCCTGCAACGAGTCCTGCAGCTGCTGCTGGAGGAAGGCGTGCACATCCGCGACATGCGCTCGATCGTCGAGTGCCTCGCCGAGCACGCCAGCACGGTGACCGACCCGGCCGAGCTGGCCCGCCGCATCCGCGTGCACCTGGCCCCGGCCATCGTGCAGCAGATCTACGGTGCGGTGAAGGAACTGGACGTGATCGCGCTGGACCCCGAGCTGGAGCGCCTGGTCACGCAGGCCCTGTCGTCACCGCATGGCGCCGCGCTGGACCCCGGCGTGGCCGAGACGCTCAGCCGCAGCGCGGCCGAGACGGCCCAGAAGCAGGAGAACCTGGGCGTGCCCGCCTGCCTGCTGGTGCCCGACCTGATCCGCGCGCCGATGGCGCGCCTGCTCAAGCGCGCCGCGCCTCGCCTGAAGGTGCTGGGCCACAGCGAAATTCCTGAGACGCACTCCATCCGGATCGGCTCGATCATCGGGAGCATGGCATGAACTTGAAGCGCTTTACCGCGCGCACCTCGCGCGACGCGCTGGCCCTGGTCAAGCAGGCCTTCGGCGATGACGCGGTCGTCATGTCCACCAAGCCCTGCGCCGAAGGCGTGGAGGTGCTGGCGATGGCGCCCGAAAGCCTGCAGCAGCTGGAGCGCATCGGCGCCGCGGCCGAGGCCGCGCCGGCACCCGTGCCCCGTGCGCTGCCCCAGCCGCCCGTGCAGCAGCCGGTGCAGCAACCCGCCGCCCCGATGCTGCGCGAGCGCGCCGCCGCACCGCGCGCCGCCGCCGGCCAGCGCATCGAACCCAGCCTGGACGGCCAGTCGGAAACGCCGGTCCAGCAGGACGTCGAGCAACTGCAGATGAGCACGCTCTCGTTCCAGGACTACGTGCGCCAGCGCATGCTCAAGCGCCGCGATGCCGAGCGCCAGGCCGAGCGCGAGGCCGCCGCCGCGCTGGAGCCCGAGGTGCCCGCGCCGCTGCCGCCCAGCGTGGCGCCGATCGAGGCCGCGCGCGCCCGCCATGCGCAGCGCCGCGAGGCCCCTGCGACGTCCGCCGCCGCCGCGCCGCGCATCGAAGTCCCCACGCTGCGCGACGAGGTGCGCCTGGGCACGCCCGTGCCCGCCGCCCCGGCCGCGCCCTTGATGCCGCTGCCCAACCTGGCCGCCGCCCCCGCCGTGCCCTCGCGCGGCGAGCAGATCGAGATGCTCAACGAGCTGCGCAACATGCGCGGCCTGATCGAGCAGCGCTTCGGCGCCCTGGCCTTCATGGAGAAGCTGCAGCGCCACCCGCGCCAGGCCCACCTGTCGCAGCGGCTGCTGGAGGCCGGCTTCTCGCCGGCGCTGATCCGCAAGCTCGTCGAGAGCCTGCCGCTGGAAGGCGACGAGATCGCCTGGGCCGCAGGCGTGCTGGAACGCAACCTGCCCACCGGCGAGCGCGAGCCCGCGCTCGAAGACCTGGGCGGCATCTACGCGCTGGTGGGTGCCACCGGCGTCGGCAAGACCACCAGCACCGCCAAGCTGGCCGCCGCCTTCGCCACCCGCCACGGCGCCGCCAACCTGGGCCTGATCACGCTGGACGCCTACCGCGTCGGCGCGCAGGAACAGCTGCGCACCTACGGCCGCATCCTGGGCGTGCCGGTGCACACCGCGCACGACCGCGCTTCGCTGGAAGACCTGCTGGAGCTGCTGTCGGCCAAGAAGATGGTGCTGATCGACACCGCCGGCATGGCGCAGCGCGACACCCGCACGCGCGAGCTGCTGGAGATGCTGTCGCACCGCGCGATCAACCGCCTGCTGGTGGTGAATGCCTCGGCGCAGGGCGAGACGATCGAGGACCAGCTGGCCGGCTACGCCGCCAACAGCTGCCGCGGCATCGTGCTCTCGAAGCTCGACGAGGCCGTCAAGCTCGGCCCGGCGCTGGACAGCATGGTCCGCCACAAGCTCAAGGTGCTCGCGGTGGCCAACGGCCAGCGCGTGCCCGAAGACTGGCACCGCCTGAGCGCCAACGCGCTGGTGGCCCGTTCGCTGAAGGGCACGGCCGGCGCGGCGTGGAAGCTCGACGACGCCGAAGTGAACCTGATCTTCGCCGGCCTGCCGGCCGCGGCCGGCGCTGCCGCCGCCGCCGCCGCCGCTGCCGTTCCCGCCTGAGCCGTACCCCGACGATGAGCGACTTCTACGCAAGCTCCGCGCGCATGCCGCTGGACCAGGCCGACGGCCTGCGGCGGCTGTTCGCCGGCCGCCGCTGCCAGGTGCTGGCGCTGGCCGCGAACCCGCACGTGGGCTTCTCCGGCATCGTGCTGGACCGCCTGGCCGCGGTGCTGGCGCAGATGGGCCGCAACGTGCTGGTGGTGGATGCCGCCGCCAGCTCGCCGCCGCCGCACGAGCTGGCGCACGTGGACCTGCAGGTCTGCATCGAGGCCATCGCGCCGCGCGTCAGCTACCTGGCCGCACGCGGGCTGCCGCTGGCCCATGTGGACACCCGCGGCTCGGCCGCCGGCTTCGTCTCGGCGCTGCAGCATGCCGCGCCGCAGGCCGACGCGATCCTGATGCACGCCGACGCCGCCGACCTGGCGCGCCTGTTCAAGCACCGCGTCGTGCGCCCCATGCTGCTGGGCGCCGACCACCCCGAGAGCATCAAGCACGCCTACGCCAGCGCCAAGCTGCTGGCGCGGCGCAACGACCTGCTGGCCTTCGACCTGCTGCTGGCCGCGCCGCCGCATTCGCCGCGCGTGGCGCCGATCACGCAGAGCCTGGCCGACTGCGCCGACAACTTCCTGGGCGCCACGCTGCTGCACGCCGCGCTGGTCGACCCCGCGGGCGATCTGCAATCGCCCGCCGACGACGCGCTGGCCGCCCTGATGGCCGCGCAACTGGCGCTCGAGGAAGGCGCCGCGCCGGTGCCCGCGCCGGCATGGGCTGCCGCCGAGCGCCCGCTTCCTCGCCCCGCATTCCGTTAGAGGCAAAACACCATGTACACCGCCAAGGGACAACTCGACACCGGCGCGCTGCTCAAGCAGTACAGCCCGCTGGTGCGCCGCCTCGCGCACCAGATGATCGCCAAGCTGCCGGCCAACGTCGAGCTGGACGACCTGATCCAGGTCGGGATGATCGGCCTGTCGGACGCGCTCTCGCGCTTCGACGCCGCGCAGGGCGTGCAGTTCGAGACCTTCGCCACCCAGCGCATCCGCGGCGCGATGCTCGACGAGCTGCGCGGCAACGACTGGATGAGCCGCGGCGACCGCCGCCACCAGCGCAGCATCGAGGCCGCCGTGCACAAGCTCGAGCAGCGCTTCGGCCGCGCGCCCAGCGAAGGCGAGATCGCGCGCGAGATGGGCCTGAGCCTGACCGACTACCAGGAACTGCTGGGCAAGGTGCGCGGCACCCAGCTCATCTACCTGGAAGACATGACCGGCGACGACGGCGACGACGACTACCTCGACCGCCACGTCGCCGACACCGAGGCCAACCCGGTGCACCGCCTGCAGGACCAGCGCATGCGCGAGGCCCTGGTCGAGGCGATCAAGAACCTGCCCGAGCGCGAGCAGTACGTGATGAGCATGTACTACGAGCACGACATGAACCTGAAGGAGATCGCGGCCGTGCTCGGCGTCACCGAGAGCCGCGTCTGCCAGCTCCACAGCCAGAGCATCGCGCGCCTGCGCACGCGGCTGCGCGACTGGTAAGTTTCCCTCGCAGAGGAAGTACCGATGGTCAAGCTGTTCCGCCGCGCTGCGGCCAACCCGCCATCGGCGGCCCCCGCGGCCGACGCCGGGGGCCGGACCGCACCCGACCTGTCGCGCGCCATCGCCGACATCAGTCAGCGCAGCGCCATGCTCGGCCGCGAGGCCGCCGAGGTTCGTGGCACGCTGGACGACACCCAGAAGCTCGCCGCCGCCCAGGCCGAGGCCGTGCAGGCGCTCGCGCGCCAGCTGGCGCAGGTGGTGGGCGCGCAGGGCGGCATCGCCGAGGAGGTCGCGCGCGGCCTGCAGGCCGTGGCCCAGGTGGGCGACGCGGTGCAGGGCGTGGGTGCCGAGGTCAGCGGCATCGTCGCGACGCTGCGCGAGGTTTCCGAGGCGGCCCAGCAGATCACGCAGATCGCGCTGCAGACGCGCCTGGTGGCCTTCAACGCCAGCGTCGAAGCCAAGCGCGCCGGCGAGGCCGGCCGCGGCTTCGCCGTCGTCGCCGACGCGGTGAAGGATCTCTCCGGCAAGGTCGAGGCCTCGTCCAAGGCCATCATGGGCACTGTGCTGCAGCTGGGCAGCCGCATCGACGCGCTGTCGCGCGAGGTCAGCCGCGAAGGCCCGCCCGGGCAGCAGGGCGGCGTGCACCGTGCGCTGGCCGTGGTGGAGCAGGGCGTGCGCCGCATCCAGGGCGCCAGCGAGGACAGCCGCGCCGTCTGCGGCGGGCTGGACGCGCAGATGCACGCCATCGAGTCCGAGATGCACCGCTCCACTGGCGCGCTGGACCAGGCGCTGCGCCGCACCGAGACCTTCCTCACCGTCTCCGAACAGCTGATCGAGACCGTCGCCGAGTGCGGCGTCGAGACCGAGGACACGCCCTACATCCGCGCCGCGCAGCAGGCCGCCGGCCAGGTGGCGCAGTTGCTGGAGGATGCGCTGCGCACCGGCACCGTCTCGCCGCAGGACCTGTTCGACGAGGCCTACCAGCCCGTGGCCGGCAGCAACCCGGCGCAGGTGCTGACGCGCTTCGTGCCGCTGGCCGAGCGCCTGTTCCCGCAGGTGCAGGAGAAGATGCTGTCGCTGTCGCCCAAGGTGGTGTTCTGCATCGCGGTGGACCGCAACGGCTACATCCCCTGCCACAACCGCAAGTACAACCATCCGCAGCGCCCGGGCGATCTTGCCTGGAACACCGCCAACTGCCGCAACCGCCGCATCTTCGCCGACCGCACCGGCCTGGCCTCGGCGCGCAATCAGCGGCCCTTCCTGCTGCAGACCTACCGCCGCGATATGGGCGGCGGCAACTTCGTCGTCATGAAGGAAGCCTCGGCGCCGATCACCGTCGGCGGCCGCCACTGGGGCGGGCTGCGGCTGGCGTTCACGTTCTGATCGGGCGTTCGCCCGGCAAGCGACAAGGCCGCCCTCGGGCGGCCTTTTGCATGGGCTGCGCGCGGCGCAGCGGGTGAGGATTTCAGGCCAGCAGGCTGCCGCCGCCGGCCAGGCGCTCGGTGGCGCCGACGGCCGAGTACAGCGAGGGGCCGGGGGCCGGGCGGGGCATCAGCACGTCGATGGCGCGGTCCAGCGAGGCCGTGGCACGGGCCAGCGCCTCGCGCTGGGCTGCGACCTGCCCGGTGGCGCGGGCCAGGCGCTGGCGCAGCGAGGGCGGCACGCCGCCGCTCCTGGCGGCGCGGCCGAAGTGGTCCACCGCGGCCGCGAGCGCGACATGCAGCTCCGCGGCGACACGGTCCACGGCCTGGGCGTCCTGCTGGTGCAGCGCCAGGCCCAGGGCGGTGAGGCTGTCTTCCACGCCGCGCAGCGGACGCTCCAGGTCGCGCGCTGCGGCGTCCATCACGGCCAGGTGCTCATGGGGCGTGGTGATCATGGCGGCGGGTGCGGGGCTGCGGACGTGGCGGGTTCGGTCAGCTGAATCTCTGGCCGAGCAGTTCCTCGGCGTTGATGATCAGCTTGTCGGCGATCGCCTCGGCGTTGATCGTGAACTTGCCGTCGCGGATCGCACCGGCGATGCGCTCGACCTTGGCGCTGTCGAAGGTCGGGTCGGTGCCGGCCTCTCCCAGGCCCGTGGCGGCGGCGGACAGGGCGACTTCGGTGCTGGCGGGCACCGAGGAGGCCTTGGCAGAACTCGCGGCGGACTTGCGGTCGGTGGCGGGTGCCGTGCCGACGGGCTTGGTATCGATGTGACCGATCTTCATGATGGACTCCTGTCAGGAGCACCTGGACGGTGCTGACCCAACTTCATGGACGCTCTATCGGTAGGCCCCGGGCGGGACTTTAGCCCCGGCCCGCCCTTTTTTGAGCGCCCCCCCTGTTCGTGGGGATCGGGAACACCCGGCGTTACGAACACTTTCACTGGGATGCCTTCGCCCTTGAAGGGCTCCGGTATGAGCGCTTGGGAGCGGCCCGACGCGCTCATGGCCCCACCTCCACCTGGTGACCGGCCACCGGGCGGCCGATGACGATGCGGTCGCCCGCCATGCGCACGCGCGCCGGCTGGCCCTCGATGCCCGGCGTCAGCGCCAGGCCTTCGGCCGAGACCGCGAAGCCCTCGCCCTGCGCCAGCACGCGCACCGGCTCGCCGGCGGCGAACCACTGGCGCGGCTGCAGGTCGATGGCGCGCAGCGGCTGGCCGGCGGCCACGGCGCGCGCCAGCGTGCGCCCGGCGATGGCCTCGGGCGCCGTGAAGAAGGGCACGGCGGACGAGGCCCAGTCGGCATCGACCTTCTCGAGCTGCATCTCTTCCAGCCGCGCACCGGCCGGCAGCGAGGCCGCCGCGGCCAGCGCCGGCGCCCGCACTTCCACGGTGATCGGCAGCGTGACGTTCCACTTGACCGCGCCGGCCACGCAGCGCAGGCCCACGCGCGTGCGGCCCCAGGCCGGCACGCCGGCCGGCAGGTAGGGTTCGGCCTGGGCGCAGGGCGCCAGCATCAGGCGCGGGTTGGCCAGGCCGGCCGAAGCCGCGATCCTCGCGCCGGCGGGCGCCAACGCGCGCGCGGCCTCGGTGGCCAGCGCCAGCGCACGGCCCATCGCCTCTGGCGGCACGGTGGCCGACTGCGCATGCGCCGCCATCGGCAGCAGCGCGCTGAGCGTCGTCAGCGCGGCCACGCGGGCAGGCAGGGGCAGGCGGTGTGCGGGGAGCTTCACAGCCGGCACTGTGGCTCAGCCGCGAGCGCGGTGCAGGCCGGAATTGACGGCTCATGCAGCCTCTATTCGGGCTCATCTTTCGGCGAGGCCCCAACAGAATGCCTGCCAGCCATGGAAGGTCCGCACAGGGCCCGGGAGCGCCGCATGATCAACCGCCTGACCGCCGAGCTGGATTTCCAGAGCCAGGCCCTGACGCTGCGCGCCGAGCGGCAGCGGCTCATCGCCGGCAACATCGCCAATGCCGACACCCCCGGCTTCCAGGCGCGCGACTTCGACTTCGCCTCCGCTTTGCGCGCCGCCACCGGCAGCGCGGGCACCGGACAGGGCATCGCGCAGGGCGTGATGAACCCCGGCGGCGCAGGCGCGAGCCTGCCGCCCGTGCTGCGCTACGCGGTGCCGGCGCAGACCAACCTGGACAGCAACAGCGTCGACATGGACCGCGAGCGCGCGGCCTTCGCTGAGAACTCGGTCAAGTACGAGGCCACGCTGCGCTTCGTCAACAGCGGCATCCGGAACGCTCTGGATGCCATGAAGAGCCACCACCAAGCATGAATATCGTCCCCCCCGAAGCGCCTGCGGCGCTCCCCCCAGGGGGCGCCGCCAGCGGCCCGGCAGAGCCGGTTCCGCCGCGGCCGCTTGATCGCGTCGCACCGAGGTCCTCACACCGAAAGGGATCGGCATGAGCATGTTCCGCATCTTCGACGTCGCCGGCAGCGCGGTCAGCGCGCAGAGCCAGCGGCTGAACGTCGTCGCCTCCAACCTCGCCAACGCCGACACCGTGGCCGGCCCCGACGGCAGCGCCTACAAGGCGCGCCAGGTGGTGTTCCAGACGCGCCTGATGGGCCCGGTGGGGCAGCGCGACGTGAACGCCGGCGTCACCGTCTCCACCGTCACCGAGGACCAGACCCCTGGCCGCCGCGTGCACGACCCCAAGCATCCCTCGGCCGACGCCGACGGCTACGTCACCTACAGCAACGTCAACCCGGTGGAGGAGATGGTCAACATGATCTCGGCCTCGCGTTCGTACCAGAACAACGTCGAGGTGATGAACACCGCGCGCAGCCTGCTGCTCAAGACGCTGCAGAGCGGTCAGTGAGCGCCGAAAGCCCAGGGCCTGAACGATGAGCACCAGCACCTCCACCGTCGGCAGCACCGACGCCTTCGCGGCGATCAACGCCGCCTCGTCCAACACCGTCGCGACGAAGAACGACGCCGGCAGCGCCGACCGCTTCCTCAAGCTCCTGGTCACGCAGATGCAGAACCAGGACCCGCTGAACCCGATGGACAACGCGCAGATCACGAGCCAGATGGCTCAGATCAACACCGTCAACGGCATCCAGGACCTGAACACGACGGTGCAGTCGCTGAACACGCAGTTCGTGCAGATGCAGGCGCTGCAGGGCGCCACGCTGGTGGGCCGCGATCTCACGCTCAAGGGCAACCGGCTGTGGCTGCAGGACGGCCAGGCCTCCGCCTCCTTCGACCTCGCCGGCAAGGCCGACCAGGTGAAGGTGGAGGTGCTGTCGTCGTCCGGTCGCGTGCTGGACACCGTGCAGATGGGCGCCCAGTCCGCCGGCCGCATCGACTTCGACTGGGCCGCCAAGAACGTGGCCGCCGACGCCGAGCTGCGCTACCGCGTCACCGCCACCAACGGCACGCAGAACGTGAGCGCCACGCTGCTGATGCGCGACAAGGTCGAGTCCGTCTCCAGCAGCAGCACCGGCCTGGTGCTTCAAACGCAGAACTCCGGCGACGTGAAGTACACCGACGTCAAGGCCTTTAATTGAGACCCCCCCGAAGCGCCTTCGGCGCTCCCCCCAGGGGGCGCCGCCAGCGGCCCGGCAAAGCCGGTTCCGCGGCGGCCGCTTGATCGGGCAGCTCCCCTTCCATCGAACCTAAGGACGCACCATGAGCTTCCAGCAAGGTCTCTCGGGCCTCAACGCCACGAGCAAGAACCTCGAGATCATCGGCAACAACATCGCCAACGCGAACACCTACGGCACCAAGGTCTCGCGCGCGGAGTTCTCCGACGTCTACGCCGCGGCGCTCAACGGCGCGGGCACCAACACGGTGGGCATCGGCACCCGGCTGGCCTCGGTGGCGCAGCAGTTCACGCAGGGCAGCATCACCACCACCGACAACCCGATGGACCTGGCGATCAACGGCGCCGGCTTCTTCCAGGTCAGCGACGGCAAGAACCCGACGACCTACACGCGCAACGGCCAGTTCAAGGTCGATCGCGACGGCTTCATCGTCAACAACGCCCAGCAGCAGCTGATGGGCTACCCGGCCGACGCCACCGGCGTGATCCAGCCCGGCCAGGCGGTGGCGCTGCAGCTGCCCACCGGCGGCGTGGCCCCGGCGATCACGACGGAGATCAGCGTCGAGATGAACCTCGACGCCCGCAAGGCGGCCACCGCCCCGGCGGCCGGCGGCATCGACTTCAACGACGCCACCACCTACAACAACGCCACCTCGCTGACGGTCTACGACCTGCAGGGCCAGCCGGTCTCGCTGACCTACTACTTCCAGAAGACGGCCGCCGACAACTGGAACGTCTACGCCACCGCCAACGGCTCGCCCATCGTCGACGGCGGCGGCTCGGTCTCGCCGGTGACGACCATCACCTTCGCCGCCGACGGCAGCGCGCCCACCTCGCCCACCGCCCCCGTGGCCTTCGACGTGCCGGCCACCACCAACGCCACCGGCGGCAGCACGCTGCCCATCGCCGGCGTGCTGTTCGACGTGTCCAAGGCCACGCAGTTCGGCAGCGCCTTCGGCGTGACCGACATGCGGCAGGACGGCTACTCCGCCGGCCTGCTGACCTCCATCTCGGTGGAGAACAACGGCGTCATCACCGCGCGCTACTCCAACGGCCAGAGCCGGCCGGCCGGCCAGATCGAGGTGGCCAACTTCCGCAACCCGCAGGGCCTGCAGCCGGTGGGCGACAACGCCTGGACCCGCACCTTCGCCAGCGGCGACCCCGTGACCGGCGTGCCGGGCGACGGCAACCTGGGCGTGCTGCAGTCCGGCGCGCTGGAAGAGAGCAACATCGACCTCACCGGCGAGCTGGTGAACATGATCACCGCGCAGCGCATCTACCAGGCCAACGCGCAGACCATCAAGACGCAGGACCAGGTGCTGCAGACGTTGGTCAACCTGCGCTGAACGCCGCGAGCTAGGGGCCGAAAAGCATGGACAGGGTCATCTACCTGGCGATGTCGGGCGCGAAGGCGACGCTGCAGCGCCAGGACTCGCTGGCCAACAACCTGGCCAACGCCTCGACCACGGGCTTCCGCGCCGAGCTGCAGGCCTTCCGCGCCGTGCCGGTGCGCGGCGACGGCGCGACGACGCGCGCCTACGCGCTGGAATCGACCGTCGGCCACGACGACCGCGCCGGCCCGGTGTCCTCCACCGGCCGCTCGCTGGACGTGGCGGTGCAGGGCAAGAGCTGGCTGGCCGTGCAGGCGCTGGACGGCACCGAGGCCTACACGCGCGCCGGCAGCCTGCAGGTCACGGCCGAGGGCCAGCTCGTCACGCCCTCCGGGCTGCCGGTGCTGGGCGACGGCGGGCCGATCACGCTGCCGGCGAACGCGAGCGTGGAGATCGCGCCCACCGGCCACATCACCACCACGGTGGGCAACGGCAAGCCGCAGGCGGCCGGCCGGCTGAAGCTGGTGACGCCCGAGGCGCCGCTCTTGCGCGGCACCGACGGCCTGTTCCGCGGCGCCGACGGCGGCGAACTCGATGCCGACCCCGCCGCGCGCGTGCAGAGCGGCGCGCTCGAAGGCAGCAACGTCAGCCCCGTGGAGACCATGGTGGCGATGATCGCCGCCGCGCGCCAGTTCGAGCAGCAGATGAAGATGCTGCAGGGCGCCGAGCAGCGCGAGCAGGGCGCCGCCAAGCTGCTGGCGCCGCAATAGCCCTTGCGTGATAGCCCTGGCGTGACATAAGCCCGCCCCGGCGGGCCGCGTGATCCGGGTTTCCCGCTGCCACGGCCGGGCCGGTATCCGTACGATGGTCTGGTGAACCCGAGCCTGACTCCCACGGTGAGCGTCATCGACGCCGAGGTGGCGGTCATCGGCGTGCTCGCGCTGATGTTCGCCGGCGTGGCCCGGCGCACGCGCGGCCGCGGCATGGCCACGCTGGCCTGGGGTTTTGCGCTGGCCGCGCTGTGGTACGCCGCCAGCGAGCACATCGCCTACGCCGGCCCCGACATCGACACCTTGCCGCAGCACCTGGGCGCGATGGTCATCGGCGCCGCGGTCGTGCTCATCTCCACCGGCGTCGTGCTGCACCTGGGCTGGCCCGCGGGCTGGATGCGGGCCGTGGTGCTGGCCTGTTCGGCGCCCGCGCTGGTGCTGATCGCCGCGCTGGCCATCGGCATCGACCTGCCGCACGGCGTGTTCCACACCGGTGTGATGCTGTCCTACGGCGGCGCGGCGCTGGTGGCCTTTGCCGGCGCGGCGGCGCACCCGCGCAGCGGGCGCGTCGCGCTGGGCTGCGCGATCCTCGTGCTGGCGCTGCTGCCGCCGGCGATGAGCGCCCTGGGCATCGACCCGCTGCAGCTGAAGTACCTGGCCGGCGTCGCGCTCGCGGCCTTCGGCGTGTTCCTGCTCGCGGCCACGCTGCTGCACCGCGAACACGCGCTGGAGGCCGAGATCGGCCTGCGGCGCGTGGCCGAGACCGGGCTGCGCGACGCCAACCTGCGGCTGGAGGCGCGCGTGGCCGAGCGCACCGCGCACCTGCACGAGCTGATCGGCGGGCTGGAGGACTTCGCGCGCGGTGTCTCGCACGACCTGCGCGGCCCGCTGGGCGGCATGGCGCAGCTCGCGCAGCACGCGGCACAGGCCATCGAGCACGGCGACCTCGCGCTGGCGCGCAGCGCGCTGCCGGCCATTGCGCGCCAGTGCGAGGCTTCGTCGCGCATGGTGGTCTCGATGCTCGAACTGGCGCGCCTGGGCGAAGCCAATGCGCGGCAGGCACCGCTCGAGCTCGAAACCGTGGTTCGGCAGGCCTGGGGGCAGGTGCTGCTGGCACGGCCCGGGCAGGCGATGCCGGTGCTGCGCTGCGGCGCGCTGCCGGCGCTGCGGGCCGACCCCGAGCTGCTGCAGCAGGTGCTCGTCAACCTGCTGGGCAACGCGGCCAAGTTCAGCGCCGGCCGTGCCGACGCCGAGGTCGTGGTGGACGCTCGCGCCGAGGGCCGCGACCTGCTGGTGCGCGTGCGCGACAACGGCATCGGCTTCCCGGCCGAGGCCGCGCCGCGCCTGTTCGAGCCGCTGTTCCGCGCCCACGGCGCCCACTTCGAGGGCCACGGCCTGGGCCTGAGCATCGTGCGCCGCGCCGTGCAGGCGATGGGCGGCACCGTGTGGGCCGAGCCCGGCGAGGGCGGCGGCGCGGTGTTCGCGATCCTGCTGCGCGAAGCGGCCGTGGCGGCCGAGCCGGTCGCAGCCGAGGTCCAGAAGGCGCCGGCCAGCATTCTTTAAGGCCGCCTTCGGCCTTCTTTTCCGCCCGCCGCCGGCCTCAAGGCCCGACGAAGATGGCGCCACCTTCGCAAAGAGCCGCCGCCATGCTCCGCAGCCTGTGGATCGCCAAGACCGGGATGGAGGGCCAGCAGACCAAGCTGGACGCCATCGCCAACAACCTCGCCAACACCGGCACCAACGGCTACAAGCGTGCCGGGGTCGCGTTCGAGGACCTGATGTACCAGAACCTGCGCAGCGCGGGCGCGGCCAGCTCCGAGCAGAGCCAGCTGCCCACCGGGCTGCAGGTGGGCCTGGGCGTGCGCGCCGCGGCCACCACGCGCAACTTCGCGCAGGGTGCGCTGCAGAACACCGGCAACAACCTCGACGTGGCGGTCAAGGGCCAGGGCTTCTTCCAGATCACGATGCCCGACGGCACGACGGCCTACACGCGCGACGGCGGCTTCCAGGTCGACGCCGCGGGCCAGGTCGTCACCAACGCCGGCTACGTGCTGCAGCCGGGCATCACGGTGCCGGCCAGCGCCACCGGCGTGACGATCGGCCCCGACGGCGTCGTCAGCGCCACGATCGCCGGCCAGACCGCGCCGCAGGCGCTGGGCACGATCCAGCTCGCCTCCTTCATCAACCCCGCCGGCCTGGAGCCGCGCGGCGGCAACCTCTACGGCGAGACGGTCGCCTCCGGCACGCCCAACCAGGCCGCGCCGGGCACCGCGGGCCACGGCACGCTGCTGCAGGGCTTCGTCGAAGGCAGCAACGTCAACGTAGTCGAGGAACTGGTGACGATGATCGCCACCCAGCGCGCCTACGAGCTGAACTCCAAGGCCATCCAGACCAGCGACCAGATGCTGGCCAAGCTGGGGCAGCTGTGATGCGCGCGATCGCCTCGCTGGCCCTCGTGGCGCTGCTGTCCGGCTGCGGCGCGATCTTCCCGCGCGTGGACGTGGCCGACACGAAGCCGCCGCTGCCCGACGCCATCCCGCAGGAGGCGCCGCGCAACGGCAGCCTGTTCAGCGGCGGCACCTACCGGCCGCTGTTCGAGGACTACCGCGCGCGCCTGGTGGGCGACACGCTGACGGTGAACATCGCCGAGAAGGTCTCGGCCACCGCCAAGAGCACGAGCTCGCTGGACAAGAGCGGCTCGCTGAACGCGTCGATCGCCGCCATCCCCGGCATCTCACCGAACGCGCTGCGGCGCGGCACCGGCACGGCCTCGGACTCGAGCGCCTTCGCCGGCAAGGGTTCGACCGAGAACACGAACGAGTTCACCGGCACGATCACCGTGGTCGTGCGCGGCGTGCTGCCCAACGGCGTGCTGCTGGTGGCCGGCGAGAAGCAGATCGGCGTCAACGAGAACGTCGACGTGCTGCGCTTCTCGGGCCAGGTGGACCCGCGCGCCATCCAGCCCGGCAACCAGGTCGCCAGCGCCAGCATCGCCAACGTGCGGCTGGAGCAGCGCGGCCGCGGCCAGCAGGCCGAGACGCAGGCCATCGGCTGGCTCGGCCGCGTGTTCCTCAGCCTGGCGCCGTTCTGACCATGCACGACCAAGCCCCGACGACCCCCTGGGCCGAGCGCCTGCTGCGCGCCGGCCTCGTGCTGGCGGTGGCGCTGACCATCGCCTCGCTGAATCTCACGGCCGCCCTGGCCGCGCCCGTGCGCATCAAGGAAGTGGCGGCGGTGCAGGGCGTGCGCATGAACCAGTTGACGGGCCTGGGCCTCGTCGTGGGCCTGGACGGCAGCGGCGACCAGTCCACCCAGACGCCCTACACCACGCAGGCGCTGACGGCGATGCTGCAGCAGATGGGCATCACGCTGCCCGCCGGCGTGCAGCTGCAGCCGCGCAACGTGGCCGCGGTGATGGTGACGGCGCAGCTGCCGCCCTTCGCCCAGCCGGGGCAGGCGATCGACGTCAACGTCTCCTCGGTGGGCAACGCCAAGAGCCTGCGCGGCGGCACGCTGATCGCCACGCCGCTGAAGGGCGCCGACGGCCAGATCTACGCGCTGGCGCAGGGCAACCTGATCGTCGGCGGCGCCGGCGCTTCGGCCAACGGCTCCAAGGTGCAGATCAACCACCTCTCGGCCGGCCGCATCCCCGACGGCGCGAGCGTCGAGCGCAGCGTGCCCACGCCGCTGAACGAAGGCAGCACGCTGCAGCTGGGCCTGAATGCGAGCGACTTCGCCACCGCGCGTGCGGTGGCCGGCGCCATCAACGGCGCCAAGGGCGCGGGCACCGCGTCCGCGCTTGACGGCCGCACCGTGCGCGTGAAGATGCCCGAAGGCGGCGATCGCGTCGGCTTCCTGGCCGACATCGAGAACCTCTCGCTCGAGCTGGAAAAGCCCGCGGCGCGCATCGTGCTGAACGCGCGCACCGGCTCGGTCGTCATCAACGAGGCGGTGACGCTCGGGCCCTGCGCGGTCTCGCATGGCGCGCTCACCGTCACGATCACCACCACGCCGATGGTCAGCCAGCCCAACCCGCTGTCCACCGGCGGCAACACGGTGCGTGCCGACAAGAGCGAGATCAGCGTCAACCAGCAAGGCAGCGCGCTGATCCACATGCCGGCCGGCGCCAAGCTGACCGATGTCGTGAAGTCGCTCAACACGCTGGGCGCGACGCCGCTGGACCTGCTGGCGATCCTGCAGGCGATGAAGAGCGCCGGTGCGTTGCATGCCGACATCGAAGTGATCTGAATCCGCCATGGCTGCCATCAACACCCAATCCCCGCTGCAAGGCCTGGCCACCGACACGCGCTCGCTGGACGCGCTGAAGGCGCGCGCCGGGAGCGACCCCAAGGGCGCGGTGCGCGAGACCGCCAGGCAGTTCGAGTCGCTGCTGATGAACGAGCTCGTCAAGAGCATGCGCGCGACGACGATGAAGGCCGAAGGCGAGGGCGGCGCGGGCGAGCTGGGCACCGGCATGCTCGACACCCAGCTGGCGAGCAAGCTGAGTGGCCTTCCGGGTGGTCTCTCGGAGGCCATCATGAAGCAGCTGGAGCGGCAGATGGGCCTGTCGCCGGGGCCGATCCCCGTCACCGGCAGCGCCAACAACACGGTCGCGCCGCTGAGCGCCAGGCCGGCGGAAACGCGCATCCCGCAGACCGGCGCGGCCGGCTTCGTGCAGCAGCACAGCAGCTCGGCGCAGAAGGCGGAGGCCGAGACCGGCATTCCGGCCAGCTTCATGGTGTCGCAGGCGGCGTTGGAGACCGGCTGGGGCCGGCGCGAGATCCGCCATGCCGACGGTGCGCCCTCGTACAACCTGTTCGGCATCAAGGCCGGCGCGGGCTGGAACGGGCCCACGGCCGACGTGACGACCACCGAGTACGTCAACGGCAAGGCGCAGAAGGTGGTGGCGAAGTTCCGCGCCTACGGCAGCTACGCCGAGTCCTTCGCCGACTACGCGCGGCTGATGAAGACCAGCCCGCGCTACCAGAACGTGGTGGCGCAGGCGCAGAAGGCGCAGGCGACGCAGGCCCAGCAGGGTCGCTCGGGCACCACGACGGTCGCCTCCGCCGGCACCACGGCGGCCAACTTCGCCGCCGGACTGCAGCGCGCCGGCTACGCCACCGACCCCGCCTACGCCGACAAGCTGACGCGCGTGATCAACACCACGCTGCGCCTGCAGCGTTCGCTGGCCTGAGCGGGCCGGCCGACAAGGAGCCGAGATGGGCGCCTCACCCCTGATGTCGCTGGGCATCCGCGCGATGGCGGCGAACTTCGCCGCCTTGCAGGCCACCGGCCACAACATCGCCAACGCCAACGTCCAGGGCTACTCGCGCCAGCAGGCCGAGCTGGCCACCGCGCAGGGGCAGTTCACCGGCTCGGGCTTCTTCGGCCGCGGCGTGAACGTGACCACGGTCTCGCGCGCGCACGACAGCTTCCTCACCAGCCAGGCCACGATCGCCAAGTCGCTGTCGGCGATGGACCAGTCGCGGCTGGACCAGCTGCAGTCGCTGGAGTCGGTGTTCAAGACCGGCGAGTCGGGCCTGGGTGCGGCCACGAGCGAGCTCTTCAACGCGATGGTCGACCTCTCCAGCCACCCCGCCGACATGGCCACGCGCCAGGTCGTGCTGGCGCGCGCCGGCGACCTGGCGCAGCGCTTCGTCGAGGCCGGCAGCGCGCTCGACGATGCGCAGACCGGCGTCACCGAGTCGCTGAAGGCCTCGGTCGCGGAGATCAACCAGCTCGCGCAAGGCATCGCCACCGCGAACGCGAAGATCGTCGCGCTGCAAGGCACGGGCCAGACCGCCAACGACCTGCTGGACGAGCGCGACCGGCTCATCTCGCAACTGTCCGAGCGCGTGCAGGTCTCGCGCATCGATTCGAGCAACGGCTCAGTGGGCATCTTCATCGCCGGCGGCCAGCGCCTGGTGCTGGGCAGCGACGCGGTCGAGATGAAGGTCGTGCAGGACCCGGCCGACGCCAGCCGCAGTGCGCTGGCGCTGACGCAGGGCAACGCGCTGGTCACGGTGGACGGCGCCGGCCTGGGCGGCGGCAGCATCGCCGGGCTGCTGCGCTTCCAGAACGAAGACCTCGTCGATGCGCGCAACCGCATCGGCCAGCTCGCCGCCGCGGTGGCCGGCGCGGTCAACGCGCAGCAGCTGCGCGGCATCAACCTGCAGTCGCCGCTGGGCGGCGTGGCCTCGCAGCCTCTCTTCGCGGTGGGCGCGCCGCAGGCGCTGCCGCAGGCGGGCAATGCGAAGGACATCAACACCGGCCTGCCGGCCGGCGCGGTGACGCTGACGGTGACCGATTCGTCGGCGCTGCAGGCCAGCGACTACGACCTGCGCGAGAGCCCCTCGAGCCCCGGCCGCTGGCAGCTGACGCGGCTGTCGGACGGCAGCGTATCCACCATCGACAGCGGCGACGTGGTCGACGGCATGCAGATCGACATCGGCAACGCGCAGAGCGGCGACCGCTTCCTGCTGCAGCCGGTGGGCATGGCGGCCAAGAGCATGTCGCGGCTGCTGGACAACCCGAAGGACCTCGCCGCCGCCTCGCCGCTGATGGCCACCACGCCGGCCGCCAACATCGGCACGGCCGCGGTGGGCGAGCTCGTCGTCACCGCCAGCCCGCTGCCCTTCGCCGGGCAGAGCGAGACGCTGACGTTCACGCGCCAGCTGCCGCCGGTCAACGGCGACGACTGGGTCGTCACCTCCTCGCTCAGCGGCAACAGCACCGGCTGGCACACCGGCCAGCCGATCGTCGGCGCCAACGGCTTCACGCTGACGCTGTCCGGCGTGCCGGGCGATGGCGACACGATCAGCGTGGACCCGACGCCGGCCTCGGCCATCACCTCGAACAACGGCAACGCGCGGGCGTTGCTGGCGCTGCGCGACGCGAAGATCGTCGACGGCGCCACCGCCACCGACAGCTGGGCGCACACGCTGGCCGACGTGGGCGTGCGCGTGCAGACCGCGCAGTCCTCGGCCGACATCTCCGGCGCGGTCTCCGAGCAGGCCGAGCAGGCGCGCAGCGCGCAGTCCGGCGTCAACCTCGACGAGGAGGCGGCGCGGCTGATCCAGTTCCAGCAGAGCTACCAGGCCGCGGCCAAGGTGCTGCAGGTGGCGCAGTCGATCTTCGACACGCTGCTGCAGACGGCCGGCCGCTGACGTTTCCGAGGCACCCCACCATGCGCATCAGTTCGGCCAACGCCTTCGAGAGCTCGCTGGCCAACCTGCAGCGGCGCCAGGAACAGCTCACCGACACGCAGAAGCAGCTCACCAGCGGCAAGCGCGTCAGCAAGGCGAGCGACGACCCGGCCGCCGCGGCCATCGCCGAACGGGCGCTCGCGCGCATGACGCGCGCCGAGGCGCACGAGCGTGCGCTGGACGCCAGCCGCAACGCGATGCAGCTGACCGAGAGCGCCCTGGGCGACGCCGGCGAGATCGTGCAGCAGGCGCGCGAGCTGCTGGTCAGCGCCGGCAACGGCAGCTACACCGACAGCGACCGCGCGAAGATCGCCGAGCAGATCCGCGGCCTGCGCAACGACCTGCTGGCCGTGGCCAACCGCGACGATGGTTCGGGCCGCTACCTGTTCGGCGGGCAGGGCAGCGACGTGCCGCCGCTGCGCGACTCGGCCTCCGGCGTCGTCTACGACGGCACCTCGGGCCAGAGCAATGCCGCGGCGGGCGAGTCCACGCCGCTGGCGGTGGACGGCCGCGCCGCCTGGCTGCAGGCCGATGACCCGGCGAACCCGGGCACCACGGTGTCGATCTTCGACGCGCTAGACCTGGCCGCGAACGACCTGGCCACCACCGGCCGCACGAGCGCGCAGGTCGCGCAGACGGTGGCCACCGGCATCGGGCAGGTCGACGTCTCCGCGAACAATCTGTCGGCCTGGCGCGCCCGCACCGGCGAGGCGCTGAACCGGGCCGACGCCATCGCCAGCCGGCTGTCGGAGACCAAGCTCGATGCGCAGTCCGAACGCTCCGGCGCGACCGACCTTGACATGGTGCAAGCGATCTCGGACTTCCAGAGCCGCCAGAGCGGCTACGATGCAGCACTCAAGACGTACTCGATGGTCCAGCGCATGTCGCTGTTCGATTATCTGAAGTAACCCGCCGCGGCCCGCGGCACTAGCGAGGCGGTTTGCGCGATGAGTGAACATCCGGTGCTGTCCCAGGTGACGCTGGGCTACAGCCCCATGATCGACCGCCAGCGCGCGGTGATGGCCACGCGCCTGACGGTCTTCCCCGAGAAGCCGGACGCCGCGCCGGATGCGGCGGCGCTGTTCGCCGCCCTCGGCGAGGTCTGGCCGGCCGAGGAGAAGGCGGCCAAGCCGCTGGTCGCGCTGAACATCGCCGGCGAGGCGGCGCTGGCCGCGACGCTGGCGCTGCGGCCGGGCCCGCAGTACATGGTGGAGGTGCCCGCCTTCATGGCGGCCGATGCCGCGCATGCCGCGGCGCTCAAGGTGCTGCGCGACGGCGGCAGCACGCTGGTGCTGAAGGGCCGGCCGCTCGCGCCGCTGCCCGCGGACGTGCTGGGCCTGTTCACGCACTGCATCATCGAGCCGGGCGAAGACCGCCGCGGCGGCGCCCCGGCGCCGGCGGGCGTGCAGCGCTCGGTCACCACGGTGCAGGCCGGCACGCGCACCAGCGCCGACTTCGACACCGCCTTCCAGCGCGGCGCCGCCGCGGTGATGGGCTGGCCCTGGGACGATCCGCCGCCCAAGCCCTCGGGCCGCAGCACGGTGCCCAGCGACATCAACACCGTGATGGAGCTGATGAACGGCGTCGACCGCGAGGAGCCCGTGCCGCGCCTGGAAGCGGTGCTGCGGCGCGACCCGACGCTCGCCTTCCGGCTGATGCGCTACCTTAACTCGCCGGCCTTCGGCCTGGCCGTGGAGATCAACTCCTTCGGCCACGCGATCATGCTGCTGGGCTACCAGCGCCTGAAGCGCTGGCTGGCGCTGCTGCTGGCGAGTTCGGCCAAGGGCGCCAACGCCAAGCCGGTGATGTTCGCCGCGCTGCGCCGGGGGCTGCTGATGGAGGAGCTGGCGCGCGAGCATGGCGACGCCGAGATGCGCAGCGAGATGTTCATCTGCGGCGTGTTCTCGCTGCTGGACCGGCTGATGCAGCAGCCCTTCAAGGAACTGCTGCCGGCGGTACCGGTGCCCGAGCGCGTGGCGCAGGCGCTGCGCGACGACGGCGGCCCCTACCTGCCGTTCCTGGAGCTGGTGCGGGCGATCGAGAACGAGGCCGTGTTCGACGTCCGCGAGCAGTCCGAGGCGCTGCTGCTGGCGCCGGCCCTGGTCAACCGCGCGGTGCTCACGGCACTGCGCTCGGCGCGCGCGCTTGACGGCTGAGGTCGTCCCCCTTCCCGCCACGCCGGCCCAGGGCTGGCTGCTGGCGCTGCCGCTGCTGCCCACGCCGGCCACGCTGCAGGGGCCGGACTTCCGCATCGTCGAGGCCAACCCGGCCTTCGCGGCGATGTTCGAGCTGCCCAGCGACGCGATGGTCGGCCGCGACCCGGTCACCTTCGAGCCGCCGCAGGCGCAGGAGGGCAGCTGGGCCGAACGCGCCGCGCTGCAGGCCGCGGGCCTGCCCCCGCCGCCGCTGCAGCAGCGCCGGCTCGTCGACAGCATGGGCATCGAGCGCTGGTTCAGCTGCACCGTCACGCGGCTGGCCGCGTCCGACGGCACGCCGCTGTGGCTGACGCTGTGGCACGAGGTCACGGCCGAGGTCGCGGCGCGCGCGCAGTCGCGCCGCGCGCAGGACGAGCTGCTGCACTGGTTCGAGCTTTCGGGCACCGGCAACCTGGTCTACGACGACACCGGCCTCGTCAAGCGCTGCAACGTCGCCTTCGAGACGCTGCTGGAGCGTGTGCCCGACGAGATGGCGCAGGCATCGCCCGAGCTGCAGGCGCTGCTGGGCTGGCACGAGGGCGCGCTGGACGCCGCGCTCGTGCCCGGCGCGCCGCCGCTGGAGATGCAGGGCCTGGTGCCGCTGCCCGACGGCCGGCGCCGCCGCCTGAGCGCGCGCCTGGCCTGCCACATGGGCGAGGACGGCCGGCGCCGCGTGATGGCGGTGGTGCAGGACCGCAGCGCCGAGGACGAGCGCGACCTGGCGCGCCTCGAGATGGGCATGCTGATGGACACCGCCAGCGTCGGCGTGGCCACCTACGACCCCACGCGCGGCTGGCTCGCGCCGGGCACCACGCCGCGGCCGCGCGAGCGCGGCGCGCCGCGGGCGGCCAAGCCGGCCTCGGGCGCGCTGCTGGGCATCGGCCGCGACCTCGTCGAGCCCGATTCGATGCGCGAGTTCGAGCGCCTGCAGAAGGCGTTGCGCAGCGGCGAGCGCACCGAGGTGCGCTACGCCGTGCGCCATCCGGAGCTGGGCACGCGCTGGCTGCTCACCCGGGTGGAGCCCGGCGCGCTCGCGGGCGGCCGCACGACGACCTCGGTGGTGACGCTGGACGTCACCGAGCAGGAGCGCGCCCAGAGCCGCAACGACCAGCTGCTGCGCGAGCTGACGACCATCCTCGACAGCTCCACCGCCGGCATCGCCTACCTGCGCGGCCCGGTGCTGGCACGCTGCAACCGCCGCTTCGAGCGCATGCTGGGCTTCGAGGCCGGCGGCGCCGCCGGCGCCACGCTGCAGGAGATCTTCGCCCGCGGCATGGGTGCGCTGCAGGGTGCCGGCGAGGCGCTGGCCGCGCTCGCCGCCGGCCAGCCCTTCGAGACCGAGCTGGCCCTGGCGCGCGGGCCGGGCGGCGAAGGGCCGCCGGCCTGGTATTCGTTGTCGGTGCGGCGCGCGCAGGACGGCGGCGAGCCGATGGAAGCGGTGGCCGTGCTGACCGACATCACGCGGCTGAAGAACCAGCAGGCCGAGCTGGAGCAGCTGCTGCGCGACCGCGAGCTGATGTTCAGCCTCTCCGAGGTGGGCATCGTCTACCAGCGCGGCTCGCGCATCGAGCGCGCCAACCAGGCGATGGCCGATCTCACCGGCTGGGGCAGCCCCGAGTTGACGACGCTGGACGCCGCCGAGCTGTACGAGGACGCGCGCGCCTGCGTCGACTTCGAGGCCCGCATCGCGCAGGCGCTGCGCGAGCATGGCCGCTTCAGCGGCGAGCGCCAGCTGCGCCGGCGCGACGGCAGCCTGGTGTGGGTGCAGGTGGCGGTGCGGCCGGTGAACGTCGAGGACAAGGACGCCGGCGTCATCTGCAGCTTCATCGACATCGACGAGCGCCGCCGCACGCGCGAGACGCTGGCCAGCCAGGCCGACCGCACGCGCGCCATCCTCAACTCGGTGCTGGTGGGCATCGTCACCGTCTCCGAGCAGGGCATCCAGTGGATGAACCGCTCGGCGCGGCGCATGTTCGCCGGCGAGCTGGCCGATTTCGTCGGCGAGCCGATGAGCATCGTCGCCACGCCCGAGCCCGACCACCCGCTGCGCCGCACGGACCTGCTGCAGCGCGCGCAGCTCGGGCGCCACGGCGAGACCGAGACCTTCGAGTGCCGCCTGAAGGGCCGCGACGGGCGCGAGTTCTGGGTCGTCGGCAACGCCGTGCTCACCGGCCGCGGCGAAGGCGGCGGCGGCTCGGGGCCGGAGCTGACCATCGCTCTGCTGGACATCGAGCGCCGGCGCCAGGCCGAGGTGCGCATCGCGCAGGCGCAGGCCTCGCTGCAGCGCGTGATCGAGACCGCGCCGCTGGCCATCGCGCTGTTCGACGCGCGCTCGCTGCGCGTGCAGCAGCTCAACCAGACCGCGGCCACCTTCTTCGGCCGCGCGCTGCCCGAGCTGCTGGGCGCCACGGTGGAGGACGCCGCGCCGCCGGCCCAGGCCGCCGCGCTGCGCGAATGGCTGGCCGGGGCCGCGGCCGGCGGCGGCGCGCGCCAGCACGAATGGCGCGACGAACCGGTGGCCGAGGCGGCGCCGCTGCGCGTATGGGACTGCCGCATCACGCCGCTGGACGACGGCGGCGCCGCGCCATCGCAGCTGCTGCTGGTGGCCAGCGACGTGACCGAGCAGCGCGCCGCCGAACGCGCGCGGCTGCAGGCCGCCATCGCGCAGCGCGAGGTGCTGGTGCGCGAGGTGCACCACCGCATCAAGAACAACCTGCAGGGCGTGGCCGGGCTGCTGCAGCAGAACGTGGCGCGCCACCCCGAGATGGCCACGCTGCTGAACGAGGCGGTCAGCCAGGTGCAGGCCATCGCGCAGGTCTACGGCCTGCAGGTGGGCGCCAGCGGGCCGCTGCTGGTGGAAAGCGTGCTGCGCGCCATCGCCTCGTCGGTGCAGCGCACCTTCAGCCGCACGATCGCGGTGGAAGGCAGCGTGCCGCACCAGCTGCCGGAGACCGAGTCGATCCCGGTCGCCCTCACGCTCAACGAACTCTTCACCAACGCCATCAAGCATGGCGAGGGCGGCGAGGTCCGCTGCCGCGTCGAGGCCGACGGCGAGCGCGTGCTGATCTCGATCGCCAGCCGCGCGCAGCTCAAGGTCGGCTTCGACTTCGCGCAGATGCGCGGCGGCGTCTCCGGCCTGAACCTCGTGCGCGCGCTGCTGCCCCGGCGCAGCACCGCGCTGGCGCTGACGCAGCAGGGCGACGAGGTGGTCGCGGCGCTGGAGCTTCGACCCCCCGGCGTGCGGGTACCCGAAACCGTGGGGGGTGCGCCGGCCGCCGCGTCTTGATGGGCGACAATCCGGCGGATGAGCAGCGTAGCGGCCAACAGGGAGAGGATCCTCGTCGTCGACGATGACCGCCTCGTGCTGGCCACCGTCACCCACGGCCTGTCGCAGGCCGGCTACGACGTGATCGACGCCGACAACGGCGACGACGCCATCCTGCTGGCCCGCGAGCACCGCCCGGCGCTGGCGCTGCTGGACATCCGCATGGAAGGCAAGAGCGGCTTCGACGTCGCCGAGACGCTGCGCGACGCCTACCGCATCCCGTTCATGTTCCTGTCGGCGTTCGCCGACGAAGGCACGCGGCGCCAGGTGCAATCGCTGGGCGCGCTGGACTACCTCATCAAGCCGGTCGACGTGGGCCGCATCGTGCCGGCGGTGGAAGCCGCGCTGGCGCGCATCCGCGGCGGTGCCGCCCCGGCAGCCGCGCCGCCGGCCGCCCCCGCCGTTCCCGCTGCTGCTGCGGCCCCGGCGCCGGTGGCGGCCCTGCCTTCCGCGCTGGCTGATCCCGTGCCGCTCGCCGTGGGCCTGCTGATGCACCGCCACTCGCTGCTGCGCGCCGACGCGCTGCGCCGCCTGCAGCGCCTGGCCGAAGATCAGAAGCTGCCGCTGCCGGCGATGGCCGACAAGCTGCTCGCGGCGGTCGAGGAACTCGCGCGGACCGCGCTCTGATCAGCCAGCGAGGGTGAAGAAGAACGCCGCGCCCTTGCCGGGCTCGGCCTCGGCCCAGATCTGCCCGCCATGGCGCTGCACGATGCGCCGCACCGAAGCCAGCCCCACGCCGTGGCCGGGGAACTCGCTGGCGCTGTGCAGGCGCTGGAACAGGCCGAACAGCCGCTCGGCCGATCGCATGTCGAAGCCGGCGCCGTTGTCGCGCACGACGTAGGCCGTGCGGCCGGCGTGCATCACGGTGGCCAGCGAGATCTGCGTCTTCGTGCAGCGGGCGCTGTACTTCCAGGCGTTGCCCAGCAGGTTCTCCAGCACCAGGCGCAGCAGCGTCGGGTCGCCCTGGGTCTGCAGGCCGGGCTGGATCTCGACCTCGGCCTCGCGCTCGGGCGCGCCGCGCCGGAGGTCGTCGACCACGTAGCTGGCGAGCTGCGAGAGGTTCACCGGCTGCCGCGCCAGCGGCTGCGACGACAGCCGCGCCAGCGTCAGCAGCGCGTCGATCATCAGGTTCATGCGCGCCGCGGCGCCCAGCACGCGGTCGAGGTGGTCGTTGCCCACGCGGTCCAGCAGCCGGCCGTAGTCTTCCTTGACGATGCGCGTGAAGCCCTCGACGACGCGGATCGGCGCGCGCAGGTCGTGCGAGACGGTGAAGCTGAAGCTGTCGCTCTCGGCCTGCGGCGCGCCTTCGGCGGCCGCGGCGGGCGCCGCGCCGGCCTGCGCCAGCACGAGGCCGCGGCCGCCGCCGGGCAGCGGGCCGAAGGGCAGCAGGCGCCAGCCTTCGATCTCGGCTTCGGCCGGCACCGGCGCCGCCAGCGCCGCGCGCACG
Organism: Rubrivivax sp.; assembly: GCA_044226775.1. Classification (GTDB taxonomy): domain Bacteria; phylum Pseudomonadota; class Gammaproteobacteria; order Burkholderiales; family Burkholderiaceae_C; genus Rubrivivax. The sequence continues at coordinate 21,345 of JBGAGI010000008.1, read as the reverse complement.
CCCTCGGGCCAGCCGCCGGCCAGCGCGGCGAGGTCCTGCCCGGCCTCCAGCACCGGCCAGCGCGTGGCGGCCGCGGCGTTGAAGCGGTGCACGCGCCAGCCCTCGCCGGCGTCCTCCAGCACCAGCGCCACGCCGGGCGCGGCCTGCAGTGCGGCGGCCAGGCCCGCGGCGGCGGCCTGGGCCGATTCGCGCTCGTCCAGCGGCCGCGCGGCGCCGCTGAAGCCGGCGAAGCGGCCGAGCGCATCGACGCGCGGCGTCGCGCGCAGCTCCCACAGCCGCCAGCCGTCCAGCGGCGTGGCCAGCACCAGGCGCTGGGCGGCGAAGGGCTGTTGCGCCTGCAGCCTGGCGCGCAGCGCGGCGTCGTCGAACAGCGGGCAGCGCGTGGCGGGTGCGCGGCCGGGGCCTTGCCAGCTCAGCAGCGTGTGGGCGGCGTCGGTCTGCCAGGCCCAGTCGTCGGCCAGGGCGGCCCGTTCGCGCGCGCGGCCGTTGGCTTCGCGCAGGGCAGACTCCAGGGCGTTGCGCGAACGCTGCATCCCGAGCGCGTAGGCCAGCGCGGCGGCGCCCGCCAGCGCCAGCGCCGCGAAGCCGTAGAACCCATAGGAGCCGGCGCCCGCCGCAGTGTCTCCGCAGGCGGCCAGCGTGCCCAGGCACGGCAGGACGGCCCAATGCCGGCCGGTGCACGTCGAACGCATGGCGATGATTGTACGGAGCGGTTTTCGCTTCCCGGTGCCGGCTCAAGTTCGTGGTCTGCAAGCCGAAAGTGCAGGGCATGGAGATGCCGGGCCTGCAAGGATTGACGTCCCTGCCCGGCATGCGCATCCTGCCCGTCGAAGAGCAGCTGAACGCCACGCCGAACAAGCGCCGCAAGAGCACCGTGAACCCCAAGCCCGATCCGAACGCCGACGCGATGTCCCTGGACCCCGCCGCCCTGGCCAAACTGAGCGAGCTCGACCCCGGCGGCCGCAACGGCCTGCTGGGGAAGGTGCTGGGCGCCTTCGAGACCTCGCTGGCCCGCATGTGCGCGCAGCTGGAGGCCGAACGCGGCAAGCGCAACGCCGAAGTCGTTGCGCGCGTGGCACACACCTTGAAGTCCAGCTCGCAGAGCGTGGGCGCGCTCGAGCTGCACCGCACCTGCCTCGACGTGGAGCGCCGGCTGCGCGATGGCCTGCCGGGCGACATGGACACGGATATCGAGCGTTTGTTGGCGGCCTGCGCCACGGCGCGGCTGGCTGTTGGGGCTATGCTGCACCCATGAGTGCGCGAACGGGCCTTGCCGCATGCCGATGACCGTCCTGCACCCATTCGCCGACGCCAACGGGGCCAGCCAGCCCACGGTGCTGCTCGTCGACGACGACGAGGTGAACCTGCTGCTCACCGCGCTGGCGCTGCGCGACCGCGGCTTCGAGATCCGCGAGGCCACCGGCGGCGAGCAGGCGCTGGCCATGCTGCGCGACTGGACGCCCGACATCATCGTGCTGGACGCCGTGATGCCGGGCCTGGACGGCTTCGACACCTGCCGCCGCCTGCGCCGCATGCCCGGCTACGAGAACATGCCGGTGCTGATGCTCACCGGGCTGGAAGACGACGCCTCCATCACCCGCGCCTACCAGGCCGGCGCCACCGACTTCTTCGTCAAGGCCACGCAGTGGAGCCTGCTGGCCGGGCGGCTGCACTACCTGCTGCGCGCCTCGCGTACACGCATCGAGCTGGAGCGCAACCGCGCCAAGCTCGCCCGCGCGCAGGACCTGGCCCGCATGGGCAGCTTCGACTGGCGCCGCAGCGAAGGCGGCCTGCTGATGTCCACCGAGGCGCTGCGCGTCTTCGGCATCGGCCCGCAGGACCGCGTGACGCTGCGCACCCTGCTGCGCATGGTGCCACCGGACCACCGCAGCGCCTTCCTGCGCCTGCTGCACGAGACCATGCGCCACACCTCGGTGCTGGGCACCGACGTGGCCATCGTGCTGTACGACGGGCGCCAGCGCATCATCCACGTCGAGGCCGAGCCCGAGTTCAACGAGCACGGCCATGGCGCGGGTTATGCGGGCATCGTCCAAGATGTGACCGATCGGCGCGCGGCCGAGGATCAGATTCGCCAGCTCGCGAATTTCGATGCGCTCACCGGCCTGCCGAACCGGCGCCAGCTGATCTGGCGCGCCGAACGCGCGCTGGAGCAGGCGCGGCGCATGGACCACCAGTGCGCGCTGCTGCTGATCGACCTCGATCGCTTCAAGATCATCAACGACACGCTGGGCCACAGCGCCGGCGACGAGTTGCTGGTGGAAGTGGGCCGCCGGCTGCGCGCCTGCGTGCGCCATTCCGACCAGGTGATGGAAGGCCAGCTGGAAGCTGCCGGCGTGCGCTCGCACCGCGCGCTGGAGGCCGTGGGCCGGCTGGGCGGCGACGAGTTCGTCGCGCTGCTGCCCGAGGTGCTGTCCGAGCAGGACGCCGAGCGCGTGGCGCAGCGCATCCTGGACGCGCTGCGCGAGCCCATCTTCGTCAGCGGCCAGGAATGCTTCGTCACCGCCAGCGTGGGCGTGGCGATCTTCCCGCGCGACGGCAACACCGTGGTCGACCTGCTGCGCAACTCCGACGTGGCCATGTACTCCGTGAAGGAGCAGGGCAAGAACGCCTCGGCCGTCTACAGCCCGATGCTGGCCGGCCGCGGGCGCGAGAAGCTCGAGCTGGAAACGGCGCTGCACAAGGCCATCGAGCGCGACGAACTGGTGCTGCACTACCAGCCCAAGATCGACGTGCAGACCTCGCGCATGGTGGGCGTGGAAGCGCTGATGCGCTGGCAGCGCGGCGACAAGCTCGTGCCGCCGGGCGACTTCATCCCGCTGGCCGAGGACACCGGGCTGATCGTGCCGTTGTCCGAATGGGCGCTGCGCCAGGCCGCGCTGCAGGCGCGCCAGTGGCAGACGGCCTTCAACTTCAGCGAGGCCATCGCCGTCAACCTGCCCAGCCGCCTGTTCGAGCGCAGCGACCTGGTGGAGCACATCCACCAGTGCGTCACCAGCGCCGGCGTGCCGCACCGCGTGATCGCGCTGGAGATCACCGAGAGCAACCTGATGAAGGAGCTGCAGAGCGTGATCCCGTCTCTGCACCGGCTCAAGGAGATCGACGTCGAGATCGCGATCGACGACTTCGGCACCGGCTACTCCTCGCTCGCCTACCTCACGACGCTGCCGATCAGCGAGCTGAAGATCGACCGCAAGTTCGTGCGCGACCTGGGCATCACGCCGCAGAGCGCAGCGGTGGTGACGGCGATCATCGCGCTGGCGCGCTCGCTGGACCTGCGCGTGGTGGCCGAAGGCGTCGAGACGCTGCGCCAGATGCAGGAGCTCGAGCGCCTGGGCTGCCGCGTGATGCAGGGTTTCCTGTTCAACCGCGCGGTGCCGGCCGACGAGCTGGTGCGCTGGTGGGAGCAGATCGCCAACGCGCGCCGCGCGCCCTGGGTGCTGCCGTCGGCCGAAGTCGGCTACGGTGACGGTGGCGTGCGCGGCAGCGCGGTCGCGCGGGCCCAACGCTGATGGATACGACCCGCAGCAAGGCGCGGCCCGCCGCGCCCACGGCCCCGGCTGTGCCTTCGGTGGCCGCCACCAACGTCGACTCGCCGGCCTCGTTCGCCAAGGGCGCGCTGCGCCGCCTGGCGCAGGCCCGGCTGGAGCCCACGCCCGAGAACTACGCGCGGGCCTATGCCGAGGAATCCGGCCAGCCGATCCCGACGCTCGCGACTTCAGCGCCGGCAGCGCCGGCCACCGACCCCGCCGCCGCGTTGAAGGCGCAGGGCCGCGACTGGGCCGCGCAGCTCGAACGCCTGGCGCGCAACATCGACCGCGGCGGCAAGCAGTGGACCGTCGCGCGCCGCAAGGAAAGCCTGCGCCGGCTGCTCGACGGCAGCCGCAGCGACCCGCAGCGCCTGCTGCAGCGGCTGCAGTCGCTGCTGTCGGCCTGGGACAGCGACCAGCCCTCCGACCCCGCCGCCAGCGGCATCGAGGATCCGCCGCTGGACAACGTCGCGCCGGCCGCCGCGCCCGCCGGGCAGTGGCCGCCGCTGGTGGACACCTTGCAGGGCACGCTGCGCGCTGCGTTGCCTGCCGAACCGGCCGAGGCCGCGGCGCTGGCCACGCGTCTGGGCACGCTGGCCGACGCCATCGCCGCCGACGGCGCCACGCCCGAGCATGTCGCCGCCGTCACCGCCCTGTGCGACGAGGCCCGCCGGTTGCTCGTGCACCGGCACCGGCTCGTCGAGGAGCTGGGCAAGCTCGCGCGCGAGCTGGCCGCCGGCATCACCGAGCTGGCCGAGGACGAGAGCTGGGCGCGCGGCCAGTGCGAGACGCTGAAGGCGACGCTGAACGACCCGGAAGGCCTGAGCGTGCGCGGGCTGCGTTCCGCCGGCCACCTGCTGGCCGGTACGCGGCTGCGCCAGCAGCGCCTGCGCAGCGAGCGCCAGGCCGCGCGCGACGCGCTCAAGCAGGTGATCCACGACATGCTGATCGAGGTCGGCGAGATCGGCGAGACCGCGGGTCGATTCGAGGTCGCGACCGAGGCGCATGCGCAGGCGATCCAGAGCGCCGACTCGATCGAGAGCCTGGCCGATGTCGTCAAGGCCATGCTGGGCGACGCCCGCGCGGTGCAGACGGCGGTCTCCGCCTCGCAGCGCCGCCTGCTGGCCGACCGCGGCCGGGCCGACGAACTGGAGGCGCAGGTGCGTTCGCTGGAAGGCGAGCTGCGGCGGCTGTCGGAAGAAGTCTCGACCGACCAGCTCACGCAGGTGGCCAACCGCCGCGGCCTGCTGCAGGCCTTCGACACCGAGATCGCGCGTTGCCAGCGCCAGCCGGGCGCGGGCCTCGCGGTCGGCCTGATCGACATCGACAACTTCAAGAAGCTCAACGACAGCCTGGGCCACGCCGCCGGCGACCAGGCGCTGAAGACGCTCGCCGCCGCGGTGAAGCAGCGGCTGCGGCCCATCGACCACCTGGCGCGCTTCGGCGGCGAGGAGTTCGTCGTGCTGCTGCCCGACACGGCCGTGGCCGAGGCCCAGCAGGCGCTGACCAGGCTGCAGCGCAGCCTGACCGAGGCGCTTTTCCTGCACGACGGGCGCGAGGTCTTCGTCACCTTCTCGGCCGGCGTCACCGCGTGGCGTGCCGGCGAGCCGCTGCAGCCGGCGCTGGAGCGCGCCGACGAGGCGCTCTACGAGGCCAAGCGCACGGGCAAGAACCGGACTTGCGCGGCCTGAGCGCCGCCCCCGCCGGCGGGCTGAAGCAACTGGACACAAGGCCGGCCTTAGCCCGGTCTGATCGGGGCCGAAATCCAGAACGAATGCGCCATCCTGCGGCCATCCGCCGTCCAGCATGGGCTTCTCCCTGCGGCTTCACACCATGAGCATGAGCCTCCCCAGCATCCTGCGTGCCGTGCAACACGGCGTCAGCGCCTTCTTCAAGGCCGACCTCAAGCTGCAGCGCGCCGACAGCGGCGTGCGCATCGTGCTGGAAGAGAAGACGGCCGAGCCCAAGCCCCGGCCGCCCTCGCGCGCCGAGAAGACCGCGCAGCGCGAACAGCAGGAGCTGGAGCTGATGCGCACGCAGCTCGCGCAGCTGCTGGGCGAACTGCCGACCACGCGCGACACGATGAAGCACCTGGTGCTGGTGGAGCAGGCGCTGGCCAAGAAGGGCCTGCGCGCGCTGCACAAGGTGCCGCTGGACGTGCTGCGCCGCGCGCACGTGCAGCTCGAAGGCCTGGTGACGAACTGGACGCCGGTGGGCCTGGCCAGCCTGCGCAGCCGCATGGCCGTGGCCATCATCGACCGCGAGCACCTCGACCATGACGCCGAGGCCGATGCCTACCGCACCGCCGCCGTGCTCGACAACTCGCCCGAGTCGCTGCCCGAGACCAAGGAAGCCGACGTCGCCGACGGCCTGAGCGACGAGGACGCGCTGGCCGCCGCCTACGCCGCGCTCGGCGCCTCGGCGCCCGCGCCGCTGGAGTATTCGGTGGAGATGCACGGCGAGCTCGAATCGCCCGCCGCGCGCGCCCTGCAGCGCCTAGCCACGCGCGCGCCCACCCACGTGCCCGAGCGCCGCACGGCGCCGGCCGGCAACGACCCGATCCGCCTGCGCGAGCTGGAAGCCTGATTCAGGCCGCTGCGCGGGGCAGCGCGAGCACGAACTCGACGCCGCCCTCGACGTTGCGCGCCTCGATCGTGCCGCCCATCTTGGCCATGTAGGTCCGCGCGACGAAGAGGCCCTGGCCGCGCTGGCCCGAGGCGTTTTCAGCCGCGTTCGGCGCCGCGCCCGAGACGCCGTATTCGAAGATGCGCCCGATCAGATCGGGCCTTATCGGCTCGCCCTGATTGCCCACCACCACGCGCGCCTGCGCGGCATCGCCGTTGTCCAGCCGCAGCGTGATCGGCGTGCCGGCCCGCCGGTGGCGCGCCGCATTGCGCAGCAGGTGCGCGAGCACGTCTTCCAGCGCGTACTCGTCGGCGCGCACCGCCAGCGGCCGGCCCTGCGGCTCGTAGGCCACGCCTTCGATGCCGATGTGCGCCGCGTTGCCCGCCACGTGGCCGAGGAAGGCGTCCAGGTCCAGTGGCTGCAGCGTCAGCGTGCTGCCCTCGAAGGCCTCGCTCGGCGAAGCCTGGCCGTAGAGCACACGCACCGCCTGCTGCATGCGCGTGATGTAGCGCTCGGCCGGATCGCCCGGCGCGCCGTGCAGCACCATCAGGCTCTGCAGCGGCGACATGATCTCGTGGCCCACCGCGTGCCACATGTCCTTCTCCTGCGCGGCGCGGATCTGCTCGCGCCGCACGTCCTCGTTGACGCGTGCCAGCAGGTCCTTCAGGCCCTGCGCCAGCACGCCGAGTTCGTCGCTGCCGCGCAGGTCCGACAGATCGAGTGCCGCCAGCGCCTCGGCGCTGCCGTCGGCCACGCGCAGGCCCTTGCGCACGGCCGCGGCGCGGCGCGTCAGCAGCGTCACGCGGCGGATGATGCGCAGCTCCAGCGCCAGCCAGGTGACGAGCACCGCGCCCAGCATCGCGGCGACGAAGCCCGAGAGTCGCGTGGCCACTGCGGCGAGGCGCCGGTCGACCGCGCGGATGTCGCCGTCCAGCACCAGCGCCCAGCGGCCTTGCGGCGTGACGATGGTCTCGCGCGCCTGCACCGGCGCGTCGTAGCCCTCGGCCGGCAGCTGGCGGATCAGCCGCGCGAGCCAGGGCGAGATCGGCTCCGGCGTCTCGCGCGCGCCGCGCAGCGTCAGCGCGTCCTGCGCCGCGCCTTCGCGGCGCACGCTGAGCGTCTCGCCGGGCTGCAGCAGCTCGCGCAGGTCCGCCAGCGAGAAGGGCAGGGCGGCGCCGGGCGTGGCGCTGTCGAACACCGGCGGCGCATCACCGGGCGGCAGTGCGCGCAGGCGCAGCGAGAAGCGGTCCAGGTCGGCCGGCGGCCAGGCCGGCGCGCGTGCGGCCAAGGCCTCACGGAAGGGCTCCACCGGCAGCCGGAACGAGACGAAGGTGGGCCGCACGCAGGGCGTCGGCGTCGCGTCTTCCGGGCAGCGGCCTTCCTGCCAGACCCAGCCGCGGAAGTCGCGCTGCGGCCGGGTGCCGGCGGGCAGTGGCGCCGAACCGTCGAAGCCCTCGAAGCCGACGAGCCGGCCGCGGCCGTCGGCGGCCAGTTCGTAGGCCGCGATCCAGGGCCAGGCCTGGCCGCGGTAGTTCAGCGTCAGCGCGATGCGGTGCGCGACCGACAGGTCGCGCTCGCCGCCTTGATGCGGCACCCACTCGGCGCTGTCGAAGCGCGCGACGACGTAGACGAAGCCGCCCGCGTAGGGGTTGCTGCCCACCGCCACGCACAGCGTCGCGCCGTCCGGGTACTGCAGCGCGCAGCCGGCCATCTCCACCGCCTGGCGCGCCTTGGCGCGGTCATCGAAGTCGATCGCCGAAAACGGCAGCAGCAGCGGCCGCGGCGGCAGCGCCGGGCCGTCGGCGGCGCCCGGGTTCAGCAGCGCGAGCTGGCCCGTGGGGTGGCGCAGCCGCGCCGCGACCTGGGCCGCGTTCTTCTGCAGGCCCTCGGCGTAGACGCGCAACCCGCGCTGCTTCTCGTCCACCAGCACACCCACCGCGAGCGCGAGCGTGGCCAGGGCCAGCAGCGCGAAGGCGCCGCGGAAGAAGATGCGCAGCCGGAACGGCACGCGCACCGGCAGCAGCCGGCGCGTCAGCCCTTCGAAGCCGACCACCGGAAGCCGCGCATCGGCACGTTCTCGATGCCGTCGAAGGCCGGGTCGATCTCGCGGAAGGCGTCGCGGATCGTGCTGACGTGCTTGCGGATGTTGTCGCGGTTGCGGCCGCTCTTGACCACCGCGTACAGATCCTCGTAGCTCACCACCTCGCCGGCGCGCGCGTGCAGCGCGGCCAGGATGCGCTGCGCCGTCAGCGGCAGGTTCACGCGCTGGCCGCGCCACAGGGCCGCCTGCTGGCGCAGCGGGTCCAGCGAGAGTTCGGGGCCTGCGGACGCTGCGGCCTGCGGCCGCGCGGTGCGCAGGATCTCGAGGAAGGTGTCGATGAAGTCGGCCTCGCCGAAGGTGGTCTTCTGCAGGTAGTCCCAGGCGTCGAGCGCCTTCATGATGCTGCGATAGATCGCTGCCGGCATTGCCGAGACCACCAGCACCGGCGTGCCCATGCCGCGCTTGTTGATGGCATTGATCAGCGCCACGCCGGCATGGCGCTCGCGGCCGAGCTCGATGTCCAGCACCACTGCGTCGTAGCGTTCGCGCGCGATGGCGGCCTCGGCCTCGTCGCGCGTGAACCACTGGTGAACGGCGATGCCGGGCCGTGCGGCCTCGATCCAGCCGCGCAGCTGGTTGCTGGTGGGCTGGTCGTCCTCGATGACGGCAACGGTGGCCATGCGCCGATTATTGGCCGCGCTGCCACGAGTGCCCGCCGCCGCCGTGTGAGTGTTTCTTCCGCGGCCCGCCGCACAGTCGAACGCGCATCGCCTTGAGCGCTCCGGGGCCGCTTCGAAGAATGGCCTTCACCGTCATCGAAGACATGACGCCACACGAAGGAGCCCCGAGATGAACGAAAGACTCACCCGCATCGCCCAGGCCCTGCGCCAGGGTTTCGCCAAGGCCACGGCGCGCACCACCGCCGCTGCGACGACCGCGAGGACGGCCCTGCCGCGCCTGCCCTCGCTGGCCGTGATGGGCACCGTGGCCGCGGCCGGCTTCGCGGCCTGGGCGCTGGTGGTGCATCCGCCGCTGGCCAGCGTGGCGCCCGGCGAGCTGGGCGTGCGCACCAACCAGCTGACCGGTGGCGTGGCCACCTTCGGCCCCGGCCCGCTGCTGGCCGTGCCGGCGCTGCACACGGTGCGCATGCTGCCGCTGCGCGAGCAGACCTACCGGCCCGAGGAAGGCCGCGCCGCCGACGGCCCGGCGCCGTTCCAGTCGATCGAGGGCCTGTCGCTGGGCGTGGACCTCTCGATCCGCTGGGCGCTGGACCCGGCGCAGGTCGACCGCATCGCCCGCACGCTGCCGGTGGACCTCGACGGCGAGGTCGTGCAGCCGGCGGTGCAGGGCGTGGTCTACAAGGTCTTCACGCGCTACACGGTGCGCGAGATCTTCTCGGCCAAGCGTGCCGAGATCCAGACCGCGATCGAGACCGAGCTGAAGTCGCGCCTGGCGGCCGATGGCATCGTCGTGAAGGGCGTCGTCTTCGGCAAGGTCGACCTGCCGGCCGAGTACCGCCAGGGCATGGACCGCCTGCTGGCCGAGGAACTGGCCACCGAGAAGATGCGCTATACGCTGGAGCTGAAGTCCAAGCAGGTGCAGCAGACCGAGCTGGAGGCGCAGGCCGAGAAGGTGCGGCGCGAGACGGCCGCGGCCGCCGCGGCGCGCGAGCAGGTGATCGCCGCGCAGGCGCAGGAAGAGGCGATGCGCCACGTGCTGCCCTTCAAGCAGAAGCAGATCGAGCAGCGCCAGTTCGAGGCCGAGGCCGAGAAGGTGGCGCGCGTGAAGCAGGCCGAGGCCGCCGCGCAGGCGCGCCGCATCGAGGCCGCCGGAGAGGCCGATTCGCGCCAGAAGCTGGCCGATGCCGAGGTCTACCGCCTGGAGCGCGTGGGCCAGGCCAACGCGTTGCAGATGGGCCGCGAAGGTGCGCTGCTGAACAAGCACCCGCTGCTGATCCAGAAGACGCTGGCCGACAAGCTGGCCGACAAGGTGCAGGTCATCGTCGCGCCCCCGGGCACCGACGGGCGGCTGTTCGCCGGGCTGCTGGGCAATCCCCAGCCTGTCGCGACCCAGCCGGCTGCCGTGCAGCCGATGAACGAAGGCGAGGGCCAGTGACATGATCGCCACCACCGTCGCCCTCGCTGCCAATCTCGCCGCCGGCCTCGCGCTCGTCGTGCAGGACCAGACCCCGCTGCGCGCCGCGCCCGCCGGCAACACCGCCACGCAGGCGCTGCTGTGGCCAGGCGACCTGCTGGAGGTTCGCGGCGAGCGCCTGGACCAGCTGCAGGTCTACGACCACGCCCGCGAACGCGCCGGCTACGTGAAGGCCTCGCAGCTGCGGCTGCTGTCCACCGAGGAAGCCGACGCGCCCGCGCTGCTGGCGGTGCTGCGCTTCCTGCGCGACACGCCGGGCGCCGAGTCGCTGGGCATCGCCTACGCCGCGGCCTACCTGCGCGCCGCGCCGGCCCAGGCGCTCACCGCCGAGCCCTTCGATGCGCTGGGCACGATGGCCGAGCGGCTGGCACGCCGCGCCTCGGCCCGAGGCGCGAACATGGGCCGCAACGCCGAGACCGTGGCCGCGCACCTGGAGTCCGCCGGCCGCTACGGCGTGAAGTTCACGAGCTTCGAGCGCGAAGGCGGCCTGCAGCTGTGCTACGAAGGCGAGGCCTTCCGGCGTGTGCTGGCGATGCAAGCCACGCCCGAGCAGCAGGCGCGCGCCGTGCTCGCGCTGACGCGCCACGACTGCGTCGACCCCGCGCTGCTGCCGACACAGCGCGTGGCGCTCGACCGCGGGCGCGCCGAGCTGCTGGACCGCATCGACGCCAACGCCTTCGCGCAACTCGGCGAGCCCTCGCGCAACCGGCTGCGCGTGCGCCGCGCCGGCCTGTGGGCCACGCTCGCGCACCAGCGCAGCCGTGACGGCGGTGATGCCGCGGCCGCGGCGCAGCGCGCGGTCGACGCGCTGGCCGGCGTCGTCAAGGCCGAGCTGGGCGACGACGAGCAGGCCGAGTACGGCGAGGCCGGCGTGCGCGTGGGCGCCTCGCGCTGGGCGCTGGAGCCGCCGGTGGCCACGGGCTCGCGGCTGCAGCTGGCCGTGGAGCCGGGCGAGCCCGGGCAGCGCTGCGTGCGGGTCAGCGAATCGCTGAAAGGCAGCACGCTCGTGCGCCGCTGCACCTACGCCACCGTCTGGCCGGCGTCGTGGCGCGTGGCGCCGGACGGCCGCAGCGCGGTGCTCGCGGTGCAGCCGCTCGAAGGCTGGACCGAACTCTGGGTGCTGCGCGCCGGTGCCGAAGGCTGGACGGTGGACGTGCTGCCGCCGGCCGCCACCGAACCCGGCCTGGGCTACGCCGAGTTCGCCGGCTGGGTGGCCGGCGCACCGAAGCTGCTGGTGGCGCGCGAGGCGAAGGTGGAGGGCCGGCTGCGCCGCAGCTTCGAGGTGCTGGCGCTGGACACGCTGGCCACCGAGAAGCAGGCGCGCGAGCCGCAGTGGCTGGCCCTGTTCGCGAAGTGGCAGGACCCGTTGTGGCGGCGTCACACCGTCTCGCTGCGCTGAGCGCACGGGATCGGCACGAGGCGTGAAGGATGAACAGGATCTGCGTCACGCCTGCGCCTGCCACCGCAGCCGCGGGGGCCCGCGGCGTCGGCCGGCTGCCGACAATCTGCGTTGTGCTGCGGCGCCGCCATCCGGCCGGCGCTGCATGCCGAAGGCCTTGCCACCATGTCTGCCCGTTCCTCGTCGCTCAAGCCGCTGTTCGCCTCGCTGTTCGCCGCCGCCTCGCTGCTGGCGGCCGCGCCCGCCGCACGGGCCACGATCACGGTCTACGAGTCGCGCGCGGCCTTCCTCGCAGCCGTGGCCGCGCCGGGCGTCGACAGCTTCGACGATCTCGCGCAGTCCTCGCTGATCGGCCCGCTGCTGCGCTACGCCGGCCCCTACGGCTACCAGGTCCGGCTGGGCTCCGGCGCCACCGCCTTCGACGCCGCGGGCATGCCGGGCGACACCTGGCTGCGCAGCGGCCCGAGCACCGACACGCTGGTCTTCGACGGCTTCACCGGCGGCGTGGCCGGCCTGGGCGGCCAGATCTTCTCGCTCGCGCTCGGCCCCCGTGCGGCCGGCGTGTCGACCACCGTGACGGCCAGCGATGCCGACGGCACGCTGAGCTTGAGCTTCGCCAGCAACTCGGCCAGCCACTTCATCGGCTTCGTCTCCAGCACTGGCACGCTGCGCTCGGTGACGGCCTGCACCGCGCAGCCCGGCACCACGGCCTGCGGCCTGGCGGGCAGCGGGGGGGTGGCCTGGGCGGTCGTGAACGATCTCACGCTCGCCGCGGCGCCCGCGGTGGCCGTGCCGGAGCCTTCGGCCGGCTGGATGGCGCTGGCCGGCCTCGGTCTCGTGACATTGCTCGCACACCGCCGCCGCCGCTGACGCGGCCGGCATACCACGGTGTCATGGGCGGCGCGCCGCGTGCGCTGCCCAATGCATCCATCGACGGCATCGCCAGGGGCCTGAAGATGGAAAGCCAGATCGTCCAGCCTGTTTTCGAACTGCGCTTCGTCTCGCTGTTCAACGAGGGCCGCGGCTGGTCCTTCCCCTGCGATTCGCAGGGCCGCGTCGACCTCGACGCGCTCAGCGAGCGCGCCCGCACCAACTACTTCTTCGCCCGCTCGGTGATCGGGCGCGAAGTCGCGGTGCCCTGCGTGCAGCCCCGGGCGGTGCACTGAGCCCGGCCGCCGATACGTTCGGCAATGGCTGAAACGCCCACAGCGCGAATGGCCGCTCCCGCCGCCTTCGGTTCGACCGAAAACGGGAACATGAAGACCCGCAGCCTCCGCACCCTTGCTGCCGCCTGCCTGGCGGCCGTCGCTGCGGGGGCCTGCGCCGCGCCCGAAGGCGGTACCGACGAAGCGCCGGTGCTGCAGCGCAACGGCGCGGTCTCGCGCCACTTCTGGAGCCCCGGCTTCGCCAGCGGCGAGTGGGGCGGCAGCCGCTTCTCCGCCGGCCTGGCGGTGGGCCTGCGCGGCCCGGTGCGCGACAACCTGGGCCGCGGCGTCGCTCCGGCGCTGAGCTGGCAACTCGAAGGCCGCGCGCGGCTGTCGTTGCTGGCACGCGGCGACCGCGGCGTGATGCTGGTCTGGCACCGCGGCGACTGAGCCGCGCCCGGCCTCCCCCCTTTTCGGCGGCGTGCAATCTGCACGCTTGACCCACGAATCGGCGGGCATTTCAGTTCTATCAAAGTCCTCAAGTTGCCGCCCGGCGCACCGATAGCCGGGAAGGTCGACCAATACCTGGTCGGCACAGGGTGCAGAGGGCTGGAGTCGGGGCCGCCGCAACCTCAAGCGACTCCTACCGATGAACGTCTCCAGCGCCACGGCCGAAGGCAACACCGCCCCCCAGGGGCCGGTTGCACGGCATCTGCAGTGGTGGATCTGGCTGGCTGCCGTGCTGGCCGCCGCGCTGCCCTTGCTGGGTGGCGTGGGCGCGGCCACGCTCGCCGCGCCGCTGCTGGTGGCGGCGCTGGCCGGGCTGTCGATGCACCACGCGCGGCGTCGCGAGCCGCCGCACCCGGGCACCACCGCGACGCCGGCCGCCTGGACGCCGCTGTTGACGGAACTGCTGCCGGTGTGGCGCCAGCACGTGGGCACCGTGCGCCAGCAGACCGACGACGCCGTCGGCAGCCTGCTGGCCAGCCTCGCGGCGATCAATGATCAGTTCGACGCGGCCGGCTTCGGCGGCTCGGCCGATGCCGGCTCGGCCTCGCGCGAGCTGCTCGCGGCCTGCGAGGCCAAGCTGCAGCCGGTGACCGCGGCGATGAACGAGATCGCGCAGGGCAAGGGTTCGCTCGCGTCCAGCGTGCACGAGCTCTCCGGCGCCACCGGCGAGCTGCAGGGCATGGCCGACGAGGTGGCCCGCATCGCCCAGCAGACCAACCTGCTGGCCATCAACGCCGCCATCGAGGCCGCGCGCGCGGGCGACGCCGGCCGTGGCTTCGGCGTCGTCGCGGCCGAGGTCCGCCGCCTCTCGCAGGACTCCGCCGACACCGCGCGCCGCATCACCGAGCGCATCCAGCAGGTCACCGCCGTCATCGGCCAGACCTCCGTGGCGGCGCAGCGCTCGGCGCAGCAGGACGGCCACGCGATCGAGCGCTCGACCGAACTCGTGCACGAGGTGCTGGCCCACATGGGCGAACTGGGCCACGGCGCCGAAGGCCTGCGCGAGCACGGCCGCCTGATCCGCTCGAGCATCGAGGCGCTGATCGTCGGCCTGCAGTTCCAGGACCGCGTCAACCAGGTCATCGGCGTCATCGACGGCGACATGGCCCGTCTGCACCAGAACCTCGGCGAACGCCGCGAGCCGCCCGATGCCGCGCGCTGGCTGCAGGAGCTGCAGAGCCACTACACGATGCGCGACCAGCGCCAGGCGCATGCCGCCAGGTCGTCCGCGTCCGCATCCGCATCCGCATCCGCCCCCGGGCCGGCCGCCGCGCCGGCCAAGGCCCGCAAGGTCGTCTTCTTCTGAGCAACACCGACACACCATGGCCAAGACCATTCTTGTCGTCGACGACTCCAGCTCCCTGCGCACGCTGGTGAAGATGTCGCTGAACCGCGCCGGCTACGACGTGCTGGAAGCCCCCGACGGCAAGGCCGCGCTGTCCGCGCTGGACAAGGCGGGCAAGGTGCACCTGGTCGTCAGCGACGTGAACATGCCGGTGATGGACGGCATCACCTTCGTCGGCGAGGTGAAGAAGAACGCCCGCCACCGCTTCACGCCGATCATCATGCTGACGACCGAGGACGAGCAGGCCAAGATGCAGCAGGCCAAGGCGGCCGGCGCCAAGGCCTGGCTGCTCAAGCCCTTCGACCCGCCGGCGCTGCTGGACGCCGTGTCGCGGCTGGTGGCGGCCTGAGGTGGGTGCATCGATGAGCGCGCCACGCTGCCTTCCCGCCGAGCTCACGGTCTATGCGGTCGGCGAGGCCGCGCTCGCCTGGACCCCGTGGCTGCTGGAGGACGCCGGCAGTGAAGCCCTGCCGGTCGATGCCTCGGCCGTTGCCGATGTCGACGGCGCCGGCATCCAGCTGCTGATCTCGCTGGCCAACGCGCTGCAGCAGCGCGGCCGCTCGCTCGCGCTGCTGCAGCCCTCGGCCACGCTTGCCTCGGCCTGCGGGCGGCTGGGCGCCGGATTCCTGCTCGCACCGTCCATCGCCCCGGAGACCGCCGCATGACGCACGCGCCCATCGACGACGGCTTCGTCGCCGAGCTGCTGCCCGCCTTCATCGAGGAGGCCAACGAGCAGGTGGCGGCCTTCGAGCAGCTGCTGCTGCAGCTGGAGGATTCGCCGCAGGAGCACGAGCTGCTCGACGCGCTGTTCCGCTGTGCGCACACCGTCAAGGGCTCGGGCGGCGTCTTCGGGCTGGACCTCGTCGTGGGCTTCACGCACCACGTCGAGACGGTGCTGGACCAGCTGCGCGAGGGCGCGCTGTCGCTCACGCCCGAGCTCAGCACGCTGCTGCTGCAGTGCAACGACGCGATCCGCGAGCTGGTGGCCCATGCGCCCGGCGGCGGCGACGAGGCCGCGGCGCAGGCGCGCCAGGCACTGGTCGCGCGGCTGAAGGACGCCGGCGGCCGGCGCAGCCACGCGGCCGCGGACACGCCGGCGCCGGCTTCCACGCCCACGGCGGCGGCGGGCGAGCGCCGCTGCGAGGTGGCGGTGCGCTTCGGCCCGGACACCTACCGCGACGGCATGGATCCGCTGACGATCCTGGGCTACCTGGACCGCGTCGGCCGCAGCGAGGACGTGGTCTGCGACCGCGCCGCGGTGCCGCCGCTGGACGAGATCGACCCCGAGACCTGCCATCTCGGCTTCCGCTTCGCGCTGCACACCGCGCAGCCGCGCGCGGCCATCGAATCCGCCTTCAAGTTCGTGCAGGACGGGCTGCAGCTGAGCATCGAGGAGCCGGCGGCGCAAGCGCCCGTTGCCGAGCAGCCCGAAGCCGACACGCCGAAGGCGGCCGCCGTGGCCGCCACTGCCGGGCCGGCTGCGCCGGCCGCGCGCCGCGAGGGCGCCGCCGGTGCCGAGGACGGCGGCTTCATCCGCGTGCATGCCAACCGCCTGGACGAGGTGATCAACCTGCTGGGTGAACTCGTCATCGCCGGTGCCGGCGCCTCGATGCTCGCGCGGCAGACGCGCCAGCGCTCGCTGATCGAGGCCAACCAGCAGATCACGCGCCTGATCGAAGGCATCCGCAACAGCACGCTGAAGCTGCGCATGGTGCCCATCGGCGACACCTTCGCGCGCTTCCGCCGCGTGGTGCGCGACACCGCCGCCGAGCTGGGCAAGGATGTGGCGCTGGAAATCGTCGGCGGCGACACCGAGCTCGACAAGGCCGTGGTCGAGCGCATCGCCGACCCGCTGATGCACCTGGTGCGCAACGCGCTGGACCATGGCCTGGAAGCGCCCGCGCAGCGGCGCGAGGCCGGCAAGCCGGCGCAGGGCAAGCTGACGCTGTCGGCCTGCCACGAGTCGGGCAGCATCCTCATCCGCATCGTCGACGACGGCCGCGGCATCCAGCGCGAGAAGGTGCTGCAGCGCGCCTGGCAGCGCGGCCTGCTGGAACCCGGCGTGCGGCCGGATGCCGACGACGACATCCTCAAGCTCATCTTCGAGCCCGGCTTCTCCACCGCCGAGACCATCACCAACCTCAGCGGCCGCGGCGTCGGCATGGACGTGGTGCGCCGGAACATCGAGGCGCTGCGCGGCACGGTGAGCATCGAGAGCACCGAGGGCCAGGGCAGCGCGATGGAGATCCGGCTGCCGCTGAC
Source organism: Rubrivivax sp. (assembly GCA_044226775.1). Classification (GTDB taxonomy): domain Bacteria; phylum Pseudomonadota; class Gammaproteobacteria; order Burkholderiales; family Burkholderiaceae_C; genus Rubrivivax. The sequence continues at coordinate 4,316 of JBGAGI010000008.1, read as the reverse complement.
GCTGGCCATCATCGACGGCTTCCTCGTCGGCGTCGGCGCCTCGCGCTTCATCTTCCCGCTCGAGTCGGTGGTCGAGGTGATCGACAACCGCGCCACCGCCAACGCCACCGATGCCCAGGGCCGCGGCTGCGTCGACCTGCGCGGCCGGTTGCTGCCGGTGATCGACCTGCGCCGGCTCTATGCGCTGGACACGCCGCCGCCGGAGCGCGGCAGCGTGGTCGTGGTGCGCGTCGGCACGCGGCGCTACGGCGTGCGCGTGGATACGCTGCTGGGCCAGCACCAGACCGTCATCAAGCCGCTGGGCCGCCTGCTGGGCAGCCTGCGCGGCATCTCCGGCTCCTCGATCCTGGGCACCGGCGAGGTGGCGCTGATCGTCGACGTCGATGCGCTGGGCCAGCTGGCCTCCGCGCCCCAGCGGGCCACGGCCCGCACTTCCGCCGCCCCGGTCCGCGGCACCGAATCCACCCTGCAACAAGGAGCTCCCTGATGTCGTCTCACGCGCCTGCGACCCCCCCGTCCGACGCCCCCGGTTTCCTCGCCCGCCTCTTCGCCGGCGACACCATCGAGCGCGAACGGCGGGAGTCCGAACGCCTGCGCCAGGCACAGGCCGGGGCCGACGCCGCCCGCGCCGCCGCGGAGGCCGCCCTGGCCGAGACGCGCGCGCGCCTGGCCGAGGTGGAGTCCGAGCTGAAGGTGCGCACGCAGGTCATGAACATGACGAGCATCGTCTCGGAGTCTGACAAGAAGGGCGACATCCTCAGCGTCAACGAGAAGTTCTGCGAGGTCTCGCAGTACTCGCGCGAGGAGCTGATCGGCCAGCCGCACAACACGACGCGGCACCCGGACATGCCCAAGGAGACCTTCAAGAAGCTGTGGCAGACCATCGGCCGCGGCGAGACCTTCCGCGGCGTGATCAAGAACCGCGCGAAGGACGGCACGCCGTACTACGTCGATGCGGTGATCGCGCCGATCATGGGCGACAACGGCAAGCCGATGAAGTACCTCGGCGTGCGCTACGACATCACCGAGACCGAGCTGGAGCGCCACAACGCGCGCGGCATCCTCGCCGCGCTGGACACCAGCTACGCCTACACCGAGTTCGACCCCGCCGGCCACGTGCTGAAGGCCAACGGCAACTTCTGCCGGCTGATGGGCTACGCGGCCGAGGACATCGCCGGGCGCCACCACAGCATGTTCGTTGACGCGGCCCAGGCCGATTCGGCGACCTACCGCGAGTTCTGGGCCGCGCTGAACGCCGGCCGCACGCAGGCCGACGTCTACAGGCGCGTCGCCCGAGGCGGCCGCGAGGTCTGGGTGCAGAGCAGCTACGCGCCGGTCAAGGACGACGCGGGCCGCGTGGTCAAGGTGATCGAGATCGCCACCGACGTCACCGAGGCCAAGCTCGAGGCGGCCGACTGGAGCGGCCAGGTCCAGGCGATCGGCAAGTCGCAGGCCGTCATCGAGTTCACGCTCGACGGCCGCGTGGTCAACGCCAACCAGAACTTCCTCGACGCGCTGGGCTACACGCTGGCGGAGATCAAGGGCCAGCACCACAGCCTGTTCGTCGACCCGGCGCAGCGCGCCAGTGCCGAATACCGCCTGTTCTGGGACAAGCTCGGCCGCGGCGAGTTCGATGCCGGCCAGTACAAGCGCATCGGCAAGAACGGCAAGGAGATCTGGATCCAGGCCTCCTACAACCCGATCTTCGACCTCGGCGGCAAGCCGGTGAAGGTGGTCAAGTACGCCACCGAGATCACCGCGGCGCGGCTGCAGGCGGCCGACTTCAGCGGCCAGCTCGCCGCCATCGGCAAGGCGCAGGCCGTCATCGAGTTCTCGCTCGACGGCAAGGTGCTCACGGCCAACGACAACTTCCTCGGCACGCTGGGCTATACGCTGCCGGAGATCCAGGGCCAGCACCACAGCCTGTTCGTCGACGCCACCGAGCGCGCCGGCGCCGACTACCGCGCGTTCTGGGAGCGCCTGGGCCGAGGCGAGTACGACGCGGGCCGCTACCGCCGCATCGGCAAGGGCGGCAAGGAGGTCTGGATCCAGGCCTCCTACAACCCGATCCTGGATCTCAACGGCAAGCCGTTCAAGGTCGTCAAGTACGCCACCGACATCACCGAGCAGGTGCGTGCCGCCGACGTGCTGGCCGAGGCCGTGCGCCAGGCGCAGGCGGTGGCCGAGGCGGCCAAGGCCGGCGACCTGGAGCAGCGCATCCCGCTGGAAGGCAAGAGCGGCGCGCCGCGCGAGCTGTGCGAGGGCATCAACTCGCTGCTGGAGACCACCGGCGTGGTCTTCGGCGACGTGGGCCGGGTGCTGGGCGCGCTGTCCGGCGGCGACCTCAGCCAGCGCATCGAGCGCGAGTACGAGGGCGTGTTCGGCCGCGTGAAGGAAGACGCCAACGCCACCTGCGAGAAGCTCTCGGCCGTGATCGACGAGGTGCGCGCCGCCGGCGAGGCGCTGACGGGCGCGGCCAACCAGGTCAGCAGCACCGCGCAGAGCCTGTCGCAGGCCGCCAGCGAGCAGGCCAGCTCGGTGGAGGAGACGACGGCCTCGATCGAGGTCATGTCGGCCTCGATCACGCAGAACAGCGACAACGCCAAGGTCACCGACGGCATGGCCACGCGCGCGGCCCAGGAAGCAGGCGACGGCGGCCAGGCCGTGTCGCAGACGGTGGCGGCGATGAAGCAGATCGCGCAGAAGATCAGCATCGTCGACGACATCGCCTACCAGACCAACCTGCTGGCGCTGAACGCGGCCATCGAGGCGGCGCGCGCCGGCGAGCACGGCCGCGGCTTCGCGGTGGTGGCCGGCGAGGTGCGCAAGCTGGCCGAGCGCAGCCAGGAAGCGGCCAAGGAGATCGGCGACCTGGCCACCAGCAGCGTGTCCACCGCCGAGCACGCGGGCAAGCTGCTGGACCAGATCGTGCCGTCGATCCAGAAGACGAGCGAGCTGGTGCAGGAGATCGCGGCCGCGTCGCAGGAGCAGAGCGACTCGGTCACGCAGATCGGCGGCGCGATGGGCCAGCTGAGCAAGGCCACGCAGCAGAACGCCTCGGCTTCCGAGGAGCTGGCGGCCACGGCCGAGGAGCTCACGGGCCAGGCCGAGCAGCTGCAGCACTCGATGTCCTTCTTCACGGTCATCGCCGAGGCGCCGGTCGAGCGGCGCGCGCCGAACTCGCCGATGCGCGCCGGCGCGGCGCGTGGCGTCAAGCCGGTGGCCGGCACGGCGCGGCAAGCCATGGCCCCGGCCGCCACGGCGCCCGCGCGCCAGGTGGCCAACGGCCGCGGCAACTTCAAGCCCTACTGACGCGTGGCCGCAGCGATGAACCCGCCGCTCACCGACAAGTCCGCGCCGCCCGAGCGGCCGGCGCAGGTGCTGACGTTCTGGCTGGGCGCCGAAGTGTTCGGCATGGACATTCGCACCGTGCGCGAGATCATCCAGTGCGGGCCTATGACGACGGTGCCGCTGATGCCGGCCTTCGTGCGCGGGGTGATCAACCTGCGCGGCGCGGTGGTGCCGGTGGTGGACCTGAACGCGCGCTTCGGCCGCGCGCCGGCCAAGCTGGGCAAGAAGAGCTGCATCGTGATCTTCGATGCGCGGCGCGGCAGCGAACGGGTGGAACTCGGGCTGCTGGTGGACGCGGTCAGCGAGGTGATCCGCATGGCGCCGGGCGACGTGGAGCCGCCGCCGGAGTTCGGCAGCGCGATCCGGCGCGAGTTCATCCGCGGCATCGGCAAGGTGGGCCAGCGCTTCGTGATCCTGCTGGAGCCGGATCGCGCGCTGGACGTGCAGGAAATGGCCGAGCTGTGCGAGCGCACGGCACAGGCCGAGGCGGCCTGAGCGGCCGATCGACGAAGACACACACAACCCATTCCTGAAGGGAAGACCTCATGCATCGCGACGACAAGGTGCGACCGGGTGTGCTGGCACAGATGTTCGCCGGTGCCGAGCTGCAGCGCTTGCAGCAGGAAGCCGAGAGCCAGGCCAGCGCGCGCAGCGCGATGGAGGCCGAGCTGGTGGAGATGCGCAAGCGGCTGGCGGACGTGGAGTCCGAGCTGAAGGTGCGCACCCAGATCATGAACATCACCAGCATCGTCTCGGAGTCGGACAAGAAGGGCGACATCCTCAACGTCAACGAGAAGTTCTGCGAGGTCTCCAAGTACTCGCGCGACGAGCTGATCGGCCAGCCGCACAACACGACGCGGCACCCGGACATGCCCAAGGAGACCTTCAAGAAGCTGTGGCAGACCATCGGCCGCGGCGAGACCTTCCGCGGCGTGATCAAGAACCGCGCGAAGGACGGCACGCCG
>JBGAGI010000013.1:0-75573 GCA_044226775.1 Rubrivivax sp. | reverse complement strand
CCGGCGATACATGCAGCTCGAAGGCCTGCAGACCCTCAGCGATACTGTGCCCACTCGGCTGTCGGCAGTAGCCCGCTGAGTACCGCGCATCTCAGCTCTGTCCGGGCTGTGGACTTACACCATGCGCTGGGACACGACCCATGTTCGGCGTCTCAGACCTTGATTCGGCTTGTCGATGCCGCTGGTCCGACGAGACCTGAAGCGGGCGGGGCGGGCTCGGTGTCGGCTTGCTGACGTGCCGCCGGCACTCGCCGGAATGGGGCAGGGGGCGGATCACGACCCGCTGCCGACATCCGCGCCCTCGAGTTCGTCGCCCTGAAGGCGCCGGTCAGAGCAGAGCGTCACGCCCGAAGCTGATCTGGTGATCTTGCGGCCGAGGGCACACATCGGCAGGCGACCCTCAGGTCGCATGTTTCGCGGAGCACGGCTTGAGACCGTGCGGACTTGTCGCGATTTCGCCGTCAGTCCCAGCGGGCGCCGGATGGCCGGGTCCACTACAAACGCCACTGCCCCGAGCCGACCACGCTTTACTTACTGACATCGTGGACATGTTGCGCGACCCGTAGGTCGTTCCAAGGGGCGCAGGAGCGCAAGCCATTCTGGTCGCAAGCGCATAACAACTTCTGATGATGAACCACTCACCGGGAACGCGAATCTGCCGCCCTCGGGGGCTGTAAGACGCCACACGTCGTGGTAACTTGTTGATACATGGAGGGTTTTGTTTCTGCCGGCGACCCTGGATCGCCACTTGCTCGCAATGCCCGGATTCCCGCGCCGACTGGCCAAAAATGTGCGAAATTCCCGACTGTGGTGTGGGGATGATCCGGGAGTTCGGCCAAGCCGGTCCGGGAAGTGCAATGAGAGGTCATGGGGGCCAACAAGGACCCGACAGGAAAGAAGATGGAAAGCAGTGGGAGCGGGGCGGGAACGAACCGGGAGCAAAGGTAGCGGAAAACGAACTCATTGATGGGCAGAGAAGTGGACCAGACTGCAACGTTCAACGCGCACGAGCGCCTGTTTTGGCGGGTGCTCTCGACCTTGGCGCGCCACGGCTACGTTGCCCCGGCAGACGAGGGCAAGGATCTCATCCACGACTTCTTTGTCGATGCCTGGGAGGGTCTCCTTCGGCGCTTCGATAGGGATCGGGGCGACTTCGAGGTCTACCTTGCATCTGCGTTCTACAAGTTCGCGCGTCGCCGAATAGTATCGCTGCAGGAGTGGCGCTATCGCCTTGTCGACATCGAAGCAGCAGCTGAACTGGAATCTCCAGATCAGACGCCGGCTCAATCCCTTGAGGCGAACCAGCAGTTAGCTGCTTTGACATGCGCGCTCAGCAAACTCCCATCGCTCGAGCGGCAGGCGCTATACGAGTACGTGCGGTCGGAGAGCCACAGTGAGCGGTCCGTGGCCCGAAAGTTTTCGATGTCGCGTTACGCGCTTCGCGAGACGCTGGCAAACGGGCTAGGCCGGTTGGCGGTGTCTCTTCGTGGATCGACGCCGGAGGACTCCGTCGAGTCGAAGGTGGCTGAGTGCCTGTGGGCAGACGGGAGATCTGTTCGCAGTGCGGCCGCTCATCTGGGCTTGTCGACTCGGGAGGTGACCAATGCCAAGGACCGATACATCGAGGATCTTCTGACTGCACTTCGCCATCAAATTCACGGCTCCAGCGCGCTAGGGAGAACGGCCATGCCTGCTATTGAACTGCTGCTCCATGTCATCCACGTCCGTCCTGAGGACAGGACCGGTTCGGAACTCGACAAGATACGCGACAACGCATCTTCCATTCTTGAGGCGCTCGAAAGGCGCGACGAGCCGCTTGAGTACGGTGACGTTTCCCATAGTGAAGCCGGGCGCGAGTGGATAGCGCGCGTGTACTCTTCACTTGCCGGAGGCGAGACGGACAGTCGAGAAGACTCCCCGATCGCGGCGGCAATGGAAGACCTGCGCTCGTCCGAAGAGCGGGAAATCGGCGAAGCCTTTGCGCAGCTGTGCTCGGGCTTGCGCCGTCTTTCGCGATGGTCACTCCTCTTTGGAGAATTGCCCCGCGTCGACGACGACGTTAAGGAGTTGCTTCGCCAAGACGACTCCGTTGCTGCGTCAGGCGAGTACGGGGAACAACTCGTCGACATGGGCTTGACTCCCACTATGTTCTTCGGCGCAACGCGGAGCATGCAGTTGATGTTCAATCGCGCCAATCGGGCGGTAAACGGTAGGGCCGATGACGCATCGCTGCGGCGATGGCGAGAACTTGGAGAGCCATTCGTCCGACTGCACTTCGACAGTGCCATGATTGGCGTACCCGAAGTCGTGTTGCGCCAACAGATTTCCGGTGTCCAGAACCTGCCGGCTCAAGCGGCCGCGCCCATGGTTCATTGGACGCTTGAAGCGCTTGCGGACCGGCCGTATTTCGTTGCGGGCTACCAATACGACGTCGGAAGGCGCGTCTTCGAACCGACTGCAAGGAAATGGGCCGAGGACCCCCAGGCCTTGATGGGCAGATGGTCGGCTAGAGGCTAGACGGGAAAGTGCACGCTGCTGTGTTTCGTGTACTGCGGCGTGAACCCGGTCTTCTTGGAGCGTTCGTAGACTTGGCAGTGCCAATGAGTGGCCTTGTTCTGATCTCCGAAGACGCGATGGACGAGCAGTGAGTTTGGCGGCCAGCGCCGCGTGGGGAGCTGTCCCCAGATCGTCTTCCAAGACGCAGGCGTCTGGTCAAGTTGGCTTGCACTTCCCGCACGCAACTCATAAATGTCCACCTGCTGTGGGTTGACCGTGAAAGCGTCCAGGAAAGGCGCGTGCGAGTGGCCCGTGAGAATCGCCTTGAAGTCGTACCGGACGAGAAACTGTCCAAGCATGTTCCTGGACGCTGTTCTCATCCGGAGAGTCCGCCCCGACTGATACCAGGAGTGATGAATCAACATCATCCGGATCTCGTGAGCGTTGTGGGTCGAATTCGGATGCGAGTTTGGATCTCTGAGCTGACTCTCGAACTTGCCCAAGGCTAGCTGGCGATCGTGTGAGATCGCGAAGACGTCGGCGTCGCTGTCGATGCCAACGAAAACGACACGCCGGCCGTTCTGCAGGGGCGGACAGTGGTGGACGTAGGGCAAGGGCGAGCGGAAGTACCCTCCGTAGTTTGGAGGTCCTCCGCCGAAAGCCAGGAACGAGCCACCCCATTGGTCGTGATTGCCTGGAATGACCAAGTCGACGTTCCCGAGGCCGAGGCCGGCTGACACTGCCCAAGTGGGCGGCCTTAGGTCCACTGACTGCTCGAGGAACGCCTTTGCGTTGTAGAAGTCCGGATTGTCTCCCGTACGAGTCATGTCACCGGTGACGACGACACTCAAATCGTCCTCGCCGTCATCGCGCAGGTCAGCAATGAACTCCTCAAGCTCTTCCAGTGCTTGTCCGTGGTGTCCCAGCAGGCCGTCGAAGAAGCTTGGTCCACTCGAATACAACCTGGCGCCTGCAGCCGAGACCGTGGCGTCTCCAGATGTCGGATCCACGTGCCCGATGTGCAGATCCGAAACCTGCACGAACGTGGCAAGCCGGGACCAGCCACGCGGAAGATTCTTTGGCAGCGACACAGCGTCCCCTACGGTTGTCGTTCAGCATCACTCTCCGTGTTCGCTTGACCGACGCTTGAACACCCGTACGCCAAAAATCGATCCATTTCCAATGGAACCAATGACAGACGCACGCATCCGACGTCCAGCGCACAGGACGGTCCAACCCCGATTGGAGCACAAATGGATGAAGCTCGCTTCGTCTGAACTGATGAGCGTTTGGTCCGAGCAAGCTTTCCGCTACTCGACCCCCCCCTAAAGTGAAGGGCCTCATACTGACCGGAAAGTTTGCGGGAGCGTAGGGGGATCGAAGTAGAAATGCGGCGTTGCCGTAGCCTGAGGGAGTCGAGACATGCCAGAAAGCAGCCGAATGATGGTGCCGTGGACGGTCGACGCTGCGGGGGTAGACGTAGCCAACCTTCGGATTCCCCACTGCCGAGAGGATCTCAGGGTCTTCCTCGAAAGCAGAGTCGGTAGCCTGCATCGAATACTTGTTGCGCCCAAAGGATATGGGAAGACTCTTTATCTAAAGTACAAGGCTCGCCGCATCAGGGAGTTGTACAGTGACAAGGGTATTCCGATCTTTCCTAGCAGCGTCAAGTCCCAAGATATCGAATTCCTCAAGCTCTCGCTGGATTGGCGCGAGATGTGGCAGGACGTTGCCAGGCTCACGATCAATGATTGGTCATTGCTTTGGCAGTTCGTCCTCACGGCTAAAGGCGTGCAGATGCTCGACGCCGTCGCGGGACTCGATGATTATCTTGGCAATCTTCTGCAGCGAAAGACTGAACCAGTCGCCGACCTCCTAAGTGCCGTGATACGCGATCGCGCGCAGTTCGGACTCAACAAGACACAACGCCTCCGGCAACTTCGCCAAGCCTTTAACGACGCCGACCGCGACGCCGTTATTTTCATCGACAACACGGACGAGATGTTTGTTGGCCTCGAGCGAGTTCTGCAACTGCGCGAGGTGGAGTTGAAGCCACTGAAGGCCCAGACGAGCACTGCGGTTGCAGATGCGTTCCGGCAGGAGGATGCCGAGCTTTCCGCGGAGGTCGCAAAGACCAACCCGGCCATGTGGAAGGCGGCTCAAGTGGGTTTGCTGCTCGCAGTCCGAGAGATCGAACGATCTGTCCAGTTACTTAGCGTCTACACGACGCTGCGTGCGGAAGCCATCAACACCGCAGCCCATGAAGACGCGCTGCAGGCCAAGTCATACATCGTTCCGATAACGTACGAGGAAGACGACTTGGAGGCGATCTTCGGGTGGCATGTTGAACTGATGCCCAAGGAAGAACTCGCTGCGCCCGACCTTCAGCATCCGGCAGAAAGGCTGATGGGGGCGGGACCGCTCGCCCACAGCTATGTCCGAACGATAGACGGTGTACTTCGAGAGGAAACACCTTTTGATTTGATCTTGCGGCATACCACGCTGTCGCCCAGGGAGCTGATAGTGATCGGCGGCCATATCGCTAGGCTCTCGAAGGCAGATAGGACCGGGCCCGACCGTTCCGACCGCATTCGTCGCGCTATCGGAAAGGCAACTGGCGAGTTGCTGGACTACTTCCGCTTCAATGCCATTCCGCGGTGGATGGAGGATTGGGAACGCGAACTTGCAAAATTCTCGGCCCCAGTGATGCGAGGGGACGTCGCGCTCGAAGTGCTGGGCCCCGCCAGCGCGAAGTTCTATAGCTACGGACTCCTCGGCGTTGCGCGACCGAATGGCACGCTCGGCCAATACAGTCAGACCTTTCTGACGCAATGGGACGGTGACTACGCGGCTCAGGAACTGCCGCTTCCAAGGGCTGACTACTATTTCCTCCATCCTTGGCTACATGACTGGGCCAAGCGGTTCAATGATGAATTCTCGCTCGAGCAATCCAACATCGTTGGAAGCAAGTGCACATACCGACCACCCGGACTTGTTCGCGTGAAGATTGGAAGAGACGCAAACAATAGACCAACTCTCTGGGCCGATAACGTACCCGAGGGATTCCCCACTCGAAATGGAAAAGTGTTCCTGATTGCCTCCACGTTTGCCTCACTACTTATCGCTGCTAAGCGCCACGCCACGTCAAGGATCACACCGGCGCAACTGGCCGAGGGTAGGGAGGAGTTCGAGAGGATGTTCCCCGAATTGGCGGACGCCGAGAGTTCAGAGCCATTCAAGAGCGCGGGTCATGCATCCCATCTGAGAGGCGACGTCATCAAGGCGTTCCCCAACCTGGGCGCGCGAATTCTTGCACTTCGCGGAGATCTACGGGTGTTGGGCGTCGGGACCAAGAGCCTGGATCCGCGCATTGAGTTTGACTTTATCGACATCGACAAGCTGGAGGTCTAGTTAGCCATAGCAGGCGTACGGTGACTTCGTGATGGTTCGCCAGAGCAAAGGAAGTCGACTATGAAGGCGAAGATTGCACCCGCCCGGAATTCTGATGCGAGACGAACTCGCTGCCCCCGGTGGGTTCTACGGGTCGGGACCTCGATCGCTTACACGTACTCTGAGTGCCTCGTCCGGTGCGGGGCGTGGCAACCAGGGTCTGACCCGACGTGCCATCAACATGCTGATTGCTCGAGCAATCGAGCAATCGGCGTTAGGAATCTCCTCGTCTTGCTGACTTCTTTGGGACCCCTTCCCCCTTAGCGGGACGGGCGGCGCATTGGGTGGTGGTGCTCAGCGCTGCCTACGCGGCGGCATAGCCGGTACTGAACTGCCGATCGCGCGCGATCAGTGCCCAGACAGTCTTGGCGGTCTTGTTCGCCAGTGCAAAAGTGCCGATGCCGGGAAGCCGCCTGTGGCCACCGACTCTTGATGGCCGCTCATGCGCATTCACCTGAAGATGATCCATGCCGCCAGTGCGCCTGAAAGCGGACAGGCCGCCGCAGCGTCTGCAGTCCTCCGCCAGCACGACCGCCTCGGCACCACCCCCTCGGCCCAAGGTACGCCGACCTCCGCCGCCTCAGCCACTCATCGCCCTGCCGAGCCGGACCGGGGTCGACTCCATCGCCCGCACCGCCCGCCGCACCGCCTCGCGCAGCCAGTCCAGCCCCGGGTCCTGCGTGCGGTAGCTGTGCCACTGCATGGCCTGCGACATGGGCTCGATCGGCAGCGGGCAGCGCCGCACAGCCAACTGCCATTCGGGGTTCAGCTGTGCGGCCAGCCGGCTGTGCACGGTGGCGACGTAGTCGGTGCCCGCCACGAGCGCGGGCACGGTGGCGAAGCCGTAGCTGCTGGCCGCCACGCGCCGGGCCACGCCCAGGCGCTTGACGAACCAGTCCTCGTACGACGAATCGGCGGCCGATGCCGTCGGCCGCATCACCACGTGGCCGGCCGCGAGGTAACGCTCGCGCGTGAGCGCGCCGCGCGCCAGGCGGCCCTGGCTCCAGAGCACGCAGACGAAGCGTTCCTGGTACAGCACCTCGTGCGGGTGCTCCGCTGACATCAGGTAGTCCGGCAGCACCAGCAGGTCGGCGTCGCCACGCTCCAGGTCGCGCTGCGGGTTGGCCACCTGGGGCAGGAAGTCGAAGGTCGCGGTGCATCGCGCGGCGGCCACCTGGGCCATCAGGTGCGGGCCCAGCACCATCTGCGTGTAGTCGGACACGTAGATGCGGAAGCGCCTGTCGGTGCGCGAGGGGTCGAAGCTCGGCTGCGTGGTGATCGTGCTGTCCAACCGCACCAGCATGTCGCGCACCGCGTCATGCAGCCCCTCGGCTCGTGGCGTGGGTTCCATGCGGCGGCCGATCTGCACCAGCAACTCGTCGCCGAAGTATTCGCGCAGCCGGGCTAGCGCATCGCTGGTGGCCGAGGGGCTCAGGTTCAGCTTGGTTGCGGCGCGCGTCACGCTGCGTTCGGTGAGCAGCGCGTCCAGCGCCACCAGCAGGTTGAGATCGAACTTCTTGAATCGCATGGCTTCGGCCCGGCCGGGTATTAACCCTGGAGGCATCGACGAAACCGAATTGTGGCGTGGATCGAATCCGCTTTTCCGGATCGCGCCTGCGGCCTACCGTCGAGGCCATGTTCAAGTACTTCCCCACCAACTACGTGTGGAACCTGTCGGTGGACCTGGCCATCGAGATGGGCGCGCGCATCGGCGAGATCGAGGCCATGTGCGCGCCGCTGCAGGAGGCGGCCAAGGCGCCCGACGCAGCCGGCACGAAGTCCTTCCGCGAGACCTGGTCGAAGATGGCCGACCAGCTGTGCGAACTCGCCGCCGAGGACGAGGCCCGCGGCCGCTTCATCTCCGCCGGCGACAAGCTGGGCCGCGCCGCCACCTACCTGCTGACGGCCGAACGCCTGCAAGGCCACGGCGCACCGGGCCGCGAGGCGCTGTACCGCCGCATGCTCGACACCTTCCAGCGCAGCGTGCAACTGTCCGGCGAGAACTGCGAGCGGGTCGAGATCCCCTACGAGGGCAGGACGCTCGCAGCGCTGTACGTCCGCGCCGAGGGTGCGGGTCCAGGCTCGGGCCCCGCGTCGGTGCTGGTGCAGGTCAACGGCCTGGACTCGATGAAGGAGATGAAGTACCGCGTGGGCCTGCCGCAGTGGCTGGCGCGGCGCGGCGTGGCCTCGCTGATCGTGGACCAGCCCGGCAGCGGCGAGGCGCTGCGGCTGCAGGGTCTCACGGCGCGCTTCGATGCCGAGCACTGGGCCAGCCGCATCGTCGACTGGCTCCAGACGCGCAGCGACATCGACCCGCAGCGCATCGGCCTCGAAGGCGTCTCGCTCGGCGGCTATTTCTGCCCGCGCGCGGTGGCCTTCGAGCCGCGCTTCGCGGCCGGCGTGTGCTGGGGCGCCAACCACGACTGGCGCGACGTGCAGAAGAAGCGCCTGGCCAAGGAAGGCAATTTCCCCGTGCCCCACTACTGGGAGCATGTGCGCTGGGTCTGGGGCGCGAAGGACATGGATGACTTCATGCGCATCGCCGAGCAGGTGCACCTGGACGGCGTGCTCGATCGCATCCGCGTGCCCTTCCTCGTGACGCACGGCGCCAAGGACACGCAGATCCCCTTGCACTGGGCCGAGCGCAGCTACGAGCAAATGATCAACAGCCCGCGCCGCGAGCTGAAGGTGTTCACCGAGCGCGAAGGCGGTGCGCAGCACGCCAGCTTCGACAACAGCGCCAACGCCGGGGCCTACATCGCCGATTGGGTCGCCGAGGTACTCGGCGGCTGCACGGCGGTCACCCGAGCCTGATCCGGCCCATTGAGAACCTCACCCATGAACATCACCGGACTCGACACCCTGGTCTTCGGCGTCGACGACCTGGCCGCCTGCAGCCAGTTCCTCACCGACTACGGCCTCACGCCCGCAGGCGGCGGCCGCTTCGAGGCGCTGGACGGCACAGCCGTGCAGATCCTCCAGCGCGACGACCCCGCGCTGCCGCCGGCACTGCCCACGCGGACGATGCTGCGCAAGACCATCTACCGCGTCGCCGACGCCGGCGTGCTGGATGCCATCGCCGCCGAGCTGGCGCGTGACCGCGAGTTGCGGCGCCTGCCCGACGGCACGCTCGAGACGACCGACGACCTCGGCTTCACGCTGGGCTTCAAGCTCGACACACGCTCGGTCAAGACGCTGGTGCCGGAAGTGGTGAACCTGCCCGGCAGCGCGAACAACCGCGCGGTCAATCACGTGGCGGTGAATGACCAGGCCGAGCTGCGGCCGTTGACGCTGTCGCACGTCGTCTACTTCGTGCCCGACGAAGCACGGGCCACGGCCTTCTACACGCAGCGGCTGGGCTTCCGCGAGACCGATCGTCTGGGTGGCGCCGGCCCCTTCCTGCGCCCCGCCGGGACGCCGGAGCACCACACGCTGTTCCTGATCCAGACCCCGCCTTTCCTGCAGGGCTGCGAGCACTTCACCTTCCACATGGCCGGTCCCGGTGCCGTGCTGCAGGCCGGCAGCCGCTTGCAGGCCAAGGGCCACGCCAGCTTCTGGGGCCCCGGCCGGCACCGCATGGGCAGCAACTGGTTCTGGTACTTCAAGAGCCCGCTGGGCTGCAACATGGAATACGACGCCGACATGGACCTGCACGACGACAGCTGGACGCCGCGCACCGTGCCGATGAGCGCCGACGCCTCGCAGCTGTTCCTGTTCCAGGAGCGAGAGAAGTGGATCCCGGCCGGCGGCCCGCCGCCCGGTGCCGGCGGCAAGCCACCTGCCGCCCATTGACGCCCTGAACACCAACACAGGAGACGCTCATGGCCCTTGTTGCCCAACGCATCCTCATCGTCGGCGGCGGCTTTTCCGGCATGTCGGCAGCCATCGAGCTGCGCAAGCGCGGCGCCGACGTGGACCTGGTCGAGATCGATCCCGGCTGGCGCAGCTACGGCGCCGGCATCAGCCTGGGCGGCGCCACCTTGCGTGCCTTCCGCCAGCTGGGCATCCTGGACCGCTTCCTGGCCGAAGGCGCCGCGAGCGACGGCGTGCACCTGCGTGCCCCGCATGGCGCGCCCATCGGCGGACTGCCCACGCCGCGCCTGGCCGGGCCCGAGGTGCCCGGCGGCGGCGCCATCATGCGGCCCGTGCTGGCGAAGATCCTGGCCGACGCCACCCGCGCCAGCGGCACGAGCGTGATGCTCGGCTGTACCTTCACCCAGCTGCAGCAGGACGCCGAAGGCGTCGACGTGAGCTTCACCGATGGCCAGCGGCGACGCTACGACCTGGTCATCGGTGCCGACGGCCTGTACTCCAAGCTGCGCGAAGCCGTGCTGCCCGCGGCGCCCAAGCCGGCGTACAGCGGCCAGGCCGTGTGGCGCGCGGTGTTGCCGCGGCCGGCCGAGCTGAAGACCATCACGATGTGGATGGGCGGCCCGGTGAAGCCGGGGCTGAATCCGGTGTCGAACGAGGAGATGTACCTCTTCATCACCGAGCATCGGCCCAGCAACGAGCACGTGGACCCGGCCACCTTCGTGGCCACCGTGAGGGGCCTGCTGGCGGCCTATCCGGACCCGCTGCTGCAAGCGGCGCGCGAGCAGCTCGGCGAGGCCTCGCAGATCGTCTACCGGCCGCTCGAAGGCCTGCTCGTCCCGCAGCCCTGGCACGTGGGCCGCGTGGTGCTGATCGGCGACACCGTGCACGCCACCACGCCGCACATGGCCTCGGGTGCCTGCATCGGCATCGAAGACGCGCTGGTGCTGGCCGAGGAGGTGGGCCGCCAGCCCGACCTGGCCGGTGCGCTGGCGGCCTTCCAGGCGCGGCGCTGGGAGCGCTGCCGCATGGTGGTGGAGAACTCGGGCCGCCTGGGCCAGATCGAGATGGAAAACGGCTCCAAGGAAGAGCACGGCCGCATCATGCGCGAGACGCTGATGGCGCTGGCCGCTCCGATCTGATGGCGGCCTGGTCGATGAGCGCCGGCATGGCCCAGGTCCCGGGCATCTTCGTGGCCAGCGCGGCAGCGGCGCAGCGCGGCACCGAGGACGCCGATGCACGCGCCGTCTTCGAGCGCTTCATCGACCTGCTGTACCGCCGCCGGCAGGTGCGCGCGGCCTTCGAATCCTGCGTGGTGCGCGAGGGCTTCCTGGACCATGGCGGGTTCCGCAGCCGCGCCTCGGCGATGGCCGTGCTGGCGCCGCAACTGGCGCCGGAGCGACAGCTCGTGCAGGTGCTGCACACGGTGTTCGAGGGCGACATCGGCATGGTCCACCTCGCCAGCGCGGAAGCTGCCGGCGCCGCGCCGCAGGCCCGCGTCGAGATCTTCCGCATCGCGCAGGGCCGCATCGTCGAACACTGGAGCGTGGCCGAAGGAGCGCGGCCGTGAAGCCGCGCCGCCGCTTCGTCGACCTGTCGATCTTCCTGGAGAACGACGTGCTGTCGGACCCGCCGCCGCTGGCGCCGAAGATCACCTACCAGAAGCACGCCGACACGCTGCACGAGTTCATGGCGATGATCCCCGGGACGAAGCCCGAGGACTATCCGGAAGGCGAAGCGGCCGCCGCCGAGTGGGTGACGCTGACCACGCACAACGGCACCCACCTCGACGCACCCTGGCACTTCCATTCCACGCAGGACGCGAAGAACGGCGGCAGTCGGCCCAGCATCACGATCGACCAGGTGCCGCTGGAATGGTGCTTCCAGGCCGGCGTGAAGCTGGACTTCCGACACCTGCCCGACGGCGACGTGGCCACGGCTGCTGACGTTGAAAGTGAGCTGAAGCGCATCGGTCACGAACTGCAGCCGCTGGACATCGTGGTGGTCAACACCCGCGCCGGCTCGCGCTACGGTCACAAGGACTACCTGGGCGCCGGCTGCGGCATGGGCTACGAGGCCACGATGTACCTGCTGGAGCGCGGCGTGCGCCTCACCGGCACCGACGCCTGGAGCTGGGACGCGCCCTTCAGCTACACGGCCAGGAGGGTGGCCGAGACGGGCAACAAGGCACTGATCTGGGAAGGCCACAAGGCCGGGCGCGACATCGGCTACTGTCACCTGGAGAAGCTGCACAACCTGGAAGCGCTGCCGCCCACGGGCTTCATCATCAGCTGCTTCCCGCACAAGATCCGCGGCGCCAGCGCCGGCTGGACGCGCGCGGTGGCCATCTTCGAAGAGCCCGCATGAAGCTGGCCACGCTGAAGGATGGCAGCCTCGACGGCCGCCTGGTGCTGGTCTCGCGCGACGGCCGCCGCGCGGTGGAGGCCGGCGGCACGCTGCTGGGCGCGCTGCAGGACTGGGACCAGGCCGAAGGTGAGCTGCAGGCGCTGGCCGGCCGGCTCGAGCGCGGCCAGGCCCCGGGCGCCTTCGACTTCGATCCTGCAAGCTGCGCGGCGCCGCTGCCGCGCGCGCCGCAGTGGCTGGACGGCTCGGCCTTCCTGAACCACGGCAGGCTGATGGAGCAGGCCTTCGGCACGCCGCCGATCCCGCTGTTCGACACCGTGCCCGTGATGTACCAAGGCGCCAGCGACGACTTCCTGGGTCCGCACGACGACGTGCCGCTACCGTCAGAAGTGGATGGCATCGACTTCGAAGGCGAGTTCGGCGTCGTCACCGGTCCCGTGCCGGTGGGCGTGCAGCCCGAAGCGGCGCTGGGCTGCATCCGCCTCGTGGTGCAGCTCAACGACTGGAGCCTGCGTGCACTCGGCCCGCACGAGATGAAGACCGGCTTCGGCTTCCTGCAGGCCAAGCCCAGCACCGCCTTCGCGCCGGTGGCGGTGACGCCCGACGAGCTCGGGCCGGCGTGGCGCGAGGGCCGCGTGCAGATGCGCCTGCAGGTGATGTGGAACGGCCAGCTCTTCGGCGAGCCGCATGGCGGCGAGATGAACTTCCACTTCGGGCAACTGGTCGCGCACGCCGCGCGCACGCGGCGGCTCACGGCCGGCTGCATCGTCGGCTCGGGCACGGTGAGCAACGTCTCGCGCAGCGCGGGCAGCGCCTGCATCGCCGAGCGGCGCGTGATCGAGAAGATCGACCTCGGCGATATTCGCACCGGCTTCATGCACTTCGGCGACCGCGTGCGCATGCAGGCGTTGTTCGACGACGGGCGCGACGGGCCTTTCGGCGTCATCGACCAGGTGGTCGTGAAGAGCGCAGGGGCTTGAGGCCGGCTTGCAATGTGCTGATGCCGGGGCGTCAAGCCGAGTCGCGCACCACGAGCTGGTGCGGCAGCGTTCGCGAGGTCGGCCGTTGACCCGCCAGGCGCGCCAGCAGGATCTCCGCCGCCTGCGCACCCAGCTCGCGCATGGGCTGCGAGACGGTCGTCAGCGCCGGCTCGAAGACGGCCGACAGCGGCAGGTCGTCGAAGCCCAGCACCGCGATGTCCTCCGGCACGCGCCGGCCCGCGCGGCGCAGTGCCTTGATGGCGCCGATGGCCAGCGTGTCCGACACCGCGAACACGGCGGTCGGCGGCTCCATCAGCGCCAGCAGGCCGCCGACGGCCTGCGCGCCAGCGTCGTAGTCCAGGCTGATGGCGGTGCGCACCAGCTGTGCATCGGGCGCGATGCCCGCGCGCTCCATGGCCAGCTCATAGCCTTCGTGGCGCAGCCGTGCCCAGCGGTAGGTCTCGTCGGCCGAGACGAGCCCGATGCGCCGGTGCCCGCGGTTCAGCAGGAATTGCACCGCGTCGATCGCGGCCTGTCGGTGGTCGATGCTGACGTAGGGCAGGCCCGACTCGGGCACGAACTCCGAGCAGTTGACCCAGGGCAGGTCGCGCAGCGTGGCATGCAGCTTCGGGTCGTCGTCCAGGTGGGTGAGGTTGATCACGCCGTCGACGAGGCGGTTGTAGAGCGCATCGAGCGCCGTCTGGTGAGGCGCATCGCCGCTGGTGGCATCGCTGAGCAGCAGCTTGAAGCCGGCAGGCCGCGTCGCCGACTCGGCGCCCTGCACGATCTGCGCATAGAACGGGTTCGCGAAATCGGGCACCAGCACCATCAGCAGATGGCTCTGTGCCATCGCCAGGCTGCGGCCTGCGGCGTTGGCGCGGTAGCCGGTGGCCGCGATGGCGCGCTCCACGCGCCGGCGCGTTTCGGCGTTCACCGGCTTGCTGTTGTTGATCACGCGGGACACGGTCGCGATCGACACCTCCGCGAGGCGGGCCACGTCTTCGATCGAGGGCAGGGACTTCATGCGTGCAAGCACATCCGTGAAAGCCAGGAAAGCATTTTCCTACATTTCCTGGATTCGTGGAAGAGGGTTCTTGCAGGCAAGTCGAGTCTTCGCGTCACTTCGAGAAAACACCTATCAGACCTGACGGGAAAACCCGAATCGGGAAAAACGGGAAAGCGCTTACCTTTCAGGTGTGGATCGTTTTCCCCGACGCGGCGCGATGCCGCAGCCGAAAAGCCAGGCCGATCGACATGGCCACACAAACCGGAGACAGCCCATGCCGCAACCTCACCTCACGCCCGTCAGCCGCCGGCTGATGACCGCGGGCGTCCTGCTCGCAAGTCTTCCGGCCTACGCGCAGCAGGCCCCCGCAGCGCCCGACCGCAAAGCGGGCAGCGGGCTGCAGGAGATCGTCGTCACCGCCACCAAGGTGGCGCAGCCGGCCTCGAAGACGCCGGTGTCGCTGTCGGTCGTGAGCGCCGACGACCTGAAGAGCGCCGGCATCACCGAAGCGCGGGCGCTGGAAGAGGTGGCGCCGAGCGTCCAGATGGGCCAGGACAGCGGCAAGCTGCAGATCGCCATCCGCGGCGTGGTGAGCCTGGACATGACGGAGAAGGGCGATCCCTCGGCCGCGTTCAACATCGACGGCGCCTACGTCGCGCGCTACGAGGCGCAGATCGGCGCCTTCATGGACCTGGACCGCATCGAGGTGCTGCGCGGCCCGCAGGGCACGCTGTACGGGCGCAATGCCACGGCCGGCGCCATCAACCTGATCACCGCCAAGCCGGGGCGGCAGTTCGAAGGGCGCGTGGAAGGCGAGATCGCCAGCTTCAAGTCGCGCCGCATCGAGGGCATGGTCAACGTGCCGCTCAATGCGATGTGGGCGCTGCGCGCCGTGGCGCAGAAGTCCAAGCGCGACGGCTATGTGCTCGCCGGCCCCAGCACGGGCACCACGCCGATGGACAACAAGGACGACTACGCGGCGCGCCTGCACCTGCTGGGCAACCTGACCAAGGACACCTCGCTGCTGCTGACGGTGGAGACCAGCCACCAGGGCGGCGGCGCACCGACGCCGGTGCCCATCGGCAACTTCTTCAGCGGTAGCTACCAGGACAACCTGCCCTTCTCGCCGCCCAACACCGGCAACAACATCAGCAACCCCGTCTACGTGGACCGTGGCGACATCGCCCAGCGCACGGCGACGCTGGCCTTCAAGGGCGCCTCCAACCCGGCGCGGACGGACAACGACAACACCTCGATCCGCGGCGAGCTGAAGAGCTCGCTGGGCTTCGCCGAACTGACCTACCAGCTGGCCACGATGAAGGGCAACATCGACGGCAGCACCAACGGCATCTACTTCGGCTTCCCCTTCGTCAGCACCTCCAAGGGCGACAGCGACTCCACCTCGCACGAGATCCGCCTGAACTCGGTGGGCAACGGGGCGCTGAAGTGGGTGGCCGGCGCCTACCTCTTCAACGAGAGCATCCATCGCGAGTCGGGCTTCAACACCTTCATCAGCGCGCCCTTCGGCAGCTTCACCGTCGTCCTGCCATTCGACATCGACGTGAAGAACAAGTCGCGCGCGCTGTTCGGCCAGGCCACCTGGTCGGCGACACAGGCCACGCGGCTGACGCTGGGCCTGCGCGAGACGCGCGACCAGAAGGAAGGCGCCGACAAGCTGGGCGGCGTGGCGCCCACGCCGCCGGCCAGCACCAGCAGCGGGGCCTACTCGAAGTCGGTGAAGTTCAGCAACAGCAGCGTCCGCCTGGGGGTGGACCACGACCTCGCGCCGGCCACCCTGCTGTACGCATCACTGGCCACCGGCTACAAGGCCGGCGGCTTCAACGACACCTCCGACGGCGGTAACTACAAGCCCGAGCACCTCACGGCGCTGGAGGGCGGCATCAAGACCAAGCTGCTGGACAACCGCCTGCAGCTGTCGGCGGGCCTGTTCCACTACGACTACAAGGACATGCAGCAGACCTCGGTGGTCTGCAAGTCCGCCGATCCCACGAGCTGCGGCTCGGTCACGAACAACGCCGCCAGCGCGAAGATCGACGGCGCGGAATTCGAGGCGCGCTGGCTGGTGGGCGACAGCGGCCAGCTGCGCGGCTCGCTGGCGTTGAACGACGCCAAGTTCAAGAGCTACCAGCCGACCGCGACGATCGACTGGTCGGGCCAGCGCCTGGACCGCGCGCCGCGCTCGGTGCTGAGCCTGGGCTACACGCACCGCTTCAACCTGGCCTCCGGCGCCGAGCTGGCGGCCACGGTGGGCACGCGCATCAACTCGGGCTACACGATCAGCGACCCCGCGGCCGGCATCCGCTACGCGCAGCCCTCGTTCCACAAGACCGATGCGAGCCTGGGCTGGACCAGCACCGACGGCAAGACGACGGCGCAGCTGTTCGTGAAGAACATCGAGCGCAGCAACACCATCGAGAGCCGCGTGCCGGGCAGCTTCTTCATCGGCGACCCGCGCACCTTCGGCCTGCGCGCCAGCTACGCGTTCTGATCATCGCGCTCGTCCACCGGGCAAAGCACATGAGCACCACCATCCAGGGCCCTGCGATCTTCCTGGCCCAGTTCGCGGGCGATGCCGCGCCGTTCAACAGCTGGCCCGCCATCACGACCTGGGCCGCGGGCCTGGGCTACAAGGGCGTGCAGGTGCCCACCTGGGACAGCCGTCTGTTCGACCTGGACCGCGCGGCCGAGAGCAAGGCCTGGTGCGACGAGTTTGCCGGCATCGCGCACGACAACGGCGTGGCCATCACGGAGCTCAGCACGCACCTGCAGGGCCAGCTGGTGGCCGTGCACCCGGCCTACGACGAGGCCTTCGACGGCTTCGCACCCGAAGCGCTGCGCGGCAGGCCGGCCGAGCGCCAGCGCTGGGCGGTGGACCAAGTGCTGAAGGTGGCCCGCGCTTCCCGCAACCTGGGCCTGAACGCCAGCATCAGCTTCCCGGGTGCGCTCGCCTGGCCCTTCCTGTACCCCTGGCCGCAGCGGCCCGCGGGCCTGGTGGAGACGGCCTTCGATGAGCTCGCCAGGCGCTGGCGGCCGATCCTCGATGCCTACGACGACGCGGGCGTGGACATCGGCTTCGAGCTGCATCCGGGCGAGGACCTGCACGACGGCGTCACCTTCGAGATGCTGCTGGAGCGCGTGAACGGCCACCGGCGCCTGAACATCGCCTACGACCCCTCGCACTTCGTGCTGCAGCAGCTCGACTACCTGGACTTCATCGACCTCTATCACGACCGCATCAAGGTCTTCCACGTGAAGGACGCCGAGTTCCGCCCCAGCGGCCGGCAGGGCGTGTACGGCGGCTTCCAGAGCTGGCAGGACCGTGCCGGGCGCTTCCGCTCGCTGGGTGACGGCCAGGTCGACTTCAAGGCCATCTTCTCGAAGATGGCGCAACACGACTTCAAGGGCTGGGCCGTGCTGGAGTGGGAGTGCTGCCTGAAGCACCCGGAGCAGGGCGCGGCCGAGGGCGCGCCTTTCATCCGCGACCACATCATCCGTGTCACCGAGAAGGCGTTCGACGACTTCGCGGGCGCGAAAGCCGACCCGGCCCAACTGCGCCGCATGCTGGGCTTGAGCTGATGGCCACGATCCGCAAGCCGGCACGCATCCGCCTGGGCATGGTGGGCGGCGGTGAGGGCGCCTTCATCGGTGCCGTGCACCGCATCGCGGCGCGGCTGGACGACCAGTACGAGCTGGTGGCCGGCGCGCTGTCGTCGACCGCCGAGAAGGCGCGGCGATCGGGCCTGGCGCTCGGGCTGGACCCGGCGCGCACCTACGACAGCTTCGAGGCGATGGCGAAGGCCGAGGCCGAGCGGCCCGACGGCATCGAGGCCGTGGCCATCGTCACGCCCAACCACGTGCATGCGCCCGCGGCGATGGCCTTCCTGAAGGCCGGCATCCATGTCATCTGCGACAAGCCCGTCACCACCAACAGCGCGGACGCGAAGTCGCTGCTGGCGCTGGCGAAGAAGCAGGGCCTGGTCTTCGCCGTCACGCACAACTACAGCGCCTACCCGATGGTGCGCGAGGCGCGCCGCATGGTGCAGGAAGGGCGCCTGGGCACCATTCGCGTCGTGCAGGCCGAGTACCCGCAGGACTGGCTGGCCGAGCCGCTGGAGGCGACCGGCCAGAAGCAGGCCGCCTGGCGCACCGACCCCGCGATGGCCGGCGGCGGCGCCATCGGCGACATCGGCTCGCACGCCTGGCACCTGGCCGACTACGTGACGGGCCAGCCGCTGGCCGAACTCTGTGCCGAACTCAGCAGCTTCGTGCCCGGCCGCCCGATCGACGACAACGCGCAGGTGATGCTGCGCTACGCCAATGGCGCACGCGGCGCGATCTGGGCCAGCCAGGTGGCGCCCGGGCACCTGAACGACCTGCGCCTGCGTGTCTACGGCACGAAGGGTGGCCTCGAGTGGCGCCAGGAGCACCCGAACCAGCTGCGCTTCACGCCGCTGGGCCAGCCCACGCAGGTGCTGGAGCGCGCCGGTGCCGGCTTCGGTGGCGCCGGCACGCGCGTCTCGCGCATTCCCGGCGGCCACCCCGAGGCCTATCTCGAAGCCTTTGCGTCGCTGTACGCCGAAGTGGCGCAGCAGCTGCGCGCCGCCCGTCGCGGCGGCGGCAAGGCCGAGAAGGCCTGCCACTTCCCCACCATCGCCGACGGCCTGCGCGGCGTGCAGTTCATCGAGGCCGTGCAGCGCTCGTCCCGCCTGGGCGGGCGCTGGGTCAAGCTGCCGCAGGCGTGAATTCAAAGGAGTCTTCGTGAACCACCACATCCAGCGCGGCGTCAGCCTCTACAGCTTCCAGAACGAGACCTTCCTCGGCCTGATGAAGCTGGAGGACTGCGTCCGTACCTGCGCCGAGATCGGCGCCAAGGGCATCGAGATCGTCGGCGAGCAGACCTTCTGGGGCTGGCCCGAGGTCGGCGTGCCCGACAGCGACATCGCCCACTGGCACGCGCTGATGGAGCGCTACGGCACCACGCCGGTGAGCCACGACTTCATGGTCGACTACAAGCGCTACAAGGGCCGCGTGATGGGCCACGACGAGCAGGTGGCCAGCGTGAAGCGCGACATCGACTTCGGCGCCCGGCTGGGCATGAAGTTCATCCGCTCGCTGGTGTCGATCGCGCCCGAAGTGCTGGTGGCCTGCGCGCCCTACGCCGAGGACAAGGGCATCACGATCCTGCTGGAGGTGCACGCGCCGCTGCACTTCGACCATCCGTGGATCGTGCGCCACGCCGAGGCCTACGAGAAGGCCAACACGAAGGCGCTGGGTTTCCTGCCCGACATGGGCATGTTCCTGCACCGCTTCCCGCGCGTGTGGAAGGAGCGCTTCGTGCGCAACGGCGTGCCGCAGAAGATCGCCGACTACATCGAGAAGGCCTACGAGGACCGCGTGCTCAGCGAGTACGTGCTCAACGACGTGCGCGAGATGGGCGGCACCGGCCCCGCCTTGGGCATGGCCGAGACGCTGCGCCACAACGCCGCGTTCGAGCCGAAGCGGATGCTCGACTTCATGCACCGCATCCACAACATCCACGGCAAGTTCTACGAGATGACGGCCGATGACGTGGAGCCCTCGATCCCCTATGACGAGATCGTCGCCGTGCTCAAGCAGGGCGGCTACCGCGGCTACATCTGCTCGGAGTACGAAGGCAACCGCTGGGTGGAAGACGCAGAGACCGTCGACTCGGTGACGCAGGTCAAGCGCCAGCACCGCATGCTGTGCCGCCTGCTCGACCAGCCCATCCCCGCCGCGCTGCAGGCCTGAAGGAGACACCGCCATGATGGACAAGCACATGATCTGCACCGACGGCTTCGAGAACGTCGTCGAGAACGGCCAGGTCACCGGATTCGCGCTGCTGGCGCGGCTGCCCTACTACCGCGGCCTGGGCCTGAGCATGGTCGAGGACATCGCGGTCACCGTGGACGGCGAAGCCGTGCCGCGCGAGGCGATCCGCCTGCACCTGCGCGGCCGCTCGTGGAGCCTGGCCGAGATGGAAACCTGCTACGACGAGAAGTGGAACTTCGGCGAGAAGGCCCGCGTGTTCGTGGCGCGGCCGGGTGGCTTGCCCAAGGGCGAGCACCGCATCGAACTGGCCGAGCGCCTGCGCGTCTCGTACCTGCCTTTCGTGCCGACCACGCGCGACAGCAAGACGCTGGTGATCTGAGCGCGCCATGGCCCGATTCTTCAAGAACAACTTCAGCGACGTGCTCGTCACGCCGCAGGACTCGCGCGTCACGCCCGAGGGGCTGGAGCTGGACGTGCGGCTGCCCTGGTACCGCTCGCTGCCGCTGTCGGTGGTGATGCCCAGCGAGCTGCTGGTCGACGGCCGTGCCGTGCCGCTGGACGGCTTCGTCGTCGAGCACGAAGGCCGCGTGTACACCGCTGCCGAACTGCCCGAGCAGGTCAACGCCTGGTGGTTCGTGCAGGACTCCGTGAAGCTGCGCGTGCCGCTGGCCACGCCGCTGCCGGCCGGCCCGCACGAGGTGACGCTGACGCTGCACCTGTTCCCGCCCTACATCCCGATGCTGACCTGGGTCACGCGCGGCAGCGCCGTGCTGCGGGCGGCCTGAACAAGAGACACCCCATGGCTTTCCGACTTGGCAGCACGCTCTACAGCTTCACCAACGAGTGGCATGAGCGCCGCTACGGCTTCGAGGACCTGATCGCCGAGGTCGCGCGCCGCGGCCTCGGCCCGGGGCTGGAGATCATCGGCTTCTCGTCGATCCGCGGCTTCCCCAAGGTCAGCGACGATTTCGCCGCGCGTTTCAAGGACCTGATGGCGAAGTACCAGCTCACGCCGAGCTGCCTGTCGATCAACGCCGACATGGCTATCCGCCGCGGCACGATGATGAGCATCGACGAGGCCGTGGCCTACCACGTGCCGCAGATCGAGGCCGCCGCGAAGCTGGGCTTCCCGGTCGTGCGCTGCCAGTTCGCCGCGCCGGCCGAGGTGCTGGTCCGCCTGCTGCCGTTGGCCGAGAAACACGGCATCAAGATGGGCCCCGAGGTCCATGCGCCGCTGAACCCGAATTCGCCGCCGGTGATGGCCTACCGCGAGGCCTATGCCAAGGCCAATTCGCCGCTGCTGGGCTTCGTGCCCGACTTCGGCTGCTGCGCCTTCGACCTGCCGGCCACCTACATCGCCAACCTGCGCCGGCAGGAACTGCCGGAGCACCTGATCCAGCTCGCGCTGGAGGTCTGGCACCTGCCGAAGGACGCCGGCTGGAAGCGGGCCGAGTTCGCGCGCCGCGTCGAGCCGCTGAAGGCCGACCCGGCGGACGTGAGCGCGCTGTCGGTGATGTTCAACATCCTGAGCCCGGGCGAGGCCGAGATGTGGAAATCCATCATGCCGCAGGTCATCCACGTGCACGGCAAGTTCTACGACTTCGACGATGCGGGCAACGAGACCAGCATCGCCTACGACAGGATCCTGCCGGTCTTCCACGACGGCGGCTTCACCGGCTTCATGTCCAGCGAGTGGGAAGGCCACCTGTACATGCGCGGCGTCGACGCCTTCGACATGGTGGCCAAGCACCAGGCGCTGGCGCGCCGGATCATCGCCAGCCACAGCGGAGTAGCCGCATGAAGCTGTCGGCCGTCATCGAAGACCTCTACATGTTCAACGAGGCGGGCGACATGCCGGCGCGCATCCGCGCCGCCGCCGCCGCCGGCCTGGACCGCGTGGAGTTCCACCTCTGGGACCAGGTCGACATAGCCGCCGTGGAGCGCGCGCTGAAAGAGACCGGCGTGCAGCTGCAGAGCCTGGTGATCGGCCCGCGCTGCGGCTGCGTCGACCGCAGCCGCGAGGCCTTCTTCATGGATGCCGTGCACGGCACGATCGCGATGTGCACGCGCCTGGGCGCCAAGGGCATCGTGCTGGCCGGCGGGCCGGCGCTGAAGGACGTGTCGGCGGCCGAGCAGCACGCGGCGATGGTGCACCTGCTGAAGCAGGCCGCGCCGCTGGTGCAGGCGGCCGGGCTGACGATCTTCCTCGAGCCGCTGAACACCCGCATCGACCACCCGATCATGTTCATGGACACGGCGATGGAAGGCCTGGACATCGTCGAGGAAGTGGGCAGCCCCGCGGTGCGCCTGCTCTACGACGTGTACCACTCCACCGTGATGGGCGAGGACTGGCGCGAGGTGCTGAAACGCGGCCACCTCATCGGCTACGTGCAGGTGGCCGACACCAACGGCCGCCACGAACCCGGCACCGGCAGCATCGACTGGAAGCCCTGGCTCGCGGCCCTGAAGGCCGCGGGCTACGACGGCGACATCGGCCTCGAATACCGGCCCAGCCAGGGCACGCTGCCATCGCTGCAGCGCACGCGCGAGGTGCTCGGCCTGTGAAGCTCATCCCCTGCATCGAGATGCTCTACAAGGCGGAGCATCCCGATTTCGTGCAGCGCCTGCATGCGGCGAAGGCCGACGGCTTCGACGCGGTGGACATCCACCTGTGGCGCGACAAGCCGCTGGCCGCCATCGCCGAGGCGAGCGCCGCCACCGGCGTGCAGGTCTTCAGCTTCGGCGTGGACCCGCGTGCCAGCCTGGTGGACCCGGCCGAGCATGCGACCGTGCTGGGCGGCGTGCGCGACGCCGTGCCGGTGGCGCGGCAGCTGAACGGCGCGCGGATGATCCTCGCGTCAGGCTTCGCGATGCCGGGCGTGGCCGATGCCGAGCTGCGGGCCAACGCCGTGAAGGTGCTGCGCGAAGCGGCACGCATCGCCGCCGACGGCGGCGCGACGATCCTGCTGGAGCCGGTGCACATGGTGGTCGGCGGCAAGCTGATGGCCGTGCACACCGTGCGCCAGGGCCTGGACATCGTCGAGGCCGTCGACAACCCGGCGCTGCGCCTGCTGGCCGACGTGTACCACGGTGCCGTCAGCGGCGAGAGCTTCGAGCAGGCCTTCGCCGACCGCATCGAACTCGTCGGCCACGTGCAGGTGGCCGACTTCGAAGGCCGCCACGAGCCCGGCACCGGCAGCCTGCCGTGGAGCGGCCTCGTGCCGCTGCTGCAGCAGCGCGGCTACCGCGGCGCCATCGGCCTGGAGTACCTGCCGACGCTGCCGATCGATCAATCGCTGGCGCTGGCGCGCCGAACCCTGGGACTGTGATGAGCACCGACATCAGCGCACGCCTGCGCGAACTCGAAGCCCGCCTGGCCGCCGCCGAACATCGCGCCGCCCGCACCGAGGCGCGCGGCGAGCTGGAGAACCTGTTCTCCAACTACATGCACCTGCACAACGCCTACGAGGACGAGAAGATCATCGAGCTCTGGGTCAGGCCCGGCACCCCGGGCATGCGCGCGCAGTACTCGAACAAGGGCATCTACGACAACTGGGACACGATCACCGCCTACCACCGCGGCCGCCCGTCGCCGGTGGGCAAGCTGCTGCTGCACTACTCCACCACGCCGTCGATCCAGGTCGCCGGCGACGGCCGCAGCGCACGCGGCATCTGGATCGTCGGCGGCGTCGAATCGGGCCTGACCGATCCGGCCCAGGCCGCCAACGCCCCGGCGTTCCTGTACGAGAAGGAGCTGGTCAACGGCCAGAAGGTCTGGGCGCACTGGGTGGCCATGAAGTACGAGATGCACGGCCTGCTGCAGGACGGCGAATGGCGCATCTGGCGCTTCCGCTGCTTCGAGGTCTTCCGCGCGCCCTACGGCCGCAACTGGATCGACTTCGCGGCCTGCACCGAGGCCATGCCCGACTTCCAGCGCTTCCACGAGAACCTGGCCTATTTCGGCCATGACGGCAAGCCGGTGTGGCTGCCCGAGACCGACCGCCCGGCCGAAGACCGCTACCAGGCCTACAGCACGCAGACCGAGCAGGCCGTGCTGCCGCGCCCGCCCGCGCCCTACCAGACCGACGCGGAAGCGCCGGCTGCCTGAAGAAGCCCAGCCATGACCGCAGAACCCTTCGACGCCATCGTCGTCGGCTCCGGCGCCACTGGCGGCTTCGCGGCCAAGACGCTCACCGAGCGTGGGCTGCGGGTGCTGGTGCTGGAGGCCGGCGGCCCGCTGCCCGAGGCGAAGTTCGAGCTCGCCGCCAAGGCCCAGTTCGCGGCCATCGGCTCCTGGGCGCGCGTGAAGGCCGGGCTCACCGGCCAGCACAAGCAGGCCCTGACCTCGTTCTACTCGCCCGAGAAGGCCTTCCTGTTCGTCAACGACCGCGAGCATCCCTACGAGTCGCCGCAGGACTTCTATCTCTGGCTGCGCGGCAAGCAGGTGGGTGGGCGCTTCCTGGCCTGGGGCCGGGTGGCGCTGCGCATGTCGGACCACACCTTCAAGTTCAAGAGCCACGAGGGCGCGGGCTTCGACTGGCCCATCGCCTATGCCGACCTCGCGCCGTACTACGAGCAGGTCGAGCGTTTCCTGGGCGTGGTGGGCAACGACGACGGCATCGGCTACTGCCCTTCCGGCGCCTATGCGCGGCCGGCCGGTCTGAGCCGGGCCGAGCAGAAGTTCAAGGCCGCCATCGAGGCGAAGTGGCCCGACGCCAAGGCCATGGCCTGGCGCTACGTGCGCAAGGAAGCCACGCCGGTGGACGCCGAGCGCAACCGCACGACCACGCCGCTGCAGGCCGCCGCCGCCACCGGCCGCCTGACGCTGCGGGCGAACTCGCCGGTGGAGCGCGTGAACACCGACCCGCGCACCGGCAAGGCCACCGGCGTGACCTACATCGACAAGCAGACCGGCGCGCGCCACGAGGCGCGTGCCAACCTGGTGCTGCTGTGCGCGTCCACCATCGAGAGCATCCGGCTGCTGCTGAATTCGCCCGCCGAGAAGCACCCGAACGGCCTGGGCAATTCCTCGGGTCTGGTGGGCCGCTACTTCATGGACCAGATGCTCACGCTGGGCTTCGGCACCGCGCCGGGCTTCAAGGGCGGCGAGCTGGTCGACGGCACGTCGCCGGCCGACAACCACGGCGGCCTGTACATCCCGCGCTTCCGCCAGCTGAAGAAGCCGGGCGAGCTGGGCTACGCCGGCGGCTTCAACCTGCAGGGCATCGTCGGCCGCCCGATGCTGCCGCCGCACATGGATTCGGTGTTCGGCCTCACCGGCCACGGCGAGCTGCTGCCGCATGCCGACAACCAGGTGCGCCTGGCCGCGCGGCGCGACCGCCTGGGCGTGCCCATCCCCTCGGTGAACCTGCGCCTGCGCGACAACGACCTGCGCCTGCTGCGCGACCAGGTGCAGACGCAGAAGGCCATGATGAAGGAGGCCGGCCTGAGCACCGACTTCCTCATCAGCCCGCTGGGCATCGACGCCGACGGCCCCTTCATGCCGAACGCGAGGTGGTACGAGCGCCTGATGTTCCGCCTGGCCTACAAGCGCAGCGTGGCCGTGGGCGGCGCCATCCACGAATGCGGCGGGGCGCGCATGGGAAGCGATCCGAAGACCTCGGTGCTCAATGCGATGAACCAGCTCTGGGATGCGCCCAACGTGTTCGTCACCGACAGCAGCTGCTTCGTCACCAACGGCACCTGCGGGCCGACGCTGACGACGATGGCTCTCACCGTGCGCGCCTGCGAGCACATCGCCGGCGAGTACGGCCACTCACCCGACCTGCGGCCCTGAGCCGGCGGGCACGACAAGGAGACAGCATGGACATCCCACGCCGCGCCGGCCTGGCCCAGGGCCTGGTCATCGTCATGATCGGGATCCTGCCGATGATGGCGATCGTCACGCTGATGCCCATCGTGCCGGCCCTGGTCAAGGCGTTCCCGCATGTGGGCGGCATCCAGACGCTGGCGCCGCTGGTGCTGTCGGCGCCGGGCCTGTGCGTGGCGCTGTTCTCGCCCTTCGCCGGCGCCTTGACCGACCGCATCGGCCGGCGCCGCCTGCTGCTGATCTTCACCACGCTGTACGGTATCGGCGGCGTGCTGCCCTTCTTCATCGGCAGCTTCGAGGCGCTGATGGCGGGCCGCCTGCTGCTGGGCATCGGCGAGGGCTTCATCCTCACGGTGGGCAACGCGCTGCTGGGCGACTACTTCGAGAAGGAGCAGCGCGCCAAGTGGCTGATGTGGCAGAGCCTGGTGGGCCCGGTCTGCGGCGCGGTGCTGGTGGCCGGCAGCGGCCGCCTGTCGGAGATCCACTGGAACGTGCCCTTCCTGATCTACGGCGTGGCGCTGCTGATTGCGGTCTTCGGATTCTTCACCGTCTACGAACCCGAGCGCCAGACGACGCGCAGCGACGATCCTGCGGAGCCGGGCACGGCCACGGTGATGGCCTTCCCGAGCGGGCTGATGGCGCGCATCGCCCTCACCACCTTCGTGCTGTCGGCCATCTACTTCGTCTACACGCTGCAGTTCTCGCTCGCGCTCGACCAGATGGGCATCAAGAAGGGCGGCGAGCTGGGCACCTACACGGCCATCGCCAGCATCGGCGTGCCGGTGGGTTCGGTGCTCTACAAGTTCATCGCCGGCCGCAGCAATGCGCTGCAGTTCACGGTGCTGTTCCTGCTGCTGGGGACCGGGCTCATCGGCATCGGCATGAGCCTGGGCCTGGGCCTGACGATGGCCTTCGCCTTCGTGCAGCAGCTCGCGGCCGGCATGGTGATCCCGGTGCTGATCAGCTGGAGCCTGCGCGAGCTGCCCGGCCGCTTCCGCGGCCGCGGCATGGGCTGGTGGTGCAGCGCCTTCTTCCTCGGCCAGTTCATGTCGCCGTTCTTCGTCAGCGTGGTGCGCGGCTGGGCCGGCGGCCTGCTGCAGGCCTTCGTCGCCTTCGGCGTGGTCTGCATCGGCATCGCGCTGGGCAATGCGCTCGTGGCGCGGCGCGCGCTGCCGGCGCCGCGCGGGCGGCTGGCCGGTTGATTCACCCGGCTGGCGCGCCACAGACGCCATGAATCAAGGCCTTCGCCCGGCGCGCCCGGGTGGGCCGGCCGTGCACGGCGAGCGGCTCACGGGCCGGCGCCGCACCTGGGCCTTCGCGGTGGTCGCCGTCGCCTTCGTGATGGACCTGCTGGACGTGACCATCGTCAACGTCGCGCTGCCCAGCATCGGCTCGGCCTTGCACGCCGGCCCGGCGCAGGTGGCGTGGATCGTGGCCGGCTATGCGCTGTCCTTCGCCGTGCTGCTGATCATCGGCGGGCGGCTGGGCGATCTGCACGGCCACCGCACGATGTTCCTGGCCGGGGTCGGCAGCTTCACGCTGGCGTCCATGGCCTGCGGCCTGGCGCCTTCGGCCGACGTGCTGGTCTGGGCGCGCCTGGCGCAGGGTGCCTGCGCCGCGATCATGGTGCCGCAGGTGCTGACGCTGATGCAGGCCCTGTATGCGCCGCACGAGCGCATGCGCGCCTTCACGATCTTCGGCCTGCTGGGCGGCGTGTCCTCCGCGCTCGGGCCGGTGCTGGGCGGCCTGATGGTCGATGCCGACCTCGCCGGCCTGGGCTGGCGGCTGGTGTTCCTCATCAACCTGCCGGTGGGCGTGCTGGCCATCGCCGGTGCCTTGATGCTGTTGCCGAAGGACCCGCCACATCCGGGCACGTCGCTGGACCTGGCGGGCACCGCCTGGTGCCTGCTCGCGGCGCTGGCCTGGGCCGTGCCGCTGGTGCAGGGGCCCGAGCAGGGCTGGACACCGGCGCTGCTCGCCCTGCTGGCCAGCGCACCGCTGTGGACGCTGGCGCTGTGGCGCCACTGCCGGCGGCTGGAAGCCGGTGGCGGCTTGCCCATCGTGCAGCCGCGGCTGCTGCAGGACCCGGGCTACCGGCGTGGCCTGGGCCTGTCGCTGCTGTGCACGGGCCTGCTGCCCGCCTACATGTTCGTGCTCACCTTCGCCTGGCAGATGGGCGCCGGGCTGAGTGCGACGCAGATGTCGCTGCTGTGCATGCCCATCGCGCTGGGCGTGATGGCCAGCGTCACCCACCTGGGCAAGCGCGCCTTCGCGCGCCTGGGTGCACGCGCCATCGCGCTCGGCCTGCTCATCCAGGCCCTGGGCATGGCACTGATGGCCGCCATCGCGGCCGGCCTTCTGGGCGAGCCGGCGCGGCAGGTGATGTCCTGGCCCGGGATGCTGGCGCAGGGCCTGCTGGGCCTGGGCGTGGGCTTCATCGGGCCGCCGCTGACCGCGATCTCGCTGCAATCGGTGCCACGCGAGCAGGCCGGCGGCGCGTCCGGCGCGGTCAACGCGGGCCGCCAGTTCGCGGCCGTGGCTGCGATTGCGCTCGTGGCGGCGCTGATCCAGGCCCGGCCGGGCCGCAGCTACGCGCCGGACACGCTGCTGCTGGCGCTGCCCGGTCTGATGACGCTGCTGGTGGCGAGCGCGTGGATCGCGTGGCGCTTGCCGCCCGTGGCGCTCGTGCCTGCGCCGGCCAGCGCGCACTGAAGCGACTTCGACGGAGCGAGGCCATGAGGTTGCGGGCCGGCAAGCACATGCTGTGCGAGACGCCGCTCGCAGGTGTTCCTGGGTGAGCGGGTCGCTGTCGATCTCGTCGGCACCGTCCGCGCCAACGGCGTGGACCTGGAGGACACCATCACGCTGCGCGACGCCAGCAGCGCGGTCTCGCAGCTGGACACCTGCATGACCTTACCGATCCCGCCGCAGGTGCAGAGCTTCGACCTCCCGCGCGAGGGCGCCGGCTACGTGCCGATGTTCCGCGCCGCCAACGCCGGCATCCTGGCCGTGGCCACGGCGCATCCGCTGCATCCGGTGTCGGCCACCGTGGAGGTGCTGGAGATCATGCAGACCCTGCAGCGCAAGCTCGCATCGACCGCCCATTGATCCAGGCGCAATGCGACCGCGCCGCCAGCTTCGAGATGGCCCGTCGGTTTGGCCATTACGCGACGCTTCCCTAACTCGCAGTAGAGAAACCGTCGGCGGGCGCTTGTTATTCGGGCGTATTTCACGAACACTCGTTTACTTGTTCAGGCCGGCAGTGGTCTCTCGAGCAAGGCATGCGCGCCTCACCATTGCTTCGTTAGGCGCGCCATGCGGGCTGCCATCTGAAGCCTTCGCGCAGCGCGCGCTTCGGGCCGGGAGCCGGGTCACTTCTGCAGCAACTCGGTCCGTTCCGAGAGAGGGAGTCAGCGATGCCGATCACGCCCACCTACCCCGGTGTCTACGTCGAGGAACTTCCCAGCGGAGTTCGCACCATTGCCGGCGTCAGCACGTCGGTCACGGCCTTCATCGGGCGCGCCAAGCGCGGCCCCACCGACACCGCCACGCTGATACACAGCTACGCCGAGTTCGAACGCATCTTCGGGCCGCTGTGGGCTTCAGGGCCGATGAGCTATGCCGTGCAGCAGTACTTCCTCAACGGGGGCGTCGACGCGGTGATCGTGCGCGTGCACAACGCCGCGACGGCAGCCACGATCAGCTTGTCGAACCTCACGCTGCAGGCCGCGAACGTCGGCCTGTGGGGGCGGCAGTTGTCGGTCACGGTCGACCACAAGACCAAGAACCCGGCGGACACCAAGCTGTTCAACCTGTCGGTCAGCGACGGCGACAGCGGCGCGCGCGAAGCCTTCCTGAACCTCTCCACCGACAGCGCGAGCCCGCGCTTCGTCGGCAGCGTGTTGCGCGACCAGTCGGCGCTCGTGCGCGTGAGCGGCACCGTAGACGCCACGCGCCCCGACGCCGCCACCGTGAGCGCCGGCGCGTCCACCGGGAGCGACGGCAGCGCCGTGACGGACACGCAGGTCACCGGCAGTGCGACGGAACCCAAGACCGGGCTCTATGCGCTGGATCGCGCCGACATCTTCAACCTGCTGTGCATTCCGCCGTACCACTACGACGAGTCGGAGGACGATCCCGACCCCAGCAGCACCGCGTGGAACGCGGCCATCGCCTATTGCAAGAAGCGGCGTGCCATGCTGATCGTCGACCCGCCGATCAGCTGGCAGACCAAGGCCGCGGCGGTGAATGTCGACGGCCTCGGCGTGACCCGGCACGAGAACGCGATGCTGTATTTCCCGCGCATCCGTGCCCGCGACCCCTTGCAGGAGAACCGTGTCGCCAGCTTCGCGCCCTGCGGCGCGGTGGCCGGCGTGCTGGCCCGCACCGACGGCCAGCGCGGCGTCTGGAAGGCGCCCGCGGGCATCGAGGCCTCCATCGTCGGCGCCGTCGACGTCAGCGTGCCGCTGACCAACGAGGACAACGGCGAACTCAACCCACTGGGCGTGAACTGCCTGCGCAGCATGCCGGTGATCGGCCGCGTGGTCTGGGGCGCACGCACCCTGCGCGGCGCCGACATCCTGGCCGACCAGTGGAAGTACGTGCCGGTGCGGCGCCTGGCCCTGTACATCGAGGAGAGCCTGTACCGCGGCACGCAGTGGGCCATCTTCGAGCCCAACGACGATCCGCTGTACGCCCAGATCCGCCTGAACCTCGGCGCCTTCATGCATGGCCTGTTCAGGCAGGGCGCATTCCAGGGCGCGTCACCGCGCGACGCGTACTTCGTCAAGTGCGATGGCGAAACCACGACCGAGACCGATCGCAATCTGGGCATCGTCAACGTCGTGGTCGGATTCGCGCCGCTGAAGCCGGCCGAATTCATCATCCTGAAGATCCAGCAGATCGCAGGAAAGATCGAGACCTGATCGACTCGCCGCCACCTGACCCGTCGAGGCAAACCGAGGAAAGCGCATGGCCCAGTTCAGCATCAACACCAGCCGGTTCGACCCGTACAAGAACTTCAAGTTTCGCGTCAAGTGGGACGGACAATACGTCGCCGGCATCAGCAAGGTCGGCGGCCTGAAGCGCACCACCGAGCCGGTCAAGCACCGCGATGGCGGCGATCCGAGTTCGACGCGAAAGTCACCGGGCCGGACGGAGTACGAGGCCATCACGCTCGAGCGTGGCGTGACGCACGACACCGAGTTCGAGAAGTGGGCCAACAAGGTCTGGAACTACGGCTCCGGCCTCGGCGCCGAGGTCTCGCTGAAGGACTTCCGCAAGGACCTGACGATCGAGCTCTACAACGAGGCCGGCCAGCTCGCGCTCGCCTACAACGTCTTCCGCTGCTGGGTGTCGGAGTACCAGGCGCTGCCCGACCTGGACGCCAACGCGAACGCCGTCGCCATCCAGCACATCAAGCTGGAGAACGAGGGCTGGGAGCGCGACTACTCCGTTGCCGAGCCCACCGAGCCCAGTTTCACGGAACCCGCCTGACTCCCGATGCGTGGCCTTCACGCCGAAGACGTCCTCGACCTCTGGGAGCGCGAACGCACCGACCTGCCGGCCAGGCGATCACTCGCGCTGCTCGAGCGGGTGTCGGACTCCGGCGATCGTCCCGGACTCGGCGGCCTCAGCGTGGGTGCCTGCGACACGATGCTGCTGCGCCTGCGGGCCCTCACTTTCGGCGACCGCATCGAGGCGCGAACCCAATGCCCGCGGTGTGCCGAGAAGCTCGAGTTCCAGCTCTCGTGCGCAACGCTGGCCGAGGCCGGTGCTGCCGCAGCCAGCGGGCCTGCGCCCTGGCACTGGCTGGAGTGGCAGGGCTGGCGGGTCCGGTTTCGGCCACCGCGCCTGGCCGACATGATCGAGCTCGACGTGCAAGGGCCGCCAGGCGCAGCCAGCGAGGAGCTGTTTGCGCGCTGCGTGGCCGAGGTGCAGTTCGACTCGGCGGCTGCTGACCTCGCACAGCTGCCGGCCGAAGCGGAAAGCCAGGTCATCGACCGCATGCGAGCGCTCGACCCGGGCGCCGAACTCGACCTGGGCCTGGCATGCCCGGCCTGCCGGCACGAGTGGACCTCGGCCTTCGACATCGCCGGATACCTGTGGCAGGAACTCGGCACGCATGCGCGGCGGCTGCTGCGCGAGGTCGACCTGCTGGCGCGCACCTATGGCTGGCGCGAAGCCGACATCCTGGCGCTGGGCAGTCGCAGGCGGCAGGCCTACGTCGAACTGGCCGGCGCATGAAAGCCGGGCACCGCATGGCGCGGGAGCCGCAGCGCTCCTCGTTCGCGGTCGAGGTGCTTGCGTGAACGACTACCTCCGTCGCCTGGTCGACCGCTATCGGCCCGATCGCGCGACGGCCGTGGTCCCGAACGCGAACCTGTATGTCTCGCCCGGTGCGGCGCTCGAACCCGGCGCCCCGGGTGCGGCGTCCAGCAACCAGGAGATGGGGGCTGACATCGAGCCGACGGTGGACGCGCCCGCACGGGCAGCTCGCGCCCCCGCCGGCGACCGTTCCGACTCCGCGCGTGCGCGTGCGGACTCCGTGGCGGCGCCGGCAACGATGCCGCCGACCTTGCCCGCGGATCGCGTCGCCAGTCGGCCGGTGCGCGAGGAGGCGCAAGGCACCGCTCGGCCAGGCCGCGAGGTGTTCGTCGGCGATGGCGAAAGCCCGGGTTTGCCGACGCAGGGCACCGCCGTTGCCGAGCCTTCGGCCGCGACCTCGATTCACCGCCGGCAGCTCGACCCCATCGATCCCGTCGAGCCGGGCACCCGGGCGGAGACCACCAGGCCCGCGCGGGCGAACGTTCAGGAAGCCGCGGCCCCTGCGGCGGCGCCGACGCTGATGCCTGCGGCCGCTGTGCCCGGCATCCCGTCACCGGGCCGGCAGCGGCCCCGGGCCGTCGATGTTCAGCCAACGCCAACGCCAACGCCAACGGCGCGCGAGCACATCCGGGCCGCGACCTGGGAGCCCGCCGATGAAGGTCGTGCCGCCAAGCGTCCGATGGCCGACGAAACGACAGGCGCCGAGCAGCCTCGCACGGTGATCGCGCCTGGCGCTACCGCCGGAACGCGAGCATCGGCCCGGGACGGGGCGGTGTCCGATCCGCCGGAAGCCCCGCCGATCCGCTTCCGGCCGCAGGCCTCCGGCAGCGATGAAGCCAGGGCCGGGGTCGTGAGCCCCGCGGCCGCTGCGCTGGAGCCGGCCTCGCCGCCGCCAGGCAGCGCCTCGGAGCCCGGCCAGGCTGCGGCGCCGCCGCTTGCACGTCGCGCAAGGGAGAGGCCGACCAGCGATGCGCAGCCGGCTGCCAGCCTCGTCGAACCGTCACCGTCGCCGCCAGGAGCTGCTTTCGTGGCGCCCGACCTGCGCCCCTGGCTCGCCACGGCGCAGGATGCGACGATGCGCAGGGCGGCGGCGACGTTCGCCGCGCCTGAACCTGTGCCGGACCGACCTCGCGCGGTATCGAGCCCGGCCGCTCACGCGGCCGAACCCGCCCGGCTCGTGGCGGCGATGCCCGTGCAGCCCCGGCAACCCGCCGTCGAGAAGGCCGCCAGGCCCACGCTGGTGCCCGCGCAGGCCGAGGCCGGCAGCCCGCGGCCGAAGGCGCCGATCGTGCCGGCCACGGCGCCCGAACCTCGTCGCCTGCCGGCCGCGACGGCCGCGGCGGCGGCAGCAGAGGCCGTCTCCATCCGCATCGGCAGCGTCGAGTTCCGCGCGCCGCCGGCACCGGCGCCGGTGCCGGCGCAGGCTCCGCGTGCCGCGGCGGTGGCAGCGCCGCGGTTGTCGCTCGACGAGTACCTGCGCGGTCGGCGCAGCCGGCAGCCGTGAGCAACGATCTCGCCGTCGCCACGGCCACCGCAGCGCTGCGGCAGTTGCTGCTGCCGGCGGTGCAGGTCGCGGTGCCCGGGGCTGACGTGACCCTGGCGCGACCCCATGCCATCGCGGCCGACGCCAACGGCGCCGAGATACCCGGCGTCAACCTCTACCTGTACCAGGTGACGCCGAACGCGGCGCTGCGAAATGCCGACCTGCCGACGCGCGCCTCGTCGGGCAGCGCGGTGCAGCGCCCGGCCACCGGCTGGGACCTGCACTACCTGCTCACCTTCTACGGCTCGACCACGGCACTGGAGCCCGAGCGCCTGCTGGGCAAGGTCATCAAGACCCTGCACTCGCGGCCGCAACTCGACCGCGAACTGATCCAGAACCTCATCGCCAGCGGCTCCTACCCCGAGCTGGCGAGTTCTGACCTGCAGCAGGCGGTGGACCTCGTGCGCTTCCGGCCGATCGTGCTGTCGCTCGAGGAACTGTCCCGGCTGTGGGCCGTGTTCCCGCAGACGCCTTACTCGCTGTCGGCGGCCTACGTCGGTTCGGTCGTCGTCATCGAAGCCGACGCCGCGCCCGCGCCGGCATTGCCGGTGCGCGAGCGGGCCATCTTCGTCGAGACCTTCCGCCAGCCGACGGTGGACAGCGTCGCCGTCGACGGCGTGGCCAACGCGCCGCTCACGGCGACCGGCACGCTCGTCGTCCACGGCCGCCAGCTGCAGGGCGAAGACATCGCGCAGCTGCGCCTGG
This sequence comes from Rubrivivax sp., assembly GCA_044226775.1. GTDB lineage: Bacteria > Pseudomonadota > Gammaproteobacteria > Burkholderiales > Burkholderiaceae_C > Rubrivivax. Next base: position 41,251 of record JBGAGI010000013.1, on the reverse strand, counting down.
GTCAGACGCAGATCACGCCGAGCCCGATCGACGGCGGCGGCCTGCAGGTCGACCTCGCCACCGTGCCCGCCGCCGGGCTGCGGGCCGGCGTGCAGCCCTTGCAGGTGGTGCTGCTGCGCCGCACGGCCACCGGCACGCAACCAGCCGGCGAGTCGAATGCGGTGGCGGTGACGCTGGTGCCGCAGGTCAGCGGCGTCCAGTTCACCACGCCCTCGGGCGTGCCGACGGTCTCGTTCGACGTGCTGCCGCCCATCGCCGCCGGCCAGCGGGTCTCGCTGCTGCTCAACGGCATCGGAGCGGGCGCCGGCACCTTCAGCCTGGCCATCCCTGCATCGGCATCGGCGATCAGCCATCTCGACGTGCCGCTGGCCGGCGTCGCCGCGGGCGACTACCTGCTGCGCCTGCGCGTCGACAGCGCGACCAGCCTGTTGCAGGCCGACGGGTCCGGCGCCTACGTGTCGCCCAAGGTGAGCGTCGCATGAACGCGCGGCAGGGATTCGATGCGGCTGCCAACCAGCGCCTGCTCGTCGCGGAACTCGAGGCGCTGCACGCGCAGCTGATGGCCCATGCGCAGGGCGCCGCAGGCAGCGCCACCGAAGCGCCCGAAGGCAGCGCGCCGCAGCTCGACCGGCTGGCGCAACTGTTCGATCTGTCGCCGTTCGAGCGCCGCGTGCTGCTGCTGGCTGCGGCGATCGAACTCGACGGGCGCTTTGCAGCGGCCTGCGCCGAAGCCCAGGGCGACAACCGGCTGCGCCATGCCAGCTTCAGCCTCGCGCTGGCCGTCTTCCCGGACGCCCACTGGAGCGCGCTCACCCCGCTGGCCCCGCTGCGCCGCTGGCGCCTGGTCGAGCTGCAGGCCGGCGAGTCCCTGCTGGCCAGCCCGCTGCGCATCGACGAACGCGTGCTGCACACGATCGTCGGCATCTCCGAGATCGACGGCCGCGTGCGCGAGCTCGTGCGTCTGCTGCCGCCGGCACACGCACGGGCGGCCGGCCACGAGCTGCCGGCCAGCCAGCGTGAGCATGCGCACCGCATCGCGCGGTTGTGGTCGGCCCCGGAAGGCACGGAGCGGCCCGTCGTCGGCCTCTGGGGCGGCGACACCGCGGCCAAGCGCGGCGTGTTCGCACTGGCCTGCGCCGAGCTGGGGCGGGCGGCGATGATCCTGCGCGGCACCGAGCTGGGCGAAGGCGCCGAGCGGCGCGGCCTGCTGAAGCTGGTGCAGCGCGAGGCGCTGATCGAGGGTGCGCTGCTGGCCATCGACGACGACGCGGCGCAGGCCGCCTCGCACGCGGCGGACATCGCCAACGCCATCGAAGGCGCGGTCGCGGTGTTCGCGCGCGAGCCGCGCGCCGGCTTCGAGCGCCCGGCGATCGGCATCGCGGTCGAGCGGCCGCCGATCGAAGAGCAGCGCCAGATCTGGCGTGCCGCACTGGCCGAAGCCGATGCGCTGGCCGTGCTGCCCGAGCCGGCGCTGCATGCGCTGATCGGCCAGTTCGACCTCGGGGCTGCAGCCATCCGCGGCGCCGTGCTCCAGGCCGCGGCCCAGAGGCCGGCCATGGACACGGACAAGGCCCAGGACTGGCGCGGCGCGCTGTGGTGCGCCGCCCGGGGCCAGGGCGCCCCCCGGCTCGAAGACCTGGCGCAGCGCATCCGGCCCGGCGCTCGCTGGGCCGACCTGGTGCTGCCCGCGGAGCAGCGCCGCGCGCTGGACGACATCGTCGCGGCGGCGCGCCAGCGTTTTCGCGTCTACGAACTGTGGGCCATGGGCGGCAACTCGCGGCGCGGGCTCGGCCTGTCGGCACTGTTCGCCGGGGTCAGCGGCACCGGCAAGACGCTGGCCGCCGAGGTGATCGCCGGCGCCCTCGAACTGGACCTCTACCGCGTCGACCTCAGCGCCGTGGTCAACAAGTACATCGGCGAGACCGAGAAGAACCTGCGTCGCATCTTCGACGCCGCGGAAGAGGGCGGTGCCGTGCTGCTCTTCGACGAGGCCGACGCGCTCTTCGGCAAGCGCAGCGAGGTGCGCGACAGCCACGATCGCTTCGCCAACGTCGAGGTGAGCTACCTGCTGCAGCGCATGGAGGCCTATCGCGGGCTGGCCATCCTGACCACCAACATGAGGGCCGCGCTCGACCCGGCGTTCCTCCGCCGGCTGCGCTTCGTCGTCCAGTTCCCGTTCCCCGATGCCGCGCAGCGGCGCGAGATCTGGCGCCGCGTGTTTCCGCCGAGCACGCCGACCGAAGGGCTCGACATGGATCGACTGGCACGCCTGAACGTGGCCGGCGGGAACATCCGGAACATCGCGCTGAATGCCGCCTTCCTGGCCGCCGATGCCGACGAGCCGGTGCGCATGGCGCACTTGCTGCGGGCGGCGCGGGCCGAGTACGCCAAGCTCGAACGGCCGATTGCCGATGCCGACATCGGAGGCTGGACATGAGCGCTCCCCTCTCGCTGCAGATCGACCGGCTGGTGCTGCAAGGCTTCGGCGAGCGCGATGGCGCGCGCGTGGTGCAGGCCTTTCGTGCCGAGCTGGCGCGCCTGTTCGAGCAATCCGGGGCGCCGAAGCATGGCGCCCACGTCGGGCAGCTGGACGCCGGCGTGATCCGCCTGCAGCCGGGGCGCGACCCCGAGTGGCACGGTGCGCAGGCCGCGCGCCAGATGCATGCGGCCCTGCTGCAACCGCGCGAGAGCCGGCCGCAAGGGGGTGGGCGATGAGCTTCTCGCCGCGTTCGCCGCGTGTCACCCGTGGCGCCATCATCGGCTTCGACCCGTTCAACCCGCTGGCCAGCGTGGTGGTCTTCCAATACAACCCGGACGAGGTCACGCGCACGCTCGAGCCCCAGTCCGGCGCCCCGTCGGGCGGGCGCGCCGAGGTGCTTCGCCTGTCGGGCGCGCCGACCGAGAAGATCGACATCACGGTCGAGATCGACGCCACCGATCAGCTCGAAAGCGGCGACGGCGTGGCCACCGCGACCGGCATCTACCCGCAGCTGGCCGCCCTGGAGATGCTGCTGTATCCGAAGAGCGTGCAGGTGATCGCCAACACCATCGCGCTGGCGGCCGGCATGATCGAGGTCATCCCCACGGAGGCGCCGTTCACGCTGCTGGTCTGGGGCCTCAAGCGCGTCGTGCCCGTCAAGGTCAACACCTTCCGCGTCACCGAGGAGGCGCACGACGCCAGCCTGAATCCGATCCGCGCCAAGGTCACGCTGCAACTGCAGGTGCTCAGCTACAACGACTTCTCGATCACGCATCCCGGCTTCGGCGTCTACATGGCGCACCAGGTCGTCAAGGAAGCGCTGGCGGTGGTCGGCAGCGGCAGCAACGTGGCCCGCCTGGGCAGCGTGTTCTGAGCCCACCGGGAAACCCAAGCCACAGGAGACCAGGCGATGTTGGACCCCACCAGCCGCTACGCGGCGCTCGAGACGGCCAAGTTCGTCACCCCCGACGGGCGCGAGATCGCCTACAAGCGCCGCCGCTTCCTGCCGCAGGGCCTGACGATGACCCTGCTGACCGAGGTGATGGTCGCCAGCGGCGAGCGCCCCGACCTGCTGGCCGCGCGCACGCTGGGCGGGCCGCTGCAGTTCTGGCGCGTTGCCGATGCCAACGACTGCATGCACCCGCAGGAACTGGTCGAGGAGCCGGGCGCCATGGTGCGCATCCCGGTGCCGCAACCGCTGGGCTGACGCCCGCCCGACCGGCCCCGTACCGCCATGCCGTCGCTCGGAATCCAGCTCATGCTGCTCGTCGGCCCCACGGTGGCCGTGCCGGCGCCGCCGACGCTGATCGAGAACATCGATCGCGTCGAGGTCAGCACGAGCGACCAGCACCACTCCGGCTTCCAGATCACGTTTCGTGCAGGGCGCAGCGGCCTCGGTGGCCTGCTGGACTACGAAGTCGTGGCCCATCCGCTGCTTCGTGCGGGCAATCGCGTCGTGATCATCGTGGTGGTCAATGCCATCCCGCGGGTCCTGATGGACGGCCTGATCACGAACCGGCAGCTCAACCCGGGCGTCGGCTCGGGCACCGGGACGTTCACCGTCACGGGCGACGATCTCTCGGTGGCGCTCGACCGCGACGAGGTCATCACCGAGCACCCGGCGCAGAACGAGATGATCATCGCGCTGAAGCTGATCGCGAAGTACGCGCAGTACGGCCTCATCCCGCAGGTGCTGCCGCCGCCGACGGTGGACTTCCCCTTGCCGGTGGAGCGCACGCCGGTCCAGCGCGGCACCGACCTGCAATACCTGGAGACGCTGGCGCGCCGCTTCGGCTACGTGTTCTACCTGCGGCCCGGGCCGGTGCCGCTGACCAGCACCGCGTACTGGGGGCCGCCGGTCCGGGTGGGCCTGCCGGCGCGGGCGCTGTCGATCCAGCTCGGGCCGGCCACCAACGTCGAGAGCCTGGACTTCCAGTACGACAGCCGCGCCGCGGTGCGCGTCGAGGGTTCCGTGGACGATCGCAACCTCAACACCTACCTGCCGGTGATGACCTTCGTCAGCACGCGGGTCCCGCCGCTGGCGGCCATGCCGGCGCTGCCGTTCGACCTGCCGAACGTGCGCAAGACCAACCTGACGAACAGCGAGGGCCTGAACTACGCGCAGGCCTTCGCGCGCGCACAGGCGATGACGGACGCCTCGATGGATGCGGTGCTGACGGCCAGCGGCGAGGTCGATGCCGCCGTCTACGGCGACGTGCTGGAGGCGCGGGGCCTGGTCGGCGTGCGCGGCGCGGGCTACCTGCACGATGGCCTGTACTACGTGAAGAGCGTGTCCCACGCCATCAGCCGCGGCCAGTACAAGCAGCGCTTCACGCTCACGCGCGAAGGCCATGGCGCCACGGTGCCGGCGGTGCTGCCATGAACGGCCCGCGGCATTTCGGCAAGTACCGCGGCAAGGTCGAGAACAACGTCGACCCGCTGCAGCTCGGCCGCCTGCAGGTCAGCGCACCGGCCGTGCTGGGCGAAGGCACGCTCAGCTGGGCCATGCCCTGCGTGCCTTTCGCGGGCGACGGTGTCGGCTTCTTCATGCTGCCGCCCACCGGCGCCAGCGTGTGGGTCGAGTTCGAGGGGGGCGATCCGGACTGGCCGATCTGGTCCGGCTGCTTCTGGGGCACCGGCCAGGTGCCGGCGGCGCCGGCCATTGCCGAGAACAAGGTCATCAAGACCGACAGCATCAACCTCGTCATCTGCGACTTGGCGGGAGCCGGCGGCATAACGCTGGAAGTGAGTTCACCTGCGGTCTCGATGCCGTCGAAGATCGTCATCGACAGCAACGGCATCAAGATCGAGCACTCCCCGGGCTCGGTCACGATCACCCAGGACAGCATCGAGATCAAGCACACCTCGCCGACGGTGGTGGTGCAGGCCTCGAGCGTCGAGGTCACGAACAGCCCGTCGACGCTGAAGATCACCACCAGCGAGATCGAGGCGGCCAACGGCAGCTCCAAGGTGAAGGTCGGCGCTTCCGAGGTCGCCGTCGAATGCACGGCCACCGGCAAGTTCTCGGCCGGTGGCGTGGAGCTGGCCAACGGCGGGCAGTCGCTCAAGGTCGGCGCCGCGAACGTCTCGGTCAACAGCGGGGCGCTGGAGGTGATGTGACGACGCAGTTCGCCTTCCCCTTGACGATCGACGGCAGCGGCCGCAGCGCCAACCCGCGCGAAGAGGCCCATGTGCGCCAGTTGATCGAGCAGCTGCTGTTCACCGAGCCGGGCGAGCGCGTGAACCGGCCGGACTTCGGCGGCGGCCTGCGCCAGCTGCTGTTCGCCGGCAACAGCCCCGAGCTGGCCAGCGCCACCGAATACCTCGTGCACGGTGCGCTGAAGCGCACGCTGGCCAACCGCATCCAGGTCGACGCCGTCCGGATCCAGAGTGCCGAGGAACGCCTGGAGATCACCATCCAGTACCGCCTGCTGCGCACGCAGGAGCGGCGCGTCGAGCAGTTCAGCCTGACGGCCGGCGCCTCATGAGCGAGCGCTACGACTGCAGGCTGCCGCAGCGCCGCCAGGCGGTGCTGGACCATGCCACGCTCAACGGCATCGACTACCTCGAGGTCGAGGACCGTCCCCTGGCCGACGGCACGGTGGCGCCGCAGGCGCGGCTGGCGCTGTACTTCGTCAAGCCGGTTGCGGCCCTGGCCGCGGACGCGCGGCTGCAGCCGGGCCAGGTGCGCATCGACGGCGGCGACCAGGTGCGCCAGATCCGCGTGCTGGCGGTGCAATGGCCGGCGGCGGCCGACAACCCGCTTCGGGTCGCGATCGACGTCGATGCCTACGGCGACTTCTCCACCTACACGCTCAGGCTGCTCGAGTCGCCGGGCAGCGTTCGTGCGCCGGCCTGGCTGGACGCCCGCCTGGCGCAGGTCGATTTCAGCTTCAAGGCGGGCTGTCCCACCGACTTCGACTGCGCCGCCGCCCCGGCCTGCGCCGGCACGGCACCGATCGAGCCGCAGATCGACTACCTCGCGAAGGACTACACCAGCTTCCGCCAGCTCATGCTGGACCGCCTGTCCACCGTCATGCCGCAGTGGACCGAGCGCAGCGAGGCCGACCTCGGCATCGCCGCGGTGGAGGTGCTGGCCTACGCGGCCGACCAGCTCAGCTACTACCAGGATGCCGTCGCGACCGAGGGCTACCTCGGCACCGCGCGGCGGCGCAGTTCGGTGCGCCGGCATGCCCGCATCCTCGACTACGCGATGCACGACGGCTGCAATGCGCGCACCTGGGTCTGGGTGAAGGCCGACACGGGCACCGACGGCGCGGTGCTGCGCGCACACACGCCGCTGCTGGCGGCGGACACCCTGCCCGATGCCGTCAACCCCGACCCGCCCTCGGTGCCCGACCCGGCCGGCAAGGGGCGCCGCGTGCCGCTGGGCAACGTGCCCGACGACTGCCAGGTGTTCGAGACGCTGCACGACCTGGTGCTGCACCCCTGCCGCAACGAGATCGAGATCTACACCTGGGGCGACGAGGACTGCTGCCTGCCCCGGGGCGCCACCGCGGCCAGCCTGCGCGACGATGGCAGCGGCCTGGGCGGGCTGAAGGCCGGCGACCTGCTGCTGTTCGAGGAGGTGGCCGACGCTGCCGGCATTGCCGCGGATGCCGATCCCACGCACCGGCAGGTGGTCCGGCTGAACTCGGTCACCGCCGGCGTGCGCGACGAGCTCTTCGGCGTCGGCGTGGTCGAGGTGGCCTGGGCGCCGGAAGACGCGCTGGCCTTCTCCTTGTGCCTGTGGCGGCGCGGCTCCATCGCCAGCGAGGCGCGGCCCGTCAGCGTGGCGCGCGGCAACATCGTGCTGGCCGACCACGGCCGCACGGTGGTGGGTGAATCGCTGCTGCCGGCCGAGGTGCCGTCTGCCGCGCGCTACCGGCCGCGCGTGGTCGATGGCGGCGTGACGCAGGCGGTCGCGTTCGATGCCCAGTCCGCGAGCGGCCAGGCGGCGCAGGCGGCGCTGGTGCAGGACGCGCGCGCCGCGCTGCCGCAGATCACGCTGACCCAGGAGCACGACGTGTGGTCGTGCACGCGCGACCTGCTCGGCAGCAGCCGCTTCGCCGAAGACTTCGTCGTCGAGACCGAGAACGACGGCCGCGCCTGGCTGCGCTTCGGCGACGGCGTGCTCGGCCGCCGGCCCCCGCCCGGCGCACGCTTTGCCGCCACCTACCGTGTCGGCGTGGGTGCCAAGGGCAACGTGGGTGCCGGTGCGCTTCGGCTCGCCGTGGTGCCGCCCGAGGAACGCCTGGCGCTGAAGCAGCTGGAGGTGCGCAACCCGCTGCCGGCGCAGGGCGGCGCCGAGCCCGAGTCCACCGACCAGGTCCGCCTGTTCGCGCCGCACGCCTTCCAGAGCCCGCGCCGCGCCGTGCTGCCGGCCGACTACGCGGCCCTCGCCGAGAGCCACCCCGAGGTGCAGAAGGCGGTGGCCAGCCGGCGCTGGACGGGCAGCTGGAACACCGTCTTCGTCACGATCGACCGGCGCGGCGGCATCGACATCGACGCCGCTTTCCAGGACGAGCTGCTGGCCTTCCTGGAGCCCTGCCGGACGATGGGGCACGACATCGAGATCGAGCCGCCGCAGCGTGTGGCGCTGGACATCGCGCTGTCGGTCTGCGTGGGTGCGGAGCACCTGCGCAGCGCGGTGAAGGCGGCGCTGGTGGACACCTTTGCCAGCCGGCTTCGCGCCGCCGGCCAGCCCGGCTTCTTCCATCCCGACCGGCTCACCTTCGGCCAGACGATCTACCTCAGCGCCATCGTCGCGGAGGCGATGAAGGTGCCCGGCGTCACCTGGGTCTCGGCGCAGCGCTTCCAGCGCCAGGGCGAAGCGTCGCGGGGTGAACTCGAGGTCGGCCGCATCGACATCGGCCGCACCGAGATCGCCGTGCTCGACAACCAGAGCACGGCACCCGGCCAGGGCCGGCTCGATCTCGCCATGGTGGGGGGCATATGAGCACCGACGGCACGGCCCCGGACGACGGCAACTGCGGCTGCTGCGAGAGCGCCAGCGCCGACCACCCCGCGCTGTACAACCGGCCGGGCCTCCAGGCGCTGGCCTATCGCGTGGCCACGCACAGCGGCTTCCTGGGGCGCATGGTGGCGGGCCTGGCGCGCCAGCAGGTCGAGCGTGTCGGCGATGGTTCGCCGCTGCGCCCGCTGGCCCGCCTGAGCACGCGCGACAGCACCGATCCGGCGCTTGCCCTGCTCGACGCCTGGGCCATGTCCTGCGACGTGCTGGCCTTCTACCAGGAGCGCATCGCCAACGAAGGCTTCCTGCGCACCGCGACCGAACGCCGCTCGGTGCTGGAGCTGGCGCGCAGCATCGGCTACGAGCTGAACCCCGGTGTCGCCGCCGGCACGGTGCTGGCCTTCACGGTCGACGGGTCCAAGGACTCGCCGCCCGAAGTCACGGTGGCGGCCGGCACGCGCGTGCTCAGCATCCCGGCCAAGGACCAGCTGCCGCAGCCTTTCGAGACCACCGAGGCCATCGTCGCGCGCACCGAATGGAACGCGCTGAAGCCCCATGTGCCGATGGTCGAGACTCCCCCGACCATCGAGCGCGGCGTCACCGAGCTGCGGCTGAAGGGCAGCACCACCGGCCTGCGGCCCGGCGACGCGGTGCTGATCGTCGGCGGCGAGCGCCTGGCTCGCGGCGGCGACGAACACTGGGACTTCCGCGTCATCGAGCAGGTCGAGGCCGTGCCCGACAAGGGCTTCACGCGCATTCGCTTCAACCCCGGCCTGGGCGACCAGAGCCCGACCCAGCTCGGCCCGGCGGCGGTGAGCCCCCGCCTGTACGCGCTGCGCCAGAGGGCCTCGATCTTCGGCCACAACGCGCCCGAGTGGGACCGCCTGGATCCGGCCATCAAGGCGCGCGAGGCGCCCGCTGTGCTCGGTGCGATCACGGCCGTGGCCTTTGCGCCCGATGGCGCCGCCGCCGCCTGCACCGTGGCCGACGGGACCATCCGGCTCTGGTCGGTGGCCACCGGCAAGCCCACGGCCAGCAGCAGCGGCCACCCGGGCGCGGCCCATGCCGTGGCCTACACGCCGGACGGCCAGTACCTCGTGAGCGGCGGCGACGACGGCTGCGTGCGTGTCTGGGATGCGCGCAGCGGCGCGGCGGTGCATGTCTTCAGCGCCTTCTCCGATGGCAAGGGCTGGCATGGGCATCGCGGCGCGGTCCACGGCGTGGCCTGCGGCCAGTACACCAGCGAGTACGAGGTCGACATCGGCGACGGCAAGACCGAGACCCGCCAGCGCAGCACCGTGATCGCCGTGTCCGTCGGCGCCGATGCGCAGCTCCTGGTCTGGGACCTGAGCACCCTGCCGCCGGCCGACGCGCTGGCGGCGCCGGTGAAGGCGTTCACGGGGCACCACGGCGCCATCAACGCGGTGGCGCTGCACGCCAGCGGCACGCTGGGCGCCAAGGGGGCCACCGACCACCTCACGCTGCGAGCCGTGACCGCGGGCGACGACGGCCGCGTGCGCGTGACCGACATGAACACCGGCGTTGCGCAGGAACTGGAGCCGCACGCCGCCGCGGCCGAGGCGCTGGCGATGTCGGCCGACGGCCAGCGCCTGGTCTCCGGTGGTGCCGACGGGCAGTTGCAGTCATGGACGCGTCGCGCCGATGGCGGCTGGACGCGCTCCGCCGTGCGGCTTGCCAAGCCCGGCGACGCCTTCGTCGCGCTGGCCTGCTCGACCGACGGGGCGCAGTGGCTCGCCGGCCTGGCCAGCGGCACCGTCCAGCGCTGGCAGGCCGGCAGTGCGACGCCGCTGGAGTTCAAGGGCGCGCACCAGGGGCCGGCGCAGGCCGTGGCCTGGTCGCCGGCCGGGCCGCAGCTGATGAGCGGCGGCGTGGATGCCAAGCTGCTGCTGCACAACAGCGCGCTCACCGTCGAGCACACGCTGGCCAGTCCCGATCCGCAGGCCTTGGGCGAGTGGCCCGGCTTCACGCTGTTCCCGCGGACTGCGGGCGAACCGACGCTCGACCTCGACACCCTGTACCCCGCGCTCGTGCCCGGGGGCTGGATCGTGCTGGCCCGCAAGGGCTACGCGGAGGTCTACAACATCCGCGCCGCCGAGCTGCGCTGGGTCAGCGCCTTCATGGTGTCGTCCAAGGTCACGCGGCTGACCCTCGACTCGGCCGAGCACCTGAGCTGGTTCAGCCGGCGCGCCACCACGGTCCATGTGCAGAGCGAGGAACTGGCGTGGTTCGTCGAGTCGGTCCCGGACCGCAGCCCGCTGCAGGGCCGGCTGATCGACCTGGCGAACTTCGTCACCGGCCTGGCGCCGGGGCGCCGCGTCGTGGCCAGCGGCCACCGCATGAAGGCGCGCATCGACGATCTCGCCGGCAGCGGCGGAACGGCCTTGCGGCTGGTCTCCATGGATGGCTACTCCAGCGTCGACCTGGCCTTGGGCGACCTGCTCGAATGCCTGGCGCCGCCGCTGCCGCTGTACTTCCAGCCCGCCACCGACAGCGGCGCGGCCACCTGGGTGGACACCGGCGACGGCTTCGTGCGCAACCTGGCCGGCAAGCCGACCGACGCCCGCGCCAACGTGCCTCAGCTGAGCTGGCTGCTGCGCGACCGCAACGGCTTCGAAGGCTTCGCCACCGTGCCCCTGCTGCAGCAGCCCGACGGCCGCTGGAGCTGCAACGCCATCAGCGCCCAGCGGCCCACCGACCGCAGCGACGCGGCACGCATCAGCGAGGTGGCGGTCCTGCGGCGCATCGTCGACCTGCGCACGCGCTCGCGCTTCGAGCTCGAGACCGACCTGCAGAACCTGTTCGATGCCGAGACCTTCGGCATCAACGCCAACGTGGCGCCGGCCACGCATGGCGAGACCGTCGCCAGCGAGGTGCTGGGCAGCGGCGACGGCACGCGCACGAACCAGCGCTTCAGGCTGCGCAAGCCGTCGATGACCTTCGTCTCCGCGCCGACGGCCACCGGCGGGCAGAGCACCTTGCAGGTGCGGGTCAACGATGTGCTGTGGTCGCAGGCCTCGTCGCTGCAGGACCTGGGGCCGCGCGACCAGCGCTATGTCGTGCAGCACGACAACGACCACTTCGCGACCGTGATCTTCGGCGACGGCGCCCATGGCGCGCGGCTGCCGACCGGCCAGGAGAACGTCGTGGCCGGCTACCGCGTCGGCCTGGGGCCGGACGGCGAAGTGGCCGCCGGCGTCGTCAAGCTGCTGCAGACCAAGCCGCTGGGCGTTCGCGAGGCGGTCAACCCCATCGCGGCCACCGGTGCCGCCGCGCCGCAGTCGCTCGACGACGCGCGCGTGCAGGCGCCGCGCGCCGTGCTGATGCTCGACCGCGTGGTGTCGCTGCGGGACCACGAGGACTTCGCGCTGGGCTTTGCGGGCGTCGGCAAGGCGCAGGCCACGGCGCTGTGGACCGGCCACAACCCGCTTCTGCACCTGAGCGTGGCCACGGCCAGCGGCGATCCGCTGTCCGCGGACAGCGCGCTGGCGGCCAACCTGGGCCGGGCGCTGGCCTCGCTGCGCGACCCGGTGGTGCCGGTGCGCATCGAAGGCTACGCGCTGCTGCACTTCAAGATCGTGGCCGAGCTGCGCTTCGACGCGCGCTACCTCGCGGACCTGGTCGCGGCCAACGTGCGCGCGGCGCTGGCCGACACCTTCTCGTTCGCCCGGCGTTCGTTCGGCCAGGGCGTGAGCGGTTCCGAGCTGGTGCAGGCCATGCAGGCGGTCGAGGGTGTGGTGGCCGTCAACATCCAGGTGCTGGCCTTCACCGATGCCGGCGGCAACGCCCAGCCCGACGGGCAGGTCAGCGGCCTGGGCACGCTGCCGGCGCGGCGCGCGACCTGGGACGGCGCCAGCCGCAGCGCCAGGCCGGCGCAACTGCTGCTGCTGTTCCCGGTGCCGCAGACCGGCGTCGAGCTGAGCCTGCTGGCCGTGGACGCCTGACCCGGCGTGAATCCGGAGGAAGCCATTCGATGAGCACCGGCGCCGAGATCACCGACCGCCTCTACGCGCTGCTGCCGGCCATCTACCGCAGCCGCGACGCCGAGGCCGGGCAGCCCTTGCAGGCGCTGTTCCGCATCCTCGAGAAGGAATACGAGGCCCTGCGCCAGGACATCGAGGACCTGAACGAGAACTGGTTCATCGAGACCTGCGCCGAGTGGCTGGTGCCCTACATCGGCGACCTGTTCCGCATCCCGGCGCTGCACACCGGCGGCGTCGGCAGCTTCAGCCTGCGGGCCTACGTGGCCAACGTGCTGGCCTACCGGCGCCGCAAGGGAACGGCCGCGGTGCTGGAGCAGGTGGCGGCCGACGTCAGCGGCTGGCGCGCGCGGGCCGTCGAGTTCAGCCGCCTGCTGGCCACCACGCAGCACCTGAACCATGTGCGCCGCAGCCTGCCGGCCACCACCTCGGTGCGCGGGGTCGATGCGATGTCGCTGGTCGGCTCGCCCTTCGACACCACGGCCCACAGCGCGGACGTGCGGCATGTCGACGTGGCGCGCGGCCGCTACGGCATTCCCAACGTCGGCCTCTTCCTGTGGCGGCTGCAGAGCTACGAGATCCAGCGCTGCGCGGCGCGCCCGCTGGGCGGCGGCCGCTACAGCTTCAGCCCGCTCGGGCTGGACCTGGCGCTGTTCAACAGCCCGCAGACCGAGACCGCCATCACGCACCTCGCCGAGGAGGTGAACGCGCCGGCGCCGCTGCGCCGCCTGCCGCTGCACCGCGAGCTCGAATCGCGCCGGGCCGCGCTGGCGGCCGGCAATGCGCTGCGGCCGGCCTACTTCGGCACGCAGCCCGCATTCCAGATCTTCCTGGACGGCGGCGACGCCGCGCTGGCGCCCGAGGCGATGGCGATCTGCGACCTGGGTGAATGGGACGCCTGGCCGGGCCTGGCACCGACGAGCCCCGGGATCAGCGTCTATGTCGATCCCGAGCGCGGGCGCCTCGCGCTGGCGGCCGACGTGGCGGCCACCGGCGTGCTCACCAGCCATGCCTACGGCTTCAGTGCCGACATCGGCGGCGGCCCGTACAACCGCGCCGACACCTTGCCCCGCGCGCTCGGCCCGGACAACACGCTGTGGTGGCGCGGCGTCTCCTCCGCGCGCGGCAGTGCGGACGGCCCGCTGTTCCGCACCCTGGCTGCCGCGGTGGCCGCCTGGAATGCCCGCAATGCCGAAGGCAGCGGCATCGCCGGCCTGATCACCATCGAAGACAGCGCCACCTACGAGGTGTCACAGGGCGGCGCGCTGCGGATGGACCTCGCCCAGGGCAACCGGCTGTCGATCGTCGCAGCGAGCTGGCGCGGCGACAGCCATCCCGACGTCGATGAGGCCGACAGCGTCTTCGTGCCCGATGCCGACCTGACGCGGCTGCTGGTGGCCGATGCCCTGCGGCCCTGCGTGCGCGGCGACCTGCTGGTGCAGGCCGCGGCCGGCGCGCAGTCGGCCGGCGACTGCGGGCTGCACCTCAATGGCCTGCTGATCGACGGGCGCGTCGACGTGGGCACCGGCGACCTGGGCGCGCTGGACCTGGTGCACTGCACGGTCCGGCCGGTGGCCGGTGGCGTGAAGGTCCTGACCGTGCCGGCCACCGTGGAGGACAACGCCCACCTGGTGCTGAAGCTCGACCATTCGATCTGCGGGCCGCTGTGCGTGCCCGACACGGTGCGAAGGGTGTCGCTGGTCGACAGCATCGTCGACGCCGGCAGCGCCGGCCTGCAGGCCCTGGGCGGCGATGGCCAGGCCGGTTCGCCGGCGCAGATGGAGCGCAGCACGATCCACGGCCTGGTGTGGGTGAAGACGCTGGAACTCGCCAGCGAGTGCCTGTTCACCGCGCCGGTGCGGTCGACCCGGCTGCAGAGCGGCTGCACGCGCTACTGCTACCTGCCCGAAGGCTCGCAGGTGCCGCACCCGTTCCAGTGCCAGCCGGCCCAGGCGCTGCTGGCGTCAGCGCTCGTGCTGAGCCCGGAACCGGGACTGGCCACGCCTGCCGACCTGGGCGCCGACGAGACCGATCGCATCGTCGCGCGCCTGCGGCCGGCGTTCACCTCGCTCGACTACGGCGACGCGGGCTACATGCAGCTCTCGCGCGCCTGCGCCGAAGAGCTGCGCACCGGCGCCCAGGACGGTTCGGAGATGGGCGCCTTCAGCCACCTCAGACAGCCGCAGCGCGAGGCCAACATCCGCGCCAGCGTGGGCGAGTACATGCGCTTCGGCATGGAGGCGGGGCTGTTCTTCGTCAATTGACCGATCCGGCCATGGATACCAGCTTGGGAGAATTCGAATGAAAGGCGACTTCAGCCGATTCACCTTCAACCCCGAACGCCACTACAGCGCCGTGCGCTTGCAGCAGGGGCGGGTGCAGCTCGACGCCGACTGGAACGAGCAGGTCGACATCCAGGCGCATCTGGGCCGCACCGTGGGCGCGGACATCATCGGTGCCAGCGGCGCGCCGAGCCGGGCCGCGGGTTTTGCCATCACCGCGGCGGGCGACAACCTGTCGATCTCGGCCGGGCGCTACTACGTCGACGGCATCCTGGTCGAGAACGAGCGCGACGTGCTGTTCAAGCCCGCCGGCTCGAGGCCGGCGCAGCCGCATGGCGCGATCCCGTCGGACTGGGTGCCGAACGCGACCGGCGCCTACGTCGTGTTCCTCGACGTCTGGGAGCGGCACCTCACCGCAGTCGACGTTCCCGCGCTGCGCGAGGTGGCGCTCGGCGGCCCCGACACCGCCACCCGCACGCAGGTGATCTGGCAGGTGCGGCTGATGCCCTCGGGCGCGCTCCCGGAAGTGCCCAGCGCCTGGGAAGTGCCCGGGCCCTGGAAGCTCTTCGCCGGCCAGGCGCACGGCGGCATGGCGGCGCGCACCCAGCCCATCATCACCACGGCCGGGCCCTGCGTGGTGCCGGCCAGCGCCGGCTACCGGCGGCTGGAGAACCAGCTCTACCGCGTGGAGATCCACGACTTCGGCGCCGCGGGCACGGCCACCTTCAAGTGGTCGCGCGACAACGGCATCGTGGCGACGCGGCTGCTCGGCGCGCCGCAGCAACGCGTGCTGACGGTGGCCGACCCGGGCCGTGACGAGTCGCTCGGCTTCGCCTCGGGCCAGTGGATCGAAGTGATCGACGACTGGCGGCTGCTGCGCGGCGAACCTGGCGTGATGGTCCGCGTCAAGGGCGTCGTGGAAGACACGATCGAGATCGAGGCCTGGCCGGGCACCGATCCGAACACGGCACCCGGTTTCGACCTGGCCACGACCATCGTGCGGCGCTGGGACCAGAGCGGCATGGCCGCGGTCCTAAAGGTGCCCGCAGCCGGCGGCGCGCCGATGTGGGTGGATCTCGAAGGCGGCGTGCAAATCAGTTTCGATGGCAGCGCCAGCTACCAGGTGGGTGACTACTGGCTGATTCCGGCGCGCACCATCAGTGCCAGCGGCGAGGGCGGCGGCATCGGCTGGCCCGGCGACCCCCTAGCGCCGCCCTACCTGCCTCCGCAGGGCGTGCAGCATCACGTCACCCGCCTGGCCGTGGTGTCGTGGAACGGCACGGCCTACACCGTCAGGCACGACAGCCGCTGGTTGTTCCCCTCGCTCACCGAGCCCGAGCTTCACTACCTCTCGGGCGACGGCCAGGACGCGATGCCGGGCGATACGGTCCCGCAGCCCTTGCGCGTGCGCGTGTCCAACGGCGACCGCCCGCTGCAAGGCGCCTGGGTCCGCTTCGAGATCAGCGCCGAGGGCACCGGCGGCGACGCGGAGCTGCTGCCGCAGGCCGGGGCTTCCGTCGCGTCGCGCAGCCCGCCGACGGGCGCGATCAAGTCCTTCGTTGTCGCAGCCGACACGAACGGCGAGGCCAGCTGCAGCTGGCGGCTGCAGTCGCGCGCCTCGCTCGGCTCGGCCTTCACCGGCATGGCGAGCGAGCTGCCCCGGCAGCAGGTTCGCGCCATGCTGCTGGCGCTGCCGGGCGACACCGCTCACCTGGGCCGCGAGCTGCTGTTCGGTGCCGCCTTCGATGTCGCCTGGGAGCTGGCCTACCTGCCGAATGCCGAGACGCTGCCCACGCGGCCTGCCGACACGGTCCAGGCCGCGCTCGACGAGCTGTACGCCATCAAGGTCAACCGGGCCGGCGACGTGATGACGGGCAGCCTGGGCATCAACGCCGAGCTGTCGGTGCAGAGCGATGTCTACCTGGGCTACTTCGACACGCGGCAGCCCGGCTCGGAGCCGCCGGATCCCGCCCAGATCGTCACCGCCGACGGGCGGACCCTGATCCCGAAGACGCCGGTCACCGTCGTCCTCAACGGCGGCCTGACCGTGGGCGGCGACCGCGACCCGGGCGACAACAACCTGCACGTCGGCGGCCAATGCACCGTCGACGGCGACCTCACGGTCCATGGCGACCTGTTCGTCGTCCACCCGCCCACGAGCGTGGATCGCAAGCAGGTGGTGGTCGAGGACTCGATCATCCGCGTCAACAGCTACGACCCCACCGGCATCACGAGCCTGCCGCTGGACATCGATGGCGGCCTCGAGGTCTACCGCGGCGGCGCCGACGGCAAGCCGATACCGGTGGCCCAGATGTTGTGGGACGAAGGCGAAGACCGCTGGAAGGCTGGCCTCGAAGGCGGGCTGGCCAGCGTGGCCTACGGCACGGGCGCCGAGACCGTGACCGACGGGCGGATGGCCGACGGCGCGCACAAGCACAGCCGCCTGCACGCCTCGGCGATCGCCGCACCCTCCGTGCAGATCATGCCGGACGGCACCACCGCGGTGGAGGCCGCCCTGACGGTGCGTGGCCACCTGGCGCTCGGTGCGCTGGGTGACAACCTCGTCGTCAACGGCGACTGGGAGTTCGAGCTCGACGGCCTGGTGGCGGTCGACCAGCGCGCCGACGCGGCCTGGAAACGCGTGGACGTGCGCGACTCTCCTTGTGGCGCTGCCGCGCTGGAAGTCCGTGCATTCGCCGCGTTCGTCCTGGGCGACCTGATCCCGTTCGACGGCGATGCCCTCTACGAGTTGGAGATCGTGGCGCGGCAGACCGGTGCTCCGTCGAATGGCACGAGCCACCAGATCTTCTACGGCGCCGCCGGCTACGACGCCAGCGGCGCGCCCTGCAACGTGGACGGCAAGCCCATCTACGAGGAACAGCACTTCGTCGCCGTCAGCGGGCAGCAGCTGGGCACGGGCTGGACCCGGTTCGTCGGCTTCCTGCAGGGGCACGCGCCCAGGGGCACGCCGGACGCGGCCCCGCAGCCTGAAGCGCCCGGCGCCTGCCACGAGGACGTGCGCTGGATACGCCCCCTCGTGTCCGTGAACCACCCCGGCGGGGATGGGCGGGTCCAGATCGCCTCGGTGCGGCTGCGCCGGCGCTCGACGCTGGTCGTCGCGGCCGTCAACATCCCCACCGCGCCCAATGCGCTGAGCGACCCGGCGAACCCCGCGGTCAACGTCCAGATGGCGCTGGACGAGCTCTATCCGAAGGCCTCCGGCGCCCACAAGCACAACAGCCTGTACGTGGCAGGCGCGGCGACGCCCACGGTGCAGGTGGCGGCGGACGGCACGACCGCGGTGCAGTCCGCCCTGAGCGTGCGCGGTCGCCTGGCGCTCGGTGCGCTGGGCGACAACCTGGTCTTCAACGGCGACTGGGAGTACGAACTCGATGGCTTGGTCCAGGTCCAGTCGCCGGCCAACGCCGCCTGGAAGACGGTGCCGGTCACGGACTCGCCCTGCGGCGCCCGTGCGCTGCAAATCGACGGTTATGCCGCGTTCGTGATGGGCGACGCGATACCGGTGGACGCCTCGGTCCTCTACGAGTTCGAGATCGTGGCGCGCCAGGCGCGCGCGCCGACCGATGCGGTGAGCTTCCAGATCTTCTGCGGTGCGGCCGGCTACGACGCCAGCGGAAAGCTGTGCAACGTCGCCGGCCAGGCCGGCGCGAACTCGCAGCACTACGTGGCCGTGAGCGGGGACCGGCTGCCGGCCGGCTGGACCCGCTACGTCGGTTACCTGCAGGGCCGGGCGGCGCAGGGAGCGGGCCTCGCCGCGCCTCGGCCGGAGGCCCCGGGTGCGCTGCACCAGGCGGTTCGCGCCATGCGGCCCATCGTGTACGTCAACTACCCCAATGGCAACGGCCAGGTCCAGATCGCCTCGGTACGGGTGCGGCGGCTGCCGGTCACCCTGGGCGGCTCGGGCATGCTGCTGAGCACGGGCCCGACGACCGGCGCATTCCTCGGCCACAACCTGACGCCGAGCACGGGGCAGGGCGTCAAGGCGGTCTCGGGCGGGCCGGCGGCCGGCATCCAGGCGCGGGGCGGCACGCTGTCGTTCCACACGGCCGACCGGACCGTCGACGGCCTGGGCGAAGTCGACCCCCTGAGCCCGCGGATCTACGTCGACTCGGACGGCCGGGTCGGCATCGGAACCACGCGGACCGAGATGGGAAGGCTGGTCGTGAACGGCGACCTCTTCGTCAACGGCGTCATCCGGCAAAAGGGTTTCATGATGAACGCGACGCTCGCGCAGAAGGACATCGACAAGGGCGAGATCGCCACCGTGGCCAACAGCTATGTGGGCGGCACGTCGTTCTACCTGCCGATCAATTCGCGGGTCAGGATCAGCGTCGCCTTCATCGGCATCTCGGCCAGCGACGTGAACTGCGATGTCCGGCTGCACAAGGCGGGCGACTCCGCGTTCCGGACGGTCGGCACGGTAACGACCAGCGGCCTGGCCAGCGGTGCGTCGTTCTCGGAGCTGGGTTCAGACCTGGACGCCGGGCTCTATGCGCTGGAACTCTGGACCGGTGCGCAACGTTCGAGCGCCGCATCGTTCAACACGCTTTCGATGATCGTCACGGCGGATTCGTCGAGCGACATGGACACAAGCGATCTCTCCGGCTTCATCTTTTGACAGCCTTTGACAGGATGACGACATGCCCAAGCAGATTCTGAAGAAGACCGAACCGGTGCTGCTGCCTTGGTCCCAGACCCAGGTGTTCTCGCGGCTTGCCGCTGAAACCTTCCAGATTGGAACGGCGCAGAACTTCGATATCTCCTATTCGATGCTGCCCACGCTGCTTCTTTCGCAGCAGGGCAGTCTGCAGCACAGTCCATTTCAGCTGGCGCTGAAGTTGTCGCTCTACTGGACGATGACGACGATCGGCTCCAACCCGCTGCCGCCGTCCACGCCGGCGCTCCGCGAGGTGGTGACCAACTTCGAGGATCCGGCCAACAACAGCGGCACCGCGCAGGCGAACGAGGTCTGGCAGGGCATGCTGCCCGTATCAGTGGCATTTCCGGTCGGCAGCCTGTCGCTGAACCCGGGTTCCTATCTGGTGGTCGTTCGTGCCGCGCTCAGCAGCAGCTTCTTCCAAGGGCAGGGCTGGCATGTCGAGGCGCCGTGCGGCTACCTCTTCTTCGGCGGTTCCGCCTGAGCGATGTCGGACGCCATCCTCGTCACCGGCGACATGGCCATGTTCCAGCCGAGCTTCGGCGCGGCGACGGTCGTCGTCGCGCCGGGCACGCTCAGCGGCAGCGCGCGGGCGATGATCGGCGGCGTGCCGGCCTGCGTGAAGGGCGACGAGGCCCTGGTGATGGTGCCGGGCTGCATGTACCAGACGCCGGTCTACAGCATTCCCGGCGTCGGCATGCTGAGCATCGAGTCGCTTGCCGGCGACCAGGTGGCGCAGAAGACGAAGTCCGGCGGCAAGCCGGTGCTGCTGAAGGGCGGCAACTTCAACGCCAAGTTCCAGGTGATGGTGCCGGCCATGCAGCCGCCGCCCGGGCCGGGATCGCCGATCCCCGACGCCACGCCGAGCTATTCGGGCCAGGGCTCGTTCGTGACGACGAATGTGCGGGTCAAGGGCAGTTGAAGGCGAGCCATGCGCAAGCAGTCGGTGCCAGGCAGCATGGACACAGGCGCGCCGACAGGCCGCGCCCGTGAGCAGCCGCCTACCCGGTCGAGCATCGTCCCTTTGCGCGGCGGATCGGCGGCGGTTCAGCCCGCCAGCCGCACGCAGCTCGATCCGCAGGTCGATCCACGCCTCGGGCACGCTCTGGGCAAGGTGCAGGTTCACCGTGATGTCCAGGCCGCCCTGCCGAGCGCCGGAGCGGGAGCGCCTCGCCCGTCGCTCACGGGCGGCATGCGTGTTTCGCGGCCTGCCGATGGGAGCGAACTCGAAGCGGACAGGCTTGCCGATCGCGTCATGCGCATGCCCGCGGGCGATTCCGCCGCGATCGACCCATCCGCGCTCCGGCCACGCGACGACGAAAACGGACGGAAGGAGACCGCCTTCCGCAGAGAGGCACCGGGCACTGCGCTGGAAGCGCCACCCGGCCATCACAGACCTGGCGCCCCCAGCGCCATGAACGCCGGCGGCGCGCCGCTCGATCGCGCCAGCCGGACGTTCTTCGAGCCGCGCTTCGGCGTCAATCTCGCGCACGTGCGCGTGCATTCGGATTCGGCGGCGCGAGACTCCGCGCGTTCAGTCGGCGCACGCGCCTATGCGCTGGGCAGCGACATCGTGTTCGGCAGCGGCGAATACCGTCCGCATGACGCCGGCGGACGGCACCTGCTGGCCCACGAGCTCGCGCACGTGGTGCTGCATGGCGGCCAGGCTGCGCAGGGCGGCGAGCGCGTCGTGCATCGCAGGGGCGATCCGCAGAGTTCGTCGGGTCTGCTCGCGCCCGACGCCTCGCAGCCGGTGGCTGGCGCAGGCACGGACACCGCATCGAAATCCGATCCGAAAGTGGTCACGGAAGCCGAGCTTCGGCGGCAGGGCATCTATCTGCTGCCGCCCGATGGCGCGCCCATCGTCGGCCGGTCCTATCAACTCCGGATTGCGCATCCGCCCGAGATGGCAGCCAAGGACTCGCTGTCCAACTACGACTTCACCGCGTGGTTCGTCCGGCCGCCGGGCAAGCAGAAGTTCGGATACCGATCGCGGCTCGGCCCATCGGCCGAGTGGACCCTGGATCAGGTCGGGACCTGGACCTTCGCGGCCGAGATACCGATGTCCAACCAGCGCGTCGGCCTCCTGTTGCATGTGGTCGAGGTCGTCGAGCCCGGCGCCGTCGCCATGGAGAAGCTCAACAGCATCAAAGGCTCGAACGAGGCGGCCTTCCTGATCGGCCTGGAGATGCAGAACCTGGCGAACGTGAACAACGCGATCGCCGACCAGAAGACCGGCGACACCTTCATTACGTTGTCCGGATCGAACCCGGCCACGACATCGGGAGCGGCGCCGAACCTGCCCGTCAACGTCTACACCGCGCACGCGCCGGTTGATCGCCCGGCCGCGAAGTACCAGTGGGCTGCGATTCCGTCGGATCCCGGCTTGCTTGAAACGGAAGACCGGTTCGGCAAGCACCCGCGCGAAATCGAAGGGCGCCTGGCATTCGATCTCGGCACCGGGCCCTCGGCGCAGTGGACCATATTCTGGGACGCCGGATACGTCGACATCTTCTGCTGGATGCGCGACGAGCGCGACCAGCTGGTCGGCCTCGCCAGCTACCGACAGGTCGTCCTGACCGGCGACGAGTCGAAGAAGGCCAAGCAGTTCCAGGACTACATGGCCGAGGCGCACACGGCGCTGCGCAGCCTGGAGCCAGAGACCTCGGTCTTCGTCCCCAGCGTCCATCTCGCGACCGAAACCGGCCAATCGGCCGAGCTGTCGTTCTTCCTGGGGCGCGCAGCCGGCGGCGGCGGTGGCGAACTCATGCTCGTCGACGTGACGCCGGGTGTGCCGCGCCGTGAGTACCGCGGCGCGAACTTCGAAGCGGTGCTCAAGGACTTCAACACCGGAAACGCCTACCCGGTGGGGCAGATCGTGTTGCGGGTTCCGCAGAACACCTTGGGCGTCGCCGTCCAGGACTGGCGCATCATGACCGAGGGCGCAACGGTTGCGCGCAGGCTTTCCACCGGCTGGGGCTGGGCATCGCTCGGTCTCGCGGGCCTCGGTGTGCTGGCCGCCGCGATTCCCGGTGGACAACCCTTCGCGCCGGTGTTCTTCATGGCCTCCGCGACCGCCGGCGCCGCGTCCGCCGCAGCGAGTCTCTACGATCGTTATTGGGAGGCGCGCCCCAGCTCGATGAGCGTCGCCATCGACATCGCGCAGCTCGCCGGCAGCTTGCTGGGCATGGCCGGCGCGGCGAACGTGCTGCGCCACGGGACGCGCATCGCGGCGGCGACCCGCACCGGGCAATTCGTGCTGTATGCCGGCTTCTCCACCGACCTGTTCGGCGGCGTGTTGCTGGCAGCCGAAAGCGCCGCCCAGATCGCAGACATCCTCGACAGCAAGATGCCGACGGATGAGAAGGTGTCCACCGTCGTTCGCATTCTCTCCAGCATGCTCGTCACGGGCGCCTTGCTGGCCTGGAGTGCCAAGAGTCTCGATGAGACCGCGAGCTCCGTCAGGAAGGTGCTCGGCGAAGAGGGCGCCGGGAAACTCGGCAAGAGCGACCTGTGGGCCTTGAGCATCCTCGACGAGCAGGCGCTCAAGGGGCTGGCGGGAGCGAGCCAGGAGGAGGTGCAGCGCATCGCCGCGGTCATCCGCGAGGACCCCGTGCGTGCGGCGGCGCTGCTCGAGCGGCATGGTGGTTCCGAGTTCCTCTCGGCAGCGAAGTCGCCGCAAGCCGATCTCGAGGGGGTGTCGACCAAGCTCGAGATGCAGCGTCGCGCCGCGCTGCTGGGGTACGCCGCGACGAAGCTCGACACCGTCATGACGAAGGAGGCTGCCCAGCAGCTTTCCAGGAAGCTGGGGGTGACCGTCACGGTCGACGTCGATCTCGCTCCGAGGCGCATCGAGATCGACTACAAGCTCGGCTCCTGGCTCTCGGACACCGACATCAGCATCAAGGCGGGCGCCGCGGCATCCGTCGGCGACGTGCTGATCCACGGCATCGCGATGGAGTCCATACAGGAATACCGCGTGCTCTCAGGCGGATTCAAGGAAACGTACACGAGGGCGCGCGCCTGGCTCGGTGGCGGCAAGATGCCACGGGCGAAGGAACTCATGCTCGAGCTCGACAAGTACGCGATGCACCACGAGGCGCGCCTGGCTCGCCTGCGCGGGCTCGAGATCTCGCCCGAGCTCGAGCGGCAGTTGCTCGACGACATGACCACCCTCGAGGAGACCATGGTCGGGTTCCGGGCCCAGCTGGTGGAAGCTGGGGCGCCGACCGGGGTCATCGCGGTGGATCTCTCGAAGTTCGGCGAGTACGTCTCGCAGGGCGACCTCCAGAGGATGTTGGACCGGCCGGGCTCCGGCTTCGCGCGCTATCGACATTCGACCTCGGGAAACCTGATCACGGAGCCGGGGTTCAGGGACCGCAGGCCGATAGACATGGGGCGCAGCCAGAAGCGCTACGCCGGCGCGGACGTGACCTACCCCGACATCTACGGCACCGAAGCCGCGCGCGGGGGCGGCGAAGTGGCACTGGAGATCAAGTCCCCGCGACCCGGCGAGACCGTGGCGAGCCACTTCCGGAAGACGTATGTCGCGATGTCCATCATCGAGCAGCACGGTGGCCGCATCAAGCACTTGCCGACCAGCGCCGAGTACTTCCTGGTCGTGGACCTGCGTGCCTGCAAGCAGACGCCGCAGGACGCGCTGAATGACCTGTCCAGGGTGCTGCGGAACTACGCCGGTCAGGGCGATGCACGGGGATTCTGGAATGGAGTCCGGTTCATCGAAGGATCCTGGCACCGACCGACCCTTTCGACGCCGTACGCCATTCCCTAGCTCGCCGGGCGGGACCGAGACCGGGACCGGGGCGCAAATCCACACCACGACGCCGCTGCGCGTATGGATTTCCGCACTGCCAGGGCGGCGCAAGGCGGGGCGCGGGGCGCGTCGGGTCGAGCGCAGAGCGTGTGTCGCTAGGGTGCCGGCGCACGGGCCTGCGCAGGGCCGGCCGGGCCATTCCGGGGCGGCTTCGCATGCGTCGCCGGTGGCGCGTGCGGCCGCGTCGCGCCCTCGCCCGCCGGCATGGCATGGCGGTTGCGTCAGCCGGCAGACCCATCCAACGACGGACGGCGTCGCCGCCGCGGCCCACGGCATGAACATCCCTCGTCTGAGCGCGCTGGCCTGCGGTGCCGTCCTCGGGCTGATGCCGGCCGCCGAGGCGCTCGCCGGGCCGGGCCTGGATCGCATCCGGCAGACGGGCCGGATCGTCATCGCTCATCGCGAGTCCTCGGTGCCCTTCTCCTACGTGCTTCCGGATCGCAGGCCCGTGGGCTACTCGATCGACCTGTGCCTGAGGATCGTCGAGGCGGTCCGCAGGGAGTTCAGGCTCAAGTCGCTCACGCCCGAGTTCGTGCTGGTCACGCCGGCCACGCGCATCGCGGCGGTGGCCGAGGGCCGGGCCGACCTGGAGTGCGGGTCGACCACCAACAACGCCGAGCGCCGCGAGAAGGTGGCCTTCACGGTGTCGCACTATATCGCCGGCGCGCGCTACCTGGTCCGCGCCGACAGTCGCATCGAGAAGCTGTCGCAGTTCGAGCACCGCAGGCTGGTCTCGACCAAGGGCACGACGCCGCTGAAGGCCATCACCCAGGCCAACCAGGAGCGGCTGCTGGGCATCGAGATCCTGGAGGCACCGGACCACGCGCGCGCGGTCGAGATGGTGGAATCGGGCGAGGCCGACGGCTTCGCCATGGACGACGTGCTGCTGTTCGGCCTCATTGCCAGCCGGCCCGACCCGGCCAGGCTCAAGGTCGTCGGCAAGTTCCTCACCATCGAGCCCTATGCGATCCTGCTCGGCAGGAACGAGCCGGAGCTGAAGAAGATCGCCGACGACGAAATGAAGCGCCTCATCCGGACCCGCGAAGCCCATGCGCTCTACGAGCGCTGGTTCCTGCAGCCCATACCGCCCAGGAACTCGGGCCTGAACATGCCGATGAACTACCTGCTCAAGGACTTCTGGAAGTTCCCGACCGACCTGGTGCCTGGCTGATGCGCACGCAGGGCCTGAACGATCCCGAGCTGGTGGCACCCGCGGCGCGAGCCGCGGCAACGGCCTGTTGATGCAACGGGAGGCCGCCTGAGATCATCCGCACAGGCCGGGCGTTCGGCACTCGTGTTGGGGCGGCGGCTGCGGGCCGGCGCCCCGCCGCCTGCACGATCGCGCCCGACCACCGCCCTGCCGCAGACCCTGGAAGCCTCCGCCGTGTGCAAACCGCTGCTCTATCGCGCCCTGGAAAGCTCCGCCTTCTGGCTGGGCATGGTCCTGGCCATCGCGGCATCGGCGCTGGCGGCCTACCGGTTCACCGAGCACAGCGGCCATGTGGACCTGGCGCAGAAGGCCGTGCACCAGCTCGACCTGTACGCCGCCGGCATCGAGAGCGAGCTGGGCAAGTACGAGAGCCTGCCCGGCATCGTCTCGCTGGTGCCCGACCTGCCCAGGCTGCTGGACAAACCCGACGATCCCGCGCTGCGCGACAGCGTCAACCGCACGCTGCTGAACTACAACGTCCAGGCGGGCTCGCTGGCGATCATGGTGCTCGACCAGCGTGGCGCCGTGCTGGCCTCCAGCAACTGGTACGAGGCCGACAGCCCGGTAGGCCTGGACCTGAGCCGCGCGTCGTTCTTCGTCGATGCCGTGCGCAACGGCCACGTGCTGGCCTTCCCGGCGGAGCGCCTGAACGGCGCGACCTACGCGTACTTCTCGCGCTCCATCCTCAGCCGCGAGCACGTGGTGGGCGTGATCGCCGTCCAGGTCAGCCTGGCTGCGATGGAGACGGCGTGGATCGAGTACGCGGCCAGCACGGCCAGCGAGAAGGTGCTCGTGGTCGACGACAACGGCGTCATCATCATGTCGTCGAACCCGCAGTGGCGCTACAAGACCGTGCTGCCGATGAGCTCGCGGCAGCGAAGCGGCCTGGCGAGGACCGGGCGCTATGCGGGCGTGGCCTTCGAGCCGCTGCCGCTGGACGTCGAGGGCGTGCTGAGCCACGGCGCGCAGCTCGTGCAGATGAAGGGCTCGGACGACAGCAGCTCGCCCGAGGAGTACGTCGCCGAGGTGCAGTTCATGTCGCGCCCCGACTGGAAGCTGATGACCTTGTCGAGCACCCGCCTGATCCGCCGCGAGGCGCGCAATGCGGCCTTCGGCGCCGCGGGAGCGATGTCCTTCGTGGCCCTGATCCTGCTGTACCAGCGGCAGCGCCGCCGCGCGGTGGCGCAGCTCACGGCAGCCCACAAGGCGCTGCAGATGGCCAAGGACGAGCTGGAGTTGCGCGTGGAGGAGCGCACCCAGGCGCTGAGCGCGGCGAACGCGGCGCTGGTAGAGGAGAACGCCGAGCGCACGCGGACCGAGCAGAGCCTGCGCGAAGCGCAGGACGAGCTCGTGCGCGGAGGGCGCCTGGCCATGCTGGGGCAGATGTCGGCGGCTATCACGCACGAGATCAACCAGCCGCTCACGGCGCTCCGGGCGCTCTCGGACAACAGCCAGCGCCTGCTGGCGGCGGGCCGGCTCGACAAGGTCGGGCGCAACCTCGAGACCATCGCCGGGCTGACCGAGCGCATGGGCCGCATCACGGCCCAGCTCAAGACCTTCGCGCGCGAGACGCCGCGCAGCCTGGGCTCGGTGCAGCTGTGCCACGCCGTCAGCAACGCGCTCGATCTCATCAGCGTGCGCGTGCAGGAGCAGGGCGTGCAGGTGCACCTGGACATGCCGCACGGTCTGCGCGTCCGCTGCGACGGCTTCCGGCTCGAGCAGGTGCTCGTCAACCTGTTCAGCAACGCGCTGGACGCGATGAAGAATGCGCCCGTGCGGCAGCTCACGGTGCACGGCAGCTGCCAGCACGGCCGCGTGCGGATCCGCGTGGCCGACACCGGCGAGGGGCTGCCCGAGGCGGTGAGGCAGCGCCTGTTCGAACCCTTCTTCAGCACCAAGCCGCCGGGCGAAGGCCTGGGCCTGGGCCTGGTGATCTCGAGCGGGATCGTTCAAGAATTCGGCAGCTCGCTGACCGCGGTGAACCTGCCCCAGGGCGGAGCCGCGTTCGATTTCGAGCTGCACCTGGAGACCGAGAGTGCGGATGCCGTCTAGCGTGAACACCCCTGCCGCCGCCCAACCGAAGGTGGTCTTCGTCGAGGACGAGCCCTCCGTGCGCAGCAGCCTGGCCGAGACGCTGGAGCTCTCGGGCTTCGACGTGCGTGCCTGCGCCTCCGCGGAGGAGGCCTTGCGCCACGTCGGGCCCCGCTTCGGCGGCATCGTGATCACCGACGTGCGCCTGCCCGGCATGGATGGCCTCACGCTGATGCGGCAGGTCATTGCCGCCGACGCGGCCGTGCCGGTGATCGTCATCACCGGCCACGGCGAGATATCCATGGCGGTGCAGGCCATGCGCGAGGGCGCCTACGACTTCATCGAGAAGCCGTTTCCCTCCGAACGCCTAGTCGAGACCGCGCTGCGGGCGACCGAGAAGCGCGCGCTGCGGCTGGAGGTCGAGGCGCTGCGCCGCCAGCTGATGAACAAGCAGGGCGTCGAGGCGGTGATGCTCGGCAACTCGCCGGCCATCGAGGCCGTGCGCCGGCAGATCCTCAACCTGGCCGACACCTGCGCCGACGTGCTGGTCACGGGCGAGACCGGCACCGGCAAGGAACTCGTGGCGCTCTGCCTGCACAACCACAGCCGACGCTGCCGCGGCAACTTCGTGGCGGTCAACTGCGGTGGCATTCCCGACACGCTGTTCGAGAGCGAGATCTTCGGCCACGAGGCCGGCGCCTTCACCGGTGCGGGCAAGCGGCGCATCGGCAAGATCGAGCACGCCCACGAGGGAACGTTGCTGCTCGACGAGATCGAGAGCATGCCGCTGGTGTTCCAGGTCAAGCTGTTGCGCGCGCTGCAGGAGCGCACGGTCGAGCGGCTGGGATCGAACGCGCAGGTGCGGGTGGACTTCCGCATCGTCGCGGCCACCAAGCACGACCTGCGCGAACTCTGCGCCCAGGGCAGGTTCAGGAGCGACCTGTACTACCGGCTCAACGTCGCGGTGCTGGAGCTGCCGCCGCTGCGCGAACGGCGGGAGGACGTGCCGGTGCTCTTCCAGCACTTCGTGCTGCAGGCGGCGCTCAAGTACGGCCGCGAGGCACCCGAGGTGCCCGAGCACGCCGTGCGCCAGCTGATGCTCAACGACTGGCCCGGCAACGTGCGCGAGCTGCGCAACGTGGCCGACCGTTTCGTGCTCGGCATGCAGCCCACGCAGTTGGGCGACATCGCCGGTGCGGGCGCCGGCGCGCTGTCGCTGGCGCAGCAGATGGACATGGTCGAGAAGGCCTTCATCGAGCAGGCCCTGAAGCAGCACGACGGTCGTCCGCAGCCCGTGTGCCAGGCGCTGGGGATCGCGAAGAAGACCTTCTACGACAAGATCCACCGCCACGGCATCGCGATGGACCGCTTCCGCCAGCACGCCTCGAAGGATGGGCTGGACCCGTCGGCGGAAGGCGAGCTGCCGGGTGCCGCCGGCCTTTGAGGCGCGGCCTCAGTTGTAGTCGCTCTCGCGGCCCGAGTCGGTCGGGCGGGCGAGCACCTTGACGAGTGCCGGGCTCATCGGCATGCGCAGGTTGATCTGCCGCGGCGGGATCGGCGACTCGAACCAGCGCCGGTAGATGGCCTGGATCTCGCCGTTCCTGAACAGCTCGGCGAGCGTCTCGTCGACGAGCTTCTTGAACTCCGGATCGTCCTTGCGCAGCGCAATGCCATAGGGCTCGACCGACAGCGCCTCGGTGCTCACGAGGTAGGCCGCCGGATCGGTGGACGAGGCGATCAGGCCGCGCAGCAGCACGTCGTCCATCGCGAAGGCATCGGCCCGCCCGGACTCGAGCATGCGGAACGACTGCGCATGGTCCTTGCCCGCGATGATGTTCATGTCCAGCCCGCGACGAGCATTGATCTCGACAAGCAGCGCCATGCTGGTCGTGCCCGCGGTGGAGACCACCGTCTTGCCGCGCAGGTCGGCCAGTGCGCGGACGGGCTGATTGCGGCGCGACGCCAGCCGGCTGTGGGCGACGAAGGTCGTCACGCCGAAGGCCACCTGCTGCTGGCGCTGCTCGTTGTTCGTGGTGGTGCCGCACTCGAGGTCGACCATGTGGTTGGCCACCATCGGCAGCCGTGTCGAGGAGTTGACCGGCATCAGCTTCACCTCGAGATCACCCAGCCCCAGCCGGTGCCGAACCGACTGCACGATGCGCATGCACAGGTCCATCGAGTAGCCCACCGGACGCTGCCGCTCGTCGAGGTACGAGAAGGGGATGGAGCCGTCCCGGTAGCCCAGGGACATCACCCGCGTTTCCTTGATCTTTCGCAGCGTGGGCGATTCCGCCGCGCGCGCCGGGTCGAGCCCGCCGAACAGCAACGCGACGAGAAGGTACACGGCCACGAGTACGCCATTCAACCGCACCGGCTCCTCCGACAACATGATCGAGCACAGGCTTGCGCGTCGTCACGCGATGCTGACCTTACCAAGGCCGGCTCGTTCGTGCCATAGCGACACTGCCCCCATCCCCCTAGATCGAATGGTGCAACGGCGCGCTGAGCTGTTGTAAGCGGCCGTGAGCCCTCGAGGGCTCGGCCGCCGGTGCGGAAATCGAAACCGCCCGACGCGGCCTTGGTGCGGATCGGCGCGCGCAATCAACCCTCTTTGCCCGGTAGCTCACTGGCTGCCCGCGCTGGCACGGGAGGTGCGTATGGAGGGCTCTCTCGCGCCTGTCTGCCGTCGGCGAAGGCGTGGGTTCGACGCGACGAGCACTCGCATGTCAATCGACGGAGGCCGATATGGGCGTAGGTGGATTCTCTGCAGGTGAGTACGCAGGCGCTGCGATCGGCCGGACCGTGCCTGCCGTCCCGGGTGCCGATGCGGTTCCCGGACGGCCTGCCCGGCGGGATCCGACCGAGGCCGTCACCTTCTACGAACTGGCGGACCTCGCGTCGGTGCCCGGTGCGGGCGAAAGAGGCGCCACCGGCCTGCTGCGCCAGCTGATCAACGGCAGCTCGGGGCGCGAGCGCGAGCAGGTGATACGGCGGCGGCTCGACGACGCGGGCTTCGACTGGATGGCCTACACCGCCATCGTGAGCAACGGCGGCGAGCAACGCCACTGTGTCTGCATGGCCACCTTCGCGCCGCTGCCCTGGCTGCGCCGCTACTTCGAGCAGCGCTACCACGAGGTGGACCCACGGCACGAGCGCAGTCGCCACTGCAGCCTGCCGCAGGTCTGGGACGTGGGCGGCATCGAGGACACGGTCGGTTCGCAGGCGCAGACGCCGCGGCAGCGCAGCTTCGTGCTGGAGCTGCGCGACAGCGGCATGGGCAGCGGCGTGTTCGCGCGCATGCCCGCCGAGCCGCGCTCCCCCATCCGGTACGCGGCCGTGAGCCTGGGCTCGGCGATGTCGAGCCGGCGCTGGATCGACGACCGCGTGGTGGGCGAGGCGCTCGTCATCGGCCTGAGCATCCACGACTATGTCTCGCACCATGTCCAGCTCGACCGGCTCGTGACGCTGCCGGCGGCCAACCAGGTCAACGCCATCGAGCTGCCGCCGCGGCAGCAGGCCGTGCTGCGCTGCGTGGCCGAAGGCCTGACGGACCGCGAGGTCGCGCAGCGGCTGGGCGTGTCGCAGCACGCGGTGGACTATTACCTCCGGCAACTGCGGCAGTACTTCGCCGTGCACAACCGCGTGCAGCTCATCGCCGCGGCGGCGCACCTGCTGGCCCGCAAGGGCTACGGGAACCCGTAGGCGAGCTGACCGGTACCCGCGCTACAAGTTCGCCATGCTTCGCGACCTCGTCGCGTCTGGAAGGGGACCATGAGCTACCTCACCGTTGCCGGACTGGCCTTCGTCGAGTTCTGGCTCGCCTATCCCGCGGCCTACGCGCTGAACATGGGTTGGCTCGAGGCGACGCTGGTCATCGGCGTGTCGTCCTCGGTGGGCGCAGTGCTGGCCATCCAGATCTGCGGGCTGTTTCGCGACTGGGTCATGGGCCGCTTCCAGCGCGAAGGCTTCATCGCCAAGCGCACGAAGCCCTTCATGGCCCGCTACGGGACGGTGGGGCTGGGCCTGCTGGCGCCGTGGATCCTGGGACCGATCCTGACCTCGATCGGCGCACTCGTGCTCGGTGCCGATGTGCGCCGCCTGTCGCTGTGGGTCGTGATCGGCATCTGGGTGTGGGCGGTGGGCGTGTACCTGGCCATCCACCTGACCGGCAGCATCGCCTTCCTGCTGCCCGGCAACGGCGGCTGAAACTGCCGCGGGAGTCGCGAAGCAGCGGTGCACGATGATGAGCCGCTCCGAGGTCTTCGACCCCCGCGCGCATGTGCGCCTAACCCGCGAGTTCATGGACACCGAATTGCGCCTGGACCGCCTGCTCGAGCTGACCTACGGCCTTGCGGCGACGGGCGCGGCAGCCGTGCAGCTCGTGCTGCCCGCGCTGGCGCGCTACCTGCCGCCGAACTGGAGCCAGCTGGCCGGCATCGGCCTGGCGCCGCGGGTCGTCGTGTCGGTCGGCGAGGACCTC
Source organism: Rubrivivax sp. (assembly GCA_044226775.1). Classification (GTDB taxonomy): domain Bacteria; phylum Pseudomonadota; class Gammaproteobacteria; order Burkholderiales; family Burkholderiaceae_C; genus Rubrivivax. The sequence goes on along the minus strand of JBGAGI010000013.1, from coordinate 9,285 downwards.
GAATCGGTCCTGGGGCAGCTGGAGCCATGGACCGGGCCAGCGATCGACGCGGCCATCGATGCGATGGCCATGGCTCGACAGCTCGACGCGGCCAGCCTGCGTTCGGTGGCGGCGCTGTTCGTGCTGGGCGAGCTGAGTTCGCTGCCGATTGCGCCGGTGCTGGAGGTGATGGGTGCCGAGCGCTCGCTGGCACGCCTGCACGCCTCGGCGGCGTCGTTCAAGTCGATGCAGATGGTGGGCTGAGAGGCTGAGAGTCATTCGAACATGCCCGCTCATCACGCCAGCAGTCGCCTGCTCGTCGTTGCAAATGCTCGCCATGGCTCGAGCCATGGCTGTGCTTTGCGCCTAGATCAGACGCCTCCTGGCGCGCTGCTCGGGCACGCCCGAAAAACTCTCAGCCTCTGAGCCGCGCGAAGGCGGCCACCCCCGGCTGGCCCGGCGGCAGCGCTAGGCCGTGGCGCGCGGGCGTGGGCTGCGCCTTGCCGAAGCCGTCCCGCCACCACTGGGCCAGGGCGCTCACGTGCGGCTGCTTGAGGATGGAGAAGTGGTCGCCGGGCGCCATCCAGACCGACAAGCCCGGTGCCCAGTGCCGCCAACCTTCGAGCGCCAGCCGATGCTGTCGATGGTTGGTGGACGCGTCTTCGCCCGGGTCGGCCGCCAGCACGAGCCCCGTGCGTGCGGCGGCGAAGCTCCGCCGAGGCCGGTAGCTCGTGCGCAGCGCGGTGCCGAAGCTGCGCACGAGCCCGCCAAGCGAATGCGCGTCGGACCGCTTCGGCAGCAGGCCGATGCGCACCATCGCCTCGTGCAGCATCTGCATCTGCGAGGCCCGGTCGGCGGCCTCGAACGCCGGGCGTGCGATGCCCAGCAGCTTCTTCGACGACATCTCGATGACGCGCAGCAGCTCCAGCAGCGCGGCAGTCGAGCCGTACTCCTGGCCGAGCACGCCGTCGCCGTCGGGCATCTCGGTGTCGACGATGGTCAGCGACGCCACCGGCTCGCCCCGATCCTGGCGCTGCAGTGCCATCTCGAAGGCGATCCAACCGCCGAAGGAATGCCCGAGCAGATGGACCGGCGTGCGGCGCAATGCCGGGGGCAGGTTGTCGAGATAGAAGGCCGCTGCAGCCTCGACGGTGGTGTGTGGCGCCAGCCGGCCATCGGCGCCGCGCGGCTGCAGGCCGTGCACGGGTGCATCGGCGCCCAGCGCAGCGGCCATCGGAATGAAGCCGGTCACGTTGTCGCCGGCGCCGGGGATGCACAGCACCGGCTCCCGGCCCGGCGCGCCACCCTGGATCACGACATGGGCGAGGTGATGCATCTCGGGCCGTGGCGCGGCCGCCGCGCAGGTCTCGATGCACACGCGGGACAGCAGCAGGCCCAGCTCGGCCGCGACGGGTGAATCGATGGCGTCGCTGTTGCGCAGCCGGCCGGGCAGATCGTGCACGCGCCATGGCGGCTGCATTGCGAGCCAGGCCTGCGTCGATGCCCGCTCGCCATCGCGCGCCACCAGCAGGCAGCCGGGCGCCGACAGCGGATGCACCGCGTACTGCGAGAGCGCGTCGCGGTAGGCCGCGAAACGCTGCACGAAGCGTCGCGCGTGCTCGACCTGTTCGCAGGCCTCTTGCGGCAGCAGGCCGGCTTCGACGCAGGCGGCCAGCAGCGCTTCGAAGCCGAGGCCTGGCGCCTGCACCCACAGACGCGACAGCGCCTGCTGCGCGGTGGCGTCGAGCGCTTCGTCACGCCGAAGCTGCGCACACAGCACCAGCAGGGCCTGCTGCAGCGACGAGGCCGGCTCGGCCGCGCCGGCCCGCGATTCCGGGAAGGGCGTGTCGATGAGGCCGACGAACTGCACCGGCTGGTCCTGCCCGAGCAACTGCACGGCCACTTCGTGGGCCAGCACGCCTCCCATCGAGGCGCCTGCGATCCGGTAGGGGCCTTGCGGCTGCACGGCCCGCATCAGCGCGAGCAGCCGCCGGGCCATGCCCTCGATCGTCTGCGGCGCGTGTTCGAGCAGCGTCGTCGGCACGGCGGGCAGCGCATAGACCGGCAGCGCCGGGTCGAGCCCCTCGGCCAGCCAGGCGCACCAGGCCTCGTCGCCGGCATCGTCGTGCACCAGGAACAGCGGCGTGCCGCCGGTGCCGGCATGCATGCAGCGTGCAGAGCCTTCGCACGCGGCGGCGGGCGTCCACAGGTCCCGCAGCCGCGCCCTCGTGAAGTGGCGTGGCCGTTCGTCGATGGTCACATCTGCCCCCGGTGCATGTCGCGCTTCTCCTGCAAGGCCGCTGTCCCGGCACGAACCGGTTCATCGCCGCTCGATGCCAGTGGACACCTTCTGTTCGTCGCGGCCGCTACGACATCCCGTAGTGGTGCCGTCGGGACCCGGTCGGAAGATCTTGGCATGACGAACATTCCGGCTTGTGCAGAGTCCGCAGCGCGTGGCGAAGGCGGGGCCGGGCCCCTGCATGAGCGCCTGGAGGTGATGAACTTCCTCAACGAGGTCGCCGACCGCTACCCGCGGGCGATCTCGCTGGCGGCCGGACGCCCGGCGGAGCAGTTCTTCGGCGCGCAGGAGTACACGCAGCGGCTCGGCGAATTCGTCGGCCATCTCCAACGCTCGCGCGGCCTGGGCCTCGATGCTGCCTTCAAGCGGCTGGCGCAGTACGGGCCCACGGCCGGGCTGATCAACCCGCTCATCGCCGAGCAGGTGAGGTCCGACGAGGGCATCCCGGCCGAGCCTTCGCGCGTGCTCGTGACCGCGGGCTGCCAGGAGGCGATGCAGCTGTGCGTCACGACGCTGTGCCGCGAGGCCGGCGACGTGCTGCTCGTGCGCAGCCCCAGCTACATCGGCATCACCGGTATTGCACAGCTCGGCAGGGTCGAGCTGGCGCACTTCAACTGCGGTGAGGGGGAGTCGCTGCCCGGCAGGCTGGGCCAGGCGCTCGAGCGGCTGGATGCGCTGGGCAAGCGCGTGCGCGCGCTGTACCTGGTGCCGGACTTCGACAACCCGACCGGCGGCGTGGTGCCGCAGGCCGAGCGCGAGGCCGTGATCGAGCTGTGCGCGCAGCGGCGGATCGTGGTGCTCGAAGACAACCCCTATGGCCTGTTCCTCTACGAGGGCGAGCCGGTGCCGCGCATGGCCGCGCTCGACCGGCACGGCTGCGTCGTCTATCTCGGTACCTACTCGAAGACCTTGTGCCCTGCGCTGCGGGTGGGCTTCGCGATCGTGCCGCCCACGCTGTTCGGCAGCGAGGCCGCGGCGCGTTCGCTGCTGGCGCGCCTGTGCCAGGCCAAGAGCTTCGGCACCTGCAACACGAGCCAGATGACGCAGGCCATCGTCGGCGGCGTGCTGCTGGCCGAAGGGGGCAGCCTCGTGCGGCGCATCCGCCCGGCCGTGGCCTATTACCGCGGCAACCGCGACGCGATGCTGGAAGCGCTGGAGGCGACATTCCCGCCGGCCACCGGCCTGCGCTGGAACCGGCCGCGGGGCGGCTTCTTCATGACGCTCGCGCTGCCGTTCGAGTTCGGAAAGGCCGAGGCCGAACACTGCGCCGGCGAGCACGGCGTGCTGACGATGCCCGTGTCCTTCTTCGCGCTGGATCGTGAGCAGGACCGCAGGCTGCGGCTGTCGTTCAGCGGCTGCGGGCCGGACGAGATCCGCGAGGGCATCGCCCGCCTCGGGCGCTTCGTGCACGGGCGCATCGGCAGCCCGAGAACCGCGCTGGCGCACGCGGCCGTGGGCTGAGCGATGCCCGCGTGGCGCGCAGGCGCCACGGGGATGCACGACTGAGGGATCGACGTTGCGAGGATGAGCATGGATCGACGCGATGACCTGGAGGTGCTGTCCGCCGCGGAGCATGCGCTGACGAGCCCGCAGCGCGAGATCTGGTTCGGCCAGGTGCTTCACGCGAAGCTGTCGCTCTACAACATCGGCGGCTATGCGCGGCTCGCGGGTCCGCTGGACGCCGGGCTGTTCGAGCGTGCGGTCAACCTGCTCGTGCGCCGGCACGACAACCTGCGTGCGTTGCTGCAGCCGCCCCGGGCGGGCGCCGAGCCCTCGCAGCTCATCCTCGACGAGCTGGCCGTGAGCGTGCCCCTGCACGACTTCTCCGGGCAAGCCGATCCTGACGCCGCTGCGATGGCCTGGATGCAGCAGCGGCTGGAGCAGCCGTACGAACTCTACGGCCGGCCGCTGTTCCGGCACGACCTCGTCAGGACCGGCCCGGAGTGCCACTACTGGCTGATGCAGTACCACCACGCGATCCTCGACGCGTGGGGCATCGGCCTGTTCATTCGTTCGCTCGGCGCCATCTACACCGCGCTGGCCGAAGGGCGCGAGCCGGACCTGGCAGCTCCTTCGTACCGCGAGTTCATCGCGAACGACGGCGACTATGCCGAGTCGGCACTGTTCGCGAAGCAGCGCAGCTACTGGCTCGCGAAGTACGAGGAGCTGCCCGCGCCGATGTTCCCGCGCCTGCCGTCGGCCGCGGCCGACGCGAACGCGAGCGGCGGCTGCTGCCCGCTGGTCCTGCCGCGTGCGCTGTACGACCGCATCGGGGCCTTCGCGCAGGCGCAGCGGTCGACGACCTTCCAGGTCCTTCTCAGCGCCTTGTACGTGACGCTGCTGCGCTCGACCGGGCAGGATGAACTCGTCGTCGGCCTGCCGGTGTTCAACCGCTCCAACGCCGCGTTCAAGGCGACCGGCGGCATGTTCGCCGGCATGAGCGCGGCACGGCTGTCCTTCGGCACCGGCCTGGGCTTCGGCGAGCTGCTGCAGTCGATCGCGCAGGCGCTCAAGCAGGACTACCGGCACCAGCGCTTCCCGCTGAGCGAGCTCAACAAGGCCGTCGGCCTGCGCCTGACGGGGCGCGCGCAGCTGTTCGATGTCAGCCTGTCGTACATGCGTCACGACCACGACGTGCGCTTCGGCCCCGTCGACGTGGAGCGCACCGGGACGCTGCACGGCCGGCTGCAGACGCCGCTGAACCTCTACGTCTGCGAGTTCAACGACGTCGACGACGTGCAGATCGACTTCGTCTACAACGGCGCCCACCTGGGTGCCGCCGAGACCACGGCGCTGGCGCAGCGCATGCTGCGGACGCTGCTGCAGGTGCTGCACGACGCGTCGCTGCCGGTGCATGCGATCCCGATCCTCGACGACGCCGAGCGCCGGCAGCTGCTGCTCGGGTGGAACACGCCGGTGGCCGCGAGCACCGACGAGGCCTGCCTGCACCAGCGCTTCGAGGCGCAGGTGCGGCGCAGCCCGGGCGCGGTGGCGCTGGTCTTCGGCGACGAGGCCTTGAGCTATGCCGAGCTCAACGCGCGGGCGAACCGGCTGGCGCGCCATCTGCGGCGGCTGGGCGTGGGGCCCGATGCGCGGGTGGCCATCTGCCTGGATCGCAGCCTGGAGATGGTGGTTGCGCTGCTCGCGGTGCTGAAGGCCGGCGGCGCCTACGTGCCGCTGGATGCCGCCTACCCGGCCGAGCGCCTGCGCTTCATGCTCGACGACAGCGCGCCGGTGGCCCTGCTGACGCATCGCGGCATGTCCGGCCTGCCGCTGGACGCGTGGGCTTCCGGGCCTGGCCACGGGCTGGTCGTGCTTGACGTGGTGGACGATGCCGCGCAGTGGGCGCGCGAGGACGCCGCGGACCTGCCGTCGGAGGAAGTCGGTCTCGGGCCTGCGCACCTGGCCTACGTCATCTACACCTCGGGCTCGACCGGGCAGCCCAAGGGCGTGATGGTCGAGCACCGCAACGTCACGCGGCTGTTCACGGCCACCGAGGACTGGTACCGCTTCGACGCCAGCGACACCTGGACGCTCTTCCACTCGTTCGCCTTCGACTTCTCGGTGTGGGAGATCTGGGGCGCGCTGCTGTACGGCGGCCGGCTGCTCGTCGTGCCTCACCTGACGACGCGTTCGCCGCAGGCCTTCTACAGCCTGGTCTGCGAACAGGGCGTGACGGTGCTGAACCAGACGCCCAGCGCCTTTCGCCAGTTCATCGCCGCGCAGCAGCAGGCCGGGTCACCGTCGCACGGCCTTCGGCACGTGATCTTCGGCGGCGAGGCGCTGGAGCTGGCGACGCTCAAGCCCTGGTACGCCGACGCCCGCAACGGCGCCACGCGGTTGGTCAACATGTACGGCATCACCGAGACCACGGTGCATGTGACCTACCGGCCGATCGAGCCGGCCGACGCTTTCAGGCCCGGTGCCAGCCCGATCGGCCGGCGCATCCCCGACCTGCGCATCTACATCCTCGACGCACACCGGCAGCCGGTGCCCGTCGGCGCGGTGGGCGAGCTGTACGTGGGTGGCGCGGGCGTCGCGCGGGGTTACCTGAACCGCCCCGGGCTGAGCGCCGAGCGTTTCCTGGCCGACCCCTTCGCCGGCGCCGCCGGCGCGCGCATGTACAAGACCGCCGACCTCGGCCGCTACCTGGCCGACGGCAGCATCGAGTACCTGGGCCGCAACGACGCGCAGGTGAAGATCAGGGGCTTCCGCATCGAGCTGGGCGAGATCGAGGCGGCGCTGCTGGCCCAGCCGGAGGTGGCCGAGGCCGTGGTGCAGGTGCGCGAAGACGAACCGGGGCAGAAGCAGTTGGTGGCCTACGTCGTGGCCCGGCCCGGCCAGGCGGCGCAGGAGCCCGGCGCACTGCGCGCGGCACTGGCGCGGCGGCTGCCGGAGTTCATGCTGCCGGCGCACGTGGTGGCGATCGGCAAGTTCCCGCTGACGCCCAACGGCAAGATCGACCGCAAGGCGCTGCCGGCGCCGGACCGGCAAGGGCCGGACGGCCACCACGTGGCGCCGCGCACGCCGCTGGAGCGGGCGATGGCGGCGGTCTGGGCCGAGGTGTTGAGGCTGGAGCGCGTGGGCGTGCACGACAGCTTCTTTGCCATCGGTGGCGACTCCATCCGCGCCATCACGCTGCTGGCCAAGGCGCGGCAGCAAGGCATGGCCTTCGAGGTCATCGACCTGTTCACGCACCAGACCATCGCCGCACTGGTGCAGTCGCTGCAGGAGCCCGGCGGCGGCGCGGTGCACGACGAGAGCGCCTGGCTGCTGTCGGAGGCCGACCGTGCAAGATTGCCGGCGGACGTGCAGGACGCCTACGGCATGACGCTGCTGCAGACCGGCATGGTGTTCCACCACCAGCTGTCGGGCGAGGCGACGCAGTACCACGACGTCTTCGGCTACCGGCTGAAGCTGCCGCGCTGGGACGAGCAGGCCCTGCGCAGCGTGCTGGACGCGCTGGCGCGCAAGCACCCGGTGCTGCGCACCTCGTTCGACCTGCACGGCTACAGCGAGCCGCTGCAGCTGGTGCATGCGCAGGCGCAGGTGCCCCTGACGGTGGTGGACATCAGCGGCCACGAGCCGGCCGAGCAGGATCGGCTGCTGCAGGCCTTCATCGAGCAGGAGCGGCGCAGGCCCTTCGTGCTGGAGAGCGCGCCGCTGCTGCGCGTGTTCGTGCACCTGTGCGCACTCGAAGCGGTGCACTACACCGTCAGCTTCCACCACGCCATCCTGGACGGCTGGAGCGTGGCGGCGCTGCAGACCGAGGTGTTCGAGCAGTACCTGGCGCGGCTGCGCAGCGCGGCCGGCAGCCTGGAGCTGGCGCCGCTGGCGGTGACGGCCAAGGCCGCGGTGCTCAGCGAGCGCGCGGCGCTGGCCTCGGCGCAGCACGCGGCCTTCTGGAAGGACAGCCTGCAGGGGCACGTGTTGACGAGCCTGCCGCCATGCGACGCAAGGCCGCAGCCCGGCGGCACGAACCTCGTGCTGGAGATCGAGCCCGAGCTGCGCCAGCGGCTGGCCGCGACGGCCAGTGCGCTGGGCGTGCCGCTGCGCAGCGTGCTGCTGGGCGCGCACATGCGGGTGCTGGCGATGCTGTCGGGGCAGCTGGACGTGACCAGCGGCCTCGTGTGCAACGTGCGCCAGGAGCAGCTCGACGGCGAGAAGGCGCTGGGCCTGTTCCTGAACACGCTGCCCTTGCGGCAGAAGCTGCAGCGAGGCAGCTGGGCCGAGCTGATCCGGCAGACCTTCGAGACCGAGCTGGGCGTCATCCGGCACCGCCACTACCCGTATTTCCAGCTGTACCGGGACAACGGCCGGGTGCCGCTGTACGAGGCGGCGTTCAACTACATCAACTTCCACGTGTACGAGGCGCTGGGGCAGACACAAGGCTTCGGCATCGCCGCGGGGCAGATGTTCGAGGCGACCAACTTCGCGCTGACGACGAACTTCTCGGAGACGGCCGAGCAACTGGTGCTGAACCTGAAGGTGGACGGGCAGCGCTTGTCGGCGGGGCAGGCGCACAGGATCGCGGGCTACTACGTGCAGCTGCTGCAGGCGATCGCGGAAGATGCGCAGGCGCCGCACGATCGCAACGACGGGCTGGGCGCGCAGGAGCGCCAGCAGCAGCTCGTTGAGTGGAACGACACCGCAGCCGAAGTCCCGCAGGACCGCTGCGTGCACGAACTCTTCGAGGCCCAGGCCAAGAAGACACCACAAGCGACGGCCTTGGTCTTCGGCCAGGAGCAGCTGAGCTACGCCGAACTCAACGTCCGGGCCAACCGGCTGGCGCGCCACCTGCGCGAGCTGGGCGTCAAGCCCGACAGCCGCGTGGCGCTGTGCGTGCAGCGCAGCCTGGAGATGGTGGTCGGGATGCTGGCGGTGCTCAAGGCCGGCGGTGCCTACGTGCCGCTGGACCCGGCGTACCCGGTCGAGCGCCTGAACTACATGCTGCAGGACAGCGCGCCGGTGGCCGTGCTCACGCATGGCGAAGTGCCTGCACTGCAGACCCAGGGCCTGCCGGTGCTGGACCTGCAGACCGATGCGGCGCGATGGGCGTCACAAGCTGCAGACGACCTGCCGCCCGCGACACAGTCCGCGCAGCTGGCCTACGTCATCTACACCTCCGGCTCCACCGGGCAGCCCAAGGGCGTGATGGTCGAGCACCGCAACGTCACGCGGCTGTTCACGGCCACACAGGCCTGGTTCCACTTCGACGAACAGGACGTGTGGAGCCTGTTCCACTCCTTCGCCTTCGACTTCTCGGTGTGGGAGATCTGGGGCGCGCTGCTGCACGGCGGGCGGCTGGTCATCGTGCCGCAGGCCAGCACGCGCGACCCGCAGGCCTTCCACGAACTGCTGTGCGAAGCGGGCGTGACGGTGCTGAACCAGACCCCCAGCGCCTTCCGGCAGCTCATCGCCGCGCAGGCCGCCAGCGGCCGGCAGCACCGGCTGCGGCAAGTCATCTTCGGCGGCGAGGCGCTGGAAGTGGCCATGCTCAGGCCCTG
>JBGAGI010000012.1:0-81616 GCA_044226775.1 Rubrivivax sp. | reverse complement strand
CATCCGCCTTCTTCAGGTTCACAGAGCCATTCCGCATCGAGCTGGTGCGCATCAATGACGCCTTGTAGGCTTCTGTGCACGACGGCAACCGATCCCCAAGTGAGGGGCGTGCTTCGGTCACGCTTCGTCGTCCTGGCCATCGGTTCAAGAGCAGTGTGGCGACTGAGCAGAATGGGTGGGCTGCGACGCCTAACGTTCGAGCTAACCCCGATCGCGGAGGCAGGTGCCGTAAGGCCGGGCGGTGATGCTACGCCTACCACCGACCGGCCTTACGGTGCCTGCCGTAGTGGGTCGGGGGTTGAGCGAGGGGTTAGGCGTCACTGCGCCAAGGTCCGACCGGATGGAGCTTCATCTCAAGCCACGCATCGATGGCTCGCGGAAGAACCTGTGGTGAGAGTCCGATCCCTCTGCCTCGTACTGGAACTCCGTGATCTCTCTCAGGAGCTCCTGACTGCAATAGGGCACCGATTTAAGAAGTCGATCTCGCTCCTCCTTCAACATTCTCAGGAGGTCGAGAAAACGGCCGGACGTCGCGCCGCGACGCAAGTCTTGATCCAGCCTGGCGCAAATGACGGTTACCGGGAAGCCGTACATGGAGTCGGATGCGCTCGTCTCTAGAGAGGCGATGTGGCGCTGTAGGTCCGTCCAATCGGCGACCGAAAAGCGCTGTTCGATCGAAGCCAGTTTGACTTCGAGTGCGTCGAGCAAGCGTGAGCAATCTTCCCTACGTGAGCGGATCTCTTCTGCGGCCTGCGCAGCGCCCGCCCTGATGGCGTCCTCAGTGGGGAAGGACTGTGAAAATTGGGCCTGACTCCCGGCGATAGATCCCATCGCTCCAGTCTACATCCGCGCGCGGGCCTCTTGGTGGTGACGCCTAACGTTCGAGCTAACCCCGACCGCGGAGGCAGGCGGCGTAAGGCTGGTACGCGATGATGCTACGAACACCGCGGACCAGCCTTACGACGGCTGCCGTAGTGGGTCGGGGGTTGAGCGAGGGGTTAGGCCGCACCGCGCGCACTTGCTAGGAGGCTGCGGACACCAACCCCGAGTGCGCCCAGGACACCGGCAACAACGCACGACCAATGCAAAACGCCAAGACTGACGAGACCCAGAAGTGTGTTGTCGGCAGTCAGCGGGACCAGCGGCGTGATGTCGCGGTGCATGACGCTGTCGAGGGCCACATGCGAGTAGGCGCCGAGCGCCGCGCCGATGATGACTTGCCTGTAGGTCAGTTCCTTCCAGCGAAGCGGATCAGGAATCTGGATCTTTGCAGAGACCCATCGCAGCACTGCAAAGACGCAGACTACGCCAAGCGCAGCAAGAGTTGCTCCGATGTAGGTGTGGAAGAAGGCGTGAACCTGACTACGACGATGGATGAGGTTGTAGAGCGACTCGAAGTCGATAAGCACGTTTGACGCACAGAACGCCAGGAAGCTCACGTGCCGTGGCGCAAGGGCGTGTAGTGCTGCGCCTGGCCCGAAGTGGAACGGTGTGAACGGCACTATGGGTGACCTGTGCGGCCTAACGTTCGAGCTAACCCCGACCGCGGAGGCAGGCGGCGTAAGGCCGGGCGGTGATGCTACGCGAGCCACCGACCGGCCTTACGCTGCCTGCCGTAGTGGGTCGGGGGTTGAGCGAGGGGTTAGGCCGCACCCGCCTAGCGCCTAGCAAGAACAGCCTCGTATCCCTCGCGGCTATAGCCCCGTACCTTCTCGCTGCCTTTGATGAGCAGCGGGACACCCCCACCGCCGCCAGCCTGGGCAAATGCTGCTCTGCCGTCCGGCGTGTCTATGTCGTACTCGCGATAGGCGACTCCGCGCTGAGCGAGGTGGGTCTTGGCCTGACGGCAGTAACCGCACCAACTGGCACTGAATAGAACGAAACCCACCGAAGGGACCGCCTGACCTTTGCCTTCACGCTTCAGGCGTTCGAGTTCTTTGAGGATCTCGGGCGGGATAGCGGTGTTTGGCAGCGTTTTAACGTCCAGAGTCTTCTCGACCTTGCCCGAAGTAGGTGGCTTGTCGCTATAGACAATCTTGCCTTCCGGCCCGACCGACTTGTACAGGGTCTGAGCCGTGGCCGCGGTGCACAAGGCGACGCAGAGGGTTGCGACAGAGGCTGAAACGGGCAGAGCTGTGTCCATGTGCGGCCTAACGTTCGAGCTAACCCCGACCGCGGAGGCAGGTGCTGTAAGGCCGGGCGGCGACGATAGTACAGCTGGCGCCGCCCGGCCTTACAGCGCCTGCCGTAGCGGGTCGGGGTGTTGGGCGAGGGGTTAGGCAGCACTGCGCGTTGCTGGCCTGAACGACCGGCCTCCCGCGACTGCGAGCGATAGCCTAAGACCAAGCTTGGATTGGAAAGCGTAGTCACGAGCTTGGCTTTGGCGAGCGTGGCCACTGGCGGGCATGGCGCCACAGACGCGCTGCCAGGTCTTGTCTCTTTGCGTCTCAGGGGCCAGTAAGGCGTGCTTCTCGTCTTGAACGATGCGATAGACGGCCCCGATGTTGCCGAGGAGGACACTGAAGCAGACTGCCCCGGCACAAGACCCTAGAAGCCCGTTGATCCGCGCGGCACCAAACTTGGGCTGCGACGTGCTCGCGGACGGGATGCCGCCTCATCTGGACATTCGCGGCTTTGCCGCGCCGTGGCTGTTCGGTTCACGCCGACAGGCGCTGACTCTGTTCGAGTACCGCATTGCCGCCTTGTGCTGCCTAACGTTCGAGCTAACCCCGACCGCGGAGGCAGGTAGCGTAAGGCCGGTCGGCGACGATGCTACGCCTGCCGCCGACCGGCCTTACGCTGCCTGCCGTAGTGGGTCGGGGGTTGAGCGAGGGGTTAGGCCGCGCCGCCGCGCCAGAGCCCGGAAGCGCCGGCAAGGGACACTACGAGCAGGACAACACACGGCAGCATGCTCAGTAGAAACCCAAGTGATCGTGTTTCCGGTGAGGTGACGTAAGCCCGCCAGTAGACGATGCGACCGATGAGGTAGACCGCACCAGTGGCTGCGACGTAGACCGGAGACCAGTACTTCGAGGCGAGGAAGAGAGCCGGCAGAAAGATGACCAGCACTTCAAGTGTGTTCATCTGGACCCTGAAGATCCTCTCGAACATTGGGTGTCCAGAGATGGCGGGGGCCTTGACGTTGAACTTGTCTCTGGCACTTGCGACAGCCAGGCCGAACACGATGAACTGAGCCAGCGCAAGTATCGCGATGAGATCTACCAGGTGCATACGAGTCTCCTGGGATGGATGCCGCGCAACCAATGCAGTGCCCGCGCGGCCTAACGTTCGAGCTAACCCCGACCGCGGAGGCAGGTAGCGTAAGCCCGGTACGCGACGATGCTACGCCTGCCGCGGACCGGGCTTACGCTGCCTGCCGTAGTGGGTCGGGGGTTGAGCGAGGGGTTAGGCGTCACTTGGGCAGCGATGGCGGGCGATCTTGTAGCCAAGAACGGCCAGTGCGGCAGAACCACCAAGTAGAGCGCAGGCCAAGAGCCCTGCAAAGAGAGGTTGCCTGCACCGGACTTGCTCTGCGAGCAGGGAGTACTCGCAGTTGCACGCAGCGCAAGCGAGGCTTGCGGAAGAGACGAGCCAGAGCCCGCAGTAGCCAGCGCAGAGCAACAGGAGACTGCTAGCCCCGTAGCAAACCCATGCCTTGGCTCTTGGCGATAGCACCTACGTGCCTTCCCGAATCTTGGAGCGAGCGCCGAATGCTCGTCTTGGTGCTGACACGTCGTACGGCCGTGCTCGCTGGTGCTCCAACCAGACCAAGCGCTTGAAGTAGGCCTTGCGACCGTGTGACGTGCCACCGTTCTCCGCGCCCCAAATACAGCGCTGACTGTGACCTTCAAGATCAGCGCGAGTGAGCCTGGAGACCTCTTCAGGTGTCTGGGGCATCGCGGATCGTGAACGACGTGTCATCGTGCGGGTGGGTGTGACGCCTAACGTTCGAGCTAACCCCGACCGCGGAGGCAGGCGCTGTAAGGCCGGGCGGTGATGCTACGCCTACCACCGACCGGCCTTACAGTGCCTGCCGTAGTGGGTCGGGGGTTGAGCGAGGGGTTAGGCGTCGCCCGGGAATCGGCTGCGCCAGAGACCGGCCAACCGTGGATGGTTGTCCACGCGCCGGATCGCCGGGGTCATGCGAGGCGCCTCCTGGTAGAACCGTTCGCGCCAAGGCCCGAAGCGAGACACGACGGCCACATATAGATCCAGAACGCTGAGGTGCTCTCCGAGCAGATAGGTCGACGGGAGCATCTGGTCGTCCATGGCGCTCCAGCAGAACGCGATGCGCTCATGAACCGCGTCGATGACGTTCTGTCTCGCTGACGATGGCGCGCCGATACGAGCCACGTCGGGCTTGATCCAGTGCAGGGCGTAGATGGCTGACGAGACGAAGAACATCCAGCGTAGGAACTGGGCACGAGTTGGATCGGCGAGTCCTGGGGATAGGCGAACTTTGGGGTGTGAGTCCGCGAGGTGAACGAGGATGGCAGCACTCTCGGTGAGCATTTCGCCACTCGGAAGCAACAGAGTCGGGATCTGGCGCATGGCGTTCTTCTCGCCAACCTGCATACGAGCAGCCTCCGAAGACCAAGTAGCTCCTTCGATGACCTTGAAGGGAGCTCCGAGAAGCGACAGAGCGGCTTCGATGGCTACAGAGCCCGAGGCAGCAGCTCCGTAGAGAGTGTATTCAGAGGTGGGTGACACAGAAGTTCGAGCTAACCCCGACCGCGGAGGCAGGTGCTGTAAGGCCGGGCGGCGACGATGCTACGCCTGCCGCCGACCGGCCTTACAGCGCCTGCCGTAGTGGGTCGGGGGTTGAGCGAGGGGTTAGGCAGCACCGCGCGCACGTGGCAACATCGTCGCTTGTGTCGGCAGCTTCGTCCGACGGAAGAGAGATATATGTTGCCACAAGAAGCCAAGAGCTACTTCGATTCATTGACGGCAAGGGCGTTCGCGGACTTGTCAGTGCAACTCGCAAGCCAACAGAAAGACTTTGAACGCGGCGAGTTTTCGCGGGGACAGGGGCCAGACGGCGAGGGTTTCGCAGCAAGGCTCTCTGAACTCTACAAAGCGAGCCTGTCAGCGAGGGCACAGGCGATTGTTGACGCTTTGAAGAAGGTACACGGTTCGTTCAACAGCCCGCTGGATGCTGATGTGGATGCGCAGCTGCGGGATTGGGGCGCGCGCGCGTTGTCAGGTGCCTACGAGGGCCTCGAGGGCGCGTACCAGCGTCACCTTCAGAGTTTCGGTGTCCAACTCGCGCGTGCCAGCGGATTGGACTACGCCTACGCGCTTGCCCGGGCGGCAGTCGCGAACGGGCCAAGCACGTACCTCTGGGAACTGCGGAACGTGCCGGCATTGCAGCCCCGACCGGAGGCACCATTCGAAGCAGTTCAGGTGACGATCAACAACAACGGCACCATAGGGGCGGTGCAGACTGGATCTGGATCGACGGCCAACGTTCAACAGCAATGGATTGCTGGAGACACATCCAACCTTCGGGCGGCCCTCGCCGAGTTACGGGCAGCACTTGACCGCGCCCAGGACATTGAACCAAGCCTTCGAAAGGATGTGATTGGCGACATCGAACTTACGGATGCAGAGCTTCAGCGAGACCAGCCGAACAAGGGGAGACTCTTGCGCTGGCTAGGCGGTATAGGCGCCGTGATCGAAACTGTAGGCAGCGTTCAACCCGCGTATGACGCCGTGAAGGATCTCGCTCGCGCGCTCGGTCTTCCGCTGTAGGAATCTGAGGCGATGCGCGGGCTCGCACGTGGGCTGTGCTGCCTAACGTTCGAGCTAACCCCGACCGCGGAGGCAGGTGCCGTAAGGCCGGGCGGTGATGCTACGCCTACCACCGACCGGCCTTACGGTGCCTGCCGTAGTGGGTCGGGGGTTGAGCGAGGGGTTAGGCCTCGCATGTTGCGCAAGGCACCGAAAGATGACGGTCTGGCCCGTTGCCACCTTTGCTGCCAGGACACCGGCTCCGCGTTCACGGCGCAAGGATTGACACGACTTGGCTATTGACGTTGCCGACGCGCGCCGACGCCACGGGCGGGAGCCGTACGCGGCTGCCGCAGCAGCCGACCCTGTGCTCGGCGTGGCGCAGGGCGCCGCGCCTGCGATGGCAGCGAGCCTACCGGACAGAACCGAGGGCACTGTCTCCAGTTTCGGACACGGCAGTTCCCTCTGGCGCTGTCTTTGTCCGAGGTTTGCGACTGCGCCGTGCCTGGCTCGGTACGCCTGCCGTGCCAAATCATGTACCTCCGCACGCCGTCGACCTTTCCCGCGAACGCCGAAGGACGTGAGCGCTGCCGACCTGACACTTGTATTTGCGACCTCGCCGAGGCGCTTGGATTGCATTGCCGAAGTCTCGATCGCCGCGGAGGGGTTTGTGCGAGGCCTAACGTTCGAGCTAACCCCGACCGCGGAGGGCGGACGGCTTGCCCGTGCGGCGCAGGATAAACCACGGCGCCGCGCGGGCAAGGCGGCCGGCCGTAGTGGGTCGGGGGTTGAGCGAAGTGTTAGGCCTCGGCCGCTTGGAGCGATGAGCATGGCCGAAGCAAGCCACCGTGCGTGTTTGGAATTGTCCAAGCGCGAGGAACGCCCGAGCAGGGGCCGTCTGCGGCCGCTGCTGCAGCCGACTTGTGCCTGCATGGCGCCCAGGCGCCTTGCCCCACAGTCAGCGAGCTTGGCCCGGAGCGCACCGAGCCTGCAGCCCTTGGCCCGCACCCGAGGACCCCGCGAGTGCCAACGGACACGAGCGCCTGTGCCCCCTTTGAGCTTGGCTCTAAACGCTGGCTGTGCTGACGGAGGCTCGTGCCGCGCCCATGCGCGCGGCGCTCAATCCCCGGGCAACCTTGCCGCGCGAAGCGCGCTCGATAGCCTGATTTCTCAAGCCTCGGTCCGGGCCGATTCATCCGGGCCTGGCGCAGCGGAGGCGAGACACTATTCCTCGTGGCTCACGGCCCTTGTCATTTGCGGGTGAGACACCGTGCAGTGGTGGCGTGTTCTCGGCGGCCCTGGCGCCGGAGGAAGCTACGACGGGACGTGCAACCGAGGCCTAACGTTCGAGCTAACCCCGACCGCGGAGGGCGGACGGCTTGCCCGTGCGGCGCAGGATAACCTGAGGCGCCGCGCGGGCAAGGCGGCCGGCCGTAGTGGGTCGGGGGTTGAGCGAGGGGTTAGGCCACGCCGCACCGGCGCTGGTATAGGTGACGGCTGCCAAGAACGATGACGCCGGCGCGCGGCGACGAACGGCCCAGAAGCCCGCCTACCCGGCTGGGGACAGCGCAGCAGCTACAGGAACAGCCGTGCTGAACGGATGGGGCGCATGGCCAAGTTGAGTGTGTCCGGTCTACTGGCTGCGCCGCGACTGCGAGAGGCCGCTTCAACTGCACCGGGTGTGCAGGGCGTGCCGCGACTCCGAGTGGCTGCGGCGGCAGCACGTGCTGCGCCCGAGCTTGATGAACCGAAGGCCCGCGGGCCCTTGAGCGTGATCCGCGCTGCCGAGTTACGAGGAGCCAAGAACAGGCTGCGACGTGCGCCTTGCGCGCCCGGCCTGTATTGCAGCCTTGCCGAAGCGAGACAAACCGGCTGTTCGGTCCTCACGGGGCTTCGAGTAGCTAAGGACTTGGCCATGCGTGGCCTAACGTTCGAGCTAACCCCGACCGCGGAGGGCGGACGGCTTGCCCGTGCAGCGCAGGATAGACCACGGCGCTGCGCGGGCAAGGCGGCCGGCCGTAGTGGGTCGGGGGTTGAGCGAGGGGTTAGGCCTCGCCGCTTGAACTGCGGTGATTTCCAAGGCGGACGTGCGCTCACGTGAAGAGGGTGCGCAATCCGGTGACGACGACGGCTGCAAGCAGCCACGCGCCGATGCGCTTGAGCAAGGCTGTGTCCAGGGTGCGAGAGGCACGGTCTTGCTCGGATCGCGCCCCGATGACGAAAGCCTGTACAGGCAACGCAATGGTGACGATCATGGCCAAGATGAACGGCATGCTCAAGCCTGAGTCATTGCCAAGCCAAACACGCAGCAGCGGTAAGGCGATTGCAGCAAAGGCGCCGGCTATTGCTGCTGTGAGGAGAGATGGGGTGAAGTTCACGCGGCGACTGCCTTGGTACGGATGACTTGGCGCGGTCGTGTCCCAGCGCATGGTGTAAGTCCACAGCCCGGACAGAGCTGAGATGCGCGGTACTCAGCGGGCTACTGCCGACAGCCGAGTGGGCACAGTATCGCTGAGGGTCTGCAGGCCTTCGAGCTGCATGTATCGCCGGTTGAGCGACCACTCGTCGTTCTGCTCGAGCATCATGGCGCCAACGAGCCGGACGATGGAGGAATCGTTGGGGAAGATGCCCACGACATTCGTTCGCCGCTTGATCTCGGCGTTCAACCGCTCCAGCGGGTTGGTGCTGTAGATCTGCGTCCAGTGAGCGCGAGGGAAGGTCATGAAGGCCAGCACGTCGTTCTCAGCGTCGTCCATGAGCGCGCTGAGCTTGGGGAACTTGCCGCGCAGTTGATCAGCCACCGAGCGCCACTGCGTGCGCGCGGCCTCGGCCGAGTCCTGAACGAACACCGTGCCGATGGCCGCGCTGACCATGCGCCGCTGCGTCTTGCCCGCGTGCGCCAGGGCGTTGCGCATGAAGTGCACGCGGCAGCGCTGCCAGGTGGCCTTCAGGACCTTGGCGGCTGCCGCCTTGATGCCCTCGTGGCTGTCGCTGATCACGAGCTTCACGCCACGCAGGCCGCGGCGGTTCAGGCTGCGCAGGAACTCGGTCCAGAACGGCTCGGCCTCGCTGGCGCCCACCTTCAGGCCCAGCACCTCGCGCTGGCCGTCGGTGTTCACCCCGACCGCCACTATCACCGCGACACTCACGATGCGCCCGGCCTCGCGCGTCTTCACGTAGGTGGCGTCGATCCACAGGTACGGCCAGTCGCCCTCGATCTGGCGATTGAGGAACGCGCCAACGCGCTCGTCGAGTTCACCGCACAGCCGACTGACCTGGCTCTTGGAGACGCCGCTCATGCCCAGCGCCTTGACCAGGTCGTCCACCGAGCGCGTGGACACGCCGTGCACGTAGGCCTCCTGGATCACGGCCGTCAGCGCCTTCTCGGCGGTGCGCCGGGGCTCCAGGAACTCGGGGAAGTAGCTGCCTTGGCGCAGCCTGGGGATCTTGAGCTCGACGCTGCCGGCGCGGGTGTCCCAGGTGCGGTCGCGGTAGCCGTTGCGGCGTAAGCGTGGCCCACAGGCCCTCTTGACGGGGCTGCTCTGGGGTCAGATGTCGACCACGTGCCGCAGCAGCGCGAAGCCCACTCGCCATGTCGTGCCATCGCCGGGATCGATGGTGGCGGTGCGCTGGTTGATGCGCACGATGGTGCCGACGATGGTGTTGAGGTGCTTGTCGTCGAAGGCCACCTTCTCTCCGCAGCGGAAGTCGTTGCGGCCGGCGCGCGGCGGTGGTGGCGGCTGTGGGGGTGCGGCGGGCTTTGCGGCGCCCGGCGCAGGGGGCTCCACCGCGGTGTAGGGCACGGTCCACGAACTGTGCGTGCCGTCCTCGTGCACGGTCAGCTGGGCGTCCTTCATCGCGATGATCTTGCCGCTGCGCATGCGGCCGTCGCGCCAGTCCATGAAGCGCACCGTCTGCCCCATGTGCAGATCCTTACGAACCTCAACGATGCGCCTGGGGTCTGCCAGCATGCGCTCGATGACGGAGTTCAGCTGGAACAACTGCAGGTTGCTGGCGTGCTGCAGCACTTCCAGCAGCCGCGGATCGATGCCGGGATCGTTCATGCGGCCATCTTGCCGTGCTCACGAGCATGGAGTGGGCGCCCGATGTTCCACGGCAGCAACTCATCGATGCGGTTGATCGGATGCTCGGCGATGCGTTCGAACACCGGGCGCAGGTAGTCCTCGGGGTCCAGGCCGTTGAGCTTGGCCGTCTCTACCAGGCTGTAGAACGCCGCCGCGCGTTCGCCGCCAGCGTCCGAACCCATGAACAAGTAGTTCTTGCGCCCCAGGCTCACGCCACGCAGTGCGCGTTCTGCTGCGTTGTTGTCGATCTCCAGCCGCCCGTCGTCCACGTAGCGCGTCAGCGCCTTCCAGCGCACCAGGCTGTAGCCGATGGCCTGGGCGATGTCCGACTTGGCCGACACGCGGCCGAGCAGCCCTTGCAGCCACTGGCGCATCTGCTCGAGCAGCGGGCCTGCACGCGCTTGACGCTGGGCCTTGCGTAACGCCGGCGCCTGACCCCGGATGTCGTCCTCGATCTCGTAGAGCGCGCGGATGCGCTGCAGCGCCTGCCCCGCCAAGCTGTTCGGATCCCGGCCGGTGCTGCGGAACAGGTCCCACCAGGGCCTGCGGGCATGGGCCCAGCACGCGACCTCTTGCACGTCGCCTGTTTCGTACAGGCGGGGCCAGCCGCTGTACGCGTCGGCCTGCAGCCAGCCCTTGAAGCCGTGCAGGTGCGCCTGGGGGTGCTCACCGCCGCGGTCGGGCGAGTAGGCGAACCACGCCGCACGGGGCGCAGTGTCGCCCGCCGGCCGGTCGTCACGCACGTACACCCACAGCCGGCCGGTGCGTGTCTTGCCAGTGCCGGGCGCCAGCACCTTCACCGGCGTGTCGTCGCCGTGGATCTTGTCGTTGGCCAGCACGTAGCGCCGCACGGCGGCCACGAATGGGTCGATCAGCTCGTCACCCTTGTCCACCCAGCCGGCCAGCGTGGAGCGGTCGAGCTCGACGCGCTCGCGGGCGTAGATGCCGCTTTGCCGGCACAGGGGTTGATGGTCGCAGTACTTGCCGACCATCACGTGCGCCATCAATGCCGGCCCCGGCAGGCCTCGAGCGATCGGCCGGCTCGGCGCGGCGGCCTGGAACACGCGCTGGCAGCCCACGCAGGCCAGCCTCGGCCGGATGTGGCGCAGGACCTTGAAGTGGCCGGGCACGTATTCCAGTTGCTCGGAGATGTCCCGGCCGATCTCGCGCAGTCGGCCGCCGCACTCGGCGCAGCCGCAGGACTGGCCCGCCGCGTCGTGATGGGCGGCCGTGGTCTCGGGTCGGTGGGTGTGGGCCTCGCGCGGCAAGTGGGCGGCAAGGCTGCGGTCGGCCGCGGTGTTGTTGGCTGCGGGCGACACGGGGGATGTGACGGCCTTCTGCGGCGCACCTGCGGCGGGATTTCCATCCAGTACTGCGCCTTCCAGCAGAGTGCCCTGAGGGTCTTGCTCGCCACCCACGAAGCGTTCGCTGGCGCTGCCGAAGAGCATGCGGTTGCGCCGCGCCACCTGCAGCTTCAACTTCTGCACCAGCAGCTTGAGCATGTGGATCTCGGCGTCGCGCGCCTGCACCACCAGGCGCAGCGCGTCGACGCTGTCGCCGGGCTGTGCGGGGGGAGAGGCTTCTTGCTGCATGGGATCACTGTGCCCAGCGGCGCAGGCACTGCGCACTCGGGGGTTCCCCGAGGCGAGTTCATCCAGTACCGCCGTGCGTGTTCAGGCCGCCAGTTCGGGCGTGTGCGTGCCTTCATGGGTGCGTCTGGGCATGCGCCAGTCGATCCCTTCGAGCAGCATCGACAGTTGCGCTGGCGTCAGCGCCACGCCGCCCGCAGTGGCCTGCGGCCACACGAAGCGGCCGCGCTCCAGGCGCTTGGCCAGCAGCATCAGTCCCTGGCCGTCGAACCACAGCACCTTGAGGATGTCGCCGCGCCGGCCGCGGAAGACGAAGACGTGGCCGCAGAACGGGTTGGCCGCCAGTGCGCTCTGCGCCACGGCGGCCAGGCCGTCGAAGCCCTTCCTCATGTCGGTGTGGCCGGCGACGATCCACACCCTCGTGTTCGCCGGCAGACCGATCACGGCGCCGTGCCGCGCAGGCAGGCCAGAACCATGCGCAGCGTCGATGCGGCAGCGCCATCGGGCACGCGCACGATGACGTCGGCCACTTCGATCTCGACCATCGCGCTCGTCCCGGGCGGCGGTGGCTTGGAGACCGGCTGTGTGACCACGGTCACCGGTAGCAGTGTCGCCGTCGACCTCGGACCGTCGTCCGCCTTGCCGTGCAACTGGACCCAGCGGCGCAACTGGTTCGCGTTGACCTGGTTGCTCAATGCAAGGCCCGACACCGACATCCCCGGCCGCCGCGCCTGCTCAACGATCCAGAGCTTGAACGCCGGCACGTACGTGTGACGACCACGCGCGTTCGTCCGCTCGACGCGCTGACCTTCCCAGACAGGTGTGTGTCCACAGGCTTCCATGTGGACACATGCTCGGGTCCTCAGCCCTTGAGCGTCAATGCGGCCTTCAGGCCACGCTTACGTTGCGGCTGTTCAGCCGCTCGGGGTTCTTCTCGTCGTAGCCGGCGCCGCAGCGAGACTCGACGTCGAGTTCCATCAGGCGCTGGGCCATGAACTGCACCATCTGGCGCAGCACGTCGATGTCGGCTCCCTTCTCGGCGAGTTCGGTCAATGCCATAGTGGCGGTGGTCATCGTGGGATCTCCTTTGGACAGGTTGGTGGGTCGCACCTCAACCATATCCGGGACCACGATGGCCACCCCGACCGGGACAGCCGCCGCCGCGCGGCAGTTCGCTGCGGGTTACGCCCTACGGGCTCCACCCTCCGCGACCTGCCGCGCACTCAAGGACTTACACCACTTCCTGGGACATAAGCCTTGGCGCTATGGTACGGGCAGACAAGCGGCAGCTTCGCGGTTGTCGTGCTGTCGGAACGGATGAGTCCGCAGCTCGATGAATTGCGAGGCCTAACGTTCGAGCTAACCCCGACCGCGTAGGCGGCCGCTGTAAGCCCGGTGCGCGACGATAGTACGACTGGCGCGGACCGGGCTTACAGTGGCCGCCGTAGTGGGTCGGGGGTTGAGCGAGGGGTTAGGCGTCGCTGCACGCGGGCGATGGTGCCCGGTATCGTGTGCGGCGTTCTCCTCCGTCCTGCCCTGGGTTCTCGCAACACGCCGATCCCGCGCTTTCGCGAGCCGGCTAAGCAATCTCGACCCAGCCATTGCCACCGTACATTTCGGCTGCCTCTATTGCCTTGAGCACATTGCGCAGCCTCGATGACCAGTACGGTGAGTCTTCGTGTTCGCGAATGGAGTCCTGTAGCGAGGTGATCTCGGCGCGAAGGCTGGTGACCTGCTGCCCCTCGACTCGGAGGACGGCCTGAGTTTCGAGTAGTGGCAGGAACGCCGCCCCTGACCTCTTAACGAAGGCGGAGCCATAGAAGCTGGTTCGCGCGGATTCGAAGCCAGCCAAGTTGGAGCTCAGCGGAAGTTCGTGGTCCTGACCAGAGGCATCTATGAATCCGGCACGGACAGAGAGTGTCACTTGCGACGCCTAACGTTGGAGCTAACCCCGACCGCGGAGGCAGGACGGCTTGCCCGTGCGGCGCAGAATACACCGAGGCGCCGCGCGGGCAAGGCGGCCTGCCGTAGTGGGTCGGGGGTTGAGCGACCTGTTAGGCGTCGCTGTTTTGAGCTTGCGAGGCGCTGCCCGAGTGGACGACCGCCAGGTGATGCGGTGAGTAGACCACTTTGCGTGGCGAGCTGCGCGGACGCCGACCGCCGCGCGACTGCGGGTGATGAAGAGTGACGCGGCCGAGAGCCTTGCGGACAGCGAGCAGAACCAGAACATGGACCGCGTTTGGGAAGTGCTGGCTGCGGCGAACTCCGTCCGCGTACTGCCAAATCGGCGCTTCAGCGCCGTCCTCGTGGCTGTTGGGACTGGCCGGCGCTCACGCCGGCCCTGGATTCCATCGCGATGCTTCCGGAGGCAAGCAGTCGCCTCGACCTGAGCTGCCACTCGCCGCGCTTCAGCGCGGCGCTCAATGGACACTTTGTACTGGCGCCCACGACACGCGTCCTTTGGCGGATCGGGCGGAGGAGGGCGCCTTGCGACGCCTAACGTTCGAGCTAACCCCGACCGCGGAGGCAGGTAGCGTAAGGCCGGGCGGTGATGCTACGCCTGCCACCGACCGGCCTTACGCTGCCTGCCGTAGTGGGTCGGGGGTTGAGCGAGGGGTTAGGCGTCACCCACTGCTCGGCTGATGGTGGATGTAGCAGATGCGACGATTCAGGGCCGGGTCGCGACCGTAGCCTGAACAAAGCGACCCTCGTGAAAGCAGACGTGGACCGACTGCTGACCTGCACTCGCGTCTGGCTGTTGAACTGGCGCATATAGGTCAATGCACAGGGAGGCCGATGGAGTCGATTGAACGCTTCTCTTAGGGCTGGGTGCCAGCATCCAGGCGTCGCACGACTCTGCGATCACGATTGTTCGCTGCGCGTCTATCGCCGGTAGCGTTCGAAGTTGATCTGCAGATGCGTTTAGCGTCTTGCCCTTGGCTGTGATCGTGAGGGACATGAGTCGTCCCTTGTCGAGGTTGGCCTCCAGGACCACGGGGTCTACGCGATTGGCCTCAAACGACCCGCTGGCATTGATTGCATGTGGAGTCACTGACAGTGTGTCCCACACCGCCACCAGAGCTTTGGAGGCCGCGACGCTTGACGCTGCGACCAGCAAGAGCAGAGGTAGGAGACGTGGCATTTTGGTGACGCCTAACGTTCGAGCTAACCCCGACCGCGGAGGCAGGCGGCGTAAGGCCGGGCGGTGATGCTACGCCTACCACCGACCGGCCTTACGCTGCCTGCCGTAGTGGGTCGGGGGTTGAGCGAGGGGTTAGGCGTCATCTCGTCTCGGCCGACGCATGGGGAGGAAACTGATGCCATGCACTCGTGCGACCGGCCCTGCAGTTCGAAAGCCGAAAGCCTCGTATACGCGAACAGCCAGTAGACTTGAATTGACGGTGTAGGCGGGGTCGGGTTGAACGACTTCAGTGCGTCGTCTTGCCTCGCGCCAGAGCTCGCGGGCTATGCCCTTGTTCTGATGGTCCGGCCTGACGAAGAGATGGAACACATGGGTCCAGTCTCGCATGGCAACGAAGCCGAGCAAAGTCTCATCTTGAGACGCGAGGACGTACTGGAAGCGCTCTGATGCCAAGTAGCCTTCTTCGGCTTCTACAGTCACAGAGGCGAGATACTGCTCGGCACCTGACCCATCGGGGTTGTCCGTCAGTCGCGGCTGAAACGTCGCGATGAGTGAGGCGATAGCCTCAGCGTCGGAAGTTGTGCCTGTGCGTAGCTGCATGACGCCTAACGTTGGAGCTAACCGGACCGACGCGGTAGGGCGCCTTGCCCGTGCGGCCGATGATGAACCAAGGCGGCGGCACGGGCAAGGCGGCCTGCCGTGGCGGGTCCGGTGGTTGAGCGACCGGTTAGGCCTAGCCGCACGAGCGCAGCGCACCGGGCGCCCTGCTGGAGGGCCACGGCGCCTCTCTTGCTCGCTGGGCGCCCGGTGCGCGGGGTACGCCACGTGCAGGCCGGCAGACTGAAGATCCCGAGCGGCGCTCCTGCGCCGCCAGCAGCGACCGCGGAGTACCGCTGGCGGAAGGCCAAGGCAGAAGCACGAGCCCGCCTTGACGGCGGGCGCTGGCACGGCGGCGCTGTGCACGGAAGGGCGGGTGCCGCGAAGTTCCCGAGGGAGCGGACAAGTTTGCCAGGCGAGACGCCTGCGGCGAGCCGTGTTGACCGACTGGCGCGGTGCTACCTAGCGAGGCCTAACGTGCTTTAGACCGCACGACCCAGCGGTCAATAATGCCCACTTGTTGCCACCGCTGACTTTCGGTATCCATAGATGACTGCGTTCAAATACGTTGGCGCATTCGAATCATGGACGCCGCGGAACGATGCGTTCCTTCAGGCCGAGCGCGACAGCGGTAGAACGCCGGATGCTCCAGACCTCCTCTGACTTGTGCCATCTGGCTCCGGCGGCCTTGAGCCGTGCATGCAGGTGCTTTTCCCGAGGAAGCAAAGAGATATCGACCGTGGGCCCCGGGCGCCGGTTGATGATCTTCTCCGAGACGATCAATTCGACTGTCGTGAGGCGCTTGGCGCCGCTGGTATCGAGTCTATGTCGGACGCAGACGAGGTTGGCGCCGTATTCGGCGGTCAGGCTCTTCGAGCCCCGCTCGTCGGGGGCGATCGTCTTCATGACGCGCATGGCGATGGCGTCGGGCTTCTTGCGGTCGGGCGGTCTCACGATCGACGGGCCCTCGGATTCCCCGCACGTGAATCCACAGCCCGTTCGGCCCGGTCCTGCCGGACAGCGGTTGCGGTGGGCGCCAGCGCTTGTTGCCTGACTCGGGCTCGCGACCTTGCACGACCACCACCCGGCTCGGCCGCCGCCGACCGTAAGGGCCCATTCCCAGGCAGGCGATTCGCCCCGGCGAGCGAATGCGCAGATCGGATGCATCTCATCGTCTTGTCCTCCCTTCTTCTCGCCTCGGTCGGCGACCGGCTGCGTCGATCCAAGCGTCGTTCGTCGCCCGGTGGCCTTGTTCGCCTGCCGCGATGTCCGGCGATTTGACTGGCGCGCGAGGGCGATGTCTGATACTGTATAAATATACAGTCTTGATCATCACGAGGCAACGCCCATGCAACGTGAAATTGGACGGCATCTCCTGCCCTTCCTGCCCCGAGATGCCGATGCAACGCCCGGTTCGCTGAGCCTGCTGGATGCACTGCGGGCCCAGATCCGCTACATGCACTACAGCCGGCGCACCGAAGACGCCTACGTGCACTGGGTCCGCGCGTACATCCGTTACCACGGCAGGCGCCATCCTGCCGAACTGGCACGCGACGAGGTCGAGGCCTTCCTCTCCTGGCTGGCGTCCGAGCGGCAGGTCTCGCCGGCCACCCACAGCCAGGCGCTGTCGGCACTGCTGTTCCTGTACCAGAAGGTGCTCAACATCCCGCTGCCGTGGATGGATGACATCGGCCGTCCCAAGCGCGAGCGGCGGCTGCCCGCCGTATTGTCGCGAGACGAGGTCTTGCGTGTCTTGCATGCCTTCGGTGACGGCAACGCACACGGGTTGCTGGCCGAACTGCTGTACGGCACCGGCATGCGGCTGAACGAGGGGCTCAGCCTGCGGGTGAAGGACATCGACTTCGACCGCAGGGCGATCGTCGTGCGCGAGGGCAAGGGATTCAAGGATCGTGTCGTGATGCTTCCCGCCGCACTCGAAGCGCCGCTGCGCGCACAGCTCTCGGCGTCGCACCGGCTGTGGTCCGAGGACCGCGCAGCGGGGCTGCCCGGGGTCTACATGCCCTTTGCGCTGGAACGCAAGAACCCGCGCTCGGGCATGGCCTGGGCCTGGCACTGGGTGTTCCCGCAGGAGCGGGTCTCGGAAGATCCGCGCACGGGCGTCGTGCGCCGCCATCACCTCTACGACCAGACCTTCCAGCGTGCCTTCAAGATCGCCGTGAAGGAAGCGGGCATCGACAAGCCTGCGTCGCCACACACGCTGCGCCATTCCTTCGCCACCCACCTGCTGCAATCCGGCTACGACATCCGCACCGTGCAGGAACTGCTCGGCCATGCCGACGTCACCACCACGATGATCTACACGCACGTGCTGCGGCTGGGTGGCGGCGCGGTGCGCAGCCCGCTGGACAACCTGCACGCACCGCCGGGTGGTTGCGCTGGTGGAGATGCACCGCCCTCACCACTGCGATCCTCCGCGCTGCCGTCGCGGTCGTCCGGACGGCCACCTTTCGTGCGTGAACCCGAAGCCGACTACGGCCCGTCTGCCATGGCTTCGAACCTGCAGCCGCTCCCATGTCGAGCAGCCGAACCCCTCCCGCGCTTCCTGCCTACGCCGAACTTCACTGCCGCAGCAACTTCAGTTTCCTGAGCGGTGCCTCGCACCCCGAGGAGCTGATCGAGCGCGCGCAGGCGCTGCGTTATTCGGCGCTGGCGATTACCGACGAGTGTTCGCTTGCCGGCGCGGTGCGCGCGCATGTGGAGGCCGAGCGGCTGAAGATGCAGCTGATCGTCGGCGCCGAGATGCGGCTCGGCGAGCCGGGCGCTGCGGCAGCGGGCTCCTCGCTCGCCGGCCCCCGCCTCGTGATGCTGGCCGAGTCGCGCCGCGGCTATTCGAACCTGGTGAAGTGGATCACCCTCGCGCGCCGGCGTGCGCCCAAAGGCAGCTACCTGGCGCTGCGTTCCGATCTCGAAGGCCGCGCGCCCACCGAGCCCACGCTCGCGGGCCTGCCGGGCTGCTTCACGCTGCTGGTGCCCGAAGCCGGCGTGCAGGGCTTCGAGTCCGTGCTGGAGCAGGCCTCGTGGCTGGCGTCCTGGTTCGGCACCGAGCGGGCGGCCATCGCCGTCGAGTTGCGCCGTGGCGCGCACGATGCCGCCTGGGTCGCGCTGCTGGAACGCGTCTCCGAGGCCAGCGGCCTGCCGCTCGTGGCCGCCGGCGGCGTTCGCATGCACCTGCGTTCGCGCAAGCCGCTGCTGGACGCGCTCACCGCCACGCGGCTCAAGTGCAGCGTGGCCGAGGCCGGCTTCGCGCTCGAAGCCAACGGCGAGTCGCACCTGCGTTCGCGCGCGCGCCTGGCGCAGCTGCTCAAGCCCGGGTGGATGGCCGCGTCGGTGGCCATCGCCGAGCGCTGCCGCTTCTCGCTTTCTGAACTGCGCTACGAGTACCCGCGCGAGATCGTGCCCGAGGGCCAGACGCCGGCCTCCTGGCTGCGTGCGCTCACCGAGGCCGGCGCGCTGCGACGCTACCCCGGCGGCGTGCCTCCGGCCGTGCGCGCGATGATCGAGCACGAGCTCGAACTCATCGGCCGGCTCGAGTACGAGGCCTACTTCCTCACCGTGGCCGACATCGTCCATTGGGCGCGTTCGCAGGGCATCCTGTGCCAGGGCCGCGGCAGCGCGGCCAACTCGGCCGTCTGCTACTGCCTGGAGGTGACGGCGGTCGACCCCGAGCAGCACACGATGCTGCTGTTCGAACGCTTCATCAGCGCAGAGCGCAACGAGCCGCCGGACATCGACATCGACTTCGAGCACCAGCGCCGCGAGGAGGTCATCCAGTACATCTACCGCAAGTACGGCCGCCATCGCGCCGCGCTCACCGGCGTGATCATCAGCTACCGCCCGCGCTCGGCGCTGCGCGACATGGGCCGTGCCCTGGGCTTCGACCTCGAGCGCATCGAGGCCGTCGGCAAGTCGCAGCACTGGTTCGATGGCCGGCGCATTGCGCCCGAGCGCCTGCGCGAGAACGGCTTCGATCCCGATTCGCCGCTGGCCCGCCTGTGGGTCGAGCTGACCGCCACGCTGATCGGCTTCCCGCGCCACCTCTCGCAGCACCCGGGCGGCTTCGTCATCGCGCGCGACGATCTCTCCCAGCTCGTGCCGGTGGAGAACGCGGCGATGGAAGGCCGCAGCGTGATCCAGTGGGACAAGGACGATCTCGACGCGCTGCGCCTGATCAAGGTCGACATCCTCGCCCTGGGCATGTTGAGCGCGATCCGCCGCGCGCTGGACTTCGTCTCCGCCAAGCGCGGCTCGCCCGTCGCGCTGCACCAGATCCCGCAAGGCGACGGCCCGAGCTACGCGATGCTGTGCCGCGGCGACAGCGTGGGCACCTTCCAGGTCGAGAGCCGCGCGCAGATGAGCATGCTGCCGCGCCTGAAGCCCCGGACCTTCTACGACCTCGTGATCGAGGTCGCGATCGTGCGCCCGGGCCCGATCCAGGGCGGCATGGTGCACCCCTACCTGCGCCGGCGTTCCGGCGAGGAGCCGGTCGACTACCCCAGCGCCGAGGTGAAGAAGGCGCTGGAGCGCACGCTGGGCGTGCCGATCTTCCAGGAGCAGGTGATGCAGCTGGCGATCCTGGCCGCCGACTTCACGCCCGGCGAGGCCGACCAGCTGCGCCGCGCGATGGCGGCGTGGAAGCGCAAGGGCGGCCTCGGTCCGTTCTACGACCGGCTCGTCGGCCGCATGGTGGCCAAGGGCTACGAGGCGGAGTACGCCGAGCGCATCTTCAAGCAGATCGAGGGCTTCGGCGAATACGGCTTCCCCGAAAGCCATGCGGCGAGCTTCGCGCTCTTGGTCTACGCCAGCGCCTGGCTCAAGTGCCACCACCCCGACGCCTTCCTCGCCGCGCTGCTGAACAGCCAGCCGATGGGCTTCTACGCGCCGGCCCAGCTGGTGCGCGATGCTCGCGAGCATGGCGTGGTGGTGCTGCCGGTGGACGTGCTGCGCAGCCGCTGGACGAGCGAACTCGAGGCCGATGCGGCGTCGGCTGGAGGCCCGCTACTGCAGCCCGTGCGCCTGGGCTTCTCGCGCATCTCCGGCTTCACGCAGGAGGCGGCCGAGCGCATCGAGGCGGCACGCGCCGAAGCCGCTTTCGACGGCCCCGAGGACCTCGCCCGCCGCGCCGCGCTCGACGCGCGCCACCTGGCGCTGCTGGCCCAGGCCGATGCGCTGAAGCCGCTCACCGGCCACCGCCACCAGGCCGCCTGGGGCGTGGCCGGCATCGACACCCGCGCCACGCCGATGCTGCGCGCCACGCGCACGCACGAGGCAGCAGCCGAACTGGCCGCGCCCGGCATCGCCGGCACCGTGCTGGCCGACTACCGCGCCACCGGCCTCAGCCTGGCGCAGCATCCCGTGGCGCTGCTGCGCCGGCAGCTCGCGGCCTTCAAGGTGCTGCCGGCCGAGGTGCTGCGCGAGTTCCCGAACGGGCGGCTGGCGCGCGCCAGCGGCCTGGTCACGCACCGCCAGCGGCCGGAGACGGCCAAGGGCGTGATCTTCGTGACCTTGGAAGACGAGACCGGCGCCGTCAACGTGATCGTCTGGCCGCAGGTGGCCGAGCAGCAGCGGCGCGCGCTGCTGGGCGCCACGCTGCTGACGGTCTACGGCATCTGGCAGCGCGAGGGCGAGGTGCGGCACCTCATCGCGCGCCAGCTGGTCGACCATTCGCCGCTGCTGCAGGGGCTCGCCACGCGCAGCCGTGATTTCCATTGAATGCCGGGGCATGGGCCGCGCCGCACAATCGCCCCATGCAAGCGGAACTGGATCTCCCGATCGAATGGCTGCCGGCCAGCGGCGCGCCCGAGCAATTGATGGTGCTGCTGCACGGCGTGGGCAGCAATGGCGCGAACCTCGCGCCGCTGGCGCAGGTGCTGCGCGCCGAATTCCCGCAGGCGGCCCTGCTCGCGCCCGACGCTCCGCAAGCCTTCGACGGCGGCGGCCCGGGCCGGCAGTGGTTCAGCGTCGCCGGCATCACCGAGGCCAACCGCGCCGGGCGGGTTGCCACCGCGCTGCCGGGCTTCATCCAATGGCTGCACCAGACGCAGCGCCGGCTGGGCGTCGGCAGCGCGGCCACCGCGCTGGTGGGCTTCTCGCAGGGCGCCATCCTGTCGCTGGAGGCGGTGCTGGCCGAGGACGGCATCGCCGGCCGCGTGCTCGCCTTCAGCGGGCGTTTCGCCGGCCAGCCGGTGGCCGCACCGCAGCTCAGCACGCTGCACTTCTTCCACGGCGGCGCCGACCCGGTGATCCCCGCCGCCCATTCGCGCATGGCGCTCGAAGTGATGGGTGCACTGAACGGCGACGCCACGCTCGACATCGCCGAGGGCGTGGGCCACGAGCTGCACCCGGCGCTGCTGCAGCGCGCGCTGTTCCGGCTGCGCAACCACATCCCCGCCCGCACCTGGGCCGCGGCGTTGGGCGCCATGCCGCCTTCGCCTTCATCTTCACGCTGACCGAACCGCCGATGCTGTTCCTGCTGTCCCCCGCCAAGTCGCTGGACTACGAGACGCGCGTGAGCGCGCCGCTGCAGCGCAAGGCCACCGAGCCGCTGTTCGTCCCGCAGGCGGCCGAGCTGATCGACATCCTGCGGCGCAAGACGCCGGCCCAGGTGGCCACGCTGATGGATCTGTCGGACAAGCTCGCGCAGCTCAACGTCGCGCGCTACGCGGTCTGGCAGCCCGAGGCCACGCGCGACAACAGCAAGCCCGCGGTGCTGGCCTTCGACGGCGACGTCTACGACGGCCTGCAGGCGAAGTCGCTGAAGACGGCCGATCTGGGCTGGGCGCAGGAGCACCTCGTGATCCTCTCCGGCCTCTATGGCGCGCTGCGCCCGCTGGACCGGCTGCAGCCCTACCGCCTGGAGATGGGCACGGCGCTGAAGAACCCGCGCGGCAAGGACCTCTATGCCTTCTGGGGCGAGACGGTGGCGCAATACCTGAACGAGCGCCAGGCCGAGGAGGCCTCGCCGGTGGTCGTGAACCTCGCGTCGATCGAGTACGCGCGTGTCGTGCCGCGGGCGGCGCTGCGCGCCCGCGTCGTCGATTGCGTGTTCCAGGAAGGGCAGGGCAGCGAGGCGCGCATCGTCAGCTTCTTCGCGAAGAAGGCGCGCGGCATGATGGCGCGCTTCGCGGTCGAGAACCGTGTGCGCAGCCTGCGCCGGCTGCAGGATTTCGAAGCTGGCGGCTACGCTTTCGACCGCGCCGCGTCCACGCCCTCGCAGCTCGTCTTCCGCCGTGCGGAAGCCCATGCCGCCACCGAGGCTGCGCGAGAATGAAGCCATGAGCACCACCACCACCCAGGCCGTCACCGAGGAGCTGCGCCGCTGGATCGTCGCCCAGGCCGAAGCCGGCTGCCGGCCGGAGGACGTGCTGGCCGCGATGAAGTCCAGCGGCTGGGACGAGGATGTCGCGCTCGAGGCGATGGAGCAGACGCTGCGCCAGCGCCTGGACGAGGTCAGCGGCAACCGCCGCCCCGAGCCCGAGGCGGCAATGCCGCCGGCCACGCCGGTGCCCGAGCCGAAGCTCGAGGGCCGGCCGGAGATCACCCTGGCCGGCGGCCATGTCGTGAAGGTGCTGATGACGATGAAGCTGCCGCGCGTCATCGTCTTCGGCGGCTTCCTCAGCGACGCCGAGTGCGAGCAGCTGAAGGCGTTGGCCGCGCCGCGCCTGCTGCGCTCGGAGACGGTCGACAACGCCACCGGCGGCAGCGAGGTCAACGCCTCGCGCACCAGCGACGGCATGTTCTTCGAGCGTGGCGAGACGCCGCTGATCCGCACCATCGAGGCCCGCATCGCCGAGCTGGTCGACTGGCCGGTAGAGAACGGCGAGGGTGTGCAGATCCTGCGCTACCGCCCGGGCGCCGAATACAAGCCGCACCACGACTACTTCGACCCGGTGCACCCGGGCAGCGCGCGCATCCTGCAGCGCGGCGGGCAGCGCGTGGGCACGCTGGTGATGTACCTGAACACGCCCGAGGGCGGCGGCGCGACCACCTTCCCGGACGTGGGCGTGGAGGTCGCGCCGGTGCGCGGCAACGCGGTCTTCTTCAGCTACGACCGCCCGCATGTCGCGTCCAAGACGCTGCACGGCGGCGCGCCGGTCACGGCTGGGGAGAAATGGGTCGCGACGAAGTGGCTGCGGCAGGGCGTGTTCGTCTGAACGTCATGGCGGGCTGCTGAAGCGCGTGCCGGCGGCGGCGCCGGCGCCACCACAGGTGCCAGGCCATCGGCAGCGCGCCGCCCAGGCCCACGCCGAGATGGACGAGGGCCGCGCCCAGCGCCAGGCGTTCGTCGCCGGCGTAGTACAGCAGCAGCGCGGTGGCCGCCAGCAGGCCCACGGCGCTGGCCAGCATCACGCCGCTGCGGCGCTGGCGCGGCAGGTGCCAGCCGCGGCGCATGTGCACCGCCCACAGCGCGCCGGCGAAGGCCATCAGCGCAAAGGCCGCCGCCGCATGCAGCGCCGCCGCGGCCGTGCGGCCGCCGCCGCCCAGGCGCCAGGGCATGTCCCATTCGGCACGCAGAGCCAGGGTGGTGGGTGCCAGCAGCAGCCCGGTGACGAAGGCCGTGGCCAGCGTGCCCAGCAACAGCGCGGCGAAGCGGCGCGGGTAGCCTCGCATCACAGCGGAATCTGCAGCAGCCGTCCGCCCAGGCGCTCGATGGCCGCACGGCGCTCGGCGGCCGGCGTGTTCGCGGCGACCTTGGTCAGCGCGTCGGCGCGCCAGGCGCTGCGGGCCAGCACCGTCCAGGTGCCGGGCTCGGTGCGGTCGGGCGTCGCGGCCGGGCCGACGATGCAGCCGGGAAACCGCGCCACGTAGCGGTTCGGCCCGGCAACGACGACCGAGCTGGCCATCGCGCCGTCGCGCAGGCCGCCCAGCGGCGTCGGCCGGTCGTCGGGGCCGCGCAGCTGCACCGGCAGGTCCAGCGGGCCGAAGACGCGCAGGTCGCCGCCGGCGTTCACCCAGCCGGCGCGGCAGCCCCCGCGGCGCAGCGCGGCGATCGCCATGTCCACCGCGAAGCCCTTGGCGATGCCGTCCAGCGTCAGCCGCACCGGGCGGCGCAGACGGATGCGGCGGCCGGGTGAGAACTCGATGTCGGCCGCCTCGCCGCGGATCAGGGCCGGCGGGCCGCCGGCGGCGACCGCATGGTCGGGCAGCACGCCCATCTGCACGAGCCAGCCGCCCACGGTGATGTCGAAGCGGCCGCCGCTGCGGCGCATCAGCGCCACGGCCAGGCGCAGCAGCCGCAGCGTGTGTCGCGAGACCACGATCCACTCGCCGGGCCGGGCGTTCAGGCGCGAGAGTTCGCTGTCGGCGTCATGGAAGCTCCACAGGCGCTGGGCCAGGTCGATGGCCTCCAGCGCCGCGGCCAGCGCCGCCTGCACGCAGCCGGTGCGGCCGGGCAGCGCGCCCACCTCCACCAGCGTGCCCAGCGCGATGCGCGCCCGCCGCGCCGGAACGCTGGCGGCGCGCACGGCCACGGCTGCCGCCTCGGGCGCTGCCGCTTCGCTGTTGCTCATTTGCGACTGTTATTGCAAATCATTCTCATTTAATTCTACACTGGATCAACCCTGCTGAGAACCCAGAAATGAAGCCTGACGACCACCGATTCGCGGGAGGGAAGTGCCTTCGCGGCGCCGCAGCCGCGATGCTGTCCGCGGCGCTGCTGGCCGCTTGCGGCGGCGGCGGCGGCGGCGGCGGCAACAGCGGCAGCAGCCCCGCCGCCACGGCCGAACTCTCGGCGCAGGCCTCGCTCGGCCAGCGCATCTTCCGCGACACATCGCTTTCCGCCTCCGGCCTGCAGGCCTGCGCCAGCTGCCACGACGCCGCTTTCGGCCACGCCGCGCCCAACGCCTTGCCGGCCCAGCTGGGCGGCGAGTTCCTCACGCTGCAGGGCGGACGCAGCGCGCCCTCCATCCGCTACCTCTCGACGAACACGCCGTTCACGATCGGCGCCGACGGCGCACCCTCCGGCGGCTTCTTCTGGGACGGCCGCGCCGCCTCGCTTGCCGAGCAGGCCGGCGGCCCCTTCCTGAACCCGGTGGAGATGGCGCTGCCGGACAAGGCGGCGGTGGTCGCGCGGGTGGCGGCCGCGCCCTACGCCTCGGAGTTCCGCCGCGTCTTCGGCGCCGACATCCTCTCGCGCACCGACGACGCCTTCGAGCGCATCCGCCTGGCGCTGCAGGCCTACCAGCGCGAGGACGCCGACTTCCACCCCTACAGCAGCCGCTACGACGCCTTCCTGCGTGGCGACGTGAAGTTCAGCGACGCCGAACTGCGCGGCCTGGCGCTCTTCAACAGCCCGTCCAAGGGCAACTGCGCCGCCTGCCACCCCTCGGCGCCGGGTGCCGGCGGCAGCCCGCCGCTGTTCACCGACTTCAGCTACGACAACCTGGGCGTGCCGCGAAACACCGAGCTGGCGTCCAACGCCGACCCGGCGCACTTCGACCTGGGCGTCTGCGGCCGACCCGAGTTCACCTCGCGCACCGAGCTCTGCGGCGCCTTCAAGGTGCCCTCGCTGCGCAACGTGGCGCTGCGCCAGGCCTACTTCCACAACGGCCGCTTCAAGACGCTGCGCGAGGTGCTGAGCTTCTACGTGCAGCGCGACATCCACCCCGAGAAGTTCTACGGCCGCAACGCCGACGGCAGCGTGAACGTCTTCGACGACCTGCCCGCCGCCTACAAGGCCAACGTCAACCGCAGCGAGGCGCCCTACGACCGCCGGCCCGGCGACGCGCCCGCGCTCAGCGACGCGGAGATCGACGACGTGATCGCCTTCCTGAACACGCTGAGCGACGCGCCCGCGCCGGCGCGCTGAGCTTCCCGCTTCCTCCATCGAAAGAACCGATACCGTGAACCGAACCCTTGCCAGCACGCTGTGGGCTGCCGCCGCAACAGCACTGACCGCTGCTGCACCCGCGCCCGCCTTCGCGCAGGCCGCGCCGGCCGTCGACGCCCAGGCGCAGCTGCAGCGCCGCGTCGAGCAGCTCGCCGCCGAGCTGGACAAGCTCAAGGCCGAGCTGGAGAAGCTGCGCAGCGCACCGCCCGCGCCGGCGCCGGCCCCTGCGGCTGCCGCACCGGCAGCGCCGCCGCTTGCGGCCGCCGAGCCGCGCCCCGAGAACGCCACTGTGCTGACCAGCTACGGCGAGATCAACTTCAACCGCCCGCGCGACAGCCGCAATGCGCAGGCCGACCTGCGCCGCGTCGTGCTCGGTTTCCAGCACCGCTTCGACGCCAAGACCAAGCTCGTGACCGAGATCGAGGTCGAGCATGCCGTGGCCTCCGCGGGCGACGAGGGCGAGGTCGCCGTCGAGCAGGCCTACGTCGAGCGCCAGCTCGGCGACGACTGGGCGTTGCGCGCCGGCCTCTTCCTCGTGCCGATGGGCCTGCTCAACGAGAACCACGAGCCCACCGCGTACTACGGCGTCGAGCGCAACTTCGTGGAGACGGCGATCATCCCCAGCACCTGGCGCGAAGGCGGCGTGATGGCGGTGGGCAGCTTCGGCAACGGCCTCACCGTGCAGTTCGGCGCCTCCACCGGCTTCGACATCAACAAGTGGGACGCCACGTCCGGCGAAGGCCGCGAGTCGCCGCTGGGCGCCATCCACCAGGAGATGCAGCTCGCGCGCTCGAAGAACCTCGCGCTCTTCGGCGCCGCGAACTGGCGCGGCATCCCGGGCTTGCAGCTGGGCGGCGGCCTCTTCAGCGGCGGCGCCTCGCACGGCCAGCAGGCCGTGAACTCGCGCATCACGGTGTGGGACCTGCATGCGCGCTGGACGCCCGGCGCCTGGGACCTCTCGGCGCTGTTCGCGCGCGGCACGATCAGCCGCACGGCCGAGCTGAACACACCGCGGGTGGGCAACCCGACGCTGATCCCGGCGCGCTTCGAGGGCGGCTACCTGCAGGCCGCCTACAAGGCCTTCAGCCGCGGCGACACGGCGCTGTCGCCCTTCGTGCGCTGGGAGCGCTTCAACACCGCGGCGCACTATGCCGACATCGGCGCCGGCCTCACGCCCGACGCGGCCGCGGCCGAGCGCGTATGGACCGCGGGCGCCAACCTCGCGCTGGGCGCCGGCGTCGTCTTCAAGGCGGACTGGCAGCGCTTCCGCAGCAACCGCGAGCTGGACCGCCTGAACCTCGGCGTGGGCTGGGCCTTCTGATGCGGGCGGCTCCGGCCCTGGTGTTGCTCGCTGCGGCCGCGCCGGCCGGCGCCTTCGCGGCCGACTACCTCACGGCCGAGCAGGCGGCCAAGGCGATGTTTCCCGAGGCCGATCGATTCGAGACGCAGGAGGTCACTCTCGATGCGGCGCAGCTGCGCCGGCTGCAGGACGCCGGCGTGCACGCCCGAAGCGCCCGCTGGCTCGTCCGCAGCGCCTGGCGCGGCCCCGAGCGGCTGGGCTTCGTGGTCGTCGACGAGGTGATCGGAAAGTTCGAGCTGATCACCTACGCGGTGGGCATCGCGGCCGACGGCACGCTGAAGCCGGTGGAGGTGCTCTCCTACCGCGAGAGCCACGGCGGCGAGATCCGCCTGCCGGCCTGGCGGCGCCAGTTCGCCGGCAAGCGCGCGGCCGATCCGATCGAGCTGGGCAGCGACATCAGCAACATCAGCGGCGCCACGCTCAGCTGCCGCCACGTCACCGAGGGCGTGCGCCGCATCGCGCGACTGGTGGCCTGGCTGCGCAGCGAAGGGCCGCTGCGCGGGTAGGCGTCAGAACTCGACCGTCTCGCGGTACTGCGGCACGCGCGCGTTCCAGCCGAGCTGGTTGCGCATCAGCGCGCGCAGCGTGTCGGCGGCATCGGGCTCGCCGTGCACGACGAAGGCCTGCTTCGGCGCGGCCGGCATGCGGCGCATCCAGTCCAGCAGCTCGGCCTGGTCGGCGTGGCCGGAGAAGCCTTCGAGCTGCTCGACCTCCGCCTGCACCGGCACCATCTCGCCGAAGATCTTCACCTCGCGCTCGCCCGCCACCAGCCGCGCGCCGCGGCTGCCGCCGACCTGGAAGCCGGCGAAGACGATCGTGTGGCGCGGATCGGGCGCGAGCGCCTTCAGGTGGTTCAGCACCCGCCCGCCGGTGGCCATGCCGCTGGCGGAGATGATGACCGCCGGGTAGCGCGAGGCGCTCAGCCGCTGCGACTGCTGCGGCGTGGTGACCACGCGCACGCCGTCCATCAGCGTGGCCACCTCGCGCGGCGGAACGCGCAGCAGGCGCCCGAAACGCGTGTACAGCGCGGTGGCCTCGATCGCCATCGGGCTGTCGAGGAAGACCGGCAGGTTGCGCGGGATGGCGCCGGCCGCCTTCAGCCGCTGCAGCACCAGCAGCAGCGCCTGCGCGCGGCCCACCGCGAAGGCCGGCATCAGCACCGAGCCGCCGCGCTGCACCGTGCGCTGCACGATGGCCGCCAACCTTGCCGCGCCGTCCTCGGGCGGATGCAGGCGGTTGCCGTAGGTCGACTCGACCAGCAGCACGTCGGCCGCCGGCGGCGGCGCGGGCGGCGGCATCAGCAGGTCCTGGCTGCGGCCGAGGTCGCCGGAGAACAGCAGCTTCACATGTCCGTCGTCCAGCGCCGCCGAACAGGCGCCCAGCAGGTGCCCCACCGGCGCGAGCTTCAGCGTGCCGCCGCGGCCCAGGCGCAGCGCCTTGCCCGGCGGCAGCGCGACGAACTGCTCGATCGCGCGCAGCGCATCGGCGCGCGTGTACAGCGGCAGCGCCTTCGCATGCCGGCTGGAGCCGCGGCGGTTGGCGCGCCGCGCGTCCTCTTCCTGCAGGTGGGCGCTGTCCAGCAGCAGCACCTGCGCCAGCTCGCAGGTCGCCGGGCTGGCGTGGATGGGGCCGCGGAAGCCGTGTTTCACCAGCGCTGGCAGCCAGCCGCTGTGGTCCAGGTGGGCGTGGCTTAGCACCACGGCGTCGAGCCCGGCCAGCTCGGGCGGGAAGGCCCAGTTGCGCTCGCGGTGCAGCTTCCAGCCCTGGAACATGCCGCAGTCCAGCAGGACGCGGCGGCCGGCCGCCTCCACCAGGTGGCGCGAGCCGGTGACGCCGTCGGCGGCGCCGAGGAACTGCACTTTCATCGTGGCGGTGTCCGTGTCTTTTCGAAGTCAGGTGCCAGCAGCCCGTAGGCGGCCACGTCGTGGGGTCCGTCGGCGCCCCACCAGCGCTGGCGCAGCAGGCCCTCGCGCTGGAAGCCCAGGCGTTCCAGCAGCCGCCACGAGGCCTCGTTGGCCGGGTTCACCTCGGCTTCCACGCGGTGCAGCCGTACCGTCCCGAAGGCCCATTGCAGCAGCGCCTGCAGCGCCTCGTGCATCAGGCCGCGGCCCCAGTGCTCGCGCGCCAGCACGTAGCCGATCTCGGCGCGCCGGCTGCCCTCGTCGGCGCGGAAGAGCAGCGCGGTGCCCACGGGCAGCTCGTCTTCCCGGCGCAGCAGCACGAACTGCAGCGCGCCGCCGCCGGCCTGCAGCAGCCGCATGCGCTCGAACCAGGCCTGGGCGTCGTCCAGCGTCTTCCAGCTCGCGCAGGGCAGGTGGCAGGTGACCCTCTCGTCGCCGTTGACCGCCATCAGCGCCAGCAGGTCGGCCGGTGTCGCGCGGCGCAGGCGCAGCCGCGGCGTTTCCAGCGGCGCGTCCTCGGGGATGAAGGGCATCGCGACAGGCTACCGCAGATTGGCGCCCCCTCGTCTTGCGTTAGCCTCGCGCCGATGCAAGCCGCCGATCCGCACCGAGCCGCCTCCGTCCACCCCGTCGTCTGGTTCGTGCTGATCCTGCCCTTCGGCGCATTGGGCGGCTTCGTCGGCGTCGGCCTCACCTTCCTGGCCACCAAGCACGGCCTCAGCATCACCGAGGGCGCGCTGCTCAACGGCGCGCAGCTGCTGTCGCAGTGGCTCAAGTGGATGTGGGCGCCGCTGGTGGACATCACGCTCACGCCGCGGCGCTGGCACGTCCTCGCCACCGTGCTCACGGCGGCGGGCACGCTGGCGATGTCGCTGATCCCGCTCGGGCCGGGCACGCTGGTGCTGCTGCTGGCGGTGATCGCCCTCACGAGCCTGGTGAACACGATGGTGGCGATGTCGGTGGAAGCCTGCCTGACGGCCGACACGCCGCCCGACCAGGTCGGCCGTGTCAGCGCCTGGTTCCAGGCCGGCAACCTGGGCGGCTCGGGCCTGGGCGGCGGCCTGGGTCTGTGGCTGCTGGAATCGCTGCCGCAGACCTGGATGGCCGGCGCCATCATGGGTGGGCTGATGCTGATCTGCTGCGGTGCGCTGGCGTTCCTGCGCGAGACGCCCGCGGCGCCGCACCGCGTCGGCGAGGTGGGCGTGCTGGCGGCCGTGCGCGGCGTCACGCGCGACCTGCTGCAGACGCTGCGCTCCACCGGCGGCATGCTGGCGGCGCTGCTGCTGGTGCTGCCCATCGGCACCGGCGCCGGTGCCGGCGTGCTCACGCAGGCCGCGGTGGCCGCGCACTGGGGCGCGGGTGCGCGCGAGGTGGGGCTGCTGCAGGGCGCGCTGTCGGGCATCGTCACGGCCGTGGGCTGCTTCGCCGGCGGCGCGCTGTGCCGGCGGCTGCACCCGCGCAGCAGCTATGCGGTGATCGGCATCGCGCTGGCCGTCATCGCCTCGGCGATGGCCCTGGCGCCGGCCACGGTGGCGACCTACGTCGTCGCCGCCACGGTCTACAACTTCGCCGTCGGCATGGCCTACGCGGCCTACTCGGCCACGACGCTGGAGGCCATCGGCCGCAGCGCCGGTGCCACCAAGTTCTCGATGATGGCCTCGCTGTCGAACTTCCCCATCTGGTGGCTCGGCCTGCTGCTGGGCTGGGTGGCCGACCACCACGGCGCCGCGGCGATGCTGCATACCGAGGCGGCGCTGAGCGTGCTGGGCGTGGCCGTGTTCGCGTTCGCGGCGACGATGATCGGACGCGCCCGCCGGCAGGTCGTGGTCTGAGCGCCGCACGACGAGCCGGGGTGCCCGCCGTGCCGCTGTTCACCGTCCTCATCGCCACGCACGACCACGGTGAACTCATCCGCAGCGCGGTGGCTAGCCTGCAGCAGCAGACGCTGCAGGACTTCGAGCTGATGGTCGTCGGCGACGGCGCCACGCCCGCCACGCGCGAGGTGGTGCAGCAGCTGGCCGCCGAAGACAGCCGCCTGCGCTTCCTGGACCTGCCCAAGGAGCCCGGCCGCTGCGCCGCCCATCGCCACACGGCGCTGCAGCAGGCCGCCGGCCGCTTCATCTGCTACCTCGACGACGACGACCTGTGGCTGCCCTGGCACCTGCAGACGATGGCCGCGCTGCTGGCGCGAGCCGACTTCGCGCACACGGTGCAGACCTTCGTTCACGTCGACTTCACGCTCGCCGCCTTCGTGGCCGAACTCTCGCACCCGGCGCTGCGGCGCCGGATGTGCGAGCAGGCCTTCAACTTCTTCGGCCCCACGGTGGCCGGCCATACGCTGGAAAGCTACCGGCGGCTGCCGCTGGGCTGGTCGGCGGCGGAGCCCGGCGTCTGGAACGACCTCAACATGTGGCGCAAGTTCCTGCGGCTCGAAGGCCTGAAGACGGCCTCGTCGCGCCGCGTCACGGCGCTGCACCTGCCGGGCTCGCGCCGCGCGGGCTTCAGCCTGGAGCAGCGTGCCGGCGAACTGCGCTTCTGGCGCGCCGCGCTGCGCCGGCCCGAGGTGCGCGAGCGGCTGCAGCGGCTGCTGGTGGACGAGGCGGGCCTGCCCGCCGACCTGGGGGATGGCCGCCACGAGGTGCGCGTGCCCGCCGAGCGGGTGCTGGGCCTCGAGGACGCCGGTGCAGGCAAGGAGGCGGGAGCGTGAGCATGGACGGCATCAAGGACGGCATCTCGACGCGGCCCGACGGCGGCCGTGCGCTGCCGCCGCGCATCGACGGCGTCGTGATCCGCGAGCTGGGCAACATCCTCACGCGCAGCGGCTGGATGTCGGAGGTGTTCCGCAGCGACTGGGGCCTCGCCGGCGAAGGCGTGCACCAGGTCAACTATGTCTGCCTCGCACCGCAGGCCGTGACCGACTGGCACCGCCACCTGCGCCAGACCGATCGCCTGCTGGCCGTGGGCGGCAACGTGAAGCTCGTGCTGTGGGACACGCGCGACGGCTCGCCGACGAAGGGGCAGACCGAGCTCGTGCGCATGGGCGCCCTGCGCCCGGTGCTGGTGGTGGTGCCGCCGGGCGTGTGGCATGCGCTGCGCAACGAGAGCGGCGAGCCCGCCGGCTACCTGAACGTCACCGACACGCTCTACGCGCACGCCGATCCCGACAACTGGCGCCTGCCGGCCGGCGCGACGGGCGTGCCGCCCATCCTGTGAAGCGCGCGGGCCTGCGGCCATGGCCATGTCCGACTTCGGCGAGGACTTCTGCCTGACGCTGCTCACCGACGACGCGGCCCTGGCCGCGGCGGCCGATGCCTGCGGCGTGCAGCGCATCGGCATCGACATCGAGCGCCTGCACAAGGCTGCGCGCCAGCCGGAGCCGGGGCATCGCATCTCGCGCCACGACTGGCCTGATCTCGCCCGCCTGGCACCGCTCGTGCGGCGCGCCGAGCTGTTCGTGCGCCTGAACCCGCTGCACGACGGTACCGCCGGCGAAGTCGAGACCGCACTGGGCCTGGGCGCGCGCGTGCTGATGCTGCCCTTCTTCACCGCGCCCGCGGAAGCGGCACGCTTCATCGACGGCGTGGCGGGCCGCGCGCGCACGGTGCTGCTGGTGGAAACCGCGCCGGCACTGGCCGCGGTGCACGAGCTGGTGCGCCTGGAGGGCGTGCAGGAGCTGATGTTCGGCCTCAACGACCTGCGCCTGCAGCTGGGCATGGCCAGCCACTTCCAGGTGCTGGCCTCGCCGCAGCTGGCGCGGGCTGCGGCCTGCGTGCGCGAGGCCGGGCTGCCGCTGGCCGTGGGTGGTGTCGCCAGGGCCGGCGATGCCCGGCTGCCGGTGCCGGCCGACCTGGTGCACGCGCAGTACCCGCGCCTGGGCGCCACCGGCGCCTGGCTGGCGCGCTCCTTCTTCGGCGGCGAGCCGGCCGGTACTCCGCGGGAGGCCGAGCTGGCCGCGGACCTGATCGCATTGCGCCGCAGCCTGACGCGCTGGGCCCGCCGCCCGGCCGCGGACCTGGAAGAGGCCCGCCAGGCCCTGCTCGCGCGCGCCGAACGCGCCGCGCGGCCCAGAGCGGCCTGAGGGGCGCCACCGGCCCGAGTACCGCGTGCGATTGCGCGGACGCAATCCGGCACCGGCCTAGCGGTCTAGATTGGTGGCACCGCGGGCTTCCGGCCCGCCGATGCCATGCCGGCCCCGACGATCTTCATCAGCTACCGGCGCGACGATGCGCGCGGCTGGCCGGTGCACCTGCAGTGCGCCTTCGAGCAGGTGTTCGGGCATGGCCAGGTCTTCCTGGACACGCGCGACATCGGCGACGGCGAG
This sequence comes from Rubrivivax sp., assembly GCA_044226775.1. Taxonomy (GTDB): domain Bacteria; phylum Pseudomonadota; class Gammaproteobacteria; order Burkholderiales; family Burkholderiaceae_C; genus Rubrivivax. The sequence goes on along the minus strand of JBGAGI010000012.1, from coordinate 48,045 downwards.
AAGTACCCCGAGGTGCTGCGCCAGGCCTTGCGCGACGCCAAGGTCATGGTGGTGCTGGTGGGCAACGAATGGAACCCATTGCGGGCGGGGCACCGACGGCTCGACGAGGACGACGACTGGGTGCGCGAGGAAGTCCGCACCGGGCTCGAGCACTGCCCGCTCGTGCTGCCGGTGTTGCTGGGGCCTGATGGTCCGCCCGGTCCCGACAGCGTGCCGCCGGACCTCAAGGCCTTCTGCAAGCTCAGCTTCGCGCGCGTCGATCCGCACCGCAGCATCCACGATGTCGACCGCCTGATCCGCAGCATCGGCGAGACGGCCGGGATCGCCATGCCCGGCAGCAGCGACATCGGCCTGCTGGCACTGATGCGCCTGGCGCGCCTGCAGCCCAAGGCCGTGGAGGCGATGGGCGCGGCGCGTGCCCGCTTGCAGCACAGCTGCGAGCAGATCGACCACCTGGTGGCGCGCAAGCTCATCCACGACCAGCTGCACCGGGTCGAGTCGGACTGCCTGAACCTGCTGCGCGCTTCGCACAGCCGCGCGATTCCTTCGCAGTTGATGGGCGTTCTCGACGAGGCGGCCCGGGAGATCGAACGCTGCCGCGTCGCCAGCGACCTGGACGAGCTGGTGGACTCCCTGCTGGCCGACCGCCTGCCGCGGGCCGCCTCCGCGCTGCGCGAGGCCATCGCGCAGCGCGGACGTGGCCCGGCCCGCCAGGCCGCGATCCTCGCGCTGCGGGACCTGTTGGCGATCGGCCTGCATCCGGTCGACCAGGCGATTGCCGATGCCGCGCGCGAGGTGAACCTGGACCTTCTGGCGCAGGAGCTGGAGCGCATGCTGAACGCGCTGCCGCAGGGCGACCAGGAAGGCGAGCATGACGCCGACCGCCTGCGCATCGCCGCGAGCATCGAGCGCCTGCGCGGGGCCGGCCAGGACCTGCAGCTGCGCGTGCAGGAGCATGGCCTGCTGCAGCGTGCCGACTCCGAGCTGCGCATGCTGTGCACCGGCCCGGGTGGAACGGCCACCGCCGGCGCGGCGCTGGCGGCCGACTGGCCGCCGCTGCACTACTGGCTGCTGCGCCTGGACCGCGGCGACAAGGCCGGGCTGCGCCTGGTGCGCGAATCGCTCGCGGCAGGCGGCTGCGGGCACCTGGCCCGGGCGCGCGCGCTGCTGCAGGCGCTGGACCCGCGGATGAGCGCGCCCGCGGCCGACGACGCCACGCTGCCCCGCGACCTGCGCGCCGCCTTCGACGACGTGGCCCGCGAGTTCCGCGCCGCCGACTCGGCGCTGAAGGACTGCTGCCTGCAGATGGGCCAGCTGCGCGGCGAACTGGCGACCGTGCTGGCCGCGATCACCGCCTGAGATCGGGACCTCATGGACACTCCGAAGCTCGAACCCTTCAGCGGCGCGCGCGAGTTGCGCGACGCGCATGACGCGCTGATGGCGCGCGTGGAGCAGGCACTGGCCGCGGCCGGCGGTGCGCTCGCCGACGAAGCCGCCGTGCTGCGCGCGATGGAGGCGGCGCTGCGCAGCTTCGTCGAACGCGCCGTGGCCACCGGCGCGCGCGTCGAGGCGCCGGACGAGCGCAGCGGCTGCCAGGCGCTGGTCGACTACTGGTCGACCAAGCTGTGGGCCCAGGGCGGCAAGCGGACATTGCCGCGCCTGGACGCCTTCGACGACAGCCTGAATCCGGACCTGCCGGACTCGCTGTGCCCCTTCATCGGCGCGCAGCCCTACAGCGCCGGTGGCCTGTTCGAAGGACGGCGCGGCGAGACCGACGCGATCGTCGCGCTGGTGGAGAAGTGGCCGCTGGTGGTGGTGACCGGCCCTCCGGGCAGCGGCAAGACCTCGCTCGTGCTGGCCGGCGCGCTGCCGCGGCTGCGTGCGCAGCAGGCGGCCGATGGCCGGCCGCGCTGGCGCGTGCTCGCGCCGGTGCGGATGGGGCCCACGCTGCCGGCCGACCTGGCCCAGGCGGCGGCGGCCGCGGCCGGCGCCGACGCCGCGGCGCTCGAGCGTGCGATGTCGGCGGATGCAGCCGACACCGCGGCGCTCGCGCGGGCGCTGGGCGACGCGGCCGCGCTGCCGGCGGTGATCACCGTGGACCAGGCCGACGGCCTGCTGGGCGCCGCGAGCCAGCCCGCGCTGCAGGCGGTGGTCGACGCGCTCGCGCAGGCCGCCGCCGCGGGCCACCGCGTGCTGCTCGTGCCAGGCGAGGCCTTCGTCGAACGGCTGCTGGCGCTGCCCGCGCTGGCGGCCTGGCAGGGCACGGACGAGCAGGGCGAGCCGCGTTGCGGCCGCCTGCACGTGCTGCCGATGTCGCCTGCGAAGCTGCGCGAGGCCATCGTGCTGCCCTGCGAGGCGGTGGGCCTGCACCTGCATGCCGACGTGGTGGACGACCTCGTGAACCGGCTGGCCGGCCAGCGCGCCGCACTGCAGCTGCTGCAGCACGCGATGCAGCTGCTGTGGCGCCACAGGCGGCGCAACCGCGTGGCCTGGGACGACTACCTCCCGCTGCGCGACGCGCTGGACGCCGAGAAGTGGCGCGTCGAAGCCGGCATCCAGCGCGCGGCGGCCGAGCGCGAGCGCGCCGCTGCCGAGGCGAGCGAGGTGCTGGCGCGCCACGAGCAACGCCTCTTCAGGCGCACGCGGCTTGCTGCGGCGGCGCTGGCGATCGTCGCGGCGGGCCTGAGCGGGTGGGCGGTGAAGCTGGGGCAGGAGAACCGGGAACTCGCGCAGGGCAACGAGGAGCTCGCCAAGCGCAACGAGGGCCTGGAGCAGGAACTCGCGCTGGCCTTGAGCTTCACGAAGGAGAACGGCCCGCTGGTCGAGCTCGGTCGGGACTACCGCGCGGCGATGGAGAAGGGCCAAGTCCTGGTCGACGCCGACGTCCTGCGCCGTGCCCAGGCGCAGGCCGCGGGTACGGCCGGCGCTCCTGCGGCGTCCGCACCCGCGGCCGCAGCGCCTGCACCGGTGCCTGCACCCGGGCTGGCAACCCTGCCGCCGCCTGCGGTGCCCCTCGAGGCTGCCCGCGCCGTGCCCAAGCTTGCGGCCGACACCCCGCCGGCACCGGGCGCGGCGGTGCCGCAGCTCGCATCGGCGCCCCCGGCCGTGGCGGCGCGAATGGGCGAGCCGGCCTGGCGGCAGGCGATGGAGACGCTCTCGGCCGACGACCGCAAGCGGCGCGCGCAGCGCCTGGCCTTCAGCGTCGACCAGAAGCGCCCGGCCACGCGCGTGGAGGAGCTGCGCCGGCTGCATCCGCTCAGCTGGAGCTGGGCGGTCTCGCGCGCCGACGACCTGAAGCTGCGCAGCCCGCTGGCGCTGGCCATGCTGTACGACACCGCCATCGCGCACGGCCCGCTGCAGGCATCGACGATGAAGGCTTTCGCCGCGCCATCCGGCGGCAGCCTCGAAGACGAGCGGCGCCTGGTCGAGAGCATCCTGGCGCGTCGCCACGCGCTGGCCGCCACCGCCTTCTCGCAGGACGACGAACCGCGGCGCGTGGCCGTGCTGCGCGCGCTGATCGACCAGGACGACTGGGCCCTGGAGGCCTACCGCGACTGGGGCCGCTGAGCCTTCAGCGGAACTGTTCCAGCAGCCGCTCCAGCGCCATCGTGAAGGGCTGCTGCAGCGCCGGCAGCGTCAGCAGCAGGCCCAGCAGGCCCACGCCGAGCGTGATCGGGAAGCCGACGGCGAAGATGTTGATCTGCGGCGCCACGCGCGAGATCGTGCCCAGGGCGAGGTTGACGAAGAGCAGCATCGTCACCAGCGGCAGCGCGATCCACAGCCCGGTGGCGAAGATCTCGGCGCCCCAGCGCTGCGGCTGCATCTGCGCGACGAAGGCGAAGGGCTCGGGCCCGATCGGGAAGGACTGGAAGCTCTGCACCAGCGCGGCGATGACGAGCAGGTGCCCGCCCATCACGATGAAGAGCCAGGCCACCAGCGTGCCGAAGAAGCGGCTCGTGGCGGTGGCGCTGGTGGCCGACAGCGGGTCGAAGAAGCCGGCGAAGTTCAGCCCCATCTGCAGGCCGATGATCTCGCCGGCGAACTCCACCGCCACGAAGACCACGCGCACCGCGAAGCCCAGGCTCAGGCCGATGACCATCTGCTGCAGCACCAGCAGCAGCGCCAGCGGTGAATCGAGCGCCACCACCGGCGCGGCCGGCAGGCTGGCCTGCGCGGCCAGCGCGATGAAGCCCGACAGGCCGATGCGCACCGGGATCGGCACCTGCCGCGCGCCCAGCACCGGCAGCGACTGGAACAGCGCCAGCGCACGCAGGAAGGGCCAGATCAGCGGCGAGATCCAGGCCAGGACCTGGGCCTCGGTGAAGGTGATCACGTCGGTCCGGCGCCGGGCCGCCCCAAGCCGGGCCACGCCCCCTCGGGGGGCCGCGAGCGAGAGCGAGCTCGGGGGCTCATCAGCCGACGGCGCCGGGAATGGCCTGCAGCGTGTTGCGGATGTAGTCCACGAGCGTGGACAGCATCCACGGCCCGGCGACGCCCAGCACGGCCACGGCGCCCAGCACCTTGGGCACGAAGCTCAGCGTGGCCTCGTTGATCTGCGTGGCGGCCTGGAAGATGCTCACCACCAGGCCCACGGCCAGCACCACCAGCAGCACCGGCGCGGAGACCATCAGCAGCAGCATCAGGCCCTGCTGGCCGTAGGTGAGAACCTGCGAGGAATCCATGTCGTTCGGGTGCTAGGTGACAAACGAGGCGGCGAGCGAGCCGAGAAGGAGGTTCCACCCGTCGGCCAGCACGAACAGCATCAGCTTGAAGGGCAGGGCCACGAGCACCGGCGACAGCATCATCATGCCCAGGCTCATCAGCACGCTGGCGACGATCATGTCGATCACCAGGAAGGGGATGAAGATCAGGAAGCCGATCTGGAACGCGCTCTTGAGCTCGCTGGTGACGAAGGCCGGCACGAGCACGGTGAGCGGCACGTCGGCGCCCTTCACGTCGGCCGGCAGCTTGGCCAGCTTGGCGAAGAGCTGCACGTCGGACTGGCGCGTCTGCTTGAGCATGAACTCGCGCATCGGGCCGGCGCCGGCCTTCAGCGCCTCGTCCACCTGCATCGTGCCGCTGGAGTAGGGCAGCCAGGCCTGCTGGTAGACCTTGTCCAGCGTCGGCGACATCACGAAGAAGGTCAGGAACAGGCTCAGGCCCAGGATCACCTGGTTGGGCGGCGCGGCCTGCGTGCCCAGCGCCTGGCGCAGCAGGCCCAGCACGATGACGATGCGCGTGAAGCCCGTCATCAGCAGCAGGATGGCCGGCAGGAAGGAGAGGGCGGTGAAGAACAGCAGCGTCTGCACCGGCACCGAGTAGCTCGTGCCTCCCGGGCCCTGCGCCACCATCAGCGGCAGGTTGGCGCCGGGGCCGCCGGTGCCGGCGGCCTGCTGCGCGAACGCGGCGCCGCCGGCGGCCAGCAGCAGCGCGCCGAGGATCAGCTTACGGCGCATGCGGGCCACCCGGTTCGTTGTTGCCGCGCAGGCGCGACAGCAGCTGCGCGAAGGTCGCGGCGGGCGGCTGCGGCGGGGCGGGCTGGGCAGCATCGGCCTGCGCGGCCATCGTGTGCAGCGTGCGGATGCCCTGCGGCGTGACGCCCAGCACCAGCCACAGGCGATCCTCGCCCTGGCCCACTTCCACCGTCACCAGCTTGCTGTTCGCCGACAGCGGCAGCACCGCCACCGGCCTGGGCGTGCCCGCCCGGCCGCCGGCGTTGCCCAGCGGCGTGCGCTTCAGCAGCCACAGCGCCAGCGGGATCATCGCCAGCACGGCGATGAACCACATCAGCGAGGAGATCGTCAACGGCATGTACTTCGCCTTCGGCTCAGGTGCGCGAGAGCCTGCGGAGGCGTTCGCTGGGCGTGACGATGTCGGTCAGCCGGATGCCGAACTTGTCGTTCACCACCACCACCTCGCCCTGCGCGATGAGGTAGCCGTTGACGAGCACGTCCATCGGCTCGCCGGCCAGCGTCTCGAGCTCGACGACCGAGCCCTGCGCCAGCTGCAGGATGTGCTTGATGGGAATGCGCGTGCGGCCGAGTTCGACGGTGAGCTGGACGGGGATGTCCAGGATCATGTTGATGTCGTTGACCGCACCGTTCGGCAACGCGAGGTTCACGTTGTTGCTGAACTGCGTGAACGCGGCCGGCGCGACGCTCTCGGCGGGGCTCGCCAGCTCGCTGGCCACCTCGTTGCCACCCTTCGACTCGGCCAGCGCTGCCGCCCATTCGGCGGCCATGCGGTCCTCTTCGGACATCGGCTGTTCGGCTGCTTCGCTCATGCTTCACCAATCCAGGTCTGGTTTGCACCGGTCAGCATGCGGTCGATCTTGACCGCATATCGGTTGTTGCTGACGCCGTAGTGGGCGTCGAAGACGGGCACGCCGGAGACCTTGACCTTGATCATCGGGTCCAGGTCCAGCTCGACGAAATCGCCCGGCTTGAAGGACAGCAGCTGCTCGACGGTCGCGCCGGCGTGCGCGAGCTCGGCCACCAGTTCCACCTCGGCGGACTGGATCTGCGTCTTCATCAGGTTGACCCAGCGGCGGTCGGGCTCGGTGCTGTCGCCCTGGATCGTGCTGTACAGCGTGTCGCGGATGGGCTCCAGCGTGCTGTACGGGATGCAGAAGTGCACCGTGCCGGTGGTGTCGCCGATCTCCAGCGTGAAGCTGGTGGCCACGACGATCTCGCTGGGCGTGGCGATGCTGGCGAACTGCGGCTGCATCTCGCTGCGCTGGTACTCCAGCTCCACCGGGTAGATGCCGGCCCAGGCCTTCTTGTACTCGGCGCAGATGGTCTCCACGAGCCGGTAGATCACGCGCAGCTCGGTGGGGCTGAAGTCGCGGCCCTCGATGCGCGTGTGGTACTTGCCAACGCCGCCGAAGAGGGCGTCGATCACCGCGAACACCAGCGTCGGGTCGCAGACGATCAGCCCGCTGCCGCGCAGCGGCTTGACGTTCATGATGTTGAAGTTCGTCGGCACGACGATCTCGCGCAGGAAGGCGCTGAACTTCTGCACCTTGATGCCGCCGATGGCCACTTCAGGGCTCTTGCGGATGAAGTTGAACAGCCCGATGCGGATGTTCCGCGCGAAGCGTTCGTTGATCACCTCCATCGTCGGCATGCGGCCGCGGACGATGCGTTCCTGGCTCGCCAGGTCGTAGTCGCGCACGCCGGTGGACGGCGCGTCCTCCTGCTCCAGCTTCTGGCTTTCGCCGGTGATGCCCTGCAGGAGTGCGTCGACTTCGTCCTGCGAGAGGATCTGCTGATTCATGCCGCTTCAGCCCCGGGCGTGCTACTGGATGATGAACGTGGAGAAGTGCACGGCCTTGATGGGCAGCGGCGGCGCGGCCTTCTTCTTCTTCTTCTTCGCGGCCTTCTCGCCCTTGGCGGGCTTGGCTTCCTCCTCGGCGGGCTCGTCGTCCTCGACGTCGGCGCCCAGCACGCGCGAGGTCTCGCGGCGCACCTTCTCGGCCAGCTGCTGCTTGCCGTCGCGGCCCAGCAGTTCGCTGGCGCTGCGGTCGGCAATGGCCATCAGGATCTGGTTGCGGATGGCCGGCATGAAGGACTTGATCGCGTCGCCGACATGCGGGTCCTCGATCTCCAGCGTGATGCCCACCTGCGCGTAGCGCTCGGCCTCGCGATCAGCCAGGTTCACGGTGAAGGCGTCCAGCGGCACGAAGACCGGCGGGTTCTTCGGGTCGTGCCTGACGGCGGCGTGCTTGGCCGGCGAGGCGGACTCGGCGCCATCGCCGGCCTCGGCCTCGGCCTCGGCCGCCGCGGCGGCCTTCTTCTTCATCATGAACACCGCCGCGCCGCCGCCGCCGGCCAGCACCAGCGCCGCGACGGCGCCGATGATGATCAGCTTCTTCTTGCTGCCGCCCTTGGCGGGTGCGGTGGCGTCTTCTACGGCGGCGGTGGACATGGGCTCTCCTGGAGTGCCGCCGGTGCCGCGCCAATGCGCGCCCCTTCGACGGCCTGCAGGAATTGTTGAGCCGGGCCCCCGTGGGCGAAGCGCGGATAAGGGCGGCGAATGCCGCCTTCAAAAACCCTGATCAGGCGACCAGGTCGACCACGCCGCGGCGCCGCGGCGGCAGCGCGGCGCTGCCGGAGATGGCGTCCAGCGCCGGGCCGCCTCCGTCGCCGTCGCCGCGCCCGGCGCGCCGGCTGCCGGCCGGGCCGCCGTTGCCGGCGCCGGCCTGGGGCTGGCGCGGCTGGTCGAAGACGCCGCCGCCGGACAGCGTGAGCCCGGCCTCGCGCAGGCTGCCGGCCAGCGTGGGCAGCGCCTGTTCCAGCGCATGGCGCGTCGGCGCCTGCTCGGCCGCGAGAGTGACCTGCGCGTTGGCGCCGTCGATCTCGATGCGCACCGTCACCGGGCCCATGTCCTGCGGGTTGAGCTCCAGCCGTGCATGTTCCACGCCATTGCGCACGAAGGTCGAGAGGCGGGCGCCGAGCTCCTCGGCAAAGCCGGTGCTGCCGGGTGGCGAGGCGATGGGCGCCTCGGCCGCCGCCACGCGCTGCGGGGCGGGCGACGCGGCGGCCACGGGCGCCGCGGCGATGGCCGGGATCTCGGGTCGATCAACCGTGAGATCGGTCACGCGCGGGGCGTTAGCGAAGGCCGGTTCGATCGGTGCCGATGCCCCGGCGTCCGTGCCTGGCGTGCCACCCGGCCGCACCGCCTGCGGCTGCGAGATCTCGTCCGCGGGCACGGCGGTGCGCGAGGCACCGGCTGCGCGCGCGGCGCTGGTGGTGGGCTGCGGTGCCTGCGGCCGCGGCGGCAACAGCGCCAGCAGCGCGGCGGGGTCGGCGGCGGGCTGGGCCGGGGCCTCGGGTCCGGGCTCGGATTCCGAAGTCGGGCTTGCTTCCGCGGCCGGCGCCGTGCCCGGCTGGCCGGCGGGCACGGCTGGCGTGGGTGTGGGCGTGGGCGTCGCCGGCTCGCCGCGCGCCATGGCGTGCGGGGCGCGGGACAGGCCGCGTGGGGGCTTGGCGGCGGCGTTGGCGGGCCGGGGCTTGTCGTCGGCCGGGGCTTCGGCCGGGTCGCCGGCCCCATCGTTGTCCGGCGGCTCGGCGGGCTCGGCCTTTGCGGGCCGCGCCTGGTCCAGCAGGCGTGCGAAAGGGCTGTCGCCGCCGGGCGATTCGGTCGGGCCGGGCGCTGCGGGGGCAGGCGCCGTGCCCGGCTTGGAAGGCGCCGGAGCGAGCAGGGCGTTCAGCATGAGGCGGGCCGGCCGGTCAGTGCGTCAGCGGCGCCGGCTCGGTGACGCCCAGGCGCCAGCCGGCGTTGGCGCGGTGCTCGTCGGGCGAGCGGCGGCGCTGGGCGGCGTCGTCGGCGCGGCGCTGGTCGCGGCGCGCGGCCTGCAGCTGCGCTTCCTGCGTGCGGCGCTCGATCAGCTTGCGCACCGAGGCCACGCGCGTTTCCTGCGCCAGCAGCGTGCGGCGCGTGCTCTCGGTGCGCACCTGCGCGGCCTGCAGCTGCCCCTGCTGCTGCTGGATCGCCTGCTCCAGCCGCTGCATGAAGCCCTGGTGCACGCGCAGCAGCTCGATGGTCGCGCTGCGCCCGCCCTGCGCCGGGTGGCGCTGGCGGTACTCGTCGCGGTACAGCACCAGCTGCTCGGCCTGCTGCGTCATCTGGCGCAGGCCGGCCTCGGCGCGGGCCAGCTCGGCCTGCGTGTCGTCGCGCAGGCTTTCGGCGTGCGCCAGCAGCGCTTGCAGGGACTGGGTCATCGCGGGGTCCTTCTTGTGCTTGTTCGTGGGTGTGGCGGGCGCGCTCAGGCACCCATCAGCCGGCACAGCTGCGCGCGGCTCATGTCCAGCGCGGCGCGCTCGTGCATGTCCTGTTGCAACAAGGCGTTCATCTGCGGCTGCAGCCGCACGGCCTGGTCGAGCTCGGCGTCATGCCCCGGTTGATACGCTCCCAGCTGGATCAGGTCACGTGCCTTGTTCACGCGCGCCAGCAGCTGGCGCATCCGGCGCGCCGCCTGCAGGTGCTCGCGGCCGGCCACGGCCGTCATCACGCGGGAAATCGAGCGCTCCACGTCGATTGCCGGGTAGTGGCCGCCTTCGGCCAGCTCGCGACTGAGCACGATGTGGCCGTCCAGGATGCCGCGCGCGGCGTCGGCGATCGGGTCCTGCGGGTCGTCGCCTTCGCTGAGCACCGTGTAGAAGGCGGTGATCGAGCCCTGGCCGTTCAGGCCGTTGCCGCTGCGCTCCACCAGCTGCGGCAGCTTGGCAAAGCAGCTCGGCGGGTAGCCCTTGGTGGCCGGCGGCTCGCCGATGGCCAGCGCGATCTCGCGCTGCGCCATCGCATAGCGCGTCAGGCTGTCCATCAGCAGCAGCACATGCAGCCCGCGGTCGCGGAAGTGCTCGGCGATGGCGGTCGCATAACCCGCGCCCTGCATGCGCAACAGCGGCGGCGCGTCGGCCGGCGCGGCGACGACGACGCTGCGCTCGCGGCCTTCGTCCTCGAGGATGTCCTCGATGAATTCCTTGACCTCGCGGCCGCGTTCGCCGATGAGGCCGACGACGATCACGTCGGCCGCGGTGTAGCGCGCCATCATGCCCAGCAGCACGCTCTTGCCCACGCCGGTGCCGGCGAACAGGCCGATGCGCTGGCCGCGGCCCACGGTGAGCAGCGCGTTGATCGCGCGCACGCCGGTGTCCAGCGGCGTGCGCACCGGGTCGCGGTCCATCGCGTTGATGGGCCGGCGCACCATCGGCTCGGTGTGCACGTTCTGCAGCGGGCCCAGGCGGTCCAGCGGCTGGCCGTGGGAGTCGACCACGCGGCCCAGCAGGCCGCTGCCCATCGGCAGGTGCAGGCCGCGGTCCTCGCTGCGGCGCCAGGGGTGGTTGTCCTGGCCGAAGCGCGGCGGCACCACCGGCAGCGAGCGGGGCAGCACGCGCGCGCCGCTGGCCAGGCCGTGCAGCTCGCCCATCGGCATCAGGAAGGCACGGTCGCCGCTGAAGCCCACGACCTCGGCCATCACCGGCTCCTGGCCCGGGCATTGCACTTCGCAGACGCTGCCCACCGGCTCGCGCACGCCGGCGGCCTCCAGCACGAGGCCGGTCACGCGCAGCAGCGTGCCCACCGCGGGCAGCGGCTGCGGCTGCGCGGCGTAGCCCTGCAGGTCGGCCAGGTAGCGGTTCCAGCGTGCGCCGCGGGCGTCCAGGCGTTCTTCGAGGCTCTGCGTCATCACGGTGCCTCTTCGTCGGCCAGCGGCAGCTCGGAGCCCAGCGCCGCGGCGGCCTGCGCCCAGCGCTCGGCGATGCGCGCGTCCACAGCGCCCACATCGCTCTGCACCAGCACGCCGCCGCGTTCGATCTCGGGGTGCGCCACCAGGCGCGCGCCGCGGGCCTTGAGCGCCTCCTCGGCGCCCTCGGCCACCAGCGGCAGGTCCTGCGGGTTCACGTGCACGGCGATGTGGCGCGCGCTCAGCATCACCGCGCCCACGGCCTCGGCCGCGACCTGCGCGACGAGTTCCGGCCGCGTGGCCAGCTCGCTGCGCACGACCTGGCGCGCCAGCTGCACGGCCGTGGTGGCCAGGGCCTGCGCCACCTGCATGTCGAGGTCCTGCATCTGCTCGTCGAAGCCTTCGAGCAGCGCGCCGATCTGTGCCGTGGCCTGCTGCGCGAAGCTCTGCTTGAAGTTCTCCAGCGCCACCAGGCCGTCGCGGTAGCCCTCCTGGTAGCCGGCCTGGCGCGCCGCGGCGACGCGGGCCTGCCACTCGGCGGCGGCGGGCTCCGCCGGCGCGGCCTGCGGGGCCGGCGCGCCCGGCTGCGCCGCTGCGGGGGCAGCGCCGTGGCCGAAGCTGCCCGGGTTCCAGCTCGCGAAGTCGCCCAGCTCCTCGCGCGGGATGAAGCGCTGGTAGGACGAACCGGCCTTGCTGCCCTGCGGCGGCGGGATGTTCTTGAACGACGATGGCTTGCTCATCGCACGAAGCCTTGGCACGGCGCGACACGACCAAGCGGACGCTGCGGAACCGGCTTTGCCGGGCCGCTGGCGGCGCCCCCCTGGGGGGGAGCGCCGAAGGCGCTACGGGGGGGATTCATACAAACTGCTCGTCGCCTCCGCCGGCCAGCACGATCTGCCCTTCGTCGACGAGGCGGCGGACGATCTTGAGCAGTTCCTTCTGCTCGCCTTCCACCTCCGACAGCCGCACCGGGCCGCGCGACTCCAGGTCTTCGCGCAGCGTCTCGGCGGCGCGGGTGGACATGTTCTTGAAGATCTTGTCGCGCAGCGCCGGCGAGGCGCCCTTGAGCGCGACCACCAGCGAATCGCTCTGCACTTCCTTCATCAGCGCCTGGATGCCCTTGTCGTCGATCTTCACCAGGTCGTCGAAGGTGAACATGTTGTCCATGATCTGCTGGGCCAGGTCGGCGTCGGCCTCCCGCACGAAGTCCAGCACGCTGGTCTCCACCGCGCTGCCCAGCATGTTGAGGATTTCCGCGGCCGCCTTGGCGCCGCCCAGCGTGCTCTTGCGGCCGCGGTCGCCGCCGGCCAGCACCTTGCTCATCACCTCGTTGAGGTCGCGCAGCGCCATCGGCTGGATGCCGTCCAGCGTGGCGATGCGCACCATCACCTCGTTGCGCTGGCGCTCGGTGAAGATCTTCAGCACGTCGGCGGCCTGGTCGAAGTCCAGGTGCACGAGGATGGCCGCGACGATCTGCGGGTGCTCGTTGCGCAGCAGCTCGGCCACCGAGGTGGGGTCCATCCACTTCAGGCTCTCGATGCCGGTGACGTCGTTGCCCTGCATGATGCGGTCGATCAGCAGGTTGGCCTTGTCCTCGCCCAGGGCGCGGCGCAGCACGGCCTTGACGTACTCGTTGCTGTCGGCCACCAGCAGCTGCTCGCGCTCGGCGACCTTGGCGAAGGCGTCCATCACGTTCTCGACGCGCTCGCGCGGCACCGACTTCATGCGCGCGATGGTCTCGCCCAGGCGTTGCACTTCCTTCGGCGCCAGGTGCTTGAAGACCTCCGCGGCCTCCTCCTCGCCCAGCGTCATCAGCAGGATGGCGGCCTTCTCCAGACCGTCATCGTCCATGCTTGAACCGGCCATGATGTCCCGTCAGTTCCTTGGCGACTCGTCGCCGTTGACCCAGCCACGCACGATGTTGGCCACCGCGGCGGGGTTGTTGCGCGCCAGGTTGCGCGCGGCCGCGGCCTGCTCGCTCTCGCCCGGCGCGGGCAGGGCCGGCGGCTTGGGCTTGGGCGGCGGCGGCGGGGGCGGCGGCGGCGGCGGGTCGTCGACCACCTCGTCGACCTTGGCGCCCTTCACCGGCGGCGGCGGCGTCAGCACATGCGTCAGCGCCGGGCGCAGCAGCTTGCTGACGATCAGCAGCGCCACGATGGCCAGCGCGGCCGGCGCGGCGGCGGTCTTCAGCAGGTCGATCAGCCAGGCCTGCTTCCACAGCGGCAGCTCGTCGGCGGCCGGCTGCGCTTCCACGCGGAAGGGCGCGTTGACCACCTTGACGAGGTCGCCGCGCTCGGCGTTGAAGCCGATGCCCTGCTGCACGAGCGCGGTGAGCTGCTCCAGCTCCTTGTCCGACAGCGGCGTGGTCGTGGTCTTGCCCTTGGCGTCGGTGCTGGTGCGGTGGTTGACCACCACCGCGGCCGACAGGCGCCGCACGTTGCCCACGGCGTTGCGCGTGACGGTGACGGTCTTGTCGACCTCGAAGCGCGTCGCGGCTTCCTTGCGCTGCGCGAGGTTGGCCGCGCCGTTCGCGCCGGGCGCACCCTGCATCTGCTGCGCCGGGCCGTTGACCGGCGCGGTGGCCGGCGTCGGCGGCTGGTTGCTGGTGGCGCCGGGCACGCCGGCCGGCGTGGCACTGCCGGGCTGGCTGGATTCCTCGCTGCGCTGCTCGCGCACGGTGGCCTTGGCGTCGGCACCCTGGTTCGGGCGGTAGGCCTCGGCGGTCTGCATCACCTGCGAGAAGTCGATCTCGGCGTTGACGCTGGCGCGCACGTTGTCGCGGCCGACCACGGGCTCGAGCAGCTCGAGCACGCGCTTCAGGTGCCCGGCCTCGACCTCGCGGCGGAACTGCAACTGCTGCGTGTCCAGGCCCTGGGCACTGTCGTCGTCGGTGGCGCTGGACAGCAGCGCGCCGGTGCTGTCGACCACGCTGACGGCCTTGGCTGCGAGCTCGGGCACGCTGCCGGAGACCACGCGCACGATGCCGGCGATCTGGCTGCGGTCCAGCGTGCGGCCGGGGTGCAGCGTCAGCACGACGGAGGCGCTGGGCTTCTGCTGCTCGCGGAAGAAGCCGTTCATCTGCGGCAGCGCCAGGTGCACGCGGGCGGACTTCACCGACTCCAGCGCCTGGATTGTCGTCGTCAGCTCGCCCTCGATGGCGCGCTGCATCTTCATGCGCTCCTGGCCCTGCGTCTGGCCGAAGCTGTTCTTGTCCAGCAGCTCGTAGCCGGCGGTGGCGCCGCTGCCGGTGGACGGCAGGCCCTGGGCGGCGAGCTTCATGCGCAGCTCGTGCACGCGGCCGGAGGGCACCATGATCACGCCGCCGCCCTCGGAGAACTTGTAGGGCACGTTGAGCTGCGCGAGGCGGTCGATGACCTGGCCGCCGTCCTTCTCCGACAGCGTGGGGAATAGGGGCCGCCAGTCGCTGTCGCGCGCGCCGATGGCCATGAAGGCCAGCACGGCGACCAGCGCGGCAATGCCGAAGATCGCGCCCAGCTGCGACTTCACCGGCAGCGTCTTCCAGCGCTCGGCCACCCCGGGCGCGGCGGGCACGAGGGCGGTGGGGGCGGCGGTGGCGACGGCGTTGCTCATGAAGCGGATGGCTGGAAGGCTCCGCCATTGTTGGCGGGGCCTCGCCCGCACATGAGGCCGAGAAAGCGGTCAAAGGGGCGCCTGATCGGCGCCTTGGCGGCCCGCACCGGGGCCTACAGTGGCGCCGTGGAAAAAGGCCCTTGCCGCGCCTTCAGCAAGCCCCGATGAACGACGTCCGCCTCAAGCCCTTCGATTTCGCCGCCGCGGTGGCGCGGGCCGGCCTGCGCCCGGACGGCACGCCACGGGCCGAGGCCACGGGTGCGGCCGGCGGCAGCTTCCGCACCGCGATGGACAGCGCGCTGAAGTCCGTCAGCCAGAACCAGTTCGAGGCCGAACGCCTGCAGCGCGAGTTCTCGCTGGACAACCCGAACGTCAGCCTGGAGCAGACGGTGATGGCGATGAACAAGGCCAACATCGGCTTCCAGGCCACGCTGGCGGTGCGGAACCGGCTCGCGCAGGCCTACAGCGACATCATGAACATGCAGGTGTGAGCCTGCAGGTTCGGGAGCGTCGCTGCTTGCTGATCTCCGACATCATGAACATGCAGGTGTGAGCCTGCAGGTTCAGGAGGGTCGCTGCTTGCTGATCCCCGACATCATGAACATGCAGGTCTGAACCTGCACCTGCCGCGGCCTCAGCCGCAGGCGGGCAGGCGGGGCCAGTGGCCGCGCTCGACACAGACACGCGAGCGGCCGGTGGGCGCGACCTCGATGCGAAGACGGTCGCCGCGCGAAGTCTCCATCGCCGCGGCCTGCGCCACCGGCACGGTGCCGGCCGGGTCCATGCGCACCGCCAGGCCCTCGACCAGGCGCACGCCCTTGTGTTCCTTCGCCAGCGCGCCGTGCAGCTGGCAGGCCGAGGCTTGCGGATCGCCGCAGGGGCAGCCGGCGCGGGTGGCGATGGCCCAGCACCATTCCGCGCCCGTGGATGCCTCGACGAACAGCGGCACGCTGCGCCGCGCGGCCTCGAAGCGCGCCTCGGCCAGGTCGGCCGCCAGCGCCTCGGCCGCGCCCTGCACGCGCTGGCGCTCCAGCCGCGCGCCCAGGCTGGGCACCGCCAGCGCGGCGAGGATAACCAGCACGGCCATCACAACGGCCAGCTCCAGCAGGGTGAGTCCGCGGGTGCGTCGCATCCGGGCTGTCCGCGGAGCTTCGCACCCGCCGCGACGCATGAAGCCCAAGGACCGTACCAAGTCTCCGCCGCGGAACCGGCTTTGCCGGGCCGCTGGCGGACGGCCCCCTTGGGGGGGCGAAGCCCGCGGCTCCAAGTCCGCCTGCGCGGACTTGGACGGGCGAGCTAGCAACGCCTCTGGCGTTGCGTGGAGCGAAAGTGAGCTTGGGGGCTTCATTTCAGCGGTTCCAGCAGGCGAGATCGGGCCCGGCTTTCGCGAAGCCCTGGGCCACGTCCAGCGTCAGCACCCGGCAGGGCGTGTCGCGGGACTGCGCGCCGCGTGCGGTGGCGGTGGCGCGGTAGCCGTCGGGGCCGTCGAGCGCGACCGTGATCGCGTAGCGGCCCTGCTGGCTGACCGGCGCCACGCCGCGCAGCTGCGCCAGCTCGCCGGCGTACAGGCCGTGCTGCGAGCGGTGCTGTTCCTGCGTCAGCTGGATCTTCGTGAGCGCCTGCACGGCGTCCAGGCGCGCGGCGCGCAGCGCCTCGCCGCGGTAGGACGGCATCGCCACGGCCACCAGCACCGCGGTGACGGCGCAGACGATGGCGCACTCCACCAGCGTGAAGCCGCGGGTCCGGCCAAGGGCAGGGCGTGTCGGTGTCATGTTCGTTCAGCCCAGCCCGAGCAGGCGAGCCCGCTGCTGCGAGCGGTCGATCCAGCGCTGCAGCGCCCGTTCGGCCTGCGGCGTCAGGCTGCACCACTCGCAGCCCAGCCGCGCACCGCCTTCGCCTTGCACGCTGACGTGCTGGAGCACGAGCTCGGCCTGGAAGCGCGTCTCGGCGTCGAGCTGCGCGCTGGCGCCGGCGATGCGCGTGCCGGCCTGCATCGGCGGCACGTCGGTGGGCAGCCACAGTGCGCAGCCGCCGATGCTCAGGTCGAGCACGCGCAGCGCCAGCTGCATCTCCGGCAGCGCCGGGTGGCGCAGCGCGACGGTGGGCACGAGCGCGCCGCGCGGCCGCACGCGGTAGGCGGCGCGGCGCTGGAAGCGGTGGATCTCGCGCGGCAGCGCGCATTGCAGAGCGCTGGTCTTGGCGCCGCGCACGAGCGTGAAGCCGTGCAAGTCGAACTGCAGCTTGACGCTGTCGAGGTACGCCACCGCCACGGCCTCGTCGGCCTCGATCACGCGCGCGAGCTGCGGCGCGGCCGGGTCGGCGCTCAGGTTCAGGCGCTGCTGCGTGTCGTCCACGGCCCACACGAGCGTCGTGTAGGCGCTGCCTTCGGGGGCGTTGAGGATCACCGGCACGCTGCCGTCGCGCAGCGCGCGCAGCAGCTGCAGGCGCTCGGCGGCCTGCGTGACGCGGAAAGCCGCCCAGGCGTCGGCGCCGCCGGCGGCGTCCAGGTCGGCAGGCCGGGTGTCCGCGAACATCGGCGGCTTTCGGCTCAGTGCAGGCTGCGGTTGCGGCGGCCCGCCAGCGTGTCGTCCAGGTCCTGCAGCCAGGGCTCGGCGAGGTGGCGGATCTCCGCGTCGTTCACCAGGATGCGCTGCATGATGCGCGACTTGGCCTTGGCCGCTTCCAGCGCCTGCGGGTCCACCGCGGCGGCGGGCTGCGGATCGTCGCGGTCCTGCGCGGCGTGTTTCAGGCGGCTGATGAGCAGCACGCAGGCGCCCTCGAGCTTGACGACCTCGTCCCAGTTGCCGGCGCGTGCGGCGGCCAGCATGTCGACGCTGGCTCGCTCGATCGCCTCGTAGTAGGTGAGCAGTTGCGGATCCATCGGGTGTCCTAGAGGGCGGGTCGTTCAGCGTTGGCCCGGGCCGATGGCCGCCCAGGCTTCCTGCAAAGGCTTCATCAGGCGCTGGCACTCGTCCAGCGCGCTCTCGTCGTTGCGCAGGTTGGCCACCGTCAGCCGCAGCGTGAGGTAGCCGTACAGCTCGTGCAGGTCGCGGGCCAGCGTGCCGCCGGCCTTCAGGTCGAGTCCGGCGCGGAGGCCTTCGTCGATGATGCGCACCGCACGGCCGATGGCGCGGCCCTTGGCCATCGCATCACCGCTGTGCAGTGCGCCGCGCGCCTGCGCGACGGCTTCCATCCAGCCTTCGAAGAGCATCGCCACCAGGTGGTGGGGCGAGGCGCCGTCGATCTGCGACTCGACGCTGACCTGCTGGTACAGGCCGCCCAGTTGGGCGCCGCGGGTGCTGCGTGGGGCGTAGGGGCTTGCGAACATCGGCGCGTTGGGCTGCTTGTGCTGCGGATGCAAGCTTTATCGGCCCTGTCGCCGCCCCACTTGAGGAGAGGGAAAGCCCGCCTGCCGGCCCCTGTTCGAACCCTTCAGTTCGAGGTGCTCTTGTTCATCTGCGCGATCTGCTGCGTCACGTAGCTGGACAGCGCGTTGAGCTTGGCCACGTTCGCGTCCAGCTTGGTGTACTGCGCCACCAGGCGCGACTGGAAGTCGTCGGCGTGCTGGTTGACGCGGTCCTGCGCCTCGCCGTTCTTGGTCACCATCTTCTGCAGGCTCTGCGTGCGTGCGGTGATGGCGCCGCTGGTGCCCGTGACCTGGCCGGCCAGCGTGGCGTAGCGCCGCGCGAAGCCGTTGTTGGCCGCGGTGACGGAGTCGCTGGCCGAGAAGGCCTTCTTCAGCTCGTCGAGGTGGTTGTTCACCGCGTCCGACAGCTTGGCCGAGTTGATCGTGATCGTGCCGTTGCGCTGCGACTGCAGGCCCATGTCCGAGAGGTGCCCGAACACCGAGGACGCGCCCGAGGGTGCGTTGAGGATGGTGCGCAGCTGCGCCTGCAGCCCGGTGGCGGCGCTGTCGCCCTGCAGCGGGCCGCCGGTCTTGCTGGTGGCGTCGTACTTGGTCTGCTCCGAGAGGTAGCCGGCCAGGGCGTTGTAGGCGTCGACGAAGCCCTTCACGCCTGCGGTGACGGCGTCCTTGTCGCGGCTGACGCTGACGTTCACCGCCGAGCTCGTGAGCTTGCGCAGGTTCAGCGTGACGCCGTCGATGGCGCCCGAGATGTCGTTGGTGGCCGACTCCACGGCGATGCCGTTGACGGTGGCGCGCGCGTTGCTGCCGCTGGCCTTCAGCACCAGGCCGCTGTTGGTGGCCGGCGGGTCGAAGGCGAATCGCGACAGGCCGCCGCCGTCGATGAGGTTGCCGTCGACGTCGTCCACGCTCAGGCGGAAGCCGTTGGCGGCGCCCGAGTCGGCCGAGCGCAGGGCCAGCCGCACGCCGTTGGCGTCGCTCACCAGCGAGGCGGTGACGCCGGCGCCGGCGCTGTTGATCTTGTCGCGCAGCGTGGCCAGCGTGTCGCTGGCGCTGACGCTGATCGAGAGTTCGCTCGAGCCGCTCTTGGCGGTGAAGGCGGACTGCGTGCCGTCCCACTGGCCCAGCTGCAGCTTCAGCGTGCCTTCGCCGACCAGCGCGCCGCTGTCGGTGAGCGGCGTGCCGGAGACCACCGTCTGGTTGCCGGCCAGCGCCTCCACCGTCACCGCATAGCTGCCGGCGGCCGCGCCGCTGCTGCCGGTGGCGGCCACCGAGGTGCTGTCGCCGCTGGCCACCGTGGCGCTCTGCCACACCGAGTTGTCGGTGAGCTTGTTGGCGGCGGTCTGCAGGTCGGAGAACAGGCCGCTGATCTTGCCGAACAGCGAGATCTGCGAATTCAGCGACGAGGCCTGCGTCTGCAGCGCCTGCACCGGGCGCCGCTCGAGGGCGGTCAGCTGGGTGACGATCGTGTTCAGGTCCAGGCCGCTGCCCACGCCGAGTGAAGTGAAGGAGGCCATGTCGTGCTCCGGCTAGGGGACTCTCAGTGGACCCGGTTCAAAACGGAAAGGGCCCCGGGGGCTGGCCCAAGACCAGCCCTCTGGGGCCCATATCGGCCGGCGGCGGCGGAACTTGAGGCTCCGCCGGCGGCGTTCATCGCGGCGAGGGCGATCAGCCCTTCAGCAGCGACAGCACCTGCTGCGGCAGCTGGTTGGCCTGCGCGACCATCGCGTTGCCGGCCTGCTGCAGGATCTGCGCACGCGACAGGTTGCTGGTCTCGGCGGCGTAGTCGGCATCCATGATCCGGCTGCGCGCGGCGCTCTGGTTCTCGCTGGCCACCATCAGGTTGGCCACCACGTTCTCGAAGCGGTTCTGCACCGCGCCGAAGGTCGCGCGCTGGGCGTTGACCGAGTTCATCGCGTTGTCCAGGTTGGCGATGGCCGCCTGGGCGCCCGGGATGTCGGAGATCAGGTTGAGCGGCGCGTCGGTGCCCACCGTGTAGGTGCTGGTGGCGCTGTTGTAGCTGCCCACGTCGGTGCCCGACAGGATCGCCGAGCCCAGCACGTCGGTGATGCCGGCGTTGCTGGTGGAGGTCCAGTCGAAGGAGGTGACGGTGATGCGGTCCAGGTCGGTCGTGTTGTTCGAGCCGATCTGGAAGGTCGAGGCGTTGGTCGTGGCCAGGATGTTCTGGCCGTTGAACTGGGTGCCGCCCAGCGTGCGCGTGGCCTCCTGGGCCAGCTGCACGTATTCCTGGTTCAGCGAGACGCGGTCGGCGGCGCTGTTGGTGCCGTTGGCCGACTGCACCGCCAGCTCGCGCATGCGCTGCAGGATGTCGCTGACCTTGCCCAGGGCGCCTTCACCCACCTGCGCCATCGAGATGCCGTCGTTGGCGTTGCGCATCGCCACGTTCATGCCGCGCACCTGGGCGTGCATGCGCTCGGCGATCGCCAGGCCTGCCGCGTCGTCCTTCGCGCTGTTCACGCGCAGGCCGGAAGACAGGCGCTGCATCGAGGTCGACAGCGAGGCCTGGCTCGTGCTGAGGTTGCGCTGGGCGTTCAGCGAGACCAGGTTGGTGTTGATCGTCTGGGGCATTTCGAAATCTCCTTGGCCGGTGGGCTTCCTCTGGGGTTCGGGTTGCGGCTCGAACCGCAGGAACGATCGAAGCGCTGGCAGGAAGATTAAGGCCGCAAGACCTCGGGCATAGCCCCGAAAAGGGGCGCGATTGGCCGGCATTAAGGCCCCGTAGACGACAAAAGGCCCACCGTCGCCGGTGGGCCTTTTCGGGGGTGGCCCACCGTCGCCGGCGGGCCTTTCTCTCGTGTGGCGGGGGCGGCTCGGGCCGCCCGTCGTTCAATCAGCGCAGCAGCGCGAGCACCTGCTGCGGCAGCTGGTTGGCCTGCGCGACCATCGCGTTGCCGGCCTGCTGCAGGATGTTGGCGCGCGACAGGTTGCTGGTTTCCGTCGCGTAGTCCGCGTCCATGATCCGCGCCTTGGCGGCGTTCTGGTTCTCCGACGCGACCTGCAGGTTGGCGACCACGTTCTCGAAACGGTTCTGGATGGCGCCGAAGGTGGCGCGCTGGCTGTTGACCGAGTTGATCGCGTTGTCGAGGTTGGCGATCGCGTTCTGCGCGCCGGCCACGTCGGTGATCAGGTTGGTCGGGGCGTCGGTGCCCACCGTGTAGGTGCTCGTGGTGCTGTTGTAGCTGCCCACGTCGGTACCGGCCAGCACGGCCGAGCCCAGCACGTCGGTGATGCCGGCGTTGCTCGTCGAGGTCCAGTCGAAGGCCTTGACGGTGATGCGGTCGACCGTGCTGGTGTTGTTGGCGCCGATCTGGAAGGTCGAGTCGGTCGTCGTGGCCAGCACGTTCAGGCCGTTGAACTGCGTGCCGCCCAGCGAGCGCGTGGCTTCCTGGGCCAGCTGCACGAATTCCTGGTTCAGCGAGACGCGGTCGGCCGTGGTGTTGGTGCCGTTGGACGACTGCACCGCCAGTTCGCGCATGCGCTGGAAGATGTCGCTGACCTTGCCGAGCGCGCCTTCACCCGTCTGCGCCAGGGAGATCGCGTCGTTGGCGTTGCGCATCGCGACGTTCATGCCCTTGACCTGGGCATTCATCCGTTCCGCGATCGCCAGGCCGGCGGCGTCGTCCTTGGCGCTGTTGACACGCAGGCCCGAGGACAGGCGCTGCATCGAGGTGGCCAGCGAAGACTGGCTCGAGCTGAGGTTCCGCTGAGCGTTCAGCGAGATCAGGTTGGTGTTGATGGTTTGGGGCATGACTAAAACTCCGTTCGGTGGTTGACCACAGGCAAATGCGTGGGCAGGCTCCGCAGTGCCTTCCTAAGAGTCGGCGCCTGCTTGGCAACTCCGCTGTCCGAGTCCCCTCGCGGGGATGCCGTCTGGCGGAACTCGCCCGGGCCTCACCGCTGCCGCCTCCACGGCCCATTCCGTGGTGGTTCGGCCCGACTTGGTCCGGACCCCGCAGTCACTTTCGCAACCGCGTTGAAGCCGTTTTCGTCCCGGCCCCGAAAACCTTTAGGGCGGATCGAAAGCCCCTCGTCCTGTCGCGCCGAAGTAAGGGGCTCGCCCGGCCCATTTCGCGCCCTGGCCCGTTGCCGGCTCGGGTGAACATCGCCTCACCGCCGGTGCGTGCCGGCCGTTTGCAGAAAGTCACAAGCATGATCGCGATCGAGGGCTCCGCCGGGCAGCAGCATTGGCAGCAGGGCGTGGAGCTGGCCGCCGGCGAGCGCTGGCGCGAGGCCGCGCGCGCCTTCGGCCGCGCCGCGCGCGAGGCGCCGCACGATGCGCTGTACTGGGTGAACCTGGCGCATGTGCAGCGCCGCGCCGGCGCGCTGAACCGCGCGGTGGCCGCGGCGCGCCGCGCGCTGCAGCGCAACCCCGCCGAGCCGGTGGCGCTGCGAGTGGCCGGCGACTGCCTGCTGCGCCTGCACCGCTATGCCGAGGCCGCCGACGCCTTCGCGCGCCTGGAGGAAGTCGGGCATGCCGAGGCCGACACCATGGTGCAGCACGCCAGCGTGCTGCAGGCGCTGGAGCGCCATGACGAAGCCATCGCCGTGCTGCTGCGCGCGCTCACGCGCGAGCCTGCGCATGTGCGTGCGCATGCGCTGCTGTCGGACTCCTGCCGCGACCGTGGCCTGAAGCGCGAGGCCGTCGAGTGCATGAAGACGGTGCTGGCGCTGCAGCCCGACAACCTCGAGGCGATGGTGCGCATCTCCTTCGAGAAGCGGCACCTGCTGGAGTGGGCGGACCTGGCTTCCGACACCGGCCGCATCGCCGAGCTGATCGAGGCCACGCCGCAAGACGGCCAGCGCGTCACGGCGGCCTTCGCGCTGCTGTCGCTGCCGCTGGAGCCGCGGCTGCAGATGAAGGCCGCGCGCGTGGAGGCGCAGGCCTTCGCCGCCGGCGTGCGGCCGCTGCCGCCGGTCGACCCGGAGGAGCGCGCCGGCCGCCGGCGCATCCGCCTGGGCTGGCTGTCCTTCGACTTCCGCGAGCACCCGGTCTCGCAGCTGCTGGTGGAGGTGCTGGAGGCGATCGACCGCGAGCGCTTCGAGGTCGTGCTCTATTCCTCCGGGCCCGACGACGGCTCGGCGCTGCGTGCGCGGCTGGAGGCGATGGCCGACGGCTTCGTCGACCTGCGCGGCCTATCGGACGTGCAGGCGGCCGCGCGCATCCGCGCCGACGGCATCGACCTGCTCGTCGACCTGATGGGACACACGCGCGGCATGCGCATGGGCGTGCTCGCCCACCGGCCGGCGCCGCTGCAGGTGGCCTACCTGGGCTACCCGGGCACGACCGGCGCGGCCTACATCGACTACCTGATCGGCGATCCGCTGGTCACGCCGCTGGCGCTCGAGGGCGACTACACCGAGAAGATCGCGCAGCTGCCGCTGACGCTGCAGCCGAATGGGCGCAGCCGCCCGCTGCCGCAGCCGATGAGCCGCGAGCAGGCCGGCCTGCCCGAAGGCGCCTTCGTGATGTGCGCCTTCAACCACACCTACAAGATCCTGCCCGAGGCCTTCGACGCCTGGTGCGAGGTGCTGCGCCGCGTGCCGCACGCGGTGCTGTGGCTCAAGCAGACCAACGGCCAGCTGCACGACAACGTGCGCGCCGCCGCGGCTGCGCGCGGCGTCGATCCGTCGCGCGTCATCTTCGCGCCCGGGCTGCCCTACGACCAGCACTTCTCGCGCCTGGCGCTGGCCGACGTCTTCGTCGACACCTGGCCCTACAACGCGCACACCACCGCCAGCGACGCCCTCTGGGCCGGCGTGCCCGTGGTCACCTGCTACGGCAACGCCTACGCCTCGCGCGTGGCCGCCAGCGTGCTGAACGCCGCCGGGCTGGGCGAACTCGCCTTCGAGACGGTGCACGACTACACCTGCGCGATCCTCGCGCTGGCCGCCGATCCGGCGCTGCTGGCCGGCTACCGCACGCATCTCACCGAGCGCCGCATGGCGCTCCCGCTGTACGACACCGGCCGCTACACGCGCGAGCTGGAGTCGCTGTTGTCCCGCATGGTCGAGCGCTGGCGCGCCGGCCATCCCGTCGACCATCTGCCGGCCGACAACGGGCCGGCGAGTTGAAAGCGCGATGAACGCCTGGACCCTTCACCTCAAGAACGGCCTGCAGATGGCCGTGCCGCCTACGCTCACCAGCCTCACGACCTTCGTGCTGCTGGAGCAGGAGGCCTGGTTCGAGCCTGAGATGAGCCTGCTGCCGCACTTGCTGCCGCCCGGCGCGCAGGCGCTGGACATCGGCGCCAACCACGGCGTGGTGGCCATGGAGATGGCGCGCTGCGTCGGCCCCGCCGGCCATGTGTGGGCCTTCGAGCCGACCGCCGTGCCGCGTGCACGCCTGCTGGAGAGCCGGCGCCTCAACGGCTTTGCCCGCAGCCTGACCGTGGTGCCCGCGGGCCTGGCCGATGCCGACGGCGAGGCCAGCTTCGCGGTGCACGACAACAGCGAGCTGAACTCGCGCGGCGGCGCCGGTGCGCGCCGCGAGACGGTGCAGCTGCTGGCATTGGACGGCTGGATGCAGCGCCATGCGCCCGATGCGCGCATCGGCTTCGTCAAGCTCGACGCCGAGGGCGACGAGCTGCGCGTGCTGGCCGGCGCCAAGGACTTCTTCGCGCGCCAGTCGCCGGTGGTGATGTTCGAGTTCCTGCACGGCAAGGCCGTCAACCGCGAGCTGATCGCGGCCTGGCACGCGCTGGGCTACGAGCTCTTCCGCTGGAGCGCCGAGCTGGAGCTGCTGCGGCCTTTCGATGCCGGTGCCGAGGAACTTGCCTTCGCGCTCAACCTGCTGGCGGTGCGCCCCGAGCAGCAGCGTGCGCTGGCCGCGCGCGGCCTGCTGGCCGATGCCGCGGCGCTGGCGGCCGAGCCGCCGCTGTCGGAGCACTTCCGCGCTGATGCGGCGCTGGCCGAGTGGTGCACGCAGAACGCGCTGAAGGGCCTGTCGATTGCCGGCGTGGCGGCGCAGGGCCCGATCTACGAGCGCTGCCTGCACGCCACCGCGGCCGCGCACCTGGACCGCAGCCTGAGCCCGGCGGCGCGCTTCACGCTGATGCTGGGCGTGCGCAGCTCGCTGCAGGCCGCTGCCGACCAGGGCGCGAGCCTGGGCCCGGCGGCCTGGGCGCTGCTGGTGCATGCGCAATACGCCACCGGCGTGCAGGGCGCGTCGATCAACCTCGCGCTGCAGCTGCTGGCGCGCTGGCCGCTGGGCCTGGACGTGACGGTGCCCTTCGCGACACCCAGCCGGTCGGACCTGGTGCGCCCGCGCAGCACGCTGGCCGGCGACTGGCTGCGCCAGATGCTGGCCGAGCACGTGGAACTGCACAGCTCGCACTCCTCGTACTTCCGTCCGCCCGACCTGCCGCGCGTGGCGCACCTGCTGGCCCACCCGGACCATTCGGCCGAGGCCGAGCGCCGCTGCCTGCTGGCCCATGTGCGCAGCGACCGCGTCGCGCCGCTGGAGCAGCTGTGCCGACTGCCCGACGCCGCGCACACGCAGAACCCCGGCATCTGGGCCGGCGTGCTGGCGTCGATGCGGCCGCTGGCCGCCTGAAACGAGCCCCCAAGCTCACTTCGTTCCACGCAACGCCAGAGGCGCTGCTTGCTCGCCCGTCCAAGTCCGCGCAGGCGGACTTGGAGCCGCGGGCTTCGCCCCCCCAAGGGGGCGCTCGGTGGCTTCGGAGCGGCCGTGCGCCGCCGGGCTCAGGCCGCGCTGGCGATCCCGCGCAGGAAGGCCTCGGCCTTCGCCAGCTGCTCCAGGCTGACGTACTCGTCGGCCTGGTGCGCCTGCGCGATGTGGCCTGGGCCGCAGACCACGGCCGACATGCCCTGGCGCTGGAACAGGCCGGCCTCGGTGCCGAAGGCCACGAGCGTGGTCTTCTCGCTGTCGGCCAGGCGCTGCGCCAGCCGCACCGCGGGCCCGTCGGGGTCGGCCTTGAAGGCCGGCATGCTGCAAATCGTCTCGAAGCAGAAGCCGGCCTCCGGCGCCACCGCGCGCAGCGGGGCTTCCAGCGCCGCGGCCTGGTCGAGCACACGCTGCTGCAGCGCGGCCACGTCGCGGCCGGGCAGGTCGCGGAACTCGTAGTGGAAGCGCGCTTCCTCGGGCACGATGTTGTCGGCCACGCCGCCTTCGAAGCGGCAGACGGCCGCGGTGGTGTAGGGCACGTCGAAGCCCGGCTGGCGCGGCTCGGTCTGGCGCAGCTCGTCGCCGATGGCGGCGATGCCGGCCACCAGCCGCGCCGCGGCCTCCACCGCGTTGGCGGCCATCGGCGCCAGCGAGGAGTGCGCCGCGCGTCCGCGCACGCAGCAGCGCCAGCGGTGCACGCCCTTGTGCGCGATGGCCGGCACCATGCCGGTGGGCTCGCCCACCACGCACAGTTCGGGCGCCAGGCCGGCTTCGCGGAGGTCGGCCAGCAGCCGCATCGCGCCGAAGCCGCCCACCTCCTCGTCGTAGCTGAACGCGAAGTGCAGCGCGTGCGGCAGATCGGCCTGCTGCCACAGCGCCGCCTGCGCGACGACGAGGCCGATCCAGCCCTTCATGTCGGCGCTGCCGCGGCCGAAGAGGCGGCCGTCGCGTAACTGGCCCGCGAGCGGATCCTCGCTCCAGGCCTGGCCGTCCCAGGGCACGGTGTCGGTGTGGCCCGAGAGCACCAGGCCGCCGGGCCGGCCTTGGCCGATCGTCGCGAAGAGGTTGGCCTTGGCGCCGCTCTCGTCGCGCGTGATGCGCAGCGGGATGTGCAGGCTGCGCAGGTGGTCGGCGATGCACTCGATCAGCGGCAGGTTCGAGCGCTCGCTGCGCGTGTCCAGGCGCACCAGGCGCTGCGCCCATTCGAGGGCCGGGGCGGAGGGGCGGGCAGGGCTCATGGGCGCAATGTAGCGGCTACAGTGGCCGCATGGATTCAGCCGATTCCGGGGTGAACCCCGCCACCATCGCCGAGGCCGCGCGCCGCATCGCGCCGCATGTGCGGCGCACGCCGCTCCTGCGGCTGCCGGGCGCGGCGCTGGGCGTGGACTGCGCCGAACTGTGGCTGAAGCTCGAGCACCTGCAGGCCTCGGGCAGCTTCAAGGCGCGCGGCATGTTCAACCGCATGCTCGCGTTGCCCATCCCGCCGGCGGGCGTGGTGGTGGCCTCCGGCGGCAACGCCGGCATCGCCGTGGCCACCGCGGCGCAGGCGCTGGGCGTGCGCTGCGAGGTCTTCGTGCCTGAGATCAGCAGCGTGGCCAAGCGGCAGCGGCTCGTCGAACTCGGTGCCGTGCCGCACGTGGGCGGCGCGGCCTACGCCGACGCGCTGGCCGCCTGCCTGGCGCGCCAGCGCGACAGCGGCGCATTGCTGATGCACGCCTACGACCAGCCGGAGGTGGTGGCCGGCGCCGGCACGCTGGCCGCGGAGATCGAGGCCGAGGCCGGCCTGCCCGACCGCGTGCTCGTGAGCGTGGGCGGCGGCGGGTTGATCGGCGGCATTGCCGCGTGGTTCGAGGGCCGCGCGCGCGTGGAGGCGCTGGAGCCGGTCGGCTCGCCCACGCTGCACGCGGCGCTGGCCGCCGGCGAGCCGGTCGATGTGGCCGTGGGTGGCCTGGCGGCCGACGCCCTGGGCGCACGCCGCATCGGCCACATCGCCTGGGGCATCGCCCGGCGGCATGTCGCGGCGGCGCTGCTGGTGCCGGACGAGGCGATCGTCGCGGCGCAGCGCCGGCTCTGGGCGGAACTGCGCCTGGCGGTGGAGCCGGCCGCGGCGCTGCCGCTGGCGGCGCTGCAAGCGGGCCTGGTGAGGCCGCAGCCGCGGGAGCGTGTCGCGCTGGTGCTGTGCGGCGCCAACCTCGACCCGGCGACGCTGGCCTGAAACGCTTCCGGCTTCGGCTTTGGGGGGTTGCCGCCCGCGGCCACCGATGATGTGATCCCCGCCATGGCCGCCCCTGCAGTACACGCCGTCCCGACCTCGACTTCCGTCTGGCGCCTGCGCCCGCTGACCCGCGACGACGAACCGCAGCTGCGCCGCATCGACGCCGCCACGCGCCAGGGCGAGATCGGCGGCGACTGGAGCGCGGTGCAGCGCGAGCAGTTCCTGGACCTGCAGTTCCGCGCCCGCATGACCGAGAGCCTGGCGCCCGAGCCGGGCAGCGAGCGCTGCCTGCTGGAACAGCAGCGGGCCGGCGGCCCCTGGCAGGCCGTGGGCCTGCTGTGGCTGCAGCGCCGGCGCGACACCGTTCAGGTGATGGACCTGGCGCTGCTGCCCGAGGCGCGCGGCCGCGGCCTGGGCACCGCCGTGCTGCAGCACGTGATGGACGAGGCCGCCGCGAGCCGGCGCACCGTCTCCACCCATGTCGACGAGGCCAGCCCCGCGCGCCGCGTGTTCGAACGCCTGGGCTTCGTGCCCGCCGGCCCGGTGCGCGACGCGCGCCGGCGCTGGGTGTGGCAGGCGCCGGGCTGAGCGCTAAGCTCCGCGTTCACCGCCAAGTTCCGCCGCAAGGCATCGCTGCAAAGGACCCGCCCATGGCCGACCGCGAACGCGCCCAGGTGATCGACCCGCTCACCGCGCTGGACAGCAACAACCCCTTCCCCTTCGAGTTCTACGAGAAGCGCTGCCTGGCGCAGGGCGACTCCTGGTTCTCGATCGGCGCGCTGCCGCCGACGCGCACCACCCGCGTCGTGGCCGAGCTGAAGCTGCTGAAGTCCACCGTCATCGTCAACTGCGCGCGGCCCGGCGCGGTGTTGCGGCGCATGACCGACACCACGCGCGAGCAGCAGTTCCTGCGCATGCTGCGCGGCAAGCTGGCCACGAAGTGGGACGCGATCCTGCTGTCCGGCGGCGGCAACGACCTGATCGATGCCGTCGGCGCCCCGCCCGGTGGCGCGCCCAACCAGCGCCTGCTGCGCACGCCGGCCGAGCGCGGAGCCGGGCCGCTGACGGGCGCCGAGTACATCAGCGATCCGGGCTGGCAGGTCTTCAGCGATCACCTCTCGGCGGTGTTCAACCAGGTGGTGGACGAGCGCGACAGCGACGAGCCCAACCGCGGCGTGCCCATCGTCTGGCACAACTACGCGCGGGTGATGCCGCGGCCTTCGGGCGCGGGCCTGGGCTTCGGGCCCTGGCTGCTGCCGGCGCTGCAGCTGTACCAGGTGCCCGACGCGGACCTGCTGAAGGTCTCCGACGAGCTGATCGGCCGCCTGGGCAAGCTGGTGGCCGGCATCGTCGCCGAGCGCCTGGCGCGCGACCCGGGCGCCAACCTGCACGTGGCCGATTCGCAGTCGGCCGGTGTGGAGTTGTCGGCACCGGGCAGCACCGATGTCTCCGGCGACTGGATCAACGAAATCCACTGCACCCGCGGCGGCTACCAGAAGTGCGCCGAAGCCTGGCAGGCGGTGCTGGACCCGCTGTTCGCCTGAGGGGGTGCCGGAGCGGGGTAAGAATGGGCTGCGCCTGCACGACCCAGCCGCTGCAATGAAACCCGACCTCGCCCCGCCGCCGCCCGGCCTGCTGCGCCGCTACGCCGCGGCGCGCGCGCAGACGCTCGCGCTGGCGGCGCCTCTCAGCGAAGAGGACTGCCAGGCGCAGAGCATGCCCGACGCCAGCCCGGTGAAGTGGCACCTGGCGCACGTGACCTGGTTCTTCGAGACCTTCGTGCTCGAAACCTACGAGCCGGGCTTCAGGCCGCATCACCCGGCCTTCCGCGTGCTGTTCAACAGTTACTACAACGGCGTGGGCGAGCAGCACCCGCGGCCGCAACGCGGGCTGCTGACGCGGCCGACGCTGG
Source organism: Rubrivivax sp. (assembly GCA_044226775.1). Taxonomy (GTDB): domain Bacteria; phylum Pseudomonadota; class Gammaproteobacteria; order Burkholderiales; family Burkholderiaceae_C; genus Rubrivivax. Next base: position 18,133 of record JBGAGI010000012.1, on the reverse strand, counting down.
CTGAGGTGAGGGCCTGGCGCGAGGCGGTCGATGCACGCGTGGCCTCGCTGCTCGAACGCCCGCTGCCGTCGGCCGCCTGGGCGCTGGTGGAGCTGGGCATCCAGCACGAGCAGCAGCACCAGGAACTGCTGCTGACCGACTTGCTGCACCTGCTGTCGTGCAACCCGCTGGCACCGGCCTACCGCATGGACGCCAGCCCGCGGCCCGCGCAGGTCGCAGCACCGATGGCCTGGGTGCCGGGCGCCGAAGGCCCGGTCGAGATCGGCCATGCCGGGCCGGGCTTCGCCTTCGACAACGAAGGCCCGCGCCACCGCCAGTGGCTGGCGCCGCATGCGCTGGCCAGCCGGCTCGTGACGCAGGGCGAATGGGCCGACTTCATCGCCGACGGCGGCTACCGCGCGCCACGCTGGTGGCTGGCCGCGGGCTGGGACTGGGTGCGCAGCGGGCGCATCGAGGCGCCGCTGTACTGGCGGCGCGGTGATGCCGGCTGGTGCCGCTTCGGCCTCGATGGCCTACAGCCGCTGGACCCGGCCGCGCCCGCGGTGCACCTGAGCCTGTACGAAGCCGATGCCTACGCCCGCTGGCGCGCCGAGCAGGAGCGCTCGCCGCTGCGCCTGCCGACCGAGGCGGAGTGGGAACACGCGGCCGCGGCGCGCGAGGCGCAAGGCATCGCTGCCGGCTCCTTCGTCGAGGCAGGCGCTCTGGCGCCCCGGCCCGCCGGCGAGGGCGTCGAAGGCCTCGCGCAGCTCTTCGGCGAGGCCTGGCAGTGGACATCCAGCGCCTATCTGCCGTACCCCGGCTTCCGCGCCGGCGGCGGCGCGGTCGGCGAGTACAACGGCAAGTTCATGGTCGACCAGACCGTGCTGCGCGGCGGCTCCTGCGCGTCGCCGCGTTCGCACCTGCGGGCGAGCTACCGGAATTTCTTCCCGTCGACGGCGCGCTGGCAGTTCAGCGGGCTGCGGCTGGCGCGCGACCTGTAGCGGGCATCGGGCGCAGGAGTTCCTGAGGCTGCGGCCACGAACCGCCAGCCATGACGGCCCGCGGCGCCAAGCACCAGCGCCGGCCGATCACTTGGCTCGGCCAAGCTCGGCGCGAGGGGCAGCCTCTGCCGACCCACGGAGTGCACGCGGCCGGCCAGGAACTGAGCTTCGTGAAGGGCGCTTTCATGGCATCCCAGTTCGGTTTCGTATGAGCGCAGTCTCGGCGTCATGCCCTTGTTCGTGCCGGGCTGGACTTCGACTTGACGCACCGCCGGCCGATCACTGCTGCGATTCGAGCGTCTCGATTAGCAGCAGGATCTCGGCGGACATCGAGTAGTGCAACTTCGGCGCGTCGGCCAGGCTGCGTTCGCGGTTGCCGGCGACGACGGCTTGTAGGGCCTCGACGAAGGGGCGCAACTCTGCGGGCAGTTCCGCGTCGGCGGCGAGCTGTTGCAGCAGTTCCCCAGCCGAGTCAGGTCCGCCCGAGCGCAGCGCCTCGGTGACGGCCAGGGCTAGGCGCCCTTGTGGCTGATGGTTCTCCGCGCCGTCGCGCCGGTAGGCCAGATAGGCGGCTATAGCCTTGGCCTTCGCCTCGGCAGCCGCGCCGGGGTTGCCGGCGTCGGTTTCGATGTCGGCGAGGATCTTCCAGGTCTTCCATGGCTCAGCCGCGTGGCCGAAAGGCGCATCGCACTCGATTGCCCGCCGGATTTCTTGCCGCGCTTCGCCCAGGCGTGCGGGACCGAGCGTGCGCAGCGTCTCCGCCAGGTTGCTTCGCGTCACGCCTTCCATCGCCACATTGAGGATCCCGACGTACAGGTCCGCCGCCTGGCGGTAGAGGGCTACGGCTTCCTCGGGGCGGCCGAGAGCAACGGCGTACAGGTTCCCCAGTTGCCCCAAGCTACTCGCCTGCCCGGCGACATTCCCCAGCTGCACCTTAAGTGCAAGCGACTTGCGGTAGGCATCCTCGGCCGCTTCGGGCTGCCCGGCCGCTTGGTAAACCCTGCCGGTCTGGTGCCAGCTCGTCGCCACGCTCTCGGGCTCGCCCAGCCGGGTGAAGCGTTCGCGTCCATCCTGGTAAGCCTTCAGCGCATCGGCGTGGCGGCCTTGCTCCAACCGGACGGCGCCGAGCTGGCCCTTGGCGACGGCAACACTCCGCTCGTCGCCGAGCTGCTCGGCGCCACGGATGCCTTCCTCGTACGCCGCGGCCGCCTCTTCGAACCGGCCCAGGTCCAATAGGCAATCGCCGCGTTCGGTGTCGCATACCGATGCCATCCTTGCCGCGCCTCGGTTGGGCTTCACGCGCTCGACCGCCTCGAAGCCCTGTTGCGCCTCGTCGATCAATGGCAGCGCCTGTTGTGCGGCGCGGGCCATCTTCAGCACCCGGGCCAGCAGGAAGCAGGCCATCGCCAGGTCGTAGCCGGCAATGTCATACGCCTGCTCACCCATCTCCCGCGCGCGCTCCAGCAGCGCCTGCGCGCCTTCGAACGCTTCGCGCAGGCGCCCGCCCGCCAGCTGCTGCTCTATGCGGGTGTGCTGTGCCTGGAAGGCCTCGTGACTCCACCCCTCGCCCAGCGACGCCGCGGCGGCTTCGCGCACCTGGCCGACCCGCTCGACCAGCCGCGGCTTGCCGATGTTTCGCAGCAGGTTGTACAGCGTGGTGGAGAGATCGATCGTCGCCGCCGCATCACCCGCGCGTTGCACCGCTTCGAGCAGCGCAAACAGGTTGGGCAGTTCCAGCACGGTGAGCGTCGCGGCGATGTCGATGTTCCGGGACTGTTGCTGCACCAGGAAGCTGGCATAGCCAACCATCGCCTCAACCCAGGCCTGCTGCAACGCCCTGCGTTCCGGCTCCTCCAAACACCCGCGCAGATACGGGCACAGCGCCGGGTTCAGGCTCAGGTGGTTGTAGGGGCCGGGCGTCGCCAGGCCGGTGGCGACGAGTTCGGCCGCCAGCGCGGCATTTTCGGCCTCGCCCCACTGCGTCATCGCCCGCAGTACTCCCAGCTGGACCCCGCCATGAAATGCCGCCAGCACCTGCGCTCGCTCGCGCTGTGCCGGCGACAGCCTTTGCAGCGAAAGCTCGACGCTGGCATACACCGAGCGCTCCCGGCTGCCGGGAAAGAGTCGGTCCATCTCGGCCATCAGCTCCACCAGCGAGGCCTGCGTGGCAGCGACGCCGCGGCTGCGGATGGCTGGCGCCAGCAGCGCCAGCGTGCGCGCATGGCCATGCACCGCGTCGGCGAGCTGCTCGATGGCTTCGCGTTCGGCGTCTTCGGCAGCGAGCGCGGCCGGGGCGCTACCGCCACCCGACTCGCGGTTCAGCGCGCGTTCGATGAGCTTGACGGCGTCTTCCCGCTCCAGCTGCCGCAGCTCGCGGCGCTGGCGTTCGCCGTCGAAGGGGGCCGGCAGCGCCTCGCGGCTGGTGAAGACGATGCGGGTGTCACCCTTGGCGAGCAGGCGTTGGCACAGCGCCAGGATGGCCTGAAGCTCGCGCCGCGCGTCTTCGCTCAGCAGCTCGGGCGTCTCCAGGTAGGGCGGCAGCAGCACGCTTTCCATGTTGTCGACGACGATCAAGGTCGAGCGCTCGGCCAGCAGGCGCTCGACTTCGAGCGTGGCGCGCTCGGCGCTGTCGAAGGCTGCGGACGAGTAGCCGGGGCTGAGCTGACTGCCGATGGCGTCGAGCACCGCCTTCGCATGGCCGTGGGTCTCGACCGACACGAAGGCGGCGCGCCACACCTGCTGCGATCGCACCATCCAGCGCGCGAACTCGGCGGCCAGCGCCGTCTTGCCTTCGCCACCCTGGCCGCGCAGCACCGCGTACCGTGCGCCGTGCTCGCCTCGCAGGAGCCGTTGCAGCGCCAGCAGCTCGCGGCTGCGGCCGATGAAGCCGGTCTCCGGCGCCGGCGGCAGTTCTTTGCCCAGGCGGGCTTGCAGCGCGGCGCAGATGTCGTCCTGCGTCTGGCGCGCCGGCGTGGCGGTGAACAGTTGCGGGTCGGCCTTCTCCTGGTACAGCACGGGGACGAACCAGTCCTCCAGCCGCAGCTCGCCGGCGCCGAAGACGTGGCCGCGGAAGTTGTCGTCCTTCAGCTCGCGCTGGCCGGCGAGCATGGCGCCGCCCACCCGCGCGCCGCCGGCCAGTGCCCGGTAGAAGGCCTGGACGAAGCGGCTTGCGCTTTCCACCAGCACGCTGTGGCTCATCGCCGCCACCGCGGCCACGCCGGCGCCCAGCAGCGCGGTGGCGACCGACTCCGACGCCTGCTCGGCCTGCGCGGTCTGACAGGCTTCCAGGAAGACGAGCGGGATGCGGTGCTCGTCGAGCAGCGCGCCGAGTTCGGGGGTGTAGACGGTGGCGTGGCGGCGGCGCTCGAGCAGCCCGGTGTCGCGCGGGTCTTCGAAGCACAGCCCGCCCAGGCCGACATGGCGGTCGTAGACGCCGTGGCCGTCGAAGTGCAGCACGTGGTAGGGCTCGCGCTCCGCGCGGGCGCGGTCGAGCTCGGTGCGCAGGGCGGGCAGCGTCGGTGGGTCGAGCAGGGTCACCTGCACCAGCTCGCCCAGCACCTCGGTGGCATCGACCAGCGGTGCCGCGCTGGCGCGGTGGTCGATGTAGCCGCAGGCATCGTCTTCCGGGCGGGCGGAGACGAGCAGGATGCGGATCGGCGGTGCCACCACCGGCACATCGCGCGCCGCGGTGTTGGGCAGGCGCCGGCGCACCCGCGTGGGCTGCGCGCCCTGGAAGAGGAAGCGCTGGCCGTCGTGCAGCAGCTCCCACGGCAGGCCGAGCAGCGTGGTGGCGGCTTCGTGCGCTGCGGCCACGTCCGCCTCGGGTGCGCCGGCTTCGAGCGTGGCGGTGGCGTCCACATGGACAGAGAAGCGCCGGCCCGCGTGGTCGTCGATGCGCGCCCAGGCGGCCATCACGTTGCCGGTGGGCCCGACGGGCAGCGCATCGCCGTGCAGCTGCTGACCCCAGGTGACCAGGTCGGCCTCGACGCGCCTGGCACGATCACGGAACCAGCCGCCGGGCCAGATGGCGTACTTCTCCAGGTACCAGCGCAGTTCCTCGGCCTCGATCGGCCCCAGCGGGGCCACGAACCGCCAGGCCTGTGCGCTGGCCACCTCGGGCTGGCCCGCAGTGGCCGGCTCGTAGACCAGCCGCGCCCGCGCGGTGGCGCGGCGCACGCCCTCGTGAACGTGGAACTTCAGGTCGCTGAGTTCGAGCACCAGCTCTTCCACCGGCTCGGCCTGGGGTTGCGGCGCCTGGGCGCGGTCGGCCGCAGCCCGTCTGCCCAGCGCCACGAGGATCGGGTCGATGGCCGCCGCAACACCGCCGGCGCCGCTGCTGACTGGTAGGTAGATGGGCTCCTTGTCGAAGAACTCCTCCAGCACGCCGAGCCGCGTGCCGTCCAGCGACAGCGGCACGACGGGGTACTGGGAGTTTCCGCCGCGCTGCTTGCGCAGTTCCAGGGCGTGTCTCAGCTCCTTGCCCACCCACTTGGACTGCAGCGACCCGGGGCTGACCACCACCGCATAGCCGGACGATGCGTCGATGGCCTTCTCGATCTCGGCCCAGAGCGGATCACCGCCGCGAAGCTCGCGCGAATCGATCCAGCCGGGCATGCCGTGCAGGTCCAGCGCCTCGCGCAGTCTGCGCACGTAGTCGTCGTCCTGGCTGCTGTGCGAGATGAAGAGCCGGTCCAGGTTCATGTGTCGTTCTCTCCCTGCACCGCCGCTCCGCGCGACCTGGTGATGGTCGGCAAGGCTGTGCGTGGAAGGATTCGATCACGGGCCCATGCTGCCGGCAAGGCGGAGTGGGTGCGGATGCGGGGCAGCATTCCGCGCGTGCCGGCACTGCCGGCCCCGGGGTCGGGTCTTGAACTTTCGAAGGCGGCGCGCACGGACGCCCTGTGCCTTGCCCCGCGCGTCAAGCGCTGTGGAGTTCCTGCTGCCGATGGGTGCCCGCAGTGCGGGGCATCCAGCGGGTGTTCGTGCGGATGGCTCGAAGGTCCGCGTCGAGGAAACGGGGTCAGGCGCCGGGTGCCTCTTCGGGGTGGATACCGCCACGTCACCGGTCGCGGGAGCCGTCGGCCGTTACCTGAGCCGGATCCACGCTGCGCCTGCCTCGAGTCTTTAATTTCTGTCTTGACAGAAATTGTCGAAAGCGTATCTTCCCGCCATGGACCCACGCACCGACGCCCCCGCCGACGAAGCCCCCGCCGCGCCGCGCCTGCCGGCCGTGACCGAACGCTTCGTGCTGCACTGGGGCGAGATGGGCTCGCGCTGGGGCGTGAACCGCACGATGTCGCAGATCCACGCCCTGCTGTTCGTCACCGGCCGGCCGATGAACGCCGACGAGCTCTGCGAGCAGCTGGGCGTGGCGCGCTCCAACGTCAGCACCTCGCTGCGCGAGCTGCAGGGCTGGGGCCTGGTCAAGGTGGTGCACCTGCTGGGTGACCGGCGCGACCACTTCGAGACTTCCGGCGACGTGTGGGAACTGCTGCGCGTCATCGTGCGCGGCCGCAAGCAGCGCGAGTTCGAGCCCACCATCCAGACGCTGCGCGAATGCCTGGCACGCCCTGAACTGGCCCAGGAAAGCGCCGTCACCCGGCAGCGCATCACCGAGACGCTGGTGCTGATGGAAACCATGTCCGTCTGGGTCGACGAGATGCTGCGCCTGCCGCCCGAGACGCTGGTGAAGATCATGAAGCTGGGCGCGAAGATCCAGAGCCTCCTGCGCGGCAAGTCCAAGCCCTGAGTTCTCTTTTTTTGACGCAGAGTTTCTGTTTCTACCGAAATTTAGGAAGCAACGAAAACATGGACACCAAGCTCGCCCCGCTGCTGACCGCCTACTACGACGGGCAATGTGGCCTGTGCAGTGCCGAGATGCAGGAGATCCACACGCTGGATGTCCACCGCGAGATCGCGCTCGTGGACTGCTCGGCACCGGACTTCGCCGACGAGGCCGTGCAGCGTGCCGGCCTCACGCGCGAAGACCTGCTGGGCGCTCTGCATGTGCGCGATGTGCTGGGTGACTGGCACCAGGGCGTGGACGCCATCGCGCTGCTTTACGCCACGGTCGGCGCGCCCTGGCTGGCACGCGCCTGGGCACACCCGCTCACGCGCCCCCTCACGCGGCGCCTGTACCCCTGGGTGGTGGCGCACCGCCACCTGCTCAGCCGCCTGGGCATGAACCTGGTGGCGCCGCGCGTGCTGCGCCTGTTCGCCCAGCGCCACCAGCAGCGCCACGTGCCGCATTGCGCGCACGGCAGCTGCCGGATGAACAGCCTCGGGCCCCGGGCCTGAGCTGGTGCCGCCTGATTTCACAACAGCAAGGAGAACCTCATGAGCCTCGACCTGTTCATCGCGTCCCTGGTCCTGACGCTCGGCACCGTGGGTGCCGCGCTGCTGTACCTGCGCGACATCACCCGGCGCGTGCTGGTGGCGCAGTGCGGCACGGAGATCGGCGCCGAGTTCTGGCTGCGCGCCGCCGACGTGCTCGCGCTGGCCGGCTCGCTGATCCTGGTGCTGGCCTTCGGCGGCGTGCTGCCGGAGGCGGGCTGGGTGCTGCAGATGCGCCTGGTGCTGGGCCTGGCGCTGGCCGGCATCTTCGTCACCGTGGTGCTGGTGGCCAGCAGCGTGTGGCGCCGCATTCCGGCGCCCGGGGCCAACGGAGAAGCGTCGTGAGCATGCCGCCGCGGGTCCGTGGCCCCGGGCTGGGCTGGCTGCCGGCGGTGCTGCGCCGGCGCGCGACCTGGCGCACGGTGTGGCGCTTCGCCTGGCTGGGGCCGCTGGTGGGCGTGCTGCCCTGGGCCTGGCTGGTGCTGAGCATTCCCTTCGCCTACGTGCTGGGCGGGCCGGCCGCGGTCGTGGCCGGGCTGCTGTTCGCCACCTGGTACCACGGCGTCGGCCGCACGCCCACCTGGCCCTGGCGGGCCGCCGTGGGCGCGCTGGCGGGCCTGGGCGCCGCCGCGGCGGTGGCCTTGCTCCAAGTGCTGACGGGCTCCGCCCACTGGGGCACCGTGACCCTGGTCGCGATGCACGGCGTGCCGGCGGCGGTGGTACTGGCCTTGCTTCAGAAGCCCGCGCGCTCGCCCCGGCCCGCGGGTTTGTCCTGAGCGCGGGAGTGCAAGCTTTGCCTACATTGCTTGTATGCAAGCTTGCGGTCAAGCAAGCCGGACTCATCCGCTGGAGGTGTTCCCATGCCCCGATTCCTTCGATCGCTCTTCGGCCAGGTGCTGCTGGCACTCGCGGCCGGTGTCCTGCTGGGCCTTGCCGTGCCCGAGTTCGCCGTCAAGCTCAAGCCGCTCGGCGATGCGTTCATCAAGCTCATCAAGATGATCATTCCGGTGCTCGTGTTCTGCGTGGTGGTGCACGGCATCGCCGGCGCGGGCGACCTGCGGCGCGTGGGGCGGGTGGGCGTGAAGTCGCTGATCTACTTCGAGGCGGTGACCACGGTCGCGCTCGCGCTGGGCCTGCTGCTGGGCTTCTGGTTCCAGCCCGGCGTGGGGATGAACGTCGACCCGCACACGCTGGACGCCAAGGCGATGAGCGCCTATGCCGATAACGCGAGCAAGCTCACCGGCGGCGGCACGGTCGAGTTCCTGATGAAGCTCATCCCCACGACGGTCGTCAACGCCTTCGCCACCGGCGACGTGCTGCAGGTGCTGCTGTTCGCGGTGATCTTCGGCTGCGCACTGGCGCTGTTGGGCGAGCGCGGCGCGCCCGTGGCGGGCTTCATCGACACGCTCTCGCTGGTGCTGTTCAAGGCCATGGGCCTGATCATCAAGGTGGCGCCGCTGGGCGTGCTGGGCGCGATCGCGTTCACGGTCGGCAAGTACGGCATCGGGTCGCTCAAGCAGCTGGGCCTGCTGGTGGTGCTGTTCTACGCCGCCGTGATCATCTTCGTGGTCGTCGTGCTGGGTGCCATCATGCGCATGGCCGGCTTTTCGATCTTCAAGCTGCTGCGCTACCTGCGCGAGGAACTCGCGGTGGTCTTCGCCACCACGTCCAGCGACAGCGTGCTGCCGCAGGTGATGGCCAAGCTGCGCCGGATGGGCATCCGCGACAGCACCGTGGGCCTGGTGATCCCGACCGGCTACTCGTTCAACCTGGACGCGTTCTCGATCTACATCACGCTGGCGGCGGTGTTCATCGCGCAGGCCACGAACACGCCGATCTCGATGGGCGACCTGCTGACCATCCTGGCGATCTCGCTCGTCACCAGCAAGGGCGCGCATGGCGTGCCGGGCTCGGCCATCGTCGTGCTGGCGGCCACGCTGCAGGCCATTCCGGCGATCCCCGCGATCGGGCTCGTGCTGGTGCTGTCGGTCGACTGGTTCATGGGCATCGCCCGCGCCTTGGGCAACCTGATCGGCAACTGCGTGGCCACCGTCGCCATCGCGGCCTGGGAGGGCGACATCGACCGCGAGCAGGCGCACGCCGTGCTCGATGGCCGCGCCGTCCCCGACGCCGATGCCGAGCCGCCGCACACCCCGGTGGCCCCGGTGGCCGCGCCGGTGCCGCTGCGCGCCTGAACATCCCGCGGCGTTCGCTACAGTCGCAACCCGGCATGGCTACGCAGACCGAGATCGCCCAGCGCGTCGTCGAATCCATCCTGGCGCAGAAGCTGGCGCCGGGCGAACGCCTGGGCGAGCAGGAACTGGCCGACCTGTTCGGTGTCAGCCGCACGCTGGTGCGCGAGGCGCTGATGCAGCTGCAGGCCCGCGGCTTCGTGGAGGTGCGCAGCCGCAAGGGCTGGTACGTCGTGGAGCCTTCGATCGACGAGGCGCGCGATGCCTTCGCCGCGCGGCGTGCGGTCGAATCCGGGATGCTGCGCCAGGCCGAGGGCCGGCTGGCGGGCCGGCCGCTGCAGAGCGTCGTCAAGCGGCTGCGCCAGCACATCCAGGAGGAGCAGACGGCGATCGAGGGCGCCGACGCCGCCACGCGCGCCTTCCTGCTGGCCGACTTCCACGTCTGCCTGGCCGAGTGCCTGGGCCATCGCCTGCTGTCGGACATGCTGCGCGACCTGACCGCGCGGACGACGCTGGTGGCCACGATGTACCAGTCGACGCACGATGCGCGCGCGTCCTGCGCCGACCACGAGCGCATCGTCACCGCGATCGGCCGCGGCGAGCTGGCCCACGCCGCGACGCTGATGCTGGACCACATCGGCGGCGTGGAAGACGCGCTGGGGCAGTCGGCGGCCGAGCCAGAGGACGCGCGCGAGCGGCTTCGCGCCACCTTGTCGCCGCTGCGCGTCGGCCGCGCCTGAGCCGCGGGCCAGCGCTGGCTGCCTAGCGCAGGCCCAGGAAGGCCTTCACCGGCACCACGCTGGCGGCCGGGTCCTCCTCCTGCGGCACATGGCCCAGCGGCTCGAACACGACGAGCTGGCTCCCGGCGATGTTCTCGTGGAACCAGCGTCCCACCTCGGGCGGGATCAGCCGGTCGCGCCCGCCCCAGAGCACGAGCGTGGGCACGCGGATCGATCCGATGTGCTCGCTGCCTTCGCCCAGCACCATCTGCCGCATGCGCAGACCCAAAGCGCGCCGGTTGCCGCTGCGCAGCGTCAGCTCGAAGTAGCGGTCGACGAGTTCCGGCGTCACCTTGGCCGGATCGCCGTAGACGCTGTGCAGCCCCTGCTCGACGAGCGAGCGCGGCAGCACCCATTCGCTGATGCGGTTGATAACCGGCACGCTGGCGACCATGAAGCCCAGCGGTACTGCCTTCGGCTTGAACGGCGGGCCGAGCGCGTCCACCAGCACCAGTGAGGCCACGCGGTCCGGCGCGCGCACGGCGGTGCGCCAGGCGACCTCGCCACCCAGCGAGTTGCCGCCCAGCACCACGCGCTGCAGCTTCAGCGTGTCGAGCAGGTCGATCACGAAGGCCGCGTAGCTGTCGCCGTGGTAGTCGTCGGGCGTGTAGCGGCCGGCGAAGGGCCCGGTCAGGCCGAAGCCCGGCAGGTCGAACGTGATGACGCGCCGCCGGCCCTTCAGCGCACGCACCCAGCCTTCCCAGGTATGCAGGCTGGCGGAGGTGCCGTGGATCAGCACCACCGGCAGCGGGTCGTCGCGCGGGCCCTCGTCGCGCAGGTGCACGAGCTGGCCCTTCACGTCGACGAAGTCCGATGGCGCGGGCGCCCAGCGCGCCACCAGCGTCTCCACCGGCCGGTCCGGCGCCTGCGAGAGCGCCAGCGCCAGCGCGGTCAGCAGCATCAGCGCGCCGAAGACGCGCAGCAGGAAGGCTTTCATTCGCGTGCCCGGACCTTGATCACCACAGCAGCTTCAGCCCGCTGAGCAGCAGCATCACCGCGATCACCCGCCGCGTCACCACGTCAGGCAGCCGGCCGCACAGCCGGGTGCCCAGCAGCACGCCGGGAATCGAGCCGAGCAGCAGCCAGCCCAGCAGCCCGGGCTGCACGTTGCCGAGCGCCAGGTGGCCCATGCCGGCGACCAGTGCCAGCGGCACCGCATGCGCGATGTCGGTGCCGACGACGCGCTCGGCGTTCATGCGCAGCGGGTACAGCGCGAACAGCGCGGCGGCCCCGAGTGCGCCCGCGCCCACCGAGGTGAGCGTGACCATCGCGCCGATCGCTGCGCCCGCCGTCACCGTGGCCGCCGGCTGCCAGCGCTTGAAGCGCTGCGGCTCCTGGCGGCGGCGCTGCGTGCTCCAGCGGTGCATCGGCTGCACGCCCAGCGTCGCCGCTGCCGAGACCAGCAGCACGACGCCCAGCCCCAGCGTGATGATCCGGCCCAGCTCGGGCGAGTTGCCGGTGAGCTGCAGCGTGAGCAGCGTGAGCAGCGCGGCCGGCAGGCTGCCGGCCCAGAGGCGGCGCACGACCTGCCAGTCGACGCTGCCGCGCTGGGCCAGCACCGTGCCGCCGACGAGCTTGGTCACCACGGCGAACCACAGGTCCGTGCCCACGGCCGCGGCCGGCGCGACGCCGAAGACGAGCAGCAGGATCGGCGTCATCAGGGCGCCGCCGCCGACCCCGGTGAGGCCGACGAGGAATCCGACGCCGAGTCCGGCGACGGCCAGGGGTTCGATCATGTCCGGGCATTGTTCCAGACGGCCGCACCCCGGTCGCCCGGCCGGCGCCGACCCCCTCCCTACAATGCCCCATGCCCTTCGTTCACCTGCGTACCCACACCGAATATTCCGTCGTCGACGGCACCCTGCGCATCCCCGACGCCGCCGCCGCGGCGCGTGCCGACGGCCAGCCGGCGCTGGCGATCACGGACCTGAACAACCTGTTCGGCGCCGTGAAGTTCTACAAGGCCTGCCGCGACAAGGGCGTGCAGCCGATCATCGGTGCCGACCTGATCGTCGAGCCGCTGCCCGGCTCGGAGAAGACCGACAAGAACGGCACGCGGCTGCTCGTGCTGGTGCAGAACACGCGCGGCTACCTGAACCTGTGCGAGCTGCTCGCGCGGGGCTGGGTCGTCAACGCGCAGCGGGCGCAGGCGGCGGTGAAGTGGGACTGGCTCGCGGAGCTGGGCGAGGGGCTGATCGCGCTGTCGGGCGCCGACCAGGGCGCCGTCGGCCAGGCGCTGCTGGCGGGCGACGCCGAACGTGCGCAGGCCGCGGCGCAGAAGCTGGCCACGGTCTTCCCGGGCCGCTTCTACCTCGAGCTGCAGCGCGCCGGCCTGCCGGGCAACGAGGCCCACGTGCATGCCACGGTGGAGCTGGCCGCGGCGCTGCAGTTGCCGGTGGTGGCGACGCATCCGATCCAGTTCCTGCAGGCCGACGATTTCGACGCCCACGAGGCGCGCGTGTGCATCGCCGAAGGCGAGACGCTGGCCAACCCACGGCGCATCAAGCGCTTCACGCGCGACCAGCACTTCAAGACGCAGGCCGAGATGGAGGCGCTGTTCGCCGACCTGCCTTCGGCCATCGCCAACAGCGTGATGATCGCGCGCCGCTGCGCGCTGAAGCTCGTGCTGGGCAAGCCGCGGCTGCCGGACTTTCCCACGCCGGGCGGCATCCCCATCGAGGCCTACTTCCGCCAGGCCTCGCGCGAAGGGCTGGAGAAGCGCCTGGCGGCGCTGTACCCGGACGCCGCGAAGCGCGACGCCGAGCGGCCGCGCTACCTGGCGCGCCTGGAGTTCGAGCTCGACACGATCGTGAAGATGGGCTTTCCGGGCTACTTCCTGATCGTCTCGGACTTCATCGTCTGGGCCAAGGACAACGGCTGCCCGGTGGGCCCGGGCCGCGGCTCGGGCGCGGGCTCGCTGGTGGCCTACGCGCTGTTCATCACCGACCTCGACCCGCTGCACTACCAGCTGCTGTTCGAGCGCTTCCTGAACCCCGAGCGCGTGTCGATGCCCGACTTCGACATCGACTTCTGCCAGGCCAACCGCGACCGCGTGATCGAGTACGTGAAGGCCAAGTACGGCCGCGACGCGGTGAGCCAGATCGCCACCTTCGGCACGATGGCCAGCAAGGCCGCGCTGCGCGACGTGGGCCGCGTGCTGGGCATGGGCTACGGGCACGTGGACAGCGTCGCCAAGCTCGTGCCCGGGCTGCCGGGCAAGACCTACACGCTGGCCAGGCTGCCCGACGATCCCAAGGACAAGGACGGCGGCGTCATCTACGTGCGCGAGGAGGTGCCCGAGCTCGAGCAGCGCGAGAAGGCCGAGGAAGAGGTGGCCGAGCTGCTGAGCCTGGCGATGCGCGTGGAAGGCATCGTGCGCAACATCGGCATGCATGCCGGCGGCGTGCTGATCGCGCCGGGCAAGATCACCGACTTCTGCCCGCTGTACCAGCAGCCCGGCAGCGACAGCGCGGTGAGCCAGTACGACAAGGACGACGTCGAGGCCATCGGCCTGGTGAAGTTCGACTTCCTGGGTCTGGCGACGCTGACGATCCTGGAGCTGGCCAAGGACTTCATCCGCGCCCGCCGGCCCGGCAAGGCCGACTTCACCTACGAAGCGATTCCGCTGGACGATGCGCGCGTCTACAAGCTCTTCACCGATGGCCTGACGGAAGCCGTGTTCCAGTTCGAATCGCGCGGCATGCAGGGCATGCTGCGCGAGGCGCGGCCCACGCGGCTGGAAGACCTGGTGGCGCTGAACGCGATGTTCCGCCCGGGGCCGATGGAGAACATCCCGAGCTTCTGCGCGCGCAAGAACGGCAAGGAGCCCATCCAGCACCCGCACGAGCTGCTGGCGCCGGTGCTGGACGAAACCTACGGCATCTTCGTCTACCAGGAGCAGGTGATGCAGGCCGCGCAGATCCTGGGCGGCTACAGCCTGGGCGGCGCCGACATGCTGCGCCGCGCGATGGGCAAGAAGAAGCCCGAGGAGATGGCCAAGGAGCGCGTGAAGTTTCGCGCCGGCGCGCTGGCCCAGGGCATCGCCGAAGGACAGGCCGACGAGATCTTCGACCTGATGGAGAAGTTCGCGGGCTACGGCTTCAACAAGAGCCACGCCGCCGCCTACTCCCTGCTGGCCTACCACACGGCCTGGATCAAGGTGCACTGCACGGCGGAGTTCTATGCCGCCAACATGACGATCGAAGCCGACAACACCGACAAGCTCAAGGTGCTGCTGGCCGACGCCAAGCTCTTCGGCATCGCTTTCGAGGCGCCGGACATCAACCGCGGCGTGTTCCGCTTCGAGCCGGTGAACGACCGCCTCGTGCGCTACGGCCTGGGCGCGGTGAAGGGCACGGGGCAGGGTGCGATCGAGGCCATCGTCGCGGCGCGCGAGGGCAAGGGCGCACACGAGGGCGAGGGCGGCGGGCCTTTCCGCAGCCTGTTCGATTTCTGCGCCCGCGTCGACCGCAAGGCCGTCAACAAGCGCGCGGTGGAAGCACTGGTGAAGGCCGGCGCCTTCGATGCGCTGCATCCCGACCGTGCCTCGACCCTCGCGAGCGTGAGCCTGGCCTTCGACTGGGCCGAGACGCAGGAGGCCAACGCGCTGCAGACCGGCCTCTTCGACTTCGGCGACAGCCACGGCAGCAGCACGCAGGAGCCGGCGCTGGTGCACACCGCGCCCTGGGACATCCGCGAGCGCCTGGTGCAGGAGAAGACGGCGATCGGCTTCTACCTCTCGGGCCACCTGTTCGACGCCTGGAAGGACGAGGTGCGGCGCTTCGTGCGCCGGCCCATCGACGAGCTGGTCGATTCGCGCGAGCCGGTGCTGGTGGCCGGCATCGTGACCGATCCGCGCACCGTCAACGGCCAGCGTGGCCGCGTCGTCATCTTCAAGCTCGACGACGGCAGCGATGCGATCGAGGCCGTGGCGCAGGACGAGATCTTCGAGGCCCGGCGAGATCTCGCGGCCGAGGATCAGCTGCTCGTCGTGCAGGGCCGGCTGCAGCCCGACCGCTTCAGCGGCGGCCTGCGGCTGAACGTCGCCCAGATCTGGGACCTGCCGGCCGCGCGCGCCCGCTTCGGCCGCTACCTCGCGGTGGATCTCAACGGCGGCGCCGCGCCGCCGGTGGCCGACGTGCTGCGCCTGTGGCCGGCGCAGCGCGTCGAAAGCGAGCATGGCGAGCTGCGCCAGGGCCTGCAGATCCGGCTGAAGCTGCAGCGCAGCAACGCGAGCGCGGAGATCGACCTCGGCGACGAAGCGCGCTTCTGGCCCTGCGACGAGGCGCTCGGCCGCTGGCGCAGCATCGCCCACGGCGGTGCCGCCCAAGTTGTGTACGAATGAAAAGTCGGACATGTCCGACATCCGCCGGCAGGGCTGGCGCGTTGGAATGCGCGTGCATAGCTTTCACACGGAGAACCGCATGAACCGGACACTCGTCGCCGCGCTCCTGGCCACGGGCCTTGCCACCACGCTGCCGGCGCTGGCCGGCAACAACCAGGGCCCCGACGTCGGCGTCTCGATCTCGATCAGCCAGCCCGGCGTCTACGGCCGCATCGACATCGGCCGCTTCCCGCAGCCGCAGGTGGTGGTGGCGCAGCCGGTGATCGTGCAGCGGCCGGTCGTCGTGCAGCAGCCGCAGGTGGTCGTGGCGCAGCCCGTCGTGGTGGCGCGGCCCGAGCCGGTCTACATGTGGGTGCCGCCGGGCCATCGCAAGAACTGGCGCAAGCACTGCGGCCAGTACAACGCCTGCGGCGTGCCGGTCTACTTCGTGCGCGACGACTGGTACGGCGAGCACGTTCACCGCGGCCCCGGCCGCGACCGTGATCGCGACGACGACCGCGGCCCGGGCCGCGGCCATGGCCGCGGCCACGGGCACGACCGCCGCGACTGAAGAAACCGAGGCGGCCGGGCTTACAGTCCGGCTCCATGCACGAGACGCCGCTGACCGCCCTCGTCCTGAGCGGCGGCGGTGCGCGCGCGGCCTACCAGGTGGGCGTGCTGCGCGCGCTGGCCCGGCTGCGGCGCCAGACGCTCGGCCCCGTCGCGCAGCAGCGCAACCCTTTCGGCGTGATCACCGGCACCTCGGCCGGAGCGATCAACGCCTGCGCGCTGGCCTGTCATGCCGACCGCTTCGACCTCGCGGTCGAGCAGCTTGCCAAGGTCTGGCAGGACTTCAGCGCCGAGCAGGTCTACCGCGCCGATTCGCTGGGCGTGATCCGCAGCGGTGCGCAGTGGCTGACGATGCTCTCGGTGGGCTGGGTGATCGCGCGCTGGCGCCGCGCGCGGCCGCGCTCGCTGCTGGACAACGCGCCGCTGGCCGGCCTGCTGCGCCAGCTGGTGCCTATGCACCGCCTGCCGATGATGCTCGAGCAGCGCCACGTGCACGCGGTGGCCGTCACCGCCTCGAGCTACACGAGCGGCGAGCACTACACCTTCTACGACTCGGGCCGGCCCATCGCGCCCTGGGAACGCTCGCAGCGCGTCGCCGTGCCCGGGCGGCTGGCGCTGCCGCACCTGCTGGCTTCGTCGGCGATCCCCTTCGTGTTCCCGGCCACCTGCATCGAGAGCGCGCCCGGCGGCGGCTGGTTCGGCGACGGCTCGATGCGCCAGACGGCGCCGCTGTCGCCGGCCGTGCACCTGGGCGCGCAGCGGCTGATGATCATCGGCGCCGGGCGCATGCAGGAGCCGGGCGGACGCAGCGTCGCCGTCGGCGGCTACCCGAGCCTGGCCACGATCGCCGGCCATGCGATGGCCAGCATCTTCCTCGATGCGCTGGCGGTGGACATCGAGCGCCTGCGCCGCATCAACCGCACGCTGGCGCTGCTGCCCGAGAGCGCGCTGGCCGACACGCCGCTGCGCCCGCTGGAGGCGCTGGTGATTTCGCCGACGCAGCGGCTGGACGAGATTGCCGCGCGCCACATCGGCGCGCTGCCGGCGCCGGTGCGGGCGCTGCTGCGTGGCGTGGGCGTCGGCGGGCAGGGGGAGCAGGCGCGCGGCGCGGCGCTGGCGAGCTACCTGCTCTTCGAGGCGCCGTTCACGCGCGAGCTGATGGCGCTGGGCGAGGCCGACACCGAAGCGCGACGCGACGAGGTGCTGCGCTTCTTCGGCTGGGACACGATGGCCGCCGGCCGCCGCCGCAACGACAGGGCCGAGCCGGACATCGTGCTGCCCTGAACCCGGCCCCCGGGCCGGGTTCCCTCGAAGCTGCCCGGCCCCCGGGCCGGGTTCCCTCGAAGCTGCCCGGCCCCTGGCCGGGTTCCCTCGAAGTTCCCCGGCCTGCTTGCGACTACATCGAGGAAGCCGAAGCCTCGGCGTGCTTGGCCTTCTGCGAGGCCTTGCCCGTCTTCTTCTGCTTCTCCCCCTTGGGACCCTTGGCCGGGGTGGCCGCGCTGCCGTCGTAGGCGGCGCCGGCCACCGTCAGGCCGTTCTGCGAAAGCTTGCCGGCGTTGCCCGGGCCGATGCCGCCGACGCGACCGACAAGGTCGTTCCAGTCCTTGAAGCTGCCGGTCTTGCGCGCCTCGACAATCTTCCCGGACAGGCCCGGGCCGATGCCCTTGACCGCTTCGAGCTCGGCGCGCGAGCCCTGGTTGGCGTCCACCGCCGCGAAGGCGGACAGCGTGAAGAAGGCGGCGGCGATGGCGATGAACTGGCGGAACATGGTGCGTTTCTCCTTGAGCGTTTGAGGTTCTGTCTCTCGTGGGCCGGAACGTCGTGATCCGGTGAGAGGCACTGTAGGAAACGCAGCGCGCGCTGGCATTCCCCCCGCGGGGCGGCGCGAGGAGGGCACCCACGCGACTCCCTCCGCGAGGGGGCCCGGGGGTGTCAACGTCTTTCGGGGGAGGGGGA
>JBGAGI010000007.1:0-495140 GCA_044226775.1 Rubrivivax sp. | reverse complement strand
CAGCCGCACAACACGACGCGGCACCCGGACATGCCCAAGGAGACCTTCAAGAAGCTGTGGCAGACCATCGGCCGCGGCGAGACCTTCCGCGGCGTGATCAAGAACCGCGCGAAGGACGGCACGCCGTACTACGTCGATGCCGTGATCGCCCCGATCCTGGGCGACAACGGCAAGCCGATGAAGTACCTGGGCGTGCGCTACGACATCACCGAGGCCGAGCTCGAGCGCCAGAACGCGAGCGGCATCCTGGCGGCCATCGACAACTCGAGCGCCTTCATCGAGTTCCATCCCGACGGCAAGGTCATCCGCGCCAACGAGAACTTCTGCAAGCTGATGGGCTACCGCGCCGACGAGGTCGTCGGCCGTCACCACAGCAGCTTCCTGGACCCGGTCGACGCCTCGTCACCG
The DNA here is from genome assembly GCA_044226775.1 of Rubrivivax sp. Classification (GTDB taxonomy): domain Bacteria; phylum Pseudomonadota; class Gammaproteobacteria; order Burkholderiales; family Burkholderiaceae_C; genus Rubrivivax. Next base: position 494,732 of record JBGAGI010000007.1, on the reverse strand, counting down.
GCCTACCGCCAGCACTGGGACGAACTGCGGGCCGGCCGCTCGCAGATGGACGTGTTCCGCCGCGTCACCAAGGCCGGCCACGAGGTCTTCCTGCAGGCCATCTACGCGCCGGTGTCCGACGAGATGGGCCGCGTGGTGAAGGTCATCAAGATCGCCACCGACGCCACCGTGCAGGTGCAGACCACCCGCGCGCTGGCACAGGCGGTCGAGCAGGCCCAGGGCGTGACCAGCGCGGCAATGAAGGGCGACCTCTCGCAGCGCATTCCGCTGGAGGGCAAGGCCGGGCAGATCGAGACCCTCTGCCGCGGCATCAACGGGCTGATGGACACCACCGCCGTCGTCGTGGACGACGTGGGCCGCGTGCTGGGCGCGCTGGCGCGGGGCGACCTGTCCCAGCGTGTCGAGCGTGACTACGAAGGCGTCTTCGCGCGCTTCAAGGCCGACGCCAACGCCGCCAGCGACACGCTGGCCGAGGTCATCGGCGAAGTGGGCCGCGTCTTCGCCGGCCTGGCCGAAGGCGACCTCAGCCAGCGCGTGAGCTGCGAGGCGCAGGGCCTGTTCGAGCAGGTCAAGAACGACGCCAACAGCACCTGCGAGACGCTGGCCGGCGTGATCGAGGGCGTGCGCGCGGCCAGCGAGGCGCTGTCGGGCGCGGCGAGCCAGGTCAACGCGACGGCGCAGAGCCTGTCGCAGGCCGCCAGCGAGCAGGCCAGCTCGGTGGAGGAGACGACCTCGTCGGTGGAGCTGATGTCGGCCTCCATCACCCAGAACAGCGACAACGCCAAGGTCACCGACGGCATGGCCACGCGCGCCAGCCGCGAGGCGGGCGAGGGCGGCCAGGCGGTGTCGCAGACCGTCGGCGCGATGAAGCTGATCGCTCAGAAGATCGGCATCGTCGACGACATCGCCTACCAGACCAACCTGCTGGCGCTGAACGCGGCCATCGAGGCGGCGCGCGCCGGCGAGCACGGCCGCGGCTTCGCGGTGGTGGCCGACGAGGTGCGCAAGCTGGCCGAACGCAGCCAGGAAGCGGCCAAGGAGATCGGCGACCTGGCGGGCAGCAGCGTCTCCACCGCCGAGCACGCCGGCAAGCTGCTGGACCAGATCGTGCCGTCGATCCAGAAGACCAGCGAGCTGGTGCAGGAGATCGCGGCGGCCTCGCAGGAACAGAGCCAGTCGGTCATGCAGATCGGCGGCGCGATGGGCCAGCTGAGCAAGGCCACGCAGCAGAACGCCTCGGCCTCCGAGGAACTGGCGGCCACGGCCGAGGAACTCACCGGGCAGGCGGCGCAGCTCAAGGAGTCGATCGCCTTCTTCAGCCATGGCGACGAGCAGGCTTCGGCCCACGCCGGCCGCGGCCACGCGGCCGAGACGCAGCACGAGCGGCGCGCGCCGAACTCGCCGATGCGCGGTGCTGCTGCGCGCGGCGTCAAGCCGGCGGCCGGCACGGCGCGGCAAGCCATGGCCCCGGCCGCCACGGCGCCCGCGCGCCAGGTGGCCAACGGCCGCGGCAACTTCAAGCCCTACTGACGCGTGGCCGCAGCGATGAACCCGCCGCTCACCGACAAGTCCGCGCCGCCCGAGCGGCCGGCGCAGGTGCTGACGTTCTGGCTGGGCGCCGAAGTGTTCGGCATGGACATCCGTACCGTGCGCGAGATCATCCAGTGCGGGCCGATGACGACGGTGCCGCTGATGCCGGCCTTCGTGCGCGGGGTGATCAACCTGCGCGGCGCGGTGGTGCCGGTGGTGGACCTGAACGCGCGCTTCGGCCGCGCGCCGGCCAAGCTGGGCAAGAAGAGCTGCATCGTGATCTTCGATGCGCGGCGCGGCAGCGAACGGGTGGAACTCGGGCTGCTGGTGGACGCGGTCAGCGAGGTGATCCGCATGGCGCCGGGCGACGTGGAGCCGCCGCCGGAGTTCGGCAGCGCGATCCGGCGCGAGTTCATCCGCGGCATCGGCAAGGTGGGCCAGCGCTTCGTGATCCTGCTGGAGCCGGATCGTGCGCTGGACGTGCAGGAAATGGCCGAGCTGTGCGAGCGCGCGGCCCAGCCCGAGGCGGCGTGACATGCAGGTTCTCTCCGACGACACCTTCGGCGAGTTCGCCGCGCTCATGCACTCGGCGGTGGGCCTGTCGCTGGGCGCGCCCAAGAAGGCGCTCGTGGCCTCTCGCCTGGGGCCGCACATCCAGCGCCTGGGGCTTCAGAGCTACGACGAGTACCTGGCGCTGATCCGCGACGGCAGCGAGCCTGCGGAGTTCCAGATCGCCGTGGACCTGCTGACCACGCACGAGACCTATTTCTTCCGCGAGCGCAAGCACTTCGAGCTGCTGGAGTCGGAGCTGGCGAAGTCGCCGGCACGCAGCGTCTCGGTCTGGAGCGCGGCCTGCTCCTACGGCGACGAGGCCTACAGCGTGGCGATGCTGCTGTCGGACATGGAAGCACAGGGCCGCGCCCGCGCGGGCTGGAGCGTGCTGGCCACCGACGTGAGCGAGAAGGTGCTGCGCGAGGCGCGCGAGGCGGTGTTCCCGTCGGATCGGTTGCGCAAGGTCTCGCAGCAGCAGCTCAAGCGCTACTGCCTGCGCGGCGAAGGCGACGCCGAGGGCCTGGTCGCGCTGCGCGAGGAACTGGCCTCGCGCGTGGCCTTCGGCCTGCTCAACCTGTGCGAGCCGATCGACGTGCCGGGCCCCTTCGACGTGATCTTCCTGCGCAACGTGCTCATCTACTTCGATGCCGCCACCAAGGCCGCCGTCGTGGAGGCCGTGCTGGCCCAACTGCGCCCTGGCGGCCTGTTCTTCATCGGCACCGCGGAAGGTCGGCTCTCGAGCCGCGTGCCGCTGCAGGTGCTGGCCCCGGGCGCCTACCGGCGCGTGGGCTGACCCGGCCCGCGCCGCCGCCGGAGCGTTCCACATGTCCATCAAGGTCTTCGCCGTCGACGACTCGGCCGTGATGCGCCAGGCGCTGCAGCACCTGCTGCAGGGCGACCCCGAGATCGAGCTGGCCGGCAGTGCGCCGAACCCGCTGATCGCCGCGCCGATGATCCGCAAGTGCGCGCCCGACGTGCTGCTGCTGGACATCGAGATGCCCGGCATGGACGGCCTGACCTTCCTGCGCCAGCAGATGGGCGAGCGGCCCATCCCCACCGTGATCTGCTCGACGCTCACCGAGTCCGGCAGCCGCATCGCGCTGGAGGCGCTGTCGGCCGGCGCGGTCTCGGTGGTCGCCAAGCCGCGGCTGGGCCTGAAGCAGTTCCTCGAGGAATCGAGGCGCGAGATCGTGATGGCGCTGAAGTCGGCCGCACGCTCGCGCCCGCGCCGCGGCGGCGCGCCGGTACCTGCCGCCGGCGGCGGCCCCCAGGCGGGCACACGCGCGAGCACGTCGCCGCTGGCCGGCTTGCATGCGCTGGCGGTCAACAAGCCGGTGGCCATCGGCAGCTCCACCGGCGGCACCCAGGCCATCGAGGCCGTGCTGAGCGAACTGCCGGGCGACGCGCCGGGCATCGCCATCGTCCAGCACATGCCGCCCAACTTCACCGCGATGTACGCCAAGCGGCTGGACGGCGTCTGCGCGATGCACGTGCGCGAGGCACGCGACGGCGACCGGCTGGAACGCGGCGTGGCGCTGATCGCGCCCGGCGGCTCGCACCTGCAGCTGCGCAAGGCCGGCGGCCAGTACTACGCGGTGGTGGCCGACGGCCCGCCGGTGAACCGATTCAAGCCCTCCGTGGACGTGCTGTTCCAGTCGGTGGCCGATTGCGCCGGCCGCGACGCGCTGGGCATCATCCTCACCGGCATGGGCAACGACGGCGCGCGCGGCATGAAGCGCATGCACGAGCGCGGCGCCCGCACGGTGGCGCAGGACGAGGAAAGCTGCGTCGTCTTCGGCATGCCGATGGAGGCCATCAAGGCCGGCGCGGTGGACGACGTGCTGCCGCTGTCGCGCGTGGCGCAGAGCATCCTGAACTTCGACCGGCGGGGCTGACCGCGCCAGGCGCTGGCGGAAGCGGTGAGATTCGAACTCACGGAGGGGTGAACCCTCGCCGGTTTTCAAGACCGGTGCCTTAAACCGCTCGGCCACGCTTCCTTCGTCGACGCCGAAATTCTAGGCCTCCGGCCGCATCCCCCCAGTTTGCGGCCCGCCGGGTAGCCCAAGGTCTACTCGTGTCCGCTCGCCGGCGGGCGTGCAATGGCGCCTCGGACAACGCGGAGGCGAGCATGCGAAACAGCCCGACGATGGAACCCAGGACGTGGCGTTCGTGGCACTCGAAGGCCTGGCTGCGGGTGCTGCTGACGCTGCTGGTGGCGCTGTGCACCGCCATCGGCTCGCCGGTCTTCGCCGCCAACGGCGGGGCCGCCCAGTGCGGGCCGCAGAAGGTGCAATCGACCAAGAAGCCGCGCGCGGCGGCCGAGGTGGTCGCCCAGGCCGATCGCCCGCGTGATGCGGCCGGGCCGAGCGCGCGCCCGGGCACGCCGACGGGTCGTTAGGACTCGATCGGCTGCTCTTCCCGGCAGCGCACCTGCACCGCCTCGCGGCGGCCGCCGTCGATGCGCATCGCGCTCAGGCAGCCGCCCCAGACGCAGCCGGTGTCCAGCGCGATCAAGTCTGGCCGGTTCACCAGGCCCAGAGCGCTCCAGTGCCCGAAAGCCACCGGCTCGCCGCGCGTGCGGCGGGTCTCGATCTCGAACCAGGGCCGGTAGCCCGGCGGCGCGGCATCCAGGCCGGCCTTGGCCTTGAAGTCCAGCGTGCCGTCCTCGGCGCAGAAGCGGATGCGCGTCAGCGTGTTGACGACGAAGCGCCAGCGCTCGACGCCCTGCAGGGCCTCGCTCCAGCGCCGCGGCTCGTCGCCGTACATCGCGTGCAGGAACGGGCCCAGGCCCGGGCCGCGCAGCACCTGCTGCACCTCGGCGGCCAGCTCGAGCGTCGTCGCCGAGTCCCACTGCGGCACCACGCCGGCATGCACGCACAACCAGCCGCCTTCGGCATGCGCCAGCGGCTGGCGGCGCAGCCAGTCGAGCCAGGCCTCGCGCTGCGGTGAGTCGAGGATGTCGGCCACCGTGTCGCCCCGCTTGAGCGGCCGCACGCCATGCGCCACCGCCAGCAGGTGCAGGTCGTGGTTGCCCAGCAGGCAGGTGGCCGCGCTGCCCAGCGCCAGCAGCCGGCGCAGCACGGCCAGCGAGGCCGGGCCGCGGTTGACGAGGTCGCCCAGCACGACGAGCCGGTCGCGCGAGGGCGAGAACCCGATCTCGGCCAGCAGCCGTTCAAGCGCGTCGTCGCAGCCCTGGATGTCGCCGATGAGGTAGAGCATCGAAGGATTCTGCTACGCTCGCGGCCGACTTTTTTCCCCGCCACCGTCGTGCAGCACGCGCCCGAACGGCCCCGGCGGCGCGCATGGACTTCACGCTTCTCGTCTTCCTCATCCTTCTCAACGGCCTGTTCGCCATGTCGGAGATGGCGCTCAGCGCGAGCCGCAAGGCCCGCCTGCAGGTGATGGTGGAGGCCGGCGACCCCGGCGCGCGGGCCGCGATGGACCTGCACGAGAACCCGACCAAGTTCCTCTCGGTGGTGCAGATCGGCATCACGTCCATCGGCATCCTGAACGGCATCGTCGGCGAGGCCGCGTTCAGCGAGCCCATGGCCGCCTGGCTGCAGCAGACCTTCCCGATCGCGCCGCGCCCCGCGGCCATCACCGCCACCGCGCTGGTGGTGGTGATGATCACCGTGCTGACCATCATCTTCGGCGAGCTCGTGCCCAAGCGCCTGGGCCAGATGTACCCGGAGACGGTGGCGAGCTGGATCTCGCGGCCGATGAACGGCCTGTCGGCCGCCACGCGCCCGCTCGTGGCGCTCTTGAGCGTGAGCACGAACGCCGTGCTGCGGCTGATGGGCATCCGCGGCGGGCCGACGCGCTCGGTGACCACGGAAGAGATCGCCGCCAGCCTGGAAGAGGGCGTCGACGCCGGCGTCATCGAGGCGCAGGAGCACCAGATGGTGCGCAACGTGTTCCGCCTGGACGACCGCCAGATCGGCTCGATGATGATCCCGCGCGCCGAGATCGTCTGGCTCGACCTGGCCGCCGATGCGCAGGTGCTGCTGGACACCATCGCCACCAGCGGGCACACGCGCTTCCCGGTGTGCCGCGGCTCGCTGGACGACGTGCAGGGCGTGCTCAACGCCGCACGGCTGCTGCTGCCGCTGTCGCAGGGCCGTGCGCCCGACGTGGCCGAGCACATGCAGCCACCGGTCTTCGTGCCCGAGACGCTCTCGGGCATGGAACTGCTGGAGCACTTCCGCGTCGCCCAGACCGACCTCGTCTTCGTCGTCGACGAGTACGGCGCGGTGCAGGGCGTGATCACCGAGCGCGACCTGCTGGAGGCCATCACCGGCGAATTCGGCGCCCCCAGCGACGAGGACGCCTGGGCCGTGCGCCGCAATGACGGCAGCTGGCTGCTCGACGGCCTGATACCGGTGCCCGAGCTGAAGGACCGCCTGGAGCTGAAGGAGCTGCCCGAGGAGGGCCGCGGCCGCTACAACACGCTGGCTGGCATGATCATGCTGTTGCTGGGCCGGCTGCCGCGCACCGCCGACACCGTCGAGTGGGACGGCTGGCGCTTCGAGGTCGTCGACCTCGACGGCAAACGCGTCGACAAGGTCCTCGTGTCGCGCCTCGACGAATTCCCTGGAGAAGAGAACCCATGATCAACCAGAGCCTCCACCGCCAGCCCACCGCGCTGGACAGCGCGCAGCACCGCAACCTGAAGCTGCGGCTGCCGATCACCGACTGGTCCATCGCGTCCAGCCTGAATGCGCTGTTCGTCGCCGCGGCCGAGTTCGGCGACGTGTGCCGCGAGTTCCCGATCGTCTTCGTCAAGGCCGGCAAGGAGGCCGACGGCACGGACGCCATCGCGCCCATCGCCGTCTTCGGCCTGACGCAGAACGAGAACCTGTACCTGAGCGGCGGCCGCTGGCGCGCGAACTACATGCCGGCGGTGCTGCGCGCCTACCCGTTCTGCATCGCGCGCATCGACGACGACCGCTTCGCGATCTGCGTCGACACGGCCTGGGGCGGCACCAGCGTGCTCGAAGGCGAGCCCCTCTTCACCGAGGACGGCAAGCAGGCCGAGCTGCTGCAGCAGATGACCAAGCACCTGGAGAACCTCGAAGGCGAGATCCAGCGCACGCGCATGGTCGGCAAGAAGCTGCTGGAGCTGGGCGTGCTGCGCGACATGCGCTTCGACGCCACGCTGCCCGACGGCCGCCAGCACACGGTGGACGGCTTCCTGACGGTGGACGACGAGAAGATGACCGCGCTGCCCGACAACGTGGTGGGCGAGCTGCACCGCACCGGCGTGCTGGGCCTCATCCACCTGCACTGGGTGTCGCTGGGCAACATGCGCCGGCTGGTGGACTGGCACGTCGAGCGCACGGCCGCGGCGCCGGCCGCCGCTGCGCCGGCGGCCTGAGGACCTGTCCGCGGCCGTAGGGCCGCTGTCCTTTCAAGTCGCGGCCGTAGGGCCGCGCAGCGTCTGCAGCAGCTGCGCCGCCTGCGGCTGGGCGCGCGCGACCCAGTCGTCGTAGCGGCGGCGCGCCTCGGCGCCGTAGCGCTTGTAGACCTGCCAGCCGACGAAGGCCACGAGCGCCAGCAGCAGCAGCGTCTTGGCGGCACGGGCCCAGGCCACCAGCACGGCGATGCCCATGCCGAACGCGACCCACTTGAACCACCACACGCCGCTGTAGGTCATGTAGTTGATGGCGCCCGTGAGGCCGACGACCCACAGCGCCTTGAAGGGCATCAGCACCGCATCGGCGATGTTCTTCACGGGGCGGGTGACGAAGCGGAAGGGGTTCATCGCGGGTTCCTCGGTCCTCGGGGCTGAAGGTGCACGCATCTTCGGCGCCAGCCGGCGCGGCCGCCATCGGCCTGCGACAGGCTGCGGCCCTGGCGTGTGAAACGACGGCCCGGGAGGGCGATGCGCGGCGCGGCCCGACAATCGCCGGCTTCACCGCGACTTCGAGCTGCTACCGACATGACCGTCCAACTCGCCAAACCCGCCCGCGGCAGCGTGCCGCTGCACCTGTGCGACCGCGCCGGCTTCGCCGCGCTGGCCGCCGCGCTCGACCCCGCCGCGCGCCGCTGGCTGCAGACCCTGGCCTTCAGCGGCGCGCCCGACACCCACGCGCTCCTGCCCGGCGCCGACGGCGCGCTGGCCGCCGTGGTGGCCGGCGTGCGCGATGCGACGCACCCGTTCGCGCTGGCCGCGCTGCCCAAGGCGCTGCCCGCCGGCCGCTACCACCTGGCCGAGCCGGGCCTGGCGATCGACCCCTCGGCGGCGGCGCTGTCCTGGGAACTCGGCAGTTACGTCTTCGACCTCTACAAGCCCGCCGCGCGCGAGGCGGCGCAGCTGCACCTGCCGCCCAGCGAGGCCGCCAGCCGCGCGCTGGTGGTGGCCGCGGCCATCGCCGCCACGCGCGACCTCGTCAACACGCCGGCCGAGCACATGGGCCCGGCCGAACTGGCCGAGGCCGTGAAGCTGGTGGCCAAGCAGCATGGCGCCAAGTTCCGCCAGGTCGTGGGCGACAAGCTGCTGGCCGAGGGCTTCCCGGCGATCCATGCCGTGGGCCGCGCGGCGACGCGCGCGCCGCGCCTGGTGGAGCTGAACTGGGGCGACCCGAAGCACCCGAAGCTCGCGCTGGTGGGCAAGGGCGTGTGCTTCGACAGCGGCGGCCTGGACATCAAGCCGGCCGACGGCATGCGGCTGATGAAGAAGGACATGGGCGGCGCGGCCAACGCGCTGGGCCTGGCGCAGATGATCATGGCGCTGAAGCTGCCGGTGCGGCTGCAGCTGCTGATCCCGGCGGTGGAGAACGCCATCGCCGGCAACGCCTACCGGCCGGGCGACGTGTTCAAGACCCGCGCCGGCCTGCACATCGAGATCGGCAACACCGACGCCGAAGGCCGCGTGATCCTCTGCGACGCGCTGGCCTATGCGGTGGAAGGCAAGCCCGAGCTGCTGATCGACCTGGCCACGCTCACCGGCGCGGCGCGCGTGGCGCTGGGCGCGCAGCTGCCGGCGCTGTTCTGCCGCCGCATGGACTTCGCGCGCAGCCTGGTCGACCTGGGCCTGGAGCTGCGCGACCCGCTGTGGCACCTGCCGCTCTGGCGCGACTACCACGGCGGCATCGAGAGCGACATCGCCGACATCGTCAACACCGGCAAGGGAGCGCTGGCCGGTGCCATCAACGCGGCGATCTTCCTCGAGGACTTCGTGCCCGCCGACCTGGACTGGCTGCACCTCGACCTGTTCGCTTGGAACGACAGCGCGCGCCCCGGCCGGCCGGTGGGCGGCGAGGCGCAGACGCTGCGCACGCTGCTGGCCATGCTGGAGCAGCGCTACGGCGCGGCGGCCGCTTGAGCGGGATTTGACCGGCTGACGCGCCGCTGTTCGGCCTTTCACGGCGCCGTCATTCGGGCACAGTAGCGTTATCGGAAGGCGACAACCGACCGCACCACTGGGCGGAACACCGGAACCCGTGCCCGGCGCCTCTCGTACAAACCTTGGACCCCCGTCGGGCTGCAGTACCGGGCCCGGCGGGATCAGTCCTTTCCGAGGCTCGCCGCCAGCGCGGCCGCAGCCTCCGGCACCAGCATCGCCTCGACGCAGGCCTCGCCTTCGGCGCCCCCGCACCACACCACCCGATCCGTTGCCAGCCACAGGCGGCCTGAAGGCTGCCCTGGGCGATCCATCCTGAGCACGTGAAGCACGCCGGCCGGCGGCACTTCGGCCGCGCGGCGCCAGCGCCCCTGCGCCTGCGCGCCCAGCGCCTGCAGCCAGCCGGGCGCCGGTGCGCGCGAGCCGCCTTCGCCGGCCCAGGCCGCCTGCGGCAGCCGCCAGGCGAAGTCCGGCGACGGCGCCCCGCCGGCAGACGCCGGCGCCTGGCGCAGCGCCTGCGTCGCGCCGACGGCACCGGCCAGGCGGGGTGCGGCTGCCAGCGCTGGTGCCGGTGCCGGTGCTGGCAAAGGCGCCGGGGCCGCTGCAGCGGCCCGTTCCAGGCGCACGGCGTTGTCGGCCACGGTGGTGGCGGGCGCGGGCGCGGGCGCGGGCGCCGGGGGAACCACGGGCAACGGCGCCGCCGGGACGATGGCCACGGGCGGCGGCGGCGGTGGTGGCGGCGCGGCCGGCGGCCGGGCCTCGACCTCCTTGCGGGCTTTGGCCTCGGCAGCGTCGCGCCGGCGCTCGGTTGCGTCGGCCTCGGCGGCGACCTTGCGCGAAGCCTGTCGCTCTTCGAGCGCCTGCCGGTCGTCCTTCGCGGCACGGGCCACCGGCGAAGGCTTCGCGGCCGGCGGTGCGTCGGCTTCCGCCCGTCGCGCGGGCTCCACCACGGCGGCCGACGCCGCCGGCGCGTTGGCGGCCGGCGGCTCGGCCGGCGGCGCCATGGCCTCGGTCGCCGGCCCCGGCGTGCCGCCGCGCCACATCAAGCCGATGACGCCGGCCATCAGCACGAGCGCAAAGGCGCCCGAGGTGCCCAGGCGCTGCGGCGAGCCGAGCCACGACCACCACCCGCGCCGGCGAGGCGGCGGCGGCGCAGCGGCCGGCCGCTCGGCGGCGGCGCGGTGGGCCGCGGCGAGGATCTGCGCGCTGACGTCCGCCGGCGCCCCGAGGTCTGCATCGGGCGCGTGGCGCAGCGCGGCACGCAGGTGCTCGTCGCGCGGCAGGTCGCGGTTGGTGCTCATCGTGGGGCTTCGCTCGCCGGCAAGTAGGCGCCCATGCAGCCGCGCAGGCGGCTCATCGCGCAGCGCAGCCGGGTCTTCGCGGTCTCGAAGCCGACTTCGAGCGCCCGTGCCATCTCGTCGACCGACAGGCCATCCTCGTGGTGCAGCAGGAATGCGGCCTTCTGCGCCAGCGGCAGGCCTTCCAGGCAATCGAGCAGCCGCTGCCCGGCGGCGCGCCAGAAGGCGATGTCCTCGGCCGCGCCGCCGGCCGCGGGCCAGCCGGACCAGGCCGCGCCTTCGGGCTCCCAGGCGCCGCGATCATCGTCCTCGTCGGACGTCGTCGTGCTGATTTCGCGCCCGGTCTTGCGCAGGCAATCCACCGCGCGATGGTGTGCGAGCGTGAACAGCCAGGTGCGAAAGCTCGCACCCTGCGGCTGCCAGGCGTGGCGGTTCTGGATCGCCTTCATCCAGGTGTCCTGGAAGACCTCGTCGGCCTGCGTCGCGGCGGCGCTGCCCAGCAGGCGGCGCACGAAGCGGAACAGCGCCGCCTGATGGCGGGCGTAAAGGCGCTCGAAGGCGGCCGCGTCGCCGGCGGCGTAGTCACGCATCAGTTGATCGTCGCTGCGGGCATCGTCGTCCATCGCGGCGGGAGTGTGCCAGCGGCTTGATACGGGCCGGCCGGTCCGGCGGGGTGAACAGGCCGCTCAGGCCGCCGCCAGGCAGCGCTCGATCTCCGCCGCGTCCTGCAACCCGCGCACGCGCTCGTAGGCCTGCTGCGCGCCCTCGAAGCGGCGGCGCAGCATGTTCAGCCACTGCTTGATGCGCCCGCCGCGGTGGCGCGGCGCGACGCGCGGCTCGATCAGCCGGCCGTAGAGCGAGACCAGCGGCCGCAGCTCGTCCCAGCCGGGCCGGGCCAGCCCACGGATCGCCAGTGCCAGGCCCGGGTCGCTGACCAGCCCGCGGCCGAGCATCAGCGCGTCGCAGCCGCTTTCGGCCAGGCAGCGCGCGGCATCGTCCACGGTCCACACCTCGCCGTTGGCCACCACCGGCATCTGCACCGCGGCGCGGATCTCGGCGATGCGCGCCCAGTACGCCGGCGGCCTGTAGCCGTGCAGCTTGGTGCGCGCGTGCACCACCAGCTCGGCCGCGCCTGCGCTCTCGATGGCGCGTGCGCAGTCCAGCATGCGGCTCTCGTCGCGGTGGCCCAGGCGCATCTTGGCCGAGACCGGCATCGAGGCCGGCACCGCGCGCCGCACCGCGGCGACGATCCTGTGCACCAGCTCCGGCTCGTCCAGCAGCACCGCGCCGCCGCGGTGGCGGTTCACCACCTTGGCCGGGCAGCCGAAGTTCAGGTCGATGCCGGCCGGCCCCAGCTCCGCCAGGCGCGCCGCGTTCTCGGCCAGGCAGGCGGGGTCCGAGCCCAGCAGCTGCGCGCGCACCGGCACGCCGGCCGGCGTGCGGCTGCCGCGCCGCAGCTCGGGCATCAGGCGGGTGAAAACGCGCGCCGGCAGCAGCTGGTCGGTCACGCGGATGAACTCCGAGACGCAGCGGTCGATGCCGCCCACGCGCGTGATCACGTCGCGCAGGTCGTGGTCGAGCACGCCTTCCATCGGCGCGAGCAGGATCAGGCGAGGCGCGTGGTTCGTCGTCATCAATGCGGGATTGTCCCCGGTCGCCACCCCTTGCGACCCCTACGGGGCCTTGCCGAGAATTCGTCGACCGGTTGGTCGACGAATGCGCCGGTGATGGAGACCTGCATGTCCGAACCGCCGATCCTCACCGCCAGCGACGGCGCGCTGCGCACGATCACGCTGAACCGCCCGGCTTCGCTGAACGCCTTCACCGGCGAGATGCACGGCCAGTTGCTGGCCGCGCTACAGGCCGCGGCCGACGACGAGGGCGTGCGCGCGGTGGTCGTCACCGGCGCCGGGCGCGGCTTCTGCGCCGGGCAGGACCTGTCCGATGCGGCCATGGCGGGCCGGGACGTCGATGTCGGCGCCGTCATCGACCGCTACTACCGGCCGCTGGCGATGCGCGTGCGCACGATGCCGGTGCCGGTGATCGCCGCCGTCAACGGCGTGGCCGCGGGCGCCGGCGCGAACTTCGCGTTCTGCTGCGATTTCGTCGTCGCCGCGAAGAGCGCGAGCTTCATCCAGGCCTTCAGCAAGATCGGCCTCGTGCCGGACTGCGGCGGCACCTGGCTGCTGCCGCGCCTGGTGGGCCGGGCGCGCGCGCTGGGCCTGGCGATGACGGGCGACAAGCTGCCGGCCGAGGAGGCGCAGCGCATCGGGCTGATCTGGCAATGCGTGGACGACGCCGCGCTGGCGGAGACCGTCACCGGCCTCGCGCGCCGCCTGGCCGCGATGCCCACGCTGGCGCTGGCCGAGACGCGGCGGCTGATCGACGCCGCGATGCCGATGGACTTCGCCAACGCCCTGGCGCTCGAAGCGAGTGCACAGCGCGACCTGGGCTACCAGCACGACTTCGCCGAGGGCGTGGCCGCGTTCACGGTCAAGCGGGCGCCGAGCTTCAAGGACCGCTGAAGCGATGTCGCCGCAAGAAGTCGCCGAAGCCTGCCGCGACGCGATGTGGCGCGAAGACCGCGCCAGCCGCGGCCTGGGCATGACCATCGAGGCGGTCGGCCCCGGCACGGCCACGCTGTCGATGACGGTGCGCGAGGACATGGTCAACGGCCACGACATCTGCCACGGCGGCTTCGTCACCACGCTGGCCGACAGCGCCTTCGCCTTCGCCTGCAACGCCTACAACGAGATGACGGTGGCCTCGGGCTTCGACGTGAACCTGCTGGCCGCCGCGCACCGCGGCGACCGGCTCACGGCCGTGGCGCAGGAAGTCAGCCGCGCCGGCCGCACCGGCGTCTACGACGTGCGGGTGAGCAACCAGCGCGGCGAGGCCGTGGCCGCGTTTCGCGGGCGTTCGTACACGATGAAGGGCCGGGCGGTGGTCGAGGGCCTGCCGGTCGGACGCCTCAAGGAGAGCTGAACGATGCCCGTGAAGAAGCCATCGCCCGGCGAACTCGACGCGATCGAGATCGCCAGCCGCGACGAGATCGAGGCGCTGCAGCTCGAGCGCCTGCGCGCCACGCTCACGCGGGCCTACGACAATGTGCCGCACTACCGCCGCGCCTTCGACGCCGCTGGCGTGCACCCCTCGGACTGCCGCAGCCTCGCGGACCTGGCGAAGTTCCCCTTCACGAGCAAGGCCGACCTGCGAGCCAACTACCCCTTCGGCATGTTCGCCGTGCCGCGCGAGCAGGTGGTGCGCGTGCACGCCTCCTCGGGCACGACCGGCAAGCCCACGGTGGTGGGCTACACGCAGGGCGACATCGACCGCTGGGCAGAGCTGGTCGCGCGCAGCATCCGCGCCAGCGGCGGCCGGCCCGGCGACATCGTGCACGTGGCCTACGGCTACGGCCTGTTCACCGGCGGGCTGGGCGCGCACTACGGCGCCGAGAAGCTGGGCTGCACCGTGGTGCCGATGAGCGGCGGCCAGACCGAGAAGCAGCTGCAGCTGATCGAGGACTTCCGGCCCGACATCATCATGGTCACGCCCAGCTACATGCAGGTGATCGTCGAGGAGTTCCGCCGCCAGGGCAAGGACCCGCGGCAGATGAGCATCAGCGTCGGCATCTTCGGCGCCGAGCCCTGGACCGAGGCGATGCGGCGGGACATCGAGACCAGCGCCGGCATCGACGCGGTGGACATCTACGGCCTGTCGGAAGTGATGGGCCCGGGCGTGGCCAACGAGTGCATCGAGAGCAAGGACGGCCCGGTGATCTGGGAGGACCATTTCCTGCCCGAGATCATCGACCCGGAGACCGGCGCCGTGCTCCCGGACGGCAGCGAAGGCGAGCTGGTGTTCACGACGCTGACGAAGGAGGCGCTGCCCGTCGTCCGCTACCGCACGCGCGACCTCACGCGCCTCTTGCCGCCCACGGCGCGCAGCATGCGGCGCATGGGCAAGATCGTCGGCCGCAGCGACGACATGCTGATCATCCGCGGCATCAACCTGTTCCCGACGCAGGTCGAGGAGCTGGTGCTGCAGCAGGGGCAGCTCTCGGGCCAGTACCAGCTGGTGGTGACGCGCGAGCACCTGCTGGACGAGCTGACGGTGCGCTGCGAGGTGGCGCCCGGACACGAGCACACCGACCGCGACGTGATTGCGCACGAGCTGCAGCATCGCATCAAGAGCCTGTACGGCGTCAGCGCGCGGCTCGACGTGGGCTTGCCCGAGTCGATCGAGCGCACGCTGGTCGGCAAGGCGCGAAGAGTGATTGACAAGCGGCCGAAGTGAAGGGACATCGAGCATGTACACCCAGGCGATGGACACCGGCCCGAAGGAAGAGCGCAAGCCCGTGCGCAGCGCCGAGGAGGCCGGTCGCGAGGCCCGCTTCGAGGCGCGCATCGACGAAGGCGCCTTCATCGAGCCCAAGGACTGGATACCCGAGCACTACCGCCGCACGCTGCTGCGGCAGATCAGCCAGCACGCGCATTCAGAGATCGTCGGCATGCTGCCCGAGGGCAACTGGGTCACGCGCGCACCCACGCTGAAGCGCAAGGCCATCCTGCTGGCGAAGATCCAGGACGAAGGCGGCCACGGCCTGTACCTCTACGCCGCCGCCGAGACGCTGGGCACGAGCCGCGACCAGATGCTGGAAGCGCTGCACACGGGCAAGGCCAAGTACAGCTCGATCTTCAACTACCCCACGCTCACCTGGGCCGACATCGGCGTCATCGGCTGGCTGGTCGACGGCGCGGCGATCATGAACCAGGTGCCGCTCACGCGCTGCAGCTACGCGCCCTATGCACGCGCGATGGTGCGCATCTGCCGCGAGGAGAGCTTCCACCAGCGCCAGGGCTTCGACGCGCTGCGCGTGATGATGGACGAGGGCACGGCCGCGCAGCGCGAGATGGTGCAGGACGCGGTGGACCGCTGGTGGTGGCCGAGCCTGATGATGTTCGGCCCGCACGACGGCGCCAGCACGCACAGCGCGCAGAGCATGCGCTGGGGCATCAAGCGCATCAGCAACGACGACCTCAGGCAGAAGTTCGTCGACGCCACCGCGCAGCAGGCGCAGGTGCTGGGCGTGACGCTGCCCGACCCGCTGCTGAAGTGGAACGAGGCGCGCGGCCATCACGACTTCGGCCCCATCGACTGGGACGAGTTCTGGCGCGTGGTCAACGGCCACGGCCCCTGCAACACCGAGCGCCTGGCTGCACGCGTGAAGGCCTGGGACGACGGCGCCTGGGTGCGCGAGGCGGCACTGGCGCATGCACGCAAGCAAGCTGCGAAGGAGAAGGCTGCATGAGCGACGCAACGAAGAACAGCGCGAACGAATGGCCGCTGTGGGAAGTGTTCGTGCGCGCCAAGGCGGGGCTGGACCACAAGCACTGCGGCAGCCTGCACGCGGCCGATCCGAAGATGGCACTGCAGCTGGCGCGCGAGGTCTACACGCGGCGGCAGGAAGGCACGAGCGTTTGGGTGGTGAAGAGCAGCGACATCACGGCCAGCGACCCGGCCGACAAGGACATGCTCTTCGACCCGATGGAAGACAAGGTCTACCGGCATCCGAGCTTCTACGAGCTGCCGGATGCCGTGAACCACATGTAGCGCCATGAACGCCGCCGTCGTCGAATCCGTTCGTCTCAATCTCACGCCCGCGGTGCGCTACGTGCTGCGCATCGCGGACACCTGTCTGGTGCATGCCCAGCGCCTGTCGGAATGGTGCGGCCACGGCCCGGTGATCGAGGAGGACATCGCGCTGACGAACATGGCGCTGGACCTGATCGGCCAGGCACGTGCGCTGCTCACGCATGCCGGCCGGCTCGAAGGGCAGGGGCTGGACGAAGACTGGCTCGCCTTCCTGCGCGACGAGGGCGACTTCCTCAACCTCACGCTGGCCGAGCAGCCGATGCGCCGCAGCAGTGCGCACTCGCCGGGCGGCGACTTCGCCGACACGGTGCTGCGCAACCTGCTGATCGGCGCCTGGCTGAAGGCGGTGTGGGCGGGTCTGGCGGGTTCGTCCGACGAGAACCTGGCCGCCATCGCCGCAAAGGCGGCCAAGGAGGCGCGCTACCACGTGCAGCATGCGGGCGACTGGGTGGAGCGGCTGGGTGATGGGACCGAGGAGTCGGCGCGCCGCATGCAGGCCGCCGTGCAGCGCGCCTGGCCCTACGTCAACGAGATGTTCGCCGACGATGCCGTCGACGCCGCGGCCGCCGCCACGGGCCTGGGCCCGGCGCGCAGCAGCCTACGTGCGGCATGGCGGTCGGAGATCGACGCCGTGTTCGCGGCCGCGCAACTCGCGGCGCCGCCGGACACGCCCTTCCTCAGCACAGGCACACAGGGCCGCCACAGCGAGCACCTGGGCTTCATGCTGGCCGAGATGCAGAGCCTGCAGCGGCGCTTTCCCGGAGGCCGCTGGTGATGGCCGAGGCGGCCGCGCTGCGCAGCCGCGAGGCGGCTGCCTGGGCTGCGCTGGACGGCGTGGCCGACCCCGAGATTCCCGTGCTCTCGCTGCGCGACCTGGGCATCGTGCGCGGCGTGCGCGTGGCCGACGGCGGGGGCATCGAGGTCGAGCTCACGCCCACCTACAGCGGCTGCCCGGCCACCGAGGTGATCGCCGAGTCGGTCCGATCCGCGATCGAGGCCGCGGGCCTGGGGCCGGCGACGGTCACGCACCGCCTGGCGCCGGCCTGGAGCACCGACTGGATTACGCCGGAAGGCCGGCGCAAGCTGCGCGAATACGGCATCGCGCCGCCGGGTGGGGCGGCGGCCGAGGCGGGTGTCGTGCGCCTGCGGCCGCGGAATCTCGAATGCCCCCGCTGCGGCAGCGCGAACACCGAGCGCCTGTCGGCCTTCGGCTCCACCGCGTGCAAGGCGCTGCACCGCTGCCTGGACTGCCGCGAGCCCTTCGAACACTTCAAACCGATCTGAGGCCCCGACCATGACCGGCGGACATTTCCACTCGCTGCGCGTGGCCGCGGTGCGGCGCGAGACACCCGACGCGGTGGTCATCGGCTTTGAGCTGACGCCCGAACTGCAGGCCAGATTCCACTTCGAGCCGGGCCAGTACCTCACGCTGCGCCACGGCGAACTGCGGCGTTCGTACTCGATCTGCGCCGCGCCCGGAGAAGGCCTGCGCGTCGGCGTACGCCAGGTGCCGGGCGGCGCCTTCTCCGGCTGGCTGCACCATGCGCTGAAACCCGGCGACACCATCGACGTGATGGAGCCCGAGGGCCGCTTCGGCGCCGCGCTGGCCGACCGGCCGCGCCACCTGCTGGCGGTGGCCGGCGGCAGCGGCATCACGCCGATCCTGTCGATCCTGAAGGCGCAACTCGCGCGCGGCGACGGCGCGCGCTGCACGCTGGTCTACGGCAACCGCGACGCCGCCAGCACGATGTTCAAGGAGGAGCTGGAGGACCTGAAGAACCGCCATCTCACGCGGCTGGCGATCCACCCGGTGTTCTCGCGCGAGGTCGTCGATTCGCCGCTCGCCTCCGGCCGCATCGACGCGGACAAGCTGCGCTCGCTGCTGCGCCTCAGCGGGCCGGTCGATGCCGCCTTCGTCTGCGGGCCGCATGCGATGAACGACGAGGTCGAGGCGGCGCTGCGCGAGGCAGGCCTGCCGGCCGGGTGCATCCACGTCGAGCGCTTCGGCGTGCCGCCGGAGGCGGCGCCGGTGCCGTTGGGCCATGTGTCCGGCGACGCGGCGCTGGCGCGCGTCTCGATCACCCGCGACGGGCTGACACGGGAATTCGCCTTCGACGAGGCGCGAGACCCGAACATCCTCGCCGCCGGCGCCCGCGCCGGGCTGGACCTTCCGTACTCCTGCCGCTCGGGCGTCTGCGCCACCTGCCGCGCGCGCCTGGTCGAGGGCCAGGTGCGCATGGACCGGCACTTCGCGCTGGAGCCGAAGGAGCTCGCCGAGGGCCTCGTGCTGTGCTGCCAGGCCCACCCGCTGACGGCGCGCGTGGTGCTCAGCTTCGATCATCGCTGAAGGGGGCGCTGAGACTTGGCGCGCCCGCGTTCAGCCGGCTTCGACGGCCAGCGCGCCGCCATCCACCACGCCGCGGCGCGGCTGTTCGCCACGCGCGGCTACACGGCCAGCACGATGAATGAGGTGGCCGCGGCCTGCGGCATCAGCAAGGCCACGCTGTACCACTACGTGCGCGACAAGCACGACCTGCTGGCGCAGATCAGCGCCGGCCATGTCGAGCGGCTGGAAGGGCTGGTGCGCGAAGTGAGTGGCGCGGATTTGGCACCCGAAGCGCACCTGAAGGCGCTGATCGCAAGCTTCATGAAGGTCTACGCCACGGCCGAGCACGAGCACCGCGTGCTGACCGAGGACGTGAAGTTCCTCGCCGACGCGCCGCGCGAGGCGGTGGTGGCGGCGCAGCGGCGCGTCGTGGCCGCCTTCGCCGAGGCGGTGGCGGCGCTGCGGCCCGAGCTGCGCGACGCGCAGCTGCACAAGCCGCTGTCGATGCTGCTGTTCGGCATGATGAACTGGACCTTCACCTGGCTGCGCGAAGGCGGCGCGCTCAGCCACGAGACGCTGGCGCCGGTCGTGACGGCGCTGTTCCTGGGCGGCCTGCACGCCGTGCCCAGCCCGGCGAGCGCGGCGGCACCAGGCCGCCGGCCCGCTGCAGCGCCTCGGCCGGCAGCGCCCAGCCCTCGGTCGCCTGTTCCGCTGCGTGGGTGAGGGTGCGCACGCCGGCCAGGCCCTCGGCCGCGGCGCGCTCCAGCAGCGCCGTGGTGCCGGTCTCGCCCAGGCTGAGCACGAAGTGCTGCCAGCGGCGCTGCACCCGTTCGCCGAGCCAGGCGTCTTCCAGCGCGCGGCGCAGCGCCGCGGGCTCGCTGCCGGCTTCGAGCACGCGCGGGGCCAGCGCGCCGACGAGGAGGTTGAAGTCCTGCCGCAGCGTGTGGCCCGGCAGCAGCGCGGCGATGGCGCGCGTGCGCGCGGCCCAGCCCGGGGCCATGAACTGGCGCGTCAGCAGCGCCTGCAGACCCTGCGGCGCGTTCAGCAGCCGCACGCGGTTGGGCGGCAGCACCGCCAGCGGCAGCCGGGCGGCTTCGTGGAAGGGCAGCGGCGTGGCGAATGAACGCAGCGTGGCCAGGCGCCACCATGCGCCGGCGTCGAGCCCTTCGACCGGCTCGCCAGCGCTGGCCGCGCGACGGGCGCGGCGCAGGCATTCGAGGATGTCGACACCCTCGCGCGCCGCGGCCGCGGCGCAGCTGAGCGTCGCGAGGTTGCCGGCGGCGTAGCCAGCCTGCGGGTTTAGGCGTTCGAGCACCGGCGCTTCGGCCGCCACGGGCGCGCCGCCGAGCGTCACACGCAGCACCGGGCAGCGCGGCGCCTGCAGCTGCGCCAGGTAGTGCGGCGTGAGCTGCTGGCCTTCGAAAGGGATGCCGCGCCGCCAGGCGTGCAGGCGCAGCGCCAGCCACTGCCGCGTCGAGGGGTTCGAGGGCAGCGTGCGGCGGCCGAACACGGCACGGCCGGCGCGCCAGCCCTGGCCGATGGGCGTGCCTTCGAGCAGCAGCTCGGCCGGCGGCACGAGGCCGTGGTGGGCGTGATCCCAGCCGATCTCGAAGCCGGTGGCGTCGTCGACATGGGCAGCGGCTTTCGGGGCGGGGTTCAGTTCGAGCAGGGCCTGGTCCATCTGCGGTCTCCTCGTGCGCCGGGCACCGTGCCGCGGCGGATGAGGGCAGTGTCCAGGGCAGGTGGCTCATGGCGTGAGCCACCTGCGCGGGTCTCGAACTTTTTTTTTCGGCCCCTTCAGCGCATGGGCCAGCGCCGGCGCAGGCCCTCGGCGACGAGCAGGCCGATCGTGATGCCCACGGCATCGGTGGCCAGGTCGGCCCAGCTCCCGGTGCGGCCCGGCACCTGCGTCTGCACGAGTTCGATGAAGCCCCCGTAGGCCAGCAGCCCGGCGGCCACCGAGGCACCGCGCCGCACGCCGGCGGCCCAGGAGAAGGTGCCGGCCAGGGCCATCGAGCAGAAGGCCAGCGCGTGGTCGAACTTGTCGGCGTTCTCGAACTCGATCGGCGAGCCGCCGAGGGGCCTGAAGGCGAACCAGGCCGCCACGGCCGCCAGCAGCGCCAGCAGCGCGCGCCAGCGCGGCCGGAATCGGGCTTCGTGCAGCAGTCGCGGGATCCAGGACATCGTGGCGCGCATTCTCGCCAGGGCGCTGGCGGCCATGCGCTATGATGTTGGGCTGTTCGGTGATGAAGTGCGCTTTCCCGCACCCGCCACCGGGCACAAGCCGGTGTAGCTCAGTTGGTAGAGCAGCGCATTCGTAATGCGAAGGTCGGGAGTTCGACTCTCTTCACCGGCACCACCTCTCGAAGCGCGAAGGGCCTGGTTCACGCCAGGCCCTTCGCCTTTTCGGGCCCGCCGGCCCCGCTTACGGGCACAGCCCGGCGCGGCGCGCTTCCCAGGACTCGACCCACTCGTGCACCGCGCCGGCCGGCATCGGCCGGGCGATGAAGTAGCCCTGCGCGATGTCGCAGCGGCTGTCGCGCAGGAAGCGCCAGTCGTCGGCGTCCTCGATGCCCTCGGCCACGGTGCGGATGCCCAGCTGGCGCGCCATGTCCAGGCTCGCCTGCAGGATGGCGCGCAGGCCTTCGTCGCGGCAGGCGTTGTGCACGAAGCCGCGGTCCACCTTCAGCTCGTCGAAGGGCACGTCGCGCAGCTGGCTGAGCGAGGAGTGGCCGGTGCCGAAGTCGTCGATCGACAGGCGCACGCGCTTCAGGCGCAGCCGCGTGAGGATGTCCAGCGTCGCCAGCGGGTCCTTCATCAGGCGCGTCTCGGTCACTTCCAGCACCAGGCGCGAGGGCGGCACGCCGGCCTCGGCCACCGCTTCGGCGACGAAGCCGGGGAAGCCGTGGTCGGTGAGGTTGTCCATCGAGACGTTGACCGACACCTGCAGCGGCATGCCCGCGTCCTGCCAGGCGCGCGCCTGGTGCAGCGCGCCGTTCAGGCCCGCCAGCACGGCGCGCGTGAGGTTGTCGATGAGGCCGTTCTCCTCGGCCACCTGCACGAAGCGGTCGGGGAACACGAGCCCGTCCTGCGGGTGGTTCCAGCGCACCAGCGTCTCCACGCCGATGATGCGCCCGGTGGCCATCTCCACCTGCGGCTGGTAGTAGTTGACGAGCTGGTTGCGCTCGATGCCCTCGCGCACCTCCGCCGCGCTGTAGCTGCGCTGCGGCGCACGGCGAGCGGGCGTGTTGAGTGGCACGGCCGAGGCGGCGATCACCTGCCGCAGCTGCTCGCCGCCCACCGGCTTGCTGAGCGCGCCCAGCACGCGCAGCGAGCGCGCGCGCGCCAGCCGTTCGGCGGCCTGCAGCGTGCGGTCGTCCTCGCCGCTGATCAGCACCACGCTGCCGGGGTAACGCAGGTCGCCCAGGTGGCGAACGAATTCCACGCCGTCCATCTCGGGCATCTGCAGGTCGCAGCAGATGAGGCCGAAGCGGCCCGGTTCGGCGCGCACGAGTTCCAGCGCCTGCGCGGCGTCGGTGCAGGCGGTGACCTCGTCGATCGACAGGCGCGCGAGCTGGCGCGTCAGCAGCTTGAGCTGGAAGGCTTCGTCGTCGATGGCCAGCACGCGCACGGGGGCGTCGGCGGCGGGGCCGGAGGGGGTGACGTTGACGGCGGCGGAAATGCTCATGTCGGCATGGCTCCCAGATGCGCCTCGATGCGGACCACCGCGGCGCCGAAGTTGTCCTCGAACAGCGCCAGCTGCGAGCGGGCGGCGTCGGGGTCGCTGGCGTGCGCGCGCTGCTCGAGGCTGGCGCACAGCTCGCCCAGCGCGAGTGCACCCACCGAGCGCGAGGCGGACTTCAGCTTGTGCGCGATCGCCGCCACGTGCGGCAGGTCGCCGCCCTGCAGCGCGATCACCAGGTCCTGCGCCTGCTGGCCGGCCGAGTCGAGGAAGTCGGTCAGCAGCTCGCGCACGGTCTCGGCGTCGTCGCCGACGAGGTCGCGCAGCACCTGCACGTCCAGCACCGGCGCGGCCACGGCCGCCGCGTCGGCGGCGGCGGCTTCGGGCGCACGCGGCGGCTCGGGTTGCGGCGCCGCGGGCAGGAAGCGGTCCAGCGTCTGCTGCAGCTGGCGCAGCGGCACCGGCTTGGTCAGGTGCTCGTCCATGCCGGCGTCGCGCGTGTGGGCGCTCTCGCCGCGCAGCGCGTTGGCGGTGAGCGCGACGATGGGCAAGCGCGGCCGGCCGGTCTGCGCCTCCTCGGCGCGGATCGCGCGGGCCAGCGCCAGGCCGTCCATGCGCGGCATGTTCAGGTCGGTCAGCAGCAGCGCGTGGCCGCCGCGGCGCCAGGCCTCCAACGCCATCGCGCCGTCCTCGGCCAGCTCCACCGCGTGGCCGAGCATCGCGAGCTGGCGCCGGATCACGGTGCGGTTGGTCGGATCGTCCTCGGCCACGAGGATCAGGCGGCCGCCGGCGCGCGCGGCCTCGGGGCTGGGCGCCACGGCCTGGGCCGGCTCGGCGGGGCGGGCGGGCACCTCGGCGGCCGGGCTTCGGCCGGCGGCCAGCGCCACGGCGTCGATGAAGTGGCCGCGCTTGAGCAGGTCCAGCAGCACGACGCCGGCCGACAGCTGCCGCCCCGGCCCGCGCCGGCCGCGCGCCAGCAGCAGGTGCCGCAGGCCCGGCGCCTGCGGCAGCGGTGCGCGCCCGCCGGGCAGTTCGGCCTGCAGCATCACCACCGGCGGCGGCAGTGTGGCGGCCAGCCGCGCGCCTTCGGCTGTGCCGGCGGCCAGGTGCACGGTTGCGCCGGCCTGGTTCAGCCAGGCGGCGATGTCGCCGTCCGGCAGCGCCTCGCTGCGGGCGATGACGCAGTCCAGCCCTGCCAGCGCGGGCGCCGGCGGGGCCGGCTGCTCGGCGGTGGGCGCCAGCGGCAGCCACAGCGTGAAGGTGGCGCCTTCGCCGGGCTTGCTCGCCACCTCGATGCGCCCTTGCAGCATGTCGGCCAGCCGGCGGCAGATCGCCAGGCCCAGGCCGGTGCCGCCGTAGCGCCGCGTGGTGGACAGCTCGGCCTGCGTGAAGGGCTTGAACAGGCGCGCCAGGGTCGCCTCGTCCATGCCGATGCCGTTGTCGGTCACGTCGAAGCGCACGCCGCCGGCCTCGGGCGTGACGCGCAGCGAGACGCGGCCCGGCGTGTCGGGCCGGCCGGCGGAGAACTTGATCGCGTTGCCCAGCAGGTTGTTCAGCAGCTGGCGCAGGCGCACGGCGTCGCCGGTCACGCGTTCGGGCAGGCGCGGGTCGGTGAACAGGTGCAGGGCCACGCGCTTGTCGGCCGCCAGCGACGCCAGCGCGTCGCACACGCCTTCCACCAGCGCGGGCAGCGCGAGCGGCTCGTCCTCCAGCTCCAGGCGGCCGGCCTCGATCTTGGAGAAGTCCAGGATGTCGTCGATCAGCCGCAGCAGCGCGTGCGCCGATTCGCGGATCGTGTGCACCGTCTGCGCCTGCTCCGGGTCCAGCGCGCTGTGCGCGAGCAGCTCGGCCATGCCCAGCACGCCGTTCATCGGCGTGCGGATCTCGTGGCTCATCGTCGCCAGGAACGCGGACTTGGCGCGGTTGGCGGCCTCGGCCACTTCCTTGGCCTCGGCCAGCTCGCGCTGCGCGGCCTTCTGCGCGCTGATGTCGACGATGGTCGCCACCAGCCCGGACACCCGGCCCTCGGCGTCCAGCAGCGTGCTCTTGCTGACCAGCGCGTCGCCCAGCGCGCCGCTGTGCATCGGCTGGTGGATCTCGTAGGTGCGCGTGCCGGGGCACTGCACGAGCGCGCGGTCCTCGGCCTCGTGGGCCTCGGCGGTCTGCTCGCTGGCGACCTCGCGCACGCTGGCGCCCACCAGCTGCGCCGCGTCGCGCCCGACCAGCCGGGCATAGGCCTTGTTGACGCGCCGCAGGCGGCCATCGGCATCCTTCAGCACGACCGGGATCGGAATGCCTTCGAACAGCGCGTCGATCAGCGCCAGGCTGCCGCGCAGCTCCTCGGTGGCGCGGCGGCGCTCGGTCACGTCGCGGCCCACGCCCTCGTAGCCGAGGAAGGCGCCGTCGTCGCCGAAGAGCGGCCGGCCGTCGATCTCCAGCCAGCCGTCGCTGCCGTCGCGCCGATGCACGCGGTAGCAAACGCCCTGGAAAGGCTCGTGGCGGTCGAGCATCGCGTGGAAGCCGTCCCAGCCGTCGAAGCCCTCGGGCTCGTGGGTCCACGAGAGCTCGTCGCGCCGGTGGCCGACGATGCGGTCGATGCCGATGGCCACGCCGCGCTGGCCGTTGCCGCTGAGCTCGATGAAGCGGTGCCCGGCGTCGGTCTCCCAGAACCAGTCGCCCGACATCTCGGCGCGCGCCTGCCAGCGCCGGGTGGCACGGCGCGCGGCGGTGACGTCGATGTGGGTGCCCGAGAACCACTCGGGGCGCCCGTCCGGCGTGCGCGAGGTGACGCAGCCGCGCAGGTCGATCACCAGCCAGCGGCCGTCTCGGTGGCGCATGCGCAGCTCGTGGCGGAACAGCGGCGTCTCGCCGCGCAGGTGGCGGCGCACATCCTCGTAGGCGGCCGGCAGGTCGTCCGGGTGCATCAGCTCGAGCCATTGCGGCGCCATCAGCCGCGCGCCCAGCTCCTCGGCGGTCCAGCCGAACATCGCACCCCAGCGCGGGCTCAGCAGGATCTGGCCGGTCTGCACGTTCCACTCGCCGTCGCCGGCGTGGATGCCGTCCAGGATGTGCGCCAGCCGCTCGCGTTCGCGCGCGAGCGCGTCGGCGGCGGCACGGCGCTCGCTGATGTCCGACAGGATGACGATGTAGCCGTCCTGCGCGCCGGCATCGACGGCATCGACGCCATCGCCGGCCAGCGGCTGCAGCTCGATCTCGAGCCAGACCTCGCGGCCTTCGCGGCTGCGGGTGAGGATCTCGCCGCGGAAGGAGGCCCGGGCGTCGACAGCGGCGCGGATCGCGGCCACGGTGGCGGCGTCGGCGTGCTCGCTGGCGAGCATCTCCAGCGGCCAGCGCCCGATCGCTTCGGCGGCCGGGTAGCCGGTGATGCGCGTGAAGCCCTCGTTGACCCAGCGCACCTTTCGACCGGGGTCGGTGACGATCACGCCGTTGAAGGTGTGGCGCGCCACGCGTGCCAGCAGGCTCAGCTCGCTGGCCTGGGCGTCGTCGAGCACCGGGCAGCGGCTCGCGTCGCCGGCCGGGCAGGCCCTGGGGGTTCGGGCGAGGGTCTGGACGTTCATCGGCTGCCGGGGTGTCCGCGGTGGCGGAGAGGGGGAGGGTGATGCGCAGGCGCCGCACGAGCGTTCGGGGTGCCTCGGCGTCTGTTTCGGCCCTGCCGGGCAGGCCCTTGAGCGAGCCGAGGGGAAGCGTCAAGGTTTCCCTACAGGGCCGTCCCTACAATGCATCGATGCGCATCCTCATCGCCAACGACGACGGCTACCTCGCCCCCGGACTGGCCGCCCTGGTGCAGGCCTGCCGCGGGCTGGGCGAGATCGTCGTCTTCGCCCCGGAGCAGAACGCCAGCGGCACCTCCAACGCGCTCACGCTGAACCGGCCGCTGAACATCTTCGAGGCGCGCGGCGAGCATGTGCAGGGCTTCAACGTCGTCAACGGCACGCCCTCGGACTGCGTGCACGTGGCACTGACCGGCGCGCTCGCGCAGCGGCCCGACCTGGTGCTCTCGGGCATCAACAACGGCGCCAACATGGGCGACGACACGCTGTACTCCGGCACGGTGGCCGCGGCGATGGAGGGTTTCCTCTTCGGCGTGCCGGCGATCGCCTTCTCGCAGGCGGTGAAGGGCTGGGGCGAGATCGACGCCGCCGCTGCCGCCGCGCGGTCCATTGTCGAGCAGGTGCTGGCTGCCACCCCGCTGGGCCCGGCGACGCCGCCTTTCCTGCTCAACGTCAACATCCCCAACCGGCCCGATGCGGCCACGCTGCCCCGCGTCGTCACCCGCCTGGGCCGCCGCCACGCCAGCGAGCCGGTGATCCGCCAGACCAACCCGCGCGGCGAAACCATCTACTGGATCGGCCCGGCCGGCGACGCGCGCGAGTGCGGCGAGGGCACCGATTTCCACGCCGTGGCGAACGGCTGCGTGTCGATCACGCCGCTGCAGGTGGACCTCACCGACCACGCCGGCCGCGCCGGCTGGGCCGCGCGGCTGCTGGGATGAGCCCCCAGGCCGCCCTGGGGGCGAATTCCCTCTTGGAGGGACCACACGAAGTGTGTAGGGTGCCCCGGTGAGCAAGGCGCCGCGCTTCCCGGTCGGCCTGGACCGCGTGCACGGCCGCACGGGCCAGCCGGCGCGGACGGCCGGCACCGAGCTGCTGCGCCCGCAGCGGCCGCTGCAGCATGCCGCCGAGTCGGCCGCGCGCCAGGCGCAGCACGCGCCGCGCGGCATCGGCATGGACTCGGCCGCGGTGCGCCAGCGCATGGTGCAGCGCCTGGCGGCCGAGGGCATCCGCCACGCAGGCGTGCTGGAGGCGTTCTCGAAGGTCGAGCGCCACCACTTCGTCGACACCGCGCTGGCGGCGCAGGCCTACGAGGACACCAGCCTGCCGATCGGCCTGTCGCAGACGATCAGCAAGCCTTCGGTCGTGGCGCGCATGCTGTCCCTGCTGTTCGAGGGCCAGACGGCGCGTGAGCAGGGGCACCTGGGGCGGGTGCTGGAGATCGGCACCGGCTGCGGCTACCAGGCCGCGTTGCTGGGGCAGCTGGCGCGCCAGGTGGTCACGGTCGAGCGGCTGCGCGCGCTGCACGACAAGGCGCGCGAGAACCTCACCGGCCGGCGCCACGGCGACCTGCGCCTGGTGTACGGCGACGGCCGCCTCGGCCATGCGCCGCGCGCGCCTTACGACAGCATCATCGCGGCCGCGGGTGGCGAGGACCTGCCGCCGGCCTGGCTCGAGCAGCTCGCGATGGGTGGCCGGCTGGTGGCGCCGCTGCACGATGCGGCCTCCGGCGGGCAGGTGCTGCTGGTGGTCGACCGCCGGCCCGAGGGCCTGCACCAGCAGCGGCACGACCCCGTGCATTTCGTACCCCTAAAATCCGGCGCGGCATGACCTTCACGAGCCTCTCGAACTTCCTTGCCCGGACGCGGCCGCACGCCGGTGCGGCCCTGGCCGCGCTGGCGCTGCTGGGCGGCTGCGCGAGCACCGAACACCGCGCGCCGGTCGAGGACCGCAAGCCCGCGGCCTCGCGCCCTGCGCAGCCGCCCGCGGCGTCCACCGCGCCGGCTTCGGCGCCGGCCGTCGCGATGCCCGGCAGCCTGCCGGCCACCGACGCCGCGCCGGCCAAGCCGCCGCCACCGGGCATCGAGAACGCCGGCAAGCCGGGCTACTACAGCGTCAAGCAGGGCGACACGCTGATCCGCGTGGCGCTGGAGAACGGCCAGAACTGGCGCGACATCGCGCGCTGGAACGGGCTGGACAACCCCAACGTGATCGAAGTCGGCCAGGTGCTGCGCGTGGTGCCGCCTTCGGCCCAGCCGGCGGTGGATCCGGCCACCGGCGTGGTCACGCGCCCGGTGGCGCCGCCAGGGCGCGTGGAGACGCGGCCGGGCGACGCCAAGCCGGCGGTGGCCGCGGCCTCGGCGCCCGCGGCGGCATCGGCCGCGCCGGCGCCGGCATCCGCGGCCAAGGAACCCGACGAAGACCTCAACTGGTTGTGGCCGGCGGCCGGCCCGGTGGCCACGCCTTTCGACGACAACAAGAGCAAGGGCCTGGCGATCACAGGCAAGGCCGGCGACCCGGTCTTCGCCGCCGCCGACGGCCGGGTCGTCTACGCTGGCGCCGGGCTGCGCGGCTACGGCAACCTCATCATCGTCAAGCACAACGCCACCTACCTCACGGCCTATGCGCACAACCAGACGCTGCTCGTCAAGGACGAGCAGGTCGTGCGCCGCGGCCAGAAGATCGCCGAGATGGGCAGCACCGACGCCGAGCGCGTGCAGCTGCACTTCGAGATCCGCCGCCAGGGCAAGCCGATCGACCCGGCGCGCCTGCTGCCGCCGAGGCAGTAGCGGCACGGCCGGCCAGCGGATGGAGTCGCGAGCATGCCCAAGCGCAACAGCACGCGAGCCACGCCGGCCGATGCCGAACTCGCGCGCCTGGCGCTGGCCGCGCTGCAGGCCGAGGCGGCCGATGCCGAACTCGAGCCGGCCGAGATCGACGACGAGCAGGCTCCGCAGCCCGACGCGCCGCTGAACGGTGCCACCACCGAGGACGACGGCGCCGCCCCCGCGCCGCCGCCCTGGCTGGCCGGCGAGGCCGACCCCGGCGACACGCTGCAGAGCTACCTGCGCGACATCCGCCGCGCGCCGCTGCTCACGCCCGAGGAGGAGCACGCCACCGCGCTGAGCGCACGCGCCGGCGACTTCGAGGCGCGGCAGCGCATGATCGAGCGCAACCTGCGCCTGGTGGTCAGCATCGCCAAGAACTACACCGGCCGCGGGCTGCCGATGATCGACCTCATCGAGGAAGGCAACCTCGGGCTGATGCACGCGATCACCAAGTTCGAGCCCGAGCGTGGTTTCCGCTTCTCGACCTACGCCTCGTGGTGGATCCGCCAGGGCGTGGAGCGCGCGCTGATGCACCAGGCACGGCTGATCCGGCTGCCGGTGCACGTGGTGCGCGAGCTGAACCAGGTGCTGAAGGCGCGCCGCCGGCTGGAGGCGCGCTACGGCGGCGAGCGCAAGGTGGGCGAGGAGGATATCGCCGCCGAGCTGGGCCGCCCGGTGCAGGACGTGGCCGAGCTGCTGCACCTGGCCGAGCAGCCAGCTTCGCTGGACATGCCCACCGAACGGCATGGCGCCAACGGGCACGACGGCGGCGAGTCGATGCTCGAGCTGGTGGCCGACGACCAGGCGGTGGACCCGCTCGGGCAGCGGCTGGGCGAAGAATCGCAGGCGCTGCTGGAGGCGGGCCTCGCTCAGCTGAACGCGCGTGAGCGCGAGGTGCTGGCCGGGCGCTTCGGCCTGCACGGCCGCGAGCCGCAGACGCTGGAGGACCTGGCCGCGCAGTTGCAGCTCACGCGCGAGCGCGTGCGGCAGATCCAGCAGGAAGCCCTGGGCAAACTCAAGCGCGTGATGGTGCGCCGCGGCGTCGACCGCGACTCGTTGTTCTGACGCGAAGCGGGCCGCGGGCCGGCCGGGATAATCCGGCACCATGAGCAGTGGACATGACTGGCTCGAGGTCGAATCGCTCGACCTCGAAGGGCAGGGCGTCGCGCGCCGCAGCGACGGCGAAGGGCAGGGCAAGGTCGTCTTCATCGAAGGCGCGCTGCCCGGCGAGCGCGTGCAGGTGCAGGTCTCGCGCAAGAAGAACCAGTGGGAGCAGGGGCCGATCTCGGCGCTGGGCCGCGAGAGCGCGCAGCGCGTGCGCCCGGCCTGCCCGCACTTCGGCCTGCACGCCGGCGCCTGCGGCGGCTGCAAGATCCAGCACCTGCATCCCTCGGCGCAGGTGGCGGTGAAGCAGCGTGTGCTGGAGGACAACCTCTGGCACCTGGCCAAGGTGAAGGCCGAGCAGCTGCTGCCGGCGATCGAAGGCCCGGCCTGGGGCTACCGCGACCGCGCGCGGCTGTCGGTCCGGCACGTGGCCAAGAAGGGCACGGTGCTGGTGGGCTTCCACGAGCGCAAGTCGCGCTACGTGGCCGACATGCAGGTCTGCCCCGTGCTGCCGCCAGAAGTGAGTGCCATGCTGATGCCGCTGCGCGAGCTGGTCGGCAGCATGGACCAGCGTGACCGCCTGCCGCAGATCGAGCTGGCGGCGGGCGAGCACGCCGGCGGCCGGCTGGTGGCGCTGGTGCTGCGGCACCTGGAGCCGCTGTCGCGCGCCGACCTCGACCGCCTGCGTGCCTTCGGCCAGGCGCAAGGCGTGCAATGGTGGCTGCAGCCCAAGGGCCCGGAGACCGTGCACCTGCTGGACGAAGGCGGTCCGGCGCTCGCCTACCGGCTGCCGGAGTACGGCATCACGATGCCCTTCAAACCGACCGACTTCACGCAGGTGAACTCGCGCATCAACCGCGTGCTGGTGGACCGCGCGGTGCGCCTGCTGGATCCGCAGCCGGGCGATTCGGTGGTCGACTGGTTCTGCGGCCTGGGCAACTTCACGCTGCCGCTGGCCACGCGCGCGGCGCGGGTGACGGGCATCGAAGGCAGCGAGGTGCTGGTGGCGCGGGCGCGCGAGAACGCAAAGCTCAACGGCCTGGCGGCGCGCACGGCCTTCGAGGCCCGCAACCTCTTCGAGCTGACGCCCGAGCAGTTGAAGGCGATGCCGCAAGCCGAGCGCTGGCTGATCGACCCGCCGCGCGAAGGCGCCTTTGCGCTGGCCAAGGCCGTGGCCGACATGAAAGACGCCGCGGGCTGGCAGGCACCGCGGCGCATCGTCTATGTCAGCTGCAACCCCTCGACGCTGGCACGCGACGCGGGGCTGCTGGTGCACCAGGCGGGTTACCGGCTGGCGCTGGCGGGTGTGGTGAACATGTTCCCCCACACCGCGCACGTGGAGAGCATGGCGGTCTTCGAGGCCGCCTGATGCTGTCCCGCGGGGCGATTACTCGCGTTCCCCGCCCAGCACGCCCAGCAGCACCAGCAGGTTGCTGAAGACGTTGTAGATGCTCAGGTACACGCCGAGCGTGGCGGTGATGTAGTTCGTCTCCTCGCCGTCGCGCACGCGCTTCAGGTCGTACAGGATGAAGGCCGAGAAGATGCCCACGGCGAGTACCGACAGTGTCAGCATCAGCGCGCTGCTCTGCACGAACACGTTCACGATGCCGGCCACCATCAGCAGGATGGCGCCGATGAACAGGAACTTGCCCATCGAGGACAGGTCGCGCTTGATCACGCTGCTCAGCGTGGCCATGCCGAAGAACACCGCGCCGGTGCCGGCGAAGGCCGTCATGATCAGGCTGCCGCCGTTCTTGAAGCCCAGCACCACGCCCAGCAGGCGCGCCAACATCAGGCCCATGAAGAAGGTGAAGCCCAGCAGGATGGGCACGCCGGCGGCCGAGTCCTTGAACTTCTCGATCGCGAACATGAAGCCGAAGGCACCGCCGAGGAAGACGACGAGGCCGATGCCGGGCGAGAGGTTGCGCATCAGCCCGGTCTGCACGCCGATCCACGCGCCCAGCACGGTGGGCACCATCGACAGCGCGAGCAGCCAGTAGGTGTTGCGCAGCACGCGGTTGCGGCTGTCCGCCAGCGCGCCGCTGCCGGCCAGGCCAGGGACGAGTTGCACGCCTTGGTTCATCGAGGAAACCTCCAGAGGTTCAAACGCACACGCCACTTCGGCGCGAAGCGGATTCTAGGGAGTGTCCCGGCACCTGGGGATCTCCCCAGTGCCCGTCACGGCTTGGCCGGAATCGGGCTATCGTCGCGGGCATGAAGACACGAGCGATGCTGACCCAGGAAGACGCCCGCGCCATCGGCGCCGCCGCCGAGGCCGAGGCGCTGAAGAACGGCTGGGCGGTGACGATCGCCATCGTCGACGACGGCGGCCACCTGCTGTGGATGCAGCGCCTGGACGGCGCGGCGCCCATCTCTGCGCACATCGGCCCGGCCAAGGCGCGCACCGCGGCGCTGGGGCGGCGCGAGAGCAAGACCTACGAGGACATGATCAACGGCGGCCGCACCTCGTTCCTCAGCGCGCCGGTGCTGGAAGGCATGCTGGAGGGCGGCGTGCCGATCCTGGTGGACGGGCACTGCGTGGGCGCCGTGGGCGTGAGCGGCGTCAAGTCGAGCGAGGACGCGCAGATCGCGCGCGCCGGCATCGCGGCCCTGAAGGGCTGAACACCCCCGGGCGGCTATACTCCCGCGGTTTACCCGCCAACAGCGCAGCACGCCAGCGAAACTCCGCCGCAGGTTTCCCCCCGGACCTTCCGCCCCTCACCGTGGCGATTGGCGCTGGGTGTGCGCGAACCCCGGAGCTTTCATTTGCTGCCCCTCCCGTCCCGTTCGCTGCCCCCGGCCCTGCTGGCGCTGGCCGATGGCTCGACGTTCCTGGGCACCAGCGTCGGCGCAGCCGGCCGCACGGTCGGCGAGGTG
Organism: Rubrivivax sp.; assembly: GCA_044226775.1. Classification (GTDB taxonomy): domain Bacteria; phylum Pseudomonadota; class Gammaproteobacteria; order Burkholderiales; family Burkholderiaceae_C; genus Rubrivivax. Next base: position 461,966 of record JBGAGI010000007.1, on the reverse strand, counting down.
GTGTTCAACACCGCGCTCACCGGCTACCAGGAAATCCTCACCGACCCGAGCTACTGCCGCCAGATCGTCACGCTGACCTACCCGCACATCGGGAACGTCGGCGTCAACGAGGAGGACGTCGAGTCCACGCGCGTGCATGCCGCCGGGCTGATCGTCAAGGACGTGCCGCCGCGCGTCTCCAACTTCCGCGCCACGGCCTCGCTGCCGGCGTACCTGGCGCGCGAAGGCACGGTGGCCATCGCCGACATCGACACCCGCCGCCTGACGCGCCTGCTGCGCACCACGGGCGCGCAGAACGGCTGCATCGTCTCGTTCCCGGTCGGCCACGCCGTCACGGAAGCCGACATCGCCGAGGCCGTGGCCGCCGCGCGCGGCGCGCCCTCGATGGCCGGGCTGGACCTCGCGAAGGTCGTCAGCACCGACAAGCCCTATGCCTGGACCGAGACCGAGTGGCAGCTCGGCAAGGGCTACGGCGCGCTCGCCGAGCCGAAGCACCACGTCGTGGCGCTGGACTTCGGCGTCAAGCGCAACATCCTGCGCATGCTGGCCAGCCGCGGCTGCCGCGTGACGGTGCTGCCGGCGATGTCCAGCGCCGCCGAGGTGCTGGCGCTGAACCCGGACGGCGTCTTCCTCAGCAACGGCCCGGGCGACCCGGAGCCCTGCGATTACGCCATCGCCACCACGCGCGAGCTGATCGAGCGCGGCCTGCCGACCTTCGGCATCTGCCTGGGCCACCAGATCCTCGCGCTGGCCTCGGGTGCGAAGACCTTCAAGATGAAGTTCGGCCACCACGGCGCGAACCACCCGGTGAAGGACCTGGACAGCGGCCGCGTCAGCATCACGAGCCAGAACCATGGCTTCGCGGTCGACGAGAAGACGCTGCCCGCCAAGCTGCGGCCCACGCACGTGAGCCTGTTCGACGGCACGCTGCAGGGCCTGGCGCGCACCGACAAACCCGCGTTCTGCTTCCAGGGCCACCCCGAGGCCAGCCCCGGGCCGCACGACATCGGCTACCTGTTCGACCGCTTCGTGAACCTGATGGAGAGCCGCTGAGATGCCGAAGCGCACCGACCTGAAAAGCATCCTGATCATCGGCGCCGGCCCGATCGTCATCGGCCAGGCCTGCGAGTTCGACTACTCCGGCGCCCAGGCCTGCAAGGCGCTGCGCGAGGAGGGCTACAAGGTCATCCTCGTCAACAGCAACCCGGCGACGATCATGACCGACCCGGGCATGGCCGACGTGACCTACATCGAGCCGATCACCTGGCAGGTGCTCGAGAAGATCATCGCCAAGGAGAAGCCCGACGCGCTGCTGCCCACGATGGGCGGCCAGACGGCGCTGAACTGCGCGCTGGATCTGCACCGGAACGGCGTGCTGTCGAAGCACGGCGTGGAGATGATCGGCGCCAACGAGACGGCCATCGAGAAGGCCGAAGACCGGATGAAGTTCAAGGACGCGATGACGTCCATCGGCCTGGACTCGGCCAAGAGCGGCATCGCGCACAGCATGGAAGAGGCGCTGGCGGTCCAGAAGCGCATCCAGGCCGAGATCGGCGGCACCGGCTTCCCGATGGTCATCCGCCCCAGCTTCACGATGGGCGGCACCGGAGGCGGCATCGCCTACAACCCGGAGGAGTTCGAGGAGATCTGCAAGCGCGGGATCGACCTCTCGCCGACGAACGAGCTGCTGATCGAGGAGAGCCTGATCGGCTGGAAGGAGTTCGAGATGGAGGTGGTCCGCGACCGCGCGGACAACTGCATCATCGTGTGCTCGATCGAGAACCTCGACCCGATGGGCATCCACACGGGCGACTCGATCACGGTGGCGCCGGCGCAGACGCTCACCGACAAGGAATACCAGGTGATGCGCAACGCCAGCATCGCCATCCTGCGCGAGATCGGCGTCGACACCGGCGGCAGCAACGTGCAGTTCTCGGTCAACCCGGTCAACGGGCGGCTGATCGTCATCGAGATGAACCCGCGCGTGAGCCGCTCCTCGGCGCTGGCGTCCAAGGCCACCGGCTTCCCGATCGCCAAAGTGGCTGCCAAGCTGGCGGTGGGCTACACGCTGGACGAACTGAAGAACGACATCACCGGCGGCGCGACGCCGGCGAGCTTCGAGCCCAGCATCGATTACGTCGTCACCAAGATCCCGCGCTTCGCGTTCGAGAAGTTCCCCGCCGCCGACCCGCACCTGACCACGCAGATGAAGAGCGTCGGCGAGGTGATGGCGATCGGCCGCACCTTCCAGGAGAGCTTCCAGAAGGCGCTGCGCGGACTGGAGACCGGCATCGACGGCCTGTCGGAGCGCAGCAGCGACCGCGAGGAGATCGTCGAAGCTATCGGCAACGCCGGGCCCGAACGCATCCTGTTCCTCGCCGATGCCTTGCGCATCGGCATGAGCCAGCAGGAAGTCTTCGACGAGACCGCGGTCGACCCCTGGTTCCTGGCGCAGATCGCCGAGCTGATCGAGATCGAGAAGGCCGCCTCGGGCATGAAGGTCGAGGCGCTGACGGCACAAGAGATGCGCTTCCTGAAGAGGAAGGGCTTCTCCGACCGCCGCCTGGCCAAGCTGCTGGGTACGCACCAGCATGCGGTGCGCGAGCGCCGCCACGCGTTGGGCGTGCGGCCGGTCTACAAGCGCGTGGACACCTGCGCGGCCGAGTTCGCGACCCAGACGGCGTACCTGTACAGCAGCTACGACGAGGAGTGCGAGGCCGAGCCGAGCACGCGCAAGAAGATCATGGTGCTGGGCGGCGGGCCCAACCGCATCGGCCAGGGTATCGAGTTCGACTACTGCTGCGTGCACGCGGCGCTGGCGATGCGCGAGGACGGGTACGAGACCATCATGGTCAACTGCAACCCGGAGACCGTCTCGACCGACTACGACACCTCCGACCGCCTGTATTTCGAGCCGGTGACGCTGGAAGACGTGCTGGAGATCGTCGACAAGGAGAAGCCTCTCGGCGTGATCGTCCAGTACGGCGGCCAGACGCCGCTGAAGCTGGCGCTGGACCTGGAACGCGCCGGCGTGCCGATCATCGGCACCAGCCCCGATTCGATCGACATCGCCGAGGACCGCGAGCGCTTCCAGAAGCTGCTGCACGAGCTGAAGCTGCGCCAGCCGCCGAACCGCACCGCGCGCACCGAGGAGGCGGCACTGGCGCTGGCGCAGGAGATCGGCTACCCGCTGGTGGTGCGCCCGAGCTACGTGCTGGGCGGCCGCGCGATGGAGATCGTGCACGGCGACAAGGACCTCGAGCGCTACATGCGCGAGGCCGTGAAGGTCAGCGAGAAGAGCCCGGTGCTGCTGGACCGCTTCCTCGACGACGCGATCGAGGTCGACGTCGACTGCATCAGCGACGGCGACGAGGTGATGATCGGCGGCATCATGGAGCACGTGGAGGCCGCCGGCATCCACAGCGGCGACTCCGCCTGCTCGCTGCCGCCCTACACGCTGAGCGCCGCGCTGCAGGACGAACTGCGCCGGCAGGCCGCCGCGATGGCGCGCGCGCTGAAGGTCAAGGGCCTGATGAACACGCAGTTCGCGATCCAGGGCACGGGCGACGACGCGGTGGTCTACGTCCTGGAGGTGAACCCGCGCGCCTCGCGCACCGTGCCTTTCGTCAGCAAGGCCACGGGCCAGCCGCTGGCCAAGATCGCCGCGCGCTGCATGGTCGGCCAGCCGCTGGCCGGGCAGACCGGCATCGGCGGCCGTGCGCCGCACGAGGTGGTGCCGGCCTACTTCAGCGTGAAGGAAGCCGTCTTCCCGTTCAACAAGTTCCCGGGCGTGGACCCGATCCTCGGCCCAGAGATGCGCAGCACCGGCGAGGTGATGGGCGCCGGCCGCAGCTTCGGCGAGGCGATGCTCAAGAGCCAGCTCGGCGCCGGCTCGCGGCTGCCCTCCAAGGGCACGGTGGTGATCACGGTGAAGGACGCCGACAAGGCGCGCGCCGTCGCCGTGGCGGGTGATCTCGTGGCGCTCGGCTTCCAGGTCGTCGCGACCAAGGGCACGGCGGCGGCGATCTCGGCCGCCGGGCTGCCGGTGCGGCAGGTCAACAAGGTCAAGGACGGCCGGCCCCACATCGCCGACATGGTGAAGGCCGGCGAGATCCAGCTCGTCTACACGACGGTCGACGAGACGCGCACCGCCATCGCCGATTCGCGCTACATCCGAACCGCCGCGCTGGCCAACCGCGTCACCTACTACACGACGATGGCGGGGGCCGAAGCGGCCACGGAAGCGCTGAAGCACCGCAGCGACCTGGCCGTCACTTCACTGCAGGAACTGCACGCCGAACTGGCGTAAACTTCCTGCCGCGTTCCGCCGCAGGCCGCCCGAGAAGGGCCCCTGCGGCGGTTCACTTTGTCCGAGCCATTCATCGTCGCCAGAACCACTGCCATGTCCACGATTCCCCTGACGCGCCGCGGCGCCGAGCTGCTGAAGACCGAACTGCAGCGCCTGAAGTCGGTGGAGCGCCACGCCGTGATCCAGGCCATCGCCGAGGCGCGCGCGCAGGGCGACCTGTCGGAGAACGCCGAGTACGACGCGGCCAAGGACAAGCAGGGCTTCATCGAGGGCCGCATCAAGGAACTCGAAGGCAAGCTCGCTGCCGCGCAGGTCATCGACCCCTCGTCGCTGGACGCCGGCGGCAAGGTCGTCTTCGGCGCCACGGTCGACCTCGAGGACGAGGACAGCGGCACGAAGGTCACTTACCAGATCGTCGGCGACGACGAGGCCGACCTGAAGCTGGGCCTCATCTCCATCAGCAGCCCGATCGCGCGGGCGCTGATCGGCAAGTCAGAAGGCGACGTGGCCGAGGTCCAGGCGCCCGGCGGCTTGCGCAGCTGGGAGATCACGGGCGTTCGCTACGTCTGATGGCCTTTGGGTTGTCAGCGCTGCTGCCACGGCTGCGCGCGCTGCTGCCGGGCCTGTGGGCCGGCTGGATGCTCTGCGTGGCGCTGCTGGCCACGCCGGCGGGTTTCGCGCTGCTGGACAAGCCCACCGCCGGCCGCCTGGCCGGGCGCATGCTGGCGCAGGAGGCGTACACGAGCCTGGCGCTGGGCGTCATCGTGCTGGTGCTGGAGCGGCTCGCGGCCCGGCGAACCGCCGGTGAAGGCCAGGGCTCGCAGTTCTCCACCGGCATGGTGCTGGCGCTGGGCGCGCTCTTCTGCACCGTGGCCGGCTACTTCGGCGTGATGCCGATGATGGATGCGGCCCGTGCCGGCAACGCGCCGCTGAGCTTCGGCCAGCTGCACGCCGTCAGCGTGGCCTTCTTCGCCGTGAAGCTGCTGCTGGTGCTGGCGCTCGCCTGGCGCCAGGCGGCGCCCCGGGCGATCAGCCCTGCGCCTTCCGCTTGACGCTGCCGGCCGCGGGCCGCTTGCGGGCGCGCTTGATCTGTCCGCCGGCCGTGACGCGCTCGTTGCCGAACACTTTCACCTTCTTGACGATCGCCCGGTGGTTGCCGCTCTTGGAGAACTTCACCAGCTTGACGACGCGCGGCCCGGCGCCGCGGTCCTCGCGCGGCTCGGTCTCCTTGGGCGGGATCGGCCGCCACAGCACCAGCAGCTTGCCGATGTGCTGGATCGGCGCGGCCGACAGGCGGTCGGCCAGCGTGGCCAGCATTTCGTCGCGGGCGGCGCGGTCGTCACCGAACACGCGCACCTTGATCAGGCCATGGGCCTTCAGCGCGGCGTCGACTTCCTTCTCGACGGCGGGTGTCAGGCCTTCGGCGCCGATCATCACCACGGGGTCGAGGTGATGGGCGTCGGAACGGTGGGCCTTCCTCTCGGCCGGGGTCATCTGGATGGCGGGCATGCCCGTATTATCGGCTGCGGATGAAGGTCAAGACGAAGAGCAGGAAGGTCAACAAGGCGTGGCTCAACGACCACGTCAACGACCCCTACGTGAAACTGGCGCAGAAGGAGGGCTACCGCGCCCGCGCCGCCTACAAGCTCAAGGAGATCGACGAGGCGCTCAAGCTCGTCCGCCCCGGGCAGGTGGTGGTCGACCTGGGCGCCGCGCCCGGCGCCTGGAGCCAGTACCTGCGGCGCCGTTTCGCGCCCGAGGGGGCCGCCGCCGGCGCGCTGAACGGCACGATCATCGCGCTGGACCTGCTGGACTTCGAGCCGATCGAGGGCGTGCACTTCATCCAGGGCGACTTCCACGAGGACGAGACCCTGCTGCGGCTGGAGGAGGCGCTGGCCGGCCGGCCGGTGGACCTGGTGGTCTCGGACATGGCGCCGAACCTGTCAGGCATCGCGTCCTCGGACGCCGCGCGCATCGCCCACCTGATCGAGCTGGCGGTCGACTTCTCGCTGCGCCACCTGCGGCCCGAGGGCGCGCTGGTCTGCAAGGCCTTCCACGGCAGCGGCTACAGCCAGCTGGTGGAGCTGTTCAAGCGCAGCTTCCGCGTCGTCAAGCCGCTCAAGCCGAAGGCCTCGCGCGACAAGTCGGCCGAGACCTTCCTGGTCGGGATCGGGCCGAAGAAAACCTGAGCTTCGACAAGAACTCGAGCATTCGCTTGCAAACCCGTGCACCGGCCACGCTTTTCCAATGATCGCCATAGCCCTCTGGCGGGCTGCCGAATGCCTTGACTGCTCTAGAATCGACCTCATCTGCCGTGGAATCCGGCGCGTCGCATCCGGCGCGCCGTGCCGCTGAACTGGAAAAGGAGCCGCGGTGAACAATCAATGGTTTTCGAAGATCGCCGTCTGGCTGGTGATCGCGCTGGTGCTGTTCACGGTCTTCAAGCAGTTCGATCGTGGCGCCACGGCTGGCAACCAGATCGGCTACTCCGATTTCCTGGAGGAAGTCCGCGGCAAGCGCATCAAGTCGGTCACGCTGCAGGAGAACCCCGGCGGCGGCACCGAGATCCAGGCCGTCACGACCGATGACAAGCGGCTGCGCAGCACCGCCACCTTCCTGGACCGCGGCCTGGTCGGCGACCTGATCAACAACGGTGTCAAGTTCGACGTCAAGCCGCGCGAAGAGCCCTCGATCCTGATGAGCATCCTCGTCAGCTGGGGCCCGATGTTGCTGCTGATCGGCGTGTGGATCTACTTCATGCGCCAGATGCAGGGCGGCGGCAAGGGCGGCGCCTTCAGCTTCGGCAAGAGCAAGGCGCGCATGCTCGACGAGGCCAACAACTCCACCACCTTCGCCGACGTCGCCGGCTGCGACGAGGCCAAGGAAGAGGTCAAGGAGTTGGTCGACTTCCTGAAGGACCCGCAGAAGTTCCAGAAGCTGGGCGGCCGCATCCCGCGCGGCGTGCTGCTGGTCGGCCCCCCGGGCACCGGCAAGACGCTGCTGGCCAAGGCCATCGCCGGCGAGGCCAAGGTGCCGTTCTTCAGCATCAGCGGCTCGGACTTCGTCGAGATGTTCGTCGGTGTCGGCGCGGCGCGCGTGCGCGACATGTTCGAGCAGGCCAAGAAGAGCGCGCCCTGCATCATCTTCATCGACGAGATCGACGCCGTCGGCCGCCACCGCGGTGCCGGCCTGGGCGGCGGCAACGACGAGCGCGAGCAGACGCTGAACCAGATGCTCGTGGAGATGGACGGCTTCGAGACCAACCTCGGCGTGATCGTGATGGCGGCCACCAACCGGCCCGACATCCTCGACCCGGCGCTGCTGCGCCCGGGCCGCTTCGACCGCCAGGTCTACGTGACGCTGCCCGACGTGCGCGGCCGCGAGCAGATCCTCAACGTGCACATGCGCAAGGTGCCGGTGGGGCAGGACATCCGCGCCGACATCCTCGCCCGCGGCACGCCCGGCTTCTCGGGCGCCGACCTCGCCAACCTCGTCAACGAGGCGGCGCTCTTCGCCGCGCGGCGAAATGCGCGCGTGGTCGAGATGGTCGACTTCGAGAAGGCCAAGGACAAGATCATGATGGGCCCCGAGCGCAAGAGCATGGTGATGCCCGAGGAAGAGCGCAAGAACACGGCCTACCACGAGGCCGGCCACGCGCTGGTGGCCCGGCTGATGCCCAAGACCGACCCGGTGCACAAGGTGACGGTCATCCCGCGCGGCCGGGCCCTGGGCGTGACGATGCAGCTGCCCGAAGGCGACCGCTACAGCATGGACAAGGAGCGCATGCTCAGCACGATCAGCGTGCTCTTCGGCGGCCGCATCGCCGAAGAGGTGTTCATGAACCAGATGACCACCGGCGCTTCGAACGACTTCGAACGCGCGACGCAGATCGCGCGCGACATGGTCACGCGCTACGGCATGACGGACGAACTGGGCCCGATGGTCTACGCCGAGAACGAGGGCGAGGTGTTCCTCGGCCGCTCCGTCACGAAGACGACCACGATGTCCGAAGAGACGATGCGAAAGGTCGACATCCAGATCCGCAAGATCATCGATGAGCAGTACGCCATCGCGCGCCGGCACATCGAGGAGAACAAGGACAAGATGCACACGATGGCGCAGGCGCTGCTCGAGTGGGAGACCATCGACGGCGAGCAGATCGACGACATCATGGCCGGCAAGCCGCCGCGCGCGCCCAAGGACTGGTCGCCGCCGTCGACAAAGCCGCCCGGAGGCCCGGCCGCGCCGCTGGGCACCGACGGCCAGCCCGCCGCCGCCTGACCAGGGGCGCGGCTGCCGCGGCAGTCAGTACACTACGGATGTTCGAGCGGGGCCGCGTGCCCCGCTCTCCGTTTGGAGCGCCACCATGCACTGGCAGACCACCCGCTTCCGCATCGACCTCTCGCTGCCGCGGGTGATGGGCATCGTCAACGTCACGCCCGATTCCTTCTCCGACGGCGGCGAGCACGCCGCCGCCGGGCAGGCCATCGCGCACTGCGAGCAGCTGGTGGAAGAGGGTGCCGATATCCTCGACATCGGCGGCGAATCGACCCGCCCCGGCGCCGAGACGCCCGGCGTCGCGCACGAGCTGGCGCGCGTGCTGCCGGTGCTGCGCCACGCGGTGACCCTCGGGGTGCCGGTCTCGGTGGACACCAGCGAGCCGCGCGTGATGCAGGAGGCGCTGGCGCTGGGCGTGGACATCGTCAACGACGTGCGTTCGCTGCGCCGCCCCGGCGCGCTGAAGGTCCTCGCGGCACATCCGAAGGCGGGCGTCTGCCTGATGCACATGCGCGGCGAGCCGGCGACGATGCAGACGATGACCGACTACGCCGACGTCGTCGCCGAAGTGGCCGCCTTCCTGCGCGAGCGGGCGCTCGAGCTGCAGGCCGCGGGCATCGCCGCCGAGCGCATCGCGATCGACCCGGGCATCGGCTTTGCGAAGACCGGCGACCACAACCTCGCGCTGCTCACGCGCCAGGCCGAACTGTCGGTCCTGGGCTGGCCGCTGCTGGTGGGCTGGTCGCGCAAGGGCACGCTGGGCAAGATCACCGGCCGCGAGGTGCACCAGCGCCAGACGGCCAGCGTCACCGCGGCCTTGCTGGCGGTGCAGCGCGGGGCCTCGGTCGTGCGCGTGCACGACGTCGCGGCCACGGTCGACGCGATCCGCGTCTGGCGCGCCGTGTCGCCCGCCTGAACGCCGGCCTGAACGGCCACAACAAATGCGCACAAACTCGGCACGCCGCGGCGCGTGAGGGTGGTGCGCGAATCCGAGAATCCATCTCGAGGAGATCGAACCCCCGATGAGCAGGACCTACTTCGGCACCGACGGCATCCGCGGTACCGTGGGCGCGAGCCCGATCACGCCCGACTTCATGCTGCGCCTGGGCCACGCCGTGGGACAGGTGCTGCGCCGCCACTCGCAGCGGCCGACGGTGCTGATCGGCAAGGACACGCGCATCTCCGGCTACATGATCGAGTCCGCCCTCGAGGCCGGCTTCGCATCGGCCGGCGTCGACGTGCTGCTCAGCGGCCCGCTGCCGACGCCCGGCGTGGCCTACCTCACGCGTGCGCTGCGGCTGGACCTGGGCGTGGTGATCAGCGCCTCGCACAACCCCTTCGCCGACAACGGCGTGAAGTTCTTCTCCGCACGCGGCGAGAAGCTGCCCGACAGCTGGGAGATCGACGTCGAGGCCGAGCTGGAGCGCGAGCCGCAATGGGTCGACTCGGCGCGGCTGGGCAAGGCGCGCCGGCTGGAAGACGCCGGCGGCCGCTACATCGAGTTCTGCAAGAGCACGGTGCCGCACAGCCTCTCGTTGCGCGGCATGAAGATCGTGGTGGATGCGGCGCATGGCGCGGCCTACCACGTCGCGCCCGACGTGTTCCACGAGCTGGGCGCCGCGGTGGTGACGATCGGCTGCGCGCCCGATGGCCTGAACATCAACGCCGGCGTCGGCGCCACGTCGCCGCAGGCGCTGGTGAAGGCCGTGGCCGAGCACCGTGCCGACTACGGCATCGCGCTGGACGGCGATGCCGACCGGCTGCAGATCGTCGATGCCGAGGGCCGCCTGTACAACGGCGACGAGCTGCTGTACGTGATGGTGGCCGACCGCCTGTCGCAGCAACGGCCGGTGCCGGGCGTGGTCGGCACGCTGATGACGAACATCGCCATCGAGCAGGCGCTGCAGGCCATCGGCGTGCCGCTGGTGCGCGCCAAGGTCGGCGACCGCTACGTGCTGGAGGAACTCGCCGCTCGCGGCTGGCACCTGGGCGGCGAGAGCTCGGGGCACCTGCTGGCGCTGGACCGCCACACCACCGGCGACGGCATCGTCAGCGCGCTGCAGATCATGCAGGCCGTGCGCCGCCGCGGGCAGACGCTGGCTTCGCTGCTCGAAGGCGTGCAGCTGTATCCGCAGACGATGATCAACGTGCGCCTGCGCGAAGGCAGCGACTGGGCGCGCAACGCGGCGCTGGCCGATGCACGCGCGCAGGCCGAGACCGAACTCGGCCGCAACGGGCGCGTGCTGATCCGCGCCTCGGGCACCGAGCCCGTGCTGCGGGTGATGGTCGAGGCGCGCGATGCGGCGCTCGGCCGCCGCTGCGCCGAGCGCATGGCCGCCGCCGCTTCCGGCGGCTGAACCCGGCCTGCGCAGGCCTTTTCCCCCCTCGGATGACGCTGTTGTAACAGCGGCATGACGGAGCGATGACAGCGCCGTGAACGGCCCGCCACGTCGCGGGCCGATTCACAGAACTGTCATCACGGCTGCCTACAGTGCCGGGCATGCCGAAAACCAATCCCCGAGGTGTGTTCATGAGCTTCATGACGTTCCGGCCGGCCGCGGCCGGCATCCTGCTGGCCGCGCTGTCCCTGGCTGCTTCCGCGCAGGACGTGACCGGCGCCGGCGCATCCTTCCCCGCGCCCCTGTACGCCAAATGGGCCGATGCCTACAACAAGGCCACCGGCGCCCGCATCAACTACCAGTCGGTCGGCTCCTCCGCCGGCATCCGGCAGATCCGCGGCAAGACGGTCGACTTCGGCGCTTCCGACGCACCGCTGACCGACGCCGAACTCGCCAAGGACGGCCTGCTGCAGTTCCCCACCGTCATGGGCGGCGTGGTGCCCGTGGTCAACCTCAAGGGCGTCGCCCCGGGCCAGCTGAAGCTCACCGGCGCCGTGCTGGGCGACATCTTCCTGGGCAAGGTGGCGAAGTGGAACGACCCGGCCATCACCGCGCTGAACCCGGGCGTGGCGCTGCCGGCCGATGCCATCGCGGTCGTGCACCGCGCCGACGGCTCCGGCACCAGCTTCATCTTCACCAACTACCTGTCGAAGGCCAACGCCGAGTGGAAGGCCAAGGTGGGCGAGGGCGCCGCGGTGAACTGGCCCACCGGCGCCGGTGGCAAGGGCAACGAAGGCGTGGCCTCCTATGTGCAGCGCCTGGCCGGCAGCATCGGCTACGTGGAGTACGCCTACGCCAAGGCCAACAAGATGACCCACGCGCAGCTGAAGAACGCCGCGGGCAACTTCGTGCAGCCCGACGACGACACCTTCAAGGCCGCCGCCGCGGGTGCGGCCTGGGACAAGAGCTTCTACCAGATCCTCACCGAGCAGCCGGGCAAGGATGCCTGGCCGATCACCGGCGCGACCTTCATCCTGATGTACAAAGCGCAGGACAAGCCGGCGCAGGCTGCGGCGGCGCTGAAGTTCTTCGACTGGGCCTATGGCAATGGCGACAAGATGGCGGCCGATCTCGACTACGTGGCGCTGCCCGAATCGGTCAAGGCCCTGGTGCGCAAGGCCTGGGGCGAGGTCAAGGACGGCAGCGGCAAGGCCGTCGCCTTCAAGTGACCACGGCCTGAGCCGAACGCAGGGCCTACGCCGTGGCCGCGACGCTTCCCGCCACTCCCTACGCCGGTGACTTGAGCACCGGCCCTTCGACCACGCAGGGCGGCGGGCCACCCGCCCGGCAGCGCCGCGCGCCCTGGGGCGACGCGGCCTTCGCGGCGGCCGCCCACGGCGCGGCCTGGCTCACGCTGGCGTTGCTGGCGGGCATCATCGCCTCGCTGGTGATCGGCGCCTGGCCGGCGATCAGCGAATACGGTCTGAGCTTCCTGTGGCGCAGCGACTGGGACCCGGTCAACGAGAAGTTCGGCGGCCTGGTGATGATCTACGGCACGCTGGCCACCTCGGCCATCGCGCTCGTGATCGCCGTGCCGGTGAGCTTCGGCATCGCGCTCTTCCTGACCGAACTCTCGCCGACCTGGCTGAAGCGTCCGCTGGGCATCGCCATCGAACTGCTCGCGGCGGTGCCGTCCATCGTCTACGGCATGTGGGGGCTCGTCGTCTTCGGGCCCATCCTCTCCGCGCTGGTGCAGCAGCCGCTGCAGAAGCTCTTCGGCAGCACGCCGCTGCTGGGCTCGCTGGTCTCGGGGCCGCCGGTCGGCATCGGCATCCTCTCGGCCGGGATCATCCTGGCGATCATGGTCATTCCCTACATCGCCGCGGTGACGCGCGACGTGTTCGAGACCACGCCGCCGATGCTGAAGGAATCGGCCTACGGCCTGGGTGCGACCACCTGGGAGGTGGTGTGGAAGGTGGTGCTGCCGTACACGAAGACCGGCGTCGTCGGCGCGGTGATGCTGGGCCTGGGCCGCGCCTTGGGCGAGACCATGGCGGTGACCTTCGTCATCGGCAACTCCAACCAGCTGGGTTCGCTGTCCTTCTTCGAGGCGGCCAACAGCATCACCTCGGCGCTGGCCAACGAGTTTGCCGAGGCGAGCCCCGGCCTGCACCAGGCTTCGCTGATCTACCTCGGCCTGATCCTGTTCTTCATCACCTTCGTCGTGCTGTCGCTGTCGAAATGGCTGCTGCTGCGCCTGAAGCGCAAGGAAGGGAAGCGGGCATGAGTCTGCGGAGCCTGGACGCGGGCCGCTTGCGGCTGCACCACCGGCGCAAGTGGGTGAACCGCCTGGCGCTGACGCTCTCGCTCGGCGCGATGGCCTTCGGCCTGTTCTGGCTCGCGTGGATCCTGCTGGAGACCGTGCGCCTGGGCCTGGGCGGGCTCTCGTGGACCGTGTTCACGCAGATGACGCCTGCACCGCAGTCCGAAGGCGGTGGCCTGGCCAACGCGCTGATGGGCTCGCTGCTGATGGTGGGGCTGGCCACCGCGCTGGGCACGCCGATCGGCGTGATGGCGGGCGTGTATCTCGCGGAGTACGGCCAGGGCAAGTGGCTCGGCCGCGTCACGCAGTTCATCAACGACATCCTGCTGTCGGCGCCGTCCATCGTCATCGGCCTGTTCATCTACACGGTGGTGGTGGCGCGCTTCAAGAGCTACTCCGGCATCGCTGGCGTGCTGGCGCTGGCGCTGATCGTGATCCCGGTCGTGATCCGCACCACCGAGAACATGCTCACGCTGATCCCCAACGCGCTGCGCGAGGCCGCCTATGCCTTGGGCACGCCGAAGTGGAAGGTCATCTACGCCGTCACGCTGAAGGCCGCGCGCGTGGGCGTGGTCACCGGCGTGCTGCTGGCGGTGGCGCGCATCGCCGGCGAGACGGCGCCGCTGCTGTTCACGGCGCTGTCGAACCAGTTCTGGTCCGTCAACCTGGCGCAGCCGATGGCCAGCGTGCCGGCGACGATCTTCAAGTTCGCGATGAGCCCGTACGAGAACTGGCGCCAGCTCGCCTGGGCCGGCGTCTTCGTCATCACGCTGGCGGTGCTGGGCTTGAACATCCTCACGCGGGTGCTGTTCCGCAACAAGGGCTGACAACAAGATGGATACCCGGGTCGAAACCGCCACCGCCACGAAGCCGAAGATCGCGGTGCGCGATCTGAATTTCTACTACGGCAGCTTCCATGCGCTGAAGCACATCAATCTCGAGATCCCCGACCGAAAGGTCACGGCCTTCATCGGCCCCAGCGGCTGCGGCAAGAGCACGCTGCTGCGCACCTTCAACCGCATGTTCGAGCTCTACCCGGAGCAGCGCGCCGAAGGCGAGATCCTGCTGGACGGCGAGAACGTCCTGAACCGGCGCCTGGACGTCTCGCTGGTGCGGGCGAAGGTCGGCATGGTCTTCCAGAAGCCCACGCCCTTCCCGATGTCGATCTACGACAACATCGCCTTCGGCGTGCGCCTGTTCGAGAGCCTGCCGCGCGTGGAGATGGACGAGCGCGTGGAATGGGCGCTGAAGAAGGCGGCGCTGTGGAACGAGGTGAAGGACAAGCTGGACCAGAGCGGCTCGGGCCTCTCCGGCGGCCAGCAGCAGCGGCTGTGCATCGCGCGCGGCATCGCGATCAAGCCCGAGGTGCTGCTGCTGGATGAACCCTGCTCGGCGCTGGACCCGATCTCCACCGGCAAGATCGAGGAACTGATCCACGAGCTGAAGGCCGACTACACGGTGGTCATCGTCACCCACAACATGCAGCAGGCGGCGCGCTGCAGCGATTTCACCGCCTATATGTACCTCGGCGACCTGGTCGAGTTCGGCCGCACCCCGGAACTCTTCATGCAGCCGAAGAAGAAGGACACCGAGGACTACATCACTGGGAGGTTCGGATGAACCGCCCAGTGATGGATCGGCGAAGGCTAACTTCGCGCAGCGAAGTCAAGCGAAGCGGCCGTAGCCACTACATCACCGGGAGATTCGGATGAGCGATAAACATCTCTCGACACAGTTCGATGCCGAACTCAGCGGCATCTCCAGCCGGGTGCTGGAGATGGGCGGCCTGGTGGAGTCGCAGGTCTCGCAGGCGCTGTACGCGCTGACGCATTTCAGCGGCGAGACCGCCACCCAGGTGCTGCGGCAGGAAGAGCGCGTGAACCAGATGGAAGTCGAGATCGACCGCGATCTGTCGGCCATCATCGCGCGGCGCCAGCCCACCGCGCGCGACCTGCGGCTCCTGATCGCGGTGAGCAAGACCATCGCGAACCTGGAGCGCGTGGGCGACGAGGCGGCGCGCATCGCGCGCACGGTGCAGCGGCTCATCAACACCGGCGTCAGCTCGCGGCTGCGGCTGCCGGTGAACGACCTCGGCTTCGAGGCCGACCTGGCCATCGCCCAACTGCGCAAGGCGCTGGACGCCTTCGCCCGCCTGGACACCGCGCGTGCGCTGGAGGTCCTCAAGCAGGACGACCAGATCGACCAGGAGTTCGAGGGCCTGATGCGCAAGCTCATCACCTTCATGATGGAGGACCCGCGCACGATCTCCTCCAGCATCGACCTCGTCTTCGTGGCCAAGGCCATCGAGCGCGTGGGCGACCACGCGAAGAACCTGGCCGAGGCGATCATCTACATCGTCAAGGGCACCGACGTGCGGCACTCGCCGCTGGAGGATGTCGAGAATGTCGTGCGTTAGCACAGGGGTGACTCGATGAGTTCGGTCCTGGTGGTGGAAGACGAGTCGGCGATCGCCGAGCTGGTGGCGATCAACCTGCGTCACGCCGGCTTCGAAGTGACGGTGGCGCCCGACGCCGACACGGCCCAGCGGGCCGTCGATGGCGTGCTGCCCGACCTCGTGCTGCTGGACTGGATGCTGCCGGGGCAGTCCGGCGTGCAGCTGGCGCGGCGCTGGCGCGGCGAGGCGCGCACGCGCGAGCTGCCGATCATCATGCTGACGGCGCGTGCCGACGAGGCCGACAAGATCACCGGCCTGGACGCCGGCGCCGACGACTACCTCACCAAGCCCTTCAGCACGAAGGAGCTGCTGGCGCGCATCCGTGCGGTGCTGCGCCGCAAGGCGCCCGAGGCGCTCGACACGGCGGTGGAGATCGCGGGCCTTCGCATCGACCCGGCGACGCGCCGCGTCACGCGCCGCCTGGCCGGCTCCGGCGGCGAGGAGCAGCGCGAGGTCAAGCTCGGCCCGACCGAGTTCCGCCTGCTGCACTTCCTGATGACGCATCCCGAACGCGTGCACAGCCGCGCGCAACTGCTGGACCGCGTCTGGGGCGACCATGTCTTCATCGAGGAGCGCACGGTCGACGTGCACGTCAAGCGCCTGCGCGAGGCCTTGTCGCCGGTGCAGTGCGCGGCGCTGATTGAGACCGTGCGCGGCGCGGGCTACCGGCTCACGGCGCAGCTCGGCGCGGCCGTGGCCTGAGCGAGAACTCTATGGGTTGGTGGCTGGCGCGCACGCTGGCGGCGCTGCTGGTGGTGGGCGCCGGCGCGCTGGTGGGCGCGATGGCGGGCACCTTCGCACACGCGATCGTCGGCGGCCTGGTCGCCGGCATGCTGGCCGCGGTGGCGCTGCTGGTGGTGCGCGACTCCTTGCGCGGCCAGAGCCTGATGGACTGGCTGCGCAGCGCGCAGACCACCCAGGCGCCACGCGACTCCGGCTTCTGGGGCGAACTGGGCTATCGCACCGAGCGCGCGCTGCGCAACCGCGACCAGGCCATCGAGCAGGAACGCCAGCGCCTGGCGCAGTTCCTCTCCGCGATCGAGGCTTCGCCCAACGGCGTGATGCTGCTCGATGCGAACGACCAGATCGAGTGGTGCAACCACCTCGCGGCCGAGCACTTCGGCCTCGACCGCGAGCGCGACCGCCGCCAGCGCGTGACCAACCTCGTGCGTGTGCCGGCCTTCGTGGCGCACTTGCAGGGCGGGCGCTGGGACGAGCCGGTGGTGTTCCCCGGGCCCGGCATGCGCAGCACGCTGTCGGTCATCGTGCGGGCCTACGGCGAGGGCCAGAAGCTCGTGCTGACGCAGGACATCACCGAGCGCGAGCGCAACGAGGCGATGCGGCGCGACTTCGTCGCCAACGTCTCGCACGAGATCCGCACGCCGCTGACGGTGCTGGCCGGCTTCGTCGAGACGCTGCAGCAGCTGCCGCTGACCGAGGTCGAGCGCCAGCGCGTGCTGATGCTGATGCAGCAACAGACCGACCGCATGCAGACGCTGGTGGGCGACCTGCTGACGCTTGCGCGGCTGGAAGGCAGCCCGCGCCCGCCGGCCGACCGCTGGTTGCCGGTGCTGGGGCTCGTGCTGCAGGCGCAGCGCGATGCCGAGGGCCTGTCGGCCGGCCGGCACGTGATCGAGGCCGGCGGCGGCGACGATGCCGAGGTGGCCGGCGACGAGGGCGAACTCTTCAGCGCGCTGGCCAACCTGGTCAACAACGCCGTGCGCTACACGCCCGAGGGCGGCCGCGTGGCGGTGCGCTGGAGCTGGCGCGCCGATGGCGGCGGCGAGTTCGAGGTCACCGACACCGGCGTGGGCATCGCGCGCGAACACCTGCCGCGGCTCACCGAACGCTTCTACCGCGTCGACGGCAGCCGTTCGCGCGACACCGGCGGCACCGGCCTGGGGCTGTCGATCGTCAAGCACGTGGCGCAGCGCCATGGTGGCGAGATCGACATCCAGAGCGAGCCCGGCAAGGGCTCCAGCTTCCGCCTCGTGCTGCCGGCGATGCGCGTGCGGCGCAAGCGCGTGGCCGCGCCGGTGGTGGCGGCCGAATCGGCCTGAGCTGAGCACAAGGCTCAGCGCGTCGCGCTGCGGCGCAGGATCTGCGTGACCTCCTCGCGGTCGCGCGGGCGGCTGGTCTCGCCGACCGGCGTCCAGCCCGCCGGCGGCGGCGGGAGAGGGCGTGCGCGCGAGACGCGCAGCAGGTAGCCGCAGTCGCCCTCGGCGGCCTCGGGGCGCGCGTCGACACGCCAGCGGCCGAAGTACTCCAGCGCCGCGACCGTGGGCGCCGCGACGCCCGGCGCGGCCAGGCAGTCGCCGTGCGGCGCGAGCACGCGCAGCCGCTCCACCAGCGAGCGCGGGCTGCGCGCGTAGTCCGCCAGCGGCAGCCACAGCGTCATCAGCAGCAGCCAGCACAGGGCCACGCCGCCGGCCGGCAGCACCAGGCTCTTCCACAGCGCCTCGCGGTGGCGGCCGGTGCGCCAGCGCACGAGCCAGATCCACGCCAGCGAACCGGCCGCGGCCGCGGCCAGCGCGGTGGCCGAGAAGCTGGGCTCGAAGCCCGGGAACACGCGCGCGATGTTGGCGGCGGGCTTGGCCGGCGCGCCGGTCTGCATCGCCGCGTACATCACCCAGATCAGGATCGCGCTGACGGTGAAGAAGAACATCGAGAACCAGTCGACCGCCGCCGCGGCGCTGCGCTTCAGCGTCGGCAGCGCGAACGCGGCCAGCACCGCGAGGCCGGGCAGCGCCAGCATCAGCGCACGGTCGGAGCCGTCCATCGCGATGTTCGACACCAGGGCCACGGCCACCGTGCCGATCGGCACCGACAGATGCCGATGCGAGAGCTGGCGCCGCCACTGCCACAGCGTCCACAGCGCCAGCGGCCAGGCCGGCCACAGGAACCACAGCCACTGGCGCGCCAGGCCGGGGAGGTCGGCGAACTCGACCGGCGTGGCGCGCCAGCGCCAGGCGCCCAGCCCCATCGCCACCGCAGCGGCCAGTGCCATCGCCAGTGCGATCCACACCGAGAAGGCACGCACCTGCGACAGGCGCGAAAGGCTGCACACCACCAGCCCCGCCAGCCCCGCGGCCACCGCCATGCTCGGCGCGCCGCTGCCGGCCAGCAGCGGCAGCGCGGCCAGCAGCGCCACGCGTGCCGCCGTGCTGCGGTAGGGTGCGGCGGCCAGCGCGTAGAGGAAGAGCGCCATCGAGGCGAGCTGGCCCAGCTCGGGCGTGGTCTCGTGGCCCAGCTGCAGCAGGCCCAGCGTGGCCATCAGCGCGAGCACGGCGCCATCGGCGATGGCGCGCGCGTAGTCGATCGGCTCGGCCTCGCCGCCGAAGGCGAAGCGCACCGGCTGCGCGGCTTCGGTGCGCGCGAGATGGAAGGTGGTGTACCAGACCAGCGCCAGCGTCAGCGCCAGCAGGCAGGCGAAGGGGATGCGCGCGGCCAGCGCCGGATCGAGCCAGCCCTGGCCAAGCTTGATGAAGGCGGCGCCCAGCCAGTGCGGCAGCAGCGCGGTGTCGGCCTGCACGCGGCCGAGCGTCGGTGCCCACCAGGGCGTGCGGCCTTCGGCGATGGCCACCATCTGGCCGAAGGCGGTGAGGTCGGCATTGCGCCAGGGATCGCGGCCGAACAGCCCGGGCAGCAGGTAGGCCGCGCACAGCAGCAGCAGCGGCACGCGCGGCAGGCGCCGGGCGCCCCGCTGGGTGACGATGGCGGGCTTGGGGCTGTTCAAGGCGAGGGCGATGCTACCTGCGGGCGGCCATGAAAAAAGGCAGCCGGTGGCTGCCTTCTTCTTCCGCGGCCGGGGCCGCTTACTTCTTCGGCGTCGCGAAGCGGGCGAACTTGTTGCGGAACTTCTCGACGTGGCCGCCCAGGTTGTCCACGCTCTTTTGCGTGCCGGTGTAGAACGGGTGCGTCTCGCTGGTGGTTTCCAGCTTGATCAGCGGCAGCTCGCGGCCGTCTTCGAGCTTGATCATCTCCTTCGTCGGGGCGCAGGAGCGCGTGACGAACTTGAAGCCGTTGCTCAGGTCCTGGAAGCAGACCTCGCGGTAGTTCGGGTGGATGCCTTCTTTCATGGGAAGCCTCGTGAGTGGTCGGTAGCCACGCCACACCTTGCAGCGCACTTGCCGGAGGAAAACCGCGGATTATAGGGCAGGCTGAGCTCAGCCCCCACGCCGCATCATGTCGAAGAAATCCAGGTTGTTCTTCGACTGCTTCATCTTGTCGAGGATGAACTCCATCGCCTCGATCTCGTCCATCGGGTACAGAAGCTTGCGCAGGATCCAGCTCTTCTGCAGGATTTCCGGCTTCAGCAGCAGCTCCTCGCGCCGCGTGCCGCTCTTGTTGATGAGGATCGAGGGGTAGACGCGCTTCTCGGCCATGCGGCGGTCGAGGTGGATCTCGCAGTTGCCGGTGCCCTTGAACTCCTCGTAGATGACCTCGTCCATCTTCGAGCCGGTGTCGATCAGCGCGGTGCCGATGATCGTCAGGGTGCCGCCTTCCTCGGTGTTGCGCGCGGCGCCGAAGAAGCGCTTGGGGCGCTGCAGCGCGTTGGCGTCCACGCCGCCGGTCAGCACCTTGCCGGAGGACGGCAGCACGTTGTTGTAGGCGCGCGCCAGACGCGTGATCGAGTCCAGCAGGATCACCACGTCCTTCTTCAGCTCGACCAGGCGCTTGGCGCGCTCGATCACCATCTCGGCCACCTGCACGTGGCGCGCGGCGGGTTCGTCGAAAGTGGAGCTGATGACCTCGCCGCGCACGGTGCGCTGCATCTCGGTCACTTCCTCGGGCCGCTCGTCGACCAGCAGCACGATGAGGTGGATCTCGGGGTGGTTGGCAACCAGCGCATGCGCGATGTGCTGCATCATGACCGTCTTGCCGGTCTTGGGCTGCGCCACGAGCAGCGCGCGCTGGCCTTTGCCGATCGGCGCGATGAGGTCGATGATGCGGCTGGTGACGTTCTCGTCGGCCTTGATGTCGCGCTCGAGCCTGAACTGCTCCTTGGGGAACAAGGGCGTCAGGTTCTCGAACATGATCTTGTGCTTGCTCTCCTCGGGCGTGACGCCGTTCACGCGGTCGACCTTGACCAGCGCGAAGTAGCGTTCGCCGTCCTTGGGCACGCGCACCTCGCCTTCGACCATGTCGCCGGTGTGCAGGTTGAAGCGGCGGATCTGGCTGGGCGAGAGGTAGATGTCGTCGGTGGAGGCCATGTAGCTGGCCTCGATCGAGCGCAGGAAGCCGAAGCCGTCGGGCAGCACTTCCAGCACGCCGTCGCCGAAGACCTGCTCGCCGGCCTTCGCGCGCTTCTTCATGATCGCGAACATCAGCTCCTGCTTGCGCAGGCGTTGCACGTTCTCGATCTCCAGCGCCTCGCCCATCTTGATGAGCTCGGAGACGTGCTGGGCTTTGAGTTCGGACAGATGCATGGACGGGCACCCTCGGGGGCGGATGTGGCGCGTCAGGCGTGCTGCTCTTCAGCACGGGGACGGGCGAAACGCTGGTGGTCTTGGCGCCGACGCTGCGCTTGGCTCGCCGATGAGCCGGCAGGTGGCCGGCGGGGCGGTGCGCGGTGGCGGTTCAGCCGGCCCGCCCTGTTGGGGCGAGCCGGTGAAAGAGATTATAGATGACCGTCGAGGAACGCGGTCAGCTGGGCCTTGGACAGGGCGCCCACCTTCGTGGCGGCCAGTTCGCCGCCCTTGAACAGCATCAGCGTCGGGATGCCGCGGATGCCGAACTTCTGCGGCACCTCGCGGTTCTCGTCGACGTTCATCTTGGCGATCTGCAGCCGGCCGTCGTAGTCCTTGGAGACCTCGTCCAGGATCGGGGCGATCATCTTGCACGGGCCGCACCACTCGGCCCAGTAGTCGACGAGCACCGGCTTGTCGGCCTCGAGCACGTCGTTGCTGAAGGAATCGTCGGTGATGTGCTTGATCAGTTCGCTGCTCATGGGAGGCGGCTCCGGCATCGTTTCCGCTGGGGGGACAAGGGCACAATCATTCTGACACAAGGGTCCGTTTCAGGCGGGCCCGGGGCCGAGCATTCCCTTGATGGTGGCGATAGAGACGATCCATTTGCCCGAGCGGCCCGAGCCCTGGCGCCTGCCCGGGCTGTGGCCCGCGGTCGCGGGCGAGGCGGCTGCCTGGCTGCGCCGGCGCGGCGCGGCGCCGCGCGACGCCGTGCTGCTGCTGCCCTTCGCCGCGCTGCTGGCGCCGGCGCGGGCGGCGCTTGCCGCCGCCGGTGGCTGGCAGCCGCGCGTGGAGACGGCGCTGACGCTCGCCGCCTCGCTGGCGCCGCCGCCGGAGCTGCCGCCGGGCGCCGCCTGCGGCGAGCCGGTGGCCGACCGCATGGCCGCCGCCGCGCTGCTGCGCCGCCAGGCCTGGGGCGCGGACTGGGAACGCCGCGACGCCGCGGGTTTCGCGCGCATCGTCGGCCTGGTCGCCGATGCCGCCGGCAGCCTGCGCGAGGCGGCGCTGGCCCGGCCGCCCGAAGCGCGCGAAGCGTTCTGGCAGGCCGCTCGCGACGCGGCCGGCGCCGCGGGCGGCCCGGCGGCCTTCGAAGGCTCGCTGCTGCGCCTGGCCATCGAGTGGGCCGCGGCCGGCGCGCCGGCGGCGACCGACCGGCTGTTCGCCCTGCGCCCCTCGGCCTGGATCGCCGTGCAGATCGGCGGCCCCGATGCCCTCGCCGAAGGCCTGCTCGGCCACGCCGGCGTGCCTTCGCTGCGCATCGTGACCGACCCCGCGCCCGACGAGCCCTGGTCACCCGTCGCCGCACACGCGGCGGTCGAGCGCCTGCGCTGCGACGACGCCGAGGCCGAGGCCCAGGCCGCCGCCGCCGAGGTGGTGGCCGCGCTCAACGAGGGCCGCGCGCCGGTCGCCCTGGTCGCGCTCGACCGCAGCCTGCTGCGCCGCGTGCGTGCGCTGCTGGAGCGCCTGGCGGTGCCGCTGCTGGACGAGACCGGCTGGGTGCTGGCCACCACGCCCGCGGCCGCCGCAGTGGCCTCGGTGCTGCGCGCCGCGCTGCCCGAAGCCGGCGCCGATGCGCGGCTGGACTGGCTCAAGACCTGGCCGCCCGCCGCGGCCGAGGCGCTGGATGCGCTGGAGGCCGACTGGCGCGGCCGCCGCCACGTCCCGCAGCGTGAACTCGGCGAGCGGCTGTGGCGCGAGGCGCAGGACCACCTGGCTGCGCTGCAGGAGCCCGGCCTGCGCCCGCTCGCGGGCTGGCTCGACGCGCTGCAGGAACTGCTCGCGCGCGACGGCGGCTTCGAGCGCCTGCAGGACGATGCCGCCGGCGCGCAGGCGCTCGCCGCGCTCGGCTTCAGCGGCATGCCGCGCTGGCGCGCCGCCGCGGCCGAGTGGCGGCTCGATCTGCCGGGCTTCCTCGGCTGGGTCGAGTCGACGCTCGAGGCGGCGCCCTTCCTGCCGCTGCCCGACGAGGGCGCGCAGGTCGTGCTGACGCCGCTGGCACGCGCCTTCGGCCGGCCTTTCGGCCACGTGGTCGTGCCGGGCGCCGATGCGGCGCACCTGGGGGCGGGCGAGGGCGCGCCTTCGCTGATCGGCCGCCCGATGGCCGAGGCGCTGGGCCTGGACCACGCGCAGGCGCGGCTGCTGCGGCAGCGGCTGGCGCTGTCGCAGATCCTGCGCGCGCCGCGCGTGACGCTGCTGCGCCGGCGGCGCGACGGCGACGAGCCGCTGGCCGACAGCCCCGATGTCGAATGGCTGCAGCTCGCACGCGCGGCCGCCGGCGCGCCGCGCTGGCCCGAGCGCGATGCGCGGCCGCTGCTGGCGGAGGTGCCGGCCGCGCCCGTCGTGCCACCGCAGCCGGAAGCGGCCGATGCGCTGCCGGCCGTCATCAGCGCGAGCCAGCTGGAGCGGCTGCGCGAATGTCCGTACCGCTTCTTCGCGCGCGCCGTGCTGCGCCTGGACGAGCCCGACGAACTGGACACCGAACTGGCCAAGCGCGAATACGGCGACTGGCTTCACGCCACGCTGCACCACTTCCACAGCACGCGCGACCCGAAGGCCGACGACGCGACGCAACTGCACGATGCCGCCGACGGCGCTGCGCTGTCGCTCGGCCTCGACGCCGCCGCGCTGCTGCCCTTTCGCGCCAGCTTCGCCTGCTTCGTGCCGGCCTACCTCGCGTGGCTGGCGAAGCGCGAGGCCGCAGGCTGGTTCTGGAGCGACGGCGAGAGCGAGCACCGGGCGACCCCGGCCGCATGGCCCGGCGTGACGCTGCGCGGCCGCATCGACCGCCTGGACCATGGCCCCGAAGGCGCGCGCCAGCTGCTGGACTACAAGACCGGCAGCCGCGCGTCGCTGGCCAGGAAGGTGAAGGCACCGCTGGAGGACACGCAGCTGGCCTTCTACGCCGCGCTGCTGGGCGCCGACGCGGCCTTCGGCGCCGCCTATCTCGCGCTGGACGACGACGACAGCCCGAAGGAGGTGCCGCATCCTCAGGTGCACGAGACCGCCGCCGAGATGCTGCTGAACCTGGGCGCCGAGTGGCAACGCCTGCGCGGCGGCGAGCCGCTGCGCGCCTTGGGCGAAGCGCCGCTGTGCGAGCACTGCGAGGCGCGCGGCCTGTGCCGGCGCGACCATTGGAGCACCGGGCCATGAACGACGCGCCGGCCTACCGCATCGACGGCCGCAGCGCCGACGCCGCGGCCTTCTACGCCGTGGCCTGCGATCCGCGGCGCAGCGTCGCGGTGGAGGCCTGCGCCGGCGCGGGCAAGACCTGGATGCTGGTCTCGCGCATCCTGCGCGCGCTGCTGGACGGTGCGGAGCCGCAGCAGATCCTGGCCATCACCTTCACGCGCAAGGCGGCGGGCGAGATGCGGCAGCGGCTCGACGAGTGGCTCGCCGCCTACGCCGGCCCGGCCTGCGATGCAGCCGCGCGCACCGAGGCGCTGCGCCAGCGCGGCCTGTCGGAGGCCGAGGCGGCGCGGCTGGAGCCGGCGCTCGCCGGCCTGCACGAGCGGCTGCTGCGCGCCGGCCGGCCGGTGCAGGTGCGCACCTTCCACGGCTGGTTCACGCAGTTGCTCGCGAACGCGCCGCTGGCGCTGTTGCAGTCGCTCGGGCTGCCGCTGCACTACGAGACCATCGACGACCCGTTCCAGCTGCGCGAGGCGCTGTTCCGCCGCTTGCACCGCGCGGTGCTGGCCGATGCCGCGCTGCTGGCCGACTTCCACGCGCTGGTGGCGCGCCACCGCCGCAGCATCGTGCGCCAGTGGCTGGAGGCGGCCTGGGCGTGCGGTGCCGAGCTGGCGCGTGCCGATGCCGCCGGCTGCGCCGAAGGCGGCGTGCCGCCGGCCGCGGCGCAGTGGCCGCAGTGCGCCGGGCTGGCCGATCCGGCCGAGCTGCTGCGGCGTGAGCCGCTGGCCGGGCGGATCGACGCACTGGCGCGGGCGCTGGGCGCGCGGGGCAAGGCGCTGTCGGACAAGGCCGCGGAACAGCTGCGTGCGGCGCTGGAGTCCCCGGACCCGGCGCGCGCGTTCGACCTGGCCTTCGGCGCGCTTCACACCGACGCCGGAACGCTTCGCGCGAAGCTCGGCGACCTGCCCGCGCAGGCCGAGCTGGCCGCCGAACTGCAGGCCATCGCACGCATGCGCGTGCAGCAGCAGGCCCACGAGGACCATGCCGCGCTGCTGCGGCTGGCGCGTGTGCTCCTGGCCGAATACGCCGCGCTGAAGCGGCGGCGCGGGCTGGTGGACATGGCCGACCTCGAACGCGCCGCCGAGGCGCTGCTGGGCGACGGCGCCCTGGCCGGCTGGGTGCAGGAGCGGCTGGACCAGCGGCTGCGCCACGTGCTGATCGACGAGTTCCAGGACACGAGCCCGCTGCAGTGGCAGGCGCTGCGCGGCTGGCTCTCGTCCTACGCCGGCGCCGGCGGCGGCGCGAGCGGGCAGCGGCCGCCGTCGGTCTTCGTCGTCGGCGACCCCAAGCAGAGCATCTACCGCTTCCGCGGCGCCGAGCCGCGCGTGTTCGCTGCGGCCTGCGAGTTCATCGTCGAGGGGCTGGAGGGCCGCATGCTGGCCTGCGACCACACGCGGCGCAACGCGCCGGCGGTGATCGACGCGCTGAACGCCGTGTTCACCGACGCCGCCCGGGCCGATGACTGGCGCCCCTACCGCGAGCACAGCACCGATTCGTTGGCCGAAGGCCAGGTGCGCCGGCTGCCTGGCGTGCCCTATGCCGCCAAGGAGAAGGGCGCGGCGCCAGAAGGCTGGCGCGATTCGCTGACCGAGCCGCGCCACGAGCCCGAGGTGCTGCGCCGCGCCGAGGAGGCGCAGCAGGCGGCTGCGGCGGTGGCCGAGCTGGTCGCGGCACATGGCTTGCTGCCGTCGGAAGTGATGGTGCTGGCACGCACGCGCGCGATGCTCGCGCACGTGGCCGATGCACTCGCCGCGCGCGGCCTGCCGCACGTGGTGGCCGAGCCGCTGGCGCTGCACGAGACGGTGGAGACGCTGGACCTGACGGCGCTGCTGGACGTGCTGGCCTCGCCGGGCCATGACCTGGCACTGGCGCGCGCGCTGAAGAGCCCGCTCTTCGGCGTGGACGATGCCGGGCTGCTGTGGCTCGCGCGCGAGGCCGCGGGCCGCCGGCCCTGGCTCGCGGCGCTGCTGGCGGCCGACGCGCTGCCCAGCGCGGCGCTGGCACGCGCGCAGGGCCTGCTCGCGAGCTGGAAGGCCGCGGCACGCACGCTCGCGCCGCACGACCTGCTGGACCGCATCGTGCATGAGGGTGAGCTGATCGCGCGCCTGGCCGCCGCCGTGCAGCCGGCACGCCGCGCCGGCGCCTTGCAGGCGGTGCGTGCGCTGCTCGCCGCTTCGCTCGCGCACCAGGGCGCGCGGCTGATGAGCCTGTACGCCTTCGTGCGCGAACTGCGCGCCGGCCGCGTGAAGGCCGACGCGGCCGCGCCGGCCGACGCGGTCCAGCTGCTCACCGTGCACGGCGCGAAGGGGCTGGAGGCGCGCGCGGTGGTGATCGTCGACAGCGACCCGGCCGAGCGCCACGAGAACCGCCCTTCGCTGCTGGTGGACTGGCCAGTCGAGGAGCCCGCGCCGCGCGCCGTGGCCTTCGTGCGCGGGGCCGGTGCGATGCCGCCCTCGCTGGACGAGCTGGCCGCGACCGAAGCGGCCGCCGCGCGGCGCGAGGAGATCAACGGCCTGTACGTGGCGATGACGCGGGCGCGCGAGTGGCTGGTGTTCAGCCGCAGCGAGCCGCGCACGGCCAACCCGGCGCGCAGCTGGTGGGCACGCGCCGAGCCTTTCGCCGCGCCGTGGACGCCGCACGTGCCGGCACCGGGGGCGCAGCCCACCGCGAGGCCGCCTGTCGAGGTGCCGGTGCTGCCGGCCCTGCGCTGGCAGCCACCCGCGGCCGATGCCGCCCGCGCGCAGGACGCCGCTGCCGCGCGCCTGGGCCAGGCACTGCACCGCGTGCTGGAATGGGCCGGCCGCCCCGGCGCGGCGCTGGCGCCGGACGAGTGGCCCGCGGCCGCAGCTGCCGCCGCCGCGGCTTTCGGCCTGACACCGGCCGAGGCCGCGCGCCTGCGCACGCTGGCCGCGCAGATCCTCGGCAGCCCGGCCGTCGCGCCCTTCTTCAGCGGGCCGGCGCTGCGCTGGGCCGGCAACGAGGTGCCGGTGGCCGAAGGCGGCGAGCCGCTGCGCATCGACCGCCTCGTGCTGCTCGAGGACACGCCCGGCCAGCCGGTCTGGTGGGTGCTGGACTACAAGCTGCAGCTGGGGCCCACCTCGCTGCCGCTGTACCAGGCACAGCTGCGGCGTTACGTGGCCGCAGTCCAGGCGCTGCAGCCGGCCGACCGCGTGCGCGGCGCGCTGGTCACCGGCGCGGGCGAGTTGCTGCCGATCTGAACCCGGGTCCGGAAGCCGCCCGACGGACCGGAACTATTGCCCGAAGGCGCCGCTGTTCCGGCCATTGCCCGGGGCGGCTTGCGGTTTCAATGGGCGTTCCATGTCCGCCCCTCCCAACGACTCGGCCAAGCAGCAGCCGGCGCGCACCGCCGCCGCGCGCTGGTTCGGCCGTCTGCAACTGCTGCAGCTGCTGGGCAAGAGCGAGCGCTCGATGGCCTGGCGCGTGGCCGAGCCGCGCTCCGGCCAGGAACTCGTGCTCGTGCTGCCGCGCGTGCAGCCGGCCGATGCCGCGGCGCTGGAGCGCTGGCAGCAGGCCGTGCGCCAGGCGGCGCGGCTGAACCATCCGCAGCTGGCCAAGGTCGTCGACATCGGCGTGCAGGACGGCTGGCCCTACGTGGCCTACGACCCGCGCGACGCCGCCACCGCCGTCGAGCGCCTGCCCGCGCAGGGCCTGAAGGCGCTGGATGCCGCCGGCTGGGCGCTGCAGGCGCTGCAGGGCCTGGCCTACGCGCACGAGGCTGGCGTGGCCCACCACGACCTGCAGCCCTTCCTGCTGCTGGTGAACGAGGCAGGCCATGTGCAGATCGCCGGCCTGGCCGTAGCGGCCGAGAGTGCCGGCGCCGGCGCCCGTGCCGGTGCCACCGTCGAGCCCGGCGCGCTGCGCAGCCAGCGTGCGGCGGCCGAGCGCGACGTGCTCGCGGTCGGCCTCCTGATGCACCGGTTCATCACCGGCCAGCCGGCCTTGGAAGAGCCCGACCTCGGCCGCGCGGCCTTGCGCCTGCCGCCGGCCGGGCGCGAGATCGTGCGGCTGCCCTGGACCTCGGCCCAGCCGGTGCCCGAGCCGCTGCGCGCCATCGTCAACCGCTCGACCGACCGCCAGGAGCGCCAGCGCTACCGCAGCGCGCGCACGCTGCAGCGGGCGCTCGAAGGCTGGCAGCGCACCGAGACCGACGGCGCCAGCGGCCCGCTGGCCCTGCTGGCCGACCGCCTGCGCGTGGCCGGCGTGCTGCCGGCATCGCCCGGCGGCGCTTCGCGCGCCGCGCGGCTGGCGCTGATGGAGCGCGAGCGCACCATCGAGCTGGCCGAGGTGGTGCTGGAAGACATCGCGCTGTCCTTCGAGCTGCTGCGGCTCGTGAACACCGCGCAGGTGCGCGGCTCGCAGGTCTCGGGCAGCGGCCCGGTGCTGACGATCCGCCGCGCCATCGCCATGCTCGGCCTGGACGGCGTGCGCCGCGCCGCGCTGGCGCTGCGCGAATGGCCGGGCCCGCTGAACGAGGCCGGCGCCGACGAGCTGCAGCGCCTGATCGAGCGTTGTCGCAAGGCCGGCCGCGTGGCGCTGGCGCTGCGGCCGCCCGGCTACGACGGCGAGGTGGTCTACCTCGTCACGCTGATGCAGAACCTCGGCCGCCTGGTCGTCAGCTACCACTTCCCCGACGAGGCGGCGCAGATCCGCCGCCTCATGCAGCCCGCGCCTTCGCAGAAGGAAGGCGAGCCCGAGGAGCCGGGCATGGACGAGCACAACGCCGCCTTCGGCGTGCTGGGCGCCGACATCGAGGCCATCGGCAGCGCCGTCGCCCGCCACTGGGGCCTGGACGACAGCGTGCTGGCGCTCGCCCGCCGCCTGCCCGTGGCCACCGCGGTGCGCACGCCCGAGAACGACGACGAGACCCTCCGCACGGTCGCCAGCTGCGCCAACGAGGCGGTCGACGCGCTCGGTCTGCCGGCGGCCAAGGTCACCACCGCGCTGCAGCGCGTGGTCTCGCGCTACGGCCGCGCGCTGGAGCTGGACCTGCGCGAGCTGCAGGCCGCGCTGCAAGGCCAGCCGGTGGCTGTCGCGAGTGCGCCCACGGCGCCGGCGCCGCTGTCGCCCGAGCCTGGGCCGCGCAAGACGGAGAAGACCTCCACATGAGCCCCGCGGCGCCCACGAAGCTGGCGCGTTTCGAGCTGGGCCGTGTGCTGGGGCGCGGCGCGCAGGCCAAGGTCTGGCTCGCGCACGACCCGCGCCTGGAGCGCGAGGTGGCGCTCAAGGTCATGGACTCGGCGGCCGACGAGCTGGCTGTCAGCCAGTGGCTGCACGAGGCGCGTGCCGTCAGCCGCCTGACGCATCCGAACATCGTGCCGGTCTTCGAGGCCGACGAGCACGATGGCCAGCCCTACCTCGTCTTCGAGTTCGTCGACGGCCCCACGCTCGCGCAGCAGCGCAAGAGCGCCACGCGGCCGATGGGCGCGCGCGAGGCGGTGCAGCTGCTGCTGGGCGTGCTGGACGCGCTGGCCGCCGCGCACGAGCTGGGCGTGGTGCACCGCGACCTGAAGCCTTCCAACATCCTGCTCGGCCGCGACGGCCGGCCGCGCGTGATGGACTTCGGCATCGCCGCGCACGTCAAGCGGCGCGATGCGCTGGCCGAAGGCCGCATCGTCGGCACGCCGGGCTACATCTCGCCCGAGGCCGCGCGCTGCGCCGCGCCCATCCCCGCGATGGATGTCTTCGCCGCCGGCGTGATGCTGGGCGAGCTGCTCGCCGGCGCGCCGCTGATGCGCGAGAGCGACCCGATGCGCGCCGTCGAGCGCGTGCAGCGCGAGGACCTGAAGCTGCCGGACCACGTGAAGGTGGACGCCGCGCTGCGCAGCATCGTGCAGCGTGCGCTGTCGCGCGACCTCGCGCAGCGCTACGACAGCGCGCGCGCGATGCACACCGCGCTGAACCACTGGCTGCATCCGGAGCTGCCCGTGCCCGAGGTGGCCAGCAGCCACGCGACGCTGGAATTCCTGCTGCGGCGCATGCGCCACAAGACGGACTTCCCGGCGCTGTCGTCCTCGATCGTGCGCATCCAGAAGGTCGCGATCTCCGAGACCGAGAGCCTGCGCACGCTGGCCGACGAGATCCTGAAGGACGTGGCGCTGACCAACAAGCTGCTGCGCATGGTCAACTCGGTGCACTTCAGCGCCGTGTCGGGCGGTGGCATCACCACCGTCTCGCGCGCGGTGGCGCTGGTGGGCTTCGCGGGCATCCGCAACATGGCCTTGTCGGTGGTGCTGCTGGAGCACATGGCCGACAAGGTGCATGCCGCGCAGCTGAAGGAAGAGTTCCTGCGCGCGCTCACCGCCGGCACGCTGGCCGACGAGCTGACGCCGGTGGCCAAGGACGCCGAGGAGGCCTTCCTCGGCGCGATGTTCCAGAACCTCGGACGCCTGCTCACCGAGTGCTACCTGCCCGAGGAAGCGCTGCAGATCCGCCAGGCCGTGCACGGCAAGGAAAAGCCCGGCGGCCCGCGCGGCGAGCGCGAGGCCGTGGCCAAGCGCGTGCTGGGCCTGACGCTGGAGGAACTCGGTGCCGGCGTGGCCAAGGCCTGGGCGTTGCCCGACACCCTGCAGCGCGCGCTGCGCCCGCCCGAAGGCGACGCACCCACCCGCGCCGAGCGCGGCCTGGAGCGCGTGCGCTGGCTGGGCCGCGCCGCCAACGCGATGGCCGATGCGATGCTGGCCGCCGAGGGCGAGGCGCAGGCCGAGGCGCTCAAGGGCGTGGCCGAGCAGTACGCCGGCGTGCTGGGCCTGGCGCCGCGCGAGGTGGTGTCGGCCAGCTACTCGACGCGCGACCGCATGAAGCAGCTCGCCGAGGCGATGGGCGTGACTGTGGCGCCCAACGCGCCCGCGCGCCGGCTGCTGGAAGACACGATGCTCACCGGCACCGCCGACGCCAAGACGCTCGTGCAGCCCCGCGACAGGACGCAGGCCATCGACACGCGCACCGTGCTGTCGCGCACGCTGGACGAGGTGCGCAGCGCCGTCTCGCGCCGCTCGCTGCGCGTCAACGAGCTGCTGCAGCTGGTGCTGGACACGATGCACCGCGCGGTGGAGTTCCGCAGCGTGGTGCTGTGCCTGCGCGACCCGGCCAGCGGCAAGCTCGTGGGCCGCGTCGGCCTGGGCGAGGAGGCGGGCGAGATGAGCGCGCTGTTCCGCATCAAGCCCGACCCGAAGGCGATGGGTGACCTCTTCGGCTGGCTGTGCGCGCAGGGCAAGGACCTGCTGGTCAGCGACTCCAAGACCGTGGCCGCGCGGCTGCCGAGCTGGTACCGCGAGAACATCAACGCGCCCACCTTCCTGCTGCTGCCGCTGATGGTCAAGGGCCAGCCGATCGGCCTCATCTACGCCGACAAGACGCAGGCCGGCAGCATCAAGCTGGGCGACGGTGAACTGAACCTGCTGCGCGAGCTGCGCGACCAGGCGGCCGCGGCCTTCGCGAAGGCGGTCTGAGCGGGCGGTTCAGGCCAGGAGGGGAGGGGAAGGGTGACGAGCCTTAACCCCGGCACCAGTCGCAACGCTTAGGGCTGCTTGGTTCCCCACCTGACCCGGTTGGGCGCGCTTCCATGCGGGGAGGCCCGTCAGGGCGGGATTCTACGGGCTATCTCAGCGCCAGGGATTCGCCGCCGAAGTGGACACCCAGCGGCTCGATGAAGAGCTGCTTGGGCCCTTCCTCCACACGCCCGGCGACCCAGGCTTGCACGCCCGTCTCGCGCGCCACCTGCGCAGCGCGCTCAGCTTGGTCGGCCGCGACGAAGATCGCGAAGCCGGCGCCCATGTTCAGCGTGCCGTAGGCCTCGGCGGCGTCGTGACCGGCCTCGCGGCGCATGAAGTCCAGCACCGGTGGCACCGGCGGCACGGTGTGCACGCGATACGTGAGCGCCTTCGGATGCCGCAGCAGCTTGCGCCAGCCGTGGCCGGTGATGTTGGCGGCGTAGTGCACGCCGATGCCGGCCTTCCACAGCGCCTCGGTCACGGGGGAATAGAGCGTCGTCGGCGCGAGCAGCGCCTCGCCGAACGAGAGGCCGGGCGCGACCTCGGTCAGGTAGCCCTTCGGCAGCCGCTCGGCCAGCTTGCGCGCCAGGCTCAGGCCGTTGGCATGGATGCCGCTGGAGGCCAGCAGCACGATCGCATCGCCCGGCGCCAGCGCCTCGCCCAGGCTCAGCCGCTGCTTGGGGTTCACGAGGCCCGTGCAGGCCGCGGCCAGGTCCACGCGGCCGCCTTCGACGATGCCGGCCAGCGCCGGCGTCTCGCCGCCACCCCAGGCCACGCCGCAGCGTTCGCAGGCGGCCTTCCAGCCCGCCACGAGGGCCTGCGCGCGCTCGGCGTCGGTGAACCAGTCGCTGCCGCCGGCGGCCCAGTAGGCCTGCACGACGAGCGGCGTCGCGCCGACGGTGATCAGGTCGTTCACCGCCATCGCGATCGTGTCCTGCGCGATGGCGTCGTAGAAGCTGCGGCCGGTCAGCTCGCGCATCGCGTCGGCCACCAGCGTCTTCGTGCCCAGGCATTCGACGATGCTGGCTAGGTAGAAGGGCCCCACGTCCACCACGTAGGCCGATTCGCCGCGCGAGGCCGCCACCTCGGCGAAGCCGTGCGGCGCCAGCTGCGTGGCGGTGGATGCGGCGGCGCGCTGCGCGGCCACCTTCAGCGGATCGATGAGCTCGTACTGCACGCCCGCCTGCTCGTAGCTCAGCGGGGAAGTCGGGGCGGTCGTCATGGCCGGGGATTATCCCTCCGACCCCTAGAATGCCCTGGTGTCCTACGTCGTCCTCGCCCGCAAGTACCGCCCCCGCAGCTTCGCTGAGATGGTGGGGCAGGAGCACGTGGTGCAGGCGCTGACGAATGCGCTCACGCAGCAGCGGCTGCACCATGCATACCTGTTCACCGGCACGCGCGGCATCGGCAAGACCACGGTCAGCCGCATCCTGGCCAAGAGCCTGAACTGCACAGGGGCCGACGGGCAGGGCGGCATCACCGCCACGCCCTGCGGCGTCTGCCAGGCCTGCACCGAGATCGACGCCGACCGCTACATCGACTACATCGAGCTCGATGCCGCCAGCAACGGCGGCAAGGACGAGATCCGCGATCTCATCGAGCGCGCCGCCTACAAGCCCGGCATCGGCCGCTTCAAGGTCTTCATGATCGACGAGGCGCACCAGCTGTCCAAGGACGCCTTCAACGCGCTGCTGAAGACGCTGGAGGAGCCGCCGGCCTACCTCAAGTTCGTGCTCGCGACGACCGACCCGGACAAGGTGCTGCCCACGGTGCTCAGCCGCTGCCTGCAGTTCAACCTGCGGCCGATGGCGCCTTCCACCGTGCGCGACTACCTGCAGCAGGTGCTGGCGGCCGAAGGCGTGGAGGCCGACGCCGGCTCGCTGCGGCTGCTGGGCCGCGCCGCGCGCGGCAGCATGCGCGACGGCCTCTCGCTCACCGACCAGGCCATCGCCTACGGCGGCGGGCGGCTCGCCGAAGACGTGGTGCGCGCGATGCTCGGCAGCGTCGACCGCAGCCATGCGCAGCGGCTGGTGCAGGCGCTGGCCGCGCGCGACGGCGCGGCGGTGCTGGAGACGGTGGACGGGCTGCGCAGCCTGGGCCTGTCGCCGGCCGGGCTGCTGGAGGAACTGGCGCTGCTGCTGCAGCAGATGGCCGTTCAGCAGGCCGTGCCGGGCGCGCTGGACGAGGACGATCCGGATACCGAATCGGCCCGCGAACTCGCCGGCTCCTTGGCGCCCGACGAGACGCAGCTGCTGTACACGATGGTGCTGCACGGCCGCGAGGAGCTGGGCCTGCTGAACGACGAGTACGGCGCACTGGCGATGGTGCTGCTGCGCTTCCTCGCCTTCCCGCCGAACGGCGCGCCGATGGTGCCCAGCCCCGCGCCGGCGAAGGCGCCGCGCGCTGCGCCGCTGCGCGCGCCGACGCCGCCGGCGATCGCGGTGCCGGCCGGCGCTGTTCCGGCGCCGGTGGTGGCCGCGGCCGTGCCGGCGCCTGTCGTGGCCGCACCGGCCCCGGCCCCGGCCCCGGTCAGCGCGCCGGCGAAGCCCGCGGCGGCCGATCCGCAGCTTGGCGACCGCTGGCAGGCGCTGGTGCAGCGCTTGAACGAGAGCGGCGCCATCTCCGCGCTGGCGCGCGAGCTCGCGATGCAGGGCGGCCTGCGGGCGGTCGACGAAAGCCGCACGCCGGCGCGCTGGGTGCTGGTGGTCGAGCGCGAGACGCTGCGCAACCCCACGCTGCGCGACAAGCTCGCTGCCGCGCTGGCGGCCGACCTCGGCCAGGCGGTGGAACTCGAACTCGAAGCCGGCACGCCCGAGGACACGCCGGCCAAGCGCGACGCGGCCGAGCGCCAGCGCCGCCAGGCGGCGGCCGAGGCCGCCATCCACGACGACGCCGTGGTGCGCGAGCTGCTGTCGCAGTTCAAGACCGCGCGCATCGTGCCCGGCTCGATCAAGCCTGTCTAGACAACCGAGGATCACACCATGATGAAGGGTCAACTCGCCGGCCTGATGAAGCAGGCCCAGGCGATGCAGGAGAACATGAAGCGCGCGCAGGAGGAACTGGCGCTGCTGGAGGTCGAGGGCCAGTCCGGCGCCGGCCTCGTGAAGGTCACGATGACCTGCAAGCACGACGTGAAGCGGATCCAGATCGACCCCAGCCTGCTGGCCGACGACAAGGACATGCTGGAAGACCTGGTCGCCGCCGCCTTCAACGACGCGGTGCGCCGCGCCGAGGAGCTGAGCACCGAGAAGATGGGCAAGCTCACCGCCGGGCTTCCTCTTCCGCCCGGGATGAAGTTCCCGTTCTGAGCCCCTGAGCCCGTGACCGAGACGGCGCTCGAAGGCTTGATCGACGCGCTGCGGCGGCTGCCCGGCGTGGGCGTGAAGTCGGCGCAGCGCATGGCCTTCCACCTGCTGCAGCACGACCGCGACGGCGCGCGCCGCCTGGCCACCGCGCTGAACGACGCGGTCTCGCGCATGCGCCACTGCGCGCGCTGCCACACCTTCACCGAGGCCGAGGTCTGCAGCACCTGCCTGGACGAGCGCCGCGACCCGCGGCAGCTGTGCGTGGTGGAGACGCCCGCCGACCAGGCGGCGCTGGAGCGCAGCGGCAGCTACAAGGGCCTGTACTTCGTGCTGATGGGCCGGCTGAGCCCGCTGGACGGCATCGGCGTGGGCGACATCGGCGCCGAGGCCCTGCTCGCGCGCGCCGGCGACGGCGTGGTGCAGGAGGTGATCCTGGCCACGGGCTTCAGCGCCGAGGGCGAGGCCACCGCGCATGCGCTGGCGCAGGCGCTGAAGGCGCGCGGCCTGAAGGTCACGCGGCTGGCGCGCGGCGTGCCGGCGGGCAGCGAGCTGGAGTACGTGGACCTGGGCACCATCGCCTACGCGATGGGCGATCGGCGCTAGCGCCTCAGGCGGCGACCGCCTCGCGGTAGGCGTGCCAGGAGGCATGGCCCAGCACCGGGCCGACGACCAGCAGGCCCATGAACCAGGGCATCAGCGCCGCGATCACGAGCACCGCGATGACCAGCGCCCACCAGGCCATCACCGCGGTCTGCGTCAGCACCAGGCGCATGCTGGTCAGGCCGGCGGTCACGGCATCGGTCTCGCGGTCGAGGATCATCGGGATCGAGACCACGCTCACGGCGTAGATCAGCGCCGCGAAGACGAAGCCCACGGCGCTCCACGAGACCAGGAAGGTGATGTTCTCGGGGTCCAGCAGCGCGAGCAGCGAGCCCTTGAAATCGGGCATGCCGTCGAAGGTGACGGCGAAGACCACCAGGGTGCTGCGCGCCCAGAGCATCTCCAGCACCAGCAGCACGAAGCCGAAGATGCCCAGGGCCGCGGTGCGCGTCTGCCAGGCGAAGATGGAATCGGCGAACTCCGGCACCTGCCCGGCCTCCAGGCGCTGGCTCACGCGGTACAGGCCCAGGCACATGAAGGGCCCGACGAGCAGGAAGCCGCCCGACAGGCCCAGCGTGTACGGCGGCGCGTGCTCGAACACGACCATCAGCGCCCAGCCCATGACGACGAAACAGGCGCCGTAGAACAGGCCGATCACCGGCGCGCGGCGGAAGTCGCGCAGCCCCAGCGCGAGCCAGCGCAGCGGTGCACCGAAGCTCAGCGGGCGCAGCTCGATGCGCTTGCCTTCTGCAGGGGCAGCGGCGGGTTCTTCCATGCGGTCAGCCTCTTGTTCAGCGCCTTGTTCAGGCTTTTG
Source organism: Rubrivivax sp. (assembly GCA_044226775.1). Taxonomy (GTDB): domain Bacteria; phylum Pseudomonadota; class Gammaproteobacteria; order Burkholderiales; family Burkholderiaceae_C; genus Rubrivivax. The sequence continues at coordinate 425,378 of JBGAGI010000007.1, read as the reverse complement.
CGCGGCGCACGCGCAGCAGTTCATCGAGGATCAGGCAGATGGCGCCCAGCGTGATCGCGCTGTCGGCCAGGTTGAAGCTCGGGAAGTAGCCGCCGGGGAACAGCGGCTCCAGGAAGCCGAAGCGGAACTGCAGGAAGTCGACGACGTAGCCGTGGATCAGCCGGTCGATGACGTTGCCCAGGGCGCCGCCCATGATCAGGCTCACCGCGAAACAGAACAGGCGCTGCGTGGGGTGGCTGCGGATCATCCACACGATGAAGCCGGAGGCCCCCAGGCCCAGGGCCACGAAGAACCAGCGCTGCCAGCCCGCGGCGTCCTGCAGGAAGGAGAAGGCCGCGCCGCGGTTGTGCGCACGCACGAGGTTGAAGAGGCCCTCGACGACGGGGCGAGAGTCGCCGAGCTGGAACCAGCCGACGATCAGTGTCTTGGTGAACTGGTCGGCCAGGATGACCGCCAGGGCCAGCGCGAGCCAGGGAACGAGGCCGGTGCCGTTGCGCGAGGAAGAGGCCATGCGATGCGGGCTGCAAAAAAGGGCGCCCGCGGACGGCGGGCGCGCTACTGTAGCCGCGATCAGGGCGCCAGCGCCGTGCCCAGGCTCGCGATCAGTGCGCCGAGCGCCGTTTGCAGGGCCCGGCCTTGCGCGGCCAGAAACGCCTCGTCGCTGCAGCCTTCGTCCAGCGCCTGCTCCAGCGCATGCGCCTGCGCCTGCAGCGCCTCCGCGCCCACGGTGGCACAGGCGCCGCGCAGCGAGTGGCAGGCCGAGCGCCATGCCGGGCGCTGCGCCGCGTCGGGTGCCGACTCGAGCGCCGGCTCGCCCTCGCGGTAGGTGGCGACGAAGCGCTTGAGCACGCGCTCCAGCGCCGCCGTGCTGCCGCCCAGGTTGCGCAGGCCACGCGCGACGTCCAGCCCCGGCACGGCGGCCAGGCGATCGGCCAGCGAAGCCGGCGTGGCCGGCGCGGCGGCCGATGGCGCTCGCGGCGCCGGCAGCCAGCGCCGCAGCACCGCCTGCAGCCGCACCGGATCGACCGGCTTGGAGATGTGGTCGTTCATGCCGGCGGCCAGGCAGGCGGCGCGGTCCTCGCCGAAGTTCAGCGCCGTGACCGCGACGATGGGCAGCTTCAGGCCGCGGCGGCGCATCTCGCGCGTGGCCTGCAGGCCGTCCATCACCGGCATCTGGATGTCCATCAGCACCAGGTCGTAGCGCCGCGTGCCGGCCATCTCCAGCGCGATGGCGCCGTCGACCGCGGTGTCCACCGCGAGCCCCTGCTCGCGCAGCAGCTCCAGCGCCACCTCCTGGTTGATCGGGTTGTCCTCGACCAGCAAGACGCGCAGGTCCATGGTCGTTCCGATCCCTCCCGGTTCAGGCGAAGCTGCGCGGCTCGCCGCCGCCGAAGAGGTTGGCGCTGCAGCGGCCGCACAGCGCCGGGTGCGCGGCATCGCTGCCCACGTCCGATCGCCAGTGCCAGCAGCGCTCGCACTTCGTGCCGTCGCTCGCGGTGACCACGATGCGTGCCTCGGCGCCTTCGCGCAGCGTCGCCTTCGACGTGATCAGCACGAAGCGCAGGTCCTCGCTCAGCGAGGCCAGCAGCGCGTGGTCTTCCGGCGGCAGCGTGAGTTCGACATGCGCCTGCAGCGAGGAACCTACGGCGCCGGCTGTGCGCAGCGCCTCGATCTCCTTGTTGACGGCGTCGCGCAGCTCGCGGATGCCCTTCCACTTCGCCAGCAGCGCCGCGTTCGGCGTCTCCAGCTCCCAGTAGACCTGCGTGAAGATCGATTCCCCGGCGCGTCCCAGCGGGCTGAAGTGGCCCCAGGCCTCCTCGGCGGTGAAGCTGAGGAAAGGCGCCATCCAGCGCAGCATCGCGTGCGTGATGTGCCACAGCGCCGTCTGCGCACTGCGCCGCGCCTTGGAGCCGGCGGCCGTGGTGTAGAGGCGGTCCTTCAGCACGTCGAGGTAGAACGCGCCCAGGTCCTCGGCACAGAACACCTGCACCTTGGCGACCACGGGGTGGAACTCGTAGCCCTCGTAGTGCTTCAGGATCTCGGCCTGCAGCTCGGCCGTGCGCGCCAGCGCCCAGCGGTCCACCTCCAGCAGCTCGTGCGGCGGCACGGCATGCTGGGCGGGGTCGAAGTCGCTGGTGTTGGCCAGCAGGAAGCGCAGCGTGTTGCGGATGCGGCGGTAGCTGTCGACCACGCGCGCCAGGATCTTGTCGTCCACCGAGAGGTCGCCCGAGTAGTCGGTGGATGCACACCACAGGCGGATGATCTCGGCGCCCAGCTGCGCCGTCACCGTGCGCATCTCGACGAAGTTGCCCAGGCTCTTGCTCATCTTGCGGCCGGAGCCGTCGACGGTGAAGCCGTGGGTCAGCAGGCCGCGGTAGGGCGCGCGGCCCTCCAGCGCGCAGCCGATCAGCAGCGACGAATGGAACCAGCCGCGATGCTGGTCGTGGCCTTCGAGGTAGAGGTCGGCCTCGGGGCCGTGGTCGTGGTGCTGGTCGGGGTGGCTGCCGCGCAGCACGTGGCTGAAGGTGGAGCCGCTGTCGAACCAGACGTCGAGGATGTCGTTGCTCTTGGCGTAGACCTCCGCCTCGTCGCCGAGCCAGTCGGTCGGATCGAGCGCGCTCCAGGCCTCGATGCCGCCGCGCTCGACCAGCTGCGCCGCGCGCTCGACGAACTCCAGCGTGCGCGGGTGCAGCTCGCCCGTGGTCTTGTGCAGGAAGAAGGGCAGCGGCACGCCCCAGCTGCGCTGGCGGCTGATGCACCAGTCGGGCCGGTTGGCAATCATGTCCCGCAGCCGCGCGCGGCCGTTCTCAGGGTAGAAGCCGGTCTGCTCGATCGCCTCCAGCGCCGTCTGGCGCAGGGTCTTGGCAGGCTTCTCCCGCGTGAACACGCCTTCGCCTTCGTCCATGCGCACGAACCACTGCGCGGCGGCGCGGTAGATCACCGGCGTCTTGTGGCGCCAGCAGTGCGGGTAGCTGTGCACGAGCTGGCCGCTGGCGAGCAGCCGGCCAGCGTCCTGCAGCGCCTGCACGATCACCGGGCCGGCCTTCCAGATGTTCTGGCCGCCGAACAGCGGCAGCGCGGCCTCGTAGACGCCGTTGCCCTGCACCGGGTTGAGGATCTGGTCGGCCTGCATGCCGTGGGCGAGGCAGGAGTTGAAGTCGTCCACGCCGTAGGCCGGCGACGAGTGCACGATGCCGGTGCCGTCGTCGGCCGTGGCGTAGTCGGCCAGGTACACCGGCGAGAGGCGGTCGTAGCCCGGGTCCACGTGGGCCAGCGGATGGCGGAAGTTCAGGCCGCCGAGCTTCTCGCCCTTCGCGGTGGCCAGCACCCGGCCTTCCAGGCCGTAGGCCTTCAGCCGGTCTTCCACGCGCGCCTCGGCCAGCAGCAGCAGGCCGCGCTCGGTGTCGACGAGCGCGTAGTCCAGCGCCGGGTTCAGGTTCAGCGCCTGGTTGGCCGGCAGCGTCCACGGCGTGGTGGTCCAGATCACCGCGAAGGCGTCCTTCGCGAGCGAAGGCAGGCCGAAGGCGGCGGCGAGCTTCTCGGGTTCCGCCGCGAGGAAGGCGACGTCGACCGTGATGCTCTTCTTGTCGGCGTACTCGATCTCGAACTCCGCCAGCGAGCTGCCGCAGTCGAAGCACCAGTAGACCGGCTTGCTGCCGCGGTAGACGAAGCCGCGCTCGATCAGCCGCTTCAGCACGCGGATCTCTCCGGCCTCGTTGGCCGGGTTCATCGTGAGGTAGGGCCGGCTCCAGTCGCCCAGCACGCCCAGGCGCTGGAAGTCGGCCATCTGCTGCGCGATCTGCTTGCCGGCATAGGCGCGCGACAGCGCCTGCACCTTCTCGCGCGGCAGGCCGCGGCCGTTGTCCTTCTCGACCTGGTTCTCGATCGGCAGGCCGTGGCAGTCCCAGCCCGGCACATAGCGCGCGTCGAAGCCGGCCAGCTGGCGGCACTTGACCACCATGTCCTTCAGGATCTTGTTGACGGCGTGGCCGATGTGCAGCGTGCCGTTGGCATAGGGCGGGCCGTCGTGCAGCACGAACAGCGGGGCGCCATGACGTGCGTCGCGCAGGCGCTTGTACAGGCCGCCCTCGTTCCACTGCTTGATCCAGCCCGGCTCGCGCTTGGGCAGGTCGCCGCGCATCGGGAATGCGGTGTCGGGCAGGTTGAGGGTGCTGCGGTAGTCGGGCGTGGAGGTGCTCATGTCGGGGGTCTTCGTTCGGTCGGCGGGCACGCGCGGCAGGGCGTGCGGCTGGCGATCACGCCGGCGCCGGCGTGTCGCTTCAGTTCCACTTAATCTGCCGAACGAATAATTCGGTCGCGCGTCGCCTGCCGGCGCGTGGCAGCGTGCCAGCGTTCCGGGCCTACATCAGCCGGGGGATGTCTCGAAGGACGCATGCTTGCGATTTTAGCGACCCAAGGACTGCATGCCGCCCCGCCGCTCCCGCCCCCGCCCGATCTTCACCATGGCTGCGCTCGCGCTGGCCGTATCGCGCGCCCTGGCTGCCGACGAAGGCGAGCCGGCGCCGGAGGCCGTGGCCAAGCCCTCGGCACCGCAGGCCACCACGGCCTGGGAAGGCGCCTTCGGCGCGAACGTCTCGTACCGGCCGGAGTACTCGGGCTCTTCGAAGATGATCGGCAAGATCTCGCCGGCGATCTTCCTGCGCTACGGCCGCTTCACGATCACCAACGCCAGCGGCTTCGTCACCCGCCGCTCCGACGACGTGGTGCGCGGCCTGGGCATCGACATGGTCCGCAGCGAGCGCGTGCGCCTGAACCTGGCGCTGCGCGTCGACCAGGGCCGCTCGGAGCAGACGAGCGATGCGCTCAAGGGCATGGGCGACATCAAGCCGACGATCCGCGCGCGCATGTCGGCGAGCTGGAAGCTCGAGGGCCCCTGGCGCGCCGGCGCGGCCTGGAGCGTGGACCTGCTGGGCAAGGGCGGCGGCGGCGTGGGCGACGTGGGCGGCGGCTGGGAGCGCAAGCTGACGCCGGCGACGACGCTGAACCTCAGCGCCGGCCTGTCCTTCGGCGACGGCCGCTACATGCAGAGCTACTTCGGCATCAGCGAGCAGCAGGCGACGACGACGCCGTACGCCGTCTACCGCCCCGGCGCCGGCCTGCGCGACGTGGCGGCCTCGATCAACCTGCGCCACGACTTCGGCACCGAGTGGACGATGCTGGCCGGCGCGAGCGCCTCGCGCCTGATCGGCCACGCGGCGACAAGCCCGCTGACCACCAGCCGCAACGGCTGGGGCCTCAGCACGGGCCTGGCGCGGCGGTTCTGATCGGCCGGGATCAGCGCGAAGCGAACCAGTCGCGCGCGTCGGCGGTGTCGCGCGCGATGCCTTCGCGCAGCGCGTCCAGGCTCTCGTACTTGCGTTCGTCGTGCAGCTTGTGCAGCAGCTCCACGCGCACGACGCGGCCGTAGCCGGCTTCCGGGCCCAGCGACGCCGGCCAGTCCAGCACATGCGTCTCCAGCAGCACGCGGCCGGCGTCTTCGATGGTCGGCCGCACGCCCAGGCTCGCGACGGCCGGCAGCGGATGCTCCGCCAGGCCCAGCACGCGCACGACGAAGATGCCCATCGCCGCCGGCCGGTGGTGCGCAAAGCGCAGGTTCAGCGTGCGGAAGCCCAGCTCGCGGCCGAGCTTGCGGCCGTGCTGCACGTGGCCGCTGATGGCGTAGGGCCGGCCCAGCAACGCCTCGGCGCGTTGCATGTCGCCGGCGGCCAGCGCCTCGCGCACGGCCGAGCTGGACACGCGCAGCCCGTGCACCTCGTAGCTGAGCATGCGCGCGACGTCGAAGCCGGCCTCGGGCCCGGCTGCATCCAGCAGCGCGTAGTTGCCGGCACGCCTGGCGCCGAAGCTGAAGTCGTCGCCGACGAGCACGTAGCGCGCATGCAGCCCGTCGCGCAGCACCTCGTCGATGAAGGCCTGCGGCTGCATCGCGGCGAAGGCGTCGTCGAAGCGCACCACCACCACCTGCTCGATGCCGCAGCGCTCCAGCTCGCCGAGCTTGTCGCGCAGCGTGCCGATGCGCGCCGGCGCAAGCTCCGGCTTGCCGGCCTTGGCCGCGAAGTGGTCGCGCGGATGCGGCTCGAAGGTCATCACGCAGGAAGGCACGCCGCGGTGGCGCGCCTCGCTGTTCAGCAAGGCCAGCATGGCCTGGTGGCCGCGGTGCACGCCGTCGAAGTTGCCGATCGTCAGCGCGCGCGCGCTGCCGCGCAGCTCGGGGTGGTGGAAACCGCGGAAGACCTGCATGCGGGTTCGCCGAGCGGCCTTCAGAAGGGCTTCAGCGCCGGGTCCGGCGGCAGCTTGAGCAGCCGGCGGTACAGCGCGAGGTAGGCGTCGGCCGCGGCGTCGGCATCGAAGCGCGCGGCATGGGCGCGGATCGCGTCGGCCCGGCCCGGCTCGTTCTTCTGCCGCGCCAGGCCGCGCTCGACCACCGCGCGCATCGCCGCCGGCGAGAAGTCGTCGAAGTACTCGGCCGCGTCGCCGCCGATCTCCGGCAGGCTGGTCAGCCGCGACAGGAAGGTGGGCGCGCCGAACTGCATGGCCTCGATCGGCGGCAGGCCGAAGCCTTCGGTGAACGAGGGGAAGAGGAAGCCGGCGCAATGCGCGAAGGCCCAGGCCTTCTGCGCATCGCTGATGCCGAGGTGGAACTCCATGTTCGGCAGCTTCGTCGCGTCGCGCAGGCCGCGCGTGTCGTCGCCGTCAGGGCCGCACATCACGAAGCGCATCTCGGGCCAGGCCCGGGCGAGGCCGACGATCGCCTGCGGGTTCTTCGACGACGACATGCGGCTGAGGTGGAACAGGAAGGGCCGCGCATCGTCCGCCTGCCAGCCCGGCAGCGGCTCCTGCGGGCCGCCGGCGAAGGGCCGCGCGCCGCGCAGGATCACCTCGATCGGCTTGGTCCAGCCCAGGTGCTTGCGCACGTCGGACGCGGTGTGCTCGCTGATCGCCACCACCTTGTCGGTGCGGCCCATCAGCGCCAGCGCGCGGCGGTGCGCGCGCCACATCGAGAAGCGCTTGCCGCTGTAGAGGTAGTTCAGGTCGTGCACCGTCACCATGCGCAGCCCGGCGCCTTGCGGCGGCAGGTTCTTGCTGAGCTGGTGCAGGCAGTGCCAGATGTCGTAGCGCTGCGGCTGGCGGTGCCAGGTGCGCTGCCAGCGGCTCACCGGCAGGTAGCCGACCTGGCTGCCGAAGCGGCCCACGAGGCGCGGGATCACGTGGAAGTCGAAGGCGATGCCGTCCTGCTCGCGCCAGCGGGCCGCGACGCGGTCGACCGCCTGGCCCATCTGCACCGCGAATTCACCCAGGCCATCCTGCAGGTTGCCGGTGTTGCCCAGGCTGATGCCGATGCGGTGGCGCACGCTCTCACTCATGGGCCACGAGTGTAGCCAGCGGGCCGGCGCCGGCCGCCTCGGGCTTCAGGCCCAGCGCAGCAGCTCGAGCTGGGCGCGCGCGTAGTCCTCGGGCACGCCGATGTCGATGAACGAGCCCCGGCTGAAGAACACCGAGAGGTCCAGTTCCGGCAGCCGCGGCGCGAGCACCTCGTTCTCGAAGGAGAAGGCCTGCGGCAGGCCGCGGCCCTCGAGGAAGTCGCGCGGCAGCACGTAGTGGCCGGAGTTGATCCAGCCCGGCCCGGGCGTGCCCTTCTCGGTGAAGGCCGCGAGCCGGCCTCCTTCGACGACGATCCGGCCGTAGCGCGTGGTGTCCGGCACCTCACAGGCCACGAGCGTGGGCCGGCGGGTGGCCTGCCAGTGTTCATGCAGCACGCCCAGCTCGATGTCCAGCAGCGTGTCGCCGTTGACCACCAGCGCCGCGTCGCCCTGGCAGCGCGCGAGCGCACGGCGGATCGCGCCGCCGGTGCCCAGCGGCTCGTGTTCCACCTCGTAGTCGAGCTCGATGCCGCGGAAACGCGAGCCGAAGTGGCCGCTGATGGCCTCGGCGCGGTAGCCCACCGAGAGCACGGCGCGCTTCAGGCCCTTGCTTTCGAGCGCACCGAGCAGGAGTTCGAGGAAGGGCTTGCCGCAGACCGGCGCCATCGGCTTCGGGAGTTCAGGCACCACCGAGGCCAGCCGCGTGCCGCGGCCGCCGGCAAGGATCACCGCGTCGAACATGCTTGGCTCAGGAGCCCGGGGGCGAGAACAGCGCGCTCTCGATCAGCCCGCACAGGATGTGGCCCATCACCAGGTGGCCCTCCTGGATGCGCGGCGTCTCGGGGCTGGGCACGGCCAGCAGGTGCTCGCACAGCGCATTCATCGTGCCGCCGCGGTTGCCGGTGAAGCCCACGGTGACGAGGCCCATCTCGCGCGCCGTCTTCAGCGCCGCGACGATGTTGGGCGAGCTGCCCGAGGTGCTGTAGGCGATGAACACGTCGCCGCGCCGGCCCAGTGCCTGGACCTGGCGCGAGAACAGGCGCTCGTAGCCGTAGTCGTTGCCGATGGCGGTGAGGATGGAGGTGTCGGTCGTCAGCGCGATGCCGGGCAGGCCCGGGCGGTCGAACATGAAGCGGCTGACCAGCTCGCCGGCGATGTGCTGCGCATCGGCCGCGCTGCCGCCGTTGCCTGCCAGCAGCACCTTGCCGCCGGCGCGCAGCGCCGCGATGCAGGACTCGGCCGCGCCCTGCAGCGCGCCGAGCAGCGCCGCGTCGTCCTGCATCGCCTGCAGGATGCGGGACGTGTGGCGCATCTGGCCGAGGATGGTGTCTTGGGTCATGCGCGATGGGTGAGTGATGCCCGCGAGTTTAGCGGTCGGCCGCTTAGCATCGGCCCATGAAACCCGAGCCGCCGGCCAGCCCAGCACCGCGCCCGCGCCGCCGCCTGGCGCTGGTGGTGCAGCGCTTCGGCGAAGGCCTGCTGGGCGGCGCCGAGGCCCATGCGGCCTCGATGCTGGCGGCGCTGGTGCCGCACCACGACGTGACCGTGCTGACCAGCTGCGCGCGCGACGGCGCGACCTGGGCGATGGACTACCCGCCGGGCGAGACCTTCGAACGCGGCCAGCGCGTGCTGCGCTTCGCGCACCCGCCGCGCAACGAAGGCGGGCGCGCGAAGGTGCCGCGGCGGCACAAGCTGCGCTTCCACTTGCGCGGCGCGCTGGACGCGCTGCACGCCGTGCGCGTGCCGCCGCCGCAGGGTGACGACCTGCTCGACGGCCACGAGTTCCTGCGCCGCCAGGGCCCCGCCTGTGCCGAGCTGGTGGCTTTCCTGCGCGAACGCCGCGAGGCCTTTGACGCCGTGGTGTTCTTCACCGCGCTGTACCACCCCACGGCCGAAGGCCTGCCGGCCTGGGGCCGCCGCTCGGTGCTGGTGCCCACGCTGCACGACGAGAAGGCGATGGTGCTGCCGTGGTTCCACCGCGTGTTCTCGAGTGCCGGGCTGACGCTGTGGAACACCGCGGCCGAGCAGCGCCTGGCCGCGCGCCTGTACGGCGCGAGCGCCGCCGGGCCTTCGCGCGTGGTGGGCGCGCCGGCCGAGGTGGCGATGCCCGCCGCGGCGGCGATCGAGGCCGCGCGGGCCCGCTACCGCCTGCCGGGCCGGCGCTACCTCGTCTACGTCGGCCGCGTCGAGAAGGGCAAGGGCTGCGCCGATCTGCTGCGCGCCTGGCTCGCCGTGGCGCCGCAGGTGCCCGATGCGGTGCTGGTCTTCGTCGGCCGCGGCGCGATGGCAGTGCCCGAGTCGCCGCAGCTGCGGCTGACGGGTTTCGTCGACGCCCGCGAGCGTGATGCGCTGGTGGCCGGCGCGCAGGCGCTGGTGATGCCTTCGCGCCACGAGAGCCTTTCGCTCGTGCTGCTCGAAGCGCTGGCCCTGGGCGTGCCCGTGCTGGCCAATGGCGGCTGCGAGCCGCTGGCCGACCATGTGGCGGGCAGCGGCGCCGGCGAGGCCTACCGCGGTGGCGGCGGGCTTCGTGCCGGCCTGCTGCGCGCGCTGGCGCGCAGCGATGCCGAGCGCGAGCGCCTGGGCGATGCCGGCCGCCGCTATGTGGCGGCGCACTACGCGCCCTCGGTCGTGCATGCGGCCTGGCTCGACGCGGTGGAGGCCGTGTCCACGACTTCGGAGAACCCAGCTTGATCCACGACTGCTTCACCTACGCCGGCGAGGACGACCTGCTGTACCTGCGGCTGCAGACGCTGAAGGACGTGGTCGACCGCTTCGTCATCGCCGAGGGCACGCGCACCTTCGCCGGCAAGCCGCGCGAGCCGCGCTTCGACATCGCGCGCTTTGCGGACTTCGCCTCGCGCATCGAGTACGTGCGCGTCGACGACCTGCAGGCCGATCCGCCCTCGGCCTGGCACAACGAGTGGCACCAGCGCAGCGCGCTGGCACGCGGGCTGCGCGACGCGGCCGACGACGATGTGCTGATCCTCTCGGACGTCGACGAGATCCCGCGCCCCGAGGCGCTGGCGCAGTACCGCCCCGCGAAGCACCTGAGCGCGGTGCTGCACCAGCGCATGTACTACTACGCCTTCAACAACGAGATGACGGCCTCGAAGGACGCGCTGGACATCCCCTGGCGCATGGTGCGCATGACCACGGCGGGCCGGCTGCGCGGCTGGTACGGCGGCAGCCTGCAGAACCTGCGCGCCTACAAGGCCACCGGGCCGCTGCGCAGCCTGCGCCGCTGGTGGCACAAGACCAACGCGCAGGTCATCCCGGACGGCGGCTGGCACTTCTCGTACCTGATGACGCCCGAGCAGATCCGCGAAAAGATCGAGTCCTTCTCGCACCAGGAACTGAACCTGCCGCAGTACACCGATGTCGAGGCCATCCGGCGCCGGCTGGCCAACCGCGAGGATCTCTTCGGCATGGGCCGCAGCTTCCAGCTCGTGCCGCTGGACGGGACTTTCCCCAAGCCGCTGCTGGCGGAGCGCGAGCGCTTCGCGAAGTTCATCTACTGACGGCGATCGGCACCTCGAACTGCCAGCGCTCGATGCGCGGCGGCTCGGCCAGGCCGAAGTGTTCGGCGGCCAGCGTGAGGTTGGGGTTGTAGGCCGGGTCGGCCGCGACGAAGCCGGGCCAGCGCGCGGCAAAGGCCTCCCGCGCCGCCTCGAACCGCGCGCGGCGGCTGCCGTCCTTGTCGCTGCCGCGCGAAACCGATTCGTGATGCATCAGCACCGCATGTGGCGTGTACAGGGTGCGTTGCCCGGCAGCGTTCAGGCGCAGGCAGAAGTCGGTGTCGTTGAACGTGACGGGGAAGGCCTCGGCATCCATGCCGCCCACCGCCTCGTAGTGCCGCCGCTGCACCACCAGGCAGGCGGCGGTCACGGCCGAGAGCTGCTGCAGCCGCAGCACGCGCTGCATGGGGCCGGCGTCACCCGGGGCCACGCGCCGGTGGCCGTGCCCGCTGCCGCCCAGGATGCCGCCGACGATGCCGGCGTGCTGCACGCTGCGGTCGCCATAGAGCAGCCGCGCGCCCACCGCGCCCACGCCCGGGCGCAGCGCGAGCGAGACCATCTCCTCCAGCCAGCCGGGCTCGATCACTTCGATGTCGTTGTTGACGAGCGCCAGCACGCTGCCGGTGCAGTCGGCCAGCGCGTCGTTGTTCAGCGCTGCGAAGTTGAAGGGGCTGCGCGGGTCGCGCCGCACGCGCAGGTGGCCCGCGGCCTCGGCGCGCGCCAGCCAGCGCAGGCAGGCCGGGTCGTCCGAGCCGTTGTCGACGACGACGATTTCGTAGTCCGGGTAGCGCGTCAGTCGGCGCAGCGAGTCGACGCAGGTGCGCAGCAGGTCCAGCCCGTTGCGCGTGGGGATGACGACGCTCACGCGCGGCGCGGGCTGAGGCAGTGCGAAGCGCACGCGAACGCCGTGGGCCCCGGGCTCGGCGGTGGCGGCCTCGCCGCGGCGCGCCAGGTGCGCGGCCACGGCCGCGGCGTCGCTCGACGCGGGCGCGCCATGCGGCGGCCGGTGCACCAGCAGCTGCGGGATGTGGTGCACCTGCGCGGGGCCCAGGCGCTCGGCCGCAATCAGCAGCCGCTCGTGCGCGCTCGTGGCCACCTCGGGCCGGAGCCCGGCGCGCCAGACCACCGGCGTCCCGATCCAGTCGGCGGCCAGCAGCAGGTCCGGGTTCCAGTCGGGCTTGAAGCAGGGATCGTGTCGTCGGCCCTGCGTGTCGAGCTGGTCGTGGTCGGCATAGACGAGGCCGAGGCTCGGGCGCGCGCGCAGCAAAGCGGCGAACAGGGCCAGCGCATGTTCGCGCCAGCGTTCGCCGGGCTCGACGTCGGCCAGCCAGGCCGCCTCGCCGCCCGGTTCGCCGAGGCGGATGCGCGCATCGCCGGCAACGTGGGCGGCGGCCCAGGCGGCGACGGCCGGCGGCGCATCGCCCGCGAGCCAGAGCCGCCAGTGCGGGAACCACTGCGCGCGCATCGACGCGACGCTCGCCTGCAGCGCCTCCGGCGCGCCGGCCAGTGGCAGCCGCAGGTCGATCGTGGGCCCGCTGGCCTCGGCGCCCGCGAGGCGCTCGCGCAGGGCCTCGTCGAGGCGGTCGTAGCGCTCGCACCAGGCTTCGTAGCCGATGCGCCGCGCCAGGTGCCGCCGGTGGATGCGCTGCTTGTGCGCCAGGCGCAGGCGGCGCATCAGCGTGGCGAGGACGGCGGGCCCGGGCATGCGCAGACAGTCGAATGGGTGGTGGACCGGCCGATCGTACGGGAGCGCCGGCAAGGCAGAATCCGGCCAGCAACCGCCCGGCAGAAGGCCGTTCCGATATGCGCATCCCGCTCTCGCAGGTCACGCTCGTGGCCGTCGACACCCAAGTGCCGATGCTGGCCACCGAGGCGCTGCTGCGCTGCCTGGCCCAGCTCGACGTGGCCCGCGCGCTGCTGTTCACGCACGGCTGGCTGCCGCGGACCATCATCCCCGGGCTGCAGGTGGTGGAGATCGACCGCCTGCCCTCGCCGGCGGCGCGCTCGGAGTTCGTGCTGCGCACGCTGCCGGCCTACGTGCGCACCTCGCACGCGCTGTTCGTGCAATGGGACGCCTTCGTCGCCCAGGGCAGTGCCTGGCTGGACGAGTTCCTGATCCACGACTACATCGGCGCGCCCTGGCCCGATCAGCCCGAGGAACTCGCGGTGGGCAGCGGCGGCTTCTCGCTGCGCTCGCGCCGCATGCTGATGGCGGGGCAGGACCGCAAGCTCGTGCAGTTCCACCCCGAGGACGAGGTGCTGTGCCGGCTGGAGCGCGCGCGCCTGGAGCGCGAGCATGGCGTCAGCTACGCGCCGGCCTCGCTGGCGCGCCGCTTCGCGGTGGGCGAGGGCGCCGCCGGCGGCGGGAGCTTCGGTTTCCACGGCGTGCAGCACCTGCCGCGCGTGCTGGACGAGAAGACGCTGCAAAGCTGGCTCGGCCACCTGCCCGACGAGTTCTTCCGCGGCGCTGCTGCGCGGCGCCTGGCGCGCGCGATGCTGCGCCACCGCATGCCCACCGCCGCGCGCCAGCTGCTGGACCGCCGCGACGCGCTGGGCGATGCCGAGGGCGATACGCGCTGGCTCGGCACCGCCACGTCGATCATGGGCCTGCTGTCGCCGCGCGCGTAGCGGCCGGCGCGGGCGCGAGCATCGCGAGTTCGTCCTCGCCCAGCCAGCGCCATTGCCCGGGCGCGAGATCGGCCGGCAGCACAAGCGGGCCGATCGCGCGGCGATGCAGCGCCTCCACGCGGTTGCCCGCCGCGGCCACCATGCGCCGCACCTGGTGGTAGCGGCCTTCGCCGATGGTCAGCCGCAGCGTGTTCGGCCCGAGCGGCTCGCAGGCCAGCGCGCGCACCGGCTCGGGCGCATCGCGCAGCAGCACGCCTTCGCGCAGCGCGCGCAGCTGGAACTCGTCGAACGGGTGGCGCGCCGTCACCTCGTAGACCTTGGGCACGTGGTGGCGCGGCGAGGTGAGGCGGTGCGAGAGCGCGCCGTCGTCGGTGAGCAGCAGCAGGCCGCTGGTGTCCTCATCGAGCCGGCCGACCGGTTGCACGCCGCGGTTGCGCAGCGGCCCGGGCAGCAGCGACAGCACGCTCGGATGGTGGCTGGGCGCGCGCGAGCACTCCACGTGCAGCGGCTTGTGCAGCATCACGGTGGCCTTCTCGCGGAACAGCCAGTCCGTGCCGGCGACACGGAACACCAGGCCCTCGGTCTCGAAGCCGGCCTCGGGCTCGTTCACCACCCGTGACGCGACTTGCACTTCGCCACGCGCCACCATCGCGGCGCATTCGCGCCGGCTGCCGAAGCCTTGTGACTGGAGGATGCGGGCCAGTTGCATCGGCGCCAGTGTGGCATGCGCGCCGCGGATGCCCCGCTTGCCGCGCGGGCCGCGGCATTGGAAGATCATCGCCACCGGACTGATGATCAGAACGAGAGGAGCCCAGCGATGTCCATCCGACCCCGGCCGCGCCTGACGCGTGTCCTGCAACTGCTGCTGGCCGCCGCCCTGGTGGGCGGCTGCGGCGGCGACGACGACGAGATCGTCGACACCGTCGGCGAGAACGCCTGCCTGCAATACAGCAGCAGCGGCAGCGTCTACAACCCGGGCACGCCGGGCGAGAACGGCGCGCCCGAGATCCCCACCGGGTTCGCCACCAAGCAGGTGGCCTTCTCGCGCAGCTACATGGTCGTGGCCGCCAACCCGCTGGCCACCAAGGCCGGCTGCGACGTGCTGAAGGCCGGCGGCAGCGCGGTGGACGCGGCCATCGCGGTGCAGATGGTGCTGAATCTCGTAGAGCCGCAGAGCAGCGGCATCGGCGGCGGTGCCTTCATGCTGTACTACGACCGCGCGAAGAACACCGTCACCGCCTACGACGGCCGCGAGACCGCGCCCGCCGCGGCCACCGGCAACTACCTGCGCTGGATCAGCGACACCCAGCAGACCACGCCGCTGCCCAATGCGCGCGCCAGCGGCCGCAGCATCGGTACGCCGGGCGTGCTGGCAATGCTCGACCTGGCCTACAAGGACGCCGGCAAGACGCCATGGAAGCAGCTGTTCGATCCGGCGATCAAGATCGCCACCGACGGCTTCAAGATCAGCCCGCGCATGTCGGCCTCGATCGACGGCTCCAAGGCGCAGCTCGCGCGCGATGCCGAGGCCAAGGCCTACTTCCTGAACGCCGACGGCAGCGCCAAGGCTGCCGGCACGCTGCTGAAGAGCCCGGCGCTGGCGGCCACCTTCCAGGCCCTGGCCGACAACGGCGTGGCGGCGTTCTACAACGGCTCGCTGTCGCAGGACGTGATCGACGAGATCGCCGACACCACGGGCAGCATCACGCCGGGCCTCACGACCCGCGCGGACCTCGCCGCCTACCAGGCCAAGAAGCGCGAGGCCATCTGCACCACCTACCGCATCTGGTGGGTCTGCGGCATGCCACCGCCGTCCAGCGGCGGCCTCGCCGTGGCGCAGTCGCTCGGCATCCTGGAGGCCTTCGACCTCTCGCTGCACAAGCCCACCGCCCTCGACGGCAACGGCGGCAAGCCGCTGGCCTCCGGCGTGCACCTCGTCTCCGAGGCCGAGCGTCTGGCCTACGCCGACCGCGACAAGTACGTCGCCGACACCGACTTCGTGCCGCTGCCCGGCGGCAGCCCGGCGATGATGACCGACAAGGCCTACCTGCGGCAGCGCGCCAACCTGATCGATCTGACCAGGAGCATGGGCACCGCGCAGCCGGGTGACCTGGGCCCCGTGGCGCTGGGTGTCGGCGGGCCGATCCCCGAGAACGGCACGACCCACATCGTGGTGGCCGACGGCCGCGGCAACGTGGCCAGCATGACGACGACGGTGGAATCGGCCTTTGGCAGCTTCCACATGACGCGCGGCGGCTACCTGCTGAACAACCAGCTCACCGACTTCTCCGCCACGCCCACCGATGCGCAGGGCAACCCGATCGCCAACCGCGTGGCCGCGAACAAGCGCCCGCGCAGCAGCATGGCGCCGACGCTGGTGTTCCGCACCGGCACGAGCGGCGCACGCGGCGAGTTCCGCATGGCCACCGGCTCGCCCGGCGGCGCGACCATCATCCAGTACGTGACCAAGACGCTGGTGGGCGTGCTCGACTGGGGCCTGGATGCGCAGCAGGCCACCGCGATGGTGGACTTCGGCGCCTCCAACAGCCCGTCGACGAACGTGGGCAGCGAGCATCCGAACGTGGACGTGACGAACAACGGCGCCAACGATGCGCTGATCACGGGCCTGCGTGCGCTGGGCCACACGGTGAACACGGCGCAGCAGAGCAGCGGCCTCGCCACCGTCATCAAGCGCAGCAACCCCCAGGGCTACTACTACTACGAGGGCGGCGTCGACCCGCGGCGCGAAGGCGTGGTGCTCGGGGACCTCTATCCGACGAACTAGCCCGACGAACCAGCCCGGCGGCGAGCCGAGCTAACGCGCGAAGTCCCGGGCCGCCGGCAGCGGCGGCTCGGCGAGCGATCCGGCGGCGCGCACCGCATTGCGGATCGCACGCGCCACGGCCTCGGCCGCCATCGCGCCCAAGGCGCTCAGCTCGCCGGGCCGGCCGGCGCCGCCGGTGGCCAGCGCGAACAGCGTGTCGCCATCGTGCATGGTGAGCGGGCTGATCGCGCGCGCCAGGCCGTGATGCGCGAGCGCGGCCAGTTGCGTGGCCTGGGCCTTCGTCAGCGCGGCATCGGTGGCGACGACGCCGATCGTCGTCGCCATGCCCGCCACCATCTGCGGCGGGCCGTCGCCGGCCAGCAGCGAGGGCGTCGAGCCCATCGGCCGCCCGTCGCCGCCGCGCGCGCCGGCCAGCACCGCGCCGGCTTCGTCGAGCACGTCGCCGACCGCATTCACCGCCACCAGCGCGCCGACGGTGAAGGCTCCGAGCTTCAGCGAAGCGGTGCCGACGCCACCTTTCATCGCGCGGCCGATCCCGTGCAGCTTGCCCACCGTCGCGCCCAGGCCCGCGCCGGCATTGCCCTGCGCGGGCGGCGCGGCCGAGGCGTTCGCGCAGGCCGCGAAGCCGGTGGCGGCATCGGGCCGGATGCGCGCATCGCCGAGCCACAGGTCGAACAGCACCGCGGCCGGCACGATGGGCACACGCGCCGGGCCCACCGCCAGGCCGATGCCCTGGCCTTCGAGCCAGCGCATCACGCCGCCGGCGGCATCCAGGCCGAAGGCGCTGCCGCCTGACAGCAGCACCGCGTGCACGACATCGACCGTGTTCTCCGGCCGCAGCAGATCGGTCTCGCGCGTGCCCGGCGCACCGCCGCGCACCACCACGCCGCCGCGCGTGCCCGGCGGGCACAGCACGACGCTGCAGCCCGTCGGCCGGCCCGCGACTGCCGCATGGCCGACGCGGATGCCGGCAACGTCGGTGATCGCGCCGGGCGCGAGCTGCATGCTCAGGCGAAGACGCCGGCGCTGTCCTGCATGCGCGCCGACACCTCGCCCAGGTGGTGCAGCGTGTCGCCCAGGCTCGTTTCGAGCATCGTCAGGCGCTTGAAGAAGTGGCTGGCGCTGGCGTCGTCGGTGCAGCCGATGCCGCCGTGCATCTGGATGCACTGCTGGCCGACGAAGCGCATGCTCTGCCCCAGCTGCACACGCGCCTGGCTCACGGCGCGGCGGCGCTGCGGCGCCGGCTCGCCGAGCTTGAGGCTGGCGAAGTAGCTCATCGAGCGGCCGAGCTCGAGCTGCATCTTCACGTCGGCCACGCGGTGGCGCAGCGCCTGGAAGCTGGCGAGCGTGCTGCCGAACTGCTTGCGCGTGTTCATGTACTCCACGCTCAGCTCGACCAGGCGGTCCATCAGGCCGACCGCCTCGGCACAGTTCGCCGCGATGCCGATGTCCACCGCGGTTTCCAGCACGGCATGGCCGTCCTCGGTGATCAGCGCGGCCGGCGTGGCGGCGAGCGTGAGATCGCCGGCGCGTGCCCCGTCCTGCGTGGCATAGGCAGCGACCTTCGTGTCCGCGCGCTCGACGAGGAACAGGCCGATGCCGGTGATGGCGTCGTCGGCGCCGGCGATGCGCGCAGGCACGACGAAGGCCTCGGCCTCGTCGGCCGCGGGCACGACGAGCTTGCTGCCGCTGAGCGTCCAGCGCTCGCCGGCCGGCGTCGCCCGCGTGCTCACCTGGGCCAGCGTGTAGCGCCCCCGACGCTCCTGCAGCGCGGGCACGACGAGCGCGCTGCCCTCGGCGACGCGCGGCAGCCAGGCCGATTGCAGCGCGTCCGGCGCTGCCGCCAGCAGGGCAGGGGCCATCAGCGCTGCATGCGCGAAGGGCGCGTTGACGAGGCCACGGCCGAGTTCCTCGGCCACCACCATCGCCTCGATCGCGCCCTGGCCCAGGCCGCCCTGCGCCTCGGGCACCGCGAGGCCGGCGAGGCCCAGCTCGGCCAATTCGCCCCAGACCTCGCGCGTCGCGCCGCCGGCCTTGGCCAGCGCATGGCGCCGCTCGAAGGGGAAGCCCTTGTCGACCCAGCGCCGCACCGCGTCGCGCAGCGAATCCTGGTCTTCGGTGAAGTCGAAATCCATCGCCGTCGCCTTTCGCTCAGGAACCCAGCACGGTCTGCGCGACGATGTTGCGCTGGACCTCGTTGCTGCCGCCGTAGATCGTCGTCTTGCGGTAGTTGAAGTAGGTGCCGGCCAGCGGCAGCAGCGCGCTGGGTACGAGCTGGTCGCCCTGCCAGCCGGCCTCCATGGCCTCGTGGATGTAGGCGCGCGACAGCGGCCCGGCGGCGAGCATCATCAGCTCGGTGTAGCGCTGCTGGATCTCGCTGCCGCGGATCTTCAAGAGGCCGGCGATGTCGAGCGACTGCTTGCCGCTCTTCTCTGCCGACAGCACGCGCAGCACCAGCATCTCCAGCGCCACCACGTCCACCTCCAGCAGCGCGATCTGGTCGCGGAAGCGCAGGTCGTCCCACAGGCCCTCGTCCTTCGCCAGCCGCTTCAGGCGCTCCAGCTCGCGCTTGGCGCGGTTCACGTCGGCGATGTTGGTGCGCTCGTGCGCGAGCAGGTGCTTGGCGTAGGTCCAGCCCATGTTCTCCTCGCCGATGAGGTTCTCCGCCGGCACCTCGACGTTGTCGAAGAACACCTCGTTCACCTCGTGCTCGCCGTCCATCAGGATGATGGGCCGCACGGTGATGCCCGGGCTCTTCATGTCGATCAGCAGGAAGCTGATGCCGGTCTGAGGCTTGCCTTCGCTGCTGGTGCGCACGAGGCAGAAGATCCACTCGCCGTACTGGCCCAGCGTGGTCCAGGTCTTCTGGCCGTTGACGACGTACTTGTCGCCCCGGCGCTCGGCCCGGCACTTCAGCGAGGCGAGGTCGGAACCCGAGCCCGGCTCGCTGTAGCCCTGGCTCCACCAGACCTCGCCGCTGGCGATGCCGGGCAGGAAGCGCTTCTGCTGCTCGGGCGAGCCGAAGGCCATGATCACCGGTGCCACCATCACTGGGCCGAAGGGGATGACACGCGGCGCGCCGGCCAGCGCGCATTCCTCTTCGAACAGGTGCTTCTGGATCGCGTTCCAGCCCGGGCCGCCGAACTGCGCCGGCCAGCCCCAGCCGAGCCAGCCCTTCTGGCCCAGGATGCGGGCCCAGCGCTGGTGGTCGTCGCGCGACAGGCGCAGCGAATGGCGCACCTTGTGCGCGATGTCGGCCGGCAGGTTCTCGGCCACCCACTGGCGGATCTGGCCGCGGAAGGCCAGTTCCTCGGCGGTGAAGTTCAGGTCCATGGATCGGAGCTCCGTCGGGCGCAGGGCGCAGGGGCGCCAGCTTGCGCGCCGCGTTTTAGCACGACCGTTCGAAAACGCCTTGTCCCCGCCGGGACAAACCCCGGGCAGGCCCCGATGCGATCAGCGCAGTTCCAGGCGCATCACGTCGTTCTCGCGCTTCATCTGCAGGCGGGAAAGGAAGCTGTTGCCCAGCAGGATCACCGGCAGGTTCTGCGGCATCACGACGGCGCCCACGTTGGCCAGCTCGACATCGCCCACGCGCACGCTGGACAGCGTGACCATCATCACCGGCACGGCGCCGTTGGCCGTCTGCGTCGCGCCGCGGCGCGCGTTGCTCAGGTCGATGCCCAGTCGCTGCGCGTCGGCCATGCCCATCGAGATCAGCGTGGCGCCGGTGTCGACGAGGAACTGCACCGGCCGGCCGTTGATCGCGCCCAGCGTCGTGAAGTGGCCGCCCGGCCCGGCGGTGAGCACGATCTCGCGCCCGCTGCCGGCGCGCGGCGCCGCGCCGCCCATGTGCACGGGGCTGGCGCCCATGCGCAGCAGGCTGACCTTGCCGCCGGACTCCACCTCCGCGTCGTCGCCCACCCATCGCCTGAGCTTCACGCCGCCGCCGCTCTGGCCGGCCGCCAGCGTGTAGGGCTGGCCGCCGACGACGATCAGCGCCCGGTCGCCCATGCGGCCGGAGAGCGCGGCGTCCTGCGCCACGGCCGGCAGCGCGGCGGCTGCCAGCAGCGCCAGGATCAATCGCGGAAGTTGTTGAAGCCCAGCGGCCATTCGTGCATCTCCTTGCGCAGCAGCGCGATCGTCTGCTGCAGCACATCCCGCTTGGGGCCGCTGACGCGCAGCGTGTCGCCCTGGAAGGCGGCCTGCACCTTCAGCTTGCTCGCCTTGATGGCCTGCTGCATCTTGCGTGCAGTGTCGGCATCGACGCCGCTCTTCACCGGCACCGGCAGCCGCAGCCTGTCGTGGCTGAGCTTCTGCGGCGTGCCGTCGAACTCGAGGAAGCGCACGTCGACGTTGCGCTTGGCCAGGCGCTGGATCAGCAACTCGCGCACCTGCTGGAGCTGGAAGTCGGAGTCGGCCAGCAGCGCCAGTTCACGCGTCTTGGGCGTGGGCGAAATCAGCTCGACCTCGGCACTGCTGCCCTTGAAGTCGAAGCGGGTGCCGATCTCCTTGTTGGCCTGCTCGACCGCGTTGCGCAGTTCCACCAGGTCGGGTTCGATGACGACGTCGAAGCTGGGCATGTCTGAAGAGCCCTTGCGGGCCCGGGTCCAGCCGGCAATATGCACGAGAATCCGCTCATGTCCACCCCTCAGACGACCCTGCAGGTGCAAGAGCGCGCCAGCTTGCGCGAGCACAACAGTTTCGGGCTGCCGGCCGTGGCGCGCACGCTGGTGCGCATCACCAGCGACGCCGACGTGCGCCGCGTCGTCGACCACCCCGCCTGGGGCCGCGCGCCCAAGCTCGTGCTGGGCGGCGGCAGCAACCTCGTGCTGACGCGCGATGTCGAGGCCGTGGTGCTGAAGATGGAGGTGATGGGCCTGCGCCTGGTGCGCGAGGAAGCCGAGGCGTGGATCGTCGAGGCCGGCGCCGGCGAGACCTGGCACCGGCTCGTCGAATACACGCTCGACAACGGATGGCCCGGGCTTGAGAACCTGGCGCTGATCCCGGGCTCGGTGGGCGCCGCGCCGGTGCAGAACATCGGCGCCTACGGCGTCGAGCTGAAGGACCGCTTCGATTCGCTGGACGCGGTGGACCTCGTCACCGGCCGCAGCGTGACGCTGAACGCCTCGATGTGCCGCTTTGGCTACCGCGACAGCGTCTTCAAGCACGAGCTGGCCGGCAAGAGCGTGATCACGCGCGTGCGCTTCCGGCTGCCGCGGCCCTGGCAGCCGGTGCTGGGCTACCTCGACCTCGAGCGCAAGATGGCCGAGACCGGCAACCGCGAGCCCGATGCACGCACGATCTTCGACTGGATCTGCACCATCCGCCGCGCCAAGCTGCCCGATCCGGCCGTGGTGGGCAACGCCGGCAGCTTCTTCAAGAACCCGGTGGTCAGCGAGGAGCAGTGCCGCGACATCATCGGCCGCGACCCCGAGATCGTGCACTACCCGATGCCCGACGGCAGCGTGAAGCTGGCCGCCGGCTGGCTGATCGACGCCTGCGGCTGGAAAGGCAAGACCGTGGGCCGCGCCGGCGTCTACGAGAAGCAGGCGCTGGTGCTGGTGAACCGCGGCGGCGCCAGCGGCGCCGAGGTGGTGACGCTGGCGCGCGCGATCCAGGAATCGGTCTACGGGCGCTTCGGCATCCGGCTCGAGCCGGAACCCGTCATCTTGTAGGCGCGCCTTCGTCGGCCTGCCGCAGCAGGCCCAAAGCGGCCACCGCGGTGCGCGTGGGCGCGAGCTGGTCCTCGAAGCGCTGCACCAGGCGCGCGATCTCGTGCGCAGGCAGGTGCGCGGCGCCTTCCTGCAGTGCCTCGGCCGTGGCCGCCAGCCCGCACAGGCCCAGGTTCAGCGCCGCGCCCTTGGCGGCATGGGCGTTGACGCGCAGGTCCAGCGGCTGCGCATCGCGCACCGCGGCGCGCAGCCGCTGCACGGTCTCGGGCGCCTGGTCGAGGAAGGACTCGATCATCGCCGCCAGCCGCCCCGCGCTCATCGCCTGCAGCGCCATCGCCACCACGGCTTCGTCCACCAGCGGCACCTGACCGCTGGCGCGCGCGCTGGCCGCGGTGCCGGCGCCCGGCACGGCCGCGTGCGGCAGCGGCGCGGCCGGGCTGCCTGCGGCGCCGAACAGGCGCCGCAGCAGTCCGCCCAGCTTCTCCGGGCTCACCGGCTTGGTGAGGAAGTCGTTCATGCCGGCGACCATGCAGCGCTCGCGCGTCTCGTCGAAGGCGTCGGCGGTCAGCGCCACGATGGGCAGCGTGGAGACCGCCGGGTCGGGCTGCGCGCGGATCGCGCGCGTCGCTGCCACGCCGTCCATCACCGGCATGTGCAGGTCCATCAGCACCACGTCGAAGGACCGGCTGCGCGCGGCGTCCACCGCCTCCTGGCCGTTGGTGGTGAAGTGCGCCACGTGGCCCAGGCTCTCCAGCAGCGCGGCCATGTACTGCCGGTTCACCGGGTGGTCCTCGGCCACCAGCACCTGCAGCGCGCGCGCGGCGGGCGCATCGATGCCGCCGCCGCCGGGCAGCGGCGCTGCCGCCGGCGCGGCCACCAGCGGCATCTCGAAGGCGAAGCGGCTGCCTTCGCCGGGGCGGCTGCGCACGGTGATGTCGCCGCCCATCAGCCGCGCCAGGTTGCGCGAGATCTCCAGCCCCAGCCCGGTGCCGCCGTGGCGGCGCGAACGCGAAGTGTCGGCCTGCATGAAGCGGCTGAACAGCTGCGCCACCGTGCGCTCGTCCATGCCCACGCCGGTGTCGGTGACGATGAACAGCAGCGTCGCGCTGCCGTCGGCCCCATGGCCGCGGCGCACGTCGAGCACCACCGAGCCATGGTCGGAGAACTTGATCGCGTTGGACAGCAGGTTGAACACGACCTGCTTGACGCGCGTCGGATCGGCCTGAATGCGCTCGGGCACTGCCGGATCGGCGTCGATGTGCAGCGCCAGGCCCTTGGCCATCGCCTGCGGGCGCATCAGCGCTTCGATGTCGCGCAGCATCGCGCGCAGGTCCACCGGCGCGCGGGCCAGCGTCATGCGGCCGCTTTCCAGGTGCGACATGTCCAGGATGTCGTTGAGCAGCGCCAGCAGGTGGTCGGCCGACTCGGTGGCGGTGCGCAGGTAGTCGATCTGCCGCGGCGTGAGCCCCGTCTCGCGCAGCAGCGAGAGCATGCCCATCAGCCCGTGGAAGGGCGTCCGGATCTCGTGGCTCATGTTGGCCAGGAAGGCGCTCTTGGCGTCGCTGGCGGCCTCGGCCTGGCGGCGCGCCTGGCGCAGGTTGGCCGCCAGGTCTTCCAGCACCAGGCGGCGCTCGTGCAGCTGGCGCAGCTGGCGCGTGGCGATGGCGGCGAAGGCCAGCGTCAGCAGCGACAGGAAGATCGTCAACGCCAGCCCCAGGTGGTTCTGCTCGCGCACCGCCTGCGCGCGCTGCTGCTGCGCCTGGGCCATGCGCTGCGCCGTGTCCTGCGCGAGGCGGTGGATCGGCAGGTCCAGCGCCTGCAGCGCGGGCTCCAGCGCGGCCACCCAGGCGCGCGTGGCCTCGGCCTGCGGCCGTGCGCCCAGGGCGCGGTCGGCATCGGCCACGAAGCGGTCGATCGCCTGCAGCGCGAGCTGGTGGGCCTCGTCGCCCGGGCCGCGCAGCGGGGCGAGCTGCGCCACCCAGGCGCGGTACATCACGCCCAGCGCGGGCAGCTCGGCCGGCGCGCGCTCGTCGGCCGCGGCGCGCCAGCGTTCGCGCAGCCGCAGGTAGCCGGTCTCGGCCTCGAAGGGGGCGGGCACGCCGGCCTCGAGGCCGGCGCTGTCGAAGGCCTGCCGCAGCAGCTGGTACTGGCGTGCCTGCGCCAGCACGACCGCCAGCATGGCCAGCGCCAGGCCCATGCCGACGAAGCCCAGCCACGAGGGCCGCCAGCTGCCGCCTGCGCGCCGCGGCGCGGTGTCCGGCTCGGGGGCCCCGCTGCGCATCAGCCGCCCTGCATCATCTCGCCCAGGTCCAGCCCCGTCAGCGACTTGGCGCCGCGCGCGAGCCAGAACATCAGCGCCATCATCATGATCATCGAGGGCACGGCGATGATCGGGTAGCTCAGCGCCGTGAGCCGGCCCAGCTCGTGGTTGAAGGCCTCGGTGCCGGCCGGGCTGGTGACGACCCAGCGCGTGAGCACGAAGTTGGCCACCGCGGAGAAGAAGAAGGTGCCGGCCAGCATCACCGTGCCCATGCGCAGGCGCTGCTCGAAGGCCGGCGTGGCATCGCGCTCCTCGAGCGCCTTGTGGATCTTGTCGACGTCGAAGATGCTCGCGTTGAACACGAGCAGCCGGATCAGCGGCGTCTTCGTCCAGGCCGAGCCGAAGATCACCAGGCCGATCAGCGTGGGCACGGCGGCTTCCTTCACCGCCAGCCACCAGGCGTCGAGCTGCAGCAGGCCGATGCCGCCGGTCATCAGCGTGCTCACCACGCCCAGCACCGCCAACCAGTTCAGCTTGCGGCGCCGAAGGCCGTCCCAGATGCCCCAGCCCAGCGGCAGCGACAGCGCCAGCAGCAGGGCGCCGGTGGTGCCCAGGCGGTCCTTGCCGCTGAGGTAGGTCAGCACGAGGGCCGGCACGACGATGGTGACGGCGATCTCGAGCAGGACGTTCGGTTTCTTGTCGTTGCTCATGAACCGCGTAGCCTAACCCGGCGCGCAACCCTCGCCCGCCAGGGCAGCCGGCATTGGATCACGCCGGCCGGCTTCGGCCGCTGCCGCAGGGCTGTCGGCGCGCTCGCTGGCTACTGCAGGCTGAGTTCGCGCAGGCGGTCGAGCTTGGCACCGTACAGCTTCTGGTTGGCCACCGTGGGGCTGAAGTCGCGCGCCTGGCGCAGGTGGTCGACGGCCTGGTCGCGGTCGCCCAGGCGCCAGGCCGCCTGCGCGGCCCAGAAGTGCACCTCGTGCTGGTAGGGCTGGCGGCGCAGCTCGCGCGCGAACAGCTCGCGCGCCTCGGCCAGCTGGCCCGCGTCCAGTGCGCGCCGGCCGGCCTCGTAGAAGTGGAAGGGCGGCAGCGGCTGCAGCCGCTTGAGTGCGGCCGCGACGGTCTCGGCCTCCTGCGTGCGGCCGGCCCGCTGCAACACCGTGACGAGGTTGCTCATCGCCGCCTTGTTGTCGGGCTCCAGCGCCAGCACATACCGCAACGCGGCCTCGGCCGCGTCGTCGGCCTTGCGCCGCATGTAGACCACGGCCAGCGTGTTGACGGCAGCGGCATAGGCGGGTGCCTGGCGCATCGCGGCGCGCACCCAGGCGTAGGCGTCGTCGGTGCGGCCCTCGGCCAGGGTCTCGGCCGCGCGGTTGTTCATGTACATCGCCACCACGGTGCGCTCGTCGAGCGCCGTGGCCCCCTGGCGGAAGCCCTCGGGCGTGGGCTCGAAGTCGACGATCAGGTCGGTGCTATGGAAGGGCGTGTGCAGCCCGAGCTGGGTCATCAGGATGTTGACGTGCCCCACCTCCAGCGTGAGCCCGCCGGCGCGCGCGTACTGCGGGTCCACGCTCACCTGCCGGTACGTCACCGGCAGGCCCAGGTGGCGCGCGAAGGCGCCGGTCATGATCACCAGCGACAGGCAGTTGCCGGCCCGCGCCTCGAAGGTCTCGGCGGCGTTGCCGGTGCGGGTGGCGTCGTAGTCCAGGCGCAGCCCGCGCCGGTGCTGCAGGGCCTCGACCAGCGCCCGCCGCGGGTCGCGGTGGCCGATGGCGTCGACCAGCTCGCCGTCGGCGTAGTGGCGCATGGCGTCGGTCATCGCGAAGATGCGCGTGGCGTCGACGTTCTCGGCCGACGGCGCGAAGAGTTCGTCGCGCAGCAGCGACTCGGGCGTGTGCACCGGCTTGATCTGCGCGCAGGCCTGCAGCAGGCCGGCCAGGACGAGCGGAAGAATGCAGCGCAGGCGGGGCAGCAGGCTCATGCGGACCTCCGGACGCGAAGGGGCGGCACCCCGGCGGTGCCGAGAGGCGCATCCTACGCCGCTGCGGCGGCGCGCGTCAGAGGGAAAGGCCGAGGCTGCGCCGCACGCGGGCGACGACCTGGCGCAGCACGTCGTTGGGCACGGCGGCGGCGCGGTCGAGCATGTGGCGGGCATACTCGGGGTCGCTCTGCAGGCGTTCGACGTGGATGTGGACGCCTTGCCCGGCGAGCAGCCACTTCAGCTCGATGATCTCGACGAGGCCGCCGGGCGGCAGTCCGTCGGTCCGGCTGGCAGGGGTGGGCTGGTTCATGTGGACGTGCATGGCTGCGTCCAGACGTTAACGGCGCTTCCCCAACGCAGGCTGACATCCCATTGGAGAGCTGCCCCCACAAATCGGGCTTGCAAGCCCACCGAGTTCACGCTTTTCGCCGATGCTCCAACCGCCTCCTCCGCTCACCGCGCCGGCCTCGCTGCCCGCGCAGCTCGCCGCCGCCGGCTGGGCCGTGATCGATGCCACGACCTTGCGCGGCCTGTGCGGCCTTTCGACCGGCGCGCTCGAGGCCTGGCTGCCGATCTGGGACGAACTGCCGCCGGACCCGCATCTGAGGGATGGCGGCCGCTACCGCCGCCGGCGCCACGGGTGTTTCGTCGTGGAGCAGGGCCGTGTCACGCCGGTGCCGCACCGTGCGCACTGGCAGCCGGTGGAGTACAACGCGCTGCACGGCGGCATCCAGCGCTGGTTCGAGCCGCTGCCGCCCGCGCTGGTGTTCGACACGGCCTGGACGCGGCTGCTCACGGGCCTGGCCGGCGTGGCGACGATGCTGCGCGGCGAGCAGGCCTGGTTCGTCGAGGCGCACCCGTTCCGCATCGACTGCACCGACGGCATCGGCCGCCCCACGCCCGAGGGCGCGCACCGCGACGGGGTCGATCTGGTGGCGGTGCTGATCGTCGCGCGCCACGGCGTGAAGGGCGGCGAGACGCGCGTGTTCGACGCCCGCGGCCCGCAGGGCATGCGCTTCACGCTCGCCGAGCCCTTCAGCGCGCTGCTGCTGGACGACGAGCGCGTGATCCACGAGACCACGCCGATCCAGCCGCTCGACGCATCGCAGCCTGCCTGGCGCGACACGCTGGTGCTGACCTTCCGCCGCGGCGGCTTCCAGGGCCCCGACGACAAGACCTGAAACCCGACCACCACCATGACCGATCTGGCCATCTCCTTCGACGACATCCAGGCTGCCGCCGCGCGGCTGCAAGGCGTGGCGCACCGCACGCCGGCGATCACCTCCCGCACGGCCGACGAGCGCACCGGCGCCCGCGTCTTCTTCAAGTGCGAGAACCTGCAGCGCATGGGCGCCTTCAAGTTCCGCGGCGCCTACAACGCGCTGGCGCAGTTCACGCCGGCGCAGCGCGAGACCGGCGTCATCGCCTTCAGCTCGGGCAACCACGCGCAGGCCATCGCGCTGGCAGCGCGGCTGCTGGGCATGCCCTCGGTGATCGTGATGCCCAAGGACAGTCCTGCCGCCAAGCTGGCCGCGACGCGCGAGTACCAGCGCGGGCAACGTGACAGCGAGGTGGTGCTCTACGACCGCTACACCGAGGACCGAGAGGCCATCGGCCGCCGGATTGCCGCGGAGCGCGGCATGACCTTGATCCCGCCCTATGACCACCCGCATGTGATGGCCGGGCAGGGCACCGCGGCGCTGGAGCTGGTGGAGCAGGCCGGCCCGCTCGACATGTTGCTCGTGTGCCTGGGCGGTGGCGGGCTGCTGTCGGGCTGCGCGGTGGCGGCGAAACACGCCAGCCCCGGCTGCGAGGTGATCGGCGTCGAGCCCGAGGCCGGCAACGACGTGCAGCAAAGCCTGGCCGCCGGCCGCATCGTGCACATCGACACGCCGCGCACCATCGCCGACGGCGCGCAGACGCAGCATGCCGGCAGCCTGACCTTCCCGGTGATCCAGCGCCACGTCTCTCGCGTCGTCACCGTCAGCGATGCGCAGCTGGTGGAGACGATGCGCTTCTTCGCCGAGCGCCTGAAGCTCGTCGTCGAGCCCACCGGCTGCCTGGCCGCCGCGGCGCTGCTGTGCGGCGTGGTGAAGGCGCCGGCCGGCGCACGCGTGGGCGTGGTGCTGAGCGGCGGCAACGTGGACATCGCGCGTTATGCCGCGTTGCTGGCCGGCGGCCTCGGTTAAGGTCGCAGGCTTTCGAACACCAGCGAGACACCGATGGCCGACGCCAAGACCGACAAGCCCGCCGCCGACGACAAGAGCGATGCCGCCAAGCGTCTGAAGGAGGAACTCGACAAGCTGCTCGCGCGGCCCGCCGCCGAGACCACCGGCTCCATCACGCTCGGCGGCCGCAAGCTCGACTACCGCACCCACGTCGCCTTCCTGCCCGTGGTGGCCGAAGGCCTGGACGCCGCGCGCGCCGAGCCCGAGGCCGCGGTCATGGCCACGGCCTACCAGCTCGCCGGCGCGCCGGCCGCCGAGCGCCCGGTGTGCTTCGCCTTCAACGGCGGGCCCGGCTCGGCCTCGGTCTGGCTGCACCTGGGTGCCCTGGGCCCCAAGCGCATCGTCGTGCCCGACGACGGCAGCATGCCGCGCCCGCCCTACGTGGTGCAGGACAACCCGCTGTCGTGGTTCGAGCACTTCGACCTCGTGTTCATCGACCCGCCGCACACCGGCTGGTCGATCACCGCGAACGAGGAGGCGCGCAAGAAGATGCTCTCGGTGGACGGCGACATCGCCGCGCTGGCCGAGGTGATGCGCCTGTGGCTCACGCGGCACAAGCGCTGGGCCTCGCCGCTGTACCTGGCCGGCGAGAGCTACGGCACCACGCGCGGCGCCGGCATCGCCGACAAGCTGCAGGAGATGGGCGTGGTGCTCAGCGGGCTCATCCTCGTGAGCTGCGCGATGGACTTCCAGAGCCTCGTGTTCGCGCCCGCCAACGACCTGCCCTATGCGCTCTTCCTGCCCGGCTTTGCGAACACCGCTCAGTACCACGGGCTGCTGCAGGGGCCGCTCGGCGCCTCGTCCGAGGCCGCGCGGCAAGCGGCCGAGGAGTTCGTGCAGAGCGACTACGTGGCCGCGCTGCACGCCGGCGCACGGCTCGACGGCAAGGCGCGTGCGCGCATCGCCAAGCGCATCGCCGAGCTGACGGGCCTTTCACGCGAGTTCGTCGAGGAGAAGAACCTGCGCATCAGCGACGCAGGCTTCTTCTTCGAGGCGCTGCGCTCGCGCGGCCGCATCGTCGGCCGGCTCGATGCACGCGTGACCGGCCCGATGGCTGCCAGCCGCACACGCGACTGGGAGTTCGACCCCGGCATCGAGACCATCGCCGGGCCCTACACGATGGCGGCGATGGCCTACTTCGCCGAACTGGGCATGGACCTCGACCGCCGCTACGAGGTGCTCTCGGCCGAGGCCCACAAGCAGTGGGACTGGCGGCGCAAGGCCGGCGACGGCGAGATGGGCTTCATCGCCACCAGCGCCGACCTGGCGCGTGCGCTGCGCCGCAACAGCCATCTCAAGGTGCTGGCCGCCAGTGGCCGCTACGACCTGGGCACGCCGTACAGCGCGAGCGACTGGTCGCTGGCGCAGCTGAACGTGCCGCCCGAGGTGATGGCGCGCGTCTCGCACCGCTACTACGACGCCGGCCACATGATGTACACGCGCCAGGCCGATCTGGCCCAGCTGAAGGCCGATCTCGCGGCCTGGATCGGCTGAGGCGAGCACCGGGGCTACAGCAGCCGGCGCAGCTTCGCCGGCAGCGCCTGGATCAGCGCCGCGTCCTCGCGGCCGAAGGCGAAGTCGGCGAAGTCGAAGCCGGGGCCGACGGTCGCGCCCACGTAGGCGAAGTCGTCCGCCGGCTCGGCCGCCTGCCACCAGTCGGCCGGCACCACGTGCCGCAGCCGTGTGGCGCGCGAGAGTTCCACCATCTCGAATCGGTCCAGGCCCGGCGGCGCGAGCCACAGCCGCAGCGCCTCGCCTTCGAGCAGGTGCCAGACCTCGTCGGAGCGCACGCGGTGCCAGGCCGAGAACTCGCCCGGCGCAAGCAGGAAGTCGATCGTCGTCAGCGCCGCGCGGCGAGGGCGGCCGTCGAGTGGATCGACGATGTGGCGCGAGCGGAAGACCTCGGCGTAGTGCCCGCCTTCGGGGTGCGGTTTCAGGCCGAGCAGCGCCACCAGCTCGGCCGCGCGCGAGGGCAGCGGGTTCTTCATGCCGGGTCTCGCACGTCCGCCACCGGGTTGGCGCCGAAGTCGGGTCGTGCGAGGAAGGCCAGCAGCTTCGTGGCCGCGGCAGCGGGCGGGTCGAGCTGGCCGTTGGCGTGCATGCCGGCGAAACGCGCGCGCTCCGGGAAGGCCTCGGGGTCGGCGCCGCGCAGCTGGCGCTGCATGTCGGTGTCGATGACGCCCGGCGCGAGCGAGACGATCCGCGCGCCGTTCGGCTTCGCCGCTTCTTCCAGCGCGACGGCGCGCGCGAGGTGGTCCATGCCGGCCTTGGCCGCGCAGTAGGAGGCGCTGCCGGCCATCGCGCGCCGGCCGAGGCCGGAGGACACGAGCACGATCTTGCGCGGCACGGTCCAGGCCTCGGTGGCGCGCAGGAACGCGGCGCTCAGCAGCAAGGGCGCCTCCAGCCCCACGCGCAGCGCGTTGGCGAGTTCGGCCGCGTCGCCGGCGGCCAGCGGCGCCGGGCGGGAGAGCACGCCGGCGTTGTTGATCAAGGTCGCCGAGGCGGGCGCGTCCTGCGCCGCGAGCCAGCCGGCCAGACGCTCGGCGACCGGTGCGGCTTCGGCCAGGTCGGCGGGCCAGGCTTCGAGTCGCGGGTCGGCCGGCAGCTCGGGCGCGCGGCGCGCGATCGCCAGCACGCGATGGCCCTGTGCGAGCAGTTGCTGCACAAGCGCGAGGCCGAGGCCGCGCGAGGCGCCGGTGACGATGGTGACGGGGGTGGACATGATGAGCTTCTCCGGTTCAATCGAGGCGCCGCGCTTGCAGCAGGTCGGCGGGGCTGACGAAGGCGCCGCCGGACAGGTGGTGCAGCGTGCGCAGCGATTCATGTTCGGCCGTAAAGCGCCAGCGGCCGGCGCTGAACACGCGCTCGTCGGCCTGCGCGGCCAGCACCTCGGCAAGGAAGAGGTCGTGCGCCTGCTGAACGGCCGGCTGCGGCAGCACGCGGCATTCGAGCCAGGCGACGCAGCCTTCGATCAGCGGCGCATCGATCGCGCTGCCCGCGAAGTGGCCAATGCCCAGGCGCTCGAACTTGTGAAACTCCTGGCCGCTGGTGCTGCCCACCGTGTAGGCAAGGTCGGCGTTCGCACGGCAGGGCAGGTTCAGCGCGAAGTGGCCCGAGGCTTCGACGAGGCCGCGCGTGAAGGTGTTCCTGTCGATCACCACGGCCACCTTGGGCGGGTCGAAGTCCAGCGGCATCGCCCAGGCCGCGGCCATCAGGTTGCGGCGACCTTCATGCGCGGCGCTGACGAGCACCGTCGGGCCGTGGTTCAGCAGGCGGTAGGCCTGGGGCAGGGGAACGGGTCGGCGCATCACGGCACTGTAGCGGTCAGAAGGGCGCCAGGCTCTCGAACACGACCGGCGCGTTCGTGGCCGGGTGCGCGAAGGCCAGGTGCTCCGCATGCAGCAGCAGGCGCGGTGCGAGCAGCGGCAGCGGGGCGTAGAACTCGTCGCCGCGGATCGGGTGGCCGATGTGCATCAGGTGCACGCGCAGCTGGTGCGAGCGGCCGGTCACGGGCTCCAGCGCGAGCCGCGTGTGGCCCGCGCCGCGTTCGAGCACGCGCCAGCGCGTGAGCGCGGGCCGGCCGATCTCGTGGTTCACGTGCTGGCGCGGCCGGTTCGGCCAGTCGACGATCATCGGCGCGTCCACCTCGCCGGCGTCGGCCTCGATCACGCCCTCGACGACCGCCACGTAGCGCTTGCCCACGCGCCGCTTTTCGAAGGCCAGGCTCAGCCGCCGCTGCATCTCGATGCCGCGCGCGAAGACGATCAGGCCCGAGGTCGCCATGTCCAGGCGGTGCACGATCAGCGCATCGGCGAATTGCGCCTGCAGCCGCGAGGCGAGGTTGTCGCGCCCGCGCTCGCCGCGCCCGGGCACCGACAGCAGCCCGGCGGGCTTGTCGGCCACGACGAGGTGCTCGTCGACGTGCAGCAGCTTCGGTTCTTCGTGGTCCATCGCAGGTGCCTATCATCGCCGCGCATGAAGATAGCCAGCCTGCGGCGCCGCCGCCTCCTTGCCTCCGCGGCCCTCGCGCCGCTGTGCAGCTTCGCTGCCGAGGGTCGCGTGTTCACGCGCGTGGAGACGGCGCTGGGCAACTTCGTCATCGAGGTCGATCCCCAGCGGGCGCCGCTCACGGTGGACAACTACCTGGCCTACGTCGACGCGGGGCAGCTCGACGGCGGCTCGGTCTATCGCATCGTCACGCTCGCGAACCAGGGGCCGGAGACGAAGCACCGCATCGAGGTCGTGCAGTGGGGCCGCAACCAGCGCGACGACACGCCGCCGCCGCGCGCTCCCATCGCGCACGAGACGACCGAGAAGACCGGCCTGCGCCATCTCGACGGCACGGTGTCGATGGCGCGCGCCGCGCCGGGCACGGCCTCGGCGGAGTTCTTCATCTGCGTCGGCGCGCAGCCGGAGCTGGACTTCGGAGGCCGGCGCAACCCCGATGGCCAGGGCTTCGCCGCCTTCGGCCAGGTCGTGTCCGGCATGGACGTGGTGCGGGCGATCCACGCGAACGGAGAGTCAGCACAGTTCATCCGTCAGCCCATTCCGGTGCTGCGCGTGCGAAGGCTCACGGCCGACGAGGCCGCGGCGCAGAAGCGTTGATCATCCCCAACATGCAGGGCGGCTCCGGCTTGACGCCGGCGCCGTGCGGCGGCACAGTGCGCGCTCCTTTCAACACCACAGGAGAAGAGCATGGCCAAGACTGACATTGCCCTCCTGTCGGCCCCGACCTCCGTCCGCGCTTGAGTCTTCGGCCGCTTCCCGCGGCCACCGAAGCTCCGCCGCCGTGACGCCAGGTCACGGCCGACACCACCTCCCCGACTGACGACGCTGCCTGCGCGTTCGCGCGCGGGCTCGGCGTGGCGCTGTCGCGTCCGCTCACGCGGGCACGGCGCGCCGCGGTGGCTGTTCCTGCCTGGAAGCTTTTCTACAAATGTTCGACTCGATGGAAATCGAGCGGCTGCGCGGCATCGGTCTCGCGCCCGCTCTCACTCAACCGCTCGCGCTCTTCATGGCCGAGCACGAAGGCCTCGTGCCGATGCGCGTGGCCGAGGTGCAGCGCGAAGGCCTGGCGCTGCACGACGGGCGCGCCCTGCATTCGGCGCGCCTGCTGCCGGCGCTGCGCGCGGAACTCGACGGCGAGGCCGATGCGGTCGCCGTCGGCGACTGGGTGCTGGCCGAGCGCAACAGCTTCGGCGAATGGTGGGCCGCGTGGCGGCTGCCGCCGCTGAACCAGCTCGCGCGCCGGCTGCACGACGGCCGCGAGAAGGTCGAGCGCGTGGTGATCGTCGCCAACGTCGACACCGTGCTCATCGTGATGGGCCTGGACGCCGACTTCAGCCTGCGGCGGCTGGAGCGCTACGTCGCGCTGGTGCGCATGGCCGGCGTCGGCGCCGTGGTCGTGCTGACCAAGCGCGATCTGGCCTCCGATGCCGACGAGCGCCGCCGCCAGGCCGAGGAGCGGCTGCCGGCCGACGTGCCCTGCGTGGCCGTCAACGCACTGGGCGAGGAGCCGCGCGCCGCGCTCGCGCCCTGGCTCGAACCGGGGCAGACGCTGGTGCTCGTGGGCTCCAGCGGCGCCGGCAAGAGCACGCTGACCAACGCGTTGCTCGGCGAGGCGGTCCAGGCCACCGGCGGCCAGCGCGAAGCCGATGGCCGCGGCCGCCACACGACGACGGTGCGCACGCTGCACACCACCGCGGCCGGCGCCTGCATCATCGATACGCCCGGCCTGCGCACCTTGCGGCTGGACGGCGACGCGCAGGACATCGGCGCGGCCTTCGGCGACATCGCGGGCCTGGCGCTGCAATGCCGCTTCCGCGACTGCCGCCACGAGGCCGAGCCCGGCTGCGCGGTGCGCGAGGGCGTGAGCGCCGAGCGGCTGCGCAACTACCAGAAGCTGCTGCGCGAAGCCCAGCGCGACACGCTCAGCGCGCTGCAGCGCAAGGCGCTGGTGCAGCAGTGGAAGGCGCGCGGCCGCGCGGCGCGCCTGAACGTGAAGGCCAAGCGCGGTTGAAGCCGATGTTCATGCACCTGCGCTCCGCCTCGCGGGCGCCTTGCCTCAGGCCCGTGCCCGACCTCCGGGTTTCGCCGTGCCGGCCTGACCGTGAGCGCCCTGCGGCGCGACCAGCGCGTCGCGCTGCGCGAGGGCGGGGAAGAGCTTCAGCCAGAGCGCCGCCACCGCGAGCGTGGCCGCACCGCCGAGCACCACCGAGCCCACGGGCCCGAGCAGTGCGGCGGTGGCGCCCGACTCGAACTCGCCGAGCTGGTTGGAGGCACCGATGAACACCGAGTTGACGGCGCTCACGCGGCCGCGCATCGCGTCGGGCGTCTCCAGCTGCACCAGCGTCTGGCGGATCACGACGCTGACCATGTCGGCCGCACCCGTCACCGCGAGGGCCAGCAGCGCAGGCACGAAGGAGGTCGACAGGCCGAAGGCCAGCGTCGCCAGGCCGAAGACCGCCACCGCGCCGAGCATGGCCGCGCCGCAGCGGCGGCGGATCGGCCAGCGCGCCAGCGTGATCGACATCGCCAGCGCGCCCACCGCCGGCGCGCTGCGCAGCAGGCCCAGGCCGAGCGGGCCGACATGCAGGATGTCCTTCGCGAAGATCGGCAGCAGCGCCACCGCGCCGCCGAAGAGCACGGCGAACAGGTCCAGCGAGATCGCGCCCATCACCGCCTTGTGCTGCCAGACGAAGCGCACGCCGGCCAGCAGCGTGTCCAGCGAGGCCGGCTCCATCGGCGGCGGCGCATGCTCGTAGCGGATGCGCAGGCACAGTGCGCCGGCGATCGTGAACAGCAGCGCGCAGCTGCCGTAGGTGGCGGCCGCGCCGGCGGCGTAGATCAGGCCGCCGAGCGCGGGGCCGGCGATGATCGCGCCCTGCAGACCGGCCGAGCTGAAGGCCAGCGCGCGCGGCAGCAGCGCGGGCGGCACCAGCAGCGGCGTCAGCGCCTGCTGCGCCGGCATCTGGAAGGCGCGCACGCTGCCCAGCACGACCGACAGCCCGAGCAGCCAGCCGCGCGTGATGAAGCCGCCGGCGCTGCCGAGCGTCAGCACCAGCGCCGCAGCCAGCTGCACCGCCATGCACAGCGCGACGATGCGGCCGCGGTGGTGGCGGTCGATCAGGTGCCCGGCCGGCAGCGTGAGCGCCAGCGCAGGCGCGAACTGCAGCAGGCCCACCAGGCCCAGGTCCCAGGCCGAGCCGGTGAGCTCGTACATCTGCCAGCCCACGGCCACCATCAGCATCTGCGCACCGGCCACGCCGGCCAGGCGGGCGAACCAGAGGTGCATGTAGGCGCGGTGCGCCAGCAGCGATTCGTTCTCGTTCATGGCGGGGATGTCACCTCCTGTTGCAGGCGGCATCCCTGATAAGCTCGATCAGGCATGTCCCCCGATTCTCCCCGCCTGCGCGACGACGCGCCGAACGCGCTGCCCAAGGGCACACGGCTGGGCGAGTTCGAGTTGCGTGGCGTGCTGGGCGTGGGCGGCTTCGGCATCGTCTATCTCGCCTTCGACCACCAGCTCGAGCGCGACGTGGCGGTGAAGGAGTACATGCCCGAGTCGCTGGCGGGCCGCACCGAGACGCTGCAGGTCTCGCTGCGCTCGAAGTCCGACGCCGAGACCTTCGCCCTCGGCCTGAAGAGCTTCGTCAACGAGGCGCGGCTGCTGGCGCGCTTCGACCACCCCTCGCTGCTGAAGGTGCACCGCTTCTGGGAAGCCAACGGCACCGCCTACATGGCGATGCCGGTGATGCGCGGCCGCACGGTGCGCGAGACGCGCCGGCAGATGAGCGGCGCGCCCGACGAGGCCTGGCTGCGCGGCCTGCTCGATCCGCTGCTGGGCGCGATCGAGAAGCTGCACGGCGAGGGCGTCTACCACCGCGACATCGCGCCCGACAACATCCAGATCGAGCCCGACGGCCGCCCGGTGCTGCTGGACTTCGGCGCCGCCCGCCGCGTCATCAGCGACAAGACGCAGACGCTGACGGCGATCCTCAAGCCGGCCTACGCGCCGATCGAGCAGTACGCCGAAGCCGCGCAGGTCAAGCAAGGCCCCTGGACCGACCTCTACGCGCTGGGCGCGACGCTGCACTACCTGCTGCTGGGCAAGCCGCCCGCGCCGGCCACCGCACGCACGGTGCAGGACGACCCGAGCGAGCTGACGCCGGCCAACTGCCCGGGCTGCAGCGAGGCCTTCCTGCACACGATCGACTGGATGCTCGCGCCGCGCCCGCAGCAGCGCCCGCAGAGCGTGGCCGCGCTGCGCGAGGTGCTGGGCGGGCGTGCACCGCTGCCCTGGGTGCCGGCGCCCGCGCCACCGCCTGTGCCGGCGCAGCCGCTGGACATGGAGCGCACGGTGCTGCTGCCGCCGCGCAGCACGCCGGCCGCGGCGCCTTCGCCGCAGGCCTTCGTGCGCACCGCGCCGCCGCTGCACGACGACGAGCCGACGATGGTGGTGCCGCGGCCTGCGCCGCCGTCGTTGTCGCCATCACCATCGCCGCAGGCAGCGTCGCGCTCGCCGCTGCCGCCGCCACCGGCGCGGCGCTGGCCGCTGGTCGCCGGCCTCGGCATCGCGGCGGTCGTGGCTGCCGCGGTGGCGCTGTGGCCGAAGGCCGTGCCGGCACCGGCCGCCGCGCCGGCTGCCTCTGCGCCGACGCTGGCCGCCGTGGCCTCGGCCCCGGCCGCGCCGCCCGCCGCGGAGCCGGCGCCGCCGGCCGCTTCGGTGCCCGAATCGACCATCGCCACCGTCGTGCTGCCGGGCGCCGCCAACAAGCCGCCGGCCGAGCGTGGCGAGCGCGCGCCGGCCCGGCCCGCCACGCGCCCGGCCGCCGAGAGGCCCGCGCCGCCGGCGGCCGAGTCGCCGGTGCAGGGCACGCCGGCGCCGCAGTCGCTCGCGCCGGCCGCACCGCCCGCCGCGGAGGCGCGGCCGCACGTGGAGCCGGCGCCGGCCGGTCCGAGCGCCACGGCACCGGCACCCGCCACGGCCACCACCGCCGCGGCGCCGAGCGGGCCGGAGTCGGTCTGCGGCTCGCGCAAGGCGCTGCGCTACTTCGTCTGCATGGAACGCGAATGCCTGCGCGGCCAGTTCCGCGACCACGCGGACTGCGTGCGGTGGCGCAAGGAAGCCCGGCGCGAGGACGCCGGCGGCTGAAGCGCCCGCTGCAAGCCCTGTCGCCGCGGTGACGCCACGGCCCGGGTTCGGCCCCGATGACGCCGCCGGCGCTTGACGCTACACCCTCGGCCATGTCCGCCTTGCCCGCCCCCCGCCCGCACGCCGCCGCCTGGCCGCGCCGCCTGCCCACCACGCTGACCGTCCCCGAGACCACGCTGTGGTTCAACCTCGAGGTCAGCGCCAGGCGCTACCCGGGCAAGCCGATGTGTCTGTTCTTCGGCCGGCCGCTCAGCTACGCGGAACTGCACCGCCAGGCCGAGGCGCTGGCCGGCTGGCTGCAGGCCCGCGGCGTGAAGCGCGGCGACCGCGTGCTGCTGTTCATGCAGAACTGCCCGCAGTACATCGTCGCGTTCTACGCGGTGCAGCGGGCCGACGCGGTGCTGGTGCCGGTGAACCCGATGAACCGCGCCGACGAGTTCGGCCACTACATCACCGACCCGGCGGCGCGCGTGGCCATCTGCAGCGCCGACCTGGCCGCCACGGTGGCCGCCGCCAACGGCGCGCTGCCCGAGGCGCAGCGCCTGCAGCACCTGCTGGTAACGCGTTATGCGGATGCGATGCCGTCCGAGCTGCCGCCCGACGAAACGCCGCCGCCGGCCTTGCGCGACTGGCTGCTGGCCGACCCGCCGCTGCCCGACGCGGCCGGCTGCGCCATCACGCGCTGGGCCGATGCGCTCGCTGCCGGCCACCGCCCCGGCCCGCACGAGGCACAGCCCGACGACCTGGCGCTGCTGCCCTACACCTCGGGCACCACCGGCCTGCCCAAGGGCTGCGAGCACACGCACCGCACGCTGATGCCCAACGTCATCGGCGGCGGCCTGTGGGCGCACCTGGGCGCCGAGTCGGTCACGCTGGGCGTGGTGCCGATGTTCCACATCACCGGCATGATGTACGGCGTACTGGGCTCGGTGTACAGCGGCGTCACGGTGGTGATCCTGCCGCGCTGGGACCGCGAACTCGCGGGCCGCGCGATCGGCAAGTACGGCATCACGCACTGGACCTGCATCCCGACGATGGTCATCGACCTCTTCGGCAGCCCCAACTACCGCAGCTTCGAGCTCTCCAGCCTGCGCTACATCTCCGGCGGCGGCGCGGCCATGCCGCAGGCCGTGGCCGAGCGGCTGCGCGAGGAGTTCGGGCTGACCTTCGCCGAGGGCTACGGCCTCACCGAGACCGCCGCGCCCAGCCACGCCAACCCGCCCGAGCGCGCCAAGCTGCAGTGCCTGGGCATCCCGATCTTCGGCGTCGACAGCCGCATCGTCGAGCCCGACACGCTGCGCGAGCTGCCGCCGGGCGAGGTGGGCGAGATCGTCACCCGCGGGCCGATGGTGTTCCGCGGCTACTGGGGCCATCCGAAGGCCACCGAGCTGGCGTTCGTCGAGATCGACGGCCAGCGCTTCTTCCGCACCGGCGACCTCGGTCGGCGCGACGACGAGGGCTACTTCTTCATCACCGACCGACTGAAGCGGATGATCAACGCCAGCGGCTTCAAGGTCTGGCCGAGCGAGGTGGAGCTGCTGCTGTTCAAGTGCCCCTGGGTGCAGGAGGCCTGCGTCATCGGCACGCGCGACCCGTACCGCGGCGAGAGCGTCAAGGCGGTGGTCGTGCTGCGCCGCGAGGCGCTGGGGCAGGTGACCGAGCAGATGCTCATCGACTGGGCGCACGAGCACATGGCCGTCTACAAGGCGCCGCGCAGCGTGCAGTTCGTCGACGCGCTGCCCAAGAGCGGCTCGGGCAAGGTGATGTGGCGCCTGCTGCAGGAGCGCGAGGCGGCCGCCGGCTGAGGGCCTCCGGCTTCAGGCCGGCGACGCGACGCGGGCCAGCGCGCGCTGCAGCGCCCTGGCGTCGTTGCTCGCGCGGTGGCGCGTGAGGCCCATCTCGGCGACGGCGTCGCGCCGGGCCTGGTCGAGCTGCGACAAGGCCTCCTCGCTCAGCAGCGCACTCACCGACTCGAGCTTGAACGCCGGCACCGCGCCGGCCTCCTCGAACAGCAGCGCGAGCCAGGGGTAGTCGTGCGCCCAGCCGTCGCAATAGACGGTGAGGCCGGCGAGGTCGCGGTTGAGCAGCCCGGCCACCTCGCGCGGCTCGCGGCCGTGGGTCTCGAGGATGTCGCGGCGGATGCCGTGGATGCGCTCGGCCGCCGGGTCCCAGTGCGTCCAGCCCTCGGCGGGGCGCAGCAGCATGCAGGCGGCGCGGCCGTCGGGCAGCACGTAGCCCACCTCGATCGGGTAGCTGCTGCGGCCGAAGCCCGAGGCCTCGATGTCGAGCACGCAGGGCAGGGCGGTGGCAGCGGGCATCGGTGCCGATGGTATGCGCTGGCCGCGCGTCGCGACTGTGCGGGCTTGCCCGGGATCGCCCCTTCGTGGCGGTGCGAGATCATGCGCGCCAAACCCAGGAGCCCGCCTTGACCGACACCACGCGCCGCCGGATGCTGAAGACCACCGCCTCGCTCCCGCTCGTGGGCGCGTTCGCACCGGGCGCCTGGGCGCAGGCCGGGCCACCCTTCGAGAACGTGAAGATCGTCACCGGCTTCACGCCCGGCGGCACCTCCGACACCATCTGCCGCCGCATGGCCGAGAAGCTGCGGCCGGGCTGGGGCCGCGCCGTGCTGGTGGAGAACCGCAGCGGCGCCGGCGGCCAGCTCGCGGTGCAGGCGATGAAGGGCCTGGCGGCCGACGGCACGACGATCCTGCAGACGCCGATGTCGATGCTCGGCATCTACCCGCACATCTACCGCAAGCTGCCCTACGACCCGGTGGCCGACCTGACGCCGGTCTCGCTGGGCGCCGTCTTCGACTTCGGTTTCGCCGTCGGCCCGCAGGTGCCGCCCTCGGTGAAGTCGATGAACGAGTTCCTCGAATGGGCCAAGGCCAACCCGGCGCTGGCGAACTACGGCTCGCCGGCGGCGGGCTCCACGCCGCATTTCGTCGGCGTGCTGGCCGGCCGCGCCGCGGGCGTGGAACTCAAGCACGTGCCCTACCGCGGCACGCAACCGGCGATCCTGGAGATGATGGGCGGGCAGATTGCCGCCGTCTCCGGCCCCGTGGGCGAGTTCACGCAGCACATCCCCACCGGCCGCTGCCGGCTGCTGGCCACCAGCGGCGCGCGGCGCAGCAAGTTCGCGCCGGGCACGCCGACAATGGTCGAGCAGGGCCTGAAGGACATGGTCTTCAACGAGTGGTTCGGCTTCTACCTGCCGGCCAAGGCATCGCCCGATCTCGTCAAGCGGCTCAACGCGGCCATGGCCGAGGCGCTGGCATCGCCGGACCTCGTCGCCGGCCTGGAGCTGATGGGGCTGGAGGCGAAGTCCTCGTCGCCGGCCGAACTCGCGGCGATGTTGAAGGCCGACACCGAGCGCTGGGGGCCGCTGATCAAGTCGATCGGCTTCACCGCGGAGTCCTGATGAGCGATGGCGAGGGCAGCCAGCTCGTCGTGCCGCCGAGCTTCGTCGCGCTGTACGTGCCGCCGGGGCGCATCAAGCCGAGCATCCCGCGCGACGAGCTGCTTGCCCGCCACGAGCTGTGCGAGGACCTCGCGCAGGCGCTCACCGAGCGCGCCCGGACGCAGCAGTGGGAGCTGGGCATCACCGAGCTGGACGTGCTGGAGCGTGTGCAGCGCGGGCTGGCGGGCGGTGATTCGGGCCTGGGCGCGGCCGAGGCCGAGTGGGTGACGCGGCGGCTGGCGGAGCTGCTGGACTGGCCGCAGCCCTGAATCGATGCCCGCCCGGCCCGGTCGCCTGAGCATCCGGTGACCGGCCGGTGACCGGTACCGGGCTTCGAGTGCGGCGGCCATCGCTTGGCCATTGAGCCGCGGCATTCCCCGGCTGACAATGAAGCCACGAGGCCGAAGGGGAGGCGCGGGATGCACACGTGTGGGACCGCCCGGGCGCGGAGCCGGGGCAGGATCTGGCCATGGGCGGAAGCGCCAGCACGACGGGCCGGCTGCCTCGCCACCTTCGCGCTGTTGATCGCCCACGCCTTGACGCAGCCTGCCCAGGCCCAGGCCGAATCGCCGGTGCAGTTGATGGCGGGCTTTCGCAGCGCCTGCGGCGAAGGGGTGGTTTGCCCGCCGCTGGGCGACCCGCTCGCGCGCAACGGCTTCGTGCTGCGGCTTCGGGCCGTGCAGCGCGTGGCCGGCTGGGGTGCCCTGGCAGGCGCTGACAGCATGGAGTTCGGCTCGCCGGCCTTCGCCGAGCGCATGGCCAGGCTGCGCGCCGATGCGGCCAAGGATCCCGCGGCGCGCTTGTCCCGGGGCGCGGGCGAGGCCCACGCAGGCCGTTTCGCGGCAGCGCTGCCGCTGCTGCAGCAGGCGCAGGAGATGAGCGTCGCGGGCGCCGACCTGGGGGTCGAGGCGGCCAGCCTGAACAACCTGGGCGTCGTGACCGCCATGCTGGGCCGCTACGACGAGGCCCGCTTGCGCTTCGACGAGGCCTTGAAGGCCTACTCGCGCCTGGCCGCCGAACCGCGCCTGCCGCCGGGCACGGCCAAGCCGTCGTTCGGGAACCTGCCGATTCCAGCTGCCAAGCAGGAAGAGGCCTGGGCCGAAATCCGCAAGCGCATTCTGGAGCTGGAAGCCCAGGAGGCCCGGCGCGGGCGCTGGGTGGTGTTGCTCAACATGGGCAGCCTCGCCGCACACCTGGGGCTCTTCCCCGAGGCCGAGACGCGCCTGGGCGAGGCGGTGGCGCTTGCGAAGGCCAGCGCGGAAAGCGGCGCCCAGCGCATCTCGCTGGGCGAGATGGCCCAGCTCTACCGCAAGACCGGCCAGAGCGACAAGGCGGCCGAGTACAGGCGCCGCGCGCAGGCCGCGCGGCGCAACGACGAGGACGCTCGCGACGAGGAGCGGCGCGATTCCCTGCTGACGAGCGAGGTGGCGCTGGTCGACCCGGGCGCCACGGCCACGCCGCCGCCTGCGCCGCCGAATGTCGATGCATCGCGCCCAGGGCGAGGCGAGGCAGCCCCGCCTGCGGACGCCGAGCCCGGCCCGGCGATGAATCCGCGTCGCGCGGCCGCAGCGCAACGGCTTCAGGAGCGGCTCGAGAAGGTGATGC
Source organism: Rubrivivax sp. (assembly GCA_044226775.1). Lineage (GTDB taxonomy): Bacteria > Pseudomonadota > Gammaproteobacteria > Burkholderiales > Burkholderiaceae_C > Rubrivivax. The sequence continues at coordinate 382,708 of JBGAGI010000007.1, read as the reverse complement.
GTTCGGGGGGCGAGGCGCGGATCGCCCAGATCAATGCCCTGTTCGTCGCCTGCGACGGCGGGCGATGCAACAGGCCTGCCGAGCCCTCGCAGCGCCGCGGCCATCTCCTGCGGCTGGCCGGCGTGTGGAGGATCCCGAACCTCGGCGTGGCGCCCGGCGGTCTGCCGATGGGATGGGGCCCGGGCAGCCCGCCGTTCCTCGTGGCCGGCGGCGTGAACCGGGCCGCCAAGGGCGCCCTGGCCGAGGCGCAGGCCGAGTGGCAGAAGGCCCTGCAGGCCAGCGCCGGCGGGCTTGATCGGCAGTCCGAAGCCGCCGCGCTGTCGAACCTGGGCGTGGCGGCCGCGCTCCAGGGCCGAGACGACGAGGCCCGCTCGCGCATGAAGGCGGCTCTCGACGCGTATGGCGAGATCGTCAAGGCGGCCCAGTCGCGCCCCAGGCTGGACCACACGCTCCCGATGACCGGTCCTCAGGCCATGGCCAGCATGCAGGCTGCGGCTGGCCTGATGGAAAACGGCAGCGCGACGGCGGGCAGGCTGCTCGTCGCCTTGAACCTGGCCCACCTCGAAGCGCATCTCGGCCGCGCGGCAGCGGCCGACACCTGGCTCAAGACGGCGTACGAGAACGCCGTGCGGGACGGGCACGGCACCCGGCTCGTGCTGGGCGAGACGGCCTTGATCGACCGCATTCGGGGCCGGATGGATGCGGCGGCCGACCAGGCGCGCCGCGCCGCGGCCGGCACGGACCTCGCCGAGATCTGGGTCCAGATCGAGGTGGGCTTCATCCCGCTGGGCGCGGCCGAGGCGTCGGCGGCGGCCTCGCCGCAAGCCCCAGCCGTTGCCGCGGCGCCGGCCGCGCAGCCCGCCACAACGGAGGCCTCCGACAGCCGGGCCCTGCAGGCGGCCGCCTCGGAGGCGCAGCATGCTCGCCTGGCGGCCGAAGCGGGCGAGCGGGAGCGCGCGGGCGACCTCGCCGGCGCGATGGCGCTGCTGGGCCGGGCCGCGTTGGTGGCTGCCGCCGCCGGCAACGCGGAGCGCGAGCGCGCGGCGCTGGCCAGCCTGCAGCGCCTGCACGCCGCGCGTGGCGACGCGGAGGCCGCCATCTACTACGGTAAGCGCTCGGTCAATGCGATCCAGCGCATCCGGCAATCGCTGGCGCAGCTGGATCGCGCATCGCGCCAGGCCTTTCTGGCGGAGAAGAAGCAGACCTACGTGCTGCTGGCGCAGGGCCTGATGGCCCGCAACCGCCTGCCGGAGGCCGAGCATGTGCTGCGTCTGCTGAAGGAGGACGAGGGCCAGCAGTTGCAGGAGTCGTCGCGCCGGCGCGGCGCGGTCCCGTACTCCGCGCGCGAATCCACGAGCCTCCAGGACTTCGAGCGGCAGACGAGCCGCTTGCGCCCGCTCGACGAGCGGCGCGCCCGACTGGCGGGCGGGCTGCAGGTGGACGGGCCGCTGGATTCGCGGGCCGCGATCGAAAGTGCGCGCCTGAAGAACCTCAACCGCACCGACCAGACGCTGTCCACGTTCGAGGTGTCGATCGCGTCGGGCACCGACGAAACGCTCGCCCGATGCCGCCGCCTCTCGGCCAAGCCGGCCGCGAGCCGCAGCGCCGCGGAGCTCGGCCAGCTGGCCGAGTGCAGCACGGCGCTGAGGGCGGTGTCTGCCACGCTCGACGAGGGCGCGGCCGCCATGCGCACGCTCAAGGCCGACGCGGCGCGCTTCCTGACCCCGCCCGATGGCGCCGCGCAACGCCAGATGGATGCGCTCTTGCTGCGCGCCGCGTCGCTGAAGGCGAAGCTGGCGCCTGTGCTGGCCCTCGTGCGCGATCAGCCGGCGCCTGCCGGCGGGCAGGCCGCGACGACCCAGGACCTGGCTGGGATGCTACTGCTCGACACCGGTCGCCTGCATGACCTGTGGCTGCTGCAGATCGAGATCGACGGGCTGCTCGACCAGTTCAGCACCCAGGAGGCGCGCATCGGCAGTGCGCTCGCGCAGGCTGGCGAGCCCGAGTTCGCGCCAGCCGACCGCGCCGTGCTGGACACCGGGCTGCGCCTGATGAAGGCCCTGCCGCCCGGCAGCGCCGCGCTGTACTACCTGGGCGGCGAACAGTGGGTGGACATCCTGATGGTCAGCGCCGACGGCTGGAGCAAGGCCCGCGGCAATGTCGCCCGCGTGGCCCTGGAGCAGAAGATCGATGCCTTCCGGCGCCTGGTGAGCGCCCCCAAGGACGACCCGGTGCCGCTGGCGCGCGACTTGTACGGGCTGCTGGTCGAGCCGATCGAGCCGCAGCTGAAGGCGGCGCGGGCGACGACGCTGATGATCGCCCTCGAAGGGCCGCTGCGCTACCTGCCGTTCGCGGCCCTGCACGACGGGCAGGGCTGGCTGGCCCAGCGTTTCGCCACGAGCCTGTACACCACCGCGGCGCCCACGGCGCTGACGACGCAGCCGGCGCCGGCCTGGGAGGTGGCGGCCTTCGGCAGCGCCGCCGGCGGCGCGGGCCTGCCGCCCTTGCCGGCCGTCAGGCAGGAGTTGCAGGCGATCGTGCGCGACCCCGCGCAGCCCGCCCGCGGCGTGCTGCCCGGCAGCATGCGGCTCGACCGCGACTTCACCGCCCAGGCCCTGCGCGACGCGCTTCGTGCGCGGCCGAAGGTGGTGCACATCGCCAGCCACTTCGCCTTCCGGTCCGACGACGCCGGCGCCTCGTTCCTGCTGCTCGGCGACGGGGGCCGGCTGACGCTCTCGCAGCTGGGCAGCGCCGACTTCCGCTTCGACCAGGTCGAGCTGGTCACGCTGTCGGCATGCGAGACGGCCCTGGTGGCCGGCAACAGTTTCGGCCAGGAGGTCGAGGCCCTGGGCACACTGCTGCAGGCACAAGGTGCGGGCGCCGTGCTCTCGACCCTTTGGCGGGTCGCCGACGACAGCACGGCCAGGTTCATGCGCCGCTTCTACGAGTCCCGCGAGCGCGGCGCCGACGGCGCGGCGCGCCTGTCGCGCGCCCAGGCGCTGCGCGCCGCGCAGCTGGCCTTCATCCGCCCCGCCGCGGCCGGCACCGAAGCGCGGCCTGCGCCGGCCCGGGCCGCCGCCAACGCGCGCAGCGGATCCTTCGGCGACGAGCGCTCATTTCTCGTCGACCCGGCACGGCCCTACGCGCATCCGTTCTTCTGGGCGCCCTTCGTCCTGATGGGCAACTGGCTGTGAGGCGGCCCGGGCGTGACGCGCGCCGCTACAGCCGCAAGGGCTCGGCCCGGAAGATGTGCGGATCCATCGTCCGCAAGTCCTCGGCCACGGCCACCGGCGTGCCGCACACCGCCAGCACGTCGCGTTGCAGATCGATGCCGGGTGCGATCTCCGTCAAGGTCAGGCGCGGCGCACCATCACCGTCCGGCGGCCGCCGCAGCTCGAACACCGCGCGCTCGGTGATGTAGCGCACCGGCACGCCGCGCCGCGCGGCCTGCTCGGCGTTGAAGCTCAGGTGCGAGACGGCCGGCACGAGCTTGCGGTGCCGGCCTTCGGTGACGATCTTCAGCCGCCCGTCGCCGGCCGACACCTGCAGCCCGCCGGCCGTCAGTGTGCCCATGAACACCAGCGAGCGCGCGCCCTGCGTGATGTTGATGAAGCCGCCCACGCCGGCGATCAGCGCATGTTCGCCTTCGCCGAAGCGGCTCACGTTGACGTGGCCTGCGGCGTCCACTTCGGCCATGCCGAGCGCGGCCAGGTCGATGCCGCCGCCGTCATAGAAGTCGAACTGTGCGGGCTGGTCCACCACCGCCTCGGGGTAGGACGAGGCACCGAAGCTCAGGCCGTCGGCCGGCGTGCCGCCGATGGGCCCGGCTTCCACCGTGAGCGTGAAGCCGGCGACGCCCGCGGCCCGGGCCATCGCCCCCACGCCCGCGGGCATGCCCACGCCCAGGTTCACGACGCGCGGCCGGCGTTCGGCCAGCTCCAGCACCACGCGGCGCTGCACCAGCGTGCGCGCATCGAGCGGCGGCTCGGCGAAGGGCTCCGGGTGGTCGCCGCGCCAGGGCTCGAGGTAGGCCGCGTTGTGCTGCTCGCCGAAGGTGATGCGGTGGTGCTCGTCGTCGCGGCACAGCACGACGTGGTCGACCAGGATGCCCGGCACCCGCACCGGCGCCAGCGCCGCGTGGTGCCCGACCACCTCGCGCACCTGCGCGATGACGATGCCGCCGCTGTTGCGCGCCGCTTGCGCGATGGCCAGCAGCTCGTGGTGGAAGGGCTCGCCATGGCAGCTGAGGTTGCCGTGCGCGTCGGCTGCCGTGGCGCGCAGCAGCGCGCAGTGGATCGGGAACGCCGGGTAGAAGAGGAACTCCTCGCCACGGAAGCTCGTCGCCTCGACCCAGGGCGAAAGACCGCTGCCCGGCGCGCCCAGCCGGGCCAGGGCGCGCCGGTTCAGCGCCGCGCCCTGGAAGCGCGGATCCAGGTCCTGCCGCGGATCGACGAAGGTCCGCAGCCCCACGCGCGACAGCAGGCCCGGCTGGCCGGCGGCGATGGCGCGGTACAGGTGCGTGATCACGCCTTGCGGCAGGTTCCAGGCCTCGCAGTCCTCGGCCAGCGCCAGCGCCGACAGCCGCGGCGCCGATCGCCAGTGCCCGCCGCAGATGCTGCGCACCAGGCCGCGATGGCCGAAGTGGTTGACGCCGCGCCGCGCGCGGTCGCCCTGGCCGGCCGAATAGACGAGCGTGAGGTCGCGCGGCCGTGCGCTGGCAACGAAGCGTTCCTCCAGCGCCGAGGTCACGGCCTCGGCATGGCCGGCGCCGACGAAGCCGGCGCAGGCGACGGTCCAGCCGTCCTGCACCAGCGCGGCGGCTTCGTCGGCGTCGATCAGGTTCATCGGCCGCGATGATGCGTCAGCGCACCCCGCGGCGGCGGGCCATCTCTTCGCCCATCGCGCTGCGCTCGGCGGCACCCAGGCGTGCGGCAGCGGCCGGGTAGGCCAGGCGATCCTCCAGCTCGATGTGGGCCCGGTACAGCGTGGCGAAGGCGCGCCAGCGCTCGAGCGCGGCAGGTGCCGGCGGCAGCGGCCAGGCGCCGGCGGCAACCTCGGCGAGATCGGCGCGCAGCGCGGCCCAGTCGGCCGTCATGCGCAGGTGCTCGGCCTGCAGTTGCCGCACCGGCGGACCGAGCGTGGCGTCACCCGCCGCCAGCAGGGCGGGGAAGACGTGGCGTTCCTCGTCCTCGTGGTGCGCCGGGCCGGCCTGGTCGAAGTAGCGCATCACGTCGCGCGCGGCGGCTGCGCCGGCCTCGTCGTGGCCCTTGTCGGCCAGGTGGGCGGCCAGCCTTTCGAGCAGGCGCAGCATGCGCTCGACTCGCTCGTGGCAGGCGGCGAGCATCTCGAAGGGTTCGTCGAATCCGGCCGCGGGCGCGGCGTGCAGCGTGAGGGGAACGGCGGAGGCAGGCATGCCGCGATGGTGAGGCCAAAGCGGCCACCCCAAACCTGACGTGGATCAGACGGCTTTCCGGGCCCGGCCTGGCGCAGAATCAGGCCAAGCTCCCGCCGGCGCCGGCAAAAAAAAGGGCGCTGCCTGCGTCAACAGGCAGCGCCTATCGCACCAGCCCCCGGAGGGACAAGAGCCGTGCGCAAAGGATCCAGAAGGTCGATCGCTCGACCCGCGTCAGAGAAAGGATCCTTCAGGAAAACGTGAGATCGGTCGCTCCTTCCGCGGCTCAGGCCGCCTGGCGGAATTCGATGCCCGAGCCGCGTTGCGGCAGGGCGTGCCGGCCAGCGGCCGGGTTGTGCTCGGGGCGCGGCAGGACTTTCGTCGGGTGCGCCGGTGCAGGAATCGCCCGGACGACGGCGTCCTGCCAGGGCCAGCAATGCGTCAGCCGGTTCGCGCTGATGATGGCTTGCAGCGGCTCCTGGTAGCAGTCGTGCTCGTCCAGGAAGCGCAGGTTGGTGACGATGCGGTTCGGATCCAGCAACGTGACGATGCCGGGCGCGATCTCCAGCCAGTCCCAGGCCAGCGCGATGTTCTGGCCGCCGAGCATGCCGCCCCAGACCGTGTCGCCGGCGTGGAAGCCGCCGTCGGTCAGGTCGCGGCGCACATTGGTGCCCAGGTGCTGGAAGCCGGTCCAGGCCGCCAGATCGGCGGGAAGGTAACATTCGACGGGGGCTAGACTCCCCACGAGCCAGGCTTGAATCGTCACGACGGCCCCCTTTTGGTCTCGAATTGAGGAGCGATGCTCCGGGCTCCTCGGCGGAGGGGGTAGTCGCCAAGGTTGGCGATGGCGAAGATGGAAAACATGACGCAGAGGGAATTCCGCGAACTCGGTACGGCTGCCGACCGGGCCTCTTTTGAGGCCCGGCTGGTCGGCATGGCCCAGTCGCTGGAGTTCGACATCGCCAGCGCCGCCATTGCGGTCGACCGGCCAGGCCAGGCCCCCATCTTCGAGATGGTGGGGAATACCCCAGAGGCCTGGACCAACGCGTCCCGCGACCCGAAGAACTACAAGCGCGACCCGGTACTGCGCCGGCTGCGCAACTCCGGCCTGCCGTTCATCTACGACCAGGGCCTGTACGTCGACGAAGGTGCTGGCGACCTGTGGGAGATGCAGGCGCCATACGGCTTCCGCACCGGCATCGCGATGGCGATGCACTTGCCCGGCGGGCGGCACTTCCTGCTCGGCGTGGACCGCGCCCAGGCGCTGCCCGGCTCCACCAGCGAGGTCAACCGCATGGTGGCCGACATCTGCCTGCTGGCCGTGCACGCGCAGGAGACGGCCGTGCGCGTGCTGCTGCATGAGCCTCAGCCCGAGACACCAGTGCCGCGGCTGACGCCGCGCGAGCTCGAGATCCTGCGCTGGACCAAGGAAGGCAAGTCGGCCTGGGCCGTGGGCCAGATCCTCGCGATGAGCGAGTCCACGGTGCAGACGCACCTGCGAAACGTGCGCCGCAAGATGGGCGTGTCGAGCAAGCACCAGGCGATCCTGCGGGCGATCAGCCTGGGCCTCATCGCTGGCTAGTTCGCTGGCTAGTTCGAAGGCTGGTTCGCAGGCCTAGACGGTCGTCTGGGGCGGGGTGGTCTGGGCCACCGAACATCCGCTATCAGATCTTGCCTGCTGAGTCAAGTCGGCAGGCTAGACGAGTGGAGAAGTGCGCACGCAAATGCTGGAATCTTCCCATCGGTCAATCGTGACCTGCAACGGAGGCCAGCATGTCTTTCTCGCTCACGTCCGAATCCCTTCCCTACGGCGGCTGGGGTGCCCTCATCGATTGGCTGCTCGGCGCCTGAGCACGCGCCACGCCTGATCCACAGCCTGCGCCCGGCCTGGGGTTGCAGGCGTTCTGCCGCGAGACGGCGCGCCTGATCCCGCCGTCCTGGATAGCGCATCGTGGCCTCATGCGGCCCGGCCATGCCGGGCCGGGACAATGAGGCCCATGCAAGCCTCATCGGACCCACCGGCGCATCAGCCGTCCCTGTGGTCCGACCTGCGTGCCGCCTTGCGCGGCACCGGCGCCGATTACACGCGCATCCCCCTTCGCCGCGCGGTGCTGCTGCTGGCGGTGCCGATGGTGCTCGAACTCGTGCTCGAGTCCACCTTCGCCGTCGTCGACATCTTCTTCGTCGCGCGGCTCGGTGCGTCGGCCGTGGCCACGGTCGGGCTGACCGAGACCTACCTCTTCCTGCTGTACGCGGTGGCCATGGGCCTGGCAACCGCGGTGACGGCCATCGTCGCCCGCCGCGTCGGCGAGAAGCGCGGCGACGAGGCGGCCCTGACGGCCGTGCAGGCCATCGCGCTGGCGGTTCTCGTCTCGGTGCCGGTCTCGCTGGCCGGCATGTTCTGGTCGCAGGACCTGCTGCGGCTGATGGGCGGCGACGGCTGGGTCGTCGAGCACGGCTGGCGCTACACGCGCTGGATGCTCGGCGGCAACGCCGTGATCGTGCTGCTCTTCGTGATCAACGCGATCTTCCGCGGCGCGGGCGACGCAGCCGCGGCGATGCGCGTGCTGTGGGTCGCCAATGCGCTGAACATCGTGCTGGACCCGCTGCTGATCTTCGGCCTCGGCCCGGTGCCGGCGATGGGCGTGGAGGGCGCCGGCCTGGCCACCACGCTGGGGCGCGGCGCGGGCGTGCTGATGCAGCTGTGGATCCTCGTGCGCGGCAGCGAGCACCTGCGCATCGCGCGCGAGACGCTGCGCTGGCACGGCGCGACGGTGCTGCAGATCGTGCGCACCTCGCTGGGCGGCATCGGCCAGATGATCGTCGCGATGACGGCCTGGATCTTCCTGATGCGCATCCTCGCCAGCGTCTCCACCGAGGCGGTGGCCGGCGCGACCATCGCCATCCGCGTCATGATGTTCACGCTGATGCCGGCCTGGGGCATGTCCAACGCGGCGGCCACGCTGGTGGGCCAGAACCTGGGCGCGGGCGAACCGGCGCGGGCCGAGGCGGCCGTGTGGCGCATCGGCTGGATGAACATGGCCTTCACCTTGATGGTGTCGGTGCTGTTCTTCGCGGCGCACGACGCGGTGATCGGCCTGTTCACCGCCGATGCCCGCGTGGTGGCGATCGGCGGCGAGTGGCTCTCGATCCTGTCCTACTCCTACTTCGTCTACGGCTGGTGGATGGTCTCCGTGCAGGCCTTCAACGGCGCCGGCGACACGATGACGCCGACCTGGATCAACCTGGTCTTCTTCTGGCTGATCCAGATCCCGCTGGCCTGGGGTCTGGCGCTGCCGCTGGGCCTGGCCCACACGGGCGTCTTCTGGGGCGTGTTCGTCTCGGAGACCGGTGTCGGGCTGTTCACGCTGTGGCTGTTCAGCCGTGGCGGCTGGAAGACGGCCCGCGTCTGAACGCCACGGCGCGCGCCGGCCTCACTTCGGGTAGTTGGCGAAGACCGTCGTCGACTGCCCGCCGGTGCCGACCAGCAGCACCTGGTACGGGTCCTTGTGGTCCTTCACGTCCATGCCCGGCGACGAGAGCGGCATGCCCGGCACCGCCAGCCCCAGGGCCTTGGGCTTGGTCTCGAGCAGGCGCTTGACCTCGGCCGCGGGTACATGCCCTTCGAGCACATAACCGCCGACCGTTGCGGTGTGGCAACTGCCCAGCTTCTCCGGCATCTTCAGGCGCTTGCGCGCGGCGGAGGTGTCGTTGACCGGCGTGACCTTGACGCTGAAGCCGGCGGCCTTCATGTGCTCGACCCAGCCGGCGCAGCAGCCGCAGTAGGGGCTCTTGAACACTTCCACTTCGTTGGCCGGCGGGGCTGCGAAAGCGGTGGCGGAGATCAGCGCCGAAGCGGCGAGGAGTGACAGGCGGGGTGTCTTCATGATGGGTTCTCTGGGTGTCGGGATGACCTGGACGACCGGGCGCGCGCGCCGGGCGGGCGGCTCGCGCTGCCGCGATCACGGGGTGTCGCGGAGCCGACAGGGCGCTATAGCGCCAGACGCATGAAGACGGTGCGCACGGGCAGCGGCCAGGTGTGCTGCGGGCTGGACGTGCAGGTGCTCGTCGGGACCGCCGCTGCCACCGGCGCTGCCATTGCCGCCACGGGCATGGCCAGCTGCGCCTGCCCGTCGTCGAGCGCGGACTTCTGCAGCGGGATCGTGATCCCGGCCTTTTCGCAGAACTCCTGGCAGTTCGTCCTGCCGTCGGGCTCCTGCGAATCGGGCGACTGGGTCGCCTCGCAGTGCAGGCGGCGGGCAGCGGCCGCGAAGTCGCTGCCCTTGCCCATGCAGGCGTTGGCGACGCCAACGCCCAGGCTGAACAGCCACATCAGCAGCGCACCGGTGGCCCAGTGACGGAGTTGATGGCCGCGGCGGAACACGATCGACAAGACGTTGGCAGAACGGACGCGTGAGAGTCTGCGCGGCCGTCGGCGGGCCCCGGTTGAGGTGCGTCAACCGGGGCCTGTGCGGCTCAGGGCGCGATCGCGAGTTCCGTGGCCCTGAAGCTGATGGCCGTGCCGCTGTCGGCGGTGACGATCCAGGTCGTGCTGTCCGAGCTGACCGTGCCGCGACCGGAGACCACCGCGGGCTGGCCGTAGCTGGCCTTGGGCAGCATCCAGCTGATGTCCTTCAGCGTCGAGGGATGCGTGGCCTGGAACGTGGCCGTGCCGCTGCCGCAGCTGGTGCAGACCCAGCTGCTGTCGATGCGCCGCTGCGAGAACGCGGCCAGGTCGGCCATCGTGTAGAACTTGAATCGGCCCGCCTGCTGCAGGCGGTCGCTGCGGTCCAGCACGGCATCGATCGGGTCCTTGTTGGCGCGCGCGCCGGGCGGGTGGTTGTAGAACATGCGGTTCGTCCGCCGGTTTACGACGAAGCTCTGCAGGTCCACGAGCCACTGCGCCGATGCCGGGCGGGTGATGCCGAAGTCCGAGAACTCCTCCCAGGTCGCGTACTTGCCGTAGGGCGTGACGGGCGAGCTCCAGATGCGCGTGGACAGCCGTGCCGCGTTGGGGTTGGTGGCCGTGCTGTCCAGCGTCGCGCGCCACGAGCGCAGCATCGCCGAGCCCACGTCGCCCACGAGGTACATCGCCACCACGTCGGGCTTGTTGGCCTCCAGCCAGTTCACGGCCCAGGTCGGCGTGTTGCCCACCGGCGAGGAGTACTCGCGCAGCTTGTAGCCGACGATGCCTTCGATGGCGTCGAAGTTCTTCTTCAGCATGCCGGTGAGCGTGAGCGACGGCGTGCCGGGCGTGCCGCAGAAGGGCAGGTAGCCCTCGGCCTGGGCGATGGTCTGCACCTTGTCGGCCTGGTCGCCCCAGCAGTCGTGGATCCAGCCGCCGTGCGAGCCCAGGCCGTGGTCCACCTGCAGGTTCAGCAGGTCCCACAGGCCGGCGCCGCTCATGCGGCGCACGAGGTCGCGCCCGCCGAGGTTGAAGATGTTGCCGACGTTCATGCCGGTGCGGTCGCCGTAGTTGATGGTGTCGGGGCCGGCGGTGAAGTGGATCGAGAACGGCCCGCGCTTGAGCAGCGACGTGAAGTTCAGCAGGTAGGCCGAGTCCGATTCCAGGTCGCTCACGTCGTCGACGTGCCAGTTGTAGATCATCCCGCCCACGGCGCGCGGCTGCACCGAGGTGGTCGTCACGCCCACCACGTCGCGCGCGAAGTGGCCCAGGAAGCCCTGCATCGGCGCGCTGTCGGTGCCCAGCGCCTTCAGGTAGCCCAGCGGCATGTTGACGAACAGCACCTGCCCGCTGCCGGCGCGCCGCAGGCCCGCGACGAGGCCGTGTTCCGGCGAGCTGAGGTAGGTGGTGCCGCCGTAGCCGAGCACCGGGTCCAGCGGCAGCGTGACGAAGTGGAAGTAGTTCAGCGCGCCGAAGCCGTAGCCGGTGATGGTCTGCGGCAGCTGGTCGTCGGCCGTGACGGGCGGCAGCGCGAGCTCGGTGGTGCTCTTCAGGTCGGCCGAGATCGCGGCCGAGACGTGTTCCGGCAGGCGCTTGACGCCGGTGTCGACCCGGCTGCCGAGCAGGCCCGCGGCCAGGATGCGCTGGCTGTAGCGCACTGGGCCCATCGGCTCGGTGTTCAGCCCCAGCAGCTCGCGCAGCGAGACGGCGCGGCGCGCGCGCAGGTTCGACGAACCGTCGTCCGCACCCTTGGCCGCGCGCTGCGCGATGGCCGGCGCCATGGCCATCGAGCCGCCGGGGTCGGTCACGCCGGTGGGCACGAAGGCGGTGGCATTGGTCGGGTTGCTCAGGCTGGCCGGCGGCGCGTAGGTGCCGTACTTGCCGGGCGGAAAGCCCAGGCTCTCCAGCCGCGACTTGCTGCCGACCACCGGGCCGAAGCCCACGACGCGATCGCGCAGCGAGTCGTACTTGACGTAGTCCACGCCCACCAGGTCCGACAGGCGCGAGCTGTCGTTCAGCGAATAGAAGCCGCGGTCGTCCAGCGCCGCGGCGTCGTAGACCACCATCACGCGGCCGCCCAGGTTCGTGTAGCTCTTGACGGCGGCCACCACGGCGTCGCTGGCCCGGATGTGTGCGCTGTCGGGCAGGATCAGCCCGGCGTAGCGCGCCGCGGCCGCGGCGCAGTTCGGCGTGGGCGTGCACTGCGCCAGCAGCTCGGCGTCCGACAGCAGTTCCATCCGCACGCCTTCGTCGGCCGCCGCATCGAGCCACACCTTCACCTGCCAGCTGGCGAGCGTGGCGGCGCTCTTGTCGGGCACGAGCAAGGTGAGCCGGTCACGCGGCGGTGCGGCAAGCGCGAGCGTGGCGCTCAGGCTGGCGGCCAGCGCCACGGCGATCGGCAGCGTTGCGCTGCCGGTGATGCGGCGCAGCTGCCGACGCAGTTGCCGGCGCAGGCCGGCGGGGGTGGTGGCGGGTCTTCTCATCGTTTGCCTCCTGGGCGTTTCAAGCGGACGGTGGGTGGGTATCGGAAGGATTCGCGGACGACTCGGCGGCCGGCACGGCGGGCCGCGGCACGGGCTCGGCCAGCCAGAACAGCCACAGCAGGTCGCCGACCTGGAAGGGCCAGGCGAAGGGGTCCTGCGGGTTCATCCAGCGCTGCCGTGCGCGTGCGACCCAGCGCCGCGCCGCGCCGGGATCGCCGATGCAGTGCGCGGCCACGGCGGCGGCCGGCCAGGGGAAGCCGGCGGGGTCGGCGAGGTGGTCGGCCCAGTGCACGGCGGGCCGCTGCCAGGCGGCGATGGCCTGCTGCCAGGCGCCGGCGTCGCGCAGCCGCGTGGCCGGCTCGTGCCCCCACAGCAGCGGCCAGGCCTGCGCCACGGTGTCCGGGTACCAGCGCTTGCGCTCGGCCGCGCCGGCGCCCGCGCTGACGCGCCAGCTGCCGCGGGCGGCGTCCCACAGGCGCGTGTCCAGCGCGGCCTGCGCGTGCTGGGCCTGCGCCAGGCTCAGCGCGGCGGCGGCAGGCTCGGCGTAGGCCTGCGCCTGCAGGCGCGACCAGGCGCGCCAGCCGGCGACGACTTCCACCGCGTCCATCGTGTACGCGACGCGGTGCCCGGGCAATGCGAGCGTCAGGCCATCGCTCGTGGTGAGTTCGCGCAGCATCGACGCAGAGGCTTCCAGCGCGGCACGCATCGCGGGCTCGCGCAGCACGGCCACGCCGCCGCCATGGCGCAGGTAGGCGTCGGCCATCAGCAAGGTGGACGCGGCGGTGCTGTCGAACGCGTCCACGTGCCGGCACAGCCGCGCCTCCAGGCCCGGCGGGCAGGTGGATTCCTCCAGCGTGTCTTCCCGCTGCCAGTGGTCGAGCACCACGCCGCGCTGCGCGCCGCTGGGGCTCATGTGCCGCGCCTGCCAGCCCAGCCAGCGTTCCACCACGGGCAGCAACTCGGCAGACACCGACAGCGCGCCGATCAGGCCCAGGTTCACCGCGTAGGCCGAGACCTGGTGCCAGGCCTTGCCCTGGGCGTCGACATGCCCGGCCGAGTGGTGCGTGCGCAGCGCACCATCGGCCGGCTGGCCGGGCGCGCTGACGACCCATCGGCGCAGCGAGCGCAGCGCGGCGTCGCGGAACTCCGCATCGACGAGGCTGGCCGCGGCGCAACGGCTGTCCGCCAGCGGCGGTGGTGAAGCCTGCACGACGCCGGCCAGCAGCGCGGCCAGACCCGCTGCGACGATCGTGCGTGCCTTCATCCCGCACCCCGCGCTTCGGGCAGCGGTGCCGACCAGCTCATCGCCCAGCCGTACAGCGCCACCAGCCCCAGCACCGGCACCATCAGCCCGAACAGCAGGTACAGCAGCGGCATCAGGATCGGCCCGGCCAGGTGCAGCAGGGCCAGGTGGCTGGCGTACTGCAGCGGCGCGAGCACGGCGATGAACAGCAGCGTGAGCGCCGTCAGCGCCACACGCTGCCAGACCGGGAAGGGAAAGACGTAGTAGGTGGCCAGGTGCAGCCAGGGCGCCACCAGCATCAGCACCCAGGACTGCCGCAGGCCGCCCGAGACATGGGCCGCGACGCCATGCGGAAAACACGCCGGCCAGCCCAGGAAGAACAGCACCGCGCTGCCGTGCAGCAGCGCGGCGAAGCGCAGCACGAAGGCGGCGGGCTTGGCGGCATCGGGCAGGCGGCCGGCCAGCACCCACAGCAGCAGCACCGCCAGGCCGTGCGCGGCGATGGCGGCGCGCGGCAGCTCGCGCACCGGCAGCTCGATCCAGGGCACCGGCAGCGAGACGAGGCTGCCGCCGGCCGCATCCGGCACCGCCGGCACGAAGTGCCCGGGCAGCGCCAGCGCCTGCATCCAGGCCTGCATCTCGCGGCTCCACAGCGCGGCCAGCCCCGGCTGCAGGGCTGCCAGCAGCGCGGTGAACGCCAGCGCCAGCAGCACGCCGCCCGCCATGCGCCGGCGCGGCAGCGGCAGGCGCCACAGTGCGCGGTGCGTGGGAATCTCGCCGCCGCGATGCCCGCGGTGCCGCAATGCGCCCAGGCCCGGTGTCGCTGCCATGCTCAGAACTGCACCAGCAGGCCGGCGCTGGCCGTGCGGCGCCGGTAGCTCGGGTTGCGGTAGTCCTCGGCGCCCACGGTGATGCCCCAGCGCGGCCCTAGCCAGCGCCGCCAGTTCAGGCCGACGCTGCGACTGTGGAAGTCCACCAGCTGGCGGCCCGCGCCCAGCGCCTGGTAGGCCTCGTTGCCGCTGCTGGCGCGCAGGCCGAGGTATTGCCAGCCCTCGCGGCCCCAGCTGATGCTGGCGTAGGGCATCTGCGAGTGCACGGCGCCCGGGCTGCTGCGGTTCAGGATGACGCCGATCTCCACCACCACCGGCACCTGCAGGTAGGCCACCACCGAGGCACGCAGGCCGTGGTCGCTGCGCTCGTCGTCGTAGCGCGCGCCGTTGACGGCCAGATGGGTGACGATCTCGCGCCGCTCGCCCCACTTCGTCGCCAGGTCCAGGTCGATGCGCCGGCGCGCCCAGTTCGGGCCGCCGTGGCCCAGCGCCAGCGTGGCGGTGCCGTACCACTCGGGGCCGAAGTCCCGCGTGTGGCTCGCGGCCGCAATGCCGCCATGGGCGCCGAACTTCGTCTCGTCCAGCAGTTCGACCGTGGTGACCGCGCCGCCGCTCGGCAGCCAGGTGCCGCGCAGGTTCGTCGAATGCCCGTCCGGCTGGCCGGCCGTGAGACGGCTGCGCGAGGCCTGAATATCGAGGGTTAGCTTGGGAGGCTCGGCCGGCGCCTGGGCGCGCGTGGCCGTGGCCGTGGCCGCGCCCAGCACCAGCGCCGACGAGACGAGGCGCGCGACAGCTTGTTTGGCGTGATGCATTCAGAAGCCCAGGTCGCGCTGCAGCACGTCGGCGATGCGCCCTGCCGTGCGGCCGTCGCCGAAGGGGTTGACGGCCTGCCGCATGCGCGCCAGCGCCGAAGCGTCGGCCAGCAGGCGGGTGACGACGGCCACGACCTGGTCCTCGTCGGTGCCCACCAGCAGCCCGGCGCCGGCCTCGATGAGCTCGGGCCGCTCGGTGGTGTTGCGCAGCACCAGCACCGGCGTCGACAGCGCCGCGCCTTCCTCCTGGATGCCGCCCGAATCGGTGAGCGCCAGGTCGCTGCGCAGCAGGCACCACAGCATCGCCGGGTAGTCCAACGGCGGGCACAGCGTGAGGCGGCCCTGCAGCCGCGCGGCGCGCGCACCCAGTTCCGCGTGCACGATGTCGCTGACGGCCGGGTTGCCGTGCACCGGCCAGACCACCGCGAGATCGGCATGCGCATCCAGCAGCCGGCCCACGGCGCGTGCGGTGTCGCGGATGCCGGTGCCCCAGTTCTCGCGCCGGTGCGCGGTGACGGTGACGAGCCGCCAGCGCGCGCCGGCCAGCTGCCGGCGCAGCGCCTCGATGGGTGCCGGCAGCACCGCGTGCCCCTGGGCCATCAGCGCCTCCAGGCGCGCGCAGCTGGCCTGCGCGGCATCGACCGCGGTGTTGCCCACCTCGTGCACCGCCGCCGGCTGAATGCCTTCGCGGCGCAGGTTCGCCACCGCGCCGGCGGTGGGCGCGAAATGCCAGCGCGCCAGCCGCGCGGTGAGTTCGCGGTTCTTCTCCTCGGGGAAAGGTTCTCGCGCGTTGAAGGTGCGCAGGCCGGCCTCGACGTGGCCGACCGGGATGTCGAGGTAGAAGGCCGCCTGCGCCGATGCCAGCGTGCTGCTGGTGTCGCCGTGCACGAGCACCGCGCTCGGCCGCACGCGCGCGTAGAGCTCGCCCAGGCCTTCGAGCAGCAGCGCGTTGAGGTGCGCGAGGTCGCCGTTGCGCCGCTCGAGTTCGATCTCGTGTTCCGGCTCGATGCCGAAGAAGCCGTACAGCGTCTCGGCCATCTCGCGGTGCTGCCGCGTGTGGGCCCATTGCACGGGCACACCGCGGCGCGTGAGTTCGGTGTGCAGCGGCGCCATCTTGATGATCTCGGGCCGCGTGCCGACGGAGATCAGCACGGGAGCATGGCCAGGGCCGGTGGCAGCGGTGGGCGTCGTCAAGGGTGGTCCTTCAAAGGCAATCGCAGGTTCGGGGGGCTCACGCGGTGGCCTCCTGTGCAGGCGTCGCGGCGCGTGCGCGCGACACGGCCTCGCCCGGCTCGGCCGGCGTGGGCGTGGTGGCTTCCGCCGCGAGGCACAGGCCGGCTTCGGCGGCCCAGACCGTGCCGTGCACGAGCACGCCTGCGGCGATCTCCACGCGCGGCGCCGAAACCGTGCACGGCGCGCCCGGCGCGCCGATGGCGCAGCCTTCGCCGATCACGACAGCGGCTTCAGACACCAGGGCGCCGCGCACGCGGCAGCCTGCGCCCAGGCGCAAGGGGCCGCGCGCCACGAGGCTGCCCAGGACGACGCAGCCGGCGCCCAGCTCCAGCGCACCGTGGGCCTTCAGGCTGCCTTGCACCTCGCAGCCGGCGCCCAGGCGCAGCTCGGCCGCGCAGACGAGGTCGCCGGCCCAGCGGCTGCCCGCTTCGATGCCCAGCGGGGCCTCGCAGCGCCCGCGCCTGGATTCGCCGTGCCAGGCCACGGCAGCGGGCAGGCCGGCGCGCGCGCCGCCGCTCGCGCCCTCGGGCGCCACCGGCGCTCGCAGCGGCCCGAAGCGCAGCAAGGGCGCGTGCAGCAGCACGAAGCGCGTGCCGGGGCCGATGCCGATCGCTTCGTCGGCGCTCACGCGGCCCGCCAGCTCGCAGCCGGGCCCGACGTCCACCCGCGCGCCATGGGCCCAGCGCAGCAGCGTGCTGCCCGCCGTGAGCTGCAGCGGGCCGCGCGCCCACAGGGCCCGGTACACGCCGCCGGTGCTGCCGCGCAGTGCACCGCGCGCGGCCACTTCGGCCAGGAAGGCCATGCCGGGCGGCAGTTCGGCGTCGCCGTGCAGGTCCCACACGCGGTCGCTCGCGCCGGTGGAGGTTTCGCGCGCATCGAAGGGCCAGGCCTTGCCGGCTGCAAGGCTGGTGATGCGCGAGCGGCCCAGGTGCGTCTGCTGCAGCGCCAGCGCCGTGGCCAGGCGCGAGGCGAAGGAGCGCGCCAGGAAGGGCGGGTCCAGCGCGTCGTCCTCGCCGATGTGCAGCGGCGTCACGTCGCTCGGCCAGCGCCACTCGATCAGCGCCGGCACCATCGGCAGCAGCACCACGAGGGCCGTGAGGCCGAAGAGCAGCAGCCAGGCCATCATCGTGGCGTGGCCGCCGGCGGCGCGGCCAATGCGGTGCCGCTGCCCGTGCCGGGGCGGCTGCTGCGGTAGCGCACCGTCTTGTCCCAGTGGAAGCCCTTGCCGGGCAGGCGGTCGAGCAGGGCCTGGTCGATGACCGAGCGCGCGATGGCCGTGGCGCTGACGACGAAGCCCAGCCAGTTGAACGCCAGCAGGCGCAGCCGGCGCTGCGAACGATCGAGATGCACGGCCGCGGCGATCTCGAAGAAGGCCGCGAAGTTGCCCATCGCGCTGTGGCTCATCAGCGCCAGCAGCAGCAGCGCGGGCGCCGCCACGTCCACCTGCACCGTGTAGTACATCAGCGCGCTCAGGGCCCAGCCGAGGATCAGCAGCGGCGACATCAGGTACACGCCCAGCAGCAGCAGGCCGTCGATGCGCTCGGCCAGGCCGATGCTGCGCTGGCGCAGCAGCGGCAGGCTGTGGCGCACCAGCGCCTGGTTGTGGCCCTTGGACCAGCGCTTGATCTGCCGCATGCGCACGCCCCAGTTCTGCGGCACCTCCTCGTAGCACTCGCTGCGGTTGCTGTAGACCGTGAGCCAGCCGTGCAGGCGCAGGCGGTAGGTGAGGTCGGTGTCCTCGGCCAGCACGTCGTCGTGCCAGCCGCCGGCGGCCTGCAGCGCCTGGATGCGGATGCCGCCCACGGTGCCGCCGTACTGCGGCATCAGGCCCAGGTTCATGCGCGCCTGCTGGTCGACCTGGTAGCCGCCGGAGCGCTCCAGGTCCAGCAGCCGCGTGAGCAGGTTCGCGCCCACGTTCTGCGGCACCACGCGGCCCATCACGGCGCCCACCTCGGGGTCGAAGAAGGGCGCCATCAGTCGCCGGATGAGGCCGCGCGAGGGCAGGTAGTCGGCGTCGAAGACGATGATGAACCCGGTGTCCACCAGCGCCGTGGCTTCCTTCAGCGCGGCGGCCTTGCCGGGCTTGCCGCCTTCGCGGTGGAAGGGGCGGATGCGGTCGGGGTACTTCGCGATGACGCCGTCGATGATCTCGCGCGTGCGGTCGCTCGAGCGGTCGTTCACCGGCATCACCACCATGCGATCACGCGGGTAGTCCACCGCCATCAGGTTCTCGAGGCAGTCGGCGATGACGGCTTCCTCGTTGTGCGCGGCCACCAGCACCGTCACGCGCGGCCAGTCGGCGTCGACGATGGCCGCATAGGGATGGCGCTGGGTGCCGAACAGGCGGTTCAGCGAGAACAGGTAGTGGCGCAGCGTGTACAGCGTGAGCAGCGCGAACAGCAGCGCCGTGGCGGTGCACAGCGCCCAGGCCCATGCGGGGCCCAGCGGGCTGGTGATGCCCAGGCCCGAGGCCGCCGATGAACTCAGCGTCGCTTCCACCATCACTTCCCTTGTTCGCTCGGGCACCGCATGCACCCGCGCGCTGCGCAAGCGCCGTACCGGGCTGCGAAAGGGCCGTGGATTCAGGGAGTTAGGCAGGCGGCCGCGGCAGGCCCGCGGCGGGCTGTCGCGCGCGGCGACTCAGGTTTCGACCTAGACGCCCGCGAGAGGCTCAGTCGGGCTCGTCGAACTGGATCCAGCGCGCCGAGAACTGCAGCAGCTGCCGGTTGTTCTTCAGCCCCAGCTTCTCGCGCAGGTTGGTGCGGTGCGCCTCCACAGTCTTCACG
This sequence comes from Rubrivivax sp., assembly GCA_044226775.1. Taxonomy (GTDB): domain Bacteria; phylum Pseudomonadota; class Gammaproteobacteria; order Burkholderiales; family Burkholderiaceae_C; genus Rubrivivax. The sequence goes on along the minus strand of JBGAGI010000007.1, from coordinate 363,524 downwards.
CTGCGGCCCAGCTCGGCAGCGGCCTCGGCGGCCGAGCGGCCGCGGCCCACCAGCACCAGCACCTCGCGTTCGCGCGGCGTGAGCTGGGGCAGCTCGCCGTCGAAGGTCATCGCCGGCACGTGGCCGGCCTGGCCCGGGCCGCCGATGCGCAGCGAGCGCACCGAGCTGCTGAGGTAGCGCTCGCCGGCCACGGCCTTCTGCAGGGCCTCGGCCAGCTCGTCGCTGGCGTCGTCCTTGGCGACGAAGCCCATCGCGCCGCGCTGCAGCGCGCGGTGGCAGTGGATGGCGTCGGCATGCATGCTCAGCACGACGATGGGCAGCCGCGGCCAGCGCTGCAGCAGCTGCTCGATGGCGCCGAAGCCGCTCTGGCGCTTCAGCGAGAGATCCACCAGCGCGGCGTTGGCCGGCACCGCGTCCATCAGCGCCAGCGCTTCGTCGAGGTTGGCCGCGCCGCGGCAGCGCACGATCCATTCCTGCTGCTGCAGCAGCGCCATCACGCCCTGGCGAACGATGGCGTGATCGTCCAGGATCAGCAGGTCCACGGGGGTCGGGGGCAGGGGCTTCATGGCGAGCCCCCATTCTGCGCGGACGGGCCGCCGGCGCGCGGCAGCTCGATCGTGGCCAGCACCGCGCCCGGGCCTTCGTCGAGCAGGCTGAACTGCGCATCCAGGTAGGCCGCGCGGCTGCGCACGCCGCGCAGGCCCATGCCGGCGCGAAACGGCGCCGCGGCCAGGCTGCGACCGTCGTTGCGCACGGTGACGCGCTGGCCCTGTTCCAGCATCTCCAGCCGCACCTGCACCTGGCGCGCCGCGCCATGCTTCACCGCATTCGTCACGAGTTCCTGGATCGCCCGGTAGAGGTGGCTGGCACGCGCCGCGCCGCCGGCGTCGAAGGCCGGATCCACGCTGAGCGCGATGTCGATGCCGAAGGTCTTGCCCGAGCGTTCGCACAGCTCGGCCAGCGCGGTGGAGAGTTCGCGCGGGTCGTCGGTGCCCACCGGCAGCAGGCCGCGCGCGAGGTCACGCGCCGCCGACATCGATTCGTTGGCCAGGTTCGTGAGCCAGCCTGCGTCGTCGGCTTCGACGCGAGCGGCCTGCTGCAGCCGGCGCTGCAGCGCCTTGGCGAAGTAGGCGATGCCCGACAGGCGCTGGCCCAGCTCGTCGTGCACGGCCTGGCCGAACTGCCACTTCTCGCCCTCGGTCATCACCAGCAGCTCGCGCAGCTGCAGCTGGGCTTCCTGCGCGCGCCCGCTGTCGCCGTCGGCCAGCGCGAGCTGCACAGCCAGGGCCGGCCCGTCTTCGCCCGGCCAGGGCAGGAGCTGCATCAGCGCCGGCCTCGGCGTGCCGCCGATGCGCAGGCTGCAGCGCAGCCAGCGCGCGCTGCCGCCGGCCAGCACCGCGTCGCGTGCGGCAGCCCAGGCGGCGGCGTCCTCGGGGGCGAGCCATTGCAGCCAGTCCAGGCTCGGCCGGGATGCGCCGCCGGCGTCGAGCAGCAGCAGCTCGAGCAGCGCCTGGTTGGGCAGCGCCCGGTCTTCCTGCGGGTCAACCAGCGCCACGGCCAGCGGCAAGGCGTCGAGCAGCGCCATCAGCCGGCGCCGCCGCTCCTGGAGCTGTTGCGCGGCGGCGGCATCACGCTCGGCCTGGCGGCGCACGAACTGCACCGACAGCAGGGCCAGCCCCAGCGGGCCGCACGCGGCCAGCAGCATCAGCATGACCGTCAGCCAGCGAGGCAGCACCGCGGCGGGCGGCAGCGGGTTCCACGGCCCCGGGACCGACAGCGCGAGCGCGCCTGCGCTCAGCAGCGCCATCGACAGGCCCAGCGCCCGGGCGCGGCGCGCCTGGCGGGCGCCGTCGTGCACGGTGGTGTTGCGAAGGGACGAGGACTTGTGCACGGCGGGCTCGGGTCATTATGGCCAGCGAGGCTGGGCCGGGCCCCCCGGAAAGCGGTGGGCGCCCCGGCTTGCGCGCCGGCCATGCTGTGCGACGATCGATGACCTGCAACAGGCCTGCGCGCCGCCGCACCTCGACCTCCGAGTGGCCCTCGTCCATGACGCCCAGCGACCCCGCTGACCGCCCGCGCCCCTGGTACCGCCGCCTGCACGCGGCGCTGATGCCCGACTACAACGCGGCAGCCACCACGTACTGGTGGTCGGCGGTGATCGTGGGCGGCTGCGTGCTGCTGGCCTGCCTGTGGCAGCTGCTGTTCGCGCCGGCCTCGCACCTGCTGCAGATCGCCGTGGCCGCGGCCTTCGCGGTGGCCGGTGGCCTGTTCCCGGTGCGCATTCCCGGCACGCGCGTGTCCTTCGGCGTGGGCGAGCTGACGATCTTCCTCGTGCTGCTGCTGCTCGGGCCGGCGGCGGCCACGGTGCTGGCGGCGGCAGAGGCGGCGCTGGGCTCGTTCCGCTCGTCCAAGCGCTGGACCAGCCGCCTGGGCAGCCCGGCGATGGCCACGCTGGCGATGTTCACGGCAGCGCAGCTCTTCGAGACCGCCCGTGCGGCGCTGGCCGGCGCCGCCGGCCACTCGGCGCTCGCCGGCGGCGCCGAGCTGCAGCCCGTGCCGCTGCTGGGCCTGTCACTCGCGCTGGGCCTCGTCTACTTCTTCTTCAGCGCCACGCTGATGGGCGGCGTGGCGCGCCTGAAGCGGGGCGAGCACCTGCTGCAGCCGGGCGACCTGCTGGGGCCTTTCCGCTGGGTCGGCCTGGCCTTCGCGGGCAGTGCGCTGTTTGCCACGCTGCTGTACCTCGTCTATCGGCAGGCCGGCGTGGGCGTCTTCGCGGTCACCGTGCCGCTGGTGGCGATGCTGCTGCTGGTGCTGCATTTCTACTACCGGCACCAGGAGGCGCAGCAGGCGATGCGCGCCGCGCTGGCCGAGATCGCCGAGCGCGAGGCCTCGATGCAGCAGCGCGAGGCCGAGGCCGCGGCGCGGCATGCGCACGACCTGCAGCTCAGCGAGCGCCGCTTCCTGGGCGCCTTCACGCAGGCCGCCATCGGCATGGTGCTGCTGGACCTGCAGGGCCGCGTCATCGAGGCCAACGAGGCGCTGGGCCGCCTGCTCGGCCGGCCGCCGGCGGCGGTGGTGGGCGCCGCTTTCGCGAGCCTGGTGCAGGCCGACGAGAGCGCAGCCTTCGCTGCCCGGCTGAACCGCGCGCGCGAGATCGACTTCGAGGACTTCGAGCAGGAGGTCCGCCTGCTTGCGGCCGATGGCGCCGTGCACCGCGTGCGCGCGCTGTGCTGCTTCTTCAGCGGGCCTGCCGCCCATGGTGCAGGCCATGCCGGCAAGCCCTGCCTGATGCTGCAGGTGCAGCCGCTGGACCCACCCGGTCGGCTAGGCTGACACCGCCGCGAGTCCTTTCCAGAATCCACCATCCCGCAGTACGACGATGAGCCGCAACATGAACTCCCATCCCCGGCCAACGGCGATGTCCCGGGCCGCCGTGCTGCAGCGCCTGCTGCTGTTCGCGCTGCTGGCGCTCGTGCTGGTGCCGCTCGCGCCGCTGCACGCGCAGACCGCGCCGCCGAAGGTCTCGCGCGAGCTGCGCGAACTCATCGCGGCGCCCAGCACGCCGCGCCTGAGCTGGGCCAAGGACGTGCTGGGCCGGCGCCTGGTGAAGGTGCTGATCATCAGCAGCAGCGAGGACCCGGAACTCGCCTCGTTGCGCTCCGAGGTGCTGAACCGCGGCGGCGCGGTCTACTTCCGCTACGTCTCGGTGGCGGCGCTGTCGGCCATGCTGCCGGCCGACCAGGTCTACGCCATCGCCGCGCGCGCCGACGTCCAGGGCATCTCGCCCAACCGGCTGGCCGCGCGTACCGGCAGCGCGCTGGAACTCGTCACCGGCACGCTCAACCTGCGCCGCTACGCCGCCACCGGCAGCGGCTACTCGGGCCTGGACGGCTCGGGCGTGGGCATCGCCGTGCTCGACTCGGGCATCGGCTGGAGCCACCAGAACCTGCTCGCCGCCGACGGCTACACCTCGCGCGTGCGCCAGGCGGTGGACTTCCAGCGGGTGGGCGATGCCAGCGCGGTGGGCGCCTGGGACTGGAGCGCCGGCGTCGATCGCTCGTCGGCGCTGTACCCGGGCAGCCTGACGATGGCGGCCTTCGAACTCAACATCGATGCCGACCGCGCCGACCGCAGCGACCTCTTCGGCCACGGCACGCACGTGGCCAGCGTGGCCGCCGGCCGCGGCGCCTACCAGAGCACCGACTCCTCCGGCATCGCCCCCGGCGCCCACCTGTATGACGTGAAGGTGCTGGACAGCAACGGCTTCGGCCAGCTCAGCGACGTGCTGGCCGGCATCGACTGGGTCATCTACCACGCCAAGGAATACAACATCCGCGTGATGAACCTGAGCCTGGCGGCGGACTCCACCGAGAGCTGGCAGACCGACCCGCTGGCGCGCGCCGTGCGCAGCGCCACGGCCGCGGGCATCACGGTGGTGGTGGCCGCAGGCAACTTCGGCACCGACGACAACGGCAACGAACGCTACGGCACCATCAGCTCGCCCGGCCACGAGCCTTCGGTGATCACGGTGGGCTCGGCCAACACGCGGCGCACCGGCACGCGCAGCGACGACAGCGTGAACCACTTCAGCTCGCGCGGGCCCACGCGCGGCTCGTTCTACAGCGCCTCGGGCATCCGCCGCATCGACAACCTGCTCAAGCCCGACCTCGTGGCGCCGGGCAACCGCATCGTCGGCGCGCTGGCCTCCGACCGCGCCGGCGACGGCCGCTACTGGAACTACCTGGCGCGCACCTACCCGAGCCTGAGCGCGGAGTACGGCGATGCCTCGCAGCAGCCGCGGCGCAAGCAGCTGATCAACCTGAGCGGCACCTCGGTGGCAGCGCCCGCGGTGGCCGGCGCCGTGGCGCTGATGCTGCAGGCCAACCCCGGGCTGACACCGCCGCTGATCAAGGCGATCCTGCAGTACACCGCGCAGCCCATGGCCGGCGCCAACCTGCTGCAGCAGGGCGCGGGGCTGCTGAACGTGGACGGCGCGGTGCGCCTGGCGCAGGCGCTGCGCACCGACATCGCCAGCGCCGTCGAAGCCGGTTCGCTGCGCGCGGGCGACAACCTGCTGGCGCGCCCCGGCATGCCGCTGCCCGCGGCCTTCAGCACCGTGGCCGGCGAGAGCTTCGGCTGGAGCCGCATCGCCTATGCCGGCGGGCGCCAGCTCGTCAGCGGCGACGCGCTGTTCACCAGCTTCCAGCCGATCTACGACCCCAAGCTCGTGTGGGCCGGCCCGGTGACGCGCAAGCTCGCGGTGCGCTACTGGGCGCCCACGCTGCTGACGCTGCTGACGCCGCGCAACACCTACGTGCGCTCCATCACCGAGGCCGCCGCACCCGCCAACCAGCCGCTGCTGGGCCCGGGCGTGCTGTGGGCCACGCCGCTGGTCGGCCCCAGTTCCCCGTACTGGCACACGGGCGCCTTCATGCGCACGGCCACGCTGTCGAGCTGGCTGGCCAGCGGCAGCGGCCTGTTCATGAGCGAGGGCCTGTTCATGAGCGAGGGGCTGTTCATGAGCGAAGGCCTCTTCATGAGCGAAGGCCTGTTCATGAGCGAGGGCCTCTTCATGGGCGAGGGCCTGTTCATGAGCGAAGGGCTCTTCATGAGCGAATCGGGCCAGGCGCCGGCAGGCTCCGGCGGGGTGGACCTGCACATCGACGGCGAGCCCTGAGCTTTGCCACGGGTAGCGCCGATGCGACAGTGGGCGTCGCACGGCGCACCGCGGCGCGGCATGATCGGCGCATGGCCGAGAATCGCCCCGCTTCCTCTTCGCTGCCGCAGCCGCAGCAGCTGATCCTGGACCCCGGTGCCTACATCCGGGCGCACATCCGCACCGTGCCCGACTGGCCCGAGAAGGGCGTGATGTTCCGCGACATCACGCCGCTGCTGGCCAACCCGCGCGTGTTCCGAGTGCTGATCGACCAGTTCGTGCACCGCTACTTCAGCCCGCGCCCCGATGCCATCGCCGGCCTCGACGCGCGCGGCTTCATCATCGGCAGCGTGCTGGCCTACGAGCTGGGCGTGGGCTTCGTGCCGATCCGCAAGAAGGGCAAGCTGCCCTTCACCACGGTCGAGGAGACCTACGAACTCGAATACGGCAGCGCCACCGTGGAGCTGCACATCGATGCGGTGCGCGCCGGCGACCGCGTCGTGCTGGTGGACGACCTCATCGCCACCGGCGGCACGATGATGGCCGGCAAGAAGCTGCTCGAGCGCCTGGGTGCCGAGGTGGTGGAGGGCGCCTCCATCGTCGACCTGCCCGAGCTCGGCGGCTCGCGCCGGCTGCGCGAAGCGGGGCTGGACCTGTTCACGCTGGTCGACTTCGCGGGCCATTGAGGCGGCCGCGGCCGGGCTTCCTGCGCGCCAAGGTCCCGCGATGAGCACCCGCTGGTTCGAGGACATCACCGGTTTCGCCGAGGCGGACTATGCGTCGACGCGCGCGCGCCTGGCCGTCGAGTCCGGGCAGCTGGTCTCGCTGGTGAACGGTGCGCGCCGCGGCATCGGCCACTTCGAGACGCCGACGCTTCAGGCGCTGCGCGAGCGCGCGCACGAGGCCTGCCGTGGCGGTGCGCGCACGACGCTGCGCTGCATCGTCGGCGATGCCCGCGCGCTGCATGCCGATCCAGGCCTGGCCGGCGCGACCTTCCAGGTCGCCTCGCAGTTCAACGCGCTGGAGATGGTGTCGCCGAACGTCACGCCCGAGCATGGCGTCACGCGTTATGCGCACGATGCGACGCAGGGCCCTGCGTGCGCCATGGCGGCGGGCGCCGCGACGATCTGGCGCAACTACTTCATGCCGGTCGACGGCCAGCCCGGGCAGACGGCGCAGCGCCAGCTGGACACGCTGGCCGGCACCGGGGCGCTGCTGTCGGAATGGCTCGGCCGCCCGGTGCACGCGCTGTGGACCATGCGCAACGGCTACGCGCTGGCGAACCCCGAGGGCCTGCGCGACATCGGCCGGCTGCTCGGCGCTGCCTCGGAGGAGAGGGTCGATCGCCTGCGGGGTTCGCTCGCGGTCGCCTGGCAGCGTGATGCGGAGGTCACCGACCTGCCGCCGGCGCAAGGGCAAGGCGTGTCGCAGGTCTTCTGCTCCGCGCTGCCCGTGAGCTACACGCGCATCGCGCCGCCGGCCTGGGAGCCGTTCGCGCGGCTCGTGCTGGAAGCGGCCTACGAGGCCACGCTGCTGGCCGCGGCCCTGCAGCGGGCCTCGGGCGGCTCGAACATCGTGCTGCTGACCCGCCTGGGCGGTGGTGCCTTCGGCAATGCCGACGCGTGGATCGACGATGCCATCCGGCACGCCCTGTCGCGCGTCGCCTTTGCCGGCCTGGACCTGCGCTGCGTCAGCCGCGGCGCCGTGCATGCTTCGTTCGAACGCCTCGCCGCCGACTGGGCACTCGCGGGCGGCGCCTGAGGGCCGCGGCCTCAGTCACTCAGGCCGAGGGCTCGATCGAGGCGCCTGCGGCGTCGAGCAGCTGGCGCAGCAGCGAACGGTGGCAGTGCCCCTCGTGCTCGCAATAGCAGCCGACCGAGAAGTTCGTCGTCCGCGACAGCGCCGCGAGCAGCGCGATGGCGTGCGCCGCGTCGGGCGCGGCCATCTCGGACCGGTAGGCCTTCGTGAAGGCGGTCCATTCGGCCGCCGTCTGCGCGGCCTGGCCGAGCTTCATCGTCTCGGCGCTCGGCGCCAGCGTCGGGTACCAGACGTCGTACCAGTTGCGCGATGCGAACTCGGCCTTGGGCACGCCGCGCGGCGGGCGCCGCACGGTGCCGATGCGCAGCCCTTCATCCGCGTGCCGGTCGCTGCCCAGCCGCACCACCCGCATGACCATGCCCAGCCTCGCTGCGGCACGGCGACGGCCATGCCCCGGGCCTCAGCATAGCCGGCACGCGTCACTCGGCCTCGATGCCGGCGGCCTTGATCACGCGGCCCCACTTCTGCGCCTCGGCGGCCTGGAACTTCGCGAGTTCCTCGGCGCTGGTGGTCCAGGCGTCGGCGCCGGCGGTGTCGAAGAAGCTCTTCGCGGCCGGGCTCTTCACGGCGGCCACCAGCAGCTCGTGCAGGCGCGCCAGCACGGGCTGCGGCGTGCCGGCCGGCACGTAGGCGGCGAACCAGTAGCCCATGTCGTAGCCCTTCACGCCGGCCTCGTCGATGGTGGGAATCTCGGGCAGCAGCGCGCTGCGCTTCTGCGTCGAATAGCCCAAGGCGCGCAGCTTGCCCGCCTTCACCTGCGGCACGCCGGTGGCGGTGTCGGTGATCATCAGGTCGATCTGCCCGCCCAGCAGGTCGGTCACCGCGTTGGGGTTGCTCTTGTAGGGCACGTGCAGGATGTCGGTGCCGCTCAGCTGCTTGAACATCTCGCCGGCCACGCGGCTGGAGGAGCTGCCGCTGCCGAAGCTGAGCCTGCCCGGGTTCTTCTTCGCGAAGGCCACGAGATCGGCCACGCTCCTGTGGGGCGAGTCGGCGCGCACCACCAGCACCTGGCCGCCCTTGCCGAGGCCTGTGACGGGCACGAAGTCCTTCACCGGGTCGTAGGGCAGCTTCTTGTACAGGTGCTCGTTGGCGGCATGCGTGGTGTTGGTGGTGATGAGCACCGTGTAGCCGTCCGCCGGCGCGCGGGCCACGGCCTGCGCGGCCATCATGCCGCTGGCGCCGGCCTTGTTGTCGACGACCACGGCCTGCTTCGTCTGCTCGCCGACGGACTGGCCGAGCGCGCGCGCCAGCTGGTCGGTCGCGCTGCCGGCCGCGAAGGGCACGACGAAGGTGATCGGCTTGGCGGGATAGGCCTGCGCCAACGCGGGGCCTGCGGCGAAGGCCAGCGTCGTGACCAGCGTCGAGGCCAGCCAGGTCTGCAGATGTCTGCGGCTCATGCTCATGTCTCCTTGCGTTCTGAACGGGGTTCGGGTTCCGGGATCTCGAGGTCCAGCAGCGCCGAGCCCAGCGACTTGCCGTGGGCATCCAGCGCCAGCGACCGGGTGACGCCGCCGCCGAGCGCGCCGTGCATCACGAAGTTCAGTGCGCCGATCAGCGGCAGCTCGTAGCGGACCACCTCGCCCTGCACGACCAGGCCGAAGAGCGCCTTCACCTGCTCGCAGCCCACGTGCCGGCGCAGGTGCTCGAAGTGCCGCGGGTCGAAGGCGATGAGCGAGATGTTGGAGGTGTTGCCCTTGTCGCCGGTGCGGGCGTGGGCCAGTTCGCGAAGTTTGATTGCCATCACGCCTCCACCACCTGCACAGCGGTGTGCACCAGCGTGCGCGGCAGCAGCACCGACTGCACCGCCAGCACCTCGCGCACCGATTTCGTCACGCCGCCGCCACCGGCCGGGCCGTTCGTGTAGAGGCTCTCCACCTCGTCGCCGATGCGGCGCGCCTGGGCCGCCGATGCGCAACGGCCGGCGACGCGCACGCGCACCTCGTAGGGCTCGGCGGCCTGGCGCGAGGCATGTGCGCCATGCAGCGCGTCGATGCCGATCAGGTCCTCGCGCCACTCGCTGGCCTGCACGCCGGTGATCCGCAAGCGCTCGCGCAGGATCTCCAGGGCCAGCCTCGCGCGTGCCGCTGCACCGGCGCCCGCGTACGAGATCTGCCCCTCGCCGACCCAGCCGTCGCGGTAGCCGACGCTGGTCTTCAGCGTGTCGGGCCGCGCCGTGCCGCGACCGCCGCGCACGAGCACGCGGTCCTCGCCGACGGCCTCGACCGTGACGCCGGTGAAGTCGGCCACCACGTCGGGCTGCAGATAGCACGCCGGGTCGTGGATCTCGTACAGCAGCTGCTCCTTGCAGGTGGCGGGCGTCACCAGGCCGCCGGTGCCCGGCAGCTTGGTGATGACGACGCTGCCGTCCTCGGCAACCTCGCCGATCGGGAAGCCCAGCTGCGCCAGGCCGGGCACATCCTTGAAGCCGGGGTCGGCGAAGTAGCCGCCGGTGATCTGCCCGGCGCATTCCAGCAGATGGCCCACCACGGTGCCCTGGCCCAGGCGCTGCCAGTCGTCCAGGCGCCAGCCGAAGGCGTGCACCAGCGGCGCGAGGAACAGCGCCGGATCGGCGACGCGACCGGTGACGACGACCTCGGCGCCGGTGGCCAGCGCTTCCACCAGCGGGCCGGCGCCCAGGTAGGCGTTCGCCGAGACCACCTGCGTGGCGATGCTGTCGAAGGGCAGGCCGCTCTCCTGCAGGCGGAAGCCGCCGGTGCGCACCGCGTCGAGCACGTCGTCGCCGGTGACCGCGGCCACGCGCAGCCCGCCCAGGCCGAGTTCGCGCGCCACCGCCGCCACCCGGCGCGCGGCCGCCAGCGGATGCGCCGCGCCCATGTTGGTGACGATGCGCACGCCGTTGCGCTTCGCGGCCGGCAGCACCGCGCGCATGCGCTGTTCCAGCAGCGGGTCGTAGCCGGCCTCCGGGTCGGCGATGCGGGCCTGCTGCGCGAGCGCGATCGTGCGCTCGGCCAGGCACTCGAACACCAGCACGTCGAGCGCACCGCGCTCCGCCAGGTCGGCCGCCGGCTCGATGCGGTCGCCGGCAAAGCCGGCGCCCGAGCCGATCCGCAGGCTGCGCATCACGCGGCGGCCTTCGTCGGCGGCAGCGCGCGGCGGGTCGTGGGCATCGAGGTCTCCTGTCGGGTGCAGGGACGCGAGGCTAGGCCCAGGTGATGCATTGATCCATTGAAATGATCCGATCGTGGCCATAATGGATCGTGATGGATCTCAACCTGCGGCAGGTTCGGGCGCTGCTGGCCGTGGCCGAGCACGGCAGCTTCACGCGCGCGGCCTCGCTGCTCCATCTCTCGCAGCCGGCGCTCACGGTGCAGATCCGCCAGCTCGAGCAGACGCTGGGCCACCGCCTGCTCGACCGCACGAGCCGTGGCGTCTCGCTCACCCGCGTTGGCCGCGAGCTGCTGCCGAGGCTGGCCAAGACCGTGCACGACGCCGACGCCGTGCTGCACGACGCGCAGGCCCTGGCGCGCAGCGGCGGCGGCACGGTGCGGCTGGCGGTGCTGCCCTCGTTCGCCGCAAGCCTGCTGCCGGATCTGATCCGCCGCTTCCGCCAGGAATCGCCGGCGATGCGCTTCGTCGTGCGAGACGCGGTGGCGCACGAGGTCAATGCGCTCGTCGCGCGCGAGGAGGTCGACCTGGGCCTGACCGGCGGCGAGCTGGACCTGCCCGAACTCGAAGCCGTGATGACCGCGCGCGACCGCCTGCATCTCGTCTTCCCGCTCGGCGACCCCATCGCCGGCAAGCCGCGCCTGGCCGGCCGCGACCTCGCGCATCTGCCGCTGGTGCTGACGGCGCGCGGCACGAGCGTGCGCAGCGTGGTCGATGCGGCCTTCGAGGCGCTGGGTATCGAGCCGCAGCTGATCTGCGAGCCCACCTACATGATGACCGCCGTCGCGCTGGTGCGCGCCGGGCTCGGCTACACCATCCTGCCGGAGTGGGCGCGCGAGCTGCGCTGCGAGCCCGAGCTGGGCTCGCGCCCGGTGGGCGACCGGCACTTCGTGCGCCCGGTGGCGCTGGTGCGGCGGCGCGGCCGCACGCTGCCGGCGGCGGCCGAGTCGTTCATGGCGGCGCTGGCCGCGGCAGGCTGAGCCGGGCGATGGGCCGCCGACGGGCCCGCGGCCCCGGCCGCCCGCTCAGGCCAGGGCGGGCTCCGGCTGCGCCAGCCAGATCGAGCCCTGGCGCAGCATGCCCTCCAGCTCGGCCGCGCGCTGCGGACGCGCGTACAGGTAGCCCTGCACCATGTGGCAGCCGTTGGCCTGCAGGAAGGCGGCCTGCGCGCGCGTCTCCACGCCCTCGGCGATGAGGTCCAGCCGCAGCGTCTGCGCCAGCGCGATGATCATCTTGACGATCTCGGCGTCGTTCTCGTCCTGGCCCGCGTTGGCCACGAAGGAGCGGTCGATCTTCAGCACGTCGATCGGCAGCCGGCTCAGGTAGGCCAGGCTCGAGTAGCCGGTGCCGAAGTCGTCGATGCCCACCACCACGCCCATCGCCCGCAGCGCGGACAGCACACGCGTGCTCTCCACGGGGCTGGCCATGATCACGCTCTCGGTCAGCTCCACCTGCAGGTCCGAGGGCTGCAGCCCGTGCTGCGCCACCAGCGCCGACACGCGCTCGACCAGGTTGCCCTGCTGCATCTGGCGCGCCGAGATGTTCACCGCGATCTTCACGCTGTGCCCCAGCGTGCGCTTCCACACGGCCGACTGGCGGCAGGCCTCGGCGATCACCCAGTCGCCCAGCGGCACGATCAGGCCCGTGGCCTCGGCCACCGGGATGAAGTCCATCGGGCTCACAAGCCCGCGCTGCGGATGGCGCCAGCGCACCAGCGCCTCGACGCCGGAGATCTCGCTGGAGTCCAGCGACACCTTGGGCTGGTAGTGCAGCTCCAGCTCGCCGTTGGCGATGGCCTGGCGCAGCTCGGCTTCCATCTGCAGGCGCTTGACCGAGGCGCTGGTCAGCGCCTCCTGGAAGAAGCTGAAGCCGCCGCGGCCGGAGGTCTTCACCTCGTACATCGCCATGTCGGCGCGTTTCATCAGCTCGAAGGCGGTGTTGCCGTCCTGCGGGAAGCAGGCGATGCCCACCGAGGCGCCCACCTGCAGCGTCGTGCCGCCGAAGTCCATCGGCTGGCAGACGATGTCGATCAGCTTCTGCGCCACGGTCGCGTAGTTCTCGGCCGCGGCCGCGTCGGCCAGCAGCACGACGAATTCGTCGCCGCCGATGCGCGCCACCGTGTCGGCCTTGCGCAGCGTGGCCTTCAGGCGCTGCGCCAGCTCCTTGAGCAGCGCGTCGCCGGCGTCGTGGCCGATGGTGTCGTTGATCGACTTGAAGCGGTCCAGGTCGATGAACATCAGGCCGCGCTTCTCGCCCTGGCGCGCGGCCACCTCGATGCTCTGCTCGATGCGGTCCAGCAGCAATGCGCGGTTGGGCAGGCCGGTCAGCGCGTCGTGGAAGGCCAGGTGGCGCAGGTCCTCGTCCTTGCGCCGCAGCGCGTCCACCGTCAGCAGCAGCTCGCTCTGCGAGGCGCGCAGCTCGCGGTTGATCTGCATGTTCTGCAGCGCGGCCTCCTCGAGTTCCTGGGTGCGCTCGCGCACCTTGTGCTCCAGCTGCGTGTTGAAGACCTCCAGCTCGTGGCGGTGCGTGTCGATCACGCGGTAGGAGCGCGCGATCACGCGGCTGGAGAAGATCACGAAGCCGATGCCCACGAGCAGCACCACCAGCTGCGGCAGCAGCGTGCCGTGGAAGTGGCTGCGCAGCATCTCGATCTCGGCGTCGGCACTCTTGCGCAGGCCTTCCTTCATGGCCGCGGCCTGGGCCGAGATGGCCTGGTCGTCGACGAACACGGTGACGTAGCCCTGCGTGGCCGAGCCCGTCATCGCCGGCGTGCGCACCACCATCCGGTACTTCTCGCGGAAGGCCGGCGGCATGCTGTAGTCGACGCGGAACTCCGGCCGCCCCGAGCCGCGCCACATCGAGGCGTAGGGCCGGTCGGACTTGTCGCTGACCTCGATGGCTGCGATCTCGCTGTAGTCCATGAAGGGCTCCAGCGTCGCGGCCAGGCCCTCCTTGAGCAGGTTGAAGGACTGCGAGTTCTCCAGCTGCCCGGCCGTGAGGCGCGCGATGGTCGCCGACAGCGCCGCCGTGCGGGCGCCCATGCGAGCGACCTCCTCCTTGGCCTTGGCCTCGGAGACCACCTCCACCGCGGCCTGCTTGGACGCGGTGATCGAGTCCAGCAGCCGCTGCTGCGAGACGTGGAAGAACAGGCCGAACAGCACGAAGGCCGTGGCCAGCGCAGCCGAGACCCAGCGGATGCGCCGCCCCGTGAGGTCGAGCGCGGTCGTGCTGGCCACGGTGTCTTGCCTGCGGCTCAGTACTTGCGCGTGGGCAGTGCCGCCGCGGCGTTGTGCACCGTGAAGACCTTGTCCTCCAGGAACATGCGCGACGGCACGTTGCGGCCGTTGAGCACGTCGGTCGCCACCTTCAGCACGAAGCGGCCGAGCAGCGGGTTGCACTCCACCAGTGCGTTGATGCGCTTCTGCACGAGGAAGTCGAAACCGCGGCGCACGCCGTCCACGCCGATCACGAGGATGTCCTTGCCGGGCTTCAGGCCCAGCTCCTTGGCCGCCTCGATGGCATCGACCGCGCCGAAGGCCATGTTGTCGTTGTGCGCGAACACCGCGCAGATGTTGCGGCCCTCGGCCTTCAGGTGGCCGCGCATCACCTCGCGCGCCTGGTCCTCGCGCCACATGCCGGTCTGGGTGGCGATGATCTTCATCGACGGGAACAGGGCGATGACCTCGCGGAAGCCCTTGCCGCGCTCGATGGACGGCGAGGAATCCGGCGGGCCCTGGATCTCGACGATGTTGCAGTGCCCGGCCGTCTCCTGCGCCAGCCAGGCCGCGGCGGCGCGGCCCTCGTAGCGGAAGTCCGAACCGATGGAGGTGACGAACAGGCCCTTGTTGGCGTTCTCCGCCTTCAGCACCAGCGTGCGGTCCGACAGGATCACCGGGATCTTGGCCGCCTTGGCCTTCAGCAGCACCTCGTCCCAGCCACCCACCTCGTTGGCGGCCAGGACGATGGCGTCCACGCGCTGGGCGATGAACTCGTCCACGTGGCGCCGCTGCACCTCGGTCTTGCCGCCGGCGTCCTTGAACAGCAGCTGGATGCCGAGTTCCTTGGCCGCCTCCTTGAACGACTCGGTGTTGGCCTTGCGCCAGTCGCTCTCGGCCGTGTCGCTCTGCGCGAAGCCGATGGTGTAGCTCTTGGCCTGCGCCGTCATGCACAGCAGCAGGGCGAACAGCCCAGCCAGAAGCGCTCCGATCCCCGGCCGGCGGGAGGTGGCGAACAAGTTGCTGGCGCGCATGGCATTTCTCCGGATGTGCGCGCGTCTTCGGCCTGCGGGCCATCGACTTGATGCACAGGCCGCAGGTGTCAAGGATTCCCTACACGGCGGGCCGCCGCAGCGCCGGCTGTTCAGTCTTCGGCGAGCTGCAGCGGGTTCGGCCTGCGCCGCTCGACGGCCCATTTCAGCAGCGCTGCGCCGCGGTAGACGGCGTGCGCGAACTTGCCGTAGGGCAGCGTCGCGAAGAGCGCCATCACGCTGCCCAGGTGCAGGCACAGCAGCATCGGCATCGCGGCGCCGGTTCGCAGCAGCATCAGCAGCAGGCCGCTGGCGGCCACCAGCAGCAGCAGGGCGATGAAGGCGCGGTCCATCGGCCGCTGCGCGAGGTCCTGCTGCAGCGGGTGGCGGCGCAGGTTCAGGTGCAGCAGCCCCGCGGCGCCCACGAGCAGCGACACGCCGCCGGCGATGCCCAGCAGCTTGGGCGGGCTGGTCCACGGATAGGGCGCCGGCAGCCCGAGCGCGTAGTGCATCAGCGTGGCCACGCTGGTGGCCGCGAAGCACAGCATGAAGCCGCCGGCCGTGAGGTGGTGGAAGCGGCGCCGGCGCAGCGTGAACGCGTCGTCGTCCTCGTTGCAGCCCTGGCCATGGCCGCCGTCGAGATAACGCAGCGTGAGCGCGTCGTGCAAGGCCTCGGCGGCCGCGCCGGCCGGCACCGCGCCCACAGCCTGGCCGCGCCAGAAGCGGGCCGTGCCGATGGCGAGCGCAAGGATGGCGAAGCCGAACAGCGGCGCGAACAGCGCCACCATCAGCCCGTGCGGGAAGACGGCGTAGAAGTCGCCGCGCGGCAGCGCCTGCCACAGCGTGCCGCGCGAGGCCGCGCCCAGCGCGAGGAACAGCGCGAGCGCGAGCGTCAGCGCCAGTGCCACGGCCATGCCGTTGCGCCTGTACAGCGCCGCCAGCGGCGCCGGCCAGGCGTGCTCGGCATAGGTGTCGCGGCGCACGCGCGCCATCGCCTGCGGTACGTTGACGGCGAACTCGTGCGGCGGCGCGTACTGGCAGGCGTGCAGGCAGGCGCCGCAGTTATGGCACAGGTTGGCCAGGTAATGCGCATCGCGCCCATCGAACGAAAGCCGGCGCGTCATCGCCGGGAACACGGCGCAGAAGCCCTCGCAGTAGCGGCAGGCATTGCAGATCTGCATCACGCGCGTCACCTCGGCCTGCGGCGCGGCGGCCGCGACGATGGGGATCACGCGGGCGGGCTCAGACGAGCGCATCGGCGGCCTCCTCGATGCGGCGGCCGGCCGCGCGCGCGGCCTCGGTGCCGGCGATGCGGCCGAACGCGGTGCCGATGCTCATGCCCACGCCGGCCGTGTAGCCCTTGCCGAGCACGTTGCCGGCCATCATCTCGCCGGCCACGAAGAGGTTCGGGCTCGCCTGCCCGCCGAAGCGCACCGCGGCGCTCGCATCGGTCTTCAGGCCGAGGTAGGTGAAGGTCACGCCGGGGCGCAGCGCGTAGCCGCGGAAGGGCGGCGCATCGAGCGGGCGCGCCCAGTGCGACTTCTCGGGCACGAGGCCGGCGGTGCGGCAGTCGTCCAGGCGCGTGTGGTCGAAGCGGCCGGGCCGGCAGGCGGCGTTGTAGGCCTGCACGGTATGCACGAAGGCCGGCACGTCCAGGCCCAACCGGCGCGCGAGGCCGTCGAGCGTGTCGTCGGCCACGCCCTCGAACACCGGCGGCATGAAGCGGCCGATCGCCTTCGCGTCGATGATCGACCAGGCGGTCTGCCCCGGCTGCTGCGCCACCAGCCGGCCCCAGATCGCGTAGCGCTTGGGCCAGAAGTCCTCGCCCTCGTCGTAGAAGCGCTGCGCCTCGCGGTTGACCACGATGCCCAGCGAGACGCAGTCGATGCGGGTGCAGATGCCGCCGTCGTACAGCGGCGCGCGCGCGTCGATGGCGACCATGTGCGCCTGCGTCGGGTCGCCGATGCTGTCGGCGCCGGCGTCGATCATGAAGCGCAGCAGCGTGCCGGTGTTGAAGCGCGTGCCGCGGATCAGGAAGTTGTCCGCCGGGCTCTCGCCGCGTTCGTTCGTGCCCCAGGCCTCGCGCAGCCACTCGCGGTTCGACTCGAAGCCGCCGCTGGCCAGCACGCAGGCCTTGGCCTCGATGCGTTCGCCGCCGGCGGTGACGGCCGCGGCGAAGCGGTCGCCCTGCAGCACGATCCTCTCGACCGGCGTCTCGTAGCGGATGCGCACGCCCAGCGCCTCGGCGCTGCGGTAGTAGGCGTTGACCAGCGCCCGGCCGCCGCCCATGAAGAAGGCGTTGGTGCGCGCCGTGTGCAGCGCGCCCGACAGCGAGGGCTGGAAGTGCACGCCGTGGCGGCGCATCCAGGGCCGGCAGGTGCCGGAGGCACGGATCACGAGGCGGGCGAGCGCCTCGTCGGTGGCGCCGCCGGTGACCTTCAGCAGGTCCTGCCAGAACTCCTCCTCGGGGTAGGCCTCGACGAGCACGTCCTGCGGCGCGTCGTGCATGCAGCGCAGGTTGCGCGTGTGCTGCGAATTGCCGCCGCGCCGGGCCTTCGGCGCGGCCTCCAGCAGCAGCACCGAGGCGCCTGCTTCGCGTGCCGTCAGCGCAGCGCACAGGGCGGCGTTGCCGCCGCCGATCACCAGGACATCGATCACCAGAGTCTCCTCACACCTTGCCAAGGCGGCAGCCTGGAGCCGAGGCTTCGATGGCATGGGCCGGTGATCAAGCCGCGCCGCCTTCCCACGCGAACAAGCGCCCCGACAGCGGCGCCGCGTCCAGCGCTTCACGTGCCACGTCCTGCCGCGCGCTGGTGACGAAGAGCGTGCGGCCGTCATCGCCGCCCAGCGCGGCGGCCGTGGGCGCGGGCACGGGCATCGCCAGCACGCGGTCCATGCCGCCGTCGGCGGCGAAGTGCACCACGCTCCAGCCGCCGCGCAGCGCGCTCCAGACGCCGCCTTCGCCATCGGCCGCAAGGCCCGCGAGCTGGCCCGATCCCTTGGGCACGGTGGCCAGCCGGCGCAGCGCGCCACTGCCGGCGCGGGCCACCTGCAGCGTGCCGCTGGCGGCGCTGGCGATGAACAGCTGCGTGCCGGCGGCGTCCCAGGCCAGCGCGGTGGCGGGTTCGGGCAGGCGCCAGCCCGCCGTGGCGCCTGACGAGACCGGCAGCAGCGGTGCGATGCGCCAGCCTTCGCCGTCGGGGCTGCAGGCCCAGGGCGTGCCGTCGGGCGCGGTGCAGGCGGCGCTCAGCGGGCGGCGCGGCCAGCCGGCCAGCGGTGCGCGCGCGCCTTCGGCGTCCAGCTGCAGCCAGCCTTCGGCACACAGCGCCGCGGCGCCACCGGCGTGCGGCAGCAGCGCGAGCACCGGCGAGTCCAGGTGCGCGACGAGCCGGTCGCCCGCCGCGGTGGCCAGGTGCAGCGCGGGCGCGAGCGCATCGGCCCAGAAGAGGCCGCCCGCGTCCTTCGACCAGAACGGCCAGCCGCCCTCGAAGGCCCAGGAGCCCGGCAGCGCGGCCATCTCGCCCGGTTCCGCGGCGGCCTCGGCCGGCACCAGCTGGGCGCCGATGCGCCGTGCCGCCTCGGCCACCTCCGGGCCCAGCAGCTGCAGCCGCTCCAGCGTGAGGCGGAACGCCGGGCCGGCCACGCTGATGGCGCCACGCACCTGGCCGGCGGCGTCGATCACGGCCGCGCCGCAGCAGCGCACGCTGGGCACGATCTCCTCGTCGTCGATCGCGAAGCCGCGCGTGGCCGTCAGGCGCAGCTCGGCCAGCAGGCGGCGGCGGTCGGTGATGGAACGCGGCGTCACGGCGCGCAGGCTCAGGTCCTTCACCGTGGCCTCGCGCTCGGCCGCGGGCATGGCCGCGAGGATGGCCTTGCCCTGGCTCGTGCAGTGCAGCGGCTTGCGCTGGCCCGGCGCGGACTGCGAGCGCTGCGTGTGCGCGCCGTCGCAGCGTTCCAGCGCGACCACGTCGGGGCCGTCGCGGGTGGAGAGGTAGACCGTCTCGCCGGTCATGTCACGCAGCGCGCGCAGCTCGGCGCCGGCGGCGGCCACGAGGTCGGGCATCGCGTAGGCCGCGCGGGCGTACTCGAAGCAGCGCATGCCCAGGCCGTAGACGCGCCGCAGCGGGTCGCGCCGCACCAGGCCGCGCGTGGCGAGCGTGCCCAGCAGGCGGTACAGCGTGGTGCGCGGCAGGGCCAGGCGCTCGGCCAGCTCGGCCTGGCTCAGGCCGGCGGGCGCGGCGCCGATGGCATCGAGCACGTCCAGCGCCTTTTCCAGGGCGCCGGTGCCATCGGCGGACTTGCTGCGGTCATTCATGCGGGCGGGCTGCATTCCCAATCGGTGGAACGGCAGCGCAGCGCGCACTCTACGCGCGCCTTGGCGCGCGCTCCCGCGCTGCCTAGCATCGGCAGCCGCCTCCAGGAGCGCCGATGAGCCCGAATCCGTTCGCCACCGCCACCCCGCCGCCGCTGCGCGAGCGCGTGCACGTGAGCGACGCCGTGCTCGACCGCCTGGCCCGCATCAGCAGCGGCTCGCTGACGACGCAGCTGTTCAAGAAGGGCTTCCGCCAGCCGGTGATGGTGGGGCTGCGCCCGCTGCAGGGCGCCGCGGTGCCGCGCTTTGCGGGCCGCGCGTTCACGATGCGCATGATCCCGGCGCGCGAGGACATCGACACCTACGCCACGCTCACCACCACGCCCAACGCCGACAACCTGCAGTGGGTGGGCGTGGAGCAGGTGCAGCCCGGCGAGGTGATGGTGATCGACAGCCGCCGCGACGCCACGGCTGCGTCGATGGGCAACATGCTGGTCACCCGCATGATGCAGCGCGGCGCGCGCGGCGTGGTCACCGACGGCGCCTTCCGCGACGGCAGCGAGCTGGCGCGCATGAGCTTCCCCACCTGGAGCGCCGGCATCACCGCCACCACGCGGCTGAGCTTCCACCACGTGGCCGACCTGCAGGTGCCGGTCGCCTGCGCCGGCGTGGCGGTCTACCCGGGCGACGTGATCCATGGCGATGCCGACAACGTGACCGTGGTGCCCGCGCAGCTGGCCGAGGAACTGGCCACGCTGTGCGAGGCGCAGGACGATCTCGAAGCCTATCTCGCGCTGCGGGTCGGCCGCGGCGAGGCGCTGTGGGGGCTGTACCCTCCGGGGCCGGAGGCGCGCGAGGCGCACCGCCAGTGGGTGGCGGCCGGCCGCCCGCCGCTCGCCTGAACCGACGACCACGAGACCGGAGACAACCCGCGATGCACCCGCACGAGGCGCTGATCCGCCGCTACTTCGACGCCTGCAACCGCGCCGACCATGCTGCGCTGCTGTCCTGCTTCACGCCCGACGCGGTGCACTACTTCCCGCCCGGCCTGCCCGGCGTGCCCTGGCGCGGGGCCGAGGCCATCGCGCGCCACTGGGTCTGGTGCGTCGAGCACCTGGGCTCGCAGTGGACGATCGAGAAAGTGCTCGTCGGCGAACACGAGGCCGTGATCGAGTGGACGCACTGGAAGCGCAAGAGCGGCACCGCGCAGCGCGGCGACGAGTGGTACGTGTTCGACCGCGAGAGCGGGCTCATCGCCGAGATCCGCGCCTACTACGCGGCGCCGGCGGTGAAGGACGTGCCGATCGGCGAGCTGGTCGGCTTCGACTACGCCGGCCGCGGCTACCACCTGCAAAGCGAGTGAGGCCGCGATGGCACTGACACCGAACGAACTGCGCAGCGCCCGCTGGTTCGCGCCCGACGACTTCCGCTCCTTCGGCCACCGCAGCCGCGTGATGCAGATGGGCTACGCGCCGGCCGACTGGGCCGGCAAGCCGGTGATCGCGATCGTCAACACCTGGAGCGACGCGAACCAGTGCCACGCCCACTTCCGCCAGCGCGTGGAAGACGTGAAGCGCGGGGTGCTGCAGGCCGGCGGCTTCCCGCTCGAGCTGCCGGCCATCTCCTTGAGCGAGAGCCTGGTCAAGCCGACGACCATGCTCTACCGCAACTTCCTCGCGATGGAGACCGAGGAGCTGCTGCGCAGCCACCCGGTCGACGGCGCGGTGCTGATGGGCGGCTGCGACAAGACCACGCCCGGCCTGCTGATGGGCGCCTTCTCGATGGGCATCCCCTGCATCTACCTGCCGGCCGGCCCGATGCTGCGCGGCAACTGGCGCGGCCAGGTGCTGGGCTCGGGCTCGGACGCCTTCAAGTACTGGGACGAGCGCCGGGCCGGGCGCCTGTCCGACGAAGCCTGGCAGGAGATGGAAGGCGGCATCGCGCGCAGCCACGGCACCTGCATGACGATGGGCACGGCGGCAACGATGATGGGCATCGCCGAAGCGATCGGCATGACGCTGCCCGGCGCGAGTTCCATCCCCGCGGCCGATGCCAACCACATCCGCATGGCCGCCGACTGCGGCCGGCGCATCGTGCAGATGGCCTGGGACGACGAGCGGCCGTCGAGGATGCTGAGCCGCGCGCATTTCGAGAACGGCATCGCGGTGGCGATGGCGATGGGCTGCAGCACCAACGCGATCATCCACCTCGTTGCCATCTCGCGCCGTGCCGGCCACGCGGTGACGCTCGACGACTTCGACGCTGCGAGCCGCCGCGTGCCGGTGATCGCGAACATCCGCCCCAGCGGCGAGAAGTACCTGATGGAGGACTTCTACTACGCCGGCGGCATGCGCGCGCTGATGGCGCGCATCGCGCCGCATCTCGATCTCGGCGTGCGCACCGTCAACGGCCGCACGCTGGCCGAGAACATCGCCGGCGCCGAGGTCTTCGACGAGGACGTGATCCGGCCGGTCTCCAACCCGATCTACGCCGAAGGCGCCCTGGCCGTGCTGCGCGGCAACCTCGCGCCGGACGGCGTCGTCATCAAGCCCAGCGCCTGCGCGCCGCACCTGCTGCAGCACACCGGCCGCGCACTGGTCTTCGACGACTACCCGAGCCTGAAGAAGGCCGTCGACGACCCGGCGCTGGACGTGACGGGCGACGACGTGCTGGTGCTGCGCAACGCCGGCCCCAAGGGCGCCGGCATGCCGGAGTGGGGCATGCTGCCGATCCCCACCAAGCTGCTGAAGCAGGGCGTGAAGGACATGCTGCGCCTGTCGGACGCGCGCATGAGCGGCACGAGCTACGGCGGCTGCCTGCTGCACTGTTCGCCCGAGGCGGCCATCGGCGGCCCGCTGGCGCTGGTGCAGACGGGCGACCGCATCACGGTGGACGTGCCGACGCGGCGCATCCACCTCGAGGTGAGCGACGAGGAACTCGCGCGCCGCCGCGCCGCCTGGCAGCCGCCGCCGGCGCGCTACGAGCGTGGCTACGGCTGGATCTTCGGCCGCCACATCCTGCAGGCCGACCAGGGCTGCGACTTCGACTTCCTCGAGACCGGCTTCGGCGCGCCGGTGCCCGAGCCCGACATCTTCTGAAGAACACCGGAGACGAACCCATGACCGAAAGACGAACCCTTCTGCGCTCCGGCGCCGGCCTTGCGCTGGCCGCCCTCGGTGCGCCGGCCTTCGCGCAGCGCGCCTGGCCGAGCAAGCCGCTGCACATCATCGTGCCCTTCCCGCCGGGCGGCACCTCCGACGTGATCGCGCGCCTGATCAGCAAGCCGCTGGGCGACCTGCTGAACACGCAGATCGTGGTGGAGAACAAGACCGGCGCCAACGGCAGCATCGGCGCCGCCGCGGTGGCGCAGGCCACCGACGAGCACACGATGCTTCTGTCGGACATGAGTTCGCTGGCCATCAGCCCGCTGGTCACGAAGGACATGCCCTACAAGCCGGCCGAACTCAAGGGCGTGACGATGCTGGCCTACTCGCCGCACCTGCTGGTGGCCACGCCCTCGCTGCCGTTCTCGAACATCAAGGACATGGTGGCCTGGTCGAAGACCAAGGCCTTGAACGTGGCGTCGTCGGGCTCGGGCTCGGCCAACCATCTGGGCGTGGTCGACATCGCGCTGGCCACCGGCATGCGCTGGCAGCACGTGCCTTTCCGCGGCGGCTCGCAGGCCATCGGCGACACCGCGGCCGGCAACACGCAGCTGTGCCTCAACGGCATGCTGGCGACGCTGCCGCTGGTGCAGGCGGGGCGGCTGAAGGCCATCGGCGTGTCCAAGCGCACGCGCATGGCGCTGGTGGCTGATGTGCCCACCATCGCCGAACAGGGCGTGAAGGACTTCGAGAGCGGCACCTACCAGGGCGTGGCCATCGCGGCCTCGATGCCCAAGGCCGCGGCCGAGAAGCTGGCCGCGGCGCTGATCCAGGTCATCCGCATGCCCGAGATGCGCTCGCGCCTGGTCGCCGCCGGTGCCGAGGTGATGACGTCCACGCCGGCCGAGACCAACGAGTTCCTCGCCCGCGAGAGCAAGCGCTGGGCGAGCGTCATCCAGCGTGCCGGCAACCAGATCGAAGGCAACGTCTGAGATGAGCCATCCGATCGCGGTACTCGAAGCCTTCGCCCGCTCGCTGTTCGAGGCGGCCGGCGTCGACGCCGACAAGGCCGCGACCGTCGCCCGGCTGCTGGTGCTGACCGACGCGATGGGCCGCCGCACGCATGGCCTGGCGATGGCGCCGCTGTACCTGGCCGAGCTGGAGGCCGGGCGCATGGCGAAGACGGGCGCGCCCGCGGTCGTGAGGGACAACGGCCATGTCGCGGTGTGGGACGGCGGCTACCTGCCGGGGCTGTGGCTGGTGCAGCAGGCCATCGAGCTGGCGATTCCGCGCGCCGCGGCTGCAGGCATTTCGGCCGTGGCCATTCGCCGCAGCCACCACATCGGCTGCCTGGCCGCGCTGGTCAAGCAGGCGGCCGACCGCGGCTTCCTCGCGCTGATCGCCAATTCCGACCCCGCCGGCCAGCGTGTCGCGCCCTTCGGCGGCACCGAGGCGCTGTTCACGCCCAACCCCTTCGCCGTGGGCTGGCCGGCGCCGGAGCATCCGGTGCTGGTGGACAGCTGCGCGTCGATCACGACCACGTCGATGACGCGCCAGAAGGTGGCCGCTGGCGAGGACTTCGAGCACCCCTGGCTGCTCG
Organism: Rubrivivax sp.; assembly: GCA_044226775.1. GTDB lineage: Bacteria > Pseudomonadota > Gammaproteobacteria > Burkholderiales > Burkholderiaceae_C > Rubrivivax. Next base: position 339,662 of record JBGAGI010000007.1, on the reverse strand, counting down.
ATTCGGAGGGCCGCCCGACGCGCGACCCGCGCGTGCTGGAGCACACGCAGCCGCGCGGCTCGCTGCAGCTCGTCGGCGGGCAGGACCATGGCCACAAGGGCTTCGGCCTGGCGCTGATGATCGAGGCGCTGTCGCAGGGCCTGGCCGGCCACGGCCGCCGGGACGCGCCGAAGCACTGGGGCGGCAACGTGTTCCTGCAGGTGATCGACCCCGAACTCTTCGCCGGCGCCGAGACCTTCGCCGAGCAGACCGGCTTCCTGGCCGAACGCTGCCGCGCGAACCGGCCGGTCGATCCCGCGCGCCCGGTGCGCATGCCCGGCGACCAGGCCGCCGCGGGCATCGCGCAGGCCAGGGCGGAGGGTATCCGCTACGACGAGGCCACCTGGCAGGCGCTGGCCGCGGCCGCAGACGGCCTCGGCGTGGCCATGCCCAACTGAAGCCGCACCGAACACATCCCCGAGGAGACCCCATGTCCACGCCCATGCTCAAGCCCGAGACCCGCCGCCTGCTGATGGCCGTGAGCACCGCCACGTTGTGCACCGCCCTCTTCAAGCGTGGACTGCGCAACCAGTACATCCAGGACGTGCGGCCGCTCAACGCCGGGCTGCCGAACATGGTCGGCGAGGCCTTCACGCTGCGGTACATCCCGGCTCGCGAGGACCTGAACCCGATCACCGTGTTCCAGGACCGCGCGCACCCGCAGCGCAAGGCGGTGGAGGACTGCCCGCCGGGCGCGGTGTTCGTCATCGACAGCCGCAAGGATGCGCGCGCCGCCTCGGCCGGCGCCATCCTCGTCTCGCGGCTGATGAAGCGCGGCGTGGCCGGCGTCGTCACCGACGGCGGCTTCCGCGACTCGCCCGAGATCGCGAAGCTGCCGTTCCCGGCCTACCACAGCCGGCCCAGCGCACCGACCAACCTCACGATCCACCAGGCGCTGGACATCAACGTGCCCATCGGCTGCGGCGACGCGCCGGTGTGGCCGGGCGACGTGGTCGTGGGCGACGCCGAGGGCGTGATCGTGATCCCGGCGCACCTGGCCGACGAGGTCGCGCTGGAGGCCACCGAGATGACGGCCTTCGAGGACTTCGTCACCGAGCGCGTGCTGGCCGGGCAGAGCATCCTCGGGCTCTACCCGCCCACCGACGAGGTCAATCGCGAGGCCTTCGCGGCCTGGCGGATCAAGCACGGCCGCTGATGTCGGCCAAGCTTCCCGCCGCGGAACCGGCTTTGCCGGGCCGCTGGCGGACGGCCCCCTCGGGGGGTAGCGAGCGCTAGCGAGCTTGGGGGCTCAAGGTCTCTTGCCGAACTCGGCCTGGTCGGCGGTCCAGCGCCGCGCCTGCTCGCTGAGCGAGAAGCCCAGGCCGGCGCGGTCTGGCAGGTGCATGCGCCCGCCCTCGATCTTCAGCCGCTCGTTGAACATCGGCTCCAGCCACTCGAAGTGCTCGACCCAGGTGTCGTGCGGGTACACGGCCGACAGGTGCAGGTGGATCTCCATCGCGAAGTGCGGCGCCATGCGCAGCCGCGCGTGGTCGGCCAGCGCCATGAGCTTGATCGCCTGCGTGACGCCGCCAATGCGCGGCGCATCGGGCTGGATGAAGTCGACGCTGCGCAGCCGGATCAGCTCGGCATGCTCTGCCACGCTGGTGAGCATCTCGCCGGTGGCGATCGGCGTGTCCAGCGCCGCGGCCAGCATCGCGTGGCCCTCGGCGTCGTAGGCGTCCACCGGCTCCTCGATCCACGTGAGGTTCAGCCCCTCCACCGCGCGGCCGAAGCGCATCGCGGCGACGCGGTCCCACTGCTGGTTGGCATCGACCATCATGTGCACGCGGCCGTCGATCAGCTTGTGCACCGCGGCCACGCGCGCCAGGTCGGTCTTCATGTCGGGCTGGCCGACCTTGATCTTGATGCCGCCGATGCCACGCTCCAGCGAGGCCTCGACGTTCTTCAGCACCACGTCCAGCGGGCTGGAGAGGTAGCCGCCCGAGGTGTTGTAGCAGGCCACCGATTCGCGCTGCGCCCCCAGCAGCTTGGCCAGCGGCAGCCCGGCGCGCTTGGCCTTCAGGTCCCACAGCGCGAGGTCGAAGGCGGCGATGGTCTGCGCGGCCATGCCGCTGCGGCCCATGCTGGCGCCGGCCCAGCACAGCTTGTCCCACAGGCGCTGGATGTCGTTCGGGTCCTCGCCGATCAGGTTCGGTGCGAGTTCCTTGCCGTGGGCGAACAGGCCCGGGCCGCCGGCGCGCTTGCTGTACGAGAAGCCCACGCCTTCATGCCCGTCGCGGGTGCGGATCTCGGCGAACAGGAAGGCGATCTCGGTCAGCGGCTTCTGGCGCCCGGTCAGCACCTTGGCGTCGCTGATCGGCGTGGCCAGCGGGAGGATCACCAGCGAGAGCTTGATCCATTCGATGCGGTCGGCAGCCATGGTGCGGTGTTCTCTCACTCGGTCTTGATGCCCGCGGTGCGGATGACCCGCGTCCACAGGTCGATCTCGCTCTTGATGAACTTCGCGTAGGCCGCGCCGCCTTGCGGCGGCACGACGAAGCCCACGGATTCGAGGCGCTGCTTGATCTCGGCGCTGCCCATGATCTTCTTCATCGCCGCCTCGAGCTTGTCGACGATGGGCTGCGGCGTGCCCTTGATCGCCGAGACGCCCGACCAGCTCAGCGCCTCGTAGCCCTTCACGCCGCCTTCGGCGATGGTGGGCGTATCGGGGTACAGCGGGTTGCGTTGCGCGCTGGTGACGGCCAGAACACGCAGCTTGCCGGCCTTCACGTGCGGCAGGGCCACGTCCTGGTTGATGAACATCATCGGGATCTGGCCGCCCAGCAGGTCCTGCATCATCGGGCCGCCGCCGCGGTAGGGAATGCCGACGATGTACAGCGGCTTGCCGCCCACGCCGCCCACCTGCTTGAGCAGCTCCATCGCCATGTGGCCCGAGGCCGCGTGCGTGTAGCCGTAGTTCAGCTTGCCGGGGTTCTTGCGGATGTAGTCCAGCAGCTCGCCGAAGCTCTTGAAGGGCTGGTCCGGGTGCACCACGAGCACGTTCGGGCCGGTGTGCACCTGCGCGAGGTGGATGAAGTCGCGCATCGAGTCGTAGCCGAGCTTCGGGTCAAGCCCGTGGGCCACCGCGTTCTGGCCGACGCCGGTCTGGATGATGGTGTAGCCGTCGGGCGCCGCCTGCACCGCGCGCAGCGTGCCGATGGTGCCGCCCGCGCCGCCGATGTTCTCGACGACGAACTGCTGGCCGAACTCCTTGCCCAGCGGCGCGGCGATCATGCGCGCCATGATGTCGCTCGTGCCGCCGGCCGGGAACGGGCAGACCAGCTTCACGGGCTTGCTCGGCCAGACGTCCTGCGCGCGGGCCGTGGGCAAGAGCGCGGGAAGGGCGGGCAGGGCGGTCAATGCGGCGCCGGCGCGCAGCAGGCTTCGTCTTTGCATGGTGTCTCGTCTCCGTCGTGTCGTGGCCGGTTGCACCGGCATCAGGCGTTTGTATACCCGCGTGGCCGTGCCCGCCATGCCCGTGCCCCGCATCGGGGCGCGTGCTCCCACGATCTGGGACGGCCGGGGCCTCTTGCATGCGGGTTTTGGAGCAGCGCCGTGCGGCGTCCGCGCCACGGACCGCCGCTTAAGATTTCCGCCGCACATGAGCCAAGAGACCATCCTGGAGACGAGGGCCTTGACCAAGGAGTTCAAGGGCTTCGTCGCCGTCAGCAAGGTCGACCTGAAGGTGCGCCGCGGCAGCATCCACGCGTTGATCGGCCCCAACGGCGCGGGCAAGACCACCTGCTTCAACCTGCTGACCAAGTTCCTCACGCCGACCTCGGGCCAGATCCTCTTCGACGGCCACGACATCACGGCCGAGTCGCCCGCGCACATCGCGCGCCGCGGCGTGATCCGCTCGTTCCAGATCTCCTCGGTGTTCCCGCACCTCACGGTGCTGGAGAACGTGCGCGTGGCGCTGCAGCGCAAGCTGGGCACCTCGTTCCAGTTCTGGCGCTCCGAGCGCTCGCTGGCCAGCCTCAATGAGCGCGCGCTGGCGCTGCTGGCCGAGGTGGGCCTGGCCGAATACGCGCCGCTGCAGGCGGTGGAGCTGAGCTACGGCCGCAAGCGCGCGCTGGAGATCGCCACCACGCTGGCGATGGAGCCGCAGCTGATGCTGCTGGACGAACCCACGCAGGGCATGGGCCTGGAAGACGTGGATCGCATCCGCCAGCTCATCAAGCGCGTGGCGGCCAGCCGCACGGTGCTGATGGTCGAGCACAACATGAGCGTGGTCTCCAGCATCGCCGACACCATCACGGTTCTGCAGCGCGGCGCCACGCTGGCCGAAGGGCCTTACGAGCAGGTCTCGAAGGACCCGGCGGTGATCGAGGCCTACATGGGCAGCGCGAACACCGAGCTGAAGGGCGCGCATTGATGCTGGCCCCCAAGCTCACTTCTTTCGCTGCCCCCCAGGGGGGCGATCAGTCCCTTGGGACGGCCCGGCGGGACTGACATGGCGGCTCCCTTCCTCGAGGTCAAGGACCTGCACGGCTGGTACGGCGAGTCTCATGTGCTGCACGGCATCGGCTTCCGCGTCGACGAAGGCGAAGTGGTCACGCTGCTGGGCCGCAACGGCGCCGGGCGCACGAGCACGCTGCGCGCGATCATGGGCCTGATCGGCAGCCGCAAGGGCAGCGTGAAGGTCAAGGGCATCGAGACCATCGGCATGCCTACCCACCGCATCGCACGCCTGGGCCTGGGCTACTGCCCGGAGGAGCGCGGCATCTTCTCCAGCCTCTCGGCCGAGGAGAACCTGATGCTGCCGCCGCAGCTGGCCGAAGGCGGCATGAGCGTCGAGCAGATCTACGCGATGTTCCCGAACCTGAAGGAGCGCGCCGCCAGCCAGGGCACGCGGCTTTCAGGCGGCGAGCAGCAGATGCTGGCGGTGGCGCGCATCCTGCGTACCGGCGCACGCTTGCTGCTGCTGGACGAGATCTCCGAAGGCCTGGCGCCGGTGATCGTGCAGAAGCTGGCCGAGACCGTGCGCATGCTGCGCCAGCAGGGCTACACGATCGTGATGGTGGAGCAGAACTTCCGCTTCGCCGCGCCGCTGGCCGACCGCTTCCTCGTCGTCGAGCACGGCGAGGTGATCCAGTCCTTCACGCAGGCCGAGTTGCCGTCGCGCATGGAGCGCCTGCACGAATATCTCGGCGTGTGATCCCACGCGCCATCCTGACCACGAAACCACGGAGGTTCCCACCATGAAGCTCAAGACGATTGCCGCCGCCTGCACGCTGGCCTGCGCCGCGGCGCTGGCGCCCGCCCATGCCCAGATCTCGGGCGACGTGATCAAGATCGGCATCATCACCGACATGTCGGGCCTGTACTCCGACATCGATGGCAGCGCCGGCGTCGAGGCCATCCGCATGGCCGTGGCCGACATGGGCGGCGCGGTCAACGGCAAGAAGGTCGAGGTGATGTACGCCGACCACCAGAACAAGGCCGACGTGGCCGCGGCGAAGGCGCGCGAGTGGTTCGACACCGCCGGCGTGGACCTGCTGATCGGCGGCACCAACTCCGGCACCAACCTGGCGATGGCCAAGGTGGCGGCGGAGAAGAAGAAGCTCTTCATCGCCATCGGCGCCGCCACCTCGGCGCTCACCAACGAGCAGTGCAACCCCTACACCGTGCACTGGGCCTACGACACGGTGGCGCTGGCCAAGGGCACCGGCAACGCGGTCGTCAAGCAGGGCGGCAAGAGCTGGTATTTCCTCACCGCCGACTACGCCTTCGGCGCCCAGCTGCAGGCCGACACCACCAAGGTGGTGCAGGCCGCCGGCGGCAACGTCGTGGGCTCGGTGAAGCATCCGCTGTCGGCCAGCGATTTCTCCTCCTTCCTGCTGCAGGCGCAGGGCAGCAAGGCGCAGATCCTGGGCCTGGCCAATGCCGGCGGCGACACCATCAACAGCATCAAGGCGGCCAACGAGTTCGGCATCACCAAGACGATGAAGCTGGCCGGCCTGCTGGTCTTCATCAACGACATCCACTCGCTGGGCCTGAAGACCACGCAGGGCATGTACCTGACCGACAGCTGGTACTGGAACCGCGACGCCGAGACGCGGGCCTGGAGCCGCAAGTTCTTCGAGAAGATCAAGCGCATGCCGTCCTCGATCCAGGCCGGCGACTACTCGGCCGCGCTGAACTACCTGCAGGCCGTGAAGGCCACCGGCAGCGACGACGCCGACAAGGTGCTCGCGCAGATGAAGAAGACCAAGGTCAACGACATCTTCGCCAAGGGCGGCTTCATCCGCGACGACGGCCGCATGGTGCACGACATGTACCTGATGCAGGTGAAGGAGCCCGCCAAGTCCACCGAGCCCTGGGACTACTACAACGTGGTGCAGACCTTCAAGGGCGAGGAGGCCTGGACGACCAAGGCCGAATCGAAGTGCGCGGCGTGGAAGTAATGCGGTCGGCCGTTCGACCGAGCAGTTGCACGGATCCGGCTCCGCCGGTCCGTCGCAACGCGCCCCCTTGGGGGGCCGCGACCGTTAGGGAGCTTGGGGGCTCGGTCTGATGGAGATATTTGGCATCCCGCTGCAGGCCTTTCTCGGCCAGTTGCTGCTGGGCCTGGTCAACGGCTCGTTCTACGCGATGCTGAGCCTGGGCCTGGCGGTCATCTTCGGGCTGCTGGGCATCGTCAACTTCGCGCACGGGGCGCTGTACATGATCGGCGCCTACGTCGCCTTCCTGGCGATGGACAAGTTCGAGATCGGCTTCTGGTGGTCGCTGCTGATCGCGCCCATCATCGTCGGCGCCCTGGGCGTGGCCATCGAGCGCACGCTGCTCAAGCAGCTGTACAAGATCGACCCGATCTACGGCCTCTTGCTCACCTTCGGCCTGGCGCTGATCGCCGAAGGCATCTTCCGCGACCAGTTCGGCGTCTCGGGCCAGCAGGTGCCGGTGCCCGAGCTGCTGCAGGGCGCCACCAACCTCGGCTTCATGGTGCTGCCGAACTACCGCGGCTTCGTGGTGTTCGCGTCGCTCGTGGTGTGCCTGGCCACCTGGTGGATCATCGAGCGCACGCGGCTGGGCAGCTACCTGCGCGCCGGCACCGAGAACCCGGCGCTGGTGCAGGCCTTCGGCGTCAACGTGCCGATGATGGTGATGCTCACCTACGGCGCCGGCGCGGGCCTGGCGGCGCTGGCCGGCGTGCTGGCCTCGCCGGTCATCCAGATCACGCCGCTGATGGGCAGCAACCTGATCATCGTCGTCTTCGCCGTGGTCGTGATCGGCGGCATGGGCTCGATCCTCGGCTCCATCATCACCGGCCTGGCGCTCGGGCTGGTCGAGGGCCTGACCAAGGTCTTCTACCCGGAGGCCTCCAGCATCGTCGTCTTCGTGATCATGGCCATCGTGCTCGTCATCCGCCCCGCCGGCCTGTTCGGCAAGGAGAAGTGAGGGTGGACGCCGCCTCTTCCGCTTCTTCCGCCGCCGACGCGCGCCTGGCCCGCCTGTCGCGCCTGGCCTGGATCGCCGGCCTGGCGGTGCTGGTGGCCGCGCCCTTCATCGGCCTGTACCCGGTCTTCATGATGAAGGCGCTGTGCTTCGCGATCTTCGCCTGCGCCTTCAACCTGCTGCTGGGCTTCACCGGCCTGCTGTCCTTCGGCCACGCGGCCTACCTGGGCGCGGCGGCCTACGTCACCGGCTGGCTGGTGCGCTCGGCCGGCTGGTCGCCGGAGCTGGGCGTGCTGGCCGGCATGCTCACCGGCGCGGCGCTGGGCGCGGTGGTGGGCTTCATCGCCATCCGCCGCCAGGGCATCTACTTCGCGATGATCACGCTGGCCATGGCCCAGATGGTCTACTTCGTCTGGCTGCAGGCGCCCTTCACCGGCGGCGAGGACGGGCTGCAGGGCGTGCCGCGCGGGCATCTGTTCGGCCTCATCCCGCTGCAGAACGACCGCGTGATGTACTTCGTCGTGCTGGCGGCCTTCGTCGCCGTCTTCGCCGGCGTCATCCGCATCGTGCATTCGCCCTACGGGCAGGTGCTCAAGGCGATCCGCGAGAACGAGCCGCGCGCGGTTTCGCTGGGTTACGACGTCGACCGCTACAAGCTGCTGGCCTTCGTGCTGTCCACGGCGCTGGCGGGTCTGGCGGGCTCGCTGAAGACGATCGCGCTGGGCTTTGCGACGCTGTCGGATGCGCACTGGTCGCTGTCGGGCGAGGTGGTGCTGATGACGTTGCTGGGCGGCATGGGCACCTTCGCCGGGCCCGTGCTGGGGGCTTTCACGATCATCGGGCTGCAGAATTTCCTGGCCGACCGGGTGGGCTCCTGGGTCACGGTGATCATCGGCGCGATCTTCGTCGTCTGCGTCGTGGGCTTCCGGCGCGGCTTCGTCGGCGAGCTGCTGGCGGCCCTGCGCCGCAGGCCTGCGAAGGGCTGAACCGGCTGCGCGCCGCGTTTGCCGCTGGCGCCACGCCGGCGCCGTTTCGTCGCACCGGGTCTTGCCGCGTCGCGCCGGCACGATAACCTCGCGCCTTTCCAAAACGACAGGACGGGGCTGCGGAGGCGGGCCCGCCGATCCATGCGTGTTCTGCTCCCCCTGATCCTGCTGGCGCTGTCGCTGGCCGCCTGCAACCGCGGCGGCCCCGGCGCCGGCCCCGGCAAGGCCGCGGCCGGTGCCGCATCGGCCGCTGCGCCCGCGGTGCTGCTGCTGGCGCCCGAAGACCTGCTGACGGTCAAGGCCAGCCAGCTGTCCAGCGGCCCGGTGATCACCGGCTCGGTCCAGCCCGAGCGCAAGGCCGACCTGCGCGCCGAGGTGGCCGCCGTGGTGATGCAGGTGCTCAAGGAGAACGGCGACCAGGTGCGCGCCGGCGACATGCTGATGCGCCTGGACGACACCTCGATCCGTGACCAGCTCGCCTCGGCCGAGGAATCGGTGCGCGCGCTGACGCAGGCCTTCGAGCAGGCCGAGCGCCAGGTGCAGCGCTTCAAGACGCTGCAGGCGCAGGGCATGAGCTCCACTCAGGCGCTGGAAGACGCCGAGGTGCGGCGCAACAACGCGCAAAGCGACCTCGTGGCGGCCAAGGCGCGCGTCGTCGCGGCGCGCCAGCAGCAGCAGCGCACCAACGTGCGCGCGCCCTTCGACGGCGTGGTGGTCGAGCGCAAGGCCTCGGTGGGCGACACGGTGCAGGTGGGCAAGGAGCTGCTGAAGGTGATCGACCCGCGCAGCATGCGATTCGAGGGCCTGGTCTCGGCCGACCGCATGGGCGAGCTGAAGCTCGGCCAGCCGGTGGTGTTCCGCGTCAATGGCTTCGGCGGCGGCGACCTGGCCGGCAAACTGAGGCGCATCGACGCCGCGGCCAACGCCACCACGCGGCAGGTGGAGGTGATCGTCGGCTTCGACACGCCGGCCTCGGCGCCGCGCGTGGCGGGGCTCTTCGCCGAAGGCCGCATCGAGACCGGCAGCAGCGCAGCGCTCACGCTGCCCGAAGGCTCGCTCGTGCGCGACGGCGACAACGCGCGCGTCTGGCGCCTGGCGGAAAACGGCACGCTGGCGCGCACGACGCTGCGCATCGGCGAGCGCGACCCGCGCAGCGGCGAGGTGCTGGTGCTGCAGGGCCTGAAGGCCGGCGACCGCATCCTGCGCAACCCCGGCGGCACGCTGGCCGACGGGCAGAAGTTCGAGTTCGCCAAGCCCGGCGCGGCCGCCGCTGCGGTGGCCTCGGCCAGCGCGCCGCCGGCCTCGGCCGCGCGCTGACGGCGAAGTCCGAGGAGGCCCCATGTTCCTCTCCGCATTCAGCATCAAGCGGCCGATGGCGATGATCGTCATCATCATCGGCCTGATGGCGCTCGGCCTGCTGGCGCTGTCGAAGCTGCGCGTCAACCAGATCCCCGACGTCGAGCAGCCGATCCTCGTCGTCAGCATCCCCTACCCGGGCGCCTCGCCCGACACGGTGGAGCGCGAAGTCATCAACCGCATCGAGAAGGCGCTGCAGGGCATCTCCGGCGTCGACCGGCTGCAGTCCACCGCCAACGAGGGCAGCGCGACGCTGGTCCTGTTCTTCAACTTCAGCAAGAACATGATCGTCGCGGCCGACGAGGTGCGCAACGCCATCGGCACCGTGCGCTACAAGCTGCCCACCGAGATGCGCGAGCCGGTCATCACGCGCGTGGATCCGGCGGCGCAGCCGATCATGCAGCTGGCGCTGTCGTCCACCTCGCAGGGCCACGCCGAGATCTCGCGCCTGGCCGAGGACCAGCTGGCCGACCGCTTCCGCGGCGTGTCGGGCGTGGCGGTGGTCAACGTCAATGGCTCGCTCAAGCGCGAGCTGTCGGTGCTGCTCAAGAGCGAGAAGCTGCGCGAGTACGAGGTCTCCGTTACCGACGTGGTCGCCGCGCTGCGGGCGCAGAACGCCACCGCGCCGGTGGGCAAGGTCAAGGGCACGCTGGAGGACCAGAGCATCCGCCTCGTGGGCCGCATCGAGTCGCCCTCGGAGTTCGGCCAGATCGTCATCAAGCGCCGCGGCAGCGAGCTGGTGCGCCTGTCGCAGGTGGCGGTGGTGGCCGATGGCTTCGCCGAGCTTTCGGGCTTCTCGGTGCGCAACGGCAACCCGAACGTGGGCATGTCGATCACCCGCACGCGCGAGGCCAGCACCGTGACAGTGGCCGACGAGGTGCGCAAGCTCGTCGGCGAGATCGGCAAGACGCTGCCCGCCGGCACGAAGCTGGAGATCACGCGCGACGGCGGCACCGAGGCGCAGAACAGCCTGAACAACGTGGTCGACGCGCTGATCTTCGGCGCGGGCCTGACGATCTTCGTCGTCTACGCCTTCCTCAACTCCTGGCGCTCGACGCTGATCACCGCGCTCAGCCTGCCGACCTCGGTGGTGGCGGCCTTCATCGCGGTGTGGCTGTGCGGCTTCTCGCTGAACTTCATGAGCCTGCTGGGGCTGAGCCTGGCCATCGGCGTGCTGATCGACGACGCCATCGTCGTGCGCGAGAACATCGTGCGCCACATGGAGCTGGGCGAGGACCGCCGCACCGCCGCGCTCAACGGCACGGCCGAGATCGGCCTGGCGGTGGCCGCCACCACCTTCTCGATCGTCGCCGTGTTCGTGCCGGTGGCCTTCATGCCGGGCGTCTCGGGCGAGTGGTTCAGGCCCTTCGGCCTGACGGTGGTGGCCTCGGTGCTGGTGAGCCTATTCATCAGCTTCACGCTCGACCCGATGCTCTCGGCCTACTGGGGCGACCCGCCGGGGCACCACGAGCTGCCGAAGAAGGGCTTCTCCAAGCTGCTGCAGCGCTTCAACGACTGGTTCGACCACCAGGCCGACCGCTACGGCCACGTCATCGCCTGGGCGTTGCACCACCGCAAGTGGATGGCCGCCTTCGCGGTGGCCAGCCTGGTGGGCGCCGTGGGCCTGCACATGAAGTTCGGCGGCTCGAGCTTCCTGCCGGCGTCTGACGCCGGGACCATCGCGGTGGAGATCCGCACGCCGTCCAGCAGCAGCCTGGAGTACGCGCGGCTGAAGGTGGAGGCGGCGGCCGCGCTGGCGCGCACGATCGGCGAGACCAAGGCGACGAACAGCTTCGTCAACCCGGGCGGCGGGCGCATCTATGTCGACATCGGCAAGAGCACCGAGCGCCGCCGCTCGTCGATCCAGATCGCCGAGCAGCTGCGCACGCTGGTGGCGCGGCTCGTCGGCGCCGAGTACACGGTGCTGGACGACCTCAACAACGGCGCGCAGAAGCCGGTGCAGATCCGCTTCACCGGCCCCGACTCGCGCAAGCTGCTGGAGATCACCAACCAGTTCATGGTCAAGCTGCGCCAGGTGCCGGGCGCGGTGGACGTGGGCCTGTCGGAGCAGGACCCGCAGAACGAGATGAAGATCGAGCTCGACCGCGGCCTGGCCAACACGCTGGGCATCTCGGCCGCCGACGCGGCGCAGGCACTGCGCGTGGCCTTCGCCGGCGTCGAGGTGGGCGACTGGGTCGACCCCACCGGCGAGACGCGCGACGTGGCCGTGCGCCTGCACCCCGATGACCGCGTCGACGCGAGCAACATCGAGCGCCTGCCGATCGCCGTGAGCGGCAGCAACCGCATGGTGCCGCTGGAGCAGATCGCCACCATCACGATGGGCAAGGGCCCGAGCCAGATCCAGCACAGCGACGGCAAGCGCAGCATCAACGTCGCGGCCAACGCGCAGGGCCGCTCGCCCGGCGAGGTGACGGCCGACGCCATCAAGCTGGCCGACTCGATGAGCTTCCCGCCCGGCTATGGCCGCGAGCTGGCCGGCGCCTCGCGCGACCAGCAGGAGGTGTTCAAGCAGATGGGCATCGCGCTGGTCTCGGGCGTGATGCTGATGTACCTCGTGCTGGTGATGCAGTTCGGCAGCTTCACCGCGCCGCTGGCGGTGATGATCTCGCTGCCGCTGTCGCTCATCGGCGTGGTGCTGGCGCTGCTCATCACCGGCGGCACGCTGAACCTGATGAGCTTCATCGGCGTGATCATGCTCGTGGGCCTGGTGGCCAAGAACGCGATCCTGCTGCTGGACGCCGCGCGCGTGCGCGAGGCCGCGGGCATGGACCGCGACGACGCGCTGATGGCCGCCGGCCGCAAGCGCCTGCGGCCGATCCTGATGACCACGTTTGCGCTGATCGCCGGCATGCTGCCGGTGGCCATCGGCGTGGGCGAGGGCGGCGAGTTCTACCGGCCGATGGCGGTGGCCATCATCGGCGGCACGATCACGAGCACGATGCTGACGCTGCTGGTGATCCCCAGCTTCTACGACAGCATCGAGGTCTCGCGCGACCGCATGGTGGCCAAGTTCCGGCAACGCGCCGAGCGCTGGCCGGTGCTGGTGGCCTTCGTGGCGACGGGACTGGAGGCGGTGTTGACGCTGCTGATGGTCCGCTTCGTGTGGCGGTTGCCGGGGCGTCTGCTGCGGATGCGCCGCGGGCGCGGCGGCGGGGTGGAAATCGGCCCCGTGGGCGCCGGTGCAGGGCAGGCGACGGAGCCTGTCTGAGCAGGCCCGCCGGCGCGAGAATCAGAGCGCGCTGGCGTGGCGCGTGGGCGCCGGGTTGCTGGACACTTCGGCGCCGGTATCCTGCGGCACCACGCGGGCCATCACGAGCGTGATCATCAGCACCACGGCGGCGAACAGCAGCGGCTCGGTGGGCACGTGCAGGCGGCGGCGGATGGGCGGCGGCGGAGCCATCTGCTCCAGTCGGTTCGGGGTGTGAAGGGCTTGTACGTCCATGACCGCAATTCTGGCCACGCGATCGTGTCTGTGAAGTGAAGCACCCCCCCTGTTCACGTGACGTTTTCACCTGCGGATTGAGCCCTGGCAATCAATACCATGGAATTGGCCAAAAACTGCACGGATGAGATTCTTCAGCGCCCGGCGCGCCTGCCGGTGGACCTGACGGCGCTGCTGCCGGCCGTGGAGGCGATCGCCCGGGAGGCCGGGAGGGTGATCCTCGAGGTCTACGGCGCCGAATTCGAGGTGCGCAGCAAGGCCGATCGGTCCCCGGTGACGGAGGCCGACGAGCGTGCCGAGGCCGTCATCGTGCCGGCGCTGCGGACGCTGGCGCCGGCCTGGCCGGTGGTGGCCGAGGAGGCCGCTGCGCGCGGCGAGGCGCCCGATCCGGCCGCGCTGGCGGGCGCCACGTTCTGGCTCGTCGACCCGCTGGACGGCACGCGCGAGTTCGTCGCCCGCAACGGCGAGTTCACCGTCAACATCGCGCTCGTGTGCGGCGGCGAGCCGGTGCTGGGTGTGGTTTACCTGCCCGTGCCGGACCACCTGTTCGCGGGGGTCGTGGGGCAGGGCGCGTGGCGCGAGGCCGGCGGGCAGCGCGAGCCCGTGGCCGCCCGCCACGCGCCGGCCGCCGGGCCCGTGGTGGCCTGCAGCCGCGCCCACGGCGACCCGGGCCAGCTGCGCGCCTGGCTCGACGCGCATCCCGGCGCCACCTTGCGCGAGGCCGGCTCCTCGCTGAAATTCGGCCTGCTGGCCGAGGGCGGGGCCGATGCCTACCCCCGCTTCGGCCGCACGATGGAATGGGACACCGCGGCCGGCGACGCCGTGCTGCGTGCCGCCGGCGGCCGCGTCTGCGACCTCGCCGGAAACCCGCTGCGCTACGGCAAGCCGGGCTTCGAGAACCCCTTCTTCGTGGCCCGGGGCCTGCTGCCTGGCGAGCATGGCTGACGCTTGCGGGCCACGGCCGGGTTTTCCCGGCGCGCCGTGGCTCGAAGGCGACTCCTAGAATGCCCTGCACGCAACGAGGATTGCCCGCATGCCGACCGCCCGCCGCGCCCAGGCGCCCGCCCCCGAAGGCGATGCCGCCAGCCCGGTGCGGACGCTGAAGAAGTACCCGAACCGGCGCCTGTACGACACCCGCACCAGCAGCTACATCACGCTCGCTGACGTGAAGCAGATGGTGCTGGCCGGCGAGGAGTTCGAGGTGCGCGACGCGAAGACCGCCGAGGACCTCACGCGCAGCATCCTGCTGCAGATCATCCTCGAGGAAGAAAGCGGCGGCGTGCCGATGTTCAGCACGCAGACGCTGTCGCAGATCATCCGCTTCTACGGCCATGCCATGCAGGGCGTGATGGGCACGCTGCTGGAGAAGAACATGTCCGCCTTCGCCGAGCTGCAGTCGCAGTTCCTCGAGCAGAGCAAGGGCCTGTACGACCCGCGCCACCTGAGCCCCGAGGTCTGGACGCAGTTCATGACCGGCCAGGCGCCGGCGCTGCAGAACATGATGAGCAGCTACCTCGAGCAGAGCCGCAGCGTGTTCGAGAAGATGCAGCAGGCCGGCTCGATGTTCCCCGGCATGCCGGGCTTCCCGCCGGCCAAGAAGTAGGCCGCCGGGCGCAGCCCGCGCGATGCGGGAAAATCGCGCGATGCCAGACACACCTGCCCGCGATCCGGGTTCCACGGCCCAGGCCCCGACGATCGGCTTCGTCTCGCTGGGTTGCCCCAAGGCGCTGACCGACTCCGAGCTCATCCTCACGCAGCTGCGCGCCGAGGGCTACGAGACCAGCAAGACCTACGCCGGCGCCGATCTCGTGATCGTCAACACCTGCGGCTTCATCGACGACGCCGTCAAGGAGAGCCTGGACACGATCGGCGAGGCCCTCGCGGCCAACGGCAAGGTGATCGTCACCGGCTGCCTGGGCGCCAAGGGCGGGCGCGACGAAGGCGAGGGCGCTGCGTCGGGCAACCTCGTGCGCCAGGTGCACCCCAAGGTGCTGGCGGTGACCGGCCCGCATGCCACCGCCGAGGTGATGGACGCCGTGCACCGCCACGTGCCCAAGCCGCACGACCCCTTCGTCGACCTCGTGCCCGAATCGCGCGGCGTGGCCGGCATCAAGCTCACGCCGCGCCACTACGCCTACCTGAAGATCAGCGAGGGCTGCAACCACCGCTGCACCTTCTGCATCATCCCCTCGATGCGCGGCGACCTGGTCTCGCGGCCCGTGGGCGATGTGCTCGCCGAGGCGCGGGCACTGTTCGAGTCGGGCGTGAAGGAGCTGCTGGTCGTCAGCCAGGACACCAGCGCCTACGGCGTCGACGTCAAGTACCGCACCGGCTTCTTCGACGGCCAGCCGGTGAAGACGCGCATGTTCGAACTCTGCGCGAAGCTCGGCGAGCTGGCCGAGCGGTATTCGGAACAGGGCGCCTGGGTGCGGCTGCACTACGTCTACCCCTACCCGAGCGTGGACGAGGTGCTGCCGCTGATGGCGCAGGGCCGCGTGCTGCCCTACCTGGACGTGCCCTTCCAGCACGCGCACCCGGACGTGCTGCGCCGCATGAAGCGCCCGGCCACCGGCGACGGCGGCGAGCGCGCGCTGGAGCGCCTGGCGCGCTGGCGCGAGATCTGCCCGCAGATCGTCGTGCGCTCGACCTTCATCGCCGGCTTCCCGGGCGAGACCGAGGCCGAGTTCGAGACGCTGCTGGACTTCGTGCGCGAGGCGCAGATCGACCGCGCCGGCTGCTTCGCCTACTCACCCGTCGAAGGCGCCGCTGCCAACGCGCTGCCCGGCATGCTGCCGGCTGAGCTGCGCGAGGAGCGCCGCGCGCGCTTCATGGCGGTGGCGGAGCAGGTGTCCAGCGCCAAGCTGCAGCAGCGCGTGGGCGCCACGATGCAGGTGCTGGTGGACCACGCGCCGGCACTCGGCCGCAAGGGCGGCACCGGCCGCAGCTATGCCGACGCGCCGGAGATCGACGGCACCGTGCGCCTGCTGCCGCCTGAGAAGGCCAGCCGCACGCTGAAGGTGGGCGAGTTCACGAAGGCACGCATCGTGGCCGTCGATGGCCATGACCTGGTGGGAGTTCCCGCATGACGAGCAGGATCGACGACGACGACCGCCTGCAGCCGGCGCCGCAGCAGCAGCCACCACAACAACAGCTGGCCACCGGCCTGATCCACCATCCCTACCAGCCGCCGGCCGGCTTCGAGGCGCCGCAGCCCGGCATCTTCAAGGCCTCGACGGTGATCTTCCGCGACGTGGCCGCGATGCGCGCGCGCGACTGGCGCTTCAAGCATGGCTACACCTACGGCCTGCACGGCACGCCGACGACCTTCCTGCTGGAAGAGCGCATCGCCACGCTCGAAGGCGGCCGCCATTGCTTGCTGGCGCCCAGCGGCCTGGCCGCGCTGGCGCTGGTGAACCAGGCGCTGCTGTCGCAGGGCGACGAGGTGCTGCTGCCCGACAACGTGTACGGACCGAGCCAGACGCTGGTGCGCCATGCGCTCGCGCGCTGGGGCATCTCGCACCGCCAGTACGACCCGCTGGATGCCGCGGGCGCGGCGGCGATGATCGGCCCGGCGACGAAGCTGATGTGGATCGAGGCGCCGGGCTCGGTGACGATGGAGTTCCCCGACGTGGCCGCGCTGGCCGCCGCCGCGCGCTCGCGCGGCGTGATCACGGCGCTGGACAACACCTGGGGCGCGGGCATCGCGCTGCGCGCCTTCGACCACGGCGTGGACATCGCGATGCAGGCGCTGACCAAGTACCCCAGCGGCGGCGGCGACGTGCTGATGGGCTCGGTGGTGACGCGCGACGATGCGCTCAACGAGCGCATCAAGATGACCCACATGCATCTGGGCCTGGGCGTGGGCGGCAACGACGTGGAGGCGCTGCTGCGCGGCCTGCCTTCGCTGCCGCTGCGCTATGCGGCGCAGGCCGAGGCGGGCCTCGCGCTCGCGCGCTGGCTGCAGACGCGGCCCGAGGTGGCGCAGGTGCTGCATCCGGCGCTCGAAGGGGCGCCCGGCCATGCGCACTGGCGCGCGCACTGCACGAGCGCCGCGGGGCTGTTCTCGGTCATGCTGCACGAGCGTTATGCGCCGGCGCAGGCGGATGCCTTCGTCGATGCGCTGAAGCTCTTCCGCATCGGCTATTCGTGGGCCGGCCCGGTGAGCCTGGTCGTGCCCTACGACCTGGCCTCGATGCGCAGCGCGTCGGCGCGCGCGCAGCCGCACCTGCGCGGCCACCTCGTGCGCTTATCGCTCGGGCTGGAGGCCACGGCCGACCTGCAGGCCGACCTCGCGCAGGCCCTCACCGCGGCGCTCGGCTGAGCGCCGCGCGGAGGTCCCGGTCGCGGCCGCTCAGGGCCGCGCGAACAGGTGCACGCCGGAGACCACCGGCGTGGCCGCCACGCCGGTGGGCAGGATGGTCGAGAAGACCAGCCCGGTGTAGCCGCGGCCGACGAAGTTGCCGCCGAAGGTGCCGGAGCTGGCGGTGAAGCCCGGCCCGCAACCGGCGCAGCTGCCGCTGGTGTAGCGCGGCGTGCGGTCGGCCGCGTTCGGGTCGGCCGCCACCAGGTTGCCCGGCGAGCCGGCCACGCCGAAGCGCGCGTTGCCGTTGAGGCCGGAGAAGGCGAAGCGCTCGTCGATCGTGAAGCCCAGGTTCTGCAGCGCCACCGTCTGGCGCGCGAAGTCGACGACGATGTTGCCTTCGGGCGAGCCCAGCGTGCCGGCATTGGCGCGCGCGGCGAAGGTGAAGGTGTTGGACTGCGGCATTTCCGTGGGCGCCTGGCCGATGACGTAGGCGAAGGGCCCGGCCACCGCGATGGCGTTGCTCCTGGACGCCGCCACCCAGTTGCCCTGCGGGCTCGCGGCCCAGGAGCCCCAGTAGACGCTGCTGCCGTCGGCCAGCGCGGTGCTGCCCACCGGCGCCTGCGTCGCGCGCGCGCGCCGCGCCTCGAACGCGCCAGGCCCGCCGATCGATTCGAGCGCATTGCCGTCGACGGCGTAGGCCGTGCCAGGCCACACCTGCGCGCTGGCCACGCCGAGCACCGCCTGCGCCTCGCCCACCTGGTGGTAGGCGAGGCCGACCACCAGGTCGGGCTGGAACTGGTTGCCGGCGCCGGCCGGATTGGCGGTGTAGGTGTTGTCGGCGCGGCTGCTCGGCTCGGCCGCGATGGCCACCACCTGCAGCCCGGCGCCGAGCGCGGCGATGGCGCGCGCCGCGTCGACCACCACCGAGACCTTGCCGCGATCGACCGCGGTGCCGGCCACCGCGGCCAGCAGCGCGCGCATCTGCAGGCCGGCGGTGACGTTGCTGTCGGGCATGGCCTGCGCCTGCTCCTGCGCCAGCGCGAAGCCGGGGTCGAGCTCGGCGGCGCGGCGGAACTGCGCCTTGGCCTCGGCGAAGCGGCCCTTGTCCTTCAGGTCCAGGCCCTCGGAGAAGGCGCGGAAGGCTTCGACGTTCTGGGTCTGGAAGCGCTCGATGCGTGCCCGCACGTCGGCCGGCAGTTGCTCCAGCGAGATGCCCGCGGCGCGCAGGATGCCGAAGGTCATCGCCTTCTGCGCGCGGAACACGCCGGCGATGTCGCCGCGCTCGTTGATCACGCCCAGGCTCTGGCCGTTGCGGCTGTCGACCACGGCGCCTTCGAGCGTGTAGGCCTGGGCCTGGACCTGGGCCTGCGCCTGCGCCTGGGCGGCCGATGCGGCGACCAGCAGCAGCGCTGCGGCGACGTGCAGGCAGGGGAGACGGTTCTTGCCCATCACTTCACCTCGAAGTTGCCGACGACGACCTTCTCGGCCCGCATCAGCCGGCCCGAGCGCACCGCCGAGCTGGTGTCGGCCAGGCCCGCGTCGCCGAGCTTGGCCTCGTCGATCAGGCTTTGCACCTTCTCGCGCTCCAGCACCGTCAGGCCGGGGACCTTGGAGAGGTCGGCGATGATCATCGCGGCCAGGCCCTTGGCCAGCGCCCGGTAGCTCTCGCTGCCGCGGTTGACGAAGGCCTGCACGGCGATCGAGCCGGGCTCCGGCGGCGTGGCGGCCACCTGCTGCTCGCGCGCCACCGCGGTGGCCACCTCCTGCTGCAGCTGCGTGGACGACAGCACCGTCAACGTCTTGGCGACCTCGCGCTGCGCGGCGCCGGCCGGGTCTTCGCGGGCGTATTGCTGCAGCAGGCGCAGCGCCTCGGCGTTGCGCTCCTGCTTCAGCGCGATCAGGCCGAGGTAGTACGAGACCAGCGGCTCGCCCGGCGACTGCGCGGCCACGATGTCGAGCGCACGCTGCGCCGCGGCGTCGTCGCCGGCGGCGAAGGCGTCCAGGCCGGCCTTCAGCGTGACGGCCACCTGGGCGCGGGCGCGCGTGGCGGCGTCGATCGTGCTGGCGTCGTCCAGCAGCGCCGGCGCGGTGCTGAGCAGCTCGGGCCGCGAGCCGGCATCGGCCCAGCGGAAGTTGCGGCCGCGCAGCACCGAGCGGCCGCCGCGGTACTCGAGCACCGCCTCGCCCTGCGCGATGCGGCCGTACAGCCCGGGCGGCAGCGTGCAGCCGGCGGCGCAGGGCTGCAGCTTCAGGTAGCCGTTGGTGCGGATGTCGCGGTCCGGCAGCTCCACGCGCCATTCGCTGCCCGCGGTGCTCAGCCGCAGCCCGCCGGCGGCCAGGCCGATGGCCCGCGGCACGTCGGCGCGCATCACCACGGCGCTGTCGGGCGGCAGCACGATCAGCGCGCCGCTGGCCATGCGCACCTGCACCCGGCCGTCGGCGCCGGTCTGCAGGCGGCCGTCGGCCAGCGCGGCGCCGGCGGCCACCGGCTGGCCGTTGAGCAGCACGCTGCCTTCGGCGCGCACGATGCGGTCCTGGCTCCAGGCGGTGGCTGGCGCGAGCGCGGCAAGGGCCAGCGCGGCCAGCAGCGTGCGGGGCGCGGGCGGGTTCGATCGAGCGGTCATCGGCAACTCCGGTCGGCTGTCGTCGTTCAGGTCGTTCACGGTGCTCAGTACTGGTAGCGCAGCTTCAGCGAGGCCATCTTGTGCCCGTAGTCGAACAGGTCGATGTTCGAGCGGTTGATGGTCCACAGCGCCTCGCCGCGCAGCGACCAGCCGGCGCCCAGGGTCCAGGCCATCAGCAGGTCGGCGTTGATCCAGTCGTCGCGGCGGCGCTGTTTGAACGTGGGGTCGGCCTGGCCGTAGCGGTCCTGGCGCGCGCTCAGGCCACCGCTGACGAAGAGGCGGTCGATCGGGGCCATCGAGGCGAACACGCGCACGAAGCTGCTGTCGTGCGCGAGGTAGGGCCGCGCGGTGGTCGAGCCCTCGTGCATGTAGCTCACGCGCAGGCCCAGGCTGGCGGTGCCGGGCGTGTCGCCGGGGCGCCAGGTGAAGCTGCTGCCCAGCGTGCTGGCGTTGTTGTCGCGGATCTCGTCGGCCTGCGCGTGGCGGATCTCGGCGTAGCGCCCGAAGACCGAGACCGAGAAGTTCGCGCGCAGCGTGAACTCGGCCTCGGTGTCCACCGACCGCGTGTCGCGGTAGCGGTTGCCGCCGACCATCATCTCGCCGCCGCCCAGGCTGGTGCGCCACAGCGCGTTGCCCGCGATCTGCGAGAAGCCGATGTAGCCGTTCGCGTTCGTCAGGTTGAACTGCTTCAGGCGCGAGTTCTCGCGGTGGTCGACATCGGCGCCGGCGAAGACCGAGGTGCGCGCGGTGACGCGGAAGCTGCGCTCGCCGCCCAGCGCCAGCAGGGCCTGATCGTCGCTCATCTGGCGCGAGGGGCTGCCCTCGAGGCTGAACGTGGCGGTGTCCAGCGCCACCACGTCGTGGAAGGTGCCGAGGTTCACGTTGTTGTCGTGCGCGGCGCCGGCCTCCACGTACAGCCGCGCCGCGCTGCGCCGCGTCGCGCCTTCGCGCGACTGCATCGCCAGCAGGTAGCTCTCGATGTTCGCCCGCACGCCGGCCGGCGGGTTGTAGCGCAGCACGAACTCGAACTCGGCGCGGGCGCGCGCGTACTCGCCGAGCAGGAAGTAGCCGCGCGCCAGCTCCAGCCGCGCGCGGTCGTTCGCCGGCACCGCGGCGAGGTGGCGCTCCAGCGCGAGCAGGCCCTCGGCCACGCGCCCGGTGGCGATGGCGGCCACGCCGTAGGGGAAGTCGAAGTGCACGTCGCCGATCAGCTGCGGGTTGGCCTGCGCGGTGGCCCAGGCCTGCTCGAACTGGCTGGCCTCGACCTGGCGGCGGATGTCGTCCAGCGGCGCGGCCCGGGCCGCCGTGGCGGCCATCAGCGCAAAGGCGGCCGCCGCCGCGGCGGCCACCGTGCGGGCGCGCCGCCGGCGCATCGTGTGCTTGTGCTTGGGGGTCATCGGATGGCGTGCGAAGGGGTTGTCGTTCTTCTCGGGGATATCTCAGCGGGCAGGGCGGGCGCCGCGCAGCGCCGGCGCGACCGACAGCAGCGGCAGCCGGCGCAGCAGCAGCGCGGTGATCTGCTGCGGATCGCCCGACAGCAGTGCGGCCAGGTCGCCCGGCGTCGCGTCCTCCAGGCCAGCGTCGCGCAGGCGTTCCAGCGCCAGCGCCGGCGTACGCTGCGCCACGAAGGCGCGGACACGCTCCTGCACCACCTGCGCCGCCGCCTGGTCGACACCGTTGAGGCCGAACTGCTCCGGGTCGATGCCGCCGCCGCCGTTGCCGGCCTCGCTGGCGGCAGCCTCCGGCGCCGGCAGCACGACGAGCAGGCCGCTGGCGTATTCCAGCCGGTAGTTCGAGGCCTTGCCGGAGGCGAAGCTGGCGTTCGAGGGCACGAGCGCGATCAGCGCGCCGGCCTCGGCCTTGGAGACATCGGGCACCGAGGGCGTGATGAGCGCCCCGGCCAGCGCATCGCTGCCCAGCAGGCCGCCGGCGGCCACCGTGTAGCCCTGGGTGCCGACGCTGCCGATGAAGTCGTCCGGCACCTTCTCGCCGACGATGCGGGTGACGATCTTGCCGGTGACGTAGACCGGCCGCGGCGTCACCGTCAGCACGCCGTTGTTGTAGGCCAGCGTGTAGTTCGCCGGGTCGAAGCTGCCGCCGCTGGCGCCACTCGCTGCGAGCGCGTAGGCACCGGCGTCCGCGCCGCTGGCGCCGCCAGCGCTCGCCAGCGCGACCTGCCCGATGCGCTCGCCGGCCACCAGGCCGGTGGCGCTGAACTCGGTGCCGCCGAAGGCGAGCGTCTCCCCGTAGACCTTGCTCAGGCTGGCGGCGGTGATCGTCAGCGGCGCGCGGGCGATGGTCGCGGTGGTGGTGAGCGTGCTGCCGGAGACGAGCCGGTAGTCGCCGGCGTCGGCGCCGGCCAGGGCCAGGCCGTCGATCGTGACCGTCTTGCCGCTGCCGGCGTTCTTGTCGGCGAAGCTGGCGCTGCCGTAGGTGATGCGCAGGTCGTCGCCGGCGTAGGCCGCCACGCCGCTGAGCAGCGGGTTGGCGGTGGTCGTGCCGTCGTAGACCTTGTCGGCCGTGGCGCTGGCGGTCAGCGCGCGCGGGGCGATGTTCACGCTCAGCGTGGCGCTGCCGCTGGCGACGTAGTTGCCGGCGTCGGCACCGCCCAGCGCGATGCCCGACACCGTCACCGCCTTGCCGTTGCCCACGTGCTTGTCGGCCATCGTGCCGGTGGAGCCCACCGAGGCCAGGCGCAGGTCGTCGGTGCCGAGCATGCCGGCAAGGCTGCCGTTGCGCGTGTCCAGCGCCACGGTGGTGCTGCCGTCGTAGCTGCGGTCGATGGCCGCCAGGCCGGCCACCGTCACGGCGCGCGGCGCGATGTCGACCGTCACGCCGGCGGTGCCGGTGATGGCGTAGTTGTCCTTGTCGGCGCCGCTCAGCGTGAGGCCGGAGACCGCGACCGACTTGCCCTGGCCGGCGTTCTTGTCGACCATCAGCCCGCCGCCGAGCCCGCCCGAAGGCACGACCAGCGCGACATCGTCGCCGGTGATGAAGTCGGTTGTCGAGCCGCTGCCGGTGGCGCCGGTGACCCTGATCTCCACATCGCGCGTGCCGTCGTAGACGCGGTTGACGGCCTGGATGTTGCCCAGGCCCGTGACGTTCACCGCCCGCGGCGTGATGCTCGCGGTGGCCGTGGCCGTGTCGGTCAGCAGCCGGTAGTTGCCGGCGTCGTCGCCGGAAAGCGCAATGCCGGTGATCGACACGGTCTTGTTGCTGCCGACGTTCTTCGCGCCCGCGCCGGTGAAGAGCGCGTTCTGCGTGAGGCTGACCGCGTCGCCCGCGACCAGGCCGATATCGGCCAGCGTCACCGGGGCGAGCACGTTGCCGTCGTAGGCGCGCGAGCCGCCGGTGTAGCTGGGCGCCAGCAGGCGCGGCGTGATGTCGCCGACGGTCGTGCCGCTCGGGTTGGTCAGCAGGTAGTTGCGGGCGTCGGCACCGCCCAGCGCCATGGTCTCGATCTGCACCGTCTTGCCGGTGCCCACGTTCTTCGCGCCGGCGCCGGTGAACACGCCGGTGCCGGCGATGCTCACGTCGTCCTGCGCCAGCACCTGCGTGCTGGAGCCGCGGATCGCGATGCCGGTCAGGCCGTCGTAGACCTTCGCGAGGCCGGCGTAGCTGGCGGTCAGCGCCAGCGGCGTGATGTCGACGGTCACGCCGGTGGCGAAGCCGACCTTGTAGTTGCCGGCGTCGGCGCCCACCAGCGTCAGGCCGCTGACGGTGACCGGCTTGGCCTGGCCGGCGTTCTTGTCGAGCATCGTCCCGGTGCTCAGGTTGCCGCTGATGCCGGCCAGCGAGACATCGTCGCCGATGATCTTGTCGGAGTCGTTCAGCGCCACCGGGCCCAGCGTGCCGACGTTCAGCTGCACGGTGGTGCCACCGTCGTAGACGCGGTCGATCGCGGTGATGCCGCTCAGGCCCGTGATGCCCAGCGGCCGCTGCGTGATGCTGCCGCTGACCGTGGCCGTGTCCGAGCGCAGCGTGTAGTTGCCCGCGTCGTCGCCGGCCAGCGTGATGCCGCTGATGCTCACCGCCTTGCCGCTGCCGACGTTCTTCGCGCCCGTGCCGGTGAACACCGCGCTCTGCGACAGCGTGACCTTGTCGCCGGCGATGAAGTCGGTCGCGTCGAGCGTGCCCGTTACCGGCGCGAGCACGGTGCCGTCGTAGACGCGTGTCACGTCGGCGTAGGTCACGCCCAGCTGCCGGCGCAGGATGTCGCCGCTGGCGCTGCCGGTCGTGTTGACGAGGGTGTAGTTGCGCGCGTCGGTGCCGCCCAGCTGCGCGCTCAGCACCTCGATCGGCTTGGCCGTGCCGGCGTTCTTCGCGCCGGCGCCGGTGAACACGCCGCTGCCGGTGATCGTCAGCGCATCGCCCACGACGATGCCCGATGCCGAGCCGGTGACGCTGGCCGTGGTGCCGCCGTCGTAGATCCGCGCCACGCCACCGTAGGTGGCGGTGAGCGCCAGCGGCGAGATGTTGACGGTCACACCGTTGGCGACGTTGATCGTGTAGTTGTGCGCGTCGGTCCCGCTGAGCCCCAGGCCGGTGACGGTGACCGCCTTGCCGACGCCGACGTTCTTGTCGGCCATCCGGCCCGTGGTCGTGCCGGTCTGCGGCACCGCCACGTCGACCAGGTCGCCCGGCACGATGTCGGCGGTGTTGACGGTGATGGTGCCGTTGGACAGCACGTCGACCACGACATCGCGCGTGCCGTCGTAGACGCGGTCGTGCGCGCTGACGCCGGTGAGCCCGTCGATGCGGATCGGCTTGGGCGTGACGGTGCCGCTGGTGGTGGCGCTGGCGTTGTTGAGCCGGTAGTTGGCCGCGTCGGTGCCGGCCAGCGTGATGCCGGTGACGCTGATGGCCTTGTTCGTGCCGGCGTCGCGCGCCGTGGCGCCGGTGAAGACGGCGTTCTGCACGAGGCGGATGTCGTCGCCGCCGACGAAGCCGGCGCTGCCGGTGACCGGTGCCGCAGTGCCGCCGTCGTAGACGCGCGTGCCGCCGCTGTAGCTGGCGGTGAGGAAGAGCGGCGTCACGTCGCCCGTGGCCGCGCCGCTCGGGTTGGTGAGCGTGTAGTTGCGCGCGTCCACGCCGGAGAGGCTGGCGCTGCGCACGTCGATCGCCTTGCCGGTGCCGACGTTCTTCGCACCGGCGCCGGTGAAGACGCCGCTGCCGCTGATGGTGAGGCTGTCGCCGCCCAGGATGCCGGCGGAGCTGCCGCGCACGCTGGCGTTGACGCTGCCGTCGTAGGCGCGCGAGATGCCGGCGTAGCTCGCGCTGATCGCCAGCGGGCTGATGTTCACCGTCACGCCGGCCGCGCCGACGATCTGGTAGTTGTCCTTGTCGGTGCCCGACAGCGACAAGCCGGTGATCGTCAGCGGCTTGTCGGTACCGACGTTCTTGTCGCGCATCGTGCCGGTGGTGACACCGGCGACCGGCACGCTGATCGAGACGTCGTCGCCGCTGATGATGTCGGCGCTGTTGGGCGTGATCACGCTGCCGCTGGGGATCGTCACCTCGACCGTCGGCGTGCCGTCGTAGACGCGGTTCGTGGCGGTGACGTTGGTCAGCCCGCTGACCGTCAGGTCCTTGGGCGTGACGGTGCCGGTGGCGCTGGCGGTGGTGGCCTGCAGCCGGTAGTTGCCGGCATCGGCGCCGGCCAGCGCGATGCCGGTGATCGCGATCGCCTTGTTGCTGCCCGCGTTCTTCGCGTTCGCGCCGGTGAACACGGCCGTCTGCGTGAACGAGAGGTCGTCGCCGGCGATCACGCCGGTGCGCTGCGCCGTCACCGGCGCGCTCACGCCCTGGTCGTAGACGCGGCTGCCGCCGGTGTAGGCGGCCGTCAGCAGCTTGGGCGAGATCGTCGCGGTGGTCTGGCCCGTCGGGTTCAGCAGGCTGTAGTTGCCGCGCTCCACGCCGGTGAGGAAGCCGGCCAGCACGCTCACCGTCTTGCCGCTGGCCGCGTTCTTGTCCGAGAAGGAGCCGCTGGCGCTGATGCCCACGGCGCCCACGTCCACGGCCTCGAAGCCTGCGGACTGCGCGGTGATGGCCGCGTTCGCGCTGCCGTCGTAGGTCTTGTCGGCGGCGCGGTAGGTGGCGCTGACGGGCTTGGGCGTGATGTCCACCGTCAGCCCGCTGGCGCCGGCCACGGTGTAGTTGGCGGCGGAGGCGCCCGACAGCAGCAGCCCGGACACGTCGACCACCTTGCCCAGGCCGGCGTTCTTGCCGGCGTGCAGCGTGCCGGTGCTGCTGCCGCCGGGCGTGACGAGCGTCAGCGCGTCGGTGCCCAGGATGGCGCTGCGGTCCAGCGTGGCGTTGCTCAGGTTGACCGCGACCACGTCGGTGCCGTCGTAGGCGCGGCTGGTGGCGGTGATGCCGGTCACGCCGATCGGCCTGGGCAGGATCGTCGCGGTGGTGGTGGCCGTCGTGTTGGCCAGCGTGTAGTTGGAGGCGCCCGGGCCGCTCAGGGCGATGCCGCTGACGTTCACCGCCTTGCCGGTGCCCGCGTTGCCGTCGCCGGCCAGCACGGCCTGCTGCGTGATCTGCACCGCGTCGACGCGGAACACGTCGTCGGACGAGGTGCCGTTGACGCTGATGCTGTGGTCGTCGGCGCCGTTGTAGACGCGGCTCACGCCGGTGAAGGTGACCGTCACGCCCCGCGCGGTGATGTCCGCGGTGGTGCTGGCGGTGGTGTTCTGCAGCGCGTAGTTGGCCTGCGAGCCGCTGTCGATGGCGATGCCGGTCACGGCCACCGGCTTGGCGGTGCCGGTGTTGCGCGCGTCGGGGCCGGTGAACTGCGCCGTCTGCGTGAAGCTGACGGTGTCGCCGACGACGATGTCGGCCGACGCGGCCGTCACCGTGGCCAGCGTGCTGCCATCGTAGGGGCGTGCCACGCCGGTGTAGGTGGCCGTCAGCGGCCGCTTGGCGATGTTCACCGTGATGCCGCTGGCCGCGGCATCGATGCGGTAGTTGGCGGCGTCGGCGCCGGTGAGCGCCAGGCCCGTGACCGTCACCGGCTTGGCGTTGCCGGCGTTCTTGTCGGCGATGGTGCCGGCGTTGCCCGTGGGCGGCACGACGCTGACCACGTCGTTCTGCACGAAACCGGCCGAGCCGAGCGCGCCGACGTTGAGCTGCACCGCCGTCGTGCCGTCGTAGTTGCGGTCGATGGCGCTGATGCCGCTGACCGTCACCGGCTTGGCGGTGACGCCGGCCGTGGCGCTGGCCGTCGTGGTGAGGAGCCTGTAGTTGCCGGCCTCCGTGCCGCCCAGCACGATGCCGGAGATCGCCACCGGCTTGTTCGTGCCGACGTTCTTGGGCACCGCGTCGGTGAACACGGCGCTCTGCGTGGACGTGACGTTGTCGAAGGAGAAGATGCCGCTGTTGCCCTTGTTCAGGCCCACCGCGCCGTCGGCCGAGGCGCTGCCGTCGTAGACCTTGCTCGTGCCGGTGAAGGCGGCGGTGATGTCCTTGGGCGTGACCGTGGCCGTGCCGCTGCCGCTCGGGTTCGTGAGGCGGTAGTTGGCGGCATCCGTGCCGACCAGGTAGACGCTGTTGATCGTGAAGGCCTTGCCGGTGCCCGCGCTGCGCGGCGCGGTGCCGGTGCCGGGGAAGAAGCCGCAGGTCAGGTAGCAGGGGCTCGAGGGGATGTAGTTGGTGCTGAAGACGATGTTGTCGTTGGCGATGAACTCCGTCCCCGGCGCCTCCGCCGCGGAGACCCAGGCGCTGGTGCCGCCGTCGTAGGGCCGGGACAGGCCGGTGTAGACCGCGGTCACGTCGCGCTGCGCGATGTTCACCGTGACGCCGTTGGTGCCCGTCAGCGTGTAGTTGCGGCGGTCGGCACCGGTCAGCGCGAGGCCGGGCACCGTCACCGGGCGGTTGTTGCCGGCGTTCTTGTTCGGGATCGTGCCGGTGACGGTGCTGCTGCCGGGCAGCTGGACCGCGACGTCGTCGTTGGGCACGACGACGGTCGTGTCGACCGAGACGTTCGCGAGGTTCACCTCGACGTTGGCGGTGCCGTCGTAGGCGCGGGGCGTCGCCGACACGCCGGTCACGGCCAGCGGCCGCGGCGTGATCGTGCCGGAGGTCGTCCTGGTGGTGCTCTGCAGCTGGTAGTTGCCGGCATCGGCTCCGGAGAGCACGCCGCCGGCGATGGTGATCTGGCGCGAGACGACGTTGCCGTTGCTGTCGTAGGCGACGTTCTTGTCGGCGAAGCTGGGCGTCGAGGTGCTCAGCGTGAGGTCGTCGCCGGCATACTTGAACACCGAGGTGATGACGAAGGGCGCGGCCGCGCTGCCGTCGTAGACCTTGGTGTTCGAGCCGTTCTGGAAGTTGACCCCGATCCCCACCTGTGCCGGCGTCACGTCGACCGCGGTCGCGCCGGCCTGCGGCGTGTAGTTCGCCGCATCGACGCCGCGCAGCCGGATGACGCCGGCGCCGTAGGTCACGGGCTTGGCGGTGCCGACGTTCTTGTCGGCGATCGTGCCGTAGAAGTAGCTGTCGGCCAGGCCCACTACGTCGCCGGTGATCAGCCCGTTCAGCGTGGCGCCGTTGGCCGGCGTATAGACGTCGGTGGCGCTGTCGTAGGTGCGCGAGGGCGGTGCCAGGCCGTCGACGGTGAGCGTGCGCGGCGTGATGTTGACCGTGACGTTGCTGCTGCCCGCGAGGAGGTAGTTGCCCGCGTCGGCGCCGCCGAGGGCGATGCCGGAGACGGTCACCGTCTTCGCATTGCCGACGTTCTTGTTGGCCATCGTGCCGCTGGTCACGCCGGACAGGTCCACCGAGACCTGGTCGGTGCCCAGCACGCCGTCCAGCGTGCCGCTCGTCGCGTTCACCTGCACCAGCGTGCTGCCGTTGTAGACACGGTCGACGGCGCTGAAGCCGCCGGCGTTCAAGGTGGCGGGCGTCACCGTGGCGGTCGCGCCGGTGGTCGACAGCGAGTAGTTCGAGGCCAGGCCGCGGGTGCCGTTGGCCAGCGTCACGCCGGTGATCGTGACCGCCTTGGCGCTGCCGACGTTCTTCGTGTCGAAGGCGGCCAGCGCCGTCGAGGTGTCCAGCACCAGGTCTTCGCCGGCCACCAGGCCCAGCGGCTGCGCGCCGGGCTTGAAGGTGGCGTCGCGCGTGGCGTCGTAGACCTTGTCGGCCACCGTGCCGGCCAGCGTCAGCGCGCGCGGCGTGATGCTCAGCGTGCCGCTGCCGCTGATGCTGCCGATGTTGTAGCCCTGCTGGTTCGAGAAGACGCTGGCGGCCGTGAAGCCGTAGCTGCCGACGTTCGGGGAGGGGCTGGTGATGAACAGCTTGTCCGGGTTCTGCACGCCCGGCAGCGTCGCGTTGCCGAACGAAGTGGTGCCGTCGTAGACCTTGCTCGCGTCGCTCAGCGTGAGGTTCAGCGGCTTGAGCAGGTCGGCCAGCAGCGGCGTCGTCAGGCCTTCGTAGACGCGCCAGGTGGTGCCGGAGGAGAAGGCCGAGGAGATCGAGGGCCAGCCCGCGGCGGTGAAGGTCGCGGCCTGGCGCATCGCGGCCAGCGTGGAGGCCGTGCCGCCGCCGGCGCTGGTGCTGCGGCCGGTGCTGTCGGCGGCCCAGAGGCTGGCCGTCGCGGTGGCGGTGCTGCGGCCGTTCGTGAGCCGGCCGACCAGTCCGCCGGCGGTGACGGTGACCGCACCCGAGCCGCTGACGGCCCCGGTCGCGTAGCCGCGCAGGATGCTGCCCTGCGACTCGCCCACGAGGCCGCCCTCGACGATCGTCGACGAGTTCGACGTGCTGCTGCTGGCCAGCGTGACGCTGCCGGTGGCGTAGGCGTCGCTGATGGCCACGGTGGTCGCCAGCGGCGTGCGCAGCAGGCCCACCAGGCCGCCCGCGGTGGCGGTGGCGAAGTTGCCCAGCACCTTGCCCGGTGTGCCCGCCACGTTGCCGCTGGCATAGCTGCGGTCGATGAGACCGGTGGCGGTGCCGCTGGTCAGCGCCTGGAATATGCCGGCCAGGCCGCCGGCCTGCACGCCGTCCAGCGTGGTGAGCGTGACGTTGCCGGTCGCGCCGCTGAGCACGATGCCGCGCACGCCGGTGAACTGGCCGACCAGGCCGCCGCCGATCTGTGTCGTCGTCACGTCGCCCGAGGCGAAGCTGCCGTTGATGTCGTCGCTCGCGCGGGCCGTGCTGCTCGAATAGTTGCCGACGAGCCCGCCGCCGGTGGACGTGTTGCCGCTCAGCGTCACGTCGCCGCTGGCGCTGCTGTTGACGATGCTGCCGTAGCCCGAGCTGTTGGAGTACTGGCCGACGAGGCCGCCGGCGAACGCGGACGAACGTGTGCTGGACACATCGCCGGCCGCGCTGCTGTCGCGGATCCAGGCATTCGCGATGGAGGGCACCGCGCGCCCGACGAGCCCGCCGGCCAGCTGCACGGCGCCCGAGATCGTGACGTTGGCGCTGCTGGTCTCGATGCCGCCGCTGCTGAGTTCGCCGAACAGGCCGCCGGCGTACTGCGCGACGCCGCTGACGCTGCCGGTGGCCGAGACGCGGAAGGCGTTCGTGCCCAGGCTGGCGCTGCCGGCCAGCCCGCCCAGGTAGCTGGCACCGGTGCCGGCGCTGCGCACGGCCACCAGCAGCGCCGAGCTGTTGTTGATGTTGCCGCTGTTCGAGCTGAACTGGCCGACCAGGCCGCCGACGCCGTCGAACCC
This sequence comes from Rubrivivax sp., assembly GCA_044226775.1. Taxonomy (GTDB): domain Bacteria; phylum Pseudomonadota; class Gammaproteobacteria; order Burkholderiales; family Burkholderiaceae_C; genus Rubrivivax. The sequence continues at coordinate 308,823 of JBGAGI010000007.1, read as the reverse complement.
GGTCACCGTGACGCCGGAGACCGTGCTGCCGGTGATCGAGCCGCCGTAGGCGAAGGCCAGGGTGGGTGAACTCGACGACGCGAAGTAGCCGACCAGGCCGCCCGAGACGCCGCGCCCGGTGACGTTGCTGCCCGGGCCGGTGCTGCCGTGGTCGATGCCGATGATGCCGCTGGCCAGGCCCACCAGGCCGCCGGCGTAGTGGCTGGAACTGCTGGTGCCGCCACTGATGGTGTCCAGCTGCGTCACCGCGCCGCTGGCCGAGACGTTGCTGAGCGCCGTCTGGCCGTTCATGTAGCCGACCAGGCCGCCGGCGTACGAGTAGTACGAATCGGACGTGACGCTGCCGCTGGCGCTGCTGGCGCCGCTGATCGTCTGCGCCGTGCCCCAGTAGCCGCTGTTGAACTCGCCCACCAGGCCGCCGATGTACAGCACGTTCTGGCCGAGCGAGGAGGTGCCCACCACGGGGCCGGTGGCCTGCCCGTTCACGATGCTGCGGCCCTGCAGCGATCCGACCAGGCCGCCGACATAGTTCGTGCCCGTGACGCGGCCACTGGCGCTCACGTCGCGCAGCACGCCCGCGGCGTTGCTCGGGCTGCCGCCGCCGAGGTAGCCCACCAGGCCGCCCACGTAGCTGTCGCCCGCGACGTCGGCCCGTGCGTGGCCGTCGATGATCGAGAAACCGTCGTAGACGGTCACGCTGCCGATGAACCCGCCGGCGATGCCGCCCGACACGGCCGAGGCCGTCGAGCGGCTCGCCGTGATGTCGCCCGCGCCGTCGTCCACCCGGCCCACGAGGCCGCCGGCGTTGGACGACAGGTCGCCCGTGACGTTGCCGCGCGCCTCGCTGCCGCCGATGCCGCCGCTCATGCGGAAGCGGCCCACCAGGCCGCCCAGGTCGCCGCCGCTGGCGCTGCCGGCCACGCGGCCGGTGGCCAGGGCGCCGGTGATCGAGCCGCTGCCGCCGGCGTCGCCCACCAGGCCGCCCGCCTGCGTGCGGCCCGAGACCGCGCCGCCGGCCTGCGAGATCTCGCCGCTGCCGTTGGCGACGATGCTGCCGCTGCCGCTGAAGCTGCCGACCAGCCCGCCGGCGATGCCGCCGTTGCTGACCACGCCGCTGGCCGTGCCGTGCGCGATGCTGAGGCTGCCGCTGACCACGCCCACGAGGCCGCCGATCGAGCCGCCACTGCCGGTGCCGGTGACGCTGCCGCTGGCGGACACGTCGGTGAGCGTGCCGGCGATGCTGGTCGAGGCATTGCCCACCAGCCCGCCGGCCGTCTGGCCGCTCACGGCGCTGCTGGACGTGCTGTTGGCCACCGGCCCGCGGCTGATGCCGAGCAGGCCGCCGGCGGTGCCGCCGCTGGCGGTGGCGCTGACGTCGGCGCTCATCGCGTTGCTGCCGGTGAAGCCGCTGATCAGCTGCGAACTCTGGCTGTTGCCGATCAGCCCGCCGGCGACCGAGCTGCTGCTCACCGTCTTCGTGCCACTGGCGGGCGCCACGCTGCGCAGGTTGGCCGGGGCGAGCACCAGGTTGGCCGCGAGCGTGCCGATCACGCCGCCGCCCGTGTCTCCGCCGGCAACGTTGCCTTGCGCCGTCAAGCCGGTGAAGCCGCCGCTCAGCGCGGAGTAGCCGAGCGCGCCGCCGATGCTGCCGTTGCTCGTCGTGCCGTTGACGTTGCCGGTGGCGCCTGAGCCGCTGATGGCGCCGTTGCCCGACGAGTAGCCGACCAGGCCGCCGGTGTCGGAGGCGCCGGAGACGTTGCCGCTGGCCGTGGAGCTGTCGATGTTCAGCGGCGTCTGCGCATTGCTGAAGAAGTCGCCCACGAGGCCACCGGTGCGGGCGCCGCCGCTGACCGTGCCGGTGGCGGTCGAGCCGCTGATGCCGACGTTGCTCGAGCTGCCGACCAGGCCGCCGACGTAGGCGCCGGTCGAACTCACCGTGACCGTCATGTTGGCGGTGCTGCCACTGATCAGGTCGGAGCCGCCGCTGGCGTTCTCGGCGCGGCCCACGAGGCCGCCGACGTAGCCGGTGCTCGCCGAGGTGAGGGTGCCGGTGGCCGTGCTGGCGCTCACCGCGCCGCCGCTGCGGCCCACGATGCCGCCGAGGTAGCTGCCGTTGCCGGTGATGGTGACGTAGGCCGTGCCGCTGACCGAAGCCGCGCTGCTGCTGCCCACCAGGCCGCCGGTGAAGCTGCCGTTGCTCACCGTCACCGGGCTGCCGGCCGTGCCGACGGTGCCATTCGTCAGCGTTGCGCCGGTGCCGGTGATGGAGCCGAACAGGCCGCCGACGCTGCCGCTCGTGGTGCCGGAGCTGACACTGCCGGTGAAGCTCAGGCCATCGAAGACGACGTTGCCGTCGGCCTGGCCCACGAGGCCGCCGGCGGAGCCATTGGCCGCCGTGACGGTGCCGCTGCCGGCGCTGGCCGAGACCGGCCCCACGCTGCGGCCGAGCATGCCGCCGGCCGCGCCGCCGCCGCCCGTGGTGCTTACGTTCACCGTGAGCGCCGAGGCGCCGCTGTAGCCGCTGACCGCACCGGCCGCATTGAGATAGCCCACCAGGCCGCCGGCCCAGCTCGCCGCGGAAACCGTCTTGGTGCCGCTGGCCGGCGCATTGCTGCTCAGGTTGGCCGGCGAAAGCGCCACGTTCGTGTCGAGCTGGCCGATCACGCCGCCGGCGATCGAGCCGCCGGTGGCATTGCCGCTGGCACCGAGCCCGACGATCGGCGAGGCGCCGCTCAGCACGAAGTAGCCCACCGCGCCGCCGACACGGCCGTTGCTGCCCGCGTTGCTCACATTGCCGGTGGCCGATGAGGAGACGATGCGCCCGTTGCCGCTGGCATAGCCCACCAGGCCGCCGACATCGGTGCTGCCGGCCACGTCGCCGCTGGCCTGGCCGCCGGTGACGATCGCGCCGGCGCTGGTGCTGAAGTCGCCCACGAGGCCGCCGGTGCGGTTGCCGCCGCTGACGTTGCCGCTGGCGCTGCTGGCGCTGACGCTGCCGCCGTACAGGCCGCCGATGAGGCCGCCCGCGTAGGTGCCGGTGTTCGTGGTCGTGACGCTGGCGCTGGAGCTGGAGCCGGTGATGTCGCCGCTGCCCTCGGCGCGGCCGATCAGCCCGCCGATCCAGGCGTTGCCGCTGGTCGCGACGCTGCCCGCGCTGGTGCCGTTGCTCGTGGCGCCGCCGGTGCGGCCGGCCAGGCCGCCGGCGTAGATCGAGCTGCCGGTGATCGCGACGTTGGCGTCGTCGTTCGACAGCGCGCCGCTGCCCTGGAAGCCGACCAGCCCGCCGACGTACTGCCCGCCGCTCACCTGCACGGGCGCCACGCCGCGGCCCACGCTGGAGTTGCCGATCGTGCCGGTAGCCGTGTAGCCGACGAGGCCGCCCACGTCGCCATTGGTGGCGTTGGTGCCGGTCACGCGCGCGAGGCTGTGCACGTTGTCCAGCGAGGTGGTCCCGTTGCCGGCGCCCACCACGGCGCCCACGTACAGCGCGCCCGTCACCGCCGAGGTGCCGGTGATCGACAGGTTGCGAATGACGGCGTTGTTCGTGTTGCCGAACAGGCCCACGGCCTGCGCCGAAGGCGCGTTGACCGTGAGGTTGGCGATCGAATGGCCCAGCCCGTCGAAACGGCCGCTGAAGCTGTTGGCGGCGCCGGTCGCGCTCGTCGCCTCGTTGCCGATCGGGCTGAAAGCGGTGGTGGCGGTGTCGCTGGCGTCGATGTCGGCGCCCAGCGCGTAGTTGGTCGCCAGCGCCGTGCTGTTGCCGTCCACCAGCCGCAGTGCCGCCAGCGTGTTGATGACGGTGTAGGGCGTGGTGTTGCCGTTGCTGCCGAGCTTGGTGCTGAAGCTCGAGCCGGCCGGCAGCGAGACGCTGGCGCTGCTGCCGACCGTGAACGTGGCCGCGTTGCCGGTGGCCACCGCGCCCTGGCCGTATTCGAGCGCGAGCGTGGCCGTGCCGCTGCCCACCAGCGACGCGTTGATGTTGACGTTGGCGAAGGCGTTGAGCGTCAGCCGGTTGGCCGACCAGCTGACCGTGTCGTTGACGACGACGTTGCCCGCCGTGCCCTGCTGGCCCGCGCTGCTCTGCACGACGACGTTGCCGTTGCCCAGGTTGGCCGAGAGCACGGCGCCGGTGATGTCGCCGCCGCTGGCGGCTATCGTGTAGTCGACCGGGTCGATGAGCCAGGTGCCGGCCGCGCCGCCGCCGGCACCGCGCGTGGCGACGCGGCCGGAGTCGGCCACCTGCACGTGCGCGGCCGAGGTCTCGACGAAGCCGCCCTGGCCGTCGCCGGCGGCCTGTGCATGCAGTTCACCCGTCAGCAGCACACGTCCGCGCTTCGCATCACCCAGCACGTTGATGCGGCCGCCGTCGCCGCGGCCGGTGGCGTCGGCGCTCACCGTGCCGGCGAGCTTGACCTCGTCGCCGGTGATCCAGACCTCGCCGCCGCGCTCGACGATGCCGTTCGCGCGCACGATGCCGCTGTTGTTCACCAGCGAGGCGGCGATGCCCTCGGCCGACTTCGCCGACAGCGTGACCACGCCGCCGTCGGCCGCGATGCGGCCGCTGTTGTCCACGCGGCCGGGCACCGCGCCCTGCGTCACCACGGCCGACAGCAGGCCGCTGCCGCTGATGCTCACCGTCGCGGCGCGGCCGGAGGCCAGCATCACCGCGCCCGAGTCGACGGCGATGTCGCCCTCGTTGTTCACCTGTTGCGCGAAGAGCGCGAGGTAGCCGCCCGCGCTGGCGCGCAAGGTGCCGCGGTTGACCACCGAGCCGGTGGCCATGGTTCCCGCGGTGAAGGTGTAGCGGCCGTCGGCGAAGTCCTGCTGGGACAAGTCCAGCGTGCTGGCTACCAGGCCGCCCACGTCGACGCGCGCGCCGGGTGCGAACAGCACGCCGTTGGGGTTGGTCAGGAAGACCTGGCCGTTGGCCTTCAGCTGGCCGTAGATCTCGGTCCCGCTGTTGCCCAGCACGCGGTTCAGCGCGATCGAACTCGCGCCGGGCTGGCGGAACTCGACCGTCGCACTGGCGCCGATGTTGAAGCTCTGCCAGTCCAGGCCCAGCTTGGCGCTGTTCTGCTGGATGACGAGCTGGTTGCCGCCCTGCTGCAGCTGCGCGCTGCCCACGCGGACCTGCGCGCCGGTGGGCAGGGCGCCCGGCGCCACCTGCGCCAGTGCCCAGCTGCTGCCGCCGCCCAGCCAGGCCGCCAGCAGCCAGGCCAGCAGGCGCGAGATGCGCGGCCGATGCTGCGGCGAGCGCCGGCGCCGGCCGCGGGAGGACCCCGGTCCGGCCGGGCGGCGCGCTGCAGGCGAGGCGGCGTGGTGGCGGGTGGGCATGGCGGGATCTCCGGAACGACGGGTTCTTCTGTGCGCGCGCCCTAGGGCGTCACGACCATCTGCAGGAACAGGCGCGGCTGCGTGTCGGCGCCCTCGATGCCCAGCGCCTTGCGCGAGCGCCAGGCGAGCGAGGCACCGAGGCTGACATCGCCGGTGGCCCACTGCAGGCCCAGGCCCGAGCCGGCGATGCGCACGTCGTTGGCCGTGGTCGCGCTGGCCAGCGGCCGGCGGTTGACGAGCCCGGCGGCGGCCTCGTGGAACAGCGACAGCGTGACGCTGCCGCCCACGTAGTCGCGCGTGTAGCGGACCTCGGCGGCGAGCAGGCCGCCGTTGTCCACCGAGGCTTCGCCCGGCGCATAGGCGCGCACCATGTTCGGCCCGGTGAGGCCGAACTTCTCGCTGCTGTCGAGGTTGCCGCCGCTGAACTGGCCCGCGAAGCGCAGGTACAGGTTCCACGGCCCACTGATCGACTGCTGGCGCACCAGCTGCGCGCCGAGCTTGCGGTACAGGCGCGCGCCGCCCAGCAGGTTGCGCGTGCCGCCGGGGTCGTCGCCGAGCAGCTGCAGGTCGCCCATCGAGGCGGTGAGGCTGCCGGCCGAGGCGCCGCCCCAGCCGTCGCGGGCGTCGAAGCTCAGGCCCAGGTCGATGCTGTCGTTGCGCTTGGGGTTGCGCGTGGCGGCCAGCTCCACGTCGTCGCGCAGGCGCTTGGTTTCCAGGCCCAGCCGCATCGAGAGGTTGGCGCTGGTGCCGCGCACGAAGGGGTAGCTCACGTCGACGCCCAGCGTGTTGGCGTTGCCGGTGGCGCCCAGGTTGCGGAAGGCACCGGCCAGCTGGTAGGTCAGCCGCGACAGGCTGGCGCCGATGCGGAAACCGTTGCCGCCCATCGGCACCGAGCTGGCGAGCGAGCCGTTGACCAGGCCGCCGCGGCCCGAGGCCATGGCCCGCGCCGAGGTGACGTCGCCCCAGCCGAAGAGGTCGCGCAGCTGCAGGCTCACGCCGGCACGGTACTCGCCGGTGGAGCGCGTGCCGTGGTTGTTGAACTCCAGCTTCACGTCCAGCGGTTCGTCCTCGGCCACCGAGACCACCATCTCGGCGCCGCCGGTACTGCTGCCGGGCGTGAACGCGGCGCGCGCGGTGACGCCGGCGATGTCATTCAGCAGCAGCAGCTTGCGCTCGACCTCGGCCTGCTTCAGCGGCGCCGCGCCCGAGAGTGCATCGGTGTGCGCCTGGATGACCTCGTCGCGCAGCCGCACGTCCTGCGCAGTGACGATCTGCACGCCTTCGAGCTTGCCTTCGAGCACCGCGAGCTCGATCACGCCATCGGCCACGCGCTGCGCCGGGATGTAGGCGTAGCTCAGCAGGTGGCCGGCCGACTGGTAGCGGCGCGTGATGGCGCCCGCCGCCTCGTTCAGCCCGGCGAGGTCGAGCTTGCGGCCGAGGAAGGGCTTGAGCAGCGCCAGCAGCTCCTCGGCCGGGAACGAGACCGCGCCGCTGACGCGAAAGGCGCTGGGCGTGACGGTGATGCCCTCGGGCATGACGATCGGCGGCCGCACCGGCGGCTCGACGACACGCGGCGCCTGGGCCGGCGGCACCGGGCGCGGCGCGGGCTGGGTCTGCTCGAGCAGCCGGCCGGCGTCGGGCGGCGTCTGCGCCTGCGCCGAAGGCGCCGCCAGGGCCGCGCAGGCCCCTGCGACGGCCAGGGCCAGCGGGTTGCGGAAGAGGGCGGACATGGGCTTTGGCGCTTCTCGTGGGTTTCTGTGGAGAGAGAACGTAATCGCGGCTACTTTCTGGACATGCGGTCGAGCAGGCTCACGAGCTGCCGCTCCGCTGGCGCGAAATCCTTGTCGCGCGCCAGCAGCGCCTGCAGCGCGGCCACGGCGGCGTCGTACTGGCCCGCATCGGCCAGGGCCAGGGCCTTGTCGTAGGCCTGCCACAGCGCGGTCGGGAAGGCGGCGCGCGACGGTGCGGCAGCCGCTGCGCCGCCCAGGGCCTGGGCGAGGCGGCGGTTCATCTCGTCGACGTCCTGCATCACCGCGGCCAGCGGCGCGGCGGCCTCGTCGGAGAACAGCACGCGCGAGCTGGCGGTCTCGACCACGCGCACGTGCACCTGCACCGCGTCGCCGAGCACGAAGAAGCCGCCGAAGACCATGCGCGCCGCGCCGACGATGCGGCCCAGGCGCAGCCGGGCATCGGCATCGGCCAGCGCGTCGCTGCCGATCTTCTGCTCGGCCAGCAGGTCCTTCACGCGCTGGCGTTCCACCACCGGCAGCCCCGGCACCTGCAGCAGCGCGGCGGTGAGGTTCTCGGACAGCGAGCGCTTCAGGAAATCGGCCTGGCCGGCCTGCAGCGCGCTGCCGGCGCTCTGGTCGTCGAAGTCCCAGACCACCACGGCCGGCAGTTTTGCCGGCGCCTGCGCGAGCGCCACCGCCGCGGCCGAAGCCAGCAGGGCGGTGAGCGCGGCGCGGCGATGCATCATTCCTTGCGGGCGATGATGCGCTGGTTGCGCTCCAACCCCTGCGCCGGCGTGGCGACGCGCGCGTAGGCGAGGCCTTCCTCGACCTCGGTGACGGTGACCTGGCCGATGCGCGTCTCCTTGTAGCCCAGCACGCGGCCGTTGAGCTCGATCGGCTCGGCCTTGCCCAGCACGTTGAACTGCTGGCCGGCGGCCACGCCCTGCTTCTTGCCGATGTTGATGATGGCCTTGTCGCCATCGACCGAGACGATGCGGCCCTTCAGCGGGTACTTGTCGGCCACCGTCTGCGCCACCGCCTTGGCAATGGCGGCGGCCAGCTGCGCCGGGTCGTAGGCCGCGCCGGCGGCGGCCGCAGCCGCGCGCTCGGTACGCACCAGCGCCAGCTGCGTGGTCTCGGTGTCGACGGCGCGGAACGAGGCCGCCGTACCGCCGGCCGGGTTCGGCACCACCGAGCCGGAGACCATCAGCCGCGCCGCGAGCAGCCGGCCCAGGCGGATCTGCGTATCGCTGTCGGCCAGCTCCGAGGAGCCCAGCCGCACCTCGTTGAGCACCTTGTCGAGCAGCCGGCGTTCGACGACGGCGAAGCCGCGCGCCTGCAGCTCGCGCGAGAGTTCCTGCTGCAGCAGCACGTCCAGGCCGATGCGGCCGCCGGCCATTGTCAGCGTCTGGTCCTGGAAGGGCAGGATCGACAGCGCGACCGCGCCCGAGGTCCAGTCGTCCGGTGCGCCGGCCGATGCGGGCCGCGGCGGCGGGTTGCGGAAGCGGGCGGCGAGGTCCTTCACCGCGTCGTCGATGTAGCGCTGGCGCGCCAGGTCCTGGCTCTCGGCGATGGCCTCCTGCGTCTGGCGCAGCAGCGCGGCGACGACGGCGTCGTTCGCATCCAGTTCCTTCGCGCGTTCCAGCACCGCGCGCGCCTTGGCCGGTTGGCCGGTCTCGTTCAGCGCCACGGCCAGGTTCGACAGCGCGGCCATCGACTGCGGGTTCTCGCGCGCCGCGCGCTCGTAGGTCTTCACCGCGAGCTTCGGGTCCTGCTGGCGCTGCTGGTTGCCCACGGCCACCAGCGCGTCGGCCTTCTGCCAGGAGAAGTCGGCCGAGGTGTTCGGCGCGGCGGCCTGGGTGATCGCGGCCTGGCCGGCCTGCCGGTCGCCGGCGGCGGCCAGCGCACGGCCGCGGATCAGGTAGGCGGCGCTGCGCGTGGGCGCCTTGGCGATGATGTCGTTGGCCTCGGCCAGCGCGCCCTGCGTGTCGCCCTTCACCAGCTGGACCTCGGCCAGGCCTTCGCGGCCCATCAGCACGACCTCCGGATGGCTGCTGCCGGCCAGCGCGCGGAAGATGCGCTCGGCATCGTCCACCTGGCCCTGGCGCAGCTGCTCGTAGGCACGCTCGGCGCGGGCGATCTGCTCGATGCCGGGCGGCGGCGGCAGCGTCGTCGGGCCGGTCTTGGCGGTGGGTGCCGGCGGGAAGAAGTAGAAGTCGCCTTCGAGCGAGGTGCTTTCCCAGGGCACCTGCTGGCCGTTGGAATCGAGTCGCACGCCCAGGCGCACACGCTTGAAGACTTCCTCGATCGCCGTTCCCGGCCGCTCGATGTTCGCCAGCAGGTGCTGGGTGTACAGGCCGTTGGCCGTGCGCCCGTCGCTGGCCACGCTGCCCGGCGCGGTGGCGAAGGCGATCAGCGAGCCGATCGGCGCGTCCAGCTGCGACAGGCCGCCCGAGGTGGAGCGCGAGGCGCGCGCGAAGGGGTTGTCGCGGCAGGCGTCGAGCACCACCATGTTGATGCGGTTCTTGGCCGTTTCCATCTTGTCCAGCACCTGCTGCACGTCGACGGCCTTGTAGGCGACCTCGTCCTCGCGCTGGATGTCGCTGCCCACCGGCAGCAGGTAGTTGCGGCCCTTGATCTGCACGCCATGGCCGGCGAAGTAGAAGAGGCCTGCGCCGCCGCTCTTGAGCCGGTCGCCGAAGCTGGTGACGGCGTCCTGCATCTGGCGCTGCGTGGCGTTGAGCTTCAGGTCGACCGTGAAGCCGGCGCGCTGCAGCACCTTGGCGACGGCCTGTGCGTCGTTGGCGGGGTTGATCAGCGGCGCGGCCACGTAGGCGGCGTTGCCGATGACGAGGGCGTGTCGCGGTTCGGTGACGGGAACGGCCGCCTGCACCAGCGCACAGGCGAAGAAGCCGAGGAACGCGACGAGCAGCCGCCGATACCCCGCCCGCGACGAAACTGCGGGCCACTCAGGACGTGCTTGCATGGATCGGACCTCCGCGCCTGCGACCGCCCGGTGCCGATGGCACCCCTCCGGGTCAGGCCGCTTGCGTCATGCTACGGCAACACCCGTTTGCACGGCGTTACACCGAGGTCTACCCGCCACGCCGTTGGCGCCCTTGTTCATGGGGGTCCACCCGCTCGGGGGTGTCGAATCGCCGCGCCGGAGACGGCTCGCGTCAGTCCTTCGGACCTGATGAGACTTTCTGTCTCATCAGCCGCCCATCTTGGGCTGCGCCCGACATGGGCGTGCCCCGCTGGTGCGGGTCAGTCCTTCGGACCTGATGAGACTTTCTGTCTCATCAGCCGCCCATGTTCCCGCTCCCAGTCGCGCTTCTTCTCGGTCTCGCGCTTGTCGTGCTGCGCCTTGCCCTTGGCCAGCGCGATCTCGGCCTTCACTCGGCCGCCCTTGTAGTGCAGGTTCAGCGGCACGAGCGTGAAGCCCTTCTGCTCGACCTTGCCGATCAGCCGGCGGATCTCGGCCTTGTGCATCAGAAGCTTCTTCGTGCGGTCGGCCTCGGGGTGCACGTGGGTGGAGGCGCTGCGCAGCGCGTTGATGCGGCAGCCGATGAGGAAGAGCTCGCCGTCGCGCAGGTGCACGTAGCCGTCGGTCAGCTGCACCTGGCCGGCGCGGATGGCCTTGACCTCCCAGCCCGACAGCACCATCCCGGCCTCGAAGCGTTCCTCGATGCTGTACTCGAAACGGGCGCGGCGGTTTTCGGCGATGAAGCTCATCAGATGGCGTGAGGTGGGGGCGGCGACGGGTGCTTCAACGCGCTCCTAGAATGCCGCGATTGTATGAAGCACGTGCGCAAGTCGGTCCTGCTCTGGTACACGCCCCAGGAGATGTACGAACTGGTGACCGGCATCGAGGCCTATCCGCACTTCCTGCCCTGGTGCGAGAAGGCGCAGGTCGTCGAGACGCACGAGGACGGCGTGACCGCGCGCCTGGGCCTGTACTACATGGGCGTGCGCCAGACCTTCACCACGCGCAACACGCAGCACCCGGGCGAATCGGTCGCCGTGCAGCTCGTCGACGGGCCATTCTCGCTGCTCGACGGCACCTGGCTGTTCCGCCAGATCGGCAGCACGAACGCTTCGCAGAAGGCCTGCCGGATCGAGTTCGACCTGCGCTACGCGTTCTCCAGCCGGGCGCTCGAAGCGGTCGTCAGCCCGGTGTTCGACCGCGTCGCCAACACCTTCGTCGATTCCTTCGTCCGGCGCGCCGAAGAGGTCTATGGCGCACGCTGAGTTGCGGGTCGAGGTCGCCTACTGCCCGCGGCCGGGCCAGACGGATCTCGTCGCGCTTGTCCTGCCCGAAGGCGCGACGCTGGCCGACGCACTGGCCGCCAGCGGCCTGCGCGAGCGCCACGGGCTGGCCGCGGAGGGCCTGAAGCTGGGCATCTGGGGCAAGCTGCGCGAGCCCCACACGCCGCTGCGCGAGCGCGACCGGGTGGAGGTCTACCGAGCGCTGCAGGTGGATCCGAAGGAAGCGCGGCGCCAGCGCTACGCGCAGCACAAGGCGAAATTCCCGAAGCGCTGAAGCGCCGGCGGGCTACTTGCAGTCCGACGCGATGACTTCGCGCGCCTGGCGCATCTCGTCGGCCCGGCCGCGGTCGTCCAGCACCTCGCGCTCGCCCTTGTCGTTGGTGCGGGCGATGCGCTGGCCGCTTTCCAGCGCGCTCAGGTGGCTGCGGGCGCGGCGGCAGTTCTCGGCGCGCGTGGCGGCGAGCTTTTCTTCCTCGGCCTTGGCCTTGGCGGCCTGCTCCTGGTCAACCGCGCGCTTGCGGGCCTCGAGGTCCTTCTCGAGCGACGTGCGCGCGGCCGCCGAAGCGGCACTGGCGGCGTTGGCCGGCGGCGCGCGACGCACCGCATCGGGCGTGGGTCGGGCGAGGATGTCCTTCTCGGGCACGTCCATCGGCGGCGGACGGTCGCTGGCGTTGATCTGGCCCGACTTGTCGCGCCATTTCCACTGCGCCTGGGCCGCGCCGGCGGCCAGGCCCAACACGGCCAGGGCCACGAGCAGGCGCAGGGTGCGGCGGGGCGCTGTATGCATGCCTGAAGTGTAGTGCTTGCGCAAGGGCCGGGCGCCTTCGGGCCGGCCCCTATGGCGCCTCTCTATAATTCGCTTTTGCGTCTGGAGCTTCCTGCATGCGCCTACTCGGCAAAGCGCTCACCTTCGACGACGTGTTGTTGGTGCCGGCGTTCTCACAGGTGTTGCCTCGCGACACCAGCCTGGCCACCCACCTCACCCGCAACATCACGCTGAACCTGCCGCTGGTCTCGGCGGCGATGGACACCGTCACCGAGGCGCGCCTGGCGATCGCCATCGCCCAGGAAGGCGGCATCGGCATCGTGCACAAGAACCTCACGCCGAAGCAGCAGGCGGCCGAGGTGGCACGCGTGAAGCGCTACGAATCCGGCCTGCTGCGCGACCCGATCACCGTCTCGCCGCACGCCAGCGTGCGCGAGGTGATGGCGCTGTCCAAGCAGCACGGCGTCTCGGGCTTCCCGGTCGTCGACGGCAAGACGGTGGTGGGCATCGTCACCAACCGCGACCTGCGCTTCGAGACGCGCCTGGACGCCCCGGTGCGCGAGATCATGACCCCGCGCGAGCGCCTGGTGTGGGTGCGCGAGGGCGCTTCGCTCGACGAGGGCAAGGCGCTGATGCACCGCCACAAGCTCGAGCGCGTGCTGGTGGTCTCCGAAGGCTTCGAGCTGCGCGGGCTGATGACGGTGAAGGACATCACCAAGCAGACCGACTTCCCCAACGCCGCGCGCGACGCGCAAGGCAAGCTGCGCGTGGGCGCGGCGGTGGGCGTGGGCGAGGGCACCGAGGAGCGCGTGGAGGCGCTGGTGAAGGCCGGTGCCGACGTGCTGGTGGTCGACACCGCGCATGGCCACAGCGCCGGCGTGATCGAGCGCGTGCGCTGGGTCAAGCGCCACTTCCCGCAGGTCGACGTCATCGGCGGCAACATCGCCACCGGCGCCGCGGCGCTAGCGCTGGCCGAGGCCGGCGCGGATGCGGTGAAGGTCGGCATCGGCCCCGGCAGCATCTGCACCACGCGCATCGTCGCCGGCGTCGGCGTGCCGCAGATCATGGCCATCGACAGCGTCGCCACCGCGCTGAAGGGCAGCGGCGTGCCGCTGATTGCCGACGGCGGCATCCGCTACTCGGGCGACATCGCCAAGGCCGTGGCCGCCGGCGCGAGCACGGTGATGATGGGCGGCATGTTCGCCGGTACCGAGGAAGCGCCGGGCGAGGTCATCCTGTTCCAGGGGCGCAGCTACAAGAGCTACCGCGGCATGGGCTCGATCGGCGCGATGAAGGCCGGCTCGGCCGACCGCTACTTCCAGGAGAACGACGAGGCCGCCAACCCGAACGCCGACAAGCTCGTGCCAGAGGGCATCGAGGGTCGCGTGCCGTACAAGGGCTCGGTGGTCAGCATCGTCTACCAGATGGCCGGCGGCCTGCGCGCCGCGATGGGCTACTGCGGCTGCGCCACCGTGGCCGAGATGCATGCCCGGGCCGAGTTCGTCGAGATCACCGCCGCCGGCATCCGTGAGAGCCACGTGCACGACGTGCAGATCACGAAGGAAGCGCCGAACTACCGCGCGGAGTGACGGTCGCCTTGAGTTCCGCTGCTTCCGCAGGCGGCCGCACGGCCGCCATGCGCTTCATCATGCTGGTGGTGCTGATCGACATGCTCGCGGTCGGCATCATCGTGCCCGTGCTGCCGGCCTTCGTCGGCAAGTTCACCGCCAACCCGGCCGAACAGGCGCACTGGTACGGCGTCGTGACCTTCTCGTTCGCCATCGCGAGCTTCGTCGGCGCGCCGCTGCTGGGCGCGCTGTCGGATCGTTATGGCCGCCGGCCGATCCTGCTCGTGGGCTTCTGCGGCGTGGCGATCAACTTCTTCACCACCGCGCTGTCGACGGCGGTGTGGATGCTGGTCGCGTCGCGCCTGGTCGGCGGCGCGATGCAGGCCAACGCCGCGGTGGCCAACGCCTACGTCGCCGACATCACGCCGCCCGAGCAGCGCGCCAAGCGCTTCGGCATGCTGGGCGCGATGTTCGGCATCGGCTTCATCCTCGGGCCGGTGATCGGCGGCATCCTGGGCGGCATCGACATCCACCTGCCGTTCTTCGTCGCCGGCTCGCTGGCGCTGGTGAACCTGGCCTACGGCTGGTTCGTGCTGCCGGAGTCGCTGCCGGCCGAGCGCCGGCGCACGGTGGACTGGAAGCGTGCGAACCCGATGTCCTCGATCCGGCAGCTCTCGCAGCTGAAGGGCGTGGGCCTGCTGGTGGCCGTGCTCGCCTTCGCCGGCCTGGCGCAGTTCACGCTCTACACCGTGTGGGTGCTCTACGCGAGCTACAAGTTCGGCTGGGGCCCGACGGCCAACGGCTGGTCGCTGTTCGCGGTGGGCGTGCTGTCGGCCATCGTGCAGGGCGGGCTGCTCGGCCAGCTGCTCAAGCGCACCACGCCGCAGCGCCTGGCGGTGATGGGCCTGGTGTCCTCGACGCTGGCCTTCGTCGGCTGGGGCCTGGCCAGCGAGGGCTGGATGATGTACGTCGTCATCTTCGCCAACGTGCTGGGCGCGACCGTCTCCGCGGCGCTGCAGAGCCTGTTCTCCTCGGCCGCCAGCGGCTCGGAGCAGGGCCAGACCATGGGCTCGATCAGCGGCCTGAACAGCCTGATGGCCGTGATCGCGCCGATGCTCGCCGCGCCGCTGATGGCCGCCGTCACGCACCTGCCGGTGACGGACTGGCGCGCCGGCGCGCCGATGTACTTCTGCGCCGCGCTGCAGGCCGTCGCGCTGGTGCTGGCGGTGCTGCACCTGCGCGGCTCGCGCCAAGAAACCGTCGCGGCCGCCACCTGAGCGGCCCCACCTCGCCATGCAACATGACAAGATCCTGATCCTGGACTTCGGCTCGCAGGTCACGCAGCTCATCGCGCGCCGCGTTCGCGAGGCGCATGTCTACTGCGAGATCCACCCGAACGACGTGAGCGACGCGTTCATCCGCGATTTCGCGCCCAAGGCGATCATCCTGTCGGGCAGCCACGCCAGCACCTACGAGGAGCACGAGCTTCGCGCGCCGCACGCGGTGTGGGAACTCGGCGTGCCGGTGCTGGGCATCTGCTACGGCATGTTCACGATGGCCGTGCAACTGGGCGGGCAGGTCCAGGCCAGCACGCACCGCGAGTTCGGCTATGCCGAGGTGCGCGCGCACGGGCACACGAAGCTGCTCGACGGCATCGAGGACTTCCGCACGCCTGAAGGCCACGGCATGCTGAAGGTGTGGATGAGCCACGGCGACAAGATCACCGCGCTGCCCGGCGGCTTCAAGCTGATGGCCAGCACGCCGAGCTGCCCCATCGCCGGCATGGCCGACGAGAGTCGCCGCTACTACGGCGTGCAGTTCCACCCCGAGGTCACGCACACGGTGCAGGGCCGGCAGCTGCTGGAGCGCTTCGTGCTGCAGATCGCCGGCGCCAGGCCCGACTGGGTGATGCGCGACCACGTCGAGGAGGCGGTCGCGCGCATCCGCGAGCAGGTGGGCAGCGAGGAAGTGATCCTGGGCCTGTCGGGCGGCGTCGATTCGAGCGTGGCCGCGGCGCTGATCCATCGCGCCATCGGCGAGCAGCTCACCTGCGTCTTCGTCGACCACGGCCTGCTGCGCCTTAACGAGGCGCAGATGGTGATGGAGATGTTCGTCGGCCGGCTGCACGCGAAGGTGATCCACGTCGACGCCAGCGCGCAGTTCCTCGGCCACCTGAAGGGCGTGAGCGACCCGGAAGCCAAGCGCAAGATCATCGGCCGCGAGTTCGTCGAGGTGTTCCAGGCCGAGGCGAAGAAGCTGTCGAACGCGAAGTGGCTGGCGCAGGGCACGATCTACCCGGACGTGATCGAGTCCGGCGGCGCGAAGACCAAGAAGGCGACGACGATCAAGAGCCACCACAACGTCGGTGGCCTGCCCGAGACGCTGGGCCTGAAGCTGCTGGAGCCGCTGCGCGACCTGTTCAAGGACGAGGTGCGCGAACTGGGCGTCGCGCTCGGCCTGCCGCATGAAATGGTCTACCGCCACCCGTTCCCGGGCCCGGGCCTGGGCGTGCGCATCCTGGGCGAGGTGAAGCCGGAGTACGCCGATCTGCTGCGCCGGGCCGACGCGATCTTCATCGAGGAACTCAGGGCCGCCGGCTGGTACGACAAGGTCAGCCAGGCCTTCGCCGTCTTCCTGCCGGTCAAGAGCGTGGGCGTGATGGGCGACGGCCGCACCTACGACTACGTCGTCGCGCTGCGCGCCGTGGAAACCAGCGACTTCATGACCGCCGACTGGGCCGAGCTGCCCTACGCGCTGCTGAAGAAGGTCTCCAGCCGCATCATCAACGAGGTGCGCGGCATCAACCGCGTGGCCTACGACGTGAGCAGCAAGCCCCCGGCGACGATCGAGTGGGAGTGAGCCCGGCTCGCCCTGCGGCTTCAGCCGACGAACCTCAGGTCGAGGTCGCCGTGCGCGTAGATCACCACGCCGGTGTCGGTCTCGGTGAGCCGGTGGCCCGTGCCCGCCGGCGCCAGCTGGTAGTCGCCTTGCTGCAGCAGGATGTCGTCGAGGAACAGTTCGCCCTGCACCATCAGGCATTCCTCGTCGTGGCCATGCGTGTGCAGCGGTACCGAGGCGCCGGGCTCGGCGCAGTACAGCAGCGCGGCCTGTCCCTCGTGCTGCCAGAGCACGCGGCGGCGGATGCCTGGCGCGAAGTCCGGCCAGCCGGCTTCGTCGTCGTGCACGGTGAAGGCTTCGGCCGGGCCCTGGCTCGGCAGCAGCGATTCACGCAGGAACAGCCATGCGCCGGGCTCGCTGTGCACGGCTTCGGCCGCCAGGCCTGCAGGCGTGACGCGATAGTCGCGCAGCGCCAGGGCCGTGGCGCCCACGCTGGCGGCGCCGCGCAGGACCAGCCACTCGCGGTGGTAATCCGTACCGGGGCCGGCCCAGCGGGCGCCGGGCTGCAGTTCGACGAGGCTGGCCCGCAGCGGCTCGCCCGGGCGCAGCGGCCGCCCCGACGGCGCCTCGTACAGCGTGCGCACCGACACGCCTGCCGCGACCTCCACGCCGCCGGCGTGCCGCCAGCGCGCCGTGACCATGCCGGCCGACGCGGCCTTCGAGGCGGCCAGGCGCTCGAACAGGCGCCGGCGCAGCGGCTCGGGGTCGAAGCACCGTGCGCCGGGTTCGGCCGACCAGGCGGCGGCAAAGGCTTCGCCCAGCAGCGGCTCCAGGTCCGGATCCACCGGGTCGGGTGCGGGTTCGAAGCGAAGCGGCAGGCGGCTGGGGGCCATGGCAGTAGGGTCCTGATTCGGTGGATGCGGTGCGGGAGCGCTGGCCTTCACGAGGCGAGCAGCCGTGCGGCAGGGTCGGCCAGCGCCTCGCGCAGCGCCAGCAGCGCGCGCCGGATCTGCGACTTCACCGTGCCCAGCGGCAGGCCCATCTGCTCGGCGATCTCCTCGTGGCTGAGCCCGCGCAGGAACGACATCGAGACCAGCTGCCGCGGCTGCGCGCCCAGCAGCATCAGGGCCTGGTGCAGGTCGGCCCGCTGGCGTGCCAGGTCCAGCAGCTCGTCCTGCTCGGGCTGCGCGCAGGTGGGTTCCGGGTGGCCTTCGTCGTCCAGCGCCTCGTGGGCGAAGCGTGCTTCCCTTCGCAGCGTGTCGATGGCGCGCGATCGGGCCATGCCCAGCAGCCAGGTCAGCGCCCGTCCACGCGCCGGATCGAAGCGCGCCGCCTGCCGCCAGACCTGGAAGTAGGCGTCCTCGACCACCTCCTCCGCCAGCGCGCTGCTGCGCACGATGCGCCGCACGAGGCCGAACACGCGCGAGAAGGTCGCGTCGTACAGTGCCGCCAGCGCCCGCTCGTCGCGCTCGACGATCGCTTCGATCCACGCCGCGATCTGCGCCTCGGTCGCGGCCGCTGCCGTGGCGCGCAACGCGGGGCCGGCGGCCGCGTCGTCCTCGTCGCCGGCGTCCTCAGCCACCGCGGGCCAGCCGGTCGCGCCGGGACCGTCGTCGGCTTCGGGCAGCGGCTGCGCGTGCGGGTCGTCGTCAGGGGATGTCAGGGCAGCGTTCATGCGGCAACTCTCTCGATGCGGCGTTCGTTCGTGCGCTTGGGGGACCTTCATGCCAGGACCTGCCCGGCCTGCGGCACCGCGCCGCGCAGGAAGATCGTGGCGCCGGTCTCGGTGCAGACCGTCGCGTGCAGCGCACCGCCGTGCGCCAGGTGGTAGCTGCCGGGGCCGAATGCCTGGCCCGTGCCGACCCGCAGGCTGCCCTCGATGACGACGCACTCCTCGTCATGCGGATGGCGGTGCGGCGGCAGTCGGGCACCCGGTTCCAGGCGAAGCAGGTACGACAACACGCCGGCCTGCTCGCGAAGCACCTTGATCCGCACGCCGTCCACGAACGGCCGCCATTCGCCTTCGTCGCCCGCGATCGTCACGTGCGTGTCGTCGGCGTCGGCCACGCGCTCCATCAGGCGCCGGCGGATCGAGTGCACGCGGCCGGGGTCGTCGGTGGGATCCATGCTGGCATTACGCATGAGGCCGCGATCCGGATGCAGGGCCGCCGCGCCGGCACCGGCAGGCCGGCATCCGAGGTGCCGCCCGGCGCGTAGTCAGGGGCACAAGGCCTTCCAACCCATGCCATGCCCCGCAGCGCCGCCAGGCTCCCGAGCGCCCCGTCTTCCGGTCACTTCGACCTCGTGAGCCATTGGCGCCTGCGGGCCCCGGTGGACGAGGTCTGGGCCGCGCTGGCCGACCCCGCCGGCTGGCCCGCCTGGTGGCCCTGCGTGCAGCAGGTGCAGACACTGCGCGAGGGCGGCACCGACGGCCTCGGCAGCGTGCGCCGCATCGACTGGTCCACGCGGCTGCCGTACCGGATCGTGATCGAGGTCGAGGCC
This sequence comes from Rubrivivax sp., assembly GCA_044226775.1. Classification (GTDB taxonomy): domain Bacteria; phylum Pseudomonadota; class Gammaproteobacteria; order Burkholderiales; family Burkholderiaceae_C; genus Rubrivivax. Next base: position 289,816 of record JBGAGI010000007.1, on the reverse strand, counting down.
GTCGAGTCGATACGGCATCAGCGCCTGCGTGGTCGCTCGCGCGGGCAGCTCGACGGCGAGGGGCTGTGGCTGCTGCGAGCCGAGGACGGGTTCACCGACGTGACCTACGTGTGGCGCGTGCGGCTGGTCAAGCGCTGGATGCGCTGGCTGGCGCCGCTGCTCGCCCCGGTGTTCCGATGGAATCACGATGGCGTGATGCGCGCCGGCGAAGCGGGGCTGCAGCGTCATCTGGCCCAAGGCGCGTCGATTCGCTGAGCTGCGCGGCGGCGCATCCGGCCGGCGCCGCGCTGCGTATCGGGCTCCATCGATCCACAAGGAGCTTCGATGAACCCGTCAAGCACTCGCGCCTGTTCTTGGGCCGCACTCGGTGCCCGCCCGGCCCTGGTGGCGGCAGCCCTGGCCTGGTCAGCGATCGCGGCCGATGCCGCCGACCTGGAGGCGGGTCGGGCGCGCGCGACCAGCGTCTGCGCCGCCTGCCATGGCGCCAACGGGCAGAGCGTGGCCGACAACATCCCCAACCTCGCCGGCCAGCGCGCCGCCTACCTGGAGGGCCAGCTGCGGGCGCTGAAGGCAGGCACGCGCAAGGCCCCATCGATGAACGCGATGGCCGCGCAGCTCGGCCCGGACGACATCGTCAATCTGTCAGCGTACTTTGCAAGTCTGGCGCCGGCAGGTGCGTCGGCGAAGTCCGCCTTCCTGCCCGCGCTGGCGCGCAGCCAGGCGGCGCTGCCGGCGGGCTACCCGGCGGGCTTCACGATGTACCAGGCCGTCAACCGGCCCGACCTCGGCCAGGTGCGCCACCTGTACGCCAACGCCGTGGCGCTGCAGGCCGCGCGCGACGGCCGCCCGCTGCCGGACGGCAGCGTGCTGGTGATGGAGCAGCACGCCGCCAGGCTGGACGCCGACAGGAAGCCGGTGGCCGGTGCCGACGGCTTCTACGAACGCGACAAGCTCGTCGCCTACGCGGTGATGGAGCGCGGTGCCGGCTGGGGGGCCGCGATCCCGGACATGCTGCGCAACGAGGACTGGAACTACGCCGTCTACACGCCCGCGCGGGAAGCCCGGGCCGGCGTGCACCAGGCCGACTGCCTGGCCTGCCACAAGCCGCTGGACCGGAGCAGCTTCACGTTCACGCTGGACGGGATGGCACGCGTCGCGCGGCGCTAGCGACGATGCGCTCCGTGGCCGGGGTGCGGGCTTCGCGTTCCGGCTCGGCGCCACGCTGGCGCGATGCGGTGCAAAAGCCCGGGCCGCAAGGCGCGGAAGTCGCCGTTCAGGCAGCCGGGCCCATCGGTCCGGGCTGCCATCTCCACGGCTCGATGCGCGGGCATGGCTTCTTTGCCGCCACGCCCTGGTTCACGAAGACGCGCGCTGGCGCTTCGATCGTGAGGCCGACAGCAGGGCCAGGCCCAGCGCGCACAAGAGCCAGGTCGGGCTTTCGGGCACGCTGCTGGTGATCGTGGCCAGGCCGAAGCTGCTCGCGTTGCCCGCGCCGGCGGACAGGAAGGCCGCGCTGGCCTCACTGCTCAGCGTCAGGTCCAGCACGCTGGTGCTGCCGAAGAGTGGCGTGTGGTCGATGTGCCAGGCATCGGTGACGTAGTCCGAGAACAGCGTGATGCCGTCACTGACCAGCCGCACGAACAGCGTCGTCGACGCGCCGCCCGAGCCGTCGCTGAAGCTGCTCGTGCCGAAGTCGATGTCCAGGCTCACCACACCCGCGTTGACGAACGAGCCGACCAGGCGGGCCGTCGACACCGCGCTGCCGAAGCCGCTGGCCGAGGCGCCGGCCGAGGTGCTCAGCAGCCCGAGGCCCACCACGGCGCCGGCCGTCGCCACGTCGCCGAGGCCCACCGAGTCGGCCGACTGCGTGAAGCGGCCGGTACCCAGCGGCCCCGACTGGCTGGCGAAGCCGGCCGCTCCATCCGAGGTGAGGGCCACCGCCGTGGCCTCGGCCTGCACATTGAAGAGCGTCAGCGGGCCGGCGTGCGCGCCGCTGCACAGGGCCAGCGCGGCGAGCCACGCGATCAGGACATGTTTCATGGCTTGCTTGCTCCGCAGTTGAGGGGCCGCATCACTTCACGACGCGCACGTTGTCCGTCGCGGACAGCTTCTTCTGCACGCCGCCGCTGATGAAGTTGGCCGACACCGTCAGCGGTACCGCGTCGCCGGCGGGCACGTTGTTGTCGATCAACCCCTTGTCGAAGGTGATCAGCAGCGTGCGGCCGTCGGGCGAGTTCGTGGCCGAGACCGCGCCGAAGAGCTGCTGCGTGAGCGGCGTCTTCAGCTGCACGCTGGCGCTGCCGTCCAGCACATGGCCCGCGGGCAGCCTGAAGCTCGCGGTGACGAGGCCCTGAACGCTGGTGAAGATGCCGTTGGCCGGCCGCATGTTCAGCACGCTGGGCACGAAGGCCAGCGCGCCGGGCTGGTCCTGGGCGGCGAGCGTGACCACCACCTTGCCGGTGGGGCGCGGGTCGGTGCTTTTGCGGACATCGTCCTCGAAATGAACGCTGTGTGCTGCTTCGCCTGAGCGGTGCGCTGGAGAAATCCCTCTCGATCCTGGAGTACCTCGCGGCTCATCCCGAGGGCGTGGCGCTGTCGGTCATCGCGGGCGAGCTCAACCAGCTGCGCAGCGGCTGCCACCACACGCTGCACGAGCTCATCCGCTACGGCTACGTGCGCCAGATGCCGCAGCGCGGCGACTGCGCGCTCACCACCAAGCTCGCGTCGATGGGCCTGAGCTTCCTCAGCAAGTGCGGCGTCGTCGACATCACGCAGCCGATGATCGACCGCCTCGCGCGCACGACGGAGGAGCTGGTGCGCCTGGCGATCGTCGACGGCGAGCGCTTCACGCTCGTGGCCAAGACGCAGGGGGCGAAGTCGGGCCTGCTGTACGACCCTGACTGGGCATCGAGCTGACCTTGTCCTGCAGTGCCGCCGGCCACGCCTGGCTGATGACGCTGCCCGAGGAGAAGGCGATCCAGGCCGTCACCCGGCAGGGCTTCGGCGACCCTGCGCATTTCGGCCCGAACGCGCCGACGACGATCAAGGCCTTGCTGAAGATGCTGCAGGAGCACCGGAAGCGCGGCTTCAGCATGGCGCGCGACGTCTATGCGCGCGGCATGAGTTCGATGGCCGCACCCGTTCAGCGCAAGGGCGAACAGGCCACGGGCGTGGTGGTCATCGCCGGGCCCTCGATGCGTCTGACCGAATCACGCATGCTGGCCTTCGGCCCGGAGCTGCTGGGCACCGCGGCAGAGATGGCGCTGGCGGGCCACGCGTCGCCGCTGCTGAAGGCGGCGAACCTGGGGACCTGGGGCAATCGCGCCGACTGACGGGCGCGCGGCCTGCCCCCGCGGGCTCAGCGCAGGATGCCGGCGAAGAACGCGCTCAGGTCCTCGCGTGCGTCCAGCGGCAGCACATGCGCGACGTACTGGTCGGGCCGCACGACGACCATGCATCCGCGCTCGCGGTCGATGCCGCGCATCTCGAAGATGTCGCCCACGCCCTTGTGGTCGACGCAGAAGACCTTCTCGTGGTCCTGCAGGCCCAGCGCCCCGGTCTGCGGCTTCAGCAGCGACGGCATCTTCTCGTAGGCGAGCTGGTCGAAGGTCTGCTGGAAGACGGCGCGGAAGTCGATCACCGCGTCGACGTCCTCGCCTTCCCGCCGGTGACGGACCACCGGTGACGCCGGGTCCCGCTCCAGCCAGTCCGCCAGCCGGTGGATGGCGGAACCCGGGTTCGAACCGTCGGACCTGCCGGCGAAGGCATAGAGGCGCCAGCGCGCGTCGGCCTCGGCCACGTGGCCCAGCTGCATCTGCTTGGCGTCCGACACGCGCACCACGGGCGCAGAGTGAAAGCGGCGGCCGATCTCCAGGCCGCGGGCCAGGGCCTGGTGCGGCGACGCGGCGAAGAGGGCCGACGCGTCGTACCTGACGGCGACGCCGCCGGTGAACTCCAGGTTCGCCTTGAACTGGCGGATGATGCGCGGCTCTTCCGTGCCGTCGCGCTCCGCCTGGGTGGTGGGCGCCGACATGATTCGCGCCCACTCGTGGTCGGTCTCGACCAGCCGGCGGGCCTCGGTCAGGCGCTCGCGTGAGTAGCTGCGCAGCAGGCTCGCATCGGCCCGGCCCTGCAGCACGTGCACCAGCTTCCAGCCCAGGTTGAAGGTGTCCTGCATCGAGACGTTCATGCCCTGGCCCGCCTTCGGCGAGTGGGTGTGGCAGGCGTCACCGGCGGTGAACACGCGCGGGTTGCGGCTCGAGCCCTCGGGCACGTCGTCGAACTTGTCGGTGATGCTGTGGCCGATGTCGTAGATCGACCACCAGACGACCTCCTTCACGTCGATCGAGTAGGGCCGGATGATGCGGTTGGCCGCGGCGATCATGTCGTCCTGGGTGAACTTGCGGCTGGCCGCCTTCTCGTCGGGCCTGAGCTTGTCGAGTTCCACGTACATGCGGAACACGTAGCCACCCTCGCGCGGCAGGATCAGCACGTTGCCTTCGCTGGCCGAGGAGATCAGGCACTTCTGCCGCACGTCGGGGAAGTCGGTGTTGGCCAGGATGTCCATCACGCCCCAGGCCTGGTTGGCGGCGTCGCCGTGCAGCACGCCGCCGATGGCCTTGCGCACCGCGGAGTGCGCGCCGTCGCAGCCCACCACGTAGTTCGCACGCACCGTGCGCGTGGCCCACCAGTTCACGCCGCTGGCGTCCTTCAGCGTCACGGTCACCGGGTGATCGTCGGTCGTCGGGTCGACGCTCAGGCCGACGATCTCCCAGCTGTAGTCGGGCTCCAGCCGCGAAGGCGAGTTCTTCATCACCTCGAGGAACAGCTCGTGCAGCCGTGCCTGGTTGATCAGGATGTGCGGCATCTCGGAGCTGTCGTCGGCCACGTCCTGCACCCGGCCCACGCGCCGGATGTGCTCGGGGCGGGCCGGGTCGGGCATCCAGAAGTTGGTCTGGTTCACCCAGTAGGTCTCGCGCTTGACCTTGTCGGCAAAACCGAAGGCCTGGAACATCTCCATCGTGCGCGTGTTGATGCCGTCGGCCTTGCCCTTGACGATGTTGCTGGGCATGCGCTCGACGATCATCGTCTCGATGCCGGGGAACTGCGCCAGCTGCGCCGCCAGGCAAAGGCCGGCCGGGCCGGTGCCGGCGATCAGCACGTCCACCTTCTCCGGCAGCGGTTCGTTCGGGCCGCGGTTGCGGCGGTTCGGCGCGGGCGCCTTGACATCGGGGTTTCCGCCTCGAAAGCCGTTCTTGTAGAACTGCATCGCCTGTCTCCTTGGGTTGAACCGCGCTTCGGACGGATGGCCGGCGCATGGATGAATGGTATCTACACATATCATCCGCTGTCAAGACCATATGTATACTTATCAATAACGACCCGGCACGCGCGCAACCAGCAACTGCGGCCGATGCCACCTTCCCACGGAGCGGCGCGATGGACTCCCTCGACATGGCCGGACACCTGATCCGGCGCCTGCACCAGCAGTCCACCCAGGTCTTCGCGCAGAAGACCCAGGAGGCGGGCTTCGACCTGACGCCAGTGCAGTTCGCCGCGCTCGACGCGGTCCGCACCCACCCGGGCACCGACCAGGCGCGCGTCGCTGAACTGATCGCCTACGACCGGGCCACGATCGGCGGCGTGATCGACCGGCTCGAGCAGAAGGGCTGGATCCGCCGCGTCGTCAGCGAGCGCGACAGAAGGGCGCGCGAGCTGTCGCTGACCACCAAAGGCCAGCGTGTGCTCGCGGCCCTGCTGCCCATCGTCCGCGGCCTGCAGCGCGAGGTGCTGGGGCCGCTCGACGAGGCCGACCGCGAACGTTTCCTCGAACTCGCGCGCCGGGCGGTCCGTCCCTAGCGCGAGCCCTCGCCGGCGACATTGCGGCCTACAGCCGGCCGGAGCGGACGGCGCGCGCGATCAGCAGCCGCAGGCCCCAGCGGTGGAACGGGATGATGGCCGCGAGGTACACCCGGCCGAAGCGGTTCCTGACCCGGCATGCGGTGGTGACGACGACGCGCTCGGGGCCATCCCGGGCGGCCTGGCGGAACACCGAGAGCCGGAAGTCCATGTGCCGGTTGTCGCGCCCGACGATCAGCTCGTCATCGGCCAGCGTGAAGATCGGCCAGACGCCGATGTGGTCGCCCACGGCGTAGTGCCGCCTGCGCTCGTGGCTGAACAGTTCCCTGGCGCTGGGTGCTTCGAGGCCGCACCACCGGGCCACGCGGTTGCGCGTGGCCAGCGCGGCCTTCATCCACCAGGGCCGGTGGCCGAAGACGGCGAAGAAGAGCTCGACGACCTCGCGCCCGGGCGCCTGCAGGCCGGCGCCGTAGGCATCGACGTAGTCGGCGGCATTCAAGAGGCGCGGATCCAGGCGCGTACCCGCCGGAACGCCGCAGGCCTGGACCTCCGGGCCGGCGTGCGCGTCGATCATGCCGCCGGCCGAAGGGCTACACGCCCATCACGCGCGCCAGTCGCACCAGGGCCCCTTGCAGCCAGGGCGCGACGTAGCGCAGTTTCGGCTTGCGGGCCTCCGCCGCGGAGACGATCTTCGTGACGATGGGGCGGGTGTCTCGCGCCTCGATCAGCCGCACCACGCGCTCGCCCTTCAGGCGCTCCGATTCCTGGTGGGCCTTGAAATAGGACTGCGCGCCCATCGACTCGATCTTTCGTGCGGCCAGATGCTGGTTGAAACCGGTGTGGAAGGCGCCGGGCTCGACCACGGCCACCTGGACGTTCCTGCCCAGCGCCGCCATCTCCGCCCGCAGGCCCGCAGCGGCTGCCGAGATGGCGAACTTGGACATCGAGTAGGGCATCATGAAACGCATCGGCACGCGCCCCCCCAGCGAGCTGATGAAGATGACGGTGCCGCTCCCGCGCGCGATCATGCCGCGCAAGGCCAGTTGTGTCAGCGCCAGCGTCGAGAACAGGTTGACCTCGAACGTGTGCCGGATGCGCTCGATCTCCACCTCGGCCAGCGAGCCCGAGTCGCCGACGGCCGCGTTGTTGATCAGCACATCGACCCCGAGCGCCAGCACGCGTTCGCGATCCCCGCCGTCCGTGATGTCCAGCTTGAAGCACTGCATCGCCACCCCGCGGGACTTCGCCTGCGCGTCGAGCTTCAGCGCCTGCTCCTCGGTGTGCGTCGTGGCCAGCACCTGGTGGCCGCGCTGGGCCAGTGCGAAGGCGGTGTCGCGCCCGATGCCGGTGCCCGCGCCCGTGACGAGGATCTTCTTCATCGGTGGTCGGCTCCTCTGGTGGCGCCGGGCGCCGCCGTTCTTGACTTCACTTCACGAGGAACGGAAGACCGTGCTGGTCATCCGCGCCAGCCTCGGCGTGACGGCCGGGACCGTCAGCATCGTGCTGCACACGGCCATGATCAGCAGCGCCGTGAAGGTCTCGCTGGTGATGATGTGCTTGTCCAGCAACACGTTGGCGAAGATGATCATGATCAGCGCCTTGGTCTGCAGCAGCCAGCCCACGAGCACGGCCTCGCCGGGCTTCCATTGCAGCACGCGCCCGGCCAGCAGGGTGCCGGCCAGCTTGCCGCCGACGGAGGCCACCAGCAGCAGGCCCGCGGCCGCGAACACGGCCAGGCCACCCACCTCGAAGTGCGTGCGCAGCCCGGTGCTGAGGAAGAAGACCGGCATCGCGATCAGCAGCACGTGCGCGCGCAGCGCGTCCAGCTGCTTCTGGTCGAACCAGCGCGCATCCAGGCTCATGCCCGCGAGGAACGCACCGACCATGTAGTGCAGCCCGGACCAGTCGGCGCCGAGGCCGCAGGCTACCAGCCAGATCAGGCCCAGGTACCAGCGATCCTGCATCGGCACCCGGCGTATCAGCTTGCCGACGAGCACGGCGCAGAGGGCGAACACGGCCATGAAGGCGGCCTGCCGGCCCACGCGCACCCAGTCGACCAGGATCAGTGCCAGCACGCCCCAGATGGCGACGTCGTCGCAGCTCGCGTAGCGCAGGATGCGTTGCCCCAGCGGCTGCCGGAGGATCTCGAGCTTCTCCATCAGCAGCAGCAGGATCGGCAGCGCCGTGACGGCACAGGCCATGCCGACCCCGAGCACGAACTGCCACTCGGCGGCACCGGCACCGATCCAGCCGGGGCTCATCAGCAGCACCAGGCCGGCCAGGCTTCCTGTCACGAAGGGCACGCCCAGCGCCATGCCGGCCGTCACGGCGGTTTCGCGCCGGTGGGACCAGGCCGCGTGCAGGTCCAGCTCGATCCCGGCCAGCCAGACGAACAGCATCACGGCCCACTGGGCGACGCCGTTGAGCGCGCCCACCACGGGCGGCTGGAAGACGAAGCGGAAGTAGTCGGGGTAGGCGGCGCCCAGCACGCCGGGCCCCATCACGATCCCCGAGACGATCTGCACCACCACGAGCGGCGCGTAGTACTCCGTGCGCCCGAAGCGCCAGATGGCGTAGGGAACGAAGAAGATCAGCAGCAGGGCCAGCAGGTAGATCTCGCTGACGGTCATGGACGGGCCGCTCATCGGTGCTCCTCGGTGAACGGTCGCGGTTGCGCCGGTGGAGTGGACACGCAATTCGCGCGCCAGGCGGCGTCCTCATCCTCAGGTCCGGCATGGCCCGGGCTTGTTTCAGACATATGACCTACATGCAAGCAAACGCATCACGTGACGAGGTAGTTGAGTGGCACAAAACGGCGCGCAGGATATTGGCGGGTTCGTCGATCGCAACCCCTAACAACAAAACTGGACGTGCTTCGCTTTGTCTGACATCGTTTCCGGCATGCGAGGTGCATCGGTGCAGGTCTGCGGACGCCCGATCACGCCGCAACCGCACCCACCGTTCGACAGCCGCAGGAGGTCATGCATGCATCGCAAGGCGCGCGCCGCCGGCATCCGGCCGTTTCCGGCCGCGGCATGGAACGCTTGTTGCAGCGGGTCCGCCGGGCCGGCTTCGGTGGCGGCTCGACTGCCCCAATCAGAAGCTAACGGCGATTCTGTGCACCACACCGATACCGAGGCCCCACGATGAAGGTGCGAAACGTCCATCAACGCGAGATCCGCTGCTCGATGCAGCAGGCGCGCGAGATCGTGGATACCTACGGCTCGAGCCGGGATCGCATGTACCCCTTCGAGCGCTGGCCCCGGATGCGGCTGGAGGGGCCCGATGGCCCGCCGGCGGTGGGGCGCATCGGCAACCGCGGCGCGGCGCGCTTCGTCATGACGCTGTACGAAAGCGGTGATGTCATCCGCTACGCGTGGAAGTTCATCAAGCCCGAGGGCTTCGATGGCAGCCACCACGGCGAGGTGCTCGACATCGGGGGAGGCTGCTTGCAGATCCGTTCCGTGATCGAGATGAACACCCGGGGCCTGAAGGGCACGCTGCTGTGGCTGCTGGTCATGCGGCCGCTGCACGACGCGGTGGTCGAGGACAGCTTCGACAAGATCGAGCGGGAGACCGGCAACCCGCTGCCGCTGCGCCGCTGGAGCCCCTGGGTGCGCTTCCTGCGCTGGCTGAAGAAGTCCAGTTCCACGGAGTACCAACGGGTGCACCGTGAAGGCCTGAACGGCTGAGAGCCCGCGTTCGGCCGGCGATTCGGCGACCGCCGGAAGGCGCCGTTCCTTTGAAGCAGCGATGCCTCGACGCCACGCGCCCCGCGTGGCGCGCGGCAGCGGCATGCCCACGCGATCGAGAGACAGGGAGAGTTGAACCATGGATGTGGCACTCGTGGCAGGGAGCCGGTCATGAGCACCGGAACGGCCGACGCGTTCGTGCGGGCGGGCAGCGCCGAGCTGAAGGTCATTCCCGGCGACCAGGGCTGGCCCTTCGTCGGCCACACCTGGGAGCTGCTGCGGGACTACCGGGGCCTGCAGGCGCGCATGCATGCGACCTACGGGCCGGTGCACAAGCTCAAGGTGCTGGGCGACGTGCGTGTCTCGCTGCTGGGCCCCGAGGCCAATGAACTCGTGCTCACCGACAAGGACCAGGTCTTCTCCAACCGCCTGGGCTGGCGCTCGCTGGAGACCCTGGTCAACGGCGCGCTGATGCTGCGCGACTTCGACGAGCACCGGGCGCACCGCAAGGTGATGGCGCCTGCGTTCAAGGTGTCGACGCTGGCCGAGTACCTGCAGGAGATGCAGCCCATCATCGCGGCCCGCCTCGAGGCCTGGCGGGCCGCGCCGCCGCCGCTGTTCTTCCCGGCCGTCAAGGAACTGCTGCTGGAAGTGTCGATGCGGGTCTTCCTCGGCGAGCAGGACGCGGTGGACATCCGCAAGATCAAGCAGGAGTTCATCGCCGTCATCGCCGCCACGGTGTCGCTGGTGCGGCTGCGGATTCCGGGCCTGACCTACCAGCGCGGCCTGCAGGGCCGGCAGTGGCTGCTGAACTACATCAAGGCCAACATCCGCTCGCGCCGCGAAGGGCAGGGCAAGGACATCTTCACCCGGCTGTGCCAGGCCACCGACGACGAGGGCCGGCACTGGAGCGACGAGGACATCGCCAAGCACGCGGTCTTCATGATGGGTGCCGCCCACGACACGACCACCAGTTCGATCTGCACGATGATGTGGTCGATCGTGCAGCAGCCCGAGTGGCAGCAACGCCTGCGCGACGAATGTGCCGCGCTGCCGCTGCCGCTGCGCTTCGAGGACCTCGACCGGATGCCGCTGACCGAGTGCTGCTTCAAGGAAGCGCTCCGGATGTATCCGCCGGTGGTCACCATCAACCGCTGCAGCCTGAAGCCCTTCTCGTTCGGCGGTTTCGACGTTCCCGCCAACACGATGATCGCCATCAGCCCGGCGTTCACGCACATGATGCCGTCGCTGTGGAGCGACCCATGGCGCTTCGATCCGCTGCGGTTCTCGCCCGAGCGCGCCGAGGACAAGCGCCACCGCTTCGCGTGGCTGCCCTTCGGCGGTGGCGCGCACCAGTGCATCGGCCTGAACTTCGCCTACATCCAGGCCAAGTCCTTCACGGCGCACCTGCTGTCGCGCTTCGACCTCTCGCTGCCGGCGGGCTACCAGGGCGAGGTGGCGATGCTGCCGATCCCGCGCCACAAGGATGGCCTGCCGCTGATCCTGCGGCCGCGCTGAGCGCGCCGCCGGACCTTTTCCGCACACCGCCGTCAACCACAACGCAAGGCAAACCCATGGGCAGCGCAGGCATCGAGGCGATCAACGTCTTTGGAGGCACCGCATACCTCGACGTGATGCAACTGGTCGCGCACCGGAAGCTCGATGTCGGGCGCTTCGCCAACCTGATGATGAAGGGCAAGGCCGTGGCCCTGCCGTTCGAGGACCCGGTGACCTTCGGCGTCAACGCCGCCAAGCCGCTGCTCGACGCGATGAGCGACGAGGAGAAGGGAAGGATCGAGCTGCTGATCACCTGCACCGAGTCGGGCATCGACTTCGGCAAGTCGATGAGCACCTACCTGCACGACTACCTGGGCCTGAGCCGCAACTGCCGGCTGTTCGAGATCAAGCAGGCCTGCTATGCCGCCACGGCCGGGTTCCAGATGGCGGTGAACTTCATCCTCTCGCAGGTCTCGCCCGGCGCCAAGGCACTGGTCGTGGCCACCGACATCTCGCGCTTCTTCGTCGTCGAAGGCGGCGAGGCGCTCTCGGAGGACTGGTCCTATGCCGAGCCCAGCAGCGGGGCCGGCGCCGTGGCGCTGTTGATCAGCGACCAGCCGAAGGTGTTCCAGGTGGACGTCGGCGCCAACGGCTATTACGGCTACGAAGTCATGGACACCTGCCGCCCCGAGCCCGACAGCGAGGCCGGCGACGCCGACCTGTCGCTGCTGTCGTACCTCGAGTGCTGCGAGAAGTCGTTCGCCGAGTACCAGCGCAGGGTCGAGAACGTCGACTACTGCAGCACCTTCCAGTACCTCGCCTACCACACGCCGTTCGGCGGCATGGTCAAGGGCGCGCACCGCAACATGCTGCGCAAGCTGATGCGCGCCAAGCCCGCCGACATCGACGAGGACTTCCAGCGCCGCGTGCTGCCGGGCCTGGCCTGGTGCCAGCACATCGGCAACATCATGGGCGGCACCCTGTTCGTGGCGCTGGCCGCCACGATCCAGAACGGCAGCTTCGAGCAGCCCAAGCGGATCGGCTGCTTCTCCTACGGATCGGGCTGCTGCTCGGAGTTCTTCAGCGGCATCGTCAGCGCGAGCGGCGCCGAGGCGGTGCGCCGCATGGACATCGGCGGGCACCTGAGCCGGCGGTATGCGCTGAGCCTGGGCGAATACGACGGCCTGCTGACCAGCAACGCCAGCGTGCGCTTCGGCACGCGCAACGTGCAGGTCAGCCTGGATGCCGTGCCCGGTGCGCTGCAGGGCCGTCGCGACGGCGAGATGCTGGCGCTCAAGGAGATCAAGGAATTCCACCGGGTCTACCAATGGATCTGAACACCTACCAGACCTTGCGCGTGCGCACGCAGGGGGCTGCGCGCACGGTGACGCTGTACAGGCCGGAGTCGAACAACGCGCTCAACGGGCTGATGATCACCGAGCTGCACCACGCGCTGGATGCGGCCGCGGCGGACGAGCAGACGATCCTGGTGATCGAGGGGCTGCCCGAGTGCTTCTGCGTGGGGGCCGACTTCGAGGTCGTGCGCCATCCCGAGCAGGAAGCCGCGCAGCAGGATCCGGAAGCGCTGTTCGACCTCTGGAACAAGCTGGCCAGCGGCCCGTACATCACCGTGGCGCATGTGCGCGGCCGGGTGAATGCGGGCGGCATCGGCTTCGTGGCCGCGGCCGACATCGCCGTTGCCGACGAGCGCGCCTGCTTCAGCCTGTCGGAGTTGCTGTTCGGGCTGCTGCCGGCCACGCTGATGCCCTTCCTGATCCGCAAGGTCGGCTACCAGCGCGCCAACTTCCTGGCCCTCACCACGCACCCCATTTCCGCGGCGCAGGCCCAAGCCTTCGGGCTGATCGACGCCTTCGAGGCCTCCAGTGCCGACCTGCTGCGTCGCTACCTGCTGCCGCTGCGCCGCCTGTCGCGAACCACGATCACGCGCCACAAGGCCTTCATGGCCCAGCTCGCCGCGGTGGGCCCCGCGACCCGTTCGCTCGCGGTCGAGACCAACCGGACCGTGTTCAGCGACCCGGCCAACCTGGCGGGCATTGCGCGCTATGTCAGCGACGGCACGTTCCCGTGGGAGAAGGAGACGGCCCATGGCCGATGAGGCTGTCGTCGCCGAGGAGGTCGAGCCCGGGATCCTCAGGATCCGGATGCAGGACCGCGCGAGCAAGAACGGCTTCTCACCAAGGCTCGTCGCGGGCCTGACCGACGCCTTCGAGGCGGTGCGCGCGGACCCGCGGGTTCGCGTCGTGGTGCTGACGGGCTACGAGTCCTACTTCGCCAGCGGCGGCACGCAGGAGACGCTGCTGTCGCTGCATAACGGCGAGGGCAAGTTCAGCGACGCGCCGCTGTACGACCTGCCGCTGCGCTGCCCGGTGCCGGTGATCTCGGCGATGCAGGGGCACGGCATCGGCGGCGGCTTCGTGCTGGGCCTGTTCGCGGACTTCGTGGTCCTCAGCCGCGAGAGCGTCTACACGACCAATTTCATGAAGTACGGCTTCACGCCCGGCTTCGGGTCCACCTGCATCCTCAAGCACAAGCTGGGCTACAGCCTGGCCCAGGAGATGCTGCTGACGGCCAACACCTACCGCGGCGAGGAGTTCGATCGACGCGGCGTCTCCTTCCCGGTGGTGCCGCGTGCCGAGGTGCTGGAGCGGGCGATGTCGCTGGCGCGCGCCGTCGCCGACAAGCCCCGGGTCTCGCTGGTCGCGCTGAAGGACCACCTGACCGAAGAGCTGCGGAGCGTGCTGCCCGGCGTGACCGCCAAGGAAGTGGCGATGCACGGCAGGACCTTCCACCTGCCCGAGGTCCGGGAGCGCATCCAGAGGTTGTTCGGCGCCTAGCGCCGCGCGGTCCCGTATCCACGCACAGCGAAGCCACAGGAGTGTCAAGCATGGAAGCCTTCGTCTTTCCGGGTCAGGGGTCGCAGCGGGTCGGCATGGGTTCGGGCCTGTTCGACAAGGTGCGCGAGTTCGCCGCCCTCGAGCCGCAGATCGATGCCATCCTGGGCTACTCGCTGCGCGAGCTGTGCCTGAAGGATCCCGAGCGCAGGCTCTCGATCACCGCCTACACGCAGCCTGCGCTGTTCGTCGTCAACGCGCTGCATTACCTCGACGCGGTGGCCGAAGGTGCGAAGCCCGCGCTGGTGGCGGGCCACAGCCTGGGCGAGTTCAACGCCCTGCATGCGGCCGGCGTGTTCGACCTCCTGACCGGCGTGCGCCTGGTGCACAAGCGCGGCGAGCTGATGAACCGGGCCAGCGGCGGCGGCATGGCCGCCGTGATCGGCCTGGACGTCGAGCAGGTCCGGGAGGTGCTGCGGGCCTCGAACCTGATCGGCATCGACCTGGCCAACTGCAACTCGCGCGCGCAGACCGTGCTGTCCGGCCTCACCGACGACATCAAGAAGGCCCGGGCCGTGTTCGAGCAGGCCGGCGCCGAAGCCTTCGTGCCCCTGCCGGTGAGCGCGGCCTTCCACTCGCGCTACATGCGCCCGGCGGCGCTGGAGTACGAGTCGTTCCTGCGCGCCTTCGAGTTCAGCCCGCCGCGGATCCCGGTGGTCTCCAACGTCACGGCCAGGCCCTACGGCACCATCAACCCGAACGACAGCACGCGCGGTGCGCTGGTGCGCCAGATCACCAGCCCCGTGCAGTGGACGCGCTCGGTGCTGTACCTGCTGGACCGCGGCGTCGACCGCTTCCGCGAGCTGGGGCCGGGCCAGGTGCTCACGCGGCTCATCCAGCAGATCGAATCCCCGCCCGTGGCGAACGCCTGAGGGACCCGGCGATGACAGCTGCTGCAGCCGAAGTGCGGATGCCCCGCGTCGCCGTGATCGGCATGGCCTGCCGTTTCCCCGGCGCCGCGGACTACCCGCAGTTCTGGCGCAACCTCAGCGCCGGGGTCTGCAGCGTGTCCGAAGTGCCGGCCGACCGTTGGAAGGTCGAAGAGCACTACTCCAGCGACCCGGACGAGGTCCACAAGACGATCAGCAAGTGGGGCGGCTTCGTCGACGGGGTGGACCAGTTCGATCCCGCGTACTTCGGCATCTCGCCCCGCGAGGCCCAGTACATGGATCCGCAGCAGCGCATCCTGCTGCAGCTGGCGGTGCATTGCCTGGAAGACGCGGGCTACCCGCAGGCCCGCGTCAGCGGCAGCGCCACCGGCGTGTACATCGGCGCCTCGTTCGCGGAGCAGTGGCCGTACCTGCAGGAGCTGCAGCTGCCGGTGACCTCGTACTGGTCGACCGGCTGCGCGCTGAGCATCGTCGCCAACCGCCTGTCGTACCAGCTCAACCTGAACGGGCCGAGCATGAGCATCGACTCGGCCTGCTCCAGCTCGCTGCTGGCCGTGCACCAGGGCATCCAGTCGCTGGTCAACGGCGAGTGCACGATGGTGCTGGCCGGCGGGTGCAGCGTTATGTCCACCACGGTGCCCTTCAAGACCTTCTCGAAGATGGGCATGCTCTCGCCGCAGGGCGTCTGCAAGACCTTCGATGAATCCGCCAGCGGCTATGTCCGCGGCGAAGGGGCGGGGCTGGTGCTGCTGAAGCTCGAGCAGCAGGCGCTGGCCGATGGCGACCGCATCCTGGGCGTCATCCTGGGTTCCGCGGCCAACCACGGCGGGCACGCGCGCACGCTCACGGCGCCCAACCCGTTCTCGCAGGCCCGCGTCATCGTCGATGCGCACCAGCGCGCAGGCGTCAGCCCCGACAGCATCGGCTACGTCGAGGCCCATGGCACCGGAACGCCGCTGGGCGACCCGATCGAGGTGATCGGCCTGAAGCGCGCCTTCGCGAAGCTGGCCGAGCAGCATGGCGTGGAGATGAAGCCCGGGTCCTGCTGCCTGGGCTCGGTCAAGCCCAACATCGGCCACCTGGAGCCGGCCGCCGGCGTGGCGGGCCTGATCAAGGCGCTGCTGTGTTTCCAGCACCGCGCGCTGCCCCAGCTGGTGCACTTCGAGCGGGCCAATCCGCGCATTGACCTGTCGGACAGCCCGTTCTACATCCCGCGCGAGCTGCAGGACTGGCTGCCGAAGACCGGTGCCGACGGCACGCCGCAGCCGCTGCGCGCCGGCATCAGCTGCTTCGGCTTCGGCGGCACGAACGCGCACCTCGTCGTCGAGCAGGCGCCGGAGCGCTCGGCCGTCGAACGCGAGCTGCGCCGGCAGCCCTACCTGGTGGCGCTGTCGGCCCGCCACCCGGCGGCGCTGCGCAAGCGCTTCGAGCAGCTGCACGAGTGGCTGGCCGGTTCGCCCGACGGCCTGGCCTTGGCCGACCTGTCCCACACGTTGCTGCTCGGGCGCCAGCACTGGGAATGCCGCGCCGCGTTGACGGCCGCCGATCCGGCCGAGCTGCTGGACAAGCTTCGCCGGGCGCTCGCGCCGGGTGCGGCGCTGGGCGAGTTCCAATCGCCGGAGCGCCGCGACGATACCGAAGGCGCCAAGCACGAACGCGAGCTGAGGGCCGAGGCCGCGCGGGCCTCGCTGCGGCAGCTTCGCGAGCAGCCGCTGGACGACGCCGTGCGGTGCGAGGCCCTGGGCAGCGCCGCCGCGGCCTACGTCGACGGCGCCGAGCTCGACTGGGAGGCCTTGTTCGCCGGGCAGGCGCCGCGGCGCATCGCGCTGCCGGGCTACCCGTTCGTCACGCGGCGCTGCTCGGTGCTGGCATCACCGGCCGAAGACGCGCCGGCCACGCCCCCGGCTGCGGCTGCAGCGCCGGATGCCCGCCCGCAGGCCCCGGCGGCGGCGGCGCCGATCCGCCTGGCGTCGCGGCCGGCCCTGGCAGCGCCCAGGGCCACTGTCGCCCGTGCGCGGATCAGCCTGTCGATGCCCGCAGCCGCAGCGCCTGCAGCACGCGAAGCACCTGCAGCACCTGCGGCGCCTGCCGCACCGGCCGCACCGGCCGTCGCGGCCACGCAGCCAATGCCGAGCCCCATCCCCGTCGCACCAACGGCAGCACCGATGGTCCGGCCTGCCGAGGAGCGCACACAGGCACCCGACCTCGCCCGGCGCGACCAGATCCTGCAGGTGCTGCGCAAGGGGCTGGCCGATGCGCTCTACGTCGGCGAGCAGGAGGTCGACGTGGAGCGGCCCTTCGTCGACCAGGGCCTGGACTCGGTGATCGGCGTCGAGTGGATGCGCAGCATCAACGGCAGCTTGGGCCTGAACGTCCCGGTCACCAAGCTCTACGACTATCCAAGCCTGCGCGCGCTGGCCGACTACCTGGCGTCGCTCGTGGCGGCGCCCGCGGCCACGCCGGCTGCTGTCGAGCCCGTGCCTTCGTCCCCTCCCGTGCCCGCTGCGCCGGCAGCGCTCGCCGCCGCGCGGATCGCGCCTGCCGAGATCCGGCAGGTGTTGCGCAAGAGCCTGTCTGCGTCGCTCTATCTCGAAGAAGGCGACATCCGCGACGACCAGCCCTTCGTCGACCTGGGGCTCGATTCGGTGGTCGGCGTGGAGTGGGTGCGCGCGATCAACCAGCACTTCGGCCTGAACCTGCAGGCCACGCGGCTGTACGACTACTCGACCATCGATGCGTTGGCGGCGCACCTGGCCTCCGAGCTCGCGCAGGGCGAGGCCGGCGATGACAGTGCGCCAGCCCTCGAAGCGGCGCCGCCGGCGGGCGCGGCGGCGCCGGCACCGGCGCCGGCCGCGACGCCGGCGCATCCCGCGGGCCCGCGGCCCGCGCGCTACGGCCTGGTCGTGTCCACCAGCCGCGACATCGGCGACCTGGGCCTGCTGGCATGGTCGCCACCCGGGCCGGAAGCGGGCGAGCTGATGATCGAGGTGCGGGCCTCGGCGCTGAACTTCCCCGACCTGATGTGCATCCAGGGCCTGTACCCGACGATGCCCGAGTACCCCTTCGTGCCGGGCTTCGAGGTCTCGGGCGTCGTCAGCGCCGTGGGGCCGCGGGTCGAGGGCTTCGCGCCCGGCGACGAGGTGATCGCGGTCACCGGGCGCCGCCTGGGTGGCCATGCCAGCCATGTGTGCGTGGCGGCCACGCAGGCCATCCGCAAGCCCGCGGGCATGAGCCACGAAGAGGCCTGCAGCCTGCCGGTGGTCTTCTCGACCGTGCGCTACGCCTTCGAGCTGGCACACCTGCAGCCTGGCGAGCACGTGCTCGTGCAGACCGCCAGCGGTGGCTGCGGCCTGGCCGCGCTCCAGCTGGCGGTGCTCGAGGGCTGTGTCTGCTACGGCACGTCCAGCCAGCCGCACAAGCGGCAGCTGCTCGAGCGGCTGGGCGTGGAGCACGTGATCGACTACAAGCGCACGGCCTTCGACGACGAGGTGATGAGGCTGTCGCGTGGTCGCGGCGTCGACGTGGTGCTGAACATGCTGGCCGGCGACGCGATCCAGCGCGGCCTGAACTGCCTGGCGCCCGCGGGCCGCTACGTCGAGCTGGCCGTGCATGCGCTGAGGGCCAGCCCACGGCTCGACCTCTCGCGCCTCGTCAACAACCAGTCGGTGCACGCCGTCGACATGCGGCGCCTCGCGCTGGAGGGCGGCAAGTCCTGGAGCGAATGCTTCGCGCCGCTGCTGCCGCTGTTCGAGTCCCGGCAGCTCGTGCCGGTGGTGTCGCGCGTGTACCCCGTGGCCGCCTTTGCCGATGCGCTGCGCCATGTGGAGCAGGGGCGCCACGTCGGCAAGGTGGTGCTGAGCCACACCGCCACCGAGATGCTGGACTGCGAGGCGCGGTGCCTCGAGCAGCTCGTCGAGCAGCGCCGGCAGCGGGGCCGCGGCTCGGCCTTGCCGGTCACGAAGGCCGCGGTGGCCGCGATGGCCGCCATGCCCGTCTCGGCGCCCGCGCCCGTGTCCGTGCAGGCCGCACCGGCCATCGCCGTCGTCGGCATGGCGGGCCGCTTCCCGCAGGCGGCGAACATCGAGGAGTTCTGGCGCAACCTGGTGCAGGGCAGGGACTGCGTCAGCGAGGTTCCCGCCGGCCGCTGGTCCACGCCGGACTGGTACGACGCCCGCGCCCGGGTGCCGGGCAAGTCGTACAGCAAATGGATGGGCGCGCTCGACGGCGTGGACCAGTTCGACCCGCTCTTCTTCAACATCGCGCCGGCCGAGGCGCGCCTGATGGACCCCGAGCAGCGCCTGTTCCTGCAGAGCGTGTGGCACTGCTTCGAGGACGCCGGCATACCGCCCGGCGCGGCGGCCGGCACCCGGTGCGGCGTGTTCGTCGGCTGTGCCACGGGCGACTACGGCGGCCTGCTCGGCCAGGAGCGCCTGAGCGCGCACGGCCTGATGGGCGGCGCGGCCTCCATCCTGGCCGGGCGCGTGGCCTACTTCTTCAACCTCCAGGGGCCCTGCCTGTCGATCGACACGGCCTGCTCGTCGTCTCTGGCCGCGCTGGCGCAGGCCTGCGAGAGCCTGGCGTCGGGCAGCAGCGACATGGCCCTGGCCGGCGGCGTGTACGTGATGGCCACGCCCAGCATGCACGTGATGACGAGCCAGGCCGGCATGTTGTCGCCGACGGGGCGGTGCAGGACCTTCGACCAGAGCGCCGACGGCTTCGTGCCCGGCGAAGGCGTGGGCGTGGTGCTGCTCAAGCGCCTGGCCGATGCCCAGCGCGACGGCGACCGCATCCAGGGCGTGATACGCGGCTGGGGCATCAAGCAGGACGGCAAGACCAACGGCATCACCGCGCCGAGCGTGAACTCGCAGATCGCGCTGGAGCGCGAGGTCTACCGGCGCTTCGGCATCGACCCCGCCGAGATCGGCTACGTGGAGGCGCATGGCACGGGCACCAAGCTCGGCGATCCAATCGAGGTCGAGGCCCTGACCACGTCCTTCGGCGCCGGCGCCAAGGCCAGCCCTGCCCAGCGCCCCAGCTGCGCGATCGGCTCGGTGAAGTCCAACATCGGCCATGGCCTGACGGCCGGCGGCGTGGCCGGCTTCATCAAGGCGATGCTGTGTCTGCAGCACGGCCAGCTCGTGCCGTCCATCCACTACAGCCAGACCAACGAGCACATCGCGCTGAGCGGCTCGCCGTTCTACGTCAACACGGCCCATGCGGAATGGGTTCCCGGGCCATCGGGCCTGCGCACCGCCGCCGTCAGCTCGTTCGGCTTCAGCGGCACGAACGTGCACATGGTGATGTCGGAGCACCCGGTGCCGGCTCGGGCCGGCCAAGGCCCGGACGGAGAGCGTGACGAGGAGGTGCTCGTCGTGCTGTCGGCACGCAATCGCCAGCAGCTGCAGGCGATGGCCGGCCTGCTGCATGCGCGGCTGGCGGCCGATCCGTCCTGGTCGGCGGCCGACCTGGCCTGCACGTTGCAGCTGGGCCGCGAGGCGATGGCCTGCCGCGCCGCCTTCACCGCGACCGGCCGCGCCGCGCTGCTGGCCCGGCTCGAACAGCTCGCCCGTGGCGAGCGGCCCGCCGGCAGCTGGGCGAGCCCCGAAGCGGCCGGCCGGCCGGCGCTGGGCACGCTCTTCGAGCACGACCCCGATGCGCGCAGCCTCGTCGACACCTGGCTGCGCAAGAAGCTGCTGGGCAAGCTCGCCGAGCTCTGGACCGCGGGCCTCGATGTCGATTGGCGCGTGCTCCACCAGGGCAGCCCGCGCCGGCGCCTGGCGCTGCCGGGCTACCCCTTCGCGAAGGAACGCTACTGGGCCGACGAGGTTTCGCCCGCCGCCGCCGCGCCGCTGGCCGTGGCGCCCCTGCATCCGCTGCTGCATGCGGATGCCTCGGCTGCGGGCGTGCGCCGCTTTGTCTCGCGCTTCACGGGGCACGAGTTCTTCCTGGCCGACCATCGGGTGCGCGGCCGGCGCGTGTGGCCCGGCGCGGCCAGCCTCGAGATGGCCTGGCAGGCCGTGGCCCGCAACCCGGGCTGGCAGCCCGCGGCAGGACGGCAGATCGTGCTGCAGGGCGTGCGCTGGAGCCGCCCGGCCATCGCCGGCGAGCAAGGCCTGGAGCTGGGCCTGCGCCTGCAGGACCTCGAGGCCGCGCATCCCGCGCAGGCGTTCACGATCGAGTCGGCCCGCACGCGCGGCGAGGCCCAGGTCTGCGCGACGGGGCAGGCCTCGCTGCAGCCCATGAAGGCCGGCACCACGCTGGACCTCGAGGCGCTGCGCCGCCAGTGCGACGGCGAGCCGCTGGACGCGGCCCGCTGCTATGCCGCCTTCGATGCGCTGCAGCTCGAGTACGGGCCCCGGCACCGCGCGCTGCAGCGCGTGTACCGGGGATCGCGCCAGGCCCTGGCGCGGCTGGTGCTGCCCGAGGGACTGCAGGACGGGTTCGATCGCTACCGCCTGCACCCCGCGATGCTGGACGCCGCGCTGCAGGCCAGCATCGGCCTGCTCGGCGGTGCCGATGGCGAGCTGCCCGGCCTGGCGCTGCCTTACGCGCTGGACGAGCTGCGGGTCTTCGCCGAAGCCACGCCCGAGATGTGGGCCCATGTGCGATGGGCGGACGGTGCGCCGGCCGATGCATCGAGCCCTGCGATGGACATCGACCTGTGCGACCCCCAGGGCCGGCTGTGCGTGGGCCTGCGCGGCTTCGTCCTGAAGGGCGCGGCCGCGGCGCCGGTGGAAGGGCCGCCGACCGAGGCAGCGCCCGCCTGCGATCTGTACCTTCGCCAATGGCAGGCCGAAGCGCTGGCCACGGTGGCCGGGCCCGAGCAGTCCCCGGCGCCCGGCAAGCGGGTGCTCGTGTGCTGCGGCCTGGACGCCGCCGACGCGCGGCAACTGGCTGAGGCCATGCCGGGCCAGGAGCGCCTGTTCCTCGAAGCCGTGGACGAGGCCCCGGGCCCGCGCTTCCAGGCCCACGCCGCCACGCTGCTCGAGGCCATCCGCCGCCTGTTCCGCGAGACGCCGCAAGGCACCGTGCTGCTGCAGCTGGCCTATCGGCTGGACTCGCCGGCCTGCGCGCCGGCGCTGGAAGCGATGCTGGCCACGGCCGAGCAGGAGAACAGCCGCTTCACAGGCCAGGCCATCGGCTTCGACGCCGGCCTGGACATGCCGGCCCTGCGCGACGCGCTGCAGGCCGAGGCGTCCACCGGCCTGGCCTGCCGGGTCCGCTACGAGCAGGGCCAGCGCCGCAGGGCAGCCTGGCAGCGCGCTCCGGCGCCGGGCGCCGATGCCGCATCCAGGCCCTGGAAGGACGGCGGCGTGTACCTCGTCACCGGCGGCGCCGGCGGGGTGGGGCTGGTCTTCGCCGAGGAGATCGTGCGCGGGACCCGCGGCGCCCATGTGCTGCTGGTCGGGCGGTCCGGACTGACGGCCGCGCAGCGCGCGCGCATGCGCCATTTCTGGACCCTGGGCGGCAGCGTCGAGTACAGGCAGCTCGACGTGGCCGACCGGGCGGCCGTGGCAGCGCTGGTGGAGAGCATCGTCGCGGACCGGGGCCGCCTGGACGGCATCCTGCACGGCGCCGGCGTGTTGCGCGACCGCATGATCCGCGACAAGGATCCCGCCGATCTGCCCCAGGTGATGGCGCCCAAAGTGATGGGCCTCGTGCATCTCGACGAGGCGACCCGGCAGCTGCCGCTGGACTTCCTGGTGTGCTTCTCCTCGATGGCCGGCGTGCTGGGCAACGTGGGCCAGGCCGACTACGCCGCGGCCAATGCCTTCATGGACGAGTTCATGCGCGGCCGCGAGGCACGGGTCGCGGAAGGCCAGCGCCATGGCCGCTCGCTGTCGATCAACTGGCCGCTGTGGACCGTGGGCGGCATGCCGCTGCAGGCCGCGGACCTGGCCCGCATCCGCCGGCAGGTCGGCGCCGTGGGGGCCGAGGACGGTGCGATGGCCTTCTACCGCGCGCTCGCCTGCGGCGCCAGCCAGGTCGCCGTGACGGCGGCTCCGCTGGCCGACGCGGCCGTGGTGCGCAAGCCCGCAGCGCAGCCCGCCGTCGCTTCGCGGCAAGCCCAGGGCGGGGCCGATGCGGCCGCCTCCAGCGAGCGCATCGCCGCCTTCGTCAAGGAGACGCTGTCCCGGGTGCTGCAGATCCCGCAGGACCAGCTGCAGCCCGACACGTCCTTCGACCGCTACGGCGTCGATTCCATCGTGCAGGCCAACCTGATCCGGGAGATGGAGCCGGTGCTCGGCGAACTGCCCCGCACCCTGCTGTTCGAATACCCGAACCTGCGTGAACTGGTGGCTCATCTGGCCAGCCGCACGCCGACCGGGCCGCTCGCAAACGGGGACATCGCGCCGGCCGTGGCCAGTGCGCCGGCAGCCTTTGTTCCGCAGCCACCGGCAAGCCCGATGCCCGAGCCCACCCGCGCGGCGCACGCGCAGCCGGCCGGGAGAGACGACATCGCGATCATCGGCCTGAGCGGCCGCTACCCGGGCTCGGACACGCTGGACGAGCTGTGGCAGAACCTCGTGGACGGGCGCGACTGCATCGGCCCGGTGCCGCCCGGCCGCTGGCGCCATGCCGCGCCGGCCAGCTTCGGCGGATTCCTACGCCAGGTCGATCGCTTCGACCACCGGCTGTTCGGCATCGCGGCCGACGAAGCGCGGCTGATGTCGCCGGAGTCGCGCCTGTTCCTGGAAGTGGCCTGGGAAACCTTCGAGGACGCCGGCTACAGCCGGGCCCGCCTTCAGCGCCTGCAGGACGGCGCTTCCGCCGGCGTGGGCGTGTTCGTCGCCAGCATGTACCAGCAATACGCCTGGACAGCACCTTCGGTGCAGGAAGGCGCGTCGCGGTCGAACGAGACGGAGTGGCAGATCGCCAACCGTGTCTCGCACGCCTTCGACCTGCGAGGCCCCAGCCTGGCCCTCAATGCCGCCTGCGCCGGCTCGATGACGGCCATCCACCTGGCCTGCGAGAGCCTGCGCCAGGGCTCGTGCGCGATGGCCTTGGCCGGCGGCGTGAACCTGAGCCTGCATCCGTCCAAGTTCGAGCGCCTGCTGGAAGTCGGCTTCCGCGATCCGGGCGCACACAGCCGGAGCTTCGGCCAGGGGCAGGGCTACGTGCCGGGCGAGGGCGTCGGCGCCGTGCTGCTGAAGCCGCTGGCCCGCGCGCTGGCCGACGGCGACCGCATCGACGCCGTGATCCGCAGCAGCGTCGCCACCCATGGCGGCGGGCGCCAGAAGTTCACCGTTCCCGACCCCTTGCGCCAGGCCGAGCTCATGAGCCGCTCGTTGCAGCAGGCCGGCGTGCCGGCGGAACACATCGGCTACGTCGAGTCGGCGGCCAACGGCTCGCCGCTGGGCGATGCCATCGAGGTGACGGCGCTGCGCCGGGTGTTCGACCATGCCCCGGATGCCGGGCCCGCCTGCGCGCTCGGCTCGGTGAAGTCGAATCTCGGCCACCTCGAGGCCGCGTCCGGCATCTCGCAGCTGAGCAAGGTGCTGCTGCAGCTGCGGCATCGAACGCTCGTGCCCACGCTGCATGCGGAGCCACTCAATCCGGCCGTCAGGCTCGAAGGAAGCCCCTTGCGGCTGCAGCAGGACCGCTGGACCTGGGCCCGCCGCGTGGACCCCGCGACCGGCCAGGAGCAGCCCCTGCTGGCGATGATCAACTCCTTCGGCGCCGGCGGCAGCTATGCCAACCTCGTCGTCGAGGAGCACCTGCCGCGCGCGGCTGCCGTGCAGGACCGGGCGTGCCCACCGGAGGCCGCCGCCGTCGTGGCCTGCGTGGTCTCGGCGCACAGCGCCGACAGCCTGCGGCGCCGGCTCCAGGCGCTGCGCCGATTCGTCGCCGCCCATCCGGACCTGCAGCCGGCGCAACTCGCCGCATCGCTGCTCAAGGTGAACAACGACCTGCCCCGGCGCGCCGCCTTGCTGGCGGGCTCCCGGGAGGAGCTGCTGGACGTGCTGAAGGCCGCGACGGCCGAGTCGTCCGCCGGGCGGCTGACGCGCGAAGTGATGGGCACTGCCGGTGACCTCGAGCCCGGGCTGTCGCAGCGGCTCGAAGCGTGGCTGGCGGGTCGCGCCGCCAACCTCGACGGCATCGACGCGCCCGCGGGCGGGCCCTGCCTGTCGCTGCCGGCCTACTGCTTCGACCACGACACGGTGTTCACGCTGGATGCCGCGCCCGGCGACGAGCAGGTCGACGTCGATGTGGGCCACGGCAGCGACGACGCCGGCGCCGACGCCCCTTCGGCGCAGGCCGGGGCGCGGGCCCTGTTCGAGCGCGTGGCGCGTGGCGAACTGACCAAGGAAGCAGCCTGGAAGCTGCTGCAGACCGCAGAGGCTTGAGAGAACATGGAATTCGCCCGTTTTGCCGAGCTGTGCGACCAGGTCGCCGGCCACCAGCTCAGCGCAGCGGACGCGGCGCTGGCCCTGGGCAAGCCCGCTGCGCCTGCCGGCGGCGCCCGCAGCTACCGCCACGGCGAGGCCTACCTGCGTGACCACCTGGTGCAGGACCGGCAGGTGCTGATCGGCGTGACCTACGCCAGCCTCGCGATCGACCACTACCTGGCCTGCCATGCAGGCGCCGACGGCGTCTGCCTGCAGGGCCTGGACTTCCTCAAGCCGGTGGTGGTGGAGGCGGGCGAGACGGCCACGATGTGCGTCGAGAGCCGGCCGCGCGGCGCCGAGCAGGGGTTCGAGCTCGTGCGCGTCGGTGCTTCGTCGCGCGAGACCGTGGCCCGCGGGCGCCTGCAGGCCGGCAGCCTCGGCGCCGAGTCGCGCGACGTCGGCGCCCTGCGGTCCTCGATGGTGCGCGACGATGCCCTCGGCGCGCTGTATCCCACCGAGGGCTACCTGCGCCTGGGGCCCTCGTTCAGGACCGTGACGGAGCTGTACCGCCACGGCCAGCGGGCGCTGGCCCGCGTGGTGCTGACGCCGGAGGCCGCGGAGCATGCCTACGCGCTGCACCCGCTGTTCATCAACAGTGCATTCCTGAGCCTGGCACCCCTTGCGGCGCAGATGGGCGTGGCCGACGCCTTCCTGCCCTTCGGCATCCGCGAGCTGCAGGCCCGGCGCGAGGCCGGGCTGCGCAGCGGCTGGGTGCTGGTCGAGCTGAAGAAGCGCACCGAAGAACTGCTGCTGTTCGACTTCGAGGCCCTCGACGACCAGGGCACCGTGGTGGCGCGTGCGGAGGGCTGCGCCTTGAAGCGCATCCGCACCGTGGCTGCCGCCGCACGCACCGCGCCGCCGGCGCCGGTGGACCGCGGGACGGTGGTCCGCTACCTGGTCGAGCGCGTGGCGCGCGTGGCCGGCTGTGCACCCGGCGACATCGACCTGGGCCGCAACATCATGGACATGGGCCTCGGCTCGCAGCAGGTGGTGGACCTGGGCGCCGAGATCCAGGCCGAGCTGAAGATCGAGCTGTCGCCCACGCTGTTCTTCGAGTACACGAACATCGAGGAGCTGGCCGCTCACCTGCTGCAGGTGCATGCGCAGGCGTTCTCGGCGTTGCAGGCACCGCAGCGGGCGGTGCCGGCCCCGGCGCCGGCGTTGGCGGCAACGGCGGTGCCGGCAGCCCCGCTGTCTGCGCCGGCCGCGCCGACCGTGCCGGCGCACGAGCCGATCGCCATCATCGGCATGCAGGGCCAGTTCGCACGCTCGGACGACCTGGAAACCTTCTGGTCGCACCTGGTCAACGAGACCGAGCTGATGCGCGAGGTGCCGCCGGACCACTGGGACTACCGGCCCTGGTTCGACGCCGAAGGCCAGGACCCCGACAAGACCTACTGCAAGTGGGGCAGTTTCATCGAGGAGGTCGACAAGTTCGACGCCGGCTTCTTCAACATCTCGCGCCGCGAGGCGGAGTGGATCGACCCGCAGATCCGCATGCTGCTGCAGAGCGTGCACGCCACGGCCGAAGATGCCGGATACGCCGGGCGGCTGCGCGGCACGAACACCGGCGTCTTCGTGGGCGCCTGCTTCCACGACTACCAGTACAAGATCGACGAGCTGCGGCTGCCGGTCAATCCGTACCTGGGCGTGAACAACACGCACACGGTGCTGGCCAACCGCATCTCCTACCACTTCAACCTGAGCGGGCCGAGCGTCACCGTCGACACGGCCTGCTCGTCCTCGCTGGTGGCGCTGCACCAGGCCTGCCAGGCGCTGCAGCGCGGCGAGTGCGACGTGGCGCTGGTGTGCGGTGCCAACCTGCTGCTGTCGTCCATCCACTACCGGGTGTTCAGCAGCCTGAAGGCCTTGTCGCCCACCGGGCGATGCCACACCTTCGATGCCGCAGCCGACGGCTACGTGCCCGGCGAATGCGTGGCCAGCATGATGCTGAAGCCGCTGAGCCGGGCGCTGCGCGACGGCGACCGCATCGAAGCGGTGATCCGCGGCTCGGCGGCACTGCACGGCGGCTATACGCCGTCGCTGACGGCGCCCAGCGTCAGCGGCGAGCAGAACGTCATCCTCAAGGCCTGGGACGATGCGCGCATCGACCCCGCGACGCTCGGCTACGTCGAAGCGCACGGTACTGGAACGCGCCTGGGCGACCCGATCGAGATCAACGCGCTGAAGGCCGCCTTCGCCGCGCGCACCGACCGGCAGCAGTTCTGCTCGGTCGGCTCGGTGAAGTCCAACATCGGCCACACCGAAGGGGCGGCGGGCATCGCCGGCGTGCTGAAGGTCATCCTGCAGATGAAGCACCGGCGCATCCCGCCGCTGATGGGCTTCAGGCAGCTCAACCCGTACATCAGCCTGGACGGCTCGGCCCTGCGCCTGGATGCCGGTGGCGCGGCATGGGACAGCCCGCCGGGCGTGCCCCGGCGCGCCGGCGTCAGCTCCTTCGGCGTGGCCGGCGCCTACGCCCACGTCGTGGTGGAGGAGTTCCTCGATGCCGAGCCGCCGGTGCGGCCCGCCGCAACCGGCGGGCCGGTGGCCATCGTGCTGTCTGCGCGCAACGAGGCCTCGCTGCTGGAGCAGGCCCGGCGCCTGCTGGCGCATGTCCAGCAGGGCCGGCTTGCGCCGGAAGAGCTGGACGATGCGGCCTACACCTTGCAGCTGGGCCGCCAGGCGATGGAGTGGCGCCTGGGGCTGGTGGTGGCTTCGGTGCCGGCGCTCGAATCGGCGCTGCAGGCCTTCGTGCTCGGCCGCCCGGTCGACGGTCTTCGGAAGGGCTGCGCCAGGCGCGGCGCCGATGCCGCTGCGGCGGCGCCTGAGGCCCGGCGGCAAGCCGGCGACTGGATCGCGCAGGGCGCCCTGGAGCCGCTGCTCGATCTCTGGGTGAATGGCGCCGAGGTCGACTGGGCCGCGCTGCACAAGGGCCGTCGGCCGCGTTGGCTGAAGCTGCCCACCTATGCGTTCCGCAAGGACAGCTACTGGCTGCCGGAGGCCGAGATCGCGAAGGCCGCCGCGGCCACGGCCGTGGCCACGGTGGCGCGCCGCCTGCATCCGCTTCTGCACGAGAACGACTCGCGCCTGCAGCAGCAGGCTTACGCCAGCCGCTTCAGCGGCGAGGAGTTCTTCCTGGCCGATCACCGCGTGCGGGGCCGCAAGCTGCTGCCCGGCGTGGCCCACCTCGAGATGCTGCGCGCTGCGCTGGCGCACGCCACCGGCGGCGGGACCTCGGCGCTGCCCGCGCTGGCGCTGCACGACGTGCGCTGGCTGCGCCCGGCGATGGCCGGCCGGGAGGGGCTCGAGCTGCGCGTGTCGCTGCGCGAAGGCGAGGGCGGCGTGCTGCACGCCGAAGTGCACGGCCCGGCCTCGGCTGACGGCGAGCGGGCCCTGTTCAGCCGCGCCGCGGCACGCCCGGCACCACCCGCTGCGCTGCAGCCGCTGGACCTGCAGGCCCTTGGCCGCCGGTGCTGCCGGCGCAGGGTGGACCGCGAGGCGGCCTACGCCGTGATCGACGAACTCGGGCTCGATCTCGGCCCCAGCCTGCGCGGCATCCAGGCGATCGATCTCGGCGACGACTGCCTGCTGGCCGAGCTGGCGCTGCCGGCCGCCGTCTCCGACGCGCCGGGTTCCTTCGTTCTCCATCCGAGCCTGATGGACGCGTCGCTGCAGGCCTGCGCCTCGCTGCTGCTCGAGCGCGCCGGCGGCAGGCGCCAGCTCGCCTTGCCCTATGCGCTGGAGGGCCTGGAGCTGCTGGCACCGGTGACCGCGTCCCGCATGTGGGCCTTCGTCGAGATGTCGCAGGCCGCGGCCGCCGACCCACTGTGCGTGGACATCCAGCTGTGCGACGAAGCCGGCCGCGTCTGCGTGCGCATGACGGGGCTCGCGTTCCGCCTGGCCGCGCTGCCCGAAGGGACCACGGCGGGCGCATCGGGCGGCTCGGGCGTGGCGCCGCTGCCGGCCATCGCGGCCACCGAAGCGGAGCCGCCTGTGCTGCTGGCCGTGCGCGAATGGGCCGAGCCGGCCGCGCCCGGCGTGGCGCCGCCGGCCGTGCGCTACGCGAGCCGCGACATGCTCTTCTGCGACCTGGATCCGCACCAGGTCGAGGCGCTGGTCCAGGCCTGCCAGCCCACGCGGCACGAGCGCCTGGACAGCCGGCACCTGCCGCTGGCCGAGCGCTTCGAGCTGCTGGTGCGGCGCACGCTGGAAGCGATCCAGGCCATGGCCGCGCGCGGCGGGCCGGGGCCTTCGCTGCTGCAGGTGATCCTGCTCAACGCGGCGGACAGCCCGATGCAGCACGCCCTCGTGCCCTTGCTGAAGACGGCCCAGCTCGAAGATCCGCGCTTCATGGGCCAGCTGCTCGAACTAGACGGCAGCGCCGGGCCGGCCGCCTGGGCGGCCCAGGTTCACGAGAGCGCCGCGTCGTTCGACCACCAGGTCTCGTACCGGCAGGGCCGGCGGCGGGTGATGGCTACGCGCGAGATCGAGCCGCGTCCGCTGCCCGCCGCGCATGCCTGGCGCGACGGCGGCGTGTACCTGCTCACCGGCGGCGGTGGCGGCCTGGGCCTGCTGCTGGCGAGGGAGATCGCGGCACGCTCGCGTGCCCCGCGCCTGATCCTCGCAGGCCGCGCCGAAGCGTCCGCCACCGTGCGTGCGGCGCTGGATGAACTGGCGGCACAGGGGGCCCAGGCGAGCTACCGCCGGCTGGACGTGACCGACGCGGCGGCGGTCTCCGACACCGTCGCGGCCATCGTGCGCGAGCACGGCGCGCTGCACGGGATCGTGCACGCGGCCGGCGTGCTGGGCGACGAGCTGATCCGGCGGCGGCGGGCCGCGGACATCGCCACCACGATGGCACCCAAGGTGCGGGGCACCGTCAACCTGGACGCCGCCAGCAAGGACCTGCCGCTGGACCTGTTCCTGCTGTTCTCGTCCATCGCCGGCGTGTTCGGCAACGCCGGTCAGGCGGACTACGCCTGCGCCAATGCCTTCATGGACATGTTCGCGCAGCGGCGGGCCGAGATGGCGCGCCTGAAGCTGCGCAGCGGCCGCACGCTGTCGGTCAACTGGCCGCTGTGGCGCGAAGGGCGCATGCGCCCACCCGAGGCGACCCTGCGCCTGTTGAGCGCGACGCTGGGCCTGGAGCCCATCGGCACGCGGGCCGCGTTCGACGCGCTGTACCGCGCGCTGGCCGGGGAGGCTGCGCAGAAGGTGGTGCTGGCCGGCGACGTGGCGCGCCTGCGCGCGCGCCTGCTGCCGCCGATGCTGCCCGGCTTCGCGATGCCTGCCCCGGCCACGGATGCGGCCCCGGCCCCGGCTGCGCAGGCCTCCCCCGCCCACGCGACGACCTCGCCCGAGGATGCCCAGGCGCTGCTGGACCGCGTCGTCCGCCTCCTGACCCAGCGCGCCGCGACGATCCTGAAGATGCCCGCGGCGGAGATCGACGTGAAGGCCGACATCGACACGTTCGGCTTCAACTCCGTGGCATTAACGGATTACGTGAACGCACTCAACGCCGAGTTCAAGCTCGCGCTGACCCCCACGGTCTTCTACGAGCATTCGTCGCTGGCGCGCTTCGCGCAGCACCTCGTGTCGACGCATCCCGGGCACTTCGTCCGGCCCGGCGCCGCGCCCGCGCGGCCGCAGGCGGGCCCGCTGCCGCCCGTGGCGGCGGCCCCGGCAACGCGGCCCGAGCCGCCGGCCGCGCCGGTGCAGGCGCCGCCGGCGGGCGCGCCCGCCACCGAGGCGCACGGTGCCATCGCCATCATCGGCCTCAGCGGCAGCTTCCCGATGGCCGCCGACCTGCGCGACTTCTGGCAGAACCTCGAGCAGGGCCGGGACTGCATCAGCGAGATTCCGCCCGACCGCTGGGACTGGCAGGCCCTGTGGGGCGACCCGCAGCAGGCCGGCGACAGGAGCAACGTGAAGTGGGGCGGCTTCATCGACGGCGTGGCGGCCTTCGACCCGCTGTTCTTCGGCATCTCGCCGCGCGAGGCAGCCTGCATGGATCCGCAGCAGCGGCTGCTGATGACGCATGCCTGGCGCACGCTGGAGGACGCCGGCTACTCCGCCCAGAGCCTTTCCGGCAGCGACACCGCGGTGTTCGTGGCCACCACCGCCACCGGCTACGGCGACGTGGTGCGCCGCAGCGGGACCGGCGTGGAGGCCTACATGGCCACCGGCCTGGTGCCCTCCGTCGGCCCGAACCGGATGAGCTACTTCCTCAACTGGCACGGGCCCAGCGAGCCGATCGAGACCGCCTGCTCGTCGGCCCTGGTGGCGGTGCACCGCGGCGTGCAGGCCTTGCGCGCCGGCGAGTGCCGGCTGGCCCTGGTAGGCGGCGTCAACACGATCTTCAGCCCCGAGCTGCACATCAGCTTCAACCGCGCCGGCATGCTCAGCGAGGACGGGCGCTGCAAGGCCTTCTCCGCACGGGCGAACGGCTTCGCCCGGGGCGAAGGCGTGGGCCTGATGCTGCTGAAGGACCTGCAGGCCGCCGAGCGTGACGGCGACCACATCTACGGCGTCATCCGCGGCACGGCGCAGAACCACGGCGGCCGCTCGAAGTCGCTGACGGCGCCCAACCCGGCGGCCCAGGCGGAGCTGCTGCGGCGCGCCTATGCCGATGCGGGCATCGACCCGGCAACGGTCGGCTACGTCGAGACCCATGGCACCGGCACGCCGCTGGGCGATCCCATCGAGGTGGAAGGCCTGAAGCTCGCGTTCGGCGCCGCCCATGCCGCGGCGCCCGGCCGGCCGGCCGGCTGCGGCCTGGGCTCGGTCAAGAGCAACATCGGCCACCTGGAGCTGGCCGCCGGCGTGGCCGGCATCTTCAAGGTGCTGCTGCAGTTCCGGCACAAGACGCTGGTCAGCAGCCTGCACTGCGAGGCGCTGAACCCCTACCTCGCGCTCGAAGGCAGCCCCTTCTTCGTGGTGCGCGAGAACATGCCCTGGCCCGCCGGCCGGGCCGCCGACGGCAGCGAGCTGCCGCGCCGTGCCGGGGTCAGCTCCTTCGGCTTCGGCGGCACCAACTGCCACGTGGTGCTGGAGGAGTACGTGCCCGGCGCCGAGGCCACGGCGCCTGCGGCGCCGCTGCGGCCGGCGGCCATCGTGCTGTCGGCCCGCAGCGCCGAGCAGCTGCGCGAGCGTGCGCGCCAGCTGCTGGACCATCTGCGCAGCGCGCCCGACGGCGCCATCGACCTGGACGACCTGGCCTACACGCTGCAGGTCGGACGCGAGCCGATGGAGCACCGGCTGGCGCTGCTGTCGGACAGCGTCGACGAA
Source organism: Rubrivivax sp. (assembly GCA_044226775.1). GTDB lineage: Bacteria > Pseudomonadota > Gammaproteobacteria > Burkholderiales > Burkholderiaceae_C > Rubrivivax. The sequence continues at coordinate 257,285 of JBGAGI010000007.1, read as the reverse complement.
CTCGTGACCCGGCTGCAGGAACACCTGGAGCAGGGGCGCACCGAGGATCTCTTCGAGGGCCGGGTCGACCGCAGGAACGCCTGGATCGACCTCTTCGCCGAGGACGCCGACCTGCAGACCGCGGTCCAGCAGTGGGTCCGCCAGCGCCGCGTGTCGCGCCTGCTGGGCCTGTGGGTGCAGGGCATGCCGCTGGACTGGTCGCTGCTGCATGGCGGCGCGCGTCGCAGGCGCCTGGCCTTGCCGACCTACCCGTTCTCGCGCGAAGCGCACTGGCCCGGTGCCGCCGCGCCGACGGCGCTGCCCGCACCGGCGGCGCCGCCCCTGCAGGAACACGTGGCCCAGCCGACTGCCGGCCCGGGCCCTGCACTGCGCTACCTCGAGAAGGCCTGGAGTCCCGTCGAGCCGCCGCGGCGAGCGCAGGCCGGCCCGCGGGACGGCACGCTCGCCATCCTGGCGGGCGCGGCCACGCGCCAGCTGGCCCAGGCGCTGTCACGGCACTTCGACCGTTCCGAGGTGGTGGACGTCGCCGAGGCCATGGCCCGGCACGAATCCGGCGGCCCATCGTGGGAGGCCTACCACGGCTGCATCGACCTGGTCGGCTGCGCGGCACCCGACGAGGACGTCGCCGCCACGCTGCAGTTCGTTCAGGGCCTGGTGGAGCATGGGCGACGCGACGGCCTGACGCTGCTGGGCGTGACGCGCGGGCTGGAGGCCGAGGGCCGGCCCGCCGCGGACGCGGCCGGCGCGATGCGCGCCGCGCTGTACCGCATGCTCCAGGCCGAGTATCCGCAGCTGCGCGCGCGCCACGTGGACTTGGACCCGGCGGGCGACGAAGAGACGGTGTGCCGCTTGCTGGCCCAGGAATACGCGTGCCAGGGCGAGGGCACCGAGGTCCGCTACCAAGGCTCGCTGCGGCTCGAAGCCGGCCTGCAAGAGAGCCCGCGCTGGAGCGCCGGCGCCGAGCAGCCGCTCGAGCTGCCCGCCGATGGCGTGCTCTGGATCACCGGCGGCACGCGCGGCCTGGGCTTGCGCGTGGCGCAGCACTTCGTCTCGCGCCACGGCGTGCGCCGGCTGGTGCTGAGCGGGCGCGAGGCGATGCCGCCGCGCGAGCAGTGGGCTGCGCACGAGCTGCAGAACACGCCGATGGGCCGCAAGGTCCGCGCGCTCCTGGACCTGGAAGACCAGGGTGTCTCGCTGCTGGCGCTGGCCGTGGAACTCGACGATCCGGCGGCCGTGCAGGCGGCCGTCGCGCAGGCGAAGCAAAGCCTGGGGCCCATCGTGGGCGTGGTCCATGGCGCCGGCATCGTGGGCATGGACAACCCGGCCTTCATCCGCAAGTCGGCATCGGAAATGCGCAGCGTGCTGCAGCCCAAGCTCGCCGGCACGCGCGTGCTCTTCGACAGCCTGGCCGCCGAGCCGCTGCGCTTCTTCGTGATGTTCTCGTCCGTCTCGGCACTGATCCCGCGGCTCGGTGCCGGCGTGGCCGACTACGCGATGGCCAACGCCTGCCTGGACCAGTTCGCGCGCAGCCGAAAGGCCTCGTTCCCCGTCATCAGCATCCAGTGGCCGCGGTGGAGCGAGTCGGGCATGCGCGGGGGCGTGAGCCGGGCCTACCAGGAGCTGGGCCTGCAGAGCCTGGGCGACGAGGAGGGCCTGGCTATCCTCGACGCGGTGCTGGCGCGCCGCGCCGGCGCGGTGGTGATGCCGCTGAAGGTGGATCCGCTGGCGTGGAAGCCGGCGGCCCTGATGCGCAGCTCGGCGCCCGACGCCGTCCGGCCCTCCGCACCGGCCGCCACCGCCGCAGTGCCGGCGTCCCGGCCCGCGACCGGTGGCGCCGCCTCCGACGGCGCCGCCGCGCTGCTGCAGTGGCTGACGCAGTTCTTCTCGCGCGAGCTGAAGATCCCGGCGCATGCGCTGAAGCCCGACGTTCCGTTCCAGGACTACGGCATGGAGTCCGTCATGCTCGCGCAGGTGGTGGGGCGCATGGAACGCGAGTTCGAGGGCTTGACGGTGGACCCGTCCATCATCCTCGAGAACCCCACGATCGGGCAGCTGGCCAGCCACCTGGCCGCGCGCCACCCGGCCCTGGTGGCGCAGCTGATGCCGCGTGCCGAGAGCCAGCCGCCCGCGCCGGCAACGCAGCAGGCCATGCCGCCCGTGCCCTCACCACAGCGGCCGCCTGCCGAAGCGGCACGCCCGGCAGCCGCAAAGGAAGTGGCCCGTGCGCCGCGCACGGGCCGGGTGGCGGTGGTGGGCATGGCCGCCCACCTGCCCGACGCGGCCGACACGCAGGCCTTCTGGGACAACCTGCTGGCCGGGCGCGACAGCATCCGCGAGGTGCCGGCGTCGCGCTGGGACACCGCGCAGCACTACAGCGCCGAGAAGGGTGCCCGCAACAAGAGCATCAGCCGCTGGGGCGCGTTCATCGACTGCATCGAGGACTTCGACCCCGGCTACTTCGGTATCCCGGACTCGCTGGCGGTGCAGATGGACCCGCTGGAGCGCCAGTGGCTGGAGGTCAGCGCCGAGGCCCTGGCCGATGCCGGCTACGGCCGCCGCGGCCTGTGGGGCCGCCGGGTCGGCGTGTTCGTCGGCGCGCGCAGCAGCAACTACCGCGACAAGCTCAGTGACATCGACAAGGACGTCGTCGTCGGCCTGGGCCAGAACTTCATCGCCGCGCACCTGGCGCACATCTACAACTTCAAGGGCCCCAACCTGGTGGTGGACGCCGCCTGCGCGAGCTCGCTGACGGCCGTGCACCTGGCCGTCGAGAGCCTGCGGCGCGGCGAGTCGGAAGTGGCGCTGGCCGGCGGCGTCGAGGTGCTGCTGGACGAGAGCCCCTACGTGGTGCTGAGCACCGCGCAGGTGCTGTCGCCGGACGGCCGCTGCAGGACCTTCGACGAGAAGGCCAACGGCATCGGCCTGGGCGAAGGCTGCGCCGTGCTCGTGCTCAAGCCCTTCGAGAAGGCGCTGGCCGACGGCGACAAGATCTACGGCGTCATCGACGGCTCGGCCATCAACAACGACGGCCACACGATGGGCATCACGACGCCCAATCCCGCCGCCCAGAGCGAGCTGATCGAGGACGCGCTGGCCAGCGCCGGGGTCGACCGCGCCAGCATCAGCTACGTCGAGACCCATGGCACCGGCACGCTGATCGGCGACCCCATCGAGCTGAACGCGTTGACGAAGGTGTTCGCAGGCGCCGGCGCATCGGCTCCGTTCTGCGGCGTGGGCAGCGTCAAGAGCAACCTCGGCCACCTGCTGAGCGCCGCCGGCGCGGCAGGCCTGGTGAAGGTGCTGCTGGCGATGGTGCACCGGCAACTGCCGCCGTCCATCCACTGCGAGCACCCGAACCCGCGCTTCAATTTCCGGCAGTCGCCGCTTCACCTGGTCGATCGCGCGCAGGCCTGGCCGGGCATCGGCGGCGTGCTGCGCGCCGGGGTCAGCTCGTTCGGGCTGGGCGGCAACAACGCCCACGTCATCGTCAGCGACGAAGGCGTGCCCGCACACCTTCGCGCCGACCTGGTGCCGCGCGGCGAGCCGGTCCGGTTCCAGCGCCGGCGCCTGTGGCCCGACACGCCGCGCCGCCAAGAACCCGCCGCCCGTGCGGCGACGCCGGCGAGCACCGCGGCCGACCCGCAGATGCTGGACTTCTTCGACGTCCTCGAACTCGAGCGCCACGAAGGGGCCTTCGCATGAGCTTCCCCGCGGACATCGCAGTGCCCGGCCGGGCGCATCACTCGCCGGTCTCCGGCGGCAAGGAGCGGCAGTGACGCAGCAGACCCGGGCATTCGAGCAGACGCTCCACCACGGCAACTACATCGTGCGCGACCACCACGTGCACGGCGTGCGCACGCTGCCGGGCGTGACCTTGCTGGACATGGTCTACCGCCTGGCGCCGCGCTGCGTGGGCGCGGGCAAGGCGATCGAGCTGCGCCGCGTGCTCTTCATGCAGCCCATCGTCACCTCCGAGGACTTCGACCAGCAGGTGCTCGTGAGCTTCACGCCGGCCGGGGACCATTGGCGCGTCTCGGTCACGAGCCGCAAGCTGCCGCACGGGCAGCCGGCGGACGGCGCCCAGGTCGAGAACATGGCGTGCACGCTGCATCTCGATGCGCAGGACGAGCCGCCGCCCCGGCTGGACCCGGCGCGCTTCATCGCCGAGGCCGAGCACCGCGTGGACATGGACCGGATCTACGGGCTGGCGCTGCAGGCGAGCATCCGCCACCGGTCGTTCATGAAGACGCTGGGCACCGTCTACGCCAAGGGCCGGCAGGAGCTGATGCAGCTGCGGCTGGGCGACGAGGCCGAAGCCTTCCGGGAGCGCTTCTTCGCCCACCCGGCGCTGCTGGACGGATCCACGTTCGCGGGGCAGTCGATCCGCGTCCGCGATGCCGCCTTCAACGCGGACCCGACGCCCTACATCCCGTTCGCGATCCAGCGCTTCAGGCTGTACGCGCCGTTGCCACGGGAGATCTACACCTTCTCCGACCAGGAGGCCTTCTGGTCGCGCAGCGCCGGGCCCAGCCCCGACGTGCATGCCAACGACATGCTGGTCTTCGATGCGCGAGGCGCGCTGCTGGCGCGCTTCGAGAAGATGTCGATGAAGCGCATCCGCTCGGCGATGTCGATCCAGGGGCTGCTCGAGGGTCGCGCGCCCGTGCTGCCGCCGGCGCCTGCCATCCCCGCCGCCGACCACGCTGGCCCCGCGCCGGCCGCGCCGTCCGGCACGGGCCTGAAGGCCTACATCCGGCAGCGCATCGCCGAAGCCCTGAAGCAGCCGGCCGACGCCGTGAGCCTGTCGGACAACTTCTACGACCTGGGCATGGACTCGTCGCAGCTCCTGCTGTTCACGAAGGAGCTGGAGTCGGCGATCGGCAGGGAGCTTTATCCCACGCTGCTGTTCGAGCATTCGAGCATCGAGAAGCTGGCCGAGCACCTGTCGGCCGACTTGCCGCCGGGATGGATGCCGCCGGTCCAGGCCGGCCCGGCAGCCGCGCCGGCCCCGGCGGCTGCCGCTGCGGCTGTGCATGAGGTGGTGTTGTTCGCCGTGCAGGCGGTCGAATGCGCGGGGCCTGCCGCTGCCGTTGCCGCGAAAGCGCAGGCGGCGTCGCGCCAGGTGCTGATCGTCGCCGACGGCGCTGCCGGCGCGCACGAGCACGAGCTGGCGGCGGCGCTGCGCGAAGGCGGCGCCGAAGTCGGTTTCCTGGAGCCGGGCGGGCCGGATGGCCCCGCGCGCACCGAGGCGCTGGTGCTGCAGCTCATCGCCCGCCTGCAGCAGCTCGCGGCACAGCCGGCCGCCGGCGAGGTGGTGCTGCAGGTGCTGGCCTCGGCTGCCGGCGGCCGCGCCTGGGCCGCGGCCCTCGGAGGCAGCCTGAAGACGCTGAGCCTGGAGCATCCGCGCGTGCGCAGCCAGCTGCTGCTGGTGGACGAACTCGCCCGCCAGCCCGCGCCCGCGCTGCGGGACTGGCTGCAGCGCGAAGCGGCCGGAGCAGGCAAGGGCGCCGCCGTGCTGCACCTCGGCGCGGGCCTGGCCCGGCGCACGAGGGTCGAGCTGCGGCCGGCCCGTTTCGAGCCGGTGCCATCGGTCAGCCCGTTCAAGGAGTCAGGCACCTACATCATCGCCGGCGGCCTGGGTGGTCTGGGCCGCAAGCTGGCGCAGCTGCTGGCCGGCCGCCACCGCGTGAAGCTGGCGCTGCTGGGGCGCTCGCCGCCGGGCGACGCGGGCGAGCGGATGCTGCAAGCGCTGCGCGACGCGGGCTCGCAGGTGTCGTACCTGCCGGTGGACCTGGGCGACGGCGCCGCGCTGCGGCAGGCCGTGGCGCAGGTGCGTGAAAGCCTGGGGCCGGTGCGGGGCGTGATCCACAGCGCCGGCGTCGTGCGCGACCAGCTCATCGGCAGCAAGGACCCCGCCGGCATCGGCGCGGTGCTGGCGCCCAAGATGAGCGGCCTGCGCAACCTGGACGAGTGCACGAGCGGCGAGCCGCTGGACTTCTTCGTGCTGTTCTCGTCGCTGTCGGCCGTCACCGGGAACATCGGCCAGGTGGACTACGCCGCGGCCAACGCCTACATGGACGAGTTCGCGCATTGGCGCAACCAACAGGCGGCCCTCGGCCTGCGCCAGGGCCATGCGCTGAGCCTGAACTGGCCGCTGTGGGCCGATGGCGGCATGTCGGTGGGCGACGGCGTCGAGCGCATGCTCTACCAGTCGTCGGGCCTGCGCGCGATGCCCACCGAGGTCGGCCTGGACGTGATGGAGCGCGCCATCGCGCAGCGTGTGCCGCAGGTCGTGGTCGCCTACGGCGAGCGCGAGCGCATCCTCGCCTTCATGGCGAGCCAGGGGCTGGTCGACGCCAAGGCCGAGCCGCGCGCCTTCGCGCCGCCAGAGCCCATGCGGCAGGCGGCGCCGGCGGCCGTGGCCGGCGGCATTGCGGATCGGCAGCCCATCGCCATCATCGGCATGGCCGGCCGCTACCCGCTGGCGCCCGACACCGAGGCCTTCCGCCAGAACCTCAGGGCCGGCCGCAACTGCATCACACCGCCGCCGCTGGAGCGCTGGAAGGGCCATCACTTCGGCTACGAGCCGGCGACCTACTGCCGCCACGGCGGCTTCGTGGACGGCATCGACCAGTTCGACCCGATGCTGTTCGGCATTCCGCCGGTTCGCGCCCAGGCGATGGACCCGCAGGCCCGGCTGTTCCTGCAGACCACCTGGGAGGCCTGCGAGGACGCCGGCTTCCACCACAGCCGCAAGGCGCCGGGCTTCCGCAGCGGCGGCGAGCAGTCGGTCGGGGTGTTCGTCGGCGCCTTCTGGAGCCACTACGAACTCTTCGGCGCCGAGAAGAGCGTGCAGGGCGTGCCGACGTCGCTGGGCGTCAGCCTCTCGTCGATCTCCAACACCACCTCGTACTGCATGAACTTCCAGGGCCCGTCGGTGGCGGTGGACACGATGTGTTCGTCGGCGCTCACGGCGGTGCACATGGCCTGCGAGAGCCTGCGCAGCGGCGAGTGCCACTTCGCGGTGGCGGGCGGGGTGAACCTCGTGGCGCATCCGCACAAGTTCATCTTCCTGCAGGAGAACCGCTTCCTGTCGTCCGAAGGCCTGTGTCGCAGCTTCGGCGCGGGCGGCGACGGCTACGTGCCCGGCGAAGGCGTGGGTGCCGTGATGCTGACCACGCTGGATCGTGCGCTGGCCCTGGGTTACCCGATCCGCGCTGTCATCCGGGGCTCGGCCATCAACCATGGCGGCAAGACCGCCGGGGGCACCGTGCCCAGCCCCGTGGCGCAGGCGGAGGTGATCGCCGATGCGCTGGCCGCCGCGTCCGTGCATCCGCGCTCGGTGGGCTACGTCGAGGCCCACGGCACCGGCACGGCCCTGGGCGATCCGATCGAGGTGGAGGGCCTGACCAAGGCCTTCGGCCGCTGGACACCCGAGCGGCAGTTCTGCGCCATCGGCTCGTCCAAGTCCAACATCGGCCACCTGGAAGCGGCGGCCGGCATCGCGGGCCTGACCAAGCTGGTGCTGCAGCTGCAGCATGGCGAGATCTATCCGTCGCTGCATGCCGAGACCCTGAACCCGTACATACCGTTCGAGCGTTCGCCGTTCTACGTCGAGACGAGCCTGCGGCCCTGGCCCGCGCCGCCCGCCGTGCCGGGCGCGCCGGCGCCCAGGCGGCGCGCCCTCGTCAGTGCCTTCGGTGCCAGCGGCTCCAACGCGTGCATGGTGCTGGAAGAGCACCGGCCCGAATCACGGATCGAGGCCATGGCGCCGGCGCACGCGGGCCCGTTCGGCATCGTGCTGTCGGCACGCGATCCGCAGCGCCTGGCCGAGCGGGCACGGCGCCTGCTGCAGGCCCTGCGCCTGGGCCGGTACCTGGAGTGGCAACTGCCGGGCATCGCCTACACGCTGCAGGTGGGCCGCGAGCCCATGAAGGAGCGGCTGGCCTTCGCCGTATCCAGCCTGGACGGGCTGGCCGAGCAGTTGCAGGCCTTCCTCGACGATCCGCAGGCCTCGCCGACGCTGCTGCGTGAAACGGCCAAGGCCGACCTGCCGCCGTCCACGGCCTCGACGCTGCTTGCCATGCTGGCCGACTGGGTGCGGGGCGCTGCGGTCGACTGGCGCCTTCTCCACGGGCCCGTGCCGCCGGTGCGCGAGCATCTGCCGACCTATCCGTTTGCGCTGGCGCGCTACTGGATCGGCGAGCAGACCGCCGCCGCTGCGGGGCCGGACGTACCCGCGGTGCCGCCGGTGCAGCCCGCGGCGGCGCCGCTGCCGCCATCGCCCGCCGCCGGGCCACAGCGCATCGTGCTCAGCACCGCGGCCATGCCTTCGGCTGCAGCCCGTCCCGCGCGGCCGGAGCCCGGCCGCGTGCGCCTGGTCGAGACACACCCGCCGGTGGCCCCGCAGGCGCCGGCCGCCGTCGTGGCCACGGTGGTCTCCACGGCCGAGCGGGTCGGCGTGGGTGCACCGTCGGCCGAGCAGTTGCAGCAGTCCCTGGTGCGCAGCCTTGCCGCGGCGCTGTTCATGGAGCCCGGGGAGATCGACCTCGACGCTTCCTTCCTCGACATCGGCCTCGATTCCATCATCGCCGTGCAGTGGATGAAGGCCATCAATGCCGAGTTCGGCACCGCGTTCAAGGCGACCGAGTTCTACCAGTACCCGACGATCCGGCAACTGGCCGCGCAGCTGGTCCAGCAATGGCACCGCGGTGAACCGGCAGAGCCGGCGAGCGTGCCGTCGCAGGCGGCCGAAGCGGCGCCGCGGGGCAGGGCGGAAGAGACCGTGCCCGCGGCACCCGAGGCGGCCGGCGCGGATGTGCTCGCGATCCGGCAGTTCCTGGCCCAGAGCCTGGCCCAGGCGCTGTTCATGGATGCGGCCGAACTCGACGACGACACGGTGTTCACGGAGTTTGGTCTCGACTCCATCATCGCGGTGCAGTGGGTCAAGGCCGTCAACGCCCACTACGGCACGCAGATCAAGGCGACGCTGCTGTACGAACAGCCGACGCTGAGCGCACTGTCGGCCTACCTCGGCCGTGAGTTGCCGCGGCTGCAGGCGGAACCGGCGCAGGCCGATGCCGCCATGCCGCCGGCCGCAGCGCCCGAGATCCCGCCGGCGCTGGAACAGGCCTGGCACGCGGCAGGCGCCGAGCCGGCCGCGGGCGATGCGACCTGGGCCGCGCATCTGGCCTACGCCGTTCAAGGCTGCACCGATGCGCAGCTGTCGCTGCTGGAAGTGGCGCCCGGCGTCCGGATGGAACTGCTCACCGCGGGCCAGGGCGACCCGGTCGTCCTGCTGCCGCCCATGGGCACGCTGGTGACGGCCTGGATGCACCAGGTGCGCGAACTGTCCAGCCGCTACCGGCTGCTGGTGGTGCACTACCCGGGCCACGGCGGCACGCCCTTCGAGGCCGGCCGCAGCAGCTTCGCGAGCATCGCCGAGCATGTGCGCCGCGCGCTGCTCGTGCTGGGCATCCAGCAGCCGGCCCACGTGGTGGGCTGGTCGATGGGTGCGCTCATCGCCCAGACGCTGGCCCGCCAGGCGCCTTCGCAGGTCCGCTCGCTGACGCTGGTCAGCACGCCGTCCAGTGTCAAGCAGGGCGATGCGGTCGACGCCACCGTCACCGTGCTGGGCAACCTCGTGAAGGATTTCGCCGCCCACGTGCCGGCCGAGGCGAAGGGCCGGCCCGAGGGTCGCTTCGAGTTCATCCGGGCCATGTCGCGGCTCGAGACATCGATGCCCTACCTCGAGCAGACCCTGGCCTTCGACTACGGGCTGGCGCGCAGCATCCCGCTGCCGGCGCTGCTGGTCTTCGGCTCGAACGACCAGGTCATCGCCGCCGAGCATGGCCTGGCGCTCGCGCAGGCCATGCCGCAGGCGCGGCACCTCGTGCTGGAGGACGCGGGCCACTACATCCCGCTGCAGCGCCATGCCGCATTCAACCGTGCCCTGTTCGACTTCTTCCAGCAGGTCGAGGCGCTGCAGCGCCCCCTGCGCGCGCTGTCGGCGCAGGGCGCCGAGGCCGAACCGGTGGCCTGACGCGCCCGCCGACGGCTGCCCTTCATCCCAACCGCTGGAGTTTCCGCATGACTTCCCCCGAACCGGCCTTCGACGCGATCCGGAAGGCCATCTACGACGTGCTGCCCCAATGGATCGGCAAGGCCATAGACCCGGCGGCCTCGCTGGAGCACATGGGCGCCAATTCGGTGGAACGCGCGGACATCGTGCTGATGACGCTGGAGCAGCTGCGCCTGGACATTCCGCTGGTCGAGGTCTTCGGCCCGCGCAATGTCGGCGAGCTGGCGCGGCTGCTGGACAGCAAGCTGCATGCAGCCTGAGATCGTCATCACCGGCTTGGGCGTGACGACGCCGGTCGGCCACGGCCGGCGCGCCTTCGCCGAGTCGCTGCTCGCGGGCCGCTCGTCTTTCGGCGTGATGAACCGGCCGGGCCGGCAGGCCGCCGACACGCGCTTCCTGGGCGCCGAGCTCGCGGCCTTCGACGTCGCCGAGGACGTGCCGGCGAGCGTGCTGCGCTCGGCCTCGCTGTCGGCACAGGCGGCGGTGGCGGCGCTGGGCGAGGCCTGGCGCGACGCCGGCTTGCAGGACGTGGATCCGCTGCGCATCGGCCTCGTGGTCGGCGGCAGCAACCTGCAGCAGCGCGAGACCTGGCTGATGCAGCAGCGTTATGCCGACAAGCTGAAGTTCCTGCGCCCGAGCTACGGCCTGGCCTGCTTCGACACCGACATCTGCGGCCTGTGCACCAGCGTGTTCGGCATGCGCGGGGCGGCCCGCACCGTCGGCGGCGCCTCGGCCAGCGGCCAGCTTGCGGTGATCGAGGCCGCCGAGTCGGTGCTGTCCGGGCGGCTGGACGTCTGCATCGCCATCGGCGCGCTGATGGACCTGTCGGTCTGGGAGTGCCAGGCCTTCCGCGCCATGGGCGCGATGGGTTCGAGCCGGTTTGCCGAAGCGCCCGCCGAGGCCTGCCGTCCCTTCGATGCCGACCGCGACGGCTTCATCTACGGCGAGAACTGCGCTGCCGTGGTGGTGGAGCGCAGCGGGCGCAGGCACCCGTCGCGTGGCGCGCCCCACGCGCGGCTGGCGGGCTGGGCCGTGGTGATGGACGCCAATCGCAACCCGGATCCCTCGGTCGAGGGCGAGCTCGCGGCGATGTCGCGTGCGCTCGACAGGGCGGGCATGACCGCGCGCGACATCGACTACGTCAACCCGCACGGCTCCGGCTCCGGCGCCGGCGACACGGCCGAGCTGCAGGCGCTGGCCGCCTGCGGGCTGCGCCATGCCGCCATCAACGCGACGAAGTCCATCACCGGGCACGGCCTGAGCGCCGCCGGGGCGGTGGAGATCGTCGCCACGGCGCTGCAGTTCGAGGCCGATGCGCTGCACCCGACCCTGAACCTCGAACGCTGCATCGACCCGGGATTCGACTGGGTCACGCGCCGGCGCGACGGTGCTGGCGTTCGAACTGCACTGAACCTGAGCCACGGCTTCGGGGGCATCAACACGGCCGTGGTCATGACCCGGCCCTGAACCGCTGGCCTGCATCGCCAGGCCTAACCATGGACCACCAACGCACGGAGACCCTATCGATGGAAGAGAACGCGGCGGAAAAGATCGATCAATCAGTCAAGACGCTGATCGTGGGCTTCGGCTTCTCCTGCGTCCCGCTGCTGCGGGAACTGGATCGCACCGGCGAGCCCTACGTCATCGTTTCCGAGAAGATCCCGAATCCCATCTGGGCCAACCTCAAGCGCAACGGCCGCCTGAACTTCGACCTGGTCAGCAGCTACAGCACCAGCTTCTACTCGTTCGACCAGGCGGCGCGCTTCAAGTCCGGCGAGGCCTTCGTCGACGGCTACCCGACGGCCACCGAGTTCCACAACATGCACCTGTCGTACTACGAGAAGTACAAGGACCGCATCGTGGGCGACGAGGTGCTGCGCATCGACAACCACGACGGCTACAGCCTCGTGCACACGCAGGGCGGCAAGGTGTACCGGGCCGAGAACGTCGTCGTGTCCACCGGCTTCCGGCGCAACATCCACGACGCGCTGAACAACTTCGACTACTCGATCTCGGGCAAGACCGTCGTCTTCAACACGATCGGCGACTCGTCCAACCTGATGATCGCCAAGCTGGTGGCGCAGAACAACCGCATCATCTGCCTGGGGAACGGCTTCAACGCGCTCGACAAGATGTTCGAGATCAACAAGAAGACCGTCACGCTCGACCAGATCGAGTACCACAACATCGCCTTCCTGTTCCCCAACCTGTACCGGGCGATGATCGGCGGCAACTCGGTGTTCCCGCTGGTGATGCTGGCGCTGTCGTTCATCCACACGCGGCTGGGGCGCCTGCTGTACCACGTGTTCCTGGGCCTGGGCCGCCTGGTCAGCCCCTACCTGTTCGCCTTCGCCTACCCGCAGACGATCCGCTCGCTGGGCATCCGGCTCGGGCGCCTGCGCAAGGCCATGCCGTTCCCCAACGGCGTCATCGCGATCAAGTACTGGCCGGTGGACGGCTACTACAAGTTCTTCGGCAACAACCTGCGCGAGTCCATCAAGACCGGCTACCTGCTGAACGACCTGCCCATGTTCATCGACCAGGGCCTCGTCGAGTACTGGCGCAAGACCGAGATGGACGTCGACCTGGAGCGCAAGGTCCTGCGCAACCGGCAGACCGGCGCCGAGATCGCGTTCGACCACTTCGTCGACGGCGGCCCGGAGAACCCGCGCCTGCCGCAGATCGTGCGCCACACCGGTGGCACGCAGACGCCGTTCAGCTACCTGTACCGCGACAACTACCTGGGCGTGGTCCCCAAGCACCTGCGCAACGTGTTCCTCATCGGCTACACGCGGCCCACCACCGGCGGGCTGGCGAACATGACCGAGATGCAGGGGCTGCTCGCGCACAAGCTGATCGCCGACGAGGCCTTCAAGCGCAACGTCTACGCGACGATCCACGAGCGCCTGCAGGCCTACAACACCCGCTACTACTACGCCGACGAGCCGGCGCGCACCGACCACCTGGTGTTCTACGGCTTCTACACCGAGGAGGTGGCGCGGGCGATCGGCATCGACCTGAAGCTGTCGCAGTGCTCGAGCCTGCGCGAGGTCTCCAAGTACCTGTTCTTCCCGAACAACGCGTTCAAGTACCGGCAGAAGGGCGAGTACCGGGTCGAGGGCTGCGCCGAGCTGGTGGATCACATCGACCGCGCGCACCAGGGCTGGTCGGGGCTGAAGCTGCGCTTCGTCACCTTCGGCCTCTACCACGTGATGCTGTTCAGCACGCTGCTGATGCTGCTGCTGCAGGGCTCCATCGGCCCCGTCGTCTTCGGCGTGGCGCTGCTGCTGCAGTACCTGCTGAACTTCGCGCTGGTGACGCCCACCGTGCATGCACAGTCGTTCATCGCCTCCGCGCCGTACAGCTATGTCCGCCTGGGGCTGCTCGCGGCCGGGCTGGGCGTGGTGCTGAGCCAGGGGCCGGCCTGGTTCCTGCCGGTGGTGGGGGCGGACTTCCTGATCACCTTCCTGGTGAGGAAGTTCAAGCCCGAGGGCGCCCGGCTGACCTTCAACGACCTGAAGATCAAGCGCCAGTACAAGGGCTTCCTGCAGCAGTACCTGCAGACCTACCGCGAGGTGTTCCCGGTTCGCTAGCCCGGCGCCCGGGCCCGCCGCGCGGGCCCGGGTCATGCACCGCAGGCCACCGACATGCCAGCCAGCCGCACCGTGTTCCTGTTCTCGGGCCAGGGCTCCCAGTACCACGACATGGGGCGCGCCCTGTTCGAGGGCCGCCCCGGCTTCCGCCGCCGCATGGAGCGCATGGACGAGATCGCCCGCGCCGTCACGGGCCGCTCGTTCCTGCAGGCGCTGTACTTCGACGGGCGCCGCATGTCCGAGGCCTTCGACGAGCTGCTGGTGACGCACCCGGCGCTGTTCGCCGTGCAGCATGCGCTGGCGGAGCTGCTGCTCGAGGAGGGCCTGCAGCCCGCCTACTGCCTGGGCTCGAGCCTGGGGACTGTCGTCGCGGCCGCCGCGGGGGGGCTGGTGTCCGCCGAGGAGGCCATGACGGCGGTGGCCACGCAGGCGGTCATCGTCAGCCAATGCTGCGGCCGCGGGGCGATGCTGGCGGTGTTCGGCGACGCGGAGCTCATCGACGCCGCGGTCCGCGGGGCGCGCTGCGAGTGGGCTTCCCGCGAGCGCCGGGCCTACTCGGTGCTGGCGGCCCCGGAGGCTGCGCTGCCGGAGCTGGAGTCCCTGCTGCGGGCCGGCGCACTTGCGTTCCAGCGCCTGCCGGTGGGCCATGCCTTCCACTCGCCGTGGATCGAGGAATCCCGAGCGCCGTTCGAGGCCTGCCTGAAGCGCCTGAGCTTCCGGCCGGCCGTGGTGCCGCTGGTCTCCAGCCTCGACGCCGAGGTGCTGCACCTGCTGCCGCAGACCCATTTCTGGCACGTGACGCGGCAGGCGATCCGCCTGTCGGACGCCATCGCGCTGCTGGAGCGCCGCGGCCCGCAGCGCTACGTGGACATGAGCCCGGGCGGCAGCCTGACGACCTTCCTCAAGTACACGTTGCCCGAGCGTTCGGACTCGCGCGCGCTGTCGGTGCTGTCGCCCTATGGTCGCGACCTGGGCCAGCTGGAGGCGCTGCTCGCATGGCGCTGACGACGACGCAGGCCCTGCACGGGCCGGTGCCCGCTGGGCACGATCCGCGATCCGCGAGCGGGGAGGGCGGCGTGGTGGGCCTGCCCGCCGGCGAGATCCACGTGCGGCTGCTGTACAGCGCCGAGCATGGCGACGACACGCTGCACGCCTGCCAGCGCCTGCTGCCGCCGGACGAGTTGCAGCAGGCCGGCCGCTTCCACTTCGCGAAGGACCGCGCCCGCCATCTGCTGACGCGGGCGCTGGTGCGCACGAGCCTGTCGCGCTACCTGCCGCTGGCGCCTGAGGCCTGGCGCTTCCGGACCAACGCCTATGGCAAGCCCGAACCCATCAACGAGGAATGGGCCGGCGCCGGCCTGGCCTTCAACGTGTCGCATACCGACGGGCTGATCGTGTGGGCGATCGCCCGCCAGGCGGCGCTGGGCGTCGATGCCGAGTCCGTGCTCGAGCGCCGCGCGCACCTGCCGGTCGTGCGACAGATGTTCGCGGACGCCGAGGCCCGGGTCATCGAGCGCTGTGCGCCGGACGACCGGGCCGATGCCTTCTTCCAGCACTGGACGCTGAAGGAGGCCTACGCGAAGGCGCGTGGCCTGGGCCTGTCCCTGCCGCTGCACAAGGTGGCTTTCGACCTGAGCCGCGCGGGCGAGATCCGGGCGGCGATCGACGATGACCTGCAGCCGCCTTCGGCGCAGTGGTGCTTCTGGCAGTTCCGGCCCCGGAGCCCGTTCCTGGTCGCGGTCTGCGCGGCGCGCCTGGCTGCGGGGGCGCAGGCCCTTCGGGTGTTGCAGGTGCATCCCGTCCGCGACGACGAGTGCACGGTGCCCTGCGCCGTGCGCCTCTCGCCGTGACCCATTCCAGCCGGCCCGTTGGCCGAGACGACAGCCTGCGGCCCTGCGTGCCGCGAGGGGAGCGCCCTTGAGTGCCATTCACGAAGAACACCACGAGCGGCGCGAGCGGCTGCTGGCTGCGGTGGGCCGCAGTGCGCCGGCGGATGCGGCCGGCGCAGCGCCGCCGCTGCAGGCGCCGCCGACATCGGCCCGGCGCCGGCGCGTGCGGCTGGTGGCCGCGCTGCTGGCCCTGCTGCTGCTGGCCGCCGGCGGCCGCATGTGGTGGCACGCGCAGACCTTCGTCGACACCGAGAACGCCTACGTGGCCGGGCATGTGCACCCGATCTCGGCGCGAGTGGTCGGCGTCGTCGCCGCCGTGCGCGTGTCCGACAACCAGGAGGTGAAGGCCGGCGAGCTGCTGGCCGAGCTGGACGCCACCGACCAGCGCCTGAAGGTGGAGCAGATCACCGCCCAGATCGCGGCCGCCGAGCAGCAGGCCTTGCAGGCGCGCGCCCAGATCGCGCAGGCCCGCGCGCAGGTCGGCCATGCATCGGCTCTGGTGCAGCAGGCCGATGCGCAGCTGGCGCGCGCCGAGCAGGATGCCGCGCGCTACGCGGACCTGAACACGGCGCAGATGCGTGCCGTCTCGCGCGCTGAGGTGGAAGCGGCGGCGGCCCAGCTCGCCGCGGCGCGCGCGGAGCGCGCAGGCCGGCGCGAGGTCTCCTCCGCGGCCCAGGCGCAGGTGGCCGCCGCGCAGGCCGCGCGCGAGGTGATCGAGGCCCAGGTGGCCGTGCTGCGCGTGCAGCTGAAGGACGCCCAGCAGCAGCTGGCCTACAACCGGATCGTCGCCCCGGTCGACGGCCGCGTAGGCCGGCGCTCTATCGAGCTGGGCATGCGCGTGCAGCCGGGCCAGCAGCTGGCCGCGATCGTCCAGGGCGACTTCTGGGTGGTCGCGAACTTCAAGGAAACGCAGGTCGCCGACATCCAGGTGGGCCAGGCCGCGTCGGTGCTGGTCGACGCGCTGCCGGGCCGGCCGCTGAAGGGTCGCGTCGACAGCCTGGCGCCGGCGTCCGGCGCCCAGTTCGCCTTGCTGCCGCCGGACAACGCCACCGGCAACTTCACGAAGATCGTGCAGCGCGTGCCGGTGAAGATCACCTTCGGGCCGCAGGAGGTGAACGCGCTGCGGGGCCGGCTGGTCCCGGGCATGTCGGCCGTGGTCGAGATCCGCCGCGAGCCGCCGCCGGCGCCCGCGGCGGCCGGGCGATGACGCGCTGCGGCCCGGCCCCGGGGGGCGCGTCATGAGCGGGGCCGCGGCGGGCACCGCTGCCGTCTACGCCGCGCCCCTTGCCGGGCCGGTGGACCGGCGCACCTGGATCGCCGTGATGGCGGGCATGCTGGGCGCCTTCATGGCGCTGCTGGACATCGGCATCACCAACTCGTCGCTGCTGGTCATCCTCGGCAGCCTGTCGGCGACGCAGGAGGAAGGCTCGTGGATCTCCACCGCCTACCTGGTGGCCGAAGTGGTGGCCATCCCGCTGACGCCGCTGTTCACGCGCGCCTTCGGCCTGCGGGCCTACCTGTCGTGGAACGCCGCGCTGTTCCTCGTGTTCTCGGGCCTGTGCGGCATGGCCTGGAGCCTGCCCAGCATGATCGCCTTCCGCGTGCTGCAGGGCTTCGCCAGCGGCGCGCTGATCCCGATGGCCATGACGCTGGTCGTGCTCGAGCTGCCCCCGGCCAGCCGGGCCGCCGGCCTGGGCCTGTTCGGCCTCACGGCCATGATGGCGCCGACGCTCGGCCCCACCCTGGGCGGCTACCTCAGCGAGGCCTACGGCTGGCCTTCCATCTTCTACATCAACTGGGTGCCCGGGGCGCTGCTGGTGGCCGGCATCCTGTACGGCCTGGACCCGGAGCCGCGGCGCTGGAACGTGCTGCTGCACGCGGACTGGCTGGGCGTCGTGCTGATGGCCGTGGGCCTGGGCGCCCTGACGGTCTTCCTCGAGGAGGGCAACCGCAAGGACTGGTTCAACTCCAGCTTCATCGTGAGCACCGCCAGCCTGGCCGCCGTGGGGCTGCTGGGCTGGGCCGTGAACACCAGCTTCCAGCGCCAGCCCTTCGTGAACCTGAGCCTCTTCTTCGGCCGCAACTTCCTGGTCGCCTCGGTGCTGTCGGCCGTCACGGGCCTGGGGCTGTACGGCAGCGCCTTCCTGCTGCCGCTGTACCTGGGGCAGATCGCCGGCTACTCGCCGAGCCAGATCGGGCTGGTCGTGATGTGGGCCGGGCTGCCGCAGCTGGTGGTGATGCCGATCGCCGCCAACCTGACGCGCAAGATCGACAACCGCATCCTGTGCTCCATCGGCCTGGCGCTGTTCGGCGCTTCCTGCTTCATGAACGTGAGCATGGATGCCAGCACCGGCCACGACCAGCTGGTGGCCTCGCAGATCGTGCGCGCCCTCGGGCAGCCTTTCATCATCCTCACCATCGGCAACTTCGCGCTGCAGGGCATCCCGGCCGACGAGGCCGCCTCGGCGTCCAGCCTCTACAACATGATCCGCAACCTCGGCGGCTCCATCGGCATCGCCATGCTGGCCACGGTGCTGACCACGCGCGAGCAGCTGCACTCGGCGCGCCTGGGTGAGTCGATCAGCCTCTACGCGCCGGCCACGCAGGAGCGGCTGGACCAGCTCGGCGCGGCCTTCATCGCCCGCGGCGGCGACCTGGCCGGCGCGGCGGACCAGGCCCTGCAGGTGCTGGCCTCCACGGTGCGGCGCGAGGCCTACGTGATGGCCTACAACGACGGCTTCCTGACCATCGGCTGCGTGTTCCTCGCCTGCATCGTGGTGATCTGGTTTGCCGATCGCGTCAAGGCGCCTTCGCGCGGAGAGTCGCATGCGGCCTGAACCCGGCGTCGAAGTCCTGTCGTGGCGCTCGCTCCGGCTCTGCGCCGGCGCCGTGGCGCTGGCCGCCGCGCTGCAGGCCTGCACGAGCGCAGGCCCTCCGTTCGTGCCGCCGCCGCCGCCCGACGAGCCGGGCTTCCGCCACGCGACCGGCACTGGCGGGACGCGCGCCGCGCTGCCGGTGCAGTGGTGGCAGGTGTTTGAGGACCCGGTGCTGGACCGCCTGCAGGCGCAGGCCCTGGAGCGCAACACCGACTTGCGCGCGGCCGCGTCGCGCCTGCTGCAGGCGCGCGCGCAGCTCATGGGCTCGCAAGCCGGCACCGGGCCCACGGTCGGCCTGGCCGCTTCGATGGAAGAGCTGCGCAGCTCGGGCAGCACGCCGCAGGCGCGCGCCCTGGGGAACCGCTCGATCTCGGGCACGCAGCTCGGCGCGCGCGCGCTGTTCGCCTACGAGCTGGACCTGTGGGGCCGGCTCGGCCGCATCGTCGAGGCGGCCGACGCCCGCCTGGCCGCGGCGCAGGCCGACCAGGCGGCCGTGGCCCTGTTGCTCAGCACGCAGATCGCGGGCACCTATTGGCAGCTGCGCGGGCTGGAGCTGGAAGCGGGCATCGTGGCGATGGCCATCCGCACGCGGCAGGACACGCAGGAGCTGGTCTCGGTGCGCTTCGAGCGCGGCCTGTCCAACGAACTGGAACTGTCGCGCGCGAAGCTGGAGCTGGCCAGCGCGAGGGCCGATGGCCATGAGCTGCAGCGTCAGGCCTTCGCGCTGCAGCACGCACTGGCGACGCTCACGGGCGTCTCGCCGGCACGGGCAGTGCCCTGGACCGATGGGCAGCGGCTGCCGCCGCCACCGCTCGTGCCGGTGGGCCTGCCGGCCGGCGTGATTGCGCAAAGGCCCGACCTGCGGGCCAGCATCGAGCAGCTGCGCTCGGCCCACGCCGACGTGGGCATCGCCGATGCGGAGCGCTACCCGACCGTCTCGCTGACCGGCAACTACGGCCATGCCTCCGACAGCCTGCGCAGCCTGACCCAGGGCCACTCGCGGGTCTGGAACGTCGGCCCGCTGTCGGTCACCTGGCCGGCCTGGGACGGCGGCCGCAGCAGCGCCGCCGTCACGCTGGCACGCGCGCGCTACGAGGAGGCGAGGGCACGCCACGAAGGCCGCGTGCTGACGGCGCTGCGCGAAGTGGAGGACGCCTTGTCCGACGCCGAGCAGCGCGAGCGCCAGGCCGATGCACAGCGGCAGGCCGGGCAGGCCGCGCAGCGCATGGTGGAGGTCGCGTCGGCGCGCTACGAGCGTGGCCTGTCCAGCTTCCTGGAGGTGGCCGACGCCCAGCGCGCCGCGTTGGCGACGGACCGTGCATCGGCCCAGATTGCCGCGCAGCGCCTGCTGGCCAGCGTCGCCCTGGTGCGTGCGCTGGGCGGCGCGTGGCAGGCGCCGGCCAGCGGCGCCGTGCAGCCGGACGCAGCGGCTGCTGCCCAGTGAAAGCCAGGATCGGGCCGAGGCCGCGCCGGCCTGTCTTGCACCGCGAAGAGACCGAGGAGGAAAGCAGATGGCCGAAGACGTCGTGTTGCTCACCGAGCCCGCGCCGGGCGTGGCGCTGATCACGCTGCAGGACAAGGACAACCGCAACACCTTCACCCGCGCGCTCACGGCCGGCCTGTACGCGGCCTACCGCCGCGTGCAGGAGGAGGCGCGCTTCCGCGCCGTCATCGTCACCGGCTACGGCACCTACTTCGCGACCGGCGGCACGCGCGAGGACCTGCTCACGCTGCAGGAAGGCGAGCACTTCTTCGACGAGGTCGACATGATGCGGCCGGCGCTGCACTGCGAGCTGCCGGTCATCTCCGCCATGCAGGGGCATGCGCTCGGCGGCGGCCTGGCCATGGGCCTGTTCGCCGACTTCGTCGTGCTCAGCCGCGAGAGCGTCTACAGCGCGAGCTTCATGAAGTTCGGCTTCACGCCGGGCATGGGCGCAACCTTCATCCTGCCCCTGCGCCTGGGCTTCAACCTCGGCTACGAGATGCTGATGAACGGCGACGACTTCCTCGGCGACGAGCTGCAGCGGCGTGGCGTGCCGCTGCCGGTCCTGCCGCGCAAGGAGGTGCTGGCCTACGCGCTGCGGCTGGCCACCGGCCTGGCGCAGAAGCCGCGCGCCGCGCTCGTGGAGCTGAAGGCGCACATGACCCGCTCGATCCGGGCCGAGCTCGATGCGACCGTGCCGCTGGAGATCGAGATGCACCGCAAGACGCTGCATGTGCGCGAGGTGCGCCAGAAGATCGAGCAGGTCTTCGCCGAGATGGCCGTGCAGGCGCCGGCACCCGGCGCGGGCTCGCGCTAGAGGGCCTGGCGCCGGCCGGTGGCCGGAGGCATCTGAGTACCATGACATGACGGGGTAGCTGTGCCTTCCAGCAATGCGTGCTGTTTTGATGTCAGGCCGATACGAATCGCAAAAACCTAGTGTTCGAACATCGTTGACACAATAAATTCACACACTGAGAATCGATCGCCATCCGATACCCAGCGAGGAGCCGCATTGCACACGCGCTACACACCCATCTCGGGGCCGTCGGCCTGGGAAGGCTCCAGCCTGTCGCGAGCGCAGTGGGCGTTTCCGGTCGGTGACGACGCGCTCGACGCGTTCGATGAGGTCCTGCACACGCTGGATGCGCAGCGCAAGACCCTGGACGACCTCGAGGCCGGCGACTTCCGCAGCCCGCGGCTGTTCGACTTGGGCATGGCGCTGCAGGCGCAGCTGCGCGACGGCCCCGGGTTCATGGTGCTGCAGGGCTGGCAGCAGCGGGGCTGGTCCGAGAGCCAGCTGAAGTGCGTGCTCTGGGGCCTGTGCACGCTGCTGGGCGAGCCTCGCGTGCAGAACCTGCGCGGCGAACGCGTCAGCCTCGTGGCCAAGGCCCCGCCGGGGCCGGACGGCAAGCCCGTCGTCGGCGACTCCACCGTGTCCAAGGGTGACGACGAGGTCCGTCCGCACACCGAGAAGGGCCGGCTCCCGCAGGCGCCGCGGCTGATCGCGCTGCTGTGCGTGCAGCCTTCGCTCAGCGGCGGCGAGTCCGTGCTTCTGAGCGGCCATGCCATCTTCAACCGGCTGCTGCGTGAGCAGCCCGCGCTGCTCGATCGCCTGTTCGAGGCCTACCCGTTCGGCCGCCATGCCGAGCCCCACGCCGACGGGCGCCTCGTCGACTGGGGCCCGGTCTTCCGCTTCCGCGACGGCCGGCTGGTGGTCCGCTACAACCGGCCCTGGGTGCACGTGGCCGAGCAGGCCCTGGGCCGGCCGCTGGACGCAGGCGCGTGGTCGGCGCTGGATGCGTTCGAGTCCCTGCTCGACGACCCGCAGCTGCAGCTGACGGCGCGCATGGACGCGGGCGACCTCGTCATCGCGGACAACCGCGTGGTGCTGCACGCGCGCCGGCAGTTCACCGACGGGGCCACCGCGGCGCAGCGGCGCCGCCTGCTCAGGGCGTGGATCGACTGATGGACTTCGGGCATCCCACGCGATCCCGCGTCTACACGGTCGCCGACATCGGCGGCCTGTCGCGGATCGCGGCCGACTACGACGGCGTGATGTGCGACCTCTGGGGCACGGTGCACGACGGCGAGACCCCGTTTGCCGGCGCGGTGGAGGCCTTGCAGCGCTACCGGGCCGGCGGCGGCGTGGTGGTGATGTTGTCCAACTCCCCGCGCACCTGGGTCCACATCAGGCGGCACCTCGAATCCATGGGGCTGCCGCGAGACTGCTGGGATGCCATCGTCACTTCGGGCGACGTCACGGTCGACATGCTGTGCGCGCGCCTCGGCACCCCGATCTTTCATCTCGGGCCCGAGCGCGACCTGGCGCTGTACGAGGCGGTGGAAAGCAGGACCGGCGTGCGCCCGGCGCTGCACGACGCCAGGAGCGCCGAGATGGTGGTCTGCACCGGCACCGGCGGCCGCGATCCGGCTTCGTTCGAGGAGGGGCTGCGGAGCCTGGCGGCGCGCGGCCTTCCCATGCTGTGCGCGAACCCGGACCTCACCGCCCGCAAGGGCGAGGGCCTCACCTTCTGCGCCGGCACGCTGGCCCGCCGCTACCTTGAGCTGGGCGGCAGCGTGAGCTACGCGGGCAAGCCCTATTCGGCGATCTACGCGAAGGCCTTGTCCGCGATCGGCGAGCACTGCCCGTCGCCGAGGCGCGTGCTGGCGATCGGCGACAGCCTGGAGACCGACATCCTGGGCGCCGAGCGGCAGGGCTGGGACGCGATCCACGTCGTCCACGCCGCCCACGCCGTTCGCGCCGTTCACGCCCCGCTCGAGGCCGGCCCCGTCGCGCGCAGCGCGGCCCCGCGCCCCACGTCGCCGAGCCCGGCCGACGTGCCGGAGGGCCTCGTCTGGTAACACCGCCCGCCTCTCGGGGCGGGCATTCAAGCTGGAGCGCCGCCGGGTGGCGGATCGCTTCGTCATCACGCACACAACCAGGGGAAAACGATGCACGCAGCAGTGTCCGCGGCGCAAGACGACAGGAGCAAGGCGAGCCGGTTGAAGGACCTGCTCCACGCGCCGGGCTTGTCGTTCCTGATGGAGGCGCACAACGGCCTCACGGCCCGCGTCGTGTCCGACGAAGGCTTCCAGGGGATCTGGGCCTCGGGCCTGTCGATGTCCGCCGCGCTCGGCGTGCGTGATCGCAACGAGGCGAGCTGGACCCAGGTGCTGGACATGCTCGACTTCATGGTCGACGCATCGTCGGTGCCCATCCTCGTCGACGGCGACACGGGGCATGGCGACTTCAACAACGTGCGCCGCTTCGTCCGCAAGCTGTGCCAGCGCGGCGTGGCCGGCGTGTGCATCGAGGACAAGCAGTTCCCGAAGACCAACTCCTTCCTGTCCGACGAGCAGCCGCTGGTCTCGATCGAGGAGTTCTGCGGCAAGATCCGCGCGGCCCAGGACTCCAAGCTCGACGACGACTTCTGCGTCGTGGCGCGCGTGGAGGCGCTGATCTCCGGCCTGGGCATGGGCGAGGCCATCAGGCGCGCGAGTTCGTACCACGCGGCGGGCGCGGATGCGATCCTCATCCACTCGAAGAAGTCCACCGCCACGGAGATCCTCGAGTTCATGCGGCTGTGGGAGCAGCGCTGCCCGGTCGTCATCGTGCCGACGAAGTACGCCACGACGCCCACGTCGACGTTCGAGAGCGCCGGTGTCTCCACCGTGATCTGGGCCAACCACAACCTGCGCGCTTCGCTGGCCGCGGTGAGGGCGGCCACGCGCCGCGTGCGCGACGAGCGCTCCGTGGCAGGTCTCGATGAATCGATCGCCACGCTGGACGAGGTCTTCAACACCGTGGGCATGGCCGAGATCGAAGAGGCGGAGCGACGCTACCTGCCGCAGCGCTGAACGGCGGCCCGGCGGAATCAACATCAAGCGCATCGCCGGCACCTCGTGCACGGCCGGATGCGAAAAGGGGAGGGGCGACATGCTCGATGGACGGAGCCTGGTCGACGCCTGCGTCGCGCAGGGTTGCCGCTTTTTCACCGGGGTGCCGGACAGCGTGCTCGGGGCGTTCTCGCGTTCCTGCCAGGCGCTGGCGCCACCGGCCCGGCACGTGGTGGCGGCCAACGAGGGCAACGCCATCGGCCTGGCGGCGGGCTGGTGGCTGGGCCAGCGCAACGTGCCGCTGGTCTACCTGCAGAACTCCGGCCTGGGCAATGCGGTGAACCCGCTGCTGTCGCTGGCCCACGCGGAGGTCTATGCGCTGCCGATGGTGCTGCTCGTCGGATGGCGCGGCCGCCCCGGCTCGAAGGACGAAGGCCAGCACCTGGCGCAGGGCCGTGCCACGCCGGGGCTGCTGGACCTGCTGCAGATTCCCTGGCGCGAAGTGTCCACGGCCGAGCAGGCCACGCAGGCCGTGCAGGCCGCCTTCCAGGAGGCGCTGTCCCGCCGCTCGCCCGCGGCCGTGCTGGTGCCCAAGGGCCTGGTCGCCGCGGAGCCGGAGCCTGCCGCCGATGCCCGGGTAGATGCCGATGCCGGCCACGCCTTCTGCCGCACCGACGCGATCCGCGCGCTGATGTCCTGCATCGAGCCCGGCGACGCCGTGGTCGGTTCCACGGGCTACATCTCGCGCGACCTCTTCGGCCAATGGGCCGATGCCGACCGCAACCCGCGGCAGCTCTTCCTGTCGGTCGGCTCCATGGGTCACGCGTCGCAGGTCGCCTGCGGCATCGCGATGGCGCGGCCTGACCGGCGGGTCTGGTGCATCGACGGCGACGGGGCCTTCCTGATGCATCTGGGCGGTGCCGCGGCAGTGGCGGCGCAGCAACCGGCCAACCTCATCCACGTGGTGCTGGACAACGGCGTGCACGCCTCCGTGGGGCATGTGCCGACCTGTGCACCGCGGCTGGACCTGGCCGCCGTGGCTCGCGCGATGGGCTACGCGAGGGTCGCGAGCGTGAACGACGGGCCGTCCTTGCGCGAAGCCGCGTCCGGTGCCCGGCGGCGGCTCGAGAACGCGCTGATCCACGCCCGGATCGACCAGCGCGAGACCACCGCCCTGGGGCGTCCGCCCGAACCGCTCGAACGCCTGGGCCGCAGCTTCGAGTCGTTCCTCTCGTCGACCGACAACCGATCCGGAGATTGATGTGTCCGTGCAACTGAACTACGACCAGATCCTGCCGAAGGCGCTGGTGCACAAGTGGTCGATCGACCAGGTGCTGCTGACCGACGTGGCCCAGGTGTCCGCGACGCAGATGCTGCTCGGCGGCCAGGTGCCCCGGTCGCACGGGCTGTACTGCGAACATCACCTGGCGGGCAACCGGAACCCGGACATCGCGGCCCTCGTCGAGATGTGCCGGCAGGGCTGCTTCGTCGTAGCCCATCGCGGCTTCGACGTGCCGCTGGTCGGCAACCGCTTCCAGTTCCTGTTCCAGGAACTCGACGCCGAGCTGAGCTTGCCGCCGGCCCGGGCCAGCGGGCAGGCGGAGGTGCTGCGCCCCGTGAACCTGCGCCTGGCCTGCGACATCGAGCGCCAATGGCGGCGCGGCACCGAGCTGTCGGGCCTGGCCTGGGTGTTCCGCCTGCACACCGAGGACGGCAGCCGCGACGTGGGCCGGGTGCGCATCCGCCAGATGTGGATCGATCGCGAGCAGTGGCGACAGATGCGCGCCATGATGCGCCGCGACCGTGGCCTTCCCGAGGAGGCCCGCATCGCCGTGCCGCCGCCGAGCGAGATGGACCCGGCCACCGTGGGCAAGGTGAACCCGTCCAACGTGCTGCTGGCCCGGGCCTGGCCGACCCGCGAAGGCTTCGAGGCCGTGGCGCGGGTCGACATCCACCACCCCGTGTTCTTCGACCATTCGATCGATCACATCTACGCCATGGTGCAGACCGAGGCGGCACGGCAGCTCGCGCTGCATGCGGTGGCCAGCAAGCAGGGCCTGCCGGCGCTGCAGCTGGAGGTGTGCGGCTGCGTGGCCCGCTACGAGTCGGTCGGCGAGTTCGACGTCGAGACGCGCCTGGTGGCGCAGCTCGACACCGGCAATGACGCCGCGACCAGCCGCGTCTCCATCGCGCTGATGCAGGACCAGCGCCGGATCTCGACCTTCACCATCGACGTGCGCCGGGCGATGGCGGGCTGAGCCGGGCACAGGCGCCTTCTCGGCGCGCCGGCGCGGCTCAGGGCTGCTGCAGGGCAGGGCCGCCGAAGCGGTGCCGCAGGGTCGCCGCGGCGACAGCGCCCATCACGCACAGCGCCGCGCTGAGGGCGAAGGCATGGCCGCCGAAGTGCGCGTACAGATGGCTGCCGCCGTAGACCGTCGCGGCCGTAAGCAGGCCCACCGTCGCCGCGTAGATGCCGGTGCCGCTGGACAGGGCGTCGGCCGGGACCGTGGTCCTGATGTACTGGGCAGCGCCCAGTTGCGTCAGGCTCAGCGTTGCCGCCTGCAGCAGTTGGGCGATCACGAGCGTGCCGGCCTGCCCCGCTTCGGCAACCAGGGTCCAGCGCAAGACGCCGCCCAGGCAGGCAAGCAGCAGCACGGACGGGGCGGACAGGCGCGCCAGCAGGCGCCCGCCGAGCATGAAGGCCGCGACCTCGGCCAGCACACCCAGGCTCCACAAGGCGCCGATGACCGATGACGACAGGCCCAGGCTCTTCCAGTGGATGGCGCTGTAGGTGTAGAAGAGGCCGTGGCAGGCCTGCGAAGCCGCCGCGCCGCAGAGGAAGAGGGCGAAGCCCGGCAGCCGCAGCACGCGACGCAGCGGGGCTTTCGCGGTGCGGGCTGCGGCGACGCGCACGTCGGGCAGGCAGGCCGCCATGGCCGTCTGCAGCACGTAGGCCAGCACCAGCGCCAGCGCCACGCCATCCAGCCCGTAGCGATCGAGGGCGGCGCCGAGTGCCGCCGTCGTCACGACCACCGACAGCGAGCCGACGCCGCGCAGGCGGCCGAAGTCGAGGCCGAAGCGTGCCGCGCCGCTCAAGGCCATCGATTCGCTCAGCGGAATGAGGCCCGTCGAACAGGCCCGTGTGGCCGCGTACGCCGCGAACACCCACAGCGGACCGCGGACATTGAGCAGCAGCAGCGCAGCCGCCGATGAACCGGCCAGCAGCAGCAGCAGCACGCTCTTGCGGCTTTCGCGCGTGTCGGCAACGAGGCCGACCACCGGGTTGATCAACAGGGCCAGCAGCGCCCCCACCGCGAACAACAAGCCGACCTGGTGCTCGTCGAGCCCGCGTGACTTGATCCACAGCGGCAGGAAGCTGATGGTGACCGCCACCGGCGCATACAGCGCCACGTAGTAGCCGTAGAAGGCCGCCCGCGCCGCCGCATGCCCGCCGCCGGAGGCGGGCTCCACGTCGCTGCGGGCCTCGGACATCTAGCCGCGCGCGCGGTTCCTGAAGAAGCGCGCCGAGGCGTCGCGCAGATGGCTCATCTGCTCGCTCGTGCCGATGGTGACCCTGACGTGTTCCAGCAGCGGGCTGGCGGCGAAGGTGCGCACCAGGATGCCTTCCTGGTTCAGGGCCTGCGCGAACGCGGCGGCCTGGCCCGGCAGGTGCATGAGCAGGAAGTTGGCGTCGGACCGGTAGCACTCGCAGCCCGGCAGGCTGTTGAAGAACTCCAGGCTGCGCTGCCGCTCTTCGATGGTCTTGCGCGCCAGGGCCAGGTACTTCGGCCGGTTCTCGAGCGCGGCGATGGCCAGCTGCTCGCCGATGCAGCTGAATCCGAGATAGGGCGGCACGAGCGCAAAGCGCCGCGTCACCTCAGCCCCGGCCACCGTGTATGCGATGCGGGCGCCCGCGAGACCGTAGAACTTCGAGAAGGTCCGCAGCGCCACGACGTTGGCGTGCTCGGTGACCAGCCGTCGTATCGACGAGGGCGGGGCGCCGAAGCCCTCGTAGCACTGGTCGAGCAGCAGGGTGGCCGAGCCGTCCGCGCTGGCGCAGATCTGGTGCAGCTCGTCCTGGCCCAGGCTGGCGCCGGTCGGGTTGTTCGGGCTGGTTAGGACGATCATCGAGCCCGGCCTGGCGCGCATCAGCTCCAGGATCCGCGGCACGTCGAAACGGTAGGCGCCGTCGGCCTTCACCATCGGATACGGCAGCACGCGCATGCGCGTGCGTTCGGCCAGCTCGCCGTAGTACTGCCAGCCGGCGTCGGGCAGGAGCACGTCGCCACTGCCCCCGTTGGACCAGCTGTGCGACAGGAAGAGCTGGGCCAGCGCCGCGGCGCCGCCCGGGTGCACCACCACGCTGCGCTCGTCCAGCTCGTGATGCCGCGCGAGCGCCGCTTGCAGCTCGTCGCGGCGCGGGTACCTGCGGACATCTCTTCCTTCGAAGAGATTCATGCCGCTGAAGTCCACCGGCTGGCTGTGCTGGAACTCATTCTTCGACAGATCGATCGTCAAGGTCATCCCCTTCTTTTGCGCGGGCGGGTTCAGGCAGGTTCAGGCGTGATCACGCGGTCAGGGCGGCCGGGCGGAACGGGTCGTCGCGCAGCAGCTGGGCGAGGGCGGGCGTCGGCTCTTCGGGCAGGAAGTCGCGCAAGGGCGGCAGGCCTGCCGTGAACAGGCGCGACCGGAACGCGAACTCCAGCCCCACCTCCGAGTGCCAGCGCGAATAGCCTTCGCGCTCGCTGCGGGTCAGCGCCTGGGCCTTGTCGCAGGACAGGAAGTCCGGATGGCGGTCCAGGATCGGGCGCGCTGCGTCGAACAGCGCGTCGCAGGTGTCCAGGCATGCGATGACGGTGGCGCGCTTGTCGCTGTCGCTCGCGCAGGCGCCGAACGTGGCCTGCATGAAGCGTTCGGCCAGCGCGGCATGTTGCGGCGGCAGGCGCTTGGCGAGCTGGAACACCCACTTCTCGTTCATGTTGACGTTGCCGTTGAGGTGCGTGAACGCCATCATCTGCCAGCGCAGGAAATGCCGGGCCTGGTAGACGCAGGTGTCCAGGTCGGGCAGGCGCCAGGAACCCACGATGTCCCGGAAGTCGGGGTAGGGGCAGGCGTACTGGCGGTAGGCCACGTAGCCGTACTGCGCCCGGGTCAGCCCGGCCAGCGCGTCGAGCAGCTTTCGCTCGCCCTGCACGACCAGGCTGTCGAACAGGCGGTGCGCCAGCTTCTGGTGGTACTTCGGCAGGTCGGCCGCGGCGACCTTGGTGCGCTGCATGCGCTGGCGGTACTGCTCGCGCATACGGGCGGTCAGCTCCTGCAGCTCGGCATGGCTGTGGTAGTAGACGTCCACGCTGAAGCTGAAGTCGTCCATGAAGTCGAAGGTGCCGACCTTCTCCTTCGAGTCGTAGCGGCGGTGGTGCTCCGCGGCCGGGAACTCGGTGCGCCGGGTGTCGGAGAAGACGTAGATGTCGAAGTCCGAGGTCCAGTTGCCGATGCCTTCGATCAGCGATCCGGCGACGACGACGAGGTCCTCCGCCTCGGCGTGTACATGCCGCAGCAGCGATGCCAGGGGCATGCGGATCCGGCCGTCCAGCAGCTGCAGCACAGCCTGGCCGTGGTCATCGACGAGTGATGCCTTCATCAGTGGGTACTCCTTGGGGGCTCGGGGCCCGGACGTCACTGCGCTACAGGGCCAGGTCGACCTGGTACTCGCGCATCCATCGGTTCAGGCCGAGCGCCACTTCGAGGCTGCCGCGGTTGTAGGGCTGGCTGACATCGAGCGTGGGGCGGGCCAGCTGCGCCTTGGCCTTGGCCACGTCGAGCAGGGGCAGCGCCGGCGAAGCCGGATCCGCCAGCACCTCGGCCAGCTCGCGCCGCAGGCCTTCCTCGTAGCGCGGATCCTGCGTCGCCGGGTACGGCGTCTTCTCGCGCTCGAGCACCGAGGCGGGCAGCAGGTCGGCCACCGCGGCCCGCAACAGGCTCTTCTCGCGCCCGTCCTGGCACTTCATGTTCCACGGCACGTTGAAGACGTACTGCACCAGGCGGTGGTCGCAGAACGGCACGCGCACCTCCAGCGAGGCCGCCATGCTCATGCGGTCCTTGCGGTCCAGCAGCGTCTGCACGAAGCGCGTGAGGTTGAGGTAGGTGATGCGGCGCATCTGCCGGTCGACATCCGAGTCCTCCGCGCAGCTGGGCACCTCGGCCAGCGCGTCGTTGTAGCGTGCCTGCCGGTAGCCGGGGATGTCCAGGCGGTCCAGCAGCTCGGGTGCGAGCAGGCGCATGCCGCCGAAGTAGCGCGCCGAGCCGGAGGTCAGCCACGGAAAGGTCTCGGCCTGCACGGCGGCCGGGTTGTGGAACCAGCGGTAGCCGCCGAACAGCTCGTCGGCCGCCTCGCCCGACAGCGCCACCACGTGGTGCTGGCGGATCTCCTTGAACAGCAGGTACAGCGACGGCCACATGTCGCCCCAGAACATGGGCGGGCCGTCGGCCGCGGTCAGCACCTCGGCGCGCACCTGGGGATCGAGCAGCCTTTCGCTGTGCAGCAGGATCTCGGTGTGGTCGGTGCCCGCGTGCGCCGCCAGCGCGCGCGCGAAGGGCGCGTCGGGCGACGATCGCACGGCGTCCACCTCGAAGCGATCCATGTTGTTCTGGAAGTCGACCGAGAAGGACTGGAAGCGGCCCGCGGGCCAGTCGCGGGCCGCCAGCGCGGTGACGGCCGAGGAGTCCAGCCCGCCCGACAGCAGCGAGCAGACGGGCACGTCGGCGACCGTCTGGTGCCGCACGGTGTCTTCGAGCAGATCACGAACCGTCTGCACGGTCTCGCGCAGGCCGTCGCGATGCGGCAGCGCCTGCAGCTGCCAGTAGCGGCTCTTGGCCAGACCGCGCCGCGAGAAGCGCAGGAGCGAACCCGGGCGAAGTTCCGACATGCCGTCGTAGATCGAGACCTCGGGCGTCTTGACCATGTCCAGCAGCTCGCGCATGCCGTCCATCGACACGCGCCGGCGCACCAGCGGGTTGGCCAGCAGCGCCTTGGGCTCCGAGCCGAAGATCAGGCCCGAGGGCGTGGGGTAGTAGAAGAGCGGCTTGACGCCCATGCGGTCGCGCACCAGCAGCAGCTCCTCGCTGCGCAGGTCCCAGATGCCGAAGGCGTACATGCCGTTGAGCCGGTCCACCAGGCCGGCGCCCCACTGCAGGTAGCCCTCCAGCAGCACCTCGGTGTCGCTGTTCGTGCGGAACTGGCCACCCAGTGCACGCAGTTCCTGGCGCAGTTCGCGGAAGTTGTAGATCTCGCCGCAGAAGGTGGTCGCGGCGAGCACGCGGCCCTCGCGCTCGACCTTCATCGGCTGGACTCCGCCTTCCAGGTCGATCACCGACAGCCGGCGGTGACCGAGCGCGACGTGGTGCTCGCTCCAGGTCCCGTGCTGATCGGGCCCGCGGCGCGCCAGCGTCTGCGTCATCGCCTCGAGCGTGCGCAGCTCCTGCCGGAGGTCACGCGCGAAGTCCACCCATCCCGTGATGCCGCACATGGGACTGCTCCTGTCTTCAGTTCGAGGCAGCCGCCTGCCGGCGGCGCGGCCCGGAGGCCGGCGTGCACTCGGCGCTCATGCGCCGATGCGATCGCGAACCAGGCCCAGCAGCGCGTTCGGTGTGCGCGCCGCGATCATCGAGTCGTAGCCGATGCGCACGCCGAACTGCTTCTCGATGCGCACGACGACGTTGAAGAGCGCCAGAGAGTCGAAGCCGAGATCCTCGAAGCTCTGGTTCGCGTTCGATTCATTCACCTCGCCGACGGCCTCGTCCTGCTCGGCGCACTCCTGCAGAAGCCGGACCAGCTGGCCCAGAGTGAATGTGTCCAAGCTCTCTCCCCTGATGGATCTTCGTGGGCCGGACGGCATGCCCTGCCATCCGGCGCGACCGGGCGCGGCAAGCGCCATGCGGTTCGCGGGCGGCGAGTCTTTCAGACGAGAGCTAGCGTGTCAATGTGGTGGCACGCGCGATGCGCAGGGTGTCGATCAGGAGCCACGACCCCTAGCTTGCATGCACCGATGGCGACTCGCCTTGGCAGAATACGCCGCCCTTTTCGACCCCCGACCTGCCACTCATCTTGAGTGTTCGAATTTGTCACATGAAGTTGCTGCTGATCTCCGATCCCCATGTCTGCGCGGGTGGCCGGCTGATGCTAGGCAGCGACCCCGTCGCGCGCCTGCAGGCGGTGCTTCGAACCGCGCTGCGCCGCCACCGCGACGTGGACCGGCTGGTCCTGCTGGGTGATCTCACCGAGTCGGGTTCGACCGAGGAGTACACGGTCCTCAAGCGCTGCCTGGCGGAGTTGCCGTTCCCGGTCACGCTGCTCGTCGGCAACCACGATTCGCGCCCGGCGCTGCGCGCGGCCTTTCCGGATCTGCCGCTCGACGCCGGCGGCTTCGTGCAGCAGCTCATCCGCTGCGCCGAACTCGACCTGCTGGTGCTGGACACTCACACGCCCGAGGGCCCGCACGGGCGCTACTGCGCGGCCCGCAGGGCCTGGCTGAAGCAGGCACTGGAGCTGGGCGGTGACCGGCCCGTGGTGCTGTTCATGCACCATCCACCGCTGCCCATCGGCTCGGCGCAGCTCGACCCGAGCCGGCTGATGGACCACGAGGCGTTCGAGGCGCTGCTGCATCCTCACCGGCACCGCATCGTGCATCTGTTCTTCGGCCACATCCACCGGCTGCTGTCGGGCAGCTGGCTGGGCATTCCGTTCAGCGCCTTGCGCAGCAGCAGCCACCTGGGCCCTCCGGAACTGGTGAACGGTGTGCGCGTGTGCCACCACGGGCCCGCGTTCTACGCGCTCGCCGAACTGGGCCCAAGGGACACCGTCGTGCAGTTCTTCGACACCGAGTCGCATCTCGCGGCCGAACCGGCACCGTGCTGACGATGACCATGCAGATCGACCAGCGCTTCGGCGCTCCCTTGCACGAGCGCATGACGGCGATGCCGGACAAGCAGGCGCTCTATGCCTGCGACACCTACTTCCACGAGGGCTGGGAAGACATCGTCGAGATCGCCGGCTCCGGGGCCGAGGACCTGGTCCGCGAGCATGTGCTGCTCGTGATCAAGCCCGAGGCCATCGTGGGCCGGCGCATGCATCTCGTGCTCGACTGGCTGGAATCGCAGGGCTTCGTGCCGGCAGCGATGGTGCCGTTCCGCTTCACGCCGCTGCTGGTGCGCGCGATGTGGTTCTACCAGTGGAACATCGCCTCGCGCGAACGCCGCGACGCCTGCGACCTCATGCTGTCAGACGCCGTCTCGGTGCTGCTGCTGGCCCGCCGGCCGCGGGGCGTCGAAGTCTCCGCATCGGAGCACCTGGCCGGCCTGAAGGGATCCTTCGATCCCTCGTGCCAGCGCGAGGGCGACCTGCGGCATACGCTGCGGGCGACATCGAAGCAGATGACCTTCGTCCACTCGGCCGACGAACCGGCCGACGTGGCGCGCGAGCTGGCGATCTGCCTGCCGCACGCCCAGCGCACGACGCTGCTGCGCGACCTGGTGCAGCACCGGAGCCGCATGGCGGAGGCCCGGCGCCTCTGCGAGGACCTGTACGCCGATGCGAAGCCGCACCCGCTGACGCTGGCCGATGCCTACCGTGGGCTGCGCGAGGCCGTCGAGCAGGGGCCGGCCGACGGCCGTGACGAGCTGCGGGCCCAGCTCGAACGCATGGAGGCCGGACAGTCGAAGGAATGGCGCGCATTCCTGGATGCATGCCGCCGGCAGGGCGTCAGCCCGGCGCACTGGGACGCCGTGGTGCTGGCCAACCACCTGATCACCTTCGACGTGCCCGGGCTGCGCAGGCTGCTGCCCAGCGCGCGCGATGGCGCACAGGCTACGCGTTAGCGCAGGCCGCCCATGCAGTCATCGGCACCCCTGACGCCAGGCGCTCCGGCCTGGGACGGCGCCCCGCTGCCGGCGACACGCCTGACGCGGGTCGTGGACCTGAACCTCGTGAAGCTGCGGGTGTCGACCAACCTCGAGCAGTTCGCCGCATTCGAGCACTTCGCCCGTTTCGCGCCACCCGAGGCCGAGGCCGACTATCACCTGCACTGCACGGACCTCGACCGCGACGCGATGGACGAGGCGAGCCTGGCCCGCGCTGCCGACCGGACACAGCGGGCCCAGCGCTTCTGCAAGGGCTACTACCGCGGACCCTACTTCGGCCCGCCGGCCTATCTCGTCACTCGAGGCCGCGAGTTCCGCGTCTACGGCCGCTCTTTGCAGAAGCTGGTCTGGCCGTACTTCGTCAAGCATGTGCTGACGGTGCACGCTGCCGACCTCGATGCCGTTCACCTCAAGGCCGCCGGCTTCGCGCTCGAAGGGCGGGCCACCTTGCTGGTGGGGCTCGGCGGCGGCGGCAAGACCGTGTTCCTGGCGCAGGCCTGCCTGCACGGCGCACGCTTCCTGGCCAACACGCACGTGATCGTCGACGAAGGCATCGCGCACGGCGTGCCCTCGTCGATGAGGATCCGCAACGACGACTGCTTCGGCCCCCTGATCCGCCTGCGCGGGCTGCAGCGTCACCTCGACCAGGACGAGTACGTCGTCTCGCCCGATGCCCTGTGGGCCCAGGAGAGCCTGCGGTCGGCGCCGGTGGGCAACATCGTCGTGGTGGACTTCAAAGCCCAGGGGTCGCGGGCGATGCGGCGCATCTCGTCGGTCGAGTGCCTGTCGTTCCTCGACCAGTTCGCCCTCGGCGTCACGACCTATGGGCTCAAGGACGACCTCTTCCTGCACTTCGGCGGCGACCTGCAGGCCTACGCCGCGCACTACGCCGGCATGAAGCAGCAACTGGCGCAACTCTGCGACACGGCGCGCTGCTACCACGCCACGCTGGACATGATGCAGGCCGACGAGCGCGACGCCGCGCTGAGGGAGCTGGCCAGGCCCTGAGCGCCGCAGGCGCGAGCCGCCGCCCCGCCGCAGGCGCGGGCTGCAGCCCGGCGCCTGGGGGGCCTCGGCTACGCGGAACAGGCCATCGCCGAGGGCATGCGCGCGATGATCGCCGTGGCGCGCCGTCTCGCTTCGGCGTCGCAGGCGAAGACATCGTCCATGCAGCTTGCATGCGGCCACTGCAGCATGTCGTCCATCACGGCTTCGGCGATCTCGGCCATGTCCAGGAACCCGATCCGCGCGGCGACGAAGGCCTCGAAGGCCGTTTCCTCGGCCGCGTTCATGATGGCGCTCTGCTGGCCCCCGCGGCTCAAGGCCAGCCGAGCCAGGCGCAGGGCAGGGAAGCGGACCTCGTCCGGCGCCTCGAAATCGAGCCGAGCGAGCTTGGCGAAGTCCAGCCGCTCGACGTTCAGCCGCGTGCGCGACGGATAGGCGAGTGCATAGGCGATGGCGGTGCGCATGTCCGGACAGCCCAGCTGCGCCAGCACCGAGCCGTCGGCATAACCCACCATCGAGTGGATGATCGACTGCGGGTGGACGATCACCTCGACCTGCTCCGGCGCGACGCCGAAGAGGTGCTTGGCCTCGATGACCTCCAGCGCCTTGTTGAACATCGTGGCGCTGCCGATGGAGATCTTCAGGCCCATCGACCAGTTGGGATGGACCCGCGCCACCTCGGCGGTGACACCCGCCATGCGCTCGCGCGTCCAGGTGCGGAACGGGCCGCCCGATGCGGTGATCACGATGCGCTCGAGCGTGTCCCGATGGGCTTCGTCGAGCACCTGGAAGACGGCGCTGTGCTCGCTGTCCACCGGCAGCAGGCGGCCGCCGCCCTGGCGCACGGCGCGGGCGAACAGCTCACCGGCCGACACCAGGCACTCCTTGTTCGCCAGCGCCACGTCGGCGCCGCGGCGCGCGGCGGCCAGCGTCGGCTCCAGGCCCGCCGTGCCCACGATCGCGGCCATCACCATCTGAGAGTCGCGCTGCGCGGCTTCGATGAGGCCGGACCTGCCGGCTGCGACGTCAATGCCGGTGCCGGACAGGGCCGCCTTCAGCTCCTGGTAACGATCATCGTGGGCCGTCACCGCCAGCTGCGCCCCGCTGGCCCTGGCCTGGCGGGCCAGCAGCTCGACGTTGTGGCCGCCCGTCACGGCCACGACCTGGAAGGCACTGCGACCACCCATCTGGTCGATAACGTCGAGGGTGTTGGCACCGACGGAGCCCGTCGAGCCGAGGACCGAGATCGTTCGCATAAGGTGCGGCTTGCTGCGTGTGAAGGGTGTTGCGCGCCCCCGCGCGGGAGCAGCCGATGCTACCCAAGTCCCGGGCCGCCGGGCAGGCGCTGCAGCGCGAGACCCGGCCTTGGCTAACCAGCATGCTGCATGCCGCTCCGCAGGCCTCCTCAGCGCACCGCCGCCCGGTGCGCCGCCTTCCTGGCGGGCGCCGGCTTCTTGGCGGCTGCTGCCTTCTTGGCTGGTGCTGCCTTCTTGGCCGGCGCGGACTTTGCAGCGGGCGCCGGCGCCTTCTTCACGGCGCGCGGCGCCGACCTCGACACCGACGCGGTGCTGGCCAGCGCGATGAAGGGGTTGGCGACCCAGCCTTCGACGTCGGTGGGCCCGATCACCGCGACGCGGCTCCAGCGGTCGCCCGGCTCGAGCAGCGACAGCTTCGTGCCCTGGCGCAGCGCCGGCGCGACCGGCGGGTTCTGTGCGCCGGGGCCGCTGCGGATGTTGAGCGTCGACGCCGTCACCACGTAGACCGGCGGTGCGTCCTCCATGCGGCCCGCCAGGCGCGAACGCATGCTCGCGAGCGGGAAGGCCGGGCCCGGGTCGGTCTTGCGGCCGCGCGCGATGTCCTCGTGGCCGAGCACATCCTCCAGGCCATAGGTCGCCGCCAGCAGGTCGGCGAGCTCGTTGGCGCGCGCGATCTGCACCTCGGTGTAGGTGAGCCAGGGCTGCACGCCGCCGCCGTGCTTGTGCTCGGCCAGCAGCACTTGGTCGGCCGGGTAACTGCGGCCGAAGCTGGCCTGGAAGCCGTCGCCGACGCGGCGCAGCATGCCGGGGTTGTCCATCTCGATGCCGATCGAGTAGTTGTTCATGCCGACCAGCCCGTTCCAGTCGCTCACGCCCGCATGCCAGGCCACCACGTTGAAGGGCACCAGCTGCACGATGCTGCCGTCACGCCCGAGCACGATGTGCGCCGATGCCTTGGCAGCGGGGTTGCACAGCCATTCGACCGAACTTCCTGCCGACGCGCCGGCCGTGAAGTGCATGACCAGGAAACGGGGCTTGTACTCGCCGCCATGGTTGGGCGAAGCGCGAAAGCTGATGCCATCGCCGACCAGCCGATGGTTCTCGATCTTCATGGGGTCCTCCTGCTTGGGTGGGGTCCACGCGAGCCGCTCCAGCCGGCCCGCCAGCAACCGTAGCACCAATTCCCGAACCGCAGGCCGCTTGCGTCGGCGCTCATCCCTACGGTGAATGAGGGCCGACGCCAGGACGGCAGCCGGGCCGCCCCCTTCCGGCGTGCGCGCCGGGCCCTGGCGCATCATTGCTGCCTGGAGCCGATCGCCTCACCCCATTGGGCGTTGCCGACGGTGTTTGAAATTTCTATGCTCGCGCAGGATTGGCCATGGGTGAACGAAGACGTTATCGGCGCAAGCCGGGGCAGCCGGTGGTGGCGGTGCAGCTGAAGCTGGACATGGAAGGCTTCAGCTACCGCAAGTGGGGTGCGGAGCAGCGCTGCAAGGCCAACGACTGGCTGGTGCAGAACGGCGACGAGGTCTACACGGTGGACGCCGAGTCCTTTGCGCGCACCTACACGGCCCAGGGGCAGGGCCTGTACGTGAAGACGGGCAAGGTCTGGGCCGAACAGGCCTCCGAAGCCGGCCGCGTGAAGACGAAGGAAGGCAGCACGGGCTACGAGGCGGGCGACTGGCTCGTGTCCAACGAGGAGGACGGGTCGGACGCGTACGCCGTGCGCCGGGCGAAGTTCGAGGAGTCGTACGAGCCGGACGAGTGACAAGGGCCGGCAGGCCCCGGGGAGGCAAGCGATGGACTGTTTCGTGATTCGAGGCTTCGGCAGGAAGAAGGACTCGGCCGGCCAGGAGATCGATTTCGACGCCGTCGAGAAGGCGCTGATCGCCCCGGCGATGGAGGCCAGCGGGCTGACCGGCGGCACCACGATCACGGTGATGGATGCGGGCAGCATCCACGACGACATGTTCCGGCTCATCCTGAAGGCCGACATCGTCGTCTGCGACATCACGGTGCACAACGCCAACGTGTTCTACGAACTGGGCGTTCGCCACGCGCTGCGCCGCCAGCACACGGTGCTGATCCGCGGCGACAAGACGGCCGACGGCACGCCTTTCGACATCGCCGGCATGCGCTACCTGACCTACAAGCTCGCCGACCCTGGCGATGGCGAGGTGAAGAAGGCCCTCACCGAGACGCTCAAGGCCACGCTGGCCACCGAGCGCGAGACCGACAGCCCGGTCTTCCTGATGATGCCGGAGCTGCCCGACGCCGACGTCGACAGCATCGTCGTGGTGCCCCTGGCCTTCCTGGACCGCGTCAAGCTCGCCTCGGCGCGATCCGACGCGGCCGCGCTGCAGGCGCTGGCTGTGGAGGCGCGCGGCCAGCGCTACGCCAGGGATGCGCTGAAGATCATCGGCCGGGCGCAATGGGCGATGAACGACTTCGATGCGGCCGTCGGCACCTGGCAGCGGGTGCTCGAAGGCGCAGCGTCGGACCTGGCCGCCAACCTGGCCCTGGGCAACCTCTACGAGCGCCAGTACAAGAGAAGCAAGCCCAAGGACCCCACCTTGCTGGAGCGATCCAACCAGGCCATCGACCGCGCCTTGAAGCGCAAGTTCCTGTCGCCGGCGCAGAAGGCCGAGGCCCAGGCGCTGCAGGGGCGCAACCTCAAGACCCTGTGGCGGCGGGGTTTCGATGGCCTCGAAACCGTCGAGGAGCGCCGCGCGCAGGCCGTGGACGACTTGGCCCGCAAGTCCTACGAGGCCTACCTGGCCGCGCACAAGACCGACCTCAACCACTTCTTCCCCGGCCTGGCCGCCCTGCAGATGGGGCACATCCTGCTGTCCTTGTCGCAGGAGGCGGGTTTCGCGAACCTCTTCGGCGGCGACGCGGACGACGCGAGCCTGTACGTCAACAAGCTCAGGAAGGCGCTGGCGGCGCAGGAGCACGTGGTGCGTGCCGCCATCCAGCGCGCGCTGACCCTGCTGCAGGGCGAGCCTCGGGTGTGGGCCGATATCAGCGGCGCAGACCTGCTGTTCATCACGCAGGTGGCCGACCCCGCGGGCCCCAACGCCGGCGCCGTCTTGCAGGCCTATCGCACGGCGCTGCGGGACCAGGAGGCCTTCTTCTGGGACGCCTGTCGCGGCCAGCTGGAGCTGTTCGAGCAGCTGGACATCGGCGCCGCGGTCGCGCGCACCGTCATCCAGGCGCTGAACAAGCCCGCCGCCTGAACACCCACCCGCCCCACGACCCGACGGAGACTCCCATGGCCCGCTACCGCACGTTCGACGAACACCGCCTGGCCACCGACGGCACGCCCAAGCGCATCCTGGCGCTGGACGGCGGCGGCCTGCGTGGCATGATGACCGTGCAGGTGCTGCGCAGGATCGAGAGCCTGCTGCGCGAGCGCTTCAACGACGACGGGCTGCGGCTGTCGAGCTACTTCGACCTGATCGCCGGCACGTCCACGGGCGCCATCATCGCGGGCGGCCTGTCGCTGGGCATGAGCGTGGACGAGGTCGAGAAGTGCTACCAGGAGCTGGGCGAGCAGGTCTTCATGAGGAGCTTCTGGCGGCGCGGCATCGTTCGCGACTCCTACGACAGCGCGGCCGTGGCCCAGGCGCTCAAGGGCGTCTACGGCGAAGAGCCGCTCAATCGCAAGGACTTCAAGACCGGCCTGCTCGTCGTCGCCAAGCGCCTGGACACCGGCAGCACCTGGGTGCTGACCAACAACCCCGACGCCAAGTATTTCGAACCCGACCTCGAGCGGCCGGCCACCATCCCCAACGGCGAATACCCGCTGTGGCAGGTGGTGCGCGCCAGCACGGCGGCGCCGACCTTCTTCGCGCCGGAGGAGATCCGCATCCATTCCAGCGCCAGCGCCGAGCGCAGCGACACGATGGGCCTGTTCGTGGACGGCGGCTGCAGTCCCCACAACAACCCCTCGCT
The DNA here is from genome assembly GCA_044226775.1 of Rubrivivax sp. Taxonomy (GTDB): domain Bacteria; phylum Pseudomonadota; class Gammaproteobacteria; order Burkholderiales; family Burkholderiaceae_C; genus Rubrivivax. The sequence goes on along the minus strand of JBGAGI010000007.1, from coordinate 217,396 downwards.
GCAGGCGCTGATGGCCGCCACGATGGACGGCTACCAATACCGCTGGCCCACGGGCTCGGACAGGCTGCTGGTGGTGTCGGTCGGCACCGGAAAGGCCAATCCGGCGGTGGACACGTCGAGCCGGTTCTTCGGCCTGGCGGCGGCGCAGGGCCTGCTGGCGCTGAAGAACCTGATGGAGGACTGTGGCGACCTGGTGGAGACGATGATGCAGTGGCTGTCCAGCAGCCCCACGGCCCGCACCATCGACCGGGAGATGGACAGGTGCCAGCCCGCGCTGGGCGGCGGCATGATCAGCTACCAGCGCTACAACGCGATCTTCACGACCCAGTGGTTCCGGGACGAATTGGGTCAGACGGTGGCGGCCGACCGACTGGAGAGCCTGCAGGAGATGGACAAGCCCGAGAACCTGGGCGAGCTGGCCGAGCTTGGCCGGCGAGTGGCCGACAAGCAGGTCCTGGCCGAGCACTTCCCCGCGGCGTTCGATGTGGGGGTGCAGGTGCCCTGATCGGCCGGCGGCTCCGAGCAGGCTTCCCCTGCATCGACGCGCCGGCCTGACTGTCGCGGCTGCCGGCCGTCGGAGCGCCTGCGGCGCCCTCCGGCCCCAGGAAAAGCACAAGGCCTTGGCGACTGACGCCGCCAAGGCCTTGATTCTTCTCACTGTTCTTGGCTCCCCGACCTGGGCTCGAACCAGGGACCTACGGATTAACAGTCCGGCGCTCTACCGACTGAGCTATCGGGGAACAGAGCCTATGAGTATAGCCTGGTTTTCGGCGCGGCCGGAAGGTGTCAGAACGCGGCTTCGGCCGAGGCGCGCCAGGTTCTGGGCGTCAGTGGGTACAAGTAGACATGGCTGAACTGGTACGGTGACTCTTTCCAGGCCTTGCGATCGGTCGCGTTGTCCACGCCCAGGCGCCAGGTGACGGCCGTGTCGGCCAGCATCGTGCGCCAGCGCGCGCCCAGGTCCAGGCGGCTCCAGCCCCGGATGCGCACGGTCGGGTCGTAGGGCAGGACGACGCGGTCGCTCTCCGCCGTCACACGCGCCTGCAGGGCCATGCCGGGCATCGACGCGACGCGGTACTCACCGCCGGCGCGCAGCGTGTGGCGCGGCACGTTGACGGGGCGCTGGCCGTTGATCGCCGGCGTGGCAGTGGAGCCCTCGCGCTGCGCCTCGAGCCACATCGCGCTGCCTTGCCAGGTCCACACGCCGGTACGCCAGGCCATGGCCGCCTCGGCGCCGCGGTGGCGCGCGCTGCCATCGATCCGGCGCGTGCAGGTGCCGGCCGCGCCGCAGGCGCCGACGTCGGCCGCGACCGGGCGGTCGATGTCGAACAGCGCGACGCTGGCGTCCAGCGCCTCGCCGGCATGCTTGAGGCCGAGTTCGAACTGGCGGCTCTTGAGCGTCGGCAGGGCCTGCGCGCGGTTGATGTAGCGCGCGCGGTTCGGCGCGACTTCCGACTCCAGCCCCTGGCCCCAGCTCGCATAGGCGATCGTGCGCGGCCCGATCTCGCGGCTGATGCCCAGCCACGGTGCCGTGAAGTTCTGCGGGTAGTCGGTGGGGCGCAGGCCGTTGTCATCGCTGGTGCTCGTGCGCACGCCCATGCGCACGATGCGCGTGTGGCGCAGGCCGCCGAAGAGCTGCCAGCCGCCGGGCAGGCTCATCGCATCGCGCGCGAAGAACTCGGTGCTGCGTTCGTCGCGGTCGGTGTTGGCGTCGGGCGTGCCGGGGGAGGGCGGGGTGGCGAGGCTGCCGTCGATGCGGCCGGCGCCGGCGATGTCGAACACCTGGTCCTGGAAGCGTGCCTCGTAGCGCGAGGCCAGCACGCCGGCCTCGATGGTGTGCTCGATGGCCCCCGAGCGCAGCTTGCCCGCGAAGGCGCCTTGCAGCGCTCGGCTGGTGCGCCGCTCGTGGTCACTGACGAACTGCCAGTAGGTGAACGTGCCGTCGGGCGCGAAGCGATCGCACCAGTCGGTGCAGTTGTAGTCGGCGTCGTAGACACCGTAGGGGAAGGCGGTGCGGTCGTCGCTCTTCAGGCGCTGCTGCATTGCATGGGCCGTAAAGCGCCAGTCGGCGGACAACTGCTGCTCGACGCGCAGCGACGCGGTCGTGCCGTCCATCACCACCGGCTGGCGCCAGGGCTGGTCGTTGAGGTTGCGCCGCAGATCGACGCGGCGCGGATCGGGCAGCTCGTTGCCCAGCATGCTGAAGCCGGCCACGCTGGGCTGCTGCCGGTGGCTGGCCTCGATCTCGGCCATCACGCGGGTGCCGGGCATGGCCATCACTTCGCCGGCCAGGCCGAGCAGCCAGCGTTCGCCCTTCGTGTTGCGGACCACGGGGTCGAGGTGCTCGTAGGCCGCGTTCAGGCGCAGGCCGGCGTTGCCCTCGGGCCCAAGCTTGCGGCCCAGGTCCAGGGCCCCGAGCACCGAGCCCGCGTCGCGCCAGCGCAGCGTCGCGCTGCTGACGTTCTCGTTCGCGCGCTTTGTGACGAGGTTGACGACGCCGCCCGGCGCGCTCGTGCCCGCCTGCAAGCCGCTCGTGCCCTTCAGCAGCTCGATGCGCTCCTTGTTCTCCAGGCCGATGAAGGTCTCGGCGTTGATCGGCAGGCCGTCGCGGCGGTAGTTGAAGCGGTTGTCCAGCGTGTAGCCGCGCACCGACAGGATGCTCCAGTAGCCCTCTGCGTTGTAGGCGTCGCCGACGGCGGCATCGAGTGCGGTGAGGCCGCCCACCGTGTCCAGGCCTGCATCGGCCAGGGTTCCGAGGCCGTGGACGCTGGCCGACAGCGGCAGGCGCGCCAGCGGGATGTCGCCGAAGCCGGCCACCGTGGCCTGGCTCGAGAGCCCGCGCGCGGTGATCGTGATGGTGCTGCTGGGCGCGGGCACTGCATTCTGCGCCTGCGCGGCGTTCAGGGCGCAGGCCCATGCGGCGGCGGCCGCGACGCGGGTGATGTGAAAGGCGGTGCGTGCCATCCTGTTCCTTGCAGGTGATGGCAGGTGAGCGGCTCTGAACTCGCGGGCCCGAGCGGGCCTCGAAGAAGGAGACGGCTTCCCTGCGCGAGGATTACCTCAATCAGGTTCAAAGGGACTCTCTCAGTCGACCCTGGCGCTTGCGCGCCGGGGCCAACACCCCTAGCGAAGAGCCACGCGGCGAGCCGCGCAGCCGGGCCGCATTATCGATGGCTGCGCGCAGCGACTCCGCGGCGTGGAAACAAAACAGCCCGCACGCGGCGGGCTGTTGTCGGTTCGGCGCGACGCCTCAATCGAACACGGGCGACTCCACGCCCAGCACCTTGTGCAGCTTGGGGCTCGTGGTCGTGTATTGCAGCAGGATGCGCTTCTCGGGGAACACGTAGGGCGCGGCGCCGAAGGCGGCCAGCGCGGCCTCGTGGAAGCCCGAGAGGATGAGCTTCTTCTTGCCCGGGTAGATGTTGATGTCGCCCACCGCGAAGATGCCTGGCACGTTGGTCTCGAACTTCTCGGTGTCCACCACCAGCTGCTTGCGGTCGATGCCCAGGCCCCAATCGGCGATGGGCCCGAGCTTGGGGCTGAGGCCGAAGAAGACCAGCAGCATGTCCAGCGGCATGAGGCGCGTGACGCCGTCTCCGCCGGAGATCTTCAGCCGCGCCAGGCGCCCGTCGACCTCCTCGAAGCCGGTGACCTGGCCGACGACGAACTGCATCTCGTAGGCTTCGCACAGCTCGCGCATCTTCGCCACGCTGGCCGGCGCGGCGCGGAAGCCGTCGCGCCGGTGCACCAGCACCACGCTCTCGGCCTTGTTGGGGCCGTCCTGCGCGAAGTTCAGCGCCCAGTCCAGCGCCGAGTCGCCGCCGCCGACGATCACGAGGTTCTTGCCCGCGAACTGTGCCGGGTTCTTCACGCGGTAGAAGAGCTGCGTGTCGTCGAAGCGGTCCAGGCCCTCGACCTTCAGCGTGCGCGGCTGGAACGAGCCCACGCCACCGGCGATGAACACGGTCTTGCTGATGAACTGCGTGCCCTTGCCGGTCTCGACGAAGAAGCGGCCGTCCTCGCGCTTCTGAACGGTGGTGACTTCCTGGCCCAGGTGGAAGGTGGCGCCGAAGGGCTCGATCTGCTTGAGCAGGCTGTCGGTCAGCTCCTGGCCGGTGCACACGGGCACCGCGGGGATGTCGTAGATCGGCTTGTCGGGGTAGAGCTCGACGCACTGGCCGCCGGGCACCGGCAGGCTGTCGATGATGTGCGCCTTGATCTCGAGCAGCCCGAGCTCGAAGACCTGGAACAGGCCCACCGGGCCGGCGCCAACGATGACGGCATCGGTCTCGATGGGGCCGTCGTGGCTTCGCGCGGTTTCGCTCACCGCGGCTTCGATCTGCGGGTTCATCGCCGGCCTACTTCTTCAGCTGGTCGATCTTGTTCTTACGGTCCTTCCACTCCTCGGCGTCGGGCAGGGCGGGCTTGCGCTTGGTGATGCTGGGCCAGTTGCGCGCCAGGTCGGCGTTGAGCTTGATGAAGGCCAGCTGGTCGCTGGGCACGTCTTCCTCGGGCAGGATCGCGTTGACCGGGCACTCGGGGATGCAGACCGCGCAGTCGATGCACTCGTCCGGGTCGATCACGAGCATGTTCGGCCCCTCGCGGAAGCAGTCGACGGGGCAGACATCGACGCAGTCGGTGTACTTGCAGCGGATGCACGAATCGAGGACGACGTGGGTCATGGAAGGTTTCGGCTGGGGTGATGGACAGGACACCGCGGGGCATGCCGCGGCCCGCACCAGAGCGCGATTTTAAGGGGCGAGGGCGCCTGAGCCGGCTTGCGAATGCTCAAGTCCCCGCGCCGAAGGCGCGTGAATGGCCGCCGAAGGCGCGTGATTCGCGGCCGCGCGGGCGCCGGCGCCCACGGTGACGACGGTCGGCCGGCCGGCGTGCAGCAGCGCGGCGGCGCCCAGGCCCTTCACCTCGTGCTCGCTCACCAGCGCATCGGGCCAGCCGGCGCGCGAGACCACCAGCACGGGCGTGTCTTCGGGCCAGCCGGCCTTGCGCAGCGCGCGGCTCAGCGCTCCGAGCTGGCGGCCCGCCATGTAGAAGACCTCGGTGTCGGCATGGCGGCCGGCTTCGAGGCGGCCTTGTTTCGTCATCGCCGTGCTGAGGCTCACGCTGCGGCCGCTGCCGCGGCGCGTGAGGGGCCGCTTCGCGTCCGCCGCGGCGGCGATGGCGGCGGTGACGCCCGGCACCACTTCGCAGGCAATGCCCGATGCCGCCAGCGCCTGCAGTTCTTCCTCGAGGCGGCCGAAGATGCTCGCGTCGCCGCCCTTCAGCCGCACGACGACGCGGTGGCTGCGCGCGTAGCGCACCAGCAGCGCGTCGATCGTCGCCTGGCCGGTGGCGTGGCTGAAGCCGCGCTTGCCCACGTCGACCCACTTCGCCTGCGGCGCGAACTCGCGCAGCGCGGGGTCGGTCAGCGCGTCGAACAGCACCACCTCGGCCTCGGCCAGGCGCCGCGCGCCGCGCAGCGTGATCAGGTCGGCCGAGCCCGGCCCGGCGCCGATGAAGACGACGCGGCCAGGCTCGCTCACGCCGCCGCCTCGGCCTTGTGCACCAGCAGCGCACCGCTCGTGCGGTGGCTGGCCGGGTCGACGACGATCAGCGCGCCGCCGACGCGGTTGTCGGCGAAGGGCGCCAGCGGCAGCGGCTGCTGCAGCTCGACGACGACGTCGCCGATGTCGTTGACGCCCAGGTGGTGCGACTCCTGCGGCTCCAGCGTGTGGATGTCCAGCCGGTGCGCGATCTCCACGATGCGGGCCTGCACCCAGCGGTTGCCGTGGCGCACCCAGTACTTGCGGCCCGGCGTGGCGGCCTCGGTGTCGAGCCAGGCGAGCGTCGCGGTGAAGCGGCGCGAGGCCTGCAGCGTGGCGGGCGCGGCGAGCCAGTCGCCGCGCGAGACGTCGAGCTGGCGGTCCAGCACCACGCCCACCGACTGCCCGGCCTCGCCGTGTGCGACCGTGCTGCCGGCGCGGCGCAGCTCGGCCACGATTGCCCGCTCGCCGCTCGGGAAGACCTGGATCTCGTCGCCCGTGCGCACCTCGCCCTGCGCGACACGGCCCCAGAGCACGCGCGGCTGGTCGCCGGTGCCGTCGCCTTGGCGGGCGACGTACTGCACGGGCACGCTGAACGGGCCGCTCGTGCGCTCCTGCGTGGTGGGCAGCTGCTCGAGCAGCTGCAGCAGGCTCGGGCCGCGGTACCAGCGCGCGTTCAGCGGCTCGGTGACGTTGTCGCCGCGCAGCGCGGAGACCGGCACGATGCCGGCCACCTCGATGCGCGCCTCGTCGGCGAAGGCGGCGAGCGCCTGCTCCACGGCGGCGAAGGCGGCGCCGGGATCTTCCACCGCGTCGAGCTTGTTGACCGCGAAGACGATGCTCGGCACGCGCAGCAGCTGCGCCAGCAGCGTGTGGCGGCGCGTCTGCGGCAGCAGCTTCACGGGGCGCACGCTGGTGTCGAGCTTGGTGATGTCGACCAGCACCACGGCCGCGTCGCTGCCGGCAGCGGCGGTGACCATGTTGCGCGTGTACTGCTCGTGGCCCGGCGCGTCGGCGATGATGAACTTGCGCGCCGGCGTGGCGAAGTAGCGGTAGGCCACGTCGATCGTGATGCCCTGTTCGCGCTCGGCCTCCAGGCCGTCGGTGAGCAGGCTGAGGTCGATCGGCTCGCCCTTGGCGCGTGCGTGCAGGTGGTCGAGCTGGTCGGCCAGGATCGCGCGGCTGTCGTACAGCAGGCGGCCGATCAGCGTGCTCTTGCCGTCGTCGACGCTGCCGGCGGTGAGGAAGCGCAGGGCCCGGTGCGTGGAGGGGGTGGTGGCGGCAGACATCAGAAGTAGCCTTCCTTCTTGCGGCGCTCCATCGAGGCGTCGGAGGTGCGGTCGTCCATGCGCGTCGCGCCGCGCTCGCTGATCGTCACCGTCAGCGTCTCGGCGACGATGTCGGAGGCGTCGGCGGCGTCGCTTTCCACCGGGCAGGTGCAGGTCATGTCGCCCACGGTGCGGAAGCGCACCGGCAGCGTCTCCACCACATCCCCTTCGGCCGGCGGCGTGACCTCGGTCACCGGCACCAGCAGCCCCTTCTTGCGCACCACGGCGCGCTCGTGGCTGTAGTAAAGGCCCGGCAGCGGGATGCGCTCGCGGGCGATGTACAGCCACACGTCGAGTTCGGTCCAGTTGCTGATCGGGAAGGCGCGGAAGTGCTCGCCGGGGCGGATGCGCGTGTTGAACAGCGTCCACAGCTCGGGCCGCTGCTCCTTGGGCTGCCACTGGCCGAAGCTGTCGCGGTGGCTGAAGATGCGCTCCTTGGCGCGCGCCTTCTCCTCGTCTCGGCGCGCACCGCCGATCAGGCAGTCGAAACGGTGCTCCTCGATGGCCTCCAGCAGCGACACCGTCTGGTGCCCGTTGCGCGACTCCAGCGGGTGCGCCAGCCGCACCGTGCCGCGGCGCATGCTCTCCTCGACGCTGCCCACCACGAGCCGCTCGCCCATCTCGGCCACGCGCTGGTCGCGGAACTCGATCACCTCGGGGAAGTTGTGGCCGGTGTCCACGTGCAGCAGCGGGAAAGGCAGGCGGCCTTCGAACTCGTTGCCGGCGATGCGCTGCTTGAAGGCCTTCTCGGCCAGCCGCAGCACGACGCAGGAATCCTTGCCGCCGGAGAACAGCAGCGCGGGCCGCTCGAAGCTGGCAGCCACCTCGCGCAGGATGAAGATGGCTTCCTCCTCGAGCGCATCGAGGTGCTGCTGGTCCAGGCCCGGCAGCAGGAAGTCGAGATTGGCGGGCGCGTTCATGCGGGCAGCTCCTGGGCCGGCTTGTTCTGGTTCACGTGCAGTCCACATTCCTTGGCGTCCTCGTTCTCCCACCACCACCGGCCGGCGCGGAAGTCCTCGCCCAGCGCCACGGCGCGGGTGCAGGGCTCGCAGCCGATGCTCGGAAAGAAGCGGTCGTGCAGTTCGTTGTAGGGTACATCGAACGTTCGAACGTAGTGCCACACGTCGGCCCAGCTCCAGTCGGCGATGGCCGCGACCTTCTCGCGGCCCTGGTCGTCCAGGCTGTTGAAAGGTACCTCGGCGCGCGCGCCGGACTGCTCGCGGCGCAGCCCCGTCACCCAGGCGCTGCGGCCCTCCAGCGCACGCGCCAGCGGCTCCAGCTTGCGCAGCGCGCAGCAGGCCTTGCGCAGCTCGAGGCTCTGGCGCATCGCCAGCTCACCGTGGTCGCGCACGAAGCTGATCACCGCTTCCTGCCGCGGCGTCCACTGCGCCACCTTCAGGCCGTAGCGCTGCTCCAGCCGCGGGATCAGCGCCAGCGTCTCGGCGTGCAGGCGGCCGGTCTGCAGCGTGGCCAGCGGAATGGCGATCGCGTGGCGGGCGATCAGGTCGGTGATCACCATGTCCTCCACGCCCAGGCTGGTGGTGAACACGATTCGGCCGGCGTGGCGTTCGGCGGCATCGCGCAGGCGTGCGACCGCCTGTGCGATGCGCTCCTCGAACCCGGGCTTCGCCCGCGCGTAGAGCTCGATCGCGCTCATGCCGCGGCTCCCGCGCGCTCCGGCGGCACGGTCTGGTAGTGGCGTTCGAAGAAGCCCAGCGCCCGTCGCGCCGATTCGATCCGCTGGTCGGCGCGCAGCTGCACGTCGCTGAAGCCGCAGCGCTGCAGCAGCGGCAGCATGTCCACCACCACATCGCCGGTGGCGACGATGCGGCCCGAATAGCGCAGCCGGCCGCGCAGCAGCGAAGCCTGCGAGTAGGCGCGGCCGTCGGTCCATTTCGGGAAGTGCAGCAGCACCGCGTCCTGCGTGGCGAGCGTATCGGCCAGCGCCAGCACGTCGTCGGTGTTGGCCACCGGCAGCGCGCCGGCAGGCAGGGTGTCGTGGGAAGGGATGAAGTTCATGCTTGGGGCTCGGCGCTCTGGCGACTTTCTGCCGTGGTCCGGCGCACGGCGTCGGCGGCGCGGCGGAAGGGCTGCGGGCCAATGCGGCGCGAGGTGTCGATGAAGCGCTCGCCGGCGGTGCGCTCCTTCAGGTAGGTGGCGACCACGGCCTCGATCACGTCGGGCACCTCGTCGGCGGCGAAGGACGGGCCGATCACCTTGCCGATGGCGGCCGCGCCGCTGAGCGTGCTGCCGTCGGAGCCGGCCACCGTCACCTGGTACCACTCGCTGCCGTCCTTGTCGACGCCGAGGATGCCGATGTGGCCGCTGTGGTGGTGGCCGCAGCTGTTGATGCAGCCGCTGATGTGCAGGTCGATGTCGCCGATGTCGTGCAGCTCGTCGAGATCGTCGAAGCGCTCGGTGAGGGCCGCGGCGATCGGCAGGCTGCGTGCATTCGCCAGCGCGCACAGGTCGCCACCGGGGCAGGCGATCATGTCGGTCAGCAGGCCGATGTTGGGCGTCGCGAAGCCTTCCTCGCGCGCGGCCAGCCACAGCGCGCGCAGCTCGCTTTCGCGAACCCAGGGCAGCAGCAGGTTCTGGTCGTGCGTGACGCGCAGCTCGCCGGCGCTGAAGCGGTCGGCCAACTCGGCGGCGCGCTCCATCTGCTCGGCCGTCACGTCACCCGGCGGCAGGCCGGCGCGCTTGAGCGACAGCGTGACCGCGCGGTAGCCGGCCAGGCGATGGCCGTGCACGTTGCGCTGCAGCCAGCGCTCGAAGGCGGGCAGCGACTCGTGGCGCGGCGCGGCGGCGGGCGCGGGCGACGACACCGGGTCGACGAAACAGGCCGAGACGCGGTCCAGCTCGGCCTGCGGGATCAGCGTGGTCCCGGCGTCGCCCATCAACGCCTCGTACTCGCGGTTCACCGCGTCGACGAACTTCTGGCCCTCGGCCTTCACGAGGATCTTGATGCGGGCCTTGTAGAGGTTGTCGCGCCGGCCGTAGAGGTTGTAGACGCGCACGATGGCCTCGATGAACACGAGGATGCGGTTCCACGGCACGAAGGGATTCACCTCGGCGGCGAGGATGGGCGTGCGGCCCATGCCGCCGCCCACCGCAACGCGGAAGCCGACCTCGCCGGCCTCGTTGCGGCGCAGCGTCAGGCCGATGTCGTGCCAGTCGCTTGCGGTGCGGTCTTCGAGCGCGCCGTTGACGGCGATCTTGAACTTGCGGGGCAGGAAGGCGAACTCCGGATGCAGCGTGCTCCACTGGCGCAGGATTTCGCAGTAGGGGCGCGGATCCACCCGCTCGTCGGGCGCGATGCCGGCCAGCGCGTCGGTCGTGATGTTGCGGATGCAGTTGCCGCTGGTCTGGATGCCGTGCATGTCGACGTCGGCCAGCAGCTCCATCACGTCGGCGCTGCGCGGCAGCGGGATCCAGTTGAACTGGATGTTCTGGCGCGTCGTGAAGTGGCCGAAGCCGCCGCGCTCGTCGGGGGTGCCGGCGTCCTGCAGGTCGAACTCGCGCGCCACGCGGGCCAGCTGGCGCAGCTGGCGGCTGCTGAGTTCGCCGTAGGGCACGGCGATGCGGGCCATCGGCGCGTGGCGCTGCACGTACCAGCCGTTCTGCAGGCGCAGCGGGCGGAAGTCGTCGCCGGCCAGCTCGCCGGCCAGGTGGCGCTGGAGCTGGTCTCGGAACTGGGCCGCCCGGGCGCGGACGAACTGGCGGTCGAAGTCGGTGTACCGGTACATGGTGCGTGACTGTAGGCAGATGCCTTATCCCTTGGAACTACAGATTTCTTCAGAACTTATGCGATGGTGGAATGAAGATCGGCATTCGGAGCATCCCCGACAATGCCGGCCATGCCCTTTCCTGCACCACTTGCCGAGCGTCGGCGTGCGCTCGGCCGCTTCGCCGCCGCCGCGCTGACGCTCGCGCTGGCCGCCTGCCAGACCGCGCCGCAACTGCCCGCGCCACCGCCGCCGCCGGCACCGCCGCCGGTCGTGCCCGTCCAGCCGCCACCGCCGCCGCCGGTGGTGCTGAAGCCACCGCGCATCGGCCTGGCGCTGGGCGGCGGCGCGGCGCGCGGCTTCGCGCACATCGGCGTGATCCAGGTGCTGGAGGAAGCCGGCATCAAGCCGGACCTCGTCGTCGGCACCTCGGCCGGCAGCCTGGTGGCGGCCATGTACGCCTCCGGCAAGACCGGCCCGGAGATGGCCATGCTGGCGCAGAACATGGACGAAGGCGCGATCACCGACTGGGCCTTTCCGACGCGCGGCCTGATCCGCGGCGAGGCGCTGGCGCGCTACGTGCGCGAGCAGACCGGCGGGCGCACGATCGAGCAGATGAAGCTGCCGCTGGGCATCGTCGCGACCGACCTGGACAACGGCACGCCGATCCTTTTCCAGCGCGGCGACACCGGCGTGGCGGTGCGCGCCAGCAGCGCGGTGCCGGCGGTGTTCCAGCCGGTGCGCATCGGCAACCGGGAATATGTCGACGGCGGGCTCGTCTCGCCGGTGCCGGTGCGCTTCGCGCGCCAGATGGGTGCGGAGTTCGTGATCGCGGTCGACATTTCCTCGCCGCCGGACGGCAACGCCACCGGCGACGTGATGAAGATGCTGCTGCAGACCTTCGCGATCATGGGCAAGAGCATCAACCAGTTCGAGCTGCGCGATGCCGACGTGGTGCTGCGGCCGGGGCTGCCGGGCGTCTCGAGCGCGGACTTCTCGGCGCGCTTGCGGGCGGTGCAGGCCGGGCGCGATGCGGCAACGCGGCTGCTTCCGGACATCCGCTCGCGCATCGCGGCGGCGATGCACTGATCCGGGCGCCGGAAAAGAAAAGGCCCGGCACGAGGCCGGGCCAAACAACCTTCCACACGAGAGACCCAGGGCAAGCCCAGGGTCAAGCGGTGGACACGGGCAGCGGCGGAAAAGTTCCGCCGCGCCGCATCACGCAGCCTTGCGGCTCTTCGGGGCGGCTTGCGTCGCCTTGACGGCGGTGGTGGTCAGCGCGTTGAAGTTGGCTTCGGCCACTTCGGAAGCCTGCTTGGCGGCCTTGTGCACGCTTTCGTAGGCGTTGTTGGCGGCGGCGACGGCCGACTTCACCAGGGCGACGGCGCTTTCCGTGCCGGCCGGGGCGTTCTTGACGGCGCCGTCGACCAGCGCCAGCACCTTCTTCTGGCCGTCGGCCAGGGTGGCTTCGGCAACCTTGGTCACTTCGGCGTTCGTGCCGGCCAGGATGTCGTACACGTGGCGGCTGTAGGCGGCGGCCTTCTCGGCGGTGGGCTGCAGCAGGCTGGCCTGCAGGTTCAGCAGCTCTTGCGCGTCCTTCACCGACAGGGCGGCGATGGTGGTGTCGGCGGCTTCGGTCAGCGTGGTCTTGGCGACTTGCAGGTTCAGCTCGACGAGCTTCTCGACGCCTTCGAAGGCCTTCTGCGACAGGCCGAACAGGGTCTCGAGGTTGGCCTTCTGGGCAGCGACGAATTGGTCAGCGGTGAACGTGGTCATGGTGATCTCCTGTAAACGAGCTTTAGGGGAACCGTGCGGCGCCACCGGATTCGCATCCAGCACAATTGCTGCGCTGCAACATGAACCGAAGTATAGAGGCGCCACGACCCATTGCAAGCCCTTTTTGTTGCGCTGCAGCATTCTAGGGGCCGGTTCCTAGAATCCGGCCGGTGCGCGCCTTCCATTCCGACCACTTCGTGCTGCCGCTGCCGCCCGGGCACAGCTTCCCGATGACGAAGTACCGGCTGCTGCGCGAGTCGGTCGAGGCAGCGCTGCCCGGCGTGCGCGTGGGCGAGGCGCCGCCGGCCAGCGACGGCGAGCTGGCGCTGGCGCACGATCCGGCGTGGATCAACGCCGTCTGCAGCGGCAGCACGACGCCGGCGCAGCAGCGCGAGATCGGCTTTCCGTGGTCGGAGCGCATGGTCGAGCGGGCACGGCGCTCGGTCGGCGCGAGCATCGCGGCGGCGCGCGCAGCGCTGTTCGAGGGCGAGGGTGTCGCCGCGAATCTCGCCGGCGGCACGCACCACGCCTACGCGCACAAGGGCTCGGGCTACTGCGTCTTCAACGACGTGGCCGTGGCCGCGCGGCTGATGCAGGCCGAGTGGCACCGCCACCGGCGCGAGCTGCTGCGGGTGATCGTGATCGACCTGGACGTGCACCAGGGCAACGGCACCGCGGCGATCTTCCAGGACGACCCGACCGTCTTCACGCTCTCGCTGCACGGCGCGAAGAACTTCCCGTTCCGCAAGGAGGCCAGCGACCTCGACGTCGAACTGCCCGACGGCACCGGCGACACCGCCTACCTCGCGGCGCTCGACGCCGCGCTGGCCGAGGCCGCCGCCCGCCACGAGGGCGCGGCGCCGGGCCTGGCGTTCTACCTGGCCGGCGCCGACCCGCACGAGAACGACCGCCTCGGCCGCCTGAAGCTCACGACCGAGGGCCTCGCCGAGCGCGACCGCCGCGTGCTGGCCTGGCTGCGCGAACGGCGCATCCCGGTGGCGCTGTCGATGGCCGGCGGCTACGGCCGTGAGCTGGCGACGACGGTGGCCGTTCACCTGCGCACGCTGCAGGAGGCGCACGCGGCCTGGGCCGCGTGGGCGCGGATGAAAGAATGCGCCACATGAGCGAGAGACCACACCCGCTGCCGCGATCCCACTTCCCGCACTTCGAGACCATCCACACGCGCTGGATGGACAACGACGCCTACGGCCACGTCAACAACGTCGTGCACTACAGCCTGTTCGACACCGCCGTGAACCGCTACCTGATCGAGGCCGGCGCGCTGGACATCCACGCCGGCGCGGTGATCGGCCTGGTGGTGGAGACGCGCTGCCACTATTTCGAGAGCATCGCCTTCCCGCAGACCGTGCACGCCGGCCTGCGCGTGGCGCACCGCGGGCGCACCAGCGTGCAGTACGAGCTGGGACTGTTCGCCGACGACGCGCCGATGGCCGCCGCCGTGGGCCGCTTCGTGCACGTCTACGTCGATCGCGCATCGCGCCGACCGGTCGCCCTGCCCGAACCCCTCCTCGCGGCGCTGGCGCCGCTGCAACACGCCGCTGCATGAGCATGACCGCGATCACCCCCGAGACCACCGCCATCGTCGACGAGGCCATCACCTCGCGCCACTCGATCCGCGCCTACCTGCCCACGCCGGTGCCGCGCGAAACCATCGAGGCCATGCTCGCGGTCGCGGCGCGCGCGCCTTCGGGCACGAACACGCAGCCCTGGCAGGTGCACGTACTGACGGGCGCGGCCAAGCAGGCGCTGAGCGCCGAGATCCGCGCCGCCCACGACGATCCGGTCGAGCGCGCGAAGCACAGCGAGCCCTACGCCTACTACCCGCGCGAATGGCGCAGCCCCTACATCGACCGCCGGCGCAAGGTCGGCTGGGACCTGTACGGCCTGCTGGGCATCGGCAAGGCCGACAAGCAGCGCATGCACGATCAGCACGGCCGCAACTACGCCTTCTTCGACGCGCCGGTGGGCCTGATCTTCACGATCGACCGCGTGATGGAGCAGGGCAGCTGGCTCGACTACGGCATGTTCCTGCAGAACCTGATGGTCGCCGCGCGCGCCCGCGGGCTGGACACCTGCCCGCAGGCGGCGTTCACGCAGTTCCACCGCATCATCGCGCGCCGGCTGGACCTGAGCGAGGAGCAGCAGGTGGTCTGCGGCATGTCGCTGGGCTATGCCGATCCTGCCGCGGTGGAGAACTCGCTGGTCACCGAACGCGAGCCGGTCTCCGGGTTTGCCCGGTTCCTGGAGTAGGGTGCCTTTCAGTCGCGTCTCAGGCGGCGATTCCTAGAATCGTCCGCAGCATCGGAGGAGACGCATGGGAACCTGGAAAAGGGCCGCAGCCGCCTGCGTGGTGGCGCTGCCGGGCTTCGCGCAGGCGGCCGCGGCCGGTGGGTTCGCGGGGCCGCGCATCGGGCCGGTGCCGCTGGAGTTCCTGCTCTTCGCCGCGGTGCTCGCGGGCGTGGCGCTGTTCCACCACCACACGCTGCGGGTCGCATTCTGGGGCGCGGTGGTCATCGCGGCCTACAAGATCCTGTTCTCGCCGTTCAAGTTCGGCGCCGGCGTGGCCGGCTTCGGCGCGCACCTCGGCCACGAGTGGGTGGTGCTGACGAACCTGCTGCTGCTGTTGCTGGGATTCGCGCTGCTGGCCGACCTGTTCGAGAAGAGCGAACTGCCGGCCATCCTGCCGCGCTGGCTGCCCGACGACTGGAAGGGCGGCTTCATGCTGCTCGTGCTGGTGTTCGTGATCTCCAGCTTCCTGGACAACATCGCCGCGGCGATGATCGGCGGCGCGGTCGCGCACACCGTGTTCCGCGGCCAGGTTCGCGTGGGCTATCTGGCAGCCATCGTCGCGGCGAGCAACGGCGGCGGTGCGGGCAGCGTGGTCGGCGACACGACGACGACGATGATGTGGATCGCCGGCGTGCATCCGCTGGATGTGCTGGAGGCCTTCATCGGCTCGGGCCTGGCGCTGGTGATCTTCGGCGTGCCGATCTCGAAGGCGCAGCACCGCTTCTCGCCGATCCAGAAGGACGGCAGCGCCGAAGCCCATGTCGACTGGACGCGGGTGGGCATCGTCGTCGTGATCCTGGCGGCGGCGATCGTGGTGAACGTGGTCATCAACACCCGCTTCGGCAGCATCTCCGATGCCTTCCCCTTCCTCGGCGCCGCCGTGTGGGTCGCGATCATCGTGTGCAGCGTGCTGCGCCGCCCCGACTGGAGCCTGCTGCAGAGCGCCGCGCGTGGCGCGGTGTTCCTGCTGTCGCTGGTGCTGGCCGCGTCGATGATGCCGGTGGACGAACTGCCCGCCGCCTCGTGGCCGACGGCGCTCGGCCTGGGCTTCGTCTCGGCCGTGTTCGACAACATCCCGCTCACCGCGCTGGCGCTGCGCCAGGGCGGCTACGACTGGGGCTTCCTCGCCTACGCGGTGGGCTTCGGCGGCTCGATGCTGTGGTTCGGCTCCTCGGCCGGCGTGGCGCTGTGCAGCATGTACCCGCAGGGCCGCTCGGTGGGCGCCTGGCTGCGCGAGGGCTGGACGGTGGCGCTGGCCTACGTGGTCGGCTTCGGCGTGATGCTGGCGCTGATCGGCTTCCACCCCGGCTCGGTGCTCAAGTGAGGTGCGGATGGACAAGAAGCGGATCCTGATCGCGCGCGCCATCGACCCGGCCACCATCGAGCGCCTGCGCGCGCACTTCGAGGTCGAGACCAATCACGACGACACCGAGTACACGCGCGAGCAGCTCTCGGCGCGCCTGGCCGGCAAGTGGGGCGTGCTGTCGACCGCGGGCGAGCCTTTCGACGCCGCGATGCTCGACGCCCACCCGCAGCTGCGTGCGCTGTGCCTGATGACGGTTGGCTACAACAACGTCGACGTGCCGGCCTGCACCGCGCGCGGCATCCTCGCCAGCAACGCGCCGGGCGTGCTGACCGAGACCACCGCCGACCTCGGCTTCGCGCTGATGATGGCCGCCGCGCGCCGCATCACCGAAGGCGAACGCTACCTGCGAGAAGGCCGCTGGACGAAGTGGAGCTGGGACCTGCTGACCGGCAGCGACATCCACGGCGCGACGCTCGGCATCCTCGGCATGGGCCGCATCGGCCAGGCCATCGCGCGCCGCGGTCACCTGGGCTTCGGCATGAAGGTGATCTACCACAACCGCAGCCGGCTGCCCGAGGCCGACGAGGCGCCGATCGGCGCGCGCTGGGTCGACAAGGCCACGCTGATGCGCGAGAGCGACCACCTCGTGCTCGTCGTGCCCTACACGCCGGCCAGCCGCCACAGCGTGGGCGCGGCCGAGCTGGCGCTGATGAAGCGCACGGCCACGCTGACCAACGTCGCGCGCGGCGGCATCGTCGACGACGCGGCGCTGGCCGAAGCGCTGCGCGAAGGCCGCATCGCCGCGGCGGCGCTGGACGTGTTCGAGAACGAGCCGAACCTGAACCCGGCACTGCTGGAAGTGCCGAACGTGGTGCTGACGCCGCACATCGGCAGCGCCACGGTGCGCACGCGGCGCGCGATGTCGGACATCGCGGCCGACAACCTGATCGCCGCCGCCACCGGCGCCTTGCCGCCGACGGCGCTGAACCCCGAGGTGCTGCCGCTGAAGCCCTGAGCGCCGGCCGCGCGCCTGAGACAATCGCGGCATGCCTGATTGGATCGTCCCGGCGCTGCTGGCGCTGGTGCTCTTGCTGCTGCTGTACCTGGCGCTGCGCCCGCGCGACGCCGGCCCCGCTCGCGAGATCGAGCGCCTGGAGCGCGAACTGCGCGACGAGCTCGGACGCCAGGGGCAGGGCACGCGCACCGACCTCGCCACGTTCCAGCAGATGCTGCTGGCGCAGAGCGGCGACGTGGCACGCACACAGAACGAGCAGATCGACAGCTTCCGCGCCCAGCTCGCGGCCACGCAGCAGCAGCAGGAGTCCACGCTGCGCCGCTTCGGCGAAACCATGGCCGAGCAGCTGCAGCGCATGTCGGAGGCCAACGAGCGCCGCTTGAACGAGGTGCGGCAGGCGGTCGACGCGCGCCTCGTGGCGCTGCAGGAAGGCAACGAGAAGAAGCTCGACCAGATGCGCGCCACGGTCGACGAGAAGCTGCACGCCACGCTCGAGCAGCGCCTGGGCGAGAGCTTCAAGCAGGTGGCCGACCGCCTGGAGCAGGTGCACAAGGGCCTGGGCGAGATGCAGACGCTGGCGCGCGACGTGGGTTCGCTCAACCGCGTGCTGACGAACGTGAAGACGCGCGGCATCTTCGGCGAGATGCAGCTTGCGGGTCTGCTGGAGCAGGTGTTCACGCCCGAGCAGTACGCCGCCAACGTGGCCACGGTGCCCGGCAGCAGCGAGCGCGTGGAGTACGCCATCCGCCTGCCGGGCGTGCGCGACGACGGGGTGCCGCTGTGGCTGCCGATCGACGCCAAGTTCCCGCGTGAGGACTACGAGCGCCTGCTCGATGCGCAGGAGCGCGCCGACCCGGCCGCGGTGGAGGCGGCTGCGCGCGCCATCGAGACGCGCCTGCGCCTGGAGGCGCGCACGATCCGCGAGAAGTACGTGTCGCCGCCGCACACCACCGACTTCGGCATCCTCTTCGTGCCGACGGAAGGCCTCTACGCCGAGGCGCTGCGCCGGCCCGGGCTGCTGGAGGCCCTGCAGCGTGAACACAAGGTGATGCTGGCCGGCCCCACCACGCTGCTGGCCACGCTGACGAGCCTGCAGATGGGCTTCCGCACGCTGGCGCTGGAGAAGCGCTCGGCCGAGGTCTGGGAGGTGCTGGGCGCGGTGAAGACCGAGTTCGGCAAGTTCGGCGACGTGCTGGCCAAGACGAAGAAGAAGCTCGACGAGGCGAGCAGCACGATCGACGCCGCCAGCGTGCGCACGCGCGCGATGGAGCGCCGGCTGCGCGGCGTGGAAGCCTTGCCCGAATCGCAGGTGGCGCAGCTGCTGCCCGGGCTGGCGGCCGACGAGGAGGCCGATGGCTGAAGCGCGCCAGGGCCGCGTCATCGCCGCGCTCGTCGCCGGCCAGCTCGGCATGCATGCGGCGATGGCCGGCTTGCGTTTGGCCGCACCGCTGCAGACGCTGCGCGAAGGCTGGAGCGCGTGGTCGGTGGGGCTGCTGCTCGCGCTCTTTGCGGTGGCGCCGGTGGTCACCGCGATGTGGGCCGGCCGGCTGGCCGATCGACTGGGTTACCACCAGCCGGTGCGGCTGGCGGTGGCGGTGTCCGCGGCCGGCTGCCTGTGCGCCATCGCGGCCACCTTCGTGCAGGGCACCGCGCACTTCGCGCTGCTGTGCGCGGGTGCGCTGGCCACCGGCGGCGGCGCCAACATCGGCATGCTGGCCATCCAGCGCACCGGCGGCCAGCTCGCACGCGACGCCACCGAGCGCTTGCGCGTGTTCAGCTGGCTGGGCATCGCGCCCTCGTTCGCGAACGTGATCGGCCCGGTCTGCACCGGCTTCGTCATCGACGCCTTCGGCTTCCGCGCCGCCTACGGCGTGATGCTGCTGATGCCGCTGGCCAGCCTGGCGAGTTCGCGCCTCGTGCCGCAGCTGCCCGCGGCCGGCGCGGCGGCGCACGAGGCCGGCCGGCGCGCCTGGGACCTGCTGCACGCGCCCGGCTTCAAGCGGCTGCTGGCGGTCAACTGGCTGCTGGCCACCTGCTGGGACGTGCACACCTTCGCGGTGCCGGTGCTGGGCCACGAACGCGGCTTCTCGGCCAGCGTCATCGGCCTGGTGCTGGGCACCTTCACGCTGTCGGTGACCGGCGTGCGGGTGCTGATCCCGCTGGTCGCGCACCGGCTGCGCGAGACCACCGTGCTGCGCGTGGCGATGCTGTGCACCGCCATCGTCTTCGCCGCCTATCCGCTGGCGCCCAACGCGCTGGCGATGGGCGTGCTGGCCGCGCTGCTGGGCCTCACGCTGGGCAGCGTGCAGCCGATGGTGATGGCGATGCTGCACCACCTCACGCCGGATGAGCGCCATGGCGAGGCGCTGGCCTTCCGCTCGATGGCGATCAACGCCAGCAGCTCGGTCATGCCGCTGGCCTTCGGCGCCGCGGGTGCGCTGGCCGGTGCGGGGCTGCTGTTCTGGGTGGTTGGCGGCGCCGTGGGCGCGGGCTCGTGGCTCGCACGCGGCCTGGCGCAGCCGGCCGCGGCCCGCGGCTGATCAGAACCGGATGCCGGTCTGCGGCGAGGTGTCGATCTCGGCGCCCGGAATCACCGGCGGGGTCGACGCACGCGCGGGCGTGGCCGGCGCGCGCTCGACCAGCGGCGCGGCCACCGTGGGAGGCCAGTTGCGCGGCAACTTGGATTCGCGCGGATAACCCGCCACGTCGAGGTAGCTGGCCCAGTCGGCTTCGGAAAAGCCGCGCAGCGGCTGCGCACCCACCGTCAGCGCCGGGATCGAGCGGCCGCCGACCGCGCGCTCCAGGGCGGTGGCATCTTCCTCGGTCGTGACGGTGCGCTCGCTGTAGGGCACGCCGCGTTTCTGCAGCATGCGGCGCGCGCTGTCGCAGGGCGCGCAGTCCGGGCCGGTGTAGAGCGTGACCGGGTAGCGCGAGACGGCCTGGCGCAGCTCGACCGGCAGTGCGACCTCGGCCGCTGCGACCTGCGCCTGCGTGTTGCGCCCGAGCGTGGTGACGCGCACGCCGGGGTCGATCGGCGGCCGGTCGGTGTAGGTCACGCTGCCGTCCGGGCGCACGATCTTGTATTGCGCCAGCGCCGGCAGCGCGGCCAGGCAGGCCAGGGCGAAAGCAGCGGCAGGGCGCAGGTGGTGGATCGTCATCGCGGATCTCCGGCAGGCTTCGTCGGGCCGGCGCGCACGGATCACGCCAGGCCCTGGTGGCGGAGCATAGCGTCGAGGCTGGGCTCGCGCCCGCGGAAGGCGCGGAAGCTCTCGATCGCCGGCCGGCTGCCGCCGACTTCGAGGATCTGCTCGCGGAATCGCGCGCCGGTGGCGGCGTCGAACACGCCGGCCTCCTCGAAGGCGCCGTAGGCGTCGGCCGAGAGGACCTCGGCCCAGGCGTAGCCGTAGTAGCCGGCCGCGTAGCCGCCGTCGAAGATGTGCGTGAACGCGTGCGGCATGCGCACGAAGGGCGGCGCGCGCATCGGCTGCAGCTCGGCATTGACCTCGTCGGCCAGCGCCTGCACGCGCGCGGCGCTGCCGGGCTCGGCATGCAGGCGCATGTCCAGCAACGCGAACTCGCATTGGCGCAGCAAACCCAGCCCGCTGTGGAAGTGGCGCGCGGCGAGCATGCGCTCGAAGAGTTCGCGCGGCAGCGGCTGGCCGGTCTCGACATGGCAGGACAGGCGCTGCAGCACCTCCCACTCCCAGCAGAAGTTCTCCATGAACTGGCTGGGCAACTCGATGGCGTCGCCCTCGACGCCGCTGATGCCGGCCACCGCCAGCTCGTCCACGCGCGTGAGCATGTGGTGCAGGCCGTGACCGAACTCGTGGAAGAGGGTGACGACGTCGTCGTGGGTCAGCAGCGCCGGCTGTTCCCCGACCGGCGGCGCGAAGTTGCAGACCAGGTGCGCCACCGGCAGCTGCAGCGCGCCGCCGGGCCGGCGCCAGCGGCCGCGGCTGTCGTTCATCCACGCGCCGCCCTGCTTGCCGGGGCGCGCGTAGGGGTCGAGGTAGAACGCGGCGACCGGCTCGGCGCCGCGCCAGATGCGGTAGAAGCGCACCGACTCGTGCCACACCGGCGCCTCGTCGCGCCGGATCGCGACGCCGAACAGCGTCTCCACGAGCCTGAACAGGCCCTCGAGCACACGCGGTTCGGTGAAGTACTCCTTCAGTTCCTGCGAGCTGAAGGCGTAGCGCGCCTGCTTGAGCTTCTCGGCCGCGTAGGCGCGATCCCAGGCCTGCAGATCGGCCAGCCCGAGTTCCGCGGTGGCGAAGCGGCGCAGCTCGGCCAGGTCGCGCTCGGCGTAGGGGCGGGCGCGGCGCGCCAGGTCGCGCACGAAGGCCAGCACCTCGTCCGGCTGCTGCGCCATCTTGGGCACCAGCGCGAGGTGGGCGTAGGTGGGGTAGCCGAGCAGCCCTGCCTCCTCGGCGCGCAACGCCAGCAGCTCGGCCATCAGCGGCGTGTTGTCCAGCTCCGCGGGCCCGAGTTCGCTGGCCCGCTGCTGGTGGGCGCGGAACAGCTGCTCGCGCAAGGCGCGGTCGTCGGCGAACTGCAGCACCGGCAGCAGGCAGGGCGAACGCAGCGTGAGCCGGCAGCCTTCGACACCCGCTTCCTGCGCCGCCTCGCGCGCGGCGGCCACCACGTCGGCCGGCACGCCGGCCAGGCGCTCAGCGGGCACGTCGAGCGTGAAGGCGTCGGTGGCGTCGAGCACATGGTCGCCGAACTGCTTGGACAGCAAGCCGGCGCGGTCCTGGATCGCCGCGTAGCGCTCGCGCGCCGCGCCCTGCAGCTCGGCGCCGCCGAGCACGAAGTCGCGCAGCGCGTCGGCCAGCACCTTGCGCTGCGCCGGCGTGAGCCTGGCGGCCGCCGGGCTCGCGGCCACGGCCTTGTACTTGGCGTAGAGGCGCTCGTCGGCGCCCAGGCGGGTGCCGAAGTCGATGATCTTCGGCAGCGCGTCGCCATGGGCAGCCCGCAGCTCGGGCGTGTCCATCACCGACTGCAGGTGGTTCACGTGCGCCCAGGCGCGGTGCAGGCGCTCGACCGGCACGTCCAGCACCTGCGACAGCGCCTCGTAGTCGGCCGGCACCTCGGCGCTCACGGCGCGCTCCAGTGCGGCGTCGGCCTCGGCCAGCAGCGCATCGATCGCCGGCGCCACGTGCTCCGGGCGGATCTCCGCGAACGGCGTCGGGTCGGCGCCCGCGAGCAGCGGGTTCATGCCCGGCCGGCCGCTTCGGCGGCCTGCAGCGTGTTGACCAGCAGCATCGTGATCGTCATCGGCCCCACGCCGCCGGGCACCGGCGTGATGTGGCCGGTGCCGCCCAGCGCCTCGCGCACGCCGGCGAAGTCGACGTCGCCGCAGAGCTTGCCTTCGTCGTTGCGGTTCATGCCGACGTCGATGATCACCGCACCCGGCTTGACCATGTCGGCGGTGAGCGTGTTGCGGCGGCCGACAGCCACCACCACCACGTCGGCCTCGCGCGTGTGCGAGGCGATGTCGGGCGTCGCGCTGTGGCAGACAGTGACGGTCGCGTTCGCCTGCAGCAGCAGCATCGCCATCGGCTTGCCGACGGTGTTGCTGCGGCCGATCACCACCGCGCGCTTGCCGCGCAGGTTCAGGCCGGTGCTCTCGATCAGCTTCATGCAGCCGTACGGCGTGGCCGGGCGCAGGCCGGGCAGGCCGGCCATCAGCGAGCCGGCGCTGTGCACCGAGAAGCCGTCGACGTCCTTGGCTGTGGCTATTGTTTCGATGACCTTGTGCGCATCGATGTGCTTGGGCACCGGCATCTGCACCAGGATGCCGTGGATCGCCGGGTCGGCGTTCAGCGCGGCGATGCGAGCGAGCAGGTCTGCTTCGGGCAGCGAGGCCTCGTAGCGCTCCAGCACGGAGTGGAAGCCGCACTCCTCGCAGGCCTTGACCTTGTTGCGCACGTACACGGCGCTGGCCGGGTCGTCGCCGACGAGGATCACGGCCAGGCCGGGCTTGGTGCCGGCGGCCGTCATCGCCGCGGCGCGCGCGGCGACCTCGGCCCGGATGGTCTTCGACAGCGCAACGCCGTCAATGAGTTGCGCAGTCATCAGACAACCCTCAGGCGCGTTGCTGGGCTCCCAGCGCGATCTTCAGGAGATCGGCCACCGTGTTGGCGTTCAGCTTTTCCATGATGTTGGCGCGGTGCGCCTCCACCGTCTTGATGCTGATGCCCAGGTCATCGGCGATCTGCTTGTTCAGCCGGCCCGCGACGATGCGCTCCAGCACCTGCGCCTCGCGCGTGGTGAGGCGGCTCAGCAGGGCGTCGCGGCTGGCCTGCTCCTGGTGCTGGCTGAAGGCGGCGCGTGCCTGCTCGAGCATGCGCTCGACCAGGCCCAGCAGTTCCTCTTCCTTGAACGGCTTCTCGATGAAGTCCATCGCGCCCTTCTTCATCGTCGTCACCGCCATCGGCACGTCGCCGTGGCCGGTGATGAAGACGATGGGCAGCGGACTCTTGCGCTCGATCAGGCGGTCCTGCAGCTCCAGGCCGCTCATGCCGTCCATGCGGATGTCGGCGATCAGGCAGGCCACCTCGCGCGGGTCGAAGCGGGAGAGGAAGGATTCGGACGAGTCAAAACACTTGACGCGGTAGTCCTTGCCTTCCAGCAACCATTGCAGCGAGTCGCGCACCGCCTCGTCGTCATCGACCACGTAGACGGTGCCTTTCTTCGGGATCAGGCTCATTCGGGAACGCGGGTGGGCTGGGGTTGGGAGGGTGCGCCGTCGGGCGTTTCGGCGGGCTCCAGCGGAGCGGCCAGCGCGTCGGCGCGATGCAGGGTTTCCACGGGTACCGTGAAGGCAAAACGGCACCCGACAACCTGGCTGCCATTGTAGAGGTTCTGCGCCTTCATCCGGCCGCGGTGCGACTCGATGATCGAGCGGCAAAGCGACAGGCCGATGCCCAATCCTTCCGCTTTCGTCGAGAAGAAGGCTTCGTAGAGGCGGCCGATGACTTCGTCCTTGATGCCGGGCCCCATGTCGGTGACGCTGAACTCGATGACGCCGCCTTCCTCGGGCGTGTGGCGCGGCACCACGCGCAGCTCGATGTGGCGGCGCTGGGGCGGCAGCTGCGCGCTGTCGATCGCCTCGGCCGCGTTCTTCAGCAGGTTCAGCAGCACCTGCTCGATGAGGATCGGGTCGACCAGGATGTCGGGCAGGCGCTGCGCGACGTAGGTGTGGATCGCCACGTTGCGCCGCCGCAGCTCGATGCCGGCCAGCTCCACCGCGTCTTCCACGATCTGCCGCGCCTGCGCCGCCTGGCGCTGCGGCTCGCTGCGTTTCACGAAGGCGCGGATGCGGTGGATGATCTGCCCGGCGCGCTCGGCCTGGCGCGCGGTCTTCTGCAGCGCGGCGATCAGGTCGTCGGTCTTGATCGACTCGGCCTTCACGCGCGAGACCATGCCGTTGCAGTAGTTCGTGATCGCGGTCAGCGGCTGGTTCAGCTCGTGCGCCACGGAGCTGGCCATCTCGCCCATCGTCACCAGGCGGCTGGTGACCTGCGCCTTCTCCGCCTGCGTCGCGGCCTGTTCCTCGGCGCGCAGGCGGGCGGTGATGTCGGTGGCGATCAGCATCTGCGCCAGGCGGCCGTCGGTCCACTGCAGGTAGCGCGCGCGCACGTCGAACCACTTCTGCAGCGCCTCGACATAGACCTCGCGCGGGTGCGCGCCGGCCTCGGTCAGCTCCTGCGAGGGCAGGCCGCCGAGGCCGTCGATCTCGTCGTCGCCGTCGGCGTGGAAGGGCGGGTTGCCGACCACGCCGCCGGCCATCAGCTGGTGGCCGCGCGCATCGGCGCCGAACCACAGGCGGTAGCTGCGGTTCACGAACAGCAGCTCGCCCTGTTGCACCGAGAGCACCGAGACCGAGGCCTCCAGGCCTTCCAGCACCGTGGTGAATCGCTCGTGGCTGGCGCTCAACTGGTCGCGGATGCGCTTGGCCTCGGTGATGTTGGTGATCGAGGTCATCCAGCCGGTCTGCTGGCCCTTGGGGTCGATCAGCGGGCTGACGTACATGCGCGCATCGAAGACCGAGCCTTCCTTGCGCATCACCTTGACCTCGATGCCGCCGCTCGGGCTGCGGCCCTGCAGTTCCTGCTGCAGCAGCCGCGTGTTCTCGTCGACGCGCTCCGGCGGCCAGTAGGGGTAGGGCGGCAGTCGGCCGACGAGTTCAGCGCTTGCGAAGCCCGTCATCTGGCAGAAGGCGGCGTTGACGTAGGTGATGCGGCCCTCGAGGTCCATCGCGCGCATGCCGGTGGGCATGCTGTTTTCCATCGCGCGGCGGAAGTTGGTCTCCTGGATCAGCGCGCCCTGCATCTGGCTGCGCCGGCGCATGTGGCGCCAGGTGCCCAGCAGCATCCACAGCGTCAGCACCGACAGCGCCACCACCATCCAGAACAGCGTGTTGTTGACCAGGCCGATGCTGGTGCGCCAGCCCTGGCCGCGCAGCACCAGGCCGTTGAGCGAAGGCGTCAGCGGCGCGTCGCTGACGATGGGCGCGCGCCGGCTGCCCTGGCCGGGCATCGGCGTGAAGGTGGAGGCGAGCACCGCCTGGCGCTCGTTGATGACCGACAGGCGATGCCGCCGCGCCGCCTCCGGCGGCACGTAGTGGCGCATCAGCGACTCCACCGAGTACTCGACGATCAGCACGCCGGCAAAGGCGTTGCGCTCCACCAGCGGCACCTGGAGCTGGAAGACGGCCTGGCCGGTGCTGTCGGTGAAGCCGCGCGAGTAGGTGGGCGAGCGGCTGTCGCGCGCGGCCTTGAAGGTGTTCTCGGGTTCGTTCGCCTGGCTCGCTTGGGGCAGCACCGGCTCGGGCGGCGCGCCCTGCGCGGTGACGCCATAGAGCATCGCCAGGTGGCTGGCGCGCACGCGGCGCTGGGCGTCGATCCAGGTCAGGTGCGTGATCTCGGGCCGCTCGCGCGCGAAAGCCAGCGCCTGGCCGGTGAACTCGTCGGGGTCGGTGACGCGCGTGACCAGCTCGCGCGCCATGCGTATCGCGGCTTCCTGGTTCTGGATCAGGCGCAGGCCGATTTGCTGCTGCGTCAGCTCGGTGTCGCGCTTGACGGACTCCGTCTCGCGCTCGATTTCCTCGTTGCGGAGATACCAGAACGCCGAAATGATCGCGGCCAGGAACAGCAGCACCGACAGCAGCGGGCCCAGCGTGGCGAAGCGGTCCTGGCGGGCCGGCGACTGGCGGCGCCACCAGCGCCCGAACAGGCGCCGGGCGGCCGGCAGCGAGGCGGGCAGGGGTGGCTGCGTGTGCGGGCCGGTGTCCGGCGGATCCTGGGTCAGGGGCATGGGCGGGGATTATCGATGGAGGTCCCCAAGATCCTCGATGGTTTCACATAATGAAATTGAAAAGCACTATTTGAAATTTTTAGAACCTGTGACACACTCGCGCCGCCGCGACACAGAGCGCACCGAACACTCAAGGAGACAAGCATGTCCGCAATGCCGGAGTCCTTCCTCGGCGCAGCCGCCAACGACACCGACGCCCAGGAAACCCGCGAATGGCTGGACGCCCTGTCCGGCGTCATCGGCCAGGAGGGGCTGGACCGCGCCCACTTCCTGCTCGAACAGCTGATCGACCACGCGCGCCAGGCCGGCATCGACGTGCCGTTCTCGGCCAACACCGCCTACGTCAACACCATCCCGGCCGACCAGGAAGAGCGCACGCCGGGCAACGTGGAGATCGAGGAGCGCCTGCGCGCCTACATGCGCTGGAACGCGATGGCGATGGTGGTCAAGGCCAACCGCCTTCACCCGGCCGACGGCGGCGACCTCGGCGGCCACATCTCCTCGTTCGCATCGGTGGCCACGATGTTCGGCACCGGCTTCAACCACTTCTGGCACGCCGAGAGCGAAGGCCACGGCGGCGACCTGCTGTACATCCAGGGCCACAGCGCGCCCGGCGTCTACGCCCGCGCCTTCATGGAGGGCCGGCTGACCGAAGAGCAGCTGCTGAACTTCCGCCAGGAGGTCGACGGCAAGGGCATCTCCAGCTACCCGCACCCGAAGCTGATGCCCGACTTCTGGCAGTTCCCCACCGTCAGCATGGGCCTGGGCCCGCTGATGGCGATCTACCAGGCGCGCTTCCTGAAATACCTGCACGCGCGCGGCATCGCCAACACCGAGAACCGCAAGGTCTGGGTCTTCTGCGGCGACGGCGAGATGGACGAGCCCGAGAGCCTGGGCGCCATCGGCCTGGCGGCGCGCGAGAAGCTCGACAACCTCGTCTTCGTCATCAACTGCAACCTGCAGCGCCTGGACGGCCCGGTGCGCGGCAACGGCAAGATCATCCAGGAGCTGGAGAGCGAGTTCCGCGGCTCGGGCTGGAACGTCATTAAGCTGCTGTGGGGCAGCTACTGGGATCCGCTCCTGGCGCGCGACAAGGAAGGCATCCTGCGCAAGGTGATGATGGATGTCGTCGACGGCGACTACCAGGCCATGAAGGCCAACGACGGCGCCTTCGTGCGCAAGAACTTCTTCGGCCGCCATCCCAAGCTGCTGGAGATGGTCGCCAAGATGAGCGACGAGGACATCTGGCGCCTGCAGCGCGGCGGCCACGATCCGCAGAAGGTCTACGCCGCCTTCCACCGCGCCAACACGCACAAGGGCCAGCCGACGGTGCTTCTCGTGAAGACCGTCAAGGGCTTCGGCATGGGCAAGAGCGGTGAGGGCAAGAACACCGCGCACCAGACCAAGAAGCTGGTGGACGAGGACGTGCGCGCCTTCCGCGACCGCTTCAACATCCCGATCCCCGACGACCAGCTCGGCGACATCCCCTTCTACAAGCCGGCCGACGACACGCCGGACATGAAGTACCTGCACGATCGCCGCAAGGCCCTGGGCGGCTACCTGCCCAAGCGCCGGGCGCGTGCCGACGAGAGCTTCACCGTGCCCTCGCTCGAGACCTTCAAGAGCGTGCTGGAGCCCACCGCCGAAGGCCGCGAGATCAGCACGACGCAGGCCTACGTGCGCTTCCTGACCCAGCTGCTGCGCGACCAGGCCCTCGGCCCGCGCGTGGTGCCCATCCTCGTGGACGAGGCGCGCACCTTCGGCATGGAAGGCCTGTTCCGCCAGATCGGCATCTACAACCCCGCAGGGCAGCAGTACACGCCGGTCGACAAGGACCAGGTCATGTACTACAAGGAAGACAAGGGCGGCCAGATCCTGCAGGAAGGCATCAACGAGGCCGGCGGCATGGCGAGCTGGATCGCGGCGGCCACGTCGTACTCGACGAACAACCGCATCCTGGTGCCGTTCTACATCTACTACTCGATGTTCGGCTTCCAGCGCATCGGCGACCTGGCCTGGGCCGCCGGCGACATGCAGGCGCGTGGCTTCCTGCTCGGCGGCACCTCCGGCCGCACGACGCTGAACGGCGAGGGCCTGCAGCACGAGGACGGCCACAGCCACATCCTGGCCGGCACCATTCCGAACTGCGTGACCTACGACCCCACCTTCGCGCACGAGGTGGGCGTGATCATCCACCACGGCCTGAAGCGCATGGTGGAGAAGCAGGACAACGTCTTCTACTACCTCACGCTGCTGAACGAGAACTACCCGATGCCGGGCCTGAAGGCGGGCACCGAGGAGCAGATCATCAAGGGCATGTACCTGCTCGAGGAAGGTGCCAAGAAGACGCCGCGCGTGAACCTGCTGGGCAGCGGCACCATCCTGCGCGAGAGCCAGGCCGCCAAGGTTCTGCTGGAGAAGGACTGGGGCGTGGCTGCCAACGTCTGGAGCTGCCCGAGCTTCAACGAGCTGGCGCGCGACGGCCAGGACTGCGATCGCTGGAACATGCTGCATCCCACCGAGACACCTCGTGTGCCCTTCGTGGCGCAGCAGCTGGGCGCCCACGCCGGCCCGGTGATCGCCTCGACCGACTACATGAAGAACTATGCCGAGCAGATCCGTGCCTTCATCCCGAAGGGCCGCGCCTACAAGGTGCTGGGCACCGACGGCTTCGGCCGCAGCGATTTCCGCAGCCGGCTGCGCGAGCACTTCGAGGTCAACCGCCACTACATCGTGGTGGCGGCGCTGAAGGCGCTGGCCGACGAGGGCAGCGTGCCGGCGGCCAAGGTGGCGGAGGCCATCAAGGCCTACGGCATCGATGCCGACAAGCTCAACCCGCTGTACGCATAGCAACCGAAAGACGGAGACAGGCCATGGCGTTGGTCGAGGTGAAGGTGCCGGACATCGGCGACTTCAAGGACGTGGAAGTGATCGAGGTGATGGTCAAGCCCGGCGACACCGTCGCGGTGGACCAGAGCCTGCTGACGGTGGAGTCGGACAAGGCGTCGATGGAGATCCCGTCGACGCATGCCGGCGTCGTCAAGGAGATGAAGCTCAAGCTGGGCGACAAGGTCAGCCAGGGCACGCTGGTGCTGATGCTGGAAGCGGCGGGCGCGCCTGCTCCCGCCGCGACCGCCCCGGCGCCCGCGGCCGCTGCTGCAGCGCCTGCGCCTGCCGCTGCTGCGCTGGCGACGGCTGCAGCCTCCGGTCCTGTGCAGATCGTCGTGCCGGATATCGGCGACTTCGCCGAGGTCGCGGTGATCGAGGTCTTCGTGAAGCCGGGCGATGCGGTCAAGGTCGAGCAGAGCCTGATCACGGTCGAGAGCGACAAGGCCTCGATGGAGATTCCGTCGTCGCACGCCGGCGTGATCTCGCAGTTGCTCGTGAAGGTGGGCGACAAGGTCAGCAAGGGCAGCGCCATTGCGATGCTGCAGGGCGCCGCCGGGCCCGCGCCCGCACCGGCCGCGGCCCCCGCCGCCGCGGCGCCTGCGGCGGCTGCCGCGGCTGCACCGGCGCCCGCCGCCGCGGCCGTGCCGGCGCACCAGCCAGGCGGTGCGCCGACGAGCGCGCTGCCGCATGCCTCGCCGACGATCCGCCGCCTCGCGCGTGAACTCGGCGTGCCGCTGGCCGAAGTGAAGGGCACGGGCCCGAAGGGCCGCATCACGCAGGCCGACGTGCAGGGCTTCGTCAAGGGCGTGATGGCCGGCGAGGTGCAGACCACGGCGCAGAAGTCCAAGGCACCGGCTGCCGCGGCGGCCGCCGGCGGCGGCATTCCTGGCCTGCTGCCCTGGCCGAACGTGGACTTCGCGAAGTTCGGCGCCATCGAGCGCAAGGACCTGTCGCGCATCAAGAAGATCAGCGGCGCCAACCTGCACCGAAACTGGGTGCTGATCCCGCACGTCACCAACAACGACGAGGCCGACATCACCGATCTGGAAGCCTTCCGCGTCCAGACCAACAAGGACAACGAGAAGAGCGGCGTGAAGGTCACGATGCTGGCCTTCGTGATCAAGGCCGTGGTCTCGGCGCTGAAGAAGTTCCCGGAGTTCAACGCCAGCCTGGACGGCGACGCGCTGGTCTACAAGAAGTACTTCCACATCGGCTTCGCGGCCGACACGCCCAACGGCCTGGTGGTGCCGGTGCTGCGCGACGCCGACCAGAAGGGCATCCTGCAGATCAGCCAGGAGATGGGCGAACTCGCCAAGAAGGCGCGCGACGGCAAGCTGGGCCCGGCCGACATGACCGGCGGTTGCATGAGCATCAGCAGCCTGGGTGGCATCGGCGGCACGCACTTCACGCCGATCATCAACGCGCCGGAAGTAGCCATCCTTGGCCTGAGCAAGAGCGCGATGAAGCCGGTATGGGATGGCAAGGCCTTCGTGCCGCGCCTGACGCTGCCTCTCTCGCTGAGCTACGACCATCGGGTCATCGACGGCGCCGCCGCGGCCCGCTTCAACGCCTACCTGGGCGCGGTGCTGGCCGACTTCCGCCGCGTGCTGCTGTAGCCGGCGCATGAGCACCGTCGTCGTCGCCCGCAAGGGCGCCACGCTGGCGATCGCGTCCGACAGCCTGATCACCTTCGGCGAGACGCGGCTGCCGGCGGGTTACGAGGCCAACGACAAGATGTTCGCCGTCGGCAGCAGCATCGTCGGCGCCGTGGGCAGCACCGCGCACATCCCGGTGCTGCGCCAGGCGCTGGCCTCGCTGCCGCCGGAAGACCTGCGCCTGGACGGCCGCGACGCGCTGTTCGACACCTTCGTCAAGCTGCATCCGAAGCTGAAGGACCGCTTCTTCCTCAACACGAAGGAGCACGACAGCGACCCGTACGAGAGCAGCCAGTTCTCGATCCTGGTCGCCAACGTGCACGGCATCTTCGGCGTCGAGAGCTACCGCGAGGTGTTCGAGTTCGAGCGCTTCTGGGCCATCGGCTCCGGACGACGCTTCGCGCTGGGCGCGATGCACGCCGTGTGGGACAAGTCCAAGAGCGCACGCGAGGTCGCCGAAGCGGGCGTTGCGGCGGGCTGCGAGTTCGACACCAGTTCCGCGGGCCCCGTGCGCACCCATACCTTCAAACTCAAGATCAAGAGACAAGACTGAATCATGAAGCCCCCAAGCTCACTTCGTTCGCTGCCCCCCATGGGGGCGTTCAGCACCTTCGGAACGGCCAGGCGGTGCTGACATGGCCACCATCGACATCAAGGTTCCGGACATCGGCGACTTCAAGGAGGTGGCCGTCATCGAGGTGCTGGTCAAGCCGGGCGACACCATCAAGGCCGAGCAGAGCCTGATCACCGTCGAGAGCGACAAGGCCTCGATGGAGATCCCCTCGTCGACGGCCGGCGTGGTGAAGGAGCTGAAGGTCAAGGTCGGCGACAAGGTCAGCGAAGGCAGCGTGGTGCTGACACTCGAAGCGAGTGGTGCCGCCGCCGCCCCGGCGCCTGCATCGCCGCCGGCCGCCGCAGCCCCGGCTCCGGCACCCGCCGCGCCGGCGCCGCAAGCCGCGAGCTACGCCGGCGGCGCCGATCTCGAATGCGAGATGCTGGTGCTGGGCGCCGGCCCCGGCGGCTATTCGGCTGCCTTCCGCGCCGCCGACCTCGGCATGAAGACGGTTCTCGTCGAGCGCTTCCCCACGCTCGGCGGCGTGTGCCTAAACGTGGGCTGCATCCCCAGCAAGGCGCTGCTGCACGTGGCCGCGGTGATGGACGAGGTGAAGCACTTCGCCGCGCTCGGCGTCGAGTTCGCGGCGCCGAAGGTGGACCTCGGCAAGCTGCTGGCGCACAAGAACAAGGTCGTCGGCAAGCTCACCGGCGGCCTGGCGGTGATGGCCAAGATGCGCAAGGTGACGGTGGTGCAGGGCAACGGCGAGTTCGTCGACCCGAACCACCTGAAGGTGACGATGGCCGACGGCAAGTCGCAGACCATCCGCTTCGCCAAGGCCATCATCGCCGCGGGTTCCGAGGCGGTGAAGCTGCCCTTCCTGCCGAAGGACGACCCGCGCATCGTCACCAGCACCGGCGCGCTGGAGCTGCGCCAGCAGCCCAAGCGCATGCTGGTGATCGGCGGCGGCATCATCGGCCTGGAGATGGGCACGGTCTATTCGACGCTGGGCGCGAAGCTCGACGTCGTCGAGATGCTCGACGGCCTGATGCAGGGCGCCGACCGCGACCTGGTGAAGGTCTGGCAGAAGATGAACGCGCCGCGCTTCGACAAGCTGATGCTGAAGACCAAGACCACCGGCGCCGAGGCCACGAAGGACGGCATCCGCGTGATGTTCGAGGGCCTGGACGGCAGCAAGAGCGAGGGCGTCTACGACCTGGTGCTGCAGGCCGTGGGCCGCACGCCGAACGGGAAGAAGATCGGCGCCGAGAAGGCGGGCGTCGTGGTCGGCGACCGCGGTTTCATCCCGGTGGACGCGCAGATGCGCACCAACGTGCCGCACATCTTCGCCATCGGCGACATCGTCGGCCAGCCGATGCTGGCGCACAAGGCGGTGCACGAGGCGCATGTGGCGGCCGAGGTGGCGGCCGGCGACACGAAGGCGCAGTTCGACGCGCGCGTGATCCCGAGCGTGGCCTACACCGATCCCGAAGTGGCCTGGGTCGGCCTGACCGAGGACGAGGCCAAGGCCAAGGGCATCGCGGTGAAGAAGGGCCTGTTCCCGTGGACGGCCTCGGGCCGCGCCATCGCCAACGGCCGCGACGAAGGCTTCACGAAGCTGCTGTTCAGCGCCGAGGACCACCGCATCCTGGGCGGCGGCATCGTCGGCACGCATGCCGGCGACATGATCGGCGAGGTGGCGCTGGCCATCGAGATGGGTGCCGACGAGGTCGACATCGGCAAGACCATCCACCCGCACCCGACGCTGGGCGAAAGCATCGGCATGGCCGCCGAAGTGGCGCACGGCAGCTGCACCGATCTGCCGCCGGCGCGGCGCTGATCCAGGCGCTGACCTTGGCGTTCTAGGGCGCGGCCTGGGCCTCGCCCAGCGCGCTGCCCAGCGCCTGGGCAATGCGGCGCAGCTCGGCCTGCAGCGCAGCAAGGCGCTGCTGCGCATCGGCCGAGCCGGCGCCGCCTTCGGCCGCGAGCGCCACCTCGAGCGCGCGCGCCGTGCTCGCCAGCCCGCCGGCGCCGATGGCGGACGACGCGCCCTGCAGCGAATGCAGCTCGCGGCGCAGCGTCTCCGGGTTCTCGGACAGCCCGCGGCCGTACAGGCGCACCCACTCGGCCAGCCCACTGCGGTAGGTGCCTGCGCGGCCGGCGAATTGCGCCAGCCCCTCGGCCGCCAGCAGGCCCGGCACGCCGGCCAGCGCGGCCAGCAGCGCGCCCGCGTCCAGCCCAGCCTCGGGTCGCGGCGCAGCCGGGGCCTGCGGCCGCAAGCCGGGCTCGCCGAGCCAGCGCAGCAACGTCTCGTACAGGCGCTGCGGCATCACCGGCTTGCTGAGGTGGTCGTTCATGCCGGCGGCCAGGCAGGCGTCGCGGTCCTCGTTGAAGGCGTTGGCCGTCATCGCGACGATCGGCACCTGCGTGCCGCCGGCCAGGCGGCGGATCGCGCGGCTGGCCTGCAGGCCGTCGAGGTGCGGCATCTGCACGTCCATCAGGATCAGCGCGTAGCTGGTGCGCGCGGCGCGCTCGATGGCCTGCAGCCCGTCGTCGGCCAGGTCCACCTGCAGCCCCACGCCGCGCAGCAGCTCGCCGGCGACGAGCTGGTTGACGGAGTTGTCCTCCACCAGCAGCACGCGGGCGCCGGCGTGCTCCTGGCGCAGGCGTGCCTCGGCCTGGCGTGCGTCGGCGGGCCGGCGCGAGGCGGCGCCGGACTGAGGGTCCTGCGCCGGCGCGAGCCGCACCTCGAACCAGAACACGCTGCCGCCGCCTTCCTGCGGCAGCACACCGACGCGCCCGTGCATCAGCTCGGCCAGGTGGCGCGTGATGGCCAACCCGAGCCCCGAGCCGCCGTAGCGCCGCGTGGTGGAGCTGTCGCCCTGCTCGAAGGCGCTGAAGAGCTGCGGCAGCCGCTCGGCCGCGACGCCGATGCCGGTGTCGGCCACCTGCAGGCGCAGCGTCGGCCAAGGGCCGTCGGCCTGGTCGATCTGCACCTGCAGCTCGATGCCGCCGCGCTCGGTGAACTTCACCGCGTTGCCCAGCAGGTTCAGCAGCATCTGCGACAACCGCGTCGGGTCGCCGCGCAGGCGCGCGCCGCGCGCCCGGTTGTCCACGCGCAGCGCCAGGCCCTTGTCGCGCGCGCGGTCGGCCACCAGCTCCACGGCGCGCGACAGCAGCGCGTCGAGCTCGAAGTCGATGTCCTCCAGCGTGAGCTTGCCGGACTCGATCTTCGACAGGTCCAGCACGTCGTCCACCAGGCTCAGCAGGTGGCGTGCCGCCTCGTCGACGGTCTGCAGGCGGGAGCGTGCCTGCGCGTCGGCCGCGTCGCGCAGCAGCAGATGGACCATGCCGGTGATCGCGTTGAGCGGCGTGCGGATCTCGTGGCTCATGTTGGCCAGGAAGCTGCTCTTGGCGCGGTTGGCGGCCTCGGCCTTCTGCGTGCGCTCCTCGACCAGCGCCTCCAGGTGGTGGCGGTGCTGCTGCAGCTCGGCGACGATGCGGCGGCGCTCGGTGAGGTCGCGCAGCAGGCCCAGCACGGCCGGCTCGCCCTTGAACTGGAAGCGCGCCGCGCGCAGCTCCATCCAGATGAGGTGGCCCTCGGCGTGCATGAAGGCCACGTCGTAGTGGCCTTCGGGCTCGGCGCGCTCGGGCTGCGTGCGCTGCTCGAAACGTTCGTTCCACAGGTCCAGCGAACCCGGCGCCACCACCTCCTCGAAGCGCAGCCCCGCCAGCCGCTCCGGCGGCAGGCCCAGCAGCGCGGGCAGCGCCGGATTGGCGTAGACGAAGCGGCCCTGCTGGGCGATGAACAGGCCGTCGCCGAGCGAGCGCACGATGGTGCGGTTGAAGGCCTCGCTCTCGGCCAGCGCGCGCGAGGCGGCTTCGGCCGCGGCGCGGCGGCGCACGTCGTCGCGGCAGCGCTCGATGGCCGGCACCAGGCGGCCCATGCGGTCCTTCAGCACGAAGTCGGCCACGCCGCTGCGCAGCAGGTCGACCGCCAGCTCCTCGCCGATCGTGCCGGAGACCAGGATCACCGGCACCGCCGGCAGCTCGGTCCTCAATCGCGCCAGCAGCGCGTCGAAGTCGAAGCCGGGCAGCGCGTGGTCGGCCAGCACCACCTGCCAGCCGCCTTCGGCAATGGCCTCGTCCAGCGCCGCCAGGCTCGCGACGCGCCGGCACATCGCACCCAGGCCCTGGCGCTGCAGGTGGCGCCGCAGGAGCTGGAAGTCGGCATCGGCATCCTCGATGACGAGGATGCGGTCGGTGGGCTCCGCGCCGGGCATGGTCTCAGCCTCTCAGGCCCGGGACAGGGGTTCGTTGGTCGCGAGCCAGTACACGCCCAGCCGTGCGACGGTCTCGGCGAACTCGGCGAAGGCCAGCGGCTTGCGCACGAAGCTGTTGGCGCCGTTGCGGTAACTGGCCATGCGATCGGCATCCTCGTCGGAGGAGGTGAGGATCACCACCGGCAGCAGCTTGGTGCGCTCGTCGGCGCGCAGCCGCTGCAGAACCTCGATGCCGGTGAGCTTGGGCAGGCCGATGTCCAGCAGCACGACGGTGGGCGCCGCCGGCCCCTCGCGCGTGGCGAACTCGCCTTCCCGGAACAGGTAGTCCAGCGCCTGCTGGCCGTCGCGTACCACGTCCACGCGGTTGGCCACGTGAGCGCGGCGCAGCGCGCGCAGCGCCAGCATCTCGTCCTGCGGGTTGTCCTCCACGAGCAGGATCACGCGTTCGTCGGCGGCCAATCAATGCTCCTGCGTTGCGGGTTCGGTGGCGCGCACGCCCGGCAGCGTGAAGCGGAAGCTCGCGCCCTGGCCAGGCGCGGCCTGGGCGACGACCTGCCCGCCGTGGCGGTGCACGATGCGCTGCACCGTGGCCAGGCCGATGCCGATGCCGGGGAACTCGTCCTGCCGGTGCAGCCGCGCGAAGGCCTTGAACAGGCGGCCGGCATGCGCCATGTCGAAGCCCGCGCCGTTGTCGCTGACGTGGAAGCCGCTGCGGCCGTCGAGATCGATGCGCCCGACCCGGATGCGCGGCGCGGCCGTCTTCGCGGTGTACTTCCAGGCGTTGCCGATCAGGTTCGTGAACACGGCGTCGAGCATGCGCCGGTCGCCGCAGGCGCGCAAGCCGGGTTCGATCTCGACGTCCACTTCGCGGCCCGGTTCGGCGCGCCGGAGCTGTTCCACAGCATGGGTCGCCAGTGCGCTCAGGTCGACGTCGTCGCTGCGCACCAGGCCGCGCAGCATGCGCGACAGCACCAGCAGGCCCTCGATCAGCTCGCCCATGCGGCGGCTGGCCTCGGTGATCTGGTCGAGGTAGCCGCGTGCGTGCGCGTCGAGCTGCTCGCCGTAGTCTTCGCGCAACGCCTCGGAGAAGCCGCTCATCGCGCGCAGCGGCGCGCGCAGGTCGTGCGAGACGGCGTAGGCGAAGCTGTCGAGCTCGTCGTTGGCGGCCTGCAGCTCGGCCGTGCGCTCGGCCACCCGCTGCTCCAGCTGCGTGTTGAGCTCGCGCAGCGCGTCCTGCGCGGCGCGGCGGTCGGTCACGTCCTGCGTGATGCCCTCCAGCGCGACGATGCGGCCGCTCCCGTCACGCACCGGATGGCCTTGCGTGCGCACCCATTTCTCGTTGCCGGCGGGCGTGCGCAGCGGCAGCTCGAGGTCGTAGGGCTGGCCGTCGGCCATCAGCTGCGCGATGGCCGCCTTCAGCCGCTCGCGGTGCTCGCCGTGGAAGTAGGACAGCGCCAGTTTCGCATTCGGCACGGTGCCCGGCGGCAGCTCGTAGATGCGCGCCATCTCGTCGGTCCAGCTGCCGCTGCCGCCGTCGACGTCGATCGACCAGCCGCCCACGTGCGCGATGCCGCTGGTGCGCACGAGCTGCGCCTCGCGCCGGTGCAGCAGCTCCTGCGCGCGGCGCTGCTCGGTCCGGTCGACCAGCACGACCTGCACCGCGGGCCGGTCGCCCAGCGTCACCGACATCGCGGTGGACTCCACCTGCGCCACCGAGCCGTCCAGGCGCACGATGCGGTGGGCCAGCGCCGGCAGCGCCGGATCGCCCGCGCGCTGCTCGTCGCGCCGCGCCATCTGGCGCTTCAGCGCGGCATGGTCGTCCGGGTGCACGAGGTCGAAGCTGGTCTTGCCCAGCAGCGGCGCGGGCTCAGCGGCCCCGAAGAGTTCGAGGCAGGCCCGGTTGGCCAGCCGCAGCCGGCTGTCCTGGGTGACGTAGATGGCCACCGGCGCGTCGCGGAACAGCGCCTCGTAGCGCTCGCTGGCGCGGCGCAGCTCGTCCAGGCGCTGCGCCAGTTGCAGGTGCAGGTTCTGCAGCACGAGCGCGAGCTCGGCCACCTCGTCGCGCCGTTGCGGCGTGATGGCGCTGAACTCTGGCGGCTCGCCGGTCTCCACGCGCCGGGCCGCGGCCGACAGGGCCTGCACCGGCCGCGCGATGCGCCCGCCCATCCACAGGCTCAGCGCGATGAAGGCCAGCGTGGCCGCCAGGCCCAGGCCGAGCAGGCGCGAGCGCAGCCCGTCGGCGGCCTGGAAGGCCAGCGCCACCGGCTGGCGCACGAGCACGGCCAGGCCGGCGCTGTCGGGCGTGTCCTCGTCGCGGCCGTAGGCGCTGAGGAACTCGCCCTCGGCGGGCCAGGCCATCACGCGCGCCTCGGTGCCCGCGGCCAGCTGCGGCAAGCCGGGCAGCGGCAGCGGCTTGTCCAGCCACTCGGCCGGCCCCAGCAGCACCTGGCCGCCGCGGTCCAGCACGACGGTGGAGCTGCCGGCCTGGCGCCGGCCGCCGGCCTCCATCTGCGCGTGCAGAGTGTCCAGCCAGTCCCAGCGCAGCCGCGCGACCACCGCGCCCACGGTGCGGCCCTGCAGGTCGATCAGCGGCGCGCCCAGGTCGATCAGCGAGGGCGCGTCGCTGCCGCTCAGGCCCAGGTGGCCGGCCAGCGGGCCGGCGGGGCGGCGGGCGCCGATCCACGGGCCTTTCAGCGCCTGCTCGAACAGCGGCTGGCCGGCCAGGCTCTCGCCTTCCAGCAGCGCGCTGGTGGCCACGCGCACGCGGCCGGCGGCGTCGGTGACGGCGGCCCAGGCCAGCGACGGGTGCTGCGTGCGCATCGCCTCCAGCAGCATGCGCGTGTCGCCCGGCTCCATCAGGCCGCTGGCCAGGATGGGCGTGGAGGCCGCGTCGCGCAGCGGCTGCAGCCGCTCGCGCAGCGCCAGGTTCAGGCTGCGGCTGAGCAGCACGGCCTCGCGCCGCATCGCCTGGCCCAGGCTGTCGACGAGCTGCGCCCGCTCGTAGCCGTCGACCACCAGCGCCGACAGCAGCGCGAAGGCCAGCCCGCTGCCGCCCATCACGAGCGCGAACCGTGCGCGCAGGCTGCGGCGCGGATTGAACGCGATTTGCAGAGGCAAGGCGGACCTGTCCGGGTGCGTGGCGGGGCGCGCGATGCTACCCCGCCCGGCGCAGGCCTAACGCCCGGGATACCCGGCGGCCTGCAGCGCCTGCTCGGCCGCCTGCTGCGCCGTCGCGAGCGCCTGCACCACGCTCACGCGGCCGCCCAGGATGCCGGCGATCTGCTGGCCGGCGGCGGCGCCGATGGCCTGGAACTCGGGGATCGCCACGTACTGCAGGCCGCGGTACGGGCTGCGCGGCAGCGTCGGGTCGTCGGGGTTGGCGCTGTCGATGGCGCGCAGCTCGGCGGCCGCGAAAGGCGCGGCGCGCACGAAGGCCGGCTCGCGGTAGGTCGACTGCCGGGTGCCGGTGGGCACCGCGGCCCAGCCCTGCGTGGCCGCGACCTGGCGCACGTAGGCGCGCGAGGTGGCCCAGGCGACGAAGCGCTGCGCGGCCTCCGGGTTGCGGCTGCTCGAAGGCACGGCCAGCGCCCAGGCCCAGAGCCAGTTCGCACCCTTGGCGGTGACGGCCTGCGGCGCCATCGCGAAGGCGACCTTGCCGGCCACCTTGCTGCGCTTGGGGTCGCTGAGGAAGGAGGCCGCGATCGTCGCGTCGACCCACATCGCGCAGCGGCCCTCCTGGAACAGCGCCAGCGTCTCGTTGAAGCCGTTGGCCGCCGCGCCGGGCGGGCCGTAGCGCATCAGCAGCTCGGCGTAGAGCGAGACGGCCTCCTTCCAGGGTCGGCTGGTGAGCTGCGCTCGCCAGTCCATGTCGAACCACTGGCCGCCGTGCGCGTTGGCCATCGTCGTGACCAGCGCCATGTTGTCGCCCCAGCCGGGGCGGCCGCGTAGGCAGATGCCGTGCACGCCGCCGGCCGGGTCGTGCATCTTCGCGGCGGCCTCGCGCACCTGGGCCCAGGTCGGCCGGTCGGCGAAGGCGACGCCGGCCTTGTCGGCCAGGTCGCGCCGGTACATCAGCATCGAGCTCTCGCCGTAGAAGGGCAGCGCGTACAGGCGGCCGCCGAGCGACAGGCCCTGGCGGATGGAGGGCAGCAGGTCGTCGGCGTCGTAGTCCGGCGGCAGGCGCAGCGGCAGCAGCCAGCCGCGGCGGCTCCAGATCTGCGTCTCGTACATGCCGATGGTCAGCACGTCGTAGCGGCCGCCGCCGCCGGTCGCCATCTCGGTCGTGGCGCGCTGGCGCAGCGCGTTCTCCTCCATCGTGAGCCAGCGCACGCGCACGTCCGGGTTGGCACGCTCGAACTGCGCCGTCTGGCGCTGCATCTCGATCATGTGGCCGTTGTTCACGGTGGCCACGACGATCTCCATCGGGGCCGCCGCGCAGGCGCCCGCCGCGGCCAGCAGCTGGCAGGCGAGGAAGCGGCGCAGGCGCGGCATCGG
Source organism: Rubrivivax sp. (assembly GCA_044226775.1). GTDB lineage: Bacteria > Pseudomonadota > Gammaproteobacteria > Burkholderiales > Burkholderiaceae_C > Rubrivivax. Next base: position 177,204 of record JBGAGI010000007.1, on the reverse strand, counting down.
CCGATCTTACGTCAGTGAAGCTTCGGCGTTATGCCGCCCGGCCGGCGCTGCGGCCTCAGCCGCCGCGCGGCAGGCGGCCGTAGAGCCGGCACAGCTCGGCCAGGCGGCCGGCGTGCCAGGGCTGCACCTGGCTCCACTGGAAGCGCCAGCGCCACCAGCCGCTTTCCTGGCCGGGGAAGTTCATGCGGCAGTCGGCAGGCAGCGCGAGCACGTCCTGCATCGGGTGCACGGCGGTGTCGGCCACGCTGGACATCGCGGCGCGGATCAGGGTCCAGGGCATGTCGTGGCCGTCGGTGGCGAGATAGCCGCGCGCGAAGTGGCGCTCGTGCTCGGTGGCCGCGGCCCACCAGCCGGCCACGGTGTCGTTGTCGTGCGTGCCGGTGTAGACGACGGTGTCGGGCTCGTGGTTGTGCGGCAGGAAGCGGTCGGAGGCGTCGGCCTGGAAGGCGAACTGCAGGATGCGCATGCCGGGGAAGGCGAACTTCTTGCGCAGCGCGTCCACTTCGGGCGTTATCACGCCCAGGTCCTCGGCGATGATGGGCATCGGCCCGAGCGCGCGCGCAATCGCCTTGAACAGCGCCTCGCCCGGGCCCGGCACCCATTGCCCCTTCACCGCGGTGGGCTCGCCGGCCGGAATCTCCCAGTAGCCGGCGAAGCCGCGGAAGTGGTCGATGCGCACGATGTCCACCAGCTCGAAGGTGCGGCGGATGCGCTCCACCCACCAGGCGTAGCCGTCCTTGGCGTGCTCGGCCCACTTGTACAGCGGGTTGCCCCAGCGCTGGCCCGTGGCGCTGAAGAAGTCCGGCGGCACGCCGGCCACCACGCGCGGGCGGCCGGCTTCGTCGAGGTCGAACAGGTGCTGGTTGGCCCAGACCTCGGCGCTGAGGTAGGCGATGAAGATCGGCGTGTCGCCGATGATCTCCACGCCCTTGCCGTGCGCGTAGGCCTTGAGCTTTTCCCACTGGCGGTAGAAGCGCCACTGGCAGAACTGCCAGAACTCGATGCGCGCGGCATGCTTCAGGCGCGCGGCGCCCAGCGCCACGGCATCGCGGTGCGCCAGCCCGGGCTCCCATTCGCACCAGTCGCGCCAGTGCAGGTGCTCGCACAGCGCCATGAAGAGTGCGTAGTCGGCCAGCCAGCTGGCGTGCTGGCGCTGGAAGAGCGCGTAGTCGTCGCGCTGCGCCGGCGTGCCGGCGGCGGCGAAACGCGCAGCGGCCTTGGCCAGGCGCTCCATGCGGAAGGGGTGCACCACGGCGTATTCCACCGCCTCGGCGAGCAGGCCGGGCACCGGGGCCAGGTCGGCCGCGTCGAGCCAGCCCTGCTGCTGCAGCTCGGCCAGGTCGATCAGCAGCACGTTGCCGGCGAAGGCCGAGTTGCTCATGTAGGGCGAATTGCCCGGGCCGATGCCGGCCAGCGGCAGCAGCTGCCACAGGCGCTGCGAGCCGGCGACCAGCCAGTCGACGAAGTGGTAGGCCTCGGGGCCGAGGTCGCCCGAGCCGTGGGGGCCGGGCAGGGAGGTGGGGTGCAGCAGCACGCCGCTGGCGCGGGGGAATCGCATCGCGGTCTCTCTCTTGGCTGTGTTCGGTTCAGGGGCGTCGCACCGGCCCGGCATCGCGCAGCAGCACGACGCTGCGCGAGGCCAGGGCGAACTCGGCATCGTGCTCGCCGCGCTGCCAGGCGCTGCGGCCATCGGGCTGCGTGCTGTCGAGCTCGCCCACCCAGCGGCCGGGCGGCAGCTTGAAGCTGGCGTCCAGGTCGCGGCCGTTGAACAGCAGCAGCAGCGCCTGGCCGCCGCGGCCGGGCACGCCGATCCACGCGCCCAGGATGCGCGTCATGCGGTTGTTCCAGTGCTCGGCCGTCATCGGCTCGCCGGTGCGGCGCAGCCAGGCCAGGTCGTGCACGCCACGCGCGTCGGGCAGGCCGGTGTACCAGCGCGCGTCCAGCGGCAGCAGGCGGCGGCGCAGCGCGAGCACGTGCGCGGTGTAGGTGATCAGCGATTCGTCGGCCGCGGCCCAGTCGATCCAGGTGATCTCGTTGTCCTGGCAGTAGGGGTTGTTGTTGCCGCGCTGGCTGTGGCCGAGTTCGTCGCCGGCGGCCAGCATCGGCGTGCCCTGCGCGAGCAGCACCGTGGCGAGCATGGCGCGCTTCAGGCGCTCGCGGCGGTGCGTGACCTCGGGGTCCGAGGTGGGCCCTTCCCAGCCGCAGTTCCAGCTGAGGTTGTGGCCGTGGCCGTCGCGGTTGTTCTCGCCGTTGGCCTCGTTGTGGCGCATGTCGTAGCTGACGAGGTCGGCGAGCGTGAAGCCGTCGTGGCTGACGACGTAGTTGACGCTCTCCAGCGGCGAGCGGCGGCGCGCCTGGAACAGGTCGCTGCTGCCGGCCAGGCGCAGCGCCAGCTCGCCGCGCGTGCAGTCGCCGCCGAGCCAGAACGAGCGCACGGTGTCGCGGAAGCGGTCGTTCCACTCCAGCCAGCCGCGCGGGAACTGGCCCACCTGCCAGCCCGAGGGGCCGAGGTCCCAGGGCTCGGCGATCATCTTCACGCCCTGCAGCAGCGGGTCCTGCAGCACGGCCTTGAAGAACGGGCCGTCGCGCTCGAAGCCAGGGCTGGCGCGGCCCAGCACCGGCGCGAGGTCGAAGCGGAAGCCGTCGACGTGGAAGTCCTGCACCCAGTGGCGCAGGCTGTCCATCACCATCTGCAGCACGCGGGGCTGGCGGATGTCCAGCGTGTTGCCGCAGCCACTCCAGTTCTCGTAGTGCTGGCGGTGGCCGTCGGGCAGCCGGTACCAGCCGGCGTTGTCCAGGCCGCGCCAGCAGATCGAAGCGCCGCGCTCGTCGCCCTCGGGCGTGTGGTTGAAGACCACGTCCAGCAGCACCTCGATGCCGGCCGCGTGCAGCCGCCGCACCATCGCGCGGAACTCGTCGCGCGGGTTCGGGCCGGCGGCGTAGCGCGGCTCGGGGCAGAAGAAGCCCAGCGTGTTGTAGCCCCAGTAGTTGACGAGGCCGCGCGCCGTCAGGTGCGGCTCGCTCAGGCTCTGCATCACCGGCAGCAGGCTGAGAGCGGTGACGCCCAGTCGCTTCAGGTGCGCGAGGGCGGCGTCGGAGGCCAGGCCGGCGTAGGTGCCGCGCTGGGCTTCGGGCACGCCGGGCATGCGGCGCGTGAAGCCGCGCACGTGCAGTTCGTAGATCACGCTGTCGGCCAGCGGCACGGCCGGCGGCGCGTCGCCCTGCCAGTCGAACGGCGCGTCGTGCACCACGCGCGACTTCATCGCCGCGCGCGCGTTGTCGCGGATGTCCAACTGCTGCGGATGCTCGTCGTCGGCCGCGGCATGCGGGCCGCGCGGGTCGAAGCCGCCGGGCGGCATCACGATCTCGCGGCCCCAGGGGTCCAGCAGCAACTTGTGCGGGTTGAAGCGGTGGCCGCGGTCGGGCCGCCAGGGGCCGTGCGCGCGCAGGCCGTAGACCAGCCCGGGCGACGCGCCGGCGAGGTAGCCGTGCCAGACGTCGCCGCCGCTGCCGTGCAGCGGCAGGCGCGACAGTTCCTGCTGGCCGCTGGCGTCGAACAGGCACAGCTCGATCAGCGACGCGTTCGCGGAGAACACCGCGAAGTTGACGCCGGCGCCGTCGAAGCTGGCACCCAGCGGCCAGGGGCGGCCGGGTGCGAGCGCGGCCGTGGCTTTGCCACTGGCCCCAGCGCCGGCGCCGGGGCGTGTCAGCCGGTCCATTCGAAGAAGACGGTGGCCAGCGGCGGCACCGTCAGCACCAGCGACTGCGGCCGGCCGTGGCTGCCCACGCCTTCGGTGTGCGCGCCGGCCAGCGGCGTGCCGACGTTGCTGCCGCCGTAGTGCATGGAGTCCGTGTTCAGCACCTCCTGCCACTGGCCCGCGGCCGGCACGCCCAGGCGCAGGCCGTGGTGCACCACCGGCGCGAAGTTGCAGACGACCAGCATCAGTGCGCCGCCACGGCTCTTGCGCACGAAGGACAGCAGGCTGCGTTGCGCGTCGGCGTGGTCGATCCACTCGAAGCCGGCGCCGCTGAAGTCCTGCTCGTACAGCGCCGGGCTCTCGCGGTAGACGCGGTTCAGGTCGCGCACCAGGCGCTGCATGCCGGCGTGGTCGCTGTCGGCCAGCAGGTGCCAGTCCAGGCTGCGGTCGTGGTTCCACTCGGCCTGCTGGGCGAACTCGCCGCCCATGAACAGCAGCTTCTTGCCCGGGTGGCCCCACATGAAGCCGAAGTAGGCGCGCAGGTTGGCGAAGCGCTGCCAGCGGTCGCCGGGCATCTTGTCCAGCAGGCTGCCCTTGCCGTGCACGACCTCGTCGTGCGACAGCGGCAGCACGAAGTTCTCGTTGAAGGCGTAGACCAGGCCGAAGCTCATCTCGCCGTGGTGGAACGGGCGGTGGACGGGGTCGCGGTGCATGTACTGCAGCGTGTCGTGCATCCAGCCCATGTTCCACTTGTAGTGGAAGCCGAGTCCACCGGCGAAAGTCGGGCGGCTGACGGCCGGGAAGGCGGTGCTCTCCTCGGCCAGCGTCACGGCTTGCGGGCGCTCGCCGCCCACCACCTCGTTGGTGCGCTTGATGAAGGCGATGGCCTCCAGGTTCTCGCGCCCGCCGTGTGCGTTCGGGATCCACTCGCCGGCCTTGCGGCTGTAGTCGCGGTAGAGCATCGAAGCCACCGCGTCGACGCGCAGGCCGTCGACGTCGTAGCGCTCCAGCCAGTACAACGCGCTGCCGACGAGGAAGTTGCGAACCTCGGTCCGGCCGAAGTTGTAGATCAGCGTGTTCCAGTCGTTGTGGAAGCCCTCGCGTCGGTCGGCGTATTCGTACAGGTGCGTGCCGTCGAACTCGGCCAGGCCATGCGGATCGGTGGGGAAGTGCGCCGGCACCCAGTCCAGCAGCACGCCCAGGCCCGCCTCGTGCGCGCGCTCGACGAAGCGGCGGAAGCCGTCGGGTTCGCCGAAGCGCGCGGTGGGCGCGAACAGGCCGAGCGTCTGGTAGCCCCAGGAGCCGTCGAAGGGGTGCTCGCTGACGGGCATCAGCTCCAGGTGCGTGAAGCCCATGTCGGCGGCGTAGGGCACGAGCGAATCGGCCAGTTCGTCCCATGTCAGCCAGCGGTCGCCTTCCTCGGGCTTGCGGCGCCACGAGCCCGGGTGCACCTCGTAGATGCTGACCGGCGCGTCCAGCGCGTTGGCGGCCTGGCGCTTCGGCGAGGGCAGGGCCATCGGCGGCAGCGGCGCGACGATGCTCGCGGTGGCCGGGCGCAGTTCGGCGCGGCGGGCGTAGGGGTCGGCCTTCTGCGGCAGCAGCCGGCCGTCGCGCGCGAGCAGCTCGAACTTGTAGCGCGCGCCGGCCAGCACGCCGGGCAGGAAGATCTCCCAGACGCCGCACTCGCGGCGCAGGCGCATCGGATGGCGGCGGCCGTCCCAGCCGTTGAAGTCGCCCACCACGCTGACGCGGGCGGCGTTCGGCGCCCAGACGGCGAACGCGGTGCCGGCGATGCCTTCCATCGTGCGCGGCGTCGCGCCCAGGATCTCGAAGGGCCGCAGGTGCGAGCCTTCGCCCAGCAGCCAGACGTCCATCTCGCCCAGCACGGTGCCGAAGCGGTACGGGTCCTCGAGCCGGTGCTCGAAGCCGTCGCCCCAGTTGACGACGAGCTGGTAGGCGCCGGCGGCCGGCACCGGGGCGCTGAAGATGCCTTCGGGGTGAACGCGCTCGAGATCCCAGGCACGTGCGCCGGCGCTCACGCGCACCGCCGCGGCGCCCGGCAGAAAGGCTGTTACCCAGGTCGCAGCATCGGGGCCGGCGTGCGGGCCGAGCACCGAGAAAGGATCGCCGTGCCGTCCCCGGGCGATCGCCTCCAGCGTCTCAGTGCCGTGCATCCCCTTCGTCAGCTCCCCTTGGCCTTCAGGCCCCAGACCTCGCGTGCGTACTCCGCGATGGTACGGTCTGAGGAGAAGAAGCCCATGCCGGCGACGTTCGCAATCGCCTTCCGCGCCCACGCATGCGGGTCGCGGTAGAGCGCATCGACGCGTGCCTGCGCGGCGACGTAGCTGTCGAAATCGGCCAGCAGCATGTAGTGGTCGCCGCCCCACAGCAGCGAGTCGACCAGCGCACGGTAGCGGCCGGGCTCGTCTTCGCTGAAGGCGCCGCCGGCGATGGCGTCCAGCACCGCCTTGATGCGCGGGTTGGACTCGTACAGCCGCAGCGGCTGCCAGCCGGCGTGCTTCTGCGCATGCACCTCGGCGGTGGACAGGCCGAAGATGAAGATGTTGTCGTCGCCCACCTGCTGGCGGATCTCGATGTTCGCGCCGTCGTCGGTGCCGATGGTCAGCGCGCCGTTGAGCGCCAGCTTCATGTTGCCGGTGCCCGATGCCTCGGTGCCGGCGGTGGAGATCTGCTCCGACAGATCGGCCCCCGGCATGATCAGCTCGGCCACCGAGACGCCGTAGTTCGGCACGAACACGAGCTTGAGCCGGCCGCCGATGCGCGGGTCGTTGTTGATCACCTGGCCCACGTCGTGGATCAGCCGGATGATGTTCTTGGCCGCGGCGTAGCTGGAGGCCGCCTTGCCGGCGAAGATCACCGTGCGTGGCACCCATTCCGCGCGCGGGTCGGCCAGCATCGCCTGGTAGCGCGCCACCACCTGCAGCACGTTGAGCAGCTGGCGCTTGTACTCGTGGATGCGCTTGACCTGCACGTCGAACAGGCTCGTGGGGTCCACCACCCAGCCGGTGGCCTGGCGGATGTGCTCGGCCAGCCGCGCCTTGTTGGCCTGCTTCACCGCCAGGAAGGCGCTGCGGAAGTCGGCCCGCTCGGCGTGCGGGGCCAGGCGCGACAGCTGATCGAGATCAAGCCGCCAGCCGCTGCCGATGGTGGAATCGATCAGCGAGGCGAGGCCCGCGTTGGCTTGTGCAAGCCAGCGGCGCGGCGTCACCCCGTTGGTCATGTTCGTGAATCGCTCGGGCCACAGGCTCGCGAAATCGGCGAAGATCGTCTTGACCAGCAGTTCCGAATGAAGTGCCGACACGCCGTTGATCTTGTGGCTGCCCACGATGGACAGGTGCGCCATGCGCACCCGGCGCTCGCCGCCTTCGTCGATCAGCGACAGCCGGCGCATGAACTCGTTGTCGCCCGGCCGGTGCGCGGCGGCCTCGGCCAGGAACTCGGCGTTGATGCGGAAGATGATCTCCAGGTGGCGCGGCAGCACGTGCTGCATCAGCGCCACCGGCCAGGTTTCGAGCGCCTCGGGCATCAGCGTGTGGTTGGTGTAGCTGAAGACCTTCTTCGTGACGGCCCAGGCGGCGAGCCAGCCGAAGTGGTGCTCGTCCACGAGCAATCGCATCAGTTCGGCCACGCCGATGGCCGGGTGCGTGTCGTTCAGATGGATGGCTACCTTGTCCGACAGGTTCGTCAGCCGCCCGTGCTCGGCGAGGTGCCGCGCCAGGATGTCCTGGATGCTGGCGCTGGTGAAGAAGTACTCCTGGCGCAGCCGCAGCTCACGGCCGGCGGGCGTGCTGTCGTTGGGGTACAGCACCCAGCTGATGTTCTCGTACTGGTTCTTGAACTCGGCGGCGCGGGCGTAGTCGCCGGTGTTGAAGGCGTGCAGGTCGATCTGCGAGGGTGCCACCGCCTTCCACAGCCGAAGCGTGCTGACGCGCTCGGTGCCGTGGCCGGGGATCACCATGTCGTAGGCCTTGGCGTTCACCTCGCCGGCGTGGCGCCAGGTGGGCACGTGCGACGGATCCGCCGCCGGCTCCACCCAGCCGCCGAAGCGCACCGGGTAGTGCACCTCGGCGCGCGGGAATTCCCAGGGCGTGCCGTCTTCCACCCACGGATCCGGGTACTCGACCTGCCGCCCGCCCTGGATCGTCTGCTTGAACATGCCGAACTCGTAGCGGATGCCGTAGCCGAACGAGGGCAGCTCCAGCGTCGCCATGCTGTCCAGGAAGCAGGCGGCCAGCCGGCCCAGGCCGCCGTTGCCCAGCGCGGCATCGGCCTCGTGCGAGGCCAGGTCCTCGAGCGAGCAGGCGTGCTCGCGCGCCGCGCTGCCCATCTCGCCGCGCATCTCCAGCGCCGCCAGTGCGTTCGACAGCGTGCGGCCGATCAGGAACTCCATCGACAGGTAGTAGACCCGGCGCGCCTTCTCGGCGCGGTCGGCGCTGTCGCCGGCCACCCAGCGGCGCGAGAGCTGCTCGCGCGCCACCTGCGAGACCGCCAGCATCATCTCCGTGGGCGTGGCGCTGGCCGGCTCGGCGGCGACGGTGGTGAGCAGGTGGCGCTCCACCTCGGCGGCCGTGGCCGCGAGCGAGGCGTGGGACGCGGCCGTGGCCGCGCTTTGGGTGCTGGGGTTGTTCATGGTGGCGGCGGGCTGCGATGCGTTGAAGACTTGCAGCCCAGGCATGCGGGGACCGTGCCAGTGTCGATGAACCGGCGGGTGAGCGTCAATGGTGGGAGCGATTGGTGCGATGTAGTTTGCCTACACATCGAGATGGTGCATCGTGCATCAATCTGGCCAATATTGGCGCCTGCGAAGTCGCGTTCTATAAAAATCAATGTGTTGGAGTGAATTCATTAAGTGAAGTATTGATTGTGAGACTGTACTTCGGTGCAGTCGATACGCATCAACGAACAAAGACTCTGTAATTTTCTTGCGTCAGCAGGAACAAGGAACGATCATGAAGTCCATCGACGTAGCCCAGAGCCTGGACCTGCCGCGGCGTGCCGTCGCGCTCGTGCTGGCCGGCGGGCGGGGCAGCCGGCTGAAGAACCTGACCGACACGCGCGCCAAGCCGGCGGTCTACTTCGGCGGCAAGTTCCGCATCGTCGACTTCGCCTTGTCGAACTGCATGAACTCGGGCATCCGGCGCATCGGCGTGATCACGCAATACAAGTCGCACAGCCTGCTGCGCCACCTGCAGCGCGGCTGGGCTTTCCTGAAGAGCGAGATGAACGAGTTCGTCGACCTGCTGCCCGCCCAGCAGCGCGTGGACGAGGAAAGCTGGTACCGCGGCACTGCCGACGCGGTCTACCAGAACCAGGACATCCTGGCCGCCTACCGCGCCGACTACGTGGTGGTGCTGGCCGGCGACCACATCTACAAGCAGAACTACGCGGTGATGCTGGCCGACCACGTCGAGATGGCGCGGCGCTTCGGCCGCGAGTGCACGGTGGGCTGCATCGAGGTGCCGGTGGAGGAGGCCAGGGCCTTCGGCGTGATGGCGGTCGACGAGGACCGGCGCATCACCGACTTCGTCGAGAAGCCGCCCGAGCCGCCCACCATCCCCGGCCGGCCAGGCCGCAGCCTGGCCAGCATGGGCATCTACATCTTCAACGCCCGCTTCCTGTACCGCGAACTCGAGCGCGACATGGCCGATCCCGACTCGAGCCACGACTTCGGCAAGGACATCATCCCCAAGCTGGTGAAGGCCGGCGTGGCCGGCGCCCACCCTTTCGAGCTGAGCTGCGTGGGCAACAAGACCGGCCAGCCGCCGTACTGGCGCGACGTGGGCACGATCGATGCGTACTGGGACGCCAACATCGACCTCACCGCGACCGATCCCTTGCTGAACCTGTACGACACCAACTGGCCGATCTGGACCTACCAGCCGCAGCTTCCGCCGGCCAAGTTCGTGCACAACCAGGAAGACCGCCGCGGCATGGCGATCGAGTCGCTGGTCTCCGGCGGCTGCATCGTCAGCGGCTCGGTGTTCCGCTCGGTGCTGTTCTCGGTGGTGCGCGTGCACAGCTTCGCCAGCGTCAACTGGGCGGTGCTGCTGCCGGGCGTGCAGGTGGGCCGGCACGCGCGGCTGAACCGGGTCGTGATCGACCGCGACTGCGTCATCCCCGACCACCTCGTGATCGGCGAGGACCCGGAGGCCGATGCGGCGCGCTTCTACCGCACCGAATCGGGCATCACGCTGGTCACGCGCGACATGCTGCGCCGGCTGCAGTGAAGGCGGCGCAAGGAGCCTCGCCGATGAAGGTCCTGCACGTGGCCGCGGAGGTCTTCCCGCTGGTGAAGACCGGCGGCCTGGCCGACGTGGTGGCCGCGCTGCCGGTGGCGCTGGCCGAGCAGGGTGCCGACGTGCGCCTGCTGCTGCCCGGGCTGCCGCCGATCCTGGAAAGCGTGCAGGGCACGCGGCTGGTGATCGACGTGGGTGCCTGTTTCGGTGCACTGCGCGTGCGCCTGCTGCTGGCCCGGCTGCCGGGCAGCAAGCTGCCGGTCTACGTGATCGACGCGCCCTACCTGTACCGCCGCGAGGGCAGTCCCTACCAGGCCGGCGACGGCGAGGAGTGGCCCGACAACCTGCAGCGCTTCGCCCTGCTGGGCTGGATGGCCGCGCACCTGGCGGCCGACGACGCCGACCCGCAGTGGACGCCCGACATCGTGCACGCGCACGACTGGCATGCGGCCATGGCCTGTGCCTACGTCGCCGAGCACCGGCCCACGCGCGCGGCCAGCGTCTACACGGTGCACAACCTGGCCTACCAGGGCCTGTTCCCGATGCACGACTGGGCCACGCTGGGCCTGGCCTCGCGCCTGATGTCGCCCACCGGCCTGGAATTCCATGGCCAGCTCAGCTTCATGAAGGCCGGGTTGCAGTTCGCCGACCAGGTCACCACCGTGAGCCCGAACTACGCGCGCGAGATCGCGACGCACGAGTTCGGCTGCGGCCTGGAAGGCGTGATCCGCGGGCGCGGCGCGGCCGTCGGCGGCATCCTCAACGGCATCGACGAAGCGGTGTGGAACCCGGCCACCGACCCGGCCATCGCCCAGCGCTACGACGCCGAGCGCCTGGCCGGCAAGCTCGCCTGCCGCCAGGCGCTGCAGGCCGAGCTCGCAATCGACCGCGACGAGCGCTCGCTGCTCGTCACGCTCGTCAGCCGGCTGACCTCGCAGAAGGGCCTGGACCTGGTGCTGGCCGCGCTGCCCGAGCTGCTGCAGGCCGGCGTGCAGCTGGCGGTGCAGGGCACCGGCGATCCGGCGCTGGAGGCCGCGTTCCGCATCGCGCAGCAGGCGCACCCGGGCCGCGTGCACGTCTTCATCGGCTACGACGAGGCGCGGGCGCACCGGCTGATGGCGGGTGCCGACGCCATCCTCGTGCCCTCGCGCTTCGAGCCCTGCGGCCTGACGCAGATGTACGGCCTGCGCTACGGCACGCTGCCCATCGTGCGCCGCGTGGGCGGGCTGGCCGACACCGTCACCGACGCCACGCCCGAGTCGCAGGCCGCGGGCACCGCCACCGGCTTCGTGTTCGACGCCGCGACGCCGGCCGCGCTCCTGCGCGCCGTGCAGCGCGCGGTCGCCACGCGCAGCGACCCCGCCGCCTGGCGCCGCCTGCAGGCCACGGGCATGGGCCGCGAACTCTCCTGGGCCGGGCCGGCGCGCGAGTACCTGGCGCTGTACGAGCGGCTCGTCGCCGCGCGCTGACGGCGGCTGCTTTCATGTGGTGACAGGCCGGCCCGAGGGGCCGGAAGCGCGGCCGCCACGCCGCCGTACACGGGCCATCGAAAGCTTCGAGCGGAGCCCGTCATGGTCGATCGGAAGACCTTCGTGCTGCGGCTGGTCAGCGGCGGCTGGCTCCTGAGCACCGCCGGCTGCGGCGGCGGTGGTGGCTACGGCGACGGCGGCAGCCCGGCGACCACGCCGGCCGCCACCAGCTGCTCGGCAAGCGCCATCTCCGGCAACCACGGGCACACGCTGTCGATCCCGCTGGCCGACCTGAACTCGACGGTGGCGATGAGCTACAGCATCCAAGGCAGCGCCGACCACGCGCACCAGGTCACCTTCAGCGCCACCCAGCTCGCCCAGCTGAAGGCCGGCCAGCCGGTGACCGTCACCTCGAGCACCACCAACGCGCACAACCACGACCTGACCGAGGCCTGCACCTGAGCCCGGCGGAGGAACGCGCAGGCCCGGTGCGGCATCCAACTGCCATGCGCGCGTGCCTGGCCAGGGTGCTGTCGATCGTCGCCGCGTTCGCGGCCGGGCCGGCCGCGGCGCGCCCGGGGTCACCGGCCTGCGGCGCGGCGCTGGCCGAGCTGGAGCGGCGCGAGCAGGCCCTGCTGGCGCTGCCGGCCGACGCACGCGGCGCGCAGCGGCCGCGGGTGATCGAGCAGCAGCGCCGCGCCGCGATGGCTTGCCTCGGCGGCCCGCCCGATGCGCCGCCGCGAGCCGGCCTCGCGGCGGCGCCCATATCGGCCGCACCTGCGACAGCGCCTGTGGCGCGCCCGCTGCCGGCGCCAAGCGCGTCGAGCGCCGTGGTGCCGGCGCCACCGGCCCGCCCGCCCGGCACCGTGGGCAGCTGCGACGCGCTGGGCTGCTGGGCCAGCGACGGCACGCGGCTGCAGAAGATCGGCCCTTCGCTGCTCGGCCCGGGCGGCCTGTGCACGGTCACTGCCGGATTCCTGCGGTGCCCTTGACGATGTCGCGTGCCTGGCGCGAACGCACACCTCGTCAGCGCACCGTGTAGCCGCGGCCGTCCATGCAGGCAGCCACGGCGCGCTGGAAGACGCTGGCGTCGGCCATTGCGCTGGGCTGCGTGGTCGCCCAGCGGTTGCACTCCTGCCGGTCGGCCTCGGTCTGCTGCGCGCTCTGGCCCTGGCGCGGGTAGATGATCGGGTCCGGCGCCGGCTTGGGCGGTGGGGCAGCTGGCGTGGGCTGCGCCGTCTCGGCGCCGGCCGGTGGCGCGACCACCGCGTACCCGCCCGGTGCCGCCGCGTAGTACACGCCATTGGCGTAGTAGTAGGCCATGCCGCCGATCCACACCGTCGCGTAGGCCGGCGGCAGCAGCGGCACGACGATGCCCACCGGTGGCACCGCCACCACGAAGCGCGGTCCGCTGGGCCTGAACCACACGCCGCCGTGGAAGAACCAGCTGCCGCCGCCGAAGCCGATGCTTACCGCCCCCGAGGGCAGCGCCGGCACCACGTAGCCGCGCGGCGGGTAGTAGTGGTCGTGGCCGTAGCGGTGGTCCAGCATCACGCCGCGGCCATGGTCAAGGGCGCCGCCGTGGCGGTGTTCCTGCGCGAACGCGGTCGTGCCCACCAGTGAGAGCATGGCCAGCAACGCGGCCGGGGCCAGCCCATGGAATCTCGACGTTCGGTTCTTGGTCATGTCGCTCGTCTCGCGAGTGTTCTCGACGAAGGTGCGACCGCGCATGCTGCGCTGGGTTCCGGCCAGAAGATTGCGCTGGCGTAAAGGTCGCGCGCCAGGAGAGGCCGGCGGGCGCGCATGATGAGTTCCTGCCGCCTGCGACGACAATGCCGGGCGCTTCTCGATGAATGCCCGCACGCCGATCGAGTGCGCGCGCCGCGAAGTCGTCCGAGGCGCAGGCCTTTCGACGGAATCGGCCTGCAGCCTCCGGTACGCGTCGCCGTCTTCCTTCCGCCAGCAGACCGCCGCCAAGGAGCCCAGATGCCATCGCCACTTCGTTTCGTCGTCCTGAAGGGCGTCCAGGGATTCGGCGACCGACTCCAGTGCCTCCTGCAGGCCATTCGATACGCGGAGATCAGCCGCCGCCACCTGGTGATCGATTGGCGGGATCCTGACTGGACACACGACACCGAACAGGCGCTGCATACCTACTTCAGCGTCGAGGGCGTGGCGACTTTCGGCCTACGGGAGTTCAAGGCCTATTGGCACGCTCACGCCCACGCGCTCAGCGTCCACCCTCGCAGTTGGGCGCCGGTCCTCACCGAAGCCGACTATCCCTCCTGGATCTACAACGACATCTTTTCGCTGCCGGGCAACAACGCCCAGCTGAACGACATCTGTACCTACAAGGCAGCCGACTACGAGGCCGATGTGGTGGTCTACCCCGGGGTGGGCATGCGAACCTTCACCTACTCGGACCTCGACAAGATCCGGCTCTCGCACTGGGTCAAGGAGCGGATCCAGGCCTTCGCGAAGGCGCATGAGCTGACGAGCGGCAACTACGACGCCATCCACCTGCGGGGAGGGAGCAAGGCCTGGTGCGGCGGCCAGGTGCCCTTGCAGTCGCTGGATGCCAGCATTCGCGAGCGCTGGCCGGATCGGAACGCCTACCTCGATGAGCTGTGGCGCAGCTACCAGGATGTGACGAGGGACCTGGCGGCGCGCCCGCTCCTCCTGATCAGCGACCATGGCCCGCTGGCGGAAGCCTGGCAGGAGCGCTTTCACTGTGGCCGCGCCTTGCCCAACCTGGCCGGCCATCTGCTGAGGGAGTCGGGCACTCACAAGTTGTCCGCCGAAGACTTCGGCGGCGACGCGATGGGCGCCAGCAAAGAGGAACTGACCATCGAGTGCCTGCGGGACTTCGTGCTGATGCTGCACGCCCGCAAGGTGGTCGGCGATGGCGTTTCCCTGTTTTCCAGCATGGCGGAACGCTGCGGCGCGGCCGGCGTCCGGCTGGTGGAGCTGCCCGCTGCAAGCGTCCGTGAGTGACGATGCTTCGGGAGGAGGGGGGCGGGGGAGGGACGCGCCGCCGATGCAACGGATTAGCGGCTCACGCGCTCCACCGTAGCCGCTATGTCGTGCACCCCGGCGGCGGAGGCTTGTGGCGGAAGGGGCGTCCCCCGCAATCGAACTTTCACGCTGCATCGCGCCGTATCGGCGGCGCCCGCTGACCCATCAACCGCCTAGCTGAATCAGGCGGAAGGTTGACCCACCGCATATCGCGGCGTATCCTGCAATCTCGCCCACATTGATGGGTGGTTGGTTCGGAGGATGCGATGCCCAAGCTGGCGAAGGAACTGCAGGCCCTGACGGTGTCGAAGCTAACCGCGCCCGGCCTTCACTTCGTGGGCGGCGTGCAGGGCCTGGCGCTGCAGGTGATCGGAGGCAGCCGCGCGTGGGTGCTGCGGGCCACCATCGGCGGCAAGCGCCGCGATATGGGGCTGGGGCCATACCCAGAGGTCACGCTGGCGCAGGCCCGGGACAAGGCCCGCGAGGCGCGCGAGCTGATCCGGCAAGGTGTGGACCCCATCGCGCGCCAGCAAGCCGCTCAGAGCGCCCTACGTGCAGCCGTGGCAGAGGCCTTGACGTTCGAGGAATGCGCCGAGAAGTACATCAAGGCGCACCGGGCCGGGTGGAAGAATGCCAAGCACGCGCAGCAGTGGGAGAACACACTGGCCCAGCACGCATACCCGAAGCTGGGCGACGTGCTGGTGCGGGACGTGAGGCTGCCTCAGGTGCTGGCGGTGCTTGAACCGCTTTGGACGACGACGAACGAAACCGCGGTGCGACTGCGGGGCCGGATTGAGCTGGTGCTGGACTGGGCGACCGCACGCGGACTGCGCGAGGGGCCGAATCCGGCGCGGTGGCGCGGCCATCTGGACAAGCTGCTGCCCAAGCCGTCCAAGGTCAACAACCGCGAGCACCATACGGCGCTGCAGGTTTCGGACGTAGGTGCGTTCATGGTCCGGCTGCGCGCAGCCGAGGGCATGGGCGCGCGGGCGCTGGAATTCGCCATCCTGACGGCTGCTCGCAGTGGCGAGGTTCGGGGCGCCACGTGGGGCGAGTTGAACCTGGCCGCGAAGGTGTGGACCGTGCCCGCGGACCGGATGAAGGCTGGCAAGGAACATCGCGTGCCGCTGTCCGACGAAGCGCTGGCGCTGCTGGCAACGATGCCGCGCGGCAAGGCTGATGAACCGGTCTTCAAGGCGCCTCGCGGTGGCGTGCTGTCAGACATGACGCTTTCTGCCGTGCTCCGCCGCATGGGCGTGGCAGCGGTCCCGCACGGGTTCCGCAGCACCTTCCGCGACTGGGCGGCCGAGCGCACCAGCTACCCGCGCGACGCGGCCGAGATGGCGCTGGCGCATGCAATCGGCGACAAGGTAGAGGCCGCCTACCGTCGCGGCGACCTGTTCGAGAAGCGCCAGCTGATGATGGCCGACTGGGCCGCATTCCTGGCGCGCGTTGAGCGCCCGGCTCAGGTGATCGACTTGCCGAGCAAGCGTGCCTGATCCGCGAACCAGCGCCGGCCGGATGCCGGCATGCATTCGCAGGTGTCTCCGCCTGCCGCGCTGCATGGCGGCATAGTTGCGTCTGCCGCGTCTAGGTTGATCCCCGAAGACTCGTCCCCCGGCGAGCTGGCGCGGCACCGTCCTTCCGGGGTGCATCGGGGGATGCATGAGGGCGCAGAACTTCAAGTCAGTCGCGCGAGTTGCGCGCGAAGCTGCGGCCGAGATCATGCGCCGTGATGTCAAAGACCACGGCGAAGAAGGCTCGGTGCGGCGTGCTCTCGTTGATGCTTGGCAGAAAGCGGCTGAGCGGGATTTCCTGGCTCGGATCGGCCACCACCTCTCGCAGGGCGAGTTGGTCGCGGTGTCGATGATCGATGGCGCGCCTTACAACCCGCGCATTGGCGGGACGCATCCTACCGATGTAACTTGGCTGCTCTCGCCAGAGCAAGAGGTGAAGGCGCTGGAACTGCTCGGGCAAGAGGCGCCTGACACGCGGCCACAGTTCACGACGCTTGCCCGACCAATTGAAGTGCCGCCGCTGCTGCGCATGCTGCCAGCGGATACCGCCATCCTCACCCGCGCGGACTTCGGTGGCAGCAGCGGGGCCGCGACTGGGCGGGCGGGCGAGTATGTCGAATACCTTGAGGCCGTGATGCGACGACAGGCCGAAGGCGTGTTCACGGTCTCGGAAGCTGCACAGGTGCTGGTAGACGCCCGACCTGGCGCACAAGTCCGAACGATGCTCTCCAAGATGCACCGGGCATACCGCGATGGGAAGCTCGTCGTTCGCGACCCGGGCGATATGCTTCCCAAGCCGATCGCCGACACCTATCGCGACTTCCTCGCCGTTGTCACCGTCGCGGACGTGGATGCATGGCTAGACGCGGAAGGCGCGGGCTATCGATTTCCTCCCGCATCGGCGGCAGACGAGGCCAAGGCGCGGCCCAGGCAGCCGGGAAGCGCTCTGCGGCTGCCCATAGGCACAACGCACCTGGACTACGGCGACCTGGCGCACCTGATCGCCGATGCACTGTGGCCGGATCAAGGTGCCGAGGACGAGCGCTTGCACTACGGTGGCGCCCGCGTGACTCTGGACGATGAACTGGCCGAGGCAGTCAAACGCGGCGTCCTGCCGGTGCTTGATCCTCTGACGCTCGGTCCGAACCGCCTACCGATCGGCGCAGCCCTTCGTCGTGCCAAGGTGGCGATTGAAGACCTTCGCGAATGGCTGCGTTCAACGCGCCGGATGGAGGTCGCCATGGTTGGGCCGGAGGGCAAAGAGGTCTTGGTTCCGCCAAGGCCCGTTCAACGCCAGAAAGCGCAGGAAGCCGCCATCCTGGCGAAGCTCACTGAACTTGGCTACGAGCCGCAGGCCCTGCCTGCGCCACCGTCTGGCAAGCCATCCACCGCAAAGCAAGCGGTCAAGGCAGCACTCGGGTACTCCACCGACGTACTGAACAAGGCGTGGCAGCGCCTTCGGGCTGATGGGCGAATCAAGGACGCTTGAGGCATTGGGCCGTGACCTTGGGCTGAGACCTTGGGCCGAACTGGCGCAGGGCGCAAGGTAGACCGGCCCAAGGTTCGATGTAGACAGTTCGTGTCGCGCTGCGCACCGTCGCGCAGCAGCCGGCAGCAGGGCCGATCCCCTGCGAGGCACTGAGGCGACACCATGCCCGAGACTTTCAACCAAGCGCCGGCCCGGCCGGCAACAGCGGCGCCGCAGCTGGCGCAGTTCGATTCCCTTCCCGCAAGTGCGCATGTGCGGCTGCCAACGGTGGCTGCTCTGCATGGCATCGGTCCTGCGACTGTATGGCGCTGGGTCAGGTCCGGTCGGCTGCCCCAGCCCGTGAAGCTGGGGCCGAACACCACGGCATGGAATGTCGGCGCGCTGCGGCAGGCATTGGCGCAGGCCGGAGCGTGACTCATGTGCGCAGCGCACCGCGCCGACGCCACTGCGCCGAGCTTGGTTCTGATCGGGGAATCGACGTGATCCGCTACAGCATCGGCCGCAGCCGGTTTGACAACCGGCCTGAGCAGCGAACCGCCGACACGCTGCGCGAGTTCGCAGCCGATGTCCTCGCACGCCGGGCACGCGACAAGGCCAGCGCCGGCTACCTATGCGCTGGCTTCGGCAACGATGGCACACGCAAGGGAGTGAACGCGCTGCCGCGCTGCTTCCTGGCGCTGGACGTTGACGGCATGGACGCCAGCGCGCTCCCGGACTGGCGCCTGTACGCCACGCGCTGGCAAGGCTTCGGCTGGCCCACCGCCAGTAGCACGCTAGAAGCGCCTCGGGAGCGCGTCATCGTCATGCTGGATGAGCCGGTATCGCGTGACGACGGGCTGCGGATTGGGCGGTTGCTGGTGCAGGACGTCGAGGACGAGTTTGGCACCGCCGTCCGCATCGACCTGTGCACCCTGCGGGGCGAGCAGCCGTGCTTTCTGCCGCTGCACGGCGCGCAGCCCTTCTACCTGCTCGGGGATCCGCTGCAGGTGACTACCTGGCTGCAGGAAGCCCAGCCCGCACCGCTCGCGCCGCCGCCAGCGCCCGCCGACGTTGTAGCGCTGGCCGATGCCCGCATGAGGTGGGCCGTGGGCGTACTTGGGGACGCCGGCCTGCTGCGCAAGCCGCTGGACAACGGACGCGGCTACGCGATGCACTGCCCCTGGGCCCATCTGCACACGACGGAGGACGCCCCCGGCGCGTCGTCCACCGCGCTGCTGTTCCCGGCGGAAGCCAATGGTTGGTGCGGCGCCTTCAAATGTCTGCACTCTCACTGCAGCCATAGACGCCTGCGTGACCTGATCGACGTCCTGCGCAGGGCTGCGCGCCTGAAAGTGGAGAACGCCGCATGAGCACGGCAGCGGCGATCCTCCGCGCGGCACAGGCCGAGCCCGAGGCAAACATGCCCGTGTGGGGACTGCCGCCGGCCATCAGCGCCGCCGAACTGCGCGAGGCCCGCCTGACACCGCGCGTCATCGTGGAGAACTACCTGCACGCTGACGTGGCGGCACTGATCGGCCAGGGCGGCACCAGCAAGACGAGCATGTCTCTTCACGAAGCCATCTGCATCGTGCTGGGCCGTGACTTGTGGGGCCAGGAAGTCAAGGCGCCCGGCCCGGTGCTGATAGTCACGGCCGAGGACCGGCGGGAGTTCCTTGTGGCGCGGCTGCGCCTCATGGCCGAAGCGTTGGCACTGTCGGCGGTAGAACTCGCACGCGTCATGGATGGCGTACGCATCTTGGACTTCACCGGGGCCGTGCAGCGGCTGACCATCATTGCAGGCGACGTCGTGGAGGTGGCCGACTTTCCCCACGAGCTGGTGCGCGTGTGCCTTTCCGCGGACTTCCACCCGGCGCTTGTGCAGTTCGATCCGATGGTGAGCTTCGGCGTCGGTGAGAGCCGGGTGAACGACGCCGAGCAAGGCCTGGTGCACGCCGGCCGCGTCATCGTCGCGGGCCTGGACTGCGCCGTGCGATTCGTCCACCACACCGGCAAAGCCAGCGCGCGGGAAAAGGTGCAGGACCAATACGCCGGCCGTGGCGGCAGCGCGCTGGCGGACGGCTGCCGCATGGTGCACGTCATGACCGCCGTTGACGACGCCGAGCTGCAGCGCGCGACGGGCGAGAGCTTGGCCGCAGGCGAATCTGCGTTCATGCTGGCAAGGCCGAAGGTAACGTACGCGCCACCGCAGACTGCGCCGATCTACATCAAGCGCACGGGCTACAGATTCGAGCGGCTGCGCGCGCTGCAGGCGCCGACGACCGAGGAGCGCGCCGCGTCGATGGGCGAGCAGGTGGCCCGCTTCATAGCGGCTGAGCTGCAGGCCGGGCGGCAGCACACGCGCAACACCATCGAGCAGTTGCGGCCGGACAACCTGACGCGGGCCGAGGTCCGCACGGCGCTGGCTTGGCTGACCGCGCAGGGCCGGCTGCAGGAGGTGCCGCGAGTCAACGCGGAAGGCAAGCGGCCGGCAACCGGCGCGCGCTCCTACTTGACGGCGTGTCGCGGCGAACCGATGGCGAGTCCGGCACTATGAATGCGGTCCGCTGCGACCCCAAGAAAGGCGCATCGGTCGGTTCGCCGCCTTATAGGGAGAGAGATCGGCGGCGAAGCGAGAGCGCTATGCATAGCGCGCTCTCTCTCACCTGCGCTAGATTGCCGGCGAAGCGATGGCGGACCGATGGCGAAGCGGCGAGCCGGTGCCGTCGCCTGAGCTTTCCCCCACCCTCGGGCGATCTTCGAAGGCTTGGCAGCCTCGGCAACCATCTTGGGGGCCAGAGTGCAGGGTGCCGATGTGGGCCGCGGGCTGGCGGTGCTGCTGAGCGGTGCCACGCGTTCATCACAACGGAGAGCGAACCATGATGTGCCGACGGTTCAAGGGGCGGCCGGTGAGCCGCGTCATTGCGACGGTGCCCGATGATGTGCTGCAGCAGATAGACCGGCTGCTTATGCAACACCCCGCCCATCCGGCGCGCGGATGCATGGCTGAATTCGTGCGCCTGGCGCTGGCTGAAAAGCTGGGCCGCGACTTGATGCTTATTGGCGCTGCGGCTTCCGTGGTGCCGTAGGGCTGACCTGATGATTTCTCGGGCCTCAGCGCCCGAAAGGCCATCTATTGATTTCGTTTTCTGTGGGGCGCTGGAATGGGTAAAGGCGGGATGCGCTACGGCGCTGGGCGGCCGGCTGACAAGGGCAAAGCTGAGTCTTGCCAGCGAATCGATGTGCGGCAATGGGCCAAGCGAGGCACGCTGCGTCCGGGCTACTCGGGTGCTTGGTTTTGGCACATCACGGGCACGGACGAGCCGGCCGGGTCCATCAGCTACCGGGTTGAGAACGACGCTGTGGTGCTGTCCTACCTGCTGGACGACGAGCCGCGAACCCAGAGGGTGCCGCTGCTATCCACGCCCTGCCACTACGGCGGCGCCCGATCCTGGTTTGCCTGTCCGCATTGCGCGGCCCGCGTGGCGGTGCTGTACCTGCGCCGAGGCGGGTTCTACTGCCGAAGGTGCGCGCGAGTAGCCTACTCATCCCAGAGCGAGGATGCCTGCGCCCGATCATGGCGCGCCCAGCAAAAGGCCGAGGCTAAGCTGGGACCGAACTGGAGTAGGCCCAAAGGCATGCACGCTGCGACGCACGAGAGACAGCTGGACGTGATCTTTCGATGTGAGGAACGCCGCGAGCTTGAGCTAGCGCTGTTCATGCGTCGGCTAGGACTGCTGCTGTAGCTCTCAGGGCCTCACCGCGAACCCGAATCGAAGTGCAGGTGCGCTACCGACAGTTGAGGAGCGAGCCGTCGTACTCAAAGAAGGCTACGGAGTGTCCTCCGGCGGCGAAACTCCCGTTTGCGATCTCTCGAAGTGGCCCGTATTGTGCCAAGCGCTTCAGTCGCTCGGCCTTAGCGAGATTCGGTGCGCAATGGTCCAGCATAGGCTTGGAAGTTATCGCTTCGGGAACTGTCTGAGGTTCAGTAATGAGGTTCCAACCGACTTGCATCCGAGCGAACTGGCGGTACCGATCCAAGTCGAAGTACTCGTCGTATTGGTGCTGTAGGCCTATGGGTTCGCCATTCTTGCCAATCATTGTCGTGAACTCTGAGAGTTTGACTGAGTGCGTCACGACCTTAAACCCGTCCTTGTCAAGGAACTCAAAGTTCAGGCTGCCTTCTCGATTTCGCGCATCGAGGAAATATTTGGAGTGTCCGGCTACATCAATCGACACCATGAGTTTTCGGGAGACGAGCTTTGTCCTTGCAAGCACGTTGACACCAAGCGAATCCTTCAGGTCAAACTGCCAGTCTCTTACTGTCTCAAGAGGCTTGGCGGCGTCCAGCTCTCTTGCTTCTTTGACATGAAGATAGGCCGCCACGACGGCCGTTAGTCCGACGAGTGCCAAGAAGATCGCAATCGCTACGCGGAACGTACCCCTGAGGTATTCTTTGATTGCCAAGATAGTTCGTCCTTGAACGATTCGAAGACACCGGTGTGGATTGTGAGGCCTAACGTTTGAGCTAACCCCGACTGCGGAGGCAGGCGGCGTAAGGCTGGTACGCGACGATGCTACGCCTGCCGCCGACCAGCCTTAGGACGGCTGCCGTAGTGGGTCGTGGGTCGAGCGAGGCGTTTGCCAGCACGCTGACCCTGTCGCCATGGCCCACCGTTGAGTATGAAGAGACTTCTCGCTTGGGCTCGTTCCCTAAGGGCCACAAGGCCACGTGGATCTGCCGACTTGATGGCGTGATCCCCAATAAAGCACTCAAAATGCTGCTCATAGAACTTGGGCATAGGAAGTGACGTCAACTCGTGTGGATTGCAGTCTCGAGCTGCGAGAACGTCTATGGCGGGAATCACGACGATTCCGGACTGCTGCGAGTAGACAAACACATAAGAAGCGGGAGAGAACTTCAACATGTCTTTGCACTGCTGCTTGAGTTTCCTCGAATCTGAAGGTGCAAAGTAGTCGTTAGGTTCCAGCAGCTTGGACTGAGCCATAAACCCCTTGGCGACTTCAAAACCTGGGATAGAGACACGGAAGACAGCCATAAAGTCGGCGCCAAACTCGGACTCCTGACTACCCCTGCCGCGATCCGTCAATGTCTTTGCCGTCCAGTTGATTCCGGCAATGTATTGACCGTCTAGGGTGTGCTCCATCACACCCAAGAGTCGATCCGTTAGGGCTGGCTCCTGCTCGACTCTGCCAGCGGCTAGGGCTTCGAGCGTCTGCCTCTCCGCCTTGCGGACTCTGGAGACAAGACCGGCAATCAGTTTCTTGTTCGTAAACATCGAGTGCGGAGGTGGAAGTTGTGCCGGCTAACGTTCGAGCTAACCCCGACCGCGGAGGCAGGTGCTGTAAGGCCGGGCGGCGACGATAGTACGAGTGGCGCGGGCCCGACTTTCGCTGCCTGCCGCAGAAGGTCGGAGGTTGAGTGAGGAATCAGGACTCACCTATGCAAGTTTGAGAGTACAAGGACGAATATCACAAGTGGTACGAGCGCCGCGGCGGTTTTAAGTACTACCGAGACTGCGAGGGAGCGCCCAGTCTTTGCCGACTTTGCCAGGACGCCTAGTGCGACTATGAGGCCAGGCATCACTACGTACACGAGCGTTAGGAGGAGGGTCAGTCCCTCTCCTCTGACCAGTGCAATGACGAGAATGCCTGCGGAACAGACAGTGAGCCACGCAAGCAGCGCAACGGCGAGGCGAGGAAGAAATGGAATGAGAGTGGTGGCAAGCGAATGAGCGCACCAGGCTATCAGTGAGTAGACGATTCCGAGATCTAGCGGAACCTTAGCGGTGTAGGTAATGCTTTCCGCATCGTCAGCGACTGTGAACGCGATCCCTGCGTAGGTCCATGTTTGAGCTGGCCCTTGGACCGCGGCGGCCCCGGCCGGCATATCACGAGAAGTCGGCGGAATCGCAATGCTGGCTAAGGTACTTCCTTCTGGCGGCTGGGCGACTTGGTTGGAGGGGGGCGATGTTTCCCTCGCTTGCGAGGACTCGGTTCGAGTGTTTAGAGCCGCGTGCGGCTCTAGGGGAGCTCGCCTCTGTCTGATTTTCTCCCTCACTTCGA
Organism: Rubrivivax sp.; assembly: GCA_044226775.1. Classification (GTDB taxonomy): domain Bacteria; phylum Pseudomonadota; class Gammaproteobacteria; order Burkholderiales; family Burkholderiaceae_C; genus Rubrivivax. Next base: position 153,696 of record JBGAGI010000007.1, on the reverse strand, counting down.
GGTACTTGTTCGCAAGGTCGAGGCAGTATGTTGCAACCATCGCCGCGGCGAAAATGGTGGCGAGGGCGTAAACGAGCGGAGCGGGCTGTTTCAGAGCCCATACAACAAGCGGGCGCAGTAGGTCTTGGATAACGTCCATGGTGGCTCAATCGCTCCTTCGTGAGGCTTAACGTTCGAGCTAACCCCGACTGCGGAGGTCGGACGGCTTGCCGTGCGGCGCATGATAGGCTGCAGCGCCTCCCGGTCAAGGCGACAGGCCGTTGCTCCGGCCAACCGCCCAGGGGCTCAAGAGTCCGTGTCTGCATAACAGATGACATTACTGGCGCGGTGCTGCTTGCCGCAGTTCGAGCAAGCTTGCTTCTTATGCAAAGCGAGCCGCCAAAGATGGGGCAGAGGTGATTTCTGTGGGACGAGGGCGCAGACCTACCGACGCCGATGTTTGCCCATATCTCGTTGGTTGCTCGTTGGCCATGCGGGCGCTGATTGCTTGCCTGCTGCTGTCCAGCGCTTTCGCTGGCCAAGCAGCAGAGCGTTCCCGCTCTGCAGTGGCTGACTTTAAGCGCCAGCATCCGTGCCCGGCTACAGGAAAGGCGCGCGGCGCCTGCCCCGGATACGTCGTCGATCACGTTGTTCCGCTTTGTGCTGGCGGTGAGGATCAACAGAGGAACATGCAATGGCAAACGGTGGCGGATGCGAAAGAGAAAGACAGGGCGGAGCTGAGGCTGTGCCGTGAACGGCGGAGAGCCGCCACTGCGGCTGCGAACTGACTCCGGCCGAGCTGGCACGACCCCGTTCGCGGCTGGCGCGCTACGATGCTCCCGCTAAGACGATGCATTGGGAGGGACTGTGCAGAGGTTCTGGTTTTCGCATGATCGCCAGTACAGCCGAGAGCAGGTAATCGGACTGGTCGGCGGTGACAGCAGCGCGAAGGGCGGTCCTTGGTTTACCGGATATCGTGAGTGGCAGGGGGCTCACTTCATTTTCTGTAACGTCGGTTCGGCCGGGCGCACAGGGCACAACTACGGCAATCGATTCGTAGGTGACCGACTCATTTGGAGTGGCAAGACAGGGAGTCGCCGAGGCGCCCCGTCGATAGTTTCGATGACGGCGGCAGGTGCAGAGGTGCATCTGTTCTATCGAGAGGACGACCGTGCCTGGTTTTCCTATGCAGGGCTTGCTGTTCCTGACGATCCCGATGCGGTTGGTGATGATCGACCCGTAACTATTCGCTGGCGATTGCACGACGGTGGAGCGGAGCCTATGCACGGCCCTGACGAGGTTCGCCGGGGGCGTTATACCGAAGGCGCGGTCCGTCAGGTTCTGGTTAATGCTTACGAACGTGAGCCGCGCGCCCGCGCCGATTGCATTTCGCACTGGGGCTGCGCTTGCTGCTGTTGTGGCTTTGACTTCGGTGCGACATACGGAGCCGAGCTAGGAGCGGGCTTCATTCATGTCCATCACCTGCGTCCGTTGGCTCTCCTCGCGAAGGAGTATGTAGTGGATCCCGTAGCAGACCTGCGGCCAGTCTGCCCAAACTGCCACGCGATGCTGCATCGGGCGGAGCCACCATTGACGATTGAGGCATTGCGCGAGCGCGTGCAAAAGTCTGCTTCGGACGAATGAGCACCCGTTTCGGGTGTCCCCCGTTCGCCCCGCCTGCAGGCGATATGAGAGCCTGTAGCGCTCGTGCACCATGCTCGTATGGACACCAAGTCACTGCTCGCCTTGAAGCTCTGCAGGCGGCCCGGGTGGCGCTGGCCGCTGCCGTTGTGCCCGAGCGGGCCGCGCGTGCGCGGACCATGCTTCATGCGGCGACGCTAGACTTAGAAGACACTTGCAACTCACCTGGCGACGCTGATGGAGCGGCGGTTTTGGGCGCTGTTCTGCAGGCGCTGCCGGCCGCCCAATGCGACTGGAATCGGCCGGGGGCACTCACGAAACCAATTGGGGCAAGCTCCGAGAGGTGATTTGTCGTTGCAAGTGCGACTCAAGCAGGAATTAATTCTACATGCGCAGGCCATATGGCCGCCCTGCTCTTGCGTTCGAGGTGGGCTGACTTTCTAGCTTTGGCCCATGCCCCCCGATTCAAGGGTATGGGCGAGCGACAAGGCCGAATAGAGTTTGTTCGACTGCAACGGTGGCGGAGCATAGTCTGCAAGAGCAGCATGTGCTCAATTCGTGACCGGAACCGAGATGCAATAGGGATTAACAACATGCGCTACGCAATCAAGTGTCTTGCTACGAATATCCTGTCCGCACTGGCGGCGCTCCTCGTCTTTTCATCCGCCCAAGCGTCGCCTGTATACAGAGTCGACTTCACCGCGGTTATAGATGCCGCGTGGTATACGAACGATCCGGCGGTTGATGCGAACTGCTCTCAGACTAATCAAGCTAACAACTGCGTCTGGACAGAAGTTGTTGGCACAACAGCAGTCGGATACTGGATCTTCGGTGCAACCCCTGATTGGGACGGTACGTTCGGCAAGTACCAACTCTTCAAGTATGACGTTGTGATCGCTGCGGCGTTTGGTGGTTCGTGGTACGAGGGCACCCAGTGCGAGTGCACTGAGCCCTGGGTTACGGCGACTGAATCTCGCTGGAACGCTGGTCTCGCGACCGACCGGTTCAATTCAAATCGCAGCAGCGTGGTCGACATTCATCCGGGCGCGCGAGTTGGTGATGTGCCGGACCTCACTTCCGCTGAATCTCAGTTCTTCTTCAGTGCTGGTGCGGTCCCCAGCAACGCAGCGGGGCCATTTGTATGCCCGTTCAACGATACTTCAGTACAGTATCCAGGTTTGCCAACCCTCTACGGCAAATGTAGCGGTCAAGGGCATATCAGCTCTATCACCGTGAGTCTGGTTCATGAGCCCGCTACTCTCGCGCTCACCGGCATTGCTCTGTTGGGCGCCGCCAGTTCTCGCAGGCGTCGAGGCTGACCGCCCGCGTGCGACGTGCTGGCACGAACCGGCTGCAGACCCGGGCCTGCAGCGCGTCCACAGCAATCATCCGGTGCGCCTTACCGCGCCGACTCTTCGGCCTGTTGCACGAGCAGCCAACGGTGTCCGCAGCCACTCCGTCGGCTCGGGTTCATCGTAGGCGCCAGTCTCGCGGCACTAGCAGCAGCCGTGCGCAGGCAGCGCGCGAACTCGGGCGGGTCCCGGGTGGTTGCAGAGCCCGGCGGTGCCTTGGGCGGTCAAGCCGTCGAAGCTGGTGCAGTGCCGGCAGGGCGGGCCGTGGGCCGGGGTGGACTGGGAAGGCATGGCCGACATGCTGCCGGCGAGCTGGCGCAGGATGTGAGCCCGGCCCCGGTTGGTGCATCAGCGCGAATCGGCGCGATGCATTTTTGGGATGATGGGCCGGATGATGGGTAGACCCTCAATCCTGGCTTGATCTCATGGGTGACAGTGGCGGAAGGGGCGGGATTCGAACCCGCGGTGGGCTTTCACCCACACATGCTTTCCAGGCATGCGACTTAAACCGCTCATCCACCCTTCCGCAGCGTGCGGCGCGGATTCTAGCCCTGGGCCGCGGGGGCCACGGCGTGGCGGCGCAGCCAGTCCAGCAGCAGGTACTCCAGCGCGGCCTCGTGCGTGCATTCCAGCACCACCGGCGGCGCGCAGCCGGCCTCGTAGGCCTCGCGCCAGCGCAGGGCGCAGACGCACCAGCGGTCGCCCGGCTTGAGGCCGCGGAAGCGGTGCCCGGGGCGCGGCGTGATGAGGTCGTTGCCGCGCTCCATCTGGAAGTTCAGGAAGCCCACGGTCATCTTCGCGCAGACGACGTGGCTGCCACGGTCGTGTTCGTCGGTGCTGCAGCAGCCGTCGCGGTGCCAGCCGGTCAGCGGGTCGAAGGAGCAGGGCACGAGCGGCGTGCCCAGCACGTTGCGTGCGGTCTCGGGGGCAGAAGGGCCTGGCATCGGGGCAGTGTAGCGAGCGACTGCGCGTGGTCACATCGGCGGGCCTGTGCTGCCCCTACACTTCGCGCTCTTTTCGCCACCCGCCCCAACGCCCGCCAAAGGCCGCCGCGATGCTCCGCTTCCGTTTCCCCATCGTCATCATCGACGAGGACTTCCGTTCCGAGAACACCTCGGGCTTCGGCATCCGCGCGCTGGCCGAGGCCATCGAGAAGGAAGGCTTCGAGGTCGTCGGCGCCACCAGCTACGGCGACCTGGCGCAGTTCGCGCAGCAGCAAAGCCGCGCCAGCGCCTTCATCCTGTCGATCGACGACAACGAGTTCACGCCCGGCCCCGAGCTGGACCCGGCGGTGCTGAACCTGCGCAAGTTCATCGAGGAGATCCGCTTCAAGAACGCGGAGATCCCGATCTACATCTACGGCGAGACGCGCACCAGCCAGCACATCCCGAACGACGTGCTGCGCGAGCTGCACGGCTTCATCCACATGTTCGAGGACACGCCGGAGTTCGTCGCGCGGCACATCATCCGCGAGGCCAAGGCCTACCTCGACGGCCTGGCGCCGCCGTTCTTCAAGGCGCTGATGGACTATGCGCAGGACGGCTCGTATTCCTGGCACTGCCCCGGGCACTCGGGCGGCGTGGCCTTCCTGAAGAGCCCGGTCGGGCAGATGTTCCACCAGTTCTTCGGCGAGAACATGCTGCGCGCCGACGTCTGCAACGCGGTGGAGGAACTCGGCCAGCTGCTGGACCACACCGGCCCGGTGCTGCAGAGCGAGCGCAACGCCGCGCGCATCTTCAACGCCGACCACTGCTTCTTCGTCACCAACGGCACCAGCACCAGCAACAAGATGGTCTGGCACCACACGGTGGCGCCGGGCGACGTGGTGGTGGTGGACCGCAACTGCCACAAGTCGATCCTGCACTCGATCATCATGACGGGCGCGGTACCGGTGTTCCTCACGCCCACGCGCAACCACCACGGCATCATCGGCCCGATCCCGCAGAGCGAGTTCTCGGCCGAGGCCATCCGCGCCAAGATCGCCGCCAACCCGCTGCTGGCCGGCGTGGACCCGGCGAGCGTGCAGCCGCGCATCCTCACGCTCACGCAGAGCACCTACGACGGCGTGCTCTACAACACGGAGACGATCAAGCACGCGCTCGACGGCACCATCGAGAACCTGCACTTCGACGAGGCCTGGCTGCCGCACGCCGCCTTCCACAAGTTCTACGGCAGCTTCCACGCGATGGGCAAGAGCCGCCCGCGGCCCAAGGACCAGATGGTCTGGGCCACGCAGAGCACGCACAAGCTGCTGGCGGGCATCAGCCAGGCCAGCCAGGTTCTGGTGCAGGACCCGCTGAACCGCAAGCTCGACAGGAACCTCTTCAACGAGGCCTACCTGATGCACACGAGCACGAGCCCGCAGTACGCGATCATCGCCAGCTGCGACGTGGCCGCGGCGATGATGGAAGCGCCCGGCGGCCCGGCGCTGGTGGAGGAGAGCATCCTCGAGTCGCTCGACTTCCGGCGCGCGATGCGCAAGGTCGACAAGGACTTCGGCAAGGACTGGTGGTTCACCGTCTGGGGCCCCGACAAGCTCGCGGCCGACGGCATCGGCCGCGCCGCGGACTGGATGCTCAAGCCTGGCGACAAATGGCACGGCTTCGGCGAGCTGGCCGATGGGTTCAACATGCTGGACCCGATCAAGTGCACGATCATCACGCCGGGGCTCGACCTGTCCGGCAAGTTCGCCAAGACCGGCATCCCGGCGGCCATCGTCACCAAGTTCCTCGCCGAGCATGGCGTGGTGGTGGAGAAGACGGGCCTGTACTCGTTCTTCATCATGTTCACCATCGGCATCACCAAGGGCCGATGGAACACGCTGCTGACGGCGCTGCAGCAGTTCAAGGACGACTACGACCGCAACGCGCCGATGTGGCGCATCCTGCCGGAGTTCTGCGCCGCGCATCCGCGCTACGAGCGCATGGGCCTGCGCGACCTGTGCCAGGCGATCCACGAGATGTACGCCCGGGGCGACGTGGCGCGGCTGACGACCGACATGTACCTCTCGAACATCCAGCCGGCGATGAAGCCGTCCGACGCCTTCGCGCACATCGCGCACCGGCGCACCGAGCGCGTGGGCATCGACGCGCTGGAAGGCCGCATCGCGACGTCGCTGCTGACGCCGTACCCGCCGGGCATCCCGCTGCTGATCCCGGGCGAGCGCTTCAACAAGAAGATCGTCGACTACCTGCGCTTCGCGCGCGAGTTCAACGCCGCGTTCCCGGGTTTCGACACCGACGTGCACGGCCTCGTCGAGGACGAGACCGCCGCTGGCCCGCGCAGCTATTACGTCGACTGCATCCGCGAGGCCTGATCCGGCCGCGGCGGTCCGAGCGCAGCGGCCAGCACCGGCCCGCCGTCGTCCACCCGCACGTGGTGGTCGTAGCGCAGGCCCGCGTCCACCAGCACCTGCAGCAGCGCCTGCGATCCGGGGTGCACCTGGGCGAGCGCGTCGCGCGCGGGCGCGGGCAGCAGGCAGGTGTAGACCGGCTGCCGCGGCAGCAGCGCGGCCACGTGGCCCGGCCACTCGGGGCCGTGGCGTGCGGCGGCCTCGTCGGGGTCGCCGGCGAAGAAGCGCGCGCCCAGGCCCTGCCAGAAGGGCGAGCGGCCATCGGCGCCGCGCAGGCCCGGCAGTTCGGCGATAACCCGTGGCACGTCGCGCGCGCCGGCCTCGGCCAGGCGGGCCAGCGCGGCCTGCACCAGCAAGGCCTGCACGCGCGCCGCTTCCGCGATGCCCAGGCCCGGCGCGACGGTGATGTCGGCCAGCTCCGCCGCGCCGGTGTAGTCGTGCCCCAGCAGCAGCGTGGGCTGGCGCTTGAAGAGGCCGAGCCCGGGCGCCGCGTGCACGGTGCAGCCCACGTGGTACCAGGGCCGCGGCTGGTCCAGGCCGATGGCCTGCCGCAGGCGCAGGCAGCCCGCCAGACCTTGCCGCCGCTCGAACACCAGCCACGCCTCGCCGGCGCCGGGCATGGCGCGCGCGGCGCCGGGGTGCAGCCAGGGCAGGAGCGTGGGCAGGTCGGCGGCGACCACGTCGCGCACGGTGCCGGCGTTCATGCCGCCTCCACGTCCAGGCGCGCGGCCTGCGGGCGGCGCGTCGCGTCCCAGCCCAGCGCTGCCGCAGCGTCGCCGGGCAGCGGCAGTGCGGCACCGGCGCGGCCGCGCAGCAAGGTGGCGGCGAAGTCCATGCCCTGGCCGTCGGCCACCAGCCACCAGGGGCCGGCAGCCGTCGGGTCGTCAGCGACCAGCAGCCGATGCGGCCGCAGCCGCGACACCGTCTTCAGCGCCGCCACGCGCCCTTCGGCCGTGGGTCCGCCGTCGAAGAGGTTGACGTAGGTCTCGCCGTCCAGGCCCTCGTCCAGCAGGATCGAGAAGGTCAGCTCGCCCACCGGGTGCAGCTGCCCCAGCGCCCATTGCGCTTCCTCGGGCAGCAGCGGCACGTAGATCGGCGTCTGCGGCATCAGGTCGGCGATCCAGGCCTTGGGGCTGCGGCCGCCGGTCAGGCGCTCGGCCTCGGCGTAGGGGCGGTCGAGGAAATGGCGGCCGACGGCGTCCCAGAAGGGGCAGCGGCCGCTGTCGTCGGCCAGGCCGGGGTTCTCGGCGGCGATGCGGTCGGAGAAACGCTGCGGGTGCGCGGCGATGAAGGCCAGCCGCCCGCGCGACAGCAGCTGCGGCGCCAGCGTGGCGGCATATGCGGCGTCGATGTGGAAGCCGGTGAGCAGCGTCACGCCGGTGAGGTCGTGGCACAGGTGCAGCGTGTGGATGCGGCTGCGCGCGCCCAGTGCCGGCGCGGCCTGCACGATGAACTCGTTGCGGTAGCAGTAGAAGCGGTCGTTGAAGCCGGCGGCCGCGGCGATGGACGCGGTGCCGGCCAGCGCGCCGGCCCGTTCGCCATCCTCCAGCACGAAGAGGTAGGTCTCCTCGCCGCTGGCCTGGTCGTCGCTGGCGAAGGCGCGCAGCGAGCGCTCGATCTGTTCGGCCAGCGCCGCCTTGGCCGTGGGCAGCGAGCTGATGCCGATGGCCTTGGTGCGCGCCAGCTGCACCAGCGCGCTCAGGTCCCGCAGGCGCGCGGGGCGCAGGCGGTAGCGGCCGGGGCGGTCGGTCACGGCGCTTCTCCGGCCAGGCCTTCGTGCGCCGGCAGCGCGGCGGCCTGCCCCGCATGCCAGGCGGCGGCGCGCGGGCTGCGCTCCTCGCGCGGCGTGCAGCCGAAGCGCGCGCGGTAGGCGTTGCTGAAGTGCGGCCCCGACGCGAAGCCGCAGCCCAGCGCGATCTGCAGCACCGACTGGCTGGTCTGCCGCAGCTGCCGCCGCGCCTGGTCCAGCCGCAGCTGCAGGTACCAACGCGAGGGCAGCTCGTCCAGGTGCTGCTTGAAGAGGCGTTCGAGCTGCCGCCGCGAAACGCCCACCAGGCGCGCGATCTCATCGGTGGGCAGCGGCTCGGCGAGGTTCGCTTCCATCAGCGCCACGGCTTCCACCAGGCGCAGCGAGCCGCCGCCACCACCGGCCGCCACGCGCGCGGCCAGCGGCACGCGCTGGCGCTCGTCGGCGCTGGGCAGATGGGCCAGGCCCAGCTGCGCGGCCAGCGCCTGCGCCACGCGCTCGCCGTGGCGGCGGCCCAGCCAGGCCACGGCGAGGTCGCGTGCGGCCTCGTGGCCGGCGCTGGTGAGGCGGTCGCCGTCGATGGCCCACTGGTGCTGCGAGACCAGCACGTCGGGGTGCCGTTCAGCGAGCTGGCCGATCAGCGGCCAGTGCACCGCGGCGCGGTGGCCGCGCAGCAGCCCGGCTTCGGCCAGCCAGCAGGCGCCGGCGCCCACGCCGCCCAGGGCGCGCCCGGGCTGGGCCTGGCGCCGCAGCCAGTCCAGCAGCGCCTGCGGCCGTGCCGCGCCCTGCGGCCAGGCCTGCTCGCAGACCAGCCAGGCGGCATCCAGCTCCGGCGCCTGCGCCAGTGCGCGCGTGGCCACCGTCACGCCGCCGGCGGCGGCCACGGTGTTGCCTTCGGGCGAGAGCAGCACGCAGTCCACCGCCGACGTGTCCGACAGCGTGTTGAAGGCGGTGAAGGTGTCGATCACGCCCCCGAGCGTGCCCAGGCCGAAGCCCGGCAGCACGACGAGTCCCAGGCGCTGGGGCGATGCGGCGACCATGCCGCTATTTCAACCCAGGCGGCCAGCCGGGGCCGCGGCCGCCACGTTCATGCCGACAGCAGCGGCCCGCTGCGCCGCGCCTCGGTGCCGGCCACCTTGCCCAGCGACATGCCGGCCGCGGTGAAGCGGCGCTGGCAGCGCGCGAAGAAGAGGCCGTCGGTGGGCGCGGCGACGGTGCTCACCTCGGCGGTGACGGGGTCGATGATGTCGACGATCGCATCGCCCTCGTGCACCTGCGCGCCCGGCGCCTGGCGGAACACGAGCACGCCGCCGCGCGGTGCCGGCATCGGGATCGACGCGGCCAGCGGCGTGGGCCGGCAAAGCAGCGGCGGTGGCTGCGCGGCCGGCCCGGCCACGAGCCCGCGCAGCTGCAGGAAGTGCAGGATGCCGGCGGCATCGGCCGCGGCCAGCGCGTGGTCCACGTCGGCTTCGCCGCGCAGTTCCACCGTCAGCGCCAGGCAGGCCTGCGGCAGCGGCTGGCCCAAGGCTGCCGCCAGGTCGGGCCACAGCATCGAGCAGGCCTCGTCGAAGGGGTCGCCGCCGGAGTGTTCGGCCAGCAGCACGGCGCGCAGGCCCATGCAGCGCGCCAGCAGCTCGGCCTCGGGCCAGCAGGCGGGCGTGGTGTAGGCATGCAGCACGGCCTCGCCGTCGCAATGCAGGTCCAGCACGATGTCGGCATCCACCGCCAGGCCCAGCAGCGTGCGGCGCAGGCTGGTCAGCGCATTGCGCACCGGCAGCGCGGCCACGGCCTCGCGCAGCGCGGCGCGCACCTGCTCGACCGAGGGCGCGGCTTCCATCCCGGCCAGCTTCGGCGCCACCGCGGCGGCCAGGTCGGCGTAGCTGCGGTTGAAGTTGTCGCCGCTGGCGAGGTCGAAGCGGCCCTGGTGCACCTGCAGCGCGAACTGCGCCAGGCCGATCGGGTTGGCCGCCGGCACCAGCACCACCTCGCCCAACAGGCGGCCGGCGGCGTCCAGAGCTTCCAGATGCTGCCGCAGATGCCAGGCCACCAGCATCGCCGGCACCTCGTCGGCGTGCAGCGAGGCCTGGATGCAGGCCTTCGGCCCGCGGCCCGGCGCGCCGAAGTGCAGGCTCGTGACCTGGTGCGCTGTGCCGGGCGTGGACTCGGCCAGGGGGTGGTGCAGGATCTTCATCGGTTCGAAGGCCGGTTCAGCGGCGCCAGGCGCCGCCGCGTGCGTTCAGCGCGGCGACCAGGGCGTGACGAGCGGGCGCGCCACGCGCACCGGCAGCACGTCCAGCGCAAGGTGGTGCACGGTGTAGTCCTCGCCGCCGCTGGCCTCGCTGTACCAGGCGATGGAGCCCGCGGTCTTGTAGAGGCGGAACTCGAAGCCCAGCGCCGCGAGCGGATCCTCGTCCTTGGCGCGGGGGTCGAAGGCGAGGCCGACGACCTCGTCGTAGGTGCCGTCGATCAGGTGGCCCATCAGCGAGCCCATCACGCCCTGCGCCAGCATGTCCACCGGGAAGGGCTGCGAGGTGTAGTAGGGCTTGTAGCCGGGCGCGCCGTATTCCAGCACCTGGCCTTCGCGCCGCGCCTTCACCGGCGTGAGCTGGCCGGTGGCGAGGTCGAGGCGGTCGCCGGTGTCCAAGAGCGACAGCCGCGCGCCGCGCATCGTGAACACGCCGCGGCTGTCGTCGAACTTCGCCGGCGAGAGGTCGACGAACATCGCGCGGCCGCCCAGCATCTCCACCTGGCTGCCGCGCACGGCCGCGGCGCTGTCTTCTTCCACGCCCAGGCCCTGCAGGTAGCCACGCGCCTTCATCAGCGGCAGCATGCGGCCGATGCGGCCGCGCGCCAGGAAATGCTGGTCGACGAAGAGCTTCGGGCCGACGAAGCCCAGGCCCGGGCCGACCTCCTCGCCCTCCTTGAAGCGGCCCTTGAGGATCTCCAGCGGCCGCGGCGCATCGACGAACATCGTCGTGCTCATGATGGCCGCCCCGGCCGAGGTGCCGGCGACCACGCCGCCGCGCTCGAACAGCTCCCAGATCGCCTGCAGCAGCGGGCTGCGCTGGCCGCCCGGCTGCAGGCCGGCAGTGATGCGGTCCTGCGAGCCGCCGGTGAAGAACACGCCGCGCGCGGCACGCACCTCGGCCAGCAGCGCGGGGTCGCGCACGGCCTCGGCGATGGGCCGCCCGGGCCAGGCCGGCGCCACGGGCAGCACGGTGGCCACGGCACCGTACTGGCGCAGCTGCGCCGCGGCCTGGTTGGCGGCGGCGACGGCGTCGTTGCTGGCCGTGCCCAGCACGACGAAACGCGCGCCCGCGCCGCCGGCCAGCTCCACCATGCGCCGCCAGACCGCTTCGTGCGAGGTCTTGAGGTTGCCGCCGATCACCACCGCCGTGCCCTGGGCGAAGGCCGGGGCCGCGGACAGCGCGGCCAGCAGCGCCAGTGAGCTCAGGAAGAGGCGAAGCAGGGCGCGTTGCGGTGGTTGCATGGGCCGGCATGTTGGCACCCCGTGCAGCCAACGCGCCACGCCGGCCGCTGGTGCGAAAGATCATGTCGCTTGCGCGCAAACGGGGCGACAGCCGCGCTTCCTAGACTGCAGCGAGAGCCCTCGCCCGCGGGGCCGCCCACGTTCGACCCCCACGCCAGGAAGACCCATGCACGCATCCCGATTCGCTTCGCATGCCCGCGCGCCTGCGCTCACGACGGTGGCCGTCGCCGCCCTGCTGGCCGCCGCGGCGGCGCCCGCGGCGGCGCAGGACGCCGCGGTGCAGCGCGTGCAGATCACGGGCTCGTCGATCAAGCGCATCGACGGCGAGACGGCACTGCCAGTGCAGGTGATCACGCGCGACGACATCGCCAAGGCCGGCGTCACCACCGCCGCCGAGCTGGTGGCCACGCTCACCGGCGCAGCCAACAACCTGACCGATGGCGTCAGCATCGCGACCGGCGGCTACCGCGACCAGATGGGTTTCAACTCGGTGAACCTGCGCGGCATCGGGGCCTCGTCGACGCTGGTGCTGCTCAACGGCCGCCGCATGGCCAACTTCGCGAGCCCGGGCGACGACGCCGGCGTGGACCTCAACAACATCCCCGCCGCGGCCATCCAGCGCGTGGAGGTGCTGCTGGACGGCGCATCGGCCATCTACGGTACCGACGCCATCGGCGGCGTCATCAACTTCATCACGCGGAAGGACTTCCGCGGGCTGGCGGCCGACGCCAGCGTCAGCCGCACGCAGGAAGGCGGCGCCGGCAAGCGCACGTTCTCGCTGTCGGGCGGCGCGGGTGATGTGTCGCGCGACGGCTTCAACGTCTTCGCCGTGCTCGACCTGCAGAAGAGCGACGCGCTGCGCACCTCGCAGCGCAAGTTCATCGACGACCTGAAGATCCCCGAGCGGCTGCCGCACCTGCTGTCCTCGGCCACCTTCCCCGGCAACATCCGCCTCACGCGCGACCAGCGCGACTACCTCATCGACCAGGGCTTCAAGGTCAACGGCCAGGTCATCGACGCCCGCACGATCAACCTCAGCGTGCCCGGCTGCAACCCGCCGCACACGCTGTACCTGGCGGGCGGCATCGGCGGCGAGTTCGGCTGCACCTACGACTACATGCGCGACGTGGAGCTCGCGCCCAAGTCCGACAAGGCCAGCGGCCTGGCCCGCGCCGTGTGGCAGCTGAATCCGCAGCACCAGCTCTTCGCCGAGTACGCCTACGCGCGCGCCAAGACCTGGTACGTGGGCACCTCCAACCGCATCGACGGCGACGTGGACGTCTCGCGCATCCCCGCGCTGGCCGCCACCGGGCTGGGCGACGCGCTGCCCGACGACCGCATCATCAGCGTGCGCACGCGCCTGCTGGACGCTGGCAACCGCACCAGCGAACTCTCCAGCACCGGCACGCGCATGCTGCTGGGCGCCACCGGCACCTTCGGCAGCTGGGACTACGACACCGGCCTGGCACACGCCGTCAACCGCGTCTCCGAGCGCGACGTGCACGGCTACCTGCTGCTCGACAAGGCCATGGACGGCTTCGCCAACGGCCTCATCAACCCCTTCGGCCCGCCGAGCTCGGCCGGGCTGAGCTACCTGGACAGCATCCAGGTGGACGACGAGGTGCGCCGCGCGCGCGGCACTACCGACACCCTCGACCTGAAGCTCTCGCGATCGCTCGGCCGCATGGCGGGCGGCGAGGCCAGCCTGGCGCTGGGCACCGAAGTGCGGCACGAGAAGGCCAGCTCCGCGGCCTCGGACCTGCTGCTGTCGGACAACATCGCCGGCGACCCCACGCCCGGCGACGCGCAGACGCGCAGCAACAGCCGAACCGTGAAGGCCGTCTTTGCCGAAGTGGTGCTGCCGCTGACGAAGACACTGGAGCTCGGCGCCGCGATCCGCCACGACCGCTACAGCGTCGTCGGCGGCTCCACCAACCCCAAGGCCAGCCTGCGCTGGCGGCCCAGCGAAACCGCGCTGCTGCGCGCCTCCGTCGGCACCGGCTTCCGCGCGCCGACGCTGGACGACCTGTACCGCCCGATCAAGGTCAGCAGCACCGCCACGCTCGCCGACCCCGTGTGCATGGCCGAGAACGACAACGACCTGGGCTTCTGCGCCGACAACTGGGAGACCCACACCTTCGCCAACGCCAAGCTCAAGCCCGAGCGTTCGACGCAATGGTCCGTGGGCCTGGTCATGCAGCCCTCGGCGAACTGGAGCTTCTCGGCCGACTACTGGTCGCTGACCAAGCGCGACCTCATCTCCACGATCGGCGACGACGTGATCCTGTCGAACCTCGACAAGTACGAGCCGCTGGTGCACCGCTACAACGAGGACGAAGGCCTGGCCGGCTGCGACTACGACCCGGCCGACTCCGCCATCTGCTTCATCGAGCTGCGCAAGGAGAACCGCGGGCGCCAGAAGGTGCAGGGCATCGACCTGGCGGCCGAACTCAAGGGCCTGAAGACGGGCATCGGCCAGTTCGGCGTGCGCGTGGCGGGCACGCTGGCGCTGTCGTCGAAGAAGCAGACCGGCTACGGCGACCCGTACGTCAGCAACCTGGGCCGCTTCGTCACCGACGGCGTGGTGCAGCGCTGGCGCCACCGCGTCTCGCTGGACTGGAGCTCGGGCGACTGGGGCGCCACCCTGACGCACAGCTACCTGAGCGGCTACCACGACCAGAACAACGCCATCGACACCAACACCGCGCTGGTGGTGGCGCCGAACCAGGTGAAGGCCTATTCGCTGTGGGACCTGAGCGGCAGCTGGGCCGTCAGCAAGGGCTGGACGGTGCGCGGCGGCGTCAAGAACCTGCTCGACGCGGCGCCGCCGTATTCGAACCAGGCCTTCTTCTTCATCTCCGGCTACGACCCGAGCTACACCGACCCGCGCGGCCGCCGCTTCTACCTGAGCCTGTCGTACGCCACGCCCTGAGCGGGCGCGGCCGGCCCGGCTTCACGCGCCGGCCGGATCGTCCGGATCCTCGATGGCGACGTGGCTGAAGCCACCGTCGACGTACATGATCTCGGCGCTCACGGCCGCGGCCAGGTCCGACAGCAGGAAGGCCGCGACGTTGCCCACGTCGTCGATCGTGATGGCGCGCCGGATCGGCGTGGTGGCCGCGAAGTGCGACAGCAGCTTGCCGAAGTCCTTGATGCCCGAGGCCGCCAGCGTCTTGATCGGCCCGGCCGACAGCCCGTTGACGCGGATGCCCTTGGGGCCCAGCGCGCGCGCCAGGTAGCGCACGCTCGCCTCGAGCGAGGCCTTGGCCAGGCCCATCGTGTTGTAGTTCGGGATCGCGCGGATCGAGCCCAGGTAGGTCAGCGTCAGCAGCGAGGCCTTGGGGCTGAGGTAGGGCAGGGCGGCCTTGGCCATCGCCGGGAAGCTGTAGGACGAGATGTCGTGCGCGATGCGGAAGCTCTCGCGCGACAGGCCGTCGAGGAAGTTGCCGGCGATGGCCTCGCGCGGCGCGAAGCCGATCGAGTGCACGAAGCCGTCGAACTGCGGCCAGTGCTCGGCCAGGCCCTTGAAGGTGGCGTCGATCTGCTCGTCGCTGCCGACGTCGCAGTCGAAGATCAGCTTGGAGCCGAACTCGGCGGCGTACTCGGTGATGCGGTCCTTGAAGCGCTCGCCCACGTAGCTGAACGCCAGCTCGGCGCCCTGCTCGTGGCAGGCGCGGGCGATGCCGTAGGCGATCGAGCGGTTGGACAACACACCCGTCACGAGGAAACGCTTGCCGGCCAGGAAACCCATCTGCACACTCCAGCGCCGCGCGGGCGCATGACCTTCGATGGGCGCCGATTCTGGCATGCGTGGCGCTCGGGGCGTGCAACCCGTTGCCCGCGTCGCGAGGCCTGGCTATAATCCCTGTTTTCCCGGGTAAAGCTGCGTGGGCGGAATCTTCCAGCCCATTTTTTTTGCTTGATCCTCGCTTCGCCGGTTCGGGCTCCTTCGACAGGAGCCTCGGATGCGGCAGAAGGTGATCTTGGCGGCTCGCCCGGCATGTGGGCGAACGAGAAGACCAGGGTCGGACAGGATCGGAGCAGGCGCGTTTTGAGCGGTAACCAGGGCAAGACACCAGGACGGACGGCGGGCAAGGCCACCGGCATGCGCAAGCAGCCGGCAGGGCGTTCGCCCGTGCGCGCGCCGCTGTCGTCGGCGCAGCCCGAGCGGCCGCCGGTGCCCTTCGGCGCCGGCGCACGCGCCGCCATCACCGGCACGGTCACCGGCCTGGGCTACGAGCTGGTCGACGTCGAACGCGCCGCGCGCGGCCTGCTGCGCATCACGATCGACCGCATCCCCGGCCACGCCTACACCGCGCCGGGCGAGTTCATCACGGTGGACGATTGCGAGCGCGTGACGCGCCAGCTGCAGTACGCGCTGGAGGTCGAGGGCCTGGACTACGCGCGGCTGGAAGTGTCTTCGCCCGGCCTGGACCGGCCGCTGAAGACCGAGGCCGACTTTGAGCGCTTCGCCGGCCTTGCGGTGCAGCTGGCGCTGAAGATGCCGTTCCAGGGGCGCAAGAACTGGCAGGGCGTGCTGTCGCACGGCGAAGGCGAGGGCACGTGGAGCCTGGCCTTCCACGACGGCAAGGCCGAACAGGTGCTGGGATTCCGGTTCGACGAGGTGCGCGAGGCGCGCCTGGTCCCGGTGGTGGATTTCAAGGGGCGCAAGGCTGCTGTGCAGGCGGCCGAGGCGGCCCCGGCCGGTGACGCGCCGGCGGACGAAGGAGGCAAGTGAACCCATGAACCGCGAAATGCTGATGCTGGTGGACGCGATCTCGCGCGAAAAGACGGTGGACCGCGATGTCGTGTTCGGCGCGGTGGAGGCGGCGCTGGCCTCGGCCACGAAGAAGCTGCACGGCGGCGAGGTCGACATCCGCGTCGCGGTCGATCGCGAGACCGGCGACTACGAGACCTTCCGCCGCTGGCTCGTGGTGCCCGACGAAGCCGGCCTGCAGAACCCTGACGCCGAGGAGATGCTGTCGGACGCGATCGACCGCATCCCCGACATCGAGGTCGGCGACTACATCGAGGAAGCCATCGAGTCGGTGCCGATCGGCCGTATCGGCGCGCAGGCCGCCAAGCAGGTGATCCTGCAGAAGATCCGCGACGCCGAGCGCGAGCAGCTGCTCAACGACTTCCTCTCGCGCGGCGAGAAGATCTTCGTGGGCACCGTCAAGCGCCTGGACAAGGGCGACATCATCGTCGAGAGCGGCCGCGTCGAAGGGCGCCTGAAGCGCAGCGAGATGATCCCCAAGGAGAACCTGCGCTCGGGCGACCGCGTGCGTGCCTTCCTGATGGGCATCGACCCCACGCAGCGCGGCCCGCAGATCATGCTCAGCCGCAGCGCGCCGGGCTTCATGATCGAACTCTTCGCGCAGGAAGTGCCCGAGATCGAGCAGGGCCTGCTGGAGATCAAGAGCTGCGCGCGGGACCCGGGCAGCCGCGCCAAGATCGCCGTCGTGAGCCATGACCGGCGCGTCGACCCCATCGGCACCTGCGTCGGCGTGCGCGGCTCGCGCGTCAACGCGGTGACCAACGAGCTGGCCGGCGAGCGCGTCGACATCGTGCTGTGGTCCGACGACCCGGCGCAGTTCGTCATCGGCGCCCTGGCCCCGGCCAACGTGCAGAGCATCGTCGTGGATGAGGAGCGCCACGCGATGGACGTGGTGGTCGACGAGGAGAACCTCGCCATCGCCATCGGCCGCGGCGGCCAGAACGTGCGCCTGGCCTCCGAGCTGACCGGCTGGCGCATCAACATCATGACCGCCGAGGAATCGCAGGCCAAGCAGGCCAGCGAGAGCGAGACGGTGCGCAAGGTGTTCGTCGAGAAGCTCGACGTCGACGAGGAGGTCGCCGACATCCTCATCGCCGAAGGCTTCACCAGCCTTGAGGAAGTGGCCTACGTGCCGCTGCAGGAGATGCTGGAGATCGAGTCCTTCGACGAGGACACCGTGCACGAGCTGCGCACCCGCGCCAAGGACGCGCTGCTGACGATGGAGATCGAGAAGGAAGAACAGGTCGAGGAGGTCTCGCAGGACCTGCGCGACCTGGAATTCGAAGGCAAGGGCCTGACCCCCGAACTCATCGCCAAGCTCGCCGGTGGCGGCATCCACACGCGCGACGACCTGGCCGACTTGGCCGTCGACGAGCTGACCGAGATGACCGGCATCGGCGACGACGCCGCCAAGGCGCTGATCATGAAGGCGCGCGAACACTGGTTCACGGTCTGACCCGCCGCCCGAGCCAACGACGCCCGCCCGCACCGCATATCCCGAGGAAACCGACCCCATGGCCGTGACCACTGTCGCCCAGTTCGCCGCGCAGCTAGGCCGCCCGACCGCGGCGCTGCTCGAGCAGCTGCAGTCGGCCGGTGTGACCAAGCAGTCGCCCGACGACGCACTGACCGAAGTCGACAAGGAACGTCTGCTCGAATTCCTGCGCACCTCGCACGGCACCGCTGCCGGCGGCGGGCGCACGAAGATCACGCTCACCCGCAAGACATCGACCGAGATCAAGCAGGCCGATGCCAGCGGCCGTGCGCGCACGATCCAGGTCGAGGTGCGCAAGAAGCGCGTCTTCGTCAAGCGCGACGACGCCACGCCCGCGGTCGAGGAGCCGGCAGGCCCCAGCGCCGAGGAACTCGAGCTGCAGCGGCGCGAGGAAGAAGCGCGCGCGCAGGCCGAGGCGCTGCGCCGCCAGGAAGAGGAACTGGCCGAACAGCGCCGCCAGCGCGAAGCCGCCGAGAAGGCGGCGCGCGAAGCGGCCGAAGCAGCTGCCGCCGAGGCCGCGCGCATCGCCGCCGCCAAGGCCGCCGAGGAGGCCGCCGCGGCCGAAGCCGCCGCCGCGCTGGCCAAGGCCGCCGCGGCCGAGGCGCCGGCCAAGCCGGCCGCCAAGACCGCTGCTGCGCCCGCGCCTGCGCCGGCACCGGCCGCGAAGGCCGAGCCCGAGGCACCGAAGGCGCCCGCCGAGCCGCCCAAGCCGGCCGAGCCCGCCAAGCCCGTGCTGCGCGTGGTGAAGGCCGCCGACAAGGCCGCCGAGGACAGCGCCCGCTCCGAGGAACTCGCGCGCCGTCGCAAGGCCGCCGAGGCCGAGGCCGCGGCCATCCGCGCGATGATGGCCGGCCCGAAGAAGGTGCTCGTGGCCAAGAAGCCCGAGGAGGCCAAGCCCGAGGCGGCCAAGGAAGCCATCAAGGGCACGATCCACAAGCCCACCGCCAAGCCGGGCGCGCCTGCCGCACCGGGCACGGCCGCGGCCGCCAAGCCGGGCGACAAGAAGCAGGTCAAGAGCGAGAAGCTCTCGTCGAGCTGGGCCGACGACGCCGCCAAGAAGCGCGCCGCGCTGAAGACGCGCGGCGATTCCAGCGGTGCCCGCGCCGGCTGGCGCGCCCCGCGCGGCGGCGCCCGCCGCGGCGAGCGCGGCGACAACGGCGGCAACGGCTACGCCGCGACGCCCGAGGCGCAGATCCAGGAAGTGCACGTGCCCGAGACCATCTCGGTGGCTGACCTGGCCCACAAGATGAGCGTCAAGGCCAGCGAGGTGATCAAGCAGCTGATGAAGCTGGGCCAGATGGTCACCATCAACCAGCAGCTCGACCAGGAGACGGCGATGATCGTCGTCGAGGAGATGGGCCACAAGGCCTTCGCCGCCAAGCTGGACGATCCGGAGGCCTTCACCGAGGAGGAGACCGCCGCGCACGACGCCGCCGAGCAGCTGCCGCGCGCCCCGGTCGTCACCGTGATGGGCCACGTCGACCACGGCAAGACCTCGCTGCTGGACTACATCCGGCGTGCGCGCGTCGCCGCGGGCGAGGCCGGCGGCATCACGCAGCACATCGGCGCTTACCACGTCGAGACGCCGCGCGGCATGATCACCTTCCTCGACACCCCGGGCCACGCGGCGTTCACCGCGATGCGTGCCCGCGGCGCGCAGGCCACCGACATCGTCATCCTCGTTGTGGCGGCCGACGACGGCGTGATGCCGCAGACCAAGGAAGCCATCTCGCACGCGAAGGCGGCGGGCGTGCCCGTGGTCGTGGCGATGAACAAGATCGACAAGCCCGACGCCAACGTCGAGCGCGTGAAGAGCGAGCTCGTGGCCGAAGGCGTGGTGCCGGAAGACTTCGGCGGCGATTCGCCGTTCGTGCCCGTCTCGGCCAAGACCGGCCAGGGCGTGGACAACCTGCTCGAGCAGGTGCTGCTGCAGGCCGAGGTGCTGGAGCTGAAGGCGCCCAAGGAAGCCGCGGCCAAGGGCCTGGTGATCGAGGCGCGCCTGGACAAGGGCCGCGGCCCGGTGGCCACGATCCTGGTGCAGAGCGGCACGCTGAACAAGGGCGACGTGGTGCTGGCGGGCAGCAGCTTCGGCCGTGTGCGCGCGATGTTGGACGAAGACGGCAAGTCGATCGATTCGGCCGGGCCTTCGCTGCCGGTGGAAATCCAGGGCCTCACCGAGGTGCCGCAGGCCGGCGACGAGTTCATGGTGCTGGCCGACGAGCGCCGCGCGCGTGAAATCGCTACCTTCCGCCAGGGCAAGTACCGCGAGGTCACGCTGAACCGCCGCCAGGCCGCCAAGCTCGAAGGCATGTTCGAGAACATGGGCGAGACCGCGGCGCAGACGCTGGGCCTGATCGTCAAGGCCGACGTGCAGGGTTCGCAGGAGGCGCTGTCGCAGAGCCTGCTGAAGCTCTCGACGCCGGAGGTGAAGGTGCAGATCGTGCACGCGGCGGTGGGCGGCATCAGCGAGAGCGACGTCAACCTGGCCATCGCGTCCAAGGCCGTGATCATCGGCTTCAACACGCGGGCCGACGCCGGCGCGCGCAAGCTGGCCGAGGGCAACGGCGTCGACATCAAGTACTACAACATCATTTACGACGCGGTCGACGAGATCAAGGCCGCCATGGGCGGCATGCTGGCACCGGAGCAGCGCGAAGAGGTCATCGGGATGGCCGAGATCCGCACCGTGTTCGTGGCCAGCAAGATCGGCACCGTGGCCGGCTCGATGGTCACCGCCGGCGTGGTGCGCCGCGACGCGCGCTTCCGCCTGCTGCGCGACAACGTGGTGATCTACACCGGCGAGGTGGAAGGTGTGCGCCGCTTCAAGGACGACGTGCGCGAGGTCAAGGAAGGCTTCGAGTGCGGCATCAAGCTGAAGAACGTCACCGACATCAAGGAAGGCGACCACCTGGAGTTCTTCGAGGTCAAGGAAGTCGCCAGAACCCTCTGAGCGGCGCTTCCCTCACCCCGAGAGAGAGCCCCGCTTCGGCGGGGCTCCTTGCTTGAAAGCCCACCATGACGCGACACAAGAAGACCGCACCGAACCGCAGCTTCCGCGTGGCCGACCAGATCCAGCGCGACCTGTCGGAGCTGATCCGCGAGCTGAAGGATCCGCGCGTGGGCATGGTGACGATCAACAGCATCGAGGTCTCGCCCGACTACGCGCACGCGCAGGTGTACTTCTCGATCCTCGTCGGCGACGCCGAGGACAGCGCGCGTGCGCTGAACGAGGCTGCCGGCTGGCTGCGCAACGGCCTGTTCAAGCGCCTGACGATCCACACCGTGCCGACGCTGCACTTCCACTTCGACAAGACCACCGAACGCGCGGCCGATCTCTCGGCGCTGATCGCGCGGGCCAACAGCGTGCGCGCGAAGGACGACGAGTGAGCCAGGCCGCGCGTTCACCCCGCAAGCCGCTGCACGGCGTGCTGCTGCTCGACAAGCCCCTGGGCTGGACGAGCAACGACGCGCTGCAGAAGGCCAAGGGCGTGCTGCGCGCCGAGAAGGGCGGCCACACCGGCACGCTCGATCCGCTGGCCACCGGCCTCCTGCCGCTGTGCTTCGGCGCCGCCACGAAGTTCAGCCAGGCGAGCCTGGATGCCGACAAGCGCTACCGCGCCACGCTGCTTCTCGGCCAGCGCACGAGCACCGGTGACCGCGAGGGCGAGGTGGTGGAAGAGCGCCCGGTCGAAGCCGACCGCGCTGCCATCGAGGCCGCCATCGCGCGCTTCACCGGCGCCATCGAGCAGCTGCCGCCGATGCATTCGGCGCTGAAGCACCAGGGCCGCGCGCTCTACGACTACGCGCGCGCCGGCGTCGAGGTCGAGCGGCCGCTGCGCGCCGTCACGATTCACGCCATTCACATCGTCGAGTGGCAGTCTCCGACGCTCGTGATCGACGTCGCCTGCAGCAAGGGCACCTACATCCGCACGCTGGCCGAAGACATCGGCGCGGCGCTCGGCTGCGGCGCGCACCTCGCGGCGCTGCGCCGCACCGGCAGCGGCCCGCTGGATGTTTCTGCCGCGGTGACGATGCAGGCCCTCGAGGCGATGACGCCCGACGAGCGCGAGGCGCTGCTGCTGCCCGCCGACGTGCTGCTCGCCGGACTGCCCGAAGTGAACCTGCCCGAGGACGAGGCCGGCCGCTTCCTCTGCGGCCTGCGCCGCCGCGTGGCCTTGGGCGATGCGCCCGCCGTCCGCGTCTATGCCGAACGCCCGCGTGCCTTCCTCGGCACCGCCCACGTCAAGGCCGGCGAGCTGATCGCCGACCGTCTGCTGAACCCCCAAGAGATCCAGGCCCTGCCATGAGCCACGCTGCCATCCGCAACATCGCCATCATCGCCCACGTCGACCACGGCAAGACCACGCTCGTGGACCAGCTGCTGCGCCAGAGCGGCACCTTCCGCGAGAACGAGAAGGTCGCCGAACGGGTGATGGACAGCAACGACATCGAACGCGAGCGCGGCATCACGATCCTGGCCAAGAACTGCGCCGTGCAGTGGCAGGGCACGCACATCAACATCGTCGACACGCCGGGCCACGCCGACTTCGGCGGCGAGGTCGAGCGTGCATTGAGCATGGTGGACGGCGTGGTGCTGCTGATCGACGCCCAGGAAGGCCCGATGCCGCAGACGCGCTTCGTCACGAAGAAGGCGCTGGCGCTGGGCCTGAAGCCGATCGTCGTCGTCAACAAGGTCGACAAGCCCGGCTCGCGGCCCGACTACGTGATCAACGCCGCCTTCGAACTCTTCGACAAGCTCGGCGCCACCGAGGACCAGCTCGACTTTCCCGTCGTCTACGCCAGCGGCCTGAACGGCTGGGCCTCGCTGAAGGAAGGCACGCCGGGCGAGGCCTGGGGCACCGACATGAGCGCGCTGTTCGACACCGTGCTGCAGCACGTGCCGGCGCACGAGGGCGACCCCGACGCGCCGCTGCAGCTGCAGATCTCCTCGCTGGACTACAGCACCTACGTCGGCCGCATCGGCGTGGGCCGCGTCAATGCCGGCACGCTGAAGCCGGCGATGGACGTGCTGGTGATGGAAGGCCCCGACGGCAAGAGCTGGAAGGGCCGCATCAACCAGGTGCTCACGTTCGAGGGCCTGGAACGCGTGGTGACCGACTCGGCGCGCCCGGGCGACATCGTGCTGATCAACGGTATCGAGGACATCGGCATCGGCGTGACGGTGACGGACCCGCTGGACCCGCGGCCGCTGCCGATGCTGAAGGTCGACGAACCGACGCTGACGATGAACTTCTGCGTCAACACCAGCCCGCTGGCCGGCCGCGAAGGCAAGTTCGTCACCAGCCGCCAGATCTGGGACCGGCTGCAGAAGGAGCTGCAGAGCAACGTCGCGCTGCGCGTGAAGGAAAGCGACGAGGACGGCATCTTCGAGGTCTCCGGCCGCGGCGAACTGCACCTGACGATCCTGCTGGAGAACATGCGCCGCGAAGGCTACGAGCTGGCCGTGAGCAAGCCGCGCGTGGTGTTCCACGATGTCAACGGCGAGAAGCACGAGCCGATCGAGCTGGTGACGGTGGACATCGAGGACCAGCACCAGGGCGGCGTGATGCAGGCGCTGGGCGAGCGCAAGGGCGAACTGGTGAACATGGAGACCGACGGAAGGGGCCGCGTCCGCCTGGAGTACCGCATCCCGGCACGCGGGCTGATCGGCTTCTCCAACGAGTTCATGAACCTCACGCGCGGCACCGGCCTCATCAGCAACATCTTCGACGGCTACGAGGCCTTCAAGGGCGAGATCTCCGGGCGCAAGAACGGCGTGCTGATCAGCATGGACGACGGCGAGATCTTCACCTACGCGCTGGGCAAGCTCGACGACCGCGGCCGCATGTTCGTGAAGGCGGGCGACCCGGTCTACGAAGGCATGATCGTCGGCATCCACAGCCGCGACAACGACCTCGTGGTGAACGCCACGCGCATGAAGCAGCTGACGAACTTCCGCGTCAGCGGCAAGGAAGACGCGATCAAGATCACGCCGCCGATCGACGCCACGCTGGAGTACGCGGTGGAGTTCATCGACGACGACGAGCTGGTGGAGATCACGCCCAAGAGCATCCGCATCCGCAAGCGCCACCTGAAGGAACACGACCGCAAGCGGGCGGCGCGCGAGAGCGCGTGAGGCCGGCTTGAAGCTCACGCACCGCAGCGCCGTCTGGACGATGGTGCTGACCACGCTGCTGTGGAGCATCGCCGGCGTGGTGTCGCGCTGGCTCGAATCGGCACGTGGCTTCGAGGTCACGTTCTGGCGCAGCGCCTTCAACGCGGTGGGGCTGGTCGTGCTGCTGTCGTGGCTGAAGGGCCCGGCCGTGCTGGCCGCGCAACTGCGCGGCGGCGGGCGGGCGCTGTGGCTGTCGGGCCTCTGCTGGGGCGTGATGTACACGGCCTTCATGCTCGCGCTGACGCTCACCACCGTGGCCAACGTGCTGGTGACGATGGCCATCGGCCCGTTGCTGACAGCGCTGATGTCGCGCTTCGCGCTCGGCCACCGGCTCGAATCACGCACCTGGGGCGCCATCGCGGTGGCCGGCCTGGGCATCGCGTGGATGTACGGGCACGAGGTCAGCGCGGGTGATCCGCGCCACCTGCTGGGCATGGCGGTGGCGCTGGGCGTGCCCATCGCCGCGGCCGTCAACTGGACGCTGCTGCAGCACCTGAAGGGCCAGGAGGCGCCGCCGGACATGCTGGCCGCGGTGCTGATCGGCGCGCTGCTGTCAGCCGCCGCCACGCTGCCGCTGGCCTGGCCTTTCGCTGCCTCGGCGCGTGATGTCTCGCTGCTGGCACTGCTGGGCGTGGTGCAGCTGGCCATTCCCTGCCTGCTGGCCGTGGCCTGCGCACGCGTGCTCTCGGGGCCCGAGATCTCGCTGCTCGGGCTGCTGGAAGTGGTCTTCGGCGTGCTGTGGGCCTGGCTGGGGGCGGGCGAGTCACCGTCGTCGACCGTGCTGGGTGGCGGCACGCTGGTGCTGGCCGCGCTGGTGGGCAACGAGTGGCTGGGGATCATCAGGCGGCGCGCGCTGCTTCTCGGCTCAGGGTGAGCCCGGGGCCGGGGGCCCCGCCGCGCGCCCTAGCATGAGGGTTGCAAAGGGAGACCGCATGCAGCAACTGTCCGGCCTGGACGCCGCCTTCCTCTACCTCGAGACGCCCGAGATGCCCATGCACGTGGGCGCCCTGCACGTCTTCGAGCTGCCGGCCGGCTACAAGGGCAAGTTCGTCACCGCACTGCGAAAGCACATGGAAAGCCGCCTGCCGGTGGCGCCGGTGCTGCGGCGCAAGCTGTGGTGGATGCCGCTGAACCTGGCCAATCCGGCCTGGGTGGACGCGGTGCCGGACATGAAGGCCCATGTCGTCGACGTGAAGATCGCCAAGGGCGCGGGCCTGCCCGAGCTGGAGGAGGCGGTTTCGCGCCTGCACCCGGTGCTGCTGGACCGCAAGCGCCCGCTGTGGAAGATGCATGTGTTCGAGGGCCTGGCGCCGGGCGCCAGCGGCCTGAAGCGCGTGGCCCTCTACACGCAGCTGCACCACGCCGCCGTCGACGGCCAGGCCGCGGTGGCGCTGGCCAACGCGATCCTGGACGTGACGCCCGAGCCGCGGCCCATCGAGGCTAAGCCATCGAAGCGCCCGCGCACCTTCAAGCTGGAGATGGCCGAGATGCTGCGCGGCGTGCTGGCCAACCAGGCGCAGAAGGTGGCCGAGATCGTCCGCAACCTGCCGTCCACCGTGGGCACGCTGAAGGACGCTGCCACGAACGCCGTCTCCACCTCCTCGCTGATCACCGGCAAGCCCGGCACCGGCAACCTCACGCTCGCGCCGCGAACACCGATGAACGCCTCGGTCACCGCCGGCCGGGCCTTCGCCAGCGTGACGCTGCCGCTGCCCGAGCTGAAGGAGCTGGGCCGTGCGCACGAGGCGACCATCAACGACATGGTGCTGATGGTCTGCGGCAGCGCGCTGCGCCGCTACCTCGCGAAGAAGCACGCGCTGCCGCGCAAGAGCCTGGTGGCCGCGGTGCCGATCTCGCTGCGCGAGAAGGGCGACACCACGTCCGACAACCAGGCCTCGATGAGTCTCATCAGCCTGGGCACGAACATCGCCGACCCGAAGAAGCGCCTGGCCCACGTGAAGGCCGCCACCGCGGCGATGAAGTCGACCATGGGCAGCATCAAGAGCATCCTGCCCACCGACTTCCCTTCGCTGGGCATGCCCTGGCTGATCGAGGCCGCCACGGCGCTGTACGGCAAGGCGAAGGTGGCCGACCGCATCCCGCAGGTGGCCAATGTCGTCATCAGCAACGTGCCGGGCCCGCCGATGCCGCTGTACATGGCGGGCGCGAAGATGCTGACGAACTACCCGACGTCGATCGTCGTGCACGGCCTGGCGCTGAACATCACGGTGCAGAGCTACGACCGCAGCCTGGACTTCGGCCTGATGGCCGACGCCGCGGCCATGCCCGACGTGCGCGAGCTCGCGCATGCGATCACCGTGGCCTTCGACGACCTGCGCGCACTGCCGCGCCCCGGCGAGCTGGACCCCGATGCGCCGCCCGAGGACGGCCTCGTCACCAAGGCCACGAAGCGCGTGGCCGGCGGCATGACGAAGGCGATCACCGGCGCGGTGAAGGGCGCCGTGACGGGCGCCGTCGGCAAGGCGGCCAAGACGCTCGTCGGCGGCGCGGTGGGTGCCGCTGTCGCGGGAGTGACAGGCAAGGCCCGGTCAAATCCCACGGCGAAGCGCCGCAAGGCCGGCTGACAATGCCGGCACGATGATCACGCCGCTCCGCCGCCGCCAGCGTTCAGCACCCGACCCCTTCGCGCCCGTCGAGGCGCGCGACCTCATCGCTGCGCCGGGGCCCTGGCTGATGATGATGGAGGCGCGGGCGCCCTGGGAGTACGCCGCGATGATCGCGGCTGCGCCTTGGCTGTCGAAGATCCCCGTCGGCGACGGACACCCGGTGCTGGTGTTCCCCGGCCTGGGCGCCTCGGACATGACCACGCAGCCGCTGCGCAACTTCCTGCGCGACCGCGGCTACACGCCTTACCCCTGGCACCAGGGCTTCAACTTCGGCCCGCGCCACGGCGTGCTGGAGCGCTGCCGCGAGCAGTTGCACCAGCTCAGCTCGCGCCACCGCGAACGGGTGAGCCTGATCGGCTGGAGCCTGGGCGGCATCTACGCCCGCGAGCTGGCCAAGGAGCAGCCGGACCACGTGCGCTGCGTCATCACGCTGGGCACGCCCTTCTCGGGCCACCCGCGCGCTACCAACGCCTGGCGCTTCTACGAACTCGTGAGCGGGCAGGGCGTGCACGACGACGAGGCCCTGCTGGAGCAGATCCGCACCACGCCGCCTTGCCCCACGACCTCGATCTACAGCAAGACCGATGGCGTCGTGGCCTGGCAGTGCAGCATCAACCCGGACGTGCCGCAGGCCGAGAACATCGAGGTGCACGCCAGCCACATCGGCATGGGCATGAACCCGCTGGCGCTGTACGCCATCGCCGACCGGCTGAGCCAGGACCCGCAGGCCTGGGCGCGCTTCGACGTGAAGGGTGCGCGGCGCTGGTTCTTCCGCGTCACCCATCACGCGCCGATGCTCGGCTAGCCCGGCCGCGCCGGCCGGTGCGCCAGCGCCAGGCGCACCTCCTCCAGCAGCTGCTCGATCGGCAGCGGCCGTTCGAGGAAGCGAAGGGCGCCCAGCGCCATCGCCCGTTCGCGCGAGGCGGCGTCGCGGTGCGTGGCGCTGACGAAGACGAAGGGCACGTCGCGCAGCGAAGGTACCAGCTTCACACGGGCGATGAACTCGAAGCCGTCGCCCACCGGCATGCCCACGTCGGAGATGATCAGGTCGGGCCGCTCCTGCAGCGCCAGCTCCATCGCCAGCGTGGCGTCGAGCGCGGTGCGCACGCGGTAGCCCAGCGGCTCCAGGCAGCTGCGCTTGAGCGACAGGTTGGCCGGCACGTCGTCCACCACCAGGATCAGCGCGCCGGCGGCGGGCGCGGGCCGCTGCGGCTCGGCGGCGCGGGGCGGCTCGCCGGGTGCGGCCGGCGGGCCGGCGCGCTGCAGCAGGCGCGAGAGCTGCTGCACGAAGGCCTCCGGGTCGATGGGCTTGGCAACATGGTCGTCGAAGCCCGCGGCCAGGAAGCGGGCGCGGTCGCCGACCATCGCGTTGGAGGTCAGCGCCACCAGTGGCGTGCCGGCGGCGGTGGCGTCGGCGCGCGCGGCGGCGACGAATCCCAGGCCGTCCAGCCGCGGCATCTCGATGTCGCAAAGCACGATGTCCGGCTGTTTCTCGCGCAGCAGCGCCAGGCCGTCCAGGCCGTCGCGCGCAGTGAACACCTCGTAGCCGAAGCTGGCCAGCAGGTACTGCATCAGCTCGAGGTTGACGGGGTTGTCCTCGACGACGAGCACCCGGGCCATCAGGGCGTCTCCGGCAGGATCACGGTGAAGCGGCTGCCCAGCCCCAACGTGCTTTGCACCTCGATGCGCCCGCCCATCATCTCGGCCAGGCGCGCGCTCAGGTGCAGGCCCAGGCCGGCGCCTTCGGGCCGGCGGCTGGGGTCGCCCACCTGCGTGAAGGAGCCGAAGAGCTTGCCGATGTCGTCCTCCGCGATGCCCACGCCGGTGTCGGCCACCTCGACCTGCAGCTCGCCGGCCACGCTGCTCAGCGCCACCGTCACCGAACCCTGGCTCGTGAACTTGATGGCATTGTTCGCCAGGTTCAGCAGCACCTGGCTGAAGGCGCGGCGGTCCAGCCGGCTGTGCACCGCCTGATCCGGCAGCCGGTGCCGCAGCGCGAGCCCCTTCTTGTCGGCGATCGGCTGCAGCGTTTGCAGCACCTGGGCCACCAGCGCGCCCACGTCGCTGGGCTCGGGCGCGAGCGTGAAGGCGCCGGACTGGATCCGCGCCAGGTCCAGCAGGTCGTTGATCAGTGACAGCAGGTGCTGGCCGCTGGACTTGATCAGCTGCAGCTGCCGCTCCTGCTCCGCATTCAGCGGCCCGGGCAGCTTCATCAGCAGGATGCTCGCGAAGCCCAGCACCGCGTTCAGCGGCGTGCGCAGCTCGTGGCTCATCGTGGCCAGGAAACGGTCCTTCGCCTTGTGCGCCAGCTCGAGCGCGGCGTTCTTCTCCTGCAGCTCGCGCGCGGCCGCCTTCTGCGCGCTGATGTCGCGGATCGCACTGACGACGAAGCGCCGGCCGTCCACCAACAGCGGCGACAGGCTGATCTCGACCGGGAACTCGCGCCCGTCGACGCGCAGCCCGAAGAGCTCCAGCCCGATGCCCATGCTGCGCACCTGCGGCTGCCTGTGGTACCGGAGCCGGTGGCCCACGTGCGCCTTGCCGTGGCGCGCGGGAAGCAGCGCCTCGATCGGGCGCCCCAGCATCTCGGCGCGCGCCGCCCCGAACATCGCCTCGGACTGCGCGTTGAACAGCACGATGCGGCCCACCTCGTTGGCGACGACGATCGCGTCGGGCACCCATTCGAGCAGGTCGCGGTAGCGGTCTTCGAGCAGCCGCGCGTCGCGCGTGACGGCCAGCGCGGTCGCGTCGCGCGAGCTGAGCGCGAACCAGCGCAGCGCGCCGTCCGCGGCCCGCACCGCGCGCGTGGCGGTGTCGGCGTAGAAGAGATGGCCGTCGCGGTGGCGGCGCAGCGCGGCATGCATCATCACGTCGCCGTCGCCGGCGGCGGCCTGCTCGCGCAGCAGCAGCTCGTCGGCATGCAGCTCCGCGGGCACCACCAGCTCGCAGAAGCCGCGGCCCTGCGCCTGCTCGGCGGCGAAGCCGAAGGTGGCGCTGGCGCCGGGGCTCCACAGCACGATGCGGTCGTCGGGCGTGCACAGCACCAGTGCATCGGGCGAGTGCTCGAAGGCCACGCGCAGCAGCTCGTCGGTGAACGCCACGCGCTGGTCCATCCGGCCTCCTTCGCAGCTCGCGCAAAGGACTGTAGGCGTTCGCACGGCTGCGCATGCGCTGCATCGGGGATGGCGCCGGGGTCTTGCATGCCAGAATGGCCGCATGCAGATCGCCGCGAACGGCATCGCCATCGAAGTCGACGACCAGGGCCTGCCCGGCGGCGAACCGCTGCTGATGATCATGGGCCTGGGCATGCAGCTCGTCGGCTGGCCCGAGGAACTGGTGCAGGAGCTGGTCTCGCGGGGTTTTCGAGTCCTGCGCTTCGACAACCGCGACGCCGGCCTCAGCAAGGGTTTCGACGAGCTCGGCGTGCCCAACGTGGCGCTGGCCGCCATCGGCCACGCGCTGCACCTGCCGATCAAGGCGCCGTACAGCCTGGCGGACATGGCGGCCGATGCCCTGGGCGTGCTCGACGCGCTGGGCATCCAGCGCGCGCATGTCTGCGGCGCCTCGATGGGCGGGATGATCGCCCAGCACCTGGCCGCGAAGCACCCCGAGCGCGTGAAGAGCCTGACGCTCATCATGACGACCACCGGCTCGCGCCGCCTGCCGCAGCCCGGCTTGCGCGTGCGCCGCGCGCTGATCT
This sequence comes from Rubrivivax sp., assembly GCA_044226775.1. GTDB lineage: Bacteria > Pseudomonadota > Gammaproteobacteria > Burkholderiales > Burkholderiaceae_C > Rubrivivax. Next base: position 123,361 of record JBGAGI010000007.1, on the reverse strand, counting down.
CTCGCCCGGCCGACCGCAGCACCGAGGCCATCGTGCGCCACCTCGAAGGTGTGCTGAAGGTCATCGGCAGCCCCGGCTACCCGCCCGAGCCGGCGCGGCTGCGCAGCCGCGTGGAGGCCATCGTGCGCCGTGCATGGCGGCCCAAAGGCACGGCACGCCAGATCGTCGCCGTGGCCTTCGACGGTGACCGCACGCCGCTGATGCCGAAGATCAGCGCGCCGACGCAGATCATCCACGGCGAGGCCGACCCGCTGGTGCCGGTGGAGGCCGGGCGCGACCTGGCGCGGCGCATCGCCGGCGCGCGCGCCGACTTCATCCCCGGCATGGGCCACGACCTGCCGCTGCAGCTGGCGCCGCGAATCGCACAGGACATCGCCGAAAACGCCCGCCGGGCGCAAGGCTGAAGCCCTTTTCCGCGCTGCGGCTACACTGCCGCGCGTCGGGTTTTCCCGCGGGAGAGAGCGTCGTCATGCCGATGTCCGCTTCCCGGCGCGCAGCCGTCACGGTGCTGCTGGCCGGTGCGTTCGGTGGTGCCCTCTGGTTTGCGCTTCGTGGGCAGAAGCAGGAGCTGATCGAGAAGAAGGAGGCGGCCGCCATCGCGAGCACCGCCCCGATGTCCGGCCTCATCGCGCTGGACGTCGAGCCATTCTTCAAGGATCCGCGGGTGGTCAAGGCGCTTGCCGCCCACCGGATGCCGGTGAACGTGGTGCGGGTGGGCAGCCGAGACATGGCCGGCAAGGTCGTGCCCGGCGCGGCGCCGGACTTCCTCTTCCCCTCCGGCGTGGTGGCCGCCAACCAGGTGGCCGACGCCGCCCGCAAGGCCAACCTGCCGGCAGCGCAGGTGGCGCCCTTCTTCACGCCGATGGTGATCGCCTCCTGGGAGCCGGTGGCCAAGATCCTGGTGGCCAACGGCATGGCCAAGGCGATGGGGCCCAAGGTCTACGGCGTGGACATGGCCAGGCTCACGCAGGCGATGCTGGCCAAGGCCAAGTGGAAGGACCTGAAGGCTGCGCAGGCCTACGAGGTCTCGCGCAGCGTGCTGGTCAGCACGACAGACCTTCGGCGCAGCAACAGCGGCGCGATGTACCTCGCGCTGACGAGCCACGCCTTGCTCGGCGACGTGGTGACCGACCGCGCCACCGCGCAGTCCACCGCGCTGAAGCTGGCCGAGCTGTTCAAGCGCCAGGGCTACCAGGAGAACTACGTCAACGGCAATTTCGACGACTACGTCGCCATCGGCATCGGCAAGACGCCGATGGCCTTCATCTACGAGAACCAGCTCGTCTCCTACGCGCTGGCCAAGAAGGGCGTGGGCGCCGACATGGTGCTGCTGTACCCGCTGCCGACGATCGTCAACAAGGTGGTGTTCATCTCGCTGAACGAGCGCGCGAAGGCGCTGGGCGAGCTGCTGGCCAACGATGCCGAGCTGCAGGGCATCGCGGTGGAGTACGGCTTCCGCATCGCCGATGCCGAGCGCTTCATGGCCGCGGTGAAGCCCACCGGCCTGGCGGTGGAGCCGCGCGTCACGCAGGTGGTGGACCCGCCGGCCTTCGAGCTGATGGCCGAGATGATCGACACCGTGGCCAAGGAGATGGCGCAATGAGGCGGCGGCTGTTCGCGGGTTTCATCGCGGCCCTCGGGCTGCTGGCCGGCTGCGGCAAGAAGGACGCGCCGCCGCCTCCGCCACCGCCCGCCGCCGTCGCCGGCCCGGAGTTCACGGTGCTGGCCACCAGCGACCTGCGCGACGTGCAGCCGCTGGAGGAGATGGTGCGCAAGGCCACCGGCGTGAACCTGCGCTTCCGCTTCGGCGGCACGATGGAAAGCACCGAGGCCGTGCTGGGCGGCGAGGCCAAGGCCGATGCCGCCTGGTTCGCCAACGCGAAGTACCTGCTGTCCAGCCCGCAGGGGCAGGGCCGCGTGAAGCTGCAGGAAAAGATCATGCTGTCGCCCATCGCCGTGGGCGTGAGCGAGAGCGACGCGAAGCGCCACGGCTGGGACAAGCCGGACCTGAAGCTCACCTGGAAGGACATCGCCACCGCCGCCAAGGCCGGCAAGCTGAACTACGCGCTGTCGAATCCGGCCACCTCGAACCAGGGCTTCATGGCGCTGATGGGCGTCGTCGCCGCCGCGAGCGGGAAGTCCGAGGCATTGGCCGCGGCCGACGTGGACCGCGCCGCGATCGCCGACTTCCTCAAGGGCTACAAGCTGCCGGGCGACAACAGCACCTACCTCTCGGAGCAGTTCATCCTGCAGCAGGGCAGCCGGGTCAACGCCTTCATCAACTACGAGAGCTGGCTGCTGAGCCTGAACGCCAGCGGCAAGCTGCGCGAGAAGCTGGTGCTGGTGTACCCCTTCGAGGGCGTCAGCACCGCCGACTACCCCTTCATGCTGCTGAACGAGGCGCGGCGCGACGACTACGGCAAGCTCGTCGAGTACCTGAAGGGCGATGCGGCGCAGACCTGGCTCGCGCGCCAGACGCTCAGGCGGCCGATCCGCGCCGAGGTGGCCGCGAAGGTGGAAGACCTGCTGCCGCGCCAGGGCCTGCAGGTGGAGCTGCCTTTCTCGCCCGACCGCGCGCTGGCGGACGGCCTGATCGCCGCCTACCTGAACGAGTTCCGCACGCCGATCGCCTCGACCTTCGTCATCGACATCAGCGGCAGCATGAACGGCGGCGGCCGGCGCCAGCAACTGGTGCAGGCGATGCAGTACATCGCCGGCGCCGATGCCTCGCTCACCGGCCGCATCGCGCGCCTGACCGCGCGCGAGAAGCTGTGGATGCTGCCGTTCAGCGACGTGGTCCGCGCGCCGCAGGCCTTCGAGATGCCCAGCTTCGATCCGGCCAAGCGCGGCGTCGCCGAGCAGGCCGATACCGACACGATGCGCCAGGTGCTGGCCGATGTGCGTGGCACCGCCGAGGGCCTGAAGATGACCGGCGGCACGGCGCTGTACGACGCCGTCTACGTGGCGCTGCAGAACATGCTGAAGGAGCGCGCGAAGAACCCGGGCTACCAGTACTCGGTGGTCGCGTTCACCGACGGCGAGAGCAACATGGGCCGCACGCTCGAGCAGTTCCGCGCCGACTACGCCGCGCTGCCCGAGGACGTGAAGGCGATACCGGTCTTCATGGTGCTCTTCGGCGAGGCCAATGAGCAGGCGCTGAAGGACCTGGTGAAGACCACCGGCGGCCGCGTCTTCGATGCGCGCAAGACGCCGCTGTACGCCGTGTTCAAGGACATCCGCGCCTACCAATGATCGGCAAGCTGTTCCGCCTCGTTGCTTCGCCGGCGAACTGGTGCGGCCTGGGGCTGGCGAGCGTCGTGCTGGTGCTCAAGGCGATGGGGCTGCTCGGCACCATGGGCCTGGGCGTGGCGGCCTTCGGCTACGTCGCCGGCTTCGTGATCGGCGGGCTGTGGCTCGGTTTTCCGTCGACGAAGGAGCCGGCCTGGGAGGCCTTGCAGTTCAGCGACGAAGGTGATGCGCGCGAGGCGATGGAGCGGGCGCTGGACGGCGTGCGGCGCCTCACCGACTACAACCCCGACAAGCGCATTCCGGCCAGCCTGCAGGCCCGCGTGCTGGGCCTGTGCCAGGCGCTGGACGAGCTGCTGCAGCAATGGGAGCGCAGCAAGGGGACGCTCTCGCTGCAGGACAGCTTCCACGCGCGGCACATCGCCATCCGCTACCTGCCCGAGGCCTTGAACACCTACCTGTCGATCCCGGCGAACTACGCTTCGACCAAGCTGCTGGACAACGGCAAGACCGCGCAGGACACCTTCAAGGACACGCTGGCCGAGCTGGAGCTGAAGGTGCACCAGCTCGGCGAGGACCTCGCGTCGCAGGACGCGCAGGCCTTCCTCACGCATTCGAAGTTCCTCACGCAGAAGTTCGGGCCGCAGGGCCTGGACGCCCCCGCCTTGAAGCTGCCGACGCAGCAGGAGAAGTCCCGATGAGCGAGACCACCACCAAGAGCGCCTTCACGCTCGAGCCGCCCGAGGTGATCACGCCCGTGCCCACCGAGACGGCGCGCGAGGCCGTGCCGCTGAAGCCCGAGCTGCAGCAGCAGGTCGACCAGCAGGTGCTGCGCTTCATCGACGCACTGGCCACCGAAGACCTGCACTCCGACGCCTTTCGGCAGCGCCTGGACGGCGCCTTCGCGCTGGGCAAGGAGGAGATCAGCAACGCCGCGGCGCTGATGACGGGGCGCTTCATGCAGCAGAACTTCGTCGGCGTGGAGGACAGCGCGGCCTACAAGGCGATCGCCGACATCCGCGGCCAGCTCGACGAGCTGAACCCGGGCGCCGACGGCGACCTGATGCAGCCGCGCAAGCTGCTGGGCCTAATCCCCTTCGGCAACAGGCTCGAGGCCTACTTCCGCAAGTACCAGAGCGCCGCCGAGCAGCTGAAGTCGAGCATGGGCCAGCTCTACGGCGCGCGCGACGACCTGCAGAAGGACGTGATCGAGATCGAGACCACGCGCGGCAAGCTCTGGGAGGCGATGACGAAGCTGGCCGCCGCCAGCCGCTTCGCGACGCAGCTCGATGCGCGGCTGGAGGAGAAGGTGAAGTCGCTGGAGCTGAGCGACCCGCAGCGCGCGCAGGCGCTGCGCCAGGAAGTGCTGTTCTACGCGCGCCAGAACCTGCAGGACATCCAGACCCAGCAGGCCGTCTGCGTCAACGGCTACCTCGCGCTGGACGTGCTGAAGAAGACCGGCCGCGAGATGATCAACGGCTGCACGCGCGTGGCCACCACCGGCATGAGCGCGCTGGCCGTGGCCCAGACCGTGGCCCGCGCCACCGGCAACCAGATCAAGGTGATGGAGATGCTGGGCAGCGTGAATGCGACCATCGGCAACCTCATCAGCGAGACCGGCCGCGCGCTGAACCAGCATGTCGACCAGACCACGCAGTTCGCGCAGAACCCGATGCTCGGGATCGACAAGATCAAGGAGATGTTCGACCAGACCTTCCAGGCGATGGACGCGATGGACACCTTCCGCGCCAAGGCGATCGACGTGATGGGGCAGAACAACCAGATCATCCGCGAGCAGCTGGCGCGCGCCGACACCTACGTCGACCGGACGCGGCAGCAGCAGGCGCGGGAGGCGGCGGGCGCCGCCGGCACGGACGGGCCGGTGAAGATCTGAGGCCGGGTGCGGCTCAGCGCCGCATGCCCAGCCACATCACCGTCGCCACCACCACCAGCGCGCCGGCCACCTGCACCGGCGCGATGGCCTGGCCAAGCAGCGCCCAGGCCAGCACGAGCGCGAACACGGGCTCGACGTTCATGATCGGCGAGCTGCCCACCACGCCCAGCCGGGGCAGCACGGTGAACATGATCGTGAACGCGGTGCCGTAGAGGAAAGTCAGCGCCGCCAGGCCCCACCAGCCCGGTGCGGCATTGGGGAAGTGGAAGCCGCCCTGCAGGCCGACGACGATGCCGGCGATGACGGCGACGATGGCCATCGTGCTGCAGGTGCGCACGCGGCCGTCCAGCGTGCCGGCCTCGTGCTGCGTCAGCACCAGCGCCAGGCCGAAGGTGGCCGCGGCGCCCAGCGCGAAAGCCACGCCGGCGCCGATGCGCCCCCATTGCCCCGCCGCGCCCAGCCCCGAGGCGGCGCCGAACACATCCAGCGCCAGCGCCAGGCCCACCAGCATCACCGGCATCGCGCGCAGCACGCGCGGCTCGGCGCGGTGCCGGTAGACCAGGCGCGCCCACAGCGCCGTCCACAGCGGGTAGCTGTTGAAGGCCAGCAGCGCCAGCGCCACCGGCAGCCGGGCCACGGCCGAGTACAGGCACAGGCTCTGGATGCCGATCAAGAGGCCGATGGCCGGCAGCGCGCGCCGGTGGCCGGGCTGCAGCTTCAGCGGCACGCGGTTGAAGACGATGATCGCGCCCACCACCAGCGCCGTGACGCCGCTGCGGAACACCACCGCGGTGGCGACGTCGGCGCCGTGGTTGAAGGCGAAACGCGCGGCGACGTGGTTCGCGCCCATCATCAGCGCGATCAGCAGCAGCGTCGCGAACGCGGCGCCGGGCAGCGGCCGGGCGCTCAAGGCGCCCAGGGCCGCGCCAGCGGCTCGCCGATGAACAGGCCCTGGCCGGGCCAGGCCACGGACTTCCAATAGGCCTCGATCAGCGTGTCGCCCGCCGCGTAGCGCGCCACCAGCACGCTGGCGCGCGGGAACTTGTTGGGGAAGCTGCAGGGCTCGGCCACCGTGCCATAGGTGGCGGTGGCGCCGGCGCGGATCCAGGCCGTGGCGGGCATCTGGCCCAGCGCGTCGGGCAGCAGGCCGCCGTAGCTCGTGAGGTGGTCGGCCGCGGCGCCGGGCAGCCAGCGGTTGCTGTCGATCTGCGCCACCTTCTCCAGGCCCGTGAAATAGAACATCACGTCGGGCTGGTTGACCACGAGGTCGGCGGCGGCGCCGGCCGAGTTGTCGACGTAGTGCATCGTCACTCCGGCCACTTTGCTGCCGGCCAGCGCGACGAAGTCGTCCCATCGCACGCTGCGCGCGGCGTCGCTGGTGCGCACGAGCCAGGCCTGCGCGCTCGCGCGGCCGCTGCTGACGAGGCCGTCGGCCGCCATGCCGCGGGCGATCAGCGCCTGCGCCTCGGCCAGCGTCGCGGCGCCCAGCATCATCGAGGGGCGCACGCCGCGGTCGCTGAAGGGGCGGTGGCTGCCGCTCTGGTAGATCGGCGAGGCGGCGGTGGCGGCGCAGGTGTTGGCGCACCAGCGTGATTCGAAGCCGAAGGCCAGCGCGCTGGTGAGGCTCATCGTGCAGCTGCCGGCCACGCGCGAGGGGCGGGTCCAGGTCACGAGCGTGGCCTGCACTTCGGGCGGCAGGCGGATGTCGGCGGTGGCCTTCAGCGTCAGGAAGTCGGCGCTGCTGATCTCGTCGAGCGCGGTGTTCACCGGCACGCGCACGATGTTCGCGGCCGGCACGCCGCGTGCCTTGGCGTAGGCGGCGGCGATGGCCTCGCCGGCGCTGTCGCCTTCGGCCACCAGCAGGCCGAGCTCGGCGGCGGTGAGCGGCGGCGCGCTGCCGGTGGCGGCCGAGCTGCCTCCGCCGCCGCCGCAGGCGGCCAGCACCAGCGCCAGCGTGAACAGGGCCGCGGCCCGGCGGCGGACCAGCCTCATGCCGGCGTGCGCGAGCGTGGCGTGCGCGGGGCCCGCGATGGCCGACCCGGGGCCGTGGCGCCGAAGGCGGCGCGGGCCGCCGCGCTGCGCTCGAAGCGGCGCGCGATGCTGCCGCAGACCAGGTCGCACAGCGCATAGACCTGCGGGTCGGCGATGCTGTAGATGGCGCTGTTGCCGCGGCTCTCGCGCGCAATCAGGCCATGCTGCGTCAGCAGCGTCAGGTGGCGGGATACGTTCGGCGCGCTGAAACCGGTGAGTTCGGCCAGCTCGCCGACGCTGCGTTCGCCCTCGCGCAGCAGGTTCAGCAGCCGCAGCCGCGTGGGCTCCGAGAGCGCCTGGAAATAGGCGGCCACCTCGGCCAGGGCTTCGTCGGGCAGGCTTTGCATCGCGGGTGCGGGAATGCGGAGCGCGTATTGTCGGCCAGCAGGCATCATCCTGCCTCCGCCCCGGCTTCCTGCATCCACCACCGATGACTTCATCCTCCGCCGCCTTTCCCGACGCCGAGCAGGCCTGGAACCAGCGCTACGCCGGCGACGACTACCTCTTCGGCCGCGAGCCCAACGCCTGGCTGCGCGAGCAGGCCGGCGTGCTGTCACCGGGCTCGCGCGTGCTGTGCGTGGCCGACGGCGAAGGCCGCAACAGCGTCTGGCTCGCGCGCCAGGGCCATCGGGTCGAAGCCTTCGACATCTCGCCGGTGGCGGTGGAGAAGGCCCGGCGCCTGGCCGCGGGGCAGGGCGCGCAGGTCGACTTCCACGTCGCCGACTGCGAAAGCTGGGCCTGGCAGCAGGCCGCCTACGACGCGGTGGTGGCGATCTTCATCCAGTTCGTCGGCCCGGCCGAGCGCGAGCGCCTGTTCGCACGCATGGCCGCGGCGCTCGTGCCCGGCGGGCATCTGCTGCTGCAGGGCTACACGCCCAAGCAGCTCGAGTACAAGACCGGCGGGCCGCCCGAGGTCTCACACCTGTACACGCCCGGGCTGCTGCACGAGGCCTTCGGCGCGCTCGAGACCGTCTCGCTGCGCGACTACGAGGACGATCTGCACGAAGGCGAGCGCCACGTCGGGCGCTCGGCGCTGATCGGCCTGGTGGCACGGCGGCCGGCGGGATAATCCCGCGCCTTGAACGCAACTGCACCGAAGCCCGAAGCCGCGCCTTCGCCCTGGCGCCTGTCCGTCGCGCCGATGATGGACTGGACCGACCGCCACTGCCGCTGGCTGCACCGCCGCATCACGCGCCACACGCGCCTGTACACCGAGATGGTGACCACCGGCGCACTGCTGCATGGCGACGTGCCGCGCCACCTCGACTTCGACCGCAGCGAGCATCCGCTCGCGCTGCAGCTCGGCGGCAGCGAGCCGGCCGACCTGGCGCAGTGCGCGAAACTCGCCGAGCGCTGGGGCTACGACGAGGTCAACCTCAACTGCGGCTGCCCGAGCGAGCGCGTGCAGCGCGGCGCCTTCGGCGCCTGCCTGATGGCCGAGCCGCAGCTGGTGGCCGATTGCGTGGCTGCAATGCGCGAGGCCACCGCGCTGCCGGTGACGGTGAAGCACCGCATCGGCATCGACCGCGTCGAGAGCTATGACTTCGTGCGCGACTTTGTCGGCACCGTGGCCGAACGCGGCGGCTGCGGCGTCTTCATCGTGCATGCGCGCAACGCCTGGTTGAAAGGCCTGAGCCCGAAGGAAAACCGCGAGCTGCCGCCGCTGCGCTACGCCTTCGCGCACCGGCTGAAGGCCGATTTTCCGGCGCTGACGATCGTGATCAACGGCGGCATCACCAACGACGACGACATCGCCGAGCAGCTGCGGCATGTGGACGGCGTGATGATCGGCCGCCAGGCCTACCACGAGCCCTGGGCGATGGCCGGCTGGGATGCGCGCTTCTTCGGCGACACGGCGGCCGTGCCGGATCGGGATGCCGTCGAGGCCGACTTCGTCGCCTACATGGCGCGGCTGTCCGCAGCCGGCGTGCCCTGGGGCCACGCCTCGCGCCACATGATGGGCCTGCGCAATGGCCAGCCCGGCGCGCGACGCTGGCGCCAGGTGTGGTCGGACCCGGCGCTGAAGGCCGGCCCGCCGCAGGACGTGATGCACCGGGCCCAGGACGCCATGCGACGGGCCGCACCCTCCGGGCAGAATGCCCCGGTCACGATGGAGGAAGAACGATGAGCGAGCCCATGCTGGGCATCGTGGGCGGCAGCGGCCTGTACGAGCTGCCGGGGCTGCAGGAGACGCAGTGGGTCAGCGTCGAGACGCCCTGGGGCGCCCCGTCGGACCAGGTCTTCACCGGCCGCCTGGGCGGTGCGCGGCTCGCCTTCCTGCCGCGCCATGGCCGCGGCCACCGCATCCCGCCCTCGGAGGTGAACTACCGCGCCAACATCGCCGCGCTGAAGCAACTGGGCGTGACCGATGTGCTCTCGGTCTCGGCCGTCGGCAGCCTGCGCGCCGACCTGCCGCCGGGCACTTTCGTCGTCGTCGACCAGTTCATCGACCGCACGACGCAGCGCGCGTCCAGCTTCTTCGGCACCGGGCTGGTCGCGCATGTGTCGATGGCGCACCCGGTCTGCACGCGCCTGGGCCGCCACGTGCTGGCCGAGCTGGCGCGCCGCGAGGTGCCGCATGCGGCCGGCGGCAGCTACGTGGCCATCGAGGGGCCGCAGTTCAGCACGCTGGCCGAGTCGCAGCTGTACCGCAGCTGGAACGCGAGCGTGATCGGCATGACGAACCTGCCGGAGGCCAAGCTCGCCCGCGAGGCGGAGCTGTGCTACTGCTCGGTGAGCATGGTGACCGACTTCGACTGCTGGCACCCGGCGCACGATGCGGTGACGGTGGACGCGGTGATCCGGGTGCTGCTGGCGAACGCGGAGACGGCGCGCGGGCTGGTGGCGGCGCTGGCCGGCAGCGTCACCACCGACCCCGCGGCGCCCGGCTGCGCCTGCCGCGGCGCACTGTCGCATGCGCTGATCACGGCGCCGGCGGCGCGAGACCCGGCGATGGTCGAGCGGCTGAAAGCCATCGCGGGGCGCGTGCTGTGAACGTCGGGGGACGGCCGATGCGGCCCATCCGCGCATGCGCGGCGCGCGACGCGGTGGAGGTGATCGACCAGCGGCTGCTGCCGCACGAGCTGCGCATCGAGCGCCTCGGCACGCCGCAGGCGGTGTTCACCGCGATCCGCGACATGTGGGTGCGTGGCGCGCCGCTGATCGGCGCGAGCGCCGCCTACGGCCTGGCGCTGCAGATGAACGCCGAGGCCTCGGATGCGGCGCTCGAGGAAACGGCGGCGATGCTGAAGTCCTCGCGGCCCACCGCGGTGAACCTGGCCTGGGCGCTGGAGCGCATGCTGGCGCGGCTGCGGCCGCTGCTGCCGGCGCAGCGCCGCGACGCGGCATGGGCCGAGGCCGATGCCATCGCCGAGGAAGACGTGGCCGTCAATGCCGCCATCGGCCGCCACGGCCTGGGCCTGCTGCAGGCCATCGCCGGGCGCAAGCCGGGCCCGGTCAACGTGCTGACGCATTGCAACGCCGGCTGGCTGGCGACCGTCGATTGGGGCACCGCCACCTCGCCGATCTACCAGGCCCATGCGGCCGGGCTGCCGGTGCACGTGTGGGTCGACGAGACGCGGCCGCGCAACCAGGGCGCCAGCCTCACCGCGTGGGAACTGGGCCAGGCCGGCGTGCCGCACACGCTGGTGGCCGACAACGCCGGCGGCCACCTGATGCAGCGTGGGCAGGTCGACATCGTCATCGTCGGCTGCGACCGCGTCACCGCCAACGGCGACGCCTGCAACAAGATCGGCACGTACCTCAAGGCGCTGGCCGCGCGCGACAACGGCCTGCCGTTCCACGTCGCGATGCCGACCTCGACGCTGGACCTCGATACGCCCGCGGGCGCGGCGATCCCGATCGAGGAGCGCAGCGGCCGCGAGGTGACGCACCTGAGCGGCCGTGCGCCGAGCGGCAGCGTGCTGGAGGTCGCCATCGCACCCGAAGGCACGCGCGCCGCGAACCCGGCCTTCGACGTCACGCCGGCGCGGCTCGTGACCTCGCTGATCACCGAGCACGGCCTGGTCGCCGCCGAAGAAGGTGCGCTGCGCCGCCTGATGGAGGGCCGCCGATGAACCTGAACGACACACCCGAGGCGCGCGAAGCGCTGGTGGCCGCCGTGCGCCGGCTCGACGCGCTGGGCCTGAACCGCGGCAGCACCGGCAACATCAGCCAGCGCTGCGAACTCGACGGCCGCATGGGCATGCTGATCACGCCCACCGGCATGGGTGCGGAAGACCTGCGGGCGCAGGATTTCGTCTGGGTCGCGCTGGACGACGGCAGCTGCCGCGGCGACTGGAAGCCCTCGTCGGAGTGGCATTTCCACCGCGCGATCTATGTCGCACGGCCGCAGCTCAACGCCATCGTGCACACGCACTCGACGCATGCCGCCGCGCTGGCCTGCCTGCGGCGCGAGCTGCCGGCCTTCCACTACATGGTCGCGGTGGCCGGCGGCGACAACGTGCCCTGCGTGCCCTACCACCTGTTCGGCACCGAAGCGCTGTCGCAGGCCGTGGCCGGCGGCTTCGCCCAGCGCGATGCCTGCCTGCTGGCCAACCACGGCCTGGTGGCCGGCGGCGCGACGCTGGCGCGGGCGATGAAGGTGACGCTGGAGATCGAGTCGCTGTGCGAGGTCTACCTGAAGGCGCTGGCCGTCGGCGAGCCCGCGGTGCTGTCGCGCGAGCAGATGGCCCCGGTGATCGAGAAGTTCGCCAGCTACGGCAAGACCGCGCGCACCGGCTGAGGCGCGCCGCTCAGGCGCGTTCCGGCCAGGTCGCCAGCAGCAACCCCACCAGCGCCAGCGCAAAGGCCGCCACGTGCGCGGTGCCGAAACGTTCGCCGAGCACGGCCACGCCCGTCAGCGCGGCGGCCACCGGCAGCATCACGGTGAACACGCCGGCGCGCGACGAGGGCACGTGGCGCAGGCCCATCATCCACAGCCAGACCGTGACCATGCTGGCAGCGATCGCGTAGAAGGCCAGCAGCAGCCAGGTGCCGACGCTCACCGCGGCGAAGTCGAAGTGCAGCGCCTGCCACAGGCCGAAGGGCGTCACCAGCGCCAGGCCCCAGAGGTTGATCAGCGCGCTGATGCGCCGCGGCGAGACGTTGCCCGTGAGCCGCTTGCCGATCACCACGTACGAGGCTTCGCAGAGCACCGCGCCCAGCAGCAGCGCATAGCCGAGCGGCGAGCCGCCGGCGCCGCTGTCGGCGGTGCCGGCGTTGCGCCCCAGCGCCAGCAGCGCGATGCCCAGCACCGCGCAGCCGATGGCCGCCGCCACGCGCGGCCGGATTCGCTCGTGCAGGAACAGGCGCGACAGCACGGCGACGGCGGCGGGGATGGCCGCCATCGTCACGCCGGCGGCCAGCGCCGAGGTCAGCGCCACGCCGTAGAGCATGCAGATGCTGAACAGGAAGTTGCCGAGGAAGCTCTCCCAGAACAGCAGCCAGCGGTCGTGGCGCGACAGGGGCGCGTCGCCGCCACGCCGCGGCACCCAGTGCGCCATCGCCACCGCCGCGATGCCGAAGCGCAGCCAGGCCAGCAGCAGCACCGGGAACACGGCCACCAGCAGCTTGGACAGCCCCACGTAGCTGCCCACCAGCGCCATGCTGGCGGCCAGGCTCGCGTAGGCCCAGGCGGGTGGGCGGTGTGCGGCGGCAGCGCCCGTCAAGCCAGGCGGCGCAGCGCGCGGCGCAGCGTCTCGACGAGTTGCTCGATCTGCACCGGCTCGATGATCAGCGGCGGCGACAGCGCGACGATGTCGCCCGTGGTCCGCACCAGCACGCCCTGCTGCCAGCAGTCGAGGAAGAGTTCGTAGGCGCGCCTGGCCGGCGCGCCGGCGGCCGGCTGCAGCTCGACGCCACCGACGAGGCCGAAGCTGCGGATGTCGATCACGTGCGGCTCGCCCTTCAGCGAGTTCAGCGCCTCGGCGAAGGCCGGCCCGACCTGCGCGGCGCGCGTGAGCAGGCCTTCTTCGGCGTAGGTGTCGAGCGTTGCGAGGCCGGCCGCGCAGGCAAGCGGGTGCGCCGAGTAGGTGTAGCCGTGCGGGAACTCGATGGCGCTCTCGGGCCCCTGCATGAAGGCATCGTGGATGCGCTGCTGCGCGATCACCGCGCCGGCCGGCACGGCGCCGTTGGTCAGGCCCTTGGCGCAGGCGATGAGGTCGGGCGTGACGCCGAAGGTCTGCGCCGCGAAAGGCTGGCCGGTACGGCCGAAGCCGGTGATGACCTCGTCGAAGATCAGCAGGATGCCGTGGCGGTCGCAGATCTCGCGCAGGCGCTGCAGGTAGCCCTGCGGCGGCAGCAGCACGCCGGTGCTGCCGGCGATGGGTTCGACGATCACCGCCGCGATCGTGCTCGCATCGTGCAGCGCCACCAGCCGCTCCAGGTCCTCGGCCAGTTCCGCGCCATGCGCCGGCAGCCCGGCGCTGAAGGCGTTGCGCGCGAGGTCGTGCGTGTGGCGCAGGTGGTCCACGCCGGCCAGCATCGTGCCGAAGGCCTTGCGGTTGCCGACGATGCCCCCCAGCGACACGCCGCCGAAGTTCACGCCGTGATAGCCGCGCTCGCGGCCGATCAGGCGCGTGCGCGTGCCTTCGCCGCGCACGCGGTGGAAGGCCAGCGCCATCTTCAGCGCGGTGTCCACCGCTTCGGAGCCGGAGTTGGTGAAGAACACGCGGTTCATGCCCGCCGGCGCCAGCGCGGCCACGCGCTCGGCGAAGGCGAAGGCCAGCGGGTGAGCCATCTGGAACGGCGGCGCGAAGTCCATCTGCGCCGCCTGCTGCTGGATCGCCTGCACGATCCGCGGCCGCCCGTGGCCGGCGTTCACGCACCAAAGGCCCGCGGCGCCGTCGAGGATCTTGCGGCCGTCGCTGTCCCAGTAGTGCATCCCCTCGGCGCGCTGCAGCAGCCGCGGCGCCTTCTTGAACTGGCGGTTGGCCGTGAAGGGCATCCAGTAGGCCGCCATCGGCAGCTGGCTGCCGCTGGCTTCGGCGGCCTGCATCAGTTCGGTCGGCACGGCCAGGTTCATGGTGGTCTCGCAGCGGAAGGGAACAGGGCCGGATGATGCCAAAGCGGCGCGGCCCGCCTGGAAGCGGGCCGCAGCGGGCAGGGTCTCGCGGCCGGGCTCAGTCGGCCTGGCGGGCGTCCTTGCCGTCCTTCAGCACCTGCGCCTGGCGCTTGGCGGCCGGGTAGATCAGCGACTCCTCCAGCGCGATGTGCTCGTGGTACAGCTCGCTGAAGACGGGCAGTGCGCCGCGCAGCATCGGCAGGTCGTACCAGTTGTAGCCCGAGGCGATGGCCTCGATCTGCGGCGCCAGCTCGCGCCAGTCTTCCTCGAGCCAGCCGTGGTCCTGCTGCAGCCGGCGCACGAGGTGGGCAAGTTCGGCGTCACCGCCGTTCAGCAGGCCGGGGAAGACCTGGCGTTCCTCCTGCTCGTGGTGGTCGCGGCCGGGGCCGTCGAAGAAGGCCATGATCTCGCGCGCCGCCTGGCGGGCCGCGTCGGTCAGGCCCTGGCTGTCGAGCTGCGCCAGCAGCTGGTCGAAGGCCTGCAGCATCTCCAGCGCCGCGCGGTGCGTGCGGTCCAGGGCATCGAATTCCGGCAGGGCCGGTGCGGGGGGCCGGGCAGGGCGAGAGGCTCGGCGGGCGGGTACGACGTTCATGCAGGCTCCCGGGAGTTTGGGCCATTGTTCGCATCGTCCCCGGGGTGGGCTTGCGCGGGATCAAAAGGCTTCGGGCAGCGGCTTTGGGCGGGCGCCTGTCGCCGCTTTCCATATCGGCGCAAGGGCATTCCGGATCGTGAAAAGAACCGTTGCTGCAACGCCGCAAAAATTCGTCATATGGAAAAATTGCGTTTCACTATTCGGAAAGCACGCGCAAGTGATTGATTTTTATGTGATCTATCTTCTGTCTTATATAAGACATAAGTCATGACATCGCCGGCGGTCCGCAGTACGCTGGCGGGGTCGAATCTTCGATTTCAGCCACTCGCCTTTCCGCAGGAGCCAGAACATGACGAACCTCACCCGCCAACAACAAGCCGCCGCCCTCGAGAAGGACTGGGCGACCAACCCGCGCTGGAAGGGCATCAAGCGCGGCTACACCGCCGACGACGTGGTGCGCCTGCGCGGCTCGGTGGCCATCGAGCACACGCTGGCCAAGCGCGGCGCCGAGAAGCTGTGGAACCTGATCAACACCGAGCCCTTCGTGAACTCGCTGGGCGCGCTCACCGGCAACCAGGCCATGCAGCAGGTCAAGGCCGGCCTGAAGGCGATCTACCTCAGCGGCTGGCAGGTGGCCGGCGACGCCAACAGCACCGGCGAGATGTACCCCGACCAGTCGCTGTACGCCGTGGACTCGGTGCCCAAGGTCGTGCGCCGCATCAACAACACCTTCGCCCGCGCCGACCAGATCCAGTGGAGCGAAGGCAAGAACGACATCGACTACTTCGCCCCGATCGTGGCTGACGCCGAAGCCGGCTTCGGCGGCGTGCTCAACGCCTTCGAGCTGATGAAGGCCATGATCGACGCCGGCGCCTCCGGCGTGCACTTCGAGGACCAGCTGGCCAGCGTGAAGAAGTGCGGCCACATGGGCGGCAAGGTGCTGGTGCCCACGCGCGAAGCGGTGGCCAAGCTCGTCGCCGCGCGCCTGGCGGCCGACGTGATGGGCACGCCCACCATCCTGCTGGCGCGCACCGACGCCGAAGCGGCCGACCTGGTCACCAGCGACGTCGACGAGAACGACAAGCCCTTCATGACCGGCGAGCGCACCGTCGAAGGCTTCTTCAAGACCCGCAACGGCCTGGAGCAGTCGATCAGCCGCGGCCTGGCCTACGCGCCCTATGCCGACCTGATCTGGTGCGAGACCGGCAAGCCCGACCTGGCCTTCGCCAAGGCATTCGCCGACGCGATCCACGCCAAGTTCCCGGGCAAGCTGCTGGCCTACAACTGCAGCCCGTCGTTCAACTGGAAGAAGAACCTGGACGACGCGACGATCGCCAAGTTCCAACGCGAGCTGGGCGCGATGGGCTACAAGTTCCAGTTCATCACGCTGGCCGGCTTCCACAGCCTGAACTACTCGATGTTCGACCTGGCCTACGGCTACGCGCGCAACAACATGAGCGCCTTCGTCGAGCTGCAGGAGAAGGAGTTCGCCGCCGCCGAACGTGGCTTCACCGCGGTGAAGCACCAGCGCGAGGTCGGCACCGGCTACTTCGACGCGGTGACGACGACGATCGAGAAGGAAGCGAGCACGGCCGCGCTGAAGGGCTCGACCGAAGACGAGCAGTTCTTCGACGGCACGCATCATTGACCACCCCCCGGAGCGGCCGGGAGGCCGCTCCCCCCTCGAGGGGGGCGACGCCAGAGGCCCGGCAAAGCCGGCTCCTCGGCGTCCGCTTGGTCGGTGCGCGCGGTGCGCAGCGGCGCATCAGCCCTTGATGCCGAGCTTGTTGACGAGACCCTTGAACATCTCGTTGTCGCGCCTCATCGTCGCGCGGAAGGTCTCCGCGTCGGCGTAGACCAGGCCCATGCTGAGGCGGTCCAGCGCCTCCTTCAGCACGGGCTCGTCGGCGCACTTGCGGGCGCAGTCGGCCAGCAGCGCAATCACCTCGCCCGGCGTGCCCTTGGGCGCGCCCAGGCCGCGCCAGGTGCCCAGCGACAGGTCGACGCCGCGCTCCTTCAGCGTGGGCACGGAGTCGAAGCCCTTCAGCCGCTTGTCGGCCATCACGGCCAGCGTGCGCAGCTTGCCGCTGTGCACATGGGTGGCAACCTCGCCCGGGCTCACCGCCACCGCGTCCACATGCCCGCCCAGCAGCGCCAGCACCGCGGGCGCGGCGCCGCCGAAGGGGATGGGGTTGTACTTCACGCCCACCTTGTCCTCGAGCGCGGCGTGCGCCAGGTGCCAGATCGAGCCGTTGCCGGAGTTGCCCATCTTCAGCTCGCCCGGCTTGCCCTTGCTGGCGGCGAGGAACTCCTCGATCGTCTTCCACGGCGCCTCGCTGCGCACGGTGATCGCGGCCGGATCGGCATTGAGCTGCGCGATGGGCACGAAGTCCTCGTACGAGAGCTTGCTCAAACCCAGGTGCGGCACGATGACGATCTCGGCGAACACCACCGCGAGCTTGTAGCCGTCGGGGCGTGCATTGATCATCTCGCCGTGGCCGATCATCCCCGAGGCGCCCGGCCGGTTGTTCACCGTGAAAGGCTGGGCCAGGTGCTTCTTGGCCGCCTCGGCAAACGCGCGCGCGAGCACGTCGGTGCCGCCGCCGGCGCCAGCGGGCACGATCAGCTCCACCGGGCGGCTCGGGTAGCCGGACTGCGCCTGCAGTCCCAGCGGCAACGCGCCGGCGATGGCGGCGCCCAGCAGGCTGCGGCGGCGGAGCAGGGGGCTTGCGGGCATCGGCGTCTCCTCATCGATCGTTCGTGGGACGGCGATCCTAGCGAGCGGCCTTCGCGCCGAGGCCCGCGCTTTCCCGCGGACCGGGCGGCGGGCGCTCAGGCGGGCATCAGGCCGCCATCAGGTCGAGCGCGCGCGACGCGCCGATCAGCGCCGGCGAGACCTCGCTCTGCACGACGTAGACCGGGATCGCCGCGAGGTAGGGCGCGAAGCGGCCCTTGGCCTCGAAGCGCTCGCGGAAGGGCGAACGGTCGAACCAGGCGCCCAGGCGCGGCACGATGCCGCCGCCGATGTAGACGCCACCGCGCGCGCCCAGCGTCAGCGCCAGGTTGCCCGCCACCTGGCCGAGCAGGCTGCAGAACATCGTGAGCGCGCGCACGCAGGCGCTGTCGGTGCCCGCGAGCGCGGCCTGCGTGATCTCGTGCGCCGGGCGCAAAGGCACGCCGCGCATGCCGGCGGCGTGCAGCACGCCGCGATAGAGGTTCTCCAGGCCGGGGCCCGAGACCGCGCGCTCGGCCGAGACATGCCCGAACTCCTGCTGCAGCATGGCCAGCACCGCAGCCTCGTCGGCGTCGGCGGCGGCCAGCGTCACGTGGCCGCCTTCGCCGCCGATGGCCACCTCGCCGCCGCCCGGCACCGGCAGCAGGCCCGAGACGCCCAGCCCCGTGCCGGGACCGATGAGCCCGCGCGGCGCGCCCGCGACCGGCTTGCCGCCGCCCACCTGGCGCAGCTCGTGCGCGGGCAGCGCGGGCAGCGCGAGCGCCAGCGTCGTGAAGTCGTTCAGCACCAGCAGCCGGCGCAGGCCCAGGCGCTGCTGCAGCTCGTGGGTCGAGAAGCTCCACTCGGCGTTGGTGAGCTTGACATGGTCGCCGGTCACCGGCGTGGCCACGCCGATGGCGCCTTCGCGCGGCGCGGCCGGCGCCTGCTGCCCCGCCAGGTAGTGCTGCAGCGCGTCGCCCAGCGAGGCGAAATCGGCGCAGCGCAGCGTGGCCACCTGCTCGGCCTTGCCGCCCGGGCGGGCGACGATCGCGAAGCGCGCGTGCGTGCCGCCGACGTCGCCCACCAGGCGCGGATGTCCCTCGGTGCCGCTCATGCGCCCGGGCCCTGCTCAGCCGCGCTGCGCATGCGCTGCCGCGTGCCGGGCGATGAACTCGCGGTACCAGTGCGCGCTGGCCTTGGGCGTGCGCTGCTGCGTCGCGTAGTCCACGTGCACGAGGCCGAAGCGCTTGGCATAGCCCGAGTTCCACTCGAAGTTGTCCAGCAGGCTCCAGTAGAAGTACCCGCGCACGTCCACGCCCAGCGCCATCGCGCGCTGCACCGCCAGCAGGTGGTTGCTGAGGTAGGTCACGCGCGGGCCGTCGTCGACCTGGCCGCCCACCAGCTCGTCGGCATTGGCCATGCCGTTCTCGGTGATGATCATCGGCGGCGGCGCGTACTCGCGCGCCAGGCGCAGCAGGTGCTCGGTCAGCACCTCGGGCACCACCTCCCAGCCCATGTCGGTGAAGCCCTGCCGGCCCGGCGGGCGCGGTGCCGGCTGGGTCGTGCTGATGAAGCCGCGGGTGTAGAAGTTGACGCCGAGGAAGTCGAGCGGCTGCGCGATGCGCGCCAGGTCGCCGTCCTCGATCCTCGGCGCGTCGTCGCCCAGGTGCGCCAGCACGTCGGTGGGGTAGGCGCCCATGAACAGCGGGTCCATGTACCAGCGCACGTTCGTGCCGTCGTCCAGGCGCGCGGCGCGGCGGTCGGCCTCGGTGGGGCTGGCGGGGAACGAAGGCGTGTGGTTGAGCACGATGCCCAGCGGCGTCTTCGTCACGGCGCGCATGGCGGTGATCGCCTCGCCATGCGCCAGCAGCAGGTGGTGCGAGACCTGCGCAGCCGCGCGCCGGCTCGTGATGCCGGGGGCGAACTGCGCCGTCTCGTGGCCCAGCGTGGCCACGCACCAGGGTTCGTTGAGCGTGGCGATCGAGGCCAGCCGGTCGCCGAAGCGGCGCGCCACCTCGGCCGCGTAGTCGGCGAACAGCGGCACGATCTCGCGCGACTGCCAGCCGAGCATCTCGTCCTGCAGCGCCGCCGGCAGGTCCCAGTGGTACAGCGTGGCATGGGGCTGGATGCCGGCCTGCAGCAGCGCGTCGAGCAGGCGGTCGTAGAAGCCGAAGCCGCGGTCGTTCCAGTCGCCACGGCCCAGCGGCTGCACGCGCGGCCAGGCGAGGGAGAAGCGGTAGGCCTTCAGCCCCAACCACTTCATCAGCGAGACGTCTTCCGGATAGCGGTGGAAGTGGTCGCAGGCCACGCGCGTATCGCTGCCGTCGATGATGCGGCCGGGCTCGGCGCAGAAGCGGTCCCAGATCGATGGGCCGCGGCCGTCTTCGTCGGCGGCGCCTTCGATCTGCGCGGCGCTGGTGGCCGCGCCGAGCACGAAGCCGGGCGGCAAGGCCGCGGCGTCGGGCACGGAGCTGAGGAGTCCTGGCAGGTCTTGCATCATGGTCGGGAAGCGGGATGGATCGCCGGCCGCAGCCGGGGGCTGCGCGGTGGCGGCATCCTAAGAAGTTGCTGACAACGCTGTCAATGATAAACGAGCGTTGTTTTGCTCATCGTTTACCCCAGCCGGGCCGGGGCATCGAAAGCGCGGCTCAGCGTGAAGGACGCCGCACCCGCCGCGGGTTGGCCGCGGTCGAGGCGCGCACGACGAGCTCGTGCGGCAGCACACGCACCGGCAGCCGGTCGCCGGCGTTCATCGCCGTGGCCACCTCGCCGCTGACGAGCATCTGCACCGCCGCGCCGGCCATCTCGCCCACCGGCTGGCGCACGGTGGTCAGCGCCGGCCAGACCAGGCTGGCCGCCGGCGAATCGTCGAAGCCGGCGAGCGACAGGTCCTGCGGCACCTGGATGCCCAGGCGCTGCGCGGCGGCCAGCACGCCGAGCGCCATGTCGTCGTTGCTGGCGAAGACGGCGGTCGGCGGATGGCGCGCGCTCAGCATCGCGTGCGCCGCCTCGACGCCGGACTCGAAGGTGAAGCTGCCGTGGAAGTGCAGCGCCGGGTCCAGCGTCAGGCCATGCGTCTTCAGCGCCTTCTCGAAGCCGCGCCGGCGGCGGCCCGCGGCGGCCTGGTCGGCGGCACCTTCGATGAAGCCGATGCGCTCGTGGCCCAGGCTCACGAGCAGGTTGCCCACCTCCTCGGCCGCGGCGGTGTCGTCCATCGAGACGCGGGCCAGGGCCGCGCCGCCGCCGGGAGAGATGAGCACGCAGGGCGTGCCGATCGCCTTCACCGCGGCCAGCACGCGCGCGTCGTCGCACAGCGGCGGGGTGAGGATGATGCCGTCGGGCCGCAGCGCCGAGAGCATGTGGTCGACCTGCTCGGTGATGTCGGGCGCGTCGGTGCCCAGCGACTCCACCACGAGGTGGTAGCCCGCGCCGCGGCAGGCCAGCGTCGCGCCGCGCTGCACGCCGGCCACGAAGGAGGCGCTCGGGTCGTAGTACAGCAGCGCGATCAGGTAGGAGCGCCCGCCGGCCAGGCTGCGTGCCGACTGCTTGGGCCGGTAGTTGAGCCGGCGCACGACCTCCAGCACCTGCTCGCGCGTGCTGTCGTGCACGCCGCTTTCACGGTTGACGACGCGCGAGACGGTCTTGATCGAGACGCCGGCCTCGCGTGCGACATCGACGATGGTCGCCGTCGTCCGGGTACCGCTGGTTCCGCTGCTTCCGGTCTTCATCGACCGCCAGTCTAACCAGCGGCGCGGAATCAGCCCGCCGCCGCAGCACCCCGGCGCCGCCACAGCACCAGGCCGGCGAAGCAGGCCGCCGAGACGGCCAGCGCCGACAGCATCAGCGGCGAGGCCAGGTTCTGCAGCGCGTGTCCGAAGTCCCGCGCGGCGAAACCCGGCAGCTGCTGCAGCGCCGCCAGCAGGTCGCTGGAGCCCTGCACGTCCAGCCTGGGCTGGCCCATCATCGCCCGGCCGGCCTCGCTCAGCCAGCCGCGCAGCGTCGGCGCGATCCAGGGCTGGCGGAACAGGTGGTCCAGCCCCTGCACCAGCAGCGGCCCGCCGACGGCGACGATCAACAGCCCCCAGCGCCGGAACCAGGCCATGGCCAGCGTCGTGACCAGGATCAGCGGCAACAGCCACAGCACCGCCAGCGGCACGCCGGCGGCCAGGCGCAGCCAGACCGCGGCCATCGCCGGCACGACCTCGCCCCAGGGCAGGCTGAACCACGTGCCCAGGCCGCTCACCTTGGCGACCGACAGCACCGAGCAGATGGCCCCGGCCGCCAGGCCGCAGGCCAGCGCCGCCATCGGCACCAGCAGCAGGTGCACGAGCAGCGGCGCGGCGAAGCTCTGCGCATGCGAGGTGGGCAGCGAGAGCCAGAACTCGACCGAGCGGTCGCCGTGGTCGCGCCGGGCCAGGCCCGAGACGGTGATCAGCGACGCCGCCGAGGCGATCACGAACACCACCGCCATGCCCGCGACCATGCTGACCAGCGCGACGAGCGCGGGCAGGCCGTTGCCCATGTTCTGGACCGTGCCCTCGTCTATCTGGATGCCGCCCGCCGGCAGCAGCAGCAACACCAGCGCCAGCGGCACCAGCACCATCATCATCCAGCCGAAGCGGTATTGCAGCCATTCGCGCTGCATCAGCGGCATCAAGGTCTTCATGATCGTCGTCATCCCGGAGGTTCAGAACTGCGTGCGGTCGAGTTCGGGCTTGCGCGTGAGCGCGACGAACAGGTCCACCAGGCTGGGCCGCATGCGCTGGCCCAGCGTGGCCACCTGCGGCGGCGGCTCGCCGTCGAAGATGGCGGCGTTGCCGCCGCTGCCGGGCCCGGTGCGGTAGCGCAGCAGCGGGTGCGCAGCGGCCATCTGCTCGGCCACGGCGGCGTCGTGGCTGAGCGCGACGAAGCGGCGGTCCATGTCCTCCAGGCTGGTGGACAGCACGAGCTTGCCTTCGTTGAGCATCAGCACGTCGGACAGCAGCGACTCGATCTCCTCCACCTGGTGCGTGCTGATCACGACGCTGCGCTCGCCGTCGCACCACTCGTCGATCAGCATCTCGTAGAAGGCCTTGCGCGACAGCACGTCCAGGCCGAGCGTGGGCTCATCCAGGATCATCAGCCGCGCGTCGATGGCCGCCACCAGCGCCAGGTGCGCTTGCACCACCATGCCCTTGGACAGCGTGCGCACCTTGTCGCGCAGGCCCACGCTGGTGCGCCTGAGAAGCGCGCGGGCGCGCTCGGCGGAGAAGCGCGGGTGCAGGCCGCTCATCAGCGTGACGAGTTCCTCCACGCGCGCCCAGCGCGGCAGGATCGCCACGTCGGGGATGTAGCAGGCCTGCTGCAGCACCTGCTCCCGCTCGCGCCGCGGGTTCAAGCCCAGCACGCTGATCTCGCCCTGCGCCGCGGCCAGGCCCACCATGGCCTTCATCAGCGTGGTCTTGCCGGCGCCGTTGTGGCCCAGCAGGCCCACGACGCGGCCCTTGGCGATGCGGAAGCTCACGTCGTCCACCGCGCGCCGGGCGCCGTAGGCGATGCTCAGGTGGCTGGCCTGCACCAGCGGCTCGCCGCCGGACTTGTCTTCGCTCACGGCGTTCATGCCGTCTCCTTCCAGTCGAGTTGTTCGGCGCCGATGCCCAGCCGGCGCAGCCGTTCGCGCAGCCGCGGCCATTCGTCGTGCAGGAAGCGTTCGCGCTCCACCGCCTTGAGCCGCTCGCGCGCGCCGGCCACGACGAAGAAGCCCAGGCCGCGCCGGTTCTCCAGCAGGCCTTCGTCGCCCAGCGCCTGCAGCGCGCGGTTCACGGTGAGCGGGTTGAGGAGGTATTGCCCGGCGAGCGTGCGCACGGAGGGCATCGCATCGCCTTCGGGCGGTTCGCCGTCCAGCAGCCGTGCGGCCAGAAGGTCGGCCAGCTGCTGGTAGATCGGCTGTTTCTGGTCCCAGGTCTGCATCGCGGGAGCCACCGGTGTGTTGCTGATGTAGCACACCATATCGCCTCGGCCGCCGCACCCGAAGTCCCTGGCGACAGGCTGCAGCCGCCGCCGACAGTCTGCAGCCGCTCCGGCCCGCGCCGCCGCCCACGCTATGCTGCGCCGACCTTGGGAACCCACCTCTTGACGCCGCAGATGGCCGGCGTGCTGGACCGCATCCGGCGCGCCGGACGGCCGGCCTTCCACACGCTGACGCCGAAGCAGGCCCGCATCGCCTACGCCTTCGGCGCCGAGATCCTGGACCTGCCGCGTGCTCCGCTGGCGCGCGTGCAGGCGTTGGCATTGCCCGGCGGCGACGGCCTGCCGCGCCCGGCGCGGCTCTATGCGGTCGACGACGAACCGCGGCCCGGCCTGTTGTACCTGCACGGCGGCGGCTTCGTCATCGGCAACCTCGAGACGCACGACAGCCTGTGCCGCCAGCTCGCGCTGCGCAGCGGCCGGGCCGTCGTGTCGCTGGACTACCGGCTCGCGCCCGAGCACCCGTTTCCGGCTGCGTTCGACGACGCCTTCGCGGCGCTGGGCGCACTGGCCGCCACGCCCGCGCGATTCGGCCTGGCCGACGCGCCGATCGCCGTGGGCGGCGACAGCGCCGGCGGCACGCTGGCGGCCGCCTGTGCGCTGCACGCGCGCGACCGCGGGCTGCCGCTGGCCATGCAGTTGCTGATCACGCCCGGCACCGCGGCACGCCCCGACAGCGCCTCGCACCGGCTCTTCAGCCACGGCTTCCTGCTCGAATCCGACTCGATCGCGTGGTTCTTCGACCACTTCATCCCACGCGACCGGCGCCACGACACGCGCTTCGCGCCGCTGGAGGCCGAGGTCGAGGGTGTCGCGCCGGCCTTCGTGCTGCTGGCCGAATGCGACCCGCTGGTCGATGAAGGCCTGGCCTACGCCGACAAGCTGCGCGCCGCTGGCGTGGCGGTCGAACTCGATCTCGTGCGCGGCGTGACGCACGACTTCATCAAGATGGGCCGCGCCATCCCGCAGGCCCACGCCGCGCTGGACGCCCTGGCCGCCGCACTGAAAGGAGCCGCCACCCGATGAAGCACCGCAGCGATTTCCGCTACCTCGACCCGCTGCGCGTGCGCTGGGCCGAGGTGGACATGCAGAAGATCGTCTTCAACGGCCACTACCTGATGTACTTCGACACCGCGGTGGCCGGCTGGTGGCGGGCGCTGGCGATGCCCTACCACGAGACCATGGAGCTGCTGCAGGGCGACCTGTACGTGCGCAAGGCCACGCTGGAGTACGAGGCCTCGGCGCACTACGACGAGCAGCTGGTGGTGGGCGTGCGCTGCGCGCGCATCGGCACCAGCTCGATCACGCTCGAAGCCGCGGTGTTCCGCCAGGAGCAGCGCCTGGTGCACGGCGAGCTGGTCTACGTCTTCGCCGACCCGGCGACGCAGAAGAGCAAGCCGGTGCCGCAGCCGCTGCGCGAACTGTTCGACGCCTGGGAGGCGGGCGAGCCGGTGTTCACCGTGCGCACCGGCAGCTGGTCGGAACTCGGATCGGACGCGCAGCGCATCCGCAACGCGGTATTCGTCGAAGAACAGAAGATCCCGGCGCCGATGGTGGTCGACCAGGCCGACAAGACCGCCGTGCACGCGGTGGCCTACAACCGCTTCGGCATGGCGCTGGCCAGCGGCCGCGTGGTGCTGCCGCGCGACGGCACCGGGCAGGTGGGCCGAATGGCGACGCTGGCGCCGGTGCGCGGCGGCCGGCTCGGCGTTGCGGTGCTGGACGCGCTGGCCCGTGCGGCGCGTGAACGCGGCGACCGCGAGCTGATGCTGCAGGCGCAGGCGAGCGCCGTCGGCTTCTACGAGCGCCTGGGCTTCCGCCGCGTGGGCGAGGTGTTCCAGGTCGCGGGCATCCCGCACCAGGAGATGCGGCGCACGCCCTGAAGGGCACGGGTCTCAGAGTGCGTCGAACGCCTCGACGTGGCGCTTGTCTATGCCCAGTGTCGCCATCGCCGGCGCCGCGGCGGCTTCGATGGCGGCATGCAGCGCCGGCGTGATGCCCGGCGGCGGCGCGGCGTAGACCTCCATCCAGGTCACCAGGCCCTGGCTTTCCTCGGGCCGGCGCAGCAGCCGCGCAGTGAGCTTCGGATGCTGTTCGCGCAGACCCTGCTGCATCGCCTGCACCAACTCGCGCGCCTGCGCCGCAATCGTGCCCGGCGCCTTCCAGTAGATGTAGAGCTCGCGCGCCATCGGCCGGCCTGTCAGTCCACTTCGGCCGGCAGCGCGTAGGGCAGGGCGGCCAGCGTGAGCAGCGCGCCATCGGCCGCGCCGGCGTGCAGCGTGCCGCCGTCCAGCGCGGCGAGCTTCAGCTCGGCCAGCGCCGCATACCGGCCGCCATGGCTGCCGGCCAGCGCCACCAGGCCTGCGGGCTGGCCGGGGTCGGCGCTGTGGAAGATCTCCTGGCCGGGCACGAGTGGCGCCGCGGCCTGCACGAGCTGCCCGCGCCGCTTCAGCGTGCCGCGGTACTGGCTGCGCGCGACGATCTCCTGGCCCGGGTAGCAGCCCTTCTTGAAGTTCACGCCGCCCACCAGTTCGAGGTTCACCATCTGCGGCACGAACTGCTCGGCGGTGGCGGCCACGATGCGCGGCACGCCGCTCATCACCTCGAGCCAGCGCCAGGCGTCGGCCGGCAGCGGCGCGCCGGCCGGCGCGGCACCCAGCACCAGCGCCCGCGGCACGGCCACGCCGTCGACCACGGCATCGGCCAGCCGGACCGTCTCTCCGCCCTCGCGCGGCGTCACCACGCCGGGCTCGCCCGCCGCGGCCGCCGGCCCGGCCAGGCCCCACAGCGGCAGCTCGGCACTGGCATCGTCGAGCTGCACCTTCAGCCGCAGCACGAACATCTTCAGGCGCTTCAGCACGGCCGGCAGCAGGTCGGCGCTGCAGGCCAGGACGATCTCGCCCGGCCCGCGCCGCCAGACCACGAAGCTGGCCAGCAGCCGGCCCTTGGCCGTGCACCAGCCGGCCAGGCGCGCCTGGGCTTCCGGCAGGTGCTCGATGTCCTGCGTCAGCTGGGCGTGGAGGAACCTGGCGGCATCGTCGCCGCGGGCACGGATGAGGCCCCAGTCGTCGAGGCGCAAGGCGCCCTCGGGCAGGGCGGCAGGCACGGGAGATTCGCTCATGCAGGTCATTATCATCAGCCGCCATGTCGCGCCGTTCGCTGGGGTTACGCCTGCTGGGGCCCCTGCTGGGGCTCGTGCTCGGCGCCGCCCTGATCGCCGCCGGCGCCGCCTGGTGGTGGATCGAGCGCCCGCTGCCGCTGGCGGGCGCGACTGCCGAGGTCTCGATCGAACCCGGCACCACGCCGAAGGACGTCGCCCAGGCCTGGGTCGACGCCGGCGTGATCAGCTCGCCCAAGCTGCTCTACGCCTGGTTCCGCTGGTCCGGCCAGGCGCGGAAGATCCGCGCCGGCAGCTACGAGATCGACCCCGGCACCTCGCCGCGCCGGCTGTTGGAAAAGATGGTGCAGGGTGACGAGACGCTGGAACACCTGCGCATCGTCGAAGGCTGGACCTTGCGCCAGCTGCGCGCCGAACTCGCCCGGGCGCCGAACCTCAAGCCGGCCACCGCCTCGTGGACCGACGCGCAGCTGATGGAAGCGCTGGGCCAGCCCGGGCAACCGGCCGAGGGCCGCTTCTTCCCCGACACCTACGCCTACAGCCGCGGCGTGAGCGACCTCACCGTGCTCAAGCGCGCCGCGCGCGCGATGCAGCAGCGCCTGGCCGCCGTGTGGGCCGAGCGCGCCGCCGACACGCCGCTGCGCAGCGCCGACGAAGCGCTGACGCTGGCCTCCATCGTCGAGAAGGAGACCGGCCAGGCGGCCGAGCGCGGGCTGGTGGCGGCGGTCTTCGTCAACCGGCTGCGCCTGGGCATGCCGCTGCAGACCGACCCGACGGTGATCTACGGCCTGGGCGCGGCCTTCGACGGCAACCTGCGCAAGCGCGACCTGCTGGCCGACGGGCCCTACAACACCTACACCCGCGCCGGCCTGCCGCCGACGCCGATCTCGCTGCCCGGCATGGCCTCGCTGCGCGCCGCGGTGCGGCCGGAGGCCAGCAAGGCGCTGTACTTCGTGGCGCGCGGCGACGGCACGAGCGAGTTCAGCGCCAACCTCGCCGACCATAATCGTGCGGTGAACAAGTACCAGCGCGGCCGGTGAAGCGCGGCTCCTTCATCAGCTTCGAGGGCATCGACGGCGCGGGCAAGAGTTCGCACATCGATGCGCTCGCGTCCTGGCTGCGCGAAAGCGGCCACGAGGTGGACGTGACGCGCGAGCCCGGCGGCACGCCGCTGGCCGAGACGCTGCGCGAACTGGTGCTGAACAAGCCGATGGATCCGCTGACCGAGGCGCTGCTCGTCTTCGCCGCGCGGCGCGACCACCTCGAGACGCGCATCGAGCCCGCGCTCGCGGCCGGCCGCACCGTGCTGTGCGACCGCTTCGCCGATGCCACATTCGCGTACCAGGGCGGCGGCCGCGGCTTCGATCTCGCCGTGCTCTCGCAGCTGGAGCAGTGGGTCCTGCAGGGCCGACAGCCCGACCTCACGCTGTGGTTCGACCTCGCGCCCGCCGCGGCCGCCGAGCGCCGCGCCGCGGTGCGCGCGCCCGACCGCTTCGAGGCGCAGGACCTGGGCTTCTTCGAGCGCGTGAGCGCGGCCTACGCCGAACGCGCGCGCACCCACCCGGCCCGCTTCGCCCGCATCGACGCCGCACTGCCGCGCGAGAGCGTCTGGACGCAGGTGCAGGCGGCCGTGCGCGCACATGGGCTGACGTGAGCGACACGCTGCTGATCGACGCCGCCGGCCGCCCGCCACTGCCCTGGCTGGCCGAGCCGCTGGCCCAGGCGCTGCAGGGCCATCGCGGCCATGCGCTGCTGGCGCACGCGGCACCGGGCGACGGCGCGCTGGCCTTCGCCTTCTCGCTCGTGATGTCCTGGCTCTGCGAGGACCGGCCGACACCCGCGAGCCTGGCCTGCGGCCGCTGTGGCAGCTGCCACCTCGTGCAGGCCCATGCGCATCCGGACCTGACCGTGCTGCTGCCGGAGACGCTCCGCCGCGAACTCGAGTGGCCGCTGCCCGACGACAAGACCGAGAGCGATCGCAAGCCGAGCAAGCAGGTGCGCGTGAACGATGTTCGGCTGCTGATCGACCGCGTCACGCGCACCAGCGCGCGCGGCCGCGGCAAGGCCGGGATGATCTTCCCGGCGGAGACGATGAATGCGCAGGCCGCCAACGCGCTGCTGAAGACGCTGGAAGAGCCGGCCGGCGGGACGCGGCTGCTGGTGTCGGCCGCCGAGCCCGCGCGGCTGCTGCCCACGGTGCGCAGCCGCTGCCAGGCGCTTCGCCTGGCCTCGCCCTCGCGCACGATGGCGGCGGCCTGGCTCGCGGAGCAGGGCATCGCCGATGGCGTCGAGGTGCTGCTGTCGGCCTGCAGCGGCCGGCCGCTGGACGCGCTGGCGCTGTTCCGCGCGGGTGTCGATGCGCGGGCCTGGGCTGCGTTGCCGGGCGCCGTGCTGCAAGGCCACGCCGGCGCCCTCGCCGGCTGGCCGGTGCAGCGTGTGCTCGACGCATTGGCCAAGCTCTGCCACGACGCCATGGCCATGGCCGGCGGCGGCGCGCCGCGCTACTTCCCGCCCGAGCGCGCGCTGGCGCGGGCGCAGTTGCCCCGGCTTGCCGCCTGGTCGCGCGATCTCGCGCGCTGGATGCGCCATGCCGAGCACCCGTGGAACGAAGGGCTGCTGCTGGAAGCGCTCGTGAAATCGGGCGCCGACGCGCTGCGGCCCAAGGCCACGGCAGCGCGCGGCTGAAGGCGGCCCTTGGATACACTTCAGCCATGAACGACCCCCAGCCCACACGAGCCGGCGGACTCGGCCCGGCGGTGGGCCCGGCAGGCGCCGCCGGCGCAGCCGGCCGCCCGAGCGTCATCCAGCTCGTGTTCCGCGAGAAGGGCGCGCTGTACGCGGCCTACATCCCCATCTTCACCGAGGGCGGCCTGTTCGTGCCGACCACGCGCGAGTACAAGCTCGGCGAGGACATCTACCTGCTGCTGTCGCTGCCCGATGACCCGCAGCGTTTCCCCGTCGCCGGCAAGGTGGCCTGGCTCACGCCGGCCAACGCCTCCGGCGGCCGCACCCAGGGCGTGGGCGTGCGCTTCCCGAACGACGAGAAGTCGCGCCAGCTGAAGCTGAAGATCGAGGAGGTGCTGGGCACCAGCATTTCCTCGTCGAAGCCGACGCAGACGCTGTAGCGCACACTCCGTAAGCGCCACCGCCGCCGGCGGTGGCCGCCGCGCCATGCTGACCGATTCGCACTGCCACCTCAGCTTCCCCGAGCTGCGCGACCGCCTGCCCGAGCTGCTGCGCTCCATGGCCGAGGCGCAGGTCGCGCGCGCCGTCTGCATTTGCACCACGCTGGAGGAATTCCCGCTCGTGCACGAGATGGCGACGGCCCAC
Source organism: Rubrivivax sp. (assembly GCA_044226775.1). Classification (GTDB taxonomy): domain Bacteria; phylum Pseudomonadota; class Gammaproteobacteria; order Burkholderiales; family Burkholderiaceae_C; genus Rubrivivax. The sequence goes on along the minus strand of JBGAGI010000007.1, from coordinate 93,368 downwards.
GGGGAGCTCTGGTGCACGGTGGGCGTGCATCCGGACAACGAAGGCGTCGAGGAGCCGACGGTCGACGGCCTGGTCGAACTCGCCGCGCGGCCCCGCGTGGTGGCCCTGGGCGAAACCGGCCTGGACTACTACCGGCTCAACGGCCGCACGATCGAGCAGATGGCCTGGCAGCGCGAGCGTTTCGCCGTGCACATCCGCGCCGCGCGGCGCACCGGCCTGCCGCTGGTGATCCACACGCGCAGCGCCAGCGAGGACACGCTGGCCGTGCTGCGCGCCGAAGGGCAGGGCGCCGTGGGCGGCGTGTTCCACTGCTTCACCGAGACGCGCGAGGTGGCGCGTGCCGCGCTGGACCTGGGCTTCATGATCTCGTTCTCCGGCATCCTCACCTTCCGCAATGCCGAGGACCTGCGCGAGGTCGCCCGCCTGGTGCCGCTGGACCGCTGCCTCGTCGAGACCGACAGCCCCTACCTCGCGCCGGTGCCGCACCGCGGCCGCACCAACCAGCCGGCCTGGGTGCGCGACGTGGCCGAGGCGCTGGCGCGCATCAAGGGCGTGAGCCTGGAAGAGCTGGCGCAGGCCACGAGCGCCAATGCCGCGATGCTGTTCGGCTGGGAGACAACGTGAAGCGATACTTCAAGTTTCTCGCGTACATCATTGTCAATGTTTGCGTTTCTTTCGCGCACGCCTACGATCCGGTTGACTTCTTCCGCGCCGTGGCCGTCGACAACGCCGGCGCGGTGCGCAGCGCACTGGACAGCGGCTTCGACCCCAACACGCCGAGCGAAAAAGGCCAGTTGCCGCTGTACCTGGCTCTGCGCGAAGGCTCGCCGCGTGTCGCCGAGGTGCTGCTGGCCAGTCCGGCCACGCGCATCGACGCGGCCAACGCCGCCGGCGAGACGGCGCTGATGATGGCAGCGCTGAAGGGCGAGACCGACTGGGTGCGGCGCCTGCTGGACCGCGGCGCGGCCATTGACCGCCCGGGCTGGACGGCGCTGCACTACGCGGCCAGTGGCCCGGAGCCGCGCACGCTCGCGCTGCTGCTGGAACGGGGCGCGGTGATCGACGCGCCTTCGCCCAACCGCTCGACGCCGCTGATGATGGCCGCCGGCTACGGCGATGAGCGCTCGGTGGACCTGCTCATCGCGAGCGGCGCGAAGCTCGCGCTGCGCAACGACCTCGGCCTGGGCGCCGCCGACTTCGCGCGGCGCGCCGGCCGCGAGCGGCTCGCAGCGCGGCTGGCAGCACTGGAGCGGCCGCAGCCCGCCTCGGCAGGCACGCCCTGAAGGGGGAAGGCGGCGCAGCAAGCGTGTCAGAAATCATCTGACAAGGGCTTTGGCGCCGCACGGACTCGGCAAGCCCGGACTCGCGGCGTAGAGTTCCCTGCACGCTGCGTACACACCGTATGCCGCACCAGGAGTTCCCGATGGCGCATCAGTTGACCGAACGCAATCCGTTCATGTTGATGATCAACCCCGAGGTCGTGCTGGCCGCCGTCGAGAAATCGGAACGGCTGGGCAAGCTCAACCGCCACCTGTGCCGGCCGCTGGACCGCCCGGTCACGGGCCAGGGCCAGGCCCGCGTGGTCGATGGCGCCGACGACGACCTGGCCGACGAAGGCAACGACGCCGACTGAATTCCGGTTCGTGCGGCCGCCCCCGGGCCGCCGCGTGCCTCAGGCGCGCCGACGGGCGAGTGCCGCCGAACCCGCCCACACCAGGGCCAGCGCACCCAGTGCGCCCGCGAGGAACCACTCCCGGTTCTCGCGTATGTAGACCAGCAGCTCCATCGGCAGGCCGAACAGCCACCGCGGCTCGTTGCCCGACGAAGGCGGACGGCCCTCGCTGCGGTCCATGCCGGAGCCCGAACTCGAAGTCTTCGAGCGATAGCTCTCGTCGCGCGAGTCGCCCGCGCGCGGTGCCGGGGTGGCACCGGATCCGAACAAGGGCGAGTTGCCGTTGCTGGCCTCGGCCAAGGGCTGCTGCGCCGCGGTGCCGGTCTGGGCTGCGGTGGGCGTCGTTGGAAAGATGGGAGCTTGCCCGCGCATCGAACCCGTACGGTTCTGCTGCGGCGCGATGCTGGCGGTCTGCGACTGCATCTGCACCAGCAGGTCCAGCGCCTGGTTGCCGCCGGGCGCATTGCCGCTGGCGCTCGTCGCAGGCGGCACGCGGATAGCGGGCGTCGGCTCGTTGCCGCCGCTGCTGGCCTCGTCGGATGTCGGCGCCGCCTGAGCGGCGGTGATGGCGGCCAGCAGGAAGCTGGTCGAGATGGCGCGAAGCGGGCTTCGGGCTGGGTTCATGCGCATGAAGAAGACAAGGCCAACGACTTTTTTCGGATTCGTTTGCAAGATCCAAACCTCTCCGCGGTTTCCGGGGCACGGGCAACAAGTTAGCGGTGCCGGCCAGTATGAACGTGGGGGGTCTGTAAGCTGCTTCGACATGTGATTGCGTACGATGTATATTATGTCTACTTCGCGCCGCACCCGTTCTGCCAACGATTCCCGCTTCGCCGCCGCCGCCTGATCCCACGTCCACAGCCTTTCGTATTGGGCCCCCGTCATCGCTTGCCGATACGGGGGCTTTGTTGTTGTGCTGTACCCCTACGCGGTCGACCTGTTCGGCGAAGTGCCCGTCACACATGAGGATGTCTCCCGTTGGCTGATCGCGGTCCCGCGGCTCGATCCTGAGTCGCCGCGGGCCGCCTACTACGTCCAAGCCTGGGATGTCCCTGGCAAGATCAGGGCCGCGAAGCTCGCCGGCACCTTCGAAGCCATCGTCAGCGATCCGCGCCCCGCGCCGTCCCCGTTCTGGTGGCGCCGCATGCGCTGGACCTGATCCCACTGGCCACCGTACCAAACCGGCAACGTCGATCGACTGTAGCCGGGCTCACGGATTGGACGGGTACACCAGCACTTGCGAATGTTCCAGCGTGAGCGTGTCGGCCGCGTTGAGCGTGTTCCCGAAGATCACCAAGGGCTGATCGACGGTCAGGTCGACGGTCCGCGTGGCCACGCCTCCGGACTGGCCATCGGTGAAGAGCCCATCGGTCTTCTGGCTCGTGTAGCTCTGCGCTGCCCACATGGTGAAGTGGTAGCGCCCACCGAAGCCCGCCGCGGTCGTCTGGCCGGCGATGTCCTGCCCGTTGAGCTGGGCCCATACGGCTTTGTTGTTGACCGAGTTGGTCCAGCTGAGCTGCACGCGCACCACGAGAAGCCCGCTCAAGCCCAGGATGCGCTTGGGCAAGGTGATCGTGCGCATGGCCTGCACGACGGTCGTGCCGGAAATGACGAAGGGAACCGAAGACTGGTGCAGCACGTGCACCAGGCCGGTCTGCGTCTTGCGGTCGTCGTCGTGCTCGAAACCGAGGATGTGGCCGGACGGGTTTTGCAGGCCGTCGAAGGCGTCGAATCGTGGCATGGAGCCCCCGCTCAGCGACGCTTGCGGAAGGTGCCGTCCTTGCGACGCGGGGGGGTGCGCTTGCGCTTCTTGGTCATGCTTGGGCTCCTTGGGGTTTGCCGGTTTCGAGGGCGATCAGCCGGCGGTTGATGTCGATGTTTGCCTGCTCGAACTTGGCGAGCTGCACGGAGATTCGCCAGAGCTGCAGCATCACCGGCAGCAGCAGCACATTGAGCACTTCGAGCATGGAAGGCTGCGAGAGCTGTTGCACCATGGCCTCACTTCACGACGGCCGGGCGCGGCCAGATGCCGGAACCGATGGGCTGCGGCTTCATGTACTGGCGCACCGCGAACGCAACCGGCGTCGTCGCCGGCGGCACGGTGCGCTTGAGGGCCTTGACGGCCAGCGTGTGGGCAAGGATTTCGTTCATGGTCTTCTCACTGCTGAGGTTGCGGCCGGCGCCGGCCGGCCGAGGGGTAGACGCCGAAGGCTGCGCCGTCGATCGAGTTGACCGGCGCGACGATGGCCGGCGTGCCCGGCGCGGCGTCGCGGTTGCGCTCGGCGATGGCGTCGCGCTGCTGCGCCAGGTAGCGGCGCATCTCCACATCGGCATACGCGTCGCCCTCGATCACGTTGCGGCCGGTGGGCCCATCGATCCCGGCATACCCTTCGTCGCTGTAGAGGATCTGACGCGCGGTCTTCTCCGGGATGCCGTCGCGGCCCTGCCGGTACGCGTTGGCCAGCTCGCTCGCGGCGCCGCTCACTTCGGCCGCTTGCACCTGGGCCCACTGGCCCGCGGCGTCCAGCGCGGCGCCGGCCGCGCCGCTGATTGACTTGTACGCGCGCCAGGCCAGATAGGCGAGCACGGCCGTTCCGGTCAGGTAGACGGCCGGCATGATGGCCCCGGGCGGGATTCGCATGGCGGCCTCAGATGTAGAAATCGCCCGCGCCGGCCAGCTCGCGTGTGAGCTGGTCACGGTAGGCCGTCTCACGGAACACCGTCGCGGCGTCGCCGGCGCCGGTGCGCGGCCCGCCGGCCGGCGCCTGGCCGGCGGGCTTGGCCAGCTTGTAGAACTTCCACACGATGAAACCGGCAACGCCGGCGGCGCCTGCGAGCACGATTGCACTTCCCGCCTTCATGCGGCTATCCCTTCGCTGCGATAAAGCGCCAGCTCCTCGGCGCGGCGGTTGCGCAGGCCCCTTTCGAGGTTCGTGCCGGCGCGGACGAACACCATGGCGGCGTCTTCCGGGTCTTCCCCGCGGTTGACCGCTTCGGCGATCGTGCGGAAGCTCTTGGGCGACAGGTTGAAGGCCATGCTGGCCAGCGCGTCGAATTGCGACTGTGTCAGCGGTGCCGTCACGTAGGCCCGGACCCACCGCGCGGCCTTGGCCTCGATGTCCTCCACGAGCCAGGCTTCGGCCTGCTCGCGCGTGATGCTCTCCGGCGGCGGGCCGCCGGAGTCGGGGAAGTACCTGCCGTAACCGATGGTCCATCCACCGTCGCCCAGGCGGTAGCGCTGCAGCCGCAGGCCCTCGCGGGCCTTGATGGCGTCGACGCCGGCGGGGCTGACCGTCAGCGACGCGGCCGAGTAGCCGGCTATCCGGTTCACCAGCGCTTGCGCTTCGGCGCCGAGGGTGTCGAGCATGGTCGGCTCGCCGTCGTCGCCCTCGGCCTGGCTGTCGTTGCCGGTTTGAGTGGCCACCAGCGCGCGCCAGGCGTAGGCCAGCGCCGCCGCAACGATGACGGCAGCGCCGGCCAGCGCGTAAGGCGAGAGGCGGCCGGCGTCGCTCATCGCATCAGCTCGCCTTGGAACGTCACGGCAAGCGTGCTGTTCGCCGTGTGGCCGTAGACGCCGATGTGCTCGACCGCCACCTGAAACACGATCGCGTCCAGCAGGTCGACCTGAACCGGTGTGTTGGCGGGGCAGTAGCCGGTCCACAGCGGCCCGGAGTCGCCATAGGCGATGTTGGCCGGCACGGCTTGCGGCGTGCCAGTCAGCGAGGCGAAGCGCGTGACGAGATAGCCTTGGTTCTGGAACGGGCTGGCCGAGTAGCAGTCCTGCATCTGGTTGAGGTTGCCAAGCGGCCAGCGAAGGCCCGAGTTCTGCGCGCGCCAGACGCTGACTTTCTGCGCGACGGTCGAGGAGATCCACAGCTTCTGAACGGACATCGCGGCGCCGCCGGCGCCCGAAAGGCAGATGCAGTAGGGAAACTCCGCTGCGGCCGACGTGCCCTCGGACACGCCCATCATTTGGCCGCCCAGCAGCGAGCGCCGCGAGCCGGCCGCTGCGATGCTGACCACGCCCTCGACGCCCAGCGACCCCGCCAGGCCCTTGGCGAGCTTGAAGACGTAGATCGCGCCGGAGCCGGTCGGCGTGCCGTTGAGGATGAACTCCCACGCGGTGCCGGCCCTGGGCATCTTCAGGTAGTCGCCTGGCGAGAAAACGCCCAGGTCCTGGCCGTCGACCTTGACTCGCACGCTGTCCAGCACCGGCGCACCGATGACGCGCTGGAAGATGACGAAGTCCGCGTCCTGGCGCACCTGGGCCTGGCCGCCCGTCGCCTGGCCGAGGATGAACCGGTGTGTCTGCTGCATGGTGTCACCTCGGCCGCAGCACGATCGCCGCGCCGATGAGGGCGACGGCGCCGATGGCGACGTAGATCAATGTCTTGTTGCCGCTGGCCGTGTCGGCCGCGGATTGGTAGGCGCCGGCGGCCACCGTGGCGGCCTGCTGGGCCTGCTGGCCAGCGGCATCGCTGACCTTGCCGGCCCAGCTCAGGACATCGGCGAAGGTGTCGCGGGCGAAGCCCAGCGCGGCCGAGTTGCTGTCGGCCAGCTGCGTGCTCGAGGTCCGCGCCAGGTCGAAGGCCTTGAGCGTGGCACTGTCGGCCACGCCGATGGCGTCGACCTGTGCTCTGCGCGCGGTGTCCAGGGCCTGCGTGTAGACATCGCCGGCGCTCGTGCCCGCCTTGAGGGCGATGTCGCGCAGCGCCGCGGTCTGCGCCAGGCCGGCCTTCGTGTAGCCGTCCGCGAGGTCGCTGACCAGGTCGAAGGCACCATCACTCGTCTCGATCCGCACTGAGCGGTCGGAGTTGTCGACGGTGCTGGCGTCGACGCGCCGGTCGGAGTAGTCGCGCAGGCTGCTGTCGACGCTGACGCGCCGGTCGGAGTAGTCGCGCTGGCTGCTGTCGACGCTGACGCGCCGATCGGAGTAGTCCCGCACACTGCTGTCGGTGCTGCGGTTGTCGTTGTAGTTCGACGAGTAGGCGTAGGTCGACGCGTCGAAGGTGTTGCCGCTGCCGGCGATGCCGCCGCCGGCGTCTTGCACCGTCCGATTGTCGTTGCTCGTCTGCTGCGTCGTGCTGCTGGTGCTGTTGCTGCCGCCGCCGCCGAAGATGCTGGAAAGCAGGCCCATGGCCTCACCCCTTGCGGCGCCGCGCCAGCAGCACCAGCAGAATCAAACCGGCAAGCGCCGCGGGCCATCCGGCCATGGCCGGGGCTTCGGCGCCCTGCCCTGGCTGCTCGCCGAACAGGCTCGCCGCGGTGCGCCCGCGCGGGCCGCCGCTGGCGCTGCCGCCGCCGGTGGACACGGTCCAGCCGCTGCCGTCGAAAGCGCCCTTGGCGCCCTCGATCGCCTGGCTAACCTGCTCATGGTTCGCCAGCTGCAGCGGCGGCAGCGTGAAGGGCAGCGCCATCGCCGCGCCTCAGAGCCTGCGCGCGGCGTAGATCGCCACGCCGGCCAGCGCCAGCCAGGGCAGCAGCGACATTAGGTCGAAGCCGCGCGCGGGCGCCGCGGTCGGGCCCGCGCGGCTGCCGACGATCAGCGCATGGTCGCCGTTCGTCTCCTGCCGGCCGCCGACGTAGGCCATCGGCTGCTGACCGGCCACCCGCTGCTGGAGGTCGATGTCCAGCCGGCGCGACAGGTAGCTCGTGCCGAGCGCCACGCCGGCTTGCATGAGGCCGCTGGCCCACTGGCCGGCGCCGCCGCTCGCGCCATCACCGGAGCTTGCCGGTTTGGCAGAGGGTGCCGTGTCGGTCGATCCCGTCCACACAGGCGGCCCGAAGTCGCCGCTGGCGTCGCCGCCGATGTCGTCCCACATGGGCCACCACCTTGTAAGTTAGCCCCGGCCACGCGCCGGGCGCAGGGTCACAGGTTGCTCGGGAGGTCCAGGCACTCGACGATGGCGCGGACGGTGTCCGTGACGCCGAGCGTGAGGTTGAACTCCAGCGCGCGCGCGTCGCGCGTGTCCAGCGCGGCCGAGTGGACGTTGTCGGCGACCCAGTCCAGGCAGTAGACCTTGCTCTGCGGCACCTTGCGCATCTCCTGCAGATAGAAGCGGTTGTCCGCGCACTGGATGCGCGAGTGGATGACGGTCCCGTTCTTCTTCGCCTCGACGCGCTGTAGGTTGCCGTTCGTGCTGCCGGACCAGTCAGTTCCGGTGTAGGTGAAGTGGATGCGCTGCACCAGCGCGCCCTTGAAGTCCGGCATCCACGTCAGCGCGGTCGCCCCCGAGTTGGGCAGCTGGAAGCCGAGCACCTTGCGGATCAGCTGGCCATCGCGTGTCGGCTTGGTCGGATCGAACTGCAGCGCCGTGAACTGGCCCAGCGCGTACAGAGCCGGCGTGCCCGAAGCCGCGTTGTTCATGACCTCGACGAAGATGTCTTGGTCGCCCAGCGCGGGCATGTCGATCCCGCCGATTTCCTTGGCCACCACCGACAGCGCGTCGCGCTCGGTGAAGTCGATCGTCAGGCGGTCCGACTGATCGTAGATGCCGCGGTGCTTGTTGACCTTGTCCAGCTCGGCCGCGCTGACCGGGCCGAAGATGACGCGGGCGCCGATCTTGACCACCACTTCGGTGATGGTCGTCTTCGTCAGGCTGTTGGTGCCCGAGAAGACGAGGATGATGCGGCCGAGGGTCATTTGCCAGCGCTGCACCATCGTGCTGGCGCGCTGGCCGTTGGCGACCGGGTTGAAGGGCGGAAGGTCCAGCGTGATCATGTCGCCTGTCCCTTCACTTCGGCAGGTACTTGCTCAGCGGCAGGTCGACCTGGCGCTGCAGCCAGGCCACCAGGCCATACGTCACCAGGGCCACCGCCGCGGTGCCCAGCATCGGCTTGACTTTCGTCAGCATCGTTTCACCTTCAGGAGTTGTTGAGGGAGTTGCCGCGAACCAGAGCCCGCCAGGCGGGAACCTTGCTGATCAGCCATGCAGCGATCAGCGTTGCCGCCAGCGTGGCCACGATTTCGCGGCTGACCTGGGGCACGGTGGGCAAGTAGGCTTTCGGGTTCACCGGACCAATGTCCGAGGGTCCCAGGACCGAAAGCAAGCCCCCCCGGTCCCTATAGGGATCGGGCGCCGCCGGCGGCCTTGCGGGCGGGCTTCGGGGCGGGCTTGCCAGGAATGCGAACGTGCCCGCTCGTGCGTTCCTTGGTGGCCTTCACGTACTCGATCCACTGGCCCTGCTCCAAAGCGTTGATGTCCTCCGGGCTGCAGCCCATGTGGGCCGCCGCCGCGATGCGATGGCGCGGCTCGCCGAGGTAGCCCACGTGCATGTGCGTGGCGTTGCCCAGCGAGGCCTTGTCCACGAAGGCCGGCGACTGGCTGCACCAGTAGAGCGTTAGCCCTTGGTGGTGTCGGCCGCGCGTGTTGAGCTTGCGCCAGGCCGGCGGCGCGAAGCTGGGCGATGTCACGTCGCCCAGCTCCTCGACAACCAGGGTCGCGCCGGAGGCGGCATAGACGAGCGTGCACCAGGCTTCGAACTCCGCGCGCAGGGCCTTGTCGGTCTTGGCCCGCGGCACGTAGCGCACCGCGAAGGTCGGCGCCGCGATGGCGGCCAACAAACCGGCAAGCGATGGCACGGCACGCGCCAGCTTGTCGTATTCGTCGTTGGTGTCCCAGATGGCCAGCCGCTGCGGGCGCTCCTGGGCAAGGCGATCCTTGAGCCATACGCCCTTGCCCATCTCGGAGGCAGCGAGCACGGCCCAGCTCGCGCCGGACGATGCGGCGCCCATCAGGCCTGCTGCGTGATGCGCTCACCGGCGAGCCGGCGGCGTGTCTCTTCGTCGGGAAGGCCCGGCATCGCCGGTGCGGGCGCTTCGAGGCGCTGCGGCGCTTCGCCCGCAGCCCTCGCTGCGCGCTGCGCCGCCAGGTAGTCCCTGCAGTCGGCGACGCACGAGACCATCGGCAGCCCAATGGCCACGGCAAGGCGGAACTCGGGGCCGCCTACGTCCTTGTGCCACGTCCACTTGTACTTCTCGGCAACCGCGATGTACTCCGCCGCGATGGCCCGGCAGGCCTTGCGGTCGAAGTGCTGCTCCAGCGGCGGCAGCAGCCGGCCGCCGATCTTGAAGCCCAGCGCGAGCATGTCGCCCAGCTCGTCTGCGGCTTGGTCATCGTCGGCTTCCGGTTCGGCCTGGCCGGGCACCACAGCCTGGCCGGCCAATTCGGCATCGGCCGCGGCGGCCACGCCGGCCAGCTCGGCCAGCTCGGGCGACACCGCGCCCGCTTCAGGTTGCGTCATGGGCGGATGCGCCTAGCAGCGTGTCGAAGATGCCCGCGCGCCTGGCCGGCCGTGCCGGGGCCGGCGCGACCTTCGGCGCCGGCCCCGGGGCTACTTCCACGGGCTTCGAATGGGTCGGGGGAGCGGCGGTCGTTGCCGGTTTGGGTGCCGGCTCGTCCACCGGGCGCATCTTGGCCAGCAAGAGCGTTTCCTGATAGCGGTTGCGCGACTGCGTGATGAAGCCGCATTCCGGGCAATGCCGGTAGGGGAGCTTGCCCTCAGAGCGCTTGATGTGCGCTTTGGTGTCGCCGCACTCGGGGCAGTTCGTGCGGCCGATGATGTCGGCCATCGTCAGACGGGCGGCAGCTTCGCCTCGATCAGCACCAGGCGGTGGGCGATCTTGTCCAGCTCGACCGCGACCGGGTCCACGTCGGCCGGCGCGGCCTGCTCGGCCCACTCGATGGCCTGGCCCAGCAGCACCTTGAGGGTGGCGGTCTCCTGCGAGCCGTCCTCGCGGATCATGCCGCGCTGCTGCAGGCGCTCGACCTGCTCGACGGCGCCCAGGAGGGTGGAGAGGAGTTGCTTGGTGTCGAAGGTGCTCACGGCTTGGCTTTCTTGAGGGTGTCGACGTGAAGGGCCATCAGCTCGACCAGGCGCACGAGGTCCGTGATGCAGCCGCGGATTTCGTCCGGCAGCAGCAGCGCGGCGCTTCGGCTCGCGCGTGCGGTCAGCATCGTCTCGACCTTGTCCGCGAGGGCGTTGGCCACGGGGAGGAAATCGGTTGTGTCTGCGAGCTTTGGCATAGCGGCCGGAAGGCTGCCGCCATAGGGGCGCCCCCGGCAAGGGGCCCCCGTGCTGGCCCCGCCCCCCTTTGACCGTTAGGCCGGCCCCGTGCTATGGGGGCATCACAAACCGGCAACGCCGGCGGCCCTACAGGCGCCCCGGCCGTGCCGCGGCATGTCTCGGCCTGTCTCGACGGTCGATCGCCCTGCCCTGCGTTGATCCTGGGCCGTGGCGTGCCGCTGCCGGTGCCGAAGGCCTGAAGCGCTTCGCGCTCCTCCCTTACTGATGGCGGTATTCCTGCACCGAGCTGCACCAGGCGCTGCCGAAGCGCGAGGGGGGCGCGCGCGCCTAAGCGCGCGATGGTCTGCCCCCCTTGGGGGGCCTGTTGTCTCCCCTCCCCCTGCAGCGGTGCATCCGAAGCGGGCGGGGGGCGAGCGCGCGTAGCGCGCAACGTACAGGCCCCCTGGGGGGCCCATTTGAAGGGAGGGGGTCCGTAGGGGGAGGTCGGCCGGTTGTCCCCGGAATGTGGAGAGGAACAAGCCCCCTTCTCTTGACAAAGAGAAGGCTTTCTAGATGCTGGGCTATACCCTGGGCTGAAATGTGGATAACTTGGGCGAAAACCCAAGCGTGGCGCGCACTTACTGGACGCGCAACCCTGGGCTATACCCTGGGCCAGAACCGCGGGACGAAGTGCCCCCTACCCCGTGGGGCAACCAAATTTCGAGCACCCCGCGGCGCTCGTTTTCCACAGCCTCACGGAACACCAGGCCGGCGCCCTGCAGGCGCTGCAGGGCGTGCCGGAGCTGGTCACGGGAAGGGGGCGCCACGCGCCGGCCGGAGCCCTGCGCGTGCTCGGCCAGCACGAAGGCAAGCCGGTAGTAGCTGGCGGCCGTCACCTTCCCGTTCCCACGGGCAAAGCGCTTGAGCACGTGATAGACGGCGAGGGCCAGCACGCCCAGGCCGAGAAGGGCGCGGTTCTCATCGGCGCTGACCGCGTAGGCGGCGCCTACGGGGTCGAAACCGAACAGGTCAAGGGTGACGGAGTCGACGCGGCGTCGCGGCATGCTCTAGCGCGCCTCGCCTTGCCGGTTTGTATGGACGCTTGGGTGCCGCGGCACGCCGGGGCACGCCTTGTCGATCGTGGCCACCGGGCACCCGTGCTGATGCAGGGCGCCCCACAGCTTCACCAGCACCAGGAATTCGGTATCCCCGACCCGACACTCCCAGTTGCGCACCGTGCGCTCACTGACGCGGGCGGCCTTGGCCAGCTCGGGCTGCGTCAGGCCGGCCAGCAGCCGGGCTTGCTTGCGCACGGGCTGCACGTGGTCCCCGCCATAGGGCCCGACCCTGTCGCCGCGGTTGCGGCCGCGGTGGCGGCGCCTATAGGGCGCCAGGCCGGGAAGCTCGCCGGTACGGGTGTCCTCGGCTTGTTTCATGGCCTGGCCCTTTCGATGGCCAGCGCCGTGTGCACCTGGGCGAACTCGCGTTGCGCCAGGTTGTAGGCTTCGAACAGGTCGACGAAAGCGCCGATGTCGGCATCCGCCGGCAGCTCCTGCAGGCGCTTGCAGGCAGCGTGCATCCGCCGGAAGGCGGCATCGCTGCGCCGCTCCAATGCCTCGCGCGGCAGCTCGAGGAGGTCGCGCCGCACGGTGAGCCTCATTCCTGCAACCGGCGCTCGATGGCGCGCAGAGTGATCACGTCCAGGTCGACGCGATCGATCGCCTCCAGCGCGGTGTACCCCACGGCCTCCAGTGCCTCCAGCCGGTTGAGCACCAGGCCGACCATCAACCATTCGCCGGTCGACCAAGCCGGCCAGAAACGCACGGGCATGCGGCGCACCAGGCGGGCCTTTTCGAGGATCTGCAACGCCAGCTCGGCGCGGGCCGCGACCTGGGTGCGCTCCAGCTCGGCGCGGCGGTCCATGTCGGCGTTCAATCCGGCAATGACTGCGTCCAAGCACGGGGCCGCCGGCGGCGCTGGCGGGAGCACGCGCTCTTCGGCGCCGCTCATTGCCGCCTCCCAGCGAGTCTTGACATCAGGTCGGCGCCGGCGGCCACGACTCCCCATGCAGCACTGACCGCGCGCCACTGCTGCGCCAGCTGCCCGTGCGCCTCTACACTCGCAAGCTCGCTGACCGAGGGGGGAACATGGCCGACAGCGACAGCGCCGCACCGAAGACAAGCGACGACGCATCCCGTGAGCTGGTGGCGTTCCTCGGTCCGGTGCTCGGCACCATCGGAACGCACGTCGCGGAGACAGCGCGGGCCCAGGCCCATGCCGCAAGCGTGCAGGCCGATGCGAGCATCAAGCTCGCCGACATCCACGCGCAGACTGAGCGGCTGCAGATGCGCCACGGCTTCACGCTGCAACTGCTGGGCCTGTTCCTCGTGGCAGGCATCGTGGGTGCCGGCTTCTACGCCCAGCGCTTCGAACTCGTCACGCACGCGCTGGCCGTGTTTGCCGGTGGCCTTGCCGGCTATGGCGTAGCAAAGCGCGCGAAGTAGCTTCGGGGCCTTCATACACCCACCTGCACGACGGAGCGCACGCACTGCGCGTATCCGGGCCATGCGTTGCGCGCGGCCTCGCTGGCACGCGCGCGGGCCTGCTGGCTGTCCGTTGCCCAGCCGCGCCACTCGTGCACGATGCCCAGCCGCTGAAGTTGGATCGACACGTGGAAGAGGTAGCTCGTCTCCCCTCCCCCCAGGTTCGCAGTGAACCGCGGGGCCGTGAGGGCCGTTATCGTTGCCTGCATGGGTCACTCCTATTACTGCCAATCTGACAGTAAGCAGCAATATAACACCCAAAACGCCCTATACTGGTTCAACAGCAGAAAGGACAGGCGCTATGAAAAGCTGTTCGGAATACATCGCCCAGGCCAAGGCGGCCCTGGGCAACCCGGCGATGGGAGACCGCGAGCTGGGTGAGCTGCTCGGCGGCTACAGCCAGCAAACCGTGAACAAGGCCAAGTCGGGCGCGATGTCCGATCCGATGGCGATGAGGATTGCGGCGGTGCTCGGCATTGCCGCAGGCGAAGTCATCATGGTCGCCCGCTTGGAGCGCGAGAAAGACGTAGCCGTTCGCGAAGCTCTGACCGAGTGGGCGGGAAACGTCTTTGCCCTGATGCCCTCGAAGGGCGCCCCGCGTAGCGGCGCCGGCGTCAGGGTGGCGAAGGTGCTGGCGCCGGTGGCGCTGGCCCTCGGCCTGCAGGGTGCGCCCGCCCCTGCTCAGGCTGCTCAGCCCGGCCAGAGTGCACTGAGTTTGTATATTATGTTAACTACAATGAACGAGTGCAGCGATCCGTTCGGGTCGGCTCATCGCACCAGGCCCGCCCCGCGCCATCGCTACCGCTCCCCATCCGCCACGCCCGGGCGTCGAACCCGCCGGCGTGGCGCCAAGGGCCCCTGAGGCGCCTTCAGCGCACCCGTCGCCGCCGCCTTCAGCAGCCGCTGGAACGAAGGACAATCCGCGTGGCTCGGCGCCGGGCACACGGCGGCATGGCGCAGGCCTTCGCGCATCGCGATCAGCGCCTGGATCGTCTGGTCGATCGAGTCCGCCTTCTCAGCCAGCATCTGGCGGTCGATCTGGGGCTTGCCGGCGGATGAGAACATCGTGCGGATCTCCTCCAGCGAGAAGCCCGCCGCCTGGCCGAGTGCGATCAGCGCCAGCTGCTCCAGCACCGCCGGGTCGAAGCGGCGGCGCGCGCCGTCGCCGCTGAGCGAGCGGATGAGCCCCTGGCGCTCGTAGTAGCGCAAGGCCGAGGCGGCCACGCCCGAGCGCCGGGCGACTTCCGAAATGTCCATGTCGTGGTGTCTCCGTCGGCCTTGACTTGAAGTTGACTTTAACTTCTAGAGTGGCAGCCATGCGCTTGAGCGTCAAGCACGTCACCGGAGAAGCCCTCATGCCCAGCAGCCAGCAACTCGTCCAGGTCGCCCTCATCGGAGCCGGCGCCACCGCGGTCCTCGACGGCTGGCTGATGCTGCTGAAGCGCCTCGGCGTCCCGGGCTCGAGCTTCGCGCTCATCGGCCGCTGGGTCGGCCACCTCGCGAGTGGCCGGGTGGTGCATGCCTCGATCGCCAAGGCGACGCCCGTCGCGCATGAACTGGCCCTCGGCTGCCTCACGCACTACGCGGTCGGCATCGTCTTCGCCGGCCTGCTGGTGGCGCTGAACGGCTGGCCGTGGACGCGCGAGCCTTCGTTGCTGCCGGCGCTGATGCTGGGCGTCGCGACGGTAGTGATGCCGCTGTTCGTGATGCAGCCCGCGATGGGCGCCGGCTTCGCCGGGTCTCGCACCTCGGCGCCGTTGAAGAACGGCCTGCGCAGCCTCGCCAACCATGCCGTTTTCGGCTGCGGGCTGTACCTGGCCGCGGCGACACTCGCCCGCGTCCTGCACTGAGTTCCCTCCCCACCCACCCTCGAAACGAAGGAGTTGAAGACCATGTTCCCCCGCAAGTTCGCCCCTGCCCTCTTCGGCCTGATCCTCTCGGGCCTGATGTCGATGCTGGTATCGGGCATCTCGACCTGGCGCGCCGTCGGCCTCGACCCCGGGCTCGTCGCGCTGTGGACGCGCTCCTGGCTGATGGCCTGGCTGGTGGCCTTCCCCGTGGTGCTCGTCGTCGCGCCGCTGGCGCGCCGCGCCGTGGAGTCGCTCGTCAGGGCTGGATGACGAATCCGGCAGGCCCGGCGCTGCTTGCCGCGACAATCGCCGGCGCCGGCCGCCCGGGCCACGGAAAACAACATGAATCGAAACCTCTGGACGCTGGTCGTCCTGCAGGGCCTGTTCCTCACGAACAACGTCACCTTCATCGCCATCAACGGCCTCGTCGGCCTGTCGATGGCGCCCTACGCGTGGATGGCCACGCTGCCGGTGATGGCCTACGTCGTGGGCGGCGCGCTGTGCACGGGCCCGGTGGCCTGGACGCAGGCGCACCTGGGCCGCAAGCGCAGCTTCCAGCTCGGCCTGGTGGTCGCACTGCTGTCCGCGCTGCTGTGCGCCTGGGCCGCCTCGACGCGCAACTTCTGGCTCCTGTGCAGCGCCACGCTCGTGGCCGGCTACTACCAGGCCAACGGCCAGCTGTACCGCTTCACCGCGGCCGAACTGGCCGGGCCCACGGCGCGCGAGAAGGCGGTGTCGATGGTGATGGCCGGCGGGCTGCTGGGTGCCGTCGTCGGGCCGAACCTGGCCGCCCGCACGCGCGACCTGGCGGCCTGGCCTTTCGTCGGCGCCTATCTCGCGCTGGCCGCGGTGGCGCTGCTGGCGCTCGGGCTGCTGGCGACGATTGGCTTTCCGCCGGCGGCCGTGCGGGCGGCCGGCGCGCCGAGCGGGCGGCCGCTGGGCGAGATCCTGCGCCAGCCGGTGTTCGTCGTCGCGGCCGGCGCCTCGGCGCTGTGCTACGGCGTGATGAACCTGCTGATGTCGGCCACCCCGCTGGCCATGCAGCAGTGCGGCCTGCCCTTCCCCGACGCGGCCTTCGTGCTCGAGTGGCACGTGATCGGCATGTTCGCGCCGGGTTTCGTCACCGGGCACCTCATCACACGCTGGGGCGCGCTGCGCGTGATGGGCGCCGGCCTGCTGCTGTACGGCGCCTGCGTGGCCATTGCGCTGCAGGGCGTGGACCTGCACCACTTCACCGCCGCGCTGTTCCTGCTGGGCGTGGGCTGGAACTTCCTCTTCACCGGCGGCACGACGCTGTCGCTGCAGGCCTACGCGCCCGAGGAGAGGGACCGCGCGCAGGGCGCGATGAACTTCATCATGTTCGCGGTGATGGCCGTCAGCTCGTTCAGCTCCGGCGCGCTGGTGAGCGCAGCGCAGGGCTGGCGCTGGATCAACCTGGGCTCGCTGCTGCCGGTGCTGCTGATGGGCGCGGGCATCGGCTGGCTGGCGCTGCGCCAGCGCGCAGCCGTCTCAGCGGCCTGAGTCTTGCGGATTCTTCGGCCGCGGCGGATACAGGACCTCGTGCCGCGCGAGCATGGCGACGAACTTCTCGATGCGGGCCTGGCGCGTCTTTTCGGTCCTGGCGTCCTGGATGCGGTACAGCACGGCGTAGCGGTTCGCGCCCCGCAGCGTGGCGAAGAAGGCCTTGGCCGCGGGGTTCGCGTCGAGCGCCGCCTGCAGCTCGGCCGGCACCGCGGCGCGGGACTGCGGCGCATAGGCGCCGTCCCAGCGGCCATCGGCGCGCGCGGCCTCGATCTGCGCCATCCCGGCGGGCGAGACGCGGCCCTCCTCGATCAGGCGCAGCGCCGTGCCGCGGTTGATCTCCGACCAGCGGCTCTTCGCCGAGCGGGGCGTGAAGCGGATCAGCCAGAAGCGTTCGTCGCAAGGCTTGATCTGGCCGTCGATCCAGCCGTGGCACAGCGCCGCCTCGATGGCCTGCTGCTTGCTCACGCTGGGCACGCCGGCGCCCTGCTTGGCGAGCTTGAGCCACAGGCCCTTGCAGCCCGCCGGCTGCCGGGCCAGCCAGGCCTCGAAGAGCCTGGCCGAGGCGAAGGCCAGTACGGGCAGGCCGGCCCGGGTCTCGGGCTCGGCGGCGGGCTGGCGTGGCCCCGGCATCAGTGCAGCGGCGGCGGGCGCGGGCCCGAGCCCGCGCCCGAGCCTGAGAGCCTGCGGTAGTCGCTGGGCGTCGATCCGGTCGCGGCGCGGAAGGCCGTCGCGAAGTGCGCCTGGTTCGCATAGCCGGCCTCCAGCGCGATCTGCGCGACGGAGGCATCGGTGCCGGCGAGCAGCCGGCGCGCCAGCGCGATGCGCCGCTGCTGCACGTACTGGTGCGGCGTGGTCCCCATCGCGGCCTTGAAGCTCTGCGAGAACCGCACCACGCCCATGCCCAGCGCCGCGGCCATCGCGGCCACCGCCGGGGGATCGTGCAGGTGCTCGTCGACGAGCCGCTCGAGCACGCGCCGGGCCTCCGCGTCCAGACCGGCGTCGTTCGCCATTTGCTGCTCGTCGGCGAACTGCAGCTTCAGCACCCGGTCCACCACCACGCGCGACAGCGCCGCGGAATACGCCGAGCGCAGCGGTTCGCCATGCCGGTGGTGGTTGATGAGGCGCCAGACGAGGCGCCACAGCTCGCGGTCCGCGAACTGCAGCCGGCTGCGCAGCACCTGCGCGTCCCAGCTCGGCGCGTCCTCGGCATGCACCCAGTGCTGCGGCAGCGCGATGACGAAGCTCTTCGTGCCCGGCCTGTCGCTGATGGCGTTCATCTCCACGCCGTGGCCGAACAGATCGAAGCGCATCGCGCCCTGCCTGAACTGCAGGCTGCGGCCGCCCTCGGTGGCGGTCTCGACGATGAGGCCGGGCTCGCTGCGGAAGATGAGGACCGGCACGTCGACCGAGAGCCTGTACAGGCCCGGGTCCATGTCGCATTGCAGCAGCGGCAGGCCTTGCCAGGAGGCATCCGTCACGGGCGTTGCAGGCATGGCCGCAATCTATGGATCAGCGTCTGACCCGAGGCTTACGACGGCCATGCCGCCCCGGTCTTTCCGGCGCCGCGCCCCGGGTTTCTGCGGAGCCTGCGCCGTCGCGAATTCGAAAGACGCCGCGAGGCCTGCCCGCTTGAATCGCGACACGCCCGCAGAGGCCCGCATTCACAGAGGAGACCACCCGATGAAGCGTTCCAACCGCGTCCCGATGGCGGCCTTGTCCGCCATCTCGCTGGCCCTGGCGGCCTGCGGCAACGACGACGATTCGCCCGCGGCCGAGGAGCCGGCGCCGAACGTCGTGCAGAAGGCCAGCTGCGGCACCGGCGACAAGCCCGAGACGGCGCTGCAGGGGCAGGTGCCCGCCGCGCTGCGGGCCGCGGGCTTCCAGGGCTTCAACTGCAACCTGCAGCTGGTGGCGCAGAGCCGCAACGACGGCGGCAGCTGGCAGGCCGCGTTCTTCGACGACGGCGCCGGCCACAAGTGCAGCTACTACGACTCGTCGTCGGCCACGGCCAACCGGACCACGGCGCGCGGCACGGCCGTCATCGACACCTCCGGCGCCAACAAGGCCACGGCCACGACCTTCCTCACGACGACCGGCATGCTCGACCCCTGGGAGTCGCTGAAGGTCAACCAGCGCCGCCAATTGCTGGGGGCGGTCAACGCGCTCAACGGCAACGGCGGACCCGAGCTGGACCTCTTCGACGTCTCCGGCGACTGCCGCTACCCGCAGCTGCTGTCGACGCTGCCGGTGGGCCTGGACAACGGCACCAGCCAGTACGTCGCCGCGGTGCGCGGCCACGAGGGCAACTTCGCGCCCGACGGCCTGACCTACTACGCGGCCAACCTGGGCTCGGGCTACATCTACCCGATCGACATCACCAACACCACCAAGCCGCGGCTGCTGACGCAGTACTTCACGTCGCCGGGCCGGGTGCACGGGCTGAACATCAGCGAGGACGGCAACCGGGCCTATCTCGCGATCCTCGGCCAGGGCATCGCGAACCCCTCGCGCGCCGCGGGCTCGGC
This sequence comes from Rubrivivax sp., assembly GCA_044226775.1. Taxonomy (GTDB): domain Bacteria; phylum Pseudomonadota; class Gammaproteobacteria; order Burkholderiales; family Burkholderiaceae_C; genus Rubrivivax. The sequence continues at coordinate 74,248 of JBGAGI010000007.1, read as the reverse complement.
GCCGAACAACGGGCTGCAGATCCTCGACGTGAGCCAGGTGCAGGCCCGCGTGCCCAACCCCGTGATCAGGGTCGTCGGCCAGGTGATGTGGGACGACGGCGGCGGCGCGCAGCACGCGATCGACGTGATGATCAAGGGCAAGCCCTACGTGATCCACGTCGACGAGGCCGGCTCGGGCGGCAACAACTCGGCGGGCTGGAACGCCGCCTGCAGCATGAACCTGCCGGCCTGGCAGTTCGCACGGATCATCGACATCGCCGACGAGACGAAACCGACCATCGTCTCCAAGCTGATGCTGGAGGCCTACGACCCGAAGAACTGCGCGCAGGTGCTGCCCGACCTGGCCGGCCTGAGCGCCTTCACCTACGGTGCGCACTACTGCAGCGTCGACAACAAGAAGAACGCGACGACGCTGGCCTGCTCGTACTTCAACTCGGGCATCCGCGTGTTCGACATCCGAAACCCGGTGCGCGTGAAGGAGATCGCCTACTACAACCCGGCCGGCACGACGACGGCCAGCCCCGGCTCGAACCACCTGCGCGCCGGCGGCTGGGTGGCCGGCGGGCCCGACTGGTGCAGCTCGCAGATCAAGCTCGACGTGGCGACGGGCACGCTGCAGACCATGTGCCAGGACAACGGCTTCCTGCTGCTGAAGTTCAGCAACGGCGTCTGGCCCTTCCCCGAAAGCACCACGCCACCGGGCCTGCAGAACTGAGGGCCCGCGATGCGCCGGCGAAGCGCCCTGTCCTGCGCCGCGGGGCTGGCCCTGCTGCTGGGGCCGGCCGCTGCGGTGCGGGCGGCGGAGATCGACATCCAGGTCGCGCGCTGCGGGTCGCACGTCGAGCTGAAGGCGCGCGATGCCAGCCTGGCCGAGGTGCTCAGGCGCCTGTCGGCGGCGCTGGCCTTCGAGCTGCGCCTGGAGGGCACCGCCGACAGCCGGATCACCCTGAGCCTGGCGGCGCCGGCCGACGAGGTGGTGCAGGCGCTCGCGCGGCGCCATGGCAGCTTCATGATCCGGCACGCGAGCGATCCGCGCTGCCCAGGCGTGCAGCGCGTCGCGACGCTGTGGCTCGCGGCCGATGCCGGGCGCTCGAGCGCCGCGCCCGCGAAGCGCGCGAACGCACCGGCCCCTGTGCGCCGTGCCGCCGTGACGGAGACGGCCACGCCCGAGCGCCTGCGCCAGGTGGAGCAGGACTCGCAGCGCCGAAAGCTGGCCTACGAGGCCTACGTGCGCGAACACGGCAAGCCGCCGCCCGGCGAGCCGGAGGAGGTCCTATCGCGCTGAACCGCGGCGCCTTCGCCATCGCCATCTCGCTGGGCACCTGCACGCTGGTGGGCCTGGGCATCGCGGCCGTGCGCGATGCGGGGCCCGAGGCATCGGGCATTCCGGCGCTCTATGCCGCGTACTGCACGCCAGTGCCCGCGGCAGCCGTCGTCGCGCCCGGCGAAACCGCAGACCGCGTCATCGACGTGGCCGTGCCGCCGCGCGCGCAGATGCCCGGGACCGATGCGCCGGCGCGCCGCTCGCGGATCCACCGCGGCGACGTGGTCGAGCTGCGCATCATCGCGCCGGTCGCCGGCGCGGCTTCGGTGCACGGCCTGTCCGACCTGGTGGTGATGCGGCCCGGCGAGCCCGCGACGCTGCGTTTCCGCGCGATCCACGGCGGGCGCTTCCCGCTGCACTTCCACGGCGCCGACGGCTCGCACGAGGGCGTGTGGGCGCTGGACATCACGTCTCGGCCTTCATGACGCGGCCCGTCCGGCTGTGCATCGCCGGCCTGGCGCTCCTGCTGGCCGGCGGCGCTGGCGCGCATGCCTTCGCGCCGCCGTACACCTTGCCCGTGCCCTTCTCGATGTACGCGATGGGCGCCGCCGCTTCGCTGGTCTTGTCCTTCGTCGTCGCCGGCAGCTTCGCCAGCGCGCCGGCGTCGCTGCGTGCGGGCCACTCGGCGCAGGCGGTGGATGCGGTCGAGCCCGCCGCGTCGCCGGCAGGCCAGGTCGTGTCGGTGATGCTGCTGGCGCTGTGCATCCTCACCGGCCTGCTGGGCACGCAGAACCTGCACGCCAACTTCAACATGACGTTCTTCTGGATCGTCTTCGTGCTGGCCGTGCCCTACCTGACGGCGGTGATCGGCGATTTCTACGCGCCGCTGAACCCGTGGCGGGCCATCGTCCAGGCGGTCGAGCGAACCACCGGCCGGCCCTTCGATGGCCGGCTGCGCGCACCCGAGCGCCTGGGCTACGCGCCGGCCCTGCTGCTGTACGGCATCTTCATCTGGATCGAGCTCTTCGCGCACCTCTCGCCGCGAGGCCTGTCGCTGGCGCTGCTCGCCTACACGGCGATCAACCTCGCGGGCGCGTGGCTGCTGGGCACGGCGCGCTGGTTCCGCTGCGGCGAGTTCTTCGGCGTGATGCTGGCGCTCATCGGCCGCATGGCCCCGCGCGGCCGGCCCTGGCGTGCCCCGCTCGTCGGCCTGCTGCAGGAGCCGCGGCGCGAGATCAGCCTCGCGGTGTTCATCCTCTTCATGCTCTCGTCAACGGCGTTCGACGGCCTGCACGGCACGCAGCCCTGGGTCTCGGTGTTCTGGAAGGGCCTGTACCCGCAGATCGCGCCGCTGCTGGACGGCGGTGGCACCAACCCGTACCGCCTGTCGACGCAGATCTACTACGCCTGGCAGTGGCTGATGCTCGCGCTGTCGCCGCTGGCCTACCTGCTGGTGTTCGGCGCCTGCGTGGCGGCGGCGAAATGGTCGATGCGCTCGCCGCTGCCGCTGCGCGAACTCGTGTCCACGTTCGCGCTGACGCTGGTGCCGATCGCCTTCGTCTACCACGTGACCCACTACTACACGATCCTGCTGGCGCAGGGCGGGCAGATCCTGCGCCTGGTGTCTGACCCCTTCGGCAAGGGCTGGAACCTGCTGGGCACCGCGCGCTGGCAGATCGAGCCGCTGCTGGTGGACGTGAACCTCATCTGGCACAGCCAGGTGGCGCTGATCCTGCTGGGGCACATCGCCAGCGTCTGGCTGGCGCACCTGGAGGCCCAGCGCCTGTTCCCGGGCGCCGGCCGGGCCCTGCTGAGCCAGCTGCCGATGCTGGGGCTGATGGTGAGCTTCACGGCCTTCGGCCTGTGGATCCTTTCGCTGCCGCTGTCGGTGGGCGCGTGATGCGAGGGCCCCGCGTGCTCGCTGCGCTGCTGGCGCTGCTGTCGGCACCGAGCCCCGCCTACGAGGCCGACGTGCACCTCGGCCTGACACGCTGGCTGGCCGTCCAGGCCGGCTTCACCGGCGGCCAGGCCGATGCCATCGCGCTCGGGAACATGCGCGTCGACTCCGGGCTCATCGACACGATGGAACTCAGCCTCGAGCTGGTCTGCGTGGGCCTCTACGCCGATGCCGCGGCCGAGGTGCAGGGCCGGCACTTCCCCTCGGCGCGCGCCGTGCCGGCGCCGGCCGCCGAGCGCAGCGTGGTGCCGGGCAGCGCCGCCGCGCGCCGGGCACTCGACGCCCTGCTGCCGCGCCTGGCCGGCCAGGAAGACGTGCTGCTCGCCAAGTTCGGCGCCGCTCTGCACCCGCTGCAGGACTCCTGGTCCAACGCCGGCGTGCCCGCCGTTCCCGAGCCCGGTGCCGGCATCGCCTGCGACCCCGCCCACGCCTCGGCGCCGCCCGCGGAGCGCCAGGGCCAGCACCCGCATGCCGCGGCGCAGACGGCGAGCCACCCGGCCCGCGCGCTGGCGATGGCGGCGGCCAGCTACGAGGCGCTGACGCGGTATCCGCCGATCGCCGGCGCGATCCGCCAGCCGACGCCCTGGGCGGCTCTGGCGCCTATCGTCGAGCGCTTCGTCGCGGCGCGCACGAAGACGGACAAGCGCGAATGGTTCCTCGCCCAGGGCGTGCAGGACACCGGCTTCCTGCGCGACACCAGCCTGCCCGACGGCGCCAGGCCAGGCCCGCTGGACTTCGAGCGCCACATGCTGCCGCCGCTGAAGAGCGCGGCCTCGAACCAGCACGACGCGCCGGCCGGCAGCAAGGCCTTCTTCGATGCCTTCTTCGCGCGCTGGCTCGGCGACGAGCCGGTGGAGGCCGTCGTCGCATCGGCGGCCGCCGGCAGCGCCGAGCCACGCCGTGCGCAGCTGGCCGCGCGGCTGAAGCTGTGGAAGCTGGCCGACCACGGCCTGGCCGCGCCGCTGGCGCACCTGCCCGGGCCGCTGAGCGCCGCGCAGCTGAAGGAGACCGAGCGCCTCGCACGCCGCGCCGATGCCTTCGTGCGGCCGGCCGAGCTGCGCAGCGCCTTCTTCCCGCTGCTGCCCAAGAGCCCGCACCCGCCGCCGCTCGTGCCCTACGTCGTCCGCGAGCTGCCTGCCGCGCCCGGCGCCGCGCCGCGGATCATTGCCATCACCCGCCTGCGCCACCTGCCCTACGACACGCTGGGCCTCATCGCCGAGCGCCGCGGTGAGGGCTGGAGCCTGGTCGAGATCGTCGGCCTCGTCGATCAATAGCCCAAGGAGACCACCATGGAACAGCGCCTGGCCAACCCCATCGTGATCCTCGGCGGCGGTACTGCCGGCTGGATGACCGCCGCCGCGCTGGCCAAGGTGCTGAACGGCGTGGTGCAGGTGACGGTCGTCGAATCGGACGAGATCGGCACCGTGGGCGTCGGCGAGGCCACGATCCCCGGCATCGTGCGCTTCAACACGATGCTGGGCATCGACGAGGACGATTTCCTGCGCGCCACGCAAGGCAGCTTCAAGCTCGGCATCGAGTTCCAGGACTGGACCTTCGTCGGCGACCGCTACATGCACGCCTTCGGCCGCTTCCGGCAGGACATCCAGCTGACGACCTTCGAGCAGATCTGGCAGCGCATGAACATGCACGGCCGGGCGGCGGACCTGCAGGCCTACTCGATCACCAAGTCGGCGGCCTACGCCGGCAAGTTCATGCGCCCGCGGCTGGACGTGCCCGATTCGCCGCTGGCCGACATCGCCTACGCCTTCCACTTCGACGCCAGCCTGTATGCGCGTTATCTGCGCCGCTTTGCCGAAGCGCGCGGCGTGCGGCGCCAGGAAGGCCGCGTGGTGGATGTGATGCGCGACGCCACCAGCGGCGACCTCACCGGCCTCGTGCTGGCCAGCGGCGAGCAGGTCGGCGGCGAGTTCTTCATCGACTGCTCGGGCTTCCGCGGGCGCCTGATCGAGGAGGTCTTCGACGCCGGCTTCGAGGACTGGACGCACTGGCTGCCCTGCGACCGCGCCGTCGCCGTGCCCTGCGCTTCGGCCGGCAGGCTGCTGCCCTACACGCGCTCGACCGCGCGCAGCGCGGGCTGGCAGTGGCGCATTCCGCTGCAGCACCGCACGGGCAACGGCTACGTGTTCTGCAGCCGCTTCATCAGCGAGGACGAGGCCACGGCCACGCTGCTGGCCAACCTCGACGGCGAGGCGCTGGCCGAGCCGCGCATGCTGCGCTTCGCCGCCGGCATGCGCAAGAAGGCCTGGCAGCGCAACTGCGTGGCGATCGGCCTCGCCGGCGGTTTCCTGGAACCGCTCGAATCGACCAGCATCCACCTGATCCAGAGCGGCATCTCACGGCTGCTGAACTTCATGCCCACCGCCGTGCCCAGCGAGCCCGACATCGAGGAATACAACCGCCTGATGCAGCGCGAGTACGAACACATCCGCGACTTCGTGACGCTGCACTACCACGCGCAGCAGCGCGACGATTCACCGCTGTGGCGCCACTGCCGCGAGATGGCGATCCCCGAGAGCCTGCAGCGCAAGATGACGCTGTTCCAGACCCAGGGCCGGCTGCATTCGGAGGAGTACGAGCTCTTCGCGCAGGGCAGCTGGTTCCAGGTGATGCAGGGCCAGGGGCTGCGGCCGCGCGGCTACAACGCGATCGTCGACGTGGTGGCGCCCGAGCACATCGCCGAGTTCATCGAGGGCATCCGCGTGGCGGTGAAGAACTGCCTGGCGGTCATGCCCACGCACGAGGATTTCATCGCCCGGCACTGCCGGGCGCCGGCCTGAGCGCCTGCGAGCGGCCCTGGGCCGCGTCAGAAGAACTCGATGCGCGGCCCCTGCGCGGTGGCCAGGTCCAGCGGCTGGGCCTCGTCGGAGCCCTCGGCGGCGGGAGCGCCGCTCTCGGTGGGCGCGGGCTCGCCCATGCCCTCGGCATGCGCCACGCGCTGCGAGTGCATCACGTAGTTGCTGGTCCAGCGCGACAGCAGCTCCTCGAGCTGGATCGGCGGCGGCGGCGCCTGGCCGTCGATCAGGTCGTAGATCTGCGAGAAGTGGTCCGACAGCGTGCCCAGCGCGGTGTTGATCTGCTCCAGCAGCTGGCGGTTGATATCCTGGAACTGCATGTCGCCGAGGGTGTCGATGATGTCGGTCGTCATCGCCTCCATGCCGGTTTCCATGCGCCCGGCCAGCTCGCCCAGGTAGGGCACGACCTCGCCCAGCGTGGTGCCCATGGTCTGCAGGTGCGAGGCGATCTCGCCCAGCCGCTGCGAGGCGCTGTCGCCCTGCATCTCCTGCGCGCGGGTCATCTCGGCATCGATCGAGGTGGCCGCCGCGGCCACGCCGTCGCCGATGCGCTGCGCGGCGTCGGCGGTCTGGTTCGACAGGCGCCGCACCTCGGTGGCGACGACCTTGAAGCCCGCGCCCTCGGGGCCGGCGCGCGCGGCCTCGATCGAGGCGTTGATGGCCAGCAGGTTGGTCTGGCGCGAGATGTCGCTGATCTGCCCGGCCAGCTCGCGCAGCTGGCGCACCTGGTCGGCCACCGCGCGCACGCGCGCCTGGTTCTCGCCCTGCTGCGTGGCCAGGCGCTCCTGGTGATCCATCAGCGCGGCCACGGCGTGCCCATGCTGGCCGGCGCGGTCGACCGACTCGCTGGACAGCACCGCCGAACGCCGCACCGCCTCGACGATGCCGCCGTGCATCGCGCAGGCGTTCACGTGCACACGGCCGATGCGCTCCATCATCGAGCTGACCGCGGTCTCCGAGGTCTTGATCGTCGACTCGACCTGGCGCGCCAGCACCGAGAAGGCCTGCCGCAGCGTCTGGATGTCCTGCGCGACCACGCGCGAGGCCTGCGCGTTGGGGCCGATGCGCTGCAGCCGGCGCCGGGCGCCGACCCACAGGCCCAGCGCGAGCGAGCCGATCACCATCGGCCCCAGCCACCAGGCATGCAGCATCCAGCCGGCGATGGCCGCGCCCATGGCGGCGGCGGTCAGCAAGGAGGCTTCGCCCGGCGGCAGGCGCCACCAGGGCACGGCGCTTTCGGGGTTGCTTCTCATGGCGGCCCTCAGCTCCCCGGCAGCACCTGCTTGATGACCTTCAGCAGGTCGCCGCCGCCCACCGGCTTGACGAGCCAGCCGGTGGCGCCGTTCTTCTTGGCTTCGTCGCGCTTGCCCTGCTGGCTCTCGGTCGTCAGCGCCAGGATGGGCGTGAAGCGCAGCAGCTTGCGCGCCTCGCGGATGAAGCCGATGCCGTCCAGCTTGGGCATGTTGATGTCGGTGATGATGAGGTCGGGCTTCAGGCCGGCCTTGAGCCTGCCGAGCGCAGCCTCGCCGTCGCCGGCGGTGTCGACCTTGAAGCCGCTGATCTCCAGCGTCCCTTTCAGGCTCATCAGCATCGTGGCGGAGTCGTCGATCAGAAAGACGCTTTTCATGGGGATTCCCTGTCGTGCGCGGGCGGGCCGCGGTCCTTGTTCAGAAGAGCTCGATGAGCGGCGCCGCAGTGGCAGCGGCCGGGCCCGTTTGGGTGACGCGGGCATGCACCCGCCGCTGGCTGTCCATCACGTAGGCCTCGGTCTGGCGGTGCAGCCTTTCGCGCAGGCTCGCCAGGCGGCCGGCGTCGTGCGGCGCGCCGGCCAGCTGCGCGGCCATGGCCTGCAGGTGCTCGTCGAGTTCGGCCAGCGACGAGCGCACCGCCTCGACCCGCTGGCGCGTCACGTCCTGCACCTGCAGCTGGCCCAGCGCATCGGCGATGCCCTGCGCGATCTCGGTGTGCCCGCTCTGCACCGCGCGCACCACGGCGCCGAGTTCGAGCCGGTCGACCGACGTGGCGAAGCGCTGCTGCATCTCGCCGATGTCGGCCAGCACGCGGCGCATGTTGGTGCTGGCGCTGCCCTGCTCCACGGCCTCGGTGGCGCTGGCCAGCTCGGCGTCGATGCCCTCGGTGGCGGCGTTGATCTTGGCGGCGATGTCCACCGCCACCTCGGCGGTGCGCGTGGACAGCTGGCGCACCTCGGCGGCGACGACGGCGAAGCCGCGGCCGGACTCGCCGGCGCGCGCCGCCTCGATGGCGGCGTTGATGGCCAGGAAGTTGGTCTGCCGCGCGACGGTGCTGATCACTTCCACCAGCGGCTGCAGCTCCTTGACGCCCTGCAGCCGCCGCACGCGCTCCAGGTTGGCGCGCACGTCGGACTCCTGCTTCTCGACGAACATCTGCAGGATCGAGCCGAGCTGGTTGTCGGCCATCACCTTGTCCTTGACCACCTGCCCCAGCTCGGCGCTGCTGGTCTCGGTGGACTGGATGCGGCCGGCCTGCTCGTGGCTCACGGCGTGGATGCGGTTCATGCGCTCGATGACCGCGTGCACGCCGCGTTCGTTCTCCTCGAGCGTGCCGTCGAGCTGGCCGCGCAGCACGTCCAGGTAGGTCGAGGCTTCGCGCAGCTCGGCCGCCGCCAGCGGCGCCGGCAGGCCGGCCGCGGCACGGGAGCCGATGCTGCCCAGCAAGCCCTGCAGCCCGAGCGCCACGGCCACGGCCAGGCCGGCCGCGGCGGCGGGCGAGGCCGGCGCCACGTCCAGGAGCGGGGCGATCCAGCCGACGGCCAGCCAGGCCAGCAGGCCCGCGCCGAGAGCGACGAGCGGGCGGCAGGCGCGGGGCGCGAGGAGGAGCTTGGACAAGGTTGCGGACACGGCATCACCCGGAGCTTGATGCGATCGTTATCGGCCGTCTCAGGCTGAAGTTGACGAGGTCTCGCCCGCCTCGCTGCCCTCGCGGGTCTCCACCCGCGTGGTCAGGCGTGCGATCAGCTCCAGCAGCTCCCAGGGGCTGAAGGGCTTCACGAGGTAGGCCTTGACGCCCGTGCTCAGGCCCGACTCCACGTCGGTGCTGCCGCCCAGTGCGGACAGCATCACCACCGGGATGCGCGAAAGCTCCGGGTCGGCCGCCAGCGAGCGCGCCGCGCTCAGGCCGTCGATGCCCGGCATCATCACGTCCAGCAGGATCAGGTCGGGCCGCTCGCGGCGCGCCAGCGACAGGCCTTCCGCGCCGTTGCCGGCCTCGATGACACGGTGTCCCTTGAACTCGAGCGTCATGCGGATCAGGCGGCGGATGTCCGGCTGGTCCTCGATCGTCAGGATGGTGTGGGGCATGGTTCCTCGCGATGGGCAGGGGTGTCGCCGGCGGGCGGCGCGGGGGGCGGGCGGGCGCTGGAGCGCAGCAGGCGCGGGCGCGCGGGGTCGCGTTCCTCGGCCGGCGGTGGCGCGGGCGGCAGCCACAGGTGGATCAGCGCGCCGCCGTCCTCGGGCGCCGAGGCCGAGATGCGGCCGCCGTGCGCGCCCATCAGGCGGCGGCTGATGGCCAGGCCCAGGCCGGTGCCGCCGGCGCCGTCGCGCGTGCGGCTGCTCTGCACGAAGGCCTCGAAGATGCTCTCCAGCTCGTCGGCCGGAATGCCCGGGCCGTGGTCGCGCACCGTGATGTCGATGCCGCCCAGGCCGAGGTCGGTGCCCAGCAGCTCGATCTCGTCGCCATCGGGCGCGAAGCGCACCGCGTTGGCCAGCACGTTGCGCAGCACCTGCTGGAGACGGAAGGCGTCCACGGCGCCGACGAGCCCCTCGGCGGCGGTGCAGCGGATCGTCACGCCGCGGCGCGCCGCCAGCGTGCCCAGTTCATCGGCCACCGCCTGCAGCAGCGGCGCCAGCGGCTGGCGCTTGAGCGCCAGCTGGCCGACCTCGCCGCCGAACTTGGTGAAGTCCAGCAGCTCGTTGACCAGCCGCAGCATGCGCTGCCCGGCGGCATGGATGTCCTCGAACATCGGCTCGTACTGCACATGCCCGGCCGCGAAGTGGCGGCCGAGGTCGGAGAAGCCCATGATCACCTGCAGCGGCGTGCGCAGCTCGTGGCTGACGGTGGCGATGAACTGCGTCTTGCCCTGGTCGGCGCGCTCGGCCGCCTCGGTGGCCCGCACGAGCTCGGTGATGTCGACGCGGAACACGACCGTGTGCCCGTCGGGCATGCGGCGGTCGATCACGCGCAGCACACGCCCATCGGACAGCTGCTGCACGAGCATGTGGTCGGCGCTGCGGTGGGCCGCCATGCGCTGCGCGATCCATTCTTCCTCGCGGCCCACGGCGGCGGCGAAGAGGCCTGCGGCGGCGCCGGCGCTCACGGTGCGCTCGAAGCTCACGCCAGGCACGATGACCTCCCGCAGGCCGGGGAACAGGCGCAGGTACTTGTCGTTGCAGAAGACGAGCCGGTCCTGCGGGTCGAACAGCGCGAAGGCCTCGTCCACCGTCTCCAGCGCGCCGCGGAACAGCGCCTCGCTGTAGCGCAGCCGCTCCTCCTGTCGCTTGCGCTCGGTGATGTCGGACTCGATCGCCACGAAGCCGCTGAGCACGCCGTGCTCGTCGCGCATCGGCTCGATGTAGAGGTCCAGCCAGTACGGCTCCGGCCGCTTGCCCAGGTTCAGCACCTCGCCGGTGAAGGGCTGGCCCGCGTCGAGCGCGGCGCGCATGCGCAGGATGGTGTCGGGGTCGGTGCCGTCGAACTGCAGCAGCTCGCCGGGCGTGCGGCCCAGCGCTTCCGCGGCGGTGAAACCGGTGATCTGCACGAAGGCCTCGTTGACCCAGGTGATGCGGCGCGCGGCGTCGGTGACGATGACGGCCTCGAACGCGTGGCGCAGCGCCTGCGCCAGCGGCAGCAGGTCGGCCCGCGCCTGCGAGGCCATGCCTTCGGCGCGGCGCCGCCGCCGCGCCGAGCGCCACAGCAGCGCGCCCAGCAGCACCTGCGCCGCGCCCGTGACGAGCGCGCTCAGCAGCCACGGCAGCCAGCCGCTCGGCGGAGCGAAGTCCATCACGATCGTCCGGGCCCTGCGCCGCCGCCTGCCGGGCCGATCAGGTGGCCAGCGCGGCGGCCAGCCAGCGCTCGGCCGGCGCCGCGACGATGCGCGGGCGCAGCGCCAGCAGCACCTGCAGCACCGCGGCGTGCACCTGCTCGCACTTGCCCAGGTGCACCGCGGGCAGCGGCTGGTCGCGCAGCCAGGCGGCCAGCGCCTCGGCGTCGTCGGCACCCACGCTGCCTTCCAGCGCCGCGTGCTTCTTGAGGTAGCGGATGGCCATCAGCACAGCTCCTTGGGGTTCAGGATCATCAGCACGCTGCCGTCGCCCATCAGCGCCGTGCCGGCGAAGCCGGTGAGGCCGCCCAGCACGCCCTCGAGCGGCTTGAGGATGATGTCGCTCGTGCCGTGGAAGTCGTCCACGAGCAGGCCGATGTTCTCGCTGCCCAGCCGCACCACCAGCACCGCGTGCTCGGCATCGGCGTTGAGAAGCGGCGGCGTGTCCAGCGCCAGCAGGTCGGCCAGCGCGCGCAGCGGCACGATGCGGCCGCGCAGCACCACGGTCTGCGCCTGCTTGAAGCGGTGGATGTCCTCGGCCGGCACGCGCACGGTCTCGACGATCAGGTCCATCGGCACGCCGAAGCGGCGGCCCGCGGCCTCGATCATCATCACGTTGGTCACCGCCATCGACAGCGGCAGCTCCAGCCGGATCGTCGTGCCCTGCCCACGCACCGAGCTGAGCGCCACGGTGCCGTTGACGCGCTCCACCGCCGAGCGCACCACGTCCATGCCCACGCCGCGGCCGGAGAGGTCGCTGATGGCCTCGGCCGTGGAGAAGCCGGGCAGGAAGACGAGCTGCGCCGCCTCGTGCTCGCTGAGCGTGCCGGCGCGGTCGGCCGGGATCAGGCCGCGCTCGACGGCCTTCTCGCGCACGCGGGCCGTGTCGATGCCGGCGCCGTCGTCGGCGATGTCCAGCACCACGCGGTCGCCTTCCTGGCGCGCGCTCACGCGCAGCGTGCCGGCGGCCGGCTTGCCCGCGGCCACGCGCGCGGCGGGCAGCTCGATGCCGTGGTCCAGGCTGTTGCGCAGGATGTGGATCAGCGGGTCGGCCAGGCTCTCGATGACGTTCTTGTCGGCCTCGGTCTCCTCGCCCTCGATGACGAGGTTGACTTCCTTGCCCAGCTTCTTGGAGATGTCGCGCACCAGGCGCGAGAAGCGCTGGAACACGGTGCCCACCGGCAGCATGCGCACCTGCATGATGGCGTGCTGCATGTCCTCGGCGATGCGGTTGATCACCGAGTACTGCGTCTTGATCTCGCGCGAGAGTTCACGCTGGCCGAACACGGCCTCGGCGCGGTCGGCGAGGTACGGCAGCGCGTTCTTGGCCACCACCATCTCGCCGATGAGGTCCATCAGCCGATCGATCTTGTCCTGCGCGACCTTGACGACCTTCTGCCCCGCGGCGCCCTCTTCCGCCGGCGCCGCGCCGGCGCCGCGGCGCGGCTCCAGCGGCGCGACGATGCCGGGCACGGCCGGTGCCGCGGCCGCGGCCGCCGGCTCCGCACGTGCACCTTCAGGCGCATGCTGCGCGGCCCAGCCCGCCAGCGGCGTGGCGCCGGGCGCGAGCGCGGACAGCGCCGCCTGCGCGTCGGCCACGGCAGCCCCGTCGCCCCAGCAGGCCAGCAGGTTGCCGAAGACGCGGCGCGTGGCCGCCACGGTGCCGGCGGCGATGCCGGGCCGCGCCAGCAGCGCGCGCTGCTCGGCCCAGATCTGGCCGATGCGGGCGCGGGTCAGCGCGAGCGCGGCACCGGCCTCGCCGGCAGGGGCGGCTGGCGCTTCGGCGAAGTCGTGCAGGTCGAGTTGCTCGGCCACGTAGCGGAAGTGTTCCTCCACGTAGGCCCGCGGCGCCTCGCTCACGGCCACGAGTTCCAGGTTGCAGCGGTAGCAGTCGAACACCTCGGGCGCCGCCCAGGGCGCCTGCGTGCCCACCGCCAGGTGCAGCAGGCCGGGCGTCTGGCGCGCCAGGTGCCAGGGGTCCTCGCCCTTGAAGAAGCACTCGGGCTCGGGCCGGTAGCGCAGCGCCACGCGGCCGGGTGCGCGCAGCGCCTCGGGCAGCGCCAGCACCCAGTCCGGCGCCGCCGGTGCCGCGGCAGGCGCGGGGGCCGGAGCCGGCACCGGCGCGGCCGGCGCCGCGGCGGCGCCGGGCTCGGCGAGGTGCCGGCGCAGCGCGGCGGCATGCTCGGCGGCCTTGGCCGGTGCGTCCTCGGGCAGGCGGCCGGTCTCGGCGATGGCGTCGACGAGCTCGATCGTGTAGTCCATCGCCGCCAGCAGCGCATCGGCGATGCGCTCGCCGTAGGCCAGCGTGCCGTTGCGCACGCGGTCCAGCAGGTCCTCGCCGGCGTGCACCACGCGTTCCAGCGGCTTGAAGTCGAACAGGCCGCAGTTGCCCTTGAGCGTGTGCACGGCGCGGAACAGGTCGTTGACCAGCTCCGCGTTCGAGGGCTCGCGCTCCACGTCGAGCAGGCGCTGGCCGATGCGCTCCAGGCACTCGCGCGCCTCGAGCACGAACTGGTCCAGCAGTTCGGAGGAATTGACGCTCATGCCGGAACTCCCTGCGGCAGCTGGGCCGCGGCGGCGCGCGCGGCGGCCGGCGCATCGCCCAGCAGCAACGCGGCGGTCAGCACCAGCTCGGCGGGCTTGGCCGGCTTGACGAGATAGCAGTTCGCACCCGCGTCCTGTGCGGCGCTGGCGTCGTGCGCCTGCGCCTCGGTGGAGACCATCAGCACCAGCGCCGGCGGCACCTGCGGCAGGCGGCGCAGCTCGCGCACGAAGGTGTAGCCGTCCATCTTGGGCATGTTGATGTCCACCACGAACAGCTCGTAGGGCTTGTCCTTGGGCCGGTTCATCACCTTCTCCAGCGCCTCGACGCCGTTGACGGCCTCGTCCACCTGCCAGCCGGCGTCGCCGAGCATCTTGCGGTGGTACAGGCGGACGGTCGCGGCGTCGTCGACGACGAGGATCTGTGCGCTCATGGCTGCGCTCCGGACAGGGGTTTCTGGTAGACCATCGCGTCGGGGAAGCGGCGCACGTCGTAGAGGCTGCTGATGCGGCTCATCGATTCCGAATGCCCCAGGCAGATGAAGCCGCCGGGGTTCAGCGCGTCGAACATCGCCTCGGCCGCGACGCGGCGCGAGAGGTCGTCGAAGTAGATGAGCAGGTTGCGGCAGAAGATGAGGTCGATGTCGCGGAAGCGCCGCGTGTCGGCCGGATCCGAGAGGTTCACGCGCGAGAACTCCACCGCCGCCACCAGGTCGCGCGTGAGCGCATATTCGCCGGTGGGCAGCTTGCGGAAGTACTTCTCGAGGTAGTCCTTCGGCATCTGGCCCACCGAGCGCGGCGAGTAGATCGCGCGCTGGGCGGAGTCGAGCACCGCGGTGTCGATGTCGGAGGACAGGATCTCGACCTCGTAGTCGTCGATCAGCGGCCAGCGCTCCAGCAGGTACATCGCGATCGTGTACGGCTCCTCGCCGGTGGAGCTGGGCACCGACCAGATGCGGATGCGGCCGCCCGGGCGCTTGCGCTTGACGACTTCGGCGAGCATGTCGTTGACCATGCAGTCGAACTGGTAGGCCTCGCGGAAGAAGTAGGTCTCGTTGACCGTCATCGCATTGACCAGGTGCTGCAGCTCGTGGCCGCCGGCCTCGAAGCGCAGCGCGATGAACCAGCTGCGGAAGTCCTCGTGGCCGCCGGCCTCGATGCGCTCGACCAGGCGCTTGTCGACGAAGTAGCGCTTGTTGTCGTCGAAGTGGATGCCGGTCTTGCGGTAGAAGAAGTCGCGGAACTTCAGGAAGTCCGCGTCGCTGATCTGCACGCGCGGGGAAACGGCGGCCCTCATCGCGCGTCCTCCGGCTGCGGGTGGTGCATGGCGTGTCGCATGGTCACTGCCCGCCCAGGCGCTCGATGGCCATGCCGGCGGCGAAGCCGACGAAGGGATCCTGCGCGAAGCGGCGCGCGGCCTGCTGCAGCACGGGCGCGTGGGCGGCGGTGCCGATCTCCGCCAGCACCTCGATTGCCGCGCACACCACGTTGACCGCGGCGTCGTGCTCCAGCACGCCCACGAGCCACGGCGCCACGCGCTCGTGGCGCAGCTCGCCCAGCAGGTTGACGGTGAAGATGCGCACGTCGGGGTCGGCGTCGCGCAGCAGTGCGTCGATGCGCGGGCCGGTGGCCTGCGGCATGGCCGCCAGGGCCTCGATGGCACCGTTGCGCAAGGCCGCGTCCTCGCTGCGCAACAGCGGCAGCAGCGCGCTGGCCGCGGCGTCGCTGGCGTGCACGGCCAGGCTGGTGAACATCGTCTCGCGCACGCTCGGGTCGCGCTCCACGAGCAGCTGCGCACCCAGCGTCGGCGCGCTCGACGGGAACGCCGCGAGGTCGCGCGCGGCCCAGCGGCGCTGCTCGGCATCGCCGGTCTTGAGCTGCGCCACCAGCCCCGGCAGGTCGCGCGCGTGCTCGCGCTCGATCACCTCGCGCAGCGGTTCGGCAGCGGCTTTGCGCAGTCCCATGTCTTGCCTTTCGGTATTCGTATCGGTCGGGGGTCAGTGCGTCGCCGGGCGGCGCGACCAGGCGTTGATCTGGCGCGCGATCTCGCCGCAGGGCAGCACCACGGTGGCCCCGCCGAGCTCGATCAGCTCGTGCGGCATGCCGAACACCACCGCGGTGGCCTCGGACTCGGCGATGGTCCGGCCGCCCATCTGCTTCAGGCGTGCCATCGCGCGCGCGCCGTCGTTGCCCATGCCGGTGAGCTGCACGCCCAGGAGCCGCGGCGCCGGCACCAGCGTCATCGCGCTGTCCACCAGCACGTCGACCGAGGGGTGCCAGGCATGTGCCGGGTTCTCCGGCCGCGGCTGCGCCGCCAGGCGGCCCAGGCGCTCGACGACGACCATGTCGGTGCCGCCGCGGCCGATGTAGACGTGGCCCGGCTCCAGCGGCATCGTCGTGTGGCACTCGCGCACGGTCACGCGGCACAGCGAATCCATGCGGCGCGCGAAGGTGTCGGTGAAGTTGGACGGCATGTGCTGCGCCACCAGCACCGGCCAGGGGAAGTCGGCCGGCAGCGAAGGCAGGATCTCCTCCAGCGCCCGCGGCCCGCCAGTGGACACGCCCACCAGCACCAGGCCCTCGGGCCGGCCGGCCGAATGCGTCGGCGGCCGCAGCGGCTGAGGCGGCGGCAGCGGCTTGGGCTGCAGCGCCGGGCGCGCCTGGCTCTCGAGTGCCGGCCTGCCGCCACGGCGCAGGCGCGCCTGGCTGGCCGCGCGCACCTTGTCGATCAGCTGGCCGGCGATCTCCTCGACCGACAGCGAGATCGTGCCGCCCGGCTTGGCGACGTAGTCCACCGCGCCGAGCGCCAGCGCCTCGAAGGTCGCCTGCGCGCCCTTCTCCGTCAGCGACGAGACCATCACCACCGGCGTGGGCCGCGCCTGCATCATCAGCGACAGCGCGGTCAGCCCGTCCATCTCGGGCATGTTGATGTCCAGCGTCACGACGTCGGGCTGCCACTCGGTGAGCTGCTGCACGCCCTCCACGCCGTTGCGCGCCGTGGCCACCTCGCAGCCGGCGCGGGCCAGCACGCCGGTGATCAGGCGCCGCATCAGCGCCGAGTCGTCGACGACGAGCACCTTCGTCATGCTCGCCTCCTGCCTCAGGCCGCCTTGGCCAGCGCCGGCGCCGGCAGCGGCTCGGCGGGGCCGGCCAGGCTCGTGCCCATCGCGTCGATGTCGCGCGCGCCCAGCAGCTGCGTCGGGTCGATCAGCATCACCAGGCGCTTCTCGCCGTCGAGCTTGGCCACGCGCGTGATCAGCCGGCCCTGCTCGTCGCTCAGCGCCGGCGCGGGCTCGATCGCGCCGCGCGCGATGCGCAGCACCTCGGCCACCGAGTCGACGATGAAGCCGGTGCGCACGCCGCCCAGCGTGTAGACCATGATGCGCTGGCGGTCGTTGCGCTCGATCGTCGCCAGGCCCAGGCGGCTGCGCTGGTCGATCACCGGCAGCACCGTGCCTCGCAGGTTGATCACGCCTTCCACGAAGGCCGGCGTGCGCGGCACGCGCGTCAGCACCTCGGGCACGCGCACGATCTCCTGCACGCTCATGATCGGCACGCCGAACTCCTCGGCGCCGAGGCGGAAGATGACGACCTGCGTGTCGTCGTCGCCGGCCACCTGCGTGGCGCCGGTGCTGGTGCTGGTGTTGGCCATGTTCTGCTCCTGGCCGGTCGTGCCGGCACTGCGCCCGGCAGCGACGGACACCGCGTCGCGGATGCCCTGCATGCCCAGCAGCTTGTCGGTGGCGATGATCGAGACGAGCCGCTTGCCGTCCTCGAGGCGGCAGATGGACTCGAACTCCTGCAGTTCCTGGTCGCGCGCCAGCACGCCCGGCATCGCGGTGGCCTGGCTGCGCGGCACGGAGAGCACCTCCTTGACCGCGTCGGTCACCAGGCCCACCTGCGCGCCGCCGGGCATCGCGACGACGACGATGCGGTGCTGCTCGTCGTTGCCGGCGCGCTCCAGGCCGAACAGGCTGCGCAGGCTCACCAGCGGCAGCAGGCGCTGGCGCAGCGAGATCAGGCCCAGCACGTGGTGCGGCGTGTTCGGCACCGAGGTGATGGCCTCGGGCAGCTGCACGATCTCCTGCACGTCGGCGATGTCGATCGCGTATTCCTGGCCGCTGACGGTGAAGCTCACCAGGCGCAGCTCGTCGCCGCCGGCGGCTTCGGCCTCGGCATTCGCGGCGCCGGCCTCGGCGCGCGCGAGCGCGTCGCCTTCGCGCCGCGTGGCGGCCGCGGCGATGCCGGCGAACTGGTCCTGCACCAGGCGCTCGAAGTCCAGCACCATCATCAGCGGGGGCGCACTCTGGCCGGGCGCGGCCTGGCGGCGGATCACGCCGGTCAGGTACTCCGAGCGCACGACGCCCTGGATCGAGCCGGCCGAGTCGATCTCGCCCGGCTCCACGCTCACCACGCTGGCGACGCGGTCGACCACGAAGCCCAGCGGCTGGCCCAGGTTGATCACCAGCGCGCGCGTGGAGTCGTCGTCGTCGCGCTCGGCGGCGCCGAAGATGCGGCGCAGGTTCATGATCGGCAGCACGCGGCCGCGCAGGTTGGCCAGGCCGTCCAGCGCCGGGGGCGCCAGCGGCAGCCGGGCCACCTCGGGCACGCGGATGATCTCCTGCACCGGGGCCATCGGCACGGCGAAGGTCTCCTCGCCGATGCTGAAGGTCACGAACTGGTTGTTCTGCACCCCGTCCGCCGCCGCGGCGGACTCGGGTGCCTCAAGGGTGGCGCTCATGGCTCACCTCCTTTTCTTGAGGGTGGGCGAGGCGCTCAGTTGCTCTGCAGTTCGTCGGCCAGCGACGAGATCTCCTCGATCGCGGCGGCCAGTTCCTCCGCGCCCTGCGACTGCTGCTTGGCAGCGCTGGCGGCCTGCTCGGAAGCCTTCTCGGCCTGCGTGGCGGCAGCCGAGATCTGGTCCACGCCGGTCTTGACCTGCGCCAGCGCAGCGGAGATCTCGCGCGAAGCGGCCACGGCCTCGGCGCTGCCCTTCTCGATGTCGGCGATGTCCGTCTCCATCGTCACCAGGTTGGCGGTGATGGTGCGGGTCTTCTCGACCTCGCCGATGGCGGCGGCCATGATCTCGCCCAGGTCGCGGCCGACCATGCCGATCTGGTCCTGGATGCCCTTGACGAGGTCCTTGATGCGGTCGGCGTTCTCGGCCGAGTCGTGCGCCAGGTTGCGGATGTCGGTGGCGACGACGACGAAGCCCTTGCCGTACTCGCCGGCGCGCGCCGCTTCGATGCTGCCGTTGACGGCCAGCATGTTGGTCTGGATCGAGACCTGCGTGATCGCGTCGACGATCTTGTCGATCTTGCGGCTCACCAGCTCCAGCTCCTTCATCTGCTGGCTGCTCTTGCGCGTGGCCTCCACGCCCACCGAGATGCTGTTGACCAGCCCGTCGATGCGCGCCTTGTTCTCGTTCATCAGCGACTTGATCGCGCCGGTCTTCTGGCCGGCGGCGCTGGCGCGCTGCTCGGCGAGCATCGCGCCCTTCTCGATCTGGCTGATCGCGGCGGCCGACTGGTTGCTCGCGGCGGCCTGGGTTTGCGCGCCTTTGCGGATCTGCTCCAGCGCCACCATGATCTGGCCGGCCGAGCGGTTGATCTCCTGCACCGCGCTGGAGAGTTCCTCGGCCGACGAGGCCACTTCCTCGGCGCTCTTGGCGATGTCGGTGGAGTTCTTCAGGTCGTCGGCGATCTCGCTCAGGTTCTGCGCGGTCTGCTCGCTCTGCGCGAGCGCGGCGCTCTGCTCCTCGACGGTCTTGGCGGCCTCCTCGGCGGCGCTGCTCTGCTCGGCGGCGGCGGCGGCGATGGCCTCCGAGCCCTTCAGCGCCTGCTGCGCGGCCACGTTGGCCTGCTGCGCGGCCGAGGCGATCTCGGCGGCACCGGCGACGATGTCGGCCGCGTCCAGGCGGATCTGCTCGAGCTGCGACAGGATCTCGGCGCTCTTGTCGACCTCGCCCTGGATCGTCTCGGCGGCGGAGTTGATGCCCTCGGCGATGGTCTTCACCTCGCCCTGGATCTGGCCCACGAGGTCCTGGATCTGCTTGGCGCTCTTCTCGCTCGTCTCGGCCAGCGTGCGCACCTCGTCGGCGACCACCGCGAAGCCCTTGCCGTGCTGGCCGGCGCGCGCGGCCTCGATGGCGGCGTTCAGCGCCAGCAGGTTGGTCTGGTCGGCGATGCGGGCCACGGCCTTGACGATGTCGCCGATGCTGGCGGCCTGGCGCTCGAGCTCGGCCACCATCTTCACGCTCTCGGCCTGGCGCTTGGCGGCGATGCCGACGTTGGTGACCGTGACCTGCACCTCGCTGTTGATGCGCCCGGCCAGCGCCTGGCCGTTGTCGGCCTTGGTCTGCGAGATGTTCGCGGCGGCGAGCTGGCGCGTGATGGCGGCGGCGACCTGGTTGATGGCGGCGAGCGACTGCTGCGCCGCGCCCGAGGCTTCCTCGGCACCGCTGGCGATCTGGTCGGAGGCGCGCTTGAGTTCCTCGGCGGCCGAAGCGGCCTCGTTGATGCCGGCCGACAGTTGGCTCGCGGCACTGGCCACGCGCTCGGAGGCCTGCTGCTGCTTGGCCAGCGTGCGCGCGCGCTTGCGGTTGGCCTCGGCGTCGCGGGTCATCGTCTTGGTCAGGCCCTTGGCCACCACGGGCGCGGGGGACGCATTCACGGCATCACGGTTCTTCATCACCAGGGACATGTCGGATTCCTTCGGTCGGTGTGCGCGCCGTGTGGGGTTGTGGGCGTCGCGGGGATCCGGAACCGCCGGATCACCGGCCGCGCGGCGCCGCGACAGCCGGCACCATGCGGATGGAGGGAGTGGCGCGCGCTCATGCCGCGCGCCTCGGATCGGAAGACAGGCCGGCCTGGGCCAGCCCGCGGGCCAGGGCCTGCAGGTCGATCACGCGCAGCGTGCGCTGCTCGCTGCCGCGGCCGAAGAAGGCCACGCGCTGCGTGCCCGCCGGGCCCGGCAGCTCGCGGCCGCCCTGTGCGGCCTCGATGGTGCGCAGCGCCGGCACCGCGAAGCCCACCGGCCCGTGGCCGGCATCGACCACCAGCACGCGTGCATCGGCGCCCAGCGGCGCCGCGGCCACGCCGCAGGCGCGGGCCAGCGCGAAGACGGGGATCGACCGGCCGCGCTCGATGCGGATGTCCAGCAGCGCCGCGCCGGCCTGCAGCGCCTGCGCGCGCGGGCGGTGGCCGAGGATCTCGAGCACCTGGCCGATGGGGGTGGCAACCTCGGTGTCGAGCTCGTAGGTGATCATCGGCTCGCCGTTTGCGGCGGCCGCGGCGCCGGCGCCGACGCCGTTGCCCACGCCTTCGCCGCCGGCGCCTTCCACGTTGGTGGCGGCCAGCGCGAGCAGCGTGTCATCGGCCTCGACCGCGGCGCGCTGCAGCACCAGGTAGGACGGGCCCTCGCCCTGCGGGGCCGGCAGCGCGACGCCGAAGAGTTCCGGCCGCGGCAGGCACCAGCCCGCCAGCGGCAGCAACTGCTGCGACGCGCAGCGCACGACGTCCTGCACCTCGGCCACCAGCAGCGCGACGCGGCCGCTGCCCACGTGCACGACGATGGCGCGCTCCAGCGTCTCGGGCGCCTGCGCGCCCAGGCCGCACCAGGCCAGCAGGTCGACCGCGGCGATGCGCCGGCCGGCATGCTCGACCACGCCGCGGCAGGCGCCGCCACGCAGCGGCGAAGGCTGGACCTGCGGCGAGACGATGGCTGCGTCGACCAGCGCCGCCTCGAAGGCGAGCGCGACACCGGCGCAGCGCAGGAGCATCAGCGCGGTGTGCGAGGAGGTCTCGTCGCTCCCGTTGCCGTCGCCGGCATCGGCCAGCGTGGCGCGTTCGGGCTCCGGGTCCTCGATCGTCGGCACGCCGGGCAAGGCGAGCAGGCGCGCGAGGTCCAGCACCGCCACCACGCCGCCGGCCCGGCGCAGGCTGCCGGCCAGCAGCAACGGCTGGCCACCGGCGGCGGCGTCGGCGTGGCACAGCGTGGCCGCATCGGCCTCGAAGACATCGGCCGCGGCGTCGACGCGCAGCCCTATGACGCGGCCGCCGTGCAGCGCCAGCGCGATCACGCCTTCGTTCGCGCGGGTCGCGCCGGTGGCCTCTGCACCCGGCAGGCCCAGCGCCTGCGCCAGGTCGATCACCGGCACCAGCGAGCCGCGCAGCTCGCGCGCGCCGATCACGCCGCGCGCCGTGGGCGGCAGCACGCGCAGCTCGCCGCAGGGCACCAGCTCGCGCAGCGCCTCCAGCGGCAGCGCCACCGTCAGGCCGCCGACACGCAGCGCGCCCCAGGTCGATGGCCCGGGCGCGCGGCGGCTGGCGCCGTGCGTCTCGTTCACTGGCCGACCGCCTGCTTGAGCTGGAGGATCAGCGCCGAGACGCTCTCGGCCATCTGGCGCTGGCGCTCGGCGGCCTGCGCGATGCCGGCCACGTTGCGCCCGGTCTGCTCGACCTTGCTCATCACGCCTTCGAAGCCGCGGGCGGCGTTGCGGCTGACCGTCGCGCCGTTGTCCACGTGCAGGCCCGATTCGTCGATCAGGCGCGTGATCTCGCGCGCCGCCTCGCTGCTGCGCTCGGCCAGCTTGCGCACCTCGCCGGCGACGACCGAGAAGCCGATGCCATGCGCCCCGGCGCGCGCCGCCTCGATGGCGGCGTTGAAGGCCAGCAGGTTGGTCTGGCTGGCGATCTCGCCGATCGCGCGCACGATCTCCGACATCTTCACCGAGCCGGCCTGGATGGTGTCGATCGCGGCGATGGACTTCTGCACCGCGTCGTGCCCGGCGCGCGCCGCGGCGGCCGCGTCGTCGGCCAGCGCCGAGGCGCTGCCGGTGCCGGCGGCGATCTCGCCGATGCTGCGCGCCAGCTCCTCGATGCGGCCCGTCATCTCGCGCGACTTGGAGGCGATGGTGTTCTCCAGCCGCACCTCGGCCGTCACGTCCTGCGCCACCTTCACGACCTTGGCCACGTGGCCGTTGAGGTCGAGGATGGGGTTGTAGGAGGCCTGGATCCACACGTCGCGGCCGAACTTGCCCACGCGGTGGAAACGCCCGCCGATGAACTGGCCCTCGTTCAGGCGCAGCCAGAAGTCGCGGTACTCGGCGCTCTGCTGGTACTCGGCGCTGCAGAACAGGCTGTGGTGCTGGCCCTGCACCTCGCGCAGCGTGTAGCCCATCGCGGCGAGGAAGTTGCGGTTGGCCGACAGCACGCGGCCGTCGAGGTCGAACTCGACCACGGCCTGGCTCAGGTCGATGGCGTTGACCTTGGCGGCGAACTCCGCGGCGCGCAGCTTGGCCTCGGTCACGTCGGAGGCGAACTTGACCACCTTCACCGGCTGGCCGCTGGGGTCGAACACCGGGTTGTAGGTGGCCTGGATCCAGACCTCGCGGCCGTCGCGGCCCACGCGCTTGTATTCACCCTGCTCCACCTCGCCGCGGGCCAGGCGCTCCCAGAACGACTGGTACTCGGGGCTGGCGGCCTGAGCCGGGTCGACGAACAGGCGGTGGTGCCGGCCCTTCACGTCGTCGAGGTGGTAGCCGGTGAGGCGCAGGAAGTTGGCGTTGGCGTCGAGCACGCGGCCGGCGAGGTCGAACTCGATCACGGCCTGCGAACGGTCGATGGCACTCAGTTTGGCGGTCACGTCCAGGCGAGAGCGCTTGTCCTCGGTGACGTCGCGTGCGATCAGCAGCACCTTGGCCAGATGGCCGTCCAGGCCCATCACCGGCGTCATCGAGGCCGCGAGCCAGACCTCGCGCTCGCCGCCGGCGCGGCAGCGCAGCTCGCCGTTGACGGCCTGGCCGTCGCGGAAGGCCTGCCAGTGGCGCGCGTGCTCGCCGCCGCGCGCGTCGGCCTCGAACAGCGCCTCGGACTGCGGGCGGCCGATCAACTCGGCCCGCGTGCGGCCCAGCGCGCGCGCGAAGGGCTCGTTGACCGAGAGGAACGTGCCGTCCGGCGCCAGCTCGGCCATGCAGCTGCTGGCCGACAGCGCCGCCATGCGCGCCTCGTTCTCGGCCGCGGCGAGCTTGGCCGCGGTGACGTCGATGCAGTACTTGACCACCTTCACCGGGTGGCCCTCGAGGTCGAGGATCGGGTTGTAGCTGGCCTGGATCCACACCCGGCGGCCGTTCTTGCCGAAGCGCAGGTACTCGCCGGTGTCGAAGCTGCCGCTGCCCAGCTTCTTCCAGAAGGCGCGGTAGCCGGCGCCGCCGGCCTCGTCGCGGTCGACGAAGAGGCGGTGATGCTGGCCGCGGATCTCCTCCAGCGTGTAGCCGGTGAGCACGAGGAAGTTCTCGTTGGCCCACAGCACCTGGCCGGAGAGGTCGAACTCGATCACGCCCTGCGAGCGGTTGATCGCGGCGACCTTGCCGTCGTCCTCCAGCGACTTGAGCTTCGCGGCCGTGATCTCGCGCGCGAACTTCACCACCGTCGCCGGCCGGCCGTCGGCGCCTGCCACCGGCGTGTACTGCGCCTGCAGCCACACCGGCTGCGCGTTGCGGCCCAGGCGCATGAACTCGCCGGCCTGCGCCCGGCCCTCGCGCAGCGCCTGCCAGAAGGCGGCGTAGTCGGTGCTGCGCGCGTACTCGGGCGTGCACAGCATCGTGTGCGACTGGCCCACGAGCTCGGCCTCGGAATAGCCCAGCGCCTTCTGCATGACGGCGTTGGCGGCGAGCACGCGGCCCTCGAGGTCGAACTCGATCACGCCCTGGCTGGCCTTTAGCGCCTCGTTGAAGCCGGTGGCGGCCACGGCGCGGCGCTTGGCCTCGGAGACGTCGATGGCGTACTTGACGACCTTGGACGCGTGGCCGTCGATGTCCAGCACCGGCATGTAGGCCGCCAGCAGCCAGACCGTGGCGCCGTCCTTGCGCCGGCGCGCGAACTCGCCGGTGCGGTGGCGGCCGGCGCGCAGGTCTTCCCAGAAGAAGCGGTAGTCGGCGCCGGCGGCCTGGGCCTCGTCGCACAGCATGCGGTGGTGCTGGCCCAGCACCTCGTCACGCGCGTAGCCCAGCGCGGCCAGGTAGTTGTCGTTGGCGGCCAGGATCGTGCCGTCGAGGCCGAACTCGATCACGGCCTGCGTGCGGTCGATGGCGGCGATGCGGCTGTCGGCCTCGAAGGCGCGGCGCCGGACCTCGCTCACGTCGAAGGCGAACTTCACCACCGCCACCGGCCGGCCGGCGTCGTCCAGCACGGCGTTGTAGCTGGCCTGGATGTGCACGCCGTGGCCGTCGCGGTGGCGGCGCGAGAACTGGCCGCTGACGAACTCGCCGCTGCGCAGCCGGGCCCAGAAGGCCTCGTAGTCGGGGGAGGCGCCGGTGCGCTCGTCGCACAGCACGCGGTGGTGCTGCCCGAGCAACTCGTCTTCGCGATAGCCGAAGAGCGACAGGAAGTTCTCGTTGGCCCTCAGGACGCTGCCGTCGAGCGAGAACTCCGCCACCGCCTGGCTGCGCTCGAGCGCCGCGTACAGGCTGGCGATCTCACCGGCGGGGCGCTGGGACACCGTGTCGCGCAACGCGCGGGCCTCGGACAGCGAGTGAGCAGACAAAAGCGGCCTCCATGCGCGATGAAGGCAGCGCTCGTACTGGCCGGCGCCTCCGGGATTTGCGTGAAATGCCTGTATCGGCCACAAGTGAGCGGCCTTTAGGGTCTTTTCGGACTTTCAGCGAGCCCGGCGCGATAACTCAGCCGAAGGTCCAGGCCCGCAGGTTTGCAGGCCCTCGGTCGAGCCTTCGGCTCAGCCGGCGTACTGGGCTGCTGCGGCGGCCAGGCGGCGCTTCACCTCGGCCACCAGGGCCGGCGGCTCCAGCACACGCACCTGTTCGCCCTGGCGCAGGATGTCCATCGCCAGCTCGTTGGCGTCGACGAAGGGCAGCCGCATCTCGTAGCGCCCGTCGTCCAGCCAGCGGCCCTGCTGCTCCGGGTGCCACTCCTCGCGGCTGGCCCATTGCGCGGCCTGGGGGTCGAAGATCAGCGTGGCCCATTGCCGCGTGCCGCCGGCGTAGATGCCGTAGCCGGCATCCATCGCGGCCTTCAGCGTGCGCGGCGCCACCTCGCGGGCCGGCGTGTCCAGCACCGCGGCGTCCTGCACCGCGTCGAGCGCGAAGCGGCGCAGGCCGTCGCTGCGGTGGCACCAGGCGTCGAGGTACCAGGTGCCGCGGTAGTGCACCAGGCGCTGCGGCGAGACGTCGCGCTCGCTCAGTTCGCGCCGCGCGCGCGTGAGGTAGTGCAGGTGCAGCCGCTTGCGGCGCAGCAGCGCCACGCTGACGCGCTCGAAGAAGCGGCTGGGCACCGGGCGGCGCTGCGCGGTGACGACCTTCACGCGCGCCATCAGCGCGTCGGCCGCCGCATCGCCCTGGCCGCTGGCCAGCAGCTGGCGGATGCGGTCCAGCAGCGGCTGCAGGTGGCGCGCCAGTAGGCCGCCGGTGTCCAGGCCCTGGAGCAGTTGCTGCGCCATCAGCAGCGAGTACAGCTCGGACTCGTCGAACCACAGCCCCGGCAGCTCGTGCCTCGCGCCGGCATAGGCGGCGCCGAAGCGGTAGCCACGGAGCGTCGCGTCGTACTCGATCGGCGCGCCCAGGCGGCTGCGCAGGTATTCGAGGTCGCGCTTGAGCGTCGCGCGCGAGACCTCCAGCTCGGCCAGCAGTTCCTCGCGGCCGATGTGGCCGCGGGCGCGGATCAGCGCCTCGATGCGGTAGAGGCGCTCGGTCAGGCCGGCCACGGCGCGCTGGCGGGCCCGGTCCTCAGCTCAGGCCGACGATGTGCCCGTCCTCGCCCAGGTCGATGCGCTCGGCCGAAGGCACCTTGGGCAGGCCGGGCATGGTCATGATGTCGCCGCAGACCATCACCACGAACTCGGCGCCGGCCGACAGCCGCACCTCGCGGATGTCGAGCACGTGCCCGCTGGGCGCGCCGCGCTGCGAGGCATCGGTGCTGAAGCTGTACTGCGTCTTGGCGATGCACACCGGCAGGCGGCCCCAGCCGTCGTCCTGCAGCTTGGCGATCTGCGCGCGCACGCTGGAGCTGGCGCTGATGTCGCTCGCGCCGTAGGTGCGGGTGGCGAGCTTGCGCACCTTCTCCCACAGCGGGTCGGCATCCTCGTAGGCGAAGCTGAAGCGCGTGCCCTGCTCGCACAGGCGCACCACCTCCTCGGCGAGCGGCGCAGCGCCCTTGCCGCCCTCGGCCCAGTGGCGCGCGGTGTGCACCGGCACGCCCTGCGCGGCCAGGCGCTCGCGCAGCAGCGCGTGCTCGGCGTCGGTGTCGCTCGCGAAATGGTTGATGCCCACCACGCAGGGCAGGCCGAAGACCTCGCCCAGGTTGCGCAGATGGCGCTGCAGGTTGGCGAAGCCCCGCTCCAGCGCGCCCAGGTCCTCGCGGCCCAGGTCGCCCAGCGCCAGGCCGCCGTGGTACTTCAGCGCGCGGATGGTGGCCACCACCACCGCCGCCGATGGCCGCAGGCCGGACTTGCGGCACTTGATGTCGATGAACTTCTCGGCGCCCAGGTCGGCGCCGAAGCCGGCCTCGGTGACCACGTAGTCGGCCAGCCGCAACGCCGTGCGCGTGGCGATCACGGAGTTGCAGCCGTGGGCGATGTTCGCGAACGGCCCGCCGTGCAGCACCGCGAGGTTGTTCTCGATCGTCTGCACGAGGTTGGGCGCCAGCGCGTCCTTCAGCAGCACGGCCATCGCGCCGTGGCACTTGAGGTCGGCCGCTCGCACGGGCTTGCGGTCGCGCGTCTCGGCGATGATGATCCGGCCCAGCCGCTCCTTCAGGTCGCGCAGCGAGGTCGACAGGCACAGGATGGCCATCACTTCGGAGGCCACGACGATGTCGAAGCCGTCCTGCCGCGGGAAACCGTTGCCCGGGCCGCCCAGGCCGACCGTGATCTCTCGCAGCGCGCGGTCGTTCATGTCCATCACGCGCTTCCAGACGATGCGGCGCACGTCGATGTCCAGCGCATTGCCGTGGTGGATGTGGTTGTCCAGGCAGGCCGACAGCAGGTTGTGCGCGAGCGCGATGGCGGGGAAGTCGCCGGTGAAGTGCAGGTTGATGTCCTCCATCGGCACCACCTGCGCCAGGCCGCCGCCGGTGGCGCCGCCCTTCATCCCGAACACCGGGCCGAGCGAGGGCTCGCGCAGCGCGATCAGCGCCTTCTTGCCGATGAGGTTCAGCGCATCGCCCAGGCCCACCGTGGTGGTCGTCTTGCCTTCGCCGGCGGGCGTGGGGCTGATGGCGGTGACGAGGATCAGCTTGCCCTCGCGCCGATCGGGGTCGGCGGCGAGCGATTCCACGTAGGGCAGCGCGATCTTGGCCTTGTGGTGGCCGTAGGGCACGAGGTGCTCGTCGGCGATGCCCAGGCGCTCCAGCGCCAGCGGGACGATGCGCTTCAGGCGCGCCTGGCGCGCGATCTCGATGTCGCTCAAGGGCAAGGGGGTCTCCCGGTCGTCGTGAGGGGCAGCCGGCATTGTGCCGTCTCGGCCCCGCACAAGGCCCTGCGACCGGGCTGGTGCGAACCCGCGATCAGAAGCGGTAGGTCAGCCCGATGGCCGCGGTGGGCAGCACCTTCAGCTGGTCGACCGTGTCGCGCACCTTCTTGGCCTCGGCGTCGACGTCGGCCTGCGTGACGCCGTTCTTGCCGACGATGGTGGTCTGCACCGAGGTGTCGAACTTGCCGAACTGCGCGCCCAGGTCGAGGAAGAAGCCCAGCCCGCCGCCCGGCGCCGGGTTGTGGCCCCAGCCGAAGCCGACGAAGGGCGTGCTGCGCGCGTACTTCACCTGCACGTTGAAGGTCTCGCCGGCGAGGTTCACCGGCTTGCCGTTGATGGTGCCGCTGGTGCCGGTGCCGGTCAGGTCGAGCTTGATGTCGTTGGCCGTGGCGCCGGCCGTGAGGCGGAAGCTGCCGGCGAAGGGGTACCAGTCGGCGAAGAGCGCGGCGCGGCCGGTCTTGAGCTTGCCGTTGTAGGTGAGGCCTTCGCGCTGGCCGTCGCGCGAAAGGGAAAGGCCGCCCGCGTACTCGCCACGCAGCGCCAGGTTGCCGGTGAGCGTGCCGGAGACGCCGAAGGCGGCGCCGGGGAAGCCGATGCCGGTGTAGACCTCGACGGCATGGCTGGCGAGGCAGGTGGCCGCGAGCGCGGCGAAAACGGCGGAACGGGCGATGTGGTTCATGGGGCCTGGTTGGTCGGTCACGGAAGGCGCCGGCCGACGGGCCGGCGGACCCCGTCTCCTTCGGCCGCCGAGGCCCGGTCCTGAAGGCCCGGAGCGTGCGCTATTGGCGCCGCCGGCGCCACGCGAGGCCGCCGGCAAGCCCGGCCGCCCACAGCCAGGCGCTGGCCGGCTCCGGCACCGCCGGGGCGATGCCGAGCTCGAACGCGTAGGGCGAGCTGCCGAAGTCGAATTCCTGGATCCAGAACGCATAGCTGCCGGCCGGCAAGGCGCCCTGGAAGCCGATGGCGCCGAAGCCGATGCCGATGACGGGCAGGATGTCGATGCCGACGTCGGCGCCCGTGTAGTGCGCCCAGCCCAGCAGCGCCGCGGCGCCGGTGGTGGTGACCTGCGGCCCCGCCTGCAGGCCGATGAAACCCAGGCCGCCATCGGCCGGCAAGGTGCCCGGCAGCAGGCGCAGCGAGGCCAGCGTGTAGCCGGCCGGCACGGTGATGCTGAAGTAGTCCAGGTCGATGCCCTCGGCGCCGGCGCCGGTCACGCCGACCACGCTGTTCGGCCCCGGCAGCACGTTGACCACGGTGGGGCTGAAGCCCGAGCCGGACAGGTCGCCCGAGACGCTCTCGTCCCAGGCCGTGCCGGCATGGGCGGCGGGTGCGAGCGCAAGGCTCGCAAGCAGGCTGGTGAGCACCGGGCGTGTGATCGGCATGCGGACATCCCTTGCGGCTGGCGGTTGGGAGGTGTACGCCGGCCGGCCCGGACGCATTCCGTTGCTGCGGCCATGTCGCCCGCTCGAGGGTCCACCCATGGCCGCCCGCGACGCGCGCCGCTGAAGTGGCCCGCATGGACCTGCCCGGGCGGCGTAGAGGGTGTCGACACGGCCAGGCCGGCTTGCATACCCTGCGTTGTTAGGGGGCGTGGCGGCGTCAACCCGGGGTTCGACGGGGCCGTTCGGGATCGACCGACCATCACCCCCGACGGAGACGATGAAGCTGCTCGCTGCCGCGCACCGCGCGATCCTGCCCTGGGCCTGTGCCCTGCTGCCGCTGGGCGCGGCCCTGGCGGCCACGCCGTTCCCGGCGGACGTTGCCGGCGGCGCCGACTACCCGATGCTCAGGCGCTTCGAGGGCTCGGCGCTGATCGGCTACAAGGCCGCCGCCTGGGACCAGGCCGTGCTGCCGGTGGGCATGGAGACGGTCCACCAGCAGGCCACCGGGCGCGACCTGCTGAAGGACCGGCTCGACGTGGAAGGCAAGGTCACCCGCCTCGTCTACCTCGCGCCGAAGGGCAAGACGCCGCTGGAGGTCTACCGCAACCACCAGCAGGCCCTGGCTGCCGCCGGCTTCAAGCAGCGCTTCGCCTGCGAGCGAGACTGCTCCAAGCTCTACTTCGCCTGGGGCAAGACGGTGGACATCGATGCCGGCATGAACTGGGGCAAGGGTGGCGTGCCCGGCCAGGGCAACTCGAGCTACCCGCTGAGCAGCGCGCTGAACTACGACGGCCGCCTGTGGACCGGCACCCTCAGCCGCGCCGGGCAGGACGTGCACGTGCTGCTCTACACCTCGAGCGCGGCCAACGACACGACCAACATGGCCGCGACCTACCTCGAGTTCGTCGAGCCCAAGGCCATGCCCACCGGCCAGGTCACGGTGGACGCCAAGGCCATGCTGGGTGGCCTGGAAGCCGAGGGCAAGGTGGCGCTGTACGGCATCTACTTCGATACCGGCAAGGCCGACATCAAGCCGGAATCCAGGGCCCAGCTCGACGAGATGGCCAAGCTGCTGCAGGGGCAGGCCACACTGAAGGCCTACATCGTCGGCCACACCGACAACGCCGGTGCGCTGGAGGCCAACCTGCAGCTGTCGCAGCAGCGCGCGCAGGCGGTGGTGGCGGCGCTCACCGCGGCACCGTACCGGATCGACGCCAAGCGCCTGCAGGGCCGGGGTGTCGCAAGCCTGGCGCCGGTGGCCGGCAACGGCAGCGACGCGGGGCGCGCGCGCAACCGGCGTGTGGAGCTGGTGCTGCAGTAGCGGCGGGCCTCGCCGGCGAGGATCCACAAGAAAAAAGCCCCGGCGTGCGGGGCTTGATTCGGCTTCTTCGGATCGGCAGCGATGCTCAGGGATGCATCGCTGGCGGAGTCGGAGGGATTCGAACCCTCGATGCAGGTTTTGCCCGCATACTCCCTTAGCAGGGGAGCACCTTCGGCCACTCGGTCACGACTCCGGCGAAGACGCGTATTCTAGCCTCAGGCGGCGGCCGGTTCGTCCAGGCCGAAGACCTTGTGCAGCGCACGCACCGCCAGCTCCATGTACTTCTCGTCGATCACGACACTGGTCTTGATCTCGCTGGTGGTGATCATCTGGATGTTGATGCCCTCTTCCGAGAGCGTGCGGAACATCGTGCTGGCCACGCCGGCGTGGCTGCGCATGCCGATGCCGACGATCGAGACCTTGCAGATCTTCGCGTCGCCCGCCACGCGCTCGGCGCCGATGGCCGGCAGCACCTGCTGCTCCAGCACGTTCATTGTGCGCGCGTATTCGTTGCGGTGGACGGTGAAGCTGAAGTCGGTCTTGCCGTCGTGCGAGACGTTCTGGATGATCACGTCCACGTCGATGTTCGCGGCCGCCACCGGGCCCAGGATCTGGAAGGCGATGCCCGGCTTGTCAGGCACGCCGATGACGCTGATCTTGGCCTCGTCGCGGTTGAACGCGATGCCGGCCACCACGGCTTGTTCCATCTTTTCGTCTTCCTCGAAGGTGATCAGGGTGCCCGACCGGGCTTCCTCGTCGATCGGGATGTCCCAGGGCGTGAAGCTCGACAGCACGCGCGTGGGCACGCGGTACTTGCCGGCGAACTCCACCGAGCGGATCTGCAGCACCTTGCTGCCCAGGCTGGCCATCTCGAGCATTTCCTCGAAGCTGATGGTCGCCAGGCGGCGCGCCTCGGGCACGATGCGCGGGTCGGTGGTGTAGACGCCGTCGACGTCGGTGTAGATCAGGCACTCGTCGGCCTTCAGCGCCGCGGCCACGGCCACGGCCGAGGTGTCGCTGCCGCCGCGGCCCAGCGTAGTGACGTTGCCGGCGCCGTCGATGCCCTGGAAGCCGGTGATGATGACGACCTTGCCGGCGGCGAGATCCGTCCGCACGCGCTCGCCGTCGATGCTCTCGATGCGCGCCTTCGTGAAGGCCGAGTCGGTGCGGATGGGCACCTGCCAGCCGCCGTAGCTCACCGCGGCCACGCCCTGCGCCTGCAGCGCCAGCGCCAGCAGGCCCACCGAGACCTGCTCGCCGGTGGCGGCCACGGCGTCGAGTTCGCGCTGCGCCTCGGGCGTGTTGGCCATGTTCGCGTCGGGCATCAGCTCCTTGGCCAGGCCGAGCAGCCGGTTGGTTTCGCCGGACATGGCCGAAGGCACCACCACCAACTGGTGGCCGGCCTTCACCCACTTGGCCACGCGCTGCGCCACGCTGCGGATGCGCTCGGTCGAGCCCATCGAGGTGCCGCCGTACTTGTGGACGATCAATGCCATCGTTGTGAGCCGCCTCTCGGACGGCGAAAGCTGGTGCGCAAAGCCGATGATTTTAGCCGGCGGGCTGACGGCGCCCTGGCGGCCCGGGGCGCCAGACGACGGCCAGCTGCGCCTGGCCCGCAGGCGCCTGGAACGGCGCCGCGATGCCCAGTCCCGGCACGAAGACCAGTTCACCCGCCGGCGTGAACAGCAGCGGCCCCTCGCGCGCCCAGGCCGGCACGGACCGGGCCTGGAACTGCTTCTTCAGGCTGCGCGCCGGGCGCGACGCGGTCAACGCAAAGCGCTCGCCACCCTGCCGCGCGGCGGCGCGCAGATCGCGCAGGCGCTCGGGCGCGATGCCGCCGGCCTCGCAGGGCCCGATCATGAAGTGGCCGTCCCAGCCGGAGACGGTGTGAAAGCCGGGTGAACTCAGGTCGAGCGCCAACGGCGACGGTGCTTCGCCGGCGTCATGCATTGCCGCTTCGGCCGCCCGCTCCAGCCGCCCGCGGTACAGGCGCAGCTCGCCGCCGGGCGCGGGCCAGCGCGCGGCCTTCGCGCGCGGCAACTCGGTGGCCAGGCGCCGCAGCAGCGAGTCGGGCAGCGGACCGGCGGCCAGCCCGGCGAGCCAGGCCTGCAGCGCGTTGGCGCGGCGCGCCGGTGGCAGCGCCAGCCAGGCCGCCACGTCCAGGGCATCGCCCTTGCGCAGCGCCGGCAGGTCCAGCGCCGCCACCTCGGCCGCCAGCGCAGCCGCCTGCTGCGCATGGCGCGCCGCATCGGCCAGCGCCGCCTCGGCCTGCGGGAAGGCGCGCTGCAGGCCCGGCCAGGCCTCGCGCCGCAGCGCATTGCGCGCGAAGCGCGGATCCTCGTTGCTGCCGTCGTCCACGTAGGCCAGGCGATGGCGCCGCACGTACGCCTCGACGGCTTCGCGCGGCATGTCGAGCCAGGGCCGCGCCCAGCAGAGGCCTTCACGCGTCGCCAGCCTCGGCATCGCGGCCAGGCCGCGCGGGCCGCCGCCACGCAGGGCCTGCAGCAGCCAGGTCTCGGCCTGGTCGCGCCGGTGGTGTGCCAGCAGCACGATCGAGCAGCCGGCCACGTGCGCCATCTCGGCCAGCGCCCGGTAGCGGCCGCGCCGGGCCCAGGCCTCGATGCTCTCGCCCTTCGGCACCGGCCCTTGCAGGCGGCGTGCATCGAAGGCCGCGCCCCAGCGCCGTGCCTGCGCGCGCACGCGATCGAGCCAGTCGTCGGCCTGCGGCACGAGGCCGTGGTGCACGTGCAGCGCGACCACCTCGATGCCCAGCTCGCGCACCGCGCGGGCCGTGCAATGCAGCAGCGCCGTCGAGTCGCGTCCGCCGCTGGCGGCCACCGCGACCCGGCGCGCCGGCATCAACGTTCCTTGGTGTCGGCGAAGCGGCCGTATTCGCGCAGGCGCTCGTAGCGGCGCTGCACCAGTTCCTTGGGCTTCAGGTCGGTCAGCTGGCGCAGCGCTTCGGCCAGCCCGCGCTTGAGCTGCGCGGCCATCCACGGCAGGTCGCGGTGCGCGCCGCCCACGGGCTCGCTGACGATCTTGTCGATCACGCCCAGCGCCTTCAGGCGATGCGCGGTGATGCCCAGCGCCTCGGCCGCATCGGCCGCGCGCTCGGCCGTGCGCCACAGGATGCCGGCGCAGCCTTCGGGCGAGATCACCGAGTAGACGCTGTACTGCAGCATCAGCACCTGGTCGGCCACCGCGATGGCCAGCGCGCCGCCGGAGCCGCCTTCGCCGATGATGGTGCTGACGATCGGCACCTCCAGCTGCGCCATCTCGAAGATGTTGCGACCGATGGCCTCGCTCTGGCCACGCTCCTCGGCGCCGATGCCCGGGTAGGCGCCCGGCGTGTCGACGAAGGTGAAGACCGGCAGGCCGAATTTCTCGGCCAGCTTCATCAGCCGCAGCGCCTTGCGGTAGCCCTCGGGCCGGCTCATGCCGAAGTTGCGCTGCGTGCGCTCCTTCGTGTCGCGGCCCTTCTGGTGGCCCACCACCATGCAGGGCTGGCCGTTGAAGCGCGCCAGTCCGCCGACGATGGACAGGTCGTCGGCGTAGTGCCGGTCGCCGTGCAGCTCCTGGAAGTCGGTGAAGATCTGGCTCACGTAGTCCAGCGTGTAGGGCCGCTGCGGGTGGCGCGCGATCTGCGTCACCTGCCAGGGCGTGAGGCTGGCATAGATGTCGCGCGTGAGCTGCTGGCTTTTCTGGCTCAGGCGGTCGATCTCGTCGCTGATGTCGACGGCCGACTCATTTTGAACGTAACGCAGTTCGTCGATCTTGGATTCGAGGTCCGCGATCGGTTGCTCGAAGTCGAGGAAATGTCGCTTGCTCACGGTTCAGTACTCCACGGGCAGCGGGTCGAGGCTGCGCCAAATGTACCAAGTGGCCACCGAGCGGAACGGCGCCCAGCCCTCGCCCAGCTCGCGCGCCTCGGCGCGCGAGACCGGCTCGCCGCTGAAGTAGTTGACGCTGATCCCCTTGAGCAGGCCCAGGTCGTCCAGGGGCAGCACGTTGGGGCGCATCAGGTGGAAGATGAGGAACATCTCGGCCGTCCAGCGGCCGATGCCGCGGATGGCCACCAGCTCGGCGATGATGGCTTCGTCGTCCATCGCCGCCCAGTCGGCCACGTGCACGCGACCGTCGGCGAAGTGGCCGGCCAGGTCCAGCAGGTATTCGCACTTGCGCGCTGAAAGCCCGGCCTCGCGCATTGCCGGCGCCGCCAGCGCCAGCACGCGCGCCGGCTGCAGGTGCGTGCTGCGCCCGCCCACCGCGGCGGCGAAGCGGTCCCAGACCGACTGCGCCGCCTTCACCGAGATCTGCTGGCCGACGATCGAGCGCGCCAGCGTCGTGAACGCGTCGCCGCGGCTCTTCAGCCGCGCCTCGCCGAACTTGGGGATCAGCTTCTTCATCACGCGGTCGCGCCGCGCCAGATGCTTGCAGGCATCGTCCCAGTAGTCCGGCGTCGGCTCGGCGCCCGGCAGCTTGGTCGCGGGCATTCAGGCCTTCACCCAGGTCGTGCCGCCCGGGCCGTCCTTCAGCTCGATGCCTTCGGCGCGCAGCTCGTCACGAATGCGGTCGGCCAGCGCGAAATCGCGCGCCTTCTTGGCCGCGTTGCGGGCGTCGATGCGGGCCTGGATCGCGGCCTCATCGACGCCACCCTGCAGGTAGGCCGCCGGCGGCAGCTGCAGCAGGTTCAGCACGCCGCCCAGCGCCTTCAGCAGCGCGGCGTCGGCCTTCTGCCCGCGGTTCACCTCGGCCGCCAGCTCGAACAGCACGGCGATCGCGCCCGGCGTGTTGAAGTCGTCGTCCATCGCCGCCTTGAATGCGGCGGCGCGCGGCTCGGCCCAGTCGATCGCGGCCAGCGGCGCCGTATCGCCCACCACGGCGCCCGCCGCCTGCAGCGCCGTGTACAGGCGCTTGAGCGAGGTGCGCGTCTCCTCCAGCAGCTGGTCGCTGAAGTTGAAGGGGCTGCGGTAGTGCGTGCGCAGCATGAAGAAGCGGATGGTCTCGCCGTCGAACTTCTTCAGCACGTCCTGGATGGTGAAGAAGTTGCCCAGCGACTTCGACATCTTCGTGTCGTCGATGTTGAGGAAGCCGTTGTGCATCCAGGTGTGCACGAAAGGCGCGCCGCTGGCGCCCTCGCTCTGCGCGATCTCGTTCTCGTGGTGTGGGAACTGCAGGTCCATGCCGCCGCCGTGGATGTCGAAGGGCTCGCCGAGCAGCGCGCTGCTCATCGCCGAGCACTCGATGTGCCAGCCCGGCCGGCCAGCGCCCCAGGGGCTTTCCCACTTCGCGTCGGCCGGCTCCTCGGGCTTGGCCGACTTCCACAGCACGAAGTCCAGCGGGTCTTCCTTGTCGCCGAGCACGGCGACGCGTTCGCCGGCGCGCAACTCGTCCAGGCTCTTGCCGGAGAGCTTGCCGTAGCCCTCGAAGCGGCGCACGGCGTAGTTCACGTCGCCGCTCGTGGCCTGGTAGGCCAGGCCCTTGCCCTGCAGCTTGGCGATGAGGCCCACCATCTGGCCGATGTAGTCGGTGGCGCGCGGCTCGTGCGTGGGCTTGGCGGCGCCCAGCGCGTCGAAGTCGCGGTGCATCGCGGCGATCATCTCGTCGGTGAGCGCGCGGATCGTGATGCCGCGCTCCAGCGCGCGGCGGATGATCTTGTCCTCGATGTCGGTGATGTTGCGGACGTAGCTCACCTTCCAGCCGCTGGCCAGCAGCCAGCGGTAGACCATGTCGAAGGCCAGCACCATGCGCGCGTGGCCGAGGTGGCACAGGTCGTAGACCGTGATGCCGCAGACGTACATCCTCACGTGCCCCGGCTCGAGAGGCGAAAAGGGCTCCAGACGGCGCGTCAGCGTGTTGTGGATGTGCAGGGTCATGAAGGGGCGGGACGCGAAGCCCGGCGGAAAGCGGGGGGCGTCGATAGAATCGAAATTCAGTATAGCGGCGGCCACCGTCGCCTCCGGCTGCACTCCCCCCCACCCTCATGCCCTGCCCTGCCCTGCGCACCTGGATCGCGGCCGCGTGCCTGGCGGCGATCGCCGGCCTGGCCCGGGCCGACGAGATCGGCGAGCTGCGCGCGATGGTCGCCCGCGGCGAGCTGCTGCCGGCGCTGGAACGCGCGCAGAAGGCGGCAACCGCGAACCCGCGCGACGCGCAGATGCGCTTCCTGCAGGGCGTGGTGCTGATGGACCTGAAGCGCGACGACGAGGCGCTGGCCGTCTTCACGCGCCTGACCCAGGACTACCCCGAGCTGCCCGACCCGCAGAACAACATCGCGCTGCTGCACGCCCGTGCCGGCCGCCTGGAGCCGGCGCGCCTGGCGCTGGAAGCCGCGCTGCGCAACGACCCTGCGCACCGGCTGGCGCGCGTGAACCTGGGCCAGGTCTACCTGATGCTCGCCGTGCAGGCCTGGGAGCAGGCAGCCAGCGCCGGCCCGCTGGACACGCCGGTGCTGCGGCGCCTGGAAGCGGCGCGCGCGCTGCTGGGCGGAACTGCCGTCGCCCCGCGCTAGACTGCCAGTTTTCGCGGGCCAGCGGCCCGCCGCAGCCCAGAGGAATCCAGCCTTGTCGAACACCCGCATCCTGCGCAGCGCGCTGCTGGCCGCCGCCATCGCGCTCACCGGCCCGGCCTTCGCGCAGAAGGTCAAGCTCGCCACCTCGGCCGGCGACATCGTCGTCGAGCTCGACGCCGAGAAGGCACCCAAGTCCGTCGACAACTTCGTCAAGTACGTGAAGGCCGGCCACTACGACGGCACCGTGTTCCACCGCGTGATCGACGGCTTCATGATCCAGGGCGGCGGCATGAAGCCGGACATGAGCGAGAAGTCCACGCGACCGCCGATCCCGCTGGAAGCGAAAAATGGGCTGTCGAACCTGCGCGGCACGATCGCGATGGCCCGCACCGGCGACCCGAATTCGGCGACCTCGCAGTTCTTCATCAACGTCGTCGACAACCTGCGCCTGGACGATGCCGGCGGCGGCTACGCCGTCTTCGGCAAGGTCGTCGAGGGCATGGAAGTCGTCGACCAGATCAAAGCCGTGCCCGTTCAGAACAAGGGCCCGTACCAGAACGTACCGGTCACCCCGGTGCTGATCAAGAAGGCCTCCGTGGAGAAATGACATGACCAAGACCGTCCAGATGGAAACCAGCGCAGGCACCCTGCGCATCGAGCTCGACGACGCCAAGGCGCCGCTGTCGGTCGCCAACTTCCTGGCCTATGCGAAGAAGGGCCACTACGACGGCACCGTCTTCCACCGCGTGATCCCCGGCTTCATGGCCCAGGGCGGCGGCTTCGAGCCCGGCATGAAGCAGAAGCCGACCGACGCGCCGATCCGCAACGAAGCCAACAACGGCCTGAAGAACCTGCGCTACACGCTGGCGATGGCACGCACCAGCGACCCGCACTCGGCCACCGCGCAGTTCTTCATCAACACCGTCGACAACGGCTTCCTCGACTTCCGCGCCGAGAGCGCGCAGGGCTGGGGCTACGCGGTCTTCGGGCGCGTGGTCGAGGGCACCGAGGTCGTCGACGCGATCGAGAAGGTGCGCACCGGCCGCAAGGGCTTCCACGACGACGTGCCGCTGGACGACGTGCAGATCGTGCGCGTCACCGAGATCGCCTGATGGGCGAGGCCGGGCGCACGCCGCCGTTCCCGGCCTTCTTCGAGCTGGCGGCGCCGCCTTCGTGGCGCGCCGTCGACTTCATCTCCGACCTGCACCTGAGCGAGGCGCTGCCGCGCACCTTCGAGGCCTTCGCGCGCCACCTGCAGCGCACGCCGGCCGATGCGGTGTTCATCCTCGGCGACCTGTTCGAGGTCTGGGTCGGCGACGACGCCCGCGGCCGCCCCTTCGAGCACCAGTGCGTCGACGTGCTGGCCGAGGCGTCCAGCCGCCGGCAGCTCGGCTTCATGGCCGGCAACCGCGACTTCCTCGTCGGCTACGAACTGCTGCGCGATACCGGCATGACCGGCCTGCCCGACCCGACGCTGCTGGTGGCCTGGGGCCAGCGTGTGCTGCTGACGCACGGCGACGCGCTGTGCCTGGAGGATGCGCCCTACCAGGCCTTCCGCACCCAGGTGCGCAGCCCGGCCTGGCAGGCCGAGTTCCTGGCCAAGCCGCTGGACGAGCGGCTGCGCATCGCCGCCGACCTGCGCCGCGCGAGCCGGGACCGGCAGCGCTTCGATGGCGACCTGCAGGTCGACGTGGAGCCCGCCGAGGCCGTGCGCTGGTTGCACGCGATGGGCGCGGCCGAACTCGTGCACGGCCACACGCACCGGCCCGGCAGCAACCTGCTGGCGCCCGGGTTCAAGCGCCACGTGCTGTCCGACTGGGACCTCGACGACCCCGCTGCGCCGCGCGCAGAGGTGCTGCGCCTCACGCGCCAGGGCTTCGCGCGGATGCCGCCGGCGGCGGGCTGAAGCGGCCATGGTCGGCCGCTGGCTGCAGCGCTGGCAGCAGCGCTGGCGGGGGCGCCGCGAGCAGGCGGCGCTCGAACGCCGTGCCATTCCCGACGATTTGTGGAAACGCACGCTCGTGCGCTATCCCTTCCTGCGCCGGCGCGACCCGGCGGACGCCGCCGAGCTGCGCCGCCTGACCAGCCTCTTCCTCGACCGCAAGGAGTTCAGCACCGTCGGCGGCCTGCGGCTGCAGGACGCGATCGCCGTGGCCATCGCGGCGCAGGCGGTGCTGCCGGTGCTGCGCCTGGGGCTTGCGCCCTACGACGGCTTCGTCGGCATCGTCGTCACGCCCGACGAGGTGCCGGTGCAGCGCGAGATCACCGACGAAGCCGGCGTGGTGCACGAGATCGACGAGCCGCTGCACGGCGAATCGGTGCCCGGTGGGCCGGTGATGCTCTCGTGGCGCCACGTGCGCGGCCTGGGCGTGGCGGCAGGCGATGGCACGGCCTACAACGTCGTAATCCACGAGTTCGCGCATGTGCTGGACATGGGCAACGGCGCGCTGGACGGCATGCCGGCGCTGCCGCCGGACATCGAGGCCAGCCAATGGCGGCGCACGATGACGGCCGAGTACGAGGCCTTCTGCCTTCGCGTCGACGCCGCCGAGCCGACCGTCATCGACCCCTACGGCGCCGAGGCGCCCGAGGAGTTCTTCGGCGTGGCCTGCGAGGCCTTCTTCGTCGAGCCCGAGAAGACGAAGGGCGAACACCCCGCGCTGTACGAGATGTTCGCCCGCTATTTCCGCCAGGACCCGGCG
This sequence comes from Rubrivivax sp., assembly GCA_044226775.1. Taxonomy (GTDB): domain Bacteria; phylum Pseudomonadota; class Gammaproteobacteria; order Burkholderiales; family Burkholderiaceae_C; genus Rubrivivax. Next base: position 34,198 of record JBGAGI010000007.1, on the reverse strand, counting down.
GCGGACATGCCGCCGGCCCGCGCGCGCGGCTGAGGTCTCGCCCTCAGGCCGGCGTGGCCTCCGTGCGCGGCTTGTCGCTCTTGCGCGGCGGCTGGATGTCGAGCACGACCTCGTCCTTGTCGTCGATGTCGACGTTCAGGCGCCCGCCATCGACCAGGCGGCCGAACAGCAGCTCGTCGGCCAGCGCACGGCGGATCGTGTCCTGGATCAGGCGCTGCATCGGCCGCGCGCCCATCAGCGGGTCGAAGCCCTTCTTGGCCAGGTACTTGCGCAGCGCGTCGCTGAAGGTCGCCTCGACCTTCTTCTCGGCGAGCTGGCTTTCCAGCTGCAGCAGGAACTTGTCGACCACGCGCAGGATGACTTCCTCGTTCAGCGCAGCGAAGCTGACGATGGCGTCCAGCCGGTTGCGGAACTCGGGCGTGAACAGGCGCTTGATGTCGCCCATCTCGTCGCCCTGCTCGCGCTTGTTCGTGAAGCCGATGGTCGCCTTGTTCATCGTCTCGGCGCCCGCGTTCGTGGTCATGATGATCACGACGTTGCGGAAGTCGGCCTTGCGCCCGTTGTTGTCGGTCAGCGTGCCGTGGTCCATCACCTGCAGCAGCACGTTGAAGACGTCCGGGTGCGCCTTCTCGATCTCGTCGAGCAGCAGCACGGCATGCGGCTTCTTCGTGACGGCTTCCGTCAGCAGGCCGCCCTGGTCGAAGCCCACGTAGCCCGGCGGCGCGCCGATGAGCCGGCTCACCGCATGGCGCTCCATGTACTCCGACATGTCGAAGCGGATCAGGTCGATGCCCAGGATGTAGGCCAGCTGCTTGGCGACCTCGGTCTTGCCGACGCCGGTGGGGCCGCTGAACAGGAAGCTGCCGATCGGCTTGTCGGGCTTGCCCAGGCCGCTGCGCGCCATCTTGATGGCGGCGGCCAGCGCGTCGATCGAGGCGTCCTGGCCGAAGACCACGCTCTTGAGGTCGCGGTCCAGCGTCTTGAGCTTGCTGCGGTCGTCGCTGGAGACCGAGGCCGGCGGGATGCGCGCGATCTTCGCGACGATCTCTTCCACCTCGGTGCGCGTGATGGTCTTCTTGCGCTTGGTGGGCGGCAGGATGCGCTGCGCGGCACCGGCCTCGTCGATGACGTCGATGGCCTTGTCGGGCAGGTGGCGGTCGTTGATGTACTTGGCCGAGAGTTCGGCCGCGGCCTGCAGCGCGCCCACGGCGTACTTCACGCTGTGGTGCTCCTCGAAGCGCGTCTTCAGGCCCTTGAGGATTTCCACCGTCTGCTCGACCGAGGGCTCGACGACGTCGATCTTCTGGAAGCGCCGCGACAGCGCCGCGTCCTTCTCGAAGATGCCGCGGTACTCGGTGAAGGTGGTCGCGCCGATGCACTTCATCGTGCCGCTGGACAGCGCCGGCTTCAGCAGGTTGCTCGCGTCCAGCGTGCCGCCGGAGGCCGCACCGGCGCCGATCAGCGTGTGGATCTCGTCGATGAAGAGGATCGCGTTGGGCTGGTCCTTCAGCTGCTTGAGCACGCCCTTCAGGCGCTGCTCGAAGTCGCCGCGGTACTTGGTGCCGGCCAGCAGCGCGCCCATGTCCAGCGCGTAGACGGTGGCGTCGGCCAGCACCTCGGGCACGTCCTTCTCGGTGATGCGCCAGGCCAGGCCTTCGGCGATCGCGGTCTTGCCGACGCCGGCCTCGCCCACCAGCAGCGGGTTGTTCTTGCGCCGACGGCACAAGACCTGGATCACGCGCTCGACCTCGTGCTCACGGCCGATCAGCGGGTCGATCTTGCCTTCGCGCGCCTGCTGGTTGAGGTTCTGCGTGAACTGCTCCAGCGGCGAGCCCTTGGCGTCGCCGCCCTCTTCCTTCTCGGCCTCGTTGTTGCTGGGGCTTTCGTTGCTCTTCGTCGGCTCCGGCGGGTCGCTCTTCTTGATGCCGTGGGCGATGAAGTTGACGACATCCAGGCGCGTCACGCCCTGCTGGTGCAGGTAGTAGACGGCGTGCGAATCCTTCTCGCCGAAGATCGCCACCAGCACGTTGGCGCCGGTGACCTCCTTCTTGCCGCTGCCCGTGCTCTGCACGTGCATGATGGCGCGCTGGATCACGCGCTGGAACCCCAACGTGGGCTGCGTGTCGACTTCCTCGGTGCCGCCCACGGTGGGCGTGTTCTCCTTGATGAAGGTCGACAGGCTCTTGCGCAGGTCCTCGATGTTGGCCGCGCAGGCCTTGAGTACCTCGGCGGCCGAGGGGTTGTCGAGCAGCGCCATCAGGAGGTGCTCGACGGTGATGAACTCGTGGCGCTGCTGACGCGCCTCGACGAACGCCATGTGCAGGCTGACCTCAAGCTCTTGCGCAATCATGCGGCCTCCATAATGCATTGAAGCGGATGCCCCTCGCGGCGCGCCGCGGTGAGCACCAGTTCGACCTTCGTCGCGGCGACGTCCTTCGTGTAGACGCCGCAGATGCCGCGCCCTTCGTGGTGGATCTTCAGCATGATCAGCGTGGCCGTGTCGGGGTCGCGCTGGAAGTACTGCTGCAGGACCATCACGACGAACTCCATCGGCGTGTAGTCGTCGTTGAGCATCACCACCTGGTACAGCTGTGGCGGCTTGGTGCGCGCCACCTTGCGCTCGGCCACCACCGCGCCCTGGCCGGCATCGCGGCCCGGCTGCTGCGGCGGCTTCGGGGGCAGAGACGGTGGATCGTCGGGCATGGCTCATTCTATCGAGTTGGCACTGTCGCGTCGGGGCCGGGGCCGGGGGCCCGGCGAGTTCCTCGCCACCGACGTGCAGTTTGTCCGTTCGAGCCCGGCGCCACCCGGCGCGGAGCGTTCAGGATGCCGCAGCAAAAGACCTTTGCCCATGCCCTGTCCAGGAATCCCTACAGCCAAACGCCGTCGTTGCCTTGACGCCCGAACTTGGCCGGCGGGAAAATTTCTTCCGACAGCAGCGACAGGAGTTCAGCATGTCCTACGGTACGGTTAAGTGGTTCAACGACGCCAAGGGTTTCGGTTTCATCGAGCCCCAAGGCGGTGGCGCGGACGTGTTCGCGCATTTCTCGGCGGTCCAGATGGAGGGCTTCCGGACGCTCAAGCAGGGTGCGCAGGTCGTCTACGACCTGGTCCGCGGCCCCAAGGGCGACCTGGCGCAGAACATCCGCCCGATGGTGGGCGCCGAGTCCGCGCAACAGGCGCCGACGCTGGCCGCCGCCTGACGGCCGCAAGGCCCCCGGGCGGCTTGCACCGGCCGCCGCCCGCCCTCTCCTTCCTGGCCGCCCGGCGCCCGCCGCGCGCGCCCCACGATGCAGCGCCCCGCCTTCACCGCGGCGCCGATCGCTCGAAAAAAAAGTACGGCCTTTCCGGCCCGCCGCTCCCCCCGTCCCCCCGCAGGCCGGCTTCCGGACACATACAGGCGGCGACATATCCCCCCCGCATAAAGGATGTTAGGCCCGCCGGGTGTGCGTGTACCCTGCGATGTTCAGGGTTGCTTCCTGCGGGAGTCTTGTCTTCGTGCCTCGCTTCGTGCCTCGATCCCGCTGAGTGCCGACCATGGAACTCGAAGACCTGATGAGTCTGTCGCTGGCGGAAGACCGCCAGACGTTCCAGGCCCGGCTCGTCGGGCTGGCGCAATCGATGAACTTCTCGCTGTTCTCGGCGGCCGTGGCGGTGGAAGTGCCCGGCGGCCGGCCCCGCTTCGAGATGATCGGCAACGGCCCGCAGGCCTTCGCGCAGTCCGGCTCGGTCGAGACCATCGCGCGTGACCCGGTGCTGCACCACCTGAAGCGCTCCAGCCTGCCGATCTCCTACGACCAGAGCACCTACATCGCCGCCGGCGCCGCCGACCTCTACGAGGAGCAGGCCGCGCACGGCTTCCGCACCGGGCTCTCGGTGGCGCTGCACCTCTCGGGCGGCCGGCACTTCCTCTTCGGCGTCGACCGCGAGGAGGCGCTACCGGACGACTGCACGCAGCTGCTGGCGATGATGGGCAAGCTGCAGCTGGTGGCCGTCTATGCGCACGAGGCCGCGCTGCGCCTGATGGCGGGTGACTCCCCGCAGAGCCGGGCGGTGAAGCTGACCGCCCGCGAGCGCGAGGTCCTGCAATGGACCCGCGCCGGCAAGTCGGCCTGGGCCGTGGGCCAGATCCTCGGCATGAGCGAAGCGACGGTGAACTTCCACCTGCGCAACGTGATGGGCAAGCTGGACGTCTCCAGCAAGCTGCTGGCCGTGCAGCGCGCCGATTCGCTGGGCCTGCTCTAGCGCCCGCATCCCTGCGCGCGCCGGCCCTCGGCGTGCGCTCCCGGGCGGCCCGGCTGCCCAAGCCCTCCTGCTCCCCGGCACCCCCCTAGTTGGCCGCTGCCACGTACCCGCGCCGTCGCAAGGGTTTGCTGACGCGTAGCTGACGCGCGCGTAGCACGGCCCAAAAGCGCTTGTCAAGCTAACAGGCCTGTGAGTGGTACCCCCGGGCGGCGGCGGATGAAATGGCCCTGCCTTCCGGACACACCCACACAGGAGCAGAAGCGATGAACTTCAAGTGCAAGGTCGACAACCCCGACGAGTTCCCCCGCGGCGGCTGGCTGCAGGCCGTGTTGAGCTGGTTGTTCGGCCTCGTCTGAGTCCGGAAGTCCACCCCCCGAGACGCCCGACCCACGGCGCCCCCGCTCCCCCCACCCCAAGGACGACCCATGAGCATCAACCTGGAATCGGCCGTGCGCGACTACCTGGTGCAGTCGGCCGGCGTCGACGCGACGCGCCTGGAAGACCCGCAGCGCCGGCTGGACGACCTCGGCCTGGATTCGCTGAGCATCGTCGAGCTGCTGTTCGAGATCGAGGACAAGTTCGGCATCCGCGTCGACAACCTGGACGCCATCAAGGGCTTCACGCTGACGCAGCTGTTCGCCTTCCTCACCGAGCTCCACGAGCAGCGCGGCGCCGCCGCGCCGCAGCTGGCGCCCCAGGTGGAAGCCGCGGTGGCCCATGGATAAGGTGCTCGTCACCGGGCTGGGCGCGATCACGCCGCTCGGGCACAGCATGCCGGCCACCTTCGAGGCCCTGCTGGCAGCCCACAGCGGCGTGGCCGACGCGCCGCCGGCCGTGAAGCGCTGGCTGCCCGATGCGGTGGCCGCCACCGTCAAGCCCGGCTACGAGTCGCGCCTGGCGCGCGGCGACCGGGTGCTGGACCGCGCCAGCCAGTTCGCGCTGCTGGCGGCCCGCGAGGCCGTGGCCGATGCCGAGTTCGTCTTCGACGAGGAGACGCGCAGCCGCACCGGCGTGTTCTCGGGCATCGGCCTGGGCGGCGCGTCCACGCTGGATGCCACCTACGCCCGCTTCTACAACCGGCTGCACCGGGCCGAGGGCGAGAGCGGCGACCCGATCGTGGTGCACCCGCTGTCGGTGCCCACGACGATGCCCAACGCCACGGTGGCCTGGCTGTCGATCGAGTTCGGCCTCACCGGCCCGACGCAGACCTTCAGCGTCGCCTGCGCCTCCTCGGCGGTGGCGCTGGGCGAGGCGGCGCGCACGATCCGCCACGGTTATGCCGACGCGGTGATCGTCATCGGCACCGAGGCCATGCTCGTGCTCGGGCCCTACCTGGGCTGGCATGCGCTGCGCGTGATGGCGCCGCGCGCCACGCCCGACATGGGCGCCACCTGCCGGCCCTTCTCGCGTGACCGCGCCGGCTTCGTGCTCGGCGAAGGCGCGGCCGCGGTGGTGCTGGAAAGCGAGGCCTCGGCGCGCCGCCGCGGGCGCCGGGCCTATGCGGAGCTGGCCGGCTACGGCATCGGCAGTGACGCCTCGCACATCACGCTGCCGTCCAGCGCCGGCCAGGCCCGGGCGATGCGCGCCGCGCTGAACGACGCCCGCTGCAACCCCGACGAGGTCGGCTACGTCAACGCCCACGGCACCGCCACCGAGGCCGGCGACGTGAGCGAGACCGAGGCCATCAAGGCCGTCTTCGGCGCACATGCGCAGCGGCTGCCGGTCAGCTCGACGAAGTCGATGCACGGGCACCTGATCGGTGCGGCCGGCGCGCTGGAGTTCGCCATCGCCACCCGGGCGCTCGCGCAGGGCGCGCTGCCGCCCACCGCCCACCTGCACGACGCCGACCCGCGCTGCGACCTCGACTACGTGCCGCTGCAGGCGCGTTCGGTCGCGGGGCTGCGGGCCGTCGTTTCCAACTCGTTCGCGTTCGGAGGAACCAATGTCAGCCTCGTCGCCCGCCAGCTGCACTGAGCCGGCCGCCGGCACGTTCACCGAGCTGCTGCTCGGCTACGTGAACGGCCCCCGGCGCAACTCCGACCGCGGCGTGACGCTCGTGCACGAGCGGCGCGGCACGCGCATGAACTTCCCCGTGCTGGCACAGCAGGCGCTGCGCGTGGCGCAGGGGCTGCGCACGCAGGGCATCCGCGCCGGCGACGTCGTCTTCGTCGCGCTGCCCAGCCGGGCCGACTACCTGGCCGCCTTCGCCGGCGCCGTGCTGCTGGGCGCGCTGCCCTGCTGCCTGCCGGCGGGGGTGGAAGGCGCGTCGGCGCGGCCCTCGCCGCACGCGCTGGCCGCGGCCCAGGCGCTGCACCCGGCGGTGTGGATCGCCCAGCACCCGCAGCAGTACGGCTGGGCCGGCGACGAGCGCACCGGCGCCCCGGTGCTCGCGCTGGAGGACCTGAAGCGTTCGCCGCTGCTGCCGCTCGAACTCGTGCACCCCGCCGTGCCCGACGACGTGCACCACCTGCAGCTCACCTCGGGCTCCACCGGCCAGCCCAAGGCCGCGGCACTCACGCACCGCAACGTGCTGCTGAACATCGAACTCACGGCGCAGGCGGCGCGCGAGAACCCGGCCGAGAACAGCGGCGCCGTGTGGCTGCCGCTGTTCCATGACATGGGCCTGATCTCGCTTCTCAGCGCGCTGGTGCACGACGTGGACATCGTGCTGCAGCCCTCGGAGGACTTCATCCGCGACCCGATGGGCTGGCTGCGCACGATCAGCGCGCACCGCGCGACGACCTCCGCCGCGCCCACCTTCGCGCTGGCCTACTGCGTGCGGCGCTACCGCGCCGATTCGCTGCGCGGCGTGGACCTGTCGTGCATGCGCACGCTGATCGTCGGCGCCGAACGCGTCGACCGCCACACGCTGGAGGCCTTCGCCCGCACCTTCGCCCGCCACGGCTTCCCGCGCGGCGCTTTGCGGCCCTGCTACGGCCTGGCCGAGGTGGTGCTGGCCTGCACCGTGCCCGATCCGCTCGATGCGGCCGAGGCCGATCCGTTCGAGGCGATCGATGCGGAGGGCAGCACGAACGCCGAGGCCGTGCTCGGCATGGGCCGCCCGCTGGCCGGCACGCGCATCGAGGTGCGCGACGAGGCCGGCCAGCCGCTGCCGCCCGGCCGCAGCGGCCACATCCACGTCAGCAGCCCCTGCCTGATGAAGGGCTACCACGGCCGGCCGGAGCTGACGGCGGAGGTCATCCGAGACGGCTGGTACGCCACCGGCGACCTCGGCTTCCTGCGCAATGGCCAGCTCTACGTGCAGGGCCGGCTGAAGGAGCTGATCATCCTGCGCGGCCGCAACTACCACCCGCACGAGTTCGAGGAGTGCGTGGCGCGGCATCCCCACGTCGACGTGGGCCGCGTGGCCGCCTTCGGCGTGCCCGACCGCGTGATGGGCAGCGAGCGCCTGGTGCTGGCCATCGAGCCCGAGAACTACGTCGGGCTGGACGACATGCGCGCCTCGCTGCAGTCGCTGCTGCGAAGCCAGTTCGGCTTCGGCGCCACCGAGATCTGCTTCCTGCCGCGTGGCCGCATCCCCCGCACCACCTCGCGCAAGGTGCAGCGCACCGCCTGCGCCGAGCAGTTCGCCTGCGGCCAGTTCGGCGCCCAGGCCATCCGCCAGGCCGCGCACCGCGAGCCGCTGCACGCCGTGGCCGAGACCGCGCCGGTCGCCTGAGCCGCCAGACCCTTCGATCGACCTTCCCACAACCACCACCCCGGAGCCCCGCATGAGCCACCAAGACAGCGTCAACACCCTCGAACAACTGGCCCGTGAAGTCGGCCGCATCACCGGCGTCGGCACCGCCGCCACCGACGTGAGCCTGGCCGAGCTGGGCGTGGACTCGCTGAACGTCGTCGAGCTGATCGTCTTCTGCGAGCAGCTCTATGGCGCCTTCGACCCCGAGCGCATCGAGATGACGGCGTTCACCACGCTGTCCGACATGGACCGCCAGCTGCACGAGCTGACGCAGCCCGTCGCCGCCTGAGCACCCCCCGCAGGAGGCCCCGCGCATGAACCTGCCGATGCCCCAGCAGCCCGCGGCCGCGGCCAGCGCGCCGACGCTCGTCGTGCAGCGCCTGCACTATGAGGCGCTCGCGACGCCCTTCGTGGCCGACGACGAGAGCCCGGCGCAGGCCGCGCAGCGCTTCGCCGGCGCCATCGGCGCGCAGGCGGCCGGGCTGCTGGCCGAGGCGCAGCTGGCCGCGGCCGACTGCGACGACTACCTGCTCGCCGCCACGCTGAACTCCACCGAGATCTCCGATCCCGAGGCCGGGCGCGAGGCCTTCAGCGCCGCCATCGGCGCGGCCTGCGGCCGGGCGCCGGACGCGCTCGTCAACGCCTACGAATGCGTCAGCTGGGCGCCGCTGCTGCGCGCCGTGCAGCGCAAGGCCACCTTGCTGGCCAGGCCGCGCCGGCTGCTGATGCAGGTGGTCGACGCCGACGTGCACGGCATGCGCGCCGCCTGGGAGACGCGCACCTACGGCGCGGCGCGCTTCGGCATCACCAGCGTGCTGGTGGAGGTCGCGCCCGGAGCCGGCATCGAGATCACCAGTGCGCCGGTCGAGCGATCGATGATGAAGTTCGCCGCCAGCCTGCGCGCCTGGGCGCTGCGGCTGCCGCAGGCGCAGCTGGCGGTGCCCTTCTTCCCCGAGCCCGCGCGCTCGGCCCTGCACCGCGCCATTCCCGGCCTGCCCGCGCTGCCCGACCGGCACGACCGCTTCGGCCACTGCTTCGGCAGCGACCCGTGGATCGCGCTGGCGCTGGCCGTCGAGGAAGGGCGGCTTTCAGGCGGCAGCCAGGCCGTGATCGGCTCGCTGGCGCTCAACGGCTACATCGGCTGCGCCGGCCTGGCGCTGGCACCGGCGGTGGCCGTGCGCGTGCGGGGCGTGGCATGAAGCATCACCGCCTGACGCTCGAGCTGCAGGCCACGCCCGAGGCCGCGCCGATGCTCGCCGACGCGCGCACGCCGCCGTACCGCGCTTTGGGCGACTACGCCGCGATGCAGGCCCTGCTGCGGCACGACTCGCCGGTGCCGGTGCGCCTGGGCTACGTCCAGTTCTACGGCGTGCTCGAGCGCCTGGCGCAGGCCCACGCCGCGCTCGGCCTGGATTCGCCGCTGCTGCTGGAGGTGACGCGCCCGCTGAGCGTGCCGCTGCCGCCGGCGCTGCTGGCCGAGACGGTGCTGATCCTCGACGACCTGCGCGCCGAGTTCGACTTCTGGCGCCGCCACGCCCGCCGCGGCGTGCTGGCGGTGCGCTGCCGGCTGCGCCGCGAGGCGCTGGAGTACGGCGACAACACGCTGCGCTGCGAGCTGGCCAGCCACGTGCACGAGACCAACCCGCTGCCGGCACTGGCCGCCACGCTCGGCCGCCCCGGCGCCTGGGCCTGGGCCGACCCGGCCGGCCCCGTCATCTCGACCACCACCACCGAACCCCGCGCTGCCTGCGCCCTCGCCTCATGAGCACCACGACCCTGCTTGCGCCCGACGACACCGCCGCCTCGGCCGGCCTGCGCATGGCGCCGCTGCGGCCCGAGGAGCTGCTGGCACTGCACACCCCGGCCTACGTCTTCGACCCCGCCACCATCCGCGCCCGCTGGCGCGCGCTGCGCCAGGCGCTGGGCACCGAGCTCGTGGTCTCGCTGAAGGCCAACAGCCTCGTCGACCTGCTGCTGCGCTGCGGCGAGATCTTCGCCGACGGCATCGAGCTGGCCAGCATCGGCGAGCTGGAAATCGCGTTGCCGCGGGTGCGCGCCACGCGCTACGTCAACAACCCGTCGATGGACGAAGCCTTCATGAAGGCGGCCCATGTCTCGGGCAGCGTCTTCATCGTCGACAGCCTGGCGCAGGCCGAACGCCTGGCGGCGCTGCCGCCGGCGCGCCAGCGCACCCGGGTGCTGCTGCGCCTGGCCGTGGGCGCCTGGCGCGGCCTGGCCGATGCCGACCACTTCGGCATGCTGCCCGAAGACGCCATCGCCGCCGCGCGGATGCTGCACGCCGCCGGCGCCGAGCTGCTGGGCGTGCATGCCTTCAACGGCTCGCACCGCTGGCAGCGCGACGGCGTGGCGCATGCGCAGGCGCTGCTGAAGATGCTCGGCCAGATCGAGGAAGCGACCAGCCTGCACCTGGCCCGCGTGAACCTGGGCGGCGGCTTCGCCGAGGACTGGGAAGACCAGCCCGAGGCGATGGCGCGCTACGTGGCGGCGCTGGCGCCGCTGGCGCAGGGCCGGCAGCTGATGCACGAGTCCGGCCGCGGCATCTTCGGCCGCGCCGGTGCCTTCGTCACCCGCGTCGTCGCCACCAAGCGCCTGGGCGGCACCGAGGTCGTGGTCTGCGACGGCGGCATGGCGCAGGCCTTCCTGCTGGCGTCGACCGAGTCGATCGTCAAGCAGCAGCGCGCGCCTTCCTTGGTGCCGCCGCGCGCCACCGGCGATGCGCCGGCCGAGCTGCGCTTCGTCGGCAGCAGCTGCAGCCGGCAGGACGTGATCGGCCGCATCGGCGCCAGCCTGCAGCGGCCGCAGCCGGGCGACACCTGCGTCTTCGACGGTTGCGGCGCGTACCACAGCAGCTACACCGTCACGCCCTTCCTGCGCCTGCCGGCGGCACGGCTGTACCTGCGCGCGGAGCCGGTGTGAGCATGTCCATGCCCTCCCCCAGCCGCACCGAGGCCGCACCCCCGGCGCTGCAGGTCCGCCGCCTGGCGCTGCGCACCGCCGAGGGCTTCTCGCTCGAGGTGGCCGACTGCCAGGTGCCCGCCGGCGCGCGCTGGGCGCTCACCGGGCGCAACGGCTGCGGCAAGTCCACCTTCATCGAGGCCTTGTGCGGCCTGCGCCGCACCGAAGCGGCGCAGGGCGAGCTGCTCGGCCAGCCGCTCACGGCGCTGCACAACGGCACGGCGCTGCGCCGCCGCGTGGGCGTGCTGCTGCAGCAGGTGGAGTTCTCGGCCTTCGCGAAGGTGGGCGAGCTCGTGCGCCTGCACGAGGCCATGTACGGCACCCGCTGGGCCGCGTTGCACCAGGCGCTGGGCCTGGCCGAACTCGAGCCGCTGCGCGCCCGCACGCTGTCGCGCGGCCAGCGCCAGCGCATGCAGCTGTACCTGGCGCTGGCGCACCGGCCCGAGCTCGCGCTGCTGGACGAACCGCTCACCGGCCTGGACCGGCGTTATGCCGACACCGTGTCCGCCTGCCTGAACAGCCGCGAGCTGGCGCACTGCACGATGCTGATCGTCGGCCACACGCCGCAGGAGCTGGCGCTGTGCTCGCAGCTGCTGTGGCTGCACGAAGGGCGGCTGGTGGACCGCGGCGACGGCGATGCGCTGATCGGGCGCCACCTCGGCCGCTGGCGCGCCCGCGTGCGCCTGCCGGCCGCCGGCGTTGCGTCGAGCGCGCTCGATGAGCTGCAGGCCGCGCTGAAGGTCCCCGGCCTGCGCCGCCTCGACCGGCCCGATGCCTCGACGCTGATCGTCTTTTCCGACCGCTCGCTCGATGCCGAGCTGGCGCGCCACGCGCCGCCGGGCGGCTGGGACGCCCTCGAACTGGGCCACAGCGCCTGGTCCGATCTGCTGCAGCAGGGCCCGGCCCAGGATCCTGCCGCGAAGGTGCTGCATTGAAGGCCGCCCTCGCCCTCGATCCGAGCGCGGTCGACCACCGCGCCGAGCCGGCCGTCGCCACCGGCGCGATCAGCGCCTGGCGCATCGGCGCCGTGATGTTCGGCAACGAGCTGCGCGCCTACCTGCGCAACCGCATGGCCGTCTTCTGGGTCTTCCTGTTCCCGCTGCTGCTGTACGTGCTGCTGGGCTTCGCGGTCGGCAACGACCTGGGCATCGTGCGCGTGCATGTGGCCGCCGCCGCGGGCGACGCGGCGGCGATCGAGGCCGCGCAGCGCATCGAGGCCGCGGTGCTCGACAGCCGGCTGTACCGCGTGCAGCGCGTCGAACGCCCGGAAGCGGCCGACCTCGCGCTGGCCGTGGCCACGCGCGACGGCGTGCTGCGCGTGGACGCCCGCCATGCCGCCAGCCGCAGCGGCGCGCTGTACCTCACGCTGCGCGCGGCCGAGCAGGCCAGCCTGGAACAGGCCCTGCGCCGCGCCGGCCAGGCCGGCAGCGTGCGCTTCGAGCGTCAGGCGCAGGCCGGCGCGGTGGCGCCGCTGCGCTTCGACCGCTTCCTCTTCAGCGGTGTGGTCGTGCTGATGATGTTGTCCGGCGGCGTGCTGTCGCTGGCCTACGCGCTGGCCGGGCAGCGCGAGCAGCAGGTGCTCAAGCCCTACGCCACCTGGCCGATTTCGCCGCGCCTGTACCTGTGCGGCGTGGTCGGCGCGCGCTTCGTGCTGATCCTGCTGGGCGCGCTGCTGTTCCTGGCCGCCGGCGAGTGGGTCTTCGGATTGCAGCTGCTGATGTCGCCGGCACGTGCCGCCTCGGCACTGCTGCTGCTGTCTCTGGGCGCGCTGCTGTTCCTCGCGATCGGCTTCTGCCTGGCGGCGCGTTCGCGCAGCGCGGCGATGACGGAGACGCTGGGCAACGCCGTGTACTACCCGATGCTGCTGCTCGGCGACCTGACGATCCCGCTGCGCGAGCTGCCCTGGGGCCTGAGCTCGGTGCTGCAGTGGCTGCCGACCAACCAGATCGCCGGCGGCCTGCGCCTGGCGCTGTTCGAGCCCGGGCCCTACACCTGGCCCTGGGCGCTGCAGGGCGGGCTGGCTGCGGCCACGCTGGCGATCGCGCTGCTGGGCGCCGCGGCCTTCCGCTTCGACAACGAGGTGCGCTGAAATGAAACCCCCAAGCTCACTCCGTTCGCTGCCCCCCGAGGGGGCGCTCAGTGGCTTCGGAACGGCCGGGCGCCACTGAGATGGCTGCCCTCCTCTCCTCGCTGCCGCGCCGCCTCGCGGCCTACCTGCTGCCCTGGTCGCCGGCGCTGGTGCTGCTGAACGGCGCGCGCTGGCAGCACCCGAACGGCGACGAGGTCTGGCTGCACGCCTTCCGCTGGGCCGCGCCGGTGGCGCTGGCCTACTTCGCCTTCGCGGCCTGGAGCCGGCTGCCGATGAAGCGGCTGCCGATGGGCGTGAACCTCTACGTCGCCATCGGCGGCGCGATGGCCTGGCTCGGGTGGATGCCCGGCCTGCTGGCACTGGCGCGCTGGCGAGAGACGGCTGTGTTCGCCTGCATCGTGCTGGTCGCGCTGCTGGCGGCCACGGGCTCGCGCCACGGCCTGGTGGCGCAGCCCGGGCTGGCCGGGCCGGCGCGCCGGCGCATCGACGCCCTGCTGCTGGCGGCCATCGCCCTCGGTTTGTGCTGGTCCTGGCTGCTGCGCGGCGATCCGCTGCTGGCCGCCGTGCTGCCCATCACGCTGGTCTCGCTGCTGGCCAGCGAACTGGTCCGCCGGGCGACCGCCCTGCCCCGCTTTGATCCCGCGCTGGAGAAGCCATGAAGCGCCGCCAATTCCTCGCCCGCGGCGGTGCCGCCGCCTGCCTGGCGCTGCCGTTCGCGGCCAGCGCCGACGACGAGGCGGCCGAGCTGCTCGCCGCCAGCGACGCCGTGCGCAACCCGCGCGAGCCCTTCCGCGTGACCACCACGCTGGCCGAGTACCGCCAGAGCCAGCTGGAGAACACGCTGGTGCTGACCGGCTTCGTGCGGCCGGCGCGCGACGCCAGCGGCGGCAGCCTGGTGCGCTTCGAGCAGCCCTCGCGCGACGCCAACAAGCTGATGCTCTTCAAGGGCCAGGACCTGTGGTTCTTCGACCCGGCCTCGCGCGCCAGCTTCCGCCTGTCGCCGCAGCAGCGGCTGCTGGGCCAGGCCGCCAATGGCGACGTGGCGATGGCCAGCTTCGCGCAGGACTACACGCCCACGCTGCAGGGCACCGAGAGCGTGACCGACGGCGACCGCAACACCGAGCCCGCGCACCGCCTGCGCCTGGCAGCGCGCCATGCGGCGACCACCTACGCGGCGATCGACCTGTGGCAATCGAGCCGCAACGCGCGGCCGATCAAGGCCCGCTTCTACAGCGACAGCGGCCAGCTGCTGAAGACGGCGTTCTATCGGCGTTATGCACCCTGGCTGGGTGCCGAGCGGCCGACCGAACTCGTGATCATCGACGGCCTGAATCCGCAGTGGGTCACGCTGCTGCGCTACAGCGACTTCCGCTCGCAGGACGTGCCGGCCGCCTGGCTGCAGCGCGACTTCCTGCCGAGGTTCGGCGCATGAAGCTTCGCGCGCGTCGCTGGCTCCCGGCCTGCGCGGCCCTGCTCGGCCTGGCCGCTGCCGGCACGGCCGGCGCGCAGGGCGCGGGCACGCCGCCGACGGCCGCGGAGATCGACGCGCTGGGCCTGGGCCTGCCGCAGCCGGCCGAGCCGGCGCCGGCCCGGGCCGATGCGGCGCCGGCCGCCGCCGGCTCGCGCAACAGCGCCACGCTCGAAGCCGCGGTGGGCCGCGACGCCTGGCGCGCCGAGACCTTCGCCGGCGAGCCGCCACGGCAGCGCCGCCAGCGCCTGTCGGCCAGCGGCAGCATCGAGCGCCGGCTCGGCGCAGGCTGGCTGCTGCGCGCGTCCGACCGCATCGACATCGCCTGGCGTGCCGGCGAGCAGACGCTCGATGCCGAGCAGGTGGCGCACACGCTGAAGGAGCTGCAGCTCAGCTGGGGCTCGCAGCAGCTCTTCGTCGACCTGGGCCGCTTCATCGAGCGCATGGGCGTGGCCTATGCCTACAACCCGACCGACCTGTGGCGGCGCCACACCGTCGTGGCGCGCACCTCGGAAGACCCGAGCCTGGCGCGCTCGGAGCGGCTGGGCGCGGTGGGCCTGCGCGTGCAGTGGCTGTGGGACGGCGGCTCCGTCGTGGGCCTGCTCGCGCCGCAGTTGCAGCGCCGGCCCGGCGGCGGCGCGCTGTCGCCGCACCTGGAGCGCAGCAACGCCGACACCCGCGGCGCAGTGCGCGTCGCGCTGCGCCTGGGCAGCGCCACCCAGGCCGAGGCGCTGTGGCAGCACGACGAGGCGAGCGGTTCCGCCTGGGGCGCGAACCTCTCGCTGCTGGCCGACGAGCGCACCGTGCTGCACGCCGAAGTGCTGCTGACGCGCGAGGCGGGCATCGTCGAGCGCGCGCTGGCCACCGGCATGCCCGAGGCGCCGTACCGCCTCGCCCCGCTGCGGGCCGGCTGGCGCCCGCGCGCGGTGGCCGGCGCCACCGTCACGCCCTGGCCCGAGCTGACGCTGGCGCTGGAGTGGCACCACGACGGCACGGCGCTGGGCGAAGCGGCCTGGCGCGACGTGGCCTCGCCCACCACGCTGGCCGGCCTGCAGCGCTACCTGCGGCTGCGCGAGTACGCGATCTCGGCGCAGGACCCGCTGGCGCGCAACAACCTTTTCGCGCGCGCCGCGCTGCGCGACTGGCCGGCCCGCGGCTGGGGCGGCAGCGTGCTGTGGCGCCGCAACCTCGAAGACCGCAGCAGCTACCACTGGCTGCAGCTCACGCACGAACGCGGCGCGCTCGCGCTCGCGCTGACCTGGGCCATCGCGCGCGGTGCACCTCGCACCGAGTACGGCGATTCGCAGGCGCGCAGCAACCTGCAGCTGGCCGCCATCTGGACCCTGTGAAGACCTGACAAGCAAGGCCCGACCCATGAACACCATCACCCCGACCTACCCCTGCGAACTCGGCGAGGCCGATGTGCTGCGCCTGCTGCCGCACCGCGGCGGCATCCGCTTCGCCCGCAGCGTGCAACTGCTGTCGGGCGTGCACTTCCGCGGCAGCGTGAGCTGGGCCCAGGACGCGATGGGCCTGGCCGGCCATTTCCCCGGCCGCCCCATCGTGCCGGGCATCTACCTGATCGAGGCCGCGGCGCAGCTGGCCGGCGCGGCGATGCTGCACGTGCAGGACGTCGAGAACCCCGACGCGCCGCCGCGCCTGGGCATGCTGGCCGGCACGCGCGGCTGCCTGATGCGCCGGCCGGTGCTGCCCGGCCAGCGCGTGGACTTCGAGCTGAAGGCGCGCTCGCTCGGCGCCGGCATGGTCCAGGTCAGCGCCACGGCGCAGGTCGGCAACGTGCTGGTGGCCACGCTGGAGCTGCTGGTCGCGCAGGCCGACGCGGCGCAGTTGCCGCTGCCCGATGCAAGCCCAGCCGCCCGGCGCGAGCCCGCCGTGGCCGAGCTTCCCGAACTGGCCGCCGCCTGAAGCGCCGCGCCAGCCCCTTTCCTTCCACCCAACAACCGCCCCACAAGACGAGGTCCGCCCATGAGGTACCTGCTGCTCACCGCCGCGATCCTGATCCTGTTCGAACGCCTGTTCCCGGCGCACCGCCAGAAGACCACCCTGCGCTGGGTGCTGGTGGCCGTCGGCCTGAGCCTGGCCGGCATGCCGATCCTGATGATCGGCCAGCAGACCTGGATTCCCTTCTTCCGCGAGCACCGCCTGTTCGACACGCTGCAGGCGCTGCACCCGGTGCTGCAGGGCCTCGTGGCCTTCGTCACCTTCCAGTTCTTCCTGTACTGGTGGCACCGCGCCAAGCACGAGAGCAATGCGCTGTGGCGCATGGGGCACCAGGTGCACCACAGCCCGCGCCGCATCGAGGTGCTGACCGCCTACTACGGCCACCCGCTGGACGGCTTCACCAACCTCGTGCTGAGCGCCTTCGTCTGCTGGTTCCTGCTCGGCCTGAGCTTCGCCGGCGTGGCCTGGTTCGCCTTCATCGAGGGCGTGTACGACTACTTCACCCACGCCAACCTGCGCACGCCCTACTGGCTGGGCTGGTTCGTGCAGCGGCCCGAGATGCACCGCGTGCACCACGAGCGCGGCGTGCACGGCTCGAACTACTCGCTGCCGCTGTGGGACATGCTGTTCGGCACCCACGTCAACCCGCGACGCCACGAGGAGGTGGCGCTGTGCGGCTTCGAGCACGACAAGGAAGTCCGCCTGCTGGACATGCTGCTCTTCCGCGACGTGCATGCCGAGCCGCGAACCGCCGCGCTGCGCCCGGCCGAGGTGGCGGTGGATCCCGCCCCCGCCACGGCCACCGCCGAGAGGAGCGCCTGAGATGCAACCCCTGCTCGAAACCCAGGCGCCGCCCTGGCGCATCACCAGCCTGGCCTCGCTGCACGAGGTGCTGCGCTTCGTCGCCCCCGTCTTCGCCCAGCGCACCGCAGTGCGTGACGAGCGCGAGCAGCTCGGTTATGCCGCGCTGCTGGACGGCGCGCGCCGCGTGGCCGTCGCGCTGCAGCACCAGGGCCTGGCGGCCGGCGCGCGGGTGGCGCTGTTCGCACCCAAGAGCGTCGGCTACGTGCAGGCGCTGATGGGCATCAACGCGCTCAACGCCGCCTTCGTGCCGGTGAACCCGCAGCTCAAGCCGGCGCAGCTGCAGCACATCCTGCGCGACAGCGGCGCCGAGCTGCTGGTGGGCACGCGGGAGCGGCTGGCCGCGCTGGCGCCAGAGGTGGTGCACGGCGTGCGCACGCTGGCGCTGGACGAGCTGCTGGCCGCTGCCGCGGCGCTGCCGGAAGAGGCGGCCGACGCGCCGCTGGCCCTGCCCTGCGACGGCGACATCGGCGCCATCCTCTACACCTCGGGCTCCACCGGCATGCCCAAGGGCGTGGTGCTGACGCAGCGCAACCTGGTCGCCGGCGCGCTTAGCGTGGCCTCCTACCTCGGCCTGGAGCCGTCGGACGTGGTGCTGGGCGTGCTGCCCCTGAGCTTCGATGCCGGCCTGTCGCAGCTGGGCACCTCGCTCGTCTCCGGCGCCTGCTACGTGCCCTGGGAGTTCGTGCATGCGAGCCAGCTGCCGCGTGCCTGCGAGCGCCTGGGCGTGACCAGCATCACCGCCGTGCCGCCGCTGTGGCACCTGATCGCCGAGGCGCCCTGGGGCGCGGAGGCGGCGCAGGTCAAGCGCATCGCCAACACCGGCGGGCACATGAACCGCGAGCTGCTGGCGCGCTTGCGCGGCTGCTTCCCGCAGGCGCGGCCCTTCCTGATGTACGGCCTGACCGAGTCGTTCCGCTCGACCTTCCTCGACCCCGACGAACTCGAGCGCCGGCCCGACAGCATCGGCAAGGCGGTGCCCAACGCCGAGATCGCCGTCGTGCGGCCCGACGGCAGCGAGTGCGCCCCCGGCGAGCCGGGCGAGCTGGTGCACCGCGGCGCCTTCGTCACGCTGGGCTATCTCAATTCGCCGGAGCGCAGCGCCGACCGCTTCAAGCCCTGGCCGCGGCCGCCGCGCGGCGTGGCCCGGCAGGAGCTGGCCGTGTGGTCGGGCGACACCGTGCGGCGTGACGCCGAAGGCTTCCTGTACTTCATCGGCCGCAACGACGAGATGATCAAGAGCTCGGGCCAGCGCGTCAGCCCGACCGAGATCGAGACCGTGCTGCTGGCCTGCCCCGGCATCGCGCGTGCCGCGGTCGTGGGCCTGCCGGACGAGCGGCTGGGGCAGCTCATCGCCGCCTGCGTGGAGTGGAATGCCGACACGGCCGCGGACACCGACCGCCTGCTCGCCCACTGCCGCCGCGAGCTGCCGGGCTGGATGGTGCCGCGCGCCGTCGAGTGCTTCGACGCGCTGCCGCTGAACCCGAACGGCAAGCTCGACCGGCCGCGCATCCGCGGCCTGTGCGAAGAGCGTCGCGGCCTGGCCCGCGCCGCGGAGGCCGGGGCATGAGCGCCACCGTGATGGGCCGCGGCCGCCTGCGCGAACTGCGCTTCGTGCTCTGGGAGCTGTTGCGCGCCGACCGCCTGCTCGACGCGCCGCCCTTCCGCGGCTTCGACCGCGGCTACCACGACGAGGTGCTCGAGCGCGCGCTGGCCTTCGCCCGCGAGATCGGCGCCAGCGCCGATGCCGACGACCGCGAGGGCTGCTCGCTCGGCCCCGACGGCCGCGTGCGCATTCCGGCCAGCTTCGAGCGCCTGTGGCCGCGCTGGCGCGCCTGGGCCGACCTGGGCACGCCGGTGGCGGCGGCGGATGGCCCCGCGGCCGAGTCGCAGCTGCCGGCCCCGGTGAAGCAGGCCGTGATGGAACTGCTGATGGGCGCCAACCCGGCCTTCATGTGCTTCGGCGGCTTCACCGCGCCGGCCGCGCGGCTGGTGCGCGAGCACGGCACCGATCTGCAGAAGCGCCTCTTCCTGGAGCGCCTGGAAGGCTGGTGGTGGGACGCCTGCTACTGCGCCACCGAGGCCGACGCAGGCTCCGACCTGCTGGCCATGCGCAGCGCCGCCACCGAGATCGAAGGCGAGCCGGGCGTCTGGGCCATCGAGGGCGAGAAGCGCTACATCACCGCCGGCCGCCACGAGCTGACCGAGAACACGCTGTACGTGGTGCTGGCGCGCGTGGCCCCGGCGCGCGCGGACTCGATGTTCCTGAGCTGCTTCCTGGTGCCTCGCTACTGGATCGACCCCGTCACCGGCGAGCGCAGCGACAACCACGTGGCCTGCGTCGCCGTGCCCGACAAGATGGGCCTGCGCGCCTGTCCGAACACGCACCTGCGCTTCGGCACCGGCGGGCCCACGCGCGCCCTGCTGCTGGGCGACCGGCGCAACGCCGGGCTGCTGCAGTTCACCGCGCTGGCGCGCCAGGCGCGCGTCAACACCGGCATCTTCGGCGTGGGCCTGGCCGCGCAGGCCTGTGCCGACAGCGTGGCCTATGCGCGCACCCGGGTGCAGGGCAAGCGCCTGGCGGACGCCAGCAACGCGGGGGCCGACCGCGTCTCCATCGTCGAGCATGCCGACGTGCAGCGCATGCTGCTGGACATGAAGGCGCGCACCGAGGCCGCGCGCGTGCTGATCGGCCGTGTCGCGATGCTCAGCGCCGAGGGCCTGGCCGAAGCGCCGGATGCCGAGTCGCAGGCCGAACGCCGGCGCCTGGCCGCGCTGCTGGTGCCGATCGTCAAGACCTGGTGCGCCGAGCAGTGCGCGCGCGTCTGCGACACCGCGATCCAGGTGCACGGCGGCATCGGCTACACCGACGCCACCTCGGTCGGCCGTTATGCCCGCGATGCCCGCGTGCTGTCGATCTGGGAAGGCACGAGCTACGTGCAGGCGCTGCTGCTGGTGCGCGACGCACTCGCCTTCGGCCGCAACCGCGCGCAATGGCAGGCCTTGCGCGCCGCGGTGCTGGGAACCCTGGCGCAGCGCCCGATGCCGGCCGAGCTGCAGCCGCAACACGCCGCATTGCTGCGCGCGCTGGACGACTGCGCCGCGGTGCTGGAGCGCGTGCGCGAGGCGCTGGAGCAGCGGCGGCTGGAGCCGATGGCCACGCAGTTCGTGCGCATCGCCGAGATGTTCGGCCACACGCTGGGCGCCTGGAGCCTGCTGGAGGCCGCGCAGGTGGCCGCCGCCGCGCTGCCGCAGGCCGGCAGCGACGACGAGCGTGCCTTCTACCGCGGCAAGCTGAAGGCGGCGCGCCACTTCTTCGACTGCGTGCTGCCCGAGGTGGCGCACGCCCGCGCGCTGGTGGATGCCGCGGCCGGCGAAGGCCTGGCGGCCTCGGCCGACGAGCTGGCGCTGCTGGACGAGGAGGCCATCGCATGAGCGCGCTGCAACTGGCTCGCCATGAACCGGGCGCGGCGCGGCTCCAGCCGCAGCCGGCGGCGCTGCCCGCTGCGGCACGGCCGGCGGCCGCCGACGCGCTGGTGCGCGTGCACGGGGTGCACAAGGCCTACCGCATGGGCCAGGTGATGGTGAAGGCGCTGAACGGCGTCGACCTGTCCATCGGCACCCAGGGATTCACCGTGCTGAGCGGCCCCTCGGGCAGCGGCAAGACCACGCTGCTGAACCTGATCGGCGGGCTCGACAGGCCCGACGCCGGGCGCATCGAGATCGCCGGCCAGGCCACCGATGTGCTCGACGAGAACGCGCTCGCCGCGCTTCGTTCGGCCTGCATCGGCTTCGTCTTCCAGCACTTCAACCTGCTGCCCGTGCTGACGGCGCTGGAGAACGTGGAGTACCCGCTGGTGCTGCAGCGCGTGGCGCCGGCCGAGCGCCGCGAACGCGCGCTGCAGATGCTCGACGCGGTCGGCGTCGGCAAGCTCGCGCAGCAGCGGCCGGCGCAGATGTCCGGCGGGCAGCAGCAGCGCGTGGCCATCGCGCGTGCGCTGGTCAAGCGCCCGCCGGTGCTGCTGGCCGACGAGCCCACGGCCAACCTCGACAGCGCCAATGCCTCCGCCGTGCTCGCGCTGCTGGCGCAGATGCAGCGCGAGATGCACATGGCGGTGGTGATCTCTTCGCACGACGCGCTCGTGGTGCAGCACGCCGACCAGGTCGTGCGGCTGCAGGACGGCTGCGTGCTCAACCGGGAGCGGTGATGCTCGACATCCAGATCGCCTGGCGCAACCTGCTGCGCAACCCGCGCCGCAGCGCCATCACGCTGGCCGCGCTGGTGGTGGGCGTGTGCGCGCTGCTGCTGTTCAGCGGCTTCACCACCGCGGTGATGGCCACGCTGGAGACCGGCATCGTCACCAGCACCGGCCACATCCACGTGCAGCGCCAGGGCTTCGCCCGCTTCGGCTTCGGCAACCCGGCGCAGTACAGCATCGACAACACCGGCGAGGTGGTCGCCGCGCTGCGCGCCGACCCCGAGGTGGCGCGCCACCTGCGCGTGGTGACGCCGCTGCTGCTGTTCAACGGCCTGGCCGGGCGCGAAGGCAGCGGCGCCTCGCGCATGGTGGGCGGCGAAGGCGTGGAGGTTCAGGGCCAGCGCGCGCTGCGCACCTGGGACGGCCACGGCCTCACCGCCGCCGTCGGCAACCACTTCGCGATGCCTGCCGCGCCGGCCGACGCCGCGGTGCTGGGCCTGGGCCTGGCGCGCATGCTGATGCTGTGCGACGCGCTGCCGATCGGCGACTGCGCGCCCGAGCCCACCCGCCCGCGCCAGGGCCCGGCGCTGCCCGGCGACCTGCAGGCGCTGGCGCAGGACGAGCAGGCGCAGGCGCCGCCGCGCGCGGCCAGCGGCCGCATCGAGGTGCTCACCGCCACCGCCAGCGGCGCGCCCAACGTGGTCTCGGCCACCGCGGCCGCGGCGCAGAACCAGGGCCTGAGCGCGCTCGACTCCAGCTACCTCGCGCTGCACCTGGACAACGCGCGCCGGCTCGTCTTCGGCCGCAGCGCCGGCGAGCAGGCCACGATGCTCGTGATCCAGTTGCACCAGACGGCCGCGATGCCCGCCGCCAAGGCCGCCATCCAGCGTGTGCTCGAGGCACGCGGCTGGCCGCTGGTGGCGGTGGACTTCCCGCTCTTCTTCGGCGAGTACCGCCAGATCGAGCTGATGTTCCGCACGATCTTCGGCTTCGTCGCCGTGCTGATGGCCGCCATCGTGCTCTTCACCGTGGCCAACACGATGAGCGCGGCGGTGATCGAGCGCACGAGCGAGATCGGCACCGTGCGCGCGCTGGGCCTGGCGCCGGCCGGCGTGCGGCGCCTCTTCGTCTGGGAAGGCCTACTCGTCGGGCTGGCCGGCGTGGCGCTGGGCGTGGCCGCTGCGCTGGTGCTGGCCACGGCCGTCAATCACTCCGGGCTGAGCTGGGTGCCGCCGAACCGCGTCACGCCGGTGCCGCTGCTGGTGCACCTGGGCGGCGACTGGCGGGCGCTGGCGCTGACGCTGGGCACGCTGCTGGGGGTGACGCTGCTGTCGGCCTGGCTGCCGGCCCGCCGCGGTTCGCGCCGCAACATCGTGGAGGCGCTGCGCCATGTCTGAGACCATAGATCACGGCATCGACAGGCCGCCGCAGGCGCGGCAGGCCGGCATCGTCGACGCGGCCTTCCACCTGCCCGGGCCGGCGCAGGACATCGAGGCCTGGGCCGAGCGCGTCGGCGTGGAGCGCGCGCTGGTGGAGCGCCTGCTCGCCAACGGCTGCCGCCACTTCCACGTGGCCGACTCCGAGGACGACGCCGAACTCTGTGCCGCCGCCACGCGCATGCTGCTGGAGCGGCACGACCTCGACCCGGCGCGCGTGCCCTACGTCGTGCATGCGCACACGCAGAGCTACAGCGTGCCGCCGGCACCGCAGTCGCTGCTGGCGCAGGTGGCGCGGCGCTGCGGGCTGCGGCCGCGGCTGGCGATGTCGGTGGGCGAGCTGGCCTGCGGCGGCATCGTCAAGGCGCTCGAGATCGCGCTCGACCTGCTCGAAGCCGATCCCGCTGCCGGCCACGCCCTGGTGCTGAGCTCCGACCGCGTGTTCGGCGGCCCGCGCCACCGCATCCGCCAGGAAGCCGGCATTCAGAGCGACGGCGGCGCGGCCATCCTGCTCGGCCGGCAGCGCCTGCGCGCGCGGGTGCTGGACATCCGCGTGCGGCACTGGCCCGGCCTGGCGCTGGGCCCGCAGGCCTCGCCCAAGGCGCGGCTGATGGGCGCCCTGCCCTGGGCCCACACGCGGCGGCTGTGGCTGGAGATGGCCTCGCGCGCCGGCGTGGCGCCGTCGGCACTGGGCCGCGTGTTCCCGACGAATGCCGACGGCCCCTACTGGCGCGAGCTCGCACATGGCATGGGCCTCAAGCCCGGCACGCTGTTCCTGGACAACATGCGCCGGCGCGGCCATTCCTGCTGCTCCGACCTCGCGATCAACCTGGCCGACGCGGTCTTCGACGAGCTGGCCGCCGGCCGCCGCGCGCTGTGCTTCAGCCAGTCCAACGTCGGCGCCTACGGCGCACTCGCGCTCGAGGGGGTTGCATCATGACGCTCGCCATCCACGCGCTGGCGCTGCTGCGGCCCGAAGCGGCCGCGTGGTCCGAATCCAGCGCCATGCCGCCGCAGCTTCGTTCCAGCGCGGGCCTGCAGTCGCTGCCGCCTTCGCTGGCCCAGCGCAAGGCGCTCGGCTTCACCGACAGCCCGCCCGCGCCGCGGGCCGATGTCACGGCGCGCACGCTCGCGCTTCGCACCACCGCGCGCCTCGCGCAGGGCATGCCCGCTGCCGAGCGGGCCCGCGTGGCCGGCGTCTGGCATGCGCATGCGACGGTCGACGAGGAGCCGCTGGGTTCCACCGCGCTGCTGCTGGCGCAGGCGAGCTTCGAGGCTGCGCAGGACAGCTTCAGCGTCGGCCAGCTCGGCGGCGCCGCGCTCGTGGGCCTGCTGCAGCTGGCGCCGCTGCGGGTTGCGCACGACGGCCTGCCGCGCGTGTTGAGTGCATCCGACCGCTGGCTCGCGCCTTTCGATCCACGCTTCGGCCCCGCGCTGTGCCTGGGCGACGGTGCCGCGGCACTGTGGGTCGCCCCCGTGCGTCCGAACGATGAACGCGCGCCGCTGGCGCTGCTGCACGCCGCCGCCACGTCGCCCGGCACCGGCCCCGCCAGCCCCTGGGACCGGGCGCCGGCCGAGCAGATCGGTGCGCTGCCGGCGCTGCTGCTGCCGCTGGCGCGGCAGGCGCTGGCGCAGGCGAACTGGGCGGCCGCCGACGTGGAACTGCTGATCGGCGACGACGCCTTCGGCCCCGAGCCGGCGGCCCAGCTGGCGCAGGGCCTGGGCCTGTCCCGCCTGCAGCCGGCCGAAGCCGCCACGCAACACCTGAGCAGCGCAGCCCCCGCCGACACGCTGGCCCGCGCCGCGCTCGCCGCGGCCGGTACCGGCCGCCCGCTGCGCACGCTGCTGTGGACCGCGGCGCCGGGCGGCAGCGCCGGCGTCGCCTGCCTCGATGTGTTCCCCGGAGCCTGGTCCGCTGACGGATCGGGCCCCGCCCTCATGGCCGCTGCGGCGGCATCGCTCTCGGAGATCGGAGACCACCCATGACCCGCACGCTCATCCTCGGTGGCCGCGACGCCACCACCCGCTCCTGGTACGACATGCACGGCCGGCCGCTGCTGGAACGCTACCCCGGCCCGGTGCTGCTGTTCGTCGACGCGCAGTCGCGCGACCGCGTGCCGCAGCCGGCCAACTGCGCCGTCGAGGGCATCGAGTACCAGTCGCAGGCGCAGATGCTGGAGCTGGCGCGCCGCTGGCACGCGAAGGAAGGCATCACCGCCGTCGGCACGCTGGACGAGCGCAGTGTCGAGTTCGCCGCCGTGGTGCGCGCGGAACTCGGCCTGCCCGGCATGCGGCCGGAGCTGGCCGCGCACTTCCGCGACAAGGTGACGATGAAGCGCATCCTCGGCGCCGCGGGCATCCGCGTGCCGGAGTTCTGCGCCTTCGCCGACCGCGAGGCCACCACCGCACTGCTGCGGCGCCACGGCAAGCTGGTGGTCAAGCCGCGCGACGGCCTCGGCTCGCGCAACGTCGAGTTCGTCTCCGACGAGGCGCGGCTGGACAAGCTCGCGAAGCGCCTGCGCGACCCGCAGAACTACGAGGCCGAGGAGTTCATCACCGGCACGCTGTACCACACGAACTCGATCGTGATCGGCGGCCAGGTGCGCTTCACCGCGGTGGCGCCCTACCTGCCCGGCATGGCCAACATCGACTTCTCCGAGGGCACGCCCTTCGTCTCGCACATGCTGACCGAAGGGCCGCTGTACGAGCGCCTGTGCACGTTCTCGGAACAGGCCATCCACGCGCTGGGCATGACCGACGGCATCACGCACATGGAGCTGTTCCATTCCGATGCCGACGAGATCGTGTTCTGCGAGACCGCGGCGCGCCCGGGCGGCGGCGGCATCGTGCACATGATCGAGGCGCAATACGGCGTGAACATGTCGCTGGCCGCGCTGCTGTGCGAGAACGGCCGCGGCGAGGAAGCGCTGGCCGGCCTGCGCAACGAGAGCCGCCGCTTCGGCCTGGTGGGCGTGCGCAACGCCGGCATGGGCCGCGTGGAGCTGCGCATCGACGACCGCACCTTCGCCTGGGACTGGATGCACCACCTGCAGCTCGACGTGCAGGCCGACCAGTTCCGCCCGCCCAGCGCGCACTGCACCGATTTTCTCGGCCTCGCGATCATCGACGCGCCCGACGAAGGCGAGTTCCGCCGCCGCATGGACCAGTTCCAGCGCCGCTTCGACGACGCGGTGCGCCTGGCGCCGGTCTGAACCCGCACGACAACCACCCACCCCACCACGACCCCTCTTTCCGGAGACACCCATGACCAAGATCCCGCTGCGCAACTCGGCCTTCCAGGTCGAAGCCTTCGACACCGACCTGAGCGACTCGCAGTTCGAGGACTGCCTGCTCGCCGGCGCGAGCTTCAAGTACGCCTCCTTCGAGGGCGCGCACCTGGAACTCGTGCGCATGGACAACGCGACGATGAAGAACGTCAGCTTCGACGGCGCGCGCATGGAGCGCGTGAGCTTCGTCGGCTGCGCCATCAAGCATGGCCGTTATGCCGGGATGACGATCGACGGCATCCCGGTCGACGAGCTGCTCAAGAGCTACCAGGCGGCGCACGCATGAACCCGCGCGCTCGCCCCGGACCGGGAGCAGCCCCGTGAGCCCCTACGCCGCCGAGGCGCCCGTCGCGCAGCGCACGCGCGTCGAGCGCTGGCCGCTGAACGCCGATGCGGCCTTCCACCTCGACTACCGCATCGACGACGCGGACCACGCCCGCCTGTACGCCAAGGCCACGGCCCAGCAGTGGCGCATCGACGACTTCGACTGGAGCCACCACTTCGACGAGGCCAACCCGCTGCAGATGCCCGACGGCACGCTGCTCGTCTACGGCACGCCGCTGTGGCTGAAGATGGACGAGGCCGAGCGGGCGCACGTGCGGCGCCACTTCCACGCCTGGACGCTGTCGCAGGTGATGCACGGCGAGCAGGGTGCGCTGCTGTGCGCCAGCAAGCTGGCGCAGGGCGAGGACAACCTGGCCGCGCGCCTCACCGCCAGCGCCCAGGTGTACGACGAGGCGCGGCACCTGGAGGTCTACCAGCGCATCGTGGAGGACAAGCTCAAGCTGTTCTTCCCGATGTCGCAGGGCCTGCGCCTGCTGCTGCACGACACGATCGGCGCGCGTGAACTCGACATCACCAGCCTGGGCATGCAGGTGCTGGTGGAAGGGGTGGCGCTGTCCATCTTCCACAACATCGTGGCCTACAGCAAGGACCCGTTCGTGCGCGCCGTCGTCTCGCGCATCCAGCAGGACGAGGCGCGCCACTTCGCCGGCGGGCGCAAGAAGCTGCGCGAGCTCTACGCCGGCGGGCTGACCGAGGCCGAGATGCGACAGCGCGAGGCCTTCACTTGCGAAGGCATCCACGTGCTGTACGAGCACCTGTGCGCCGACGACATCTGGGAGACGCTGGGCCAGGACCGGCGCATCTGCGGCGACATGGTGCGCCACTCGCAGGTGGCCGCCGCGCTGCGGCGCAACCTGTTCCGGCGCCTCGTGCCTTCGCTGAAGGACCTGGGGCTGCTGCGCGGCGACGTGGCGCGCCAGATCGAGGCCATCGGCATGCTCGACTACGCCGAGCTGCCTCTGCGCGTGGAAGATTGACATGGAGCCCCCAAGCTCGCTTTCGCTCGCTACCCCCCGAGGGGGCCGCCCGCCAGCGGCCCGGCAGAGCCGGTTCCGCGGCGGGAAGCTTGATCGGGCCCTTGCAGTTCATGCGTCGCGGCAGGCGCGGTGTGCGGTGGAGGAACTGAGATGACTGGCATCACCTCGGCGCGGCCGGCGGCCGCCAAGGCGCAGCCGCGCTTCTCGCGCAGCCTGTGGCTGGCCTTCCGCCGGCCGGTGAAGAGCCACCTGCGCGGTGGCGCCATCGCAAGCGGGCTGCTCGTGCTGCTGGCGCTGCTACCGGCGGGCGGGCTGCGCAGCACCCTGCTGGCGCTGGCGCTGGCGGCGTGGCTCTACTTTGCGCAAGTGCTCGTGGCGCTGGGCTGTGCGGTGTGGAGCTTGCCGGGCGAGTGGCGGCGCAAGGGGCTGCACCTGGCCAGCGGCGCGGCGATCGTCGGGCTCTTCGTCGGCACCGGGTCGGCTGCTGCGACGGCTCTTCTGTGCGCGGTGCTGCTGGCCTGGTCGCTGGCCTCGACACGGCTCTCACGCTACAAGCTGCTGCACCAGCTCTCGCTGGACCGGCGCGACGGAACCCGTTCGGCCGGCGAATGGCTGTTCCCGCTCGCGCTGGGCGCGCTGGCGCTGTGGGCCGGCACGCCGCAGGCGGCCTGGCTCGCGGCAGCACTGGTGCTGGTGCTGAGCGATGCGGCGGCGGCCCTGGTCGGCAAGCGCTTCGGCCGCCATGGCTTCGCGGTGCCGGGCGGGCACAAGTCGCTGGAAGGCTGCGCGGCCTTCGCGCTGTGCACGTATGCCGCGCTGATGGCCGCGGCGGCGCTCGCCGGCGTGCCGCCACCCGATTGGCGGCCGGCCGTGGCGCTGACGTTCGCGCTGACGCTGGTGGAGGCGCTGTCGGCACGGGGCAGCGACAACGTGAGCCTGCCGCTGGCGGCCTACGCCGGCTGGCAGGCGTGGATCGCCGGCGTCGGTGTCGCATGAGGAATGGCGAGGTCTGGGAGGTCACTCGCCGTATCGCTGGGCCGCGGCGGCGGTCTCGTGACTCGTCCTTGCCTGTGCGTGGCCTGCAAGCCTTCGGCGCCGCATCCGCCACGCCGCCAGAGCGTCGCGAACTGCTTCGATCAGCACCTGGTGCCGAGCTTCCATCGCTTCGCCTGAGGCCCTGTTTCCGCGCTCGGGCATGTTAGTCTCGAACAGCCAAAGCCCCGGTCAGCAAGCTTGTCCTTCCCGCTCGCTTCGGTCATCGCCTCGAGCCAGGACGCCAGTCCGCACTTCGCTGCAGCAGTGTGCTGGTCAGTCAGCAGTCATCACGTCCAGCCTGCAGCAGGAGGTCGATACCGACATGTCACCGCAAGCTGCCAGTCTGTCCGATTCACTTGCAGAAGAGTACTTCGAGCGCGGTTACCTGGTCGTCAACGACGTCCTTTCGCATGACGAAGTGCGCGAGATCGAAAAGGACGTCTGGAAGATCGGTACCGGAGGCTACAACTGCCCGAACATCCAGCCCCTGTCGGCTGCGCTCACCGAAGAGCAGGTGAAGCGCCGGGTGCTCGGCATCCAGGAAGGTCACCTGGTCAGCCCGGTGTTCGCCAAGTACGTCAGGCATCCGGTCATCGCGGCCATGCTGACCCAGTTGGTCGGCGGGCATCTGCGGGGGTGGAACGGCGCTGTCAAGTGCCTGCAGTCGATGTATTACGCCAAGCCACCCCAGATGGGCGGACACCCGTGGCACCAGGACGAAACCTTCTTCCCGACGCGTGATCGCAGCCTCACTGCCGTCTACATAGCGATCGATGACCTTTCCACCGAGAACGGCACCCTCTGGTTCATTCCGGGATCGCAGCGTCAGGGGTATCTATTCCCGCGCAGCCCTCACCAGCAGGACTCGGAATACCTGTTCGAACTGGGTAGCAGCGGATTCTCAGCGGCCGACATGGTTCCGCTCGAGATGCGGTCCGGGTCCATCGCCTTCTTCAATGGCTACACGCTGCACCGGTCGACCCGGAATCGCAGCAACCGCCATCGCCGCGTGCTCGTGAACCACTATTGCAATGCGTGGTCGCCCGCGCCTCGCCATATTCCTGCGGGAACCGGCCGAGATCGGATGGGCGAGGAAATCGCGTTGGCCGACGACCGCAAGGTCATGCAGGTCGCTGGCGACGATCCGTATGCCTGGAAGGGCTACGACCACGCGGCGCAGCACGTGACCATGATGACCCTCTGAACGGCGGGCCGCGTGATTCGCGCGGCGTTTCACGCAGCCGTTGCGTTCACGGGTTCGCAGTACCGTGGTCGGAAGAGCCCAGGTTCTGCAGGATCTCGTCCAGGGCCAGCTCTTCTGCTTCGTTGTTGCTCTGCAGTGCTCGAGACCGGATGATGGCCGCAAGCTGGGCGATGCGCCTGGCATCGAACGCGTCCTTCACCTCCAGTCTCGCCGCGGGCCACTCAGCATTCACCGCCGCGACCATCCTCATGGCGTCGAGCGAATTGCCTCCCAGGCCGAAGAAGTCGTCGCCCGTTCCAATGTCCGGCAACTCCAGCAGAGACTGCCAGAGCACCACCAGCCGCGCCTCCACTTCATCCCTGGGCGTCTCCTGGGTCGCGTGCACGAGGGAAGCGCGGACGGGCGGAGGCAGCGCATGGCGGTCCACCTTGCCGTTCGTCAGCAGCGGCATGCGTTCCAGAGCGACCAGGTAGGTCGGCACCATGTACCTGGGCAGCGATTTCGACAGGCTCTCGCGCAGGTCCTGTTCGGTCACTTCCTTGAGCAGGTTCGCCACGTAGTAGCCGACCAGTTCGACGCGCTCGACGTCCTTCTGCACGACGACGACAGCATCTGCAATGCCTTCGATGCCCCGCAACGCGTGTTCCACCTCGCCTGGCTCTACACGCATGCCTCTGATCTTCACCTGGTGGTCGATCCGGCCGAGGTACTCGATTTCCCCGTCCGGCCTGTAGCGAACCAGGTCTCCCGTCCGGAAGAGGCGCGCTCCCGGCGCGGTGGAGTAAGGGTGGGGGATGTAGCGCAGCGCGGTGGCACCAGGGTCGTGGAAGTAGCCTCGTGCGAGGTTGTGCCCGCCGACATACAACTCGCCTCGCGCACCCACGGGAACCAGTTCGAGGTACGCATCCAGGACGAAGACGTCGGTGTTCGACATCGGACGCCCGATCGACACGGGAGCAGTGACGTCCACCGGGGAGCGCACCGCGTGGAACAGCACATCGCCGCTGACCTCCGTCGACCCATACAGGTTCAGCAGGGTCACATGGGGCAGGACCTTCGTGCACTGGTCGGCGAGCCGGGCGTCCAGCATCTCACCGCTGGAGATGCACATCCTCAGCGAGGCCAGCAGGTCGGCGACAGGCAGCTCCGCACCCAGGATGGCACGCAGCAGCGAAGGTACCAGCAGCAGGCGACTCACCGCAAAGCGCTGCATCGTGTCCAGGAATGTCTTGAGATTGCTCAGGACCTCATCGGTGATGACGAGCAGCGGGACGCCACACAGCAGCGGCCCCCAGACTTCCCACACGGAATCGACGAAGTTGATCGAGGTCTTCTGGCACGCGACCTCCCCGGTGGCGAAGGGATATGTGCGCCACATCCAGCGGAAGCGGTTCAAGGTGCTGCTGTGCAGGCCCGCGACCCCCTTTGGCCGACCCGTCGAACCCGACGTGTACATGACGTAGGCCAGATCGTTACCCACCGCATCGGGTCGCGCATCGCTCCAGCGGGCGTCCGCCCCGTCTTCGACCCCGATGGCTTTGCAGCCGCCGGCAAGCACCCGGTCGACGTGCCCTGGCGAAACGGCGACGAACACCGTTCCGGCGTGTTCCAGCATGTACGCCAGCCTGCCGTCGGGATGCGCTGGATCCAACGGCACATAGGCCAGGCCCGCTTTCCAGATGGCGAGCACCGTGACGATGAGATCGACCCCACGGTCCATCAGAACGCCGACCGGGTGTGCGGCCGTGCAGCCTTCTGCAAGCAGGCGGTTCGCCAGCCTGTTGGACCGCAGCTCAAGCTCCTTGTAGCTCACGCTGCGCTCCTGGCAGCGCAGGGCGATGGCGTCGGGTGTCCTTTCGGCCTGGGCACGGAACAGGTCTGGAATGCGCTCCCCGACCGGAAAAGGTTCGGCCGTGGCATTCCACTGATTCAGCAACTGCTCGCACTCCGCTTCAGCCAGCAATGTCAGTTCGTGGATGCGTCGCTTCGAACGTGATGCGGATTCCATGTCGCAGCCTTCTGGTCAGCGGTCTTAAGGCAGGCGCTCGAGTAGGCCGCCTGCTTCACCGTCCGCTCCCATGGCCAACGGCAAGGGCCGTCGGAGGGCGCGCAGTGTGTGCTCGAGCGCGGCCGTGGGCGGCGTTCCCTGCCCGCGCCGCAGCCGGTCCATGATCTTGCGGGCGACGGTGTCGACGTGCGGCGGCCTCATCATCGAGTAATGCTCGCCGGGGCAGCCTTCCACCTCGAGCCGTCCGCAGAGTTCCTGCCACTCGGCCTCCGATTCCATCGTCGGCTCCTGCGCGGCGGCTTGCCCGGCCTCGTGAGGCCGGATGATCTGCGCCAAGCCATGGAACACCGCAGGCCGTGCGCCGGCCAGCAGACCGGTTTGCTGCTGGATGGCCTGCACCTGCTGACCGAGAAACTGCATGGTCTCGGGCCTTGTGACCATGCCGGTCCACCGGCTCACGAGGGACGCGCCCGCTGTGTGGTGCGCCGGGTCGAACAGATCCTGCACCGACAGGCCTTGCTGCTGGACGTCTTCGCGCATCGATTGCAGCTCCTCGCGTGTCGGTATCGAGCCTCGCAGCGCGGTGAACAGGGTCACGGCGGCGTCGAGGAACCGCTCCTGCGGCGTCAGCGCCGTGCCCTGCCCCATCACGTAGGCATCGAGCAGCCCCAGGTACTCCACGGCATGCCCTCGACGCGCAAGCGCGCAGGCCACGGCGTGCGCGATGGTTCCACCGGTGGACCAACCCAGAAGTCGATACGGCCCTGCCGGCTGCTTCCTGAGGATGATCCGGCAATACTCCTCGGCCATCAGCTCCAGCGACTGGAACACCGACTGCACGCCCGCCACTTCCGGCGACTGCAGGGCATAGACCGGTGCGAAGCCCTCGAAGCGCTGGGCCAGGTCGTGGTAGCAGACGATCTGGCCTCCCGCCGGATGCAGGCAGAACAGGGGCTGCTGGTCGCCGCCTGACTGCAGAGGAACGAGCAGGCTGTCGGCATCCCTGAGCTGGCCGATCAACACTGCAAGCTGCGCGATGGTGGGCGCAGTGAAGATGGCGCTCAGCGGGACCTCCGATCGCAGGTCCCGCCCGATGGCATGGACCAAGGCAACCGCCAGCAGCGAATGCCCGCCGAGGGCGAAGAAGTTGTCGTGGACGCTCACGCGCTCGCGCGCCAGGATCCTGGTCCAGATGGCTGCGAGCCGCGCTTCCAAGTCGTTCCGCGGGCCGACGTAGGGTGCGACATGGTTGACGTCCGCAGTGGCCGCCGCCAGTGCCGCCCGGTCGACCTTTCCATTGGGCGTCAGCGGAAACTGGTCCACAACGGCGAACTGGCTAGGCAGCATGTGGGCCGGCAGTGACTTCGCCAGCAGCGCTCGCAGCGCGTCAGGCTCCAGGCTGCGATCACCCTGGTGCTCGATGCAAGCCAGCAGCTGCTCGTCTCCTGCACCCGTCCGCCGGACCAACACCGTGGCTCGCGACACGCCTGGCAGCGACTCGAGCGCCGTTTCGATTTCGCCCAACTCGATGCGAAACCCGCGGATCTTCACCTGGTGGTCACTGCGGCCCAGGAACTCGATGCTGCCGTCGGGCAGGTACCTGCCCAGGTCTCCGGTCCTGTACATGCGTTCACCGGGCTCGCCATACGGGTCTGGAATGAACCGCTCCGCCGTCGGTCCTGGCTTGTTGACGTACCCACGGGCCAGCCCGATGCCGGCAATGTGGATCTCCGCCAGCACGCCGGGCGGCACGCGCCGCAGATGGCGGTCCAGCAGATGAATCCGGACCTTGTCGATCGGCTTGCCCAGCGGTATGTTCCTGTCCAACGGCCGAAGCGGCTCGCTGTGACAGGTGCAATACACGGCGGCTTCGGTCGGGCCGTAGGCGTTGTTCACCTGGCAGCGCTGCAGGCATTCAGCCAGAGCGCGCTCTTGCAGCGGCTCGACTCCCAGCAACAGCGCACCAGGCAGCGCCCCGCCTGAAGCTGCATGAGCCGGCAGCTCGCGCGCGATGTGTGGAGGCAGGTACGCCGTCGTGATGGCTTGCGCCGAGAGCCAGCTCAGATAGGCCCTGGCATCCACGCGCACGGACTCGGGCGCGATGACCAGGCATGCGCCCTGCGTCAGCGGTACAGCCCATTCCCAGACGGAAACGTCGAAGCTGGGCGAGGTCCACAGCGCAAAGCGCGCAGCGGGTGCAGGAACGTGCCGGCGTTCCCAGTCGGCCACCAGGTTGACGAGGGCTTGTTGGGTGTTCATCACCCCTTTGGGCTGGCCGGTGGAGCCGGAGGTGTAGATGCAGTACGCCAGGTCCTGCGGCCGGTTCACCGGCTCGGGGTTGCTGCGCGGCTGCCCCGCCATGCGCTGCTCCCACTGCGTGTCCAGCTCGATGTCCTGCCTGTGCTC
>JBGAGI010000006.1:0-501744 GCA_044226775.1 Rubrivivax sp. | reverse complement strand
TGCTCGAACAGCTTCGTGAAGATCACGTACCAGCTGCCCATGGACATGATCACCATGATGATCAGCGTGCCCTTGGCGACGAAGTCGCCCTGGGTCCACAGCGCCTTCAGGCCGTAGGGGTTCTCGACGGCTTCCTCGGCGACGACGGGGGCGGCCGCTTTCGCGGGTGCCGTTGCCGCGGCCGAAGCCGCGGCGTCCTGCGCCAGCGCGGCCGTGGGTGCGGCCGCGGCCAGCCACAGCGTGAGGGCCAGCAGCAGCAGCGGCCGGACAAAGGATGCAACGAGGTTCATGAGGTCTCCGGGAGCGAACAGGGCAGGGGGCGAAGGGAGGCGGTGTGTCAGTCGAGCTTCCACACGTAGTCGACATCGAAGGACGCGCCGACGGGCTTGCCGTTCTCGTCGGCGCCGGCCTTGAAGCGGCACTCCGAGAGCTTCGAGGCGGCGAGGCGGTCGAGCATCTTGTGCTCGCGCGTCGCGCCGGCCGACCGGACGATCTCCGGCACGCCGGTGAGCCGCCCGTCGGGGCCGATGCTGAAGCGCAGCCGCGTGGTGCCGGTGGCTTCGGCGCGCTTGGCGGCGCTCGGGTAGTCGTCGCCGGTGGGCGCGCATTCGGCCGCGTTGGCGATGGCCGGCTTGGCGGCCACGCGCGGTGGTGCCGGCGGCGCTGGAGGGGCCGCCACCACCGGCGGCGGTGCGGCCACGAAGGGCGCGGGCGGCGGCGCGACGGGCGTGGTGGTGATGCTGGGCGCCGGCGTGGGCGGCGGGTTGACGTTGACCTCCGGCGGCGGCACGAACGAGGGCGGCGGCGGCTGGAACTTCGGCGGCGGCGGCAGGTTCTCGGGCGGCGGGGGTGGTGGCGGCTTCACCTCCTCGATCAGCCTGGTGTCGATCGGCGCCTTGATCACCTCCACCAGCCGCTGTGCCAGCCCGTTGAGCAGCGCCCAGCCGAGCGCCAGGTGCAGCAGCACGACGATGCCGAATCCGGTGGCGCTGCTGCTGCCGCGGTGTTGGGTGTCGGTGAATTCCATGGATCGAATCAGTCCTCGAGGGCGGCTTGCCAGAGCGCGGCGTGCAGCGGGCCGGCGCGCAGGATCTCGCGGGCCAGCGCATGCACGCGCTGCGGGTCGGGCGCGGGGGCATCGCGCACCGCGGCGGCGGTGGCGGGCTGCCAGGGGTCGAACAGATGCGACAGGCGCGCCCAGTCCCAGGCGGCGAGCAGGTGCGCGCCCTGCGCGTCGGGCATGAGCTCGGGCAGCTGCTGCAGGAAGTGGCGGCGCGCGGTGCGGCCGGCCGGTGGTGCATCGACGATGTCGAGGCCGCCGCAGCGTGGGCCCAGGCGCTCGGCGAGCCGTGCGGCGAGCACCGCGCCGCCGCCTTGGCCCTGCAGCGCGAGCGGCGCATCGAGCAGGCCGAGCGTGCCCAGCGCCTCGTGCAACGCCGCGGCGAGCGCGGGCATCGAGAGCCCCGCGGCCACGCCGCCACCGCTCGCGCCATGGCCCGGCAGCTCGACCGCCCAGGCGCCTGCGGCCGGCACGGGCGCGGGGTGGCCGATGTCGCCGATCAGCAGGCGCTGCGGTGCGGAATCACCCGGCGCGCGGCCGAAGGCCCATTCGATGCCGCCGCCCAGCGCGATGCGCCGGTCCGCCGAAGGCGCCGCGAGGGATGTCGCGAGGCAGGCTGCCGCATCGGCCACCGTGGCCCGCCCGGCCCAGGCGGCGAAGGCGCTGTCCGTGCACTTCACCAGTTCGGCATCACCGCCCGCCAGCACCGCCGCCGAGGCCTGCGCCGGCAGCGCCGGGCAGCGCGGTGCGTGCGGCGCGAGCACATCGCCCAGGCGCCAGGCGAGCAGGGCCGGCACGGCCAGCGACGGCAGCTGCGCCAGCGGCGCGTAGCGGAAGGCCGCGCGGTAGGCCAGGCGGTAGCCGTCGCCGGCGTCCAGCACGTCCATCACGCCGGCATGCACACGCTCGGGCGTGGGCAGCGGGTAGGGCAGGCGCGCGCTGCGACGGCCGTCGAACCAGGGGAAGAAGAGGTGCTGTTCTCGCAGGCGCGCGAACAGCCAGCGCAGGTGGCTGCCGTCCCACTGCGGTTCGAAGGGCGGCAGGTAGCCGGCCATCACCGCCGCGCATTCGTCGGCGTCGAAGAGCGACAGGCCGTCGCTCACGAGGCCCGCGACGCGCGCCGGGTGCGCCAGCGCCAGCTGCGTGGCGATGGCCGCACCGGTGTGCACGCCGAAGACGAGCACGCGCTCGAGGCTCAGCGCGTCGAGCAGCGCGGCCAGCGCGTCGGCGTAGTCCGCCATCGAGGGCTCGGCCAGCGGCAGCGGGTCGGAGTGGCCGAAGCCCGGCGTGTCGGGCGCGAACACGGCGTACTGCGCGCCCAGGCGCTCGATCCACGGCAGCATCGCGCGGCTGTTCTGCGGCGACTGGTGCACCAGCAGCACCGCCGGCCCGCGGCCGGCGCAGCGCAGGTGCACGCGGCGCGCGCCGACCCGCACGAACTGGCGCATCACGTTCACGGCACGATCCCGTGCAGCCCGGTGAACGCGGCCAGCAGCAGCAGCGCCCAGATGCCCACCACCCAGGGCCGCGCGCGGCCGAGCGACAGCGCGATGTCGCGGTTCACCACCTCGCTGGCCTGGCCGCGCACGAGCTGCGCGAAGGCCGGGCCGAAGGGCTTGATCCGCATGCGGATCATCAGCCCGCAGAACACCGTGGCGGCGAAGGCCGCCAGCTTCAGCGCGAGCCAGGGCGCGGGCTGCGGCCAGGCCTGCGTGAGGCCCATCATCGCGACGAGCAGCAGGCCGGCCACCAGCAACACGCGCCAGCCGAAGTCCACCCGCACCAGCGCCGCGGTGCCGGGCCTGTGGTGCAGCACCAGCACCATCGCGAGCCAGGCGCCGCACAGCGCCCAGGCGACCACCACGGTCCAGCCCGCCAGCGCGAGGAAGCCGCTGGCCACCGCGAGGTGCAGGCCGCTGGCCACGGTGACGGGCATCGCGACGCGCGGCGCCAGGTCGGTGGCGGCCATGATGCGGGCGGCGGTCACGCGCGCCTCGGGCGAGAGATCGCGCCGGACCACGAGCCCGGCCGCGTAGAAGGTGCCCAGGTCACCGCCCAGCCAATAGACGAAGCACAGCAGGTGCAGCAGCTTCAGCGCCGCGATCACGGCAGCCAGACCCAGGGCCGCTCCTGGCGGTCCGCGGCCTGGAAGGCCTCGATCTGCGGCAGCAGCTTCAGCGTCAGCGCCACCGGGTCCAGGCCTTCGAGCAGCATCTCGCGCAGCGCGGGCTGGATCGTGAAGCGGTAGACCTCGCCGGTGGGCGCCTGCACCTCGCAGGCCTGCAGGTCCACGCGCAGCGTGGCGCCGCCGCTGGACGCATCGGCCAGTGCCTGCACCGCGTGCTCGGGCAGCTCCACCGGCAGCAGGCCGTTGCGGATGCAGTTGTTGTAGAAGATCGCGCCGAAGCTGGGCGCCACGATCGCGCGGATGCCGTATTCCTTCAGCGCCCACACCGCGTGCTCGCGCGAGGAGCCGCAGCCGAAGTTCACGCCGGCCAGCAGGATGGAGGCGCCGGCGTAGGCCGGCTGGTTCAGCACGAAGTCCGGGTTCGGCTCGCGGCCGCCGGGTTCGAGGTAGCGCCAGCCGGCGAACAGGCCCTCGCCCAGGCCCGTCTTGGACACGCGCTTCATCTCCCGCGACGGGATGATCGCGTCGGTATCGACGTTGATGCGCAAGAGCGGCGCGGCCACGCCGCGGTGCACGGTGAAGCTATCCATGCACTTGCTCCGTCAGCAGCGTGCGTGCATCGGCCAGGCAGCCGGCGACGGCGCTGGCCGCCACCGTCGCGGGGCTCGCAAGGTGGGTGCGCGTCTCGGGGCCCTGCCGGCCTTCGAAGTTGCGGTTGGTGGTGCTTGCCACGCGCTGGCGGTGGCCGAAGCTCTCGCCGCCGGCGAAGAAGCACATCGAGCAGCCCGACTCGCGCCACTCGAAGCCCGAGGCCAGGAACACGTGGTGCAGGCCTTCGGCCTCGGCCTCGCGCTTGACCTGCATCGAGCCCGGCACGCAGATCGCGCGCACGCCGGGCGCGACCTTGCGGCCACGCAGCACGGCGGCGGCCTCGCGCAGGTCCGACAGGCGCGCGTTGGTGCACGAGCCGATGAAGGCCGCGCCGATGGGCACGCCGGTGAGAAGCTGGCCGGGCTGCAGGTCCATGTACTGCAGCGCGCGCTCCATCGCCTGGCGCGTGTGCGGGTCGGGCTCGTGCAGCGGGTCGGGCACGCGGCCGTCCACCGCCACCGCGTGCTGCGGGCTCGTGCCCCAGGTCAGCATCGGCGTGATCTCCGCGGCATCGACCTCGATCTCGCGGTCGAACGTCGCGTCCTCGTCGCTCTTCAGCGTGCGCCAGGCCGCGAGCGCGCGCTCCCAGGCCTCGCCCCTGGGCGCATGCGGCCGGCCCTGCAGGTAGGCGAAGGTGGTCTCGTCGGGCGCGATGAGGCCGGTGAAGGCCGAGAACTCCACCGCCATGTTGCACAGCGTCAGCCGGGCCTCGATGGGCAGCGCGCGCACCGCCGGGCCGGCGAACTCCAGCGCATGGCCGGCGGCGCCGCTGGCGCTGTGGCGGCCGATCAGCCACAGGATCATGTCCTTGGCCGTCACGCCCGGCCGCAGCGCACCGTTGAACAGCACGCGCATGCTGCCGGGCCGCGCCAGGCGCAGCGTCTGCGTGGCCAGCGCGTGCTCGGCCTCCGAGGAGCCGATGCCCCAGGCCAGCGCGCCCAAGGCGCCCTGCGTGCAGGTGTGGCTGTCGGGGCAGACGACGGTGAGCCCGGGCAGCACGATGCCCTGCTCGGGCGAGATGACGTGCACGATGCCCTGCTGCGGGTCGGTCACGTCGAACAGGCGGATGCCGGCGGCGCGTGCCGTGCTGCGCGTGGTCTCGATGAAGGCGCGACCGCCGGGCATGCGCGTCTCGTCGCCGCGGCCGGGCAGCGTGTCGACGATGTGGTCCATCGTGCAGAAGGCCAGCTCGGGGTGGCGCACGCGGCGGCCGTCGTCGGCCAGCGTCTGCAGCGCCACGCTGCCGGTGCGCTCGTGCAGGAAGATGCGGTCGATGTGCAGCAGGCTGGCGCCGTCGCCCAGGTCGGCGACGAGGTGCTGCTGCCAGAGCTTCTCGAACAGCGTCAAGCCACGCATCTTGCCGGCCATCAGGCGTCTTTCGGTTTGGAGCCCGGCCACGCGAGCACGCCGGCGGCGGCCAGTTCGGCGATCTCGGCCTCGCCAAGGCCCGCCTCGCGCAGCGCTTCCTGCGTGTGCTGGCCGATCTGCGGCAGGTCGCGCCAGGCCTCGAAGCGCTGGCCACTCATTTCGAGTGGCAGGGCCGGCAGCTTGATCGGGCGCCCGTCGGGCAGCGTCACCGGCACCAGGCCGCCCTGCGCGTTCAGGTGCGGGTCTTCGAACAGGTCCTCGGGCTTGGCCACCGGCGCGAAGGGCAGGCCGATGGTCTCGAGCTTTTCCATCAGCGCGGCCTTCTTCCAGCCGCGGAAGTGCTCGCGCAGGAAGCCCATCGTGCGTTCGCGCTGCTGCACGCGGCCGCTGTTGCTGTCCAGGCTGCGGTCGGCCAGAAATTCCTCGAAGCCGAAGGCGGTGCAGAACTTGCGCCACTGCGTGTCGCTGACGACGGCGATGAAGACCTGGTCGGCATCGGCCGTATCGAAGATGTCGTAGACGCCCCAGGCCGACAGGCGCTGCGTCATCGGCGGCGCCGGCTTGCCCGTCACCACGCCCTGGGCCATGTGCTGGCCGCAGAGGAAGGCGGTGGTCTCGAAGAGGGAAGCCGTCACCGCCTGGCCGCGGCCGCTGCGGTGGCGTTCTTCCAGCGCGGCGAGGATGCCGATGACGCAGAACATGCCGCCGGTGACGTCGATGACGGAGGCGCCGGCGCGCATCGGCTTGCCCGGCAGGCCGGTCATGTAGGCCAGGCCGCCCATCATCTGCGCCACCTCGTCCAGCGCCGTGCGCTGCTCGTAGGGCCCGCCGAGGAAGCCCTTGGCCGAGCAGCAGATCAGCCGCGGGTGCTTCTTCGAGAGGCTCTCGTAGTCCCAGCCGTTCTCGGCCATCGCGCCGGGGCGGAAGTTCTCGATGAAGACATCGGCGCCGGCCAGCAGGCGGTCGACCACGGCCTTGCCGGCGGGCACCGTGGTGTCCACCGCCAGGCTGCGCTTGTTGCGGTTGTACATGGGGAAGTAGCCCGCGCCGCTGCCCAGCAGGCGGCGCGTGTTGTCACCCTTGGTGGGCTCGACCTTGATCACGTCGGCGCCCAGGTCGCCCAGGATGACGCCGATGGACGGCCCCATCACCATGTGCGTCATCTCCACCACCCGGATGCCTTGCAGCGGGCGCGTGCGCTGATTCATGCTCGTCCTTCTCTCCACGGTTCGGCTCGGAATTGCAAGAGGCTTGCCATGCTGCATCAAGCGGGGCAACCCCGCCGGCCGTGTCTCAAACGCGTCGCATTGAACCCCGGCTGAAACGCCGCGGCCACCGCTGAAACGCGCGCCGACCGCATTGCAGGCGCCGGCGCCGTGGCCTGCAACTTGCACTTCGGGCCGCATGAAACCCACCCATGCCTTCCGCTGGATCCTGCTCGCCCTGGCCTTCGCCCTGCCGGCCTCACCCGCCGCTGCCGAGGCCTTTCCGGGCAAGACCGTCAAGATCGTCGTGCCCTATCCGGCAGGCGGCACCACCGACATGCTGGCGCGTGCGCTGGCCAAGGCGCTGTCCGAGGCCTACCAGCAGACGGTGCTGGTGGAGAACCGCCCCGGCGCCGGCGGCAACCTGGGCGTGGACGCCGTGGCCCGCGCCGCGCCCGATGGGATGACGTTGGGCGTGACCGGCACCAACAGCTTCGCGATCAACCCGCACCTGAGCCGCAAGCTGCCCTACGACCCGTTGAAGGACCTGGCGCAGGTCTCGGTGCTGGGCTTCGTGCCCAACGTGCTGGTGGTGCATCCCTCGCTGCCGGCGAAGGACGTGGCCGACCTGGTGGCGCTGGCGCGCAAGACGCCGCTGGCTTTCGCGTCACCGGGCCCGGGCACCACGCTGCACCTGGCCGGCGAGATGATCAATGCGGCCGCCGGCATCGACATGACCCATGTGCCTTACAAGGGCGACACCGCGGCGCTGCAGGACGTGATCGGCGGCCGCGTGCCGGTGATGGCCTCGAACCTGGCGGTGGTGCTGCCGCACATCCGCGCCGGCACGCTGCGTGCGCTGGCGGTGCTGTCCGCACGTCGGGCACCGCAGCTGCCGGAAGTGCCGACGATGGCCGAGTCCGGCTACAAGGACTTCGACGTCAGCGTCTGGTTCTCGCTGTTCGCCGCCGCGGGCGCGCCTCCGGCCGTGCTTGAGCGCCACCACCGCGAGGTGGCCGCGGCGCTGGCCTCGCCGGCGCTGCGCGAGCAGCTGCGTGCGGCCAACGTGGAAGCCGCGGCGCTGACGATGGAGCAGGCACGGGCCTTCACGCTGGCCGAGAGCGAACGCTGGGGCCGCGTGGTGAAGAAGCTGGGCATCACCTGGGACTGATGAAGAAGAACGCATGAGCTACGAGATCCAAGCCATCGACGCCGTCGTCAACATCTGGACGCCCGAGGCGCTGGCCAACCGGCCGCCGCGCAAGCAGTTCTACGTCGACAAGATGAAGGTCGGCCAGGGCACCTTCGACGGCGTGACGCTGGAAGAGATGATCGACCGCATGGACGCGGCCGGCATCGAGCGCTCGCTGCTGATCGCGGCCAAGGTGGGCGTGAAGCACCACCCGGCCTGCTACCAGGTGCCCTACAAGCTGGTGGCCGACGCGGTGCGGAAGTACCCGCACCGCTTCAGCGCGCTGGCCGGCGTGGATCCGACCGAGGGCATGGACGGCGTGCGCGAGCTGGAGCGCGCGGTGCGCGACGACGGCTTCATCGGCGCGCACGGCTACCCGCACTGGTTCGAGCTGGCGCCCGACCACGCGCGTTGGTACCCGTTCTACGCCAAGTGCGTGGAGCTGGACATTCCCATCCAGCTGCAGGTGGGCCAGAGCATGGTCTACGACAAGAGCTACCCGCGCCGCAGCGTGGGCCGGCCGATCA
Organism: Rubrivivax sp.; assembly: GCA_044226775.1. Taxonomy (GTDB): domain Bacteria; phylum Pseudomonadota; class Gammaproteobacteria; order Burkholderiales; family Burkholderiaceae_C; genus Rubrivivax. The sequence continues at coordinate 493,613 of JBGAGI010000006.1, read as the reverse complement.
CGCTGGACAGCGTGGCCTGCGACTTCCCCGAGCTGAAGCTGGTGGGCATCCACGTCGGCATTCCCTGGACCGACGAGATGATCGCGATGGCCTGGAAGCACGCCAACGTCTACATCGGCTGCGACGCGCACCGGCCCACCTACTGGCCCGAGAGCTTCGTCAAGTACATCAACAGCTTCGGCCAGGACAAGGTGCTCTTCGGCACCGACTTCCCGGTGCTGCCCTTCGAGCAGACGCGGAAAGACATCGAGGCGCTGGGCCTGAAGCCGCAGGCGCTGAAGAAGCTGCTGCGCGACAACGCGGCCAAGCTCTACAAGCTCTGAGCGGGAGCCGGTCATGACGCAGCGCGCGCCCGAACTCTGGAACGACGACCTCGCGCCCACCGACGCGGCGCACCGCACCTGGACCGCGAAGCACTACGTCGCGCTGTGGGTGGGCATGGTGGTCTGCATCCCCGGCTACATGCTGGCCGCGGGCATGATCGACCAGGGCTTCTCGGCCGCGCAGGCCGTGGGCATGGTGCTGGTGGGCAACTTCATCGTGCTGGTGCCGATGCTGCTGAACGCCCACGCCGGCGCGAAGTACGCGATTCCATTCGCGGTGCTGGTGCGCACCTCCTTCGGCACCAAGGGCGCCAAGCTGCCGGCCTTCCTGCGCGCCATCGTCGCCTGCGGCTGGTTCGGCATCCAGTGCTGGGTGGGCGGCAGCGCGATCTACGCGATCGGCAACATCCTCAGTGGTGGTGCGCTCGTGGGCGCGAAGGTGGGCTGGATCGGCCTCGACCCGGGGCAGCTCGGCTGCTTCATGCTGTTCTGGGCGCTGCACCTGGTGTTCATCGCGCGCGGGCCGGAATCGGTGCGCTGGATCGAGACGATCACCGCGCCGGTCAAGGTGATCATCCTCTTCGCGCTGCTGGCCTGGGCCTGGTGGAAGGCCGATGGCTTCGGGCCGATGCTGGGCGCGCCTTCGCAGTTCGTCGCCGGCGGCAAGAAGGAAGGCCAGTTCTGGGCCCTCTTCTGGCCCACGTTCACGGCGATGTCGGGCTACTGGTCGGGCCTGGCGATGAACATCCCGGACTTCACCCGCTTCGCGCGCAGCCAGCGCGACCAGGTCATCGGGCAGAGCATCGGCCTGCCGATCCCGCAGGCGGGGCTGGCCTTCGTCGGCGTGGCGGTGACCTCGGCGACGGTGAGCATCTACGGCAAGGCGATCTGGGATCCGGTGGATCTGGCCGGGCGGATGGAAGGCCTTGCGGTGGCGATCGGCCTGGCCATCATCACGCTGGATACGCTCTGCGTGAACCTCGCCGCCAACGTCGTCGGCCCGGCCTACGACTTCACCGCGATCTTCCCCAAGCAGCTGAACTTCGCGCGCGGCGGCTATCTCACGGCGCTCCTGGGCATCGCGATGATGCCGTGGAAGCTGATCGATTCGTCCGGCGGCTACATCTTCACCTGGCTCGTGGGCTACGGTGCGCTGCTCGGGCCGGTGCTGGGCATCATGATTGCCGACTACTGGCTCGTGCGCCGCACCGAGATCGAGGTCGAGCAGCTCTACGACCCGCAGGGCCGCTACGCCTACGGCGGCAGCGGCTGGAACCCGGCTGGCGCCGTGGCCTTCGCAGCAGCCGTACTGCCCAACGTGCCGGGCTTCCTGGCCACCGCGTTCCCGAACGCCTTCGGCGGTGTGCCGGGGTTCTTCAAGGAGATCTACAACTACGCCTGGTTCGTGGGCGTGGTGGTGTCGGTGGGGGTGTATGTGCCGATGATGAGAAGGCAGGCGGTAGCGGGGGTCGGGCTGGCGAGCGTGCCGGCTACTCGGGCCTAGGTTCTGCGCCGAGAGGAAGCGCAGTCAGCTCGCTTCTCGTGGTTCTTCCGGCGGTGCCGGCAAAAGCCGCTGCCGCGCTGACGCGATGGCCTGCTGCAGCCGGGCCTGCAGCGCTTCGCGCGGGGGCAGTACGGTCAGGTACTCGGCTACGTGGATGCCGCTCTTGTCGAGTTCCAGCAGCTCGATCTGTTCCTGCTTCTTGCCAGTGCACAGGATGATGCCCAGCGGCGGGTTCTCGCCCGCCTCCTGCTCGTGCCGGGCCAGCCAGCGCAGGTAGAGCTCCATCTGGCCCTTGTATTCGGGACGGAAGTCGCCGATCTTCAGCTCCACGGCCACCAGGCGCTTCAGCTTGCGGTTGTAGAACAGCAGGTCGATGTAGAAGTCGTCGTTGTCGACCTGCAGCCGCTTCTGCCGCGCGACGAACGTGAAGCCGGCGCCCAGCTCCAGCAGGAACTGCTCCAGTTCGCGCAGGATGGCGTCTTCCAGGTCGCGTTCCAGGTAGCGGTCGTTCAGGCCCAGGAAGTCCAGCACATAGGGGTCCTTGAGCAGCAGGACCGGGCTGGTCGACGCCTCTTGTCGCAGAGCTTGCAGCTCATGGCGGATGGTTTCCTCGGGCTGGCGCGAGATGGCGCTGCGCTCGAACAGCAGCGACTGCAGGCGTTCCTGCAACTGGCGCACGCTCCAGCCTTCCACCTGGCAGAGCTGGGCGTAGAAGTCGCGCTTGAGCAGGTCGTCCACGTACATCAGCGTCTTGATGTGCGTCCAGCTCAACACTCTCCGCAGCGCGGAGAGTTTCTCCTCGTCGGGGAAAGTCTCCGCGACGCGGAGACAGTGCCACAGCTGCTTCTCGCTCCAGCCGCGGCCGTAGGCAGACGTCAGCCGGGCCGCGAGGCCGGCCACCACTGTGGCGCCGTAGTCGGCGCGCTGCGCGCCCAGCACGTCCTGCCGGATTCGCGTGCCTACCTGCCAGTACAGCAGCGTCAGCTCGGCGTTCACCGCGGCGGCCACGCGTTGGCGCGCGCTGTCGATCAGCCGCTGGATGTCGGTGGCCAGGGCGCTCTCGGCCACCAGGGCCGTTGCCGCATCCGGCGCGGCGGCGGTCGTGGGAAGCTTCCGCGGCAGTGCGGCGCGCGGGCGGCGTGGCGGCTTGGACTCGTTCATGGATTCGACCTGCAGGGCGATCTTGCCACCGCCGCCGGCCGAGTCCCGGAGCAGATCGCAGCGCGGCTACGTCGCCGGCACGAACCCCTTGGGCACCCCCGCATCCGGCACGAATCCGTAGAGCTGTTCGCCCGGCAGCGCCTGCTCCACCAGGCGCCGCACCTCCAGCAGCTTCGGAATGCTGATGCCGGTGCGCAGGCCCATCGCCTCGAGCAGAAAGACGAGGTCTTCGGTGACGATGTTGCCGCTGGCGCCCGGGGCGAAGGGGCAGCCGCCGATGCCGCCGAGGGAGGCGTCGAGGGTCGTCAGGCCGATGTCCAGCGCCGCCACGACGTTTGCCAGGCCCTGGCCGCGCGTGTTGTGCAGGTGGAGTCCCGTCAGCTTGTCACGGCCCACGGCGGCCCAGACCGCGCGCGTGAGCCGCTTCACCTGCGCCGGGTTCGCGTAGCCGGTGGTGTCCGACAGGCCCACCTCGTCACAGCCGGCTTCCATCAGCGCGAGCGCCAGCTCGACCACCTTGGCCTCGGGCACCACACCTTCGATCGTGCAGCCGAAGGCCGTGGACAGCGCGCCCTCGAACTGCGGCCGCCGATCCGCTGGCAGGCTCTTCAGCATCTCGCCGATCTGCCGCGCCTCGTCGATCACCTGCGCATGCGTGCGGCGCAAGTTCTTCAGGCTGTGGCTTTCGCTGGCCGACAGCGGCAGCGTGATCTTGTGCGCCCCGGCTTCCACCGCCGCCATCGCGCCCTTGAAGTTGGGCACCAGCGCGGCCACGTGCAGCCCGGGAATCGTGCGCGCGTAGGCGACGATCTCTGCGGTGTCGGCCAGCTGCGGCAGCAGCTTCGCAGGCACGAAGGAGCCGACCTCGATCTCGCGCACGCCTGCGGCGGCCTCGGCGGCGATCCAGGCCTTCTTGGCCTCGGTGGGCATCACCCGGCTGATGCTCTGCAGCCCGTCGCGGGGGCCGACCTCGCTGACGAGGACGTCGATGTCGGAGGAAGAGGAACTCATCCCCGCATCATGCCGCGGGCTGCTGCGCCGCGAAGGCGGCGAGGATCTCGCCCGGCTGCGCGTTCCAGATGCTGCCGTGCCGGCCCAGCTGCGCCAGCACCGTCTCCAGGTGCTTGATGCGGTGCGGCTGGCCCAGCACCCAGGGGTGCACGGAGATGGCCAGCAGCCGGCCGCCTTGGCTCTGCGCCTCGTCGAGCAGGAACTGCGCGGCGTCCAGCACCTGCTGCGCCCACGAGGCCTCGCTGTGCTGGTTGTCCATGATCACGAAGCGATCGTCGGTTTCGTTCGTCAGCGGCAGCGACCACAGCTCACCCTGCTTCGTGTGGAAGCGGTAGGGCAGCTCGTCGTTGACCCAGTCGCAGAAGTACTCGATGCCCTCGGCCTTCAGCAGCTCCGGCGTGTTGGGGCTCTGCAGCCGGCCTGGGCTGAGCCAGCCTCGCACGGCCTGGCCGCTGCGTTCGCGCAGCAGCGCCAGCGAGCGCTTGATGATGGCCGCCTCGTCGGCCTCGGCCAGGCCGCCGGCGTGCGGCGTGTCCATGTTCCACGAATGGCCGAGGATCTCGCCGCCGAAGTCGAGCAGGTCCTGCAGCAGCGCGGGGTAGCGCTCGGCCAGCAGCGCGTTGACGGCGAAGCTGGGCTTGACGCCATGCTTGCCGAAGGCCTCGAGGAAGCGGTAGATGCCCACCCGGTTGCCGTAGTCGCGCAGCGTGTAGTGCCGCAGGTCCGGGTAGGGCATGGTCATCGAACCCGGCAGCTTCACCGGCTTGCCGGCCGGGTTCATCGGGAAATGCTGCAGGCTCACGTTGACCCAGAGGGCCAGCTTCCTGCCGCCGGGCCACTGCACGGGCGGGCGGTCGGTGAGCATGGACCACGCATAGCGATCGTGGTCCATGCCGTAGCGGCGCAGCGGGTACTGCAGGTTCGCTTCATCCAGCGCCATGTTCAACTCCGGACCTGGCGCGCGGCGATGTCGGCCGCGCAACTGTCATAGCTGTTCGCCAGGTAGTGTTCGGCGATCTCGCGGCCGGTGGTGACCCACACGTCGCGGTGGCCGGTGATGTATTCGAGCGCTTCCTCGAAGGCCTTCATCCGGTGCGGGCAGCTCACCTGGTAGTTGTGCGTGGGGATGCACATCACGGTGCCGGACATCGCGCCCTCGGCGTAGAGGCGGTCGAAGCTGTCCTTGATCATCTGGCCGTAGCGACGCGGCTCGATCTTGTTGACGACGTAGACGATCGTGTCGTTCAGCTCCAGCGAGTAGGGCACGGAGACGAACTTCTGGCCGCCGCGCACGCGCACCGGCGTGGGCTGGTCGTCGTGGAACAGATCGCAGGTGTACAGGCCGCCCAACTCGGCGAAGAGGTCCACCGTCACTTCGCTGTGCGACAGCGCCGGCGCGAGGTAGCCGGCCGGCTTCCTGCCCACGGCCTTCTCGATGGCCTCCATCGACTCCAGGATCATCGAGCGCTCCTGCGCCTCGCTCATGCCGTAGGTGTAGCGGGTGTTGTAGATGCCGTGGCTGAAGAACTCCCAGTCGCGCTCCTTGCACAGCTCGATGATCTCTGGGTGGTGCGTGATCAGCGCCGTGCTGAGCGAAATCGAGCCGCGGATGCCGTACTTGTCCAGCAGCTTCATCTGCCGCATGTGGCCCACGCGGTTGCCCCAGTCGCGGATCGAGTAGCCGGGCACCGGCGGATACGGGTGCGGCCAGGGCGTGCGCGAGGGGTTCTTCGGCGGGTCGAGTTCGTAGAACTCGATGTTGGGCGCCACCCAGAAGGCCAGGCGCGCGCCGTTCGGCCAGCTGATCTTCGGCCGCGCGCGGTAGGGCCAGTGGTCGTAGTAGCCGGTGTCTTCCCGCATCGGGACCTCCTCGCCGCTACGTGCGCGCCGCCACCTGGGCATCGAGCCAGGTGAGCGTTTCCTGCACGTCCACCACGTCGGCGTACTTCAGCATCAGGTCGGTGAGGTTCGCGAAGTGGTAGCTCTCGTGCTTGTCGGCCACGCACTGCTCGGGGACGATCGTGCGGTAGCCGCGCGACAGCGAATCGACCGCGCCGGCACGCACGCAGCCCGAGGTGCTGCCGCCGGTGATCACCACCGTGTCGACCTGGTGCCACACCAGCAGGCTTTGCAGCGGCGTCTCGAAGAAGGGGCTGGGCATGCGCTTGCAGTAGACGAGGTCGCGTCCGTGCTGCACCTCGGCGCGCGGGTCGAACTCGGCGCGGCGCGAGCCGTGCTTGATGTTCTGCAGCGAATCGGGCGTGTTGGTGCGTGTGCCCCAGACGCCGGCGTCCTCGGCCGAATCGGCGTAGGCCACGTGCGTCCACACCACCGGCCAGCCCAGGGCGCGGAAGCGCTTGGCGAGTTGATTGACGTACTCGATCTGCCGCGGGTCGGTCTCGTAGGCGGTCTTGAACTCGTCCACGCGCGTGTAGGCGCACTGGAAGTCGATGTTCACAAGGACAGCCTTCTTGCCGTAGCCGAAGCGGGCGCGGTTCGGGTTGGCCTTGACCTCGGCCCAGAGCTCGCGGGCCGTCTTGTTCGACATCTCCATCGCGCGGCGCCTCAGGCGTTGTGGCTGAGCTCGACGAGCTCGTAGTAGGTCTGCATGTAGCCGCCGACGGCGCCCTTCAGGAAGAGGTACTCGCCATCGTCGGTGCACCACACGTCGTACAACGGGTGCTCCTCGGGCAGCTGGCCGGCGGTGTCCACATAGCGGAAGTGCAGCGCGCCGAAGCTGCCGGCGCCCACCGTCACCGTTTCGCGGCCGACGAACTCCAGGCCCCAGCCGAGCTGGAACAGCATCGGCCCGGTGGCGCCGCGGTGGTCGGGCGAGGTCAGCATCAGGTTCGGGAAGAACTTCCTCCCCGGGCCGTCGGCCAGCGGGTAGAGCACCAGGCCCAGCGCGTCGCCGATGATGGGGTGCGAACCCAGCCAGCCCACGCGACCCGGCGTCTCGATCCGCTGGCTGATGCGGCCGTCGCGGCGGTTGAAGGTCTCGCACTCGGCGTGGTTGGCCGCGAAGCGCATGAAGCCGGTGCCTTCGTAGCGGTCGCCCACGGTGAGGCGCACGCTGCAGTCGGTGGGCTGCCAGGCGCCGTCGAGCGCCAGCACCACGTCGCGGATCACGTTGGGCTCGTCGTCGATCTCGCAGTGCGCGTGCACGATGCGCGCGCCGTCGGACTGGCGCGTGATCGTGAAGTACTCGCGGCCGCGCTCCTGGCCCAGGCGCTCGGGCTTGTTGCTGGTGTAGCGGATGGCGCCGCGCGTGGTTCGGTGTTTCATCGCGGGCCGATCAGAAGGGTTTGGTGGCGCCCAGGAAGGCGATCGACAGGATCACGACCCAGTAGAAGTACGCCACGCGCTTGCTCTGCCGCAGCTCGCGTTCGAGCTGCGCCTCGGCCTGGGCGTTGGGGCCCTGGGCGAGGATGCGGAACAGCTCCTGCCAGGCGCGCATCACGAAGCGCAGGTACAGGCCGATGCACAGTGCGCCGCCGTACAGGAAGATCTTGGCCGAGTACCACAGCTGGCCCTCGCCGCCGGCGAAGGGGCCGTGGCCCAGCATCGAGCTGATCGAGCTGATGAAGAGCGCCGGGATGACGACGAAGCGGATCTTCTCGTCCCACTTCGTGAGCTGGATGCCGGTGTCGGTCTTGTGCGTGAAGTAGGCCGCCAGGCACAGGCCCCACCACGCGAAGGCGACGATCCACATGCCGGTGAGCCAGGCGCCACCCAGCGGCTGCACGCCCCAGATGTTGCCCATGTGCAGGCCCAGCGGCAGCAGCAGGATGATGCCGCTGCGCGCCAGGATGTCGATGTTGTAGGCCGTCGACATGTGCCGGCGGCGCTCTTCCATCGAGAGCTTGCGGTCGCAGACGTAGGTGGCGGTGTTGAACACGCCCCACTCGCCGCCCAGCCAGTACACCATGCAGACGATGTGCAGCCAGCGCAGCACATGCAGGGTTTGGATTTCCATCGTGTGTTCTCGTCGTCGTCCCGGGTCTGCGCGGTCTTGTCAGTGCTCGTGGTCGTGCGCGTGGCCGTCGCCGTGGTGGTGGTGACCGCCACCGTGGCTGTGCGTGAAGGCCTCGTTCTTGTTGGGCTCGCGCGAGACCAGCGAGCCGCCCACGCGCGGCATCGTCAGCTCGAAGTCCTCGGGCCCGTGCGGGTGGTTGTGCGCGTTGCTCACCATCCACTTGTACAGATGCGGGTCGCGCTGCTGCACGCGCGCCGCGGCGCGCAGCTGGTTCTCTTCCAGCGTGCTCCACGGGTTGTAGTGGAAGTGGTTGAAGAGCTTGCTGTCCACGCGGCCCAGCGCAATGCAGCCCAGCTCGCTCGCGAAGGCGCCGTGGTTGATGTACGGCGGGCGCCAGAAGTAGCCGCCGGTGGGCACTTCGCCGAACTGCATGATCCAGCTCGAGCCCCAGATGTGGTAGCTCTCTTCGGCGCAGTCGTGGTAGGAGATGTTGTCCTGCGTGAAGTTGGCCGTCATGCAGTACAGGAAGGTCAACGCGTGCGTGCGGTCGTTGTAGTTCAGCAGCTTGATCATGCAGCCGCAGGCCGTCGCCGGATTCGCGATGTTCCCCAAGGCCCAGGGAATGTCGTTGTAGGCGTTGGTGTGGTGGAAGCGGTCGGTGCGCGCGAGCGGGTGGTGCGTGTCCGACTCCACCAGGCTGGGCTCGCCGGTGTTGTACATGAACAGGCATTGCGCGCCCTTCTCGGTGCTGATGGCCGGCTGCGCGTAGCCGGCCGGGAAGAAGGCGTAGTAGCCCTTGCCGACCTTCTTGTCACCGAGCTGCAGCTCGCCTTCCATCACGAGGATCTCGAGTTCGCTCCAGCTGAAGCCGGGCTTCTGCTTGTAGCCGGCGTCGAACTGCACGGTCATCGAGCAGGCACCGTTGTCGGTGTCCATGCTCAGCATCTTGAAGTGCATGCCGGTGCCGAAGCCCTTCTTGTTCATCTTCTTGAAGGGGACGTCGCGGTCGCAGAACGGTTCGATGTGCGGGCGTGCCATGTCGTTTGCTCTCTGGTTTGATCGGGGCGGGCGCTGATCAGTACACGACCTTGTGCGGCCGGTCGGGCTTCACGGGGATGTCGGCGAGCGGAATCTTCTGCTTCTGGTCGCCGTTGACGTTGAAGCCGCGCTCCTGGATGCGCTGCAGGAACTCGCCGTACCAGACCTCGCGCTGCGGCGTGATGTCTTCCATCGCCTTGACGATCGCGGCGTGGCGCTGGGTCTGCTCGGCCAGCTCCTCGGCGAGCCACTGCTTCTCTTCCTCGGTGCGCTCGTGCGGGATGAACAGGTTCATGAAGGTCATGGACTTCTCCGGGGTTTGACGGGGCGGCAGAGGGCCGGCCCGCGGGTTCAGATCTTTCGGGCCTGGTCGGCCCAGTAGGGTTCGCGCAGCTGGCGGTGCAGCACCTTGCCGGTGGCGTTGCGCGGCAGCGCGCCGACGAAGTCCACCGACTTCGGCTTCTTGTAGCCGGCGATGCGGCCATCGCACCAGCGGATGAGTTCATCGGCCGCGAGCGTGGCGCCGGGCTTGGTGACAACCACCGCCTTCACCGCCTCGCCCCATTCGGCCGAGGGCACGCCGATCACCGCCACCTCGTAGACGGCCGGGTGCTGCTGCACCACGCGTTCCACCTCCGAGGGGTAGACGTTGAAGGCGCCGGTGACGATGAGGTCCTTCTTGCGGTCGACGAGGTAGACGTATCCGTCCTCGTCGATGCGCGCCATGTCGCCGGTGAAGACCCAGCCGTCTCGGATGTTCTCGGCCGTGGCTTCAGGGTTGTTCCAGAAGCCGGCGATGTTGGCCTCGGTGCGCACGCCGATCTCGCCCACGGTGCCGGGCGGCACCGGCTGGCCGTCGCCGTCGAACACCGCCACTTCCACGGCCACCTGCGGCTTGCCGCAGGAGAGCAGCCGGTGCGCGAAGGCTGGGTCGGACAAGGCCAGCTCGTGGTCGGCCGGCTCCAGCACGGTGCCGGCGGTGCCGGTCTCGGTGGAGGCGAAGGTCTGGCGGAATCGCACCTTCGGCAAGCGGCGCTTCGCCTCCTGCAGCACGGGCACGGGAATGGGCGAGCCGCCGTAGAGGATGGTGTCGAGCGCGCTGAGATCGAAGTCGCCGAAGTCCTCGCGAGCCAGCAGGCGCTGGATCGTCGTCGGCACCAGGTTCGTGAAGGTGATGCGCTCGCGCTCCAGCACGCCCAGCACCTTCTCGGCGTCGAAGTTGACGATGACGCTGGTGCTGCCGACGTAGAGCGCGCAGTAGATCCCGGCGGTGCCTGCCGCGGAGTACAGCGGCGAAGGCAGCATCACGCGGTGCGTGCTGCGGCTGCCGATGGCGTGCACGTGCACGAACATGCCCACGAGCGTGCTGCCGTGCGTGTAGGTGGCGCCTTTCGGGAAGCCGGTGGTGCCGCTGGTGTACAGCAGCATCGAGGGTTCGTCGTGGCGCAGCGGTGGGTCGAGCACCGGCTCGGCGGCATCGGCACCGGCCAGCAGCGTCTCGTAGTCCAGCACGCCGGGCTCGCCGCACTCGATGCCCACGAGCAAGGTGCAGCCCGGCGCCTCGGCCAGCGCGCGCCGCGCCGCGGGCAGTTCGGGCTTGGCGACGATCAGCCCTGTCGCGCCAGCGTTGTTCAGGATGTAGGCGACTTCCGAAGGCGCGAGGCGGTTGTTCACCGTCACGACCACGGCGCCGAGCTTGGACAGCGCGAACGAGGCCTCGACCCACTGGTGGCTGTTGCGCGCGTAGATCCCCACGCGGTCGCCGCGCTTCACGCCCTGCGCACGCAAGGCGTTGGCGATGCGGCAGCAGCGCTCGTTGACCTGCGCCCACGTCAGGCGCGTGTCCTCGAACACCAGCCCGAGCTTGTTGCCGTGCACCTGCGCGTTGCGCGTGAGCATGTCGCCCACGCCGCGCAGGCCGCCGAAGATGCCGCCGCCAGCCATCACGTCGTCCTGCCCGCCTTCCGCCTCAGGCCACGGCCTTGCGCTGGTAGCGCTTGGCGAACACGGGCGCCTTGGGCGGCTCCAGGTGCGTCTCGGCCTTGCAGCGGGCGCGCAGTTCCTCGATCGTGCCGCCGCGTTCGAAGAGCTGCAGCTCGGGCCGCTCGGCCGCGATGCGCTGGCGCAGTGCCAGCGTGGCCTTCTCGTCGACGCTGCCGTCGTCCTTCACGACCACGCCGTAGCGGCGCGCGCCTTCGCGCGTCACCAGGCCGCGCTTCACGTCGGTGGCCACGAGCTTGGCGTCGCGCTGCAGCGGGTCGCCCCAGCCGCCGCCGCCCCAGGTGTTGAAGTAGAGGATGTCGCCGTCGCTCACCTTCACGCGGTCGCACTTCGAAGGCAGCCATTCCTGCGTGCCGTCCTTGCGCTTGAGCAGCTTGGTGCTGCGTGCGCCCGGCGTGCCGCCGTTGACGCCCCAGGGGTAGGTGAGCCAGCGGTCGTCGTGGATCGAGATCTGCCCGTCGGCCAGGAACTCGTAGGCCGTGCACACGCCGTTGCCGCCGCGGTGCTTGCCGGCGCCGCCCGAATCGGGGATCGAGCTGTACTCCACGATGCGCATCGGGAAGTAGGCCTCGAGGAACTCGTTGGGCACGTTGGTGAAGGCCGGCCACAGCGAGTGGCCGTCGGGGCCGTCGCCCACCGGGCGGCCGGGGATGCCGCCGAAGCCGATCTGGAACAGCTGGTACCACTCGCCGTTCTTGTCGTAGCCCGAGTACATCAGGTGTGGGCTGTCGGAGAAGCCCGCGGCGTTCAGCGCCTCGGGGGCCCCCTGGCCGAGCACGCCGCCCATGATGTCGAAGATGCGGCCCAAGAGGTGGGTGCGGCACGACAGCGCGGCGGGGCGCAGCGGCTTGAGGATCGTGGCCTCGGGGATGCGCACGTCCACGAGGTCGTAGAAGCCGTCGTTGAAGAGGATCTGCGGGTCGAAGAGGTTGATGAAGAAGGCGCCCAGGAACATCTTGAACATCTCCTCGTTGAGGAGGAAGTTCACCGAGCTGATGGACTGCGGGTCCGTCCCCGCGAAGTCGAAGATGGCCTTGTCACCCTCGCGCCACATGCGGCAGGCGATCTTGTACGGGCCCATGCCCACGCCGTCGTCGTCGATGTAGTCCTCGAAGCTCTGCGCCTTCTCGGGGATCACCATCTTGATGATCGTGCTCATCGCGCTGTGGTTGCGCGCCAGCATCTCCTGCATCGCGGCGATGTACTCGTCGACGCCGAAGCGGCCGATCATCTCGTGCACCCGGCGCTCGGCCAGGCGCAGCGCGGCGATGATGGCGTCGAAGTCGGCGCGGTTCCAGTGCGGCATGCGCACGTTGCGCAGCAGGATGCTCTGGATCTCGGTGTTGAGCTTGCCGCCCTTGAAGATCTTCACCGGCGGGATCTGCAGGCCTTCCTCGAAGATCTGCGCCGCGTCGGTGGGCAGGCTGCCGGGCACCTTGCCGCCGTTGTCGGTCATGTGGCCGAACATCGCGGCCCAGCTCACGATGCGCCCGTCGTGGAAGATGGGCATCATCGTCAGCCAGTCGTTGAGGTGGCTGACGGCGCCGTTGACGGCGTAGGGGTCGTTGGTGAGGAAGACGTCGCCTTCCTCGATCGTGCCTTCGTAGCCGGCGATGAAGCCGTAGATGAAGGAGCCGAACTGGCCGACCACCATCTTGCCTTCGTGGTTCGCGATCATCGGGAAGGCGTCGTGCTGCTCGCGGATGCCGGGCGACATCGCGGTGCGGAAGAGCACGGCGTCCATCTCGGCACGCGCGTTGCGCAGGGCGTTCTCGATGATGTCGAGCGTGATCGAGTTCAGCGCCACCGGCTTGAAGGGCGCGGTGTTGGTCTGGATGATCTGGGCGGGCATGGGGTGTTCCTCGCTGCGGTCGTTCAGGCGCCGTGATCAGGCGTTCGGGCGGATCAGGATGTTCCCGACCGCATCCACCTCGCCCGTGTGGCCGGGCAGCACCAGCGTCGTGGTGTCCATCTGGCAGACGATGGCCGGGCCGGGCACGCGGTGGCCGGCTTTCAGCTTGGTGCGGTCGTAGACGCTGGCGCGGTGGTCGGCGCCCTCGAAGTAGATCGAGGTCTCGTCGATCACGGCCTCGCGCGCGTCGGGCCCGGCCTTGGCCAGGGCCTCGGCCTTCACCACCGTCTCCGGGCCCTGCACGATGGCGCGCAGGCTCACCAGTTCCTGCTCGGCCTCCAGCGCGAAGGTGTAGAGCTGCGTGTGCATCTCGTCGAAGCGCCTGGCCACCGCGGCCAGGCCGCCGCGGGTGAACTGCTCGTGCGTCAGGTCCACCGAGAGGCGCATGCCCTGGCCGTGGTAGCGCACGTCGACCTGGTAGATCACGGTCTGCTCGGCATCGGCCACGCCCTCGGCGATGAGGCTGCGCTTGGCCACCGCGGTCAGTTCGTCCAGCAGGCCCAGCACCTCGGCGTCGCTGGTCTCGTGCAGGCGGCGCACGAAGGTGCGGCTGGCTTCGTCGCGCAGGCGCGTCGTCGCGTCGCCGTAGGCGCACAGCACGCCGGGGCCGGGCGGGATGATCACCGGCCACGAGCCGGTGAGCCGCCCGAGCGCGTTGGCGTGCAGCGGGCCGGCGCCGCCGAAGCCCACGAGCGCGAAGTCGCGCGGGTCGTGGCCCTGCTCGATCGACACCAGTCGCAGCGCGCCGAACATGTTCTCGTTGACGATGTTGACGATGCCCTCGGCGGCTTCCTGCACCGTCTTGCCCAGGGCATCGGCCACGCTCTTGACGGCCTTCTCGGCCAGCGCGCGGTCGATCTTCATGTCGCCGCCGAGCTTGGAGTTGGCCGGCAGGTAGCCCAGCACCACATTGGCGTCGGTCACCGTGGGCTTCTCGCCGCCCTTGCAGTAGGCGGCCGGGCCGGGCACGGCACCCGCGCTCTGCGGGCCCACGCGCAGAGCCTTGGTGAGATCAGGCACGTAGGCGATGGAGCCGCCGCCGGCGCCCACGGTGCGCACGTCGATCGAGGGCGCGCGCACCGTCACGTCGGACACGCGCGTCTCGCGCCGCGTCTGCGCCACGCCCTTCTCGATCAGCGCCACGTCGGTGGACGTGCCACCCATGTCGAAGGTCAGCAGGTTGCCGAAGCCGCTCTGGCGCGCGATCCACTGCGCGCCGGTCACGCCGCCGGCCGGGCCGCTCATCAGCAGCGCCACCGGGTTGTTCTGCGCCGCCTCCACCGCGGCCAGGCCGCCGTCGCTGCGCAGCACGTGCAGCTTCACGCCGGGCATCTTGCGGTCGACCTCGGCGTGCAGGTTCTTGATGTAGCGGCCGACGATGGGGCGCACGTAGGAGTTCACCACCGTGGTCTCGGTGCGCTCGTACTCGTACATCTCGGGGATGACCTCGCTGGAGATCGACACCGGCAGCCCGGGCAGCACCTCCTCGCAGATCTCGCGCACGCGGCGCTCGTGCGCGCCGTTGGCGTAGGCGTGGATCAGCGAGACCGTCATCGCCTCGATGCCCTGGCCGCGCAGCGTGGCGAGCTGCTCGCGCAGCGCGGCCTCGTCCAGCGCCTTCAGCACCACGCCGCGGGCGTCGACACGCTCGTCGGCCTCGATGGTGAGTTCCAGCGGCGCCATCAGCGGCTTCTTGTTGTAGATCACCCAGCCGCCCAGGCCGCCGGGCACGTAGGAGCGTGCGATCTGCAGCACCTGCCGGTAGCCCTTGGTGGTGACCAGGCCCACCCGCGCGCCCTTGCCTTCGAGCACGGTGTTGGTGGCCACCGTGGTGCCGTGCATCACGTGGGTGATGCGCGTGGGGTCGATGCCGTTCTGCTCGCAGAGCTTGTTGATGCCATTGAGCACGCCCTGGGACGAATCGGCGGGCGTGGACGGCACCTTGGCCGAGTAGGTCTCGCCGGTGGACTCGTTGATCAGCAGCAGGTCGGTGAACGTGCCGCCGACGTCGACGCCGAGCCGGTAGCTGACGGTGCTTGCGCTGGACATGGTGCTTCCTTCGAATGCGGGCCGGGCGAACCCGGGGAACCAGGCGCCGATGATGGGTCGCGCGCCGCGGCGGCGCCCGCCCGCGGGCCGGCCTGTCCGGGATGCGGATGGCGCCCCGGCGCGCCTTGAGCGGGGGCGAGGCCTGGGGCCACAGTGGCATCCTCCGTCCATCCGCCCATCCTTGGCCCACCCACCCGTGACCCAGCCCGTGAACGCCCCAGCCCAGCCCGACCTGAACGCCGACTACCGGGGCGCCGGCTTCGGCGCCACGCTGCCTTTCGGGCCGCGCCCGGCGCTGATCGTCGTGGACGTGGTGCAGGCCTACACGCAGCCCGGCAGCGGCCTTTTCGCCCAGGGCTTCGTCGATGCGGTGCCCGCGAACCGGACACTCGTGGCGGCGGCGCGCGCCGCCGGCGTGCCGGTGATCTTCACCAACGTCGCCTTCGATGCCGCCGGCCGCAACGGCGGCCTGTTCTTCCGCAAGGTGCCCGCATTGCGGAGCTTCCTGCCGGGCTCGCCGCTGGCGGCCTTCGTCGAGGGCGTGGAGCCGCTGCCGGGCGAGACGGTGGTGACCAAGCAGTACGCCTCGGCCTTCTTCGGCAGCTCGCTGGCCAGCACGCTGAACGCCATCCGCGTGGACACGGTGCTGGTCACCGGCTTTTCCACCTCGGGCTGCGTGCGCGCCACCGCGCTGGACGCGCTGCAGCACGGCTTCGCCCCCTTCGTCGTGCGCGAGGCCTGCGGCGACCGCGATCCGCGGCCGCATGAATCGAACCTGTTCGACCTGCAGGCCAAGTACGCCGAGGTGATCACGCTGGAGCGCGCGCTGGCCGAGCTGGCCCGGCGCTGAGGCGCTTCAGCGCGGGACGTTGCGGTCCAGGAAGGCCTTCGCGTCGCGCGCCGTTTCTTCCGGGCGCTGCAGGTTGATGATGTGCCCGCCCTCGGGGTAGAGGATCTTCTCGCGCACTTTCGCGTTCTTCAGCGCGCTGAGAAAGGCGTCGGCCGTCTGCGTGGACAGCGCCTGGCCCGCGCCGCCCCACAGCACCAGCGAAGGCGCGCGCACATGCGCCAGCACGCGCTCGGGCGTGCCGCGCTCGTACTGGCGGCCGGCGGCGATGGACTCCTCCAGCCGGCCCGCGGTGTTCGTGAAGTCCAGCTTGCGCTGGATGAGCGCCGGCGTGATGACCGGCGAGTTGTTCAGCAGGAAGCGCAGGAAGCTCTCGGCGTCGCTGGCGCGCACGACGGGATCGGTGGTGATGTTGTAGACCGGCGCCGGCGGCGCCGAGCCGGCGGCCGATGCGGCGGCCGGTCTCTGCCCGTACTGGATGCCCGCGGAGTTCGCCAGCACCAGCGCCGTGATGCGCTCGGTGCGCGTGGCCGCATAGCGGAACGCGACCAGCCCGCCGTAGCTGACGCCGGCGATGCCGAAGCGCTCGATGCCCAGGTGGTCCATCAGCGCGTCGATGACGAGGTGCTTGCGCTCGACCGAGTACACGCCGCTGGCGATCGGCCCGGTCAGGCCGAAGGCCGGCAGGTCCAGGCGCACGACGCGGTAGCTGGGCGACAGCACCTTGACCCAGCCGTCCCAGTCGGCCAGGTCGCCGAAGGTGCCGTGCACGAGCAGGATGGCCGGGGCCTGGCGCGGGCCTTCGTCCTTGTAGTGGACCTTCACGCCGTCGAGATCGACGAACTTCGAGGCCGCGTCGGCATGGCGCGCGATCACGTCGGCGCGCGCCAGCGTGCGCGTGGTGAAGGGCGCAGAGGCGGCGGCCGCGGGCGCCTCGGCGGCCAGTGCTGCGGTGGCCGCCAGCGTGAGGACGGTGGCCAGCGCGGCCGCCAGCGGCGTGGCCAGGAGATGGCGCAGCTTCATGTTCTCGGGTGCTCCAGCTCAGGCCGCCGCCACGGGCGGCAGCCATTCGATCCATTCGCCGGCGGGGCCGGCCTCCAGCGTTGGGCCTGCCGGCTGCTCGGCCGTGTGCAGGCTCACGATCGCCAGGCCCGCGGGCAGGCCCTCGGCCACCGGCACCGGCAGGGGGTGCTCGGGCACCTCGTCGATCTCGATCACCGAGCGCCCGGCCAGCGCCAGCGTCGCCACCGCGCGGCGGTGTTCCGGGTCCAGGCCCAGCGCGCGGCTGAGGGCGGAGACGCGGCTTTCGAAGCGCAGCCCCGAGCCGGTAGCAGCGCCGGCACGCGCGGCGTACCAGGCCAGCGCCGCCTCGCGGTCGGGCGCGCTGAGCACGGGGATGAACAGGCGCTCGGCGGTGAAGCGCGCGTTCATCGGCAGCTCGAAGGGCGGCACCGGCGCGCGCACCTCGGTGAGGTAGAGCGTCTCGCCGGCGGGCCCGGCGACCTGCATCGCCCAGATGTCGTCGCTGACCGACAGCGGCCGCGGCGCACCCAGGATGCGGAAGGGGCTGCCTTCCAGGCGCCGGCCCAGCGCGAGCACGTCGCGCACCAGCACCTCCAGCGCGAGCCAGCCGCGCTGGCGCATCGGCGCCGGCGCCGTGGCGCCGGGCACTTCGAGCAGGCGCAGCCAGTGCGTCGAGGGGTCGGCCGCGTCGGCGCCCATCACCACGAGGCGCCGGCCGGCGAGCGCCGGCTTGCCCCAGGCGGCGGCGAGCGATTCGGGCAGCGGCGCGTCGGCGATGAGCTGCAGGCCCAGGTAGTCGCGGTAGGCGCTGATGCAGGGCCACGCGTCGCACGTGACCACGGTGCCCGCACCCGGCGGGCCCACCCGCGGCGGCGAGGCCATGCTCAGCGCTGCGCGGCGAGGTAGGCGATCAGCGCCTTGCGGTCGGCCTCGGCGGGCAGGCCTTCGAAGGCCATGCTGGTGCCGGGCGCGACGGCGCCGGGCCGCATGAGCCACTCCGAGAGCTTGGCCTCGTCCCACTTGAAGGCGTGCTTCTTCAGCGCCGGCGAGTAGTTGAAGCCGGCCAGCGTGGCGACCTGGCGGCCGACCACGCCCTTCAGGTTGGGGCCGATCTTGGCGAGCTTGGACTCGGCCACGTCGTGGCAGGCCACGCAGCGCAGGAACAGGCGCTGGCCGCGCGCCACCTGGGGGTCGGCAGCGGTCTGGGCCTGGGCAGGCATCTGCGAGGCGAGAATGGCCAGCAGCGCGGCGGCCTGGACGATGCGGGAGCGCATGGGTGTCTTCCTGGAAGCGGGTGCGGTCGATGGCGGCAAGCCTACCCGCGGCCCGCCGGCGGCCGCAGGGCCTGCGGCGGCACGTCCGCAATTCGGACGCTCCGGAAGCTCTGTCAGTCGAGCTGCTCTTCGCGCAGCCTTCGCCACAGCGTGGTGCGGCTCACGCCCAGCATCGCCGCGGCGAGCTGGCGGTTGCCGCCGGCGCGGTTCAGCGCGCCGACGATGGCCGAGGCATCGATGCGCCCCGGCGGCTGCAGCGGCTGGGCCGGCAGCGGCGCGGCTTCCGGCACCGGCAGGGGCGCCGGCGGAGGCGGCGCGGCCATCGCCGGGTTCGCCAGCTCGGGCGCCTCGGCCAGGAACTGCTGGTAGTCGATGCTGGCCACGGTGCTGAACGAACCCAGGAAGGCGGCCAGGCGCTCCATGATGTTCTCCAGCTCGCGCACGTTGCCGGGCCAGGGGTAGGCCAGCAGCGCCGGCATCAGCGGCGCCAGTGCCTGGTCGGCCGGCAGGCTGCAGCCCTGGCGGCGCAGCGCGCTGAACAGCAGCTGCAGCGCCAGGCCCGGGATGTCGGGCGTGCGCTGGCGCAGCGGCGGCAGCGCCACGCGCAGGATGTTCAGGCGGTAGTACAGGTCGGCGCGGAACAGGCCATCGCGGATGCGCTCCGGCAGCTCGCAGTGCGTGGCCGCGACGATGCGCACGTCCACCGGCAGCGGCGACTGCCCGCCCAGCCGCACCACCTCGCGCTCCTGCAGCACGCGCAAGAGGCGCGTCTGCAGCGTGATGGGCATGTCGCCGATCTCGTCGAGGAACAGCGTGCCGGTGTGCGCCGATTCGAACAGCCCCGGCTTGCCGCCCTTCCTCGCGCCGGTGAAGGCGCCGTCCTCGTAGCCGAAGAGCTCGCTTTCCAGCAGCGCCTCGGGGAAGCTGGCGCAGTTCAGCGCCACGAAGGGGCCGTCGCCGCGCGCGCTGGCGTTGTGGATGGCCTGCGCGAACAGCTCCTTGCCGGTGCCGCTCTCGCCGGTGATCAGCACGGTGGACAGCGTGCGCGCGCAGCGCTGTGCCACCGCGCGCGCCTGGCGGATGGCGGGGCTCGTGCCCTGGATCTGGTCGAAGTGGTAGCGCGCCGAAAGCCCGCGGCTGCGCCGCTGCGAGCGCACCACCTTGTCGGCGCGCTGGATGGACTGCGCGTCGTACAGCGTCAGCAGCGCGCCGGCGATGCGCCCGCCTTCGCGCAGCGCGGCGCGCGTCATCACGTAGGTGCGGCCGCCGAGTTGCACGACGCTGTCCAGCGCCTCGTCGCGCTCGGCCAGCACGTCGCCCAGCGAGAGCGAGGGCGCCACGTCGCGCAGGTCGCGGCCGAGCAGCCCCTCGGGCGGCGCGCCCAGCACGCGGTCCATCAGCGGGTTGGCGGCGGTGATGCGCTGCTGCACGTCGACCGCCAGCACCGCCTCGTGCAGGTGCTGCAGCACGGCGTTGAGGCGGTCGTAGCGCGCCGCCTGCATCACCGACTGCTCGGCGATCTGCACCGCGCCCTCGATCGCCTGCCGCACCGATTCCTGGCTGTACACGAGGATGCCGTGCATGCCGTTCTGCTCGGCCAGCTCCACCACCAGGCTGGAGCCCACGATGACCGAGTAGCCCTGCTCGCGCAGCCGGCGGAAGCTGTCGTGGATGTCGTCGATGGTCTCGTAGGGCTGCTGCGAGACCTCCACCTGCAGCAGCTCCTTCACGTCCTCCAGCTCGGGGATCTTCTCGTGGTAGATGCCCACGCCGACGCGGTCGGCATACTGGCGCGCCTTCTTCAGCGCCACCAGCAGGTCGTAGCCGGTGACCTTGATGCTGACCACCGGCAGCGAGAGCGCCGCGCGCAGCAGCGCGGCGTTGGCGCCGGCGGTGATGATCACGTCGTGCTGGCGGGCGGCCTCGATCTCGCGGCCCATGCGCAGCGCGTCGTCGAACACGACGCCCTGCACGTGGATGTCGGCGCGGCCGGCGAACTCCGGCAGCACGGCGTTGACAAGCCGGTTCAGCGGCCCGTACGAAAACACGCAAAGACGCGGCCTGCGCTTCAGGCTCTGGATCGACAAGCGGCACTCCGGCTGCGGGCCCCCGCCCCCGCGCCGATTGTTCCACGCGCCCGGGCCATGCCGGCCCCCGGTTCAGGCGCCTTGCGCGAAGGCCAGGATCGCCGCGCCCAGGGCTTGCGGCTGCTCCAGCGCGCTCAGGGCGCCGGCGTCGCGGATCACCACCGTGCGGCAGCCCGGCAGGCGCTGCGGCGCTGCGTCCAGCATCGAGGCGTTGTAGAACAGGTCGTTCTCGGCGCCGAAGACCAGCGTGGGCACGCGCAGCTTCGCGAAGTGGTCGTCGGTGGCCATCCAGTGCAGCACGGCATGGTGCGCGTCGTAGGGCCGCTGGCGCGCCGCCTGGCCGATGACGAAGGCGCGGAAGCGCGTCGCCAGCGAGCCGGTGGGCGTGAGCGCGCGATACCGCTCCCAGGCCTCGGCGAGGAAGCTGCCGTCGGCCGTCATCGGCAGCTCGCGCGACAGCGGCTTGCCTTTCAGCTTGTCCAGGAAGGCCGCGATCATCTGCGGGCTGGCCAGCATCTCCACCGACAGCGCCACGCGCTTCACACGCTGCGGATGGTTCACCGCGATCGACATCGACAGCGCCGCACCCGAGTGGTTGCCGGCCAGCACCGCCTGCTGCACGCCTACCGCGTCCATGAACTGCAGCGTGGTGCGGGTGAAGTCCGCCATCGCGCATTCGCGCGGCGGGTCGTCGGAATTGCCGTGGCCGATCATGTCCGGCGCGATGACGCGGAAGTGCGGGCTCAGCAGCGGGATCACGCCCGACCATTCCTCCCAGCACAAGGGCGCCTGGTGGAACAGCAGCAGCGGCTCGCCGCTGCCTTCGGTGACGTAGTGGATCTGCGTGCCGTCGGGCAGCTCGGCGTAGGCCTTCTTCATGGTGTCCTCGTGCTTGCTCAGGCGATGCGGATGGCGACCTTGCCGATGTGCTCGCCCGCCTGCAGGCAGGCGTAGGCGGCGGCGGCCTCGTCGAAGGCGAAGCTCCGGTGGATGACGGGGTCGAAGGCCTGGCCGGCGGCGGCCACGGCGCGCACGAGTTCGGCCAGCATCGCGCGGCTGCCCGAGGTGATGCCGCTGATCTGCAGGTTCTTCACCACCCAGCCCATCGAGTTCGTCACCGCCGGCATGCCGGCCTCGGGTGCCGCCAGGCCGCCGATCAGCACGATGCGGCCACCCACGGCGGCGGCGTCGATCGACTGGTCCATGCTCTGCAGGCCGCCGGTCTCCAGCACGATGTCGGCGCCCGCGCCGCCGCTGGCCTTCATCACTTCGGCGCCCCAGGCCGGGTGCGTGCGGTAGTTGACGGTGATGGCCGCGCCCAGCTCCCGCAGGCGCGAGAGCTTGGCCTCGCTCGAGGAGGTGATCGCCACCCGCGCGCCATGCAGCCGCGCCAGCTGCAGCATCAGCAGCGAGGCGCCGCCGGTGCCCAAAGTGAGCACGGTGTCGCCTGCCTTCACCCGGCCCAGGCGCACCAGCGCGTGCCAGGCCGTGGTGCCGGCGGCGGGCAGCACCACGGCCTGCTCGTCGCTCACGCCATCGGGCAGCGCCACCAGCGCGGCGGCGGGCACGGCGATCTTCTCGGCCAGCCAGCCGTCCTGGCTGATGCCCAGGTCGTTGCCCAGCTGGGCCGGGCTCCAGGCGCCGTCGAGCCAACCCGCGAAGTGAGGGCACAGCACGCGCTGGCCGGGGGCGAAGCCCTGCACGCCGTCACCCAGCGCCAGCACCTCGCCCACGCCGTCGGACAGCGGCACGCGCGTAGGCGGGCGGCGCGGGCCGTAGCGGCCGGAAAGCGCCAGCAGGTCGCGGTGGTTCAGCGCCACCATGCGCACGCGCAGCAGCACCTGGCCGGGGCCGGCCACGGGGTCCGCTCGTTCGGCCATGCGCAAGGAGGACAAGCCCTCCTGCGTGCCCATCTCGTAGGCTTTCATCGCGGTTCCAGTTCGACAGACAGGCCGGCATTGTCGGCAGCGCGATGCAGCGGGCCGCGCGGGCCGCCGCAGCGTGTCCACATCTCGGACACGTGCCGGACGCCGGGCTTGATATGCTGGCCTCGACCCCTCACGGAGCCCACCGCGGAGCCCACATGGCCACAGCCCCAACGCCGCCGAGCACGCCCGAGCCGCGCCGCATCATCGTCGGCATCTCCGGCGCCAGCGGTGCGATCTACGGCATCCGGCTGCTGGAGGTGCTGCGCGAGGTGCCGGGCGTGGAGACGCACCTGGTGATGTCGGCCGCCGGCAAGCTCAACGTGGCGCTGGAGAGCGGCCGCAAGCCGGCCGAGGTGGCGGCGCTGGCGCACCAGGTGCACGACGAGCGCGACATCGGCGCCGCCATCGCCAGCGGCTCGTTCCGCACCGCGGGCATGGTGGTCGCGCCCTGCTCGATGCGCACACTGTCGGCGATCGTCAATTCCCTCTCCGACAACCTGCTCACGCGCGCCGCCGACGTGGTGCTGAAGGAGCGCCGCCGCCTGGTGCTGATGCCGCGCGAATCGCCGCTGCACCTGGGGCATTGCCGGCTGCTGGTGGCGGCCGCCGAGCTGGGCGCGCTGATCGTGCCGCCGATGCCGGCCTTCTACACGAACCCGCAGACGGTGCAGGACATCGTCGACCACAGCGTGGGCCGCGTGCTGGACCTGCTGGAGATCGACAACGGGCTGGTGCGGCGGTGGGGAGGGGTGGGGGAGGCGGTCAGGGGGCGGGGTGGGGCTGAGGACGGGGGCGGGTAGCGGGGGAACGGGGCGCGCCGTTCATTGACTGACGTGCGGGCGCGCTCGGTGCGTCGAGCGGAGGCTTGGTTTGGATCGGGCTTCCTGGGCTCGATGGGTGTGGATAGGGGCTGCGTGTGTGGAGTGACTGCCTGCAGCGTGAGCGGTCAGCCGAGGGCGGCTGGCTACTCACGACATCGGCCATGAACTTCCCTTCGTCACTGGCAGCTCTGGGGCAGCACATGCGGCTCGCGTACTGCTCCGACCGCGTCGCTATATGACGCGGATGCGTCCTACTACGGTTAGTGCACTCGTGCAATCGCGGTGCACGCTGACTAAGCCGGCGGGAGCATAGTGGCTTGTCAGACAACGATGATGTTCTCGTTGCGCAACGCCCTCGTCAGCGCAATCGCCTCGCTCTGCCCCAATCTGCTCCAGGCCGTCTTGGCGGCAAGCCTCAAGCTCTGTTGCTCGCGAAGCCGAAGTAGTGTCTTTTGGCCCTCAAACAATAGATCGAGGGTGCCTGGAAAGAGCGTGCGATCGGCCGTCAATGCGTTGCCAGGCCAGGCGATCGATTCCGCGAGTTTGTTTGCGTCCTTGTCTGGAAGCCGGCGGAGGCAGGCAATGAAACTCCTCCGGACCCAAGGGTGTGGATCGAGGATGCCCCAACTAAGGCGACTTGGGTCCGAACACATCTCTGACGTGAAGGCGTCTAAGACGGCCATCCTTGCATTGACCGTCGGAAGCAAGACAGGTACCAGTTCCATGAAGGTCTGTCTCTCCCGCTTGGACAACGCGCCCAGCACCCGGTTGAAATCGATATTGACGGCACCGCGCCAGTTTCCATATAACTTCGACCGCAGCCACTTTCTGCTGCCCGAGGCGCCGGTGGAACCCCTACTCCCCTGATTCAGTATGGACCGGGCGCAATGAAGCAGTTTGGTGGGGATCTTTTCTCCCTCATATCTCAGTTCGACGTTTGAGGTATCTCTCAGGTTGAGGAGCCACCGGAAGCTCGAGCGAACTCGCGGGCTGCACAGATCGAGCAAGCGTTCGACCCCCTCCGAAGACCCCGCACGGGCTCCATATAGTCGATCAACGACTTCCGTGACTCCCCAGTCGCTCTCCAGAAACCGACCAATCTTGAAGCCCTCAACCGTCCACGCCGAGGCGGGGGACATGTCCGAGCCGTATAGCATTGCCAACCATTTCACGTCCATTGCTTGGTCGAATGCGGTAGCGTGCGCAACGAATACGTCCGCATTCTTGGTGTGCCGCTTGTACGCATTGAGGGCAACGACAATATTCATCCAATCACCCGAAGAAAGCATTCTTCGAAGATGCACGTCGCGTTTGTGCGTAAGGTATTTGATATCACCGAGCGTGCTGCCAATTGCGCGGCGGACCAGCCAACTCGACTCGCTCAACCCTTCGCTAAGACAGTGCTCCGAGACGGTAAGAGCCAATAACTCCGTCTCGTCAGAAAGTGAGAACCACATGGCCTCACGGTCGAACTCAGAGCCGTTCCGCACGCGTCTGAGCAGGTCGGCGGCCAACTTATCGAAGGATTGCCCATCCAGATCCTTTCCTACGATCGTGACATCCGCTTTGCCATCCGGGATTAGCACTTCGGCGCGCTGCCCGGCATCGAGGTGTGTTTGGATCCGAAGGATTAAGCCCTGAACAGAGATCTTCCTATTTTCATTGAGCAGCTCACCGCAGGCCTTAACGATCGCTCCTGTAAATGGGCTGAGGTGCGTCCCGTCGGCAGATCGCTGAAAAGGCCCAGAGGAGGCCAACAAAGAGATATTTGAGTGTATATGCGGCCCACTCTTGCCGCTCCAACCAAGTGATGTCCTTGCGCCGCCAGCGTAACAGCAGTCCAGAATGAGCAGGACGTCAGGCCAGCGATACGTTCGGTGCAAATCCATGAACCGGGTAATCGATAGCAAGCCCGACTTGTTGGGTGCGTCACCAAATTGGAGAACCAACTCGTTCTCCTCAAGAGTCGCATGCCCACTAAAATAGACAATGAGTAGGTCTCGCTGGCTTGAGACGCGTTCGAAAGCCACTTCCAGCGCGGCCACGAATTGGAGGGCCGATATATTTGTCGCTACCAGACTGCTCCCGATATCCAACTGGTCTCCGGAGCAGCGCGCGAAGGCCTCGAAGCATTCCTGCACGTCGACTGCCCCGGCCTGCAATTCGGCAAGAATGTCACCGCCATTGGGGTAACGGGAGATTCCTGCCCCAAGAAATACAACTCGCCGGGCGTCCTCCGAACGAATGTCGCGGCTCATTCACTCTTGGGCGGAGAACTTTGCGAATCTTCTGGTTCCACCCAGACGCTGACAGAATCTTCGGCCAACTCACGCGACCTAAGGCGCTGAACTCCTCTAGCGATCAACGCCTTGATCAAATCATATACAGCATTGCCCGCAGCGCCAAGAGCAAGTTGAATTACTATCTCCGAGACCGTAATTCCCTTGGTTCCTGGCACCTGCGAGACGGTCTTCTCGACCGTCCCGAGTCTTTGGGACTCAATCGTGGCGGCAACCTCCTCCAACAAGCGGCTGGCTTCCAAGCTAGCAGTGTGCGACCTGACAAGGATTCTCATAGCCGATCTCCTTTGCTCGGTAAACGTATTTTGGTCTGAGAAATCTGGTTCCTGATGTCTTCCGTCGACAGCTTCATCAGGGCAATTCCCTCGCGATCGATTGAAGTATTAGAGTGCTGACGCAGCACCCCGTCGGGGTGGAGAACCCAGTAAGAAGAGTACAACTCTCGGCTTCTCACCAGTAGTTTAATGTGTGGGAATGAACTGCGAACCAGCGCGCACGCCGCTTGAAACTCAGCGGCTGCAATTTCATGCTCCACGAATCTGGGTTTTGCATTTGCCGGGTGAGGTTCAATGAGGCACCACTCATGAATACCAAATCCTGATATAGCTTCCGCAAGTAGCGGGAGGCCGTCCGATGCGAGAAGAGGCTCGGTGATAACAGTGTTTATGCGAACAAGCCGCTTTCGAAGATTGGGGTCAACCGAATCAACGAGCTTCGTGGCTGCACGCCATGCGCCGGGGAAGTTTCGCAGTTGGTCATGATGACTTGTCACAGCGTCGATGCTGATTATCAATCGGCTAAGACGCGATACATTTGAGGCGAGGTAACCCATGTTCTCCTGCCGACCCACACCGCTTGTCGTTACCGTGCAATGCATGCCGCTGCCAGAAATCAACTCGATAATCGATGGGAGGCCTAGAAGTATTCCGGGTTCACCTCCCGCGATGTCGACCTTCTGGGTCCCAAGCGCTTGTAGTCGGTTGACAATCAATAGCGCGTGAACCGAATCGACACTCGCCTCCGTCTTCGGCGAGAAGCAATAGCCACAGTTCAAAGGGCAGACATCAGTGACATGCCACATAACGTGCGGCAGCGTGCCATCGGCGGGCGCTTCCGAAGCGTCGAACGTATTCGTGACAGGGTCATATTGCATTGGAGATGATTCCCCTGCGACCAAGGGTATTCCGAACGAAATCGGCAATGGCGCACGGATCTAGCAGTTGACCGCGGGAATCGCCGCAGTCTATGAACTCGCAATCCTGCCTAGCCAATGCGATTTGCATGTACCTTTTCGACGCTGCCGCTTGCAGTCCCTCGTCTGATTCATATATGTCGAGCCGCGAGCCTATATATTCCCGCTCGCCCTTCTTCTGAATATTGACCTGTGAAGCTGGGAGCCCAACTCCCATCACAAGGTAGACGTCGGGCCGAGGAAGCCCAAGCACCTCATGCTCAAGGTTGTCGATCCAATCCCACAGCCCCTCTGGTGCTTTTGCCCGCAGTGATTGGTAAACCATGCTCGAAAGCGTATATCGGTTCAATATTAAGACATCGACATCGCACAAAGTCGATCTCAGCGAGGAAATGTCCTTCCAGCGATCAAGCGCGTACCAAAGTGCCATTGATTTGGGATCAACCGTCGCAGCTGTGTCAGCCGGCATCTTTGCAGAGAGAAATTCGCCTATCTGCTGGCCAAAGAACGAAGTATAGACAGGGTATGATCTGAGCAGAACCCTTAAGCCAATCTCCTCCAGTCCGGACTTCAAAAGTCTCGCCTGAGTATCCTTGCCGCTGCCGTCAATTCCCTCTATGGCCACAATCTTCATGCTACGACACGACCAAACAGTGAGGTGGTTGAAGTGATCAGGCTCGGCAATGCACGTATGTCTACTTGAAATCTCCCGCTAGCTAATTCAAGGTCCTGGCGACGAATTTCGGGGGGCATATCGCTCAGGGTCTGAGCATCGATGTGGCACCATAGTGCCAATGCGAGCAGTCGTTCGTGATCCAGCTCCGCCACGATCTCCAGTTCGTTGCGGCGGTGCGCGGAGCCGAACCAGTTTGCGAGGCGCTTGCTCTCCTCGGCATCTAGATCAGGCGGCACGCCGGATTGGAGGGCGAGCTCGCGATCGGAAAGGGATCGGCGCAGAACGTCGTTGAGCTTCATAGGGCAGTTGTGTTCAGTGCTTCGAGGTGACGCGGTCTCTAGCGGGATTGTGCGTGAACCAAAGCCATGGAGGGCACTCGAGTACCGGAGCCCCCTCTGGGCAGGCTTGAGTGAGCGCTTGGGGCAGCTTCGGTGGGTGTTAACCCTCATTCGCGACCAGGCTCCGCCAAGGGTGCCCGGTTTGCCGCCGTGGGGTGCTCAGGAATGCCTTTCACGCTCCTCGGGCCTGACTTCAGGAACGGCCATTCTGAAGTCGTGCGGATTCGCCGCCGCACTCTCGCACCGGTGCCCCTCGCACCAACGGCCGCTTCGGGGCGGTCGCCTAGGCGCAGCGGATGTCACTTTAGGGTCGTTTGCAGGTCCAGCCGCCCGAAGGTCGAACGGCCGCTATCAGTCTCAAGACACTTTTCGCTCGGGCGTCGCATCTGCACCATGCCGGGCAGCTTGATCAATACAGACAACGACTCCCCGGCAAGTCGACTCGATTCGCAGCGCGTCCGATTCGAGCCCAGACCGCAACGACTCTCCAAGAACTCCTTGGCCGACACGCAGACACTCGCGCGGCCGATAAGCTAGTACCCAAGGGCTGACCACGAAGTGAGTCGCCTTGGCCAGCGGAGCGTCAGTCCCTGACCGTGATCCCTGCGGTCCAAGCCGTCAGGCTCGCACCCCGTGTGGCAGCATCTCGCCGCAAGCGGTCCGCCGCGAGGTGCTGTACGACGCCTTCGGACTGCTTGGGGAGGGGGTGCATGGCGTCGACGAGGGGTGCACGACTGACGTTCATGCTGGCCGCGGCGGTCGCGCTGGCTGCTTGCGGGGGTGGTGGATCGAGCGGCGGCGCCACGGCGCCACAAGCTTCAGGGTCGCCGCCCGCGCCGGCCCCAGCGCCTAACCCCGCTCCTGCCCCCGCGCCCGCTCCCGCCCCGGGTCCCGCGCCCGCACCGGCACCTTCGCCGGCACCACCCCCGGGGCCGACCGACGACCGCCCGTCGTTGACCGGCAGCGCGCTGACCGGTGCCCTTGTCGTGAACGTCGCCCGCGCGCAGCCGCGGTACGCCGGGGCCTATGTGAGTCGCTACCAGGCGCTCGTCGGCGCGGTCTACGGCATGGCGTACAGCGCCGCCACCGACGAGTTGCTGGTTGTCGGTGATCTGCAGCCGGGTGGTGCGCCGGCGCTGCAGGGTCTCGACCCGGTGACGCTCGCGATCAGGTGGACCGTTCCCACGCCATCATCGGGCGACGTGGTCGCGGTCTCCGACGATGGGACGAAGGCCTTCGTCGGCCTGTGCGGGCAGAAGTCGATCGCCCAGATCGACGTGGCTTCGCGATCGGTCGACACGGTGTTCCCCATCGGCCAGCCGCAGCAGGAGCTGTGCGCCGGCGACATCGCCGTGCGCCCTGGGCATCCCACCACGATCGCCGTGACGCAGATCGTCCAGGGGACCTTGGCCCCGAGAAGCTTCGGCACTGCCATGTTCACCGATGGCGTTCCACTGGCCTCCGCCGTGAACGACCTGAACAGCAGCGGCTATGTCCAGGACTCATGGGCGTACACGAGTTCGGTGGTGATCCGCTTCCTCGGTCCGGACGCGCTGCTCGGGTATTCGGACTACACGACGAACACGCAGGCGCAGCGCTACGCCGTGGGGGATTCGGGGCTCGCGCTCACCGGGTTGATCCAGGTGCCGGCCTGGAGCGAGGCGCTGTCCGTGAAGGATGGGCAGGCCTATTTCGGCTTCGGCGTGGTGGCCAACGCCAGCGGGCTGAATGACGTCCGCCATTTCAACCACTGTCGCAGCGAGTGGCCCGGCTATGACGTGGCTGTGCCCGATCCGGTGCGGCCCGAGTTCTTCTGCGTGCGCTCCGTGCCCTCGTCGGAGCGGCTGGCAATCCAAACCGTCGAGATCGAACTCGCGTCGTGGAACCTCGACGGGGCTCGGGTGGCCCGCCGATCGCGCCTGAATCTCCAGGATGTCATCACGATCCCGCGCCTGGCCACGTCCGAGATCGAGATGATCCGCTCGGTCGTCACGACCAGCGGGCAGATGGTCCTCCACATTCACGACTACCAGTCCCGCCGGCTGCTCGTCGTCAGCGTGCCGCCGGACCAGCTCGCGGCCGTGAACGCAGCGTCGATCGATGCCGGGCACCATGACGCCGGGGCCACGGTGCTCGACTGGGTCGACGTGCCGGCCGGCGCCCTCGCGTACGACGCTGCGGCAGGGCGCTTGTACGGCATCGTGCCGGGCAGCTACGGGCCACGCGGCTCGTCCGTCGTCGCGCTGGACAGCGTCGCCAGGCGAGTCCTGGGCTTCGTCTCGCTGCCCTCGGAGCCCCGGGCCATCACGCTCTCGTCCGACGGCCGCTTCGCCTACGTCCAGCTCGACAACGGCGTCCAGCAGGTGGACCTGGGCTCCCTGGCGCTCGGGTGGTTCTGGCCCCTCGCCGAGTGCCCCATCTCGGCCATCGCGCCCAGGCCGGGGCATCCACAGCAGGTGCTCGTTTCGGCGGGGTCGGAAACCGATCTCGTCGACCAGGGGCGCACCGTCTCCAGCATTCCGCGCCCGAAGGGCAGCTTTTGCGGTGCCACCGGCGCGGCGCTGTTCTCCTCGCCGGATCGTGTATCGATCATGCAGTCCGCGCTGGGCACGCTGACGACGCTGGACCTGTCGACCGGCTCGTTGAATCCGGTGGCGAATCCTCCCGGTGCGGTCGCGGGCGGCGGCGGTGGCTATTTCAATGCGACCGGCTATGGATACGCCTACAGCAGCGGCGGCGACGTGGCGGACCTGCAGACCTTCCAGATGTCCGCCGATGCGCCCACGTCGATCTCCTACCTGCTGGATTCGTCGGGCAACTACGAGGCCCGGTTCCAGAGCTTGTCACTGGGCGGCAGCTGCGGCTGCGGGCCCTTGACGGCTTTCGCCGCGCTGGCGCCAAGGCGTTTCCTGGCGGTCCACCAGCAGCTCCGCGGCGTGGCCATGCTCGACGTGTTTGGCGGAACGCAGCGCACAGGGCGCCTCTTCGTCACCGACCCGGTGATCGGCAGTTCGCGATGGGTGCCCTCGGTTCTGGACGCCAACAACGTGGCGTACGGGCAGTCGTCCGGCGCATTGGGGCAGGGCTCGATCTACTGGCTGCGGCTGCCTTTCTGACGGCGCTCGGGTACCCTGATGCACTTGCCGGCTCCCCACGCAGGAAGATCATGACCACCCAACTCGTGATGACCGTCATCGGCCCCGACAGGCCCGGCCTGGTCAGTGCGCTGTCGAACGCGATCGCCGCCGGTGCCGGCAACTGGCTCGACAGCCGCATGGCCAGCCTGGCCGGGCAGTTCGCCGGCATCCTGCTGGTGGAGATTCCTTCCGCCCGCGTCGCCGAGATGCGGGCCGCGCTGCAGCATCTGGAGGGGATGGGGCTGCGGATCGTGGTCGAGCAGAGCGCCGTTCAGGCAGCCCCGGCCGACAGCGCCCGCGTGCTCAAGCTCGAACTGATCGGGCACGACCGGCCGGGCATCGTCCGCGACATCTCGCGCGTGCTGGCCGAGCAGCAGGTGAGCATTTCCGACTTCCACACCGCACGCGTCAGCGCCTCGTTCTCGGGCGAGGCGATGTTCAAGGCCTCCGCACAGCTGCGCCTGCCCGCCGGCCTGGACGAGAACGCGCTGCGGGCATCGCTCGAGAGCCTGGCCAACGAGCTGATGGTCGACCTGGACGTGGACCCGGGCTAGGCTGAAGAGGTGCGTGCCTGGGTTCTGAGGTGGGCACGGCGCTCAAGCCCGGCTGGGCGGGCGAGCAGCTGGTGCGACCGGCAGGAATCGAACCTGCGACGTAGCCTTCGGAGGGCTGCATGATATCCACTTCACCACGGTCGCTCGCGGTAGCCGGCGATTCTATCGCCGCGCCCGGATAGCCCCTTCGGCGCGGCACCGGGCCGGCCGGTCCGCGCCGGGCGGCCTCCCTATAATGCCGCGGTTTTTTGCCTGCGCGGCGCCTGTTGTTCGAGGGGCGGCGCGACGACCGCACCGGAACCCCGAGGACTTCATGAGCCAGCCGCAGCACGAACCGACGCCGGAAGAACAACAACAGGAATTCGAAGAGGCGCACACCGGGCCGATCAAGACGCCCAAGCAACTCGTGGCCACCGTCGTGGCCTCGTTCCTGGTGCCGATCATCGGCATCATCCTGCTCGTGAACTTCGTCGACTTCGGCGCCCGCAGCGGTGCCGGCAGCGAGGGCATGGGCGCCGAGGCCGTGGCGCAGCGCCTGCAGCCGGTGGGCCGCGTGGAAGTGCGCGACATGGCCGGCGGCGGCGCGGCCCGTACTGGCGAGCAGGTCTACACCCAGGTCTGCGCGGCCTGCCATGCGGCCGGCGCCCTGAACTCGCCCAAGTTCGGCGATGCCGATGCCTGGGGCCCGCGCATCAAGACCGGCTACGAGGCGCTGCTGAACTCGGCGCTGAAGGGCAAGAACGGCATGCCGCCGCAGGGCGGCGGCGACAGCAGCGACGTGGAAATCGCGCGTGCCGTGGTCTTCATGGCCAACAAGGCCGGCGCCAGCTTCGCGGAGCCCAAGGCACCGGAGGCCGCGGCCTCGGCGGCCAGCGCGCCGAACTGAGCGCGGCGCGCCCCGCCTGAAGAAGCCGCCTGCGGGCGGCTTCTTCGTTTCCTGCATCCGGACGCAAGCCCGCTGCGTACCGGTGGGCGTGGAACTCCGCCTATCCCTTCTCCTGCGGCGGCACCGGCGCCAACCGGTAGCCGAAATGCGCCGGCATCTCGCCGAAAGGCATCTCGCGCGGCGTCCACGCGCCGGCTTCGACCGCCTGCGCCGCCAGCCCCATGTCCAGGCTGTGCACGAGGCCCAGGCCGATGTCGGTGGCGGCGAAGAGCCGGCCCTGCTCGTCGAGCCAGGTCTCGCGCAGCAGCGCGGGTGCGCCGGTGTGGCTCTCGATCGGCCAGCCCGGCGCGTCGTGCACGCGCCAGACCCAGGGCGCGGCCTCCAGCTGCACGTAGACGCGCTGCGGCCCGTTCTGGAAGAACCAGGCGCCTTCGGCATCGTGCGTGTAGTTGCGGCCGATGAAGGCGAGCAGCTTCTCGTGGTCGATGCGGCTGCCCTTCACCTGCGGGAAGGGCCCGGCGCGCTGGATGCGATCGTCGCGCATGAACCACTGCCCGCGCGCGTCCAGCGCGAGCCAGCCGTAGCAATGCGGCACGTTGGGCCACTTGCGCAGCGCGGCTTCGACGATGGGGTCCATGTTGACCGTTCAGGCGTGGGCGGCGAGCCAGTCGGCCACCGCGGTGGGCATCTTCAGCACATGGCCGGGCGGGCCGCCGGCCGGGAAGCCGACGTGCCCGCCATGCGCCGGCTGCCACAGCGTGACGAAGGGCCCGACCTCGCGCGCATGCGGCAGCGAGGCGGCCGGCACGAAGGGGTCGTTGCGCGCGTTCAGCACCAGCGCCGGGATGCGGATGCGCGCCAGCTGCGGCTTGGCCGAGGCACGGGCCCAGTAGTCGGCCGTGTCGCGGAAGCCGTGCAGCGGGGCGGTGAACACGTCGTCGAACTCGTAGAGGGTGCGGGCGCGCAGCAGGCGTTCGCGGTCGAACAGGCCCGGGTGCTGCTGCCACTTGGCCAGCGCACGCGGCTTCATCGTCGAGAGGAACATGCGCGAGTAGACCAGCCAGTTGAAGCCCCGGTCGATGGCGCGGCCGGCGGCGGCCAGGTCGATCGGCGAGCACACCGCGGCCACCGCGGCGCAGGTGGCCGCGGCGCTCTCACCCATCTCCTCGGCCCAGCGCAGGAGCGCGTTGCCGCCCAGCGAGATGCCCACCGCCAGCAGCGGCTGGCCGCTGCGCTCGCGCAGGCGGGCCAGGATCCAGCCGATCTCCTGCCAGTCGCCCGAGTGGTAGGCGCGCGGCGCGAGGTTCAACTCGCCCGAGCAGCCGCGGAAATGCGGCACCGCGTAGGCCCAGCCGCGCTGGCGCGCGACGCTGCCGAAGGCCTGCGCGTACTGGCTTTCGCTGCTGCCTTCCAGGCCGTGGAAGAGCACGAGCCGGCGTGCGCCGGCCTCGGCGGCGGGCTGCAGGTCGACGTCGATGAAGTCGCCGTCGGGCGTGCTCCAGCGTTCGCGCTCGAAGCGTGGCGGCTGGCCGCGGAGGTGGCGGCGTGAGAGCTTGGCGGCCCAGATCGTCTGCAGGTTGCCGCCGGGCAGCCAGCGCGGCGCGCGGTACCAGCGGCCGTGCTCGCTCAATGCAGCGTGGACGGCGCGTCGCCGCCTTCCATCGGCACCTCGTGCGCCAGGCCCGGGCTCGCGTGGTGCGCGGCCAGGCGCCAGCCCTGCGCCGTCTTCACGTAGAAGTTGGTCGCCAGCACGTAGGCCTCCTGCGTGGCGCCGGCGTCGTCGGCCGGCACCGTGATGCGCTCGACCAGGTGGTGCAGCGCGCAGCCCAGCTGCTGCAGCCGGTGCACCTGCTCGGGCCGCGCCGGCACCACGCCGTTGGCGAAGATGGCCGCGAAGCTGGCGCGGATGGCCGCCGCGCCGACGATGCGCCCGCCGCCTGGGTGCACGCAGACGATCTCGTCGTCGTCGGCCCACACCGCCATCAGCCGTTCCAGGTCGCCCTGCTGCAGCGCCTCGTAGAACTGCGCCTCGACATCGTCGGGCGAACCTCCCGCCAGCGAGGGCGGCACGCGGCGGCTCTTCATGCGCGGCGGCGGGCCCGGCGCGCGGGCCGCAGTGCCAGCAGCAAGGCGCCGGCGGCGAAGAGCGCGGCCGGCGCCGGCTCGGGTACGGCAGCGGCGGACCAGGCGACGAGCTGCGTGTCGGCGAGGTCGGCGGCCATCGTCGCATCGATCCAGCCGCGGTACGCGGCCGGCTGCACGAAGGCCGAGCCGATGGACAGCCCGGCGTCGTCGGTGATGCTCGCCGAGCTGATGCCCACGAGCACGCTGCTGTCCAGAACATGACCCGCGAACAGGCCGCCGCCGCTGTCGCCGCCCTGCACCTGCACGGCGGCGTCCAGGCTCACGAGCCAATTCACGCGCACGGGCGGCAGCGGGCCGCTGCCGTCATCGTCGTAGCTGGCGGCCGCCTCGTTCACGCTCGTGAAGCCGTAGCCGCGCGGGCTGTGGTTCAGCGCGCTGGTGATCGTCACGGCCAGCGCCGGCGCGATCGGCCCTTCGGCCAGCGCTTCACCCAGCACCGGCAGGAAACCGGCGCCGGTGGCATCGGGCAGCAGGCGCAGCAGCGCGATGTCGTCCTCGGGGAAGGCGCCCGCGCCGGGCAACGTGTAGACCGCCGCCACCTGGCGCAGCCCGTAGCCGTTGCCGTAGAAGCCGCCGGGCGCGATGGCCGCATGGGCGGCCGTGATCACCCAGTCCGGCGTGACCTGCACGCCGGTGCCCACGGCGGCGAAAGCGGCGGTGGCCGTGCCGCCGGTGATCGCCTGCGCGGGCACCGCGGCCACTGCGGCCAGCATCAAGGTGGACAGCTGACGCGTGAACTTCATGGCAGCCCTCCCGCGCCCGGTGCTCGCCTAGCGGAACACCACGCACTTGTGGCCGTTGACCAGCACCCGGTGCTCGGTGTGCCAGCGCACGGCGCGCGCCAGCACCATGCACTCGATGTCGCGGCCCACGGCGGTGAAGTCCTCGGCCGACAGCGTGTGGTCCACGCGCTGCACGTCCTGCTCGATGATCGGCCCTTCGTCGAGGTCGGCGGTGACGTAGTGCGCCGTGGCGCCGATCAGCTTCACGCCGCGCGCGTGGGCCTGGAAGTAGGGCCGCGCACCCTTGAAGCTGGGCAGGAAGCTGTGGTGGATGTTGATCGCGCGGCCGGCCAGCGCCTGGCAGAACTCCGACGACAGGATCTGCATGTAGCGCGCGAGCACGACGAGGTCGATGCGCTCCGAATCCACCAGCGCCTCCACCTGCCGCTCCTGCGCGCGCTTGACCTCGGCGCTGCTGCCGCCGGCCAGCGGCAGGTGGTGGAACGGGATGCCGTAGCTGCCGGCCAGCGACTCGAACGTGCGGTGGTTGCTGACGATGGCCGGGATGTCCACCGGCAGCGAGCCGCTCTTCCAGCGGAACAGCAGGTCGTTCAGGCAGTGGCCGTGCTGGCTGACCATCAGCAGCACGCGCGGCCGGGCGGCCAGCGCGTGGAAGCGCACCTGCATCTCGAAGCGCTGCCGCGTGTGCTCGAACAGGCTCTCCAGCGTGGCCGTCTCGGCCAGCTGCGGCGGCGCCTGGAAGTGCACGCGCATGAAGAACAGGCCGGTGGCGTCCTCGCCTTCGAGATCGCCGAACTGCTGCGAGTCGATGATGTTGCAGCCCGCCTGGTACAGCAGGCCGGAGACCGCGTGCACGATGCCCTTGGC
The DNA here is from genome assembly GCA_044226775.1 of Rubrivivax sp. Taxonomy (GTDB): domain Bacteria; phylum Pseudomonadota; class Gammaproteobacteria; order Burkholderiales; family Burkholderiaceae_C; genus Rubrivivax. Next base: position 457,820 of record JBGAGI010000006.1, on the reverse strand, counting down.
GTCGCGGCAGGCCAGGGTGAGGATGAACTGGTGATCGAGCGCCATAAGCCGATTGTCGCGGATTGACGCGGATCGACGCGCATTGTTCGAGTAGAGGCCCATCAAGATGAACGCAACCGATCCCCGCGACTGGCCCGAGCGCAGCCGCGAACTCTCGCAGCTGCTGGCGCGCACCGGCCTGGGCGACCGCGCGGCCTTCGCGCAGTTGTACGAGCGCACGAGCGGCCACCTGTTCGCCGTGGTGCTTCGCATCCAGCGCGACCGCGCGCAGGCCGAGGACCTGCTGCAGGAGATCTACGTCTCGGTGTGGAAGGCGGCGGCCGGCTTCGACGCCGCGCGCAGCCAGCCGCTGACCTGGCTCACGCACATCGCGCGCAACCGCGCCATCGACAGCCTGCGCCGCGCGCAGGCGCAGCCGCGCACCGAGAGCCTCTCGGCCGCCGAGGACGACGACGAGCGCCCCGACCCGCAGGAGCGCCTGGCCAGCGACGAGCCCGGCCCGCTGGACCTGCTGGACCGCGCCAGCGACCGCCGCCAGCTCGGCCACTGCATGCAGAACCTGAGCCCGCCGCAGCGCCAGAGCGTCGCGCTGGCCTTCTTCGACGGCCTCTCCCACGCCGAGGTGGCCGAGCAATTGCGCGAGCCGCTGGGCACGGTGAAGAGCTGGGTACGGCGCGCGCTGCAGACGCTGAAGACCTGCCTCGAACGCGCCGCGCTGCGCGACGATGCAACGGCGGGGGGGCGCTGAGATGGACTACGGACGCCCGATCCTGGCCGACGCGCTCGCCGCGCAATACGTCGCCGGCACCTTGCGTGGCCGCGCCCGCACGCGCTTCGAAGCGCTGCTGCCGGCCCACCCGTCGCTGCAGCGCGCCGTGCGCGTGTGGCAGGCCCGGCTGCTGCCGCTGACCGGTGCCTTGCCCGAGCAGCCACCGCCGCGGCGCGTGTGGGCGGCGATCGAGAAGCGCCTGTGGCCGGCCGAGGCGCCTGCGCCGTGGTGGCAGCGGCTGGGCGTCTGGCGCGCCCTGTCCGGCACCGCGCTGGCGGCCGTTGTCGGCCTCGCCGTGCTCGTCAACCAGCCTCAGCCGGCGCAGGCGCCGGTGGTGGTGGTGCTGCAGTCCACCGGCGGTGATCCGGCGCTGGCCGGCGGCATCGTCGCCAGCTTCAGCGGCGACGGCCGCGCGCTCGTCACCCGCACGCTCACGCCGGTGGCGCTGAACGCCGACCGCGTGCTGGAGCTGTGGTCGGTGCCGCCGCAGGGCAATCCTCGTTCGCTCGGGCTGATCTCGGCCAACGGCGCCACCGTGCTGAAGCGCGAGCGCCTGCCCGAGACGGTGCTGAAGGGCGGCACCGCGGCGCTGGCGGTGAGCGTGGAGCCGCCGGGCGGATCGCCCACCGGCCTGCCGACCGGGCCGGTGGTGTTTGCCGGCAAGTTGCAGATTTGATCTGTAGTTTGCTTACAAACCTGAAGTCGTTTCAGCATGAGGATCAACGCGGCAACCGGTGAAATCCCGGGTTCGACGATGTAGTTTTGCTTCACTACGATGCGCGCCTTCGCTGTGCCGAGGAGGCCCTCATGTCGTTCCGGACCCGATTTGCGCAGGCCGCGGCCGCCTTCGCGCTGCTGCTGCTGGCCGCCTGCGGAGGCGGTGGCGGCGGTGGATCCGGCGGCGGCGACCCGCCGGCACCGCCTCCGCCGCCGGACCCGCGCCTGGCGCTGGGCGACGCCGCCTTCCAGACCGTGCTCAACGCCGTGCCCGCCGCGAGCGGCGGCGGCGGTGGCGGCGGCACCGCCACGACGCTCACGATCCACTACCGCCGCCCCGCCGGCGACTACACCGGCTGGACGCTGCACACCTGGGACGCCGCGGTCGAGACGCAATGGACCGCCGGCCGCACGCCGGCCTCGACCGACGCCTTCGGCGAGGTCTTCGACATCCCGCTGGCGGCTGCGAGCGGCAGCGTCGGCTACATCTTCCACAAGGGCGACGAGAAGGACCATGCCGGCGCCGACCAGCGCTACACGCTGAAGGCCGGCAGGAACGAGATCTGGCGCGTGCAGGGCGACGGCACCACCTACACCGCCAACCCGCTGGGCGCGACGACGCCCGACATCACGAAGCTGCGCGTGCACTACAAGCGCTTCGACGGCGACTACGCCGCCTGGGGCCTGCACCTGTGGAACGGCAGCGGGCTCGATGCCTCGCGCCTGCCCGCCGGCACGACCATCGAGCAGTGGACCGCGCCCGTGGCCTTCTCGGCGATGCCCGGCTACGTGGCCGGCGTGGCCGAGGTGGTCTTCGAGATCCCGGTGCTGAACCCGCAGGCCGATGCCTCGCGAACCTCGCTCAGCTTCCTGATCCACGGCCAGCCGCCGAAGATCGACGACAAGGACGGCCGCAGCGCCGATATCCGCGTCGACTATGCGGCGCTCGCGATCAGCGGCCAGGTCGGCGAGGTCTGGCTCGTGCAGGGCGACGCGACGGTCTACACCGCCGCGCCCGACACGCGCTCGGCCAGCACGAAGGACGCGCGCGCCTTCTGGCTCACGAAGCAGCTCCTGCAGTGGCCGCGTGTGGACGGCAGCGGCACGGTGAAGCTCTACCACTCGGCCACTGGCCAGATCGCCGCGCCGCTGGACGGCACGGTGAGCGGCGCCGATGGCTCCATCACGCTGGACCGCTTCGCCGGCACCGTGCCGGCGGCCGCGGCCACGCGCTTCAAGTGGATCGACGCCGGCGCCACCTTCGCGGTGAAGGACGCCGACCTCGCGCGCCTGAGCACGCTGCACAGGAGCCAGCTCGTGCTGGTGCAGGAGAACAGCGCCGGCAAGGTTCAGAACGCCACCACCGCGCAGAACCCGGGCGCGCTGGACGATCTCTACGCCGCCGCGGCCGACCTCACGGACCTGGGCGTGATGATCGCCGGCGGCAGCACGAAGTGGCGCCTGTGGGCGCCGACGGCGCAGAAGGTCTACCTCTTCACATACGACACGCCCACCGGCGCCGCCGCCACCGTCGACGAAGCGGTCTTCGACGCCGCCACCGGCAGCTGGACCGTGCAGCGCAGCGGCGATCTGTCAGGCAAGTACTACCGTTATGCGGTCGAGATCTTCGTGCGCGGCGTCGGCCTCGTGCGCAACCTGGTCACCGATCCGTATTCGCTCAGCCTGACGACCGACAGCCAGCGCAGCTACATCGCCAACCTCGCGGCGGCGAACCTGAAGCCGGCGGGCTGGGACGCGAGCACGGTCCCGGCCCGGGTGCAGGCGCCGACCGACATGGTCGTCTACGAGCTGCACGCGCGCGACTTCTCGGTCGGCGACACCAGCGTCAGCGCGGCCAACCGCGGCAAGTACCTCGCATTCACCGAGGCTGCGTCCAAGGGCATGAAGCACCTGAAGGCGCTGGCCGATGCCGGCGTCACCGACGTGCACCTGCTGCCGGTGTTCGATATCGCCAGCGTGCCCGAAAGCGCCTGCACGACGCCCGCGCCCGCCGGCGCGCCCGATGCCGAGACGCAGCAGGCGGCCGTGGCCGCGACGGCATCCGGCGATTGCTTCAACTGGGGCTACGACCCCTGGCACTTCAACGCGCCCGAAGGCAGCTACGCCAGCGATCCGGCCGACGGCGCCAGGCGCATCCTCGAGTTCCGGCAGATGGTGATGGGCCTGCACGCCGCCGGGCTGCGCGTGGGCATGGACGTGGTCTACAACCACACCACCGCCAGCGGCCAGAACACGAAGAGCGTGCTCGACCGCGTCGTGCCCGGCTATTACCACCGGCTCGATGCGGCCGGTGTCGTCACCAACAGCAGCTGCTGCGACAACACCGCGCCAGAGAACGCGATGATGGGCAAGCTGGTCGCCGACTCGGTGGCGCTGTGGGCGCGCGAGTACAAGATAGCCAGCTTCCGCTTCGACATCATGGGCCACCTGCCACGGTCGGTGATGGAGAAGGCGATGTCTGCCGCGAAGGCCGCTGCCGGCCGCGACGTGCAGATGTTCGGCGAAGGCTGGAACTTCGGCGAGGTGGCCAACGGCGCGCGCTTCGCGCAGGCCACGCAAGGCGGGCTGGCCGGCACCGGCATCGGCGCCTTCGGCGACAAGATGCGCGACGCGGTGCGCGGCGGCGGCTGCTGCGACAGCGGCTCGCAGCTGGTCGCCAACCAGGGCTTCATCAACGGCCTCTACTACGACCCGAACCCGCAGGCCGGCACCCGGCCGCTGAACGACCTGCGCTGGTACGGCGACCTGATCAAGGGCGCGCTGGCCGGCAGCATCGCCGACTACACGCTCACCACGCACTGGGACGCGAGCGTGCAGCTGAAGGACCTGGGCGGCGTGGGCTTCGCGACGCAGCCGGCCGAGGTCGTCAACTACGTCGAGAACCACGACAACCAGACGCTGTTCGACGTCAACGCGATGAAGCTGCCGGTGGCCACCAGCCGCGAGGACCGCGTCCGCGTGCAGCTGCTGGGCGTGGCGATGGTGGCGCTGAGCCAGGGCACGGCCTACTTCCACGCCGGCGTCGACACGCTGCGCAGCAAGAGCCTGGACCGCAACAGCTACGACAGCGGCGACTGGTTCAACCGCCTGGACTGGACCTACGCCGACAACAACTTCGGCGCCGGCCTGCCGCCGCAGGCCGACAACGGCGGCACCTGGCCGCTGATGAAGCCCTTCCTCGCCGACGCCGGCATCAAGCCGCAGCCCGGCGACATCGCCTGGATGCGCGACGCCTTCCGCGACCTGCTGAGGATCCGCAGCGGCAGCACGCTGCTGCGGCTGAAGACGGCCGACGAGATCAAGTCGCGGCTTGCGTTCCACAACCTCGGCTCGGGCCAGGTGGCCACGGTGCTGGCCGCCAGCCTCGACGGCACGGGTTACGCCGGCGCCGGCTTCAGGCGGCTGGCCTACTTCGTCAACGTCGGCAGCACGCCGCAGACGCTCACGGTGCCGGCGCTGGCGGGCGCGCCCTGGGCGCTGCACCCGGTGCAGGCCGCGGCCACGGCGGCCGACCGGCGCGTGGCCACCGGCGCCACGGTGGATGCCGCGGCCGGCGCCTTCACCGTGCCGGCACGCTCGGTCGCGGTCTTCGTGGTGCCTTGATCGTGCGGCGCACCGGCCGCCCGTAGCATCGGCCGATGCGTCTTTCCGGGTTCCCGCTGCCGGCGCTGGTCGCCGGCTTCGTCGCCGTGCTGGTGGGTTTCACCAGCTCGGTGGTCATCGTCTTCCAGGCCGCCGCCGCCTTCGGCGCCACGCCCGAGCAGGCCACCTCGTGGATCTGGGCGCTGGGCCTGGGCATGGGGCTCACGAGCCTGGGGCTGAGCCTGTGGTACCGCAAGCCGGTGCTCACGGCCTGGAGCACCCCCGGCGCCGCGCTGCTGGCCGGTGCCGGTGCGGGCGTGCCGATGAGCGATGCGGTGGGCGCCTTCGTCGTCTGCGCGCTGCTGATCACCGCGGCCGGCGCCAGCGGCCTGTTCGCGCGCGTGATGGACCGCATCCCGCAGGCGCTTGCCGCGGCGCTGCTGGCCGGCGTGCTGGCGCGCTTCGCGCTCGACGCCTTCGGTGCGCTGCAGCGCCAGTTCGCACTCGTGTTCCCGATGCTGCTGGTCTACCTGCTCGGCCGCCGCTTCCTGCCGCGCTATGCGGTGCCGGCGGTGCTGGGCTGCGGCGTGCTCATCGCCGCGGCGCAGGGGCAGCTGCACTTCGGCGGCATCGCCTGGCGCTGGGCGGCGCCGGTGTTCACGATGCCCACGTTCAGCGCCTCGGCGCTGGTGGGCATCGCGCTGCCGCTCTTCATCGTCACGATGGCCTCGCAGAACCTGCCCGGCGTGGCCGCGCAGCGCGCCGCCGGCTACGAGGTGCCGGTCTCGCCGGTGGTCACGACCACTGGCCTGGCGACGCTGGTGCTGGCGCCCTTCGGCGCCTATGCACTCAACCTGGCGGCCATCACGGCGGCCATCTGCATGGGCCGCGAGGCGCACGAGGACCCGGCCGAGCGCTGGAAGGCCAGCGCCGCGGCCGGCGTGATCTACATCGCCGTGGGGCTGATGGGCGGTGCGGTGGTGGGGCTGATCGCCGCGTTCCCGAAGGAGCTCGTGCTGGCGGTGGCGGGCTTCGCGCTGCTGGGCACCATCGGCGGCGGCCTGGCGGCGGCGATGAAGGACGAGGCGCAGCGCGAGTCGGCGCTCGTGACCTTCCTCGTCACCGCCAGCGGCCTGAGCCTGTGGGGCGTGGGCGCGGCATTCTGGGGCGTGGTGGCCGGCGCGCTGGCGCTGGCGGTGCAGCGCTGGCGGCGCTGAACCCGCTGAAGGGGTGTGACGCGATAGCCACAGCGCGGCCGGAATCGGCTGGGCCGCTGGCTATGCTCAATCGGCTTCGCGCAGGCGCGATGCAGCATGCAATTCAAAGCTCCGCATGCCTCCAAGCAACCTCACTGGGGAGACTTCCATGACATTCACCCGCACGCTCCTGGCCGCTGCTGCGCTGGCCCTGACCGGCTCCGCCTTCGCCGCCGACACCCCCGGCGCCTACCTGCTGATCGGCGGCGGCCCTTCGCACTTCAACAACGACTGCGGCGGCACGAGCAAGTGCGACAACACCGGCAACTCGTTCAAGTTCGCCGCCGGCTGGCGCCTGGGCAACGGCATCGCCGTCGAAGGCGTCGCGCAGGACTTCGGCAAGAGCACGGCTACGGTCCTTGGCGTCGACGAGGAGTTCAAGGCCAAGCTCTACGGCATCGGCGCGGCGGTCTACGCCGACTTCGCGCCCAACTGGACCGGCTCCGCGCGCCTGGGCGTGGGCAGCGTGAAGATGACCGGCAGCGGCCGCCTGGGCACGGTCTCGATCAGCGAGTCCGAGAGTTCCACGCAGGTCTACGCGGGCCTCGCCGTCGGCTACCGCTTCACGCCTGCGGTCTCGGCCGAACTGGCCTGGGACTCCACCCGCGGCAAGATTCTGGGCGAGACCGGCAACATCAGCGCGCTGACGATCGGCATCGGCATCCGCTTCTGATCCACCAGACCGCCTGAGCCGCAAGGCCGCGCTGCCGCCCCGCCTGGGGCGCTGCGCGGCCTTTGTCCTTGGGGGCGGCGCAAGCGGCGCCGGGCTGTCACACTCCGCACCCGTCACGCCGGGGTGGAGAACCGCTTGAGACTGCTTTTCGTCGCCGACCCGCTGGAGTCGTTCAAGACCTACAAGGACAGCAGCTTCGCGATGATGCGCGAAGCCCAGCGCCGCGGCCACGCGATCAGCGCCTGCGAGCCGGCCGACCTGCGCTGGCAGCGTGGCGCGCCCGTCACGGCCGCGGTGCGCGACATCGTGCTCACCGGCGATGCCGACGACTGGTTCCGCAGCGAGCAGCCCGCCGGCGCGCGGCGCGAGATGGCGCTGCGCGAGGCCGGCGCGGTGCTGATGCGCAAGGACCCGCCCTTCGACAGCGAATACTTCTATGCCACTCACCTGCTCGGTCAGGCCGAGCGCGAGGGCGCGAAGGTGTTCAACAAGCCGGCGGCGCTGCGCGACCACCCGGAGAAGCTCGCGATCCTCGAGTTCCCGCAGTTCATCGCGCCCACGCTGGTGACGCGCAGCGAGGCCGACGTGAAGCGCTTCCACGCCGAGCACCGCGACGTGATCCTCAAGCCGCTCGACGGCATGGGCGGCATGGGCATCTTCCGCGTCGGCGCCGACGGGCTGAACCTGGGCTCGATCGTCGAGACGCTGAACCGCGGCGGCGCGCAGACGCTGATGGTGCAGAAGTACCTGCCCGAGATCACGCAGGGCGACAAGCGCGTGCTCGTGATCGGCGGCGAGCCGGTGCCGTTTTCGCTCGCGCGCATTCCCCAGGGCAGCGAGATCCGCGGCAACCTGGCCGCCGGCGGCAAGGGCGTGGCGCAGCCGCTTTCGGCCCGCGACCGCGAGATCGCCGAGGCGCTGGGCCCGGTGCTGGCCGCGCGCGGGCTGCTGCTGGTGGGGCTGGACATCATCGGCAGCTGCCTGACCGAGATCAACGTCACCAGCCCGACCTGCTTCGCCGAGATCACGGCGCAGAGCGGCTTCGACGTGGCGCGCCGCTTCGTCGACGCGCTGGAACAGGCCCTGCAGGCATGACCGGCCTGCGCGCGCTGCTGGACGCCGGCGCCGCGCACGACGCCGAGTACGGCGGCGGCCTGTCGAACCATCTGCCGATGGCGCTGCTGGCGCTGGCGCGCCTGGGCGCCGACAGCACGCGGCTCGATGCCTTCGCCGCCGGCTACGTGCAGCGCCTGGAACCCGCGCCGCCGCCGCAGCCCTGGCCCGCGGGCGATGCCTGGGCCTCGCGCCTGGGCGAGCGCGAGGCCTGGCCGGCCTACCGCGCGCTCTTCGGCCCCTGGCTGGAGCACGAGGCCGCCGGCGAGGTGCTGCGCCAGGTGCTGCCGCGGCTGATGCGCGGCTGCGGCGCGGCGGCCTTCCACGGGCTCATCCGCACCGCCTACGCCGTGCAGGCGGCGCACCGCGCCGAGCTGGCCGACGCGCTGGCCTACTGGGCCTGCCGCTGGCTCGATCTGGGCGAGAGCCGTGCCGCCGGCCGCGTGGCCGACCCCGCGCGGCTGCTGCCGCGGCTGCCGGTGCCCGGCGGCGGGCAGCGGCTGATCTTCGAGCGCATGCTGGCGGCCGCCGCGCTGCCGGCCTTCGCGCCCACCGCGGCGCAGCTGCGCGTGGGCGAGGGCACGCTGCGCCAGCTGGCCGAGCTGGCCGCCTCGCTGTACGCGCGCAGCGGCGACTTCACCGTGCTGCACCTGGTGACGAGCGCGCATGCGCTGCGCGTGCTGATGCCCTTCATCGACGAGCCGCTGCCCGTGCTGCGCCTGTACTGGCGCGCCTACGCCGCCGGCTGCGCGAGCGCGGCGCTGGAGGCCGACGCGCCGGCGCCGCTCGCGCCCTGGGAACGGCTGATCGAGCTGGCGCTGGCCACCGAGGACGAGCACACGATCAAGCTCGTCGACAGCTGCCGCGAGGAGACCGCGGCCTACGGCGGCGACGCCTGGCAGCGCGCGGCGTCGCGGCTGCTGCTGAGGGCCTGAGCGCGGGGCGATCGGCGCGGGCGATCACAATCGCCCGATGGCCCTGCTGACCCTTGCCGATGCCCACCTCGCCTATGGCCACGTGCCGCTGCTCGATGGCGCCGCGCTCGCCATCGAGGCGGGTGAACGTGTCGCGCTGATCGGCCGCAACGGCGCCGGCAAGTCCTCGCTGCTGAAGATCCTGGCCGGGCTGGAAAAGCCCGACGACGGCACGCTGCAGCTGCTGGGCGGCCTCACGCGCGTGTACGTGGCGCAGGAGCCCGCCTTCGAGCCGGGCCACAGCGTGTTCGACGCGGTGGCCGAGGGCGTGGCCGAGGCGCGCGCGCTGCGCGAGCGCTTCGAGAGACATGAGCCGGGCGAGGACCTGGACGCGCTGATGGTCCGCATCGAGGCCCTGGGCGGCTGGACCTGGGAGCAGCGCGTGGCCGAGGCGCTGCAGCGGCTGCGGCTGGACGGCGCGGCGATGGTCGATGCACTGTCCGGCGGCACCCGCAAGCGCGTCGCGCTGGCCGAGGCGCTGGTGGCCGCGCCCGAGCTGCTGCTGCTGGACGAACCCACCAACCACCTCGACATCGACGCCATCGAGTGGCTGCAGGAGCTGCTCGTGGCGAGGAAGGGCGCGCTGGTGCTGGTCTCGCACGACCGCGCCTTCATCGACGCCGTGGCCACGCGCATCATCGAGCTCGACCGCGGCCAGCTGCGCAGCTACCCCGGCAGCTTCGCCGCCTACGAGGCCGCCAAGGTGCGCGAGCTGGAGGCCGAGGCGCTGGAGCGCGGCCGCTTCGACAAGCTGCTGGCGCAGGAGGAGGTGTGGATCCGCAAGGGCGTCGAGGCGCGCCGCACGCGCAGCGTGGGCCGGGTGCAGCGCCTGGTGAAGCTGCGCGAGCAGCGCGCGGCGCGGCGCGAGCAGCTCGGGCAGGTGCGGCTGGAGCTGGATGCGGGGCTGGCGCCGGGCAAGATCGTCGCCGAGCTGCAGCAGGTGGGCATGGGCTTCGAGGGCCAGCCGCTGCTGATCGAGGGCTTCAGCGCCACCATCCTGCGCGGCGACAAGGTTGGGCTGATCGGCCCCAACGGCGTCGGCAAGACCACGCTGCTGAAGCTCATCCTCGGCGAGCTGGAGCCGCTGTCGGGCGGCGTGCGGCGGGGTACGCGCCTGACGGTGGCCTACTTCGACCAGATGCGCGCCGCGCTGAAGCTGGACGCGACGCTGGCCGACACCATCAGCCCGGGCAGCGAGTGGATCGAACTGGGCAACTCGCGCAAGCACGTGATGAGCTACCTGGGCGACTTCCTGTTCTCGCCCGAGCGCGCCAACGCCCCGGTGCGCACGCTCTCCGGCGGCGAGCGCAACCGGCTGCTGCTGGCGCGCCTGTTCGCGCTACCCGCCAACGTGCTGGTGCTCGACGAGCCCACCAACGACCTCGACATCGACACGCTGGAGCTGCTGGAGGAACTGCTGCAGGGCTACGCCGGCACGGTGTTCCTCGTGAGCCACGACCGGCGTTTCCTCGACAACGTCGTCACCAGCACGATCGCCTGGGAGGGCGACCCGGCCTTCGGCGGCCGGCCCGGGCTGTGGCGCGAGTACGAGGGCGGCTACGAGGACTGGAAGCTGCAGCGCGAGCGTGCGCGGGTGGCGACGGCCGCGGCGCCGGCGCCGAAGGCAGTGAAGGCCGAGGCGCCGAAGGCCGCACCGCGCGCGGCCGGCAAGCTCAGCTACAAGGAGCAGCGCGAACTCGACGCGCTGCCCGCGCGCATCGAGGCGCTGGAGGCCGAGCAGAAGGCGATCCACGATCGCCTGGCCAGCAGCGAGCTCTACGCGAAGGAGCCGCAGGCGGTGCCCGCGCTGCAGGCCCGCAACGAGGCCATCGAGGCCGAGCTGATGGACGCGCTCGAGCGCTGGGAGGCGCTCGGCTCGCGCTGAACGGCAGGCCGCGCCGACGCGCGCTGATCAGCTGGGCATCACGCGCCGGCGCGCGAACGCCGCGCCCAGCAGCGCCAGCGCCGCCAGCGGCAGCACGCCCGGCTCGGGCAGCACGCGCGCACCCAGCAGCGCGAAGCTGATGTCGGGGTTGGTGCCGTCCCAGCTCGCGAGCTGCACCTTCACCGTGGTCTTGTTCGAGATGAGGTCGTAGCTGAAGTCGTTCAGCAGCGTGTAGCCGGCGCCGTGGCTCAGTGCGGTGTGCGAGCCGATGTCGGACCAGTCGCCTTCGATCACCACGGTCGAGGTGAAGACGCCGCCGGTATCGATGAGGTTGAAGCCGCCGCCGTCGAAGGCCAGCGCGTAGCGCCCGCCGATGATGGTGTTGGTGAGGTAGGACTCGCCGAACACGCCGCTCGCGTCGCCGACGTAGCTGAACTGCCAGCCGCCGTTGCCGGTGGCGTCGCCGGTCACCGTGACCGAGGCGGCGTTCACGCCGTCGGGCAGCGTGGCCGGCGAGACGATCGAGGCACCCAGCCCGCTCAGCGTGGTGCTGCGGCTGGCGGCGTTGGTGTTGAGCGTGACGCCGTAGTTGCCGGTGCCGGTGTCGAAGCGCATCGTGTTGTCGTAGGTGAAGCTGGCACCGGCGAAGGTGCCGGCCGCGCCGACGGCGACACCGGTGACCGTATCGCGGCTGACGGTGACGGGCGCGGCCCAGGCGGCGCCGGCGAATGCCGAGGCGAGGGCGATGAGAGCGGTGGGCAGGGTCTGACGCATGGTGGCCTCCTTGGTGGGTTCGCCAACGCCATCCGCAGCTTCCGGGCCACGTGCAAAACCCCTTGCGCCGACAAGCGCTTGAGTGTTCCTAGGGGGGCGCCGGACGGCGCGCCTTGTCAATCGAGCCGACTCCCCCCGCCAGGGGAGAAGCGCCTTCACGCTTCAGCCGATCGCGCCCGGGTGTGATCGCGTGACGATCAGTGCCGACTGCAGGTACAGCCCGTTGAGCAGCCGCGTGCCGCGCTCGGTGTCGAAGCCGGGGAAGTCGGCCAGTTCGCGCAGCGTGGTGGTCTGCTGGCGCAGGCGCTGCACGGCCGCGGCCACCGGGCCGGCGAGCGCGAGGGCACGCAGGTCGGCCGCGGGGTTGATGCGGTAGGCCGCGACGCCGTCGATCTCCGGCAGCAGCGCGGCGCGCGCGCCATGCTGCGCCAGCTCCCAGGCCAGGCCCGCCATCGGCTGCGGCTCGAACTCGGGCTTGTCGGGCGCAGGCTCCACGCGCAGCACGCGCAGTGCCGACAGGCGCATCGCCAGCAGTTGCTGCAGCGGGCGCCGGCAGACGATCTGCCGCGAGGCCGGCAGCAGCGCCAGCACGACGAGGTCCTCGCCGGCCTGCAGCTGCAGCTGCAGCGCGCGGTCATGCCGCAGCGCGGCGGCCAGCACCTCCAGCAGGTCCAGGCCATGGCCCGGCGGATGCTGCGACTCGAAGCGCAGCAGGTCCTGCAGCAGCGACTCGTTCAGGCCCGACAGCCGCGTGTGGCCGGCATCGGCCTCCGGGGCGGGCGCGCGGCCGGCCGACCAGGGGTCGGCCGGCGGGAAGGGCCGGGTGGGGATCGACGAGGAGACCATGCGCGGGCGGTGAGACCGCGCATTGGAACCGCCGTCCGCAGGCCCGCCGGAACGCAGGGCTGTTTCAGCTGTGTCCGGTTGTGCTCGTGCGTGCTGCGGCGCGGCCGCGCGGCGCTGGGCGGGACGCCAGCGCCCGCAGGCGCTGCCAGAAGCGCGCGTCCTGCGCGGTGCCGAAGTTCACCCGCATCAGCGTGCCCGGCCGCGGCGTGGCGTGGAACAGCGTGCCGGGCGCGGTGAGCCAGCCTTCGTCGAGCAGGGCCTGGCCGAGCGCCTCGGTGTCGCTGCCCACGTCGACCCAGCCGAACAGCCCGGCCGGCGGCGCGGCGAAGCGGCAGCCGGCCTCGCGCGCCAGGCGCACGGTGCGCGTGCGCGCCGCGGCCAGCAGCGCGTTCACGCGCTCGGCGTGGCGGCGCAGGCTGCCCTGCTCCAGCAGCAGCGCCACCGCGTCTTCCAGCGGGCCGGGCGTGGACAAGGTGCCGATGAGCTTGGTGTCGATGATGCGCTCGGCCAGCGCCGGCGCCGCGGCCACGTAGCCCACGCGCCACTGCGGCACCAGGATCTTCGAGAAGCCCGAGACGTAGACCGTGCGCTTGAGCGCATCGAGCTGCGCCATGCGCGTGGCATGCGGCGGCGCGAGCCAGGCGTAGGTGTCGTCCTCGACGATCGTCAGGTCGTGCGCCTCGGCCAGCTGCAGCACGCGGTGTGCGGCCGCCGGCGTGAGCGTGACGCCGGTCGGGTTGTGCAGCACCGAGACCGTCACGTACAGGCGCGGCCGGTGCTCGCGCAGCAGCGCCTCCATCACCGCGAGGTCGGGGCCGCCATGCTCGTCGCGGCCACGCGGCACCGGCACCAGGCGCATGCCCAGCTGCGTGAGGCGCGCGTACTCCACCGCCCAGCCGGGCTCGTCGACCAGCACCGCGTCGCCGGGCGCGAGCAGCGTGCGGCTGACCAGGTCCAGCGCATGCGTCGCGCCCACGGTGGTGACGATCTGCTGCGGCGCCGCGGCGATGCCCAGGTCCGCCAGCCGCTGCACCAGCGCCGCACGCAGCCGCGGGCTGCCGGCCGGGTGGCCGTAGCGCAGCCAGGCCTCGGGCTCGGCGCAGACACGGCGCAGCGCGCGCTGCAGCAGCGGTGCATCGAGCCAGGCTTCGGGCAGCGTGCCCATGCCGGGCGACGGGTGGCCGCCCTGCGCGAGGAACATGCTGCGGATCAGCGCCGTCGCGTCCACCGGCACCGGGGGCGGCGGGAGCGCGGCATGGCCGGCCTGGCTGGCATGGGCAGCATGGCCGGCGTGCAGCGCCGCGCGGCTGCCGCGGGCCGCCGGTGCGGCCTCGCGCACGAAGAAGCCGCGCTGCGGCCGCGCCTGCACCAGGCCGCGCGCCTGCAGCAGGTCGTAGGCGCCCACCACCGTGCTCGGGCTCACGCCGTGGCGTTGCGCGCAGTCGCGCACCGAAGGCAGCTTGGCGCCGGGCGCGAGCACGCGCTGGCCGATACGCTCGGCGAAGCGCTGCGCCAGCTGCTCGGCCAGCGAGGCGCCGGCGTCGCGGGTGAAGGCGGCCGTGCCGGCCGACTGTGTGGCTTCGTCCATCGGTACAGTTTCCGTCTCTGTGCTGGAAAGTGTACTGGTGCTGTGCTGGAGCCGTCACTAGACTGCGCCGCATGCCCCAACGCCTGCCCGGCCCGCGATGAGCACGACCAGCGACACCCGTCGCGGCTTCCTGCTGGGCGCCCTGGGCGTCCTGATCTTCGCGATGACGCTGCCGATGACGCGGCTGGCCGTGGGCGATGCGTCGAGCCCGCAGCTGCCGCCGGCCTTCGTCACCGCCGGTCGTGCGGGCGTGGCGGGGCTGCTGTCGATCGGCTACCTGCTCGTGCTGCGCGCACCGCGGCCGCCGCGCGAGCTGTGGCCCGCGCTGGCGCTGAGCGCCCTGGGCACCGTGCTGGGCTTCCCGCTCTTCATCGCGCTGGCGCTGCGCCAGGTGCCGGCCATGCATGCGGCCGTCGTCACCGGTGTGCTGCCGCTGGCCACCGCGGTGGTGGGCGCGCTCGCGCTGCGCCAGCGGCCTTCGGCCGGCTTCTGGGCCTGTGCCGCCGCCGGCTGCGCGCTGGTGCTGGGCTTCGCGGCCTGGGAAGGCGGCGGCGCGCTCGGCGTGGCCGACGGCTGGCTGCTGCTGGCGGTGCTCTCGGCCGCCGGCGGCTACGTGGCCGGCGCGCGCGCCACGCAGGTGCTGCCGGCGCAGCAGGTGATCTGCTGGGTGCTGGTGGGTTCGCTGCCTTTCACCTTGCCGGCGATGGCCTGGAGCTGGCCCGAGCACCCGGCGCGCGCCTCGGCCTGGCTGGGCTTCGGCTATGCGGCCCTGTTCTCGATGTGGCTGGGCTTCTTCGCCTGGTACCGCGGCCTGGCGCTGGGCGGCGTGCTGCGCGTGAGCCAGGTGCAGCTGCTGCAGCCCTTCCTCGCGCTGCTGTTCGCGGTGCCGGTGCTGGGCGAGACGCTGCGGCCGGCAACGCTGCTGTTCGCGCTGGCGGTGATCGCCGTGGTCTGGGCCGGGCGGCGCATGCCGGTCCGCACGCCGCCGCCCGCGCAGCGCTACCCTTCGCCCCCGCCCGTTCAGACCGTCACGACGAAAGGTCCCGCATGAGCTCCCCGATCTGGCAGATGGCGCGCCGCGCCGAGCGCCTGAACCCCTCGACGATCCGCGAGATCCTGAAGGTCACCGAAAGGCCCGGCATCGTCTCGCTCGCCGGCGGGCTGCCCTCGCCCGACAGCTTCCCCATCGAGGCCATGCGCGAGGCCACCGAGCGCGTGCTGCGCGACACCCCGCGCGAGGCGCTGCAATACGCCGCCAGTGAGGGCTACGCGCCGCTGCGCGAGTGGGTGGCGGCCGAGATGAACGGGCAAGGGCTGGACGTCGACGCCTCGCAGGTGCTCATCACCACCGGCTCGCAGCAGGGCCTGGACCTGGTGGGCAAGGTGATGGTCGACCCCGGCAGCCGCGTCGCGGTGGAGTCGCCCACCTACCTGGGCGCGCTGCAGGCCTTCGCGCCCTACGAGCCGGAGTTCGTCGCGGTGGAGGGCGATGACGAAGGCCCGCTGCCCGAGGCGCTGGACGCCGCCCGCGGCGCGCGCTTCCTGTACCTGCTGCCCAACTTCCAGAACCCGAGCGGCCGCTGCCTGCCGGCCGAACGACGGCTGGCGCTGGTGAAGAAGGCGCTCGGCATCGGCCTGCCCATCGTCGAGGACAACCCCTATGGCGACCTCTGGTTCGACGCGCCGCCGCCGCCGCCCTTGTCGTCCGCGGCCGGCGACGCGGCGGTGTACCTGGGTTCGTTCTCCAAGGTGCTCGCGCCCGGGCTGCGGCTGGGCTACGTGGTGGCGCCCAAGCTGCTGTACCCCAAGCTGCTGCAGGCCAAGCAGGCGGCCGACCTGCACACGCCCGGCTTCAACCAGCGCGTGGTGCACGAGGTCATCAAGAACGGCTTCCTGCGCCAGCACGTGCCGACGATCCGCGCCCGCTACAAGGCGCAGCGCGATGCGATGGCCATGGCGCTGCAGCATCACATGCCGCCGGGCTGCCGCTGGGCCGCGCCTTCGGGCGGCATGTTCTTCTGGCTGACGCTGCCGGCGCACATCGATGCCACCGCGCTGCTGCCGCAGGCCGTGGAAGCCGGCATGGCCTTCGTGCCCGGCGCCACTTTCTTCCCCAACCCCGAGCGCGGCGGCCACGCGAACACGCTGCGGCTGAGCTTCGTGACGGCCACGCCGCCGCAGATCGAGACGGCGGTGGCCGCACTCGGCAAGCTGCTGGCGGCCGTCTGACTTCAGAAAGGCACTGACGAGATGAAGCGACGCTTCCACCAGCTCGACGTGTTCAGCGCCGAGCCGCTGCTGGGCAATCCGCTGGCCGTGGTGCGCGGCGCCGAAGGTCTCAGCGACGAGCGCATGGCGGCCTTCGCGCGCTGGACGAATCTCTCGGAGACCACCTTCCTGCTGCCACCTTCGGAGCCCACCGCCGACTACCACGTGCGCATCTGGACTCCCGGCGGCGAGCTGCCTTTCGCTGGCCACCCCACGCTGGGCAGCTGCCATGCTTGGCTCGCGGCCGGCGGCCGGCCGAAGGAGCCGGGCACGGTGGTGCAGCAGTGCGCCGTGGGGCTGGTGCGCATCCGCCGGAGCGGCCAGCGCCTGGCCTTCGCCGCGCCGCCGCGGCGCCGCACCGGGCCGCTGGACGAGGCGCTGCTGGCGCGCATCGTGGCCGGCATCGGCGTGCAGCGGCACGAGGTGCTGCACCACCAGTGGGTCGACAACGGCCCCGGCTGGTGCGCGGTGATGTTGCCCTCCGCCGCGCAGGTGCTGGCGGTGAAGGGCCGCTCGGAGCTGCTGGAGGGCATCAAGCTCGGCCTGGTGGGGGCGCATCCCGCCGGCAGCGAATGTGCGTTCGAGATCCGCGCGCTGTACCACGACACCGACGTGCTGGTCGAAGACCCGGTCACCGGCAGCCTGAACGCGAGCGTCGCGCAGTGGCTGATCGAGACCGGGCTCGCGCCGGCGTCTTACGTGGCGGCGCAAGGCGCGGTGCTGAAGCGCGCGGGCCGGGTGCACATCGAGAAGAGCGGCGACACCGTCTGGGTGGGCGGCGACGTGACGATCTGCATCGAAGGCGAGGTGCAGCTTTGAGCAACTGCGCGGTCGACCACCTCGTCGTGGCCGCCGCGAGCCTGGAGCAGGGCGCCGCGTGGTGCGAGGCGACGCTGGGCGTCGCGTGCAACCCGGGCGGCAAGCACCCGCTGATGGGCACGCACAACCGGCTGCTGGCGATCGGCAGCGAGGCCTTTCCGAACGCCTACCTGGAGATCATCGCGATCGACCCCGAGGCGCCGGCACCGGGCCGCGCGCGCTGGTTCGGCCTGGACGACGCAGCCTTGCAACGCAGCCTGGCGACCGACGGCCCACGCCTCGTGCACTGGGTCGCCCGCTCGACGATGCTGGACATGCACCGCTGGGGCCTGATGAACGTCGGCCACCAGCCCGGCGACCCGATCGCCGCCAGCCGCGAGACGCCGCACGGGCTGCTGGCCTGGCAGATCCTCGTGCGCGATGACGGCCGCACGCTGTGCGAGGGCGCGCTGCCCACGCTGATCCAGTGGCAGGGCGTGCACCCGGCCGAACGGATGCCGGCCAGCGGCGTGCAGCTCGCATCGCTGGCGGTGGCCGGCGTGCCGGCGCGGGCGAAGGACGTGCTGCGCGTGCGCGGCGTCGCGATGACGGCCGAACGCGGCGAAGGCGAAGCGGTGATCCGCGCGACACTGCAAACGCCGCGTGGCGAGATCACCCTCGAGAGCCCTTGAGATGACCGAAGAACTCTTCCGCGAAGACGCCACGCTGCTTTCCTGCGAGGCCACGGTGCTGGCCGCCGACGAGCAGGGCGTGGTGCTCGACCGCACCGTGTTCTATCCGCTGGGCGGCGGCCAGGCGGGCGATGCCGGCGTGCTGGTGGCCGCATCGGGCGCCGAGCTGCCGATCGCCGACACGCGCAAGCACCCGTCCCGCCCGGGCGAGATCGCCCACCTGCCGGCACCCGGCGCCGATCTCTCGGCCTTCGCGCCGGGCACGCGCATCACCGCGCGCGTCGACGCCGCGCGGCGCAGCGCGCACATGCGCTTCCATACCGGCACGCACCTGCTCTGCGCGCTGGTGCCGCACCCGGTGGACGGTTGCAGCATCACCGCCGGCTATGCGCGGCTGGACTTCCACATGAACGAGCCGCTCGACAAGGAGCAGCTCACCGCCGGCCTGGCGCGGCTCATCGCCGAGTCGCACCCGGTGCGCCACCGCTGGATCACCGAGGCCGAGCTCGACGCCAACCCGCAGCTCGTGCGCAGCATGCGCGTTCAGCCGCCGCGCAGCGGCGATCCCGCCGGGCGCGTGCGGCTGGTCGAGGTCGAAGGCGTGGACCTTCAGCCTTGCGGCGGCACGCACGTGGCGAACACGGCGGACATCGGCGCCGTCGTCGTCACCAGGATTGAGAAGAAATCAGCCATGACCCGCAGGGTCGTGCTCGGCTTCGCCGAGCCGGCCGAAGGCCGAGGCTGATTGCTTCGGGGACCGCTCATGTCCGCGCAGCGGACGTGACGCGGTCACCAGAAGACATCGGACATGACCCGCAGGGTCGTGCTCGGCTTTGCCGAGCCGGCCACCTGATCAGTCCAGCACCACCAGGTTGTGCTTCAGCGCCGCCAGCACCGCCGAGGTGCGGTTCTCGGCGTTGAGCTTGGACAGGATGTTGGTGACGTGGAACTTCACCGTCGGCATCGCGATGTCCAGGCGCTGCGAGATCTCGCGGTTGGGCAGGCCGCAGGCCATCAGCGACAGCAGCTTGCGCTCGCGCTGCGTCAGGTCGGCGCCGATCTCGTGCGCGTCGCGCTGCTGCGCCATCGCGTCGGCCACGGTGGGCGAGTAGACGGCCTGGCCGCGGTAGGCGGCGTGCAGCACCGTCAGCAGCTCCTGCGGCGAGGTGCCCTTGTGCAGCACGCAGTTGGCGCCGGCGGCGTAGGCACGGCGCAGCTCGGCGCCGTCCAGCGTGGAGGCCACGAGCACGAAGCGCAGCTGCGGCATGCGCTCGCGCAGCGCGGCCATCGCGGCGATGCCGCCCATGCCGGGCATCTCCATGTCCATCACCACCAGGTGCGGCATCGCGTCGGGCACGCCGCGCACGGCCTGCAGGCCGCTGTCGGCCTCGCCCACGAGGTGGAAGCTGGGGTCGGTGGCCAGCACCGCGGCCAGGCCGCGGCGGAACAGGTTGTGATCGTCGACCAGGAAGACGCGGATCGGATGCATGGGGCGGCTCTCGGATGGAAAGGGATGAAGGAGGAAGCGGCGTTCAGGTTCAGCGCGCGGCGGCCTTGTCGCCGGCGGTCCGGTCGGGCTGCCAGCTGAGCAGGCCCACCATCAGCGCGGCCTGCAGGAAGCGGCGCAGGTCCTGCACGCTGACGCGGGCGCGGCGGCGCAGCTCAGACGGCGTCAGCGGCCGCTGCTGCAGCAGCCGGGCGAGTTCGATGTAGCGCGGCACGCGCGAGTAGGGCTCGATGCGTGCGCCGGCGTTCCACTGCAGCGGCTGGCGCCACCAGTCGGCGGGCTCGTCCATCAGCGTGTGCGGGCCGGCGGCCAGGCCCAGGTCCCACAGCGTCTCGTCCAGGTCGCGGATCTGCGCGTCCCGCTCGGGCTCGGCGCCCGGCGCGGGCTGCGGCAGCTCACGCCGCACGCGCAGCTGCTGCAGTGCCAGCGGGTCGATCGCCACCAGCCGGGTGTGGAAGTTGAAGCGCATGTTCGCGCCCGGGCCGTAGCTGGCGGCCAGCACGGCGGCCTCGGGCGAGCGCAGGCCTTCGAGCACGCGCAGCAGCACCTGGTGCTGGCCCTCGGCGATGTCGCTGGCCAGCAGCTCGTGGTTGTCCAGGCTGGAGTCGAAGCCGGAATCCCAGCCGCTGGCGAGGTGGCCCTGCGGCACCGTGGTGGCCGCGGCACCGGCGGCCGGGCCGGCGCGGCGGCGCACGATCGGCAGTTCGCGCAGCTGCACCAGCAGCTCGCGCTGGCAGCGCTCCAGGCGCTCGGCGGCCGACATCAGCAGCCGCTCGTCGCCCGACAGGCCGTGCAGCGTGACCAGCGGGCGCGACTCGGTGAAGGCCTGCACCAGCTGCGGCGACATGCGCGCGGCCAGGTCGGCGTCCATCAGCACCACGTCGCCGCCGCTGGCGCTCAGCTCCAGCTGCAGGTCCAGCGCCTGGCCCACGCGGTCCAGCACCGCCTGCACGCTGGCCAGGTCGCTGTCGCTGGGCAGCACGTGCTGCAGCGCGACGTGGCGCGGTTCGCGGTTCACCGTCTGCAGCCGCGCGCGCAGCGCATTCCACAGGGTGTTGGCAATCATGGCGAGGGGCTCCGGTGGGCTTTCGAAAACGATGCGAAAGCTTAGGCAGCAGCCCCGTCCAAGGGCATCCGGCAGCGGATGAATCGCCGCTGCGGGATTGCCTGAAAGCGCGCTCAGGGATTCCCTGAGCCTTGAACCCCCAAGCTCGCTAGCGCTCCACGCAACGCCAGAGGCGTTGCTTGCTCGCCCGTCCAAGTCCGCGCAGGCGGACTTGGAGCCGCGGGCTTCGCCCCCCGAGGGGGGCGCCCGCCAGCGGCCCGGCGGAGCCGGTTCCGCGGCGGTGGCTCAGACTGGGACTTCGAAGAGGAAGAGGGCGCCGCGGCCGTCAGGCGGCGGCAGTGCGCGCAAGGTGCCGCCGTGCCTCCGCGCCACCCGCTGCACGAAGAGCAGCCCCAGCCCCACGCCACGCGCGTCGCGCACCGCGGCGCCTTGCTCGCCCTGTGCGAGCTGCTCCATCTGCGCCGGCGTCAGGCCATCGCCCTGGTCGCGCACCTGCACCTGCAGCAGGTGGCCGCTGCAGACCGCGCCCACCTCGACGGGGCTGCCGGCCGGCGCATGCTTCACGGCGTTGGAGACGAGGTTGCCGATGGCGCGCGCCACCAGCAGGCGGTCCAGCGTGACGCTGTCGCCGGGCACGTGCACGTCGAGCGTCACGCCGGCGGCGTCGGCGGCGGCACGGTGGTCGGCCAGCGCCTCGTCCAGCAGCGCCGGCAGCGCCACCGGCTCGGGCTGCAGCGGGCGCGTCTGCGCCTGCGCGGCGTGCACGAAATCCTCCGACATCGCCAGCGTGCGCGCCGCCAGCCGCCGCACCTCCTGCAGCAGCTCGCGCGGCGGCGGCGCGGTCTTGGCGCCCTGGAGGTGCATGTCGGCCAGCAGCACGATGGAGTTGGCCGGCGAGCGCAGGTCGTGCGAGACGAAGGCCAGCGCCTCCTCGCGCTCGCGCTGCGCCTGCTTCACGGGCTCGATGTCGGCGATGGCCACCACGTAGCCGCGCTGCCCCTGCAGCTCGACGGCGGCCACGTGCACGACGAAGTCACCACCGCCGGTGCCGCGCGCTTCCAGCGCCAGGCCCTCGCCGCCGGGTGAGAGCGCCGGCAGCGCGCCGGCCCAGTCGCAGGGCGCGGCGGTGCGGAACTCGGCCAGGAGGCGCAGCAGGTCCAGGCCCTGCAGCTCGGCCGCGTCTTCCACCTCGAAGAGCGCGGCGGCGCGGGCGTTGCCCAGCAGCACGGCGGCCTCGGCATCGGCCACCAGCATCGCGGTGGGCATGGCGGCCAGCGTCTCGGCCAGGAAGGCGCGCGCGCGGCGCACCACTTCGCCGGCGGCCTGCAGCGTGTGCAGCCGGCGCGCCACCGCGTCGCGTGCCTGTGCCGCCGGCAGCGGCGGCTCGGCGGCGGCGACCAGCGGCTCGGCGGCCAGGCGGGCGATCTCGGCGTCCATGCCGGCCACCGCGCGCTCCAGCCGGCGCCAGCTCCACAGCGGGTAGGCCAGTAGCGCGCCCAAGGCGTAGGGCACGGGGCTGGCCCACAGGCCGCCGCGAAGCGCCAGCAGGCTCGCCGCCACGGCCACCGGCACCGAGCCCAGCGCCAGCGGCAGCGCGCCGCGCGCGCCCAGCCGGCCGATGGCCACCAGCAGCGCCACCAGCAGCAGCGCCGAGCCGGCGGCCAGCGTGCGCGCGGGCAGCGGCTGCGGCGCATCGCCGCTCTTCAGCGTGTACAGCTCGTTGGCGATCACCTCCACGCCCGGCATCGCGCGGTGGCGCGCGTTGACCGGCGTGGCCAGCGTGTCGCCCAGGCCCTGCGCCGTCATGCCGATCAGCACATAACGCCCGGACAGCGCTGACGCCGGCACCGCGCCGCTGAGCAGCTCGACGTAGGAGATGCGCCGAATGCTGCCCGGCGCGCCGACGAAGCGGATCAGGAAGCGCCCGTCGCGGCGGTAGAAGTGCGAGGGCGCGGTCTCGCTGCCGTCGTCGGCCTCGGCCGCCACGCCCGGGTGCAGGCGCTCGCCGCCGGCTTCCAGCAGCGCCAGCGCCACGTGCGGCAGCATCGCGCCGGCCGGGCCGCTTCGGAGGTACGCGTGGCGCAGCACGCCGTCGGCGTCGACCGTGGGCTCGGCCGCGCCCAGCCGCGCGCTGCCGCGCAGCGCCGCTTCGGGCGCGACATTGGCCACCGGCAGCACCACCGGGCCCGCGGCGGCGATGCTGCGCGCGAGCAGCGTGTCCTGCTGCGGGTCGGCGTCGGGCTCGGTGAGCACGAGGTCCAACGCGATGGCACGCGGCTTCGCGGCCTTGATCTTCTCCAGCAGCGTGGCATGCACCGCGCGCCGCCAGGGCCAGCGGCCGATGGCCTCGATGCTGGCGTCGTCGATGGCGACGATGACGATGTCCTCCGGCGCCGGCCGCGTCCAGATCGACATGCCGAGGTCGTAGACCAGCCGGTCCAGCCGCCAGGCCCAGCCGCCGAGTGCGACCGCGGCGGCCAGCGCCGCCAGCCCGGCGGCGATCAGCGCCTCGTCGCGCCAGTGCCGGGCCAGCGTCTTCACGAGCCCGCGCGCTTCAGTCCGTCAGCTGCAGCGGCATCTCGTTGCTGCCGCGCACGCAGTTGCCCGAGCTGTCGCGCAGGCAGTTGGGCATCTCGAAGGACTGCGCCGAGCTGTACGGGCCGATGAAGCCGTCGGGGTCTCGCGCGCGCAGCCGCACGTAGAAGCGGCCCGTGCCCTGCGGCGTGAACTCGAACTTCGGCTCGGTGAGCTGGCGTTCGAGCACGAGGTTCTTGAACTCCGCGTCGCGCGCGACCTGGAACTCGAAGGTCTGGCCCGGCAACGCGTCCCAGGCGAAGCTGACGCCGCGGTCGGAGACCTTGGGCGGCGCCGGCTTGGGCGGCAGCGGCCGGATCTCGAAGGCACGCGCATCGCCCCAGGGCCCCTGGTCGCCGTCGGCGCGCACGCTCTGCAGGCGCCACAGGTAGGCGCCGGGGTTCAGGCCTTCGACCACGGCGACGGTTTCGCGCAGGTCCTTCAGCTCGCGCACCAGCGGGGCCGGGCCCTTGAAGGGCGTGGCGAGGTTGGCGCCGTCGATCTGCAGCCGATAGGTCGCGGCCTGGGCGTTGGCCGTCCAGGCGAACTCGACCTTGCCGCCGAAGATCACGGCCTTGGGCGCCGGCGCCGAGGGCAGCGGCGGCTCGGGCCTGGCCTTCAACTTGAACGCCAGGTCGGCGTTCTGGCCTTCGAGGCCGAGCTGGCCGATGCCGCGCACGCGCAGGATGTAGTCGCCGTCGGGCAGCTCGGCGAAGCGCAACTCGGGCGTGGGGCTGGTGAGGTCGGCCACCACCTGGTCGAAGCTGCGGTCGCGCGAGATCTGGCCGCGGTAGGCGGTGGCGCCCGGCAGCGGCGCGAGCGGGAAGCGCATCAGGATGCGTTCCTGCAGCGTGGGCAGCGGGGCGGTGTCGGGCTTGTCCAGCAGCTTCACCGGCGTGGCCACCTGGCCGGTGCCGCCGATGACGCTGCCGAAGCCGGCGCCCACCGGCGCGGCGGCCGTGCCGCGCGAAGCACCTTCGAAGGCGACCACGCCTTCGAGCACCTCGCCGCGCGTGACCCGCTCGGCTTCGTCGATGGCGACGCGGAACTCGGTGCCGCGCACGCCCAGCACGCCCTGCGGCGTCTCGATGCGGAAGCCCGGCTTGCCGGCCGAGGCCGGCGCGGCCTCGACCTCGACGCGGCCCTTCTCCAGCCGCGCGCCGGACTGCGTGGCGCCCGCGTCCTTGATGCGGCGCGACTCGCGCAGCGACAGCTGGCTGCTGGGCCGCAGCCGCAGCACGGTGCCGTCGACCAGGCGCACGGTGGCGTGGCTGTCGGCGGCGGTGGACAGTTCGTTGCCCTCGCCGATGGGCTGCCCCGGCTGCACCGCGGCGCCGCCGCTGCGCACCTCGCCCACCACGTGCAGCACGCTGCCGCTGGCAGCCTCGGTGCGCATCAGGCGCAGCGGGATGCGCACCTCGCTGCCCACCGGGATGCGGTTCGGGTTGCGGATGTCGTTGGCGCGCTGCACCTCGGGCCAGCGCCTGGGCTCGGTGAGGAAGCGGCGGCCCAGGCCGATCAGCGTGTCGCCCTGCACGGCGATGTGCACGTAGACCGGCTCGTCGGTGGCCGCGGGTTGCGCGAAGGCCGCGGCGGCGGCGAACAGCGCGGCCGCGGCGAGCGCGGCGGGTGCGAATCTCATGCGTGCTCCCCGCACCAGGCCAGCGCCAGGCGCACGAGCATGGCGGGTGAATCGGCGCCGAGCTTGGTCTTCAGCGCCTGCTTGTGGGTCTCGATGGTCTTCACGCTGCGGTTGAGCGTGTCGGCGATCTCGCGCGTGCTCTTGCCGGCAGCCACCAGCCGCAGCACCTCGATCTCGCGCGCCGAGAGATCGTGCTCGGCGCTGCCGCCGGCCCGCCCCGCGGCGCGGCGCAGCAGCTGGCCCGACAGCGCCGGGCTCACGTGCACGCCACCGGCCAGCACGTTGTCCACGGCCTGCAGCAGCGTCTCGCCCAGGGCCGACTTCATCACGAAGCCATCGGCCCCGGCGCGCAGCGCACGCTCGGCGAACAGCTCCTCGGCCATCGAGGTGAGGATGAGGATCTTCAGCGCCGGCCATTCCTGGCGCAGCAGCGGCAGGGCGTTCAGGCTGAAGTCGTCGCCGAGGCCGAGGTCCAGCAGCAGCAGGTCGAAAGGCTGCGCGGCCAGGCAGCGGCGAACGTCGGCGAGCGAGGAGGCCTCGGTGATCTCGGCCTTGTCGCCCAGCAGGTGGCGGACGCCGAGGCGGACGATGTCGTGATCGTCGGCCACCAGCACCTTCCGGCGCCCCCCCTGCGTCTCGAGCATGACCTGCGTGCGTGATTTGGATTCGAGCCGGTCATCTTACCGGCAGGACTCACGCACCGGGGTGTGACTGGCCGCCACTTCATGCGGCGGCTCTCACACCATCCGGCCCCATCAAGCTTCCCGCCGCGGAACCGGCTTTGCCGGGCCGCTGGCGGACGGCCCCCTTGGGGGGCGCGAGCGCTAGCGAGCCTGGGGGCTCGCCTTATGGGTTGCGGAAGTTGTCGTGGCAGTTCTTGCAGGCACCGCCTACGGCGCCGGTGGCGGCCTTGACCTGGTCGAAGTTATTGGTCTTCGTCGCCGCGGCGAGCTTGACGACCTCGTCCTGCATCTTCTTCATGGCCTCGTCGAACTTGGCGCGCTCGCTCCAGACGTTGGCCTTGGGCGTGCCCTTCTCGGTGCCGGCGGTGCCTTCCACGAAGCCCGCGAAGGGCAGCTTGGACATCACCAGCACGATCTCGGCGTTGGCGGTGGCGGCAGCGGCGTCGTACGGCGCCTTGCCCTGCGCCATCGCGCCGATGCGGCCGAAGTGATTGGCCATCACGGTGAAGGCGGACTTGCGGTACTTCACCGCGTCCTCGGGCTTCTGGAACTGCGCGGCGGCGGGCAGGGCCGTGGCCAGGCCGGCAACCAGGGCGGCGGCGTACAGCTGGGAACGATGCATGGTGCAGGGAACTCCGGTTTGGGGTTGTCGCGGCACTGCCGCGCCAGGAGGGGCGCAGCAGCAGCCCGCGAGTGTACGGAGCGAAGCCCCGGCAGATTCCTCGGCTACGGGTTCACCCGGGTCCGGGCCGGCAGGCCGCCGCGGACGCGGCCAGTCGCGGTATGGTTGCGCCGACGCCACCACCACGACGCCCCGCGATGCCGGACGACCGACCGCCAGCCACTGCCGACGCCATCCGCGTATGGGACCTGCCCACGCGCCTGTTCCACTGGCTGCTGGCGGCCGTGGTCGCTGCGGCGCTGGTCACCGGCTGGCTGGAGGCGCTGGACTGGCACATCCGCCTCGGCCTGCTGGCGCTCACGCTGGTCGTGTTTCGGCTGCTGTGGGGCCTGGTGGGCGGCTACTGGTCGCGCTTCGCAAGCTTCATCTACGCGCCGGCCACGCTGCTGCGCTACCTGCGCGGCCAGGCCGCCGAGAGCGAGCGCCTGGACGTGGGCCACAGCCCCACCGGCGCGCTCTCGGTGTTCGGGCTGCTGGCGCTGCTGGCCTTGCAGATCGCCACCGGGCTGGTGGCCGACGACGAGGTCGCGCACACCGGCCCCTTGAACCGTTATGTCAGCGGCGCCGTCGTCTCCAAGGCCACCGGCTGGCACACCGGCTGGGGGCAGTGGCTGATCTTCGCGATGGTGCTGCTGCACGTCGCCGCCATCGTCTTCTACCGCGTGAAGAAGCAGCGCGACCTGGTGCGGCCCATGCTCACCGGCGACAAGCCGCTGCCCGCCGGCACCCCCGCCAGCGCCGACGGCCCGCCGCAGCACGTGCTGGCGCTGGTGCTGCTGCTGGCCTGCCTGGGCCTCGCGGGCTGGGTGTGGAAGCTGGGCATGTGATGAAAGCGGCATGAGCGAGGAAGGCCCGCAGATCGAGCTCGTGCCGGCCGAGACGCCGGCGCAGATCGACGCCGTGCGCGAGCTGATGCGCGAATACGCCTCGATGCTGGGCGTGAACCTGTGCTTCCAGCACTTCGACGAGGAACTCGCCGCGCTGCCCGGCGACTACGACGCACCCGGTGGCGCGCTGCTGCTGGCGCTGGTGGACGGACAGCCCGCGGGCTGCGGCGCGCTGCGTGCGCTGCCCGAGGTGGACTACCCCAACGCCTGCGAGATGAAGCGCCTGTACGTGCGCCGCGCCTTCCGCCGCTTCGGCCTGGGCCGGCTGCTCGCGCAGCAGCTGATGGACCTGGCCACGCAGGCCGGCTACAGCACGATGCTGCTGGACACGCTGGACGACATGGAGGCGGCGCGCGGCCTGTACGGCTCGCTGGGCTTCGAGGAGATCCCGCCCTACTACTTCAACCCGATCGCCGGCGCGCATTACCTGAAGGCGGAGCTGGACGAGCCGGGCACGCGCTGGTAGCCGTGCCGGGCAGCGGCCCCGGCCGCCGGTGCGGCATCATCGCGGGATGACCACGTCCGCTCTCGAACTCCGCGCCGGCGACCTGCGCCTGGCCCTGCGACCCGACCTCGGCGGCAGCATCGCCGGCCTGTGGCTCGCCGACACCGCGGTGCTGCGCAGCACCGAGCCGGCCGATCTGAGCGGCGCGCGGCTGTCGGGCTGCTACCCGCTCGTGCCCTATTCCAACCGCCTGGGCTACCGGCGCTTCAAGTGGCAGGGGCACGACTACGCCACCGCGCAGAACTTCGACGACAACCCGCACAGCGTGCACGGCTGCGCCTGGCAGCGGGCGTGGAGCGTGGTCGAGGCGGGTGCCGCCTCGGCCGAGATCGAGTACCGCCACGAGCCCGACGCCCACTGGCCCTTCGCCTTCACCGTGCGCCAGCGCTTCGTGCTGACGGCCGACGCGCTGGAGCTGCACCTGGCGCTGACCAACCAAGCCGGCCACCCCGCGCCGGTGGGCCTGGGCTGGCACCCCTATTTCCCGAAGCGGCATCGCAGCCGGCTGCACATCGAGCTGACCGATCGCTGGGACAACGACGCCAGCGGCCTGCCCACGCGCCATGTGCCGCAGCCCGGCATCGATGGCGACGTCGCCCACCTGGCCTTCGACAACTGCTTCGAGGGCTGGAAGGGCCCGGCGCGCATCCGCGACGAGAAGCTCTCGATGCGCCTCACGTCATCGCTGCCCTACCTCGTCGTCTTCACGCCGGACACGAAGCCGTACTACTGCGTGGAGCCGGTGAGCCACGTCAGCAACGCGATCCACATGTCCGACCCCGCCGCGCACGGCCTGCGCAGCATCGCGCCGCAGGGCGGCTTCGACGCGTGGATGCGGCTGGAGGTCGCGCGGGCATGAGCCTCGCGGCCGACGAGGCCGACTGGGTGCCGCTGCCGGTGGCGCCCTCGGTGCTCGGCGAATCGCCGTTCTGGCACCCGGACGAGGCGGCGCTGTACTGGTGCGACATCCCCGGCAAGGCGCTCAACCGCTGGAGCCCGGCCCGCGCGGAACACCGGCGCTGGGATTTCGAGCACGAACCCTGCAGCGCCGCGCCGCTGCCCGGCGGCAGCTTGATCCTGGCGATGCGCGACGGCCTGTTCCGCTTCGACCCCGCCAGCGGCGAGCGCAAGCGCCTGGCGCCGCCGCCCTACGACGCGGCGAGCGAACGCTTCAACGACGGCAAGGCCGATCCGCAGGGCCGCTTCTGGGTCGGCACGATCCACGACCAGCGCCTGCCCGTGGCCGCGTTGTACCGCTTCGCCGAAGGCAAGCTGGACCGGATGCTGCCCGAGGTGACGGCCAGCAACGGCCTGGCCTTCAGCCCCGACGGGCGCACGATGTTCTGGGCCGACACGAAGACGCACCGCGTCTGGGCCTTCGACTTCGACGGCAGCGACGGTTCGCTCTCGCGCCGGCGCCTGTTCGCCGAGTTCCCGCTGCGCGAGCCTGGCCAGGACCTCGACGCCTACGGCGGCCGGCCGGACGGCGCCGCAATGGACGCCGAGGGCTGCTACTGGGTGGCGCTGTTCGAGGGCCGGCGCCTGCTGCGCTTCGCACCCGATGGCACGCTGCTGCGCGAGCTGAGGCTGCCGGTGCGCTGCCCGACCATGCCCTGCTTCGGCGGGCCCGACCTGCGCACGCTCTTCGTCACCACCTCGCGCGAGAAGCGCAGCGCCGAGGAACTGGCGCGCTTCCCGCTCTCGGGCTCGGTGCTGAGCCTGCGCGTGGACGTGCCGGGCCTGCCCGTCAACTTCGCCCGCCTGTGAGCCCACGATGAGCGAGCCCTCGCCGCTGCCCCGCGAAGCGCTGCTCGAGCGGCTGCGCTCGGGGCAGGCCTGGGATCTCGCGATCGTCGGCGGCGGCTCGGTGGGCCTGGGCGTGGCGCTGGACGCGGCGGCGCGCGGCTTCTCGGTGGTGCTGGTGGAGTCGCACGACTTCGCCTCGGGCACCTCCTCGCGCGCCACCAAGCTCGCGCATGGCGGCGTGCGCTACCTGGCGCAGGGCGACATCGGCCTCGTGCGCGAGGCGCTGCGCGAGCGCGGCGCGATGCTGGCCAACGCGCCGCACGTCGCGCACCGTCTGGGCTTCGTGATGCCGGGCTACCACTGGTGGGAGCGCGGCTTCTACGGCATCGGCCTGAAGGCCTACGACGCGCTGGCCGGCAACCAGGGCCTGGGCGGCACCGAATGGCTGAGCACCCGGCGCACGCTGGAACTGCTGCCGGCCGCGCAGCCGCGAGGGCTGTGGGGCGGCGTGCGCTACTGGGACGGCCAGTTCGACGACGCCCGCTACGCGCTGCTGCTGGCGCGCAGCGCGGCGGCGCGCGGGGCGCTGGTGCTGAACCACGTCGCCGCCACGGGCCTGGTGCTCGAGCGCGGGCAGGTGCGCGGCGTGGTCGTGCATGACGCCGAAAGTGGACTGACCGAGACGATCCACGCCCGCTGCGTGATCAACGCCGCCGGCGTCTGGGTCGATGCGGTGCGCGCGATGGACCGCGAGCCCGGCGCGCCCGAGCGGCCGCCGCTGGTGGCGCCGAGCCAGGGCGTGCACCTCGTCGTCGATCGTTCCTTCATGCCCGGCGAGCACGCGCTGCTCGTGCCCAAGACGGCTGACGGCCGCGTGCTCTTCGCCGTGCCCTGGCTGGGCAAGACCGTCCTGGGAACGACCGACACGCCGCGGCCCGACCTCGCCCGCGAGCCGGCGCCCTTCGCCGACGAGGTGGCCTTCATCCTGCGCGAATCGGCGCGCTACCTCGCGCGCGCGCCGCAGCGTGCCGACGTGCGCTCGGTCTGGGTGGGCTTGCGCCCACTGGTGAAGCCGCAGGGCGCGGGCGGCGAAGACACCAAGGCGCTGTCGCGCGAGCACACGGTGCTGATCGGCCGCTCGGGACTGGTCACGGTCACCGGCGGCAAGTGGACGACCTACCGCTCGATGGCCGAGGACGTGCTCGACCGCGCGATGGCGCGCGGCCTGCTGCCGCGCAAGCCCGCGGGCGTGACCTCGCGGCTGCCGCTGGTCGGCGCGGCGCCGGGGCGGCCGCTGACCGAGCCACCGGGCGAACACCTCTACGGCAGCGAGGCCGAGGCGCTGCGGCGGCTGCCCGGCGCCACGAACTGGCTTTGGCGTGCTGCCGGCCCCGGCGAGCCGCGTGGCCTGAGCGAGGCGATGGTGCGTTTCGCGGCGCGCCACGAGATGGCACGCGAGGCGGAGGACGTGCTCGCGCGGCGCTGCCGGCTGCTCTTCCTCGACGCCGCCGAGGCGGCACGGCTCGCCGAGCCGGTGGCGGCGATCCTCGCGGAAGAGATCGGCCGGCCGGTCGAGACCATCGCCTTCAAGGCGCTGGCGGCGCAGTACGGCCGCCTGCCTTGAGAAGCGGCGTCAGGCGCCCGAGGCGTATTTGATCGAGCAGCCGTAGGGCCGGGTCGAGGCCTGGCTGATCGCCTTGCCCGCCAGCGATTCCGACAGCGCCGCCTTGACGTAGTTCTTCGCGCCCGGGATGTCGGCCGGGTTCGCGCTCGGCCGGTCGTCGATGCCGCCGGCATACACCAGCGTGCCCTTCGGGTCGACGATGTACATGTGCGGCGTGGTGCGTGCGCCGTAGGCGCGGCCGACCTTGCCTTCGCTGTCCATCAGCGTCGCGCTCGCCGCCGCCTTGTGGACCTTCATCCACGCGGCCATCTCGGGCGGCGCCTTGTAGTCCTCGGCGTCGCGCGCGGTGGAGTTGACCGCGAGCCAGACGACGCCCTTGGCCGCGGCGTCCTTCTGCGTGCCCTGCATGTTCTGGCTGTTGTAGTGCTTCTGCACGAAGGGGCAGCCGGGGTTGACCCATTCGAGCACCACGTGCTGGCCCTTGAAGTCGGCCAGCGAGACGGTCTTGCCGCTGGCGTCGGTCACGCTGAAGGCGGGTGCGGGCTGGCCGACGGTGGCGGCGAACGCTGCTGCGCTTGCGAGGCCAAGCAGCGTGGCGGCGAGAAAGGACTTCTTCATCATCATGGCGGGCACTCCTGGGTACTGCGGGGGTGTACGGATGGAAGGTCTCAGTTCTTCGCCGCCAGCGCGAGCACGGCGCTCTTCACCTCGTCGACGCCGGGCAGCTCGCTGAGCAGCTGCGGCGCGGCGGCGCCGGGCGCGTACAGCGCGTAGACCGGCACGCCGCTGCGGTTCAGGCGCGCCAGCTCGGCGGTGATGGCGGCGTCGCGGCGCGTCCAGTCGGCGCGCAGCAGCAGCACGCGGCGCTCGTCGAAGGCGGCCAGCACCTCGGGCTTCGCGAAGGTCGTGCGCTTGTTGTACTGGCAGGTCACGCACCAGGCGGCGGTGAAGTCGACGAACACCGGCCGGCCTTCGGCCTGCGCCTGCGCGACGCGCTCGGGCGTCCAGGGCTGCCAGAGTTCGGAGGTCTTCGTCGTCGACGAGGCCACCGCCTCCTGGCGCAGCGAAGGCGCGGCCCAGAAGAGGGCGGCCACCATCAGCAGCAGCGCCAGTGCGCCGAAGCCCTTGCGCGCCACCGGCCCCAGCGCCGACGAGCCCAGCGCCCAGGCGCCGAAGGCCAGCGCCAGCAACAGCACCAGCAGCGCGGCGACGCCGTCGATGCCCACCTGCTGGCCCAGCACCCACACCAGCCAGACCACGGTGCCGAACATCGGGAAGGCCATCAGCGTCTTGAAGTGCGCCATCCACACGCCCGGCCGCGGCAGCAGCCGCGCCAGATGCGGCCAGGCCGTGGCCAGCAGGTAGGGCAGCGCCATGCCCAGGCCCAGCGCGGCGAAGATCGAAAGCGCTTCGGCCGCCGGCAGCGTGACCGCCAGGCCGAGCGAGGCGCCCATGAAGGGCGCGGTGCAGGGCGAGGCCACCGCCACCGCGAGCACGCCGGTGAGCGCCGAGTCGACGATCGGGTGCCGCGCGCGCGCCGCGGCCCAGGCGCTGGGGATCACCGAGCCGAACTCGAACACGCCCGCGAGGTTCAGGCCGATCAGCGTGAACAGGGCCGCCAGCACCGCCACCACCGCCGGCTGCTGGAGCTGGAAGCCCCAGCCGAGCTGCTCGCCGCCGGCGCGCAGCGCCAGCAGCAGCGCCGCGAGCGCGACGAAGCTGAGCACCACGCCGGCCGTGTAGGCGATGCCGCCGGCGAGAAGCTTCCGGCGGTCTTCCGCGTGGCCCGCGAAGCCCAGCACCTTCAGCGAGAGGATGGGGAACACGCAGGGCATCAGGTTCAGCAGCGCGCCGCCGGCCAGCGCCAGCAGCAGCGCCAGGCCGAGGCTCGTGGCCGGCGGCGGGGCCGGGGCGGGCGCGGCGCTGGTGATCGGCGGCAGCGGCGCCGGCGCGGGTGCGGCAGCCGGCCAGGCGCCGGTGACGGCCATCTGCACCGCGACGCCTGCCTTCTCGCCCTGCGCCACCAGCACCGCCGGCAAGGTGTCGGGCGAGACGCTGCGCTGCGGGTCCAGCGGCACGCGTGCGCTCCACTCGGTGCCGGCCCATTGGCCCTGCACCGGCGCGGCGTTGTTCGTCACGCCGGGGGTTTCGGGGAAGTAGGCGACGGGCTTGCCCTGCCAGGCCGCGGGCAGGCCGGTGACCTTCAGCATCAGCGACTGCCCGTCGACCGCGGCGCTGGCCTTGGCGCTGGCCACGGCCTGCGGCGCGGCCGCCTGCGCGGCCTCGAACAGCGCCGCGTCGCCGGCGGTGGCGGCGCGGGCGGGCAGCTTCAGCGTGAAGTCGCCGCTCTCCGGGATGCAGACCTCGCGGCAGACCAGCCACTCGGCGTGCAGCTTCACGTCCAGCGTGTCGGCCTTGAAGCTCTCGGCGATCTGCACCGGCACCGGCAGCAGCAGCGTGCCTTCGTAGCCGAAGTTCATCAGCGGGCCGATGGGCAGCTTGGCCGGCGTCGGCCAGCGGATCTCGCCGGGGTCGGTGCCGGCGGGCAGCTGCCACTCCATCGTCGTGGGCAGCCCGGAGTCGCCCGGGTTCTTCCAGTAGGTGTGCCAGTGCGGCTGGTGCTCGATCTTCAGGCCGAGCCAGATCGGCTTGCCCGGCACGATGCCGTCCGGCGCGTGGGCGACGAGTTCGGCCCGCACCTGCGGCGTGGTGACGACCGGGCCGGCGCCGGCAGCGATGCCGGGCGCGGCGGCGAAGACAGCGGCGGCCGGCAGGAAGGCGGCCAGGAGGATCAGCGGGCGGACGGGCATGGGGCGATGAGGGCGGCGAGCCGGTTCGACGGCCGGCCGCGCGGCAGGTTCCGCGGCAAAACGCTCATTGTGCGCCGCTGCGGCGCGGCAGGCGCAGCGTCTGGCCGATGGCCGCCACGCCGAAGGCCGATTCGGCCACGCCGGCGGCCGTGCGCGCGGCCGCGAGCGCACGCGGCGGCTCGTCCAGCGATTCGTCGGTCAGCTCGAAGGTGCCCCAGTGCACGCCCAGCGAGCGGCGCGCGCGCAGGTCGGCGTGGATCTTCAGCGCCTCCTCGGGGTTCACGTGCTGCTCGCGCATGAACCAGCGCGGCTCGTAGGCGCCGATCGGGATCAGCGCGAGGTCGAATCCCTCCGGCCCCTGGCGTTCGGCAAAACGCTCGCGGATCTCGGCGAAGTCCTTCGAGTAGCCGGTGTCGCCCGCGAAGAAGGCCTGGAAATCGCTGGCGAAGAAGGCCCAGCCGCCCCAGAGCGTCTCCATGCGGTCGGTGAGGCCCCGCGCCGACCAGTGCTGCACCGGCGTCAGCACGATCTCCACGCCGGCCAGCCGGTGCGACTGCCACCAGCCCAGTTCCACGGCATTCGTGATGCCGATCTCCGCCAGCCAGGCCTTCAGCCCCAGCGGCACCAGGAACAGCGGCGGCCCGCCCGGCTGCGCGGCCAGCGCCTGCAGCGAGGCGAGGTCGCAGTGGTCGTAGTGGTTGTGCGAGATGACCACGGCGTCGACATGGGGCAGCTCGGCCAGCGACAGGCCCGGCGGCGAGGCGCGCTTCGGGCCGGCGAACGAGAAGGGCGAGGCGCGCTCGGAGAAGATCGGGTCGGTCAGCAGGTTCAGGCCGCCCAGCTGCAGCAGCACGGTGGCATGGCCGATCCAGGTCGCCGCCGGCGTCATCGCCGGGCCAGCCTTGGCGTTGGCGGCGATGAAGGCCAGGTCCGGCACGGCGCGCGGCGTGGCGGCCTGCGGCGGTTTCGGCAACCCTTCGCGCGCCGCCTGCCAGCGCCAGGCGAGCATGTCCGAGAGGCCGCGCGGCTTGAACTCGAGGTGGTTGTTCTGGAAGGTCTCGGCGCGCGAAACCGGGCCCGCGCAAGCCGCCAGCAACACCATCACGCCCAGCGCCAGACCCCGCCCGAACCCCGCGATCAGTGGGCCTGCCGAGGAACTAGGGGGTTTATTCGTATAATCCCGAGGCTTTGCCGATCTCACCCCAGCCATGGCGATCGAACGGAACACCCGCTCCGACCCGTGGGCAGATGAGGAAGACGAGACGGCAGCCGCAGCGGCCTTCAAGCCGCTGACGAGGGAGGAGGCTGAAGCCCTGCGCCGACGCGACCCGCCACTGTCACCGTGGCGGGTGGTGGCTGTGCAGGCGGCGGTGGGTGTGGGAGTGGCGCTGCTGGCAGCGCTGGTCACGGGCTCTCCGTCGGTGGGGATGTCGGCGCTGTACGGCGCCTTCACGGTGGTGGTGCCGGGTGCCTTGATGGCGCGCGGCATGACCAGCCGGTTCTCCAGCATGTCGCCTGGCAGCAGTGCTGTCAGTTTCATGTTGTGGGAGATGGTCAAGATCGCGGTTTCGGTCGTCATGCTGATGCTGGCCCCGAAACTCGTGCAGCCCCTGAGCTGGCCGGCGTTGCTGGTCGGACTGGTGCTGTGCATGAAGGTGTACTGGCTCGCGCTGGCGTGGCGCGGGCGGGCAATGAAGAACTGAAGCGGGACTCGGGCACTTCCACATGGCAGCAGAAGCAGCGACCCACGAGGGCGGCAAGACCGCGGGCGAATACATCATCCACCACCTGCACCACCTGCAGGTCGGCCATGGGTTCTGGACGTTCAACGTCGACTCCATCGCCTACGCGCTGGTGCTCGGCCTGATCGGCGTGCTGGTCATGCGCAAGGTCGCCGCGTCGATGACCTCCGGCGTGCCCGGGCGCCTGCAGGCGGCGGTGGAGTTCCTGGTCGAGATGGTCGACAGCCAGGCCAAGGGCATCGTGCACAACGCCGAAAGCCGCAAGCTGGTCGCCCCTCTGGCGCTCACCGTCTTCGTCTGGGTCTTCCTGATGAACGCGATGGACCTGCTGCCGCTGGACCTTCTGCCCAAGGTGGGCGAGGCCGCCGGCGTGCACTACATGCGCGTGGTGCCCACGGCCGATCTCTCGGTGACGATGGCGCTGTCGGTCAGCGTGCTGCTGATCTGCATCTTCTACAACCTGAAGATCAAGGGCGTCGGCGGCTGGGTGCACGAGCTGTTCTCGGCCCCGTTCGGCGCGGCGTGGTATCTCGCGCCCTTCAACTTCCTGATGCAGATCATCGAGTTCGTCGCCAAGACGGTCTCGCATGGCATGCGTCTGTTCGGCAACATGTACGCGGGCGAGCTGATCTTCATGCTCATCGCGCTCATGGGCGGCGCGTTCTTCACCGCGGTGGGCATTCCGCTGGCGGTGGGGCACGTGATCGCCGGCACCGCCTGGGCGATCTTCCACATCCTGATCATCACCCTGCAGGCCTTCGTGTTCATGATGCTGACGCTCGTCTACGTCGGCCAGGCCCACGACGCGCACTGAAGGCGCCTTCTCTCCCTTTCCCCTTTCCCTTTCCCACCCCTTCCTACCAGGAGCAAAAAATGGAAGTCATCAGCTTTGTCGCCCTCGCCGCCGGCCTGATCATCGGTCTGGGTGCCATCGGTGCCTGCATCGGCATCGGCATCATGGGCAGCAAGTACCTCGAGTCCGCCGCGCGCCAGCCCGAGCTGATGGGCGAACTGCAGACCAAGATGTTCCTGCTGGCCGGCCTGATCGACGCGGCCTTCATCATCGGCACCGGTATCGCCCTGTGGTTCGCCACCGCGAACCCGTTCCTGGGCCAGATCGCCAACCTGCCGAAGTAATTCCGGCAGCGGCATCGGTGGGCAGCGGCGCACGACGGCCGCAGCCCTGGGTCCCCCATGACGAGGTTTGAGCCGTGAGCATCAATGCCACCCTGATCGTCCAGATGATCGTCTTCGCGATCCTGGTCTGGTTCACGATGAAGTTCGTGTGGCCGCCGATCACCGCCGCGCTCGACGAGCGCGCGAAGAAGATCGCCGACGGCCTTTCGGCCGCCGACAAGGCCAAGAGCGAACTGGCCGCCGCCAACAAGCGGGTCGAGTCGCAGCTGTCGGCCGCCCGCGACGACGCCGCCAAGCGCCTGGCCGATGCCGAGCGCCTGGCGCAGCAGATCGTCGAAGAGGCCAAGGGCAAGGCCAACGAGGAAGGCGCGAAGATCATCGCCGCTGCGAAGGCCGAGGCCGAGCAGGAAGCGGTGAAGGCGCGCGAGGCGCTGCGCGAGCAGGTGGCCGGCCTCGCGGTGAAGGGTGCCGAGCAGATCCTGCGCAAGGAAGTCTCGGCTTCCGTGCACGCCGAGCTGCTGGGCCGCCTGAAGGCGGAGCTGTAGAAATGGCTGAGCTGGCCACCATCGCCAGGCCCTACGCGGAGGCCTTGTTCGCCGCCGCCGGGGCCGACGCGGCGAAGCTGAAGGACCCCGTCGCCGCGCTGGCGGCGCTGGCCGGCAACGCCGAGCTGCGGCAGTTCGCCGACAACCCCAAGGTCGCGTCGGTGCAGGTGTTCGACCTGGTCGCCGGCATCGCGCTGCAGAAGGGTGTGTCGCTGGACCCGCGCGTGGGCAACCTGCTGCGCACGGTGATCGACAACGGCCGCCTCGCGGCGCTGCCGGAGATCGCCTCGCAGTTCACCGCGCTGGTGAACGCGAGCAGCGGTGTCTCCGACGCCGTCGTCGAGAGCGCCTTCCCGATCGACGGCGCGATGCTCGCCGAGGTGGTGGCGGCGCTCGAGAAGCGTTTCGGCCGCAAGCTCAATGCCTCGGTGCAGATCGTGCCCGAGCTGATCGGCGGCATCCGCGTCGCGGTGGGCGACGAGGTGCTCGACACCTCGGTCAAGGCCCGTTTGGAACAGATGCGGCTCGCGCTGACGGCGTGAGCGGCTGGAGAGAAGCATGAACCTGAATCCCGCAGAAATCTCCGAACTGATCAAGAGCCGCATCGAGGGCCTCTCGGTCTCGGCCGACATCAAGAACCAGGGCACGGTCGTGTCCGTGACCGACGGCATCGTGCGCGTGCACGGCCTGTCGGACGTGATGGCCGGCGAAATGCTGGAGTTCCCGGCCACCAAGAGTGGCCAGCCCACCTTCGGCCTGGCGCTGAACCTCGAGCGCGACTCGGTCGGCGCGGTGATCCTGGGCGAGTACGAGCACGTCTCCGAGGGCGACACCGTCAAGTGCACGGGCCGCATCCTGGAAGTGCCGGTGGGCCCCGAGCTCATCGGCCGCGTCGTCAACGCCCTGGGCCAGCCGATCGACGGCAAGGGCCCGATCAACGCGAAGATGACCGACGTGATCGAGAAGGTCGCGCCGGGCGTGATCGCGCGCAAGAGCGTGGACCAGCCCGTGCAGACCGGCCTGAAGTGCATCGACACGATGGTGCCGATCGGCCGCGGCCAGCGCGAACTGATCATCGGCGACCGCCAGACCGGCAAGACCGCGGTGGCGATCGACACGATCATCAACCAGAAGGGTCAGAACATGACCTGCGTCTACGTCGCGATCGGCCAGAAGGCTTCGTCGATCAAGAACGTGGTGCGCGCGCTGGAGCAGGCCGGTGCGATGGAGTACACCATCGTCGTGGCCGCGAGCGCTTCGGAATCGGCCGCCATGCAGTACGTCTCGGCGTACTCGGGCTGCACGATGGGCGAGTACTTCCGCGACCGCGGGCAAGACGCGCTGATCATCTATGACGACCTGTCCAAGCAGGCCGTTGCGTACCGCCAGGTCTCGCTGCTGCTGCGCCGCCCGCCGGGCCGCGAAGCCTTCCCCGGCGACGTGTTCTATCTCCACAGCCGCCTGCTGGAGCGTGCCGCGCGCGTGAACGCCGACTACGTCGAGGCCTTCACCAAGGGCGCCGTCAAGGGCAAGACCGGTTCGCTGACCGCGCTGCCGATCATCGAGACGCAGGCCGGCGACGTGTCCGCCTTCGTGCCGACGAACGTCATCTCCATCACCGACGGCCAGATCTTCCTGGAGACCTCGCTGTTCAACGCCGGCGTGCGGCCTGCCATCAACGCCGGCATCTCGGTGTCGCGGGTGGGCGGTGCGGCGCAGACCAAGCTGGTCAAGAGCCTGTCGGGCGGCATCCGTACCGACCTGGCGCAGTACCGTGAGCTGGCCGCGTTCGCGCAGTTCGCCTCCGACCTGGACGCCGCCACGCGCAAGCAGCTGGACCGCGGCGCGCGCGTGACCGAACTGCTGAAGCAGGCCCAGTACCTGCCGCTGCCGATCAGCCTGATGGCCGCGTCGATCTACGCCGTGAACAAGGGCTTCCTGGACGACATCGACGTCAAGAAGGTGCTCGGCTTCGAGCACGGCCTGCACCAGCACCTGAAGAGCAGCCACGCTGCCCTGCTGGCCAAGCTGGAGAACGACAAGGCGATGGACAAGGCGGCCGAGGAAGAGCTGTCGGGCGCGATCGCGGCGTTCAAGAAGTCGTTCGCATGAAGTTGACGCTGCTGCCAGGAGCGTTCCGGATCCGGGTCTCCCGGTCCGGAACACGGCCCCCTCGGGGGGTAGCGAGCGCAGCGAGCTTGGGGGCACGTTGATATGGCGGTCGGCAAAGAGATACGGACCAAGATCAAGTCCGTCGAGAACACCAAGAAGATCACCAAGGCGATGGAGATGGTCGCCGCGTCGAAGATGCGCAAGGCGCAGGAGCGCATGCGCGCGGCGCGGCCCTACGCGGACAAGGTGCGCAACATCACGGCGCACCTGTCCGAGGCCAACCCCGAGTACAAGTCGGCCTACATGCGCGCCGGCGGCACCAGCAAGGCCGTCGGCTTCATCATCGTCACCACCGACAAGGGCCTCTGCGGCGGCCTGAACACGAACGTGCTTCGTGCGGTGACGAACAAGATGAAGGAAGTGCAGGCGGCCGGCGGCACGATCCAGACGGTGGCTATCGGCAACAAGGGCTTCGGCTTCCTGAACCGCATCGGCGCCAGCGTGCTGAGCCACGCCATCCAGCTGGGCGACGCGCCGCAGCTGGAGAAGCTGATCGGCCCGGTGAAGGTGATGCTCGACGCCTTCGTCGCCGGCAAGCTCGACGCCGTGCACCTGTGCTACACGAAGTTCATCAACACGATGAAGCAGGAGCCGATGGTCGAGCAGCTGCTGCCGCTGACCAGCGAGCGCCTGGCGCAGACCGCGGCCGAGAAGAAGCAGTACGGCTGGGACTACATCTACGAGCCCGACGCGCCCACCGTCATCGACGAGCTGCTCACGCGCTACATCGAGGCCCTGGTCTACCAGGGCGTGGCCGAGAACATGGCCAGCGAGCAGAGCGCGCGCATGGTGGCGATGAAGGCCGCCACCGACAACGCCGGCAACCTGATCGCCGAGTTGAAGCTCATCTACAACAAGACCCGCCAGGCCGCGATCACGAAGGAACTGTCCGAGATCGTCAGCGGCGCGGCGGCGGTCTGAGTCCGCATACCGGGATACACAAGGAAATCGAAATGGCACAAGCTCAAGGCAAGATCGTCCAGTGCATCGGCGCGGTGGTGGACGTGGAGTTCCCGCGCGACCAGATGCCGCGCGTCTATGACGCGCTGAAGATGGACGGCAGCGCGCTGACCCTGGAGGTGCAGCAGCAGCTGGGCGACGGCATCGTGCGCACCATCGCGCTGGGCTCGTCCGAAGGCCTGCGCCGCGGGCTGATCGTGTCCAACACCGGCGCCGCCATCTCGGTGCCGGTGGGCAAGGCCACCCTCGGCCGCATCATGGACGTGCTGGGCAACCCGATCGACGAGCGCGGCCCGGTCGACCAGACGCTGACGATGCCGATCCACCGCAAGGCGCCGGCCTACGACGAGCTGTCGCCTTCGCAGGAACTGCTCGAGACCGGCATCAAGGTGATCGACCTGATCTGCCCGTTCGCCAAGGGCGGCAAGGTGGGCCTGTTCGGCGGCGCCGGCGTGGGCAAGACCGTCAACATGATGGAACTCATCAACAACATCGCCAAGGCGCACTCGGGCCTGTCGGTGTTCGCCGGCGTGGGTGAGCGCACCCGCGAGGGCAACGACTTCTATCACGAGATGTCCGATTCGGGCGTCGTGAAGCAGGACAACCTGGCCGAGTCGAAGGTGTCGATGGTCTACGGCCAGATGAACGAGCCGCCGGGCAACCGCCTGCGCGTCGCGCTCACGGGCCTGACGATCGCCGAATCGTTCCGCGACGAAGGCCGCGACGTGCTGTTCTTCGTCGACAACATCTACCGCTACACGCTGGCCGGCACGGAAGTGTCCGCGCTGCTGGGCCGCATGCCTTCCGCCGTGGGCTACCAGCCGACGCTGGCCGAGGAAATGGGCCGCCTGCAGGAGCGCATCACGTCGACCAAGGTCGGCTCGATCACCTCGATCCAGGCGGTGTACGTCCCTGCGGACGACCTGACCGACCCCTCGCCCGCCACCACCTTCGCCCACCTGGACGCCACGGTGGTGCTGTCGCGTGACATCGCGGCTCTCGGCATCTACCCCGCGGTGGACCCGCTGGACAGCACCTCGCGCCAGATCGACCCGAACGTCGTCGGCGAAGAGCACTACAGCACCACCCGCGCCGTGCAGGCCACGCTGCAGCGCTACAAGGAACTGCGCGACATCATCGCCATCCTGGGCATGGACGAGCTGTCGCCGGAAGACAAGCTGGCCGTGGCCCGCGCGCGCAAGATCCAGCGCTTCCTGTCGCAGCCCTTCCACGTCGCCGAAGTGTTCACCGGCACGCCGGGCAAGTACGTGCCGCTGAAGGAAACGATCCGCGGCTTCAAGATGATCGTCGCCGGCGAATGCGACCACCTGCCCGAGCAGGCCTTCTACATGGTCGGCACGATCGACGAGGCCATCGAGAAGGCCAAGAAGATCCAATAAGGAGCCGCGATGGCCACCATCCACGTCGACGTCGTCTCGGCCGAGGAGAGCATCTTCTCCGGCGAGGCCAAGTTCGTCGCGCTGCCGGGCGAGAACGGCGAGCTGGGTATCCTGCCGCGCCACACGCCGCTGATCACGCGCATCAAGCCCGGTGCCGTGCGCATCGAGAAGGCCGACGGCAGCGGCGAGGAGTTCGTCTTCGTCGCCGGCGGCATCCTCGAGGTGCAGCCGGGCACGGTGACCGTGCTGGCCGACACCGCGATCCGCGGCAAGGACCTCGACGAGGCCAAGGCCATCGAGGCCAAGAAGCTGGCCGAGGAAGCGATCAAGAACGCCAAGAGCGACATCGACCTGGCCAAGGCCCAGGGCGAGTTCGCGGCCATGGCGGCGCAGATCGCGGCGATCCAGAAGCTGCGCAAGAAGTAGCGCTCGCCGCAACCCCCCATTCGAGCCCGCCCGGCGATAGCCCGGCGGGCTTTGTTCTTCCGGGTCGGCGGTCAGAATGCGGCGAACCCGTATCGCCTGCTCCGCCATGCTCCGAAGATTCCTGGCCGCCTCGCTCCTCCTCGTCGCACTGCCGGCGTCCTGGGCCCACGGCAGCCCCCACATCCACCGCAGTGCCACCGAGGCCGTCGCCGCCGCCGGCCAGAACGCCCGCGTCACGAGCGGCAGAGCCTTCTTCGGCGACACCCGCTACGCCGGCAGCGACAGCTGCAAGAGCTGCCACGAGGACGAATACCGCACCTGGAAGGCGAGCTGGCATTCGAAGATGGAGCAGTGGCCCAGCGAGCAGACGGTGATCGGCGACTTCGCCGACCGCCGCATTCAGCTGCGCAAGCTGCGGGTGCGGGCGGCAGACGGCACGCAGCAGACCATCGACCCGGTGGTGCGCCTGTTCCGCGAAGGCGGCCGTTTCCTCTTCACGCTGATCGACCAGGACGACGCGGCCAACAACCAGACCTGGCCCATCGCCAAGGTGCTGGGCGGCAAGTGGGACCAGGGCTACGAGGTGCAGCTGGCCAGCGGCCACTACTACCCGGCGCCGATCCGCTGGAACGAGCAGGTGAAGGACTGGATCGTCGGCGGCTTCAACCCGCAGGACTGGTACGTGGCCGACGGCACGCCCGACGGCCGGCCGATGAAGCCGGCCGAGCTGCCTGCGGGCCGCGTGGCCGAGGCCAAGTGCAACGGCTGCCACACCACCGGCTTCAGCTACGCCAAGGGCGCCGACGGCCGCTGGGCCGGCCGCATGCACGGCCAGGGCGAGATCGCCATCGCGTGCGAGGCCTGCCACGGCCCTGGCGCACGCCATGTCGACGAGGCCCGCGCGGCCAAGGACGCCGGGCGCAAGCTGCAGACGGGCCAGGTGGCGATCGTCAATCCGCTGACCGACCTGAACGCCGAGCAGTCCACGCAGGTCTGCGGCCAGTGCCACGGCCGCGGCGGCCACAAGCTCACGCCCGAGCTCGCCTTCCCCACCGGCTTCCTGCCCGGCGACACCGAGCTGCTGTCGGGCTTCCGCCTGTGGAGCTTCTCGGGCACCAACAACAAGGACGAGTCCGACTACTTCTGGCGCAACGACTGGGCCTCGCGCAACCGGCA
The DNA here is from genome assembly GCA_044226775.1 of Rubrivivax sp. Lineage (GTDB taxonomy): Bacteria > Pseudomonadota > Gammaproteobacteria > Burkholderiales > Burkholderiaceae_C > Rubrivivax. The sequence goes on along the minus strand of JBGAGI010000006.1, from coordinate 414,580 downwards.
GCAGCTGCAGGACTTCCTCAAGAGCGGCCACTACACGAAGGCCGGCATGAGCTGCGTCAGCTGCCACACCTTCCACGGCAAGCCCGAAGGCGCGCAGCTGCGCGCGAAGCCCGAGCAGCTGTGCGCGCAATGTCACCGCGCCGACGGACGGGCGATGAAGCCCAACGCCGAAATGTTCGCCGGCAGCACCAAGGACGAGGCCGGCGTGGGCTGCGTGGACTGCCACATGGCCCGCCTGGGCAGCCGCTCGCGCGCCACCTCGCGCTCCGGCCACCTCTGGGACACGTCGACGCACACTTTCAAGATCGCCACGCCGCAGATGGAGCAGGCGCTGGGCGTGCGCAGCTCGTGCACCGGCTGCCACGTGGACGGCGTCGTCAAGCCCGGCGCCGGCAAGGTCGACCATGTCTCGCCGCTGCAGGAGCTGGCCGATGGCATGCGGCAGCGTGCCGACGAGGTTCGCAAGGGAGTGGCCGAGACGCAGGCGATGCTGGCGAAGGTCGATGCGAAGAAGCCCGCCGCCGCTGCCCTGGCGGAGCAGGCGCGCGCGAAGCTGGGATTCATCGTGGCCGACAACAGCAAGGGCGCGCACAACATGAGCCGCACGCGCCAGCTGCTGGCCGAGGCCAGGGCCTTGGCACTGCGCGCGCTGGGCACGCGCTGAACGCGCAGAATGCGCCGCCATGGACGCCCAGCACCCCGCCGCCGACACGCCCGATCCACAACGCCGCCGCCTGCTCGGCGCCTTCGCCGGCAGCGCCGCGCTGGCCGCCTGCGGTGGCGGCGGCGGCAGCAGCGGTGACCCGGGCAACCCCACCGACCAGCCTTCGCCGCCGGTCGACGGCCCCGCCTGGCCCGCCTTCGGCCGCGACGCGCAGCGCCGCGCGCAGGCCGGCATCGCCACCGCCGACCTGAACCGCATCGCCTGGCGCACGCCGGTCGACCTCGTGCCGCCGTACCGCACCGGCGCGCTGCTGGCGCACTACGGCTCGCCGGTCATCTCGTCGCGCAACACGGTCGTCGTGCCGCTGAAGACGCTGAGCGACCGCGCCTTCCGCATCGAGGCGCGCGCCGGCGGCAACGGCGTGCTGATGTGGCAGCTCGACAGCGACTACGTGCTGCCGCCCGGCTACAACTGGATGCCGAGCTGGAACCTCACGCTGGACGCCGCCAACCGCGTGCACGCGCCGGCCGCCGGCGGCCGCCTGCTGGTGCGCGACAGTGCCGACACCACGGCCGGCAGCGTGAGCTACCGCGCGTTCTACGGCGCTTCAGCCTATGCCGCCGCCAGCGCCACGTTCGACACCACGGTCTACATCAACACGCCCATCACGCTGGACGCCGCCGGCACCGCGTACTTCGGCTTCGTCGTCACCGGTGCGAACCCGGCGGGCCTGACGAGCGGCATCGCGCGCGTCGCCGCCGACGGCACCGGCAGCTGGGTGGCGGCGAGCACCGCTGCCAACGACACGGCCATCGCGAAGGTGCAGACCAACTGCGCGCCGGCGCTGTCGAACGACGGGCTCACGGTCTACCTCGCGGTGAACGTCGCGCGCGTGGCAGGCCAGGTGCAGCGCGGCTACCTGCTCGCGCTGGACAGCCGCACGCTGGCCACGCGCAACCGCGTCGCGCTGCTGGACGTGGCCACGGGCACCTCGGCGCGCATCAGCGACGACAGCACCGCCTCGCCCGCCATCGGCCCCGATGGCGACGTCTACTTCGGCGTGCTCGAGAACAGCTTCGGCACGCACAACGGCCGCGGCTGGCTGCTGCACTTCGACTCGACGCTCGCGACGAGCAAGATCCCCGGCAGCTTCGGCTGGGACGACACGCCTTCCGTGATGCCGGCCTCGATGGTGCCGGGCTACACCGGCACCAGCACCTACCTGCTGCTGAGCAAGTACAACAACTACGAGGGCGTCGGCACCGGCGACGGGAAGAACCGCATGGCGGTGCTGGACCCCTTCGACAGCCAGGTCGACCTCTACAGCAGCATCCTGCCGCCGCGCGTGATGCGCGAGGTCGCGACGCTGCTCGGCCCCACGCCCGAGGCGGCGGGCTCGGCGGCGGTGAAGGAGTGGTGCGTCAACACCGTCGCACTGGATCCGCAGCGCAAGAGCGTGCTGGTCAACAGCGAAGACGGCTACCTCTACCGCTGGGACCTCGTGTCGAACACCTTCACGCAACGCATCCAGCTCACCAGCGGCATCGCCGAGTCCTACACGCCCACCGCGGTGGGCGCCGACGGCACGATCTACGCGATCAACAACGCCGTGATGTTCGCCGTCACGCGCTGATGCGGCGCTGATCCTGCGCTGACATCGGTTGCATGCGGGCGCCCGCGAGGGCCCCGGGGTAAGTCCGCATGCCGGCTTCCGGAATCTTGACCCGAGTCAAGAGCGCTCGCGCGGCCGCTGCCGGACAGTGGCGCCGTCGTGGATGGCTTCGTCGGCGCAAGAGACCAGGCGCCCCATCCACCGAACGACACGCCGGACAAGGGCTCGAGAGGGGCTCCGCCCGGGCTCCTCGCACCACCGTATCGAGCTAGGAAGTCCACCGTCATGAGATCGAACTCCATCGCCCTAGAGGCCGCCGTCGAGAAAGCCGCGGCACCGGCCGCCGCCACGCAATCGGGCTGGTACCGCTGGGGCCAGCTGATCATGGGCATCGTCTGCATGGCGATGATCGCGAACCTCCAGTACGGCTGGACGCTGTTCGTCAACCCGATCTCCGACAAGTACGGCTGGAGCCGCGCGGCGATCCAGGTCGCGTTCACGATCTTCGTGCTCACCGAGACCTGGCTCGTGCCGATCGAGGGCTACCTGGTCGACCGCTTCGGCCCGCGCCCCGTGGTGCTGGTGGGCGGCATCCTGTGCGGCATCGGCTGGGCACTGAACTCCGTGGCCGATTCGCTGGCGATGCTGTACTTCGCGGCGGCCGTGGGCGGCGTGGGCGCCGGCGCGGTCTACGGCACCTGCGTGGGCAATGCGCTGAAGTGGTTCCCCGATCGCCGGGGGCTTGCCGCGGGCCTCACGGCCGCGGGCTTCGGTGCCGGCTCGGCGCTGACCATCGTGCCGATCTCGGCCTTCATCAAGTCCGACGGCTACCAGGCGGCCTTCCTGTATTTCGGCATCGGCCAGGGCCTGGTCGTGTTCCTGCTCTCGCTGGCGCTGACGCGTGCACCGGAGACCACCAAGGCCAGCATGAACAGCCGCGTGCTGCAGTCGCGCAGCTTCAACTCGCCGGCCGTGGTGCTCAAGCAGCCGGTGTTCTGGGTCATGTACATCATGTTCGTGATGGTCGCCGCCGGCGGGCTGATGGCCACCGCGCAGCTGGGCCCGATCGCGAAGGACTTCAAGATCGGCGACATCCCGGTCAGCATCGCCGGCCTCACGCTGCCCGCGCTGACCTTCGCGCTGGCCATCGACCGCGTGCTCAACGGCGTGACGCGGCCCTTCTTCGGCTGGGTGTCCGACCAGATCGGCCGCGAGCAGACGATGTTCATCGCCTTCGCGCTGGAGTCCGCGGGCATCCTGGCGCTGTACCAGTTCGGCAGCAACCCGATCGCCTTCGTGATCCTCACCGGCCTCGTGTTCTTCGCCTGGGGCGAGATCTACAGCCTCTTCCCCTCGACCTGTGCCGACACCTTCGGCGCGAAGTACGCCACCGCCAACGCCGGCATGCTCTACACGGCAAAAGGCACGGCATCGCTGCTCGTGCCGCTGTCCAGCGTGCTGGTGGCTTCCACCGGCAGCTGGCACATCGTGTTCATCGTCGCCAGCGCGATGAACGCGGTGGCCGCGCTGATGGCCTGGTTCGTGCTGAAGCCGATGCGCCGCCGCTACATCGAGCGCATGCAGGCCGACTGAGGCCGCCTCAGATCTTGCCGCTCTTTCGCAGCCGGCTCAGTGTTTCCGCCGACAGGTTGAGATACGAAGCCAGCTGCTTCTGCGGGATGCGGTCCACCAGCTCGGGCTGCTTGCGCACGAAGCGGTGCACGCGGCCCGGCGCGTCCAGCAGGTGCAGCGTGATGGTGTGGGCCATGATCTCGCTCATCACCTCCATCACGTGGTACTCGAAGGCCTCCTTGGCCCTCGGGCGGCGGCTGATGAAGTCGACCCACTCCGTCATCGGCAGCCGCGCCACCCGCGCCTTGGTCACGCTCACGATCGCATAGGGCGTGGGCGTGCCCAGGCGGTGCGCCGCGTAGCTCGTCTCCATCTCGTTCTCGGCCGCGAAGCGCAGGATCATCTCCTTGCCCTCGGCGTTGCTCACCACGCGCTTGAGCACGCCGCCGACGATGAACAGCTGGTGCATGTCGCGCACGCCTTGCGCAAGCAGGCTGTCGCCCTTGGCGCAGTCGACGATGTGCAGCTGCGGCTCCAGCAGCATGCGGTCGCCATCGTCGAGCTCGCGCAGGATCACGTTGCGCTTGAGCTCCAGTCGGATGACGTTGCGCTCGGGGTGTTCGGGCAGTCGGGTCATGGCGAGGCCGAGGCTTTTTTCGAATCTTGACTGCGGTCAACGGCGCGTTGGAAGCCGGCTTTCTACCATGCCCGCCACATCGAAACAGCGCCCCACAAGGAGCAGCACATGTCGGCGGTCCTCTCTCCGGTCGAGCATCACGAAGCCAGCACGGCGCACGCCACGACCGACGGGTTCCACCTCGTCATCGATGCGCTCAAGTTGAACGGCATCGACACCATCTTCGGCCTGCCCGGCATTCCCATCACCGACCTGGCGCGCATGGCGCAGGCCGAGGGCATGCGCGTGATCTCCTTCCGCCACGAGCAGCAGGCCGGCAATGCGGCCGCGGCCGCCGGCTTTCTCACCGGCAAGCCGGGCATTTGCCTGACGGTGTCGGCGCCCGGCTTCCTCAACGGCCTCACCGCGCTGGCCAACGCGCAGACCAACTGCTTCCCGATGATCCTCATCAGCGGGTCTTCGGAGCGCGAGATCGTCGACCTGCAGCAGGGCGACTACGAGGAGATGGACCAGCTCGCCATCGCCAAGCCGCTGTGCAAGGCCGCGTTCCGCGTGCTGCATGCGCAGGACATCGGCATCGGCATCGCGCGTGCCATCCGCGCCGCGGTCTCGGGCCGGCCGGGCGGCGTCTACCTCGACCTGCCGGCCAAGCTGTTCTCGCAGACGATGCCGGCCGATGCAGGCAAGGCCTCGCTGGTGCATGTGGTCGACCCGGCGCCGCGCCAGATCCCCGCGCCCGATGCCGTGCGCCGCGCGCTGCACCTGCTGAAAGGTGCGAAGCGTCCGCTGATCCTGCTGGGCAAGGGGGCAGCCTATGCACGTGCCGACGACGAGATCCGCGCACTGGTCGAGAAGACCGGCATCCCGTATCTCCCGATGTCGATGGCCAAGGGCCTCTTGCCCGACAACCACCCGCAGTCGGCCGCCGCGGCGCGCTCCTTCGTGCTCGAGCAGGCCGACGTGGTGCTGCTGGTGGGTGCACGCCTGAACTGGCTGCTGTCGCACGGCAAGGGCAAGACCTGGGGTGCGGAGCGCGGCGCCAAGCAGTTCATCCAGATCGACATCGCGCCGACAGAGATCGACAGCAACGTGCCCATCGCGGCACCGCTGATCGGCGACATCGGCTCCTGCGTCTCCGAGCTGCTCGACGGCTTCGGCCCGAGCTTCCACCAGCCGCCGGAGGAGTGGCTCGCGGCCATCAACCAGCGCAAGGACAAGAACCTCACGAAGATGGCCGAGACGCTGGCGAAGAACCCGAGCCCGATGAACTTCCACAGCGCCCTGGCCGTGGTGCGCGACATCGTGAAGGCCAGGCCCGAGGTGATCGTCGTCAACGAAGGCGCCAACACGCTGGACTTCGCGCGCAGCATCGTCGACATGTACCGGCCGCGGCAGCGGCTGGACTGCGGCACCTGGGGGATCATGGGCATCGGCATGGGCTTCGCGGTGGCTGCCGCGGTGACCACGCGCCAGCCGGTGATCGCCATCGAGGGCGACAGCGCCTTCGGCTTCAGCGGCATGGAGGTCGAGACCATCTGCCGCTACGACCTGCCGGTGTGCATCGTCGTGTTCAACAACAACGGCGTCTACAAGGGCACCGACGTGAACCCGCGCGCCGGCGAAGGCGGCGAGGTCGCGCCCACGGTGTTCGTGAAGAACGCGCGCTACGACCAGATGATGGCCGCGTTCGGCGGCGTGGGCGTGCATGCCACGACGCCCGAGCAGCTGCGCGCGGCGATGAACGAGGCCATCGCCTCGGGCCGGCCCACGCTCATCAATGCCGTGATCGACGAGACCGCCGGCACCGAGAGCGGTCGCATCACGGCACTCAACCCGGCCACCGCGCGCAAGAAGTGAGCGCGGCGCTTCACCACCCACCCACCATGCATTCCATCAAGGAGCCCACGATGTCCGGCGAACTTCCCCTGAAGGGCCTCAAGATCATCGACTTCACCCATGTGCAGGCGGGCCCCGCGTGCACGCAGCTGCTGGCCTGGTTCGGCGCCGACGTGATCAAGGTCGAGCGCCCCGGCGCCGGCGACGTCACGCGCAGCCAGCTGCGCGACATGCCCGATGCCGACGCGCTGTACTTCACGATGCTCAACAGCAACAAGCGATCGCTGACGCTGGACACCAAGAAGGCTGAGGGCAAGGCGGTGCTGGAGCAGCTGATCCGCGAGTCCGACGTGATGGTCGAGAACTTCGGCCCCGGCGCGCTCGACCGCATGGGCTTCACCTGGGAGGTCATCCAGAAGCTCAACCCGGGGATGATCCTGGCCTCGGTGAAGGGCTTCAGCGAAGGCCATCACTACGAGGACCTGAAGGTCTACGAGAACGTCGCGCAATGCGCCGGCGGCGCGGCCAGCACCACCGGCTGGTGGAAGGGCGAGAACAGCGAGCCGACGATCTCGGCCGCGGCCCTGGGCGACAGCAACACCGGCATGCACCTGGCCATCGGCATCCTGACGGCCTACATCGGCAAGCAGAAGACCGGCAAGGGCCAGAAGGTGGCTGTCTCGATGCAGGACGCCGTGCTGAACCTGTGCCGCGTGAAGATGCGCGACCAGCAGCGCCTGGAGCGCGTGGGCTACCTCGAGGAGTACCCGCAGTACCCGCACGAGATGGACGCGTTCAAGGACAAGGTGACGCCGCGCGGCGGCAATGCCGGCGGCGGCGGCCAGCCGGGCTGGATCCTGAAGTGCAAGGGCTGGCAGACCGACCCCAACGCCTACATCTACTTCACCGTGCAGGGCCACGCCTGGGAGCCGATCTGCGACGCGCTGGGCAAGCCCGAGTGGAAGACCGACCCGGCCTACACCTCGGCCAAGGCGCGGCAGCCGCACATCAACGAGATCTTCGCCACCATCGAGGACTTCATCAAGGACAAGACCAAGTACGAGGCGGTGGACATCTTCCGCAAGCACGACATCCCCTGCGCGCCCGTGCTGTCGATGAAGGAGCTGCTGCGCGACGAGTCGCTGCGCAAGAGCGGCTCGATCGTCGAAGTGCCGCACAAGGTGCGCGGCAGCTACTTCACGATCGGCAGCCCGATCAAGTTCTCCGACCTCAAGCCCACGGTCACGGCCTCGCCGCTGCTGGGCGAGCACACCGACGAGATCCTCGCCGAGCTGGGCTACAACAAGTCGCAGATCGCCGAGATCCACGCGGCCAAGGCGGTGTGAAGCTCGATTTCGAGCAGTTGATCAACGCGGTCGGCGACGCCGTCATCGTCACCGACCGCGAGGGCCTGATCCGCTACTGGAACCCCGGCGCGACGCGCATCTTCGGCTACGCCGAGGAAGAGGCGCTGGGGCACACGCTGGACCTCATCATTCCCGAGCGCCTGCGCCGCCGCCACGACGAGGGCTACGCGAAGAGCATGGAGACCGGCACCACGCGCTACGGCAGCAGCCTGCTGAAGGTGCCGGCGGTGGACAAGGCCGGGCGCAGCCTGTCGATCGCCTTCACGGTGGCGATGCTGCACGAGGACGACGGCCTCGTGGGCGGCGTGGCCGCCGTGATCCGCGACGAGACGCAGCGCTTCGCCGAGGACCGCGAGCTGCGCAAGCGCGTCGTCGAACTCGAGGCGAAGCTCAAGGAGACATCCTCATGACCAAGGCGCTGGACGGCGTGCGCATCCTGGACTTCACGCATGTGCAATCGGGCCCCACCTGCACGCAGCTGCTGGCCTGGATGGGCGCCGACGTGATCAAGGTCGAGCGCGCCGGCGAGGGCGATGCCACGCGCGGCCAGCTGCGCGACATCCCCGACGTGGACAGCCTCTACTTCACGATGCTGAACCACAACAAGCGCTCGATCACGCTCGATACGAAGACGGCCCAGGGCCGCGAGGTGCTCGACTCGCTGATCCGCCACTGCGACGTGCTGGTGGAGAACTTCGCCCCCGGCGCGCTGGACCGCATGGGCATCACCTGGGCGCATATCCAGCGGACCAACCCACGCATGATCCTGGCGTCGGTCAAGGGCTTCGGCCCCGGCCGCTACGAGGACTGCAAGGTCTACGAGAACGTCGCGCAATGCGCCGGCGGCGCGGCCTCCACCAGCGGCTTCGACGATGGCCCGCCGATGGTGACCGGCGCGCAGATCGGCGACAGCGGCACGGGCCTGCACCTGGCACTGGGCATCGTCGCGGCCCTCTTCCAGCGCACGATGACCGGCCGTGGCCAGAAGGTGCTCGCGCCGATGCAGGACGCGGTGCTGAACCTGTGCCGCGTGAAGCTGCGCGACCAGCAGCGCCTGGAACGCAACCACGTGCTGCAGGAGTACCCGCAGTACCCCGACGGCAGGTTCGGCGACGCCGTGCCGCGCGCCGGCAACGCCTCCGGCGGTGGCCAGCCGGGCTCCATCCTCAAGTGCAAGGGCTGGGAGACCGACCCCAACGCCTACATCTACTTCATCACCCAGGCCGCCGTGTGGCCCGCGGTGTGCAAGGTCATCGGCGAGGAGAGCTGGATCACCGACGAGGCCTACGCCACGCCCAAGGCGCGGTTGCTGCACCTGAAGCCCATCTTCGCCCGCATCGAGCAGTGGACGATGACCATGGACAAGGTCGAGGTGATGGAGATCCTGAACCGGCACGACATCCCCTGCGGGCCGATCCTGTCGATGAAGGAGATCGCGGCCGACGAGTCGCTGCGCGCCAGCGGCACCATCGTCGAGGTCGATCACCCCACGCGCGGCAAGTACCTCACGGTGGGCAACCCGATCAAGATGTCGGACAGCCCCACCGAGGTCACGCGTTCGCCGCTGCTGGGCGAGCACACGGAGGAGATCCTGCGCGAGCTGGGTTATCCGCGCGACCACATCGATGCGCTGCGCGCCGAGCGCGTGATCTAGCCCGATCCATAAGCTGGTGTGTATGGACGGCTCCAACAACATTCATTGTTATTCCGCGAGCCGGGCACCTACAGTGATCTCGCCGACAGGAGATCACGATGAACCACGACGCCGAATGCAACGCCTACAACGCCGCCTTCTGGGACCTGGGCCTGCGCTGGCACTGGGATGCGGCCACCTTCGCCACGCTCTCGGCGCTGGCCTGCCCGGTGGAGCGTATCCGCCGCTACCTGCAGGTCCAGCACCCGCACCTGCTGAAGGTCTACGAACCGGAGTTCCTGGCGCAGGCGATCGAGTCACGCAAGCGCCGCGCGCCAGCCGAGTTCGACTGGGCCAGCCTCAGCAGCGCCGAGTGCGGCGCGTGACTCATTCCAAGCTGTACCGGAGCGTCGCCTCATGAAGATCGCCGTCGTCGGAGCCGGTGCCATCGGCGGCCTGGTGGGTGCGCGTTTCGCGCTCGCTGGCGAGGACGTCACCTTCCTCGTGCGCGGCGCCAACCTTGCGGCCATCCGCGCCAACGGCTTCAGGCTGATCGAGATCGACGGCACCGAGCGGATCGCGCGCAACGTGCGCGCCACCGACGACTACGCCGAGGCCGGCCCGCAGGACCTGGTGGTGCTCGCGGTGAAGGCGCACCAGGTCGGCGCCGTGCTCGAAGGCGTGCCCAAGCTCTTCGGCCCCGAGACCGTGGTGGTGACGATGCAGAACGGCATCCCGTTCTGGTACTTCCACCGCCATGGCGGTGCGCTCGAAGGCACGCAGCTGCAGACGGTGGACCCGGGCGGCCTCATCGCCGCGGCCATTCCCGCCGAACGCATCATCGGCTGCGTGGTCTACCCGGCCTCGGACCTGCTCGCGCCGGGCGTCGTGCGTCACACCGAAGGCCACAGCTTCCCGATCGGCGAGCTCGACGGCAGCAGCACCGAGCGCGTGTCGCGTGTCTCCGCCGCCTTCGATCGCGCGCGGCTGAAGGCGCCGGTGCTGGCCGACATCCGCGCCGAGATCTGGCTCAAGCTCTGGGGCAACCTGACGTTCAACCCGATCAGCGCGCTGACGCAGGCCACGCTCGTCGACATCTGCCGCTTCCCGGAAACCCGGGCTCTCGCCGCGGCGATGATGACCGAGGCGCAGGCCGTGGCCACCAAGCTCGGCATCACGTTCCGCGTGCCGCTGGACAAGCGCATCGCCGGCGCCGAGCGTGTGGGCCGGCACAAGACCTCGATGCTGCAGGACATCGAGGCCGGCCGCGCGCCCGAGCTCGACGCGCTGGTCGGCTCGGTGGTGGAACTGGCGCGGCTCACGGACACGCCCGTGCCGCACATCGAGGCCGTGCTCGCGCTCGCGCGGCTGCTGGCGCAGGTGGTGGCCACCGAGGGCCGTGGCGTCGCGCTGCGGCCGGACGAACGATGCGCCACGCCACGCTTCGGCAGCTGAAGGTCTTCGAGGCGGTCGCGCGCCTGTCGAGCTTCTCGCGCGCGGCCGACGAGCTGCACCTCACGCAGCCGGCGGTCTCCACGCAGGTGCGCAAGCTGGAGGAACACGCCGGCCACGAACTCTTCGAGCAGGTGGGCAAGCAGATCCACCTCACGGCGGCCGGCACCGAGCTGCTGGACATCGCGCGCGGCATCCTGGCGCAGTTCGAGGCCGCCGAGCAGGCCATGGCGCAGCTCGCCGGCGTGGACGGCGGGCGGCTGAACGTGGCCGTCATCAGCGCCGGCGACTACTTCTTCCCGCAGCTGCTGGTGGCGTTCCTGCGCCGGCACGCCGGCGTGCGGCTGAACTTCACCGTGCACAACCGCGAGGGGCTGCTGGCCGAGCTGGCCGACAACCGCATCGATCTCGCGGTGATGGTGCGGCCGCCGAGCGAGTTGGACGTGGTGGACATTCCGTTCGCCGATCACCCCTACCTGATCGTCGCCGCGCCCGGGCATGCGCTGGCGGGGCAGGCGCGGATTCCGCAGGAGCAGGTGCTGGCCGAAGCCTTCGTCGTGCGCGAGGAAGGCTCCGACACCTGGCGCTGCATGGAAGAAGGCCTGGGCGCCGGGATGGCGCGGCTGCAAATCGCCTTGCAGGTGCGCAGCACCGAGACCATCAAGCAGGCGGTGATCGCCGGCATGGGCCTGGCCTTCCTCTCGGCGCACACCGTCTCGCGCGAGCTGGCGGCGGGCGACCTGGTGGCGCTGGACGTGGAAGGCTTGCCGCTTCGGCGCCACTGGTACGTGGTGCACCGCCGCGCCAAGCGCCTGCCGGCGGTGGCACGCGCCTTCCGCGACTTCCTGCTGGCCGACGCGCCGGCGCTGATGGCGCGCATCGTCCCGGTGCCGCCCGTCGCCTGCGCGCCGCCCGCGGCCTGGCCGGCCGCCGCCTGAGCGGCCCTTGCGTTTCCTCAAGCCCCTGCGGGCCGCATAGGCGGACCATCGGCGCCGCTGGCCCCAAGAGGGCCACGGGGGAGACAACAGTGCTGCAGATCCGTATCCATGGCCGTGGCGGCCAGGGGGTGGTCACGGCGGCCGAGATGCTCTCGGTCGCCGCCTTCGAGCAGGGCCGCTACGCGCAGGCCTTTCCCAGCTTCGGCAGCGAACGCACCGGCGCGCCGGTGGTGGCGTTCTGCCGCATCGACGACAAGGACATCCGGCTGCGCGAGCCCATCGTCGCGCCCGACGTGCTGATCGTGCAGGACCCGACGCTGCTGCACCAGGTCGACGTGTTCCAGGGCCTGCGGCCCGACGGCTGGGTGCTGATCAACAGCCGCAAGGGCTTCGGCGAGCTGGGGCTGGGCGAGATGGCCTCGCGCTTCCGCCAGGAGCGGCTGATCACGGTGCCGGCCAGCGAGATCGCGATGAAGCACCTGAAGCGCCCGCTGCCCAACGCCGTGCTGCTGGGCGGCCTGGCGGCGCTGGCGGTGGTGGTCTCGCTGGACGCGGTGCAGCACGCCATCCGCGACACCTTCAGCGGCGCCATCGCCGATGCCAACGTGGCCGCCGCCGCGGAGGCCTTCGACTACGTGAAGCGCGAACGCGAGGAGCTGAGCCATGCTTAAGCAGATCGAGGGCTCACGCGCCGTCGCCGAGGCGGTGGCGCTGGCGCGGCCGGAGGTCATCTGCGCCTACCCGATCTCGCCGCAGACGCACATCGTCGAGGGCCTGGGCGAGCTCGTGAAGAGCGGCGCGCTCACGCCCTGCGAGTTCATCAACGTCGAGAGCGAGTTCGCGGCGATGAGCGTGGCCATCGGCAGCAGTGCCGCCGGCGCGCGCACCTACACCGCCACCGCCAGCCAGGGCCTGCTGTTCATGGCCGAGGCGGTCTACAACGCCAGCGGTCTGGGCCTGCCGATCGTGATGACGGTGGCCAACCGGGCCATCGGCGCGCCGATCAACATCTGGAACGACCACAGCGACAGCATGAGCCAGCGCGACTGCGGCTGGATCCAGCTCTTCGCCGCGCACAACCAGGAGGCGGCCGACCTGCACATCCAGGCCTTCAAGCTGGCCGAGGAACTGAGCATGCCGGTGATGGTGTGCATGGACGGCTTCATCCTCACGCACGCGGTGGAGCGGGTGGACATCCCGCCGCAGGCCGAGGTCGACGCCTTCCTGCCGCCCTACGAGCCGCGCCAGGTGCTGGACCCGGCCGAGCCGGTGTCGATCGGCGCGATGGTCGGCCCCGAGGCCTTCATGGAGGTGCGCTACCTGGCGCACGCCAAGCAGCTGATGGCGCTGGAGCGCATCCCCGAGATCGCGGCCGAGTTCCACGCCCGCTTCGGCCGCACCACCGGTGGCCTGGTGCGCGCCTACCGCTGCGAGGACGCGGAGACCATCGTCATCGCGCTGGGCAGCGTGATCGGCACGCTGAAGGACACGGTCGACGAGCTGCGCGAACCTGCAGGGGGCGGCCTGAAGATCGGCGTGCTGGGCATCCACTCTTTCCGCCCCTTCCCGCTGGCCGCGGTGCGCGAGGCACTGCAGGGTGCCAAGCGCGTGGTGGTGCTGGAGAAGAGCTTCAGCGTGGGCCTGGGCGGCGTGGTGAGCACCGACGTGCGGCTGGCGCTCTCGGGCCTGCACCTGGCCGGCCACACCGTGGTGGCGGGCCTGGGCGGGCGGGCGATCACCAAGGCCTCGCTCGCGAAGATGCTGCATGAGGCCGTGGCCGGCACGCTGCCGCCGCTGAGCTTCCTGGATCTCGACTGGCGCATCGTCAACCGCCAGCTCGAACGCGAGGCGCAGCAGCGCCGCAGCGGGCCGATCGCGGAGAACCTGCTGCGCGACGTCGGCACCGTGGCCTCCAAAGTGAGCTGAAATGAAAGGGCCCCCAAGCTCGCATCCGCTCGCGGCCCCCCGAGGGGGCGCTCAGTGGTTTCGGGCGGCCGGGCACCACTGAAATGAACGCCATCAAGTTCTACCAGACCGGCACCTTCACGATCGGCAACCGCCTGCTCGCACCCGAGCAGCGCAGCGTGCAGTCCAGCACCGAGCGCAGCAACACGCTGGACAGCGGCCACCGCGCCTGCCAGGGCTGCGGCGAGGCGCTGGGCGCGCGCTACGCGATCGACGCGGCGATGCGCGCCACCGGCAACCGGCTGATCGCCGCCAACGCCACCGGCTGCCTGGAGGTGTTCTCCACGCCCTACCCGGAGACTTCGTGGCAGCTGCCGTGGATCCACTCGCTGTTCGGCAACGCCGCGGCGGTGGGCACCGGCATCGCCGCGGCGCTGAAGGTCAAGGCGCTGAAGGCCGGCCGCCCGCAGAGCGAGGTGCGCGTGGTCGCCCAGGGCGGCGACGGCGGCACCACCGACATCGGCTTCGGCTGCCTCTCGGGCATGTTCGAGCGCAACGACGACGTGCTCTACATCTGCTACGACAACGAGGCCTACATGAACACCGGCGTGCAGCGCAGCAGCGCCACGCCGCCGGCCGCGCGCACCGCCACGACGATGGCCGTGGGCCCGACGCCGGGCGCCGAGTTCGGCAAGGGCAAGAACCTGCCGCTGATCGCGATGGCGCACGAGATCCCCTACGTCGCCACCGCGACGGTGGCCGACCTGCGCGACCTGGAGGCCAAGGTCGAGCGCGCGATGAGCATCCGCGGCGCGCGCTACCTGCACGTGCTCGTGCCCTGCCCGCTGGGCTGGGGCGCGGCCAGTGCCGACACCATCAAGCTCGCACGCCTGGCGCGCGAGACCGCCATCTTCCCGGTCTTCGAGGCCGAGCACGGCGAAGTGACCGCGGTGACGAAGATCCGCCGCCGCGAGCCGGTGGAGAGCTACCTCAGGCTGCAGAAACGCTTCGCGCACCTGTTCGGCAAGCCCGGGCATCCGGAGATGCTGGCCGCGATCCAGGCCGAGGCCGATCGCAACGTGCGCCGCTTCGGCCTGGTGGATGAGGAGATCGCGGCATGAACATGCGCAAACCCTTCGCGATCACGCTGGACCCCGGTTCCTCGCTCGCGAACAAGACCGGCACCTGGCGCACGAGCCGCCCGGTCTACGTCGACCGCCTGCCGCCTTGCAACGCCACCTGCCCGGCGGGCGAAGACATCCAGGGCTGGCTCTTCCACGCCGAAGCCGGCGCCTACGAGCAGGCCTGGCGCCACCTCGTGCGCGACAACCCGTTCCCGGCGACGATGGGCCGCGTCTGCTATCACACCTGCGAAGGCGCCTGCAACCGCGGCCAGCTCGACCAGGCGGTGGGCATCAACTCGGTGGAGCGCTTCCTCGGCGACGAGGCGCTGAAGCAGGGCTGGGGCTTCGAGCCGCCGGCGCAGGAGAGCGGCAGGAAGGTGCTCGTGGTCGGCGCCGGGCCTTCGGGCATGTCGGCGGCCTACCACCTGCGGCGCCTGGGCCACCGCGTGACGGTGATCGAGGCCGGCCCGGCGCCGGGCGGGATGATGCGATTCGGCATTCCGAAGTACCGGCTGCCGCGCGACGTGCTCGATGCCGAGATGCAGCGCATCGTCGGCATGGGCGTCGAGCTGCGCCTGAACACCAAGGTCGACGACATCCAGGCGACGATGCGCGAGGGCGGCTTCGACGCCGCCTTCCTCGCGGTGGGCGCGCATGTCGCCAAGCGCGCCTTCATCCCCGCCAAGGACAGCTCGCGCATCCTCGATGCGGTGAGCGTGCTGCGTTCGATGGAAGGCGAGGAGCAGCCGATGCTCGGCCGCCGCGTCGTCGTCTACGGCGGCGGCAACACGGCCATCGACGTGGCGCGCACCGCACGCCGCCTGGGCGCGACCGAGGCCGTGATCGTCTACCGCCGCACGCGCGAGAAGATGCCGGCGCACGACTTCGAGGTGGAGGAGGCGCTGGAAGAGGGCGTGATGGTCAAGTGGCTGTCGACCATCAAGCAGGCCGGAGAGGGCGGCGCGCTGACGATCGAGAAGATGAAGCTCGACGAGAAGGGCAACCCGCAGCCGACCGGCGAGTTCGAGACGCTGCAGGCCGATTCCGTCGTGCTCGCGCTGGGCCAGGACGTGGACCTCTCGCTGCTCGACAAGGTGCCGGGCCTGGCGATGGAAGACGGCGTCGTGAAGGTCGACCCGGCGACGATGATGACCAGCCACCCTGGCCTCTTCGCCGGCGGCGACATGGTGCCCGCCGATCGCAACGTGACCGTCGCGGTCGGCCACGGCAAGAAGGCCGCGCGGCACATCGACGCCTGGCTGCGCGGTACCACGCTGCAAGCCGCGCCGAAACACGCGATCGCGAGCTTCGACCGGCTCAACACCTGGTACTACACCGACGCGCCCAAGACGATGCGCCCGCAGCTCGACATCGCGCGGCGCACCAGCAGTTTTGACGAGGTGCAGGGAGGGCTCTCGGCCGACAACGCGCTGTTCGAGGCGCGGCGCTGCCTCAGCTGCGGCAACTGCTTCGAGTGCGACAACTGCTACGGCGTGTGCCCGGACAACGCGGTGGCGAAGCTGGGTGAGGGCAAGCGCTTCGCGTTCAAGCTGGACTACTGCAAGGGCTGCGGCGTCTGCGTCTCGGAGTGCCCTTGCGGCGCGATCGAGATGGTGGCCGAGGAGACCTGAGGAGCCTGCGCGGCAGTCATCCAGGCCCGCGCCGAGGCGCGCAGGCTCCTACAGCGGCGTGAGGCGAACGCTCACGGCCGTCGTGCCGGAGTAGGTCAGCGGGCAGCCGCCGACGGCCTGGGGGTAGGCGGCCGAGACGGTCCGCGTCTGATCCCGGTATCCGCTGGCCTTCACGGTGAAGCTGTAGTCGCCCTCGCCAGTCGCGAAGCCGCAAGGGAGGCTGCAGACCAGCGTGTCCCCGGAGGCGGTGACGCCTTGCGCCACGTTCGTCAGCACGGCGGTGCTGAGCTTCACGCCGCGGTAAGTGACATCGGTGATCACGACGCTGCCGACTGGCAGTGCGGTGACCGAGTCGGTGGCGTCCTGCAGCGAAATGACGGGCTGCGCGTAGATGACGACGCAGGGGCCGGCGACCAACCGGTCCTCGTCGCCAGCGCCGGAACCGCTGCCGCCACAAGCCCCCAGCACGATGACCGCCGCCATGACAAGGCGCGCTCTCGCTCGGCGCATGATCACTCTCCGTGTTGTTTGCGCGTCAGTATCGCGCCGAACCGGTCCTCAGTCCACGGACCCCAGCCAGCTGCTCGCCCACCCCAGCGCCGCCTCCAGGTTCGCCAGTGCCGCCGCCGGTGCCTCGCCCAGCGCGTGGCGCTCGCCCGGTATCGCCAGCAGCGTGGCTGGCGGCGGATCCTGCCCCTGCCTCCGCCGGTACATCGCCAGCAGTGCCTGCGGCGAGACTGCGTACATGCTGAAGCTTGCATCCTCTGCCGCCCGCACCGCTCGCGCCACGAAGGGCGGCGCCGCGTCGCGGCTCCACCTGCAGCACGCATTGCCGGCGGACCGGGTCGACGCTCGCTATTAAGATTTGAGACCTGACCCCAGGCCTGCATGACCCCAGGCCTGCACTTCTAGGCAAACAGTATTGAGACCTGACCCCGAGGCGCGCTCGACACTATCCTCGCCTGCGCCGCCTTACCGCGCGCTGCAAGCGGGGTTGTGCAGACCTTCCCTAACTTCCTTGGATCTTGTAGTCGATCGAGATCGAGCCGGACGTAGTTTGAATCTTCGAGACGCCGGTAACGCGATCCACCTGCAACACGACGTGCCGCTCATCGATCCACACCACCTTCGGCAAGTCGCCGGTCCCATCTTGCGAGTACCTGAAGACAAGATGTTCTGCGGTGGGGAGTTGGGCGGAGGGATGGATATAAACGTAGTTCACGACGCTCGTACCCAGCGTCGTGCAAGCGGTAGTGTGCGAAGAAACCGTCATGCCCTTGCCATTGGCGATCGTCGGCCCTTCAAACTTGTCGCAAGTTGAGTTGGCATTGCCTTGCGGATCGGGATTGATCCAGGCGAAGGCGCAGTAGGTACCCATTACGCCGAGCACAAGGCCGACGGAGACGAGCATCCACGTCTTGAGCTTATTCATGGGCATGTGCACTGGCAAGCGTACTGGAGGTTGAATTTGCCCGAATTAGCGGCATCCCAACCCATTGCCTGGTACTTGGCCTGATTTTGGTCACCGGCATTGCTTGAGCGCGCCATCGCAAATCCACGAGCAATGCCCAACGTGGTTGCCCGACCGTAGCCGGCGCCATGCATATAGGCCCCGACTGCGAAGTTGGCCGCATTCGTATACGCACCGGTGAATTGGTTCATACCAACATCGCGCTGGAAGTCGAACGTACCCCAGTGGCCAACGGCGTCGTTAACTCTATTGGGGCTCCATCCATTGGCTTGCCCTGCACTGTGAACGTCGCCGAAGTTGGTTCCTGGTGGCGCATAGAACGTGTCGGGCCCAAACATGCACGTACAAGAGTCCCCAGGCACACCCCGCCTAAAACCCATCTTCCCAGGGAAGGGACCGTACGGCCCCAGGCCCGGATTATCCAAGCCTCTCGGATCAGCGAAGCTCAGCGGATTGCCCGCCACGTACGCATAGGTGTTGATGCCCCCCGCGAGCCCGATGGGGTCTGACTGGGTATACCTCCCCACCCCCGCGTCAAAACTCCGATGCCAGTTGTACGCCACCCCCGACTCCGCATCGAAGTACTGCCCCGGCATCCTCAGATTCAACACCACCGCACCGATTCCCAGCGGGTTCTCCACCGGCGCGCTGTTGCCGAAGGGCTCGGCGACCCAGGTCCAGCGTTGGCGGCCTTGACGATCCAGCATCACGCGCGGCGTGTCGAGGTGGTCGGTCTGGACATAGTAGACGATGGGGTTCGCGGCGCTGCCGTCGATCACCGCGACCGGCATGCCCTGCAGCCAGACGTACTCGCGGATGACGCTGCCATCGTTCAGGCGGTACTCGCCCAGCAGCCGCCCGGCCGGGTCGTAGAGGTAGATCGTGCCCTCGTTCGGCGTCGCCCGCGGCCAATCGCAGACTGGTTGAGCGCCTGGATCGTTCACTTGGCAGCTTGGGCCCTGGACGACCTGCTTGAGCACGCGCAGGCCGGCTCCATCGTGGACGTAGCTGGCCGAGACCTCGGAGGTCACGCCATCCACGCTGGTGCGCTGGCTGACCGTGGCCATTCGCCCCGACGGATCGATGCCGACCTGGAGTTGCCGCGCCGGCGCCGTGTCGGCAACGATGTTGCCCGCCGCGTCGAAACCGAAGCTGCGTGAGGGGTTGCTGATCGACAGCAACCGGTTGCTGTTGGCATCGATGGTGTAGGCCTGCCCGACCGTCGCACCGCCCGAGCCGATGTTCACCAGCGTGCGGTTGCCGTTGTCGTCGTAGGCGATGGACCAGTTGCCGACGCTTGTGCCAATGCTCGTCAGCCGATCGAGATCGTCATAGCCGAAGCCCTGGTCGAGCGCCGTGACGCGGCTGCCCGAGACCGCGTCGTAGTGCGTGTAGGCGGCGATGCGGTCAGCCGTGTCGTAGCTGATGTCGCGCACCGCGCCGCCCAGCGGGTGGCGCACCATGCGGCCGTAGCTGTCGAAGACGCGGCTGTGCACCAAGCTGCCGCCGCCTGCGAGCTGCCAGTTCCAGGACCGTGCAGGCCCAAGCGCACCCGGGCTCGGCTCGAACTGCAGGGCATTGAGCAGCGGAATGGCCGCGGCGCCGGGTGGCGCCAGGCTCATGCCGGTGGGCTGGCCGCCGACGTGCGGGATGAGGAGCGTGCGACCCGAGGGGTAGGTGACGCTGACGACGCGCCCGGCCGCGTCGTAGCCGTACGAGGTGCCGTGGCTCCAGGTCACGCTGCCGTTGCCGACGGTCTGATGGGTCGCCCGCAGGCGACCCAGCTCATCGTAGCTGTAGGTGGCGGAGCCGCTGGGAAACTGCGCGCTGGTCAGGCGGCCGACGCCATAACCGAAGCTGGGCCCCGGCTGGTCGTAGGTCCAGCCGAACGACTGCGGTGGCTGGCCGGCCTGGCTGAAGGTGATGTTCGTCAGGCGGTCGATCGCGTCGTAGGCATAAGTGGTCACCACGCCGCGGCTGTCGGTGCGGGTCAGTAGTTTGCCGGCGGCATCCAGCGTGTAGCTGGCGCTGCCGGTATCAGGGCTGAGCAAACCGGTCGCCTCGCCCAGACCGGTGCGCGGGTACTGCGTCACCAGCGAACGCGGGTCGGTGACCTGGGTGAGGTCCTCGCGGCCGTTGTAGCCGTAGCCGGTGTTCTTGCCGCGCGCATCGGTAGTTCGAACGCGACGGTTCAGGGCATCGTAGGTCTGCGAAGTGGCGAGTCCGGCACGCATTGAGCGCGTGGGGTTGCCCTGGGCGTCGTACTCGAGGCTGAGCACCGGCGCCGGCGAGACCGGCGGCGGGGGCAACTGGGCCTGGGCGCTGAAGCTCAGCAGCACCGATGCGCCGGCCAGCAGCGTGGGGCTGGCGGCCAGGAGGCGGGCGATGCGACGCGGTGTGTGAAGGGATGCGCTCATCTCGTCACTCCCGTCCGGTGAGTTGCTGCACGCGGCCCAGCGCGTCAATGCTGCGGGCCATCTGGCGCCGCAGCACGCCGCTCGGGTCCTTGGCCTGCTCGGCGGTGCGATTTCCCATGGCGTCCAGCGTGTAGGCGACGCTGTTGCCCAGGTTGTCGGTCACGCTGGTGAGGCGGTGCGCGTCGTCGTAGGCGTAGCTGACGAAGCTGCCATCGGGCTGCGTGAGCTTCTTCAGCAGGCCGGTGGGCCAGTATTCGTAGCTCGTCGTCAGGCCAGCGGTGGTGGTGCTGGTCAGACGCTGGCGGGCGTCGAAGCTGCGGGTGGTGATGATGCCATTGGGGTCGACCATCTGCAGCCAGTTGCCCAGCTTGTCGTAGGACGTGAATTGGGTCTTGTGTCCAGCGGGATTCTTCAGCATGCGCAGGTCGTCGACGGTGCCTCCCGCGTCATTCGGTTCGGTGTAGTAGCTGTAGAACGTCGATCGCCCGAGTGGGTCGGTCTCGGTCAGGACATGGCCGAACGCGTCGTAGGTCCAGCGGCGTTCTCGAGCCGGCACGCCGCCTTGCAGCGCCGCGGAGAAGCCCGCAGAGCCATCGGCGTCGTTGGTGGCCTGCTCGATCAGCTGGCACAGCACGGCGATGGGTTTGCCGTCGGGCAAGGTGGCGCCGGCGGGGGCGCAGCTCGCGGTTGCGCCGGTGAAGGGGTCGGGCTGGCCGTTGTAGACCGAGGTGGTGATGCGGCCGGGCTCAGCCACTCTCGTGCGCAGCGACCAGTCGGGGTGCCATTGGGTGCTGGTCTTGCGGGTGCCGGCGGGCAAGGCCGTGCCCGACGCGGTCACGGTGCAGGCCGCTCCCGCAGCCAGGCCCTCCACGCGCACACTCTCCAGGTTGCGCGCCAGGTCGTTGGCGTAGCAGGTGCGATGGCCGTTGAAGTCGTCGCGGCTCGCGACGTTGCCGTTGGCGTCGTATCCGATGGCGCTGCTGCTGGCCGCGCAGCCGGAGCCGGCGGGCTGACTCTGCGAGCTGAGTCGGTTCGCTCCTAGAAGGGCGGTGGCACCATAGGAACTCGTGCTGCCGTTGGGCTGTGTCACGGTCAGGCCGCTCGGTACGGACCAGGTCCGCGTCCGGACCACGATGTCGTTGATGGCGTCATAGGCGTCGTTCACGACAACCGTCGGTGCAGCCGTGGAGGCGATGGCGTAGTTGCCGACCCCGCCTGCCATGGCGCTGGAAATGGCGCGGCCAGCCGAGTCGTAGTTGACGGTGGCATGCACCGCGTTGCGTTCGTCGATGATCCGGGTCAGAGCCCACGGGACATCGATCCGCTCGTAGGCGAACGTGGTGGCCGTCGCATCGGGCCAGTTGATCGCGGAGAGATTGCTGCCGCTGTACCCGAAGGTCATGCTGAAGCCCTGGACGGTCATCCTTCTGATCCGACCGTCGGTCGGAGGCGTCCCCCCGGGCGTCAGCTCGTACTCGAATCGGACCTCGCGACCGGCCTGATCGGTCGCTTGAATCAGGTATCCAGGTGCCGGAGCCACGGAGAGCGGCGTCGATGAGTCGCTGTAGATCATCGCCACTGCTCGACCGTCGCCGTACTCGATCCGCAGCAGCTGTCCGCTGTTGCCGTAGGTCTCGATCGACTCGGCGCGGGCATCGCGGTACTGGTAAAGACTTCCTGCGACGGTCAGTCGGTCGGCCACATCGGCATCCGCCGCCAGCCCGCTTCCCAGGAAGTGGACGACATCGCCATCGCCCCGAGAGACGCTCACTCCCTTCCCGAAGGGCAGAACCGTCAAGCGGCGATGCAGGCTGCTGAACCACAGTTCGCCCAGGGCTCCGCCTTCAACGCCAACCGGATCGAGATCCGGTGTGTCCGTCGGTGCGCGTCGCGCCGTGTTGTAGGTCAGCACCAAGGCGCGACCGCCCAGGTTGAACCCGAGCGGCATCGACATGCGTTCAGTGCCGCTCAGCGGGTAGATGGGCTTGGGCGTGTGTGGAGCGCAAACCTGCGGCTTGGCACTGATGTCGATGTCGACCCGCGGCACACACCTGGGTCCTTGGGCCGTGTAGCGGTCATCGCACCGGCACCTGCCGTTGGGCATGGCTGTCGAATTGGGTGGGCACGACAATGCGCCGCCGACTTCTGTCGTGGTCGTGTCATTGAGCCGGTAGGGCCCAGGCGGCATGTTTGGACAACCTGCGCTCCAGATGCTGTAGTTCCACGCCTGCGAAGCAGGGGTGGTCACTTGGCCGCACTCGAGTTGCTGCGGAATGCTTTGGATGATCCCGTTCAGAACCAACCACATTCCCGGTTTCGTCCCATCCGAACAGGTGCCTGAAGTCGATATGTAGTAGGCGAGTTCTGCGTCTGCCGCTCCTGAATAGGATGATCCGTGCTGGCACCAATGATTGCCGACGTACGTTGGGACGGATTGCTTGGGCACCTCCTTGTCGGCGTGCGCGGCAGTGTGTGTCCCGACGAACAAGAGGCCAACCAGCAGGGCAAGCCATGCACGCCACCATGCAATGGGCGAAACCAGCTGATCGCGCGGGACGATTCGCAGGGCTACGCTGCGGCATCGATCTCGCGTTCGATTGAAGTCCTGGGCTTTCTCGCGGGAACGGCGGAATTCACGCCCTTCCTTCTGTCCGCGATAGTTTGCTTTCGGCAAGGCAAATGAATGCCGGCGCGCAGCGCGCGCCAAACCAGCTATTCCCATATCGTCCTCCCTGTGCGATTTTTCTGGGTTCGCTACTCACACAATTCGGCATGGACGCTCAACTGTCGATTAGGACAAATGCGGATGGCGTCAGCCGTGTGTCTCGGGTGAATCAAATCGAATAGCGGGTTAGCTCATGGGGCGACACCCGGCGGCCTGTCAATCAACGCAGGCCATGTTGCCGAGACCTCTCGGCTTCAGAGCACTCTCCGAGGATCAACTGGGCCCGATGCCAGCGCCGAACGTCCGGAGCCCGGCGCCAGATTCATCCATGAAGTGCCCTCAGAGCCACGCCCTGGCCCACCCCAGCGCCGCCTCCAGGTTCTCCACCGCTGCCGCCCCCGGCGCCTCGCCCAGCTCGAAGCGTTCGCCCCGTATCGCCAGAAGTGTCACCGGTGGTGGCTCTTCGCCCTGCAGCCGCCGGTACACGGCCAGCAAGGCCTGCGGCGAGAGCGCATGCGTGCTGATGCTCGAATCCTCGGCAGCCTGCAGCGGCCGTGCCTCGAAGGGCGCTGCCGCGTCTCGGCTCGCGTCAACCAACAGCACGCGCCGCCGCCCGATCAGGTCGAGCGCATGTTCGGGCTGCAGCTGGTAATCGTCGAGGAAATCGACGCCGGCGCCTTCGCCCCATTCGCGCTGCAGCCGTTCGACGAAGAGCGGCCCGAGGGCGTCGTCGCCGCGGCTGGCGTTGCCCCAGCCGAAGACGAGCGTGGGCGGGACGCTCAGAACCCGGGCGGCGGCCACTTGGCGATGCCGCGTGCCACCGCTCGCTTCGCGCCACCGGCGGGCTGCGGCGGCTTGTCGGTCCAGCCGTCGGGCGGCCATTTGCCGAGGACTTCGAGCGGGTGGACGATCTCGTAGAAGTCGCGCCGCAGCTGGTGCATCGCGGTGTGCAGGTCCGCGGGCGGGCGCGGTCGCGACGATCGCGTGCGGGCTGGCGCCGCCTCGGACGCGGGCTGCGGAAGCGTCGGCGGCGAGAGCCGCGCGAGGTTCTGCGCGTAGAGCACCTGCACCTGCGGCAGCGCGTGCTCCACCTGCGCCAGCAGCGCGGCGTAGTGCGCCGGCATCGTGCTGCCGCCTGCGTCCGCGAGCTGCTGCGCCTCTTCCAGCCGCTGGGCGATGCCTGCGAAGAGCCTGGCCGCGTCGGGATCGTTCATCGCCATCGTGCCACCCTCACTTGATGCTGCCCACGAAGGCCGAGGCCTTGCCCGCGATCGAGCCCGGCAGCGCCGCCTCGCTGATGCCGCAGAAGGCGCCGATCAGGAATGCGATCACCGGCTGCGCGACCATGTCGCCGGCGGTGAAGCCGCCGAGCTTGAGTTCGACCACGTCGTAGGCGAACAGCAGGCCAAGCAGCATCGTCAGGCTGCCGATGAAGAGCAGCCGCATCTGCGGCAGCAGCAGGTCCTCGTCGGTGCGCGTCAGGTCCGACAGCGTGAACTTCACGGTGCGGATGCCGTACGACAGCCACACGCCCCAGAAGCAGCCGATCCACAGCAGCATGAAGTTGGCCGCCACCGTGCGGTCCAGCGCCAGCTGCGACTTGAGGAACGCCGCCAGCGGATCGGGCAGCAAGCGGAGGATGACGTAGGCCCACAGGCACCACATCGAGTACTTCAGCACCCAGCCACCGAGCTGGCGTAGGTGGCCGTTCTTCACGCGCGGCGCCTCGTCGTCGATGAGTTCCTGCGTCAGCGCCAGCAGCGCGGCGGCGGCCATTGCGGTGGGTGGTGCATCACCCTCCAGGCCGAGCTGCGCGAGCTGGAACAGGCGTATGTACCAGCGGCGGAAGCGCTCGGGCTTCGGGTCGCTGCCGTCGACGTAGATCCGCCGCACGGTGCCCAGCACCTTCTCGATCTGGTCCTGCAGGTCGACCCTGTCCTTCGCGGGCGTGCCGCCCTGCACGCCGAAGAGGATGTCGATCGCGCGCGGGTCGCGGGGCTTGGGGTAGGGCAGCTTGGTGACGCCGTCGGCCTCGTACAGGATCGGGTCGCCGCTCGCATCGGCGATCCAGATCGTGTAGGAGCCGGTGCGTGGCGGCTCCTCGGCCGGTGCGGGTGCCTCCGCGGGTGGCTCTGCGGGTGTTTCCCCGGGCGGCGGCGTGGTGTTGTCGTCGACGGCAGGTGCTGCAGGTGCTGCAGGTGCGGCAGGCGTCGCCGCCGGCGCCAGCACGCTGGGCGCGCCGGCGGGCGGCTCGGGTGCCGGCCCAGGCACCGGCACCTCGCCCTCGGGCACGGCGACAGGTTCGCCCTCGCCACTGGCCCCCGGCGTGGCCGACGCTTCGTTCTCCGGCTTGTCCGACATGCACTCGCCCTCCGGGTCGGGACCCTAGGGCAGCGACCGGAGCACGTCAAGCGCAGGGGTCGTCCATCGGCATGATGTGCTCGAAGCCCAGCCCTGGCGTGCGGCGCGCGCGGTCCACCGGCTGCCCCCCGGCATCGAGCAGCTCGATCTCCAGCGGCATCTCGCCCAGCGCGTGCGTGGCGCAGCTCAGGCAGGGGTCGTAGGCGCGGATGGCGACCTCGATGTGGTTCAGCAGCCCCTCGGTCAGCTCGTGGCCGTCGATGAACTCGCGCGCCACCGCGCGCACGGCCTCGTTCATGGCCTGGTTGTTGTGCGTGGTGCTGACGATCAGGTTGCACATCGTGACGAGGTCGTCGTCGCCCACCTCGTAGTGATGGATCAGCGTGCCGCGCGGCGCTTCGATCACGCCCACGCCGCTGCGGCGCCGGGTGCCGGTGGCCATCAGTTCGCCGGCCAGCACGTCGGGGTCGTCGAGCAGCTCGGCGATGACCTCCATGCAGTGCAGCACCTCGATCATGCGCGCCCAGTGGTAGGCCAGCGGCGCGTGGATCGGCGCGCCGCGGTTCCAGTCCAGCAGCTCGCGCCGCTCGGCCTCGGCCTTCGGCGTGGCGATGAAGTCGCAGTTCTGCAGCCGCGCCAGCGGCCCCACGCGGTACCAGCCCTGCTCGCGCCCCAGGCTCTTGAGGAACGGGAACTTCATGTAGCTCCAGGGCTTGACCTCCTCCTCGATCAGCTCGCGGTAGCCCTGGTCGCTGGCACCGTCGAAGAGGATGGCGCCGCCGGCATCGCGCGCACGCAGCACGCCGTCGTAGAGGTCCAGCGCGCCATCGGCCCGCACCAGCGACAGCATGTTCGCGGGTGAGAGGCCGAAGCGGTCGTACAGCGCCGGGTTCTGCGCGTGCAGGCGCTTGGCGATGTCCACCGCGTCCTGCGCCCAGTCCGTCATCTGCACCACGTCGCGCCGCAGCAGCCGGCGGTCGGCTTCGCTCAGGTGCTTGTTCATGCCGCCGGGCACCGAGCCCGTGCCGTGCACGCGCTTGCCCGCGGTGGCGCGGATCACCTCCTGGCCGTACTTGCGCAGCAGCACGCCCTTCTTTGCGATGTCCGGGTGCGCCTCGGCCACGCCGACGATGTTGCGCCGGTTCACCTCGCTGTCGAAGCCGAAGAGCAGGTCGGGGCTGGCGAGGTGGAAGAAGTGCAGCGCGTTGCTCTGCATCACCTGCCCGTGGTGCATCAGCCGGCGCAGCTTGTCGGCGCTGGGTGTCACCGCGGTCGCGCCCACCACGTGGTCCAGCGCCTTGCTCGCTGCGAGGTGGTGGCTGACCGGGCAGATGCCGCACAGGCGCTGCACCATCACCGGCACTTCCCAGTAGGGCCGGCCCTCGATGAACTTCTCGAAGCCGCGGAACTCGACGATGTGCAGCCGCGCCTGCTGCACGCGTTGCTGATCGTCCAGCAGCAGCGTGACCTTGCCATGGCCTTCCACGCGCGACACCGGGTCGATCGCGACGCGGCGCAGGCCTTGCGGGCGGGCGGCGGTTTCGAGCGTGCTCATCGGTTCGCCTTCAGTCGTAGTGGATGAGGCCATGGCCCAGGTGCGGCGTGCGGCCGGCCATCAGGTCGTTGACGAACTGCCAGAAGGCCTCGGCCGGTGGCGGGCAGCCGGGCAGGAAGTAGTCCACGTGCACCACCTCGTGGATCGGGTGCACCTGGTTCAGCGGCAGCGGCAGCTCCGGGTCGTTCGGGATGGCGCTGCCTTCGCTCAGACCCGGGCGCTGGCGGTAGACCTCGGTCAGCATCACGCCCACGTCGAGGTGGTTGCGCTGCGCCGGCAGGCCGCCGGTGATGGCGCAGGCGCCCACCGCCACCAGCGTCTTGCAGTGAGCGCGGAACTCGCGCAGCACGACCACGTTCTCTGCGTTGCAGAGGCCGCCTTCGACCAGGCCGATGTCGCAGTGGCCCACGGTCTTGATGTCGGTCAGCGGCGAGCGGTCGAACTCGATCTTCTCGATCAGGTCGAGCAGCCGCTCGTCGATGTCGAGGAAGGACATGTGGCAGCCGAAGCAGCCGGCCAGCGAGACCGTGGCCACCTTCAGCTTGCGCGGCCCGTGGGGCATCACCGGGGCGATCATCGCGAGCCCCCTTCGATCTGCTCGCTCACCGGTGCCGCGTCGTATTGGCGTTCGCCGATCGGAATGACGAAGCCGCGCCGCTTGGGCAGGATCACGCCCACCGGGCAGATGCTCGCGGCGCGGTCGGTGGCCGCGATGTCCGTGTCTGCCAGCCGCCCGCTCTCGCTGTTCACCAGCAGCCGCGTGCCGACGCCGTGGCCGCCGATGGCGAACACGTCCTTGCCGTCAGCCTCGCGGCTGGCGCGCACGCACAGCTCGCAAAGGATGCAGCGGTTGAAGTCCAGCAGCAGCTCCGGGTGGCTCGCGTCGACGGGGCGGTCGGGGTAGAACTCCTCGAAGTGCGGGCCTTCCATGCCCATCTGGTAGGCGGTGGCCTGCAGCAGGCAGTTGCCGCTCTTCTCGCAGCTCGGGCAGAAGTGGTTGCCCTCGACGAAGAGCATCTGCAGCAGCGTCTTGCGGTGCGCGTTGAGCTCCTCGGTGTTGCTCTCCACGTCCAGCCCCGGTGCGGCCTGGATGGTGCACGCGGCGCCGGTGCGGCCGTTCACCTTCACCGTGCAGATGCGGCACGAGCCGTGGGCCTTGAACTCCGGACGCCAGCACAGGTGCGGGATGTAGCGCCCGGCGCGGATGGCCGCGGCCAGCAGGCTGTCGCCGCCGTGGAAGGGCACGTCCTCGCCGTCGAGCGTGAAGGTCTGCCGCGCATCGGGCTGGTAGCGGCCTTGGCTCATCGCCCTTCTCCTTGCCCGAGGTAGGCGCCGGCGTCGTCGCGGCCGGTCATGCGGCGCGCGATCGAGAGTTCGGCGTCGAGGTCGAAGCCGGGCTCGAAGTACAGGCTCTTCAGGTGCTTCTCGTAGGCCGGGCGGAACTTCAGGATCGTGTCGCGCAGCGGGTTGCAGGCGGTGGCGCCCAGGCCGCAGTGGGTGGCGGTGTGCATCAGCTTGTCGAGTTCGAACAGCACGTCCATGTCGTGGCGCGAGCCGTGGCCGGCGGCGAGCTTGTCCATGCGCTTGACCACCAGCGCCGTGCCCACGCGGCAGGGCGTGCAGAAGCCGCAGCTCTCGTGGGCGAAGAAGTGGGCGAAGCCGCGCGCCACCTCGAACATGTCGCGGCTGCGGTCGAAGACCATGAAGGCGCCGGCGGTGGGCACGTCCTCGAAGGCGATGCGGCGGCCGAACTCGAAGGCCGACAGGCAGGTGCCCGAGGGCCCGCCCACCTGCACCGCCTGCGTGTCGGCGGCGCCGCAGTCCTCCAGGATGCGGCCGATGCGGGTGCCGAAGGGGTACTCGTAGAGGCCGGGGCGCTCGCAGTCGCCGCTCACCGAGTGGATCTTCGTGCCGGTGCTGCGCGGGGTGCCGATGCCGGCCCACCAGGCGCCGCCCTGCAGCGCCACATGCGTGGCGGCGCAGAAGGTCTCGACGTTGTTGACGATCGTCGGCCGGCCGAGGTAACCCTTCTCCACCGGGAAGGGCGGCCGGATGCGCGGCGTGCCGCGCTGGCCTTCGAGCGATTCGATCAGCGAACTCTCCTCGCCGCAGACGTAGGCGCCGGCGCCGACGTGGATGTCGATGTCGAAATCGAAACCTTCGCGGCCGAGGATCGCCGTGCCCAGCAGCTTCTCGTCGCGCCTTCGCTGCAGCACCGCCTGCAGCCCTTCGAGCAGGAAGCGGTACTCGCCGCGCAGGTAGAGGAAGCCCTGGCGCGCGCCGAGCATGAAGGCGGCGATCGTCATGCCTTCGAACACCGCGTCGGCATGGCGCGCGAGCAGCACGCGGTCCTTGAAGGTGCCGGGCTCGCCCTCGTCGGCGTTGCAGACCACCACACGCTCGCTGCCCGGCGCGTGCTGGCACAGCTCCCACTTCTGCGCCGTGGCGAAGCCGGCGCCGCCGCGGCCGCGCAGGTTCGAGCGCTTCAGCTCGGCCAGCATGGCGTCGGCGCCGCGGGCCAGTGCGGCCGCGAGCGCGGCGCCCGGTGCACTGGTGTCGCCCAGCAGCACGTCGGCGCGGCGCACCTGGTCGTGCACCTCGAACCAGGGCGCGGGCCATTGCTCCACCGGCACGCCGTGGCGCAGCAGGTCGGCCAGCAGCGCGATGCGCTTGCCGTCCATGCGCGTCAGCACGTGGCGGTGGTTCACCAGCAGCGCCGGGCCCTGGTCGCACAGGCCGGTGCAGGAGGTGGTGTCCACGCTCACCAGGCCGTCTTCCGCCACCTTGCCGGGCGCGACGCCCAGGCGGCGGCAGAGGTCGGCCATCAGCGCCGGCGCGCCGAGCATGCGGTCGGTGACGTTGTCGCTGAAGAGGATGCGCGTGCGCCCCACCGGTTGCGTGTGCAGGAAGCGGTAGAAGCCGGCCACGCCCTGCACGTGCGCGAGCGTCAGGCCCAGCGCCTGGGCCAGCGCCGCCAGCAGCGGCGGCGGCAGCCAGCCGAGCTGCTCCTGCGCCTCGCGCAGCAGCTGCAGCAGCCGGTGCGGCTCGCGGCCATGGTGCGCCAGCAGCGCGGGCAGGATGTCGCGGGGATCGTCGGCGGCCATGGCTCAAGCATCGTCCCGACCCGCGCGCGGTGCAAGCCTTCGGGCGTTGATGTGGCGCAAGCCTTCGCGATGGCGGCGCGGCACATTGCGCCATCCGGAAATCCGCGCCCGAACGGTGCGCGCCAAGAATCAGAAGGAGCAGGAGACACGCATGAAGGTCGGCCTCTTCATCCCCTGCTACGTCGATGCCTTCTTCCCCGAAGTGGGCATCGCCACGCTGGAACTGCTGGAGCGGCTGGGCTGCGAGGTGCACTACCCGCTGCAGCAGACCTGCTGCGGCCAGCCGATGGCCAACAGTGGCTGCCACGACGACGCGGCCGGCACCGAGCGGCTCTTCGTGCGCAACTTCGAGCGCTTCGACGCCATCGTCGCACCGTCCGGCAGCTGCGTGCACCATGTGCGCGACGGGCTGACGGCGATCGAGCAGACGCCCGAAGTGAGTGCGGTGCGCGCGAACACCTACGAGCTGTGCAGCTTCATCCACGACACGCTGGGCGTGCGCGAGTTTCCCTGGGCCGCGTTCCCGCACAAGGTGGGCCTGCACCTGGGCTGCGCGACGCTGCGCCACCTGGGTTCGGCCAGCACCAGCGAGGTGGCCACCGACGCGCCCTTCAACAAGCCCGCAAGGCTGCTCGCGGCCGTGAAGGGCGTGCAGCTGGTGCAGCCCAAGCGTCCGGACGAGTGCTGCGGCTTCGGCGGCACCTTCTCGGTGTTCGAGGAGCCGGTCTCGGCCAAGATGGGGCAGGACAAGGTGCAGGACCACCTCGACGCCGGCGCGGAGTTCATCGTCACCACCGACATGTCCTGCGCGATGCACCAGCAGGGCATCGCGCGGCGGCTGCAGATGCCGCTGAAGTTCCTGCACATCGCGCAGGTGCTCAACGGCTCGGCGGAGGTGTTGCCATGAAGCCGGTCGACCACGCCGAAGCGAGTTCGCGCTTCATCGAGGCCAAGGACCACGCCGACTTCCACGACCAGCGCCTGTGGGACCTGCGCGGCAAGCGCGACACCGAGACGCGCCGGCTCCCTGAGTGGGAGGCGCTGCGCGAGATGGCCTCGGCCATCAAGGCGCACACGCTGGCGAACCTGGCCGGCTACCTGGAGCAGTTCGAGCGCGCGGCGATGGCCAACGGCGCCGTGGTGCACTGGGCGCGCGACGCGGCCGAGCACAACCAGATCGTGCACGAGCTGCTCGCCGCGCGCGGCGTGACGACGCTGGTCAAGAGCAAGAGCATGCTCACCGACGAGTGCCACATGCGGCCCTTCCTCGCGCGCCGCGGCATCGACGTCATCGAGACCGACCTGGGCGAACGCATCCAGCAGCTGGACGACGAGCCGCCCAGCCACATCGTCGTGCCCGCGGTGCACAAGCTGCGCGCCGACGTGGCCGAGGTCTTCGCACGCACGATCGGCACCGACCCCGACAACCACGACGTGCCGTATCTCGCCGAGAGCCAGCGCCGCGACACGCGCCCGTACTACCTGAAGGCAGGCGCGGCGATGACGGGCGCGAACTTCGCGGTGGCCGAGACCGGCGCGCTGGTGGTCTGCACCAACGAGGGCAACGCCGATCTCGGCGTGAACCTCGCGCCGCTGCACATCGCGTCCGTCGGCATCGAGAAGCTGATCCCGCGCACCGAGCACCTGGGCGTGTTCGTGCGCATGCTGTCGCGCAGCGCCCTGGGCTCGCCGATCACGCAGATCACGAGCCATTTCCGCGCGCCGCGGCCGGGCACCGAGCTGCACATCGTGCTGGTGGACAACGGCCGCAGCGAGCGGCTTGGCATGGAAGGCTTCTGGCCGAGCCTGAAGTGCATCCGCTGCGGCGCCTGCATGAACACCTGCCCGGTCTACCGGCGCAGCGGCGGCCTGAGCTACGGCAGCACCTATTCCGGGCCCATCGGCGTGATCATCGACCCCGCCTTCGACCTGCGCCAGTACAGCACGCTGCCCTTCGCCAGCACGCTCAACGGCAGCTGCACGATGGTCTGCCCGGTGAAGATCGACATCCACGAGCAGATCGTGCGCTGGCGCGACGTGATCGCGCGCCGGCGCCAGCTGCCGATGGTCAAGCGCGAGGCCATGCGCCTGGCGGGCAAGGTGCTGGCCAGCCCCAGGCTCTACCGCGCCGCGGTGGAGGCGGCCGCGGCCGGCATCGAGCACCTGCCGCGGGTGCTGGTCTACAACCCCTTCAACGCCTGGGGCCGCCAGCGCGAGCTGCCCGCCGCGCCGCGGCAGACCTTCCGACAGTGGTACCTGAAGAACCGTGGCGACGGCGGCAATCCGAACGCCGGCGACGAGGAGGCGACATGACGAGCAGCCGCGAAGCGATCCTGGCCGCCGTGCGCGCCAACGCACCGGCCCTGCCGGGCAACCCGGCCTGCCCCGGGGCGCCGCACTTCCAGGACGGCGCGCCGGCCGCATTCGAGGTCTTTGCCGCAGCGCTGGCGCGGATGGGCGGGCGCCTGCACGCGCCGGCCGACGGCGAATCGCTCGACGAGGCCGTGCGCGCCTGCCACCCCAACGCCAAGGTGATCGTCTCCGCCACGCCCGAGGTCGCCGGCACGCGGCCATTGCCCGATGCGGCGCGGCCCGGCGAGCTGGAAGACGTGGACGTGGGCGTCGTGCGCGCCGCCTTCGGCGTGGCCGAGACCGGCTCGGTGGCGCTGGGCGAC
This sequence comes from Rubrivivax sp., assembly GCA_044226775.1. Classification (GTDB taxonomy): domain Bacteria; phylum Pseudomonadota; class Gammaproteobacteria; order Burkholderiales; family Burkholderiaceae_C; genus Rubrivivax. The sequence continues at coordinate 381,961 of JBGAGI010000006.1, read as the reverse complement.
GCCGAGTTCGGCATTCCCGCCGTCGGCTTCCTGCCGCAGCACCTGGTGGTGCTGCTGGACCCGGCCGAGATCGTGCCCGGCATCGAGCAGGCCTACCGCCACGCGGCGTTCTTCGGTGCGCGTTATGCCGCGCTGATGACGGGGCCTTCGGCCACGGCCGACATCGAAGGCGTGCTGATCCGCGGCGCGCAGGGCATCCGCTCGCTCACCGTCGTGCCTTGCGCACGGCGGGGCTGAGCGGCAGCGGCAGAGGATCAGCCGTGCGTCGCGCCGTCGACGATGTGCTGCAGGCCCACCGGGTCGGTGATGCGGATCTGGCGGTTGCGCACGAACAGCAGGCCGTCGGCCTGGAACTTCGAGAAGGTGCGGCTCACGGTCTCCAGCGTGAGGCCCAGGTAGCTGCCGATCTCGTCGCGCGTCATGCGCAGCAGCATCGAGGACGCCGAGAAGCCGCGCGCCTGCAGCCGGTTCGTCAGGTTCATCAGGAAGGCCGCGAGGCGCTCCTCGGCGTACATGCTGCCCAGCAGCAGCATCACGCCCTGGTTGCGCACGATTTCCTGGCTCATCAGCCGGTGCAGCTGCTGCTGCAGCGACGAGACTTCGTTGGACAGCGACTGCAGCGCCTCGTAGGGGATCACGCAGACCTGCGAGTCTTCCAGCGCCACGGCGTCCACCTCATGGCGGCGGCTGCCGATGCCGTCCAGGCCGAGCAGTTCGCCGCCGAGCTGGAAGCCCGTCACCTGACCACGCCCGTCGCGCGAGGACACGCAGGTCTTGAAGAAGCCGGTCCACACCGCGTAGAGCGATTCGAAGCGGTCTCCCACCTGGTACAGCGTGCTGCCGCGCGGAATCTTGCGGCGCGTGGTGACCATGCGGTGATCGATGTAATCGAGCTCCTGGCGCGTCAGCCCCAAGGGCAGGCAGATCTCGCGCAGGTTGCAGGTGGAGCAAGCCACCTCGCAGGTGGGCAGATGGATCGGGGTGAAGATGGACTTGTCCATTTCGCGGGCCTTGGTTTGCCGGCCTCTCGTGACGCAGGGAACCCCGTCATCGACGGTCCGGCTTCGGACCTCGCGTCGATATTAGGACGGCATGTGGACAGGCGTCTGACAAGTCCATCCCCGTTTTGAGCTGTCTTGACAATTCGCAAGAAAGACATGTTGCCCACGACCCACGAAGATCTTCGCCGCGAGCTCGCCGGCTTCATTCCCGAGGCGCGACTCGTGCGCGATCCACTGCGCCTGCTGGCCTGGGGCAGCGATGCGAGCTTCTACCGGCTGGTGCCGCGCCTCATCGTCGTGATCGACAACGAGGCCGAGCTGCGCCGGCTGCTCGCGGCCTGCGCGCGCCACGGCACGCCGCTCACCTTCCGCGCCGCAGGCACCAGCCTGGCTGGACAAGCCTTGAGCGATTCGGTGCTGGTGATGATGGGCGACGGCTGGCGCGGCGTGCGCATATCGGCCGACGCCTCGACGGTGGACGTGCAGCCTGCCGTGATCGGTGCCGCCGTGAACCGCGCGCTGGCGCCGCACGGCCGGCGCATCGGGCCCGACCCGGCCTCGATCGACGCGGCGATGGTGGGCGGCATCGCTGCCAACAACGCCAGCGGCATGTGCTGCGGCACGGCGCAGAACAGCTACCACACGCTGGCCGGCATGCGCGTGGTGCTGGCCGACGGCAGCGTGCTGGACACGCGCAGCGCCGAAGGCCGCGCCGCCTTCGCCGGGTCCCGGCCCGGGCTGCTGCGCGAGCTCGACACATTGGCCCGGGAAGTGCGTGGCGACGCGTCACTGAGTGATCGCATCCGCCACAAGTTCCGGCTCAAGAACACCACGGGCTACAGCCTCAACGCGCTCGTGGACTTCGAGGATCCGGTCGACATCCTGCAGCACCTGATGATCGGCAGCGAAGGCACTCTGGGCTTCATCAGCGAGATCCGCTACACGACGGTGCCGGACCACCCGCACCGCGCGAGCGCGCTGATCCTGTTCTCGCACCTGCACGACGCCTGCGAGGCGGTGGTGCGGCTGAAGCGCACGCCGGTCTCGGCGGTGGAGCTGCTGGACCGCGCCGCGCTGCGCTCGGTGCAGGGCAAGCCGGGCATGCCCGACGCGCTGCAGCTGCTGGGCGATGACGGCGCGGCGCTGCTGGTGGAACTGCGCGGCGAGACCGAGGCCGCGCTCACGCTGCGCGTGGCCGCTGCGCGCGGCGCGCTCGAAGGCGTGGCCACCGCATCGCCGCCGGCCTTCACCACCGAAGCCGCCGCGCAGGCCGCGATGTGGAACGTGAGGAAGGGCATCTTCCCCGCCATCGGCGCGATGCGGCCGCTGGGCACCACGGTGATCATCGAGGACGTGGCCTTCCCGGTCGAGCGCCTGGCCGAGGCCACGCTGGAGCTGCAGGCGCTGTGCCGCGAGCATGGCTACGACGAGGCCGTGATCTACGGCCACGCGCTCGAAGGCAACCTGCACTTCGTCTTCACGCAGGACTTCGGTCCCGCGGCCGAGGTGCAGCGCTACCAGCGCTTCATCGACGCCGTCTGCCGCATGGTGGTGGAGCGCTACGACGGCTCGCTGAAGGCCGAGCATGGCACCGGCCGCAACATGGCGCCCTACGTCGAGCTGGAGTGGGGTGCGGCGGCGCTGGCGGTGATGAAGCGCATCAAGGCGCTGCTGGACCCGCAGGGCCTGCTGAACCCGGGCGTGATCCTCAACGCCGATCCGCAGGTGCACCTGAAGAACCTGAAGCCGCTGCCGGCGGCCGATCCGCTGGTAGACCGCTGCATCGAGTGCGGCTTCTGCGAGCCCAAGTGCCCGTCGCGCGGCCTGACGCTGTCGCCGCGGCAGCGCATCGCCGGCTGGCGCGAGATCGCCCGGGCCGAGGCCGCCGGCGAGAACACGGCCGCGCTGCGCAAGGCCTACGACTACCAGGGCCTGCAGACCTGCGCCGCCTGCGGCCTGTGCGCCACCGCCTGCCCGGTGGGCATCGAGACCGGTGCGCTGATCAAGCAGATGCGCAAGGAAGCGGCGGGGCCCGTGGCCCGGCGCGTGGCCGGCGTGGCGGCGCGCCACTACGGCAAGCTCACGACCGGCGTCCGGCTGGGGCTGAAGGCGGCCGACCTCGCGCACGGCCTGCTGGGCACCGCGCTGATGAGCGAGACGCTGGGCAGCCTGCGCCGCGCCAGCGCGGGGCAGATGCCGCACTGGTCGCCGGCACTGTCGCGCGGCGTGAGCTTCAAGCCGGGTTCGGCCCCGGCCACCGGCGAGGAGCGCGTCGTCTACTTCCCGAGCTGCGCCGCGCGCAGCATGGGCACGATGCGCAACCCGGCCAAGGCCGAGGCATTGCCGGCGGCCACCGAGCGGCTGCTGAGGCGTGCCGGCTTCGACGTGATCTGGCCGGAGGCGATGGGTGGCCTGTGCTGCGGCCAGCCCTTCGAGAGCAAGGGCCTGGTGGAAGCCGCCGACGCGAAGGCCGCCGAACTCGAGCAGGCGCTGCTGAAGGCCAGCGAAGGCGGGCGTTGGCCCGTGGTCTTCGACACCAGCCCCTGCGCGTACCGCATGCGGCGCTTCCTGAAGGCGCAGGGCCAGACCCGCCTCGTGGTGCACGACGGCGTGGAGTTCGTGCACGAGCAGGTGGCGCCGCGCCTGCACTTCACGCCGCTGGCCGAGCCGGTGGCCGTGCACCCGGTGTGCAGCGTGCGCAAGATGGGCAGCGTCGAGGCCTTGATGTCGCTGGCGCGGCGCTGCAGCGCCCAGCCGGTGGCGGTGGACGAGATCCAGTGCTGCGGCTTCGCCGGCGACCGCGGCTTCACGCACCCGGAACTCAACGCGCATGCGCTGCGCCACCTGAAGCCGGCGCTGCCGCCGGGCTGCCGCAGCGGCGTGTCCAGCAGCCCCACCTGCGAGATCGGCCTGGCCTCGGCGACCGGGCTGCCTTACGAGTCGATCCTCGCGCTGGTGGAGCGCTGCACGCGCACCGGCGCTGATGTGGATCAACGCAAGCCACTGGAGGCGACCTAACTTAAGGGTGCCGTTGTCTCACGAGGATGACTGGCCCGAGGACCAGAGAACCAGATGACGGTGGCCGAGCGCGGGGTCCGACCGCGCAGCAAGGCACACGAGGATGTGTCATGAACATCACCCGTCTCCCCACCCTGTTCGCGAACGAACCCTTCGCCATCGACGACGCCTTCCGCAGCCTGATGCGGCCTTTCCGCTGGGAAGCTGCCGAGACACCGCAGATCATGTTCGACGTCACCGAGGAGGGTGACGTCTACACCGTGAAGGCCGAGATGCCCGGTGTGCGCAAGGAAGACATCCATGTCGAGATCGAAGGGGCGCAGGTCCTGATCACGACCGAACTGAAGAAGGAAGATCTGCCGCTGAAGGACGCGCGCGTGCTGCACGCCGAGCGCCGCTACGGCTACATGAGCCGGATGTTCACGCTGGCCCATGAAATCGACCGCGCCGCGGCGGTCGCGAAGTACGCCGACGGCGTGCTGACGCTGACGCTGCCCAAGAAGGTCTCGCTGCACGCCGAACCGCTGATCGTGCAATGAGGGCGCGCTAGTCGCCCCGGGCAGCAGCCCAGGGCGCGCAGGGGCGGGCGGCGCGGGAGCGCTGCCCGCCCCGATTGTTTTCTGGCGGCCCTTCAGCTCATCAGCCGCGCCGCCGCGGCCTCGCCGCAGCGGCGGCCGTTGACGATGCAGTCGCCCACCGCGACGCCGCCCTTCCAGTTGCCCAGCAGGAACAGGCCGGGCAGCGCCTGCTCGGCGGCCTCGGCGCGCGCCACGCGCTGCAGGTGGCCCAGTTCGTACTGCGGGATCGCGCGCGGCCAGCGTGTCACCGCCTGCCAGCGCGGCGGCGCCTTCGCGCCCAGCAGCGCCACGTGCTCGGCCATCGCCGCCGCGGCGATGTCGGCCTCGGGTTTCGCCGGCAGTGCCGGGTTGCGCCGGCCGCCGAGGAAGCTGGTCAGCAGCGCGGTGCCGGCAGGTGCGCGGCCCTCGAACATCGTGCTGGAGAAGAGCACGCCCAGCGCCTGGCGCTGCTCCTTGCGCGGCAGCAGCGCGCCGAAGCCGTTCAGTGCATGTCCGATGTCGCCGCGCGTGTAGGCGGAGGCGACGGTGGCCACCGGCGCGTAGTCGATGCCGTCCAGCGCCGCGGCGGCGTCGGGCACGTGCTCGCGCAGCAGCGCGGCCGCGGCGTCGGCGGGCACCGCCAGCACGATCGCGCGTGATGTCCAGGAGCAGGCACCGTCCAGGCCCTGCGCGTGCAGCGTGAAGCGCGGGGCACCTGCTTCGTCCTCGCGCTGCGGCTCGATGCGCAAGGCCCGCGCGCGCAGCGCCAACGGGCCCACGGCGGCGGCCAGCGCATCGGTCAGCACCTGCATGCCGCCATCGAAGGAGAAGCTCTTGGCGCTGTTCTTCGCCGTCTCCTTCTGCTTCCTGCGCTCCTTGGCGCCCAGGATCGCGCCCTTGATCAGGCTGCCCCAGCGCTGTTCCAGCGCGTGCAGTTTCGGGAAGGCCGCGGGCACCGAGATGCGCTCCGGGTCGCCGGCATAGATGCCGGCGACGAAGGGGTCGATCGCGTAGTCGAGGAACTCCGGCCCCAGCCGGCGGCGCACAAAGGCGGCGATCGACTCCTCGGTCTTCGCATCGCCGCGCGCGACGAAGGGCTCGCGCATCAGCCTGAACTTGGCCGCGGCCGAGAACAGCGGCGTCGAGAAGAAGGCGCCGGGCGACATCGGCAGCGCATTCAGCCGGCCATCACGCACGACGAAGCGGTTCGCCGAGGAGGCGTCGGAGGCCAGCCGCCAGCGGCTGCGCAGCCCCAGCGTCTCGACGAGTTCGCCGATCAGCGGCGAGGTGTCCATCGCGCTGTTCGGGCCGATCTCGTAGAGGCAGCCTTCGCGCGCGACCGAGCCGATCACGCCACCCGGGCGCGCGCCGGCCTCGACCACCAGGACCGACAGGCCCGCTCGCCGCAGTTCATGCGCGGCACAGAGGCCGGACACGCCGGCACCGACGACGATGGCGTCGAACATCACGACAAGGCCTTCCGGGGGGTGGATCGCGAGGCCGATCCTGCCAGGCTCAGCGCGCCGGCGGCAGCGCGAAACGCCCGCGCTGCTCGGCACGGGCGATCGCGGCCGTGAGCGGCTCGCGGCGTGCATCGGCCGGCTCGAGCGCCGCCAGCAGCTGCTTCCAGTGCGCGGCGGCGGCCTTGTAGTCGCCGGCCTCGTAGGCGGCGCTGCCGGCCAGGTCCAGCGCCTGCGGATGCGTGGCCTGCAGTGCCAGCGCGTGGTCCACCAGCTTGGCCGGCTCGCCGGCCAGCCGCCCGCCCTGCTGCAGCGCCTTGGCCTCGGCCAGCTCGACCCACACGCCGGCATCGCGCGCGACCTTGGGTGAATCGGCAATGGCGCGCTCGAAGCCAGCGGCAGCCGCGGCATGCGCGCCGGCCTCGGCGTCCATGCGTGCCAGCAGCACGCGGGCGCGGGCGTCGCGCGGGTTGCGCTGCAGCTGGCGTTCGAGCAGAGCGTGGCGCTCGGCCGGCGCGGCGGCCTCGAGCGCTTGTTCCTCCGCCACGGGTGACGCGGCGGGCGTGGACTGCCACCACCACGCGCCGCCGGCGGAGGCGGCCGCAGCGGCCACCAGCGCCAGCGTCAGCGCGCGCAGCATCGGCGGTTCAACGTGGGGCCGAGGCCGCCGGCGCGGCAGCAGCCACCGGCGTGCCGGCGCCGCGCTGCGCGTTGCGCTTGGCGGCCATCGCGTCGTCCAGCAGCTTGATGCCGGCCTGCGAGATCGTCATGCCCTTGTTGATCGAGTCCAGCGCCAGGTCGGGGTTGTGGAAGTAGCTGCCGTTGGAGGCGGTCCAGAACTCCCAGTGCACGTGCGCCTCGTAGTGCTTGCCGCGCGCGTCGTCCAGCACCGCCTTGTCCACGCCCAGGTTCTGCGCTTCCTCGAACTTGTCGACGAAGCGGGTGAGCCAGAACTCCGCCTTGCGCAGCTTGCCCTGGTACTTGTTCTTCATCGAGTCGATGCTGTAGTTCGCCTGGTCGGCGTTCCACGTCTTGTGGCAGCCCAGGCAGGCTTCCTTGATGTAGTTCTTCGGCGAGGTCTGCCAGTGCGAGGTGTACTTCTTACCCGTCTTCGGGTCCTTCATCTTGGGCATGTGGCAGTCGTTGCACTCCACGCCTTCCTTCTGGTGCTTGCTGTTGTAGTAGGCCTCGCTGTCCGGGTGCTGCGCCTTCCACAGCTGCGCGCCGGTGATGCCGTGCTTGAAGTCGCGGAACTTCAGGTCGGTGTAGTGCTGCGCGATGCCGTTCACGTCCTTGAACGGGAAGTGGTTGGTGCGCGCATCGGCCATCGTCACCGGCTGCCCGGTGGCGAGGTCGGTGCCCGGGTTGCAGTTGTATTCGACGTGGCACTGGCCGCACTGCAGCTTGGTGTCGTAGCGCGAGAGGAAGGCGATCTTGCGCGTGAAACCGCGCTCGCCCAGGTTCTGCACGTCGATCTTGGCGCCCTTGGGGTCGGCGTGCCAGAGCGTGTCCTTCTCGGGCCGCGTGAGGGCCTGGATCAGCGCGTCGCGGATGATGCGCGGCTTGGCCGAGTGCGGGTCGTGGCAGAAGATGCAGTTCAGCGCGTGGTTCACGTCCTTCACGAACTCGGTGACCTTGCTCACGCGGCTCCACTTGGCCTTGGGCTCCGGGTCGCCCATGTAGGCCCAGTCCAGGATGTGGTCGGCGGTCTTGCACGACATGCACACCGGGTTGGCGGCGGCGGCGGTGCCTGGCTTGAAGGCCTTGTGCGGCTCGCCGGGGTACTGGTCGATCAGCACGTCCCAGATCTTGAAGTCGCCGCCCATACGGGCCAGGCCCGAGCGGCCGTCCTTGTTGACGTAGCGGCCGCCGAAGGCGCGGTCCACCACGAGCTGGTCGTACAGCATGAAGGCGTGCGAGCGCGGCTCGTTGTGCTCCTTCGTGAAGCCGTGCGGCATCATCAGCTTGTCGAAGGCGGGGTCGGGGCTCGGGCCGGTGGCCAGCGACTTTTCCTTCTGCGCCGTCTTGTTGACGTTCATCTGGTACAGCGAGCCGTACTGGTTCTTGTGGCAGCTGGCGCAGGCGTCGGAGCCCATCTTCGTCACCGGCCGGCCCTTGCCCTTCTGGCCGTGCGCGGGAAGCCCCTCGTGGCACTCGTGGCAGGCCACCGTCTTGTGGGCGTTGGTTTCGTGGAAGCCCTGGACTTCCTTGTGGCAGTCGTAGCAGTCGGCGACGTTGTAGCCCGGCGTCTTGAGCTTGCCGGGCTGCGCGAGTGCCGGGCCGGCGAAGGCCAGCAGCAGCACCGCCAGCCACGCACCCAGGATCGCGCTCAGGCCGCGCGTGCTGTGACGTTCCCTCTTGAACATGGTTGTGGATCCTCGATACGGTGGCACGCCGTCTCCCCAGACGGCTGTCCGCACGGATGGTGCCAGCGGGCGTCCGGCGGCGGGCTCGCCGCCGGCGCCGGCATTTGATGCACATCAATCGGGCGTTCGCCGCGGTGGATGCCCCACCACAGGGCCGGCGTACACCGCCGGCCGCTTGAGGTGGCGCAATTTCGGCCCCGGGACCCGGCCTAGAGTGATTTGCGCCACCTGGAGCACCCCGCGACGATGAACCTGTCCGGCATCCTGCTGACGGCCGAGCCGGCCGGCCTGCAAGACGTGCTCGCCCGCCTGGCCACGGTGCCCGGCGCGGAGGTGGCGCAGGCCGGCGCCACCAGCGGCCGCATCGTCGTCGTGCAGGAAGCCGCCGACGTCGGCGCCGAGCTGCTCGCCTTCGCGCGGCTGCGCTCGCTGCCCCATGTGATCAACGCCGATCTCGTCTGCCACTGCCTGGATGCGGATGGCGACGGATGCCCCCCTGGAGAGACCGATGACGAGCCTGTCGCGCCGTGAACTGCTGAAGTCCAGCATCGCCGCCACCACCGCCGCTGCCGCCGGCCTGCCTGCCGCCGGCACCGCGCTGGCCCAGGGCGGCGCGGCCGACGCCGGCTGGAAGTGGGACAAGGCCGTGTGCCGCATGTGCGGCACCGGCTGCGGCATCCAGGTGGCCACGAAGGACGGCCGCGTGATGGCCACCAAGGGCGACCCGGACGCACCCGTCAACCGCGGGCTGAACTGCGTGAAGGGCTACTTCAACGGCAAGATGGCCTACGGCGCCGACCGCCTGACGCAGCCGCTGATGCGCATGAAGGACGGCAAGTTCGACAAGAAGGGCGCCTTCGTGCCCGTCTCCTGGCCCGTGGCGCTGGACGAGATGGAGCGCCAGTTCCGCAGGCACTACGCCGCCAAGGGGCCGGCCGGCGTGGCCATCATCGGCTCGGGCCAGTACACGATCCCCGAGGGTTATGCCGCCGCCAAGCTGATGAAGGCGGGCTTCCGCAGCAACAACCTCGACCCCAACGCGCGCCACTGCATGGCCAGCGCGGTGGTGGGCTTCATGCAGGTCTTCGGCATCGACGAGCCGGCCAATGTCTACGACGACATCGAGCAGGCCGACACCTTCGTGCTGATCGGCGCCAACCCGGCCGAGGCGCACCCGGTGCTGTGGAGCCGCGTGACCGACCGCAAGCTTTCGCACAAGCCCACGCGCATCTTCAACGTCACCACCTACACCAACCTCACCTCGGACTTCTCCGACGTCGACATCGTCATCAAGCCCAGCACCGACCTGGCGCTCTTGAACTACCTGGCGCGCGAGATCGTCGCGCGCGGCGCGGTCAACACCGAGTTCGTGCAGAAGCACTGCGTGTTCTGCGCCGGCGCCACCGACATCGGCTACGGCATGCGCGACAGCGTCAAGTTCGCCGAACCGGCCGAGCGCGACACGCAGGCCAAGGAGAACGAGATCCTGCTCGACCGCTTCGAGGCCGCCGGCCGGCGCCGCACCGCGGGCGAGAAGGTCGCGCAGAAGGACCGCAATGCCGCCGGCCGCCACTGGCTGATCGGCTTCGACGAGTACAAGCGCGGCATCGAGCCGTACACGCTGGACTTCGTCGCCGAGCTCTGCAAGGGCGACCCGGACGAGCCGCTGGCGGCGTTCAAGGCCAAGCTGGTGCAGCTGGCGGATGCGTACTGCGACAAGGCGCGCAACATCCTCACCTGCTGGACCATGGGCGTGAACCAGCACCAGCGTGGCGTGTGGGTCAACACGCAGCTCTACGCGCTGCACCTGCTGCTGGGCAAGCACGGGCTGCCGGGCAACGGCGCGTTCTCGCTCACCGGCCAGCCCAGCGCCTGTGGCACCGCGCGCGAGGTGGGCACCTTCGCGCACCGGCTGCCGGCCGACATGGTGGTGGACAACCCGGCGCACCGCGCGCGCGCCGAGAAGGTCTGGCAGCTGCCGGCCAAGACGCTCAACCCCAAGGTCGGCGCCGACCACGTGGGCATCCTGCGCGGGCTGGAAGACGGCTCGATAGGCTTCCTCTGGGTGCAGGTGACCAACCCCTTCCAGAGCAGCCCCAACGTCAACCACTGGAACCGCGCGGCGCGCGAGAAGGACAACTTCGTCGTCGTCGCCGACATCTACCCCACCGTCAGCGGCAAGGTCGCCGACCTCATCCTGCCGGCCGCCTACATGCTCGAGAAGTGGGGCCTGTACGGCAACGCCGAGCGCCGCACGCAGGCCTGGCGCCAGCAGGTGGACCCGCCCGGCCAGGCGCGCACCGACCTGTGGATGCTGCTGGAGTTCGCCAAGCGCTTCAAGCTGCGCGAGGTCTGGGGCGAGATGCCGATACCGGGCCTCAAGGCCGAGGGCTTTGCCGACGAGCGGCTGCCCTCGGTGCTCGCTGACGCTGCGAGGCTGGGCTACTCGCCCGACGCGACGCTGTACGACGTGCTCTTCGCTCGCGCCGAGAACCGCAAGGTGGCCTGGCCCGACCCGGTGGCCCAGGGCCATGGCAATGCCACCGCGGCGGCGCTGGGCGACGGCTGGTTCCCGGAGAAGGCCCTCTTCGACGAGTACCGCCAGTTCACCGTCAACTACCAGCACGACCTGGCGCCCTTCGACGTGTACTACCGCGCCGACGTGCGCGGCCTGCGCTGGCCGGTGCTGCAGCAGCCCGACGGCCGCTGGCAGGAAACGAAGTGGCGCTTCAGCGAAGGCAACGACCCCTACGTGAAGAAGGGCGAGGGCTTCAGCTTCTACGGCGCCGCCTTCAAGGCCCTGCCCAGCGGCAACCTCGACGCGGTCACCGAGCCCAAGCCTACGGCCTTCCCCGGCAAGGCGAAGATCTTCTTCCGCCCCTACGCCGCGCCGGTGGAGCAGCCCGATGCGAACTACGACCTGTGGCTCACCACAGGCCGCGTGCTGGAGCACTGGCACACCGGCTCGATGACGCGCCGCGTGCCCGAGCTGCACCGCGCGCAGCCCGCGGCGGTGATGTACATGAACGCCGCCGACGCGAAGGCGCGCGGGCTCAAGCGCAACGACACGGCTTGGGTCGAGTCGCGGCGCGGCAAGGTGCAGATCGTGGTGGACACCGCGGGTCGCAACAAGATGCCGCGTGGCACGGTCTCGATCGCCTTCTTCGACGAGGCCATCCTCGTCAACAAGCTCGTGCTCGACGCGCTGGACCCGATCTCGCGCGAGCCGGACTTCAAGAAGTGCGCCGTGAAGGTCACGAAGGCGGCCTGATCTCGAAGGCCCGCCGAGGTGCACGATGGACCGCCGCCGCTTCCACCGCAGCGCCGCGCAAGGTGTCGCGGCGGCGGCCTGCGGCGGGCTCTTGTGGACGGCGCTGCTCAAGCAGCAGGCACAGGCCGCGCCGCCGCTGCGGCCGCCAGGCGCGGGCGGGGACTTCGGCGCGCGCTGCATCCGCTGCGGGCAATGCGTGCAGGCCTGCCCCTTCGGCACGCTGAAGCTGCAGCGCTTCGGCGCGCCGGCCGGCGCCGGCATGCCGGCCTTCGAGCCGCGCGCCGAGCCTTGCCGCATGTGCGAGGACCTGCCCTGCGTGCGCGCCTGCCCGAGCGCGGCGCTCGATCCGGCGCTGACCGATGTGCGCCGCGCGCGCATGGGCGTGGCGGTGGTCGACGAGTCGCTGTGCCTCTCCTGGCAGGGCCTGCGCTGCGAGGTCTGCTTCCGCGCCTGCCCGGTGAGCGGCACGGCGATCACGGTCTCGACGCTGCCGCGCCAGACCAGCCGCCACGCGATGTTCGTGCCCGTGGTGCATGCCGAGGCCTGCACCGGCTGCGGCGTCTGCGAGGCGCGCTGCCCCACCGAGCGATCGTCGATCCGCGTGCTCGCCCGCAACGACTGGCCATGAGGGCGCCGCGCATCGTCCGCCACCTGCCGCCGCCGCGCGGGCTGCGCGCGTGGCTGCACGCCTGGCGCTTCGGCATCGCGCGGCGGATGGTGCAGGCCGGCGTGCTGCTGGCCTTCTACGGCACGCTGCACTGGGGGTTCAAGGTCGGCGGGCGGCCGCTGCTGGCGGGCGATCTCTCGGCCGCCGAGCTGGCCGGCGCGCTGCCGCTGGCGGACCCCTTCGCCGCGCTGCAGCTGCTGGCCGCGCGCCACACGCTGGCCACCGAGCTGCTCGCCGGCGCGCTGGTCACGGTGGTGGTCTACGCGCTGATCGGCGGGCGCGTGTTCTGCGCCTGGGTCTGCCCGATGAACGCAGTGACGGACGCGGCCGCCGCGCTGCGCACGAAGCTGGGCTTCGACGCCAGCCCGGACCTGCTGCGCGTGCCCGCCGCCACGCGCCATGCGCTGCTGGTGCTGGCGCTGGGCGTCTCGCTGGTCGCCGGCCTGCCGGCCTTCGAGGCCTTCAGCCCGGTGGCCGCGCTGCCGCGCGAGCTGCTCTACGGCGCCGGCTGGGGCCTGGCAGGCGCCGCCGGCATCCTTCTGCTGGACGCCTTCGCGCTGCGCCGCGGCTGGTGCGGCCACCTCTGCCCGCTGGGCGCTTTCTGGTCGTGGGTGGGCCACCGCCGCGGCCTGCTGCGCCTGCGCTTCGACGACGCCAGCTGCACACGCTGCGGCGACTGCGTCAAGGTCTGCCCCGAGCCGCGCGTGCTGCACTTCGACGAGCTGCGGCGCGACGGCGCCGTGGCCGCCGGCGCCTGCACGCGCTGTGCGCGCTGCGTGGCCGTCTGCCCCGAATCGAGCCTGCAATTCACGCTGCGCCGCGCCGGCCCGCCGGCCGCGCGCCATCCGAACCCCGGAGAACCTGCCCCATGAGCACCCCATCCGCGATGTTGCTGCGCGCCCTGGCCGCCACCCTGCTGGCCGGCTGCGCGAGCCTGCCGGCGCCGATCGACGAGCGCGAGATCGGCTTGAACCGCGGCGACGTGTTCGAGGTCGCCAAGCCCGCGCCTTTCGCGTTCGCCGACGGGCCGGTGACGCTGGCACCGAAGGTCGTGCCGCTGCCCGGCAGCGGCGAGCCGCCGATGATCACGCACGCGGTGGACGAGCACCTGCCGCTGACCGCGCGCAGCAACGAGTGCCTCACCTGCCACGACAAGCCGCAGAACATCGGCAAGCCGGTGGCCGCCGGCAAGGCCCGGCCGGCGCCGGCCAGCCACTACCGCGCCGCGGCCGAGGGTGCCCGGGCGGCGCTGCGCGGCGCCCAGTACAACTGCATGAGCTGCCACGCGCCGCAGGCCGCCGTGCCGGTGCTGGTGCGCAACATGGCCAGCCCATGAGGGCGCGCACGGTGCTGCGCTTTCCGGCACCATCCGGCCGATGGACCCGCGCCCGATCGAAGCCGACGCCGCCGCGCTGCGCGGCCTGGTGCAGTTGCTGGAGCACAGCGCCGACGGCTTCGTGCAGTTCGATGCCAGCGGCCGCGTCGGCTACCTGAACGCGGCCGCGCGGGCCGAGATCGGCTACGCGCCGCAGGCCTCGCTGGACGGCCTGAACCTCGTGCAGGTGATGACCTCGGCGGCGTGGCGCGTGGTGCAGCGCGACGCGCTGCCGGCGCTGCACCAGGCCGGACACTGGCAGGGCGAGCTGATGCTGCGCACCGGCGGCACCCACGTGCAGCCCTTCAGCGCCAGCGTGGTGGCGCATCCGGCCGGCGCCACCGGGGCCGGCGGCTACTCGGCCCAGCTGCGCAACCTCTCCGCCAAGCAGCTGGCGCACCAGCAGATCCAGCGCCAGGCCGATGTGCTGCAGGCCATCACCGAGGCCATCCCGGCCACCGTGGTCGTCGTCGACGGCGAGGGTCGCTACCGCTTCTGCAACGCCGCCTTCGAGCGCCAGGCCGGCCGCCCGCGCGAGCAGATCCTGGGCCACCGCGCGGCCGAGGTGCTGGGCGCCGACGAGGTGGCGCGCCGCCGCCCCTTCATGGCGCGCGCCTACGCCGGCGAGGCGGTGAGCTTCACGCTGGACTACCCCAGCGCCTACGGCACCACCTGGCTGGAGCTCTCGTGCATCCCGCTGAAGGTGGCCGGCGTGGTCGACGGCTTCGTGGGCATCACGCAGGACGTGACCGAGCGCCGCCGCGAGCAGGACCGGCTGACGCACCTGGCCGAGCGCGACCCGCTCACCGGCCTGCTGAACCGCGCCGGCTTCGAGGCCGCGGTGGAGCAGCGCCTGCGCACGCCCGAGGCCGGCACGCCGGCGCTGCTGTACATCGACCTGGACCGCTTCAAGCCCGTCAACGACACCCACGGCCACGCCGCCGGCGACCGCGTGCTGCAGCAGTTCGCGCGGCGCCTGGCTGCGGCGGTGCGCTCGCGCGACGTGGTGGCACGCCTGGGCGGCGACGAGTTCGCGGTGCTGCTGTCCGGCATGCGCGACGAGGCCCATGCGCTGAGCGTGGCCGACAAGATCCTCGCCGCCGCGCGCGAGCCGATCGAGACCGAGTACGCGACGCTGCGCATCTCCGCCAGCATCGGCCTGGCCTTCGGCCTGCGGCCGCAGGCGGGCTGGCGCGAGATGCTGGCGCGCGCCGACGGCCAGCTCTACGTCGCCAAGGGCGCCGGGCGCGACCGCGCCGCCGGCTGACAGGCCCGCGGCGCGCCCGCCACGGCACACGCAAACGGATGCAGACAGCCGGCGCCGGGCCGGCGACACTGCGCGCATGCGAACGCTCCTGTTCCTGGCGGCGGCCGCGGCCTCGGCGCCTCCACCCCAGGCCGCGCCGGCCGGGCCCCCCGCGGCTCCGACGCCTTCCGCGCCCGCCGCCATGGCGGCCCCGGCGGCGCCCGCCGACGCCGTGGCGCTGTGCGAACGCGCGGCGCGCCAGTCGCTCACGCGCCAAGGTGCGCTGGCCGGCGAGCTGAAGTTCGCCGGCAACCAGCTCACACCCGCCGGCGAGGGCCGCGCGGCGCTGCAGGGTTCGGGCACCTGGCGCAGCGGCAACACGGTGCGCCGCTTCGACTACAGCTGCAACGTCGACCTGCGCTCGCCCGAGACCGTGGGCGTGGTGCTGCGCGACACCACGCCGGCGCCGGCCGAGCCGAAACCCGCGCAGCCGCCGGCCGAGCCCGACCTGAGCTTCGTCTCGCCGGCAGCCTGCGAGTCGGCCGCCGCCGCGGCGCTGCAGAAGCGCTGGCCGCGGGTCTCGCAGATCGCCTTCGACCCGGCCACGCGCAGCCTGGCGCAGGACAGCGTGCAGCGCGCCGTGCTGCGCGGCCAGGGCCGGGCGCTGCCCTCGACCGGCGCGCCGACCACGCACTTCAGCTTCGACTGCGAACTGGACCCGCGCGACGGGCGCGTGCTGGGCGTGAAGATCAGCGGCTGAGCTTCTCAGCCGGCGGCGCCGCGCCGCATCCAGATCGCGTCTTCCTGCTCCAGCTCCTCGAGCCGGCCTTCGAAGTCGGCGATCGTGCGGTCAAGCTCGGGCAGCATCACGTCCTGCAGCGCGCGGGCGCGGCGCACCGCGCGGCGGTACTCGGCCGACAGGCGCTCCAGGTTGCCTTCCACCGCCGCCAGCGGCAGGGCGGCCGCGAGCAGCGCAGCGTGGGCCTCGCGGCAGGCGCCGAGTTCCGGCGAAGGCTCGGTGCCGACGGGCGGCTCCGCGGCGGCGCCTTCGAGCACACAGTGCTGCAGCTTCACGCCCATCAGCGCGCTGGTTTCGCGCTGCAGGCGCAGCGGCGCCAGGCCGGCTGCAGGCGCCACCTGCAGCCCGTGCAGCCCATGGCGCGCCACGGCCGATTGCAGCGCCGCCAGCGCCTGCTCGTGCGCGGCGGCCAGCGCCTGCCGCAGCACCGCCTGCTGCTGCAGCTGGCGCAGGATCTCGCCGGCCAGCAGCAGGCACTTCTCGTCGAGGAAGACGTAGCCCTCGTGCATCGCCCGCCGCTCGTCCTTCAGCTCGACGACGGCGCTGCGGGTGGGGCTGGCTTCGCTCATGACGAGGCCACGGCGGCGCCGAGATGCTCGTCGATCTGCCGGTCCGACAGCCGCGTCAGCTCGGCGCGCGGCAAGGTCGAGAGCAAGCGCCAGCCGAGGGCCATGCTGTCTTCCAGCGAGCGCGGCGAATCCTGGTGCACCAGCATCGACTCGAAGGCGTCGCCGAAGCGCAGGTAGCGCCGGTCGGTGTCCGCCAGACCGTCCTCGCCCACCACGCTGGCCAGCACGCGGGCCTGCGCGGCGCGGGCGTAGGCGGCGTAGAGCTGGCTCGCCAGCGCCGGGTGGTCGGGGTGCGTGTAGTGCTTGCCGGTGCCATCCTTCATCAGCCGCGAGAGGCTGGGCAGCACGTTCACCGGCGGCTGGATGCCGCGCCGGTCGAGGTCGCGCGACAGCACGATCTGGCCTTCGGTGATGTAGCCGGTGAGGTCCGGGATCGGGTGGCCGATGTCGTCGGCCGGCATCGTGAGGATCGGCAGCTGCGTCAGCGTGCCGGGCTTGCCGCGCAGGCAGCCGGCGCGCTCGAACAGCGTCGCCAGGTCGCTGTACATGTAGCCGGGGAAGCCCTTGCGGCTGGGGATCTCGCCCTTGCTGGAGGCCACCTCGCGCAGCGCCTCGCAGTAGTTCGTCATGTCGGTCAGGATCACCAGCACCTGCTTGCCGCATTCGAAGGCCAGGTACTCGGCGGCCGACAGCGCGAAGCGCGGCGTCAGCAGGCGCTGCGTGCTGCTGTCGCTGGCGAGGTTCAGGAAGAGGGCGGTGCGCTCCAGCGCGCCGGCCTGCTCCAGGCTGCGGCGGAAATACTCGGCGCTGTCGAAAGGCACGCCGATGCCGGCGAAGACGATGGCGAAGCCGCCGGCCGCGGCCCCGCGGATGCGCGCGTGGCTCGCGATCTGCACCGCCAGCCGGTCGTGCGGCAGCCCGCCCCCGGAAAACAGAGGCAGCTTCTGCCCGCGCACCAGGCTGTTCATCAGGTCCAGCGTCGAGACGCCGGTCTCGATGAAGTCGCGCGGCAGCGCACGCGCCACCGGGTTCATCGGCAGGCCCTCGATAGCCACGCGCTGGTGCGCCGCCACCGGCGGGCCGCCGTCGATCACCTGGCCCACGCCGTTGAACACGCGGCCGAGGATGCCGGGGCCGATGTCGAAGTTCAGCGGCTCGCCGAGGAAGCGCACCACCGCGTGCTCGAGCGAAAGCCCGGCGGTGGACTCGAGCACCTCCACCGTCATCAGCTGCTCGTCGAGCGCCGCCACGCGACCCAGCCGCGCGCGGCCGTCCTGCCCCGTCACCTCCACCGCCTCGCCCAGGCCCACGTCGAGCGTGCGGCGCAGGAAGAGCAGCGGGCCCTCGAGCCTCGTCGCGGCGCGTTCAGCGGTCAGCCGCATCGGCCATCTCCTTGGTGCTGGCTGCCGGCAGCAGCGGCGCGAACTCGCGCTCCAGCCGCGCGGCAAGCTCGTCGAACAGCGCCAGCTGGCCGTCGCCGATCTCCTCGCCCATGCGCTGCAGCGCGCGCATCACCGGCAGCGCGGCGATCTGCTCCGGCGTCGCGCCCGCGCCCTGCGCGGCTTCCGCCAGCGCGACGAAGCGGCCCAGCAGCTTCATCATCAAAGCCTGGCGCGCCGGGCCGCAGACGCGGTCGATCTCGCTGAACGCGCTCTGGCGCAGGAAGGCCTCGCCCAGCAGCTCGGCGCACATCAGCGTGAGCTGCTGGCGCGGCGGCAGCGCGTCCTTGCCGATGATGCGCGCCATGCGCTCCAGCCGCGCCTGCTCGTCGAGCAGCGTGAGGAAGCGCCGGCGCAGCGCCAGCCACTGGCCGTTGCCCTGCGCGGCCCACCACGGCGCGAACTCGGCGGCATCCTCGGCATAGCTCTGCAGCGGGTGGATCGCGGGGTAGAAACGCGCCTGCGCGCGCTTCACGTCCAGCGCCCAGAAGGCCTTGACGTAGCGCTTGGTGTGGCTCGTCACCGGCTCGCTGAAGTCGCCCGAGGGCGGGCTGATCGCGCCCATCACCGAGACCGATCCGCTCGCGCCGGCCAGCGTGTCGACCACGGCCGCGCGCTCGTAGAAATCGGCCACGCGGCTGGCCAGGTAGGCCGGGTAGCCGCCTTCGCCCGGCAGCTCGCCGAAGCGGCCCGAGACCTCGCGCAGCGCCTCGGCCCAGCGGCTGGTGCTGTCGGCCATCAGCGCCACGTGAAGGCCCTGGTCGCGGAAGTACTCGGCCACCGTGATGGCGCAGTAGATGCTGGCCTCGCGCGCCGCCACCGGCATGTTGCTGGTGTTGGCGATGATCACCGTGCGCTCCATCAGCGCGCGGCCGCTGCGCGGGTCGGTCAGCGTGGGGAACTCCTCCAGCACGCCGGCCATCTCGTTGCCGCGCTCGCCGCAGCCGAGGTAGACGATCACGTCGGCATCGCAGCCCTTGGCCAGCGCTTCCAGCAGCACCGTCTTGCCGGTGCCGAAGCCGCCGGGAATGGCCGCCTTGCCGCCGCGCGCGACGGGGAAGAGGCTGTCCAGGATGCGCTGGCCGGTGACCAGCGGCGCGCCCATCGGCAGCCGGCGCAGCACCGGGCGCGGGTCGCGCACCGGCCAGCGGTGCGTGAGAGCGATCTCGCGCAGGCTGCCTTGCGGCGTGCGCAGCACGAGCACGGTCTCCTCGTCGCTGACGATGCCCGCCGGCGCCGCGCTTTCCACCGTGCCTTCGGCATCCGGCGGCGCCAGGCAGCGCTGCGCGCGGACTTCCGCCGTACCGTTCACTTCGGCCGGCAGCACCTGGCCGATCACCGCCCCCGGCGTCACCACATCGCCCACCGCGAAGGCCGGCTCGAAGCGCCAGCGCCCACCGGTGGCGCTGCGCTGGCCTGATTGCACGAAGGCCGCGCCGGTGCCCGACAGCGGCCGCAGCAGCCCGTCGAAGATGTGGCCCAGCAGCCCCGGGCCGAGCGTGATCGCCAGCGGCTGGCCGCTGCCTTTCACCGTGGTGCCGGGGCGCAGGCCGGTCGTGTCCTCGTAGACCTGCACGACGATGGTGTCGCCCTGGATGCGCACCACCTCGCCCAGCAGCGCCTGCGGCCCGACGCTCACCGCCTCGCGCAGGCTGAAGGGCCCGCTCTTGACGGCGTGCAGCACCGGCCCGGCGATCCAGCGCACGGTGGCCATCGATGCAGTCACGGTTCATCCTCCAGTTCGCGCAGCAGCCGGGCCTCGAACTCGGCGCGGCCGGCCAGCAGGCCGGCGAGCGAGGCGTCGACCACGTTGCCGGCGGCGGCAATCCTCAGGCCGGCGCCGAGCGCGGCGTCTTCGGTGAAGCTCGCGCTGCCGGCCAGCGCCGCGCGTTCGGCCTCGGGCCAGCCGGCCGCGTGGCTCACGTCCCAGGTGCCGGCCGGGAGCTGGCGCCGGGCCGCCTCGAAGCCGCGCGCGACCCAGGCCGCGCGGGCCGATTCATCGGCCCACAGCGCCTTCAGCTCGGCAGGCAGCCGCTCGCGTGCCAGCGCCAGCAGGGCGGCCGTGTGGCGCTGCTCGTGCAGCCGGCGCTGCGTGGCCAGCCGCGCACGCGCCGCGGCGATGCGCTCGGCGGCCAGCCGTCGCTGCTCGTCGAAGGCCTGGCGCAGGCGCGCGCGGGCCTCGGCGCGGGACTGCGCACGCAGCGCATCGGCCTGCGCCTTCGCTTCGCCGAGGATCTGCGCGCAGCGCTCGGCGCGTGCGGACTCGACGAGATCCAGCAGGGCCTGCATCGCATCGGCGTTCATGCGGCAAGCCCCAGTTGCGTGCGCAGCCGCAGCGCGATGTCAGGGACGGGCGCCGCGCCGTCGGGGTCGGGCACCACCAGCAGCAGCGGTGACAGCGCCGAGGCAGCTTCGCGCAGCAGCGGCTCGGGCAGCGCGGCGGCGATCGTGGACGACAGGATCACCAGGTCGGCCCCGGCCCGCGCCTCGGCCAACGCGGCCGCCTCGTGCCCCGGTGAAGGCACGTGCGCTGCCGCGCCGGCCAGGCGCCAGCCCGCGGCGCTGCGTTCGTCGCCCAGGTGAACGACGCGCAGCATGGCTTCAGGCCACCTTGTTGAGCATCAGGATCGCGACGATCAGGCCGTAGATCGCAATGCCCTCGGCCAGGCCGATGAAGATCAGCAGGCGGCCGAACAGCTCGGGTTTCTCGGCCAGCGCGCCCACGGCGGCCACGCCCACGCGGGCAACCGCGAAACCTGCACCCAGCGTGGCCAGGCCGGCGGCGGCGGCGGCGGCGATGAAGACCCATTCGCTCATCTCATGTCTCCCGTCAGGGTTGCTTGTGCGAAAGGCGGTGCGGGCAGCGGCTGGAACGACCGCCCCTCGGCCCGCATGAACCGCGCGAAGAACTCGAACAGCACCAGGCGCGTGGTCTGGATCGAGACCACCATCGCCTCCAGCACGATCACCAGCGCGTTGCCCAGCACCAGCACCAGTGCCCGCGCGGGCCAGCTCTCGGCCGCCTCGGTCAGCGAGACGATGGCCGAGGACAGCCCCGCGTGCGCCAGCGCGAAGGCGCCCACGCGCGCGAACGACAGCGTGTTGATGCCGATCTGCAGCATCTTCTCCACCGCCTCGCCGATGGCCCCGAAGGCCGCGCCCACGCGCCGGTGCACCAGGCCGTGGCCGATGCAGAACCAGGCCAGCGCCGCGGCTGCGAGCCACAGCGCACTGGGCTTCACGAACGCCGCCAGGGTGCAGAGGTAGAGCACGAGCAAGGCGGCGTCGGTAGCCAGCCAACGCCTGAACTCGCCGCGCCAGGCGGCTGCCAGCGCATCGAGCAGCAGCCCCAGCACCAGCAGGACCGCGCCACCGACGATCGGCGCCGCCAGCACCGACAGCGGCGCTTCCAGCGGATGCAGCCACAGCGCATGCACCAGCCCGTGCAGGCTGAACACGCTGCCGAACAGCCAGCCGAAGAAGGCTGCAGACACGCCGCCGACCATCAGCAGCCGCGCCACCGGCGACCGTTCGCGCCACCACCAGCCGGCGGCGGCGATCACCAGGCCCTGGCCGATGTCGCCGAACATGTAGCCGAACATCAGCGGCACCGCGAGGGCGAGCACCGGGCTCGGGTCGGCCTCGTCGGCCGCGGGCATGCCCAGGGCGCGGCTGAAGAGTTCGAAGGGGCGCGCCCAGGCCGGGTTGTCCAGCAGCATCGGCGCGCGCAGCCCGGCCGGCGGCGGCGCGAAGTGCAGCAGCGCACGCGCGCCGCTGGCGTGCAGCGCGGCGGCCAGCGTCTCGCCGCGCGCGTCGGCCGACCAGCCGGTGATCCAGCACAGCCACTCGCCGGCTTCGAGCGCGCGCACGTTGCGCAGCATCCACTGCAGCCGGTGCAGGTCGCCGAGCGCACCCGGCAGCTCGTGGCTGTGGGTCAGCGCGGCCAGCGTGGCCTGCCGGGCCGCGAGCGCGGCATCGAGCTCGGCCAATCGCGCCGCCACGCGTGCGGCCGCGTCGCCCTCGCTTCGCGCCAGCAGCGCCGGCACCGCATGCACCGTGCCCTTCATCGCGGTGACGGCCTGCGCCAGCGCCGCCATCACCGGCGGCGGCGCGGCGGCCAGCGCCATCGCCTCGCCGTCGACGAGCAGCGGCAGCGCCACGCCCTCGGCCTGCGCCGGCCACAGGCCCTGCGCCTCGCTGCCCGGCGGCAGCGCGAACAGGCGCACGCCCAGCCAGGGGCCGGCCTCGGCGAGCAGGGCAGGGTCCAGCGGCTGAGGCAGCGCGGCCAGCACGCGTTGCCAAAGCCGCAGCTCGGCGTGTTCGGCGGCTTCGCGCTGCAGGGCCTGGATCGTCGGCTCGGCTTCGGCGAGCCAGGCGCGCATCGTCGCCAGGCATCGCTGCAGCGAGGCCAGCGGGGGCTCGGGGAAGCTCGATGGCTTGCAGGCCGCCGGCCCGGGCCAGTAGGCGTGGCAGCGGGCCTCGATCTCCTCGGCCTGCACCAGCAGCGGCGCGACCGCGCTCCACGACTCGGGCAGCGTCGCGGTGGCGCGCGCCTCCAGCTCGACCGCGCCGGTGCGTGCGAGCGCTTCCAGCACCAGCGTCGCGTCGTCGCGTGCGGCGAGGATCTCGAACCAGCGGGCGGCGCGGGGGCGGAGCATGTCAGTGGCGCCCGGCCGTTCCGTAGCCACTGAGCGCCCCCTCGGGGGGCAGCGAACGGAGTGAGCTTGGGGGTCTCATTTCAGGCCACCTTCCACGCGGGGAACCACGCCCGGCGCAAGAGTTCGGCGCGCAGGCGTTCGAGGTCCAGCGCCGTGATCGCGAGCTGCGCGAAGACGGCCGCCGGCTTCAGCGCGGCGCGGCGCACGAAGAGCACGAGCCGTGCACGCAGCGCCGCGCGTTGCGGTGCGCCGCTGCCCGGGGTGCTCGCGCCGAAGGCTTCCGCATGTTGGGCCAGCGCGCGGGCGAGTTCCTGCAGCGTCTCATCGTCGAGCGCCCGTCGCGGCAGCCGCCGCCGCCATTCGGCGATCCACGCGGAGCCGAGCTTTTCGGGCTCGGCCCAGGCGTGCTGCAGCGGCGCCCATTCGGTGTCGGCCAGGCCCTCGGCCCGCGTGCCCGAATCGGCTTCGACCAGCGGCTTGAATCGTGCATCGTCGAGCATCCACGCCGGCGGCGGGTGGCCGCGCGCCAGATGCTGCAGCGGCGCGAGGTCGGGCCACACCACGCACCAGCCGATCGCGGGCTGCCAGGCAGGGTCCATCCAGCCGGCGATCTCCTCGACCATCGCGCGCCCCTGCGCACGCATCACGGCCTCGACCTGTGCCGGCGTGCTCTCGGCGGTGATGCCCACGAGCCAGGCCCGCATCGGCCCCCGGCGCGCTTCCTCCAAAGCCTGCGCAAAGCCGCGCAGCCCTTCGATGCGGCGCCAGGCGCCTTCGTCGGGCCGCTGCCCCTGGCGCGCCGCGAGTCTTGCAAGCGCGTATTCCAGGCTGCCGCAGGCGCTGGCATTCATGGCGGGCCCTGGATCATCTCCCTGGCAAGTCGCGCGACGGCCTTGGCCACCGCGGCATGGGCCGCCTCGTCGGGCGGCTCCGGCTGGCGCAGGCTCGCGGCTTCGGCCTCGATGGCCGCCAGCTCGCGAGCGGTGCAGGTCTCGAAGGCCGCGGCCACGGCGCGGATGCGGCGCTCGGTGCGCTCGCCGCGGGCCCGCGCATCGGCGCGCGCGGCCTCGGCCATCGCGCCCACCTGCGCCTGCGCCGCGGCCACGGCGGCGCGGGCATCGGCCTCGGCGCGCAGCACGCGGGTGATCGCGGCGTCGCTGGCGAGTGCAGGGCGGTTCGTCACAGCGCGTCCGCCACGAGTTCGGCGATGTCGCGCGCCTGCGGCGGCGCACTCGCCTGCGCCGCGGCCAGGCCGTCGGCCATCATCACCGCGCAATAGGGGCAGGCAGTGGCCACGGTCTGCGGCCGCTCGGCCAACGCCTGCTCGGCACGCAGGGTGTTGATGCGCGTGCCGATCGTCTCCTCCAGCCACATCCTTCCGCCGCCCGCGCCGCAGCACATCGCCTTCTCGCGCGCGAGCGCGAACTCCAGCGGCGCATCGGTGCACAGGGCCGCGAGCACGCTGCGCGGCGCGTCGTACTCGCCGTTGTAGCGGCCCAGGTAGCAGGGGTCGTGGAAGACCACGCGCGCGAGTTCGCGCCGCGGCTTGATGCGCCCATCGGCCAGCAGCTGCGCGATCAGCTGCGTGTGGTGCACCACCTCGTAGTGCCCGCCGAAGGCCGGCAGCTCGTGGCGCAGCGCGTTCAGCGCATGCGGGTCGCCGGTGACGATGCGCTTCGCGCCGACGCCGTTCAGCGTCTCCACCAGCTGTTGCGCCAGCTGCTGGAACAGCATCTCGTTGCCCAGCCGCCGCGCGCATTCGCCGGTGGAACCCTCGGCCGCGCCGAGGATGCCGATCTTCACGCCGCCGGCCTGCAGCACCTTGGCGATGGCGCGCGCGATCTTCTGCCCGCGCGGGTCGAAGGACATCGCCGAGCCGACGTAGAAGAGGTAGTCCAGCCCCGCCAGGTCCTCCGCGCTGCTGACGATCGGCACGCCGAGTTCGCGCGCCCAGTCGCCGCGCTGCTGCGAGGGCAGGCCCCAGGCGTTGCCCTGCGACTCCCAGGCCTCGAACACCTTCTTCAGCTCGTGCGGGAACTCGCCGTCGATCATCACGCGGCGCTGGCGCAGGCGGTAGAAGCGGTCCAGATGCTCGAGTTCGATCGGGCAGGCCGCCTCGCAGTAGCCGCAAGTCGTGCAGGCCCACAGCGTGTCTTCGGCGATCACGCCATCCACCAGCGGCGGCAGCTCCACCTTGGGGTCGGCCAGCGCCTCGCGCTGCGATTCGAGGTGCATCCGCAGATCGTGGTGCACGGTCTTCATCGCCAGCGGCTTGCCGGTCTGCGCGGTCGGGCAGGCGATGGTGCAGCGGCCGCAGGCGGTGCAGGTGAAGGTGTCCAGGCCTTCCTTCCACGTCAGGTCGCGCGCGGTCTGTGCGCCGGCCTTCATGTCGGCCTCGTCCTCGGCGGCCATCAGCTTGTCGATGTCGACCGCCGGCACCACGTTCGCCGGCCGGCCGCGGCGGAAGTACAGCGCCGGCAGCGCGGTGACGATGTGGAAGTGTTCGCCGGTGGGCAGCAGCACGAGGAAGCTGAACACCACCACCATCTGCAGCCAGTACGAGGCCGCGTAGCCGAAGGCCTGCGCGCCGGGGCTCAAGGACGCGGCCCAGTGCCCCAGCGGCCCGCCGACGAAGGCCCATTGCTGCTCGTGCGCGATGGCCGCGTCGCCGGCCGCGAGGCGAGCGAAGCGGAAGGCGTCGAAGGCGATGTCGGTCAGCATGATGGACGCGATCAGCGCCAGCACCAGCGTCGCCTCGCCGCGGGTGTCCGGCCGCGTGGACAGGCGCGCCGGCCGCTGCACCCAGCGGCGCCAGAAGGCCCAGCCCACGGCCACCAGCACCGCCAGTTCGACGAGGTCCTTGAAGGCCGCGAAGGGGCCACCGAAGAAGGCGGGGAACGAGGCGGTCTCCACATAGCCGATGGCGATCAGCTGCAGCTTGCGCAGCAGCAGCGACATGAAGCCGATGAAGATCACCGCGTGCATCACGCCGGCCAGCGGCTCGCGCTGCACCATGCGCTGCTGCAGGAAGCCGTTGCGCCAGACGCTGGCCAGGCGCTCCATCGGCGGGCCGAGCCGGTCGGCCGCCGGCGCCAGCGCCTGCAGCACCTGCAGGCGGCGCCAGACGAGCCCGCCGAAGCCGGCAAAGCCGGCGAGCATCAGCAGGCTGATCGCGAACGGGCCCATAAGGACCCTAGTACCGACCGTGCTGCTTGACGATGTAGTTCGTGAGTTCCGCGGCCTGCTGCGCCTGCTTCATCTGCACCCGGTGCACGCTGCGCACGATGCCGCGCAGCACGCCCCAGACGATGCGCGGCTGGCTGTCGAGCAGCGCCTCGAGCGCGTCGCGCTCCAGCACCAGCACGGTGAGCGCACTGCGCGCGACGAGCGAGGCGTAGCGGCGGTTGCCGTCGAGGAAGCCCAGCTCGTGCACGAGGTCGCCCTTGCCCAAGGTGAGCAGCAGCGCTTCTTCCGGCGTGCCGCGGTCCTTCACGACGCCGAGCTGGCCATCGACGATCGAGTACACGCGCGTGTCGGCGCTGCCTTCGGCGGCCAGCACGGCGCCGGCCTCGAAGGTCTCGCAGCTCATGCGCGCGGCAAGCACGGCGACCTGTTCGGCGGAGAGATCCTGGGCCAGCGCCGACGCGGTGATGGCGGCCGTCAGTTGGGGTGCGGAGGTGGTGTTCACGGCGTTCTCGCGATGTCCCGGCCGAGGTCTGCTGCCGGCCTGCGATGCAGTGTGCCCGCCTGCGGCTCGTGAACTTTGCGCTGGGGCAAACATGCCGCGCCGAGCCTGCGGGGTGCGCCGCAGGGCTCTTGATCTACGTCACTTTTTGCCGGCCGAAGGCGAGCAGACTGCGCGGCCAACGACAGACGCGGGAGGGAGCCGTACCGCGCCTGCACACGACAGACCAAGGCATTTCCTTTCCCGAGGAGGCATTCCGTGACCGAGACCTTCTATGACGTGATGCGCCGTCAGGGCATCACGCGCCGCAGCTATCTCAAGTTCTGCAGCCTCACCGCTGCGTCGCTCGGGCTGGCCCCGGCCTTCGCGCCGCGCATCGCCCATGCGCTGGAGACCAAGCCGCGCACGCCGGTGCTGTGGCTGCATGGTCTGGAGTGCACCTGCTGCACCGAGAGCTTCATCCGCAGCGCCCACCCGCTGGCCAAGGACGTGATCCTGTCGATGATCTCGCTCGACTACGACGACACGATCATGGCCGCCGCCGGGCATCAGGCCGAGGCCGCGCTCGAGCAGGTGATGAAGGAATACAAGGGCAACTACATCCTGGCCGTCGAAGGCAACCCGCCTCTGGGCGAGGACGGCATGTTCTGCCTGCCGGGCGGCAAGCCCTTCGTCGAGAAGCTGAAGCACGTCGCCAAGGACGCCAAGGCCGTGATCGCCTGGGGCTCCTGCGCCAGCTGGGGCTGCGTGCAGGCCGCCAAGCCGAACCCGACCACCGCGGTGCCGATCCACAAGGTCATCACCGACAAGCCCATCGTCAAGGTGCCCGGCTGCCCGCCGATCCCCGAGGTGATGACGGCCGTTGTCACCTACATCGCGGCCTTCGACAAGATCCCCGAGCTGGACCGCCAGGGCCGGCCGAAGATGTTCTACAGCCAGCGCATCCACGACAAGTGCTACCGCCGGCCGCACTTCGACGCCGGCCAGTTCGTCGAGAAGTGGGACGACGAGGGCGCCAAGGCGGGCTACTGCCTCTACAAGATGGGCTGCAAGGGCCCGACGACCTACAACGCCTGCAGCACCACGCGCTGGAACGAGGGCGTCTCGTTCCCGATCGGCTCCGGCCACGGCTGCATCGGCTGCAGTGAAGACGGCTTCTGGGACAAGGGCTCGTTCTACGACCGCCTGTCCAACCTCACGCAGTTCGGCGTGGAGGCGAACGCCGACAAGCTCGGCCTGGCCGCCATCGGCGTGGCCGGCGCGGCGGTGGTGGCGCATGCCGCCGCCACGGCGCTGCAGCGTGCCGCCAGCCGCGGCAAGACACAGAACAACGAGAAGGTGGAGGGCTGAGATCATGGCCGTCATCGAGACCCAAGGCTTCAAGCTCGACAACTCCGGCAAGCGCGTCGTCGTCGACCCGGTCACCCGGATCGAGGGGCACCTGCGCGTCGAGGTCAACGTCGACGACAAGAACGTCATCCGCAACGCGGTGAGCACCGGCACGATGTGGCGCGGGCTGGAGGTGATCCTCAAGGGCCGCGACCCGCGCGACGCGTGGGCCTTCGTCGAGCGCATCTGCGGCGTGTGCACCGGCACGCACGCGCTGGTGAGCGTGCGCGCGGTGGAAGACGCGCTGAAGATCAAGATCCCGGACAACGCGAACATCATCCGCAACCTGATGCATGCGACGCTGTACGCGCATGACCACCTGGTTCACTTCTACCACCTGCACGCGCTCGATTGGGTGGACGTCGTCAGCGCGCTGAAGGCCGACCCGAAGAAGACGAGCGAACTCGCGCAGAGCATCAGCAGCTGGCCCACCTCGTCGCCGGGCTACTTCCGCGACCTGCAGGGCAAGCTGAAGAAGTTCGTCGAGAGCGGGCAGCTGGGCCCGTTCCGCAACGGCTACTGGGGCCACCCGGCCTACAAGCTGCCGCCCGAGGCCAACCTGATGGCCGTGGCGCACTACCTCGAAGCGCTCGATTTCCAGAAGGAGATCGTCAAGATCCAGACCATCTTCGGCGGCAAGAACCCGCACCCGAACTGGCTGGTGGGCGGCGTGCCGTGCTCGATCAACCTCGAGGGCACGGGTGCCGTCGGCGCGATCAACATGGAACGCCTGAACATGGTGTCGAAGATCATCGACGACACCATCGCCTTCATCGACAACGTCTACGTCCCTGACCTGCTGGCCATCGCCGGCTTCTACAAGGACTGGGGCGCGATCGGCGGCGGCCTGAGCAGCATGAACGTGCTGGCCTATGGCGAGTTCCCCGACATCGCCAACGACGACAGCAACAAGAGCCTGCTGATGCCGCGCGGCGCCATCGTCGGCGGCGACCTGAAGAACGTGCAGCCGGTGGACCTGAAGGACCCGGCGCAGATCCAGGAGTTCGTGCAGCACAGCTGGTACAAGTACGGCGACGACTCCCAGGGCTTGCACCCCTTCGACGGCGTCACGGTGCCCAACTTCGTGCTCGGCCCGGGCACCAAGGGCCAGAAGACCTCGATCGAGCAGATCGACGAGAGCGCCAAGTACTCGTGGATCAAGTCGCCGCGCTGGCGCGGCCATGCGATGGAAGTGGGTCCGCTGTCGCGCTACATCGTCGGCTACGCGATGGGCCGGCCGGAGTTCAAGGAGCCGGTGGACAAGGTGCTCAAGACGCTGGACGTGCCGATCCAGGCGCTCTTCAGCACGCTGGGCCGCACCGCGGCGCGCGGCCTGGAAGCCTCGTGGGCGGCGCACCGCATGCGCTACTTCTTCGACAAGCTGATGGCCAACCTCAAGGCCGGCAACTTCGCCACCGCCAACGTCGACAGCTGGGAGCCCAGCACCTGGCCGGCCGCGGCACAGGGCGCGGGCTACTGCGAGGCGCCGCGCGGTGCCCTGGGCCACTGGATCAAGATCAAGGACACCAAGATCGACAACTACCAGTGCGTGGTGCCCACCACCTGGAACGCCGGCCCGCGCGACGGCAAGAACCAGATCGGCGCCTACGAGGCCAGCCTGATGAACACGCCGATGGCCAAGCCCGAGGAGCCGCTGGAGATCCTGCGCACGATCCACAGCTTCGATCCCTGCCTGGCCTGCTCGACGCACGTGATCTCGCCGGCCGGCGAGGAAGTCACCCGCGTCACGGTGCGCTGACGCGCGAAGGAGGCGAGCATGAGCGTCCAGACCGCGTCGCCGCACACCGGCGAACGCATCTCGGTGTACGTGTGGGAACTGCCGGTGCGCATCTGGCACTGGCTGATGGCGCTGGCCATGGTGGTGCTGATCGCCACCGGCTACCTGATCGGCAGCCCGCTGCCTTCCACCGGCGGCGAGGCCAGCGAGCACTTCGGCTTCGGCTACATCCGCTACCTGCATTTCGCGGCCGGCTACGTGTTCGCGATCTCGCTGGCGGTGCGCATCCTGTGGGCCTTCGTGGGCAACCGCTACTCACGGGAGATCTTCGTCACGCCCTTCAGCATGCTGACGGCCGACTTCTGGCGCGGCTTCATCAACCAGGTCCTGCACTACGCCTTCATCAAGAAGGAAGTGCAGCCCTGGATGGGCCACAACCCGCTGGCCGTGAGCGCGATGACCTTCATGTACATGGTCGGCGCGATCTTCATGAGCGTGACGG
Source organism: Rubrivivax sp. (assembly GCA_044226775.1). Taxonomy (GTDB): domain Bacteria; phylum Pseudomonadota; class Gammaproteobacteria; order Burkholderiales; family Burkholderiaceae_C; genus Rubrivivax. Next base: position 352,221 of record JBGAGI010000006.1, on the reverse strand, counting down.
GCCTGGCGCTGTACGGCGAGGGCCTGGGCATGGAGAGCTGGGCCTTCCGGTTCTTCACCTCGTGGGTGATGCCGCTGCTGGGCTACAGCCAGAACGTGCACACGCTGCACCACCTGTGCATGTGGTACCTGGTGTTCTTCACGATCTTCCACCTGTACATGGTGGTGCGCGAGGACATCTGCACCAACGAGACCGTGATCAGCACGATGATCAACGGCTGGCGGGTGAACAAGCGGTGAGCGCCGGTCCGTCGGCCGTGCTGGTGCTGGGCATCGGCAACCTGCTCTGGGCCGACGAAGGCTTCGGCGTGCGGGCGGTCGAGGCGCTGCACCAGCGCTTCGAGCTGCCGCCCGAAGTCGTCGTGATGGACGGCGGCACGCAGGGCCTGCTGCTGCTGCACCCGGTGTGCGCGGCCACGCACGCGATCGTCTTCGACGCGGTGGACTGGCAGCTGCCGCCGGGCACGCTGAAGCTGCTGCGCGACGAGGAGGTGCCGCGCTTCTCCGACACGACGATGAGCCTGCACCAGGCCTCGTTCATGGAGCTGCTGGCGCTGGCCGAACTGAAGGGCAGGCTTCCTGAGCGCCTCACGGTGATCGGCGTGCAGCCTGCGATCCTCGACGACCTGGGCGGCAGCCTGAGCCCGCTGGTGAAGGCGCGCCTCGACGAGGCGGTGCAGCTGGCCGTGGATGAACTCGCCGCCTGGGGCGTGAAGGCCGTCGCGCGCAGCGAGCCGCCCGCCGAGCCGCTGAACGCCACGCCGCTGGCGATGGACGCCTACGAAGGCGAGCGGCCCTCGGAGGCCGAGGCCTGCCGCATCGGCGACGCGCGTTTCCTGAACCAGATCCAGCCGGAATCGCGCTCCGCGCCGGAGGCCCGCTGAGATGTGCATCGGTGTCCCGCTGCGCGTGCTCGTCTGCGAAGGCCTGCAGGCCTGGTGCACGGCCGTGCCCGAAGGCCAGGGCGATGAGCCCGCCGAATGGATCGACCTCTCGCTCGTCGGCCCGCAGCCGCCGGGCACCTGGCTGCTCGGCTTCCAGGGCGCGGCGCGCCAGCTGATGACGGCCGCCGAGGCCGCGCAGGCCCGTGCCGGCCGCGACGCGCTGGCCGCGGTGATGCGCGGCGACGTGGACGTCGATGCCTACTTCGCCGATCTCGTCGGCCGCACGCCCGAGTTGCCGCCTCACCTGCGGCCGAGCGAAAAGACCCACTGACAGAACCCATCGACGGGAGACCCGACGCGATGAACGCCATCACCGGCGCGGAGGCGCGCCACATCCAGCTGCATCCGCTGCTGCAGCGCCTGCTGCAGTTCACCGGCGCCGCGCTGCTCGACGCCGAGGACTACGACGACTGGGCGAAATTGCCCGGCACCGCGATGGTGGTCTTCGCCGAGGAGCCCGACCGCTACAAGGAGACGCTGGACCTCGCCATCGTCGTGCCCGAGCTGTTCGCCGCGCGGCCGCAGGCCTTCCGCGTCGGGCTGCTGCCGCCGGTGGCGGCGCGCGCGGTCTCGCCGCGCTACGGCTTCGCACGCTGGCCGGCCTTCGTGATGCTGCGCGACGGCCAGTACCTGGGCGCCGTGGACGGCGTGCGCGACTGGTCCGACTACCTCGCCGAACTCGACCGCCTGCTGGCCGCCGCGCCGGTGCGCGCGCCCTCGGTGGGCATTCCCGTGCGTGTGGCCGGCGCGACCGGCGGCACCTCGTCCTGCAGCTGAAGCCCCCGAACAGAGAGAGCGACCCCCATGCGCCCCGTGACCATCCCCATTCGCGCCGAAGGCACCCTGCACGAGGAGGAAGCCCTCGAGTTCATGCCGATGCCGCGCGAGATGAGCACCTTCGAGATGCCCTCGGTGCCCGAGGCCGGCCCCGACCGCGACGTGCCCGGCGCCTGCGCGCTGCTGGAGACCTTCGTCGCCGACTTCGGCACCTGGCTCGCGGCCGGCGGCCCGCTGCCGCAGATGGACCTCTCCGCCGTGCCGGCCGACGCGCTGCGCGTGCTCAACGAGACGCTGGGCGAAGGCGAGGTCTCGGCCATCGTCGACGACGGCCATGCGGTGCGCATCCAGGAGACGGTGTTCTCCGGCGTCTGGCGCGAGCAGCACTTCGACGCCGACGGCCGCCTCTGGCACGACTGGCTGACCGCCGCGCCGGTGCCGCCGCTGCTGCGCGAGCTGGCGCAGCAGCGCTCGCAGCCGCGCCTGCGGCTGCGCGAACTGCCGCCCGGCGCGATGAATGTCCCGTCGCTGGTCAGCGAGCTGCAGGAGGCGATGATCCGCTGCGAGAATGGCGTCGGCGGCGTGCCGGTGGCCGCTGCGCCGCATGTGGTGAACCTGACGCTGCTGCCGCTGTCGCCCGAGGACCAGTCGCACCTGGATGCGCTGCTCGAAGGCGGCGGCGTCACGGTGCTGTCGCGCGGCTTCGGCAACTGCCGCATCAGCAGCACGGCGGCGCGCCATGTCTGGCGGGTGCAGTACTTCAACAACATGAACACGCTGATCCTGAACACGCTCGAGGTCGTCGACTTCCCTGAAGTCGCGATGGCCGCGCGCGAAGACCTGCAGGACAGCCACGGCCGCCTGCTCGAGCTTGCCGAATGGATGCGGCAGACGGGCTGAATCCGGCCGGCGCGCCCGGCGCGACGGGCGATCTCGGGCCGCGCATGGAATGCAAAATCTGCTGGACCGTCTACGACCCCGCCCTGGGCGACGAGGTCTGGCAGATCCCGCCCGGCACGCCCTTTGCTGCTCTGCCGAAACACTGGAGTTGCCCCACGTGTTCCGCCGAACAGCATGCCTTCCTGCGCGTCGATGACTGAATCCGAGCATCCCGACCCTTCCGCCGCGCTCGAACGCCGCTTCCAGGCCATCCTGGAAGGGCCGATGGCCGGGCTGCCGATGGTCAACCCCAAGCTCGGCGTGCGTGCGCTCGCCTTCCGGCCCTGGGCCGAGCACTGGCTGGGCGTGCTGGTCACGCCCTGGTTCATGAACCTGATACTGATGCCGCGCATCGGCGAACGCTGGCTGCCCTGCGGCGAGCGCGAATCGCGCCACCTCGTGTTCCCGGCCGGCGTGTTCGAGTTCATCGGCGCGCAGGACGCCGAACTCGGCCCCTGGCTGGCCTGCTCGCTGTTCTCGCCGATGTTCGAGTTCGACGACCAGGCCACCGCCGAGGCCACCGCGCTGGCGGCCATCCAGGGTCTGCTGGAAGCGCCGGGCGCGCCCAAGCCCGCGCCGGCCGCCGCCGTCACGTCCCCCGCTCCCGCGCCCCAGCAGCTGTCCAAGCGCGACTTCCTGTTCGGCGGCTCGGGGCGCGCCCGTGGCGCCTGAGGGCGAGCGCCGCTCGCCCGTGGCGCCTGAGGGCGAACTCCGCATCACGCTCGCGCGGGCCGAAGGCCGGGTCGCGCATTGCGGCGTCGTCTCCACGCGCCCCGACGTCGCGCGGCTGCTGCTGCAGGGCCGCCGGCCGCACGAAGTGAACGCGGCGCTGCCGCGGCTGTTCTCCATCTGCGGGCAGTCGCAGGGCGTGGCCGGCGCGCTGGCGCTGGCGGCGGCCGCCGGCCACGCGCCGAGCGCGGCCGAGCTGGCCGATGCGGGCGCGCGTGTCGCCGCCGAATCGCGCCGCGAACTCGTGCACCGCATGCTGCTGGACTGGCCGCGGCTGCTCGGCGAAACCCCCGCGGCCGACGCCGTGCCGGCGGTGCGTGCCGCGCGCGCGCCGGAGTTCGACGGCCGTGCCGCGGCGCAGGTCGCGACCGCGGTCTTCGGCATGGCGTCCGAGCGCTGGCTCGCTCTGGAGGACGCGGCCGGGTTCACGGCCTGGATGGAGGCCGGCGCCACGGTGGCCGCCCGCTTCGTGCAGCGCACCGCGGCCGAGCCCGGTGCTTCGGCCGTGCCCTTGCTGGACGGCCCGACGCTTGCCGCCGACCCTGCGGCCTGGGCCGCCGCAGCCGAGGCCGATGCCGCCTTCGTGCACGCCCCGGCCTGGCAGGGCGGCGCCGCCGAGACCGGCCCGCTGGCGCGGCTGCGCGACGACCCGCTGCTGCGCGCGCTGGCCGCCGGCACGCTGCCGCTGCCGGCGCGCCGCGCCGCCGCGCGGCTGCGCGAACTGGCTTGCCACCTCGCCGGCCGAAACGGCAGCCCGCTTGTCGGCAGCTGCCTCGTGCAGGGCGCACCGGCGGGCGCGACGGGCCTGGGCTGGGTGGAAAATGCGCGTGGGCTGCTCGTGCACCTGGCGCGGCTGGAAGACGGCCGCGTGACGATGTACCGCATCGTCGCGCCCACCGACTGGAACTTCCATCCGCAGGGTGCCCTGGCGCCGGCCTTGCTAGGCTTGCCCGCCGGCGACGATGCCGAACTGCAGCGCCGCGCGGCGCTGGCGGTGGCGTCGCTGGACCCCTGTGTCGAGTGCCGCGTGGAGCTTGCGGATGCATGAGATGTCGCTGGCCGAGAGCGTGCGCGAGATCGTGGAGGACACGGCGCGCGCCAACGGCGCCACGCGCGTGACCGCGGTGCGGCTGGAGATCGGCGCGCTGTCGCAGGTCGAGCCCGAGGCGATGCGCTTTGCGTTCGAGGTCGTGATGCGCGGCGGCGTGACCGACGGCGCGCGCATCGAGATCGTCGAGACGCCCGGTGCCGCCTGGTGCATGCCCTGCGGCGAGCCGGTGGCGATCGAGCGCCGCGGCGACCCTTGCCCGCGCTGCGGCAGCCACCAGCTGCAGGTGACCGGCGGCGAGCGCATGCGCGTGATGGATATCGAGATCGACTAGGCTTCGATCGGGACCGAGGAGACTGAAGACATGTGCACCACCTGCGGCTGCGGCGCCGGCAACACCCGCATCGAGGGCGACCCGCATGGCGCCCACGAGCACACGCATGCCGACGGCACGACGCACAGCCATGCGCATGACCACGATCACGGGCACGACCACGATCATGCGCACGATCATTCCCACGATCACGACCACGCGCATCACCACCACCACCATCACGCGCACCAGCCGCACGAAAGCGCCGGCGCGCTGCACTACGGCACCGGCGCCGCGGGCGCCTCGGCGCCGGGGCAGTCGCAGGCGCGGCTGGTGCAGGTGGAGCGCGACATCCTGGCCAAGAACGACAACGTCGCCGGCGCGGTGCGCCGCACGCTGGCCGAGCGCGGCGTCTTCACGCTGAACCTCGTCTCCAGCCCCGGCTCGGGCAAGACGACCCTGCTGGTGCGCACGATCGAGATGCTCAAGGGCCGGCTGCCGGTGACGGTGATCGAGGGCGACCAGCAGACCAGCGTCGACGCCGACCGCATCCGCGCCACCGGCGCGCCGGCGATCCAGATCAACACCGGCAAGGGCTGCCACCTCGACGCCGAGATGATCCGCACCGCGCTGTCGCGCCTGCCGCCGGCCGAGGACTCGGTGCTGATGATCGAGAACGTCGGCAACCTCGTCTGCCCGGCCGGCTTCGACCTGGGCGAGGCGCACAAGGTGGTGGTGCTGTCGGTGACCGAGGGCGAGGACAAGCCGCTGAAGTACCCGGACATGTTCCACGCCTCGTCGCTGATGCTGCTGAACAAGGCCGATCTGCTGCCGCACCTCACGTTCGACGTGCAGCGCTGCCTGGCCAACGCACGGCGCGTGAATCCCTCGATCCGCATCATCGAGCTGTCGGCCACCTCGGGCCAGGGCATGGACGAGTGGCTCGACTGGATCGCGCAGGGCGCGGCCGCCGCGAAGCAGGCGCGGCTGGCGCAGGTCGAGCAGCTGAAGCAGCGCGTGGCCGAACTGGAAGCGCAGGTCGCACGGCTGCAGTCGAGCTGACGAGTCTTTTCCCGTGCTCGCGCCCGTGAAGCCTGCCGCCGTCGAACGCTGCGCGATCCGCGTGCGTGGTGCGGTGCAGGGCGTGGGCTTCAGGCCTTTCGTCTTCCGTCTGGCGCGTGAACTCGAACTGCGCGGCTGGGTGCTGAACGACGCCGAGGGCGTGGCGATCGAGGCCGAAGGCCCGACCGCGGTGCTGGCCGAACTGCGCGAGCGGCTGCGCAGCGATGCGCCGCCGCTGTCGCGCGTGGAGGCCGTGGAGTGGCGCACGCTCGAAACGCTGGGCCACGAAGACGGCTTCGCGATCCACGCCAGCGTGGCCGGCGCCGCGGTGCACACCGCGATCCCGCCCGACGTGGCCACCTGCGACGAGTGTCTCGCCGAGCTCTTCGACCCGGCCGACCGCCGCTGGCGCCACGCCTTCATCAACTGCACGCAATGCGGCCCGCGCTATTCGCTGACGCGCGCGCTGCCCTACGACCGCGCGATGACGAGCATGGCCGCGTTCGTGCAGTGCCCGCTGTGCCACGCGGAGTACACCGACCCGGCGCACCGCCGCTTCCACGCCGAGCCCAATGCCTGCCCGGTGTGCGGGCCGAAGCTGACGCTGGTGGATGCGCAAGGCCGCGTGGTCGAGGGCGACGCCATCGCGCAGACGCTCGCGCTGCTGCGCGCCGGCCGCATCGTCGCGATCAAGGCGCTGGGCGGCTTCCACCTCGCCTGCGATGCCCGCAATCCCGCGGCCGTGGCCGCGCTGCGGCAGCGCAAGCACCGCGAGGAGAAGCCGTTCGCGGTGATGGCGGCCAACCTCGCCTCGGCGCTGAAGTGGGTCCAGGCCGATGCCGCGGAGCAGAAGCTGCTGGCCGCGCCCGAGCGGCCGGTCGTGCTGCTGCCGATGCATGACGGCCGAAGTGAGTTGATTGCCGGCGTCGCGCCCGGCCTGCAGGTGCTGGGCACGATGCTGCCCTGCACGCCGGTGCAGCAGCTGCTGTTCCACGAGGCCGCCGGCCGGCCCGCGGGCACGGCCTGGCTGCAGGAGCCGCAGGATCTGCTGCTCGTGATGACCAGCGCCAACCCCGGCGGCGAGCCCATCGTGACGACGAACGAGGCCGCGCTGGCGCGGCTTTCGGACATCGCCGACGCGGTGCTGATGCACGACCGCGACATCGTCGCGCGCTGCGACGACAGCGTGCTGCGCCCGGGCGCCACCGGCGCGCCGCAGTTCATCCGCCGTGCGCGCGGCGCCACGCCGCGGCCCATCCGCCTGGCCCGCAAGGGCCCGCCGGTGCTGGCCACCGGTGCCTGGCTGAAGAACACGGTGTGCGTGACGCGCGGCGACGAGGCCTTCCTCTCACCGCATGTCGGCGACCTCGACAACGCGGCCACCTGCGAGGCGCTGGAAGAGGCCGTGTCGCACCTGTGCCGCGTGCTCGACGTCCGGCCGGAGGCGGTGGCGCACGACGGCCATCCGGACTTCTTCAGCACCCGCTTCGCGGCGGCCTTCGCCGGCGAGCGCGCGCTGCCGGTCTTCATGGTGCAGCACCACCATGCGCACATCGCCGCGGTGGCGGCGGAGGATCGCATCGAAGAGCCCTTGCTGGGCCTGGCGCTCGATGGCGTGGGCCTGGGCGACGACGGCGCGGCCTGGGGCGGCGAGCTGCTGCGCGTGGATGGCGCGCGCTGTGAGCGCCTGGCGCACCTGCGTACGCTCATGCTGCCGGGCGGCGATGCCGCGGCTCGCGAGCCCTGGCGCTGCGCCGCCGCGGCGCTGCATGCGATGGGCCGCGGTGGCGAGATCACGACGCGCTTCGCTTCGCAGCCCGCGGCCGCGGCGGTGGCCGAGCTGCTGTCGCGCCAGCTGCGCTGCCCGCCCACCAGCAGCGCCGGCCGCTGGTTCGACGCCGCCGCCGGCCTGCTTGGCGTGCGCGAAACCGCGGCCTTCGAAGGCCAGGCGCCGATGCTGCTGGAAGCGCTGGCCGCACGCGGCCGCTGCGATGCGGTCGAGGCCGAGCGCCTGGTCACTGTCGGCACCGACGGCACGCTGGACCTGCTGCCGCTGCTGCAGCGCCTGGCCGACGAGCGGCATGCCGCCGACGGCGCCGCGTTGTTCCACGAAGCCTTCGCGGCCGGCCTTGCGCGCTGGGTGCTCGCGGCGGCCCGCACCAACGGCCTGCGCATCATCGCCCTCGGCGGCGGCTGCTTCCTCAACGCGCTTCTCAGCCGATCGCTCGCGGCGCGCCTTTCCACGAACGGCCTGCGCGTGCTCGAAGCGCGCCAGGCGCCGCCCAACGATGGCGGCATCGCGCTCGGCCAGGCCTGGGTCGCGATCCATCACCTGAACTCGAACGGAGACTGAAACCATGTGCCTGGCCATACCCGTGCGCGTGGTCGAGATGGTCGGCGAGGACGCCGCCATCGTCGACCTGGACGGCGTGCGCAAGGAGATCTCGCTCGCGCTCGTCGAGGACGTGAAGCCCGGCGACTACGTGATCCTGCACGTGGGCTATGCGCTGACCCGGCTCGACCCGGAAGAGGCCGAGCGCACGCTGGCGCTCTTCGCCGCCGCGAACGACGCTGCCGCTGCGAGCCCCGGGGCCGCGGCATGAAGTACATCGACGAGTTCCGCGACGGCGCGCTCGCGCAGCGCATCGCCGCGGCCATCGCGGCGGAGGTGCAGCCCGGTCGCCGCTACAGCCTGATGGAGTTCTGCGGCGGACACACGCACGCCATCTCTCGCTACGGCGTCGGCGACCTGCTGCCGCAAAGCGTGCGCATGGTGCACGGCCCGGGCTGCCCGGTGTGCGTGCTGCCGATCGGCCGCGTCGATCTCGCCATCGACCTGGCGCTCAAGGCCAAGGCCATCGTCTGCACCTACGGCGACTGCCTGCGCGTGCCGGCGTCGAACGGCCTGTCGCTGCTGAAGGCCAAGGCCCGCGGCGGCGACGTGCGTATGGTCTACACGCCGGCCGACGCGCTGAAGGCCGCGCAGGACAACCCGGGCCGCGAGGTCGTGTTCTTCGCGATCGGCTTCGAGACCACCACGCCGCCCACCGCGCTCGTGATCCGCCAGGCGCAGAAGCTGGGCCTCACGAACTTCAGCGTCATCTGCAACCACGTGCTGACGCCGGCGGCCATCACGCACATCCTCGAATCGCCCGAGGTGCGCGAGCTGGGCACGCTGCCGCTGGACGGCTTCATCGGCCCGGCGCATGTGTCCACCATCATCGGCAGCCAGCCCTACGAGTTCTTCGCCGAGGAGTACCGCAAGCCGGTGGTCATTGCCGGCTTCGAGCCGCTGGACGTGATGCAGGCCATCCTGATGCTGGTGCGCCAGGTCAACGAGGGCCGCGCCGAGGTGGAGAACGAGTTCACCCGCGCCGTCACGCGCGATGGCAACCAGAAGGCGCAGGCGCTGGTGAGCGAGGTCTTCGAGCTGCGCCGCAGCTTCGAGTGGCGCGGCCTGGGCGAGGTGCCGTACAGCGCCTTGCGCATCCGCGACGAGCTTTCCGCCTTCGACGCCGAGGCCCGCTTCGCGCTGAAGACCGAGCAGGTGGCCGACAACAAGGCCTGCGAGTGCGGCGCGATCCTGCGCGGCGTGAAGCACCCGCGCGACTGCAAGGTGTTCGGCACCGTCTGCACGCCGGAGAACCCGATCGGCTCGTGCATGGTCTCCAGCGAAGGCGCCTGCGCGGCCTACTACAGCTATGGCCGCTTCCGCGAGATTCCGGTGGTGGCGGCATGAGCGGGGGTGGTACGGTGAAGCGGGACTACGTGCGCCCGCTCGACATCAGGAACGGCCACGTCGACCTCTCGCACGGCTCGGGTGGCCGCGCGATGGCGCAGCTGGTGGAGCAGCTCTTCGCCGCGGCCTTCGCCAACGAGTTCCTCGCCCAGCGCAACGACCAGGCGATGCTGCCGCGGCCCGAGGGCCGCATCGTGATGGCCACCGACAGCCACGTCGTCAGCCCGCTGTTCTTCCCCGGCGGCGACATCGGCTGCCTCTCGGTGCACGGCACGGTCAACGACGTGGCGATGAGCGGCGCGGTGCCGCTGTACCTCTCGGCCGGCTTCATCCTCGAGGAAGGCTTCCCGCTCGTAGACCTGAAGCGCATCGTCGACTCGATGGCCGCCGCCGCGCGCGAGGCCGGCGTGCCCATCGTCACCGGCGACACGAAGGTGGTCGAGTCCGGCAAGGGCGACGGCGTGTTCATCAACACCACCGGCGTGGGCGTCGTGCCCGAGGGCCTGCAGATCAGCGGCGACCGCGCGCGGCCCGGCGACCGCATCATCGTCAGCGGCACGATCGGCGACCACGGCATGGCGATCATGTCGCTGCGCGAGTCGCTCGCCTTCGGCACCGACATCGTCTCCGACACCGCCGCGCTGCACAGGCTGGTCGCCACGATGGTCGCTGCCGTGCCGCAGCTGCACGTGCTGCGCGACCCCACGCGCGGCGGCGTGGCCACCACGCTCAACGAGATCGCGGCGCAGTCGGGCGTCGGCATGGTGCTCGACGAGGCCACGCTGCCGGTGCGCCGGCAGGTGCAGGCCGCCTGCGAATTTCTCGGGCTCGATCCGCTGTACGTCGCCAACGAGGGCAAGCTGCTGGCCATCGTGCCGGCCGAGCATGCCGAGCGCCTGCTCGCCACGATGCGCGCGCACCCGCAGGGCGCCGACGCCGCGATCATCGGCGAGGTGGTCGAGGACGCGCACCACTTCGTGCAGATGAAGACGCGCTTCGGCGGTCGCCGCATCGTCGACTGGCTCGCCGGAGATCAGCTCCCCCGCATCTGCTGATGCGCATCCTGTTCATCACGCGCAGCTTCAATGGGCTGGCGCAGCGGCTCTTCCTCGAACTGACGGCGCGCGGCCACGAGGTCTCGATCGAGCTCGACATCTCGGCCGCGGTGGCCGAGGAGGCCGTGGCGCTGTGGCAGCCGGCGCTGGTGATCGCGCCCTTCATGCAGCGCGCGATTCCGAACAGCGTCTGGCAGGCCGTGCCCTGCCTCGTCGTGCACCCTGGGCCACCGGGCGACCGCGGGCCTTCGTCGCTGGACTGGGCCATCGCCGAGGGTCGCACGGATTGGGGCGTGACCGTGCTGCAGGCCGTGGCCGAGATGGACGCCGGGCCGGTGTGGGCGCACGAGCCCATCGCGCTGCGCGCGGCGCCGAAGTCCAGCGTCTACCGGCGCGAGGTGAGCGAGGCGGCGGTGCGGGCGGTGCTATCGGCGGTGCAACGTGCCGAACGTGGCGATGGGCCGCTCGACCCGCAGCCCGCCGCCGGCGCCGGCCTGGGCTGGCGGCCGCTGATGGCGCAGGGCGATCGCCGCATCGACTGGCAGCGCGACGACATGGCCGCGGTGCTGCGCAAGATCCACGCGGGCGATGGCTCGCCTGGCGTCGATGACGAACTCTTCGGCCGCGCCTGCCGCCTGTTCGACGCCCACGCGCAGCCGATGGCCGCGCGCCACGCACCCGGCACCTTGATCGCCCGCCACCAGCAGGCCCTGCTGCGCGCGACGCAGGACGGAGCGGTGTGGATCGGCCATGTGCGCTTCGTCGACGAGCCCGGCCGCTTCAAGCTGCCCGCGGCGCTGGCCTTCGCCGACGAAGCAGCGTCCTTGCCGGCCTGGCCACTGGCGGGCGAAGCCGGCGAGGCGAGTTGCCGCGACCTCTGGCACGAGGCGCACGGCGACGTGCGCGTGCTGCACTTCCCCTTCCACAACGGCGCGATGAGCAGCACGCAGTGCCATCGGCTCGATGCCGCCTTGCGCGAGGCGCTGGTCGCGCCCGAGCCGGTGCTGCTGCTGGCCGGCGGACCGGAGTTCTGGAGCAACGGCATCCACCTGAAGGTGATCGAGTCGGCGCGCAGCGCGGCCGACGAGTCATGGGCCAACATCAACGCGATCGACGACTTCACGCGTACCCTGATCGGAGCCACCGGCAAGCTCGTCATCGCGGCGATGCAGGGCAACGCCGGCGCGGGGGGCGTGTTCATGGCGCTGGCGGCCGACCTCGTCTGGGCGCGGCCGGGCGTGGTGCTGAACCCCCACTACAAGAACATGGGCAATCTGTACGGCTCGGAGTACTGGACCTATCTTCTGCCCCGCCGGCTGCAGCGCGTCGCGACGGTCGAGACGGTTATGGGCCGGCGGCTGCCGATGTCGGCCGCGATGGCCTGCGAGGCCGGCCTGGTCGACGAGGTGCTGGAAGCCCCGGCGCCCGAGGCCTTCCTCGCGCTGGCGCTGGCCCGCGCGCAGGCGCTCGCGGCCGATCCTGCACTGCGCTCGCGCCTGGCCGCCAAGCAGGCCGCGCGCGAGGCCGACGAGGCGCGGCGCCCGCTGGAGGCCTTCCGCGCCGACGAACTGGCGCGCATGCGGCGCAACTTCTACGGCTTCGATCCCAGCTACCACATCGCGCGCTCGAACTTCGTGCACCGCGTGCCGCACTCCTGGACGCCCCGCCACCTGGCCCTGCACCGAGCAGGATTCCCGGGACGCGGCTGACTTGCATCAACCCGGGGGGCCACGCCGCTGACCAGAATGTCGGCAGTTCCGTGGCTGAACCGTTGAAGGGTAGGCCGTCGGGCCACCCGAAGAACTACGGAGTTCAACCACATGAAGCTCACCACCGCCATTGCCGCCAGCCTTGTCGTGCTCGCCGGCCCGGCCCTCGCCGGCCCCGCCGAAGACATCATCACCAAGGAAAAGTGCAGCAAGTGCCACACCGCCACCACCACGAAGAAGGGCCCGTCCTGGGCCTCGCTGGCGGAGAAGTACAAGGGCAAGGCCGAGATGCCGGACAAGCTCTTCACGTACCTGAAGACCGGCGGCAAGACCACCGACGGCGACGACCACAAGAAGGTCGAGGCGTCTGACGCCGACATCAAGGCGATCGTCGCGATCGTCCTGTCGTCCAAGTGAGTCCTGCGGCGCCCGGCCGCGCCGGGCGCCACGCGCAGAAGATTTCGAAAACGCCAAGAGGAGCATGCGCATGCTGGGCCGTTTCTTTCGCTGGCTGTTCACGCCGTCCGCACGCTGGTCGCTGTTCTCGCTGCTGCTGATCGGCACGGTGGTCGGTGTCGTCGGTGTCATCGGCACGCAGGTCGCCGTGCACCTCACGGGCACCGACGAGTTCTGCGGCACCGCCTGCCACTCGCATGCGCAGTTCGTGTGGCCGGAGCACAAGCTCTCGGCCCACTACAACAACCGCACCGGCGTGCGTGCCGCGTGTGTCGACTGCCACCTGCCGCACAGCTACCCGGCCAAGCTCATCGCCAAGGCCAAGGCCGGCATCAAGGACGGCCTGGCCGAGATGCGCGGCGTCATAAGCACCCAGGAGAAGTTCGACCGCGAACGCTGGCGCATGGCCAACGTGGTGTGGGACGAGATGAAGGAGGACAACTCCGCCAGCTGCCGCCACTGCCACGACCCGGCCGCCTGGGACAACAAGAAGCAGAGCGAAGACGCCGTCAAGCAGCACAAGAAGTTCCTCAACGGCAAGGCCACCTGCATCGAGTGCCACACCGGCGTCGCGCACAAGGAGCCCGAGGAGCCCAAGCCCGAGGCCAAGCCGGCGCAAGCCGCGCCGGCGCCGGCGGCCGCCCCCGCGCCTGCCTCCACGCCCGCACCCGCGGCGAGCGCCGCCAGCGCCGGCTGACCGCTTCGCATCAGCGCCTCCACACGAGGCCGCATGCACCGCGCCCGCGGTCATGCGGCCTTCGTCTTCGTGGACCCTGACGCGCGATGTGAAGGGCCGTCGATCGATGTCCGCGCATTGCCGGCCGAGCCTGATGTGCATCAATTTTTTCCGAACGTCGGGGCGTAGATTCCTCCGCAATGACGGAACTTCCGCAGGCGGTGCATGCATACACGTCTCCTGCCGCTGACCGGGCCGTCTGACTTCCGATGAGGAGAGGGTTGATGAACCAAGGGCGAAACTGGCTGGGCCTCGCGGCTGCAGCCTTGATGGCCGCAGTGCTCGCCGGTTGCGGCGGGTCCGGCGATACCGGCCCTGAAGGACCGCAAGGTCCGACAGGTGCCACCGGCGCCACGGGCGCAACGGGCGCCCCGGGCGCGCCGGGTGCACCGGGCACGGCGGGCGGCACGACGATGGCCGTGGGCAGCAACACGCTGACCAACGCCAGCGCGATCGCGACCAACGCCGAGGCCTGGTCCGCGATGGAAGCGACCGTGACGGTCAGCAGCGTGACGATCGCGAGTCCGCCGGTCGTGAACTTCACGGTCAAGGACGGCTTCGGCCGCCCCGTCACCGGGCTGGGCAACACCAGCAAGAGCAGCACCGCCACGGTGGCCGGCCTCACGAACCTGGCGTTCTCCATCGCCAAGCTCGTGCCGGGCACGAATGGCGGCCCGAGCCGCTGGGTGAGCTACATCGTCACGACGGTGCCCACCACCACGGCCGCCGCGGCGCCCACGCGCCCCAGCACCGACAACACCGGCACGCTGGTCGACAACGGCGACGGCAGCTACAAGTACACCTTCTACCGCGACATCACGCAGGTCAAGGCGCAGGTCGACGGGATGACGGTGACCGGCAACAACAACAAGGCCGACCTGGGTGACCTCACCTACAACGCCGCGTTGACGCACCGCCTGACGATCCAGCTGGCCGGCAACGCCCCGGGCACGAGCACCAACACGCCCAATGCGGTGTCGCTGGGCATCGCCGGCGTGCCGCTGAAGAAGCCCGTGGACGTGGTCTACGACTTCATCCCCGCCACCGGCAAGGCCGTCACCGCCACCGACACGCAGCGCGACATCGTCGCCAACGCCAAGTGCGAGGAATGCCACCGCAAGCTCGGCGGCGTGCCCGGCCTGAGCAGCAGCGCCGACTCCGCCGCGTTCCACGGCGGCAGCCGCAACAACGTGCAGTACTGCGTGGTCTGCCACACCGAGCAGCGCCGCTACGGCTACGTCGAGGCGGCCGGCACGCTCAACGGCCAGGTCAAGACCTTCACGGGCAGCACCAACGTCGTCAGCGGCCGCACGCAAGGCAACCTGCCGAACTTCATCCACAAGGTCCACGCCGGTCCGCTGCTGGCCAACAACGGCTACAACTACGGCGGCCTGGGCTTCAAGGAAACGACCTACCCGCAGGACATCCGCAACTGCACGAAGTGCCACGACGGTTCCGACACCAGCACCGCCAAGACGCTGCAGGGCAACAACTGGAAGCAGGTGCCCACCGCGCTGGCTTGCGGTTCCTGCCACGACGGCATCAACTTCACGACCGGTGTCGGCGTGACGATGGCCGACGCCGCCGCGGGCCTGACGCAGACGAACATCAACGGCACCGGCATCGCCCACCCGGCGGGCCCGCTGCCCGATGACTCGCAGTGCGCCACCTGCCACAAGAGCAACGGCACCTTCCCGGCCGCCGACATCGACCTGGCCCACCTCCCGGTGACGCCGCCCAATGCGGGCAACGCGCTGCTGGCCGGCGGCACCAACGCCAACACGAACTCGGCGTGGATCGCCTCGGGCGGCTCCGTCAACCGGCTGCCGGCGGGCGCGATCAAGGTCACCTACGACGTGAAGACCGTTGCGCGTGACTCGAGCAAGCACCCGCAGATCGTGTTCCGCATGCTGCAGAACGGCACGGCCACGCCGCTGAACGTGTTCGCCAGCGCCACGGTCAACCCGGCGACGGGCGACAAGGAGATCTGGGACAACTTCATGGGTGCGCCGAGCGCGTACTTCGTGTGGGCGCAACCCCAGGACGGCATCACCAAGCCGGCCGACTTCAACGTCTCCGCCTCGGGGTACCTGAAGCGGATCTGGAACGGCACCGCCACCGGCACCGGCGTGGGCACCCTCGCCGGTCCGGACAGCAGCGGCTACTACACCGTCACGCTGACCGGCGTCACCGTCCCCGACAACGCCGTCATGCTCTCCGGTGGCCTGGGCTACTCGTACAACGTCACCAGCACGCTGCCGCTGACGCAGACCAACCTCGCGGCCTACCCCGTGAGCGCGGCCACCGCGAGCGGCCAGACCAACAAGATCGGCGGCCTGATCGTGATCGCGCCGAACGTGCAGAAGGTGGCCACCGGCTACACCGGCCGCCGTGCGATCGTCGAGGACGCGCGCTGCAATGCCTGCCACCAGGAACTGGGCACGTTCACGGAAGACGCCTTCCACGCCGGCCAGCGCAACGACGGCACGACCTGCTCGTGGTGCCACCGGCCGAACCAGACCAGCAGCGGCTGGAGCGCGGACTCGACGAGCTTCGTGCACGCCATCCACGCCAAGGCCAAGCGCACGACGCCGTACACGTGGCACGCCACGGCCGACGCCTCGGGCACCGCGCTGGCTGAAGGCTTCTACGAGGTGACGTATCCGGGCGTGCTGAACGAGTGCGAGACCTGCCACCTGCCGGGCACGTACAACTTCAGCGCCAGTGCCTCGGCGACGGCGGCCGACAACCGGCTGTTCCGCACCGTGGGCGCGGGTACCTACACGGCCGGCCCGACGCTGTCGAGCTGGGTCACCCCGGGTACCGCGTACGGCGCGGGCTACAGCGTGAACGTGGGCACCGGTGTCGCCACCGAGGCCGTGGGCACGACGCTCGTGACCTCGCCGACAGTGACCGTCTGCCTGGCCTGCCACGACTCGGCCGATGCGCAGTCGCACTACAAGATCAACGGCGGCGCCGTGTACCAGGCTCGCAGCTCGGCCATCACCGGCACGAACGAGACCTGCCTGATCTGCCACGGCAGCGGCCGCGTCGCCGACATCGCGGTGATGCACAAGCAGTAGGACTGCGAACAGGCGCCGGCCGGCCACACCCGCCGGCGCCCATGAACCTCGGCAACCCGGCGGCTTTCACCACCGGGTTGCTTTTTGCTTCAGGAGCCCGATCGGGCAACGAGATGAGAACGACGACGAAGACGACGCGGCTCCTGGCCGCACCCGCACTGGCGCTGGTGATGCTGGGCGGCAGCCTGGCTGCCGCCGCGGCCGATGCGCCGACGGCGCCGCTGATGCCGCCGGTCGGCGCATCGGCCGCGGCGGGGCACGGCGCGGGCGCGCTGCGCAAGCGGCCGGCACCCGGCCCGGCGCACCTGGTGGACATCAACAGCGCGGCCCGTGCCGAGCTGAAGACGCTGCCGGGCATCGGCGACGCCGAGGCCGACAAGATCATCGCCAACCGCCCCTACCTGACCAAGACCGAGCTGGTGAGCAAGAACGTGCTGCCCACCGGCCCGTTCCTGACGCTGAAGAAGCTGGTGGTCGCGATGCCGCCGAAGAAGGGCGGCGCCAAGGCGCCGGCCCCCGCCAAGGCGGCGAGCGCCTCCAAGGCGGCCAAGGCCGCCAAGCCGGTGGCGCACGCGGCATCCGGCGCCTGCTGCTCCATCCATCCCTGACGAGATCCGAAACGGACGCACCGATGAAGATCCTGCGAAGCCTTTTCTCCACCGTGCTTCCCGCCCTGCTGCTGGCCGGCAGCCTGGCCTGGCACGTCCAGGCCGTGGCACAGCCCGCGGCCGCCGCGCCGGCCGCCTCGGCACCGGCCGACAGCCCCGGCACGCAATACAGCGCCAAGGGCGCCGACACCTGCCTGGAATGCCACGACGACGAGACGGCCTCGTACTCGGCGTCGGCGATGTTCAAGGGCAGGCACGCCGCCCGCCATGATTCGCACGCGCCCTTCGGCCCGGGCGGGCTGCAGTGCGAGGCCTGCCACGGCCCCGGTGCGCGCCATGCGGCCAAGGGCAGCAAGAAGGAGCTGACGATCGTCGGCTTCAAGAACAGCTCGATCGCCACGCTGGAGCAGCGCAACCAGGTCTGCCTGTCGTGCCACGAGAACCGCACGCGGACCGCCTGGCACGCCGGCGCGCATGACCGCAGCAAGCTCGCCTGCACCGACTGCCACCGCATGCACGTCGAGAAGGACAAGGTGCTGGCGAAGGCGACCGAGGCCGAGGTCTGCTTCAACTGCCACAAGCAGCAGCGGGCGGACTTCCAGAAGACCTCGGCCCACCCGGTGCGCCAGGGCCGCATGGCCTGCAGCGACTGCCACAACGCGCACGGCTCGCCGGCGCAGGCCAGCCTCACCAAGCCGACGCTGAACCAGACCTGCTACAGCTGCCACGCCGACAAGCGCGGCCCGGTGCTGTGGGAGCACGCGCCGGTGACGGAAGACTGCTCGCAGTGCCACAGCAGCCACGGCTCGGTGCGCACGGCGCTGCTGACCAAGCCCACGCCGATGCTGTGCCAGCAATGCCACTCGGCGGCAGGTCACCCCTCGGTCGCACGCGACGGGCGCTCGCTGCCCGGCGGCACGCAGGCCGGCTCGGCGATCTTCGTCGTCGCCGGGTCCTGCACCAATTGCCACTCGCAGGTGCACGGGTCGAACCACCCCGCCGGCGCCAAGCTGATGCGCTGATGCGCGAGCCATCAAGGGACACCACCATGTCTTCGACGATCAACTCCTGGAAGCTGCTGGCCGCGCTCGGCCTGCTGTCGGCCGCCGGCACCGCGGCGGCAGTGGACACCTCGCAATGGAAGTGCGAGGCCTGCCCATACCCCAAGGCCGCCACCAGCGGCGAGATCGAGGCCGGCGCCGGCACCGTCAGCGGTGACCGCCAGGGCTTCGGCGACTACACCGGCCTGAACGGCAAGAAGAGCTTTGCCGTGCTCGGCGGCACGCTCAAGCACCGCGGCGCCGACGGCTACGAGGCCAACCTGGCCGCCGACAACCTAGGCCTCGATTCGCGCTCGCTCGCGCTGGACGCCGGCCTGCAGGGCTCGTGGCGCGTGGGCCTGGCCTACGCCGAGATCCCGCACCGCATCGCCGATGCCGGCGCCACGCCCTTCGGCGGCGTGGGCAGCGGCACGCTCACCCTGCCGGCGGGTTTCCCCGCCGCCAGCACGCAGGCCATGCCGCTGGGCAGTTCGCTGCACACCGTCGACCTGGGCGCGCAGCGCAAGAACCTGGGCCTGATGGCGCGGCTGGACACCGGCGCCTCGTGGAGCCACAGCGTCAGCGTGCGCCACGACGTGCGCGACGGCACGCAGCGCCTGGGCGCCTCGTTCTTCAACACCAGCTCGCTGATCACGGCACCGGTGGACCAGACCACCGACACGGTCGAGGTGGCCACGCGCTACGCGAGTTCCAAGCTGAGCCTGTCTCTGGCCTACCAGGCCTCGCAGTTCAAGAACGCGCAGGAGGCGGTGAGCTGGGCCAACCCGTTCAACCCGGTGGTGGCCGGCACCACGCGCGCGCAGATGGCGCTGGCGCCCGACAACCAGTTCCACCAGTTCATCGCCACCGGCGGCTATGCGCTGACGCCGATGCTGCGCATCAGCGGCGACGTGGCCGTGGGCCGCATGACGCAGGACAGCGCCTTCCTGCAGCCTTCGCTGAACACCAACCTCGCTGCCGCGCTCGCCGCGCCTTCGCTCGGCGGCAAGGTCGACACCCTCAACGCGCACCTCAACGCGACGCTGGTGCCGGCGAACAACCTGCGCATCACCGCCACGGCCGAGCGCAACCAGCGCGACAACCGCACCTCGAGCCGGACCTGGCCCGCGGTGGCCGCCGACCTCTTCGTCGACGGCACCGAGCGCAACCCGGCCTTCAGCGTCAAGCAGACCAAGCTCAAGCTCGCGGCCGACCACCGCGTCAGCTCGATCTTCCGCGCCGCCGCCGGTGCCGAATGGGACCAGCGTACGCGCTCCTACCAGGCCGCGGTGCGCACCACCGAGAGCACGGTGTGGGCGCGCGGCGTGCTGCAGGCGATGGAGAACCTCACGCTGACGCTCAAGCTCGCACGCGCCGACCGCAGCCACTCGCCCTACGGCTCGGTCACCTACGGCATCGAGCCGCAGAACCCGCGCCAGCGCCTGCCGTACCTCGCCGAACGCAGCCGCAACACGGTGGGCGTGCGCGCCGACATCGCGGTCGGCGAGAACGTCAGCGTGGGCGTGTTCTTCGACGGCAGCGACGACCGCTACCCGGACGCCGCCATCGGCCTGCAGAGCGCGCGCAGCGCCGCCGGCGGGGCCGATGTCTCGTGGGCGCTGTCGGAGACGACGAGCCTCTTCGTCTACGCGCAGGACGAGCAGCTGCGTTCGCGCCAGGCCGGCAGCGCGGCCTTCGCGGCGCCGGACTGGACCGGCCGCATCATCGACTCGGCGCAGGTCGCCGGCGGCGGCATCAAGCACTCGATGCTGAAGGGCGCGCTGGACCTCTCGGCCGACGTGGCCTGGGCCCGTTCGCGCAGCCAGGTCTCGACGCTGACGTTGGTCGACGCCGGCAGCTTCCCGACCGCGAGCAACGCGCGCGACAGCCTGAACCTGCGCGCGGTCTACAAGCTGCAGGAGAAGCTGTCGCTCGTCGGCCGGCTCTGGTACGAGCACCAGCAGGTGGCCGACTGGCAGCTCGACGGCATCAACCCCAACACCGTGGGCAACCTGCTCGCGCTGGGCGTGGCGCCGCCGAAGACGCAGGTCAACGCGATCAGCCTCGCCGTTCGCTGGCAGTACTGATCGACCGGCCGCTCAGGCGCCCGCGAAGTCGAACCCGACTTCCGGGCGCAGCCCCGCCACGATGCGGGCGATGCTCTTGCCGGAGCCGCAGGCGTGGGTCCAGCCCAGCGTGCCGTGGCCGGTGTTCAGGAACAGCCCGCGCAGCTTCGAGCGTCCGATGATCGGCACGTTGCTCGGTGTCGCCGGGCGCAGGCCGGTCCAGAACTGCGCCTGCGCGGTATCGCCGGCGCCCGGGAACAGCTCCTCGACGCGGCGCACGATCGCCTCGCAGCGCACGCGGTTCAGGTCGCGGTCGTAGCCGTTGAGCTCGGCCGTGCCGGCGATGCGCAGCCGATCCCCGAGGCGCGAGAAGACCAGCTTGTACTCGTCGTCGGTCAGCGAGACCTGGTGCGCCATCGACGCATCCTTCACCGGCATCGTCACCGAGTAGCCCTTGGCCGGGTAGATCGGCAGCGTGATGCCCAGCGGCCGGGCCAGCAGCGGCGACAGGCTGCCCATCGCCAGCACGTAGGCGTCGGCGCGCAGGCGCTGGAAGCGGCCTTCGCTGTCGGTGGCCTCCACGTGGTCGATCTCGCCGCCGGCCTCGCGCAGCGCCGTCACCGTGTGGTTCATCAGGAAGCGCACGCCATCCTCGGCGCAGCGCTTGACGAGTTCGCGCGCGAAGCGGTTGGCGTCGCCCGACTCGTCCTCGGCCGTGTAGGTGGCACCGGCCAGCCGCGGGCGGATGTGGCGCAGCGCGGGCTCGATGGCCACCGCCTCGTCGGCCGAGATCACGCGCCGCTCGCAGCCCAGCTCGCGCATCTGCGCGGCCGGGCCTTCGGCGCCGTCGAACTCCCGGGCGCTCGTGTAGAAGTGCAGGATGCCCTGGGTGCGCTCGTCGTAGGCGATGCCGCGCTCGCGGCGCAGCTGCTGCAGCGTTTCGCGGCTGTAGGTGCCCAGGCGAACGATCTGCTCGATGTTGTGCCGCGTGCGGCCGGGCAGGCACTCGCGCAGGAAGCGCAGCACCCACGACCATTGCCGGCTGTCGGCACGCAGCCTGAACAGCAGCGGCGCATCTTCCTGGCCCAGCCACTTCAGCACCTTCCACGGTGCGCCGGGGTTGGCCCAGGGCTCGGCGTGGCTGACCGAGATCTGCCCGCCGTTGGCGAAGCTGGTCTCGGCCGCCGGCGCGGCCTGGCGGTCGACGACGGTGACCTCGAAACCCTGCTGGCGCAGGAAGTAGGCGGAGGTGACGCCGAGCAGCCCGGCGCCGAGGACCATCACTTTCATGCTTCGCTCCGGATCGTGGAAGGGGCGAGGTAACGTTCGGCCAGCAGCACCCAGTAGGCGGCGCCGACGACGATGTTGTCGTCGTTGAAGTCGTAGCCCGGGTTGTGGACCATGCAGGCGCCGTGCGGGCAGCCTTCGCCGGCGCTGCCGTTGCCGATCAGCAGGTAGCTGCCGGGCACGCGCTCGAGCATGAAGGCGAAGTCCTCGCTGCCGGTCAGCGGCGGACCCTGCAGCGTCACGCGCGAGCTGCCGACCAGGTCGATGGCCACCTGGCGCGCGAACGCCGTCTCGGCCGGGGTGTTGACGAGCACCGCGTAGCCGGGTCGCCAGTCGACCGCGGCGCGCACGCCGAAGCTCTCGGCCTGCGCGGCCACGAGCGCCTTGATGCGCTGCTCCAGCAGCGCGCGCACCTCGCGGTCGAGCGCGCGCACGCTGAGTTCCAGCGTGGCCTGCTGCGGGATGACGTTGTTTGCGCGGCCCGCGTGCAGCGCGCCGACGGTGACCACCGCCGCCTGCAGCGGGTCCACGTTGCGCGAGACGATGGTCTGCAGCGCCATCACGATCGCGGCCGCCGCCACCACCGGATCGGCCGCGCGCTGCGGCATCGCGCCGTGGCCGCCGACGCCGTCCAGCGTGATCGTCGCGTAGTCCGACGAGGCCATCGCCGGGCCCTCGCGCAGCACGAGCTGCCCCTGCGGGATGCCCGGCATGTTGTGCATCGCGAAGACGGCGTCGCAGGGCCAGTGCTCGAACAGGCCCTCGGCCATCATGCGCAGCGCGCCGCCGCCGCCTTCCTCGGCCGGCTGGAAGATCAGGTGCAGCGTGCCGTCGAAGCGCCCGCGCGCGGCCAGGTGCTGCGCGGCGGCCAGCAGCATCGTGGTGTGGCCGTCGTGGCCGCAGGCGTGCATCACGCCGGCGTGGGCGCTTGCGTGCGGCAGGCCGGTGGCCTCGTCGATGGGCAGCGCGTCCATGTCGGCGCGCAGGCCCAGGCGCCTGGTGCCGCTGCCGCGCACCAGGCGGCCGACGACGCCCGTGCCGCCGATGCCGGTGCTCACCTCGTAGCCCCAGGCGCGCAGGCGCTCGGCCACCAGCGCCGCGGTGCGGTGTTCCTCGAAGGCGAGTTCGGGGTGGCGGTGGATGTCGCGCCGCACGGCGACGAACTCGTCGGCCTGCGGGCGCAGCGCGTCGAGCAGCTCGGCGTCCATCGTCGCCCCCTTCACTGCGGCTGCAGGTTGATCTTCCTGGCGAGCGCGCGGTAGCGCGTGCTCTCGCCGTCGAAGAACTTCGCCGACTCCGCCAGCGTCATCGGCGCCGCGGGCACCTGGGCCTGCGCGGCCAGCTGCGTGCGCACCGTGGGGTCCTGCAGCGCGCGGCCGATGGCGGCGTGCAGCCGCTGCACCACCGGCTCGGGCGTCGCGCGCGGCACCATGAAGCCGGTCCAGATGCGGTACGAGAAGTTCTTCAGCACCTGGCCTTCGCCGACGGCGGGCACGTCCTTCAGCAGCTCCGAGCGTTGCGCGCCGAGCTGGCCGATGAGTTTCAGCTTGCCCTGCTCGGCCAGCGCACCCATGCCGGCGCTGTAGACGAGCACGGCGAAGTCCACCTGCCCGCCGCCCAGGTCCTGCATCAGCGGCGCGTTGCCCTTGTAGGGCACGTGCTGCAGCCGGATGCCGGTGAGCTGCTGCACGTCCTCGAGGATGAAGTGGTAGAGCGAGCCGATGCCGACGCTGCCGTAGGTCAGCGGGCGATCGGCCGACCTGCGCGCCAGCGCGATCAGCTCGTCGACGCTCTTGACGCCCAGGTCGCCCCGCGTGACGAAGACCATCGTCGCCTCGGCCACCGGGTGCACGAGGCGGAAGTCCTCGGCGCGCACCTTCACCGCGGCATTGGCCAGCGGCGCGAGGATCACCTCGTTGGGCGAACCCTGGAACACGTACTGGCCGTCGGCCGGCGCGCCCAGCACCTTCTGCGCGGCCAGCGCGCCGCTGACGCCGCCCAGGTTCTCCACCAGCACCTGCTGCCCGAGGTCCTTGCCCAGCGGCGCATTCATGATCCGCGCGATGGCGTCCGAAGGTCCGCCGGCCGGGTAGGGAACCATCAGGTTGATCGGCTTCACGGGCCAGGCTTGCGCGAAGGCCGCGCCTGCGGCGGTTGCAGCAGCCAGCGCAAGGCTCGCGGACAAGACGAGGCGGCGGAGGGGAAGGCGCATCGGGAACTCCTGGCGGTGGGAAACCGGGCTACGGCGTGGCGCAATGTAGGAAGCGCCCGATGCAAAGTCCAATGCATTCTGTTTCGCATTAGCATGAGTTGAAGGCATTCACCGCCCGGAGGCCCCCGATGACCCTGGTGCAGCTCCGCCACCTCGTGGCGCTCGTGCAGACCGGCTCGTTCAGCAAGGCCGCAGCGGCGCAGTTCGTCACGCAGCCGGCGCTGTCGCGCAGCATCCGCGCGCTGGAGGACGAGCTCGGCCTGCCGCTCGTGGACCGCGTCGGCCGCCGCATCGAGCCCACGCCCTTCGGCCGCGAGACGCTGGCGCGCGCACAGCGCCTGCTGGCCGATGCCGACGAGCTGCACGCCGGCGGCCGGCAGGTGAAGGAGGCGCAGGCCGGCTCCTTGCGCATCGGCATGGGCTCGGGGCCGGGCGCGCTGCTGATGACGCCGCTGCTGCTGCAGACGGCACGCGAACGGCCGCGGCTGCGGCTGGAGATCGCACGCGGCGGCACCGAGCTGCTGGTGCAGGCGCTGCGCGAGCGCCGGCTCGACGCGCTGGTGCTCGACGCGCGCTCGCTGCGCCCGGCGCCCGACCTGCGCTCGGCGTTCGTGCACGAGATGCGCGGCAGCTTCCTCGTGCGCCGCGGCCATGCGCTGGCGCGCCGCCGTGGCCCGCTGCGATTCGACGATCTGCTGCGCTACCCCATCGCCTCGACGCCGCTGTCCGACGAGGTGGCGCGCATGCTGGTCGAGCGCTACGGTCCGCAGGCGCACCCGGAGGAGTGCGTCACGCTGCGCTGCGAGGAGGTTCCGAGCCTTGTCGAGGTGGCGCAGCACAGCGACGCCGTGCTGCTGGCCGTGCGCGCCGCCGCGCCGCAGCTGGTGGAGCTGGCGCTGGACCCGCCGCTGAAGGCCACCGCGCGCTTCGGCCTCGTCACGCTCGCGCGGCGCACCGAGGCGCCGGCACTCGCGATCGTGCGCGGCCTGATGGCCGAGCGACTGCGCGACGCCTGAAGCCCAATGAACAGATCAAGCTTCCCGCCGCGGAACCGGCTCTGCCGGGCCGCTGGCGGACGGCCCCCTCGGGGGGTAGCGAGCGAAAGCGAGCTTGGGGGCCAACGTCATCTCCAACCCATCGCGGCCATCTTGCGCCGCAGGTAGGCGATCTGCGTGGCCAGCGGCAGCTGCTTGGGGCACAGGTCGTGGCAGCCCAGCAGCGACATGCAGCCGAACACGCCCTCGTCGTCGCCGACGAGTTCGTAGAAGTCCTCGTCGCTGCGCTCGTCGCGCGGGTCCAGCGCGAAGCGCGCGATCTTGTTCATGCCCACCGCGCCGACGAAGCCCGTGCGCATGCGCGCGGTGCCGCAGGCGGCCACGCAGCAGCCGCACTCCACGCAGCGGTCCAGCTCGTAGATCTGCTCGGCCAGCTCGGGCTCCATGCGCGCTTCCATCAGCCGCAGGTCGCGCGTCGTGCTCTGGCCCTGCACCCAGGTCTGCAGGCGCTCGCTCATGCCGCGCATCCACTTGCCGGTGTTGACCGAGAGGTCGCCCACCAGCTCGAATACAGGCAGCGGCGCGAGCGTGATCACCGCGTCGAGCTTCTGCGTGAGCACGCGGCAGGCCAGCGCCGGGCGGCCGTTGACCAGCATCGCGCAGCTGCCGCAGATGCCGGCGCGGCAGACGAAGTCGAACTGCAGCGAGGGATCGATCTTCTCGCGGATCTCCGAGAGCGCGATGAACAGCGTCATGCCCGGGCCGTCGTCGAGCTCGTAGGTCTGCCAGTGCGCGGCCACCTCGGGCACGCGCGGGTTGTAGCGCAGCACGCGGATCTTCAGGCGCCGCGCCGTGCCCAGCGTGGCCGGCGCGCCGGAACTCGCCGGCTTGATCGGGATGACCGTGTTGGGGGTGTTCACATCGGCTCGCTCAGGCGTTCGTTGCGGCCACGCAGGGCCTCGGGCAGCAGCTCGTCGTAGGGCATCAGCGCCTGCTGGACCTCGAAGCGCGACGCGTCCTTCATGCGATCACGCAACGCGGCGACCTCGGCGGCGCGGGCGGGCGTGTCGGGGTGGTCGACGTAGTCCTTGGCGCCGTAGCCGCGCCAGCCCGGCGGCAGCTCCATCGCCTTCACGTCCAGCGCCTCGTAGCCGAGCGTGGGCATGCTGTCGCCGCTGGACTTCCACGTGGCCAGCGTGCGCTTGAGCCAGCCGGCGTCGTCGCGGCGCGGGAAGTCCTCGCGGAAATGGGCGCCGCGGCTTTCGGTGCGCACCGCCGCGCCCTGCGCGACGCACAGCGCCAGCTTCAGCATCTTCTGCGTGCGGTAGGCCGTGGCCAGCTCGGGGTTCGAGCCGGGCTGCCCGTTTCGCAGGCCGATGCGGCGGCTGCGCTCCAGCAGCGCCTGCAGTTCGTTCACCGCCTTCGAGAGGCCCTCGCCGGTGCGGAAGATGCCCACGTGCTCGGTCATCAACGCCTGCATCGCGCTGCGGATCGCCGAGGCGTCCTCGGTGCCGCCGCCGGTCTCCAGCTGCTTCAGCTTGGCCTGCTCGGCGAGCACGAAGTCGCGCACCAGGCCCATCGGCACCGGCGTGTCGTTGCGCGCGGCGTCGCAGAAGTCGGCCACGAAGTCGCCGACGATCATGCCGGCCACCACCGTCTCGGCCACCGAGTTGCCGCCCAGGCGGTTGAAGCCGTGCATGTCCCAGCAGGCGGCTTCGCCGGCGGCGAACAGGCCCTTCAGCGTCGGGCTCTGGCCGGTGTGGTCCGTGCGGACGCCACCCATCGTGTAGTGCTGCGCCGGGCGCACCGCGATCATGTCCACGGCCGGGTCGATGCCGAGGAAGGACTCGCAGATCTCCTTCACCTCGCGCAGGTTCTTCTCGATGTGCGCGCGGCCCAGCAGCGTGATGTCCAGCCACAGGTGCTCGCCGAAGCGCGACTTCGCGCCCTTGCCCTTGCGGATGTGCGTCTCCATGCGCCGGCTCACCACGTCGCGCGACGCCAGTTCCTTCTTCTCGGGCTCGTAGTCGGGCATGAAGCGGTGGCCGTCGACGTCCTTCAACAGGCCGCCGTCGCCCCGGCAGCCTTCGGTGACGAGGATGCTCGCGGGGAAGATGCCGGTCGGGTGGAACTGCACCGCCTCCATGTTGCCCAGCGCCGCGACGCCGGTCTCCAGCGCGATGGCCGCGCCGATGCCTTCGCAGATCACCGCGTTGGTCGTCACGCGGTACAGGCGCCCCGCGCCGCCGCTGGCGATGACGGTGGCCTTGGCGACGTAGGCCGAAAGCTCGCCGGTGATGAGGTCGCGCACCACCGCGCCGTGGCAGCGCTGCGCGTCGTGGATCAGCGCGATGGCCTCCATGCGCTCGTGCACCGGCACCTGCTCGGCGATGGCGCGGTCGCTCACGGTGAACAGCATCGCGTGGCCGGTGCCGTCGGAGACGTAGCAGGTGCGCCAGTTGCGCGTGCCGCCGAAGTCGCGCTGTGCGACCAGGCCGTGCGCCTCGTCGCGTTCGGTCAACGTGACCTTCTGGCCGTTGATGATCACGTCGTGGTCGCCGCGTCGCACGCGGCTCCAGGGCACGCCCCAGGCCGCGAGTTCGCGCACCGCCTTCGGCGCGGTGTTGACGAACATGCGCACCACGCGCTGGTCGGCGCCCCAATCGCTGCCGCGCACGGTGTCCTCGAAGTGCACGTCCTCGTTGTCGGCCACCGACTTGGCCACGTTGCCCAGCGAGGCCTGCATGCCGCCCTGCGCGGCCGCGGAGTGCGAGCGCTTGGGCGGCACCAGCGAGAGCACCAGCGCCTGGTGCCCGCGCCGCATCGCGCCGATGGCCACGCGCAGGCCCGCCAGGCCACCGCCGATCACGAGCACGTCGGTGTAGACGATCTTCACTTGCTCACCCACGAAGGAACGTAGCGCTCGCCCGCCCTGGGCGCATGTTCGGCGCCGATGCGCATGTAGGCCGCGAGCGTGGCCAGGCCCAGCACGAGCAGGAACACCGTCAATGCCCACTTCAGCGTCTTGAGCTTTCGGCGCGTCGCGTTCGGGTCGGGGCCGGCGAACCAGCCCCACTTCACCGCGAGCCGGTACAGGCCGATGCCGGCATGCAGCTCCACCACGAACAGCAGCGCCAGGTACAGCGGCCAGAAGTGATCGCTCCAGACGCGGTCGGCGCTCTCGAAGGGGCCGATGCGGTCGGGGTTCGAGAGCATCACGTACAGGTGCGGCGGCGCGAGGAAGAACAGCGAGAAGCCCGTGATCGCCTGCCACCACCACAGCGTGGTGTCGCCATGCTTCATGTGCCCCACGTGCTCGCGCATCGTGCGGGCCTGGCCGAAGTCCGAGGGGAACTTGCGCAGCGCCAGCATCGCGTGCACCACCAGCAGCGCGAAGATGCCGGCCACCACCAGCGACACGAGCCAGGGCAGGCCGTGGCCGAAGATGAACGACCCTTCGAACATCCGGGCCACCCACCACATCGCGTCCTTGCCCAGCAGGATGGACGAGACGAAGGCCATGTGCAGCCACATGAAGAGGGCCAGCACGAGGCCGGTGATGCTCTGCGTCAGGTCCAGCCGCGCAGGCCATCGGCTCTTGCGCGGTGCGCGGCGCACGGCCTGCGCCGTTCCCAGCGGCAGCGGTTGGTTCACGCGGGTCTCCTCGGCCGGCTCTTTTCGTACGGCCACCGGCGCAGCGAATGTCGCGCCGGCCGCGAAGCCTTCGCT
The DNA here is from genome assembly GCA_044226775.1 of Rubrivivax sp. Taxonomy (GTDB): domain Bacteria; phylum Pseudomonadota; class Gammaproteobacteria; order Burkholderiales; family Burkholderiaceae_C; genus Rubrivivax. Next base: position 323,695 of record JBGAGI010000006.1, on the reverse strand, counting down.
TGATCCACCGCAAGCCACGATGGGCTCGCACGCAGTCTGATGCATCCCCATGGCAAGACACCTGGCGGTTCGGTGGCTCGCCTGGCAACAACAAGCAGGACCAGCGATGGCCATGGAGACAACAGAAGTACGCGGGGCGGGCCGATGAGCGCCTATGTCGTCTTCCTGATGTACCTCATGGCCATCATGGGCTTCGTCGCATTGACGCTGCTGCTCAATGCACTGCTCGGGCCCAAGCCGAAGTCCTCCGCCGTCAAGCTCGAGCCCTTCGAGTGCGGCGCCACGCCGGTCGGCACGGTGAACCTCAAGGCGGTGCCGATCAAGTACTACGCGGTGGCCATCGTCTTCCTGCTGTTCGACCTGGAGACGATCTTCCTGTTCATCTGGGCACTCGCCGCGCAGCCCGTCACGGGCTTCATGCTCGCGACCTTCGCGCTGTTCATGGCGCTGCTGCTGCTGATCCTCTTCGTCGTCTACAAGGCGCGGCTGATTGAGTCCGTCACGGAGGCGCCGCTGTGACCTACAGAACGGTTCCCATCGTCGACGCGGCGGCCCAAGGCCACGTGAAGGACGGCGCCTTCGAGATGATCGCCACGCGCAAGGACGAGCTCCTGGGCTGGGCGCGCAAGTTCTCGATCTTCCCCTACCCGTTCGTCACCGCCTGCTGCGCGATGGAGTTCATGGCCGTCAGCGCGACACCGTATGACACCGACCGCTTCGGCGCCGCGCTGCCGCGCTTCTCGCCGCGCCAGGCCGACCTGCTGATGGTGGTGGGCACCGTCACGCACAAGCAGGCGCCGATCCTCGTGAAGGTCTACGAGCAGATGTGCGAGCCCAAGTGGGTGATGGCCTTCGGCGCCTGCGCCACCAGCGGCGGCTTCTACCAGAACTACGCCGCGGTGCCGGGCATCGACCGCCTCGTGCCGGTGGACGTCTACATCCCCGGCTGCCCGCCGCGCCCCGAGATGGTGATCGACGGGATCATGCAGCTGCAGGACCGCATCGCGCACCAGCGCCATCCGATCCTCACGAAGGACTTCTGAGCCCGTGGACGCAGCGCTCGTGAGTTCACTGCAGCAGCAGCTCGTGCCCGCGGCCGGGCCGGGCGTGCTGTCGCTGGGCGTGCTCGTGCTGCAGCTGCAGCCGGCCGAACTGCTGCCCACGGTGATCCGCCTGCGCGACGGCTTCGGCTTCGACATGTTCCTCGACGTGACGGCCATCGACTGGCCCGACCGCGCGCTGCGCTTCGACGTGGTCCACCACTTCTATTCGACGACGCATTTCGCCCGCGTGCGCCTGAAGACGGCCGTACCGGCTTCCGACCCGCGCGTGCCGACGCTGACCGCGCTGTACGGCTCGGCCGCGTTCATGGAGCGCGAGTGCCACGAGATGTACGGCATCCGCTTCGAGGGCAACGGCGACCTGCGCCCGCTGCTGCTGTACGAGGGCTTCGAGGGCCACCCGCTGCGCAAGGACTATCCGAAGCACCGCGAGCAGCCGCTCGTGCCGTACCGGAACTGAGGCCAGCCACGCGATGGACCAGCCGCTGCCCAACCCGGTTCGCTCGATCTTCACGACGCCGCTGCACGAGCACACGGTCGTCGTCAACATCGGCCCCTCGCACCCTGCCACGCACGGCACGGTGCAGATCATCGCCGAGCTCGACGGCGAGCGCGTGCTGCGCAGCGACGTGCACTGCGGCTACCTGCACCGCGGCTTCGAGAAGGAGTGCGAGGACCACACCTGGCACAACCTCATCCCGTATGTGGACCGGCTGAACTACGTCTCGGCGCTGGCCAATGACTTCGCCTACTGCGACGCGGTCGAGCAGCTGATGGGCGTGATGATCACGCCGCGCTGCCGGCTGCTGCGCACGCTGCTGGCCGAGTACAGCCGCGTGGTGGACCACCTCACCTGCATCGCCGCCGGGTTGATGGAGCTGGGCGCGATGACCGCCTTCCTCTATCTCGTGATGGTGCGCGACCACATGTACGAGCACCTCGCCGCGCTCACCGGCGCGCGCGTGACCTACAGCTACGGCCGCATCGGCGGCCTGGCGCGCGACCTGCCCGAGGGCTGGCTGGTGCGGCTGGAGGAGATCCTGCTGCAGTACGAGGAGTACAGCGGCCGCGTGCACGCGCTGGTGGACCGCAACCGCATCTTCATCGACCGCATGCGCGGCGTGGGTGTGCTGAGCACGGCCGAAGCCATCAGCCTGGGCTGCACCGGCCCGCTGCTGCGCTCCACCGGCGCGCCGCGTGACCTGCGCAAGGACACGCCCTACCTCGCCTACGCCGAGCTGGACTTCGAGGTGCCGGTGGGCATCCAGGGCGACAACTACGACCGCTACTACGTGCGCATGCGCGAGATGGACGAGTCGGTCTACATGATCCGCCAGCTGGTGCCGCGGCTGTTGTCGGTGGAAGGCGGCGGGCCGATCAACTTGGCCGATTCACGCTGCAGTTTCCCCGAGAAGCAGCAGGTCTACGGCGAGATCGAGTCGCTGATCAACCACTTCAAGCTCGTGATGGAAGGCCCGCGCGTGCCGGCCGGCGAGGTGTACTGCGCGCACGAGGCGCCGAACGGCGAACTGGGCTTCTACGCGGTGAGCAACGGCGAAGGGCGGCCGTACAAGCTGCACGTGCGCTCGCCGAGCTTCGTGCACATGGGCGCGGCCTCGCGCATGCTCGACGGCGGCCAGGTCGCCGACATCGTGCCCACCTTCGGCTCGATCAACATGATCGGCGGCGAGTGCGATCGCTAGGGATGCCGCGATGAAGCACCTCATCCCCGAGTTCGACCGCCTGCGCCTGCGCTACCCGCCGGGCACCGAGTCCTCGCTGGTCACGCCCTGCCTGCACCGCATCCAGGCCGACCGCGGCTGGGTGGCCGAGGAAGACATCGTCGGCCTCGTGGCCTACCTGGGCGTGCCACGCATCCAGGTCGAGGAGGTGCTGGCGCACTACACGATGTTCCGCCGCACGCCCGTGGGCCGCGCGCACGTGCAGGTGTGCCGCAACGTCAGCTGCTCGATGCGCGGCGCCGAGGGCCTGATCGACCACCTCTGCAAGCGCCTGGGCGTCCAACCCGGCCAGACCACGGCCGACGGCCGCATCACGCTGGGCACCGTCGAATGCCTCGGCTCCTGCGGCACGGCGCCGGTGCTCACCGTCAACGGCGCGTACCACGAGAACATGGACCTGCAGCGCGCCGACGTACTGCTCGGGGAACTGCGTTGATGGACGCCTCCACCATCGGCGGCCGCAAGCTCATCATGAGCTTCCCGGTGACGGCGACTTCGCACCTGCTGGCCGACTACCGTGCCCGCGGCGGCTACGAGGTGCTCGCGCGCGTGCTGCGCGAGATGAAGCCCGAGCAGGTGGCCAAGGAGGTGACGGCCTCCGGCATCCTGGGCCATGGCGGCGCGGCCTTTCCCACCGGCCGCAAGTGGGGCGTGATCAAGCTCAACGACGGCCAGCCGCACTACCTCTGCGCCAACGCCGACGAGGGCGAGCCCGGCACCTTCAAGGACCGCTGGATCCTCGAGCACGCGCCGCACCGGCTGATCGAGTCGATGCTGATCGCGGCCTTCTCGCTGCAGGTGCGCCACGCCTTCGTCTACATGCGCGGCGAGTTCGACCTGCCCAACCGCCGGCTCCAGGCCGCGATCGAGGAGGCCTACGAGGCCGGCATCCTGGGTGCCGACGTGATGGGCACCGGCTTCGCCTGCGACCTCGTGATCTACCGCGGAGCCGGCTCCTACGTCTGCGGCGAGGCCTCGGCGCTGCTGAGCTCGATCGAAGGCAAGAAGGGCTACCCGCGCAACCGCCCGCCGCGGCTCACGGTGCGCGGCCTCTATCAGCGGCCCACGGTGGTCAACAACGTCGAGACGCTGACCAACATCACCACCATCGTCGAGATGGGCGGCGAGGCCTTCCGCAAGATCGGTGCGCCGAAGAGCCCGGGCACGCAGCTGGTCTCGATCTCCGGCCACGTGAAGCGGCCTGGCGTCTACGAACTGGAGTTCGGCTACCCGGTGAAGCGCTTCATCTACGACGACTGCGGCGGGCCCACGCATGGCCAGCGCCTGAAGTGCATCGTGCCCGGCGGCATCAGCACCAAGGTGCTGACCGACGCCGAGATCGAGGCGGTCACCTACGACCACGCCTCTTTCGCCGCCGCCGGCTCGGGCCTGGGCTCGGGCGGGATGATCGTCATCGGCGAAGGCACCTGCATGGTCCGCCTGCTGCAGGTGATGCTGCGCTTCTACCACCACGAGAGCTGCGGCCAGTGCACGCCCTGCCGCGAAGGCATGGGCTGGATGCACCGCGTCATCGACCGCATCGTCGAGGGCCGGGGCGAGCCGGGCGACATCGAGCGCCTGATCGCGATCTCCGAGGCCAACGACGGCACGACGATCTGCGGCATGGGCGACGCGGCCGGCTACGCGACGGTGGGCATCATCGCCAAGTACCGCCACGAGTTCGAACACTGGATCACGCACGGCCGCTCGCTGTGCGACGGGCGCCTCGAGGTGCCGCAAGCCGAGGCCGCCCATGCCTGAGATCTTCATCAACGGCCAGGCCGTGCAAGCGCGCGACGACCAGACGGTGATGCAGGTCGCGCGCGAGAACGGCTTCTTCATCCCCTACTTCTGCTGGCACCCGCATCTCTCGGTGCCGGGCAACTGCCGCATCTGCGTCGTCGAGGTCGAAGGTGAAGGCGGCGGTGGCGGCTGGATGGACATCGCCTGCAACATGCCGGTGGCCAAGGGCATGCGCGTGCTGACCGATTCGCCCAAGGTGCAGGCGCGCCGCAAGGCCACGATGCAGTTCATCACGCTGAACCACCCGGTGGACTGCGGCATCTGCGACAAGGCCGGCGAGTGCATGCTGCAGGACCATCACACGGCCTACAACGGCACGGCCTCGGTCTCGCGCGACGTGAAGGTGCATGCGACCAAGCACTTCGCGCTCTCGGAGCGCGTGGTGCTGGACAACGAGCGCTGCATCCTGTGCACGCGCTGCGTGCGCTTCACGCGCGAGGTGTCGAAGACGAACGCCCTGGGCGTGATCGACCGCGGCGACCATTCGCTGATCCGCCCGGTGGAAGACGGCGCCTTCGAGCGCGACGCCTACTCCGACAACGTCGTCGACATCTGCCCTGTGGGCGCGCTGCTGTCGCGCCGCTTCCTGCACCGCACGCGCGTGTGGATGCTGAAGAAGACGCCCTCGGTCTGCCCCGGCTGCTCGCGCGGCTGCTCGATCGACCTGTGGCACCGGCACGAGGACTGGAAGCTCAAGAGCCTGGACGCGCAGATCAACACCCGCGTGGAGCGCGTGACGCCGCGCGAGAACCCGGCCGTCAACGGCCCGTGGATCTGCAACAAGGCGCGTGACCTCGTCGTCGACCTGGCGCGCACGCGGGCGCTGGACCCGATGCTCAAGGGCCGCGTCGTCGATACCGCCGAGGCGCTGCAGGCCGCCAGCGCGCTGCTGCACGGCGCGAAGGCGGCGGTGGCGCTGGTCTCCAACGGCGCGAGCAACGAGGAGCTGGCCGCCTTCCGCGACCAGTTCGGCGGGCGGCTCGCGGCCTTCGTGAAGACCGACCGCCAGCCCGAGCCCGGCGAGGTGCTGCAGGACGACCTGCTGATCCGCGGCGACAAGAACCCCAACACCGCCGGCGCGACCGCGTTGTTCCCGGGCCTGCCCGCCGATGCGGCGCGCGCGTTCCCGCCAGGTTGCGACCTCGTGCTGGTCTGGGGCGAGGGCTTCGACTTCGGCCAGATGCCGGCCGGCGCACGCATCGTGATGCTGGGCACCTGGCTCGCGCCCGAGAACGGCCACGCAGACGTGTTCCTGCCGATCCCGGCGCTCACCGAGCGCAGCGGCTCGTTCACGAACTTCCAGGGCACCGTCAGCCGCTTCGAGGCCTGCTTCCCGCCGCCGCCCGGCGTGTGGCATGTCGAGAGCCTGTTCGCGCAGATCGTCGCGGCGCACCGTCCGATGGCGGTGCCCGCCTGAGGCTCGAACGATGAAGCAGGACCTCGCCATCGCCGTCGTCTTCATCGTTTATGCCATCGGCATGCTGATGACCTTCGGCACGCTGCTGACCTGGGTCGAGCGCAAGCAGTCGGCGGTGATGCAGGACCGCATCGGCGCCAACCGCGCCTACGTGCGGCTGCCGTTCACGCAGATCAAGCTCGTCTGGTGGGGGCTGTTCCACGGCATCGCCGACGGCATCAAGCTGCTGACGAAGGAGAACTTCCAGCCGCGCACGGCCGACTGGTACGCCTACGCGGTGGCGCCCTGGGTCGTGTTCGCGCCGGTGCTGCTGGTCTTCGGCGTCGTGCCCTTCGGCGGGCAGCTCGACCCGGGCCGCCTGATCCCGGCGCTGGCCGACTGGTTCGGCGGCCGCACCTACGCCATGCAGATCGCGCGGCTCGATGCCGGCCTGCTGATGGTGTTCGCGTTCAGCGGCATGACGATCATCGGCGCCATGCTCGCCGGCTGGTCCTCGGCCAACAAGTTCTCGCTGCTGGGTGGCCTGCGCGCCGGCTCGCAGATGATCAGCTACGAGGTCGTGATGGGCCTCACCGTGCTGGGCCTGATCCTGATCTACGGCACGGTGGACCTGGGCACGATGGTCAAGCAGCAGAGCGGCCTGGCCCTGGGCTTCCTGCCGGCCTGGGGCGTGGTGCTGCAGCCCCTCGCCGCGGTGCTGTTCCTCACTGCGGCCATCGCCGAGAACAAGCGCATCCCCTTCGACCTGCCGGAGGCGGAGAGCGAGCTGATCGCCGGCTTCTACACCGAGTACTCGGCGATGAAGATGGGCCTGTTCATGTTCGCCGAGTTCATCGAGATCGCGATCATCGCCGCGCTGTTCACGGTGCTCTTCCTCGGCGGTTGCAACCTGCCCTACATGGCCGACGACGGCTTCCACTTCCCCGGCGGCGCGCACGTGGCGATGAGCCACGGTGCGGTGGTGGTCACGCAGCTCGTGACCTTCCTCGTGAAGGTGATGCTGATGTGCAGCTTCCAGATCCTCGTGCGCTGGACGCTGCCGCGCTTCCGCTACGACCAGGTGCTGAAGTTCGCGTGGAAGTTCCTGCTGCCGCTGGCGCTGGTGAACCTCACGGTCACGGTGGTGTGGATGTGGCTCAAGCACATGGTGCTGTCATGACGGTGCGCGACCATCGCCCCAAGTACTGGAACGAGCGCGAGCTCGGGACCTGGGAAGGCGCCTACCTGCCCGAGATCGTGCGTGGGCTAGCTTTGGTCAGCCGCATCTTCCTGCGCAACATGGGCCGCTGGCTCACCGGGCGCAAGGGCGCGCTGACGACCTACTACCCCGAAGAGACGCGTTGGGACTTCTCGCCGATCAACCGCGGCAAGCATGTGCTGGTGCAGCGGCCCGACGGCAGCCCGCAATGCGTGGCGTGCCAGATGTGCGCCACCGTCTGCCCGGCGCGCGTGATCGAGATCGAGGCCGGCTTCGACCCGGAAGACACCGCGCACCCGCGCTTCCCGGTGCGCTTCGAGATCGACTACTCGCGCTGCGTGTTCTGCGGCCTGTGCGTCGAGGCCTGCCCGGAAGACGCGATCCGCATGGCCAAGGAGGTGCACCAGCTCACCTCGACCGACCGCCATGCGATGTGGTTGACGATGGAGGAGATGCTGAGCTGGCAGCCGGCCAAGGATGCGGCCAAGCCCTACCCGCCGAAGCCGCCGAAGCCGCCGAAGCATCCGCCCGAAGGGAGCACGCAGTGATCGACTTCCTGCTGCTCAACCTCGAGATCCTGCTGCTGATGGCCTTCGCCGGCGGCGCGCTGACCGGTGCGCTGCTGATGATCGTGCTGCGCCAGCCGATGCAGGTGGCGATGGCGCTGATCTCGACGATGGTCTTCCTCGGCGGCATCTACGGCTTGCTGGGCGTGCACTTCATCGCCGCGTTCCAGGTGCTGATCTACGTCGGCGCGGTGATGGTGTTCATGGTCTACGTGATCATGCTGCTCGACGCCCGCGACGACGCCGCGCCGGCCTGGGCGCGGCGCGCGGTGCTGGCCGTCGCCGGCTTCGTGCTGCTGCTGGGCGCGGCGGTGGCCGCGGTGTGGCGCAGCCTGCCGCCGGCCACCGGCGAGGGCGGGCACACCACGTTCGGCATCTCGCGCTTCGCCGCGGCCTTCCTCGGCGAGTACTGGCTGCACTTCGAGCTGACCTCGGTGCTGCTGCTGGCAGCCGTGGTGGCGGCGCTGGCCGTCATCCGCGTCAGCCGCAGGCCCGACGGGGGAGCGCGCCATGGATAGGACGCAGTTCCTCGTCGGCGTCGGCCTCACGCTGTTCTCGCTCGGCTTCCTGGGCGTGGCGATCCGGCGCAACGTGCTCGTGATGCTGATGTGCATGGAGCTGATGCTCAACGGCGTCAACCTCGTGCTCGTGACCTTCGCGCAGCAGACCGACACGATGGCCGGCGCCGTGCTCGTGTTCCTCGCCTTCGTCGTGGCCACGGCCGAGATCGCGCTGGCGATCCCGATCGTGCTGCTGCTGGTGCGCCGCCGCCGCACGCTCGACGTCGACGTCTACGACGAGTTGCAAGGCTGAACGAGATGCTGACCGCCATCGTCCTCCTGCCGCTGCTGGGCTTCCTGCTCAACGGCGTGCTGGCCACCGAACTGGGCGGCCGCCGGGCAGGGCGCGGTTTCGTCTCGATCGTCGGCTGCGCGCTGCCGCTGCTCTCGTTCGCGCTCGCGATCACGATGATGATCAAGCTGGCGTCGAACGGCTTCGCGCCGATCGTCGAGCCGGTCTACCGCTGGGCGCAGGTGGGCGACAAGTCCTTCGAGATCGCCTTCTGGTTCGACCGCCTCAGCGCGGTGATGACGCTCATCGTCACCGGCGTGGGCTCGCTGATCCACGTCTACTCCGTCGGCTACATGGCGCACGACAAGAGCGTGGGCCGCTTCTTCGCCTACCTCAACCTGTTCCTGTTCTTCATGCTGCTGCTGGTGCTGGGGCGCTCGCTGCTGGTGCTGTTCGTCGGCTGGGAAGGCGTGGGGCTGGCCTCGTACCTGCTGATCGGCTTCTGGTTCGACGACCGCGCCAACGCGGTGGCCGGCAAGAAGGCCTTCGTGACGAACCGCGTCGGCGACGCCGGCTTCCTGCTGGGCATGTTCCTGCTGTACCAGGCGCTGGGTACGCTGGACATGGACGTGATCAACGCCGCCTTCAATGGCCCCACGCTGCCGGCGGTCTCGGCCAGCCTGGTGGGCATCCTGCTGTTCGTCGGCGCGAGCGGCAAGTCGGCGCAGCTGCCGCTGCACGTCTGGCTGCCCGACGCGATGGCCGGCCCGACGCCGGTCTCCGCGCTGATCCACGCAGCCACGATGGTGACGGCCGGCATCTACCTCGTCGCACGCATGTCGGGCATCTACCTGCATGCGCCGGAGGCGAGCGCGCTGGTCGCCACGGTGGGCGTGGCCACCGCCTTCTTCGCCGCGACGGTGGCGCTGGTGCAGACCGACATCAAGAAGGTGCTGGCCTACTCCACCGTCTCGCAGCTCGGGCTGATGTTCCTGGCGCTCGGCGTGGGCGCCTACGGCGTGGCGATCTTCCACGTGATGACGCATGCCTTCTTCAAGGCCTGCCTGTTCCTGGGCGCCGGCAGCGTGATCCACGCGCTCGGCGGCGAGCAGGACCTGCGCAAGATGGGCGGCCTTGCCAGGCGCATCCCGGTCACCTTCGGCACCTTCGCGGTGGCCACCGCGGCCATCGCCGGCATACCGCCGCTGGCCGGCTTCTGGTCCAAGGACGAGATCCTCTGGTACGCCTTCGCGAGTGATCGCGGCGGCTCGCCGCTGCTGTGGGTCTTCGGTGCCGCCACCGCACTGATGACGGCCTTCTACATGTTCCGCCTGCTGTGGCTGGCCTTCCTCACGCCCTCGCGCATGACGCCCGAGGTCGAGCACCATGTGCACGAGTCGCCCGTGGTGATGACCGGCGGCCTGGTCGTGCTGGCGCTGCTCTCGGCCGTGGGCGGCTTCATCGCGCTGCCGCACTTCCTCGAGCCGATGCTGGTGCTGCCGAAGGTCAACGAGCACCTGCACCACCTCGAGTGGCCGCTGATGGGCGTTTCGGTCGCCATCGCGGTGACGGGTCTGCTGGCGGCGCGCTTCGTCTTCGGCAGCGGGCCGGCGCGCGCTGCGGCGCTGCAGCAGCGTTTCGCCGGTCCGCACCGCTGGCTGCTGGCGAAGTACTACGTCGACGAGCTGTATGAAGCCCTGCTCGGCCGGCCGCTGGCCTGGATCTCCGACCGCGTCTTCCTGCGCCTGGGCGATCGCTTCCTCTTCGACGGCACGCTGCACGCCATCGCCGGGCTGGGCCGCTTCGGTGCCGGCCTGTTCTCGCGCGTGCAGTCCGGGCGGCTGCAGCGCTATGCCTGGCTGGTGATGGCCGGCATGGCCGGTGCGCTGCTGTGGAGCATCGGCCATGGCTGAAGCCACCGTGCTCAACCTCGTGCTGTTCCTGCCCATCGCCGGGCTGGCGGTGCTGCTGGTGCTGCCCAATGAAGTGATGGTGCGCCGGGTCACCTTCGGGGTGATGCTGGTGCAGGCGTTGCTGTGCGTCAGGCTGTACCTGGAGTTCCGGGCCGGGGTTCCCGGCCTGCAGTTCGAGACCAAGGTGCCCTGGATCGCGGCCTGGGGCGTGAACTACCAGGTCGCGCTGGACGGCAACAACGTGCTGCTGGTGCTGCTCACCGGCTTCCTCGGCCCGCTGGTGGTGGCCGCCTCGGAGACCGCGATCACGCGCGAGGTCAAGCTCTTCCACGCGATGCTGCTGCTGATCCAGTTCGCGATGATGGGCACCTTCCTCGCACAGGACCTGTTCCTGTTCTACGTGTTCTGGGAAACGATGCTGATCCCGATGTTCCTGATGATCGGCATCTGGGGTGGCGAGCGGCGCATCTACGCGACGCTGAAGTTCGTGCTCTACACGGCCTTCGGCAGCATCCTGATGCTGGCCGCGGTGATCTACCTCGTGGTCGCGCTGCCCGGCCAATCGTCGTCGGTTGGGCCCTCGTTCGCCATTGCCGACCTGACGCAGGCGCGGCTGCCGCTGCCCGCGCAGAACTGGCTGCTCGCGGCCTTCGCCCTGAGCTTCGCGATCAAGGTGCCGATGGTGCCGCTGCACACCTGGCTGCCCGACGCGCACGTCGAGGCGCCCACCATCGGCTCGGTGATCCTGGCCGGCGTGCTGCTGAAGATGGGCACCTACGGCTTCATGAAGCTGGGCTTCCCCCTCTTCCCCGACGCGACCGCCGTCTTCACTCCCACGCTGAGCGCGCTGGCGGTGGCCAGCATCGTGATCGGTGCCTGCCTGGCGCTGGTGCAGGACGACATCAAGAAGATCATCGCCTACAGCTCCATCAGCCACCTGGGCTACGTGATGCTGGGCCTGCTGAGCCTGGAACTGGTGGGCATCCAGGGCGCGGTGATCCAGATGGTGAGCCACGGCCTGGTCGCCGCCGGCCTGTTCCTGATGGTCGGCATGATCTACGAGCGCTGCCACACGCGCGACCTCTCGGCCTACGGCGGCCTGGCCAAGCTGCTGCCGGTGTTCTCGGTCTTCTTCCTGATCTTCACGCTCGCCTCGGTGGGCCTGCCGACGACCAGCGGCTTCACCGGCGAGTTCCTTGTGCTGCTGGGCGCCTTCCAGGCCGCGTGGCGGCAGCACCTCGCGGGACAGGAGCTGCCGCTCGTGCTGGCGGTGGCGGCCGTCACCGGCGTCGTGCTCGGCGCGCTGTACATGCTGCGCCTGGCGCTGGCGGTGCTGTGGGGGCCGGCGCATGCGCCGAAGCCGGCGCATGGCGAGCTGCTGGACCTGAACGGCCGCGAGAAGGCGATCCTCGCGGCGCTGGTGCTGGCCGTGTTCGCGCTCGGCCTGTTCCCGGCCGGGCCGATGAGCAAGACCGAATCGGCCGCGCGTGCCTACCGTGACACGGTGGCGGCCTCGCGCCTGCCCGCGGCTGCGCCGGTCGTCGCAGGGGCCACGCGATGAACACCGCCGTCGTCTTCACCGCGATGCTGCCCGAGCACCTGCTGCTGGCCGGCATCGTCGTGCTGCTGCTGCTGGGGCTGGCGGACCGCCCGGCGCGCGAGGCGCACATCGCCGCGCTGGTGGCGGTCGCGGCCGCGGCGGTGTCGGCCGCGGTGCTGTCGGCGCAGGGCCTGCAGGCCGTGCCTTTCGCCGGGCATTTCTCGGTCGACCCGGCTTCGCTCGCGGCCAAGGCGATGGCGCTGTCGCTCGCGCTGCCGGTGCTGCTGATCGCGCACCACGAGTTCGAGCAGCCGGAGTTCGGCGCGCTGCTGCTGTCCACGCTCTACGGCTTGTGCCTGGTGCAGTCGGCCGACAGCTTCCTCACGCTGTTCCTGGGCATCGAGACGCTGTCGATTCCCGTCTACGTGATGGTGCTGCTGGCGGCGCACCGCACGCAGGCGGCCGAGGCGGCGCTGAAGTACCTCGTGCTGGGCGGTGCCGCCACGGCCACGCTGCTGATGGGCGCCGCGCTGCTGTACGGGCACGGCGGCTCGCTGGCGATCTCGGCCTTCGCGAAGGCCGCGGCCGACACCGGCGCGCTGCCGCGCACCGCGGTGCTGCTGGTGCTGCTGGCCTTGTTCATGAAGGCCGCGGTCGTGCCCTTCCACACCTGGGCGCCCGATGCCTACGAGGCCGCGAGCATTCCCGTCACGGCCTACATGGCGGTGCTGGTGAAGGCCGCGGTCCTGCTGGCGGCGGTGCGCCTCTTCGCCGGCGCGGTCGTGCCTTCGCCGCTGCTGGAGGTGCTGGCCGTGCTGCCGCTGGTGTCCATCGCCTGGGGCAACCTGGCCGCGATGCGCCAGGACAACCTGCGCCGCATGGTGGCCTACAGCTCCATCGCCCACGCCGGCTACCTGTTCCTGGCGCTGCTGGGCGAAGGCTCGGGCCGCCAGCAGGCCGTGGTGTTCTACCTGCTGGCCTACGGTGCGCTGAACCTGCTGGTCTTCACCGCGCTGCCCGAGGACGGCGACGACACGCGCCGCGACGGCCTGGAGCACCTCAAGGGCCTGTACCGCCGCGCGCCCTTCGCCGCGGTGACCATCGCGCTGGCGATGCTGTCGCTGGCCGGCATCCCGCCTCTGCCGGGCTTCGTCGCCAAGTTCCTCGTCTTCCGCAACGTGCTGGCGGCGGGCCACGTGGGCGTGGCGGTGGCGGGCCTGGTCGGCAGCTACCTGGGCATCTACTTCTACCTGCGCGTGATCCAGCTGATGTTCATGAGCGAGGGCCCGGAGACCACGCCGGCCGGCGAGACCGTCACGCAGCACCGCCTGGCGTTGGGCGCCAGCGTGATGTGCCTGGTGGCCACGGCGCTGGTGGCGGTGGTGCCGGGCTGGGTGCTCGGCCACTTCTGAAGACCGCCCCTACATCTGCACCCGCGTGCCGAGCTCGACCACCGCGTTGTCGGGCAGTCGGAAGTAGCCGGCCACGCCGCCGGCGTTGCGGCTCATCGCCGCGAAGAGGCGCCGCCGCCAGGCCGCCAGGCCGGGGCCGGGGGTCGGCACCACGGTCTCGCGGCTGAGGAAGTAGGAGCACTCGAACAGGGGCACCGGCAGACCGTGCGAAGCGGCCAGCGCGAGCGCGGCCGGCACGTCGGGCGTGTTCATGAAGCCGAAGTGCAGGCTCACGCGCCAGAAGCCGCGGCCCAGCGGCTGCACCTGCACGCGGCGCTCCATCGGCACCCAGGGCCGGGGCTCGAAGACCACGGTGACGATCACGTTGCGCTCGTGCAGCACCTGGTAATGCTTCAGGTTGTGCAGCAGCGCTTGCGGCACCATCGCCGGGTCGGCCACCGGGTAGACGGCGGTGCGCGGCACGCGCCGCAGCTCGGCCGGGTCCAGCCCGTCGACGAAGGCCTGCAGTGCCAGCCCGTCTTCGCGCAGCCGCTCGATCAGCAGCGCGCGGCCGCGCCACCAGGTGCTCATCAGCACGAAGATCGCCAGGCCCAGCGCGAGCGGGAACCAGCCGCCGTCGAGCAGCTTCACCGCGCAGCTCAGCACCAGCAGCGTGTCCAGCGCGAGGAAGAAGCCGGTCGCGCCCAGGGCCAGCACCAGCGGCAGCTTCCAGCGCCCGCGCACGACGAACCAGGTCAGCAGCGTGGTGATCCACATCGTCAGCGTCACCGCGATGCCGTAGGCGCCGGCCAGCGCGGTGGCGCTGCCGAAGCCCAGCACCGCCGCCGCCACGCCGGCCAGCAGCAGCGTGTTGACCCGCGGCAGGTAGATCTGCCCGGCCTCGCGCGCGGAGGTGAAGCGCACCACCATGCGCGGCACGAAGCCGAGCTGGATGGCCTGGCGCGTCATCGAGTAGGCGCCGGAGATCACCGCCTGCGAGGCGATGATGGCCGCCAGCGTCGCCAGCACCAGCGCCGGCAGTAGCGCGGCTTCGGGGAACAGGCGGTAGAAGGGGTTCTCGATGGCCGCCGGCGTGTGCATCAGCAGCGCGCCCTGGCCCATGTAGTTCAGCGCCAGCGCGGGCAGCACGAGCCCGGCCCAGGCGATCTGGATCGGCCGGCGGCCGAAGTGGCCCATGTCGGCGTACAGCGCCTCGGCGCCGGTGAGCGCCAGCACGATCGCGCCCACCGTGGCCGGCAGCTGCCAGCCGCGCTCGGCGACGAAACGCAGCGCCTCGAGCGGGTTCAGCGTCGCGAGGATGGCCGGCTCGCGCACGATGTGCCAGGCGCCGATGGCCGCCAGCGTCAGGAACCACAGCACGATGACCGGCCCGAAGAAGCGGCCGACGAAGGCCGTGCCGCGGCGCTGCAGCGCGAACAGCGCCACCAGCACCGCCAGCGAGGCGGGCACCACCCAGGGCTTCAGCAGCGGCGTCATCACCTCCAGGCCTTCCATCGCGCCGAGCACCGAGATCGCCGGCGTGATGACGCTGTCGCCGTAGAACAGCGTGGCGCCGAACACGCCGGCCAGCAGCAGCGCGCGCTTCAGCCGCGGCCGCGCTGCCGCTGTCTCGGCCGCCAGCGCCGCGAGCGCCAGGCCGCCGCCTTCGCCGTGGTTGTCGGCGCGCAGGATCAGCAGCACGTACTTCAGCGTCACCACCAGCATCAGCGCCCACAGCACGGTGGAGACGGCGCCCACGAGGTGAGGCGCATCCAGCGGCACGCCGGTGGCCGGCGCGAAGATCTCCTTGACCGTGTACAGCGGGCTGGTGCCGATGTCGCCGTAGACCACGCCGACGGCGCCCAGCGTCGCCGCGGCGAGCGCGCCGCGGCGCTCGGGCGGCGCCTGCGCGCCGGGGGGTTCGATCGGGACGGTGCCGGTGCTCATGGTTCGTGCTTCCTGGACAAGGAGGCGCGAGCTTCGGCGTGGGGGCATCAGCGCCGCATAAGTGGCGTCGCGGCAACGGTCGATAATGGGCCGGATGAAGATCTTCTACTGGACCATGGCGGTGCTGATCGTGGGCACCTTCGTGCCCTCGGTCTTCTTCTTCATCCTGTACGGCGTCACCGGCCGCTTCGTGCACGCGCAGACGGCGCGCACGTTCTGGAACGTCTCGCGCGTGTTCACGCTGATCGCCGTGGACATCCTGATCTGGGGCCACGTCGCGCTCGGGCTGTGGCAGATCTGGTTTCCCTGAGAGGCTGAGAGTCTTTCGAACATGCCCGCTCATCACGCCAGCAGTCGCCTGCTCGTCGTTGCAAATGCTCGCCATGGCTCGAGCCATGGCTGTGCTTTGCGCCTAGATCAGACGCCTCCTGGCGCGCTGCTCGGGCACGCCCGAAAAACTCTCAGCCTCTAAGGCGCCGGCCGGCCGCCTTCGCGCGGCTCAGGGCAGGGTGTCGCTGCTGCCTTCGACGATGCGGTAGCCCACGCCGGGCTCGGTGAGCAGGCGCTGCGGGTCGGCGGCGTCCACCTCCAGCTTGGCGCGCAGCTGGCCCATGTACAGGCGCAGGTAGTGGGTCTGCTCGGTGCAGTCCGGGCCCCACACGTCGGCCAGCAGCTGGCGGTGCGTCACCACCTGGCCGGCCTGGCGCACCAGCCGGGCCAGCAGCTTGAACTCGGTGGGCGTCAGGTGCACCGGCTCGCCGCCCAGGCGCACGCGGTGCGCGGCAAGCTCGATCTCCAGCGCGCCGTCGCGCCAGCGCGTCACGGCGGCGCGCGCCACGGTGCCGCGGTGGCGCAGCGCCACGCGCATGCGCGCCAGCAGCTCGCCCACGCTGAAGGGCTTGACGAGGTAGTCGTCGGCCCCGGCGTCGAGCAGGCCGATCTTGTGCTGCTCGGCCTGGCGGGCCGAGATCACGATCAGCGGCGTGTTGGCGCCGCCGCGGCGCAGCGCGGCCAGCAGCTCGCTGCCGTCGCCGTCGGGCAGGCCCAGGTCCAGCAGCACCAGGTCGGCCGGCCGGCCCTCGCGCTGCGCCTGTGCGAGCTGCGCCATCGCGTCGGCCAGGCTGGCGGCGGCGCGCACCTCGAAGCCCTCCACCTGCAGCGCCTCGCGCAGCGTGGCGCGCAGGTCGCGGTCGTCCTCGACCAGCAGCACGCGAAGGCTCATCGTCGGCCTACCGTCATGGCGCCTCCTCGGCCGGCAGCGGCGGCGGCTCGCGCACCGGCAGGCGGAACTCGAAGGCGCAGCCGCCGTGGGCGCGCGGGCGCAGCCGGATCTCGCCCTCGTGCGCGCGGGCGATGGCGCGGCACACCGCCAGGCCCACGCCGGCGCCGGGGCGCTGCGCCGGCACCGCGTCGGCCGCCGGCTCGCCGCGGCGGAAGACCTCGAACACGCGTTCGCGCCAGGCCGGCTCGATGCCCGGGCCGCGGTCGCGCACGGCCAGCATCAGCTGCGGCCCGATGCGCCGCACCAGCAGCTCCACCGGCGCATCCGGCGGGCTGTACTTCAGCGCGTTGTGCACGAGGTTGTCCAGCAGCTGCGAGACCAGCATCGCGTCGCACCACAGGAGCGGCAGCTCCGGCTCCAGACGCACGCGCACGCGGTCGCCGCCGGGCTGCCGGCGCGCGCGCCGCAGCACGGCGCCGGCGATCTCCTCGGCCGATTCCCAGTCGCAGCGCAGCGCCACGCCCGGCGCGCCCAGGCGCGCGAGCTGCAGCGTGTTGTCGGTCATCCGGCCCAGGCGCTCGACCTCGTCGACGATGCTGCCGGCCAGGCGCCGCCGCTGCGCCACGTCCAGTCGCTCGGCCTGCTGCTGCAGCGAGGAGGCCGCGCCCATGATCGCCGCCAGCGGCGTGCGGTAGTCGTGGGAGATGGCGGCCAGCAGCGTGTTGCGCACACCCTGCTCGTGCGCGGCCTCGCGCGAGCGCTGCCCGTCGCGCGCCGCGCG
Source organism: Rubrivivax sp. (assembly GCA_044226775.1). Taxonomy (GTDB): domain Bacteria; phylum Pseudomonadota; class Gammaproteobacteria; order Burkholderiales; family Burkholderiaceae_C; genus Rubrivivax. The sequence continues at coordinate 306,322 of JBGAGI010000006.1, read as the reverse complement.
CCAGCGCTGCAGCGCGCCGCCCATCTGGTCGCACAGCGCCTGCGCGTGCGCCAGCACCTCGGCGTCGGCGCGGCCGCCGGCGCCCAGGCCGAGCAGCACCGCGGCGCCACGCGCGCCGCCAGGCCCGCCGGGCCCGCGGAAGGGCAGGTAGACGTCGGGCTGCTCCTCGTGGCGGCCACTGCCCGCGCCCAGGGCGCGGTTCTCGCGCGCGCACAGGGCCAGGCCCGCACTGGCGTCGGCGCCGGCCTCGCCCACGGCCAGGCGGCCGGCCTCGTCGAAGGGCGGCGCCTCGGGCCACAGGTGCAGCACGGCGGGCGCGCCGGTGGCCTCCTGCAGCGCCTGCTGCAGCGCGCTGGCATGGGCGGCGGGGTCGCTGGCGTCGCGCAGTGCGTCACCCCAGGCGCGCAGGCGCCGCTCGCGGCCGGCGTGCAGGCGCGCCTGCAGCGCGAGCCGGCGCTGGCCGGCCACGAGCGCGCAGACGATGGCGCCGGCGGCCAGCAGCTCGGCCAGCAGCAGCGCGTCCTGCGGCGAATCGACCCGCAGGCTGTAGCGCGGCGGCACCAGCGCCCAGTTGAACGCCAGCACCGCGGCCGCGTTGGCCGCGAGCGAGGCCCACACCGGCAGCCACAGGCTGGCCAGCGCCGAGGCCAACACCAGCAGCAGCGCCTGGTGCGCCAGGCCCACGTGGCCGTCCAGCGCGGCCATCGCGGCGCCGCCCAGGCCCCAGGCGAGCAGGGCCGGCAGCCAGGCGACGCGGCGCGGCGGCGGCGATGGGGTGGCAGGAGGCGAAGGCGAGGCAGGGCTCATGCTGCGGCATGCTCACCGCGTGGACATCAGGAAAGCATATGCGCGCCGGCCGCCCTGCCGCCGGCGCGCCTGCCGGCGCCTCAGGTGCCGGCGCGCTTCGCCTCGGGCGAATACATGTCCAGCAGCTGCACGCGCGTGGCGCGCAGCCGCTCGGAAACCACGCCCATCAGGCGCAGCATGAAGGCCAGGCCGAACTCGGCGTCGGCCTTGAAGGCGGCCAGCAGCTGCTCGCCCTCGAAGGCCAGCGCCGTGGTGGGCCGCAGCGCCCGGGCCTGGAAGTGCTTGCCGGCATGCGGCAGCACGGCCGACCAGTCCAGCTCGTCGCCGGCGTACAGCGTCTGCACGCGCAGCACCTGGCCGGGGGCCTCGATCTCCAGCGCCACCATGCCTTCGCCGAGCAGGTAGAAGACCGAGTAGTCGTCGCCTTCCTTGAAGATCACCTGCCCTTCGTCGAAATGCACCTGCTGCGCCAGGTCTGCCAGGCGCTGCACGTGCTCGGGCCTGAACTCGGCCACGAACGGGTGCCGCTTGAGCACCGCGAGCAGCGCCGGGGTGTTCATGTGCGTGCTCCCGCGGGCGTGCCGCTCGTAGGCTGCCGCGCGCCTTCGGGCGCCAGGCGCGGCTCGGCGCCCATGCGATACAGGCCGTTGGCCATGATGCAGAAGCCGGTGGCGGCGAACCAGACCATCGCGCCGCCGACGAAGCCGGTGAACAGCAGCCAGCCCGGGCTGTGCAGCATCGACAGCGTGGAGGCGATCGTCAGGTTGATACCCACCGCGATGTAGATGCGGCGCTCGAGGTACCAGCTGTCGGTCTGCATGAAGTACAGGTCACCCGGCTTCCAGCCCGGCTTGGCGAGCTTGGGCCTGAAGCCCAGCTTGGCCAGCACGTTGCCCACCGGGCAGAAGCCGGTCAGGCCGACCGTGATCGACACCGCCGCGGTGACCACCACGCCCGCGACCCAGGCCGGATCCACCTTCCAGGCCATCAGCGTGGCCGCCAGGATCACGATGCCGGCAATGAGCCAGACCGTGCGCTCGATGTACCAGGTGTCGGTCGGGACGATGTACCAGCCGGTGCGTTTGGACATGGAAATTCCTTCCTAGGTTGTTGGCATTGAATCCAAGTTTGGGCGAGCGCTCAAGCGCTCGCTTGATCCAGCGCAAGCCAGCCTTCAGTGCAGGACGAGCAGGGGCAGCCTGGAGCCCGCGAGCACTGCCTTGGTGTGCGAGCCGAAGAGGAATTCGCCGAAGGGCCCGCGGCCGTGCGTGACCATGACGATCATGTCGCAGCCGCGCTCCTCGGCGACGCGGATGATGGCCTCGTCGATGCGCGGCACCTGGTCGTGGAAGCCGGTGAACTCCACGCCCGCCTCGGCGGCCAGCGCCGCGAAGCGCTGCAGGATCTGGTTCGCGTGCGCGGCGGTCATCGCGTCGTGCGTGCGGGCTTCGCTGGCCCAGTCGGCGCGCGGCAGCGAGGACACCACCATCGGCCGCATCGGCTCGGCGACGAAGCCGGTGATGGACGCGCCGAGCTGCTTGGCCAGATCGATGCTGGCGCTCATCGCGCGCTCTGAGAGTTCGCTGGCGTCGACCGGGACGAGGATGCGCTTGTACATGGAAGTGCAGCTGCCGTTTGCGAGCGGCAGCCGGCATGGGCCTTGCCGGCGCAGTCTAGGAAGCGCTCCGGCGCGTTTCCTTGAGCTAGGCCAACATTTTGCCGGGCAGGTGGCGCCGGCGCAGCAGTGCGTAGGCGGCCGGCACCACGAACAGGCTCAGCAGCGGTGCCGAGACCATGCCGCCCAGCATCGGTGCGGCGATGCGGCTCATCACCTCCGAGCCGGTGCCGCTGCCCCAGACGATGGGCACCAGGCCGGCCAGGATCACCGCCACCGTCATCGCCTTGGGCCGCACGCGCAGCACCGCGCCTTCGCGGATCGCCGCGTCCACCGTCTCGGTGTTCGACGGCGCCCCGGCGGCCAGCCGGTCGCGCAGCGCGTGTTTCAGGTAGATCAGCATCACCACGCCGAACTCCGCGCTCACCCCGGCCAGCGCGATGAAGCCCACGCCGGCGGCCACCGAGAGGTGGTGGCCCATCATCCACAGGAACCACACGCCGCCCACCAGTGCGAAGGGCAGCGTGGCCATGATCAGCAGTGCCTCGTCCCAGCGGCCGAAGGTCAGCACCAGCAGCACGAAGATGATCAGCAGCGTGGCCGGCACCACGGCCTGCAGCCGTGCGTTGGCGCGCTCCATGAACTCGAACTGCCCGGAGTACGCGACGCTGACGCCCGGCTCCAGCTGCACCTGCTGCGCCACGGCCTTCTGCAGATCGTGCGCGACGGCGGCGAGGTCGCGCCCGCGCACGTCCACGTAGACCCAGCTGGACAGCCGCGCGTTCTCGCTCTTGAGCATCGGCGGGCCTTCGCTCAGCTCGATGCGCGCCACGGTGCCCAGCGTCAGCTGCTGGCCCATCGGCGCGACGAAGGGCAGGTCGCGCAGCTTCTGCGGCGTGTCGCGCAGCTCGCGCGGGTAGCGCAGGCTGATCGGGAAACGCGCCAGGCCTTCCACCGTCTCGCCGGCCATCTCGCCGCCCACGGCGCTGGCCACCACGGCCTGCACGTCGGCGATGTTCAGGCCGTAGCGCGCGGCGGCGGCGCGGTCGATCTGCACGTCGAGGTAGCGCCCGCCGGTCAGCCGCTCGGCCAGCGCCGAGCTGACGCCGTTCACCGTGCGCGCGACGCGCTCCACGTCCGACGCGATGCGGTCGATCGCCTTCAGGTCGGTGCCCGAGACCTTCACGCCGATCGGGCTCTTGATACCGGTGGCCAGCATGTCGATGCGGTTGCGGATCGGCGGGATCCAGATGTTGGCCAGGCCCGGTACACGCACTTTGGCGTCCAGCTCCTCGACCAGCTTCTCCGGCGTCAGGCCCGGCCGCCACTGCTCGCGGGGCTTGAGCTGGATCGTGGTCTCGAACATCTCCATCGGCGCCGGATCGGTTGCGGTCTCGGCGCGGCCGGCCTTGCCGAACACGCGCGCGACCTCGGGCACGGTGCGGATCATGCGGTCGGTCTGCTGCAGCAGCTCGCCGGCCTTCGCGGCCGACAGGCCGGGCAGCGCGGTGGGCATGTAGAGCAGGTCGCCTTCGTCCAGCGGCGGCAGGAACTCGCCGCCGAGGCGCGATAGCGGGTAGACGGTGGTCGCAGCGGCCGCCACGGCCAGCACCAGCGTCGCGACGGGATGCCGCAGCACCGCATCCAGCAGCGGCCGATAGGCGGCTATCAGCACGCGGTTGATCGGATTGCGCTGCTCGTCGGGGATGCGCCCGCGGATCCACCAGCCCATCAGCACCGGCACCAGCGTCACCGACAGGCCTGCTGCCGCAGCCATCGCGTAGGTCTTCGTGAAGGCCAGCGGGCCGAAGAGGCGGCCCTCCTGCGCCTCCAGCGTGAACACCGGCAGGAAGCTCAGCGTGATGATCAGCAGGCTGAAGAAGAGCGCGGGGCCGACCTCCTCGGATGCCTTCGTCATCAGCGCCCAGCGCTCCTCGTTCGGCAGCTTCTCGCCCGGGTGCGCCTGCTGCCAGTCCTCCAGCTTGCGGTGCGCGTTCTCGATCATCACCACCGCCGCGTCGACCATCGCGCCGATGGCGATGGCGATGCCGCCCAGCGACATGATGTTCGCGTTGATGCCCTGCTGGCGCATGATGGCGAAGGCCGCCAGCACGCCCAGCGGCAGCGCGATGATGGCCACCAGCGAGCTGCGCAGGTGCCACAGGAACACCGCGCAGACCACGGCGACGACGATGAACTCCTCCACCAGCTTGTGGCTGAGGTTCTGGATCGCGCGCTCGATGAGGCCGCTGCGGTCATAGGTGGGCACGATCTCCACGCCCGCCGGCAGGCTGCGCTTGAGTTCCGAGAGCCGCTGCTTGACCGCCGCGATCACCGCCTGTGCGTTCTTGCCCGAACGCAGCAGCACGATGCCGCCCGCCACCTCGCCTTCGCCGTCGAGATCGGCAATGCCGCGCCGCATCTCGGGGCCCAGCTGCACGGTGGCCACGTCGCCCAGCTTCACCGCCACGCCGTCCTTCGCGCGCAGCGGGATGGCGCGGAAGTCGTCGGCGGTCTTGAGATAGCCGCTCGCGCGCACCATCACCTCGGCCTCGGCGAGTTCGAGCACCGAGCCGCCGGTCTCCTGGTTGCCCGCCATCAGCGCCATGCGCAGCTGGTCGATGGTGATGCCGTAGGCGGCGAGCCTGGCCGGGTCGGGCAGCACCTGGTACTGCTTGACCATGCCGCCGACGCTCGCCACCTCGGCCACGTCGGGCAGGCTCTTGAGCTCGTAGCGCAGGAACCAGTCCTGCAGCGCGCGCAGCTGCGCGAGGTCGTGGCGGCCGCTGCGGTCCACCAGCGCGTACTGGTAGATCCAGCCCACGCCGGTGGCGTCGGGCCCGAGCGCGGTCTTGGCCGCCGCGGGCAGCCGGCCCTGCACCTGGTTCAGGTACTCGAGCACGCGCGAGCGCGCCCAGTACAGATCGACGCCATCGTCGAACAGCACGTAGACGAAGCTGTCGCCGAAGAAGGAATAGCCGCGCACCGTCTTCGCGCCGGGCACCGAGAGCATCGTGGTCGCCAGCGGGTAGGTGACCTGGTTCTCGACGATCTGCGGCGCCTGTCCCGGGTAGCTGGTGCGGATGATCACCTGCACGTCGGAGAGGTCGGGCAGCGCGTCGATCGGCGTGTGGCGCAGCGAATAGCTGCCCCAGGCGCCCAGGAACACGGTGGCCAGCACCACCAGGAAGCGGTTGCGCACGGACCAGCGGATCAGCGCGGCGATCATCGCGATGCTCCGGAGGCTCCGGACGCAGCGGCCGTCGCGGCCACCTTCTCGATGCGCTCCACCACGGGCCCGCCCGCGGCCTCGCTGAAGCCGAAGCGCACGCGGTCGCCGGCCTTCAGCCCGGCGGCCAGCGCCGGCGTCTTCAGCGTGAAGGGCATGCTCATCGCCGGCCACTTCAGCGCCGGCACGGGCTCGTGCTGCAGCATGATCTCGGCGCCGTCGATGCCTTCGACGGTGCCCATCGTCTCGTGCACGACGGGCGCGGCCGACGCGCCGCCGGCACGGCCCAGCGCGCCACTGACGCTGGCTTCGCTGTCGATCAGGAACTGCCCGGAGACGACGACCTGCTGGCCTTCCTGCAGCCCCTTCGTGACGACGATGCGGCCGCCGTCCTCGCGGCCCAGCTGCACCTCGGTGGCGGTGTAGCGGCCCGGCGTGTCGCCGGCCACGTAGACCAGGTTGCGCTGGCCGGTGCGGATGACCGCCTCCGAGGGCACGACGAGCGCGCTGGCGGCCGGCGCGGCGATGGTCGCGCGCGCCACCAGGCCGGCCTTCAGCCGGCCGCCGCGGTTCGGCAGCTCGATGCGAACACGCAAAGTGCGTGTCTCCTTGTTGGCCTCCGGCAGCACCGCGGCGATGCGGCCTTCGAAGCGCTCGCCCGGGAAGGCCAGCAGCTCGGCGGCCACCACGCGGCCCGGCGCCACCAGCGCGGCCTGCACCTCGGGCACCGCGACCTCGAGCCACACCGTGCCCAGGCCGTTGATGCGCGCCAGCGTCATGCCCGGCGCGAGCGACATGCCTTCGCGCACCATCATCTCCTGCACCACGCCGGTGATGGGGCTCGGGATCGCCAGGCGCGCCTGCGGCTGGCCGCTGGTCTCGACCTGCTTGACCAGCGCCTCCGGCATGCCCAGCAGCAGCAGGCGCTGGCGCGCGGCGGCAGCCAGCGACGCATCGCCGGCCGAGCGCAGCGCGAGGTATTCCTGCTGCGCGCCGGCCCAGTCGGGCACCAGCAGCTCGGCCAGCGGCGCGCCGGCGGCCACCACGTCGCCCGGCGCACGCGGCAGCACGCGTTCGACGAAGCCGGCGGTGCGCGTCTGCACGATCGCCACGTCTCGCTCGTTGAAGCCGATCGTGCCGGCCGCCTCGAAGCGCGCACCGAGTGATTCACGCACCACCGCCGCGGTGCGCACGCCCAGGCTCTGCGTGATGCGCGGGTCCACGCTCACGCCGCCGGCCACGCCTTCGTCGGCGTAGCGCGGCACGAGCTCCATGTCCATGAACGGTGACTTGCCCGGCTTGTCGAACTTCGCGTCGGGCTTCATCGGGTCGTACCAGTACAGCACCTTGCGCGCAGCTTCGGGGGCAGAAGCCGCGGCCATCGGTGCTGCCGTCGAGGCCGCGCCGTCATGCGGCGCGGCGCGCCAGGTGGCGATGCCGTAGCCCAGGCCCGCGGCGGCCAGTGCCACCACGGCGAAGGCGGCCAGCGTGCTGGGCCGCAGCGAGGTGTTCGGGGCGTCCATCAGCGCGTCTCCTGCTCGATCAGTTCGGAAAGCCGGGCGCGCGTCACGTGGGCGCGCGCGGCGAGTTCGAGTTCACGCAGCGCCAGCTCGGCGCGCTCGCGCCGAGCGGCCAGCACCGCGGCCAGGTCGCCGCGGCCGGCTTCGTACGCGGCCAGCGCCAGCGTCACGCGCTGCGTGGCCAGCGGTGCGGCTTCGCTGCGCAGCCGCGCGAGCTTGGCGGCGTTCTCGGCCAGGTCGGCCAGCTGCTGGTCGATCTCCTCGCGGCGGCGGGCCATCATGTCCTCGCGCTCGGCGGCCACGCGCTCCATCTCGCGCGCCTTGGCGGCGATCTGCGGGTCCTGCCGCTTGGCGGCAAACAGCGGCAGCTCGAACGTGAGCTGGAACGACACCATGTCGCCGTAGGCCGGGTTGCGGCGCGAATACATCACCTGCCAACCCCAGTCGCCCTGGCGCATCGCCTTCGCTTCGTTCAGGTCGGCCTGCGCCATGCGGCGCATCGGCTCGTAGGCCATCAGCTCAGGCTGGCGTTCAATGGCGGCGCGCAGCGCGGGCGGGTCGACGTCGAGCGCCGGCGGCTCGCCGGCCAGCGGCTGCGCGGCGGCGTCGCCCAGCCAGCGCGAAAGCGTGGCCTGCGCCTGCGCGCGCTCGCGTTCGAGTTCGTCGCGGCGGTCGGCCAGCATCAGCGCATCCTGGCGCGCCATCGTCAGATCGGTCGGCATGGCCTTGCCGCTGGCGATGCGTGCCGGCAGCGTCTGCACCAGCAGCCGGTTCTCGTCGATCAGCGCGCCGAAGGCGGCGATGCGGCGCTCGGCGTAGTGGCGCATCAGCCAGGCCATCGCCACTTCGCGGCGCACCATCAGCCGGTCGGCGTCGAGCATGCGGCGCTCGCGCTCGGCCTTCGCGCCGGCGGCGTCGGCGCGTGCGGCGCGCTTGGCGGCGTTGGGCATGTCCTGCATCCAGCCGACGCTGCGCTGCGTCATCGGGTCGCCGGAGATGGTCCAGCGGCCCATGCCGCTGACCGGCAGGTTGTCGACGCCGGCGATCAGCTTCGGGTCGGGCAGCTCGGCGGCGTTGATGCGCTGCTGCTCGGCGCTCTCCACCGCGGCGCGGCGCGCGGCCAGCAGCGGCGCGCGGTCCACGGCCAGGTTGCGGGCGTCGTCATAACTCAGGGCCGCCTGCGCGGCCGCGCAGGCGAGCGTCAGGGTGGGCAGCCACGCGAGGTGGCGAAGGCTTCGGTTCACGAATGCGTCTCCAGCGAAGGCGCGGTGCGGGCCGGCGTGCGCGCGAACGGGCGCGGCGCCGGGGCGGCGTCTTGGACGGAGGCGCTAGTCGCGCAGGACCTGCAGCAGGATGTGCAGGGGTGGCCAGCCCGGCGGCGCGCCGGCGCGGGCCTGCTGCATGGCCACCGGCGGCTCGGCCAGCGGCAGCAGCGGCAAGGGTGTGAGCTGGACGATGAACCAGCCGGCGCTGGCCGGCGCGAGATCGGGCGCCGGCGCCTGCGAAGGCGCCTGGCGGTCGGCCTCGCAATGGGCCTTGCACAGCGCGGGGTTGGCCGGGTCGGCGGCGGCGTGGTCGCCCTGGTGGCAGGGCGCCACGGTCTCGGGAACCGGCTGGGGCTGCAGCTGCGGGCAGGCGTAGGCGGCGGTGAGCCACTGCGCAAGCAGCAGCACGCCGGCCAGCAGGCCGCACAGCCGTCGCTTGAACCCACGCGCCATCGTCATGCCGGCAAGTCTAGTTCGCCGAGCGCTCCGGCGTGGAGAAGCCCTCGCGCCGTACCGCCTCGCAGCTGAAGTCTTCCATCTCCGGGTCCATCGCGTTGCGCGCCGTCACCACGCCCACCGGCCTGCCGCCTTCCACCACCGGCAGGTGCCGCACGTGGTGCTGCTGCATCAGCTGCAGCGCGTAGCCGAAGGGGCGGTCCGGCTCGACGGTGATCGGCGAGCCGGTCATCACGTCGGCCAGCGTCGTGGCGTCGGCGTCGCGCCGCGCGGCGGTGACGCGCAAGGCCGCGTCCCGCGAGGTGAAGATGCCCACGAGGCGTCCGCCATCGGTCACGAGCACGGCGCCGCCGCCGGCTTCCGACATGAGGCGCGCCGCCTCCCGCACGGTGGTCTGGAGCGGCGCTGTCACCAGCTTCTCGAGCGCCATCACGCGCCGCACCCGTTCATTGAACATGGCCTTTGTCCCCGCAACAGTCGGCTTGCAGCGTACGCCGGCGCGGGCCGCGCCATTTGACGCCGAACAAACGCGCTCGCTGTGCGGCACGCGGTGTTGCGCGGAGCCTGTGCTGCGTCAATCGGCGAGTCAGTCGCCGCGGAATTCGGGCGGCCTCTTCTCGAGGAAGGCCTGCACGCCTTCGCGGTAGTCGCGGCTGTCGTAGACCAGCCGGCGCAAGCCCTGCACGCGCTCGAAGCCCTGCGGCGTCATCGGGTGTGCGCCGGCCAGGATGCGCAGCTGCTCCTTCATCACCGCCACGCTCAGCGGCGCGTTGGCGGCGATGCCGCGCGCCAGGTCCATCGTGAAGGCTTCCAGCTCGTCGGCCGGCACCAGGTGGTTGATGAGGCCCACGCGCTCGGCGCGCTCGGCGCTCACCGGCTTGGCGGTGAACACCATCTCGCGCACGATGCGCCCGCCGGCGGCGTTCAGGAAGGTGAGCATGCCACTCACGTTGTAGGGTACGCCGAGCCGCGCCGGCGTGGCCGCGAAGCTCGCGCCGGGCGCGGCGACGACGAGGTCGCAGGCCAGCACCGTCTCGCAGGCGCCGCCCCAGACGCCGCCTTCGACCATCGCGATCACCGGCGCGGGGAAGTTCTCGATCTCGCGCACCAGGTGGCGCAGCGGGTCGTCCCAGCCCAGCGGGTCGCGGCCGTCCAGCGGCAGCTCGGCCACGTCGTGCCCGGCGGAGAAGACCTTGGCGCCCGGCCGCGCACGCAGGATCACCACCCGCGCCCGGGCCTCGCGCAGCCCCGCCAGCGCGTCCACCAGCTCGCGCACCAGCGCGGCCGACAGCGCATTGCGCCGCGCGTCGTGCTGCAGCATCAGCGTGCCGACATGGTCTTCCAGCTTGCACGCGACGAGTTCCGTGGTCATGACGATGTCCGCGGTGCTTCGCCACCGTGAGCCGAGGGCGCGCAGCATGCCGTGCCTGGGGCTTCGGGAATGTGAGGCAGGTCAAGCCTTGGTGCTTCGCTTATCGTCGCAGCCCGTCGTAACTTCTCAGCCCGGCCCACCCATGCCCAAGCCCATCGTCCGCAGCGGCGCAGCCATCCTGCTGCCGCTGCTGGCGGCGCTGGCCGTTGCGCCCACCCGCGCACAGCCGCTGCCGCCCGGCACCGACCCCTACCCCGGCGAGATCGCGCTGCGCGTCGACGCCACCGACCTCGACCACAAGGTCCTGCGCGTGCAGCAGACGCTGCCGGTCAAGCCCGGCCCGCTGAAGCTGTACTTCCCGCGCTGGCTGCCGGGCACCCATTCGCCCAGCGGCGACGTGAACCTGCTCGCGGGCCTGATGGTGCGCGCCGGCGGCCGCACGCTGGAGTGGCAGCGCGACCCGCTGGACACGCACGCCTTCATGCTGGACGTGCCGGCCGGCACGAGCGCGCTGAACCTGGAGTTCGAGCACCTGGGCCCGATCAACGGCATGAGCGGGCGCGTGGTCGTCACGCCGCAGATGCTCAATGTGCAGTGGAACAGCGTCGTGCTGTACCCGGCCGGCACCATGGCCCGCAACATCCGCGTCAAGCCCACGCTGGTGCTGCCGGCGGGCTGGCAGGCGGGCACCGCGCTGCGGCCCGCGCGCACCGACGGCAGCACGATCCAGTACCAGCCCGTGACGCTGGAGATGCTGGTCGACTCGCCGGTGTTCGCCGGCCGGCACTTCCGGCGCATCGAGCTGGAGCCCGCCGGCGCGAAGCGCCCCGTCGTGCTGAACCTGGTGGCCGACAGCGCCGACAAGCTCAACCCGAGCGAGGCGCAGATCGAGGCCCACCGCGAACTCGTGCGCCAGGCCGACAAGGCCTTCGCCTCGCGCCACTTCGAGCACTACGACTTCCTGCTCGCGCTGTCCGAGGAACTCGGCGGCATTGGCCTGGAGCACCACCAGAGCAGCGAGAACGGCGTGCGCCCGAACTACTGGGAGAACTGGGACAAGCGCGTCGGCGCGCGCGAGCTGCTGCCGCACGAGTACACGCACTCGTGGAACGGCAAGTTCCGCCGCCCGGCGGATCTCTCGACGCCGGACTTCAACGTCCCGATGCGCAACAGCCTGCTGTGGCTGTACGAAGGGCAGACGCAGTTCTGGGGCTGGGTGCTGGCCGCGCGCAGCGGCCTGACGACGCCGGCGCAGGCGCGCGACCAGCTCGCGCGCAACGCCGCCAGCTTCGACCAGCAGCCCGGCCGCGCCTGGCGCAACCTGCAGGACACGACGAACGACGCGATCATCACCAGCCGTGGCCGCGGCTCCAAGGACTGGGCCGGCTGGCAGCGCACCGGCGGCGACTACTACGGCGAGATGCTGCTGGTCTGGCTCGACGCCGACTCGCTGATCCGCGAGAAGACCGGCGGGAAGAAGTCGATCGACGACTTCTCGCGCGCCTTCTTCGGCGTGGGCGATGGCGACATCGGCCCGCTGACCTACCGCTTCGAGGACATCGTCGCCACGTTCAACGGCGTGGTCGCGCACGACTGGGCGGCATTCCTTCGCCAGCGCCTGGACAGCCACGGCCCCGGCGCACCGCTGGACGGCCTGGCGCGCTCGGGCTGGAAGCTCGTCTACAGCGAGACGCCCAGCGACACCGCCCGCGCCGACGAAGGCGAGGAGCGCTACGCCGATCTCAGCCACTCGCTGGGCTTCACCGTCGGCTCGCCGCGCGGCGGCTCGTTCATGTTCCCGGGTGCCGATTCGCGCATCAGCAACGTGGTCTGGGGCGGCCCGGCCTTCAAGGCCGGCATGGCGCCGAGTGCCACGCTGGTGGCGGTGAACAACCGCGCCTACAAGCCCGAGCTGCTCAAGCAGGCGGTGACGGCGAACAAGGACGGCAAGGCACCGATCGAGCTGCTGCTGCGCGAAGGCGACAACTTCCGCACGCTGAAGCTGGACTGGCGCGGCGGCCTGCGCTACCCGAAGCTGGAGCGCATCGACGGCAGCGAGGACCGGCTGGCGGCGCTGCTCGGCAAGCACTGAACGGCGAGGGCCCGGCGATGGCGAAGAAGGACAAGGGCGGCGGCAAGTCCGGGCCGGGCAAGCTCGGCAAGAGCGAGTACCTCGACCGGCTCGCCGCGCTGGAGCTGGAACTCAACGACGTGGCGCGCTGGCTGCAGCACACGGGCCGGCGCATCGTCGTGGTGGTGGAGGGGCGCGACACGGCGGGCAAGGGCGGCGTCATCGCCGCCATCGCCGGCACGCTGAACCCGCGCCAGTGCCGCGTCGTCGCGCTGCCCAAGCCCACCGAGCGCGAGCGCACGCAGTGGTACTTCCAGCGTTATGTGCCGCACCTGCCGGCGGCCGGCGAGATCGTGCTCTTCGACCGCAGCTGGTACAACCGCGCCGGCGTCGAGCGCGTGATGGGCTGGGCGACCGAGGCGCAGGTGCAGGCCTTCCTGGAGCAGGCGCCGGTGTTCGAGAGGATGCTGGCCGACGACGGCATCCTGCTGCTCAAGTACTGGCTCACGGTCGACCAGGCGCAGCAGGAGGAGCGCTTCGCCGAGCGCCGCGCCGACCCGCTGAAGCGCTGGAAGCTGAGCCCGGTGGACCTCGAGTCGCGCACCCACTACGCCGACTACACGAAGGCCCGCCACGCGATGCTGGAGGCCACGCACACCAAGCGCGCGCCCTGGACGCTGGTGGACTTCAACGACCAGCGCCGCGGCCGGCTGGCGCTGATCCGCCACCTGCTCGACGCCATCCCCGAGACCGCGGTGCCCGAGACGCTGGTGGAGTTCCCGCCGCTGGGCCACGAGCCGCTGAAGGAAAGCTTCAAGGGCCGCTTCAAGCCCATCTGAAGCGGCGCGGGCGCTTCAGGCGTTCTCGCTCGGCGCGCGGCTCAGTTCGTTGTTGGCTTCCACCAGCACCTGCAGCATGCGCATGAACTCCGCGCGCTCGGCCCTGGGCAGCGGCGCCAGGATGCGCACCTGCGCCGCCTGCATGCCGGGCTGAACGGCGTGCAGCAGCGCCTCGCCTTCGGGCGTGAGCGCGAGCTGCCGCACCCGCCGGTCGTCCGGCGAGACCTGGCGCCTCAGCAGCCCGCGCGTCTCCAGGCGGTCGATGACACCGGCGATGGTGCTGGTGTCGAAGCCGATGCGGCCGGCCAGCGTGCGCTGGTCGATGCCGGGCTCGTTGGCCACCGCCTGCAGCGCGGCGAACTGCACCGGCGTCACGCCGTGCGCCTCGGTTTCCTGCAGGAAGAGCGCCACGGCGATCTGGTGCAGGCGGCGGATGTGGTGGCCCGGCAGCGCGCCCAGATCGAGCGTGCGCGGCGCCGCGTTCCTCTTCGTGTTCTTCACCGGCTCAAGGGTTTACCCGCATGCAATGGAATGCATGTTATCACTACACTAATCATCAGCGTACTGACGATCAGTATGCGCACATCAAGCGCGTCCCGAGCGGCGACGCGAGGAGACAAGCCCATGTCCCAGCAACAAGAGCCCACCGACGAGGCGCGCCGCCTGCGCACGGTGATCTGGATCGTCGGCCTGGCCACGCTGGGCCTGGTCTTCGACGGCTACGACCTCGTGGTCTACGGCACCGTCGTGTCCACCTTCCTGCGCGACCCCAGCCAGCTCGGTCCGGTCTCGCCCGCAGTGGCCGGCGCCCTGGGCAGCTACGCGCTCATGGGCGTGCTGGTGGGTGCGCTGGCCGCCGGCAGCGTGGGCGACCTGGTCGGCCGCCGCAAGGTGATGCTGGCCGGCTACGCCTGGTTCTCGGTGGGCATGGCGCTCACCGCCATGGCCACCGGCACCGCCAGCTTCGGCGCGCTGCGCTTCTTCACCGGCCTGGGCGTGGGCGCCCTGGTCGCCACCACCGGCGCGCTGGTGTCGGAGTACGCACCGCGTGGGCGCAAGAACCTGTGCAACGCCATCACCTACTCGGGCGTGCCTCTTGGCAGCCTGCTGGCCGCGCTGCTGGCCATCCTGCTGCTGCAGCAGATCGGCTGGCGCGGCATGTTCTGGATCGGCGCGCTGCCGCTGGTCACGCTGCTGCCGCTGGCCTGGTTCAAGATGCCCGAATCGGCCGCCTGGCTGGCTTCGCGCGGCCGCATGGACGAGGCTCGCGCCGTGGCGGCCCGCACCGGCGCCGAGATCGTGCCGCCGGGGCCGGCAACGGCTGCCGCCGGGCCCGCCGCGGAGAGTGCCGGCAAGCCCGGGTTCGCCGGCCTGCTGGGGCCCGACTACCGTTTCCCGACGCTCGTGCTCGGGCTGATGAGCGCCACCGGCCTGCTGCTGGTCTATTCGCTCAACACCTGGTTGCCGGAGCTGATGCTGCGCGCCGGCTTCAACGCCAAGGGCTCGCTGTCGTTCCTGCTCGTGCTCAACGGCGGCGCGGTGCTGGGCGCGGTGCTCGCCGCGCGGGCTGCAGACCGCTTCGGCCCGCGGCCCGTGGTGGCGGCCAGCTTCGCCACCGGCGCGGTGGCCATCCTGCTGCTCACGCTGGGCCTGCCGCTGGGTGCGCTGCTGGCGGTGGTCTCGGTGGTGGGCCTGGGCACCAGCGGCACGCAGACGCTGATCTACGGCTTCGTGGCCAACTACTACCGCACCAACACGCGCAACGCCGGCGTGGCCTGGTGCGCCGGCTTCGGGCGCCTGGGCGGCGTGGGCGGGCCGCTGCTGGGCGGCTGGCTGGTCGGCGGCGGCTTCGCGCTCGATTCCATCTTCCACATCCTCGCCGGCCTGGGCCTGCTGGGTGCCGGCCTGACGCTGCTGGTGCCGCTCGCGCGCCGGCCGTTGCCGCGCCCCGCGCCGCAGCCGCCTCTGGCCGCACCGGCGCCCACGCCGGCGCGAGGCTGAAGCGGCCGGCTCGCCCGCCGCGGCGCGCGTTTCGTCGCAAGGGGGGCGCCGCCCGGCGCCGCATCGGGCATGCTTGCCGGATGCATAACACGACGATCCTTCCACACGCTTCGAAGGCCGCCCGGGCGGCCTTTTCGCTGGCCGGCCGCGCTTGCTTCGTGACGCTCGCGCTGCTCGGCGGTGCCGCCCGCGCCCAGCCCGCTGCGCCGCCCGACCCGCTGTGGATGCGCTACCCGGCGATCTCGCCCGACGGCCGCCAGATCGCGTTCGCCTACCAGGGCGGCCTGTGGCTGGTGCCCACCGCCGGCGGCAGTGCGCGGCCGCTGGTGGCCAACGGCGCCTACGCGGTCCAGCCGGTGTGGTCGCCCGATGGCTCGCAGATCGCCTACGCGTCCGACCTGCACGGCAACCAGGACATCTTCATCGTGCCCGCCGAAGGCGGCCCCTCGCGCCGGCTGACGACGCACTCGGCCAACGAGCTGCCGATCGCCTTCACGCCCGACGGCAAGGAGGTGCTGTTCTCGGCCCAGCGTCTGGACGCCCGCTCCAGCCTGGCCTTCCCCGCGCGGCCGATGACCGAGCTGTACAAGGTGGCCACCGAGCCGGGCCGGCGGCCGGTGCAGCTGTTCAGCTCGCCGGCGATGGCCGGCCGCTTCGACAAGGCCGGCGCGCGCCTGGTCTACGAGGACTGGAAGGGCTACGAGAACGACTGGCGCAAGCACCATGTCTCGCCGGTGGCGCGCGACATCTGGCTGTGGGACGCGAAGACGCGCCAGCACCGCAAGCTCACCAGCTATGGCGGCGAGGACCGCAACCCGGTGTGGTCGCCCGACGAGCAGTCCGTCTACTACCTGAGCGAGAAGAGCGGCAGCTTCAACGTCTGGAAGATGCCGCTGGCCCGGCCCGAGGCGGCCGAGCAGGTGACCCGCTTCGCGAAGCACCCGGTGCGCTTCCTGTCGATCGCCGGCGACGGCACCTTGTCCTTCGGCTTCGATGGCGAGCTGTACACGCTGGCGCCCGGCGCGCGCGAGCCGCAGAAGCTGCGCGTGAAGATGGCCGGCGACACGCGCAGCGCGCGCATCGAGAGCCGCACCGAGACGCGCGGCGCGAGCGAGCTGGCGGTGAGCCCCGACGGCCAGGAGCTGGCCTTCGTGCTGCGCGGCGACGTGTACGTCACGAGCGTGGAGTTCGGCGACACGCGGCGCATCACCAGCACGCCGGAGCAGGAGCGCTCGGTCAGCTTCAGTCCCGACGGCCGCAAGCTGCTCTTCGCCGGCGAGCGCGAGGGCTCGTGGAACCTCTACGAAGCCAGCCTGCCGGCCGACAGGAAGGCCGTGCCGCACTTCTTCAACAGCGCGCAGGTGACGATCAAGACGCTGCTGAAGAACGGGCGCGAGAACTTCCAGCCGCGCTACTCGCCCGACGGCCTGGAGGTGGCCTACCTCGAGGACCGCGTCACCGTGAAGGTGCTGAACCTGGCCAGCGGCCAGACCCGCACCGTGCTCGGCGCCGAGTGGAACTATTCCTACCTCGACGGCGACCAGTGGTTCGACTGGTCGCCCGACAGCCGCTGGCTGCTGGTGCAGTACCTGGATCGCGAGCGCTGGAGCACCGAGGTCGGCCTGATCGACGCCGCCGGCAAGGGCCCGCTCGTGAACCTCACCAAGAGCGGCTACGACGACGTGCACCCGCTGTGGGCGCAGGGCGGCCAGGCGCTGATCTGGGCCACCGACCGCATGGGCCTGCGCGGCACCAGCAGCAATGCGCAGCAGGACGCCTTCGTGATGTACCTGACGCGCGAGGCCTACGACCGCTCGCGCATGGACAAGGCCGAGTACGCGCAGCAGATGAAGCGCGACGAGGACGACAAGAAGGCCGCCGAGGAGGCGAAGAAGGCGGCGAGCGCGCCGGATCCGAAGAAGGCCGACACGAAGAAGCCCGCCAAGCCTGAGGCGAAGGCCGGCGAGCCCGCGCCGGCTGAGCCGCTGAAGTTCGAACTCGACGGCGTGGAGGACCGCGTCGCGCGCCTCACGCCCAACTCGGGCAACCTGCGCGCGATGCTGCTGGCGCCCGACGGCGAGACGGCCTACTTCCTGCTGCAGGGCGCCGACGCCTACGAGCTGTGGGTCAACCGCATGCGCGCCGGTGAACTGCGCCGCGCAGCGGCCTTCCCGGCGGCCAAGCCCGAGCGCTTCGACCCCGACCCGGCCGACCTGCTGCTCGACGCCAAGGGCGAGACGGTGTTCCTGCTCGTGGACGGGGGCATCCAGAAGTTCAAGCTACCTAAGGGCGGCGAGGGCGACATCAAGCTCGAGCCGGTGAAGTTCGCCGCCGAGCAGCAGCTGGACCGCGCCGGCGAGCGCGCCTACTTCTTCGAGCATGCCTGGCGTCAGATGCGCGACAAGCTCTACGCCAAGGACATGAACGGCGTCGACTGGGACGGCTACAAGCGCAGCTACGAGCGCTTCCTGCCGCAGATCGGCAACGGCTTCGACTTCGCCGAGATGCTCTCGGAGCTGCTGGGCGAGCTGAACGTCTCGCACACCGGCGCCAGCTACCGCCCGCGCGTGCCGGGCGGCGACAGCACCGCCGCGCTGGGCGCCTTCTTCGACGACAGCCATGCCGGTGCCGGCCTGAAGCTGGCCGAGGTGATCGAGGGCGGGCCGCTGGCGCTGGCGAAGTCGGCGCTGAAGCCGGGCATGGTGATCGAGAAGATCGACGGCGTGGCCATCGCGCCGGGCGCCGAGTTCGACTCGCCGCTGAACCACAAGGCTGGCAAGCGCATCGGCATCGCCATCCTCGACCCGGCGAGCGGCAAGCGCTTCGAGGAGGTGGTCAAGCCCATCGCGCAGTCCGAGCAGGCCGAGCTGCTGTACCGGCGCTGGATCAAGCGCGAGCGCGAGGCGGTGGACAAGCTCTCCGGCGGCCGCATCGGCTACGTGCATGTGCGCGGCATGGACGAGCCGAGCTACCGCGAGGTCTTCTCCGAGCTGCTGGGCCGCCACAGCGCCAAGCAGGCGGTGGTGGTGGACACGCGCTTCAACGGCGGCGGCGACCTGCACGACGAGCTGGTGTCGCTGCTGTCGGGCCAGCGCTACCTGGAGTACGTGCCGCGCGGGCCGGCCCGCGGCTGGGAGCCGGTGCGGCGCTGGACCAAGCCCTCGGCGGTGCTGATCAGCGAGAGCAACTACTCCGACGCGCACCTGTTCCCCTGGCTGTACAAGCACCGCCAGCTCGGCAAGCTCGTCGGCATGCCGGTGGCCGGCACCGGCACGGCCGTGTGGTGGGAGCAGCTGCAGGACCCGGCGATGGTCTTCGGCATCCCGGAGATCGGCTTCCGCGACGCCCAGGGCCGGCTGATGGAGACCGAGCGCGTGGACCCGGACATCACCGTGCCGGCCGACCCGCTGCAGCTCGAGGCCGGACGCGACGAGCAGCTCGAAGCGGCGGTGAAGGCGCTGCTGCAGCCCTGACGATGAGGGCCGCCGCGGCCTGGGCCCTGGGCGCCGCGGCGCTGGCGCTCGGCGGCGACCTGGCGCTGCTGCGCTGGGACATCGCGCAGCGCCGCGCCGCCTTCGAGGCCGAGGCGCGCGTCGCGCACCGGCAGCTGAGCCAGCGCGCGGCGCAGCACGAGGCGATCCTGGCGACGCTGGTGCTGCTGGCGCCGGCCGCCGAACCCGCCGGCGCGCCGGAACAGCGCCTGCCCGCGCTGATGCCGCAGCTGCTGCGCGTGATGCGGCGCGAAGGCGCGGCCACCTGGGGCGATGCGGCGCTCGATGCCGCCGAGGCGCGCTCGCGCACATCGAAGCAGGCCGAGATCGCCGGCGTCGATGCCGCCGCCGGCCGCTACACGCTGGTGCTGGCCGGTGCGCCGGTGAGCTTCGCGCTCGTCATCGACACCGCGCGCTTCGTGCCCTGGGACGAATGGCCGGTGGCGCGTGGCGGCCCGGTGGCGGTGCAGCTGGTGCTGGGCTCGTCGGTGCTGGTGCTGCAGCCAGGCCCGGCGCCCGAGGCCGAACCCGCCGGGCTGACCGCGGGCTTCCGCTTCGCCGACACGCTGGCCGCGCCCGGCCAGCCCTTCGAGCTGCAGCTGCGCCGCGCCACCGGGCCGGCGCAATGGCCCTGGGCTTCGCTCGCCGCGTGGACGTTGGCCATCGCCGCGCTCGCGACCGCCGCTGCCGCCTGGCAGCGCCAGCGGCGTGCCCGCGCGCTGGCCGAAGCCCGGTTGCGCCTGGCGCAGACCGCGCGCCTGTCGGCGCTGGGCGAGATGGCCGCCGGCATCGCGCATGAACTCAACCAGCCGCTGGCCGCGGTGAGTGCCAACGCACAGGCGGCGCGCCGGCTGCTCGACGACGACCCGCCCGAACTCGACGAGGCACGCGCCGCGCTGGCCGATGCCGCCACGCAGGCCCGACGCGCGGCCGAGGTGGTGGCGCGGCTGCGGCGGCGCGTCGAGCAGCCGGGCGAGGCCGCGGCGCTGCAGCCGGTGGACCTGCGCGCCGCGGCCGTGCAGGCGCTGGCGCTGCTGGAGCCCGAGCGCCGCGCGCGCGGCGTGCTGGTCCGCTTCGAAGGCCAGGCGCCGGCCGCGCTGGCCGACCCGGTGGCGCTGCAGCAGGTGCTGCACAACCTCGCCAGCAACGCGCTGGCGGCGCTGGAGGCCGTGCCCGAAGGCGCCGGCCGCGAGATCGTGGTCGAACTCGGTGGCGCGGCCGGCACGGCGACGGTTGCGCTCGCCGACAACGGCCCGGGCATGTCGCCCGAGGCGTTGGCGCGCGCCACCGAACCCTTCTTCACCACGCGCGCCGGCGGCCTGGGGCTGGGCCTGGCCCTGTGCGAAAGCCTGGCGCTGGCGATGCAGGGGCGCCTGTCGCTGGCACGCGCGAAGCAGGGCGGCCTGCGTGCGGAGCTGGCGCTGCGGGCCGCCGGCGAAGCGGAAGCGTGAATCCGGCACGGCGCCGCGCCCGAGGCCGCGCCGGGCGCACTCAAGCGCCGCGTGGCGGCGGTCGAAGAAAGTCGGTGCGCGCCATCCAGCCGTACCGGAGAGCACGATGACCGAACCACAAGAGGCGCCCGAAGCGCCACCCGCGGCGCCTGCGCCGGGTGTCGACACCGAGCCTGCCGACATCCGCTGGATGCTGCCCGGCTACGCCGCCACGCCGGCCGAATCGCTGCAGCGCATCGGCATCCTCTGCGCGCGTTTCCCCGACCTCTTCGCCGCGCTGCTCGCGGTGCTGGCCACGCACCAGGGCCTTTCGCGCGAGCTGATGGCCGCGGCCGTGATGAAGTTCCGGCCCGACCTGGCCGGCATGAGCCGCGACGAGGTCTGCGGCCTGCTGGTGGCCGTGCGCAACGGCGGCTGGCAGGGCTTCGACGCCGTGCTGCGCGCGCGCCGCAAGGAGCCGCGCAAGGGCGGCGGCTTCCCCTGGAACAACAAGCAGCCCGAGACCGACCTGGCCGGGCTGATGCACCGCCGCGGCTAGGGCGGGCGCTCTCAGCCGGGCAAGCCGTTCAGCACGAAGCGCATCCGCTCGACGTACAGCTGCACCGAGAAGCGCGCCACCGCGTCGCTGCGCGTGAAGGGCGGCAGGCTGAAGCGCTTGAAGCCGAGGCCGAAGAGTTCGATCGAGCCGACCGCGTCGGCATCCTTCATCGACGGGCCGAGCAGCGTGATGCGGCCGCTCATCTCGTCGGCCTCCAGGCGCCGGCCCTCGACGAACCAGCGCTGCGCGGCCTCGATCCAGGGGAGGTAGTCGGCCATCGAGATGCTCAGCGTGATGTCGGGCACCGTCGCCTCGTCGACCCTCGACGCGGGCAGGCGCCCGGGCTCGGCGCCGCCGCTGCCGCTGCGCGGCGTGGACCGCCAGGTGAACGATTCGATGCGGGCGACACGCTTGCACGGCAGGCTGCCGATCTCGACCTTGAACAGCGAGCTGATCCAGGGCTTGGTGGTGAACGTGCCGGGCGACGGAGCCGTGGCGGCGGGCTTGACCCAGTCGGCCCGCGCGGTGTCGAAGGCGAGCTCGAAGTGGCCGACCTCCTTGGACGAGCCGTCCATCGCCGGCACGGTGAATTCGGTAAGCCGCGCGTCCTTGAACGTCATCGCGGAGATCGGCTTGCCGTTGAAGTCCACGACCTGGAAGCTTCCGCTGCGCGTGAGTCCGCCGCGGTTGTCGGCCGCATCGATCGAGGCCCGGATCCAGCCGTACAGGGCCTGGCCCATGATGCTGGACATCGTCAGCCGCCCCGGCGTCTGGCGCACCGCACTCACGTTCTTCTTGCGCGCGCCGGTGCCCGAGACGGTGGTGGCGATGTCGGCCTCCCAGTCCAGCCCGCTGAAGCTGAGCATCGGGCCGACCGGGTTGCCGTCGATCTCCATCGCGTACCGGCTGCCGGCATAGGGGTTCGGCGTCACGGCGTTCGGCGTCGGGTCGGGCATGGCATCACCTCCGATGGCGTGGGCGGGGCCGCGTGCGGCGTGGCGGAGATGATGGGCGCATCGGCGCCGCCGCGCCAGAGGTCCGAACGGAGGGGGTCGAAGGCCCTCGGGCCTCAGTCCAGGCCGGCCCCGGCCGGATTCCACTCGAAGCTGGGCGTCGCGTGGCGGCCCTGCGGGTCGCCGGGCAGCGGGTGGCTCATCAGCTCGCGCGCCAGCGGGCCCAGCGTCTTCATGCCGTTCATGATGGCCGTGTAGAACACGCCGGGGTTGCCGCCGAAACCTTCGGAGAGCTGCCACAGCATCATCGTGTAGGCGGCGTTGAAGCGGTCGTTGAGCGCCGCCAGCGCGGGGTGGCCCGCGAAGTCCGCGGCGCGGCAGTCCGGGCGCAGCGGCAGCACGGCGCCCCAGTCCACCGGGCAGGGGCCGCCGCTGGGGTGGCCGGGCCGGTCGCCCTCGCGGTAGCGGCGGCCGAGGTGGAGCTGCTGCAGCCGGTAGTAGTGCGCCACCTCGTCGGGCTCGTCGAACATGCCGCGCTCGTCGTCGAACACGCCGTGCGCGCCTTCGCCCTGCATGCGGATCGTGTTCAGCGCGTCCAGCGCGTCCTGCAGCCCGCGCACGACGATCGGCCGCCCGCCGCCGTGCCAGTAGAACTCCGCCGGGATCTGGCGCGACGCCGGGCCGCTGAACACCGCGGCCTCGCCAAAGCGTTCGCAGGCGGCCGCGAGATCGCGCTCGATGGCTTCGTAGAACTCGCCGATCGTGAACGCCGGCACCACCATCGCCTCCAGCCCGGCGGCGCGTTCGGTGCCGTGCTTTTCGCTCGGCAGCTCCAGTTGCATGAAGTCGCGCAGCGAGCCGGGGCAGAAGGCCTGCAGGTGCAGGTGCGCGGCGCGGTGGCGGCTGCCGTCGGGCGCGTCGAACTCGAGCGTCAGCGGATAGGCGGGCAGTTGCTTCGGGTCACGGAAGTCGGCCGCGGAGCCGATCGCCGACAGCACGTTGGCCGCCAGCGTCATGTGCAGCATCTCCTCCATCAGCACGCTCAGCAGCAGCTCGTGCACCTCGCGGTTGGCGGCGGTGGGGCGCAGGCTCCACATCGCCGTGAGGTAGGGCGGCAAGGTGGCGAGTTCCAGCCGCACGCCGGCGGCCAGCCGGTCGGCGATCGGCTTCATGGCCTTGGCTCGTTCGTCGTCGGTCATGCGCGTGCTCACGGGTTCACCCTACACACTTCGTGTGGTCCCTCCAGGAGGGAATTCGCCCAAGGGCCTCGAAGAGGCCCCGTCAGGGCCTTGGCGGCCTGGGGGCTCATGGCAGGCTGCCGGCCAGGTGCTCGCCCAGTCGCAGCGCCAGCGCCGCGAGCGTGAGCGTGGGGTTGACGGTGGCGAGCGTCGAGAACGACGCGTTGGAGCACACGTGCACGTTGTCGGTGCCGTGCACGCGCAGGTCGGCATCGACCACGCCCAGCTCGGGCGAGGCGCTCATGCGCGTGGCGCAGCAGGCATGGTGCGAGCCCCAGGCGGCGAAGACGCCCACCTCGCCGGTGGCGCCCGCGGCGCGCAGGATCTCGGTCGCATGCACCTTCAGGCTCGCCAGCCGGTCCTCGATGAGCTGCGTGCTCTGGAAGTGCACGTGCGTCTGCTGCAGCCCCAGGTGGTTGCGCGAGCCCAGGTTGCGCACGCGGTACCCGGGCTGGCTGAAGACCTCGAACATCGCGTTCAGGCTCAGCGTCTGCGGGCCACTGACGATGGCGTCGATCTCGGCGCGCGTCTTGCCTGCGCGCATCAGCGCGGCCAGGTCGATGCCGGTGGTGGCCTGCGGCGAGACCAGCACGAACTTGCCGCGCGCCTGCTCGGCCGGGCTGTCGAAGTGGCGCGAGACCAGCGTCGGGAAGGCCATCTCCGGCTGCAGCCGCAGCGGGTTGCCGCTCACCTGCGCGCTGTAGGTGATCCAGGGGTGCGTGACGACGTTGCGGCCCACCAGGTCGTGGTCATTGCCCAGCCCGGCGCTCCAGCCGCCCGAGGTGGAGCGCAGCAGCAGCTTGGCCGATTCGATCGTGCCCCCGGCGACGATCACGGTGCCCGCCTCGGCCACGTGGCGGCGGCCGGTGTCGGCATCGGTCCAGGCCACGCCGCGGGCGCGCCGGCGGCTGCTCATCAGCACCTCGTCGACCACGGCCCGCGTGACCACGCGCACCAGGCCGGCCTGCACCAGTTCGTCGAGGTCGTTGGCCGCGTTGTAGCGCGCGCCGAAGGGGCAGTACAGGCAGGTGCCGGTGGTCTGGCAGGGCGGCGTGCGCGACAGCGTCTCGGTGACGCCGTGGCGCGCGATCGGCAGGTGCGAGTAGGCGATGCCCAGCTGGTCGAAGGCGTCGATCAGCGGCTGGTCTTCGAGCGTGTACGGGAAGGCGGGGAAGGGGTAGGGCTCCGAGCGCGGCACCGTGGGGTCGGCCGAGTCGCCGCTGACGCCGATGAAGCGCTCGGCCCTGCCGTACCAGGGCTCGAGCTCCTCGTAGCCGAAGGGCCAGTCGATGCCCTGGCCGGTGTTCGTGTGGAGGTGGAAGTCCTCGGGCTTGAAGCGGAAGGCATAACCGTCCCAGTGCACGGTGGTGCCGCCGTACATCATCAGCCGCGCGCCGGCCAGGCCCATCTGCAGGTCGCCGGTGATGAGGTTCTCGCCCGGCAGCACGCCCTGTGCCGGCGGCAGGTCGTAGTAGCCCTGGTAGGGCACCGTGGCGCTGGGGTTCATCGGCCCGCCCTGGGCCATGTAGTCCTGGTAGAGCGCGAAGTCGCGCATCGGCACCTTGCCGCCGGCCTCCAGGATGAGGATCGAGGTGCCCGGCCGCTTCTCCAACAGGCGCCGGCACACCGCCACCGCGGCGACGCCGGCGCCGACGATGAGCACGTCGGCCTTCATGCCGTGCCTCCGCCCGTGTCCGCGCGTGCCGTGCGGTAGGGAGTCTCGCCGGGCACGTTCGCGCCGGCGATGTAGCCGCGGTAGTTCAGCGCGCCATAGGCCTTGAAGCCGCCCAGCGAGAGGAAGAGGGCGATGAACTCGTCGCGCACCAGCGTCAGCGCCCAGCCGGTCTGCGCGGACTCGGCCTTCGGGCCCAGCAGTTCCTCGATCGCGGCGGCCTCGCCCAGCGCGGCCACGCGCTCGTCCAGCATCGACGCGGCCTGCGCGAACCAGGTGGCGTAGGCCGCATCGACCCGCTGGCGGTTGGCGATGAAGACGAGCCAGTTCGAGCGCATCGTCTGCGGATCGGCATCGCTCCAGCGGCGCACGATGTGGCCGAACAGGCTCCAGAGCCGGTCTCGCACCGGCGGCGCGGGCATTTCGTGGTCGTTCACGGCATCAGGGCTCGCGTTGTCAGGGCACGTAGAAGGTGCGGCGGCGCAGGTATTCCTGGTGGAAGTCGAACATCGCCACGTAGAACTCCGACCAGCCGCCGGTGCGCATCCGCACGAGGTCGTAGCGCTCGGGCTCCTGCATCGCCGCGGCCAGCGTCGAGGGGCTGGCGCAGCTGATCGTCATCATGTTGGAGCCGGTGCGTCCCTGCGCGAAGTCGCGCAGGAAGGCGACGAGCTGGTCGTGCGGGAAGTCCTCGGCGATGTTGAGGTCGGGGGGCGCAGCGTTGGCGATGCCGTGGCCGATGGCCGCCATGTTCCAGTCGCCCATCGTGCGGGCGATCGAGGCCGTGCGCGCGGGCAGCGGGCGGTCGGGCGGCAGCGGCATCGCCGTGCCGTCGGCGGCCAGCGGCTGCGCATTGCGGCGGCCGTTGGCCGAGGCGCCCATGCCCATGCCCACGCCGACGTTGTCCTCGAAGGTGCCCACGCCCGGCGTCACGGTGAAGGCGAAGTTGCCGCCGCGGTCGCTGCCGTACTTCTTCTTCAGCGCCGCGTAGCCGTCCTTCACCACCTGCACCGCGCCGGCGCCGTCGAGCCCGGCGTGGATGGCGTCGACGCAGCGCTGGATCGTCTTTTCCGCCAGCTGCACCAGTTCCGCGTCGGCGTTGATGCCGAACTTCGGCAGCGCGAGCGCCACCTCGCGCAGCTGCTTGAAGCGCTCGGCCTCCTCCTCCAGCCGCGCCGCGCCGGCGCTGGCGGCGAAGAAGGGCGCCTGCATGTTGAAGCCCCAGTCGCACTGCAGGCAGCGCAGCAGCTCGGGCAAGGTGCAGCGCGCGGTGTCGGGATCGAACACCAGCTTCCTGATCGCGTACAGCGAGTCGATGGCGTCGCTCATGCCGCACATCATCAGCGCCACCACGTGGTAACGCGCGCCGCCGTCCACCAGGTCGTGGCCGCTGTCGGCGGCGTCGGTCATCAGCGACGAGAAGAGCGGGCTCGGGCAGGCCCCGGCCAGCGCGCCGTAGCCGTTGACCAGCGAATGGAAGTAGCCCGAGACGGCCCAGCGCCAGTGCCTGTGGAAGATCTCGAGGAACTCCTCGAAGGAGACGATCTGCTCCGGCGGCGGCGAATTCCACGACTGCTTGTTGCCGCGCAGGTGGATCGGCCCGGCGGCCTGGATGCTCGTGCCCTGGTTCATCGCGAAGTCGACCATCGGCAGCAGCGGCACGTAGCTGAACGCCCACTCGGTGAGGCCGGGGAACACGGGCTCGTAGCAGCCGTCGCAGCTGTAGTCGCGCGCATCGGCCAGGTGCCGCTCCGCCGGCAGGCCGTCGTCCTTCGGCATGCAGCCGGCCAGCGCCGGCACCAGCTTGTCGTCGTTCAGCAGCACCGGGTGCGCGCCGCCGGACAGCAGCGCGCTGGCGGCTTCGTCCAGCAGCTCGGGCGGCGTGTTTGCATGCACGCGCAGCGACAGGCAGGGCGCGTTCAGCGGCAGCCGCCGCGCCGCGCGCAGGCACATGCGGGTGACGGCGTTGGAGGCGTCCTGCGCCGCGCCGCCCTCGGCCTTCACACCGCCCACCGTGACCTGCTGCACCCACTGGTTGATGGCCGCGCCCTGCGGGAAGTTGCCGGCCGAGTAGAAGACTGCGCCGCTGCCGTAGGTGAGGTAGTCGTTGAGGTGGCGGTAGTTGTAGAGGACCGTTTCGTCCATCTTCAGCCAGAAGGCGTCGATGGCTTCCTGCGCGAGCGCGGGCGTGATCGCGCCGCGGGCCAGGTCGGCCTCGTACAGCGCGCCGGTGAACTGGTCGAGCCGGCCGATCGAATGCGGCTCGCCGATCAGGTGCAGCGCGCAGTTGAAGAGGTAGACCAGCTGCAGCCCGTCGACGAAGCCGACCGCCGGCTCGCTGCGCAGGCGCCCGAGACGCGCCACGATGGCCGCCAGGTTCGCGCGCTGGGCGTCGGACAGCGGGTGCTTCGGGTCGTCGAGCCTGGCTTGCACGCAGGCCGCGTGGGCATCGATGTAGCCCTGCAGTCCCTGCAGCGACCAGATCATCGACTGGAAGAAGTCCGGGTTCTTCGCACCTTCCAGCTTCGACGTGTACAGCGCCAGCAGCCCACCGATGCCCAGGCGCAGCAGCAGCGCGTAGTCGGGCACGTTGTGGCCGGTGGCGGAGTATTCGTTGAGCGAGCCGAACCACTGCGTGATGCGCTCTTCCTCGCTCAGGTACTCCATCACCTGCGAGCCGATGCCCAGCGAGAGCTGCGGCATGTTGCCCACGAAGAGGTCGTCCGGATCCACGCGCAGCAGGTTGGCGCGGCGCGCGTAGTCCTCGGCCACGACGACCTTCGACAGCGTGATCTGCGTCGCCTTGCCCTTGCGCAGCGCGACCGAGGCGGTGAGCAGCGACTTCTCGTCGCCCGCCAGGTGATCGGCCAGCCGGCCCACTGGCGGCGTCTCGCGCGGCTCGTACCAGGTGTCCTGCCAGCGCGAGAACTGCTTGTTCAGCAGCGTGAGGATGCGCTCGCTGATCGGGCAGTCCTTCACCAGCGCCGAGCGGCGCACGCGGGCCTGGTAGTCGCGTGCGTTGTAGAACATGAGCCCGTTGTCGCTGCGAAGCGCGAAGTACGGGTTCATCGTCACGTCCTGGCGCCGGGCCTCGCCGTCCAGGCCGCATTCCTTGCGGCTGGGCAGGTAGAAGTAGGAGCCCTCCACGCCGCGCGTCACCGAGAACAGCTGGTCCTGGACGAAGCCTTCCTTGTCGCCGGCAATGCGCTCGAAGATCTCGTCCAGCGTCTGCCACGACTGCGCGTAGCCGGCGAACATGATCCCTTCCTCGTTGGCCCGGTTCGCGGTCGCCTGGCCGTAGGGCAGCGCCTGGCGCACGAGGCGCATGTTCATGCGCTCGCCGTTCTTCATCTGGCGCGCGCGCTTGATGTGGCTGCTGTCGTCGCTGATGGCCAGGATGCGGTCGTTGCCGTCGCGGCCGATCATGTTCTGCTTCTGCTGCTCGACCATCGCGTCGAGCTTGGCCCAGTCGTGCACGAAGCGCTGCGAGACGACGAAGGCGCCGCCGCGCGCGTCCTGGTGCTCCGGGCCGAGCACGACGCGCGCCGAGAGGTCCTCGCGGTCGGCGGGGTTTTCCAGCCCGTCGATGAAGCGGCCGCCGAGCACCTTGCCGCCATGGCGCTTCTGCGCCGTCACGGCGACGGGGCGATCGGGCTCGACGCGGACCTTGTCGCCCAGCGCCTCTTCGGCCGCCTTCAGCAGCTCGGCCGCGTGCTCCGGCGTCTCGGACTTGATGTGGAACCAGAGATCGCCGCCGGTGCTGGCGAAGGCGCTCGGATGGCGGCGGATGCCGGTGCAGTGCCGCGCCTGCGGGTGGGCGGCGGGGTGCGGGGCGGGGTGCTTGTCGTCGGCCCAGCGCGCCCACAGCTCCAGCCCCACGCCGCACAGCACCACGCTGCGGTGCCGGTGCGCGGCGCAGTGGCCGTCGAGCCGGTGGACCACCGCCTGCCAGTCCTTGCGTCCGAAGGCCTCGGGGCGGCGCAGGTGGAAGGTGGCGTAGATGGCGTGGTCGGGGAACCAGCCCAGCCCGTCCTGGGCGTGGCGGAGGTTCAGCGGATCGACGGTCGGATGGTTCATGCGCGAGACTCCACGCAACCCTCCGGCCCCGCGGGCCGTGGCGGGGCTGCCGACGATGGGATCAGCTCGAGAAATTGAAGGTGTGCACCCGCAGCTTCATCGAGCCGTCGGTCTGCTGCTGCAGCACGTGCGTGGCGGTGCCGCCGAGCGAGGCCACCACCTTGCCGCCCTGGATGACCTGGGCCGTCCAGTTCGACGAGACCACCAGCGTCGTGCCCAGGTCGACGAGGTCGAACGGGTCCAGCACGTGGTTGGTCATGCCGTTGCTGAAGGCGGTCTGGAAGAAGGTGGTGAGCGCGGCGCTGCCGGTGTAGGCCGGCGCCTTGCCGGCCAGCAGCCACGCGTCGGGCGTGTACAGGGCCACGATCGCGGTGACGTCAGCCTTGTCGAAGGTGTCGTCCCACAGCGTGAAGGCCGCGGTCACCCGCGGGTCGGTGATCTGCATCGAGGCTCCTCCGGACTGGACCCGGGCCGTCCCCCGCGGCCTCGCGAAGCCGGGCTTCAAACGTAAGGGTCCGTTTCATTGTCAGCGGTTTTGGGCACCCGCACAATCACTCGCAGAACGAAAGGTTGGGCGTTGGACGAGCTGGAAAGATGGTTGGACGGTGTGGGTTTGCAGCCGCTGGCGGCGGCCCTGCGTGCACACGACGTCGACCTGGACATCCTGCCGGAGCTGACCGAGGCCGACCTCGAGAAGATCGGCCTCAGCCTGGGCCAGCGCAAGCGGCTGCTGAAGGCCGTGGGCGCCGGCCGGCCGGCCGCGGAGCCCGCAGCCGCCACCGCGCCCGCGCCGCTGCCGGCGCCTGCACCTAACGCGGCAGCCGCAGCGCCCCGCAGCGCCGAGCGGCGACAGCTGTCCGTCGTCTTCTGCGATCTCGTTGGCTCCACCGCGCTGTCCACGCGCATCGACCCCGAGGATCTGCGCGAGATCCTGCGCGGCTACCGCGAGGCCATCGCGGCCGCGGTGCGCCGCTACGGCGGCCATGTGGCGCAGTACCTGGGCGACGGCGTGCTCGCCTACTTCGGCTGGCCGGTCTCGTACGAGCACGACGCCGAGCATGCGGTGCGCGCCGGCCTGGCCGCCATCGACGCGGTGCGCGCGCTGCCGCCGTCGATGGGCGTGCCCATCACGGTGCGCATCGGCATCGCCACCGGCCTCGTGGTGGTGGGCGACATCGCCTCGCAGGACGACGCCGTCGCCGGCGAGACGCCCAACCTCGCCGCGCGGCTGCAGGCGCTGGCGGCACCCGGCACGATCGTCATCGAGACCACCACGCGGCGGCTGCTGGGTGGCCTGTTCGAGCTGCAGACCATGCCGGCGGTGGAGGTGAAGGGCTTCGCGCAGCCGGTCACGCCCTTCACCGTGCTGGGCGCCAGCCGCGTGGAGAGCCGCTTCGACGCCATGCACGGCAGCGACCTCTCCGCGCTGGTGGGCCGCGATGACGAGATGCACCAGCTGCTGCGGCGCTGGGAGCGCGCCAAGAGCGGCGCCGGCCAGCTGGTGGTGCTGTCGGGCGAGGCGGGCATCGGCAAGTCGCGCCTGGTGGCGGCGCTGCGCGAGGCCATCGCCGAGGAGCCGCATGCCGAGCTGCGCTACTTCTGCTCGCCGCACCACCGCGACAGCGCGTTGTACCCGGTGGTGATGCAGATCGAGCGCGCCGCCGCGCTGGACCGCGACGACGAGCCGGCGCACAAGCTCGACCGGCTCGAGCAGGTCTTCGAGGACGGCCCGCAGGCCGCGACCGACCGCCGCCTGGTCGCCGAGCTGCTGCGCCTGCCCGGCGCCGACCGCTACCCGAAGACGGCGATGACGCCGCTGCAGCGCAAGCAGAAGACCTTCGAGGCGCTGCTGCGCCAGCTGGAGCGCCTGGCCGCGCGCGCGCCGGTGCTGTTCGCCTTCGAGGACGTGCACTGGATCGACCCGACGAGCCAGGAGGCGCTGGACCGCACGATCGAGCTCGTGCGCTCCATTCCCGTGCTGGCCATCGTCACCTGCCGCCCGGAGTACGTGGCGCCGTGGATCGGCCAGCCCAACGTGACGGTGATGAACCTGGCGCGCCTGGACCGCCGCGACGGCATCGCGCTGATCCGCCAGCTGCTGGGCGACGCCAAGCTCACCTCCGAGCTGGTGATGGGCATCGCCGAGCGCACCGACGGCGTGCCGCTGTTCGTCGAGGAACTCACGAAGGCCATCCTGGAGGCCGGCGGCAAGGAGGCCGCGGCCGCCGGCACCGCGCACGACCAGGCGCCGGTGAACGCGGTGCCGGCGGTGCTCTACGCCTCGCTGATGGCGCGCCTGGACCGGCTGGGCCCGGCCAAGGAAGTGGCGCAGATCGCCGCGGTGATCGGCCGCGAGTCGCCGCACGAGCTGCTGGCGGCGATGTCGGGCCTGGACGACGCGGCGCTGTTCGATGCGCTCTCGCGCCTGACCACCGCCGGCCTGCTGATCGCGCGCGGCACGCCGCCGGATGCGACCTACGTCTTCAAGCACGCGCTGGTGCAGGACGCGGCCTACGGCACACTCTTGATCAGCCGGCGCCAGCAATGGCACCTGAAGCTCGCGGAGCTGATCGAGACCCGCTTCACCGATCTTGCCCAGCGTTCGCCCGAAGTGCCGGCGCGCCACTTCACCGAGGCCAGGCAGGCCCAGCGCGCGGCGCCCTACTGGACGGCCGCCGGCCTGCATGCCGCCGAGCGCTCGGCGAATCTCGAGGCGATCCGCCAGCTGGGCCTGGCGCTCGAAGGCATCCGCCTGCTGCCCGAAGGCGAGGCGCGCGACCGGCAGGAGCTGGCGGCGCAGTCGGCCCTGGGCACCTCGCTGATCTCGGTGCACGGCTACGCGGCGCCCGAGACCGGCGCGGCCTACACGCGTGCGCGCCAGCTGAGCCAGCGCCTGGGCGACCGCCGCGGCATCTACGCCACGCTGGGCGGCGAGTTCTCGTACTACTTCGTGCGCGCCGACCCGGTGATGATGCGGCAGCTCACGCACGAGGCGAAGTCGATCGCCGATGCGCTGTCCGACGACTCGCTGCGCCAGGTCGAGCGCCGGCTGATCGGCCTGGGCGGCATGCACTTCGGCGACTTCGCCGGCTCGCGCGCGGCGCTGGAGGCCATCGTCGATTCCTACGTCGTCGAGCGCCACCGGCCGCAGCCGGTGCACTACGTGCACGACCCGAAGATCTACGCGCTGGCCTACCTCGCGGTGATCGTCTGGATCCAGGGCTATCCGCAGCAGGCGCTGCGCTGGAGCGACGCGGCCATGGCCTACGCGGCCGAGCTGAACAACGCCAACATGACGGCCTTCGCGCACATCTACGGCGGCGCCGGCGTGCACGAGCTGCGCCGCGACCCCGAGGCGCTGCGCCCGCACGTGGCGCTGATCCGCGAGATCACCGAGCAGCACAGCCTGCACTACTTCCGCCTGAGCGGGCTGATGCTCGAAGGCTGGTTGCGCGCGATGGACGGCGACCCGGCGCAGGGCATCACGCTGATGGTGCGCAGCGTGGAGGAGCGCGCCGCGCTCGCGGTGGGCTGGTACCAGGTCCGCTACCTGTGCATGCTGGCCGAAGTGTGCATGCAGCAGGGCGACCTGCGCGCCGCGGCCGAGTTCCTGCAGCGCGCCCAAGCGCACATGGCCGAGCACGACGAGCACATGTGGGAAGCCGAGGTGCTGCGCCTGAGCGGCGAGCTGCACGACCTGCAGAACGCCGGCGCCGAGGTCGTGGACGACTGCTTTGCGCGCGCCATCCGCATCGCGCGCGTGCAGGGTGCGCGCTCCTTCGAGCTGCGCGCCGCCACCAGCCAGGCGCGGCGCTGGTGCGACCGCGGCTGCGGCCCGCAGGCGCGTGCGCTGCTGCAGCCCGTCTACGAGGCCTTCACCGAAGGTCACGACTCGGCCGACCTGCGCGCCGCTGCGGCGCTGCTGGCGGTGTTGCCGCCGGCCTAGATCGACTTCCTCCCCTCAACCCACCCGGAGCGCACACCCATGGCCAAGATCCTCATCCACGTCACCTGCGGCCCGGAGAACCCGACCCGCGCCGCGCTGGGCTTCCTCATCGGCAAGGCCGCGCTCGGCGAGGGCCACGGCGTGACGATGGTGCTGGCCGGCGACGCGGTGGCGCTGCTGCGCGACGCGGTGCTCGATTCGCTCGTGGGCCTGGGCACCGGCAAGCTGCGCGACCACTACGACGCGCTGGTCGCCGGTGGCGCGAAGTTCTACATGTCGGGGCCATCGTCGGCGGCCCGCGGCGTGACCGAGGCGGAGCTGGCCGGCAAGCCGGCGCAGTTCGGCACGCCGCAGCTGCTGGTGCAGCTGGCGCTGGACCACGACCGGATGTTCGTCTACTGAGCGGCTCAGGCGGGCCGGGCCGCCGCCGCGAACTCGTCGAAGGCCGCCACCGCGCTGGCCGCGTACATCAGCGACGGGCCGCCGCCCATGTAGGTGGTGACGCCCAGCGTCTCGTCGATCTCCTGGCGCGTGGCGCCCAGCTTCACCAGCGTGCGGGCGTGGAAGCCGATGCAGGGGTCGCAGCGCGCCGCGACGCTGAGCGCCAGGGCGATCAGCTCCTTGGTCTTGGCATCGAGCGCGCCGTCGGCCGTCGCGGCCCGGCCCAGATCGCCGAAGCTCTTCATCACCTCGGGCGTGCTCGCGCGCAGGCTCGAGAGGCCCGTCGAGACCGACTGGGTGAGATCGCGGTACTTGTGTGCGGAAGCGTCGTTCATGGCGGGCCTGCGGATGCTGCGGCGAGGTGCCGGGGAAGCCGCAGCATACCCTGGCAGGGTATGTGATCGACTTGCGCTGCAGCAAGGCTGCAATCACGGCCTGCGCATGTCGACATGCGAAAACCTGCTGAAGGCCGAACCGGTGCGCGCTTATGCTGCCGGCCCCGCCCACCCTTGCGAGAGCTGCGATGACCTCACCCGCCCGACGCTTCGAGACGCTGGCCGTGCACGCCGGCTACACCCCCGACCCCACCACCAAGGCCGTGGCGGTGCCGCTGTTCCAGACCGTGGCCTACGCCTTCGACAGCGCGCAGCATGGCGCCGACCTGTTCGACCTGAAGGTGCCGGGCAACATCTACACGCGCATCATGAACCCGACGCAGGACGTGCTGGAGCAGCGCGTGGCGGCGCTCGAAGGCGGCATCGCCGCGCTGGCGCTGGCCTCGGGCCAGGCGGCGGTGACCTACGCGATCCTCACCATCGCCGAGGCCGGCGACAACATCGTCGCCAGCTCGGGCCTGTACGGCGGCACCTACAACCTCTTCGCGCACACGCTGCCGCAGTACGGCATCCACACGCGCTTCTTCGACTACCGCCAGCCCGAGAGCCTGGAGGCGCTGATCGACGCGCGCACCAAGGCCGTGTTCGTCGAGTCGCTGGGCAACCCGCAGGGCAACGTGAGCGACATCGCGCGCCTGGCGGAACTGGCGCACAAGCATGGCGTGCCGCTGATCGTCGACAACACGGTGCCCACGCCCTACCTCAGCCGGCCCATCGAGCATGGCGCCGACATCGTCGTGCATTCGCTGACCAAGTACCTCGGCGGCCATGGCACGGCGCTGGGCGGCGCCATCGTCGACTCCGGCAAGTTCCCCTGGGCGCAGCACAAGGAGCGCTTCAAGCGCCTGAACGAGCCGGATGTCTCCTACCACGGCGTGGTCTACACCGAGGCGCTGGGCCCGGCGGCCTACATCGGCCGTGCGCGCGTGGTGCCGCTGCGCAACATCGGCGCGGCGATCTCGCCCTTCAACGCCTGGCTGATCCTGCAGGGCATCGAGACCGTGGCGCTGCGCGTGGACCGCATCAGCGACAACGCGCTGGCGGTGGCGCGCTGGCTGAAGCAGCAGCCGAAGGTGGCCTGGGTCAACTACGCCGGGCTGGAGGAGCACCCGGACCATCCGAAGCTGAAGCAGTACCTCTCGGGCAAGGCCTCGGGCCTGCTGACCTTCGGCGTGAAGGCCGCGCCGGGACAAGGCCGCGAGGCGGGTGCGCGCTTCCTCGATGGGCTGAAGCTCTTCACGCGCCTGGTCAACATCGGCGATGCGAAGAGCCTGGCCACGCACCCGGCCTCCACCACGCACCGGCAGCTCTCGCCGGCGGAGCTGGAGAAGTCCGGCGTGAGCGAGGACGCGGTGCGGCTGTCGGTGGGCATCGAGCACATCGACGACCTGCTGGCCGACCTGGAGCAGGCGCTGGCGGCGGTGTGAAGGAGGCGGCGGCCCTCAGAGGCTGCCGCAGTCCAGCCGCAGCACCAGGTCGTAGAAGGCACGCGCCGCCGGCGACAGGCTGGCCTGCCGGCGCGTGAACAGCATCACCTTGCGGTGCACCTTCGGGCCGACGAGCTCGACGCGCCGGATCGACGAGCGCCCCGCCGGCCCCAGCGCCGACCAGGGCAGCACCGCGCAGCCCACGCCGGCGTCCACCAGGTTCAGCGCCGTCGAGTGGTACTGCACCTCGTAGACGCCGGTATTGCGCACGCCGTGCGTCAGCAGGTGGTAGTCGATCAGCAGCCGCGTGGCGGTGAAACCGCGCACGACGATCAGGTCGGAGCCGCGCAGGTCCTTCCAGGCCACGCGCGGGCGCTGCGCCAGCGGGTGCGAGGGGTGGCAGAAGAAGGCCAGCGCGTCGTCGAACAGGAAGTGCTCAGCCAGCCCCTCGTGGGCTTCGCCGTGCACCGCGATGCCGATCTCGGCCTGGCGGTCGAGCACCGCGCGGCAGATGTCGTTCGAGGACATGTCCAGCAGCCGGATGCGGTTGCCGGGGTGGCCGTCGGCATAGCGCCGGATCAGCACGGGCAGCAGCCGCGAGGACATCGTCGACATGCAGGCCAGCGTGAAGCTGCCGCTGGAGGTCTTGGCCATCTCCTTGAGCTGGCCCACCGCGGTGCTCATCTCGGCGACCACGGCGCGCGCCTTGGGCAGGAACTCCTCGCCCACGGCGGTGAGCGTGACGCTGCGGGTGGTGCGGTCCAGCAGGCGCAGGCCCAGGTAGGACTCCAGCTTCTGCACCCGGCGTGTCAGTGCAGTCTGCGTGACATGCAGCTCGGCCGCCGCCTTGTTGAAGCCGCCGAGCTCGGCGACGCTCACGAAGGCCTGCACGCCCGCGAAGTCGATCTTCATGCGCGGCGCCTGGGTGTCCAGGGTTTGACCATGTGGGGTTCGCCACTGTTGCGGTCTGCGCATCAATGCTAACGAGACATGCACTTCCCGTCTGCATCGGCGGCGTCAATACTGCCTCGGCGTTAGGCGAATTCGCCACGTTCCCAACCCAGGAGAAGCCCAGATGTTCACTGCCCTCCAGATCGGCGTCATCACCTTCATGGTCACCGTGGTCGCCACCTCTGCGTTCTTCATCGTCGGCGCGCTCATCGGCTTCGGCTCGGTGCTGGCGCAGTTCCTGCGCGCGATGCGGCGCCCCGCCGCGGAGCCCGTCGCGGCGCCGATGCCCAAGCCGGTCGAAGCCCTGCGCATGCCGCACCGCGCCGCCGTGGAGCGCGCCACCGCCGCCGCGCCGCGGCACGAGTCCACGGTGGCGGCCTGAGCGCCCGTAGCCCGTCGCCGTGAAAAACCCCATCGACGTGTCGGATGTCTTTACACCCCAGCCCGGACGCCGGCCGTCGAGGGACGCTTCATCGCGGGCTTGCCCAGGCAAGGGGGCCATTCCGCGGCCGCTGGCTCGCAACTTGCTCACGACGCGCGAAGACCGTGACTCTCCTTCGCACCCCATGAACCGTCTTGCCCGCGCCTTCGCCCGTACCTGTGCCGCCGCCTCGCTGGCGGCCGCCGCCGCCCTGCCGGCCCAGGCCTCCTTCATCTACACGCTCGACGTGGTGCCCGGCGCCTTCGGCGGCCACGGCGACTTCACGCTGACGGTCGACCACCTGATCACCACCAACACGGTGTTCCAGCTGTCCGACTTCGACGCGATCGACCCGCTGCCCGGCACGACCACCGTCACCTTCGAGTTCGCGCTGATCAACCCCAACGACGCGCAGATCATCTTCCAGGGCCCGGGCCAGGGCCTGTTCTGGGACTACGTCGGCGCGCTGCAATCCGTCGGCACCTACTGCCCCGGCTTCCAGAACACCTGCGTCGGCAAGGCGGCCGTGCTGACCATCACCGAGACCACGGCTGCCGTGCCGGAGCCCGCGCCGCTGGCGCTGCTGGGCATCGCCGCCCTCGCGGCGGCCCTCGTGCGCCGCACCCGGCGCTGAGGCCACCGGGATCGGCCGGCGGGCCGCCCAGGCCCGTTTTCCGGCCGCCGATCAGTAGTGCGGCGGCAGTTCGTCGCGCAGGTTGCGCGCCGCAGGCGCATCGTCCGACGCCCGCCGCTCGCGCAGCTCCAGCAGTTCGCGCGTCAGCAGTTCGATCTGCCGCTGCTGCCGCACGACGACGGCATCGAGGCGGTCCAGCGTGTCCTCGGCGAAGCTGAGCTTGACCTCCAGGTCGGTCAGCCGGCGGTCCATGTCCTCGTGCGTCATGGCCCGCATTCTCGCCAACCGGTGCCCGTCGTCGATGTCGATGGGGCGCCTGTGGCCTCGGCGTGAGCCGTGGAAAACCACGTTGCCGTGCCGGTGAAGCCGCGCTACAAGAAGTCCACGCCCCACGGGAGACCTCGATGCGCAAGCTTCTGCTCTGGCTGTCGTTCGGCCTGGCTGCCTGGCCCGCCCACGCGCTCTATCTGAACGGCGCGAACATGACGGTGACGGTGCCAGCCGCAACGTTCAATCCTTTCATGGGCATGAGCTTCGAGGAAGGGCTGCGCCGCATCATCGACGCGCCCTCGGCCGATGCCGCCGAGTACCACGACGTGTCGACGCATGTGTTCGTGTTCGGCGACCGCATCACCTTGCGCTTCGACTTCGGCCGGGAAGTGGACCTGCAGGCCGTTCACTTCTGGAACTACCACACCGACTACGCGTCGGTCGACACCGTGCTTGCCGCGCTCCGCAACGACGCGGGAGAGGAGCTTCGCCTTGTCAACTTCGATCCGAGACCTGGCGGCCTGCAGCATTCGGACGCCACGCCCATCTACGCCGAATCCTTCCCTATGCTGCAGTCCCACGTGCGTACGGTGACCCTCCTGATGCGCAGTGACGACTACGATCTCGCGCTCGACTTCCAGAACATCGGCTTCACCGCCGCCGATCCGGTACCGGAGCCCGGCGCCGCATGGCTGTTCGGGGCCGGCCTGCTCGGACTGATGGGCCTGCGGCGCCGCCGCCGCTGAACACGGCGGTCAGCCGCTGTGGGCTGACATCCGGCAACGCCCAAGGCGGCGCGCGTCGCCCGGGCATCGCGTGGCTGCAGCCGGCCCGTTGACCCACACCTCCATGCCCTTCCACCGTCGCACTCTCCCCGTCACCCCCTTCCAGCAGAACTGTTCGCTCGTGTGGGACGGCGCCACGCGCCGCGCAGCGCTGATCGACCCCGGCGGCGAGCTGCCGCGGCTGCTGGCCG
Organism: Rubrivivax sp.; assembly: GCA_044226775.1. Taxonomy (GTDB): domain Bacteria; phylum Pseudomonadota; class Gammaproteobacteria; order Burkholderiales; family Burkholderiaceae_C; genus Rubrivivax. The sequence goes on along the minus strand of JBGAGI010000006.1, from coordinate 268,266 downwards.
CGGTCGACGAACTCGGCCTGGTGCTGGAGCAGATCTGGCTCACGCACGCGCACATCGACCATGCCGGCGGCGCCGGGCAGCTGGCGCGCGAGCGTGGCTTGCCGATCGTCGGGCCGCATGCGGCCGACCGTTTCTGGATCGAGGCCCTCGCGCAGCAGAGCCGCATGTTCGGCTTCGCGCCGGCCGAGGCCTTCGAGCCCGCGCGCTGGCTGGCCGACGGCGACACGCTCACGCTCGGCGACAGCGAGCTGCAGGTTCGGCACTGCCCGGGCCACACGCCGGGGCATGTGGTGTTCTTCGAGCCGACGACGCGCCACGCCTTCGTCGGCGACGTGCTCTTCGCCGGCAGCATCGGACGCACCGACCTGCCGCAGGGCGACTTCGACACGCTCGTGCGCTCCATCACCACGCGCCTGTGGCCGCTGGGTGACGAGGTGACGTTCACGCCCGGGCACGGGCCCGAGTCGAGCTTCGGGCGCGAGCGGCGCACGAACCCCTTCGTCGGCGGTACCTGATCGGAAGTCCGGCCCGAGCGGCCGGATGTAACAGTCGGCAAACGGCGCCGGCGGCCATGTATCCGGGCGCCGGCCGGCTGCTCTGTGGGAGACGAACCGCCTCCGACCATGAGCACCGAAGCCACCCTCGCCGAACGCCCCGCCGCCGCTGCGGCGTGCCCGTTCCACGCGGGCCAGGCGGCTGAAGCAGCTTCCGGAGCGCGGGTCCTGCATCCCACCGACGTGCTGCACCTGCCGCTGCACAAGCGCATGTTCACGCAGTTCGCCGACATGGGCGGCCTGCGCGAACTGCGCCTGTTCTACGCCGACAAGGAAATCAGCTTCGACGAGCCCGAGCTGTGGGTCTTCGCCCAGACGCTGGCGCAGCAGACGCGCTTCCGCGCCGGCGTGGCGCTGTCCTGGGGCGAGCCGGGCGACTGGCCGCGGGTGCGCGGCCTGCTGCAGCAGCTGCTCGACGAAGGCGTGCTGCGCCACGCCGACGAGGGCGACGAGCCGCTCGACGAACGCATCCTCGGCGACGAAGGCAGCCGGCCTTCGCCGCTGCCGCCGGCGCCCAGCGCGCGGGCCCGCACCTGGCACGAGTGCCCGGGCCTGATGGCCGAGCTGACCGGCCGCCCGCTGGAGATCGGCTGGCTCGAGCTCGTGGTGCCGATCTTCCGCGTCGCCCACATGTCGCTGGACGGCGAAGGTCGCCAGGTCGGCGAGTCCAACGCCTTCCCGGCACCGCTGCGCATCGAGGTGCCCACGCGCTGGCGCACCTGCATCTACGCCGGCTCGCGCCACCAGGACGACAAGCCGATGAACGTCAGCGCGCTCAAGGCGATGCGCGCGCACTGGACGCCGGCGATGGCCATGCTGCTGAAGCTGCGCGAGGCGTACCTGGCGCGCTGCCCCGAGGCGCGCGCCGGCTGGACCGTGGGCCACCTGGAGCGCCTGTCCACCGCGGTGCTGGCCCTGCCGGCGCTGCAGCTGATGCGGCGCGAGCGCCGCGTCGGGAACGGCCGGCTGCACCCGGTGCTGTCGTCGATGTTCCGCGTCACCGACGGGCTGCGGATGACGATGCACCACATGCTGTTCATCCCCTTCGGCGAGCCGACGCGCAAGCCCGACACGCCGATGACGGCCGCCGAGGTGCATGCCTACGCCGAGCGCGCGTTCTCGCTGCACTCCGAGCACGGCGTGTGCGCCGGGCCGAAGGCGATGATCGACGAGTTCCTCTCGGTGATCATCGACGGCAAGACGCCGCGCGACGGCCTGCCCGAGACGCTGGAGCCCGAGCTGCAGCAGGCGGTGGCCGACATCCCCGCCGCGATCGACTACGCGATGCTGGGCCTGAAGGCCTACGCCGCGGTGTTCTCGATGTGGCCGATGTCGATGCGCGTCTACGAGCAGCTCAACGCCATCGCCGAGGGCTGGGCCGAAGCCGAGCCCACACCCGAAGTGCTGGCGCTGCGCGAGTGGTTGCAGCCCATCGTGCAGCGGCTGCGCACCTCCACGCACCTGGCGCGCGAAGCCTGGCGGCAGGACCGCGACTTCGTCTACGGCGACATGTATGCGCAGAGCGAACGCGCGCTGTCCGGCCGCTGGCCCGAGCGCTCGCTGGCCGAGTGCCTGGCGCCGCGCCGCATCGAGGCCGACGCGCCGGCGGTGCTGGCGCTGCAGCAGGCCATCGAGCGCCGCTTCGGCGCCGCAGCCGGCGCCACGCAGGCGCAGTGGCGCGACGAGTGGTTGAACGCGCTGCTGCAGTACTTCCTGCAGGCGCAGTCGGTCGTGCGCACCGCGGTGGCGGTGCAGGCGCAGATCAACCGGCTGCTCGGCCGCGACACGCCCCAGTGGCGCTTCGAGGCGGCGGACATCGACATCTACGTGAAGCTGGTCGGGCAGCTGGAGACGCGCGTGCCCTTCCTGCTGGACGAACTGGATCGGGTGCTGGACCTGCACGTCGCGATCGACGACGAGCGGCTCGACATCGTGGAAATGAAGGTGGCGGCCCACTGAACGGGGCTCGCCGCGAGGAATTCCGTCGGCACGGTGCCGGAGGAACTGCGTGCAACACGGCACGCGATCGACGAGGAGTGTGAGATGAAGGTCAAGACGAATCTGCGTGCCGGGGCCGGTGGCCGTTGCTCGGGTGGCGGCGGCGGTGGCGGCGGTGGTGGTGGTGGCGGCGGCGGCGGCGGTGGCGGTGGTGGCGGCGGCGCCAGCGGCATGGGCCACAACAGCCCGGAGCCGGATCCCGTGCCGGTCTACGTGCCGCCGGTGAGCCGCTGCGTCGGCGCCTGATCGAGCGCACGAGTCACCGGGGCGAGCCCGGTTGCAGGCCGTGACACCATCGCGGCCATGCAGCCGGTCTCGCCCCTCATCCATCTGGTCGACGACGACCCCGCCGTGCGCGACGCGCTGGCGCGGCTGATCGGCACCGTCGGCCTGCGGGTCGCGCCCTGGGCGCATCCCGACGATTTCCTCTCGAACTTCGACCGCGACGCCGTCGGCGCCGTGGTGCTGGACATGCGCATGCCGGGCCTGAGCGGGCTGGCGGTGCTGGAGCGCCTGCGCGCCCAGGGCGTGGACCTGCCGGTGGTGATGCTCACCGGCCACGGCACGGTGGAGATGTGCCGGCGCGCCTTCAAGGCCGGCGCGGCCGAGTTCCTCGAAAAACCCGTCGACGACGACCTGCTGCTCGATGCGCTGCACCAGGCCGTGCGCGCGCATGTGCGTTCGCGCGAGCGTGCGCAGGCCGACCGCGGCGCGCGCGAGCGCGTGGCGCACTTGAGCGAACGCGAGCGCGAGGTGCTGGGGCTGGTGGTGGCCGGTCTCACCAACAAGGAGATCGCGCGTGCGCTCGGCCTCTCGCCGCGCACGGTGGAGACGCACCGCGCCAACCTCTGCGCCAAGCTCGAGGTCGACACGCTGGCGCAGCTGATCCGCCGCTACGGCGCGATCGTCGACGAGGCGGCGGCTCCGTAGAGATACGGATGCCGGCGCGTGGCCGCCCGCATGGCCACCGCCGCGCCAGCTTCCTACAGTGCCGGCACGGCCGCGGGGCGGCCTGTCAACGCAAGCAAGCAGGAGCAACACATGATCCCGATGAGCAGGAAGACCCTGGCGCTGGCCGCCATGTCGCTGGTGACCGTGGCCGCGCAGGCGCAGGCCGTGCGCACCGAGCGCAACATCTCGCTGGAGCTGGCCGGGCAGATCGCCGCCGCCAGCGTGGCCGCCTGCCAGGCCAACGGCTACGCCGTGGCGGCCACGGTGGTGGATCGCGCCGGCAGCATCCGCGCCGTGATGCGCGCCGACAATGCCGGCCCGCACACGCTCGACTCCAGCCGCCTGAAGGCCTACACCGCCGCCTCGGCCAAGAACACGACGCTGGCGATGATGGAAGGCGCGCAGAAGAACCCGGCCGGCGCCAACCTCGTCTACATCCCCGGCTACCTGCTGCTGGGCGGCGGCGTGCCGGTGAAGGTGGGCAACGAGGTGATCGGCGCGGTGGGCGTGGGCGGTGCGCCCGGTGGCCATCTCGACGAGCAGTGCGCCAACGCCGCGATCGACAAGGTCAAGGACCTGCTGAAGTGAAGCCGCTGCTGCGCGCTGGCGCGCTGGCGCTGGCCTTGTTCGTGCCGGCGCTGCAGGCGCAGGCCCAGGTGCCGCCCGGCAGCGCCGAGGCGGCGGCCTACCAGGGCCTGCACGCCGCGGCCTGGCGCGGTGACGCGGCCGCCATCGAGCGGCTGCTCGCCGCCGCGAAGGACCGCCGCGCGCTGCTGGACGCGCGCGACGGCAACGGCCGCACGCCGCTGCACGTGGCCACCTTCGCGCGCAAGCCCGCGGCGGTGAAGGCGCTGCTGGCCGCCGGCGCCGACAGCGCCGCGATGGAGAACGGCCGCTACGACGCGGTGACCATCGCCGCCGTAGCCGACGACGAGGACACGCTGCGAACGCTGCTGGCGGCCGGCGCGAGCGCCAAGCTCGTGACGAGCCGCTACGACGGCACCGCGCTGATCGCCGCGGCGCACCTGGGCCACGACGGCGTGGTGCGCCAGCTCGTGCGCGCCGGCGCGCCGCTGGACCACGTCAACAACCTGCACTGGACGGCGCTGATCGAAGCCGTGGTGCTGGGCGACGGCGGCGCGCGCCACCAGGCGACGGTGAAGGCGCTGCTGGACGCCGGCGCGAGCACGGCGCTGGCCGATCGCGACGGCCGCACGCCGCTGCAGCTGGCGCGGGCGCACCGGTACGCGGCGCTGGTTGCCTTGCTCGAAGGCGCGGGCGCGCGCTGAGCTGTGGTGCGCGCCGACGCGCGCTGAGCGTCAGTCTGGCAGGCGCTCGAGCTCGGCGCGCAGCGCGTCGGCATCGACCATCTGCGCCGCACTCGCGGCCAGGCGCTCGAAGAAGGCGGCGCGCGTGCTGCAGCCGGCCGCGGCGCGGCGTGCCAGCAGCATCGCGATCGGCCCGGCCTGGCGCGCAAGCAGCCGGGCCGCGGCGTCCACGGTGTGCGGCTGCAGCGCCGGCGCGGCCACCGGCTCGGGCCTCGATGCCGGCTCCTGGACCACCGTGGCCGGCTCGGCCTGTTGCGCCTCGTCCACCATCGCCTGCAGCCGCCCCGCGCTGCGCAGGAAGCCCGCGCGTTCCTCCGGCCCGAGCGCGTCCTGCGCGATGCGCGCGGCCAGCTCGCCCAGGCTGCGGCAGCGGCGCGCCGCGTCGCGCACCACCGCGCGCGTGACGGCGCCCAGGACCGGCCGCAACAGGGCCTCGATCTCCGCCAGCGCGTCGGCCGGCAGCCCGGCGGGCGCTGGCTCGCGCGGGGCCACGGGCACGGGCGTGGGCGCAGGCGAGGACGCGCGCGCGGGCGGTGGAACCGCGGACGCGGGCATGGGGATCGAGGTCAGCGTGGTCGGCAGCGTCGGCGAGGGCTCGTCCACGTCGCTCACCGGCACCACCGCGGCAGCGCCCTGCAGCGTCAGCAGCGCCTCGCGCGAGAGCGTGCGCGGCGCGCGCGTCGAGGCCACGGCCTGCAGCAGCGCCTGGCGCATCTCGGCCGCATCGGCGAAACGTTCGCCCGGGTGCTTGGCCAGCGCCTTGGCCACCACCGGGTCCAGCGCCGGCGTGCCGCTGGAGCCGGCCAGCCGCGAGGGCGGCGGCGGCGTCAGTTGCAGCACCTGGTACATCACCGCGCTGGCGCTGCCGACGAAGGGCGCGCAGCCGGTCAGCAGCTCGTACAGCAGCACGCCGCAGGAGAAGAGGTCCACGCGCTGGTCGATCGCGCCGCCGGCATAACGCTCCGGCGCCATGTACCCCGGCGAGCCCCAGAGCGCGTTGCGCACCGTCAGGCCCGAGGCCTCGACGCGCGCGATGCCGAAGTCCGTCACCTTCAGCCGCCCGTCGGGCGCCACCAGCAGGTTGCTCGGCTTGATGTCGCAGTGCCACACGCGCTGCGCATGCGCGCACTGCAGCGCGTCCAGCAGCTGCAGCATCACGGCCAGCGTGTCGGGCAGCGCCAGGCGCAGGCCCTGGCGCGTGAGCGCGGCGAGCGAGGGGCCCTCGACATGCTCCATCGCGATGAACATCTCGTCGGCGCCCTCGGCGGCGGTCCCGCCGGGCTCGCCGCCGAAGTCGCCGCACTCGTAGATCGCGACGATGTTCGGGTGGTTCAGGCGCCCCGCGGCCTGCGCCTCGACGCGGAACTGGCGCATCGCCGTCGGTCCGTCGCCCTCGTGGCGGCGCAGCGGCGCGCGGATCGTCTTGACGGCAACGTTGCGCTGGATGTCGGGGTCCTGCGCGCGGTACACCACGCCCATCGAGCCTTCACCGATGAGCCCCGTGATCCGGTACTTGCCGATGGCCAGCGGCAAGGCTGGCAAAGGCGGTGGTAGATCGAGATCCATCAAAGGCCGCGCGCTCACGCGGGCGCTCCGTCGAGCATCTGCAGCGCCTGCACCAGGCTGCGCCGCATGCGCGTGAAGGCCATGGCCAGCGCGCCGATCTCGTCGCGGCCGGGCGCGGCGAAGGCCGGCGCACCCAGCTCGCCCAGGCTGACCTGGTCGGCGATGCGCGACAGCCTGGTCACCGGCCGGATCACCAGCCACCACAGCATCCCGTTCAGCACCAGCGCGATGGCGAGGAACACCGCGCCCAGCAGCAGCATGAAGGTCACCCAGGCCTCGTGTGCGCGCGCCAGCGGCAGCGCCATCGGCACCGAGACGATCTGCGCGCCCACCACCTCGCCCAGCTGCCAGCCGAAGCCGTTGGCGGGGCCGTACTTCTCCACCAGCGTGCGCGGCGCGGCGTCCACCGAGCTGTGGCAGCGCAGGCAGGCGCCGTCGCTGATGCGGATGGGCCGCGCGATGTAGAGCATGCGGCCCGCGGGCGTGCTGCGCTCGCCCACCGTTTCCTTGGCCTGCTGCGACTTGCGGAATTCGCCGATCACGTCGGCCTCCCATTCCACCGCGCGGTCGCGCGGGTTGGTCGGGTTCAGCGTCGCTTCCTTGTAGCCGTACTCGGGGTGGTCCTTCTGCAGCTTGGCCAGCACCTCGGTGGCCGAGAAGGCCGGCACCGACTGCGGCAGGAAGCTGTACTTCATCTGCGTCTCCAGCAGCGGCGCGACCTGCGTGCTGGTGTAGGAGCGCACCGCCAGCGCCTTCTCGAGCATGAAGCGCGCATGCTGCGTCACTTCCTCCTGCGCATTGCGCAGCAGCAGCTGGCGCGTGATGAAGCCCGTGGCCGCCAGGCCGAGCGCGAAGACGAGCAGGAAGGCGAGGTTGAACTTGGCGAGCAGCTTCATGTGGGGCTTTCGGTCGTCGGCGGCAGCGGTGCCTGGGGCTTGGGCCGCGGCGGGGGCGGGAACAGCACCGGCTGCCATTCCGGGTGCAGGCGCATCTCGGCCACCAGCGCCTGGCGGAAGGCGCTGTCGTGCGAGCGCGGCGTGAGGCGCTGGACGAACGCCGCCCGCAGCGCCGGCTCGGCGTTGACCCAGGGCGCGATCTCGGCGTAGGCCACCTCGGCCGGCGCGGCCGGCTGCACCGTGCGGCCGGCGAAGCGCTCGGCGCGGCGCGGCAGCGTGTCGACGAAGGCCGGCGGCACCTGCGGCCGCAGCGCCGGCGGCAGCAGCCGGCTGCGCGTGGCGGCGCCGGTGGCCGGCAGCAGCAGCGCATCGCCTTCGGCCAGCGGCAGCATCGACGGCGCGCGCGGCTCGCGCCGGCGCGCCTGCAGCTCGGCGCTGCCGGCCTCGGCGAACAGCACCGTCGAGCCGGCCGACACGCCGGCGATCAGCGTGCCGCCGATACGCAGCGCGTCGATGCGCGGCGTGGCCAGCATCGCGAGGTCCTTCGGGCCGCCGCTCAGCTTGGCCCAGCCGTGCAGCAGGTAGGCCACCGGCGCGCCGTCGCGCACCAGCGCGCGCGGCAGCAGCATCAGCTGCGTCGAAGGCCCGAGGTCGACCAGGCGCCCGTCGTCCAGCTCCACGCGCACCAGGCGCGTCGCGTCGCCGGTACGCAGGATGTCGTCGGCGCGAAGGCGCAGGCCTTCGGCGGCGGCGAAGCGCTGCGTCTCGCGCAGCACCGCGGCCTCGCCATCGACGATGGTGACGAGCCCGCCGGCGGCGGCGCAGCGCATCGCCAGCAGCACGAGCAACGCGGCGGCCAGGCGCATCGGCAGATCCCTCCAAAGGGTGCCAGGCCCCATGCCCGGCGAGCCGATGAAGCATAGGAAGCGCGGCGCCGCGGCGACACGTCCTGAATGGGGATGAGGCGGGGTTCTAGAGTCCTCGCCTTAGGGATTCGGATTCCGCCCGCGGAATCCGTTGCGCGGGCTTCAGTGGCCCAGGATCTTGGACAGGAAGTCCCTCGTGCGCTCGCTCTTCGGGTTGCCGAAGAAGCCGGCCGGCGTGTCCTGCTCGACGATCTGGCCCTGGTCCATGAAGATGACCCGGTCGGCCACCGCCTTCGCGAAGCCCATCTCGTGCGTCACGCAGATCATCGTGATGCCCTGGCCGGCGAGCTCGGTCATCACGTCCAGCACCTCCTTGATCATCTCCGGGTCGAGCGCCGAGGTGGGCTCGTCGAACAGCATGATCTTCGGCTTCAGGCACAGCGCGCGCGCGATGGCCACGCGCTGCTGCTGGCCGCCGGAGAGCTGCAGCGGGTACTTGGCCGCCTGCTCGGCGATCTGCACGCGCGCCAGCTGCTGCATCGCGCGTTCCTCGGCCTCCTTCTTCGGCAGGCCGCCCACCCACATCGGCGCGAGCGTGAGGTTGTCCAGCACCGTGAGGTGCGGGAACAGGTTGAACTGCTGGAAGACCATGCCAACCTCGCGGCGCACGCGCTCGACCGCTTTCACGTCATCCGTCAGCAGCGTGCCGTCGACGATCAGCTCGCCCTCCTGGTACTCCTCCAGCGCGTTGATGCAGCGGATCAGCGTGCTCTTGCCCGAGCCCGAAGGCCCGCAGATGACGATGCGCTCGCCGCGCGCGACGGCCAGGTCGACGTCGCGCAGCACGTGGAAGGCGTTGCCGTACCACTTGTTGAGCTTGCGGAACTCGATGATCGGTTTCTCGTCGGGCATGGAGGCTCTAGCGGTGGCTGCGGCGCAGCTGCTTCTCGATCCACAGGCTGTAGCGGCTCATCGAGAAGCAGAACGTGAAGTAGATGGCGGCGATGAAGAGGTAGGCCTCGAGCTTGAACGGCCGCCAGTCGGCGTCGCCGTTGACGGCCAGGCCCATGGCGCCGGTGAGTTCGTACAGGCTCACGATGGTCACCAGCGAGGTGTCCTTGAAGAGGGCGATGAAGCTGTTCATCAGCCCCGGCACCACGGTGGCCAGCGCCTGCGGCAGCACGATGCGGCGCTGCGTCTGCCACCAGCCCAGCCCGAGTGTCGCGGCGGCCTCGTGCTGGCCCTTGGGGATGGCCTGCAGCCCGCCGCGCACGATCTCGGCCGTGTACGCGGCCGAGAACAGCGTGATGCCCACCAGCACCCGCACCAGCACGTCGATCGACAGGCCCGGCGGCATGAACAGAGGCAGCATGAAGCTGGCCATGAACAGCACGCTGATCAGCGGCACGCCGCGGATCAGCTCCACGTAGACGACGCACAGGCTGCGGATAGCCGGCATGCGGCTGCGGCGGCCGAGCGCCACGAGCACCGCGATGGGCAGCGACAACACGATCGACAGCGTCGCCAGCATGATGGTCAGCGGCAGGCCGCCCCAGCGGTCGGTGTCGACCTTCGCCAGGCCGAACACGCCGCCGGCCATCAGCACGAAGAACAGGGCCAGCACGCCGACCCAGAGCACCGCGAGCCACGCCTTCCAGAACGGCCGCGTGCAACTCGCCACCAGCAGCGCCAGCAGCGCGGCCGTGGCGGCGGCGGGGCGCCACTGCTGCTCGATCGGGTAGCGGCCGAAGACGATGATGCGGAACTTCTCGGCGATCACGCCCCAGCAGGCGCCATGGCCGCGCGCGGCCTGGCAGGCGTCGGCGTTCGGTGCCCAGACGGCCTGCAGGAAGAGCCATCGCAGCGCATCGGGCAGCGCCCACGCGAAGAGGCCGAGCAGCACGAGCGTCGTCAGCGCGTTGGGCAGGCTGCTGAACAGGTTCTCGCGCAGCCGGGCAACGAGGCCCGCATGGCGCTGCGGCGCCGGGCGCGGCGGGATCGGGCGGAAGCTGTCGCCGTCGGCCATCGCGGCGTCAGCGTTCGCGGATCGCCGCGCGGCGGTTGGTCCAGTTCATCAGCGCCGACGTGGCGAGCGACGTGGACAGGTACACCGCCATGATGATCGCGATGCACTCCACCGCGCGGCCGGTCTGGTTCAGCGAGGTGTTGCTGATCGAGACCACGTCCGGGTAGCCGATGGCCACCGCGAGCGAGGAGTTCTTCGTCAGGTTCAGGTACTGGTTGGTCAGCGGCGGAATGATCACGCGCAGCGCCTGCGGCAGGATCACCAGGCGCATCTGCCGCCCGCGCGGCAGGCCCAGGGCGCTGGCCGCCTCCACCTGGCCCCGCGGCACGCTCAGGATGCCGGCGCGCACCACCTCGGCGACGAAGGCCGAGGTGTAGAGCACCAGGCCGATCAGCACCGCCATGAACTCCGGCGTGATCTCGCCGCCGCCGGTCACGGCCGCCTCGCCCGATTCGGGCAGCCGCCAGCCCTCGGGCGCGCCGCCCAGCCACCAGCCGGCCGCGGTGCCGGCCAGCACCAGCGCCAGGCCCGGCAGCGCAACGGGCTGCGGCGTGCCCTTGGCCTCGAAGCGGCGCCGCGCAGCTTTCGCGTACAGCCACGCGGCGCTCAGGCCCGCGAGCGCGCCCAGCATCGCCCAGCCGTGCCCGGGCGCCCAGTCGGGCACCGGGAACGACAGCCCGCCTTTGCTGAGGAACACGAGCCCCGCCAGCGACATCGGCGAGCCCGGGTCGGGCAGCAGCTCGGTCAGCAGCAGGTACCACATCAGGAGCTGCAGCAGCACGGGGATGTTGCGGAAGGTCTCGACGTAGCCGTAGCACAGCCCCCGCACCAGCGCGTTGTGCGAGAAGCGGCCTACGCCCAGCAGCGTGCCCAGCACCGTGGTCATCACGATGCCTAAGAGCGCCACGCGCAGCGTGTTGGCCACGCCCACCGCGAAGGCGCGCCAGTAGGGCTGGCCGGAGTCGTAGGGCAGCAGCGTCTCGCCGATGTCGAAGCCGGCGGGCTGCAGCATGAAGTCGAAGCCGCTCTGGATGCCCCGCGTGCGCATGTTCGCCAGCGTGTTGTGCGCCAGGAACCACACGCCGGCGGCGATGATCGCCACCGCCAGCAGCTGGTAGAGCCAGCCGCGCACCGTGCGGCTGCGCAGCGTGAAGCGGCGGCGGCGCGCGGGCTGCGGCCGGCTATCGATCATCGCGACCAAGCGGCCGCCGCGGAACCGGCTTTGCCGGGCCGCTGGCGGCGCCCCCCCTCGGGCGGGAGCGGCGAAGCCGCTACGGGGGAGGTCATCTCACGGGCGGCGCGTACAGGATGCCGCCCTTGTTCCAGAGGTTGTTGACGCCGCGCGGCAGGCCCAGCGGCGACTTCGGGCCCACGTTGCGCTCGAACACCTCGCCGTAGTTGCCCACGGTCTTGATCGCGCGGTAGGCCCAGTCCTTGTCCAGGCCCAGCAGCTTGCCGGTGTCCTCGCTCGTGCCCAGGATGCGCTGCACCACGGGGTCGGTGCTCGCCTTCATCTGGTCGACGTTGCCGGAGCTGATGCCGTACTCCTCGGCCTCGATCATCGCGAAGACCACCCACTTGGCGATGGCGAAGAACTCGTCGTCGCCGCGCCGCACGGCCGGGCCCAGCGGTTCCTTGCTGATCAGCTCGGGCAGGATCAGGTGCTCGGCCGGCACCTTGGCTTCCTTGTTGCGGATGCTGGCCAGGCCCGAGGCGTCGGTCGTGTAGGCCTGGCAGCGGCCGGCGAAGTAGGCGCCGTTGACGGCCTCCAGCTTCTCGAACACCACCGGCTTGATGTCCAGCTTGTTGGCCTTGGAGAAGTCCGTCAGGTTCTTCTCGGTGGTGGTGCCCGACTGCACGCAGACCGTGGCGCCCTTCAGCTGCTTGGCGCTCTTGATCTTGCCCTTGGCCGGCACCATGAAGCCCTGGCCGTCGTAGTAGGTGACGCCGGTGAAGGCCATGCCCAGCGAGGCGTCGCGCGTCAGCGTCCAGGTGGTGTTGCGGCTGAGGATGTCGATCTCGCCGCTCTGCAGCGCGGTGAAGCGCTGCTGGGCCGTCAGCGGCACCCACTTGACCTTGTTCGCATCGCCCAGCACGGAGGCTGCGATGGCCTTGCAGAAGTCCACGTCCAGGCCGGTCCAGTTGCCGCTGCTGTCGGCCGAGGAGAAGCCCGCCAGGCCGGTGTTGACGCCGCAGACCAGCTGGCCGCGGGCCTTGATCGCGTCCAGCGTCTTGCCGGCGAAGGCCGGCGCGGCGGCGAGCGTGGCAGCGGCGGCCAGCGCGGCAGCGGCCAGGCCGGGGAGGGTTCGGTGCTTCATCGGGGCTCCTGGGGTCGAGTCGTTGTGCGCGGACGGTAGCGGCAAGCGCCCCTCGCATCAAGCGTGCCTGCCCTCCCTTCGGCGGGGCGGGTATCAAGCTTTCCCGACAGGCGCCGATAAGCCAGGGGTTCCCCTTCCGCCCCCGCTACCTGGCATTACCTCTGGAGTGCACCATGCTGCCTGTTCGTCGCCTGATCGTCGCGGCCCTCTTCGGGGCCTTCGTGCTGCAACCGGCCCTCGCCGCCGACGAGCGCGGCTCCCGTGACGACGCGCGCGCCCTCAACGACGCCGCCGTCGCGCACATCAAGAAGGTGGGCCTGGACAAGGCGATGAAGGACTTCGGCAGCGACCGCGCCAAGTGGATGCCAAAGGACCTGTACCCCTTCGTGATGGACTTCTCGGGCGTCATGCGCTTCCACATCAGCGACAAGCTGATGGGCCGCAACTCGCTGGACGTGAAGGACGCCTCCGGCAAGGAATTCGGCCGCGAGATGCTCTCGCTGGCGCAGAGCAAGGGCAACGGCTGGGTCGACTACGAGTGGTCGCACCCGGTGACCAAGAAGGTCGAGGACAAGACCTCCTATGTCCAGCGCGTGCCGGGCATGGACGTCTTCGTGGGCGTGGGCATCTACCGCTGACAGGCGGCGCCCCGATTCATCGCTGAGATCCGTGGCCGGCTCCGCCCGGCCCGACCGGAGGAGTCCATGCAGGACCGGTTCAGGAACCTTCCCATCGCGGCGAAGGTGCTCGTCGCGCCGCTGTTCGTGCTCGCCTGCCTGCTGCTGATCGCGGCGGCCGGCTACCTCAGCGGCCGCGATGCCGAGCAGGCGCTGTCGAACATCAGCGGCCGCGCGCTGCCCGACGTGGAAGCCGTCTCGCAGCTGAAGACGCGCACCGCCAAGCTCGACGCGCAGGTGATGCGCAGCCTGGCCTACGAGGCCGGCGGCATGAAGGCCAAGCGCATCGAGGCGCTGGACAAGGCCATCTTCAAGGAGCTGTCCGACTTCGCGCAGCACGTGGCCACGCTCAAGCAGGCCGGCGGGCCGGAGCTCGCGGCGCACTACGCCGCGATCGAGAAGGCGCTGTCGGACTTCACGCGCGCGGCGCGCGACACGATCGAGATGAAGTCCGGCGGCGTGGGCCAGGCGGCGATGATGATGACCTCGGCCGAGTCGGCCTTCGGCAAGCTGGAGAAGGCGGTCGACGCGCTGTCGGCCGAGATCTCGCAGCGTGCGTCAGGCCAGGCCAGCCAGGCCGCGGCCAAGCTCAACGGTGCGCGTGCCGTCTCGCTGGCCACGCTGGCCGCGGCGCTGGTGATCAGCCTGTTCGTCATCGGTGCCTGCGTGCGGCTCATCACCCGCCCGCTGCGCGAGGCGGCCGACATCGCGCGCGCCGTGGCCGCGGGCGACCTGCGCCAGGCCGTGCACACCGAATCGCGCGACGAGACCGGCCAGGTGCTGGCCGCGATGGCCGATCTGTGCGGCCGGCTGAACGCGCTGCTGGGCGGCGTGCAGCAGGCAGCGCAGCAGATCGAGGGCGCCTCGGCCGAGCTGGCCTCGGGCAACCTGGATCTCTCCAACCGCACCGAGCAGACCGCCAGCTCGCTGCAGGGCACGGTGGCCACCGTGGCGCTGCTGACCGAGCAGGTGCAGCGCAACAGCGAGGCCACCGCGCGTGCCAACGAACTCGCCGGCCGCAGCGCGCAACTGGCGCGCGACGGCGGGCAGGTGATGCGCGACGTGGTGCAGGCGATGTCGCAGATCAACGGCCAGTCGCGCCGCATCGCGGACATCATCGCCGTGATCGACGGCCTGGCGTTCCAGACCAACCTGCTGGCGCTGAACGCCGCCGTCGAGGCGGCGCGGGCCGGCGAGCAGGGCCGCGGCTTCGCCGTGGTGGCGCAGGAGGTGCGGGGCCTGGCCACGCGCAGCGCCGGCGCGGCCAAGGAGATCCGCGCGCTGATCGAGACCTCGGTCGAGCATGCCGGCACCGGTACGCGGCATGTCGAATCGGCCTCGCGGCTGATCGGCGAGGTGGTGGGCGCGGTGGAGGATGTCTCGCGCCTGATGGACGAGGTGGCGCGCGCCAACGGCGAGCAGGTGCGCGGCGTGACGGAAGTCAGCGGCGCCATCGCCCGCATGGATGCCGCCACGCAGCAGAACGCCGCGCTGGTGGAGCAGGCCGCCGCCGCGACGCAGGCTCTGAACCAGCAGACGCAGGGCCTGCGCACGTCGCTGGCCGTGTTCCAGACGGCCTGAGCGGTCAAGCCCGGCGCGGCCGGCGGCGGCGCCCGTTCTGTGGCAATCTCCCGGCCCCGCCCGCTGGAGACCGCCCCGATGAACAGCATGGACGTCGAAGTCGTTCGCACCGCGCTGGACTGGATGAACCGCGGCCACCGCGTGGTGCTGGGCACCGTGGTGCGCACCTGGGGCAGCAGCCCGCGCCCGCCCGGCAGCCTGATGATCATCCGCGACGACGGCCAGGTGGCCGGTTCCGTCAGCGGCGGCTGCATCGAGGACGACCTCATCGACCGCGTCAAGCGCGGCGAACTCGCGCCGCGGCTGCCGCAGAGCACCAGCTACGGCGTCAGCGCCGACGAGGCCCAGCGCTTCGGCCTGCCTTGCGGCGGCACGGTGCAGATCGTGCTGGAGCCGCTGACGGCGCAGTCGATGCTGCGCGAACTGCAGGCCGCGGTGCAGACGCACCGCCGCGTGCGCCGGCGGCTGGAGATGGCCACCGGCATCGTCTCGCTGCACCCGGCCGAGGCCGACGATGCGGTGCGCTTCGACGGCACGGCGCTGGAGACGGTGCATGGCCCTGCGCTGCGTCTGCTGATCATCGGCGCAGGCCAGCTGAGCCGTTATCTGGCGAACTTCGCCGTCGCGCTCGACTACCGCGTGACCGTCTGCGACCCGCGCGACGAGTACCACGAGGGCTGGGATGCCATCGAGGGGGTCACGTTGTCCCGAACCATGCCCGACGACCTCGTGCTGGCGATGAACCTCGACGCCAACAGCGCCGTCGTCGCGCTCACGCACGACCCCAAGCTCGACGACCTGGCGCTGATGGAGGCGCTGAAGACGCCGGCCTTCTACGTCGGCGCCCTGGGCTCGCGCCGCAACAACGACGCACGGCGCAAGCGCCTGCGCGAGTTCGACGTCAGCGAGGACGAGGTCGCGCGCCTGCACGGCCCGGTGGGCCTGAACCTGGGCGGCAAGACACCGCCGGAGATCGCGCTGTCGATCGTCGCCGAGATGACCGCGGCGCGCCGCGGCTCGGCGCTGGCGGGCCGGCCGGCGGACTGGCTGGGCTCGAACTCGGCCTGCGCGACGAGCAGCGCCGCCGGCTGATTCATCAGCGCAGGTCGGCCCGGTCCGGCAGCTCGTTCGGGTTCACCGCACCCGGCGCGAGTGGGAAGTGCTCGCGCAGCTTCGCATCGACGGCGTCCACCGCCTCCATCAAGCCCTGCTCGAAGCGGCCGGCGCGGAAGGCTTCGCGCATGCCGTCGATCAGCCGCGTCCACTCGGCCGGCGGCACGTGGCGCGCCAGGCCGCGGTCGGCCACGATCTCGATCGCGCGCTCGGCCAGCAGCAGGTAGATCAGCACGCCGTTGTTGTGCTCGGTGTCCCAGATCCGCAGCTTGCCGAACATCGTCACCGCGCGCTGGCGCGGCGTCGCGTCGCGCCACAGGTAGGACAGCGGCAGCCCGGCCTCCACGCACAGGCGGATCTCGCCGCTGTGCGCGCGTTCGCTCGCGGCCACGCGCTGCTCCAGCCGCCTGAGGCCCTCGGCGCCGAGCGCACGCACCGCGTCGGTCTCGTCGAGCCAGCGGTGCTTGAGGATGCGCGAGAAGCGGGTGCCGATGCCCATCACCAGTCTCCCGAGGCGCCACCGCCGCCGAAGTCGCCGCCGCCGCCCGACGAGAAGCCGCCGCCGTCGCTGCTGCCGCCGCCACTCCAGCCACCACCACCGCCGCCCCAGCCACCGCCCCAGCCCCCGATGTGCGGCGTGCTGCCGCGCCCCACGCCGCTGCGGCGCAAGGCCGAGCCGATGCCGAAGAGGCCGACGATGACCAGCGTGGCGATGCCGGCGCCGATGCCGATCAGCACGCTCGCGGTGAACCACCAGCTCAGGCCACCGGCCGCGCCGGCCGTCAGCATCGTGCCCAGCCGGCGGCCGAAGAGCCCGGTGAGCACCGCGGCGATGATGGGCACGGCGACGAAGAAGAACAGGCCCAGCTCCTCGGTCTGCAGCCCCTGGCCCGCGCCGCTGCGTGCGCCCGAAGGCGCCGGCGCCGGCAGGCCTTCGCCCTGGATGCGCGCGAAGATCCGGTCGACGCCGGCGTTCAGCCCGCCGGCGTAGTCGCCGTTGCGGAAGGCCGGGCGCATCGCCTGGTCGATGATCTGGCGCGCGGCGAGGTCGGGGATCGCGCCCTCCAGCGCCTTGGCCACCTCGATCCGCAGCTTGCGGTCGTCCTTGGCCACGAGCACGAGCACGCCGTCGCCCACCTCGCGGCGGCCGATCTTCCAGCTGTCGGCCACGCGCTGCGCATAGGCGGCGATGTCCTCGGGCGCCGTGGTGGGCACCAGCAGCAGCACGATCTGCGGGCCGCTTTGCGCCTCGAAGGCGGCGAGCTTGGATTCGAGCGCCTGGCGCTGCGGCGCGCTGAGCGTGTCGGTGCGGTCGATCACGCGCGCCGCCAGCGGCGGCACCGGCTGCGGCTCCTGCGCCCAGCCGGCTGCCGCGCACAGCAGCAGCCACAGGGCGAGCAGGAATCGGCGCATCAGCCTGGTTTCACTTCGATGCCGGCTTGTCGAAGCTCACCGCCGGCGGCGTGCTGATCTGCGCCTCGTTCTGCACCGTGAAGCCGGGCTTCACCGCGTAGCTGAACATCATCGCCGTGAGGTTGGTCGGGAAGCTGCGCGCCAGCACGTTGTACTGCTGCACCGCCTTGATGTAGCGGTTGCGCGCCACGGTGATGCGGTTCTCGGTGCCTTCGAGCTGCACGCGCAGGTCCTGGAAGCCCTGGTTGGCCTTCAGGTTCGGGTAGTTCTCGCTCACCACCAGCAGGCGGCTCAGCGCGCCGCTCAGCTCGCCCTGCGCGGCCTGGAACTTCTGGAAGGCCTCGGGGTTGTTGACGAGCTCGGGCGTGGCCTGGATCGAGGTCGCCTTGGCGCGCGCCTCGACCACCTTGGTCAGCGTCTCCTGCTCGAAGCCGGCCTCGCCCTTGACGGTGGCCACGAGGTTGGGCACGAGGTCGGCGCGGCGCTGGTACTGGTTCAGCACCTCGCTCCAGCCGGACTTCACTTCCTCGTCCAGGCGCTGGAAGTCGTTGTAGCCGCAGCCGCTCAGCGCGAGGGCGGCCAGCAGGGCGGCGGCGATGGTCTTGAAGGACAAGGAGAACATGCGTCGTGGCTCCGGAAAGGGGCGGCGGGCGGATGCTACCCGTGGCCTTCCAGGTGGGCGCCGCCGGCCACGCTTCAAGGCCCCGGCCCGGGGTGGGGCGCTTGCTGCGGCAACATCGGGGCGGCCGGCAACCGCAGCCTCATGACGACCTCCATCGTGCAACACCGTTCGAACATCGCCCGCCACGTGCTGGTGGCCGGCGGTGCCGGCGCGCTGGGTGCGGCGGTGCTCGAACGGCTGCTGCCGGGCGGCCGCTTCGCCCGCGTGGGCGTGCTCGCGCAAGCGCGCCTGCAGCCGGCCCTGCGCGGGCTGGCGGTGGTGCCGGACGACGACGCCGCGCTGGCCGCCTTCGCACCCGGCACGGCGCTGGTGGTGTTCGACCGCGCGCGCCGCGCCAACGGCCGCGAGGCCGCGTTCGTGCGGCCCGAGCCGGAGAGCCTGGCGGCGCTCGCGGCCCGCCTGCACGCGGCTGGCGTGCGCACGCTGGTGATCGTGGTGCCGCACCAGCCGGCGCTGCTGCCGCAGGCGCTGAAGGCGGGCCTGTCGAACCTCGACGAGGGCGCGGTGGCGGCGATGGGCTTCGAGCGGATCGTCTTCATGCGCATGGCGCAGGCGGGCGGCGGCGGGCCGGGCGCTCCGGCGGGCCCGCTGCAGCGGCTGGCGGGCTGGATGCTCTCGCAGCTGAACTGGCTGGTGCCGCTGCGCGAGCAGCCGGTGCGCATCGAGACGGTGGCGCGCGTGGCCGCCGCGCTGGCGCTGGCGCTGCCCGCGGCCGAACCAGGCACGCGCGTGCTGCCGCCGGAGTGGCTGTGGCTGGCCGCGCAGGGCCAGGACGCCGATGCGCTGATGGCGCTGTGGCTCTCCGGCGCCGCCTTGCCGGCGGCGCCCGTCCGGCAGCGCTGGTAGGCCGCGGATAATCACCCGCATGTCTAGCCCCGCCCTCCACAACGACACCTTCCTGCGCGCCTGCCTGCGCGAGCCCACGCCGCACACGCCGATGTGGCTGATGCGACAGGCCGGCCGCTACCTGCCCGAGTACAAGGCCACGCGCGTGAAGGCCGGCAACAGCTTCATGGGCCTGGCCACCAACCCGCAGTACGCCACCGAGGTGACGCTGCAGCCGCTGGAGCGCTGGCCGCTGGACGCCGCCATCCTGTTCTCCGACATCCTCACCGTGCCCGACGCGATGGGCCTGGGCCTCTCGTTCGGCGCCGGCGAAGGCCCGCGATTCGAGCGCCCGGTGCGCGACGAGGCGGCGGTGGCCGCGCTGCAGTTCCGCATCGAGCAGCTGCGCTACGTGTTCGACGCCGTCACCTCGATCCGCAAGGCGCTTGGCGGCCGCGTGCCGCTGATCGGTTTCTCCGGCAGCCCCTGGACGCTGGCCAGCTACATGGTCGAAGGCGCCGGCTCCGACGACTACCGGCTCGTGAAGACGATGCTGTATTCGCGGCCGGACCTGATGCACCGCATCCTGGCCGTCAACGCCGAGGCCGTGACGGCCTACCTCAACGCCCAGGTCGACGCCGGCGCGCAGGCGCTGATGATTTTCGACAGCTGGGGCGGCGTGCTGGCCGACGGCGTGTTCCAGCGCTTCAGCCTCGACTACACGCGGCGCGTGGTCGCCGGCCTGAAGCGCGAGGCCGAGGGCCGGCGCGTGCCGGTGATCGTCTTCACGAAGGGCGGCGGGCCGTGGCTGGAAGAGATCGCGGCCTGCGGCGCCGACGTGGTCGGCCTGGACTGGACGGCGAGCCTCACGGCCGCGCGCGAGCGGGTGCAGGACCGCGTCGCGCTGCAGGGCAACCTCGACCCGGCGGTGCTGTTCGCGCCGCCCGAGGTGGTGGCGCGCGAGGCGGCCGCGGTGCTGGACGCCTTCGGCCGCCCGCAGCGGGCCGACGGCGGCTGGGGCGGGCATGTCTTCAACCTCGGCCACGGCATCAGCCAGCACACGCCGCCGGAGCATGTGACGGCACTGGTGGAAGCCGTGCACACCCATTCGCGCCGGCTGCGGCAGCCCCTCTGAGGCCGCTGCCGCGGCGTTGCTCGAATGCCCGGTGAGTGAGTGCTCAGGGCTTGACTTATCCCCAGTTTGGCGCTTGACGGGCGCGAGCGCCCGTTCCCCGGTCTGGGGCCCCCGAAAGACGCCGAAATTCGTGCTAAGTCGTTGATTTGTTTGATGTCATGGTTCTGCCACGAAATCAGGCAGCACCAAGGTGGGCAACGCAGAATCAAGCACTTGGCGCAGCTTGGCGCAGCTTCCCCACAAAGTTATCCACAGATTTCGTGGACAGTCGGAAAACCTGTTTCCAATCATGCACTTGCGTGTGAGGCTTGAAGTGATGCCGAGCTTTCGTGCGCAAGTTCACGGATGGCGACTTGCGGCGTGAACGGTGCCGTGGCGGTGGCGGTGGAAACACCGCGGCACAGCCGCGTCGGCGGGCTGCTGGACTATGCGAGTGAGCAGCCGCTAGCGCCGGGCACGCTGGTGCGCGTGCCGCTGGGGCGGCGCGAGGTGCCGGGCATCGTCTGGGAGCGCAGCGGCGAGGAAGTGCCGCCGGCCGAGCTGCGGCCGGTCGCGGCGGTGCTGGGCAGCCTGTCGCCGCTGGCGGCCGAGTGGCGCGCGCTGGTGGATTTCGCCGCCAGCTACTACCAGCGCGGCGTCGGCGAACTGGCGCTCGTGGTCCTGCCGCCGGAGCTGCGGCGGCTGGACGACACCCAGCTTGCGCGCCGGCTGAAGCGCCTGGCCGGCGCCGAAAAGCCGGCGCCAAGCGAGGCGGCGCCCATGCAGCCCGAGCTGAGCGCCGAGCAGGCCGCGGCGCTGCAGGCCATCGCCGCGCCCGACGGCCGGCCGATGCTGCTGCACGGCGCCACCGGCAGCGGCAAGACCGAGGTCTACCTGCGCGCCGCCCAGCAGGCGCTGGACGCCGGCCGCCAGGTGCTGGTGCTGGTGCCCGAGATCAACCTCACGCCGCAGCTGGAGGCGCGCTTCGCGGACCGCTTCCCGGGCCGGCGCCTGGTCAGCCAGCACAGTGCGCTCACGCCCGCGCAGCGGCTGCGGCATTGGCTGCAGGCGCATGCGGGTGAAGCGGACCTCGTGCTGGGCACGCGGCTGGCGATCTTCGCCTCGATGCCGCGCCTGGGGCTGATCGTCGTCGACGAGGAGCACGACCCGTCGTTCAAGCAGCAGGAAGGCGCGCGCTACTCGGCGCGCGACCTGGCGGTGTGGCGCGCGCACCGGCTGGGCGTGCCGGTGCTGCTGGGCTCGGCCACGCCTTCGCTGGAAAGCTGGCAGCGCGCGCTGGAAGGCCGATACCGGCTGCTGGCGATGCCCACGCGCATCGGCGGCGGCGCGATGCCGCGGGTGCGCATCGTCGACATGGGCGCCCTGCCGGCGGCCGGTGCGCACGAGCGCGTGCTGGCGCCGGCGCTGCTGGACGCCATCGTCGAGCGCATAGCCCGCGGCGAGCAGAGCCTGCTGCTGCTGAACCGCCGCGGCTACGCGCCGGTGCTGCACTGCAGCGCCTGCCAGTGGAAGAGCGGCTGCCCGCACTGCAGCGCCTGGCGCGTGTTCCACAAGCTCGACCGCACGCTGCGCTGCCACCACTGCGGCCTTTCGGAGCCGGTGCCGCGCGCCTGCCCCGACTGCGGCAACCTCGACATCGCGCCGCTGGGCCGTGGCACCGAGAAGCTGCAGGAGCAGCTGGCGGCGCTGCTGCCGCAGGCGCGCGTCGGCCGGCTGGACGCCGACAGCACGCGCGGCGAAGGGCAGCTCCAGCAGCAGCTGCACGCCGTGCACGCCGGCGAGGTGGACGTGCTGGTGGGCACGCAGATGCTGGCCAAGGGCCATGACTTCCGCCGCGTCACGCTGGTGGCCGCGGTGAACCCGGACAACGCGCTCTTCAGCAGCGACTTCCGCGCCCCCGAGCGCCTGTTCGCGCTGCTGATGCAGGCCGCCGGCCGCGCCGGCCGCGACGCCGCGCAGGCCGCGCGCAGCGAGATGTGGGTGCAGACGAACAACCCGCGCCACCCGCTGTACGCCGCGCTGCGTGCGCACGACTACGAGGCCTTCGCCGCCACGCAGCTGCAGGAGCGCCGCAACGCCGGCCTGCCGCCCTTCGCGAGCCTGGCGCTGCTGCGCGCCGAGGCGCGCGACGTGCGCGCCGCCACCGCCTTTCTGCTCGACGCGCAGGCGCACGCCGCCGCGCACGAAGGCGTGACCGCCTACCCGCCGGTGCCGCCGCACGTGGCCAAGGTGGCCGATGTCGAGCGCATGCAGATGCTGGTGGAATCGGCCTCGCGCGTGGCGCTGCAGCGCATGCTCGCGGCCTGGATGCCCGAGCTGCACAGCTTGCGCGAGCAGCACAAGGGCGTGCTGCGCTGGGCCGTGGACATCGATCCGCTGGCGATCTGAACCCGGGAGCTACCCATGAAACTGTATGGCATACCGAACTGCGACACCGTCAAGCGCGCCCGGGCCTGGCTGGGCGAACGTGGCGTCGAGTTCGAGTTCCACGACTTCAAGAAGGCCGGCGTGCCGGAAGACCGGCTCGCCGCCTGGCTGAAGGCTGCCGGCTGGGAGAAGCTGCTCAACCGCAAGGGCACGATGTGGCGCAAGCTCGGCGACGCGCAGCGCGACGCGGTGGTCGACGAGGCCAGCGCCGCGGCGCTGATGTGCGAGGTGCCCAGCGTCATCAAGCGCCCGGTGGTGGAGTGGCCGAAGGGCCGCATCACGGTGGGCTTCGACGAGGCGGCCTGGGAGGCGCTCGCGCCGAAGCGCTGAGGCCTCAGCTGGCCAGCACGCGCTGCAGCTGCAGCGCCTCGGCCACGTGCGCGGTGGCGATGGTCTCGGCCGCGGCCAGGTCGGCGATCGTGCGCGCCACCTTCAGGCAGCGGTGCAGACGCCGCCCGCTCCAGCCCAGGCGCGACGCGGCGCCGCGCAGGAACGAGGCCGCACTGTCGTCGAGCCGGCAGTGCGCGTCGATGCCCGCCGGCGCGAGCATCGCGTTCGGCTCGCCCTGGCGCGTGAGCTGCCGCTCGCGAGCCTGCGCCACGCGCGCGGCGACCACGGCGCTGGGTTCGCCGTCGGGCAGCGCCAGCATCTCGGCGGCACTGGCGGCCAGCACCTCCACCTGCAGGTCGATGCGGTCCAACAGCGGCCCCGACAGCCGGCCCTGGTAGCGCGCCACTGCCTCGGGCGAGCAGCGGCAGGCCTTGCCGATGTGCGCCGGCGCGCCGAGCCAGCCGCAGGGGCAGGGGTTCATCGCCGCGACCAGCTGGAAGCGCGCCGGGAAGCTGGCCTGGCGCGCGGCGCGCGAGATCGTCACGCGGCCGGTCTCCAGCGGCTCGCGCAGCGCCTCCAGTGCGGCGCGCGGGAACTCCGGCACCTCGTCGAGGAAGAGCACGCCGCCATGCGCGAGCGAGATCTCGCCCGGCCGCGGCGGCGAGCCGCCGCCCACGAGCGCGACGGCGCTGGACGTGTGGTGCGGTGCCCGCGCCGGGCGCTGGCCGAAGGGCACGGCCTCGGCCGCGACCCGCGTCAGGCCGCGCAGCGCCGCGCCGGCCAGCGCCTCCTCGTCGGGCAAAGGGGGTAGCAGGCCGGGCAGGCGCTGCGCGAGCATCGACTTGCCGGTGCCCGGCGGGCCGACCATCAGCAGGCTGTGCGCACCGGCCGCGGCAATGCTCAGCGCGCGCTTGGCGCCGGCCTGGCCCTTCACGTCGATCAGGTCGGGGCCGGGCTCCGCGACGGGGCGCGGCAGCGGCACAGCGACCGGCAACGGCTCAGCCGCCTCGCCCGGCACGAGCGACGCCACCACCTCCGCGAGCGTGGCCGCGCCGCGCACGTCCAGCCCCGGCACCTGCGCCGCGGCACGGGCGCTGGCCTGCGGCAGCACCAGCGTGCGCGCGGCATCGCTGCGGCGCGCCGCGAGCGCCAGCGCCAAAGCGCCGCGCACCGGGCGCAGCTCGCCGGCGAGCGAGAGTTCGCCGGCGAACTCGCAGGCGGCCAGCCGCTGCGCATCGAGCTGCCCCGCGGCGGCGAGGATGCCCAGGGCGATCGGCAGGTCGAAGCGGCCCGACTCCTTCGGCAGGTCGGCCGGCGCCAGGTTCACGGTGATGCGCTTGTTGTGCGGGAAGCTGAAGCCGCTCTGCGCCAGCGCCGCGCGCACGCGCTCGCGGGCTTCCTTCACCTCGGTGTCGGCCAGGCCCACGAGCGTGAAGCTCGGCAGGCCGTTGGCCAGCTGCACCTCCACGTGCACCGGCGGCGCCTGCAGGCCGTCCAGTGCGCGGCTCATCACCACGGCCAGGCTCATCTCGGTTCTCTTCTTCGTTGATCGCTGCGGCCCATTCTGGGCAGCGCCGTCGCCGGCTTCCAGCACCGCCTTGGTGCGCACCTGAAAGGGGCCCTTCTGCCGGGGGTGTGCCTCTTGAAGCGAGCTTCGAAGGCGCGCCACCGTGGGGCGTGCACCCGAGCCGATCAGCACCCGATCCGTGGCACGGAAGCTGCAAACCCGGACTCCGAAACCGCCTTTCACCTCATCAACCCGGACGGAGAACGACTCATGAACCAATCGCGCATCCTGATGCTGGCGGCGCTGGCCGGCACCGTCGCGATGACCACCGGCGCACGCGCCCAGACCGCCGCCGCGCCGGCACCCGCACCTGCCGCCGCGCCGGCGCCGGCCGACCCGCTGTCGTTCAACGTCGGCGTCGTCAGCGAATACCGCTACCGGGGCATCTCGCAATCGCGCCTGAAGCCTGCCGTGCAGGGCGGCATCGACTACGCGTCGCCCAGCGGCTGGTACGTGGGCACCTGGGCCTCGACGATCAAGTGGATCAAGGACGCCAAGGAGCTCTATGGCGTCGACACCGGCAGCACGCCGGCCGAGGTCGACCTGTACGGCGGCTACAAGGGCGAGATCGCCAAGGACCTGGCCTACGACGTGGGCGGCCTGTACTACCTGTACGCCGGCAACAAGTACGACGCCATCGGCGGCACCTCCAAGGCCGACTCCTTCGAGGTCTACGGCGCGCTGACCTACGGCGTGTTCACCGCGAAGTACTCGTACAGCCTGACCAACCTCTTCGGCACCGGCGGCGGCGGCGCGCCCAACAGCAAGGGCAGCTACTACCTCGACCTGAGCGCCGTCTTCGACCTGGGCAGCGGCTTCACGCTCACGCCGCACGTCGGGCGCCAGCAGTTCCGCCACTACAACATCGCCTCCTACACCGACTACGCGCTCACGCTGGCCAAGGACATGGGAGGCGGCTTCTCGCTGTCGGCCGCGGCCATGCAGGCGGACGTGAAGAAGATCGGCGGCGTGGCGGTCTATCCCAGCCCCTCGGGCAAGAACCTCGGCAAGGGCACGGTGGTGCTCGGCGCGAAGTACACGTTCTAACTATCGAAATCAACGGAGAGCAGCCATGAAGATGGTGACCGCCATCGTCAAGCCCTTCAAGCTGGACGAGGTTCGCGAGGCGCTCAGCGGCATCGGGGTGCAGGGCATCACGGTGACCGAGGTGAAGGGCTTCGGACGCCAGAAGGGCCACACCGAGCTGTACCGCGGGGCCGAATACGTCGTCGACTTCCTGCCCAAGGTGAAGATCGAGGCGGCGGTGGACGAGAGCATCGTCGACCGCGTCATCGAGGCCATCGAGAGTTCGGCCCGCACCGGAAAGATCGGCGACGGGAAGATCTTCGTCACCTCGCTGGAACAGGTGGTGCGCATCCGCACCGGCGAAACCGGCAAGGACGCGCTGTAAGGCGTCGCATCCCCACGAGAGCCTTCACACCCGAAAGACCATGAAGAAACTCATCACCATCCTGGCCCTGGGCGTTGCCGCCCTGGGCTTCGGCGGCGCGGCGCTGGCGCAGGCGCCCGCGGCCTCGGCGCCGGAGGCCACCGCGTCGGCTTCCGCCGCTCCTGCCGCCGCCGCACCGGCACCCGCCGCGGCTTCCGCGGCAGCCGAACCTGCGTCAGCCGCCGCGCCGGCGGCCTCGGCCCCGGTCCCGAACAAGGGCGACGTGAGCTGGATGCTCGTGTCCACGCTGCTCGTGATCATGATGTCCATCCCCGGCCTGGCGCTGTTCTACGGCGGCCTGGTGCGCAGCAAGAACATGCTGTCGGTGCTGATGCAGGTGCTGGTCACGTTCTCGCTGATCACGGTGCTGTGGTTCGTCTACGGCTACAGCCTGGCCTTCACCGAAGGCAACGCCTTCATCGGCGGCCTGGACCGGCTGTTCCTGAAGGGCGTGTTCACGCCCAACGCGACCGGCGGCGAATTCAGCGTCGCGGCGACCTTCAGCAAGGGCGTGGTGCTGCCGGAGATCGTGTTCGTGGTGTTCCAGGCCACGTTCGCGGCCATCACCTGCGGCCTGATCGTCGGCGCCTTCGCCGAGCGCATCAAGTTCAGCGCGGTGCTGCTGTTCATGACGATCTGGTTCACCTTCAGCTATGCGCCGATCGCGCACATGGTCTGGTTCTGGATGGGCCCCGATGCCTACACCGGCAAGGAGGTCGTCGAGCAGATGAACGCCAAGGCCGGCCTGATCTGGCAATGGGGCGCGCTGGACTTCGCCGGCGGCACCGTGGTGCACATCAACGCCGCCGTCGCGGGCCTGGTGGGCGCCTACCTGGTGGGCAAGCGCGTGGGCTACGGCCGCGAGGCCATGGCGCCGCACAGCCTGCCGCTGACGATGGTGGGCGCCTCGCTGCTGTGGGTGGGCTGGTTCGGCTTCAACGCCGGCTCGGCGCTCGAAGCGGGCAACAGCGCGGCGCTGGCCTTCACCAACACCTACTCGGCCACGGCCGTGGCGGTGCTGGCCTGGTGCGCGGGTGAAGCGCTGATGAAGGGCAAGGCCTCGATGCTGGGTGCGGCCTCCGGTGCGGTGGCGGGCCTGGTGGCCATCACGCCGGCGGCGGGCAACGTGGGCATCGTCGGGGCGCTGGTGATCGGCGCCATCGCCGGCTTCGCCTGCCTGTGGGGCGTGCACGGCCTGAAGAAGGTCCTGGGCGCCGACGACACGCTGGACGTGTTCGGCGTGCACGGCGTCGGCGGCATCGTCGGCGCCCTGCTGACCGGCATCTTCAACGCCCAGGCGCTGGGCGGCCCGGGCATCGTCACCGACTGGGTCACCGGCGCCACCGGCACCAACCCCGACGGCATCCTGGCCCAGTTCATCATCCAGGCCAAGGCGGTGGGGCTGACCGTCGTCTGGTCGGGCGTCGTCGCCTTCATCGCGTACAAGGTGGTCGACCTGACCATCGGCCTGCGCGTGGCGGAAGACGAGGAGCGTGAGGGCCTGGACATCACGTCCCACGGCGAGACCGCGTACAACAAGTGATATTCCGGACGGCGTAGCCGCCGGAATATCTCCGCCAGATCGAACGGACGGGCTTGGGCCCGCCGTTCATCCGGCGGGGGGCCAACGACAAGGGGCGCTTCGGCGCCCCTTGCTTTTGGGCGGGGCGGCCCAACACTCAGCTGACTTCTAGAATCGCGCATGGTCCCCCACCTCATCACCGCCCTCACGGGGCCCATCAACGAACTCGAGCAGCGCATCCTCGAGTCGATGCCCGCCATCGAGCGCTGGTTCCGGCTCGAATGGATGGAGCACACGCCGCCGTTCTATACCTCGGCCGACCTGCGCAACGCGGGCTTCAAGCTCGCGCCGGTCGACACCAATCTCTTCCCCGCCAGCTTCAACAACCTCACGCCCGAGATGCTGCCGCTGGCGGTGCAGGCGGCGATGGCGGCGATCGAGAAGATCTGCCCCGAGGCCAAGAACCTGCTGCTGGTGCCCGACGCGCGCACCGCCGACACCTTCTACCTGCAGAACCTGCAGCGCCTGGTGGAGGTCTTCACGCAGGCCGGGCTGAACGTGCGCCTGGGCTCGATGGATGCGCAGCTGGAAGCGCCGGTGCCGCTGGCGCTGCCCGACGGCGGCGAGCTGATGCTGGAGCCGCTCTTGCGCAAGCGCGGCCGGCTGGGGCTGAAGGACTTCGACCCCTGCACCATCCTGCTCAACAACGACCTCACCGCCGGCGTGCCGCGCACGCTGGAGCACCTGCACGAGCAGTACCTGCTGCCGCCGCTGCACGCCGGCTGGCCGGTGCGCCGGCGCAGCCGCCACTTCCAGAGCTACGAGGAAGTGGCCAAGAAGTTCGCCAAGCTGCTGGGCATGGACCCCTGGCTGATCAACCCGATGGTCGCCAAGTGCGACAAGGTCGACTTCGACAAGCCCGAGGGCCTGGAGTGCGTGCGCACGCAGGTCGATGCGATGCTGGCCAAGGTGCGCCGCAAGTACAAGGAGTACGGCATCAACGAGCGGCCCTTCGTCGTCGTGAAGGCCGACAACGCCGCCGGCACCGGCATCCTCACGCTGCGCGACGCCAAGGAGCTGGACGACCCCGAGCGCCTGGCGCGCGGCCGCATCGGCCTCGTGCGCGAAGGCGAACCGCTGGACGAACTCGTGATCCAGGAAGGCGTTCCCACCTACGAGCGCATCCACCAGGCGGTGGCCGAGCCGGTGGTGGTGATGATCGACCGCTACGTCGTCGGCGGTTTCTACCGCGTGCATGCCGAGCGCAGCGCCGACGAGAACCTCGGCGCCCCCGGCTCGCGCTACGTGCCGCTGGCCTTCGCCGGCAGCACCCAGCTGCCCAAGCCCGGCGCCAAGCCCGGCGCGAGCCCGCCGAACCGCTTCTACATGTACGGCGTGATCGGCCGCCTGGCGATGCTGGCGGCGGCCTACGAACTCGAGGCGACGGACCCCGAGGCCGAGAGCTACGACTAGACCCGGCTGCATGCACAATGGGCGGCCTTTCGCCCATGAGCAGCGCCGACCCAAAACCCAAGACCGCAGGCGCGCTGGCTGCCCTCACGCTGGGCGCCATCGGTGTCGTCTACGGCGACATCGGCACCAGTCCGCTGTACGCGCTGAAGGAAGTCTTCGCGCACGGCCGCGTGCCGCTGTCGCCCGGCAACGTGCTGGGCATCCTGTCGCTCGTCTTCTGGACGCTGACGGTCGTCGTCTCGCTGAAGTACGTGACGCTGATCCTGCGCGCCGACAACAACGGCGAGGGCGGCCTGATCGCGATGCTCGCGCTGGCCTCGGTGGCGGTGCGCGACCGGCCCACGGTGCGGCGCCGGCTGCTGCTGGTGGGCATCTTCGGCACCGCGATCTTCTTCGGCGACGGCGTCATCACGCCGGCGGTGAGCGTGTTGTCGGCCGTCGAGGGCCTGGAGGTGGCCGCACCCGCGCTGCACCGCTTCATCGTGCCGATCACGCTGGTCGTGCTCACCGGCCTCTTTGCCGCGCAGCGCTTCGGCACCGCCACGGTGGGCATCTTCTTCGGCCCCGTCACGCTGCTGTGGTTCGTGGTGCTCGCGGTGCTGGGGCTGCCGCACATCCTGGAATATCCGCAGGTGCTGGTGGCGCTGTGGCCGGGGCACGCGCTGGGCTTCCTGTTCGCGCACCCGGGCATCGCCTTCGTCGCGCTGGGCTCGGTGGTGCTGTGCGTCACCGGCGCGGAGGCGCTGTACGCCGACCTCGGCCACTTCGGCAAGAAGCCGATCCGGCTGGCCTGGTTCGCGATCGTGATGCCCGCGCTGCTGATGAACTACTTCGGCCAGGGCGCGATGCTGCTGCAGCACCCGGAGAACGTGAAGAACCCGTTCTACGAGATGGCGCCCGAGTGGGCGCTGTTCCCGCTCATCGGCCTGGCCACGCTGGCCACGGTGATCGCCTCGCAGGCCCTGATCACGGCCGCCTACTCCGTCACCAAGCAGGCGGTGCAGCTGGGCTACCTGCCGCGGCTGCGGCTGCTGCACACGAGCGTGAAGGAGACGGGGCAGATCTACGTGCCCTTCGTCAACTGGTCGCTCTTCGGCTGCGTGGTGGTGGCGGTGGTGCTGTTCGGCAGCAGCAGCGCGCTGGCCTCGGCCTACGGCATCGCGGTGACGATCGACATGACCATCACCACCGTGATGACCTTCTACGTCATCCGCTTCGCGTGGAAGCTGCCGCTGTCGCTGTGCATCGCGGCCACGGGCTTCTTCTTCGTCGTCGACATCACCTTCTTCGCCGCCAATGCGGTGAAGGTGCTCGAAGGCGGCTGGTTCCCGCTCGTGATCGGCGGCGGCATGTTCACGCTGATGGTCACCTGGAAGGCCGGCCGCCGGCTGATGACGGACCGGCTGCGCGACGAGTCGATCGAACTCGAGCCCTTCCTCGAATCGATCTTCATCAGCCCGCCGCTGCGCGTGCCGGGCACCGCGGTCTTCCTCTCGGCCGAGAGCGGCAGCACGCCCTTTGCGCTGCTGCACAACCTCAAGCACAACAAGGTCCTGCACGAGCAGAACCTGTTCGTCACCGTGCAGCACCACGAGGTGCCCTGGGTCGGCTTCGACAAGCGCTGCCAGATCGAGCCGCTGGGCCACGACTGCTGGCAGGTGACGCTGCACTTCGGCTTCAAGAACGAGCCCGACGTGCCCGAGGCGCTGAAGCTGCTCGAGGGCCGCGGCGTGCAGCTCGACGAGATGGAGACGAGCTACTTCCTCAGCCGCGACACGGTGATCCCCACCTTCGGCGGCGGCATGGCGCTGTGGCGCGAGAAGCTCTTCGCCAGCATGCACCGCAACGCCGCCGCGGCAGCGGACTTTCTGCACCTGCCGACGAACCGCATCGTCGAGCTCGGCACCAAGGTGGAAATCTAGTCAGGCTGCCAGCAGGTTCGCGAACAGCGGATCCTGGCGGTTGCGCGGCCGGTAGGCGCCCACGCGGCGCGCGATCTCGGCGATGTGCTCCGGCGTCGTGCCGCAGCAGCCGCCGGCGATGTTGAGGAAGCCGCTCTTGGCGAACTCCTCCATCAGTGCGCCGGTGACGGCCGGCGTCTCGTCGAAGCCGGTCTCGCTCATCGGGTTGGGCAGGCCGGCGTTGGGGTAGCAGCTGACGTAGGTGTCGGCCGCCACCTTCGAGAGTTCTTCCAGGTACGGCCGCATCACCGCGGCGCCCAGCGCGCAGTTCAGGCCCACGGCCAGCGGCCGCGCGTGGCGCACCGAGTGCCAGAACGCGGCGACCGTCTGGCCCGAGAGGATGCGGCCCGAGGCGTCGGTGACGGTGCCGCTGACGACCACCGGCAGTCGCTGGCCGGTCTCTTCCATCAGCTCGTCGAGCGCGAAGATGGCGGCCTTGGCATTGAGGGTGTCGAAGATGGTCTCGACCAGGAACAGGTCGCAGCCGCCTTCGAGCAGCCCCTCGGCCTGCTCGCGGTAGGCCGCGCGCAGTTCGTCGAAGCTGGTGTTGCGCGCGCCGGGGTCGTTCACGTCGGGGCTGATGCTGGCGGTGCGCGGCGTGGGGCCGAGCGCGCCGGCGACGAAGCGCGGGCGCTCGGGCGTCGCGTACGCATCGGCGGCCTCGCGCGCGATGCGCGCCGCGGCAGCGTTCATCTCGCGCGCGATAGGCGCCAGGCCGTAGTCCTCCTGCGCGACCGAGGTGGCGCCGAAGGTGTTGGTCTCGATCAGGTCGGCACCGGCCTTGAGGTACTGCTCGTGGATCTCGCGGATCACGTCGGGACGCGTCAGCACCAGCAGGTCGTTGTTGCCCTTCAGGTCCTTGGGATGATCGGCGAAGCGCGTGCCGCGGAAGTCGGCCTCGGCGAGCTTGTAGCGCTGGATCATCGTGCCCATCGCGCCGTCGATGATGGCGATGCGCTCGGCGAGCAGCGTGGGCAGGGCGGCGCCGCGGGTGTAGGCGATGGGCGTGGTCTTCATGGACCCGATTGTAGGAAGCGCGCCCCGGCCATTCACAGCGTGCGGATGCGATGCCGCCGCTTGCGCCGCCGCCGGGGGTTGAATTCCTGCGAGCTGCCGCGCCGGCGCTTGGACGGGCGGCGCAGCAGCAGGTCCACCGTCATCACCGTCAGCACCAGCGGCACCAGCACGCCGGCCACGAGGCTGAGCACGTTCAGCGGCACGTAGGCCTGGTAGATGGACCCCTGCTGGTAGGGCAGCCCGGCCGCGAAGATCAGCAGCTCCTGGCCGCCGGCCAGCGTGAGGCCCGTGAGCAGCGCCGCGCCCAGCCGCCACAGCGCCGGCCTGGAGCTGCCCTTGGCGAAGCCGGAGTAGGCCATCCACGAGGCGGCCGTGAGCCCGACGATCAGCGCGACGAAACCCGCGGCGAGGAAGGTCGGCCGCCAGATGATGCCGGGCCGGAAGCCCGCGGCCCAGAGCCAGCCGATGTCGAGCCCGCCGGCCAGCGCCGCCAGCGCCACGCCGCTCAGCGCCAGCAGCCAGCCGCGCTGCGTGGCGGCAGCCCAGGCGACGATCGGCAGGCAGCCCGCCATCGCGCCCAGCCACAGGCCGGCCGCGGGCAGTGTCTTGTAGCCGATCGGGAACATCAGGCCCTGCGCGGATGTGGCCAGCAGCATCGCGGCGCAGATGCCGGTGCCCAGCGTCAGCCCCGCCAGCAGCAGCGCGCGCCACTGCTGCCGGACCACGTTGCTTTCGGCGCGCTGCGCCTGCAGCACCCAGCCCTGCGCCACATGCGCCGCCAGCACGGCCACCGCGGCGGCCACGAGCCACAGCAGCAACGAGGAGTCCGTCGGGTTGAGGGTGTCGTTCATGGGCGAGGCGAAGGGCGGATGATGGTCCTTCAGCTGCCGAGTTCAGCCGGCGCGGTGGGATCGAACAGCGAAGGCCGGAACATTGCCGCAGAACCGGCATGGGCATCGTCGTCGGCCGCCCACAGCGCCAGCGCGGTGGCGCTCATCGGCCGCGCGAAGAGCCAGCCCTGCAGTTCGTCGCAGCCCAGCGCCAGCAGCACGTCGCGCTGCGCGGCGGTCTCCACGCCCTCGGCCACCACGCGCAGGCCCAGCGTGCACGCCATCTGCACGATGGCCCGCACCAGCGAGCGGGCGCGCTCGCTGCCGGCCAGGTCGGTGACGAAGGCGCGGTCGATCTTCAGCTCGGCCGCCGGCAGCCGGCGCAGGTTGGCCAGGCTCGAGTGGCCGGTGCCGAAGTCGTCGATCGAGACATGCAGCCCGGCGCGCCCGAGTCGCTCGAAGGCGGCGCGGGTCTGCGCGGTGTCCTCCATCGCGACCGACTCGGTGATCTCGCAGGTGAAGCGCCCCGGCGGGATGCCGTGGTCGCGCAGCTGGCGTTCGATGTGCGGCACGAAGTCATCCTGCCGCAACTGGTGGCCCGACACATTGATCGCGACCCGCATGCGCAGGCCCAGGCCGCGCCAGTGCGCCGCCTGGCGGCAGGCTTCCTCCACCACCCAGCGGCCGATGGGTACGATCAGCCCATGCTTCTCGGCCAGCGGGATGAAGACCTCCGGGCTGACGGTGCCGCGCTGCGGGTGCTGCCAGCGCAGCAGCGCCTCGGCGGCGGTGATCTGCAGGCTCTTGGCGTCGACCTTGGGCTGGTAGACCAGGCGCAGCTGCCCGCGCTCCACCGCATGGCGCAGCGCCTGCAGCAGCTCGGCCTGCTCGCGCTGGTCCACCGCCATCGCGGGGTCGTAGAAGGCATGGCCGGCGCCGCCCAGGCGCTTGACGCTGTGCATGGCCAGCGCCGCGTGCGGCGCCAGCTGCGGCCGCGAGCCATGCTGCGGGTAGATCGCGATGCCGATGGAGGCCGACAGCTGCAGCGTCAGCCCCTCGGCCGCGTACGGCAGCTGCAGCGCGGCCAGCACGCGCTCGGCCAGCGCGCCGGCCTCGGCGGCGTCGGCCGGCACCAGCAGCGCGAACTCGTCGCCGCCCAGGCGCGAGACGGCCAGCGGCGGCGGCAGCGCCTGGCCCAGGCGGCGCGCGGCCTGCATCAGCACGGCGTCGCCGGCGGCGCGGCCGTAGCCTTCGTTGAGCGGGCGGAAGTCGTCCAGGCCGATGACCAGCAGCGCCAGCGCGGCGCCGCCGCCGCGGTCGCTGGCCAGCACGGCCTCGTCCAGCGCCGCCTCGAAGGCGGGGCGCAGCGCCAGGCCCGTCAGCGTGTCGCGGCTGCGCATCTCGTCCAGTTGCGAGTTGGCGGCCTCCAGCCGCGTGCGCAGCGTGCGCCGCCCGCGCAGCAGCAGCGCCACCA
This sequence comes from Rubrivivax sp., assembly GCA_044226775.1. Taxonomy (GTDB): domain Bacteria; phylum Pseudomonadota; class Gammaproteobacteria; order Burkholderiales; family Burkholderiaceae_C; genus Rubrivivax. The sequence continues at coordinate 234,286 of JBGAGI010000006.1, read as the reverse complement.
CGGCCGCGGCGAGCAGCAGCGTGCAGGCAGCCAGCGCCCAGGCCAGCGTCGTCGGATCGATCCACACCATCGTCTGGTTATCGACCGCGCCCGCACCGCCCTTGAACATGCCGCAGCCGCTCGCGGGGGCATCAGCCCGGCGGCTTCTGGAAGCCGATGCCGCGGCGCTGGCGCACCTCGGGCTTGACGCGGTGCTCGGCCTCGAGCTGCGAGAGGAATTCGTCCGGCTCGAAGGCCTGGCCGAGGATCTCCACCTGCCGGCGCACCGCGGCGAAGTCGCCCGGCACGAGCTGGTCCAGCGCCGCCAGCCGCGTGCGCTGCTCGGCCGTCAGCGCGGCATCCATGCCGGCCAGCGCCTCGGCCACGAACATGCGCAGCCGCTGCTCGGGCTTCAGCGGATGGAAGCGGATCTTGAACGTGAAGCGGCGCAGCGCGGCCTCGTCCAGTTCCTCGAACAGGTTGGTGGTGCAGATGAAGATGCCGGCGAAACGCTCCATGCCCTGCAGCATCTCGTTGACCTCGGTCACCTCGTAGTTGCGCTCGGCCAGGCGGCGGCTGCGCAGGAAGCTGTCGGCCTCGTCCAGCAGCAGCACGGCGTCTTCGGTGGTGGCCTCCTCGAACATGCGCGCCATGTTCTGCTCGGTCTCGCCGACGTACTTGCTGGCGATGTCGCTGGTCTGCCGCACCATCAGCGGCTTGCCCAGGCTTCGCGCGATGTGCTCCGCGAGCGCCGTCTTGCCGGTGCCCGGCGCGCCGTGGAAACACAGCGTGCTGGCCATCGCGCGTTCGCCGCGGCGCGCCAGCGCCTCGACCACGCGCGGGATCTCGAAGCGCGACTCCACGTTCAGCAGCGAGAGGTCCCAGCTCGTCACCACCGGCCGCGCGCCGCGCTCGCCCTTGTCGTTGCGGCCGCCCAGCGCCTTGTCGGCGTTGGCCAGCTGGCGCTCGATCAGCGCCTCGAAGGACTCGGGCGCGATCGCGGCATCGTGCGGCTGCGCCAGTCGCGCAAAGCGCACGGCGGTGCGGATCTGCGCCGGCGTCAGCCCGCGGCGCTCGGCCAGCCGCGCGGCGAAGCCTTCGCCCACCTCGGCGCCGGCCAGCGCGCGCTTCACCAGCGCCTGGCGCGCGCCAGGAGGCGGGCTCAGCAGCCGCAGGTGGTACTGGAAGCGGCGGCGGAAGGCCGGGTCGATCTGCTCGATGCGGTTCGTGACCCAGATCACCGGCACCGGGTTGGTCTCCAGGATCTGGTTCACCCAGGCCTTGCCGCTGACGCTGCTGGAGGCCGGCGCGTCGCCGCTGTCCAGGCGCGCGATCAGCTGCGCGGCCTCGTTGCTGATCGGCGGGAACACGTCCTCCACCTCGTCAAAGAGCAGCGCCACGTCGTCGCTGGCCTTCAGGAAGACCTGGCTGATCTGCAGGCTGCGGTAGCGGTCGCGGCCCGAGAGGCTGTTGCCGTCGCGGTCGGCATATTCCACCTCGTACAACTGCAGCCCGGCGGCGGCGGCGCAAACCTTGGCCAGCTCGGTCTTGCCGGTGCCCGGCGGGCCGTACAGCAGCACGTTGACGCCCGGTTCCTTGCGCTGTGCGGCGTTCTTCAGCAGCGCGGTCAGCACGGCGGCGTCGTCCTGCACGAAGGCGAAGTCGGCCGGCTGCAGATCGCTGGCCGGCACCGGGCGCGTGAACACGGCCATCAGCTCGCCGGGCGCGCGGTACTCGCGCATCAGCACCGGCGGCAGTTGCTCGCTGACCTTCATCAGGTCCGCGAGATCGGTGATGTTCTGCTCGGAGATGAGGTTCTCGATCATCCCGATGCGTTCCAGCCGCGAGCCAGCGCGCAGCGCCTCGGCCACCTCGCCGGCTTCCACGCCGGCCACCGCGGCCAGCGCGGCGTAGGCCTCCTGCGCGTTGCTGACCTTGAACTCCACGAGCAGCCCGCGCAGGTCACGCTGGTAGCGCGCGAGCGTGCCGTACAGCAGCAGCGCGCGCTCTGCCGGGTTCAGCTGCAGCAGGCCGGCCAGTGCGTCGATGTTCTTCTCGACGAGCGTGCTTTCCTTCTTCAGCCGCCGCGCCAGCCAGTCGCAGGACAGCGCCAGCACGTTCAGCAGGTCCTTGGGCGCGTCCTTGATGTACTCGTCGATGTAGAAGAAGAGCGTGCCTTCCTCGTAGGGGCCGCGCCAGGGGCCGTGGCGCTCGACGAAGGCCTCGTCCGACAGCGCCTCGTGGCCCTTCCACTGCGGATTGCCCTTGCAGCGCTGGGCCAGGAATCCGCGCACGCGACCCAGCACCGGCAGCGGCCAGACGAGGTGCCGGCCGACGAGCGACAGCAGGCTGTTCCAGTCGCGCCGCAGGTTGAAGCGGCCCGCCTGGCGCAGCGTGAGCGTGAGCACGAAGTGCGAGCACAGCACGTCGAGCACCGGCGCCTGGGCCAGGCCGGGCGACAGCACGCAGCGTGAATCGGCAGAGGCACGGGCCATGCGTCGCACCACCTCGGGGCTTGCCTTGGGAGCGGCCATCTTGTCCCAGCCCGCCGCGGGAGACAAGCCCGGGGGAAGCACGGCCCGCCGAAGGCCGGCCGGACCGAGTTGAAAGTCGGGGGACTTTGGAGTCAGGCGCCGCGGAAGGGCGGCAGGTCGTTGACCGCGGCGCCGCTGGCCGGCGTCACCTTGGCGGGCTTCTTGCCGCTGGCGCGATCAGCCGGCGCCGTGCGCTCCGGCCAGAAGCCATGCGGCACCGGCAGCTGGAACGCGCCGTAGACGCCCACGAACGCCAGCACCAGCGCGACGACGGTCAGCGCTGTGGGTGGCGAAGGGTGGCGCAGATGCATGGTGAGCAGTATGGGCAAGGCGCTCGTGCGAGGCCATCGTCATTCGGGGTGTACCCCTAACTTGAAGCGTCAGCCATGCAGAGGATGACAAGACCTCAGTGCAGTGTCAGCGGCTGCTGCGCGAGCTGCGTCCAGCCGCCGATGAATTCGTCGAAGGTCTCGGCGTTGGACTCGGCCTCGACAAGCGCCTGGACACCGCGGCGGAAGCTGTCGGCCAGTGCGCCCTGGAGATAAATCTCCTTGCGCGCGAACTTGTCGACGATCTCGTAGCCGCCGCCTTTGCGCAGCGCCTCGTTCGGCAGCTCGTTCGGCGGGTCTTCCTGCGCGGCGTCGAATTGCACGACGGCGTAGCTGTCCGAGTTGTAGAGCAGTTCCATGGGTGCTGTGATCTCCGTGGACCGCAGTTGGTTGCAGCGGCCGCGGATTTCAAGGCTCCTGCATCGCCAGCAGCCTGAACTCGGTGGCCTCGCCGTCGACGCGGTTCTGCAGCACCAGGCGCAGCGGCAGGTGGTGGCGCGCGGGGTCGAGCCACAGGTCCACGCGCGTGTCGTAGGGCCGCTGCGGCTCGCGCTGCAGGCGCAGCGCCTCGCGGGTGCTGCCGTCGGCCAGCGCCACGCTCTGCAGGCCGTGGCTGGTGAAGGTCCAGCGCGCGCCGTCGCCGCGCGGGCCGGCGACGAAGAGCGCGAGCTCCCGGCCGGCCTCGGCCAGCGCCGGCTCGGCTTCGAGCACGGCGGCCAGTTGCACGAGCCAGCTCAGGCGGTCCTGCGCGCCGGGCAGCAAGGCGAACTCGTGCGTGGGGCCGCTGAAGCTGATGCGACCGCTGTCGCGCTGGAAGTTCACCGCGCGCTGCTCGCGGCCGCGGCGGGTCTCCACCTGGCGCTCGGGCGCCAGGCCATGGGCATCCAGCGCGCCCACGCTCGCCCAGCCCGCGGCGGCCAGGCCGAGCGTGAGCGTGTAGCGGCCGTCGGTGGCGGGCAACCAGCGCAGCTCGGCCTGCAGCCCGGGCCGAGGCACGCCCTCGCGGACGACGGCGAACTGCAGCGTCACCGCCGGCGGCGGGCGCGTGGCGTACACCGGCACCGGCTCGCCGCCGGTGGCCGGGGCCTCGGCGGGCACCCCTTCAGGCGCCGTCGCGGCCGGCGCACTGGCCGCGGGGCTGGCCGCCGTAGTGGCCGCTCGCGGCGCCGCGGCAGCCGCCCGTGCGTGCGGCCGGGCCGCGGCTGCCGCCTCGGCCACGACGGCGGCTTCCTGCAGCGGGGCAGGCCGCGGGGGCGCGGCGATCTGCCGCACCTGCAGCGCATGCGGTGCCGGCCCAGCGCCGCCCGGGCCGGGCTCGGGCAGCGCGCCCAGCAGCCAGGCGTGCAGCAGCAGCACCGCCGAGGCCAGGCCGGCCAGCGTGGCGCCGCGGCGCCGGCTCGGGTTCAGGAGGGCAGGGGGCAGCACTCCACAATAGTGCCATCCGATCCTCCTTCGACCCGTCCCTAGCCCCGATGAAACTCGCCACTCTCAAGGACGGCTCGCGCGACGGCGTGCTGGCCGTCGTCTCGCGCGACCTCTCCACCGCGCACTACGCCGCCGGCATCGCCACCACGCTGCAGCAGGTGCTGGACGACTGGAACTTCATCAGCCCGCAGCTCGAGGACCTGTACGCCACGCTCAACGGCGGCAAGGCGCGCCACGCCTTCGAGTTCGACCCGCGCCGCTGCATGGCGCCGCTGCCGCGCGCCTTCCAGTGGGCCGACGGCTCGGCCTACCTGAACCACGTCGAGCTCGTGCGCAAGGCGCGCGGCGCCGAGGTCCCGAAGAGCTTCTACGAGGACCCGCTGATGTACCAGGGCGGCAGCGACGACTTCCTCGGCCCCTGCGACGACGCCCTCTTCGCCAGCGCCGACTGGGGCATCGACTTCGAGAGCGAGGTGGCCGTGGTCACCGGCGACGTGGCCATGGGCACGGATGCGAACGCCGCGCTGGACAGCGTGCGCCTGCTGATGCTGGTGAACGACTGGAGCCTGCGCAACCTGATCCCGACCGAGCTGGCCAAGGGCTTCGGCTTCCTGCAGAGCAAGCCGGCCACCGCCTTCGGCCCGGTGGCGGTGACGCCCGACGAGATCGGCGAGGCGTGGAAGGGCGGGCGCGTGCACCTCACGCTGGAAAGCCGCTGGAACGGCAAGCGTGTGGGGCTCACCGAAGCCGGGCCCGAGATGACCTTCCACTTCGGCCAGCTGATCGCCCACGTGGCCAAGACGCGGCGGCTGCGCGCCGGCAGCATCGTCGGCAGCGGCACCGTCAGCAACCAGGACTGGAGCCACGGCTACTCCTGCGTGGCCGAGAAGCGCGCGATCGAGACCATCGAGCACGGCGAGCCGAAGACGGCCTTCATGCAGTTCGGCGACACGATCCGCATCGAGATGCTCGGCGCCGACGGCGCGAGCGTGTTCGGCGCGATCGAGCAGCGGGTCGTCTCGTCGGTGCCGCTGCCGGCCGAGCCGCTGCCCGCGGCCGAGCCGCCGGCCCCCTGAATGCGGGGCCCCGGGCGCGACGTACAAAGTCCACTGCGCGGCGCCGGCCTTTCGTGGCATCGTCGCGCCATGCGACGCCACTTCGCCTGCCTGTTCGCCTGGCTGCACGCCTGGCTGCGCGCCTTCGCGGCGCTCGGCGTGCTGCTGGCCTGGGCCCCCGCGCAGGCCGCCGCCACCGCCTGCCCGCCGCCGGTGCAGGTGCCGGTGGGCGCCGCCGCGGCCGAGCGCGACCGCGGCATGCTGTGGAAGGTGACGCGCGACGGCCATGCGAGCTGGCTCTACGGCACGCTGCACGTCGGCAAGCCGACCTGGCGCCGCTTCGGCCCGCAGATCAACGCCGCGCTGCGCGCCACCGACCTGCTCGCGCTGGAAATCGACCCCGGCGACCCGGCGCTGCTGGAGGCGCTGTCCGACATCCCCTCGCCCGCCAGCCTGCCCGAGGCGCTGCAGGCGCGGCTGAAGCAGGCCTTCGAGCGCGCCTGCGTGGCCTCGGAGTCGATGGCCGCGCTGCACCCGGTGCTGCAGGCCAGCTCGCTGACGGTGCTGGAAGCGCGCTGGCTGGGCCTGGACCCGGCCTACTCGATGGAGCAGCTGCTGGCGGCTTCGGCGCGCACGAGCGGCCGGCGCATCGTCTCGCTGGAGACCGTGGCGCAGCAGAAGGCCGCGCTGGTGCCGGCCGATGCCGAGGAGGCGCTGTCGGTGCTCGACCAGACGCTCGCGCAGCTGGAAGATTCGAGCGGCCGGCGCGTGCTGGGCAAGCTGGCCACGGCCTGGGAGAAGGGCGACCTGGCCGCGCTGGAAGACTACGAGGCCTGGTGCGAATGCGCCACCACCGAGGCCGAGAAGACCTTCATGCGCAAGCTCAACGACGAGCGCAACCCGCCGCTGGCCGACGGCATCGAGGCCCAGCACAAGGCCGGCAAGCGCGTGTTCGCGGCGGTGGGCGCGCTGCACATGACCGGCCCGCAATCGCTGCCCAAGCTGCTGCAGGCGCGCGGCTTCAAGGTCGAGCGCATCGCCTTCGGACGTTGACAGCCGCCGAGGGTGTCAGCCGCGGGTCCACAATCCGCGCCACCATGGCGACGATCATGATGACGAGGAGACAGCGATGACGGGTGCGTCCGACCTGGCACGGCTGGTGCCGGGCTTCGATTTCCTGCAGAACCTGATGAAGGGCGCCGGCGCGGCGATCCCCGGCGTGCAGGGCTTCAGCCAGTGGATCGCGCCCACGCTGGATCCGGAGGAGCTGGACAAGCGCATCCAGGAGCTCAAGACGGTGCAGTTCTGGCTCGAGCAGAACGCGCGCCTGCTGGGCACCACGGTGCAGGCGCTGGAGGTGCAGCGCATGACGCTGTCCACGCTGCAGACCATGAACCTGCCGGTGGCCGACCTGCGCGAGGCGCTGAAGGTGCGCACGCCGGCGCCGGCTGCCGCGCCGGCCGCCGAGCCCGAGCCTGAGAGCGAACCCGAGAAGCCGGCGGCCCAGGCCGCGGCGCGCCGCAAGACGGCGACCCGCAAGGCCGCGCCCGAGGCGCCGAAGGCGGCGCCGGCGGCGATCGACCCGATGCAGTGGTGGGGCGCGCTGACGCAGCAGTTCAGCGAGATCGCCGCCAAGGCGATGAAGGACAGCGCTGCCGACGCCGCGCGCGGGCTGGCCGGCGCGGCCGTCAAGACGGGCGTGGCCGCCGCCGGGCAGACGCTGAAGGCCGCGGCCTCGCTGCCGGCCAAGGCGGCGCGCGCCGCCGCGCCGCGCAAGCGCGCGGCCCGCTGAGTCCCGGGCGGGAACGGGAAACAGGCCCGAAGGCGAGGCGCGATGACGGGCTTCCTGGTCGGCCACGCGACGCATCCCGATCCGATGGCCGCGCTCGCGCTGGCCGCGGCGCAGATCGACGCCCGCCGCGCCGCGCATGAGTCCAGCGCCGAAGGCCCGCTGACGCTGGGCTTCGTCTACGTCACCGACCACTACGCGCCGCAGGCCGGCGCGCTGCACGCCGAGCTGCGCCGGCGCTGGCCCGGCGTGGCCTGGGCCGGCTGCGTGGGCGTGGGCGTCTGCGCCGGCGGCGTGGAATACATCGACGAGCCGGCGCTGGTGCTGATGCTGGCCGCCTTGCCGCAGGGCCGCTTCGAGGTCTTCTCCGGCGCGCGCAAGCTGCAGCACATCGAGCCGCACAGCGCGCTGGTGCACGCCGATCCGGCCACGCCGGACCTGGCCGAGCTGATCGTCGAGCTGGCCGACCGCACCACCACCGGCTACCTCTTCGGCGGCCTGGCCAGTTCACGCGCGGCCAACCTGCAGTTCGCCGACGGCGTCTGGCAGGGCGGCCTCTCCGGCGTGGCCTTCACGCAGGACGTGCCGCTCATTTCGCGCGTCACTCAGGGCTGCCAGCCGGTGGGGCCGGTGCGCGAGGTGACGGCCTGCGAGCGCCACGTCGTGCTCGCGCTCGATGGCCGGCCGGCGATGGAGTGCCTGCTGGAAGACCTGGGCCTGGGCGCCGGCACCGACCCGCGCCTGGCTCTGCCGCGCCTGCGCGCCACGCTCGTGGGCCTGACCGATGCCGCCGGCCTGGCGCTGGCGCGCGGCGGCCAGTTCGGCGCCGACACGCGGGTGCGCCACCTCGTGGGCATCGATCCCGGCCGCCAGGCGGTGGCGGTGGCCGAGCTGCTGCAGCCCGGCATGCGCATGGCCTTCTGCCAGCGCGACATGGCCGCGGCGCGGCGCGACCTGGTGCGCATCTGCAGCGAGATCCGCGACGAGGTGGAATCGCAGGCCGAGTCCGCCGCGCTGGCCGGCGGCGCCGCCGCGCCGGACGAGGCCGCGCGGCGCATCCGCGGCGCCATCTACGTCAGCTGCAACGGCCGCGGCGGGCCGCATTTCGGGGGCGCCTCGGCGGAGCTGAAGATCATCGAGCACGCCCTGGGCGACGTGCCGCTGGTGGGCTTCTTCGCCGCCGGCGAGATCGCGCGCCACCATCTCTACGGCTACACGGGCGTGCTGACCGTCTTCACAGCCGACTGAGAGCGTCACGATGGGCGCGCCACGCATCCCGCCCATCCCCTGCCTGCAGGCCTTCGACGCCGTCACGCGCCACCACAGCGTCAGCGGCGCGGCCGAGGAGCTGAGCGTGACGCCCAGCGCCGTCAGCCACCGGCTCAAGCAGCTGGAGACGCTGGTCGGCGCGCGCCTCTTCGCGCGTGGCGGCGAGTTCACGCTCACCGCCGACGGCGCGGCCTACCTGGCGCAGGTGCGCCAGGCGCTGGCCGCGCTGCAGCAGCTGCCCTGGCACGCGCCGGGCCACGCGGCACCCACGCGGCTGCGGCTGGCGGTGACGCCCACCTTCTCGCGCGAGATGCTGCTGCCGCGGCTTGCCGACTTCAGGCGCCAGTTCCCGGAGGTGGAGCTGACGCTGCAGGTGGCCATTCCGCTGCTGGACGTGGTGGCCGAGGAGGCCGACCTGGAAGTGCGCTACGGCAGCGGGCCCTATGCCGACGCGGAGCAGGTGCGCATCCTGTCCGACGAGATCTCGCCCGTCTGCAGCCCCGACTACGCCGCCGAGTTCGGCCCCTTCCCCGGCGGCCTGGCCGATGCCGACGAGCTGGCCCGCGTGCGCCTGATCCGCAGCCCGCTCGAACCCTGGTCGACCTGGTTCCGCGCCCATGACCTGGCGCTGCCCGAGCCGCGCGAAGGCGCGCAGTTCAACGACGTGGGCCTGATGCTGGACGCCGCCGCGGCCGGCTTCGGCGTCACGCTGATGCGGCTGCGCCTGGGCGCCTCGTGGCTGGCCAGCGGGCGGCTCGTGCGCCTGTCGGCGCGAACGGTGCGCTCGCCGCACCACCACTTCCTGTGCTGGAAACCCGGCACGCTGCAGCGCTGGGAATGCGCCGCCTTTGTCGACTGGCTGTCGCAGTCATTGGCTGAGAGCAAGCTGAACGTGTGAAATCCGCTCACGCGGGCCCGGCGCAACTTTCACGCCGGGCCGCGCGGCGGCGGGCACGATCGCGCCCATCCAAAGACCCCAGGCCGATCAGGCCGAGGGGGAAGAGAACGCTTAAGCGACCCGAGGAGACAAGCCATGAACTGGCAGCAGATCTACGACCCCTTCAACAACATGTTCATCTCCACCTTGCTGGCCGCGGTGCCGGTGGTGGTGATGCTGGTGGGGCTGGGCTTCCTGCACATGAAGGCGCACATCGCCGCCGCCGCCGGCCTGGTGGCGGCGCTGGCGGTGGCCATCCTCGTCTACGGCATGCCCGCCGGCATGGCCGGCCGCGCGGCGCTGCTGGGCGCGCTGACCGGCCTGCTGCCGATCGGCTGGATCGTGCTGAACATCATCTTCCTGCAGCAGCTGGCCGAGCAGAACGGCAGCTTCAAGATCCTGCAGGATTCGCTGTCGGGCATCACCGAGGACCGCCGGCTGCAGCTGCTCTTGATCGCCTTCTGCTTCGGCGCCTTCTTCGAGGGCGCGGCCGGCTTCGGCACGCCGGTGGCGGTGACCGCGGGCATCCTGATCGGCCTGGGCTTCAGCCCGCTTGCGGCCTCGGGCCTGAGCCTGATCGCCAACACCGCGCCAGTGGCCTTCGGCGCGCTGGGCACGCCGGTCATCACGCTGGCCAAGGTGCACGGCTACGACCTGATGCAGGTGACGGCGATGATCGGCCGCCAGCTGCCCTTCTTCAGCCTGCTGGTGCCGTTCTGGCTGATCTGGGCCTTCGCCGGGCGCAAGGCGATGATGGAGATCTGGCCCGCGATCCTGGTCACGGGCCTGTCGTTCGCGATCCCGCAGTACCTGGTGAGCAACTTCATCGGGCCGGAGCTGGTGGACATCATCGCCGCGCTGGTCTCGATGGTCTGCCTGGTCGGCTTCCTGCGCGTCTGGCAGCCGAAGACGATCTGGACCTCGCCCTCGCTGAAGGGCCACGAGCAGGACAGCGGCGAGACCAAGGCCGCCGCGCCGGTCACGCGCCACACGCCGGCCGAGCTGCTGCGCGCCTGGACGCCGTGGCTGATCCTCACCGTCTTCGTCTTCGTCTGGGGCCTGCCCGCGGTGAAGACCTGGATGAACAGCCTGTTCGCGCCCGCGTTCCCGATCGAAGGCCTGCACAACCTCGTGCAGAAGGTGCCGCCGGTGGTGAAGGCGCCCACGAAGGAAGGCGCGGTCTACACCTTCAACCTGCTGTCGGCCACGGGCACCGGCATCCTGCTGTCGGCCCTGGTGGGCGCGCTGGTGATGAAGTACCGCATCGGCCAGATCGTGCAGGTCTTCGGCCGCACGCTGTGGCTGGTGCGCACCTCGCTGCTGACGATCGCGCTGATGCTGGCCCTGGGCACGCTCACGCGCTACTCGGGCACCGACACCACGCTCGGCCTGGCCTTCGCCGGCACCGGCGTGCTGTACCCCTTCTTCGGCACGCTGATGGGCTGGATCGGCGTGGCGATGACCGGCTCCGACACCGCCAGCAACGTGCTCTTCGGCGGCATGCAGAAGGTGGCGGCCGAGCAGCTGGGCCTGAGCGCGAACCTGATGGGCGCGGCCAACAGCAGCGGCGGCGTGATGGGCAAGATGATCGACGCGCAGAGCATCGTCGTGGCCAGCACCGCCACGCGCTGGTTCGACCACGAGGGCGACATCCTGCGCTACGTGTTCTTCCACAGCGTGGCGCTGGCCAGCCTGGTGGGCGTCCTGGTCACGCTGCAGGCCTACGTGTGGCCGTTCACGGCGATGGTGGTGCACTGACTTAGACTGCGGCGCGAACCAGCCCGCATGTCGATGAACGCACCGAGCGAACTGCAGAACGCCGAAACCCGGGCCGAGCACAGCGCCGAATCCGCCGCCGCCCGCGCCGCGCGCCGCGCGGAGGTGGTGGCGGCGCTCACGCCCCTGGTGCCGGCGCACGCGCTGCTGTGGCAGGCCGAGGACACCGTGCCCTACGAGTGCGACGGCCTCACCGCCTACCGCCAGGCGCCGCTGGTGGTGGCCCTGCCCGAGACCGAGGCCCAGGTGGCCGCGGTGCTGGCCGCCTGCCACCGGCTGAAGGTGCCGGTGGTGGCGCGTGGCGCCGGCACGGGGCTTTCCGGCGGCGCGCTGCCGAATGCGCTGGGCGTGACGCTGAGCCTGGCGAAGTTCAACAAGATCGTGCAGCTCGACCGCGCGGCCCGCACGGCAACGGTCCAGTGCGGCGTGCGCAACCTGGCCATCAGCGAGGCCGCGGCGCCGCTGGGCATGTACTACGCGCCCGATCCGTCGAGCCAGATCGCCTGCACCATCGGCGGCAACATCGCCGAGAACTCCGGCGGCGTGCATTGCCTGAAGTACGGCCTCACGCTGCACAACGTGCTGCGCGTGCGCGGCTACACCGTCGAGGGCGAGCCGGTGGAGTTCGGCAGCGAGGCGCTCGACACGCCGGGCCTGGACCTGCTGCCGCTGGTGGTGGGCAGCGAAGGCATGCTGGCGGTGATCACCGAGGTGACGGTGAAGCTGGTGCCCAAGCCGCAGCTGGCGCGCTGCATCATGGCCAGCTTCGACGACATCCGCAAAGCCGGCGACGCGGTGGCCGCGGTCATCGCCGCCGGCATCATCCCGGCCGGGCTGGAGATGATGGACAAGCCGATGACGGCCGCGGTCGAGGACTTCGTGCACGCCGGCTACGACCTGGCCGCCGAGGCCATCCTGCTGTGCGAGAGCGACGGCACGCCCGAGGAAGTGGCCGAGGAGATCGACCGCATGCTGGACGTGCTCTCCGGCTGCGGCGCCACGCGCATGGAAGTCAGCAAGGACGAGGCGCAGCGCATGAAGTTCTGGAGCGGGCGCAAGAACGCCTTCCCGGCTTCGGGCCGCATCAGCCCCGACTACATGTGCATGGACAGCACGATCCCGCGCAAGCGCCTGGCCGACATCCTGCTGGCGATTGCGGAAATGGAGAAGAAGTACGGCCTGAAGTGCTGCAACGTCTTCCATGCGGGCGACGGCAACCTGCACCCGCTGATCCTCTTCGACGCCAACGACCCCGACCAGATGCACCGCTGCGAGCAGTTCGGCGCCGACATCCTGGAGACCAGCGTCGCGATGGGCGGCACCGTCACCGGCGAGCATGGCGTGGGCGTGGAGAAGCTCTCCAGCATGTGCGTGCAGTTCAGCCCCGAGGAGCGCGAGCAGATGCTGGCGCTCAAGCGCGCCTTCGATCCGGCGGAGGGCCTGAACCCGGGCAAGGTGATCCCCACGCTGCACCGCTGCGCGGAGTACGGGAAGATGCACGTGAAGAAGGGGCTGCTCCCGTTTCCCGAGCTGGAGCGCTTCTGACATGTGGCCCCCAAGCTCACTTCGTTCGCTGCCCCCCGAGGGGGCGCTCAGTGGCTTCGGAACGGCCGGGCGCCACTGAGATGGCTGACGCGGTGCTCGATCGTCTGCAGGGCGAAGTCCGCGCCGCGCGCGCGGACCGCGTGGCGCTGGACATCCGCGGCGGCGGCACCAAGGCCTTCTACGGCGGCGTGCCGCAGGGCCGGCCGCTGGAGCTGAAGCCGCTGGCCGGCATCAGCAGCTACGAGCCGAGTGAACTGGTCGTCACGGCACGCGCCGGCACGCCGCTGGCCGAACTCGAAGCCGCGTTGGCCGAGAAGCACCAGTGCCTGCCCTTCGAGCCGCCGCGCTTCGGCAGCGAAGGCACGGTGGGCGGCATGGTCGCCGCGGGCCTGGCCGGGCCGGCGCGCGCGAGCGTCGGTGGCGTGCGCGACTACGTGCTGGGCGCGACCGTGCTCAACGGCCGCGCCGAGATCCTGAGCTTCGGCGGCCAGGTGATGAAGAACGTCGCCGGCTACGACGTCTCGCGCACGCTCGCCGGCTCGATGGGCACGCTGGGCGTGATCTGCGAGGTCTCGCTGAAGGTGCTGCCGGTGCCGCCTTCGACGATGACGCTGCGGCTGGAGCTGGAGCAGGGCGCGGCGATCCGGCGCGTCAACGAGATGGGCGGGCAGCCTCTGCCGCTGTCGGCCAGCGCCTGGTGGGACGGCATGTTGGTGCTGCGTTTCTCCGGCGCCAGCGCGGCCGTGCGTTCGGCGGTCGACAAGATCGGCGGCGAGCTGATCGCCGAGCCCACCGCGGCCGCGTTCTGGCAGGGTCTGCGCGACCACCGCGACGAGTTCTTCATCGGCGCCGCGAAGGCCGTGGAGGCGGGCGCGGCGCTGTGGCGCCTGTCGGTGCCGGCCACCACGCCGCCGCTGAAGCTCTCGGGCGAGCAGCTGCTCGAATGGGGCGGCGCGCAGCGCTGGATCTGCACCACGGCGCCGGCCGCGCACCTGCGTGAAGTCGCGGCCGCTGCCGGCGGGCATGCGGTGCTGTTCCGCGGCCACGACAAGAGCGCCGGCGCCTTCGCGCCGCTGAAGCCGGCGGTCGAGCGCATCCAGCGTGCGCTGATGAAGAGCTTCGACCCCGACGGCATCTTCAACCGCGGGCGGCTGCTGCCGGAGGTGGCTGCGTGAGCGACGTCGTCGAGAACATGCGCGAGTACTACGCGCGCCGGGCCGCGTACTACGAGCGCGTCTATCACAAGCCCGAGCGCCAGACCGACCTGCGCGCGATGGAGGCCGACCTGCCGGCGCTGTTCGACGGCCGCCACGTGCTGGAGGTGGCCTGCGGCACCGGCTGGTGGACGCCTTTCGCGGCGCGCGATGCGTCGTCCTGGCTCGCGACCGATCTCAACCCCGAGACGATGGCGATTGCCAAGGCGAAGGTGATGCCGTCCTGCGTGCGTTTCGCCACCGTCGATGCCTACAGCTTCGCCGAACTCGGCACGCAAACCTTCGACGCCGCCTTCGCCGGCTGCTGGTGGAGCCATGTGCCGCTGCAGCGCCTGCCGGGCTGGCTCGAGCTGCTGCACGCCCGCCTGTCGCCCGGCGCGCGCGTGGTGATGCTCGACAACAGCTTCGTGCAGACCAGCAGCACGCCGATCACGCGCCGCGACGAGGCCGGCAACACCTACCAGCAACGCACGCTCGACGACGGCAGCACGCACGAGGTGCTGAAGAACTTCCCCGAGCCGCACGAGGCCTTCGCGGTGCTCGGCCCGCGCGCCCGCCATCCGCGCTGGACGGCCTGGGAGCACTACTGGATGCTCAGCTACGAGCTGGATTGAACAGGACCGATGCAGACCCACCTCGCACCGGAGTTCAAGGGCACGCGCGAAGGCCAGGAGGCCGAGGCCATCCTGCGCAAGTGCGTGCACTGCGGCTTCTGCACCGCCACCTGCCCCACGTACCAGCTGCTGGGCGACGAGCTCGACGGCCCGCGCGGCCGCATCTACCTCATCAAGCAGGTGCTCGAAGGCGCGCCCGTCACGCGCAAGACGCAGCTGCACCTGGACCGCTGCCTCACGTGCCGCAACTGCGAGACCACCTGCCCGAGCGGCGTGCAGTACGGGCACCTGGTGGACATCGGGCGCCACATCGTCGAGCAGCGCGTCGAGCGCCCGCCGGCCGAGAAGGCGGTGCGCTGGGCGCTGAAGGCCGGGCTCACGTCCAGCGCCTTCGGCCCGGCGCTGAAGCTGGGCCAGCTCGCGCGCGGGCTGCTGCCGGCCGCGCTGAAGGACAAGGTGCCCGCCGCCGCCGGCGCGCGTGCGCGCCACTGGCCGGTGCGCGAGCACAAGCGCAAGGTGCTGATGCTGCTGGGCTGCGTGCAGCCGGCGATGATGCCCAACATCAACAGCGCCACCGCGCGCGTGCTGGACGCCGCCGGCATCCAGACGCTGGTGGCCGACGGCGCCGGCTGCTGCGGCGCCATCCGCACCCACCTGGGCGACCCCGAGGGCGGCCTGGACGACATGCGCCGCAACATCGACGCCTGGTGGCCGCTGGTCGACGGGCTCACCTCGTCGGGCCGCGTGGAAGCCATCGTGATGAACGCCAGCGGCTGCGGCGTGCAGGTGAAGGACTACGCGCATGCGCTGGCGCACGACCCGCACTACGCCGCGAAGGCCAAACGCGTGTCGGAGCTGACGCGTGATGTCTCCGAGCTGCTGCCGGGCATGGTGGAGGCGCTGAAGCCCAAGATCCGCCGCACCAAGCTGCAGAAGCTGGCTTTCCATCCGCCCTGCACGCTGCAGCATGGCCAGCAGCTGCGCGGCGGCGTGGAGGCGAACCTCAACGCCCTCGGCTTCGAGGTGCACCTGGCCGCGGCAGAGAGCCACCTGTGCTGCGGCTCGGCCGGCACCTACAGCGTGCTGCAGCCCGAGCTGGCGCACCAGCTGCGCGACCGCAAGCTGAAGAACCTGGAGCCGGTGCAGGCGCAGGCCATCGTCAGCGCCAACATCGGCTGCATCCAGCACCTGCAGACGGGCACCGCGACGCCGGTGCGGCACTGGATCGAGGTGCTCGACGAGGTGATCACATGACCCCCGAGCTCACTGCATTCGCGGCCCCCCGAGGGGGCGCGCGGCGCCTTCGGAACGGCCGGGCGGCGCCGCCATGACCCGTTGGGTTCGTTTCACGCATGAAGGGCGCGAGGCCTTCGGCGCCGTCGAAGGCGATGCGGTTCGGCTGCACGAGGGCGATCTCTTCGGTACGCCGCAAGCGACGCCCACGTTGCTGCCGCTCGAAGACCTCGCCTGGCTGCCGCCGTGCAGGCCGGGCCAGATCGTCGCCCTCTGGAACAACTTCCGCGCCGCGGCGCAGAAGAACGGCTGGGCCGAGCCCGCCGAGCCGCTGTGGTTCCTGAAGTCGCCGCATGCGGCGGCGGCGCAGGGCCAGGCGATTGCCGCCGCGCCGGCGGAAGTCGGCCGCGTGGCCTACGAGGGTGAGCTGGCGATCGTCATAGGCCGCCGCACGCACCGCGCCTCGCGCGAGGAGGCTGCCGAAGCCATCTTCGGCTACACCTGCGCCAACGACGTGACGGCGATGGAACTGCTGAACCGCGACGCCAGCTTCGCGCAGTGGAGCCGCGCCAAGAGCCTGCCGGGTTTTGCGGCTTTCGGCCCCTGGATCGACACCACCTTCGACCCCGCGCCGGCCACGCTGCGCACCCGCGTGGCCGGCCGCGAACGCCAGAACTACCCGCTCGCCGACATGTTCTTCGGCCCGGTCGATCTCGTGCACCGGATCTCGCAGGACCTGCTGCTGATGCCCGGCGACCTGATCCTGTGCGGCACCTCGCTGGGCGTGCTGCCGATGAAGCCGGGCAGCGAGGTCGAGGTCGAGATCGACGGGCTCGGGACGCTGCGCAACGTCTATGGCTAGCCGCCGGCGCTGGACGCTGGCCCTCGCTCCCGCCTTCGCTCTGGCCGCTGCGGCGGGCCTGGCCGGCTGCGACACGCTGCCTCTGTGGATGGTCGCGCAGCAGCGCGCGCGCATCACCGACCACGCGCATTTCGAGAACCAGCCGCTGGCGCGTGCCGACTCGCCGCGCCCGCTGCCGGCGCCGGCCACGCCCGTCGCGCTGCGCTGGCCGCAGGGCCTGGAGCAGGCCGCCGCCGAACGGGCGCTGGCCGACAGCGCCACCGTCGCGCTGGTGGTGCTGCGGCGCGGCGAGCTGGTCTACGAGGGCTACTTCAACGGCTTCACGCGCGAGAGCCTCGGCACCTCGTTCTCGGTGGCCAAGTCGGTGGTCTCGGCGCTGGTGGGCATCGCGGTGTCCGAGGGGCGCATCAAGTCCGTCGACGACCCGTTGACGACCTATCTGCCCGAGCTGCTTCAGCGTGACCCGCGCTTCGCGCGCATCACGATCCGCCACCTGCTGCTGATGCGCAGCGGCATCGCCTTCGACGAGAACTACCTCTCGCCCTTCGCCGACGCCTCGCGCTTCTACCTCGGCAGCGACCTGCGGGCGCTGGTGGCCGGCCTGCGCATCGCGCGCGAACCGAACCAGGCCTATGCCTACCAGAGCGGCGACACGCAGCTGCTGGGCATGGCCGTCGAGCGCGCGGCCGGCATGCCGCTGGCCGCCTACGCCACGAGCCGCCTGTGGCAGCCGATGGGCGCCGCCTTCGACGCCAGCTGGAGCGTCGACAGCGCCGCCAACGGCGTCGCGAAGGGCTTCTGCTGCCTCAACGCCCGCGCGCTGGACTTCGCGCGCTTCGGCCAGCTCTTCCTCGACGGCGGCCGGGTCGGCTCGCGCCAGGTGCTGCCGGCCGACTGGGTGCGCGACAGCACCGCCGCGCAGGCCGGCCTGCCGGGCGCCGACGATGCCGCGCAGCGCAACATCGAGCTGCGCAGCGGCGGCCGCGTGGCCTTCTACGGCTGGCAGTGGCGGCGCGCGCCGCGGCCGGGCACATCGGCCTCGGGCCCGCCGCAGCCGGGGGAGGATTTCTACGCCGAGGGCATCCTCGGCCAGTTCATCCACGTGTCGCCGGCCACGCAGACGGTGGTGGTGCGCCTGGGCAGCGACCGGGGGTCGATCCGCTGGGCCGACTGGATCGGCGAGTTCACGCGGCTGAACCGCTGAGGCAGCTTCTCAGTGCGTGGCGGCGCGCACGTAGATGTCGGTGTCGCCCAGTTCGCGGCGCAGCAGGTCGAAGGCCGCCTGCGCGAAGGCCGCACCCTGGCGGCGGAAGGCGGGGGCCAGGCACAGCTCGGCCTCGGTGCCTTCCAGGCGCAGCTCGCGCAGCCAGGCGCCGCGCGGCAGGCCGGCGCCGAACTCGGCGCTCACCAGCTGCTCCAGCTCCGCCAGCAGCGGCTGCAGGCGGCGCGCCTCGCCGGCCAGCCGCGGCTCGGCCATCGCCGGCGGCGCGGACAGCACGGGGACGGGGCGGATCGGGATCGTGCGGAGCATGGGTGCGCATCTTGCGGATATCTTCACGTCCGGGCTTGACCCGCATCAAGTCGGGCCGGCCCGGCGCCGACAAGCTCAGGTGGCCCCGGCGTTTAGTCTCCGCTCACGGGCTCCCGCCGCGAAGAAATTCCTGCTCCGCTCATGCGGAGAGCCGTACCGCAGTTGATCCTTCGTGAAACTCCAGCCTCTCAGCCAGCATCGCCACCGCGTCGTGCTCGGCCAGCCGCTGCCCTTCGGCATCCGTGATGCCGAAGGCCGGCTGCTGCTCGCGCGTGACCGCGTGATCGAGACGCTGGACCAGCTCGAAGGCCTGCTCAACCGCGGCACCTACGTCGACGGCACCGAGCTGGAAGACCCGGCCCAACGCATCCGCGACGCCCGGCCCGAGGACCTGCCGCCGATCTGGGAGCACAGCCTGGAGCAGGTCAACCGCGTGCTGCGCACCAAGGTGGACCCCGAGTTCCACCGCTCGCTGGAGACCGCCGCGCGGCCGGTGCTGGCGCTGATCAAGCGCGACCCGGACCTGGCGATCCTGCAGGTGGTGCGCGTCGACGACGGCCCGATCACGCAGTACGCCAGCCGCCACGCGGTGCATGCGGCGGTGGCCGGCCAGCTGGCCGCCAGGCGCCTGGGCTGGGGCGATGCCACCGCCGACAGCCTGTTCCGCGCCGCGCTGACGATGAACCTGTCGATGTCGGAGCTGCAGGACAAGCTCGCCACGCAGCTCACGCCGCTGACCCCGCTGCAGCGCCAGGCGCTGCACGAGCACCCGGAGCGCAGCGCCGAGCTGCTGCAGTTCGCCGGCGTGAAGGACCTGGACTGGATCGCCGCCGTGCGCTCGCACCACGAGGTGCCCAGCGGCCAGGGCTATCCGAAGGGCCTCAGCGAGATCGGCGAGCTGGCGATGCTGCTGCACCGCTGCGATGCCTTCACCGCCAAGTTCAGCCCGCGCGCCACGCGGGCGGCCGTGTCGCCCGACGTGGCGGCGCGCCAGTTCTTCCAGTCCGATCCCGGCAACCCGATGACCGCGGCCATCATCAAGGAGTTCGGCATCTATCCGCCGGGCTGCGCGGTGCGGCTGAAGTCCGGCGAGACCGGCATCGTGATGCGCCGCGGCGCGCTGGCCAACGCGCCCATCGTCGCCGCGGTCACCAGCCGCCACGGCGAGCCGCTGATCACGCCGCTCAAGCGCGACACCTCGATCCCCGAGAACGCGGTGGCCGGCGTGCTGCCGCCCAAGTCGCTGAAGGTGCGGGTGCGGCTGGAAGAGCTGGCCAAGGTCACGGCGAACTGAGGCCGCCGGGCATCGGCCGTCAGCGCCTCAAGGCTAGCGCCACCCCCGCCAGCAGCAGCGCGATGCCGGCGAAGGTCAGCGGCGGCGGCAGCTGGCCGCGCAGCACGAAGGCATAGGCCAGCGCGGCCACGGTCTCGAAGACGATCAACTGGCCCGACAGCGCCGGCGGCAGCCGCTGGCTGGCCTCGTTCCAGCACAGCGTGCCCAGCCACGAAGCCAGCAGGCCGATCGCCAGCATCAGGCCCACGAAGCGCAGCGGCTGCGGGCCGAGCGGCATCGGGAATCCGCTGCCCGCGGCGGCCGACCAGGCCCAGAAGAGCGCGAAGCCGACGGCCGCCAGCGGCAGCGTCGCGATGCCCTGCGCCGTGGCCCAGCTGCGCGGGCTGCGGCCTGCGTGCGCACGCAGCCACTCGGCATTGCGGATCGGGTACCAGGTCCAGCAGGCCACCGCGGCCACCGCCAGCAGCGCGCCGCTGACGTAGCGGCCCATGTCGGCCTGCGGCGCGAGCTGCGCCAGCTCGGCCTGGTTGACGCAGGCGATGCCGGCGGCGATCAGCACCAGCGGCGGCGCCAGCCGGCGCCACGGCAGCCGGGCCTCGCGGCTGCCGCTGCGCAGGTTCGCGGTGACGGCGATCACCACCGGCAGCGTGCCGATGATCATCGTCGGCAGCGGCCCGCCGGCGCGCTGGATGGCCGCGGCCAGGCAGCCGTAGTACAGCAGGTTGCCCACCGCGGCCAGCTTCAGCGCCTCGATCCAGTCGGCGCGCGTCAGCTCCGCCAGGCGCGCGCGGTCCCACAGCGCCAGCGGCAGCGCGATCACGCCGAAGGCCAGGTAGCGGCCCATGCTCAGCAGCAGCGCGGGGTATTCGGCCAGCATCGTCGGCGCGACGAAGACCAGGCCCCAGGTGAGGCCGGCGGCCAGCGCGAAGGCGGTGCCGGTGAGCAGGGCTGTGCGGTGCTGGGCGTCGGTCATGGTCGGCGCGCAGTGTCGCCGCCGCCGTTGCCGCGGTCTTGAACCGGATTGCGCTTCAGGCGTCGCCGCGCAGCTGGCGCTGGTAGCGGCCGGGCGTGGTGCCGTAGCGGCGCGCGAAGGCGCGCGTGAGGTGCGCCTGGTCGGCCAGCCCCGCGTCGGCCGCGGCCAGCGCCGGCGCGGTGCCGGCGGCCAGCAGCGCCTTGGCGTGCTGCACGCGCAGCGCCATCAGCACCTGCTGCGGCGTGGCGTGGTGCGCGGCCTTGAAGCGGCGCAGGAAGTGGAAGGGGCTCAGGCCGGCGACGGCGGCCAGCTGCTCCAGCGTGAGCGGCGCGGCGAGGTTCTCGCGCATGAATTCGAGCACCGGCTCGAAGCGCGGCGCACCCTCGGCCCGCGCCGCACGGCCCCGGCGCGCGAGCGGCTGCAGCGCCTGCAGCAGTTCCAGCAACGCGCTGTCGAAGGCCAGCGGTTCACCGCGGGCAAGCCAGAGGGTGTCGAGCAGCGTGGAGATCCGCAGCGCGCGGGCCGGGTCGTGCGCGACGGCGTCGGTGAAATGCCAGTCGCGTTCGCCGAGCATCGACGCCAGCAGCCCGGGCTCGACGTAGACCATGCGGTAGCGCCAGCCCGCGGTGGTCTCGGCGCGGCCGGTGTGCAGCTCGCCGGCGTTCATCAGCACCAGGCTGCCGGGCGGCGCGAGATGCTCGCCGCCGCGGTAGCGGAAGCGCTCGACGCCGGACTCGATCGCGCCCAGCCCGAAGCCCTCGTGCGCATGCGGCTCGAAGGCGTGGCGCACGATATGCGCGCGGTACAGCTCCACGCCGGCGCGGTGCGGCGCGCGGCCGAAGACGGCGCGGTCGCTCGTGTGCTCGAAGGCCTCGGGCACGCCGGCGAAGCCGGCCCCAGGCATCTCGGCGAGCAGGGTTTCAGCCGGCATGTTCGCGCAGCCATGCCGCGGCCTGGCCGCGCGAGGCCAGGCCGAGCTTGTCCAGGATGTTGGCCACGTGCCGCTTCACGGTGTGCGGGCTGATGTCCAGCATGCGCGCGATGACCTTGTTGCTGTCGCCGGCGGCGATGCGCTCCAGCACCTCGCGCTCGCGCGAGCTCAGGCCGTCTTCGCCGCTGTCAGGCCCGGCCTTCGGGGCTGCGGCGGGCGCGGAGGGCTCATCGCCCCGCCGCGCCGCAGCCGCCAGCTGCGCCGCGGCCTGCAGCTCGGCCACCAGCGCCGGCGCCAGCAAGCCGCCCCAGGGCGCGGCCGCCAGCGCCATCAGCAGCGCCGGGCCGGCCAGCAGCGCCTGGCCGCGCACGCGCTCGGCCAGCAGGCGCTCGAGCACCGGCGCCAGCACGGCGGCCGCCTCGCGCAGGCGCTGCAGGCGCAGCAGCACATGCGCGTGGCGCAGCGAGAGGTCGGTGCGCTGGCCCATCACGTCCATCGTCGCAAGCTTCGGTGCCAGCGCCTCGAAGAGGGCCGCCGCGTCGGCCCAGCGCTGCTGCGCGGCGGCGTGGCGCGCGCGCGTGGCAATGGCGCGCGGGTTGGCGATGGCGTCGTCGCGCAGCGGGTTCTCCTTGAGCTGCGAGGCCCAGCGCTGCAACGCTTCGGCGTCGCCCAGGGTGTCCGACAGGCGCACGCCGTAGACGGCGATCTGGTGCCGCCACAACACCCGGCGTTCGCTCGGCCGGTGGTCCTCGCGCGCGGCGAGCGACTCCAGCGTCTGCTGCACCGTCTCGCCGCGCCCGTGCATCGCGTCGTGGATCATCCCCAGGATCGCGGTGCCCACTTCGGCCTCGCCGGAGACGGCGAGCCAGCGGATGTCTTCCCGCGCCGCCGCCAGCTGCTCGGCGGCGCCGGGCAGGTCGCCGGCCCACAGGCGCTGCACGGTCTGCAGCAGGCGCAGTTCGCCGCGCATCGCCAGCGGCCGTTCGGCCAGGCGCGGCGTCGCGCCGGCCAGGTAGCGCTCGATCAGCTGCGGCATCCCGGCGATGGTCGACCAGTTGAACGGCGGCACGCATTCCCACCAGCGCATCAGCGGCTCGCCGGCCTGCAGCATCGACAGCAGCTCGGCGTAGGTGTCGCGCAGCGCGGGGTGCTGGCCCATGCGGAACTGCTGCATCGAGCGCGCCTGCAGCACCAGCGTGCGCACGCCGGGTGCGAGGGTCTGCGCTTCGAGCGACGCGAGCAGCGCCAGCGCCTCGTCGTTGCGGTCCAGCGGGTACAGCGCGTACGCCAGGCGGGCCATCGCGAGCTGGCGCTCGGCCTCGTCGCCGGCGCTCTCGGCGCGCTGCACCGCCTGCTCCAGCCAGCGCGCCATCTCGTTCCACTGCCAGCGCAGGCTGCAGGCGGTGCCGGCCAGGCGGGCGATCCGCGCGCTGCGCTGCTCGGCGGGAAAGGCCTCGGCCAGGCGCAGCAGCTCGCCCGCGCCGCCGTGCAGGAAGAGCTCGGGCGCGGCCTCGGCCAGCGCGGCGTCGGCGGCGGGCCAGTCGCCGGCACGCTGCAGGTAGCCGATGCGGCGCAGCGCATCGGGCTCGCCGGCAGCGGCGCGGTGCAGCAGCGCGGGCATCTCGTGCGGCAGCCGCTCGGCCAGGCGGCGCAGCAGCGCGTCGCGGAACAGGTCGTGCAGCACGAGCGTGGGCTCGTCGGCGTCCAGCGCGGTGGCGAAGAGGCCGCGGCGCTCGATCTCGGCCAGCCAGTCGGCCGCGCGCCGGTCCCCGCTCACGGCCGCGGCGCGCGGCGCCGTCAGCTCGGGCAGCACGGCGCTGCGCAGCAGGAAGTCGTGCAGCGCACCGGGCAGGTCGTCCAGCACCTCGGCGGCGAGGTAGTCGAAGAGGTGGCGGTCGATCAGCTGCCTGCCCGCCGCCGCCTGCCCGCCGCGCGTGCGCAGCGCGGCCAGCGCCAGGCGCAGCCCGGCGGGCCAGCCGGCGGTGCGCTCGAACAGGTCGCCGGCGCGCGCGGCGGTGGCCTGCGCCTCGGCGCCGGCAGCGGCCAGCAGCGACTCGGCCTCGCTGCGCGAGAAGCGCAGGTCGTCCTGCGTGAACTCCGCCAGCGCGCCTTCGGCACGCGGCCGGGCCAGCGCCAGCGGCGGCGTCGTGCGGCTGGCCAGCAGCAGCGTCCAGCGCGGCGGCAGGCGCTCGACCAGCAGGTCCAGCAGCGCGAAGGCGCTCGTGGCCTGCAGGCGGTGCAGGTCGTCCAGCACGATGAGCCCGTGCGTCACTTCGGCGCCGGCCAGCGCGTTCAGCAGCTCGGTGGCGGCGCGGCGGCGGCTGGCGTCGTCGGCACCGGCCAGTTCGATCAGCGCCTCGGGCGCGGTGCGCCAGGGCAGGTCGTGGCCTTCGAGCGCGGCCACCAGGCAGGCGAAGAGGCGCTCGGCGTCGTCGTCGGGGTCCAGCGAGACCCAGGCCAGCGCCTCGCCGGGCTGCTGCTGCGAGAGCTGCGCGGCCAGCGTGCTGGTCTTGCCGAAGCCCGCGGCGGCCTGCAGCAGCACCACGCGGTGCGTCAGCAGTGCCTCGCGCAGCGCGGTGTCCAGCTGCGGGCGCTGCACGCGCGCGTGCCACTGACGGGGCGGCTGGATCTTGGTGGCGGCGAAGCGGCTGGGTTCCATCGGCGGGCCTGCGGGTCGACGAATCTAGCGCAGCCCCGGCTTGCAAACGCGCGATCAGGGGTTAGGCTCGTCCGCGCCGAAGGAGACGGTGGACCCGATGAGCTACATCCTGGCCCTGGACCAGGGCACCTCCAGTTCCCGCAGCATCGTGTTCGACGCGC
The DNA here is from genome assembly GCA_044226775.1 of Rubrivivax sp. Classification (GTDB taxonomy): domain Bacteria; phylum Pseudomonadota; class Gammaproteobacteria; order Burkholderiales; family Burkholderiaceae_C; genus Rubrivivax. The sequence continues at coordinate 210,176 of JBGAGI010000006.1, read as the reverse complement.
AGGGCCGCGTGAAGGCGATGGCGCAGCGCGAGCTGACGCAGCACTTCCCGCAGCCGGGCTGGGTCGAGCACGACCCGGAGGAGATCTGGCAGACGCAGCTGGACACCGCGCGCGAGGCGCTGGCCAAGGCCGGCATCACGGCGAAGGACCTCGCCGCCATCGGCATCACCAACCAGCGCGAAACCACCGTGCTGTGGGACCGCCGCACCGGCCGCGCCGTGCACCGCGCCATCGTCTGGCAGGACCGCCGCGGCGAGCCGCTGTGCGCGCAGCTGCGCGCGCAGGGCCACGAGGCGCAGATCCGCCACAGCACCGGCCTCGTCATCGACAGCTACTTCTCGGCCACCAAGCTGCGCTGGCTGCTGGACCACGTGAACGGCGCGCACATCGCCGCGGCCAAGGGCGAACTCGCCTTCGGCACCATCGACAGCTGGCTGGTGTGGAAGCTCACCAAGGGCCGGGTGCACGCCACCGACCCGAGCAACGCATCGCGCACGATGCTCTACGACATCCGCCACGACACCTGGGACCACGAGCTGCTGAAGCTGCTGCACGTGCCCGACAGCGTGCTGCCGCAGGTGCGGCCCTCGTCGAAGGCGGGCGCCGGCTTCGGCGAGGCGGATGCGGAGTGGCTGGGTGCGGCGGTGCCCATCGCCGGCGTGGCGGGCGACCAGCAGGCCGCGCTCTTCGGCCAGGCCTGCTTCGACGCCGGCCTGGCGAAGAACACCTACGGCACCGGCTGCTTCATGCTGATGCACACCGGCGAGCGTTTCCAGGCCTCCAGGCACGGGCTCATCACCACCGCCGCGGCGCAGGCCGCGGGCCGGCCGCAATACGCGCTGGAAGGCAGCGTGTTCATCGGCGGCGCGGTGGTGCAGTGGCTGCGAGATGGCCTGAAGGCCATCAGCAGCAGCTCCGACGTGCAGGCGCTGGCCGAGACCGTGCCCGACACCGGCGGCGTGATGCTCGTGCCGGCCTTCACCGGGCTGGGCGCGCCGTACTGGAATGCCGATGCGCGCGGCACGATCGTGGGCCTCACGCGCGGCAGCACGGTGGCGCACATCGCACGCGCGGCGCTGGAGAGCATCGCCTTCCAGAGCGCCGCGCTGCTGCAGGCCATGGCGCAGGACGCGCAGGCCTCGGGCGGCAGCGCGCCGCGTGAACTGCGGGTGGACGGCGGCGCCTGCGTCAACGACCTGCTGATGCAGTTCCAGGCCGACCTGCTGGGCATTCCCGTCGTGCGGCCGGTGGTGACGGAGACCACCGCTCTGGGCGCCGCCTATCTGGCGGGCCTGGCCACCGGCGTGTGGAGCGGCGCCGCCGAGCTGGCGGCGCTGTGGCAGCAGGAGCGCCGCTTCGAGCCGGCGCTGCCGCGCGAGAAGGCCGCGGCGCGCCTGGCCGAATGGGAGCACGCGGTGCGGCAGGCGACCACGCGCTGAGGGCGCGCTGAGGGCGCGCCGACCCGCGCGCCGGGCCCTCGGCCTACTTGATCGCGAAGTCCTCGAGCTTCTTGCCCGCGGCCAGCGCGTCACGCAGCCAGGCCGGGCGCTTGCCGCGGCCGACCCAGGTTTCACCGTTCTCGTTGCGGTACTTGGCCACCGCCGCGGTCTTGGCGCCGGCCTTGCGGCCGCGCTTCTTCGGCGCCTTGCCGGGTTTCGGGCCGGGTTTGCCGCGCGCCTTGAAGCCGAGGTCCTCGGCCGTCAGGCCGTAGGCCGTGATGGCCTCGCGGATGCGGCTGATGACGCCGTCGACTTCCTTCTTGCGCGCCTTTTCCGCCTCGGCGGTGAGCGATTCGATTTGCTTGACGAGTTGGGCGTAGGTCTTGGTCATGGAATGACTGGGTTTTCGTGGACTCCCCGCGGTGCCCTATTTTCCGGCGGCACCTTATTGGGCGGCGCATTATGGCGCCGAATTTCAGAAAACCCGCCCGGCGAATCGGTAAATCTGTGTGCCGCGATGGATTCGGGTTTCGTGGCATTCGATTCGTCACCGAATGGCGACTTTGGAATGGCAAGCCGCATCGGCGTCATTCGCCGCCCACGCCGAGGCTGCTGACGCCGCGTTGTCAGCAGCCCCCGCCCAAGATGAACGTCCCTTTCAACCACGCCTGAACGGCGAAGGACTAACGATGCAACGAGATGCCATCACCTGGTTCGAGATCCCGGCCCGCGACCTCGAGCGCGCGCAGCGCTTCTACGAGGCGCTGCTGGAGCAGCCGCTGCGCCGCGAGGCCATGGGCGGCGCGACGATGGCCGTGTTCCCCGCCGCGGAGGACGGCGCCAAGGGCTGCCTGCACAGCGGCGCCGGCGCGCTGCAGCCCAGCGCCGAGGGCACGCTGGTCTACCTCGACGCCGGCCCCTCGCTGGATGCCGCGCTGGCGCGCGCCACCGCGCAGGGTGCGCGCATCGCCACGCCGCGCACGGCCCTGCCGCCGGGCATGGGCTATTTTGCGCATATCGTCGACATCGAAGGCAATCGGGTCGGGCTGCATTCGCCGGCCTGAATCCGCTCACTTTCAACGCCCGGGAGATAACGATGCTGTTGGGACTTCGAACCGTTTTGTATCCCGCCCCCGACCTGGCCGCGGCCAAGCTCTGGTATTCGAAAGTGCTGGGTGTCGCGCCGTATTTCGACGAGCCGTTTTACGTCGGATTCTCGGTCGGCGGGTTCGAACTCGGGCTGCTGCCCGATGCCACGCCGGGAACCGAAGGCCCGCAGCCGCTGTGGGGCGTGGCCGACATCGCCGCGGCGCACGCGCAACTCCTCGCGTTGGGCGCTGCGGCGCTGGAGCCGTTGACGGAGGTGGGCGGCGGCATCGTCGTGGCGGCGGTGCGCGACCCCTTCGGCAACCGTCTCGGGCTCATCCAGAACCCGCACTTCGATCCAAAGACCGTCGGCTGAAGTGCAGCCCCCAAGCTCACTTCGTTCCACGCAACGCCAGAGGCGTTGCTTGCTCGCCCGTCCAAGTCCGCGCAGGCGGAATTGGAGCCGCGGGCTTCGCCCCCCCCGAGGGGGCGTTCAGTGCCTTCGGAACGGCCGTGCGGCACAGACTCACCAGCTGAGCGGGTCCGTGCGGTAGCAGCGCGCGAACTCGGCGTACAGCGCCGGGTGCGCCGCTGCCAGCGCCGCGGGCTGCTCGAAGAAATGCTCGCTCACCACAGCGAAGAACTCGGCCGGGTTGGTGGCGGCGTAGGCGTCGATCACCGCCGGCGCCTCGCCGCGTGCCAGCTGCGACTGCAGCGCGCGGTACTCGGCCGAGAGCACGCGTGCCCAGCGCGCATACCCGTCGCGCCGGCCGAGCCAGGGCGAGCCGTTGGCGCGGCCGCGTTCCTGGTCGAGCTGGTGCGCGAACTCGTGGATGACGACGTTGTGGCCGTCGTGCGGATCGGCCGCGCCGGCCAGCACGTCGTCCCAGGACAGCAGCAGCTGCCCCTGCTGCCACGATTCACCCGACAGCGCGCGCCGCGTCTCGTGCGTGAGGCCGATCTCGTCGGGCTCGCTGCGCTCGACGATGAAGCTGCCGGGGTAGACGAGGATCTGGCGCAGGTTGGCGAAGTAGCCGGCCTGGTGGTTCAGCAGCAGCAGCGCGGCCTGCGCGGCCACCAGCACGCGGATCTCGTCGGTGATCACCAGGCCGGCGCAGCCGATGAAGGGCTTCTCGGCCAGCAGCACCTGCACGTGTTTCCTCACCTGCATCTGCAGGTCCGGCGGCAGCCGCGCGAAGAGGGGCATGCGCCGCCGCAGCACCTCGCGCCACGCGGCGGGAAAGGGCCGGCGGCGCACCCGCAGGCGCCGCAGGTGGGCCAGCAGCGAAGGCCCCGCGAGCCACAGGCCGATGGCCAGCAGCAGCAGCGCCGCGGCGCCGATGAAGTAGAGCGCGGCCTGTGCGGCGGAAAGAGTCGTCGGCGTCACCGGCCCATCTGCGCGTGTGCGCCCGGGCTTTCAAGACCCCTGGTACGGGTGGCGGAACAGCAGCGCGGCGCTGCCGAGGAATTCGATCGGCCCTTCGTTGAGCGCGCCCAGGCGCTCGGCCAGCGCGATGCTGCGCAGGTTGGGCTCGCGGATCAGGCTGATGAGATCGCCCACGCCCAGCATGTCGCGGCCATAGGCCCGCGCGGCGCGCGTGGCCTCCAGCGCGTAGCCCTGGCCCCAGGCGCTGCGGGCCAGCGTCCAGGCCAGCTCGCGCGCCGGCCAGCCCTCGGGGTTGAGGAAGCCGACGCGGCCTATCAGCGTGCGGTCGTCGCGGCGTTCCACGGCCCACATGCCGCAGCCGGTGAGCGCCCATTCGCCGAGGAACATCGCCAGGTGGCGCCAGGCCACGTCGCGCCCCACCGCGCCGCCGGTGCCGATGTAGCGCATCACCTCCGCGTCGGCGCAGATCGCGGCGTAGGCGTCCAGGTCGGCCAGCGTGAAGGCGCGCAGCCGCAGCCGCGGCGTGCTCAAGGCGGGAACCTGGATGTAGGCGTGCGACATGGCGGCATCTCCCGGGCAGCAGGTGCGCGCATGCTGCCACGGCGGCCGATCACAATGCCACGATGCGACGAGCCGACCGCCTGTTCCAGATCGTCCAGCTGGTGCGCGGCCGGCGGCTGTCGACGGCCGAGTTCCTGGCCGAGCGCCTGGAAGTCTCCACCCGCACCGTCTACCGCGACGTCGCCGACCTGCAGGCGCAGGGCGTGCCGCTGGAAGGCGAGGCCGGCGTGGGCTACCGCATGCGCGCGGGCTTCGACCTGCCGCCGCTGATGTTCACGCGCGACGAAGCCCAGGCGCTGGTGGCCGCGGTGCGGCTGGCGCAGCCGCGCGTCGATCCGCAGCTGGCGGCGCAGGCCGAGATGGCGCTGTCGAAGATCCTCGCCGTGCTGCCCGCGTCGGCACGCGCCGCGGCCGAGAGCCTGGCGCTCTTCGCGCTCGGCCCCGGCCCCGATGCAGCCACGCGCGAGCGGCTGCAGCACCTGCGCGAGGCGGTGGAGCAGCGGCGTTTCATCGAGATCGACTACCTCGACCTGAAGGACCGCCGCACCCGCCGCCGGCTGCGCCCGCTGGGCTGCTTCTTCTGGGACGCGGTGTGGACGCTGGCGGCCTGGTGCGAGCTGCGCCAGGAGTTCCGCAGCTTCCGCGTCGACCGCATCGAGACGCTCACGCTGCGGGACGAGCGTTTCCGTGACGAACCCGGCAGGACGCTGGCCGACCTGCAGCGGCGCCACGAGACCGGCGCCGCCTAACATCGGGCGCATGATCACGCTGCACTACTACCCCAGCAACGCCAGCTTCGCGCCCCACGTGCTGCTGGAGGAGATCGGCACGCCCTTCCGCCTGCAGCGGGTGGACCGCGAGGCCGGCGCGCACAAGTCGCCGGCCTACCTGGCGCTCAACCCGAACGGGCTGATCCCGGTGCTGGAGCACGGCGGCATCGTGCTGTACGAGACCGCGGCCATCCTGCTGCACCTGGCCGATGCCTTCCCCGCGGCGCAGCTCGCGCCGGCCGTGGGCAGCCCGGGGCGCGCGTCGTACTACAAGTGGATGGTCTGGATGAGCAACACGCTGCAGGCCACGCTGATCCACTACTTCTACCCGGACCGCCTGGTCGACGCCGGCAACGCCGAAGGCGCGGCGCAGGTGCAGACCCATGCGGAAGCCCGGGTGGCCGACGGCCTGCGCCAGCTCGACGCGCAGCTGGCCCGCCACGGCGGGCCCTGGCTGCTGGGCGATGACTACAGCGCCGCGGACCCGCTGGCGCTGATGCTGTGCCGCTGGACGCGCGGCTTCACGCGCGAGCGCCCGGCGCGCGACCACGCGCAGCTCGGGCCCTACCTGCAGCGCATGCTGGCGCGGCCGGCGGTCGCGCGGGCGGTGGCCACCGAAAGGCTGGCGCCACCGCTGGTCTGAAGGCGCGTGGGTTCTTCAGCGCGTCGTCTTGCGGCGCGCGAGCACCAGCGCGCCCAGGCTCGCGAGCACGAGGCCGGTGCTGCCCGGCTCGGGCACGCCGGTGCCGGTGGACTGCAGGGTGCCGAAGGTGAGGTTGTCGATCGACGCGTAGTTGCTCAGCAGCATCAGGCCGCGGATGGCGGTGCCCCCGCTGCGCTCGAAGCCGAAGAAGCTGCCCAGGCCGAGGCCGGTGGGCTGCTGGAAGTCCAGCTTGAAGTTGAGTTCCTGGATCGTGTTGCCGTCGGCATCCAGCGCCATGACCGTCGAGTTGATGTCGCCGTCGCCCACGTTCACGAAGCCGCCGACGAAGTCCAGGTCGCGTTCGAACATGAACATCATGCCGCCGTCGATCTTGTTCATGCCCGCGTACGCGCCCATGGGGCCGGGCCAGCTGCCGTTGCCGCCGAAGGTCTGCGTCGGGGTGCCCAGCGCGTACCCGGTGGAACTCGCCGTGAACGACAGGAGCACCTTCTCGCCCAGGCCGGCTTCTGCGGTGCCGACGTCGATCGCGGCGTCGCCGTCGGTCCAGTTCTTGAACACCGCGTCTTCGGGCGCCTGGTAGCCGGAGAACGTGATGACCTTCGTGTCGTAGCCGACGGGCACGCTGGTGACGAGGTCGGCGGCGGCCGGGCCGGCGATGCAGGCGGCGAGCGCGAAGACGGCGCAATTCAGGCGGGAAGACATGGCTTTGCAGGTGCTCGAATGGGCAAGGCGCCGCACTCTACCCGCGCGAATGTGCTGCATGCATTCAGGGGATGGACGAAGGGTGGTGATTGCGGCAGTAGTGCCGGAATTCGCCGCCGTAACACCCTCAAGTCCGCGGAAAAGCGGCCGGGATGCCCCTCATTTCCGGTTCAAGTCCCGCGGTGCCCGGCGAAGCCGGGCGCTGGAGACGCTCAGACGGCGCCGCTGCGCAGCCGCTCCAGCCGCAGCGACAGCGCCTGCTGCAGCTCGCTGGCCTGCTGCTGCAGCCGCTGGCGCTCGGCCGGGTCGCTGGCGGCCTCGGCGGCCTGGCGCAGCGCGGCCAGGCGCTGCATCAGCTCCACCTCGGGCGGCACCACGCCGGCGTCCTTCAGCACCTTCATCGCCATGCGCAGCTCGGGCGGCGTCTCGTCGTAGCCGTCGCCGAAGTCGAGCGGCTGGCCGTAGCCGCGCGCACGCTGCAGCTCGCCGCTGGCCTCGCTCTCGGCGATGGAGCGGCCGATGTGGTCCTCGATCAGCCGCAAGGCATTGGCACGCTTGTCTTCCGCATTCATGCTCGGGCCTCCTCGGGCAAGGCGAGCTTCTCGATCCAGTGGCGCGTGAGCGGCGTCACCGGCTTGGCCATCGTGCGCTCGTTGATCAGCGCACGGCCCACGCTGCGCCGGCCGCCGTCGGCTGCGGCGGCCAGCAGCGTGAGGTCGATCAGGTCGCGCTGCGCGTGGCTGCCGCCGAAGCGCTGCGCGATGGCGCGCACGGGGTAGATGAGGTCGACCGCGCCATCGGCGTCGCCGCGCGCCAGCGCGAGCAGCCCGCGCATCAGCGGCAGGCCCACCTCGCGTGCCATCAGGTGGTTGGCGCGGCGCGCGTCCTCGGCACCGAGCGCACGCTCGGCACAGCGTGCCACCCAGCCTTCGGCCCGCTGCGCCTGCCCGGCCACCAGCATGGCCATCACGACATGCGCATCGTTGAAGGCGTAGTGGCCGGCGGCCTCGTCGGGCAGGGCCCAGCCTTCGAGCAGCGCGGCTGCGTGCGCGCCCACGTCCTCGCCCAGCAGGTGCAGCCGCCACAGCATGGCCGCGGCGTCCACGCGCTGCAGGCCGATCTGCAGCGCCTCGCCGCCCAGGTGCGTGTCCAGCAGGCGCAGCACGCCCTGCACGTCCATCGCCTCCAGGCGGAACAGGCTCTTGTGCCACCACAGGTGCACCGCGAAGCCGTTGCCCTCGGCCCAGGCCGCCTGGTGCTGGCGCAGCCAGGCCGAGCCGTCCTCGAAGCGGCCCTGCATCTCCATCACGTGCGCCACCGCGTGCACGGCCCAGGGCACGCGCGGCTCGATCTGCAGCGCGCGCCGGCCGGCTTCCTCGGCCTGCGGGTAGAGGTTGTTCTCCTCCAGCCCGAAGGCGTAGAGCGCGAGCACGTAGGGGAAGAGCGGATCGGCCTCGTCCCAGGCCGGCAAGGCCCGCGCGGGGCGCTGGCGCAAGCCCGTGCTGTCGCCGCGGTAGAAGTCCCACAGCTGCGCCCATTGCAGCGCCAGCGCGTCGCGCGGGTGCTCCAGCAGCAGATCGTCCCAGGCGCGGCAGGCGGCGTGCCAGCGCCCTTCCAGCAGCATCTGCACCGCCTGCAGGTGCGCGCGCTCGCGCGGCGTGGCGTGCCGTGCCAGTGCGCGGGCATGCGAGAGGTGGGCGTCGGCCTCGGCCGCGTGCGCCGCGTCGGTGAGGCTCAGCAGGAAGCCGGCCTTCATCACGTGCGGCATCAGCCACGCGGGGTCGGCCGCCATCGCGGCGTCCAGGTCGGCCAGCGGCGCGTCGTAGAAGGACATCATGCGCCACAGCGCCTGGTCCACCGCGGCGCCGGCGGCCTTCGACGAGGTGCTGCAGGGGTTGCCGCGGGCGTCGGGGAAGGACATGGCCCGCAATGTAGCAAGTCAGCGCGGCCGCAGCGCCGGGCAGGGCGCAAGCGGCCCGCGCAGCAGCTCCCAGGCGCGCGCGGCGCCGAGCACGCCCAGGTCGTCGAAGAGGCGGCCGCTGATCTGCAGCCCGATCGGCAAGCTGCCATCGTCGAAGCCCGCCGGCACGCTGATCGCCGGCTGCCCGCTCATGTTGAAGGGCAGCGTGAAGGCGATGTGCTCCATCGCGTGATGCGGATCGTTCGTCGGGCTCGCGTCTTCGGCCGCGAACGCGGGCATGGAGGCCACCGGCGACAGCACGAAGTCGAAGCGCTCGGTGGCGGCGATCGTGGCGTCGCGCAGCGCGGCCATCTGCGAGTGGCCGTGGAAGACCTGCGCGCCGCTGAAGCGCGCACCTTCGGCGACCCACTCGCGGATGTAGGGCAGCACCTTCGCCTGCCGCTCGGGCGGCAGCGCCGAGATGTCGAGGAACGAGCGCATGCGCCAGAAGAGGTTGATGCCGTCGGCCATCTCGCGCGTGGTGAAGCCGGCGAGCGGCTCGACGATGGCGCCGGCGGCCTCGAAGCGGCGCGCGGCATCGTTCACCACGTCGACGACGGCGCGCTCGGCCGGCAGGCCCCAGCCGGCGTCGAGCACGAGGCCGATGCGGCGGCCGCGCAGGAACGCCCGCGCGTCGTCGGGCAGCGTGGTCCAGTCGATGGCCTCGTGCGGCAGCCGCGTCGGGTCGCGCGCATCGGGCTGCGTCAGCACGCTCATCAGCAGCGCAGCATCGGCCACGCTGCGCGTCATCGGGCCGGCGACACGGCCGATGTAGGGTGGCTGGATCGGCACGCGTCCGGCGCTGGGCTTCAGGCCGACGATGCCGCACCAGGTGGCCGGCAGGCGGATGCTGCCGCCGATGTCGGTGCCCAGGTGCAGCGGGCCGTAGCCGGCGGCCGCCGCGGCACCGGCGCCGGCACTGCTGCCGCCGGGGTTCTTCGCCGTGTTCCAGGGGTTGCGCGCCAGCGCATGGAAGCTCGACAGGCCCGAGGACAACATGCCGTAGTCCGGCATCGTGGTCTTGGCCAGCAGCACCGCGCCGGCTTCGCGCAGGCGTGCGGCCGGCGGCGCGTCGGCCGCGGCCGGCACGAGCTGGCTCGCCGCGCTGCCCAACGGCACCGGCGTGCCGCGGGTGGCGATGTTCTCCTTGATCGTGGCCGGCACGCCGTCGAGCGCGCCCTCGGGCTCGCCGCGCGTCCAGCGTGTCTCGCTGTCGTGCGCGGCGGCGAGCGCGGCCTCGGGCTCGAAGGCCCACAGCGCGTGCAGGGCCGGCTCCTGGCGCTGGATCTGCGCGATCACCGCGTGCAGCACGTCCACCGGCGAGAGGTCACGCCGCGCGTACGCGGCCACCAGCTCCGTGGCGCCGAGCGCGTGCAGCGGCCCTTCCATCAGCCGCCCTGCCGCGCCATGAACTTCGCCAGGTTGCCGGCCGCCTGTGCACGCACCTTGGCGCGCAGCCAGGGCGTCCAGCCCAGCAGCAGCCCCGGCGTGCCCAGCGCCTGGCGCGACCAGACCCAGAAGTCGAAGCGGTCGCGGTGCTTCGTGATCAGGCCCGCGCCATCGAACTCGAAGCTCGCGTCGATGCGGTTGAGCACCGTGCGGCCGGTGGCCGAGAAGAGGTAGTGCGCGTCCCAGTGCGCGCTGCGCTCGGTGATGCCGCTCACGTCGAGCTTCCAGTGCGCCTTGGCCTCGGGCCGCGACGCGGTGGCTTCGCAGAGCATGCGCCACATGCCCCCGATCTGAGCCGGGCCGTCGAGCGTGAAGACCTCGTCCTCGAACTGCGCCTGCGGCGCATAGCAGTTCTGCATGGCCGCGCCGTCCAGCCGCGCGAAGGCGGCGTAGAAGCGCTCGATGGTGGCGCGGCTCATTTCGGCCCCCAGCTCAGCGCGGCCAGGTCGTTGGCGGCGATGGGCGAGCTGCTCCAGACGCCACGCAGGCCCTTCCTGTAGATGGCGACCTGCGCCGCGTTCCAGATGTACACGTTGACCGCGTCCTCGGCGACCTGGCGCTGGATGTCGCGCCACAACCGGGCCTTCTCCTTCTGGTCCTGCGTGGCCGCGAGCGTGGCCACCAGGCCGCGGAACCTCGGCGAGTCGTAGCCGAAGTAGTAGTTCGGGTCCGCGTAGGCGGTGGCGTAGTCCAGCGGCTCGACGTGATTGATGATCGTCAGCTCGAAGTTGCCCTTGAACGCGCCCGAGAGCCATTGCGCCCACTCGACGTTCTCGATCTTCGCGTTGATGCCCACCTTGGCCAGCATCGCCGCGACGATCTCGCCGCCCTGGCGCGCATAGGGCGGCGGCGGCAGCGTCAGCGTCACGTTCAGCGGCGTCGTCACGCCGGCCTCGCGCAGCAGCGCCTTGGCTTTCTCCGGGTCGAAGGGGTAGGTCTTCGTGAGGTCGAGGTAGCCCAGGTCGGTGGGCGCGAAGTGGCTGCCGATGGGCTTGCCGAAGCCTTGCCGCGCGCCGTCGATGAAGGCCTGGCGGTCGATCGCGTGCGAGAGCGCGCGCCGCACGCGCACATCGTCGAAGGGCTTGCGCTTGTTGTTGATGGCCAGGATGCCCTTGCCCGAGGTACCGCCCACTTCCACGGTGAAGCGCGGATCGGCCTGGAACTGCTTGACCGCGGCCAGCGCGTCGAAGCGCGGGAAGGCGTCGATGTCGCCGGCCAGCAGCGCGGCGGTCTGCGCCGCGGGGTCGTTGATGAAGCGGTAGGTGATCTTGGCGAGCTTCACCTTCGCGGCGTCGCGGAAGCTCGGCGACTTCACCAGCGTGATCGACGAGCCGCGCGTCCAGCCCTCCAGCTTGTAGGGGCCGGTGCCGACGGGCTTGGTGCCCGACTCCTTGGCGCTGGCCGGGTGCAGGATCACCGCGGTGTTCTCGCCCATGCGGAAGGGCAGCATCGCGTCGGCGTTGTTGAGCACGAGGATCACCGTGAACGGGTCCGGCGTCGCGACGCTGCTGATGTTGTCGAACACCGCCTTCTTGGCCTTGTTCGTGCTCGCCGGCGCCTTCGCGCGCTCGAAGCTGAACTTCACGGCCGCGGCGTCGAAGGCCGCGCCGTCGCTGTACTTCACGCCGCGGCGCAGCTTGAACGTGTAGGTCTTGCCGTCGGGCGTGGCGCTCCAGCTCTCGGCCAGGAGCGGCAGCACCGCGCCGTCCATCGCGATCTTCGTCAGCCCCTCGAACAGGTTGTAGTGCACGACCTCGCCGATCGCGGCGGCGGCCGAGACGGTGGGGTCCAGCCCCGGCGGCTCCAGCACCATGCCGAGCACGGCGCTGTCCTTGCGCGCCTGCGCGAAGGCGGCGCCCGGCGCCAGCGGGGAGGCGAGCAGCAGCGCGTGCAGCTGGCGGCGGTTCAGACGGGTCATCGTGGACTTCCTTCGATGGAGGCGTCGATCGGCGGCGATTGTGGCGCGCCCGGCACCGCCGCCAGCAGCCGCCGCGTGTAGGCGTGCTGCGGGTTGGCAAACAGCGTGTCGGCCGGGCCCTGCTCGACGATGCGGCCATGCTGCAGCACGATGACCTCGTCGCACAGCAGATCCACCACTGCCAGGTCGTGGCTGATGAAGAGGTAGGTGATGCCGTAGCGGTCCTGCAGGTCCTGCATCAGGTTGAGCACCTGGGCCTGCACGCTCACGTCCAGCGCGCTGACCGGCTCGTCGGCGACGATCAGCCGCGGCCGCGTGATCAGCGCGCGCGCAATCGCGATGCGCTGGCGCTGGCCGCCGCTGAACTCGTGCGGGTACTTCGCGCCGTCGCTCTCGCGCAGGCCCACGGCGTCCAGCACCTCGGCGGCGCGCGTGCGCTGCTCGGCGGCATCGGCACCATGCAGCACCGCGAGCGGCTCGGCCACGGTCTGCAGCACGGTGCGGCGCGGGTCCAGCGAGCCGAAGGGATCCTGGAACACCATCTGGATCTGGCGCCGCGCCGCGCGCAGCGCCGCGGGCGCGAGGCGGTGCAGGTCCTCACCGTCGAGCAGCACGCGGCCCGCGCTCGGCTTCTCCAGCGCCATCACCAGCCGCGCCAGCGTGCTCTTGCCCGAGCCCGACTCGCCGACGATGCCCAGGCTGCGCCCGGCGCGCAGCGTGAAGCTCACACCGTCGAGCGCCTGCAGCAGGGGCGCCGGCTCGAACAGGTGGCGCCGCGCGAGGCGGTAGCGCTGGCCGAGGTTCTCGACCACGAGCAGCGGCGAGGCCGTGTTCAACCGAGCGCCCCCGCGCGGATGCAGCGTGCGAAGTGGCCTTCGCCCACGCGCAGTTCGAGCGGCGGCGCGGCGCGGCAGGCGTCGAGCGCGAAGCCGCAGCGCTCGGCGAAGGCGCAGCCCGGCGGCAGCACGCCCAGCTCGGGCACGCGGCCGGGGATCGTCGCCAGGCGGCTGCCGCGCGGCAGCCCCAGCCGCGGCCGCGCCGCGTACAGGCCGCGCGTGTACGGATGCGCGCGGTGGCGGAAGACATCGGCCGTCGGCCCGCGCTCGACCACCGTGCCGGCGTACATCACGAGCAGGTCCATCACGCGGTCGGCCATCAGGTCCAGGTCGTGGCTCACCAGCAGCAGTGCCATGCCGTCCTCGCGCACGAGCCCGGCGATGAGGTCCAGCACCTCGCGCTGCACCGTCACGTCCAGCGCGGTGGTCGGCTCGTCGGCGATCAGCAGCGCGGGCCCGCAGGCCAGCGCGATGGCGATCACCACGCGCTGGCGCTGGCCGCCGCTCAACTGGTGCGGGTAGGCGTCGAGCCGGCGCGCGGCCTGCGGCAGCTGCACGCGCTCCAGCAGGCGCAGCGCCTCGGCGCGTGCGGCGGCGGCCGACAGGCCGCGGTGGAACCGCAGCGGCTCGGCGATCTGCCGGCCCACCGTGTGCAGCGGGTTCAGCGCCGTCATCGGCTCCTGGAACACCATGCCGATGCGGGCGCCGCGCAGCGCGCACCAGTCGCGCTCGGGCAGCGTGAGCAGCTCGCGGCCGTCGAAGACGATCGAGCCTTCGACCTTTGCGCCTTCGGGCAGCAGGCCCATCAGCGCCAGCGCGGTGAGGCTCTTGCCGCAGCCCGATTCGCCGATCAGCCCGAGCGTGCGCCCACGTTCCAGCTCGAACGAGACGCCGCGCAGCGCCATCGCCGCGCCGCGGGCGGTGGGCAGGGTGACGCGCAGGTCGCTGACGGCAAGCAGGCTCACGCGGGCGACGATAGCGCCGAACGCCACGCCCGCCCGGCGCGCACATTCGCTTCAGCGCCGCCCGCGCCCGCCGATAAGGCCGGGATGACCGGCGCTGCACACCCGGAAGGCGCCGTCACGCGCCGCACCGGCATCCTCAGGCGTCCCTGCCCGCATTGCGGCCAGGTGTCGCTGCGCCGCGTGGGTGGCGCGCAGCGTGGCGAGGGCCTGGCGCCGCCGCTCGAAGCGGCTGCGCGCGTCACGCACATGCGCTGCGGCGCCGCGGGCTGCGGCTTCGAGGGCTGGGTGCCGCGACGTGCACGGCGCCGCGGCGTGGCCTGGTGGACGCGCCGCCGCTGGCGCCGCTTCGTCGTCCGCCTGCGGCGCTTGCGCGCTGCCGCGGGGGCGCTGCTGCTGGCCGGCTTCGCCACGCTCGTGGGCGCCGCCGCCGGCGCGGCCTGGGAGCGCGGCCACGCACCGACGCCCACGATGCTGCGTGCCGATCTGCCGCCCGGCGAGTACCACGACGGCGATCCGCTGCCGGCCGCGCATCCGCTGGCGCAGCCGGCGGCGGCGGCCGCGTCGGCGCCGCTGGACCTGCGTGCGTCCTGCGTCTGGGGCCGGCCGGGCCGCGACCCGTACCGCGGCAGCGTGGCCGAGGCGCTTCGCGCCGCGCGCCTGCCGGAGCCGGTGCGGGCGCGCCTGGAGGCCCGGATCGCGGCCCGCGACCGCGACGGCCGGCTGGCAATCGGCCGCGACGCGATCCGCGACGTGCTCGGCGGCCGCAGCTTCGCGCCGGTCGGCTTCGCGATGACCTACGGCCGCACGCTGTGCCTGGAGACACGCGTCAACTTCCCGGTCGGCCACGAGGAGCCGGCCGATCTGTACGAGGTGCACGACGATCGGGGCCGGCGCTACTCGGTGATGGTGCCGGAGGTCTGCGGCAACGTGTCCTTCATCGCGGCGACGGCACGGGACGGCGGGCCGGCGCGCGAGATGGCGGCGGACACGCTGCCCGCGCAGCTGAAGCTGGCGACGATGGTGGGCCCGCGCGACGACGACCCGGCGCGCAGCTTGCCCGAGCCCGGCACGCTGGCCTGCCTGATCGCCGCCGCCGCGGGCTGGGCGCTGCTGCGCTGGCAGCGGCTTCGCGCGGGCGCCGCTCAGGCCTTGCGCAGCAGGTCCAGGTAGGCGCCGGCCAGCCGTTCGGCGGCCGCGAGCCCGAGCGCCTCCATCAGGCCTTCGGCGATCTCGCGGCCCTGCGCGTCGCTCTGCCCCTCGGCCAGCACGACCTCCAGCTCCATGAACTCGCCCAGACCTTCGACCCGGTCGAGATGGATGCGCGTGGCGCCGACGATCACGAGCCAGCGCGTCTTCACGACGCGCCCGAGCAGCCCGCAGGCGCGCGCCAGCGCCTCGCGCAGCGCGGCGGCGTCGGGCACCGGCACGCGCACGTAGTCGCTGGCCTTGGCCTCGGTGCTGTCGGCGCGGTGGTAGTGGATCAGCTCGGCGCTGCCGTCGGCGAACTGGCGCAGCTTCAGCCGGCCCTGGGGCACGCAGAAGAAGCTGTCGTCCTGCTCGATGCGCTCGGGCCCCGCGGCGCCGGCCAGCGCCAGCGCGCGCGGCAGCAGCGATTCGACGCTGGCTATGCGCGCCTTGATCTCGATGTTGCGCGGCATGGGCTCAGGCCGCGGCGGCGGCGACCTGGCGCAGCGCGCGCTCGAAGACCTCCGGCGGCTGGCCGCCCTGGATCAGGTGGCGCCCGTCGATCACGATCGACGGCACGGAATGGATGCCGGCCTGCTGCCATTCGCCTTCGGCGCGGCGAACCTCGTCGGCGTAGCGGCCGCTGTCGATGACCTCGGCCGCAGCCGTGGCGTCCAGCCCCACGGCGGCGGCGAGCTCCAGCAGCACCTCGCGCGCGCCCGGGTTGCGGCCTTCGCCGTGGTAGGCCTTCAGCAGCGCATGCTTCAGCGCGCGCTGCGGCTCGGCACCCTGCAGGCCGGCCCAGTGCAGCAGCCGGTGGGCGTCGAAGGTGTTCCAGACGCGGGCGCGGTCGCCGAAGGCGAAGCCCACCGCCGCGCCGCGATCGCGCAGCACGCCGCGGTTCTGCGCCAGCTGCGCGTCGCTGATGCCGTACTTGGCCTTCAGGTGCTCGGCCGCGTCCTCGCCTTCGGCCGCCATCTGCGGGTTCAGCTCGAAGGGCTGGAAGTGCAGCTCGACGGGCAGGTCCTTGCCGATGCGCGCCAGCGCCTGTTCGAGCGAATGCAGGCCGACGGCGCACCAGGGGCAGGCCACGTCGGAGATGAAGTCGATGCGCATCGAGGTCTACCTCTGTCTTGAAAGTCGGGGGTCCATCAGGTCGCGCAAGCCGTCGCCCATCAGGTTCAGGCCGAGCACGCTCGCCATGATCGCAAGCCCGGGCCACAGCGCCAGCAGTGGGGCCTGGAACATCTGCGTCTGCGCCTCGTTGAGCATGCGGCCCCAGCTGGGCTGCGGCGGCTGCGTGCCCAGGCCCAGGTACGACAGTGCCGCCTCGGCGAGGATGGCGGTGGCAAACGAGATCGTCGCCTGCACGATCAGCGGGCTGGCGATGTTCGGCAGCACGTGGTCGCGCGTGATCGCCCACGGCCCCTTGCCGGCGGCGCGCGCCGCGGTGACGAACTCGCGTGCCCACACCACGGCCGCCGCGCCGCGCGCGATGCGCGCGAACACCGGCACGTTGAAGATGCCGATGGCCACGATGCTCATCACCAGGCCCGGCCCGTAGATGGCAGTGAGCATGATGGCCGACAGCAGCGCCGGGAACGCGAAGGTGAAGTCGCAGCTGCGCATCACGAGTTCGTCGACCCACTGCCGCCCGGCCGCGCGCTGCGCCGCGGCCAGGCAGCCGAGCGCCACGCCCAGGCCGAGGCCGATGCCCACCGCGATGACACCCACGACGATGCTGTTCTGCGCCCCCACCAGCAGCTGGCTGGCCACGTCGCGGCCCAGGCTGTCGGTGCCCAGCCAGTGCGCAGCGCTCGGGCCCTTCAGCTTGTTCGGGATGTCGATCTCCGCCGGCGGGTAGGGCGCCCACAGCAGCGACAGCAGCGCGGCGGCCGCCAGCAGCAGCGTGAAGGCCGCGCCGGTGGCGAAGCTGCGGTGGCGCAGCGCGCGGCGGGTGAAGCCGGTGCCCTTCATCCGTGGCGCAGTCGCGGGTCGACCCAGGCGTAGAGCAGGTCGACGACGAGGTTCACGACGATGACCACCGCCGCCAGCAGCATCACCACGTCGCGCACGACGACGAGGTCGCGGTTGGCGATGGCCTGGAACACGAGGCGGCCGATGCCGGGCAGCACGAACACGTTCTCGATGACGATCGTGCCGGTCACGAGATTGGCGAACTGCAGCCCGGCCACCGTGAGCACCGGCACCATCGCGTTGCGAAGCACGTGGCGCAGCAGCGCCTGGCGCCGGCTCAGGCCCTTGGCGCGGGCGGTGCGCACGAAGTCCTCGCGCATCACGTCCAGCACGGCCGAACGCGTCACGCGCGCGAGGATCGCGGCCTGCACCATCGCCAGCGCGAGTGCCGGCAGCAGCAGCGCGGCCAGGCCCGCGCCCAGGCCGCCGCCATCGTCCTCGTGCCAGCCGGGAAAGCCGCCGGCGCTGACCCATTGCAGCTTCACCGCGAAGAGCAGGATCAGCAGGATCGCGAACCAGAAGTTCGGGATTGCGATGCCCAGCTGGCTCGCGGCCATCACGCCGGTGTCGCCCAGGCGGCCATGGCGCGACGCGGCGAAGAGGCCGAGCGCGAGCGCGAGCAGCACGGTGATCGCCATCGCCATCAGCGCCAGCGGCAGCGTCACCTGCAGGCGTTCGGCGATGAGTTCGGCGGTGGGCGTGTCGTAGCTGATGCTGTTGGCCGTTCGACCTTGCAGCCATCCGCCGACCCAGTCCCCGTAGCGCACGATCGGCGGCCGATCCAGCCCCAGCTTGTTCTGCAGCGCGGCGAGCGACTCGGGCGTGGCCGTCTCGCCCAGGATCACTTCGGCCGCGTTGCCCGGCAGCAGTTCCAGCACCGCGAACACGACGACCGAGGCCACCGCCAGCGTGGCCACGAAGGCCAGCAGGCGCTTGAGCAGGAAGGGACCCATCGAGAACTATGATGCCGCAAGCCCCCGGGAGCCCGCCCATGGCCCACAGCGATTTCGGCTTCGATCCATCCCTGGTCCTCGTCGGCGGCCGCTGGCGGCCGGCCTCGCGTGGCGGCACCTTGCCGCTGGTGAACCCGTCCGATGGCAGCGAGCTGGCGCGCATCGCGCGGGGTTCGGCCGAGGACGTGGACGCCGCCGTGTCGGCCGCGCAGGCGGCGCTCGACGGCGCCTGGGGCGCGCTGGCCGCCGCCGAGCGCGGGCGCATCCTGCTGAAGTTGAGCGCACTGGTGCTGGCGCAGGCCGACGAACTGGCGCGGCTGGAGGCGCTGGACGTCGGCAAGCCGCTGAAGCAGGGCCGGGCCGATGCGCTGGCGCTGGCGCGCTACCTCGAGTTCTACGGTGGTGCCGCCGACAAGGTGCACGGCGAGACGATTCCGTTCGCCGCCGGCTACACCGCGCTGACGCTGCGCGAGCCGCATGGCGTCACCGCGCACATCGTGCCCTGGAACTACCCAATGCAGATCATCGGCCGCAGCGTGGGCGCGGCGCTGGCGATGGGCAATGCCTGCGTGCTCAAACCGGCCGAGGAGGCCTGCCTGAGCGCGCTTGCCTTCGCGCACATCGCCCAGCAGGCCGGGCTGCCCGCGGGTGCGCTGAACGTCGTGCCCGGGCTGGGCGAAGAGGCCGGCGCGGCGCTGGCGGCGCACCCCGGCGTGCAGCACATCTCCTTCACCGGCTCGGCCGCGGTGGGCGCGCTGATCCAGACCGCCGCCGCGAGGAACGCGGTGCCGGTGACGCTGGAACTCGGCGGCAAGAGCCCGCAGGTCGTCTTCGCCGATGCGGACCTCGACGAGGCGCTGCCCTTCCTCGTCAACGCCGGCATCCAGAACGCCGGGCAGACCTGCTCGGCGGCCTCGCGCATCCTGGTCGAGCGAAGCGTGTACGACGCGGTGCTTGCGCGCATGGCCGAGCGCTACCGCGCGCTGCGCGTGGGCCCGGCGCTGGACGACCTCGACGTGGGCCCGCTGATCTCGCGCCGCCAGCAGGACATCGTGCTCGGCTACCTCGACCATGCCCGCGCCAGCGGCCTGCAGGTCGCCGCGCAGGCGCCACTGCCCGGCGGCCTGCCCGCCGGCGGCTGCTGGGCGCCGCCCACGCTCTTGGCCGGCGTGCCGCCTTCGCACCGCTGCGCGCAGGAGGAGATCTTCGGCCCGGTGCAGGCGCTGATGCCCTTCGACGGCGAGGCCGAGGCACTGGCCATCGCCAACGGCACGGCCTTCGGCCTGGTGGCCGGCGTCTGGACACGCGACGGCAGCCGCGCGCTGCGCATGGCGCGGCGGCTGCGCTGCGGGCAGGTGTTCGTCAACAACTACGGCGCAGGCGGCGGCATCGAGCTGCCTTTCGGCGGCGTGAAGTTGTCGGGCCACGGGCGCGAGAAGGGCTTCGAGGCGCTGTACGGCTTCTCGGTGCTCAAGACGGTGGCCATCCGCCACGGCTGAAGGAGACCCAAGCGATGAGGCTCAAGGACAAGGTGGCCGTGGTCACCGGCGGCGGCTCGGGCTTCGGCGCCGGCATCGTGCGCAAGTTCGTCGCCGAGGGCGCGAAGGTGATCGTCGCCGACATCAACCTCGAAGCCGCGCTCGACGTGGTGGCCGCGGTGGGCACCCAGGCCCGCGCGCTGCGCGTGGACGTGACGCAGGCCGCCGACGTGCGCACGATGCTCGACGCGGCCGAGGTGCACTTCGGCGCGCTCGACATCTTGGTCAACAACGCCGGCATCGGCCACGTGCCGCAGCCGCTCGAAGGCCTTCCCGAGGAGGATTTCGACCGCCTCTTCGCGGTCAACATGAAGGCGATCTACCTCGCAATGCGCGAGGTGGTGCCGCGCTTCAAGGCGAAGAAGAAGGAAGGCGTCAAGGGCGTGGTGCTGAACATGGCCAGCACCGCCGGCGTGAGCCCGCGGCCGCGGCTGGCCTGGTACAACGCGAGCAAGGGCTGGGTCATCACCGCCACGCGCGCCAGCGCGGTGGAGCTGGCGCCGCATGGCATCCGCGTCAACGCGCTGAACCCGGTGGCCGGCGAGACGCCGCTGCTGAAGACCTTCATGGGCGAGGACACGCCCGAGATGCGCGCGAAGTTCCTCTCCACCATTCCGCTCGGCCGCTTCTCGACGCCCGAGGACCTGGGCAACGCCGCGTGTTACCTGTGCAGCGAGGAGGCCAGCATGATCACCGGCGTGTGCATGGAAGTCGACGGCGGGCGCTGCATCTAGGCCACCTTGTATGTTTGAAGGTGGATGCTGGTCTCGGTGCCTGCGATCCCCTTGATCAGCCGCACCCGCTCCAGCACCGAGGCCAGTTCCTGCAGGTTGGCGGCGCGCAGTTCGGCCAGCAGGTCCCAGCGGCCGTTGGTGTCGTGCAGACCGGCGACGCCAGGCTCGCCCAGCAGGTGCGCGATCACCTCGCGCGTCTGGTTGCCGTCGACCGTGATGCACATCCAGGCGGCGATCTGGTTGGGCTCGGTGTCGGGCCGCAGGCGCACCGTGTAGCCGGTGATCACGCCCTCGTCCTCGAGCTTCTTCACGCGGTTGGTGACGGTGCCACGCGAGACGCCGAGCTTCGTGGCCAGCGTCGCGACGGTGCTGCGCGCGTCCTGGCGCAGCAGCGCGATCAGTTGGAGGTCGATCGAGTCCATCTGCCGATTTGACATCAGATGCTGCCGAAATGGCAGATTTCTGGACGATCGGTGGCATTTCTGGCGCTTCTCATTGCCGCGGCCCTTCCGAAGAATGGCGGCTCGGAACGAAGACCACCGGAAGCCACCATGACGACCCTGCTGACCACCCGCGATGTCGCCCGCATCGTCGCCCACCACGGGCTGCCCGAACTGCTGCGCCGCCTGGCCGCCGAGATCGAGGCCGATTTCCTGCGCTGGCGCGAGTTCGACAAGGTGCCGCGCGTGGCCAGCCATTCGAGCCAGGGCGTCATCGAGCTGATGCCGGTGGCCGACGCGCGCCACTACAGCTTCAAGTACGTCAACGGCCATCCGGGCAATGGCCGCTTCGGACTGCCGACGGTGATGGCCTTCGGCGTGCTTGCCGACGTGGCCACCGGCAAGCCCGAATTGCTGAGTGAGCTGACACTCACTACCGCGATGCGCACGGCGGCGACCTCGGTTGTGGCGGCGCGGCGCCTGGCCAGGCCCGGCGCCCGCACGATGGCGCTGATCGGCAACGGCGCCCAGGCCGAGTTCCAGGCGCTGGCCTTCCATCACCTGCTGGGCATCGACACGCTGCGCGTCTTCGACATCGACCCGGCCGCCACCGCCAAGCTGCAGCGCCACCTGCGCGGCACGCCGGCGCTGCGCGTCGAGGTCTGCGGCAGCACCGCCGAGGCGCTGCGCGGCGCCGACATCGTCACGACGATCACCGCCGACAAGCGCAACGCGACCGTCGTCACGCCGGCGATGCTGGAGCCTGGCATGCACTTCAACGCCGTGGGCGGCGACTGCCCCGGCAAGACCGAACTGCACCCGGGCGTGCTCGAAGTGGCCGACGTGTTCGTGGAGTACGAGCCGCAGAGCCGCATCGAAGGCGACCTGCAGCAGATGCCGGCCGACTTCGCCGTCACCGAGCTGTGGCGGGTGCTGGCGGGCGAGGCGCCGGGGCGGCGCACCGACACCGTCGTGACGGTGTTCGACTCGGTCGGCTTCGCGCTCGAGGACTTCTCGGCGCTGCGCGTCATGGGCGCGCTGGCGGCCGAACTGGGGCTCGGCGAGAAGATCGACCTGCTGCCGGAGCTGGCCGATCCGAAGGATCTGTTCGGTGAGCTGGCCGGCGCTTCGCCGGCGCTGCGCCGCGCGGCCTGAGCGCCTGCGGCGTTCGAAGGGCCGGCGTGACGCCGGCCTTCTTGTTTGCGCTTACTTCGCTTGTTCGTGCCGATCGGCAGCGGCCATCAGGTCGGCGGCGAAGCGCGGGTCGTGGCTCGCGAAGCGGTTGGCATAGTCGCGCACGGCGGCGGCTTCGGCGGCACGGTCGGCCTGTTCGCGGCGCTCGGTGCGCTCGGCGCCCTGGCGCTCGAACCAGCCCAGGACCCGCATGAAGGCCCAGGCGGCATAGCCGGCCGCACGCGGGGCGCGGACCTGGACGGGGGTGTGGACGGTGATGGTGGTCATGATGCGTTCCTGTCGGGCCACCGCTCTCGGCGGCGATGAATGCATATTCGGGTTTCCACTAGGTTCTATCAAGTGAATATTGCGCATGTAAGATATTCACAGCGCAAATTTGCTGCACCGCGGTGCCCCTCAACTTCCGCACCTTCGACCTGAACCTGCTGCGCGTGCTGGACGCCGTGATGGCCGAAGGCAGCCTGACGCGCGCCGCCGCGGCGCTGTCGATGACGCAGCCCGCCGTGAGCCACGCGCTGCGGCGGCTGCACGATGCCGTCGGCGACGACCTGTTCGTGCGCACCGCGCATGGCATGAAGCCCACGCCGCTGGCCGAGTCGCTCTGGCCGCAGGTGCGCGAGTCGCTGGCGGCCCTGCGCCAGACCCTCGCGCCGGCCGACTTCGACCCGCGCCGCGACGCCGTGCAGCTGCGCATCGCGATGGCCGACGCCACCGCCGCGGTGCTGGCGCCGGGGCTGGTCGAGCGCATCGAGGCCGAGGGCGCTTTGGCCAACCTGCGCGTGATGCCGCTGACCACACGCGACCCACGCCGGCTGCTCGAAGCCGGCGAGGCCGATCTGGCGGTGGGCTACTTTCCCGAGGCCGTGACCGCGATCGTCACCGCCGGCCACGACGCGCTGCTGCGCCACGAGCGCCTCTACGACAGCCGCTACGTCTGCGTGATGCGGCGCGGCCACCCGCTGGCCGGTGCGCCGCTGGACCTGGACACCTTCTGCGGCGCGCACCACCTGCTGGTGAGCTTCTCGGGCCGGCCGCACGGTCTGGTGGACCATGCACTGGCGGCGCTGGGCCGGACGCGGCGCATCGTGCTGACGGTCAACCAGTTCTTCACCGCCAGCCGGGTGGTAGCCGGCTCGGACCTGCTGACCGTGCTGCCCGAGGGCTTCGTGCGCGCCACCAGCGGCGCCGAGGCCGCGATCGAGATGCGCGAGCTGCCGTTCTCGATGCCGCCGGTGAGCGTGGAGATGCTCTGGCACCTGCGCAACGACGCCGCGCCGGCGCACCGCTGGCTGCGCGAGCGCGTCAGCGCGGTGGCGCGCGGCGGCTGATCAGATCACCGCGGCGATTGCAGCGGCGGTGCGCTCCACGTTGCCGCTGTTCAGCCCCGCCACGCACATGCGCCCCGAGCGCACGAGGTAGACGCCGAACTCCTCGCGCAGCCGGTCCACCTGCGCCGCCGACAGGCCGGTGTAGCTGAACATGCCGCGCTGGGTGAGGAAGTAGCCGAAGTCGCGCCCCGGCAGCTTGGCCGCCAGCACGGCGTGCAGCTGGCGCCGCATGCCGGCGATGCGCTCGCGCATGCCCGCCACGTCGGCCTCCCAGGCTGCGCGCAGCGCCGGGTCCGTCAATACGCGGCTGACGATGCCGGCAGCGTGGATCGCCGGGCTGGAATAGTTGCGCCGCACCGTGGCCTGCAGCTGGCCGAGCACGAGTTCGGCCTCGGCCTGGTCGGCGCAGACCACGCTCAAGGCGCCGGCGCGCTCGCCGTAGACGCTCATGCTCTTGGAGAACGAGTTGGCGACGAAGAACGTGAGGCCGGACGAGGCCAGCAGCCGCACCGCGAAGGCGTCTTCGTCGATGCCGTCGCCGTAGCCCTGGTAGGCCAGGTCGAGGTAGGGGATCAGCTCGCGCTCGCGCAGCACCGGCAGCAGTGTTTCCCACTGCGCGCGGCTCAGGTCCACGCCAGTCGGGTTGTGGCAGCAGGCGTGCAGCAGCACCAGGCTCCTGGCCGGCAGGCCGCGCAGCGTGGCAAGCATCGCGTCGAAGGCCAGGCCGCCGGTCTTCGGTTCGTAGTACGGGTAGGTGTGGACCTTCACCCCGGCGCCTTCGAACATCGCGCGGTGGTTGTCCCAGGTCGGGTCGCTCACCCACAGGTCGCTGCCGGGCAGCCAGCGGCGGATGAAGTCGGCGCCCACGCGCAGGCCGCCGCTGGAGCCGATGGTCTGCAGCGTCGCGACGCGCCGGCTGGCGATCACCTCGTGCTGCGCGCCGAACAGCAGCTGCTGCACGGCCTGGCGCGTGGCCGGCGAGCCTTCCATCGGCAGGTAGGGCTTGGGAGCCGAGGTCTCCAGCATCTGCGCTTCCGCGCGGCGCACGCAGTCCAGCACCGGGATGCGGCCGGCGTCGTCGAAGTAGATGCCGATCGACAGGTTGACCTTGTCGGCCCGCGGGTCCTTCTGGAAGGCCTCGTTGAGGCTGAGGATGGGGTCGCCGCCGTAGGGCTCGAGGTGGGAGAAGACGCTCATGGTGGTGTTCAGGCCGCGGCCCACAGGGTTTCCCGAGGGCGGCGAGCCCCTTTGGGGGGTGGCGAGCGAAAGCGAGCCTGGGGGCTCATGATCCCAGGGCCTTCTCGATGTCGGCCCGCATCGACTCGGGCGTGTCGTTGGGCGCGTAGCGCTTGATCACCTGGCCGTCCTTGCCGACGAGGAACTTGGTGAAGTTCCACTTGATCGCCTCGATGCCCAGAATGCCGGGTTTCTCGCCCTTGAGCCATTTCCATAGCGGGTGCGCCTCGCTGCCGTTGACCTTGACCTTGGCCATCATCGGGAAGCTGACGCCGTAGTTCAGCTCGCAGAACGAGGAGATCTGGTCGTTGCTGCCCGGGTCCTGGCCGCCGAACTCGTTGCTCGGGAAGCCGACGATCACCAGGCCGCGGTCCTTGTAGTCCTGCCACAGCTTTTCCAGCCCGGCGAACTGCGGCGTGAAGCCGCAGGCGCTGGCGGTATTGACCACCAGCACCACCTTGCCGCGCTGGCTGTCGAAGGCGGCGGGCTTGCCGGCGATGGAGACGGCGTCGAAGTCGTAGAGGCTGCTGGCCATGGCGCGGGCTCGCGGAAGAGGAAGCGGCAATGTTATCGCCCGGCTCTGCGCGAAGTCGTTGACACGGGGACTGCCCGCGCCGCACCATCGCCCCCTTTCCCAAGCGTCGTCATGGCTTTCAAGGTCGCCTTCCTCGGCTTCTCGGACTTCGAGCGCAGTGCGCTGATGTCCTATTTCCGGCTCGCGCTGAACCGCTCGCCGGCCTATGCGCAGGTGGGCACGCTGACCGACGCCGAATTCCTGGTGGCCGATGCCGACCACGCGCCCTCGGTGCAGCTGGTGGTCGCCACCGAGCGCCAGGGCGAGACGGTGTTCGTCGGCGCGCAGGCGCCCGAAGGCGCCGCCGCCTGGACGATGCGCCCGATCGACGCACTGCAGGTGATGCGCGAACTCGACGCGCTGGTGCACAAGCGCCATGGCGGCCAGCCGCTGTCGCTGCGCGACCTGGACCGCCACGACACCGTCGTGCTGCCCAAGCGCACCAAGGTCGAGCAGGCGGGCGAGCTGCTGGGTGGCGAGGCCGCGGCCGCCGCCGCGGCGCCCAGGAGGACGGCCGCCACGCCGCCGACCGTGTACCCGCCGCCGCCCCAGCCGGTGGAGCTGACGCTGCCGGCCGAGGCCCGGCCGGTGATCCACCGCCCGCCGATCCCGCCGCGAACGGCCGCGCCTGCCCCGGCGCCGCGCCTGCACGCGCTGGTGGTGGACGACAGCGAAGTCGCGCGCCGTTTCCTCTCGTCCAAGCTCGTGCGCTTCCGGCTGCATGTCGACGAGGCCGCCACCAGCGAGGCCGCGCTGCAGTTGCTGGCGCAGCGCGCCTACGAGTTCATCTTCCTCGATCTCGACCTGGGCGAGCACAGCGAGCTCGACGGCCTGGCGCTGTGCCAGCAGATCAAGCAGGCGCCGGAGTGGATGAACAGCACGGTGATCTTCGTCTCCGCGCACCACAGCGAACTGGACCGCGCGCGCGGTGCGCTCGCCGGCTGCGATGCCTACCTGGCCAAGCCGCTGGACGAGGTGGAACTGCAGCGCCTGATGCTGCGCCACGGGCTGAAGGCGCCGAAGGACGCCGGCGCCACCACGCCCCCGTGATCGCGCCACCCTGAACGGCGCGGCGCGCGTCAGTCGTGGCCGGCGAGCAGTGCGGCGCCGACGATCAGCGAGCCGCCCAGCGCCAGCGCCGGCGTCACGTGGCCGGCACCCAGCAGCACCGCGCTGCCGGCGGCGAACAGCACTTCACTGATCATCACCACCGCCGTCACGTTGGCCGGCAGGCGCGAGGCACCGAACTGCAGCGCCAGGTTGCCGGCGAGGAACAGGGCGCCCAGCGCCAGCGCCCCGGCGATCCAGCCCGGCGCCGCCGGCGGCGGCAATGGCACGCCGCCGGGGCCTGCCAGCACCAGCGCCAGCACCGCGGCCACCAGCGCACCGCCGCCGAACATGGCCAGCGCGCGGGCCGCCGGCGGGCGCGCGGCCTCGCGCCGCAGCATCACGTTGTTCAGCGCGAAGGTGAAGCCGCCCAGCACGCCCAGCGCCTCGGGCAGCGTGCGTGGCAGCGGCAGCGCGGCCCAGCCGGCGCCCAAACCTTGCTCGGGCCACAGCACCACCGCGGCGCCGGCCAGCGCCATCGCCACGCGCAGCAGCGCGCGCGCCGTCAGCGCCTCGTGCAGCAGCAGCCGCGCCAGCAGCACGGCCCACAGCGGCATCACGTAGAACAGCAGCACCACGCGCACCACGTCGCCCACCGTGATGCCCCAGTTGAAGGCCGCGTTCGTCATGCCCGAGGCCAGCACCAGCCACCACAGCGAAGGCGTGCACAGCAGATCGCGCCAGGCGCCGGGGCGCCACAACGTGATCGCGGCCAGCGCCAGCAGGTAGATCAGCACCGTGGCCCACAGCGGATGCAACCCCGCGGCCTGCAGCTGGCGGAAGGGCCACCACGAGACGCCCCAGGCGAAGGCGTTGAAGATGAGCGCCAGCGCCGGCAGCGCGCGGCTGGCCGACCCAAGCCGCGCCGCTTCAGCAGGACGGGCCAAGCTTTCCGCCGCGGAGCCGGCTCTGCCGGGCCGCTGGCGGGCGGCCCCCTCGGGGGGGCGATGGCCGCGGCTCCAAGTCCGCCTGCGCGGACCTGGACGGCCGAGCAAGCAAGGCCTCCGGCGTTGCGTGGAGCGCGAGCGAGCTTGGGGGCTTCATTCAGTGGGTATTGTCGGTACGCGCGATGGCCAGCAGCCGCTCGACCTCTTCGTGGTGCTCGCGGCAGTTGCGCGCGTGCCAGCGGCGGATCAGCTCCATCACGCCGGCCACCGCGAGGCCGAAGACGGTGATCGCGGCGAAGGTCGACAGCCCCGCCTTCGTGAGCCCCGCGTAGAACGCACCCAGGCCCAGGATGCAGGCCTGCTCGTTGAAGTTCTGCACCGCGATCGAGCGGCCGGCGCCCATCAGGTTGTGGCCACGGTGCTGCAGCAGCGCGTTCATCGGCACCACGAGGTAGCCGCCCGCGGCGCCCAGCAGGATGAGGAACGGGATCGCCACCCACAGGTTGGTGACGAAGTTCAGCAGCACCGTCAGCAGGCCCAGCACGATGCCCAGCGGGATCACGCCCACCGCGCGGTCCAGCCGCATCTGCACCGAGGCGATCACCGCGCCCACCGCCGTGCCCACGGCCACCACGCCCTGCAGGTTGGTGGCCTGCGTCGTCGTGTAGCCCATCGCCACCGCGGCCCAGGCCAGCACCAGGTAGCGCAGGTTGCCGGCCACGCCCCAGAACAGCGTCGTCGTGCCCAGCGAGATCTGGCCCAGCTTGTCGGTCCACAGCCGGGCGTTGCAGTGCGAGAAGTCGCGCACCAGCTCCACCACGTTGCTCATCGGCTGCAGCGGCGCGCCGGTGCGCGGGATGTAGAGGTTGAAGATCGCCGCCAGCATGTAGATGAACACGATGACCGAGATCGCGGCTTCCGGCGGCGTGTCGATCGAGGTGTCGAGCATGGGCAGGTCGAAGCGCAGCAGCGCCGGCGCCATGTGCGGGCCCACCAGCTGGCCGCCGAGCACCGCGCCCAGGATGATCGAGCCGATCGTCAGGCCCTCGATCCAGCCGTTGGCCTTCACCAGCTGCGAAGGCGGCAGCAGCTCGGTCAGGATGCCGTACTTGGCCGGCGAGTAGGCCGCCGCGCCCAGGCCGACGATGGCGTAGGACATCAGCGGGTGGCTGCCGAACAGCATCATCAGGCAGCCCACGACCTTGATGGTGTTCGACGCGAACATCACCTTGCCCTTGGGGATGCTGTCGGCGAAGGCGCCGACGAAGGGCGCGAGCACGACGTAGAACAGCGCGAACATCGGCACCAGCGCAGCGCGCTGCCACTCGGGGGCGCCGCTGCTGCGCAACAGTTCGACCGCGGCGATGAAGATGGCGTTGTCGGCCAGCGAGCTGAAGAACTGCGCCGACATGATGGTCGAGAAACCCTTCTTCATCGTGTCGCGCGCGCTGCGGCGCCGGTCGCTGTGCACCGGCGCGGTGTCTCCGTCTTCAAGGCGCGCGGGTTATAGCACGCGGCCTGCGGCTGGCAGAATGAACCGCACCCTCCAGGTGAATGCCGTGCCGCGCCCGATCGAAGCCCTCGTCCACACCCGCGCCCTGGCGCACAACCTCGCCCGCGCCCGCGCCGCCGCGCCCGATGCGCGCGTGTGGGCCGTGGTCAAGGCCAACGCCTACGGCCACGGCATCGAGCGGGCCTTCGAGGGCCTGCGCGGCGCCGACGGCTTCGCGCTGCTGGACCTGGCCGAGGCCGAGCGCATCCGCGCCCTCGGCTGGCGTGGGCCGGTGCTGCTGCTCGAAGGCGTGTTCGAGCCGCGCGACCTGGAGCTGTGCTCGCGGCTGGACCTGTGGCACGCGGTGCACTGCGCCGAGCAGATCGACTGGCTGGCCGCGCACAAGACGCATGCCCCGCACCGCGTGTTCCTGAAGATGAACAGCGGCATGAACCGCCTGGGCTTCGCGCCCGCGGCCTACCGCGCGGCCTGGGCGCGGCTGAACGCGTTGCCACAGGTCGACGAGATCTCGCTGATGACGCACTTCAGCGATGCCGACGGCGAGCGCGGCATCGCGCACCAGCTCGCCGTCTTCGAGCAGGCGACGCGCGACCTGCCGGGCGAGCGTTCCTTGTCCAACAGCGCGGCGATCCTGCGCCATGCCATCGCCAATGACTGGGTGCGCGCCGGCATCATGAGCTACGGCAGTGCGCCCGACTTCCCGGCCCACGACATCCGCCACTGGCAGCTCGAGCCGACGATGACGCTGCGCTCGCGCCTGATCGCCGTGCAGCCGCTTCAGGCCGGCGACACCGTGGGCTACGGCAGCCGCTACACCGCGGCGCAGCCGATGCGCATCGGCATCGTCGCCTGCGGTTATGCCGACGGCTACCCGCGCCACGCCGGCACCGATTCACCGGTGCTGGTGGACGGCGTGCGCACCGGCACCGTGGGCCGGGTCTCGATGGACATGCTCGCGGTCGATCTCACGCCGGTGCCCGAGGCGCAGCTCGGCAGCGAGGTCACGCTGTGGGGCCGCGGGCCGAAGGGCAGCCTGCTGGCCATCGACGACGTGGCGGCGGCGGCCGGCACCATCGGCTACGAGCTGATGTGCGCGGTGGCGCCGCGCGTGGCGATGCGGGCGACCGACGACTGATCAGGGGCGCGCGGCGGCCGCATCGGGCAGGCTCAGCAGCCACACCGGCCCGCGACCGCGCCCTACCGCGAGCCGGCGAGCCGCGGCATCGAAGGCCAGCGCCGTGACCTCGGCGCCGACGCGCGCCTCGCCGAGCAGTTGGTGCGTCTCGATGTCCCACACGCGCACCAGGCCGTCGGGCGAGCCGCTGGCGACGCGGCGGCCGTCGTCGCTGATCGCCGCCTGCAGCAGCACCGGCTCGCCCTGCGCATTGCGGCTGCGATGGCGCGGCAGGCGCGCGATGGGCTCATTGCGATCCCAGTCCCACACCGCCAGGCGATGCGCGCGGATGTCGGGCGTGACGATGCGGCTGGCCGTGGCCGGCAGATCGGCCAGCGCAAGGCCGGTGCCGAGCGCCTGGCCATCGGACAGCCGCCATGCGATGTCGATCGACGGGACCTCCGAGTGGGAGTTGTCGATCGTGGCCTGCGCATAGCGCCCGTCCGCCGACAGCCACAGGCGCTCGACCTGCTCGTCGGCCCGCTCCTCCAGCCAGCGGGGCGGCGCCCGGCGGAAGGCCATCGAGGCCAGCGGCGTGCCGGCGAACAGCTCCTCGTCGCCGTTGCGGTACAGCGCCAGCAGCCGCCCCTGGCGCGCGGCCAGGCCGCGCAGCGGCCCGCGCAGGCGCAGCGTGGCGCCGCGCCGGCCGTCGGCGGTAAACAGGTCCAGCGTCGGGCCTTTGGCGCGATAGAGCCGGCCTGTGTCGGCATCGGCGGTGACGAAGGCCTCGGCCGCGCCGGGGTCTGCCGGCAGCGGCCGCTGGCCCGTGCCGGCGCGCAGCCAGCCGCCCTGGCCGTCGCGCACCGCCCAGTCGATGCCCAGCCACAGCGGCCATTGCCCTTCGTTCTGGCGCGGCAATTCGCGGGCGAGCACGGCGCGGCCTGTTGCCGGCGCCCAGGCCGCGACCGCGGCGCGGGTATCGCCGAGGTTCAGGAACAGCGCCCACAGGCGGCCCTGGGCATCGAAGCGCAGCTGCTGCAGCGGGCCCAGCGGCAACGGTGGATCGCCGGCAAGCGGCGGCAGGTCCGGGCTCAGCCGCGCGGCCACGGCCAGGGTGGCCGGGTTCTCGGGCAGCGCGAAGGCCTGCGCGCGCTCGGCAGCGGCGGCCAGCGGGCAGGGCCGGGCGTCGGCCGCCACCTGCAGCGGCGCCGCGGCCAGCAGCTCGGCGGGAACGGCCACGCGCACCACGCGGCCCTGCGCCGGCGCCGTCGATGCGGCCGGCGGCTCGGCCTCGCGCGGCACGCCGGACAGCACCCCGAGCAAGGCGCGCCCATCGGGCAGCGGCACCAGGTTCGTCAAGCGGCCGGGCAGCGGCAGCACCCTCGGGCGACGTGGCCCGTCGGTGGCGAAGAAGCTCAGCGCCGCGCCCTTGGCCGCCACCACCCAGCGGCCCAGCGGGTCGGCGGCGACGGTGTCGGCCCAGGTGCCGCCGTCCACGCCATCGGTGCCTGCCTGGCTGACGGCCCGGGCCGCCGCACAGCCGTCCAGGCGCTGGACCGTCAGCTGCGCCGTGCCGCTGGTGGCCAGCAGCCAGCCGCCCCCGCCCAGCGCCTGCCCGGGCTGTTCACTGTCGGCGTCCTCGTTCGCCGCCGAGACGCCGTAGGTGGCGGCCTCCAGGCCCCGATCCAGCGTCCACAGCGTGCCGGTTCGGCCGACCTCGTACTGCCGGCGCTGGCGCTCCTGCGTGAGCAGCCGCTGGCCGCCGGCCGCGAAGGCCACCGCCACCGGTGCGGCCACGCCTTCGACGGGGTGGCCGTTGTAGACGGCGTCCAGCACCTGCAGGCGGCGGCCGGTGGCGGTGTCGAACAGCTGGGTGCTGCCGTCTTCGCTGCCGCTGGCCAGGCGGCTGCCGTCGGGCGAGAGGTCGATCGACAGGATGCGCGCGGCATGCCCGCGGAACTCGCGCCATGGCGCCGCCGCGCCGCGTTTCCACAGCAGCACGCGGCCGTCGGCGTGGCCGGTGGCCAGAAGGCTGCCGTCGGTGTTGAGCGCCAGGCTGCTGGCGGGCGACGGGCCCGCCGGCACGCCGGGCAGCGCCTGCGCCGTGGCCGGATGCCAGAGCTTCACCGCGCCTGCGGGATCGAGGTGCGCCGCGACCTGGCCGTCGCGCGACAGCGCCAGCGCGCCGGGCTGCGCCAGCACCGGGCCGACGTTCAGCACCTCGCCCGCCGTGCCCTGCGCCAACGCGGCCGTGCCGGCAACGGCCAGCACCAGCGCCGGCCACCAGCGCCCGAACGCGCTCCTGCTCGTGTCGTTCTTCATGCGCACGCTTCCACAGGCCCATCCCTGCACGCCCGGCTTGTCGAGCCAGTATGGCATTGCGGCCCGGCGCTCCCCGGCCCCGGCGCAGGGCCCCGCCACAATCGCGCCATGGCCGCTCCGAAGACGATCTACACCTGCCGCGAATGCGGCGGCACGAGCCCGAAGTGGCTCGGCCAGTGCCCGCACTGCAAGGCCTGGAACACGCTCGACGAGGGCGTGGCCGAACCCGCCGCCGGCGTGCGCAACAACCGCTTCCAGGCGCTGGCCAAGAGCCAGCCGGTGGCCACGCTGGCCGAGATCGAGGCCGCCGACGTGGCGCGCACGCCCACCGGGCAGGAGGAGCTGGACCGCGTGCTCGGCGGCGGCATCGTCGAAGGCGCGGTGGTGCTGATCGGCGGCGACCCCGGCATCGGCAAGAGCACGCTGCTGCTGCAGGCGGTGGATGCCCTGTCGGCGCAGATGAAGGTGCTGTACGTCACCGGCGAGGAGAGCGGCGCGCAGATCGCGCTGCGCGCGCGCCGGCTGGGGCTCGTGGGCTCGAAGGTGCGCGTGCTGGCCGAGATCAGCCTGGAGAAGATCGTCGCGGCCATCGAGGCCGAGGACCCGGCCTTCTGCGTCATCGACTCGATCCAGACGCTCTACTCCGAGCAGCTCACCAGCGCGCCCGGCAGCGTGGCGCAGGTGCGCGAGTGCGCCGCGCAGCTCACGCGCGTGGCCAAGACACGCGGCTGCAGCGTGGTGCTGGTGGGCCACGTGACGAAGGAGGGCGCGCTGGCCGGCCCGCGCGTGCTGGAGCACATCGTCGACACGGTGCTGTACTTCGAGGGCGACACGCACAGCAGCTTCCGCCTCGTGCGGGCGATCAAGAACCGCTTCGGCGCCGTCAACGAGATCGGCGTGTTCGCGATGACCGAGCGCGGGCTGAAGGGCGTGAGCAACCCGAGCGCGATCTTCCTGTCGACGCATGGCGAGCCGGTGCCGGGCAGCTGCGTGCTGGTCACGCTCGAAGGCACGCGGCCGCTGCTGGTGGAGATCCAGGCCCTGGTCGACAGCGGCGGCCCGAGCCCGCGCCGGCTCAGCGTGGGCCTGGACCGCGACCGCCTGGCGATGCTGCTGGCCGTGCTGCACCGCCACGCCGGCGTGGCCTGCCTGGACCAGGACGTGTTCGTGAACGCCGTGGGCGGCGTGCGCATCGGCGAGCCGGCGGCCGACCTGGCGGTGCTGCTGGCGATCCAGGGCAGCCTGCGCGGCAAGCCGCTGCCGCGCGGCTTCATCGCCTTCGGCGAAGTGGGCCTGGCCGGCGAGGTGCGCCCCGCGCCGCGCGGCCAGGAGCGGTTGAAGGAGGCCGCCAAGCTGGGCTTCAGCGTCGCCGTGGTGCCCAAGGCGAACGCGCCGAAGAAGGCGATCGAAGGGCTCACGGTGCACGCGGTGGAACGCATCGAGCAGGCGATGGACCTCGTGCGCGGCCTGTAGAGCCCAGCGCGATCCCCGCTCGACAGGGGAGGCGCGCGCCCCGGTGGCGCGCGCAGACTGCCCGCCCTGGGCGCTTCACGGCCCGAGGAGATTCCGATGCGAGACCTGCTCGCCCTCGTCACGACCACGCTGGCTGCGTTCACCGCGCTGGCCGCCGACGTGCAGATCAACGGTCATCCGCTGACCGAGCCGCAGCAGCGCACGCTTGCGACGCTGGAGCAGCGCATCGGCCCGGTGCCGCCGGGCGCCTACTGGTACGACGCGATGACCGGCGCCGCCGGCCACTGGGGCGGGCCTGCCGCGGTCTTCCTGCCGGCCGGGCTGGCGCTGGCGGCGCCGCTGCCGCCGCAGGCCAGCGGCGGCGGCGACGGGCGCCTGACCGGCGTCTTCATCAACGGCCGCGAACTGCATCCGGCCGATGTGACCGCGCTGCGGCGCTACGGCCCGGTGATCCCCGGCCGCTACGGCTGGGATTCACGCGGCAACGTCACCTTCGAGCAGGGCGGGCGCTGGCTGTTCAACTTCTACGCCGTGCTGGCGGCGCAGCGCAACGCGGCCGGCGGCGGCAGCCCCTACTACCGCAGCGACGTCGCACGCGGCGAAAGCACCTTCGTCGGCCGCGGCTGCGCGGCGGTGAGCGGCCGGCTGCGCTCGGGCGACAGCTCCAGCGGCTACTCGTACTATGTCGGCTGCGACTGAAACCTTGATCGAGCGATGCGCTGGGCCGTTGTATCCGACATCCATGGCAACCTGCCGGCCCTGAAGGCCGTGTTCGCCGACGCCGAAGGCCTGCCGAAGGCGGTCGACGGCTGGCTGAACCTGGGCGACATCCTGAGCGGCCCGCTGTGGCCGGCCGAGACGGCCGACTGGCTGATGGCGCGCGGCTGGCCCACCATCGCCGGCAACCACGAGCGGCAGGTGCTGACGCTGCCGCGCGAGCGGATGGGTGCTTCCGATCGCTTCGCCTGCGAGCGGCTGTCGCCGGCGCAGCGCGCCTGGCTGGTGGCGCTGCCGGCGCGGATGGAGCCGCAGCCCGGCCTGGCCTGCGTGCACGGCACGCCGGACTCCGACCTCGTCTACCTGCTGGAGTCGGTCACGCCCGAGGGCGCGCGCGCCGCCCGCGACGACGAGATCGCCGCGCGCCTCGAGGCCGGCCCGCAGGCCGGGCTGCTGCTGTGCGGCCATTCGCACCTGCCGCGCGACGTGGTGCTGGGCGGCCTGCGCATCGTCAACCCCGGCAGCGTGGGCCTGCAGGCCTACGACCACGACGAGCCTTTCGACCACGTTGCGGAGACCGGCAGCCCGCAGGCGCGCTACGCGATCGTCGAGCGCGACGCGGCGGGCTGGCAGGTCGAGCTGCGGGCGGTGGCCTACGACTGGCACGCCGCCGCCGACCGCGCCGAGGCCAACGGCCGCGGCGACTGGGCCGATGCGCTACGCACCGGCCACGTCGGCCGCAGGGCCAGGGATCTCTAGCCGCCCAGCTTCTCCGCCAGCGCGTTCTTCAGCCCGTAGGCCAGCCGCCGCGACTCGTTGCCCAGCCGGTAGGCGTAGGTCGGGAAGCGCCGGCTCCAGTGGAACTTGCGCGTGTCGCCCGGGCGGCCGCTCGGGCCGACGATGGTCGTCGGGATCTGGTCGTCATGCCCGCAGGGCGTGGGCGTGACGAGGCGGAACTTCAGGCCGAAGCGCCAGCCCTGGTCGAACACGTGGTCGTAGGGCAGGCTCATCGGCAACAGGCCGCCGGGCTCGCGCAGCCAGGCCGCGGCGGCCTTGCGGTTCATCAGGTAGGCGCTGCTGCCGGTGACGCGGCTCAACATCACCGAAAGGAAGTGGCCCGGCGCGACTTCCAGCACGCGCACCGGCGTGCCGCGGTGCACGGCGGAGAGCTTCACCGCGTCCCAGCGCGCGGGATGTGCCATCAGCCCTTGCAGCACCGCGGGCAGCGCGGGCTTCAGCAGCACGTCGTCCTCCAGCACGAGCGCGAACTCGGATTCGCTGGCCAGGAAGCGGCGCATCACTTCCACGTGCGACAGGTAACATCCCAGCTCGCCCAGCACCGGCGTCATGCCGTGCTTGCGGTAGTAGGCGGGCTCGTCGAGCAGGGCCTTCTGCCCGGGTGTCAGCGAGCGGGCGTCCACCGCCGACAGCCGCGTGAACGGCATCTGCAGCGAACTCAGCTGCGCCGCGATGCGGGCCATGCGGTCGGGCGCTCGGTCGAGGTTGATGACCCATGTCTGCAGGCGATCCATCGATGCGATTCTCCGCGAAGGGCAGGCCATGAACGCCGCGCTCGGCTGGGCCCTGGCGGTGGCGGCGGTCGCCGTCGGCTGGGCGATGTACGGCTGGAGCGGCGTCGCGCTGGCGGTCACGGTCACGGTGTTCTGGCTGCTGCTGCAGTTCAGCCGCAGCCTGCGCGTGCTGCGCGACGCCGCCGGTGCGCCGGTGGGCAGCGTGCCCAGCGCGGTGATGCTGCAGGCGCGACTGCACCGCGGCATGCGCCTGCCCGAGGTGCTGAAGCTCACCCGCAGCCTGGGCCGGCGCGTGGCCGAGGAGCCCGAGACCTGGGCCTGGGCGGACGCCGGCGGCGACGAGGTGCAGGTGGTGATGCACGACGGCCGCGTCAGCACCTGGGAGCTGCGCCGGGCGGCCGGCACCTAAAATCACCGCCCCAGCCCGCACCCGGCACTCTGAAGCGAAAGGTAGCTCCCATGTCGATGTCCGACCGCGACGGCAAGATCTGGATGGACGGCCAGCTCGTCGACTGGCGCGACGCCAGGATCCACGTGCTGACGCACACGCTGCACTACGGCTGCGGTGCCTTCGAGGGCGTGCGGGCCTACAAGACGGCGCGGGGCACAGCAATCTTTCGGCTGCAGGAGCACACCGAGCGCCTGTTCAACAGCGCAAAGATTCTCCGGATGAAGCTCCCCTTCACCCCGCAGCAGGTGATGGACGCCCAGCGCGAGGTGGTGCGCGCCAACAAGCTCGACAGCTGCTACCTGCGCCCGCTGACCTGGATCGGCGACCAGAAGCTCGGCGTCAGCCCCAAGGGCAACACCATCCACCTGATGGTCGCGGCCTGGGCCTGGGGCGCCTACCTCGGCGAGGAAGGCCTGCAGCGAGGCATCCGCGTGAAGACCAGCAGCTACACGCGCCACCACGTCAACATCACGATGACGCAGGCCAAGGCGGTGAGCAACTACAGCAACTCGATCCTGGCCAACATGGAGGCCACCGACGACGGCTACGACGAGGCGCTGCTGCTCGACGCCTCCGGCTTCGTCTCCGAGGGCGCGGGCGAGAACGTCTTCGTGATCAAGAACGGCACCGTCTACACGCCCGATCTCTCGGCCGGCGCGCTCAACGGCATCACGCGCAACACGGTGTTCCACATCTGCAAGGACCTGGGCATTCCGCTGGTGGAAAAGCGCATCACGCGCGACGAGGTCTACATCGCCGACGAGGCCTTCTTCACCGGCACGGCGGCCGAGGTGACGCCGATCCGCGAGCTGGACCGCGTGCAGATCGGCGCCGGTGCGCGCGGCCCGGTCACCGAGAAGATCCAGGCCGCCTTCTTCGACATCGTCAACGGCCGCAACCCCAAGTACGCCGAGTGGCTGACGCTGGTATGAGCAACCCGAATCAAGAGCAGCCCAAGGCGCTGGTGGAACTGGCCGGCGCCGATCTCACCGGCCCCGGCGTGACCTTCTGTCCGAATCCGAAGATGCCGCTGTGGAGCGGGCACCCCAAGGTGTTCATCGACGTGGCCACCAGCGGCGAGGGGCGCTGCCCGTACTGCGGCACCGTCTACCGCCTGAAGGCCGGCGAGAAGGTGCACGCTGGCCACTGAGCCCCCTCGGGAGCCGGTTTCCGGCGGCGCCCTCGAGCGCCTCGCCCGGCACGTGCCCGGGCTGCTGTACCAGTTCGAAGTGCCGGCCGGCGGCGGCCCGGGGCGCTTCGTCTACGTCAACGAGCGCGGCGGCGCGATGTTCGGGCTGACGACGGCGCAGATGCTGGCCGATGCCAATGCCGTCTTCGCCACCATCGACGTCGACGACCGCCGGCGCATGCTGGCCGCGCTGCGCGAGGCCAGCACCACGATGGGCGAGTGGCGCTGCGAGTTCCGCGCCCGCCGCGGCGACGGCCAGCAGCGCTGGCTGCTGTCCACCGCCACGCCCGAGCGCATGGCCTACGGGCGGCTGGTCTGGCACGGCTACGTCGAGGACGTGACCGAGCGCCGCCTGCTCGAGCAGGCCCGCCACGACGCCGCGGTGGCCGAGGCCGCGAGCCGCGCGAAGACCGAGTTCCTCTCGCGCATGAGCCATGAGCTGCGCACGCCGCTGAACGCGGTGCTGGGCTTCGCGCAGCTGATGGAGATCGACACCGTCGAGCCGCCCGGCGAGGGCCAGCGCCGGCGCCTGAAGCTCGTGCGCGAGGCCGGCGAGCACCTGCTGCACATGATCAGCGACCTGCTCGACCTCACCCGCATCGAGGCCGGCGGCCTGCGCCTGGAGCCGCAGGCGGTGGCGCTGCGCTGGCTGGCGGCGCAGGCGCTGGAGCTGGTGCGCGAATCCGCCGAACGCGCGCAGGTGCAGCTGGTGCTGCTGCCCGGCGACGAGCTCAGCGTCTTCGCCGACCCGACGCGCCTGCGCCAGGTGCTGCTGAACCTGCTGGGCAACGCGATCAAGTACAACCGGCCCGGCGGCCGCGTCGAGCTGCGCATCGCGCGCGGCGCCGACGGGCGGGCCGACCTGCTCGTCAGCGACACCGGCATCGGC
Organism: Rubrivivax sp.; assembly: GCA_044226775.1. Taxonomy (GTDB): domain Bacteria; phylum Pseudomonadota; class Gammaproteobacteria; order Burkholderiales; family Burkholderiaceae_C; genus Rubrivivax. The sequence continues at coordinate 172,086 of JBGAGI010000006.1, read as the reverse complement.
ATCTCGGAAGCCGAGCTGCCGCGCGTGTTCGAACCCTTCGAGCGCGGCCGCCAGGCGCGCGGCGCGGCCGACGGCGCCGGCATCGGCCTGGCGGTGACGCGCGCGCTGGTGCGGCTGATGAGCGGCACCATCGGCGTCATCAGCCACGAGGGGCAGGGTTCGAGCTTCCTGGTGAGCCTGCCGCCGGCGCCGGAGCCTCGGCTGCCGTCCGATCAGTCCGCGACGTAGGCCAGCGCCGTGCGTGCCGGCACGTGGAGCGTGGCGGTGGCCGCGTCCCAGCGCGAGTGTTCGGCCGCGCGCCGGTCGGCTGCACCCGGTGCGGCCAGCACCGGGTGCAGGGCCACGGCCGTCGAGCCGGCCGACGACCACGGTGGGCTCCTGCGCCGCGCCGCTGTTCGGAAAGCTCAGCCGCTGCGCGATCTCGGCCGCGCTGCGCAGCCGCAGCAGCGGCGTGCTCGCGCGGATGCGCAGCAGGTCGAGGAAGGCGTCGCGCACGAAGCGCATCTGCGCCGGCTGCGGCTTCAGCGCCGGGTCGGCCAGCAGCGGCTTCATCGCCGGCCACAGGGCGCCGTTGTCGGCCTTGGGCGGTAGGCCGCTGCCGAAGCTGTTGTCGGTGAAGGTCCAGTCGATGCGGTTGAACCAGTCGCCGCTGTCGAAGCTGTTGCGGTCCAGGCTCTTGCTGCGCAGGCCTTCGACGCCGGCGTGCACGTAGGCGATGCCCTGGCTGAAGGCGGTGACGGCCAGGCCCAGCAGCTGCACGCGCGCGCGGTCCTCCGGGCTGGTGGCCGGCGGCAGCTTCATCACGCCGATGTCGTACAGCGTCGGGTTGTCGTGGTTCTCGACGTAGTTCACCACCTCGTCGGGCTGGCTCGCGAAGCCGGCACCCTGGCCGGCGTAGTCGATCGCCGAGAGCGGCTTCGTGCTGCCGTCGAAGGTGGCCATGCGGAAGTCGCGCAGCGTGCCGGCCAGGCCCACGCGCACGAGGTCGGCGGCGCGCAGCAGGTCTTCGCGGCTGGCCTTGGCGTGAGGGTTGGGGTCGTAGAAGAGGCCGGTGATCCAGCCCTGGCGCGCGAGCGTCGCGGCCGCGTCGTCACAGCAGCCGCCGCCGCGCACCGCGTCGCGCGCACGGTCGCTGAAGCTGCCGATGCCGCTGCCGGCCAGCCGCCCCTGCGCCGCCTGCACGAAGCGCGCGCCATCGGCGATCTCGCCGAAGTTCCAGCCCTCGCCGATGAGGTGGATGTGCCGGCCCGCGGCGCGGTCCACCGCCGCCTGCAGCCGCTCCATCGCGGCGCGCGGCTGGTGGCCCATCAGGTCGAAGCGCATGCTGTCGATGCGGTGCTCGCGCGCCCACAGCGCGGCCGAGTCGATCATCAGCTTGGCCATCATGCGGTGCTCGGTGGCGGTGTTGTCGCAGCAGGTGCTGGTGGCAACGCGGCCTTCGGCATCGAGCCGCTGGTAGTAGCCCGGCACGATGCGGTCCAGCACCGACTGCGCCTTCTGCCCCGAGGCGCTGGTGTGGTTGTAGACCATGTCCATGCCCACGCGCAGCCCGGCGCGGTGCAGCGCCAGCACCATCGCGCGGAACTCGCGCAATCGCGCGGCGCCGTCGTCGGGGTCCATCGCGTAGCTGCCTTCGGGCGCGGCGTAGTGCAGCGGGTCGTAGCCCCAGTTGAAGCAGTCGCGCGCGGCCACGGCGGCAACCTGCGCCTGCTGCGATTCGCCGTCCGGCGTGCCGCTCACATCGGGCGTCATGCAGCCGCGCTCGGGCACGCTCGCGAAGTCGAACACCGGCAGCAGGTGCACGTCGGTCACGCCGGCCTCGCGCAGCGCGCGCAGGTGGCGCATGCCGGCGGAATCGGGGTGCGTGAAGGCGAGGTACTTGCCGCGGTGTTCGGGCGGCACGCCGGCGTCGGACATCGAGAAGTCGCGCAGGTGCAGCTCGTAGATCACGAGATCGGTGGCGGCCTTCACGGTGTCGGGTCGCGGCGTCTCGCGCCAGCCGGGCGGCATCGTCTCGGCCGCGGCGAGGCGGCCGATCCAGCTGCGATGCGAGTCGGCGGAGAGGCTCGTCGAGTACGGATCGGTGACGCGGTTGCGCACGAGGCCGGTGCCCGGCACGAACACGTCGACGAGGTAGGTGTAGCTGCGGTCGGCGAACTCGCGGCCATGCTGGCCGAACCAGCTGCCGCCGCGGCGCGCGCGGTGCAGCGGCAGCAGCGCGGTGGCTGCGCCGGTGGCGCTGTCGTGCAGGCAGGCGGACACGGCCTGCGCCGTGGGCGCCCAGAGCCGGAACGCGGTGCCGGCGGCACTCGCGGTGGCGCCGAAGTCGGTGAGCGGCTCATCGGCGTCGCCGTGCAGGTCGTCCAGCGCCAGCGCGATCTGCGTGCCGCTGGCCTGCAGCACGCGGCCCTGCGCATCGAGCTGCACCGCGACGAGCTGGCCGCGGTGCAGCGCGGCGATCTCGCGCGAGGCCATCGCCGGCAGCGCGAGCACCGGCCCGGCGCCGACCCAGCGCACCCGCTCGGCCAGCGCTGCCGGCAGCGGGCGCGGGTCGGGGCGCAGGCCCAGGCTGCGCTCGGCACCGCGCGGCGCTTGCCCCGGCGTCGCGACGATGCGGCCCTGCGCCGAGAACAGCAGCGCGAAGCGCGTGCCGGCGGTGGCTTCGGCGCCGGGCCAGCGCAGCCGCCGCGCGTCCAGCCACACCGCACGCGCCGGCAGCGCGGGAGCCGCAGCGGCTTCCAGCAGGGTCGCGAAGCCGGGCGCGTCGCAGTCGGCCAGCCGCGCCGCAGCGGCCCGCGCCGCGGGCAGGCCGCAGGCGATGAACAGCGAGGCGGCGATCGTGCGCAGGAGCGGTCGGTTCATGGACCGATGCTATCGAGACGCCATTCACCTACAGTCTGGCGCTCGATGCGACAGCTTCTCGCCGCCTTCGCGCTCGCCCTGGCCACCGCCGTCGGCGCCGCGCCCACCGACACCACGCCGGTGCCCCAGGCCGACCGCGGCAGTGCGCTGCCCGAGGGCTGGGCGCACGGCGCCTTCATCGAGATCTTCGTGCGCGCCTGGCGCGACAGCGACGGCGACGGCATCGGCGACCTGCGCGGCCTCACGCAGAGCCTGGATCACCTGAAGGACCTGGGCGTGCGCGGCATCTGGCTGATGCCCATCACCGCCAACGCCGATGGCGACCACGGCTACGCGACCACCGACTTCCGCGCCATCGCGCCCGAGTACGGCACGCTGGCCGATTTCGACGAGCTGATCCGGCAGGCGCACCGGCGCGGCATCGGCGTGATCATGGACTACGTGATCAACCACAGCGCGGCGCAGCACCCGATGTTCGTCTCGGCGCTGAAGGGCCCGGGCAGCCCCTTCCGCGACTTGTATGTCTGGAGCCCGACGCAGCAGCCGGGCTGGGACATCTGGGGCAAGAACCCCTGGTACCCCGCGCCCGGTGGCAGTGACTTCTTCTTCGGCACCTTCGGGCCGCACATGCCCGACTTCAACTTCCGCAACCCGGCGGTGCTCGATTACCACCTCTCGAGCCTGCGCTTCTGGCTCAACCGCGGGCTGGACGGCTTCCGGCTCGACGCCGTGCCGCATCTCGTGGAGAACAACGCGAAGGACTGGAACGACCAGCCCGAGAGCCGCGCCATCACCAAGCAACTGCAGGACCTGATCCGCTCGTACCGCCACCGCACCGTGGTCTGCGAGGCGACGGCCGAGCCGCAGGCCTACGGCGACCCGGCGATCTGCGGCGGCGCCTTCGCCTTCGGCTACGTGCACCACTTCGTGCAGGCCGCGCTGGGCGATGCGGAGTCGGTGCAGAAGGTCGCGAGCTACTACCGCAGCGCGCGGCCGACGATGGCCACCTTCGTCTCCAACCACGACATCTTCGCCGGCCAGCGGCTGTGGGACCAGGTGGGCGGCGACGTGGCGCGCTACAAGCTCGCCGCCGCGGGCTACCTGCTGCAGCCGGGCACGCCTTTCATCTACTACGGCGAACAAGTCGGCCAGGCCGGCGTGCCGGGCATGGAGGGCGATTTCCCCATCCGCAGCCCGATGAGCTGGACCGGCGACGCGCGCACGGGTGGCTTCACCCGCGGCAAGCCCTTCCGGCCGATCGCCCCGAACGTCGCCACGCAGAACCTGCGGGCCGAGCAGGCGCGGCCCGAGGGCATCCTGGCCTTCTACAAGGCGATGCTGAAGCTGCGCAACAGCCACCCGTCGATCGCGCGCGGCAGCTTCGAGGGCAGCTTCGCCGAGGGGCTGGTCGCCGGCTGGCAGCGGGCGTGGCAGGGCGAGCGCACGCTGGCCGTCATCAACTACGGCACGGCCTCGGCCGAGCTGCAGGTGCCCGAGCTGCCGCCGGGCGCGGCGCTGATGCCGCTGTGGCCGCGCCATGCGCTCTCGGCGAAGGCCGGCGCCGACGGCCGCGCCGCGCTGCGGCTGCCGGCGCAGGCGGTGCAGGTCTACGCGGTGCGGCCCGCGCCGCGCTGAAGGCTTCCTGCGTCGCGATGGAGCCGCTGACGCACCACGAGATGATCGCGCTGGCGGAGCCTTTTGCGCGCCGCGGGCGGCATGTGGACCTCGCGGCGAGCGACCGCGCGGCGCGGCGGCTCGCCTTCAAGCCGGCGCAGCACGACGGCATCACCGAGACGCTGCTGCTGGAGCCCTACGGTTCGCGCCAGTTCAGGCTCGTGCGCCGGCTGGACCACGCCTGCGGCCTGCGCGCCGAGCTGCGCGCCGAAGGCCCGGCCATCGCCACGCTGCTCGAAGCCGTCGAGGCCGTGCCGCCGGCCACGCAGTTCGCGCAGGGGCCGGGCTGGCAGATCGCGTTCAGCGAACGGCTGTCGGCGGGTGCGGGCGGGCCCTTCGCGCAGCGTGTGCTGGTGCAGGGCGAGGCGCGCGCCGGCGGGCTGCAGCTGACGCTGGTGGTCTCGGCCGTGTCCGGCGTGGCGGGCGAGATCACCCTTGCGCCGGTCGGCGGCACGCGCCCGGCGCTGCCGCAGGACCTGCTGGCCGTGCTCGGCTGGAGCTGGGCGCGGCTGCTGGAAGAACGCAGCGGCTGGCGCAGCCGCGTGAAGCTCGCGCGGCGCGAGCCCGCGCGCTCGGCCGACGCGAAGCGCAAGCTCGAACAGGCTGCGGCGCACCTGGCGCAGACGCTGCGCTCGGCGCCGGCCGGCTTCCACGAGCGCTTCCGCGCCGCGCGCTGGGGCGTGGTGCTGCGGCGTGCGATCCCCGTGCTGACGCTGGTGCTGCTGGCGCTGGGTCTGTGGGTGATCTCGCGCTTCGCGGCGGGCAAGGAGACCGGCGCCTGGGTGCTGCTGATCCACGTGCCGACGCTGATGCTGGCGATCGGCTTCCGGCTGCAGGAGCTGGCGCAGTTCGAGATCCCGCCGCTGCCGCGCCGGCTGGCGGCCACGGCCTGGCCTCCGGCCGTGCCTGCCGAAGCGGTGGATCAGGGCGCGGTGTAGCCGCGCTGCGTCCACGCCGCGCGCGAGGCGGGCGCCGCCAGCAGCGCCAGCAGTTCACGCGCCAGCGCTTCCTGCTTCGTCCCGGCCACCAGCGCGGCGGCATGGCGCACCGGTGTCGAGGTCTCGGGCACCAGCGCCACGCGCACGCCGGCTGCGGCCGGTGCGTCGGTGCGGTAGACGAAGCCGGCATCGACCTCGCCGCGCGAGACCAGTTCCAGCACCTGCGCGACGCTGTCGCAGAACACCATCTTGCGCTGCACCGCGGGCCACAGGCGCTCGGTGTCGATCGCCTCGCGCGCATGGCGGCCGGCGGGCACGCTGGCGATGCGGCCCATCGCGATGCGCTGTACCTCGGGCCGGGCGAGGTCCGACAGGCGCTGCGGCGGATGTTCGGCCGCGGCCGGCACGATCAGCACGATCGCATTGCCGGCCAGCATCCGTGGCGGGCCGGCGGCGAGCAGCCGGCGGTCGACGCCCCGTGCGAGCGTGTCGAGGTCGGCGCTGGCGAACAGGTCGAAGCGCGCGCCTTCGGCAAGCCGCTCCAGCAGCAGCCCGGCGGCGGCCGCCTCAACCTTCACCTGGCTGCCCGCATGCGCGGCCTCGAAACGCTGCGCGATCTCGCGCACGGCCTCGGCCAGGCTGCTGTCGGCGGCGACCGTCAGCGTCTGCGCCGCGGCCCAGGCCGGCAGCAGCCAGCAGGCGAGGGCAAGGGCGAGGGCGGCAGGCAGTCGGGGCATGCGGCGAGACTATCAGCCCGGAAGGCCGCGGCAAGCCGCGTCCGGGTGTCGTTCGTTGGGCTGCTCGACATGTAGTCGAATTACATGACTCGGCCCGTTCCATGGCGCCAGCAACCGTTTTCAGCAGGGTAAACGCCAGCCCGGCGAGGGTCCTTGCGGGTGGATTTGCACCACCACCCACTTGTATATTCCCTACATTCCCGCCGGCGGTGCCCCGGCGGTGCGGAGACGCGTGTGGCCGAAGTGAAGCTGTCCGGGGTCGGCAAGGCCTACGGCGAGACGAAGATCCTCAAGGGCATCGACCTGCACATCCGCGACGGCGAGTTCATGGTCTTCGTCGGCCCCAGCGGCTGCGGCAAGAGCACGCTGCTGCGCACGATCGCCGGCCTGGAGGACATCACCGAGGGCCAGCTCTCGATCGGCGGCCGCGTCGTCAACGACGTGCCGCCGGCCGAGCGGGGCATCAGCATGGTCTTCCAGAGCTATGCCCTGTACCCGCACATGAATCTCTTCGACAACATGGCCTTCGGGCTGAAGCTGGCGAAGGTGCCCAAGGCCGAGATCGAGACCGCGGTGAACCAGGCCGCGAAGATCCTGCACATCGAGCACCTGCTGCAGCGCAAGCCGAAGGATCTGTCGGGTGGCCAGCGCCAGCGCGTGGCCATCGGCCGCGCCATCGTGCGCAAGCCCGAGGTCTTCCTGTTCGATGAGCCGCTGTCGAACCTCGACACCGCGCTGCGCGTGAAGATGCGCTACGAGTTCGCCAAGCTGCACGAGCAGTTCAAGACGACGATGGTCTACGTCACGCACGACCAGGTCGAGGCGATGACGCTCGCTGACCGCATCGTCGTGCTGCAGGCCGGGCGCATCGAGCAGGTCGGCGCGCCGCTGGAGTTGTACGAGCACCCGTGCAACCTGTTCGTGGCCGGCTTCATCGGCAGCCCGGGCATGAACTTCATCCCGGCCACGGTGCTGGAAGCCGGCGCCGGCGGCGCGGTGGTGAAGGTGCCGGGCGGCGAATCGATCCGCTGCGCCGTCGATGCGCGCGCCGCCAAGTCGGGCGACGCGGTGAAGCTGGGCATCCGCCCCGAGCACCTGCATGCGGGCGTGGAGGCCAACGCGCTGACGAGCCACGTGACCTTCGTCGAGAGCCTGGGCAGCATGACCTACGCCTACTGCAGCGCGCCCGGCCTGGACGATGTGCTGACCTGCGCCGTCGAAGGCGACCGGCCCATCGCCAGCGGCGAGCGGCTGGCGCTTTCGGTGCCGGCCGAGAAGGCCCATCTCTTCGACGCCGAAGGCCGCGCCTTCCAGCGCCTCGCCCTGGCCGGCCAGCGGCATGCGGCTTGAGCGTGCGTGGCTGGCGGCGCTGCTGGCCGCCTGTTGCGTACTGGTTTCCGCACTCGCCGCTGCACAGACGCCGCCACGGCTGCTGGTCTGGATCAACGGCGACAAGGGCTACAACGGCCTGCAGAAAGTAGGCGACGCCTTCGAGCGCGCGTCCGGCGTGCCGGTGGTCGTGCAGCACCCGGAAGGCGCGCCCGACAAGTTCGCCGCCGCTGCGGCTGCGGGCAAGGGCCCCGACCTCTTCTGCTGGCCGCACGACCGCGCCGGCGAGTGGGCCAAGGGCGGGCTCATCGTGCCGATCCGCCCGCCCAAGCGCTTGCGTGACGAGATCGAGGAATCGGCCTGGCGCGCCTTCACCTACCAGGGCCAGGTCTGGGGCTGGCCGCTGTCGATCGAGGCCGTGGGCCTGGTCTACAACAAGGCGCTGGTGCCCAAGCCCCCGGCGAGCTTCGACGAGCTGATCGAGATCGACCGCAAGCTGAAGGGCCAAGGCAAGAGCGCGGTGCTCTGGGACTACAACAAGTCCTTCTTCACTTGGCCGATGCTCGCCGGCCCCGGCGGCTACGTCTTCGCACGCAGCGCCGCTGGTGAACTCGACGGCACGAAGGTGGGCGTCAACGCGCCGGGCGCGGTGGCCGGCGCGCAGATGCTCGAGCGCCTGATCAAGGACGGCGTGATGCCCAAGGGCGCGCGCTATGCCGAGATGGAAGCCGGCTTCGCGCGCGGCCAGGTCGCGATGATGATCACCGGCCCCTGGGCCTGGGACAACGCGAAAAAGGCCGGCATCTCGTTCGGCGTCGCGCCGGTGCCCGCGGTGGTACCGGGGCAGCCGAGCAAGGTCTTCGTCGGCGTGCTGGGCTGCATGCTGTCCTCGGCCAGCCGGAACAAGGACCTGGCGCGCGAGTTCGTCGAGAACCACCTGCTGAAGGTCGAGAGCCTGAAGATGGTGTCGGCCGACGTGCCGCTGGGCACGCCCGCGAACAAGGCCTACTTCCGCGAGCTGAGCAGCGACGCCAACATCGCCGCGACGATGGCCAATGCCAGCGCCGGCGAGCCGATCCCGAACATCCCGGAGATGCAGCGCTTCTTCCCGGCGATGGACGCGGCGCTGGAGGCCATCACGAACGGGCGGCAGTCGGCGAAGGATGCGCTCGATGGCGCGGCGGCGCGCATGGTGACGCGGTGAAGCTTCGCGCCGTCGTCGCTGCCGTCGCGGCGCTCGCGCTGCTGTGGTTCGTCTTCGGCCTGTGGACCGCCGCGCAGCCGCTGGCCGCCGTGGGCCTGCTCGCCTTGGGCGCCAGCGCGATCTATGTCTACGGCACCGCCACGAGCGTGGCCTGGAAATACCTGTTCCCCGGCGTGGCCGGCATGCTGGTCTTCCTCGCCTTCCCGCTGCTGTACACGGTGCAGATCGGCTTCACGAACTACTCCTCGGACCACCTGCTGGACGAGGCCCGCGTGCGCCAGTACCTGCTGGAGCAGACGCTGGCCGACGAGGCGCATGCGCGGCCGTACACGCTGCACCCGGAGGGCCGCGCGCTGCGGTTGAAGCTCGCGCTGCCGGAACTCGGCGGTGGCGAGGAACTGGTCTCGCCGCCGCTGGACTTCGCCGCTGGCGCGCCGGCCTCGCCGGTGGCGATGACGCCGCTCGCCGGCACCACGCTCGCCGAGGCGATCGACCTGCGCGCACTCGTGCAGCTGCGCCCCGCGCTGCAGGCGCTGCAGCTGAAGCTGCCCGACGGCCAGGTCCTGCGCTACGCCGGCCTGCGCGAGTACGGCCGCGTCGAACCCTTGTGGGTGGCTAACGCCGATGGTTCGCTGACCCAGCAGCTGACGAAGGCCAGCTACACCGCCAACCGCAAGAGCGGCTTCTTCGAGACCACGAACGGCGAGCACGTGCAGCCCGGCTTCAAGGTCAGCGTGGGCTTCGCGAACTACACGCGCATGCTGCTGGACGCCGACTTCCGCGGCCCCTTCGTCAGCATCTTCGTCTGGACCGTGGCCTTCGCCGCGCTCACCGTGCTGTTCACCACCGCCCTGGGCATGGCGCTGGCGGTGCTGCTGGAATGGCCGGCGCTGAAGCACCGCACGCTGTACCGCACGCTGCTGTTCCTGCCCTACGCGGTGCCGGGCTTCATCAGCATCCTCGTCTTCAAGGGCCTGTTCAACCAGAACTTCGGCGAGATCAACGGCATCCTGAACGCCGTGTTCGGCGTGCGCCCGGCCTGGTTCGCCGATCCTCTCTTGGCCAAGGTGATGATCCTGATCGTCAACACCTGGCTCGGCTACCCGTACATCATGATCCTGTGCACGGGGTTGCTGAAGGCGATTCCCTCGGATCTCTACGAGGCCAGCGCCATCGCCGGAGCCAAGCCGCTGACGAACTTCTGGCGCATCACCGCGCCGCTGATCGCGCGGCCGCTGACGCCGCTGCTCATCAGCGCCTTCGCCTACAACTTCAACAACTTCGTGCTGATCAGCCTGCTGACCGACGGCCGGCCCGACTACCTCAACACCAAGCTGCCGGCCGGCACGACCGACATCCTGGTGAGCTACACCTACCGCATCGCCTTCACCGACGCGGGCCAGAACTTCGGCCTCGCGGCGGCCATCAGCACGCTGATCTTCATCATGGTCGCGCTGATGGGTTATGCGCAGCTGCGCTACACGCAGCGCAATCAGCAGAACAAGTAGGAGCAAGCGCTGATGGCCATCGTCACCGGCTCGGCCCACCGCTGGCGCATCCGCGGCGCGCACCTCGCGCTGTGGGTGCTGCTGGCCTTCACCTTGTTCCCCTTGCTGGCGGTGGTGAGCATCTCGCTGCGGCCGGGCAACTTCGCCACCGGCTCGCTGATTCCGAGCACGATCAGCTTCGAGCACTGGCAGCTGGCCTTGGGCATCCCCGTGAAGCACGCCGACGGCACGGTGACGCCGCCGCCATTCCCGGTGCTGCTGTGGCTGTGGAACAGCATCAAGGTCGCCACGATGGCGGCCTTCCTGATCGTGGCCATCAGCACCACCGCGGCCTATGCCTTCGCGCGCATGAGGTTCCAGCGCAAGCAGTTCATCCTGAACAGCATGCTGCTGCTGCAGATGTTCCCGGTGGCGGTGGCGCTGGTGGCGATCTTCGCGATCTTCGAAGGCATCGGCACCAAGTTGCCCTGGCTGGGCATCGAGACGCATGCCGGGCTGATCGTCGCCTACCTGGGCGGCGTGGCGATGCACATCTGGACCATCAAGGGCTACTTCGAGACGATCCCCGTCGAGATCGAGGAGAACGCCAAGGTCGATGGCGCGACGCATTGGCAGGCCTTCCGCCATGTGCTGCTGCCGATGGCGGTGCCGATCCTGATGGTGGTCTTCGTGCTGGCCTTCATCGGCACCATCATCGAGTACCCGGTGGCCAGCGTGCTGCTGCGCGAGGAGCCGAACCTCACGCTCGCGGTGGGCAGCAAGTACTACCTCTACGACCAGAAGTACCTCTGGGGCGACTTCGCCGCCGCGGCCGTGCTGAGCGGGCTGCCGATCACGCTCGTGTTCCTGCTCGCGCAGCGCTGGATCGTCTCGGGCCTGACGGCCGGCGGGGTGAAGGGATGATGCGGGCCGCTGCGGCCGTCGCTGCGCTGGGCGTGGCGACGCTCGCGCAGGCCGGCCCCTTCGAGGACCGCGAGCGCGACTGGCGCAACGGCGCCATCGTCTACCAGGTGATCGTCGATCGATTTGCGCCCTCGGCGAACCTCGACGCGAAGCGCGCGCTGTACCCGCCGCCGAAGACCTTGCGCCCCTGGACCGAGGTCCCGAAGGAAGGCCCGTACCTCGAGGACCAGAAGCTCGCCGCGCACGAGCTCGACTTCTGGGGCGGCGACCTCGCCAGCACGCGCGCGCACCTGGACCACGTGCAGCGGCTGGGCGCCGACGTGCTGTACCTGAACCCGATCCACCTCGCGTACACGAACCACAAGTACGACGCCTTCGACTTCCAGGCCATCAGCCCGGAGTACGGCACGCGCGCCGACTTCAAGGCGCTGGCCGAGGGCGCGCACCGCCGCGGCCTGAAGGTGGTGCTCGACGGTGTGTTCAACCACATGGGCCGCAACGCGCCGAAGTTCCGCGAGGCGATGGCCGACCCTAGGAGCCGCTGGCGCGACTGGTTCGCGATCGGCCCGCAGTACACCGGCGGCGCGCGCGTCTGGACCGGCTTCCAGAACCTGCCCGAGCTGAACCTCGAGAACCCGGCCGTGCGCCGCCACCTCTGGGCCGCGCCCGATTCGGTGGTGCAGAGCTACCTGCGCGACGGCGCCGACGGCTGGCGCCTGGACACGGCCTTCGAACTCGGCCCCGTCTTCCTGCGCGAGCTGACCAACGCGGCGCATCGCCAGAAGCCCGGCTCGCTGGTCGTCGGCGAGATCGTCAACTACCCCGGCGACTGGCTGCGTTCGATCGACGCGGTGATGAACTTTGCGCTGCGCCAGATCGTGCTGGGCCTGGCGCAGGGCGAGCTTGCGCCGGCGCAGGCCGGCCGCATGACGCGCCAGCTGGTGCAGGACGCGGGCATCGAGCCGATGCTCAAGTCATGGGTGGTGATCGACAACCACGACATCCCGCGCATCGCCACGCAGCTGCCCGATCTCGCGCAGCGGCGCCTCGTGCAGGCGCTGCAGTTCACGCTGCCGGGTGCACCGAATCTCTACTACGGCGCCGAGATCGGCATGGAAGGCGGCCCGGACCCCGCCAACCGCGGCCCGATGCGCTGGGATCTCGTGCGCGACGACAACCCGGAGCTCGCGTGGACGAAGAAGCTGGTCGCGCTGCGCAAGGCCCATCGCGCCCTGCGCGTCGGCGACTTCCGGCTCGTCGAGGCCGAGCAGCTCTTCGCCTTCGAACGTTTCACCGACCGCGCGCTCGACACGCTGCTGGTCGTCGCGAACCCGGGCGACAAGCCGGTGCGGGAGAAGCTGATGGTGCGCAACGCCACGCTGATGGACGACACGCCGATGGTCGACCTGCTGGGCCTGGTGCCCAACGCCACACCAGCTTCGTTCGGCCCGGGCTTCGTCACCGTGGAAGTGCCAGCGCGCGGCGTGCTGGTGCTGCAGCCGCAGCCCAAGGCGCTGGGCGGCTACAGCCGCTACAAGCGGGTGCGTTGACAGCATGAAGCGCCGCGTCTTCGCCTTGCTGCTGGCGGCCACCACGCTCACTTCGGGAGCGCAGACCATGACGAGCCCCGACTCCTGGCGCCGCGACCCCGCCACGCCCAGCGTCTACGAACAGCGCGAGCGCGATTGGCGCATCGGCGCCGTCTCCTACCAGGTGCTGGTCGACCGCTTCGCGCCGCCGGCGAACCTCGATGCCAAGCGCGCGCTGTACCCGCCGCCCAAGACGCTGCGGCGCTGGGACGAGCGGCCCGCGAAGGGCCGCTACCTCGAAGCCGAACGGCTCTGGAGCCACGAGATCGACTTCTGGGGCGGCGACCTGCAAAGCCTCGCCGGCCGCCTGGACTACGTGCAGAAGCTCGGCGCCGAGGTGCTGTACCTCAACCCGATCCACCTGGCCTACACGAACCACAAGTACGACGCGCTGGACTACCAGCAGGTCTCGCCCGAGTACGGCATCCGCGATGACGTGAAGCGCCTGGCGGCCGAGCTGCACCGCCGCGGCATGAAGCTGGTGCTCGACGGCGTGTTCAACCACATGGGCCGCAACTCGCGCTTCTTCCGCGAGGCCGAGGCCAGCCCCACGAGCCCGTACCGCGACTGGTTCGTCTTCGGCCCGCAGTTCGAAGGCGGCGTGCGCAGCTGGGCGCTGGCGCAGAACCTGCCCGAGCTGAACCTGGAGAACCCGGCGGTGCGCGAGCACCTCTGGAACGGCCGCGACTCGGTCGTGCGCAGCTGGCTGCGCGACGGCGCCGACGGCTGGCGCCTGGACGTGGCCTTCGACATCGGCTTCCAGTACCTCGATGAACTCACGCGTGCCGCGCATGCCGAGAAACCTGGCTCGCTGGTCATCGGCGAGATCGCGAACTACCCGCGCGAGTGGTATCCCTCGGTCGACGGCCTGCTGATGTTCACGCTGCGCCGCATCATCCTGTCCACCGCGGCCGGCCGCATCGATGCACCCACCGCGGCGCGCATGGTCCAGCGCATGACCGTTGATGCCGGCATCGAGAACATGCTGAAGAGCTGGGTCTACCTCGACAACCACGACACCGAGCGCCTCGTGCACGTGCTGCCCGATGCGCGCGAGCGGCGCATCGCGCAGGTGCTGCAGTTCACGCTGCCCGGGTCGCCCAACCTCTACTACGGCACCGAGCTGGAGATGCCCGGCGGGGAGGACCCGGAGATGCGCGCGCCGATGCGCTGGGACCTCGTGCGCGACCCACCCGCACCGGGCTCGCCGCAGGCCTGGACGCAGCAGCTGGTGCAGATGCACCGCACGCAGCGCGCCTTGCGCGTCGGCGACTTCCGCCTCTGCGAGGCGACGAAGCTGCTCGCCTTCGAACGCCACACCGAGCGCGCGGCCGACACGGTGATCGTGCTCGTGAATCCGTCGGATGCCGAGGTGCGCGAGACCGTGATGCTGACCAACTCCAGGCTGATGGACGGCACGCGCATGGTCGACCTGCTGGGCAGCTGGAACGGGCCGCCGATCCGCATCGCCTCGGCGCTGATGGAGGTCACGCTGCCCCCCAAGGGCTTCGTCGTGCTGAAGCCCGACGTGGCGCCGCCCGGCGGCTACACGAACTACAAGCGCGTGCCATGAAGCCGCTCACCCTGCTGCTGCTGCTGTGGCCCGCGCTGGCGCTCGCGCAAGCGGTGCCGGCCGAACCCGGCCTGCGCTTCGATTCGCGCGATGTCCGCTTCAAGGCGCCCTTCGGCGCGCAGCCCGCGGGCAGCAGCGTGTCGTTCAGCGTCGAGGCCGACAGCGCCGTCACCGCGGTGACGCTGGTGATCGAGCGCCGCCTTCTCGAAGGCGACCAGGAGCTGCGGCCCTACACGCCGGTCGCCCGCGTGCCGATGAAGCCCGAGGCCGGCCAGTGGACGGCCCGCTACCGCTTCGACACGCTGGCCGTCTACGGCTACTGGTTCGAGGCCGAGGCGGGCGGCCGGCGCTACGCGCTGCAGAACAACGCCGACGAGATCCCGTGGACGAGGGAGAAGGGCGCCGGCGGCGCCGGCACGGTCGCCGCGCTGCCGGCTTCGGCGAGCGAACTGCGGCGCTTCCGCCAGACCATCTACGACCCGGCCTTCAAGACGCCCGACTGGGCCGCCGACGCCGTCTACTACTACGTCTTCCCCGAGCGCTTCCGCAACGGCGACCGCGGCAACGACCCCAAGCCCGGCCGCGACCGCTACATGGACCAGGGCGTGGAGCTGCACAAGGACTGGAACGAGCGCCCCTCCAAACCCGGCACCGGCGACGGCAGCGACGCGGTCTACAACAACGACTTCTTCGGCGGCGACCTCGCCGGCATCATCGACAAGCTCGACGAGATCCGCGATCTCGGCGCCGACACGCTCTACCTCACGCCGATCTTCCGCGCGCCCAGCAACCACAAGTACGACACGGCCGACTACCGCAACGTCGACCCGGCCTTCGGCACGAATGCCGACTTCGAGCGCCTCACGCGCGAGGCCGCGCGGCGGGGCATGCGCGTGCTGCCCGATTCGAGCTTCAACCACACCGGCAGCGACTCCCTCTACTTCAACCGTTATGGCAACTTCGGCAGCCAGGGCGCGTTCCAGGGCGGGAAGATCGCGCCGGCCTCGCCCTACGCCAGCTGGTACCGCTTCGACACCGCGCAGGGCGACCCGGACAAGCAGTACCGCGGCTGGCTGGGCATCGCCACGCTGCCCGAGCTGGACAAGGGCAGCGCCTCGCTGCGCGAGTTCCTGATCCGCGCGCCGGACTCGATCACGAAGCTCTGGCTGGACCGCGGCGCCGCCGGCTGGCGCATGGACGTGGCGCCCTGGGTGCCCGACGACTTCTGGCGCGAGTGGCGCGGCACCGTGAAGGCGCACCGGCCCGACGCGCTGACCGTGGCCGAGACCTGGTTCGACGCCAGCAAGCACCTGCTGGGCGACATGTTCGACAGCACGATGAACTACATCTTCCGCAACGCCGTGCTCGACTGGGCCGCGGGCGGGCGGGCCGACACGATGCTGCGCAGCCTGGAACATGTGCGCGAGGCCTACCCGCCGCCCGCCTTCGGCGTGCTGATGAACCTGCTGTCCACGCACGACCAGCCGCGTGCGCTGCACCACTTCGGCTGGACGCCGGAAAAGCAAGACGAAGCCACCGTCGCGCGCGCCAAGGCACGGCTGAAGCTCGCCGTGCTGTTCCAGATGAGCTACCCGGGCTCTCCGGCCGTCTACTACGGCGACGAGGTGGGCGTGACCGGCGGCGAGGACCCGTACAACCGCGCCACCTACCCCTGGGCCGACCTCGGCGGCAAGCCCGATCTCGCGCTGCGGGCCGAGTTCAAGCGCCTGATCGCGCTGCGCCGCGCGAACCCGGTGCTGCGACGGGGCAGCGTCGAGCCCTTGATGGCCGACGAACATGCCGTGGTGATCGCGCGCCGGCTCGGCAGCCAGTGGGCGATCACCGCGATGAACAACGCCGAGCAGCCGCGCCGCGTGACGGTGAAGCTGCCCGCCGGTGCGCCGCCTTCGGGCTGGCGCGACGCGCTCGGCGAGCGTGGCGCCACGGCCGAGGGCGGCAGCTTGGTGCTGGAATTGCCGCCGCTCTTCGGCCGCGTGCTGCTTGCACCCTGACTGAGCGACATCAACGCCGGCCCCGGGCCGGCGCGCATCATGGCTCGATGCGCACCCGGAACCTTCTTGTGCCGGCCGTGCTGACGGCCGTGCTGAGCGTCACCTTCGCGGCCCCGGCCGCACGCCCGAAACCGAAGCCCGAAGACGGCATCCCGGTGCCGGTGACGGCCGAGATGACCGGCGCCGGCATCGTCTCCAGCGGCGCGAAGCTGCCGCCGATCCCGCCCGTCACCGGCAGCCGCGCGAAGCCCGTGGCCTCCTGGGGCAAGCCGCTGCCGTACCCGATCATCGTCGCCGACCGGCGCAACAACCGGCTGATCGAGATCGCGCCCGACAAGCGCATCGTCTGGGAGATGCCCTCGCCCAGCCTGGCCTTCTACCGCGGCAACGAGGACGTCAACTTCTCGTCCGACGGCATGCGGCTGGCCGTCAGCGAGGAGGACAACTACGACCTGCACATCGTCGACTACGAGACGCGCAGCGTCACCTGGACCTGGGGCATCCCGGACCGGCGCGGGAAGAAAGGCCGGCTGCTGAACTACCCCGACGACTCGCACCTGCTGGACGACGACCAGTTCCTCACCGCCGACATCCGCAACTGCCGCGTGCTGATCATCGACCCCAAGGCCGACCGCATCACCACGCAATGGGGCGAGCCCGGCAAGTGCGAGCACGCGCCGCCCAGGCGCCTGGCCTGGCCCAACGGCGCCACGCCCTACCCGAACGGCGACATCCTGGTCAGCGAGATCAGCGGCTCGTGGATCTCGCGCATCACGCGCGAGGGCCAGGTGCTGTGGAGCGTGAAGGCGCCGAAGGTGAAGTACCCCTCGGACGCCTTCCCCACGAACGACGGCCGGCAGGTCATCGTGGCCGACTTCTCCAAGCCCGGCCGCATCGTGATCTTCGACCCCGCCATCGGCAAGACCACCTGGGAGTACCTCGTGACCGAGGGCGAGTGGATGCTCGACCACCCGTCGATCGCGCGCGAACTGCCCGACACCGGCGACATCCTCGTCGTCGACGACCTGCGCGACCGCGTGCTGGTCATCGACCGGCAGAGCAAGCAGGTGATCTGGCAGTACGGCGTCACCGACACCAAGGGCCACCTGCCGGGCTTCTTCAACTACCCGGACGGCGTCGACATCGACGTGTTCCGCGACTGGAAGGGCAGCGCCGCGGCCGCCGCACGCTGAACGCACAATCGCCGGGATGCTGCGCAGGCTCCTGGCCCTGGTGACGCTCTCGACCATGCTGCCGCTGGGCGCGGCGGGGCAGCCCCTGCCGCAGCCGGCCAGCGGCCGTATCGAGCGGCTGGCGATGTTCGCGTCCAGGCATGTGCCGCCGCGCCATGTCGACGTGTGGCTGCCCGAGGGCTACGACCCGGCGCGCCGCTACGCGGTGCTGTACTTCCACGACGGCCAGATGCTGTTCGATGCGCGCCAGACCTGGAACGGCCAGGCCTGGCAGGCCGATGCCGCCGTGGCGCGCCTGGTGCGCGAGGCGCGCCTGCCGGAGGCCATCGTCGTGGGCGTCTGGAACCGGCCCGACGCGCGCTACGCCGAGTACTTCCCGCAGCGTGCGCTCGCCGGCCTGCCGCCGGCCCTGCGCGACGAGTACGTCAGCAAGGGCCAGGGCGGCCGGCCGCTGGCCGATGCCTACCTGCGCTTCCTCGTCGAGGAGCTGAAGCCCGAGATCGACCGCCGCTATGCCACGCGGCCCGGCCCCGAGCACACGGTGGTGATCGGCTCCAGCATGGGCGGCCTGATCTCGCTGTACGCGCTGTGCGAGTACCCGGGCGTGTTCGGCGGTGCGGCGGCGCTGTCGGCGCACTGGGTGGGGCTGCCCACGGCCTGGGGGCCGGAGCGGCTGCGCAACGGCACCGTGCCGCTGGCGCTGCTGGACTACCTGGCCGCGCACCTGCCGCCGCCGGGCCGGCACCGGATCTGGATCGACCGCGGCAACGACATGCTCGACGGCCTGTACGCGCCGGCCCTGGCGCTGGCCGGCGAGCTGCTGCGCGACCGCCGCTTCGGCCCCGCCGACGCAACGGTGCGCGTCTACGAGGGCACCGGCCACAACGAGCGCGACTGGGCGGCGCGGCTGCACGAGCCGCTGGCCTGGCTCTTCGCGCCGCGCTGAACCGCCGGGTTCAGACCGTGAACGGCGCCTGCTTCAGGAAGGCGGCCACGTTGCCCAGCGTGAAGAGGTTGGGCGACTGCGTCGCCGGCATCGAGGCGCGGATCTTCGCGTGGAAGGGCGTGTAGCCGCCCTTGAAGGCGCCGTGGTTCCACACCTTCAGCAGCGCTTCGGTGAAGGCGCCGTTGTGGTCGCCGTCCATGCTCGTCTGGTTGTCCTGGCAGCCCGAGATCAGCAGCACCGAGGGCTTGAAGGCGCCCACCACCGACGAGGCCTGCGCCGCGCTGCCGCTGCCCACCTGCGCGAGCGCGGCGTCCGGGTCCACGATGCCGGCCTTGTGGCCCGCGGCCTTGGCCACGTCGGCCTGCAGCCCGTCGTAGAAGCGCTGGTGCGCACCGTACACGCGCATCGCCACCGCCGGCGGCAGCGCCTTGGGCCGCTGGCCGGGCAGCGGCGCGGGCACGCGCTCGCGGGTGACGGTGCCGCTGTGGCAGCTGTCGGACAGCACGAGGATGCGCACGCCGGCGCCGAAGCGGCTCAGCTCGAAGTACAGCTCGTCGTCGATCAGCTGGCCGTCGAAGAGGCACCAGGTTTCGTCCCTCTTGTCGGCCTCATCGTGGTTGGTGTCCGGAACCTGTCCGCCGTGGCCGCTGTAGCTCATGAAGAACAGGTCGCCCGCCTTCAGCGCCTTGGCGGCGGCGCGCATGCCCGCCAGCACCGCCGCGCGCGTGGCCTTCTTCGTCAGCAGCACGGTGGGCTTCATGCCCTTGCCCTTGGCGATGGCGGACATGTCCTTCGCGTCGAACTCGCACGCGGCCAGCGGGCCGTCCCAGCCCTCGTAGGCCTTGGGGTCGACGGCATTCAGGCCGATGTGCAGGGACAGTGCCTTGGGTGCGGCGGGCTTGGTGGCCATTCGGATCTCCGGTCGTGGGAAGACCATCATCGGCCGCGCCTCGCGCGGCCGCAAAGACCTAGTTCAAGGCTGCTTGCGCCGGCTCAATCGCGCCTCGTCGCGCTGCGTCGCCCTCAGTAGCGGAACGCCAGGCCCAGGCGCACGCCGCTGGCCGAACGCTTGATGTTGGTGGCGCCGGCCTCGTAGTGCGAGTTGCCGGCCCAGTAGTCCACCGTCACGCCCAGCTCCTCGCTCGCGGCCATGTGCACGCCGGCGGACAGCGCGGCGATGTCGGAGGTCTGGAACACGTTGCTCGTGCCGCCGTACTCCAGCCCGACCTGCGGCCGCAGCCAGCCCAGCCCGCCCAGTGCCGGCGCGCGCCAGCGGGCGCGCAGCAGCAGCAGCACGCCGTCGTCGCTCTTGCCGCGGTCGACGTTGCCGTAGCCGACGGCGCCGCCCAGCGCCCAGCCGTTGCCGAACTCGCGCATGTAGGACAGGTCGCGCGCGCGGCGGTCGTCGTTGGAGAAGGCCGCGGGCGACCATTCGATCGCGACTTCGTTGCGGAAGTCGGCGGCCATTGCGGCCGGCGCGGCGGCCAGGGTCTGGACCAGCGCGGCGGCCAGGGCCGTGCGCAGCAGGAATGTCTTCATCGGCGGTTTCAATCGTGGAACAAGATGCGGCGCGATCGTAGCCGCCGCCCCGCCAGGCCTTACCCTTCGGGCAGATGAAGCGTCCGATCGCCGCCACGGCGCCGCGCCCGCGCCTGTTCACGCTCGCCTGGCCGATGTTCCTGGAGTTGCTGCTGGGCATCGCCGTGGGCGTGGCCGGCACGATGCTGGCCGCGCGGCTGTCGGACGACGCGGGCGCCGCCTTCGCGCTGGCCAACCACGTGACGGCGATGCTGTTCATCCTGTTTCGCATCGTCGGCGCGGGCGTGGGCGTGGTGGTCACGCAGAACCTGGGCGCGGGCCGGCGCGATGCCGCCGACGCGGTGGCGCGCGCGGTGCTTGCGGCCAGCACCTGGATCGGCGCCGGCACGGCACTGGCAGCGCTGGCGGGCGCCGGCGCGCTGCTGACGCTGCTGAACGCGCCGGCCGAGGTGGCGCCGCTGGCCGCGCCGCTCTTGCGCGCGCTCGCACCGGCGATGCTGCTCGATGCGTGGAACGCGAGCATGGCCTCGGTGATGCGCTCGCACCTGCATGCGCGCGACACGCTGGTGGTGATGGTCGCGATGCACCTGCTGCACCTGGCGCTGGCCGGGCCGCTGATGCTGGGCGTGGACGCGCTCGGCTTCGCTGGCTTCGGGCTGCCGGGCTTCGCGCTCGCGCTGATCCTCGCGCGCTCGATGGCGCTGGTGATGCACCTGTCGCTGTGGCGGCGCCGCCTGGACCTCGTGCCGGTGCGCAGTGACTGGTGGCGCCTGCGCCGCGCCGAACTCGCCGCGGTGGCGCACATCGGCCTGCCCGGCGCGGCCGAGAACATCGCCTGGCGCATGGGCTTCATGGTCAGCGTGGGCGTCACCGCGGGCCTGGGCGCCAAGGCGCTGGCCACGCATGCCTACGCGATGCAGTTCATCCACCTCGTGCTGCTGTTCGGGCTGGCGACGGGGCTGTCGGCCGAGATCGTCGTCGGCCACCTCATCGGTGCCGGCCGCCTGCACGAGGCGCACCGGCTGGTGCGGCGCGCGCTCGCCCGTGGCCTGGCCGCGAGCGTGGCCGCGGCCGCCGTGATGGCGCTGGCCGGGCCCTGGCTGCTGCGCCTGTTCACGCACGACGAGGCCATCGTGAAGGCGGCCAGCGTGCTGCTGTGGTGGACGGTGCTGCTGGAGCCCGGGCGCACCTTCAACCTCGTCGTCATCAACGCGCTGCGCGCCGCCGGCGATGCCCGCTTCCCGGTCGCCGCAGGCGCGGCGAGCATGGCGCTGGTGCTGGCCGGCGGCAGCTGGCTGCTGGGCAGCGAGGCCGGGCTGGGCTGGGGCCTGCCAGGCGTGTGGATCGCCTACGCCGCCGACGAATGGCTGCGCGGCCTGGTGATGTGGCGGCGCTGGGCCACGCTGGCGTGGGTGCCGCACGCGCGTGCGGTGCGGCGGCGGGTGTCGGCGGCCTGAGGCTCTTCTTCAGTCGAAGCGCGCCGCCGCGAGCGGCCAGATGCGCAGCTTCTGCGCCGCCGCCGTGCCGCCTTCGGCGAAGAAGGCCAGGCCGCGGCTGGTTTCGGCCGGAAAGACCTGCTCGCTGAGCACCGCCTCGCCGCGGCCGGCGAAGACTTCCACCGTCGAGGCATCGACGAAGATCCGCAGCCGGATCGGCCCGCCATCGGCCAGCGCCCACGGCGCCTCGCGCCGCTGCGGGTACAGCGCATCGCCCGGCGGCAGGAAGCCGGAGCGCGAGCGATCGACGAAGACCGTGCCGCGGGCCGTGTCGACGCCCACGCGCGTGGCCTCGACGTTGCCGGCGAACAGTTCGAGTCCGCAGCAGGTTGCGCCCTGCGGCAGCAGTTCCAGCTCGATCTCCAGCGTGCGCCCGTCGATGCCTGCGGGCAGCAGTCCCACGCGCCCACCGGCGGCCAGCGTGATCGCCGCATGCTCGACCGGCTGCCCGCGCAACCGCTGCAGCGCCGGCAGCGGCCGCTGCAGCAGCGTCCAGCGCGTGCCATGCCTTTCGAGCGCCAGCTCGCGCGGCAGGCTCATCGCGCCGCGCCAGGGCGAGGTCGGCACGTGCTTGGCGTAGCGGTGGCAGCTCAACCAGCCCAGCCACAGCGGCGCGGCATGCGAAGGCGGCAGGTTCGCCCAGGAGAGCGCGGCGTAGAAGTCGGCGCCGAAGTCGGCCCAGCGTGGCGCGTCTTCGGGCTCGGGCGTGAAGCGGGTGCCGTCGAAGCTTCCGACGAAGAGGCGCGCGCCGGTGCCGCCCGAGGGGTGGCCACCGAACACGTCGACCTTGAACAGCCAGGCCGTGCCGCCGGCGGGGTCGCGCAGCGGGATCAGGTCGGGGCACTCCCAGATGCCGTCGCCGTCGAAGGGCGCGGCGAAGTCCGAGAGCCAGGTCCACGCCTTCAGGTCGGTGGCGGCATAGAACTTCGCGCAGCGCTCGTCGGGAAGCACCACCACCATCACCCAGCGCTGCGTGGGCCCGTGCCAGAAGACCTTGGGGTCGCGGAAGTCGCGTTGGCCCAGGTCCAGCACCGGGTTGTGCGCGTACTTCGTCCACGTGCGGCCGCGGTCCAGGCTGTACGCCAGCTCCTGCGCCTGCCCGCCTTCGTGGCGCCGAAGGCAGCCGGTGTAGATCGCCACCAGCGGCACCTTGCCGTCGCGCCCGAAGCCGCTGCTGTTGCGCTCGTCGACGACCACGCTGCCGGAGTAGATCGATGCGCGCTCGTCCTCCGGGATCGCCACCGGCAGCTCCTGCCAGTCGACGAGGTCGGTGCTGACCGCGTGGCCCCAGCTCATGTGGCCCCACTGGTCGCCGAAGGGGTTGTACTGGTAGAAGAGGTGGTACTCGCCGTCGAACCAGACCAGGCCGTTCGGGTCGTTGATCCAGTTGCGGCGCGGCGTGAAGTGCAGCCGCGGGCGCCAGGCTTCGTTGCGCGGGCCCGTCATGGCGGCGGGTTCTTCAGGTGGCGATCGAGGAATCGCTCGACACGGCCCCAGAAGTCGGCCTGGTTCTCGGGCCGCTGCCAGCCATGGCCTTCGTTGCCGTAGACGACCCACTCCATGTTGGCGTTATGCAGCTTGACCGCGTCGCGGAACTTCTCGCCGTGGATCAGCGGCACGCGGCGGTCCCAGCCGCCATAGGCCAGCAGCAGCGGCTGCGTGATGCGCGTGGCCTGCTGCAGCGGCGAGCTGGCCTTGAAGCGCTCGGCGTCGGTGGCCGGGTCGCCGATCAGCTGGCTCATGCTGTAGGCCTTCACCTCGTTGGTCAGGTCGCTCCAGCCGACGCTGAACAGCAGGTCGATGTCGGTCACTGCGACCCAGGCCACGCCGCAGCGGAAGAGCTGCGGGTCGCGCACCAGGCCCATCAGCGTCGCGTAGCCGCCGTAGCTGGCGCCGGCGATGCAGATGCGCTTCGGGTCCGCATGGCCTTGCGCGACGGCCCAGGCCGCGGCGTCGGCGATGTCGTCCTGCATCGCGCGGCCCCATTGCCGGTGGCCGGCCTCGAAGAGCGCGTTGCCCCAGCCGCGGCTGCCGCGGAACTCCGGCTGCAGCACCGCGTAGCCGCGGCTGGCGAGGAACTGCACCTCTGCGTCCCAGTGCCACCAGTGGCCGCGCAGCCAGGGCCCGCCATGCACCAGCACCACCAGCGGCGGTTTCCTGCCGCCGCCGCGCGGCAGCGTCAGCCAGACCGGGAACTCCAGGCCGTCGCGCGCGCGGATGCGCAGGAAGTCGGTTGGCGCCATCTCGCGGCGGTCGATCTCCGGCAGCAAGCCGCCCAGGCGCACGAGGCGGCCGCTGCTGCGGTCGAAGGCATAGGCGAGCATCGGCTGCACGTCGGCGCCGGCCTGCACCAGCACCCAGGGCGAGTCGCCGTGCCGCGGCAGCGTGATGCGGTTGGCCGTGGCCGGCAGCAGCTGGTCGATGCGCGCCTGCAGCGCCTGCGCGGCGGGATCGAGCCATTGCGTGACGTCGGCATCGATGCGGTAGTGCAGGCCGATCAGCCTGTTCTCGTCGAAGACCATCGCGGGGTGCAGGTCGAAGCCCTTGGCCGCGGCGATCGGCTTGCCGGCCGGCAGGCCGGTGGCCGGGTCGAGCGCGAACAGCGCGCTGTAGCCCTGCCAGGCGGCCTCGGCATAGACGGTGCCGTCGGGGCCCACGGCGCGCGGCACGAGTTCGGCGCCGGTCACCACGTCGAAGCGGCCCACGGCCTTCCAGCTGCCGTCGGCCTGGCGCAGCATCACCTCGCCGCGGCCCTTGTCCTGCGTGATCGCGGCGCGGGGCTCGCCGCTCGCATCGAAGCCCCAGTGGCGCGCGTGCAGCGGCAGGTCCAGCTCGACGGCGCGGCCGGTGGCGGTGTTCAGGCGCTGCAGCGTGTAGTAGTCGATGCGATCGCGGCTGATCTCCTGCGGCCGCCCCACCACCACCTCGTTGCTGCTGCCGCCGCGCCGCGGCACATTCAGCACCGTGGTCGAAGGGGGCAGCTGCGCAGGCGCGTCGGGCGTGCGGAAGAAGGCCGTGCCGGTGGACTGCACGAGATGGCGGAAGCCGCTGCCGTCGGCGTTCACCGCGAACAGGCCGTGGCCGATGTCGGTGCGGCCCGGGCCGGTCAGCTCGACCTGCATGTCGAACAGCAGCCGCTGGTCGTTGACCCACCAGACGCGGCGGATGTCCTGGTCTTCGAAGCCGGCCACCGGCAGCGGCTTCATCGTCTGCAGGTCCAGCACCGCCAGCCGCGCGCGGGCGCCCTTGGGCGCGAGCACGAGCGCGACGCGGCGGCCGTCGGGCGAAAGCTCGGCGTCCAGCAGCGAGGGCCGGGCGAAGAAGGCTTCCACCGGCGGCGGCGCGGCCTGCGCCGTCGCGAACCCGAACGCGAACGCGAACGCGAGCGCCAGCAGGCCGGCGCCGAAGGCCTTGAGGAGGTGGTTCATCTCATCCCTTCACGCCGCCCGAGGCCAGGCCGGCGATCATCCAGCGCTGCGCGAGCAGGAACACCGCGGTGATCGGCAGCCCCGACAGCAGCGCCGCGGCGGCGAAGTCGCCCCAGTGGAAGTTGTGCTCCTGCACGAAGAGCTTGCTGCCCACGGCGAGCGTGAGCTGGTCCTGCTGCGTGAGCAGCACGCTGGCCACGGGGTACTCGATCACCGCGCCGATGAAGGCGAGCATGAACACGACCACGAGCATCGGCAGCGCCATCGGCAGCAGCACGCGCCAGAAGGCCTGCCAGGGCTTCGCGCCGTCCACCCGCGCGGCCTCCTCGATCTCGCCGGGCAGCGTGTCGTAGTAGCCCTTGAGCGTCCAGACATGCATCGCGATGCCGCCGGAGTACGCCAGCACGAGCGCGCCATGCGTGTTCAGGCCGATCGCGGGGAAGGCGCTGCCGATGCGGTCGAAGATCGCGTAGATGGCCACCAGCGCCAGCACGGCCGGGAACATCTGCATCAGCATCAGCCCGGTCAGTAGCTGGCGCCGGCCGGCGAAGCGGATGCGCGCGAGCGCGAACGAGGCCGTGGTGGACAGCAGCAGCGTCACCGTGGCCGACAGCAGCGCCACCTTCACCGAGTTCCACAGCCAGCGCAGCACCGGCAGGTCGGGCTGCACGAGCGTGCCGTCGGGGCCGGGCACCGGCAGGCCCAGCACGTAGCGCCAGTGCTCCCAGCTGATCGAGGCCGGAATCAGCGAGCCGCTGGCGAAGTTGCCCGGCCGCAGCGAGACCGAGACGACGACGAGGAAGGGGAACAGCACCGCCGCGCACAGCAGCAGCAGGAAGGCGTGCGCCAGCAGCAGGCGCAGGCGCTGGCTCTTGGGCTGGACGATGGCCATGCGTTTGTTCGGCAGCTCAGCGCCGCGCCTCGTCGCCGGCCGGCTTCGTGAAGCGCAGCTGCAGCAGCGTGATGGCCGCGACGATGAGGAAGATCACGGTGGAGATGGCGGCCGCGAGGCCGAACTGCTGGCCCGAGTCGCCGAAGGCGATGCGCCAGGTGTAGCTCACCAGGATGTCGGTGGTGCCGGCCGGCGTGGGGCTGTCCAGCCGGTCCGGTCGGCCGCCGGTGAGCAGGCTCACGAGCACGAAGTTGTTGAAGTTGAACGCGAAGGCGCTGATGAGCAGCGGCGTCAGCGGCTTGAGGATCAGCGGCAGCGTGATGTGCCGGAAGTTGGCCAGCGGCCCGGCGCCGGCCACCGCCGAGGCTTCGTAGAGGTCGGCCGGGATCGACTGGATCAGCCCCGAGCACAGCACCATCATGTACGGGAAGCCGAGCCAGACGTTCACGATCAGCAGCATCGTGCGCGCGAGCGTGGGGTCGCTGAACCAGGCCGGGCGGATGCCGAACAGGCCGTTCAGGATGAAGTTGATCTCGCCCAGGTTCTGGTTGAACAGGCCCTTGAAGACGAGGATGCTGATGAAGCCGGGCACCGCATAGGGCAGGAACAGCACGAGCCGGTAGGCGCCCTTGCCGGCGAGCGCCGGCCAGTTCAGCAGGCTGGCCAGCAGCAGGCCCAGGCCGGCGGCCAGCACGATGGACAGCGCCGAGAAGACGACCGTCCACAGGAACACGCCGGCGAAGGGTTCGCGGAAGCGGCCTTCGCTGAAGATCGTGGCGTAGTGGCGCAGGCCCACGGCGACACGGTAGCCGGGTTGCAGCAGGTCGCCATCGGTCGATGTGTAGAAGCCCTGGCCGTCGTCGCGCCGGTAGACGATGCCGGTGACGCCGTCCTTCAGCGAGCCGTCGGGCTGCGCGGTGAACAGCGGGCGCAGCTGCAGCGCGCGCGAGAGGCTCGCGAGCCTGAGGCGTGCGCCCTCGGGCGTGGTGATCGTCATCGAGCGCAGCGTGTCCAGGCGCGACGCGATCTCCTGCAGCGCCAGCGCGGGGCCGGGTGCGGCATCGGCGGGGGCGAGCACCACGGTCGGCGGCGCCGCGAGATCGAGCGGTTCGGACTGCAGCGCGCTGCCGCCGCCTTCCGGCGCGCCGAGGAACAGGCGCACGCGGCCGGCGCCTTCGGCATGCAGCGAGAAGCTGCGCTCCGAGCCCGGCACCGGCACCGCCTCGTCCAGCAGGTAGGCGCGCGCGGCCTCGTGGTCCAGCAGGTTGCGCGAGCTGTAGTTCGTGAAGCCGATGCCCACCGTGTAGAGCATCGGGAAGACGACGAAGATCACCGCCGCCGCCACCCCCGGGAACAGGTAGCGCAGCGCGTTCGTGCGCTTGGAGGTGTAGGTCCACAGCGCGAGCGCGA
Source organism: Rubrivivax sp. (assembly GCA_044226775.1). Taxonomy (GTDB): domain Bacteria; phylum Pseudomonadota; class Gammaproteobacteria; order Burkholderiales; family Burkholderiaceae_C; genus Rubrivivax. The sequence goes on along the minus strand of JBGAGI010000006.1, from coordinate 144,853 downwards.
GCACCACGAGCAGCGTCAGCGCCAGCAGCGTCTGGCCGGCGGCATGCACCAGGACCACGGCGTACAGCGCGCCGCCCAGAAGCGCCAGGACCAGACCCAGCTTCCCGCCGCGGAACCGGCTCTGCCGGGCCGCTGGCGGACGGCCCCCTCGGGGGGTAGCGAGCGGATGCGAGCTTGGGGGCTCCATGTCACCTAGCGAGGATGCGCCGGGCGGCGGCGTCCATCGCCTCCTGCGGGCTTTGCCGGCCTTCGCTGAGGTTCATCAGCGAGGACTTCATCGCCGCCCAGAAGCGGCCCATCTCGGGGTTGCTGGGCGTGGGCCGGCCGTCGCGGGCCGAGTCCATGATGCCGGCCACCTTGTCGCGTTGCGCCGGGTCGGCCATCAGCTCGGCGAAGTAGGCCTTGCTCGCCGGTGCGCCGATGGGCTCGGCGCGGTCGATCTCGCGCAGGCCCGCGGGCACGAGCACGTGGCTCTCGATGAACTCCACCGCGAGTTCGGGCTGGCGCGAGGCGCGGCTGATCATCAGCCCCTTGATGCCGACGAAGGGCGATGCCGGCTTGCCCGCCACCGAGGGCAGGCGCGCGACACCGAAGTCGATGCCCACCCGCTTGAGGTTCACCCACGACCAGGGGCCGTTGATCATCATCGCCACGCGGCCCTCGGCCAGCGCGTTCTCCATCTCCGAATAGCCGCTGCCCGCGGGCATCACGCCTTCGCGGATGAGGCGGTCGATGAGCGCCGCGCCCGCCACCGCGCCGGCCTGGTTGACGCCGGTGTCCTGCGGGTCGTAGCTGCCGTCGGGCCGCTCGCGGAAGGCATAGCCGCCGCCGGCGGCCAGCAGCGGCCAGCTGAAGTAGGTGTTCGTGTAGTCCCACAGGATCGCGTGGCGGCCGTTCGCGCGCAGCCGGGCGTCGAGCGCGAACACCTCGTCGAAGCTCGCCGGCGGCACCGGCACCAGCGCCTTGTTGTAGACCAGCGAGACGGCCTCGATCGCGTACGGGTAGCCCCAGGCGCGGCCGCGCAGCGTGAAGCCGCGCCAGGCGATGGGCTCGATGTCCCCGCGCAGCGCGCGCGCCGGCGCCACGCTGCGCAGGATGCCGCCGGCGGCCCATTCGCCGACGCGGTCGTGCGCGTAGATGAAGATGTCCGGCCCCTTGCCGCTGGCGCTGCCCTGCTGGAAGCGCGTGGGCGCCTCGATCGGGTCCGGCGTCTCCACCACCACCGGCACGCCGGTGGCCGCGGTGAAGCGCTCGCCGATGCGGCGCATCGCCTTGGCGCCTTCGACGGTGAACCACAGCACCAGCGGGCGGGGCGTTTGCGCGGCCACCGGCGCACCGGCCGCCACGAAGGCGCCCGCAGCGGCGCGCAGCAGGCGGCGGCGGCCGCGGGCCGGCGGGTTCAAGGGCGTGCCGGTGGCGCCGCCTGGCAGTGGCGGGCGATGAACTCGGCGTGCGGCGGCATCACCTCGGCGCACTGGCGCACCACGTCGCGCACGCCCTGCAGGTAGGACTCGGTCTCGGCCTCGTCGATGAGGTCGGCCAGCGGGTGGTGCGCCTGCGCGCGCAGCCCCTGGCCGTGCATCACCTGCAGCCAGCCCACCTCGGCGAAGAGCTCGTTGTTCTCGCGCACGATGCGCCCCTGGCTGCGGTACAGCGCCATCTTGCGCTGCAGCGTCTCGGGGATCTCCATCGCGCGGCACTGGCGCCAGAACGGCGAGTCGTCGCGCCGCGTGAGGTGGTAGTGCAGGATGAGGAAGTCGCGGATGCGCTCGAACTCGAAACGCGACTGGCGGTTGTACTCGTCGACGTCGGCATCCTGCATCTGCGCCGACGGGAAGAACTCGACGATGCGCGCGATCGCGGTCTGGATCAGGTGGATGCTGGTGGACTCCAGCGGCTCCATGAAGCCGCCCGCCAGCCCCACGGCCACGACGTTGCGGTTCCAGGCCTTCCTGCGCATGCCGGTCACGAAGCGCAGCGTGCGCGGCTCGGCCAGCGCCTCGCCGTCCAGGTTGGCCAGCAGGATGCCGGTGGCCTCGTCCTCGCTCATGAAGCGGCTGCAGAAGACATGGCCGTTGCCGATGCGGTGCTGCAGCGGGATGCGCCACTGCCAGCCGGCCGTGCGCGCGGTGGAGCGCGTGTAGGGCGTGAGCGGCGTCACGCTGGCGCAGGGCACGGCCACCGCGCGGTCGCAGGGCAGCCAGTGCGACCAGTCCTCGTAGCCGGTCTTCAGCGCCTGCTCGATGAGCAGGCCGCGGAAGCCCGAGCAGTCGATGAAGAAGTCGCCCGCCACGCGCGCGCCGCCGGCCAGCACCAGCGAGTCGACGAAGCCGTCGGAGCCGCGCAGCATCACCTCCTCGACCCGGCCTTCCACGCGCTGCACGCCACGCGCCTCGGCGTAGCGGCGCAGGTAGCGGGCGTACAGGCTCGCGTCGAAGTGGAAGGCGTAGGCGATCTCCGCCAGCGGCGAGTTGCCCGCCTCCGTCACCGGCCGCACGAAGCGGTTGCGCGAGGCCGCCACGCGCGTGATGCTGTATTCGGCCAGGTCGGCGGCGCGGCCGGCCTGGTACAGCTTCTGCCAGTACTGGTCGAAGGGCACGGTGCCCAGCGCCTGGCCGATGCGGCCGAAGCCGTGCATGTAGCGCTCGCCGGGCGCGCCCCAGTCGACGAACTCGATCGCGAGCTTGAAGGTGCCCTGTGTCTCGCGCAGGAACTCGTCCTCGTCGATCTCCAGCACCTGGTTGAAGCGCTGGATCATCGGGATCGTGGCCTCGCCGACGCCGATGGTGCCGATCTCGTCGGACTCCACCAGCGTGATGTTCACGCTGCCCTTGAGGATCTTGGCCAGCGCGGCGGCCGTCATCCAGCCCGCGGTGCCGCCGCCGGCGATCACGATCCGGCGGATCCTGCCTGAGTCGCTCATCGCTGTGTGCTCCGTTGTCACGACACCCGTGCCCGGATGGAAAAGACCCCTGCCGGCGCGTCGCACCGGCAGGGGTCGATGCGGCCTTGCCGGTCAGTACTTGTAGTTGGCGCCGAACAGGTAGGTCTTGCCGTACTTGAGCCGCTTGCTCGGGTCGCCCTCGTCCGACTTGTACTCCGTGTAGGGCTCGTCGCCGAGGTTGTTGGCCTGCAGCAGGATCGACAAGCCCTTCAGCGGGCCGCTGCCGAAGTTGTAGGAGATCTGCGCGTCGGTGATGCGCTCGCTCTTGATGAACACGAGCTGGCTGTCGCCGTACTGGTCGGTGATGCTGCCCACGAAGTTCGAGCGGTAGCGCTGCGCGACGCGCGCCTCGAAGCCGTACTTCTCGTAGTAGAAGGCCATGCTGCTGACGCGCTTGGACAGGCCCGGCAGCGGGATGCTCACGGTGGAGATGTTGTTGTTGAAGCCCGCCGTGGGCAGCGTGACCGAGCTGCTGGTGGTGGAGTAGCTGGCCTGCACGCCGAAGCCGTCCAGCATCGACGCGACCTGGTTCAGCGGCAGCGAGGCCGCCAGCTCCAGGCCGCTCACGCGGCCGCCCGAGCCGTTCTCAGGCCGCGTGAACTGGCCGATCCTGGAGCCGCTGCCGGGCAGCGGCGTGGCCGAGGTTATGTAGGGCGAGAAGTCGAAGGGCGCGGTGGTCTTGACGATGTAGGTGTTCAGCTGCTTGTGGAACGCCGCTGCGCTCACGTAGGCCTTGTTGCCCCAGTACTTCTCGTACGACACGTCCAGCGCGTTGGCGCGGAAGGGCTTGAGCTGCGGGTTGCCGCCGCTGCCCGACAGCACGCCCTGGCCGGCGTTGACGCTGAACTCCATGCTCGCGCGCATGTCGTCCAGCGTGGGCCGCGCCATCTGGCGCGCCAGGCCCACGCGCAGCGTCTGGCCGGAGCCGAGGTCGCCCGCGAGGTTGATGCTGGGCAGCACGTCGTAGAAGGTGCGGCCGGCGGTGTTGGCGTTCGTCGGGCAGACGTCGCCCGGGCAGCTCTGGCCGTCGGTGTTGAAGGCGGTCGAGCTCTGGTCGGTGTGCACCAGCTGCAGGCCGGCGTTGCCGCGCACCGGGATGCCGAACATCGTCTGGTCGATGCCCAGCTTCGCGTAGGCCGTGCTCACCTTCTCCGACACCGTCCAGTTCTTGTTGACGATGTCCTTCACCAGCTTGGGCGCGATCGTGTAGACCGAGCCGACCGAGCCATCCGGGTTCCACGCCACGTAGGACAGGCCCGAGGCAGGGCCGACGGCGTTCGTCGCGCCCGGGATCGCCGCGGAGGCGAACGGGTCGGTGCTGCCGGCGATGATCAGGCGGCCTTCGACGTAGGTGCGGACCTTCTTGCGGTCGGCGTAGTTGGCGCCGATGTCCAGGTCGGCGAAGTAGCCGCCCTCGGCCAGCCCGCGCTTGCCGCCCAGGCGGAAGGCGTTGAGCTTGTCGTCGGTGTGCGCCACCTTCGAGTAGCCGGCCTGCGGCAGCGAGGCGCCGCCGCCCCAGCCTTCGACGTCGGTCAGCTTGGCGGCCGCGGCGTCGGTGAGCTGGTAGGGCAGCGTGTACTTCGGGCTCAGCACGCTGGAGCCGTCGAAGCCGGTCCAGCTGACGGTGCCGCACAGCGTGGGATTGGCCTTGCAGTTGCCCGGCAGGCCGGCCGTGGTCTCCAGGTGCGGCGCGTCGCGCTTGGCGTCGGAGGTGGCCAGGTCGACCGCGATCGTCCAGTCGCCGACGCCGCTGAACTTGTTGTTCCAGCCCACCGAGTGGACCTTGTCGTGCGTGGCGTTGACGTCGTTGCGCGACAGGCTCTTGAAGCCGGCGATCGAGCCGGCGGTGATCACGCCGTTGCTGGTGTTGGCGGGCACGACGGTGGTGCCGCCGTAGTTCTGGCCCCACTCGGGGAAGGCCGGCGCCAGCGGCATCTGCAGGCCCTGCTCGAGCTGCGTCTGGTCGAACTTGGTGACGAAGACGTCCAGCGTGCTGCTGAAGCTCTTGCTCGGCTTGTACTGCAGCGTGGCCATCAGCGCGTCGCGCGTCTGCTCGGTGCGGTCCACGAGGTCGTTGAAGCCGCCCGGCGCCTTGCCCTGCGTCGCCACCGGGCAGCCGTTGTTGTTGCCCACCGGGCAGACGTCGTTGACGCCCCAGGACTCGAACTTCTGCGTCGTGCCGGTGGTTTCCTTCAGCCGCGCGAAGCCCACCGCCACGCCCAGCGTGCGGTCGGCGAACTGGTCGATGTAGGCGATGTTGAAGCGCGAGCCGCTGCCCGAGGGCGTGCTCAGGCCCATGCCCAGCTTCTCCTTGCGGGCGTTGACCGCGATCTGGCGCGAGCTCAGGTCCAGCGGCCGCACGGTCTGCATGTCGACCGTGGCCGACAGGCCCTGGCCCACCAGCCCGCCGTCGGGCGTCTTGTAGATCGTCACGCCGTTCATCAGCTCCGACGGGTACTGGTCGTACTCGACGTAGCGGCTGTCGCCGGTGCTGACCTGCTCGCGGCCGTTGAGCAGGGAGGTGGAGAAATCGGGCGAGAAGCCGCGCACGCTGATGCCGGTGGCGCGGCCGTTCACGCGCTGCGCCGCCACGCCGGGCAGGCGGGCGATCGACTCGGCGATGCTGGTGTCGGGCAGCTTGCCGATGTCCTCGGCACTCACCGCCTCGACGATGGAGTCGGAATTCTTCTTGACGCTGATGGCGCTCTCGATGCCGCGCCGGATGCCGGTGATCGTCACCGTCTGGTCCTGGGCCCAGACCGGCAGGCTCGTGCACAACACGGCCGCCGCCGCGGCCACCGGGGTGGCGCGCAGCAGCGCGCTGGCGGCGCCGCGCCGCGGGTTCAGTCTTTTCATGGATGTCTCCTGAGTCTCTCGGGGAACAACTGGTATCACCGCCGGCGCCGGCCAAGCCGGACCCCCGAGCGGTTGGGGGATCTCGATCTCGGGAGGCACTGTGTATCAAAACTAGATGTCGCGGATACCTGCGGAAACCCTAGTCCGGCGTCTTCGCAACAGCGCCGTGGGCAGCGCTGCACGGCTTTCTCCTGGGTGCTGTCATAGCTACACTCGGCGCGCTGCCGGCGGGCTTGGTGTTCGAGACCCCCAGGCACCGGGATTTGTAGGCAAACTACAGTGCCAAGAAACAACACGACCTGTGTATGGCCGCTGCTGGCCGCGGTGCTCGCGGCCGGCAGCGGGCTGGCCTCGGCCGCCGGCGGCCTGAAACTGCATGTACCTTCGCCCGACTGGCGCGACCAGGTCATCTACTTCGCGATGACCGACCGCTTCGCCAACGGCGACCCGCGCAACGACGACCAGGGCGCCGGCGAGTTCAAGCCCGGCGACGGCAGCCGCTGGCAGGGCGGCGACCTGGCCGGCGCGCGGCAACGGCTGGACTATGTCCAGGGCCTGGGCGCCACGGCGCTGTGGCTCACGCCGGTGGTGGCAAACCAATGGCTGGACCCGAGCGGCCGCTTCGGCGGCCACCACGGCTACTGGGCGGAGAACTTCACGAAGGTCGACCGCCACCTGGGCACGCTGGCCGACTACCAGCGCCTGTCGGACGCGCTGCACCGGCGCGGCATGTACCTGGTGCACGACATCGTCGTGAACCACATGGGCAACTACTTCGGCTACGGGCCGGACTGGAGCGCCGCCGACCCGGCCCGCGGCTTCATGCCCTTCGCGACGACGCCACCGGTGCCCCGGCCCTCGCAATGGCCCTTCTCGCTGAACGACCCGCGCCGCGCCGCCGACCGCCGCGCCGGCGTCTACCACTGGACGCCCGACGTCACCGATTACGCGCAACCCGTGCAGGAGTTGAGCTACCAGATGGGCGGCCTGGACGACCTCGACACCGAAAGCCCGCTCGTGCGCCGCGCGCTGCGCGCGAGCCACGGCCGGTGGATCCGCGAGGCCGGCGTCGATGCCTTCCGCGTCGACACCGCCTTTTACGTGCCGCCGGACTTCTTCGCCGACTTCCTGTTCTCGCGCGACCGCGCCGCGCCGGGCATCGCCGAGGTCGCGCGCCGCACCGGCCGGCGCGACTTCCTCGTCTTCGGCGAAGGCTGGGGCATCGACGTGCCCGGCCGCGACGAGAAGGCGCGCAAGATCGAGCGCTACATGCACGACGAAGCCGGCCGGCCGCTGATGGGCGGCATGCTGAACTTCCCGCTGTACGGTGCGCTGAACGAGGTGTTCGCGCGCGGCCAGCCGCCTGCTTTGCTGGGCGAGCGCATCGGGCAGATGCTGGCGCTGTTCCCGCGCCTGCACTGGATGCCGAGCTTCGTCGACAACCACGACGTCGACCGTTTCCTGGCCGGCGGCAGCACGGCCGGCCTGCGCCAGGCGCTGCTGGCACTGATGACGCTGCCCGGCATTCCCGTGATCAGCTGGGGCACCGAGCAGGGCTTCAGCGAGCAGCGCGGCTCGATGTTCGCCGCCGGCTTCGGCTCCGGCGGGCGCGACCGCTTCGATACCGCCTCGCCGCTGTACCGCTCGATCGCCGCGATGACGGCGCTGCGCCGCGGCGACCGCCTCTTCAGCCGCGGCCGGCCGGCGGTGATCGCGGCTTCCGCCGCCACGCCGGGCGCGCTGGCCTGGCGCATCGAGCACGAGGGCGCGCAGGCCGTGGTCGCGTTCAACACCGCGACGGGCGACGCGCTGCTGGCGGCCTTCGACACCGGGCTGCCCGAAGGCAGCGTGCTCGTGCCGGCCTTCGGGCTGGACGGGCTGCCGCCGGAAGTGGTGGTCGGCGCCGGCGGACGCCTGGTGCTGCCGCTGCCGGCGCAGGCCGGCTGGGTGTGGAAGCTGGCCGGCCCCCGCCGCCAGGCTGGCGCGCCCGCAGCCGCGCCGACGCTGCAGCTGCCGGCCGGCGAGCTGCGGGCGGGCGACTTCGACGTGAGCGGCCAGGCGGCGCCGGGTGCTTCGCTGAAGCTCGTCGTCGACGGCGATCTCGCTGCCGCGCAGGTGGTGACGGCCGGCGCCGACGGCCGCTGGCGCGCGACGGTCGATACCGGCTCGATGATCGACCCCGCCGCGCGCCACGCCCTCGTGGCCTGGGCCGGTGGCGACGCGGCCTCGCCGCCGGCGAGCTTCCGCGTCCAGCGCGCCTGGCGCGAACTCGTGGATCTGGCCGACCCCGCCGGCGACGACGCCGGCCCGGCCGGCCGCTACCTGTATCCGAGCGACCCGGGTTTCCGCGATCACCGCCCGATGGACCTGCGCCGCGTGCGCGTGGCCAGCTCGGGCGGCGCGCTGCGGATCGAGCTGACGATGGGCGCGATCACCACGCCCTGGAACCCGCCCAACGGCTTCGACCATGTCGCCTTCACGGTCTACATCGAGCTGCCCGGCGCCGAGGGCGGCGCCACCGTGATGCCGCTGCAGAACGGCCAGCTGCCCGGTGGCATGCGCTGGCACCGGCGGCTGCGCGTGGGTGGCTGGACGAATGCGCTGTTCGCCCCTGACGGCGCCTCGGAAAGCGTGGAAGGCCGTCCGCTGACGCCGGGCGCCGCGGTGGCGACCGACCGCGCTGTGCGCACCGTGACGCTGACGCTGCCGGCCGCCGCACTGGGCCGGCCGGCCGGCCTGGGCGGGGCGCGGATCTACGTCACGACCTGGGACTACGACGGCGGCTACCGCCCGCTCGCCCCGGCGGCCGAGCCCTTCGCGCTGGGCGGCGGCCCGGCCGACGGGCTGAAGGTGATGGACGACGCCGGCCCGATCACCTTGCCCTAGAAAGACGAAGGGCCGGCGCTGGGCCGGCCCTCGTGATGCGTCGTTCGACGCGAAGCGATTACTTCTTCGCTTCTTCCTTCTTCATCTCGGCCTTGGCTTCCTTCTTGGCCTTGGCCTTCTTCGCGCCGCTGGCGGCGGGCTTGGCGGCGCTGGCGGCGCCGTCCTTCATCGGGGCGCCGCCCGCGTGCGACGCGGCTTGGGCGCTGAAGGCGAAGGCGGCGAGGATCAGGGTGGTCAGCAGCTTGGTCATGGGTGTCTCTCGGTCGGCAAAGGGGTTTTGACGGGAAACCTGCCTGGTGCCGGGTGATCCCTGCTGCCAAGCGGCCGCGGATTTTGCGCCGAAGACGGCGCCGGGATCCGGAGGCTGCGCTCACAACGCGACAGGGCGATGCGCGTTGACAACAGACGGCATCCCGTCGGCGCCCGCGTGCGTATGACGCAGATCGCTAGCATCGCCAGCCGTGCCCCGCCTCGCCCTCGTCAGCATCGCCCTGGCCGCTGCCGCGGCCGCCATCGCCTCCGCGCAGGCGGCGCCGCGCCTGCCGGCATCCGACGCCGAGGTGCTGGCCACCGTGCCCGCGCGTGCGAGCGACCCGCGGGCGCGCGAGATGCAGGCGCTGCGCGCGGCCTGGCGCGCCGCGCCGAACGACGTGAATGCCGCCGTGCGCCTGGCCCAGCGCTACTTCGACGAGGTGGCGGCCGAGGGCGACCCGCGCTACGTGGGCTACGCGCAGTCGGCGCTGGCGCCCTGGTGGGACCAGCCGGACCCGCCGCCGGCCGTGCGCGTGCTGCGCGCGATGGTGTTCCAGTTCGACCACCGCTTCGGCCCCGCACTGGCCGACCTGGACGCCGCCGTGAAGGCCGAGCCCGCCAACGGCGCCGCCTGGGCCTGGCGCACCGCGATCCTGATGGTGCAGGCCGACTACGCCGAGGCCCGCCGCAGCTGCGAGGCGCTGGCGGAACTCGCGCCGGCGCTGATCGGCGCGGCCTGCCGGGCGCAGGTGGACGCCGCCACCGGCCGCGCCGGCCCCGCCGCGGCGGCGCTGCGGCAGGCGCTGCGCGACGAGCCCGACGCCGACCCCGCCGAGCGCCTGTGGGCGCTCACCCGCCTGGCCGAGACCGAGGAGCGCCGCGGCGAGAACGCCGCCGCCGAAGCCGCCTTCCGCGAAGCGCTTTCGCTGGGCACGCCCGACGTCTACCTGCAGGCCGCCTACGCCGACTTCCTGCTCGACCGCGGCCGCGCCGCCGAGGTGCTGGCGCTGCTGAAGGACGGCGCGCGTGCCGACGTGCTGCTGCTGCGGCTGGCGATTGCCGCCAGGGCCACCGGCGACCCGCGGGCCGCCGCCTTCGCAACCGAGATGGCCGCGCGCTTCGACGCCGCGCACCGCCGCGGCGACACCAGCCACCGCAAGGAGGAGTCGCGCTTCGCCCGCGCGGTGCTCGCCGACGCACCTCGCGCGCTCGCGCTGGCGCGCGAGAACTGGGCCCAGCAGCGCGAGCCGGCCGATGCGCGCATCCTGCTCGAAGCTGCGCTCGCGGCGCGCGATGCGGCGGCCGCGCAGCCGGTGCTGGACTGGATGGCGGCTTCGCGCATCGAGAGCGTCGCGCTGCAGTCGCTCGCCACCGCCTTGAAGGCGCCGCGTTGAAGCGCGCCCTCGTCGCGTTCGCGCTGTGGCTGGCGGCCTGCGCGGCGCTGGCGCACAAGCCTTCGGACAGCTACCTCGCGGTGACGGTTGCCGGTGGCGAGGTGACGGCGCGCTGGGACATCGCGCTGCGCGACCTGGACTTCGCGATCGGCCTGGACGCCGACGGCGACGGCCGCATCACCTGGGGCGAGGTGCGCGCGCGCCATGCCGACATCGCCGCCTACGCGCTCGCGCGCCTGGCGGTGCAGGCCGACGGCCGCGACTGCAGACCCGAGCCCGGCGCGCAGCTCGTCGACGAGCACACCGACGGCGCCTACACCGTGCTGCCGCTGCGTTATGCCTGCGACGGCCCCGCGCCGCAGCAGCTCACGCTCGCGTACTCGCTGTTCGCCGACATCGACCCGCAGCACCGCGGCCTGCTCAACCTCACCGTCGACGGTGCGACGCGCACCGCCATCCTCGGCCCGCAGGCGCCGCGCCAGGGCTTCGAACTGCGCGCGCCGGCCGGCCGGCTGCAGCAGTTGCTGGACTACGGGCGCGAAGGCGTCTGGCACATCTGGGTCGGCTTCGACCACATCCTGTTCCTGCTGTCGCTGCTGCTCCCGGCGGTGGGCATCTGGGCCGGGCGCCCGCAGCGCTGGCAGCCGGTCGAGCGCTTCGCGCCGGCGTTCTGGGACGTGCTGCGCATCGTCACCGCGTTCACGGTGGCGCACTCCATCACGCTGTCGCTGGCCGCGCTGGGGATCGTGTCGCTGCCGTCGCGGCTGGTCGAATCCTGCATCGCCGCGAGCGTGGTGCTGGCGGCGCTGAACAACCTGCGCGCGGTGTTCCACGAGCGGCGCTGGATCGTTGCCTTCGCCTTCGGCCTGATCCACGGCTTCGGCTTCGCCAGCGTGCTGGTGGACCTCGGGCTGCCGCAGGGTGCGCTGGCGCTGGCGCTGCTCGGTTTCAACCTCGGCGTCGAGCTGGGGCAGCTGGCGATCGTCGCGGCCTTCCTGCCGACCGCCTACCTGCTGCGGCGCAGTGCGTTCTACCGGCGCGTGGTGCTGATCGGCGGCTCGGTGCTGATCGCCGTGGTGGCCGCGATCTGGCTCGTCGAGCGGGTGTTCGACCTCAAGCTGTTGCCGTTCTGATCCATCGCCTCGAAGGCGAGCGTGACGAAGCGGCTGTCCCAGGTGTCGGGGCGCTCGGTGGACAGGCGCAGGTCGATGGCGCGCAGCAGCCAGGCGCCGGCCGCGGGCACCGGCAGGCTGATGCGGCCTTCGTCGTCGCTGCGGCGCCAGATGCCGATGGCGCTCGCCTCGCCGCGCAACTCCACCGGCAGGCCGGCGAGCGGGCGGCCGTCGCGCAGCACGCGGGCCACCAGCGTGGCGCCGGCGCGCACCGGGCCGCTGTCGATGACGATGTCCATGCCCAGCGGCGCCGGCTGCGGCGAGGGCGTGGCGGAGAGTTCTATGCGCGCGTGCTTGGTATAGCGCTCGCGCCAGGGCAGGCCGCGCGAGCGCATCGCGGCCCAGGCGGCGCGCTGCGCCGGGCTGGCCTGCAGCTCGCGCAGGTACAGCGGGATCTTGTCCGGCTCGAGCGTGATCTCGAAGGGCGCCAGCTGCACCCAGCAGGTGGCCGCGCCCGGCGAGGGCTGCGCCAGCAGCGCGGCCGGTTCGTGGCCGACCGGCTTGAGCGCCGTGCCGATGCGTGCCGCGCGGCAGCCGCTTTCGGCGAAGAACGCCGGGTCGATGCCGCTTTCCTGCGCCGGGTACATCGAGCCGGTGCCCAGCGCGAGCAACGGCGTCCCGTCAGTGCCGTCGCGGCGTTCGAACCAGGTGTCGTGCGCGAGCGCCGGCAGTGCGAGTGCGGTGGCGGCCGCGAGGGCCATCGGGCGGAGCTTCATGCGCGCCTGTACGCGACGCGCGCGGGCCCGGATGCGTCAGCCTTCGTGCTGCTCCAGCGCCTGCGCCGCGCCGCTGAGCGCGGCCAGCGTGTCGGTGATCAGCGCGGTGGGAATCGCCTGCAGGTAGGCCTGGAAGCGGCCCTTGGCCTCGAATCGCTCGCGGAAGGCCGACTGGAAGAAGCGCTCGCCCAGCCGCGGCACGATGCCGCCGCCGATGTAGACGCCGCCGCGCGCGCCCAGCACCAGCGCCACGTTGCCGGCAAAGCTGCCCAGCAGCGCGCAGAAGCTGTCCAGCGTGCGGCTGCAGGCCTCGTCGCTGCCGGCCAGGCCGCGCTCGACGATCTCCTCGGCCGGCAGCGCCCCCGCGCCCTGGCCCAACACGCTGGCCACCGCGCCGTGCAGCACCGGCAGGCCGATGCCCGACAGCAGCCGCTCGGCCGAGCAGTGCGCGTGCTGGCGCCAGACGGCCTCCAGCAGCGCGGTCTCGAAGGGGTCGGCCGCGGAGAGGCTGGCGTGCCCGCCTTCGCCCGGCACCGCCACCCAGCCGTGGCGCGTGGGCACGAGGCCGGCCACGCCCAGCCCGGTGCCCGGGCCGATGACGGCCAGCGTGCCGCGCGTGGCCGCGACGGGCTCGCCGATGGGCCGCACCTGCGCGCCGCCCAGGCGCGGCAGCGAGAGCGCCAGCGCCTCGAAGTCGTTCAGCAGCAGCAGCTCGTCCATCGCCAGCGCGGCCTGCGTCTCGCGGCGCGAGAAGGCCCAGCCACTGTTGGTGAAGGCGACGCGGTCGCCGCCCACCGCGGTGGCCACCGCGAAGGCGCCGGCGCGGGGTTCGCGGTAGCGGCCGCCGAGCTTGCCGGCGAGTTCGTCGAGGTAGCAGCGTGCCGCCTCGGCGGGCCCGGCGTGGCCGGCGGCCGGCAGCGTGGCGATGTGCTCGACGCGGTCGGTGCCGTCTTCGAGCCAGCCGAAGCGCGCGTTGGTGCCGCCGATGTCGGCCAGCAGCCAGGGGCGCGGCAGCAGCGCGCTCGTCACGCGGGGCTGCAGGTCGGTGCGGCTGGCGGCTTCACTTTCGATCATGTCAAACGGGCTTGCACCGGGATGGAAACTGCGGGCTGGCCCGGATGTCGATGGCACGGTAGCAAAACTACAGTCGGCGAACAAGAGTTCATTCACGAAGTTGGGGCGTGGCGGGCGAGACATTGGGCGGGGACGCTGCGGCGGTGGCTGTAGCTCTGCTACAGGGCTAGGCCTGCCGGCGCGCGAATCCTGCCCTGCAGACCGTCACGCACAATGCGTGCCGCAGGGCGCGCACCGCCGCCCCCGGAAGGACCCGCCGCCGATGACGCCGTTCGAAAGCCCGCGCCTGCTTGCCGACATCGGCGGCACCTACGCCCGCTTCACGCTCGAGACGGCGCCGGGCCTCTTCGAGCACCGCGCCTCGCTGCGCTGCGCCGACCACGCCGATTTTCACGCCGCCGTCACCGCCTTCCTCGACGGGTTGCCGCCCGAGCTGGCGGCGTCGGTGGAGCACGCCGCCATCGCCATCGCCAACCCGGTCGAGGGCGACGAGGTGCGGATGACGAACTACCACTGGCAGTTCAGCATCGAGCAGATGCGCCAGCGGCTGCGCCTGGCCACGCTGGTGGTGGTGAACGACTTCACCTCGCTGGCGATGGCGCTGCCGCGGCTGGCGCCTTCGCAGCGGCGCCAGGTGGGCGGTGGCGCGCCGCGCGAGCGCAGCGTGGTGGGCATCCTGGGCTCGGGCTCGGGCCTGGGCGTGAGCGGGTTGATCCCGCTGGAGACGGCCACCGGCCCGGGCTACGTCGCGCTGGGCACCGAAGGCGGCCACACCAGCTTCTCGCCGCGCGACGAGCGCGAGATCGCGATCCTGCGCTACGGCCTGACGCAGTTCCCGCACGTGTCCTTCGAGCGGCTGCTCTCGGGCCCGGGGCTGGAGCTGATCTACCGAGCGCTGGCCGCGCGCGCCGGCCAGGCGCCCGAGGCGCTGGCGGCGCCGGAGATCACGCGCCGCGCGCTGGACGGCAGCGACGCCGTCTGCAGCGAATCGCTGCAGGCCTTCTGCGCGATGCTGGGCACCGCGGCGGCCAACCTCGCGGTGACGCTGGGCGCCCTGGGCGGCATCTACATCGGCGGCGGCATCGTGCCGCGGCTGGGCGAGTACTTCGACCGCTCGCGCTTCCGCGAGCGCTTCGAGGACAAGGGCCGCTTCAGCGACTACGTGAAGGCCATCCCCACCTACGTGGTGACGGCCGAGCACGCGACCTTCGTCGGCGCCTCGGCCATCCTCGCGGCGCAGCTGCGCACGCTGAAGGCCGAGCCCGGCGCCTCGGCGATCCTGGCGCAGATCCAGCGTGCGCGCGAGACGCTGTCGCCGGCCGAGCGCCGCGTCGCCGACCATGTGCTCGCGCACCCGCGCGATGCGCTGTCGGAGCCCATCGCCGAGATCGCCAAGGCCGCGCAGGTGAGCCAGCCCACGGTGATCCGCTTCTGCCGCACGCTGGGCTGCGAGGGCCTGTCGGACTTCAAGCTGCGCCTGGCCTCGGGCCTGTCGGGCACGGTGCCGCTGACGCACACGCAGGTCACCGAGAGCGACTCGGTGCTCGAGCTGGGCGTGAAGGTGCTGGGCAACACCGCCAGCGCCATCCTGCAGGTGCGCGAGCAGCTCAACCGCGACAACCTGGTGCGCGCCATCGAGCTGCTCGCGGCGGCGCAGCGCATCGAGTTCTTCGCCGTCGGCCACTACGGCGTGGTGGCCGACGACGCGCAGTTCAAGTTCCTGCGCTTCGGCGTGCCGTCTTCGAGCTACACCGATCCGCGCCTGCAGCCGCTGGCCGCCGCGGTGCTGGGCCCGCGCGACGTGGCGGTGGTGATCAGCAGCAGCGGCCGCGTCGACGACCTCATCGCCGTGGCCGACGCCGCCCGCCAGCGCGGCGCCGCAGTGGTGGCCATCACCGCCAGCCAGAGCCCGCTGGCGAAGAAGGCCGACGTGGCGCTCTTCGTCGACCACGTGGAAGACGTGGCCACGCATGTGCCGATGGTCAGCCGCATCCTGCACCTGCTGGTGATCGACATCCTCGCCGTGGGCGTGGCGCTGCGCCTGGGCGACGGGCGCATGGCCGCCTTGCCGCCCTCGGCCACCGACGGGCTGGACGAGTCCGCGCCGGCCCAGGCTGCCTCGCCCGCGCCGGTGGCCGGCGCGCAGCGCGTGGCGCCCGGCGTCAGCACGGCCGGCGCGCTGGCGCGGCTGGTCTCGCACAGCCGCTGATGCAGGCCGACGAAGACGACGCGCGCGACTTCAGCCGCCTGGAGCTGCTGACGCCGCGGCTGCGGCTGCGGCCGCACCACGTGGGCGATGTCGACGCTCTGTTCGAGACCTTCTCCGACCCCGCGGTGATGCGCTACTGGAGCACGCCGCCGTGGTCCTCGCGCGAGCAGGCGCTGGCGCTGGTGGACCGCGACCTCGCCGGCATGGCGCGCGGCGAGTACCTGCGCCTGGCCCTGGAACGGCGCGACGACGGCAGCCTGGTCGGCAATGCCTGCCTGTTCTCGTTCAACCTCGCCAGCCGGCGCGCCGAGCTGGGCTACGGCCTGGCACGCGCGGCCTGGGGCCAGGGCCTGGCCGCCGAGGCGCTGACGGCGCTGCTGGACTACGCCTTCGGCCCGCTCGGCCTGCACCGCGTGGAGGCCGACACGGATCCGCGCAACACCGCCTCGATGCACCTGCTGCAGCGCCTGGGCTTCGTCAACGAAGGGCTGCTGCGCGAGCGCTGGATCGTCGGCGACGAGATTTCCGACACGGCGCTGCATGGTCTGCTGCGCGTGGACTGGCTGGCGCGCCGCGACCCTCGCTAGAATTCCGCCTCCTTCCGAGGAGCGCTGCGACGGCCCGTGATCCGCATCACGTCGGCTGCCAGGCTCGGGAGCGCCGGGTTCTCCGCCCGGTCCGTCAACGGCGCTCATTCCTGCGAAAGGGATGAGCCGCATGTACACCACCGCGAACACCGCCAACGCCACGCCGCCGATGCGCCTGTCGGGCCTGGAGCCGGTGTCCATCGGCCAAGGCCACCTCTTCGTCAACATCGGCGAACGCACGAACGTCACGGGGTCCAAGGCCTTCGCGCGCATGATCCTCGAAGGCCGCTTCGAGGACGCACTCGCGGTGGCGCGCCAGCAGGTCGAGAACGGCGCGCAGATCATCGACATCAACATGGACGAGGCCATGCTCGACAGCGCCGCCGCGATGGAGCGCTTCCTCAAGCTGGTGGCCGGCGAGCCCGAGATCGCGCGCGTGCCGATCATGATCGACTCCAGCAAGTGGAGCGTCATCGAAACCGGCCTGAAGTGCATCCAGGGCAAGGGCATCGTCAACTCGATCTCGCTGAAGGAAGGCGAGGCCGAGTTCCGCCGCCAGGCCAAGCTGGTGCGCCGCTACGGCGCCGCCGCGGTGGTGATGGCCTTCGACGAGAAGGGCCAGGCCGACAGCTACCAGCGCAAGACCGAGATCTGCGCGCGCGCCTACCGGCTGCTGGTCGAGGAGATCGGCTTCCCGCCCGAGGACATCATCTTCGACCCGAACATCTTCGCCATCGCCACCGGCATCGAGGAGCACGACAACTACGCCGTCGACTTCATCGAGGCCACGCGCTGGATCAAGCAGAACCTGCCGGGTGCGAAGGTCAGCGGTGGTGTCTCGAACGTGAGCTTCAGCTTCCGCGGCAACGACCCGGTGCGCGAGGCCATCCACACGGTGTTCCTGTACCACGCGATCAAAGCGGGGCTGGACATGGGCATCGTCAACGCCGGGATGATCGGCGTCTACGACGAGCTGGAGCCCACGCTGCGCGAGCGCGTCGAGGACGTGGTGCTGAACCGGCGCAAGGACGCCGGCGAGCGGCTGGTGGAGATCGCCGAGAGCGCCAAGGGCGCGGCCAAGGACGACAGTGCCCGCCTGGCCTGGCGCCAGGCCACGGTGGACGCGCGCCTGAGCCACGCGCTGGTGCACGGCATCACCGAGTTCATCACCGCCGACACCGAGGAAGCCTGGCGCGGCATCGAAGCGAAGGGCGGCCGGCCGCTGCACGTCATCGAAGGCCCGCTGATGGCCGGCATGAACATCGTCGGCGACCTCTTCGGCCAGGGCAAGATGTTCCTGCCGCAGGTGGTGAAGTCCGCCCGGGTGATGAAGCAGGCCGTGGCGCACCTGCTGCCCTACATCGAGGCCGAGAAGCTGGCGCTGCAGGAGGCCGGCGGCGACGTGAAGCCCAAGGGCAAGATCGTCATCGCCACCGTGAAGGGCGACGTGCACGACATCGGCAAGAACATCGTCACCGTCGTGCTCCAGTGCAACAACTTCGAGGTCGTCAACATGGGCGTGATGGTCCCGTGCCAGGACATCCTCGCCAAGGCGCGGGTCGAGGGCGCCGACATCATCGGCCTCTCGGGCCTCATCACGCCCAGCCTGGAAGAGATGCAGCATGTCGCCGCCGAGATGCAGCGCGACGACTACTTCCGGATGAAGAAGATCCCGCTCTTGATCGGCGGCGCCACCTGCAGCCGCGTGCACACCGCGGTGAAGATCGCGCCGCACTACGAGGGGCCGGTGGTCTACGTGCCCGATGCCTCGCGCAGCGTGGGCGTGTGCACCGACCTCATCAGCGACGAGCGCGCCGCGCGCTTCATCGCCGACCTGCGCGCCGACTACGACGAGGTGCGCCGCCTGCACGCCGCGAAGAAGGCCGCGCCGCTGGTGACCATCGCGCAGGCGCGCGCCAACAAGCACGCCATCGACTGGGCCGGCTACACCCCGCCGGTGCCCAAGTTCATCGGCCGGCGCGAGTTCCGCAACTACGACCTCGCGGAGCTGGCCGCCTGCATCGACTGGGGCCCCTTCTTCCAGACCTGGGACCTGGCCGGCAGGTTCCCGGAGATCCTGCGCGACGAGGTCGTCGGCCACGAGGCGCAGCGCGTGTTCAGCGACGGCAAGCGCCTGCTGCAGCGGCTGATCGAAGGCCGCTGGCTGCAGGCCTCGGGTGTGGTCGCGCTGCTGCCGGCCAACACGGTGGGCGACGACACGATCGAGGTCTACACCGACGCTTCGCGCAGCCAGGTGGCGCTGCGCTGGAACCCGCTGCGCCTGCAGACCGAGCGGCCGGTGGTCGACGGTGTTGCGCGCCCGAACCGGAGCCTGGCCGACTTCATCGCGCCCAAGGGCGTGGCCGAGGACTACATCGGCCTGTTCGCCGTGACGGCCGGCCTGGGCGTGGAGAAGAAGGAGCGGCAGTTCGTCGACGACCACGACGACTACAGCGCGATCATGCTCAAGGCGCTGGCCGACCGCCTGGCCGAGGCCTTTGCCGAGCGCCTGCACCAGCGCGTGCGCACCGAGCTGTGGGGCTACGCGAGCGACGAGGCGCTGTCGGCCGAGGACCTCATCGCCGAGAAGTACCGCGGCATCCGCCCGGCGCCCGGCTACCCGGCCTGCCCGGAGCACAGCGTCAAGCGCGGCATGTTCCGCGTGCTGCAGGCCGAGTCCATCGGCATGGGCCTGACCGAGAGCCTGGCGATGACGCCGGCGGCCAGCGTCAGCGGCTTCTACATGGCGCATCCGGAGGCGCGCTACTTCAACGTCGGCCGCATCGGCGAGGACCAGCTCGCCGACTGGGCCGCGCGCGAGCAGCTCGAGGAGAACGCGGCGCGCCGGCTGCTGGCCCCCTCACTCGCGTGAGCTGAACCCGGCAAACCGGGTTTCAACTGCGACCGGCGGTAAGCGCCGCTTCAAGTGCCAACAAGTTGGCAGTTCGGCATGGAATAGGCTGTCGAGAATCATCCGCGAGCGTGCACTGGCGCACGACTCGATGCCTCGAACCTTTCGCTTGAATGCGCCTCAGGGCGCCTGGCGAGGAGCCTGCCGATGTCCCTGGATCCGATGCGCACGCTGGGTGCGCTGATGCTGAGCTGCGCCGTCGCCGCCTGTGGCGGCGGCGGTGGCGGCAGCGGTGGTGGCGACACCACGCCGACGCCTCCTCCGCCGCCCCCGCCGCCGGTGATCGAGAAGCCCGCCACGCGCGACGAGGCCGCCCGCTTCCTCACCCAGGCCACCTTCGGCCCCACCGATGCCGACATCGACCGCCTGATGGCGATCGGTTATGCGCCCTGGATCGACGAGCAGTTCGCCAAGCCCGCCGCCTCGCACCGCGCGCACTGGGAGGCGCGCGACGTGGAGCTGAAGGCCGCCAGCAGCTCCGCCGGCCAGGACCAGGTCTTCGAGAGCTTCTGGAAGCAGGCCGTCACCGGCGACAACCAGCTGCGCCAGCGCACCGCCTATGCGCTCTCGCAGATCTTCGTGATCTCGATGGTCGACAGCAACGTCGCCAACGACACGCGCTCGGTCGCCGCCTGGCTGGACATGCTCGGCGACAAGGGTAACGGCACCTACCGCGAGCTGCTCGAATCGGTCTCGCGCCATCCGATGATGGGCTACTACCTCTCGCACCTGCGCAACCAGAAGGCCAACGCCGCCACCGGCCGCGTGCCCGACGAGAACTACGCGCGCGAGGTGATGCAGCTGTTTTCCATCGGCCTGGTGGAGCTGAACGAGGACGGCAGCGCCAAGGCCGGCACCGGCGGCGCGGCGATCGAGACCTACGGCCCGGCCGACATCTCGGGCCTCGCCAGGGTCTTCACCGGCTTCTCGTGGAGCTGCCCGGACTGGCCCGACAACAACTGCTTCTTCAACGGCAGCGCCAACGGCGTGTCCGACCCCGACCGCGGCTGGAAGCCGATGCTCGGCTACCCGCAGTACCACAGCACCGAGGTCAAGACCTTCCTGGGCACGACGATCGCCGCGCAGACCCAGGCCTCGCCCGACGCGAGCCTGAAGGCGGCGCTGGACGCGATCGCCGCGCATGCCAACGTCGGCCCCTTCATCGGCCGGCAGCTGATCCAGCGGCTCGTCACCAGCAACCCGAGCCCGGCCTACGTGACGGCGGTCTCGCGCGCCTTCGCCGACAACGGCAGCGGCGTGCGCGGCGACCTCAAGGCCGTGGTCAAGGCGGTGCTGATGAACCCCGAGGCGCGCACCGTCTCCGACACCTCCGGCAAGCTGCGCGAGCCGGTGCTGCGCCTGTCGGCCTTCCTGCGCGCCTTCCCGCACAAGAGCGACTCCGGCTACTGGCGCCTGGGCAACACCGACAACCCGGGCACTGCGCTCGGCCAGACGCCGCTGCGCTCGGGCTCGGTGTTCAACTTCTACCGGCCAGGCTACGTGGCGCCGGGCACCGCGTCGGCCGGGCGCAACCTCGTCGCGCCCGAACTGCAGATCGCCAGCGAGACCACCGCCGCCGGCTTCGTCAACTACATGCGCGACAACATCGGCTCGGGCACCGGGCAGACCGGCTCGGTGGTGGTGAACGGGCAGACCGTGAACCGGCGCGACATCCAGCCCGACTTCACGGCCGAGCTGGCGCTCGTCGCCGACCCGGCGGCGCTCGTCGCGCGGGTCGCCTCGCGGCTGACCTACGGCAACCTCGGCTCGGCCGCGCAGGCCGACATCGCCACCGCGGTGGGCTCGATCACGATCCCCGCGCTCAACGGCACCGGCAGCAACCAGGCGCAGATCGACACCGCCAAGCGCAACCGCGTCAACGCCGCGGTCCTGCTCGTGCTGGCCTCCCCCGAATTCCAGGTGCAGAAATGACGCGACGACACCTCGCCCCGAGCCGGCGCCTGTTCCTGCAGCAGACCGGTGCGCTCTCGCTGCTGACCGGCGCAGGCGCGCCGCTGGCGCTCAACCTGATGGCCGCCGGCAGTGCTTCCGCGCAGGCGGCCACCGACTACCGCGCGCTCGTGTGCCTGTTCCTGTTCGGCGGCAACGACGCCTACAACATGGTGCTGGCCACCGACACCGCCAGCTGGAACGCCTACACCGCCACGCGCAACCAGGCGCCGGACCCGATCGCGCTGCTCGCGCCGGGCACCGCGCCGGTGCCCAACGCGGCGGCCGGCTCGCCCGCGCGGCTGGGCGGCGTGCTGCCCATCGCGCCGGCCAACGCCAACGGCCTGAACACAGGCCGGACCTTCGCGCTGCACCCGCTGCTGGGCACGCTGCAGACGATGTTCGACACCGACAAGCGGCTGGCCATCCTGCCCAACATCGGCCCGCTGATCCGCCCGACGACGAAGGCGCAGTACGGCCAGGCCTCGCACCCGAAGCCGGCGCGCCTGTTCTCGCACAACGACCAGCAGAGCACCTGGCAGGCGCTGGCGCCCGAAGGCGCCACCACCGGCTGGGGCGGCCGCATGGGCGACGCGCTGGCCTCGATGAACCAGCGCGCGGTGTTCACCGCGATCTCCGCCAGCGGCGGCACCGTGTGGCTCAGCGGGCGCGACGTGCGCCAGTACCAGGTGAGCACCGGCGGTGCGATCCGCATGGGCGCCAACGGCTCGGGCCAGGTCTACGGCTCCACCACGGTGGCCGACGCACTGCTGCGCATGTCCGGCCAGGCGCGCGGCACGCATGTGCTGCAGACGGACCTGGCCGCGGTCGCGCAGCGCTCGATCGACGCCGAGGCCCTGCTGCGCAGCGCGCTGCGGCCCGCCACCGATGCGGCCTTCGGCGGCACGGCGGCGCTGCAGTACACGAACCCGCTGACCGGCGCCACCGCCACCAACGGCCTCGCGCAGCAACTGCAGGTGGTGGCCCGGCTGATCGACGCCGGCATCTCCGGCGCCACCGGCGCGAAGCGGCAGGTGTTCTTCGTCAGCCTCGGCGGCTTCGACACGCACGACTTCCAGAACCGCAACCAGGCCAACCTGATGGCGCAGCTGGCGCACGGCATGCGCTACTTCGACACCACGCTGGGCGCGCTGAGCGCGCGATCGAACGTCACGCTGTTCACCGCGAGCGACTTCGGCCGCACCTTCACCAGCAACGGCGACGGCACCGACCACGGCTGGGGCAGCCACCACTTCGTGATGGGCGGCGCGGTCAAGGGCGGCGATCTCTACGGCCGCCATCCGGTGCTGGGGCCGAAGAATGCGAACAACAACAACTTCGACAGCAGCGCCGACCAGCTCGGCAACGGCGCGATGCTGCCGGCGCTCTCGGTCGACCAGCTGGGCGCCACGCTGGGCCGCTGGTTCGGCCTGAGCGACACGCAGATCCTGGACATCTTCCCGAACCTCGCGAACTTCGACGCCTCCGTTCGCAACCTGGGATTCCTGAACGCCTGAAGCTCGCGGCGGCGCGGCTATGATCCGCCGCCCCGATGAACGCCCCCGCCTCGCTGAACACCGCCCAGATGCGGGCGGTCCACCACCTCGGCGGGCCCTGCCTGGTGCTGGCCGGCGCCGGCTCCGGCAAGACGCGGGTGATCGTGCACAAGATCGCCCGGCTGCTGCAGGAAGGCGTGGAGCCGCAGCGCATCGCCGCCATCACCTTCACGAACAAGGCCGCGGCCGAGATGCGCGAGCGGGCCAAGGCGCTGGTGGGGCCCCGGGCCTCGAAGCAGCTGGCAATCAGCACCTTTCACTCGTTAGGGGTGCGCATGCTGCGCGCCGACGGCACGCGCATCGGCCTGAAGCCCACGTTCAGCATCCTCGATGCCGACGACGTGGCCGGCATCCTGCGTGACGCCGGCGGCACCACCGACGCGGCACTGGCCCGGCGCTGGCAATGGGCCATCAGCCTGTGGAAGAACCAGGGCCTGGACCCGTCCGCCGCCGAAGGCGCGGCGGCGAACGCCGACGAGCAGGTGGCCGCGCGCGTGATGCGCCTGTACCAGGAGCGCCTGCTCGCGTTCCAGGCCGTGGACTTCGACGACCTGATCGGCCTGCCCCTCGCGCTGCTGGCGCGCGACGAGGAAGCGCGCGCCAAATGGCGGCAGCAGTTCGAGCATGTGCTGGTGGACGAGTACCAGGACACCAACGCCGTGCAGTACGAGCTGATGAAGGCGCTGGTCGGCGAGCGTGCGCGCTTCACCGCGGTGGGCGACGACGACCAGAGCATCTACGGCTGGCGCGGCGCGACGATCGAGAACCTGAAGCGCCTGCCGCAGGACTTCCCGCAGCTCACCGTCATCCCGCTGGAGCAGAATTACCGCAGCACCGGCCACATCCTGCGCGCGGCCAACGCCGTCATCTCGAATAACCCCAAGCTCTTCGAGAAGAAGCTGTGGAGCGAGTACGGCGACGGCGAGCCGGTGCGCGTGCTCGAATGCGACGGCGAGGAGCACGAGGCCGAGCGCGCGGTCTCGCGCATCCAGGCGCTGCGCTCGGCCGATGGCCGCAACCGCTTCGCCGACTTCGCCGTGCTCTACCGCGCCAACCACCAGGCGCGCGCCTTCGAGCAGAAGCTGCGCGCGGCGCAGATCCCGTACAAGGTCTCCGGCGGCCAGAGCTGGTTCGACCGCGCCGAGATCAAGGACCTCTGCGCCTGGCTGCGCCTGCTGGTCAACAGCGACGACGACCCGGCCTTCCTGCGCGCGGCCACCACGCCCAAGCGCGGCATCGGCCACCAGACGCTGGCCACGCTGGGCGAGTTCTCGGGCAAGTGGAAGACGAGCCTCTTCGAGGCGCTGTTCGCGCCGAGCCTGCCCAGCGTGCTGAAGGGCAAGGCCATCGACGCGCTGCACGAGTTCGGCCGCGCGGTGAACGACCTGGCCGAACGCGCCGGCCGCACCGAGGGCGCCGACGACGCGCGTGCGCTGCTGATGGGCTGGCTGAAGGACATCGGCTACGAGCAGCACCTGCTGGACGGCGAGGACAGCGAGAAGCTCGCCGCCGCGCGCTGGAGCAACGTCATCGATTTCGTCGACTGGATCGCGCGCCGCTGCGGCGGCGGCAGTGGCGACGACGAGGCCGGCGCCGAGACGCAGACCGTGCTGCAGGTGGCGCAGACGATCGCGGTGATCATCAGCCTGGCCGAGCGCGACGAGGAGCAGGACGTGGTGACGCTCTCGACGCTGCACGCTGCCAAGGGCCTGGAGTGGCCGCACGTGGTGCTGGCCGGCGTGAACGAAGGGCTGCTGCCGTTCAAGTCGGGCAGCGAAGGCGAACAGGCCATGACGCCCGAACGCCTGGAGGAAGAGCGCCGGCTGATGTACGTGGGCATCACGCGCGCGCGGCAGACGCTGGCGGTCAGCACGCTGCGCCGGCGCAAGAAGGGCCGCGACACGGTGCAGGCCATTCCGAGCCGCTTCATCGCCGAGATGAAGCTGCACGAGGCCCAGGTGAAGGACGACCCGCGGGAGCGGCTGAAGAAGCTGCGCGACGCGATGGCGGCCAAGGCCGCCGCGACGCCGCCGGTCAGCGGCGGCGGCGCCGCGTAGCGGCCAGGCCGCCCAGCGCCGCCAGCGCGAGCGCCGCGCTGCCGGGCTCGGGCACGCCGCCGGTGTCGCCGGCGATGTCGCTGGACGCGATGCGGAAGTTGTCCATCGCCGCGTAGCCACCGCGCAGCAGGTCGATGCGCAGCGTGACGTTGCCGTTGGTGTTGCCGCTGGCGTCGAGCGCGGCGACGTGGTGCGTCCAGTCGAAGGTGTAGTCGTTCGGGCTGGCCGTGCCGACGACGTCGACGAAGTCCAGCAGCCCGCCGCTGCCCAGGCCGATCGCACCCGAGGGGTTGTCGTACAGCGAGAGCCGGAAGGCCGGTACCGCGCCGGTGGCGACGAAGGCGCCGCCCCAGCGGTCCAGGTCGATCGACGAGATGTCCAGCTCGAAGTTCAGGAACTGGTGCGAGCCCACGTTGAAGCTCAGGCCGAGCAGGTCGTCGTTGACGTCGGACAGCATGCCCAGCACGTAGCGCCCGGCGCGGCCCTGGGGATCCTGGAAGCCGTGGCCCCAGGCCTGCGTGCCGCCCACCAGCAGGGTCTCGGTGGTGAAGTTCTGGAAGAACTGGAAGCCCGAGGGCTGGTTGCCGTAGAGCTGGTTGACGGTGCGGTGGATGTTGACGTCACCGCCGTCGTTGACGAAGCCCGCCGGGTTCTCGAAGTCCTGCGTGTACAGCACGGTGGTGCTGGCGATGGCGGGCCCGGCGGCCGCACAGACGGCGGCGATCAGGGCGGTGCGGACGTGACTCATGGCGGCTCCCTCGGGCAATGGGCTGGCGACGTGCTGCCGCGGCGGACCCTGGCGGCAGCTGTCGTCGGCATACGCAGGCCCCGGCGCGCGCGAGGGCTCAGGCCGCTGCCCCCGCGTTCGCGGGGGCAGGAGGGTTGCCTGCTTGCCGCGCGGCTTCCTAGGGCGCCGAGGCGCCGGCCAGTCGCCGCGATGCCGCGGCGTCGCGGAACAGGATCG
Source organism: Rubrivivax sp. (assembly GCA_044226775.1). Classification (GTDB taxonomy): domain Bacteria; phylum Pseudomonadota; class Gammaproteobacteria; order Burkholderiales; family Burkholderiaceae_C; genus Rubrivivax. Next base: position 119,325 of record JBGAGI010000006.1, on the reverse strand, counting down.
GCTGTTCGGCGGGCGCGCCCGACTCGGCCCGCGCCACCGCGGCCTGCACCAGGCCATGCCGCGGGCTCTTCACGCAGGCGGGGTCGGCTGCCGCCGGGTCCTGCGCCAGCAGGAAGGCCTGGCAGCGGCAGCCGCCGAGGTCTTCCTCCTTGTGTTCGCAGCTCGCGCAGGGCTCCTTCATCCAGCCGGTGCCGCGGTAGCGGTTGAAGCCCTCGCTGTCGAACCAGATCGAGCGCAGCGAGTTCTCGCGCACGTTCGGGAACGCGAGCCCGGGCAGCATCTTGGCCGTGTGGCAGGGCAGCGCCAGGCCCTGCGGCGTGACGGTGAGGAAGACGCTGCCCCAGCCGTTGACGCACTTCTTGGCGCGGCCCTCGTGCCAGTCGGGCGCGACGAAGAACAGGCGCATCCGTCCGTCCAGCTTCGTGCGCCACGCGTCCGTCACCGCCTCGGCGCGGCGCAGCTGCTCGCGCGTGGGCAGCAGGTAGGCGCGGTTCTCGAAGGCCCAGGCGTAGTACTGCGTATTGGCCAGCTCCAGGTACTCGGCGCCGAGCTCGGCGGCCATGCCGATGATGCGGTCGACATGGTCGATGTTCATGCGGTGCAGCACCACGTTCATCACCATCGGCCAGCCCTGGGCCTTGATGGTCGCGGCCACGCGCTGCTTGAGCTCGAAGGTCTTCGTGTGCGAGAGGAAGTCGTTCATCTCGCGCGTGCTGTCCTGGAAACTGAGCTGCACATGGTCCAGGCCCGCGGCCTTCAGCGCCGCCGCGCGCGCTTCGCTCAGCCCCACGCCGGATGTGAGCAGGTTGGTGTAGTAGCCCAGGCGGTGCGCCTCGGCCACCAGCAGCTCCAGGTCATCGCGCAGCAGCGGCTCGCCGCCGGAGAAGCCGCACTGCACGGCACCCATCTCGCGGCCTTCGCGCAGCACGCGCAGCCAGTCGGCGGTGGAAAGCTCGGGCCCTTCGGCCGCGTAGTCCAGCGGGTTGTAGCAGAACACGCAGTGCAGCGGGCAGCGGTAGGTCAGCTCGGCCAGCAGCCACAGCGGCGGGCCGATCGCGGCCGGCGTGCCGCTCATGTCCAGCGCAGCCATTGGCGGCTGGCGGCGAGCGCGACGAAGCCACTCACATCGGCGGCCAGGCCGGTGGCGCCGAAGCTCGATTCCAGCTCGGCGACGATCTCCGCCAGCGTGCGCTGCCCGTCGCAGCGGCGCACGATCTCGCCCGCGCTGCCGTTGAGCTTCACCATGCCCTCGGGGAAGAGCAGCACCTCGCAGCCCTGCGCGGGCTCCCACTGCAGCCGGAAGCCGGGCGCGAGCCGGGGGCGGCAGTCGGGTGTCGGTGCCTCGTTCAAGCCGTGACCCCGTACTTCAGCGCCATCGCGTCGTTCATCGCCCACAGGATGTCGAGCTTGAACTGCAGCACGTCGAGTGCGCGCTGCTGCAGCGCGCGGGTGTCGAAGTGCGCCAGCGTGATCGCCAGGCCCTGCTCCACGTCGCGCCGCGCCTGGCTCACGCGGTTGCGGAAGTAGGCCAGGCCCGCGGGGTCGATCCACGGGTAGTGCTGCGGCCAGCCGGCCAGGCGCTGCTTGTGGATCTCGGGCGCGAAGAGTTCGGTGAGCGAGGAGCACACCGCTTCCTGCCAGGGCGCGCGGCGCGCGAAGTTGACGTAGGCATCGACCGCGAAGCGCAGCGCCGGGATCACGTGGCGCTGGTCCAGCACCTCCTCGCGCGCCAGGCCCACGGCCTCGGCCAGGCGCAGCCAGGCCTCGATGCCGCCTTCGTCGCGCAGCCCGCCGAGTTCGAAGCCGTCGTGGTCGAGGATGCGCTGCACCCAGCCGCGGCGCACGTCCCGGTCCGGGCAGTTCGCGAGGATCGCCGCGTCCTTCACCGGAATCGCCACCTGGTAGCAGAAGCGGTTGGCGACCCAGCCGCGCACCTGCTCGCGGCTCGCGCGGCCGCCGTTGAGCATGAGGTTGAACGGGTGGTGGATGTGGTACGCCGCGCCGCGCTCGCGCAGCCGGGCCTCGAATTCGTCGCGTGTCCAGGCGGTCGCGGTCATGTCAGTGCAGCTCAAGGGTCATGCCGTCCTCGGCGACGTCGACGCCCAGCGTGCGCAGCCGTGCGCGTTCGGGCGAGTCCTCGTCGAGGATCGGGTTGGTGTTGTTGACGTGGATGAGCAGGCGCCGCACCGAGGCCGGCAGCTGCGCGAGCACGTCCAGCATGCCGCCCGGGCCGCTCTGCGGCAGGTGGCCGATGTCGCGCGCGGTCTTCGTCGACAGGCCGAGCGTGATCATCTCCTCGTCGGTCCAGAAGGTGCCGTCCACCAGCACGGCGTCGGTGCCGCCCATCACGTCGAGCAGGGCCGGCGTCACGGCCGCCAGGCCCGGCGCGTAGAAGGCGCTGCGGCCGCTCGCGGCGCAGCCGATCACGAGGCCGATGTTGTCGCCGGCCACCGGTGCCTCGCGGTGCGGCGAGTAGGGCGCGGCCTTGCCGTCGAGCGCGTAGGCGCGGAACCACAGGCCCGGTGCGCCCGGGCACTCGAAGCGCCGGCCGTCGGGCTCGATGCGGCTGCGCGCCACGCCGCCGTAGTGGCCCAGCACCCGCAGCACGGGCAGGCCCTGCGTGAGGTCTTCGAAGACCGGCTCGGTGCACCACAGCGGCAGCGGCGTGCCGCGTTCGCGCAGCATCAGCAGGCCGCTCGCGTGGTCGACCTGGCCGTCGACCAGCAGCACGGCGCCGATGGCGCTGTCGCGCGGCGCGCGGCCGGGCTGCAGCATCGCGGCGCATTCACGCAGTTGCTGGCCGATGTCGGGGCTGGCGTTGAGCAGCGCGCCGTCCACCGCGCGCTCGCCCTGCACGAAGATCGAGGACTGGGTGCGCGGCTTCGCGCGCAGCGTGCCGGCGCGCTGGCCGGCGCAGTTGCGGCAGTTGCAGTTCCACTGCGGGAAGCCGCCGCCGGCGGCCGAACCCAGGACGGTGATGCGCATGAGGTCTCCGCAAGGCGCGCGGGCCGCTCGTCGCGGGCCCGCGCGGCCGGCGCTTTCAGCGTGCGGTGACGTACAGCGTGATCTCGAAGCCGAAGCGCAGTTCGGTGGCGCTGGGGGTCTGCCATTGCATGGTCAATCTCCTGTCGACGAAGGGGTCGCGGGCAGCCGCCCGGCGGCGCGCGAGGGCTTGTTCGAGCCCGGGGCGGATGCTGGGTCCGCGCCCGCCGCATGCACAGCCCCCGCGTCATGAATCGGGACTCCAGAAATCCATGAATCGCACCCCGGGTCTGCCGCCGGGCCGGGCGCTGGCCAGGCCGCCGCGCGCCGATACGATGGCGCCATGTCTTCCGACGCCACCGGCTGGCCGCTGCGCCTGCAGATCAACCTCATCGTGGGGGCGCTCACGCTGCTGTTCGCCGGCGTGGTGCTGGCGGTGCAGCTCAAGGGCATGCGCGAGTCGGTGCACGAGGAGGTGGTGGCGGCCAACCGCGTGGCCGCGCAGCTGCTCAACCGCGCCGCCTGGGGCTACGCGGCGCAGGGCAGCGACGCGATGCGCGCCTACCTGCAGGGCCTGGGCCGCGTGCGCGCCAACGACATCGTGCTGTTCGACGCCAAGGGCGCCCAGCTGTACCACTCGCCGCCTTCACCCTACAAGGCGGGGCGCGACGCACCCGACTGGTTCGACGCGCTGCTGGCGCCTCGGCTCGGCGAGCAGTCGATCACCTTCCCCGACGGCCGCATCGTCGTGCGTGCGAACGCCTCGCGTGCGATCCTCGACGCCTGGGACGACATGGCCGAGCAGGGCGGCGTGGCGCTGGCGATGCTGCTGCTGGTCAACACCGCGACCTTCTGGGCCGTGCGGCGCGCGGTGCGGCCTTTTCCCCGCATCGTGCAGGCGCTGGGCGAGTTGCAGCAGGGCCGCTTCGATGCCGCGCTGCCGCCGCTGCCGGGGCGCGAGGCCGCTGCCATCGGCGCCGCGTTCAACCGCATGGTGGGGCAGCTGCGCGCGCACATCGAGACCGAGCGCCGCGCGGTGCGCGCCGAGACCCAGCTGAACGACAGCCGCGAGCTCACGCGCTGGATCGAGCGCCACGTGGAGGACGAGCGGCGCATGATCGCGCGCGAGCTGCACGACGAGTTCGGCCAGTCGGTGACGGCGATGCGCAGCCTGGCGCTGGCGATCGTGCAGCGGGGCGGCGACGAGACCAGCACGCAGGCCGCGCGCCTGATCGCCGACGAGGCCTCGCGCCTGTACGACGCGATGCACGGCATCATCCCGCGCCTGACGCCGCTGGTGCTGGACACCCTGGGCCTGGCCGAGGCGCTGGCCGACCTCGCCGAGCGCACGCGGCGCGCGCATCCCGGCGTGGCCTTCGAGAGCCGCGTCGAGCTGGGCGACGCGGTGCTGGCGCCCGAGGCCTCGCTGGCGCTCTTCCGCGCCGCGCAGGAGGGCGTGACCAACGCGCTGCGCCACGGGCAGGCACGGCACCTGGCGCTGTCGGTGGTGGCCGGGCCGGGGCACGTGGTGCTGCGGCTGCTCGACGACGGCCGCGGCCCGCAGCCGCCCGAGCCCGGCACCGCGCACCATGGCCTGCGCTGGCTCGACGAGCGCGTCATGGCGCTCGGCGGCACGGTCGCGCTGCGGCCCGCCGAGCCGGGCGGCGCCTGCCTGGAAGTGAGCGTGCCGCTGCGCGCGGCAACGGAGGGGTCGGCGTGATCCGCGTGATGCTGGTCGATGACCACGCGCTGGTGCGCATGGGTTTCCGCATGCTGCTGGCCAGCCCGGGCCCGGGCGCCGCGGCGGTGCCGGTGGAGGTGGTGGCCGAGGCCGACAGCGGCGAGCAGGCCTGCGCCGAGTTCGCGCGCCAGCGGCCCGACGTGGTGGTGATGGATCTGTCGATGCCCGGCATGGGCGGGCTGGAGGCGGTGCGGCGTATCCTGGCGCAGCAGCCGCAGGCGCGCATCCTGGTGCTCTCGGCGCACGAGGACACGGCGCACCCGCAGCGCGTGCTGCGCGCCGGCGCCCTGGGCTACCTGACGAAACGAGCGGCACCAGAGGCGCTCTTCGCGGCCGTGGCCGCGGTGGCGCGCGGCGAGACCTACGTGGACGCAGCGACGGCGCGTGCGCTGGCGCTGGCGCAGGTCAAGGGCGAGGCGAGCCCGGCGGACACGCTGAGCGAGCGCGAGTTCGCCGTCTTCATCCAGCTCGCGCACGGCCGCAGCGTGGCGCAGATCGCCGAAGACCTGAAGCTGAGCCCCAGCACCGTGGGCACGCACCTGTACCACGTCAAGCAGAAGCTCGGCGCGGGCAACCAGTCGGAGCTGACGCTGGTGGCGCTGCGCTGGGGGCTGATCGAGATCTGATGGCGTTGTCGATCTTCTTCGCCGAGTACCTGAGCGGGCTGGCGCCCGGGCCGGTCGATCCCGCCTTGCTCGCGCAGGGCCTGGCGATGCGCGACGCGGTGCTGGCCGACCTGCGCGGGTGCCGCTTCGACGGCCGTGCGCCGGAGATCACCTGCCCGGCGCCGGGCGAGGCGGGCGCTTCGCCGCTGGACTTCGTTGCCCGCGCGGCGCGTGAACACGATGCGGTGTGGATCGTCGCGCCCGAGACCGGCGACCTGCTGGCGCAGTTGAGCGAGGCCGTGCCGGCCGGGCGCTGGATCGGCTGCGACACCGGCACGCTGCGCATCGCGGCGAGCAAGTCGGGCACGACGGCGCTGCTGCACGAAAGAAGTGTGCTGACACCCCGTGCATTCGAGAACGACGCCGGCGTCGGCGCCTGGGTGGTCAAGCCCGACGACGGCGTCGGTGCCGCCGACGCCCGCCGGCACGGCTCGCGCGCGGCGGCCGAGGCCGATCTCGCGGCGCGCCGCGAGGCCGGTGCCGATGCGGTGCTGGAGCCCTGGGTCGACGGCGAGGCGATGAGCCTGTCGCTGCTGTGCGCAGGTGGGCAGGCCGAGCTGCTGTCGATCAACCGGCAGTCGATCGACATCGGCGACCGCGGCTGGCTCGTCGAGCAAGGCGTCGAGCCGCTGGCCGTGGTCGAGCCCGCGCTGGCGGCCGCCGCCGATCGCCTGGCGCAGGCCGTCGCCTCGGCACTGCCGGGCCTGGCCGGCTTCGCCGGCATCGACTTCGTGCAACACCCGGCGCGCGGCCCGGTGCTGGTGGAGATCAACCCGCGCGTGACCAGCGCCTATGCCGGCGCGCGGGCGCGCACGGGGCGCAACCTGGCGCAGGCGGTGCTGGAGGCCTGGCTCAGGGGGCCGGCGCCTCGTCGGGCGGGCAGTTGAGCGGCCAGTCGTCGGCCCAGCGGTTGATCGACAGCGAGTCCGTCAGCGCCCGCACATGGTGGAACCAGCCGGCCGGCAGGTACAGCAATTCGCCCGGCCCCAGCTCACAGGTGCAGGCATGCGCCTGCGCGGCCCGCGGGAAGCGCTCGACGTCGGGTGCCTCCGGGTTGTAGCCGGTGGCCCACAGCACCGGGTCGACGGCACGCGCGCCGATCAGCGCGTGCTCGTGCGGCGGCACCAGCACGAAGCGCTTGCGGCCGTCGATCTGCGCGAACAGGTTCTCCAGGTAGTCGCAGTGCAGCGGCGTCACCGTGCCGGCGGGTCCGAACCAGGTGCGCGGCGGGTCCCACTGCGTGAAGTAGCCGGGCCACTCGCACAGCGCGTTGAGCGGCTCCAAGCGCTGGTTGCCGACGTAGGCCGGCAGGTCGCCCGGGTCCTCGGCGCGGTGCGGCGGCAGGTCGACGAAGGCGCGCAGCGTCATCGGCACGTCCTGGCGCCGGCTCGAGAACGCGTGCCTGACGTAGTCGCCGCGCCGCGCCACGACCTGAAGCTCGCCGAAGCGCTCGCGCAGCGCCGTGCGGTCCAGGCGCGAGATCGGCCAGCGCGCGACGAGGTCGGTGACGATGAAGGGGCAGCCGCCGCGCGCCAGCGCCCGGAATGCGGCTGCGTCCAGCGACTGCACCCGCGGCACCACGCCCACCGGCCCGAGCTGGCGGGCCGCCTCGCGCACCGCCCGGCCCACGCGCTCCACGCGCTTCATGTCGCGGGCCATGGTCAGGCGGCTGCCGGCACGCCGAACAGGCTGCCGAGCATGTAGGGGTAGATGTCGGGATGGACCTGCGAGTTGGAGTTCATCTCGAGGAACCACACCCGGTCTTCGGCGTCGACGATGGCGTCGAGCACGAACATCGTGGAGGGCTGCGTCTCCGGCGGGATCAGCGCGTAGGCCGCGTGCCCGGCCTCGCGCAGCTGCTGCTCGATCGTCGTGCCCGCCAGCTCGGGGCGGCGGTTGGAGTTCTCGTAGACGGTGGGGTTCAGCGGCGAGACGTAGCGGTAGTCGGCCACCACGCGGTGCCCGCGCGCGATCACGTCGCCCGGCTCGAAGCCCTGCAGCCGCGCCACCTGCGCCGACTGCGTCGGCGGCTCCGACATCTCGCCGATGCGCCGCTTCAGCAGCGTCTCGAAGTTGCACTGGCCGTCGCCCACGACAGTGGGCATGTCGAACAGCTCCACCACCGTGAGCTCGCCGTTCCAGTACCAGGCGCGGCCGATGCGGCCGAACATGAAGCGCTCGGCGTACTCGCCTTGCTTCATCTGCAGCTTCATCAGCCGCACGTGCGCCGGCAGGTAGGGGCCGCGGATGCCGTAGCCGAAGCTGGAGAACGACATCTTGAAGATGAAGGGGCTGTCGGCCTGCTGAACGTCGTGCCAGTAGGGCGGCGTGCGGATGCCGGCGCGCTCCATGCCTTCCTTGAAGAACAGCTTCTGGCCCGCGCCGGGCCAGGTCTTGAAGGCGTAGGGCAGCCAGCCGACGAAGCCGGAGGTGTAGGGCGTGATGTCGCGCGAGTAGAAGAGCTTGCCTTCGCGCGAGCCCACGTACTGCGGCAGCAGCTCGAGCTGCTGTTCGCCGCGCGCCAGGTGCAGGTGCAGGTCGGCGAGTTCCATGCGCGCCTGGCCGCCGTGTTCGGCCAGCCAGGCGCGGATGGACAGCGAGTGCTGCAGCAGGTTGGTCTTGTAGCGGATGCTCATCGTTGTGCAGGCGCGGGGCCGTGGGCAGCCGCCGCGTCGAAGTCGATCGGATAGGCGTCCAGCGCGGGGCCGAGCACCTCGGCCAGGCGGTGGCGGGCGGCCTCGAAGTCGCTCGCGGGCATCCAGGCCACGAGCATGGCCTGGATGGGCCGCACCTCCGGGTCCCAGACCTGCTGCGGCCGCTCGAAGCGGTAGCCCAGCTCGCCCATCGTGCGCACGCGCGGCGCATGCTCGTAGACGGAGCCGGTCACCGAGCGTGCACCCAGCGCCGAGGCGGCCTGCAGGAAATGCCAGCGCAGCAGCGAGTGCAGGCCCTGGCGCGCGGCATCGGGCGCGGTGGCGCCGCGGCCCAGCAGCAGCGTGGGAAAACACGCCGGCGGCAGCGTGCAGTCGCAGCCCATGCGCTCGGCCAGCGCCTCGGCGCTGGCGACCCAGCCGCTGCGCACCGTGGCCAGCAGCCGGCCGCCTTCGCCCAGGGCGCGATAGACGACCGAGGCCTCGTCGACCGCGGTCCATTCCAGGCACTGCGGCTGCAGCAGCTCGAACTCGCGCGCGGCGCGGTAGCAGGCCAGGCGCAGCGCGACCACGTCGGCGGCATCGGCGCGCGTGGCGCGCGCGACGAGCCCCAGCCGGGTCTCGGTGCGCGCGTTCATGCGTGCAGGGCCGCGGGGCCGATGATGCGGTCCAGCAGGTCGAAGGGGTGCACGCGGCCGAAGTGCGCGTTGGCGCGCCAGCAGCGCCGCGATTCGTCCCAGTCGAACCAGGGCGAGAAGCCCAGCACGATGTGCACGCGGTCCAGCGCGGGCTGGCCGTCGGCGAACACGCGGTGCGGCAGCTCGGTGTTCCAGGAGTAGCAGCCGCCCACCGGCAGGTGGCCGCGCCAGCGCAGGTTGCGGCCGGCCGGCAGGTTGCTCTTGAAGCCCTTGGGCACGTGCTCGGAGTCGATCTCCATCAGGTACTGCGGCGCCGTGAACAGCGGGATGTTCATGCGCAGGTTGCAGAAGGGCGACTCGTCGATGTGCCAGTTGAACTCCGGGTCGGAGATGCCCTCGTACTCGGTGTGCACGATGGTCGCGATGCGCGAGCGCACCAGCGTGCGCGCGAACTGGTCGATGAACCAGCCGAAGTGGCGATGGATCGTGGGGTGCACGGCGCGGAAGCCCATCGTGTCCCAGTAGCCGTTCTTGCGCTGCGGCTGCTCCTCGGGCCTGAAGAGGGCGTAGAACTCGCGCACGCTGTTCTGCGGCGTGCCCAGCGTGGAGAACAGCGGGTCCAGCTTGTCCTGGTGGTCGGGGTTGTAGGCCAGCGAGATCGAGCGGTAGGGCCCCTCGACACCCTCGCGGTTGGCGAAGCCGCGCGGCCGGCCGACCTCGGCCAGGCAGTCGACGTAGCTGGCCTGCAGCCGCGGCACGTCCAGCGGCACCGGCAGCGCCCACAGCAGGCCTTCGCGCGGCTTGCGCGGGAACACGTCCTTCATCGCCTCGCGCATCTCGGGCAGCGCCATCAGCGCCTCCCAGACGGTCTGCTCGCGGGGCACCTCGTCGACGAACACCTCGATGGGCATGCGGGTCCTCCTCCTGCCGGGTCAGTGGAAGCTGCCGACGACGCCGCGCACCACGAGCGCCCAGCCGTCGATCAGCACGAACAGCAGCACCTTCAGCGGCAGCGTGATCGTCGCCGGCGGCACCATCAGCATGCCCAGGGCGAGCATCGCGCTGGACACGACCAGGTCGATCAGCAGGAAGGGCAGCATCACGACGAAGCTGATCTGGAAGGCCACGCGCAGCTCGTTGAGCATGAACGCGGGCGTCAGCTGCACCAGGCTCACTTCGGCGGGCACGCCGGGCAGCGGGCGCTTGGACAGCTCGTACATCAGCCGCAGGTCGTCCTCGCGCGTCTGCCGCAGCATGAACTCGCGCAGCGGCGCGGCGCCGCGCTCCAGCGCCTCGCGCAGGCCGATGCGGTCGGCCAGGAAGGGCGCCAGCGCCTCCTGGTTCAGTGCCTCCAGCGTGGGCAGCATCGTGAACGCGGTGAGGAAGAGCGCCAGGCCGATCAGCACCACGTTCGGCGGCGTCTCGGGCATGCCGAAGGCGTGGCGCACCATCGCCAGCACGAGCACGATGCGCAGGAAGGCCGTCATCGCCACCACCGCGGCCGGCAGCATGCTCAGCAGCGTGAGCAGCAGCGCCGAGCGCACCGCGCCTTCCAGCGCCGGGCGCGTGCCGGCGGCGGACAGCGCGAGCAGCGCGGCTTCGTCGGCCGATGTGGCGGACGGGTTCGCGGCCCGCGCCGCGGCGCGCGCGGCCGATGCCGCGGGAGCAGCGGCCTGCGCGGCAGCCGGCGCAGGCCAGGCCGCGAGCAGCCAGGCCAGCATCAGCCCGCCAAGCAGCGCCCAGGCACGGTGGAACGAGATCCTCAAGCGCCGCTCTCCCGCACCTCGCCGCCGGCCGGCGGCGGGCCCAGCTCGGCCAGCAGCGTGGGCCCCTGCGGCCCGACGCCCAGCAGCCAGCGCCGGCCACCGGCTTCCACCAGCGCGACCGAGCTGCGCGCGTCCAGGCCGGCGCGCGCCAGCACCTGCAGCGCGGCATCGGCGCCGCGTGTGCGGCCGAGCAGGGCCGCGTTCCAGCGGCCACCGCCGCGGCGCAGCAGCAGCACGGCCACGGCCAGCGCCGCGATCAGCAGCGTGGCCAGCACGATGCGCCAGGGGCTGAACTCGGGCGGCTGCGGGTTGCCGGTCAAGGACTGCGCGAACACGGCCGGCGCGCCGGCGAGCACGGCCAGCGCCGCGGTCGCCACCCGCCCGGCCGCGGCGCCGCCCCATGGGCGCGCGCCGCGCTCGGCGGCCTTCATCGCGGCTCGGCGACTTCGGTGATGCGCACGCCGTAGCGGTCGCCCACGGCCACCAGCTCGCCGCGTGCGACGACACGGCGGTTCAGCCGCACCTCCACCGGCTCTGCCAGCGCGCGCTGCAGCGTCAGCAGGCTGCCGACCTTGCTCTCGAACAGCGTGCGCACGTCGGTCACGGCCTCGCCCAGCACGATCTCCAGCGTCACCGGCACGTCGTGCAGCACGCGCGCGTCGCGCAGCACCGCCGGCGCGGCGGCGTCGGGCGTGCCGGCTTCGGGCAGTTCTAGCAGGTCCACCGGCTGCGGGTCCAGTCTCGATTCGATCTTCATCGATGGTTCTCGCTTGTTCACAAAGGTCGCATCTCGACCGCGTACTGCCCGGCGCTGCGGCGCAGGCGGGCGTTGGACAGCGCGCGCCGGCCCGCGGCCTCGCGCAGCTGGCAGGGGTCGGCCAGCGCCTGGTCGAGCACCAGCACATCGCCCACGGCCAGCTCCATGAGGCTGGTCGCGGCCAGCCGCGCATGGCCCAGAACCGCCTCCACGCGCACCGGCGTCGTGGCCAGCGCCAGCTCGCGGCGCTCGGGCGCGGTGCTGCCGGCGGCCGGCCGCACGGGTGCCAGCGGGCGCCAGCCCATCAGCACCGCCAGCGGCACCCATACCGCGGCGCCGGCGGCCTGCTCGAAGTCCAGCGCCACGCGCACCGCGCCGTGGCCCAGCGGCGGTAGCTGGCCGGCCGATGCCGGGGCAGCCACCGAGGCCCCCAGCGTCGCGGCCAGCTCCTCGCGCAGCCGCGTGGCCATGGCGCGCAGCAGCGCGGCCGAGCGCGGCTCGGACAGGCGCACCCGCTCGGCCGCGCCCAGGTCCAGCGCGCGGCAGGCGAGTTCGCCGAACACCGCGTCGTCGCCTTCCAGCGCCAGCGCGCCGGCCGGGTGCAAGGCGGCGGGCAGCGGCGCGCCGGGCCGCACCGCCGTGGTGGCCTTCACCACCAGCGCGCCGGCGGCGAACCAGCGCGCGCTGAACTCCGCCAGCGGCGGCTGCAGCCGCTCGCGCGCGATGCGCTCGTCGGCGTCGCCCAGCGGGCGCCAGGGCTGGGGTTGCGGGTTCGCCATCAACGCGAGCCCCGCATGTCGAACAGCTGCTGGATCATCTCGTTGGACGCGCTGATGATCTGCGACGAGGCCTGGAAGCCGCGCTGCACGAGGATCAGCTGGCCGAACTCCTGCGACAGGTCGACGTTCGACGACTCCACCGCCTTGGGCACGACCTTGCCGCCGCCGCCCTGGCCGCTGACCACCAGCGCCGGCTCGCGCGTGCCGCGGTTCTCCAGCAGGCCGCCGCCGGCGTCCTTCAGGTCCTGCGGATCGCGGAACAGCGCCAGCGCGATCGAGCCCAGGGTCTCGTTCTGGCCGTTGTCGTAGTCGACCTTGATCGCGCCCGCATCGGTGATGCTGACGGCCGAGAGGTTGCCGGCGGCGCGGCCGTCCTGGCTGGCCACGCGCAGGCTGGAGAAGGTGCCGGCCGAGAAGCCGGTGACGCCCTGCGAGAAGTCCAGCTCGACGGTCTGCGTCACGCCGGCGGCGTTGGTCACGTCCACGCTGATGCGGTCCTTGCCGGGCTTGGGCGAGTTGCCCTCGAAGATCAGCTCGTCCTCCTTGAGCTTGTTGCCCTTGGCGTCTTCCACCACCACGGCCCAGCGGCCAGCGGTGTTGACGAAGTCGGAGGTGAAGCGCAGCGTCAGCGTCGTCTTGGTGCCGGTGGCGTCGAAGACGTCGAGGTTGTTGATCGTGTGCTCGCTGGCGCCGGCCGAGAGGTTGTCGCTGAACTTCACGCTCGTGCTGGCCACCGGCGGGTTGGTGCGCTTGGCGTCGATCTGCAGCGCCTGCAGCGTGCCGCCTTTGAGCACGCCCAGGCGGCGGCCGGCGTCGTCCTGCAGCCAGCCGTCGTCGCCGACCTTGAACTGGCCGGTGCGCGTGTACATCACGCGGCCGCTGCCGTCGTTGGCGAGCAGCACCAGTTCGCCCTCGCCCTGGATGGCCACGTCCAGCGCGCCGCCGGTCTGCCGCACCTCGCCCTGGCGGAAGGTGGCCGAGGCATCGCGGAAGCCCACGCCCCAGCCGGTGTTGCCGCCCAGCGTGTCGCCGCCGGCCAGGTTGTAGAACACGGCCGAGCTGGACTTGAAGCCCGCCGTGTTGAGGTTGGCGACGTTGTTGCTGATGGTGCGCAGGCCGCGCGAGTACGACTCCAGGCCGCTCAGGCCGACGAAGATGGAACCCAGCATGCGATGTACTCCTTCAGCGGATCTGGACGACCTGGTTGATCGGGATGTTGGCCAGCGTGCGGCCGTCGTCGGTCAGCACGGTCAGCTCGGGCGAGGTGTTCGTGTACGAGACGCTCTGCACCGTGCCGGTGACCGCGCCCGAGCTGGTGGACAGGTCCACCTTGCGCCCCAGCACCGACAGCGACTGCGTCGCCGCCTGCACGCTCAGCAGCTGGTCGAGCTTGTCGGCCTGCTGGCGCGACTGCTCCAGCGCCGTGAACTGCGCCAGCTGCGAGACGAACTCGAAGTTGTCCATCGGCTTGAGCGGGTCCTGGTAGCTCAGCTGCGTGAGCACGATGCGCAGGAAGCTGGGCAGGTCCAGCCCCAGCGCCTGGGCGTTGACTTGCGAGGTGACGCCGGTGACGGCTCCGAGGGCCATGTCAGTTCCTTCCACTGAGCGGCGAGACGGTCTCGCCGTTGACGATGAGGGCGGCCGGACGCAAGGCGTCCTGCTCGCCGAGCCATTGGCGGGCCAGCGCCAGTGCGGTGGCGCGCAGCACCGGCGGGCAGCGCACAGCCAGCGTTCGGCGGCCGTCGTGGGCCTGCATCACGGTCATGACGAGCGCAGCGGGCGCGGCGCGCGAGGCGTCGGGCACGGGGACGCTCGGGCGCGCGCGGTGTGCGGCTTCGGCGACGGCTGCGGGTTCCTCGCCGCCAATGCCGTTGGCGGCGCCGCGCGGCGGAATCGAGGGCGCGACCAGCGTCGTGGATTGCGTGACGACGGCGGGCGCATGCGTGGCTTCGGCCTCGCCACGAGTCCCGACGCGCAAGCTGCTGGGAAGCGCCGCACGACTTGCTGCGGTCGCCGTCGGCATGGCGCCCGAAGCGAGTGCATCGTCGAAGGCGGCTTGCACCGCGGGCGACGGGCCGACGGCAAGACGCGCGGCGGGCGGCGCGCCAGGCGCCGCAGCGCCGGCCGCCTTCGGCTGCTGCGCCGGCGTCGCGCGCGGCGTGCTGGCCACGGGTGCCGCGGCCTGCGCGGCGGCGGGCTCGGCCGCGCTGGCGACCAGCGGCGACCCGGCCGCGCCCGCGGGCGGCGCGGCGCCACGCTCCGCACCCACCGTGGCCTCGCAGGCATACCAGCGGCCTTCCAGCGCATCCAGCGTGCGCTCGAAGGCATCGCCGTCGCGTGGGCGGCGGGCCGTCGCGGTCTCGGTGGCCTTCGGCGGCAGCAGGCCGTCGACGCGGACGTTCATCGGGTGCTCCTTGCCAGTTGCCGATCCTCGGCCTCGTTCAGCGCCACTTCCTGGCGCCGGCGGCGCTGGTGGCGCGCGGCGTCGTCGTGCACCTGCTGCAGCGTGCGTGCGGCGGCCTCGGCCGCGGCGTAGGCCTCGCGCGCACGGCGCTCGTGCTGCTGCGCCTCGCCCATGCGGGCCACCGCCTCGGCGGCCACGCCACGCGCCTGCTCGATGGCCGAGCGCGCGTTGCCCACGTCGGCCACGCCGGCCCCGATCGCGAAGCGCCGCTGCCACAGCGCCTGCCGGTTGGCCAGCAGCGCCTGCGCCTGCTCGGCCAGGCGGCGCGCGGTCAGTGCCGAGCGCGTGGCCAGCACCGCCTTTTCGCGTTCGCGCAGCGCACGCAGCTGCTGCAGCTGCGACAGCGCGGCCAGCACGGTGGGATCGGCACCCTTCATCGTCATCGCGCCTCCAGCAGCTGGCGCAGGCGGTCCAGCGCCGCCTCGCGCGGCTCGGCACTGCCCACGGCCTGGCACAGGAAGGCCTGCAGCGCGCCCTGCAGCTTCAGCGCGCGGTCCAGCGCCGGGTTGGCGCCGGGCGCGTAGAAGCCGGCGTCGATCAGCGTGCGCGAGGATTCCAGCTGCGCCAGCATCGCCACCGCATCGGTGGCCAGCGCCTGCTGCGCCGGCTCGGTGATGTCGCGGAACACGCGGCTGATCGAGCGCGGCACGTGCAGCGCCGGGAAGTGGCCACGCTCGGCCAGCGCGCGCGACAGCACGAGGTGGCCGTCGAGCACGGCCTTGAGCATCTCGGCCAGCGGGTCGTCGGCGTCGTCGGATTCGGTCAGCACCGTCATCAGCGCGGTGATGGCGCCGCCTTCGCTGCGCAGGCCGCAGCGCTCCACCAGCCGCGGCAGCGCCGCGAACACGCTGGGCGTGTAGGCGCGCACCGTGGCCGGCTCGCCGGCGGCCAGGCCGATCTCGCGCAGCGCCATCGCGTAGCGCGTGGCGGAGTCCAGCACGAACAGCACGTGGCGGCCCTGCGCGCGCAGCCACTCGGCCTGCGCCAGCGCCAGCGCGACGGCGCGCACGCGCAGCACCGCGCTGTGGTCGGAAGTGGACACGACCATCACACTGCGCGCGCGCGTGCCGTCGTCCAGGCGCTCCTGCCAGATCGACTGCGCCTCGCGCCCGCGTTCGCCCACCAGGCACAGCACCGCGGCGTCGGCCTGCGCGTGCGTGAGCAGCTCGCCCAGCAGCGTGGTCTTGCCCACGCCGCTGCCGGCGAAGATGCCCACGCGCTGGCCCACGCCCAGCGTGAGCAGCGTGTCGATGGCGCGGATGCCGGTCTGCAGCGGCCGGTGCGGCGTGAGGCGCGACAGGATCGGCCCCGCATCGCCCTGCAGCGGCCAGCGGTGCGCGCAGCGCACGGGGCCCGCACCGTCCACCGGCAGGCCGCGGCCGTCGACGGCGCGGCCCATCAGCGCCTCGCCCACGCCCAGTTCGGCGCGGCCTTCGCCGGCGCGCACCAGCGCCCCGGGCGTGATGCCGTGCGGCACGCCCATCGGCATCAGCGTGACGCAGCCGCTGCGCACGCGCACGACCTCGGCATCGAGCCGTATGCCGCCGGCGTCGATCTCGCACAGCGCGCCCAGCGGCAGCAGCGGGCCGTCGGCCTCCAGGTGCGTGGGCATCACGTTGGTGACGCGCCCCGCGGCGCGCGACAGCGCCGCGCCGGCCAGCGCCGTGCGCACGCGTTCGAGCACCGGGGCGGCGGCTTCAGCCATGGCTTGCCATCGCGGCCAGCAGTTCGTCCAGGCGCGCGAGCTGGTGCGCCCAGCCGAGATCGGCGCTGCGGCCCTGCAGCTCGACCAGACAGGCGCCGGCCGCCAGCGCCGGGTCGATCGAGACCTCGGCCTGCGGCAGGCCGGTGCGCAGCGCCTCGCACAGCGCCACGTCGGCTGCGGGCAGCAACACGCGCAGCGCGGCGCCGCCGGCCGGCGCCAGGCGCTGCACGTGGTGGCGCACGGCGGCGGCCAGCGCCTCGGCGCGCCAGGCCTCGTCGTCCAGCACGGCGCGCAAGGCCAGGCGCGCGATGCCCAACGCGAGCGACTCGATCTGGGCGGCCGAGGCCGCCGCACCATCCGCTGCGCGGGCGGCGGCCGTGCGCAGCGCCTCGAGCTGGCGCGTCTCGTCGCGAGCCACTTGCTCGCGGCCTTCCGCGATGCCGGCGGCATGGCCTTCGGCCCGGGCCTGCTTCACGGCCGCGGCGGCCTCCGCCTGCAGCCGTGCACGCTCGCGCTCCAGCGCCTCGGCGGCGCTGCGCTGCTGCTGCTCGGCGCCGGTGCGCCGCGCCTGCAGCTCGGCGCGCAATGCGTTCACTTCGGAAGTCAGCTCGGCGATCCTCGCGGCCGGATCGCCGGCTGCGACCGCGGCCTCGCCCGGGCTCTTGCCCGCATCCTTCACGATGCCCGGCACCGCCGCACCGGCCGGCGCCTCCGCCGGCCCAGGGCTGCGCGGCTGGCCGGTGAAGCGCACCTGTTCGAGCTTGATCACGCTCATCGCCTCATGCTCCTGCGCGTGTTCAGGCCGCGCCTGCGCGCCACAGCCGGCGCCAGCCGCCGCCGCCCGACGGCGCCGGTGCCGCAGCCGTGCTCGAAGGCGAGGGCTGGGGCAGCTCCAGCACGAGGTCCTGCAGCGCGGCCAGCGCGTGTGGCGTGACGCGCGGCGTGCGCACCGGCAGCGACGCGGGCTCTGAGGAGCGCTCGAAGCTGGGCAGCCCCAGCCGCTGCAGCGCCCAGCCGGGCGCCGCAGCAGTGCCCGTGGCCGAAGGCAGCGCCAGCGGCGCGCTGGCCTGCGCGAGCAGGTCGGTGACGGCCAGGACCTCGGCCTCGTCGAGGTGCGACAGCACGCCGCGGACCTCGTCGTCGCTCAGCGCCGCGAGTTGCGCCACCGCGGCGCGCAGCGCGCGCTCAGAGGGGGTCGACGCCATGCGGCACCTGTGCGTTGTGGCGCGCCAGCAGCAGCTTCAGGCGCTGGGCGAGTTGCTGCTGCTGCTCGGCGCTGAGCGCCGCCGTGGCAGCGCGCCGGGGCTGCAGCCGGCGAACCAGCAGCAGCGAGGCGGCGGCCGCCAGCACGCCGGCGGCGAGCAGCCACGGCACCCAGCCGGCCGTGCCCGTGGCACGCGGCGCGGCGGTGGGCTGC
The DNA here is from genome assembly GCA_044226775.1 of Rubrivivax sp. Classification (GTDB taxonomy): domain Bacteria; phylum Pseudomonadota; class Gammaproteobacteria; order Burkholderiales; family Burkholderiaceae_C; genus Rubrivivax. Next base: position 101,760 of record JBGAGI010000006.1, on the reverse strand, counting down.
GCCAGCGGTGCGGGCGACTTCTCCATCGGCGCGGCCTGCGGCGCCGGTACGGCCGAGGCCACCGGCGGCGCGGCGAAGCCGGCATCGCGCACGAACACGCTGATCACGTCGCCGCGCGACGGCACCAGGCCTGCCGCGGCCGCCACGTGCGTCTTCAGCCGCTCGACCTGCGCCGGCTCCAGCGCCACGTTCAGCTGCAGCCCCACGGCCAGGCGCTTCAGCCCGCCGGTCTCGCCGACGACCTGCTCGACGCGCCGCGAGCTGGCCTCGGGCCCGACAGAAGCCGGCAGGCCGCCCAGCTCGCCCGGCTCGGAGGCGGCCGGTGCCGCGCGCCGCGCGCCACGGGCCGACGAGGTTTCCTGCGTCACGCGCACCTGGTCGTGGTTGATCTGCGCATCCACCGCGACCGAGGCGCTGCGCGGCCCCAGCAGCGTCTCGACCACGTCCTGCACCTTGCGCGCGTAGTACTGCTCGACCTCGATCTTGGCCTCGAGCTTGGGGTCGCTGACGAGGCCGCCGGCACCGGCGCGGCCGAGCGCGGCGCCGCGCGCGTCGAGCACGGTCACGTCGGCCACCTCCAGCTCGGGCACGGCCGCGGCCACCAGGCGCTGGATGCCGCGCACGGTGGCCGGGTCCAGCTCGGCGCCGCCGCGCATCGCCAGCGCGACGGAGGCCTTGGGCCGGTTGCCGGCGCGGCGGAACAGCGTGGACTCGGGCATCGACAGGTGCACGCGCGCCGACTCGATCTCCGCCAGGCTCGTGATCGTGCGCGCCAGCTCGCCCTGCAGCGCCCGCTGGTAGTTCACCTTCTGCGCGAACTCGGTCAGGCCGAAGCTGGAGTTGTTGAACAGCTCGAAGCCGACGCCGCCGCGCAGCGGCAGGTCCTGCGACATCAGCTTCAGGCGCAGCGCACGCACGTCCTCGCCGGCCACCAGCAGCGTGCGCTCGTCATCGGCGATGCGGTAACGGACCTTGCGGCGGTCCAGCTCGGCGGCGAAGGTGGCGGCGTCGGCCGGGCGCAGCTCGCTGAACAGCACCTGGTACTCGGGGCGCAGCGCCCACCACAGCGCCAGGCCGCCGAGCGTGAGCACGAGCATCACGCCGACGGCCAGCAGCAGCTGGCCGCGCGGAGAGGCCGGCATCGAGAGGCCGGGGCGGAGGGCAAGGGCAGACATCGTGAAGTTCCCGGTCCTACAGCTGCATGCGCATCAGATCCTGGTAGCCCTCGAGCAGGCGGTTGCGGATCTGCAGGGCGAACTGGAACGACAGCCGGGCGTCCTCCAGCGCGAGCACCACCTGGTGCGGCGGCAGGTCGGCGCCGAGCGCGAACTGCGTGGCCATCGTCTGCGCCGAGCCCATGCGTGCGCTCACGGCCTGCAGGCCGTCGGCCAGCCAGTCGGAGAAGTCGGCGCCGGAGGTGGCGGGCGCGAGGCTGGGCCAGGCGGCCGAGCTGCCATAGGCGCCGGTCGTGGCCGAGGTCGATGCGGTGCCGGTCGCGGCCAGGGCCGAAAGCGACGACAGCGAGGCGAGGCTGAACTCGTTCATGCGCGATTCCCGATCTCGAGGGCCTTGATGAACATGCTGCGGCCGGCGTTGAGCATCGCGACGTTGGCCTCGTAGGTGCGCACTGCCTTCATCATCGTGGTGACCTCGCTGACCTGGTCGACGGCCGGGTAGCGCACCATGCCGGCGGCATCCGCATGCGGGTGGCCGGGCTCGTGCACGAGCCGCGGCGCCAGCGCCTGCGGCTGCACACCCAGCACCTGCACGCCCTGCAGCGCCGAGGCGCCGCGCTGTGCGAGTGCCGCGCTGAAGCCGGAGGCGCCGCGCGGCGTGGCCACGAGCTGCAGCGGGCGGTAGACGCCGGCGTCGTCGGGCGCCGAGGTGCCCAGGTTGGCGATGTTCTGCGCCACCACCTCGACGCGGCGCCACTCGACGTCCATGCCGCTGCGGCTGATCTCGAACAGGCGGTTCATCGGCCCCTCCCGTCGTTCAGCGCCATGTGTTCCAGCTGCAGCTGGCGGTCGACGATGCCCAGCAGCGCGCCGTAGCGCGCGGCGTTCTCCTGTGCCTGCGCGACCTGCAGGTCCAGCCGCGGCGGCTCGCCGGCGGTGGCCGCGTCGCGCTGCAGCCGGATGGGGCTGGTGGCGACGCGGCGTGCATCGCCGCTGCGCGCGGCGGCGGCCAGCGCCTGCTCGAAGTCGACGCGCAGCGTCGAGCCGTCGGCGGTGCCCGACGCGGCCACGTTCTGCGACAGCGCGAGCTGCCGCAGGTGCAGCCCGTCCAGCGCGCGCAGCAGCACGGCGCGCTCGATCTCATGGGACATGGCGGGTCTCCTCCGTCTTCATTGAACGATCAGGTCGGCGTACAGCGCGCCGGCGCTCTTGATCGATTGCAGGATGGCGATGATGTCGCGCGTGCCCACCTTGAGACGGTGCAGCGCCAGCACGAGATCGGCCACGGTGCCGTCGCCGAAGCTGGCGGCGATCTGGCGCTGGCCCTCGTCGACGGTGAGCTTGCTGTTGGCCAGCTCGATGCTGCGCACGCCGCTGCCGCCGGCCTGGCCGATGAGCGCCGGCTGCGAGGCGGTGTACTCGGTGGCCACCGAGACGCGCAGGTCGCCGTGCGCGATCGACACCGCCGAGATGCGCACGTCGCCGCCGGCCACCACGGTGCCGGTGCGCTCGTTGACGACCACGCGTGCGCGCCGGTCGGGCGCGATGCGCAACTGCTCCAGCCGTGCGATCAGCGGGTTCATCGCCTGCTTCGCATCGGGTGGCTCGATGTGCACCACCGCCGCGTCGCGCGCGACGGCGCTGCCCAGCCCCGGCGTGCCGTTGATGCGCGCGGCCACGCGCTCGGCGGTGACGGGGTCGGCATCCTTCAGCACGAAGTTCAGGCCGCCTTGCGCGTCCTGCACCTGCGCCGCGACCGCGGCTTCCACCGTGGCGCCGGCCGGCACCAGGCCGGCGGTGGGCGTGTTCTTCTGCGCCAGGTTGCCGTTGGCGTCGAAGCGGTAGCCGCCCACCGAGACCGGGCCCTGCGCGAGCGCATAGACCTGGCGGTCCGGGCCCTGCAACGGCGCCATCAGCAGCGTGCCGCCGGCCAGGCTGCGCGCGTCGCCGATCGACGAGACGTTCACGTCGAGGTGGTCGCCCACGCTGGCGCTGGGCGGCAGCGTGGCGGTGATCATCACCGCGGCGACGTTGCGGTTGGCGAGCTGGTCCTGGCTCACGACGAGGTCGAATTGCGCCAGCAGGTTCGACAGCGCCTGGCGCGTGGCGCGGCTGCGCGGCGAGTCGCCGGTGCCGGCCAGGCCGGTGACGATGCCGTAGCCCACGAGCTGGTTGTCGCGCCAGCCGAGGAAGCGGCCCAGGTCCTTCAGGCGCACGTCCTCGGCGGCCGGCGCCGCGGTCGCGACCAGCGCGGGCACGAGCAGCAGCAGCGCGAAGGCGGCGCGCAGGCCGCGGCGCAGGCTCACCACAGCCCCAGCCATGTCAGCACCTTGGTGACGAGGCCCGGCCGCGCGCGGTCGCTCAGGTAGCCCTCGCCGACGTAGTCGATGCGCGCGTCGGCGATGCGCGTGGACAGCACCGTGTTGTTCTCGGCGATGTCGGCGCGGCGCACGCGGCCGCTGATGCGGATCTCGTTGCGCTCGCCGTTGATGTCGATGATCTGCTGGCCGGCGACGACGAGGTCGCCGTTGCCGCCGACCTCCAGCACGCGCATGCTCAGCTGCGCGTTCAGGCGGCCGGCGCGCTGCACGCGGCCGCGGCCGGCGAAGTCGTCGCCCAGCGCGAGCTGCCCGCCCTGGCGGCGGCCGGTGTTGTGGCTGCTGATCTCGGCCTGCACGCCGGCGCTCTTGTCGGAGCTGGTGTCGGTGCTGCTGCTGGCGCTGGAGTTCTCGTAGACCAGCACGGTCAGCAGGTCGCCGACGCGCGCGGCGCGCGGGTCGGCCGTCAGCGCGCGGTGCTCGGCCGGCTTGTAGAGGTCGGCGGCGGGCGCGGCGGCGGCCGACAAGGCCATCGCGAGCGCAGCCGCCAGGCGAGGAAGACGCTGAAGCATCGACGGTCTCATCGCTGCACCTCCCGGATCTGTTCCTGCGGTGCCGCGAGCACCGCGCCATCGGCCGTGCGCAGCACCAGCGCGGCGCGCTGCGGCGCCGGCATCGCCACCTGCGCGGCACGTTCCACCTGCACCGGGCCGGCCTGCCGCACCACGCGCACCGTCTCGCCGCCGCGCCAGCGCGCCAGCGCCGCGGGCGGCACCTCCGGCACGAGATCGCCCGGCGCGAGCGCGATGCGGGCGCGCGTGAGGTGCAGCCGCGCGTCGTGCCGCAGCGCGCCCGGCACCGGGCCGGCGCCGCAGGGCGCGGGCTCGAGGTCCGCCGCCGTCAGCGCCTGCCCCGGCTGCAGCGCGGCCAGCACGCGCTGGCAGCGCGGCTCGGCCGGCTGCAGGGCCTGCGCCGCGAGCGGCGCAAGCGCCGCCAGCATGGCCGCGATCGAGCCGCGAACGCTCACCGCTTCAGCCCCGTCACCAGGCCCATCAGCTCGTCGCCCACCTGCACCACGCGGGCGCTGGCGGCGAAGGCGCGCTGCTGAAGCATCAGGTTCACGAGCTCGTCGCCGAGCTTGACGTTGGAGGTCTCGACCGAGGCCTGCTGCAGCGTGCCCAGGCCGTTCTCGCCGGGGTGTGCGCGCACGAGTTCGGCGTCGTCGGCGATGCGGAACAGGCCGTCGCCGCTGCTGCGCAGCGCGCGCGTGTCGGTGGGCATCGTCAGTTCGATCTGGCCCAGGTCCACCGGCAGCGCCTGGCCGTCGAGGCGGGCGCGCACGTGGCCGTCGGCGCCGATCGTCATCTCGCGCGCGTCCTGCGGCACGTGGATCAGGCTGCGCAGCGGCAGCCCGTTGGCCGCGGCGAGGTAGCCGTCGGCGTTGACGCGCAAGGTGCCGCCGCGCCAGAACAGCGACTGGCCGCCGGGGCCGGCGAGTTCGAGCAGGCCTTCGCCGATCACGGCCAGGTCCAGCGGGTTGCCGGTCTGGCGCAATTCGCCGGCGGTGAACACGCGGTCCTGCGCGCGCACCGCCACGCCCATCATCGCGGCGGCCGCGCCGGCGCCTGCCTCGGTGCCGGCCGCCGCGTCGCCCACCATCTCGGCGAAGCTGACGCTGACGCGCTTGTACTGGTCGGTGCCGATGTTGGCGACGTTGGCCGCGGTGGCCTCGTTGGCGACCTGGAAGGTGCGCAGCGAGGCGGCACCGATGTAGAAGGCGTTGTTCACGGTCGTTCCTCCCGGTTCACTCGTTGCCGGCCCGCAGCGCGCGGCCCAGCATGTCGTCGTAGGCATGGGCGATGCGCTGGCCCATCTCGGCGCGGCGCACCGACTCCATCATCCGCACCATGTTGTCGGCCGCCGAGACGTTCGAGGCCTCCAGCGCGCCCACTTGCAGCGTCACCTCGTCGCGCTCGACGGGCGAGCCGCCGGCCAGGCGCAGCAGGCCGTCGGCGCTGCGCAGCGGCGAAGCGCCGGCGGGCAGGTCGACCACGCGCAGGCGGCCGATCGAGCGGCCTTCCTCGAGCAGCGAGCCGTCGGCGGCGATGCTCACGCTGCGGCCGCGCAGGTCGATCTCGCCGCCGCCCTCGATGCGCACGGCGTGGCCGAGCGCGGTGACGAGCCGGCCGCCGGCATCGACGCGGAACGAACCCTGCCGCGTGTAGGCCGCGCCGGTGGGCGTGAGCACCTCGAACCAGCCCGGGCCGGTGAGCGCCACGTGCAGCGGGTTGCCGTCCGTCATCAGCGCGCCGGCGCGGTTGTCGGACCAGCCGCGCGGCGTGCCGGGCAGCGGCGGCGCGAGCGCCATCGCGGTGGCCGCCGTGGCCGACAGCTCGGCCGCGCCCAGCGCCTGCTGGAAGGGCATCTGCTGCTTGTAGGCCGGCGTGGCCAGGTTGGCCATGTTCTGCGCCAGCGATTCGACGCGGCGCATCTCGTTGCCGATGATGGCGCCGGCGGTCTCGAGCAATCGCGACATGCGGCTTCTCCTCCTCGTGTTGTTCAGCCCGCCGCGGCGCCCTGCGGCGCCTCCAGCGAGATCACCGAGAACGACTTCAGGTCGATCTGGTAGGGCACCTCGGCCACCGAGAGCACCGCCAGGCGCGGCACCGAGCGGCGGGTGAAGTTCTTGATGTGGCGGCGGATGTCCGGGCCGCACAGCAGCACCGGCATCAGGTTCTGCCGCATCATGGCTTCGGCACTGCTCATCAGCCGCATCAGCAGCGGCTCGGCCAGGCGCGGCTCGATGACGAAGCCGTTGCTCCGGCCCTGCGCCGCCTCGCCCAGGTTCTGCGTGATCGCGGCTTCCAGGCCGGGGTCGAGCGTGAGCACGGCCAGCTTGTCCTGCTCGCCGCGCAGCGTCTGGCAGATGGCGTAGCCCAGGCGCTGGCGCACGACCTCGGCCAGCAGCAGCGGGTCCTTCTGCGTGCGGGCCTGCTCCACCAGCGTCTCGACGATGAGGTCGGCGTTGCGGATCGACACGCCTTCGCCCACCAGGTGCTGCAGCACACGCTGCACGTCGCTGACGGCCAATGTTGCGGGCACGAGTTCCTCCACCAGCCCCGGCTGGCGCGCGCGCACGGCTTCCAGCAGCGCGGTGGTGGCGGCGCGCGTGACGAGCTGCGCGACGTTGGCCTTCACGACCTCGAACAGGTGCGTGCACAGCACCGTGGACGGCTCCACCAGCGTGTAGTGGCGCTCGCGCGCGAGATCGGCCTGCGACTCCTCGATCCACGTGGCCGGCAGGCCGAAGGCCGGGTCCTGCGTCGGCGTGCCCGGCAGCGCGGCACCGCTGCCCTGGCCGCGGATGGCCAGCAGGCGCTCGGGCTGCAGCGTGCCGTGGCCGTGGCGGTTGCCGAAGAGACGGATTTCGTACTGCGCCAGCGCCAGCCGCTTGGACTCGCGCAGCGCCAGCGGCGGGATGCGCACGCCCATCTCGCTGAGGTACTGGGCGCGGAACGCGTCGACCTTCTCCGACAGCGCGTCCAGCGGCTGCAGCCAGGCCGCGGCCAGCTGCTGGCCGAGCAGCACCTCCACCGCCTCGATGGCCTCCGGCGCGGCCTGCGCGGCCGCCTCGCTGCCCGACGCCGCGGCGCTCGCACCTTCCTCGGCCAGCGCCTGCTGCGCGCGCCGGCGCGAGGCCCACAGCGCCAGCGCCATCACCGCCAGCACCACCGCGATCGGCCACTTGGGCATGCCCGGCAGCGCGAGCAGGCCGATCAGCGCGCCCAGCACCAGCAGGTGGATCTTCGGGAACGCGGCAAGCTGGCGCAGCACCTCGCTGCTGAGCTGGCTGTCGGCCGAGGAGCGCGTGACGATGATGCCGGTGGCCACCGAGACCACCAGCGCCGGCACCTGCGTGACGATGCCGTCGCCGATGGTCAGCAGCGTGAACTTCTGCGCCGCCTGTGCCAGCGGCATGTTCATCTGCGCCACGCCGATGATCCAGCCGCCGATGATGTCGATCAGCAGGATCACGATGCCGGCGATGGCGTCGCCCTTGACGAACTTGCTCGCGCCGTCCATCGAGCCGTAGAACGCGGCCTCCTTCTCGAGCGCGGCGCGCCGGGCCTTGGCCTCCTCCTGGTCGATGAGGCCCATGTTGAGGTCGGCATCGATGCTCATCTGGTGCCCGGGCATCGCGTCCAGCACGAAGCGCGCGGCCACCTCCGACACGCGCTGCGCGCCGCTCGTGACGACCACGTACTGCACCACCACCAGGATGAAGAAGACGATCAGGCCGATGACGAAGTTGCCCTGCACGACGAACTCGCCGATCGCGCCGATGACCTCGCCGCCATCGGCCGAGGACAGGATCAGCCGCGTCGCGGCGATGTTCAGCGACAGCCGGAACAGCGTGGCCACCAGCAGCAGCGAGGGGAAGGTGGAGAAGGCGACCGGCTTGTCGACGTAGAGCGTCAGCAGCAGGATCGTCAGCGCGAAGGCGAAGTTGACAATCAGCAGCAGGTCCAGCAGCGGCGCGGGAATGGGCGCAAAGAGGATCAGCAGGATCGCGGCGACGCCGATGACCATCGCCAGGTCGGCGTTGCGGGCGAGGAAGCGTTGCAGGGCGGCCATGGTCTTGCGTGCTCTCAGGCGCTCGCGGTGGCCGGCGCAGCCGAAGCCGCTGCGGCCCGTGCACGGCGCATGCGCAGGTACAGCTCGGCCACCGGGCCGTACAGGTGCTCGGGCAGCGGCTGGTCCACGCGCAGCCGGCGGTACAGCTCGCGCGCCAGCGGCGGGGCCTCGAAGCAGGGCACGCCGTAGACGAAGGCCACGCGGCGCATGCGCAGCGCGAAGTCGCCGGCGCCGCGTGCCACCACCAGCGGCGCGGCCATCGTGCGCGGGTCGTAGCGCAGCGCGACCGCGAAGTGCGTGGGGTTGGTCACCAGCAGGTCGGCGCTGCGCACTTCGCGCAGGCTGCGTGCGCGCTCCAGCAGCTCGCGCGCGATCTGGCGCCGGCGCTGCTTGATGCGCGGTTCGCCCTCGCGGTGGCGCTGCTCGTCGCGCAGGTCGCGCCGGCTCATGCGCATGCGCTTGGCGAAGCGGCGCCGCACGAGCTGCAGGTCCACCGCCGCGAACAGCGCTGCACAGGCCACGAAGGCCAGCAGCCAGGCCCCGGCCACCTCGACGAAGGCGAGCGCGACGCCGCGCGCGCCGCCGTTGGAGCCGGCCAGGCTGTGCACGGCCGCGCCGATGACGAGGGCCGTGACCACGCCGTAGACCATCAGCTTGACCGAGCTCTTGGCGGCATCCACCAGCGTCTGCACGGTGAACAGGCGCTTGAGCCCGGCCACCGGGTTCAGGCGCGAGAAGTCGGGCTTCAGCGCGCCGGGCGCGAACACCGGCCCGGTCTGCACGAAGGCCGCCAGCAGCGCGGCACCGGCGGCGATCAGCAGCCAGGGCCACACGAGCGACAGCAGGTCGACCGAGAAGAGGCCGGTCCACGGCAGCAGCGCCGCGCCGGTGCTGCCGATCGAGCCCGAGACCTCGATCGCGTGCCGCATGCGCAGCGCCAGGCCCGAGGCCAGGTCGCCGCCGTAGCCCCAGAGGTAGGCGAGCGAGGCCGCCGCCACGGCCACGCCGCCCAGCTCCATGCTGCGCGCGACCATGCCCTTGCGCTTGGCCTGCTCCAGCTTGTAGGGCGTGGCCTGTTCGGACTTCGCGCTGGCGTCTTCGCTGCCTTGCATCTCAGGCTCCGAGAAGTGCGAGCGCGTGGCGAATGACGGACACCAGCGCCGGACCGGCGGCCAGCATCGCGGCGGCCGCGACCACCAGCATCAGCAGCGCCTTGACCTGCAGGCCCAGCATCAGCACGTTCATCTGCGGCAGGCTGCGCGAGACGAAGGCGATCGCCAGATCGGCCACGAACAGCACCACGAGCACGGCGCCGCCGGCCGCGAAGGCATCGGCGAAGACCTGCGCGAGGAAGGCCAGCAGCGCGTCGACGCCGCCATCGGTCCACAGGCCGCTGGGCGGCGCGGCCAGCACGCGCAGCACCGCGTGGTGCCCGCCGAGGTCGAAGAAGGCCACGCCGGCGGCCAGCGCGAACAGCGTGCCCATCAGCGGCGCCTGCGCGCGCGTGGCCGGGTCGATCAGCATCGCCAGGCCGTGGCCGGCCTGCACGTCGATGAGCCGGCCGACGAAGGCCAGCGCCGCGAAGGCCAGCTGCAGCGCGAGCGTGGCGCCCAGGCCGGCCATCAGGTCGGTGCCGAGCGCGGCGATGAAGGCCGGGTCCCCGGGCAGTGCCGGCGGCTGCATGCCGGCGATGGCCAGCGACAGCGCCAGCACCAGCAGCACGCGCACGCGCGCCGGCATGCGCAGCAGCGTGAACGGCGGCGCGAAGGCGAAGACCGGCGCCAAGCGCACGGAAACGCGGATCGCCGCCCCGGCCCAGCCGGGATCGAGGAAGGGGACCATCGGCAGCTCTGCTCAGCCCAGCGTCGGGATCGTCGACAGCAGCGAGGAGGCGTAGCTGGAGATGCGGCCCAGCATCCACGGGCCGAACAGCACGAGCACGATCATCGCGGCGAGCAGCTTGGGCACGTAGCTCAGGCTCATGTCCTGCAGCTGGGTGACCACCTGCAGAACGCTCACCGCCAGGCCGACCAGCAGCGTGACCGCCAGCAGCGGCAGGCTGACCAGGAAGGCCTGCCACAGCAATTGGCTGAGCAGGCCGACAGCGCCGTCGGCATTCACGTTTCTCCTCCCCTACACCGCCGCCGAAGCGGCGCGATTCTCTGGCTGCTCGATGGGCAACCGAATTAATGACTCATCCTAAGAATCCGGCAACTCTTCACGAATGGGTGAAAACCATTCCCCCGGCCAGGGGGTTCACAGCCCAAGGGCTCGCCACGACATTTCGCCGTTTGTCCGTAGCGTGCGCATAACGTTCTAACTAAGTGTCCATCGAGGTGCCGCTCTCCGGCGCACGGCAGCCGCACGTGAACGCCACTCCGCCCCCGCAGCCCGAAGGCTCGGCCGACGCGCTGGTGCAGGCGCACATGGCGCTGGCGCGGCGCATCGCTGCGGCGCTGTTCGCGAACCGGCACGTCGCCACGCATGCTTTCGAGGACTTCCACCAGTTCGCGCTGCTCGGCCTGGTGGAGGCCGCGCAGCGCTTCGACGCCTCGCTGGGCGTGCCCTTCGAGGCCTATGCCGCGCCCCGCGTGCGCGGCGCGGTGCTCGACGGCGTGCGCTCGCTGACCGAGCAGCAGGAACAGATCGCGCTGCGTGCGCGGCTGGCGCGGGAGCGCGCCGAGTCGCTGCGAGCCGGCGGCGACGAGGAGCCCGGCGACCTGTTCGAGGCGCTGGTGGCGCAGACCGTGGGCCTGGCGATCGGGCACCTGCTGCAGGACTCCGGCATGTACAGCAGTGGCGAAGCCGCCGCACCCGAGGCCGGCTACCAGCGCTTCGAATTGCAGCAGTTGTCGCAGCGTGTGATTGAATGTCTTCAACTGCTGCCCGAGCGCGAGGGCCGCCTGTTGCGCGGGCACTACCTGAACGGCGAGCCGCTCGAGACCATCGCTACACACTTCGGCGTCACCAAGGGCCGCGCGTCGCAGCTGCACCGGCAGGCGATCGAACGCCTGCGGGCGCTGTGCGCCGAGCACGGCATGCGCGACCTTCGGCTTTGAGCCACCCCAGAATCCACCAGCCAATTTGCCAGGAGGCCCCGATGAACCCGATCGACCACGACGAGCAGATGCGCCGCGCGCTGGACGCCAGCGCGCGCGGCGACTCGGCCGGCGCCATCACGCTGCTGGGCGAACTGCACGCGCAGCGGCCCGATGCGCGCGCGGCCTACCTGCTGGGCGCCGAGCATGCGCAGATGGGCGCCTACGACGCCGCCGAGGCCTACTTCCGCGAGGCCGTGCGGCTGGACCCGGCACTCGGCACCGCGCACCTGCAGCTGGGCCTGCTGCTGCTGACCGAAGCGCGCGTGGACGACGCGATGGCCGCCTGGCGCGGCCTGGACGACCGGCCCGAGGACGATCCGCTGCAGCTGTTCCGTGCCGGCCTCGAGCACCTGGCGCGCGACGAGTTCGCGCCCTGCCTGGCCGCGCTGCGCCAGGGCCAGCGCGCCAACACCGTCAACCCCGCGCTGAACGGCGACATGCAGCGCATCGTGGAGCGCGTCGAGGAGGTGCTGGCGGCGGCCGGCGCGCAGCCCGTCGCGGAGGCCGAGACGGCCAGCGCGGCCGACCACCTGCTGCTGTCGGCCTACCGCGGCGACGGCGGCACCACGCGGCACTGAGCCGGGCGCCGCGCGGCCATGGTCGATCCGGTCGACAAGCTCGGGGCGGCGCTCGCGGCGCTGCGGGCGCAGCGCATCGCGGCGCAGCGCGGCGATCGCCGGCGCCAGCAGCCGGCGCCGGCCGCGCGCAAGGCCGGCGCGTCGACGCCGGGCCGAGCCGGGAGCCTCAAGGCGGCGGTGACCCAGGCCATCGCCGCGCTCGACCCCGATGCCGACGACTGGCGCCAGCGAGCCCGGCGCGTGTTCGTCGAGCAGGTGCTGCAGCACGAGTTCGGGCGCGAGGTCACACTCGACCCGGCCTTCGCCGGGCTGGTGCGCGGCGTCGTCAACGACCTCTGCGGCGACGACGCGAGCGCGCGCCAGCTGGACACGCAGCTGGAACGCCTGCTGCCTTCCAAAACGAGTGGAAAGAATCCCGAATGAGCGCCGAAGCCACTTCGCAAAGACTCGAACGCCTGGACCGCTTCCTCGCGCAGGATCCGGCCAATCCCGCCCTGCTCGACGATGCCGTGGGCACGGCGCTGGCCGCCGGTGCGGCCGAGCAGGCACGCCGCTGGATCCAGCGTGCCGCCGAGGCGGGCGCCGACCCCGGGCGCGTGAACAACCTCGAGGCGCTGGCCCTGCTGCATGCCGGCGAGTTCGACGAGGCGATCGAACGCTGGCAGGCGCTGGCGGCCGCGTCGCCCGCTGCCCAGGCCGACCCGGGCCTGCGGCATAACCTTGCGTATGCACTGATGCTGGCCGGGCGTCCGGCCGAGGCCGAGCCGCTGCTGGACGAGGCCACGGTCGCGGCGCTGCCGCGCGCCGCCGCACTGCGCGTGCGGCTGCTGCATGGCCTGGAGCGCTTCGACGAGGCGATGGCCTTCGGCCGCGCCCGGCTGGCCGAAGGCGCGGCCGATCCGGAATTGGCCGCGCACCTGTCGACGCTGGCCATCGACCTGGAGGATTTCGACGCGGCCGAAGCGCTGGCGCGGCAGGCCGGCGACCGCGCCGAGGCGATCACGAGCCTGGGCCACGTGGCCTTGTCCAGGCAGGACCTCGGGGCGGCCGGCCGCGCTTTCGACGAAGCCTTGGCGCGGCGGCCGGGCAGTTCACGCGCCTGGCTCGGTGCCGGGCTGGCGGCGCTGGCAGGCAAGGACTTCGGCGCCGCGCGCGAGCGCCTGCAGCGCGCCGTCGAACTCGCGCCGCGCCACCTGGGCTCGCGCATCGCGCTGGCCTGGGCGTCCCTGGGCGCGCGCGACCTCGACGGTGCGCGCGCGGTGCTGCTTCAGGCCGAGGACGTGGACCACAGCTTCGCCGAGACCCAGGGCAGCCTGGCCGTCGTGGCGGTGCTGCAGGGTCTCACCGAGGAAGGCCGGCACCGCATGCAGGCGGCGCTCAGGCTCGATGCCGAATGCCTGTCGGCGCGGCTGGCGCAGTCGATGCTGCTCGAAGCCGGCGGCCGACCCGACGCGGCACGCGCGATCGTCGAAAAGGCGATGGCGCAGCCGATGGCGGGCGGCGTGGCGCTGGGCGTGGCGGTGGGGAGGATGGCGGGCGGCCGGAACGCCGCGGCGGCCGAGGCGCCGAACAAGGACGGCGGTTCTTCAGTTTCCTGAGCGCGCCGCGCCGACGCCTCAATCGGGCTTGAAGGGCGGCCAGGCGGCGCCGAAGGTCCTCGTGCCCAGCGCAACCATGTCTCGCGTCACGTCGTCGACGTGCAGCGGCGTCAACGCAGGCCAGGGCGTCAGGAACAGCTTCGTGTGCAGCAGCGGATGCTCGGCATCCATCGGTGGCGGGCTGCTGCCCTCCAGGCCGAGAACGAAGCGCAGCGTCAGCAACTCGACCGGGTAGGCCTGGTCCCAGCGGCCCAGGTCGAGGAACGATTCGATGACCGATGGCCTGCGACGCTTGTCGGCGTCGATGCCGTGGTAGCCGAAGCACTCGGCGACGCGGTAGTCACAGTAGTCGACCAGGGCTTCGCGGAAGGCAGCCGGATCCGAAGCCGTCGAGAGAATGGCCGCGAAGGGCCCGAGCGACTTCGCGTCGATGTCCTTCGGCAAGCGGCCATCGACGATGGCCTGCTGCAGCAGCCCGAAGAACCGGCGCGCCGGCGGGTCGGCCGCGAAGAAGCCGGCGGTCTTCTCGACGTTGCCGCTGGAGAACAGGTGGTGAAGGTGGCGTGCGACGCCCCTGACGAACCAGCCCTCGCCGGCGCCGGCCGCCAGCGCTTGCCAGGCCAGGAGTTCGTGCAGCGTGTCCTCGCGGATGTCGACGCCCCAGCCGGCGGCCCGGCGGTGCTCGATGATCAACGACGATCCCCCGTACACGTAGGCGAACGCCTGGCGCAGGAACGCATCACCGCCGCTGCGGCCCTCCATGCGCGCCAGCAAGCCCTGCAGCAGCAGCGTGTTGGCCATCATCACCGCCATGAAGCCCGCCTGCGGCACGCGCCCCTGCTGAACGTACGACCCGAACGAGGCGCGATCGTTGTTGCCCGACGCGGCCACGGCGTCAGGCACGCCCAGTCGCTGCCACAGCGCGGCAACGCACTCCGCGCGGTTGGCGCGCGTGGGCTTCAGAAGCTTGGCCATCGGGTCATTTACATGGATCGAACCGAGATCCAGCCGTGGGGACACCGCCGGCCTCTGGTTCACCCAGCGCTCGGTGCCGATGGCCACTGCCATCCTGAACAGCCCGCCCGCACGGGATCAGCTGCGTAGCGCTGAAGAGGTTGGCGGGACGGCGGGTAGTTCGCGACAGCGTACAAAGGCCGTGCGAAGGCGGGTCAGAGCGCTGGCGACTTCCAGCCGGCGATCGTGCCGGCCGGAATCGCCGGCCGGTCGAAAGTGGTCGCCATACCGCGCGAGATGGCCAGGACGCCCAGGGCCGTGGCCCGGTAGTCGATCATGACGGTGTTCAGAGGCGGCGGGGCATCGGCCAGAGGAAGCTGCGACGTCCGCTTGTCCTTGCTACGTGCCGCGAAGAGCCCGTCGAGCTCGTCCAGAGAAGATTCCAGAACGTCCACGTCACCCTGCGCAATCGCCGACATCGCAGCGGGATATCGGAAGTAGTCGCGCCAGTAAGGATCCTGCGGGGTGACCAAGGCGACCTCCTCCTCGAAGCGACCGCGCCACCTTTCCAGCCCCGCTACATCCTTCTCGGCCAGCGCTGCGCACATGTGACCGAACAGGTCGCGCGCCTGCCCGAAGTCTCCTTCGCCTGGGGTGTCCACGACCACCGGCTCCCGGTTCAATCGGCAAAGCGCGGCCTCGAGATCGGTATCTTGCGCGAGCCAGGCGATCACGAAGCCGCTGGGCAGCGAGCCTCGCGCGATACGCGTCCCGGCGGGAACGCCCCGAGCGGCATGGTGAGCGAACGCATCGACCGCTTGCTGCGTAGCCCATCGAGCCAGCTTCAGCGCATCCCGTGCCGCATCGATCTGGCCTTCGTAGCGCAACCGAATCCCCAGCAATTCGGTGCCTCGCAAAGCCAGGCGCAACCAAGCCTCGACTTCCCGTGAGGCATTGCCTTCTGCCCGCAGCCGCCCGCAGGACTTCGGGATCGAGTCGGCCTCGTAGAGGACATCCTCGGTGATGTTCCGGGTCCTGCTGGCCAGCTTGTCTGAGGGCGTCATCGATGGGGCACGATCGAGTAGGTTTCAGGTTTCTTCACGAAGTTGGCCGTCGTCTTGTAGTGAGACAGGTCGAACTTGACCAAGGTGTCACCGCGGTAGAACGACGCGTAGCTCTCCACCTTGCCGTCAATGAGCGAGGTACGCAGCTGGCGGGCGAACTCGACATGCTCGCCGCCCGCGTCGATGTACTTGCTCAGACGATCGAGGTTGTATCCCTCGGACCCTTGCCGCAGGCCGCTGTAGGTCTTGAGTGATCCCAGCCCCTCTCCGTGCTTCGCCTCCAGTATCGCAAACTCACCCGTCTTCGTGTTCTGGAAGATCATGTCCAGGCCATTGTTGCTCCCGTACTTCAGCATCTCGGGACGCAACTCGAAGCCGGCTTCGCGCATGCGCTGGAAGCCGTATACGACTCCCTTGGCTTCCGACAGGCGCCCTGAGTCCCTCACGGCCGCCACGAGGATTGCGCGCTGCGCGTCGCTGACGTTCTTGAGGCCCGCAGCAGCAAGCTCCGCGTTGACCGTGGCGCCTACGGCTGCGGTGACCTTGAGTTCGCCCATCAGCGAACGCGCGACGGTCTGCGTCAGCCCGACGCCGGTCTTGGCGAGCCCGTAGCCACCGGCCGCGACCTGGAGCAGGTCGCCCACGATCTCACCGTGGATCGACGCGGCCTGGAAGTACTTGCCCTCGTCGTACAGCTTCTGCGCGGCCTCCAGCTTTGCGCCGTAGGCCTTGCCGATGACGCCGACCGGATCCGAGGCCAGCGCCTTCAGGCCGTCGACCATGCTGGCGAAGAACTCGGTGGCCTTCTCGCCGGCTTCGGTCTTGAGGCCCGCGGCCTGCGCCAGCGCCGGCCCGGCCATGGCGACCAGCTCCACGAAGCCCTCGACGCCGTTCGCAACGCTGTTGACCAGGCCGTTGACGAAGCCGGTGCCACTGGCTGTGCGCGGCCCGATCTTGTTCAGGAGATCCGGCACGCCTTCCTCGAAGCTGCGGATCATGGCCTTGGCGTCGTCGAGCCGGTCCTTGAACCAGCCGACCTGCTGTGCCGTCGCGTCGTCCTCGCCGGGGCGGTAGACCGCGTTGCGCACGACCCCGGCGCCGTATGCCTGGGCCATCGCGTCTTCCCACTGGGCGCGAGCCAGGCTCGCGCCGTCGTCGAAGACCTCGTTGGAGGGCGAGGTGCCGCCGGCCCCCAGCCGCGAAGCCGCTTCGAAGCGCGCCAGCAACTGCGCGACTTCGCGGGCTCCGGGCCGCTGGCCCAGCAGCGAAGCCATCGCCGCGTCGCGCGCGTCCTCGCGCGCCTGAAGCTGGCGCTCCTGCTCCGCGGCCACGCGCTCGTCGGAGAACTTCAGCTGCTCGGTGATCAGGTTGCCCACCGCCGAGCCGACGGCGTCCTGAACGACATTGCCCCAGTTGACACGGCCCGATCGCACGAGCGAACTCGCAGCGCCGGCTGCGATCCCGCTACCGACGGCCCGGACCAGCGTGTTGCCCCAGTCGGTCTTCACGTCCGCAGCCAAGCCGGCCTGGACCTTGGGATCCGTGCTGGACCAGCGCTCGCCGTACTGCGCCCGCCCGATCAACTCGCCCACGCCCCAGCCCACGCCCGAGGCGACGGCCGAGGCCGCCACGCCGCGCCAGTCGAACTTCTTCTGCAGGCCCGTGGCCACCCCGATGCCTTGGGTGAGCACGTTGCCGAGCACCGCACGGCCCACCGTGGCACCCAGGCCCGTGCCGGACAGGCTGCTCAGTGCGCTGCCGGGCGTACTCGCTGCCGCGCCGATGCCGGCCCCGACCGCCGCACCCACGGCGCCCAGCGCCACGCCCTTCCAGCTGAAGCTGTCCTGCATGCCCGCGGCGATCAGCACGCCCTGGCTGGCGATCGAGCCCACTGCGCCGCCTATGGCGGCCGCCGCGAACCCTGTTGCCGCGCCGAGTGCCCCGCCCGTCAGCGAGCCGGCGAGCGCGGCGGTTCCCGCACCCCACAGGCTGCCGGTCGCGGCGCCCATCGCCACCGCCGCGGCGCCCGCGGTGATGACCGTCACCACCACCGCCACCACCACCGCGATCAGCAGGCCCAGGCCGCCGCACTTCTTCTTCTGCGAAGGCGCCGGCGGGTCGGGCAGCAGCGGCGAGGTGTTGCCGATGGCCTCGCCCGGGTCGTAGACCTTGTAGGTGCCCGAGTCGTTGTGGATGTTGACGACCTTGTTCGGGATCCACAGCGTCATGCCCTCGGTGGGCGATTCGCTGCCCACCAGGCCGTTGGCCTCGGCGATCAGGTACCAGAGGTTGGCGTCGCCCCACACCGCCTGGGCGATGCTGCGCAGCGTGTCGCCCTTGCGCACGAGGTACGAGGACGCGGCCGCGCTCGGGTAGCCCGAGTTGATGGGCTGGTAGTTCTGGTCGAAGTCCGCCCACATCTGCGGGCCGTCGAGCTTGTGCTTGGCGTCGTTGCCCTTGGCCGGGGCGCGTGCCATCTCCTGCGCGTAGTCCTGCTGCTCCAGCGGCGCGCCGGTGTTGTTGACCTCGCCGATGCGGTGACCGTCGGCGTAGTAGTAGCGCACCCAGACCGGGTTGTCGGCCTGCAGCACGGTGCCGGTGGCGACGTCGTAGCGCAGCGTCGAGCCCGGCCCGCCGTACTCCTTGCGCTCCAGGATCTGGCCGCTGGCGTCGCTCAGGTACTGGTACATCTGCTGCTTGCCGGCGGTCGGATTGAACATCCGGTACAGGCGGCCGTTGATGTCGTACTCGAACTTGCTGAAGCCGTCGACGAACTGGTTGGCCGCGGCGCCGTACTGCCAGACGATCTTGATCTCGCTCTGCGCCGCGCCGTCCCACCACTGGTAGCTGTACTCGGTGGTGGTTCGGTTGGCGGTGCCGGCGGTGTCGTCGTCGTTGCGGAACAGCGTGCCGTCGCCGTAGTACGAGAAGGTGCTGCCGCGGCCGGTGGACGCGTCCTTGTCGGTGAGCGCCTTGTTGTCGGCGTCCCAGGTCTTGAGCCGGTAGCCCTTGTCCTTCAGCGCGCCGGTGGTGGGGTCGAAGTCCTTGGAGCGCACGACGCGGCCCGGGCCGTCGTAGTCGCGCTGGTTGAGCACGATCCAGGTCGGCGAGCCGTTGGCCTGCGTGTCCACCTGCTTGAGGTAGCCCGCGCCGTTGTACGTGTAGCGCTCGCTGTGGCGGTCGGACGCGTAGGTGGCGCCGATGCGCTCGCTGGCCGCGTTGTAGCTGATCGAGACGCCCGCGCCGCTCGCGCCTTCGACCACGGTGCCCGCGCCGCCTTCGGTGGTCGCCGGCGCGCCGGTGCTCAGCACGCCGCGAGTCACCGTGAACCGGTTCATCGTGTCGTACTTGTACCAGTAGTCCTGGATGTTCGGCGTGTTGTCGATGAGGTTCTGGTACTTGCTGTAGACGCGGCGGCGGTTGCCCACGGCGTCGTACTCGTAGCGCACGTCGTACAGCGGGTCGTCCACGCGCGCCAGGCGGTTCAGGCCGTCGTAGCTCAGGCGGGTGAGCTGGTAGGTCGCGCTGCCGTCGGCCTTGGCGTAGCGTTCGTAGACGCGGTTGCCGTTGCGGTCGTACTGGAACTCGCTGACGAGGTTGTTGGCCACGTCGGTGACGCGTTTCGCGTAGCCGTTGGCGTAGTACAGGTACTGGAGGTTCTGGCCGTTGTTGGTGCCGGTCTGGCTGGTGAGCCAGCCAGCGTTGTTGTAGGCGTAGACGAAGTTGCGCCCGCTCAGGTCGGTGTGCTGGCTCAGGCGGCCGAAGACGTCGAGCTTGTCGACCATCGTGTTGGCCTGCGCCTTGCCGTCCACCGTCGTGCGCACGAAGCCGCCCACCTGCCGCCCGCCGACGCCGGTGATCGTGGCGTCCCAGGCATAGCTGGTGGTGACCTGCCGGCCCGCGCCGCTGACCGTGCGCACCACGCGGCTGTCGCCGTCGAAATAGGTGCGCTCGCGTCCGGCTGCGTTGGAGTGGCCCACGCGCTGGCCGAGGATGTCGTACTCGAACGCGTCCCACGAAGCCACCGTGTCGCCGGCGATCGGGTTGACGATGTTCGGCCGGTCGATCCGCGTGAGCTGGCTGTTGGCGTCGTAGGTGTAGCTGGTGGCGCGGCCGAGCTCGTCGATGGCCGTGCGCTTGTCGCCGAAGACGTCGTAGCGGTTCTCGGCGATGCCGCCGTCGGGGTGGAACTCCTTGAGGACCTTGGCCTCGCCCCAGGCGTTGCTCCAGGTCTGCGTCCGGCGGAAGCCGTTGGCGTCGGTGCTGGCCACGAGCTGGCCCAGGCGGTCGTAGCTGTAGTTGGTGACCGGCCGCACGCCGTTCTTGACGAAGCCGTTGACCAGCGTGACCGAGACCGTCGGGTCGGTCTTGCGGGTCAGCTTGCCCAGCGTGTTGTATTCGAGGTCCGTGCGGTTGCCGTTGCCGTCGGTCTCGGAGATCACCTCGCCGAAGGCGTTCACCTCCTGCTTGCGGCGCACCGCGAGGTTGCTGCTCAGCGGCACCGAGGTCACCCAGACCTGGTTGGGCGAGGTGCTCGTGACGTTGTCGCCCAGGCGTGCCGTGCCGTTGACGACCAGCGGCTGGCCGAACTCGTCGTTGCGCACCGTGCCGGTGGCGATGTCGATCAGCTGGTAGGTGTACGAGACGTCGACCGAGCCGGTGGCCGGCGCGAGCGCCGAGGCATCCCAGCGATAGCCGCTGCCGTTCCAGCCGATGTCGAGCGAGCCGGAGCCGGTGGCGCCGCTGTAGCTCAGCCGCAGCTTGGTGGAGCTGTTGCCGTAGCTCGGCTTGAAGTCGATCACCGAGGGCTGGCGCTGCACCACGTGCGTCAGCACCGCGGGCGAGGCGCCCACGCGGAAGGTGCCGCCGACGCGGTTGAGCACCGTCATCGCGCTGTTGTAGGTCTCGTAGACGTACTCGTAGTCGGTGTTGCCGAAGGGCGAGTCGACGAGCGCCGCGGTGTCGAAGTCGAAGTAGGGCGAGGTCGCGCCGCCGGTCGGTGCGGCCAGGTGCACCGAGGTGTAGGCGCCGGTGCTGCCGGCGCGGCGATACCACAGCGTCGCCTTGGCCACGCTGGAGTCGCCGGTGACGCGGAACGAGCCGTCGGCGTAGGGCTTGTGCTTCTGCACCACGGCCGGCGTGGCGCCCAGCGTGTAGACCGCGATCGCCGAGCCCAGGTAGGTGGCGCCGACGTAGTTGTCGATGCGCACCTCGTAGTTGCCGGCGAGCGCACCGTAGTTCCAGGCCATGTAGCCGGGGATGCCGGCATTGCCGCTGGCCGTGCCGGTGGTCCACGCGCCGGTGGAACCCTGCGGCCGGTAGCGCACGACGAAGCTCGTGGCCGACTGGTAGATCGTCGAGCCCGTGGCGTAGCCGCCGAGGTCGAAGAAAGTGGAGTAGTTGCCGGCCTGGAAGAACTGCTCGCCGATGCCGTCCAGCCACATCGCGTTGACGTTGGTCTGGTCGGTCGCGGTGTCGGCGCCGTTGAGCGTGAGCCGGCGGATGGCGTGGTTGACCACGTTGCCCGAGCCGTTCAGGCCGACGAAGCGGAAGTCCCAGTCGCCCAGCGCGCCGGAGCCGAGGTAGTAGTTGTAGTCGAACTCGTAGATCGGCGGCGCGCCGGTCGGGTTGCCCAGGTACAGGCCCTGCCACACGGCGTCCGTCGGCCGCTTCCAGTAGAGAACGCCGCTGCTGGCGCCTTCGGGCGAGCGGAAGAAGATCTTGCGCGAACTCGCTGCCGCGCCGGAGGTGTTGAAGCTGGTGGCATCCGCGAACACGCCGGTGTTGGCGCTGTAGAAGCGCGCCGTGCGAGACGTGGAGACGATGTTGCGCGCGGCGCCGCCCTGCGGGATGTAGTCGACGCTGACGGTGTAGCTGAGGTCGACGTCCTGCGCGTACGAGTACGTGTACGAGAAGTTGAGCGGCACGCTCGCGTAGGTGGTCCCCGGCGCGTAGTGCAAGGTGTTGGCGAAGGCCACGCCGCCCAGCGAGCCGGTGATCGTGACGCGCACGAGGTCGCCCGCACCGTTGCTCCAGTGAGCGGCCATGGTCGGGAACGAGACGTCGATGTTGGGCATCCACGCGCTGATCGAGACCGGGCCGGACTCGCCGTAGTCGACGCTGCCGGCGATGTTCACGCCGGTGGAGTAGCCCTGCGTGCCGGTGTCGCCGATGCGCGGCAGCGGCGAGGGGTTCACCGTGCCGGCGCCGATGAGCGTGCCGTCGAGGTACTGCTGCGCGACGCCGGTCTCGTTGGTGGGCGTGTCGCCGCCGTTGAGCACCAGCGTCTTGGTGACGTGCGTGACGATCGTGCCGCCGGTGGTGGCGATCACGCGCATGTCCCAGGTGCCCGGCCAGCTGCCGCCCAGCAGGTTGGCGTAGTTGATCGAGAACCAGCCCGCCGGCGCGCCGCTCATGCGCGTCATCGCGACCGAGGCGTAGTTGGGGTCGCCGGCGCGCTTGTACATCAGCGTGGCGGCGTCGGGCGCGCCCGAGCTCGGACGGAAGAACAGCGTGTTGGTGACCGCCGTGGCCACGCCGCTGAGGTTGGCCGCGGAGGCGGCCGCGAAGCCCCAGGTCGTGCCGTTGCCGGTGGCCAGGCGCGTGGTCTTGCTCAGCTGCACCACGCGCAGGTCGCCGCCGCCCTGCGGGCGGTAGGAAATCGTCACCGTGTAGCTGAGGTCGACGTTCTCGCTCGGGCTGAAGTTGTAGGCCTGGTTCAGGCCCACGGTGGTGGAGGTGGCGCCAGCGCCCAGCCACTGGTCGGCGGCGCCGAAGGCCTGGCCGTTGATCGAGCCGGACACCTGGATGCGGACGTAGTCGGTGCCGCCGGTGGCCCAGTGCTGGTTCATCGCCGGGAACGACAGCGCGATGCTGCCCAGCGTGACCTGCGTGATCAGCGTCGAGGAGTACTCGTCGCCCACCGTGTACTCGGCGTGGCTCCAGTTGACGCTGGAAGCGGCCGTGGTGCTGCCGGTGTCGCCGATCTTGCCCAGCGGCGAGACCTGGCCTGTGGGGGCGGCCGGCAGCGTGCGCGGCGCGATGGCGGCGCTGCTCTGGCCGCCGTACAGCGCCACGGCGACGGTCTGGAACTGGGCCGAGGAGACGGTGCCGGAACTCTGCACCATCGAGGGCTGCACGATCTCCTTGACCGAGCCGCGCTTGTCGTAGACGGTGAAGGTCTCGAAGACGCCGTCGATGGCGCCGTTGGCATCGTTGCGGTTGTTGGCCGCGCGCTTGGCCAGCAGCTGCTCGAAGCTCAGCGCGCCCAGGTCGGCGCTGCCGGCCGATTCGACCGCGATGACCGCGTTGCCCAGCGAGTCGTAGATGTAGGACTTGGTCGCGCCGTTGCCGGAGTTGGCGCGCCAGGCGTGGCCGGTGGGGTCGTAGTCGGCCGTCTCCTGCCAGGCGCCGGCGAGGTTGCCGCCGTTGGTGCGCTTGCCGGTGATCTCGCCGAAAGCGTTGTAGCGCGTCTCGCGCACGGTGCCCGTGGTGGCGCCGCTGCGCACGTAGCGCTTGATCTCGCGGTAGGCCGCGTCGTACTGGACCTCGTCGGCGTCGGCGCTGCTCACGCCGTCGGCATCGGCACGCGCGAAGGCGTCGCGCGTGCGGTTGCCGGCCAGGTCGTAGCTGTAGTCGTGGCGCAGGCCGCGCGCATCGACGCTGGCCGACAGGCGCCCGCCCGTGCCGTACTCGTAGCGCACGATGCGGTCGTCGGTTTCCACCGCGGCGTCCTTGCCGCGGCGGACCTCGCGCGTGACGAGGTTCAGGCCGTTGTATTCGTAGTCGGTGGCCGAGCGCCAGCTGGTGCCGACGTAGTCGGTGGCCTGCGGGCGCAGCTCCTGCGTCAGGCGGCCGGCGACGTCGTAGGTCCAGTCGGTCTGGTTGCCGTTGGCGTCGACCAGGCGCGTGCGCTTGCCCAGGCCGCTGTAGCTGTAGTTGTTGGTCGCCGTGCCGGTGGTCTCGGTGAGCACGCCGGTGCCGCTGACCGAGCCGTAGGCGACGTTCAGGCGCGACTCGCGCACCAGCCGGTTGTTGCGGTCGTAGCCGTACTGGGTGATGCGGTCGCGCGTGCCGTCGCGCGTCCAGGCGGCGAGGATGGCGGTGGCGGTCTGGCCGGTGATCGTGCCGGTGTAGCGGTTGTACAGCCGCGACTCCTGCACCACGCTGCCGCTGGTGTCGTAGCTCCAGGCGGCGCCGTACAGCTCGGGGTCGATCTCCAGGACCTTGCGGCCCAGCCGGTCGTAGAAGGCGTAGCTGGTGGCGTCGACGAACTCCAGCGGCGTGCCGCCCGTCACGTCGATGCGCCCGCGCTGCACGCGCGTGATGTTGCCGTTGCGGTCGTACTGCTTGCGCGTGAACAGGTGGTACTGCGACACCGCCACTTCGGCCGTGCCGTCGCCCAGGATGTTCAGCACCGCGGTGTAGACGCCGCGGGTGCCGTTGGTCGCCCGCGCGTCGTAGCCGATCTTCGACTCGGTCTCGCGGTTGTTGGCGTCGTAGCGCAGCAGCGTCTCGCGGTAGTTGGCCGCGTTGACCGGCGTGGGCACGGTGCTGCCGACGGGCAGCGTGAGCAGGTCGCCGTAGCTGCGCTGCGCGATGACGTTGCCGGCGGCGTCGAAGCGGTATGTGCTGAAGGCGCCGACCGGCGAGACCTCGGCGACCTTGCGGTCCAGCGCGTTGTAGTAGCTGACGAGGCGGTTGCCGTTGGCGTCCCAGCGCTCGATGACGTTGCCGCGCGCGTCGTAGACGGTGCGCTCGATCGGCTGCGCGCTGCCGGCGCCGGCGCCCACCACGTAGGTGGAGACGGCCTGGCCCAGGCGCCGCACCTGGCGGTCGAGGCGGTCGTATTCGAAGTCGGTGGTGCGCTGCTCGGGCAGGCCCTCGGCCTCGATCGTGCGCGTGCGGTTGCCGCGCGAGTCGTAGACGTAGCGGTTGACCACCGCCACCAGCGTGCCGCCGGCGTTGCGCGACTGGATCGGCAGCGTCTCCTTCACCAGCGCGCCGCGGCGGTCGTACTCGTAGGTGAACACGCCGCCGACCTTGTTCGTGAAGCCGGTGCGGTTGCCGAAGGCGTCGTAGGCGTAGGTCTCGAAGAAGCCCTCGGCGTCGGTCGAGCGCGTCAGCCGGTCGAAGCGGTCGTACTGCAGCTGCGTGAGCTGGTCGCCGGTGGCGTTCGTCAGCACGTAGGGGCCGCTGCCCGGCGCTGTGGCGGCGATGGCCGGCGGCGTGCCCTCGTTCCAGGTCCCCACCGCGACGTTGGCATAACGCGTGACCTGGTCGGCCTTGCCGAAGCCGGTGTAGCGCGTCTGCGTGACGTAGCCCTCGGGGTCGACCTGCAGCGTGACGCGGTTCAGGCGGTCGAAGTAGAAGTAGCCGACGTTGCCGTTCGGGTCGGTCACCTTCACCGCGTTGCCGAAGGCGTCGTAGCCGGTCAGCGCGACGCCGCCCAGCGGATCGATCACCTGGGTCTGGCGGCCCAGGCCGTCGTAGGCGCGCGTGGTGGTGTACTGGTCGAGGTAGGCCTGCTTCTCGGCCGCGGTCAGCGAGGCCGCGGTGCGGCCGCCGCGCTGCTCCAGCGCCCAGGCGGTGTCCTTCTCGGCCAGCTCGATGCCGCGCGGGTCGATGTCCTTGATGCGGCGGTCGGCGCCGTCGTAGGTGTAGCGGCGCGTGACGGCATCGGAGGTGCCGTAGGCGATCGTCTCCTCGACGATGCGGCCGGCGCCGTCGAGCACGCGGTGCGTCTGGCGCTGCAGGCCGGTGCCGTAGGCGTCGTACACGTCCGTGGTGCGCCCGGCGGCGTCGAAGGTCCGGCGCGTGACCACGCCTTCGCCGTCGACGATCTCGTAGGCGCGGCCGGCGCGGTCGTAGCGCGTCTCGGCCACGGCCGCGGTGGCGGGCACCGAGACGGGCAGCATCGCGATCACGTTGGCCAGCGTGCTGGCGTCGGTGGGCGCGATGGCGGCCGGGTAGCGGATCGCCTTGAGCTGGCGCCCGGTGGCGTCGTAGCGGCGCTCGATGGCATAGCCCAGCGCATCGACTTCCACGCGCAGGCGGCCGGCGGCGTCGAAGTAGGCGCGGTTCGTGCGGTCGAAGGTGGCGTTGACGGTGACCACCGCGGCCACCTGGGCCACGGTCGGGTTGCCGGCGATCGAGACGACGTTGGCGTAGGCCACCGTCTTGGTGACCCGGCCGAGCGCGTCGAAGCTTCGCTGCGTGACGTAGCCGGCGGCGTCGATCGTGTAGACGGCGCGGTTGGCGGCGTCGTAGACGTTGCGC
Organism: Rubrivivax sp.; assembly: GCA_044226775.1. Classification (GTDB taxonomy): domain Bacteria; phylum Pseudomonadota; class Gammaproteobacteria; order Burkholderiales; family Burkholderiaceae_C; genus Rubrivivax. The sequence continues at coordinate 76,059 of JBGAGI010000006.1, read as the reverse complement.
GTGGTGCGGTCGTTGGCCGCGTCGGCGACGGCGGCGACGGCGGTGGCCATGTTGGCCGTGGTCATCGTTCCCGGCAGCGTGATCGCGCGGCTCGTGCGCGTCTGCGCGACGACGTTGCCGTTGCCGTCGAACTGGTTGGCGACGACGTAGTTCAGTGCGTCGACCGAGTAGGCCAGGCGCCCGTCGCGGTCGTAGACGAAGCGCTGCACCTCGTCGGCGTTGGCGTTGGCGACGATCAGCGCGGCCACCGCGGCGGTGGTGACGGGTTCGGGCAGCGTGCCGGTGGCGATGCGGTTGGCGTAGCGCGTCGAGCGGATGCGGCGCCCCTCGGCGTCGTACTCGCTGTACTCGACGGCGCCGGTGGCGTCCACCGTGTAGGCCACGCGGTTGGCGGCGTCGTAGGCGAAGCGGGTGACGGCGCCGGTGGCGTCGGTGCGCTTGGAGACGTTGCCGTTCTTGTCGTAGGCGTAGGTGGTGCGCAGCGCCAGGCCGGACGGGTCGCGGACCTCGGCGGTGCGGCGGTCGGCCTTGTCGTACTCGTAGTTGATCCGCTGCGGCTGCGCCGAGCCGGCACCCTGCGTCACCGACAGCATGCGCGCCTGCCAGTCGTAGGTGTACTCGGTGCGCAGCGCCAGGCCGCCGGGGTTGTCGTCGGCGCTGCCAGTGACCCAGTCGGGGCCGCGCTTGGGGTCGACGACGACGGCCGTGACCTGGCCTTTCGGATTGAAGATCGTGTTGGTCCAGACGCCGGTGGCGTCCTGCGACCAGACCTGCCGGCCCTGGCCGTCGTAGCGGAAGCTGCTGACGAGGTTCAGGCCGCCCGTGTCCACCGTGCGCGTGAGCTCGCGGTTGGCCGCGTCGTAGGTGTACGTGGTGCGCACGCCGGCCTGGTCGCGCGTCTCCACCACGAGGCCGGCGTTGTCGAAGGTGTTGCTGGTGGTGCCGGCGGGCGTGGTGACGCCGGTCAGCCGGCCGCTGCGGTCGTAGCTGAACGAGCTGGTGTTGCCGCGCCCGTCGACGATGCTCACCTCCTCGCCGTGCACGTTGCGCGTGCGCGTGGTGACGATGCCTTCGGCCGTGGTGGTGGTCAGGCGGCGGTTGGCGCTGTCGTAGCTGAAGGTGGTGGTCTGGCCGGTGCCGTCGACCAGCGTCAGCACCCGCGCGTGCGCGTCGTAGGTGCTGCGGCGCGAGACGCTGTTCGGGTCGATCGTCTCGACCACGCGGCCGAGCCGGTCGTAGTTGGTCTTCCAGAGCTTGCCGTTCGGATCGGTCACCTGCGTGCGGCGGCCGAAGGCGTCCAGCGCGTAGCTCGTGGCCAGCAGCAGCCCGCCGGTGTCGACGCGCGAGCGCGTGAGCACGCCGCGGCGGTCGTACTGCCAGTCGTCGTTGCGCGAGTTCGTGCCGTCGAAGTTGCGCTGGTCGCTCTCGATCTGACCGAAGGCGTTGTAGCTGAACAGCCGGTCGTTGGTCTGCGCGAGCGCGGCATTGCTGGTGCGCAGCTCGCTGCGGCGGGTGTAGGTGAAGCTGTCGACGCGGTCGGCCGTGTCGTCGTTCAGCGCATTGAGCGCGGAGAAGTTGGCCAGCGTCAGCTTGCCGCCGCTCATGCCGGCCAGCGTGGTGCCGTCCAGCCGCTTGGTGACGCCACGGCGCTGCGAGACCTCGCCGAACACGGTCAGCGCGTTGCGCACCACCTCGCCGAGGTGGTTGATGGTGGCGACGAGGCGGTCCTCGTCATCGTAGAAGTACAGCGTGCGGCGGCCGTTCGGGTCGGTCGAGGAGATTCGCCGGCCGCCGCTGTCGTAGGCGTACTGCGTGGCGTACTTGTTCAGCAGCTCGGTGCGCAGCGCGGCCAGCTGCGCGGCCGTCATGCCCACGCTGCGCGTGGCCCACTCGGTGTCGTACTTGCCCTTCTCCTCGCCCAGCAGTTCGGCCGAGACGCGGCCGAAGCCGTCGTAGATGGTCTCGCTGGTGCGTGCGAGGCTGCCGTCGGCGGCCGACTGCGTGACCACGCGCAGCCGCCCGTCGGCGTCATACGTGTACTGGCGCAGCACGCCGCCGGGCAGCGTCTGGCGCCACAGGCGGTTCATCGCGTCGTAGGCGAAGGCGGTGGCCTGGTCCTCGGCCTGCGCGGCCGGGCGCAGCGTGGCCACGGTGGCCCCGGCGCTGTAGGTGACCTTCGTGAGGTAGCGCTTGACGGCGCTGCGGTTGCCGCTCAGGTCGTAGCTGAACTCGGTGAGGTAGCCCTCGCCGTCGACGATGCCCTCGAGCTGGCCTTTGCCGTTGTAGAGGTTGTAGCCGACGATGTCGGCCGCGTTCGTGGCCGGGCGCAGCTGCGCCAGCGTGCCGCTGGCGCGCTGGGCCACCGGCGTGGCGTTGGCGTAGGCGGTGGTCTTCACCAGCCGGCCGGCGCCGTCGTAGCCGTATTCGCGCAGGAAGCCTTCGCCGTCGAGTTCGGCCAGCAGGCGCCCGTCGCCGTCGTAGAACTTGCGCTGCACGCGGTCGTTCAGCGCGCTGGTGCTGGCCACCGCGTCGGCCGGCAGCGGCTCGCGCGTGAGGCCGCGCAGCGCGGTGAAGATGGCCGTGGTCAGCAGGTTGGCGTAGCCGGTCTTGGCGACCAGGCGGTTGGCGCCGTCGTAGCTGAAGTCGACCACCGCGCCGACGGCGTCGACCGTCTTGACGATGCGGCCGGCAGCGTCGTAGATGCGGAACTCGTGGCGGTCGGACAGGGCCGAGGCCGCGGGCCGCAGCGCCGCCAGCGTGGCCGTCTTGGGCGCGCCGCGCGCGGTGCTGAGCGCCGCGGCCGCCACCTGGTTCGCGTAGCGGATCGTGCGGCTGAGCTGGTTCGACGCGGTGTAGATGTACTCCGTGAGCATGCCCGTCGCGTCGATCTCGCCGACCTGGCGCTGGGCCTCGTCGAAGAGGTACAGCGTCTGGTTGCCCAGCGCGTCGGTGGCCATGCGCATCATCCCCGCGTCGTCATAGACGTAGGTCTTCGCGGGCAGGGTCACGCCGCCGGCCGTCTGCGACTCGGAGACCAGCGAGCCGGCCTGGTCGTACAGGCGCGTCAGCGCCAGGCCGCCGGCGCTGGTGATGGTGAGCTTGCGGTTGGCGTCGTCGTAGAGGCTGGTGACCACGCCGTCGGCGCTGGTCTGCGAGAGTTCGCGGCCCAGGCCGTCGTAGGTGTAGACGCGCGAGAGCTTGCCGCGCAGCGCGGTCTTCTCCGCGGCGGTCAGCTGGGCGGCGGTCTTGGGCTGGCCGTTGGTGGTGTTCACGTAGCCCAGCGCGCCGCGATAGGCCAGCGCCCAGGCGGTGTCGGTGTCGGTCAGCTCGGCGCCGCGCGCTTCGTCGATCACCTGAAGCAGCTCGCCGGCGGCGCTGTAGACGTAGCGCGTGATGGCCTGCGTGCCGTCGGCCACGCCGTTGCCGCTGGCGTCGACGCGCGTGAACTGCGTGACCGAGGCGAGCTGGCCGCGCACGTCGTAGGCGTACTCGGTGCGGGCGATGGTGCCGCGGCTGGCGGTGGCGACCCAGGTGTTGAGCGTGGCCTCGGCGATGGTGGCCGGCGCCGCCAGCGCGGAGACGTCGTAGCGCAGGCCTGCATAGGCCAGCGCCGCGGTGCGCTGGCCCGAGGCGTTGTAGACGTACTCGGTGACCAGGCCATCGGCGCTGACGACGTAGCGCAGACGGTTGCCCGTGTCGTAGACGTAGCGCGTGACCACCGGCGTGCTGGGCAGCGCGGCGCCTGCGCCGTCGGGGTCGGGCACGAGGTAGCTGATCTCGTTCAGCAGCTTGTTGGTGGTGGAGAAGACGCGCTCGACCGTGTTGCCCAGCGCGTTGCGCTCGAAGGTGCGGTTGCCGCGCGTGTCGTAGCCGTAGGTGGTGGCGTTGCCGCGCGCATCGACGGTGCTGACGAGGTTGCCCGAGGCGTCGTAGCCGAAGCTCAGCGCCTGCGCCGGGTTCGTGCCCACCACCGGCAGCTTCAGGCCGATGAGGTTGTTCGAGGCGTCGTAGCTCAGCTCGGTGACACGGCCCAGCGGGTCGGCGATGGTGGTCTTGCGGTTGACCGTGTCGTAGGTGTAGGTGGTGGTGCGGTTCAGCGGCACGTCGCGCACGGTCTTGATGCGCTGCGCGCCGGCGACGAGTTCGTAGGTGAAGTCGACGCGCGTGCCGTCGGACTGCGAGACGCTCGAGACGAGGCGGCTCGTGGCGTCGACGTAGCTGTAGGTGGTGGTGAAGGTCTTGCCGTCGGCCACCACGTTGTCGGCCGGCGTCAGGTCGACCGCGACGCTGCTCAGGCGGTTGGCCGTGTCGTAGACGTAGCGCACCCGGGTCACGGTGGCGCCGCCGGAGGTCACCGTGCGCACCTGGGTCACGTTGGACGTGCGGCCCGCCGTGGTGTCGTAGTCGATGTAGAGGTTCTCGCCGTTCTGCGTGGCGATGCGGTTGGCCAGCCCGTTCGCGTTGTAGAAGACGCTGAGCTTGTTGCCGTCGGAATCGACCGCTTCCACCAGGCGCCCGCTGTTGGCGTTGTCGTAGCGTTCGACCGCGCGGGTATCGCCGTCGGTCCAGACCCAGCGGTTGGTGGCCCCGTCCAGCGTGAGCGTGTCGAAGCTGCCGTCGCCGGCGGTGCTGACGTAGCGGGCCAGGCCGGTGTCGTAGGTGTACTGGGCCTCGGCACCGTCCTCGCCCATGCGCCAGACCGTGCTGCCCGCGGTGTTCAGCGTGCCCGCCAGGCCGAAGACCTTGCGCGCCACGCCGAAGCGCCAGTTGCCGCCGGTCTTCTCGCTGGTGCCGCTCAGGCTGTTGTAGGTGCGGTCCAGCGAGACATCCAGGCCCAGGCCCACGAGCGAGTCGTCGATCGACGACAGCACCAGGTTGCCGGTGGCGGCGTTGACGGCAACGCGCGTCGGGCCGCGGCCCAGCGACGCACTGCCCACCTGCCCCGCGGCGCCCAGCACCCGCGCCGAACTCGTCGCCAGACCCAGCGTCGTCCCGGTGATCGATGCAACCATGACACTCCTCGCTTGATTCGATTCGCGTGCGAACGTCCCGTCGCGCGCAGTTAGGCATCGAATCCGAGGGTTTCGGTCCCGGTTTAGGGCGGGAAACGCCGATCGCCTCGCGCGGTGGGCGCGAGGCGTCAGGGTTATCCAGGGGATGAAGCCGCGCGGCGAATGCGCGCGGCCGGCGCTACGACGGCAGGAAGTCCACCGGCCAGGTGACGACCATCACGTCGACATCCTTGGCGCCGAAGTCGAACTGGCGGATGCGCGCGAGCAGCTTCTTTTCCAGCTCCTCGGCCTTCAGCTCGCTGCTGACCACGCGCACGGCATCGACCTGGCCGCCGGGGGCGATCTTCAGCTCGAGCACGACCTTGCCCTGCAGCGAGGGGTCGTCGCGCAGCGCGCGGTTGTACAGGGCGTAGATCGCGCCCTTGTTGCGCTCGAAGACGAGCTTGATCTCCTCGATGCTGCGGCTGGCCTTGCCCGAGTTGCCGCGTGCGAGCTGGCCGCCCTTGGCGCCACCACCACCGCCGCCCACGCCGGTGCCGCCGCGGCCACCGCCGCCGCCGCCCGGGCCGCCGCCACCGCCGCCGCCGGCCACGCCTTCGACCAGTGTGGTGGCGCGGCCGGCGAGGCCGCCGCCGCCGGTGTCGCGGCTGTAGCCGGCGGTGTTGATGCCGCCGCTGCCGCCTTGGGCGTTGCTCGTGATCATCGAGCGCACCGGGATGCCGGCCTCGGTGCCCGCACCCACGCCCACGCCCACACCGGTGCCCACGCCGGGGCCGGGCTTGATGTCCTGCTTGAGCTGCACGGCCTGCGGCGCGCCGGTCAGCTCGGCCAGCTCGTTCTTCATCGCCAGCAGGCCCACGCCGCTGGCGCGCCGGCGCGCGTTGTCCAGCGCCACCTCGCCCGGCGGCTTGCCCTCGATGGGCTTGCGCGCCTCGGGCACCGGGGGTTGCTTCTTGTTGTTCGGCGGCGGCTCGGCCGGCTTGGCCTCGGGCTTGTCGGCCTTGGCCAGTTCGGTCGCGTCGTCCTTCTTCGGTGGCGGCGCCGGTGGCTTGGGCGGCGTGTTCTCGCGCTCCAGCAGCAGCTTGGCGATCGGCGGCGGCAGCGGCTGCTGCTCCAGGCGCTCGACCGGCGGCTTGGGCACCCAGGGGAAGATCAGCCCGAGCAGCAGCACGATGGCCAGCACGCGCTTGAGGATGCTGCGGAAGCGGCGCTCGTCGTCGGCGGCCGTGGACCACGGCAGCACGGTCTGGCGGAAGCTGATCACCGGCGCGAGGCGCGGCATCGGCGTGGCGCGGCCGGGCGCGAGGGCAGCGGCGGCGCTCATCAGACGTCCTTGCGCCGGACCGCGAAGGACACGTCGGCGAAGTTGGCGCGCGCGCAGGTCACCATCACCTTGCGCAGCAGCTGGTAGGGGATGTCCTTGTCGGCCATGATGGTCACGGCCTGGGTGTCCTTCTTGTTCTCGGCGCGCACGGCCTGGCGCGTGGCCAGCAGGTCGAGTTCGGCCTTCAGCGTCGGGATCACGTCGTCCTTGCTGGCCATCACTTCATTGACCATGGCCACGCGGCGGCCCTCGGCCAGGATGTCCTCGGCGCTGACCACCAGCACCACGGTCTCCTTCGGCGCCTGTTCCACCGCGGCCGCCGGCAGCTTCACTGCCTTGGGGCTCACCAGCGTCTCGACGCCGGCCGCGCTGGACAGCAGGAAGAAGATCAGGATCGTGAACACGTCGATCAGCGACACGAGGTTCATGTCCACCTGCGTGTCGCTGCGCGCCTTGTGCGCGGAGCGTCGCTCGCGGGGCGTCATGCTGGCCATCAGGTGGCTTTCTTTGCGCCGGCGCCGCGCACGGGCGCGTCACCGATCGAGATGTTGGGGAAGAGCTCGGCGCGGATCGTCCTGGGCCCCTGCGGGGTGACGGTCGCGCGCATCGCCTCCATCGCCTGCACCAGGTCGTCGTAGGGCGTCTCGGGCTCGGCCAGCAGGTTGGCCTCGCGCTTGTCGGGGAAGCGCGTCTTCAGCGTCACCATGAAGGCCTGCAGGGCCTTGAAGTCGTCCGCGCCGCCCTTGCGCGCAATGGGGTCGGTGAGCCGGCCGCCGATGCGGTCGTTGATCTCGATCGTCTCCTTGCGCATCACGACCTCCAGCTGCAGGTCGTTGCCCTTGACCTGCTCCGGCCCGCCGTTGTTCTGCGCCGGCAGGCTCATGTCCATCACCGCCAGCCGCGTGAAGACGGCGGTGGACAGCAGGAATGGCACCAGCACCACGATCAGGTTGATGAACGCGGTGATCTCCAGGTGCGCGACGTCTTTGCGCAGGCGGCGCCTTCTCGTCATGGCCGGGCCCTCGTGCGTGGATGGCGGTTCGGGCTCAGCTCGGGCGCAGTTCGCGCTGGGGCGGTTGCGCCGCGGCGGCCGAGGCGCGCTGCACGAGGTTCAGGAAGGTGATCTTCGCGGCCTCCAGGCTGTCGACGATCTCGCTGGCGCGCGCCTGCAGGAAGGCGTGGATCAGCAGGAAGGGGATGGCCACCATCAGCGCGAAGGCGGTGTTGTTCATCGCCACCGAGATCGAGGCCGAGAGCATCTCGGCCTTCTCGGCCGGGTTGACCTGCGCCACCGCGGTGAAGCCCTTGATCAGGCCGATGATGGTGCCCAGCAGGCCCACCAGCGTGATCGTGTTGGCGAAGGTGGCGATGTAGTGCGTGCGCTTCTCCAGGCGCGGCACGATCTCCATCATCCCCTCTTCCATCGCGTTGTCGATGTCCTCGCGGCGGTGCGCGGTCTGCATGCGCTGCAGGCCGTTGTTGACGATCTTGCCGATGGCCGAATCGTTGTTCTGCGTCAGCGTGCTGACCTCGCGGAACTTGCCGCCCTGCAGCATCGGCAGCACCTGCTCCCACAGCTTGCGGTTCTCGCTGCGCGCCTTGCGCAGGAAGACGAAGCGCTCGATCGCGATGGCCAGGCCCAGCGACATCATCAGCAGGCTCGGGTAGAGGAAGGCGCCGCAGTCGACGAAGAACTTGACGACGGTGTTGAAGGTGTTCATCGGGGGGCTCCGGTGGAGGCAGGGGAGGTCTTCGGGGACTTGTCGGCCCCTTTATCGGCGGTACTTTCGGCGGCCTTCTCGGCTTTTGCAGTTCGTTGCGCCTGCACCTGGCCGCTGTAGCTGACCTGGCGGCGGAAGACCTCGCGGTCCACCGGCGCCAGGGCTTCATCGAGCACGCTCTGCACCGGCCGGCCGCTCAGCTGGCCGGGCAGCGGCTTCTTCCAGGGCACGATGTACAGCACCTTGGGCAGCTCGCGGTTGCCGATGATCTGCGTCTTGTCGATGTCGGCGCGGTCCTGCGCGTGGGCAGCGGCCGCCAGCAGCAGCGCGGCGGTGATGATGAGGGAAGCTCGGAGCATCACGGCGTCTCCTTCTTCGTCTGCGCCACCGCGGCGGTGCCGGCGGCGGTGTTGGGGCTTTGTGCCGGCGGCTTGGCCACCGGCGGCTGTGCACCGGGCGCCGCCACCGGCGGCTGCTGGCCGGGGGCCGGCTTCCGCGCCTTCAGCTCGGCGACCCACTTGCCCAGCGTCGGCGCGTCCAGCGGCGAGAGTTCCAGGCAGCGCTGGTACAGCTCCAGCGCCTTGGCGTTGTCGCCCAGGTACAGGTCGTTGAGGATGGCCAGGTTCAGGCGCGGCGCGGTCGCGTTGGGGTCGATCGCCAGCGCCGACTCGTAGGCCTCGCGCGCCTTGTCGAACTGCCCGGCCTGGCGCTGCACGATGCCCAGCTGGTTCAGCACCGTCACCTGCTTGGGGTTCACGTCGAGCGCGGCCTGCAGCTTGGCCGCATCGGCGGGCAGCGAGCCGTCGCCGCGCTCGGCCTTGCCCCAGCGGCCGGGCTTGATCTTCGCGAGTTCCGCGTAGCTCTTCTGCACCCAGCTGTCGTAGATGCCCGAGGCGGCGCGGCGCGCGTTGGTCTCGTGCAGCTCGATGGCCTTCTCCTCGAACGGGAAGGCCTGCTCCTCGAGCATCACGTTGTACTGCTCGAGCTCCATCTTGTTGAGCTTCTTCGGCCGCGTGGAGCCGATCAGCGACTTGCCGAAGTCCTGGTACAGCGCGGCGGTCTGGAAGGTGGCGGCGGTGGTGACCTCGGCCACCTGTGCCTCGCTGGCGGCCGCGTAGGCCTTCAGCACGTCCTCCATCTTGGTCTTCTTCAGCTTCAGGTTCTTCGCCAGCGGCTCGACCAGCGGCACCTTGCGATAGGCCTCCAGCAGCGGTTCCGACAGCGCGAGCGTGGCCTGCCCACCCAAAGCGCGCGTGCGCGGCGTGCGCGCGTCGCCGGCGGCGAGATCGGCCTGCTGCACCGCGCGCAGCCAGGCGGTGGACTTCGGCAGCTGGCCGTCCTGCTTCGTCAGCGCGGCCAGGCGCCAGCGCGCCTCGACGGCGGTGTCCACCGGCTGCGGGTACTGCTGCAGGTAGCGCTCGTAGGCGCGGATGGCGGTGGCCAGCAGCGGTGACTTCGGCGCGGCCTTGTCGGCAACCTTCTGGTGCAGCTCGGCCACTTGCCAGAGCGAGGCGCGGGCGAGTTCCGGATCCTTGGTCTGCGCGGCGACACGTTCGAACTCGGCGGCCGCCTGTGTGCTGCGGCCCAGCTCCAGGTAGGCCAGCGCCAGCTTGGGCGCGACCTCGGCCTGCAGCGCATGGCCCGGCTGTTCGCGGCGGAACTGCTCCAGTGAGGCAGCAGCCTTATCCCAGTCCTTCAGGCCGATCAGCGCGGCGGCGGCGTCGTATTGCGCGCTCGCGCGCACGGCCGATGTTGCGCCGAGCGCCGGCAAGGCCGCGACACGCTCGAAGTGGCCCACCGCCGCACGCGCATCACCCGCGGTACGAGCGGCCTCGCCCTGCTTGTAGATCGCCGCGGCCTGGCGCTCGACGATCTCGCCGCGCCCGGGTGCCTTGTCGGCGGTGAGCGTGAGCACCTCGCCGTAGCCCTTCTCGGCCGCGGCGTAGTCGGCCTTCTCGAAGGCGTTGTGCGCGATCACCGTCCACGCGGTGCGGCGCAGCTCGGGTGCCGGCGGCGGCTGCAGCGCCAGCGTGCGGCGCGCGATGTCCACCGCCTTGTCGGCATCGCCCAGCGCGAACAGCTGCTCGGAGGCCCGCGTGAGCACGGCGCCGCCGCGCGGGTCGCCCTTGAAGGTGTCGGCGAAGCGGATCGAACTCTCCACCGACTGCCGCTGCAGCGCGCTGCGCGCCGTCGCGTCGGCCGTTTCCTTCTCCTGCGCCGCGTAGGCCAGCAGCGCCGCATAACCGGCATCGGCGCCCTTGTCCGTGCTCTTGTCGCGATAGGCAACGGTCTCGTACTCGGTGGCCGCCTCGGCCCAGCGCTTGTCCTCGTACAGCAGCTCGGCCAGCAGGAAGCGGTTGGCCGGCGCGTCCAGGTCGTCGGGGAAGCTCTTGAGCAGCGTGCGGTACCAGCGCGTGGCCTCCTGCACGTCGCTGGGCGTATGCGACTTCTGGGCCAGCGCATGGTGGTGGCGCGCCAGCTCCACGAGGTGCGTCTTCACCAGCGGCTGCGCGCGTTCCCAGCCGGTGGGGTTGGCGCGGCGGAACTCGCTGTCCACGCCGTAGCGCTGCACATGGTCCTTCTTGGCCTGCAGCGCGAGCGTGTCGAAGCCGCTCTTCTCGTAGATCTCGACCACGCGCGCCTGCAGCAGCGGCGCCTGCGCGTGCAGCGGCTGGCGCTTGACGAAGAGCGCGAAGGTGTCGGCCGCGTCCTTGATGCGGTCCTGCCGGATGTACAGCTCGCCCAGGGCGCTGAAGACGCGGAACTGGTAGTCCTCGCGCACGGGGCTGTCGATGTAGCGCGGGATGCTCTCGCCGCCCTGCAGCGCGGCCAGGCTGATGCTCATCACGCGGAAGCTGTCGTCCACCAGCTCGCGGTCGGCGCGCGTCAGCTCGCGGATCGTCGCCAGATCGGCCTCGTCGCGCACCGAGGGGCTGAGGTGGCCGAGCTTCAGGTCGAGCACGCCGAAGAAGGACTTCAGCCCGTCTTCGAGCCGCGCCTGCTTGAACTGCGACCAGCCCTGCATGTACAGCGCCCGCTCCTGGAACGGCGTCTTCTCGTCGCCGCCCAGCACGGCGCCGTAGGCGGCCTCGGCCTCCTTGTACTGGCGCATCGTGAACAGCAGCTCGCCGCGGCGGAACTGCGCCTCGCCGGCGTGAAGCGTGCCGGCATGGGTGGTGACGAGCTGCGTCAGCGTCTTCAGCGAACCTTCCAGGTCGCCGGCCTGCTCCTGCGCGCGGGCCATCTGGTAGAGCACGCGGTCCACGCGGGCGTCGTCCGGGTAGGCCTTCAGGAACTCCTGGTAGCGCTCGACGGCGGCCTTGTAGTCGGGGATGCCGCTCGCGTTCGGGCCCGTGGCCTCGGCCGCGACGCGGTCGGCCTTGTCCATCTCCAGGTCGCCCAGGCGGCGCATCGCTTCGGCGCGCTGGGGCGCCTTGGGCGCGGCCTGCAGGAACTGGCGGTAGGCGGCGATGGTCTGTTCCTCGGCCACCTTCACGCCGGCGTCGGGCTCGACCTTGATCGTGCGCTGCGACAGGGTCGCCAGCGTGGGCTGGTTGTCGTCCTTGTACTTCTTGGGCCCGCTGCTGCAGCCCGCGAGGGCGAGCACGGCCAGCACGATCGGCAGGTGGCGTGGCGAGTTCATCGCGGTGCCTCCTCGCCGTCACGCCGGGCGAACTGCGCGCGGTCGTGGATCTGCGCGATCGCCAGGCGCGCCTGCGCGGCGTAGACCGCCAGCCGCTCCTGCTGCGCCTGCAGCTCGGCCACGGCCACGTCCTGGATCTGGCCCTGCACCGCCTTCGCGGTGGTCTCCACCTCGGGGCGCAGGCCCTTCAGGCGCTTCTCGAGTTCGGCGATGCGCTCTGCGAAGCGCTGGTGGCGCAGCGGCTCGTCCTGCTGCGCCTGCGTGAGCGCGGCGTCGCGGTCCTTGGCCTGCGCCAGGCCGATGGTGGCCGTGCGCAGCGCCTTGCGCGCCTCCCAGCCGCGGGCGCTGAAGTCCTGCGTGAGCTGCCACTCGAGCGCGCCGGCGGCGCGGCGCAGGCGTTCGGCGGCTTCGTCGAGGTCGCCGAACTCGGCGTTGCCGGCGGCGGCCTTCAAGGTCTCGCGGCCGTTCGTGATGCGCGCGAGCAGCCCGCGTTCCTTGTCGCTCGCGAAGGCCTGCGCGTCGGATTCGGCCAGCACGCGGTCCAGCTCGGCCGCGAGCGCATCGCGGCGCTGCTGCAGCGTGGCCAGCTCGCTCGCGCTCTGGCTCGCGCGCACGGCGGGCAGCTTGGCGGCGAAGGCGGCGCGGCGGTTGTCGAGCATGTCGGTGTACACGCCCAGGTTGTCGAGCCACTGGCCGATGTTGCCGTCGAGGAACTGCAGGTCGCGCAGGTTCTTGAACGCTTCCTGGAAGGCGTCGCTGGCCACGAGCGGCACCAGGTGCGCGGCATGCGGCATCTCGGGCAGGTCCTTGATGCCCTTGAACGCGGCCAGGCCCTCGCTCGGGTTGAGGTTCACCAGGCCCAGCACCAGCTTGCCGGCGCGGATGGCCTCGATCGACTCGACCAGCGCCTTCTGTTCCTTCTCGAAGCCGTCGGCCGCCTCCTGGTAGCCCTCCAGCGCCTTCGCGTAGGCACCGGCCTCGGCGTAGGCGTAGGGCACGGCGATGCGCGATTCCAGCACCGCGGCGTCGCCCTCGCCGATGCCGGCGCGGCCGGCGAGTTCGGTCCAGGGCACGAGTGCCAGCTGCGGGTCGTTCAATTCCGAGGCCGCCCAGCCGTAGCCCAGCAGCGCCTTGTTCGACTGCGCCGAGTTGAGGCGCACACGCTGCAGCGCCACGCGCGCCTCGCGCGGCTTCTTCTCGGCCAGCGAGGCGAAGCCGAGGGCGACGTTGGCGCGGTCGCGCAGGCTGCGCAGCTCCTCGTTCGGCGCCGGCGTCTGGCCGACGGCATCGAGCAGCTTGTAGCCGCGCTCGGTGTCGCCGATCTTCACCAGCGAGACGCCCAGGTTGAACTGCGCGTACAGGCCCGCGGCGGGGCTGGCCTTCAGCGGCTCCAGCAGCGCGGCGGCGCCGGCGTAGTCCTCGCGCTCCATCAGCAGCTGCGCCTGCAGCAGCTGGCGGTCTTCCTCCAGCGGCGCCGGCAGCTTGGCGGCGATGCGGTCCAGGCTCGCCTGCGCCTGCTCGTTCAGCCCGCGCTGGTGCCGCACCTTGGCCAGGAAGTACCAGGCGCGGTCGCGCACCGCGGGCGCGGCGTTGCGCTCGATCAGCGCGGCAAACACCGTGGCCGCCTCGTCGTGCAGGCCGTAGGACAGCAGCATGCCGCCGCGCAGCACCTCGGCCTCCTCGTCGTGCGGCGAGATGCGCTCGAAGTACTGCGAGACCATCAGCCCGGTGATCGCGGCGAAGCTCTTGTCCTGGTAGAAGAGGAACAGCGTGTCGCCGTAGTGCGGCGCGGCGATCACCTGCGGCGCGCCGGGCTCGTGCGCGGGCTTTGCAGGCGCGGGCGCCTCGGCCGCCTGAGCGCCGAAGGTGATGACGGCCAGTGCCGCCGCAGCCGCGACCTGCGAAAACCTCACTGCCAGACCTTCACGTCGAACTCGGGTTGGAGCTTCGCCTGCTTGTCCTTGATGCGAAGCTCGATGTAGCGCGGCTCGGTGCCCTTCTCGAACTGCAGCGTCGTGCCGCGCTTGTAGTCGCGCTCGTGCGGGCCGCGGCCGGTGAAGAAGGCGTCGATCGCATGCTTGCCGGCCTTCAGGTTGCCGACGAAGACGCGCTGCACGCCGCCGCGGTGCAGCGCCTGCACCTCCTGCGCGGTGTACAGGTGCTGCGCGATGACCTTGTCGTCGAGCTTGATCTGCACCGACTCCAGCTCGAACAGCTTGCCCACGTCCATGCTGACGAACAGCGCCACCTGCGTGCCGGCGGGGTACAGCAGTTCCTCTTCCAGCACCAGCAGGTCGCGGTTGAGCTTGATGACCTCGGCCTTGAGCTGCTGCACGCGCGCGTCCAGCGCGGCAGGCTCTGGGGCGCTGGCGGCGGCGGCTGGGGCCGATGCCGCTTCGGCCGGGGCCGAGGCTGCCGCGGCCGCAGGTGCGGGAGCCGCAGCGGCCGCCGCGGAAGCCGGCGCGGCCGGCGCTGCAGCCGTCGCGGCCACGGGCGGATCGGCGGCCAGCGCCTGCAGCGCGAGCAGCAGCGCGCCAAAGGCGGAGAGGAGCGGGGTGATGCGCATGGGTCCTGGTCCTAGAACGTGGCCGTGGCCATGAACTGCAGCACGTCGGCGTTGTACTTGTAGGGGCTGCCGGTGCGCACGTCGGTGAAGTCGCTGAAGCGGAAGCTCTTGCGTTCGTAGCTGCCGATCAGCTTGATCTCGTAGCCGGCAGCGCTGCGTGGCCAGCTGTAGGTCACGCGGCCGGCGAAGGACGTGTCCTTGAAGGTCGACAGCTGCCGGTTGCGCGAGAGGTACAGCGTTTCCTGCGACGCGTTGTCGCTGTAGAACAGCGCCTTGCTCTGGCTGTAGAAGCGCAGCGAGGCATCGACGAGGAAGCTCGCGCCGATGTACTTGCTGCCGCCGATCTCGGTGGTGGTGGCCTTGATGTCCCAGGTGTCGCGGTAGGGCCGGATCTCGGCCCTGATCGAGCTGCCGGGCAGCAGCGCGCTGGTGTCGTAGATGGTGCGGATCTTCAGCGCGCGGCTGGTGCGCGTGCGCGGGTTGCGCTCGGGCACCGCGGCGCCGAACACGCGCGCGGCGCGGTAGGGGCTGCCGAGGTAGCCGCTGTCGGCCACCGCTTCCGCGTTCACGCTCACCAGCCACTTGGGCGTGAGGATCTGCGTGAGGCCGGCGCGGTACTGCCAGTGCGTGGCCTTGTCGAGCCAGCCCGGCACGTTCTTCGCGCCGACCTGGTCGGCGCCGCGCGTGAAGCCCAGGCTCACCGTCGTCATGCCGCCGAAGACCTCGTGCGTCAGGTCCAGGCTCGCGGCGTCGGCCAGGTAGTCGGGCTCCTTGCTGCGCGAGACGGTGGCGGCGATGGTGGAGTCGCGCACCACGGTGTCGACGCCGAACTCCCAGGCCGTGCGCGTTTCCTTGAAGGGGCTGGCGGTGGTGACGACGTCGATGCTGGCGTTGCTCACCGCATCGACGTAGACCTGCGCCGAGAGCGAGACGCGATCCAGCAGGCTCTTGCGAACGAGCAGCGCCGGGCCGGTGGCCTTCACGCCGCCGCCGTCGTAGACGTGGTACAGCGCCTCGGCCTTGTCCTCGGGCAGCGTGGCGGCCGTCACCGTGCCGGTGGCCACCGCGCCGCCGATCAGGCCGCGCCAGAGCGTGGACAGCCAGCGCAGCACGCGGCGCAGCAGCTCAGTTGCAGCCACAGCCGCCCCCCTGCACGCCGGTGGCGCCGCGCGCGCCTTCGCGCACGACGTGGATGTGCTCGCGGTGCTTCTCGTTCACCGCCGTACGCTGGAACTGCATGATCGGGTCGGCCAGCTTCTCGCGCTCGTAAGGCTTGACCCAGGGCTGCGGCATCGCGCAGCCCTGCAGCACCGCGACGGTGGCCAGCGCAAGGGCGAGAGCGGTGCGGCGCATCGTGTTCACTCCTTCACCAGCTCGCGGATCTGGCGCTCGTAGTCCTGCTCCATGCCGTCGCGGTAGCCGCGGTGCAGGAAGCGGACCTTGCCGTCGCGGTCGATCAGCACCGTGGCCGGCATGCTGCCCAGGTCGTAGAGCTTGCTGACGGCCTTGTCGGTGTCCAGCAGCACGGGGAACTTCACGCCCATGCGCGCGGCGGTGCTGGCGGCGGTGCGCGGGTCGTCGTCGATGTTCACGCCCAGCAGCGTGAAGCCGCTGGCGCGGTACTTGTCGTACAGGCGGTTCAGGTGCGGCATCTCCTGCCGGCAGGGGCCGCACCAGGTGGCCCAGAAGTTGACCAGCACGACCTGGCCGCGCTGCTCCTTCAGGCGCAGGTTGGGGCCGCTGCTGCTGCGCAGCGTGAAGTCGGGCGCCGCGGCCTGCGGCGTGACGGCGGCCTGGGCCGCGAAGCCCAGCAGGGCGAGCGAGAGGGAGGTGATGAGGTGGCGCATGGAACGGTATCGACGTGGGCGCTGGACGCTGAAGGCGCGGCGGTTCAGAAGTAGACGGTCAGCCCGCCGGTGACCTCGAAGTTCTGCGTGTTCTGGCGCTTGCCCAGCAGGTCGAGCGAATAGAAGTGGTCGCGCACGTCGGCCTGCACCGCGAACCAGCTGGTGAAGACCACGCGCAGCCCGAAGCCGGCGGTGATCGTCTGCCGCTTCTGGCCGGCGAAGTTGGTGGAGCCCACGCCGGCGACGACGTAGCCCTGCGAGATCTTGGCGTAGTTGCGGCCGAAGAAGATCTCGCCCGGCAGCACGTTGTAGCCCGCCAGCACGTTGTAGTAGCTCAGCTTCTGGCTGGGCTGCTGGAAGATGCCGCCGTTGGGGAAGATCTGCCGGAAGGCCTCGTCGCTGACCTTGCTGCGGCCGAAGCTGGCGTCGACGAAGATGTCCTCGGTGATGTGGTAGCCCAGGCGCACGCCGCTGACGCCGGCGTGGCCGAAGTTGGCCGTGGCATAGGTGCCGGCGAAGAGGCCCACCGAGATGTCGTTGGACGCGAAGCGCGGCAGCTTCAGCTCGCGCCGCTCGACCTGCGGCACGATCACCTGCTCCTGCGAAGGCTGGCTGGAGCCGCCGGCGGGCTTGTCGTCCTTCTTGCCGGCATCCTGGGCAAAGGCCGGCGCGGCGGCCATCAGGATCAGGGCCAGGGCGTTCAGACGGTGCAGGGGCATGGCGGGCAAGGTGTTCAGAAGAAGAAGCCGAGGCCCGCGGTGAT
Source organism: Rubrivivax sp. (assembly GCA_044226775.1). Lineage (GTDB taxonomy): Bacteria > Pseudomonadota > Gammaproteobacteria > Burkholderiales > Burkholderiaceae_C > Rubrivivax. Next base: position 59,183 of record JBGAGI010000006.1, on the reverse strand, counting down.
GCTGCGGTACTCGTTGCTGCGCTGGTCGGAAACGTACGCCGTGTACAGCGTCCAGTCCAGCCGGGCGAAGAAGCGGTCGGTCACGTACCAGCGCAGGCCCAGCGAGGCGTGCGCGAGCTTGGCGTCGGTGGGCAGCGCGTCGACCAGCGTGTTGTTCGGGATGTTCTTGAACTTGCCCAGGCCGACCGAGAAGTACGGCGACCAGCGGCGGTCCGACCAGGGCTCCGAGGTGAGCGACAGGTGCCAGAAGTCGGTGCCGGAGAACAGGCCCTGCACCTGGCCCACCGTGACTTCGGCGCCCACCGTGTCGGCCAGCCGGTAGTGCATGCCCAGCTTGAGCATGGGCTCGCCCTTGAAGCGGCCCCACTGGCCGGAGAAGTCGAGCCGGCGGCGCAGGTAGTCGTCCAGCAGCAGGTCGCGGAAGGTCTTGGTGCCGCCGGCGGCGGTGAGCGTGCTGTCCAGCTGCTCGCGCTTCACCCAGCCCACCTGGCCGCCTTCGGCGCGCACGCGGTACCAGTCGGTGTGGCGCATCTCCACGGTGATCCACTGGTGGCGCTCGACCACGTAGAACACCGGGTAGCCGCGGCCGGGGCCGGTGTGCATCTCGAGGTAGGGCGCGGTGACCTGCAGCTTCTCGGTCTTGGCCGGGTCGTCGGCGGCGTGCAGGGCCGGCGGCAGCAGCGCGCAGGCCATCGTCAGCGCGAGCCGGCGCAGGAAGAAAGCGATGCGGGACATCAGGTCGGTGCGGAAGGATCAGTCGGAGTTGCAGTCGCCGTTGACCGGGTCGTTGCCCACGAACATGGTCGACGCGGCCGCGGCGCTGAACTCGTCCTGGCCCTTGGGCAGGGGGCGGTTGATCCAGTAGCGGAAGCGTTTGGCACCGGGGTCGTCGGCGGTCTCGAAGATCAGGCCGCCGCCGTGCAGCACGCTGCGCACCAGCGGCTTGTTCAGCAGGCGGCTCTGTTCGGGAGAGCCCACGACGGTCTCGCCCAACGACGAATAGTAGTTCTTGTACATGTCGGTGGCGCGGATCGCGTCGGCCGCCAGCGCCGTGTCCACCAGCGGTGCGCCGCCCAGCAGCCGCAGCGCGCCGCCGGTGCCCGTGACGTTGTCATGGCAGCCGCCGCCGGCACAGGTGTTGGTGGAGACGGTGCCGTTGATGTTGACGCGCAGCGGCGTGATCAGCACCGGGTTCACGCAGCGCTGGAAGTAGACGAAGGACAGCTTCTGCCCCGTGGTGACCGGCGGGTTCTCCAGCGGATCGGGGTTGCCCAGCGGGCCGCCGCCGCCGCAGGCCGCCAGGACGGCGGCCGCGGCGGTGGCCAGGGCGACGAGATGGGGACGTTGCCGGTTCGTTCGGGTCATGGGGTCGTGGTGCAGCCGCTCTGGATCCAGGCGGCGATCGTGTTGTAGCCCGCGCTGCCCACCGGCAGCAGCGCCGTCACCTGGTCCAGCTGCCCGGCCGGGTGCGGCACGGTGGATGGCCTGCTCAGCAGGTAGTTGTTCGCCGGCTTGCAGGTGTCGTTCACCATCGAGAGTGTGACGCCGAAATCACCTTCCACGGCGCCCGTCAGCACGAAGCGGTTCTTCGGGTTGCCGATGCCGGCCTGGTGGCAGCCGGCGCAGTTGGCCTGCAGGATGGGCTGCACCTGCGTATTGAAGGTCGTCTGGCTCAGCGTGGAGATGGTGCGCACGTTGCTGCCGGCGTCGAACGGGTTGTTGTAGTACTGGCCGCCGAGGTCCATCCACTCGGCCACCAGCCGCTTCTCGGCCTTGTTCAGCAGCTGCCCGTGGTCGGGCGCGGTGCTCGGCGGGTTGGGGTGCGCGTCGCGAGCGCCCTGGCCGGCAAACAGCGTCTGGCCCCAGAGGATCTCGCCCAGGCGGCTCTTGCGCGTCTGGCCCACGTTGCCGGCGTCGTTGGAGCTGGTGGAAACCAGCGCCGGGCCGCGCACGACCAGCGGCACGCCGTCGCGCAGCTCGATGCGCGGCCTGCCGGTCACCGGGTCGATGACCGGGTCGCCGGTCAGCAGCTCCTCGTACGAGACGAGGCGGCCGGTGCCCGACTGGGTCGCGCGCAGGTCGAGCTTGTCCGGATCGTTGTGGCAGTTGGTGCAGGTCAGCGCACCGCCGGTGCCGCGCGTGCGGGTCCAGATCGGCGCGATGTGGTCCGGGTAGTTGATGACGCCGTTGGTGGGCGCCGGCGTCACCAGGTCGTCGGCCGCGCTGGGGTTGCCGGTGTAGCGCAGCGAGATCGCCGGCCGCGCGGTGACGCCGGTCTGCGTGGTGTCGGCCCACACGTCGGTGAACACCGGGTCGGCCGACAGGCGCAGCGCCGTGCCGTCCAGGCGGGTGCGCAGCGAGGCCAGCGTCTCGCCCGACAGCTGCTGCGAGGTCATCGCCAGCTTCAGCGCGCGCGGCTGCGTGTTGACCACGGCGCCGGAGTTCAGCGAGGCGCCGCGGCGCGGGCTGTGGCAGCCGTCGCAGGTGCGGCGTTCGCCCGGGCGGACCTGGATCCAGTTCGTGTGGGTCTGGATCGAGCGCCCGTCGGCGTCCACCACCGACAGGCCCAGCGGCACGTCGGCCGGCACCTGCAGCTTGAACGAGCCGTCGGGCTCGATCGGCGCATAACCGAGCAGCTGCACCTGCTCGAAGTCGGTCTCGCCGATGGCCTGGCGCATGCCCTGGCCGCCCGAGGGCGGGGCCACCGCGCGCATCGCGCGGATGAAGCGTGCCGGCGCGCACTTGTACGCGGCGTCGGCCGGGTCCTTCATGCGCGAGAGGTCGGCCACCGCGGCGCGCGTGTCGGCCGGGTCGGTGGGCCTGGTGCTGGCGATGCTCTGCGTGCAGCCGTTGACCGCGCGGTCGGCGGCCACGAGCATGCCTTCGCCCATGCGGCCCAGGCCGTCGGTGTCGTAGACGCTGCGCACCTCGATCAGCGCCATGTTCTGGTCACGCAGCACCGGGTCGACGGTGGTCGGCTCGACGACGGTCGGCTCGGGGCGCGCCTGCAGCGGGATCGGGTCGGTCAGCATGAAGCCCGGCGGCGGCGAGGCGACGATGTTCCAGGTCTTCTTGGCCGGGTCGAACATGTAGACGGCATAGGCCGCCGGGGCGTTGTCCTTGACCGTGTCCAGCGCGCGGGCGGCCTGGGTGCGGTTGGTGTCGGACAGGGTCGCCTTCTCGGCGTCGGTCATGTCGGTGCAGGGGATGACGCTGCCGTTGCGCGTCACCTGGCAGGGCCGCCAGGACACGAGGACGCGGCCGGTGCCGTCCCACAGCGGGTAGGGCGTGGTCGCGCGGCCGCTGAGCGACAGGCCCCCACCGTCGGTGAGCGAGTCGTCGGTCAGCTCGGACTGGCCGCTGCCGGTGCTTCCGGGCGCCGCGGGCGTGTTCTCCTCGCTGAAGTGAGCGGCATCGATGAGCTGCAGGTTGCCGCCTTCCTGGGTGCGCGACAGCGGCATCAGGTCGGACAGCACCTTGCCGGCGTTCGGGCCGATCGGGTCCATGTCGCGCGGGTGCAGGTAGCTGTTGCCGCGGCTGTGCTCGCCGTAGAGCACGAACATGTCGGTGCCGTCGGGCTTGGCGCGGAAGATCGCGAAGCGGTTGACGTCGGCCACGTGCTCCCAGCGCGCGAACATGATCGTGCCGTCGGGCCGGATCACGGGGTTGCGGTCGTGGCTCTGGTTGAAGGTGATCTGCTGGATGTTGCTGCCGTCGGCGGCCATGCTGTGCAGGTTCAGCACGCGCTCGCGCTCGTACTCGTCGGCGGCGTAGTAGGCCTTGCCCAGCGCCTGGTCCTTGCTGCTCTTGAGCTGGCGGTTGCTGGAGAAGATCACGCCCTTGCCGGCCGGCAGGTAGACCGGGTCGACGTCGTCGTCGGTGCTGGTGGAGGTGAGCCGGCGGAAGGTGCCGCCGCTCAGCCCGCCGCTGGTCATGTCGTATTCCCAGATGTTCCAGCGCCCGGTGCAGGCCTTGGCGCCGCCGGCGGTGCCGTCCACGGTGGCGGTGTTGGTGGCCGGGCACTTCATCGCGAAGACGACCTTCTTGCCGTCGTAGCTCACCTCGGGGTCGGAGGCGTCGCCCTTGCCGTCGGTGAAGCGCGCGGTGAGGTTGATCTCGTTGGCGCTCGGGCTGGACTTCTCGCGCAGCATCAGGTCGCCGCCGGGCGCGCTGTTGGTGCCGTCGGTCGGGTTGATCGTGATGGCGGTGCTGCGCTTGGCGTAGACCACCGCCACGTCGCCGTTGACGGTGACGTTGTCGGAACCGTTGGACGTGCCGCCTCCCGAGCATGCGGCCAGCGCCGCCAGCAGCCCCAGGGCAGCCGTGCGGCGCAGGATGGGAGATGTGAGGTTGTTCATCTCTTCGTACTCCTCGTTCAGGTACTCATTCAGTCGTCGTCACTGGGTCGTCCGGGGGCCGCCGTGAAGCAGCCCGGACGACGCGTGCATCGCGCCGGTGGCATCCACCACCACGGCGTCGACGCCGGGAATCGTCTCGATCAGCGCCAGCCCGCGCTGCGCGCCCATCACGAACACGGCCTTGGACAGCGCCTCGCTGGCCAGCCCGTCCTCGGCCAGCACGGTGGCGCTGTGCACATGGCTCGGGCTGCAGCCGGTGGCGGGGTCGATCAGGTGGTGGAAACGAACGCCGCCTTCGTCGAAGAAGCGCTCGTAGTCGCCGGAGGTCGAGACCGACACGTCCTCCAGCGGCAGCACGGCGACGAACTCGCCTTCGCGCCGCGGGTCGCGGATGGCCACGGTCCAGGGGCGCTGCTCGGCCCCCGCGTGGCTGCCGCCGCGGCTGCCGATGACGCGGCTGTCGCCGCCGGCGCTGACGTAGGCCGAGGTGATGCCGCGCCGGCGCAGCAGCGCGGCGGCGCGGTCCACCGCATGGCCCTTGGCGAAGCCGCCCAGGTCGATGCACATGCCGTCCTTGCCGAAGCGCAGCGTGCGCGCCTGCGGATCGAGGTGCAGGTGCTGCCAGCCGACCAGCGCACGCGCGCGCTCCAGTTCCTCGGCCGAGGGCCGCAGGCGCTGGCGGTAGTCGTACAGGCGGCCTACGGCCGCGTAGCTGATGTCGAAGGCGCCGTCGGTGAGCTTCGAGTAGTGCAGCGAACGCTCGACCAGCGCGGCCATCTCCTCCGACAGCGGCACCGCGCGCCGGCCGGCCTCGCGGTTGATGCGCGACAGCTCGCTGGCGGGCTTGTGCGGGCTCATCGCGCGGTCGATGCGGTGCATCTCGTCCATCACCGCGGCGCAGGCGGCGGCACCCTGGCGGCGGTCCTCGCACCAGAGTTCGACGTGGATGGCGGTCCCCATGATGGCTTCGTCGCGCTGCACCCAGCCGCCCCGATCGGGCTCGGGGCGGCGGGCGAAGTCGAGGCGGCGCTGGCCGGGGTGCAGGCTGGCAAACAACATGGCGGCTATTCGTGCGGCGACCTTCTTCATGGCGCCGGGATTCTCTGACGCGGGCTTTGGCGGCTGCAGCACGCGCCGAGCGCTTTCGACTCGCTGTCGAAAAAGCCGGACCCGTCCCAAGCCTTCAGGTGGACTGGAAGTTACCGGCAGGCCCTCGCGTACGCAGTGACGGCTGGTGCGCCTTTGCGTACAGATGCTTCAGATGTGAAGGGGCTCAAGTTCGCGCCGGCATGGCCGGCAAGGCCCTGGCGGCGTGCCAGTCGTGAACTGGTTCACGAACCGTGACCCGGTGCACCGGGGCGGCGCACGCCGGGCCGTGAAATCCACCGCACCGCCGTCTCCCTCAAGCAGGGGATGGGCGCCGGCCGGATTCACATTCCCTTGAACAGCCCCGTGTAGCTGCGGCTGACTTCCAGCTTCTCGTTGTGGCCGCGCACGGCCACGATCTGGCGGCCGCGGAAGTCGCGCGTGACGCTGGCGATGGCCTTCACGTTGACCAGCGTGCTGCGGTGGATCTGCCAGAACTGGCGCGGGTCGATCTCGTCGACCAGCTCCTTGATCGGCTTCCTGATGAGCGCCTCCACCTGCGCCGTCTGCACGCGGGTGTACTTCTCGTCGCTGATGAAGAACAGCACCTCGTCGACCGGGATCATCTGGATCGCCGGGCCCACGCTGGCCTGGATCCACTGCAGGTACTGCGGCGCCTGGCCCGGGTTCAGGCGCGCGGCCAGGCTGTGCAGCAGCTGCTGCAGGTTGGGGCCGGCGGGTGCGTCGGCGCCGGAGGCGCGTGCGGCCAGGCGCTGGCGGATGCGCTGCACCGTCACGCCCAGGCGCTCGCGCTCGGCGGGCTTGAGCACGTAGTCGGCCACGCCCTGCTCGAAGGCTTCCACCGCGTACTGGTCGTAGGCGGTGATGAAGACGATCTCCGGCAGCAGCTCGTCGTCGTCGCTCGGTGCCTCGCCCGGTGCGCGCTCGCGCGGCGGCAGCTGGGCGATCTGGCGCGCGGCGTCCACGCCGGTGAGGCCGGGCATGCGGATGTCGAGGAACACGATGTCGGGCCGGTGCTCGGCCACCATCTGCACCGCCTCCAGGCCGTTCTTGGCCTCGGCGACGATCTCCAGCTCGGGCCAGACCTCCGCCAGCCGCGCGCGCAGCTGCTCGCGCATCAGGCGTTCGTCGTCGGCCAGCACGGCGCGGGCCGGCGTGTTCGTCGTCTCGGTGTTCATGCGTGCACTGTAGCTGCGGGCCTGCCACGGCTGCCCGGCCGGACGATCAACCACACGATCAGCAGCAGCGCCCACAGCGGCGACAGCAGCACCGCGCCCACCAGCGCCACCGCCAGCGCGATGCCGCCCAGGCTCAGCGCGAGCGCCAGGGCCACGAGCAGCAAGGTCAGCGGCACCACCAGCACCACCGCCAGCAGCGCGACGAAGAGCCCCGCGGCCATGCCCAGCAGCGCCATCAGCCCGCCCAGGCCATGCGTGATGCCCAACTCGACATCGTCGCCGTCGACCTGCACGTGGATGCCCTCGCGCACCGGGTCGAACAGCTGGGCCACCAGCACCAGCAGGCCGGCGGTGGCCAGCAGCGCCGCCAGCAGCAAGGCCGCCAGCACCCAGGGCCAGGCGCGGCGCCGGGGCTTCGGAGCCGGTGCAGGCGGCGCCGGCGCGGCCGACGGTGGAGGGACCGGGTTGAAGGCGTAGATGTCCTCGTCTTTCATTCCGGCGTCCCCTCGATCGTCTTGTACGGCACGGTGACGGTCACCACCGTGCCGCTGGGCTGGTTCTCGGCCACCGTCAGCGAGGCGCGCGGGCCGTACAGCAGCTGCAGCCGCTCGCGGATGTTCGCCAGGCCCACGCCGGTGCCGGCGGTGGCGGCCTTGCCGAAGCCCAGGCCGGTGTCGGCCACCGTCACCTGCAGCTTGCCGTGCACGATCTCGGCCTTCAGCCGCAGCGAACCGCCCTCGGCCTTCGGCTCCAGGCCGTGCTTGATGGCGTTCTCCACCAGCGTCTGGATCATCATCGGCGGGAACTCGGCCGACAGCAGCCCGTCGGGCACCTGGATGTCGGTCGAGAGCCTCTCTTCCATGCGCACCTTCAGGATCTCGAGGTAGGGGCGGATCACCGCCAGCTCGCGGCCCAGGTCGCGCACGCCGGTGGAGCCGTTGCCGGTGGCCTCGCGCATCGACGGCATGCTCGCCCGCAGCAGCGCGATCAGGTTCTTCTGCATCTGGCTGGCGCGCGCCGGGTCGGTCTCGATCAGGTGGTCGATCGAGGCCAACGTGTTGAACAGGAAGTGCGGCTCCACCTGCGCCTGCATCGCCGCCATGCGCGCCTCCACCACCTGGCGCTTGAGCGACTCGGCCTCGGCCGTCTCGGTGGCCTGGGCGGCCTTCACCTCGGCCTGCACGCGGCCCTTGTAGGTGTACTTGATGATCGCCGAGGCCAGCACCCACAGCCAGGCGAACTGCAGCATGAAGTCGCCGATGCCCCGGCGCACGACGCGCGTGCGGCTGGTGCCTTCGCCGATCTGCCGCGCCAGCTCGTCGACCGCCTGCTGCGCCTCCTTGCGCGCCTGCTCGGCCTCGCGCAGCGCCTCGTCGGCCTGCTCGCGCTGCTGCTTGAGCGTCTCCTGCTCGTCGCGCAGCGCCTCCTCGATCTCGCGCCGGGCCTGCTCCATCGCCTGCCGCAGCGCCTCGCTGGTGGCGCCGGGCGGCAGCCGGATCTCGACGCCGGCCTCGCCGGCCGAGGCCGCCGCGCCCGGGGCCGACGCCGCGTCGGCCGGCGCCGAGGCCGCCGCGCCGCGCGGCAGGATGCGGATGCCGTTCTTGTCGATGCTGATGTTGAAGTCCTTCAGCGCGTCGGTGCCGCGCGAGGGCTTGGGCGCGGCCGGCGCCGCCGGCGGCCGCGGCAGCTGCGGCACGACCACCACGTTGGGCGGACGCAGCTCGACCTGCTCGGTCACGTGCCAGGTGAAGGGCGGGTTGTCGTGCACCATGCCCACGACGATCATCAGGACCAGCGCGTAGACGATGAAGCGCCGCCAGCTGATGCCCAGCAGCCAGCGCGCATAGGCGTGGAAGGCGCGGATGGAGGCGGCGGAGAAGCGCTGCCAGCGCTCGAGCCAGGGAGCGGCGTTGAAGCTGTCGCGGGGGGGCAGGCCGGAGGCGGGCGTGGACATGGGCGGGCGATCTCTGACGCTGCGCACTGTACGCATCGCCGCGCGCCGCTCCAGCCCCGCACGACACGGCGGCGCGCCGCACCGACAGGCTGCACTGGCCGGCGACGGACGGGCCCGTGCCCTGGGCGTTCGCGCGGCGCTCGCGCGGCGTGCGTGCGGCGGGAACTTTTCGGCCTCCCGGCGCCAATAGCAGGCAAGAGCCTGCCGATGCCTGTTTGCCCGCCCGACCGATGATGCCCTTCGTCCCCTGGAGCCGCCCGCGCCGCTGCGATGCCGACGACGCGACGCTGGCCGCGCTGGCCGCCGCCGGCGACACGGGTGCGCTGGACGAGCTGTACCGGCGCCACGCAGCGCCGGTCTACCGCTACGCGCTGGCGCTGTGCGGCCATGCGGACTGGGCGGCCGACGCGACGCAGGAGGCCTTCGTCGCGCTGGCCACGCGGCCGGCGGGGTTCGATCCGACACGCGGCGCCTTGGGCGCCTGGCTCGCGGGCGTCGCCCGCCACGCGCTGGCCGCGCGCTGGCGCGAGGGGCGGCTGCTGGACCCGCTGCCCGAGGACGGCCTCGATGCCGAAGACGCCGCCTCGCCCGAGGCGCTGCTCGTGGCCGCGCAGGACAGCGCCGGCTTCTGGGCCGCGCTGCGCGAGCTGCCGGCGCCTTTCCGCGAGGCGCTGGTGCTGGTGGACCTGCAGGAGCGGCCCTATGCCGAGGCGGCGTGCATCGCCGGCGTGGAGATCAACACCTTGCGCACCCGGCTGCACCGGGCGCGCCTGAAGCTGGCGGCGCGGCTGCGCGCCGGCGGCGGGAGCATGGCATGAACGGGCAAGACGGCTGGCCGCTGTCGGCGCTGCTGCGCCGGGCGGGCGACGAACTGCGGCTGCAGCAGCCGCCACCGGGGCTGCAGGCGCGCATGCGCGCGGCGGTGGCCGCGCAACGCGCGCCGGCGCCCCGGCCGGCCGGGCGGCGGGTGGCCTGGTGGGCCGGCGGCATGGTGGCGGCCTCGCTGCTGCTGGGCTCGGCACTGCTGTTCACGCGCCTGGCGCCGCCGGCGCCGCTGGTGGTGGATGACGGCGTGCGCTTCGGCGTGTTCATGCCGCTGGCGCCGGCCGAACGCTGGCCGGCCGGCGGCCAGCAGGCCTGGCTGGTGCGCACCGAGATGCCGGGCGAGCGCCTGGCGGCACTGGGCCTGCCCTACGACCCTGCGCGCGCCGGCGACAGCGTGCGCGCCGAACTGCTGATGCACCCGTCCGGCGAGGTGCTGGCCGTGCGCTTCATGCCTTGAACCCACGACGAACCAGGAAGACACGATGAAAGCTTCGATCCGATCCACGACCCTGGCCGCGCTGTGCCTGGCGGCCGGTGCCGCCTGTGCCACGGCCGGCGAGCCGCCGCTGCAGCCTCAAGCGCCCGAGCTGCCGGCGCTCGACGGCCTGCTGGCGCAGGCGCGCATCGAGACCGAGCGCGTGCTGCTGCCCGGCGGCGTGCTGGACCTCGACTTCGACCTCGCGGCCGGCGAACTCGGCGGCGAGCGCATCGTCAAGGGCGCGCCCTACTGTGCCGAAGCGGTCCACGAGACCGTGCAGTGGTTGGCCGACGGCCAGGGCGGCGCGCCCAACCGCATCGTGCGCCAGCAGACCTCGCGCCTGTGCCGCGACGGCGAGGGCCGCACGCGGCAGGAGGTCGACCGCGGCGGGCGGCCGCTGGTCTACCTGCGCGACCCGGTCGCGCGCGAGAGCTGGGTGCTGGATCCGGAGCGCAAGACGGCACGCCGCCTGGGCGCCGGCCGCTTCGCCGCCGACCCGCAGGCGATCGGCGAACTGCGGGAGCGTGCGCGCGAGATCGCGCGCTCGGCCGTCGAGAGCGCCCGCGCCGGGCTGGGCGCGAGCGCGGTGGCGCCGGTGCCGCCGGTTCCCCCGACGGCGCCGATGCCGGTGCTGATCGCGCCGCCCGGCGCCGCGGCCAGCGGGGCGGCGGCGCGCACCGAACTGCGCATCATCCGCCATGGCGGCCCGGAGGCGGCCGACGCCGCCGGCCTGCCGCCGCCCACGGTGCAGTGGCGCGCCCCGGCCGGGGCGCCGCGCGGGGCGGGCAGCGTCACGCCGCTGGGCGTGCGCGAGGTGGAGGGTTTGCGCGCCAGCGGCGAGCGCACGAGCTGGACGATAGAGGCCGGCCGGGTGGGCAACGAGAAGCCGATCCAGATCACGCGCGAGGTGTGGACCTCGCCGGACCTGATGGTCACCGTCTCGACGCGCGACTTCGATCCGCGCAGCGGCGAGACGAACTACAGGTTGAAGAGCGTCAGGCGCGGCGAACCTGAGGCCGCACTGATGCGAGTGCCCGCTGACTTTGCCCGTGCCGGGCGCCCGGCGCCGCGGGCGTCCGGAGCGGCGGGCTGACGGGCCGGAGGGCCATGCTCAGCGAACGAGGCTGATGGTGGCGGCCAGCAGCAAGGTGGCGATGGCGCTGCAGCTCACCAGCGCCAGCAGCTTCCAGTCGGCGCGGTCGTCCTGGCGCAGCTGGTCCAGCAGGTCACGCTCGTCCAGGGCGGAGTAGGGCAGGCCGAGATTCAAGGTCGTGGTCGTCATGATCTTCCTCCGTCTGCCGCCGCCGTCCGGGTTGGACGAAGCGTTGGCGCGGAAGAGATTTCATTGCGCACGGCCTTGCATTGCGACGCGCCCGGAAGGCCCGGGCGAGACGATGCTCAGACGATAGGCAGACGATCGCGGCGGCGCCCGGCCGGGCGCCGCCGGGGCGCTCAGCGGCGCTGGCCGCGCGTGCCGCCCGACCCGCGCTTGGGCCCGCCGGGCTGGCCCGGCCCATCGCTGCCGGGCTTGAAATCGCGCTTGAACACCGGGAACAGCGGCGGCTGCGCCGGCAGGAAGCCGACGAAGGCCGTCTGGCGGTGGTACGCGGTGATCAGCGAGACCCAGCCGCGCCGCTTGGGGTCGGCCAGGAAGGCGATCTGGCGCCGGCGCACCAGCGGCGCGCCGGCCGGCGGCGTGCCGGCCAGGTAGTAGGGCGTGCGCCAATCCCAGAGGCCTTGCCGCGCCGGGTCGGGGAAGAAGATGTTCAGCCCCAGCGCCTTGTCGCTGAAGTCCCAGGTCGGGTGCGGGCTGCGGCTCATCCAGGGCCAGTCGCGGTCGCCCACCTGCCAGAAGCCACCCACGGCGGCCAGCAGCGTGCCCGCCGTGTCGGCCACCGGGCCGCTGCCGAAGGCCGCCTGCACGCGGGCGGCGAAGCTGGCTAGGTCGACGAACTGGTCCGGCGCCTGCAGCTCGTAGTTCGGGTCCGGGTGGGTGTCGTAGTGCTGCGCGGCGGTGGCCGCATCCTGCACCTGCTGGCGTGCCGTTGCGCCGCCGGCGCCGCCGATCGCCGCGGCCAGCTGCCCGCCGAGCGCCTCGACCGCGTCGGCCACCGGCTTCATGCGCTTGAGCGCGACGGTGGCGCCGATGATCGGGTGATGGCCCTTGGACTTCAGCAGCGCGCCGTTCTCCCGCGCGAACCACTGCGCCAGCTGCTCGGCGCTGGCGCCGCCGGCCAGGCGCAGCCGGCGGAAGATGGCCGGGTAGGTCTCGCCGGCGGTGAAGAAGTCGTAGTTGGCGTAGCCGGTGGCGTACAGCGCATAGGGCGCCACCGTATGCAGCAGCTCGAAGGAGCCGTTGAAGCAGTTGGCGAAGTGGATCACCGCCAGCGTCGGCACGCCGGCCTTGGAGGCCAACCGCAGCGCCTCGCCGTAGCCCCAGGTCGTCATCGGCAGGCGCACGCCGGGCTGCACCGGCGAGTTCAGGCCCAGCTCGGGGATGGTGAGTCCCAGCGGCGGGCTCTCGTCGCCGCTGCCGCCGGCGCGCGGGGCCTGCGGCATGGCGCGCGCGAGTCCCATCTCGGGGATCGTCAGGCCGCGCTTGGCCGGGCCTTCGCGGCGCTCGGGGCGCGCTGCCTGCAGCGGCGGTGCGCTGCGGTCCTCGACCAGCGTCGACTTCGTGCGCGAGAGGATCCACTTCACCGGCAGCACCCGGCCGCCGACCTGGGCCGTGCCGTACAGCTGCGGTGCCTGCAGCGCGGGGTCCAGGTCGGGCAGGTAGCCGGTGCCATGCCCTTCGACCGACAGCACGATCGCACCGCAGCCGAAGCGCTGGTGCGCGCGCACGAGGAAGCCGGCGAGCGCGTGCGGGTCGCTCATGTCCTGCTTCCAGGCCGAGGTGATCACCATCGCCTTCGGGGCGAAGGCCGGGATCTCGACGAGGTAGGTCGCGTCGCCGTACACGTCGACCAGCGCGCAGACGTTGGCGCCTTCGGCCGCCACGCGCTGCAGCTGGCGCACCAGCGCCTGCTGGCGGATCGGCGGGATCGGGGCTGCGGGGTCGCTGGCCGGGAAGCGGCTCAGCACGGGGTCGGTGCCGATCGCCGCGTAGACGGCGAAGGTGACGCCGCGTTCGGGCGCGGCCGACTTGCGCCGGCCGAGATCGACGACGGGCTGCTGGGCCATGAGGGTCCTCCGGGGGTATGGCGGGCTTGTTGTGATCGTGATGATGATGCCCCGCCGGGCCGCCACGCAGTGATCAGAACATGCTGCAGTAGAGTGCGCCATCCCCCAAAGGGCGCGCCGCTGCCGCCGATGGAGCGCGCGGCCGCCGCCTGCCGTGAAGACGAGCCCGACGCCACCGAAGACCGAGGCGATCACCGCGACGCCGGCCGCGACCGAAGCCGCACCGCCGCGCGCGGCGCTGGTCGAGGCCTTGCTGGATGCCGCGCTGCAGGCCTGGCGCGCCGGCCGGTTCGGCGAGCTGGTGCGCGAGCGGCCGCGCCTGGTGCGCTGGCTGCTGCGGCGCCAGGGCAGCCTCGTGCGCGGCGCGGCGGGCGACGCGCTCGAGGGGCCGGCGGTGGAGGAGGTGGCCGCGCTGCTGCTGCAGTGGATGATCGTCGGCCTGCGCCCCGACGCCGAGCCGCACCTGGACGGCATCGCGCCGGAGGCCTGGCTGCACCTGCCGGCCTGGCGGCCGCTGCTGGCGGTGGCCAGCACCTGCGGCCTGCTGCCGATTCCCGACTTCCCCCGCGCCTACCGCCGCCGTGCCGGCGAGGCGCCGCTGGACAACCTCTGCGGCCTGTGGGCGGTGGGGCCGAGCACCGTGTACCGGGTGCTGGAGCGCGCGCGCCGGCTGATGGCCGCGCGGCTGCTGGACACCGAGCCCGACGGCCGGCGCGACCTGGCGCTGCGCGAGCACACGCTGCGCCTGCTGGCCGGGCGCCTGGCCTTCGGATCCGACGCCGAGCGCCGCGCCTGGCACACGCGCCAGGCGGCGCGCGCGCAGGAGCGGCGCGATGCCAGCGGCGCGCTGTGGCACGCCTGCCAGGCGGGCGACGCGGCGCTGTTCGTCGAGCTGCTGCGGCGTTTCGCGCTGCCGCTGGCGCCGGTGGCCGAGGTCGACATCCTCGTGGCGCGTGTCGGCGCCCAGCCGCTGGCGGTGCGCACGCATGTCGACTACTGGCTCGCGCGGGCCGCGCTGGAACGCGGGCGCAACGCGGCCGAGCGCGAGCTGGCGGCCTACGAGAGTGCGCGCCGCGTCGCGCAGGAGGCGGGCGAGCGGCTGCTGCTCGGCCTGGTGCACTGCGCGCTGGGCCGCTACTACGACTCGCGCGACCCGGATCACGCGCTGGCCTGCTACCAGGACAGCGCCGATTTCCTGGGTGAACTCGGCCCCGAGCACGGCGACACCGAGGCGCTGGGCTACTTCGTCACCACCTACGTGCGCCTGGCCTGGCTGTACCTGCGGCGCAACGACGCGCGCGCGCGCGCCGTGCTCGATCGCGCCGAGGCGCTGCGTGCCGGCCGCGAGGTGCCCGACCCCGCGCTGGGCATGCTGGAACACACGCTGGGCGAGTACTGGCACCGGGCGGGCGACCGCGTGAAGTCGCTCGAGCACCGCTACCGCGCGCTGAACATCTTCGAGCGCCTGGGTGACGAGCGCGCGGTGCTGGCGGCCTACGTCAGCATCGCGCACGACCTCGCGGCGCGCGGCGACCGCCAGCGCGCCGCCGGCTTCCTGCGCCGCACGCTGGCGGTGGTGCAGCGCGGCGGCGTCGAGCCGGAGATCGCGACCTCGGCGCACGTGAACCTGGGCGTGATCCTGTGCGACGACGGCGACCTCGAAGGCGCCATCCACCACGGCCGCGCGGCGCTGGAGCGGGCGCTGAACTTCGGCCTGCGCTACCACGCCTTCCGCGCCCGCTACAACCTCGCCGAGGCGCACTACAAGCGCTTCCGCGAGGCCGGCGACCCCGAGGACGAGCGCAGCGGCGACGCCTACGTGCGAGACGGGCTGGCGGCGCCGCCGTCCGACGGGGGTGCCGGCACCGTGGGGCTGATGGAGAAGCTCAAGCAGGAGGTGCTGGGCGCTGGCGCCGCCGGCGGCGTCAACCGGCTGCTGCCCGGCGAGGACGCGGTGCACTACGAGCAGATGGCGCTGGTGCACCGCGAGCGCGCCGTGCTCGCGCTGCCGGCCCATCCGCGCACGCACGCCGCCGCGCACCTGGCGATCGCGCGCGCCTACACCGCCATCGCGGTCGCGGAGCGCGAGGCCGCGCTCGCGCTGGTGGACCGCCACGGCCTGCGTGCGGAGTTCGTCGCCGAACTCGACGGCCTGCGCCGCACCTTCGAGCGTGAACTCACGCGCGAGCAGCAGCTGGCCGCGGCCTGGAAGCAGCAGGCGGCCGACCTGGCCGACGATGCGCGCCGCACCGCGCTGATTGCGCACCTGCTGCGCGACGGCGCCGTCAACAAGAGCGGCTACGGCGAGATCTGCGGCGTCGCGCCGGCCACCGCGTCCAAGCATCTCGGCCTGCTCGCCGAGCGCGGCCTGCTGGTGCAGCGCGGCAAGGGCCCGAGCACACGCTACGAACTGCCCTGAGAGGCTGAGAGTCTTTCGAACATGCCGGCTCATCACGCCAGAAGTCGCCTGCTCGTCGTTGCGAATGCTCGCCATGGCCCGAGCTACGGCTGTGCTTTGCGCCTAGATCAGACGCCTCCTGGCGCGCTGCTCGGGCACGCCCGAAGAACTCTCAGCCTCTGAGCCCCCGGGCTTGCCGCCGCGCGGCTTCGCCTAGCCTCCGAAAAGCTGGCCCCGCGCCGCGCTCGTGATCGCCGCCACGCCGGGGTGCTTGATGCGCCGCTCGGTGCTGATGGCGTAGAAGTCCTCGACGATCTCGTCGCTGCGGCCGACGACCTCGACCTCGTACTGCGCGCACACGCGCTGCTCCACCACCGCCGGCGAGACGAAGACGCCGCGGCCTTCGCGACCGAAGGCCTGCATCAGCGCGCCGTCGTCGAATTCGCCGACGACGCGCGGATACAGCGCGTGGCGCGTCAGCCAGGCCTCGAACTGCGGGCGCACCGAGGACGTGGCGCCGGGGATCAGCATCGGCGCGTCGTTCAGGCACCCGGGGAAGGCGCCGCGCAGCCTGGCCTTGAGCACCGGGGCGGCGAAGAAGGCCATCGCCGAGCTGCCCAGGGCATGGTTGAAGGCCTTCACGCCCAGGCGGTTGGTCAGCGGCTCGTCGGCGATGACGAGGTCCATGCGGTGCAGCGCGAGCTGCGCCATCAGGTCGGGGAAGCGGCCCTCGGTGCAGATCAGCCGCACCGGCTCGGCCAGCTCCAGCGCCGGCTCCAGCAGCCGGTAGGCGACGCTCTTGGCCACCGCGTCCTCGATGCCGACGCGGAACTCCAGCACCTCGCGCCCGTGGCCGGCCTCGCGCTTGCCGCGCAGCGCGCCCTCGAGCTCGGCGCCGAGGGCGAAGATCTCGTCGGCGTAGCGCAGCGCGACGCGGCCGTCGTCGGTGAGCTCCAGCCGGCGCCCGCTCTTGCGGAACAGGCTGCGGCCCAGCCGCTCCTCCAGAAGCTTGATCTGGCCCGAGAGCGTCTGCGGCGTGGTGTGCAGCTGCTCGCCGGCGCGCACCACGCCGCCGGCCTTGGCAGCGACCCAGAAGTAGTGCAGGTGCTTGAAGTTCATATTTCGAAATAACCGAAGTGATTTTCTTCAAACTTCGAATTTACGCACGCATGGCCCGGCCCTAGATTGAGTGGGTTCGTTGCCGGCATCCCGCCGGCCAGGAGATCGTCATGCGCATGAGCACCAAGGGACGCTTCGCCCTCAACGCCCTCATCGACCTCGCACTGCGCGAAAACGCGGGCCCGGTGGCGCTGGCCACCATCGCGGCGCGGCAGCAGGTGTCGCTGTCCTACCTCGAGCAGATGTTCAGCCGCCTGCGCCAGGCCGGCATCGTCGAGAGCACACGCGGCCCCGGCGGTGGCTACCGGCTCGGCCGCGACGCGGCGCAGGTGACGGTGGCCGAGGTGGTGCTGGCGGTCGACGACGAGATCGACGCCGCCGGCGACGGCCTGTCGCAGGCGCTGTGGAAGCGGCTGAACGAGGCGCTGCTGGCGCAGATGTCGACCATCACGCTGCAGAGCCTGGTCGACGAGCAGGCCGCCGCCGGCGGGCTGCCCGAGCCCCAGGCCGCGCCGCGCCGCGCCTTCGTGCCCCGCCCGGCGGTGCGGCCGGCACGCACGCTGGCTCCGAACTCGGTCTTCGCGTTCGCGCGCGCCATGGCGCGCTGAAGAAGGCTGTAGCAGGCGCCCTCGCGACCAAGCCCTCGCCACGGATCCGGCTCTGCCGGTCCGTCGGCGGACGGCCCCCTCGGGGGGGCGAAGCCCGCGGCTCCTAGTCCGCGTGCGCGGACTAGGACGGGCGAGCTAGCAACGCCTCTGGCGTTGCGTGGAGCGCTAGCGAGCTTGGGGGTCTTCTTTCATCGACCATAGAGGTAGCCCGGCAGCCACAGCGTCATGCCGGGCCACACGTACATGATCGCCATGCACAGGATGACGATCAGCATGTACGGCATCATGCCGGCGAAGATCTGGTTGAGCGTGACGTGCGAGGGGCTCACGCCCTTCAGGTAGAAGGCCGACATTGCCACCGGCGGGCTCAGGAAGGCGGCCTGCAGGTTGACGAAGACCAGCGTGCCCCACAGCAGCGGGTCGATGTGGAAATGCTGCAGCAGCGGCAGGAAGATGGGCACGAAGATCACGATGATCTCGGTCCACTCCAGCGGCCAGCCCAGCACGAAGATGATGGCCTGCGACAGCAGCATGAACTGCAGCGGCGTCATCTCCAGGCTCATCACCCAGCGCTCCACCAGGGCCTGCCCGCCGAGGATGGCGAACACGGCCGAGAAGAGGGCCGAGCCGACGAACAGCCAGCACACCATCGACGTGGTCTTGGCGGTGAGGAACACGGCTTCCTTGATGCGCTGGAAGGTCAGCGTGCGCGCCTGGAAGGCCATCAGGAAGGCGCCGGCGGCGCCCACCGCGGCGCTCTCGGTGGCGGTGGTGATGCCGAAGAGGATCACGCCCAGCACCACCAGCGTGAGGATGCCCAGCGGCGCGACCGAGGACACCAGCATGCGCAGGATCTCGTACTGCTCGGCGTCGAAGGCCCAGTAGTACCAGGCCAGCAGCAGCAGCACCGCGAGGCAGGTGACCCAGAAGCCGCTGTAGAAGGCCGGCGGCACGGCGTCGGGGCGGTGCGCCTCGACGGCGGGGCCACCCATGCGCTGCAGCGGCTCGTCGCCGCTGGCGCGCGCGGGTCCGGCGGCGGCGCCGGGCGGTTCCTTCAAGCCGCCATCGGCGCCGGGCGGCTCCTTCAGTCCGCCGCCGGCGCCTGGGGGTTCGCTCAGGCCGCCGCCGGCCGCCCCAGGCGGCTCAGCGAGGCCGCCGCTGCCGGCGCCCGGCGGCTCAGCGAGGCCGCCGCTGCCGGCGCCCGGCGGCTCAGCCAGGCCGCCGCTGCCGGCGCCCGGCGGTTCGCTCAGGCCACCGGCCTGCGCCCCGGCCTTCTGCTCGATGGCCGGCGGCGCGGCTGCCGGCGCATCGCCCTTCTGCGTGTAGATCGTCACGTACCACCAGGCCGAGCCCAGGCACACCAGCGCCAGCCACACCGGCGCCAGCGCGGTGAGCAGCGCACGCAGCAGCAGCCCCACGCCGATGCGCTGCTCGGCCGTGCTGCCGGCGATGGCGCGCGCCGGCGAGGCGATGGCCGCCAGCAGTGCGAACAGGAAGCGGTTCGTGTAGGCCGCGCTCAGGTGCGCCGCCCAGGCCGGCACCGGGGCGCGCTGCTGGTCGATCGGCAGGCGCGGTGCGACCTTGGGGTTCAGCAGCGACCAGCCGATGACGTACAGCAGGTACAGGAAGGCGAGGAAGAAGCCGGGGAACATGGCCGCGGCGTAAAGCTTCACCACGCTCTGCCCGGCCACCGCGGCGTAGACGATGATCATCACCGAGGGCGGGATGAGGATGCCCAGCGTGCCCCCGGCGGTGATCACGCCCGAGGCCAGCCGCACGTCGTAGCCGGCGTTGAGCATCGGCCGCATCGCGATCACGCCCATCAGCACCACCACCGCGCCCACCAGGCCGCTGGCGATGCCCCAGAAGGTGCAGATGACGAGCGTGGTGACCGCCAGCGAGCCCGGCACGCGGCGGAACGCGAGCTGCACGCTGTGGAACATGCGGTCGACCAGCGCGCCGCGTTCCATCACATAGCCCATCAGCACGAACAGCGGTATCGACAGCAGCGTGTCGTTGTTCATCGCGCCGAAGGCGCGCTGCACCATCAGGTCGAAGACGCGGTTGTCCAGCCAGTGCTGGGCCGGGTCGTAGAAGGCGGCGAAGCCGAACAGCATGCCCAGCCCCATCAGCGTGAACGCGGTGGGGAAGCCCAGCATGATCACGACGACGATGAGGCTCAGCATCGTCAGCCCGAGGGCGGCGTTGGACATGGTTCAGGTCCCGGAGATGCGCTGGCGCGCTTCGTCGTCGATCGACTTCGCCTTCTCGATGGCCTCGCGCCGGGCGGCCTCGTCCACGTGCGTGCTGGCCGAGAGCTGCTGCTCGACCACGTCGATCTCCTCGGCGTCCTTCAGGCGCGGCGTCCAGTCGCCGTCGCGCAGGCAGACCACGCAGCGCAGCATCTCCGACAGCCCCTGCATCAGCACCAGCGCGCCGGCCATCGGGATCACGAACTTGAAGGGGTACACCGGCAGCGGCGTGGCGTTGAAGGTGGTCTCCTTGATCGCCAGCGACTCGCCGAAGTAGGTGTAGCCGCTCCAGGTGAGCGCTGCGATGCCGGGCAGGAAGAAGGCGAGGTACAGCACCAGGTCCAGAGTGGCCTGCGTGCGCGGCGCGAAGCGGCCGTAGAGGAAGTCGCCGCGCACGTGGCCGTCGTGTGCCAGCGCGTAGGCGCCGCCCATCATGAACAGCGTGCCGTAGAGCATGTTGCTCACGTCGAAGACCCAGGCCGTGGGCATGTTCAGCGCGTAGCGCTTGAACACCTCGGTCACCACCAGCAGCATCAGCACGACGATCAGCCACGCGAAGGCCTTGCCGACCCAGGTGCTGATGCTCTCGGCGGTGTGAAGAATGGACTGCATGAGCTCTCGCGATCAAGCGGACGCCGCGGATCCGGCTTCGCCGGTCCGCCAGCGTCGCCCCCTTGAGGGGGAGCGCCGTCAGGCGCTTCGGGGGTGGGCCTACTTCCTGCCGAAGTAGTGGTTGTAGGCCATCTTGAAGTCGACCAGGTAGTCGTTCTGCCAGGCGCCGGCGCGCTGCGCGAAGGCCTTCTGCGAATCGAGCACCTTCTTGAACAGCGGGTTCTCGGCGCTCTTCTTGGCGATCACCTTGTCCCAGCTGTCGAGCTGGTTGCGCAGGATGGCGTCGGGCGTCTTGTAGAAGTTGATGCCGGACTTCTTCAGCTCCGCGTAGTCCTTGCTGTTGCGGTCGATGGCCTTCCAGCTCATGTCGGCGCTGGAGGCTTCCACGGCGTAGTCGATGATCTTCTTCAGGTCGGGCGCCAGCGCGTTGTACTTGGCGCGGTTGAACAGGATCTCGAACTGCTCGGTGCTCTGGTGGAAGCTCTGCAGCATGCAGTTCTTCACCACGTCGGGGAAGCCGAGCACGCGGTCGGAGCTGGCGTTGTTGAACTCGGCCGCGTCGATCAGGCCGCGGTCCAGCGCCGGCACGATCTCGCTGCCGGGCAGCGGGTTCACCGCCGCGCCCTGCTCGGTGTACAGGTCCACCGCCAGGCCCACGGTGCGGAACTTCACGCCCTTCATGTCGTCCAGCTTGGCCACCGGCTTCTTGAACCAGCCGAAGGGCTGCGTGGGCATCGGGCCGTAGAGGAAGGAGACCACGTCCATGTTGGTGGACTTGTAGATCTCCTGCAGCAGCGCCTCGCCGCCGCCGTAGTAGTGCCAGGACAGCAGCATGTTCGGGTCCATGCCGTAGCCCGGGCCGCTGCCCCACAGCGCCAGCGCCGAGTTCTTGCCGTAGTGGTAGGCCACCACGCCGTGGCCGCCGTCCAGCGTGCCCTTGTTCACCGCGTCCAGCAGTTGGAAGGCGGGCACCACGCTGCCGCTGGGCAGCACCTCGATCTTCAGGCGGCTGCCCGCCATGTCGTTGACCTTCTTGGCGAAGTCCTGCGCGTACTCGTGGAAGATGTCCTTGGCAGGCCAGGTGCTCTGGAAGCGGAACGAGGCGGTCTGCGCGTTCGAGACGGCCGGTGCGGCGAGCGCGCCCGCGCCCATGGCGCCAGCGGCGGCGGACTTGAGGAAGCGGCGGCGCTGTGCCGGCGTACGGGCATCGGACATGGCTTGTCTCCAGGGCTGAAGCGGTGCCTTGCGGAGGGCGGCACCTGTCTCGCGACTGTCAGCCGCGGCCACCATCGGGGGCAAGTGGGGCAAGCCCGGGGAGCCCGCGTTCGCGGGCACGAGAACTCAGTCTTTGGGCCTGATTGGTCTGCGGCCTTCGACCTGTATCTGCAGGCGCACCGCATCGGCGATGAAGGGCAGGCCGAAGCTGGCGCCGTAGTCGCTGCGCTTGATCTGCCCTTCGAAGTCGCCGCCGCAGACCTCTTCCGCCCTGGGGCTGTCGTCCCGACAGCCGAAGCGCATCGCGCGCAGCGTCAGCGGCTGGCTCGTGCCGCGCAGCGTGAACTCGCCGCGCAGCTCGGCCAGCAAGCGGCCTTCGAAGCGCAGTTTCGTGGCGACGAAGAAGGCCTCGGGGTTGCCGGCGCTGTCCAGCAGGTCCGGCTCGCGCAAGCGTGCATCGAGCACGCGCACGCCGGTGCTCACGGTGGCGGTGGCGATGCGCAGGCCCACCTCGCCAAGGCCGGCCTCGCGGTCGATGCTCACCGCACCGGTGACGGGTCCGAAGCGGCCGCGGATCGTGGCGGTGCCGAAGTGCAGCACCTCGAAGTGCACCCAGGTGTTCTCGGGGTCGAGCGTGAACACCTCGGGCGCGGCCACGGCCGGGCCGGCGCCGAGCGCCAGGGCCAGGATCGCCGCGGCCAGCGCCTTCAAGCGCGCATCACTGCTTGATGGCCTCGACCTGCACCAGCAGGCGCACGTCGTCCGGCGCGCCCATCTCCAGGCCCCAGTTCATGCCCCACTGGCTGCGCTTGAGCGTGGTCTCGAAGTCGCCGCCGCAGACCTCGCGCTTGAACATCGGGCTCATGTAGCAGTTGAAGCGCGAGGCCTTCAGCGTCACCGGCACGGTCTTGCCCAGCATCGTCAGCGTGCCGTTGACGGCGCTGACCTTGTCGCCGTCGAACACGAACTGCTCGCCGACGAACTTCGCGTTCGGGAAGCTGGCGACGTTGAAGAAGTCCTTGCTCTTCAGGTGGCCGTCGAAGGGCGCGGTGCCGGTGCTCAGCGAGGTGGTGTCGATCGTGATCTCGACCTTGCCGTTCTTGGCCGCGCGGTCGATCTGCACGCTGCCGTCCTTCTTGTCGAAGCGGCCGCGCAGCGTGGAGGTGCCCATGTGGCCGATCTCGAAGGTCGCGAAGGTGTGCGTCGGGTCGATCGAGTAGGTGGCCAGTTCGGCGTGGGCGCTGCCGAAGGCGGCCAGCAGCGCGGCGGCCGAGGCGGCTACAGCGAGGATCTTGGTCATGGCGGGATCTCCGTTGAGGTGGAAAGGAAAGGGAAGATTCACAGCGGGCCGAGGCCGCTGAGCTGCAGCTTGAAGCGGATCTGGATGTCGTCGGCCAGCATCGAGGTGTCGGCCCATTCGCCTTCACCCACCTTGAAGGCCAGGCGCTTGATCGTGAAGGCGCCGCTGGCGGTGCTGGCGGCGCCGGCCTGCGCGAGCTGCACCGGCACCGTCACGTCGCGCAGCACGCCCTTGATCGCGAGCTTGCCGGTGACCTCGAACCTGCCCGGGCCGGCGGCCTTGATGGCGCTGCTCTGGAACGTGGCCTGCGGGAACTTCGCGACGTTCAGCCAGGTGGGCTTGGGCACCTCGGCATCGAGCTCGGCGCTGCCGAAGCGCGCGCTGCCGGTGTCGATGGTGAAGGCGACGCTGCCGCCCTCGGGCTTCTTCGGGTCGAGCGTGATCTGCGCCGTGAACTTGCCGAACTTGCCTTCGACCGGCACGCCCATCTGCTTGGTGGTGAAGGCGATCTCGCTGCCGGCGGCCTGCAGCTGCGCGGGCTTGGCGGCCTGCGCGCAGGCGGGCCGGGCGACGGCGCCGAGCAGCGCGGCGGCGAGCGTGAAGGTGAACAGGGCGCGGGCGGTCATGGCTGGTCTCTTTCGAATGGCAAGGGGTCAGGCGCGGCGCGGCATCATGCGCAGCAGCAGGCCGTCGCGGTCCACCAGCTGGTGCTTGAGTGCGGCAGCGATGTGCAGCAGCACGGCTGCGGCCAGCGCCCAGGCCAGCGCGCCGTGCCAGGGCTTGATGGCTTCGGCCAGCGCCCGGTCGGGCGAGACGAAGTCGGGCAGCGGGATCACGCCGAAGGCGACGATGGGAAAGCCCGCCGCGGAGCTGTAGGCCCAGCCCACCAGCGGCACGGCGAAGAACAGCGCGTACAGCGCGCCATGCACCACGTGGGCCGCGTTGCGCTGCCAGGCGGGCATCGGCAGGTCCGCCGGCGGGCGGTGCGTCAGGCGCCACAGCAGGCGCAGCGCCGAGAGGGCCAGGATCGTCACGCCGGCCCACTTGTGCCAGTTGTAGAGCTTCAGCCGCGTGGGCGTCAGCGGCAGCTCGTGCATGTACACGCCCAGGCAGAAGGTGCCGACGATGAGCAGCGCCAGCACCCAGTGCAGGGCGATGGCGATGGGCGAATAACGGTCCGGTGACGTGGCTTGCATGACGGGCTGGAGTGTGGGGTGCCGCCCGCGGGCGGGCATTCAAGCCGTTTGACGGCGTCCCTCAGCACATACGAACGCCTGCCTGCGGTCGGACGCAGGCCTCGATCGTTCCGTCGATCTTGTTTCCGGGCGTGTCGTCAGGGCGTGTCGAACAGGGCCTCGGCGCCTGGCGGCGGCGCAATCAGGCCGCGCCGCAGCGCCAGATCCAGCGTCACGAGCGAGGCGTCCACCGTCATCGTGCTGCCGGAGGCCAGGGCCAGCGCTCCGGCCACCGGCAGCAGGCGGAAGGCCTGCACCTCGCCGTCCTGGTTCACCGGCGTGGTGCCGGCCGGCAGTTCGAGATCCCAGACATGCAGGTCTTCGAGCTGCAGCCCTTCGGGAATGTCGCGCCGGATGCGCAGCACGCGCCCCGGTGTGGCCGTGCGCATGCGTTCGTTCGGCTGGCCGGCTTCCTCCCAGCCTTCGCGCAGCAGCGCCTCGTGCGGCGTCTGGCCGGCAGGCACGCCGCCACCGACCAGGCTGTCGAAGGCGCCGGGGTCGGTGGCCTTGTCGAAGGCGCGCTGCGCGATCCAGATCGCGGCGACGCCGCCAAGCGCGTCGGCGACGTAGCCGTTGGCGTGCGCCGCCAGCGTCAGCGTGCCCCAGAAGCGCGCCGCGGCGCGTTCGAAGCGGGCCAGCGGCTCGCCCGAGTCGAGGCAGAAGACGGTGAAAGGCTCGTCGCGCCAGCCGCGGATGCGGCCCTGCGCGCGCAGCGCGGCGTTGATCGAGGCGAGTGCCGCATCGGGCTCCGGCGCGACCAGCTCGACCCCGCCGTCGCCCACGCGCAGCCACTGCGGCCAGGCGCGCAGCGCTTCCAGGTGCTCGCGGCCGACGAAACCCGCCGGCCTGCCGCGCAAGCTGAACGGCACGCGGCGTGCCGGATCGAAGGCGCGCGCGTCGCGCAGCGCCGGCCAGCTCACGGGATCAGGCCGCCTGCTTCAGCGCGCCGCCGCGCCAGCGCTGCATCAGCGCGTCCCACTTCGTGCGCGCGGCCGCCAGGTGGCGCTCCTTCACGTGGCCGTAACCGCGGATCTCCTCGGGGATGCGCGCGATCTCGGCGGCCAGCATCCGGTTGTCGGCCGAGAGCGCCTGCAGCAGCTCGTCGATGCAGGCCTGGTACTCGGCCACGAGCTTGCGCTCGGTGCGCCGCTCGGCGCTGTAGCCGAAGACGTCGAGCGCGCTGCCGCGCAGGCCCTTCAGCTTCGCGAGCACGCCGAAGGCCGGCCGCACCCATGCACCCCAGGCCGACTTCTTCGGATGCCCGTTCGCATCCTTGCGCGCCAGCAGCGGCGGCGCGAGGTGGTGCACGAGCTTGAAGTCGCCCTCGAACATCTCGCCGATGCGCGCCTTGAACGCGGGGTCGCGGTGCAGGCGCGCGACCTCGTACTCGTCCTTCACCGCCATCAGCTTGAACAGATAGCGCGCCACCGCCTCGCTCAGCGCCGTGCCGCCGCCGCAGCGCTGCGCCTCGGCCTGCCGCACCTTCTCCACGTAGGCCTGGTAGCGCGCCGCGTAGGCCGGATTCTGGTAGCCGGTGAGGAACTCCACCCGCGTCTTCACCAGCTCGTCCAGCGAAGGCTTGCGCACGATCTGGATCACCTGCTTGGCGGCGAAGAGCGCATTCACGGCAGCCAGGTCGTGCGCGCAGCGGCGGCCCCATTCGAAGGCGGCCTTGTTGTTGTCCACCTGCACGCCGTTGAGTTCCATCGCGCGCATCAGCGCCGCATGCGACAGCGGCAGCCGGCCCATCTGCCACGCATAGCCCAGCATCAGCGGGTTGGTGTAGATGCTGTCGCCCAGGGCGCTCACGGCCACGTGCTCGGCGTCGAAGGCGCCCAGCGCATCACCCACGCTGGCGCGCACCGCGGCCTCGCAGTTGGCGCCGGGGAACTGCCAGTCCGGGTTCTTCACGAAGCCGGCGGTGGGCGTGCCATGCGTGTTCAGCGCCACGAAGCTGCGGCCGGCCTGCATCACGGTCAGCGTGTACTTCATCGCGCCGACGATGCTGTCGCAGGCGATCACGAGATCGGCCTTCGCGGTGTCGACCTTGGTCGAGTGGATCGCCTCGGGCCGGTTGGCGATCTGGATGTGGCTCCAGGTGGCGCCGCCCTTCTGCGCCAGGCCGCCGGCGTCCTGCGTGACGACGCCCTTGCCCTCGATGTGCGCCGCCATGCCCAGCAGCTGGCCGATGGTGATCACGCCGGTGCCGCCGACGCCGCCCACGACGATGCCCCAGGCCATCTCGGCCGCCGGCAGCGCCGGCTCGGGCGGCACGGGCAGCGCGGCCAGCGAGCCGGTCTTCTCGCGCTGCGGCTTCTTCAGCTGCCCGCCTTCGACGGTGACGAAGCTCGGGCAGTAGCCCTTCACGCAGGAGAAGTCCTTGTTGCAGGTGTTCTGGTTGATGCGGCGCTTGCGGCCGAACTCGGTCTCTACCGGTTCCACCGAGAGGCAGTTGCTCTGCACGCTGCAGTCGCCGCAGCCTTCGCAGACCAGCTCGTTGATGACGACGCGCTTGTCCGGCTCGGCCATCTTGCCGCGCTTGCGGCGGCGGCGCTTCTCGGTGGCGCAGGTCTGGTCGTAGATGATGGCCGTGGTGCCCTTCATCTCGCGGAACTGGCGCTGGATCGCATCCAGCTCGTCGCGGTGGTGCACGGTGACGCCGGGCTCGAGCGTGGCCTCCTCGTACTTCTCGGGCTCGTCGGTCACGATCACGAGCTTCGCGACGCCTTCGCTGACCAGGCTCTTCTGGATCTGCAGCACCGAGTGGCCTTCGGGCCGCTCGCCCACCTGCTGGCCGCCGGTCATCGCCACCGCGTCGTTGTAGAGCACCTTGTAGGTGATGTTCACGCCGGCGGCGATGCTCTGGCGCACGGCCAGGATGCCGCTGTGGAAGTAGGTGCCGTCGCCGAGGTTGGCGAACACATGCGTGTCGGTGCTGAACGGCGCCTGGCCGGCCCAGGCCACGCCTTCGCCGCCCATCTGGCTGAAGGTGCTGGTGGAGCGGTCCATCCACACCGACATGTAGTGGCAGCCGATGCCGGCCAGCGCGCGGCTGCCCTCGGGCACGCGCGTGCTGGTGTTGTGCGGGCAGCCGCTGCAGAACCAGGGCGCACGCTCGCCGGTGTCGATCTTCAGCGCCGAGAGCTGCTGCTCGCGCGCGGCGATCACGGCCAGCCGCGCGTCCATGCGCGCGACGATGTCGCTGCCCACGCCCAGCTTCTTCAGCCGCTTGGCGATGGCCTTGGCGATGATCGCCGGCGTCAGGTCGGCCTTGGCGCGCAGCAGCCAGTTCTCGCTCGGGTTGGGCATGCTCCATTCGCCGCCCGTGCCGTGGCCTTCGGGCTCGTCGAACTTGCCCAGCACGTTGGGCCGCACGTCGGCGCGCCAGTTGTAGAGCTCTTCCTTCAGCTGGTACTCGATGACCTGGCGCTTCTCCTCGACGACGAGGATTTCCTGCAGCCCCTGCGCGAACTCGCGCGTGATCGTCGCGTCCAGCGGCCACACCACGTTGACCTTGTGCAGCCGCAGGCCGATGGCGCGGCAGGTCTCGTCGTCCAGGCCGAGGTCGGCCAGGGCCTGGCGCGTGTCGTTGAAGGCCTTGCCGCTGGCGATGATCCCGTAGCGATCGTTCGGCCCCTCGATCACGTTGTGGTTCAGCCGGTTCGCGCGCACGTAGGCCAGCGCGGCGTACCACTTGAAGTCGAACAGGCGCGCCTCCTGCTCCAGCGCGGCGTCGGGCCAGCGGATGTGCAGGCCGCCGGGCGGCATCGCGAAGTCCTCGGGCAGCACGATCTTCACGCGCTCGGGGTCGACGATGACCGAGGCGCTGGACTCCACCACCTCCTGGATCGTCTTCATGCCGCTCCAGATGCCGGCGAAGCGGCTCATCGCCAGCGCGTGCAGGCCCATGTCGAGGATGTCCTGCACGCTGCTGGGGAAGAACACCGGCAGGCCGCAGGCCTTGAAGATGTGGTCGCTCTGGTGCGCGGCGGTGCTGCTCTTGGCGACATGGTCGTCGCCGGCGATGGCGATCACGCCGCCGTGCTTCGAGGTGCCGGCCATGTTGGCGTGCTTGAACACGTCGCTGCAGCGGTCCACGCCCGGGCCCTTGCCGTACCAGATGCCGAAGACGCCGTCGTACTTCTTCGCCTTCGGGTACAGCTCCAGCTGCTGCGTGCCCCACACGGCGGTGGCGCCCAGTTCCTCGTTGACGCCGGGCTGGAAGACGATGTGGTTCTGCGCCAGGTGCTTCTTGGCCGCCCACAGCGCCTGGTCATAGCCGCCCAGCGGGCTGCCGCGGTAGCCGCTGATGAAGCCGGCGGTGTTCAGCCCGGCGGCCAGGTCGCGCTGGCGCTGCAGCATCGGCAGCCGCACCAGCGCCTGCACACCGCTCATGAAGGCGCGGCCGGAGGCGAGGCTGTACTTGTCGTCGAGCGTGACCGACTCCAGCGTCTTGCGGACCGACTCGGGCAGGGGGGCGTTCATGCAGAGGTCTCCTCGTGGCCGCGGGGAGTTTAGGGAAAGGCCGCCGGTGTGTCTTTTCTTTTGATGCCCGCCGGTGCATGCTTGGCGAAACAGGATTGCGTTGCCATGCCGTCGAAGCAAAGAAGCTTGCCCAAAAGCCGAGATTCAGGGAAAACCTTGGTGTCCCCGCCGTCGCCCGCGCAAGGCCCCGACGCGCCCGAGGCCGCCGAGGACCACGGCGCCACGCTGGACCGCTGGGACGTGGCCATCCTGCGCGAGCTGCAGGCCGACGCGCGGCTCACCAACACCGAGCTGGCCTCGCGCATCGGCCTGTCGGCCGCGCCCACCTGGCGGCGCGTGAAGTGGCTCGAGGAGCAGGGCTACATCTGCGGCTACCGGGCCGAGCTGGACCGGCGGCGCATCGGCCTGGGCGTGCTGGCCTTCATCCGGCTCGATGCCGACCGCAACAACGCCGAGGCCATGCAGGCGCTGGAGGCGGCCATCCGCGAGCTGCCGCAGGTGGTGGCCTGCCACTACATCAGCGGCACCGGCACCTTCGAGCTGCAGGCGGTGGCCACGGATCTCGACGCCTTCTCGCGCTGGATGCTGCAGGTGCTGGTGAAGCTGCCGCACGTGAAGGACGTGCAGACGCGCTTCTCGCTCGGCGAGGTGAAGGCCGGCGCGGCGTTGCCGCTGGCGCACCTGGGGCCCGGCCGGTAGCCGCCGATAGCCGACAGCACTCAAGCCTTCGCCCGCGGTGCCGAAAGCCGTGGGACGATGGACTCCTTCCGCGAACGCCTGCGCACGCTTTTCCTGGGCGCCGATCCGCGCCAGCAGATGCCGGTGTCGCAGAGCCTGCTGGTGCTGGTGATCTACCTCGTGTTCGCCGTCGGCCAGCATGCCGAGGTCCGCATGGGGCTGATCGACGAGGCCGCCTCCTGGCATCTCACGGCCTGGAACCTGGCCGGCGGCTTCGGCTTCTATGCCGTGCTGCGCAGCGGCCTCGCCCGCCGGCTCGGCGGCAGCCGCGCGCTGTCGATCCCGCAGTCGCTGTGGGCGATGGCGGGCATCAGCTGGTCCTACGCCATCACCGGGCCGGCGCGCGGCAGCGTCATCCTGATCATGGTGCTGATCCTGAACTTCGGCATGTTCTCGCTGCAGCCCCGGCAGGCGCGCGCGCTGGCGGGCGCGGCGCTGGGCCTGCTGGGCGGCGTGATGCTGTTCAAGGCGCTCACCGACCCCGCGCACTACGACCCGCGCGTGGAGGCGATCCACTTCGCCTTCACCGCCATCGTGCTGGCCTCCGCCTCGGCGCTGGCGGTGCGCATCGGCCGCCTGCGGGCCCGGCTGCAGGACCAGCGCAGCGAGCTGGCCGGCGCGCTGGAGCGCATCCAGGCGCTGGCCACCTGCGACGAGCTCACCGGCCTGACCAACCGCCGCGCCGCGATGGAGCGCATGCGCCAGGAACTGGCGCTGCGGGCCCGGCCGCTGCCGCGTATGAGCCTGGCGCTGCTGGACCTGGACCACTTCAAGCGCATCAACGACGGCCATGGCCACGCCGCCGGCGACCAGGTGCTGCGGCGCTTCTCCGAGGTGCTGGGCGCCACCGTGCGCGAGGGCGACCTGCCGGCGCGCTGGGGCGGCGAGGAGTTCCTGCTGGTGATGCCGGCCACCCCGGGCGACGAGGCCATGCGTGCGCTGGAGCGCCTGCGGCAGGCGCTGCGCGCGCGCGAGTGGGCCGACGTGGCGCCCGGCCTGCAGGTGAGCTTCTCCGCCGGCGTGGCCGAGTGCGAGGGCGCGGCCGATCTGGAGGCCGCCATCGAACGCGCCGACAAGGCGCTCTACGCCGCCAAGCACGCCGGCCGCGACCGCAGCGTGTGGGCCGGGCCGCCGCAGCCGCTGGCGGCGAGCGTGCCGGCCGCGGCCACCGCCTGATCGCGGGGCCTGCTCGCCGCCGGGAGGTGGCGCGCCATGCGTTACCCTCGCCGACCGGCCGCCGTTGGCGACGGCCAGCTTCAACGAACGGTCGATGAACCGTCTGCTCGACGTGCTGCTCAGCACCGACCCCGCC
Source organism: Rubrivivax sp. (assembly GCA_044226775.1). Classification (GTDB taxonomy): domain Bacteria; phylum Pseudomonadota; class Gammaproteobacteria; order Burkholderiales; family Burkholderiaceae_C; genus Rubrivivax. The sequence continues at coordinate 28,826 of JBGAGI010000006.1, read as the reverse complement.
CAGCGTACGCGGCTGGCGCAGGTGGGCTTGGCGCTGCTGCTGCTGGCCGCGGGCGTGGCGGCGATGCACTACTTCGTCTGGGTGGGCGCCGCGCCGCTGGTGCCGGTGCTGTGGTGGTCGGGCATCACGCTGGCGGGCATGGCGGTGTTCTTCGTCCTCGTGCGCAGCGGGGTCTCGCGGCGCTGGCACGAGCCTTCGCTGACGGTCCCGCAGATGATCTTCGCGCTCAGCAGCGCCGCGGTGGCCTACACGCTGCTGGGTGCCGGCCGCGGCGCGGTGTTCCCGATGGTGATGGTGATCCTGATGTTCGGCATGTTCATCGCTTCGCCGCGGCAGATGCTGGCGGTGAGCGTCTACGCGGTGGCGCTGTTCGGCGCCGCGATGGCGCTGGCCGCCTGGTGGCGGCCGGCCGAGTACCCGGTGGCGATCGAGCTCGGCCACTTCCTGCTCGTCGCGACCATGGTGCCCGGCGTGTCGATGCTGGCCGGCCGGCTTTCGCGCATGCGCCATCGCGCGCGCACCCACCGGGCCGAGCTGGCGCAGGCCCTGTCGCGCCTGCGCGAGCAGACCACGCGCGACGAACTCACCGGCCTGACCAACCGCCGCCACATGCTGGAGGTGCTGGAGCAGGAGCACCAGCGCTGCGTGCGCTCGGGGCAGACCTTCTGCCTGGCGATGATCGACCTGGACCACTTCAAGGCCGTCAACGAGGCCCATGGCTACACCGCCGGCGACCTGGTGCTGCGCACACTCGGGCAGCAGATGCTGGCCGAGGTGCGCGTGTGCGACATGCTGGCGCGCTGGGGCGGCGCGAGTTTCCTGCTGATGATGGGCGACACGCGCGCGCCGCTGGCCCGCGGCGGGCTGGAGCGGCTGCACCAGCGCGTGGACGCGCTGCGCATCCTGCACGGCAGCGCGGCCATCGCCGTCACGCTGTCGGCGGGCCTGGCCGAGCACCACGCCGGCGAGCAGGTGGCGCAGACGCTGGAGCGCGCCGAGCGTGCGCTGCAGGAGGCCAAGGCGCAGGGGCGCGACCGCATCGTGGTGGCCGCTTGACGTCCTCTTCACCCACGCGCGGCCTGCCCGCGAGCCACGCGCTGCTGGCGCTGGCGGTGGTGGCCGTCTGGGGCACCAACTTCGTCGTCATCAAGAGCGCGCTGGCGGTGCTGCCGCCGCTGCTGCTGGCGGTGCTGCGCTTCGCCTTCGCGTTGTTCCCCGCACTGCTGTTCGTGCCGCGGCCGGCCACGCCCTGGCGCAAGCTGGCGGCTTACGGCGTGCTGATCGGCGCCGGCCAGTTCGGCCTGCTGTACCTCGCGATGGGCGGGCACATCACGCCGGGCCTCGCGTCCCTGGTGATCCAGACCCAGGTCTTCTTCACCATCGGCCTGGCGATGGTGGCCGATGGCGAGAAGCTGCGCCGCGTGCAGTTCGCGGCGCTGGCGCTGGCCACCGCGGGCATCGGCGTCATCGCCGCGCACACCGGCGGCGACACCACCGCAGGCGGCCTGGCGCTGGTGCTCACGGCCGCGGCCGCCTGGGCCGGCGGCAACCAGGTCGCGCGCACGATGGGCCGGGTGCAGATGCTGGGTGTCGTCGTCTGGTCCTCGGCCTTCGCGCTGCCGCCGCTGCTGGTGCTGTCGTGGATCTTCGAGGGCACGCAGGCCTGGACCCGCGGCCTGGCCGCGGCGACGCTGCCGGTCTGGGGCGCCGTGCTGTGGCAGTCGGTGGGCAACACGCTCTTCGGCTACGCGAGCTGGGCCTGGCTGCTGGCGCGCCACCCGGCCGCCACCATCGTGCCGATGGCGCTGCTGGTGCCGGTGTTCGGCATGGCGGCCTCGGCCTGGTGGCTCGGCGAGAGCCTGCCGGCGTGGAAGCTGGGCGCCGCCGCGCTGGTGATGGGCGGCCTGGCGCTGAACCTGTTCGGCACGCGCCGCGCCTGACGGGGACGAACCGCGATGTGGCTGCTGGTCCTCGAGGCACTGGGCGCGCTGGCGATCCTGGTCTTCATCGTCTGGTGGACGATGTTCAGCGGCCGGCGCGACGCAAAGCCGCCCGAGGACGATCAACGGTCAGGCTGAACGGCCGTCGTCCTTCGGCGGCCGCAGGAAGCTCATCGGCGCCTCGCGCAGCCTTCTTCGCAGCGCCGCGCCGATGCGCGCGCGCTCCTTCACGCGTACGCCGCGCGAACGCAGTGCGACGCGGAACGCGAGCGCGAAGCTCACGCCCACGTTGAGCACGCCGGTGACGGCGATGCCGCCCACGCACCACCAGAACGCCGGCTGCGCCAGCACGCTGAAGCCCAGCGCTGCGGCGGCCGCGGCGAGCTGGCCGCTGGCGAGGGTGACGTGGCGCACGTCCAGCGGGATCGCCAGGAAGCCCAGCAGCGCCGGCACGAGGCCCAGCATGAAACCCAGCGAGACGTTCGCCGCCAGCCCCGAGACGTTGGCGCGGCACCAGCGCGACCAGCGCTGCGCCCGCGCCGCACCCAGCGCGGCCACGATGCGCGGGTTCCAGGCGATGGCGCTGTCCAGCCGGTGCAGCACGAACCAGTTCTCGGCCCAGCCCGCGACCAGGCTGCTGGCGAACAGCAGCACGCCGGTGAAGGCGGCGAAGAGGGCGGTCGGCCCGAGCAGCGTGAGGCTGTGCAGCACGTAGTCGGCCTGCTTCGTGCCGATCAGCGGCGCGCCGAACGTCCACTGCGCGAGCCACTGCACCAGCAGCACCAGCGGCGCGCACAGGGCCACGTTGCCGATGATGCCCGCCGCCTGCGAGCGCGTGAGCTGCGCGACGCGGTCGACGAAGGACTCGATCTGCGCGTCGTTCGCGTCTCCGCCCGGCGGCAGCGTGGCCGCCATCGCCGGCGCCGTCATCGCCGGCTGCTTGGTCGCCACCGTCCAGTGCAGCAGCATCACCAGCGCGAAGCTGGCCGCGTAGTTCAGCCCGGCGAAGAAGCCGCCCCAGAAGGCCGACAGCCCCAGCGCGGCGATGGCGAACTTCACGAAGGTGGTGCCCGCGATCACCGCGCCGCCGCCGGCCGCGCGGCGCAGCATGTCGCGGTACTCGGCGGCGGTGCGGGTGATGTAGTGCTCGCCGGTCTCGGCGCTGCGCTCGGCCACCTGGCGCGCCAGCAGCGAGTAGTGCTGCGCCACGAGCGGCCGCAGGCCACGTTGCGCTTCGAGCACGCGCAGCAGCTCCAGCAGCAGCGCACGGCTCTCGGCCACCGGGTCGGGCGCGACCAGCAGGTTGACGATCTGCTCGATGCGCGCGCCGCGGGCTTCGAGCTGGTCGAGGTCGAAGACGATGTTGACCGAGACGCCGTACTGCTCCAGGTGCGGCATCACGCTGGCCGCCGCGCGCCGGCAGGCTTCCAGCAGCGCGCGCAGGTAGCCGGCCTCGCGCAGCGCTTCGGCGGCGCGGTTCTCGGCCAAGGCCTCGCGCAGCGCGGCGGCGCTGGCCGAGAGCTGCCGGAAGGGCTCGCCCTGCAGCGCGGCGCTGTCCATGCGCTGGCGCAGGGCCGGCGCGTGGCCCGCGGCCTGCGCGGCGCTGGCCAGGATGGTGAGTGCATCCAGCAGCGCCGCACGGGCCGCCGCCGCGCCGGGCCCCAGCAGCGCGGCCAGGCGCTGCAGCGTGGCCTCGTCGATCGCCGCCACCCAGGCCGCGTCGGCGGGCTCGAACAGCAGGCTGAACAGGGCGGCCAGGTCGCGCGTCTCGGGCGTGCCCGGCAGCATGCGCTCCTGCAGCCGCCGCAGCAGCTCGCTGGCCATCGACTGGCGCGGGCCGAAGCCGAAGTCCGCGTACAGCGAGGCAGCGTCCACCTCGCGCCAGAAGGCCTGGAGCACGCCCTGCACGCGCTCGCGCAGCAGCTCGTGGCGCTCGATCTGGTTGAGCAGGTGCCGCAGCCGCAGCACCGGCAGCGGCGTGCGCGGCTCGTTGCCGGCATCCGCCAGCTGCGCGCGCGGCGCATGGCGCAGCCACTCCATCAGCCGCACGAGCCACAGGTGCCGCTCGGGCAGCGGCGCCTTGGGGTCGGCGGCGTTGACGAGGGCGGTCAGGTCCCAGGCCGCCATCGGGCTAACGCATCAATGCAGCGCACCCGGGTAGACGAGCGCGAACTCGGGCACCGGCGCGTCGAAGGCGTGGGCGTCCTCCGTCATGCAGAAGAAGGTGCCGTGCATCGAGCCGTGCGGCGTGGGGATGCGCGTCCAGCTCGTGTACTCGAACTGCTCGCCGGGCTTGAGCAGCGGCTGGTGGCCGACCACCGCCAGGCCGCGCACCTCTTCCTGCTGGCCATCGGCGTCGGTGATGATCCATTGCCGCGCCACCAGCTGCGCGGCGATGCCGCCGGTGTTGCGGATGCTCACCGTGTAGGCGAAGGCGAACGGGCCTTCGGGCGGGCTGGACTGCTCGGGCAGGTACTGCACGCGCACCTCGCAGCTGAACTCGGGCTTGGCTTCGGACTTCGGGGCCATCGGGCCATTCTAGGGAGCTGCCTAGAATGACCCCATGAGCACCTACCGAATCGCCCCCAGCATCCTGTCCGCCGACTTCGCGCGCCTGGGCGAGGAGGTGCGCAACGTCGTCGAGGCCGGCGCCGACTGGATCCACTTCGACGTGATGGACAACCACTACGTGCCGAACCTCACCTTCGGCCCGATGGTCTGCCAGGCGCTGCGCAAGCACAGCAAGGTGCCCATCGACGTGCACCTGATGGTGCAGCCGGTGGATGCGCTGGCGCAGGCCTTCTGCAAGGCCGGTGCCGACCTCGTGAGCTTCCACCCCGACGCCAGCGCGCACGTGGACCGCACGCTGCAGCTGATCAAGGCCGAGGGCAAGATGACCGGCCTGGTGTTCAACCCGGCCGAACCGCTGTCGGTGCTGGAGTGGGTGATCGACAAGGTCGACCTGGTGCTCATCATGAGCGTCAACCCGGGCTTCGGCGGCCAGAGCTTCATCGACAGCGCGCTGCGCAAGACCGAGGCGGCGCGCAGGATCATCGATGCGAGCGGGCGCGACATCCGCCTGGAGGTCGACGGCGGCATCAAGGCCGACAACATCCGCCGCGTGGCCGATGCCGGTGCCGATACCTTCGTCGCGGGCAGCGCCATCTTCGGCCAGCCGGACTACAAGGCGGTGATCGACGCGATGCGCGCCGCGCTGGCGTAGAGTCGCCGTCTTCCCCGCGGCGCGCGCAGACGCGCCCGGGCGCCCGGGTGTTCGAGGGGCCGGAAGGAGACGCGATGGAACTGCGCCAGCAGGAGCACATCCACGCCGTGATGGCGCTGGCCGGCGAAGGCCGCCCGGTGCCCGAGGCGTTGCGGCCCGACGATCTCATCCGCGAGAGCTGGACGCGCTGCGTGCACGAGCACCGGCTCGACCCCACGCGCATGCAGGAGGCGGTGATCCTGCCGCAGCAGCGCGTGCGCGAGCACCGCGAGCGCCTGGACGAGTTCCTGCACATCGCCCGCCACGGCCTGGAGGCGCTGTACCAGCAGGTGGCCGGCATGGGCTACTGCGTGCTGCTGACCGACGCCCGCGGCGTGACGGTCGACTTCATCGGCGACCTACAGCTCGACACCACGCTGCGCCGCGCGGGCCTGTACCTGGGCAGCGACTGGAGCGAGCACCACGCCGGCACCTGCGGCGTGGGCACCGCCATCGCCACCGGGCAGGCGCTCACCGTGCACCAGGGCGACCACTTCGACGCCACCCACATCCCGCTGACCTGCACCGCCGCGCCGGTGCACGACCCGCTCGGGCGCCTGAACGCGATCCTCGACATCAGCGCGCTGACCAGCCCGCAGGCCAAGAGCAGCCAGCACCTGGCGCTGCAGCTGGTGAAGGTCTACGCGAACCGGGTGGAGAACGCCAACTTCCTGCGCTGGTTCCGCCACGACTGGGTGCTCAAGCTGCACCCGAGCCCGGAGTTCATCGAGATCAGCCCGGACTTCCTCGTCGCGCTGGATGCCGCGGGCCGCATCGTCGGCCACAACCGGCCGGCGCAGCTGCTGCTGCAGGCCGAGGCCGGCACGCCGGTGCTGGGCCTGCCCTTCGAGCGCCTGTTCAATGCCCGCTTCGAGGACCTGGGCCGCTACCTGCGCGCGATGCCCGGCGAGCGCCGCGCGGTGACGCTGGCCGGCAGCGGCCGCGTGCTCTTCCTGCACGCGGTGCCGCCGCCGCCGCGCCACGCGGCCGAGGCCGCGGCCGCCGCGGTGGCCGAGCGCGAGGCGCCGCCGGCGCTGGCTGCGCTCTCGGGCGGCGACCCGGCGCTGGACCAGCAGCTGCGCCGCGCCGCGCGGCTGGTGGACTCGCCGATGAGCCTGCTCGTCACCGGCGAGACCGGCAGCGGCAAGGAGTACTTCGCCAAGGCGATGCACGCCGCCAGCCAGCGCCGCGCCAAGCCCTTCGTCGCCGTGAACTGCGCGGCGATTCCCGAGACGCTGATCGAGAGCGAGCTCTTCGGCCACCTGCCCGGCAGCTTCTCCGGCGCCTCGCCGCGCGGCAAGCGCGGGCTGATCCAGGAGGCCGACGGCGGCACGCTGTTCCTCGACGAGATCGGCGACATGCCGCTCGCTTTGCAGGCCAGGCTGCTGCGCGTGCTGGCCGAGCGCGAGGTGCTGCCGATCGGCGCCACGCGCTCGGTGAAGGTCGACGTGCGCGTGATCGCCGCCACCCATGCCGACCTGGCCGCCCGCGTGCGCGAGGGCCGCTTCCGCGACGATCTCTTCTACCGCCTGGCCGGCGCGCAGTTCGTGCTGCCGCCGCTGCGCGAGCGGCGCGACCTGCGCTGGCTGGTCGACCGGATGCTGCGCGAGCACGAGGGCGCGCCGGCGCTCGCGCCGGACGCCGAGGAATGGCTGCGCGCCCACCGCTGGCCTGGCAACCTGCGCGAGCTGCGCAACGTGGTCGAGTACGCGGTGGCGATGTGCCGCGGCGGCACGATCGGCGTTTCCGACCTGCCCGATTCGCTGCTGGCCGAGGCGCGCGCCACAGCCGGCACGGGCGCCACTGTCGGCGCGGGCGCCTTGCCGGCCGAGGCGCAGCTGCTGCTGCAGTACCTGCGCGCGGCGCAGTGGAACGTGAGCGCGGTGGCGCACCAGATGGGCGTGGCGCGCATGACGCTGTACCGGCGCATGAAGCGCTGGGGCATCCAGTCGCCGCGGCTCAGTTGACGGCTTCGAGCGCGGCGTCGATCGCGCGCACCAGCGCGGCCAGCTCGTCCAGCATCGCGCGCGCGGCTGCCTGCAGCTCGTGGGCCGGGCGGCCGGCGGCGATCGCATGCTCCACCGCCTCGGCCAGCGGCGGCACGCGCCGCGAGCCGATGGTGCCGGCCGCGCCTTTCAGCGAATGCGCGCCGCGCCGCGCCAGCGCGGTGTCGCCGCTGCGCAGCGCTTCGTCGAAGCCGGCAATGCCCTCGCGGTAGAGCGCGGCGAATTGGCCGAGGATGCGGCGGTAGATGTCGGCCCGGCCCGAGAGGTAGTGCAGCGCGCGCCCGGCGTCGATGCCCTCGATCGGCGGCACGCCGGCCACGGCCTGGGGCCCCGCCGCGCCCGTCGCCGTTTCGGCCGGCGCGCCACGCGCGGGCAGCCAGCGCAGCAGCATGGCGTACAGCGCATCCGGGTCCACCGGCTTGGGCAGGTGCTCGTCCATGCCGGCGGCCAGGCAGGCCGCGCGGTCTTCGCCGAAGGCGTTGGCCGTCATCGCGACGATCGGCAGCTTCAGCCCCGCCGCGCGGATGCGGCGCGTGGCCTCCAGGCCGTCGAGCACCGGCATCTGCATGTCCATCAGCACCAGCTCGCAGCCCCCGCGCAGCGCCGCCTCCACGGCCTGCTGGCCGTCGGCCGCCAGCTCCACCTGCAGGCCCACCAGCTGCAGCAGCTCGCGCGCCACGTCCTGGTTGACGAGGTTGTCCTCGGCCAGCAGCACGCGCGCGCCGGCGGCGCGGTGGCGCAGCGCCTGCTCCACCTCGCCCGGCGCACTCGGCGACACCGCCGGCGCGGCGGCCGGCGCGGCCGCGGCCTGGCCCGGCCGCAGGCGCGCGGTGAACCAGAAGCGGCTTCCCACGCCGGGTTCGCTTTCCACGCCCACCTCGCCGCCCATCAGCGCCGCCAGGCGCTGCGTGATGGCCAGGCCCAGGCCGGTGCCGCCGAAGCGCCGCGTGGTGGAGACGTCGAGCTGGTTGAAGGCCGTGAACAGCGCGCCCAGCTGCTCCTTCGCGATGCCGATGCCGGTGTCGCTCACCGCGAAGCGCAGCAGCAGCGAGCCGTCGGCCGCCGGCCCGGCATTGCCCACCCGCTCCGGGACGCGCTCCACCGCCAGCGCCACGCGGCCCCGCTCGGTGAACTTCACGGCATTGCCCAGCAGGTTCACCAGTGCCTGCGAGATGCGCGTGGGGTCGCCGCGCAGCGCGTCGGGCAGGTCGGGCGCGACGTTCACCGTCAGCGCCAGCCCCTGGCCCGCGGCGCGCTCGGCCACCAGCGCGCGCGAGCGCTCCAGCACCGCGTGCAGCGAGAAGTCCAGCTCCTCGATGACGATGCGGCCGGCCTCGATCTTCGACAGGTCCAGCACGTCGTCGATCACGTGCAGCAGGTGCGTGGCCGCGTCGGCCACCTTGGCCAGCCGCTGCGCCTGCGCGGGCTCGCGCACGTCGCGCCGCAGCAGGTGCGTGAGGCCCAGCACCGCGTTCAGCGGCGTGCGGATCTCGTGGCTCATGTTGGCCAGGAAGGCGCTCTTGGCGCGGCTGGCGGCCTCGGCGCGGTCGCGCGCATGTTCCAGCTCGGCGTTGGCCGCCTGCAGGCGCAGCTCGGCCTGCCGCACTTCGGAGACGTCGTTGACGAGCACGAGGAAACCCCGCACGACACCCTGCTCGACGTCGGGGATGAAGTCCGTCACGGCGTCGATCTCGCGCCCCAGCGGGCTGGTCACGTGCAGCGGCGCGAGGTGCACGCGCTCGCCCTGCAGCACGCGCGCGACGATCTCCAGGTTCAGCGCCAGGCGATGCGGCGGCAGCAGCGCCTGCAGCGCGATGCCGTCCATCTCCTGTTCACTGCGGCCGTACCACTCGCGGTAGGCGATGTTGGCGAAGCGGCAGCGCAGCTCCGGGTCCCAGTACGACAGCATGCCGGGCATGTTGTCGGCGATGGCGCGCATGAAGCGTTCGCCGCGCGCCAGCGATTCGTTCAGGCGCGTGAGCTGCGCGGTGCGCTCGTCCACCAGGTCCTGCAGCCGGTGGCGGTGGCGGTCCACCTCCTCGTTGGCCGCCGCCAGCTGCGCCTGCGAGCGCACACGCTCGCTGATGTCGCGCGAGATGCCGAACATGCCGATCAGCCGGCCGTCGGCGTCGCGCAGCGGGCCCTTGGTGGCCAGGAAGGTGACCTTGCCGTCGGCGGTGGACAGCGTCTCCTCGTAGCTGTGCACGCGACCGTCGGCGATGACGAGCGCGTCGTTGGCCCGGATCTGCGCCGCCTCGGCGGCGGGGAACAGCGCACGGTCGTCGGCGCCCAGGATCATCTCCACCGGCCGGCTCATCACGCGTGCCGCCTCGTGGTTGCACAGCAGGTAGCGGCCTTCCAGGTCCTTGGCGAAGATGGCGTCGCTGCTGCCGTCGGCGATGCCCTGCATCAGCAGCAGCGAGCGCATGCGTTCGTCCTGCAGCGCGCGCGCGGCCTGGGCGGCCGTCGCGATGCGCCGCTCGCGCAGGATCAGCGTGCCGGCGCCGGCGACGAAGAGCGCCAGCACGCCGCTGGCGACGATCCAGGCCGCATCGGTGCGCCGCCCGGCGTCGACCTCGGCGCGGTCGATCTTGGAGACCACGAACCAGTCGGTGCCCGTCACCGGCTGCACCGCGCCCAGCACCGGCGTGCCGCGGAAGTCCAGCCCCGCCGTGGCCTTGCCCATCGGCGCGTCGCCGCGCACCACGCGTGCCGCCAGCAGATCGGGCGTGGACAGCGGCAGCGGCTGCGCGCCGAAGGCGCCCACGAGCCTGTCGCCGCGCCGCTGCACCAGCAGCGAGGTGGCGCTGCGGGTGCCGCCGGGCCATTCGCGCAGGCGCGGCAGCAGCGTGGCGCTGGCATCGGCGCGGAACACCACGGCCAGCTCGGCCAGCCCATTGCCCGTCAGCGGCGCCACGACGTCGAGCCGGGTGCTCTGGCGCCCGGTGCCCAGGCCATACAGCCCGGTGTCCTCGACGCGGCCGCCGCCCAGCGCACGCTGCACGGTCTCGGCCAGCACGGGCGAAGCGCCGTCGGCGCCGAATCCGGGGCTGCCGCCGATCACGCGGCCGTCGGCATTGACGAGCGCCGCCTCGTCGTCGCCGATGCTGCGCCGCATCTCCTCCAGCCGCGCCAGCAGCGCGGCCTGCGCCGCGGCATCGTGCTTCGAGACCCAGCGCCGCGCCAGTTCGGCCCAGGCCACGCTGGAGCTGGCGAAGTGGGCGCGGTCGCGCCGCCGCAGCACCCAGTTGGAGACCTCGGTGGCGCGCAGTGCGGCCATGGCTTCGAGCTGCTGCGCCACCGCGGCGTCGTGGCGCTCGCCGCGCACGCGCACCAGCTGCGCGGTGGCCGCGGCGATCAGCAGCGCCGCCGCCGCCAGCATCCACACCAGGCGCTGCGGCGGCGCGGGCAGCGGTGCCGCGCCGCTGGCCGGCGCGGCGCGGCGCAGCAGCGCGTACAGCAGCACGGCGGTCACGCCGACGAAGAACCAGCCCTTCAGCGCACTGGCCTGCGCGCGCGTGTTGCTGTCGGCGATGAGCTGGGTGACGAGCCAGTCGGACAGCAGGATCCAGGCCGCCGCGACGATGGCGTAGACCAGCACGACCAGCAGCGCCCGGGATGCGGCGCCGCGATCATCGGCAGCGGAGGGGCGTGGTTGGCGTGTGGCCATGGCAACAAGGCCGCCGCACAAGCCGACCCGCGTCCGATCATATCGGTGCGGCCTGCCCGCTTCTTGATTCGCCTCAGGCCGCCGGGCTCGCTGCGCGGGGCTGTCACGCCGGTGCTGTGACAGGCGTCTCAGCGTGACGCCGAAGGCGCTGCGGGTTTGCCCGGAGTCGCGTGGTCCGGCACCGAGGTGCCGGCCGATTCAGCCGGTGCGCGGCATGGCCTTTGCGCTGTGGCGGTCGTGGAACCGCGAACCCTCGGCCTGATCGCCAACCCGGTGTCGGCACGCGACATCCGGCGCGTGGTGGCCAACGCCGGCAACCTGCAGATCACCGACCGCGTCAACATCGTGCTGCGGGTGCTGCAGGCCGCGCGCGCCGCGGGTGTGACGCAGGCGCTGCTGATGCCCGACCGTGGCGGCATCCGCGCGCTGCTGGAGCGCCACTTCAGGCGCGGCGACGCCACGCTGCCGGCGGTCGAGTTCCTGCCGATGGAGCCCGTGTCATCGGTCGACGACACCTTCGCCGCGACGCGGCTGCTGCGCGAGGCCGGCGTGGGCGCGATCGTCGTGCTCGGCGGCGACGGCACGCACCGGGCGGTGGTCCGCGAGCTGGTCGGTCCGGGGCGGAAGAAGATCCCGGTCGCGGGGCTGTCCACCGGCACCAACAACGCGTTCCCCGAGATGCGCGAGCCGACCATCACCGGGCTGGCCGCGGGCCTGTTCGTCAGCGGGCGCATCGCGGCGGCCGAGGCGCTGCTGCCGAACAAGCTGATCGAGGTCCAGGTGGCCGAGCGCGCGCGCGACATCGCCATCGTCGACGCCGTGATCACGCACGACCGCAGCGTCGGCGCGCGCGCGCTGTGGAAGACCGAGTCGCTGGCCGCCGCTTACCTCGCGTTCGCCGATCCGCAGGCGATCGGCCTGTCGGCCATCGGCGGGCTGCTGCAGCCGGTGGGCCGGCGCGAGGCCGGCGGGCTGGAGGTGCAGATCGCCGCCGACCCGGCGCACGCGCTGCTGGACCTGCATGCGCCCATCGCGCCCGGCATGGTGCGGCCGGTTCCGGTGGCGAGCTGGCGGCGCATGGTGGCGGACGAGCCGCTGGTGGTGGCGCAGCGCGCCGGCACCGTGGCGCTGGACGGCGAGCGTGAACTCGCCTTCGACGACGGCGAGCGCGTGACGATGACGCTGCGCGAGAACGCCTTCTTCACCGTGGACGTGGCGCGTTGCATGGCCGTGGCGGCCCGCGACGGGCTGCTCCGATCTTCCCCCCGACGCTAGGACCAACCCCGAGGAGACAAACGATGGCAGGCAACCCGTTCCCGCTCTCGAAGGAGCAGCTGCTCCAGGCCTACCGCACGATGCGCACGATCCGCGAGTTCGAGGAGCGGCTGCACGTGGACTTCGGCCGCGGCGACATCCCCGGCTTCGTGCACCTGTACGCCGGCGAGGAGGCCGCGGGCACCGGGATCATGATCCACCTGTCCGACGGCGACCGCATCGCCAGCACCCACCGCGGCCACGGCCACTGCATCGCCAAGGGGGTGGACCCGGTGGCGATGATGAAGGAGATCTACGGCAGGAAGGGCGGCAGCTGCAACGGCAAGGGCGGCTCGATGCACATCGCCGACCTCAGCAAGGGGATGATGGGCGCCAACGGCATCCTGGGCGCCGGCGCGCCGCTCGTCTGCGGCGCGGCGCTGGCGGCGCGCTTCCGCGGCAAGGGCGAGGTGGCGATCAGCTTCGTCGGCGACGGCGCCAGCAACCAGGGCACGTTCCTCGAGAGCCTGAACCTGGCGGCGGTGTGGAACCTGCCGGCGATCTTCGTCGTCGAGAACAACGGCTACGCCGAGAGCACGAGTCGCGACTATGGCGTGGCGGTCGACAGTTATGTCGACCGCGCCGCCGGCTTCGGCCTGCCGGGCGTCACCGTGGACGGCACCGATTTCTTCGCCGTGCACGAGGCCGCCGGCGAGATCATCGCCCGCGCGCGCCGCGGCGGCGGGCCGGCGCTGCTCGAATGCAAGATGGTCCGCTTCCACGGCCACTTCGAGGGCGACGCGCAGACCTACCGCGCGCCGGGCGAACTCGACGACATCCGCCACAACCAGGACTGCCTGAAGAAGTTCGCCGCCGCCGTCACGCAGGCCGGCGTCATCGGCGCCGCGGAGCTGACGGCGATCGACCACGAGGTGCTGGGGCTGATCGAGCGCGCGGTGGTCGAGGCCAAGGCCGCGCCGCTGCCCACGGCGGCAGACCTCACCACCGACGTCTACGTCTCGTACTGAACCGCCAGGAGGAGAGAACACCATGGCACGCAAGATCAGCATGAAGCAGGCGATCAACGAGGCGCTGGACCAGGAGATGGCGCGCGACCCCTCGGTGATCGTGATGGGCGAGGACATCGTCGGCGGCGCCGGCGGCAACGGGGAGCGCGACGCCTGGGGCGGCGTGCTGGGCGTCACCAAGGGCCTGTACGCCAAGCACGGCGACCGGCTGCTGGACACGCCGCTGTCCGAGAGCGCCTACGTGGGCGCGGCCATCGGCGCGGCCTGCTGCGGCATGCGCCCGGTGGCCGAGCTGATGTTCGTCGACTTCATGGGCGTGTGCTTCGACCAGATCTTCAACCAGGCGGCGAAGTTCAAGTACATGTTCGGCGGCAAGGCCGAGACGCCGGTGGTCATCCGTGCGATGTGCGGCGGCGGCTTCCGCGCCGCGGCGCAGCACTCGCAGATGCTCACGCCCCTCTTCACGCACATCCCCGGCCTGAAGGTGGTGGTGCCCAGCACGCCCTACGACACCAAGGGCCTGCTGATCCAGAGCATCCGCGACAACGACCCGGTGATCTTCCTGGAGCACAAGAACCTGTACGGCTTCGAAGGCGAGGTGCCCGAGCAGAGCTACGCGATCCCCTTCGGCGAGGCCAACGTCGTGCGCGACGGCAAGAGCGTCACCATCGTCGGCTACGGGCTGATGGTGCACCGCGCGCTGGACGCCGCGGCGGGCCTGGCGCGCGAGGGCGTGGACTGCGAGGTGATCGACCTGCGCACCTTGAGCCCGCTGGACATCGACACCGTGATCGAGAGCGTCGAGAAGACCGGCCACCTGGTCTGCGTGGACGAGGCCAACCCGCGCTGCAGCATCGCGGCGGACATCTCGGCGCAGGTCGCGCAGCAGGCCTTCGGCGCGCTGAAGGGGCCGATCGAGATGGTCACCGCGCCGCATGTGCCGGTGCCCTTCAGCCCGACGCTGGAGGACCTGTACATCCCGGGCGCGGCGCAGATCGTGGCCGCGGTGCGGCGCACGATGGCCGGCAGCAGGCATTGAGATGAGCGCCATCACGCCCATCGTGATGCCCAAGTGGGGCCTGGAGATGCGCGAGGGGCGCATCTCGGCCTGGCTGGTGGAGGAGGGTGCGCGCATCGCGGTGGGCACGCCGATCGTCGACGTGGAGACCGACAAGATCTCCAACGCCGTGGAAGCGCCCGACCCCGGCCTGCTGCGCCGCCGCCTCGCGCAGCCGGGCGACACGCTGCCGGTGAAGGCGCTGCTGGGCGTGCTGGCCGAGCCCGAGGTGAGTGATGCCGAGATCGACGCCTTCGTCGCCGCCTTCGAGGTGCCGACGGCCGAAGCCGGCGACGAGGAGGGCAGCTCGGCCTACGCCTTCGCCGAGATCGACGGCATCCGCGTGCGCTACGCCCGCCGCGGCGGAGACGGCGGCGGCGAGGGCGCCACGCCCGCGCTGTTCATCCACGGCTTCGGCGGCGATCTCGACAACTGGCTGTTCAACCTCGACACCCTGGCCGAGGCCATGCCGGTGATCGCGCTGGACCTGCCGGCGCATGGCCAGAGCACGCCGCGGCTGCCGGGCGCCTCGCTGCGGGCGATGGCGGGCTTCGTCGCGCGATTCCTGGACCATGTCGCCGTCGAGCGCGTGCATGCCGTGGGCCACTCGATGGGTGGCGCCATCGCGGCGCAGCTGGCGCTGGACCATCCGGCCCGCGTGGCCACGGTCACCGTGATCGGCAGCGCGGGGCTGGGCGGCGAGATCAACGGCGCGTATCTCGAAGGCTTCGTCGCCGCGGCCTCGCGGCGCGAGTTGAAGCCGGTGGTGGAGCAGCTCTTCGCCGACCCGTCGCTGGTGACCCGCCAGCTGCTGGACGACCTGCTGAAGTACAAGCGCCTGGACGGCGTGAGCGAGGCACTGACGGCGCTGCGCGAGCTGCTCTTCGGCGGCGGCCGGCAGGCCGAGGCGCCGGTGCTGGAGCTGGAGCGCAGCGAGGTGCCGCTGATGGTGGTGTGGGGCGCGGAGGACCGCATCATCCCCGCTGCCCATGCGGGCCACGCGCCGCCGGGCGCGAGCGTGGCCGTGATCGCCGGCGCGGGCCACATGGTGATGATGGAGAAGGCCGGCGAGGTCAACGCGCTGCTGCGCGGGCACATTCGCCCCTGAGGTCCCGGCCGTGAGGACTGCTTCTTGACGCTGCCCGTCTTCGGATTCGTCACCCGCCACGCGCAGCCGCTGGCCGACGGCATGGCCCAGGAGGCCGCGTGGATGGCGCAGGCCGCCGCCACCGGCCGCGCAGCGGCGCACCTCTGGCAGGGCGCGCCGGGGCTCGTGGCGCCGGTGAGCGTGACGCAGGAGCCGGGCTGGGCCGCGGCCGCGGCGGCCTTTCCGGTGCAGGTGCGTGCCTCCGGCGGCGGCCTGGTGCCGCAGGGGCCGGGCATCTGGAACCTGAGCCTCGCCTGGCCCGCCGGCGACACCACGCCGCTGGGCATGCACGCGATCTACCGCGCGCTGTGCGCGGAGCTGGCCGCGGCCTTCGCCACGCTGGGCCTGCGCACCGAGGCGCAGGCGGTCGAGGGCAGCTTCTGCGACGGCCGCTTCAACCTCGCCGCCGGCGGGCGCAAGATCGTCGGCACCGCGCAGGCCTGGCGCCGTGTGCAGGGTGAACTCGTGGTGCTGGCGCATGCGCTGGTGGTGGTGACGGCCGACCCGGAAGCCCTGACCGCGACGGCCAACGCCTTCGAGGCCGCGCTGGGCAGCGGCCGGGCCTACCGCGCCGACGCGCTCAGCAGCGTGGCGCTGGCGCTGGGCGCCGAAGCTTCCCCCGCATTCGAGGGGCGCGTGCTGCAGGCGCTGGCCGAGCGCTTCGCGCGCGTCGCCCCGATCCGATCCTCGAAGGAGACCGAACATGGTGCTGCTTGAATTCGCGATGGCGCCGCATGGCAAGGGCGAGAGCGTCAGCGAGTACGTCGCGCGCATCCTGGACATCATCGACAGGAGCGGCCTGCCCTACCAGCTCACGCCGATGGGCACGATCCTCGAAGGCGAGTGGGCCGAGGTGATGGCCGTGGTCAGCGACTGCTTCGCCGCGCTGCAGGCCGACTGCAGCCGCATCGGCATGCACATGAAGGTGGATTGGCGCGCCGGGCCGGGCGGGCGCCTGAAGAGCAAGATCGCGCACGTCGAGGAGCGCCTGGGCCGCCGGCTCGCGACCTGAGCCGCCGCCTTCGGCCTGCGGAGACCCCTCAGCCGACGCGGTCTATGCGCCGCGCCAGCACGACCGAGGTCGTGGTCTTCAGCACGCCCTCGATGGCGCCGATCTCGTCCAGCAGCGTGTCCAGCCGGGCGGTGGATTCGGCGCGCAGCAGCGCGAGGTAGTCGAACTCGCCGCTCACCGAGCACAGTTGGCGCAGCTCCGGCAGCGCCGCCAGGCGCTGGGTCACGAGCGCGGCCGACTTCGGCGCGGTGGTGATGCCCACGTAGGCTTCCACGCCGCGCTCCTCCTCGTCCGGCCCCAGCCGCACCGTGTAGCCCAGGATGACGCCGCTGCGCTCCAGCCGGGCCAGCCGCGCCAGCACCGTGGTGCGCGCGACGCCGAGCTGGCGCGCGAGGTCGGCCGCGCTCGTGCGCGCGTCGGCCTGCAGCAGCGCGAGCAGGCGCCGGTCGAGTGAATCCACAACCATCTCACGCAATTCTCTTCCACCGTGGCATCGGTAGAACAACCGGTTGCACGAGAGGGGGGGGTAGGGCCTACATTCACCGGTTAGGCAGCCCCGGAGGGCCGAGTGCTGCCTGACAACGAAAAGAAGTAGTGATCCCGTCCTTCACTCACAAAGACCAGCGTCAGAGGAAACCATGAAGACCCGTACCGTTACCCTGTTCAACGGGGCCGTATTCGAGGTGCCCCAAGGCATCCAGCGTATCGACCACCGCGCCACCCACGGCTGGCAGCTGCGTTATGGCGGCACCAAGCTGTATTCCGACCATACGAGCGACGGCAGCGGCGCGGCCGCCTCGCTCGACAAGGCGACCAAGGAACTGCTCAAGCGCATTGCGACGATGCCGGCCCCATCGTTGCTGCAACGTGGCCCCAGCGCCAACAAGAGCAGCCAGCTGCCCCCGGGCATTACCGGCCCGGTGGTGCGCGTGCGCCGCGGCGGCAAGACGCGAGACTGCAGCCTGATGGTGCTGATCCCGCGTTTCGGGGATAAGCCCCGCCGCCGCACCATCTACATCGGCACCGAAAACACCTACACGATCGAGCGTTATCAGGCCGCGCTGGAGCGCGCGATCGAGATGCGCAAGGAAGCCGAGGAAGCCTACGCCAAGGCCACGACGAAGGCCAAGCGGGCCGATGCCCGCGCCCACCGCGCGGCGCTGAAGTCGGCCATGGCCTGATCGCGCGGCCTCACCGCGCGCGACATTTCGTCGCGTTCGGTCGTCGATCCGTCGAAATCCTGCGTGGTTTCGACGGATCGATGCTTTCATTCGTCCAGCATCGTTCCTAGACTGCCCAGCTTCGAATTCCGCTGGAAGGCAGTCCCATGCGCATCACTCTGCTCGGTGCCGGTCACATCGGCCAGACCATCGCCCGGCTGCTCGGCAGCTGCGGCGACTACGAAGTCACCGTCGTCGACCGCAGCGCCGAAGCGCTCGAGCACCTGGGCGGGCTGCCCGTCGCCACGCGCGCGGCCGACACTTCCTCGCCCGCCGAGCTGCTGGCCGTGCTGCGCGGACAGGAAGCCGTCGTCAATGCGCTGCCCTACCACCTGGCCACGCTCGCGGCCACGCAGGCGCGCGAAGCCGGCTGCCACTACTTCGACCTGACGGAAGACATCGCTGCCACCCGCGCCATCAAGGCCATGGCCGACGGCGCCTCCACCGCCTTCATGCCGCAGTGCGGCCTGGCGCCCGGCTTCATCGGCATCGTCGCGCAGCACCTGGCGCGCGGCTTCGAGCAGCTGCACGAGGTGAAGATGCGCGTCGGCGCGCTGCCGGCCTTCCCGACCAATGCGCTGAAATACAACCTGACGTGGAGCGTCGACGGCCTCATCAACGAGTACTGCCACCCCTGCGAGGCGATCCGCGGCGGCCGCAATATCGAGGTGCTGCCGCTCGAGGGCCTGGAGCACTTCAGCCTCGACGGCACCGAGTACGAGGCCTTCAACACCTCCGGCGGCCTGGGCACGCTGTGCGAGACGCTCGCCGGCAAGGTGCAGACGCTGGACTACAAGAGCGTGCGCTACCCCGGCCACCGCGACCTGATGAAGATGCTGCTCGAAGAGCTGCAGCTGAGCCAGGACCAGGAGACGCTCAAGGCCATCATGCGCAAGAGCATTCCAAGCACGATGCAGGACGTGGTGCTGGTCTTCGTCACGGTCAGCGGCCTGCGCGGCGGCAGCCTGGTGCAGGAAGTCTTCGCGCGCAAGATCTTCGCCGAGCGCGACGAGAAGAACCCGCAGTCGGCGATCCAGATCACGACGGCCGCCGGCATCTGCGCCGCGGTGGATCTGTTCCGCGAAGGCAAGCTGCCGCAGAAGGGCTTCATCCGCCAGGAGCAGGTGGAGCTGCCGGCCTTCCTGGCCAACCGCTTCGGCAAGGCCTACCAGCAGAGCCGGCAGGTCGAGTCGATCGGCTGAGACGGTTGTTCAGTCGCGCCAGGGGCCTTCGATGAGCTGGCGCGTCTCCGCCACCGCCACGGCCCACAGGCGCAGCACGTCGGCATCCGGCCGCGCGTAGCTGCCGCCGAAGTTGCCGTCGCCGGCGAGTTCACGCGCGGCCGGCGGCGCCAGCAGCCGGTAGCGCGCCAGGTCGACCACCGGCTTGGCGCCGGCCGGCTGCGGCGCGCCTGCGATGCGCGTCCAAGGCAGGTTCTCCATCCACGAGGCGTGGGCGCTGTCGGGCTCCAGATCGCGTACCACGGCCCAGGTCTTCGGCGCGTTCCACCAGTCGTGCAGCTTGACCTGCAGCGTGGGCCGCTCGGCCATCAGCTCCGAGGCCAGCGAGCGCACCGCGCCGCTGTTGCCGCCATGGCCGTTGACGATGACGATGCGCCGGAAGCCCTGCGCGTGCAGGCCCTCCAGCAGGTCGCGCATCACGGCGATCAGCGTCGCGAGCTTCAGCGACACGGTACCGGGGTATGCGGCGAAGCTCGGCGTGAAGCCGTAGGCCAGCGGCGGGAACACCGGCACACCCAGCGGCGCGGCGGCCTCGGCCGAGACACGCTCGGCCAGGATCACGTCGGTGGCCAGGCTCAGGTAGGCGTGCTGCTCGACGCTGCCGATCGGCAGCACGCAGCGGTCGTCCTGCGCCAGCCGGCGCTCGATCTGCATCCAGTTCGCTTCGGAAACACGCATCGGCTTCAGGGCGCGAGCCTGGGCGCGGCGCGCAGCAGGTCCGCCAGGCGCGACTTCCAGAACTTCGCGAACGCCGTCGTACCGTGGCCGCGGGTCTCGACGCTCGCCGGGATGAGCATCAGCGTGCCGTTGCGCACCCGCGCCATCTCGCGCTCCATCACGCCCAGCTCGGGCGGGTTGCGCTCGTCGTCGGCGGAGTTGATCGCCAGCAGCGCGGCGCGGATCGACGGCAGCTGCGGCGCCGGGTCGTAGTCGCGCGAGGCGTCCCATTGCCAGACGAAGTCGTTGGCGTCGGCCGGCAGCGGCGCGTTCACGCGTTCTTCGAAGAGCGCATCGGCCTTCTCGCGCGTGGGCGCGGCGGCGAAGAGCGCCTGGTTGCCGCCATTGGTGGCGAGTGCGAAGAACTGGTTGGCGAGCTTCATGCCGCGCGGCTGCGCGCTGTAGTTGCCGTCCTGGTAGTCGGGGTCGCGGCGGATGCTTTCCACCAGCGCGCGTCGCAGCAGCCAGTTGCGGCCCGACATCTGGATCGGCTGCGAGGCCATCGGCACCAGCACGTCCATGAAGGCGGGATGGCGCACGCCCCACAGCCAGGTGTGCATGCCGCCCATCGAGTTGCCGATCACGAGCCGCAGGTGCTTGATGCCCAGGCCCTCGGTGACGAGGCGGTACTGCGCCATCACCATGTCCTCGTAGCCGTAGCGCGGGAACTTCGCGCGCAGGCCGTCGCTGGGCTTGGCCGACTTGCCGGCGCCCAGCGCGTCGGGGATGACGATGAAGTAGCGCTGCGCGTCCAGCGGCTGGCCGGGGCCGAACAGTTCGCCGGCGAAGGCGGGCGTGAGCATCGACTGCGCCGAGCCGGCCGTGCCGTGCAGCACCAGCACGGGTTCGCCCAGCGGGTTGCCCAGCGTCACGTAGTTGAGCCTGAGCTCCGGCAGCACCTCGCCGCTGCGGAAGCGGAAGTCCTTCGCGACCCATTGCGCCTCGCGCACGGGCGGGATGTCGGCGGCCTGGGCCGTGCCGGCCAGGGCCAGCAGGCCGCACAGCAGGGCGGCGGCGGGGCGGGGCAGCTTCATCCTCGTCTCCTCGTTGTCGTTGTCGCCGCGGCGCGGCCTCAGCCGCCTTCGCGGTAGGTCTTCGAGTGCTCCAGCGTGTACGCCGCCAGCGGCCCGAAGCGCAGCGGCTCGCGCTGCACGCGCGCATCGTCGCCGAAGTAGACCCAGGGCTGCAATTCGGCGCCGCCCTCGCGCGGTACGACGCGGATGCGTTCGCGCCGGTACCAGCCGGCCTCGTCGATCTGCTCCAGGCGGTCCATGCGCGCGAGGCCCGCGTCGTCGACTTCGTAGACCTGGCCGGTCACCGGCTCGCCCGAGCCGTCGGACGCCAGCAGCCAGGGCAGGCCGGTGGCGCCGATCACCAGCAGCCGGTGCGGCAGCACGGTGACGAAGTCGCCGCCGATGCGCCGGCCGACGTTGACGTGGAAGTTCGGAAAGCCTTGCTTGAGCGTGCCGTAGACGAAGACGAGATGATTCATCGCGCCAGCGTATCACCGGCCCCGACAATCAAGCGCCATGAGCAAACCCGCCCTGCAAGCCGCCATCGTCGACCTCGACGGCACCATGGTCGACACCGTCGGCGACTTCGAGGTCGCCCTCCGCCTGGCGATGGCCGACCTGGGCTACGGGCCCGTGGGCCGCGCCTTCATCGCGCGCACCGTCGGCAAGGGCAGCGAGCACCTGCTCACGCGCACGCTGGCCGAGCTGGGCGCGCCGGCCGGGCTCTACGAGCAGGCCTGGGCGCGCTACCAGCACCACTACGTCTCGATCAACGGCCAGCACTCCGACGTGTTTCCCGGCGTCGTCGAAGGGCTGAAGGCGCTGCGCGGCGCCGGGCTGCGCCTGGCCTGCCTGACCAACAAGCCCAACGCCTTCGCCCGCCCGCTGCTGGCGCTGAAGGGCCTGGACGGCTATTTCGAGCAAGTCTTCGGCGGCGACGCCTTCCCGCGCAAGAAGCCCGACCCGATGCCGCTGCTCAAGACCTGCGAGGCGCTGGGCAGCGAGCCGGCGCGCACGCTGATGATCGGCGACAGCAGCAACGACGCCGCCGCCGCGCGCGCCGCGGGCTGCCCGGTGATGCTCGTGAGCTACGGCTACAACCACGGCGAGCCGGTGGCCGCCGCAGGCGCCGACGCGGTGGTCGATCGCATCGGCGACGTGCTGCCGCTACTGCTGGCCCGATAGGTTCGAGGTCGGCTGCTGGCCCAGCAGCGCGTCCTTCAGCAGCCGGTCGGCGGGGCTGTGGCCGATCCAGATGCGCATCAGCGCATTGAAGAACTCCGGCTCCTTGATCACCTCGCCGGTGGGCTTGCCGTTCACCAGCACCTGGGTGCCGCTGCCGGGCGTGTAGTCCACCGAGAAGCTCTCGCCGGCATTGAGCTTGCGGCGCGTGGAGAACACGTCGGCCATCTGCAGCATGCCGGGGATGAACTTGCTGAACTGGTCCTTCGGCGCGTTGTCCTGCATGCCGCGGGTGAACAGCTTGCCCAGGTCGTTGCCGTCGATCTCGCGCAGCATCACCACGTGCATGCGCTTGGGGCCGGGTGCGGCCAGCACCGCCTCGGGCGTGGTGGCCTTGCCCGCCAGGTACAGGCCGGCGGTGTAGACCTTGATGACGAACTTGTAGCGGATGCCGGCGCCGTTCAGGTGCAGCGTGCTGCCGGCCACCGTGGCGGTGGGCGGGTACTTGACGCCGGCGAGTTCGACGGTCTGCGCCCGGGTGGTGGCGCTGGCCGCGGCCAGCAAGACCGCGGTGGCGGCCAGGAGCGTGCGACGGTACATGAAGGCCCCTCGAGCGGGCGGGCTGCAGCAAAGCCGAGCAGTCTGCCACTGCTGCCGCCCGCCGTGTAGATGCCGCTGCTAAACTGGGCAGATGTTCACGGCCCGCAAGCTCACCGAAGGTTCCCGCGACCGGGGAGCCTGGCCCTGGCGCCGCTCGATCGCTCCCGCCGCCTGACGTTGCCGTCGGGCCACGCCACCGGGCGGCACGCCGCCCGACCTCCAGCATCCGCAGCCCGCACCCGCTGAAGCCGTCCGCGGCGCTGCTTCCAGGGCGAACGACGTGATCACCGAACTCGAATTCCAGAGCCTGGCCGGCCAGGGCTACAACCGCATTCCGCTCATCGCGGAGGCCTTCGCCGACCTCGAAACCCCGCTGTCCCTCTACCTGAAGCTCGCCGGCGGCGCGCGCCACAGCTTCCTGCTGGAAAGCGTGGTCGGCGGCGAGCGTTTCGGCCGCTACTCCTTCATCGGCCTGCCCGCGCGCACGCTGCTGCGCGCCAGCGGCTTCCGCACCGAGGTCGTCACCGCCGGGGAGGTGGTCGAGACGCACGAAGGCAACCCGCTGGACTTCATCGAGCAGTACCAGCAGCGATTCAAGGTGGCCCTGCGTCCAGGCCTGCCGCGCTTCTGCGGCGGCCTGGCCGGGTACTTCGGCTACGACGCCGTGCGCTACATCGAGCCCAAGCTCGCGAAGACCTGGAAGAGCGGCGGCATCGACACGCCCGACATCCTGCTGCTGCAGTGCGAGGAACTGGCCGTCATCGACAACCTCTCGGGGCGCCTGTACCTGATCGTCTATGCCGATCCGTCGACGCCCGAGGCCTGGTTCAAGGGCAAGCGGCGGCTCAGCGAACTGGCCGACAAGCTGCGCTACAGCGTCACCGCGCCGGCCGTGAAGCGCGGGCCCTCGCACCCGGTGGAGCGCGAGTTCGGCAAGGCCGACTACCTCAAGGCCGTGGAGCGGAGCAAGGAGTACATCGCCGCCGGCGACATGATGCAGGTGCAGATCGGCCAGCGCCTGAAAAAGCGCTTCACCGAGAGCCCGCTGTCTCTGTACCGCGCGTTGCGCTCGCTGAACCCGTCGCCGTACATGTACTTCTACGACATGGGCGAGTTCCAGATCGTCGGCGCCAGCCCCGAGATCCTGGTGCGCCAGGAGCACACCCCCGAAGGCGCGAAGGTGACGATCCGCCCGCTCGCCGGCACGCGCCCGCGCGGCGCCACGCCGGAGAAGGACAAGGCGCTGGAGCATGAACTCAGCAACGACCCCAAGGAGCGCGCCGAGCACCTGATGCTGATCGACCTGGCGCGCAACGACATCGGCCGCATTGCCAAGACCGGCAGCGTGAAGGTGACCGACGCCTTCGTCATCGAGCGCTACTCGCACGTGATGCACATCGTCAGCAACGTCGAGGGCCTGCTGAAGGACGGCATGAGCAACCTCGACGTGCTGCGCGCCACCTTCCCGGCCGGCACGCTGACCGGCGCGCCGAAGATCCGCGCGATGGAGATCATCGACGAGCTGGAGCCGGTCAAGCGCGGCATCTACGGCGGCGCCTGCGGCTACCTCAGCTTCGCCGGCGACATGGACGTGGCGATCGCGATCCGCACCGGCATCGTCAAGGACAACACGCTGTACGTGCAGGCCGCCGCGGGTGTGGTCGCCGATTCCATTCCGGAGATGGAGTGGAGGGAGACCGAGCACAAGGCGCGCGCGCTGGTGCGCGCTGCCGAACTCGTCGAGGAGGGCTTCTGACATGCTCCTCATGATCGACAACTACGACAGCTTCACCTTCAACCTGGTGCAGTACTTCGGCGAACTCGGCCAGGACGTGCGGGTGTTCCGCAACGACGAGATCACGCTCGAAGGCATCAGCGATCTGAAGCCCGACCAGCTCGTGCTCTCGCCCGGGCCCTGCAGCCCGGCCGAGGCCGGCATCTGCATCGAGGCCATCCGCCACTTCGCCGGCAAGCTGCCCATCCTGGGCGTGTGCCTGGGCCACCAGGCGATGGGCGCGGCGCTGGGCGGCAAGGTCGTGCGCGCGCAGGTGCAGATGCACGGCAAGGCCAGCACGATCAAGACCGACCAGCAAGGCGTCTTCCACGGCCTGCCGGAGACCTTCAGCGTGATCCGCTACCACTCGCTGGCCATCGAGCGCGAGTCGCTGCCGGCCGAGCTGGTGGTCACCGCCACCAGCGAGGACGGCGAGATCATGGGCGTGCGCCACCGCTCGCTGCCGATGGAAGGCGTGCAGTTCCACCCCGAGAGCATCCTCAGCGAACACGGCCACGCGATGCTGCGCAACTTCCTCGAGCAGGTGCACGCATGAGCAAGCCCATCGACCTGCGCAGCGACACCGTCACCCGCCCCACCGCCGCGATGCGTGCCGCGATGGCCGCGGCCGAGGTCGGCGACGACGTCTTCGGCGACGACCCGACGGTCAATGCGCTGCAGGCGCGCATCGCCGCGCTGCTGGGCAAGGAGTCCGCGCTCTTCATGCCCAGCGGCACGCAGAGCAACCTGTGCGCGCTGATGAGCCACTGCCAGCGCGGCGACGAGGTCATCGCCGGCCAGGGCTCGCACACCTACCGCTACGAGGCGGGCGGCGGCGCGGTGATGGGCAGCGTGCAGCCGCAGCCGCTGCCGAACCAGCCCGACGGCACGATCGCGCTGGCCGACATCGAGGCCGCGATCAAGCCCGATGACCCGCACTTCGCGCGCACGCGGCTGCTCGCGTTGGAGAACACCTTCGGCGGGATGGTGCTGCCGCTGGACTACCTCGACGAAGCGACGGCGCTCGCGAAGCGGCATGGCCTGGCCACGCACCTCGACGGCGCGCGCCTGTTCAACGCGCAGGTGGCCAGCGGCGTGCCCGCCGAGCGCATCGCCCGCGGCTTCGACAGCGTCTCGGTCTGCTTCAGCAAGGGCCTGGGCGCGCCGGTGGGCTCGGCGCTGGTCGGCTCGAAGGCGCTGATCGAGCGCGCGCGCCGCGTCCGCAAGATGGCCGGCGGCGGCCTGCGCCAGGTCGGCATCCTGGCCGCGGCGGCGAACCACGCGCTGGACCATCACGTCGAGCGCCTGGCCGAGGACCACGCCAACGCGCGGGCGCTGGCCGAGGGGCTGCAGGGCCTTCCCGGCGTGACGGTCGCGATGCCGCAGACCAACATGGTCTTCGTCGATCTTTCGCCCGAGAAGGCGCCGGGTGTCGTCGCGCGGCTGGCCACCGCCGGCGTGCTGTGCACCGGGCTGTACCGGCTGCGCCTGGTCACGCACCTGGACGTGAGCGCCGCGGACATCACGCGCGCCGTGGCCCTGCTGCGGCAGCATCTGTAGACGAGAACGCGAGGAGACGGCGATGCCCATCACCAACAACGAGGCGCTCACCCGCACCATCGAGCACCGCGAGATCTTCCACGACGAGATGCTGTCGCTGGTGCGGCGCATCATGAGCGGCGAGATGTCGCCGGTGATGATGGCCGCGCTGCTGGTGGGCCTGCGCGTGAAGAAGGAGACCATCGGCGAGATCAGCGCCGCCGCCGAGGTGATGCGCGAGTTCTCCACCAAGGTCGACGTGGCCGACCGGCGCCACCTGGTCGACATCGTCGGCACCGGCGGCGACGGCTCGCACACCTTCAACATCAGCACCTGCTCGATGTTCGTCGCGGCGGCCTGCGGCGCGCGCGTCAGCAAGCATGGCAACCGCGGCGTCAGCAGCAAGAGCGGCAGCGCCGACGTGCTGGAGACCATGGGCGTGCCGATGACGCTCACGCCCCAGGCGGTGGCGCGCTGCATCGCCGACACCGGCATCGGCTTCATGTTCGCGCCCAACCACCACCCGGCGATGAAGAACGTGGCGCCGGTGCGGCGCGAGCTGGGCGTGCGCACGATCTTCAACATCCTCGGCCCGCTGACGAACCCGGCCGACGCGCCCCACATCCTGATGGGCGTGTTCCACCCGGACCTGGTCGGCATCCAGGTGCGTGCGCTGCAGCGGCTGGGTGCGGAGCACGCGCTCGTGGTCTACGGCCGCGACGGCATGGACGAGGTCTCGCTCGGCGCCTCGACCATGGTGGGCGAGTACAAGGACGGCGGCATCCGCGAGTACGAGATCCACCCCGAGGACTTCGGGCTCACGATGGCCTCCAACCGCGCCTTCAAGGTCGAGACGCCCGAGCAGTCGCGCGCGCTGATGCAGGCAGTGCTCGAGAACGAAGCCGGCCCGGCGCGCGACATCGTCGTGCTCAACGCCGGCGTGGCGCTCTACGCCGCCGACGTGGTGCCGACGATGGCCGAGGGCATCGCCGCCGCGCGCGAGGCTATCGCCTCCGGCAAGGCACTGGCGAAGATGCACCAGTTCGTGCAGCGGACCAAGGAACTGGCGCCGGCGCCATGAGCGACATCCTGAACAAGATCGTCGCGGTCAAGCACGAGGAGATCGCCGCGGGCCGCAAGCGGCGCAGCCAGCACAATTGGCGGGAGGAAGCCGAGGCACGGCGCGACGTGCGCGGCTTCGCCGTTTCGCTGCGCGCGAAGATCGGCGCCGGCCGCGCCGGCGTGATTGCCGAAGTGAAGAAGGCCAGCCCCAGCAAGGGTGTGCTGCGCGAGCACTTCGTGCCGGCAGCCATCGCCGAAAGCTACGCCCGCCACGGCGCGGCCTGCCTGAGCGTGCTGACCGACGAGCGCTTCTTCCAGGGCAGCGCCGACTTCCTGCTGCAGGCGCGCGCGGCCTGCGAGCTGCCGGTGCTGCGCAAGGACTTCATGGTCGACGCCTACCAGGTGTTCGAGGCGAGGGCGATCGGCGCCGATTGCATCCTGCTGATCGCCGCCTGCCTGGACGACGCGCTGATGGCCGATCTCGAGGCCACGGCGATGGCGCTCGGCATGGATGTTCTGGTCGAGGTGCACGACGGCGCCGAACTCGACCGCGCGCTGAAGCTCAAGACGCCGCTCGTGGGCATCAACAACCGCAACCTGCGGACCTTCGAGGTCTCGCTGGACACGACGGTCGGGCTGCTGCCGCGCGTCGGGGCCGATCGCCTGCTCGTCACCGAGTCGGGCATCCTCGCGCGCGCCGACGTGCTGCGTTTGCGCGAGTCGGGCGTGAACGCCTTCCTCGTCGGCGAGGCCTTCATGCGCGCGGCCGACCCGGGCGCGGCGCTGGCGGCGCTCTTCGATTGAGCAACCGGCTCGAACGGCCGCTGGCCGAGCTGCTGGACGCCGGCTTCGGCGACTGGCAGCCGGTGATCGATGCGTGGCGCGCCAGTGCAGAGGGGCTGGCGCTGATCGACGCCGTCGACCGCCGGGTCGCCTCAGGCGCCGTGGTCTATCCGGCGCAGGTCTTCCGGGCGCTGGCGCTGACGCCGCTGGCCTCGACCCGCGTCGTCATCCTCGGCCAGGACCCGTACCACGGCGCCGGCCAGGCCGAGGGGCTGGCGTTCTCGGTGCCGTCCGGCGTCGCGGTGCCGCCGAGCCTGCGCAACATTTTCAAGGAACTGCGGCGCTCCGAAGGCCTGCCACCGCCGGCGTCGGGCTCTCTGGTGCGCTGGGCCGAGCAGGGCGTGCTGCTGCTGAATGCCTCGTTGACGGTCGAAGACGGACAGGCCGGGGCCCATGCGAAGTTCGGTTGGCATGCGCTCACTGACGCTATATGCGTTGCCGCGGCACGAGACCCTGGGTCGAAAGTTTTCATGCTCTGGGGGGCACACGCGCAGGCCAAGGCGCCTTTGGTGGGCGCCGGGCCGCATCAGGTGTTGCAAAGCAACCACCCTTCGCCGCTGTCGGCAACGCGGCCGCCGGTGCCCTTTGTCGGCAACGGCCACTTCGTGCGCGCCAACGAGTTCCTCGCCGCCGCCGGGCGCGGCCGGGTGGACTGGCTGCCCCCCTGACTCGACGCCGTGCTATACTCGCTGGCTCTCCGGAGGGGTGCCCGAGTGGCTAAAGGGGGCAGACTGTAAATCTGTTGGCTTACGCCTACGCTGGTTCGAATCCAGCCTCCTCCACCAGAGAGACCAGACCGTGACCTGGGAGGGTTTGCCGCAGCGGGAGTAGTTCAATGGCAGAACCTTAGCCTTCCAAGCTAATGACGCGGGTTCGATTCCCGTCTCCCGCTCCAAGGAAGGTGCCAGGTCCAAGGCCAGCAAGCAAAGCAGCACGCATCGTCGTTACCGGTCTGCCGGCAGCCCCGGCACAGCAGCCGTCAGACCCGTAGCGATGCCCATGTGGCTCAGTGGTAGAGCACTCCCTTGGTAAGGGAGAGGTCGCGGGTCCGATTCCCGCCATGGGCACCAACCGTCTTGATCGCAAGTCTCAGCCAGGAGCACTCGAGAAATGGCAAAAGGTAAGTTCGAACGCACCAAGCCGCACGTGAACGTGGGCACGATCGGGCACGTGGACCATGGCAAGACGACGCTGACGGCGGCCATCACCTCGGTGCTGGCGTCCAAGTTCGGCGGCGAAGCCAAGGCGTATGACCAGAT
>JBGAGI010000001.1:0-1335639 GCA_044226775.1 Rubrivivax sp. | reverse complement strand
GGCTGTTCGCCATTTAAAGAGGTACGTGAGCTGGGTTTAAAACGTCGTGAGACAGTTTGGTCCCTATCTTCCGTGGGCGCTGCAAGATTGAGAGAGCCTGCTCCTAGTACGAGAGGACCGGAGTGGACGCACCTCTGGTGCATCGGTTGTCACGCCAGTGGCATAGCCGAGTAGCTAAGTGCGGAAGAGATAACCGCTGAAAGCATCTAAGCGGGAAACTCGTCTCAAGATGAGTCTTGCCGGGGCCTTGAGCCCCCTGAAGAGTCGTTCGAGACCAGGACGTTGATAGGCCGGGTGTGGAAGCGGGGTAACCCGTTAAGCTGACCGGTACTAATTGCTCGTGAGGCTTGACCCTATAACTTTGACGATTGAGTCAATGGGTTATGCCAAGTTAGACGCAATCTGCTGATTGAGACTCTATGAATTGGCTGTGTTGTCCGCAGGACAGCATGGCGACCCGTCAAGCCTGATGACCATAGCGAGGTGGTCCCACTCCTTCCCATCCCGAACAGGACAGTGAAACGCCTTTGCGCCGATGATAGTGCGGGTTCCCGTGTGAAAGTAGGACATTGTCAGGCTATTTATGAAGCGAAGGGCCCGGTCAATTTGACCGGGCCCTTTTGCTTTGTGCGCCGAAAGCCGGCGCAAACTCAGCGCGCCTGCCGCAATTCTCGGCGCAGTATCTTTCCGACATTGCTCTTGGGCAGCTCGTCGCGGAACTCGATATAGCGCGGCCGCTTGTAGGCAGTGAAATTCTCGCGGCAGTAGCCCGTCACGTCGTCCTCGGCGATCGTCGAGCCCTGCTCCCGCACGATGAAGAGCTTCACCGCCTCTCCGGACTTGTCGTCCGAAACGCCGATGGCCGCACATTCGAGCACCCCGGGCATCAGGCTGACGACCTGCTCGATCTCGTTCGGATAGACGTTGAACCCCGACACGAGGATCATGTCCTTCTTGCGGTCGACGATGCGCACCTCGCCACGCTCGTCCATCACGCCAATGTCGCCCGACTTGAAGAAGCCATCGGCCGTCATCACGCCGGCCGTCTCCTCGGGACGATTCCAGTAGCCCGCCATCACCTGCGGGCCGCGAATGCAGATCTCACCCGGGCTGCCGAAGGGCAGATCCCGCCCTTCATCGTCGCGGATCGCGATCTCGGTGGAGGGCACCGGCACGCCGATGGTGCCCGTATAGCCCTGCTGATCGAGCCGGTTGCTCGTCGCCACGGGCGAGGTCTCCGACAAGCCATAGCCTTCGACCACCGGGCAGCCGGTGACCTTCAGCCACTTCTCCGCGGTCGACTGCTGCACCGCCATGCCGCCCCCGTTGGAAACGACGAGCCCGGAAAAGTCCAGCCGCGCGAACGCCGGGTCGTGGGCCAGCACATTGAACAAGGTGTTGACCGCCGGGAACATGTTCACGCGGTGCCGCGAGAGCGTCCGGACCAGACCAGGCACATCGCGCGGATTCGGGATCAGCACGTTCATCGCGCCGAGATGAGCGCCCATCAGCGCGCAGATGGTGAGCGCGAAGATGTGGTACAGCGGCAGCGCGCAGACGATGGTGAGCTGCTTGTCGCCGACACGCTGCAGCACAGGCTTGAACCAGGCCTCGCACTGCATGATGTTGGCCACGACGTTCCGATGCAGCAGCGTGGCGCCCTTGGAGACACCGGTGGTGCCACCGGTGTATTGCAGGAAGGCCACGTCGTCGCCCGACAGGTCGGGCCGCCGCAGGTTCATGGCCTCACCACGGGCCAGTGCATCGCGAAAACCCGTGACCGTGCGCCCCTCGCCCAGTGGAAGCGCGAACTCGGGCACCATGCGCGCCAGGTGACGGGCGGCGAAGCTCAGCCAGCGCCCGCGCCACGCGCCGGCGAGGTCGCCGACCGAAGCCAGCAACACGTGCCGGACACCGCAGTGCCCGGCCACTTCCTCGAACGTGTGGGCGAAGTTCTCGAGCACCACGATCGCCTCGGCGCCCGAATCGTTCAGCTGGTGCTGCAGCTCGCGGGCCGTGTACAGCGGATTGACGTTCACGACCACGAAGCCCGCGCGCAGGATCGCGGCGATCGCGACGAGGTATTGCGGCAGGTTGGGCATCATCACCGCCACCCGTGCGCCGCGCGCCAGTCCGAGCGACTGCATCCAGGCACCCAGCGCGAGGCTCATGCGGTCGATATCGCCGAAGCTCAGCCGCGTCTCGAAGCAGCAGGCTGCGTCACGCCGCGCGTAGCGCCGGAACGCCGACTCGAGCAGTTCGCCCAGATGCGCGTAGGCCTTGATGTCGGCCTCCGCGGGAACGTCTGCCGGATAGTGCTGGAGCCAGGGCTTGTCGACGCTGTTCATGCCTGCTGCGGAGGAGTGGGTGCCGGCTCGCCGGCGAAGAGGCGTGCCGACAGCTCGCGCTCGCGCTGTGCGACGAGCGATAGGAAACCGTCGGCGCCACGCATTTCGCGAAAGGTATCGAAGCCGCGTTCCAGGAACTCCTGCAAGGCGCCCAGCCCGGCCGCATGCGCCGGGCCACGCATCAGCCGCAGGCTGTGGCGCAGCAGCGCGCTGCGCGTGTAGCGATCGAGCGCGCGGCCGACGTCCAGCATCAGCACCACCTGCCGTTCGCGATCCGCAACGCCGCCGACCGTCCGCCAGGCCACGCCATAGGCCGCGCCGTCCAGCGGACCCTCGACCCAGATGCGGGCCATCGTCGTGTCCAGCCGCTCCGAGAGCGCATGCAGCTGCGCGAGCGAAAGCACGGTCTTGACGATCTCGTGCGGGAACAGCCGCACCAGCCCCGGAACGACGCGTGCGAACTGGTCGTCGCGCCGCGTGAAATCACGCGGGCCGTACAGGTCGTCGAGGAAGAACTGCGCCGCGTGGCGGTAGCGCGGGTCCTTCAGCAAGTCGGCATAGGTCTGCATGAAGCGCGCGTGCTGGAAGGCCTTGACCGTCACGACGCGGCCGGCCAGCGCCGGATCGGCCACGCGGGCCGCACGCTCGGCGGCGACGGCGCGCAGGTTCTGCAGGATCTCCTCGGATTCGGCGTTCACGTCGTGACGAGCATCGCGCTCCGGTCGGCGCCCTGTTAGTCCGGCGCCTCTACAGGCGGCAGGACCGATGATGCAACACTGCCGCGATCTGCGGCCAGCCCGCACTGCGGGGAAGGAAGAACGAAGTCCATGCTCGCGCGACTCCAGCAGTTCATCACCCTGGGCGGCCTGCTGGCCGCGGCCGCCTGGGCTGCGTGGTGCTGGCGCCACGGGCACGCGCTGTGGGGCTTTGCCGGGGCAGCGCTGATCGTCGGCGGCTACGCGCTGGTGCTGGGCCTGGAGTTCGTCTTCCTCGGCCGGGTCCATGGCGCCGACGATCCCACGCCGCGTGCCGGCGCGGCCCAGCGGCTCTCTGCCTGGTGGGACGAGGTCCGCGCCGCGCCCCGCGTCTTCTGCTGGCGCCAGCCCTTCCTCAGCCAGCGCTGGCCTGACCTGCTGCCACCCGACGCTTCAGGCCGCCGTGGCGTGCTGCTGGTGCATGGCTTCGTCTGCAACCGCGGCTTGTGGAACCCCTGGCTCGAACGGCTGCATGCGCAGCGCGTGCCTGTCGTCGCGGTGAACCTGGAGCCGGTGTTCGGCTCGATCGACGACTACGTGGCGATCATCGAGGCCGGTGTTCGCTCGCTCGAAGCCGCCACCGGGCTGCCGCCCGTGGCGGTCGCGCACAGCATGGGCGGCCTGGCGCTGCGGCGCTGGTGGGCGGAGAACGGCGACGAGGCGCGCCTGCACCACGCCATCACCATCGGCACGCCGCACCGCGGCACCTGGCTCGCGCGCTTCGCGATGACGCGCAACGCGCGGCAGATGCAGCAGCTGTCGGCCTGGCTGCGCACGCTGCAATCGCGTGAGCCCGAAGGCCGCGCCGGCCGCTTCACCTGCTTCTACAGCCACTGCGACAACATCGTGTTCCCGCCCGCCACCGCCACGCTGCCCGGCGCCGACAACCGCCACCTGCCCGGCGTGCCGCACGTGCATATGGCCGACCGGCCCGAGCCCTGGCACGAACTGCAGCGCCGGCTGAAGGACTGACGCCGGCGCTGCCGAAGCCTCAGCCCGGCGCGAACTCCCGCTCGCCGGGCAGCACCGCGCCGGCCTCGATCTCGCCTTCCGCGGCGATCGTCGCGCGCACCTCGCGGTACACCGGCGTGAAGTCCGGCGCCGTGGCCTCGAAGAGCTGCCGGAACGAGTCGATCACGAAGTAGCTCGCCTGGAAGGTGTCGATGCGGTAGCGGCTGCGCATCAGCCGCTTCAGGTCGAAGGCCACTCGGCGTGGATCGGCCGAGCGCACGCTGTGGCCCAGCTCGCCGGCCGAGCTGAGGATGCCGGCGCCGTAGGCACGCAGGCCCTTGGGCGTGGCGATGAGCCCGAACTCCACCGTGTACCAGTACAGCCGCGCGAGCAGCTCGCAGGCGTCCAGCCGGCTCGCCTTCAGGCCGCCCGCGCCGTAGGCCTGCATGTAGTCGGCGAAGACCGGGTCGAACAGCAGTGGTACATGGCCGAAGAGGTCGTGGAACACGTCGGGCTCGACGACGTAGTCGAACTCCTCCGGCTTGCGCATCCAGTCGGTCACCGGGAATCGGCGCTCGGCCAGCAGCGCGAAGAAGGCTTCCTCGGGGATCAGCCCCGGCACGCCGACGATCTGCCAGCCGGTGGCCTTGATCAGCCGCTCGGAGATGGCGTCGAAGTGCGGGATCCGGTCGGCGCTGCCGAGTTGCTGCACGGCGGCGATGAACTCGTCGCAGGCCAGCCCGGGCAGCTGCTCCACCTGCCGGGCGTACAGGCGCCGGTAGGTGTCGTGGTCGGCCGCGGTGTAGCGCGCCCAGTCCTGCTCGCAGGTGTAATCGCTCTTCGCGCGGCCGTAGTCGCCGCGCGGCGGGCGGTCGCCGGTGCCGTAGGTGACCGGCGCCACGCCCTGGTTCACGCCCCGGGGAGCGCTCGCCGCCTCGTTCACGTCTTCTCCAGCACGCCGCGGCGCATCTGGTCGAGTTCCATGCTCTCGAACAGCGCCTTGAAGTTGCCCTCGCCGAAGCCCTGGTCGCCCTTGCGCTGGATGAACTCGAAGAAGATCGGCCCGAGCTGGTTCTCGCTGAAGATCTGCAGCAGCAGCGCGCCGGCCTTGCCGTCGACGAGGATCTTGCGCTGCTTCAGCGCCTGCACGTCCTCGCCGTGGCCGGGGATGCGCTTGTCGACGAGCTCGTAGTAGGTGTCGATCGTGTCCAGCAGCTGCACGCCCTCGGCGCGCAGCGCGTCCACGGTCCTGGGCAGGTCGGTCGAGGCCAGCGCGATGTGCTGGATGCCTTCGCCGCGGTAGCGGTCCAGGTACTCCTGGATCTGGCCCGCCTTCTCGTTGCCTTCCTCGTTGATCGGGATGCGGATCTTGCCGCAGGGGCTGGTCATCGCCTTGCTCTTCACGCCGGTGACCTGGCCTTCGATGTCGAAGTAGCGGATCTCGCGGAAGTTGAACAGGCGCTCGTAGAACTCCGCCCATTCGCCCATGCGGCCGCGGTGCACGTTGTGCGTGAGGTGGTCCACCACCGTGAGGCCGTGGCCGATGGGGTTCAGCGTGGCGCCCGGCAGCGGCTCGAAGTCGACGTCGTAGAAGCCGATGTTGCCGATGTCGCCATCCTTCGCGCCGCCCTTGCCGCGCCAGCGGTCGACAAAGTAGATCAGGCTGTCGCCGATCCCCTTGATCGCCGGGATGTTCAGCTCGCCCGGGCCGGCGGTGCCGGCATAGCCCCAGGCGCCGAGCGAAACCGCGCGCTCGAAGGCGGCCCGCGCGTCCTGCACGCGGAAGGCGATGGCGCAGATGCTCGGCCCGTGCAGGCGCGCGAAGCGCTGTGCGAAGGAATCGGGCTCGGCGTTGACGATGAAGTTGATGCCGCCCTGCCGGTACAGCAGCACGTTCTTGTGGCGGTGGCGCGCGATGGCGGTGAAGCCCATGCGCTCGAACAGCCGGCCCATCGCGGCGGGGTCGGGCGCGGCGTATTCGATGAACTCGAAGCCGTCGGTACCCATCGGGTTGTCCCAGGTCGTCGTCTGCATGAAAGCCTCTTTCCGCCGGCGATGCCGAAACCGCGCACTGTAGAAGCCGTTTCGCGCAAGGTGCCTGCGTCGTTCGGCGCCAAAGCGGAAGTACAAGCAGGAAAACTGCAAGAATCCACCGATGGAGACCGAAGTCGATCTCGATGCCATCGATCGGCGCATTCTTGCTGCGCTGCAGCAGCAGGGCCGCGCGACCTACGACGAACTGGCGGCGGCGGTGGGGTTATCGGCCAGCGCGACGCTGCGGCGCGTCAAGCGGCTGGAGGAAGCGGGCGTGATCGCCGGCTACGTGGCGCTGGTCGCGCCCGAGCGCGTGGGCCTGGGCTTGGCGGCCTACATCAACGTGCGCCTGGCCAAGGCCAGCGGGCCCGGCAGCCCGATGGAAGGCTTCACCGCCGCCGTGCAGGCCTGGCCCGAGGTGGTGGAGTGCGTCGCGCTCAGTGGCGAGATGGACTACCTGCTGCGCGTGCTGGTGCGCGACATGGCGCACTACTCGCGCTTCGTGATGGACCAGCTGCTCAAGCACCCTGCGGTGCAGGACTGCAAGACCAGCTTCATGCTGCGCCGGCTGAAGGGCACGACGGCCGTGCCGCTGTAGCCGGCGCTGCCCGGCGAGGTCGGCCTCAAGCCGGCATCGTCTTCATCACCTGCACCGGCGTCGGTGCCGGCCAGCCGGCTTCCTTGGCCACGCGCACCATCATCTCGTTGGTGTCGAAGTAGACCTGCCAGTAGTGGTCGGTGTGGCAATACGGCCGCACGGCGATCACGCAGCCCAGCAGGTTGATGTCCAGCAGGTTGACCTCGGGCGCCGGGTCGGTGGCGACGTGGGGGATCCTGGCCAGCTCCGCCTTGAAGCGCGCGATGGCGTCCAGCGGGTCCACGCCGGCGCCCAGCTGCGCGGTGCGCTCCACGCGCCGCGTCGGCCGCGCCGAGTAGTTCAGGATCACCTCGCCGAAGACCTTGGAGTTGCCCACCAGCGTGCTCACGTTGTCCGGCGTGACGATGGTCGTGCCGAACAGGCCCAGCTCGTGGATCGTGCCCACCAGGCCGCCGATCTGCACGAAGTCGCCCACCTTGAAGGGCCGCAGCACGAGCATGAAGGCGCCGGCCGCGAAGTTGCCGAGCATGCCGCTCCAGGCTGCGCCGATGGCCACGCCCGCGCCCGCCAGCATCGCCGCGAACGAGGTGGTCTGGATCCCGAAGTAGCCCAGGATGCCGAGCACCAGCGCGATGTTCAACGCGATGGCGACGATCGAGCCGAGGTACTTCGTCAGCGTCGGGTCGACGTGGTTGCGGTTCATCGCCGCCTGCATCAGCGAGATGACCTGGCCGATGAGCCAGCGGCCGACGATCCAGAACGCGATGGCCGCGAGGATCTTGATCGCCAGATCGGTGATGGTCGTGCTGAGGAAGACCTGTATCGAGTGCATGTCCATGTCTTGTCGCTCGCCGGTTGGAGGTTGATCGGCAGCGGCGGGGCCGCTGTGACACCGCAACAACTATTGCATATGGCATTCGATGAGCGCCGAGCCAAAGTATGGCGGCTGCTCGTCATCCCGCACCTAGCATCGGCCACCGAATGACGGCCTGAGCCGTCACGAGCGAACAAGAAAGCAGGATGGAGCAGACCGGGTCGACAGGGCCGCGCATGAGCGTGGCCGGCTGGCAGCTTTGGAGGAGAGCGTGGATCGCGACGGCGCTGCTGGTGCCGGCGCTGGCCTTTGCGGCCGACCCGCAGATCACCTCCTTCATCGACACGCCCGACCCGGTGCCCGCCGGCGGCCTGTACGACTACATCCTGCGCGTCGACAACAACCAGGCCGACGCCGCCACCAACGCCGTCCTGACGCTCACGGTGCCCGCCGGCGCCACGTTCGTCTCGGCCACGCCCGCGGCCGCGAACTGCGTGCCGCAGTCGGCCACCGTGGTGCGCTGCACGCTGGGCAGCGTGGGCGGCAGCGGCCTGGACCCGCGCGACGTGACGCTGCGCTGGCGTGCCCTCGGCCCGGGGCCGGCGACGATCAATGCCAGCGCGACGGTGAGCGCCGACAACGACGTCAACCCGGCCAACAACACGCAGACGGCGACCACCAGCGTCGTCAGCGGCGCGAACCTCGCGATGGCCAAGACCGGCACGCCCAACCCGGTGGTGGGCGGCGCCAACGTGACGTACACCTTGACGGTCAGCAACAGCGGGCCGAACGCCTCGGGCGACATCGTCGTCACCGACAACCTGCCGCCGGCGGTGAGCTTCGTCTCGGCCTCGGGCACGGGCTGGAGCTGCAGCCACTCGGCGGGCGTCGTCACCTGCTCGCGCGCCGGGCCGCATGGCGTGGGCGCGGCGATCCCTGCCGTGACGCTGGTGGGCAAGGTCAATGCCGCGGGCGGCACGGTGACCAACAGCGCCTCGGTCGCGCCCGACACCGGCGGCGCGCCGGTGGCCGACCCCGACAGCGCGAACAACACCGCCACCTTCGACACCACCGTGCTGCCCGGCGCGGACGTGAACATCGCGCAGAAGACCGTCGTCTCGGCACTGCCCGCCGTGGCCGGCGCCGACGTGACGTTCCGCATCCAGCCGCGCAACGGCGGCCCGGCCGCGGCGAGCAACGTGACCGTGAGCGACCCGCTGCCCGCGGGCTGGACCTTCGTGTCCGCCAGCGGCCCGAACTGGGCCTGCTCGGCCACCGCCGGCACCGTGAACTGCACGCGGGCGAACATGCCCACCACGGCCACCGACGACATCACCGTCGTCGCCCGCGCGCCCGGCAACTCGGCGGTGGGCAGCGGCGCGAGCTACACGAACACCGCTTCGATCAGCAGCGCGACGGCCGATCCCGATGCCTCCAACAACAGCGGCTCGGTCTCGGTGACGGTGCTGCCCGACGGCGCCGACCTGCGCCTGGCCAAGAGCAAGACGCCCAACCCGGTGGCGCAGGGCTCGAACATGACGTCCACCATCGACGTCACGAACAACGGCCCGCGCGCGGCGACCGGGCCGCTGCGCGTGGTCGAGCGCCTCAGCGGCGAGAGCTTCGTCAGCGCCACCAGCACCGGCGGCTGGAGCTGCGATGCGAGCGCACCGCCGCTGGTGGTGTGCACGAACACGAACCTGGGCGGGCTGGCGGTGAACGCCTCGCTGCCGACGCTGAGCATCGTGACCCGCGCCGACGTGAACGGCGCCGCGTCCAACACCGCCTGCACCGGCGGCAGCGTGCCGCCCGGCGCCAGCGCGGCGCTGGCCTCGCCGCCGCTGGAGGGCGACCCGAACAGCGGCAACGACTGCAGCACCACCACGTCCAACAGCACCACGGTGCAGCCCGACCTGGCGATCACGAAGACCGCCACGACGACCTCGGGCGACAAGATCCTGGCCACCAGCGAAGCCACGGTCACCTACACGCTCGTCGTCTCGAACGTCTCGCTCTCGTCGCAGGCGGCCACCGGCGTGCGCATCAGCGACCCCGTGCCGGCCTGGATCGACGGCCGCAGCGGCTTCGCCTCGATCACCGCCGTGCCTTCGGGCGGCGGCACCGCCACGTTCAGCTGCAGCGGATCGGCCAGCGGCCTGGCGCAGTGCGACCAGAGCGGCGGCCAGCTGCGCCAGGGCGAGAGCGTCACCGTCACCATCGTCGTCAACCGCCCGCTGCGCGACGGCAGCTTCACCAACACGGCCAGCGTCTCCAACACCGCCGAGGGCGACCCGAACGCCGCCAACAACCAGGCCAGCGACTCGATCACGGTGCTGCCTATCGCCGATGTCGAGATGACCGGCAAGACGGTCACGCCGGCGTCTGTGCGCGCCGGCGAGATCGCGACCTACGTGCTCTCGTTCCGCAACAACGGGCCTTCGCCCGCACTGAACGTCACGGTCGCCGACAGCTTCACCTTCCCCGGCGGCGACAGCGGCGTCACCGTCACGCAGATCAGCAGCTCGGCGCCGGGCTCCACCTGCACGATCGCGGCCGGCGCGGTGCTGAACTCGGCCTCGGCCAGCTTCAGCTGCAGCATCGGCACGCTGGCCAACGGGCAGAACGAGTCGATCACGCTGCGCGTGCGACCGAACTTCCAGCCCGGCAACGGGCCGCGCAGCTTCACGAACCTGGCGCGCATCGACACCAGCTCGATCGAGAACCCCGCCGGCGGCGACAACGGCAACAACGAGCAGAACAAGGCGCTGACCGTCACCGGCGCGCTGGTGGACCTGCTGGTCAACAAGACCGACCGCGTCGGTGCGCTGAACCTGGACCCGGTGCCCTTCGTGCTGAACAGCACCTTCATGGGCTACCAGGTCGCGGTGACGAACAACGGCCCGTCCTACGCCACCGCGGTGCGCGTGACCGAGAACATGGTGCCGCCCGCCTTGCGGCAGGTGCGCTTCGTCTGCGACGTGGCCAGCTTCGGCAGCAGCACCTGCAACAGCCCCTCGCTGTGCTCGGCGACCAACATCACCTCCGGCGTGGGCAGCGCGATCCCGAGCTTCACCTGCGCCGTGCCCGCGGGCGATGCGAGCACCGGCAGCGCGCAAGGTGATCTCGCGGTGGGCGCGACGAAGAACATCTACCTGCGCTTCGAAGCCCTGCTGCAGCCCGCGCCGCGCGGCGACGTGTTCAACAACACCGCCACCGCCAGCGCCAACGAGCCCGACTCGCAGGCCGCCAACGACAGCGAAGGCGAGCAGACCACGGTGCGCCAGCGCGTGAACCTGGCCACCACGAAGACCTCCAGCGTCGCGAGCCCGGCGCTGCGCCAGCCCTTCAACTGGAGCATCCGCGTCACCAACGGCGGCCCGGGCAACTCGCTGCAGACCGACCTGACGGACACGCTGCCGGCCGAGGTGGAAGTCACCGGGCCGATCACATGGACGCGCACGCAACTGCCCGCCAGCGGCACCTGCACGCTCACGGGCCGCAACGTGGCCTGCGCGCTGGGCCAGCTCGATGCGGGCGGTGCGGCCGACATCACGGTGCCGGCGCGCATCGTCAGCTTCCCGGCGGGCGGCACGATCACGAACACCGCCACCGTCGACACCGACCCGGACAAGACCGGCGGCATCGACACCCCCGGCGGCAACAACACCGGCAGCGTCACGCTCACCGTGCAGCGCTCGTCGATCGCCGGCACCGTGTTCGAGGACCGCGACCGCAGCGGCGCCAACGGCGGCACGCCGCAGGCGGCCGGCACCGAGCCGCGCATTTCGGGCGCGACGGTCACGCTGACCGGCACCGATGCCTACGGCAACGCCGTCAACCTGACGGCGATCACCGACTCCGACGGCAACTACCTCTTCAACGACCTCTCGCCGTCCGACGGCAGCGGCTACACCGTCTCCGAGACGCAGCCCGCGGGCTTCATCAACGGCACGACGGCACCGCCGGCCAGCGGTGCCGGCTCGCCCAGCGCCGGCGGCAGCTACGCCGGTGGCGGCACGTCGGGCAACTCGAGCTACGGCGCGGTGGTCCTCGCGGTGGGCACGGCGGCCACGAACTACAACTTCCCCGAGATCCGCCGGCCGACGCTTTCGGGCAACGTCTACGTCGATGCCAACGCCAACGGCGTGCGCAACGCCGGCACCGACCCGGCCGTGGCCGGCGCCACCGTGCGCCTGCTGAACGCCGGCACCGGCGCGGTGATCGGGAGCACGCTCACCGCGGCCGACGGCAGCTACAGCTTCGCGAACCTCGACCCGCTGATCGCCTACACGGTCGAGGAGCCGCTGCCCGCCAGCCCTGCCGGGCTGGTGAACGGGCCCGTGAACCCGGGTCTGGTGAACGGCGTGGCCTGCGCGAGCGGCTGCACGGCGCAGCCCAACAACCCCACGGCCGGCACCGACCGCATCGCGGCCATCGACCTGTCCTCCGGCGCCGACGGCACGGCTTTCGACTTCGGCGAGATCCAGCAGACCTTCGTCGCCGGCCTGGTCTGGGTGGACCGCAACCGCGACGGCGTGCTCGATCCGGCCGAGAGCACGCGCCTGGCCGGCGTCACGCTGCGCCTGGTGCAGGGCGCCGACTGCACGAGCGGCACCACGCTGCAGACCACCGCCACCGCGTCCGACGGCACATACCGCTTCGACAACGTCCGCGCCTACCTCGACTACCTCGTCTGCGAGACGCAGCCCGCGGCCTACGGCAGTGGCACCGCGAACGGCGTGGCCGGCAACGTGGCGACGATCACCGCGCTGGCGCCCACCGGTTCGCCGAACAACAACTTCGGCGAGACGCCGGGTTCGATCGCCGGTTCGGTCTACCAGGACACCGGCAACGGCGTGCCGGCGCAGTTCGACAACGGCGTGCGCGATAGCGGCGAGCCGGGCATCGCCGGCGTGACGGTCACCTTGAGTGGTACGGATGTCTTCGGCAGCCCGGTCAGCCTGACGACGACCACCGACGCCTCGGGCAACTGGCTCTTCGACGGACTGCTGCCGCCGAACGCGGGCGGCTACACCGTCACCGAAGGCGCGATCCCCGGTTCCGCCGGCAACTTCCTCGACGGCAAGGACCGCGCCGGCACCGCCGGCGGCAACGCAGCGGTTGTCAACGACCAGGTCTCCGTCATCGCACTGGCCGCCGGCCAGCAGGCCACCGGCTACCTTTTCGGCGAACTGCCGAACACGAGCATCAGCGGCACGGTCTACCTCGATCGCAACCGCAATGGCACGCCCGAGACCACGCCCACCGACGGCCGCCTCCCCGGCGTGACGATCCGCCTCGTGCAGGGCGCGGACTGCGCGAGCGGCACCGTGCTGCAGACCACGACGACCGACTCGTCGGGCAACTACAGCTTCAACAACGTCGCCGCCGGCGGCAGCTACCTGATCTGCGAGACGCAGCCCGCGGGCTACGCCAACGGCACCGACATCCCCGGCGCCGCCGGCGCCACGGCCGGCAGCAATGCGATCCGCATCACCAACCTGCCGAGCACCGGCAGCAATGGCAACCAGTTCGGCGAGACCGCCGCGGCGCTCGCCGGCTCGGTGTGGCTCGACTACTCGCCGGCCACGCCGGCCAACACCGACAACGGCCAGCGCGACGCCGGCGAGACCGGCATCGCCGGCGTGCCCGTCACGCTCAACGGCCGCGACATCGCCGGCAACCCGGTGAGCCTGAGCACGGTGACCGACCTCAACGGCAACTGGCGCTTCGACGACCTGCTGCAGAGCGACGTCGCCGGCTACACCGTCACCGAAGGCGCGATCCCCGGCTCGGCCGGCAGCTTCAACGACGGCCGCGAACACCTGGGCACGGCCGGCGGCAGCACGGCGGTCAACGACAGCTTCGGCGCCATCGTGCTGGCCGCCGGCAGCGTGGGCACGGGCTACGACTTCGGCGAGCTGCCGATCGCGCCGATCACCGGCACCGTCTACATCGACCGCGACCGCAACGGCACGCTGGGCGCCGGCGACGGCGGCCTGGGTGGCGTGACGATCCGCCTCGTGCTGGGCAGCACCTGCGGCGGCACCGTGGTCGCGACGACCACCACCGACGCCAGCGGCAACTACGCCTTCAGCGGCGTCTCGGCCGGCCTGACGTACACGCTCTGCGAGAGCCAGCCGGTGACCTATGCCGACGGCAGCACCAACCCGGGAGGCAGCGGCAGCAGCGCGGTGGCCAACGCGATCACGCTGACGAACCTGCCCGCCGGTGGCTCGGCCGGCAATCACTTCGGCGAACGTGCCTCGACGCTGGCCGGCTCGGTCTACCTCGACGCCAGCAACGACGGCATCCGCCAGGGCAGCGAGGCGGGCATCGCCGGCGTGACGGTCAGCTTGAGTGGCATCGACGCCGCCGGCAACAGCGTCAGCCGCACGGCGACCACCGACGCCTCGGGCAACTACAGCTTCATCGACCTGCCCGCCGCCGGCCCGGCCGGCTACACCGTCACCGAGCAGGCGGCGCAGCCGGTGCTCGGTGGCATCACCACGCTCAACGGCCGCACCAGCGCCGGCACCATCGGCAGCACGGTCAGCGGCAGCGGCAGCGCGGTGGGCTCGACGCCCAGCAGCATCACCGGCATCGCGCTGCCGGCCGGCGCCGACAGCATCGGCAACCGCTTCGGCGAAGTGCTGCCGGCGTCGATCAGCGGCACGGTCTTCGTCGACGCCAACAACAACGGCCTGCAGAACCTGCCCGGCGACCTGGGCCTGGGCGGCGTGGCGATCACCATCACCGGCACCGACGACACCGGCGCGCCGGTGACGATCAACCTGACGACGGCCGCCGATGGCAGCTACAACGCCACCGGCCTACGCCCGGGCACCTACACGATCACCGAGCCGCAGCAGCCCGCCGGCACCACGAACGGCCTGACGATCGCCGGCAGTCCCAGCGGCAGCGTCACGCCGCCGGCCACGACGCCGAGCGCGATCTCGGGTGTGGTCCTCGGCTCGGGCACGAACTCGACCGCCAACAACTTCGCCGAGCTGGCCAACAACAGCTCGATCAGCGGCCGCGTCTGGCTCGACGTGAACAACGACGGCGTGCTGGCCGCCGGCGAGGCCGGCATCGCCGGCGTGACGATCGAATTGAGCGGCACGGACCTCGCCGGCCGCAACGTCGCGCTGACGACCATCACCGGCGCCGACGGCACGTACCGCTTCGACCAGCTCGCGCCCGGCAGCTACACGCTGCGCGAACCCAGCCAGCCGCCGGCCACCGTCAACGGCAGCACGCTCGCCGGCAGCGCCGGCGGCACGGCCAGTGCGCCGGCCAGCACGCCGAGCACGGTCGGCGGCATCGTGCTGGGCATCGGCGCCAGCAGCACGGCCAACAACTTCGGCGAGGTGCCTGCCGCCAGCATCGCCGGCAGCGTCTGGGCCGACAACAACGACAACGGCCGCATCGACGCGGGCGAGACCGGCCTGGCGGGCGTGACCATCGTCCTGAGTGGCACCGACGACCTCGGCCAGCCGGTGAACCTGAGTACCACCAGCGCGGCCGACGGCAGCTATGCCTTCGGCGACCTGCGCCCGGGCCGCTACACGCTGACCGAGCCCACGCAGCCGGCCGGCACCGTGAGCGGCCAGACGGCGCCCGGCTCGCTGGGCGGCATCGCCTCCGGGCCGGCCGTCGTGCCCTCGTTCGTCTCCGGCATCGTGCTGCCGCCGGGCGGCGCGTCGGTGGCCAACAACTTCGGCGAACTGGCGAACTCGCCCGACTTGCGCGTCAGCAAGAGCCTCGTCGGCACCGTGTTCACCGCCGGCTTCCCCGGCAGCTACCGGCTGACGGTGCGCAACGCCGGCGAGGTGGCCAGCAGCGGCGTCTACACGGTGAGCGACCGCCTGCCCGCGGGCCTCACGCTCGCGGCCACGCCCACCGGCAGCGGCTGGGCCTGCACCGGCGCCGCGGGCGCCTCGGTGTTCAGCTGCACGAGCAGCGCCGTGGTCGCAGCCGGCGCGACGAACGCCAACGCGATCACCGCCACCGTGAACGTCAGCGCCGCGGCCGCCGCCGCGGGCAGCGTCAACAACGCGGCGATGGTTGAAGGCGGCGGCGAGATCCCCGCCCGCGGCCCGAGCGCCGCCGAGCGCGACGCCTTCAACGGCAACGCTGCCGCGCTGCCGGTGTGCACCGCGGCGATCGGGCACAACGCCTGCCGCACGCCGACGCCGGTGCAGCTGCCGGCCTCGATCTCGGGCACCGTCTGGCAGGACCTGGGCCCC
Source organism: Rubrivivax sp. (assembly GCA_044226775.1). Taxonomy (GTDB): domain Bacteria; phylum Pseudomonadota; class Gammaproteobacteria; order Burkholderiales; family Burkholderiaceae_C; genus Rubrivivax. The sequence continues at coordinate 1,319,890 of JBGAGI010000001.1, read as the reverse complement.
GCGAGCCGCCTGCTCGATGCCGGCGACCGCCGCCTGCCGGGCTGGCTGGTCGAGGTGGTCGACGTGGCCACCGGCGGCATCGTCGGCCGCGCCACGACCGGCGCCGACGGCAGCTACCGCGTCGACGGCCTGCTGCCCGGCAGCCCGCTCGCGGTGCGCTTCCGCGACCCGGCCTCGGGTGTCGTGTTCGGCTACCCGGTCAACGGCGAGACCGCGCCCGGCTCCAGCGGCGCCAGCTGCCAGGCCACGCCGGCCGCGGGCCAGGCCAGTTCCTGCGTCGGCAGCGGCGCGAGCCCGGCGCTGACCGTCGTGCTGAAGGCCGGCGAGAACCTGCCGCAGCAAAGCCTGCCGGTCGATCCGAGCGGCGTGGTCTACGACTCGGGCCTGCGCCAGCCGGTGCCGGGATCGATCGTCACGCTCGCGCCGGTGGGCGCCTGCCCGGGCTGGGACCCGGCCACGGGCCTGGTCGGCGGCAACCTGGGCGGCTACACGGTCAACGGCGGCGCGGTCTCGATGACGGTCGGCGCCGATGGCTTCTACCAATACCTGTTCGCGCCCGCCGCGCCGGGGCGCTGCACCTGGGGCCTGACGGTCACGCCGCCGGCCGGCTACAGCTTCCAGTCCAGCGCCATCCCGCCCACGGCCGGCCCGCTGGTGCCGCCGGGCGGCGCGACCAGCACCTACGCCGTGCAGCCGCAGGCCGGCGCGCCGACGGGCGCCATCGGCACGCCGACGAGCTACTTCCTGCAGTTCACCACCGGCTCCGGCGGCGCGAATGTCGTGCACAACCACATCCCGCTGGACCCGGCGCTGCCGGCCGCCATCGCGCTGGCCAAGACCGGTGACAAGGCGGTGGCCGAGGTCGGCGACACGGTGCGCTACAGCATCACCGTGAGCGTCGCCACCGGCGCGCTGCCGCGGCAGACGACGGTGGTCGACCGCCTGCCGGCCGGCTTCACCTACATCCGTGGCACGGCGATGGTGGGCGATGTGTCGATCGCCGACCCGCAAGGTGGCGTGGGCCCGATCCTCGCCTTCAACCTCGGCGCCATGCCCGCAAGCCGCCAGCTCGTGCTGCACTACCGCGTGCGCGTGGGCGTCGGCGCGCAGCAGGGCGACGGCATCAACCGCGCGCGGGCGCATGCCTGCGGCGTGCCGGCCGGCTGCGTCAACGCCACCTTCGCGCCGCTCGCGGGCTCGGTGGCGACGAACGAGGGCTCGCACCGCGTGCGCGTCGGCGGCGGCGTGTTCACCACCGATGCCTGCGTGCTCGGCAAGATCTTCGTCGACTGCAACCACAACCACGTGCAGGACCCGGAGGAGATCGGCATCCCCGGCGTGCGCCTGTTCATGCAGGACGGCACCACGCTCGTCAGCGACAGCGAGGGCAAGTACAGCGTCTGCGGCCTGCCGCCGCGCAGCGCGGTGCTGAAGGTGGACCCGATCACGCTGCCGCTGGGCTCGCGCCTCACCACCTCCAGCAACCGCAACCTCGGCGACGCCGGCAGCCTGTGGCTGGACCTGAAGAACGGCGAGCTGCACCGCGCCGACTTCGTCGAAGGCAGCTGCAGCAACACCGTGCTCGAGCAGGTGAAGGCGCGCCGCGCGCAGGGCGAGGTGCGTGCGCCGGAGAACGAGCGCAAGCGCCCGGCGCTGCGCTTCGAGAGCAAGCCGCCGAGTTCGCCGCAGCAGGGCACCGACGGCGCGAACCAGACCGTGCCCAAGGCGCGGCCGACGACGAACAACACCCCGGGAGCCAGCGATGCGGCGCGCTGACACCACCAGGCTGCTGCGCCTGCTGCCGCTGGTCGCGGCGGTGCTGCAGGCTCATGCGCAGCCCTCGCAGCCGCCGGCCGGCTCGCCCGGCGACGTGCGCTACACGCCCGTCACCGCCGGCTCGGCCGCGCTGCTGCCGCGCGCGCCTGGAACCGATGCGCAGGCGCCGACGGCCTTCCGCGGCGAGCAGGCGGGCGTGGACTACGCGGCCAACGCCGACGTGGCCCGCATCGTCGTCGAGGTCGACCGCGACGGCGTGCCGGCCGACGGCCAGGCGCCGGTGAAGCTCACCTTGCGCCTGTTCGACAAGGCGGGCCAGCCGCTCTCGCGCAGCGTGCTGGCGACGATCGAGCATTCCGGCGGCCGGCTGCTGCTGCCCGGCGCGCGCACCGACGAGTTCGGCCCGCGCCGGCAGGACGCCGACCGCGCGACGCCCGGCGTGCAGCTGAAGGTCGAAGGCGGCGTCGCCGAGATCACGCTGCTCGCGCCGGCCGAAGCGCAGGACGTGCGCATCCGCATCACGGCCGGCAACGAGGAAGCGGCCGGCGTCGTCAGCTTCGTGCCCGAGCTGCGGCCGATGGTGGCCGCGGGCCTGATCGAGGGCATCGTCAACTTCCGCGGCCGCACGACGCTCGCGCCGGCGCGGCGGCAGGACGGCTTCGAGCAGGAGATCGAGAGCTGGGCACGCCAGTTCCGCAACGGCCGCACCGAGATCGCCGCGCGCACGGCCTTCTTCGTGAAAGGCACGATCCGCGGCGACGCGCTGCTCACCGCCGCCTACGACAGCGACAAGGCCACGCGTGCGCGCCTGCTGCGCGACGTACGGCCCGACGAGCTGTACCCGGTCTACGGCGACGCCTCGCTGCGCAGCTTCGACGCGCGCTCGGGCGACCGCCTCTACGTGCGCATCGACAAGGACAAGAGCTACGCGCTGTACGGCGACTTCGTCACCGGCGACGGCTTCAGCCAAGCCGTCGGCCAGGGTGCCGTCGCAAGCCTGAAGCAGCGCAGCCTGGGCGCCTACAACCGCACGGCCACCGGCGCGCGGCTACACCGCGAGCAGGCAGGCCTGACGGGCAACGTGTTTGCCACGCGCGACACGCTCAAGCAGGTGGTGGAAGAGATCGCGAGCCAGGGCTCGGGCCCCTACGGCCTGCGCAACAACGCGGTGCTGGAAGGCAGCGAGAAGCTCGAGGTCATCGTGCGCGACCGGCTGCAGCCCTCGCGCATCGTCAGCGTGCGGCCGCTGGTGCGGCTGGTGGACTACAGCTTCGAGCCCTTCTCGGGGCGCATCCTGCTGACGAGCTTCCTGCCCAGCCTGGACCCGGACCTGAACCCGATCTCGCTGCGCATCAGCTACGAGGTCGACCAGGGCGGCGACGAATTCTGGGTGATCGGCGCCGACGGGCAGTACCGCGCCACCGAGACGATCGAGATCGGCGGCTCGGCGGTGAAGGACAAGAACCCGCTGTCGCCCTACGAGCTTGTGAGCGCCAACGCGACGCTGCGCATCGCGCCGCGCACCGCGCTGGTGGTCGAAGGCGCGCAGACGACGAGCACCGTCAACACCAACCCGACCAACCAGAGCACGGGCACGGCGCTGATGGGGCGAACGGGTGAAGTGAGCGGCAAGGCGGCGCGCGTGGAACTCGCGCACGAGGCCGAGACCACCGACGCGCGGCTGTTCTGGGGCAAGTCCTCGACGCTGTTCAACAACCTCGCCGCACCGCTGAACGGCGGGCGCGAGGAGCTGTTCGCGCGCGGCGGCGTCAAGCTCGGGCGCGACCTGAAGCTCTACGGCGAGGCCAGCCGCAGCGAAGACCGCAACGCCGGCGGCGGCGAGCGCAGCAGCGCCGGCGTGGGCCTGCGCTGGGCGGCCACGGACAAGCTGGTGCTCGACGGCTCGCTGCGCACCGCGCGCGAGACGGTCGGCACGCTGCCCAATGGCGCGCTGAGCTGGCCCTACGCCGAGACGAGCGGCCTCACCGGCAGCATCGCCACCGGCAGCGGCGGCGGCGCGCTCGGCTTCGGCCAGCAGGTGCTCGACCCGGCGACCGGCCTGCCCGTCATCCAGCAAGGCGGCCTGCCGCAGGGCACGACGAGCCTGCCCGCCGGCACGAAGCTGAAGAGCGACAGCGTGCGCCTGGGCGTGGGTTACCGCGTCACCGAGCGCGCGAGCCTCGGCGCCGAGGTCGAGGGCGACATCGACGGCGAGCGCCGCCGGCGCGCCACGCTGGGCGGCGACTACCTGGTGGCCGAACGCACGCGCCTGTATGGCCGCTACGAGAAGCAGAGCGGCTGGGTGCAGCTGGCGGGCGTGTCGGACACCGGCCGCGCCGCCAACAGCTTCGTCGCCGGTGTCGACACCAGCTACTGGCAGGACACGCAGGCCTTCAGCGAGTTCCGGCTGCGCGACGCGATGAGCGGCCGCGACGTGCAGCAGGCCTCCGGCATCCGCAACGCCTGGAACGTGGCCGAGGGCTGGCGCATCGGCACGGCCTACGAGAACCTGCGCGTGGTCTCCGGCGCCACCGCGCCGAGCAACGCGGTGAGCATCGGCCTGGACTGGAGCGCCAACCCGCTGTGGCGCGCCGCGACGCGGCTCGAATACCGGCGCTCGGGCGACATCGGTGCCACCCCCGACAACGAGGCCTTCTCGACCTCGCTGTGGACCGCCCTGGTGGCCCGCAAGCTCGACCGCGACTGGACGCTGCTCGCGCGCAACCACCTGCTGAAGACCGACTACGCCGCGCGCGGCGACGTGCTGCAGGACCGCGCGCAGCTCGGCCTGGCCTACCGCGACACCGACCGCAACCGCAGCAACGCGCTGGCGAAGATCGAATACAAGAGCGAGAGCGACGTCAGCAACGCCGCGGTGGGCGAGCTGCGCAGCCGCGCCTGGATCGCCTCGCTGCACGGCGACTGGCATCCGAGCCGCCCGTGGTGGGCCACCGGCCGCGTCGCGGCCAAGTGGCAGCGCGACCGCTTGGAGGGCGGCGTCGAGAGCCGCTTCAACGCCCAGCTGCTCGCGGGCCGGCTGGTCTGGGACTTCACCGAGAACTGGGACGCGAGCCTGCTGGCTGCCGCGCAGATGGGCCAGGGCGCGTGCCAGACCGCCTATGGCGCCGAACTGGGCTACCTGCTGAAGCAGAACCTGTGGCTGTCGGCCGGCGTCAACCGCGCCGGCTTCGCCGGCGATGCCGATCTCGCCGGCTACGAGTACACGCGGCGCGGCGTCTACCTGCGCCTGCGCTTCAAGTTCGACGAGAACCTCTTCAAGGGCCGTGACCGCGAGGTCAACAGGAGCCTCGACCGATGAACCCGCAACACTCCCTGGCTCCCCTCGCGGCGGCCCTGCTGCTGGCGCTCGCTGCGCCCGGTGCCCGCGCGCAGGACGCGCAGCTGAAGCCGCAGGCCGAGCGCCTCAAGCCGCAGGCCGAGCGGATCACCGACGAGGCGATCAGCGCCGACCAGCGCGCCTACGAGTCGCTGCAGGGCCGCATCAAGGCCTTGAACGACGGTGGCCGGCCGGTGCGCGACTACCACCTCTCGAAGGCGCAGTGCTGGCTCGACGTGAGCTTCCACGAATACACGCGCAACGACCGCAGCGCCTTCCCGCAGGCGGCGATGACGGAGTCGGAGAAGCTGGTCGGTGGCATGGAAGCGCGCCAGAGCCCGCTGCCCTTCGACACGCCGCTGGTCAACGGCGCCGCGCGGCTGCGCCCCGACCTGTGGGACCGCGCCGCCGCGCTGCGTGGCCACGCCGGCTTCCGCTGCGCGCAGCAGAAGGCGGCCTGCGCCGAGGTGGAGCTGGTGCACGCGGGCAACGAGCACCAGCAACAGCAGTGGCGCCACGCCAAGCCCTACGTGCAGATCGCGGAAGACCTGCTGGCCGAGGCCGAGTCGCAGGCCGCGAGCTGCAACCCGCCGCCCCCGCCGTCCCCGCCGCGTGTCGCGCCGCCGCCCGCACCGGTTCCCGTGCCGGTGCCGACGCCTGAAGCGCCGAAGGCCGCGCCGCAGGCCCCCGTGCAGGAGCTGAACCTCTCGGCCGCCGTGCTCTTCAACTTCGACCGCCACGACGCGAAGAACATGCGGCCGTTCTCGGTCGTGCAGCTGGAGGAGCTGGTGCGGCGCGTGCAGCGCGACAAGCTCGTGGTCGAGTCGGTCCGCCTCGCCGGCCATGCCGACCGCCTCAACGGCACCGGCCACGGCGACTACAACCAGCGCCTGTCGGAAAAGCGCGTGGCCACCGTGAAGGCCGAGCTCGTGCGCCTGGGCCTCGACGGCAAGCTCGTCGTCACCGCCGCGGCCGGCGACACGCAGCAGGTGAGCGGCTGCGAAGCGCGCTTCCCGCGCCCGGCCGAGCTGCAGGAATGCCTGCTGCCGAACCGGCGCGTGGAAGTGACGATCAGCGCCCGGCGGCCGTAGGGTCCGCGGCCGTCTGGGGCTCGGGTCGCGCGCTGCTGCGCCGGCCGATCCAGGCCAGCAGGAGGCCGAAGAGCAGATCGGGCTCGATCGGCTTGACCAGGAAGTCGTCCATGCCGGCGGCCAGGCAGGCGCGGCGGCTCTCGTCGAAGGCGTTGGCGGTGAGCGCGACGATGGGCGTGCCGGCATGGCGCGGCAGCGCGCGGATCGCGCGGGCGGCGGTCTCGCCGTCCATCACCGGCATCTGTATGTCCATCAGGATCAGCGCGTAGTCGGCCTCGTGCGCGCGCTCCAGCGCCTCGCTGCCGTCGACGGCGGTGTCCAGCCGGATGCCCGCCGGCTCCAGCAGCGCCTCGACGATCTCGCGGTTCACCGGGTTGTCCTCGGCCAGCAGCAGCGCGCGCCCGCGTGCCGCTCGCGCAGCAGCTGCAGCGGATCGGCCGCCGGCGCCTCGGGCCGCGCGGGCTCGCCGTGGCGGTCCACGCGGCGCAGCCGGGCCGTGAACCAGAAGCTGCTGCCTTCGCCCACGCGGCTGCTCGCGCCGGCCTCGCCGCCCATCAGCCGCGCCAGGCGCTCGACGATCGCCAGCCCCAGCCCCGTGCCGCCGTAGCGCGAGGCGGTGCCGGCCGAGGCCTGCTCGAAGGCGCCGAAGATGCGGTCGATGTCCGCCGAGGCGACGCCGATGCCGGTGTCGTGCACCGAGAAGCGCACGAGCAGCCGCTCGCCCTCGGCCTCCAGCACCTCGGCGGCCAGGCGGATGGAGCCGTACTCGGTGAACTTCAGCGCGTTGCCGGCGTAGTTCAGCAGCGCCTGCTTCAGCCGCATCTCGTCGCCGGCCAGCACCGGCGGCGTGCCGTTCAGTTCGACCACCAGCTCCAGGCTCTTGGCCGCCGCGTCGCCGGCGATCATCGTGCGCACGTGCTCGAACAGCGCCGCCGTCTCGAACTCGCCTTCGTGCAGCTGCAGCCCGCCGGCCTCGATCTTCGAGAGGTCCAGCACGTCGTTGATGATCGACAGCAGGTGGCGGTTCGCCGCGGCGATCTTGGCCAGGCGGTCGGCCTGCTGCGGCGTGGGCGTGTCCTGGCGCAGCAGGTGGGTGAGGCCGGAGATCGCGTTGATGGGGGTGCGGATCTCGTGGCTCATGCTGGCCAGGAAGCGGCTCTTGGCCCGGTTGGCATCGTTGGCTGCGTCGCGCTGGTTCTGCGCGCGCAGCGTCTCGATGGCCATCGCCACGTTGCGCGCCAGCTCCGTCAGCGGTGCCACGGCGTCGCCTTCGAAGGCATGCGGCTCGCGCGCATACAGCATCAGCGCGCCCAGCACGCGCTCGCGGCCCGGCAGCGGCAGTGCGATGCTGGAGCGGTAGCCGAAGCTCATCGCCAGGCTGCGCCAGGGGGCCATGTCGGGGTTGCTGTCGTAGTCGTTGCAGGCCTGGACCTGGCCGCTGCGGATCGCCCGGCCGGTGGGCCCGCGCCCCTGCGGCGCCGACTCGTCCCACGAGACGCGGATGCCGCTGAGGTAGGCCTCGCCGGTGTCGCCGGCGATGGCCACCGGGCGCACCGTGCGCGCGGCGTCGTTCTCGGGCAGGCCGATCCAGCCCATCACGTAGCTGCCGGCGGCCACCACGCTGCGGCACACGGCATCCTGCAGGTCGGCCTCGCTGCGGCTGGACAGCAGGGCCTGGTTGCCCGCGCCCAGCACACGCAGCGTGCGGTTGATGTGCTGCAGCTCGGCCTCGGCCTGCTTGCGCCGGGTGATGTCGCGCGAGAGCATGACGAAGCGCGGCTCGGGGTCGCCGGCGGCCGTCTTGCGCGACACCGAGAGCTCGAACCAGCGTGGCCCCTGCGCCAGCGGCAGCTCGATCTGGCGGCCCAGGCTGTAGCCCGTTTCGCGCGCCTCGGCCAGGGCCGCGCCGGCGCTCGCGGCGGCGGCCGGCGGCAGCACCTCGGCCATGAGCCGGCCGCGCAGGCCCTCCGGCGGTGCCGCCAGCAGGTCGTGGCGCGTGGCGTGCCAGCCGAGGTAGCGGCCTTCGTGGTTCATCTCGAACAGCAGGTCGGGCACGGCATCCAGCGTGGCCTGCAGCTCACGCCGCGAAGCCAGCAGCTCGCCCGCGGCACGTTCGCGCTCGGCCGCGCCGCGCAGGAACTGGCGCGTCAGCGCCCCCAGCAGCAGCGCGCCGGCAAGCCACACGCCCGACAGCGTCCAGGCCATGCGCCGCCAGTCGGCGGTGACGGTGTCCAGCCGCTGCCCGACGACGACGACCAGGTCCGGCGCGTACGACAGGCGGTGGTAGGCGAACAGGCGCTCGTCGCCCTCGAAGGCACTGAGCTTGCGGAAGGTGCCGGCCGCACGCTCCGCGACGGGCTCGTCGATGATGCGGATGTCCTTGGGCACGCGGCCGGCCATGCCGGCGTCGAAGGGGCTGCGCATCAGCAGCGTGCCGTCGCGGCGGAACAGCGAGATCGTCACGCCGGGGCCCAGCTCGATGGAGCGCCACAGGCGGTCGAAGTAGGGCGGGTCGAGCGCGGCGGCGATCACGCCCGCGAAGCTGCTGCCGGCGCCTTGCAGCGGGCGCGAGACCGTGATCAGTCGCTGGCCGTGGAACTGGCCGTCGCGCGGCTCGCCGATCGTCAGGCCGCCGTCGGGCCGCTCGCGCGCAGCGAGGAAGTAGGGCCGGGTGGACAGGTCGCCGCCGATCGTGCCGGGCATCGTGTCGTAGGCGATGCGGCCCTGCGCATCGGTGATCCACATCGCACGCAGGAAGGGCTGATGGCGCAGCTGTGCGGACAGGAACTCGTGGCCGGCCTCGGTGCCCACGGGGCCGGCGGCAGCGCGTGCGGAGAAGTGGGTCGCGGTCAGCTCCAGCCGCAGGTCGGCGGCCTGCAGGCTGCGGGAGGTCTGCTCCTGGATGATGTCGGCGAACGAGGCGCCCAGGCGCGAGCCGGCGTCGATCGCGTCGGCGCGCAGCATCACCAGCAATCCGGCGGCGGCCGCACCGGTGAGGCCGATCACCGCCAGTGCCAGCGCCGCGAGACTTCGTGCCGGGGCCGCAGGCGGCGCCCGAGATGCGTTCACTTCGGTCCTTCCCTGGCGGCGCGCAGCGCCCCGGAGCCGGTGCGCTGCCTCAGCGCCGATACTCGCACGTTGCCCTAGTGCCCCGCCACGTCCGCGGCCGGCGCCGGCACCGCCTGTCGCGTGCGCGCGCCGCGCGCCTTCAGCACGAAGGCTGCCAGCTGCCAGGCGACGAAGATCGCGATCAGGGCCAGCAGCGAGCCGCTGATGGGCCGCGTGAGGAAGGCACCGAAGTGGCCGCGGCTGAGCAGCATCGCGCGGCGGAAGTTCTCCTCCAGCATCGGCCCGAGGATGAAGCCCAGCATCAGCGGCGCGGGGTCCAGGTCCAGGCGCATGAACAGGTAGCCGCCCAGGCCGAAGGCCGCGGTGATGAAGACGTCGTCGAGGTTGTTGTTGACGCTGTAGGTGCCGATGCAGCAGAAGTACAGGATCGCCGGGAACAGCACCGCGTACGGGATCTTGAACACCGACAGCCAGTAGCGCACCAGCGGCACGTTCAGCACGACGAGGAACACGTTGCCCACCCACATGCTGGCCACCAGGCCCCAGAAGAGATCGGGGTGGCCGGCGATCATGTTCGGCCCGGGCTGGATGCCCTTGATGATGAAGGCCGCCATCATCAGCGCCATCACGGCGTTCTCGGGGATGCCGATGGACATCAGCGGGATGAAGCTGGTGCGCGCGGCGGCCTCGTCGGCCGCGGCCTGGCCGGCCACGCCCTCGATGGCGCCGCTGCCGATCTCGTCCTTGTACCTGCTGACCTTCTTGTCGATCGCGTAGGCCGCGAACTGCGCGATCACAGGCCCGCCGCCGGGCAGGATGCCCAGGAAGGAGCCGATGGCGCTGCCGCGCAGCGCGCTGGGGATGATGCGCTTGAACTCCGGCCACGTGGGCATCAGCTTGATCTTGCCCTGGAAGGGCGAGCGCTCCTCGCGCGAGTCGAGGTTCTTCGTGATCTCGGCGATGCCGAAGCAGCCGAGGGCCACGCTCACCAGGCCCACGCCGTCGGCCAGGAAGGGCATGTCCATCGTGAAGCGCGGCACGCCGCTGGTCACGTCGGTGCCGATCTGGCCGAGCAGCACGCCGATGAGGCACATCGCCAGGCCATTCAGCAGGCTGCCGGTGGTGACGAAGCTCACGCAGACGAAGCCCACGAGCATCAGCGCGCAGTAGTCGGCCGGGCCGAAGAGGAAGGCCACTTCGCCCAGCTGCGGCGCCAGCCACGAGAGCACGACGATGGCCACCGTGCCGCCGATGAAGCTGGAGATGCCGGCGGTGAACAGCGCCAGGCCGCACTGGCCCTTCAGCGTCATCTGGTAGCCGTCGATGCACGCGACGATGGAGCTCGCGTGCGGGATCTTCATCGTGATGGCGCTGACGCTGTCGCCGTACTGCGCGCCGTAGTAGATGCCGGCCAGCATGATCAGCGCGCCGCCGGTGGGGATGGAGTAGGTCAGCGGCAGCAGCAGGCTGATCGTGGCCAGCGGCCCGAGGCCGGGCAGCAGGCCCACGAGCGTGCCGACGACGCAGCCGATGGCGCAGAACATCAGGTTCTGCAGCGTCAGCGCGTGCTCGAAGCCGAAGGCGAGGTTGTGCAGGACGTCCATGCCGTTGCTCCTTCGCTCAGAGCAGCGGCAGGTTCAGGCCGAGCAGCTTCTGGAACGCGAAGGCCACCGCGACGAGGCCGGCGGCGATCTTCAGGCTGCGTGTCCACGAGCGCGTGGAGGCTGCGAACGAGGCGATGAAGACCATCATGACGATGCCCGCCGTCATGTTCAGCAGCTTGGAGACCAGCGCGAAGGCGCACAGCGCGCCCAGCAGCAGGCCGATGTTCCTCAGGTTGATCGACAGCGGCACGCGCTCGACGAAGCGCGAGCGCACGATGGTGGCCAGCGCGATGACGAGCAGCAGCCCGGAGACCATCAGCGGGAACAGGCCCGGCCCGGCGTGGCCCAGCGTGCCGATGCCGTAGCGCAGCGCATTGAGGCCGAAGACGAGCGAGAACGCGGCCAGGAACAGGCCACGGGCGAGGTTGCGGTCGATCATCACACGGGCCTTGCATCGCGCCGGATCGGCGATGCGTTGCACTCTAGGAACCGGGCCCCGCCGGGCCGCGTCGGTTTCTACGTAGGACGGACTGGCGACAGTTCCGGTGCCACCAGCGGCAGGCTCACGGTGACCACCAGCCCGCGCCCGCCGGCACCCTGGCGCAGCGTGGCCTGGCCGTCGTGCGCGAGCGCGATGTCGCGCACGATCGCCAGGCCCAGGCCCGTGCCGTGGCCCTGCGCGCCACGGCCGCGGCGGAAGCGGTCCCACACGCGCGGCAGGTCCTCGTCGGGCAGGCCGGCGCCGTCATCCTCCACCTCGAGCCAGGCGCGGCCCTCGGCGCTGCGCGTGCGCACCGTGACATGCGCGCCCGGCCCGGCGTGCTGCATCGCGTTGTGCACGAGGTTGCCGACGAGCTCGTGCAGCAGCAGCGGGTTGCCGGTGACGCGCGCCGAGGCCAGGTCGAAGCCCAGGTCCTGGCCCGCCGCGAGCGAAGGGCGCAGCCACTCGTTGGCGGCCTCGCCGACGAGCGCGGCGAGGTCCACCGCCTGGTGCGGCACGCCGGCACCGCGCACGGCGCCTTCGGCACGCGACAGCGTCAGCAGCTGCTGCGCGAGGCGCGCGCCGCGCTCGGCGGCGGCGTGCAGGCGCTCGAGCGTGGGCTTCAGCGCCTCCGGGTGCGGCTGCGCCAGCGCCTGCGCCGAGTCCGACAGCAGCGTGGCCAGCGGCGTGCGCAGCTGGTGCGAGGCGTCGTCGACGAAGGCCCGCTGCGCCTGCGCCGCGATGCGCAGGCGCTCGAACAGGTCGTTCAACGCGACGCCGAACGAGGCCACCTCGCGCGGCATCGTCGAGAGTTCGATCGGCTCCAGCCGCTGCAGCGTGCGGCGCTCGATCTCGCGCGAGGCCTGCTGCAGCGGCTTCAGGCCGCGCTGCACCGCCAGCAGCGCCAGCAGCACCAGCGGCACCGCCAGCAGCAGCCCGGCGCCCAGGGCCGCGGCCGCCACCGCGTGCTCGGCGGCGCGGCGCTTGCCGAGCGACTCGGCCACGAGGATGGGGCACAGCGCCTGGCCGCAGGGCGCGCCGAAGGCCGTCGCGCGCATCGCCTTGCGGTGCAGCGTGGCGTCGAAGAAGCGCCACTGGCCCGGCTGCAGCGAAGGGCGCTGCGCGAACAGTTCGGCATCGCCGCCCAGCAGCATGCCGCGCTCGTCGCCGACCGCGAACGAGACCTCGTCGACGAGCCCGGTGCGCAGCGCGCGTTCGGTCTGCGCGCTCAGCGGCAGCACCGCGCGGCCCTCGCGCACCACGAGGATGCCCTGCAGCGCGGCGGCGGTGTCGGTGAGCGCGCGGTCGAGGTTGTCGAGCGCCGGCCGCAGCGCCAGGCCGTAGACCAGCGCCGCGGCCAGCGGCACCAGCACCAGCAGCGGCAGCAGCAGCCAGGCCAGCAGCGTGCGCCGCAGGCTGCCCCGCGGGGCCGGCGGCGGGGCGCCGGGCGCGCCGCTCATCCGCCTTCGCCCGCCTCCAGCAGGTAGCCCAGGCCGCGCACGGTGCGCAGCCGCACGCCGCCGGGCTCGATCTTCGCGCGCAGGCGCGACATCAGCAGCTCCATCGCGTTGTCGGAGGTGGCCGCGGTCCAGCCCGGCACGAGTGCGAACAGCTGTTCGCGCGGCACGATGCGCCCGGCCTGCGCCAGCAGGTACTGCAGAACCACGCACTCGCGTGCCGACAGGTGCAGCGGCTCGTCGCGGATCCAGGCCCGCTGCGCCTTGGGGTCGAAGCGCAGCGCGCCGGTGCCCAGCAGCTCGGCGCGCCGGTTCTCGTGGCGGCGCGTCACGGCGCGCAGCCGGGCCACGAGTTCGGTGGGCGCGAAGGGCTTCACCAGGTAGTCGTCGGCGCCCACGTCCAGGCCGTGCACGCGGTCTTCCAGCGTGTCGCGTGCGGTCAGCATCAGCACCGGCAGCAGCGAGCCCTGCTCGCGCACGCGGCGCAGCGTCTCCAGGCCGTCGATGCCGGGCAGGCCGATGTCGAGCACCAGTGCGTCGTAGGCGTCCTGCTGCAGCGAGCGCGGCACCGGCTCGCCGCGGTGGCTGATGTCGACGCGCCAGCCCTGCGCGCGCAGCACGCCGGCGATGGATTCGGCCAGCGGTTCGTCGTCCTCGACCAGCAGGATCAGCATGTGCGGGAGGCTTCCTTGCCCGGATGCGCAAGTATCGCCCCGCGCCGCCGGCGGGCGCGTCGTCGAGCCCCGCGTGGCGCATCATCGCGGCCCTATGGATGCTGCCGCCAAGACCCTGTCCCTGCTGGAGACCACCTTTGCCGGCCGCGCCGCGCCGCGCGTGCGCAGGCTGCACCTGCCGCCGGTGCCCTGGAACGGCAGCAAGGACGGCGAGTTCGGCGCCGTCGAGCTGGAGAGCGGCGCGCTCGGCCTGAGCTACCTGCTGCTGGGCGATGCGCTTGCCCGTGCGGCCGATGCCGGCTCGGGGATTCAGGGCGCCGATGCGCTGGCGCTGGCGCGCCGCTGGGTCGATCCGGACGCCGGCGCCGCCGAGGCCGCGCTCGGCTTCGCGGCGGTGAATGCGCTCAGCCGCGAGCTCTTCGACCGCGCCGGCTTCGAGCCGCCACCCGCGGCCGATTCGATCGGCGGCCTGGATCCGCAGCCCGGCGAGGCGGTGGGCATGGTGGGCTTCTTCCCGCCGCTGGCGCGCCAGCTGGTCGAACGCGGTGCCTCGCTCACGGTGCTGGAGCTGCGGGCCGACCTGGCCGGCGCGCACGAAGGCTTCCATGTCACGCTGGACCGGCAGGCGCTGGCGCCCTGCACGCAGGTGCTCAGCACCAGCACCGTGCTGCTCAACGGCACGCTGCCGGCGGTGCTCGCGGCCTGCCGCTCGGCGCGCCGCTTCGTGCTGCTGGGCCCGGGCGCGGGCTGCCTGCCCGATGCGCTGTTCGCGATGGGCGTGAGCGCCCTGGGCGGCAGCTGGGTGCACGACCGCGAAGGCTTCGCCGATGCGCTGGCCCGCGGCGCGAAATGGGGCCCCTTTGCGCGCAAGTTCATGCTCGAGGCCGCGGGCTATCCGGGCCTGCCGGCCCTGCTCGCGCGCACGGCTTCCGAGGGTTGACGTTCTTTCGATGACGAGCGCTTTCATCAAGAATGCGCGCTTTCGACAGGACCGAAGAACGATGAGGCAGCTGCAGCGCGGCAGGCCGGCCGTGCTGGGGCTGGTGGGGGTGGTGATGGGGTTCATCGCGGGCTGTGCGGCGCCGCCCGCTGCGCCGCCCGTGGAGCTGCTGGCCCCGTGGCCGCAGCGCCCGCGGCCGGCGCCCGATGCGGCGCTGGAGGCACGCATCGCGCAGCTGCTGGCCGGCATGAGCCTGGAGCAGAAGGTGGGGCAGATGACGCAGGCGGAGATCCGTCACGTCACGCCCGACGAGGCCCGGCGCTACCGGCTGGGCTCGGTGCTCAACGGCGGCGGTGCCGCGCCCGATGGCGCGAAGCATGCGAACGCCGCCGACTGGGTGCGCAAGGCCGGCGCCTTCCACACCGCCTCGATGGCGGCCGAAGGCGTGCAGGTGCCGATCGTCTGGGGCACGGATGCCGTGCACGGCCACAACAACGTCCTCGGCGCGACGCTGTTCCCGCAGGCCATCGGCCTGGGCGCGGCGCACGAGCCGGCGCTGGCCGGCCGCGTGGCCGCGGCCACCGCACGCGCGGTGCGCGCCACCGGCATCCGCTGGACCTTCGCGCCAACGGTGGCGAACGCGCGCGATGCGCGCTGGGGCCGCGCCTACGAGAGCTGGTCCGAGGACCCGGCGCTGGTGCGCGCCTACGCGCAGGCGCAGGTGGCGGCGCTGCAGGCCGGCGGCGTGGTGGCCACGGCCAAGCACTTCATCGGCGATGGCGCCACGCACCAGGGCCGCGACCGCGGCCTGAGCCTGGCCTCGGCCGATGAACTGTTCGCCGTGCATGGCCAGGGCTACCTGGGCGCGCTGGACGCCGGCGTGATGACGGTGATGGCCAGCTTCAACAGCTGGAAGCCGCTGGCCGCCGGCGCCGACCCCGGCAAGATGCACACGAGCCGGCTGATGCTGACCACGCTGCTGAAGGAGCGCCTGGGCTTCGACGGCTTCGTCGTCTCCGACTGGGACGGCATCGGCCAGGTGCCGGGCTGCAGCGACGACTCCTGCCCGCAGGCCATCAACGCCGGCATCGACATGGTGATGGTCACCGAGCAGTGGAAGGCCTTCATCCGCAACACGGTGCGGCAGGTGCGCGACGGGCAGATCCCGATGGCGCGCATCGACGACGCCGTCTCGCGCATCCTGCGCGTGAAGCTGCGCGCGGGGCTGTTCGATGCCGTGCCGGCCGCCGAGCCCGAGGCCGGATCGGACGCCGCGCTGCGCGCGCCCGAACTCGCGCGCGAGGCGGTGCGCAAGTCGCTCGTGCTGCTGAAGAACCGCGGCGGGCTGCTGCCGCTGGCCGTCAGGCCCGGCGGCCGCGTGCTGGTGGTGGGCCAGGCCGCCGACAGCATGGCCAAGCAGTGCGGCGGCTGGTCGCTGAGCTGGCAGGGCAAGGACAACGCGAATGCCGACCTGCCGGCCGGCGACACGATCCTCGCCGGCCTGGTGAAGGCGCTGGGCGCTGAGCGCGTGCATTACAGCTCCGATGCGCGCGGCGTGGACGTGGCGGCCTTCGATGCCGTGATCGCCGTCGTCGGCGAGGTGCCGTATGCCGAAGGCGAAGGCGACATCGCACCGAACGACACGCTGCGCCACAGCGGCCGCTACCCGGCCGAGCTTGCGCTGCTGGACGCCGTGCGCGGCCGCGGCCGGCCGGTGCTGACGGTGCTGCTGTCGGGCCGGCCGCTGTTCGTCAACGACCTGCTGAACCGCTCCGATGCCTTCGTCGCCGCCTGGCTGCCCGGCAGCGAGGGCAGCGGCGTGGCCGAGATGCTGCTGCGCCGCGCCGACGGCACGGTGGCGCACGAGTTCCAGGGCCGACTGCCCTTCGCCTGGCCGCGCAGCGCCTGCCAGGCGCCGTTGTTCACCGGCGCGCCGGGGGGCAAGCCCCTCTTCGCCGCGGGCTACGGCCTGCGTGCCGCGCAGGCCGGCAGCGCTGACGAAACCCTGCTGGACGAATCCTTCCCCGCCGCCGGCTGCGAGCCGCTGACGAAGCCATGAACCCGAGCACCCTGCCCACGATCCGCCGCGCCGACTTCGGCCCCGGCTTCACCTGGGGCTTCGCCACGTCCTCGTACCAGATCGAAGGCGCGGCCCAGGCCGACGGCCGCGGCGAGAGCATCTGGGACCGCTTCTGCCGCCAGCCCGGCGCGATTCGCGACGGCAGCAGCGGCGACGTGGCCTGCGACCACTACCACCGCCTCGACGAGGACCTCGACCTGCTGAAGGCGATGGGCGTGAACGCCTACCGCTTCTCGATCGCGTGGCCGCGCGTGCTGCCGGCGGGGCGCGGCGCCATCGAGCCGCGCGGCCTGGCCTTCTACGAGCGCCTGGTGGACGGCCTGCTCGCGCGCGGCATCCAGCCCTGGGCCACGCTGTACCACTGGGACCTGCCGCAGGCGCTGCAGGACGAGGGCGGCTGGGCGGCGCCGGGCACGGTGCACGCGTTCGTGGACTATGCCGACGTCGTCACGCGCCGGTTCGGTGACCGCGTGGGCCACTGGATCACGCACAACGAGCCCTGGTGCACAGCGATGCTCGGCCATGCCGACGGCGTACACGCTCCGGGCCAGCGCGACCTGCGCACCGCCTTGCAGGTGCTGCACCACGTGCTGCTGTCGCATGGCCTCGCCATGCCGGTGATCCGCCGCAACGCGCCACGCGCGAAGGCCGGCATCACGCTGAGCCTGCACCCCATTTATCCCGTTAGCCAGGCCGAGCCCGACCGCGCCGCCGCGCACCGCCACGACGGCCTGCGCAACCGCATGTTCCTGGACCCGCTGCACGGCCGCGGCTATCCGGCCGACGTGATGGCGCGGCTGGACGACCTGGCCCCGCGCGTGGCCGAAGGCGAGCTCGCGGCCATCGCCGCGCCGGTGGATTTCCTCGGCATCAACTACTACTTCCCCGAGTTCGTCGCCGCGGCGCCGGGGCAGGGCCCGCTGGAGGCGCGCGTGGTCGAGCGCGAGGGTGTCGAGCGAACGGCCTTTGGCTGGGAGGTCGCGCCGCAGGGCCTGGTGGACCTGCTGCTGCGCGTGCAGCGCGACTACGCGCCCGCGCCGATCTTCATCACCGAGAACGGTTCGACCTACGAGGACGTGGTGAGTGCCGACGGCAGCGTGCACGACGGCGAACGCCTGTCCTTCCTCGTGCGCCACCTCGAGGCTGCGCGCCGCGCGCGCGAGGCCGGCGTGCGGCTCGAGGGCTACTTCGCGTGGAGCCTGATGGACAACTTCGAGTGGGCCGAGGGCTACCTGCGGCGTTTCGGCCTCGTGCACGTGGACTATGCGACGCAGCGGCGCACGCCCAAGGCCAGCGGGCGCTGGTACGCCGGCTTCCTGAACGAGCGGCCGTAGGCCTTCAGCCCTTCACCGCGCCGGCCGTGAGCCCGGCCACGATGTGGCGCTGCGCGAGCAGGAAGGCCGCCACCATCGGCAGCAGCGTGAGCGTGACGAAGGCCAGCACCAGCTGCCAGTCGGTCGAGTACTGGCCCTGGTAGGCCATCAGCCCCAGCGGCCAGGGGTACAGCGACTCGCGGTTGAGCACCACCAGCGGCAGCAGGTAGGCGTTCCAGCTCTGCACCGCGGCGATCACGGCCACGGTGGCGAGGATCGGCCTTGAGAGCGGCAGCACGATGCGCGTGAAGCAGCGCCAGGGGCCGCAGTGGTCCATCAGCGCGGCCTCGAACAGCTCGCGCGGCAGGGCGTCGAAGGCATTGCGCAGCATCAGTACCGCGGCGGCGAGGCCGAAGGCCACCTGCGGCAGCACCACGCCCCAGAGCGAATCGAGCAGCCCCAGGTCGCGGATGCGGATGAACAGCGGCAGCACCGCCGTGGCCGCCGGGAACAGCAGCCCGAGCAGCAGGAAGCCCAGCAGCCGGCGGGCGAACGCAAAGCGCAGCCGCACGAAGGCGAAGGCCGCCGGCGCGGCCACCACGAGCGTCAGCACGACGGTCAACGCCGCCACCAGCACCGAGTTGCCGAGCTGGCGCCAGAAGTTCAGGGACGACAGGATCGCCGCGTGCTGCTGCCACTGCCAGGCCTCGGGCAGCGCGAGCGGCCGCGTGCGAAGCTCGCCCAGCGTCTTGAAGCCGCCCAGCACGGTGGCGGCCAGCGGCAGCAGCACCACGGCCGCCAGCACCAGCAGCAGCGCGATGCGGGCGGCTTCGGCGCCGTCGAAACGCTTCGTCATCGCGGGGCCCCGAGCAGCCATCGCCGCGCTCCCCAGGCGAAACCGGCGCAGAGCACGAACAACACCACGCCCACCGCACTGCCGAAGCCGATGTCCATGCGCGTGACGCCGAACTCGTAGAGGTAGCTCACCATCGTGTGCGTGCTGTTCGAGGGGCCGCCGCGCGTGAGCGCCATCACGAGGTCGAAGGCCTGCATCGAGCCGAGCACGGCGAAGAAGACCGACAGGCCGATGGTGGGCGCCAGCTGCGGCAGCGTGATGCAGCGGAAGGTGCGCCAGCGCGAGGCGGCGTCGAGCCGCGCGGCTTCGTACAGCGAGGCGTCGATCTGCTGCAGCCCGGCGATGTAGAGCACCATGTGGAAGCCGAAGTACTTCCACACCACCACCGCCAGCAGCGCCGGCAGTGCGGTCGCGGGTTCGCCCAGCAGGTCCGGCGAGGGCAGGCCCAGGCCCGCGAAGGTGCCGGCCAGCAGGCCGTTCTCGGCGTCGTAGAGGAAGCGCCAGATCAGCCCGGCGGCCACCTCGGCCAGCACGTACGGCAGGAAGAACAGCAGCCGCAGCACGCGGTTGAGGCGCGTGGGCGCGGCCAGCAGCAGCGCCAGCAGCAGCGCCATCGGCAGTTGCACGACGAGCGAGACGACGATGACCCAGCCGTTGTTGGCCAGCGCGGTGCGGAAGTCCGCGTCCTGCGCCAGCAGCGCGAAGTTCGCCAGGCCCACGAACTCGCTCGGCCGGCCGTAGCCGTTCCACTTGAAGACGCTGTAGAAGGCCGCCTCGGCCATCGGCAGCGCGACGAAGAGCGTGAACAGCAGCAGCGCCGGCGCCACGAAGGGCAGCGCGCGCAGCGTGGGCACGAGGCCCGGCCGGGCATTCCGAGGGGCCTCGGGACGCGGCCCCGGACTCAACGGCTGCGCAACCACGCCTGCTGCACGCGCGCCGCGGCATCGGCCGGCTTGATGCGGCCGGCGGCGATCTCGAAGGACATGTCGTTGACCACCGCGCCGGCCTGCGGCCCGAGCATCTGGTCGTAGAACAGCTGGTGATAGGGCGAGCGGCCGAGCAGCTCGGCCTGGCGGCGCAGGATGGGCTGCTTCACGGCCTCGCGCGCGCCGGCCACCGCGGGGATGAACAAGCCGCGCTCGGCGGCGATGCGCTGGTTCGCCGGGTCGAGCAGGAAGCCCAGCAGCGCCACCGTCTCCTTCGGCGCGCCCTGCGTCACCATCCAGCCGTTCAAGCCGCCCATCGTCTCCTCGGGCGCGCCCTGGCCGCCGGGCACGGCGGGGAAGGGGAACCAGCCGAGCTGCTCGTCGGCCACGCCGATCTTGTCGGCAGCGTTGGCGCGCATCGCGTTGCGCAGCGCGTCGAGCATCAGCATCATCGCGCCCTTGCCGTCGCCGAACTGGCCGGCCGACTGCGGCCAGCTCGCGCTCTGCCAGCCGCGCTGGAAGGGCTGCAGCGCGGCCAGTTGCGCGAAGAGTTCACCGGCGCGCACGAAGGCCGGCGCGGTGAAGCCGGGTGCGGCACCCGACGGGGAAGCGGTCAGTGCACTTTCAAAGGCCGCCTTGCCGCCGCAGCGCAGCGCCAGGTGCGACCAGTAGAAGTGCAGCGGCCACTTGTCGCCGCCGCCCACCACCAGCGGCACGATGCCCGCAGCCTGCAGCTTCTTCACCGCGGCGAGGAAGTCGTCCCAGGTCCGGATGGCCGCGCCGTCGACGCCGGCCTTCTCGAACAGCGGCCGGCTGTGGAAGAAGCCCACTTGCGAGCTGAGCATCGGCAGCCCGTACTGGCGGCCGTTCACGCTGTACGGCGCCAGTGCCGAAGGCGCGAAGCGGCTGCGCCAGCCGCCGGCGTCCATCGCCGCGCTGATGTCCTGCACGACGCCGGCCTTGACCTGCTCGCGCAGCACGCCGCCGGCCCAGCTGTAGACGAGGTGCGGCCGGTCGGGCGACTGCAGCAGCGTCGTGAGCTTCTTCTTGAAGGACTCGTTCTCCAGGTACTGCAGCTCGATCTTCACGCCCGGGTTGGCGGCCTCGAAGCGGCGGCCCACATCGGCCAGGAAGCCGGCCATGTCGGCGTTCTGCTCGATGTGCAGCCAGCGCACGGTGGTGGTGGCGGCACGCGCGGCCGGCAGCGCCAGCGCCGCGAGCGCGCCGGCACCGGCCTGCAGCGCCCGGCGGCGGCCGGCCAGGGTTCGGGATCGGTTCATCGGAAGCCTGATTGATAGCGCAACCATCGCCGATGCTGCAGCCACCCGATCCGGGCCGTCAACGGGGTTGTCCCGGAGCGGTCGGGCCGGGCCGCGGTATCAGGGCGAGCCCGGTGTTGCGGCCAAAAGATAACGCTCACAATTCGACCGCGCGATCATCGCGCATCCGCTGCCGCCGATTCGAAACGATGCCGCCCTCGAAAGACAAGTCGCGCAAACCCATCCGCTCCGCCGCCCCGACGATCGAGGACGTGGCGCAGCGGGCCGGCGTCTCGCCGATGACGGTCTCGCGCGTGATCAACGGCGCTGCCGGCGTGCGCGACCGCACGCGGGACAAGGTCAGCGAGGCGATCGCGGCGCTGAACTACGTGCCCAACCAGGCCGCGCAGCGGCTGGCGGGCTCCGGGCCGGTGCGCATCGGCGTGCTGTACAGCAACCCGAGCGCGGCCTACCTGAGCGAATTCCTCGTCGGCCTGCTGGACCAGGCGAGCCTGGGCCACGCGCAGCTGGTGGTGGAGAAGTGCGACGTCGACGGCGGCGAGGCCGAGCACGCGCGCGACCTGCTGGCCAACGGCGTGCACGGGCTGATCCTGCCGCCGCCGCTGTGCGATTCGCCGGCGCTGCTGGCGGTGGTGGCCGGCAGCGGCACGCCGGCGGTGATGGTGGCCGGCGGCACGCCCGGCGACGCGGCCGGCACGGTCTGCATCGACGACCACCGCGCCGCCTACGAGATGACGCGCCACGTGCTCGCCCTGGGCCACCAGCGCATCGGCTTCATCACCGGCCACCCGAACCAGAGCGCCAGCGCCAAGCGCCTGCAGGGTTACCGCGACGCGATGGCCGAGGCCGGCGCCGGTGCCGACGACGAACTCGTCGCGCCGGGCCTGTTCAGCTACCGCTCGGGCCTGGACGCCGCCGAGCGTCTGCTGGCCCTGCCGCAGCGGCCGAGCGCGATCTTCGCCGGCAACGACGACATGGCCGCCGCCGCAGTGGCCGTCTGCCACCGCCAGGGCCTGGACGTGCCGGGCGACATCACCGTCGTGGGCTTCGACGACACCGCGATCGCGACCACGATCTGGCCTGAGCTGACGACGATCCGCCAGCCCATCGCCGAGATGTCGCGCTCGGCGATGGAGATGCTGATCCGCCAGGTGCGCGCGCAGCGTGCCGGCAGCGACGAGCCGGTGAGCCACCTCGTGCTCGAGCACCAGCTCGTGCGGCGGCAGAGCGACGCGGCGCCGCGCATCCGGCCGCCGGTGCGGTCGCTGCCGGTGCCGCCGGCGAGGCCGGGCGAGGGGCGCGCGGCGTGAAGGCGAGGGCGGTCCTGGCGACGGCGGCGGCATTGCTCGCCGCGCTGCCGGCCGGCGCCGCGCCGCTCGCGCTGGCCCAGGTGTTCGGCGAGCACATGGTGCTGCAGCGCGGCGAGCCGCTGGCGCTGTGGGGCCGCGGCACGCCGGGCCAGGCGCTCAGCGTCGCGCTCGGGCCGCTGCAGGCGCAGGTGCAGGTGGACGCGCAGGGCCGCTGGCGCGCCACGCTGCCGGCGCTGCCGGCGGGCGGGCCGCACGAGATCGCGCTGAAGAGCGGCGCCGAGCAGTTGCGCCTGGCCGACGTGTGGATCGGCGATGTGTGGCTCTGCGGCGGGCAGTCGAACATGGCCTGGCCGCTGTCGTTGACGATCGGTGGGCCGGAGGCCGTGGCCACCAGCGAGGTGCCGCTGATCCGCCATCTGCGTGTGCCCAACCGCGCCTCGCTGCTGCCGCAGGAAGAGATCGCGCCGGCGCCCTGGGTCGTCGCGAAGCCGGGCGCGACGGCGGACTTCAGCGCCGTCGGCTGGCACTTCGCCCGCCGGCTGCAGGCCGAGCCGATGTTCGCCGGCGTGCCCATCGGCCTGGTCAACGTGGCCTGGAGCGGCTCGCACCTGGAGACCTGGGTGCGCCGCGACGCCGCGCTGGCCGAGCCGGACCTGGCTGCGGCCGTGCGCGCCATGCCGGCCGACGACGCCGCCTTCGTCGCGTTCAAGCGCGAGCAGGTCGGCGCCCGCATCGATCGTTTCCAGCCCGGCCTGCGTTGGCCCGCGGCCGACTCGGAAACCTGGAACGCCAGCGATCTCGACGACGCCGCCTGGCCGACGCTGCGCGTGCCCACGGTCTGGGAAGCGCAGGGCCTGAGCGATCTCGATGGCGTCGTCTGGGTCCGGCGGATCGTCACGCTGACGGCCGAGCAGGCGCGCGGCGCGGCGACGCTGTCGCTGGGCATGATCGACGACTGCGACGACAGCTACGTCAACGGCCAGCGCGTCGGCGGCCTGTGCCAGTACGACGCGAAGCGCCGCCACCCCGTGCCGGCCGGGCTGCTGCGCGAAGGCCGTAACGTGATCGCGGTGAAGGTCACCGACCACACCGGCGGCGGCGGCTTCCACGGCGACCCGGCCGCGGTGCGGCTGGAGACGGTGGCCGGCCACCTGCCACTGGCCGGCACCTGGAAGGCGCGGATCGCATCGCCGAAGTTCCCCGCCTCGCCCGAAGCCAACGACGGCCCGAGCCTGGCGCACAACGGGCTCGTCCATCCGCTGCGCGGGCTGAAGTGGCGCGGCGTCATCTGGTACCAGGGCGAGAGCAACACCGGCCGCGCGGTGGCCTACGCCGGCCTGTTCCAGCGTGTCATCAGCGACTGGCGCGCGTCGTTCGGCCAGCCCGGGCTGCCCTTCCTCTTCGTGCAGCTGTCGTCCTTCCATCCGCTGGCCGCGAACTCCTGGCAGCAAAGCGGCTGGGCCGAGCTGCGCGAGGCACAGCGCCAGGCGCTCGCTCTGCCGAACACCGGCATGGCGGTGACGATCGACGTGGGCGACCCCGACGACATCCACCCGCGCGACAAGCGCACGGTGGGCGAGCGCCTCGCGCTGCAGGCGCTGCACCTGGCCGACCCGAAGCGGCCTGCGGCGCGTGGCCCGCAGCTGCGCGAGGCCAAGGCCGAGGGTGGCCGCTTCGTGCTGACGTTCGATGTGGGTGGCCTCGCAACCCGCAAGCCCGGCGCGCCGCTCGCCGGCTTCGCACTCGCCGGCGCCGACCGCCGCTTCCACCCGGCGCAGGCGCGATTCGAAGGCGGCCGCGTCATCGTCGAGAGCGCCGCGGTGGCCGCGCCGCAGGCCGTGCGCTACGCCTGGCTGGACAATCCGATGGAGGCCAACCTCGTCGGCCCCGACGGCCTGCCGGCCGGGCCCTTCCGCAGCGACGACTGGCCGCTGTCCACCGCGAACGCGCGTTATGCACCCTGATCGGCGGGAGCTGCTGATGGCCGGCCTGGGGACGATCGTCGGCGCGGCATCCGCCGCCGAAGGTGATGCGCCCGAGTGGCTGCGCTTCGACGCCTTCGCCTACCGCGGCCAGGACGCCGCCTTCGAGCCGCCGCTGCCCGCCGGCCATTTCCGCAACCCCATCCTCAGCGGCTTCCAGCCCGACCCCTCGCTGTGCCGCGTGGGCGACGATTTCTATCTCGTCACGTCGAGCTTCGCCTGGTTCCCGGGCCTGCCCATCCACCACAGCCGCGACCTCGTCAACTGGCGGCTGATCGGCCATGCGATCGACCGCCCCGGCATGCTGCGCTACGAAGGCCTGGGTGTCTCACGCGGCCTGTTCGCGCCGGCACTCAGCTTCCACCGCGGGCGCTTCTACCTCGTCTGCACGATGGTGGGCGCGGGCGGCAACTTCGTGATCACCGCGAGCGACCCGAAGGGCCCGTGGAGCGACCCGGTCTTCCTCGGCTTCGACGGCATCGACCCGTCGATCTTCTTCGACGAGACCGATGGCCGCGCCTGGATCGTGCACAACGGCCCGCCCGCGGGGCCACCGCGCTACGACGGCCACCGCGCGATCTGGCTGCTGCCCTTCGACCCGGTCGCGCTGAAGATCACCGGCCCGCGCAAGCTGCTGGTGGATGGTGGCGTGAACCCGGCCGAGCAGCCGGTGTGGATCGAAGGCCCGCACCTGTTCCGGCGCGAGGGCTGGCTCTACCTCAGCGCGGCCGAGGGTGGCACCTCGGTGCGGCATTCGCAGGTGATCTTCCGCAGCCGCTCGCTGGCCGAACCCTTCCTGCCCTGGAGCGGCAATCCCATCCTCACGCAGCGCGATCTCGACGGCGCGGCTGAGGGCGCCATCACCTGCACCGGCCATGCGCAGCTTGTCGTCGGCCCGGATGGCCAGTGGTGGGCCAGCTTCCTGGCCTGCCGGCCGGCACCTGGCAGCGGCGGCGAGATGTGGCTCACCGGCCGCGAGACCTTCCTGCTGCCGGTGCGCTGGACGGAAGACGGCTGGCCGGTGATCCTGCCGCGCGGCCAGCGCGTGCCGCTGACGCTGCCTTCGCCGCGCGGTGCGTCGGTGCTGCCGTCGAAAATGAGCGGCAACTTCGAGTGGCGTGCCGACTTCTCCGGCCCCGCGCTCGAGCCCGACTGGCTGCGCCTGCGCGGCGACGAGCCGCCGCCGTGGAAGCTCGAAGGTGGCGCGCTGTGGCTGCCGGCGCGCAAGGTCCGGCTGGACGACCGCGGCCGCCCGGCCTTCGCCGCGCGGCGCGTGCAGCATGCGCGCTTCGAGGCCGAGCTGAGCCTGCCGCTGCCCACCTTCGCCGGCGACTTCGCCGGCCTGGCCCTGTTCCAGAGCGAACGCCAGCACCTGCTGTTGGGCCTGCGCCGCCGCGCCGACGGTGCCGGCGAGGCCGTGCTGCAGGTCTGTTATGGCGGCGTGCTGCGCGACGTGGCGAAGCTCGCCGTCGCCGCCGGCGCCGCGACGCTGAAGCTGCGCTGCGACGGGCTGAAGCTGCATGCATCGGTGGCCCAGGGCGGTGCACCGGGCACGCCGGTGGGCGAGCCGGTGGAGGCGCGGGTGGCGAGCGTGCAGGCGGCCGGCGGCGGCAACCACTTCACGGGCGCCGTGATCGGCCCGGTCGCGATCGGCGCATGAAACCTCGGGCCAGCGCGGCGCTGCGGGCGCTGCTGTACACCCTGCTGGCCGGCGCCGGCTTCATCGGCGCGATGCTCGGCGCCGCGGCGCTGTTGCGGCCCGATCTCTCGCGCCCGCCGCCCATGCCCGCGCCGGAGCAGGTGGCCGCCGCCGAGCGCCAGCGCGATGTCTCCTTCGACGCCAGCCACCCGGACCAGCTGCCGCGCTTTGCGCGCGAGGTCGACCACGGCCAGGGCCGCCGCGCAGCCTGGTGGCCGAAGGCCGAAGCGCCGGTGCTGGCCGATCTGGTGAAGGCCGGCAAGCTGCCGCCGGTGGCCGAGCGGGTGGGCCCGCAGCCGCTGGTGCTGGAAGGCGCCGAGCCGGGCCAGTACGGCGGCACCTGGCTGCGCGTGTCCACCAGCGACAGCGACATCTTCATCATGCCCTACCGCATCGGCTACGCGGGCCTGTTCCGCTGGTCGCCGCTGGGCGAGCCCATCGTGCCGCACCTGGCGACCTCGATGGACGAATCGGCCGACAAGCGCGAGTTCATCGTCCACCTGCGCCACGGCGTGCGCTGGAGCGACGGCGCGCCCTTCAACGCCGACGACATCCTCTTCTGGTGGAAGTACGAGGACACGAACGACGTGGTCGGCGACAAGGCCCCGTCGCGCTGGCTCGTGGCCGGCGGCGGCACGACCACCATCGACAAGCTCGACGCCCACACGCTGCGTTTCCGCTTCGAGCATCCCTACGGCAACTTCAAGGAGGCCCTGGCCAGCTTCAGCCTCGACATGGCCAGCGCGCCGAAGCACTACCTCTCGAAGTACCACCCCGAGACGGCGGACCCGGCCTTCCTGGCGCGCGAGATGAAGGCCATCGGCCTGAGCAGCCCGCGCGGCCTGTGGGAGCGGCTGAAGAAGTGGGACAACCCGGAGATCCCGCGCCTGTGGCCCTGGGTGCTGAAGAAGCGCGTGACCACGCCGCCGCACGTCTTCGTGCGCAACCCCTACTACTTCGCGGTCGACGGCCAGGGCCGGCAGCTGCCCTACATCGACCGGCTGCAGTTCGACATCAAGAGCAACCAGATGGTGGGCCTGTCCTTCGTCAACGGCGAGGTGAGCATGCAGGGCCGCAACGTGCGCTACGAGAACTACACCGAGCTGATGTCGCGCCAGGAGAGCGCCGGCTTCACGCTGCGCCACTGGTACCCGGCCACGCGCTCGGCCTGGGTCATCCACCCCAACCTCACGCGGCGCGTGGACCCCGAGCAGCCCGATACGAAGTGGAAGGCGCAGCTGCTGGCCGACCGGCGCTTCCGCCAGGCG
Source organism: Rubrivivax sp. (assembly GCA_044226775.1). Classification (GTDB taxonomy): domain Bacteria; phylum Pseudomonadota; class Gammaproteobacteria; order Burkholderiales; family Burkholderiaceae_C; genus Rubrivivax. The sequence goes on along the minus strand of JBGAGI010000001.1, from coordinate 1,292,747 downwards.
CTGTCGCTGGCGATCGACCGCGAGTCCATCGTGAAGGCCGAGTACAACGGCCAGGTCAAGCCCGGGCAGGTGGAACCCGGGCCGGGCTCGCCCTTCCACTCGCCCGAGCTGGCGAAGGCCTTCGCGCAGCACGACCCGGCGCGCGCGAACCGGCTGCTCGACGGACTGGGCCTGACGCAGCGCGACGTCGACGGCATGCGCCGCTTCCCCGACGGCAGCACGATGACGCTGTACCTGAACTTCAGCGCCTTCACCGGCCTGGGGCCGGCACCCTTCGTCACCGACGACTGGGCCCGCGTGGGCGTGCGCGTGGTGGCGCGCGAGATGCAGCGCGCGCTCTTCTACGCCAAGCGCGACGCGGCCGACTTCGACTTCATGGTCTGGACCAGCGAGAGCGACCACTTCCCGCTGCTGCAGCCGGCGGTGTTCGTGCCGCCGGACATCGAGAGCTACTTCGCGGTGAACTGGGGCCGCTGGTTCTCGCGCGGCGGCTTCTGGAACCCGGACGCGGTGAAGGACTTCCCGAACGCGCAGGGCCCGCCGAAGGACCACCCGATGTACCGCGCCTACGAGGTCTTCGTGCAGGCGCAGCAGGCCACCACGCAGGCCGAGCAGGTGCGCATCCTGGCCGAGGCGATGAAGATCGCGGCCGAGAACGTCTGGACGATCAACATCGCCGAGGCGCCGCCTTTCCTGGCCGTGGTCAACAAGGACCTGCACAACGTGCCGGCCAATGCGCTGTACGGCTCCATCGTGCGCACGCCGGCCAACGCGGGCATCGAGACCTGGTGGTTCGGGCATCCGAACCAGTCGGCACTGGCCGACACGCGCGAGCAACTGCTCGCGCCCGGCACGTTGCCGCGCAGCGAAGACGGCGCCGCGGGCGCCGGCAGCGCGAAGGGCGGCGGCGGCGTGCCGGTGGCGCGCATCGTCGCCTGGCTGGCCTGGGCCGCGGGCGCCGCGGCGCTGCTGCTGCTGGCGCTGCGCCACCCCTTCATCGGCCGCCGCCTGGCGGTGATGCTGCCGACGCTGGCCGTGATCTCGGTCGTCGTCTTCACGATCATCCAGCTGCCGCCCGGCGACTTCCTCACCTCGCGCCTGAGCTACCTCGAGTCCACCGGCGAGGACTCGCTGCAGAAGTGGGCCGACGACCTCAAGCACACCTTCCACACCGACGACCCCGAGTGGAAGCAGTACCTGCGCTGGACCGGCCTGCTGTGGTTCGGCACCTGGCAGGACGACGACCTCGGCCTGCTGCAGGGCCACATGGGCCTGTCGATGGAGAGCACGCGGCCGGTGAACGAGCTCGTCGGCGACCGGCTGCTGCTGACCTTCGGCATCTCGCTGGGCACCATCCTGCTGACCTGGGTGCTGGCGATACCGATCGGCGTGTACTCGGCCGTGCGCCAGTACTCCGCGGGCGACTACGTCGCCACCTTCGTCGGCTTCGTCGGCATGAGCGTGCCGCCCTTCCTGCTGGCGCTGGTGATCATGGTGGGCGCCGGCGTCTCGGGCCTGTTCTCGCCCGAGTTCGCCGCGCAGCCCTACTGGGACTGGCCGAAGTTCAAGGACCTGCTCGCGCACGTGTGGGTGCCGGTGGTGGTGAGCGCGGTCTCGGGCACCGCGGGTCTGATCCGCGTGATGCGCGCCAACCTGCTGGACGAGCTGAAGAAGCCCTACGTCACCACCGCGCGTGCCAAGGGCGTGCGGCCGCTCAAGCTGCTGTTCAAGTATCCGGTGCGCATCGCGCTGAACCCCTTCGTCTCGGGCATCGGCCACGTGTTCCCGGCGCTGGTCTCGGGCGGCGCGATCGTCGCCATCGTGCTGAGCCTGCCCACCGTGGGCCCGCTGATGCTCTCGGCACTGCTCAACGAGGACCTGTACCTGGCCGGCTCGCTGCTGATGGCGCTGTCGCTGTTGTCGGTGCTGGGCACGCTGGTGGCCGACCTGCTGCTGCTGTGGCTGGACCCGCGCATCCGCTACGAAGGAGCGTCGTCGTGAGCGCCGCCGCCGCGCAGCTCGGCAGCCTCTCGCAGCGCGAGCTGGTGCTGCGCCGCTTCAGGCGCCACAAGCTGGCGGTGGCCTCCTTCTTCGTGCTCGTGTTCCTCTATGCGCTCGGCCTGCTGGCCGAGTTCGTCGCGACCCAGCAGCCCGACCAGCGCCACCTCGGCCACCCCTACGCGCCGCCGCAGCTGCTGCGCTGGAGCTGGGACGACGGGCTGCACGTGCGCGCGCTGCGCGAGCACACCGACCCCATCACCTTCCGCAAGAGCTACAGCGAGGCCGATCCGGCCGTGCCGGTTCGCTGGTTTGTTCACGCCGCCGATGGCGAGGACCTGAAGCTCTTCGGCGTGCTGCCGATCGGCCACCGGCTGCTGGGCATCGACCACGCCGCCTGGCGCGCCGCCTCGCCGCCAAAGGATCTCGAGCCCACGCTCTTCCTGCTCGGCGCCGACAAATACGGCCGCGACATCTTCAGCCGCGCGGTGCACGGCGCGCGCGTCTCGCTCTCGGTGGGGCTGGTCGGCATCGTGCTCACCTTCACGCTGGGCATGGCGATCGGCGGCATCAGCGGCTACGTGGGCGGGCGCACCGACAACCTGATCCAGCGCGGCATCGAGATCCTGCAGGCGTTTCCACAGTTGCCGCTGTGGATCGCGATGGCCGCCATCCTGCCCGGCGACTGGAGCGCGCTGAAGGTCTACTTCGCGATCACGCTGCTGCTGGGCCTGCTGAACTGGACCGGTCTCGCGCGCGTCGTGCGCGGCAAGATCCTCGCGCTGCGCGAGGAGGACTACGCCGTGGCCGCGCGCCTGCTGGGCGCCAGCCACGGCCGCATCCTCTTCCGCCACCTGATGCCGGGCTTCACGAGCCACATCATCGTCGCGCTGACCCTCAGCGTGCCGGGCATGATCCTCGGCGAGACGGCGCTGTCCTTCCTCGGCCTGGGCCTGCGCCCGCCCATCGTCAGCTGGGGCGTGATGCTGCAGGACTGCCTGGACGTGAAGGCCGTGCGCTACTACCCCTGGCTGATGATGCCGGTGGGCTTCATCGTCGCGGTGGTGCTGAGCTTCAACTTCCTCGGCGACGGCCTGCGCGACGCGGCCGATCCCTATGGCGGATGAGAGCCTCGTCCTGGAGGTGAAGGACCTCCGCACCGTGTTCCGCAGCGACGAGGGCGAGCTGCGCGCGGTGGACGGCGCGAGCTTCAGCGTGAAGCGCGGCGGCACGCTCGCGGTGGTGGGCGAATCGGGCTGCGGCAAGAGCGTCACCGCGTACTCCATCCTGCGCCTCGTGCAGCCGCCGGGGCGCATCGTCGGCGGGCAGGTGCTGCTGCACCCGGGCGGCGGCGAAGCACCGATCGACGTGCTGAAGCTCGATGCGAAATCGGAAGACCTGTACCGCGTGCGCGGCGGCCTGGCGGCGATGATCTTCCAGGAGCCGCTGGCCGCATTGAGCCCGGTGCATCGTGTGGGCGAGCAGATCGCGGAAGCCATCCTGCTGCACCAGCCGTTGACCAAGGCGCAGGCACGCGAGCGCACGCTGGAGATGCTGCGCAAGGTGGGCATCCACAACCCCGAGGCGCGCATCGACCAGTACCCGCACGAACTCTCCGGCGGCATGCGCCAGCGCGTGGTGATCGCGATGGCGCTGGTGTGCAACCCGCTGCTGCTGATCGCCGACGAGCCGACCACGGCGCTGGACGTCACCTTGCAGGCGCAGATCCTGCGGCTGCTGAAGGAGCTGCAGGCGCGCTTGGGCACAGCGATCGTGCTGATCACGCACGACCTCGCGGTGGTCGCGCAGACCGCCGACGAAGTGCTGGTGATGTACCTCGGCCGCGTCGTCGAACGCGCTCCCGTGCGCGCGATCATGAAGAGCCCGCGCCACCCGTACACGCGAGGCCTGCTGGCGTCGCTGCCCGGTCTCGGCAGGGCCGAGGGTCGTCGCCTGCCGAGCATCCCCGGCTCGGTGCCGGCGTTGTCGGACCTGCCGCCCGGCTGCCCCTTCCACCCGCGCTGCGCGTTTGCGCAGGCCGGGCGCTGCGACAGCGGCAGCCCGCCCGCGCTGCAGCCCGTTGGCCCGGGGCACGAGGCCGCGTGTCTTCGCGTCCACGAGATCGAGGGAGGCGCATCGTGAGCGACGACGACGTGCTGCTGTCGGTGCGCGGCCTCTCGAAGCACTACGACATCGTCACCAAGGGCCTGTTCACGCGTCGCGTGGTGACTGTGAAGGCCTGCGACGACGTGAGCTTCGAGCTGAAGCGCGGCGAGACGCTGGGCATCGTCGGCGAGAGTGGCAGCGGCAAGACCACGCTTGGCCGCGCGATCCTGCGCGCAACCAAACCCACCGCGGGCCAGGCGCTGTTCCGCACGCGGGCCGGCGCGGTGGTCGATCTCGCGAGCCTGCCGGAGCCTGCACTGAAGCCGCTGCGCACCGAGATCCAGATGATCTTCCAGGACCCCTTCGGCTCGCTGAACCCGCGCATGACGGTGCAGCAGATCGTCGAGGAGCCGCTGGTCATCCACCAGCTCGCACGCGGCAGCGAGCTGGAAGACCGCGTGGTGGCGATGTTGAAGCGCGTCGGCATCCGCCCCGAGGCCCGCACGCGCTACCCGCATGCCTTCTCGGGCGGCCAGCGCCAGCGCATCGGCATCGCGCGCGCACTCGTGATGCGGCCTTCGCTGGTGGTGGCCGACGAGGCGGTCTCGGCGCTGGATGTCTCGGTGCAGGCGCAGGTCATCAACCTGCTGGCCGAGCTGCAGGAGGAGTTCGGCCTGACCTACCTCTTCGTCGCCCATGGCCTGGCGGTGGTGCGCCACTTCTGCAACCGCGTCGCGGTGATGAGCCAGGGCCGGCTCGTGGAGCTGGCCGAGACCGAGGCCCTCTTCACCGCGCCACGACACGACTACACGCGCACGCTGCTGGCCGCGCAGCCCGACCCCGATCCCGACCATCGGCCCGACTGGGCCGCACTCGTCGCCGCAGAATCGTCGCCCTCCACCCCGAACACCGCCACGCCATGAACCACGAGCCCTTGCGCCTGGGCATCCTGTCCAGCGCCAACATCGCCCACGGCTTCTGCGAGGGCAACGCCGGCAGCGCGCTCGTGCGCATCGAGGCCGTCGGCAGCCGCAGCGCCGAGGCGGCCGCGGCCTTCGCCGCGCGCCATGGCATCACGCGTGTGCATGCGAGCTACGAGGCGCTGCTGGACGACCCGGCCATCGAGGCCATCTACAACCCGCTGCCCAACTCGATGCACGCTGAGTGGACCGAGCGTGCGCTGCGCGCCGGCAAGCATGTGCTGTGCGAGAAGCCGCTGTCGCTGACGCTCGCGGAGGCGCAGCGCATGTTCGCCACCGCACGCGAGACCGGCCGCGTGCTGCTGGAGGCCTACCCCTACCGCTACCAGCCGCAGACGATCCGCCTGCGCGAGCTGCTCGCCGAAGGCGCGATCGGCGAGGTGCGGCTGGTGCAGTCCTTCTTCGGCTTCTCGCTCGGCACGGGCCCCAACATCCGCCTCGACCCCGCGCTGGGCGGCGGCGGCCTGCTGGACGCCGGCTGCTACGCGGTGAGTCTTGCGCGCCTGGCCGCGGGCCGCCGGCCGCTGAGCGTGGCGGGCCATGCGCGGCTGGGGCCCAGCGGCGTGGACATCGGCTTCGCCGGCACCGTGAACTACGAAGGCGGCGCGATGGCGCAGGTGGGCTGCGCGATGGACGCGGCGCCGATGCGCTGCGCCACGGTCTTCGGCTCGCGCGGCTCGATCGAGACCGACTACCTGAACCACACGCGCGACGAACGCCCCGGCCGGCTGCAATTGCGCCGCGGCATCGGCTGGGAAGATCCTGTCGAAGCCGTGCCCTACGAGCGCGGCAACGGCTTCCGCTTCGAGGCCGAGCACTTCGCGCGGCTCGTGCGAGGCGAGATCACGGATGACGGTGACACCGCGCTCAGCCTGCAGAACATGGCCACTCTGGAGGCGCTGCTGAAGAGCGCGCGTGAAGGTGGACGGACGATCGAGGTCACCGGCAGCTAAGCTCGCGGGCATGAGCACACGCCCGCACCGCACCGACCTGCACGACGGCTACTTCGACGCTCCCGTCGAACTCACCGACCCACTGGTGGCCGAGGCCATCGCCGCCGAGTCGCAGCGCCAGGAGGAGGTGATCGAACTCATCGCGAGCGAGAACATCGTCAGCCGCGCGGTGCTGCAGGTGCAGGGCTCGCTGCTGACGAACAAGACCGTCGAGGGCTACCCCGGCAAGCGCTGGCATGCCGGCGCGGCGCAGGTCGACAAGGTCGAGCGCCTGGCCATCGAGCGCGCATGCCGGCTCTTCGGCTGCGCCTTCGCCAACGTGCAGCCGCACTCGGGCAGCCAGGCCAACCACGCGGTGCTGCACGCGATGCTGCAGCAAGGCGAGACGCTGCTGTCGATGGACCTCAACGCCGGCGGCCACCTCAGCCACGGCGCGGCGGTGAACTTCAGCGGGCGCTGGTTCAAGGTCGTGCACTACGGCGTGCGGCGCGAGGATGGCCTGATCGACCCGGACGAGGTGATGGCGCTCGCGCGCGAGCACAAGCCGAAGCTCGTGATCGCCGGCGGCTCGGCCTATCCGCGCGCGCTGGACTTCGAACTCTTCCGCCGCGCCGCCGACGCAGCGGGCGGCAAGCTGCTGGTCGACATGGCGCACTTCGCCGGCCTCGTGGCGGGCGGCGCGCATGCGAGCCCCTTCCCGCACGCCGACATCGTCACGACGACGACCTACAAGTCGCTGCGCGGCCCGCGCGGCGCCATCGTGCTGTGGAACGACCCGGCGCTCAGCAAGCGCATCGACACCGCGGTGTTCCCTGGCCTGCAGGGCACGCCCTACCTGCACATCGTCGCGGCCAAGGCGGTGGCGCTGGGCGAGGCGCTGAAGCCCGAGTTCCGCGTGCACGCCGCCGCGGTGCTGGCCAACGCCCGCGCGCTGGCCGCGGCCCTGCAGGCCGAAGGCTTCGACCTGCTGTGCGGCGGCACCGACACGCCGCTGATGCTGCTGGACCTGCGCCGCCAGGGCCTGACCGGCGACGTGGCCGCGTTGGCGCTGGAGCGCTGCGGGCTGATCGCCAACCTCAACCCCCTGCCCACCGACGACCCCGAGCGCCGCCGCGTGCATGGCGTGCGCTTCGGCGTCTCCGGCGCGACGACACGCGGGCTGGGCCTGCCGGAGATGGCGCAGATCGCGAGCTGGACGCGGCGCGTGCTCGCAGCCAGCGGGGATGCCGCGACCGAGGCCGAGGTGCGGGCCGAGGTCCGTGCGATGGCGGCGCGGTTTCCGCTTTACGCCGGTGCCTAGTCAGGCCTTGCGCGCGGCCCATGCCGCGGCGATGCCGCGGTGCGCCTCGATGCCCTCGATGAACCGCTGCCGCACCGGCCCTTCGTCGAGCCGCGCTGCGCGCGCCTGAAGCTCGGCCTGCGCGGCCGCGAGCCACGCATCGGCGCGCGGGTCCTGCACCGCCGCAAGCCAGCGCCAGCCGGCCCAGCGCACGCGCAGCGGCGCGTCGGCCGCGGTGGCTTCGTCCATCGCCAGCAGCGGCTGCACCTCGATCCCGGCGCGGCCGGTGTCGCCGCGGTCCAGCGCCAGCAGCGCCAGCCGCGCCTTCACGTCCAGGCGCTCGAGCGCGAGACCGGCCGATTCGAAGTAGCCGCCCGCCTCGGCGAAGGCGGCCTCGGCGCCGGCCGCATCGCCTTGCGCCTGCCGCGCATCACCCAGCGTCAGCAGCCAGCGCGCGCGCGAGAAGCGGTCGCCCACGCGTTCGGTGATGTCGACGGCCTCGCGCACGTGCCGCTCGCCCGCCGCGGCGTCGCCCAGCGCCGTGAGCGCCGTGGCCAGGCCGCCGAGTGCATTGGCCTCGATCGTGCGGTTGCCGATCTCGCGCGCCTGCGCCAGCGCCTGCTGGAAGCCCTCGGCTGCGCCGGCCCAGTCGCCGATGCCTTCCAGCGTGACGGCGATGTTGCTCTGCATCACGCAGGCCAGGCGCAGGTGGCCGGTGCGCTGCGCGGTCTCCATCGAGGCCTGCATCATCGCCAGCGCGCGCTGCGGCTGGTGCCCGGCCTCCTCGATGCCGGCGCCCACCGCCAGCACCTTGGCGCGCAGCAGCGGGTCGCCGGCGCGTTCGGCATGCTCGCTGGCCAGCGCCCACTCGGCGCGCGCCTCGTCGAGCCGGCCCTCGCGCATCAGCACGTGGGCGCGCTCGGCGCGGCCGAACGCGGCCGAGTCCCAAAGCCCCTGCGCCGCGCCCAGCTCGGCCGCGCGGCCTGCGTGTTCGAAGGCCAGCGCGAACTCGCCCAGCCGGTCGTGCAGCATCGCCCGGCGGCTGGCCACGCGCGCGGCGCGCACCGGATGCCGATCGACCGGGCTGATCGCTTCCATCGCCTCGACGGTGGCGCGCTGGCCGTCGCGGTCGCCCAGCAGGTCCTGCACCGCCTCGCGCACCACCAGCGCCTCGAAGCGCAGCGGCTCGTCGGCATCGCCCAACTGCTCCAGCGCGCGCTGCGCATGCTCCAGCGCCGCGTCGTTGGCGTAGCGGGCCGAGGCCTGCCGCGCCGCCTGCACGAAGTAGCGCGCGGCCAGCATCCGCTCGCCGGCGCGTGCGTAGTGCTCGGCGGTGGTGGCCACGTGTTCGCCGGGGCGCTCCCGCACGCGCTCGGCCAGCCAGGCAGCGGCGGCGGCATGGCCGGCGCGGCGCGCGGCCTTCAGCACCGTGTCGTAGACGACCTGGTGCAGCAGGTGGTGCACGAAGGCGAACTCGCGGCAGTCGCCGAAGCTGCTGGGCTGCTGCTCGCGCACCAGCCGGCGCCGCTGCAGCTCCTCCAGGGCCGCCGGCGCGGCCGGGTCCAGCGCGGCGAGCGCGCCGTCCCAGAACTGCGGGCCGACCAGCGCGGCCTGCTGCAGCGCCTGGCGCTCGCGCGCGGGCAGTGCATCCAGCCGCGCCTGCAGCACGGCGGTCAGTGTGGGCGGCAGGTGCGCGAGCCGCGGCCGGTCGGTGGCCAGGCGCCAGCGGTCCTGGCCGTCGACGGTCTCGCCGACGATCACGCCGTCGTCGATCAGCATCTGCACCAGCTCTTCGAGGTAGAAGGGGTTGCCCTCGGCGCCGCGCAGCAGCAGCTCGCGCAGCGCCGGCGGCACCGGGTGCAGGCGCGCGAGCAAGGCATCGGCCAGGCGTGCGCTGTCGGCCGGCTGCAGCGGCGCAAGCTCGATGCGGCGGTGGCGGCCGGCATCGCTCTCGGTCCAGTTCGGGTGCGCGTCCAGCAGCGAGGGGCGCGCGAGCATCAGCAGCAGCGCGGGCAGGTCCGCGGCTTCCGCGAGCAGGTGGCGCAGCCAGACGAGCGAGCCCTGGTCGGCCCAGTGGATGTCGTCCAGCACCAGCAGCAGCGGCGCCGCGGCGCCATCGGCCAGCGCGCGCAGCCAGCGCAGCGTGGCATCGAAGGCGCGCCGGCGCAGCAGCCCGGCGTCGGCCAGCAAGGGCGCAAGCTCGGGGTCGTCGGGGAAGTCCAGGCCGACGAGGTGGCCGATGAGCTTGGCATCGAGCGCCGGCAGCGGCGCGAGGCCCTGCAGCAGCCGCTCGCGCGCGACGGCGGCGGTGTCGGTGTCGGCAATGCCCAGGTGACGCGCCAGCATCTCGCGCAGCAGGCCGTAGGTCTGCAGCCGACGCTGCGGCTCGGCGCGCGCCAGCAGCCGCGGGCCGCCGGGCGCGGGCAGGCGCTGCAGCAGTTCGTGCAGCAAGCGGCTCTTGCCGACGCCGGCCTCGGCCAGCACGGTGGCGGCGCGCAGGCCGCCGCATGCCTCGGCCGATTCGGCCGCAGCGGCCAACAGCGCCGCGAGTTCGCCATCGCGGCCGACCATCGGCGCCGCGACGCCAGCCAGCCCGCGGTTGGCGGCGCGGAAGGCACGTGGCCGCGCGGCGTGCACGCGCCAGGCCGGCACCGGCTCGTCGAAGCCCTTGGCGGTCAGCGGCGGCAGCTCCTCGGCTTCGAACAGGCCGCGCACCTGCGCCTGCGTGGCCGCGCCCACCAGCACGCTGCCCGGCGCGGCCGCCTGCTCCAGCCGCGCGGCGAGGTTCACGGCGGCGCCCATCGCGGTGTCGTCGGCCTCGACGCCGGCGCCCATCGCCACCGCGCCGCTGTTGATGCCCACGCGCACGTCGAAGCCCTCGATGCCGTGCAGCCGCCGCAGCGCCTGCGCCTGCGTGCGCGCCTCGTCGCTGATCGCCAGGCCCGCGCGCACCGCCAGCTCGGGTGCGCTCTCGGCCGCGCCTTCGGCCTGCGCGTCGGCACCGAAGAGGGCCTTCAGCCCGTCGCCGGTGAAGCGCAGCACGCGGCCCTGGTGCGCGCGCACATGGGCGGCGAAGCGCGCCAGCACGTCGTTGGACAGCGCGGCGGCGTCCTCGGCATCGAGCCGGGCGACGATCTGCGTGGAGCCGACGATGTCGGCGAACAGCACCGTCATCTGGCGCAAGCGCGGTTGGGCCGTTGGCGGCGCGGCCCGCACGAGCCCCGCGAGCTGCGCGCGCAGCGGCGCGAGCGCGGTGTCCACCACGGCATCGCCCAGATTGCCGCGCTGGGCCTCCAAAGCTAGGATGGCCGCCTCGAGCCGCTGCACCTGCTCGGTGGCCTGCGCCGCCTGTTCCGCCAAGACTCACACCTTTCGAACACGCATCGCGCCCGTGACCGAACCGAACGCCGCCAGCGCCGGCCCGACCGTGGGCCGGGGCATGCTAGCCGCAAACGGCACGGCGCCACCGCAGCCCCGCATCCGGTGGCGCGATCTCGGCGCAGGCGCGCTCGTCACCCTCGGCTCGATGCCGGCCTGGCTCGCGCTCGGCCTCGTGTGCTTCGCGTCGCTGGGCGCCGAGGGCCCGGCCATCGGCCTGCCCGCGGCCTGCGTCACGGTGGCCGCCGGCGGCGTGGTGACGGCGCTGCTGGGCCGCAGCGCCATGCCCGCGGCCGGCATGAGCATCGCCACGGTGCTGATGTTCGCGGCGCTGGTGGCGCAGCTCGCGGCCGACCCGCAGCTCGCCGCCGCGCCCGGCGCCCGGCCCGCGCTGCTGCTGGCCGTGATGGCCGCCTGCGTGGTGGCCACCGGCCTGCTGCAGATGCTCTTCGGCCTGCTGCGCCTGGGCAGCCTGGTGGCGCATGTGCCGCAGCCCGTGCTGGCGGGCTTCATGAACGGCGTGGCGGTGATGCTCCTGCTCGGCCAGATCCCTTCGCTGCTGGGCCTGAGCGCGGCCGAATGGCAGCACGGGCCGGCGCTCTCGCAGCTGCACGGGGCGCCGCTGCTGCTGGGTGCCGTCAGTGCCGGCAGCGTCTGGCTGCTGGCCTGGCGCTGGCCCAAGGCGCCGGGCGCGCTGGTGGGGCTGGCGCTGGGCTGCGCGCTCTACGCGGCGCTGTCACAGGCGATGCCGGGCCTCGCCCTGGGCCGCGTCGTCGGCAGCGTGCCCAGCGCGCTGCCGGGGCCCGACGCGCTGCGCCCGCTGCTGGCCGACGGCACGCTGCTGGCCGGCCTGCTGGCGCGCCACGGCCACGCCTGGGCGCTCACCGCCGGGCTGATCGCGGTGGTGGCGGCGCTGGAGACGGTGCTCAACACACTGGCCGTCGACGAAGTCGTGCAAACGCGCCACGACCCAAACCGCGAGCTGCTGGCCTTCGGCGCCGCCAACGTGGCCAGCGGCCTCTTCGGCGGGCTGCCGGTCGTCTACTGGCGCGCCCGTGCCGGCGCGCTGCTGCGCCTGGGCGCCGGCAGCCGGCACGCGGTGACGGTGGCGGCGCTGGGCACCGGTGCGCTGTACCTGCTGGCGGGAGAAGGCATCGCGCGGCTGCCGATGGCGGTGCTGGGCGGCCTGCTCGTCACCACCGCGGTGAGCCTGCTGGACCGCTGGACGCTGCGCGCGCTGGCCGGCCTGCTGCGCGGCGAACGCTCGCGCGAACGGCTGCAAAGCCTCGCGCTGATGGCCGTGGTGTTCGCGCTCACGCTCTGGCAGGGGCTGCTGGCCGGCGTGCTGCTGGGCGTGGCGCTGGCGCTGGCGCTGTTCGTGCACGCGATGAACCGCTCGCTCGTGCGCGGCGCCTGGCGCGGCAGCGAACGCCCCTCGCGCCGCCAGTACCCGCAGCGCCAGGCCGAGCTGCTGCGCGACGCACGCGAACGCATCGCCGGGCTGGACCTCGAAGGCGCGCTCTTCTTCGGCAACGCCGATGCGCTGGCCGACCGCATCGACGCGCTCGACGCCGGCGCGCGCTTCGTCGTGCTCGACCTGCGCCGCATCAGCACCATCGACGCTTCCGGCGCGCTGGCGCTGGCGCAGATCGCGCGCCGCCTGGCACGCCGCCAGCGCAGGCTGCTGCTGGCCGGCGTGACGCCCGAGGGCCGCCGCGGCCGCACGCTGCGCGACAGCGGCGCCTTCGACGAGGCCCTGGCCCGCGCCTGCTTCTTCGCCGACACCGACCAGGCCGTGGACCACGCCGAACACGCGCTGCTGGCCGAAGCCGGCCTGGCCCAGGACGACGCCGCGCAGGCCCTGGCCGGCTGCACGCTGCTGCAGGGCCTGGGCGACGCGCAGCGCGAGCGCGTGACGGCGCTGCTGCAGCCGCGCGAACTCGCCGCCGGCGAACGCCTCTTCGCACAGGGCGACCCGGGCGACCGGCTCTACGTGCTGACGCGGGGCTCGGTGACGGTGCTCAGCAGCGGCAGCGCCGGTGCCGACGAAGGCGCCTCGCACCGCTACCTGAGCTTCGCGCCCGGGATGATGTTCGGCGAGACCGCGATGCTCGACGGCCGGGGGCGCACGGCGGATGCGGTGGCGGACATGCCATCGACCGTGCACGCACTGCCGCGCGCGGCGCTGGATGCGCTTGCGGAGGAGGATCCGGCGCTGGCGCAGCGGCTGGTGCTGAACATCGCGGTGCACCTGTCGGAGCGGTTGCGGCAGGCGGCGGCGGATTGGCGGGCGGCGATGCGGTGAGGTGGCGCGAGGAGATCGCCGCAGTTGCTGCCGAGTGCGCGATCAAGGGGGTCTGACTCGAAGTGGCGCGCGCGACCGCTGCCGAGCGGGGGGCGGTCGTTTGTCGGCGATGGCGTGGGACGGAGTGCGACCCACTGCCGACATCCGTCGATCGAGCTGAGTGACCCTGAAGGCGGCGCCCGGCGGCCGCTTCGGAACTGCACGACGAAGAGACGGAGGGGGCAGTTCTCCGTTCGGTGCCGCTTGCCGTCTGCGAGTTGAGATCCAACGCCCGCTCTCCCGAACCGTCGTTCTGTCACCAAACGGTCGCAAGGCTGCCCTACGATTCGACGATCCTGGAACTGTGGCTGCACTCGGACGTGCGGGACAAGCTGATCATGCGAGTCGGAATCAACGGTATGGGCCGCATCGGCCGCCTCGCCCTTCGCGCCGCCATGGGAGCCGCCGAACGCCCCCATGACGATCCGCGAGGAGGCAATCGCCTCGACGTGGTACATCTGAACGAATTGAAGGGCGGCGCCGGTGCCACCGCACACCTGCTCGCCTTTGACAGCGTCCAGGGCCGGTGGCGCGCCGACATCGTCGCAGAGGGCGATCACGCGGTCCGCGTCGGCGATCACCAGTTCAGCTTCTCATCCCACGGCCAATCGGCGGACATTCCCTGGGGCGACCTGGGCGTGGACCTCGTACTGGAGTGCACGGGCAAGTTCCTGACGCCCGAGACGCTACAGGGCCACCTGGACCGCGGCGCCAAACGCGTGATCGTGGCAGCGCCGGTGAAGGTTGGTGGCGTGCTGAACATCGCGGTGGGCATCAACCACGAGCTGTACGACGCACGCCAGCATCGCATCGTCACGGCCGCCTCCTGCACGACCAACTGCCTGGCTCCGATCGTCAAGGTGGTGCATGAGGCCCTGGGTATCCGGCATGGGCAGATCACCACGATCCACGACCCGACCAACACCAATCTGATGGTCGATGCGCCTCACAAGGACTTGCGGCGCGCGCGCAGCGCGATGCTGAGCCTGGCACCCACGACCACCGGCAGCGCCACGGCCATCGCCTTGATCTACCCCGAGCTCAAGGGCAAGCTCAACGGCCACGCCGTGCGCGCGCCCGTGCTCAATGCTTCTCTGACGGACTGCGTGTTCGAACTCAAGCGCGAGACCACGGCCGATGAGGTGAATCGCCTGTTCGCGGTTGCCGCCCAAGGGCCCCTTGCGGGCATCCTGGGCTACGAGGACCGCCCGCTCGTCAGCGCCGACTACGCACGCGACACACGCTCTTGCATCATCGACGGCCTCTCCACCCTGGTGACCGACGGCACCATGCTGAAGGTCTACGCCTGGTACGACAACGAGATGGGCTACGCCTGCCGCATGGTGGACCTGGCCTGCCACATGCAGGCGCAAGGCCTCTGAAGGCATGGGCGCAGTGACACCCGCGCCTGGCGCTCCCTCGGCGGCGCCATCCAAGGGCGCGCGCAACTACGCCATCGTCACGGCGGCCTACTGGGGCTTCACGCTCACCGACGGCGCCCTGCGCATGCTGGTGCTGCTGCATTTCTACCGGCTGGGCTACTCGCCGTTCACGCTGGCCTTCCTGTTCCTGCTCTACGAGGCCATGGGCGTGCTCGCCAACCTCATCGGTGGATGGCTGGCCACGCGCTACGGCATCCAGCGCATGCTCACGGTGGGCCTGTGCACGCAGATCAGCGGCTTCCTGCTGCTGTCCCAGCTCTCGCCGCAGTGGCCGGTGGCGATGTCGGTGGTCTGGGTCGTGCTTTCGCAGGGTGTCTGCGGCGTCGCCAAGGATTTGACCAAGACTGCCAGCAAGTCGGCCATCAAGCTCACGGCCGGCACTGCATCGGGTCAGCTCTTCAAGTGGGTGGCCTGGTTCACGGGCAGCAAGAACGCCATGAAAGGGGTCGGCTTCTTCGTGGGCGGCTTGCTGCTGGACCGGCTCGGCTTCAAGGTCTCGCTGTGGACCATGGCAGGGCTGCTGTCGCTGGTGCTGGCTTGCGTGGTCGTGTTCGTTCCGCCGCTGATGGGCAAGAGCAAGGCGTCGAAGTCCGCCAGGGAGTTGTTCGCCAAGAACCGTGGCATCAATCTGCTGGCGGCTGCGAGAGTCACGCTCTTCGGCGCGCGTGACGTCTGGTTCGTGGTCGGTGTGCCCGTTTTCCTGTATGCGTCCGGCTGGACATTCACGATGGTGGGCGGGTTTCTGGCCGCCTGGACCATCGGATACGGCCTCGTGCAGGCCATGGCTCCGGCCCTGGTGCGCCGCAGTGACGATGGCCTGAGCCACGAGGTGCCCGCGGCACGGCTGTGGTCGGCTTTGCTGGCCATCGTGCCGGTGGGCCTGGCCGCGCTGGTGGCGGCGAATGTGCAGCATCTCGAGTGGATCGTCGTGGGCGGCCTTGGCGTCTTCGGCTTCGCCTTCGCCGTCAACTCCTCGGTGCACTCCTACCTGATCCTGGCCTACGCCGGCTCCGAGAAGGCGGCCGAGGACGTGGGCTTCTACTACGCCGCCAACGCGCTCGGACGCTTCTTCGGCACCCTCTTGTCCGGCCTGCTCTACCAGTGGGGCGGACTGCTCTTCGCCCTGAGCGGCTCCGCGGCGCTGCTGCTCACCTGCTGGCTGATCACGCTGGCTCTGCCCGTCCAACGCGCACCGTCTTCGCCCAGGAGCCAACCATGACCGACAAGGTCTACAACGTCCTCTTCATCTGCACGCACAACTCGGCCCGATCCATCCTCGCCGAGGGGCTGCTGAACAACATGGGGCGCGGCCGCTTCGTCGCCTACTCGGCCGGCAGCCAGCCCGCCGGCAAGGTCAACCCCTGGGCCTTGGAGACGCTGCAGCGTCTGCACATTCCGAGCGACGGCTTCCGCAGCAAGGACTGGTCCGAGTTCGCGCGTCCCCAGGCTCCTGTGCTCGACTTCGTGTTCACCGTCTGCGACAAGGCAGCCGGCGAGGTCTGCCCGGTATGGCCGGGGCAACCGATGACCGCGCACTGGGGCGTGGCCGATCCCGCCGCGTTCGACGGCTCTGACGAGGAGAAGGCACAGGTCTTCTGGGACACGGCGGTCATCCTGAAGCGGCGCCTCGAGCTGATGCTGGCCTTGCCGCTTGCCTCGCTGGACCGTATGGCGATCCAGCGCGAAATCAAGGACATCGGCACGCGATGACCGGGTCGATGCCCCAGGCTTCCGCTCGGTTGACTGCGGTTCCTCAAGGCCGGGTTGTTCAGGCCCCCTTACATTTCCACAACCGCAAAAATGTCCAGTGAACGCCATGAGTGCCGTCACCCGGAAGCTCTCGTTCCTCGACCGTTACCACGCCCACTTCGTCCCCAGGATCGGCCCGATCACGCTCGTCGCGCTGCTCTTCACGATCGTCGTCATGTTCAGCCTGAAGGGCCAGCTCATCGTCAGCATCCCGCTCGATGTGGTGCGCATCGCCATTCCGCTGCTGATCTACTTCCTCGTGATGTTCGTGTTCTCCTTCTCCATGAGCAAGCGGCTCGGCGCCAGCTACGAGAAGAGCGTGACGCTGTCCTTCACCGCGGCCAGCAACAACTTCGAGCTGGCCATTGCCGTGGCGATCGCCGTGTACGGGATCAACTCGGGCGCCGCCTTCGCCGCAGTGATCGGGCCGCTGGTCGAGGTTCCGGTGATGATCTTCCTGGTCAACATCGCGCTGTGGTTCCAGAGGCGATACTTTGCTTCTGCGCCGGTACAGCCGGCTCGCGCCTGAGGAACTGGAATGGATGAGAAGTCTGCGGTGACCGCTCTGGGTGCCCTGTCCCAGAGCATGCGGCTGCGGATCTTTCGTGCGCTGGTGGGTGCGGGTCCGGACGGTATGACGCCCAGCGTTCTCTCCGCCACGCTCGGCGTGCCCGCGTCGACGTTGTCCTTCCACCTGAAGGAACTGATGTTCGCCGACCTGGTGTCGCAAGAGCGCATCGGCCGCAACCTCATCTATCGGCCCGCCATCGCGCGCATGAATGAACTGCTGGACTACCTGACAGCCCACTGCTGCCAGGGCACCACCTGCAAGCCGACGATGAAGCGCGGCCGCGTCAGCTGCTGAGGCTGCGTACCGCCCATGTCGGGAATCACCATCTTCCACAACCCGGCATGCGGCACCTCCCGCAACGTGCTGGCGATGATCCGCAACAGCGGCGTCGAGCCCGAGGTGGTCGAGTACCTGGTGACGCCGCCGGGGCGCGCCCGCCTCAAGGAGTTGCTGGCTGCGATGTCGATGCCCGTTCGGCAACTGCTGCGCCGCAAAGGCACGCCGTACGACGAGCTCGGCCTCGACGACCCGTCCTGGACCGACGACCAGTTGCTCGACCTCATGGTCCGGCATCCGATCCTGATGAACAGGCCCATCGTCGTCACCCCCCTGGGAACGCGCCTGTGCCGGCCGTCCGAGACGGTTCTGGACATCCTGCCTTCGCGCCAGCGCGGCGCTTTCGCCAAGGAAGACGGAGAACCCGTCGTCGACGCGGAGGGGCGCCGTGTCGGGCCCTGACCTCGATCTTCCGAACATCGACCCGGCGCTCTTCGACCGACCGAGCGGCACGCGCCTGTCCGGCGTCGGAACGTCAGGTCATGCGCCGCGATTCCTGATGCTGTACGGCTCTTTGCGCGAGCGCTCCTACAGCAAGCTGCTGACACTGGAAGGCGCCAGGCTGCTGCGCGCGATGGGCGGCGAAGTGCGCATATTCGACCCCGCCGGGCTCCCCCTGCCGGATGGCGCGCCGGAGACGCACCCCAAGGTCCAGGAACTGCGTGAAGCGGTCGGCTGGTCCGAGGGCATGGTCTGGACCTCGCCGGAGCGCCACGGTGCGATGACCGGCATCATGAAGGCGCAGATCGACTGGATCCCGCTCAACTCGGGCGCAGTCCGCCCCACGCAGGGCAAGACGCTGGCGGTGATGGAGGTCTCCGGCGGTTCGCAGTCCTTCAATGCCGTCAACCAGATGCGCGTGCTGGGTCGCTGGATGCGCATGATCACGATCCCGAACCAGTCGTCGGTCGCCAAGGCCTTCCAGGAGTTCGACGAGGCCGGGCGCATGAAGCCTTCGCCCTTCTACGAGCGGCTCGTTGACGTGATGGAGGAACTGATGAAGTTCACGCTCCTCACGCGCGAGGTTTCGCCCTATCTGGTCGATCGCTACAGCGAGCGGCGCGAGAGCGCCGCCGAGCTGTCCAGCCGCGTCAACCAGCGCCGTCTCTGAACTCCCGGGCCGTTGCCCGTCTCCAGGCGCCAGGGCGCTCCGGCTGTCGGCCGCCCTCGCACTCGTCGCGCTGCTGGCATTGCTGGTGCTGGACAAGCCGCAGCATGTCGCCGATGCCGATGCGGCTTCGGCATGAGCATGGGAACACAATCACCTGCGCCGGGCGAGTTCCGGCACTTCAAGTGATCCTGAACAAGGTCACCACGAAACATGGAATCCCGTCCGACGGCGACAGCGCCCGACTCCCAGGCTCGGGGCGGGCAGCCGTTCGGCTGCGTTTCATCGGCCTGGAGCGCGCACGAGGCCGAACTGCTGGCGTACCTTCAGCATCGCCTGTCGGACCCCGACACGGCCGCCGACGTGCTGCAGGACGTGTTCATCAAGGCCATGCGCCACGGCCAGGGCTTCTGCCAGCTCGACAACCCGCGCGCCTGGCTGTTCCAGGTTGCGAGAAACGCGCTGGTTGACCGGGCACGCATGGCCCACGCAGCCGAGCCGCTGCCCGAAGGCGCCGACGAGCTGGCGGCGCCCCCGGCCGACACACTGGCGCCGGTCGATGCCCTGGCCGTCTGCCTCGCCAGGTCCATCGGCGAACTCGCCCCCGAGGACGCCGCGATCCTGCGGGCCTGTGATCTCGACGGGTCCACCTTGCGCCAATTCGCCGAGACGCACGCCTTGAGCCTTCCGGCGGCCAAATCGCGTCTCCTGCGTGCCCGGCAGCGGCTGCGCGAGCACATGACGATCGCCTGCCAGGTGCGCTTCGACGCCGACGGCAGCGTCGCCGGCTTCGTGCGCCGCCCACCTGCCGGCTGATCTGGCTCAAACCTGCAGGCCCTGGGTCTGAATCCTTTTGCCGTGGTCTTCGTCTCCTTGACGGAGACACCGCAAGATGAGCACCCTGACCCTGTCCGAGCGCACGCTGCAGCTGCCGCGCGCCCATCCCCGCCTGTTCCTGCTGGTCGCTGCGGGTGCGTGGCTTGCGCTGTACCGGTCGCTCGCCCCGGCCTCCGAGTGGCTGGTCGCCCGGCTGCCGGTGGACCGCAGCGGCCACCTGGGGGCTGCGCTGCAGTTCTTCCTCTGCGACACGCCCAAAGTGCTGCTGCTGCTCACCGCGGTGGTGTTCGTGATGGGCATGGTCAATTCCTACTTCACGCCTGAACGCACACGCGCCTTGCTCGCCGGCCGGTCGCAAGGGGTGGCCAACGTGATGGCTGCCAGCCTGGGCATCGTGACGCCCTTCTGTTCATGTTCCGCCGTGCCCTTGTTCATCGGCTTCGTGCAAGCCGGCGTGCCGCTGGGGGTGACCTTCTCCTTCCTGATCTCCGCGCCGATGGTCAACGAAGTGGCGCTGGCGCTGCTCCTCGGCCTGTTCGGCTGGCAGATCGCGCTGCTGTACATGGGCCTGGGCCTGGGCGTTGCCATCGTGGCTGGCTGGATCATCGGGCGCCTGAACATGGAGGCCTACCTCGAGGACTGGGTGCGCGACATGCCGCGGGTCGTGGCCGCCGCCGGTGGCGACGCCATGACCTGGGCCGAACGCATCGACGCCGGCATGGCCAGCGTTCGCGAGATCGTCGGCAAGGTCTGGCCCTACATCCTGGCGGGCATCGCCATCGGCGCCGCCATCCACGGCTGGGTGCCTCAGGACTTCATGGCCTCGTTCATGGGCAAGGACGCCTGGTGGTCGGTGCCGCTGGCGGTGGTCATCGGCGTGCCGATGTACAGCAACGCCGCCGGGATCATTCCCATCGTGCAGGCGCTGCTGGCCAAGGGTGCGGCGCTGGGCACGGTGCTGGCTTTCATGATGAGCGTGATCGCGTTGTCGCTGCCCGAGATGATCATCCTTCGCAAGGTGCTGAAGCTGCGCCTGATTGCCACCTTCGCCGGCGTTGTCGCCACCGGCATCCTGATCGTCGGCTTCGTCTTCAACGCGGTGCTTTGACGGCGCACGCACACATGAGCCTGCCATTCAAGACCTTCTGTGGCGCCATCCTGGCTGCAGTCTGCTTCGCCTCGCAGGCCGTCGAAGTTCGCTTCCAGCGCGTGGCCGACGGCGTGTACGCGCACATCGGCGAGACCGGCGCCCGCACGGCCGAGAACGAGGGCCTGAACGCCAACATCGGCCTGGTCGTCACGTCGGCCGGTGCGGTGCTCATCGACGCCGGGGCCAGCTTCCAGAGCGCACGCCAGATCCACGACGCGGTGAAGGCCGTGACGTCGCAAGCGCTGAAATGGGTCATCAACACCGGCGGACAGGACCATCGCTGGCTGGGCAACGGCTACTTCGCCGACCAGGGTGCCGAACTGATCGCCCACGCGGCGGCAAGGCGGGACATGCTCGACCGCGGCAACGATCAACTCCAGGCACTGAAGGCTACGTTGGGCGAAAAGGTCGACGGCACACAGCCGACGCTGCCGACCCGCTGGCTGAGCGGCAACGACGAAAGGCTGGAGTTGGGCGGCGTGGTGTTCGAATTCAAGCATCGCGGCGGCGCGCACACGCCAGGCGACACGATGGTCTGGCTGCCGACGCAGCGCGTCCTCTTCACCGGCGATGTGGTCTACACCGACCGCATGCTGGGTGTGCTGCCCGTGAGCCACACAGGGCGATGGCTCGACACCTTCGCCGTCATCGAGCAGATCAATCCTCGGGTGCTGGTGCCTGGTCACGGCAAGGCCACCGGCGTGGCACAGGCCAAGGCCGACACCCAGACCTACCTGCTGGCGCTGCGCGCCCACATGAAGAAAGCGGTCGATGGCGGCATCGACATCGGCGCGGCAGTGAAGGGCTTCGACGGTGCGCCGTTCATGCGCCTGCTGAATGCCGCCGAGCTGATGCCGGGCAACGGCAGCCGCACCTATCTCGAACTGGAACGCGAATAGATCGTCTCCCACGCACACACGAGGACATCGCCATGGACATCAAGGTACTCGGCACCGGCTGCGCCAATTGCAAGACCACCGTCACGCTCATCGAGCAGATCGCGCTGGCCAAAGGCGTGCCCATCACCTTGGGCAAGGTCGAGGAACTGCGCGACATCATGGGCTACGGCGTCATGAGCACCCCGGGGGTCGTCATCGACGGCAAGGTGGTGCACGCCGGCGGCGTGCCGAGCCGCGAAAAGATCGAGAAGTGGCTGGCCGGCTGAGAGGCCCCGCACCCAAGGAGAACACACCCATGAACGCCCACGTCGAACTGCCCCCTGCCCGCGAGGTCTGCCCCACCACCACCCGCCGTCTGCTCGGCGAGGGTGCTCTGCTGGTAGACACACGCGAACTGAACGAGGTGGCGCAGCTGGCCTTCGCCGTACCCGGCACGCTGCTGATGCCGCTGTCGGAACTGGAGCAACGCTACGCCGAACTGCCGCGCGACCGCCAGCTGGTGCTGGCGTGCACGGCGGGCGAACGCAGCCTGAAGGCCACCTACTTCCTGATGTACCAGGGCTACACCCAGGTGGCGCACATGGAGGGCGGCATCACGAAGTGGGCGCGCAAGGGATTCCCCGTCCGTGGCGCGGCCCCTGCCGCTGCGCCCGCGGCCACGGGTTGCTGCTGCAGCAGCGTGCCGGCGGCGACGGTTGCCCCTGCGTGCTGCAGTGGTGCCCCAGCCAGGAGCAGTTGCTGCTGATGCCCGTGCGATCGTCATGAAGCAACGGCAGTGGTTGGGCGTGACGGCGGGTGTCCTGCTGGTGGGTGCCGGTCTGATGACGGTGCTGCAGGCCAGCCCCGAGAAGCCCGTGCCCAACTCGGCTGCTCCGTCGGTGGCCCGGGATGCGGCGGCCGACGACGCAGTGCAACGGGCGCTGCGCGCCGGCAGGCCCACCGTGGTCGAGTTTGGTGCCAACGCGTGCACGCAGTGCCGCGACATGAAGCCGATTCTGGAAGGCCTGCAGCGCGATCACGGCGCACGCATCGCCGTCGTGAACGTCGACCTCATCAAACAGAAAGAGATCAACTACATCCAGCGCTACCGCATCCAGCTGATGCCGACGCAGATCTTCTTCGATGCGCAAGGCCGCGAGATCGGCCGCAACCTGGGTGTGATTTCGGCGTCGGAGATCCTGGCGCGGATGCGGGTGCAGGTTCCGTCCGCCAGTGGGAGCACGCAGTGACCGGTGCCGAAGCCCTGGCCGCAGCGTTCGTTGGCGGCGTGCTCACTTCGGCGTCACCCTGCGTGCTGGCCGCCGTGCCGGTGGCCGTGGGATTCGTCGGCGGGCAGGCGGCGACGCCACGCCGCGCGGCCGGCCTGGCGGTGGCCTTCGTGGCCGGCATGAACATCGCGTTGCTGGCCCTGGGTCTGGTTGCGGCCCGGCTGGGCCTGTTGCTCGGCAGCCTGCCGGGGCCGTGGTCGGTGGCCGTCGGATTGCTGATCGTCGGCCTGGCGGTGTGGCTGTGGCGGTCGCGGGCCGCTGCCTGCGGAGTCACCGTGCCAGCAGCACTGCAACGACGGCTGGCGGCTTCGGGCCTGTGGGGTGCGGCTCTCCTGGGTGCCCTCATCGGTACGGTGATGAGCCCATGCGCCACGCCGGCACTGGCTGCGGCACTGGCGTTGGCGGGTTCGGGCAGCGCCTTCGGTGCGTCGATGTGGTGGGGCGCGACGCTGCTGCTGGCCTACGGCATCGGCCACAGCCTGCTGCTGGGACTGGCCGGCGCCGCGCCGGGCGCTGCCGTCGCGCTGATGCGTCGCTCTGCAGCCGCCGCCCCCTGGCTGCCAGGCCGTCGCGCATTTGCGCTACTGCTGGCGCTGGCCGGCTTGTGGTGGGTGGCGCAGGGCGTGGCCCCTGAATGGACCGCATCGCTGACGGCGTGACGACCGCGCCGCTCGCGCTCCAACGGCACCTCGACATTCCGGCGATCGCTGCACTTGTTGTTCGACGGCGTGCGCGATCTGCACGTCTGGGCGATGGTCACTTCACAGGTGGTGTGCGAGCCACTCACCAAGTCTTGCGCGATGCCGTAGTGGGTCTGCCACAGGTGGGCGCGAATCGAGGCGCAGTCGCGTCGCGCTGCCGTGGCGCGGCGATGGGCCGGGAAACGCTGCAGACCTGCCGCAGAAGCCTGCTACTTCGCTCCGCAGCACCCCGGAGCACAACAACTGCCTGGCGCGACAGATCCCGCTGACGCCCCCGCCGGGCCTGCGGAGGCCACAGCCCCGCGAGGCTTCGCGGCCCGGATGAAGCCGCTGACGAACCGACCTTCGACGTCCTTGGCAAGCTGCTGCAGTTCGGCACGCTGCCCCGCCAGAAACTCCCGGGCATCGTCCAAGGTGTAGACGCGCGTCACTTCGATGGCCGCGCCTTCGAATCCGGCTGCGGCCAACTTGCTCAGATACTCGTCGTCGGACAAGGCGCCGGCCACACAGCCGACCCAGAGGGCCATGTTCGCTCGGATGGGCTGCGGCACTGCGCCGCGGACAACGACGTCGGAGACCGCGAATCGTCCACCAGGCCTGAGGACGCGAAACGCCTCCCTCAGCACGCGATCCTTGTCGCCGGCCAGGTTGATCACGCAGTTGGAGATGACCACATCGACGGAATCGTTCGGCAGCGGTATGTGCTCGATCTCTCCCTTGAGGAAGTGCACGTTGCTCAGCCCGCTCTTGCGCTTGTTCTCTTCGGCCAGCGCCAGCATTTCGTCGGTCATGTCCAGGCCGAAGGCCATGCCGGCGGGGCCCACGCGCCTGCCTGACAGCAGGACATCGATGCCACCGCCGGAGCCGAGATCCAGCACGGTCTCGCCCGCCTTGAGTTCGGCCAGCGCGGTTGGGTTGCCACAGCCCAGCGAAGCCAGCAGCGCCTCTTCGGGCACATCGCCGGCCTGCAGAGCGTCGTACAGATTCGATGTGATGGGATCGCAGCAATCCAGGCCGGCCGGCCCGCCACCGCAGCAGGCGTTGCCGGCACCCTGTGCCACGCGCACCGCAGCTTCGCCGTACTTCGTCCTGACCGCTTCCTTGATGTCGCCGGGCAAGCTCATCTGAAACTCCTCGGCCCGGTGGACGACGCCGGTCTTCTAGTGGCGCGTCACTTGCGCGGCGCCTTCGCCTTCCAGGCGTACGAACAACTCCGTGAACTCGGCAAGTTCCCGGTAGAACTCGCATTGCGCGTGGT
Source organism: Rubrivivax sp. (assembly GCA_044226775.1). GTDB lineage: Bacteria > Pseudomonadota > Gammaproteobacteria > Burkholderiales > Burkholderiaceae_C > Rubrivivax. The sequence goes on along the minus strand of JBGAGI010000001.1, from coordinate 1,268,390 downwards.
CATGCACCGCCAGCACAAACGGCCCGAGCCACAGCCCCAGGTGCCCAGTCAGGAATTGGGCGCGCAGTGCCCCGGTGGCTTCCAGCGCGCCGGTGTCGTCGGCGGCCAGGGCCTGGTTCTGTCGATAGGTCAGCAGGTACAGGAACTCCAGCTCTACGGCCACGTGGTCGGGCAGGTCGTGGAAGTCGGGATCGATGTCGAAACCTCCTTGCTCGTAGAGGCTGAGCAGTTCGACCACGCTCTCCTGCATCAGCTCGGGCTGGCCACTCAGCCACACCGAGGCATAGGGCTTGGCCGATGCCTGTGGCGCGCCCAGGAAGAGGCGGGTGTAGTCCACCAGCAGTTCCTCCAGGGGCACTGCCGTGAAAGCGGTGCCCAGCCGCTCCGCGTGTTCGGCCAGCTCGGGGCTGACGCGTTGTGCCGCCGAAAGAATGGATTCGAACAGCCTCTCCTCGACGAACTCAGGGCCCGGCTCGTAGAAGCACCCGGCCAGGAACCGGCACAACTCCTGCCGTGCCAGCGCCACGTCGGGCACGGACGGCATGCTTGCGGACACGGACACTTCAGCCACGGGCGCTGTACTTGCCGATGTAGTGCACATTGGGCTTGGTGCCCTTCTCTTCCTTGAGGCGGAAGGACTTTTCCTTGGCCAGGATCTGCGCGATCTGGCTCTTCGGGTCTTCCTGGTCACCGAAGACGCGGGCCTGCGAGGGGCAGACCTCCACGCAGGCCGGCTGCAGCCCGTTGAGCACGCGGTGGTAGCAGAAGGTGCACTTCTCGATGGAGTCGGCCTTGCGCAGCGTCGGTGCGTCTCCGGCCTTGAACTGGTTCATCGCCGGAACCGGCGCGCCAGCACGGGCCGCCGTCTCCGCACCGGACGCGGTGCAACCCGGAACGGCTGCGGCCTTGTCCGCCCAATAGGGCTGCGTGGGCTTGTCCTCGGGGTTGTAGCTGATCACGCTGTAGGTCTCGCCGCCGAGGCTCTTGTCATCGAGGTCGTCGTGGCTGTACGGGCAAGCCTCCTGGCACTGGCGGCAACCGATGCACAGGCTGTTGTCCGTGAGCGTGATGCCCTCGGGTGTCTTGAAGATGGCCTTGTTCGGCTTGACCGGGCACACCTTGATGCAGGGGGCGTCGGTGCAGTGATTGCACAGCACCGGCATCACGAAGTGCGTCACGTTCGGGAACGTGCCCTCGGTGCCCATGATGAAGTCGGCCCAGTTGTGGCTCTGGCCGTCGGCGCGAACGCTGGTATTGTTTTCGGCCTTGCACGCAAACGCGCAGGCGCCGCAGCCCACACACTTCGCCAGGTCGATGACCATTCCAAGTCTTGTCATGATGAGTTCCTTCGAATCGTGGTGCTGCGGGCTCAGGCCTTGACGATCTGCACGCCGGTGAAGCCACCGTTGCGCGCCGTGGCGCCGCTGAGCCTGTCGTAGTCATCCACGAGGAGCTCGTTGTTGTTGCCACCCCGGGTGGCCGCCGTGCCGAACTTGCCCGTGGCCACGCGGCCGTAGGCCCAGTGACCCTGGCCGTAGCACTTGGCCACGGTGCCCGGGCGCACGCCTTCCCACAGCTTGAGCTGGGTCACGATGCTGCCGACCGGCGACGTCACACGCACCATGTCTCCGCTCTTCAGTCCCAGCCGCTGGCCATCCAGCGGGTTCATCTTGATCACGTCGGCATAGGACACATCGCCCGGATCGACCTTCTTGAACTCCTGGTACCAGGGCAGGTTGGCACTGCGGCCTTCGCGGTTCAGGCGGCTCTTGTAGTCCACGAAGGTGAAGGGGAAGTCGGCCAGGCTGCCATGCCGCTTGGGCGGTTCGTAGTGAGGCACGAAGACCTGCTCGCCACGCGCCACGTAGCCGCTGGCGGACATCACCTCGTCCACCGTGGTGGTGTGCTTGGCAGCATGGGCCGTGATGCCCTTCTTCAGCGTCTCGCTGTAGAACTCGAACTTCTTGGTGGCCGTGGCGAACTTGCCGCCCCAGCCCTTCTTCAGGGTGTACCTCGGGCCGCTGAACATGCCTTTGGCCTTGAACTCAGCCCAGCTCGCGATGGGCGCATCGCCCTTGAGCGGCTCCTTGGCCTTCCAGATGGCCGCACTGGTGATCTTGGCCGCGCACTCGCTGAACTCCAGCGCGGTGGTCGGCGCCTTGCCCGTCTCGGGGTCCTTGAACTCGTTGGCGTAGTAGTCGTAGAGGTTCGAGAAGCCCTTGGCCTTCAGCTTCTCGGCCAGCAGCCACATCACCTCGGTCTCTTCCTGCTTCACGTCCCACAGCCGCTTCACCGCCGCCTGCTGGATGGACACGTAGCCGTAGCCGTTGCCCATGTTGCCGACGACCGACCAGCCTTCGGCCGAGTTGAAGGTCGACGGCAGCACGACATCGGCGAACTGCGTCATCTCCGACGGGTTGGTGACCATGTGGACGAAGAAGGGCAGCTTGGCCAACGCATCGTCCCAGCGCTTCGGGTTGGTGCCCGAGAAGTTGAAGTTGGACCAGGACGAGATGCAGACCTTGATCGCCCCGGGATCCTTCAGCATGCCGGTGGCGATGTAGTTGGTGACCACCCCACTGCCCGGCTGGGCGTTCATCATCGCGGGCATGTCCTTGGTGCCGCGGCCGTCGATCTTCTTGCCGTGGCCCTTCTCCTTGGCCAGCGCATCGACATACTTGTCCATGCTGGCGAACTTGCCCGTGGGTGCGCTGCTGCTCTGCCAGACACCGCCTTCGGTGTCGATGGACCCGAGCAGGCCGTTGAGCGCGTGCACGGCCATCGCGGCGTAGGTGCCGCGCGGCGTCATCGCCACGCCAGGGCCCATCCACACCGCACACTTCGAGCCGGCCTTGCCCATGGCACGGGCCACGCGCACGATCTGCGCGGCAGGGATCAGGCTTTCCTTCTCGCCCCAGGCCGGCGTCTGGTCCTTGAGCTCGATGTTCCACCACTTCACCAGGCCGAAGGTCTCCTTCTCGACGAAGGCGGTTTCGTCGACCAACTGGCCTGCGACGAAGAGGTTCTTGCCCTCCTTGAAGTCGCCGACGAACTCGCGGCTCCACAGGCCTTCGGTCAGCAGCACGTGCGCCATCGCGCCGGCCAGCGCGCCGTCGGTGCCGGGCTTGATGGGCAGCCACTCCTGAGCCTTGGCCGCTGCGTTGGACAGCCGCGGGTCCACCGCAATGACCGAGCCGCGCTTGGCGATCTCGTGGAAGCGGTGGATGGTGTTGGGCACCATGCGGTTCGAAGCCAATGGGTCACAGCCCCACACGACCAGGCAGTTCGTCTTCTCCAGGTCGTAGTCGCGGTAACCGAAGAAGCCCTGGGTCAGGCCCGGGCCCATCTTCTCGGCTTCGGCGCACAGGGCACTGTGCGAGAAATACTGGCCCGTGCCCCAGATCTTGGGCAGCGTGCCGTACAGCAGGTCGGTCGAGGTCGACGAGTAGCGGCCGCGCATGTACATCAGCTTGTCGGGCTCCCCGGCGCGGCGCAGTTCCATCATCTTCTCGGCCACCAGATCCAGGGCCTCGTCCCAGCTGATGGGCACGAACTTCGGATCGATGCCACGGCCCTTCACGGGGTTGGTGCGCTTCATCGGCGTCTTCACGCGGTCGGGGTCGTAGACCTGCTGCGGGATCATGTGCCCACGCGGGCAGACGTAGCCGTGGTTGGTCTTGGACAGCGGATTGCCGCGTACGCGCGTGGCGCGACCGTTCTGCACATAGATCTGGATGGCGCACCACTGCGTGCAGCCCTGGCAGGTGCTGGCCACCCACTCACCGGCGGCCGGGCCCGAAGGCTTGGCCGCGCGCGGCACGAACGCGCTCGTCCGCGGCGCAGAGCCGGCGGCCGGCTCGGTCGCGCAGCCAGTTGCCAACCAGCTGGCGCCAGCGCCAGTGGCCATGATGAAGGTTCTTCTGGTCAGCTTCATGGAGCGTGCCCCGATCAGTCAAGTGGTGCCATGTCGATCTGCGAGACTCTGCTCTTCCATGAGAATGGAAATTTGACGCACGGCAACTTTCAGGCGAAGAGTGCGACATGCCCAAGCAAGCGCGTCGGGCATCCGCCTTCGACCGGCGCACAGCAGCGGCACCCATGGACGGGCAACGGGCATGAAGATCTTCGGTATCGCCGGTCACTCCGGCATGGGCAAGACGACGCTGTTGGAGCGGCTGGTTCCCGCCCTCTCGGCACGCGGCCTCGTCGTCTCGCTCATCAAGCACAGCCACAAGAACATCGACATCGATCGCCCAGGGAAGGACTCCTACCGGCTGCGCGAATCGGGCTGCAAAGAGGTGTTGCTGCTCGGCAACGAGCGATGGGCGCTGATGCACGAGCTGCGCGGTGCGGAAGAGCCGCCGCTCGAATACCTGATGGATCGACTGCAGCAATGCGACGTGGTGCTGGTCGAAGGCTTCAAGGGCGGTGACTTCCCGAAGCTGGAGGTCTGGCGCGCGGAACTGGGCAAGCCGCCCCTGTGGCCCGAGTGGCCCGGCATCGTGGCCATGGCCACCGATGGCGACCCGCCCCTGCCAGGCCTTCACAGGCTGGATCTGGCCGACACCGCCGCCATCGCCGACTTCGTCCTGGCCCACGCGATGGCGCATTGACCGATCCGCACGAACCTGGCGCTCATCGCCAAGAAAATCGGGGGTGCCCGAAGGCACCCCCGAACGCGGCACCGAGCGCCGCGAGGAGACAAGGCCGGTCGTTCAGCCGAAGCGCCGTTCCTTGAAGCTGATGCTCTGCTTCCAGTCGTCGACGCTGCCCACGCGCTTGATGCTGGCCCAGGTGCCTTTGTAGTACGGCACCACGTTGCGATCCACCCAGGGGCTGGTGACGTCGCCCGCCACGCCGCGGATGTAGCCGAAGAGCATGAAGGTCTGCCCCGGCTTGATCGCCTTCTGCGGATAGGCCATCGCGTAGGTGCTGCCGAAGTCGTTGAAGACCTCGACCACGTCGCCCGGGCTCACGCCCATCGTGCGTGCATCTTCCGGATTCATCTCGATGAAGGCCGACGGATAGCGGTCGCGCACGAAGCTGTTGTACTGGTCGTGGTACGCGGTCTGCCAGACCTCGTTGGCGCGGCCGTTGTTGATCCAGTAGCGGTGCTTGGCCTTCTGGTCGGCCACCACCTTGGGCAAGCCGTTCCAGGGCGCCGGCTTGAACTCGGCCCTGCCGTCCTTGGTGTCGAACTTGCCGTCCGTGTAGGCCATTTCGGTGCCGATCAGCTTGTCGCCCTCCACACGCTTGATCGGCAGCTGCACGCCGTTGTTGCCCGCCTTGCGCAGCAGGGCATAGGTGGCCAGGTAGCCGGTATCACCGCCCTGGCTGTCGATGGGCCCGACACCCGGTCGCCCGGCACGGCGGAAACCGTCGTCGAAGGCGTCTTCCTCGGTCTTCCAGTCGAAGCCCTCGAAGCGCTTGACCATCTCGGCCTTGCCGTCACGCGCGTACATGGCCTTGAGCGTGTTGGCGATGTCGGCGGCGATCAGGCAGTCGGCCTTTGCAGAGCCCGGCGGATCCATGAACTTCTCGGACAGCCGCAGCCTTCGTTCGCCGTTCATCGAGGTCAGGTTGATCTCGCCAGGCTGCGCCGCCGGCAGCAGCATGTGGGCCTCCTCGGCCAAGGTGGTGGGGTACAGATTGATGCCCACCACGTACATGCCGCCCTTGTTCTTGCAGGCGTCGTAGATGATGTCCACCATCTGCTCGACGCTGGCGCCGCGCGCCGCTGCGATGGCCTGGTTGACGATCTGCGCGCGACGCGTGAGCGCCAGGCGGTGCTCCTGCGCGTTCAGCGTCGTCTGGAACGGGTTCGTGCCCCAGATCGTGTACATCAGGCCACGGCCCTGGATCACTTCCTGGTCGAGGTAGATCTTCCGGTCACCCGGGTACGGGGGCCGCGTGTAGCCCTCCTGATGCCCACCCATGCGACACACGCCGGTGCCACGGCGGCCGACGTTCTGCGTCGCCAACACCAGGCTCACGAGCGAACTCTGGATGACGTAGTTGTCGTTGCCCCAGATGATGCCCTTCTCGTACGCGTGGAAGGTGCGTGGCCGGTGGCCGGAAGCCTTGGTCTTGTAGGCCCACTCGGCCGCCTGGCGGATCTTTGCCACCGGAATGCCGGTGGCCCTGGAACCGTCCTCCAGCGACATCCGGTTGACCTTCATCGCGTCGTCGAAGCCCCGCGTGAACTTCGCGATGTAGTCCTTGTCGTGCCAGCCCTGATCCACCACGTAGGTTAGCAAGGTGTTGAACAGCGCCGTGTCCGAGCCCGGCTCGATGTCCAGGTGCAGCACGTTGTCCTTGCCGGCGATCTGCTCGCAGATGGCTACGGTGGCCGAGCGCCGCGGGTCGACGATGACGACCTTCGCGGCCGCCGCGGTCTCGCCGGGGAACCACTTCTTCTTCTTGTCCACCGTGCCGCCGTTGAGGTTGGGCAGCCAGTGGTTGAGGAAGTAGTTGGTCTGCGTCTCGTAGGGGTTGCAGCCCGTGGCGATGATGCAGTCCGACAACTGTGCATCCTCGTAGCTGTTGTTCAGCTCGCCCACGCCCATGTCGCGCGTGGCATGGCACTCGCTGTTGTAGGCGGGCCGGTTGTGGATGCGCACCATCGGCGTCTTCAGCGCCGAGAACATCAGCTTGCCGGTGCCCCAGGTGTTCTCGAAACCGCCGCCGGCGCCGCCGTGGTCGAAGCAGTCGTAGAGCAGGCCGTTCGGACCGTCGTTGTCCAGGATCTTCTTGGTGAGGCCGGCGTAGATGGCCAGCGCGTTGTCCCAGCTGGTGTCCAGCCACTTGTCGCCGCGGTAGATGCGCGGGTTCTTCAGGCGCTCCTTGCCGATGCCGTCATGCGCGTACATGTACGAGGCCATCTTGCCGCCGCGCGTCGACGACAGGCCCGCATTCACGCTGCAGCCCTTGTCCGGCACGATCATGATGTTCCAGCGCTTCCCGCTGCGGTCGGTGATCGTGTTGGTCATCGCCTTGGTCATGGTGATGGCCAGTGGCGGCACCTGGCGCGTGAAGTCCACGCCCAGGGCGTTCTGCCCCGCGGCGCGGCCACCTTCGGTGTTGGCGTCCCACTTGTACACGTGGTAGCCGCAGCCCACGATGCAGAAGTGGCAGGTCATGTTGGTCTTCTGCGCGCCGGTCGGCGGCAGCGCGATGCGGTCCTTGGTGATCGTGCTCATGGCGCGGCCCTCACAGCGTGTTGGCCTGGCGGCCGTAGATCAGGCCGTCGACGCCGACGGCGGTCACGGCGTCGCTCTTCGCGTCGTAGTCCAGCAGCACGCGAGGCAGGTCTTCGGTGGCCTGGCCGCAGACCATCTGACCGCTGTTCTCGGCATCGAACATCGAGAAGTGGCAGCTGCACTTGAAGACCTTGGTACCGCCGTCGTACTGCACCGGGCAGCCCATGTGGGTGCACAGCGTGCTGTAGGCGACGATGTCCTTGTTCGGGCCCACGCCGCCCGGCACGGCCGAGCCCATGCGCAGGGCGACGCAGGGCGAGCTGGCGTCCGGGTAGCTGAACGCCACGGCCTGATTGACCGGCATGCCCGCGGCCTTGCCGATGCCGCGCCGGGGGTAGCTGAGGTTGGTGGACGTGCCGCCCACCGCGGCGGCCTGCGCCTCGCCGGGCGCCAACGCCGCGCCGGCAGTGCCCACCACCGCGGCGGCGCTGCCACTGGATTTCAGGAATATGCGGCGGCTGAGCTTGTGCTCTTCCATGGCTTGTCTCCGATTTGTGGTTTCAGTGAACGCGGTAACGCAAGACCACGGCGCAATCGGCGTGCCACTCACCGATGCCCAGGGAAATCAAACACTTGCGGCGATTCACTCTAGGGTGTGGTCCGGATGGCGTAACAGCGCCTCATCGCGCTACGTTACGAAATCGAAACCATGGGGCGCAACTTGCAGCGACGCCGCCTGATCGCCGGAACCGCCGCCTTGGCAGCCATGCCAGGCTTGGTGCGCGCTCAGGAACGGCTGAGGATCGGGCTGACGGCGGTGATCCTGGCCGACCAGGCAGCCTTTCTGGCGCGCTGGGCCGAATACCTCTCGCAGCGCTTCGGCGCCGCAGTCAGCTTCGCCTCCCGAGACCAATACCAGGCCGTGCACGATCTGCTCAACAACGGCGAGATCGATGCGGCATGGACCTGCGGCTACCCCTTCGTGCGTTTTCAGGCGCAGCTGCAGCTGGTGGCCGTGCCGCTGTACAGGGGCCAGCCGCTGTACCAGTCGTACCTCATCCGCCCGCTGGCCGACGCGTCGAACGCAGCACAACTCGCGGCCCGGCAAGCCCTCGTGCGCGGATGGGTCGACATGGCCGGCAAGGTCTTCGCGTATTCGGACCCGTTGTCGAATTCGGGCTGGCTGGTCGCGCAGGGAGAGTTTGCTGCGGCCGGCATCGGCCAGAGGGATCTGAAGCGAGCCTTCTTCGCGCACGGTCATCGCAACGTTGCCGAGGCCGTGGCCTCGCGCCTGGCTGACGCGGGTTCGATCGACGGCTATGTCTGGGAGACGATGCGCCAGCAAGGCATGCCCGGCGCGCTGCAGACCGAGGTGATCTGGAAGTCTCGCCTCCACGGCTTCCCGCCGCTGGTGGCGCGGGTGGGGGCCGACACAGGCAAGCTCGAGCGCCTGCGCCAGAGCCTGCTGGGCATGCCCAGGGACGATGCCGGGCGAGCGCTGTTGAAGTCCCTCAACCTGGACGGCTTCATCGCCGGCAATCCGGGCATCTTCGACTCGATCCGCGCGCTGGCGCGCAGCGTGCCGGCCTCGGGCGTGACCGCGTAGCACCGCCGCCATGCTGTCGCGACTGCCCTACCGCGTCCAGATTCCGCTCGGGCTGTCACTGGCGGTGGTACTCGCCGCGCTGCTGGTGACGGCCGTCGCAGCGCAGAACCTTGCGCGCACGGCCCGTGCCGACACGCTCGCCACCGTGGACCGTGCCGCGCAGCTGATCAGTGCCCAATCGCTGCCACTGCTGGCGGCCGACGACACCTGGCGCGTCTTTGCGCTGCTCCGGAGTACCGCTGCGCTCCTGCCGGGCGCGGGCACGTCACAGGCACGCGCGGCCGTGCTGGACGGCGAGGGCCGCGTCTTCGCCAGTTCCGAGCCCACCCTGCTGCAGACAGCCAGGCCGCTGCTCGGTACCGCGTCCAGCGGGCAGCCCCTGCCTGCCGCAGCCTCGGTCACGAAGCGGCTGCGCATCGATCGATCCGAGGGCGCCATCGCCTGGCTCGAACCCATACGCAGTGAAGATGGCCAGGCGCTGGGCTTCACCTACATCGAGGTCGATGCGCCGGTCTTCGCCACCGACTGGGCGGCGCTGGCACAGCCCGCGCTCATCGGGGTGGGTCTGGCCGCCTTCCTGCTGCTGCCGGCGGGCTGGTGGATCGGGCGGCGGATGACGGCGCCCGTGCTCAAGGTGGCCCGCGCCATCGAAGGCATCGGGCGGGTCGAACCCGCCCACCTTCAACGGCAGTTGCCGCAGACGAAGGACCCTGAGCTGGGCCGCATCAGCGATGCCGTGCAGCGGCTGATCACGGAGCTGCAGGTGCGCCAGCAGGCCGAGCGGCGTGCGCTGTCGGCTGAACGCATGGCCGCCGTCGGCCGCATCACGGCGGCCGTGGCACATGAGATCAACAACCCGCTGGCAGGCCTGCTCACGGCGACACAGACCTTGAGCGTTCACGGAGCCTCGGAGGACACGCGCCGGCGCACGCTCGACCTGCTGCGTCGCGGGCTCAACCAGATCCAGACGACGGTGGCCGCGCTGCTGCCGCAGGCACGGGTCGAAGACCGGCCACTGGAGATCGACGACTTCACCGACGTGGTGACCCTCGTGCAGCCCGACGTGGCCCACCGCGATGTGAAGGTGACGACCCGCATCGAGGTGGAGTCGGCGATCCGGGTGCCGTCGGCCGCCATGCGCCAGGTCATGCTGAACATGCTGCTCAACGGCGTGGCTGCGGCCGGTGAACCCGGCGCGGTGCATGCCGAACTGCACGCCGACCCCGACCGGCTCGCCTTCAGCGTCTCACATGGCGGCCGGGCCTTGAGCCACGGAGCGCTGGAGGCCATCGTCGCAGCCGAGAGCGGGGACGACCCACGAGGCTTCGGCCTGTGGGTCTGCCGTGAGATCGCCACGCAATACGGAGGCGGCTTCGACGTCGACGGCCGCCACGACCAGGGCACGCGCCTCGTGTTCTGGGTGCCCAACCGGGAAGCGCATGAAGAGCCTGTTGCTGATTGAGGACGACCCCATCATGGGCGAGTCGCTGGTGCAGCGCTTCGAGCTGGAAGGCTTCGAGGTCACCTGGTGCCGCCGGCTGGCGGAAGCCGTCGAGGCCTTGCCTGCCGGCTACAGTGCCGTGGTCAGTGACGTCCGCCTCGGGGACGGTCTGGCCACGCGCTGGTTCATCGAACTGCCCGACGCGCAGCGCGCGCTGCCCTGGTTCTTCCTCACCGGCTACGGGAGCGTCAACGACGCGGTGGCGACCGTGCGCGCCGGCGCCCGGGAGTACCTCACCAAGCCCTTCGACATCGAGCACCTCGTGGCCATGGTTCAGGGGGCCAGTTCCCCCTCCCAGCCGCCTGACGACAGCGTGCTCGGCGTTTCACCCGCCATGCGACATGCCGAGGCGCTGGTGCGCAAGGTGGCCAAGCAACGTGTCTCGGTGCTGTTGACGGGCGAGTCCGGTGTCGGCAAGGAGGTGGCTGCCCAGCTCATCCACCAGCTCGGCGACAGGGCCGGCAAGGGCGAGTTCATCGCCGTCAACTGCGCAGCAGTGCCCGAGACGATGATGGAGGCGGAGTTCTTCGGCTACGAGAAGAACGCGTTCACCGGTGCGGCGCGCCTGCACCGGGGCTATCTCGAACGGGCCCATGGCGGCACCCTGTTCCTGGACGAGGTGGGGGAACTGCCCGCCAGCATGCAGGCCAAGCTGCTGCGCGTGCTTCAGGAACGCAGCTTCTTCAGGCTCGGCTCCGAGAAGATCACGCGCAGCGACTTCCGCATCATCGCGGCCACCAACCGCGACCTGCACGCCGACATGTCAGCCGGCACCTTCCGGGAGGATTTGTTCTACAGGCTGGCAGTGATCCGCATCGGGCTGCCACCCTTGCGCGAGCGGCCGGAGGACATTCGCTGGCTCACCGAACGCATGCTGCAGCAACTGGCCGTGGAGCAAGGAAGGCCGGTGGCGATGTCCGAGGCCTTTCTCCGGGATGTGCTCGGGCGCACCTGGAAGGGCAACGTGCGCGAGTTGAGGTCCTATCTGGAAGAGGCCGTTGTGCTGAGCGAAGCAGGCATCCTGGACGTTCCTGAATCAACGGCCGCGCCGCTCGCTGGCACCGCACCCAGCGGAGAATTCGTGCCCTTGCATGCCATGGTCGAAGAGGCGGAGCGCCGACATATCCGCAGCGCCCTCGACAGGGCGGGTGGCAGCGTCATGAGGACCTCCGAACTGCTGGGCATCAGCCGCAAGACGCTGTGGGAGAAGATGAAGAAGTTGCGGATCAGCCATGGCATCGAGCGCGTCGTCAGGTCCGATTGATTTCATGGCGCGAGGTTGCGACGCCATGCTCCGAAGCTTGGAATGATTGCGCGCCTACTGCCAAGTCGCGACTCCACATTGCGGGCAGTCGGCAACGGCAGCAAGTGGCCGCTCCGGCCCCTGCTCGTCCCGGCCGCGAGTGCCCGCGAGGTGACGGACGGCGGTCGAAGCTCGCGCCGCCCTCGATTCGCGCCGGCGCTGCCCGACCACGCCCTCGGTGGCCGATGCCGAACTGCGTCAGTGGGCCGCGGCTGCGCGCCCGTCACCCGCCTCAGGCAAACCGATTGACCAGATTCTCCAGCCGCTCCTGGTTCCCCGAGCGCTGCTTCGGATCGAGCCCTTGCTTCTCGGCCAGCTGCGCCAGCTCCGCCAGCGACGCCCCCGCCATGATGCGCTTGCCGAGTTCGCCGCCCCAGCCCGCATAACGCTCATCCAGCACGCGCTCCAGTTCCCGTGATTCATACAGCGCCGCCGCGCACAGGAACGCCCGCGCCAGCGTGTCCATGCCTCCGATGTGCCCCTCGATCTGGTCCTGCGGATCGATCGACTGCCGCCGCACCTTCGCATCGAAGTTCATCCCGCCGCTTCCGAAGCCTCCGTGCCGGATCAGCGCCAGCAGCGCCGGGATCAGCGCCACATGGTTGTTCGGGAACTGGTCGGTGTCCCACCCCAGCTGCTCGTCGCCGCGGTTGGCGTCGATCGAGCCGAAGATGCCCAAGGCGCAGGCCGTGGCCACTTCGTGCTCGAAGCTGTGGCCCGAGAGCGTGGCGTGGTTGACCTCGATGTTGACCTTGACCTCGTTCTCCAGCCCGTAGCGCTTCAGGAAGCCGTAGACCGTGGCCACGTCGTAGTCGTACTGGTGCTTGGTCGGCTCCTTCGGCTTGGGCTCGATCAGCAGCGTGCCCTTGAAGCCGATCTTGTGCTTGTGCTCGACCACGGCCGAAAGGAAGCGGCCGTACTGGTCGAGTTCGCGCTTCAGGTCCGTGTTCAGCAGCGTCTCGTAGCCCTCGCGGCCGCCCCACAGGACGTAGTTCTCGCCGTTCAGGCGCTGCGTCCATTCGAGCACGTGCTTGACCTGCGCAGCGGCGAAGGCGAAGACCTCCGGGTTCGGGTTGGTCGCCGCGCCGCTCATGAAGCGGCTGTGCGAGAAGAGGTTGGCCGTGCCCCACAGCAGCTTGACGCCGCTGTCCTGCATCTTTCGCTCGGCGGCCTCCAGGATCCTGTCGAGGTTGGCGTTGCTCTCGGCGATCGTGCTGCCCTCGGGCGCCACGTCGCGGTCGTGGAAGCACCAGTAGGGCAGGCCCAGGCGGGTGAAGAAGTCGAAGGCGGCGTCGAGCTTCTGCTGTGCCGCGGCCATCGGCTCGCCGCTGAACCAGGGGCGCTCGAAGAGGTTGCCGCCGAGCGCGAACGGATCCTGCCCGCCCCAGCAGAAGGTGTGCCAGTAGCAGACGGCCGGCCGCAGGTGCTCGGCCAGGGTCTTGCCGAGCACGACGCGGTTCGCGTCGTACCAGCGGAAGGCCAGCGGGTTGCGGCTCTCGGGGCCTTCGTAGCGGATCGGGTCGATGTGGGAATAGACGGTCTGGGTCATGGCAGGTGCCTCGGTCGGATTCGGTCTGTCGTCAGTCGTGGAGCGCGCGCGTGGGCGCATACGCGGCGCGGTAGCGGGCCAGCCGCGGCGCCAGCGCGGCGCCGGCGGCCTGGTCGGGTTCGAAGCGGCGGGCGACCGGCGGCGTGCGCAGCACTTCGGCCGGTAGCGCGCCGCTGGCCAGCAGCGCCAGCCGCGCGGCGCCCAGCGCGGGGCCGACCTCGGCGCCCGCGGGGCGTTCGATCGCGATGCCCAGCGCGTCGGCCATCAGCTGCAGCCAGAGGTCGGAGCGTGCGCCGCCGCCAATGGCCAGCAGCCGCTCGGGCTGCGTGCCGGCGTGCTGCAGCGCCTGCAGCCCGTCGGCGAAGGAGAAGGCCACGCCTTCGATCACGGCATAGCTCAGCGCGTCGCGCGTGGCCGCATGGGTGAGGCCGAGGAAGCTGCCGGTGGCGGCGGGGTCGGCATGCGGCGTGCGTTCGCCGCTGAGGTAGGGCAGGAAGAGCGGCGCCACCTCGCGCATCGCCGCGGCGTTTATGCCCTGCAGCAGCGCGCCCGGCTCGGCGCCGGTGATGCCGCTCCACCAGCTCAGCGAGGCGCTGGCCGAGAGCATCACCGCCATCTGGTGCCAGGTGGCCGGCATCGCGTGGCAGAAGGTGTGCACGCCGCGCTCGGGGTTGGCGTTGGCGCCGGCGGTGGCGACGAAGAGCACGCCCGAGGTGCCCAGCGAGACGAAGCCGTCACCCGGCCGCACCACGCCCACGCCCACCGCGCCGCCGGCCTGGTCGCCGGCGCCGGCGGCCACGCGCACGCCCTCGGGCAGGCCCCAGCGCGAGGTCCACTCGGGCAGCAGGCGGCCGACGGCGTCGCTGCCTTCGTGCAGGTCGGGCATGTGCTGCACGCCGAGGCCGGTGACGGCCAGCATAGGCTCGCTCCAGCGGCGTGCGGCCACGTCGAGCCAGAGCGTGCCGGCGGCGTCGCTGCAGTCGCTGCTCAGCGCGCCGACGAGCTGGTGCACGAGCCAATCCTTGGGAAGCAGAACCTTTGCCACCTTGGCAAAGACCTCGGGCTCGTGCTGCTTCACCCACAGCAGCTTCGGCGCCGTGAAGCCGGCCATCGCGCGGTTGGCGGTGATGCGGCGCGTGGCCGGCTCGCGGCGCTCGATCTCCTCGCACTGCGCCTGGCTGCGTCCGTCGTTCCACAGGATGGCCGGGCGCAGCACGGCGCCGCTGCGGTCCAGCAGCACCGCGCCGTGCATCTGGCCGGCAGCGCCGAGGGCGCCCACCTGCGACCAGGCCTGCGCGCCCGCCTGCTCGCGCAGCTGCGCCACCGCGGCGTCGACTGCCTTCAGCCAGTCGGCCGGGTGCTGTTCCGACCACAGCGGTTTCGGTCGCTGCACCGTGAGCGGCACGTTGGCTTCGCCCAGCAGCGTGCCGTCGGCCGCCAGCAGCACGGCCTTGATGCCGGAGGTCCCGAGGTCGATTCCGATCGCGTTCATGTTTCCTGGCCCGAGGGCAGCTCGATCTGGATCTTCACGTCGCCCGGATGTGCCGCGGCGGCGTGTTCGAAGGCTTGCACGGCCTGCGCGAAGGGGAAGGTGCGCGAGACGAAAGGCTTCACGTCGACCTGCCCGCTGGCCAAGAGCCGCAGTGCGCGCGGGAACTGGTTGGCATAGCGGAAGACCGACTCGACCCGCAGTTCCTTGGCCTGCAGCGCCACCACGTCCAGCGCCACGCGCCTGGGCGGCATGCCCACCAACACCAGGCAGCCGCCGGGGCCGGCCAGGTCGGCGATGTTGTCGTAGGCGGTGGCCGATCCGCTGGCCTCGATCACCACGTCGGCGCCCCAGCCCGCGGTCTCCGCCTTCACCACGTCGAGCAGGTCCTCGTGGCGGATGTTCACCGTGCGCACCGCGCGGTTCGATCCAAACAGCGCGAGCTTCTCGGCGACCAGGTCGGCCAGGATCACCTGCGCCGCGCCGCCGCCCAGGGCGCCCAGCGCGCACATCGCGCCGATCGTCCCGGCGCCAACCACCACCACCACCGCACCTGGCTCGATGCGCGCCTTCGTCGCCGCCTGCAGCCCGATCGCCAGCGGCTCGACGAAGGCCCCCTCGGCGAAGCTCACCGCATCGGGCAGCTTGTGCGTGAACAGCGCGGGGTGCACGACGAAGGGCGTCAGGCAGCCGTGCACCGGCGGCGTGGCCCAGAAGCTCACGTCGGGGTCGAGGTTGTAGTGGCCGCGCAGCACCGCGGGCGAGTCCAGCCGCGGCACGCCGGGCTCGATGCAGACGCGGTCGCCGGCCTTCAGCGTCGTCACCTCGGCGCCGGCCTCCACCACCACGCCCGAGGCCTCGTGGCCCAGCACCATCGGCGCCTTCAGCACGAAGGGGCCGATCGCGCCATGCTCGGCGTAGTGCAGGTCGCTGCCGCAGATGCCCACGTTGCGCACCGCGATGCGCACGTCGCGCGGGCCGAGGGTCTGCGGCAGCTCGATCTCGCGCAGCCGCAGCTCGTGCGGGCGCTCGAGGACCAGGGCGATGGGCATGGTGATGGTCCTCAGCCGGGGATGTAGTCGAAGCGCGTGAAGTCGGCCGTGGCCGCAGCGCCCGAGGTGTCGAAGGCCAGCATGCCGACGAAGGTGCCGGTGAACGAGCCATGCGCGCCGCGGCCGGCTTCGTCGGAGCAGATGCTGGCGTCGAGCGCCGGGCCCACCGCCTGCCAGCCCGCGCCCAGGTCGGCGAAGAACTGCAGCGTGGCGCCGTTCACTTCGAGGGCCAGCTGCACCGCACCTTCGGCCGGCAGCACGAGCGGCTCGCCGAGCGGGAACTCCATGCGCCCGTCGGGCCAGTCGCCGGCGCAGGACATGATCGTCAGCACGCGGCCCAGCGCCGGGTCCCAGCTCACCGAGAGGACATGGAACTTGTGGCGGTTGTAGTAGAGCGTGAGGCCGGCCGACTGCTGGTAGGTCACCGGCGCGAACGCGGCCAGCGTGGTCTCGGCGCGGAAGGCGAAGTCTTCCTGGCGCCGTGCAACCAGGCTCTGCTCGAAGAAGCTGCCGATCGATTCGCGGCCGATCAGGCGCAGTGCGCTGCCGGTGAGCGTGAAGATGCGTTCGGGGTTGGGCGTGCGCAGCCACTGGAACTCGATCGGGAGTTCGCGCAGGCCGGCGAAGTTGCGGTGGATGGCGCCGCGAGGGCGCGTCACGGTCGCCGGATCGGGTGCCGGCACGTCGACCGCCGGGATCACGCCGCCTTGCGACAGGTAGAGCCAGCCGTCATCGCGCCACTCACATCGCTGGATAGCGGTCTCGCGGCCAAGCGGCGAACGCTGGGTGCCGGGCAGGGGCCTGCCGCACAAGTGCGTGTGATAGACCTGCCCGTCCGCCAGCTCGACGACCTGCCCATGCCCCGCGCGCTGCAGCGGCGCGTCGGGGCTGTCCTTCGACGTGATCGGATGCACCAGCGGGTGCAGCTCGTACGGCCCTTCGATCGAGCGCGAGCGCGCCATCGTCACCGCATGGCCATAGGCCGTGCCGCCCTCGGCCGTCGTCAGGTAGTACCACCCGCCCCGCTTGTGCAGGTGCGGCCCCTCCACCAGCCCCTGCGCCGTGCCCTTGAAGATGTTGCGCACCGGACCGACCAGCTTCTTCGCCACCGGATCCCATTCCTGCAGCAGGATGCCGTCGAAGGCCGGCGCGCGCGGCTTGCCGCCGACCGAGGCGCTGCGGTGGTTCCACACCATGTTGAGGAACCACTTGCGGCCGTCGTCGTCGTGGAACAGCGAGGGGTCGAAGCCTGAGCTGTTGACGTAGACCGGGTCGCTCCAGGGCCCTTCGATGGCCGGCGCGGTGACGATGTAGTTCGGCGTGTCCTTGAAGTTGCCGTCGTAGCGCTTGACGTCGGTGTAGACGAGCCAGAACAGGCCGTCGGCCCACGACAGGCAAGGCGCCCAGATGCCGCAGGAATCGGGGTTGCCGCGCATGTCCAGCTGCGCCGCACGGTTCAGCGGGCGGGCCACGAGCGTCCAGTTCGCGAGGTCGCGCGAGTGGTGGATCTGCACGCCGGGGTACCACTCGAAGGTGGACGTGGCGATGTAGACGTCGTCGCCCACGCGGCAGATCGACGGGTCCGGGTTGAAGCCCGGCAGGATGGGGTTGCGGATCATCGGCTGATCGTCGTCGGGGGCGGTAGGAACCCTGTTGCGTAAACCCTGATGCGAAATTTAGGTAGCGCTATCATTCTTGCGCACCGGAGGTGCAAGACAAGTGCGGCTATCCCGTAGAAAGCTCGGGGGCTTGGGATGGGCCGTGCTCGCGGCCTGGGTGCTGGCCGCCTGCGTGTCGGCGCCCGCGCCGCGGCCCGGCGCCTGGGTCGCGGCCTGGGGCAGTGCGCAGCTGGCGCTGGAGCCACCCGCCGCCGGCGCCAGCGCGCCGGTGTTGCCGCAAGCCTGGCGCGAGCCGCTGCGCGACGTGAGCCTGCGCCAGCTCGTGCGCGTGAGTGCGGCGGGCAGCGCGCTGCGCGTGCGTGTGAGCAATGTGCTGGGCCGCACGCCGCTGCAGCTGGGTGCGGCGAGCGTCGCGCGGGCGCTGCCGGTGGCGGCGGGGGCCGCGGCCTCGGCGCCGCCGCAGCTGCTGGCCGGGTCGCTGAAGCCGCTGCTGTTCGAGGGCCGGCGCGTCCTGGCGCTGGCGCCCGGCGCCGAGGCCTGGAGCGATCCGGTCGAGCTGCCCGTGGCCGCGGGCGAGGAACTGGCGATCCAGCTGCACCTCGTGCAGGGCACGGCGCCCGCGACCGCGCACCCCGGCTCGCGCGTGCACAGCTGGGCGCTGGCCGGTGACCGGGTGATGGCGGTCGACTGGCCCGGCGCCGCGCCGCGCATCGGCTGGTGGCATCTCGCCGGCGTGGACGTGCTGGCCGGCGCGCCGCCGCCGCCGGTGCTGGTCGCCATCGGCGACTCCATCACCGACGGCTACGGCGTCGAACCGCGCTCGTACCAGCGCTGGACCGACCGCCTGGCCGAGCGCCTGGGCGGCCGCGTGGCGGTGGTCAACACCGGCATCGGCGGCAACCGGCTGCTGCGCGACGGCGCGGGCCCGGGCCTGGCCTCGCGCTTCGAGCGCGACGCGCTGGCGCGCAGCGGCGCGACCCATGTGCTGATGCTGATCGGCGTGAACGACTTCGGCGTGATGCGGCGCTCGCAGCAGGACACGCCCGAGGCCCGCGGCGCGATGCTGGCAGCGATGCAGGACACCTGGCGCACGCTCGCGCGCGATGCGCATGCGCGCGGCATCTGCCTGATCGCCGCCACCGTGCTGCCCTATGGCAGCAGCGGCTACTACAAGCCCGCCGAGCCCAACGAGGCCGACCGCCGGGCGCTCAACGAATGGCTGCGCAGCGCGCCGGACTTCGACGGCGTGGCCGACTTCGACGCCGTCACGCGCGACCCGGCCATGCCCTCGCGCCTGCGCGCCGAGCTGGACGTGGGCGACGGCCTGCACCCCTCGGCCGCCGGCTATGCGGCGATGGCCGCGGCCTTCCCGGTCCACCTGCTCGACAAGCGCTGCGACCAGCGCTGAGGAGATCCGAAAGATGAGATTCGCATGGCCGGCCGCGCTGCTCGCCGCTCTGTTCACCGTGGTCGGCAGCGCCGGCGCCGCCGAGCCGCCGCGGCTGAAGCCGCAGGGCACGGCGATGCAGCTGCATGTCGACGGCAAGCCCTTCCTGATCCTCGGCGGCGAGCTGGGCAACTCCACCGCCTCCGACCTCGAGCACCTGAAAACGCACTGGAAGACGCTGCGCACGATCGGCCTGAACACCGTGGTCGCGCCGGTCGAGTGGGACCAGATCGAGCCGGGCGCCGAAGGCCGCTTCGACTGGCGGCCCGTCGACGGCCTGCTGCGCCAGGCCGAGGCCAGCGGCATGAAGCTGGTGCTGCTGTGGTTCGGCGCGTGGAAGAACTCGATGTCCACCTACGTGCCGGCCTACATGAAGCACGACAGCACCCGCTTCGTGCGCGCGCAGGACGAGAAGCATGTGCCGCAGGACATCCTGAGCCCCTACGGTGCCGAGACGCTGAAGGCCGACCAGCGCGCCTTCGCCGCGTTGATGGCGCACCTGAAGGCGGCAGACCTTCGCCGCACGGTGCTGATGGTGCAGGTCGAAAACGAGATCGGCATGCTGCCTTCGGCGCGTGACCATGGCCCGCTGGCCGAAGCCGCCTGGCGCGAGCCCGTGCCCGCGGCGCTGATGGTTCACCTCCAGCAGCACCGCGAGCAACTGCACCCCTACGTGCGCGAGGCCTGGGCCGCGAACGGCAACCGCGCCGAAGGCCGCTGGGCCGAGGTCTTCGGCGAGGGCCTCGAAGGCCAGGAGATCTTCCAGGCCTGGGGTTTCGCGCGCTTCGCCCAGGAACTCACGCGCGCCGGCAAGGCGGCCTACGAGATCCCGATGTACGTCAACGTCGCGCTCAACCGCCCGGGCCGCAAGCCCGGCGAGTACCCGAGCGCCGGCCCGCTGCCGCACCTGTTCGACATCTGGAAGGCTGCCGCGCCGGCCGTGGACTTCATCGGCCTGGACATCTATTTCCCGAACTTCACCCACTGGGCCGACCAGTTCAGGCGCGCCGACAACCCGGTCTTCATCCCGGAGGCGCACAACGCCGGCCGCAGCGACGCCGGCGCCAACGCCTTCTACACCTTCGGGCAGCTCGACGGCATGGGCTTCTCACCCTTCTCGATCGAGAACCTGCCCGACCCCGCGAACGACCGCCTCACCAAGGCCTACGCGGTGCTGAAGCAGCTCACGCCGCTGATCCTGGCGCACCAGGGCAAGGGCACGATGCGCGGCTTCAAGCCGCCGCTGTCGTACGAGGGCGCGCTCGACGAGCGGGCGCAGAGCTTCGTGCTCGGCAACTACCGCTTCACGGCCAACTTCGTCGAGCGCTGGACGCCGCGCGACAAGCAGGACGTAGCCGCGCATGGCGGGCTGATCGTGATGACCGGGCCCGACGAGTTCGTCGTCGCCGGCTCCGGCGTCACGCTCACCTTCGAGGACGCAGGGCCGGGCGCCGAGCGCGTGGGCATCGAGCAGGTGATCGAGGGGCGCTACGACGCGCAGGGGCGGTGGATCCCCGGCCGCTGGCTCAACGGCGACCAGACGCACCAGGGCCGGCACCTGCAGCTGCCGCCGGGCGTCTTCGGCATCCAGCGCCTGCGTTTGTACCGCTATCGATAGCGCTGTCATTTGCAGGCTGGGCGCTACACCTAGGCGAAAACCATGCTAGTCAGCGCCGGATTTACAAACCTACACTGAAATGGTTGCGCTACCAAATTGAGCGCAGAGCGCTTGCACCGGTTTCCCGAGACGTCCGACAAGTCCGACACGAGGGCCCAGAGCCCCAGAGCCACAAGGAGACAAACCATGGAGACGAGCTTCCAGACGACCGTCCCGCGCCGCCGCGCGAGCCGCCATGCCGCCTTCGCGCTCACGGCGCTGGCTGGTTTCATCGCGCAGGCCTATGCGCAGCAGGCGGCGGCCCCGGCCGCCGGCGATGTCACCACGATCACCGTCACCGGCATCCGCGCCTCGCTGAACAGCGCGGCCAAGGCCAAGCGCGAGGCGTTGGGCCTGACGGACTCGATTCACGCCGAGGACATGGGCAAGTTCCCGGACAACAACGTGGCCGAGTCGATCGGCCGCATCCCGGGCGTGCAGATCCAGCGCGAGGTGACGGGCGAAGGCCTGAACATCCAGATCCGCGGCCTGGGCTCCAGCTTCACGCGCGTGCTGCTCAACGGCGCGCCCATCGCCTCGGCCTCCACCGGCGTCAACAACTTCGGCCAGGCCAACCGCGAGGTCGATCTCGACTTCCTGCCCGGCGACCTGTTCTCCGAGATCTCGGTGGCCAAGAGCCCGGATGCGGGCATGGTGGAAGGCGGCATCGCCGGCACGGTGGACATGCGCCTGGCGCGCCCCTTCGACAAGAAGGGCCGCCGCGGCTTCTTCAGCTTCCAGGGCACGAAGAACCAGACCGCCGACAAGACCGGCACACGCGGCGCGGCGATGTTCAGCAACACCATCGACGACCGCTTCGGCTTCCTCGTGGGCCTGTCCTGGGCGCACAACCCGGTGCATGTGAAGGGCTTCGAGAGCGTGGGCTACACCAACGCCAACATGCGCAGCGGCACCGACCCGGCGTTCCCCAACACGCCCACCGTGGTGCAGAGCACGGCCGCCACGCCGAACAGCACGGCCGGCGGCAACTACAGCATTCCGCTGCGGGTGCCGGCCGCTGCGGCCGGCACCTACAGCGTCAACGGCAGCAGCGTGACATTGACCGCCGGGCAGGCGATCGACCAGGACCTGCTGCTGCGGTTGAACCCGGGTGCCTCGATCCAGCAGATCGACAACGGCCTCGTGGCCCGCCTGCCGCGGCCGGTGGACCTGGTGGGCGACCGCGACCGCCTGAACGCCGTGCTCGGCCTGGAGTGGCGCCCCAATGCCAACCTGCGCACCTATGTCGACGTGGTCGGCGGCCAGAAGCGCAACCACATGCTGCGCACCGACATCAACATCGCGGTGCGCAACAACGCGCTGATCCCGATGGGGATGAGCTTCGACCGCAGCGACTGCACCACCGGCTGCGTGGTCGAGAAGGCGACCTTCGCCAATGCCCAGGGCTTCCTCGAGTACCGGCCCTGGGACGAGCGCACCGACTTCTGGTCCGTCAACCCGGGCCTGGTCTGGCAGATCAACGACGACTGGACCTTCGACCTCAACGCCAACCAGACGCAGAGCCAGTTCCACCGCAACTCGCCCACCGTGCTGGCGACGACCAACAACAACACGCCGTCGACGATCAGCTACGTCAACACGGCCACGGTGCCCACGTACACCTCGTCGCTGGACCTGAACAACCCGACCAACTTCGGCTGGTACCCGGGCAACAACCTGATCGCCTTCAACGAGACGCGGCGCGCCACCACCACCGGCTCGCGCTTCAACCTGAGCTGGTCGGCGAACCCGTCGCTGACGGTGAAGGTCGGCGGCTCGATCGACGACATCGCGCGGCGCATCCGCTCCTACCAGGACAACGGCGCCTGGGCCACGCAGGCGCGCAACGCCGTGAACACCGCGGCGCTGCCCGGCTACATGGTGCGCGACCCGCTGGGCTACGTGACGCTGGACTGGAAGCGCTTCTCCGAGGCCACCGGCTACGCGGCCATCGGCAACAACAACACCGAGACCTCGGCCGGCACCAATGCCGGCACGACGCCGGGCTACTTCCAGGAGAAGATCACCGCCGTCTACGCGCTGGTCGACGGCAACACCAAGCTCATGGGCAACACGCTGCGCTACAACGCCGGCGTGCGCCAGGTGCACACCGACCAGACCATCGGCACGCTCTCGGGCGCCGGCGCCACGCTGGCCGAGGGCCGCCAGAACAGCAGCTACAAGGACACGCTGCCCAGCGCGTCGGCGGCCTACAACCTGGCCAACGACCTGATCTTCCGCGCCAGCATGTCCAAGTCGATGACGCGCGCCGACCCGACGCAGATGCGCGTGCTGTCGCTGTCGTTCACCGACCCGGCCGCCTCCGCCGGCAACCTGACCAACCCGGACCTGAAGCCCTACCTCTCGACCAACATCGACCTGGGCCTGGAGTGGTACACCGGCAAGACCGGCTACCTGGCCGCGGCCTACTTCAACAAGAGCATCAAGAACTTCACCGCGATCGTCAACACGACGGTGCCCTTCTCGTCGCTGGCGCAGTACGGCACCACCTACGCCACGCTGACGCTGCAGCAGCAGCAGGCCCTGGACAACCGCGGCGGCCCGAACAGCACGACCGTGGTGCTGAGCCAGCAGCAGAACACCTCGGACCTGCTGAAGATCAAGGGCCTGGAGCTGACCTGGTCGCAGCCGCTCGACGCGCTGCTGCCCTTCAACGGCCTGGGCTTCACGACGAACTACACGCGCGTCCTGCAGCGTGGCGGCCCGAGCGGCTTCATCGCCACCGGCGTGGCGCCGTGGACGGCCAACTTCACCGGCTACTACGAGACCGACCGCGGCAGCGTGCGCGTCACGCACACCTACACGCGCGGCTCGCAGCTGACGGTGTCGCCGCAGAACGGCCTGAACGTCGGTGCGGCGCAGCTGTACTCCGACAACTTCCACCAGACCGACCTGTCGACGCGGCTGGAGATCGGCGACTGGGTGGGCTGGAAGCCGGGCGTCTCGCTGAGCCTGGACGTCTGGAACATGACGGATTCGAAGATCCGCCGCTAC
The DNA here is from genome assembly GCA_044226775.1 of Rubrivivax sp. GTDB lineage: Bacteria > Pseudomonadota > Gammaproteobacteria > Burkholderiales > Burkholderiaceae_C > Rubrivivax. The sequence goes on along the minus strand of JBGAGI010000001.1, from coordinate 1,244,953 downwards.
TTCCAGTTCAGCAACGCGGCCTACGACTACTACCAGCCCGGCCGCAGCTACTTCCTCGGTGTGCGTGCGAAGTTCTGACGCCGCCGGCCCGCGGCGGCGCCGCCTCGCGTGAACGCGGGCGCGGTGCTGCGGCGGGGGCCCGTGGCGTGCTTGATGGCGTGGGTGATGGCGGTGGTGAGCCAGGCCACCTGGGCGCTGGGCGATGTGCCGGGGCTGCGCTTCGAGCCTGATGCGCGGCCGGCCTTCGTGCTGGCCGAAGCCGGGCGCGCCGCGCCGGTGCTGGTGGCCGACGAGGAGAGCTTCGCGGTGCGCCGCGCCGCGGGTGACCTGCGGCAGGACATCCGTCGCGTCAGCGGCGCCGAGCCGGCGGCCACGCGCGGCGCGGGCGACCTCACCGATGTCGTGCTCGCCGGCACGCTGGGCACGAGCCCGCTGATCGATCGCCTCGCGGCCGAGGGCCGCATCGACGCCGCGGCCATCCGCGGCCGCTGGGAAGGCTTCCTGCTGCAGACCGTCGAGCGCCCGATGCCCGGCGTGGCCCGCGCGCTGGTGATCGCCGGCAGCGACCGCCGCGGCACGGTCTTCGGCCTGTACACGCTGAGCGAGGCGATCGGCGTCTCGCCCTGGCACTGGTGGGCCGACGTGCCGGTGCCGCGCCGCCAGACGCTGCGCGTGCCGCTGCCCTTGCTGATGCACGACGCGCCGGTTGTTCGCTGGCGCGGCATCTTCATCAACGACGAGGCGCCGGCGCTCACCGGCTGGGTGCGCCGCTTCCATGGCGGCTACACGCACGGCTTCTACGAGCGCGTGTTCGAGCTGCTGCTGCGGCTGCGCGCCAACACGCTGTGGCCGGCGATGTGGGACGCCGCCTTCTATGACGACGACCCGCTGAACGGCCCCACGGCCGACGCCTGGGGCATCGTGATGGGCACTTCGCACCACGAGCCCATGCTGCGCGCGCACCGCGAGTGGCACCGCGGCGCACCCAAGGGACCCTGGAACTACCTGCGCAACGGCGCTGCGCTGCGCGAGTTCTGGGCCGGCGGCGCCGAGCGTGCGAAGCGCTACGAGACGCTGGTCACTTTAGGCATGCGCGGCGACGGCGACGAGGCGATGGAAGGCCATGGCGACGTGGCGCTGCTGGAGCGCATCGTCGCCGACCAGCGCACGATCCTGGCGCGGGTCACCGGCCGACCGAGCGAGCAGACGCCGCAGGTCTGGGCGATCTACAAGGAGGTGCAGGACTACGTCGAGCAGGGCCTGCGCGTGCCCGACGACGTGCTGATGCTGTGGAGCGACGACAACTGGGGCAACATCCGCCGCCTGCCGCGCCCGGCCGAGCGCGCGCGGCCCGGCGGCGCCGGCGTGTACTACCACTTCGACTACGTCGGCGGGCCGCGCTCCTACAAGTGGCTCAACGTCACGCCGCTGCCCAAGGTCTGGGAGCAGATGCACCTGGCCTGGCAGCTGGGCGCCACGAAGATGTGGATCGCCAACGTCGGCGACATCAAGCCGATGGAAGTGCCCACCGAGTTCTTCCTGCGCTACGCCTGGAACCCCGCGGCCTGGCCGGCGGCGCGGCTGCCCGAGTACCTGCGTGAATGGGCCACGCGCGAGTTCGGGCCGGCGCAGGCGGCGGAGATCGCGGACCTCGTCGAGACCTACGCCCGCTTCAACGGCCGCCGCAAGCCCGAGCAGCTGTCGCCCGAGACCTTCAGCCTCGTCAACGACGACGAGGCCGAGCGGGTGCTGGCCGAGTGGCGTTCACTCGCCGAACGCGCGGAGCGCGTGAACGCCGCGCTGCCGGCCGCATCGCGCGACGCCTTCTACCAGCTCGTGCTGTACCCGGTGCTGGCCTGCGCCAACCTCAACGAGCTGTACGTCACCGTCGCTCGGAACCGGCTTCACGCGCGCCAGGGCCGGCGCAGCACGAACGGGCTGGCCGAGCGCTCGCGCGCCCTCTTCGAGCGCGACGCCGAGCTCGCGCGCCGCTACGAGCAGGACATCGCCGGCGGCAAGTGGCAGCACATGATGTCGCAGGCCCACATCGGCTACACCAGCTGGCAGGCGCCGCGCGCGAACGTGATGCCCGAGCTTCGCACCCTCGAGCCGCTCGCCGGTGCGCACCTGGGCGTGATGGTCGAAGGCAGCGAGGCCGGTGCGACCGACGGCGCGCGCGTCGCGCTGCCGCCGCTGCAGCCGCAGCGCCCGCAGGGCCGCTGGCTCGAGGTCTACAACCGCGGCGACAGCCCGCTCGGCTTCAGCGTCGAGACCAGCGCGCCCTGGCTGCGCGTGGACCGCCGCGAAGGCGTGGTCGAAGGCGAGGCGCGCCTGCAGGTGAACGCCGACTGGCCTGCCGTGCCCACCGGCCGCCACACGGCCGAACTGCGCCTGCGCGGCGCCGACGGCACGCAGGTTTCGATCGCGGTGCCGGTGTTCAAGCCGGCCTCGAAGCCCGAGCCGGGCGCCTTCGTCGAGACCGCCGGCGTGATCGCGATCGAGGCCGCGCATGCCGCGGCGCGCCACGCGCCGGCGGGCCGCGAATGGCTCGAGGTGCCGGGCCTGGGCCGCACGCGCTCCGGCCTGACGGTGCTGCCGGCCGACGCCGCGCCGCAGCCGCCCGCGTCCAGCCCGCGCCTGGACTTCCGCGTGTTTGTCTTCGAAGCCGGCACCGTGAGGCTGCAGGCCGTGCTCGCGCCGACGCTGAACTTCAGCGGCGGCAGTGGCCTGCGTTATGCCGTGGCCTTCGACGACGAGCCGCCGCAGATCGTCAACCTGCACGCCGACCAGTCCGAGGCGACCTGGGCGCGCCAGGTCTCCGACGGCGTCGCGGTGCACACGACGACGCACGCGCTGGCCAGGCCTGGCGCCCACACGCTGCGCTTCTGGGCGCTGGATGCCGGCGTGGTGCTGCAGCGCGTGGTGGTCGATGCCGGCGGCTTGCGGCCGAGCTACCTCGGCCCGCCGGAGTCGCCGCGCGCGCCTTGAATCCGCCGCGTCACGGCATCCACGAGGTGTACAGCGGATGCTCAGGGCCGATCGGCAGCCGAACCGCCTGCCCGGTGCGCTGCGAGTGGTAGGCCGCGGTCACGAGTTCCAGTGAGCGGCGCGCATCGGCCAGCGTCACCGGCAATTCGCCGCCCTCGGCCAGGGCCGCGTGGAACAGCTCGAACTGGCGCACATAACCTTCGTCATGTGGAGACACTGCCGCCAGCGCGGCATCGACCTCGCGCTGATGCGCCGCGTCGCCGGTGACGAAGCGCCAGGGGTCCGAGCCGGGCGCGTAGGGCGCGAGCGAACTCTCGGCCGTGAGCCGGCTGAAGCAGAAACGCAGGCGCGAGATCTCCTCGCGCGAGCCCAGCGTCAGCGAGAGGCTGGCGAGCGCGCCGCTCTTCATGCGCAGCGCCAGCGCCATCGTGTCCTCGACCTCGATCGGGTTGGCCAGCGTCGCGCCGAAGGCGAAGAGCTGTTCGGCCTCGCCCATCACGCAGCCCAGCAGGTCGTGCGCGTGGATCGCGTGGCCCAGCAGCGCGCCGCCCAGCTCGGTGGCCCAGCGCCCGCGCCAGGGCACCTCGTAGTAGGCCGGGCCGCGCCACCAGTGCGTCTCCACCGTCGCGAGCAGCGGCTCGCCGGTCAGGCCCAGCTGCTGCAGCCGGCGCAGCCTGGCCAGGCCGGCGCCGAAGCGGTACTGGAAGATCGGCATCAGCCGCAGCGCACTGCCGGCCAGGCGCGCCGCGATCCGATCCAGCTCGGCCAGCGAGCCGAAGAGCGGCTTCTCGCAGATCACGTGCTTGCCGGCGTCGAGCGCGCGCCTGCACAAGTCGAAGTGCGAGCCGGGCGGCGTGCAGATGTCGACCACGTCGATCGCGCCGTTCGCCAGCACCGCGTCGATGTCCTGGGTGTAGACGGGCACGCCTTGTTCCAGGCACAGCGCCCGGCCGCGCTCGGCATCGAGCGAGCAGATCATCGGCACCTCGAACAAGGCCGGCCGCCGGCGGAAGGCCTCGACATGCCGCGCCGCGATGCCGGCACCGACGACGGCCACGCGCAGCGGCCTGCCGCTCATCGTTGCAGCCATCGCGCCTGCGCCTGCGCCTGCAGCGCCAGCCGGCACACCTCGAACACGTGGCGCTGCGCCATTGCCGTCTCGCTGCGCGCGCGCACGTCGGCGACGAAGCGCTCGAAGTAGGGCAGCGGCTCGCTGCTGCAGTCGAGGTGCCGCGTGCCCTCGTGGTTCGAGAGGAACAGGTGGTTGCCGCCCGGGCGGCCGGCGATGTCGATGTACTTGCGCAGCTCGATGTAACCCTCGGTGCCGAGGATCGTCAGCCGGCCGTCGCCCCAGGTGGGCAGGCCGTCGGGCGTGAACCAGTCCACGCGGATGTAGCCGCGGCCCTGCGGCGCGTGCAGCAGCACTTCGCCGAAGTCCTGGAAGGCCGGGTGTTCGGGCGTGCCCAGGTTGCCCACCGCGCTGGCCTCGACCTCGGCCGCCTCGGCACCGGTGAAGAAGAGGAACTGGTCGATCTGGTGCGAGGCGATGTCGACCAGGATGCCGCCCGCTTCCTCCGGGTTCCAGAACCAGTCCGGCCGCCCGCGCCCCTTGCGGTGCGGGCCCAGGCCGATCGTCTGCAACACGGAGCCGATCGCACCTTCGGCCACCAGCCGGCCCGCAGCCACGGCGGCCGGCACGCACAGGCGCTCGCTGAAGCAGACCGACCAGATGCGCCCGGTCTCGGCCACCACGGCCTGCAGCGCCTGCAAGTGCTCGAAGCTCGTGACGCCGGGCTTGTCGACGATCACGTCCTTGCCGGCGCGCATCGCCTGCAGCGCGAGGCCGGCGCGCTGGGCCGGCACGCCAGCGCAGCAGACGATGTGAATGCCCGGGTCGGCCAGCAACTCGTCGCGCCGGCGCTGCGGCACGCCCGGCCAGCCCTCGGCCACCTTCTGCACCAGTGCCGGCACCGTGCTGTTCGGGCAATAGCCTGCGAAGGCGACGCCGGCGCGCTCCAGGCCGCGGATGTGCTCGAGGATGTGGCCGTGGTCCAGGCCGACGGCGGCGAAGCGCAGCGGGGCCGGCATGGCCTCAGCCCGGCCCCGGGCTTGCCGACGCGAGCCGCCGGCCCTGCGCGTCGAACAGGTGCCAGCGCCGCGGTCGCAGCTGCAGCGCCTCGCCGCGCACAGCGCCGCGCTGGCCCTCGCGCTGCACCGCGAGCATCTCGCCGCCGGGCGTGCGCGCATGCAGCACGCAGCCGGCGCCATGCTCCTCCACCACCTGCACCTCGGCGGGCAGCGTGTCGCCGGCCTGCGTGGCGGCCAGCTCCCAGTCCGGCGGCCGCACGCCCAGCGTCAGCGCCTGGCCCGGCGCGGGCGCGAAGCCCGCCTCGCGCGCCAGCTTCAGCGGCGGTACGCCCGTGGCCTCGAACTGCCATCCGCCTTCATCCACCGCCGCCACGCGCCCTTCGAGGAAGTTCATGCGCGGCGAGCCGATGAAGCCGGCGACGAAGCGGTTGGCCGGCTCGTTGTAGAGCTGCAGCGGCGCGCCCACCTGCTCGATCCGCCCGGCGCGCAGCACGACGATGCGGTCGGCCATCGTCATCGCCTCGACCTGGTCGTGCGTCACGTAGAGCATGGTCGCGGCCAGGCGCTGGTGCAGGCGCGAGAGTTCCACGCGCATCGCCACGCGCAGCTCGGCATCGAGGTTGGACAGCGGCTCGTCGAAGAGGAAGACCTCGGGCTCGCGCGTGATCGCGCGGCCGATGGCCACGCGCTGGCGCTGCCCGCCCGAGAGCTGCGAGGGCCGGCGCGCGAGCAGCTCGTCCAGCTGCAGCAGCCGCGCGGCCTCGGCCACGCGGCGCTCGATCAGCTCGCTCGGCAGGCGCAGGTTCTCCAGGCCGAACGAGAGGTTCTGGCGCACGCTCATGTGCGGGTACAGGGCGTAGTTCTGGAACACCATCGCCACGCCGCGGTCGGCCGCGGGCACCTCGTTGACGCGCCGGCCGCCGATCAGGATCTCGCCGCCGCTGGCCTCCTCCAGCCCGGCCACCAGCCGCAAGAGCGTGCTCTTGCCGCAGCCCGAGGGGCCGACGAGCGCGACGAACTCGCCATGCGCGATGTCCAGGTCCACGCCCGGCAGCACCACGGCGCCGCCGTCGAAGCGCTTGTTCAGCGCCCGCAGTTCGAGGCGTGCCATTCAGCTTCGCGCCGGCGCCGCGCGCAGCGCCGCGGCGATGGCCTCGCGCATCGGCTTGGGCTTCAGCGCCGCGTCGTAGGGGCAGGGGCGCTTGGGCAGGCCGTCGGCACGCGGCCACCAGGTGAGCATCCAGCTCAGGTGGTCGGCCAGGCCCCAGGACATCACGGTGCGCACGCGCGGGTGCGAGAGCGTCACGTCCAGGTACTGGCGCATCATCGCGGCGGCCTGCGCGTCGCGCGCAGCGGGGTCGGCGGCGAAGTAGCGGTCGTTGACGTCGAGCTCGGTGATGAGGATGTCCAGCCCCATCGCGCCCACCTCGTCGAGGAATTGTCGCCACTCGCGCTCGTCGGCACTGCCGACGGCGGGCCAGCGGCCGTCTTCGCCGGTGCCCAGGTGGCTTTGCAGGCCCAGCGCCTGCACCGGCGCGCCGCGCGACTTCAGATGCGCCAGCAGCTTCAGCACCGCGGCGCGGTGCTTCGCGCTGCCGCGGCCCCAGCCCATGAAGTCGTTGTAGACCAGCTCCGCATGCGGCGCGTGTTCACGCGCGAGGCGGAAACACAGCTCGACCTGCCCCTCGTTGCCCAGGTGCGGCGTGAAGGCGTTGTCGCGCAGCGCGCCGGTCTCCGGCTCGATCGATTCGTTGACCACGTCCCAGCTCGGGATGCGCCGCCCGTAGCGCCGGCAGACGGTGGCGATGTGCTCGGCCAGCAGCCGCTCGGCCTCGCGCACCGGCGTCGCGCCGAAATCGTGGCGGTTGACCCACTCCGGCAACCACTTCGGCGCATGCCACAGCAGCGTGTGGCCGCGCGCGCCCAGGCCGGCGCCTTCGGCCCAGCTCATCAGGCGGTCGGCGGCCGCGAAGTCGAAGCGGCCGGGGGCGGGGCGCAGCGCCTGCCATTTCAGCTCGTTCTCCGGCACGAACAGGCCGCACTCGCGCGCGACGAGTTCGCGGTAGGCCGGCTCGTCGAAGCCGAAGCGCTGCGTGTCGTTGGCGCGCAGCAGGCCCACCGCGCTGCCGAAGCGCAGGCCGCGGCGGCGCGCGATGGCGTCGAGCGATTCGCTGCCGCCGGTGCCCGGCGATGCGCAGGCGGCGAGGGCGGCTGCGCTGGCAGCCATGGCGGTGCGGCGGGTCATCGTCGTCATGGCGTTACGGGGTCACTTTGAGGCGCGCGGCCTGCAGCCGGCGCGAATCGGGGCCTGCGAACACGTCGAACTCGCCGGGCTCCACCACCTGCTTCATGTGCCGGTCCCACATCGCCAGCGCCGATGCCTTCAGCGTGAAGCGCAGCGTGCGCTGTTCGCCGGGCGCGAGGGTGACGCGCTGGAAGTCCTTCAGCTGCAGCACCGGCTGCGTGACGGTGGCCACCAGGTCGCGCACATACAGCTGCACGACCTCGTCGCCGCTCACGGCGCCGGTGTTGCGCACGTCGACCTCCACCTCGACCGCGCCGTCGCGCGCCATCTGCGGCGCCGACAGGCGCGGCGCGCCGATCTCGAAGGTCGTGTAGCTCAGGCCGAAGCCGAAGGGCCACAGCGGCTGCACCTCGTCGAAGAGGTAGCCGCGGCGCGCCGAGGGCTTGTGGTTGTAGAAGACCGGCAGCGTGCCCACGTGCTGCGCGATCGACAGCGGCAGCTTGCCGCCCGGGTTCACGTCGCCCACCAGCACACGCGTCATCGCGTGCCCGCCCTGCTCGCCGAGGAAGCCGGCCGAGACGATGGCCGCGGCCTGGGCCTTCAGCGTGGCCGAGGACACCGGCCGGCCGTGGATCAGCACCACCACCACCGGCTTGCCGGTGGCGTGCAGCGCGTCGAAGAGTTCCTGCTGCTGGCCGGGCAGGCCGAGCGCGGCGCGGTCGCCCAGGTGGTGCGCGGCCCAGGCCTCGCGCGCGGTGCGCTCGTCGTCGCCGATTGCGAGCACGACCACGTCGGCCTGCTGCGCGAGCGCAACGGCTTCGGCGATGCGCGGCGCGTTCGCCTCGCGCGGCGTCAGCACCACCTCGTCGGCCCACCAGTCATCGCCTTCGGTCAGGCGCACGCCCTCGGCGTGCCGCAGGTCCACGCTGTCGCCCAGCCGCGCGCGCAGGCCTTCGAGCAGGCTCACCGCCTGCGGCGGCTCGCCGCTGTACGAACCCAGGCGTGCGACGGTGGCGTTCGGCCCGATCAGCGCGAGCACTGGCTTGCGCCCGGACTTCGACTCGAGGCGCAGCGGCAGCGTGCCGTCATTCGACAGCAGCACGATGCAGCGCTCGGCCGCGCGCAGCGCGAGCGCGCGCGCCTCGGCGTTGTTCGTGATCGCCTCGGCCGCATCGGCATCGGCCGGGGCGTCGTCGAAGAGGCCGGCGCGGAACTTCAGGTCCAGCAATCGCGCCACGGCGCGGTCCACCAGCGCCAGCGGCACGCGCCCGCCTTCCACGGCGGCCTGCAGCAGCGCGTAGGAGCGGCCGTTCGGCAGGTCGCTGTCGACGCCGCTCTGCAGCGCGAGGATGGCCGCGCGCTCCAGCCCGTCGGCCACGTGGTGCAGCTCGTGCAGCTGGTCCACCGCGAAGTAGTCGCCGACCACCGCGCCTTCGAAGCCCCACTCGCCGCGCAGCACCTCGTTCAGCAGCCAGGGGTTGGCGTGCGAGGGGACGCCATCGACCTCGCTGTACGAGGCCATCACCACGCGTGCGCCGGCCTGCGTGACGGCCTGGCGGAACGGCGGCAGGAAGACCTCGCGCAGCTCGCGCTCGGCGATCGGCGCCGGGCCGACGTTGATGCCGCCTTCGGGTTCGCCATGCCCGGCCAGGTGCTTGAGCGTCGCGTAGACCTTGCCCGGCCCCAGCGTCTCGCCGCTGCCCTGCAGCCCGCGCACCGCGGCCACGCCGAGTTCGCCGACGAGGCAGGGGCATTCGCCGAAGGTCTCCTCGATGCGGCCCCAGCGCGGGTCGCGCGCGATGTCGAGCACCGGCGTCAGCGCCAGGTGCACGCCGCGGGCGCGCATCTCGCGCGCGGTGACGGCGTTCGTGTCGTGCACCAGCTCGCGGTCCCAGGACGCGGCCTGCGCCAGCGCCTGCGGGAAGCTCGTCGCGCCCGGCGCGGCATAGCCGTGCAGGCCTTCCTCGTGGAACAGCACCGGGATGCCCAGCCGCGTGTCCTCGCGCGCATGGCGCTGGTAGGCGTTCACCAGCTCGACGGTGGCCCGCACGCCGCGGCCGTTCACCGCGCTGTTGATGCCTTCGCCTTTCGAATCCGCCGGGCGCGCGACCTGGCCGATGCCGTGCGGGAACGCGGCGCAGAGCTTGTCGCGCACGGGCCGGCGCGCCTCGTCCAGCAGCGCGCCCTTGCCGTCCCACACGGTCACGATCTGGGCGATCTTCTCGGGCAGGTTCATGCGCTGCAGCAGGTCGGCCACGCGCGTGGCGATGGGCAGATCGGGGTCCCGGTAAGGGGCGTGGGGGGCGTTCTTTTCGCTCACGGGCAGGCTGGAAAGTGGGTCGGGGCAGGGATTCCCAGGAGCATAGGATGAAGAAAGGTAGCGCTACCATTCGCAAAACCCCTAGAAAATGACAGCGCTGACGATTTCCATGCCCCGAACCGCCGCCGACCCGACCGCCGCCCTGCCGCCCGACGAGGACGGCTACGAACTCTGGCTCCGCTACCGCGAGTTGCCGAGGCCCGAGCGGGAGCGGCTGCGGCGCGCGCTGCGCGCGCTGATCGCGCCGGCGCGGCCTTCGGCGCTGCTGGCTTCGGCGCTGGGCGAATTGGAGCGCGGCATCGGCGCGATGGCCGGCGGCCGCGTGCCGGCGCGCACGCGCGAACTCGCCGAAGGCTCGCTGCTGCTGGCCACGCCGAAGAGCTTCCGCGGGCTGGCCAAACTCGGCCTGCCGCTGGACGGGCTGGGCGGTCTGGGTGATGAGGGCTACGCGATCCGCAGCCTGCGCATCGATCGAAAGCGGGTGCTGGTGATCGCCGCCCACACCGAGCGCGGCCTGCTGTACGGCGCCTTCGCGCTGCTGCGCGCGCTGCAGCAGGGCGCCGACCCGGCGGCGCTGGATCAACGCTCCGCGCCGGCGCTGGCGCACCGCATCCTGAACCATTGGGACAACCTCGACCGTACGGTGGAGCGCGGTTACGCCGGCGCGTCGATCTGGGACTGGTGGAAGCTGCCGGCCATCGTCGATGCGCGCTACGTCGACCACGCACGCGCCAACGCGTCGATCGGCCTCAACGGCATCGTGCTGAACAACGTCAACGCGAAGCCGGAGATCCTCTCGGCGCCGTGGCTGCACAAGGTGGCGGCGCTGGCGGCGGTGTTCCGCGAATGGGGCATCAGGACCTACCTCTCGGTGCGCTTCTCGTCGCCGCGTGAACTCGGCGGCCTGCCCACGGCCGACCCGCTGGACGAGGCCGTGCGCCAGTGGTGGGCGAAGAAGGCCGAGGAGATCTACGCGCTGATCCCGGACTTCGGCGGCTTCCTCGTGAAGGCCAACTCCGAGGGCCAGCCCGGCCCGCAGGACTATGGCCGCACGCATGCCGAAGGCGCCAACACGCTGGCCGCGGCGCTCGCGCCCTTCGGCGGCACGCTGTTCTGGCGCGCCTTCGTCTACGCCGCCGAGAACCCGCGCGACCGCGCGATGCAGGCCTTCGACGAGTTCATGCCGCTGGACGGGATCTTCGCGGCGAACGTGATCGTGCAGGTGAAGAACGGCCCGATCGACTTCCAGCCGCGCGAGCCCTTCCACCCGCTGTTCGGCGCGATGGCGAAGACGCCGCTGGCGATGGAGTTCCAGCTCACGAAGGAATACCTGGGCTTCTCCACGCACCTGGCCTACCTCGGCCCGATGTACGAGGAGGCGCTGCGCGCACAGACCTGGCGCCCGAAGGGCACGGACACCGTAGCCTCGTCGCTGAAGAGCTGCGGCCCGGGCGCGATGGCCGGCGTGGGCAACGTGGGCTGCGACCGCAACTGGTGCGGCTCGCACTTCGACCAGGCCAACTGGTACGTCTTCGGCCGCATGGCCTGGGATCCGATGGCCTCCTCGCGCGAGATCGCCGCCGAATGGGTGGCGCTGACCTTCGGCCGCGCGCCGGCGCTGGCGCGCACGCTCGTGCCGATGATGATGGCCTCGCGCGAGGCGGTGGTCGACTACATGACGCCGCTGGGCCTGCACCACCTGATGGACACCGGCCATCACCACGGCCCGGGCCCGTGGGTGGGCGAGCTGAAGCGGCCCGAGTGGAACCCGACCTACTACCACCGCGCCGACGCGCAGGGCATCGGCTTCGACCGAAGCGCCACGGGCAGCGATGCGGTGAGCCAATACGCCGCGCCGCTGGCGGCGGCCTGGGGCGCGCCGGCCAGCACGCCCGACGAGTTGCTGCTGTGGTTCCACCACCTGCCCTGGCAGCACCGCATGCGCTCGGGCCGCACGCTGTGGCAGGAGCTGGTGGCGCGCTACGACCGCGGCGTGGCTGCGGCCGCAATGCTGAAGGCCGACTGGCAGCGCGTGAAGCGCCAGGTCGATGCGCGCCGCCATGCCGAGGTGGCGCAGCACCTGGCGCAGCAGTTCGAGGAGTCGCTGTGGTGGCGCGACGCCTCGCTGGCCTACTGGATGTCGGTCAACGGCCTGAAGCTGCCACGCGGCACCCGCGCGCCGGCACGCACGCTGGCCGAGTACCGCACGATCCGCTTCGCGTTCGCCCCCGGCTGTGGCGGCTGAGTCCGGCATGCCGCCGCGGACGTTCGAGCTGGACGACGGCGCCGGGCTCCGTGTCGCCTTCACGGACCTGGGCGCGACCTGGCTGTCGTGCCGGCTCGCGCTGCCAGGCCTTGGCGAGCGCGAGCTGATGCCGGGCCGGCCGCGGCCCGAGGACCACGTGACGGCCGGCGGCTTCGTCGGCAGCTTCGTCGGCCGCTACGCGAACCGCATCGCCGGCTCGCGCTTCACGATCGATGGCCGCGAGTCGCGCGTCGTGGCCAACGAGGGCGCGAACCAGCTGCACGGCGGGCCCGACGGCTTCCACCGTCGCCGCTTCGAGCTGCTGGACGTGGCGCGCAACGCGCTGCGGCTGCGGCTCGTCTCGCCCGACGGCGACCAGGGCTTTCCCGGCGAGCTGACGCTCGAACTGGATGTCACGCTGCCGGCGCCCGGCGAGCTGCGCATGGCCTGGCGCGCGAGCTGCACGGCACCCTGCCCGGTGAACCCGACGAGCCATGCGTACTTCAATCTCGATGGTGACCGTGAGGGCATGGGCGACGTGAGCGGCCACCGGCTGCGCATCGCCGCGGCCGAGGTGCTGCCGGTGGACGGCGCCTGCATCCCCACTGGCGAGCTGATGCCGGTGGCCGGCACGCGCTTCGACTTCCGCGCGCCGCGCTCGCCGCTTGGCCCGGCCGGCGAGCCCTACGACCACTGCTGGCGCCTGGCGGCCTCCTGCGCCGGCGCGCGGGCGCCGGCGGCCGAGCTGATCTCGTCCGACGGCCGCGTGGCGATGGTGCTTTCCACCACGCTACCGGGGCTGCAGTTCTACGCCGGCGAGCACCTGGCCGGCACGCCGGGCCGCGACGGCCGGCTGTTGCCGCGCTGCGCGGCGCTGGCGCTGGAGCCGCAGTACTTCCCCGACAGCCCCAACCGCCCCGGCTGGCCGCAGCCGAGCTGCATCCTGCGGCCGGGCCAGGTGATGGCGCACGAGATCGTCTACCGCTTCGAGCGCCGTTGAAGGCGGGCCGGCACAATCGCGGCGTCAACCATCCCACGAACGCCCAGCCCCATGCCTGCTCTCGACAACGCCGCCCAGGCCCAGCTCTTCAGCGCTGCCCGCACCTTCAACCGCTTCCGCCCCGAACCGGTGGGCGACGAGACGCTGCAGCAGCTGTACGAGCTGCTGAAGTGGGGCCCGACCTCGATGAACTGCCAGCCCGCGCGCTACGTGTTCGTGCGTGGCGAGGCCGCCAAGCAGCGCCTGAAGCCCTGCCTGTCGCCGGGCAACGCCGACAAGACCATGGCCGCGCCGGTGACCGCCATCGTCGCGATGGACAGCCGCTTCTTCGAGCACCTGACCGAGCAGTTCAAGGCCTTCGACGCACGCCCGATGTTCGAGGGCAATGCCGCGCTGGCCGAGGCCACCGCCTTCCGCAACAGCTCGCTGCAGGGCGCCTACCTGATCATGGCCGCGCGCACGCTGGGGCTGGACTGCGGCCCGATGAGCGGCTTCGACGCCGCCAAGCTCAACGCCGAGTTCTTCCCCGACGGCCGCTTCAAGGCCAACTTCCTGGTCAACCTCGGCTACGGCGACGCCGCCGGCAACTACCCGCGCGGCCCGCGCCTGCCCTTCGAGACCGCCGTTCAGGTGCTGTAGGCGTGAACTCTGACGCCGGCCGCGCGCAGGCTGCATGACAGAATGAAAGGCTGTCCCGAACAAGCCCCTAGCGCATGAAGATCCTGCTCACCGGTGCGGCCGGTTTCATCGGCATGACCACCACGCTGCGCCTGCTGGCGCGCGGCGACACCGTCGTGGGGCTGGACAACCTCAACGACTACTACGAGGTCAGCCTGAAGGAGGCGCGCCTGGCGCGCCTGACGCCGCATCCGAACTTTCGCTTCGTGAAGATGGACGTGGCCGACCGTGCCGGCATCGAGAAGCTCTTCGCCGACGAGCGCTTCGACCGCGTGATCCACCTGGCCGCGCAGGCCGGCGTGCGCTACTCGCTGCAGAACCCGCACGCCTACATCGACAGCAACATCGTCGGCTTCATGAACATCCTCGAGGGCTGCCGCCACTCGAAGGTTCAGCACCTGGTCTACGCGTCGAGTTCCAGCGTCTACGGCGGCAACACGAAGATGCCGTTCTCCGAGCACGACAGCGTCGACCACCCGGTGAGCATGTACGCGGCCACGAAGAAGGCCAACGAGCTGATGGCGCACACCTACAGCCATCTGTTCGGCCTGCCCACCACGGGCCTGCGCTTCTTCACCGTCTACGGGCCCTGGGGCCGGCCGGACATGGCGCTGTTCCTGTTCACGAAGGCCATCCTCGAAGGCCGGCCGATCGACGTGTTCAACCACGGCAAGATGCAGCGCGACTTCACCTTCGTCGACGACATCGTCGAAGGCGTGATCCGCGTGATGGACCGCGCCGCCGAGCCGAACCTGGCCTACGTCAGCGACACGCCCGACCCCGGCACCAGCAACGCCCCGTTCCGCGTCTTCAACATCGGCAACCACGACCCGGTGCAGCTGCTGGACTACATCGGCTGCATCGAGGACGCGCTGGGCAAGAAGGCGCAGAAGAACCTGCTGCCGCTGCAGGACGGCGACGTGCCTGCCACCTATGCCGACGTGGACGCGCTGCGCGACTGGGTCGGCTTCACGCCGGCCACCGACGTGCGCACCGGCGTGGCGCGCTTCGTCGCCTGGTACCGCGCGTACTACAAAGTCTGATTTCCGGCGCCACGCTGAGCGCCACGCTGAGCGCCACGTTCAGCGCGGCGACTTCAGCAGCTCGTGCACGAACTGCACCGGCACCGCATAGCTGATGCCGGTGGGGTCTGTCAGCGCACTTTCGCGGCCAGCCTTCACCAGCCCCTTGGCGAGCACGCCGATGACGCGGCCGCTGTCGGCGTCCATCACCGGGCCGCCGCTGTTGCCGGGGTAGGCGGTCACGTCCAGCTGCAGCAGCTCGAAGTTGCCGTTGCGCAGCTGCGTGATGGCGCGCGGGTCCAGCTGCGAGGCGTGCGTGGCCGGCAGCGCGGCCGAGGTGATGCTCGCGACGATGCCGCGGTGCGAGACGGTGGCAAAGCCGAGCGTGCCGCCGATCGGGTAGCCCATCAGCAGCACGGCCTGGCCTTCGCGTGCGCTCGCCGGCTCGGCCAGCGCCAGCGCCGGCAGCGGCGCACCTTCCAGGCGCAGCAGCGCGAGGTCGCGGAAGCGGTCGGTGGCCAGCACGCGCGCCATGCGCACCGTGGCTTCGGGCGCGCCGGGCCGCGGCAGCAGCGCGGCCATGCGCGGGCCGTTGTCGGTGTCGGCGCCGGGCGGCAGCACGTGGAAGCAGGTCACCAGCAGCGTGCCGTCGCCGACCACGAAACCCGTGCCGCGGAAGCCGAAGCGCGGGCTGTCGGTCGCGCTCCAGGTGCCCACCGGCAGCACCGAGGGTTTTGCGCCGGCCACCAGCGAGGGCAGGTCGGCGGCAAGCGCCGCCGGCAGCAGCGGGCCGGCCGCGGCGAGCGCGGTGCCGGCCTTCAGCAGCGTTCGCCGGTGCATCGGCTTGTCGAGGCTGGCCTGCCGCGGCGGCGTCAGAGCGTCTTCAGCAGGCCGGTGACTTCGGCCTGGCCGGGGAACTTGTCGCCGAGCTTCGTCAGCGCGTCGAGTTCGGCGCGGGCGCGGTCCTTGTCGCCGCTCTTGATGTAGAGCTTGGCCAGGCGCAGCGCCATCATGCCGTCCTCGCGCGCCGCGGCCACGGCCAGCTTCTGCGTCTCGATGGCCTTGGGCAGCTGGTTGTCGGCCTCCAGCGCGCTGGCCAGCGTGTCCAGCAGCGGCGCGCGGCCCGGCAGCAGCTTGACGGCCTTCTCGGCCACCGCCACCGCGCCGGGCTTGTTCTGCTTGACCATCAGCCAGGCGACGTTGTTGAGCGCCAGCGCGTTGTCGGGCTGGATCTCCAGCACCGCGCGGTAGCGCGCCTCGGCGCGCGCGGGGTCGTTCTGTGCCAGCGCCTGGTCGCCCAGGTAGTACAGGAAGGCGGCGTCCTTCGGATGCGACTTCTGCCACTCGGCGGCCTGGCGCTCGGCCTCGGCGGCCTTGTTGCCGCGCAGCAGCGCGGCATGCAGGCGCAGGTTGTTCTCGGGCGTGGCGGCGCGCTGCAGGGCGTTGCGGTAGGCGGTGATGGCCGCGTCCCAGCCCTGCCGGGCCGATTCGATCTCGCCTTCGACCGTCCAGCCCGCCGGGTCCTTCGGCAGGCGCTTCTGCAGCTCCGCGGCGATGGCCAGCGCCTCGGCGTTCTTGCCGTCCTGCGCCAGCATCAGCGCCAGCGAGCGGCGCGGCGCCGGCGAATCGGGCGCCAGCTCGACGGCGTGCCGCAGCGAGCGCATCGCGGCGTCGCGGTCCTTGGCGGTGGCGTAGGCCTCGGCCAGGCGCATTTCCACCATCATGTTGCGCGGCTGCAGGCCGGCGAGCTTCTTGAACGTGCTGATGGCGCGCTGGTGGTCGCCGGCGGCCAGCTCGGCGCGGCCCTGCGCGTCCATCATCTCCAGGTTGGTGGGCAGCGCCGCAGTGGCCTCCTGCGCCGCCTGCAGCGCGCCCTTGGTGTCGCGGATCTGCAGCAGCTGGTTGATCAGCACCAGGTGCGGGCGCGCCTCCGAGGGGTTGATCTTGACCGCCTCGCGCAGCAGCGCCACCACGTTGGCCGCCGGTGCGCCGGTGCGCGACTCCAGCTCCGCGCTGGCGAGCTTGGCCTGCCAGCTCTTGGGGTTGGCCTTCTGGTAGTCGTCGAAGCGCTTGCGGGCGTCCTCGGGCTTGCCGCCGCCCAGGTCCAGCGCCGCCAGCGCGGCCACCGCGGGGAAGTAGGTCGGGTCCTTCGCGAGCGCGGCCTCGTAGCTCTTCACCGCGCCGGCGTTGTCCTTCTTCAGCGTCAGCACGCGGCCGCGCAGGTGCAGCGGCAGCGCCTGGTCGGGCATCTTCTTCTCGAGCGTGTCGACGGCCTTCAGCGCGCCGGGGATGTCGCCCTGGCGCAGCCGCGCGCTGATCAGCGCCAGGTCGGCGCGCGGCCCGCTGTCGCCGGCGGCGATCTGTTCCAGCTCGCCCGCCGCCTGCGCGTTGTTGCCGCGGGCCATCTGCGCCAGCGCGGCGTTGGTGCGCAGGCGCGGATCGTCCGGCGCGCCCTTCACGGCGCGCTGGAAGGTCTCCTCGGAGCGCTTGGCGTCGCCGGTCTGCAGGTAGGCCTCGCCGGCCAGCGCGAGCGTGGTCGGGTCGGGTTTGCCGCTGTCCAGCATGGGCTGCAGCGCCTCCAGCGTCTTCTCGGGCTGGCCCGTGCGCAGGTAGGTCTGCGCGAGCATCTGGCGCGTCAGCGCGCGCTTGGGTGCGAGCTTGAGCGCGCGCGCGAACATGGCCTCGGCCTGGATGTAGTTCTTCAGCCGGAACTCGGCCGCGCCGGCGAGCTCCAGCACGCGCAGGCTGTCGGGCATCGCCTTGAGGATCTGGTCGGCGACCTCGCGGGTCTTCTTGTAGTCCTTGTCGCCGAAGGCGAGCTGGGCCTCCAGGAACATCGTCTCCGGGTGGCGCGGCGCGACCTTCTTCAGCTCCTCGAACTCGGCCTTGGCGCCGTCGGTCTTGCCCTGCTGCAGCAGCAGGTTGGCCACCGAGGTGCGCGCCGCGACCGACTTCGGGTTGGTCTGCAGCACCTGGCGGAAGCCGGCCAGCGCGCCCTCGGCGTCCTTGCGGCCCTGCAGCAGCATGTCGGCGCGCAGCACGCCGGCGCGCTCGTCGCCGGGGTTGGCCTTCAGCACGTCGTCCAGCAGGCCGATGGCGCCGTCGAGGTTGTTTTCGCTCGCGTGCAGGCGCGCCATCACGATGATCGCCGGCGCATAGCCGGCCTTCAGGCGCAGCGCCTGCTCGACGGCGCTGCGCGCCTTCTCGTTGTCGCGCTGCACGCCGTAGGCGGTGGCCAGCGAGGTCTTCAGGTCGGCGGCCGCGGCGGGGTCGCGCAGCTGCAGGTCGGCGTACTGGCTGATCAGGCGCGGCTCGTCGCCCACCGCGAGCATCGCGCGCGCCATCTCGGGCACCACCTGCTCGTCGGGCACCTGCAGCTCCTGCGCCTTGCGCAGCTCCACCAGCGCGGCCGTCGGGTCGCCGCTTTCGAGCAGCGCCTTGCCCAGCAGGAAGCGCGCCTCGGCCAGCTTGCCGTCCTTCTGCAGCGCACTCTTGAACTGGATGATGGCGCCCTTGACGTCCTTCTTGTCCAGCAGTGACTTGCCCGAGGCGAGAAGATCGGCGCCGTCGTTGCCGCCGCAGCCGGCCAGCGCGAGAGCCAGGGCGCACAGCGCGCCGGCGCGTGCGAGGTCGCGGATCATGGGTGCCTCCTTCGTATTCGTGGGTACTGCGGCGCTCGAGCCTCGGCGGGCAATGCCCTCGTCAGGCCTGCTTGATCGACAGCCGCTTCATCAGGTCGTACAGCGTCGGCCGGCTCACGCCGAGGATCTCCGAGGCCTTCACGATGTTGCCGTTGCTGCGCGCCAGCGCCGCGACGATGGCCTGCCGCTCGGCGGCCTCGCGGATGGTGCGCAGGTCGAGGTCGGATGCGCCGGCGGCGGCCGCTGCATCGGCCGAGGCCGGCGAGGGCAGGCCGAGGTCGTCGCAGCCCAGGCGATCACCTTCGGCCATGATCGACGCGCGCTTGACCGCGTTGAGCAGCTCGCGCACGTTGCCCGGCCACGCATGCTGCTCGATGGCCTTGATCGCGTCTTCGGAGAAGGCCAGCGAGCCGCGGCGCTGGTCCTGCGCGAAGCGGCGCAGGAAGGCGTGCGCCAGCAGCACCGCGTCGCCGGTGCGCGCGCGCAGCGGCGGGATGTTGATGACGATCTCCGCCAGGCGGTAGTACAAGTCCTCGCGGAACCGGCCCTCGGCGATCAGGCTCTTCAGGTCCTGGTGCGTGGCGCAGACCACGCGCACGTCCACCGGGATCTCGTTGCGCGCGCCCAGGCGCTCGATCGTGCGCTGCTGCAGGAAGCGCAGCAGCTTGGCCTGCAGCGAATGCGGCAGGTCGCCGATCTCGTCGAGCATCAGCGTGCCGTTGTGCGCCGTCTCGATCTTGCCCGGCGTGGTCTTGGCGGCACCGGTGAAGGCGCCCTTCTCGTAGCCGAAGAGCTCGCTCTCCAGCAGGTTCTCGGGGATCGCCGCGCAGTTGATGGCCACGAAGCGGCCGGCGCGCTTGCTGGCCGCGTGCAGGCCCTGCGCCAGCACCTCCTTGCCGGTGCCGCTCTCGCCCAGCAGCAGCACGGTGGCGTCGGCGCCGGAGACGCGCTCGATCGTGCGCGTGATGCGCAGCATCTCGGCGTCGCGCGTGATCAGGCCCGAGAGCGCATCGGGCTGGTGCAGCGCCTGCAGCCGGCGGTTCTCGGCCTGCAGCTCCGACAGGCGGTAGGCGCGGTCCACCGTGAGCGCCAGCACGTCGGGCTCGAAGGGCTTGGCCAGGAAGTCGTAGGCGCCGATGGCGACCGCGCGCAGCGCGTTGGCCTGGTCGTTCTGGCCCGTCAGCACGATGACCTTCACGTTCGGGTCGACGGCCAGCATCTGCTCGAGCAGCTTGAAGCCCTCGGAGACGGAATCGGGGTCGGGCGGCAGCCCGAGGTCCATCGTCACCACGGCGCACTGGTTGCGGCGCAGCTGCAGCAGCGCGCTCTCGCGGTCGGCGGCGGTGACGGACTCGAAGCGGTCCAGCGACCACTTGATCTGCTTTTGCAGCGCGAGATCGTCCTCGACGATCAAGAGCGGCGTGGCCGGGGCGTTCATCGGTTTCAGCGCGCGTCGGCACGCAGCAGGTCGGAGCCGTGCCGGGCCTCGAACAGCGGCAGCAGCACGCTTATCACGGTGCCGCGGCCGACCGCGCTGTCCACCGCGATGCTGCCGCCGAGCTCGCGGATGTACTGGAAGCTTTCGTAGGTGCCGATGCCCATGCCCTGGTGTTTCGTCGTGTTGAACGGCCTGAAGAGCTTGTTGCGCACGAACTCCTCGCTCATGCCCGCGCCGCTGTCGCCGACCTCCACCTTCACCTGCCCGCTGTAGCGCGCCACCTTCAGCCACACGCGGCCCGGGGCCGGCGTGGCATCGAAGGCGTTCTGCACGAGGTGGCCCAGCACGCGTTCCAGGCGCTCGTCATGGCCGCGCGTGGCCAGGCGTTCGGCGGTCTCGGTCTCCAGCGTTCGCCCCTGGGCCTTGGCCATGTTCTCCAGTCGACGGACGATGGGTGACAGCTCGACGCCGCGGCTTCCTCCCGGGGGCGTGGCCCCTTCGCGCAGCTGCAGCATGAGTCGCCTCATCTTCTCAAGCGAACTTTCGACCGTCAACAACATGTCTTGCTGGAACTCGCGGTTGTCGTGCAGCCGTTCCGCATTCTTCAGCATCAGCGACAGCTGGGCGACGATGTTCTTGAGGTCGTGCACGACGAAGGCCGACATGCGGTTGAAGGCCTCGAACTTGCGCGCCTCCAGCAGCGCCTCGGTGGCCTGCATCTGCGCCAGGTAGCCGGCGGCCTGGCGGCCCGCGGTCTTCAGCAGGTCCAGCACCTCCCAGTTGAGCTTGATGGCCGTGAGCGGGCGCGACAGCAGCACGAAACCCTGCAGGTCCTCGCCGGCCAGCAGCGGCACCACGAGCCAGCCGTTGGGCGCGCCCAGCAGCCACGTGGGCAGCGCCAGCTCGCCGTAGCGGCGCGGCGAGGAGCGGAATTCGTCGAGGTCGATGACCCAGCCCTTGTCGCGCAGGAAGACGCCCAGCGAGGACTCGGCCGCTTCCACCTCGGGCACCGGCGTCTGGTTCCAGGCGACGATCTGCGTGAACTCGGCCTCGGCGCCGTTGCGCGTCCACAGGCTGCCACCCGGGCACTCGACCATCTTGGCCAGGCCGCGCACGATCAGCTCGCCCATCTCCTGCGGCGAGCGCTTGGACGACAGCAGCGCGGTGAAGCGCAGCCACTCCTCGCGGTAGTCGTAGCGCAGGCTGAAGAAGTGCTTGCCGACGAAGACGCGCAGCCACGAGCGCATCGAGCTGGAGAACAGCAGCACGCCCAGCACCGCCAGCGCGGCGGCCACCAGCCCGAGCTGCAGCGCACGGCCCCAGGTGCCGCCGAAGTAGCGCACGTAGTAGCCTACCGCCGACATGAACAGCAGGTAGCCGCCGGCCAGGATCAACGTGGCCGAGTAGAAGGCCGCCGTGCGCGAGACCTGCAGGCGCGAGAACCACTGCGTGCCGCGCCGCGACGCGACGAAGAGGAAGGGCACCGCCAGCGCATGCGCGGCGCCGCGCACGCTGAAGGCATCGGCATCGAAGCGGCCGAACAGCAGTGCTTCGGAGTACAGGTAGACATCGAACACGAACAGGCCGCCCAGCCCCAGGCACACCGGCTTGGCGTTCCAGCGCGAGTCCTCGCCCAGGTTGCGGAAGACCTGCTCGACCATCAGCAGCCCGCACACCGGCAGCGCCAGCTGGGCCAGGATCTGCGGCTTCAGCGGCAGCGGGCCGAAGCCGGCGAACTGGTCGTAGGCCAGCGACGCGCCGGCCGCGGCCACGCCGGCCAGGCCGACGCCGCGCAGGATCCGCAGCGCCCGCGGCGCGCTCGGCCCTTCGGAGAAGTGGAACAGCGCCAGCAGGAAGCCGAACCACAGCGCATAGCGCAGCAGGTCGGTGGCGGCGACCAGCGGCTCCAGCGCGCGCGTGGACCACAGCTCGGAGGCGAGCGATGCGCCGGCCCAGGCGGTGGAGGCCAGCAGCGCGGCGCCGAAGGCGCGCCGCGGCAGGGTCTCGGCGCCGCGCAGGCGGCCCGAGAGCCACAGGTAGGCGAGGAAGCCGCCGTAGGCAGCGACGGCCACGGCGTAGCCGTAGACGGTGACCTCGTCGGCGGTTGCGTTCATGGCGCCCATTGTGGGCCCGGGCCTTCGGCGCCCGGGTGCTGCGCCCGGGCCGCCGCGGCTGCGCCTGCAGGCGCGGCGCGCCGTGCTCGCTTCAGCGCGCGCCCTTGCCGGTCAGCACCACGCCCACCGTCTCCAGCAGGACCACGAGGTCCAGGAAGAGCGTGTGGTTCTTCACGTAGTACAGGTCGTACTGCAGCTTCTCCTGCGAGTCCTCGACCGTGGCGCCGTAGGGGTAGCGCACCTGCGCCCAGCCGGTGACGCCCGGCTTGACGCTGTGGCGCAGCGCGTAGAAGGGGATCTCCTGCGTCAGCTGCTCGACGAAGAAGGGCCGCTCCGGCCGCGGGCCGACGAGGCTCATGTCGCCGCGCAGCACGTTGAAGATCTGCGGCAGCTCGTCGATGCGCAGCTTGCGGATGATGTTGCCGATGCGCGTGACGCGGTTGTCGTTGGCCTTGGCCCAGACGGGCTTGCCATCCTTCTCGGCGTCGGTCCGCATGCTGCGGAACTTGGTCACGTTGAAGGTGCGGCCGTTCTGGCCCACGCGCTCCTGGCGGTACAGCACCGGCCCCGGGCTCTCGAGCTTGATGAGGATCGCCGTGGCCAGCATGATCGGCGCGGCCAGCACGAACAGCACGGAAGCGCTGATGATGTCGAACACGCGCTTGACGGCCGTGCGCCATGCGCCCTGGTTGAAGCCGTCGCCGAAGATCAGCCAGCTCGCGTTGAGGTAGTCGACGCGGATCTGGCCCAGCGTCTTCTCGAAGTGCGTGTTGAGGTCGAAGACCTTGGTGCCGGAGACCTTGCAGTCCAGCAGCTCGCGCATCGGCATGCTGCCGGCGCGTCGCTCGGTGAGCGCCACCACGATCTCGTCGACGCCCTGCTCGCGCGCCAGCTGCGGCAGCGAGCCGCGCTGCGGCAGGATCTCCTCGGCCGGCACCGCGGGCTCGCGCTCGTTGGGCCCTGGCACGTAGCCGACGATCTGCGCGTTCGGATCGGCCTTGCGCAGCGTGTTGCCCACGTCGCGCGCGGCGGGGCCCGCGCCGAAGATCAGGATGCGCGTGCGGCCGGCCGTGGCGGCCGACGAATGCGACAGGTAGGCGCGGCGCAGGATCAGCGCCGAGACGCCGGCCACCATCGACAGCTGCACGGTGGCGCGGTTGTTGAAGCTTGCCGGCAGCAGCCCGAAGATGATGTAGGTGATGGGCAGCGCGACCAGCAGCACGATGATCGCGCGCGCCACCGAGCGCCCGGCCGATTCCGCATGCGCCGATTCGTACAGGCCCGAGGCGCTGTTGATCACGAACAGGCAGGCGGCGAAGGAGACGACATGCTTGCCCGCCAGAGGCACCGCCTGGCCGACCGAGCTGACCTGCAAGCCCACCGCGACCATGGCCACGAGCACGACGAGGCCGAGGTCGAACAGGATGCCGCGCAGCGCGGAGCGATGCACGTAGTGGTTGAAGATCCGAATCATGTCGATGGCCGGATGACGGGCGCCGGTGCGGCGCGGCGATGGCGCGGCAGGGCCATCCGAGGGGCATGGGTGCCTGAACTCCCACGCAGCAGTTGCAGTATCAACCGATCAACCCGCATCTGAGAATGTAGGAGGGGATCTCGCATTGCAGCAATCCCCGCTCTGAGGGGGCCGATTTTCAACGCACGAGACGCCCATTTCCGCAATGGCCGCCGCGCTCGGCGCGCAGCATAAGGAGCACCGGGACGCACCGGCGCGAGCCCCCTCCACGCGATGCGGCAAGCCGATGATTCCTGCACGGAACGCATCGATCGCTGACACGCCGGATGCCTGCGTGCACTGTGCACGCCCGCCCCCACGACTGGGGGCTTCGGGCAACAGGCACGCCTCCTACAATTCCATCCAAATTCGATAGGACGAATGGTGACTTCCATGGACAGCGACAAGCGCCCTGAACAGCCGGCCGCGCCCGCGGCGGCGGCCGGGGCTGCCGTTTCGGCAGGCCGCCGCCGCCTCCTGCGCGGTGGCCTGAGCGCTGCCCCGGTGTTGGCCACGTTCGTGAGCCAGCCGGTGCATGCCACCTACACCTGCAAGTCGGCCTCCGCCTTCACTTCGGCCAACGCGAGCCGTCCCGCGGTCACGCCCTGCAACGGCTGCGGCCCCACGTGGTGGAAGACGAACACCGGCTCCTGGGTCGGCTGCGCGACCGGCACCACCTTCGCCACCTACTTCACCGTGACGGCGGCCTACCCGACCGGCACGACGCTGCTTCAGGTGCTCAACGGCGTCTCGACGGCCGATTCGGACAAGATGGCGCGCAACCTGGTCGCGGCGCTGCTGAACATCAAGTCGGGCCGCATCGGCGCGGGCGTGTTCACCGAAGCGCAGCTGAAGACCATCTGGACCTCGGCACTGACCACGGGCTACGTGCCGACGGCCGGCGCGACGCCGTGGAACGCCGCTGGCGTGAACACTTGGCTTGGAACGGTCTTCTCGACCACCTGATTCCCGGCCCGTCCCCGCTACGATTTCCGCCATGGCGAGAGTCTGGCGGCTCGCCCCGGCGGGGGCATTCGAATCGCGTTTCTGGGACGCCCAGGCGGTGGTGTACGTGCACGCCACCGGCGATACCCATGCGCTGAGCGACGACGCCTCGGCGCTGCTGTCGCTGATCATGCGCTCGGAAGGCCGCAGCGAGAGCAGCCAGGGCTGGCTGCGCGAACTGCTGGCGCCCGAAGGCGATGCCGATGACGCGGCCGATGGCACCGTTGCGCCGGGCGATCTGGCGGGCTTCGAACAGCTGTTGGATTCGCTGTCGGCCGTCGGGCTGCTGATGAGCGCCGAAGTGTCTTGAGAGTCGCCGAGATCCCGCCCGAGGCGATCCGGGCGCGCCTGCAAGGCCAGGGCCTGTGGTTGCGGACCGGGCCGGTGGTCACGCGCATCCAGAGCGAGCTGCGGGCAGTGGCCGATGGCCTGGCCCTGCACTACGCGCGCCATCCCGTCGAGCCCGAGCACAGCTTCGCCGACTTCCACGTCTCGGTGGGCAGGCCTTCGGGGCTGCGGCGCTGGGTGCGCCCGCAGGTCGTGTTCCGCTTCGACGGCGAAGAGCCGTTCGCGCCGCTGCCCGGCGCGCAGGGTTTTCCGCTGCTGGAATGGGGCATGAACTGGTGCATCTACACGCACTGCCACCAGTTCATGACGCTGCACAGCGCGGTGCTCGAGCGCGGCGGCCTGGCCGTGGTGCTGCCGGCACCTTCGGGCTCGGGCAAGAGCACGCTGTGCGCCGGGCTCGCATTCCGCGGCTGGCGGCTGCTGTCGGACGAGCTGGCGGTGTTCGACACGACGAGCCTCGAACTGATCCCGGTGCCGCGGCCGATCAGCCTGAAGAACCGCTCGATCGACGTGATGCGCGACTTCGCCCCGCAGGCGCTGTTCAGCCCGCCGGTGCCCGACACCGTCAAGGGCACGGTCGCGCACCTGCAGCCGCCGGCCGATGCCGTCGCGCGGGCGCCCGAGCGCGCGCGGCCGCGCTGGCTCGTGCTGCCGAGGTACCAGGTGCAGGCCGAGGCCCGGCTCGACCCGGTGCCGCGCGCCCGGATGTTCATGGCGCTGGTGGCCAACACCTTCAACTACAGCGTGCATGGCGCGGGCGCCTTCGAGCGGCTGGCGCAGATCGTCGAGCGCTGCGAGTGCTACGAGTTCACCTACAGCCGCCTGGACGACGCCGTGGCCACGTTCGACCGCCTCGCGGCGGGCGCCGGAGCCTGAACGCGCATGATGGCTGCCGACCACCCGGACCTGGTGCTGCGCCTGCTGCGCGATCCGGCCACGCTGCCGGCCTGGTCGCCGGCCCAGTGGGACCTGCTCGTGCGCCAGGCTCGCGCCGCCGGGCTGCTCGCGCGCCTGGGCGCGCTGCTGGCCCGCCACGGCCAGCTGCAGCAGGTGCCGCCGCAGCCGGCCGCGCACTTCGAGTCGGCGCGCCGCCTGGCACTGGCGCAGCGGGCGGAGATCCTGCGCGAGGTGGAGCATGTGCGCGTCGCGCTGCAGCCGCTGGGGCTGCCACTCGTGCTGCTGAAAGGGGCGGCCTACCTGCTGGCCGAGCTGCCGGCGGCCGAAGGGCGGCTCTTCGCCGACACCGACATCCTGGTGCCCAAGCCGCGCATCGACGAGGTCGAGGCCGCCCTCACGCAACGCGGCTGGGGGACGACCCATCATTCCGCCTACGACCAGCGCTACTACCGCCAGTGGATGCACGAGCTGCCGCCGCTGGTGCACCTGCGCCGGCAGACCGCGCTGGACGTGCATCACGCGATCGCGCCCGAGACGGCGCGCCTGCGCCCCGACCCCGCGCGGGTGCTGGAGTCGGCGCGGCCGATCCCCGGCAAGCCCGGCCTTTTCACGCTCGATCCGCCCGGCATGGTGCTGCACAGCATGCTGCACCTGAACGTCAACGACGACCTGAGCCACACGCTGCGCGACCTCAGCGACCTGGATCTGCTGCTGCGCCACTTCGGCACCGGCGAGGGCTTCTGGGCCGCGCTGCGCCAGCGCGCCACCGACTGGGGCCTGAACGCGGTCCTCGACCACGCGGTCCACTGGCTGGCGCGGCTGCTCGGGACGCCGGTTCCGGCCGAGGTCGCCGCGTCGGCCCACCCGCCCGGCCCGCTGGCCCGCGCGCTGTGGAGCCAGGCGATGCGAACGCCGCATCGCAGCACGGCGAGTCCGTGGACCGGACCGGCCCAGGGGCTGCTGTACCTGCGCGCGCATGGGATGCGCATGCCACCGGTGCTGCTGGCCCGGCACCTGGCCGTGAAGGCCTGGATGCGCCTGGCGGAACCCGAGCCTCCCGCGCGGCCCTGATCAGCCCGACCCTGTGCGGGCCGACGGGCCGGCCAGATCCCGGCGAAGTTCCGACCAAATGCCGACCGGAAAGGACAAGGCCCCTGGCGATCACTCGCCAGGGGCCTTGCTGCTGATGCAGTTGCCTGGGAGCCCCGAAACCGGGGCTCTCAGATCACTTCGCGCTGCGGCGGCGGGTCGTCAGGCCCAGGCCCAGCAGAGCGATACCGACCAGGGCGGCCGAGACCGGCTCGGGCAGGCGGCGGACGATCGCGGTGCTCGTCGAGTTCACCGTGGTACCCGAGGTCATCGTGAACAGCTGGATGTCACGGATCGAGAAGCCGGCCGGGGGGCCGTCATTCCACAGCAGCGGGGCGCCGGAGTTGCAGCTCGAGTTGGCGTTGATCGCCAGGTTGCAGCCGATGTTGTTCGACAGGTTGCCCACGCCCAGCGGGTCGACGTAGAAGTTCGTGACGATGTTGTCGCCAGGAGCGAACTGGGTCGACGACTGCGAGGCCGAACCGAAGAAGGTCTTCTGCGAGCCGTTCGGGTCGGTGTAGCCGATGCCCAGCAGGTCCAGCGCGAAGGTGCCGACGCCGGCGCCGTTGTACGCCAGCTCGGTGGTCGAGGCGTTCAGGGTCGCGAGGTTGGCGTTGCCCGGGATGTTGCCCGAGAAGGACGTGGTCGTCACCGAGAAGTTGCCCACCGTGCCGGTGAAGGAGATGCCTTCGCCGCCGAGCAGGATCGTGAACGTGCCGAAGGCCGACGTGCAGTTGCCGGGACCCACCGCGAGGCTGGTGTCGCAGCTGACGGAAGAGCCCGGGAAGCCCGGGTCATTCAGCGACAGGACCACGTAGGCATTCGCCGACATGCTGGCGCCCGTCAGGGCAGCCGCAGCAATCGCCAGCTTGGAAATCGTCTTGAACATTGCAGTTACCCCCAGGTAATTGAACTTGCGATTGGCGGTTGCCTTCCGGTTCGGTGCAGCGCTTGGTGCTGCTTGACGACCCGTGGGCTACCACGCTGGTGTCGGATGAGCAACGAGTGTGCCAGCACCCTTCGTTCTTTGAAAATCATCCACTTAGCGATTCTCCCCAGGCTACCCTGCCCTGGTGCTGTCAAGCTTTCCGACAGTCCCTTGGAGCCTTCCGCGCAGCCGCAGCCGCGATCTTGCCGCCCGCCGTCATTGCACTTCTAGGGAAGCGGGCTGCCGGTGGCGGCGGAGCGTGTGCAATTGCGCGTCGGCGCCTGTTCGCGTCGTGGATACTCGGGACAAATCCAACCACAGGCCCCCGGGTGCCGCCGCGTCGAAGGTCAGGAAACGGCGCGGAACCTGCCTTCCGGCAGGCGGTA
This sequence comes from Rubrivivax sp., assembly GCA_044226775.1. Lineage (GTDB taxonomy): Bacteria > Pseudomonadota > Gammaproteobacteria > Burkholderiales > Burkholderiaceae_C > Rubrivivax. Next base: position 1,217,008 of record JBGAGI010000001.1, on the reverse strand, counting down.
CAGGTCCGAGGCCGCGAGACGCAATGTATCGACATCTGGGACGTGCACGACGGGTCTTGGGGCTGGCCGCGCTGCTGGCGGCGGCGGGCCTGGCAGGATGCAGCAGCGACTCGGCACCCGCCCGGCTCGCGTCCGGCAAGGAACTGGCGGCCAAGAGCGACCACAACGCCGCGTCCATCCAGTTCAAGGCGGCGCTGCAGATCGATCCGAGCAACGGCGAGGCGCGGCTGCTGCTGGGCCAGTCCCTGCTCGCGATGGGCGACCCGGTGACGGCGGCAGCCGAGCTCTCGCGGGCCCTGGATGCCAAGCTGCCGGCCAACGACGTGCTGCCGCCGCTGGCCAAGGCGCTGCTGCAGGCGGGCGACTACCGCAAGCTGGTCACCACCTACGGCGAGATCAACCTGGACAACAAGGCGTCGCAGGCGGCGCTGAAGTCCAGCGTCGCCAGCGCCTGGGGCGCGCTGGGCGACCGCGCGAAGACCGAGGCCGCGGTCAAGGCGGCGATCGATGCGGCGTCCGACTACGCGCCGGCACGCCTGCTGAAGGCGCGCGTGCTGGGCGGGCAGGGCAAGTTCGACGAAGCCGCGGCCATCGTCGAGCAGGTCCTGGCGGCGGACCCGCGCTCCTTCGAGGCCTGGATGCTGCGCGGCGAGATCCAGGACTTCTCCAAGAAGGACCTCAAGGCGGCCGAGGAGTCCTGGCGCAAGGCCCTGTCGATCGAGAAGTCGCACGTGCCGGCGCACTTCTCGATCATCGCGTCGAAGATCCGGCAGCGCGACGTGCCGGCCGCGAAGGCGCAGGCCGACCAGCTGCGCGCGGTGCTGCCGAACCATCCGCTCACCGTGCTGATCGACGCCCAGCTGGCCTATCTCTCGGCCGAGTACGAGAAGTCGCGCGACAACCTCCAGAAGCTGCTGCGCGTGTTCCCCGACCACCCGCAGGTGCTCGTGCTGGCCGGCGCGACCGAGGCGCAGATGGGCTCGGTGGTGCAGGCCGCCGCCTATTTCGGCAAGGCGCTGCAGCAGAACCCGCAGCTCGAGGTCGCGCGGCGCAACCTGGCGGAGTCCGAGATCCGCCTGGGCCAGTTCGCCAAGGCGCTGACGACGCTCAAGCCGCTGCTCACCGCCGATCCGCCGAATGCCGAGGCCCTGAGCCTGGCCGGCGAAGCCGAGCTGCGCGCGGGCAATGCCACCGGCGCGGAGGTCTACTACCAGCGCGCCGCGGCGGCCGATCCGAACAACGTGAAGGCCCGCACCGCCGCCGCGATGACGCGGCTGTGGCGCGGCGATGCGACCGCCGCGCTGTCCGAGCTGCAGGACCTCGCCCGCAAGACGAAGGACACGCACGCCGACGAGGCGCTGCTGGCCGCGCGCATGAAGCGGCGCGAGTACGACGCCGCGCTGGTCGTGGTCGACGCGATGGCCAAGAAGCAGCCCGGCAAGGCGTCCACCCAGGAATTCCGCGGGCGCGTGCTGACGGCCAAGCAGGACATCCCCGGCGCACGCGCGGCCTTCGAGGCGGCGCTGAAGCTGGACCCGGCCCAGTTCTCGTCGGTCGTGGGCCTGGCGAACCTCGACTTGGTGGAGCACAAGCCCGAGCAGGCGATCGAGCGCGTGCAGGCGGCGATCAAGGCCTCGCCGAAGAACTACGTGGCCATCTCCGTGCTGGCCGACCTGAAGGCGCGCAACGGCGGCAGCATCGACGAGGTCAAGAAGCTGCTGGCCGATGCGATCTCGGCCTCGCCCACCTCGGCCGATCCGCGCCTGCAGCTGATCGAGTTCCTGCTGCGCAAGCGGCAGTTCAAGGACGCCCTGGTCGCCGCGCAGGATGCCGTCGCAGCGCTGCCCTCCGACGCGAAGGTGCTCGAGGCGGTGGGCGCGGCGCAGATGCAGGCCGGCGACGTGGAGCAGGCGGCCACCACCTTCCGCAAGCTGGCCTCGATCACGCCGAACGTGGCGCGGCCCTACCTGCTGCTGGCCGAGCTGTATGCCAACGCCGGCAAGCGCGAACAGGCCGAGGCGGCCGTGAACAAGGCGCTCGAACTGGAGCCCAACAACGGCGCGACGCAGGCGGCGCTCGTCAGCACGCTGGTCAACACCAGCCGGCAGGGCAATGCGCTGGACTACACGCGCCGGCTGCGGCAGTCCAAGCCCGACAGCCCGATCGGCTACCTGCTGGAGGCAGCCGTGCAGACGCGGCGCAAGGACACGAACGCGGCCGCCGCCGTGCTGAAGGAAGGCGTCGCGCGGACCCGCAGTTCCGACCTCGCCGGCAAGCTGTACACCTTGTACATCCAGGCCAACCGCCCGGCGGAAGCCGAGAGCTTCGGCGCGAGCTGGATGAAGCAGAACCCGCAGGACGCGTCCTTCGAGTACCTGCTGGCCGTCACCGACATCGCCCAGAACCGGATGAAGCCGGCCGAGGAGCGGCTGCGGCGCGTGCTGGCGGCCTACCCCAGCAACGCGCTGGCGCTGAACAACATGGCCTGGGTGCTGCTCAGCACCGGCAAGCCCGGCGCGGTGGAGTACGCGCAGCGCGCGGTGGACATGCTGCCCGACCGCCCGGCGCTGATGGACACGCTGGCGCTGGCGCTGGCGGCCGAGAAGAAGCTGCCGCAGGCCGTCGAGGTGCAGCGCAAGGCCGTCGACATGGCGCCCGGCGACCACGCGTTGCGGCTGAACCTGGCCAAGCTGGCGCTGCAGGCGGGCGACAAGGCGATGGCGCGCAAGGAACTGCAGCAGCTGCAGCAGGCCGGCAACGCGTTCGCGGGCCAGGCCGAGGTCGGCAAGCTGATGCAGGGCCTGTGAACACGACGGCCTCGCCGGCCTGCGCGGCCGCGCCACCGGCGAGCGTGAAAAAAGTGATCGCCCCCCTGTTCAGCCGGGAGCCGGGGAGCGCTTGCGCGGGGTTCGCTGTGCGATGATCCGGCCCGCTGCGCCGACGGCTGCCGCCCTCGTGGCTTGGCCGCGACCGGGTCTGCCGTGAACGACCGCGGCGTCCGACCCTCCGCCCCGCGCGGCACAACACTCAGGAGTTTCGTGTGCAGCACGACCCAGCGACCTTCCGACTGCCCTTCCGCTTCGGCCTCGGCCTTGCACTCGCCTCGGCGCTGCTGGCCGGCTGCTCGCTGATGCCGGCGGGCAACCTGCCGCCCGCGCCCGCGCTCGCCCAGACCGGTGACTACAGCTACGTGATCGGCGCCGGCGACAGCGTCAACATCATCGTCTGGCGCAACCCGGAACTCTCGCTGAACGTGCCGGTGCGGCCCGACGGCAAGGTCGCCGCGCCGCTCGTCGACGAACTCGTCGCGCAGGGCAAGACGCCGCCGGAACTCGCGCGCGATGTCGAGAAGAAGCTCTCGACCTACGTCCGCGACCCGGTCGTCACCGTCATCGTCACCTCCTTCGTCGGCCCGTACAGCGAGCAGATCCGCGTCGTCGGCGAGGCCGCCAAGCCGCAGTTCCTGCCCTACAAGCAGAAGATGACGGTGCTGGACGTGATGATCGCCGCCGGCGGCCTGACCGACTTCGCCGACGGCAACCGCGCCGTGCTGCAGCGCAGCTCCGAGGGCAACAAGCAGTACTCGGTGCGCCTGAAGGACCTGCTCAAGCGGGGCGACACCTCGGCCAACGTCGAGATGCGCCCGGGCGACATCCTGATCATTCCGCAGAGCCTGTTCTGAAACCCGCCATGGACTGCGGCCGCCGCACCGGCGCCCGCAGCCCCGCGGCCTCCCGCCCTTCTTCGTCGCACCGCGCATGCAAGAGATCGTCCAACAGCTGCTGAGCACCCTGCGCGGGATGTGGAAGTTCCGCTGGCCCGCGGTGGCCGTGGCCTGGGCCGCGGCCGTGCTCGGCGCGGTGGTCGTGATGAAGATGCCCGACCAGTACGAGGCCTCGGCCCGCGTCTTCGTCGACACCGACTCCATCCTCAAGCCGCTGATGTCGGGCCTGGCCGTGCAGCCCAACGTCGAGCAGCAGATCTCGATGCTCAGCCGCACGCTGATCAGCCGCCCGAACATCGAGAAGCTCATCCGCATGGCCGACCTGGACCTGAAGAGCCAGTCCAAGGCCGACCAGGACGCGCTGATCGAGAAGCTGATGAAGGGCATCGAGCTGCGTACCGCCGGCGGCGTGAACCTGTACTCGATGTCCTACCGCGACTCCGAGCAGGACAAGGCCAAGCGCGTCGTGCAGTCGCTGGTCTCGATCTTCGTCGAGTCCGGCCTGGGCGCCAGCCGCAAGGACACCGACTCGGCCAAGACCTTCCTGGCCGAGCAGATCAAGTCCTTCGAGGCCAAGCTCGAGGAATCGGAGGCGCGGCTGAAGGAGTTCCGGCTGCGCAACCTGAACGCGCAGTCGCCCGACGGCAAGGACACCGCTGCGCGCCTGGCCGAGATCTCCGGCCAGCTCGAAGCCGCCAAGCTGCAGCTGCGCGAGGCCGAGAACGCGCGCGACGCCGCCAAGGCCCAGCTCGCGGCCGAGCGCGGGCAGGGCCAGGCCGGCGCCGGCTCCGTGGTGAACCAGAGCCTGCTGCAGGAGTCGCAGCTGAACCTGGCCACGCCCGAGCTCGACGGCCGCATCGAGGCCCAGAAGCGCAACCTCGACGGCCTGCTGCAGCGCTACACCGAGCAGCACCCGGACGTGGTCAGCGCGCGCCGCCTGATCAAGGACCTCGAGGAGCAGAAGAAGCGCGAGGTCGCCGAGCTGCGCAAGGCCGCGATGGCCACCGCGGCCGCCACCGCGCCCTCGGCCGGGCCCACGAACATCGCCGTGCAGGAACTCACCCGCATGGTGGCCGCGGCCGAGGTGCAGGTCGCCTCGCTGAAGGCGCGCGTGTCCGAGTTCACCGCCCGCTACGCCGCCGCGCGCGAGACGCTGAAGGTGGCGCCGCAGATCGAGGCCGAGGCCGCGCAGCTCAACCGCGACTACGCGATCACGAAGAAGAACTACGAAGATCTCGTCGCGCGCCGGCAGTCGGCCGTGATGTCGGGCGAGCTGGACGTGGCCTCCGGCGTCGCCGAGTTCAGGCTCATCGACCCGCCGCGCGTGGCGCCCAAGCCGGTGTCGCCGAACCGCATGGTGCTGCTGCCCGGCGTGCTGGTGATCGCGCTGGGCGCGGGCGTGTTCGTCGCCTTCGCCGCCAGCCAGCTGCGCCCGACCTTCCCCGACGGCGAGCACCTGCGCCAGGCCACCGGCCTGCCGCTGCTGGGCGTGGTCACGATGCTCACCACCGATGCCGACCGGCAGCGCGAGCGGATGAGCCTGATGCGTTTCGTCGCCGCCTCCGGCGGCCTCGTGGGTGTGTTCGCGGCCGGGCTCGTCGCCATGACGCTCGTGTCGCGCATGGGAGGGTAGGCCGTGAGCAGCCTCATCGAACAGGCAGCGCAGCGGCTGGAGCAGCTGCGCCAGGCGGGCATCACGGTGCCCGAGCCCGAGGTGCTGCACGTGCCGCCGCCGGCCGCCGCGCCGCTGGCGCCCATGCCGCCGGCCGACAGCTGGGGCGAGCCGGAGCTGCCGATGGCCGCGCCGGAGCATCCGCATCAGCATCTGCCGCCGCAACAGCCGCCGCAGCGCATCGTCGCGCCCGTCGACCGGCTGATGCCCTCGGACATCGGCGGGCAGTCGCGCCGCGTCGATCTGGAGCTGGCCAACCTGGCCGCCACCGGCATCGTCACGCCGAACGCACCGCGCTCGCACCTGGCCGACCAGTACCGCGTCATCAAGCGCCCGCTGATCGCCAACGCGATGGGCCGCGGCGCCGCCACCGTGACGCACGGCAACCTGATCATGGTGACCAGCGCGCTGCCCGGCGAGGGCAAGAGCTTCACCTCGATCAACCTGGCGATGAGCATCGCCGCCGAGCTGGACCACACCGTGATGCTGGTCGACGCCGACGTGGCGCGGCCCTCGGTGCTGCGCATGCTCGGCCTGCCGCCCGGCCCCGGCCTGCTGGACCTGCTCGAAGGCAAGGCCGACATGGCCAGCGTGCTGCTGCGCACCAACGTCGACAAGCTCACGCTGCTGCCCAGCGGCTCACCTCACGCGCGCGCCACCGAGCTGCTGGCCAGCGACGCGATGTCGCAGCTGTTGGACGACATGGCCACGCGCTACCCGGACCGGATCATCATCTTCGATTCGCCGCCGCTGCTGCTGACCACCGAATCGCGCGTGCTGGCCACGCACATGGGCCAGATCGTCGTCGTCGTGCACGCCGACAAGACGCTGCAGAGCACCGTCAAGCAGGCCCTGCAGACGATCGAGAGCTGCCCGCTGAAGCTGATGGTGCTGAACAAGGCCAGCAGCGGCGCCAACGGCGGCTACGGCACCGGCTATGGGTACGGCTATGGCTACGGTTATGGCTACGGCTATGGTTACGGCTATGGCTACGGGGCCGGCGCCGGCAAGGGCGACGCGCCGCCGGCCGAAGGTGCCGCAGCGGGCGACGCAGCGCCCGAAGGCGACGGGCGCGGGCGCTGAGGGCCGTGACTGCGCACCACCGCCCGGCTGACGCGCCTGCAGCACCCGGACCACGGCCCCGCCGGGGCCGCGCGGCGGCCGGCGTGTGCCTGGCCACGGCCATCGCCTGCCTGCCGGCCGCGGCGCAGGAGGTCGTGAACACACGCGCGGGCAACTGGTCGGCCACGCTCGATACCGCGGTGACGGCCTCCGACATCCGCAACTCGCCCGACAACACCGGCACCGACGCCGCCGTCCAGGTGCGCCCCGGCCTGCGCTGGGCCAGCCGCGCCGGCCGCCTGCGCGGCACGGCCGACTACGGGCTGGGCCTGATCCGCCACACCGGCGCGGGCCGCTTCGACACCGCGCACGAGCTGCGCGCGCAGGCCACGCTGGAGGCGATCGAGAACTGGTTCTTCGTCGAGGCCGGCGCCACCGCGGGCCGCACCAGCCTGTCGGCCTTCGGCCAGCAGACGGCCACCGGCAGCCTGCAGGAGAACCGCAACCGCACCGACGTGGCCACCGTCTCGCTCGCGCCGACGATCCGCGGCTCGCTCGGCGGCCTGGCCAACTACCAGGTGCAGAGCGCGGCCCGGGCCACCAACACGCGGCGCTCCAAGGAAGGCGATTCCACCGGCGTCACCAACCGCGCCACGCTGTCCTCGGCCTCGCGCAACGCGATCATCGGCTGGGACATCACCGCCACGCACGACCACTCGGCCTTCCGCACCTCGCGGGGCGTCGACAACGACAGCGTGATCGCCGGCGTCACGCTGCGGCCGGATGTCGAGGTGCGCATCACGCTGCGCGGCGGCCAGGAGTCGAGCAACATCGACTCGCTGCAGAAGGGCCGCCACACGTCCAAGGGCGGCGAGCTGCAGTGGATGCCCAACGAGCGCACGAACGGCCAGGTCTCGGTCGACGACCGCTTCTTCGGCCGCTCCTACCGCCTCGCGCTGTCGCACCGCCTGGCTTCCTCGGCGCTGTCCTACTCGAGCACGAAGGACATCAACACCACCGCCGATCCCAACGCGCTGGGACGCCAGCTGACGTTGGCCGAGCTGGGCAACACCATCTTCGCCTCGCAGTTCCCCGACCCGCTGCTGCGCGACCAGGTCGTGCAGGCCTGGCTGCAGGGGCAGGACCCGAACACGCTGGTCACCATCGGCACGCCCAACCTGGGGCCGACGCTGCAGTACCGCAGCGATCTCACCTGGGCCTACGCCGGCCGGCGCCTGAACCTGATGGCCTCGGCCACCTCCTCGCGCAGCTCGCGCCTGGCGCCGCCCGAGCTCGATGTCGATCCCAACGCCACGCGGCAGACCGGCTACAGCGGCCAGGCCTCCTGGCGCCTGACGCCCACCGCGAGCCTGGGGCTGAGCGGCCAGCGCATGATGACCAAGCCCACGACCACGCAGCCGGGCACCGACCTCAAGTCGCTGGCCATCAACTGGTCCGACCAGCTCGGCCGCCGCACCACCGGCTCCCTCTCGGCGCGCTACAGCGTGTTCAACAGCCCCACCGCAGCCTACCGCGAGACCGGGCTGACCGCCTCGCTGAACATGCGGTTCTGACAGGGCCCACACCATGTACGAAGCCTTCTACGGGCTCACCACCAAGCCCTTCCAGCTCAACCCGGACCCGAGCTTCTACTTCGCCAGCAAGCAGCACCGGCGCGCCAAGGCGTACCTGGAGTACGGCGTCTCGCGCAACGAGGGCTTCATCGTCATCACCGGCGAGATCGGCGCCGGCAAGACGATGGTGCTGCGCTCGCTGATCGAGGGCTTGAACGGCAGCAACGTCATCACCGGCCACCTGGTGACCACGCAGCTGGGCGCCGAGGACACGCTGCGCATGGTCGGCGCGGCCTTCGGCTTCCGCGTCAAGGACGTGCCCAAGAGCGAGCTGCTGATCACGCTGGAAGCCTTCCTGATCAGCCAGACGAGCAAGGGCAAGCGCTGCCTGCTGATCGTCGACGAGGCGCAGAACCTCACGCCGCGCGCGGTGGAGGAGCTGCGCATGCTCTCCAACTTCCAGTTCGGCAACCAGGCTCTGCTGCAGAGCTTCCTGGTCGGCCAGCCGGAGTTCCGCACCATCCTGCAGCAGCCGGAGATGGAGCAGTTCCGCCAGCGCGTCGCGGCCACCTGCCACATCGGCCCGCTCGACCTGGACGAGACCAAGGCCTACATCGAGCACCGCCTGAAATGCGCCGGCTCCAAGGGCAAGCCCAGCTTCGAGCCGGCCGCCTTCGACGGCATCTTCAAGGCCTCGGGCGGCATCCCGCGCCGCATCAACGCCGTGTGCGACCGGCTGATGCTGGCCGGCTTCCTGAGCGGCCGCACGCACCTCACGGCCGACGACGTCGGCGAGGTCGTGCGCGAGCTGGAGCAGGAGAACCAGGTGCCCGGGCGCCCCGCGCCGCCGCCCGCTGCGGCGGTGACGGCCGGCGGCGAACCGGTGATGCCCGGCGGCATGGCCGGCGCGGTGCTCGACCTCGACCTGAGCCAGGTGCAGATCAACGCCGAGGAGGCCGAGAACATGTCGCAGCAGCTCGCGGCCCTGGCCGCCGACCAGCGCGGCGACCAGCTCCAGCGCCTGGAGAAGAGCCTGCTGCGGCTGGAGCGCACGAACGTGCAGATCCTGCAGATGATGCAGAAGCTGGTCGGCGCGCTGAAGAACAAGGACTAGGGCAGAAGGTTCCGGCATGAGCGAAGCGAGCGCCCTGGCGGGCCCGGTGATGTGCATCGTCGGTGCACGCCCGAACTTCATGAAGATGGCGCCCATCCTGCGCGCCTTGGCCGCGCACGAGCCGCCGCTGCCGGCGCTGCTGGTGCACACCGGCCAGCACTACGACGCGAGCATGAGCGACCAGCTCTTCGCCGACCTGCGCCTGCCGCGGCCCGACATCAACCTGGAAGTGGGCAGCGCCAGCCACGCGGTGCAGACGGCCGAGGTGATGAAGCGCTTCGAGCCGGCGATGGACGCCCACCAGCCCTCCTGCGTGCTGGTGGTGGGCGACGTGAACTCCACGCTCGCCTGCACGCTGGTGGCGGTGAAGAAGGGCGTGCCGGTGGTTCACGTGGAAGCCGGGCTGCGCAGCTGGGACCGCCGCATGCCGGAAGAGATCAACCGCGTGCTCACCGACCAGGTGGCCGACCGCCTGTACACGACGGAGCGCAGCGCGCTGGCCAACCTGCAGCGCGAAGGCGTCGACGAGTCCCGCGTGTGCTTCGCCGGCAACGTGATGATCGACTCGCTGCTGTCGCACCGCGAGCACGCCAAGCCCGCGGCCGAGACGCTGCGCGCGCACGGCGTCGACCCGGCGCTGCTGGCGCACCCGCGCGGCTGGGGCGTGGTCACGCTGCACCGGCCGTCCAACGTCGACGAGCCCGAGACGCTGCGCGCGCTGCTGTCCGTGCTGGCGGAAGTCGCCGCGCAGCTGCCGCTGGTTTTCGCGCTGCACCCGCGCACGCGCGGCAACATCGAGCGCTTCGGCCTGCTGGACCTGCTGGACCCGCGCACGATGGCCGTGCTGCCGCCGCAGGGCTACCTGGAGATGGTGGGCCTGATGCGCGGCGCCACCGTGGTGCTCACCGACTCCGGCGGCCTGCAGGAAGAGACCACCGCTTTGGGCGTGCCCTGCCTGACGCTGCGCGAGAACACCGAGCGGCCGATCACGGTGGAGCAGGGCACCAACACGATGGTCGGCCGCGACGTGCAGGCCATCCGCGACGGCGTCGCGGCCATCCTGGACGGCCGTGGCAAGCGCGGACGTGTCCCCGAAAACTGGGATGGGCGCGCCGCCGAGCGCATTGCCGCCGATTTGTACCGCTGGCTGACCGCCAAGCCGGCCTGACAATTCCAGCCATCATGCTCGCGCCCTCGCTGTGCAATGCGCTGACCATCGACGTGGAAGACTACTTCCAGGTCTCCGCGTTCGCGCCCTACATCCGGCGCGACGAGTGGGACTCGCGCGAGTGCCGCGTCGAGCGCAACGTCGAGCGCATCCTCGCGCTGCTGGCCGAGCGCGACGTGAAGGCCACCTTCTTCACCCTGGGCTGGATCGCCGAGCGCTACCCGCAGCTGGTGCGGCGCATCGTCGAGGGCGGCCATGAGCTGGCCAGCCACGGCTACGGCCACCAGCGCGCCAGCGAGCTGGGCCGCGCCGAGTTCGCCGACGACATCACGCGCGCCAAGAAGATCCTCGAAGACCTCGGTGGCGTTTCGGTGCAGGGCTACCGCGCGCCGAGCTTCTCCATCGGCACCGCCAACCTCTGGGCCTTCGACGCCCTGGCCCAGGCCGGCTACCGCTACAGCAGCAGCATCTACCCGATCCGGCACGACCACTACGGCATGCCCGACTCCCCGCGCTTCGCCTACCGGCTGGGCAACGGGCTGCTCGAGGTGCCGGTGACGACGCTGCGCATGTTCAACCGCAACCTGCCGTCCAGCGGCGGCGGCTACTTCCGGCTGCTGCCCTACCCGCTGTCGCGCTGGATGATCGGCAAGGTCAACCGAGACGACGGCGAACCCGCGGTCTTCTACTTCCACCCGTGGGAGATCGACGCCGGCCAGCCGCGCGTGGCCGGCATCGACCCGAAGACGCGCTTCCGCCACTACGTCAACATCCCCCGCATGGAATCGCGCCTGCAGTCGCTGCTGGCGGATTTCCGCTGGGGGCGCATGGACCACATCTTCCTCGCCCGCGCCACGCCGCAAGCCGCCAGCGTGCTCGCGCCGGCCTGAACCACCCACATGCCCAGCATCGAACGTCTTGCCGCGGGGGACGCTCGCGGCGCCGCCTCGTGGGACGCCTTCGTCGCGTCCTGCCCGCAGGCGACGTTCTTCCACCGCAGCGGCTGGGGCCAGGTGCTGCGTGACGTGTTCAAGCACGACACGCACTACCTCTACGCCGTCAGCGACAACCGCATCACCGGCGTGCTGCCGCTGGCGCACGTGAAGAGCTTCCTGTTCGGCAACTCGCTCACCAGCCTGCCCTTCGCCGTCTACGGCGGCGTGGCGGCGGAAGACGAGGCCAGCGCCGCGGCGCTGGAGGCCCAGGCCCAGCAGCTCGCGCAGCGCCTGGGCGTGCAGCACCTGGAGCTGCGCCAGCTCGAGCGCCGGCACGAGAGCTGGCCGCGCCAGGAGCTGTACGTCACCTTCCGCAAGCCCATCCTGGCCGATGAAGAGGCCAACATGCTGGCCATCCCGCGCAAGCAGCGGGCGATGGTGCGCAAGGGCATCAAGAACGGCCTGAAGAGCGAGATCGATCCTTCCGTCGACCGCTTCTTCTCGCTCTTCGCCGACAACGTGCACCGCCACGGCACGCCGGCGCTGCCCAAGCGCTTCTTCCAGGCGCTGCAGACCACTTTCGGCGACGACTGCGAGGTGATGACGGTCACCGGCCCCGACGGCAAGCTGCTGTCCTCGGTGCTCAGCTTCTACTTCCGCGACGAGGTGCTGCCCTACTACGCCGGCGACGACTTCGCCGCGCGCGAGCTGGCGGCCAACGACTTCAAGTACTGGGAGCTGATGCGCCGCTCCTGCGGGCGCGGGCTCAAGCTCTTCGACTACGGCCGCAGCAAGGTCGGCACCGGCCCCTATGCGTTCAAGAAGAACTGGGGCTTCGAGCCGCAGCCGCTGCACTACGAGTACTGCCTGTACAAGCGCGACGCCGTGCCGCAGAACAACCCGGCCAACGCGAAGTACAAGCTGATGATCGAGACTTGGCGGCGGCTGCCGCTGTCGTTCGCGAACTGGCTGGGGCCGTTCGTCGTGCGTTCGTTGGGGTGACACGGTGGCCAACCTGCTGTACCTCGTGCACCGCATGCCCTACCCGCCGAACAAGGGCGACAAGGTGCGCTCGTACCACCTGCTGCAGCACCTGCGGCGCGAGCACCGCGTGTTCGTCGGCACCTTCGTCGACGACCCCGAGGACCAGGCCCACGTGCCCACGCTGCGCGGCCTGTGCGCCGATGCCTACGTCGCCACGCTGGACCCGCGCCGCGCGCGCCTGGCCAGCCTGGCCGGCCTGGCCACGGGGCAGGCGCTGACGCTGCGCTACTACCACGACGCCGGGCTGAAGCGCTGGGTGCGCGAGACGGTCGAGCGCGAGCGCATCGACGCCGTGGTCGTCTACTCCTCGTCGATGGCGCAGTACGCCGAAGACGTGCCGCAGCTGCCCTGCCTGATCGACTTCGTCGACGTCGACTCCGCCAAGTGGGCCACCTACGCCGAGCGCCGGCCCTGGCCGCTGTCCTGGGTCTACCGGCGCGAAGGCCGCAAGCTGCTCGCCTACGAGCGCAGCGTGGCCGGCACCGCGCGCCGCAGCTTCTTCTCGACGCCGGCCGAGGCCGACCTCTTCGTCTCGCTGGCGCCGGAATGCGCCAGCGGCGTCGAGCCGGTGTGCAACGGCGTCGACGCCGAGTTCTTCTCGCCCGCGCCGGGGCGCGCCTCGCCCTTCGCCGCCGGCGAGGTGCCCGTCGTCTTCACCGGCGCGATGGATTACTGGCCCAACGTCGACGCCGTCGTCTGGTTCGCGCGCGAGGCGCTGCCGGCGCTGCGCCAGCGCCATCCGCAGGCGCGCTTCTACATCGTCGGCCGCTCGCCGGCGCCGGCGGTGCGTGCGCTGGCCGGCGAGGACGTCGTCGTCACCGGCACGGTGGACGACGTGCGCCCGTACCTGCAGCACGCCGCGGTGGTGGTGGCGCCGCTGCGCGTGGCGCGCGGCATCCAGAACAAGATCCTCGAGGCCATGTCGATGGGCCGCCCGGTGGTCGCCGCGACCGGCTGCGTGTCGGTGCTGAGCGCACGCCCGGGCGCCGAGATCATCACCGCCGACAGCGCCGGCGACTACGTCGAGGCCGTCGATGCGCTGCTCGCCGATGCGGCGCGTGCGTCCGCGGTGGGTGAGGCCGGCCGGCAGCGCGTGCTGCAGGACTACGCCTGGGACGCCCACCTCGCGGCCGTCGACCGCCACCTGCTGGCGGCCGAGACGCCGGTGGCCGCGTGAACGCCATGGACCCGGCACTGACGAGCCTGCCGATCGAGCCCGCCGCGGGCGCCTCGCAGCGCTGGCGCGTGCCGCTGGCCGCGTGGCTGGCTCTGCTCGCGCTGATCGGCTTCCTGTTCCGCGACAGCTTCCTGGCCATGGCCTCGATCTGGGCGCGCTCGGACACCTTCGCGCACTGCTTCCTGGTGCCGCCCATCTCCGCCTGGCTGGCCTGGCGCGGCCGCGCGCGGCTCATGCCGCTGGCGCCGCGGCCCTGGGGCTGGGCGCTCGTGCCGCTGGCCGCCGCCTGCGTGCTGTGGCTGCTGGGCGACGTGGCCAGCGTCAACGCCGCGGCGCAGTTCGCGGCCGTGGCGCTGGTGGTGGTCTCGGTGCCGCTGATGCTCGGGCCCGAGGTCGCGCGCGCGCTGGCCTTCCCGCTGCTGTTCCTGTTCTTCGCCGTGCCTTTCGGCGAGGTGCTGACCGACCCGATGATGGAAGGCACGGCCGACTTCACCGTCGCGGCGCTGCAGGCCACCGGCATCCCGGTCTACCGCGAAGGGCGTTCCTTCGTGATCCCCTCGGGCAGCTGGTCGGTGGTGGAGGCCTGCAGCGGCATCCGCTACCTGATCGCCTCGTTCATGGTCGGCACGCTGTTCGCGTACCTGAACTTCGCCTCGCTGCGCCGGCGCCTGGTCTTCGTCGCGGTCTCGCTGATCGTGCCGGTGGTGGCCAACTGGCTGCGTGCCTACATCATCGTGATGCTGGGCCATCTCTCGGGCAACAAGCTCGCCGTCGGTGTCGACCACCTGATCTACGGCTGGCTCTTCTTCGGCATCGTGATCACGGCCCTGTTCGTGATCGGCGCCCGCTTCGCCGATTCACCCGGCGTGCCGGGCCCGGCGCCGCGCGCGCCGGCCGCCGTGCGCATCGGCACGACCTGGCCTGTGGCAGCCGCCGGCCTCGTGCTGCTGCTGGGCACGCAGGCGCTGGCCTGGCGCGCCGCGACCTCGCCGTCCACCGGCGTGCCGGTGCTGAAGCTGCCTGAGCAGCTGAGCGACGGCTGGACCGCCGCGCCCCCGCCGGCCGGCGAATGGACGCCGCTGTATGCCGGCGCCAGCAGCCAGGCCAGCCTCGTCTACCGGCGCGGCAGCGAGGCGATCACCGTCTGGGCCGGCTACTGGCGCGACCAGGGGCCGGAACGCAAGATGGTCACCTCGACCAACGTGCTCGTGCCCTCGGAGTCGCACGACTGGCTGCCGGTGGCCGCGTCGTCGGAGCCCGTCGTGCTGGCGCAGGGCCGCGTCGACTTCCGCTCCGCCACGCTGCGCGCGCCGCCCAACCTGCACCTGCCGCCGCAGCGCCAGCTGGTGGTGCACTACGCCTACTGGATCGACGGCACCGTGACCACGAGCGATGCCCAGGCCAAGCTGCGCATCGCCGCCTCGCGCCTGCTCGGCCGCGGCGACGATGCCGCGGTGCTCTTCTTCCATGCCGACGTGCCGCCCGACGCCACGCCCGCGCGCTCGCCGCTGAAGGACTTCGTCGGCGCGCACTGGGCCGAGTTCGCGGCCGCGCTCGAACGCACCGCCGGACGCCCGCAGGCGGCCGGACGCTGAATCCCACCTTCTCCATCATCACTCACGAGGAACATCTCATGACCACCCTGGCAGTCATCGGCCTCGGCTACGTCGGCCTCCCGCTGGTCGTCGAGTTCGGCAAGCAGATGCGCACCATCGGCTTCGACATCGCGACCTCCAAGGTCGAGTCCTGCCTGCGCGGCAAGGACCCGTCGCGCGAGCTCGAGGATGCGCAGATGGCCGAGGCGAAGCAGGCCATCTACACCGACGACCCGAAGATGCTGGCCGAGGCCGACATCATCATCGTCGCCGTGCCCACGCCGGTGGACGACGCGCACATCCCGGACTTCCGCCCGCTCGTGGGCGCCTCCACCAGCGCCGGCCGCCACATGAAGGAAGGCGCGATCGTGGTCTACGAGTCCACGGTCTACCCCGGCGCGACCGAGGAGGTCTGCATTCCCGTGCTGGAGCGCGAGTCGGGCCGCAAGTGGAAGCAGGGCTTCTTCGTCGGCTACAGCCCGGAGCGCATCAACCCGGGCGACAAGGAGCACACGCTCACCCGCATCCTGAAGATCGTCTCCGGCGACACGCCCGAGACGCTGGAGCAGGTGGCCAAGCTGTACGAGCGCATCGTCATCCCGGGCGTGCACCGCGCAGGCAGCATCAAGGCGGCCGAGGCGGCCAAGGTGATCGAGAACACGCAGCGCGACCTGAACATCGCGCTGATGAACGAGCTGGCGATCATCTTCGACAAGCTCGGCCTGGACACCAGCGAGGTGCTGGAGGCCGCCGGCACGAAGTGGAACTTCCTGCGCTTCAAGCCCGGCCTGGTGGGTGGCCACTGCATCGGCGTGGACCCGTACTACCTGACGCACAAGGCCGACATGATCGGCTACCACCCGCAGGTGATCCTGGCCGGCCGGCGCATCAACGACGGCATGGCCAAGTTCGTGGCCGAGCAGACGATCAAGAACATGATCGCCAGCGGCAGCTACATCAAGGGCGCCAAGGTCAACGTGCTGGGCCTGACCTTCAAGGAGAACTGCGGCGACCTGCGCAACAGCAAGGTCATCGACATCATCAACGAGCTGAAGAGCTACGGCGTGGAGGTCTTCGTGACCGACGCGCAGGCCGAGGCCGAGGAAGCGATGCACGAGTACGGCGTGAAGCTGCTGCCCTGGAGCGAGCTGCCGCGCGCCGACGCGATCGTCGCCGCCGTGGCGCACCGCGAGTACGCCGAGCTGGCGGTCGAGGACCTGTGCAAGAAGGTCGTCAAGGGCGGGGCCTTCATCGACGTCAAGGCCGCGTTCGACCCGCAGGCGCTCGGCGCCGCCGGCCTGCGCGTCTGGCGCCTGTGATGAAGGCGGCCGCCTGCGGCGCGGGCCGCGGGCGACCCCCGTTCCTCCGCTGAACACGCAAGCCGCTGCACCGTGCTGTTCACGACGGCGACCTTCGTCCTGCTGTTCCTGCCCATCGTGCTGGGCGGCTACTTCCTGCTCGGCCTGCGCTGGCACGGGGCGGCGCTGGCGTGGATGTTCGCCGCGTCCGTCTTCTTCTACGGCTGGTGGATGCCGGCCTTCACGCTGCTGCTGCTGTTCTCCATCGCGGTGAACTTCGCGCTCGGCGGCGCCATCGCGCGCAGCCGGGCCGGGCCCGGGCCCTCGGGCGCGGGGCCGCGCACGAAGGCGCTGATGCTGGCCGGCGTGGCCTTCAACCTCGGGCTGCTGGCCTACTTCAAGTACGCCAACTTCTTCGTCGACAACCTGAATGCGGCGCTCGGGACGGACTGGCGGCTGGGCGCGATCGTGCTGCCGATCGGCATCTCGTTCTACAGCTTCACGCAGATCGCGTTCCTGGTCGACACCGCGCAGGGCAAGGTGGCCGAGTTCCGCGCCACGCACTACGGCCTGTTCGTCTCGTACTTCCCGCACCTCGTGGCCGGGCCGGTGCTGCACCACGCGCAGATGATGCCGCAGTTCGCCCAGCGCGACGTGTGCCGCTTCCAGGGCGGCAACTTCGCCGCCGGCCTCGTGATCTTCGCTGCCGGGCTGCTGAAGAAGGTGGTGCTGGCCGACGGCGTGGCGCCCTATGCCGACGCCGTCTTCAACCCCGCCGATGCGGGCCAGCTGCCCACGCTGGCCGAAGGCTGGCTGGGCGCGATGGCCTACACGCTGCAGCTGTACTTCGACTTCTCGGGCTACTCCGACATGGCGATCGGCCTGTCGTGGATGTTCAACGTCCGGCTGCCGTTCAACTTCGACTCGCCCTACCGCGCGGCCAACATCAGCGACTTCTGGCGCCGCTGGCACATGACGCTGTCGGCCTTCCTGCGCGACTACCTCTACATCGCGCTGGGCGGCAACCGCAAGGGCCCCGTGCGGCGCTACCTGAACCTGGCCGCGACGATGGTGCTGGGCGGCCTGTGGCACGGCGCGAGCTGGTCCTTCGTGCTGTGGGGCGCGCTGCACGGCACGTACCTGATGATCAACCACGGCTTCCGCGCCTGGTGCACGAAGGCGGGCTGGGCCGAGGCGCTGGACCGCAGCCGCGTGTTCTCGCTCGTGGCCTGGGCGCTGACGATGGCCGCGGTGATCGCCGCCTGGGTCTTCTTCCGCGCCCACAGCCACGACGGTGCGCTGCGCGTGCTCGCGGCCATGGTCGGCGCCGGCACCCGCGGCACCGACACGCTGCTGTGGAACGCCGGGCTGTCGCTGCCGGTGGGCACGCTGTGGTGCGTGGTGCTGGGCGCGATCGCGCTCCTGCCCTACAACTCCAACCGCCTGGGCGAGACGGTGCGCAACGCGCTGGCGGAGCCGCGGCCGCTGCGGCTGGCGCTGGGCACCGTGGCCACCGTGCTCGGCCTCTTCCTGGTGCTGGTCAACACCGCGCGCGACTCGGTCAGCGCCTTCATCTACTTCAACTTCTGAAGATGCTGCGCCGGCTCGCCATCGTCGCTGCGTCTCTGCTGGGCCTGCTGGTGGCCGGCGAACTGCTGTTCAGGCTGCTGCCGGTGTCGACGGCCACGATGGTGGACTACCACGCCGACCCCGACGTGCTGACCTACCCGCCCGGCCACGCATGGACGATCTCCACCGGCTGGGACCTGCGCAACGCGCAGCGCCTGCACGCCAACAACTGGGGCTTCGCCAGCGAGACCGACTACGCGCCCGATGCGCGCGCGATCGGCGTCGTCGGCGACAGCTACGTCGAGGCCTCGGCGATCGACGCCGCCGCGCGGCCGGCCCCGGCGCTGCAGCGCGCGCTGGACGGTGCGCGCCCGGTCTACGGCTTCGGCAGCCCCGGCACGGCGCTGCCGGACTTCGCGCAGCGCATCCGCCTGGCCAGCGAGAAGCTGGACGTGCGCGACTTCGTGGTCTGGGTCGGCCTGGGCAATGCGCGCCAGGCCGTCTGCGGCGCCACGCGCGCGCACAGCCGCTGCCTGGACCCGGCGACGCTGCAACTGCGCACCGAGCGCCAGCCGCCGCCCGGCACCGGCAAGCGCATCCTGCGCCACAGCGCGCTGCTGCAATACGTGTTCGGACAGCTGAAGGTGGACGGCGCGGCGCTGGTGCGCGCCACCTTCACGCGACAGGTGCCCGATGCCGCGGCCGAGCCCGCATCGGCGGCCGCGGCCGCGAAAGCCCGGCTGGCCGACTCGCCGGCGCAGCGCCGCACGCTCGCGGTCATCGACGCCGCGGTGGACAGCTTCTTCGCCGAGATCGGGCCCCACCGCCGCGGGCGGCTCGTGATGCTGCTGGACGCCCATCACGGCACCGGGCGCGAGAACGAGGCCGAGCGCGAGCAGCGTGCGCACCTGATGCAGCGCCTGCGTTCGCATGGCGCCGAGGTGGTCGACGTGCAGCAGGTCTACGCCGCGCACCGCGCGCGCTCGCCGCTGTCGCTGGAGGTCGGGCCCTACGACGGCCACCTGAATGCGCTGGGCGTGCGGCTGGTGATGGAAAGCGCTGCCGCGACCCTGCGCGAGCAGCCCCCTAGGACAGCGGCAACTGCCCTCGAGCCGCGAACAAATTCCGGTCAGTGACCGTGCCAGAGGCTAGAGTCGCGCCCTTGACCAAAGGAGGGTCGTGATGCTCGCTGGTCGTCTGCTGCGTAACGTCGCCGAATACGCCGGCTACAAGCTCCACTACCCGACGCAGGAGGAGCGCCTCGCAGCGCTGCTGCGCTCGCTGTGGCCGGTGGACTGCGGCAAGCCGATCGTGCGCCTGGGCGGCGAGGGCGACGGTGGCTACCTCATCCCGGACGACCTCGAGGGCATCGAATACTGCTTCTCGCCCGGCGTCAGCAAGATCGCCCATTTCGAGAACGCGCTGGCGCGGCGCGGCATCCGCAGCTTCCTGGCCGACTGGTCGGTCGACGCGCCGCCGGCCGGCGAGTTCACCTTCACCTTCGACAAGAAATTCCTGGGCTGCCTGGAGGACGAGCGCTACATCACGCTGCAGTCGTGGAAGGACCGCTACATTCCCGAGCATCGCGGCGACATGCTGCTGCAGATGGACATCGAGGGCGCGGAGTACGAGGTCCTGATGAACGTGCCCAGCGCGCTGCTGCGGCAGTTCCGCATCCTCGTCATCGAGTTCCACGACCTGGACATGCTGACCGAGCGTTTCGCCTTCGACATCATGTCGCGCTGCTTCGAGAAGCTGCTGAAGGACTTCGTGGTGGTGCACAACCACCCCAACAACTACCTGCCGGCCGAGCGCTTCGGCCGCTTCGAGCTGCCGCCGCTGCTGGAGCTGACCTTCTACAACCGCCGCCGCTTCACGCCCGGCCCGCATCTGACGCAGTTCCCCAGCCCGCTGGACCGCGACAACGTGCCGTCCAAGCCCACGCTGCCGCTGCCGGCCTGCTGGTACGCGCCGGGCGTCTGAGCGGAGCACCGATGGAGACCCCGGAACCTTGAGCCTGCCCGACGCACGACCGCTGGTCCTGCACCTCGTCTATCGCTTCGACACCGGCGGCCTCGAGAACGGCATCGTCAACATCGTCAACCACATGGCGCCGGCGGCCTACCGCCACGCGGTGGTCGCGCTGACCGAGGTCGTGCCCGGTTTCGCGCAGCGCATCCGGCGCGACGACGTGCAGTTCGTCTCGCTGCACAAGGGCCCGGGGCACGGCATCAAGCTGTACCCGCGCCTGGCCGCGCTGTTCCGCGAATTGCGGCCGGCCATCGTGCACACCCGCAACCTCGCGGCGCTGGAGTGCCAGGTGCCGGCCTGGTGGTGCGGCGCGCCGGTGCGCATCCACGGCGAGCACGGGCGCGACATCGACGACCCCGACGGCACCGTGCGCCGCTACCAGTGGATGCGCCGCGCCTACCGGCCCTTCGTGCACCACTACGTCGCGCTGTCGGGCGATCTCGCGAGCTACCTGCAGCGCTGCGTCGGCGTGCCCGATGCGCGCCTCACGCAGATCATCAACGGCGTCGACATCTCTCGCTTCACGCCGGGGCGGCAGCCGGTCGAGGGCAGCCCCTTCGGCGCGCCCGGGCTCTTCGTCGCCGGCACCGTGGGCCGGATGATGACCGTCAAGGCCCAGCCGCTGCTCGCACAGGCCTTCGTGCGCGCGCTGGCCATCGCGCCGGCGCTCAGGCCGCGGCTGCGGCTGGCGCTGGTGGGCGACGGCCCGCTGCGCGCGCAGGCGCAGGCGGTGCTCGACGAGGCCGGCGTGGCCGATCTGGCATGGCTGCCGGGCGAGCGGCGCGACGTGCAGGATGTCATGCGCAGCTTCGATCTCTTCGTGCTGCCGTCGCTGGCCGAAGGCATCTCGAATACCATCCTGGAGGCGATGGCTACCGGCCTTCCTGTGCTGGCCACGCGCGTGGGCGGCAATGCCGAGCTGGTGGCCGAGGGGCAGACGGGGCGCCTGGTGCAGGCCGGCGACGTCGAAGCCCTCGCGATGGCCCTGGTGGCGATGGCCACCGGCGCGGCGGAATCCGCAGCGATGGGCGCGGCCGGCCGGCAGCGCGTGGAACAACGCTTCAGCCTGCCGGCCATGGTGGCGGCCTACCAGGGGCTGTACGACCGCTTGCTGGGCGCGGCGCCCCGGCGCTGAACCGAACCTCGACCAGGACGTACCGACCATGTGTGGCATCACCGGCATCTTCGACACCCGCGGCCAGCGGCCCGTCGCCCAGGCCCAGCTGCAGCGCATGAACGACTCGCAGCAGCACCGCGGTCCCGACGAGGGCAGCCTGCACATCGAGCCCGGGCTGGGCTTCGGCCACCGGCGGCTGTCGATCATCGACATCGCCACCGGCCAGCAGCCGCTGTTCAACGAGGACGGCTCGGTCGCCATCGTCTTCAACGGCGAGATCTACAACTACCAGGACCTGATCCCGGAGCTGCAGGCCGCCGGCCACGTGTTCCACACCAAGAGCGACACCGAGTGCATCGTGCACGCCTGGGAGCAGTGGGGCGAGGCCTGCGTCGATCGCCTGCGCGGCATGTTCGCCTTCGCGCTGTGGGACCGCAACCGCCAGACGCTGTTCATGGCGCGCGACCGCCTCGGCGTGAAGCCCATGTACTACGCCGTGCTCGACGACGGCACGCTGCTGTTCGGCAGCGAGCTGAAGTCGGTGCTGGCCTACCAGGGCTCCGGCGGCGGGCTGAAGCGCGACATCGACCCGCTGGCGCTGGAGGAGTACTTCGCCCTGGGCTACGTGGCCGAGCCGCGCACGGTGTTCCGCCAGGCGAAGAAGCTGCCGCCGGCGCACCACCTCACCATCCGCCGTGGCCAGCCGGTGCCCGAGCCGAAGGCCTACTGGGACGTGCGCTTCACGCTCGACGCCCAGTGCTCCATCGAGGAGGCGCAGGAAGAGCTGCGCCGGCGCCTGACCGAATCGGTGCGGCTGCGCATGATCGCCGAGGTGCCGCTGGGCGCCTTCCTCTCGGGCGGCGTCGATTCCAGCGCCGTGGTCGCGGCGATGGCGGGGCTGTCGGGCGAGCCGGTGAACACCTGCTCGATCGCCTTCGACGACCCGCAGTACAACGAGAGCGCCTTCGCGCAGCTGGTGGCCGACCGCTACCGCACCAACCACCGCGTCGAGACCGTCGCCTCCGACGACTTCGACCTCATCGACACGCTCGCCGCCCTCTACGACGAGCCCTATGCCGACAGCTCGGCCATCCCCACCTACCGCGTCTGCCAGCTCGCGCGCAAGCACGTGACGGTGGCGCTCAGCGGCGACGGCGGCGACGAGTCCTTCGGCGGCTACCGCCGCTACCGCATGCACATGATGGAAGAGCGCATGCGGGCGGCGCTGCCGGCCTCGATCCGCCAGCCGCTGTTCGGGCTGCTGGGCCGCGTGTACCCGAAGGCTGACTGGGCGCCGCGTGTGCTGCGCGCCAAGACCACCTTCGAGGGCATGGCGCGCACCTCGGTGGAAGCCTACTTCCACTCGGTGTCGATCCTGCGCGGGCCGATGCGCGAGCAGCTCTTCAGCGCCGCGCTCAAGCGCGAGCTGGGCGGCTACGACGCGCGCCAGGTCTTCGACCGCCACGCCGCGCAGGCCGGCACCGACGACCCGCTGGCGCTGATCCAGTACCTGGACCTGAAGACCTACCTCGTCGGCGACATCAACACCAAGGTCGATCGCGCCAGCATGGCGCACAGCCTGGAGGTGCGCGAGCCGCTGATGGACCACCCGCTGGTCGAGTGGCTGGCCACGCTGCCCAGCAGCTTCAAGCTGCGCGGCCAGGAAGGCAAGTACCTGTTCAAGAAGGCGCTGGAGCCGATGCTGCCCGACGACGTGCTGTACCGGCCGAAGATGGGCTTCGCCGTGCCGCTGGCGCGCTGGTTCCGCGGCCCGCTGCGCCAGCGTGTGCGCGACGCGGTGCTCGGCGAGCGCCTGGCCGACACCGGCTGGTTCGATGCCGGCGCGCTGCGCCAGCTCGTCGACGCCCACCAGAACGGGCAGCGCGACCACAGCGCGCCGCTGTGGACGCTGATGATGTTCGAGGCCTTCCTGCGCCAGTCCGTCGACGGCGGCACCGGTGGCGGTGCGCGCCGCGCCGAGCCGGCCGCGGCGCTGGCCTGAAGACTATTCTCCGATTGGGACGCCGAGCGGCAACATGGCATTGAAGGTCCTGCACGTCCTCGACCACAGCATCCCGCTGCACAGCGGCTACACCTTCCGCACGCTCGCGCTGCTGGCCGAGCAGCGCCGCCGCGGCTGGCAGACCTTCCACGTGACGAGCCCCAAGCAGGGCGCCGTCGCGACGGCCGAGGAGACGGTCGACGGCTGGCACTTCTTCCGCACGCCGCCGGCCGAGGCCGGCGCGCGGCTGCCGGGCCTGGGCGAGATGGCGCTGATGCGCAGCCTCGAACGCCGGCTGGCCGAAGTGGTGCAGCAGGTCAAGCCCGACCTGCTGCATGCGCACTCGCCGGTGCTCAACGCGCTGCCGGCGCTGCGCGTCGGGCGGCGCCTGGGCATTCCGGTCGTCTACGAGGTGCGCGCGTTCTGGGAGGACGCCGCGGTCGACCACGGCACCACCACCGAAGGCAGCCTGCGCTACCGGCTGACGCGGCGCATGGAGACGCATGCGCTGCGCCAGGCGGCGCACGTGTTCACGATCTGCGAGGGGCTGCGCGGCGACATCGTCGGCCGCGGCATCGGCGCGGAGAAGGTGACCGTCATCCCGAACGCCGTGGACCCCACCGCCTTCGAGCCCGGCGGCCAGCCCGACCTCGCGCTGAAGGCCAAGCTGGGCCTGGCCGACGCGACGGTGGTCGGCTTCATCGGCAGCTTCTACGCCTACGAGGGCCTGGACCTGCTGCTGGACGCGCTGCCGCAGCTGCTGCAGCGCCGGCCCGAGGTGCGCGTGCTGCTGGTCGGCGGCGGGCCGCAGGACGCCGCGCTGAAGGCGCAGGCCGCCGCACTGGGCGTGGCCGACAAGGTGGTCTTCACCGGCCGCGTGCCGCATGCCGAGGTGCAGCGCTACTACGACCTCGTCGACGTGCTGGCCTACCCGCGCCACCGCATGCGCCTGACCGAACTCGTGACGCCGCTCAAGCCGCTGGAGGCGATGGCGCAGGGCCGGCTGCTGGTGGCCAGCGACGTGGGCGGCCACAAGGAGCTGGTGCAGCATCGCGAGAACGGCTGGCTGTTCGAGGCCGAGCGTACCGACGCGCTCGTGCAGGCGCTGGACGAGCTGCTCGCCAGCCGCGAACTCTGGCCGCAGCTGCGCGCGGCCGCGCGCCGCTACGTCGAGACCGAGCGCAACTGGCAGGTGTCCACGCGCGGCTACGAGCCCGTCTACGCCCGGCTGGCGAAAGTCCGGACATGAAGCCCGCCAGCTCACTTCGTTCGCTGCCCCCCGCGGGGGCGCTCAGTGGCTTCGGAACGGCCGGGCGCCACTGAGATGCCCGCTCCCGATCGGGCCCAGGCGACCCCGCGCCGGCTGCGGGTGCTGCTGTTCAGCACGCTGTACCCGAGCAGCGCGCGGCCCGGCCACGGCCCCTTCGTGCAGACACGCCTGGAGCAGCTGCTGGCCAGCGGCCAGGTGGATGCGCGCGTGGTCGCGCCGGTGCCCTGGTTTCCCTCGACCAACCCGCGCTTCGGCGACAAGGCGCTGATGGCTGCCACGCCGCGGCGCGAGACCTGGCGCGGCGTTGACGTGCAGCATCCGCGTTATGCGCTGCCGCCCAAGGTGGGCCAGACGCTGGCGCCCTTCGTGCTGGCGGCCGGCGCCTGGGCCGCGCTGCGCCGGCTGCGCGCCGAAGGCTTCGACTACGACCTGATCGACGCCCACTACTACTACCCCGACGGCGTGGCCGCCGCGTGGCTGGGGCGCTGGAGCCGCCGGCCGGTGGTGATCACGGCCCGCGGCTCGGATCTCAACGTGCTCGGCCGCGACCCGGTGGCGCGTGGGCTGATGCAGCGCGCCGGGCATTCGGCCGCTGCCTCGGTGGGCGTGTGCAACGCGCTGGCCGAGATCCTGCGCGGCTGGGGCTTGCCGCAAGACCGCGTGCACGTGGTGCGCAACGGCGTGGACCTGCAGCGCTTCCGCCCGCTGCCGCGCGAGGCTTCGCGCGAGCGCATCGGCTTGCAGGGCGCGCCGCTGGTGCTGTCGGTGGGCAACCTCGTGGCGGTCAAGGGGCACGAGCTGACGATCGACGCCGTGGCCGAACTCGCACCGCGCCTGCCGGGCCTGCGCCTGGCCATCGTCGGCCGCGGCCCGCTGCGCGAGGCGCTGCAGGCGCGCGTGGACCGGCTCGGCCTGCAGGACCGCGTGACGCTGGTGGGCGCCGTGCCCAACGACGAGCTGCTGCACTGGTACGGCGCCGCCGATGTCTCGGTGCTCGCCTCGCACAGCGAGGGCTGGGCCAACGTGCTGCTCGAATCGATGGCCTGCGGCACGCCGGTGGTGGCCACCGACGTGGGCGGCTCGGCCGAGGTCATCGGCCCCGGCACCGCGGGCCTGGTGCTGGCGAATCGCGACGTGGCGACGATGGCCGCGGCCATCGAGCGCGCCTGGCGCCAGCCCTTCGACCGCGATGCGGTGCGCCGCTACGCCGAGCAGTTCAGCTGGGAGGCGACGACGAACGCCCAGCTCGAGATCTTCCGCGGCATCACCGGCTGGCGCGGCGCGGCGGCGGCTGCCGACGGCCTGGCCCTGCCCACCGGCGCCCTCCACTGATGTTGCTGCGCACCGCCTTCCAGATGCTCTCGCCCGCGGGCGGCGGCGCTCGCCTGTCGACGCTGATCTTCCACCGCGTGCATGCCACGACCGACCCGATGGCGCCCGGCGAACCCGACGCGCGCCGCTTCGACGAGGTCTGCGGCTGGATCGCGCGCTGGTTCCAGGTGCTGCCGCTGGACGAGGCGGTCGATCGCCTCGGATCGGGCCGGCTGCCGGCGCGCGCGGCCTGCATCACCTTCGACGACGGCTACGCCGACAACCACGACGTGGCGCTGCCCATCCTGCGCCGCCACCGGCTGCCGGCCACCTTCTTCATCGCCACCGGCTACCTCTCGGGCGGGCGCATGTTCAACGACAGCATCGTCGAGCTGGTGCGGCGCTGCCCGCTGTCCGCGCTGCCGCTGGCCGGGCTGGGGCTGGAGCTGCCCGACAGCCTGCCGCTGGCCGACGACGCCGCGCGCCGCGCGGCCGCCGGCGCCGTGATCGACCGCCTGAAGTACCGCGCCCCCGCCGAGCGGCTGGAGCTGGCCCGCGCGCTGCAGGCGCAGGCCCAGGTGCCCGCGCTGCCCGAGGACCTGATGATGCAGCCCGAGCAGGTGCGCGCGCTGCACCGCGCCGGCATGCAGATCGGCGCGCACACGGTGACGCACCCGATCCTCGCGCGCCTGGACGATGCCGCCGCGCGCGACGAGATCGCGCGCGGCAAGGCGGCGCTCGAAGGCATGGTGGGTGCGCCGGTCACGCTTTTCGCCTACCCCAACGGCCGCCCGCAGACCGACTACTGCGGCCGCGACGTGGCCCTGGTGCGCGAACTCGGCTTCACCGCCGCGGTGTCCACCGCCTGGGGCCGCGCCGAGGCCGGCACCGACCGCTTCCAGCTGCCGCGCTTCACGCCCTGGGACGTGGCGCGCTGGCGTTTCGGCGCGCGGCTGCTGGCCAACCTGCGGCGGCATCCGTCGCTGCTCGCCGCCTCGGCCGTGTCCGCAGGGGCGCGCGGAGATAATCCAGCCGCCGGCACCGCCGGGCAGGCCTTTCACTGAAGAAGCCACGGAGGCACGATGCGGCGAAGCTGCGCAGTCATCATCCCGGTCTACAACGAGCGCGGCGCGATCGAAGACACCATCCATCGCGTCCAGGGCATCTGCGCCCAGGTTCCCGAGACCGATTTCGAGATCATCTGCATCAACGACGGCTCCAGCGACGGCACCGGCGAGATCCTGGAGCGCGTCAGCGGCGTCACCGTCATCACGCACGACGTCAACCGCGGCTACGGCGCCGCGCTGCGCACTGGCCTGGACTATTGCAGCCAGGAGTGGATCTTCATCACCGATGCCGACGGCACCTACCCGCTGGAAGACCTGCCGCGCCTGCTGAGCGTGGCGGTCACGGGCCTGGACATGGTGGTGGGCGCGCGACAGGGCAGCGGCATCAGCTCCAAGATCCCGCACATGCTGGCGCGCTGGATCCTGCGCAAGATGGTGCACGGCCTGACCGGCGTGATGGTGCCCGACCTGAACTCCGGCATGCGCGTGTTCCGCCGCACGCTGTACCAGGAGTTCCGCCACCTGCTGCCGATGGGCTTCTCGTTCACGACCACGCTCACGGTGGCCTCGCTCTACAGCGGCCGCAAGGTGCGCTACGAGCCCATCAACTACGAGCGCCGCATCGGCAAGTCCAACATCAAGCCGGTGAAGGACTTCTTCGGCTTCTCGATGCTGATCGTGCGCCTGGCCTCGTACTTCGAGCCGCTGCGGTTCTTCCTGCCGGCGGCCTTCGGCCTGGCGATCCTGGGCGTGATCCGCGCGATCCGCGACGTCATCGTCGTCAACCAGTTCGGCGCGCTGGCGGTGATCCTCATGCTCACGGCCTTCCAGGTCTTCGTGCTGGGCGTGATCGCCGACGTGATCGTGCGGCGCTTCCAGTTCGTGCCCCCGGTGCCGCCGCAGCCGGACCGCCACCGCATCGCGCCGCCCTCGGGCGACACGGTCGCGGTGCAGCCGGTGCCGCAGGCCGGCGCCGGCGTCCCGGCGGGGCCCGGGCCGGGCGGCCGCTGATGTGCGGCATCGCCGGCGCCGTCGCCGGCCCCGGCCAGGCGCCCGACCGCGACGCGATCGCGCGCATCACGCGCGCGCTGGCGCACCGCGGCCCCGACTCCGAAGGCATCGTCGCCGACGGCCCGGTCGCCTTCGGCCACCGGCGGCTGTCGGTGATCGACCTGAGCGCGGTGTCCAACCAGCCGATGCGCGACGCCAGCGGCCGCTACCTGCTGGTGTTCAACGGCGAGATCTACAACTTCGAGGCCATCCGCACCGAGCTGCAGGCGCTGGGCCACCGCTTCGTCACGCGCGGCGATTCCGAGGTCGTGCTCGAGGCGCTGAAGGCGTGGGGCGCCTCGGCGGTCGAGCGCTTCTGCGGCATGTTCGCCTTCGGGTTCTGGGACCGCGAGACGCAGCGCCTGCTGCTGGGCCGCGACCGGCTCGGCAAGAAGCCGCTGTTCTACGTCGAGCTGCCGGGCGGCGGCCTCGCCTTCGCGTCGGAGCCGCGCGCGCTGGCCGTGCACCCGGCGGTGGCCGGCCGCATCGACCCGCGCGCGCTGGCGCAGTACCTGCGCCTGAACTACGTGCCCAACCACCGCTCGCTGTACGAGGGCGTGCGTTCGCTGCCGCCGGCCACCACGGCCGAGTTCATCCCCGGCCGCCCGCTGCAGCCGCGCCCGTACTGGGACCTGGCGGCCTGCTTCAAGGACAAGAGCCGGCCCGCGAGCATCGGCGCCGCGGCCGAGGAGCTGCGCGCGCTGATCGACGACGCCGTGCGGCTGCGCCTGGTCAGCGACGTGCCGCTGGGCGCCTTCCTCAGCGGCGGCGTCGACTCGTCGACCATCGTCGCGTCGATGCTGCAGCAGCGCGAGCCGGCCTCGGTGCTGACCTTCACCTCGGGCTTCAAGGAAGACAGCTTCGACGAATCGCCGCTGGCCGAGCAGCTCGCCGCGCGCTTCGGCCTCACGCATCGCACGCAGACGCTGGACCCGGCCAACCTCGACCTGCTGCCGGCCGTCATCGCCACCGCCGGCGAGCCGCTGGCCGACACCTCGGCGCTGCCGATGTACTTCCTGTCGCGCTTCACGCGCGAGTCGGTGACGGTGGCCCTGTCGGGCGACGGCGGCGACGAATGCTTCGCCGGCTACGAGACCTACGTCGCCGACCGCATCCACCGCTGGGCCTCGGTGCTGCCGGCGGGGCTGCGCGGCAGCGCGCACGGCGTGCTCGACCGCCTGCTGCCGGTGGATCACAAGAAAGTGGGCCTGTCGGAGAAGCTGCGCCGCTTCTCGGCCGCGCTGGCGCAGCCTTTCGAGCGCGCGCATGCGTCGTGGCGCGACATCTTCCGCGAGCCCGAGCTGGCCGCGCTGATGCGCCCCGAGTGGCGGCGCCAGGTCGGTGCCACGGCCGACGCGCAGCTCTTCGAGGAGTATTTCGAGCCGCACTTCGACGCCGTGCGCGGCTGCGACCCGCTGGACCAGGCGACCTACGTCGACATCAAGACCTGGATGGTCGACGACATCCTGGTCAAGGCCGACCGCGCCTCGATGGCCAGTTCGCTCGAGGTGCGCTGCCCGCTGCTGGACCACCGCGTCGTGGAGTTCGCCGCGCGCCTGCCGCCTTCGATGAAGCTCAAGGGCTTCGACAAGAAGCATGTGCTGAAGGCCAGCCAGCGCGGCCGCCTGCCCGACGAATTGCTGGACCGCAAGAAGCGCGGCTTCAACGCGCCGCTGTCGCAGTGGCTGCTGGGCCCGCTGCGGCCGTTGGCGCAGGAGGCGATCTTCTCGGCGCCGATGCGCGAGTGGTTCGACGAGGCCGGCCTGCAGGCACTGTGGCGCCAGCACGAGCGCATGGAGCGCGACAACGGGCTGAAGCTGTTCGGGCTGCTGTCGGTGGGCCTGTTCATGCGCGCGGCCGCGGACGCGTCGCGCAGCGGCTCGCCGCTGGCCTCGGCGGAGCCGCCGGCGCTCGTCGGCTGAAGGGCGGCCGCGGCCGCGGCCTCAGCCGCGGCCGAGGAACTTCATCGGCGTGCGCCACAGCGCGCGCGCGTACAGGCCGCGGTCGCCGGGGAACCACAGGTCCGAGTGCACCGAGGGGTCGAAGGACAGCGCGGCGAACTCGGCGCAGGCCGCGGCCTTGCGGCCGAAGCCGAGTTCGTGGTCCTTCAGCACCGACCACAGGTGCTCCACGTCCTTGGGGAAGGTGTAGCGGCAGCGCACGCCGGGCCGCGCGCGCACCGGCTCCAACTGCTCGCCCGCGTGCGCGCGCACGAGCAGATCGGGCAGGTCGGCACCGGCGAACAGCGCCAGGTGCAGCGAGCCCCAGAAGCGCGCGTTGAACTCCATCAGGTGGAAGCGCTCGGCGTCCTCGTAGCGGTACTCGATCATGCCCACGCCCCACCAGTCCATGGCCTCGATGCGGCGGCGCGCGTCCTCGTGCAACGCCTCGTCCCACCAGGTCTCGCGGTAGGACGAGACGCCGCCGGTGTGCGGCACCTCGTGCAGCCGCCGGTGCATCAGGCTGCCGACGATGCGGCCGCCCCAGCGCAGGAAGAACACACCCACGCCATGGCCGGGCACGAAGGACTGCAGCACGGCCTGGCCATAACGGTCCAGCAGCGCGGGCAGCTCGGCGCAGGCCTCGGCCGCGTCGTCGTAGCGGATCACGCGCGACGGCAGTTGGCGCTCGGCCACCGCATCGAACTTCGCGAACAGCGGCCCTTGCATCGACGCCACGGCCGGCGCCACCGCCTCGCCGGCGCGCAGCAGCGCGGTGGGCGGCAGGTGGCGGCGCAGCGCCTCGTCCTCGCTGTGCATGAAGAGCTCGAAGAGGTCGAACTTCTGCATGAAGCGCAGCAGCTTCGTCGGGTCCGGCCCGACCGGCAGCTTGTGGCCGACCTGCGCCAGCGCCGGCCCGAGCGTGCTGGCCAGGCCTTCGGAAGGCAGCACGAGGTCGATGCCGGGCGACAGGATCAGCGCCAGCAGCCACGCGCGCGCCTGCTCCGGCGTCTGGCCGGCGGGCTGCACGATGGCCTCGTGGCACCAGTTGGAGCGGAAGCCCAGCGCGTCGGGGTCGGCCGACAGCCCGACGATGTGGTGCCCCGCGCGGCCGAGCGAGCGGATGCAGGCGATCGAGCCCATCGCGTGGGCCTCGGGAACCAGGATCTTCATGGGGTGCGGGCCGGGTCCACCGCCGCGGCCGGGATGGCGCCGGCCGCGCCGCCCTGCAGCGCGCGCACGGCGCGGGCGATGCGTTCGAACGAGCAGGCGAAGGCCTCGTCGGACAGGCCGTAGGGGTCGAACAGGTGCGGCGAGCCGGCGTAGCCGCCCAGCAGCCGCACCGGCGGGCCGGAAGGGCCGGCGAGCGCCTCCAGCGCCTCCACGTGCCACAGCTCGAAGCCCAGCACGAGGTCGTCGGGCCGCAGCGCCTCGGCCGACACGCGCTGCGAGCGGTGCGCGGACAGATCGACGCCATGCCCGGCCGCGTGGCGCGCCGCCGAGGGGTTGGCCGGCTTGCCGGGATCGGCCTGCAGACCCATCGAGACCGCCGGCAGCCCGAGCTGGCGCGCGAAGTACTCGCCGAAGGGGCTGCGGCAGATGTTGCCGGCGCAGACGAACACCAGCCGCCGCACCGGCGTGCGCACCGGCGCGACATGGCGCCGCGCGCCGGTGGCGGTGACCGCGGCCCAGGTGAGCGCCGAGCGCAGCAGCGCGCGCTTGCCGCCGCGGCGGACCACGGCGCGCATCATGCCGGCAGCCCGCGCCCGGCGCGGTTCACGCCCACCAGGCTGCGCAGCAATTCGGCGAAGCCGCAGACCTCGGCGTCGAACTCGACCTCGCTGACCATCTCGCCGTCGAGGAAGCGGCGCAGGCCGAAGGGCGGGTCGCCGCGGCGCACGAGGCCGGTGTCGCAGGTGGTCGCGCTGCGCACGCCCGCGGCCTGCAGCCAGGGCCATTGCAGCGGCTCGTAGCGGCCGCTCGGGTAGCAGAAGTGGGTGCAGCGGCGGCCCGTCAGGCGCGCCAGTTCGGCGGCGTTGTCCTCGATCTCGCGCCGGCAGGCCGCCTCGTCCCCGGGCGGGAAGCGGTGGCGGTGCGTGTGCAGCTCGATCTCGATGCCGGCGGCCTCGACGCGCTGCAGCTCCTCGGCCGACATCAGCCGGAAGGTGCCGGCGGCGGCGATCTCGTCGTAGGGCACGCCCAGTGCCTCGCCCAGCCGGCGGCACATGGCCACGCGGGCCGGCTCGCCGTCCAGCGCGCGGCCTTCGGCCAGCAGCAGCTCGACGGCGGCATCGCGCCCGGCGGGGCTGGACAGCGCGAGTTCACGCGGCGGCTGCCCCGCCGCGCCGGGCCAGCGCAGCTGCGGGGCCGCGGTCTTCCACAGCATGAAGCCGATCACGAGGTCGAACACCGGCGTCTGCCGCAGCACGTGGTAGGTGGTGACGTACACCGTGGCGGGCATGCCGTGCCGCTGCAGCACCGGCGCGGCGATCTCCAGCGTCGAGGCATAACCGTCGTCGATGGTGACGACCACCGCCTCACCGAGCTCGCGCCCGCCTTGCAGCGCCTGCACCGCGTCGTCCAGCCGCACGACGCGGAAGCCGCGCCTTGCCAGCAGCGCCATGCGCTCGGCGAAGACCTCGGGCGAGATAAAGAGCTTGGGCTGGAAGCGCAGCGCATCGCCGCGCGCGAAGCCGTGGTAGGCCAGGATGCGCAGCCGGTCGCGCGTGAGCCGGCGCGCGAGCGCGAACAGCCCGAGTGCACGGGCGCCGCGGTAGACGATCTGCTTGAGCGGCAAGCCCATCAGCGCGAGGGCTCCCGCCAGCGCGAGATGGCCACCAGCACGACGAGCATCGCCAGCGACTGCGTGGGCAGGTGGTAGCGCGAGCCGGCACCCTGGTCGGCCATGGCCTGGATCAGCGAGGAGATCAGGATCGTGCCCGTGATCGCCGAGAGCGTGAGGTCCCAGCGCACGCGGCGGCGCACCGCCGGCACGGCGATCACCGCCGCCACCAGCAGCACGAAGGCCGCGTTGCCCAGCCGCAGCAGCTTGTGCTCGACCCACCACAGGCCTTCGGCGGCGCTGCGCAGCGCCGGCGAGCCGATGTGCTCGGGCATCCAGATCAGCGGCACGGTCCAGAACGAGACCCAGGCCCGGGCGATGCTGAGCGTGTAGGTCACCGGGTGCTCCAGCACCATGCGGCGCGACATCGCCTGCAGCTTGACGCTGGCCTCCGGCAGCGTCCAGCCGGTGGCCTTCTGGATCTCCGGCCAGGCGTACCAGATCGTGTTGCCCGCGTGGCCGGCGGCGGCGATGCGGATCGCACGTTCGCGCAGCAGGATGTCGCGCACCACCGCGTACTCGGGCGGCGCGTACTCGATGAACTCCACCGTGTGGTTGACGACGCCGAAGCCCGACTGGTTCGACAGCGTGAAGTAGCCGGTCTTGGCCTGCATCACCGCGCACCAGCCGTACAGCAGCAGCACGCCCGGCAGCAGCGCGAGGGCGGCCGGCAGCAGCGCGCGTGCACGCGGCAGCCAGCCGCCGGAGGCCGCGTAGAGCACGGCCGCCGGCGCCACGATGAGCAGGCCGAGGAACTGCGGCCGCACCAGCGCCGCGTAGGTGCACAGCACGCTGAGCGCCACCAGCAGCAGCCAGGGCCGCTCACCGCGGCGCAGCCGCCCGCACAGCAGCGCCAGCAGCGCGAGCGAGGCGATCACGCTCAGCGCCGAGATGGACTCGGTCACCAGCGCCCGCTCGACGAAGAGCTGCTGCAGGTTCAGCGCGTGCGTGAGCCCGGCCGCGACGGCCCAGGCGCGGCTGCCGGTCAGCACGCCGGCCAGCCAGCACATCAGCAGCGACATCGTGATGCCGCCCAGCAGCTGCAGGTTCACCACCGCGCCGGTGTCGCCGCCGACGGCGGCGATGACCAGCGGGTAGCCCGGCGTGCGGCGGCCCTGGCCGCGCGTGAAGTCGCCGGTGAGCAGGTCCTGCGCGGCCTGCAGGTAGGTGCCGGTGTCGGGGTAGGTGGCGGCCTCGTAGCCCAGCAGCAGCGGCAGCCGCACCAGCGCGGCCACCAGCAGCACGATGAACATCGGCAGCGCGAGGTCGTGCAGCCGGACCGGTTCGTTCCGGTGGCCGGCGCTCAGGAGTTGCTGCAAGGATCGCTCCGATCGAGAGCGGCGAGCGATGGCTCGCCGCGGTGGAACAGCCAGAAGAGCGCCGCGCCCGGCACCGCGATGACCAGCGGCAGCGCTCCCCACAGCACCGACAGCGCCAGCACCGGCTCGGCCGGCGCGCCCAGCGGTGCGAACAGCGCCACCATGCCGGCCTCGCGCAGGCCCCAGCCGCCCAGCGAGATCGGCAGCAGGCTCAGCAGCAGCGCGCCGCCGACAAGGGCGACGAACACGCTCGCTTCGAAAGCCAGCCCCAGGCCGTGGCCGGCCACGACGATGGCCCAGAAGCCCAGCCCGGTGGCCGCGCAGCCGCCGGCGGTGAGTTCGGCCAGCGCACGCGGGCTGCCGAAGAGCGAACGCACGGCCGAGCCGAAGCGCGCGCCCATCTCGGCCACGCGCTGAGGCAGCCAGCGCGTGAGCCACTTGTCGGCGAACAGCACCGCGGCCATCGCCACCAGCAGCAGCAGCGAGCTGCCCAGCAGCGCCGACTCGACGCCCGGCCCGCCCAGGCTGCGCGGCGCCACGAGCACGGCCGCGGCGATCATCAGCGCCATCAGCGCCAGCCCGCTGCCGCGTTCCAGCACCACGCTGCCCAGCGCCACCTGCGTGGGCACGCCGTGGCGGTGCAGCGCCCAGATGCGCATGCCGTCGCCGCCCACCGTGGTGGGCAGCGCCTGGTTGAAGATCAGCCCGACGAGCACCCAGCGCAGCGACTGCATGAAGGGCCACTCGTGCCCCAGCCAGCGCACGATGCGCTGCCAGCGCCACGCGAGCATCAGCTGCTGCCCTCCGATCAGCAGCAGCGCGGCGGCCACGACGCCGGCGTCCAGCCGCCGCACCGCCGCGGTCAACGCGGCCAGGTTGGTGCTGCGCGCGATCCAGGCGAACAGCAGCACCGTCACCAGCACCTTCAGCACCACCTTCAGCGGCGCCCCCCAGCGGCGGCGCCCGTCGCCGGCGGCGGCGACGGGGGACTCGCGGCTCTCATCCATGGGACAGGGGCGGTCCGCCGTTCTGCGAGGGCAGGGGGCCACCGGCCGGGCGCATCGCGCCGGGCTGCGGCATCGCGCCGGGCTGCGCCATCGCGCCGGGCTGCGCCATCGCGCCGGGCGCGAACGGTGTGCCGGCCGGCGCTCGCGGCTGCTGGCGCGCCTCGGCCAGGCCCTGCTGCACCACGTAGCGCGCCGCGCCGACGGCGGCGAAGAGGTAGAAGCAGAACTCCCAGAACGCCAGGTTCAGGAAGGCGCCGCCGACCATGTAGCCGACGATCGACACCTGCACCATCGAGCCCAGCGTGCGCGCCCAGGCGTACTCCGGATGCAGCTTGCCCATCTTGCGCAGCCAGCCGCACTGCATCCACACCAGCAGCCAGAACAGCAGGTACAGGCCCAGGCCGACGAAGCCCTGCGTGCCCAGCACCTCGTAGTACAGGCTGTGCGGCGACATCACCAGCGTCGGGTTGGGCGAGTAGCGCATCGACACTTCGGGGCCGAACCACTCGAAGCCGCCACCGATCGGGAAGCGGTCCTTGGCGATGTTGTAGGCCGTCTCCCAGGCCTGCAGGCGGAACATCGCGGAGTTGTCCTCCTGGTAGGTCTGGATCGTGTTCATGCGCGCCGACCAGCGCTCCGGCATGAACGGGATCGCCACGAGCACGAAGACCAGTGCGCCCAGCCCGAGGCTGACCTTGTGCGTGCCGCGCAGCCACAGCACCGTGCCCATCGCGCCGATGGCCAGCAGCGCGCCGCGCGAGAAGCTGCCCAGGATGGACACCGCGCACAGCGCCATCGCGAGCACGAAGCCCCGGCGCAGCCACTTGTTCTGGGCCTGCGTCATCAGGTAGAACATCAGCGGGATCACGGCCACCAGGCCCACGGCGAGCGAGTTGTTGCCCTCGATCACGCCGCCCGGCGGCCCGTTGACCATGTAGTTGCCGCCGGTGGCCAGCACGAACAGCCCGCCCTTGATGCCGAAGAAGCCGATGCCGGCCACCAGCGTCCAGATCAGCATGTCGACCTGCTTGCGCGTGTGCACCACCACCAGGATGACCCAGGTCATCACGAAGGTCTTGGCGACGCGGATGAAGAAGTCCAGCGCCGCGGCGGGCTGGAAGGCCAGCACCGTGGTCATCGCGCACCAGGCCAGGAAGATGCCCATCACGACGGCCGGCGCGCCGCCCTTGATCGCCTTGTGCCCCTTGTAGCCGAGCAGCGCCGCCAGCAGCGCCAG
This sequence comes from Rubrivivax sp., assembly GCA_044226775.1. Taxonomy (GTDB): domain Bacteria; phylum Pseudomonadota; class Gammaproteobacteria; order Burkholderiales; family Burkholderiaceae_C; genus Rubrivivax. Next base: position 1,180,883 of record JBGAGI010000001.1, on the reverse strand, counting down.
CGCGATCACCTGCGCGAACGGGAACGAGTAGGCCGCGCCGTAGGCCAGCCGGTGCGGGTTCATCACGCCGAACAGCACCCAGGCCAGCGCGCCCACCACCGGCTGTTTCCAGACGACGACGAGCACGTAGGCAAGGAATCCGAAGACGAGGAGGTCCCGCATGTTGCGAGGGTGGCGCGAACCGGGAATGCGGGCGCTGGGACCCGAAACTCGCAGGATAGCCTGCGCCGGGCCCGGGACGGTGTCAGCCTGTCTCGGCAGGGCAGGGCCGCGTGTCAAAAGCACGCGGTGTTCAGCACGCGGCGTTCAGCGGGCGAGGATCAGCCCGGCTGCAGCAAAGCCCTGAAGCGGGGCGGCGCGAAGAGCAGGTCGACCTGCACCATCACGCCGTTGCGGCGCGAGAGGTCGAAGACCTCGGCCATCAGGTAGCCGCGCTCGGCCAGCCAGGCAATCACCTCGTGCGCCAGCGGCGCGCCGGCGTTGTACTCGAGCAGGCTCACCTCCAGCAGCACCAGCGGCTGCGCCTGCAGCACCGCGCTCGCGCCCGCGAGCACCTGCAGCTCGTAGCCCTGCACGTCGAGCTTGACGAAGTCGGGCTGGCCGAAGCGGTGGCCGGCGACGAGCGAATCCAGCGTCTGCACCGGCAGCCGCTCGACGCGGCGCGGCACGTCGGAGCGCTCGGGCAGCACCGAGGAGCCGGTGCCGCCGGCGGCATCTTCGAGCACCGCGAAGTCGACGCTGTCCAGGCCCGGCGGCCCCAGCAGCGCCGAGGTGTATTCCACGCGGCCGCCGGAGCCCGCCGCCAGCGCCGACAGCGCGCGGCCATGCTCGCGCTGGGCCTCGATCATCAGCACGCCGGCTTCGGGGAACACCGAGCGGAACACGCGGCACCAGTCGCCCAGGCAGGCGCCGCCGTCGATGGCGAAGCGCGGCGTGATGCCGCGTTCGCGCAGCCGCGTGAGGCCGAAGCGCATCGAAGGGGCGCCGAGCGCGTCGGCCTTGCGGGCCCAGCCGTCGTCGCTGGCCAGCCGGTGCGCGGCGCCGAGCAGGGATGTCGCCACCCGGTCGCGGAACTCTCTGAGCATGCGGAAGACCTCCCCCTCGTTGTGTCGCGCGGTTCGTGCCGCGCGCCGTTCAGTTCGCCGGTGCGTCGGGCGCGGCGGGCCGCTCCTGCCACTTGCCGGCGCGCTTGAGCTGTTCCTCGATCTGCGTGCGCTGGAAGCCCAGCGAGCGTGCGCGCTGGTCCTGCTCGAAGGCCTTGTCGTACAGCCCCATCTCCAGGTACAGCAGGCCGATGTTGTAGTGCGAGAAGCCGTTGTCGCCGGCGTAGTTCGTCGCCGCCTCGAGCTGCTGCACGGCCTCGTCGCGCCGATTCTTGGAGATCAGGTAGTTCGCGTACAGGCCGCGCACCACGGTGTCGTCGGGCCGCCAGCGCAGCGCGCGGTCGAAGTAGCAGGCCACGGGGAACTGCAGCCGCTGGTCGCCCCAGCGCTGGCCGTAGCGCATCACCGAGACCAGCGCGCGGTGGTGGTTGGGGATGCAGCGCAGCGTGTAGCTCAGGTCGCCGCCCGGCGGCAGGCCGTCGTTGCGCAGCATCAGCGCCTCGATGTCGGGCGTGAAGTGGTGGTCGACGACGACCTTGTACTTGTCGCGCTCGGTGCGGTAGTCGTAGGGGCCGAACTGCGTGATGTACAGGTCGCCGCAGTTGCCGGCGTCGGCCAGCGCGGGTGCCGGCGCCGACAGCACCACCAGCGTGGCGGCCAGGCCGGCCAGGGCCGCCCGCAGCGGCGGGGTCGCGCGGCTTTCGCGCGTGCAGGAGGAGCTCGGCGATGGCATGGCGGTTGTCCCAGGAGGCGGGCCGGTGAGGGCGCAGATTCTAGGACGCGCCCGCAGCGCCCGAGTGCCTGCGGGGCCGTTGCCATGGGGGGCAAAGCGTGCCGAACGCACAGTGCCATGCGGCGTCGATGGCCGAGAATGCCGGGTTGCGCCGGCTCGCCGGCACCCCTCAGTCGTCACAGGAGTCACCGCAGCATGCCCCTGCCGCATTTCGTGCAACGCATCGGCATGGAGCCGCCGTTCCGCATCCTCAGCCGCGCCCTGCTCGGGCGGCTCGGCGTCTCGGTGCAGACGCGGGCGATGTGGGACCTCTCCACGCGCCCCGCCTATCTCACGGGCCTCGTGGCCGCCGCCGAGCAGGCGCAGCGGCAGAAGGTGCCGGAGATCGCCGCGATCGAGTTCGGCGTCGCCGGCGGCGGCGGCCTCGTGGTGATGCAGCAGGACGCCGCGGCGGTGGAGCGCGAGACCGGCGTGCGCATCCGCGTCTACGGCTTCGACATGGGCCCGGCCGGCCTGCCCGCGTTCTGCGGCGACCACCGCGACCACCCCGACATCTGGCAGCCCGGCGACTACCCGATGGACGTCGCCAAGCTGAAGTCCCGCCTGACCGAGCGCACGACGCTGGTGCTGGGCAACCTGCGCGACACCGTGCCCAGCTTCGGCGAGCAGCACAAGCCGCCGCCGATCGGCTTCGTCTCGGTCGACGTCGACCTGTACTCGTCCAGCGCCGACGCGCTGCGCCTGTTCCGCAGCCCGGGCGTGAGCACGCTGTGGCACGTGCCGATGTACTTCGACGACATCGAGTTCCTCTTCAACCACCGCTGGGGCGGCGAGCTGCTGGCGATCGAGGAATTCAACGCCCGGCACGAGGACTTCAAGATCGATCGCTGGTACGGCCTGCGCAACGCGCGCCCCTTCCCCGAGCGGCCCTACCTCGACAAGATGTACGTCGCGCACGACCTCGCCGCGGTCTCCGCCGTGCGCACCGAGCGCACGCGCGGGCTGCTGCCGCTGGCCTGAGGCTCGCGGTTCAGGCCGCCGCGCCGCGCCGCTGCAGCAGGCGCCGCGCCAGGCCTGCCAGCTCGTGCAGGTGCTCGCGCGCCACCAGCGTGAGCACCGCGAGGTAGATCGCCGCGCCGGTGGCGCCGAACAGCACCAGGCGCAGGTGCAGGCCGAGTTCCATCGGCGCGCACAGGCGCCGCAGCAGCAGCACGCCGCCCACGCAGGCCAGCGCGGCGGCCATCGGCCCGAGCATGATGCGCAGCACCGCGCCGAAGCCGAAGCCGAACTCCTTCACCGCCAGCGAGTAGGGCACGAGCGCGTACAGCGAGCACAGCGCGAGCGCGCCGGCCACGGCCTCGATGCCATGCGGCAGCGCCAGCACCGTGGCCAGCACCACGAGCACGGTGCCGATCAGGTGGTGCTTGAGCGCGAAGCCTGGCCGGTTGCCGGCGTTCAGCAGCGGCGAGGCCAGCGCCGTGGCGCCGCGCACGCCGGCGCTCAGCCCGAACATCGCGATCAGCGGCACCATGCCCAGCCAGCGCGGGCCGAACAGCAGCTCCACCACCTCCTGCGAGGTGGCCGACAGCACGCCGCCGAACAGCAGGATCACCGCCGCCAGCACGCGGCTGCCGCGCTTGAAGAGGTCGATCATGCGCTCGGCGTGGTCCTGCACCGAGGAGAAGGCCGGGAACAGCGTCTGCGCCAGCGGCGCGGCCAGGCGCGCGCGCAGCTCGTCGGCCAGCGCGCGGGCGTTCTGGTAAAGGCCCAGCGACGTGGCGCCCCAGTAGCGGCTCACCAGCACCAGGTCGACGTTCAGGTGCACGTAGTAGATGAGGCCGCCGCTCAGGTAGGTGGAGCTGACGCGCCAGGTGCTGCGCAGGTAGTCGCGGCTGAAGCGCCAGCGCGGCAGGAAGGGGAAGAACGAGACCGTCAGCACCAGCGTGGCCAGCGCGCCGACGTAGGCGCCGATCACCAGGCTCCACGAGCCCATGCCGAAGCGCGCCGCGGCGATGGCGGCCAGCGAGCGCAGCAGCAGGCTCGCGGTGGTGACCATGAACTCGGCCCGGAAGTCCATCAGCCGGGTCATGATCACGTTGGAGACCGCCGGCAGGCTGTTGATCGGGAACAGGAAGCCGAGCGCGAGCACGAAGGGGCCGACCTTCGGGTCGCCGAAGATCGCCCCCGCCCACAGCGAGATGAAGGCGACGATGGCGCCCAGCCCCAGGCCGATGCCCAGCAGGGCCCAGAAGGCGGTGTCGAACTGGATGCGCGTGACGCGGCGGCGCTGCACCAGCGTGTCGGTGATGCCGGCGCTGGCGAAGAGGCCGGCGAGCTCGGTCACGATGGTGGCCATCGCGATGTAGCCGTAGTCGGCCGGCAGCAGCAGCCGCGCGAGCACCGCGGTGGAGCCCAGCGTCAGCACCGTGCGCGCGACCGTGCCGCCGAGCTTGAAGCTGGCGCCGGAGACGATGCGGCGGCCCAGGCCGCTGGCGTCGAGCCTGAAGGCGCGGCGCACGGCGCTGCGGGCGGGCACGGCGTGGGTCACGTCGTCAGTCGCTGCGGAACAGCGAGCGCCAGGCGCTGCGGGCGTGCCCGAGCGCGCGCGACGACAGCTTGGGCGCGGGGATCGACACCGGCGTGTCCGCCATCCGGCGGTACTCGGCCAGGTAGCGCGCGACCAGGTGCTTGAAGTCGTAGTTCGCCACCGCAAAGGCGCGCCCCTCGGCGCCCAGCGCCGCGCGCTGCTCGGGCGTGCTGGCGCGCAGCGCATCGGCCAGCGCGCCGGGCTTGCCCATGTCGACGAAGACGCCGCCGCGCACGATCGAGCGCTGGTTCGGATGCTGGGTGCAGAACACCGGCAGCGCCATCGCCATCGCCTCGATGTAGACGATGCCGAAGGTCTCGTGCAGCGAGCCCAGCGCGAAGGCGTCGGCCGCGGCGTAGACCTGCGGCAGCTCGGTGTGGTCGACCTTGGTGAAGACCACGCGCTCGCCCATCAGCTCGCGGCCCAGCGCGACGATCGCCGGCGTCTCGTGGCTCTCCTGCCCCACCACCAGCAGCCGCGCTCCGGGCAGCGTCGCCACCTCGCGGATCACGTGGTCCATGCGCTTGTGGTTGTGGCAGATGGTGCCCACGCTGACGACGGTGAAGGCGTCGTCGGGGATGCCGCAGCGCTGGCGGAAGCTCCGGTCCAGGCCGGGCCTGAAGCGCTCGGTGTCCACGCCGTGCGGGATCATGAAGGCGCGGCGCTTGTCGCTGATGCCGAGGTTGAAGTCGGTGTGCTCCTGCACGAAGTCGCAGGGCGGCAGCTCGCGCGCCGGCAGTGCGCCGCCGTTGGAGAACAGCACGCGCGGGATGCGCCGGAACAGGTGCCGGTTGGCCCAGACGATGCGGCAGACCTCCTGCTCCAGGCAATGCACGACGTCGAAGTCGCCTTCGAGCAGCGGGCCGAGCGCCGCGTAGGCGAAGGTCTCGTGCTCGATGCGGTGGCGCTCCTCCTCGCGGATCGTCGCCGCCCAGCGCGACGTCGAGGCGACGTGGATGCCGTCGAGGTAAGGCGAGGTGCGCGGCACGTTGGGGATGACCCATTCGCGCGACGAGGGCTCGCCGCCGCCCTTGAGCACCGTCATGTCCAGCTGGCCTTCGAGCAGCGTGGCCAGGCCGCGCGCGAACACCTCGTGGCCGCGGGCGATGTTCCCCAGGCCCGAGCACAGCAGCGCGACCTTCATGGCGCGGCGCGCAGGGCGGCCGTTGCCGCCGGTCGCCGTTCGCGCAGCTGGCGCAGGCGCTGCTGGAAGCGCTCGACGCAGCGGTCCAGGACCGCGGTCTCACTCAGCTGCGGCCGGGCGCGTGCGGCCTGCCGCAGCTGCTGCACCGCGCGCTCGACGGCGGCCGGCGAGGACTTCGGCCGCAGGTCGCGCGCCGAGGCGGCATGCGCGCCGATGCGCGAGAGCATCGCGCGCGACAGGCGCTTCACGCGTGCCAGGCCGTCCAGGCCGTGGTTGCCGTCGAACAGCGGCTCGATGTGCTCGGGCTGGTAGCTCATCGACAGCGACGACAGCCAGTCCTCCCACTTCGACGCGAGGATGTTCTCGTTGCAGGTGACGCCGACCCAGGGCACGCGCAGCGTGTCGGCGGCGATGGCGCCGTGCATCGCGTCGGCGAGGATCAGCTCGGAGCCGCTGATCGCCGAGAGCACGTCCTCGACGCTCTCGTGGCAGCTGATGATGCCCACGCCCGCGGCGTCGCAGACCGGCTTCCAGTCGTAGTTGACGATGCTCTCGCCGGTCAGCACCAGGTTGACCTTGGGGCGGCTCGACGGGCGCGGCTTCCAGTCGGTGGCGCGCAGCAGCACTGCCGCGTCGGTGATCACGGTCTCGGCCGGCAGGCCCAGCGCGCGCGCGCTGTGGTGCCCGCGCACGGCGTGGAAGACGAAGCGATCGTCGTCCAGCCGCGGCAGCTGGCCGTAGCCCACGCCGCTGCCCATCACATGCTTGACCGGCCCGGCCGGCAGCCGGTGGTTGATCAGCGTGCCGATGCCCACCAGGATCTCGCTCGCATCGTCGTCGAGCAGCCCGGGCGCCACGCGCGGCCACAGCCAGGGGTTGAGGTCGTCGCCGAAGTTGCCCTTCGGGTCTGCGAAGTAGTGGAGCTTCACGCTTGTCCGGGTGTTGGCCGGCGCCGGGCCAGCAGGCTGCGCAGCGCCAGCTTCCAGGTGCCGAAATCGTTCCAGTTCAGGCGCAGCGACTGCGCGCAGGCGCGCGTCGCGACGCGCCGGTCGCCCACCTGCAGGTGCACGAGGGCGTAGTTGCGCCAGCTGCGCGCCAGCGAGCGCGCCACCGCGCGGGCGTCGGCGTCGCGGCCGTCGGGGCCCTTCAGGCCCCAGCGCTCGATCGCGCGCTCCACCACCATCGCGTGGAAGTTGGCCGAGGGCGCGCGCTGCGTCAGGCTGCTCGGGTGCTGGCGGTACAGCGCCAGCGGCAGGTCCAGCCGGGCGATCGGCGCCTGGCGCGAGCAGCGCAGCCAGAGGTCGTAGTCCTCGCCGATGACCAGCTTCTCGTCGAAGCCGCCGAGGTCGAGGAAGAGCGAACGCCGCATCAGCACGGTGGACGTCCAGACCTCGCAGTCGACCAGCAGCTCGCAGTAGATCCAGCCCTGCGGTCCGTGCCGCGTCTCGCCTTGCGCGACCATCAGCTCGGGCGGCGGCTCGGGCTCGGCGCTGGGCCAGACGGTCCAGGCCGTGTAGCACAGCTGCGCCTGCGACAGCGCGCGCAGCGCCTCCCACTGCAGGCGCAGCTTGGAAGGCAGCCAGATGTCGTCGGCGTCGACGAAGGCGATCCACTCGCCGCGCGCCTCGCGCACGCCGTGGTTGCGCGCCGCCGAGACGCCGGCATTGGCCTGGCGCAGCACGCGCACCTGCGGGAACTCCTGCGCCACCAGCTCCGCGCTGCCGTCGCGCGAGCCGTCGTCGACGACGAGCACCTCGAAGGGCGCGAGCTCCTGCGCGAACACCGAGCGCAGCGTGGCGCCGATCCAGCGCCGCGCGTTGTAGCAGGGGATGACGACCGAGATCGTCGGCCCCGAGCCGGTGTCGGGCACGCTCATGCTCAGGACTGCGCCACCTGGGCACCCGTTTGTGCACCCGTTTGCGCAGCAGCCTGCGCGGCCGCCTGCGCGTCGGCGCCTTCGGGCGCCGCGCCGGCCGGCGCCGCCGCCGCCCGGGCGGCGGCACGCTGCGCGCGCCAGCGGCCGAGCAGGTGGCGCGCCCACGCGGCCAGCCCCGGCACCGATGTGCGCGAGAAGGCCAGCAGGCCCACGCGCTCGCGCCGGTGCGACATCCACTCGGCCTTGTAGGCGTCGTCGCCGGTGAGGTAGTCGATCTCCTCGACCTGGTCGACGTCGACCACCTGTCGCATCAGTTCGGTGGTCAGCACCGAGCCGGCCGACAGGCGCTTGTGCCCCTCGTCGTAGGCGAGCTTGAAGATCAGCGCGCGGCGCTGGTGCACGAACCAGATCTGTGCTGCCACCGGCACATCGCCCACGCGCACCACGCCCAGCCGCAGCCAGCCCTGCTCGGCCGTCCAGCGGCACAGCCCGGGCACGAACTCGGGGTAGGGCTCGGCCTGCTTCCAGCTGTGGGCGTAGATGGCCTCGTAGTCGGCGATCGCGGCATCGAGCGCCGGGCCGGGCGTCTGATGGATCTGCAGCGTGTAGGGGCCGGCGTCCTCGAGCTTCTTGCGCGCGCGGCGCACGGTGTTGCGCTGGCGCGAGGAGATGCGCGCCTCCAGCTCGCTCCAGCGCCGGCCCTGCACCGGCAGGTACCAGTTGCCGAAGCAGAAGTAGCGCGAGGTGCGGTAGCCGGCGGCGTCCAGCGCGCGCTCCAGCATCGCCGTGAAGGGCGCCTCGGCGTCCAGCGGCTGCAGGTCCACCACGCCGCTGCCGGGCACCTCGCGCCGCAGCGCGCGTGCGAAGGCCTCGCAGCCGGCGGGCGTCACGCGGGCCGGGTCGCCCACCGGGCCGAAGAGGCTGCTGTAGTAGTTGCTCAGGCTGGCCAGCGAACGCCCGAACACCGCGGCACGCGCCTGGCGGCGCAGCTGCAGCGGCAGCATCCAGGCCGGCGTGCCGTCGGCGCCGGCCACGCAGGCCACGTACAGGCCTTCCTCGGGCTCGATGCCGCAGCGCGCCAGGTGCTGGTACCAGCGCAGCGTGTAGAAGAGGTCGGCACTGCGGCCGTCGTCCACCGGCGGCGGGCCGCCGGCAGCGGGCAGCTCGCGCAGCCACTGCACCTGGTTGGCTTGCATCAGATCCTTCTCCGGTCGGCGCGGTCGTGCACGGGCTTCACCGTGCGTCCAGCGCCTGCAGCCACATCGCCAGCGCCTGGCGATGGGCCTCGCGCGCCGCGGCCGAGGACAGCGTGTGGTCGGCGCCGGCCAGGTGCAGCGTCTGCACCGAGGGGCGCCCTGCGGCGGCGGCCAGCGGCGCGTCGCCCTGCAGCCGCTCGACGAATTCGCGCGCGGTCAGGTCGTTTTCGCTCAGCACCAAGAGCGTGGGGCCGGCGAAGCGGCCCCAGGCCCGCGCCATGCGGCCCTGGAAGCCCAGCACCGGCGCTGCCGGGCGCAGGCGCGAGGCGATCACACGCCCCACCGTGCGTGCGAAGTCCAGCAGCGAGCCCAGGCCGATGCGGCCGCGCAGCAGCTCGCGCCAGCTCGCCGGGTCCAGCAGGCGGCGCGCGTAGTAGCCCTTGACCTGCGTCGCGGCATAGGTGTCGGCCGCGCGCACCCAGGGGTTCAGCAGCACGAGGCCGGCGATGCGCGGATCGGGCCGCTCGTCCAGGTACAGCAGCGAGGCCGAGGCGCCATCGCACAGGCCCCACAGCACGATGCGCTGCAGCCCGGGCACGGCGGCCTGGAAGGCGGCCACCGCGGCGCCGATGTCGGGCGTCTGCTGCTCGAAGGCGGCGAGAGCGCCGCTGCTGTCGCCCATGCCGCGCACGTCGAAGCGCAGCACCGGCCAACCGGCCTGCGCCAGCTCGCGCGCGACCTCGACGAAGTGGCGGTGGCTGCCGGCGCGGTACTGCGGGCCGCCGACGACGATGAGCACGCCGGTGCGGCAGGCGCGGTCGCCGGCCGGGCGCGTGAGCACGCCCACCAGCGTTTCGCCTTCGCAGGAGAAGGCGAGGGCCTCGTCGCGGACCGGGGCCTGGTGGTGGCCGGCGGCCGCCGGCGCGGCGAGCGCAGCGGATCGGCCCGGCACTTCGGCGGCCACGGCGCTCACGCCGCCTCCGGCAGCGCGGCCGGCCAGGCCTCGCGCAGCGCCTGGGCCGTGGCGGCCAGCAGCGCCGGCGCATCCTCGATCTCGGTCGTCTGCCAGAACGCGGGGCCGGCGACCACCTGCGCCTGCGCCTGCCAGCCGGCGGCCTGCCAGCGCTGCAGCGCGGCGGCCAGCACCGGCGTGGGTTCCTCGCGCGTGCCGACTTCGAAGGCGATGAGCCGCCCCGGGCGCGCCGGCGCCACGAGTTCGGCCGCCTCCAGGCCCGTGGCCAGCGCCGGCGAGAGCCGGTAGCCGGCAACGTCCACCGCATTGCCGGCGGCCAGCGCAGCACGCGCGGCCGCGGCTGCGCCCTGCGCCTTGCCGCTGATCAGCTCGCCCGCGCTCAGCAGGCGCAGGAACTGCTGCAGCACCACGCGGCCCTGCGTGGCCGGTTGCCACAGCAGCAGCGAGCAGGGGACGTCGGTCTCGGCCGCGGCGGCGCAGGCCAGCAGCGCGCCGGCGCGATGGCCCCAGAGCAGGCAAGGCGGCTCGTCGCGGCCCGGCCAGCGGCGGTGGAACTCGGCGCGCAGCCAGCCGAGCGAGCGCACGATGTCCTGCACCCAGCCGGACCAGCCCGCGTCGCCGAAGTCGCCCGGGCTGTCGCCGCAGCCCAGCGGGTCGGCCAGCAGCACCGCGAAGCCTTCGGCGGCCAGCTGCCGGGACTGCATCGCGACCATGCGGCGTGACTTGTTCATCTCCTCGCCGAAGGCCGGCGCGTGCACCACCAGGCCCCGCGGCACGGTGCCTGCGGGCGGCAGGTGCAGGACGACGAAGCGGCGCGAGGCCGCGTCGCCGGCCAGCTCGGCGAACTGCGGGACGAAGCTCATGCGGCGGTCAGCTCAGCTTCTCCGTCACGAACCCGACGAGCGCACCCACGGTGGCGAAGGTGTCGCCGCTGATCTCGTCGTCGCCCACCACGATGCCCAGCCGTTCCTCGAGCGCCGTGATCAGCGTCACGACGGCCATCGAGTCGAGCTCGGCGACGGCGCCCAGCAGCGGCGTGTCGGCGTCGAAGCCGCGCGCACGACCGCCCAGGCTGAGGGTCTCGTCGAGGATGGTCAGCACCTCATCGCGAATGTTCATCGGGGTCCGTCACGGTGTTGGAGCGCGGCCTGAGCAGGCCGGCGTGTGCCACGCAAGCGCCGGGCGGTCAGGGCTGACGCCGGCCGTGGAAGCGAGCGCGGATTATGGCGCCGCGGGTCGCCGCGAAGGCGTCCGCGGGCCCGCGCGCCGACACGGGCGCGCACCCGGATGAAAGAATGCACAGTCGGCCGCGGCGCGCGCCGCGGCCGGGCCGGTCAGAACGGCCGGTAGGCCAGCAGCGGGCCGTTGACCTGGGTCGTCATCACGACGCCCAGCGAGGGGATGTAGCCGCCCTTGCCCTGGCCGTACATGAAGATGTTCACGTCGCCCAGCGGGTGCGGCTCCAGCGTCACGCCGCTGGCCAGCGGCAGCGAGACGGTCTGCGCCTGGTAGCCGGAGGCCACGGTCGGGTCGCTCGGGATCTGGATCAGGTGCATCAGCATGCCGCCGCGGTCCAGCGTCTTGGTCGTCAGCACGAGCATGTTGCGCTCGGCGATGTAGCCCAGGCCGCAATGCGCGCGCGTCATGCCGGTGCGGTCCATGTCCAGGCCCGGGATCGGGCCCAGCGGATACAGCTTGTTCGTATCCAGGTCGATCATCATCAGCCGGTTCGACGCATCCTCGCTCAGCGGCTCGGCGCGGAAGTAGACCAGCCGGCGCCCCTGCGGGTGGCCGTCGGTGAAGGTCACCGAGGTGTGGTCGCCGATGGCGATGTTCGCCGGGCCCACCGTCGTCAGCGGGAACAGCGCCGACATGGTCGCGTTGGCCGCGCCGTTGCTGAAGTCGGCGTAGTAGACGGCCGCCTGCGGTTCCCAGCAGACGTAGTAGACGCGCTTGTAGGCGCTGTCGACGACCGAGGCCTGCTGGTACACGCCGGCGCGGTTGACGCCCGGCACGGTCTTGGCCAGGCGCGACCATTCGCGCGTCACCGGGTCCTGCCAGAAGACGTAGCTCAGGCCTTCGCCCAGGCTGTCGACCTTGTCGTACCAGTCGCCATAGGGGCGGTAGCCCGAGGGCGAGGGGCCTTGCGAGAAGGGGCCGCGCCACGAGTGGCCGTTGATGACGATCGCGCTGCGGCCGGTGCCCGTCATCTCCTTGGGGATCGTGGAGACGGTGTTGTAGCGGCCCGCCCAGTGCCGGTTGCGGCCGTGCGAGTGGCTGGTGAACTTGCGCCGGTAGACCCAGCCCTGGTGCGCGACCGGGAAGCCCTTGTCCCAGGCGGCGTAGGCCTCGGTGGTTTCGGTGAACTGGCGGTTGGCCGGCAGCCTGGCGGCGTCGGTGGGCGAGTAGTAGGCATCCGCGTCTTCGGCGATGGCCTGCTCCAGCGAGGTGCAGAAGTAGTTGTCCTGCCACCACTCCCACTGGCCGGACTGCAGGTCGAACGCGCTGGCGGCATTGCCCCAGTAGTTCTCGCCGGCGGCGAAGTAGACGAGCTTGCCGGCAAAGCCGGCGTCGGGCACGTAACAGGAGCCGTTCCAGCCCAGGTGGATGCGTGCGTCCTCGCGCACGTCGTAGAAGCGCGGCGGCACCACGCCGCCCGGCGGCGACGCCGCCAGCGGGCGCAGCGCGTTGTTCACGCTCGCGGGCCCCACGGCGTAGACGGTGCGCGCCTGGGACATGTTCTGGCGCCACACCGGCGGCGGCGGCAGGGCGGACGCGATGCCGCCGATGGTGCGGGAATAGGTGGCCATCAGCCGAGTCCTCCGTAAGAGTCGGTGCGCGACTCGAAGCCATGCGGGAACAGGAAGCGCGAGGTGGTCAGGCTGCTCGACGCCGCCACGGGCCCGGCCGTGCGCAGGTAGCGCATCAGCGCCCGGTCCTTGAAGCCGGGTTCGTCGGTGCCGTAGGTCATCACCGTGTTGTTGGCCGACCAGCTGGACCCGCCCTTGGGATTGTTGAGGATCCACATCGGTTCGCCGAAGCCCGGCGACGAGGTGGGCGTGCTCGCGGCCATGCCGATGTTGTCGCGGATCGTCACCGAGGAGATCTGCGAGGGCGGCATGTAGTTGGCGCTGATCGAGGGACGGAAGAACACCAGCGGACGGCCGTAGTGGTTGATGAAGACGTTGCGCTCCACCAGCAGCGTATGCCCTTCCTGGCCGAAGTACCACGGCGTCTGGATCGACTCGTTCTCGTAGACGATCAGGCCGGTGCCCTGGTTTTGCGTCTTGACGCCGCCGATCAGCAGGCAGCCGCGCACGATCACGTTGCCGCCGGCGCGGCACTGGATGTTGAAGGAGTTGTCGCCCTCGGGGCCGCAGTCGATCACGCAGCCTTCGAACGTGGTGTTCACGGCGGCCGTCTTGAAGATGTGGCCGTCCATGTCGGTCGTCGCCGAGCCGCGCGTGCGGCTGCCGCGCACGCCGCGGAAGGTGAGGTTGCGGGCGCTGACGTAGAAGTTGTGGTCCTGGCCGTCGGCAGCGCCCAGGCCGCCGCCGCAGTCGTAGACATGGCCGTTCTCGAACAGCAGGTTCTCCGCCGCGCCGCCGATGCCGGAAGCCGATTCGTAGAACGGCAGCTTGCCGACCTTGAAGTTGCGGAACGTCACCGAGGCGTGATAGCCGTCCCAGGCGTGGGCGCCGCCGTTGCTGCGGATCTTCACGCCCAGGTCGTCGCCGTTGCGGCCCCAGTTGCTGAAGTCGAAGCCCTCGACCAGGATCGTCTTGCGCGGGTTGGCCGTGCTGTTGTCGCCCGAGTCGGAATAACACTGGTTCGGCTCGCGGATCACGATGCCGCTCATGCCGTCGACGTACTTCGTGTCGCGCGGCGCCAGGCGCCAGCGGCCATGGCCCGGGATGTTGGTGACGCTGACCGACTTGTAGATGTGCAGGCCGCCGCCTTCGAGGTAGCCCGAGCCGTCGTTGACGCCCGGCGACCAGATCGCGCCCGGCGAGATCTGGATCACGTCGCCGTCCTGCGCCTCGACCATCGCGAACTGGATGTTGCGGCGCACGCCGGTCTGCGTGTAGCCGTAGACCTGGCCGGTGCGCATGTTCTGCGCGGTGGCCAGTTCGGAGTCGAGCAGCTCGATGATCCAGTTGCGCTGCAGGTCGACCACCGGGGCGTCGGCCGCGGAGACGATGTTCACGTCGCCGCCGGCGGTCACGCTCAGCGTGCGGCCGGGCGGGAGGTCGGGCGAGACTTCGGCGTACAGGCCCTGGGCGCCGGTGGCGATGGTCGTCGTCGTGCCCGGCGGCAGCACCAGCGTCTGGTTCGGCGCGACCTGCCAGTTGATCGTGCGGGTGTTCGTCGGGCCCGTGCCGGTACCCGTGCCCGTGCCCGTGCCGGTACCCGTGCCGGTCCCGCTTCCAGTGCCCGTACCCGTGCCGGTGCCGGTTCCCGTACCGGTTCCAGTGCCCGTGCCCGTGCCGGTACCCGTTCCGGTGCCAGTTCCGGTGTCGGTGTCGGTGCGCGAGGCGGTCTGCTCGCCACCACCGCCGCCGCCGCCGCAGGCGGTCACCGCGGCACTGCCAGCGCCTGCCAGCAGCGTCCGCAGGAACTCCCTGCGGGTCGATTCGAGTTGCTCTGTCATGTAGATTCCTGAAGCTCAACCGGCTTTATCGACGCCCGGCGCCGGCAGCCTGTAACGAGCTGCGCCCAGACTCATCCTGTACCCACAGGATCCGTTACCGGTCGGCTCGCGGATCTGTGAATAAGTCACACCACCTGTCCTTCATTCGGGGGGACTCGGGTGCGGAGACCTCCAACAGCGCTCTCCGCCAGCGCCGGGCCCCGTGACGTGATGCCGTAAACGGCGCGCCGGTCCCCGCGGCCATCATTTTCACGCGGTAGCATGATCGGTTTGGGACAGGAATGGGTCCTTTGGACGGGCTCTTTTCCATCGATCGCATGACCGACGCGACCTTGCTGCACGAACTGCCGCTGCACGCCGCCGAGCGCGCCGCCGGCGCCGGGGCCCTGAGCGCCGGCTCACAGACCGCCACCTACGGCGAGCTTGCCGGCGCGATCCGCGCCTTCGCGGCCGGCGCCGTCGGGCAGGGCGTGGGGCGCGGCGAGCGCATCGCGGTGTTCCTCGACAAGCGCATCGAGATGGTCGTGGCCTGCTTCGGCGCCGCCGCGGCCGGCGCGGTGTTCGTGCCGCTGAACCCGATCCTCAAGCCCGAGCAGGTGGCGCACATCCTGCGCGACTGCAGCGCGCGCGTGCTCGTGACTTCGCCCGAGCGCTGGGCGGCGCTGGCGCCGGCGCTGGCCGATTGCGACTCGCTGCGCACGCTGGTGCTGACCGAAGGCGGGAGCGCGACGGCTGCGGCGCCGGCTGCGCTGCAGCTGCTGCGCTGGGATGCCTGGCAGGCTTCGGCGCCCGCCGCGGGCCACCGCGTGATCGACACCGACGTCGTCGCCATCCTCTACACCAGCGGCAGCACCGGGCGGCCCAAGGGCGTGGTGCTGTCGCACCGGAACATGGTGGCCGGCGCCAAGAGCGTGGCCTCGTACCTGGGCAACCATGCCGGCGACACGCTGATCGCCGCGCTGCCGCTGTCCTTCGACGCCGGCTTCAGCCAGCTGACCACGGCCTTCCACGTCGGCGCGCGCGTGGTGCTGCTGAACTACCTGCTGCCGCGCGACGTGCTGAACGCCATGGCGCGCGAGCGCGTCACCGGCATCACCGCGGTGCCGCCGCTGTACATCCAGCTGTCGGCGCTCGAATGGCCGGCGGCGGTGGGCGAGAACCTGCGCTACTTCGCCAACACCGGCGGCCGCATGCCGCGCGAGACGCTGCAGGCGCTGCGCGGGCGCGTGCCGGCGGCGCGGCCTTTCCTGATGTACGGGCTGACCGAGGCCTTCCGCTCGACCTTCCTGCCGCCGGAGGAGGTCGACCGCCGGCCCGATTCGATCGGCAAGGCGATCCCGAACGCCGAGATCCTCGTGCTGCGCGACGACGGCACCGAGTGCGCGGCCGACGAGCCGGGCGAACTCGTGCACCGCGGCGCGCTCGTGGGCCTGGGCTACTGGAACGACGTGGAAAAGACCGCCGAGCGCTACAAGCCGCTGCCGCCCGGGGTGGCCGGCCGCGCCGCCGGTGCGCTGCCGATGCCGGAGATCGCGGTGTTCTCCGGCGACACCGTGCGGCGCGATGCCGAGGGCTTCCTGTACTTCGTCGGCCGCCGCGACGAGATGATCAAGACCTCGGGCTACCGCGTCAGCCCGACCGAGGTGGAAGAGGTGCTGTACGCGACGCGCCTGGTGGGCGAATGCGCGGCCTTCGGCGTCGACCATCCGCAGCTGGGCCAGTCCATCCAGGTCATTGCCACGCCGCCGGCCGGCGCCGCGGCGCTGGACGTCGAGGCGCTGCTGGCCGAGTGCCGCCGCCGCATGCCGGCCTACATGGTGCCGGCCGGCGTGGAGCCGCACCCGGGCCCGCTGCCGCGCAACCCGAACGGCAAGATCGACCGCAAGCTGCTGTCCACGCAGTGGCAGGAGCGCGCGGCGTGAACGCCCCCGCCGCACCCCGCGCCGTGCCGGTGCACGCGGCGATGGACCAGTTCGCCACGCGCGACGGCGAACTCGTCGTCGGCGGGCACAAGCTCTCGGTGCTGGCCGCGCGTGTCGGCAGCACGCCTTTCTACGCCTACGACCGCGGCCTGCTGCGCTCGCGCGTCGCGGCGCTGCGCGCGGCGCTGCCGGCGGGCGTGAAGCTGCACTACGCGATGAAGGCCAACCCGATGCCGGCCGTGGTCGCGCTGATGGCGGGGCTGGTGGACGGCATCGACGTGGCCTCGGCCGGCGAACTCAAGGTCGCGCTGGATGCCGGCGCCGATCCGGCGGAGCTCAGCTTCGCCGGCCCCGGCAAGCGCGATGCGGAGCTGCGCCAGTCGGTGGCTGCGGGCGTGCTCGTCAACGTCGAATCGGCGCGCGAGCTGCCGGTGCTGAAGGCGGTGTCCGACGAACTCGGCCTGCCGGCGCGTGTGGCCGTGCGCGTGAACCCGGACTTCGAGCTCAAGGGCTCGGGCATGAAGATGGGCGGCGGGCCCAAGCAGTTCGGCGTCGATGCCGACGCGGTGCCGGCGCTGCTGGCGCGCATCGGCGAGATGGGCCTGGCCTTCGAGGGCTTCCACCTCTTCGCCGGCTCGCAGAACCTGCGCGCCGAGTCGATCTGCGAGGCGCAGCAGAAGAGCTACGAACTCGCGCTGCGACTGGCCGAACATGCGCCCTCGCCGCTGCGTTTCCTCAACCTGGGCGGTGGCTTCGGCATTCCCTACTTCCCCGGCGAGACGCGGCTGGACCTGGCGCCCATCGGCGCCAATCTCGCGGCGCTCCAGGAGCGCGCGCGGCGCGAGATGCCCTCGGCGGCCTTCGTCATCGAACTCGGCCGCTACCTCGTCGGCGAGGCCGGCGTCTACGTCACGCGCGTCGTCGACCGCAAGGTCTCGCGCGGGCAGGTCTACCTCGTCTGCGACGGCGGGCTGAACCACCACCTGTCGGCCTCGGGCAACTTCGGCCAGGTGGTGCGCAAGAACTACCCGGTGGCCATCGGCACCCGCATGGCCGATGCGGCACGCGAGAGCAGCAGCGCCGTCGGCCCGCTGTGCACGCCGCTGGACCTGCTGGCCGACCGCATGGCGCTGCCGCCGGCCGAGATCGGCGACCTCGTCGTCGTGTTCCAGTCAGGCGCCTATGGCGCCAGCGCCAGCCCGCAGGCCTTCCTCGGCCACGCGCCGGTGACCGAGGTGCTGGTGTAGCGAGGCCTGGTCAGGCCTCCAGCCGGTGGCCCGGCGCGTGGGCCTGGAGCCAGTGCTCCAGCATCATCAGGATCCACACCATTTCGCCGTAATACCCCGGGTGCTGCGGCAGCAGCTCGCCGACCAGCCGCTGCACGAAGGCCGGCCGCACGATGCCGCGCCCGGCCAGCGACTGCAGCGCGTCGCGCGCGAAGCGGCCCAGCGCCTCGTGCTTGGAGGCCCACACGCCGAAGGGCAGGCCGAAGCCTTGCTTCTTCTTCGTGATGATCTCGTCGGGCAGGAAGCCGCGCAGCGCCTCCTTGAAGAACCAGCGCAGCTTCAGGCCCTTGAGCTTGTACTCGGTGGGCAGGCCGATGGAGAAGTCGACCAGCGCGGCATCCAGGAAGGGGAAGGCCACCTCGACGCCGGCCAGCGACGTGGTGCCGCAGACCTTGGGCAGGTCGGCCTCGGCCAGCGTGTAGCGCCAGTCGTAGGCCAGCATGCGGTTCAGAGCGCTGCCTTCGCGCACGTGGTTCCAGGTGGCGCGCTGCTGGCGCAGCGGGTCGGTGGCGTCGACCTGGGCCAGGAAGCCGCCTTCGAAGACCTCGCTCACGCCCAGGCGCAGCAGCAGGTTGTACATCTGCATGCGGTCGGGCAGCGGCACCTTGGCCTGCTCGACGTAGCTGCGGCCCTTGCGCGCCAGCGGCAGCGCGCCGATGGGCGTGCGCTCCAGCGCCGGCTCCAGCAGCCCGCGGCGCAGCGCACCGGGCACCTGGTCGTACCAGCCGAACACGCGCTGCTTGGCGTAGCGCGAGTTGCCGCCGAAGAGCTCGTCGCCGCCGTCGCCGGCCAGGATCCGCGTCACGCCGTCCTCGCGCGCCATGCGCGCGCAGTAGAAGGCCGGCAGCGCCGAGCTGTTGCCGAAGGGCTGGTCGTAGTGGCCGGCCACGTCGGCGATGCTGCGCACCAGGTCGTCGGGCGTCACGTAGTACTCGTGGTGCTCGGTGCCGAAGCGGCGCGCGGCGATGCGCGCGAACTCCATCTCGTCGTAGCCCTGCGCCTCGAAGCCGATCGAGTACGTGGCCGCGGGCCGGCCGGCGGCCTCGCCGATCATGCCGGCGACGGTGGAGCTGTCGGTGCCGCCGCTGAGGAAGCAGCCGGGCTTGCCGCCGTCCAGCTGCGAGGCCACCGCCTCGCGCACGAGGCGGCGGAACTCGCCGGCCAGCGCATCGAAGGACGGGCGCGAGGGCTCCTCGAAGCGCGGCACCCAGTAGGGCCGCACCTTCACCTCGCCGCGCTCGAAGGTGGCGCAGTGCCCGGCCGGCAGCCGGTGCACGCCGCGATAGATGGTGCGCGGCGACGGGATGACGTGGAAGTACAGGAAGTCGAAGATCGCCTGCGGCTCGATGCCGGCGCGCGGCTCGATGGCGGCCAGTTCGTCGGCGCGCTCGGCGAAGTGCAGCCGGCCGCCGATGACGCGCCAGCACAGCGAGCGCACGGCGAAGCGGTCCACCGCCAGCACCGTGCGGCCCGAGGCGGGCTCGACGATGCCGACCGCGAAGTCGCCCGACACGCCCGCCAGTAGCGCCGCCGGATCGCCGCCGGCCCCGAGCAGGCGGCGCCAGCCGGCGGCATCGCCCTGCTCGCGGGCCAGGGCGGCCGTGGCGGCATCGGCGAAGCGCGGGCGGCCCGCGGTCAGGGCGCGCGCGGTGGCAGGCGGCAAGGTCGTGTTCTGGTCGGTCATTCGGTCGGTACGGACAGGCCGGGTGGCTCGGCGGGCCAGATTGTGGCCGCGGGCCGCGCTGCCCGGCGGGGTGCCGGTGCGCGTGCTGTCCGGGAGAACCGAAAAGGTCACGCCGCGGCCGCGCGCCGCCCGGCCCGCGCGGGCGCGCGGCCTAGACTCGCGGCTCTCGCGTGGCCGTGGCGCCTCGCTCCAGCCTGCGGTGCCGGTGATGCGTCTTCGTCGTGTGCTCGTGATCCTCGTGGCCGGCGTCGCCCTGCTGGCGGGCCTGGCCGCGGCGGGCCGGTGGGCGCTCGACCGCACGGGGCGCACGCCGGGCGAGCTGGTGGAGTACCTCGAGCGCCGCCTGCAGGGCCACGGGCGGCTGGAGTCGGTCGCCGTGCCGGTGTTGCGCCGCTGGGCCGTCTGGCTCGGCGAGCCGGACCCGGCCGATCGCGACATCCCCTTCGTCATCCCGCCCTGGCCGCCGGCTTCGGCGCCAGCCAGTTCGGCCGTCCTGCCCCGGGAGTCGGGCGATCCGATGCGCATCCTCGTCGGCCCGCGGCGGGCCGTCACCAGCCTGGCGGCGGCCGCGCAGACGGCGCCGGACGGCGCCGTCATCGAGGTGGACCCGGGCGACTACGTGGGCGACGTGGCCGTGTGGCTGCAGCGCGCGCTGACGATCCGCGGCACCGGGCCGGGCGTGCGGCTGATCGCCGCCGGGCGGGCCGCCGAGGACAAGGCGATCTGGGTCATCCGCCGCGGCCGCTTCGTGGTCGAGAACATCGAGTTCATCGGCGCGCGCGTGGCCGACCTCAACGGCGCCGGCATCCGCTTCGAAGGCGGCGATCTCGTCGTCAGGCATTGCCGCTTCTACGCCAACGAGAACGGCATCCTGGCCGGCGGCGGCGCCGAGTCGTCGCTCGCGGTGGAGTTCTCGGAGTTCGCCTACAACGGCGCGGGCGACGGGCAGTCGCACGGCATCTACGTCGGCCCGGGCACCTTCCGGCTCACCGGCAGCTACTTCCACCACGCCAACGTCGGCCACCTGGTGAAGAGCCGCGCCCACCGCAACCGCATCGAATACAACCGCCTGAGCGACGAGTCGGGCGGGCGCGCGAGCTACGAGCTGGAGTTCCCCGACGGTGGCGAGGCCGAGGTCGTCGGCAACCTCGTCGAGCAGGGCTCGGGCACGCGCAACTCGGTGATCGTGTCCTTCGGCACCGAGCGCTACCGCTGGCCGGTCAACCGGCTGGCGATGGCGCACAACACGGTGGTGAACGACAAGCCCACCGGCGGCACCTTCGTGCGCGTGGCGCCGGGCGCGCAGGCGGTCTCGCTGCGCAACAACCTGTGGGTCGGCCCCGGCCGCCTGATGCTGCCGGCGGATGCCGACGTGGCGGGCAACGCCTTCGTCGACTGGGACAGCTTCGTGCAGCCCGCGCGCGAGGACTTCCGGCTCACCGCCGCCGCGCGCCAGCGCCTGGGCGGTGCGCCGCTGCCGCCGGTCGCGGCGGCACTGCGCCCGGCCTACGAGTACCGCCATCCGCAGGCCGTGGCGCCCCTGGCTGCGGCCGCCGCGCTGCCGGGCGCGCTGCAGTCGGGCCCGCCCTGAACCTCACGCCCAGGCGGGGCAGCGGCGCCAGACCCTAAAATGTTCGGTTGGCCTGCACGCAGCAGGCGCCGACCCAGGACAAGCACCGTGTTCATCTCCTCCGCCTACGCCCAGACCGCCGCCGCCGGCGGCACCGAGCAGTCGCTGCTCGGCTTCCTGCCCATCGTGCTGATGTTCGTGGTGCTGTACTTCATCATGATCCGGCCGCAGATGAAGAAGCAGAAGGAGCACCGCTCGATGGTGGAGGCGCTGGCCAAGGGCGACGAGGTGGTGATCGCCGGCGGCGTGCTGGGCCGCGTGGCCAAGCTCGGCGAGACCTTCCTGCACGTGGAAGTGGCCAACGGCGTGGAGCTGCAGGTGCAGCGCCAGTCGGTGTTGCAGGTGCTGCCCAAGGGCACGTTCAAGTAAGTCGTCGCCAAACGGCCGCCCGCCGGGCCGGCCGCTGCACGGGTGCCGCGCGAGGCGGCGCTTGCCAAGGATTCCCGCATGAACCGTTACCCCCTGTGGAAGTACGTGCTGCTCGGCATCGTGCTGCTCGTCGGCCTGCTGTACACGCTGCCGAACTTCTACGGCGAAGCGCCCGCGGTGCAGATCTCCGGCGCCAAGGCGACGGTGAAGGTCGACGCCGGCATGGTCGATCGTGTGCAGCAGGTGCTCTCGGGCGCCAAGCTGCAGGCCGATTTCGTGCGCTTCGACGGCGCCTCGGTGCGCGCGCGCTTCTCCGACATCGACGTGCAGAAGAAGGCCAAGGACGCGATCGACGGCGCGCTCAACCCCGACCCGGCCGACCCGCGCTACACGGTGGCGCTGAACCTGCTGTCGCGCTCGCCGGACTGGATGGCCAAGCTGCGCGCGCTGCCGATGTACCTGGGCCTGGACCTGCGCGGCGGCGTGCACTTCCTGATGCAGGTGGACATGCGCGGCGCGCTGAAGCAGTCGCTGGAGACCTACGCCAGCGACGCCCGCACCACGCTGCGCGAGAAGCGCATCCGCTACGCCGACATCGTCCGCGAGCCCAACGGCCTGACGGTGGTCTTCAGCGACCCGGCCGAGGCCGGCAAGGCGCGCGACCTGCTGTTCGACCGCCTGCCCTCGCTCACCTGGACGCAGGAGACCGACGGCGCCAACACCCGCATCGCCGGGCGCCTGTCGCCCAAGGCGATCAACGACATCCAGACCCAGGCCGTCACGCAGAACATCGAGACGCTGCACAAGCGCGTCAACGAGCTGGCGGTGTCGGAGCCGGTGATCCAGCAGCAGGGCGCCGACCGCATCGTCGTGCAGCTGCCCGGCGTGCAGGACACGGCGCGCGCGAAGGACATCCTCGGCCGCACGGCGACGCTGCAGTTCCGGCTCGTCGAGTCCTCGGCCGAAGGCGCCTCGGAGGTCGTGCCCTCGCGCGAAGGCACGCGCGTGGGCCTGAAGCGCGACGTGATCGCCACCGGCGACCAGCTGAAGAACGCCTCCGCCGGCATCGACAAGGACCAGCGGCCGATGGTCAGCGTGCGGCTCGACGACGTGGCCGGCCGCGCGATGCGCAACATCACGCGCGAGAACATCGGCAAGCCGATGGCCATCGTGCTGTACGAGAAGGGCAAGGGCGAGGCGCTGTCGGTCGCGACGATCCAGGGCGAGTTCGGCACCGACTTTCAGATCACCGGCCGCTTCACGCCGCAGGAGACGGCCGACCTGGCGCTGCTGACGCGCGCCGGCGCGCTGGCCGCGCCGATGGAGATCATCGAGGAGCGAACGATCGGCCCGGCCCTGGGCAAGGAGAACATCGACAAGGGCTTCAACAGCGTGCTGTACGGCTTCGCCGCCATCGCGGCGTTCATGTGCGCCTACTACATGCTGTTCGGCGTGTTCAGCACGCTGGCGCTGGGCTTCAACCTGCTGTGCCTGGTGGCGGTGCTGTCGATGCTGCAGGCCACGCTCACCTTGCCGGGCATCGCGGCCATCGCGCTGACCCTCGGCATGGCGATCGACGCCAACGTGCTGATCAACGAGCGCGTGCGCGAGGAGCTGCGCAACGGCTCCAGCCCGCAGACGGCGATCCACGCCGGCTACGAGCGCGCGTGGGGCACCATCCTGGACAGCAACGTCACCACGCTGATCGCCGGCATCGCGCTGCTCACCTTCGGCAGCGGCCCGGTGCGCGGCTTCGCGGTGGTGCACTGCCTGGGCATCGTGACCTCGATGTTCTCGGCCGTGATGTTCTCGCGCGGCCTGGTGAACCTCTGGTACGGGCGGCAGAAGAAGTTGAAGGCGGTCTCGATCGGCCAGGTCTGGCGCCCCGACGGCGCCAAGCCCGCGGCGGAAGAAGCCTGAGGCCGCAAGGGAGACAAGACGATGGAATTCTTCCGCATCCGCAAAGACATCCCGTTCATGCGCCACGCGCTGGTGCTGAACGTGGTCTCGTTCATCACCTTCGCGCTGGCGGTGTTCTTCCTCGCCACGCGCGGGCTGCACCTGAGCATCGAGTTCACCGGCGGCACGCTGATCGAGGTCGAGTACGCGCAGTCGGCCGACATCAACAAGGCGCGCGGCGCCGTCGAAGGGCTCAAGCTCGGCGAGGTGCAGGTGCAGACCTTCGGCACCTCGCGCGACGTGCTGATCCGCGTGCCGCTGCGCACGCAGGACGCCGGCGAGTCCAAGCAGGGCGCGCTGTCGGTGCAGGTCTTCGGCGAGCTGTGCAAGGCCGAGGGCGGCACCGCCGGCACCAAGCAGTACACGACGCCGGAGGGCCAGCAGACGAGCCGGCCCTCGTGCACGGCCGCCGACGGCAAGGAGCCGCTGAAGCTCTCGCGCACCGAGGCCGTGGGCGCCAGCGTCGGCGCCGAGCTCTACCAGAACGGCGCCTGGGCACTGCTGGTCACGGTGCTGGGCATCATGGCCTACCTGGCGCTGCGCTTCGAGTGGAAGTTCGCGCTCGCGGGCATCGTGGCCAACCTGCACGACGTGGTCATCATCCTGGGCTTCTTCGCCTTCTTCCAGTGGGAGTTCTCGCTCTCGGTGCTGGCGGCGGTGCTGGCGGTGCTGGGTTACTCGGTCAACGAGTCGGTTGTCATCTTCGACCGTATCCGCGAGGCCTTCCGCAAGTTCCGCAAGCTGACCACGCCGCAGGTGATCGACCACGCGATCACCAGCACCACCAGCCGCACCATCATCACGCACGGCAGCACGCAGATGATGGTGCTGTCGATGCTGATCTTCGGCGGCCCCACGCTGCACTACTTCGCGGTGGCGCTGACGATCGGCATCCTGTTCGGCATCTACTCGTCGATCTTCGTCGCCGCCGGCATCGCGATGTGGCTGGGCGTCAAGCGCGAGGATCTCGTCAAACCGGGTGGCGGCGCGAAGGACCTCGACCCGAACGATCCGAACGCCGGGGCCGTGGTGTAGAGTGGGCTGACCCCACCCCCTGCACCGCCCCGACGACGACATGGCCACCGGCGCCTCGCCCGATTCACTTGCTGGACAGGCGCGGCGGCTTTACACCGAGGAACTGGTCAAGGGATTGACAGCGGTCGTCCAGACCGCCCTGGACACGGTGCGCGCGTTGCTCGACAAGCCGAGCGAGAACGCCGTCTTCTTCCGCCGCCGCGAGCTGCAGCAGGCGCTCAACGCCGGCGCGCAGGCCTGGCACCGCGGCATCGTCAGCGGGCTGCGCCAGGTGCTGGCCAGCGGCGTCGCGGCCTCGCGCCCGGCCGACCTGCAGCTGCCGCCGGGCCAGCGCGAGACGCTGTCCCTCGTGCCCGACGACACGATCGAACTCGAGATCGTCACCTCGCGCCTGGCGCTGGCCATCATGGACCGCGCGAGCTGGGAGTTCGCCGACCTGCGCTCGCGCATCGCCCACCTCGAAGGCCACACCGAGATCGACCCGCACGACATGCTGCGCGCCCATGTGCTGGCGCGCCTCGTGTTCGACGCCTGGCGCATCGCCGGCCTCACGCTGGACCACTGGCGCGAGATCCAGCCCACGCTGCACGACGAGTTCGCGCTGCTGGTCGAAGAGGCCTACCACGAGACCAACCGCTGGCTGGTCGACCACAAGGTGCTGCCCGAGGTCGACCTGCGGCCCTTCATCCGCCGCACGCGCATGCACCCGAACGCGCAGATGGGCTGGCAGACGCCCGGTGGTGGTGGCGGTGGTGGTGGTGGGGGCGGCCCCGGCGGCTGGCAGGGCCCGCGCGACGACTACGGCATGCCGGCCAGCGGCCACAGCGGCTTCTCGCCGAGCGGCGGCAGCCACGGCTACAGCCACAGCGGCGGCGGCGGTGCCTTCGGCCCCACGGCGCCGAGCGGCGGCCCGGGCGCCTACCCCGGCGGCGCCGGCGACGGCGGGCCCGGCAGCTACGGCTGGCCCGCCGGGCGCAACGTGGGCGCCGGACAGGGCGGTGGCGTCGGCGAGGAGACGCGCATGATGACGCGCGCCGCACCGCTGGCGCGCAGCCGCGACCACGCCGAAGCCGTGCTCGGGCGCCTGAACCGGCTGATCGGCCGCCACGTGCCGGAGTTCTCGCCCTCGGCCTACCTGCCGCAGCCCGAGGCCGAAGGCCGGCCCGCGATGCCGCCGCCACCGCCGCACCCGATGTCGCCGGCGCTGGCGCGCGCCATCGACACCGCCGCGGCCGGCATCCGGCAGCGCCTGGCGCCCACCACCCAGGGCAGCGACATGATGGCCACCGCGCCGGTCATGCTCGAGGAATTGCACTCGCGCAAGCAGGTGCTGAAGAAGGCCGCGGCCTCGCCCGAGGAGCGCGCCACCATCGAGATCGTCGCGCTGCTGTTCCAGAGCATCCTCACCGAGGACCGCATCCCGGCCAGCGTGCGCGTGTGGTTCGCGCGGCTGCAGATGCCGGTGCTGCGCGTGGCCGTCACCGAGCCCGACTTCTTCGCCACCATCGACCACCCGGCGCGGCGCCTGATCGACCGCATGGGCGCCTGCGTGATGGGCTTCGACAGCAGCGGCGGCGTCAACACGCCGGGCGAGGCGCTGGAGAAGGAGATCAAGCGCATCGTGCAGGTCGTCGAGGCCTATCCCGACACTGGCCGGCGCGTGTTCCAGACCGTGCTGACCGAGTTCGAGAAGTTCCTGGAGCACTACTTCAGCAACGAGAACGAGGCCACCAAGCGCGGCGTCTCGCTGGCGCAGCAGGTGGAGCAGCGCGAGACGC
Source organism: Rubrivivax sp. (assembly GCA_044226775.1). GTDB lineage: Bacteria > Pseudomonadota > Gammaproteobacteria > Burkholderiales > Burkholderiaceae_C > Rubrivivax. The sequence goes on along the minus strand of JBGAGI010000001.1, from coordinate 1,154,957 downwards.
TGGCGATCCAGTACACGATCGAGCTGCGCCGCATGCTCAACGAGGTGCCGGTGCAGGAGGGCGTGCGCCAGTACCTGTTCCACGTCTGGGCCGACGTGCTGGCGACCACCGCGGTGCGCTTCGGCGCCCAGGGCGCGCAGACCAAGACGATGAAGCGCGCTGCGGCCGACCTGATCTGGAGTGCCAGCGCCAAGGTCACGCGCGAGGAGCGCGCCGAGGTCATCCGCCGGCTGCCCTTGCTGCTGAAGAGCCTGCGCGAGGGCATGGCCAGCGCCGGCATGGCGCAGGCCAAGCAGGACGAGCACATCCAGCAGCTCAACAACTCGCTCGCGGCGGCCTTCACCGCGAAGGCGGCCGTGATCCCGGACGACCGGCTGCGCGAGCTGATGGAGCGCCTGGAGACGCTCGAAGAGATGCTGCCCGAGCAGGCCGACATGGACATCGACGAGTCGATGGTGCTCGACCTGTCCGGCTACCAGAGCAGCGAGCTGGAGGTGGTGCTGGAAGGCGGCAGCATGCCCACGCCGGCGATGGTGGCCTGGGCGCGCGAGCTGCAGGTGGGCAGCTGGTACATGCTGGACCGCAGCGGCCACAGCGAAGCGGTGCAGCTGGCCTGGCACGGCCTGCGCAAGCAGCTGAGCCTGTTCGTCACGCCGCAGGGCCGTTGCGTGCTGTTCCAGCAGCACCGCCTGGCGAGCTACCTGCAGGCCGGGCTGCTGCTGCCGGCGCAGGACGAGGCGCTCACGGTGCGCGCCACGCGCAGCGCGCTGGCGAAGCTGGACGTCGACGCGTCCCGGCTGTTGAGCTAGGGTTCCGGATCCGGGTCTCCCGGTCCGGAACGCACCCCCTCGGGGGGCGCGAGCGCAGCGAGCTGGGGGCCCTCAGTGAATCAGGCGCTCTGACGGGTCGACGAAGAGTTCGTCGAGGATCAGCGCGTCGGGCTCTTCGCCCAGGCTCCAGAAGACCATCAGCACGATGATCTTCAGGTCTTCCAGATCCATCGGCCCGGTGCCGACGGCCATCGCGCGGTCGACCACCATCTCGCGCATTGGCGGCGGCAGCACGCCGGCGGACTCGAGGAAGGCGATGAAGCCGAGCGAGGCCTCGCCCAGCACCTCGCGTTCGGCCTCGGTGTAGACGCGGATGCTGCCCTTCACGGGGCTGCCGGTGACGGCCTCGGCGCTGCTGGCCAGGCCGTCGAGCCACTTCAGCGCTTCCTGGATCTCGTCGGCGTCGAAGCCGACGGCCGACAGCTTGCGCGAGAGCTGCTTGGGCTCGGGGCAGGCGTCGGGGCGCCAGTAGTTCTCGTAGAGATAAACCAGCACGTCGAACATCGAACCACTATACCTGCAAGCCGGAACCGGAGGGGGCGGATTCCGGTCTTCCGCCACCCCCCGTTCAACCGGTGTGCCGGCGCTGGAAAAGGGCGCCGGGCAGGCGTGCGACGCGGCCGTCGAGTTCCAGCTCCAGCAGCCGGGCGCTGAGGGCTTCCACCGGCCAGCCGGTGCGCGCCAGCAGCGCGTCCAGCGTCGCCGGATCGTCGCCCAGCGCGTCCAGCAGCGGGTCGGGCGGCGGGCCCGGCTCGTCCAGCGGCAGCGTGGCCTGGCGCGCCTGGCGAGGGACGTGGCGGCCGGGCTCGGGCAGCTCGTCGAGCATGTCCGCCACCGAGGTGACGAGCTTGGCGCCCTGCTGGATCAGCGCATGGCAGCCCTGCGACTGCGGTGCGTGGATCGAGCCCGGCAGCGCGAACACCTCGCGCCCCGCCTCGCTGGCCAGCCGCGCGGTGATCAGCGAGCCCGAGCGCAGCGCCGCTTCCACCACCAGCGTGCCACGCGCCAGCCCGGCGATGATGCGGTTGCGCTGCGGGAAATGCGGCGCCAGCGCCGCCACGCCGGGCGGGTACTCGGTGAGCAGCGCGCCGCCGCCATCGACGATGCGCTGCGCCAGCGCGTGGTGGCGCGCCGGGTAGACGCGGTCCGGGCCGGTGCCCATCACGGCGATGGTCGCGGCGCCGGCGTCCAGCGCGCCCTCGTGCGCGGCGGCGTCGATGCCCAGCGCGAGCCCGGAGACGATCAGCCAGCCCTGGCTGCCGAGTTCGCGTGCGAAGGCGCGGGCGTTGTCCAGCCCCTGCGCGGTGGCGTGGCGGCTGCCGACGATGGCGATCGAGCGCCGGGCCAGCAGTTCGAGCGGCCCCAGCAGGTACAGCAGCAGCGGCGGGTCGACCGTCTGCAGCAGCGACGCGGGGTAGGCCGGGTGGCCGAGCGGGATCGCGTGCCGGTCGGCGCCGCCGGCCAGCCAGGCCAGCGCGGCCTGCAGCCGCTGCGCGCTCTCCGGCGCCGGGCGGGCCAGCGCATCGGCCACCGCCGGCCCGGCGACCTGGCGCAGCGTCGCGGCCTCGGCCTGCAGCACACCGGCCGGGCTGCCGCAGGCGGCGAGCAGGCGGCGCGCGGTCTCGCGGCCGACGCCCGGGGTTTCGAGCAGGCGGAACCAGGCGGCGAAGTCGCCGTCGCCGCTCATCGGCGAACGCGGTCCGGGGCGGCGGTCAGGGCTGGGTGAAGCGGTCGCCCGCGCGCACCGGCTCCTGCACGCTGACGATCAGCGCATAGGAGACGCGCTCGAAGGTGCGGAACACGAACAGCGTGCCGTGGCGCTCGTCGGGCAGGCGCATCGCGACCTTGCGGCCGCCGGTGTTGTCCACTGCGTCGCGGCCGGCGCGCCACAGCGCCAGCACGTGGCCGCGCTCGATGCCGTCGCGCTTGCCCTTGTTGATCGAGACGACCTGGTTCTGGCCCGCGTTCACGCCGTCGCCGTACAGCGCGACGATGCGGCCGTCGACCGGCGCGCCCGGGGCGTGCGGCACGTAGGCCACGATTTCCTGCTGCGGCACCGGCGAGAGACGGTCGCCCACCGTCGCTTCGAGCCGGCTGCTGGTGATGCGGAAGGTGTCCGGCACCACCACCGGTTCCTTCGAGGTGCTGGCCAGCAGCGTGTCGGCCACCTGCACGCGGGCTGCGGTGCCCACGTAGCGGCCTTCGTAGCCGAGCACTTCGCGCGTCTGCGGGTCGACCAGCGGCTTGAGTTCGCGGAAGAGCCGGAAATCGCGCGCGCCGCCGAGGTCGCCGCGCACGTAGGCGGTCTCGCCGCGCGTGAGCATCACGCGGCCTTCCTGCGTGGCGACGATGCGCGGCGCGGTCTCCAGCTCGTTGTTCTCGAAGACCGCGGCCTCGGTGAGGAAGGGGCCGATGGCGTTGAGCGGGATCGACGCGATCGCGCCGTTGCCCAGCGTCTCGCTGCGCACGCGCGGCGAGAGCTTCACGGTGCCGGTGGCGCCTTCGCCATCGGCCACCTTGAGGTAGGCGCGGCCGTCGCGCTTCTCCAGCACCAGCACCTGGCCGGGGTAGATGAGGTGCGGGTTCTTGATCTGCTCCAGGTTCATGCCCCAGAGTTCGGGCCAGCGCCAGGGCGTCTTCAGGAACAGGCCCGAGATGCCCCACAGCGTGTCGCCGCGCTGCACGGTGTGCGAATCGGGCGCGTTGGGCGCCAGCTCCTCCAGCGGCACGCCGGCCTGGGCCACGCGCTGGGCGGTGGCGCGCCACTCGGGGGTGACGGGTAGCCGGCTCGTCTGGGCCTGCGCGGCCACGGCCGTGAGGGCCAGCGCCAAGGCCAGCGAGGTGCCGCGTGGGGTGCGATGGCTCATGGGGCGGTCGTCTCCGGGAGGGCTGCCGGCCGGTGCCACAATCGTGGACGGGCCTGGGCGAAAATGCTCACATGGTTTCATAGATTCTGCCCGTAAACCCTTGATGCCGCAAACAAAGCTGCCGCGTGTGACATCCCCACGGCAGCCCGTGGCGGCGCCGGGTTGCTGAGCTTCAACAGCTGTTGCGAGCTGTTTCGCCGCCCCCAGATTCCAGCCTGCTGCACCGCCGATTTCGCGAACCGACCATGGCCCGATTGACCATCCTGCGCTACCCCGACCCCCGCCTGCACACCGTGGCCCGCCCGGTGGCGGCCGTCGACGCGCGCATCCGCACGCTCGTCGACGACATGATCGAGACGATGTACGCCAGCGACGGCGTGGGCCTGGCGGCCACGCAGGTCGACGTGCACGAGCGCGTGATCGTGATGGACACCTCCGAGCAGCATGACCAGCCGCAGGTGCTGATCAACCCGGAGATCGTCAAGCGCAGCGAGGAGATGGCGGTCAACGAGGAAGGCTGCCTGTCGGTGCCGCAGATCTACGACAAGGTCGAGCGCCACGCCCGCGTGACGGTGCGCGCGCTCAACCGCGAGGGCGAGCCCTTCGAGATCGACGCCGAGGGCCTGGCGGCCGTGTGCGTGCAGCACGAGATGGACCACCTGATGGGCAAGGTGTTCGTCGAGTACCTGAGCGGCCTGAAGCGCGACCGCATCCGCACCAAGATGCTGAAGAAGACGCGCGAGGAGCAGCGCGGCTCGTGAGCCCGATCGCCCTGCGCGCGGGTTTCGCTGGCACGCCCGAGTTCGCACGTGTCGCGCTGGCGGCGCTGCTGGACGCCGGCGTCACCGTGCCGCTGGTCCTGACGCAGCCCGACCGCCCCGCCGGCCGCGGCCTGAAGCTGCAGCCCTCGCCGGTGAAGCAGCTGGCGCTGGAGCGCGGGCTGGCGGTCGCGCAGCCGCGCAGCCTGCGGCTGGAAGGCAAGTTCCCGGAAGACGCCGCCGCGGCGCGCGAGGCACTGCAGGCGGCCGATCTCGATGTGCTCGTGGTCGCCGCCTACGGCCTCATACTGCCTGAGTGGGTGCTCACAACGCCGCGCCACGGCTGCCTCAACATCCACGGCTCGCTGCTGCCGCGCTGGCGCGGCGCGGCGCCGATCCAGCGCTCGATAGAGGCCGGCGACGCCGAGACCGGCATCACGATCATGCAGATGGACGCCGGCCTCGACACCGGCGCCATGCTGCTGGTGGAGGCCACGCCGATCGGGCCGGACGACACAACCACCACGCTGCACGACCGCATGGCCGGGATCGGTGGCCGGCTCGTCGTGCAGGCGCTGGCCGACCTGGCCGCCGGCCGCCTGAAGCCGGTCGCCCAGCCCGCCGAAGGCGCGACCTACGCTGCCAAGATCGACAAGGCCGAGGCGGCGATCGACTGGCGGGCGCCGGCGGCGGTGATCGAGCGCCGGCTGCGCGCCTTCGACCCGTTTCCCGGCTGCACGGCCGAGATCGCCGGCCAGGCGGTCAAGCTGTGGCACGGCCGCGTGGTGCCGGGCCAGGGCGAACCCGGCAGCCGGCTCGCGGCCGACGGCGAGCTCGTGATTGCCTGCGGCGAGAGCGCGCTGCAGGTGCTGGAACTGCAGCGCCCGGGCGGCCGGCGCATCCCGGTGCGCGAATTCCTGCAGGCGACCGCGCGCGGCTGACACGGCTGGAAACTCCCCGCGTTCAAGCCGGCCGCGCCGCCGGCCGATATCCCGGGCTGAGCTTCCGCCCTCCGAGCCGCCCATGCGCCTGCCCGCCTTCTCCGCCCTTGCCGTAGCCGCCGCCACGCTGCTGCTGGCCGGCTGCGACCAGCTGGGCATCGAGTCGGCCACCGCCGTGGCCGCCAAGCGCGATGCCGAGGGCAAGGCCATCGGCGCCGGCTGCCGCCATGCGGCGCGTTCGGTCGAGGCCTGCTACGAGCTGAACCGCAAGGCCGACAAGGCCGCCATCTTCGCCGGCTGGCGCGAGATGAACGACTACATGCGCGAGAACAAGCTCGACGCGATGCCCGCGCCGGCCGCCGCCGCGGCAGCCTCGGCCGCCGACGCCGAGCGCGACGGCGAGGCCACCGCCGACGCCGGCGACGAGAAGCCCACGCGCACCGCGAAGGCCGGCGCGAAGAAGTCCGCGCACTGATCGCACCGGCGCCGCCGGCGCCTGCGGTGCCGCAGTTCGTCGGCGCGAACCGCAATGCGTCCCGAAGCGATGGCCCGGCTCCGCACGGCCCGGCACATTCGCGGCCTGCCGAACGAGGAGCCCGCGATGAACGCCACCCACCCGACCGCTGCCAGCACCATCCACTTCGAGCGCACCCGCCGCGCCTTTTTCGTCACGCCGCTCGTGCTGGCGCTGGCCTCGCTGCCCGCCTTCGTGCCCGCCGGCGCCTTCGCGCGCGTGGTCGGCTCGGGCAAGGCGGCCACGGAGACGCGCAACCCCGGCGAGTTCCAGTCGATCGCCAGCAACGGCTCCTTCGACATCGTCGTGCGCCAGGGCTCCGCCAGCTCGGTGCAGGTGAGCGCCGACGACAACCTGCTGCCGCTGCTGGAGACCAGCGTCGACAGTGGTGGCGCCCAGGGGCCCACGCTGCGCATCCGCTGGAGCAAGGGCGAAAGCATCAGCCACCGCAGCCACGTCACGGTGACGGTCGTGACGCCCAAGCTCACTGCGCTGACCAGCAACGGCTCCGGCGACATCCGCGTCGAGCCCTTCCAGACGCCGGCGCTGCAGCTGACGATGTCCGGCTCGGGTGATGCCAAGCTCGACGGGATCAAGACCGAGGACCTGGGTGTGCGCATCAGCGGCAGCGGCAGCGTCGGCGGCAAGGGCAGCGCATCACGCCTGAAGGTGGCCATCGCCGGCAGCGGCGACGTGAAGCTGATGGACCTGCAGGCCGACGAGGTGGCCGTCAACATCGCCGGCAGCGGCGACGCCGCGGTGAACGCCGCGCGCACGCTGGCGGTGAGCATTGCCGGCAGCGGCGACGTGACCTACAGCGGCGACGCGAAGCTCAGCTCCAGCATCGCCGGCAGCGGCAGCGTGCACCGCAAGTAGGGCGCCAAAGCAGTCTTCGTCGCGCCTCCACCACAGGCGCTGGCGACAATGCGCGGGTGAATCCCGCCGCGCCGCCTGCCCGCGCGCCGATCTGGCGCCACCCCGAGTTCGCCCGCGGTGCCCGCGAGATGGCGGGTACGGCCGTGGGCATCGCCGCCTGGGGGCTGATCACCGGCGTGGCGATGGGCAAGAGCGGGCTGCCGCTCATCGTGCTGCTGGCGATGTCGCTCTTCGTCTTCGCCGGCAGCGCGCAGCTCGCGGTGCTGCCGCTGATGAGCAGCAACGCGCCGCTGTGGGTGGTGTGGGCCACCGCCCTGTGCGTGAACCTGCGCTTCATGATCTTCAGCGCGCAGTGGCGGCCCTACTTCGTCGGCTATCCGCTGATGCACCGGCTGCGCCTGGCCTACCTCACGGCGGACCTGAACTACGTGATGTTCATGCGCCGCTTCCCCGAGCCCAAGCCGGTGCCGGAGCAGCTGCCGTACTTCTGGGGCGGCATCGCGGCGAACTGGTTCGCGTGGCAGGTGCCGTCGCTGGCCGGCATCTTCCTGGCCGACGTGGTGCCGGTGCACTGGGGCTTCGGCTTTGCCGGCACGCTGGCGCTGCTGGGCGTGGGGCTCTCGCTGCTGAGCGACAAGGCCACGGCGGTGGCCGGCGGCGTGGCCGCGAGCGCCGCGGTGGCGGCCTTCGCGCTGCCGTTCAAGCTCAACATCGTCGTGGCCATCGCCGCGGCGGTGGCGCTGGGCCTCTTGATCGACCATGGCACGCCGAAGCCCGCGCAGCCGATGGATGACCGCACATGAGCGGCACGATGTCGATCACCGAGGGCCTGGTCGCGGTGGCCGGGCTGACGGCGATCACCGTGATCACGCGCGGCTTCTTCTTCCTGTCCAAGCGCGAACTGCCGATGCCCGCCTGGCTGCGCCAGGGCCTGCGCTACGCCCCGCTGGCGGCGATGGCCGCGGTGGTGGTGCCGGAGATCGTGATGACGCAGGGCCACCTCATCGGCACCTGGCGCGACGCGCGCCTGTTCGCCGCGGCCGCCGGCGCGGCCTGGTTCTGGTGGCGGCGTGGCATCCTGGGCACCATCGTCGTCGGCATGGCGGTTCTGCTGCCGCTGCGGCTCGGCCTGGGCTGGTAGGGCCAGCCCGCACGAATTTCCCGTTTCGCTTCACTTCCACCCGAAACCCGCAGGAGATCCGTCATGAACGTCATTCGTCTCGCCGACCTCGTCGCGAAGGGCGCCGTCAAGGGCAAGCGCGTCTTCATCCGCGCCGACCTCAACGTGCCGCAGGACGACGCCGGAAACATCACCGAGGACACCCGCATCCGCGCCAGCGTGCCCTGCATCCGCATGGCGCTCGACGCCGGCGCGGCGGTGATGGTCACGAGCCACCTCGGCCGCCCGACCGAGGGCGCCTTCAAGCCCGAGGACAGCCTGGCGCCGGTGGCGGCGCGCCTGGGCGAACTGCTTGGTTTCCAGGTGCCGCTGGTCAGCAACTGGGTCGACGGCGTGAACGTCGCGCCCGGCCACGTGGTGCTGCTGGAGAACTGCCGCGTCAACAAGGGCGAGAAGAAGAACGACGAGGGGCTGTCGAAGAAGATGGCCGCGCTGTGCGACATCTTCGTGCATGACGCCTTCGGCACCGCGCACCGCGCCGAGGCCAGCACCTACGGCATCGCGCAGTTCGCGCCGGTGGCCTGCGCCGGCCCGCTGCTGGCGGCGGAGATCGACGCGCTGACCAAGGCGCTCACCGCGCCGAAGCGGCCGCTGGTGGCCATCGTCGCCGGCAGCAAGGTCAGCACCAAGCTGACGATCCTGCAGGCGTTGGCGGCCAAGGTGGACGGCCTGATCGTCGGCGGCGGCATTGCCAACACCTTCATGCTGGCCGAGGGCCTGCCCATCGGCAAGAGCCTGGCCGAGCCCGACCTGCTCGACCAGGCCCGCGCCGTGATCGCGGCGATGAAGGCGCGCGGCGCGGCGGTGCCCATTCCCGTGGACGTGGTGACCGCCAAGGAATTCAAGGCCGACGCTACGCCCACCGTGAAGGCCGCCAGCGAGGTGGCCGCCGACGACCTGATCCTCGACATCGGCCCCAAGACCGCCGCGATGCTGGCCGAGCAGCTCAAGGCCGCCGGCAGCATCGTCTGGAACGGCCCGGTGGGCGTGTTCGAGTTCGACGCCTTCGGCCACGGCACCGAGACGCTGGCGCGCGCCATCGCGGCCAGCAGCGCCTTCTCCATCGCCGGCGGCGGCGACACGCTGGCGGCGATCGCCAAGTACGGCATCGAGGGTGATGTGGGCTACATCAGCACCGGCGGCGGCGCCTTCCTGGAGGTGCTGGAGGGCAAGACACTGCCCGCTTTCGAGGTGCTTTCACGCCGCGCGGCGTCTTGAGGGCCTGAGCACCGTGGTCTGCCGGCGGGGCGCCGGTAGACTCGGTGCGAGCACGGCAGGGGGCCGGGCCCGACCGCTTGCGACGACGCGATGAAGAAGATTCGAATCAGGTTCACCGACTTTCCCGGCCCCTTCAACCCGACCCGCATCGAGAAGCTGCTGCGCCAGCGCTTCGACGTGGTGATCGACGAGCAGCAGCCCGACTACATCATCCACTCGGTGCGCGGCTACGAGTACCTGCGCCACCCGCAGGCGGTGCGGATCTTCTTCACCGGCGAGAACATCCGGCCCGACTTCAACCTCTGCGACTACGCCTTCGCCTACGACTGGCTCGAATTCGGTGACCGCTACTACCGCGTCCCGAACTACCAGCTCTACGACCAGTACCGGGACCTGTGCACGCGGCTGCACTCGGGCCCGCCGGAAGCCGACCCGCCCGGCGCCAAGGCGGGCTTCTGCAACTTCATCTACACGAGCCCGAACGGGCATCCGTTCCGCGACCAGGTCTTCCACCGCCTGAGCCAGCACCGCCGCGTCGACTCGCCTGGCAAGCACCTGAACAACATGCCGGGCGACGACGCCGGGCCGGCCTACCAGGGCGACTGGTCGGGTTCCAAGGTGGCGTTCCAGCGCCGCTACAAGTTCTCCTTCGCGTTCGAGAACTCCTCGACGCTGGGCTACACGACCGAGAAGATCGTGCACGCGATGTCGGCCGACACGATCCCGATCTACTGGGGCAACCCGGAGATCGGGCGCGAGTTCAACGTGCGCCGCTTCATCAACTGCCACGACTACCCGGACCTGGAGGCCGTCGCGCGCCGCGTCATCGAGATCGACCAGGACGACGCGCTGTACCGGCAGATCCTGGCCGAGCCCTTCTTCCCCGGCAACCAGGTGCCCGACGCGCTGCGCGACGAGCGCATCCTCGACCAGTTCGAGCGCATCTTCGCGCAGCCCAAGGAGGCCGCCTTCAGGCGCAACTTCCACGCCTGGGGCGCGCACTACGAGGAACTGCGCCGCGACGAGGCCGATGCGTACCGGCTGCTGCACGGCAAGGGCGTCGCCAGCCGTCTGGCGAGAATCCTGCAGCGCCTGGCCTGACACCCCTGCCGGCTCAAAGCCGATGTGGCGCGAGGGCATCGAATCGGTGCCCGATCCGCAGTAACCTCACCCGCGTTCGACCGTCAAGAGGAGAACGAACGTGGGCCAGAAACTGTCCGACGCCGAAGCCCTGCTGCGCGACGCCGCTCTCGAATACCACCGCACGCCGACACGCGGCAAGATCTCGGTCACGCCGACGAAACCGCTGTCCAACCAGCGCGACCTTTCGCTCGCGTACTCGCCTGGCGTGGCCTATGCCTGCCTGGCGATCGAGGAGAACCCGGCGCTGGCCGCCGAGTACACCAGCCGCGCCAACCTCGTGGGCGTGGTCACCAACGGCACCGCGGTGCTGGGGCTGGGCGACATCGGCCCGCTGGCCGGCAAGCCGGTGATGGAAGGCAAGGGCTGCCTGTTCAAGAAGTTCGCCGGCATCGACGTGTTCGACATCGAACTGGCCGAGCGCGACCCGGACAAGCTGGTCGACATCGTCGCCGCGCTGGAGCCCACCCTGGGCGGCGTGAACCTCGAGGACATCAAGGCGCCCGAGTGCTTCTACATCGAGAAGAAGCTGCGCGAGCGCATGAACATCCCGGTGTTCCACGACGACCAGCATGGCACCGCGATCATCTCCTCGGCCGCGCTGCTCAACGGGCTGGAACTGGTGGGCAAGAAGATCGGCGACGTGAAGATCGCCGTCTCCGGTGCCGGCGCCGCGGCCATCGCCTGCCTGGACGTGATGGTCGGGCTGGGCGTGCGGCGCGAGAAGGTCTTCATCTGCGACAGCAAGGGCGTCGTGCGCGAGGGCCGCGAGGACTTCGCGCGGCTCGACGAGAGCAAGCTGCGCTACTGCCAGAAGACAGACGCGAAGACGCTGGCCGACATCGTGCAGGGCGCCGACGTGTTCCTCGGCTGCAGCGCCGCCGGCGTGCTCTCGGCCGAGATGGTGCTGAGCATGGGTCCCAAGCCCATCATCCTGGCGCTGGCCAACCCGGAGCCGGAGATCCGGCCCGAGCTGGCCAAGGCCGCGCGGGCCGACTGCATCATCGCCACCGGCCGCAGCGACTACCCGAACCAGGTCAACAACGTCCTGTGCTTCCCGTACATCTTCCGCGGCGCGCTGGACTGCGGCGCGACGAAGATCACCGAGGCGATGAAGCTGGCCGCGGTGCGCGAGATCGCCGCGCTGGCCAAGGCCGAGGCCAGCGACGAGGTGGCCGCCGCCTACCAGGGCAAGGAGCTGAAGTTCGGCCCCGACTACATCATCCCCACGCCCTTCGACGTGCGGCTGATCCTGCGCATCGCGCCGGCGGTGGCCCAGGCCGCGGCCGAGTCCGGCGTCGCCGCGCGGCCGATCGCCGACCTCGACGCCTACCGCCAGTCGCTCGGCCGCTTCGTCTACCAGACGGGCATGTTCATGCGCCCGGTGTTCGCGGCCGCGAAGTCGCGCCCGGCGCGCGTGGTCTACGCCGAGGGCGAGGACGAGCGCGTGCTGCGCGCGGTGCAGGTGGTGCTGGACGAGGGCCTGGCCAAGCCCATCCTCGTCGGCCGGCCCGAGGTGGTGAAGATGCGCATCGAGCGCGCCGGGCTGCGGCTTTCGGTCGGGCGCGACTTCGAAATCTGCGATCCCGAGAACGACCCGCGCTTCCGCGAATACTGGGAGACCTACCGCGGCCTGATGGCGCGCAACGGCGTCACGCCGGAGGTGGCCAAGTCGGCCGTGCGGCGGTCCAACACGCTCATCTCGAGCATCATGCTGCGCCGCGGCGAGGCCGACGCGATGCTCTGCGGCCTGGTCGGCCGCTACGACGCGCACCTGGACCACGTGCGCCAGGTGATCGGCCGCGGCCCGGGCGCGCGCACGCTGGCGGCGATGAACGCGCTGATGCTCGACCAGCACACGCTCTTCATCACCGACACCTTCGTCAACGAAGAGCCCAGCGCCGAGGAACTGGCCGACATCGCGCTGATGGCCGCGTCCGAGGTGCGCCGCTTCGGCGTGCCGCCCAAGGTGGCCTTCCTGTCGCATTCGATCTTCGGCTCCTCCGAGCGCGAGTCGGCCCGGCGCATGCGCGTGGCGCACGCCCTCTTCCGCGAGCGCGCGCCGGCCGACATCGAGAGCGACGGCGAGATGCAGGGCGACGCGGCGCTTTCGGAGACCGTGCGCCGCGGCTACCTGCCCGAGACCACGCTCAGCGGCTCGGCCAACCTGCTGGTGCTGCCGAACCTGGACGCCGCCAACATCCTCTTCAACGTGCTGAAGATGACCGGCGGCCATGGCGTGACGGTGGGCCCGATGCTGCTGGGCGCGGCGCGGCCGGTGCACATCCTCACGCCCTCGGCGACGGTGCGGCGCATCGTCAACATGACGGCGCTGGTGGTGGCCGACGCGGCCGAGGCGGTGGCGGCCTGATTCAGGGCACGAGCGTGTAGCTCGTCAGCTCCTCGCGCAGGTCGGTATTGGGCTGGCCGTTCCAGTTGGAGCGGTAGTCCGACGCGACCCAGGTGTGCTGGTCCGGCAGGAACCAGAGGGTCAGCTTGAAGGTGCCGTAGCCGTAGGCGTCGATGGCACGGATCGAGCCCTCGTGCTCGATGCGCCAGGCCTTGAACTCGCCGGCCGGCACCTTCACGGTCTCGATGCCGACGACACGCGCCTCCGATTCGATCTTCTGCCGCCAGGGCTTGCCCTGGGGCGGCTCGCCACCGGTCTCGATCTCGAAGCGACGCTTCTCGCCCACCGCCATGCCCGGCCACCAGCGCAGCGGATGCGGCGTGTTCCAGCGCTTCTCGCCGCCGGGGTTGACCCAGCGCAGCGAGCGGCCGTGCTCGTCGAACTCGGCGTCGCTGCCGCTCATCCAGTGGCCGCCGTCCAGCAGGCGCGAGACGCGCACCGCGTAGTTGCGCACCACCTCGCCGCGCTGGCGGTCGATCACCTGGTAGTTCCAGCGGTCGCCCACCGTGTAGCCCTGGGCGTTGCGCTGCGGCGCCTTGCCGGGCGCGGGCGGCTTCGCGGCCGGCGCCGTGGGTTTCGATCGCGCGAGTTCGGCCAGAAGCTCGTCGGTGCGGCGCGCGCGCTCGTCGACGGCCGGCGTCGTCACCGGTGCCGGCGCCGGCGCCGCGGCGGCGGCCACCGGCACCGGTGAAGGCGCTGCCGACACCAGCACCAGGTCGCCTTCCAGCGAAGTCGCCTCCCAGGGCACCTGCTTGCCGCCGGAATCGCGCCGCACCGCGGTGCGCACGCGCTTGAACACCTCCTCGATCTTCGAGCCCGGTTGGCGCATCTCGCGCAGCAGGTGGTCGGTGTACAGGCCGTGGCTGCCGCTGCCGTCACTGGCCACGCTGCCCGGCGCGGTGGCGAAGGCCACCAGCGTGCCCACCGGCGCGTCCATCTGCGCCAGGCCCTGCTGCGCGCTGCGGAAGCTGCGCGCGAAGGGGTTGTTGCGGCAGGCGTCCAGGATCATCACGTTGGTGCCGTTGGCCGCGCTGTCCATCTTGTCCAGCACCGCCTGCGCGTCCAGCGCGGCGTAGGCCACCTCGTCCTCGCGCTGGATCTCCGCGCCGATCGGGATCAGGTAGTTGCGGCCCTTGATCTGCATGCCGTGGCCGGCGAAGTAGAAGAGGCCCACCCTGGCCTGGCGCAGCCGGTCGCCGAACTCGCGCACGGCGGTGCCGGTGCTGCGCTGGTCGGCGTCCAGCAGCAGCCGCACCTCGAAGCCAGCCTCGCGCAGCGCCTGCGCCATCGCCCGCGCGTCGTTGGCCGGGTTGGCCAGCGGCGATTCCTTGTAGGCACCGTTGCCGATCACCAACGCCACGCGGGCCTCGGCCGCCGCGGCCGGTACTGCTGCCACCAGCAGCCAGACCGAGGCCAGCAACGCCAAGAGGAGCTTCATGCTTCGATTGTCGGTGCTTGCCCCTTGACGGTGCAGCGCAAGAACGCTTGATCCGCGACAAGATGCCGTCGCGTTGGCGGCCTAGTCTGGATGGAGGGCCGTTCGCAGCCCGCGGCGGCCGGTCGGGATGGAGGACACGATGGGTTCGCAAGCGAAGGTCGTCTACCGCTTCGGAGACGAGCGTACCGAAGGTTCAGCGGCGATGAAGAACCTGCTCGGCGGCAAGGGCGCCAACCTGGCCGAGATGTGCCGGCTGGGCATCCCGGTGCCACCCGGGTTCACCATCAGCACCGAGGCCTGCACCGTCTACACCGAGCAGGGCCGCGAGGCCGCGCTGCGGCTGATCGACGGCGCGGTGCGCGAGGGCCTGGCCGGCGTCGAGCAGCAGATGGGCCGCCGCTTCGGCAATGCGGCCGATCCGCTGCTGCTGTCGGTGCGCTCCGGCGCGCGCGCGTCGATGCCGGGGATGATGGACACCATCCTCAACCTGGGCCTGAACGACGAGGTCGTCGTGGGCCTGGCCGCGCGCAGCGGCGACGAGCGTTTCGCCTGGGACTCCTACCGCCGCTTCGTGCAGATGTACGGCGACGTGGTGATGGGCCTGAAGCCCTCGTCGAAGGAGGAGAGCGACCCCTTCGAGGTGGTGATCGACGCCGTCAAGGCGCAGCGCGGCGTGAAGCTCGACACCGAGCTCACCGCGGCCGACCTGAAGGAACTGGTGGCGCGCTTCCGCGCGCTGATCCGCGCCCGCCTGGGCTGCGACTTCCCCACCGACCCCTGGGTGCAGCTGTGGGGCGCGATCTCGGCGGTGTTCGAGAGCTGGAACAACGAGCGCGCGCGCGTCTACCGCGAGCTCAACGACATTCCCGCCAGCTGGGGCACGGCCGTCAACGTGCAGGCCATGGTCTTCGGCAACCTGGGCACGAGCAGCGCCACCGGCGTGGCCTTCACGCGTGACGCGGGCACCGGCGAGGACCTGTTCAACGGCGAGTTCCTCGTCAACGCGCAGGGCGAGGACGTGGTGGCCGGCATCCGCACGCCGCAGCAGGTGACGCTGGAAGGCTCGCGCCGCTGGGCCAAGCTGGCGCTGGTGAGCGAGGACGAGCGGCGGCGCCTGTACCCCTCGCTGGAAGAGCTGATGCCTGAGTTGTACGGACAGCTGCTGCAGGCCGAGACCACGCTGGAGAACCACTTCCACGACATGCAGGACCTGGAGTTCACGATCCAGGAAGGGCGGCTGTGGATGCTGCAGACGCGCAACGGCAAGCGCACGGGCGCTGCGATGGTGCGCATCGCGATGGAGATGCTGCAGCAGGGGCTGATCGACGAGAAGACGGCGCTCGCGCGCGTCGCGCCCGATCGCCTGAACGAGCTGCTGCACCCGGTGTTCGATGGCGCGGCGCTGCAAGGCGTCGAGCCCATCGCGCGCGGCCTGCCGGCCTCGCCGGGCGCGGCGACCGGGCAGATCGTGTTCTTCGCCGACGAGGCCGAGGAATGGTCGCAGCGCGGCAAGGCCGTGATCCTGGTCCGCCAGGAGACCTCGCCGGAGGACCTGCGCGGCATGAGCGTGGCCAAGGGCATCCTCACCGCGCGCGGCGGCATGACCTCGCACGCCGCCGTGGTGGCGCGCGGCATGGGCAAGTGCTGCGTCAGCGGCGCCGGCGCGGTGCACGTGGACTACAAGGCGCGCACGATCACGATCGACGGCAAGGTCTGGGGCGAGGGCGAGTGGATCTCGCTGAACGGCTCCACCGGCGAGGTCTTCGCCGGCCAGATCCCCACCCGCGAGGCCGAGCTCTCCGGTGACTTCGGCCGCCTGATGGCGCTGGCCGAGCGCTACAAGCGCCTGGAGGTGCGCGCCAACGCCGACACGCCGCAGGACGCAGCCGTGGCACGCCGCTTCGGCGCCACCGGCATTGGTCTCGCCCGCACCGAGCACATGTTCTTCGAGGGCGAGCGCATCCTGGCGATGCGCGAGATGATCCTCGCCGACGACGAGGCCGGCCGGCGCAAGGCGCTGGCCAAGCTGCTGCCGATCCAGCGCGGCGACTTCGAAGGCCTGTTCCGCGCGATGGACGGCCTGCCGGTGACGATCCGCCTGCTCGACCCGCCGCTGCACGAGTTCGTGCCGCACGACGAGGCCGGCCAGGCGGCGATGGCGCGCGAGATGAAGCTGCCGGTCTCCCGCATCAAGCTGCGCGTGGAGGAACTGGCCGAGTTCAACCCGATGCTGGGCCACCGCGGCTGCCGGCTGGGCATCAGCTACCCCGAGATCACCGAGATGCAGGCGCGCGCCATCTTCGAGGCGGCGCTGAACCAGAAGGCCAAGGGCGTGGACGTGAAGGCCGAGATCATGGTGCCGCTGGTGGGCACGGTGCGCGAGTTCAACGCGCAGGCTGCGGTGATCCGCGCCACCGCGGCGCAGGTCTTTGCCGAGCGCGGCGAGGGGCTGGAGTACATGCTGGGCACGATGATCGAGACGCCACGCGCCGCACTGGTGGCCGACAGCATCGGCCGCCAGGCCGAGTTCTTCAGCTTCGGCACGAATGACCTCACGCAGATGACGATGGGCTTCTCGCGCGACGACGCCGGCCGCTTCCTGCCCGAGTACATCCACCAGGGCCTGTACGAGCGCGACCCCTTCCGCTCGATCGACCAGAAGGGCGTGGGCCTGCTGGTGCAGATGGCGGTGGAAAAGGGCCGCGCGGTGCGGCCGGACATCGAGGTTGGCGTGTGCGGCGAGCATGGCGGCGACCCGGCCTCGATCGGCTTCTTCCACCGCGCCGGGCTGGACTACGTGAGCTGCTCGCCCTTCCGCGTGCCGATCGCGCGGCTGGCGGCGGCGCAGGCCGCCATCGAGCAGGGCTGACCCACCTCGGCCCGGGCCTGTAATCGCCCTGTACCGCGTGCGCGGTACAGGCGCCTATGATCGCGCGCTGCCAGCACCACGAGAGCACCGGAGCGCGCTTCATGACCCGAGCCACCAAGATCGTCGCCACCCTGGGCCCCGCGTCCAGCGACCCGGCCGTGATGGAGCGGCTGCTGCGCGCCGGCGTCGACTGCGTGCGCCTGAACTTCAGCCATGGCACGGCGCAGGACCACATCGACCGCGCGCAGATGGTGCGCGAGGTGGCGCAGAAGGTCGGCAAGCCGGTGGCGCTGATGGCCGACCTGCAGGGCCCGAAGATCCGCGTCGGCAAGTTCGCCGAGGGCAAGGTCAATCTCGACGTGGGCGCGGCCTTCGTGCTGGACGCCCAGCGCAGCGAGCCGGGCGACGTGAACGCCGTGGGCCTGGACTACAAGGAGCTGCCGCGCGACGTGCGCCCCGGCGACCTGCTGCTGCTGAACGACGGGCTGATCCAGCTGACCGTGGAGGCCGTGCGCGGCGAGCAGGTGCACACGCGCGTGGTGGTGGGCGGGGTGCTGTCGAACAACAAGGGCATCAACAAGTCCGGCGGCGGCCTCACCGCGCCGGCGCTGACGGCCAAGGACATGGAGGACATCAAGACCGCGATGGCCTTCCAGGCCGAGTACCTGGCGGTGAGCTTCCCGAAGAACGCCACCGACATGGAGATGGCGCGCCAGCTGGCCAACGTGGCCGGCGAGGCCACGCGCCACAAGCCGGCGATGATCGCCAAGATCGAGCGCAGCGAGGCCATTCCCGCGCTGGAGCAGATCCTGCGCGCCAGCGACGGCATCATGGTCGCGCGCGGCGACCTCGCGGTGGAGGTTGGCAACGCGGCCGTGCCGGCGCTGCAGAAACGCATGATCCGCATGGCGCGCGAGCTGGACAAGGTCGCCATCACCGCCACGCAGATGATGGAGAGCATGATCCTGGCGCCGGTGCCCACGCGCGCCGAGGTCAGCGACGTGGCCAACGCGGTGCTCGACGGCACCGATGCCGTGATGCTCAGCGCCGAGACCGCCGCCGGCAAGTACCCGGTGGAAACGGTGGAGCAGATGGCCGCCATCGCGCTGGAAGCCGAGCGCGCGGAAGAGGTGAACTTCCGCGACGACTTCGTGCAGCGCCACTTCGGCCGCATCGACCAGAGCATCGCGATGGGCGCCCTGTTCACCGCGCACCACCTGGGCTGCAAGGCGATCATCGCGCTCACCGAGTCGGGCTCGACCGCGCTGTGGATGAGCCGCCACCGCATCAAGGTGCCGATCTACGGCCTGACGCACAAGCACCAGGCCGAGCGCCGCATGGCGCTGTACCGCAACGTGCGGCCGATCCTGATCCCCACCCACAACAACCGCGACCAGGCGCTGGCCGATGCGGAAGCGATCCTGGTGCAGCGCGGCGTGCTCAAGCCGGGCGACACCTACGCCATCACCTGCGGCGAGCCGATGGGCCACCCGGGCGGCACGAACATGCTGAAGGTCTGCCAGGTCGCCTGAACCGGCGCCTGGCCCGGCGCGGGTGCCTCAGCCCGCGGCGGCGCGCACGCTCGCGAGCATCGCCTCGACCTGCGGGCCCATGCCCACCGGCGACAGCGCCACGCCCGGGTTCTGGCGCCGCCAGACGCGCAGCAGTTCGTCGGCGAAGCCGTGGCCGATCTCGGCCACGCCGTGGAAGTCGAGTTCGGCGCTGCGGAAGGCGTTCAGCCGGGCTGCGACGCGGCGCGCATCGGCCCGCGAGGCCAGCGCCTGGCCGCCCTCGGCCAGCAGATGCAGCGGCACCTGCGTGTGGTCGAAGGTGTAGCCGGCGGCGTCGGCGCTGTGCGCGCGCAGCACGGCGTCCAGCGTGCGCGGGGTGTCCAGCGCGATGGCCATGTAGATGCTGGTGCCGGCACGCGCCGAGGCGGGGTTGGAGCGCGCGGGCCGCCAGCGCCGGTTCTCCCAGGCACGGTGCTGGAACGCCGCGCCGTTGGCGTGGATGTCGAACACGTCGGCCAGCCGGCTGGTGAAGAAGAGGCCGTGGCCGCTGTGGCGGTCGGGCTCGCTGGTGAGCTTGCCCTTGCCCAGCTCGAGCATCGCCACCGCGGGCTCGTCGATGAGGAAGCAGCGCTCGATGCGCTCGAACAGGCCGCAGCCGTCGTCGCTGACCAGCAGCTGCAGCTGCAGCGGCGTCTGCCGCATCGACACGGTGACCTGCGTGCCGCCGCTGTGGTCCACCGCGTTGTTCACGAGTTCCGTGAAGGCGTGCTGCGCCATGCGCTGCACGGCAGGCGGCACTGCGAAGCAGGGTGCGAAGTCGCGGCGCCAGGGGGCGTCTTCCTCCAGGCCTTCGAGCGGGTAGCGCTTGACCACCTGGCGCAGCGCGCCCGGGCGGTACTGCGGCCGGCGCGGCGTGCCCAGCGATTCCAGCCACTGCATGGCCACCAGCTTGCGCAGCACGTGGCTGGCGCTGCGGCGGCTGCACGACAGGCGCTGCATCAGGTAAGCCGGCAGGTCGTGGCCGTAGGTCACGGCGGCCTGGGTGATCCATTGCGTCAGCGGGGCGATCTCGATGCGGGCCATGGCACTTCCTTGCTTGGGCCGGAACAGGCGCCGGCCGGGTGGAAGTTTCCGGGCGCCAGCGTGCCGGCTTGAGCGCGAAAAGCGGCTGTTTGGGCCGCCATTTCGACCCCAGACTCCTAGAATCGATGCCAGTTTCAGCCCGGTTACGGCCGGGTTTTCGACGTCCTCACCGGAGACTTCCATGCCCCTCGTCTCGATGCGCCAGCTGCTGGACCACGCCGCCGAAAACGGCTACGGGATCCCGGCCTTCAACGTCAACAACCTCGAGCAGGTCCAGGCCGTGATGACGGCTGCGGCCGAGGTGGGCGCGCCGGTCATCCTGCAGGCCAGCGCCGGCGCCCGCAAGTACGCCGGCGAGCCTTTCATCAAGCACCTGATCCAGGCCGCCTGCGAGGCCTACCCACAGGTGCCGCTGGTGATGCACCAGGACCACGGCACCTCGCCCGGCGTCTGCGAAGGCGCCATCAAGCTGGGCTTCGGCTCGGTGATGATGGACGGCTCGCTGCGCGACGACGGCAAGACGCCGGCCAGCTTCGACTACAACGTCGAGGTCACGCGCAAGGTGGTCGACATGGCGCATGCGGTGGGCGTCACCGTCGAGGGTGAACTCGGCTGCCTGGGCAACCTGGAGACCGGCGACGCGGGCGAGGAGGACGGCATCGGCGCCGAGGGCAAGCTCGACCACAGCCAGATGCTGACCGACCCCGAGGAAGCCGCGGTCTTCGTCAAGGCCACGCAGCTCGACGCGCTGGCGATCGCCATCGGCACCAGCCACGGCGCCTACAAGTTCAGCCGCAAGCCCACCGGCGACATCCTGGCGATCAGCCGCGTCAAGGAGATCCACCGGCGCATCCCGAACACGCACCTGGTGATGCACGGCTCGTCCAGCGTGCCGCCCGAACTGCTGGCCATCATCAACCAGTACGGCGGCAAGATGAAGGAGACCTACGGCGTGCCGATCGAGGAGATCCAGGAAGCGATCAAGCACGGCGTGCGCAAGATCAACATCGACACCGACATCCGGCTGGCGATGACGGGCGCGGTGCGCAAGTTCCTGGCCGAGAACCCAGACAAGTTCGACGCCCGCGAATGGCTCAAGCCGGCGCGCGAGGCGGCCTACAAGGTCTGCAAGCAGCGCTACCTGGAGTTCGGCTGCGAGGGGCAGGCGGGCAAGATCAAGGCGCAGCCGCTGACGGAGATCGCCCGCCGCTACGCGAGCGGCGAGCTGGCCCAAACCGTCAACTGACGCGGCCCTGCAGCGGCCGCGTCGTCGCGGCCGCTACAGCAGGTGCTTGACGGCTTCGAGCGAGTGGTTCTGCGGCCCACGCTCGGCGATCTTGATCGCGCCGATGCGGTTGCCCAGCTCGACGCAGCGGCGCAGCTCCCAGCCGCGCTCCAGGCCGTAGAGCAGCGCGGCACGGAAGGCGTCGCCGCAGCCGGTGGGATCGAGCACCTGCGCCGCCGGCACGCCGGGCACGTGCGTGCGCTGGCCCTGCACCCACAGCTCGCAGCCTTCGGCCGCCAGCGTGACGATCACGCCGCGGACGTTGGCGCGGCGCGAGATCTGCTCGATCGTCTCGCCGGTGCGCTCCTGCAGCATGCGCGCCTCGTAGTCGTTCAGCGCCACCCAGCTGGCCATGCCCAGGATGCGGCGGTGCTCCTCGCCGACGAACTGCGGCAGCTGCTGGCCCGGATCGAAGATGAAGGGGATGCCGGCCTCGTGCATCTGGTGCGCGTGCTGCCACATCGCGTCGCGGCCGTCGGGGGCGATGATGCCGATCGCCAGGTCGCTGCGCTCGGCCTTCGCCGGCACGCGCATCATGTGGGCGTGCGACATCGCGCCCGGGTGGAAGGCGGCGATCTGGTTGTTGTCGCGGTCCGTCGTGATGTGGCACTGCGCGGTGTGCAGCTCGGCGTCGCGGTGGATCAGCGAGGTGTCCGAGCCCCAGCCGGCCACGCGCGCGACGTACTCGCCGCCGTCCACGCCCACCGCGGCCAGGATCACCGGCGCGCCGCCGATGGCCTGCAGGTTGTAGGCGATGTTGCCGGCGCAGCCGCCCCATTCGCGGCGCAGCGTGGGCACCAGGAAGCTGACGTTCAGGATGTGCACCTGCTCGGGCAGGATCTGCTCGGCGAAGCGCCCGGGGAACGTGGTGATGGTGTCGAACGCGAGGGATCCGCAGATCAAGGCGGGCATGGGCAGGGCTCCGGGGAAGGAAGAAGGAATCGGTGGGCGGGCAGGCGGCCGGGCGGCGGGATCAGCAAGGGGCCGGCCGAACCCTCAAGGATAGAAGAGTTCGATCGTGTAGCCGGCCACCGGCGCGGTGGTGGCCTGCAGTGTCGCCTGCAGCTGCAGCTCGCGGCCGGCGCCCAGCGTGGCCTGGTTCACGCCCAGCTCGGCCGCGTTCAGCACACGCCGCGCCACCAGCTGGCCGTTGGCATCGGTCAGCGACAGCTCCAGCGCCGGCAGCGCCAGCTCGATGGCGGCCCGGTTGCGCAGCGAGACGGCCAGCCGGTAGACGCTGGACTTCTCCACCCTCACCAGGCCACTGCTTTCGACCGTCAGCTCGTTGATCGAGCGAGCGGCGCCGATCTCGCAATCCAGCCACGCGCAGCCCTGCTGCAGCAGAGGCTTGAGGCCGGCGTGGCGCGCCGCGGCCAGGTCGCGGTAGGCGAAGAGCACCTGGGCCACGAGGCCGAAGATGCCCAGCAGCACCAGCAGCAGCAGCGCCGCGCGCACGGGGCGCGAACGCCAGCGGGCCTCGCGCTCGGCCTGGCGCACGAAGGAGGGCGCGGGCGGCGGGCGGTCGTCGGGCTCGGTGCGCGGCTCGGTGACGGGCGAAGTGAGCGGCGAGGTGCTGCTGCCTTCCTGCACCGTGCTCTCGGGCGCATCGTCGACCGCGGCGATGAAGCGCGAGGCCGAGTCGTCGACCACCGGCATCGGCGGTGCCTCGGCCTCGGCCTCGTCGAAGCGGGCGTCGTCGAAGTCGCTCTCGTGGTAGCTCGCCCGCTGCTGGCCGTAGGCCGTGGGCTCCGTCGGCGACGATGCCGGCGCGCGCGCTGCGAAGGTGTCCTCGGGCAGGCGGCGCGGGGCGCCGGTCTCCAGGTCGAGCAGCGCCTCGGCGGCGTTGAAGACCTCGGCGCAGCGGCCGCAGCGCACCCAGCCTTCGGAGACGCGCAGCTGGTCGGGCACGACCCGGAACACGGTGCCGCAGGCGCTGCAACGGGTGGCCAGGCCGCTCGCCATCTCAGTGGCGCGCGGCCGTTCCGAAGCCACTGAGCGCCCCCTCGGGGGGCCGCGAACGAAGTGAGCTTGGGGGTGGTTGCATTTCAGCTGTCCGGTGCGCGGCGCGCCGTCATCAGGATCCAGCCTTCCTCGCGGTCGGCCACCGCCAGCTGCAGCGCCGGCGCATAGGCCGCCTGCAGGTCCTCGGCCTGGCGCTCGAGGATGCCCGCGAGCACCAGCCAGCCGCCTGGCGCCAGGTGCGACGTGAGCAGTGGCGCCAGCAGCTTCAGCGGCGTGGCCAGGATGTTGGCCAGCACCAGCGGGTACTGGCCGTTCGCGCGCTCGGGCAGGCCGGCGTTCAGCGCCGCGCCGTTGCGCGCGGCGTTGTCGGTGGTGGACTGCACCGCCGCCGGGTCGATGTCGACCGCGTCGATGCCGCGCGCACCCAGCAGCGAAGCGCCGATGGCCAGGATGCCGGAGCCGCAGCCGTAGTCGAGCACGCGTGGCGCCGCAGCCTCGGCCGGGTGCGTGGCCAGCCAGCGCAGGCACATGCGCGTGGTGGGATGGGTGCCGGTGCCGAAGGCCAGGCCGGGGTCGAGCCGGATCACGTGCGTGGCCGCGGCCGGCGCCTCGTGCCAGCTCGGAACGACCCAGAACGTCGGCGTGATCTCCACCGGCGCGAACTGCGACTGCGTGATGCGCACCCAGTCCTGCTCGTCCATCTCGGCCAGCGCCTGCAGGTGCAGGCCCTCGTCGCCATGGTGCGCCAGCGCCAGCGCCGCGGCCTGCTCGGCAGCGGCCTCGGTCTCGAAGAGCGCCTTCAGCGTCGAGCGCTCCCAGCCCGCAGCCGGTGCCGGCATGCCGGGCTCGCCGAAGATCGCCTGCTCGGCGGGGCTGTCGGCGTCAGCGTCCTCGACGCTGACCGACAGCGCCTCGGCCTCGTCCATCAGCAGGTCGGAGACCGGCTCGACGAGGGCGGCGGGGGCGCGCAGGGTCAGCTCGTACACAACGGCGAGCTTACCTGCGATGTTGGGCCAGCCAGCCTTCCAGGTAGTGGATGCTGGTGCCGCCCTCGATGAACTTGGCGTCGGCCAGCAGCTCGCGGTGCAGCGGGATGTTGGTCTGGATGCCTTCGACCACCGTCTCCGACAGCGCCGTGCGCATGCGCGCCAGCGCCTGCTCGCGCGTGTCGCCGTGGCAGATGATCTTGCCGATCATCGAGTCGTAGTTCGGCGGCACGAAGTAGTTCGTGTAGACGTGCGAGTCGACGCGAACGCCCGGCCCGCCCGGCGCGTGCCACAGCGAGATGCGGCCCGGCGAGGGCGTGAACTTGTACGGGTCCTCGGCATTGATGCGGCACTCCAGCGCGTGGCCGCGCATCTGGATGCTGCGCTGGGTCATCGGCAGCTTCTCGCCGGCGGCCACGCGGATCTGCATCTGCACGATGTCGATGCCCGTCACCAGTTCCGTCACCGGGTGCTCGACCTGCACGCGCGTGTTCATCTCGATGAAATAGAACTCGCCGTCCTGGTACAGGAACTCGAAGGTGCCGGCGCCGCGGTAGCCGATCTTCTTGCAGGCGGCGGCGCAGCGGTCGCCGATCTTCTCGATCACGCGGCGCGGGATGCCCGGCGCCGGCGCCTCCTCGATGATCTTCTGGTGCCGGCGCTGCATGCTGCAGTCGCGCTCGCCCAGCCAGACGGCGTTGCGGAAGGTGTCGGCCAGCACCTGGATCTCGACGTGCCGCGGCCGCTCCAGGAACTTCTCCATGTAGACCTGCGGATTGCCGAAGGCCGCGCCCGCCTCGGCGCGCGTCATCGCCACCGCGTTGACCAGCGCGGCCTCGGTGTGCACCACGCGCATGCCGCGCCCGCCGCCGCCGCCGGCGGCCTTGATGATCACCGGGTAGCCGATCGTGCGGGCGATGCGGACCAGTTCCTTCGGGTCGTCGGGCAGCACGCCTTCGGAGCCGGGCACGCAGGGCACGCCGCTCTTGATCATGGCCTGCTTGGCCGAGACCTTGTCGCCCATCAGGCGGATCGAATCGGGCGTCGGGCCGATGAACGTGAAGCCGCTCTTCTCCACGCGCTCGGCGAAGTCGGCGTTCTCGCTCAGGAAGCCGTAGCCGGGGTGCACGGCCTCGGCGTCGGTCACTTCCGCGGTGGAAATGATGGCCGGCATGTTGAGGTAGCTCTGCGCCGAAGGCGGCGGGCCGATGCAGACGGCCTCGTCGGCCAGCTTGACGTACTTGGCCTCGCGGTCGGCCTCGGAGTAGACGACCACCGCCTTGATGCCCATCTCGCGACAGGCGCGCTGGATGCGCAGGGCGATTTCGCCGCGGTTGGCGATGAGGATTTTCTTGAACACGGGCGCCGCGCCTTATTCGACGATGAACAGCGGCTGTCCGAACTCCACCGCCTGCCCGTTCTCGCACAGGATGCGCAGGATCTTGCCCTCGGCGTCGGACTCGATCTCGTTCATGATCTTCATCGCTTCGATGATGCACACCGGCTGGCCAATCTTGACCGTGTCGCCGATCTCGACGAAAGCCTTCGCGCCCGGGCTGGACGAGCGGTAGAAGGTGCCCACCATCGGCGACTTGAGGACCTTGCCGGTCTCCGCGGGCGGGGCCTCGGCGGCCGGGGCGCTTGCGGCCGGCGCGGCAGCAGCGGCCGGTACCGGCGCGGCGGCCAGCGCCATCGCCGGCGCCGGGGCGTAGGCCGGGGCGGCCATCGCGACCGCGCCGCCGCCCTTGACGATGCGCACCTTGCCTTCGGCCTCGGTGATCTCGAGTTCGGAGATGTTCGACTCGGAAACGAGGTCGATCAGTGTCTTGAGCTTGCGAAGGTCCATCGGGGGCTTGTCCTCGTGTGGAAGCGGAGCCGGTGTGCCCGGCCCTCGGCCTTGTGGATGCGGTGGGCCGGCGTTTCAGCCGCGCAGCGACAGCACGTGCTGCAGCGCCAGCCGGTAGCCGTTCACTCCCAGCCCGACGATCACGCCGCTGGCGACTGCCGAGAGAAAGGAGTGGTGGCGGAACTCCTCGCGCTGGTGCACGTTGGAGATGTGGACTTCGATGAAGGGCAGCGCCACGCCGGCCAGCGCGTCGCGCAGCGCGACGCTGGTGTGCGTCAGGCCGCCCGGGTTGATGATGATGAAGCGCGTGCCGTCGGTCCGCGCCGCGTGGATGCGGTCGATCAGCGCGCCTTCGTGGTTGCTCTGGAAGCAAGAGGCCTTTTCGCCGGCATCGGCGGCGATCTTGGTCAGTTCCGCCTCGATCATCGCCAGCGTCGTGTGTCCATAGACCTGCGGCTCGCGGGTGCCGAGCAGGTTGAGGTTGGGGCCGTTGAGGATGAGGATGGACATGGGGCGTCCGCTGGAAGCGCGTCGAACCGCCGACTTTACGCCTTTTTAGGGGCAGTTCGAAGCGGCAACGCGCCCATTGCCCGGGGCGGGGCTTTTGGGCCTCTACAGCGTGGCCGTCCAGCGCTCCAGCTCGTCCTTCGAGGTCGTTCCCAGCTTGCGCTGAACCACGGCGCCCTGGCGGTTGAACACCGCGGTGAACGGCATCGCGCCGGAGAGGTTGCCCAGCTGCCGGGCCAGGTCCGACCCATCCAGTCCCGCCAGGCCGATGGTATAGCCGACGGGCGAGCGGCGGAGGAATTCACGAACCGCCGTCGGGTTGTCGACAGCCAGCCCCAGCACGCGAACGCCACGCGGGCGCGCGGCAGCGGCGAACTGGTCCAGCTCCGGCATCTCCTTCACGCAGGGCGGGCACCAGGTGCCCCAGAAGTTCAGCACCAGCGGGTTGCCCCGCAGGCTGGCCGTGGCCAGGACCTGGCCGTCGGGCTGCGTGAACTTCATCTGCCAGAAGGCCTGGGCGGCTTCGTCGGGCGCGGCGCCGGGGTCGCCGGCGACGCTCACGCCGGGCGCCTCGCCGCGCAGCCGCAGCCCCACGCCGGCGGCCAGCGCGGCGGCAGCGGTGCCGCCGATCAGGATCGTGCGGCGGTTCATGCCTGGGCCTCCAGCAGGCGTTCGAGCGCCGCGGCGTCGCCGCGCCAGCTGCGGCCGCGGGCGTCGGGCTTCAGCGCGCCACGCTGGTCGTCGTGGTCGTGCAGCAGCAGGTGGATCGTCACCATCTCCCCCAGTTCGCGGCTGTTGGCGCCCAGCGTCAGCACGTGCAGCGGCTCGGCGCCCGGGCGGTCCAGGCTGCCGCTGTCGTAGGCCATGCCGGCGTTGATGAGTGCGATCTCGGCCGCCTTCGGGTCGTCGCAGTACAGGTCGAGGTGGATCGCCGACAGCCGGGTTGCCGTGCCGCGCCAGACCGCGCCCGACAGGTGCGGGCGGAACTCCGCCAGCCGCTTCATCCAGGCCAGCGCGAGCGCGCGCAGCGCCTGCAGCTCGGCCGGCTGCGTGTCGGCGCAGAAGATCTCGATGTGCTCGCGCACGGCGTCTTCCACCTGCTCGTTGCTCGGCAGTTCGGGCCGGCCGCGGAACTCGCGCGCGGCCTTGCGCTTGGCGGCGGCGTACTCCATGCCCTCGTCGACGACGAGCCGGGCGGCGGAAGCGGCGATCTCGAGCAACTGGCTCACGGCAAGTCCACGTCCCTCATGCGGGCCACGATGATCGCAGCCCGCGACTGGAGGTACGGCGAGCCGGGTCTTCGCTCGAAGAGCTTGGGCGCCGGCAGCATCACCGCCAGCCGCGCCGCCTGCTCGGGCGCCAGGCGCGCGGCGTCGCTGCGGAAGTAGTAGCGCGCCGTTGCCTGCGCGCCGAACAGGCCCTCGCCCCACTCGACGTTGTTCAGGTAGATCTCCAGGATGCGCTCCTTGGGCAGCAGCGCCTCCAGCGCCAGCGTCAGCACCAGCTCCTGCGCCTTGCGCACGACCGTGCGCTCGCCGCTGAGCAGCAGGTTCTTCGCCAGCTGCTGCGAGATCGTCGAGCCACCGACCAGCTTCGGGGGCCGGCGCGGGTTCTTCGCGGCCCGCTGCTCGGCGCGCTGGTTTCGGCTCCAGGCGTTCTGCACCGCGTCCCACTCCACGCCGCCATGCTCGGTGAAGCCGGCGTCCTCGCTGGCGATCACCGCACGCTGCAAGTTTTGCGAGATGCGCGCCAGCGGCACCCACTCCTGCGCCCATTCGATGCGGTGCTTCTCGACGATCAGCCGCCAGGCCTCGCTGCGCTGGAAGCTGGTGCTCTGCGGGTCGATCACGCGCATCAGCGCGACGCGCAGCACGAAGGCGAGCTGCAGCGCCAGCACGCACAGCAGCAGCAGCGCGGCCAGGCGCAGCGCCTGGCGCAGGACGCCGCGCGAGGCGGCCATCAGGCCGCCGCGGCCATCGCCGCGCGCAGCGCCTGCAGCACCGGCGCGGTCTGCGGGCGCACGCCGCGCCAGGCGGCGAAGGCCTCGGCCGCCTGCTCCACCAGCATGCCCAGGCCGTCGCGGGCCACTGCGCCGGCCTCGCGCGCCCAGGCGAGGAAAGGCTCCGCCGCCGGGCCGTACATCAGGTCGAGCGCGAGCGTGCCTTCGCGCAGCACGGTGCGCGGCACCGGCGAGCCGGCGCCCTGCAGGCTGCTGGCGCTGGCGTTGAGCACGATGTCGAAGGCCACGCCCGGTGCGTCCAGCGCCGCCGCCGACAGCATGGCGCCCTGCTCGCGCGCCCAGCCCCGGTGCGATTCGACCAGCGCCCGCGCCTTCTCCGTCGTGCGGTTGGCGACCACCAGCTCGGCGACACGCGCTTCCAGCAGCGGCCCGAGCACGCCGGCCGCCGCCCCGCCGGCGCCCACCAGCAGCACGCGGGCGCCGGCCAGCGGCACGCCGGCGCCGGCCTCGATGTCGCGCACCAGGCCGATGCCGTCGCTGTTGTCGGCCCACCAGCCGCCTTCGTCGAAGCGCAGCACGTTCGCGGCGCCGGCGCGGCGCGCGCGTTCGCTCACCTCGGCGGCCAGGCGTGCGGCCTCGAACTTGAAGGGCACGGTGACGTTGCAGCCGCGCCCGCCTTCCGCGGCGAAGGCACGCACGGTGCGCTCGAAGCCGTCGAGCGGGCATTCGACCCGGCCGTAGTCGAGTGCCTGCCCGGTCTGCGCCGCGAACGCGGCGTGGATGAATGGGCTCTTGCTGTGCGCCACCGGGTGGCCGATGACGGCATATCGATCTCGGTTCGGACTCATCGGCTGCTGAGCGAGGTTTCCAGCCCGTCCTCGCGCGTGAAGCGGAAGCGCGAGGTGACGACGATCTGGTCGGCCTGCGCGCGCATCGGCGCGCTGAACGGGCCGAAGGGGGCGGCGGCCTGCACGATGGCGATGGCCTGCGCGTCCAGCCGCTTGCTCTTCGACGGCTGGATGATCTCGGCCTCCACGACGCGGCCGTTGGCGTCCACCGTGACGTTCATCGTCAGCTCGCCATAGATCTTTCGGCCGTTGAACTCGGGGAAGTTGCGCGTGCCGCGGTCCTCGATGCGCCGGCGCAGGCCGTCGTAGTAGATCGCGTAGATCTCCTCGCGCGTGGCCGGGCTGATGTAGCGCTTCTTGGGCCGTGCGTTCTCCTCGTTGACGCGCTTTTCGATCTGCGCCAGCAGCCGCAGCAGCTGCTTGCGCCGGTCTTCTTGCTCGCGCTCGGCCGGGTTGCCGTTCTCGCGCTGCGGATCGGGCGGCGGCAGCAGCGCCAGCTCGCGGCGGATCTGCGCCAGCAGCTGCTGCTGTTCCTGCTGCAGCTCGTCGATGCGGCGCTTCGCGTCGTCGGCCGAATCACCCAGCTGCATCGTCGCGGCCGAGGGCAGCGGCGAGGTCGCGCGGCCCTTGTCCGCCTCGCCGCCGCCGGCCAGGCTGGCCTGCGCGATGGCCTGCGCCTCGGTCGGCTTCTCGTTGCTGCGCGCGTTGACCAGCACCACTTCCAGCGGCGTGTCGCGGAAGGCGCGGTTGAAGGCCTCGGGGTTCGTGAAGCGCACCATCAGCACGGCGCCATGCAGCGCGGCCGAGCCGATCAGGGCCCACTGCAGCACGGAGAGGTCGCGCCAGTTCACGGGGGAGGCTCAGGCGGCGCCGGCCGGGGCTTCGGCCGCGGGTTCGCCGCCGGGCTCGGCCGCGTCGTCCAGCGTGATGGCCAGGTGCAGCGGCGCGGCCGCCTCGGCGGCTTCTTCCTCCGCGCCTTCGTCGGCCCCCTCGGCTTCGCCAGCCGCCGGCGTGGCGGCATCCAGGCGGGCGGCCAGCGCCGCATGCAGTTCGAGCGTCAGCAGGTCGATGCCGGCCACCCGCGCGCGCACCCGCGTGCCGCGCGGCAGGCCCTCGGTGCCGGGCACGCGGAACACCAGCGGCAGCGTCTCGGCGCGCACCAGGCCGTCCTTCATCACCGCGGCCTCCAGCTCGGCCAGGCTCTGCTGCTGCACGTGGCGCAGCGTCCAGTAGCGCTCGATCTGCTGCTGGAAGCCGTTGTAGGCGGTGTAGGCGGCGTCGAAGCCGGAGATCACCGAGAACAGCGCGGCGTCCTTGGGCTTGAAGGGCGCGGCCAGCGCCGCCGTGCGGCCGTGGCGCGCGCAGGCGATGATCTGCCACTGGTTGGCCAGGTCGACATAGCGCCGCAGCGGGCTCGTGGCCCAGGCGTACTGCGGCACTCCCATGCCGGCGTGGGGCAGCGGCTTGGTGCCCATGCGCACCTTGATGCCCGGCAGCAGGCTGGCCTGGCTGCGGTAGATGCCCGGCACGCCGTGCTCGGCGAGCCAGCCGCCCCAGGTGGAGTTGGCCAGGATCATCGCCTCGGCGACGATCAGGTCCAGCGGCGCGCCGCGCTGGCGCGTGCCGATCGTCACCGCCTCGTCGCCCGTCGGCTCGCCCTTTTCGCCGTCCTCGCCCGGCGCCCGTTCGAGGCGGAAGTTGTAGTCCGGCCGGTTGAAGGTCTCCGGCTTGCCGCGCGCCACCTCGCGCCGCGCCTTCAGCGCCTGCGCGAGGCGGAAGGCGAAGGCCAGTTCGGGCGCGAAGGGGTACTCGGCCGGCGCGGCGCCGGTGAGTGCGGCCTCGGTGACGACGCCGTCGAGCTTGTCGTGCCGAAGGTTGGCCGCGATCGGCACGCGCTCGATCTTCGTCTCGTGCCCGCGCACTTCGAGCGTGGCCTCGTCCAGCGTCACGTACAGGCTGATCGCCGGGCAGTCGCGGCCTTCGCTGAGCGTGTAGGCCTGCACCACCTCGTCGGGCAGCATCGTGATCTTCCAGCCCGGCATGTAGACGGTGGACAGCCGCTCGCGTGCCACCTTGTCCAGCGGCGAATCGGGCAGCAGCGCCAGGCCCGGCGCGGCGATGTGCACGCCGAAGACGACCGTGCCGCTGCCCAGGCCCTGGACCGACAGCGCGTCGTCGATCTCGGTCGTCGCCGAGTCGTCGATCGAGAAGGCCTGCACGGCGGCCAGCGGCAGCGTGTCCTTGATCGCCGGCGCGCCGAGGTTCGGGAACCCGGTCCCGCGCGGGAATTGATCGAAGAGGAAGCGCCGCCAGTGGAACTGGTAGGGGCTCTCGATCGCGCCGGCAGCCACCAGCAGGTCCAGCGGCGCGCGCTGCGCCTGCTTCGCCGCCTCGACCACTGCCTTGTACTCGGGCCCGTTCTTGTCGGGCTTGAAGAGGATGCGGTAGAGCTGCTCGCGCACCGGCGCCGGGCATTGCCCGGCCACGAGTTCGGCGGCCCAGGCCGCGATCTGCGCCGCCTGCTGCTTCTTGCGCTCGATGGCCAGCAGCGCGGCCTTCACCGTCTCCTCGGGCGCCTTGCGGAACTGGCCGCGGCCGAGGCGGCGGAAGTAGTGCGGCGCGTCGAACAGGCGCAGCAGCGCCGCGGCCTGCTGCTCGGGCGTGGCCTTGGCGCTGAAGTATTCGCGCGCCAGGTCGGCGAAGGCGAAGTCGCCCTCGGGGGCGAACTGCCAGGCCAGGTCGAGATCGATCTCGGCGGCCTGAGCGGCCGCGCCAGCCAGCAGCGCGGCCGGCGCCGGCTTGTCGAAGCGCAGCATCACGTTGGCCGACTTCACCTTCACGCGCTTGCCCGAGTCCAGCTCGACCTGCATCGAACTCTCGGCCTCGGACATCACGCGGCCGGCGTGGAACTTGCCGGCATCCTCGAACAATGCGTACATCGGCGCGATTGTCGCCGCTGGCGCCGCGCCGATCGGTATCAGACGGTCATGCCGCCGGAGACCTCGATGACGGTGCCATTGATGTACGACGCCTCGTCGCTCGCCAGGAACGCGTAGACGTTGGCGATCTCCTCCGGCCGCGCCAGGCGCTTCAGCGGCACCTGCTCCTTCATGTGCTCCAGCACCTTCTCGGGCACGGTGCCCAGGATCGGCGTGTCGACGAAGCCAGGCGCCACCGCGTTCACGCGGATGCCCTTGGGCCCCAGCTCGCGGCTCCAGGTCTTCGTGAAGCCGATGACGCCGAACTTGCTGGCCGCGTAGTTGGTCTGGCCGAAGTTGCCGTACAGGCCCACCACGCTGCTGGCGTTGAGGATCACGCCGCTGCCCTGCGCCGTCATCGCCTCGGCCACCGCCTGCGAGCAGTGGAAGACGCCACGCAGGTTGACGTCGATCACGGCGTCGAACTGCGCGAGCGTCATCTTCACCAGCCGCGCGTCCTTCGTGATGCCGGCGTTGTTCACCAGCACGTCGATGCGGCCGTGGCGCGCCAGCACGGCGGCCACCATCAGGTCGACCGAGACGCGGTCGGTCACGTCGACCACGTGCGCCTCGTAGGCGCTGCCGATCATCTCGGCGCGGCGGTCGCAGGCGATGACGGTGGCGCCCTCGGCGGCGAACTTGGCGCAGGTGGCCGCGCCGATGCCCTGGGCAGCGCCCGTGACGATGCAGATCTTGTTGGCGAGTCTCATGAGCTGAGGTTCAGGAAGCGCAGGATGTGGGGGAGGTGTTCGTCGAAGTCCGACAGCGCATGGTCGCCGCCCTCGAGCAGCCGCAGGCTTGCGCCAGCGCAACGGGCCGTCATCTCGCGCCAGTCCAGCACCTCGTCGCCCTTGGCGATCACGGCCAGGCAGCGCTCGGGGTGGCGCAGCGGGCCGGCGGCGGTGAGCGCGCGCAGCTCGTCGACGTATTCGGGGCGGAAGAAGAAGCGTTCCTCGGGGCTGTGGAAGGCGGTGTTCTCGCCGATGTAGGCCGCCAGGTCGCGCGCCGGGTCCACGGCCGGGTTCAGCAGCACGGCGGGCCAGCCGAGCTCGTCGGCCAGCGCGCCGGCGTAGAAGCCGCCGAGCGAGCTGCCCAGCACCGCGGAGCCGTCGTGCGGCCAGCCGCGGATGCCTTCGTGCAGCATCGCCATCGCCTCGCGCGGCGAGGGCGGCAGCTGCGGGCACCACCAGTGCAGCCCGGGCCGGTGCCCGGCCAGCCAGGCCGCCAGCCGCTGCGCCTTGAAGGACCGCGGCGACGAGCGGAAGCCGTGCAGGTACAGCAGGTGGGACGGTGGCGCAGGCAAGGCGGGGCGAAGGGCAGGGCGGCGCGGGCCGCGGTGGCGGCTGGCCGATCGCCGAAGTCTAGCGGCCGCTCGTCGCGCGGCGGCGGCGACTCGTCGCAGGCGGGGCCGGCGGCGAGGGCCCGCGGCGCAGAATCGCCGGTTCCTCCACGCCCGCACACGAACCCGCCATGCGCCGTGCCGCCGACCGCCGCCTCCTCCTGCATCCCCTGACGCTGGCCGCCGCCGCGGCCCTGCTGGCCGGCTGCGCCACGCCGCCGGCAGCCACGCCCGCCGGGCAGGCGGCGGCTCCCGCTGCGCCGGCCGCCTCGGCCGCCGTCGCCGCCGCACGGCCCGCGTCGGGCGCGGCCTCGGGCGCCGCGCCGGCCCGGCCGGCCGATCCCACGGCGCCGAAGCCCTTCGCCGAAGTCTCCCGGGACGCCACCCGCAGCGACGGCTTCGTGCCGGTGTGGCGCAAGGACGAGAAGGTCTGGCTCGAGATCGCGACCGAGCGGCTGGGCAAGCCCTTCCTCTTCAGCGTCAACGTCGCGCAGTCGGTGGGCGAACGCGGCCTCTACGCCAGCCAGATGGGGCCGGACTGGATGGTCGAGTTCCGCCGCGTCGGCAACCAGATGCAGATGGTCGCCCGGCAGCTGGGCTTCCGCGGCGAGCGCGATCCGGCCTCGGCCCGCGCCGTGGCCGAGGGCTTCAGCGAGAGCCTGGTCGCGTCCTCGCCGGTGGCCAGCGCGGAGCATCCCGAGCGCAAGTCGGTGCTGGTGGACGCCGCCTTCCTGCTGGGCGACGTGGCCGGCATGAGCACGCAGCTCGAACGCGCCTTCCGCCTGCCCTTCTCCCCGGACCGCGCCAACTCCTTCTTCACCACCACGCGGGCCGAGCCCGGCCTCACGGTGCTGGCGGCCAAGCTGCACTACGCCGTGGCGCGCATCCCGGCGCCGCCGATGCTGCCGCCGGGCGCCACGCCGCCGCCCTCGGCGCCGCCGCCGCAGACCACCGGCGACCCGCGCAGCCTGTTCGTCGGCCTGGTCTACAACCTGCGCGAGCTGCCGGCCACGCCGATGGCGCCGCGCCGCGCCGACCCGCGCGTGGGCTACTTCACCGAGAGCTACACCGACCTGTCCGACGACCTGCGCGCCAACCCGCGCGTGCACCAGATCACCCGCTGGCGGCTCGAGAAGAAGGACCCGGCGGCGGCGATGTCCGAGCCGGTCAAGCCCATCACCTACTGGCTGGACCGCAACATCCCCGCGCGCTACCGCGAGTCCGTCAAGGCCGGCGTGCTGGAGTGGAACAAGGCCTTCGAGCGCATCGGCTTCAGGAACGCCGTCGTCGTGCAGCAGCAGCCCGACGACGCCGCCTTCGACAACATGGACGCCGGCCACGCGTCGATCCGCTGGTACCTGGGCGCCGACGTGGGCGTGGCGCAGGGCCCGCACATGGCCGACCCGCGCAGCGGCGAGATCCTCGACGCCGACATCCGCATGAGCGACATCTTCGGCCGCGGCTCGCGGCGGCTGATCCGCGACGACGTGGCGCGTCCGGCCGGCGACGGTCTCGCGGCCTTCCGCGCCGCCGTGCCCGGCACGATGCATCCCGGCGCCGACCTGTGCACCTACGCCGCCGACAGCGGCAGCGAGATGGCCTTCGCGCTCGACCTGCTCGAGGCCCGCGGCGACCTGGAGCCCGACTCGCCCGAGGCCGAGGCCTTCGTGCAGAGCTACATCAAGGACGTGATCACGCACGAGGTGGGCCACACGCTGGGGCTGCGGCACAACTTCAAGGCCAGCACCACCGTCACCGCCGCGCAGCTGAAGGACCGCGCCTTCGGCAGCAGCCAGGGCATCTCCGGCTCGGTGATGGACTACAACGCCTTCAACCTGGCGCTGGCCGGCGAGGCCAAGGGCGAGGCGAACATGGTGACGCTGGGCGCCTACGACTACTGGGCCATCGAGTACGGCTACAAGCCGCTCGACGCGGCGAAGGAAGAGGCCGAGCTGAAGACGATCGCCGAGCGCAGCCGCAGCGAGCCGGCGCTGGCCTTCGCCGACGACGGCGATGCCTTCAACCTGGCCGATGGCAACCCGGGCCTGGACCCGATGGTCAACCTGTTCGACCTCGGCGACGACCCGCTGGCCTACGCGCGGCGCCGCCTGGCGCTGAGCAAGGAGCTGTGGACCCGCGTGCAGCAGCGCCAGCCGAAGGCCGGCGACGACCCGCTGCGTGCGCGCCGCAGCATGCTGTCCGGCTTCGGCCAGGTCGCGCGATTGCCGGCCATGGCGGCCAAGTTCGTCGGCGGCATGTACACCAGCCACGACCTGCCGGATGGCGGCAAGCCCACCTTCCGCCCGGTGGAGCCGGCCCGGCAGCGCGAGGCGCTGCGCTTCCTGACCGCCGAGCTCTTCAGCAACAACAGCTTCGACTTCAGGCCGGAGTTCCTGGCCAGCCTCTCGCCGGACTACATCGAGTGGGCCCGCGGCGGCCCGGTCTCGGTGCCGCAGGCGGTGCTGGGGCTGCAGACGCAGGCGCTGGACCGCCTGCTCGACGCCGGCACCGCGCGCCGCCTGCTCGACCTGCCGAACTACCTGCCGGCAGGCGAACGCAAGGGCGCGATCTCGCTCAACGAGGTCTACACGACGCTGCAGTCCGCGGTGTGGAGCGAACTGAAGAGCGGCCAGGAGCCCGACGCGCTGCGCCGCAGCCTGCAGCGCGAGCACCTGCGCCGCCTGCAGGCGCTGCTGACGCGGCCTTCGCCGGCGCTGCCGGCCGATGCCATCAGCCTGGCGCGGCTGCAGGCGGTGGAGCTGCAGTCGCAGCTGCGCGCGGCGCTGGCCAAGGGCAAGGCGGGCATGGCGATCGAGAATCGCGCCCACTTCGAGGACGCGCTGGCCCTCGTGACGGAAGCGCTGCGCGCGACCCTTCAACGCTCCTGAGAACGACGATCAGCTGCCGGCCGTCAGCGCGGCCAGCAGCTTGTCGTGGATGCCGCCGAAGCCGCCGTTGCTCATGCACAGCACATGGTCGCCCGGCTTGGCGGCCTTCACGATGGAAGCGACCAGCGCATCCACCTTGTCGGCCACCACCGCCTGCGCGCCCATCGGCGCCAGTGCCTCGCGCGCGCTCCAGCCGTAGTCGCCCTGCAGGCAGAACGAGAGGTCGGCCTCTTCCAGCGCCCAGGGCAGCTGGGCCTTCATCGTGCCGAGCTTCATCGTGTTCGAACGCGGCTCGAACACCGCGAGGATGCGCGGCCCGTGGCCGAGCTTGCGGCGCAGGCCGTCGATGGTGCTGCGCATCGCGGTGGGGTGGTGCGCGAAGTCGTCGTAGACCTTCACGCCGCGCGCCTCGCCGCGCAGCTCCAGCCGGCGGCGCACGTTCTGGAAGCTCGCCAGCGCCGCGCAGGCGGCCTCGGGCGCCACGCCCACGTGCTCGGCCGCGCCGATGGCCGCCAGCGCGTTCATCTGGTTGTGCTCGCCCAGCAGGCTCCACTCCACCCGGCCGAGCTTCAGGCTGCCGCGCAGCACGTCGAAGGCCTGCGGGTCGCCGCGCGCGCACAGGCCGCCCGGTTCCTCGCGCTTGGTGCCGAAGCGCTGCACCTCGCTCCAGTAGCCGCGCGCCAGCACCCGCTTGAGCGCCTCGTCGCGGGCGTTCACCAGCAGCCGGCCACTCGCGGGCACGGTGCGCACGAGGTGGTGGAACTGGGTCTCGATGGCGCCGATGTCGGGGAAGATGTCGGCGTGGTCGTGCTCGAGGTTGTTGAGGATCGCCGTGCGCGGGTGGTAGTGCACGAACTTGCTGCGCTTGTCGAAGAGCGCGGTGTCGTACTCGTCGGCCTCGATCACGAACGGCCTGCCCGCGCCGAGCCGTGCGGAGACGCCGAAGTTCAGCGGCACGCCGCCCACCAGGAAACCCGGCTGCTGGCCGGCCTGCTCGAGGATCCAGGCCAGCATCGCGGTGGTCGTCGTCTTGCCGTGCGTGCCGGCCACCGCCAGCACATGGCGGCCGAACAGCACGTGCTCGGCGAGCCACTGCGGGCCGCTGGTGTAGCGCGCGCCGGCGTCGAGGATGGCCTCCATCAGCGGGAAGCCGCGCGTGACCACGTTGCCGATGACGAACACGTCGGGCTTCAGCGCCAGCTGCTCGGCGCCGAAGCCTTCGATCAGCTCGATGCCCATGCCGCGCAGCTGCTCGCTCATCGGCGGGTAGACGCCGGCGTCGCAGCCCGTCACGCGATGCCCGGCCTCGCGCGCCAGGGCGGCCAGGCCGCCCATGAAGGTGCCGCAGATGCCGAGGATGTGGAGATGCATGCGGATCATTCTAGGATCGGCCCTCCGCGCCGGAGGCGTGAAAAGTCCCCTCGATGAACGGCATCGCCTGGATCGGATCGAGCCCCTGGGCCTACCCGGCGCTGGAGGTGCTGCACGTCTGCGGCATCGCGCTGCTGCTGGGCAGCCTGGTGGTGCTGGAGCTGCGGATCTGGGGCTTCGCGCCCGCGCTGCCGCTGCCGGCGCTGGCGCGGCTGTCGCTGCCGGTCTCGCTCGCGGGCTTCGGCCTGATCGTGTGCAGCGGGCTGGCGATGTTCGCGGCGCATCCGGGCGAGATGCTCGCCAACCGCGCCTTCGTCACGAAGATGGGCCTGGTGATGTTCGCCGGCATCAACGCCACGGTCTTCCACTCGCGCGGCGGCCTGCAGAAGGCTGACGGCGTGGCGCGCGCGCAGACCCTGCTGTCGCTGGGCCTGTGGCTGGCCGTCATCATCTGCGGACGCTGGATCGCCTACCAATGAATCGAAGGAGCCCGCCGATGATTCAACGACGCCTTTTCGTCGCCGCGCTGCCCCTGCTCGCCGCTCCGTCGGCGCGCGCGCACCACGGCTGGAGCAGCTTCGACCAGGCCCGGCCGCTGTACCTGGAAGGCAAGGCCACCAAGGTGAGCTGGGCCAACCCGCATGCCGAGCTGGTGCTGGAGCTGCCGGCCGAGCCGAAGCTCCCTGCAGACCTCGCGTCGCGCGCGCTGCCGCCGCAGAGCGTGGCGATCGACGGCCCCGGCCTGCTGAAGGCCGCCCAGCTGCCCACGCGCAAGGACCGGCGCTGGACGATCGAGCTCGCGCCGATCTCGCGCATGGACGCGTGGAAGGTGGTGCCGGTGAAGGTGGGCGACACGGTCGGCGTGCTCGGCTTCACCTTCGCCGGCGAGAAGGGCGAGGCGCTGCTGCGCGCCGAGTTCCTGTTCGCCGGCGGCAAGGCCTACGGCTTGCGCTCGTCGCCGGTGTGAGCTACGCGCGCAGCGCCTCGCGCGCCGCCGCCACGGTGGCCGCGATGTCCTCGGCCGTGTGCGCAGCGCTCACGAAGCCGGCCTCGTACAGCGCCGGCGCCAGGTACACGCCGCGGTTCAGCATGCCGTGGAAGAAGCGGTTGAAGCGCTCCTTGTCGGTGCCCATCACCACGCCGTAGTTCTGCGGCAGTTCGTTCGCGAAGAAGAAGCCGAACATGCCGCCTTCGCAGTCGCCCACCAGCGGTACGCCGGCCTCGCGCGCGGCGCCCTCGAGGCCATCGACCAGCGAGCGTGTCTTCGCCGCCAGCGCCTCGAAGAAGCCGGGCCTGGAGATCTCCTTCAGCGTCGCCAGGCCACAGGCCGTGGCCACCGGGTTGCCCGAGAGCGTGCCGGCCTGGTAGACCGGGCCGAGCGGCGCCAGCTGCTTCATCACCTCGCGGCTGCCGCCGAAGGCCGCCAGCGGCATGCCGCCGCCGATGACCTTGCCGAAGACCCACAGGTCGGCGCTGAAGCCGGGAATCGCCTTCTGGTAGACCGCGTGCGCGCCGCCCAGGCCGACGCGGAAGCCGCTCATCACTTCGTCGAACACCAGCAGCGCGCCATGCTGCGCGCACAGCTCGCGCAGCCGCTTCATGAACGGCACCTGCGCGCGCACGAAGTTCATGTTGCCGGCGATGGGCTCGATCATCACGCAGGCGATCTCGCCGCCCTGCGCGGCGAATGCCTCTTCGATCTGCGCCAGGTTGTTGTACTCGAGCACCAGCGTGTGCTGCACCACCTCGGCGGGCACGCCGGCGCTGGTGGGGAAGCCGAAGGTCGCCAGCCCCGAGCCGCCCTTCACCAGCAGCGCGTCGGCATGGCCGTGGTAGCAGCCTTCGAACTTGACGATCTTGCTGCGGCCGGTGGCGCCGCGCGCCAGGCGCAGCGCGCTCATGCCGGCCTCGGTGCCGCTGGAGACCAGCCGCACCTGCTCCACGCCGGGCACCAGCGCGATGATGGCCTCGGCCAGCTCGATCTCGCGCTCGGTGGGCGCGCCGAAGCTGAAGCCGTCGGCGGCGGCCTTCATCACCGCGTCCAGCACCGCCGGGTGGCCGTGGCCCAGGATCATCGGGCCCCAGGAGCCGATGTAGTCGATGTAGCGCTGGCCCTCGGCGTCCCAGATGTAGGCACCCTCGGCGCGCTGGATGAAGCGCGGCGTGCCGCCCACCGCGCGGAACGCGCGCACGGGCGAATTCACGCCGCCGGGGATGACGCGCTGGGCGCGGGCGAACAGTTCTTCGTTGCGGCTCATCGGTGCCGTTTGCTTTCGGTGGTTGTCAGTGCACCCTTCGCACGGCACCTTTGCCGCGGCCGGGATCTTCGGGGTCGGGTTCCGGCATGCCGCCACCGTCGTCGTCGGGCGGCGCCTCGCCTTCCTCCGGCGGGGGCAGGGCCCAGAAGAAGCGGTCGGGCACCACGTTGCCCATGCCGGGGCGGAAGCCCGCGTCCAGGCTCTGGTCGAGGAAGGACAGCGCCTCGCCCACGGCCGCCTGCAGCTCGCTGCCGGCCGCCAGCAGCGCGGCCAGCGCCGCGGCCAGCGTGTCGCCGGCGCCGGTGAAGGAGGTGTCGAAGCGCTCGAACTTCTCGCCGGTGATGGCGCCGGTGGGCGATGCGAGCACGTTGTCGATGAACTGCTCGGCGCCCTTGCTCGCCAGCATGATGCCGGTGACCAGCACGTAGCGCGTGCCATGCTCGCCGGCGGCCACCGCCAGTTCACGCGCCGAGGGCGGGCGCTCGCTGTCCCACTCGGGCAGCAGGAAGTCCTGCAGCGTCTTGTGGCTGCCCACCAGCACCTCGGTGGCCGGCAGCACCAGCTCGCGGAAGGCGTCCAGATACGGCTGCAGCGCGTCTTCCTCCATCCAGCTCAGGTTGGGCAGGTAGGAGACGAGCGGGATGTCGGTGTAGTCGGACAGCACCTCGGCCACCGCGCTGACGTTGTCGGCGCTGCCGAGGAAGCCGACCTTCCAGCCGCTGATCGTCACGTCCTCGAGGATCGTGCGCGCCTGCTCGGCGACGGCGTCGGCGTCGATCTCGTGCTGGTCGAAGGTGTCGGCGGTGTCGCGCATCACGATGCTCGACACCACCGGCAGAGCGTGGGCGCCCATCGCGGCGATGGTGGCGATGTCGCCGGCGATGCCGCCGGCACCGCTGGGGTCGCTGGCGTTGAAGCACAGCACGCAGGCCGGTGGCGGCTCGGCGGGGGCTTCTTCGGTGGCCGGGGCCTGGGAGGGGTCGGGGTTCATGGGCTGGCCTGGGCGCGAGCGGGCTCGCGGGGTGGTTCGGCCGGCAAGGCCAGCGCGGCGCGCCGAACTTCCAGCAAACTCTGAGAAACGAATCGTAGGTCCCGACAAATCCTCGAAAAATGCCGAAGATGCGTGGCTACAATCGCCGACCATTGTAGTGAGGTGACCGTCTGACCGTGAGTGAGAGTGAACCGCGCACCTGGATGTGCCTGATCTGCGGCTGGATCTACAGCGAGGCCGACGGCGATCCCGAGCACGGCATTCCCCCGGGCACCGCGTGGGCTGACGTGTCCATCAACTGGACCTGCCCCGAATGCGGCGCCCGCAAGGAAGACTTCGAGATGGTGCAGATCTGACCTCCTCGGCTCTGACGCACGAGGGCGCGCCGAAACGAGGGGGCATGAGGAGAACAGCGCTTGGAGATCCTGGGCCCTGATGCCGGCGCGCCCAGCGCCGGCGGAGACGCGGTACCGGCCGGTGCGAAGGTGCTGGTGATCGACGACAGCAACACGATCCGGCGTTCTGCCGAGATCTTCCTGCGCCAGGGCGGCCACGAGGTCGTGCTGGCGGAAGACGGCTTCGACGCGCTGGCCAAGGTCAACGACCATGCGCCGGAGCTGATCTTCTGCGACATCCTGATGCCGCGGCTGGACGGCTACCAGACCTGCGCGATCATCAAGCGCAATCCGCGCTTCGCGCATGTGCCGGTGATCATGCTGTCCAGCAAGGATGGCCTGTTCGACAAGGCACGCGGGCGCATGGTCGGCTCCGAGGACTACCTGACCAAGCCCTTCACGAAGGAACAGCTGCTGCGGGCCGTGGACGAGCACCGTCGCGGCGCAGCCGGCTGAGCCGAGGACCAACTAGGGACACCCGATGCCGATCCAAAAGATCCTCATCGTCGACGACTCGAAGACCGAGCTGCACCACCTCTCCGAGGTGCTGGGCAAGCGCGGCTACAGCGTCCGCACCGCCGAGAACGGCGAAGAGGCCATGCGCCGCCTGGCCGAGGAAAAGCCGGACCTCATCCTGATGGACGTGGTGATGCCGGGCCAGAACGGCTTCCAGCTCACGCGCAGCATCACGCGCGACCCGCGCTTCGCCGACGTGCCGGTGATCATGTGCACCAGCAAGAACCAGGAGACCGACAAGGTCTGGGGCATGCGCCAGGGCGCACGCGACTACATCGTCAAGCCCGTCGCCACCGACGAGCTGCTCAGCAAGATCCGGGCGTTCGACTAGCCGATGGCCAAGCGCGAAGCCCTGCGCGAACTGCAAGGCCGGCTGGCCGAGCGGCTGCAGCAGGCGCGCACCGAGGTGCGCGCCGTCTCCTGGCTGGCGGTCGAATGCGCCGGCCTGGGCCTGCTCGTGCCGCTGCCCAGCGCGGGCGAGATCTTTTCCGTCGGCACCGTGTTGCCGGTGCC
The DNA here is from genome assembly GCA_044226775.1 of Rubrivivax sp. Classification (GTDB taxonomy): domain Bacteria; phylum Pseudomonadota; class Gammaproteobacteria; order Burkholderiales; family Burkholderiaceae_C; genus Rubrivivax. Next base: position 1,112,679 of record JBGAGI010000001.1, on the reverse strand, counting down.
GCACACGCAGCGCTGGTTCATGGGCGTGGCCAACCTGCGCGGCGGGCTGCACGGCGTCGTCGACCTGGCCGCCTTCCTCGGCCTGCGCGCGCCGATCGCGCGCGAAGCGGTGCGCGAGCAGGCGCGGTTGCTGGCCTTCAACGCCCGCACCGGCTCGCATTGCGCGGTGCTGATCGACCGCCTGGCCGGCCTGCGCAGCGCCGAGCAGCTGACGGCCGAGGCCGACGACGGCGAATCGCCGCAGCGCCCCGCCTTCGCCGGCGGCCGCTGGCGCGACCATGACGGCCGGGTGTGGCAGGAGATCGACCTGGCCGCCCTGGCACGCAACGAACAGTTCCTGGCGATCTCCGCATGAGCCCGCGGCGAGCGCCCCGATCCGACCCACGGCAGCCGCGCCGGCCGCGCGTTGCACGCACTCCAGAAGAGACGAGGACGAGATGAGCTTCCTTGACAAGTTCACCGGCAGCGGACGCGCGAAGACGGCCGAAGGCGAGGCCGCCGCGCCCACGAACACCTTCGACGAACTGGCGGCGCCGGCCAACCCGAACGAGGTGACCGTGCGCCTGGGTGGCGGCACGATCGGGCCCGACGGGCGCATCGAGCACGAGGACTCGTCGATCATCACCGAGGCCGCGCCCTCGGAGCTGGCGGCGGAGTTCGCCGAGTCGCGCCCGCCCGGCAGCGACGGCGAGGGTTTCCACAGCGGGCTGCCCGTCATCGGCAACTGGCCGCTGGCGCGCCAGCAGCGCACACTGGTGACGGTGTTCATCGCCGGCTTCGTCGCGCTGGTGGCGGTGGGCGGCGCGGCGGTCTGGTCGGGCCTGCGAAGCGCCGGCCAGGTCGGTGCCGCCGGCCAGGCCTCGACGCAGTCGCAGCGCCTGGCGAAGTCCGTCTCGCAGGCGCTGGTGGGCAACGCGGCGGCCTTCCCGGAAGTGAAGGAATCGATCGGCGTGCTGGCGCGCAACGTGCGCAGCCTGAAGTCCGGCGACGGCGACGTGGCCGCTGCGCCCGGTTCGCTGCAGGACCAGGTCGACGCGCTGCTGCCGCTGGTGGACCGCGCCGAGAAGAACGCCGAGAAGGTGCTCGGGCAGCAGAAGACGCTGACGCAGGTGGGCCAGGCGCTGCGCGCGATCAACCGCCAGAGCGCCGACCTGCTGGAGACCGCCGAGACCGTGTCGTCGCTGAAGCTGCAGGGCGGCGCCTCGGCGGCCGAGCTGTCGGCCGTGGGCCAGCTCGTGATGCTGACGCAGCGCATCGGCAAGAGCGCCAACGAGTTCCTCACCACCGAAGGCGTGAGCGCCGAGGCCGTGTTCCTGCTCGGCAAGGACCTGAACTCGTTCCGCGAGATCGCGCAGGGCGTCATCGGCGGCAACGCCGACCTGCGCCTGCCCGGCACGAAGGACCCGCAGGTCAAGGAAAAGCTGCAGCAGCTGCTGCAGCAGTACGAGCAGACCCGCACCGAGGCCAGCGCGATCCTGGGCAACCTGCAGGGCCTGGTGGCCGCGCGCGAGGCGCAGACCTCCATCGTGGCCGACTCCGAGCCGCTGCGCAAAGGCCTGGACGGCCTGCAGGAAGGCCTGGCCGGCGCGAGCGGCTTCGGCGGTCTGCGCCTGATCGGCCTGATCCTCGCGATCGCCGTGCTGGCCGCGGCCGGCTGGGGCCTGCTGCGCCTGTTCGTGATCGACCAGACCAGCCGCTCGAAGGTCGCCGAGGCGCAGCGGCTCGAAGCCGAGCGCCAGGAGCAGGAAGCCAAGCGCGTCAACGACGCGAACCAGGCAGCCATTCTTCGGCTGATGAACGAGCTGCAGACGGTGGCCGAGGGCGATTTGACCCAACAGGCAACCGTTACCGAGGACATCACCGGCGCCATCGCCGACTCCGTGAACTACACCGTGGAAGAGCTGCGATCCCTCGTGTCGCAGGTGCAGGACACGGTGGGCCGCGTGGCCGAGACCACGGCGCAGGTGGAGACCACGTCAACCGAGCTGCTGGCCGCCTCGACCGAGCAGCTGCGCGAGATCCGCGAAACCGGCGACTCGGTGCTGCAGATGGCCGGCCGCATCAACGACGTGTCGGCCCAGGCGCAGGAAACGGCCCAGGTGGCGCGCCAGTCGCTGAAGGCGGCCGAGACCGGCCTGTCGGCGGTGCAGAACGCCATCGGCGGCATGAACACCATCCGCGACCAGATCCAGGAAACCTCCAAGCGGATCAAGCGGCTGGGTGAAAGCTCGCAGGAGATCGGCGAAATCACCGAGCTGATCTCGGACATTACCGAGCAGACGAACGTGCTGGCGCTGAACGCCGCCATCCAGGCCGCGAGCGCCGGCGAGGCGGGCCGTGGCTTCTCGGTGGTTGCGGAAGAAGTGCAGCGGCTGGCCGAGCGCTCCGGCGACGCGACGCGGCAGATCGCGGCCATCGTGCGGACCATTCAGACCGACACGCAGGACGCCGTGGGCGCCATGGAACGCAGCACGCAGGGCGTGGTGGAAGGGGCTCGGCTGTCCGACGCCGCCGGCACCGCGCTGGGCGACATCGACCGCGTGACGCGCGAACTGTCCGACCTCATCCAGCGCATCTCGCAGGAAGCGTTGAAGGAAGCCGAGCAGGCCAACACGGTGGCCGCAAACATCCAGCACATCTTCGCGGTGACCGAGCAGACCTCCGAGGGCACGCGCTCCACCGCGCAGATGGTGCGCGAGTTGTCCCGAACCGCCGAGGAACTGAAGGCTTCGGTGCAGCGTTTCAAGATCGCCTGACGCCGCGCGGCCCTTCCCGGACACGATCACACGATGGACATCCACGGCGCCTCCACCGAAGCCCCGATGGGCGACGACGTCAGCGCGCTGGCCTGGGTGCACGGCGAGCTGCGCCGTTCGCTGGAGGCGGCCAACCGCGCGCTGCGGCGCTACCTGAAGGAGGCCGAGGCGGCTGCGGCGTCGGAGACCGACGCCGTCGACCCCTCGATCCTGCGCAGCGCGCGCACGCAGCTGCACCAGGGCGTGGGCGCGCTGGAACTGGTGGGCCTGCCGGCGGTGGCCGACGTGCTGCGCGCCAGCGAAGCGGCGGTGCAGCGCATGGTGGCGCGGCCGGCGCTGGTGGATGCGGCCTCGGTCGACACGGTCGAGCGTGTGTCCTTCGCGCTGCTCGATTTCCTCGGCCGCCAGCTGGCCGGCAAGCCGGTCTCGGCGGTGGCGCTGTTCCCGCAGTACCGCGCCGCGCAGCAGCTGGCCGGTGCCGACCGCGTGCACCCGGCCGACCTGTGGAAGATCGACTGGCAGTGGCACGAGCTGCCGCCCGACCAGCGCGCCACGCCGCGCAACGTCGACGACGAGCTGCGCGGCACGATGGAGACGCTGGTGCTCGGCCTGATGCGCCAGGGCGGTGGCGGCGGCACGCTGGGCGCGTTGTCCGACCTCTGCGCCGATCTCGCCGCCGGCACGCGCGCCAGCTTCGGCGCGCCGCACCTGGCCACGTTCTGGCAACTGGCCTCGGCCGTCTTCGAAGGCCAGGCCCAGGGCCTGCTGCCCACCGACAACTACACCAAGCGCATCGCCTCGCGCCTGCTGGCGCAGGTGCGGCCACGCACCACCGGGCCGGTGGAGGTGTCCGACCGCCTCGCCGCCGACTTGCTCTTCTTCTGCAGCCATGCCAAGCAGCCGGTCGATGCGCGCCGCGCGCCGCGCCTGGCCGCGGTGCGCAAGACCTGGAACCTCGACACCCATCCGACCGCCGACTACGAGACCCCGCGCCTGGGCCGCTTCGACCCGGCGCTGCTGCAGCTGGCGCGCAAGCGCGTCGCGGCGGCGAAGGACTCCTGGTCGGCCGTGGCCGGTGGCGAGCTGCACCGCATGGCGGGCCTGGGCGAGCAGTTCTCGCTCGTCGGCGAATCGCTGCAGCGCCTGCTGCCCGGCGGTGAACGCCTGGCCGATTCGCTGCACAACGCCGTCGCGCAGACCGTCGCCAGCGGCCAGGCCCCGGCGCCGGCGCTGGCGATGGAAGTCGCCACCGGCATCCTGTACCTCGACGCCTCGCTGGAGGACGGCGAGTTCGATCACCCCGAGCTGGCCGAGCGCGTGCAGCACCTGGCGCAGCGCATCGACGAGGTGCGCCAGGGCGCCGAGCCGCAGCCGCTGGACATGTGGATGGAGGAGCTGTACCGCCGCGTCAGCGACCGCCAGACCATGGGCAGCGTCGTGCACGAGCTGCGCGCCTCGCTGTCGGAGATCGAGAAGCAGATCGACCAGTACTTCCGCGATCCCACGCAGCGCCAGCTGCTGATCCCGGTGCCGGCGCAGCTGTCGTCGATGCGCGGCGTGCTGTCGGTGCTCGGCCTGGACCAGGCCTCGCAGGCCGCGCTGCACATGCGCGACGACGTCGACGCGCTGGCGCAGACCGAGGTCGACCCGCAGCGCGCGGTGGCCACCGGCACCTTCGACCGCCTGGCCGACAACCTCGGCGCGCTGAGCTTCCTGATCGACATGCTCAGCGTGCAGCCCGCGCTGGCCAAGTCGCTGTTCCGCTTCAACCCCGCCACCGGCAGCCTGAGCGCGGTGATGGGCCAGAGCGAGCGCATCTCCGCGTTCGCCGCCTTCGACGACACCGCGCCCGTCACCGTGCGCGAAGGCCCGCCGGCCTCGGTGCCGCTGCTGGACCAGCTGCGCGAGCTGGCCGCGATGGCCGCGCGGCCCGAGGTCTCGGACTTCACGCTCGCGCAGCGGCTGGAGCCGCTGTCACGCCAGGCTTTCGCGGCCGACCAGCCCGAGCTGGCGCGCCTGCTGGGCAGCGCGCAGATCGCGCTGCGCGACGGCGCCGACGAGGCCACGCGCGCCAGCGTGCGGCGCGACCTCGCGCAGGCCGTGGCCGCGCTCGCGCCACCGCCCGCGCCGCCCGAGCCGCCGCCGGCTCCCGTGCCGCCGCCCAAGCCGCCTGCTGCCGCCGGCGGCACCGGCCTGGAAGACGACGCGGAGATGCGCGACATCTTCATCGAAGAGGCGCGCGAGGTCATCACCGACGCCCAGGCCGCGCTCGAGCGCCTGGCCGACGCGCCGGAGAGCGCCACCGACATGACGGCGGTGCGGCGCGCCTTCCACACGCTCAAGGGCAGCTCGCGCATGGTCGGCCTGTCCGACTTCGGCGAAGGCGCCTGGGCCTTCGAGCAGCTGTACAACGCGCGCCTGGCCACGTCGCCGCGCATGGACAACCCGCTGCGCCAGCTCACCGGCGAGGCGCTGGGCTACCTCTCGGGCTGGACCGAGGCCATCGCCGGCGGCCAACTGCTCGGCCACAACGCGCAGGACCTCGCCCGCGCCGCCGACGCGATGCGCCTGGAGGGCGCGCGGGTGCCGATCGCGGCCCCGGCCGGCGGCCAGCCCGAGGCGCCGAAGCCCGCCGCCCCGGCGGCGCCGATGGCGCCCGAGGCGGTGATCGACCTGGACGACATGGAGGCGCCGACGATCGTCCTGGCGGCGCCGATGCCCGACGCGGCACCCGCGCCCGCGGGCGACTTCCAGGTCAGCGCGCCGGTGGCGCCGGACTTCGGCCTGGACCTGTCCGAGCCGGACCTGGTGCTGGAGCCCGAGGCCGCCCCGCCCCTGCCCGACTCCGTGGCCGAGCCGGTGGCCGAGCTGGCGGCGGAAGCCGAAGCGCTGCCCGAGCCCGAGGTGCTGGCCGAACCCGAGGAGCTGCCCGCGTTCGAGCCCGAACCGCCGGTCGCGCCGCACGAGGCCACGATGGTGCTCGGCAGCCTGTCGGAGCGCGTGCCCGAGCTGCCGAGCGCGGCCGACCTCGACTTCAGCCTGCCGGCGCCCTCGCCGGAGCCGGTGGCCGAGCCGAGCTTCGACCTCGATCTCGCGTCCTTCGGCGACGACGCGCCGCCGCCGCTGCCCGAGCTGCCGGTGGCTGCCTCGGCCGAGTCTCTGGTCGACCTGCCGCTGGACGCGCCGCCGCCCGAGCCTTCGCCGGCCGAGGCCATGCCGCAGGCCGAGGCGCTGGAGATCAGCCTCGACGATTTCGATTCCTTCGGCCCGCCGCCGCCCGCACCGGCGCCGGTGCCCTTCGACTTCGACAGCGCGCCCGAGGAAGAGCCGTTCCGGACCATGCCGCTGCCGCCGGGCGAGCTGCCGCAGCCGCTGGCGGAGATCCCGGTCGAGGCCGTCGCGCCGATCGACTTCGACGTGCCCTTCGAGCCGGCCGCTGCCGCGCCGGAGGCGCCGTCGGAAGACCTCGTCGTGCTGCCGCTGGAGCTGCCCGCGGCCGAGGCGCCGCTCGTGGAGCCCGAGCCGGCCGCCGAGCCCCCGGCCTTCCTGCCGGAGCCGGAACTCGAGCCCGAGCCGGCGATGCAGGCCACCGCGCCGCTGGAAATGCTCCCGGCCGACGATGCCCAGCAGGCCGACGAAGACGAGCAGGTCAAGGTCATCGGGCCGCTGCGCATCTCCATCCCGCTGTTCAACATCTACCTCAACGAGGCGGACGAGCTGTCGCGCCGCCTCGTCACCGAGCTGGCCGAGTGGGGCGTGGAGGCCGACCGCCACCCGGTGCCGGAGTCCAGCGCGGCGCTGGCGCATTCGCTGGCGGGCAACTCCGCGACGGTGGGTTATGCCGATCTCTCGGCGCTGGCGCGTGCGCTCGAGCATGCGCTGATGCGCTCGCACGGCGCCGGCCGCGGCCGCGCCGGCGAACCGGAGCTGTTCAACGACGCCGCCGAGGAAGTCCGCCGCCTGCTGCACCAGTTCGCCGCCGGCTTCCTGCGGCCGGTCGAGCCGGCGCTGATGGAGCGCCTGGCGGCGCACGAGCGCCTGCCGGCCGTCATCGACGAAGCGCCGGCGCTGGCGATCGAGCCCGAGGCGCTGGTCGAGCTGCCGCTGGCCGAGCCCTTGCCGCCGGCCCAGGTTCAGGCGCCGGCCGTGCCCGAACCGCTGGAGCAGGACCTCGGCACCGACCAGATCGACGCCGAGCTGCTGCCCATCTTCGAGGAAGAGGCCGACGAGCTGCTGCCGCAGCTGCAAAGCCGCCTGCGCGACTGGCACGACCGCCCGTCCGATCCCGACGCGCCGATGGCCTGCATGCGCACGCTGCACACGCTCAAGGGCGGGGCGCGGCTGGCAGGCGCGATGCGCATCGGCGAGATGGCGCACCGGCTGGAAAGCGCGATCGAGGCGCTGGCGCAGCAAGGCGGCGCCGGCGCGGCCGAGATCGAGCCCTTGATGGCGCGCGCCGACGCGATGAGCGCGGCCTTCGACCACCTGCGCAAGAGCGGCGGCGCCGCGCTGCCGCCGGCCCCCGCGCCAGTGCCGGTGCGCCCGGTCACGCAGCTGATGCCGGCCATGCCGGCGCCCGAGCCGCCGCCGGCGCCGGTGGCCGAGCCGCTGGACCTGCTGCACCTCGAATTCGAACCCGAGCCCGAGCCCGAGGCGGCACCGCCCGCCGTGGCGGCGGAGCCCGTCGCGCTGCTGGACACGCCGTCCGATCCCGCGCTCGAATCAGTGCGCGGCGTGCTGCCCTTCGTGGAGCCGGCGCAGCTTGCGCCCGAACCCGCGCCGGCCGAGCCCGCGGCGCTGCTCGACGAAGCCTTCGTCGAGCTGCCGATCGAACCCGAGGCCGAGGCGCCGCTGGCCGAGCCCGTGGTGGAGCCGGCTCCGGAAGCGCCCGCCGAACAGCCGGTGGCCGAGCCGCTCGCCGAGGCCTTCGTCGACGTGCCGGCGCCGATGCCGGTGCCCGAGCCGGAGCCCGTGGCCGCGGTCGAGCCGCCTCCTCCGCCCCCACCCCCGCCGCCTCCCCCGCCTCCGCCGCCCCCGGCGAAGATCGACTGGCAGCGCTTCGCCGCCGACCTGCCGGCCGCCAGCGCCGCGGCCGCGGCCGAACGTGCGGCCGGCACCGGCGGCGCCGTGGTGCGCGTGCGCTCGGGCCTGCTGGACCGCATGGTCAACCAGGCCGGCGAGGTCTCGATCACGCGTGCCCGCATCGACAGCGACGTGAAGGCGCTGCAGGGTTCGCTCAACGAGCTGACCGACAGCCTGGAGCGCATGCGCCGCCAGCTGCGCGACATCGAGCTGCAGGCCGAGACGCAGATCAGCTCGCGCATGGAAGCGGCCAAGGCGGCGTCGCAGTCCTTCGACCCGCTCGAGATGGACCGCTTCACGCGCTTCCAGGAACTCACGCGCTTCATGGCCGAGTCGGTGAACGACGTGGCCACGCTGCAGCGCAGCCTGCAGCGCACGCTGCAGTCCACGGAAGACGAACTCGCCGCGCAGGCGCGCCTCACGCGCGAGCTGCAGGACGACCTGCTGCGCACCCGCATGGTCGAGTTCGAGAGCGTGGCCGACCGCCTGCACCGCACCGCGCGCCAGGCCGCGCGCGAGACCGGCAAGCAGGTGCGGCTGGACATCGTCGGCGGCGCGATCGAAATCGACCGCGGCGTGCTCGAGCGCATGGCCGGCTCCTTCGAGCACCTGCTGCGCAACAGCGTGGCGCACGGCATCGAAGCGCCCGAGGCCCGCGCCGCCGCCGGCAAGGACGGCACCGGCACGATCGGCGTCACCGTCGCGCAGGCCGGCAACGAAGTGGCGGTGGAGTTCGCCGACGACGGCGCCGGCCTGGACCTGCAGCGCATCCGCCAGCGCGCGGTCGAGCGCGGGCTGCTCGCGGCCGACGCGGACGCTTCCGACGAAGACCTGCGCCAGCTCGTCTTCAAGCCCGGCTTCAGCACCGCCGAGACGGTGACGGAGCTGGCCGGCCGCGGCGTGGGCCTGGACGTGGTGCGTGCCGAGGTCAACGCGATGGGCGGCCGCGTCGAGACGCACAGCGAGCCCGGCCGCGGCACGCGCTTCAAGCTGCTGCTGCCGCTGACCACCGCGGTCACGCAGGTGGTGATGCTGCGCTGCGGCGAGCTGACCGTGGCCGTGCCTTCGACGCTGATCGAGGTCGTGCGCCGCGTGCCCAGCGCCGAGGTGCAGCAGGCCTACGAGACGGCCGCGCTCGGCCTGGCCGGCGAGACGCTGCCCTTCTTCTGGCTCGCGGCGCTGCTGCAGGCCGGCTCGCGCGGCGAGGTCACGGGCAAGACGCAGACGGTGGTGGTCGTGCGCAGCGCGGCGCAGCGCGTCGCGGTGCACGTCGACGAAGTCGTCGGCAACCAGGAAGTGGTGGTCAAGAACGTCGGCCCGCAGCTGGCGCGCCTGCCCGGCCTGGCCGGCGTGACGCTGCTGCCTTCGGGCACGGTGGCGCTGATCTACAACCCGGTGGCGCTGGCCTCCCTGTACGCCGAGGAGGCGCGCGCCGCCGCGCACCAGGCCGCAGCACCCGTGGCCGGCGAGGCGCCGGCCGATGCGCCGCCGGTGGCCGCCGCGGCCGAGGAGCCGGCACGCGCGCCGCTGGTGCTGGTGGTGGACGATTCGCTCACCGTGCGCCGCGTCACCCAGCGCCTGCTGGTGCGCGAGGGCTACCGCGTCACCACCGCCAAGGACGGCCTGGAAGCGCTGGAGAAGCTGGCCGAGGAGCGGCCGGTGGTGCTGCTGTCGGACATCGAGATGCCCCGCATGGACGGTTTCGACCTCGTCCGCAACGTGCGCGCCGACCTGGCGCTGAAGGGCCTGCCGGTGGTGATGATCACCTCGCGCATCGCCCAGAAGCACCGCGACTACGCGGCCGAACTCGGGGTCGACCATTACCTGGGCAAGCCCTATTCCGAAGAGGAGCTGCTGACCCTGGTGGCGCGCTACGCCGGCGCCGACGTGCCGGCCTGAGCGTCTCCGCGTGCACTGCTGCCGCAGGCGCCCGACTTCCGTCCGGGCGCGGGGCGCGCGCTTGACCGAGAATCCGCAGCTTCAAACTGGGAGCCATCGCCCGCAAGGCGTGCCGTACAAGGCGCCATGTCCCGAGTCGTCGAACACCTGGCCGAACTGACCGGCTTCCGCGACCGTGACGTCCTCGACGTCACGCTCGTGGGCGCCCTCAACGACCTGCTGCGTCCGCAGGCGGTGGCCATCTATCGCGTCGTGGGCGAGGGCGAGGACCAGCGCTGGCTGACGCGCGCGCGCCTCGGCCAGGGCGACACCACCGCGACGGCCGACCCGTTGTGGTCGGAGCTGGAATCGCTGCCGACGCTCGAGTCGCACGCCGACCGCCTGGCCTGCCTGCGGCGCGAGGAGTCCTTCACCGTGCCCGGCCAGCCCACGATGGCCTACTTCCCGCTCGCCACCGAGGTGCAGGCCGTGGGCGTGCTCGAGCTGGCCACGGCCGCGCCGCTGACCGCCGACGACGTGCGCCTGGTGGGCAGCATCCTGCGCATCTACCGCAACGTGCAGGGCCTGCTGGACTACAGCGAGCGCGACACGCTCACCGGCCTACTGAACCGCAAGACCTTCGACGAAAGCTTCCTGCGCATCGCCGCGCAGGCCTCGCCGCCGGCGCGCGCGCGCCCGGTGGCCGAGGCGCGGCGCCAGCCGGCGGCCGTGCGCTCGTGCCTGGCGGTGATCGACATCGACCACTTCAAGCGCGTCAACGACACCTACGGCCACCTGATCGGCGACGAGGTGCTGCTGCTGCTGTCGCGCCTGATGCGCAACAGCTTCCGCTTCCACGACCACCTCTACCGCTTCGGCGGCGAGGAGTTCGTCGTGCTGATGCGCTGCGAGAACGAGGCGCAGGCGGCCACCGCGCTGCAGCGCCTGCGCCAGCGCGTGGAGGCCTACGCCTTCCCGCAGGTCGGGCGCACGACGGTCAGCATCGGCTTCACCTCGCTGCGCGCCGGCGACACGCCCTCGGCCGCCTTCGAGCGCGCCGACAAGGCCGTCTACTACGTCAAGCAGAACGGCCGCAACCAGGTCGCGAGCCACAGCGAACTCGTCGCCGCCGGCATCCTGGCCGAGCAGGCGCGCGACAGCGACGTCGAACTTTTCTGACCCGGGCGGCCTGGCGCCAGCAGACACCGGCACGAGCCTGGGTTTCAAACAAACGTTTGATTCAGGCGGCTATCATCGCCGCGTGAAGAAGATCACGCCCGCCGCCGAGGACGCACGCCTGCGCCTGCTGCACGCCGGCCTGCGCCTGTTCGCGCAGCAGGGCTTCGCGCGCACCAGCACGCGCGAGGTGGCCGACGCGGCGAGCGTCAACGTCGCGGCCATCAGCTACTACTTCGGCGACAAGGCCGGCCTGTACCGCGCCGCGTTCCTGGAGCCGATGGGCGACCCGCAGGCGGAACTCGCCCGTTTCGCCGACCCGGCGCTGACGCTGCCGCAGGCACTGCGCGGCTTCTTCGCCGGCTTCGTGGAGCCGCTGCAGCGCGGCGACGATGCCCGGCTGTGCATGAAGCTGCACTTCCGCGAATGGCTGGAGCCCACGGGGCTGTGGCAGGAGGCGGTCGAGCGTGGCATCCAGCCGCTGCACGACGCGCTGCTCGCGCTGCTGCGGCGCCACCTCGGCCTGGCGGCGCCCGACCGCGAGCTGGAGCGCCTGGCCGTCTGCATCGAGGGCCTGGGCGTGCAGCTGCACATGGGCTGGGACATCACGGGCCAGCTCGCACCCGCGCTGCACGAAGGGCCGCGCGCGCTGGACGAATGGACCGAGGGCCTGGCGCGCTACGCGCTGGCGTTGGTCCAGGCCGAGGCGGCACGGCGCGGCATTGCGCTGGCCGGGGGAGAGAAGACCACATGAACATCCGCAAGAGGCCACTGCGCCGTGCCGCCGGGCCCACGCTGCTGGCGCTTTCGCTCGCCGGCTGCGGCAGCACGCCGCCGGCCCCGCCGCCGGCGCCCGCGGCCGACCTCACGGTGCCCGCGCGCTGGAACGCCCCGCCGCCGCCCGATGCCGAGCCGGCCGACCTCAGCGGCTGGTGGGCCGGCTTCAGCGACCCGCTGCTGCCCGAACTCGTGAGTGCCGCGCGCGCGGCCAGCCCTTCGCTGACGTCGGCGGCCTTGCGCATCGCCGCCGCCCGCGCCACGCGCGCCGCCGCCACCGCGGCGCTGCTGCCCAGCGTGGACCTGAGCGCCAGCACGCTGCGCAGCCGCAGCCTGCCGCAGGCGCCGGCGAGCGCCGTCAGCAGCATCGGCGTGCAGGCGGCCTGGGAGATCGACCTCTTCGGCGCCGTGGCCGCCGGCCGCGACGCCAGCCAGGCGCGCGTGGACGCCGCGCGCGCCGCCTGGCATGGCGCGCGCGTGGCGCTCGCGGCCGAGGTCGGCAACGCCTATGTCGCGCTGCGCGGCTGCGAGGCGCAGCTGGTGCAGACGCGGGTGGACGCCGAGTCGCGCGCCGAGACCGCGCGCCTGACCGAGCTCAGCGCCCGCTCCGGCTTCACCGCGCCGGCCGATGCCGCGCTGGCCCGCGCCGGCGCGGCGCAGGCGCGCGTGGCGGCCAGCGCGCAGGCGGCGGCCTGCGAGGCGCAGCTCAAGTCGCTGGCCGAACTGACCGCGCTGCCCGAGACCGAGCTGCGCCCGCGCCTGGCCGCCGCGCAGGCGCTGGTGCCGCTGCCGCGGCCGCTGGCGCCGCCGGCGCTGCCGGCGCAGCTGCTGGCGCAGCGCCCCGACGTGGCCGAGGCGGCGAGCCTGGTGGTGGCCGCCGCGGCCGAGCGCGACCAGGCCCGCGCACGCGAGAACATCCAGCTGACGATCTCCGGCAACCTGGCCTCGACCGCGCTGCGCGCCGGCGGCGAGACGATCCACGGCACGACCTGGAGCCTGGGCCCGCTGTCGGTCAGCTTCCCGCTGGTGGACGGCGGCGCGCGGCGCGCCAACACCACGGCCGCGCAGGCCGCCTACGACGACGCCGTGGCCGGCTACCGCGCCCAGGTGCGGCGCGCGCTGCGCGAGGTGGAGGTGAGCCTGGTGACGCTGCAGTCCACCGCCGAGCGCGAAGGCGACGCGCGCCGCGCCGCGCAGGACTTCGAGGCCTCGCTGCGCGCCACCGAGGCGCGCCAGAAGGGCGGCCTGGCCAGCCTGTTCGACCTGGAGGCGGCGCGGCGCAACGCGGCTGCCGCGCAAAGTGCACTGATCGACCTGCAGCGCGAGCGCAGCAGCGCCTGGATCGCGCTGTACCGCGCCCTGGGCGGCGGCTTCGGCCCGGCCGCGCTCGAAGCCGTCACGCCGTGACGATGAGGACATCCGGACACCGCATGAAGCAGCTCCCCGCCCGCAAACGCATCGGCACCGCCGCCGCGCTGGCCATCACGGCCGCCATCGTCGCCGCCTGGGCCACCGGCCCGCGCGCCGAGGCCGCAGACGCACCCAAGCCCGCCGCCGCCAAGGCCTCCGAGGCCACGCCGCGCGCCGCGCTCACCGTCACCACGACACAGCCGCAGCGCGGCGAGATCGCCGACGCTGTCACCGCCAACGGCAGCATCGCCGCCTGGCAGGAAGCGAGCGTGGGCTCCGAGGCCAACGGCTGGCGCCTGGCCGAGGTGCGCGCGAACGTGGGCGACGTGGTCAAGCGCGGCCAGGTGCTGGCGCGCTTCGCCGACGAGATGGCCGGCGCCGACCTGGCGCAGAGCCGCGCCGCCGTCGCCGAGGCCGAGGCCACGCTCGCCGAGGCCGGTGCCAACGCGCAGCGCGCGCGCGAGCTGCAGGCCAGCGGTGCGCTGTCGGCGCAGCAGATCAACCAGTACCTCACCGCCGAGACCACCGCGCGGGCGCGGCTGGAGGCGCTGCGTGCGGCCGCCAAGGTGCAGCAGATCCGCCTGGCCCAGACCCAGGTGCTCGCGCCCGATGCGGGCGTGATCTCGGCGCGCACGGCCACCGTGGGCGCCGTGGTGCCGGCCGGGCAGGAGCTGTTCCGCCTCATCCGCCAGGGCCGCCTGGAGTGGCGCGCCGAGGTGCCCGCGAGCCAGCTCGCGCGCGTGAAGGCCGGCCAGGCGGTGCGCGTGTCGCCGGTGGGCGCGCCGCCGGTCACCGGGCGCGTGCGCATGGTCGGGCCGACGGTGGATCCGGCCACGCGCAACGGCCTGGTCTACGTCGACCTGCCGAACGCCGCCGGGGCGCCGGCGGTGAAGGCCGGCATGTACGCCCGCGGCGAGTTCGCCGTGGGCGCCGGCAGCGCGCTCACGCTGCCGCAGAGCGCGCTGCTGCTGCGCGACGGTTTCAGCTACGTGTTCCGCGTCGGCGCCGGCAGCAAGGTCGCGATGACCAAGGTCGAGACCGGGCGCCGCAGCGGCGAGCGCGTGGAGATCACCGCCGGGCTGGAGGCCGGCGCGCAGGTCGTCGCCTCCGGCGTCGGCTTCCTGGCCGATGGCGACATCGTGCGCGTGGTCGCCGCGCCGCCCGCGGTGGCGGCTTCGCGCTGAGGGGCAGGGAACAGGCCATGCAGCTCAACGTCTCCGCCGCCTCCATCCGCAACCCGGTCCCCGCGCTGCTGCTGTTCGTGCTGCTCACTTTGCTGGGCATCGTCGGCTTCAGGTCCATGAAGGTGCAGAACTTCATGGACATCGATCTGCCCACGATCACCGTCACCGCCTCGCTGCCGGGTGCCGCGCCGGCGCAGCTGGAGACCGAGGTCGCGCGCAAGATCGAGAACTCCATCGCCACCGTGCAGGGCCTGAAGCACCTGTACACCACCGCGCGCGACGGCGCGGTCACGGTGACGGCCGAGTTCCGCCTGGAGAAGACGCCGCAGGAGGCGATGGACGACGTGCGCGACGCCGTCTCGCGCGTGCGCTCCGATCTGCCCGGCGAGCTGCGCGATCCGGTGATCACGAAGATGGACTTCGCGGCCATGCCGGTGCTGGCCTACACGGTGGCCTCCACGCGCATGGACGACGAGGCGCTCTCGTGGTTCGTCGACAACCAGGTGACCAAGGCGCTGCTGGCGGTGCGCGGCGTGGGCGGCGTCACGCGCGTGGGCGGCGTCACGCGGCAGGTGGTGGTGGAGCTGGACCCGCTGCGCCTGCAGGCGCTGGGCGCCACCGCGGCCGAGGTCTCGCGCCAGCTGCGCCAGGTGCAGCAGGAAGCGCCCGGCGGCCGCACCGACCTGGGCGGCGCCGAGCAGGCCGTGCGCACGATCGCCACCGTCTCCTCGGCGCAGGAGCTGGCGGCGATGCAGATCGCGCTGGCCGACGGCCGCCGCATCCGCCTGGACGAACTCGCGCGCGTCACCGACACCGTGGCCGAGGTGCGCCAGGCCGCGCGGCTGGACGGCAAGGCGGTGGTCGCCTTCGAGGTCGCGCGCTCGCGCGGCGCCGGCGAGATCGACGTCGCCGAGGGCGTGCGTGCCGCGCTGGAGGCCACGCGCGCGCAGCACCCGGACGTGGAGATCACCGAGGCCTTCAACTTCGTCGAGCCGGTGGTCGAGAATTACCACGGCTCGATGGCGCTGCTGTTCGAGGGCGCGCTGCTGGCGGTGATCGTGGTCTGGTTCTTCCTGCGCGAGTGGCGCGCCACGCTGGTCTCGGCAGTGGCGCTGCCGCTGTCGGCCGTGCCCACCTTCGCGGTGATGGCGCTGATGGGCTTCTCGATCAACGTCGTGACGCTGCTGTCGCTGTCGCTCGTGGTGGGCATCCTGGTGGACGACGCAATCGTCGAGATCGAGAACATCATGCGCCACCTGCAGATGGGCAAGAGCCCGTTCCAGGCGGCGATGGAGGCGGCCGACGAGATCGGCCTGGCGGTGATCGCCACCACCTTCACGCTGATCGCGGTGTTCCTGCCCACGGCCTTCATGAGCGGCGTGGTCGGCAAGTTCTTCGTCCAGTTCGGCTGGACGGCGGCCATCGCGGTGTTCTTCTCGCTCGTGGTGGCGCGCATGCTCACGCCGATGATGGCCGCCTACCTGCTGAAGAAGCCCACGCGCGTGCACAAGGAGCCGCTGTGGATGCCGGCCTACCTGAAGCTCGCGGCCTGGTGCCTGAAGCACCGCCTGTGGACGCTGCTGGCGGTGGTCGTGTTCTCGCTGGGCTCCTGCGCGCCGCTCTTCATGGGCCAGATCCCGGGCGCCTTCATCCCGCCGGACGACCTCTCGCAGACGCAGGTGACGATCACGCTGCCGCCCGGCGCCACCTTCCGCCAGACCATGGCCGCCACCGAGCAGGCCGAGGCGCTGGTGCGCGCCAACCCGCACGTGAAGCTGGTCTACACCGCGGTGGGCGGCGGCAAGGCCGGCGCCGACCCGTTCATGTCGCTCGGACCGGCGGAGTCGAACAAGGCCACGCTGACGCTGAACCTCACGCCGCGCAAGGAGCGGCCGGGCCTGAGCAAGCAGGCCATCGAGGCCGAACTGCGCCGCGCGCTCGAGACGCTGCCCGGCGCACGCGTGAAGGTGGGCTTCGGCGGTTCGGCGGAGAAGTTCGTGCTCGTGATCGCAGGCGAGGACGGCGAGGCGCTCGCGGCGCACGCGCGCCTCGTCGAGCGCGACCTGCGCACGCTGCCGGGCATCGGCAACGTCACCTCCACCTCCAGCCTGCAGCGGCCCGAGCTTGCGGTGCGCCCGGACAACGGCCGCGCCGCCGACCTGGGCGTGACCTCCGCGGCCATCGCCGACACGCTGCGCGTGGCCACCGCCGGCGACTACGAGCAGTCGCTCACCAAGCTGAACCTCTCGCAGCGCCAGGTGCCGGTGCTGGTGCGCCTGCCCGAAGGCGCGCGGCAGGACCTGGCCCTTCTCGAACGCCTGCCGGTGCCCGGCGCGCGCGGCCCCGTCGCCCTGGGCAACGTCGCGACGCTGGAGCTGACCAGCGGCCCCGCGCAGATCGACCGTTATGACCGGCTGCGCAACATCAACTTCGAGATCGAGCTCAACGGCCAGCCGCTGGGCACGGTGCAGGAGCAAGCCGACCAGCTGCCGAGCCTGAAGAACCTGCCGCCGGGCATCATGCGCACGGTGGTGGGCGACGCCGAGGCGATGGGCGAGCTGATCTCGGGCTTCGGCCTGGCGATGGCCACCGGTGTCCTCTGCATCTACATCGTGCTCGTGCTGCTGTTCCACGCCTGGGTGCAGCCGGCCACGATCCTTGCGGCGCTGGTGCTGTCGATCCCGGGCGCGATCCTGGCCCTCTTCCTCACCCGCACCGATCTGTCGATGCCGGCGCTGATCGGCATGATCATGCTGATGGGCATCGCGACCAAGAACTCCATCCTGCTCGTGGAGTACGCCGTGATGGCGCGCCGCGAGCACGGCCTGAGCCGATGGGACGCGCTGCTGGACGCCTGCCACAAGCGTGCGCGGCCGATCGTGATGACCACCATCGCGATGGGTGCCGGCATGCTGCCGATCGCCATCGGCTTCGGCACCGATCCGAGCTTCCGCGCGCCGATGGCCATCGTCGTGATCGGCGGGCTGATCACGAGCACCTTCCTGAGCCTGCTCGTGATCCCGGTGGTCTACACCTTCGTCGACGACTGGGTGCAGTTCTTCATGCGGCGGGTGCTGCGGCGCAAGCCCGAGCAGGCTCAGCCCTTGACGACGGCGTAGCGCGCCAGCGTCTTCTCGCGCGCCGCCGCGTGGTCCACCACCGGCCTGGGGTAGTCGCGGCCCAGCTCGACGCCCGCCGCCGCCAGGTCCACCGGCCTGGCTTCCCATGGCGCATGGATCAGCTCGTCCGGCAGCTTGGCCAGCTGCGGCAGGTAGCGGCGGATGAACTTGCCCTGCGGGTCGAACTTCCGGCTCTGGCTCACCGGGTTGAAGATCCGGAAATACGGCTGGGCGTCGCAACCGGTGGACGCGGCCCATTGCCAGCCGCCGTTGTTGGCGGCGAGGTCGAAGTCGTTGAGGTGCAGCGCGAAGTAGGCCTCGCCGCGGCGCCAGTCCAGCCCCAGGTCCTTGGTCAGGAAGCTGGCCACCACCATGCGCAGGCGGTTGTGCATGTAGCCGGTCTGGTTGATCTGCAGCATCGCCGCATCCACGAGCGGATAACCCGTGCGGCCTTCGCACCAGGCTGAGAAATACTCGTCGGCATGCTTGCCGTGTTCCCAGCGGATGCGCTCGTATTCAGGCTTGAACGCGTGGCCGACGACACGCGGGTGGTGGTGCAGGATCTGGTGGTAGAAGTCGCGCCACACCAGCTCCGAGAGCCAGACCTCGGCGCCGCGCGAGCCGCCCGTCATGCGCTGGTGCGCCTCGCGCGCCAGGCGGCGGATGCTGGCGGTGCCGAAGCGCAGGTGCGTGCTGAGGTAGCTCGGGCCCTTCACCGCGGGGTAGTCGCGCGCTTCGTGATACTGGTCGATGCGCTCCTCGAGGAAGTCGCCCAGCAGCTCGGCCGCGCCCGCCGGGCCGCTGGGCAAGCGCAGCTGGTGCAGGTTGGTGCGCTGAAAGCCGATTCCCTCCAGCGTGGGCACGCCGCCGGCCAGGTCCGCCGGTACCGGCGCCAGCGCGCCGGCATGGCGCGCCACCGGGTAGGCGCTCAGGTAGAAGGCGTCGATCTTCTTCAGCCAGGCGTTCTTGTAGGGCGTGAAGACCGAGAACGGCCCGCCGGCGGCCGTCAGCACCTCGGCGCGCTCGAAGACCACGTGGTCCTTGGAGAGTTGCAGCGCCACGCCCCGGTCGGCCAGCAGGCCGCGCACGCGGGCGTCGCGGGCCAGCGCGGCAGGTTCGTCGTCGTGGCTGGCGAAGACGGCGTGCACGCCCAGCGCCTGGGCGAGCTTCGTGATCTCCTCGGCCGCCATGCCATGGCGCACGATCAGCCCGGCACTGTCCACGCCGTGCGAGGCCGCCAGCGCACGCAGCTCGGCGTCCACGCCCACCAGGCTGTCGCGGATGAACTCGACGCGGCGGTCCTGCCGCGGCAACGGATCCAGGATCTCGCGGTCGAAGACGAAGGCGCACCAGACCTGGCGCGCCGCCTTCAGCGCGTGGTACAGCGCGGCGTGGTCTTCCGTGCGCAGGTCGCGGCGCAGCCAGACCAGCGCACGGTCCAGTTCCTTGGGTCGGGCAGGATGGGGGGCCTTGTTCACGGGCCGGAGTGTCCCCCGGAACTAGAATCCCGTGCATGGGCAGCAGCTCGCGCATCGACCTGACGAATCAGTTCCTGATCGCCATGCCGGGCATGGCCGACGAGACCTTCGCCGGCACGGTCGTCTACCTCTGCGAGCACACCGAGAAGGGCGCCCTGGGGCTGGTGATCAACAAGCCCATCGACATCAAGCTGAAGAACCTGTTCGAGAAGGTGGAGCTCAAGCTCGACCGTGCCGAACTCGCCGAGCAGCCGGTGTTCTTCGGCGGCCCGGTGCAGACCGAGCGCGGCTTCGTGCTGCACGAGAAGGTGGGCGAGGGCGCCGGCAGCTTCAACAGCACGCTTTCGGTGCCCGGCGGCCTTGAGATGACCACCAGCAAGGACGTGCTGGAGGCCATGGCCGAGGGCTCGGGGCCGAAGAAGGTGCTCGTCACGCTCGGCTACAGCGGCTGGCAGGCCGGCCAGCTGGAAGACGAGATCGGCCGCAACGGCTGGCTCACGGTCGACGCCGACCCGGCGATCATCTTCGACACGCCGGTCGAGAAGCGCTACGACCGCGCGGTTTCCTTGCTGGGCTTCGATCCCGCCATGTTGTCCCAAGAGGCCGGGCATGCCTGAGCCCGGCGCCGCCGCCGTCGCGCGTGCGGAGAGCTATCTGGCTTTCGATTTCGGCCTCCGCCGCACCGGCGTGGCCAGCGCCAACACCGTGATCGGCCAGGCCTCGCCGCTGACCACGGTCGCGGCCGAGGGCGACGCGCGTTTCGAGGCCATCGGCAAGCTCATCGCCGAATGGCGGCCCGATGCGCTGGTGGTCGGCGTGCCCTTCCACCCCGACGGCGCCGAGCACGAGAACACGCGCCGCGCGCGCCGCTTCGCACGCCAGCTGCACGGCCGCTTCCGGCTGCCAGTGCACGAGGTGGACGAGCGCTACTCCACCACCGAGGCGCTGGCCGAAGGCGCGGCCGATGCCGACGCTGCCGCCGCCGCCATCATCCTGAACCAGTTCCTGCGCGAACGCGCGCCCGCCCACGATGCTGCAGCTTGACGCCGAAGCCCTCTATGCCGAGCTGCGCGAAGGCGTGCGCGGCCTGCTGCGCCCGGGCGCGGCCATCGTCGGCATCTGGAGCGGCGGCGCGTGGCTGGCCGAACGGCTGCAGCGCGACCTGCGCCTGGACGGCGCGCACGGGGTGATCAGCAGCACGCTGCACCGCGACGATTTCTCGGCGCGCGGCCTGGCCTCGGGCACCGACGCGACGAACCTGCCTTTCGCGATCGACGGCCGCCACATCGTGCTGGTGGACGACGTGCTCTACACCGGCCGCACCGTGCGCGCCGTGGTCAACGAACTCTTCGACTTCGGCCGCCCCGCAAGCGTGACGCTGGCGGTGCTGGTGGACCGTGGCGGGCGCGAACTGCCCATCGGCGCGGCCTATGCCGCGGCCCGCATCGCGATGCCGGCCACGCAGCGGCTGTCGCTCGCGCGCCTGGACGGCGGCCGCTTCGACCTGAAGGTCGGCGAGATGAACCCCGAGAGGACCTGAGCTTGTTATCCCGCCGCAACCCGCAACTGAACAAGCACGGCGAGCTGATCCACCTGCTGTCGATCGAGGGCCTGCCCAAGGCCGTGCTGACGCAGATCCTGGACACCGCCGGCACCTTCCTGTCGGTCAACGACCGCGACGTGAAGAAGGTGCCGCTGCTGCGCGGCAAGAGCGTGTTCAACCTGTTCTTCGAGAACAGCACGCGCACCCGCACCACCTTCGAGATCGCGGCCAAGCGCCTCTCGGCCGACGTCATCAACCTCGACATCGCCAAGAGCAGCACCGCCAAGGGCGAGAGCCTGCTGGACACCATCGCCAACCTCTCGGCGATGCATGCCGACATGTTCATCGTGCGCCATGCCGAAAGCGGCGCGCCCTACCTGATCGCGCAGCACGTGGCACCGCACGTGCACGTGGTCAACGCCGGCGACGGGCGCCACGCGCACCCCACGCAGGGGCTGCTGGACATGTACACCATCCGCCACTACAAGCGCGACTTCACGCAGCTGACGGTGGCCATCGTCGGCGACATCGTCAACTCGCGGGTGGCGCGCTCCGACATCCACGCGCTCACGACGCTGGGCGTGCCCGAGATCCGCGCCGTGGGCCCCAAGACGCTGGTGCCGGGCGACCTGGCCGCGATGGGCGTGCGCGTGTGCCACGACATGGCCGAGGGCGTGCGCGACGCCGACGTGATCATCATGCTGCGGCTGCAGAACGAACGCATGAGCGGCAGCGTGCTGCCGAGTGCCGGCGAGTACTTCAAGGCCTGGGGCCTGAGCGCCGAGAAGCTCGCCCTCGCCAAGCCCGATGCGATCGTGATGCACCCCGGGCCGATCAACCGCGGCGTGGAGATCGACTCCGCCGTGGCCGACGGCTCGCACAGCGTGATCCTGCCGCAGGTGACCTTCGGCATCGCGGTGCGCATGGCGGTGATGAGCACGATCGCGGGCAATCAGGCGTAGACATGAGCATGAAGATCCTGATCCGCAACGGCCGCGTCGTCGACCCGGCCTCGGGCCGCGACGAGAAGGCCGACCTGGCGATCGCCAGCGGGCGCATCGTCGCCATCGGCGCCGTGGGGCGCGACTTCGCGGCCGAGCGCGAGATCGACGCCTCGGGCATGGTCGTCGCGCCCGGGCTGGTGGACCTCGCCGCGCGGCTGCGCGAGCCCGGCCACGAGCACGAGGGCATGCTGGAGAGCGAACTGGCGGCGGCCGCGGCCGGCGGGGTGACGAGCCTGGTCTGCCCGCCCGACACCGACCCCGTGCTCGACGAGCCCGGCCTGGTGGAGATGCTCAAGTTCCGCGCCCGCAAGCTCAGCCGCTGCCGCGTGTTCCCGCTCGGCGCGCTGACGCGGCGGCTCGAAGGCGCGGCGCTCACCGAGATGGCCGAGCTGACCGAATCGGGCTGCGTCGGCTTCGCGCAGGCCGACCAGCCGGTGCGCGACACGCTGGTGCTGCTGCGTGCGCTGCAGTACGCCGCGACCTTCGGCAACACGGTCTGGCTGCGGCCGATCGATGCCTGCCTGGGCGGCGGCGTCGCCGCGCAAGGCGCGGTGGCCACGCGCCTGGGCCTGGCCGGCGTGCCGGTGGTGGCCGAGACGGTGGCGCTGCACACGATCTTCGAACTCGTGCGGGCGACGAAGGCGCGTGTGCACCTGTGCCGCCTGTCCAGCGCCGCCGGCGTGGCGCTGCTGCGCGCGGCCAAGGCCGAGGGCCTGCCGGTGACGGCCGACGTGAGCATCAACTCGCTGCACCTGACCGACGTCGACATCGGCTACTTCAACGCCGACATGCGGCTCGATCCTCCGCTGCGCCAGGGCGCCGACCGCGACGCGCTGCGCGCCGCGCTGGCCGACGGCACGATCGACGCGCTGGTCTCCGACCACAACCCGGTGGCCGAGGACATGAAGAACCTGCCCTTCGGCGAGGCCGAGCCCGGCGCCACGGGGCTGGAGCTGCTGCTGAGCCTGGCGCTGCGCTGGGGCTCCGACAGCGGCCTGCCGCTGGCGCGCACGCTGGCCCGCGTGACGCACGATCCGGTGCGCGTGCTGGGCGATGCGCTCGGCTCGCTGGCCAGCAGCGCGGGGCGGCTGGTCGAGGGCGGCGTGGCTGACCTGTGCGTGTTCAACCCGGCGGCCGAATGGGGCGTCGCGCCCGAGCGCCTGGCCAGCCAGGGCAAGCACACGCCCTTCTCCTTCGCCTCCACCGGCATGGCGCTGCCGGGCCGGGTGCGCGCCACGCTGGTGGCCGGCACCATCGCCTACGAGGCGCGCACGGTGGCCGCCGCCTGATGCGCCGCATCGCCGCTCCGTGATGCGCAGCATCGTCGCGGCCTGGCGGCTGCTGCGCGCCTTCCTGCACGTGCTGCACGGCATGGCGGTGATGACGCGCTTCCCCAAGCTCGACGCCGCGGGGCGGCATGACCGCATCCGCTGGTGGTCGGCCGGCCTGCTGCGCGTGATGGGCATGGCCGTCGAAGTGAACGGCACGCCACGGCCCGGACCCACGCTCGTGGTGGCCAACCACATCTCCTGGCTCGACATCGCCGCCATCCACGCCGCGGCGCCGCACGCGCGCTTCGTCAGCAAGGCCGACGTGCTGCAGTGGCCGCTCCTGGGCTGGCTGATCCGCAACGCCGGCACGCTGTTCATCGAGCGCGAACGCAAGCGCGACGCGCTGCGCGTGGTGCATGCGATGGCCGACGCGCTGCGCGGCGGCGACACGGTGGCCGTGTTCCCCGAAGGCACCACCGGCACCGGTGTGGAGCCGCTGCCCTTCCACGCCAACCTGCTGCAGGCGGCCATCAGCACCGGCACCCCGGTGCAGCCGGTGGTGCTGCGCTTCGCCGAAGGCGCGGCGCCCTTCAGCGAGGCAGTGGTCTACATCGGCGAGACCTCGCTCGTGCAGAGCATGTGGCGCGTGGCACGCGCCCGCGGACTGCGCGCCCACGTGCGGCTGCTGCCGCCGGTGGCCACGCCGCATGCCGACCGGCGGGCGCTGGCCGAGCACCTGCGAGAGCTGGTCGCTGCGGAGCTGAAGGCGGGGGTGGCGGCGTGACGGGCGCCATGAAGGGCGAGATGGCACTGCTGGCCTTCGACGACGAGGCCACGCTGGCCGGCCGCCTGGCGGCCGAACTGAGCGTCACGCCAGCCATCATCGAGCGCCACCGCTTCCCCGACGGCGAGACCCGGCTGCGCCTGCCCGCCGCGCTGCCGCCGGACGTGGTGCTGCTGCGCGGCCTGCAGGACCCGAACGCCAAGCTCGCCGAACTGCTGCTGGCCGCCGGCGGCGCGCGCGAACTCGGTGCACGGCGGCTGGTGCTCGTGAGCCCGTACCTGGCCTACATGCGCCAGGACATGGCCTTCACGCCGGGCGAGATCGTCAGCCAGCGTGTGCTGGGCGGCCTGCTCGCCGGCTCGTTCGACGCGGTGCTGACCGTGGACCCGCACCTGCACCGCATCGCCTCGCTCGACGAGGTGCTGCCGGGGCGGCGCGGCATCGCACTCTCGGCGGCCGAGCTGCTGGGCGCACACGCGGCGCGCCAGGTGCCCGGCGCGCTGCTGCTTGCGCCCGACGAGGAGGCCGGCCAGTGGGTGCGCGCCGCGGCGCTGGCGCATGGGCTGGACCACGCGATCTGCCACAAGGAGCGGCATGGCGACCGCGAGGTCGATGTCGCGCTGCCGGCGGTGGACGTGGCCGGCCGCGCCGTTGTGCTGCTGGACGATGTCGCCAGCACCGGCCGCACGCTGGTCGCGGCGGCGCGTGGCGCACTGGCGCGCGGCGCGGCGAGCGTGGACGTGGCCGTGACGCATGGGCTCTTCATCGGCGATGCGCTCGAGCAGGTGCGTGCCGCGGGTGTGCGCCAGGTCTGGAGCAGCGACGCGGTGCCGCACCCGACCAACGCCGTCAGCGTGGTGCCGCTGCTGGCCCGGGCGCTGCGCGAACTCGGCTGACGCGAGGCTTTCGCGCCGCTGTCTCGCGCCGCAACAGCCGCTGTTCCACGCTGGCAAATCGCCGCGCGCGCTTGACGCCGGTCAACGGCCACCGGCCCGCGCTGCCTACGCTGCCGCGCTGAAACACCAACAGCTTCCGGAGCTTTCGATGAACCGATTCATGTGGGCCGTGGGCCTGACCGTGGCAGCCGCCACGCTGCCGGCCCTGGCCGCCGACGATGCCGCGATGCTCAAGCTGGCCAGCACCAGCGGCTGCATGGCCTGCCACCAGGTCGAGCCGGGCGGCAAGGGGCCGAACGGCGGGCCGCCGATCGGCCCGGCCTGGCGCGACGTGGCCGGCAAGTACAAGGGCGAGAAGGACGCGCAGGATCGCCTCACCCGCACCGTGCTCGTGGGCTCGAACCCGTATACGAGCCACTGGCAGGGCAAGGTCAGCGGCATCGGCATGCCGCCCAACGAGGTGGCGATCCGCGAGCCCGAGGCGCGCTCGCTGGTGCGCTGGATCCTCGCGCTGGAAGCGCCGAAGCGCTGAGCCGGCCCGGCGGGGCTCACACCTTGTCAGCCCTTGCGCTGGCCCTGCGCCGCCACCGCGGCGGCGGCCTTGGCGGCCGCTTCCGCATCGCCCAGGTAGTAGTGGCGGATCGGCCGCAGGCTGGCATCGAGTTCGTAGACGAGCGGGATGCCGTTGGGGATGTTCAGGCCGACGATCTCGGCGTCGCCGATCTGGTCGAGGTACTTCACCAGCGCGCGGATGCTGTTGCCGTGGGCGGCGATCACGATGCGCTGGCCGCTCTTGATGGCCGGCGCCAGGCGCTCGTTCCAGCAGGGCATCACGCGCGCCACGGTGTCCTTCAGGCACTCGGTCAGCGGCACCTGGTCGGCTTCGAGGTGGGCGTAGCGGCGGTCGGCGCGTTCGCTGCGCGGGTCGGCGGCCTCCAGAGCCGGCGGCGGCGTGTCGTAGCTGCGGCGCCAGACCAGCACCTGCTCTTCGCCGTACTGTTTCGCCATGTCGGCCTTGTTCAGGCCCTGCAGCGCGCCGTAGTGGCGCTCGTTCAGGCGCCAGTCGTGCAGCACCGGCAGCCAGGTGCGGTCCATCTCGTCCAGCGCGTGCCAGAGGGTCCACACCGCGCGCTTGAGCACCGAGGTGTAGGCGACGTCGAACTCCCAGCCGCCTTCCTTCAAGAGCCGCCCCGCCTGCCGGGCCTGCGCGACGCCGGTCTCGGTGAGCGGCACGTCGGTCCAGCCGGTGAAGCGGTTCTCGAGGTTCCAGGTGGATTCCCCGTGACGGATGAGGACGAGCTTGTACATGGCGCGAATTCTATAATTCGCGGTTTCGCATCCGTGGGCCGCAACGCGTGAGATTCCTACTCGAAGGCTACAACTGGGTTCTCGTGCTGATGGCGCTGACCTCCGGCGGGCTGCTGCTGTGGCCCACGCTGCGCGGCGGTGCCGCAGGCGGCGGCGTCAGCACGGCAGAGGCCGTGCGGCTGATCAACCGCGAGAAGGGCGTGCTGATCGACGTCTGCGAGCCCGCCGAATACGCCGCCGGCCATGCCGGCGGTGCGCGCAACGCGCCGCTGGCCCAGCTCGACGGCCACAAGGCCCTGCCCACCAACAAGACGCTGCCGGTGCTGCTGATGTGCGCCAGCGGCGCGCGTGCCCAGCGCGCCGCGGCGCAGCTGCGCAAGGCCGGCTGGGAGAAGGCCGTGGCCGTGTCCGGCGGCACCGCCGCCTGGCGCGAGGCCGGGTTGCCGATCGAGAAGAGCGCCGCATGAGCTTGAACCCCGTCCGGATGTACACCACCGAGGTGTGCCCCTACTGCATCCGCGCCAAGGCGCTGCTCAAGCAGCGCGGCGTGACGGCGATCGACGAGGTCCGCGTCGACCTCCACCCTGCCGAGCGCCAGCGCATGATGGAACTCACGGGCCGCCGCACGGTCCCGCAGATCTTCATCGGCGAGACTCATGTCGGCGGCTGCGACGACCTGATCGCGCTCGACCAGCGCGGCGGCCTGCTGCCGCTGCTGGCCACGCCCTGACCCCCTGACGCAGGGGCTTTTCGCACACCGCGCGGCGCCGGCCGCGTGGTGGCGGCGCGCCATAATCGCCGGCTGCGGCTCGGCGCCATCGGGTGCCGGGCTTTGACTACCTTGGAACCGATCATGGCCGACGAGCAGCAACCCATCTTCCAGATCCAGCGCATGTACCTGAAGGACCTGTCGCTGGAGCAGCCCAACTCGCCGGCCATCCTGCTGGAGCAGTCGCAGCCGCAGGTCGACATCAACCTCTCGATGGGCGCTGCGCCGGTGGCCGACGGGGTGTTCGAGGTCACCGTCACCGCCACCGTCACCACCAAGGTGAAGGACAAGGTCCTGTTCCTGGTGGAGGCCAAGCAGGCCGGCATCTTCGAGATCCGCAACATCCCGGAAGACCAGCTGCAGGGCATCGTCAGCATCGTCTGCCCGCAGATGATCTACCCCTACCTGCGCGCCATCGTCTCCGACGTCTGCACGCGCGCCGGCTTCCCGCCGATCCTGCTGACGGAGGTGAACTTCCAGGCCATGTTCGAGGCGCAGCAGCAGCAGGCCGCTGCCCAGCAAGGCAACGGCGGTTCCAGGATCATCACGAACGTGAACTGACGGCCCAGCGGCGCCGGATGAAGATCGCGGTCCTCGGTGCCGGTGCCTGGGGCACGGCGCTGGCGATCGCGGCGGCGCCGCGGCATGAAGTCCTGCTCTGGGCGCGCAGCGCCCCGCAGGCGCAGGACCTGACGGGCGCGCGGACCAACGCGCGCTACCTGCCCGGCATCGGGCTACCCCCTGAACTGAACGTCACGGTCGACCGGGCCGAAGCCCTCGCCCATGCGCGCGACGGCCTGACGATCATCGCCACGCCGATGGCCGCGCTGCGCGAGCAACTGCTCGCGCTGCCTGACGATCGCCCCGTGCTGTGGCTGTGCAAGGGCTTCGAGGCCGGCAGCGGCGCGCTCGGCCACGAGATCGCGCGTGAACTGCGCCCCGGCGCGCCCTGCGGCGTGCTCTCGGGCCCGAGCTTTGCGCAGGAAGTCGCGCGCGGGCAGGCCACCGCGCTGGTGGCCGCCAGCGCCGATGCGGCGCTCGCTGCGCGCGCGGTCGAGGCCTTCCATGCCGAGCGGCTGCGCATCTACACCAGCGACGACCTGGCCGGTGTCGAGGTCGGCGGCGCGGTGAAGAACGTGCTGGCCATCGCCACCGGCATCCTCGATGGCCTGGCCGCCTCGGGCGCGCCCGGTGCACCGGGGCTGAACGCGCGCGCGGCGCTGATCACGCGCGGCCTCGCGGAGATGACGCGCCTGGGCCTGGCCCTGGGCGCACGGGCCGAGACCTTCATGGGCCTGTCGGGCCTCGGCGACCTCGTGCTCACCGCCACCGGCGAGCTCTCGCGCAACCGCCGCGTCGGCCTGCTGCTGGCCGCGGGGCAGCCGCTGGCGCAGGCACTGGCCTCGCTCGGCCATGTCGCCGAAGGCGTGCCCAGCGCGCCCACGGTGCTGGCGCGGGCGAAGGCGCTGAAGGTCGAGATGCCGATCACCGAGGCGGTGGTCGCGGTGCTCGAAGGCCGCATTGCGCCGGCCGAGGCGGTGGCGCGGCTGATGTCGCGCAGCGCGCGGGCCGAAGGGCTGGGCTGAAGCTCAGCCGCCGCCGGCGTAGCCCTGGCGGCGCCAGGCTTCGAACACCGCCACCGCGACGACATTGCTGAGGTTCAGGCTGCGCTGGCCGGCGCGCATCGGCAGGCGCACGCGATGCGCTTCGTCGAAGGCGGCGAGCCGCTCGGGTGCGAGGCCCGCGGTCTCCGAGCCGAAGACGAGCCAGTCGCCGGGCTGCCAGTCGACTTCGCCGAAGTGGCGCTGGGCGCGCGTGGTGAAGGCGAAGGCGCGTGTCGGGTCGGGCAACTCGCTGGCCAGCAGCGCTTCCCAGGACGGATGGCGGCGCACGGCCGCGGTCTCGTGGTAGTCCAGTCCCGCGCGGCGCAGCAGCTTGTCTTCCATCGAGAACCCCAGCGGCTCCACGAGGTGCAGCGTGCAGCCGGTGTTGGCCGCCAGCCGGATCACGTTGCCGGTGTTGGGCGGGATCTCGGGCTGGACGAGGACGATGTGGAACATGCGAGATGAGCTTCAGGCGTCGCGCCGGTCCGGCGTGCGCGCCAGCACCCACAGCTCCACCGACGCGGCGCCGCCGCGCAGCAGCGTCGCGGCCGCCTGCGTGGCGGTGGCGCCGGTGGTCATCACGTCGTCGACGAGCGCCACGTACAAGCCTTCGACACGCCCGCGCCGCCGCGGGTCCAGCATGAAGGCCGAGGCCAGGTTGCGCAGCCGCGCGGCGCGGCCAAGTTCGGTCTGGTGCGCGCCGTCGAGGGCAGGGCGCTGCAGCAGCGTCGCGTCGCACGCGAGGCCGAGCGATTTCGCTGCGCGGCGGGCGATCTCCCAGGCCTGGTTGTAGCCGCGCTCGCGCAGGCGCGCCGGCGACAGCGGCACCGGCAGCAGCAGCGCCGGCAGCGGCGCGCCGGCTTCGCGCACCGCCTGCACCAGGCGCTCGGCCAGCGGCGCCGCGAGTTCGGCGCGGCCGCTGAACTTGAAGGCGGCGATCAGCCCGTCCCAGGGGTGGCCGTAGTCGGCCACGCAGACCGTGCGGGCGAAGGGCGGGGGCTCGCGCAGGCATTCGCCGCAGGCCTCGACCACCAAGCCGGTGCGCAGCCCGCAGCGCCGGCAGCGCGGCACCGGCGCGGCATAGCGCGCCACGCAGTCGGCGCACAGCGCCTGCCCGCGCGACCACTGGCGGCACACCTCGCAGCGGCTGGCCAGACGCGGGCGCAGCGTGTCGAGGGTCGGCATCGGCTCAATATACTGCCCGCCCATCATGGCCCCCGAGACGAGCGGCGCGCGGCGCGGAGTCGATGCCGCGGCGCTGGCGCGCATCACGCGGCGCCTGGCGCTCGCGGCCGAGCCGCCCTGGCTGCACGGCGAAGCCGCGCGGCGCATGGCCGAGCGGCTGGCGATCGTGAAGGCGCAGCCGGCGCGCATTGCCGACTGGGGCGCCTTCGCCGGTGCCGGCGGCGCGCTGCTGGCGCAGGCCTATCCGCAGGCCGAGATCGTCGCCATCGAACCCGATGCCGAAAGGCGCCGCCGCGCAGCCGAAGTCCCCGCCGCGCCCTGGTGGTCGCCGCGCCGCTGGACGCAGCAAGCGCCGCGCGTGCTCGAGCCCGAGGCGCTGGCGCCGGGCAGCGTGCAGCTGCTGTGGTCGAACATGGCGCTGCACTTCGCGGCCGATCCGCAGGCGCTGCTTGCGGCCTGGCATCGCGCGCTCGTGGTCGACGGCTTCCTGATGTTCACCACGCTCGGCCCGGGCTCGCTGGCCGCCTTGCGCGCGCTCTACGCGGCGCAGGGCTGGGGCGAGCCCTTCGCGCCTTTCGTCGACATGCACGACCTGGGCGACATGCTCGTGCACGCCGGCTTCGCCGACCCGGTGATGGACCAGGAGATGCTCACGCTGACCTGGGCCTCGCCCGAGGCGCTGGTGGCCGAACTGCACGCACTGGGCGGCAACGCCGGCAGCGCGCGCCACGCCGGCCTGCGCACGCCGCGCTGGCGGCAGCGGCTGCTGCAGGCGCTGGCGGCGCGGGCCGATGCGCAGGGGCGCATTCCGCTGCAGTTCGAGCTGGTCTACGGCCACGCCTTCAAGCCGCTGCACCGGGCGAAGGTCGAGGGCGTCACGGCGGTGCCGCTCGAGGACCTGCGCGCGAACCTGCGTGCAGGGCACCGCCCGGGGCTGCGTCGCGGCGGCACAGGGCTTTCCACGCCCGAAGACCCTGACGGCGTGGGCTAGAATTTGACCTTCGTCAATCGATGGCGCCACAGCGGTAAGGTTGTCTTCAGGCAACCGCGCCATCGGACCCTTTCGCAGATTTCACGTCAGCAGCCCTGTCGCGCAGCCGCATGTCCGCCACGATCGCACCCAGCCCCTGGCCTGCGCCGCATGGCAACCCGCGCGCCACGCCATGGGTGTTCGGCCGCGAGGTGGTGCTGCGCAGCCTGCCCGGCGCCCCGCGCGCGCTGCAGTGGCTGCTGCGCCGCAACTGCTCCATCACGCCGCGCCAGCTGGGGCTGGTCTACGCCTCGCTGTGCGCGGTGTCGCTGCTGATCGGCGCCTTCTTCTTCGTCCAGGGCGCGCCGGTGGTGCTGGCCTTCACCGGGCTGGAGCTGCTGGCCGTGGGCCTGGCGCTGTTGCTGTTCGCGCGCCATGCCGGCGACCGCGAGACCCTCACGCTCGTGGGCCGCTCGCTGCAGGTCGAGCGCTGCGTGGGCACGCGCGTGGAGCGCGCCGACTTCGCCGCCGAGTGGCTCAGCGTGGAGCCCGCCGCCGGGCAGGGCTCGCTGGTGCAGCTCAGCAGCCGCGGCCAGCGCATGCAGGTGGGCCGCTTCGTCCGCCCCGAACTGCGCAGCGCCTTCGCGCGCGAACTCCGCCTGGCCCTGCGCCGCCCCTTCCAGCCGGACGCCGAAGCCGGCCGCCGAGACAACGACACGAACCGGATCCCCTCACGATGAAGACGACGATGCCCCAGTCCTGGCCCCGCCTGTCCACGAGCCTGAACCGGCTGCTGCTGTCGCTGGGCCTTGCGCTCGGCGCCGGCCTGGCGCGTGCCGCCGACGCGGTCAAAGACCTGCCCGGCGGCCCCGCCGTGCGCCAGCTCGACCTTCACCCGCCGGTGACGAAGATCGCCGCCGAGCAGCACTGGCTGCACTACTTCATGCTCGTCGTCTGCCTCGTGATCTTCGTGGCGGTGTTCGGGGTGATGTTCTATTCCATCCTCAAGCACCGCAAGTCGGTCGGCCATCAGGCCGCCAACTTCCACGAGAGCGTGGCGGTGGAGATCGCCTGGACCATCGTGCCTTTCATCATCGTCATCGCGATGGGGGCGATGGCCACCCGCACCGTGGTGGCGATGAAGGACACGACCAATGCAGACCTCACCATCAAGGCCACCGGCTACCAGTGGAAGTGGGGCTACGACTACCTGAAGGGCGAAGGCGAGGGCATCGGCTTCCTGTCCACGCTCGATGTGCAGCAGCGCATCATGTCCGACCAGGGCAAGCCCGCGGGCGACGACTACCTGCTGAAGGTCGACAACCCGCTCGTGGTGCCGGTGGACAAGAAGGTCCGCATCATCACCACCGCCGACGACGTGATCCACGCCTGGATGGTGCCCAGCCTGGGCGTCAAGCAGGACGCGATCCCCGGCTTCGTGCGCGACACCTGGTTCCGCGCCGAGAAGACCGGCGACTTCTACGGCCAGTGCGCCGAGCTGTGCGGCAAGGAACACGCCTACATGCCGATCCACGTGCGCGTGCTCAGCCAGGCCGACTACGCCAAGTGGGTCGAGGGCAAGAAGAAGGAACTCGCGGCGCTGGCCGACGACCCCACCAAGCAGTGGAAGCTCGAGGAGCTGGTGGCGCGCGGCGAGAAGGTCTATGCCGCCAACTGCGCCGCCTGCCACAAGCCCGACGGCAAGGGCATGGGCCCCATCAAGGCGCTGGACGGCTCGGCCATCGTGCAGGACGCCGACAAGGGCAAGCAGATCGCCACCTTGCTCAACGGCGCCAACAACGGGGCCATGCCCTCGTGGAAGGCGCTGTCCGACACCGAGATCGCCGCGGTGATCACCTACACGAAGAACAACTGGAGCAACAAGACCGGGCAGGTGGTGCAGCCGTCCGAGATCGTTGCCGCCCGCAAGTAAGCCGCGTCGTCGAAGAGAACACGAGGAAACGCCATGAGCGCAGTGCTTGACCACCCCGCCCACCACGACGACCACGCGCACGACCACGGCCACCCGCACGGCTGGCGGCGCTGGCTGTTCGCCACCAACCACAAGGACATCGGCACGATGTACCTGCTGTTCAGCTTCGCGATGCTGATGGTGGGTGGCGTGCTGGCCCTGCTGATCCGCGCCGAGCTGTTCCAGCCCGGCCTGCAGTTCGTGAACCCGGAGCTGTTCAACCAGCTCACCACGATGCACGGCCTGATCATGGTGTTCGGCGCCATCATGCCGGCCTTCGTGGGCTTCGCGAACTGGATGATCCCGCTGCAGATCGGCGCGGCGGACATGGCCTTCGCGCGCATGAACAACCTGAGCTTCTGGCTGCTGATCCCGGCGGCGACGATGCTCGTGGCCTCGTTCTTCATGCCTGGCGGCGCGCCGGCCGCGGGCTGGACGCTCTACGCGCCGCTCACCCTGCAGATGGGCCCGAGCATGGACGCCGGCATCTTCGCGATGCACATCATGGGCGCCAGCTCGATCATGGGCTCGATCAACATCATCGTCACGATCCTGAACATGCGCGCGCCGGGCATGACGCTAATGAAGATGCCGCTCTTCGCCTGGACCTGGCTGATCACCGCCTACCTGCTGATCGCGGTGATGCCGGTGCTCGCGGGCGCGATCACGATGACGCTGACCGACCGCCACTTCGGCACCAGCTTCTTCAACCCGGCCGGCGGCGGCGACCCGGTGATGTACCAGCACATCTTCTGGTTCTTCGGGCACCCCGAGGTCTACATCATGATCCTGCCGGCGTTCGGCATCGTGAGCGCCATCATCCCGGCCTTCGCGCGCAAGCGCCTGTTCGGCTACACCTCGATGGTGTACGCGACGGCCTCGATCGCGATCCTGTCGTTCATCGTCTGGGCCCACCACATGTACACCACCGGCATGCCGGTGACGGGCCAGCTGTTCTTCATGTACGCGACGATGCTGATCGCGGTGCCCACCGGCGTGAAGATCTTCAACTGGCTGGCCACGATGTGGAAGGGCTCGATGACCTTCGAGACCCCGATGCTCTGGGCCGTGGGTTTCCTGTTCGTCTTCACGATGGGCGGCTTCACCGGCCTGATCTGCGCGATGGCGCCGATCGACATCCAGATCCAGGACACCTACTACGTGGTGGCGCACTTCCACTACGTGCTGGTGGCCGGCTCGCTGTTCGCGCTCTTCGCCGGCGTGTACTACTGGGGCCCGAAATGGACCGGCGTGATGTATTCCGAGACCCGCGGGAAGATCCACTTCTGGGGCTCGATCATCTTCTTCAACATCACCTTCTTCCCGATGCACTTCCTCGGCCTGGCCGGCATGCCCCGCCGCTATGCCGACTACCCGATGCAGTTCGCCGACTTCAACGCGCTCGCGTCGATCGGCGCCTTCGGCTTCGGCTTCATGCAGGTGTACTTCTTCCTCTTCGTCGTGCTGCCGATGATGCAGGGCAAGGGCGAGCCCGCGCCGCAGAAGCCCTGGGAAGCGGCCGAGGGGCTGGAGTGGGAAGTGCCGTCGCCGGCGCCCTGGCACACCTTCGAGCAGCCGCCCAAGCTCGACGCCACCGCCACGCGCGTGATCGGCTGATCGGCGCAAAGCAGGCCCGAGGATTCGCGAGATGGCGCCCACCGAGCAGCAACGCAAGGCCAACCTGAAGCTGGCGCTGATCCTGGCGTCGGTGGCGCTGGTCTTCGGCCTGGGCTTCGTGGCCAAGATCGTGTTCTTCGGGCGCTGAATGGTCCGGCAACTGATCGCCGCCAACCGCAGCCTGCTGGCCAAGCTGCTGGTCATCGTCGCGGTGATGACGGCCTTCGGCTACGCGCTGGTGCCGATGTACCGCGCCATCTGCGAGGCGCTGGGCGTCAACGTGCTGACGCTGGCGGAGAAGCGCTCGGCCGACGAGCGCCCCGCCGCCAACACGCAGGTCGACACGGCGCGCACGGTCACGGTGGAGTTCGACGCCAACGTGCGCGGGCCCTGGGACTTCAAGCCGGCGCAGCGCTCGGTGCAGGTGCACCCGGGCGAGCTGACGACGGTGATGTACGAGTTCCGCAACCGCCAGGGCCGCACGATGGCGGCGCAGGCGATCCCCAGCTACGCGCCGATGCAGGCCAGGCCCTACTTCAACAAGATCGAGTGCTTCTGCTTCAACGAGTGGAAGCTGGCACCGGGCGAGAGCAAGAGCTGGCCGGTGGCCTTCATCGTCGACCCCAAGCTGCCGAAGGACGTGACGACGATCACCCTGTCGTACACCTTCTTCGAGGTCGGCGGCAAGGTGCCGGCGGCGCCGTCCACGCCGTCCACGCCGTCCACGCCGGTGGGGCGCTCGGCGCAGGCAGCGATCGTGCTGACGAAGGCCGGCGCGTCATGAGCGAGGGGCTGAAGGAAGCGGCAGGGCGGCGCGGTTCGTTCCTGCAGACGATGCGGGCCGTGGCTTGGTCGTTCTTCGGCGTGCGGCGTTCGGCCGACTACGCGCAGGACGTGCAGAAGCTCAACCCGGTGCACGTGGTGATCGCCGGCATCGTCGGCGCGGCGCTGTTCATCGCCGCGCTGGTGATGCTGGTGCGCTGGGTGGTCGGCAGCGGCGTGGCGGGCGGCTGAGCGCCGGCCGCGAGACGGTTCGAGAAACAGGGACAGACAGGCTTATTCCGGTTCGAGGAGAGAGACTCAACATCATGGCAGCCACGACACCCGCGGGAACGACCCCGTACTACTTCATTCCCTCGCCGTCGCGCCACCCGGTGCTGGTGGCCTTCGGGCTGTTCCTCGTCATCCTCGGCGCGGGCCAGTGGGTCAACGGCGCCGGCTGGGGCAAGTACTCGCTGGCGGTCGGCGCGGTCGTCTGGCTGACGGTGCTGTTCCAGTGGTTCCGCCAGGCGGTGCACGAGAGCGAGGGCGGCCTCTATTCGGACCGCATCGACGTCTCGTTCCGCTGGAGCATGAGCTGGTTCATCTTCAGTGAGGTGATGTTCTTCGCCGCCTTCTTCGGCGCGCTGTACTGGGCGCGCGTGCATGCGGTGCCGATGCTGGGCAACCTCGACCACCAGCTGCTGTGGCCCGACTTCAAGGCCATCTGGCCGAGCGCCGGCGGCGGCGTCACCGCCTCGCCGGCCGGCACGGTGGAGCCCTTCACCACCATCGGCCCCTGGCCGCTGCCGACGATCAACACCGCGCTGCTGCTGACCTCGGGCGTGACGCTGACGATCGCGCACCACGCGCTGATCGCCAACCAGCGTGCCAAGACCATCGCCTGGATGTGGGTCACGGTGATCCTGGGCGCCACCTTCGTCTGCGTGCAGGCCTTCGAGTACCACCACGCCTATGCCGAGCTGAACCTCAAGCTCAGCTCGGGCATCTTCGGCAGCACCTTCTTCATGCTGACCGGCTTTCACGGCTTCCACGTGTTCGTCGGCATGCTGATGCTGACCTTCATCACGCTGCGGCTGATGAACGGCCACTTCACGCCCAAGCGCCATTTCGGCTTCGAAGGCGCGGCCTGGTACTGGCACTTCGTCGACGTGGTCTGGCTCGGCCTGTACATGCTCGTGTACTGGCTCTGATCGCCGGATCTTCGTTGCCCGGAACGCCGCCTCGCGCGGCGTTCTTTGTTTTCAGCGACCGGTGGGAATGCCGGTGGGCCGCACCCAGCCCATGTACCAGGACAGCAGGATGAACAGGAACAGCGCCACGCTGAGCGCCACGCGCAAGGCCAGCGCGCGCGCCATCTTGCGGTCGCGCTGCTCGGCGGTGTCGCCCTCCTTGCGCAGCATGAAGACGCCGGCGCCGGCCAATGCGGCCAGCACGGCCACGAGCATGATGACGACCACGGCTTTCATGGCCGGGGATTATCCGCGCCGGCCCCGCTCGAACACGCCTTGATGGACCGCCTGCGCCCGCTGATCCTGCTGCTGGCCGCGCTCGCCGGCGCGCTGGCCACCGGCCGGCTCGGCTGGTGGCAGCTCGACCGCGCGGCGCAGAAGATCGCCATCCACGAGGCCCAGCAGCGCCAGCGGGCGCTGCCGCCGCTGGGGCCGCAGGAGCTGCCGCGCGATGCGGCGGCGGTGGCCGATCAGCTGCACCGCGCGGTGGCGCTGCAGGGCCGCTGGATCGCCGAGCGCACGGTCTACCTCGACAACCGGCCGATGGACGGCCGCGCCGGCTTCTTCGTGCTCACGCCGCTGGCGCTGGCCGACGGCCGCGTGCTGCTGGTGCAGCGCGGCTGGACGCCGCGCGACGCGGCCGAGCGCACGCGGCTCACCGCGCCACCGCCGCCCGCGGGCGAGGTGGCGATCGCCGGGCGCATCGCCGCAACGCCCTCGCGTCTGTACGAGTTCGAGAGCGCAGCCTCGGCGCCGAAGGGGACGATCCGGCAGAATCTCGACCTCGACGCCTTCGCCCGCGAAACCGGGCTTGCGCTCGCGCCCTTCGTCGTCGTGCAGGAAGACGGCGCGACCCCGCTGGCCGACGGCCTGCTGCGCCACTGGCCGGCCCCGGCCGCCGACGTGGCGAAACACTACGGCTACGCGTTCCAGTGGTTCGCGATGTGCGCACTCATCATCGGTCTGTATGCCTGGTTCCAACTCATCCGCCCCGCGCGCCGCCAGCGCACCGCACGCTGACGAAGCGCTGGCGCTGACCGTGCACGGCCTGGCTGCGCCGGACCTGGCCGACCCCGCCGTCGCCGCCAGCCAGCGCACGAAGATCGGCCGGCTGAAGATGCTGCTCGTGCTGGCGGTGTGCGCCGCGCCGGTGGTGGCCTCCTACTTCACCTTCTACGTGCTGCGGCCCGACGGGCGCACGAACTACGGCACGTTGGTGCAGCCCACGCGCCACATCCCGGTTGACCTGAAGCTGCGCACGCTCGACGGTGCGCCGGTGGCCGCCACCTCGCTGCAGGGCCAGTGGCTGTTGCTGCTGGCGCAACCCTCGGCCTGCGACGCCGCCTGCGACGAGCGCCTGTTCATGCAGCGGCAGCTGCGCGAGATGCTCGGCCGTGAACGCGAGCGGCTCGACAAGGTCTGGCTGATCACGGATGACGCGCCCCTCGCGCCCGCGCTGCGCGCCGCCGCCGAGGCGACGCCCGCGGTCACGCTGCTGCGCGCCGACCGCGAGGCCGTCGCGCGCTGGCTGCAGCCGGCGCAGGGCCACGCGCTGGAAGAGCACCTGTACCTCGTCGATCCGCTCGGCGAATGGATGATGCGCATGCCGGCCAAGCCCGACCCGGTGCGCGTGAAGCGTGACCTCGAACGCCTGCTGCGCGCCAGCGCCGGCTGGGACAAGGCGGGGCGCTGATGCGCTTGCGCCTTTCGCCATGAACGCCGCTTCGCTCGTCGACTTCGCGCCGCTGCTGCGCCTGCTGCTGCTGGCCGCGGTGCTGGCCACGCTGCCGCTGGCCTGGGTGCTGTGGCGTCGGCGCGGGCAAGGCGTGCCGGCGAAGCTCGCCGGGCTCACGGCGCTGGCGCTGTTCCTGACCTTCGACCTGATCGTCATCGGCTCCTTCACGCGCCTGTCGGACTCCGGCCTGGGCTGCCCCGACTGGCCCGGCTGCTACGGCGAGGCCAGCCCCTTCGGCGCGAAGGACGAGATCCACGCTGCGCAGCAGGCCGCGCCCGGCGGGCCGGTGAGCTGGAGCAAGGCCTGGATCGAGATGGTCCACCGCTACGTGGCCAAGACCGTCGGCGCGCTGATCCTCGTGATGACGGCGATGGCGCTGTGGCTGGCCCGCCGCGAGCGCCGCACGCTGCCGTTCCCGCCCGGGCTCGCCGTCGCCACCGCGATCTGGGTGCTCGTGCAAGGCCTGTTCGGCGCGTGGACGGTGACGCTGAAGCTCTACCCCGCCATCGTCACGCTGCACCTGCTGGGCGGCCAGCTGCTGCTGGCGCTGCTGGCCTGGCAGCACGCGCGGCACCTTGGGCAGCCGTTCATGCTGGCGGCGCCGGTGCGCGGGCTCGCGAAGGCGACGCTGGCGGTGCTGGCCGCGCAGATCGCCCTGGGCGGCTGGGTCAGCTCGAACTACGCCGTGCTGGCCTGCACCGGCTTCCCGGCCTGCGGCGGCCAGTGGTGGCCCGAGATGGACCCGGCGAGCGGCTTCACGCTGCTGCGCGGCCTGGGCGGGCTCGGGCTGCCGGCGCTGGTGGCGGTCCACATGGCGCACCGCCTGTTCGCGCTCGTCGCGCTGTCGCTGCTGGCGCTGCTCGCGTGGCGGCTGTGGAGCAGCGGCGAGGCCTCGCCGCGGCGCCATGGCGGGCTGCTGGCGGTGCTGCTGCTGGCGCAGTTCGCCAGCGGCCTTTCCAACGTGGTGCTGGGCTGGCCGCTGCCCGCGGCGCTGGCGCATTCGGCCGGGGCCGCGGCGCTGGTCTGGACGCTCGTGTCGCTGATCGCGCGCAGCGCATCACGCGCCATGCCCACCCCGGCGGCCGCCCGGGTGGCCGCTGCCTAGAATTCCGCCCCCGCTTCATGAGCCAGACCCTCGCCGCCACCACGCGCCCGCGCAACTCGCGCTGGGCCCAGTACCACGCGCTGACCAAGCCGCGCGTGGTGCAGCTGATCGTCTTCTGCGCGGCCATCGGCATGCTGCTGGCGCAGCCCGGCCTGCCCGAGTGGCGCCTGGCGCTGGCCGGCACGGTGGGCATCTGGCTCGTCGCCAGCGCGGCGGCGGCCTTCAACTGCCTGGTCGAGCAGCACATCGA
This sequence comes from Rubrivivax sp., assembly GCA_044226775.1. Taxonomy (GTDB): domain Bacteria; phylum Pseudomonadota; class Gammaproteobacteria; order Burkholderiales; family Burkholderiaceae_C; genus Rubrivivax. The sequence continues at coordinate 1,073,794 of JBGAGI010000001.1, read as the reverse complement.
CCGCCGCATGCAGCGCACCGCCTGGCGGCCTACCGCCAAAGGTGAACTGACCACCGGCACGACGCTGCTCTTCTCCACGCTGCTGTGCGCCGCCGGCAGCGCGGTGCTGTACCTGTGGGTCAACCCGCTGACGATGTGGCTGACCTTCGCCACCTTCGTCGGCTATGCCGTGGTCTACACGGTGGTGCTCAAGCCGCTGACGCCGCAGAACATCGTCATCGGCGGCGCCAGCGGCGCGATGCCGCCGGTGCTGGGCTGGGCCTCGATGACGGGCGAGGTGGGCGCGGAGGCGATGATCCTGTGCCTGATCATCTTCCTGTGGACGCCGCCGCACTTCTGGGCGCTGGCGCTGTACCGCGCCGAGGACTACCGCAAGGCCGGCCTGCCGATGCTGCCGATCACGCACGGCCCGGAGTTCACGCGGCTGCAGGTGCTGCTGTACACGATCGTGCTGTTCGCCGCGACGCTGCTGCCTTTCGTGCAGGGCATGAGCGGGCCGATCTACCTGGCCGCCGCGGTCGTGCTGGGCGCGCTCTTCATCCTCTACGGCTGGCAGCTGTGGCGCGACTACAGCGACGCACTGGCCCGGCGCACCTTCCGTTTCTCGATCTGGCATCTGTCGCTGCTTTTCGCGGCGCTGCTGGTCGATCACTACCTCTGGCCATGGATTCTTCGCGTCGCCGCCTGATCGCCGCGGCCGCTGCCGCGCTGCCGCTGCTGGCCGCCTGCGAGCGGCCGGCCGGCGGCTCGTTCAAGGCCATCGACATCACCGGCGCCGACTACGCGAAGGACTTCGACCTCGCCGACCCCGAGGGCCGGCGCCGCCACATCGCCGACTTCAAGGGCAAGGTGACGGTGGTCTTCTTCGGCTTCACGCAGTGCCCCGATGTCTGCCCGACGACGATGCTGGAGCTGGCCGCCGTGCGCAAGGCGCTGGGCGCCGATGGCGAGCGGGTGCAGGGCATCTTCGTCACCATCGACCCCGAGCGCGACACGCCCGAGGTGCTGAAGGCCTACGTTGCCAACTTCGACGCCGGCTTCGTCGCGCTGCGCGGCACGCCCGAGGAGACGCGCGATGTCGCCAAGCGCTTCCGCATCTTCTACGCGAAGGTGCCGGGCCAGACCGAAGGCAGCTACACGATGGACCACACGGCGGGCAGCTACATCTACGACGCGCAAGGCCGCCTGCGCCTCTTCACCCGCTACGGCGCGGGCAAGGAGGCGATGGTCAACGACCTGAAGCTGCTGCTGGCCGGCGCCTGAGGCGCCGGCGCGCCGTCGTCACGCGGTGACTTCGAGCGCTTTACGCATCTTCTTCAGCGCAGCCACCTCGATCTGGCGGATGCGCTCAGCGCTGACGCCGTACTCGTCCGCCAGTTCGTGCAGCGTCTTGCCGCCGGAGCTGTCGTCGTTGACCTTCAGCCAGCGCTCCTCGACGATGCGGCGGCTGCGCGCGTCCAGCACGTCCAGCGCCTGCGTGATGCCGTCGCCGGAGAGCCAGTCGCGGTGTCGCGATTCGATGCGGCGCGTGGGCTCGCTGGATTCGTCGGCGAGGTAGGCGATCGGCGCGTAGCTCTCTTCGTCGTCGTCGCCTTGCGCTTCGAGCGCCACGTCGCCGCCGGACAGCCGCATCTCCATCTCGACGACTTCGTCGGGCTTCACGTTCAGCTCGCGCGCCACGCTGGCCACCTCGGTGGGCGTGAGCGTGTTGCGGTGCGTGTCGGCGTCGGCCGCGTCGCCCTTCATGCCCTGCTTCATCGAGCGCAGGTTGAAGAAGAGCTTGCGCTGTGCCTTGGTGGTGGCCACCTTCACCATGCGCCAGTTCTTGAGGATGTACTCGTGGATCTCGGCCTTGATCCAGTGCATCGCGTAGCTGACCAGGCGCACGCCCTGCTCGGGGTCGAAGCGCTTGACGGCCTTCATCAGACCGACGTTGCCTTCCTGGATCAGGTCGCCTTGCGGCAGGCCGTAGCCGAGGTACTGGCGGGAGATGGAGACCACCAGCCGCAGGTGCGACAGCACGAGCCGCCCGGCGGCCTGCAGGTCGCCGCGGTCGCGCAGGTCGCGCGCCAGCTGCGTCTCCTCGGCCGGGCTCAGCATCGGCAGCCGGTTGACCGCCGTGACGTAGGCATCGAGATTGCCCAGCGAGGGCACCATCGACCAGGGGTCGCGGACGGCAAGGGCGGTGGAGGCGGTGTGATTCATGCGGGCTCAGACTCCTGGGCCGGTATCGAGTTCCGAAGATATTAGCACTCTCGTCCGGAGAGTGCTGACAACTCTATCTCGAACAGGGCCAGGATGCTCCTGCGTTTACAGGGCTTTGCAAAACCGATAGCGGGCGCTCACATTACGCGAGCCGATCCGGTTCAGACCGACTTCAGCACCGCCCGGAACACGTAGCCCACCCGCGACTTGGCCTGCAGCGGCACCGCCACCGGCGTGGCCCGCTCGATGCGCCGGCGCAGCCGGTAGATCGTCGCGTTGAGGCCGTCGGCGGCCGCGTCGTCGGCCGGCTCGCGCTTCAGCCGCTGGCGCAGCGTCTCGCGCGTGACGATCTCGCCCTGCGCTTCGGCGAAGCACTCCATCACGGCCAGGTCACCTTCGCTCAAGTCGACGATGGCGCCATCGGGCGCCACCAGCTGGCGCGCACGGCGGTCCAGCCGCCAGGGCGGGTTGGCGGGGCTCGCGGCGGCCACGCGGCGCTGAACGGCCTGGATCGCCAGCGCGACCTGCTCGAACTGCACCGGCTTGGCCAGGTACATGTCGGCGCCCGCGGTGAGCACCTGGTTGAAGACTTCAGGCGCAAGCCGGCCCGAGACCACGAGCAGGCCGGCATCGGTGCGCCGGCGCAGCAGCTTGATGAGGTCCAGGCCGTCGATGCCCGGCAGCATCAGGTCGACGACGTAGAACCCGTACGAGTAGGGCGTGTCGTGGGCGAGCAGATCGTTGCTGTCGGCGAATACCTCGACGTGCGTGCCGCGCGCGCGCAGATACTGCGCGAGGTACTCGGTGAATTCGGCGTCGTCGTCGACGAGGGCCAGTGTCTTCGGGAACATTGCGGGCGAACGGAGGGGCGGCAAACGCCGCATTCAAGCACGGCATTTGCGCGGTGCAATATGGGTTGTTGCGCATGTTGCGCTGTCACTTCAGTTTGCGTCCCACCAGTGCCGCACAAGTCATCTAAAGAACCATTTATGAGGTGCCGATAAGCCCCTGGCATGGGGGCGCATCCTATCGATTGCCGATGCGCTGAAGGACTCGGTTCGAGGAGTGGTGGTGGCAGTAGGCAGTACGGACAAGCTGGCAGCGGGCGCGGCGGTTTCGGCCCGCTATCCGCACGGCAAGGCACGCAGCGCGGACTACCTGCGCATGACGGTCGCACAGATGGCCCGCCACCCGGCGGCGTTCAACCCGGTGGCCTTCGCGGTCTGGTACGAGCATGTCGCGGCGTGCAATCCACCGCTGAGTGCGGCGCTGGACCGCATCTGCGCCTCGTCGCAGGCACTGGACGATGCGGCCGTGCTGCAGCTGTACCGCGAGCACATCGTCACCGTCGATGCCGAGGCCGTGGAGCGCATAGGCCAGCGCATGCAGCAGGTGATGGCGGGCATGTCGCGCTCGGCTCATGCCACCGGCGAACATGCCGGCGCCTTCGGTGAGCAGCTCGACTCGCTGGCCGCCAAGCTGGCCGAAGGCACGAGCGGCGACCTGCAGCAGCACGTGGAAGCCGTGATCGAGAAGGCCGGTGGCATGAAGGCCGCGGTGCAGGAGCTGCAGCAGCAGGTGATGCAGGGCCGTGGCGAGATCGAGCGCCTGCGCGTGGACCTGCAGCGCGCCCGCGACGAGGCACTGCTGGACCCGCTGACCGGCATCCTCAACCGCAAGGGCTTCGACCACCGGCTGCAGGCACTGCTGGGCCAGCCCGCGGGCGAGGTCGCGCATGGCCTGGTGATGCTGGACATCGACCACTTCAAGCAGGTCAACGACCAGTACGGGCATCTCACCGGCGACCGCGTGCTGCAGGCCATCGGCGAGATCCTGCGCCACACGCTGTCGGGCTGCGCGGTCCCCGGCCACGCCGAGTACGAGGCGGCGCGCTACGGCGGCGAGGAGTTCGCCATCCTGCTGCCGCGCACGCCGCTGGCCGACTGCCTGCGCATCGCCGAGGACGTGCGTCTGCGCACGCGGGCGATGAAGGTCCGCCGCCGCGACACGCAGGAGGTGGTGCTGACCGTCTCCGTCAGCGCTGGCGTGGCCACCGCGCTGCCCGGGGACGACGCGCCGGCGCTGATCGCCCGCGCCGATGCGGCGCTGTACGCCTCGAAGAACGCCGGCCGCGACCGCGTGACCTGCGCCTGAGCGCCCGGGCGCTCCGGCGCCTCAGCCCACGCGCACGAAGCGCGGCTGCCAGTGGCCGTCGGAGAAGACCTGGCCGAAGAACATCGCGTGGGCGCGCACCCACAGCGCGCCCTCGCCGTACAGCGGGCGGTAGACCACCAGCGGCTCCAGCGTCTCGCTGTGGCGGGCGACGCCCAGCACCTCGTAGTCGCGGCCCTTGTAGTGGCGGTAGCGGCCCAGCGGCGTGGGCGGAAGCGGGGGAAGGTCGCTCATGGATGGTCGAAGAGGCTGGTGGCGCTGCCTGACGGCCCGCTAACGCGGATACAACTTGTAGCGTCTGGCCTCGGGTCCGCGCCGGCGTGCCGGCTTGCTGATCCACGTCAATACAGCGGCGGACGGCGGCCCGCGGGGCCTTGCACACACTATACATAGTGCCTACGCTTGTTGACCCACACTAGATGTAGCGTCCCCGCGCTGCCGGGCCATGAGCACCGAACCCATCCCTTCGCCGAGCCACCTGATCAAGCGGGACGGTGGCATCCGCCCCTTCGACGCCGCCAAGATCGTCAGCGCGCTGGCCCGCGCAGGGGCCGCCACCGGCGAGTTCGGCGCGGCGGAGGCCGCCCGCCTCACGCATGAGATCGTGCTGCCCAGCCTGCGCGCCCTGGGTGCGCTGACGCCGCATGTCGAGCAGGTGCAGGACGCCGCCGAGGCCGCGCTCTTCCAGGCCGGCTGGCGCAAGACGCTGCGCGCGTACACCGTCTACCGCGAGCAGCACCGCAAGCTGCGCGATGCGCGGCGCACGCTGGTGGACGTCGAGGCCTCGATGTCGGAGTACCTGCACAAGCGCGACTGGCGCGTGAACGCGAACGCGAACCAGGGCTACTCGCTGGGCGGGCTGATCCTCAACGTCTCCGGCAAGGTGGTGGCCAACTACTGGCTCGACCACGTCTACCCGCCCGAGGCGGCACGCGCGCACCGCGAGGCCGACATCCACATCCACGACCTCGACATGCTCAGCGGCTACTGCGCCGGCTGGAGCCTGCGCACGCTGCTGCACGAGGGCCTGAACGGCGTGCCGGGCAAGGTGGAGGCCGGGCCGCCGAAGCACCTCTCCAGCGCGGTGGGGCAGATCGTCAACTTCCTCGGCACCCTGCAGAACGAATGGGCCGGCGCGCAGGCCTTCTCGTCCTTCGACACCTACCTCGCGCCCTTCGTGCGGGCCGATTCGCTGAGCTACGAGCAGGTGCGCCAGTGCATCCAGGAGCTGATCTACAACCTCAACGTGCCCTCGCGCTGGGGCACGCAGACGCCGTTCACCAACCTCACCTTCGACTGGGTCTGCCCGGAAGACCTGCGCGAGCAGGTGCCCGTGATCGGCGGCCGCGAGATGCCCTTCACCTACGGCGAGCTGCAGGCGGAGATGGACCTCATCAACCGCGCCTACATCGAGGTGATGAGCAAGGGCGATGCGAAGGGCCGCGCCTTCACGTTCCCCATCCCCACCTACAACATCACCAAGGACTTCGACTGGACGAGCCCGAACGCCGAGCGCCTGTTCGAGATGACGGCGCGCTACGGCTTGCCGTACTTCCAGAACTTCGTGAACTCCGAGCTCGAGCCGAACATGGTGCGCAGCATGTGCTGCCGGCTGCAGCTGGACCTGCGCGAGCTTCTGAAGCGCGGCAACGGCCTCTTCGGCAGTGCCGAGCAGACCGGCTCGGTGGGCGTGGTCACGGTCAACTGCGCGCGCCTGGGCTTCCTCTACCCCGGTGACGAGGCCGCGCTGCTGGCGCGGCTGGACGAGCTGATGGAACTCGGCAAGCAGACGCTGGAGATCAAGCGCAAGCTGATCCAGCGCCTGATCGACGAGGGCCTGTTCCCGTACACCAAGCGCTACCTGCGCACGCTGCGCAACCACTTCAGCACGCTGGGCGTGAACGGCATCAACGAGATGATCCGCAACTTCAGCCGCGGCGCCTACGACATCACCAGCGCAGAAGGCCACGCGATGGCGGTGCGGCTGCTGGACCATGTGCGCGAGCGCATGGTCGCCTTCCAGCAGGAGACCGGGCACCTCTACAACCTGGAGGCCACGCCGGCCGAAGGCACGACCTACCGCTTCGCGAAGGAAGACCAGAAGCGCTTCGCCGGCATCCTGCAGGCCGGCACGCAGGCCCAGCCCTACTACACGAACTCGTCGCAGCTGCCGGTGGGCTTCACCGCCGACCCCTTCGAGGCGCTGGAGCGCCAGGACGAGCTGCAGCGCAAGTACACCGGCGGCACCGTGCTGCACCTGTACATGCGCGAGCCGCTGCCCAGCGCCGCGGCCTGCCGCGAGCTGGTTAAGCGCGCGCTGTCGCGCTTCCGCCTGCCCTACCTGACGGTGACGCCCACGTTCTCGATCTGCCCGACCCACGGGTATCTCGGCGGCCACCACGAGTTCTGCCCCAAGTGCGATGCCGAACGCCTGGCCGCCAAGCGGCTGGCGATGGCCTGAGCCACCCACGACACACACGCCAAGAGGAGATTTCCCATGACGACCGAGACCCTGATCCAGGCCGCCCGCACGCCCGCCACCGAGCCTGTCGTGACGCTGCGCGACGACGAGCGCCAGCGCTGCGAGGTGTGGACCCGCGTGATGGGCTACCACCGCCCGGTGGCCTCGTTCAACATCGGCAAGCAGGGCGAGTTCAACGAGCGCGTGCACTTCGCGCTGCCTGCCTGCGCCTGCGCCTGAGCCGATGTCCGAACCGCCGCCGGCCGATGCGCTGCGCATCGGCGGCATCGAGCCCTTCTCGATCGCCGACTGGCCCGGCCGCCTGGCCGCCGTGGTCTTCGTGCAGGGCTGCCCCTGGCGCTGCGCCTACTGCCACAACCCGCACCTGCAGGACCGCGATGCGGCGCCCGCCGGCATGCCCGGCTGGGCCGAGCTGCGGCCCTGGTTCGAGCGCCGGCGCGGGCTGATCGACGGCGTCGTCTTCAGCGGCGGCGAGCCGACGCTGGACCCGGCGCTGCCGGCGGCGATGGCCGAGCTGCGCGAGCTGGGCTACGGCATCGCGCTGCACACCGCCGGCACGCACCCGGCGCGGCTGGCGGCGCTGCTGCCGCTGCTGGACTGGGTGGGGCTGGACATCAAGGCACCGCTGCACGACGAGGCCGCGCATGCAGCCGTCACCGGCGCGCAGCACGGCGCGAAGAACGTGCGGCGCTGCCTGGCGCTGCTGGCGAGCAGCGGCGTGCCTTTCGAGTGCCGCAGCACCATCCATCCAAGCCTGCACGACACCGATGCGCTCGACGCGATGGCCGCCACGCTGCAGGCGGCCGGCGTGCGCGACTGGGCGCTGCAGCCGGTGCGCGCCAGCGGCGGCGGGCTGCCGGCCTGCCCGGCGGGCTGGCCGTCGGCCGCCGAGCTGGACGCGCTGCGCCGGCGCGTGCCGGGGCTGCTGCTGCGCGTGGACGGCGGCTGAGGCGGCCTCAGCGCTCCGCGAGCCAGCGCAGCAGGCGCTCGGGCGCGTCGGCGTCGAGCGCGAGTTCGAGACCCTCGGCACCCGGCGGCAGCGGCCCGCCCAGCACGGCCAGCGCCGGCACCGCGGCCTGCGCCAGCGAATCGGGCGCGCCCGGCGGCAGCACGAGCAGGTCGATCGCGCCCAGCTCGCTTCGCACCAGGTCGAGGAAACGCCCGGGCGCCGTCGGGTCGGCCGGGTTCAGCGTGAAGGCGGTGAGACCCACGCCGTGCATCGACAGCGACTGCATCGCCGCCATCAGCTCGCCGGCCGTGGCGCCGGTGATGCCCACCATCACGCCTGCCTTGGCCAGCGCCTCGGCCAGCGCGAAGCCCGCGCCGCTGCCGCCGCCCACGACGGCGGCCACACGCCCGGCCAGCGGCCTTGCGGCCTGGCTCACGTCACCGCCGCGAGGAAGCCGTGCAGGTCCGGCGCCTGCGCGATGTCCAGCGCCAGGTCCCAGGCCAGCGCGGCGCGCTCGGGGCCGAGCACCGGCTCGGCCTGGCCAGTGAACTTCGCGCGCAGCTGCGCGTCGCTCATCGGCTTGCCCAGGCTGCCGACGGCATGCACGACCTGGATCTCGATCGTGCGGCCGTCGACGGTCTTCAGGACCAGGTCCGCAGCGTCCTCGGCGATGCCGTCGTCGACCACCGCCTCGACCTTCGCGCGCAGCGCCAGCACCTCGGGCCGGTTGACGACCTCGTCGGTGTACTCGTGCTCGCCGGCGCGGCCGTACAGCAGGCCCACGGCGCAGGAGTGGTAGACGCTGAACTTGCTTTCCAGCCCGGTGGCCGGCGTCTTCTTGCCGGTGAGTTCCAGCACCAGCGGGTGCACCTTCAGTGCGATGCTGGCCACGTCCCCGGCCTTCACGCCGTGCTGGTCGCGCAGCTGCACGCAGGCGTCGATCGCCGGGTGGATGACGATGCCGCAGGCAAAGGGCTTGTAGGTGTTGAGCGCGATCTCCCACGTGCGGCCCAGGCCCTCGGTGATCTCGCGCCAGTCGGCCTTGTCGCTGAACACCTGCAAGAGGCCGCGCGGCGCCTCCAGCGCGCGCTTGCTGGCGGTGAAGCCATGCTTGGCCATCAGCGCCGACATCAGCCCCACGCGCGCCGCGCCGCCGGGGTGGAAGGGCTTGGTCATCGTGCCGAACTGCTCGCGCAGGCCGATCGGCTGCGAGGCCGCCAGGCCCAGCGCCATCTGCGTGCGTGCCGCGTCCAGCCCCAGCAGCCTGGCGCAGGCGGCCGCTGCGCCCAGCATGCCGGTGGTGCCGGTGATGTGCCAGCCGCGATCGTAGTGGTCGGGGTAGATCGCGTTGCCGACGCGGCAGGCCACTTCCACGCCCAGCACCAGCGCGTCGAGCAGTTCGCGGCCGGAGAGCGTGAAGTGCTCGGCCAGCGCCAGCGCCGCCGGCGCCACCGGGCCGGCGGGGTGGATGATGGTCTTCAGGTGCGTGTCGTCGAAGTCCCAGGTGTGCGAGCTGATGCCGTTGAGCAGCGCGGCGCTGGCGATGTCGACCTTCTCCGGCCGGCCCAGGATGCTGGCCTGGTGCGAGGGCTGCAGCTCTTGCACGGCCGTCAGTGCCGCTTCCACCGCCTCTTCGCCGGAGGGGCCGATCGCGCAGCCGGCCCAGTTGGCGAAGGTGCGCACGGCCTGGCGCTCGGTCTCGTCGTCCCAGCCGCGTGAAGGGTGGCTGGCGACGAACTCGGCCAGCTGCGCGGTGACGGCCGGCGCGTTCGCATCGGCGCGCACGTTCTGGTTTCGGGCCATGTCTCGACTTCCTTGTGCGTTCAGCCTTCGATGCGCAACGACAGGTCCAGCGCCGTCACGTCCTTCGTGAGCTTGCCCACCGAGATGCGGTCCACGCCGGTGCGCGCGATCTCGCGGATGCGTTCCAGGTTCACGCCGCCGGAAACCTCCAGCAGCGCGCGCCCGGCGTTCAGCGCGCAGGCGCGGCGCATGTCCTCGGGCGAGAAGTCGTCGATCAGCACGCTGGTGGCGCCGGCGTCCAGCGCCTGCTGCAGTTCATCGAGGTTCTCGACCTCGACCTGCACCGTCACGCCCGCCTTCAGCGCAAAGGCCGCGCGCAGCGCCTGGGCCACGCCGCCGGCCGCGGCGATGTGGTTTTCCTTGATCAGGATGCCGTCCCACAGCGCCAGGCGCTGGTTCTGCCCGCCGCCCACGCGCACCGCGTACTTCTGCGCCTGGCGCAGGCCGGGCAGCGTCTTGCGCGTGTCCAGCACCGCGCAGCCGCGCGGGTTCGGCGACAGGCCGGCGATGGCATCCACGTAGCGCCGCGTCACCGTCGCCACCGCAGACAGCATCTGCAGGAAGTTCAGCGCCGGCCGCTCGGCGCTCAGCAGTGCGCGGGCGTCGGACTTGATCGTGCAGACGGCCTGCCCCGGCGCCACCACCGCACCCTCGTCGGCCGACCACGCCACCGTGGCCGAAGCGTCCAGCGCGTGCACGCAGGCATCGAACCAGTCTCGACCGCACAGCACGCCGGCCTCCTTGGCGACCACGTGCGCCCGCGCGCGCCGGCCCGCCGGCACCAGCATCGCAGTCCAGTCGCCGCGGCCGATGTCTTCCCGCAGCGCATCGCGCACGTTGCGCGCCCGCGCCTGCTCCAGCGTTTCGTTGTCCTCGAAGTGCATCGGCGGATTGTGGCGCTATCCCCAGCGCGTTTCGGCGCTCTCCAGGATGCCGTCGACGATCTTGAGAAAGCGTGCGACATCGAGCGGCTTGGTCACGTAGTGCAGCGCGCCGCTGGTCAGCGCCTGCTGCGTCTGCAGCGAGGTCGCGTCGGCCGAGACCACCACCACGGGGATGCTCGCCAGCGCGTCGTCGTCCTTCAGGTGGCGCAGCAGCTCCAGGCCGCTGATGTCGGGCAGCTGCATGTCCAGCAGCACGAGGTCCGGGCGCGTGGCGCGGATCGCGGCCAGGCCGTCCAGGCCGAGCATCGAGACCTCCAGCCGGATCTGCGCGCGCTGCGCGAAGATGCCGCGCATGACCTCGATGTTGGTCTCGTTGTCCTCCACGTAGTGCACCAGCCGCTGCTGGTAGGGCGCGGGCGAGGTGTCGGTGTAGCGCGCCACCGGCTGCTCCACCACCGCGGCGGCGGGCAGGCGAAGCGTGAAGATCGAGCCGTGGCCGGCGGCGCTGCTGGCCTCCAGCGTGCCGCCCATCAGCTCGGCCAGGCGGCGGCTGATCACCAGGCCGATGCCCGTGCCCTCGATGCCGCTGCCTTCGCGCCCCAGGCGGTTGTAGGGCTGGAACAGCAGCGCCTGCTGCTCGGTCGTCATGCCCAGGCCGGTGTCGGAGACGGCGATCTCGACGAAGTCGCCCGCCGGCTGCAGCACGCGGTGTGCGGTGAGCATCACGCTGCCGCTGTCGCGGTTGTACTTGACGGCGTTGGACAGCAGGTTCGTCATCACCTGCTTCAGGCGCGTGGCGTCGGCCACCACCGTGGTGGCATCGTTGTCGAAGTGCTCCTCGAAGTGCACGCCGCGCTGCTTCGCGGGGGCCGAGACCAGCGCGCGGCAGGCCGCCACCAGCGTCGGCAGCGCCACCGGCGACAGGCTCAGCTGCACCGCGCCGCTCTCGATGCGCGCAAGGTCCAGCGTCTCGTTGATCATCTCCAGCAGGTGCCAGCCGGCGCGCTGGATCTGCTGCGTCCAGTCGCGCTGGTGGGCCGACAGCGTCGGCTCGCGGTCCAGGCCCAGCAGCTGCGCGAAGCCGATCATCGCGTTCAGCGGCGTGCGCAGCTCATGGCTCATGCGCGAGACGAACTCGCTCTTGGCGCGGCTGGCGGCCTCGGCCCGGTGCAGCGCCTGCTCGCTGCTGACCAGGCGCAGGTGCTCGCCGATGTCCTGCACCACGCCCACCATGCGCACGATGCGGCCGTCCGCTCCGCGCAGCGCGCTGGCCACCGCGCGAACCACCGTCTCGGGGCCCTCGGCCACGCGCAGCCGCAGCGGCTCCAGCACCGTGCGCGAGGCGCCGGCCACGAGCTCGCCGCGCATGCCCACCATGCGCTCGCGCTCCTCGGGGTGCACGAGGTCGGTCACCGCATGGCCGTGCAGGTTCTCCGCGATCTCGCCCAGCATCGCCGCGAGGTAGCGGTTGCACTCGATCACGCGGCCCAGCGGGTCGAGGAACATCACGCCCACCGGCGCGTGGTCCAGGATGTTGCGCAGCCGCTCCTCGCTGTCGCGCAGCGCGGCCTCGGCAGCGGCGCGCTCGACGATCTCGCGCCGCAGGTCGGCGGTGGCGCCCTCCACCACGCGCTCGGTGCGCCGGCGCTGGCCGGTGACGGTCAGCAGCAGCGCACCCAGCATGGCCGCGGAGCCCAGCGCCACCGTGGTCAGCAGCCAGGCGGTCTCGCGCGGGCGGCCGGGCATCGCCGCGGGCTGGGCGGCGATGCGCAGGTCCAGCGTGCGGCCGGCGAAAGTGAGCGTGCGCTGGGCGTGCAGCGAGCCGTCGGCCGGCGCCGGCTCGCTCTCGCAGCCGGTGGGCCCGGCCAGGCGCGGGCGCGGCGTCTTCGGGTCGGTGTCGACCAGGCACCAGCGCAGGTAGCCCTGGTCGGGCCCGGCCAGCGTGGCCAGCGCGGACTCGGTGCGCACGGTGACGAAGACCACGCCGCGCCAGCGAGCCGGGTCGGGCCGCGGGCCCTGGTACAGCGCCTGGTAGACGACGACGCCGGTCTCGTCGCCGCTGGACTGCGTGAGCCGGAAGCCCGCCGTCGCCGTGGGCTGCGCGCTGTCGCGCGCGGCCAGGATCGCCGCGCGCGCCGCCGGGATCGACAGCGCGTTGACGCCCAAAGCGCCGGCATTGCCTTCGGCCGGCTCGATCAGCCGCAGCGCGAGCACCTCGTGGTCGGCGGCGCGCGCGCGGCCGTCGTCGCGGTCGAACACGCGGTAGCCCGACAGGCCGGTGGCACGCGCCTGCGCCTCGAAGGCCGGCAGCGCGTCCAGCGCCACGCGCTCGCTGTAGCCCACGCCCTGCAGCGCCAGCGGCTGGGAGAGCCACCAGCCCGCCGCCAGCTGCAGCGCCTCGCGGTCCAGCGGCGCGCGCACGCGCGACACGCTGTGCAGCGCCTGCAGCGCGTGCAGCGGCAGGGCCAGCCGCGCCTCGGCGGCGGCCTGCAGGCGGTCGACGTCGCGCTCGAAGGCCACGAGCAGGCGCCGCTGCTCGGTGTGCTGCAGCTCGAGCATGCCCGCGGCCAGCACCGCCAGCGCCGCCAGCAGCGGCGCGCCCACGGTGCGCCGCCGCGGTGCCCACTCGGCGTGCGGGCGGCCGATGACGGTGAGCGCCAGCGGCGCGCCGATCAGCACGCCCAGCGTGTCCCCCACCCACCAGGTGAGCCAGTTCGACGCCCAGGTGTCGGCCGACAGCGCGCCCACCGCCCACAGCGCCGGCGTGGCCACGCTCGGGCTGATGCAGCAGGCCAGCAGGCCGCCCAGCAGCGCGAAGCGCAGCACGTCGTGCGGCGCGTCCAGCACCAGTGGGCGCGGCACATAACGCCGAAGCAGCGCGGCACCCACGCCGGCCTGCAGCGTGGCGCCCACGCCGATGATCAGCGGCAGCAGCACCAGCTGCACGCCCGACTGCCCGCGCAGCGCGCCCAGGCCCGCGTTGACGGCGAAAGCCCCCAGCAGCACCCCGGGCAAGGCGCCCCGGCCGTAGCGCACCAGCGCCGCCAGCGCGATGCCCGCAGGCGGGTACAGCGGCGACGCGTATCCCGGCGGCCCGGCCAGCCCGAGCGCCACCGCGCCCACCAGCATGTAGGCCAGCGCCGTCAGGACGGACGCGGGCAGCGGCCCGGTTCGCCAGGAAGCGCTCGACTCGGGGGCGACGGCGGGCATGCCGGCGACTCTACGCCGCCGGCACCGCGCTAGACAATCCGTCTGCCCGGCCGAACGGATGGCCGCGCGTTGCGCGGACTCAGACGTTGAACAGGAAGTTCATCACGTCGCCATCCCTGACGACGTACTCCTTGCCCTCGGCCCGCATCTTCCCGTGGTCCTTGGCGCCCTGCTCGCCCTTGAAGGCGACGAAGTCCTCGTAGGCGATCGTCTGCGCGCGGATGAAGCCGCGCTCGAAGTCGGTGTGGATCACGCCGGCGGCCTGCGGCGCGGTGTCGCCGACGTGGATCGTCCAGGCCCGCACCTCCTTCACGCCGGCGGTGAAGTAGGTCTGCAGCCCGAGCAGCTTGAACGCGGCGCGGATCAGCCGGTTCAGGCCGGGCTCTTCCTGCCCCATCTCGTGCAGGAACAGGGCCTTGTCCTCGTCGGACATGTCGGCAAGATCCGCCTCGGTCTTCGCGCAGATGGCCACCACCGGCGCGCCCTGGCTCGCGGCGTAGGCCTCCAGGCGCTCGAGGTAAGGGTTGTCGTGGAAGCCGGTCTCGCTGACGTTGCCGACGAACATCGCCGGCTTGGCGGTGATCAGGCACAGCGGCTTCAGCACCGCCTGCTCCTCCTTGCTGAAGGCGATGCTGCGCACCGGCTTCGCCTGGTCGAGCGCGGCCTGGCACTTGTTCAGCACGTCCACCAGGCGCTGCGCCTCCTTGTCGCCGCCGGCGCGGGCCTGCTTCGTGTAGCGCAGGAGGCTTTTCTCCACCGTCGAGAGGTCGGCCAGGCACAGCTCGGTCTGGATGACCTCGATGTCGGCGATCGGGTCGACCTTGCCGGCCACGTGGATCACGTTCTCGTCGTCGAAGCAGCGCACGACGTTGACGATGGCGTCGGTCTCGCGGATGTGGCTCAGGAACTGGTTGCCCAGGCCTTCGCCCTTGCTCGCGCCGGCCACCAGGCCCGCGATGTCGACGAACTCGACGATCGCCGGCACGACGCGCTCGGGTTGCACGATCTCGGCCAGCTTCGTCAGCCGCGGGTCGGGCAGCTCGACGATGCCCACGTTGGGCTCGATCGTGCAGAAGGGGTAGTTCTCGGCCGCGATGCCGGCCTTGGTCAACGCATTGAAGAGCGTGGACTTGCCGACGTTGGGCAGGCCGACGATGCCGCACTTGAGGCTCATGACAGGGGTATTCCGCTCCGGACAGAACCGACGATTTTCCTACACTGCCCGCGCATGGACACCGCCAGCACCGCACGCCAGCAGCTCGAACCCCACGCGAAGGACCTCGGCGGCGGCTTCACCGTGCGCCGGCTGCTGCCGGCGTCGGCGCGCCAGGCGGTCGGGCCCTTCCTGTTCTTCGACCACTTCGGGCCCGTCACCGCCACGCCGGCCGACAACCACGACGTGCGCCCGCACCCGCACATCGGCCTGGCGACGGTGACCTACCTCTTCGAAGGCGCGATGCAGCACCGCGACTCCACCGGCGCGGTGCAGCGCATCGAGCCCGGCGCGGTGAACTGGATGACGGCCGGCCGCGGCATCGTGCATTCCGAGCGCACGCCGGACGACCTGCGCGGCAGCACGCGCCGCAGCCACGGCCTGCAGCTGTGGTGCGCGCTGCCGGCGGCCGACGAGGAGATGCAGGCTGACTTCCAGCATGTGCCGGCCGATGCGATTCCCGAGCTGGAAGTGGGCGGCGCGCGGCTGCGCGTGCTCGTGGGCTCGGCCTTCGGCGCAAGGTCGCCGGTGGTGGTGCGCTCGGAGACGCTGTACCTGGACATCGCGCTGTCCGCCGGCGATGCCTTTCCGCTGCCGATGGCCGAGGAGCGCGCGCTCTACGTCGTCGAAGGCTTGGCGCAGCTCGACGGCGAGCCGCTGCCGCCCGGTCGCCTCGTGGTGCTCGCGCCGGGCGAGGAGCCGATGCTCTCGGCCGAAGGCGCTGCGCGCGTGGTGCTGATCGGCGGCGCGCCGCTCGGCCACCGATTCATCTGGTGGAACTTCGTCTCCTCCAGCCGCGAGCGCCTGCTGAAGGCCGCGGACGACTGGGCCGCCGGCCGCTTTCCACCGGTGCCGGGCGAGACCGAGTTCATCCCGCTGCCCGACAAGCGCCCGTAGGCGGCCGCTTCAGTCGAAGCGCCAGCTGGCGCGGCCGCTCATGCCCACGCGCAGCATGCGCTCGATGCCCTCGATGATCACCGCGTTCATCGCGAAGGTGATGCCGCCCTTCACGCGCGGATCGGCACGGAAACCCGCCAGCGTGTCGCCGGGCTCGGTGCCCAGTTCGGCCGTCGCCGGGTCGACGTTCGGGATCGTGCAGCGCGTGCAGGGCTTCACCAGGCGCAGCACGACGGGGCCTTCGTCGGTGTCGAAGCTGATCTCGTGCAGCGAGTCCTCGTCCCAGGCCGAAAGGCCGTCCAGCACGAGGTTCGGGCGGAAGCGGTCCATCGCCACCGGCGGCGCACCGCGGGCGGCCAGGCGTGCGTTGAGGTCCGCCAGCGAGGCGGCGTTGGCCACCAGCAGCGGGTAGCCATCGCCGAAGGCGTTCTCGGCCTCGATCTCGCCGGTCCATTCGCGGCTGGACAGGCGCTTCTGGTCGGGGTCGAAGCGCGCCAGGCGGAAGCGTCGGCCGGGGCTGCCGCTGCCGGCCGGGGCGAGGAAGTCGGTGAACCACTGCGCGGCCAGGTCGCCCATGTCGTAGGCCTTGACCTCGTCCTTCCAGACCTTCACGCGCGTGGGCTCTTCCACCGCGTCCAGGTTCAGGTGCAGCGCCAGCATGCCGGGCGCGCGCAGGCGCAGGTCGCTCAGGCGCAGCGTGGGCTGGATCAGCGCCATGCGCGGCCATTCGCGCTGCGTGAGCATCTCGCCGCGCTCGTCCACCACCATCCAGGCGCGGTCGAATTCCAGGCCGGTCTCGATCAGCAGCGCCTCGCTCACCTCGATGCGGCCGCAGGATTTGATCGGGTGCAGCGCCAGGCCAGACAGCGTGCAGGCGACAACTTCGTCACTCAAAACGGCTTGCTCCAGGGCAGGGATGGGCAGGGACTCTCAGAACGGGGGGATTGTGCCGGCACCCCGCTCCCTACAATCCGCGCCCATGACGCAGGCCGACATCCTCGTGCGCGGCGCCGGTGCCGTGGGCCTGGCGACGGCGCTCGCGCTTTCGCGCCAGGGGCTGGCCGTGGCCCTGCTGGGAACGCTCGACGAGCCGGCTTCGCCCGACATCCGCGCCTACGCGCTGAATGCCGAGTCGGTGCGCCTGCTCACGTCGCTGAAGGTCTGGGACGCGATCCCGGCCGACGCGCGCACGGCGGTGCAGGAGATGCAGGTCGAAGGCGACGCGCCGGGCTCGGCGCTGCGCTTCTCGGCCTGGCAGCAGGCGCTGCCGGAGCTGGCCTGGATCGTCGACGCGGCCGAACTCGAGCGGGCGCTGCGCGCCGCGGTGCGTTTCGCGCCGCACGTGCAGGTGGTCGCGAAGGAAGTCGCCGCGCCGCTGCAGGTGCTGGCCGAAGGCAAGCATTCGGCCACGCGCGAGGCCTTCGGCATCCGCATGCCGCGCCACGGCTACGGCCAGCGCGCGGTGGCGGCGCGGCTGAAGTCCTCGCTGCCGCACGGCGGGCTGGCGCGGCAGTGGTTCCGCAGCCCGGACGTGCTCGCGCTGCTGCCGCTGGACCGCCCCGAGCCGGGCCATGGCCTGGCGCTGGTGTGGTCGGTGCCCGATGCCCGCGCCGACGAGCTGATGGCGCTGCCCGAGGCCGACTTCGTCGCCCAGCTGCACGACGCCACCGCCGGCGCCGCGGGCGAACTCGTGCTCACCGGCGAACGCGCCGCCTGGCCGCTGGCGCTGGCCCACGCCGAGGCCGTGCACGGCCCGGGCTGGGTGCTGGTGGGCGATGCCGCGCACGTGGTGCACCCGCTCGCGGGCCAGGGCCTGAACCTGGGCCTGGGCGACGTGGCCGTGCTGGCCGAGGTGCTGGCCGACCGCGAAGACTGGCGCAGCCTGGGCGACGCCCGGCTGCTGGCGCGTTACGCGCGCCGCCGCGCCGGCCCGGTGCAGGCGATGGCGCGCGTCACCGACGGACTTCTGCACCTTTTTGCCAGCCCGTCGCCGGCCATGAAGGAACTTCGCAACCGCGGCCTGACTCTCGTTGACCGCGTCGCCCCGCTCAAGCGCCTGCTCGCCGGCAGCGCGATCGGATGAACCCGTTTTCCCGCACCGTACACCCCGCCATGAACATCGCCTTCCGCCTCACTTCCGCAGCCACTGCAGCCGCGCTCGCCGCCGGGCTCGCGCTGGCCGCCGGCGCCGCCCATGCCGACGAAGCCGCGATCCGCAAGGCCCTCGCCGAGCGGCTGCCCAACCTGCCCAAGATCGACGAGGTCACGCGCACGCCGATGGCGGGCCTGTACGAGGTGCGCTACGGCGGCACCGAGATCCTGTACAGCGACGACAAGGGCGAGTTCGTGCTCGTCAACGGCTCGATGGTCGACACCCGCACCCGCGTCGACCTGACCGAGCAGCGCATCGAGAAGCTGCTGGCGGTGGACTTCGACAAGCTGCCGCTGGCCGACGCCTTCGCCATCAAGCAGGGCACCGGCGCGCGCAAGATGGCCGTCTTCGTCGACCCGAACTGCGGCTACTGCAAGCGCTTCGAGCGCGACCTCTCGGCGATCAAGGACGTGACGATCTACACGTTCCTGATCCCCATCCTCGGCAAGGATTCCACCGCCAAGGCGCGCGACATCTGGTGCTCGAAGGAGCAGGGCGCCGCCTGGCGCGCCTGGATGCTCGACGGCGTGACGCCGGCCAAGACCATGCGCTGCGACAGCACGCCGATCGAGCGCAACCTGGCCTTCGCGCAGCGCCAGCGCATCAACGGCACGCCGGCGGTGTTCTTCACCGACGGCACGCGCAAGCCGGGTGCGATCTCCGGCGACATGGTCGAGAAGCTGCTCGTCGCGGCCGCCACGCGGGGTGCCGGCGGCGCCGCGCCGGGTGCCGGCGCCGTCGCACCCGGCGCCACGGTCAAGTAGTCGCACCACCCCACGCGGGGCGGCCGGCGATTGGGGACAATCGGGGCACCATGCCCTCCGCCGCCGTCCTGCCGCCAGCCCCGGCCCTGCCGATCTCCGCCCGCCGCCTGGGTTACGCCGGGCTCGTGCCCTTCGTCGCCGGCGCGCTGCTGGTCTGGCTGGTGCATGCCGACGTGCGCATGGAAGTCGCCTTCGGCCTGGCGGCCTACGCGGCGCTGATCGCCAGCTTCCTCGGCGGCATCCACTGGGGCCTGGCCTTCCGCCATACCGAGCCGCCCACCGCCTGGCTGGGCTGGGGCGTGGTGCCCTCGCTGCTGGCCTGGCCGGCGGTGATCATGCCGCCGGGCGCCGGGCTCGTGATCCTGGGCCTGCTGATCGCCGCCTGCTACGGCGTCGATCGGCGCCTGTACCCGGCGCAGGGCGCGGCGCACTGGCTCACGCTGCGCTTCAGGCTCAGCGCGGTGGCCTCGCTCAGCTGCTTCATCGCCGCCGCCGGCGCCTGATGATCGTGTCGTGAATCCGCTGCGCGGCCGGCCGCTGCCGCTGCTGGCGCTGGGCGCGGGCGTGCTGGCGGTGCACCTGTGGGTCGTCGACGAGGTCGCGCCGCCGCGCCTGGGCGAGGGCGCAGCAGCCGCGCAACTGCGGCGCTTCGAGGTCAGCTTCGTGCGCGAGCTGGCGCCCACCGCGCCGCCGGCTGTGGCGCCGCGCGCGGCTGCGCCCAGGCCCCGGCGCGTGGCGGCCGCGCCGGCGCGGCCGGCCTCGGCAGCCGAGCCCCCCGAGCCAGCGCCCCCGCCGCCGGCCGAGCCCGCGGAGCCGCTGCTGGCCGCCGCGCCACCCGACCCGCTGCCGGCGCCGCCCGAGCTGGCGCCGCCGCTGCCGGAGCCTGCGGCCTCGGCGCCCGAACCGCCGGCCTCGGCCGCATCGGCCGCGTCGCCCGCCTTCGCCTGGCCACCGTCCACCCGCATCGACTACCGCCTCACCGGCAACGCGCGCGGGCCGATCGACGGTTATGCGCGCGTCGAATGGCTGCGCAGCGGCAACCGCTACCAGGTCTTCATGGAAGCGAGCGTCGGCCCGCCCTTCGCGCCCCTCTTCACGCGCCGCGACACCAGCGAAGGCGAGATCACCGCCGAGGGCCTGAGCCCGCGCCGCTACGAGCTGGAGAGCAAGGCCGTGCTGCGCGACCCGCGCCGCGCCGCGATCGTCTTCGAGCCCACCCGCGTGCGCCTGCCCTCGGGCCAGGAACTGGCGCGGCCGCCCGGCGTGCAGGACTCGGTGAGCCAGTTCGTGCACATGACCTGGCTGTTCACGATGCACCCCGAGCTGCTGGCGCCGGGCCGCAGCATCGAGCTGATGCTGGCGCTGCCGCGGCGCATCGAGCCGTGGACCTACGACGTGGTGGCCATCGACCGCATCGAGACCCGCGCCGGGCCGGTGGAGGCGCTGCACGTGAAGCCGCGGCGCGACGCGCGGCCGGGCTCGGACTACGTGGCCGAGGTGTGGATCGCGCCTTCGCTGCAGTACCTGCCGGTGCGCATCGTCGTGCGCCAGGACGCCGAGACCTTTGTCGACATGCAGATCGAGCGCCTGCCGCAGCAGGCCGAGCCCGGCCGCTAGCGCCGTATAGTGCCCGCGACAAGGAGACCGACATGACCGAAGCCCTCATCCTCACCGAACTGCGCGGCGACGGCGAACGCCGCGTCGGCGTCGCCACGCTGAACCGGCCCAAGCAGCTCAATGCGCTGAACGATGCGCTGATGGAGCAGCTGGGCGAGGCGCTGCTGGCCTGGGACAAGGACCCGGCGGTGGGCTGCATGGTGATCACCGGCAGCGAGAAGGCCTTCGCCGCCGGCGCCGACATCGGCGCGATGGCCACGCTGACCTTCGCCGAGGCCTACGGCGGCGACTTCATCACGCGCAACTGGGAGGCCATCCGCCGCGTGCGCAAGCCGGTGATCGCCGCCGTCTCGGGCTTCGCCCTGGGCGGCGGCTGCGAGCTGGCGATGATGTGCGACTTCATCGTCGCGGCCGACAACGCCAGGTTCGGCCAGCCCGAGATCAAGCTGGGCATCATCCCCGGCGCCGGCGGCACGCAGCGCCTGCCGCGGGCCATCGGCAAGAGCAAGGCGATGGACCTCGTGCTCACCGGCCGCATGATGGACGCCGCCGAGGCCGAGCGTTCGGGCCTGGTCTCGCGCGTGGTCCCGGCCGACAAGCTGCACGCCGAAGTGATGGCCATCGCCGAGCTGATCTGCACGATGAGCCTGCCCAGCGTGATGGCGGCCAAGGAATGCGTCAACCGCGCCTTCGAGAGCGGCCTGGCCGACGGCATGAGCTACGAGCGCCGCATGTTCCACGCGATGTTCGCCACCGCCGACCAGAAGGAAGGCATGGACGCCTTCGTCAACAAGCGCAAGCCGAGCTTCCGGCATTCCTGAAACCGGAATACCGCGTTGTCGCCGCGCTGCTTTTTCTGCAGCGCGCGCGTTCCTACAGTGACGGCCATGGACAACGCCGGTCACGCATCCGCCGACGAGCCCACCCAGAACCACCGTCGGATGCCTTTGCAGGAACGCAAGATCATGTCGAAGAACGCCAAGCTCATCGCCCTCGTCACTTTCACCTTCGCCGCTGCCGCCGCCCAGGCGAACGGCCCCGCCGGCTACGACCCGCTGGCCTTCGTGCCGAAGGCCGAGACGCCCCGGGCCATGGTGAAGTTCAACCAGCTGCGTGCCACGGCGCGCGAGACCGATTTCGCGACCGCCGCGGCCGCCGAGGACAGCGGCTCGTTCTGGCTTGCCCGCCACGGCTGGCGCACCGAGGCGCCGCGCCAGCTGGCCGGCGAGCAGGTGCCGGTGGCGGCGAAGAAGTAAGGCCGCCGCGCCGGCTCAGGGCGCCAGCCAGCGCGCGCCTTCGGCATCGAAGCGCGCGCGGCGGTGGCCCTCGGGGTGCAGCTCGAGCCAGTCGATGGCCTGCACCTCGGCCGTCAGCACCGCGAAGTGGCCCCGGCTCTCGCGCGTGCGCACGGCGTTGACCAGCGGGCTGCCGGGCGGCAGCGGCGAGAGGTAGTCCTGCGCGCCCGGGCTCATCTTCAGCCGCGCCCAGCGCGACGAGACGCGCAGGCCGGCGGTCTCGATGGCCAGCCGCACCTCCAGGCGCAGCTGCCAGCCGAGCTTCTCGGACCACAGCACCAGCGTGCCGCGCGGATGGGCCTCGATCTGCTGCACCTTGGGGCTGCGTGCGTCGGTGAAGATCACCAGCGTGCGCGAGGCCTCGTCCCATTCGCGCAGCACCACCGAGCGCGCATCGCCGCATTCGCCGTCGGTGGTGCCCAGCACGCACACGCGCCAGGGGTGGCCCTTGTCGCGCACGCAAGCGGCCAGCTCGCGCCGCACCGAGTCCTCCACCTGGAGCAGCGTGGGGAGGCGCGGGATGCCGTTCATTTTCTGGGTTATACCTCTCGGCCCTCCCGGCGCAGCGCCGGGAACAGGATCACGTCGCGGATGCTTGGGCTGTCGGTCAGCAGCATCACCAGGCGGTCGATGCCGATGCCGCAGCCGCCGGTGGGCGGCATGCCGTACTCCAGCGCGCGGATGAAGTCGGCGTCGTAGTACATCGCCTCCTCGTCGCCGGCTTCCTTGTTCGCGGCCTGGGCCTGGAAGCGGCGCGCCTGGTCCTCGGCGTCGTTCAGCTCGGAGAAGCCGTTGGCGACCTCGCGCCCGGTGATGAAGAGCTCGAAGCGCTCGGTGACCGAGGGGTCGGCGTCGGAGGCGCGCGCCAGCGGGCTCACCTCGACCGGGTAGTCGACGATGAAGGTCGGCTGCCAGAGCTGGTGCTCCACCGCCGCCTCGAACAGGCCGAACTGCAGCTCGGCCAGCGTCCAGTGCGCCGGCGGCTCCTCGCCCAGCGACTTGAGCTTCGCGTGCAGCAGGCCGGCATCACCCGCCTCGGCCTCGCTGACGCCGGCATGCGCCACCAGCGCCTGGCGCACCGTGAGGCGCGTGAAGGGCTGGGCGAGGTCCACCTCGCGCCCGGCGTAGCTCAGCGTGGCCGAGCCGGTGGC
The DNA here is from genome assembly GCA_044226775.1 of Rubrivivax sp. GTDB lineage: Bacteria > Pseudomonadota > Gammaproteobacteria > Burkholderiales > Burkholderiaceae_C > Rubrivivax. The sequence continues at coordinate 1,051,000 of JBGAGI010000001.1, read as the reverse complement.
GGCGCGCGCGGCGTGGCGCAGCACGGCCTCGGTGTAGTCCATCAGGTCGTGGTGCGTCCAGTAGGCCGCGTAGAACTCCATCATCGTGAACTCGGGGTTGTGCCTGACGCTCAAGCCCTCGTTGCGGAAGTTCCGGTTGATCTCGAACACGCGCTCGAAGCCGCCCACCACCAGGCGCTTGAGGTACAGCTCGGGCGCGATGCGCAGGAACATCTCCTGGTCCAGCGCGTTGTGGTGGGTGACGAAGGGCTTGGCGTTGGCGCCGCCCGGGATCGGATGGAGCATCGGCGTCTCCACCTCGAGGAAGCTGTGCTCGACCATGAAGCTGCGGATCGAGCTCACGGCCTTGCTGCGCGCGACGAAGCGGGCGCGCGCGGCATCGTCGGTGATGAGGTCGACGTAGCGCTGGCGGTACTTCTGCTCCTGGTCGGCCATGCCGTGGAACTTGTCCGGCAGCGGGCGCAGGCTCTTGGTCAGAAGGCGCACGTTGCTGGCGCGCACCGAGAGTTCACCGGACTTGGTGCGGAAGAGCGTGCCCTCGCAGCCCAGGATGTCGCCCAGGTCCCAGCGCTTGAAGGCGTCCAGCGCCTCGGCGCCCACGGCGTCCTGCGTGATGTACAGCTGGATGCGGCCGGTGCCGTCCTGCAGCGTCGCGAAGCAGGCCTTGCCCATCACGCGCTTGAGCATCATCCGCCCGGCCACGCTCACGGCCACGGCACGCGGCTCCAGCTCCTCGTTGGGCACCTGGCCGTGCTTGTGGTGCAGGTCGGCGGCGTGCTGCTTCGGCTTGAAGTCGTTGGGGAAGGGCGCGCGGCCGGTGCGGGCGCATTCCTCGCGCAGCGCCTGCAGCTTGGCGCGGCGTTCGGCGATGAGTTGGTTGTCTTGGTCGTCGGACATGGGGCTTCGATCGGGGCGCCGGGCGCTGCAGGAAGGGCTCCAGGCGGCGATGGCGGCCGGGGATTTTAGGCGCCCGCCCGCCGGGGCCGGCCCGGATTCCTGGGAAAATGCGCGCCCCGCGCACCGCCGGCGCCTTCTCAAACCGCCGCCCCGCCCGTGCCCGCCCCCCGCCCCTACGACCAAGCCTTCTACGACGAGCAGATCGCCGGCAGCCTGGGTTCCGCCCGCGCGCTGCTGGCGCACCTGGCCTCGCGGTGGAAACCGGCCTCCGTGCTGGACATCGGCTGCGGCCGCGGCACCTGGCTTGCGGCCTGGCGTGAACTCGGCGTGGCCGACCTGCTGGGCGTCGACGGCCCCTGGAACCGCCAGGAGCTGATGCTGGACGCGGCCATTCCCTTCCGCGCCGCGAACCTGGAGGCGCCGCTGGAGGCCGGCCGGCGCTTCGAGCTGGCGATGTCGATCGAGGTCGTCGAGCATCTTTCGCCGGCTGCCGGCGAGGCCGTGCTGCGTTCGCTCACCGCGGCCGCCGACGTGGTGCTGTTCTCCGCCGCCTTCACCGGCCAGGGCGGCGTGAACCACATCCACGAGCGCTACCACAGCCACTGGGGCCGCCTCTTCGCCGCACAAGGCTACGCCGCGCACGACCTCTTCCGCCCGCACTTCTGGGCCGACGAGCGCGTGCAGCCCTGGCACCGCGCCAACGTCTTCCTCTTCGTGAAGGCCGGCCATCCGCTGGCCGCCACGCTGGCCGCCGCGGGCGCGCCCGCGCTGCCGGATCTGGCCTTCATGGACTGCGTGCATCCCTGGCTGTATGAACGCTCGCGCGCTGGCGCGATCGGCTTCGGCGAGCACCTGCGCGGGCTGCTGCCGAGCCTGGCGCGGGCGCTCAAGCGCCGGCTGGCGGGCTGAGAAGGGGCCGGGGCGATGTCGCGGCTGCGCCAGAGCGTCAGCGCGCTCAGCTGGTCGGTGCTGGGCGAACTCGGCGCGCGCGTGCTCGGGCCGCTGGCCTTCATCGTGCTGGCGCGCATCCTGGTGCCGGCGGACTTCGGCGTCGTGGCCGCCGCCACCGTGCTGGTGAGCTTCGCGCAGGTGCTGGTCGACGGCGGCCTGGGCAAGGCGCTGGTGCAGCGCGCCGGCGACGACCTGCAGGCCGCGGCGAGCACGGCCTTCAGGCTCAACGCCGCGCTGGGCCTGGTGCTGACGCTGCTGGTGGCGCTGCTCGCGCCGGCGGTGGCGGCCTTCTTCGGCGACACGCGCATCACGCCCGTGCTGCAGGCGCTCGCGCCGATGATGCTGCTGTCGGCGCTGGCCGCGGTGCCCACCGCGCTGCTGCAGCGCGAGTTCCGCTTCCGCGTGCTGTTCTGGGTGCGGCTGGCCGCGGCGGCGCTGCCGGCGGCGGCGTCGATCCCGCTCGCGCTCGCCGGCTTCGGCCACTGGGCGCTGGTGGCGGGCACGCTGGCCGGGCAGGTGGCGCAGCTGCTGCTGCTGTGGTGGCTGGGCGGCTGGCGGCCGCGCGGCGCCTTCGACGGCCGCCTGGCGCGCGAGCTGCTCGGATTCGGCCGCTGGGCGCTGCTCGCGGGCGTGCTGGGCTGGGGCTACGGCTGGCTCGATGCGGTGGTGGTCGGCCGCTGGCTGGGCGCGCACGAGATGGGCCTGTACCGCACCGGCAGCACGCTCGTCACGCTGTCCTTCGGCGTGCTCTTCACGCCGCTGCTGCCGGTGCTGTACAGCCTGTTCTCCCGTGCGCAGCACGAGCTGCCGCTGCTGCGGGAGACGCTGCTGACGGTGGTGCGCGCCGCCGCGCTGGTGGCGCTGCCGGTGGCGCTGCTGCTGGTGGCCTCGCGCGGCTTGCTGGCCGGCGGCGTGCTGGGCGCGCGCTGGGTCGAGGCGGGCCCGGTGATCGGCCTCTTGGCGCTCACGCAGGGCGCTTCGTGGCTGGTGTCCTTCAACGGCGAGCTGTACCGCGCCGTGGGCCGCCCGCTGGCCGAGGTGGCGGTGATGGGGCCGCTGCTGGCCGTGTACGCCGTGGTCTACGTGCTGAGCGTCGCGCAGGGCCTGGAGGCCTTCCTCGGGGCGCGGCTGGCGCTGGCGCTGCTGGGCGTGGCCGTGCACGTGCTCGTGATGGCGCGTGTGCTCGCGGTGCCGCTGGCCGGCTGGGCCCGGCCGCTGGCGGCGCTGGGTGCGGCGCTGGCCACCGCGGCGCTGCTGCCGGCGCTGCCGGCGGTGGCGCAGGCGGGGCTCGTCGCGCTCTTCACCGTGCTGTTGTGGTGGAGCGAGCGCACGCTCGTCGCCCGCCTCATCGAACGCTGGCGCCGCGCGGCGCCGGTGCCGCCGGCCAGTGCGCCGGCGCCTCTGGAGGTCTGAAGCTTGTTCGCGATCCGCAAGAGACTGGGCGACACCTACGCGCGCCTGCGCCATCCGCAGCTCGCGGCCAGCTTCGCCGTGCCCTCGCACCTCACCGGGCTGGAGCGCGCCGAGCTGTTCCTCCTGGCGCAGCGGCCGGGTCTGCGCACGGTGGTGGAGATCGGCTCCTACCTCGGCGCCTCGGCGCTGGCGCTGGCCGCGGGGCTGAAGGCCGCGGGCAACACCGCGGCGCGCGTGCACTGCATCGACACCTGGGGCAACGAGGGCATGAGCGAGGGGCCGAAGGACCACATGGCGGCGTTCCGCGCCAACACCGCGCCGCTGGCCGAGTGGATCGTGCCGGTGCGCGGCCGCAGCACCGAGGTCGCGGCGGAGCTGCTGCCGCGCATCGGCCCGATCGACCTGCTCTTCGTCGACGGCGACCACTCCTACGACGGCGTGCTGGCCGACTGGCAGATCTTCGCGCCGGCGATGGCGCCCGGCGGCGTGCTCGCGTTCCACGACATCGGCTGGGCCGAGGGCGTGCAGCAGGTGGTGGCCGAGCAGGTGCGCCCGCGCGTGGCGGCCGAAGGCGGCCAGCCGAACCTGTGGTGGGGCCGGCTCGCGTGAGTGCCAGGCCGCAGGCCAGCGTGATCGTGCCGACGCGCAACCGCGCGCCGCTGCTGCGCCGCTGCCTGCAGTCGCTCGTGGCGCAGACGCTGCCGGCCGAGGCCTTCGAGGTGATCGTCGTCGACAACGGCTCCAGCGACGACACGGCCGCGGTGGCGCGTTCGTTCGAGACCACGCTGAACCTGCGGCTGCTGCACGAGGCGGAGCCGGGCCTGCACGTGGGCCGCCACGCGGGCTGGCGCGCGGCGGCGAGCGACGTGCTGATGTTCGCCGACGACGACATCGAGGCGCTGCCGGGCTGGGTCGAGGCGGTGGTCGCCTGCTTCGACGGCGATGCGGCCGCCGCGCTGGTCGGCGGCAACAACTTCCCCGCCTTCGAGCACGAGCCGCCGGCCTGGCTGGCGCGCTGGTGGCAGCGGCCGGTGGACGCCGGCGCCGGCGCGGGCCGCGCGCTGGGTTACCTCAGCGTGCTCGACTTCGGCCCGGGCCGCGCGGCGATCGACCCGGCCTGCGTCTGGGGCTGCAACTTCAACGTGCGCCGCGCGGCGCTGGAAGCCGCGCGCGGCTTCCACCCCGACGGCGTGCCGGCCGAGCGCCTGCGCTGGCGCGGCGACGGCGAGAGCCATGTTGCCGCGGTGATTCGCGCGCGCGGCTGGAAGACGCTGTTCGACGGCGCCGCCAGCGTGCACCATGCCGTCACCGCGAAACGCATGACGCCGGCCTACTTCGAGGAGCGCGCCTTCGCGCAGGGCGTGTCCGATTCGTACACGCGCATCCGCGCCGCGCGCGGCCTGTCGCTGCCCTGGCGCGAGCGTGCGCGCGCCTTCGCGCGCCGCTGGGCCGGCCCGCTGCGCGAACGCCGCCAGACCGCCGGCGCCCCGGCCGACGCCGCCACCGCCGAGTGGCGCGAGGTGCTGGCCCGCACCCGCGCCGCGCACGCGCGTGGCCTGGCCTTCCACCACGCCGAGGTGGCGCGCGATCCGGCGCTGCTGCAATGGGTGCTGCGGGAGGATTACCTGTCGTGAGCTCGATGCTGCAACGGGCGCTGCAGAAGAACCCGGCCGAGTTCGCGATGGCGCTGTGGCGCCGCGCCGCGCGGCCGCTGCACCAGTGGCGCACCGCGCAGGCACCGGCCTACCGTTCGCCCGATGCCGGGGAACTCGCGACGATCGAAGACGAGCTTGCCTCGCTCGGCATGCCCTGCGCCGACTACCTCGTCGACGCCGAGGCCTTCGCCGCCTTCCGCCGCCGCATCGCCTTCCCGGCCGACTACCACGGCGGCCCCGAGGGCGGCGTCTTCGACGAGAAGCTGCTCGAGCACTTCGTCGCCTGGGACCTGCTGGGCCTGGCGGTCTCGCCGCAGCGCTGGCCCTACGTCGACATCGCCGGCGCCTCCAGTCCCTGGCCGCGGCTGCTGCGCGGGCAGGGCCTGCAGGCCTTCGCGATCGACCTCGCGCCGCATCCTTCGCTGGCCTCGCTGCCCTACGTGCTGAAGGGCGACGCGACCGCGAGCCCCTTCGATGCCGGCAGCATCGGCAGCGCGAGCCTGCAATGCGCCTTCGAGATGTTCGCCGGCGATGCCGACCGGCGGCTGCTGCCCGAGCTTGCGCGCGTGCTGAAGCCCGGCGGCAAGGTGGTCATCTCGCCGCTGTACCTGCACACGCACGCCTGCTACTACCAGAGCCCGGAGCACTACGGCCGCCCCGGCGGCGACGCCGACGCGACCCGCTACGTGCGCCACGACGCCTGGGACGTCCGCGCCTCGCGAAAATACAGCCCGGCGACGCTGCGCTCGCGCGTGTGGCAGCCGGCGCTGGCCGCGGGCCTGAAGCCGGCGCTGCACGTGCTGCGCAACCCGCAGGCGGCAGGCCGTGGCATCTACCTGCACTTCATCCTGACGCTGGCCAAGGAGCCCGCATGATCGAGAGAATCCAGAGCCCGGCCGGCGACGAGCTGGCGCTCATCCTGCGGCGCAACTTCCACCGCGAGGGCATCGAGTTCCTGACCGCGAACGACTACTCGCAGCAGCTGGGCTACATGAACCGCCCGGCCGGCTACGTGATCCCGCCCCACGTGCACAACCCGGTGGCGCGCGAAGTGCGCTTCACGAAGGAGGTGCTGTTCGTCAAGAGCGGCCGCGTGCGCGTGGACTTCTACAGCGACGACCAGCAGTACTTCGAGAGCACCGTGCTGGAAGCCGGCGACGTGATCCTGCTGGCCTTCGGCGGCCACGGCTTCGAGATGCTGGAGCCCACCGAGATGATCGAGGTCAAGCAGGGCCCCTACGTCGGCGAGCAGGACAAGACGCGCTTCACGCCGGTGGCGCCGGGCGCGATCAAGCTGCGCGGGGGCACGCAGTGATCCCGGTCAACGAGCCGCTGCTGGACGGCAACGAGAAGAAGTACCTCGCCGAGTGCATCGACACCGGCTGGATCTCCTCCGAAGGCCCCTTCGTCACGCGCTTCGAGCGCGAGTTCGCGGCGCGCGTGGGGCGCAAGCATGCGGTGGCGGTGAGCAACGGCTCGGTGGCGCTGGACGCCGCGGTGGCGGCCCTGAAGATCGGCCCCGGCGACGAGGTCATCCTGCCGAGCCTCACGATCATCTCCTGCGCCGCCGCGGTGGTGCGCGCCGGCGCGACGCCGGTGGTGGTGGACGCCGACCCGCTCACCTGGAACATGGTGCCGGCGCAGGTGGAGGCGGCCATCACGCCGAGGACGCGCGCGATCATGGTCGTGCACCTCTACGGCCTGCCCTGCGAGATGGGCGAGATCGAGGCCATCGCGCAGCGCCACGGCCTGAAGATCATCGAGGACGCGGCCGAGATGCACGGCCAGACCTGGCGCGGCCGCCCCTGCGGCAGCTTCGGCGACATCAGCACCTTCAGCTTCTACCCGAACAAGCACATCACCACCGGCGAAGGCGGCATGCTCGTCACCGACGACGAGGCGCTGGCTGAGCGCTGCCGCAGCCTGCGCAACCTCTTCTTCGCGCCGCCGCGGCGCTTCGTGCACGAGGAGTGGGGCTGGAACCTGCGGATGACGAACCTGCAGGCCGCGCTGGGCGTGGCGCAGCTGGAACGCCTGGACCTGTTCGTGCAGCGCAAGCGTGCGATGGGCGCGCGCTACACGAAGCTGCTGGCCGGCACGAAGGGCATCCAGCTGCCGCTGGAACGCACGGCGGATGCGGAGAGCATCTACTGGGTCTACGGCCTGGTGCTCGACGACGACGTGCCCTTCGACGCCGCCGAGGCGATGCGCCGGCTGGGCGCGATGGGCGTGGGCACGCGGCCTTTCTTCTGGCCGATGCACGAGCAGCCGGTACTGCGCAAGATGGGCCTCTACGAAGGCCTTTCGCTGCCGGTGAGCGAGCGCCTGGCGCGGCGCGGCTTCTACCTGCCCAGCGGCCTGGCGCTGACCGAGGTGCAGATCGACACCGTGGCGGCGAAGGTCAAGGAGCTGCTCGCCTCATGACTGCCGTGTTCGACCTCTACGCGGCCTACTACGACCTGCTGTACCGCGACAAGGACTACGCGGCCGAGGCCGGCTACGTGGCCGCGCTGCTGCGGAGCGTGGCGCCGCAGGCGGCTTCGCTGCTGGAGCTGGGCTGCGGCACCGGCGGCCACGCGGTCGAGTTCGCGAAGCTGGGCTTCGATGTGAGCGGCATCGATCTGAGCGCGCCGATGGTCGCGCGGGCGCAGGCACGCCGCGCGGCCGAGCCGGCGCTGGCGCCGCGCCTTTGCTTCGAACGCGGCGACGTGCGCAGTCACCGCGCCGGCCGCCGCTTCGACGCGGTGGCCTCGCTGTTCCACGTGATCTCGTACCAGACGACGAACGAGGACCTGGCCGACGCCTTCATGACCGCGCGCGTGCACCTCGATCCCGGCGGCGCCTTCGTCTTCGACGCCTGGTGGGGCCCGGCGGTGCTGAGCGACCGCCCGCGCCACGTGGTGAAGGAGGCGGCCGACGAGCGCATCGCGCTGCGGCGCGAGACGCGGCCGGTGCTGCGCTTCGAGGACGACGTGGTCGACGTGCACTTCGACGTGCAGATCCGCGCGCTCGCCGATGGCCGCGAGCAGCAGGTGCAGGAGTGCCATTCGATGCGCTACCTCTTCGGCCCGGAGGTGCGCGGCCTGCTGGCTGCGGCCGGCTTCGAGCTGCAGCGCGCCGAGCAGTGGATGACGGGCAAGGCCTTGTCCGACGCGACCTGGTACGCGTGCTTCGTCGCCAAGGCGGTCTGAGAACGTGCCGACGAAGCGCATCGCCGTCTACGCCCCGATGGGCACGCTGGACCACCAGACCGGCATCCTCAACGCCACGCGCTGCTTCGCGGCGGCGGGCTATGCGGTCGAGGTCTACACGGTGCGCAACCGGCGCTACCAGGCCACGCGCTTCGACGAGCCGAACGTCAGCGTGCACTGGATGCCCTTCGAGTTCGACGCCGAGCCGGAGCCGCGCTGGAAGGTCACGCTGCTGTTCATCGCCTGGGCGATGTGGCGCGCGCTGCTGAGCCCGCCGCGCCTGGTGTTCGCCGGCGGCATCCGCGGCCTGTTCGCGGCCTGGTTCGTTTCGCTCGTGCGGCGCACGGCCTACGTGAACTACCAGACCGAGCTGTACATCGGCGCCAAGCTCGACACGAAGGCCGCGCGCCTGTTCAAGTGGATCGAGCGCCGCGCGGCGCAGAAGGCGGCCGTGACGATCGAGCACGACCCGCAGCGCTGCGAGCTGCTGGCGGCCGATCTCGGCGTGCCGATGGAACGCATCGTCGTCGTGCCCAACGCGCCGGTGGGGCCGGCGCGCGCGCTGGACAGCCGCTTCCTGCACGAGCGGCTGAAGCTCGATGCGGGCACGCCGCTGCTCGTCTGCCCCGGCACGCTCAGCGATGCGTTCCAGAGCCGGCAGGTCGTCGCCGCCGCGCAAGGCCTGCCCGAGCCCTGGCGCTGCGTGCTGCACTCGGCGCAGCCGCGCGACCCGTCGGAGCCCTACGTCCGCGAGCTGTTGGCGCTGAACACGCAGCAGCGCGTCGTGTTCTCGCTCGAGCCCATCCCCTATGCCCAGATCGACGCGCTGATGGCCAGCGCCCGGGCCGGCATCGTGCTGTACGCGAGCGACCTGGGGCAGAACACAGCCACCGTGGGGCTGGCCTCGGGCAAGCTGTCGCACTTCCTGAAGATCGGCGTGCCGGTGATCGTCTCGCCCTTGCCCGGGCTTGCCGACTTCGTGCGCGAGCACCGCGTTGGCGAAGTCCTCGAAGACGCGGCGCAACTGCCCGAGCTGCTGGCCCGCATCGACGCCGACGCCGCCGGCTACCGCGCCCGCGCGCTGGCTACCTTCGACGCGCATCTCGCCTACGAACGCCACTTCCAGGCCGTGCTGCGGGTGACGGACGCCCTGGCCGCATGAAGCTTTCGGCAATCGTCCCCTGCCGCAACGAGGCGCGCCACATCGACGCCTTCGTCGCCTCGCTGCTCGCGCAGCAGCTCGCCCCGGGCGACGAGCTGGAGATCGTGATCGCCGACGGCGCGAGCGACGACGGCACGCGCGAGCGGCTGAGCGCGCTGCACGCGCAGGATCCGCGCATCGTCGTGATCGACAACCCCGAACGCATCGTCTCCACTGCGCTGAACCGCGCGATCGGCGCGAGCAGCGGCGAGATCGTCGTGCGCATGGACGTGCACACCGAGTACGCCCCCGACTACGTCGCGCAGTGCCGGCGCGCGCTGATCGAGACCGGCGCCACCTGCGTGGGCGGCGCCTGGCGGCCGGTGGGCGAGGGCGGCCGGCAGGGCGCCATTGCGCGCGCTTTCGAAAGCCGCTTCGGCAGCGGCGGCGCGGCATCGCGGCGCGCCGATTTCACCGGAGAGGTCGACACGGTCTACCTCGGCGCCTGGCGCCGCGCCGATCTGCTGCGCCTGGGCGGCTTCGACGAGACGCTGGTGCGCAACCAGGACGACGAGCTGAACCTGCGCATCGTGCGCAGCGGCGGGCGCGTCTGGCAGAGCGCGGCGATCCGCAGCCGCTACACGCCGCGCGGCTCGTTCACGGCGCTGTTCCGCCAGTTCCACCAGTACGGCTACTGGAAGGTGCCGGTGATCCGCAAGCACCGGCTGCCGGCCTCGCCGCGGCACCTGGTGCCTTTCGCCTTCGTCGCGCTGCTGGGGTTGCTGGCGCTGCTCGGCCTGGCGTGGCGGCCGGCGTGGTGGGCGCTGGCGGGCGTCTCGGGCCTGTACGCGGCCGCGGCCCTCGCAAACGCCCTCGCGGTGGCGCCGAGGCAGGCACCGGCCGTGGCCTGGGCCTTCTTCTGCATGCACGCCGGCTATGGCCTGGGCTTCGGGCGCGGCCTGCTGGACTTCGTGCTGCTGCGCCGTGGTGCGGACGCGTCGATGACGCGGCTGACGCGATGAGCGACGAAGCACGCGCCATCGCCGAGCGCTACGCGCGCCGGCAGCCCGGTGATCTCTACGACCCGCTGCGGCCCGAGGTGCTGCGCGCGCGCCAGGAGCGCGAGCGCGCACTGGCGGGGCTGCTTGCGCGGCGCGCGAAGGCAGCGCTGCGCGAGCTGCGCCTGCTGGAGATCGGCTGCGGCCATGGCGACAACCTGCTGGAGCTGCTGCGCCTGGGCTTCGACCCCGCGAAGCTGGTGGCCAACGAACTGCTGCCCGAGCGCGCGGCCTCTGCGAAGAGCCGCCTGCCGGCGGCGGTGCAGCTGCTCGCAGGCGACGCGTCGACGATCGAGCTGCCCGAGGCCTCGTTCGACCTCGTGCTGCAGTCCACCGTCTTCAGCTCGATCCTCGACGATGCCTTCCAGCAGCGCCTCGCACAGCGCATGTGGCGTTGGCTGAAGCCCGGCGGCGCGGTGCTCTGGTACGACTTCACCGTCGGCAACCCGCGCAATGCCGACGTGCGCGGCATGCCGCCCTCGCGCGTGAGGGCGCTGTTCCCGGCCGCCGCTAGCATCGACGCGCGCCGGGTCACGCTGGCGCCCCCGTTGGCACGCCGCGTGGTGCGGCTGCACCCGGCTGCGTGGAACCTGCTGAATGCCCTGCCGCCGCTGCGCACGCACTGGCTGGCCTGGATCGCCAAACCGCCCTGAATACCGCATGAGCAAGCCGCCTTTCCTGCCGTTCCTGCCTTTTGCGCTGCCCGAGATCGGCGAGGAGGAGATCGCCGAGGTCGTCGACGCACTGCGCAGCGGCTGGGTCACCACCGGCCCGCGCGCGCGCCGCTTCGAGGCCGACTTCGCCGCCTGGCTGGGCGATGCGCAAGGGCTGCATTGCGTGGCCGTCAACAGCGCCACCGCCGGCCTGCACCTGGCGCTGGAGGCCCTGGGCATCGGGCCCGGCGACGAGGTGATCACCACCACCCACACCTTCACCGCCACCGCCGAGGTCGTGCGCTACCTGGGTGCCGACGTGAAGCTGGTCGACATCGACCCGGCGACGCTGAACATCGACCCGGCGCTGGTCGAAGCCGCCATCGGCCCACGCACCAAGGCCATCGTGCCGGTGCACTACGCGGGCCTGGCGGCCGACATGCCGCGCATCCTCGCCATCGCCCGGCGCCACGGGCTGAAGGTGGTGGAGGACGCGGCGCATGCGCTGCCCACCACCATCGGCGGCCGGCTCGTCGGCACGCTGGACAGCGATGCCACCGTCTTCAGCTTCTACGCCAACAAGACCATCACCACCGGCGAAGGCGGCATGCTGGTGACGCGCGACGCGGCGCTGGCCAAGCGCGCGCAGGTGATGCGCCTGCACGGCATGAACCGCGACGCCTTCGACCGCTTCACCGCGCAGGTGCCGAGCTGGTACTACGAGGTGGTCGCGCCCGGCTTCAAGTACAACCTGACCGACATCGCGGCCGCCCTGGGCATCCACCAGCTCAGGCGGGCGCACGCTTTCCAGGCCCGGCGCGAAGCGCTGGCGCGCGCCTACGACGAGGCCCTGGCCGGCCTGCCGCTGGTGCTGCCGCCACGGGCGCCGGCGGGCGACCAGCACGCCTGGCACCTCTACGTCGTGCGCCTGGCCGATGGCGTGGCGCTGCACCGCGACCGCTTCATCGAGCGCCTGTTCGACGCCGGCATCGGCTGCAGCGTGCACTACATCCCGCTGCACCTGCATCCGTACTGGCGTGATCGCTACGGCCTGCAGCCCATGATGTTCCCGCACAGCCAGCACGCCTACGAACGCCTGGTGAGCCTGCCGCTGTACACGCGCATGACCGAGGCCGACGTCGCCCGCGTGGCCGAGGCCGCGCGCGAGGCGCTGCAGGCGGCGCCCTGAGCACGGGTTCGTGGCCAAGCGCCTGTTCGACCTCGTGATCGCCAGCGCCGCGCTGCTGCTGCTGGCGCCGCTGCTGCTCGTGGTGGCGGCGTGGATCAAGTTCGATTCGCCGGGCCCGGTCTTCTTCCGCCAGGAGCGCGTGGGCCGCCATGGGCTGCCCTTCCGCATCCACAAGTTCCGCAGCATGCGCGCCGACGCGGCCGCCGGCCTGCCGCTCACGGTGGGCGAGGACCCGCGCATCACGCGCGCCGGCCGCTTCATCCGCCGCACCCGCATCGACGAGCTGCCGCAGCTGATCGACGTGCTGCAGGGCACGATGAGCCTCGTCGGCCCGCGGCCCGAGGTGCCGCGCTACGTGGCGCACTATCCGCCGGGCCTGCGCGAGAGGGCGCTGGCGGTGAAGCCCGGCATCACCGACCCGGTCTCGCTGGACTTCATCGACGAGGCCGCGCTGCTGGCCGCCGCGGCCGACCCCGAGCGCGAGTACATCGAGCGCATCCTGCCGCTGAAGCTCCAGCGCGCCGCCGATTACGCCGAGAGCGCCTCGCTGGCCACCGACCTGCGCGTGCTGCTGCGCACCGCGCGCGTGCTGGCCGCGCAGTTCGGCCGCTAGGCTTGCGCTCGCTACGATCCTGCGCCCGATGAATGCCCCCGAAGCGACCGCCGCGCCCTCGTTCTGGCACCGCCTGGACGCGGTGCTGGCGCGCCTGCGGCCGCACCGCGAGCCGCTGTCGCTGGTGGTCGACGCCGGCGTCGTGGCGCTGTGCTGGAACGTCACCTACCTGTTCCGCCTGGGCTTCGAGCGCTGGATCAGCGCTCGGCCGGGCTACGACCCCTGGGTGCTGCTGGGCGTGATCGCCGCGTACACCGCGGCCAGCGCGCTGCTGAAGGTGCCGCAGAGCATGTGGCGCTTCTCCGGCTTCGGCGAGATCAAGCGCCTCACGCTGGCCTGTGCGCTGGCCGGCGTGGCCTCGGCCGCAGCGGTGATGGGCCTGGGCCTGGTGAAGGTGCCGCGCGCGGTGCTGGCGCTGCACCCGGTGGTCACGCTGATGGGGCTGGCGGTGGTGCGCATCGCCTACCGCATGCTCTACGAGCACGGCCGCTCGCGCATCGCCGGCGCGCAGGGCGAGGTGCGGCGCGCGGTGGTGATGGGCGCCGGCGCCGCCGCGCGCCTGCTGATGGCCGGGTTGCACCAGCAGGGCTGGGTCGTGCTGGGGCTGCTGGACGACGACCCGGCCAAGCAGGGCGCCCGCATTGCCGGCGTGCCGGTGCTGGGGCCGCTTTCAGCCGTCACCGACAAGGCGGTGCATGGCGGCGCGCGGCACCTGATCGTCGCGATGCCCTCGGCCTCGCCGGCGCAGCGGCGGCGCGCCTTCGACCTCGCCGCATCGACCGGCCTGCCGGTGCTCACCGTGCCCAGCGCCGACGAGCTGCGCACCGGCAGGAGCCGCGTCGAACGCCTGCGCGACATCGAGCCCGAGGACCTGCTGGGCCGCGAGCCGGTGGTGCTGGACGAGGCCGGCATCGCGCAGACGCTGGCCGGCCGCACGGTGCTGATCACCGGCGCCGGCGGCAGCATCGGCAGCGAGCTGTGCCGGCAGGTCGCGCGCTTCGGCCCGGCGCGGCTCGTGCTCTACGAGCTGAGCGAGTTCAACCTCTACACGATCGAGCAGGAGCTCTCCGAGGCGTTTCCCGCGCTGCCGCTGGTGCGGCTGATCGGCGACGTGAAGGACCTCGCGCACCTGCGCGAGACGATGCGGCACTGGCCGCCCCAGGTGGTGTTCCACGCCGCGGCCTACAAGCACGTGCCGCTGCTGGAAGACGACAACGCCGCCGCGGCGCTGCGCAACAACACGCTGGGCACCTACCACGCGGCGCTGGCCGCCGCCGAGGCGGGTGCCGAGCGCTTCGTGCTGATCAGCACCGACAAGGCCGTGAACCCGACCAACGTGATGGGCGCGACCAAGCGGGCCGCGGAGATGGTGGTGAGCCGGCTGGCGGCGCAGCACCCGCGCACGCGCTTCATGGCCGTGCGCTTCGGCAACGTGCTGGGCTCCAGCGGCAGCGTGATCCCGAAGTTCAAGGAGCAGATCGCGCGCGGCGGGCCGGTCACGGTCACGCACCCGGAGATCATCCGCTACTTCATGACCATCCCCGAGGCCGCGCGCCTGGTGCTGCAGGCCGCGGCCATCGGCGACAGCGGCCAGGTGCTGGTGCTGGACATGGGCGAGCCGGTGAAGATCGTCGACCTCGCGCGCGACCTCATCCGCCTGGCCGGCCACACCGAGCGCGAGATCCCGATCGTCTTCAGCGGCCTGAGGCCGGGCGAGAAGCTCTACGAGGAACTGCTGGCCGATGCCGAGCGCACGGTGCCCACCGCCGTGGAGCGCCTGCGCGTGGCCGTGCTGGATGCGACGGCGCCGGCGCTCGACGGCCTGGCGACCGGGCCGGCCACCGACGAGGCCGTGCGCGCCTGGCTGCGCGCGAACGTGCCGGGCTACCGCCCGGCCGGCGACGCTCAGTCGACGTAGCGGCTCTTGAGCAGCGCGAAGGCCCGCTCGTCGCGGTTGGCGGCCGAGGGGTTGGAGGTCTCGACGTCGCCCACCGTGTGCAGGCGCATCACGTCCCAGCCGGCGCGGTCGGCCAGGCGGCGCAGCGCGGTCTCGGTGAGGATCCAGTAGTTCGTGGCATCGTTGTTCGACTCGAGCGGGTCGAGCAGGTAGGCCACCGGCAGCCCGCCGACGAAGCGCTCGTCGGGCGCGAAGCGCATCACCCGCGTGCTCAGCAGCAGGTGGCGCGCGTGGCGCGCGAGCTTCTCCAGGATGTAGTACGGGTTCTTCAGGTGGTACAGGATGCCCAGGAAGAACACGAGGTCGTAGCGGCTCTGCGGCAGCTCGAACTGCGAGTCGATGTCGCGCTCGAGCAACTCCACCTTGCCCGGCAGCTGCATCGCGGCCTGCAGCGCGCGCAGGCCGCGCAGGCCGTTGGCGTTGGTGGGCGCGAAGTCGATCACGTCGACGTCGTAGCCCATCGAGGCCATGAAGAAGGAGATGTCGCCGTCGGCAGCGCCGATGTCGGCGATGTGGCGCGACGAGGTCAGCGTCGTCAGCGGGAACTCGTTGAAGATCTCGCGCAGGTGGATGAAGTTGCCCAGCGAGCCGTAGGGGTACCACTCGAAGTCGCGCGGGATGCTCGCGCGCAGTTCCTCGATGCGGACCCGGAAGTCGTCGGCCGCCGCTCGGAGCATGTCACCGTTCATGTCGTTTTCCTCCTGGTTGTGCAGGGCGGGTTCAGCGCGTCAGGAAGCGCTCGCCGCCGGCGACGCGCTGGCGCCAGTACTGCAGCAGGTCGCGCATCGTCGTCTCGAACGGGATCACCGGTTCCCAGCCGGTGACGGCCTTGAACTTGGCGGTGTTGGGCACCTGCAGGTCGGCGTCGATGGGGCGCAGGCGGTCCGGATCGGTCTCGACGCGGATGCCGCGCGCCGTGGACATGCCGATCAGCGTCTCCAGCATCTGGCCTACCGTGCAACTGTACTGGCCACCGATGTTGTAGTACGCGCCGGCCACCGGGTTGACTGTTACCAGCATGTGGTAAGCCCGCACCGCGTCGCGCACGTCGGCGAAGGTGCGCAGCGACTCGAGGTTGCCGGTCTTGACGACGGGCGGGATCAGGCCCGCCTCGATCATCGCGATCTGCTTGGCGAAGGTCGACTCCGCGAACACGTCGCCCCGGCGCGGGCCGGTGTGCGTGAACATGCGCGTCGTCATCACCATCATCCCGTAGGCCTCGGCGTAGTAGCGGCCGATGAGGTCGGTGCCGACCTTGGAGATGGCGTAGGGCGAGGCGGGGTGGAAGGTGCAGTCCTCGTCGATGGGCAGCTTCTCGCGCGCGACGCGGCCGAAGACCTCCGAGGAGGCGCAGACATGCGTCACCGCCTGCGTGCCGGTCTTGCGCAGCGCTTCCAGCACGTGGGCCGTGCCCTGCACGTTGGTCTCCAGCGTGTCCAGCGGCGCGTCGAAGCTGGTCTTGGGGTAGCTCTGCGCCGCGAGGTGGAACACGTAGTCGGGCTTCGCGGCGAGCGTGGCCTCGTGGATCGAGAGGTAGTCGCGCAGGTCGCCGTAGACGATGTGCACGCGATCCTTGCGGTTGATGCGGTCCAGCAGGTGCGAGACGTTGTCCAGCGGGCTGCGCCAGCGGCACAGGCCGTAGATCTCCCAGTCGGTGTGCTCGAGCAGGTAGTCGGCCAGGTGCGAGCCGACCATGCCTGTCAGCCCGGTGATGAGGGCGCGCTTAGTCACGTTGTGTCTCCATCGGGAGCTTTTCGATGAGGGTCGCCTCGGCCAGGCTGCGTGGGGGGCGGCCGAGCAGGGCGGCGAAGCCGGGTGAGGCCATCGCGATGCAGCGAGGCCGATTCTCGAAGAACGAGGGCTCCGGCGTCACGATGCGAAAGCGCAGCGCGGGCCAGGCCAGCTCGCGCAGCGTCTGCACGTACTCGCGGCGCGAGATCGCTGCCGGGCCGCCGAAGTTGAAGACGCGCTGCGCCGGCAGCCCGTCCCAGGGCCGGGCCAGCGCCAGCAGGCCCTCGACCACGTCCTCGCGGTGCACGACCGCGCGCACGAAGGGGTCGAAGACTTCGGCCTCGGTGCCCTGTGCGGCGCAGCCGCGCAGGTAGCCGGTGAAGCGGTCGGCCGCGGAGAAGACGTAGGACAGCCGCAGCACGCGGCATCCGTCATCACCCAGCAGCTCGCGCTCGACCTCGTGCTTCATCGCCGCATAGGCGCCGGCCGGGCGGCAGGGCATGGCCTCGTCGAAGGGCTCGGCCTGTTCGCCGTAGACCGTGTCGGACGACAGGAAGACGACCCGCGCCCCGCGCGCCCGCACGCGCTCCACGGTGCGCAGCGCGCCGGTGACGTTCACCGCGCGCGCGCGCTCGGGCTCGCGGCCGCAGACGTCGGGCGAGGAGATCGCCGCGGCCAGCACGAAGAGGTCGCCGGCCTCGATCGGCCCGGCGTCGAAGGCCTCGGGCTGCGCGAGGTCCAGGTGCAGAGTGCCGGCACCGGGCCGCGACGAGGTGGCCACGGCCTGCAGGCCGGCGGCGCGTTCCATCAGCCGCCTGCCGATGTAGCCGGTGGCGCCGCAGACGAAGAGCTTCATCGCCGTCGCTCCTTCAGCGGCCATCGCGGTACAGCCGCAGCGCATGCAGCGGCGGATCGGTGGGCACGCCGATGCCGGCCAGCAGCCGCTGCAGGTTGGCGTACGAGGCGCCGGCACCGGACAGCGCGTCGACCGTGACCAGCGCGTTGGCCTGCAGCCGCAGCCACAGCGCCTTGTCGGCGTAGAGCTCGCAGATCGCGTCGGCCAGTGCCTCGGGGCCATCGGCGATCAGCACGTCGTGCCGGTCGCGCAGCTGCATGCCCTCGACCGCGATCGACGAAGCGACCACCGGCAGGCCCATCGCCATCGAGTTGCCCACCTTGCCCTTGATGCCGGCGCCGTAGCGCAGCGGCGCCACCGAGATGCGCATGCGGTCCAGCAGCGGCTGCAGCTCGGGCACGAAGCCCTCGATGATGATGTCGTCGCCGGCCAGCGAGGTCACCTCCGGCGGCGCCTTGCTGCCGATGACGTGGAAGCGCACGCCGGGCAGGCGCCGGCGCAGCAGCGGCATCACCTCGGAGGCGAAGTACAGCACCGCGTCGACGTTGGGCACGTGCTGGTAGCCGCCCACGAAGGCCAGGCCCGCGCGCGACTCGAAGGGCGCCGCGCTGCCGGGCACGTTGATGATGAGCGGGAAGACGAAGACGTTATCCACCGGGATCCGCGTCGCCAGCACGTCCACCTCGTGCGTGCTGTGCACGATCGCGCTGTCCACGCCCTGCACCGCGGCCAGCTCCATGCGCTTCATCTCGGCGGCGGCCCGCGCCTTGGCGGCGTCCTGGTGCAGCTCGGCCTCGCGTTCCATGCGCAGGTAGTGCAGGTCCACCGTGTGGTAGGCGACCTTGGCGCGCGGGCAGTGCCGGCGCACCGCGGCGAGGTGCCGGTCCACCACGGTCGGCCGCCACAGCAGCACCAGGTCGTAGCGGCCGCCGTGCGCGGCCAGGTGCTGCTCGACCGAGGTCACCGCCGGCGCGTACAGGGCCTCGACGCCGGTGCGCTGCAGCGCCACCGTGTAGTCGGGCATGTAGAGGAAGTTGTCCTCGGGGATGAAGGTGACCTGGAAGCGCATCTCGCGCAGCAGCGTCAGGAAGTTGACCACCGTCACCGAGCCGGCGTCCTGGTCGGGCGAGGGCGTGACGATGTCGATCACCAGCACGCGCCGCGTCGACATGCGGTCCTTCGCGCGCTCCACGTCCACGCCGTTGTCCTGGTAGCCGGCCAGCAGGCCCTGCCAGCGCTCGTACAGCTTCTTCGTGTTGGCCACCTGGTAGGCCTTCACGCCGCTGCCGGTGTCGGTGCCGGAGGTGATGCCCTCGTGGTGGATGACGCGCGAGGCCGCCTGGTAGATCACGCGCAGCCCGGCCTGGCGGACCTTCAGCGCGATGTCGGAGTCCTCGCAGTAGGCCGGCAGGTAATGCTCGTCCAGGCCGCCCAGGCGCCGGTACAGATCGGTGGGCAGCATGATCGACGCGCCCGAGCAGTAGTCCACCTCTCGCGCATAGCTGAACTCGGGCAGCGAAGGGTCCTGGCCGCGGCCGTAGTTCCACGCGCTGCCGTCGCGCCAGAGGATGCCGCCGGCCTCCTGCAGGCTGCCGTCCGGGTACAGCAGCTTGGAGCCGGCCAGGCCGGTGCCGGGGAAGAGGTCGAAGGTGGCGTGCAGTTCGTCGAGCCAGCCCGGCAGCACCTCGGTGTCGTTGTTCAGCAGGCAGAGGAAAGCGCCGCGCGCGGCACCCGCGCCGCGGTTGCAGCTGCGGATGAAGCCCAGGTTCTGCGGGTTGCGCAGCAGCCGGATGCCGCCCACCTCGGCGAGGGTCTCGGCCGAGCCGTCGGGCGAAGCGTCGTCGACGACGATGACCTCGAATGGCACGCGCGGCGGGTTGGCCACGATCGAGCGCAGGCACTGCAGCGTGTACTCGACCTTGCCGTAGACCGGCACCACCACCGAGACCACGGGCACCGCGAACGTGGGCAGCCGCGGCATCGGCGCATCGAACAGAGGAGCGGCTGCGGCCGGCGTCGTTGCCGCCTCGGGCCGCGGCACGGTCTCGCTGCCCGCGGGCGACCCGGGCAGGTGGGTCGCCGCGAACTCGGGCGACTGCAGCACCTTGTCGACCAGCATCCACCGGCTGGAGCCGCCCTCGACACGGGCCGTGAAGTGCGCCAGCTCGTAGTCGTGGGGCTGCCGGTCCAGCGCGACCTCGAACAGATGGCGCGTGAATTCGGCGGGCTCGGCGGCCACCCAGCGCTCGGCCCAGCGCCAGAGGTCGGTCTCGGGCGGCCACTGGAACCGGCCCAGCGACTGGACGATCGCCGTCATCTCGCCCAGGGCCAGGGTCTCCCGGCGTGCCGCCGTGACGGCGCCGGTGATCTCCCCCATGCCGGCGCCCGAACCGCCCGGCGCCGGCAGCCTTGCGTCCGACTCGCCCTCGTGCACCGCCAGGCTCCTCAGCTCCGCATCGACGCGCACGGCCAGGGCCTGTTCGATCGAGGCCAGGCGCGCGTCGACCCGCGCGTAGGCATTCATCGCGTGTTGCGCCAGGCCCTGCACCCCGACCTGCAGCACGCGCTCGATGTCGTCGAGCCGGCCGTGCAGCGTGCCGTCGATGCGGTTGACCTGGCCGGTCAGGAAGCTCAGGTCGCGGCGCACGCCGAACGTCGACGGCGCCCTGGCCGCGGGCGCGAGAAGCCTGCCGACCACCGGGATGCGGCGCAGGCGCAGCTGGCGCATGGCGGCGTCGAATCCGGCGAGCGTCACCCGGCGGTCCTTGCCCTCGGCCGAGAAGTGCAGGTCGGCCAGCACCTGCAGGCGCGAGCGCCCGGCCAGCAGGGCCTCGGTGTAGTGGCGCAGCCCTCCCGCATCGGGCGCACGGCCCAGCATCGCCCTGTACGCGGCCTGGAGGAAGGTGATGTCGTCGAGTTCCATCAGGTCCTCGACGGATTGCGCGACAGGGGTGGGCGAGGATTTGTTCATGTCCGTGGGCAACAGGGCGCGGGGGCCCGGGACGTCGGCCTTCTTCGTGTCCGCAGGCTCGGTGGACGGGAGCAGCACGGCGCCGAGGGCCATCTCATGGACGCGGCGCTCGACAGCCAGCGATTCGAGCGGCGTCCAGTAGCGCCGCAGGGCCTGCCATGGCGAGGCCATGCGCGAGCCGAGCCCCGCGCGCTGGACCAGCAACTCGCGGCCCAGCACCGCGGCGAGTTCCGAACGCTGCACGAGCAGCCGCTGCACGGCCTGTTCCCGCTTCTGCGCTTCGCCGAGCGCCGTCCGTGCCTGTTCGCGCGCCGCTTCCAGTTCGCGGATGGCTGCGAGCTGCGCGGCCTGGCCGCCGATGCGGACTTCCTCCAGCTTCGCGCTCAGTTCCCGCTCGCGATCGCTGGCGGCCGCCTGCGCGGCCTGCCAGCGAGCCTGGGTCGATGCCAGCTCGTCGCTCAGGCGCGCCGACAGGTCGGCCAGCGTCCGCCGCTCGGCCTCGGCCAGGAGCGCGAGGCGTTCCGTGGCCTCTTTCTCGCGCAGCGCGGCCTGCTGGACCGCGTCGGCCAGCCGCCGCTCCATCTGGGCTCGCTCCTGGGCGTGCGCGCGCCGGGCTTCGTCGAGCTGGTGCGAGGCCGCTTGCTCCAGGCGCAGCACCAGCTCGGCCTGTTCTTCGATGCGGGCTTCCAGCGCCGCGCGTTCCCGGGCGTGGGCCGCTGCGTGGGCCGCTGCCTGCTCTTCCTGCAGCGCCTGGGCCTGCAGAAGTCGGGTCTGCATCTCTTCGCGCAGGCGGGCCTGCTCGGCCAGCGCGGCCTCCAGCTCGCGGCGGTGGAGACCGAGCATGTCCTCTGCCCACGCCGCATGGCTGCGCTGGACCTGCTCGTGCTGCTCGCGCTCGCGGCGCCGCGACTCCACCAGCGCACGCGCCTGGCGCTGGCGCCATTCGGCCTCGGAGGCCGCCAGGCGCTGGGCGGCGGCGGCCTGGGCTCCTGCAAGGGCCGTTTCCAGCGAAGCCTGCAGCGACGACTGCAGTGCGCTGCGGGCCTGCTCGGCCTCCTGGTGCATCCGCGCCTGCAGCGCCTCCAGCTCGGCGGCGTGGCGGCTGCGGGCGGCGGCCTCGAGCTGTTCGCGCTCGCTCCTGCGCAGCGCCTCTTGCTCCGCGGCCTGCACGGCTTGCGCCTGCGCGAATTCGGCGCGCAAGTCGGCGAGCTTCACCTTCGCCTCGCCCGCCAGGCGCTCGGCGCGCTCACGGCTGGCCGCCAGTTCCGCCGCCGCAGCAGCCGCTGCCTCCCGGGCGCCCTTCAGCGCGGCCGCGTTCTCGTCGCGCAGGCGCTGCTGCGCCAGCGCCGCCTCCGCCTGCTGGGCCTGCAACTGGCCGGACAGGGCCATCACCTGGTCTGCCTGGGACTGCAGCTGTCGCTCGAGTTCCGCGACGCGGGCCGCAGCGGCCTCGTCGTGGCTGCGCAGCTCGTGCTGGTGGCGCAGCAGCTCCCCGGCGATGCGTTCGGCGAGCTGGGTGCGGCGGGCCGCGGCGTCGCGCTCGGCCTCGGCCAGCGCAGCGCGCGCCGTGTTCAGGTCGGCCACCGCCGCTGACGTTTCCGAACGGGCGGCAGCCAGCTCGGCGCGAAGCGGTTCGAGTTCGGCGGCAGCCAGCGCCTGCACCTCCTGCAGGCGCACCTGCAGCTGCGCCTGCAGGTGCGTCTCGCGCTCGGCCAGCCTCCGCGACCGCGCGGCCTCGGAGGCCTCGCGTTCCGCCAGCGCCACGCGGTGCTGCTCGCGCAGCGCATCGAGCGCCTGGCTCTGGGCCGAGTGCGCTTGTTCTTCGGCCTTCAGGGCGGCCTCGGCGCGGGCCTGCTCGAGCCGCGCCGCCCCCTCGCTGCGCTCGCGCTCCCAGGCATCGCGCTCCTGCTGCCAGGCGGCCTGGGCCGAACGCCACTCCGCATCGACGCCGGAGGCCCACTTCGCGATGCGCCGGTACTCGGCGTACAGGTCGTCCACCGCCGACACCAGCATCGAGGCACCCGGCGGGGTGGCGATGGGCGCGTTCGATGCCGCGGCGATCAGGTAGGTGGCCTCCGGCAGCCGCGGCATCCCGGGCTCGATGCCGCTGTCGTCGTGCGCGAGCAGCCCCCCGGCTGCGATGCGGGGCGCCGTGCGGCCGCCGGGCAGCGGATAGATCGCCGAGCCGGTGGCCAGCCGATGGCCGAAGAAGACCTGGTGGCGGAACTGCCGCTTGAGCAGCGCACGCAGCTCCTTGGCGTCGAGTTCCTTGACGTGAAAGGGATTGGGCTCGGCCGACAGGCCGCGGTAGACCTCGACGTCGGGCGTGGAGATCAGCAGCAGCCCCTCGGGACGCAGCACGCGATGGAACTCCATCAGCATGATGTCCTGCTCGGCCAGGTGCTCCAGCGTCTCGAAGGAGACCACCACGTCGACCGAGGCCGCCTTCAGCGGAAGCTCCAGCACGCTGGCGTGTTCGAAGCGCAGGTTGCGGCGCGCGGCGTAGGTCTTGCGTGCCCTCGTGATGGTCGGCCCGTCGATGTCGACACCGACGACCTCGGACGCGTGGGCGGCGAGCAGCTCGCTGCCGTAGCCCTCGCCGCAGGCCGCGTCGAGCACCACCTTGCCGTCCACGAGAGCGGCCGCGAAAGCGTAGCGGTGCAGGTGCTCCTGACGGATCTCGCCGCCGACCTGAGGGAGAAATCGTTCGCCGGTGAATTCGATGGAGGACACGTTGCTGGGACTGCGCGCGCTGCGCGGCGAAACGAGAAGGATAGCGGACGGGCTCGGGCTCCACGCGCCGGGCACGTTAGGCCGGCCGGTGCCGCGCCGGCCGCGGCGGAGGATCCCGGCGCTTGTTGTTGCAGCGCGACAATCGATGGGCTCATCGAAGGCGCCACTGCAGTGCGCCGTCAGTCGGCAAGGCTTCCCCGTGGATGAGAATGGCCGAACTTCTTGCGCTGCGCCCCCGCTGCGCCTTTGCAGCGAACCATGTCGACGCTCTTCATCAACGGGAAGTTCGCCGCACAGCCCATGACCGGCGTGCAGCGCTTCGCAACCGAGTTGCTCGCCGCAGCCGACCGCATTCGTGAAGAACAGGCCGACCCGCCCCGCTGGGTGCTGCTGCATCCCGCCGGCGCCGTGGTGCCGGCCTTGCGGACGGTGCAGTGCCGCGCGCTCGGGCCCGCGCGCCTGCCCCTGCACCTGTGGGAGCAACTGCTGCTGCCGATGGCGGCCAGGGGGCCGCTGCTGAACCTCACGGGCTCGGCCCCGCTGTGGCGCCGGCGCCAGATCTGCACCTTCCACGACGCCGCGGTCTTCGACTGGCCGCAGGCCTACACCGGCGCGTTCGTGCGCTGGTATCGCCTGCTGTTCAGGACGCAGGCGCGCCGCGCTCGCCTGCTCGTCACGGTGTCGGAGTTCGGCCGGGCCAGGCTCGCGCACCATCTGAAGCTCGCGCCGGAGCGGCTCGCGCTGGTGCCCGAAGGGGCCGAGCATCTCGGCGCCGTCGAGGCCGACGACGCCGTGCTCGACCGGCTGGACCTGCGCGGGCGCCGCTACGTGCTGTCGGTGGCCAGCGCCAGCCCGGCCAAGAACCTCGAGCGGCTGGTGTCGGCCGCCGAGCGTCTGCCACCGGCGGTCGACGGCAGCCTGGTGATGGTGGGCCGCTCGAATCCCGGCGTGTTCGCCGCGACCGCATGCGCCGCACGCTCGCGTGTGCGGATGGCCGGCCCCGTGGATGACCCGGCCCTGGCGGCCTTGTACCGGCACGCGCGCGGGCTGGCGTTTCCCTCGCTCTACGAAGGCTTCGGCCTGCCGGCGCTGGAGGCCATGTCGCTGGGCTGCCCGGTCGTGGCAGCGCGGGCGGCGGCGCTGCCCGAGGTCTGCGGCGCTGCGGTCCGGTACGTCGACCCGGAGTCGATCGAGGACATCGCCGCGGCGCTTTGCGAGCTGCTCACCGACGACCGCCTGTGCAGCGAGCTGGCCGACCGGGGACGTGCGCGCGCCGCTGCGTTCACCTGGCGCGCATCGGCCCAGGCGCTGATGGCCCATCTGCAGGGACTGGAAGCCGCCGCTTGATGAAGGTCCTGCAGGTCAGCAAGTATTTCCCGCCGGTGTTCGGCGGCATCGAAACGGTCGCGTGGGAACTCACGCACGGCCTCAACCGTCGGGGCGTTCCGACCGAGGTGCTGTGTGCCAACCAGGTTCTGCACACCGCACGCGAGACGGCGCCGGGCGGCTACGGCGTCACGCGAGCTGCCTCGATGGGCACCTGGATGTCGGCCTCGATGGCGCCTGCGATGGCCGTGGAGCTCGCTCGCCTGGCACCGCGAGCCGACCTGCTGCACGTGCACATGCCCGACCCGACGGCCGCGTGGGCCGTCTGGGTCTGCAGGCCGCGAGCGCACCTCGTGGTGCACTGGCACAGCGACGTGATCCGGCAGCGGCTGGCCTTGCGGGCCTACGAGCCGCTGCAGCGCTGGCTGCTGGGCCGCGCCGCGGCGGTGATCGCGACCAGCGACGCGTATGCCGATGCCTCGCCGCCGCTGCAGGCCTGGCGCGAGAAGGTCCGCATCGTGCCCATCGGCATCACCGATGTCGCCGAGCAGGCCTGCGCGCTGCGCACGGCGCAGCTGCGCGAGCGCTTCGGCGGCCGCCGCATCGTCTTCGCGCTCGGCCGCATGACCTACTACAAGGGCTTCGACCTGCTGATCCGCGCCGCGGCGCAGCTGCCGCCCGACGTGGTGCTGGTGATCGGCGGCGACGGCGAGCTGCTGGAGTCCTATCGCGAACTCGCGCGCGCGCTGGGCCTGGCCGATCGTGTTCGTCTGATCGGCCACGTCGCCGACGAGGATCTTTCCTGCCACTTCGAGGCCTGCGAGGTGTTCTGCATGTCCTCCACCGTGCGCGCCGAGGCCTACGGCGTGGCCATGCTGGAGGCGATGATGATGGGCAAGCCGGTGGTCGCCACCGACATCGCCGGCTCCGGCGTGCCCTGGGTCAACGTGCACGGCTCGACCGGCCTGAACGTCGAGCCGGGCAGCGCCGATGCGCTGGCCGGGGCGCTGAACCGCCTGCTCCAGCATGGCGATCTGCGCGCCGCCTGCGGGCGCCGCGCGCGCGAGCGCTACCTGGCCGAGTTCAGGGCCGAGCGCATGATCGACCGCACGCTGGCGCTGTACCGGGAGCTCAGCTCGCGCTGAGCGAGCTGCACCAGCGCGCCGCCGCCAGCAGGTCGTCGACACAGGCGTCGGCCTGGGCGGCGTCGGCCGCCGAGACGGCGTGGCCGGACCGCACGAGCACGCAGGCGCGCAGGCCGGCGCGGCGCCCGGCCTCGATGTCGCTGCGCTTGTCGCCCACCAGCACCGAAGCCGCCAGCGCGAGGCCCAGTTCGGCTTCGGCGCGCAGCAGCATGCCCGGGGCCGGCTTCCGGCAGTCGCACTCCATGCGATAGGCGCCGATGCCCGCGGTCGGATGGTGCGGGCAGTGGTAGACGCCGTCGAGCTCGATGCCTGCGGCAGCCAGTTCGCTGCGCATGTGCGTGCTCAGTCGCTGGTACGCGGCCTCGTCGTACAGGCCACGCCCGATGCCCGCCTGGTTCGTGACCACCACGAGTGCAAAGCCCTGGCGGCGAAGTTCGCGCAGGCCGTCGAACACGCCGGGCAGGAACTCGAAATCCTCGATGCGGTGCACGTGGTGGCGCTCGCGGTTGACGACGCCGTCGCGGTCGATGAAGGCGGCCTTGCGGGCCCCGGGGAGCGGAGTGGGCATGTCGCCATCGTAGTGCGCCTGCACGCCGCATGGCCGAGCCCGCCAAGGCGCGCACGCCATGGGTGACAATGCACGTTGGTCCTTCGGCGCCATGCCGCCCCGATGACGCACCGATTCCGGAGACATGCTCCTGCCCTCGCCATTGACCTCGACTTCGGTATCGCCTCCTCCTTCGAGGATGCGCCGTGTGCTCCAGCGATTCGACACGGTCTTCTTCCTGTTCGTCGCCCTGCCCACGGTGCTGGCCACCGTCTACTACGCCGCGGTGGCTTCCGACGTCTTCATCTCCGAATCGCGCTTCGTCGTGCGCAGCCCGCAGCGCGGCACGCCCACCGGCCTAGGCGCGCTGCTGCAAGGCACGGCGTTCTCGCGTTCGCAGGACGACACCTACTCGGTCCACGACTTCGTGCGCAGCCGCGACGCACTGCACGAGCTGGACGACAAACTGCACGTCCGCGCCGCCTACACGCGCCCGGAGATCGACTTCATCAACCGCTTCGGCGCGCTGGAGAGCTGGGACCAGAGCTTCGAAGCGCTCTACAGGCATTACCTGAAGCACCTGTCGGTGGACTACGACACCGTCTCTTCGATCACGGTGCTGCGCGTGCGCGCCTACCGGGCCGAAGAGGCGCAGCAGATCAACGAGCTGCTGCTGCAGATGGGCGAGCGGCTCGTCAACAACCTGAACATCCGCAGCCGGCAGGACCTGATCTCGGTGGCTGAGCGCGAGGTGCAGCAGGCCGAGGAGCGGTTGAAGAACGCGTCCGTGGCGCTGTCCGCGTTCCGCTCCGACCGCGGCGTCTACGACCCGGACCGCCAGAGCGCGCTGCAGCTGCAGGGCGTGGCCAAGATGCAGGAGGAGCTGGTGGCGGCCGAGGCGCAGCTGGCGCAGGTGCGCCAGGTGTCGCCCAACAACCCGCAGATCGGCGGCCTCGTCCAGCGCATCGAGCTGCTGCGCAGCGCGATGGCGGCCGAATCGGCGAAGGTCACGGGCAAGGGCGTCGGCTCCTTCGCCGGCAAGTCGCCGATCTACGACCGCCTGTTGCTGGACAAGACCTTCGCCGACCGCCAGCTCGCGACCGCGCTGGCGACGCTGGAACAGTCCCGCAACGAGGCCCAGCGCAAGCAGCTGTACCTGGAGCGGCTGGTGCAGCCGAACCGCCCCGACTACCCGCTGGAGCCGCGCCGCGTGCGCGGGGTTCTCACCGTGCTGGCGGTGGGCCTGCTGGCCTGGGGCGTGGCCAGCCTGGTGCTGGCGGCGGTCCGCGAGCACGTCGAATAGCCGATGGCCAGCGAGGATGCCCACCCCGGACTGATGCACTCGCTGGCGGTCCAGCGGCGCGTCATCGGCGCGCTGCTGATGCGCGAGGTCATCACGCGCTTCGGGCGCGAGAACATCGGCGTGCTGTGGCTGGTGGGCGAGCCGGCGATCTTCACGCTGGGCATCACGGCGCTGTGGAGCATGGCGGGCATGAGCCACGGATCGGGCGTGCCCATCGTCGCCTTCGCGATCACCGGCTACTCGTCGGTGCTGATGTGGCGCAACAGCGTCAACCGCTGCAGCGACGCCATCAAGTCCAACCTGAACCTGATGTTCCACCGCAACGTCCGCATCCTCGACGTGTTCGCGGCCCGTGTCATCGTCGAGATGGCCGGCGCCAGCGGCTCGTTCATCGTGCTGGCGGTCTTCTTCACGTCGATCGAGTGGATGCAGCCGCCGGTGGACATGATGCTCGTGGTGCAGGGCTGGCTGATGCTGGCCTGGTTCGGCGCGGCCCTGGCCACGCTGGTGGGCGTGGCCTCGGCCTACAGCGACCTCGTCGAGCGCATCTGGCATCCGGTGGCCTACCTGCTGTTCCCGCTGTCGGGCGCGGCCTTCATGGTCGACTGGCTGCCGCCCGCGGCGCGCGAGTACGCGCTGCTGCTGCCGATGGTGCATGGCGTCGAGCTGCTGCGCGAAGGCTACTTCGGCAACGCCGTGCGCACCCACCACGACATCGGCTACATGGCCTCGGTCAACCTCGTGCTGAGCTTCATCGCGCTGGCGCTGGCCAGGCAGGCGGCGCGCCGGGTGGAGGCGCGGTGATCCGGATCGAGAACCTGCACAAGCAGTACCGCACGCGCCACGGCGTGAAGAAGGTGCTCGACGGCATCGATCTCACCTTGCAGCGCGGCCGCAACGTCGGCATCCTGGGCCGCAACGGCGCCGGCAAGTCCACGCTGATCCGGCTGCTCAGCGGGGCCGAGCAGCCCACGCGCGGCCGCATCCACCGCGGCATGAGCGTGTCCTGGCCGCTGGCCTTCAGCGGCGCCTTCCAGGCCAACCTCACCGGCCTGGACAACCTGAAGTTCGTCTGCCGCGTCTACGGCCGCGACTGGCGGCCGCTCGTGCCCTTCGTCGAGGAGTTCACCGAACTCGGGCGCGATTTCCACGAGCCGGTGCTGCACTACTCGATGGGCATGGCCACGCGGCTGGCCTTCGCGCTGTCGATGGCCATCGAGTTCGACTGCTTCCTGATCGACGAAGTGCTGGTGGTGGGCGACCGGCGCTTCCACGAGCGATGCCACGTCGAGCTGTTCGAGAAGCGGCGCGACCGCGCCTTCATCCTCGTCACGCACAACGCCGACTCGATCAAGATCTACTGCGAGAAGGCCTGCGTGCTGCACGAAGGGCACCTGTACGACTTCGAGACCGTCGACGAGGCCTACGACTTCTACGCCGAGGTCAACCCCTCGCTGCCGCCGGTGCGCGAACCCTCCGCGGAGGCCACGTGAAGGTGCTGGTGGAACTGCGGCCGGCGCTGGACGGCCACGCCGGCATCCCGCAGGAGACGCGGCTGCTGTACCGCGCGCTGGCGGCCATGCCCGGCGTCGAGGTCGAGGGCCTCATCCAGAGCAGCAACAAGGTGCTGCCGCTGCCGCCCGACCCGGCGCCCGGGCGCCCGGCCAGCGAGGTGATCGACGGCCAGTCGCGCGTGGTCGTCGCGCTGCAGCAGCACGAGCAGATGAACCGGCTCGAGTGGCTGGGCCAGGTGATGCAGCGCGTGCTGGTGCCGGCGCGCACGGCACTGCGCTCGATGTTCGGCCTGAAGACGCGCCTGGGCCGATTCGACCCCGCGCAGTTCGGCGACTTCGTCTGGCGCTCATTTTTCGCGAAGTCGCTGCCGCCGGACGACCGGCCGCTGGTCTCGTCGCGGCCCTTGCGCGTGGTGCGCTCGCCCTGGTCCGCGATGCACCTCGCGGGCCTGCTCACGCATCGCGTGGGGCGTGCGGTCTATCCGACGCTGGACACGCGCGGGCTGGATGCCTTCGTCGTCGAGACGCCGTACCCCGGCCGGGTGCGCGCGCCGACGCGGCTGATCGTGCGCTACCACGATGCCATCCCGCTGCTGATGCCGCACACCATCCACCGGCGCCTGTACCACCAGGCCTCGCACTACCACGCGCTGAAGCGCAACGTGCGCGACGGTGCCTGGTTCGCCTGCGTCTCGGAAGCCACCCGGCGCGACCTGGTCTCGGTATTCCCCGAGGCCGAACCGCGTGCGGTGGTGATCCACAACATGGTCTCGCACCACTTCTTCGACGAGCCCTCGGCCGCCGAACGCGTGCCCGAGATCATCTGGTCGCGCCGCAACCGCGCCGCACCGCAGGGCGGCGGCGGCGCGGTGCCGGAGCGCGACCTGAAGGACGGCCGTGTCGAGTACCTGCTCGTGGTCTCGACCATCGAGCCGCGCAAGAACCACGTCACCGTGCTGGAGGCCTGGGAGCGCCTCCGCACCAACCAGCGTCCGAACCTGAACCTCGTCTTCGTCGGCCACCTGGGCTGGGACCACGGCGCCATGCTGCGGCGCATGACGCCCTGGCTCGAGCGCGGCGGCCTGCATCTGCTCGAAGACGTGCCGGCCGAGGACCTGCGCGTGCTCTACCGCCACGCGAGCGCAACCGTGTGCCCGAGCTTCTACGAAGGCTTCGACTTCGCCGGCGTCGAGGCCATGGCCAGCGGCGGCGTCGTCATCGCGTCCGACATTGCCGTGCACCGCGAGGTCTATGCCGATGCCGCGCTCTACTTCGATGCCTACTCGTCGGCCCTGCTGCACGACCAACTCCAGGCCACGCTGACGAGGGAGACGGCCTCCGAACGGGAAGGCCGGATCAAGGTCGGCCTGGAGTGCGTGAAGCGGTTCCGGCCCCAGGCCATCGAGCCGCATTGGCAGGCGCTGCTGCGGCGCTTGCCCTGATGCCGAGGCACCCGCGGCGTCGGGGCCGCCCTGGTGGCCCCGGGCTAAGCCGCCGGCGCAGGGGGTGCCGAAGGCGGGAGCGGCGCCAGGCGCCGGAGCCCGTCACCGGCTGGGCATGCGCTCGCGATGAGCCGCATCAGCACATGCTCGTCCAGCGGATCCTCGAACTCGAGCGGCCTCCATGCAGAGATGGAGTCGAAGGTGCACACGATCGGGCCTTGCTCGTCGCGCCGCGTCTCCATCGCCGGCACGAGCTCGCGCGTCGGCGCGCTCCATGGCACCTCGACGACCAGCAACTCGAAATTCGTCGTCCGGCGCGCGAGTGCCTGGTATAGCGCGACCAGGTCGCCGGCGGGGCCGGAGTCCTTCGCTCGGGCCAGGACGAACAGCTTCGGCCCGGGGCGCGCCAGGGCTCCGCGAAACCGCTCCACGCAGCGCACGAAGTAGTCGTGAACGCCGTCCAGATGCGCGTCGTGGTGGTTGAAGACGTACTCGATGCCGAACATCTCGCGATAGGCGAGGTGCTGCACCCGATTCACGTCGATGCCGTCGCGGCGCTCGGCGGGCGGTACCGGACCGTAGTGCGTGCGGTCGAGGAAGACCTGGAAGTCGTCCTCGATGCAGTGCGTCACCATGGCCGCGCCGGAGAAGATCCAGTCGAAGGGGCCTGACCAGCGGCGGGCTCCCCAGCGGCGCAACAGGTTCGCCGTGAAGCAGTGGCTGCCCAGGCCGATGATCTCGCAGTCCGCCGGGGCTCCTGCCAGCTGCCACAGCATGCGCGGCGCCAGGTGGCGGGCGGTTGCCGGTACAGCCAGCATGTCGTCCAGTGCCCGGTCCAGGCCGGGGCCGCCCGATCGCAATCCGGCCGCCAGCGCGGCCACGCGCCCGCTCGCGGCATTCGGCTCGCCGGCGGCCGATAGCAGGGCACGCGCCGCCGACTCGGCGTCCGAGAGTCCCAGCAGGGCACCGAGCCATCCCAGCAGCCGGCGCTTCACGCCTGCGGGCGGGACGAGAGGCACCGACGGCCGCGCAGGCCACTCGCTCATGGCCGCCAGGCCTGCCAGCCGTGCGTCGTGAAGTGGCAGTTGCTGAGCTGCCCGTCGAAGCGGCCGAGCTCGCGGATGACGTCCATGCGCCGCTCCGGCCGGACCAGGAACATCATGAAGCCGCCGCCGCCTGCCCCACTCACCTTGCCGGCCAGCGCGCCCGATGCGAGGGCGGCGTCGTAGATGGCGTCGATCAGCGGGTTCGAGACGGTGCGGGCCGAGCGCTTCTTGCTCTCCCAGCCCAGCCGCATGCTCTGCACGATGCCCTGGAAATCGCCCTTCAGCAGGCACTCCTTCATCACCGTTGCTTCGCGCTTGAGGCCGTGCATCGCTTCGATCGTGGTGGCCAGGCCGGCGCTGACGTTGCTGCGCTGGTCGTCGATGATCTTGCCCGACTCTCGCGAGACGCCGGTGAAGAAGAGGATCAGCGAGGCCTCCAGCTCCGAGATGATCCACGGCTTGATGCGCAGGGGGTTCACCACGGCGCGGTCCTCGGCGTAGAACTCCATGAAGTTGAAGCCGCCGAAGGTCGCGGAATACTGGTCCTGTCGCCCCCCTTGCAGGCCACAGTCGACGCGCTCGATGCGGTAGGCGAGTTGCGCCAGCTCGTAGTCGTCCAGCGGCAGGTTCAGCAGTTCGGTGAAGGCACTGAGCATCGCGACCACCAGGGTCGATGAAGAACCCAGGCCGGAGCCCGCAGGCGCATCGCAGAAGGTCACCAGTTCCAGGGGCCGGAGCGGCTGCTCCGCGCGCGAGCCCATCATCGCCCGGTAGACGGCCTTGTGGAGCTCGAGCTGGCCATCCTGCGGCAGCGGTGCGTCCAGCGGGTACTCGCAGCTGCGCTGCTGGTCTGCCGCCACGAAGCGCAGCACCGGCTCGTCCAGGGTGCGGACCGTCGCGTACGCGTAGCGGTCGATCGTCGCGTTCAGCACGTAGCCGCCATGCTGGTCGCAGAACGGAGAGACATCGGTCCCTCCGCCTGCCAGACCAAGGCGCAGCGGTGCGCGGGCTCGAACGAGTTCACGTCGTCGATTCATGGGTGCACTGTTTGACGCAGGGAGTGCGCCGATTCTCGTCGGCCGCGCGGGCAGCCTCGTTGCGCGCTTGCGTCGATGGCGTGGATTCCATGTCGTCTTTGGGTGCTTCGGCGCTTCGGCGCAGCGCGCGCCCCGTGCGCCGGCCGTTTTCAGGTCGCCGCCTGCTCTTTCGCCCGCCGCATCAGCCCCACCAAGCCATGCTCGACGATGCCCGTGGACCAGAACCAACCTTCGTAGGCCTCGCGGCCGGCGCGCGCACCGAGGTCGAAGCCGTGGCGCAGCTCGGCCCGCATCGCGTGCAGCCGGCGCGCGATCGGCGGCAGCCGCGGCTCGCCCGCGCATTCGGCCAGCAGCGCGCCCAGCGCCTCGGCGCGGCCGAGCGTGCTGCCCTTCGGATGCAGCTCGGCGTACACGCGCCGCAGCGTGGACGACAGCGCCACGCCCTCGAGTTGTGCATAGGCGCAGGGCAGGCCGCGCAGCGCGTGCCAGCCTTCGTCCAGCAGCTGGGCGGCCTGCTCCCGCAGCAGCTCGGGCAGTGCCCCGCCGGCGGCTTCCAGCGGCCGGTCCTGGTAGCGCGAGAGGCGGCCCGGCGCCTCGGGGTCGAAGCCGCTGAAGTGGAAGAAGCGCAGCGGCTGGCCGGCCGCGGTGTAGCCGCCGTCGGCGTCGCGCGAGAGTGGGCGATGCGGCAGGTTCCAGTACGCGACGTTGTGGCCGGGGTGGCGCAGGATCGCCAGCGTCGGCACGAAGGCGGGCGCCAGGTCGCACCAGCGCTGGTCGGTGAAGAGGTTGCGCTCGAAGGCCACCAGCGCGTCGGTGCGCAGGTGCTTGCTCCACCAGCGCAGGAAGGCCAGCGCCTCCTCGCAGCGGCGCAGCGCGGCAAAGCCGAGGTTGAAGGCGCCCGACTGCAGGATCGTGTGGTCGCACGGCTCGCCGCCGTCGCCGTCCAGCGGCTGCGTGATGTGCGGCGTCAGCACCATCGCGGCGCCGCCGTCCAGCGCCTGAAGCACCTCGTGCAGCGGCGTGTAGACACGCACGTCCGGGTCGAGATAGATCACCGCCGAGGGCTGCGCGTGCTCGAACAGCCACTGCACGAAGAACGGCTTGAGCGCGGTCGAGAGCTCCAGCACGTCGTAGCGCACCGACATGTCCTCGAAGGCGTCCAGGCCCAGTTCGCGCGCCGGCACGGTGATCCAGTCCCCGGCCACGTGCTCGTCGCCCGGCTCGTCGACGAGCAGCAGGTAGAGCTGGAACTCCGGGTGGCAGCGGCGCAGCGAGCGCATCAGCGTGCGCACGAAGGGCAGGTAGCTGCGCGTCGCGACGGTGAAGGCCGCGATGCCGCCCGCGGCGGCGGGTGGAGGCGTGGGTGCGGCCGCGGCACGCGGCGTGGCGGCCGGGCCGGCGGGCCGGACGGGCATGGTCGAAGCGGCCCCACCCGCGGCCGGCCGTGCGCGCCGCGCCATCGACGCGAGTTCGCGCAGCAGCTGCCGCCGCTCGGGCAGGCTGCGGCTGCGCGGCGCCCAGCCGGCAAGCTCCTCGGCGCCCGGGTCGCGCCGCAGCGTGCTCCAGCAGGCCGCGTGCACGAAGAGTTCACCGTCGATCTGCAGCAGGTCGCGCTGCGGCCGCGCCAGCAGCGCGGGGCGCCGCGCCGTCGCGCGGCCGGGCCAGAGGTCGGGCGCGGTGCGCAGCCCCGGCGCGCCGGCCGACCAGCGCTCGCCGCGCCATTCGCCGCTGCGCTGCAACTCGCCGATCAGCCCCGGGCGCGACAGGCGCCGGCGCAGGCCGGCCAGGTAGCCGAGGTAGCCGCGCGGGTCGGCCGGGCGGCCGAGCACGCGCAGGTAGGCCTCGCTGACGAACAGTTCGTCGGGCAGGTCGAACAGCGGGTAGTCGGCCTGCGGATGGCTCGGCATCGACGACATCCTGCGAGGCCGCTTGCGCGTCGACCTGGCGGCGCTCGCCGCCCTAGCGGGTGAGCTGGATCGTGCTCAGCACCGGGTAGGCGACCGAGAACACGAGGTTGAGGAACTTCTGCAGCTCGGCGGCCGGGGCGTTGCTCACGTACAGCACGTCCTTGTTGGCCATCGCGAAGCTCTGCATCACGAAGAAGCCGGCCGGGTTGCGCAGGTCGATGCGGTAGACCACCGGCACCAGGCCCTCGGGCGTCGTGCCCGCGGGCTGGCGCGGCCAGGCCAGCGCCTTCTCGTTCTCGAGCCGGAAGATGAACACGCCCTGCGGGTTGGCGCGCGTGTCCAGCAGGCCGCCGGCGCGCGCCAGCGCCTGGGCCAGCGAGATGCCCTGCGCCTCGAAGGCGATCTCCTCGTTCTTGCCGGTCGCGCCCAGCGCGGTGAAGCTCAGCGGCTGGAACAGCGCGGTGATGACGTCACCCGGGAACAGCGGGATGTTCTGCAGCGGGTCGCGGATGACCTGGTCCAGCGGCAGCGCGTGGAAGGCGTTGCCGCGCGTGACCTGCACCGTCATCTTGCTGACCGGCTGGCGCACGCCGCCGGCGGCCGCCAGCGCGTCGAGCAGACGCTCGCCGCTGGCGGTGAGCGGCATGCGCACGCTGTTGGTGACCTCGCCGACGACGGTGACGTTCGACGACGCGTTGCGCATCAGCCGCACGATGACTTCGGGCTGGTTGGCCTTGCCGCGCAGCCGGCGCACGATCTCCTCGGCCACCGCGCCCGGCGACTGGCCGGCCGCGCCCACGCGCCCGGCGAAGGGCACGCTGATCATGCCTTCGCGGTCCACCACCTGCTCGGGCAGCACCACCGAACGCACGGTGGAGGGCTGGCGCGTGTCGACGCTGCCGCCGCCGAACAGCGTGGCCGGCGGCGCTTCCCAGATGCTGACTTCCAGCGAATCACCGCGGCCGATCGAGGCCGCCGGCGGCGGCTCGCGGCCGAGTCGTTCGGAGAACAGGGCCTGCCGGCGCTGCGCCAGCAGCGCACGCGCGACCTGGTCGTCGACATCGACGATCTGCACCGCCGGCGCCTGCGTGCGGGCCACGCCCTGCTCGATCTCCTCGCGGTTGGGGCCGGCCACCGGCAACTGCACGCAGCCTCCCAGGGCCAGCAGGGCGGGAAGGAGGAGCCGGGTGGGGAGTTGTCGCAGATGGGTCACGGGTCGCGGGGCATGCCGGGTAGGCTGCCGTCGAGGGTGGATGCGGGCCGGGTTCTTGCAGCGCCCGCTGGGGGACGGCTTGTGAATCTAACCGATCGCCCCGTCGCCGCTGCCCGCCATCGCGTCGCGCCCGATGTCGGCGCAGGAAGGCGATACGCGCGGGCACGTGAGCGCAATGCACAGGGCCGACCAGCAAGGCGGCCCCTTGGCAGCCGGCCTGACGCCCACCGCATCAAGCGGATCCCCTCGCACTTTCCAGACCTGGTCAGTTCCGGATCGCCGAGCGTTCGCCGTTGCTCAGGCGCGTAGCCTCGAGGCATACAGACGCTTGACGATGAACGTCGGCGCCAAGCGAACGGTCAGTCGCGCGATTGGAGCGATGTATCGCCAGTTCCACGGCCCGAACAGCTCGCGAATACCCGAGACATAACATCGGAACTCTCCCCAGGACTTCGCCCAGCCTCTGCGTTGCCAGAACCGCGAGGAGATCGTGAAGCGAAGAAGGGGCTCTTCGAGGTTGTCAAAGCGCAGCCCAAGCTTCAGGCAGTGGAACCAGAGTGCGATGTCCTCGTTCGTGCCCTTGATCGGATAGCCACCCGCCTGATCCAGGGCGTGGCGCCTGAAGCAGACGGTGGGATGGGCAACCGGCACGCGCCGATGGATGTTGGCCAAGGCGTCCTCGGGTGACTTCGCGAAGCGCACGAGGCGCTCGGTGCGAGTCGCCTCGTCGTGCTCGATGATCGCCGTCCCGAGGATGTCGACATCGCTCCGATGCGACATGCAATGCAGCTGCGCCGCATAGCGGCCCGGCATCGAGACGTCGTCGGCGTCCATGCGGAACACGTACTGCTCATCGGACAGGCAGCCGATCAACGCGTTGAGCATGCGCGCCAGGCCCTGGTTGCGCTCCGACCTGTGCACTTGATGCAAGCGGCTCGCGTGGCACCTGATCACGGCTTCGATGCTGTCCGGAACGGGACCGTCCACGCCGAGGTAGATCCTCGACTCGACGCCGGCGCCCAGCTCTTGGTCCAAGACGGA
This sequence comes from Rubrivivax sp., assembly GCA_044226775.1. Lineage (GTDB taxonomy): Bacteria > Pseudomonadota > Gammaproteobacteria > Burkholderiales > Burkholderiaceae_C > Rubrivivax. Next base: position 1,014,470 of record JBGAGI010000001.1, on the reverse strand, counting down.
GCGCAACGCCGCATCCAGCTTGGCCGGATCGTCCCCGCGATAGACGCTCATGAGCGTAGCGATGGGGGTCGTCAACGTGCGCCACCCGTGAGGTTCGCGATCAGGCGCGCACTGATCTGCGATGCAAAGTTATCGATGCCGAATCGCTCGGCCTGCGTGGTGCAGAAACGATTCATCGCCTCCTGGTAGTTCCTGGTCCGTTCAGGCGACAGGTTCCGCAGAAATTCGAACATCTCGCCATTGGAGCGGAACTGGCGTCGATCGATGAAACAATCCGCCGGTACATAGTCCGCAACATTGGGTGCTCCCCAGTAGATCGGAATGGAGCCCGTCGAAAGCGCGTCGAAGAGTTTCTCCGAAATGTAGCCCCTCGACCCCGAGGTATTCTCGTAACAGAGATTGAACTTCGAGCTCAGCAGTACGTCCCGTTTCACGGGCGCAATGCCCTTCCAGCAAACGCGGCCGCGGTGCCGAAACAGCCCGAAGCGCTTGAGCAGCTTGAAGGCGAACTTCGCCATGAGGCCCGTGGGATGTATCGGCATGTTCCAGCCTGGCCCGTAGAGCTCGAGATGTTCGGGCGCGTTCTCCTGAAACCAGACGAGCGTGCGAACACGCTCTGAATAGAGGTCATGCCGGGTGCGGACGGCCTGCGCCTTGTTGGCGGACACGAGGCTCATGAAGATGCGGCGATTCTCCGAATCGCCGACCGGCCCGCCGGAGATGTGCGCGGGAAACAGGTACTTGACCGCGTGGCGTGACTCGACGATGTCGTCATCCCAGGAGAACACGAGCCGGTAGGCCGACCACCGAACGAAGTAGTTCTGCGGTCGAATGTGGCGGTCCTCGATCAGCAACAGATACTGCGGAACCTGGGGAAAGCGGGCTCTCTGCGATTCGATATGCAACTCGAATACCGGCAGATCGCCGCCCTTGAACGCTGCCGGATCGGTTTCGATTGCGTAGCCGAGTTGCTCGAGCCGTTCCATCAGGCGAAGCACGAAATCGGCCCGGCCATCATCGTCCGCACGGAATTCACGCAGGCGCGAATTCCCTGCCCATCCGGAGACCACGAGGCAACGAGGTGAACCTGCTTTCAGTGACTGTTGACGATCAAGAGGCGATTTCATAGCCGAATATCAGGTGCCAGGCGGAGTCCGAAATGAGCACGGGCCCCACCAGGAGTAAAGCGAGCGCCAGGAGGTGCAGCGCGTTTCTGGGCTGTCGGGCCGAGATGGCCAGAAGGAGGAATGCCGTCAGATGCATGGAGATCATCATCAGCCGCGTCCCGGTCGAATCGGGCACGACCGAAAGCGACAGTGCCCCCGCAACAAAGAAGAGCAGCAGGCCCTGGTGCAGGGCGCGCGTACGGGGCTGCGACCAGAGCGTGGGCGCGCACAGCGCGTGAACCACCAGTCCCACGGCGACGTAGAGCGGCCCCGTGCCGCCACGGCTCTCCGTTCCGCCGCTGATGTCGAACAGCGTCAGGTCGGTGGAGGCAAGCCACGCCAACGCGGCGACTCCGGCCGGCACGGCGAGCACAAGCCATTGGCGACGTTTCGGACGAAGCCATTGGGCCGCGAGGAGCGACAGACAAAGGCCGAGCATGGCGATGTGGATGGTGCATGCGGCCGCGGCGATCCAGGCTCCACCGCGCTCACCGTCTGCCAGGCGTCGCAGGGCAATCATCATCAGCACCGCGGCAAACAGCTGCCGGTAGATGTTCGTGAACCCGAGCACCGTTGGGAACGTGATGAGCAGCACGACCGCCTGCCAGCCCATTCTTTCCGATGTGGTTCGGGCGAGCAGGAAGGCGAGCGTCAGGTCGATCGCGGCGAAGGTGATGCGCGGCTCGCCCGTGAGGGCGGTCAATGCCCGTCCAAGCGCCCAGAACGGCGCCTCGCGCAGGTAGTAGAAGCTCCATTCGTCGTCCAGGAAACCTTCGACATAAACAGGCAGGTCACCTGTGGCGAGATCGACCCTGGACAGTGAAACGAGCCCGCCGAACAAGAAGACCGGCAGCAGGACGAGAGAATTGCCGCGTCCGCTTGCGGCAACCCAGAAGGCGCCTGCGAAGCCGAAGCCGTAGAGGAGAAATAGGATTGCGCCCACTCAACGGAACAGGTCTGCGCGCGAAGCCTTCAATGTCCTGAGAGACGGCACTTCCCCGGCAAGATCGCTGCGGACGAAGACGTCATCGATGTAGGAGACGCGCGCGACCATCGTGTAACCCATTTCGACGACCTGTCGACGCAGGGCTCGGTTGCCGACCGGGCCAAAGCAGTTCTCGACAACCAGGACCTGGGGACGAACGACATCACGAAATCCCCGCAGGACCGCCGGCTCCGCACCTTCAACGTCGATGCTTGCGAAGTGGATGTCCTTTGGCAGGTCGCGCAGATCGGCGACCGCGACAACCTGGACCTCCTTGCCGGCGTCGGTCCCTGCGTGACCCGACAGCGCGGTGAACGACAGCTGGTCGGCCCAACCATCGGTGTTGGCGTGCTGGAAGAACCGAACCTTGCCTTCTTCGGCTCCGGCCGCGACATTCAGGAAACGAGCCCGCGGCCGTGTCTGCAGCCACTCCTCCCTGTATTTCTCCAAGGGGTCGAACGCAATGCCGCTGAAGCTCCGTTCGCTCTCGAAGAACCACGTGTTGCTGTTGAACTGAGGGTGATTGGCGCCGATATCGAGATAGAAGCCATCGCGACAGCCTCGCAGCAGGCAATCGACGATGACCGGTTGGTTCAGCTGCCCCGACTCGCTTCGCGAGACGTCCAGTACGACGACGTCGCGGTGCGGCGAAGCGAAATAGCTTTGCTTGATCCATCGCCGCATTGATTGCCACACAGCCTTCAACACCCGAACCATCGGTGGCGGAAACGTGCGTACGACCAGGCGCTTTGCGTCGGCGATGTTCATGGATTCGTGAGGGCCTGGGCGATGAGGAAGTTTGGGCGCCGACAGCGGTCAAGTAGTGTAGTGCGCCGATCTCTGCTGCAGATCCCACCAGGCGGCACCGATGAAGGAGTCGAGCAGGGCGCACTGCGCCGGGCCGTCTCGGACGACAGGATGTTCACACCGAACGCCACTCACGGGCGGCGAAGCTTCGTGAGCGACCGCCAGGCAGCCAGCGTGGACGGCAAGGTGAAGAGCAGGGCGCCCGCGGCATGCAGTGCCGCGATGGTCGTGATGCCGCCCGCGCCCTGCGCCGACAGTGTTCCCCCCGTGGTAAGAAGGGCCACGCCGAACAGAGTGAGCGCAAACAGTTCGCGCTTCTGGGCGCGCGCAAAGACGGCCACGCAGGACATCGCACAGTTCACGAGCGCGGCCACCAGCAGCAACGAGGTCGCCCCCAACGGAGGCAACTGCGGCGCCATCTCCGGCCGCAACGCCTGCAGCGCGGAGAGCACGGCCAGCGCTGCGACTGCCACGGCGCCACCGCTGGCCAGCGCGCTGCGCATCGTGCGGCGCAAGAGGTTCCTGTAGCCCTCGACGTCGCCGTTGGCCATGAGTCGCGACGCGAGCGCCAGCCGCGGGCTGGTCATGGCGGCGGCCACGACGCCGACGGCAGCAGCAAATTGCAGGGCGACGCCAAGCTGCCCCGCCTGCGCGGCACCCACCAGGCTCAGCACCAGCGGAACCGGCGTGCCGGATATCAGGTAGCCGGAGATCCAGCTGCCTGAAACGCGCCACTGCAGCGATCGCGACTCGCCGCGCCAGTCGGCAGTCGGTCTCGGATTTGCAGCGGGTATCGGCCGCATCAAGCGGAGGAACAGGCTTGCGTGCCGGCCGTAGGCAATGAGGGAGCTCAGGAACAGGGCCGCTGTAGCAACCGCCAGCGAGTGGAGCTGCAGGCCCCGCGTGACACACAAGGCAAAAGCCGTCAACCAGGCGACATGCGCGACGATGCGCACAGTCAGTACGTCGGCGATGAGCCCCATCCCTTCCAGCACGGCCTCGAGCCAGATCAGCAAGAGCCGGAAAGAGTAGCAGGCCACGAGCGTGAACCACGGCACCAGCCAGTCGACGACTTCGGCTTCGTGGGCTGCTCTGGCAAACGCGAAGAAGCACCAGCCGCCGAGCCCGACCGCGAGGGCATAGGTAAGGCTGAGCCTGGCGAATTGCGAGAACGATGCCCGCGCAAACGCGCGCGCCCGGAATGTGATCCGGCGGCGTTTCGATTCGGCATGCCCTCTGGCCTCGTGTGCCAGGAAGACGATCAAGACCTGGCTCAGGCCAAGTTCGAACAAGGTCTGTATCGCGACGAGCGCAACAAAGCTGTAGTAGTAGCCTTGTTCCGATGGCGTCAGCTGGTCCAGCACGAGGAGCGTGGCGCCAAACTGCGCCAGCGTCATCGCCCCCTTGGAGCCGAGCGAGAGCAGCGCGAGCCTCATGTGATCGGACCGCCTGTCGATGGCCGCGGCCGACACGAGGTCGACGACAGCGAAGCCGGTACTGCGCGCAAGTCGCTGGACGTTCTACAGAGGCGACGATCGCTGGTCGGCATCCATGCCCGCGGAGGAAGCGCCCTGGGAATCCGGCTGAGGACTGCGGGATCCGCTCATGGCTTCGCGCAGCGCCATCCACCGCATCGCGTTTTCGGGGCGTCGAGCATGTTGGCGCCCGAAGTGGCTCGCAATCATCCAGATCGCGCAAGCCAAGGAGCCTGCAATGGCCGCCGCCAGCGACCACTGTGCCCGGCGCGGCCGGCTGTAACGCTCCGGCGGCGTGGCCGGGTCGATCACCTGGATGGACATGCCGTCACGTGCTTCGTCCAGGCGGGCGATCTCGAACTGTCGAGAGAACAGCTCGAAGAGCGTCTCCTGGTACCGGTATTCGCGATACTTCTCGATGTAGTCGCCTTTGGCGCCGCCGGCGGAGGTCTCGGCGCGCGACAACTGTGTTCGCAGCGAACCGATGATCGCCAGCTGCCGCTGGACTTCGGGTGCTTCGTCGGTCAGCGAACGCCTGAAGGCTTGAAGGCGGACTTCCGCGGCGGCGAGTTCCGCGCGGACGCGCGCGTAGTCTTCGGCGGAGGCTTTCGGCTCGACGCGAAGGGCGCCGGCGTTGAAGCCACTCTCCTCCAGCGCCTTCTGGGCCCGGGCCAGGTTGTCTCGAGTCTCGTGCAACTGCTTCTCGAAGAGCTCACGACGCTGTGCCGCTTCGGTCAGCGCGAGTCGCCCGGTGAGTACCCGCAGTTCCTCGACATGCCGATTCGCGATCGAGGCGGCGCGAGCCGCCTCGACGTCATCGACCTCGACTGAAATCAGTCCATCCTTCTTGCCGATGCTGACTCGAACGTTCTGCTCCAGGCGCCGCCTCGCATCGACCCGGTAGTCGACCTCGTAGACCTTCATGAGTTGGAAGGTGTCGACGATCCGGTCCCTAATGGTGACGCTCTCCAGCAGCGCGGCGAACTGGTCGGCGGGCGTTCGGACACTCACGGCGTTGCCGGCCAGATTGCCCAGACTGCCGAGATTGGCCAAGGCGGCGGCCATGGAACTCTGCTGCTGTTGCGGGGGCAACAGTGTCGTCTTCGCCGTGTATGTGGGCTTCAACAGAAACGTCGCGCCGAACATCAACGCGCCAGAGGCCAGGCCGAACAAGGCGATGCGAACCTTGCTGGCGGCCAAAGGTATCGCGATGTCGATCAGGCCAATGTCCGGATGGCCCGACCCGGCCGGCACGACAGCCTTACGCTCTTCGCCCTCGCTCACTTGGTCGCACTCTTGATGCCTGCGATACCCAGGCCAAACTGGAACAGGATCTGGGTCCAGTCCTTGGTGGCCTGAAGCGCGGTGGTCTTGTTCGTCTCCTCGGGAACGAAGACCGTGTCGCCCGGCAGCGCCGCCAACGAGCCGATCGCACCGTTGCGACTGAACCAACTCGCCGACTGGCGTCCGCTGATGACGTTGCCGTTCGCCCGGACCACGAAGACGCTGGCTTCGTCCGCGCCACGCGTTGGGCCGCCGGCCAGTCTCAGGTACTCATCGATCGTGCGGTTGGCTGCGTACAAGTAGCTTGCGCCATTGAACACGCTGCCGAAGACGCCCACCGTGGTCGGTCGCGCCGGAATCCGAAGCCGGTCTCCGTCTTCGAGGGGCAGGTCGGGCAACTCGGCGGTCTCGGGCGCGAGCTGAAGCACGATGCGGCCGTTGGGCTTCAGGCTGCGAAGCCGTTCGATCAGGCGCGAAGTGGCCGTCGTGCTCGCTGACTGCGCAGTCGCTTCGTCGGCAGTGGCGACGCGCTGGAGCCCGGAGGCTCGCGCCAGGTCCGTCTCCAGGTCCCGCAAGGCCCGGTCGTAGTTGTCTTGCTGAGTGCTGCGGACGCTCTCCCGCGTCAGCTCCGTCGCGTACAGATAGGCCGCAGACGTCAAGCCACCGGCGGCCGCAATGGCGTCTCGGATCGAACTGCCTTGCGGCAGAACGTACTCCGCGGGACGCACGACTTCACCCTCGACGAGCACGCGCTTGCTTTGCGCACCCATGGGCAACGCGGCCGACACGGCGCTGAACGCGCGAAGCACATCGCCATCCGAGAGTGCAGAGGTGCCGTCGTCGGGCATCTTGAGCTGCGTGATGCGCCCGGAGAATCGCTCGCTCAGTCGTTCGACGGCCAGGCGCGTGCGGTCGGCCACGGCGCTGTACCCGCCGACCATTCGCAGCGCGTCGCGCACGTTCTCGCCAGCCTGCAACTCCAGGACGGCTGGTCGGTTCACGCTGCCCACGAAGCCAACCTGCGTGCCGACCGGCGGGACATGGATGACATCGCCGGCCTGCACGATGCGATCCGCGCTGCGGTCGCCGCCCAGCAGCAACTGATAGAGGTCCAGGCGTCCCAGCAGCTCTCCGCGACGGCGCAGCTCGATGTTCCGGTAGCTGCCTGACGCTGTCGGGCCGCCGGCGATTGCCAGGGCCGACACCACCGTCGACAGGCTGGAAACGGCATGCACGCCCGGCTTTGCCACGAACCCGGTGACCAGGATCCGGATGCCGCGCAGCTGCCCCAGGGACAGGCTGGACTGGAAGTTCTTGAAGACTTGCGCGATTCGCTTGTTCACGAGATCCGGCAGATCGGCGAATCGCACCCCGGCAACCTGGACCGCCCCGACGCGCGGCACGCTGATGCGGCCGCTTCGGTCGACGACCAGGCGCAGATCCGCATCGACCGAACCCCAGATGCTCAGCAGCAGTTCGTCGCCCGGCCCGACCAGGTAGTCAGCGGGCACGAGCGGGCTGGGGTCCAGAGGATGGCCATCAACAGCCAGCAACTCGAAGCCCAGTCGCCGCACCAGCGTCTGGGGTGGCATCTGCTTCTGCACATACAGCTCGAACTCGCCTTGCGTCGGCGGCAAGGCTTCCCGCGTCTGGGCGATATCGGTCGGATGGGTGGACTTGGTCCGCTCGTCGACCACCTGAGTCCCGGACGGCGCGGGGCGAAGGCGCGCCGGACCACTCGTTCCAAGCGAGGCGTCGGCGGTCTCGGCCGGGACGTTCGGCAGACTGGGGTTCAGGGTTGTCTGAGAACTCGCCGGCGCCGCGAAGACCAATGCACACAATCCCGCTGTCAGCATTCCGCAGCGCAACGCGATGGCAGCCAAAATCGCCTGAAGGCGCAAGCGCGGCACCTGGCCGGCGAGGCGACTCGAAAGTACTGTCATTCTTTGACGGGAAGCGTCGGTGGCTGTGTCAACCAGAACCAAGCATTCTATCGGGCGGCAAGGTCGCTGAACCTACAATGCTGGCATGACCGCGTTCTTGCTGGCTCTCCTCTGCTCACTGGCCGTTACGCTCGGCGTTCTGCACTCGTCCAAGAAGGGTGGCTCGCGTTCGCTGGACCACGACACCTCCGGGCCGCAGAAATTTCACGCCCGTCCCGTTCCGCGCATCGGCGGACTCGGCATCGTGGCCGGGCTGGGCGCATCGACCGTGATGCTCGTTGCTCAACGGCATGGAGCCGCTCAACTGGCTTGGCAGTTGCTGGCCTGTGGGATCCCTGCATTTGCCATGGGACTGCTGGAGGATCTGACCAAGCGCGTCAGCCCGCGGGCCCGGCTCCTGGCAACGGCCGCCTCTGCGGGCCTGGCGCTTCTGTTCGTCGGCGCCGTCATCCGCCGCACGGACGTCCCGGGAGTCGATGAGCTGCTCTCGTGGCCCGCGGCCGCTGTCGTCGTGACGATCTTCGTCGTCGCCGGCATTGCCAACTCGATCAACATCATCGACGGATTCAACGGCTTGGCGTCGATGTGCATCGTCATCATGCTGGCCGCCTTGGCCTATGTCGCCTCGGAGGTGGGAGACGCCACCGTCGTCACGATAGCTTTGGCCGGTGTGGGTGCCGTCCTGGGCTTCTTCATATGGAACTATCCGGCGGGGCTGATCTTCCTCGGGGATGGCGGCGCCTATTTTCTTGGATTCCTGGTGGCGGAGCTTTCGATATTGCTGCCGATTCGCAATCCGGCTGTCTCCCCACTGTTTCCCGTCCTGGTTTGCGTCTACCCCATATTCGAGACGCTGTTTTCCATCTACAGGCGCCGATTCCTCCGGGCCGTGCCGCCGTCGGTCCCCGACGGGATCCACCTGCATTCGCTGATATACCGCCGCGTGTTGCGGTGGGCCGTCGGCGACCGAAGCGCCAAGGCTCTGACGCGGCGGAACTCGATGACGTCGCCCTACCTTTGGGTGCTGTGCATGCTCTCCGCTGCGCCGGCGGTGCTGTTCTGGGACAACTCCGCCGTCCTCGCCGCATTCCTGGTCGTCTTTGGCCTCAGCTATGTCTCGCTGTATTGGCGAATCGTCAGGTTTCGTTCGCCGCGTTGGCTGCACGTGGTGCCCGCCAGAGGGCGGCGCCTGGCCAAGGCGGATAATCGCCGCACATGACTGATTCGGACAGACCTGACTCTGGCGGAGGCGACACCCCGCCCCCGGCCCTCTTCAACACCCTCCCGCTGGACGCCAAGCTCCAGCGCGCCGTGGCCGAATCGGGCTACGCCTCGATGACACCGATCCAGGCCAAGGCGATACCCATCGTGCTGGCCGGCCGCGACGTGATGGGCGCGGCCCAGACCGGCACCGGCAAGACCGCCGCCTTCACGTTGCCGCTGCTGCAGAAGATGCTGCGCCACGAGAACGCCAGCATGTCGCCGGCGCGGCATCCGGTGCGCGCTCTGGTGCTGGCGCCCACGCGCGAGCTGGCCGACCAGGTCGCCGACAACGTCAAGAAGTACGCCAAGCACACGCAGCTGCGCTCCACCGTGGTCTTCGGCGGCATCGACATGAAGCCGCAGACCGAGGAGCTGCGCAAGGGCGTGGAGGTGCTGATCGCCACGCCGGGCCGGCTGCTGGACCACATCGAGGGCAAGAACGCGGTGCTCAACCAGGTCGAGTACGTCGTGCTCGACGAGGCCGACCGCATGCTCGACATCGGCTTCCTGCCCGACCTGCAGCGCATCCTGTCCTACCTGCCCAAGCAGCGCCAGACGCTGCTGTTCTCGGCCACCTTCTCGCCCGAGATCAAGCGCCTGGCCAACAGCTACCTGCAGGACCCGGTGCTGGTGGAAGTGGCGCGCCCGAACGCCACCGCCTCCACCGTCGAGCAACGCTTCTTCAGCGTCACCGACGACGACAAGCGCGCCGTGGTGCGCCAGCTTCTCAAGCAGCGCGAGCTCTCGCAGGCAATCGTCTTCGTCAACTCCAAGCTCGGCGCCGCGCGCCTGGCGCGTTCCTTCGAGCGCGACGGCCTGCGCACGCAGGCGCTGCACGGCGACAAGAGCCAGGACGAGCGCCTGAAGGCGCTGGCCGCGTTCAAGGCCGCCGAGGTCGACCTGCTCGTGGCCACCGACGTGGCCGCGCGCGGCCTGGACATCAGCGACCTGCCGGCGGTGTTCAACTTCGACGTGCCTTTCCACGCCGAGGACTATGTGCACCGCATCGGCCGCACCGGCCGCGCCGGCGCCTCGGGCCTGGCCGTCACGCTCGTGACGCGCGACGACACGCGCATGGTCTCGGACATCGAGAAGCTGATCAAGAAGAAGATCGAGATCGAGCCGATCGAGCTGGAAGACGACCGCCCGCTGCGTCGCCCGCGCCGGCGCGACGACGACGATGCACCGCCGCCCGCGCGCGGCTTCAGCGCCGAAGCACCCCGCCGCGGCGGTGGTGCGCCGGCCGATCCTTTCTTCGACAAGCCCTACGAGCCTTCGGCCGCGGAAGGTGCCGTGCCGGCCTGGGAGCCGGCGGTCAAGACCGCGGCCCCGGCGCCCGCGCGCAGCGCCCTCTCGCCGAACATCCGGCCGAAGAAGAAGGTGGCTTCGCTGCTCGGCGGCGGCAGCTCCTAGGCTCGCGCGCCCAGCAGGCCGAACACCGCCGGCAACTTTTCGGGGAAGACCGCCGGCCGCTGGCGCCAGCCGGCCACCGTGTCGGTGTGCGTGAAGCCGCCGGGCAGGGTCAGGCCGCAACTGGCTGTCAGCAGCGTCGAAGCCTCCAGCGCCGCCAGCGCCGCCGCCAGCATCGCTGCATTGCGGTACGGCGTCTCGATGAAGAGCTGCGTCTGCGCCGTGCGGCGCGACAGCGCCTCCAGCTCCTTCAGCCGCGCCGCGCGCGCCGGCGCGTCCTGCGGCAGGTAGCCGACGAAGGCGAAGCTCTGGCCGTTGAGGCCGCTGGCGGCCAGGGCCAGTAGCAACGCGCTGGCGCCGGGCAGCGGCAGCACCGGCACGCCGGCCGCATGCGCGGCCTGCACGAGGCCGGCGCCGGGGTCGGCCACGGCGGGCAGGCCGGCTTCGGAGACAAGGCCGAGGTCGTGGCCTTGCAGCGCCGGCTGCAGCAGCGCGAGCCATTGCGAGGGCGTGACGCTCTCGCCACTGCCCTTGCGCGGCCGCGGCAGTTCGGCGATGGCGATGGCCTGCATCGGCACGGCCAGCGGGACGACGGCGCCCACGCGCTTCAGGAAGGCGCGCGCCGAACGCGCGTCCTCCGCGACCCAGTGCGTCAGCGCGGCGGCGCGGCGGATCACGCCCTCCGGCAGCACCTCGCGCAAGTCGACCTCGGCGGCGCCCAGGTCGAGCGGGCTGGGCACGAGGACGAGCGTGCCGAAGGCAGCGGACGCCGTCATGCGGCCAGCGCCAGCACGTCCAGGCCTGCTTCGCGCAGCAACCGGCTGGTTCGGATCAGCGGCAGGCCCACGAGCGCCGTCGGATCGTCGCTGTCGATCGCTTCCAGCAGCGCGATGCCCAGCGTCTCGCACTTGGCGCTGCCGGCGCAGTCGTAGGGCTGCTCCAGGCGCAGGTAGCGTTCGATCTCCGCGGCCGAGAGTTCGCGGAAGCGCACCGCCACCGGCGCGAGCTCGGCTTTCGCGAAGCCGGTGCCGGCGCACACGACGGCCAGCGCGGTCTGGAAGACCACGCGGCGGCCGCTCAGGCGCTGCAGCTGCGCCACCGCACGCTCGTGCGTGCCGGGCTTGCCGATCGGCTCGCCGTCGAGATCGGCGACCTGGTCGCTGCCGATCACCACCGCCTCGGGCCGCAGCGCCGCCACCGCCTGCGCCTTGGCCAGCGCCAGGCGCAAGGCAAGCGCGGCCGGCGCCTCGCCGGGCAGCGGCGTCTCGTCGACCTGCGGCGAGACCACCTCGAACGGCACGCGCAGGCGCTGCAGCAGCTCGCGCCGGTAGCGCGAGGTGGATCCCAGGATGAGTGGCGGCAGTGAAGGCATGCGCCGATTGTCGACGCGGGCGGCGGCGGGCGGGTCGCGCCTACACTGGCCGCCATGACGATGACGCTGTTCGGCACCCAGGGCTCCGGATCGGCCGCGGTGGAGATCGCGCTGGCCCGCTGCGGCCTGGCCTACGAGAACGTGCGCGCCTCGAGCTGGGAGGCCGATTCGGCGCAGGCGGCGCTGCTGAAGGCCAATCCGCTGGGCCAGATCCCGACGCTGGTGCTGGACGACGGCACGGTGCTGAGCGAAAGCGCCGCGATCCTCATCCACCTGGGCCTGGCCCACCCCGCGTCGGCGCTGCTGCCGGCCGATGCCTCGGCGCGCGCGATGTCCATCCGCGGCCTGGTCTTCATCGCCGCCAACTGCTACGCGGCGATCGGCGTCATCGACTACCCGGAGCGCTTCAGCGAAGCCGACGCGGCGTCGGCCAAGGCCGTGCACGACGGCGTGCGCGCGGCAACGCGGCGCCGCCTGCATCGCTGCTGGGAGATGTTCGCCGACACCTTTCCGGCTAAGCCCTGGCTCGCTGGCGCCGAGCCGGGCGCGCTGGACTTCCTCGCCGTGATCGTCTCGCGCTGGGCCGGCACCCGCGCCCACCTGCGCAAGCACCGGCCGGACTTCTTCGCGCTGCTGGAGCGCATCGAGGCACAAGCGCCGGTGGCGCCTGTCGTCGCGCGCCACTGGCCGGGCTGACGCAGATGGCCACGAAGGACAAGCCGCTGGATCCGCGTGCGCTCGACGTCGCCGCGGCCTGCCGCCAGGGTGCGGTGCTGCAGGGCGAATGGGCGATCGCGGGCATGGAGCGCCTCGCGGCTTCGCTGGCGGGCCCCAGCGACGCGGCGGCCGCATGGCAGGCCCGCGCGAGCCTCAAGCCGGTGGCGGGCGGCGAGCCCGAACTCTGGCTCGATCTGGCGGCGCAGGCCGAGGTGCCGCTGCAGTGCCAGCGCTGCCTGCAGCCGATGGCGATGGCGCTGGAGGTGGACCGCCGTTTCCGCTTCGCCCGCAGCGAGGAGGAGGCGGCCGAGCTGGACGAGTTGTCCGAGGACGACGTGCTCGCGCTGCCGCAGCGCCTGGACCTGGCCGAGCTGCTCGAGGACGAGCTGATCCTTGCGCTGCCGCTGGTGCCGCGCCACGACGACGCCTGCCCCGAGCCCTTGCCGCTGCCGGCCGAAGAGCCCGAAGCCGAGGACGAGGCGCCGCACCCCTTCGCCGCGTTGGCGGCGCTGCGCGGGGGCGGGACCGGCGGGGCCGGTGGCGCGAAAGGCGGCGGATCGGCGTGAATCCGCCCTGATCGGCCCCGATTTCTTCCGCGGGCCGGGCTCCGGCTGCTATACTGGTGGGCTTTGCGGAGTGCTGCGTCCTGCCGGAATGCCCGCGACCCGCTCCCCGCGCTGCCCCACTTTCACCCGCCGCAGCGCCGATTCCCAGGAGATTTTCATGGCCGTCCAGCAGAACAAGAAGTCGCCGTCCAAGCGCGGCATGCACCGCTCGCACAATGCCGTGGCCGCGCCCGGCATCGCGGTGGAGACCACCACGGGCGAGGTGCACCTGCGCCACCACATCAGCCCGAACGGCTTCTACCGCGGCCGCAAGGTCCTGAAGACCAAGGCCGACGCCTGATCCTTCCCCGGCTCCCGCGCCGCGCCGGCCGACCCGCGCCGGCGCCTGCCGATCGCCGCCGCCTCCCGTAGCCGTGACGCCCGACGCCGCGTTCGTGCCGCTGCCGTCCGTGCGGCTGGCCGTGGACTGCATGGGCGGCGACCACGGCCCCGCCGTCACGCTGCCCGCGTGCCGCGCCTTCCTCGACAAGCACCCCCAGGCCGAGCTCGTGCTCGTCGGCACTGCCGACGCGCTGAAGGCCTTCGCCGCGCTGCCGCGCTGCACACCGGTGATCGCCACCGAGGTCGTCACGATGGACGACCCGGTCGAGGTCGCGCTGCGCAAGAAGCGCGACTCGTCGATGCGCATCGCCATCGCGCAGCTGAAGGACGCCGCGTCGCCGGCCCAGGCCTGCGTCTCGGCCGGCAACACCGGCGCGCTGATGGCCGTCGCGCGCTACGTGCTCAAGACGATGGACGGCATCGACCGCCCGGCCATCGCCGCCGTGCTGCCAAACCGGCTCGACGGCTTCACCACCGTGCTCGACCTGGGTGCCAACGTCGACACCTCGCCCGAGCATCTGCTGCAGTTCGCCGTGCTGGGCAGCGCGCTGGTCTCGGCGGTGGACGGCAAGTCCGAGCCGACGGTGGGCCTGCTGAACATCGGCGAAGAGGCGATCAAGGGCAGCGACACGATCAAGCGCGCCGGCGAACTGCTGCGCGCGGCCGGCGCGGCGGGCGAGATCAACTTCGTCGGCAACGTCGAGGGCAACGACATCTTCAAGGGCACGACCGACATCGTCGTGTGCGACGGCTTCGTCGGCAACGTGATGCTCAAGACGAGCGAAGGCCTGGCCTCGATGCTGACGGACTTCATCAAGCAGGAGTTCACGCGCAACGCCTTCACCAAGCTCGCGGCGGTGGTGGCCATGCCGGTGCTGCAGCACTTCAAGCACCGCGTCGACCCGCGCCGCTACAACGGCGCCGCGCTGCTGGGCCTGCGCGGCCTGGTGTTCAAGAGCCACGGCTCGGCCGATGCGGTCGCCTTCGAGAACGCGCTGGCCCGCGCGTATGATGCGGCGCGCAACCGGTTGCTGGACCGCGTGCACGACCGCATCGGCGGCACGCTGAAGGCCGGTCTGGCCGCGCCGGCCGCCGGCGACGCACCGCCGGAACAAGCCGCCGCATGAACTTCCCCGCCTCGCGCTTCACCCGCATCACGGGCACCGGCAGCCACCTGCCGCCGCGCCGGCTCACGAACCACGACATGGCCGCGATGCTCGCGGCGCGCGGCATCGAGACCAGCGACGAGTGGATCGTCGAGCGCACCGGCATCCGCGCGCGCCACTTCGCCGACGAAGGCGTCAACGCGAGCGACCTCGCGCTGCACGCCGCGCGCGCCGCGCTGGCCGCCGCCGGCCGCAGCGCCGACGACCTCGACCTCATCATCGTCGCCACGTCCACGCCGGACATGGTTTTCCCGTCCACCGCCTGCATCCTGCAGAACAAGCTGGGCGCCAACGGCTGCGCGGCCTTCGACGTGCAGGCCGTGTGCGCGGGCTTCGTCTACGCGCTGTCGGTGGCCGACGCGATGATCCGCGCCGGCAGCGCGCGCTGCGCGCTGGTGGTGGGAGCCGAGGTCTTCTCGCGCATCCTCGACTTCAACGATCGCACGACCTGCGTGCTCTTCGGCGACGGCGCCGGCGCGGTGGTGCTGGAAGCCTCGCCCGAACCCGGCATCCTGGCCTGCGACCTGCACGCCGACGGCAAGCACGTGGGCATCCTGTGCACGCCGGGCACGGTGTCCGGCGGGCAGGTGATCGGCCATCCGCTGCTGCGCATGGACGGCCAGGCCGTGTTCAAGCTCGCGGTCGGCGTGCTCGAGAGTTCGGCGCGCGCCGTGCTGGCGCAGGCCGGCCGCAGCGAGGCCGACCTCGACTGGCTGGTGCCGCACCAGGCCAACATCCGCATCATGATGGGCACGGCGCGCAAGCTGAAGCTCGCGCCCGAGAAGCTCGTGGTCACGGTCGACGAGCACGGCAACACCTCGGCCGCCTCGGTGCCGCTGGCGCTGGACACCGCGGTGCGGGCCGGCCGCATCCAGCGCGGCGACACGGTGATGCTCGAGGGCGTGGGCGGCGGCTTCACCTGGGGTGCGGTGCTGCTCGACTTCTGACGCCCGAAAAACACTGACACTTCCACCGATGCTTCACGCGGTGCCACGCCGATGAAACCTTTCGCCTTCGTGTTCCCGGGCCAGGGCTCGCAGTCCGTCGGCATGCTCGACGCCTGGGGTGATCACCCGGCCGTGAAGCAGACGCTGGACGAAGCCTCCGCCGCGCTCGGCGAGGACATCGGCCGCCTCATCCAGGCCGGGCCGAAGGAAGCGTTGGAACTCACCACCAACACCCAGCCGGTGATGCTGACGGCGGCCATCGCCTGCTGGCGCGCCTGGCTGGCCGAAGGCGGCGCCGAGCCGGCCGCGGTGGCCGGGCATTCGCTGGGCGAATACAGCGCGCTGGTGGCGGCCGGCGCGCTGACGCTGGCCGACGCGCTGCCGCTGGTGCGCTTCCGCGCCCAGGCCATGCAGCGGGCCGTGCCGGTGGGCGCGGGCGCGATGGCCGCGGTCCTCGGCCTGGATGCCGCCGTCGTGCGCGAAGGCTGCGCGGCCGTCGCGGCCGCCACCGGCGAGACCGTCGAGCCCGCCAACTTCAACGACCCGAAGCAGACCGTGATAGCCGGCAGCAAGGCCGGCGTCGACGCGGCCTGCGAGAAGCTCAAGGCCATGGGCGCCAAGCGCGCGCTGCCGCTGGCGGTCTCGGCGCCTTTCCACTCCTCGCTGATGAAGCCGGCGGCCGATGCGCTGCGCGAGCGCCTGGCCAGCGTCGCGCTGGCCGCGCCGCGCATCCCGGTGATCAACAACATCGATGTCGCCGTGCAGACCGAGCCGGCGGCGATCCGCGATGCGCTCTACCGCCAGGCCTTCGGCCCGGTGCGCTGGGTGGAGGTGACGCAGGCGCTGCGTGCACGCGGCCTCGTGCACGTGCTCGAGTGCGGGCCGGGCCGGGTGCTCTCGGGCCTGGTCAAGCGGATCGACGCCGAGATCCAGTCGCTCACCGTGCTCGACCCGGCCGGCCTGCAGGCCGCCAAGGAGTTGCTCGCATGAACGTCGAAGCGCAACAGGTCGCGCTCGTCACCGGCGCGTCCCGTGGCATCGGCCGCGCCATCGCCGCCCGCCTCGCGGCCGACGGCTTCCGCGTGATCGGCACCGCCACCAGCGAAGCGGGTGCCGCCGGCATCACGCAGGCGCTGGCCGCGTTTGCCGGCTGCGAGGGCATCGTGCTCGACGTGACCGACGCCGCCGCGCTGGACACCGCGATCGAGCGCATCGTGAAGACCCACGGCGCGCTGCACGTGCTCGTCAACAACGCCGGCATCACGCGCGACACCTTGTCGATGCGCATGAGCGACGCCGACTGGGATGCCGTGCACGACACGAACCTGAAGGCCGTGTTCCGCGCCTGCCGCGCCGTGACGCGGCCGATGATGAAGCAGCGCTACGGCCGCATCGTCAACATCACCTCGGTCGTCGGCGCGATCGGCAACGCAGGGCAGGCGAACTACGCGGCCGCGAAGGCCGGCGTCGCCGGGCTGACGCGGGCGCTGGCGCGCGAGCTGGGTTCGCGCAGCATCACCGTCAACTGCGTCGCACCCGGCTTCATCGCCACCGACATGACCGAAAGCCTGCCCGAAGCCGCCAAGACCGCGCTGCTGGCGCAGATCCCGCTCGGCCGCCTGGGCCAGGCGGAGGAAGTGGCCAACGCCGTGTCCTTCCTCGCCGGCCGCGGCGCGGGCTACGTCACCGGCACCGAGCTGCACGTCAACGGCGGCATGCACATGGCCTGAAGCGGGCCTGGCGCGGCACCATCATCCGGTACAGGCCCGGCCGGTAGAATTGCGGGCTGTCTGAACCGTCCCCACTCCTGGAGGAGTCATGAGCGATATCGAAGCGCGAGTCAAGAAGATCATTGCCGAGCAACTCGGCGTGCCTGAATCCGACGTCACCAACGAGAAGGCCTTCGTGGCCGACCTGGGCGCCGACTCGCTGGACACCGTGGAGCTCGTGATGGCGCTCGAAGACGAGTTCGGCATCGAGATCCCCGACGAGGAGGCCGAGAAGATCACCACGGTGCAGCTGGCGATCGACTACGCCACCAACCACCAGAAGGGTTAAGGGCCGATGGGTCGCCGCAGGGTCGTCGTCACCGGCCTGGGGCTGATCAGCCCCGTGGGCAACAGCGTGTCCGAAGGCTGGGCCAACGTGCTGGCCGGCCGCAGCGGCATCGACACCATCACCAAGTTCGACGCATCGGCGTTCACCTGCCGCTTCGCCGGCGAGGTGAAGGGCTTCAGGATCGAGGACTACATCCCGACCAAGGAAGCCCGCCACATGGACACGTTCATCCATTTCGGGATGGCCGCTTCCATGCAGGCGGTGCAGGACGCCGGACTGCCCACCGGCGACGCGCTGAGCGAAGAGACGGCCGAGCGCATCGGCGTGATCGTGGGCTCGGGCATCGGCGGCCTGCCGATGATCGAGCAGACCGACGGCGACTACCGCGAGCGCGGCCCGCGCCGCATCTCGCCCTTCTTCGTGCCGGCCTCGATCATCAACATGATCTCGGGCCATGTCTCGATCAAGTACGGCTTCACCGGGCCGAACCTGGCGATCGTCACGGCCTGCACCACGGGCCTGCATTGCATCGGCGAGGCCGGGCGGCTGATCGAGTACGGCGATGCCGACGTGATGGTCGCCGGCGGTGCCGAGAGCACCGTCTCGCCGCTGGGCGTGGGCGGCTTCGCGGCGGCGCGCGCGCTCTCGGTGCGCAACGACGATCCGAAGACCGCGTCGCGCCCCTGGGACAAGGACCGCGACGGCTTCGTGCTGGGCGAGGGCGCCGGCGTGGTCGTGCTCGAGGAGTACGAGCACGCGAAGCGCCGCGGCGCGAAGATCTACGCCGAGCTTGCCGGCTTCGGCATGGGATCGGACGCCTTCCACATGACCGCGCCCAACGTCGACGGCCCCAAGCGCAGCATGAAGGCGGCGCTGCGCAGCGCGGGCATCGATGCCTCCGCCGTGCAGTACCTCAATGCGCACGGCACGAGCACGCCGCTGGGTGACGTGAACGAGACCAACGCCATCAAGCTGGCCTTCGGCGAGCATGCGAAGAAGCTGGTGGTGAACTCGACCAAGTCGATGACCGGCCACCTGCTGGGCGGCGCCGGCGGCATCGAGTCGGTCTTCACCGTGCTGGCGCTGCACCACCAGGTCTCGCCGCCGACGATCAACATCTTCAACCAGGACCCGGAGTGCGACCTGGACTACTGCGCCAACGAAGCGCGGCCGATGAAGATCGACGTGGCGGTGAAGAACAACTTCGGTTTCGGCGGCACCAACGGCACGCTGGTGTTCCGCCGCGCCTGACGCAGCACCCGAGCCGCGATGCGCCCGGCGGCCGCCGTCGCCGTCTGCTGCAGCGGCGGCGCCGCGTGGCGCGCCTGGTGCGCGCTGCTGCCGGCGCTGGCCGTCGCGGCGCTGCTGGCGTGGCTGTTGCAACGAATGGAACAGCCCGCATGGCCGGCCGCGCCGCTCGCCGGTGTGCCCGTCGCCGGCCTGGCGTGGTGGCGCGCGCGCCCGGTGCCGGTGGCTTTGCGCTGGGACGGCCAGGCCTGGTGGGCCGGCGAGGCCCAGGGTGACATCGCGGTGATGATCGACCTCGGCCGCTGGCTGCTGCTGCGCCACCGCGCAGCGGCGGGCGGCGGCGCGCGCTGGATCGCCGTCACCGCGGCCGAAGCCGGTGCCGCCTGGCACCCGCTGCGCGCCGCGCTATATTCCCGGCCCACTGAACCCGAGCCCCGCGCCGCGCCTCCCGCGCCCGGCGCCGATTGAATGTCCGACGCGGATGCCGATGCGCTGCTGGTCGACCGCGTCAAGCGCGGCGACGTGCGCGCCTTCGAGATGCTGGTGGTCAAGTACCAGCGCCGCATCGAGCGGCTGATCGGCCGCATGGTGCGCGATGCCGACCTGGTGCAGGACATCGCGCAGGAGAGCTTCATCCGCGCCTACCGCGCGCTGCCGCAGTTCCGCGGCGAGAGCGCCTTCTACACCTGGCTGTACCGCATCGCGGTGAACACGGCCAAGAAGGCGCTGATGGACCTCAAGCGCGACCCGCTGGTGCTGGAGTCGTCGCGCGCCGGAAGCGACGAGGGCGAGGAAACTTCACGCGCCGAGAATGAACTAAGCGACGGCGAGACACCCGAAGCCTTGCTCGCCAGCAAGGAGATCGCCGGCGCGGTCAACGAGGCCATCGAGGCCCTGTCCGAAGACCTGCGCCAGGCCATCACCCTGCGCGAGATCGAAGGCCTCAGCTACGAAGAGATCGCCGACGTCATGAATTGCCCCATCGGCACGGTGCGTTCACGCATCTTCCGCGCCCGCGAAGCCATCGCCACGCGACTGCGGCCGCTGCTGGACACGCGCGACGGCGAGCGATGGTGATGCCGTGAAGCCATCCGCCACGACGATCCGCACGAAACCCGACGACGACCGAACCGAATTCTCCGAGCAAGCCGCATGAAACCTGTGTCTCCGCAGAACCTGCCGCCCGATGCGCACGACGATGCCCCCGGCGCCTGGCTGTCGGCGCTGATCGACGGCGAAGCCACCGCCGCCGACCGCGCCTGCGGCCTGTGGCGCGACGACGAGAAGTCGCGCCGCGACTGGCATGCTTACCACCTGATCGGCGACGTGCTGCGCTCTGAGGAACTCGCGCGTCCGGCCAAGGGCGACGCCGCCTTCCTCGCCGGCGTGCGCGCGCGGCTGGCGGCCGAGCCGGTGGTGCTCGCGCCCGAGCCCGTGCCCGTGCCGGCGCCCGTGCGGCGCCGGCAGCCCTGGCTGATGCCGGCCGCGGCGGCCGCGGGCTTCGCGGTGGTGGCGGGCGTGCTCGTCGTCTCGCGCCTGGGCCAGCCGGATGCGCTGCCGGGCAGCGCCGACAACACGCTCGCGCTCGGCCAGCCGGCCGTGCGGGTGGCGCCGCAGGTCGCATCGACCACGCCGGTGATGATGATCCGCGACCCGCTGCTCGACGAGTACCTGCGCGCGCACCGCTCTATCGGCGCCAGCATCGCCGTGGCTGCGCCCGGCGGCACGCTGCGCCGCGTGGAACTCTCGATCCCCGCCTCGGGTCCCGCTCGTTGATGGAGTCCCCGTTGCTGGTCTGGCGCTGGCTGCCGCTGGTCGCCTTCGTTTCCTGCTTGCTGCCCGCGGCGGCGGGCGCGGCGCCCGAGCAGGCCTCGCTGGCCGATGCCCGCAACTGGCTCGCGCGCATCCAGGCCGCCGCGCACGCCGGCAACTACCAGGGCGTGCTGAACTACACCGCCGGCGGCACGACCACGAGTTCCCGGGTCGCGCACTTCGCGGCCGGCAACGACACCTACGAGTGGCTCGAGGCGCTCGACGGCGACCTGCAGCGCGTGCTGCGCCACAACGACGACGTGCTCACCGTGCGCCCGCAGGCGCGCCAGGCCGTGGTGGAGAAGCGCGAGCGCCTGGCGCCGCTGGGCTCCACGCCGCAGGCGGTGGAGCCGCAGGCGCTGGAGCAGTACGACTTCCGCCGCGACGGCAACGCGCGCGTGGCCGGGCGCGACGCCGCGGTCATCGTGCTGGAGCCGCGCGACGCGCTGCGCTACGCCCAGCGCCTGTGGGCCGACGTGGCCTCCGGCCTGATGCTGCGCGCCGACGTGATGGGCGCGGGCAGCAACGGTTCGCGCCAGGTGCTGGAGTCCACCTCCTTCGCCGAGGTCGCGGTGGGCCTGAAGCCGCAGCCCGAGCTCGTGATGCAGGAGATGCGCAACCAGCGCCGGCTCGACGGCTTCAAGGTCGTGCGCCTGCAGCACCAGCGCACGCAGCTCGAGTCCGAAGGCTGGGAGCTCAGGCGCCCCGTGGCCGGCTTCCGCCTGGCCGGCTGCGTGCGCCGTTCGATGGAAAACGCGGGCGACGACGGCGCCGTGCTGCAGGCCGTGTTCACCGACGGCCTCACCCATGTCTCGCTTTTCGTCGAGCCCTACAAGCCGCTGCGCCACGTGGCCGAGTTCAAGGCGCAGCAGGGCGCGGCCGGCACGCTCACGCAGCGGCTGGGCGCCTCGCACTGGCTCACCGCGGTGGGCGACGTGCCACTGGCCACGCTGAAGCTGTTCGCCGATTCGATCGAGCGCCGCAAGTAGAAATCGAGAGTTGCCGGAGTCCTTCCCATGAGTACCGACCGAATCCTTCCCGTGCGCCGCTGGGCCGGCGCCTCGGCGCTGGCGCTGGCCTTCGCCGCCGGTTTCGCGCTGCCTGCACTGCCCAGCCACGCGCAGGCCGCGCCCACCGTTCAGCTGCCCGACTTCAGCGAGCTTGCCGAACGGCTGAGCCCCTCGGTCGTCAACATCCGCACGACCGAGAAGCGCAGCAGCCGCAGCAGCGACAACAGCGAGGTCGATCCGAGCATGGAGGAGTTCCTGCGCCGCTTCGGCATCCCGCTGCCCAACCGCCCCGACCGCCGCGGCGCGCCGCGCAACAACGACGAGGAACCGCAGCAGCGCGGCGTCGGCTCGGGCTTCGTGCTCACGGCCGACGGCTTCGTGATGACCAACGCCCATGTCGTCGACGGTGCCGACGAGGTGATCGTCACGCTCACCGACAAGCGGGAGCTGAAGGCGCGCATCGTCGGCGCTGACAAGCGCTCCGATGTCGCGGTGGTGAAGATCGAGGCCACGGGCCTGGCGCCGGTGAAGATCGGCGACGTGGGCCGGCTGAAGGTCGGCGAATGGGTGATGGCCATCGGCTCGCCCTTCGGCCTGGAGAACACCGTCACCGCGGGCATCGTCAGCGCCAAGCAGCGCGACACCGGTGACCTGCTGCCGCTGATCCAGACCGACGTGGCGATCAACCCCGGCAACTCCGGCGGCCCGCTGATCAACCTGCGCGGCGAGGTCGTGGGCATCAATTCGCAGATCTACAGCCGCTCCGGCGGCTTCATGGGCATCAGCTTCGCGATCCCCATCGACGAGGCCATCCGCGTCTCCGAGCAGCTGCGCGCCACGGGCCGCGTGATCCGCGGCCGCATCGGCGTGGAGATCGGGCCGGTGACGAAGGACGTGGCCGAGACCGTGGGCCTGGGCGCGGCGCGCGGCGCCTCGGTGGTGCGCGTCGAGAAGGACGGCCCGGCCGAGAAGGCCGGCATCGAGGCCGGCGACATCATCGTCAAGGTCGACGGCAAGCCGGTCGACAAGAGCGGCGACCTGCCGCGCATCATCGGCAACATCAAGCCGGGCTCCAAGAGCACCTTGCAGGTCTTCCGGCGCGGCGCGACGAAGGAGATCGCGGTCACCGTCGGCGAGTTCGAGGCCGACCAGCCTTCGCGCCGCGCGCAGGGCGAATCGCCTGCGCAGCCGCCTTCGGCCAGGAGTGCGCTCGGGCTCACGGTGTCCGACCTGAGCGAAGCGCAGAAGAAGGAACTGCGCGTGCGCGGCGGCGTGAAGGTCGATGCGGTGGAAGGTGCCGCGGCCCGCGCCGGGCTGCGCGAGGGTGACGTGATCCTGTCCATCGACAACACCGAGGTGGCCGACGGCCGGCAGTTCATCGCCGCCGCGACCAAGGCGGAGAAGTCCGGCAAGGCGATCAGCGTGCTCGTGCGGCGCGGAGACTGGGCGAACTACCTGATCATCCGGCCCGCCCGATGAGGCCCGGACCCGGGGTTTCGGTTGACTGGAATCCTGGGTCTTTCCACATGGTGGAAGCCTGCTGACAGCTGTTTCCGGCGCCGGAATGGCATGGTTCCTGCCCTCCCGGACCCGAAAGTTAGTGACCTTTCACTTCAAATGAGGGGTCTCGGGGATTAGCGGTGCCGGCGTCTAGAATGGCGCCCAAGCCTGCCGTCTTTACCCTTTCGGCGGGACCCAAGCCGGCCTCCCGGCAGGCCGGCTGGCAGCATCCACAGGGGCCGGGAGAGGCTGTGGACGATCTGTGGATAAGACGGTCCTGTCTGATCCCTGCAACGGCCGGAAATCAAGCAATGACGCGGGTTCCCGGCCGGTTCTTTTGGCTACAATGAACGCCCAACAAGCAGTTGCCAAACGTTCTGTTGGAAGGCGCGTCATCCCCTTGGACGCGCCTTTTTTTTGTTTCCTTCAGCGGTCCTCGCGCCAGCGCATCGAACACGATGTGCGAAGCGCTTGATGCGCACCGCAGCGGCCTTCGCAACGACCGCAGCCAGAGCCTCGTCTCGACGTGAACCACATCCGCAACTTCTCCATCATCGCCCACATCGACCACGGCAAGAGCACGCTGGCCGATCGCATCATCCAGCGCTGCGGCGGCCTCAGTGAACGCGAGATGGAAGAGCAGGTGCTCGACTCGATGGACATCGAGCGCGAGCGCGGCATCACCATCAAGGCGCAGACCGCGGCGCTCGAATACACCGCGCGCGACGGGCAGGTCTACCAGCTCAACCTCATCGACACGCCGGGCCACGTCGACTTCTCCTATGAAGTGAGCCGCTCGCTCTCGGCCTGCGAAGGCGCGCTGCTGGTGGTCGACGCGAGCCAGGGCGTCGAGGCGCAGACGGTGGCCAACTGCTACACGGCGCTGGAGCTCGGCGTCGAGGTCGTGCCGGTGCTCAACAAGATGGACCTGCCGCAGGCCGACCCCGAGACCGCGAAGGCGGAGATCGAGGACGTGATCGGCATCGACGCCAGCCGCGCGATCCCCTGCTCGGCCAAGACCGGCATGGGCCTGGACGAGATCATCGAGGCCGTGATCGCGCGCATGCCGCCGCCCCGCGGCAACCCCGATGGCGCGCCGCGGGCGATGATCATCGACAGCTGGTTCGACAACTACGTCGGCGTCGTAATGCTGGTGCGCGTGGTCGACGGCTCGCTCAGCAAGGGCGAGCGCATCCGGCTGATGGCCACCGGCGCCGTCTACGGCATCGAGCAGATGGGCGTGTTCACGCCCAAGAGCGTGGCGCGCGACACGCTCAAGGCCGGCGAGGTGGGCTTCGTGATCTGCGGCATCAAGGAACTGCAGGCCGCCAAGGTGGGCGACACCGTCACGCTGGAGAAGAAGCTGCCGAACAACGCCGGCCCGGCCACCGAGCCGCTGCCCGGCTTCAAGGAGATCAAGCCGCAGGTCTTCGCGGGCCTGTACCCCACCGAGGCAAGCGAGTACGACCAGCTGCGCGACGCGCTGGAGAAGCTGAAGCTCAACGACTCCAGCCTGCGCTACGAGCCCGAGGTGAGCCAGGCCCTGGGCTTCGGCTTCCGCTGCGGTTTCCTCGGCCTGCTGCACATGGAGATCGTGCAGGAGCGGCTGGAGCGCGAGTTCGACCAGGACCTGGTGACCACCGCGCCGAGCGTGGTCTACGAGGTGGAGCTGGGCGACGGCACGGTGATCCCGGTGGAGAACCCGAGCAAGATGCCCGACCAGGGCCGCATCCGCGAGATCCGCGAGCCCATCGTCACGGTGCATCTGTACATGCCGCAGGACAGCGTGGGCCCGGTGATGACGCTGTGCAACCAGAAGCGCGGCGTGCAGATGAACATGGCCTACCACGGCAAGCAGGTGCTGCTCACCTACGAGCTGCCGCTGGCGGAGATCGTGCTGGACTTCTTCGACAAGCTGAAGTCCGTGAGCCGCGGCTACGCGAGCATGGACTACGAGTTCAAGGAGTACCGCGCCGCCGACGTCGTGAAGGTCGACATCATGATCAACGGCGACCGCGTCGACCCGCTGGCGATGATCGTGCACCGCAGCCAGAGCCAGTACCGCGGCCGCGCGGTGGTGGCCAAGATGCGCACGCTGATTCCGCGCCAGATGTACGACGTGGCGATCCAGGCCTCCATCGGCGCCAACATCATCGCGCGTGAAGACGTCAAGGCGCTGCGCAAGAACGTGCTGGCAAAATGCTACGGCGGCGACATCACCCGCAAGAAGAAGCTGCTCGAGAAGCAGAAGGCGGGCAAGAAACGCATGAAGCAGATCGGCGCCGTCGAGGTGCCGCAGGAAGCCTTCCTCGCGATCCTCCAAGTCGATGACTGAACAAGCCATGAGCACCCTCACCGCTGCCTTGTACGGCGCCCTTGCCGTGTACCTGGGCGGCTGGTTCTTCAATATGTGGACGGGCAACTTCTCGCTGCTGCTGCTGATGTTGACCACGGTGACGATGCTGTACTGGCTGGCCGAGCGCTTCCGCTTCCGGCCCGCGCGCGAGAGCGCCGCGATGCGCTTCGAGCAGGACGACGCCACGCGCCGCGCCGAGCTGAAGAAGATGGGCATCGAGCGCGTCGACGGTGACGTGGTCGAGGCCAAGGCGCGGCTGCTGATGCAGCCCTGGTGGCTGGACTGGACCGCGGGCCTGTTCCCGGTGATCCTGATCGTCTTCCTGCTGCGCAGCTTCCTGTTCGAGCCCTTCAAGATTCCCTCGGGCTCGATGGTGCCCACGCTGCTGGTGGGCGACCTGATCCTCGTGAACAAGTTCCACTACGGCGTGCGGCTGCCGGTGATCAACAAGAAGATCATCGACAACCATGCCGTGCAGCGCGGCGACGTGATGGTGTTCCGCTACCCGCTCGACACCCGGCTGGACTACATCAAGCGCGTCGTCGGCGTGCCCGGCGACGAGGTGGCCTACCTGAACCAGAAGCTCACCATCAACGGAAAGCCCGTCGCGGAAACGTCGTTGGGCGATCACTACGACGAGGACAGCATGAGCCTGTCTCCGATGTACGGCGAGAAGCTCGGCGAGGTGGAGCACAAGATCCGCGTCGACACGCGCCGCGCGCCGCTGTTCCGGCCCAAGACCGAGTTCCCGTATTTCGACCAGTGCCGTTACAGCGCCGAGGGCGTCACCTGCAAGGTGCCGGCCGGCCACTACTTCATGATGGGTGACAACCGCGACAATTCTGAAGATTCGCGGTTCTGGGGCTTCGTACCGGACGAGAATATCGTCGGCAGGGCATTCTTCGTGTGGATGAACTTCGGCAACCTCGGCCGCATCGGCGCGTTCCGGTAGCGGGCTGCGGTGGCATCCGGCAGCAGGAGCGGCGCAAGACGATGAAGGCAGCAGGAACGATGGCGCGGCAGGCAAGCCGCCGGGTGCAGCGCGGCGTCACCCTGTTCGGCCTGCTCTTCTGGGCCTTCCTGGTCGGCTCGGGCGCCTACATCGTCATCCGCGTGTTCCCCACGGTCAACGAGTACCTCACGATCCAGAAGGTGGTCGACTCCATCGCGCGCGAGCAGCCGCCCACGGTGGCCGAGGCGCGCCAGTCCTTCGACCGCCAGCGCGAGGTCGAGTACTCGATCAGCTCGATCACCGGCAAGGACCTGTCGATCACGAAGGAGAACGACAAGGTCGTCATCGGCTTCGCCTACGACAAGCTGGTGCCGCTGTACGGCCCGGTCTACCTGCTGATCAAGTACGAGGGCAAGTCGCGTTGACGACGACGACGCCGGCACTCAACGCCCTGCAGCAGCGGCTGGGCCACCGATTCGCCCGGGTGGAACTGCTGCGGCGTGCGCTCACGCACCGCAGCTTCGGCGCCGAGCACAACGAGCGGCTCGAATTCCTCGGCGACGCGGTGCTGAGCCTGGGCGTCTCCAGCCTGCTGTACGAGCGCCACGGCGGCAGCGACGAGGGCGACCTCACGCGCGTGCGCGCCCACCTCGTGCGCGAGGACAGCCTGCACCGCGTGGCGCTGGCGCTCGGCCTGCCCGAGGTCATCCGCCTGTCGGAAGGCGAGATGCGCGGCGGCGGCGCCGCGCGGCCCTCGATCCTGGCCGATGCGGTGGAGGCCATCATCGGCGCCGTCTTCCTCGACGGCGGCTACGAGGCCGCGCAGGCGCTGGTGCAGCGCCTGTTCGGCGAGGTGATCCAGGCCACCGAGGCCGAGAGCTGGACCAAGGACGCCAAGACCGAGCTGCAGGAATGGCTGCAGGCGCGCCGCGTGCCGGTGCCGGCCTACCGCATCGCCGCCACGCGCGGCCAGGCGCATGCGCAGACCTTCGAGGTCGAGTGCGAGGTGCCCACGCTCGGGCTGGTGGAGCGCGGCGAAGGCAAGTCGCGCCGCGCCGCCGAGCAGGAGGCCGCACGCAAGATGCTCGACGCGCTGAAGGCCAGCGACAAGCCCGGCGGTCCCTTGCGCTCATGAGTGATTCACAAGCCGAGGCGCCGGCCCAGCGCTGCGGCCTGGTCGCCATCGTCGGCCGCCCCAACGTCGGCAAGAGCACGCTGCTGAACGCGCTGGTCGGCCAGAAGATCAGCATCACGTCGAACAAGGCGCAGACCACGCGCCACCGCATCACCGGCATCCGCACCGAGGGCGCGGCGCAGTTCGTCTTCGTCGATACGCCCGGCTTCCAGCTCAAGCACGGCACGGCGCTGAACCGCACGCTGAACCGCACGGTGCTGTCCTCGCTGGGCGATGTGGACGTGGTGCTGTTCGTGGTGGAAGCCGGCCGCTTCGGCCTGCCGGACGCCAAGGTGCTCGCGCTGCTTCCCGAAGGCAAGCCGGTGCTGCTGGTGGCCAACAAGCTGGATGCGATGCAGCGCCGCACCGATGTGCTGCCCTGGCTCAAGCAGATGCAGGAGCGCCACGCCTTCGCCGAGTTCGTGCCGATGTCGGCCACGCGCGAGGCCGACGTGGCGCGGCTCTTGAAGATCGTCGAGCCCTACCTGCCCGAGCAGCCCTGGTTCTACGAGGAAGACGCGCTCACCGACCGCAGCGAACGCTTCATGGCCGGCGAGCTGATCCGCGAGAAGCTGTTCCGCCTCACCGGCGACGAGCTGCCCTACGCCTGCACGGTGGTCGTCGACAAGTTCGAGGAAGAAGGCAACCTGCGCCGCATCGCCGCGACGATCATCGTCGAGCGCGACGCGCACAAGGGCATGGTCATCGGCGAGGGCGGCGAGCGGCTGAAGCGCATCGGCAGCGAAGCCCGGCAGGAACTCGAGCGCCTGTGGGGCGCGAAGGTGCACCTGGACCTATGGGTCAAGGTGCGATCGGGCTGGGCCGACGACGAGACCCACCTTCGCTCGTATGGCTACGAGTAGGACTTCGAGCGCACCCCTCGCCGCCTACGTCCTTCACCAGTACGACTGGAGCGAGAGCAGCCTGATCGTCGAGCTTTTCACGCGCCCGCAGGGCCGCATCGTCGTCGCGGCCAAGGGCGCGAAGCGGCCCACCTCGAACTTCCGCGCCGTGCTGCTGCCCTTCCAGCCCATTGCGGTGCTGCCGGGCAAGCCGCCGAAGGACGAGCAGGCCGAGATCCTGAGCCTGCGCAGCGCCGAATGGGCCGGCGGCCGCCCGCTGCTGGGCGCCGAGGCGATGTTCGCGGCCTGGTACCTGAACGAGCTGCTGATGAAGCTGCTGCCGCGGCAGGACCCGCACCCGGCGCTCTTCGACGCCTATGCCGATACGCTGGCCGCGCTGGCCGAGGCCGCCGGCGCCAGCGGCGAGGCCCCGGCGCTGCGCGCCTTCGAGCTGCTGCTGCTGCGCGAGCTGGGCTGGCTGCCGGAGCTCAGCGCCACCACGCTCACCGGCCAGCCGCTCGTGCCCGGCGCGGCCTATGCGCTGCAGGCCGAGGCGGGCCTGGTGGCGCATGCGAACGGGCTGCCCGGTGCGGCGTGGATCGCGCTGGAAGCCGCCATCGTGCACGGCACCAGCGAGGCGCTGCGCGCGGCCTGCGCGCCGGTGGCTGCGGCCCTGCGCATGCCGCTGCGGGCATTGCTTCACTATCATCTGGGCCCCTCGCAACTGCGCACGCGCGACGTCTGGCAAGGCGTTCGGCGGCTCGTGGACGGCAACCGATGAATCCCCTGGTCGCGCCCCAAGCCGGGCTCGCGCCGACGAAGCTGTCGGTCAACGTCAACAAGGTCGCGCAGCTGCGCAACACGCGGCACCTGGGCATCCCCAGCGTCGTGAAGGCGGCCCTGCTGTGCCTGCAGGCCGGCGCCGACGGTATCACCGTGCACCCGCGGCCCGACGAGCGCCACATCCGCGCCCACGACGTGCACGACATCGCCGCGCTGATGCGCGAATGGCCGCAGGCCGAATACAACATCGAGGGCAACCCCTTCCACAACCTGATGGGCTTCATCCGCGCCGTGAAGCCGCACCAGGCCACCTTCGTGCCCGACAGCGAAGGCCAGTTCACCTCCGACCACGGCTGGGACCTCGCGCGCGACGGCGAGCGCCTGCGGCCGCTGATCGACGAGTGCCGCGCCCTGGGCGTGCGCGTGAGCCTCTTCATGGACGCCGAGCCCGGCCCGATGGCCGCCGCGCGCGCCGTGGGCGCCGAGCGGGTCGAGCTCTACACAGAGCCCTATGCGGCGAGCCATGGCCAGGCAGGACAGGCCGCGCAGCTGGCCCGCTTCGCCGCGGCTGCAGTCGCGGCGCAAGCCCAGGGCCTGCAGGTCAACGCCGGGCATGACCTGAACCAGGCCAACCTCGCCGACTTCCTGCGCGGGGTGCCCGGCGTGGTGGAGGTGTCGATCGGCCACGCGCTGATCGCCGACGCGCTCGAGGTCGGACTGCCCGAGACGGTTCGCGCCTACCAGCGCTGCATCCGTAACGCCTATATGGCCCCCAACGCGCCCGAGGCGCGGGCCCCCCAGGGGGGCGCGTCCGCCTTGGGGCGGCCCGGCGGCGGACCCGCGACGTGATCTACGGCATCGGCACCGACATCTGCGACATACGCCGCATCGCCGAGACCTTCGAGCGGCGTGGCCAGCGCTTCGCGGAGCGCGTGCTCGGCGAGCGTGAGCTTGCTGTGTTCGCCGCGCGCAGCGAGCGCAGCGCGGCGCGCGGCATCCGCTTCCTGGCCACGCGCTTCTCGGCCAAGGAGGCCTTCTCCAAGGCCATCGGCCTGGGCATCCACATGCCGATGACCTGGCGCTCCTGCGAGATCCTCAACGAGCCCGGCGGCAAGCCGGTGCTGAAGCTCTCGGGCGCGCTCGCCGACTGGTTCGCCGAACGCGGGCTGAAGGGCCACGTCACCGTCACCGACGAGACCGACTACGCGGTGACCTTCGTCGTCGTCGAAGTCAGCGCAGCGCCGCCCGCCACAGCGTGATCGGCAGGCCGCCGAACTCGAAGTCGCGGCAGGGCGACTGCGTCGCCGAGACCAGCGCGAATCGGCGCCCGTCCCAGGCCCAGCGGCGCTCGGAGGCACAGTCGCCGATGCCACGGCTCTTTGAATACGACTCCATCTCCAGGCGCCCGGGCACCCGTCCGTCGGCCGCGAAGGCCAGGTTGGCCGGTTCGTCGGCCGCGTCGGGGCCCGGTGCCTGGAAGACGACGCGCTCGGGCGCGTAGGGCGGCCGGTCCTCGGCGACCCATGCCGCGTGGCCGCCCTGGTAGGCGCCGCGCCAGCAGTCCCAGATCACCAGCACGCGCGAAGGCGACAGCCGGGTCACGGTGGCCGCGGCACGGCCTTCATGCATCAGCGGGCAGGTCTCGGCATCGACGGTGACGGCCGGCCGGATCAGCGCGGCCAGCGCGTCGTCGCCGGCGCGCGGCGGCGTTGCCACTCGCGCCGGCGCCACCACCGGCAGCGCCGGCGCCGGCGGCGGCTCGGGGCGCGGGCCCTTGCGCACGAGCGCGCCGGCCGTGTCGACGCGCCCCTGCAGTTCGTCCATCTTCAGCAGCGCCGCCGAGGCGCCCGCGAGCGAGACCTTCCAGGACTGGCTGCCGGAGGCGATCTGCAGCGCGTCGCCGCGCAGCAGCCACGGCAGCAGCCGCGGCACGTCCGCGGCTCGCACCTCGGTGAACGGATCCGTGCCGGGCGGCGGCAACGAGAGCGCCAGCGTTCCCGCGCGCAGGCCCACCGGCAGATCCGGCCGCGGCACGGGCGAATCGTTGCCGCTGGTGCCGAACGCGACGATCAGCCGCACCGGCGTGCGCGGCCCGCCGTCGCGCAGCACGCGCAGGGCGGCCGGCGGGTCGTTGCCCTCGTGGTAGCCCTGGGCCTCGCAGCGCAGCGTGTTGTCGCAGCCGATCTCCCAGGACTTGAACTCGTGCAGCGTGCCCTGCGCGGCCGCCGGCAGTGCCAGGCCGAGAGCGCAAGCGAGCAGGGCAGGCAGCAGGGCGTGATCCACAATGGCATTGTGCAGACCTCCACCACCGAACACGCCCCCGTCGTCATCGACATCGCCGGCCCGGCGCTCACCGCCGCCGACCGCCGCCGCTTGCGCCACCCGCTGGTGGGCGGGCTGATCCTCTTCGCGCGCCACTTCGAGAGCCGCGCGCAGCTCACCGGGCTGACGGCCGAAGTGAAGGCCTTGCGGCCCGACCTGCTGATCTGCGTGGACCACGAAGGCGGACGTGTGCAGCGTTTCCGCAGCGACGGCTTCACGGCGCTGCCGCCGATGCGCGCCCTGGGCGAGCTGTGGATGAAGGACGCGCTGGCCGCCACCGAGGCCGCCAGCGCCCTGGGCTTCGTGCTCGCGGCCGAGCTGCGCGCCTGCGGCGTGGACCTGAGCTTCACGCCGGTGCTGGACCTGGACCACGGCCGCAGCGCCGTCATCGGCGACCGCGCCTTCCACCGCGACCCGCGTGTCGTCGCGCTGCTGGCCAAGAGCGTGATGCACGGCCTGCTGCTGGCCGGCATGGCCAACTGCGGCAAGCACTTCCCCGGCCATGGCTGGGCGGTGGCCGACAGCCACGTCGCGCAGCCGCGTGACACGCGCAGCGCGAAGGCCTTGCGCGGCGACGACCTGCGGCCCTACGACTGGCTCGGCAGCGTCACGGCCTCGGTGATGCCGGCGCACGTGGTCTACCCCAAGGTCGACCACCGGCCCGCGGGCTTCTCCGAGCGCTGGCTGAAGGACATCCTGCGCGGCGAACTCGGCTTCACCGGCGCCGTGTTCAGCGACGACCTCAGCATGGAAGGCGCGCGCCACCTCGACCGCGCGCTGCTCACCCATGCCGAGGCCGCGGCGCTGGCGCTGGACGCCGGCTGCGACCTCGTGCTGCTGTGCAACCAGAGCCTGCACGACGGCGGTGCCGCGATCGACGCGCTGCTCGAAGGCCTGGCGCAGCAGGCCGAGGCCGGCCACTGGCGGCCCGACCCCGACAGCGAGGCGCGCCGCGTCGCGCTGCTGCCCCAGGCCGCGCCGCTGGCCTGGGACGAGCTGATGCACGACCCCGGCTATCAGCGCGCGCTGGAACGGCTGCCCTGAGCCTTCGCCTGCGACGTCGCCGGCACCGGGCGCAGCACGCTGCTCTCGCGCACGACGAGTTCCGTGGGCAGCGCCACCGGCGCCGGTCTTTCGCCGGCGATCAGCCGAAGCAGCGCATCGACCATCGCCTCGCCGCCCTGCTCGATCGACTGCCGCACCGTGCTGAGCGAGGGGTGCAGCTGGCGCGCGAGTTCCACGTCGTCGTAGCCCACCAGGCGCACGTCGTCCGGCACCTGCACGCCGCGCGAGCGCAGCGCGTTCATCGTCGTCATGGCCAGCAGGTCGGAGCAGGCGAAGATGCCGTCGAAGCCGGTGTGATGGTCGAGCCAGGCCTCGATCAGCGGCCGCGCCAGGTCGGCCATGAAGGGCACGTCCAGCTGCAGCGTCGGATCGGGCTCCAGGCCGCGGGCGCGCAGCGCGGCGACGAAGCCGTCGTGGCGGCGCGCCACCTCGGGCAGCGCGCGGTCGCCGATGAAGAGCAGCCGCCGGCAGCCCTGCTCCAGCAGGTGCTCGGTGGCCAGGCGGCCACCGGCCACGTTGTCGCTGCCCACTGTGCAGTACAGCTGGCCGGGCAGCTGCGCGCCCCACACCACCAGCGGCACGCCGCGCACGGCCAGCTCGTTGAGCTGGTCGTGGTGCTGCCACTGGCCCACCAGCAGCACGCCGCAGGCGCGGCCGGTGTCCACCAGCTGCGCGGCCAGGTACAGCTGCTCGGCGTCCACGCGAGACAGCAGCAGGTCGTGGTCGCGCTCGGTCGCGGCGTCGGCCACCGAGCCCATCAAG
The DNA here is from genome assembly GCA_044226775.1 of Rubrivivax sp. Taxonomy (GTDB): domain Bacteria; phylum Pseudomonadota; class Gammaproteobacteria; order Burkholderiales; family Burkholderiaceae_C; genus Rubrivivax. The sequence continues at coordinate 981,104 of JBGAGI010000001.1, read as the reverse complement.
GAGAGGAAGAAGGGGTCCGAGACCTGCTGGTGCGTCTTGCGGTCCAGCGGGATCACGAGGCCGATGGTGCGGTTCTGGCGCAGCCGCAGGTTCTGCGCGCCGACGTTGATCTTGTAGTTCAGTGAGCGTGCCAGCTCGATGATCCGCGCGCGCGTTTCCTCGTTGATCAGCGGGCTGCCGGCGAGCGCACGCGAGACGGTGGACGAGGACACGCCCGCCAGCCGCGCCACGTCGGCCATCTGCAGGCGGCGCGCTGCCCCGGCGCCGCGCGGGTCGGGTTCGCGGGCTGCAGCGGAGGCGGGTGCGGCCTTGCGGGTGGCCATGGTCTCGGCGTGGGGTGCAGGCGATGGGATGGCTCGGAGTTTCCCACGCGGGCCGCGCGGGGCCAGGGCCCGCCCCCCGGTTCGCGGGCCGGAGGAGATTGAGGTTTCTCCTAGTTTGCAATCGATTGCAATGGTTGTTCAATGCAATCCCGACGATCACGACCGACCCCCGAAACGAGGAGACGACATGGCTGCTCTGGCCCCTGCCCATCGGCGCGCCTTCCGGCGCGCGACTCAGCACGCATCCCGGCCCCTGGCGGCCGCCATCGCGCTGGCGCTGGGTGGCGGCGCCGCGCTCGCGCAGACCGCACCCGCCGCCGGCAGCGCGGCCGCGCCCGCGGCGAAGTCCGACGACGTGCTGCAGCTCGACCGCATCGTCGTCACCGGCACGACCGAGCGCGTCACGAAGATGAAGTCCAGCGTGTCGGTGTCGAGCATCGACGGCGACATGATCGCCAACTCCAACGCCACCAGCGCCGCCGACGTGCTGCGCCAGATCCCCGGCCTGCGCGCCGAGGCCAGCGGCGGCGAGAGCAACGCCAACGTCGGCGTGCGCGGCATCCCCATCTCGGCCGGCGGCGCGCGCTACCTGCAGTTCCAGGAAGACGGCCTGCCGGTGCTGATGTTCGGCGACATCGCCTTCGCCACCGCCGACACCTGGCTGCGTGCCGATGCCGGCGTCGAGCGGCTGGAGGTGGTGCGCGGCGGCTCGGCCTCGACGCTGACCACCGGCTCGCCCGGCGGCATCATCAACTTCATCAGCAAGACCGGCCGCGAAGAGGGCGGCTTCGTCTCGCTGACCAAGGGCCTGGACTTCGCGCAGACGCGCCAGGAGTTCGGCTACGGCGGCAAGCTGGCCGAGAAGACGCGCTTCTACGTGGGCGGCTTCTACCGCGTGGGCGACGGCGGCCGCAAGGGCGCCGCGGGCACCGAGGACGGCGGCCAGATCCGCATGAACCTCACGCGCGACGTGGGCGCCGACGGCTACGTGCGCATCAGCTTCAAGCACCTGGACGACCGCACGCCCACCTTCATGCCCACGCCGGTGCGCTACGTGAACGGCGCGATCCAGGAGATCCCCGGCCTCGACCCGCGCCGCACGGCCTTCTACAACGCCGCCTGGCCGATGGACGACACGCTGGCCGCGAACAACGGCCGCAGCACGTCCAACATCCGCAACGGCCTCTCGGCCAAGAGCGATGCCTTCGGCGCCGAGTTCGACATCGACGCCGGTGGCGGCGTGCGCCTGAACAACAAGTTCCGCTGGTCCAAGAACAGCGGCCGCTTCATCGGCATCTTCCCCGGCGACGATGTCTCGGCCGCGCCCGCGGGCACCACCATCGCCACCGGGCCCGGCGCGGGCGGCGCGTACACCGGCAACAAGTTCACCGCGGTGATCTTCAACACGCAGGTCGACGACGTGGGCCTGATGGCCAACGACACGCGGCTGTCCAAGCGCTTCACGCTGGCCGATGGCGCCAGACTCACCGCCACCGGCGGCCTCTTCACCTCGCTGCAGAAGCTGAAGCTCACCTGGAACTTCAACCAGTACTCGCTGTCGGCCCAGGAGAGCGGCGCCCGCGTGCTGAACGTGCCCGGTGTCGTCAACGGCTCGCCCGGCTTCGGCGGCTGCTGCATGAACACGCAGGACTCCAAGTACCGCACGACCGCGCCCTACGCGAACCTGAGCTACGAGGCCGGCCCGCTGACGCTGGATGGCGGCTTGCGCCAGGACCGCAACTACGCCGACGGCAACTACGTCCAGACCATCGGCCCCGGCGGCACCGCGGGCACGGCCTACGACCTCACCAAGCCGCAGGCGATCGACTACCACTTCAACCGCAGCTCCTACTCGCTGGGTGCCAACTACGCGCTGGAGAAGAACCTCTCGGTCTTCGCGCGCTACAGCGACGGCGCCTCGTACCTGGCCGACCGCATCACCTTCTTCAACAACCCGAACCTGGTCAACGGCGCCAGCTCGGTGGTGCCGCGCAACGAGGTCACGCAGCTCGAAGGCGGCGCGAAGTGGCGCAGCGGCGGCCTGAGCCTGTTCGCCACGCTGTTCTTCGCCCGCACCGACGAAGTGAACGTCGACCCGACGACCACGCCGATCAAGGTGACGCGCACGAAGTACGACGCCAAGGGCCTGGAGCTCGAGGCGGCCTGGCGCACGGGGCCCTTCGCCGTCAACGGCGGCCTGACCTACACCGACGCCAGCGTCAAGGACTCGAGCAACGCGGCCATCGTCGGCAAGGCACCCAAGCGGCAGGCCAAGTTCGTCTACCAGGTCTCGCCGACCTACACGCTGAGCGACACGGTCGAGTTCGGCGCCACGGTGATCGGCACCACCTCGTCGAAGGACGACGGCCCCGGCGGCCCGGTGAGCATCACGCTGCCGGCGTACATGGTGATCAACGCCTTCGCGAACTGGCAGGCCACGCCTGCGGTGACGGTCTCGCTGGGCGTGAACAACCTCACCGACAAGATCGCGTACACCGAGTCCAACGACGGCCGCGGCGCCGCGCGCGCCTTCACCGGCCGCACGACCAAGGCGACGATGAAGTACACGTTCTGAACGAGACTGGCGCCCCGAGCCTGCTGCACACCCTGCGATGAACACGCCGAAGCCCCATCTGTCGTTCTGGCAGATCGTCAACATGAACGTCGGGTTCTTCGGCATCCAGTTCAGCTTCGGCCTGCAGCAGGCCAACATGTCGCCGATCTACCAGTACCTGGGCGCCGACGAGTCCAAGCTGCCGCTCTTGTGGCTCGCCGGGCCGATGACGGGGCTGCTGGTGCAGCCGGTGATCGGCGCGATGAGCGACCGCACCGTCTCGCGCTGGGGCCGGCGCACGCCGTACTTCCTGGTCGGCGCGGTGCTGTGCAGCCTGGGGCTGCTGTTCATGCCCTTCAGCCCGGCGCTGTGGTTCGCCGCCGGGCTGCTGTGGATCCTGGATGCCGCCAACAACGTGACGATGGAGCCCTACCGGGCCTACGTCAGCGACCGGCTGAACGCCGAGCAGCATTCGCTGGGCTTCCTCACGCAGAGCGCCTTCACGGGCCTGGCGCAGACGCTGGCGTACCTGGCGCCCAGCATCCTCGTGTGGCTCGGCATGAACAAGGACGCGGTGGGCGGCAACCACATCCCGCAGGTCACGCTGTCGGCCTTCGTCATCGGAGCGCTGCTGTCCTTCACCACCGTCTGGTGGAGCGTGCGCAAGGTGCCCGAGCTGCCGCTGTCGGCCCAGGAAGCCGCCGCGCTGCGGGCCCGGCCCACGGGCCTGGGCGCCACCTTCGCCGAGATCGCCGCCGCCGTGCGCGAGATGCCGCCGACGATGCGGCGCCTGTGGTGGATGAAGCTGTTCCAGTGGTACGGGATGATGTGCTACTGGATCTACATCGTCCCGGCGCTGGCCAAGACGATGTTCCACACCGCCGACCCCACGTCGGCCGGCTTCCGCGACGCCGGCCTGCTCAACGGCCAGATCGGCGGCTTCTACAACTTCGTCGCCTTCATCGCCGCCTTCGCGATGGTGCCGCTGGTGCGCCGTGCCGGGCCCAAGCGCGTGCACGCGGCTTGCCTGCTCGCGGCCGCGGCCGGCATGTGGGCCATTCCCGCCATCCAGGACCGTGCGCTGCTGTTCCTGCCGATGCTCGGCGTGGGCCTGGCCTGGGCCAGCATCATGGGCAACCCGTACGTGCTGCTCGCCGGCAGCATCCCGCCCGAGCGGGCCGGGGTCTACATGGGCATCTTCAACATGTTCATCGTGATCCCGATGCTGATCCAGATGCTCACGTTGCCGCTGTACTACGGCAGCCTGCTGGGCGGCCAGCCCGAGAACGTCATCCGCCTGGCCGGTGCGCTGCTGGCCTGCGCCGCGGTGGCCGTGCTCTTCGTCCCCGTGCCCCGCGAAGCCCGCGCATGAAGAACCAGGTCCAGCTGATCACCTACGTCGACCGCCTGGGCGGCGGTGGCCTGCAGGCGCTGCATGCGCTGCTGGCACCTGGCGGCGCGCTGCACGGCCTCTTCGGCGGCGTGCACCTGCTGCCCTTCTTCCACCCGATCGACGGCAGCGACGCCGGCTTCGACCCCATCGACCACACGCAGGTCGACCCGCGCCTGGGCGGCTGGGCCGAGGTGCGCGCGCTCAGCGCCGAGGTGGAGGTGATGGCCGACGTGATCGTCAACCACATGTCGACCGACTCGCCGCAGTTCCGCGACTGGTCCGCGCTGGGCGAGCGCTCGGCGCATGCGGGCCTGTTCCTGACGATGGACAGCGTGTTCCCGGCCGGCGCCACCGAGGAGCAGCTGCTGGCGATCTACCGCCCGCGCCCGGGCCTGCCCTTCACCGCCGCGACGCTGGCCGATGGCCGGCGCCGCCTGCTGTGGACCACCTTCACCGCGCAGCAGGCCGACATCGACGTGCAGCACCCGCAGGGCCGGGCCTACCTCAGCGGCATCCTCGACACGCTGGCCGGCGCCGGCGTGCGCATGGTGCGGCTGGACGCCGTGGGCTACGCGATCAAGAAGGCCGGCGGCAGCTGCTTCATGATGCCGGAGACCTTCGACTTCATCGGCGAGTTCGCCGCCGAGGCGCACGCGCGCGGCATCGAGGTGCTGGTGGAGATCCACAGCTACTACAGGCGCCAGATCGAGATCGCGCGCCAGGTCGACTGGGTCTACGACTTCGCGCTGCCGCCGCTGGTGCTGCACGCCCTCTTCTTCAAGACCGCCGAGCCGCTGAAGGCCTGGAGCCGCGTGCGCCCGCACAACGCGCTGACGGTGCTGGATACGCACGACGGCATCGGCATCATCGACATCGGTGCCGACGCGCAGGACCGCGCAGGTCGCCCGGGGCTGGTGCCGCCGGCGGAGCTGGATGCGCTGGTCGAGCGCATCCACGCCAACAGCGGCGGCGAGAGCCGCAAGGCCACCGGCGCCGCGGCCAGCAACCTCGACCTCTACCAGGTGAACTGCACGTTCTTCGACGCCCTGGGCGGCGACGAGCGCGCCTACCTCATCGCGCGCGCGGTGCAGTTCTTCCTGCCCGGCGTGCCGCAGGTCTACTACGTGGGCCTGCTGGCCGGCGGCAACGACATGGCGCTGCTGGCGCGCACCGGCGTGGGCCGCGACATCAACCGCCACCGCTACACGCGCGAGGAGATCGACGCCGCGCTGCAGCGGCGCGTGGTGCGCGGCCTGCTCGCGCTGATCCGCCTGCGCAACCGGCACCCGGCCTTCGGCGGCCGCTTCACGCTGCTGGACAGCCCGCCGCAGGTGCTGTCGATGCGCTGGGAACACGACGCGCACGCGGCGGAGCTGGACGTCGACTTCGCTGCGCCGGCCTGGCGGCTGCGCGCCAGCGGCACCGCCGGCATGGAGGACATCGCGCTGGACTGAGCGATGCGCCGCTATGCTGGCGCGCGCCATGAACGAATCGCGCAGCGCCCAGCCGCCCTGGTGGCATTCGGCCACGGTCTACCAGATCTACCCGCGCAGCTTCTGTGACCGCAGCGGCGACGGCATCGGCGACCTGAAGGGCATCACCTCGAAGCTCGACCACCTGGCCGATCTCGGCGTGGGCGTGGTCTGGCTCTCGCCGGTCTACGCCTCGCCGAACGACGACAACGGCTACGACATCAGCGACTACCGCGCCATCCACCCGGAGTTCGGCACGATGGCCGACTTCGACGAGATGCTGGCGGCCATGCACGCGCGCGGCATCCGGCTCGTGATGGACCTGGTGGTCAACCACACGAGCGACGAGCACGAGTGGTTCCGCCGCGCGCGCAGCTCGCGCGACGATCCCTTCCACGATTTCTACCTCTGGGGCGAGCCGCGTGACGGCGCACTGGCCAAGGACGGCCCGCCGAACAACTGGAGCTCGGTCTTCGGCGGCTCGGCCTGGGAGCGCAACGAGGCCACCGGCGAGTACTTCCTGCACATGTTCTCGCGCCGCCAGCCCGACCTGAACTGGGAGAACCCGGCGGTGCGCGCCGAGGTGCACGCGCTGATGCGCTTCTGGCTCGACAAGGGCGTCGACGGCTTCCGCATGGACGTGATCAACCTGATCTCCAAGCGCCACGGCCCGGATGGGCGCCTGCCCGATGCGCCGGTGGTGCAGCCGGGTTTCCTGCAGCCCGCCTGGGACCTGGCCGCCAACGGCCCGCGGCTGATGGAGTTCCTGCTGGAGATGAAGCGCGAGGTGCTGCGGCACTACGACGTGCTCACCGTCGGCGAGGCCCCGGGCGCCACGCCCGAGACGGCCGCGGCGATCACCGATGCCACGCACGGCGCGCTGGACATGCTGTTCCAGTTCGAGCACGTGGGCCTGGACCAGGAAGGCGGCAGCAAGTGGGACCTCAAGCCGCTGCACCTGCCTGATCTCAAGCGCTGCCTGGCGCGCTGGCAGCACGCACTCGCGGGCCGCGGCCGGAACAGCCTGTACCTGAACAACCACGACCAGCCGCGCTCGGTCTCGCGCTGGGGCGACGGCTCGGCTGCCGCGGCCAAGTGCCTGGCGCTGCTCACGCACGGCCAGCAGGGCACGCCCTTCGTCTACCAGGGCGAGGAGCTGGGGATGACGAACTACCCCTTCGGCTCGATCGGGCTGTGCCGCGACATCGAGTCGCTGAACTGGCATGCCGAGGCGCTGAGCGAGCGCGGCTGGACGGCTGCGCAGGCGATGCGTTCGATCCGCGCCAAGGGCCGCGACAACGCGCGCACGCCGATGCAGTGGACCGACGAGCCCGGCGCCGGCTTCACGAACGGCCACCCATGGATGCCGATCCACCCGAACCACCTGCGCATCAACGCCCGGGCGCAGCGCGACGATCCGGATTCGGTGCTGGCCTTCTACCGCCGGCTGATCCGCCTGCGCCACGAGCTGCCGGCGCTGGTGCATGGCCGCTTCGAGCTGCTGCTCGAAGAGCATCCGCAGGTCTTCGCGTACACGCGTGGGCACGCCGGCGAGCGGCTGCTCGTGGCGTGCAACGTGAGTGGACAGGACGCGCAGGTCGAATGGCCGGCGGGGCTCGATCCGGCGCTCGGCGAGACGCTGCTCGCCAATCTCGCCGATGCGCCCAGGGCCGGCGCGATGCGGCCCTGGGAGGCACGGCTGGTGCGGCTGCCCTAGGCGATCAGGCCGAGGCCTGCTGCTCGAACGGCAGCTTCAGCTGCGAGAGGTCCTTGCGCGTCTCCACCAGCACCAGCGGGCCGTCGTCGACGAGCGTGTGGCGCTTGGGCTCGCGCGGCACGCGCACGGGCTTGGGCTCGGCGGCCATCGCTTCCTGCACGATGCGGATCTTCTCGGCGTCGGAGTTGATCCACTCCAGCCCGGCCTGCGCGGCCAGCGACTGCAGCGTGTCGGTGGGCAGCGTGTAGGGCTCGATGCGCACCGGCGCGCGGGCGGCGGGCATGGCCGGCGCCGCGACGGGTGCAGCAACCGGTGCGGCGACCGGCACGACGGCGGGTGCCGGCGCTTCGGTCTCGACCACCGCGGCGGCCACCGGCTCGGCCAGCGCCGGCTCGTCGCCCTGCGGCGCGGCGTCGGCTGATTCCTCGCGCGGTGCGCCATCGCGGTTGCGATCGCGGTCGCGGCCACCGCGGCCACGGCGGCGGCCACCACGCTCGCGTTCACCTTCCTCGCCGGCCGGGGCCTCGGTGGCGGCATCGGGCGATGCGGTCGCCGCGCCTTCGGCGTTTTCTTCGGCCGGCGCTGCTTCGCCGCCCAGTTCCTCGCTGCCGCGGGCCTCGTCGCCGCGGCCTTCGCCACGGTCGCGGCCGCCACGGCGGCGGCGGCGGCGGCCGCCTTCGCGCTCGCCGCCTTCGGCAGGCACGGCGCCCTCGATGACGGCACCTTCGGTCAGCGTCTGCGGCAGCAGGGTCGTGGTCTCGGCGTTCTCCGCCGTGGCCTCCTCGGCACGCGGGCCACGCTCGGGGCGGCCACCGCGGCGGTCGCCGTTGCGGCCGCCGCGCTGCTCGTCGCGCCCGGCGCCGCCCTGGGCACCTGGCTCGCCGGCCGACTCGGGCCGGCCGGGGCGATTGGCACCCCGGTCGCCGCGGTCGCCGCGGTCGCCGCGTTCACCACGCTCGCCGCGTTCACCGCCACGGTCGCGGCCGTCGCGGTCGCGTCCACGCCCGCCGCGCTCACCACGCGGGCCACGATCACCACCACGGTCGCCGCGGTCGCCACGGCGTCCTTCGCGCTTCTCGCCACCAGCCGCGGCCGCTGCGGCCGGGGCTTCGGGCTCGGGCGCCACCACCGGGGCAGGCGCGGGCGCCGCCACCGGCTGCGGCTTGGCAGGCGCGCCACCACCGAAGAGACGGCCGACCCAGCCGAAGAAGCCGCTGCCGGCAGCCGGCGCAGGCAGCGGCGCCGGAGCCGGCGGCGCGACCGGTGCCACTGCCACGGGAGCGGGCGCAGGCACCGGCGCCGGCAGCGGGGCCGGGGCCGGCGCGGGCGGCGCGGGCTGGTCGGGCAGCACGCCCTTGATGATCGGCTCCTGCTTGGGCTTGGCCTTCTCGCGACGGGTGATCGCCACCTCGTCGTCCGGCTCCTCGATCATCGTGTAGCTGGCCTGCAGGTTCTCCAGCCGCGGGTCGTCGTGGCGCAGGCGCTCGAGCTTGTAGTTCGGCGTCTCCAGGTGCTTGTTGGGCACCAGCAGCACGGTCACGCGCTGCTTCAGCTCGATCTTGGTGATCTCGCCGCGCTTCTCGTTGAGCAGGAAGCTCGTCACCTCCACCGGCACCTGCACGTGCACGGCGGCGGTGTTCTCCTTCAGCGCCTCCTCCTGGATGATGCGCAGGATCTGCAGCGCCGAGCTCTCCGTGTCGCGGATGTGGCCGGTGCCGTTGCAGCGCGGGCAGGTGATGTGGTTGCCTTCGGACAGGGCCGGGCGCAGGCGCTGGCGGCTGAGTTCGAGCAGGCCGAACTTGCTGATCGAGCTGAACTGCACGCGGGCGCGGTCGTAGCGCAGCGCGTCACGCAGGCGCTGCTCCACCTCGCGGCGGTTCTTGCTCTCCTCCATGTCGATGAAGTCGACGACGATCAGGCCGCCCAGGTCGCGCAGCCGCATCTGGCGCGCGATCTCGTCGGCCGCTTCCAGGTTCGTGCGGGTGGCGGTTTCCTCGATGTCGCCGCCGCGCGTGGCGCGCGCGGAGTTCACGTCCACGGCGACCAGCGCCTCGGTGTGGTCGATGACGATCGCGCCGCCGGAGGGCAGGTTCACCGTGCGGCTGAACGCGGTCTCGATCTGGTGCTCGATCTGGAAGCGGCTGAACAGCGCCGCGTCGTCGCGGTAGCGCTTCACGCGATGCGCGTTGTCCGGCATCACGTGGTTCATGAACTGCTTGGCCTGGTCGTAGATGTCGTCCGTGTCGATCAGGATCTCGCCGATGTCGGCGGTGAAGTAGTCGCGGATCGCGCGGATGACGAGGCTGGACTCCTGGTAGATCAGGAACGCGCCCTTGCCGGCCTTGGAGGCGCCGTCGATGGCGTCCCAGAGCTTGAGCATGTAGTTCAGGTCCCACTGCAGCTCGGCCGCGCTGCGGCCGATGCCGGCGGTGCGGGCGATCAGGCTCATGCCTTTCGGGTAGTCGAGCTGGTCGAGGTTCTCCTTGAGCTCCTCGCGGTCCTCGCCCTCGATGCGCCGGCTGACGCCGCCGCCGCGCGGGTTGTTGGGCATCAGCACCAGGTAGCGGCCGGCCAGGCTGATGAAGGTGGTCAGCGCCGCGCCCTTGTTGCCGCGCTCCTCCTTCTCGACCTGCACGAGCAGGTTGTCGCCTTCCTTCACGGCATCCTGGATGCGCGCGTTCTTCGCTTCCACGCCGTCGCGGAAGTAGTTCTTGCTGATCTCCTTGAACGGCAGGAAGCCGTGGCGATCCTCGCCGTAGTCGACGAAGCAGGCCTCCAGCGAAGGCTCCACGCGCGTGATGACGGCCTTGTAGATGTTGCCCTTGCGCTGTTCGCGCCCTTCGATCTCGGTCTCGAAGTCGAGCAGCTTCTGGCCGTCGACGATCGCCAGGCGCCGTTCCTCGGCTTGCGTGGCGTTGATGAGCATGCGTTTCATGACGTGCACTCCGTTGCGGCACCCGCACGAGGCGGGTGCCGGCGATCACATCGATGCACGAAAGACGCGGCGGAACCGGAAGTCGCGAAATGCCCTGGACTGCGGTGCGCCGCCTACGAGGGGCGGTCAGCTCTGCAGCGTTGGCGCGTGCGTCCGGCGCTGGGCTGCAAGTGCTCGCGGTGCCCTTGTGGTCCGCCGCGGATCGCGCGGCGGCGCCCCGGCCGGGCCGGCATCGTGTCGATGCGGGCCCGCGTCGGGGTCAACAGGGCTGGCTGGGAGCATGGCTTGCGGCATGGCGCACCGGGCGCTGGGGCGAGACTTGCCGGTCGGGCGGTCTGGCCCCGTGTATTCACGGGTGCCCTGCGTCTCATGCAGGGCGAGGTTCCTTGGACGTTTTTCTTCCGCCTGCGCGCGCTGCCTGCCGGGTCATCGAAGGGTTCCGGCCCCAGCACCGCCTCGCAGGCGTTGCATCACCTCGGGCCCTCGACCATCGTCGGGGCACCCCACGCAAAGAACCGCAAGCGGCCGGGTAAACTCCGGCAAATCAAGCACTTACGGCGCAAACGTGGAGCGGCGGAGTATAACGGCCAAAGCCGACGGCGCCGCACCGGCGGTACGCCACCTTCGGGTGGATGCCGAGTCCGCCGGCCAGCGCCTGGACAACTTCCTGCTGCGCTGCCTGAAGGGCGCGCCCAAGACGCTGGTCTATCGCGTGATCCGCTCCGGCGAGGTGCGCGTCAACAAGGGCCGCGCGTCGGCCGAGACGAGGCTGGCCGAAGGCGACGAGATCCGCGTGCCGCCGCTGCGGCTGCCTGATGCCGCCGATCGCCCGGCCGCCGCCGCACCGCCGGCGGAGTTTCCGATCCTGCTCGAAGACGATCACCTGCTGGCCATCGCCAAGCCCGCCGGCGTGGCGGTGCACGGCGGCAGCGGCGTGAGCTTCGGCGTCATCGAGCAGCTGCGGCGGTCTCGCCCGCAGGCGAAGTTCCTGGAACTCGTGCACCGCCTCGACAAGGAAACCTCCGGCGTGCTGCTGCTGGCGAAGAAGCGCAGCGCGCTCACCGTGCTGCAGGACCAGTTCCGTGAGCGCGGCACGGCCAAGGTCTACGCGGCGCTGGTCTTCGGCGAGTGGCCCGAGAAGCTCAAGCTCATCGACGAGCCGCTGCACAAGACGCTGAACGCCGACGGCGAGCGCCACGTGCGCGTGGTCTCCAAGGCGCACGAGGAGGGGCGGCGTTCGATCACGCTGGTGAAGATCGCGCGCCGCTTGCCGGCGCTGGGCGCCACGCTGCTGGACGTGACGATCAAGACGGGCCGCACGCACCAGATCCGCGTGCACCTGGCGCATGCCGGCTGCCCGATCGTGGGCGACCCGAAGTACGGCGACTTCGCCCGCAACAAGGCCTTCGCGAAGGCGCAGGGCTTCGGGCGCATGTTCCTGCATGCGCGCGAACTGGCCTTCGACCATCCGGCCGACGGCCGGCGGCTTGCGCTGGAGGCGGCGCTGCCGGCGGACTGCGCGGCGCTGCTCGGCAGCCCCTGAGCCCGCGGGCCGGCCTGCGGGCCTCACAGGCCCAGACGCACGATCCAGATGTTGAACCGGGCATCCAGCGGGACATGGGAGAAGTCGGCGTAGTAGACGTACCAGCGGTTGTCCTGCGCGTTGTAGGTCGTGCCGACCGGATGGTTGCAGAAGTTGTTCGCCGGCCAGCCGCAGCCCGGGCTGGCGACAGGCGCGACGATGATCACGGCGTCCGGCCGCGGTGACTTGAAGTCGGGATGGTCGATCCGCATCGCGCGCTGGCCGTTCGGAAGGATGCGCGTGTTCGTCGCGGTCGATGTCTGGGCGAAGAACGAGGCGCCGGCATAGTCCGCGGGCTCGACGATGACGTTGAAGGACTCGCCGACGATCACGTCGTACGGGTACCAGCCCTGGTTGATGATCTGCCAGCGCCCTCTGGCGACGCTGTAGCTCAGGATCGGGTGCTTGGGATCGCTGCGCCCGGTCTCCTCGCGGCTCGCCCGCTGGTTGAACCAGACAAGCGCATTCGGGTTGTTGTTGAGGTAGACGTTGTTCAGCGTGGTGACGTTGCTGCTGCTGTTGCCGAGCGTCTGGTGCACGAAGACCAGCGACTTTCCGGGGTTGGCCGGGTCGGTCTGCGTGCGCTTGACCACGCTGTAGTTCGCCGCGGGCATGGGCAGCTTGTCGGCGCGCGCGACACCCCAGTTGTTGATGCCCGATTGAACGCCGTCGTCGTAGAAGGCGACCAGCGGATCCCGGGCAAAGGCGGTGTTGCGCAGGGTGAAGAAGAAGACGCTGGCCGGGTCCGTGTCGTGAGGCCTCAGCGCCTGGAAGTACTGCACGGTGCTGCCGCCCGAGCCGCCCTTCTGGACGAAGCCGTCCGTGGCCGTGACGGCCTGCGCAGGCAAGGCCGCCATCGCGAGCAGGCCGATCCCGCCGAGCAGCGTGCGCAGCGCGCGCAGCGCCGGGCGGTGCGAAGGCGCGAGTCGTCCATGGTGGTCGGTCGTAGCGGTCATGATCACTCTCCTTGGGATTCGACGAGGTCCGGCGTGGTCGTGCCGGCAGCGTGGTGCAAGCCTAGGAAACGCAGCGTTCCCGCGGCGTTGCCGCCCTCCTCAATCGGCGGGAGGGGCCGTGGCGGTACCGGCCTCGGCCTGCAGCGCCGCCAGCACGGCTTCGAGCGTGGCCGGCTCGGCGGCGGCCGGCTCGGTCAGCATCGCCTGCACCTCGGCGCGCGAGATCGGCGCCGTCTGCGGGTGCATGGCCACCATCTGCAGCACCGCCTGCGCCTGCGCATCGCGGCCGGCCTGCCGGAGCCACTTGCCGTAGATGCCGGCGGCGTCGAGCATCGACATCGTCTGGCCGAGCCGGCTTGCGGTGCGCGCGGCCCGCGCCAGCGGCTGCAGCGCGGCCGGCAGATCGCCGCGCTGCATCGCGAGGTAGGCCTGCAGCGTCTCGACCTGGGCCAGCAGCACCGGCAGCCCGTCTTCGCGCGCGGCCGCGGCGGCGCGGGCGGCGGTCTGCTCGGCGGCGTCGAACTTCTCCTGCTCGAACTGCACGATCGCCAGGTTGCACATGAGGTGCGCACGATCCTGCGAATGTGGCCAGCCGGCGGCGATGCGCAGGCCGCGCCGCAGGGTCGTCGCGGCCTCGTCCAGCCGGCCTGTCGTGCGCTGCAGGTTGCCCAGGTTGTTGAGCAGGCGCGGCAGTTCGCCGTCGTCGCCGCAGGCTTCGGCCAGCTCGATGGCCTGCAGCAGCAGCGCGTGCGCATCGGCAGGGCGGCCCTGCAGCCGGGCGACGACGGCGGCGTTGCGCGCGAACAGCGACTCGGCGCTCGGGTCGCCCGCGGCCCGCGCCTCGCGCAGGAGCGCCTCGAACGCATGCTCCGCGGCCGCCCACTGGCCGCGGTCGCGTGCCGCCTGCGCCAGCAGCGCCTGCGCGTGCCAGTGCGCGCGGGGCCCGCCCAGGCGCCTGAAGCCTCGCAGCGCGCGCCGCGCCAGCGTCTCGGCCTGCGCGGCGCGGCCGACACCCAGGTGCAGCTGTGCCTGCGCCTGCTCGACGCAGGCGCGGCCGAGGCCGTCGCCGCGCACCAGCGGCAGCGCGGCCTCCAGCATGGCCAGGCCCTCGTCGCGGCGGCCGAGGTGTTCGAAGAGGCCCGCCAGGCCCAGCGCGGCCGCAGCGAGTTCGGGCCCGAGTCCGGCGCCGAGCGCTTCGCGCCAGGCCGCGCTCACGTCGGCCGCGTGCGGCGCGAGCGCCATGCGGCGCGCGTGCGCGGTGCGCCGCGCCTCGTTCGGCAGCGCGCTCAGCCGGGCCAGGAACCAGCGCGCGTGCACGAGCCGGACCGATGGCTCGGCGCCCGGTTCCGCCGCGAGGCGCCGGTGCGCGTACTGCTGGGTCATCGGGTGCAGCGAGAGCAACCCGCTGTCGGCGCTGCGCTGGAGCAGCGACTGGTCGATCAGCCGGCCCAGCACGCGCATGCCGGCGCCGGCGACCGCGCGCGCGGCCTCGGCGTCGAAGGGGCCGCGGAACACCGCCAGGCAGGCCAGCGCCTGCTGCTCGGGCGGTGCCAGGCGGCGCCAGGACTGTTCGAACACCTGCTCGAGGCTGCGGTGGCGATGCGGCCGTGCGTCGCTCGGATCCTGCAGCGCGGTGGCGTCCTGGTGCAGGTCGCGAAGGATGTCGCCGACGGCGAAGTGCCGCGTCCACGCTGCCGCCAACTCCAGCGCCAGCGGCAGCCCGCCGAGGTGGCGGCACAGCTCGGCCACGGCCTCGGGCTCGGCCAGCGGATCGCGCGCGGGCCCGTAGCGCCGCGCCTGCTGCACGAACAGCTGCACGGCGTCGAAGGCAGCGGCATCGGCGGCGCCTTCCACGTCGCCGGGCTGCGGGCAGGGCAGGCCTTCCAGCGGCAGCAGCGCCTCGGCCGCGCGCCGCATCGGCTCGCGCGAGGTGGCCAGCAGGCGCAGCACCGGCAGGGCCTCGAGCAGCGTGGCGAGCACGTCGGCGGCGCCGTCGAGATGCTCCAGGTTGTCCAGCGCCAGCAGCATCGGCCGCTCGTGCAGCTGGAAGGCCAGCGCCTCCAGCGGCGGCTCGGCGCCGGCCGGCGGCAGGCCCAGGCCCGCGGCGATGCGCGGCACGATCTGCGAGGCCTGCTGCAGGTCTTCGAGCGGAATCCACGCGGCCGGCAGGCGCAGCTCGCGGGCGAGCTCGGGCAGCAGCTGGCGCGCCAGGCGCGACTTGCCGCAGCCGCCGGGCCCGACGAGGGTGACCCAGCGTGCACGTTGCAGCAGGCTCAGCAGCTCGGCACGCTCGGCGCGGCGGCCGACGAAGCCTTCGGCCAGCACCGGCACCGGCACCGGGGCGTCCGGCAGCGGCCGGCCTGCGGGCGGCCCCGGCGGCGCGTGCTCGCGGCGCTGCAGCAGCCGGGCGCGCTCGGCCAGCAGCCACTCGTCGAAGGGGCTGGCGTCGCCGCGCTCCAGGCCGTCGAAGGGCAGGCCGCGCCACAGGGCGCCGGCCTGCGCCGGGTCGCCCGCGTCCAGCGCCGCCTCGAAATGCTGCAGGTCGGTGGCCACCGCCCAGCGCAGCGCGCCCTGCCTTTCCTCCGGGCGCAGTGGCGGCGGCTCCTGGCGCAGGCGGAACACGAGCTTGCGCAGGTTGCTGCGCGCGCGCTCGGCCGGCACCTCGGGCCAGAACAGCGCGGCCAGCGCCTCGCGGCCGACCCAGCCGCCGCGGCAGGCGAGGTAGACCAGCAGCTGCACGCGCAGCTCGCGCGGCAAGGGCTGCTCCTCCGCCCCCGCACGCAGCAGGGGCGGCCCGAGCAGGCACAGCAGCGGCGTGTGGTCGGCCATGGGCGCAATCCCATTCTGCGCAGGCCCTGCCCGCGGCGCACCCCCTCGATGCGCGACACTTCCGCCCCATGACCCGACGATCCCGCCGCTTCGACCTCATCGCCTTCGACTGGGACGGCACCCTGTTCGACAGCACGATGCTGATCGTGCGCTGCATCCAGAACGCCTGCCGCGACATCGCCGCGCCGGTGCCCAGCGACGAGGCCGCGGCCTACGTCATCGGCCTGGGCCTGCACGACGCGCTGCAGCACGCCGCGCCCGGCCTGCCGCCGGAGCGCTACCCCGAGCTGGCGCAGCGCTACCGCCACCACTACTGGGCCAGCCAGCACGAGCTGGTGCTGTTCGCCGGTGCGCTGGAGATGCTGCAGGCGCTGAAGGAGCGCCAGCACCTGCTGGCGGTGGCCACCGGCAAGAACCGCCGCGGGCTGGACGAGGCGCTGCGCCACGCGCAGCTGCAGGGCGTGTTCGACGCCACCCGCACCGCCGACGAGACCGCCAGCAAGCCGCACCCGCTGATGCTGCAGGAGCTGATGGCCGAGTTCGGCATCGCGCCCGAGCGCACGCTGATGATCGGCGACACCACGCACGACCTGCAGATGGCCGCCAACGCCGGCACGCCGCGCGTGGGCGTCAGCTACGGCGCGCACGACCACGAGGCCTTCGATCCGCTGGAGCCGCTCTACGTGGCGCACAGCATGCGCGAGCTGCACGACTGGCTGCTGGACAACGGATGAGCGACATCGAAGGGCCGGTGCAGCGCTTGCCGCTGTGCGCCTCGGCCGAGCTGCCCGAGAAGGGCCGCGCCTTCGTCTGGGACGTGATCGAATGGCGCCGCCCGGCGCGCGCCTTCGCGCTGCGCTTCGACGGCGCGGTGCGCGCCTACATGAACCGCTGCATCCACGTGCCGATGGAAATGGACTGGCAGCCGGGCGAGTTCCTCGACCTCGACAAGCGCGTCATCCTGTGCAGCACGCATGGCGCGGCCTACGACCCGCACGACGGCCGCTGCGTCGGCGGGCCCTGTGGCCGCGGGCGGCTCGCGGCCATCCGCACCGAGGAGGCTGACGGCCAGGTGTATTGGTATCCTTCCCGCGACATCCGGCCCGTCGAGTTCGACGCGCCCGCCCCCGAAAGCAGCCCATGAACGACGAACCCGCCGGCGGCGTGCCCACGCAGCCGATGACCACCTCTTTGCCGCCGGCGCCGCCACCGCCCGCAGCACCGGCCGCGGCTGCGGCCGCCGCACCGCGGCCCGCGCTGGAAGGCTCGCTCGAACGCGTGGCGATGGAGCTGCTGCGCCAGCAGCGCAGCGACCGCCGCTGGCGCATCGGCTTCCGCCTGGCCTGGCTGCTGCTGGCCGCGGCGGTGCTGTGGTCGCTGCTGGCGCGCCACGGCGCACCTGCCGCGCCGAGCACGCCGCACACCGCGCTGGTGGAGCTGCGCGGCGAGATCGCCGCCGACACCGAGGCCAGTGCCGAGCAGCTGCTCTCCGCCCTGAAGAGCGCCTTCGAGGACGCCGGCGCGGTGGCCGTGGTGCTGCGCATCAACTCGCCCGGCGGCAGCCCGGTGCAAAGCGGCATCGTCAACGACGAGATCAAGCGCCTGAAGGCCAAGCACCACAAGAAGGTCTACGCGGTGGTCGAGGAGATCTGTGCCTCGGGCGCGTACTACATCGCCGCGGCGGCCGACGAGATCTACGTCGACAAGGCCAGCATCGTCGGCAGCATCGGCGTGCTGATGGACGGCTTCGGCTTCACCGGGCTGATGGACAAGCTGGGCGTCGAGCGCCGGCTGCTCACCGCGGGCCAGAACAAGGCCATGCTGGACCCGTTCAGCCCCGTCAACGAGAAGCACGTGCAGTTCGCCAAGGCCATGCTCGAGCAGATCCACCAGCAGTTCATCGCCGTCGTCAAGGAAGGCCGCGGCGAGCGGCTGAAGCCCACGCCGGAGATGTTCTCCGGCCTGTTCTGGAACGGCGAGGAAGCGGTCAAGCTGGGGCTGGCCGACGGGCTGGGCAACCTCGACTACGTGGCGCGAGATGTCGTCAAGGCCGAGGAGATCATCGACTACACGCCGCGCGACAACGTCGCCGAGCGGCTGGCCAAGCGCTTCGGCGCCAGCGTGGGCGCCGGCGCGGTGCGTGCGCTGCGCGAAATGGCGCCGATCCGCTGAGCCCGTGAGCCCATGAGCCCATGAGCCGATTGGCCGTTCTCCCGCAGTACCTGCTGCCCAAGCAGGCGCTCACCGCCGCTGCCGGTGCCTTCGCGCGCTCGCAGGGCGGCGCGGCCACGCAGCTGGCGATCCGCCGCTTCATCGCCCGCTACGGCGTGAACATGGCCGAGGCTGCCGAGCCGGACCCGGCCGCCTACGCCAGCTTCAACGACTTCTTCACCCGCGCGCTGAAGCCCGGCGCACGGCCACTTGATCCGAGCGCCGCGCTGCTGTGCCCGGTGGACGGCGCGATCAGCCAGTTCGGCGCCATCGACGGCGAGCGCATCTTCCAGGCCAAGGGCCACCACTACACGGCTACCGCGCTGGTGGGCGGCGACGCCGCGCTCGCGGCGCAGTTCCACGGCGGGCACTTCGCGACGCTGTACCTCTCGCCGCGCGACTACCACCGCATCCACATGCCCTGCGCGGGCCGGCTCGTACGGATGCTGCACGTGCCGGGCGCGCTGTTCTCGGTGAACCCCACCACCGCGCGCGGCGTGCCGGGCCTGTTCGCGCGCAACGAGCGCGTGGTCTGCGTGTTCGACGGCGAGGGCGCGACGAAGGGCCCCTGGGTGCTGGTGCTGGTGGGCGCGACCATCGTCGGCAGCATGGCCACCGTCTGGCACGGCACGGTCAATCCGCCGCGGCCCGGCACCTTGCGCGAGTGGAGCTACGCGGACCACGACATCCGCCTCGGACGCGGCGCCGAGATGGGCCGCTTCCTGCTGGGCAGCACCGTCGTGCTGCTGTTCCCGAAGGGCCCGCTGCAGTTCAACCCCGCCTGGGCGCCGGGCGGCGCCATCCGCATGGGCCAGGCGATGGCCTCGCTCGGCTGAAGGCTCAGCCGAAGAGGCCGGGCGCGACGCTCGCGTCGACCGCGTCGTCGGCGTAGAAGCAGTTCGGGCAGACGGCGCGGTAGCGCTCGTTGCCGCCGATCACCACCTGCTCGCCTTCCTGCACGCGGCGGCCCAGGTCGTCGATGCGCATGTTCATGCTCGCCTTGCGCGCGCAGGCGCAGATGGTCTTCATCTCCTCCAGGTCGTCGGCCAGCGTCAGCAGCGCGGCGGCGCCGGGGAAGGCCTCGCCGCGGAAGTCGCTGCGCAGGCCGTAGCACAGCACCGGCACGCGGCCGCCGTGCGCCAGCCGGTGCAGCTGCCGCACCTGCGCCGGCGTGAGGAACTGCGCCTCGTCGATCAGCAGGCAGGCCCAGCCTTGGCCCAGCCACTCGGCGTCGAACTCGGTGTCGGGGCCGAAGGTCTCGGCCTGGCGCTGCAGGCCCAGGCGCGAGCCGATCACGCCCACGCCGGAACGGTCGTCGTGCGCGGCGGTGAAGAGGCGCACCTTCATGCCGCGCTCCTCGTAGTTGTAGGCGGCCTGAAGCAGCGCGGTGGACTTGCCGGCGTTCATCGCCGCGTAGCGGAAATACAGCTTGCTCACGCTGCGGCCACCAGCAGGCCGCGGCGCTCGATGAAGCGCACCACCTCGTCCAGGCCCTCGCGCGTGCGCAGGTTGCTCATCACGAAGGGCCGGCGTTCGGCGTCGGGGCGCATGCGGCGCGTGTCGGCGGCCATCACCTCCAGGCTCGCGCCCACGTGCGGCGCGAGGTCGGTCTTGTTGATCACGAAGAGGTCGCTCTTGGTGATGCCCGGGCCGCCCTTGCGCGGGATCTTCTCGCCGGCGGCCACGTCGATGACGTAGATCGTGAGATCGGACAGCTCGGGGCTGAAGGTGGCCGCGAGGTTGTCGCCGCCGGACTCGATGAAGACGATGTCGGCGTCCGGGAACTGCTCCAGCAGCCGGTCCACCGCCTCGAGGTTGATCGACGCGTCCTCGCGGATGGCGGTGTGCGGGCAGCCGCCGGTCTCGACGCCGACGATGCGCTCCGGCGCCAGCGCGCCGGCCACCGTCAGCAGGCGCTGGTCTTCCTTGGTGTAGATGTCGTTGGTGACGACGACGAGGTCCCAGCGCTCGCGCATCGTCTTGCACAGCATCTCGACCAGCGTCGTCTTGCCGGAGCCGACGGGGCCGCCGACGCCCACGCGCAGCGGAGGGAGCTTCTTCGATCGGCCCGGGATGTGGTGCAGCTTCGTGATCATGCGGCGCATGATGCACGAAGCGAACCCCTCGCCCGGCCTACTTCATCGTGTAGCCGCGCCCGTCCATGCAGGCCTCGACGGCCCGGTGGAACACGCTCGCATCGGCCATCGCCGCCGGCTGCGTGGTCGCCCAGCGGTTGCAGTCCTGCCGGTCGGCCTCGGTCTGCTCGGCGCTCTGGCCGTTGCGGGGGTAGATGATCGGGTCGGGCCGGCTCGGCGGCAGCTTCACCGGCGGCGGGCCCTGCTCGACCACCACGGCCGGCTGCTCCTGCACGATGACGGGCTGCCCGTAGTAGACCGGCGGGGCGACGATGACGAAGCGCGTGCCCCAGGGGCGGTACCAGGTGCCGCCATGGCGCCAGTAGTGGCCGCCGCCGATGCTGACGCCCACCGCGCCGGCCGGCAGCGCCGGCACGTAGCCGCCATAGGCCGGCCCGCCGTAGTAGCCGGGGCCGGCGATGGGGAAGCCGAGGCTGAGGTCGAA
This sequence comes from Rubrivivax sp., assembly GCA_044226775.1. Classification (GTDB taxonomy): domain Bacteria; phylum Pseudomonadota; class Gammaproteobacteria; order Burkholderiales; family Burkholderiaceae_C; genus Rubrivivax. The sequence continues at coordinate 960,552 of JBGAGI010000001.1, read as the reverse complement.
GGACCAGCGGGCGCCGCGGGCCTGCGCCACACCCGCGGCCGAGACGGCGACGAGCGCGGCCAGCGTGCGGAGGATGAGCGGTCGCATAAGGGCCTTCCGGTTGGATCGGAGGTGACCATCATGCCGCCGCCGCGCGGCCGATGGCCGAGGCCGCTTGAAAAGAATCGTGAATGGCGGGCGATCTACACCGCAATGCCCACCTGCAGCGTGGCGACATAGCCACTGGTGGCGTCGCCGGTCACCGTGGCCAGCTGCGTGGCGTAACCGTCGCTGAAGATGTTGTCGCTGGCCAGGCTCACGGCGGCGAGGTTGGCGGCGCTGCCGCTGTAGCCGCTGCCGGCGTAGACGGCCTGGCACACCGCCTGTGGCATCGCCAGCTGCGAGGTCTTCAGCTTGTTGCTGTACTGCGTGGCGGTGGTGGTGCTGCGGTAGACCTCGAAGTGGATGTGCGGCCAGCGCCCGCTGTAGCAGCCGGGCACGATGGTGGTGAACGTGGCGACGCCCGACGCATCGGTGGCCTGCACGCCGCGCAGGTAGTTCTCGGCGGTGACGCCGCTGGAGTACATCGAGTAGCGGCCCAGCGCGTCGCAGTGCCAGAGGTAGATCGCGTAGCCCTCCAGGCTGGCGCAGCTGCCGCTGGTGTTCACGAGCTGCAGCTTCACCGTCAGCGGCACGCCGGCGGCGGCGCCGGTGGCGCCGGCCACGCTCGTGCGGATGTCGCTGCGCACGATGCCGCTGAGCGCCAGCGCGTTGGCGATGCCGCCGGACGAGCTGTTGCTGCCGTCGCCGGGGTAGGGGCCGGCGGTCTCCTCGGGGATCACGCTGCAGCTGCCGGTGCTGGTCGTCGTCGTGGTGCCGGTGCCGGTGCCGGTGCCGCCGATGGTGCCCGTGCCCGTGCCGGCATCGCCGCCGCCACCGCCGCAGCCGCCCAGCAGCGCGAGGCCGCCGCCGGCGAGCCAGGCGAGCGCGCGCCGGCGCTCGGCGGCCTGGCGCAGCAGGCGCGGAAGATCGACGTGGAGGCCTTCGGAATCGGTGGTGTGGGGCTTGTTCATGGCCGGCATTGGATGCGGCCGATGTATCGCGGACTTGGCGCCTTCGTGTCGGCGCCGACACAAGTGTCAGCGCGCCGCCGGCATCCACAGCCGCGCACGCAGGCCGTGCGGGGCGCGGTTCTCCAGCGCGAGGCGGCCGCCGTCGCGCTCGGCCAGGTCGCGTGCGATCGCCAGGCCCAGGCCGTGGCCCGAGCGTGCATGGGCCTGCGTCAGCCGCACCCAGGGCCGGAACGCGGCCTCGAGCTGGTCCTCGGGGATGCCCGGCCCGTCGTCGTCGACGAAGACGACCACGCCACGGCCTTCGGCGCGTGCCGACAGCCGGGCGTTGCCGCCGTAGCGCAGCGCGTTGTTCACCAGGTTGGCCAGCACGCGGCGCAGCGCGGTGGGGCGCGCCAGCACCGGCGGCAGCGCCGTGTCCTCGAGCGCCACGTCCTGGCCGGCGGCCACGCGGTCGTCGGCCACGGCCGCCAGCATCGCCTGCAGGTCCACCGCCACCGCGGGGCTGGCCTCGCGCTGCTCGCGCAGCACCTCCAGCGTGGCGTCGATCATCTCGCTCATCTCGTGGATGTCGGCCGCGGCGGCGTCGGCCAGCGCCGGCTCGGCGTCCTCCAGCCGCATGCGCAGGCGCGTCAGCGGCGTGCGCAGGTCGTGCGAGACCGAGGCCAGCTGCATGCCGCGGGCGTCGAACTGCTCCTGCAGCCGCCGCGCCATGCCGTTGAACACGCGCGCGGCCTCGCGCACCTCCAGCGTGCCGCGCTGCTCGTCCAGCTGCGGCAGCGGCTTGCCGCGCGCCAGGCCCTGCGAGAGTTCGCGCGAGGCGCGCGCCAGCCGCTTCATCGGCGCCGCCAGCCAGCGCGCGCCCAGCGCCGCGCCCAGCGCGATGACGAGCCCGCGCAGCGTGTAGTCGATCCACAGCGCGGTGCGGCTGAGTCCGCGCGGCCCTTCAGGCGGAGGGCCTGCCGGCCGGGCTTGCGGTGGACCCTTGTCGAAGGGCCCGCCCGGCGGCAGCGAGGGCAGCGTGGGCATCTGCGGTGCCTGCCCGCGCGGCGGCGGCCCGCCCGGTGTGCCCGCCGGGCCGAAGGAGACGAAGAACTCGAAGGCCACCAGGTGCGCCACCACCAGCGTCACCCACATCAGCACGAACAGACGCAGGCCCAGCGTGTCGAAGCGGCGCCAGTTCACGAGCCGGTCTCCACGTCGAAGAGGTAACCCTCGCCGCGCAGCGTGCGGATCATCGGCCGGCCCTGGCGCGAGTCGCCCAGCTTGCCGCGCAGGCGCGAGACGGCCAGGTCGATGCTGCGGTCGCTGGCGGCGGCGCCGCCGGCGCGCGTCAACTCCAGCAGCTGCTCGCGCGACAGCGCCCGGCCCGGGTGGCGGCAGAAGGCGTCCAGCAGCCGGAACTCGGCGGCCGACAACGCGACCACCGTGCCGCCGGGCGCCAGCAGCTGCCGGTGCAGGCGGTCGAAGCGCCAGCCGGCGAAGTGCAGCTCGTGGCCCGGCGCGGCGCCGGCACCGGGCGCCCGCTGGCCGCGCCGCAGCACGGCGCGGATGCGCGCCACCAGCTCGCGCGGCTCGAAGGGCTTGGCCAGGTAGTCGTCGGCGCCCAGCTCCAGGCCGAGCACGCGCGACAGCGGGTCGCCCTGCGCGGTGAGCATGATCACCGGCAGCGCCGGCCAGGCGCCTTTGCACCAGCGGCACAGCGACAGGCCGTCCTCGTCGGGCAGCATCAGGTCCAGCACCAGCAGGTCGGGCAGGGCTTGCGGCAGCCGGCGGCGCAGCGCGGCGCCGTCGGCCAGCGCCAAGACATCCATGCCGTGCTGCCGCAGGTAGCCGGCCAGCAGCGTGCGGATGGCCGCATCGTCATCGACCACCAGGCACTCGATCGCGGCACGCTCCACCGCAGCCCTCGTTGTTTCTACGAGCGGAACAGGCGCGAGTACTGCGCCTCGTGCTGCGCGCTCAGGATGGCCAGCATCGGCGCATGCGCCTGCGGCTCGGCGGCTTCGTCCAGCGCCTGCTCGGCGGCCGCCGGGATCTCCGCCGCCAGCCGCTGCAGCAGTCGCTGCGCCGCGGCCTGGCCCAGCGGCACGGCCTTCATCGCGGCCTGCGCCATGTTCTCGGCCCAGCCCCAGGCGAAGGCCAGCAGCGCGTCGCGTGGCGTGGCGCCGGCCAGCGTGGCGGCCAGCGCGAAGGCCACGGGCCACAGCGGCGCCGGCGCCAGCGCGGCCAGCGTGGCGATCCGTGTATCCGCCGCCTGCGGGCCGTTGCGCAGCCATTCGAGCAGCGAGCGGCCCATCTGCTCGGCCTGCGCGCGCAGCTCGGCGCTCTCGCGCGTGTGCAGCAGCCGCTCGTTGATGTCGCGCGCGCGCGGCGCATCGTGCGCGGCCCATGCGGCGCAGGCCTGCGCCATCAGCGGCAGCTCGCATCGCGCCAGGCTCAGCTGCAGCTGCGCCGAGAGCCAGGCCGCGGCCCGCGCCTCGTCACCCACGCGGCCCGATTCGACCGCCGCCTCCAGCGCCTCGGAATAGCTGAAGCCGCCCACCGGCAGCGCCGGCGAGGCCAGCCACATCAGCTGCAGCAGCGTCGCCGGGTTCGCGCTCATTCAGTGGCCGTGGCCGTGACCATGGTCGTGGTCGTGACCATGGCCGTGGTGATCGTGGTGATCGTGGTGATCTTGGCCGTGGCCGTGATCGTGGGCATGTCCATGGTCGTGGCCATGATCGTGGTGCCCATGCTCGTGCCCATGGCCCCCTTCGTAGGCACCGCCTTCGGGCTCGAAGGCCGTGTTCTCCTCGGCCACCAGCAGGTGCATGCGGCGCAGCATGCTGGCCAGCACCGTGTCGGGCTCGATCTTCAAGTGGTCCAGCTGCAGCTCCACCGCCACGTGGCGGTTGCCCAGGTGGTAGGCGGCGCGCAGCACGTCGCGCGGCGCACCGTGCTCGGGGCAGTGGCGCACCACCATCACCGGCTGCGGCGCGGCGCGCACGACGATCAGCGAGCCGTCCTCGGCCACCAGCGCGTCGCCGCCGCGCAGCACGCTGCCCCGCGGCAGGAACACGCCCAGCACGCGGCCGGTGGAATCGACGGCATCGAAGCGGCTCTTCTGCCGCTGGTCCCAGCCCAGCTCGACATGGGCGGCGCGCTTGAGCAGCACCGGGGCCAGGCCGCGGGCCTGCGGGATGAGCTTGTTGACGGTCAGCATGGGCTGCGATTGTGTGCGTTCGGTCACGCCGGCGGCGATGGGGGCCCATAAAGCGGAACAAGTTCGCAGAACCGGGCCAGGTGACCAGATGCTACGAGATGCAAGCCTGTAGCAGAATGTGTGCATCCCGGGAGCAAGGGTGGCCTCAGTGTCAGTTGCTCCCCGGTACGCAGCGGCGGGGAGGCCTATCAGGCCCGGTCGCAGCGTCCACAGCCAAGCCATACGTCGCGGCCCCGCCCGCACCCTTGCCACCCAGGGAACCTCATGAGTCTGCTCACGCCGTTCACCGTTCTGATCGAGAGCCGCCGCCTGCTCAAGGCCGCTGTCGTCAGCCTCACCTCCATCAGCATGCTCGCCTCGGGCTTCGGCCTGAGCATCGCGCATGCCGCGCCCGGCGGCGCCCAGCGCTTCGCCATCAAGAAGGTCGCCCGCGACCTCGACGACCACGTCCGGGGCTTCGGCTCCGGCCATTCGCGCTGGTCGCGCGACATCGGCGGCGTGCGCCACATCCAGGCCGTCGTCGTCGCCGACACGAGCGACCCCGCGATGACCGAATTGCGCCGCTACGTGCGCCGCATCGGCGGCGCGGTGCACGGCATGCAGCCCTCGCTGCGCACGATGACCGTGCAGATCAAGGCCAGCGACGTGGCCAAGCTCGCGGCGCGCGACGACGTGCTCAGCGTCTCGCCGAACCGCCAGACGCAGCGCACCTTCAGCACGCTGGAAAGCGTGGCCGGCTCGCTCACGAGCAACGTGCGCAGCTACGGCAGCAAGGCCAGCTTCACCGGCCTGGACGGCACCGGCATCGGCATCGCCATCCTCGACTCCGGCGTGATGCGCAATCACTCGGCGTTCAACGACGGCAACGGCGCCAACGCCGTGGCGCGCGTCAAGCGCAACGTCAGCATGCTGAACAGCACGGCGGCGACCTGGACCAACACGGCCAACGGCGGCAGCTCGCTGATGCCCGGCAGCGCCGAACTGGCCGCCTACGAGGCCCTGGTGTCCGCCGACAACGCGGTGACGCAGGACGCCTACGGCCACGGCACGCACGTGGCCTCGGTGGCCGCCGGCCGCTACTTCGCGCCCAAGGCCGCCAACGCCCAGGACATGAACGGCATCGCGCCGAACGCGAACATCTACGACGTGCGCGTGCTGGGCGACGACGGCATGGGCACGCTGGCCGACACGCTGGAAGGCATCCAGTGGGTCATCTACCACGCCAAGGAATACAACATCCGCGTGATGAACCTGAGCCTGGCGGCCGCGTCGTCCGAGAGCTGGATGACCGACCCGCTGTGCGCCGCCGTGCGCAGCGCCGCCGCGGTGGGCATCACGGTCGTCGTGGCCGCGGGCAACTTCGGCCAGGGCAACACCGGCACCGAGACCTACGGCACCGTGGGCTCGCCCGGCATCGACCCGAGCGTGATCACGGTCGGCTCGGCGAACATGAACAACACGACCGCGCGCGGCGACGACACGGTCAACAACTTCAGCTCGCGCGGCCCGACCCGTGGTGCCTGGACCGACGCCCTGGGCGTGCGCCACGTCGACAACCTGCTCAAGCCTGACCTGGTCGCCCCCGGCAACAAGATCGTCGGTGCCGCGTCGACCGCCGGCAACGCGCTGAACTGGAACAAGCTCGCGACGACCTACGCCTCGACGCTGGTGACGCCCCTGGGCGTGGCCGCGAACCTGAACGAGACGCAGATGATGCTCAGCGGCACCTCGATCGCGGCGCCTGCCGTGGCCGGTACCGTGGCGCTGATGCTGCAGGCCAACCCGGGCCTCACGCCGCCGGTGGTCAAGGCCATCCTGCAGGCCAGCGCACAGCCGCTGCCGGGCGCCAACCTGCTGCAGCAAGGCACGGGCCTGCTGAACGTCGACGGCGCGATCATCGGCGCCAAGGCGATCCGCACCGACCTGGCCTCGGTCATCGCCGCCGGCACGATCCTGCCGGGCGCGTCGATGCTCGCCCCGGGCAAGAGCGCGCCGATGGCGCTGTCGACGATCAACGGCACGGCGTTCAACTGGTCGGGCCTGATGACCGTCGGCGGCAACCACATCGTCGGCGCCGGCGCGATGCTGGCCTACCAGCCGATCTACAACCCGCGCGTCACCTGGGCCAACGGCGTGGCCAAGGTCCGCACGCCGGTGTACTGGTCCGGCACCGGCATCCCCGCCAACACCTACGTGAAGAGCTTCACCGAGACGACGATGGTCACCGGCAGCCTGCTGTCGCCGGGCGTGCTGAGCCTCACCAGCCTGGCGGGTGCCTCGTCCAAGCTGGCCGGCACCGGCGCCTTCATGCCCACCGCCACGCTGGCCGGCTGGGCCGGCGCGGGCTCCGGCACGGTGCTGGGCAGCGGCGTGATCCTGAGCGAAGGCGTGATCCTCAGCGAAGGCGTGATCCTCAGCGAGGGCGTGATCCTGAGCGAAGGCGTGATCCTCAGCGAAGGCGTGATCCTGAGCGAAGGCGTCATCCTCAGCGAAGGCATCATCCTGAGCGAGTCGGCCTCCAAGGGCGAGTGAACCCGGCGGCGGGGCAACCCGCTGCATCCTTCAGGAAATGACAAGGGCCCGGTGCGCAAGCATCGGGCCCTTGTGCTTGGCGGGCCGGCGCTCAGGGGCGCGCCGCCGAAGCCGCGCCGTCGCCGGCGGGGCCGGGTGGCTTGCGCAGGATCTGCAGCTGGCCGCCACCCTGCGACCATCGCAGCCGCTGCACCGGCCCGGCGGTGTGCCCCAGCGGCCTGAGCGTCGCCTGGCCGCCGGCCGGGTAGAAGTCGCCCGCGCTGTCGTACAGCAGTTCCAGCCGCCCCTGCTCGGGGTCCTGCCAGATCAACCGGCCTTCTTCGAGCCGGATGCGCACCGGCACGCCCGCCACCTCGTAGTCGCCGACCATCGCCTGGCGGAGCGCTTCCGGCGCCGCCTGGGTCACCCGCGGCGCCTGGACCGGCACGTCGATGCCCAGCAGCGAAAGACCGAGGTCCGACAGGCCGCCCAGGTTCACCAGCGAGGTGTCGGCCAGGATCACGACGGCGTTGCCGGCCGCGAGGTCCAGGATCAGCAGCGAAGAGAAGCCGCCGGTGCCGCCTTCGTGCGTCACCACCGGCCGGCCCTTGACGGTGGGCAAGGCCCAGTTCATGCCCCAGCCATGGGCCAGTGGCTGGCGCGTCATCTGCAGGCGCCGGGCCTGCGGCGTGTCGGCGCGGTCCAGGTGGGCCTGCGCGTAGAGGATCATGTCCTCGAGGCTGGCCTTGACCATGCCGATGCCGGCCAGGCTCGGCAGGATCGTCCAGGGCGGGGTCGGCGCGCCGGAAGGCAGGTGGCCTTGCACCGGCCGGGCGCCGGGCGGCGGCTTCGCGATGTACGCCGACTTCATGCCCAGCGGCCCGAAGAGCCGCGTCTTCAGCGCCGCCTCGAGGTCGCCGCCGTACGAGCGCGCCACCGCAAGCGACACGAGCATCATCCCGAAGTTCGAGTAGGCCGAGCGGCTGCCGATGGCCTGTTCGAGCCGCGCCTCGGCCAGCGAGGCCAGCAGGGCCTGCTCGGTGAGCTGCGCGTAAGGATCGGCTTCGTCCCGGGTCCCGAGGCGCGAGGGCAGCGCGGGCAGGCCGCTGCTGTGCGTCAGCAGGTCGCGCAGCAGGATCTGCCGCTCGCCCTGGCGCGGCGCCGTCGTGCCGGCCGGCAGGTGCGCGGCGATGGGGTCGTCGAGCGTCCAGCGGCCCTCGGCGATGTGCTCGGCGACGAGGTAGGCCGTCATCGTCTTGGTGATCGAGCCGATCTCGAACAGCGCTTCGTCGTCGGGCGGCACGGCCTGCGCCCGGGCGCAGAAGCGGGCTCGCGACACGCGGCGCGGGTCCACGAGCGCCACGACGACGCAGGCGCCGGTGCGGTCGCCCGCAAAGCGCGCCTCCAGGCGGGCGCGAAGGCCCGGATCGTCCTGTGCGGCGCCGGGCGTGGCCGCCAGCAGGCTTGCCATGGCGATCGAGAGGCCGCGCAGCAACGGGGCCTCGCAGCCTCACTAGAACAGGAAGTAGCGCTGCGCCAGCGGCAGCACCGTGGCCGGGTCGCAGACCAGCAGCTCGCCGTCGGCGCGCACGCGGTAGGTCTGCGGGTCGATCTCCATCTTCGGCAGCCAGGCGTTGTGGACCATGTCGGTCTTCTTCACGCTGCGGCAGCCATGCGCGGCCGACAGGCGCTTGTGCAGGCCGAGCTCGTCGCCGATCTCGCCCCGCATCGCCGCCTGGCTGACGAAGGTCAGCGAGGTGGCCTGCACCAGGCGGCCGAAGCTGCCGAACATCGGCCGCACGTGCACCGGCTGCGGCGTGGGGATCGAGGCGTTGGCGTCGCCCATCAGCGCACTGGCGATGAAGCCGCCCTTGAGCACGAGGCTCGGCTTGGCGCCGAAATAGGCCGGCCGCCACAGCACGAGGTCGGCCCACTTGCCCACCTCGATGCTGCCCACGTCGTGGCTGATGCCGTTGGCGATGGCCGGGTTGATCGTGTATTTCGCGATGTAGCGCTTGACTCTGAAATTGTCGTTCCGCAGAAGACTGTCGACCCCCTCACCACCGCCCGCTCCCCGGGGAGCGGGGGCCAGCCAGCCGCGCTGGCCCTTCATCTTGTGCGCCGTCTGCCAGGTGCGGATGATCACCTCGCCGACGCGGCCCATCGCCTGGCTGTCGCTGCTCATCATGCTGATCGCGCCCAGGTCGTGCAGCACGTCTTCGGCGGCGATGGTCTCGCGCCGGATGCGGCTCTCGGCGAAGGCCAGGTCCTCGGCGATGGCCGGGTCGAGGTGGTGGCAGACCATCAGCATGTCCAGGTGCTCGTCGACCGTGTTGACGGTGTAGGGCATCGTGGGGTTGGTGCTGCTGGGCAGGAAGTTCGCTTCGCCGACGACCCGCAGGATGTCCGGCGCATGGCCGCCGCCGGCGCCCTCGGTGTGGAAGGCGCACAGCGTGCGGCCGCCGGTGGCGCCGATGGTGTCCTCGACGAAGCCGCTTTCGTTGAGCGTGTCGGAGTGGATCGAGACCTGCGTGTCGGTGACGTCGGCGATGTCCAGGCAATTGGAGATGGCCGCCGGCGTCGTGCCCCAGTCCTCGTGCAGCTTCAGGCCGATGGCGCCGGCGGCGATCTGCTGGCTGAGCGCCTCGGGCCGCGCCGCGTTGCCCTTGCCGAGGAAGCCGAGGTTCATCGGGAAGGCCTCGGCCGCCTGCAGCATGCGGTGCAGGTTCTCCGGCCCCGGCGTGCAGGTGGTGGCGAAGGTGCCGGTGGCCGGGCCGGTGCCGCCGCCGAGCATCGTCGTCACGCCCGAGGCCAGCGCCTCGTCGATCTGCTGCGGGCAGATGAAGTGGATGTGGCTGTCGATGCCGCCGGCGGTGACGATCATCCCCTCGCCGGCGATGATCTCCGTGCCCGGGCCGATGACGATGTCCACGCCCGGCATCACGTCCGGGTTGCCGGCCTTGCCGACGGCGGCGATGCGGCAGCCCTTGATGCCGATGTCGGCCTTCACGATGCCCCAGTGGTCGATGATCAGCGCGTTGGTGATCACGCAGTCGTGCGCCTCGTGGTGGCCAGGGCCATTGACGACCTGGCTCTGGCCCATGCCGTCGCGGATGGTCTTGCCGCCGCCGAACTTCACCTCTTCGCCATAACCGCCGGCGTTGAGGGTGAAGTCCTTCTCGACCTCGACCACGAGGCCGGTGTCCGCCAGGCGCAGCCGGTCGCCCACGGTGGGGCCGTACATCTCCGCGTAGGCGCGGCGGCCGATGGTTCGCGACATCACACGCCTCCGTTGACGAGGCCGCGGAAGCCCCAGACCTGCCGCCGGCCCGCATACGCGACGAGCGTCACCTGCCGCTCCTGGCCGGGCTCGAAGCGCACCGCGGTGCCGCTGGCGATGTTCAAGCGCATGCCGTGCGCGGCCTGGCGGTCGAACACCAGCGCCGCGTTGGTCTCGGCGAAGTGGTAGTGCGAGCCGACCTGGATCGGCCGGTCGCCGCTGTTGGCCACCGTGATCGTCAGCTTGTGCCGGCCGGGGTTGAGTTCATGTTCGCCGTCGTCGACGAGCAGTTCGCCGGGGATCATCTGCGGCTCCTTCATGCAGCGACCGAGATGGCCGCGACCAAGCTTCCCGCCGCGGAACCGGCTCTGCCGGGCCGCTGGCGGACGGCCCCCTCGGGGGGTAGCGAGCGAAAGCGAGCTTGGGGGCTCATGCAATCGGTTGGTGCACGGTCACCAACTTGGTGCCGTCGGGGAAGGTCGCTTCGACCTGGATCTCGGTGACGATCTCCGGCACGCCTTCCATCACGTCGTCGCGGCCGAGCACTTTCTGGCCCTCGCTCATCAGTTGCGCCACGGTCTTGCCGTCGCGCGCGCCTTCGAGGATGGCCGCAGTGATCAGCGCCTGCGCCTCGGGCACGTTGAGCTTCAGCCCGCGTGCCTTGCGGCGCTCGGCCAGCAAGGCGGCGGTGAAGATGAGCAGCTTGTCCTTCTCTCTCGGTGTCAGGTCCATGAGTCGCCCTTCAGCACATTGGGTGCCATCGTAACCACGCGGCACCCCTGGCCCGCAAGCTGCTGTGTGGATGCTCGAAGATGGATCAGGCCACCACCACCGCCCCGCAGCAGCGCGTCATCAAGGTGCGCCGCGACTACAACGCCTGGGTGGCGCGCGAGTCGCTGGAGGACTACGCGCTGCGCTTCACGCCGCGCTCGTTCCGGCGCTGGAGCCCGGCGCGCGTGGCGCAGACGGCCCTGGGCGGCGCGGCCTCCTTCCTCGTGCTGGAGGCGCTGGGTGGCACGCTGCTGCTGCAGTTCGGCTTCGTCAACGCGGCCTGGGCGATCCTGGCGACCGCGGCGATCATCTTCGCCGCCGGGCTGCCGATCAGCGTCTACGCCGCGCGCCACGGCCTGGACATGGACCTGCTGACGCGTGGCGCCGGCTTCGGCTACATCGGCAGCACGATCACCAGCCTCATCTACGCCAGCTTCACCTTCATCTTCTTCGCGCTCGAGGCGGCCATCATGGCCTACGCGCTGGAGCTGGCTTTCGACATCCCGCCGGCCTGGGGCTACCTGCTCTGCGCGCTGGTGGTGATCCCGCTCGTCACGCATGGCGTCACCGCGATCAGCCGCCTGCAGATGTGGACCCAGCCGCTGTGGCTGCTGCTGCTGGTGCTGCCCTACGTCTACGTGTTCAAGGCGCACCCGAACCTGGTGTCCGAAGTGATGGGCTACGCAGGGGAAAGCGGCAAGGGCGGCAGCTTCGACCCGCTGCTCTTCGGCGGTGCGCTCACCGTGGGCATTGCGCTGATCACGCAGATGGGCGAGCAGGTGGACTACCTGCGCTTCATGCCCGAGAAGACCGCCGCGAACCGCGGCCGCTGGTGGCTGGGCGTGCTGGTGGGCGGGCCGGGCTGGGTGCTGCCGGGCGTGCTGAAGATGCTGGGCGGCGCGATGCTGGCCTACCTCGCGCTGACGCTCGCGGTGCCAGCCGACCGCGCGGTGGACCCGAACCAGATGTACCTCGCGGCCTACGAGCTGGTGTTCCCGCACTACGGCTGGGCGGTGGCGGCCACGGCGCTGCTGGTGATCGTGAGCCAGCTGAAGATCAACGTCACCAACGCCTACGCCGGCAGCCTGGCCTGGAGCAACTTCTTCGCCCGCGTGACGCACAGCCACCCGGGGCGCGTGGTGTGGGTGGTGTTCAACACGCTGATCGCGCTGATGCTGATGGAGCTGGAGGTCTTCAAGGCCATCGGCGGCGTGCTGGGGCTGTACAGCAACATCGCCATCAGCTGGATCATGGCGGTGGTGGCCGACCTCGTGGTCAACAAGCCGCTGGGCCTGAGCCCCAAGGGCATCGAGTTCAAGCGCGCGCACCTGCACGACGTGAACCCGGTGGGCGTGGGCGCGATGGGGCTGGCCTCGCTGCTGTCGATCGCGGCCTATGTCGGCCTGTTCGGCCCGATGGCGCAGGCCTTCTCGGCGGTCATCGCGATGGCGGTGGCCTTCGTCGCGGCGCCGCTGATCGCCTGGGCGACGAAGGGGCGCTACTACATCGCGCGCAGTGCGGAGCCCGGCGCCTACCTCGGCGCCGCGCTGCAGCGCCGCTGCGTGATCTGCGAGCGCAGCTACGAAGGCGAGGACATGGCCTCGTGCCCGGCCTACGGCGGGCCGATCTGCAGCCTGTGCTGCTCGCTCGACGCACGCTGCCACGAGCTGTGCAAGCCGCCCGAGGCGCGCTTCGCGACACAGCTCTCGGCAGCGCTTCGACGCCTGGCGCCACGCGCCTGGTGGCCGCAGCTCGACACGGGCCTGGCGCGCTACCTGATGCTGATGGCCGTGGTGGCGCCTGCGCTCGCCGCGCTGCTGGCCTTCCTCTACCAGGCCGAGCTGCGCCAGCTCGCGGGCCTCGCCGGCCAGGCCACGCCCGAGGCCGCGGCGGCGCTGCGATCGGCCTTCGTCAAGACCTACTGCACGCTGCTGCTGCTGGCCGGCGTGATCGGCTGGTGGCTGGTGCTCACGCAGATCAGCCGCCGCGTGGCGCAGGAGGAGAGCAACCGGCAGACCGAGCTGCTGGTCAAGGAGATCGAGAGCCACGCGCGCACCGACGGCGAGCTGCAGCGCGCCAAGCAGAGCGCCGAGGCGGCGCGCGCCGCGGCCGACGCCGCCAACCAGGCCAAGACGCGCTACATCAGCGCCGTGAGCCACGAGCTGCGCACGCCGCTGAACAGCATCCTGGGCTACGCGCAGCTGCTCGACGAGGACCCGACGCTGCCGGTGCACCGCAAGCAGGCCGTGGGCGTGATCCGGCGCGGCGGCGAGCACCTGCTGGGGCTGATCGAAGGCACGCTGGACATCGCGCGCATCGAGTCCGGCAAGCTCGCGCTGGACCCCAAGCCGATGCGGCTGCGCGAGGCGCTGCAGCAGATCGCGCAGATGTTCGAGCTGCAGGCCGCGAGCAAGGGGCTGCGCTTCGAGTGCGACATCACGCAGGCACCCGCACTCGTGCGCGCGGACGAGCGGCGCCTGACGCAGATCCTCATCAACCTGCTCGGCAACGCGGTGAAGTTCACTGCCGCCGGCCGCATCGGCTTCCGCGCCGCGCATGTGCGCGAGATGGCGGTGTTCGAGATCGAGGACACCGGGCCGGGCATCGCGGCGCAGGACGTGGAGCGCATCTTCGAGCCCTTCGCGCGCGGCAGCGCCGCGTCGGGCGGCACGGGCCTGGGCCTGACGATCGCCAAGATGCTGACCGACCTGATGGGCGGCGAGATGACGGTCAGCACCACGCCCGGCCAGGGCACGCTGTTCCGCGTGCGCCTCTTCCTGCCCGAGCTGCAGGGCCAGCGCGCACCGGTGCTGCCGCCGCCGCGCGGCGCCTACGCGGGCGAGCGCAAGCGGCTGCTGGTGGTGGACAACGAGGAGGTCGACCGCACGCTGCTCGCGCGCCGGCTGCAGGCGCTGGGCTTCGAGGTGCTCGAGGCCTCGTCGGGCGACGCCGCGCTCGGGCTGCTGGCCGAGAGCCGCGTCGACGCGATCCTGATGGACCTCGCGATGCCCGGCATCGACGGCTGGCAGACGATCCGCGAGCTGCGCCGGCAGGGCCTGAGCGAAGCGCCGGTGGCCATCGTCTCGGCCAATGCCTTCGACAAGGGGCAGGACAACGACGTGGGCATCGCCGCGGCCGACTTCGTCACCAAGCCCGTGCGCTTCGACGAGCTGCTCGACTGGCTGGGCAGCCGCCTCGCGCTGCAATGGCTGCCGGCGGCGCTGCCGCCACCGCCCGCACCGCCGCCGGCCGACTCGCCGCTGCCCACGCGCACGCAGCTCCAGGCGCTGGCCGAGGTGGTGCAGCTGGGCTACCCGCGCGGCGTGCAGCGGGTGCTCGAGCGCATCGAGGCCGAGCGGCCCGACTGCGCCGCATGGCTCGCGCCTCTGCGCATGCTCGCGCAGCGCTTCCAGTTCGACCGCATGACACCGCTGATCCAGGATGCCCTTGCCAAGTCACAACCCGCTTGATCGCACGCGTGGCGCAGGCCTTGTGCTGATCGTCGACGACGTGCCCGACAACCTCGCCGTGCTGCACGACGCGCTCGACGAGGCCGGCTACACCGTGCTCGTGGCCACCGAGGGCGCGAGCGCGCTGCAGCGCGCGGCGCAGGCCGACCCCGACATCGTGCTGCTCGACGCGGTGATGCCCGGCATCGACGGCTTCGAGGTCGCGCGCAGGCTCAAGGCCGGGCCCGAGACGGCGCACATCCCGATCATCTTCATGACCGGCCTGACCGACACCGAGCATGTGCTGGCGGCGTTCCAGGCCGGCGGCGCCGACTACGTGACCAAGCCGATCCGGGCGCCGGAGGTGCTGGCGCGCATGGCCGCGCACATGACGGCCGCGCGCCAGGCACGGCAGGCGCGCAATGCGCTGGACGCGTACGGCCACGCGACGATTGCACTGCGGCTGGAGGCCGGCGGCAGCGCCCGCCTCACCTGGCAGACGCCGTTGGCGCGCAGCTGGCTGCCCGCGTACTTCGACGTGCCGCCCGACAGGGTGCCGCCGCCGCTGCTGCAATGGCTGCAGGCCGCCGCGGCCGGGCGCGAGGTAAGGCCGCTGTCGACCTCACGCGGCGCGAGCCAGCTCGTGGCCACGCTGCAGGGGCGCACGGTCGACGAGGACTGGCTCGTCGTTCTGCGCGAGGTGAGCGACGCGGCCACGGTGGAAGCGACGATGCTCGCCTTCGGCCTCACGCTGCGCGAGAGCGAGGTGCTTTACTGGGTGGCCAAGGGCAAGACCAACCGCGACATCGGCGACATCCTCGGCTCCAGCCCGGCCACGGTGAAGAAGCACCTGGAGCGCATCTACGAGAAGCTCGGCGTCGAGACCCGCACCGCCGCGGCGGCGATGGCGATGCAGAAGGTGCGGGCGCTCAACCCGGCGTAACGCGGCGGGCGTCGCGGCTTGACGTCTGGACGTCTATACTGCTGTATCGATGTACAGTCATGACGCCATGGACCGACGCAGACCCGGTGAAGTTCGCGATGCCATCGTCGCCGTGCTCGACGGCCGCAGGGAACCGGCCAGCCCGCAGGTCATCAGCGAAGAGGTCTCGCGGCTGATCGGCGACGTGTCGGCTTCCTCGGTGCGTTCGTACCTACAGCTGAACACCCCCGAGCTCTTTGTGCGCACGGACCGCGGCCAGTACGTGCTCAGCGGCTTCGAGTCGCCGGCGAGCGCTGAGATGCCGCCCCGAGAAGGCCGTGACGCGGCGGCCGATGAGCCGGGCTGGTCCTTCGGGCGCGCGCAGTTGTTCCACGCCGACTGCAACGAATGGCTGCACCGGCAGCCGGCCAACAGCGTGCATGCCGTGGTGACCGACCCGCCCTACGGGTTGGTCGAATACTCCGAGGACGAGCAACGCAAGCTGCGCACCGGCCGCGGTGGCGTGTGGCGCATCCCACCCAGCTTCGACGGCGCCAAGCGCGCGCCGCTGCCGCGATTCACCGTGCTCAAGCAAGGCGACCTGGAAGCGCTGGAGCGCTTCTTCCTTGCCTGGAGCCGTAGCCTGTTGCGTGTACTGGTGCCTGGCGCCAATGTCGTCGTCGCTAGCAACCCGCTGTTGTCCCACCTGGTGTCCGGTGCGCTGGCTCGCGCCGGCCTGGAACGCCGCGGCGAACTCGTTCGCCTAGTCATGACGATGCGCGGCGGCGATCGGCCCAAGGCGGCTCACGTCGAGTTCAATGGCGTCAGCGTGATGCCCCGATCGATGTGGGAGCCGTGGCTCTTGTTCCGCAAGCCACTCGAAGGTCGCGTGCAGGACAACCTGCGCCGTTGGGGAACCGGGGGCTTTCGGCGAGTCAGTGACGATCGCCCGTTCGGTGACGTGATCGAGTCCGCGCCCACCCGCCCGGCGGAGCGCCGGCTTGCGAACCATCCGAGCCTGAAGCCGCAGGCCTTTCTGCGGCGCGTGGTGCGCGGTGTGCTCCCGCTCGGGACCGGGTTGGTGCTGGATCCTTTCGCGGGCTCGGGCTCGACGCTCGCGGCCTGCGAGGCGGTGGGCTATCGCAGCATCGGTGTCGAGCGCGATGTCGCCTACTTCGATCTGGCGCGAGCTGCCGTTCCCGCCTTGGCTTCGCTGGTGGTTCCCGATGGCGGGCGCGTCGACATGTCGCGGTAGACCCAGCCGCGGCGCAGTTTTGCGATGCCCTGCGCGTCGAGCGTTGCGGTTCGCGTGCCGAGTCTGCTGCGGGCATTCTCTCGGAAGTCTTCGAGCCCGACATGCCCGAGGTAGATCTCGGTGAACCTCATGGGCCGCCGTTCGCGTGCCGGCTCGGTGAGATTGTCGACTTCGTACACCCAGACGCACATCCACTGGTCCCGCGCGCCGTGGGTGTCCACAGCGCCACCCGCCTTGCGTGTCGCCTTGATCTCGACACCGCGATCGCCGGCTTTCACTGCATTGCCAGGATAGTGCCCCTTCAACACCAGATCCGGGTGGCCGTTGAAGTAGGCGTTGACGCCGAGCGCGCGCGAGTGCTTCGCCATGCTGGCGGTCAGCATGTCCGACAGAACGCCGGACATGATTGCCGGCCGCAGCATGTCATCCAGCCGTTCCAGTCCCTTTGCCGTCAAGGCCGCATTCACGTCGCGGAAGAAGTCGTAAACGTCTTGCGCTGCGGCGTGGAAGTCATCGAGACGAAGCTCGAACGGCAACTCGAGTTCACGATTGAAGTTCGCCGGATCTAGCTGATGGACCATGTCTGCGCCGCACGTGATGACGCTCCCATGATAGGAGCACAGCCGCGGCTGACTCAGGCGGGTGGCCGATCGACCGCCAATGCCGGCGCAGCGGCCACCGCCTCCTCGAACGCCTGCGGATACAGCCGCTCGTAGCGCCCGACGATCTGCTCGTCCGGCTCGGCCAGCAGCGCGCGGGCGTCTCGGTTGCGCAGCAGCACCAGCGCGGCGGCGGCGACGAAGGCGGCGCACAGGCCGATGGCGCCGCGCGTGCCGTGCTGCTGCATCAGGTGCCCGAGCGCCGGGATCACGAAGGGGTGCAGGCCGCAGGACAGCACCGCCACGCCGGCGGCCAGGCGCGCGCGGAAGCGCTGCGGGCAGGCCACCGCGCGCAGCGTGGTGGCGTTGATGAAGAACACCGTGAGGCCGGCGCCGACGGCGAAGAGCGCCGCACCGGCGACCCACTCGTTCGGCAACGCCCACACCAGCGCCAATGAGCCGGCCATCAGCGCCACCGAGCCGGCGAGCGCGCGCCAGCGCCCCCAGCGCGCGTTGACGCGCCGTGCCAGCGCCAGGCTGCCGGCCAGCATGCCCAGGCCGAAGGCCATCTCGATGGCCGCGGCCACCTGCGGGCCGCGCTGCAAGGTCTGCGAGACCCACACCGGGACGACGACCGCGCCGAAGCCGAACACGCCGCAGTTGACCAGCGCCGTGGCCACCGCGATGTTGCGCTCGCAGCGGTTGCGCAGCACGGCGCGGAAGCCGGCAGCAGTCTTGGTGCGCCAGTCGGCCCAGCCCAGGCGCGCGGCGGCGCGGGGTGCGGGCAGGCCGCGGCGCAGGCGCTGCAGCGCCAGCCAGCCGGCGAGCGCCAGCGCCATCATCGCGGCGGCCGAGGCGGCGGCCGCGTGCGTGCCCACCGCGGCGAGCAGGCCGCCGGCGAGGATGGGCCCGGCGATCGGCGCGAAGGCATTGATCGTGGCGCGCAGCGACTGCACGCGCGCCAGTTCGGCCGGCTGCACCAGCATCGGCGTCAGCGCGGCGCTGGTGGGCTCGCGCAGCGCCGTCACCAGGCTCAGCAGCACGAGGCAGGCGGCCATCGGGCCCACGGTGGAAGGCGCGAGCCACATCGACAGCGCCAGCGCCGCCGTCAGCACCAGGCTGGCGGCGAGGCAGAAGCGGTAGACCGCCAGGCGGTCGTGGTGGTCGGCCAGCGGCGCGACGAAGGGCTTGCTGTAGACCTCCAGGAAGGTCGTGCCGCCCACCAGCCACGCGACCAGCGCGGCCGACTGCGTGTGCTGCAGCACGTGCCACGCCACGGCGAAGCGCACCAGCACGCCGGCCAGGCTGCCGAGGGCGACGCTGCTCACGAACAGACGGATGGGAAGCGCCAGTTTCATCGGATGCGGCCTTGCAGCGGCTGGGAAGAAGGGTGCCGGGCCTTGGGGCGCCCGGCGGACCCGGCCGCGGCTTGCGCCGCGACCTGCCGGACCTTGCGGTCCGGTCAGTCCTCGATCAGGACGGTGAACTCCAGCGGGGTGTTCACGGGGACGACGTTCATGTCGATCATCAATCTCTCTCCATGGGTAAAACAGCCGTCGGAATGCACGGCCGAATTCAGGATAACAACAGGCCCATCCATTCATGAACCCTCATTTGAGGTGCAAATGAACGGGTGCGTGAATTTGCGCCGTGACGTAATGGCATTTCCATTCCGAAGGCCCGGTCGAACCTATCCCGCGGCTGGGGCGCAGCCCACCCTTCGAGCAGGCATTTCCCAGCCATCCGCCCGGGCATGGCCGGTGAAGTGAGTCGCAGGTCGGGCCGGGCTCCGTGGTGCGTCGTAATTGGCGGCAATGCGGAATTGATGAACGCATGCGATCCACCGGTGAATTGAAATGAATAGACTTCGCGCGCCCCGAACTCATTTCGAATCGGGCGATTCCTCATTTCACGATGCGATCCTGCTTCTTCCTGCTCATCGCCTCTGTCGCCGCTGCGGCCGCCGGCGCTGCCGAGCCGCGCGCCTCGGCGGTGATCGAGGTCACCGGCACGCGCAGCGACGACGCCGAGCGGCGCGACGCGACCGGCGCGCGCGTGGTCGTCGGCCGCGAGGAGCTGGGCCGCTACGGCGAGCCCACGCTGCTGGAGGCGCTGAAGCGCACGGTGGGCATCTCGGTCGTGCAGACGCCGGGCAAGCCGGCCGAACTGCGCCTGCGTGGCCTGGGCAACGGGCAGACGCAGATCCTGCTCAACGGCACGCCGGTGCCGCCGGGCTTCTCGGTCGACTCGCTCGCGCCCTCGATGGTCGAGCGCGTGGAGGTGCTGCGCTCGGCGGCGGCCGAGACCGGCACGCAGGCCATCGCCGGCAGCGTGAACATCGTGCTGCGCGCGGCCGGCAAGCGCGACCCGCGCGAGACGCAGGCCGCGCTGCGCGTGCAGGAGCCCGGGCCGGCCGGCCTGCAGCTGAGCCACTCGGCGAGCTGGCGCGAAGGCGCGCATGCCTTCGCGCTGACGGCGGCCGCGGCGCGCGACGAGTACCGCGACGTCTGGCACAACGAGACCCGCATCGTGCAGGGCGCCGGCACGGAGACCGGCCAGGCGCAGGACCTGTGGCGGCGCCGCCAGTCGCAGCTGTCGGCGGCGCCGCAGTGGACCTGGAAGCCGGGCACCGACTCGGCCTTGAAGCTCGATGGCCTGCTGCAGTGGCGCGGCACGCGCGCGCTGGGCGGCAGCGAGCGGCTGACGCTCGACGAGGCCGGCGCCTCGACGCTCGACGCGCAGGGCCGGCGCGACGAGTCCGAGCGCCAGCACCGGGCCTCGGTGCAGTGGAACGACCTGCTCGGCGGCGGGCGGCGCCTCATGGTCTCGCTGGCGAGCACCGGCGTATCGCGCCGCATCGAGCAGCAGCGCGACGACCGGCGCGACGGCCAGCCCAGCCTCTCGCTGCACACGCGCCAGGACGTGGACGAGCGCAGCACCAACCTCGGCCTGCGCCACAGCTGGCCGCTGGGCGATGCGCAGACGCTGTCGGCGGGCCTCGCGCTCGCGTGGCGCGAGCAGTCGCAGCGCTCGCGCCAGCAGGGCGAGTCCACCACGGCCTTCCCCGACCTCGACGCCGACACCGAGGACCGCGTGCGGCTGCGCGACGCCGCGGCCTACCTGCAGCATGCGTGGGAGCCCGATGCCTCGCTGTCCAGCACGATCGGCCTGCGGCTGGTGAAGCTGCGGCTGGAGGCGGGCCCGGACGGGGCTGCACGCCCGGTGCAGCACAAGACGCTCGTCAGCCCCACCGCGCAGCTGCGCTGGGCCATCCCGGGCCGCCCCGGACATGCGCTGCGCGTGGCGCTGGCGCAGACCTACCGCGTGCCGGTGCTGCGCGAGCTGGCCACGTTCCGCGTCGCCAGCGCGCCGAACACGCCGCTGAACCCGGACCTCGAGGGCGCGGCCGCGCTGCGGCCCGAGGTCGCCGTCTCGGCCGACCTGGGCTACGAGTTCCATCCGGGCAAGAGCGGCCTGGTCTCGCTGAACCTCTACGAGCGTCGCATCTCGGACACGATCCTGAACCAGACCGCGCCCGACGCGCGGGGCCGCTGGGTGGCCACGCCGGTCAATGCCGGCAGCACGCGCGCCTGGGGCATCGAGTTCGAGAGCCGCGTCGTGCTGGCCGAACTGGACGCGGCGCTGCCGCCGACCGCGCTGCGCCTGAACCTCGCGCACAACGAGACCCGCGTGCTCTCCTTGCCCGGCCCCGACAGGCGCCTGGCGCGCACGCCGGGCTGGGTGGCCAGCCTGGGCGCCGACCACAAGCTCGCGGCCTGGCCCATCACCCTGGGCGCAAGCCTGCTGCGCGAACACTCGCTGCCGGGCCGGCGCGACACCGCCAGCGTGCTGGCGCGCGACGACCGGCGCGATCTCGATCTCTACGCGCTGTGGCGCATCGACCCGGCGATGCAGCTGCGCGTCTCGGCACTCAACGTGCTGCGGCCCGGCTACGCCGAGCGCACGAGCCTCTCGGCGCCCGGCATCGACGCGATCGGCCGGGTGGAGACGCGCCGGCCGGCGACGCTGCGCATGGTGTTGACGATCAAGGGCTGATCAGGCCCGGATCAAGCCCGATTCAAGCCCGCAGGTGCCGCCAGGCCAGCAGCGCCAGCGCGGCGAGGGCCAGCGGCAGCCGCAGATCGAAACGCGCCGGCACCGGCCGTGCGAGCGAAGGCGCCGTCATCGCACCGGCGAGCGCGGCGGCTGAATCGAGCCGCAGGTAGCCCAGGCCGGTTTCGCCGGCCAGCAGCTTGAGGTAGGCCTCGTGCAGCGACGAACGGTGTTCGCCGCCGCCGGCGCTGCGCAGGGCGGCGGCCTCGGCCGCGGAAGGCCCGGCCTCGCCGTCGGCCATCGCCTCGCCGCTGACGCTGCCGCCACGGCCCTGGCTGCGCGGGTCGGTCTGCGCCACCTCGTCGGCGGCCCAGAAGCCCAGCGGCCGACCCGAGGGGTCGGTCTTGGGGATCGGCTGCGGCACGAGGCCGCCGACGCCGACGACCAGCCCCGGCGTCTCGCCGCGCTTGCCGTCGAAGCGTGGCCGGTGGCGCGGGTTCAGCGGCGGCGCCTCGTGGCCGTCGGTGACGAAGACCAGCGCCGGCTTGTCGGGCAACTGCTCGGCGATCTTCAGGCCGTTCAGCAGGCCCTTGGCGACCTCGCTGTTGCCGGTCCAGGCCATGCGGCCGTCGATGCGGTCCAGCGTCGAGCGCAGCTCCTGCAGGTTGGCGCACACCTCCACCGGCGTGAACAGCAGGTAGCTGCGGTACTCGGTGAACAGGCCCAGGCCCACGCGCGAGCCGCAGGGCAGTGTGAGCAGCGCCTCGCGCAGCGCGTGCTTGGCGAAGGCCAGGCGCGCGGCGGGCTTGCCGTCGAGCTCGGCGTCGGTGACGTTCATGCTCTGCGTCACGTCCAGCACCACCACCTGGTCGAAGAGCGCGCGCTGCATCGGCAGCGTGGGCTGCAGCAGGCAGGCTGCGAGCAGCGCCGCGGCGCCGCCCAGCAGCCAGCGTTCGCGCTGCGTGCGCAGGCTGGTGCGCAGCGCGAGCAGGGCCTGCAGCGGATGCACGCGGGGCAGCCTCGGCAGGCGCATCACGGCAGCCCCGGCGAGTAGCCGCGCATCGTGGTGGCGGCGCGCTCGGCGTTGCGCGGCACCTCCAGCGGGCCGCCGTCGATGTCTTCCGGGTCGGGCAGCAGGCGCTGCGCGCGCTCGAGGTTGTAGCGCGCCGGCCAGTGGCCGGGCTCGGCGCGCAGGATCTCGCGGTAGGTCTCCTTGGCCAGCTCGATCAGCGGCACCGCCTGCCCGGGCTGCTGGCCTTCGCGCAGCTTCAGCGCCTGGCGCAGCAGCGCGTTGGCGCCGTTGAAGCGCGCGGCCTGGCCGAGCGGCGTGTCGCCCTGCAGCAACCGCCAGCCGTTGATCGCCGCCTCGTCGGCGCCGCTGGCGGCCTGCGCCGCGGCGTGGGCGAAACGAAGCTCGGCGCGGTCGGCCGCGGTGACGGCACTGACGCGGCCCTCGGCGATGCGTGCGTTGAGCTGCGCATCGCGCCACCACAGCGCACCGGCGGCCGCGGCCAGCGCCAGCAGCGCGGCCAGCAGCAGCCACGCGACACGCACCGGCCTCATCGCCGGATCTCCAGCGCCCGCGCCGCCAGCAGCGCCAGCACGCAGACCAGCGCGATGCCGTACAACATCGGCGCCAGCTCGCGCCGCGGCAGCGTGTCGAGGTAGCTGATCGGCAGGTTCTCCAGCCGGTTCACCTCGTCGATGGCCTTCTGCAGCGCCTCCGGGTTCTCGGCCTCGTAGGCGCGGTAGGGCGTGCCCAGGCCGGTGAAGAAGCGGTGCAGGAAGTACTCGGGCACGGTGTCCGCGTTCGCGGGCGGCTCGTCGGCCGCCATCATCAGCCCGGGGCTGTTGGCGGTGCGGATGTAGATCCAGTAGACCGCCGCGCGCGTCTTGTGCGCGAGCGTGCGGATGCGTTCGCGCAGGTCGGGGTCGATGCGGTCGCCGCCGTCGCTCACCAGCAGCACGATGCGCGAGCCCGTGTAGGGCCGGTCGGCGAAGTAGTCCAGCGCCGCGAGCAGCGCCAGGCCGATGTCGGTCTCCGAGAGGCCGCGGCCGATGTTGCCGGCGGCGATGGCGGCCTGGATCACTTCCGCCTTCTGCGTGAAGCCGAGCACGGGGATCGGCAGTGTCGAGAACGCGATCATCCCGAAGCGGTCTTCCGGTCGCTGCGCCGCGAATTCGGCGAGCAGCTTGCGCGCAACCTGGCCCTTGTTCTCGCGCGGGCCACCGTTGCGCAGCTTCATGTAGTAGTCCAGCGCCTCCGGGCCCGTGCCCTTGGGTGCGTTGCCGGCGGGCTTCGCGCCGGCGAAGCGCTCGTCCATGCTGCGGCTGCGGTCCAGCACGAGCACGATCTCGGCGCCGGTGCCCACGCGCTCCACCTGGTACTCCGGCCGGTAGGGCGCCGCCAGCGCGAGCACGGTGGCGGCGATGGCCAGCACCGCGGCGGCGCGCAGTGCCAGCTCCAGCCAGCGCGAGGCGGCATCCACCGGCCCCTGCAGCGCCCAGCTGTTGGCGGCGGCCAGGCCGGCCGGCGTGCGCAGCGGCAGCAGCGCCAGCGGCAGCAGCAGCAGCCACAGCGGCTGGCCGAGGTTCACCGGCCGCCCCGCTCGATGTCGCGCGCGCGCCGGCACAGCGCGTGCAGCTCGGGCAGCGCCTGTTCGCTGGCGCCGGTGCCGAAGAACTCGGCCTGTGAACGCTCGAAGAAGCGTGACAGCTCGTCGCGCAAGGGCGTGTACTGCGGCTGGGCAGCGACGAAGGCCGCCACGTCACCGGCGAACAGCGCGCGGCCGGCACTCGCGTTCAGCGCCGCATGCAGCTGCTCGAAGGCGACGCGGCGCCGTTCGGCTTCGCTGCCGCGCGCGCGGCGCAGTTCGCGCCAGGCGAGTGCAAAAGGCCGGCGGCGGCGGGCCAGCCAGGGCAGGCCGACGTAGGCGTTCAGCAGGAACAGCGCCGGCAGCAGCGCGAGCGCCGCGGCCGTGGTGAGCGCGAGCCGTGCCGGGCGCGTGTCCACCAGCGGCGGCGGCAGGTCCGGCTGCAGCTCGCCCAGGCCGCGCCGCGGCGAGACCTCCGGCGGCACCAGCGGCGAGACCGTCACCGGCCAGGCCTCGATGCGCACGTCCTGCGTGCGCCCGGCGGTGTCGAAGCGCAGCAGCACCGGCGGCAGCTCCAGCGTGCGCGTGGACGTGGGCGAGAAGAAGACCTGGTATTCGAGCCGCAGCTCGTGGCGCCGCCCATCGGCCGTGCGGTGGCTTTCGTGCGCCAGCGAGCGCAGCTCGAAGGCGTTGCCCAGGCGGCCGGGCTTGGGCAGCGAGGCGGCGTCGAGCGTGAAGGCGCCGGTGGCGTCGATCGTGGCGCGGCGCACGATCACGTCGCCGGGCAGCCAGCCGTAGGCGCGCGGTTCCTCGGTCTGCACGCTC
This sequence comes from Rubrivivax sp., assembly GCA_044226775.1. Lineage (GTDB taxonomy): Bacteria > Pseudomonadota > Gammaproteobacteria > Burkholderiales > Burkholderiaceae_C > Rubrivivax. Next base: position 936,039 of record JBGAGI010000001.1, on the reverse strand, counting down.
GGCGCGGCCTGCGCAAAGGCGAGCTGCGCGAACAGCGCGAGCCAGGCCGACACGAGCGCCTTCATCGCCACGCGCCTACTGGTGGAAGTGCCGCGTCACGGCGTCGGCGTCGAAGCCGCCTTCGACGAAGAGCGCGCGCCGGCCGTAGGCGCCGAAGGTCTCGACCAGCTGCTCGCGTCGTGCCGCGAGCCGGCCGAGCCAGCGCTCGCGCAGCGCCGGCCGCCACCAGACCAGGCGGCGCTGGCCGGTCTCCGGATCGGCCAGCTGCGCCAGGCCGCGGCGCGGGCCGAGGTCGAATTCCTGTTCGTCCCACAGCACCACCGGCACCAGCTCGTGCGGCGCGAGGCGCTCCAGCAAGGTGGCCAGCAGTTCGGAAGGTAGATGGAAGTCCGACAGCAGGAACACCAGCGCCCGCTGCCGCCCCAGCCGCTCGGCGGCTGCCAGCAGGCCTGCGGCGCCGCGGCCGGCCGGAACCTGCTCGCGCAGCCGCGGCGCCAGCAGCGCGCCGGCGCCGCGCTGGCGCGTGGGCGGCAGCCAGAGGTCCTCGCGCAGCACGTCGTCGGCGGCGCCGAAGCCGAAGGGGTCGCCGGTGCGCCAGGCCGACCAGGCGAGCGACTCGGCGAAGTCGGCCGCCACGTCCATGCGCCGGTGCGCGCCGCGGAAGGCCATCGAGGCCGAGAGGTCCAGCAGCATCAGCACCGGCATCGCCATGCGCTGGCTGTGCACGCGCACGAGCCAGTTGCCGCAGGACAGGCCGAAGGGGTCGCGCAGCGTCGCGGCGATGTCCAGCCGCCGCGGGTCCGGTGCCTCGTGCAGCCGGGCGTGGGCGCGGAACTCGAAGCCGCTGTCGCCGCGCCGGCTGCGGTGGTGGCCGGGGAAATGGCCGGTCGCCGGCTCGGCGGCGCGGTAGTGGATCTCGGGGATCGCCGTGGCCCGCATCGTGGCCTCGCGTGTGCTCAGGGTGCGGCGACGGCAGCGAGCACCGCCGCCATCAGCGGCGCGGCGATCTCGTGCCGGCGCAGCTCGAACACCGGCTGGAAGACGAGGCGGTGCGAGATCACCGACCCGAACACCGCCTGCACGTCCTCGGGCGTCACGAAGCCGCGGCCATCGAGCCAGGCCGTCACGCGGGCGGCGCGCAGCAGCAGGCTCATGCCGCGCGGGCTCGCGCCGGCGAGCATCAGCCGGGGCACATCCACGCCACTCAGTTTGACGCCGAAGGCCGCCGGCTCGGCCGTCGCGCGCCACAGCGCCAGCGCGTAGTCCTGCAGCGCGGTGCTGGCCTGCACCTCGCGCTGCAGCGTGCGCGAGAGGGTGTCGAGCTCGCGGTGGTCGATCAAGGCGGCGGGCAGCGCGGCGACCAGCGCATCGGTGTCGTGGAAGCGCGGATCGAAGACGAGCGCGCGCCGCTCGGCCGCATCGGACGGCGGGTCGATCGCCAGCTCCATCATGAAGCGGTCGCGCGCAGCGGCGGCGATCTCGAAGGTCTCCTCGCGCTCCACGCGGTTGCGGTCGGCGAACACCAGCAGGTGCGGGAAGCGCACCTCGCGGTTGAAGGCCGAGACGCTGCGCTCGGCCATCGCGCGCAGCAGCAGCGAATGCACCTGCGGGCGTGCGCGGTTGATCTCGTTGAAGAAGAAGATCGCCAGGTCTTCGCCGTGCCGCACCAGCGGGCCGGGGTCGACCGCGGGGCGGCCGTCGGCGCTGATGTAGGTGTGGTAGACGAGGTCGGCCGGCATCAGGTCGATCGTGCCCTCGATGCGCTCGAAGGCGCCGCCGATGACCTGCGCGAAGGCGCGCAGCAGCGTGGTCTTGCCCACACCCACGTCGCCGGCCAGCAGCACGTGGCCGCGCGCGAAGACGGCGGTGTTGACGAGGCGGATCACGCGCGCCTGGCCGACCACGGCGCCGGCCACCGCCGCCTCGAGCGCGAGCGCCTTCGCGCGCCAGTCGGCCAGCGTCTCCCCGGAACTCATGCGGCCTGCGGCGACGGGATCACGCCGTGGCGCAAGGCCATGTGCGCCAGCGCGGCGAGCGTGGCCACGCCGAGCTTCTCCTTGATCAGCGTCTGGTGGTTGGCGATGGTCTTGGGGCTGAGCTTGAGCTCGGTGGCGCATTCGTCGACCGAGCGGCCCTGCGCCAGCAGGCGGAAGGTCTCGAACTCGCGCGCGCTCAGTTCGGCCAGGCGCTCCTGCTCGCCGCCCGGCGCCCGGCGCTGGGCGTGGCGCGCGACGTCGGGGCTGAGCCAGCGCTGGCCCGCATGCACGGCGCGCACGGCGTCGATCAGCGCCTCCGGCGCGCTGCCCTTGGTGACGTAGCCGGCGGCGCCGGCGGCGAGCGCCTGCACCACGAGCGCGGCGCCGTCGTGCATGCTGAACACCAGCACGCGCGCCAGCGCGTCGCGCGCGAGCACGCGGCGGATCAGCTCCAGGCCGCCGCCGGGCATCGAGATGTCGGTGACGAGCACGTCGGGCGCCAGCGCCTGCCAGGCGGCGTAGGCGGCGTCGCCGCTGCCGGCTTCGCCGACGACGCGGATGCCGCCATCGAGTTCGAGCAGGCGCAGGTAGCCGCTGCGCACCACGGGGTGGTCGTCGGCCAGCAGCACGCGGATCATGCGGCCTCCGTCGACAGTGGCAGGCGCAGCACCAGCGTCGCGCCGTCGCCCGGGCGGCCGCGGACCAGCAGCGTGCCGCCCAGCGCGGCGGCGCGTTCGGCCGCGCCCAGCAGGCCCAGGCCCTGCGTCTCGGCGGCGGGGTCGAAACCGCGGCCGTCGTCGGCCACGCTGAGCATCACTTCGTCCGGGCCGCATCGCGCCAGCACCACGCGCACCGCGCCCGCGCCGGCATGTCGCATCACGTTGGTCAGCGCCTCCTGCGCGACGCGGAAGAGGGCCACGTTCAGCGCGTCGGGCAGCGTGGCCACGTCGCCCTCGGTGCTCAGCACGCAGGCCGTGCCGCTGCGCTCGGCCCAGCCCTCGCACAGCTCGCGCAGCGCCGCCGGCAGGCCCAGCGCGTCGAGCTGCGCCGGGCGCAGGCGGCGCAGCAGCGCGCGCACGCCGTCGTACAGGCCCAGCGCGGCGGCATCGGCGCGCTCGGCGGCGGCGCGGGCGGCGGCGGCATCGTCGGCGGCACAGCGGCGCACCAGAGCCGTCTCCACGCGCAGCGCGGTGCAGGCCTGGCCGAGTTCGTCGTGCAGCTCGCGCGCGAGTGCGCGGCGTTCGTCTTCCTGCAGCGTGATCAGCCGCCGCGCCAGCTCGCGGTTGTGCGCCAGCAGCGCCTGCGCCTGCGCCTCGGCCGCGGCGCGGGCCTGCAGCTCGGCCTGCGTCTCGCGGCGCCGGCGCAACGCGTACCAGGCCAGGCCGGCGGCGAGCACGACGAAGGCGAAGGGCAGCTCGTCGGCCTGCCAGGTTTCCCAGCGCTCGGTGAAGCCCGCGACCAGCTCGCGCAGCTCCACCGCGCCGGCCAGCCACCAGCAGCCCAGCGTGGCCAGCGCCACGCGCAGCAGGTCGCTGCGCCAGCGTGGCACAGCAGCCGGCGTCGGCGCGGCCGCGGGCCTTGCCGTCATCGCGGCGGCAGGTGTCATCGTGTTGTCTCCTCTTGCAGCGCCCGGAATCTTAAGAAGCCGGCGCAGCAATCCGCATGCCGCGGGGATTCGAAGAAACCCCGGGTCGTGGACGCTGCCGGGAGGCGCCAGAATCGCCGCCCTTCGCCGGCACCACGGCCGGCCGGGAGCAAGACATGGCGCAATGGCGCAGCAAGACACCGGACGAGGTCTACACGCCCGAGGAGGTGGCCGCACGCCTGGCCGAGCAGCTGCCCACCTGGCGCCTGGAAGACGGCTGGATCCGCCGCAAGTACAAGACCAGCGGCTGGAAGGCCACGCTGATGGTGGTCAACACCGTCGGCCACCTGGCGGAGGCCGCCTGGCACCATCCGGACCTCACGGTCTCCTACGCCTTCGTCACCGTGAAGCTGATGAACCACGCGGCCAAGGGCATCACCGAGAAGGACTTCGCGCTCGCGCGCAAGATCGAGGAGGTGCTGCTGTGGCAGCCCGGCCTGGAGGAAGGCTCGCCGCTGGAAGGCACGCCGGACGACCCGCGCTTCAAGTACATCAAGTACGAGTGATGGAACCCGTCGCCCGTCTCGCGCCGGCCTGTCTCGCGCTGGCCTGTCTCGCGCTGGGGGCGGCGTCATGCTTCGCGGCCGGCCCGCCTGCATCGCCGCTGGGCCTGTGGCGCGTCGACCAGGCCCAGCGCGAGCCGATCTATGACCGCGCGCTGGCGCGCCTGGACTTCGGCGCCGAGGGCCGGCTCACCGGCCACACCGGCTGCAAGCCGCTGATCGCCAGCTACAGCCTGGACAGCGGCCGGCTGCAGATCGGCCCCGTGCGCACCGGCAGCGCGCGCTGCAGCCCGCAGCAGCTGGAGCAGGAGGACCGCATCCTCACCGCGCTGGAACTCGCCACGTCGGCGCGCGTGCGCGACGACGGCCTGCTGGAGCTGCGCGATGCCGACGGCCGCGGCGTGCTGCGCGGCTCGCGCTTCGAGCCCGAGGCGGCGGCGCGCTAGAAGCAGCCGGCCGGATCGATCTCCAGCCGGCAGGCCCAGCGGAACAGCTCGGCCTGCTGCTTGGCCGAGCGGCGGTACACCACCGTGGCCTCGCGCGCCACCGCGTCGGGCAGCGGCAGCGCCAGTTCGGCGCCGGTGGAGTTGCTGAAGAAGTTGACGAAGCAGGTCTCGGTGCCGGGGCACAGCAGCGCGATCTGGCGCGCATAGGCGGCGCGGTCGCGCGCCTGCTCCACGGGCACGATCACCACGCGCACGAGGCCCTGCCGGCCGACTTCAGGCCAGGGCGTTTCGGCCGCCGCGGCCCCGCCGATGAGCACCGCCGACAAGGCCGCGGCCGAGGTCTTCGAACGCATCATTTCTGCGGGTCCCGTAAATGAAACACTCTGCGCCGAAAGTGGTGGCGAGACGCCGCGCCACCCACGCCGTGCGGATCGGGACGCAATCGGCACGCCATCGGCGCGCGGCCGGCGCAGACCGGACTTTCCCTAGGGCCCGCGGCCCCGCCCGGCTGCGAAGGGCGGGCCGCCGGCGCTGGCGATCCCTGCGGAAAAGGGTTTACCCGGTGTTCGTGGCGTGGTCCCGGGCGTTGAGGCGCCACAGGCGGTTCGCGCGCCGTCGCGGTCCGGGAATAGTTCCCGAACTCGGCACGGATGTTGCCAACTGGACCGGTTGTGTTCTGTCGGTCGCGCCGGCTCTCGGTGGTGCCCTGCGACCTTGCCTGAGACCACCTTCGACTGAGGAGACATCGATGAAAGACCCCGGGCGTTCGACCCGACACCTTGTACGTCGTTCGTGGCTGGTGGCCCTGGCCGTGCCGGTGCTGGCGTTCGCCAACGCCGACGTGGAAAAGAACATCGCCAACAACAAGAACTGGGCGATGCAGGCTGGCGACATGTTCAACCAGCGCTACAGCACGCTCAAGCAGATCAATGCCGGCAACGTCGGCAAGATGCAGGTGGCGTGGACCTTCTCCACCGGCGTGCTGCGCGGCCACGAAGGCTCGCCGCTGGTCGTCGACGGCAAGATGTACCTGCACTCGCCGTTCCCGAACAAGGTGTTCGCGATCGATCTCGACACCAACAAGATCCTGTGGAAGTACGAGCCCAAGCAGGATCCGGCGGTGATCCCGCAGATGTGCTGCGACACGGTCAACCGCGGCCTGGCCTACGCCGAGGGCAAGGTCGTGCTGCAGCAGGCCGACTCCAACCTGATCGCGCTGGACGCCAAGACCGGCAAGCTGATCTGGAGCGTGAAGAACGGTGACCCGAAGCTGGGCGCGGTGAACACCAACGCGCCGCACATCTTCAAGGACAAGGTCATCACCGGCATCTCCGGCGGCGAGTGGGGCGTGCGCGGCTTCCTGGCTGCCTACAACCTGAGCGACGGCAAGCTGGCGTGGAAGGGCTACAGCGTGGGCCCCGACAGCGAGATGCTGATCGACCCCAACAAGACGACCACCTGGACCGACGGCGCCGTCAAGCCCGTGGGCCCGGACTCTTCGCTGAAGACCTGGAAGGGCGATCAGTGGAAGATCGGCGGCGGCACCACCTGGGGCTGGTACAGCTACGACAAGGCCACGAACTCCGTCTACTACGGTACGGGCAATCCGTCGACCTGGAACCCCAGCCAGCGCCCCGGCGACAACAAGTGGAGCATGTCCATCTGGTCGCGTGACGTCGACACGGGCAAGGTCAACTGGGTCTACCAGATGACGCCGTTCGACGAGTGGGACTTCGACGGCATCAACGAGATGATCCTGGCGGACATCAACGTCAAGGGCAAGCCGACCAAGGCGCTGGTGCACTTCGACCGCAACGGCTTCGCGTACACGCTGGACCGCACCAACGGTGCGCTGCTCGTGGCCGAGAAGTACGACCCGAAGGTGAACTGGGCCACGCACGTCGACATGAAGACGGGCCGGCCGCAGGTCGTCGCGAAGTACTCCACCGCGCAGAACGGTCCTGACGTCAACACCAAGGGCGTGTGCCCGGCCGCGCTGGGCTCCAAGGACCAGCAGCCGGCGGCGTTCGACCCCGAGACCAAGCTCTTCTACGTGCCGACGAACCACGTCTGCATGGACTACGAGCCGTTCAAGGTCGAGTACACCGCGGGCCAGCCGTACGTGGGTGCCACGCTGTCGATGTTCCCGGCCCCGGGCAGCCACGGCGGCATGGGCAACTACATCACCTGGGACGCCGGCACCGGCAAGATCGTCCAGTCCAAGGCCGAGAAGTTCTCGGTGTGGTCGGGCGCTCTGAACACCGCGGGCGGCATCAGCTGCTACGGCACGCTCGAGGGCTACCTGAAGTGCGTGGACAAGAAGAACATCGAGAAGGAGCTCTTCAAGTTCAAGACGCCCTCCGGGATCATCGGCAACGTCTTCACCTACGAGCACAAGGGCAAGCAGTACATCGGCGTGTTCTCGGGCATCGGCGGCTGGGCCGGCATCGGCATGGCGGCGGGCCTCGAGAAGGACACCGACGGCCTGGGCGCCGTGGGCGGCTACCGCGAGCTGAACCAGTACACCGAGCTGGGTGGTTCGCTGACCGTGTTCGCGCTGCCGAACTGATCTGACGGCAAGACCGACAGGACCGCGGCCCATGCCGCGGTGTACGGGGGCCGGGTAAACCCCGGCCCCGGGAACGCACCCGGGGATGGAGGCTCGAACCAGGCCCCATCCCCGCTTACTTTTGCGAATCGGTGAATCGAGACATGAAACTGCTCAAGCCGCTGCTGTCCGTGGTGTTGCTGCTGGCCGGCACGGCCTGGGCGCAGGACAAGCTCTACACAGTGGTCGACGGCTACAAGGTCGACCCGGAGACGATGAAGGGCTTCCGTACCTGGCGCCAGGCGGCCTGCGACCGCTGCCACGGCGCGAACCAGGAAGGCATGGTCGGCCCCTCGCTGGTCAACAGCCTGAAGACGCTGACCAAGGACGAGTTCATCAAGACCGTGCGCGACGGCCGGCTCGAGAAGGGCATGCAGAGCTTCGGCACCAGCGAGACGGTGATGAACAACATCAACCAGCTCTACGCCTACCTCAAGGGCCGCTCCGACGGCGCGATCACGCGCGCCAAGGTCGAAGAGATCAAATGATCGCCGCCGCCCGCGCGGCCGCATGCCTGGCGGCCGCGGCCCTGATGGCCCTGCCGGTCCTCGCGCAGGCCCAGGCGCCCGCGCAGGACGCGCCGCCGCGCACCGCGCTGCGCGTCTGCCAGGACCCGAACAACATGCCCTTCTCGAACCTGAAGGGCGAGGGCCTCGAGAACCGCATGGCCGAGCTGTTCGGCAAGGCGCTCGGGCTGCCGGTCACCTACTACTCCTTCCCCAACCGGCTGGCCTTCATCCGCAACACGCTGCGCTACAAGCTGCCGGGCGAGGACTGGCGCTGCGACATCGTGATGGGCGTGCCGGTGGGCTTCGACCAGGTCTCGGTGACCAAGCCGATCTACCGCTCGACCTACGCCCTGGTGTTCGCCCGCGGCGGCGCGATGGCCAACGTGGCGACGGTGGCCGACTTGCTCGCCCTGCCGCCCGAGCAGCTCAAGCGGCTGCGCATCGGCGTCTACGACCGCTCGCCGGCCTCCGACTGGCTCAGCCGCCACGGCCTGGTGGACCAGGGCGTGCCCTACCCGATCCTCAACCCCGACCCCGAGCAGTACCCGGGCGAGATCATCGAGAAGGACCTGGTCGCCGGCAAGATCGACGCGGCCATCGTCTGGGGCCCGATCGCCGGCTACTTCGCCAAGCGCGTGAAGGCGCCGCAGCTGGCGCTGCTGCCGATGAAGTCCGAGCCGGGCGTGAAGTTCGACTTCCAGATGGCGCTGGGCGTGCGCTACGGCGAACGCGAGTGGAAGCAGCAGGTCGAGGGGCTCATCGAGTCGCAGCGCGACGGCATCCAGGCCATCCTCAAGGAGTTCGGCGTGCCGGTGGTCGACGAGTCGTTCTCGGCCGCCGCGCGCGCGGCCAACTGAGCGGGCGAAGGAGGGCAGCGCGTGCGGCGGGTGCTGTTCGCATCGCTGGCCGCTGCCTGCTGCATGGCGGCCGCGACGCCGGGGCGCGCCGAGCCCGAGCGCGAGGCCATGGTGCGTGCCGGGGCCAGCGTGCTGAAGGTCGAGGCCATTCGCCGCCAGGGTGGGTACTCGCTGGGCTCGGCCGTGGTGGTGGCGCCGGAGCGCGTGGTGACGAACTGCCACGTCACGCACGACGCCACCCAGGTGCACCTGCGCCGCGGCGAGCTGCGGCTGGTGGTGCGCGCGCAGGCGGCCGACCTCGAACACGACCTGTGCCTGCTGCAGGTGCCCGGGCTGCGCGCGGCGGCCGTGGAGCGCGCGCGCAGCGACGCGCTGCTGCCGGGCCAGCCGGTCACCGCGCTGGGATTCACCGGCGGCCTGGGCATCCAGAGCAGCAGCGGCAGGGTGGTTGCGCTGCACCGGCTCGACGGCGGGCGTGTCGTGCAGAGCAGCAACTGGTTCACCAGCGGCGCCAGCGGCGGCGCGCTGTTCGACGATGCGATGCGCCTGGTGGGCGTGCTGACCTTCCGGCTGCGCGGCGGCGAGGGTCACTACTTCGCCGCGCCCACCGAGTGGCTGGACGCGCTGCTGGCAGCGCCCGACGAGCGCTACGCCGCGATTGCGCCGCTGCCCGACGAACCGCTGCCCTACTGGCAGCGCCCGCCGCAGCGCCAGCCGGCCTTCCTGCAGGCCGCGGTGCTGGAGCGCGACGGCGACTGGGCCGCGCTGGAGGCGCTGGCGCTGCGCTGGAGCGCCGGCGCGGCCGACGACTCCGCGCCGCTGGCCGCGCAAGGCCTGGCGCTGGACCGCCTCAATCGCGTGGCCGAGGCGCAGGCGGCGCTGGAGCGCGCGGTGCAGCGCGACCCGAACGCGGTGGTGGCCTGGTACCGCCTGGCACAGCTGTACACGCGCCAGGGCAACGAGGCGCGGGCGCGCGAGGCCATCGGCCGCGTGGCCGCGCTCGACCCGGAGATGGCGGGCGAGCTGCAGGCGCAGCGCGCCAGGCCCTGAGAGACCGACTTCCGAAAGACATCGACATGTTCCCGCGCCTCACCACCCTCGTCCTCCTGGCCGCCGCGCTGGCCGGCCCGCCGGCCCTGGCCGCCGAGGAACAGCCGGTCTCCGCCGCCGAGAAACTGCTCTTCATGAGCGACCAGCTCGGCACGCTGTCGCGACCGCACGTGCTGCGCTACGCCTTCCGCAAGAGCGGCACGCTGGAGCCTGGCTTCGACGACAGCGTGACGCTGGAGGTGAGCAGCGCCGCCGGCGGCGGCTGCTGCAACGCGCACGGCGAATTCCTCACCGGCGCGCGGCGCCTGGCGCTGCCCGACATCGAGAACGCCGCCGGCAACCCGGTGCTGATGTTCTTCCTCGAGCGCGACGTGCGCGAGATGCAGCGCCACACGCGCGGCTCGCAGAACCACTTCCGGCGCCTGATCCGGCTCGCGCTGGCCGATGGCGCGGCGCCGCGCGAGGTCAATCTCGGCTACAAGGGCCGGCCGGTGCGAGGCCGCGAGGTGGTGATCAACCCTTTCCGCGACGACCCCAGCCGCAACCGCTACGAGAAGCTCGCGGCGAAGGAGTACCGTTTCTGGTTCTCCGACGACGTGCCCGGCGGCCTGTTCGGCATCCGCACGACGGCTGCCGGCGCCGCGGGCGCGGCGCCGCTGCTCGTCGAGGAGCTGTTCATCGACGGCGCCTGGACCAGCGAAGGCGTGCCGGCCGCCGCCGGCAAGTGACGAGGCCACGACCATCCGGACTCCCGACATGAAGAAGACCCGAGCCATCCTCCCCTCCCTGGCCCTCGCCTGCGCGCTGGCCGCGGCCGCCGCGCTGCCGGCCCGCGCCGCCGACGAGCGCAGGAACGACTTCCCCACCTCCGACCGCGTGCTCTACGTCCAGGAGTGCATGCGCGCGCACCCCGGGCCGCACTACGAGATGGTCAACAAGTGCTCCTGCGCACTCGACGCGCTGGCGCGCGAGGTCAGCTTCGAGGACTACGTCGCGATGAGCACCGCCACCAACGCCAACAGCATCGGCGGCGAACGCGGCAACACGATCCGCGACACCGAGCTGCTGCAGCAGCAGATCAAGCGCTACCGCGAGCTGCAGGCCAGGGTGAAGGCGGGCTGCTTCATCAACGTCTCGAGCCCGCGCTGAAGGAGGCTGCAAGGCGATGAACGCTGCGCTGCGCCGGGCCTGGGCCGCGCTGGCGTTCGCGACCGGCGCCGCAGCGGCATTCGCGCAGCCCCTGCCGACGCAGGAGGTCGCCGCCGGCGTTTTCGTGCACCGCGGCGCGCAGCTGCCCTGGGGCGCCGAGAGCGCCGCGCTGGCGGGCGACGTGGCCAACCTCGGCTTCATCGTCGGCAGCCGCTGCGTGGCGGTGATCGACAGCGGCGGCTCGCCCGAAGTCGGCCGCCGCCTGCAGGCGACGGTGGCGCAGGTCACGCCGCTGCCGGTGTGCCTGGTGGTCACCACGCATGCGCACCCCGATCACGCGCTGGGTGCCTCGGCCTTCGCCGCCGCGACGCCGCCGCCGGCCTTCGCGGCCCACGCGCGCTTCGGCCCCGCCTTCGCGGCGCGCGTGAGCGCCTTCGCCAACGCGATGCAGCGCGATCTGCAGCGCACGCTGCCGCCGGAGGCCGTGGTCTACCCGACGCTGGCGGTGACGAAGCAGACCGAGTTCGACCTCGGCGAGCGCACGCTGCTGCTGCGCGCCTGGCCCACCTCGCACACCGACAACGACCTCACGGTCTACGACCGCCGCACGCGCACGCTCTTCACCGGCGACCTCGTCTTCGCCGGCCACCTGCCGGTGCTCGACGGCAAGCTGGCCGGCTGGCTGGCGACGCTGGGCGAGCTGCAGGCGCTGGACGTGGCGCTCGCCGTGCCCGGCCACGGCGAGCCTTCGCGCGACTGGGCCGCGCTGCTGGCGCCCGAGCGCGAGTACCTTCTTTCGCTGCAGCGCGAGGTGCGCGCCGCCCTGCGCGCGCACCGCACGCTGGCCCAGGCGGTCGAATCGATCACGCCGCCGGCCGGCAGCCGCTGGCTGCTGGCCGAGCATTTCCACCGACGCAACGTCACCGCGGCCTATGCCGAACTGGAGTGGGAAGAATGAGCAAGCAGCGCCCCCATCCGTCCCGCCGCCACGCGCTCGCCACGCTGGCCGTGCTCCCGTCGCTCGCGAGCGCCCAGCTGCGCGACGGCAGCAACCCCGACGCGAGCCCGAACTGGCAGAAGATCCGTGCCAGCCTGTTCGACAAGCGCCCGATCGCCGCCGCCGGCGACGACGTGGTCCTGCTGGAGACCCCGGCTCGCGCCGAGGACGCCGCGATCGTTCCGGTGGCGCTGCGCACGCGCGCGGCGCCGGGCGGCGCGCGCGGCGTCGACAAGCTCTACCTGATCATCGACAACAACCCCTCGCCGATTGCCGCCGTCTTCCAGTTCACGCCCGACAGCGGCCGTGCCGACATCGAGACCCGCGTGCGCATCGACGAGTACACGCATGTGCGCGCCATCGCCGAGCTGGCCGACGGCAGCCTGCACATGGCCACGCGCTGGGTGAAGGCCTCTGGCGGCTGCTCGGCGCCTCCGGGCAAGGATGCGGCGGCGGCGCTGGCCACGCTCGGCAAGATGCGCCTGCGCGTGGAACCCAGCGGGGCGCAGGGCGGGCCGGTGCAGGCGCAGCTGATGATCAGCCACCCGAACCACTCGGGCCTGGCGATGGACCAGTACACGCGGCAGTACACGCCCGCGCACTACGTCCGGAAGGTGGCTGTGAGCTACGCCGGCCGCCCGCTGCTGAGCGCCGATGTCGACATCTCGATCAGCGAGAACCCGAACTTCCGCTTCTGGTTCGTGCCGCGCGGCCAGGGCGAACTGAAGGCCGAGGTGGTCGATTCGCGCGAGCTGCACTTCGAGAGCCGCCTGGCCCTCCAGCAGCCGCCGATGTGATGCGCGAGCGGCCCCTGATCGTCGGCCTTTCGACGGCGCTGCTGGCCGCCGCGGCGACGGCCGCGCCTTACGCCTACATCACCAACCAGGGCAGCCACGATGTCTCGGTGATCGACCTCGCGCTGCAACGCGTCGTGGCCACCGTGCCGGTGGGCCGCTCGCCGGCCGGCGTGGTGGCCAGCAGCGTGGCCGGCCGGGCCTTCGTATCGAACCCGGACAGCAAGAGCATCTCGGTGATCGACATGCGCACGCAGGCCGTGGTCGACACGCTGCCGGCCGGCGACGGCCCGGTGGGCATCGATGCCAGCGCCGACGGCCGCTGGCTGCTGGTGGCCGACTGGTACGGCCAGCGCCTGCTCGCCTGGGACCTGCGTTCGAAGGCCGGCGCGCCGCGCGCGGTGCCGGTGGGCCGCGCGCCGGCCGGCGTGGCCGCCTTCGACCGCGCGCCGGTCGCCTTCATCGCCGAGCGCGACGACGACAGCGTGGCCGTGGTCGATCTCGAAGCGGGCCGCGTGCGCTCGCGCGTGAAGGTCGGCACGCACCCGTTCGCGCTGCTGCTCGATGCGCCGCGCGCGCGCCTCTTCGCGCTCAACGTGCAGAGCGACGATGTCTCGGTGGTCTCGCTCGCCGACCTCGACAAGCCCGCGGTGATCGCCACGCTGAAGACCGGCAAGGCGCCCTACGGCGCGGCGCTGGCCGACGGCGGCCGGCTGCTGTACGTGACGAACCAGCACGAGGACAGCGTCAGCGTCTTCGATGCCGCCACGCTCGCGCCGCGGCAGACGCTGCGCGGCTTCGGCTACCCCGAGGGCGTGGCCGCGCACGAGGGCCGCGTCTACGTCGTCAACTGGATGGACGACGACGTGAGCGTGCTGGACGCCGCCAGCGGCCGCACGCTGCACCGCATCGCCACCGGCAAGAACAGCCGCGGCTTCGGCGCCTTCATCGGCGCGCCTCCTTCACCCTGATTCCCGACGACAACTCCGCTCGATGCCCATGCAAGCTTCCATCACACGCCGCCTGCTGCTGCTGCTTCCCGCCACGCTGCTCGCGCTGCCTGCCTTCGCCCACGGCCCGACGCGGCAGAAGGTCAGCGAGAAGATCACGATCAACGCGCCGGCCGACGTGGTCTGGGCGCGCATCCGCAACTACGACGCGCTGAAGGACTGGCACCCCGCGGTGGCCGAGAGCGCGGCCGACAAGGGCAATGCCGAGGGCTCGGTGCGGCTGGTGAAGATCAAGGGCGGCGGCGAGATCACCGAGACGCTGGAGGCCTGGGACGACGCCAAGAAGCGCTACAGCTACCGCGCCAAGGACGGCGGCGCGCTGCCGGTGACGAACTACACCAGCACCATCAGCGTCGCGGCCGAAGGCAGCGGCAGCGTCGTCGAATGGCGCGGCGCCTTCTACCGCGGCTACCCGAACAACGACCCGCCGCCCGACCGCAACGACGAGGCCGCGGTGAAGGCGGTGACCGGCGTCTACACCAGCGGGTTGGCGAACCTGAAGAAGCTGGTGGAGGGCAAGTAGTGGCCGTGGCGAGGCTGCCGGCCGCGCTCGCCGTGACGCTGCTGCTGGCCGCCTGCGCGAGCACGCCGCCGGCCGGCACGCCGCAGGCGGTGGCCGAGGGCGTGTACCTCGTGCAAGGCCTGCCCGGCGAGCCGGGGCCGGAGAACCGCGGCCGCGTCGGCAACGCCGGCTTCATCGTCGGGCCGCAGGGCGTGATCGTCGTCGACAGCGGCACTTCGTACCGCCAGGGTGCCGAGCTGCTCGCCGCCGTGCGGCGCGTCACCGACAGGCCGGTGCGCGCGCTCGTGCTGACGCACACGCGCCAGGAATTCCTCTTCGGCGCCGCCGCGTTCCGCGAGCAGCAGGTGCCGATCCACATGCACCTGCTCGCCGCGCGGCTGATGGCGGCGCGCTGCGAAGGCTGCCTGAAGACGCTGAAGCGCGTGCTGGGCGAAGACGAGATGGCCGGCACCGCAGTGATCAGGCCCGACCTGACGTTCGACCAAGGCGATCACAGGCTCGACCTCATCGGCCGCCCGGTGCGCCTGCTGCACTTCGGCCATGGCAGCGGGCCGGGCGACACGGCGGTGCTCGACGAGAGCACCGGCACGCTCTTCGCCGGCGGCCTGCTCGACAACGGCCGCGTGCCCGACGTGCAGGACAGCCGGCTCGAAGGCTGGACGCGCGCGCTGGCCGCGCTGCGCACGCTGAAGCTCGCGCACGTGGTGCCGGGCCATGGCCCGGCTGGGGCGGCCGATTCGGTGATCGCCGGCGTCGAGCGCTACCTGCAAGCGCTGCAGGCCGGCGCGAAGCAGCTGCTCGATGCCGACGTGCCGCTGAGCCAGGTCGCCGAGCGCCTGCAGCTGCCGGCCTTCCAGGCCTGGGACCAGTACGAGACCATCCACCGCCGCAACGCCTCGGTGGTGTTCCTGCGCTTCGAGCAGGAACGCCTGACCGCCGAACCCGAAGGAGGAGCCCCGCGATGAAGCGCCGCCGCCTGATGATGATCGCTGCCGCCGCAGCCCTGCCCGCGCTGCCGGCGCTGCGCGCGCGCGCCGCCGTGGGCGGCCTGCCGAGCAACGTCGACCACAAGGCCGGCTCGCCCGAGTGGGACCGCCTGCGCGAACGCCTGTTCGGCACGCGCCGCATCGAGGCCGAGCAGCCGCGCGTGCAGCTCATCGTGCCGCTGCGCGCGGCCTACGGCGCCTCGGTGCCGGTGAAGATCGTCTCGCGCCAGCCGCAGGGCGAGCAGCTCTTCGCGCGGCGCCTGTGGGTGCTGGTCGACAAGAACCCCTCGCCGCTGGCCGCGACGCTGGACCTCAGCACCGAGCTCGGCCAGGCCGACTTCGAGACCCGCCTGCGCGTGGACGAGTACAGCCATGTGCGCGTGGTCGCCGAGTGGTCCGACGGCACGCTGCACACCGATTCCCGCTACGTGAAGACCAGCGGCGGCTGCAGCGCGCCGCCCAACCGCAGCGCGCTGAACCTCATCGGCCGCACGGTGCTGAAGCTGCCCGACGGCGTGAAGCCCAACGCGCCCACGCCGGCCGACGTGACCGTGGTGCATCCCAACGACACCGGCTTCGAGCTCAACCAGCAGACGGTGATGTTCATCCCGCCGCATTTCGTGCGCTCGATCCGCGTGCGCTACGCGGGCCGCAAGGTCTTCGACGCCGAGCAGGACTTCTCGGTCAGCGAGAACCCGACCTGGCGCTTCAACTTCGTCGCGCGCGGCGAGGGCGAGCTGCTGGCCGAGGTCGAGGACTCGCACGACGCGCGCTTCAGCGGCCAGCTCGCGGTGCGCGCGCCGCAGTCATGAACCTGCGCATCGCGCGCCGAAGCCTGGTCCTGCTGGCTGCGGCCAGCGCCATCGCGCGGCCCGCGCAGGCGGCCTTGCCCGAAGCGTACGGCGCACTCGTGGTGCAGCCCACCGGCCTGCCGGCGCGCGCCGAGTTCGACCTCACGCCGGCGCTGCAGCGCGCAAGGCGCGAGGGCAAGCGGCTGTATGTCTACCTCGGCGCGAACGACTGCCCCTTCTGCCGCCGCTACGAAGGCTTCCTGGCCGCCAACGCCGAGGAGCTGCGCCCGCACTTCGCCGGCTGGTTGATCGTGGACCTGCGCAGCAGCCTGCGCGTGCAGGCCGACCGGCTGCACATCAAGGTCGGCGCCCGCAGCCGGCCCTATGCCGAGTTCCAGCGCGAGCTCGGCGACGAGCGTGCGCGCCAGCTCGTCTACCCCAGCGTGTGGCTGCTGGACACGCAGCCGAAGCCGCTGATGCAGATGCCCGCCGGCACCGGCACCTTCGAGACCGTGCCCGAGCAGCTGGAAATCCTGCGGCTGGAGCAATAGCGGCCCGCTCCGCGGCGCCGGCAGCGGGTCGGCCCCCGGGCAGTTCGTGACATTTCGCGCGACCCACGACTGAAGTCAGGCTCGGGTAAGGCCGAAAGCCTGGCAAGCCTGCATCGAGCGAAGGACAGTGGTCGTCCGTGCTCGAAAGCGGCCTGATGAGGAGTTTCGAGATGTCCTGGATTCGCCGAACGAGCCTCGTGCAGCGTGTCACCTACGGCTACGGCATGGCCGCGCTGTGGATCGGCGCGCAGGGCGCCGCCACCGCCTGGGCCTTGTCCGGCCCGGCGGCGCAGCCGGGCACCGCCTGGGCACTCGGCGGCATGGCCGCCGTGGGCGTGGCGCTGACGCTCGGTGCGCTGCTGCTCACGCGCGGCAGCATCAAGGACTGCGTGGAGTCCACCGTCGATGCCGTGGTGCGCATCGCCGGCGGCGACCTCGAGACCAAGATCGAATCACCCGGCCGCGACGAGTTCTCCTGGCTGCGCGCCGAGCTCAACGGCATGCGCAAGAAGCTGCGCAGCACCGTGCAGCAGGCGCGCCAGACGGCCGACGGCGTGGGCAACGCATCGGCCGAGATCGCCAGCGGCAACGCCGACCTGTCGGCGCGCACCGAGAGCCAGGCCGCCGCGCTGCAGCAGACCGCCAGCACGATGGAGCAACTCGCCGGCAGCGTGCGGATCACGGCCGAGCATGCGCAGGAGGCACGCGCCGTGGTCGCGCAGTCCACCACGGTGGCCGGCCGCGGCGCCGCGGTGATGGGCGATGTGATGGCGCGCATGAACGAGATCAACGCCAGCTCGCGCCGCATCGGCGAGATCATCGGCGTGATCGACGGCATCGCCTTCCAGACCAACATCCTGGCGCTGAACGCGGCCGTGGAAGCGGCGCGCGCCGGCGAGCAGGGCCGCGGCTTCGCGGTCGTCGCCAGCGAGGTGCGCAGCCTCGCGCAGCGCAGCGCCACCGCGGCGCGCGAGATCAAGACGCTGATCGAGGAGTCCACCTCGCGCGTGGCCAGCGGCACGCGGCTGGTGGACGACGCGGCGCAGACGATGAAGGAGATCCGCGAGAGCGTGGACCGCGTCTCGGGCCTGGTGGGCCACATCGCCGACGCGGGGCAGGCGCAGAGCGGCGACATCGGCCAGGTGCACCAGGCCGTCTCGCGCATCGACACGATGACGCAGCAGAACGCCGCGCTCGTGGAGCAGCTGGCCGCGGCGGCGCAGTCGCTGCGCGGGCAGAGCGCGCACCTGGGCGAGGCGCTGGGCGCGTTCCGGGTGGCTTGACACCGCTCAAGCCGGCCCGCGGCAGCGGCCGGAAGAATCGGCGTTCCGACAGCCCAAGGACTCCGATGAAGCAGCACCTCGCCCTGGCCGCCATGGCTACCCTGACGCTGGCCTTCAGCGCGCCGGCCCTGGCCCAGGACACCAACGCGTCCGAGACCGTGCGCCGCGCGATCCACGTCTGCGCCGCCTGCCACGGCGACAACGGCCGCGCTGCCGATGCCACGATCCCGGTGCTCGCCGCGCAGACCTCGCAGTACCTGCAGCAGCAGCTGAAGGACTTCCGTTCGCAGTCACGTTCGGAGGCCAACCTCAAGGCCTACATGTGGGGCGTATCGGCACTGCTGGACGACGCCACCATCGCCGGCCTGGCCGACTACTACGCCGCGCTGCCGCCGCGGCCGGGCCACGCGGGCGCGCCGAAGCTCGTGGCCGCCGGCAAGGCGATCTACGACAAGGGCTTCCCGCAGCGCGGCGTGAAAGCCTGCGCCGATTGCCACGGCGCCGACGCCGAAGGCCAGGCCGGGTTCCCGCGCCTGGCGGGCCAGCACGCGCGCTACGTCGTGAGCCAGCTGCAGGTCTTCCGCAGCACCCCGCTGCGCCCGCACGGCGTGCTGATGAAGAGCGAGCTGCGCGGCCTGAGCAAGGACGAGATGAAGGCCGTGGCGGCCTACGTCGAGTCGCGTTGACAGGCCCTAGAGGATCGCCCAGCCCGCGGCCTGGGCCTGCGCCTTCAGCCGCTCATCGGGCCGCACCGCCACCGGGTGCGTGACGGTCGACATGAGCGGCAGGTCGCTGATCGAGTCGGAGTAGAACCAGCTCTCGTCGAAGGCGTCCAGCGGCGGCGCGTCGATGCCGGCCAGCCACTGGCCCACGCGCGCGATCTTGTGCTCGCGGAAGCAGGGCAGGCCGTGGATCTCGCCGGTCAGGAAACCCCCGGCCTCCACCGCTTCCGTGGCCACGATGTGCGGCACGCCGAAGAGCCGCGCATAAGGCTCGGAGACCAGCCGCGTGGTGGCGGTGACGATGGCGCAGAGGTCGCCCGCGGCCAGGTGCCGGCGCACCAGCTCGCGCATGTCGGCCCGCAGCCGGCCGGCCATCTCGGCCTCGTAGTCCCGCGCCCAGCCCAGCAGCACCGCCAGCGGTTGCGACGCCAGCGGCGCGATGCCGGCGCGGTGCATCGCATGGATGTCCAGCGTGCCGGCCACGTACTGCCGCGCGTAGCCGAGGTAGACCTCCTCCGCATCCGCCGCCAGCCGGCCGTGGCGCACGAGGAAACGGGTCCAGGCCAACCCGCTGTCGAAGTCGATCAGCGTGTGGTCGAGGTCGAAGAGGGCCAGGCGCATCGGAGACGGTGCTTCAGCTCCAGTCGTCCATGTCGTGTTTGATCTTGTGCCGGTTGGCGATCAGTTCGTCGACGCTGGGCTCGTTGGCCAGCGCACGCTGGATCGCCAGCTTGGTGGCCTCGTAGTTCGTGCGGTACATGTCCTTCTTGTCGAGGTTCGGATCCTTCGCGCAGCGCGGGTCGATCCACACCAGGCTGATGATGCACAGGTCGTTGGCGATGTCCTTGGGGATCACGCCTTCGATGAGGCAGTCGACCACGGCGTCGGCGGTGGCGCTCTGCACCACGCCGCCGAAGAGGTCGATATTGGCCACGTCCTTCAGCGTCACCTTGGGCACGACGATGGTGGCCGGCCGCACGAGCTGGTTGCAGGCGCGGATCGCGAACATCGCCGTGTGGCCCTTGCTCTGCGCCATCATGTTGGCGAAGGCCTGGCCCACGGGGCCGTCGGTGCGGCCGATCAGGATCTCGGGCATCGCATCGGTGAATTGGCCTTCCTTGGCCAGCACGGTGGCTTCACCGGCGTGAAAGACGTACTTGCTCATCGTGTCGGGTGCAAAACGGGAGTGGAGAAAAGGGAGGAACGTGGACGCTCAGGCCGGGAGTATCCACTCGCCCTTGCCGTCGACCGTCACGTCGCCCAGGTGGCGCGAGATGTGGCGGCCCGCAAGGCCGGCGAAGACACCGCCGTGGCGCTGCAGGTCGCGCGCGAGCAGTTGCCAGAACACCGGCGCATCGGCCCCCGCGGGCACGAAGGCTGGCGGGATCGCGGCCGGCGCGGGTCCGACGAAGACGAGGCTGCCGCGGCGCATGCCGAAGCCCGGATGCGCGCCGCAGCGGCCGGCGAGGGCGATGGTGCCCGCGACCAGGCGCGAGGCGAGGAAGTCGCCGGCGTCGCCGTCGATCACCACCGTGCCGCGGCGCATGCGGTCGGCGCAGCGCGCGCCCACGCCGCCGCGGATGCGCACGAAGCCGCCGCGCATGCCGTCCATGCTGCCGGGCAAGGTGCTGGCCACGAAGTCGCCGGCGTCGCCGTCGATCACGAGCGTGCCACCGGCCATCTCGCAGGCGGCGAGATCGCGCACCGAGCCTTCGATCACGAGTTCGCCGCCGCGCATCGCGCCGCCTGCGTAGTCACCCGCCGGACCATGCACGACGAGCCGGCCGGTGGACATCTGCCAGCCGAGGAAGTCCAGCCGCGAGGCATCGCCTTCGATGTGCAGCGCGTCATCGGTCGAAGGCGCGAGCGCGAACAGTTCGGCCAGCGGCACCGTGGTGTTTCCCATCGGCAGCGCGAGCTGTTCGATCTCCGCGGTGCTCATCGTTGCCAGCGCCGCCGGCTGCAGCGTGCGCGCATCGACCCGCAGCGCGGGCTGGCTTTGCAGCCTCAGCACCCAGCCGCTCATTGGACGACCCTCCGCACTGCGTGCTCCGGGATGAGCGCTTGGGAGCGGCCCGGCGTGCTCATGCCTTCGCCCCCATCAGCTTGTGCAGGTGAAAGTGGAAGGGCCCGAGCTTGCCGCCGTAGTTGCCGGCCGAGATGCGCAGCAGGCCGCCGGTCGCGCCGATGGCGGTGCCGGCCTCGATGCCGAGCTTCATCGCCGCGGCCACGTCGGCTTCGGTGAGGCCGTCGATCACGACCTCCATCACGCAGCGCGTCTGCGCATCCAGTTCGCTGCGCGGCACCAGGCCCACGAGCGAGGGGCAGAAGAGGTCGTTGGTGGAGGCGCCGAGCGAGGGGTACTTGCTGCCGACCTTCGAGCCCGAACGCACCACGCCGCCGGGGAAGGGCATCACCACGCCGCGCAGCGTCTTCATCGCCGCCACCGCGGCGGTGGCGGCGGCCAGCGCCGAGTCGGTGTCGCGCGCCAGCAGCAGCAGGTTGCCGCCGCCCACGGCCTTGGTGACGGCGGTGGTCTCCTCGGCGACGAACTCGCCGTCCATCACCGGCACGCGCCAGTAGCGCCGGCCGCCGATCACTTTCGACGTTTGCCAGCCGTCGCCGAAGAAGCGCAGGTTCTTGCCCAGTGCCACGGCTTCGCCTTCGTCGAGCCCGGCGAAGACGGCCGTCGTCGGGCAGGTCAGCACGCATTGGCCGACACGGCGCTCGATCTGCTTGGCCAGTTCCTTGCCCGACATCGAGAAGATCAGCACGCTGACGCCGGGCCGGCCGTCCGGCGTTTCTTCGGGCGACAGCTCGCGCTCGATGCCAGCCTCGCAGCCGCAGGCGATCACCGAGGTCGCGAAGCCGGTCGCGGCCACGGCGGCGTGGCGCGCCCAGGTCAGGTCGTGTGCGGTGATCAGCAAGCGCGTGGCCTTCATCGGGAAGGCCTCGGCGAAGGTGTCGTCGACCACGGTGCCGTTGATGACCAGCGGCGCGCTCATTCGTCGCCCCCGAAGCAGGCCGAAGGCAGCAGCCGGCCGCCTTTGCAGCAGGCGCAAAGCTCGTCCTCGCCGATGGCCGCGTGCGCGAAGTTGATCGAGCCATGCTGCGCGTAGTGGCGGCGCAGCGTGCGCTCGATCGCGTCGTCGTAGCGCGGCTTCACGAAGTGCGTGCCGCCGGTGGGCTGGGCGACGATGCGGCCGGCGCGCGAGACCAGCGTGCCATCCTTGAAGACGTACTCGGGCGCGCTGAACATGGTCTCGCGGTTGGCGTCTTCGCGGTAGACGGCGATGTCGGCCGCCGCGCCGGCGGCCAGGTGGCCGCGGTCGGCAAGCCCCAGCAGCCGCGCCGGGCCGGCGCGCGTGAGGATCGCGATCTCGTAGAGCGACAGCTCGCGCGTGATGCTCTTCAGCGCCGAGTTGGCCGCCACGTCGGGGTGCAGCTTCGCGAGCTGCTCGTCGCGGAAGCCGCGGTCCATCAGCAGGCGGATCAGGTGCGGGTAGCTCGTGAACGGGCCGCCGTTGGGATGGTCGGTCGTCAGCACCACGCGCCAGGGGTCGTTCACCAGCAGGAAGATCTCCAGCCCGATGGCCCATTGCAGCGCGTTGACGTAGCTCTGCTCGCGGTAGCGGAAGGGCACGACGCCGCAGCCGGCGTCGAGTTCTATGTCGGCGGCGATCCACTTGCGCGGGCTCGCGAGGCCGGCGTTGGCCACCTGGCGCATCGTGTCGCCGCTGGCGGTGACGGTCTGGCCGAAGATGATCTGGCCCACGTCGATCGAGACGCTGGGGTTGGCGTTCACCGCCTCGGCCAGCTGCAGCGCGGCCGAGCTGAACTTCTTCGGCCCTTCGCGGCCGTAGGCATGGAACTGGATGTGCGTGAGGTGCGCCGGCAGCCCTTCGAGCGCGGCGATGGTGGCCAGCGTCGACTCGATGTTGCCCGCCACGCCCAGGTTGCTGCCGTGGATGTGCAGCGGGTGCGGCACGCCCAGCTCGTGCAGCGCACGCGCCAGCGTGTGCACCACGCGCCGCGGCGTGATGCCCCAGCGCACATGGCCCTCGTCGACATCGAGCTTGCGCTGGTTGAACTTGAAGGCCGAGATGCCGCCCGGGTTCACCACCTTCACGCCCATCGCCTTGGTGGCGTTGATCAGCCAGCCGGCGTAGTCGCGGATCTGCAGGAAGTCGCCCTCGCCCTTCGCGTTGGCGAGCAGCTCGAGGAACAGCTCGTCGTTGCCGAGCATCACGTAGGCGCCATGGTCGACGATGGGCACGTCGCCCATCTCCATGTGCGCGTGGCGCGCGTTCGCGGGCACCATCGCCGGCTCGAAGGCGGCGGTGTAGCCCATCTCCGCGTAGCGCAGGCCGGTGGCCAGCGTGCCGGGCGTGCAGGCGCTGCAGCCGTCCAGCGGCAGCGGATTCGCGCCGGCGCGCTGCATCTCGGGCAGCAGCAGCCGCGCGAGGTTCACCTTGCCGCCGCCGATGTGCGTGTGCAGGTCGATGCCGCCGGCCATCACCACGCAGCCGGTGATGTCGATGTCCTCGGCCGCTTCGTTCGGGGCGAGCTCGACGATGCGCCCGCCGCGGATGCCGATGTCGCGCGCGACGCCGTCGACACCGTGCGCCGGGTCGATCACGCGGCCGCCGACGAGCCGCATCGCTCCGCTGCTCATGCGGCCTCCCGCGTGGCCACGAGCGCGGCACCGATCTGCGTCACCACCTCGGCCACCGAGGGCAGCCGCTGGTCCAGCGCCGCATGCAGCGGCATCAGCACCACGCCATCGGTGCGGAAGAGGTGCCCCGCGTGGCCGATGCCGGGCGTGGCCACGGGGATGAAGACCGAGCCCGGGCTGCGCACCGCGCCGGCCATCGCGGGATGACCGAGCACGATGGGCGCGAGCGCCGTCTCGGGCAGCGGCAGCGGGCGAAAGGCTTGCACCCACAGCAGCGCGTCCACGGCGCCATCGGCCAGCAGGCGCGCCGTGTCGAAGGCCTGCGGATCGTGGCGCTGGCCTTGCGGGTGCAGTTGCGTGCGCAGCGGCAGCCCGCCCAGCCAGGCGAAGACCTGGTTGGCGGTGGCCGCGCCGTCGCCACCGCCCAGCGGCAGCATCGCCGCGCGCGTCTTGCGGTTGAGGCTCACGACGATGCGGTGGATCGCCTCCACCAGCAGCGCGCCCTGCGCCGGCAGCCGCGCACCTTCCCAGCTCAGCACGGCATAACGGGCATCCTGCAGTTGCTGCGCGAGCGTGGCCAGCGGCGGCGGCGCGGGGCGCCCGGCCAGCGCCAGGGCCAGCAGCGACAGCGTGTCGAAGAGATCGCCCTGCAGCGGCAGGTGGCGGGCCGTGACGTTCGGCAGGCCGGCCAGCGCCGCGGCGTGTTCGGCAGGGCCGCCGAGGAAGACGACCTGCCGCGCCGGCGCGCCTTCGTCCATCAGCCCGCAGCGGCGGAAGAACTCGGGTTGTGCCTCGGCCGGCGAGCCACCGATGCAGACGATCACATCGGCACGCGCCCGCACCTCGGCCAGCGTGGTGGTGAAGGCGCCGCGATCCTGCAGCGCGCGCAGGCCCTGCATCAGCGCGGCGCCGCCGGCCGCGTCGGCGATGGCGCCGGTGCGCCGCGCCAGCTCGAACAGCGCACGGGCGCCCGCCACGTCGGTGCCCAGGCCGGCGAAGAGCGGCAGCCGCGCCCCGCGCAGCGTGGCGGCCGCGGCGGCCACCGCGGTGGGCAGATCGCAGGCGCTGCCCGAGACCATTGGGGCGGCCGTGGCCGCCGGCGGGGTGAAGCTGGCCAGCGCCGCCACCGCGCGTGTGCAGCCGCTGCCGCTCAGGGTGATCCCGGACTCGCCGATGCCGACGCCGTAGGCGTCGCACAGCAGCGGGCAGAAGGGGCAGGTCCAGGCGGCGCGGTGCGTGGTGCTCGCGCCGGCGGCGGCTGTGCGGTCGGTCATCGGCGGGCCGTCATGCAATGCACGTGCCATTGTGACCACAGCGCCGGCAAGGCATGCGGCAGCGGCGCGGATGCGGCGCGGCGGCATCCGTTTCCGGGACAGAGTGTTGCGGCATCGGGCCGCCGGCCCGCCGCCGGGCCCTGCCTGTCAGGTGGCACGGATCGTGAAAGGGTGCGCCCCATGCCCGCTGCCTGCGATACCCATGTTCCTCGTGCCGGATGAGGGCTCGCCCGGATCAGAGACGGCGCTCGTGCAGCGCACTGGCCACCAGCCAGGCGTCGGCGCCGGCCGCGCCGGCGGCCAGCAGGTCGGCCGCGTGGCGCACGCCGCCGGCGCCGATGACGGCGGCGCCGGGCGCCTTGGCCCGCACCTCGGCGATGGTCGGCAGGTCGGGGCCGGCGTCGGAGCCCACGCGCTCGAGCGTCATCACGATCACGCGTTGCGGCCAGAGTTCGGCGGCCTCCCAGCAGCCGGCGGCGTCCAGGCGCCGGCCGTCGCGGCGGTCCAGCGAGAGCACGCCGTGGCCGTCATCGAAGCAGGACGCCAGCGCCTCGCGCGAACGCAGCGACTCGCTGCCGAACACGGGGCGCAGGCGCGTGCCGGCATCGCCGAGCGCATCGCGCAAGGCGCCGGCGGCCGCGGCATCGGCGAAGCCCGCGTCGAGCCACAGCTCGATGCCGGGCAGGGCGTGCAGCAACTCGCGCAGCACCGCGGTTTGTGCAGCGCCGCCGGTCAGCGCATCGAGGTCGGCCACGTACAGTGTGGACGTGCCGGTGTGCGCGAGCAGCGCGCGCGCCACCGCGGCCGGCTCGCTGCCTTCGCACAGCTGCGAGACCACGGGCCGGTAGTTCGCGCGCTCACCCCGCACGGCGCGCACCACCAGGCCCTTCTGCAGGTCGATGACGGGGATGACGACGGCGGCAGCCATCATGGGAAGCGGGAGATGAAGGGGCGCCGAGTGTACGGGGCGGCCGGTCGCCGATGATGGGCCGCGACGTGGTGATCGGCTGGGACGTGGGCGGTGCCCACCTCAAGGCCTGTCTGCAGATCGAAGGCCGCGTGGCCGACGTGGCGCAATGGGCCTGCCCGCTGTGGCAAGGCCTGGACCGGCTCGACGCCGCGCTGGCCGCCGCCGCCGCGCGCTGGCCCGAGGTCTCGACCGCCCGCCACGCGGTGACGATGACCGGCGAGATGGTCGACCTGTTCCCGCACCGCGAGGCCGGCGTGCGCGCCATCGCCGCGAGCCTGGCCGCCGCGTTGCCGGTGCCGCCGGCCTTCTTCGCCGGCGATGCCGGCTGGTGCCCGGCGAGCGACGCCGGCGCGCTGTGGAACTCGATCGCCTCGGCCAACTGGCTGGCGACGGTGCAGCACGCCGCACGCTGGGCCGAAGGCGGCGCCGGCCTGCTGGTGGACATCGGCAGCACGACGACCGACCTCATCGCCTTCGAAGGCGGTCGCGTGCTGGGCCAGGCGCGCAGCGACGCCGCGCGCCTGGCCAGCGGCGGGCTCGTCTACCACGGCGTGGTGCGCACGCCGCTGTGCGCGCTCGCCCCGCGCGTGCCGCTGCGCGGCGAAGCCGTCAACGTGATGAACGAGTTCTTCGCGACCACGGCCGACATCTACCGCCTCACCGGCGAACTCGATCCCGCGCACGACCTGCACCCGGCCGCCGACAACGCCGTCAAGGACCTGCCTTCGACGCGCCAGCGCCTGGCACGCATGGTGGGCCTGGATGCACGCGACCTTGCGGCCGACGAGGCGCTCGCGCTCGCGCAGGCCTGGCGCGGCGCGCAGGTGCAGGAGATCGCGGGGCAGCTGCGGCGCGTGGCCGCGACTGCCGGGCTGGCGGGCGAAGTGAGCGTGGTCGCCGCGGGCTGCGGCGCCTTTCTCGTGCCTTCGCTGCTCGGCCCCGCAGGGCTGGCGGGCCGGGCGCGCATCGTCGACTACGGCCGTGAGGTGGCCATGCCGGCCTCGCCGGCGCTGGCCGCCTGGGCGCGCGTCTGCGCGCCGGCGGTGGCGGTGGCCGCGCTGTTCACAGGGGAGCCACGCTGATGTGGGTCGTCAAGCTCGGCGGCAGCCTGTATGCCGATCCGCTGCTGCCACGCTGGCTGGAGCTGCTGGCGCAACTCGGCGGCGGGCGCGTGGTGATCGTCTGCGGCGGCGGCGGCTTCGCCGACGAGGTGCGCCGGCGCCAGGCGCAGTGGCAGTTCGACGACCTGGCCGCGCACAACATGGCCGTGCTGGCGATGGCGCAGGGCGCGTTCATGCTGCAGGGCATGCAACCCGCGTTGCGCCTGGCCGGCAACGAGGCCGACATCCGGCGCGGGCTGCGCGGCGGCCACACGGTGGTGTGGGCGCCCTACGAGCTGCTGCGCGAGCAGCCCGATGCCCAGACGAACTGGGAGCACACCAGCGACAGCATCGCGCTGGCGCTGGCGCAGCGGCTGAACGCCGAGCGGCTGGTGATCGTCAAGAGCTGCGACGTCGAGGAAGAGGCCACGCTCACCGAACTGGGCACGGCAGGCATTCTCGACGACGGTTTCGCGGCCGGCGCCACCGGCGCGGGCTTCGCGATCGACATCGTGCAGCGCGAGCAGCTGGGCCTGGTGCGGGAACAATTGCTGACCGGCAGCGGGCCCCCGCCGCGGGCCCGTAGTGCACATCGCGTGCGCTGAACCGAGGAGACCGATGACGATTCCGACGAGGCCGCTGCTGCCGGCCCTGCTGATGCTGGCCTGCGCGAGCACGCCGGCGCTCGCGAACGACCGCCCCTTCCAGTCCGCCCGCACCGCGGTGATGGAGGACGACGAGTACGTCTGGTCGATGGAGAACTGGATCCAGCGCTTCGGCCGCGTGCGCGGGCTGTCGGTAGAGCCCGAGTACACCTTCGGCGGCGGCTTCTCGATCCAGACCGAATTCACGCGCCTGCTGGACCGCGAGCACGCGGTCACCGGCCACGAGGCCGAGATCGAGTTCAAGCAGATCCTCAACCACATCGCGCGCGACGGGTGGGGCATCGCGCTGAGCGCGGCGCTGTCCACCGGCCGCAGCGAGGAAGGCGGCAGCGTGCGCGGCGCCACGTTCCGCGTGCCGCTGTCGCTGCCCTTCGGCAACGGCGGCTACGTGCACCTGAACCTGGGCGTGGCCAAGGAGAGCGATTCGAAGCGCGAGTGGACGCGCTCCTTCGCGCTCGAGCACGACGTGTTCAGGCGCACGACCGGCTTCGTCGAGTGGGCGCGCACCGGCGAGGAGACCTACGCGCAGATCGGCGTGCGCCACTGGGTGAAGAAGGAGAAGCTGGCGGTGGACTTCTCGCTGCAGCAGTTCCGCAGCGAGGGCCGCAGCGCCAGCGGCTTCATCCTGGGCCTGGGGATCTACGACTTCTGATCCTTTCCACCAGCGCCGCGAGGCGCGCGGGGTCCAGCGCGCCGGCACGGCTGCCGCTGCAGACGGCCGAGCGGAAGCCGGCGAAATCCGGCGCCAGGTCGAAGAGCCGCGGCAGGTGTTCGAGCCGCAGCGCACCGGCCAGGCCGACGAGCCGGCCCGCGCCGCGCACCGTGGCGACGAAGCGGCGCAGATCGGCCTCGGGCACGCAGTCGAACAGGCTGCCGCTGAGCTTGTCGGCGGTGTCGGCCATCACGGCCGGAAAGCCGAGGCTCATGCGCACGAGGTCGAATTCGATGCCGCGGTCGGCGATGAAGACCGGCACCACGGCGAAGGGCAGCGCCGCGAGCGCGGCCAGCACCTCGGCCGCGCCGGGGCCGGGCTCGATGCCGACCTTCACGTAGTCCACGCCGCAGGCCGCCACGGCGCGTGCCGCCTCGACGATCGCGTCGCGCTCGCTCATCGGCCGGTCGCCGATCGTCGCGCTCACCGGCGGCGTCACGCCTTGCGCGCGCAACGCGGCGACGATGTCGGCGATGGTTGCCGGCGGCAGCCCGCCGAGCGCACCGTCGCGCGGTTCCTTCAGATCGATGAAGTCCGCGCCGCCTTCGGCCACGATCGAGGCCTCGGCCACGCTGCGCACGCTGACCAGCAACTTGAACGTCATATCGGCACCCCACGGCCTGCGGCCGGCCCCGCCACGCGGGGATGAGGCCTCGGCAGAGCCTGCGGCCTCATGCCGCCACCTGCTTCGCGCGGTGCGCCGCCACCGCCTCGCGCAGCCAGCCCCAGGCCTCGCGCGCCTCGGGGCTGGCGGTCTTGTCGATCGCGATCTGCTGGTAGGCCATCTCGGCGTCGATCTTCTCCGGCGGCAGCAGGTGCAGCCGGCTCACGAGCACGGCGCCTTCGATCACGGCGTTCTGCGCGCGGTTGAAACCGAGGAAGGGCGCGTGCTGCACCTCGTGGATCGGCGCAAACGTCAGCCGAGGGCGCTGCGCATCCTCGACGATATCGGCCAGTTCCAGTTCCACATGCGACAGCGCGGCTTCGAGCCGCACGCCGGCGATCTTCTCGGCCGGGCGCAGCGGCCAGCTCTTGCGGCCCGTCACGCAGCCGGCGAACACGCGCGGGTCGACCAGGCGGTTCAGCACCGCGCAACGCGTGGCCAGCATGTTGTCCAGCGTCGTCGACGGCCGGAAAGGCATCAGCACGATCCGCGCGCCACTGGGGCCGCCGAGGTAGCGCACGCCCATCGGCGCCACGTGCGGCACGCCGGCGGCCGACACCGTCGTCAGCACCGCCTCGAAGATCTCTTCGTTCATCGCTTCTCGTTGACGTCGTCGTCGCGCCGGGCGAGCGTGGTGCCGGGCGCGCAATAGGCATCGGTGGCTTCGGGCGCGCGCTCGAAGGCCACGCCCCAGTCGGGCGGCTGGTCCTGCACGTAGCGACGGCCCAGCTGCCAGGCGATCTCGGCGCGTGCAAGTTCCACGCCCATGTAGAAGGCGTGCGCCGCATCGTCTTGCAGCTTCAGCCGGGGCCAGAGCGCGAAGGCGTCCTGCGCCAGGCGATGGCCGTCGCGGTTGTAGGCGTGGATGCCGGCCTCGCTGACCTGGATGCGGAAGTTCGGGTCGCGCACCTCGGCCGCGGTGGCCTCGATCTCGGCCGGCGTGTCGGTGTAAGGCCGGCGCGCGTGCACCGTGGAGAGCAGCGGCGTGATGCCCTTGGGCAGCATCTGGTTCGTGTGCGCGGCATGCATCAGCCGGCGTGCCACGTCGGCCTCGCGCACCGCGCGGCGGGCGTGCGGGCTGACCGCGGTGGTGAGCACGGCCGAGACGCCCAGCTCCTCGGCGATGCCCATCAGCAGCGCGTTGATGCCGCTGGTGTCGGCCTCGGTCAGCTCGGTGACGTTGCCGATGCCCATCATGATCGGCGCCTCGGGGAAGGCCGCGCGCAGGCGCTGGTAGCGCATCAGGCTCGCGGCGAAACCGAAGGGGATCGGGTCGAGGATGCTGTCGGCGAGGAAGGCCCGGCCCTTCGCCGCGAGCATCTCCACCGCCCGGTGCAGCGAAGCCTCGTCGCTGGGCTCGCGCGGGATCAGCACCGGCGTGCTCGGCACCTCATCGGCGAGCCACAGCGTGTCGAGGTTCAGGCTCAGCAGGTAGTCGGCGCCGGCCAGGCCGCCGCGCTTCAGCTCGGTGGTGTCGAGCGAATCGACGCTCACGGCGAAGCCCTGCGACTTCAGCGCTTTGACACTGTCTTCCAGGTGCGGGAAGGGCGTGGCCGGCAGGCAGCCGAGGTCGATCACGTCGGCGCCGTCGGCCGCGTGGCGCCGCGCGCGCTCGACGATCCCGTCCACCGTGAGGCGCGGCGCATCGACGATCTCGGCGAAGATGCGCACGGCGTACGCGTCCAGGCTCACGGGCTTGGCCTGGCGCTGGAAGAAGGCCGGCAGGTCCTTCAGCTCCTCGGGTCCACGTTCGACCTTGATGCCGAAGTGTGCTGACAGTCCATCCACGTCGCCGCGGCAGCGGCCGGGCACGAGGATGCGCTGCGCGGCGCCCAGCTGCTCGGGCTTCAGCCGCCGCATCACCATCTCGGCCGTCATCAGGCCGGCCACCTGCAGGCCCAGCTCGTGCACCTGCCAGGTGAAAGGCGCGTCGGCGATGGCCTCGAGCGTGCGCTTGAGCGCGGGCTCGGCCAGGCGGCCGGTCAGGAAGAGGATGTGTTCCATCAGCGGCGCGCGGCCGCCCGGAGCCGCCGAGCGCCCCCACGGGGGGCCGCGAGCGTGAGCGAGCTGGGGGGTCTCATTTCAGGCCGAGATCATGCAGGCGTTGGCCCAGCAACTCTTCGAGTTCCGCGGGCGAACTCACCACTCGGCAATGGTCGATCGCCTTCAAGCGCTCGACGTTCTCCAGCTCGATGCGCCGCGGCCGCAGCGTCACCCAGTCGTGCGGGGCCTTGGTGATGACCACCGGCTCGGTGTCGCACGCGAACACGATGCCCGGGATGCCCAGCTTGCCGGCCTGCGCGAACATGTTGGTGGGCAGGCTGTCGCTGATGCCGAAGGCGCACTTGGCCACCGTGTTGCTGGTGGCCGGCGCGACGACGACGGTGTGGTACGCGTCCTGGTACAGCTCGCCCACCGGCGCGCCGCTGGCGGTCTTGTCTCGGAAGATGCGGAAGCGGCCGCGCAGCTGGTCCAGCGCCTCGCCGTAGATCTCGAGCACCTCCTCGCCGGCGGCGGACAGGAAGAGATCGACGCCCGGCAGACGCGCGGCGATGGCAAGCGACTCTTCGAGGAAATGCCCGGAGCCGGTGATGCACCAGGCGAAGCGCGAGCGGCTGCCGCCGGCGGCGGCTTCGCCTTCACTCGGGGTGGCTGATCTCGATGTGGAGCTTGTGGAGCTTGCGGTAGAGCGTGTTGCGCGAGACATCGAGCGCCTTGGCGACGTTGCTGACATTCCAGCGATGCTGCTCCAGCATCTGCAGCAGCACCTGCCGCTCGTTGGCCTGGATCGGGTTGAGCTTGACCGGCACCTCGGTCTCTTCGGCCGCCACGGGCTCCTCCGCGGGCAGCGCGGCGCGCGGCGGCGTGCCGGCCGTCGCGGCGAGGTGGGCCGCCGCGCCGGCGAGCGTGGGCAGGTGCGCCAGCGTGATGGGCGCGCCGTCGGCCAGTGCGGCTGCGGTGCGCAGCACGTGGCGCAGCTGGCGCACGTTGCCGGGCCAGGCGTAGTTCATCAGCAGGCGTTCGGCCTCGGGTGCGAGCAGCGCGTGGCCGTCGCTCTCGGTGGCCAGCACGTTGCGGATGAGCTCGCGCTTGTCGCTGCGGTCGCGCAGCGGCGGCAGGTGCAGCTCGATGCCCGCCAGGCGGTAGTACAGGTCCTCGCGGAACTTGCCTTCGCGCACCAGCGTGGGCAGGTCGCGGTGGCTGGCGCTCACGAGCTGGAAGTCGACCGCGTGGATCTCCTCGCTGCCCAGCGGCGTGACCTGGCGCTCGTCGAGCACGCGCAGCAGGCGCGCCTGCAGGTCCAGCGGCATGTCGCCGATCTCGTCGAGGAAGAGCGTGCCGCCGTCGGCCTGCAGGATCTTGCCGCGCCGGCCGCTGCGTTGCGCGCCGGTGAAGGCGCCGGCGCGGTAGCCGAACAGTTCGCTCTCGATCAGGCTTTCGGGCAGGCTCGCGCAGTTGATCGCGACGAAGGAGCCCAGGGCGTGCGGGCTGCCTTCGTGCACGGCACGCGCGAAGACTTCCTTGCCGCAGCCGGTCTCGCCGCTCAGCAGCACCGGCGTGGCGCGGGCGATCACGCGGCGCGCGGTGTCCAGGTCGGTGCTGAGCCGCGGGTCCTTGAAGATCGCGCCGCTGGTGGGCCGCGGCGTGCCGGCGCGGGCGTGCCCGCGGGCGACCGTCACCATGGCCGGCGGCATGTCGTGCACGGCAGCGGCGGCGTTGCCGCCGATCGTGCGCGGATGCTCGGCCTGAGCCTCGGCCGCCGGCCGGCGCGCGACGGCGAAGAAGCGGTGCGCGGCATTCGCGCGGTAGGTGACGACCGGGTGGTAGGCCGAGGAGCTGCTGCGCCGGAGCATGTCTTCCAGCGAGGTCTGGAACAGGTCCTCGATGTGGCGGCTGCGGATGTCGTCGACGTCGGGCAGCCCGAGCTGGAACAGCGCGCTGCGGTTGGCCGCCAGGATGCGGCCGTCGTCGGCCACCGCCAGCTTGCCCTCGTGCAGCGTGTAGACGAACTCCGGCCGGGTGTGGAAGTGCAGCGGGTGCGCGTTGCGGAAGCGCTGGTCGATCAGGCGGTTCTCGATCATGCGCGCGGTCATGCCCAGCAGCACCAGCAGGTGCTGCTGCATCAGCCCGGAGTGGCTGGTGACGTCGAGCACGGCGGCGATCTTGCCGGCCGGGTCGAACACCGGCACCGCCGAGCAGGTGAGCTGCGAGAACTGGGTGAAGAAGTGGTCCTCCTGGCGGATGGCGACCGGCTGCCCGGCCACCAGGCAGGTGCCCATGCCGTTGGTGCCGGCCTCGGCCTCGCTCCAGATCACGCCGTTGCGCAGGCCCAGCGGCGCGGCCTCGGCGGCGAAGTCGGGCGCGGCCACCATGTGCACGATGACGCCGTCGGTGTCGGTCAGCACCACGGCCGAGGCCGGGTCGGCCAGCTGCTGGTACAGCGTGGTCATCTCGTGGCGCGCGCAGTCGATGACGTCGGCCATGCGCTCGCGCCGGTCTTCCAGCGCGTCGCGCGCCAGCACCGCGGGCTCGCGCGGACGGTCCGGGTGCAGGTGGTAGTCGTTGACGCAACGCCGCCACGAGCGCGCCAGCTCGTCGGGCGCGTCGGCGCTCAGCCCGCCGTTGACGACGCGCAGGATCCGGCTCGTGTGCTCCTGGGGCGAAGGCGGCTCACGGCGCAGAACTTGGGTCATGGGCTTTTGTCTCCGGTCCGGCGCGAACGCGCTCGTTGTCGTGGGGCACCAGCGGGTCGATCATTGTGGGCGCCGCACAGGCCTCGCGCAACGGGTCTACCCCAGGGAAGCCGCCGCGGCGGCAGGGCATGATGTGAGGGCCGGTAAGCGCCGCCCGGACCGCGTCGCCCGCGCGTGGCCTGCAACTTGCTGCCCGCGCCGGCTTCGAAGGAGCCTTAACCTTGACCGCCAGCCTCTCGACCCTCGCCGTTCCCCACGACGCCCCCGCCGCGCGCCCGCTGGACCTGATCTTCATCGAGGGCTTCGTCGGCCACACGGTGATCGGCATCCACACGAGCGAGTTCGACGTGCAGCAGCCGCTGGTGATCGACCTGCAGGCCGGCGTGCCGCGCGCCCGCGCCTGCGACACCGACCGCATCGGCGACACGATCGACTACGGCGTCGTGCGCGAGCGGCTGCTGCGCCTGCTGGCCGAGCACCGGCTGAAGCTGCTCGAGGCCTTTGCCGAGGCGGTGGCCGAGATCCTGGTGATCGAGTTCGGCGCCGCCTGGGTGCGCGTGAAGGTGGCCAAGCCGCGCAAGTTCGACGATCTGCAGGCGGTGGGCGTGCTGATCGAGCGCCGCGCCGGCGACTTCGCGCCCGCCGCGGCGGGCGGCAACGTGCTGCACCTGATCGGCGCCGGCATGGTGCCCGGGCCGCGCTGAGCGCCGCGGGCGCGCCTTCGGGGCGCCCACCAAGACGAAAGCCGGGCAAAGCCCGGCTTTCGCTCGTGTGGGAGGTACTCCGAATCGGGTCTTACTTGGCCTGGAAGGGGTGCGGCGAGCTGTCCTTCTTGGACACCACCTCGGCCGGCGTCGGCAGGCGGTTGACGGCGCGCGAGATCGACTCCTTCACGGCGCGGTAGTTGTAGTCCTGGATCTTCTTGTCGTCTTCGGCGAGCCAGTGGATGAACACGCCCACCGAGATGAAGCAGTTGTCGGCCTCGTCCATCGGGATCGTGCCGTCGGCCACCGAGTCGGCCACCGCCATCGCCACCGCGCGCTGCGCCGGGCCGAACATCTGCACCGCCTGCTTGGCGCCCTTGATGGTGACCTTGTTGAACATCACGGTCGCCGGCTTGCACAGCAGGTTGGGCGCCACCACCGCCAGCAGCGAGGTGAAGCCATCCTTGTTGTTGGTCAGCGCGTTGGCGAACGCCGTCTCGGCGGCGCTGCCGCGCGGCCCGATGATCAGGTCGATGTGAGCGACTTCGTTGCCGTCACCGACCAGCGATTCGCCCACCAGCAAGCGATCGATCTTTGCCATGGTTTGTCTTTCTCCTGACTGAGTTTGGACCCTGGGGAAAACACTGGTCGAGCCACCAGCGAGTTGCGAGAGCAATCACGAACCGTGCCACGCGGGGCCCGGCGCGGGATGCCGCAGCAGCAGCGCGGCCATCAGCGTGGCCACCGTCAGGTCCGCGCTGGTGCCGGGGTTGATTCTGGCCGCCTTCAGCTGCTCGTCCCACGCGGCCCAGGCCGCGGCGTCGGCGCCGGCCGGATCGCGGGCAGCCCAGCCCTGTGCAGCTTGCATGACAGTCTGTGCCACCTCTTGCCCGTGCTTGCGGACAATGTGTGAATCCGGGTAATTGCCGAGCCAGGCGAGGTAGATCCGCTGCACCGCCGCCGCGTCCACGGGCCCCGGCGGCAGCGCCGGCAGCCCGGTGGCGAAGAGCTCGGCATAGCCGCCGGCGAACTGGCGGGCGATCAGGTCGCGATCGGCGGCCAGCGCCATCGCCTCGCGCAGCGTCACCGAAGGCGGGGCGTGAACGTCCTCGGCTTCGGCCTGGCCCAGGCCGCCTGGGTTGGCGCGGGTGATCGCGGCGAAGGCAGCCGCCGCGTCGGCGATGTCCAGCGCGGCGAGTTCGGCCTGAACCGCGGCGTGCAGCCCGGCCGCCGAGGCGTCGTCGCCCAGGCCTTCGGCCGCCCGCGCCAGCGGTGCGCACAGCAGCAGGATGCCCAGGTTGGTGTTGCAGCCGGCGGCAGCCCAGCTCGCCTCGACGGCATGCCGCACCCGCTCGCCGATGCGCGCGCCGCGGCGGGTGAGCGGCGCCACCGCCGCGGCGGCGCTGGCGCGGAACATCGCCGCGGCCATGCCGTGGCCGGGCGAGGCCTCGCTGACGTTGCCGGCCTTGCGCGCCGCCACGTCCCACTCGCAGGCGGCGACGAAGGCGGCGCCGATGCGCGACGGATCCATCAGGCGCGCGCGGCGCCCGCCCTGCGCGTGGCGGCGAGCTTGCGATCGAGCAGGTCGTCGACCAGCGCGCGGGCGATGTTGAAGCCGCGCGTCACCTTCTGCAGCCCCTGCCACGCGGCGACGCCGTTCACTTCGAGCACCTGCACCGGCGCGGCGGTGTCCGCCGTCGGGATCAGGTCGACACCGGCGTAGTCCATCTGCAGTGCAGTGGCCGCGGCCTCGGCCAGGCGCGCGAGTTCCGGGAACAGCGGCTGCGGCCGCACGGCCGCGCCCAGCGCGACGTTGTGCACCCAGTGCACGCTCTCGCGCCGCATCGCCGTGATCGCCTGGCCGCCGACCACCAGCACGCGCCAGTCGAAGCCCGGCTGCTGCTGCGGCGGCACGTAGCGCTGCAGGTAGGCCACGCTGCCGTAGCCGCGCATCAGGTCCGGCACCGGCTTGAATCGGCCATCGACGCGGCCCACCAGCTGCAGCCCCTTGCCCTGCGAGCCGAACAGTGGCTTGAGCACCAACGCATGCCCGGCCGCGGCCTCGCGCATTGCGATGCGCTGCGCCTCGGCGGCCGACTCGGTGGCCCAGGTCGGCGGCGCCGGGATGCCCGCGGCATGCAGCAGCAGGCTCGTCATCGACTTGTCGACGCTGCGCTCGATCGCCCGCGCGTCGTTGTAGACCGGCACGCCCAGCTCGCGCAACGCGTGCAGCACCGTCAGGCGTTTCGTCACCTGCTCGAAGCTGCCGCCGGCGATGCCGCGCACCAGCGCCGCGTCGGGCAGCTCGCGGCCGAAGCCGGGCAGCACCAGGCCGTGGGACGATGCGCTCGTGTCGACGCGGCAGTCCTCCAGGTCGATGCAGCGCCCCACGGCGCCGCGCGCGCGCAGCGCCGCCTGCAGCTGGCGCGTGTGCCAGCCGGTCTCGTCGGCCATGATGGCCACGCGAAGGCTCATCGTCCTCAGGCTTCGAGCCAGAGCTTGCGAAGGAGGGGCATGTCCAGCGCCCCGGCATGCCAGGTCTTGCCGCTGCCCAGGTGGCTCACCCAGACCTCGGCCGGCGCGAAGAGGGCGCCGTCGATCTTGTAGAAGTCGTAGCCCGCGGCCTCGAAGATGGCGGCGAAGCTCTGCCCGTAGTCGCGCGAGTTCGACGACGGCAGCTTCAACGCCAGCTCGTGCGCCGCCTGCTCGGTGCCGCGCACCGTCAGGTGCACGCGGCCGCCGTAGAGGATGGCGTCGTTGGTGCGGCCCATCGCCCTCACGCCATCCGGGCTGGGCGAGGGCAGCGGCGCGCTGGCGCTGCCGCCGGCGATGTCGGCCAGGTGGAAGCCGAGTTCGTGCGCCTTGTGCAGCGCCACCTCCAGCACACGCGCCACCACCTGCGTGGTGCCGGCCAGGCTCGTGGTCGGCGTCAGCACGAAGCTCAGGCCTTCCGGCGCCAGGCCGCAGTCGCGCAGCACCTTCTGCACGATCACCGGCGGCGGCTCGCGATCGACCTCCAGCACCAGCGCGCCCTGCGCACTGCGGTCGCGGTAGGCGAGTTCCTCGTAGAGCTTCTCCTTGCCCGCCAGCGCCCGCGCCGGCCCGGAGCCGAGGGCGAAGAACTTCTTGCCGCCGGTCTCTTCCTTGCTGGCCGCCAGGCTCCAGCCCGCGTACTGGCTGCCCAGGCAGGCCAGCACCGGCTGCGCGCTCGCCACCTCCAGCCAGGTGGGCCAGCCTTCCTGCGGCGAAGGCGCCAGGCGCACGCGGCCCAGGCCGCCCATGCAGATCTCGCCGATCAAGAGGCCGGCCTCCACGCTGCCCGGCGCGGCGATGCCGGCGTCGACGGTGGTGACGCCGACATCGCTGCGCGAGACGCGCACGCCCAGCAACGCGGCATCGTCGACCAGGCGCTTGAGCAGCGGTGCGGCGAGCGCGTTGACGCTCAGCGTGGGTGTCGTGTCGTTCGTCATGCAGTCTCCAATGATCGCAGCGCCGCGTCGCGCGCGGCAGCCAGGGCGCGTTCCACCTCGGCCGCGCCGGCGCCTTCGGCGCTCACGGTGCACAGCGGGTCGCCGCGGCGGAAGCGGCTGCCGGGCCGCGGCAGGTCGTGGCAATCCGGCAGGCCTTGCAGGCGCGCGGCGCCGGCCTCGCCCAGCTGCAGCGCGCGCGGCGCCCAGACGGTCTCGAAGCCGCGCACGCGGCGCATCGCGGCCGGCGGCAGCGGCTCGGGCAGGTGGCCGTGCAGGCAGGCGTCGAGATGCGCGGTGAAGGTGCCGTCGTACAGCGCCATCGTCGCCGGCATGCGCGGGTTCACTTCCAGCACCTGCAGCGCATCGCCGTCGAGCAGGAAGTCCAGGCTCGCCAGGCCCTGCATGCCGAAGCCCGAGGCCAGAAGCCGCAGCGCGCGCCCCACCTGCTGCGCGGCGGCCGGGGGCAGCGCCACCGGGCCGATCGCACCGCTGAACACATAGGGCCCGGACCACTCGAAGCGCCGAACCAGCAGCCGGTTGATGCCCAGGAGCCGCATCTCGCTGCCGTTGGCGCAGAAGGTGGCCGACATCGGCTCGCCGGCCGCCTCGCGCTGGAAGTAGCGCGGCGCCGTCACGGGCGCTTCCACATCGGCGGCGCGACGGATGTGCCAGCCGCCGCAGCCGGTGGCGTCCTTCACGAGCCAGCCTTCGGGGTCGGCCGGCGTGCTGCCGCGCACCTCGGGGTGGGCGATGCCGTGCGCGGCGAGGAAGCCGAAGAAGTCCAGCGGGTCGCGCAGCCGCGCCACGACGGCCGGTGCGCAGCCGATCAGCGGCAGCGTGCGCGCGCCTTCGGCGAGCAGCTCCGGCTCGCCTTCGCAGCCGCCGCCGGCCACCCAGCCGGCCACGTCGCCGCGCGCGGCGAATCGGCGCAGCGCGGTCAGTATCGTTTGCGGGTGCAGACGGCTGCTGCCCGGCTCGCCGGCCGGGCACCATTCGACGCTCGCGCGCTGCGTGTCGGCATCGCCGAACAGGTCGATGGCCAGCGGGCGGTGGCCCTCGCGCGCCGCGGCCTCGGCCATCGCGCGGGCCGAGTGCGCCACCAGCGCCAGCGTCGCCATCGTCGGCGGGTCAGCCGGCCTTCTCGGCGAGCACGCCGCGCGCCACCGCGAAGGCCTCGGCGAAGCCCAGCACCACCGCCTTGGGCGCCTCGCGCATCTGCACCAGCAGCCGCTGCTGCGTCTGGTACTTCACGTTGCCGACCGCCAGCGCGCCGATGCCCACCGCCGCGGTTCCTGCCAGTGGCTGCCCGTCGTCCATCACGCCGACGCCGGCGATGCCTTCGGGCGGCACGGCGTTGACGTCGGCCGCGACCTTGAGCTTCTTCGCGAAGCCCAGGTCCTCGGCCGAGACCACCTGCACGCCGGCGGCGGCACAG
Organism: Rubrivivax sp.; assembly: GCA_044226775.1. Taxonomy (GTDB): domain Bacteria; phylum Pseudomonadota; class Gammaproteobacteria; order Burkholderiales; family Burkholderiaceae_C; genus Rubrivivax. Next base: position 897,276 of record JBGAGI010000001.1, on the reverse strand, counting down.
GCCAGCAGCACGTCGGCCTCGGCGATGGAGGTGCGCACCGCGGCGCGGTCGCCGCCGCTGACGCCGTGGATCGTCACCTCGAAGCGCGCGCCGGTGGCGCGGGCGGCTTCCTCGGCCACGTCGATGCCGTTGCGGCTGGACAGCAGCACCTCGGCCCCGGCCTGCGCCGCGATCACGCCCGCCACGCGGCCCACCGGCCCGGTGCCGCCGAGGATCACCACGCGCTGCCCGGCCAGTTCCTGGCCCTGCTTCTTCAGCGCCGCCTCGACGCAGGCCACCATCGCCGCGGCGGTGGTGTAGGCGCCGCTCGGGTCGGCCATCAGCGAGACGACGAAGGGCTTGACCATCGCCCGCTTCGCGCGCTCCAGCATGTCGGCCGCGAGCACCGCGTCGCGGCCGCCGATGAAGATGCCGGTGCGCGCCACGCCCTTGGGGCCGCGCGAGAAGATGGCGTCCTGCGTCAGGCCGCTCACCGCGTCGAGCGACACATCGGCGTAGGAGGGAATGATCTGCCAGCCGGCGTCGGCGGCCATGTTGATGTCGAAGGGGCTCATCTGCTTGCCCGGCGTGAACATGTGCAGGATGTAGGGGCGTTCCATCGGCGATGTCTCGGTAGTCAGTGAAGAATGGGCGTCAGCTCTCGACCGTGGCGCCGGTGTTGCGCGGTGCGACCACCTGCAGCTGCAGCGCCGGGTCGATGGCACCGGCCGCGGCGGCGATCAGCTCGGCAGCGGATTCGGCCGAGGGCACGAGCGCAAAGGCCGTCGGGCCCCAGGAACTCTGGCCGGTGCCGGCGCCGCCGTCGCCTGCGGCCTGCTCGATGGCCTGCATCGCGCGCGCCACCGCGGCACTGGCGTAGGCGCTGCCGCGCTGCACCGGCGCGAAGTGCGCGCCCAGCAGGCGCTGCATCTGCGTCAGGCCGCGCGCGAAGGCGGGAAAGTCACCATCGGCCGCGCCGGGCAGCACCTGCATCAGCACGCGGTGGCAGAGCTCGGCGGCGGCCGCGGCCGGCAGCGGCGCGAGGGCGGCCAGGGCCTGCTTTTCCTCGGCGCCGAAGAGGCCCTGGGCACGCGGGTCGAGCACGACGATCACGCGCCAGGCCGCCGGCAGCTCCAGCCGCGCCAGCAGCGGTGCCGGCGCGCCGCCCGGGCCCGGGCCGCCGTCCAGCAGCAGCCCGCCCTGGTCGAAGCCGGCGATGCCCACGCCCGAGCGCAGGCCGCGGCCCAGCCATTGCGCCAGCTGCGGCGTCGAGGCCTCGATCCCGTGCCAGGTGGCGAAGGCCCGGCCCACCGCCAGCGCCAGCTGCGTGCCCGAGCCGAAGCCCGCATGCGCCGGCAGCACGCGGTGCAGCCGGACGTGCAGCGGGTCGGGCAGCCCACTGCGTTCGCGCAGCGCGCCCAGGTGCGCCATCACGCGCCGGGCCTCGGCCTGCGCCGCGGCGCCGTCGGCCTCGACGTGGTCCTGCCCGTCGGCGGCGGCGAGCAGCTCGATCTCGGTCTCGAAGCCGCCGATCACGAGCCCCAGGCTGCCGAAGCGGCGGCCCAGCGTGCCGGCCGGATCGAGGAAGCCCAGGTGCAGCCGGCCGGGCGCACGCACGCGCACGGCGTGCGTGGAGGCGGAGTGCAGCAGGGGCATCGCGGCGGGATCGGGGGCGTTCATCGGCGGGCGGGCGCGGGCGAATCATGCTGCAAAGCAATCCGCGTTCCTTTCGCCAGGCGGGTACCGGCGGGCCTGAGCCTGGAGCCGCGTCCCGCTTCGGGGACAGACTGTCACCCGCAGGCGGGCTTCTGATCCGCCGCAAGCCTGCTGCCCGGCCGCCTGCGACACTTGCGCCTTCGCACGACAACCCACCCCTCACGCCGATGGCCGCCCTGACCTGGAACGAAGCGCTGGCGCTGCAGCAGCCGCAGATGGACCACACGCACCGCGAGTTCGTGGAGCTGCTGGGCGAGGTGGAAACCGCGCTCGACGGCCCGGCCGAGATCCTGGCGCGGCAGGTCGCGCAGTTCGTCGCCCACACCGAGGAGCATTTCGCGCAGGAGGAGCGCTGGATGGCGGCCATCGGCTTTGCCGACGAGAACTGCCACAGCTTCCAGCATGGCCACGTGATGCAGGTGCTGCGCGAGGTGCAGCGCCGCCTGGTGGAGGAGGGCGACACGGAGCCCGCGCGGCTGCTGGTGCCGGCGCTGGCGGAATGGTTCCCGATGCATGCGCAGAGCATGGACGCCGCGCTGGCCCAGACCATGGACGAGCGCGGCTTCGACCCCGTGGCCGGCACGGTGGCGCGGCCGATCGAGCCGGAGGCGCCGCCGATCACCGGCTGCGGCGGCGGCAGCTGCGGGTGAAATGGTGCCCCCAAGCTCGCTCTCGCTCCACGCAACGCCAGAGGCGTTGCTTGCTCGCCCGTCCAAGTCCGCGCAGGCGGACTTGGAGCCGCGGGCTTCGCCCCCCCGAGGGGGCCGCCCGCCAGCGGCCCGGCAGAGCCGGTTCCGCGGCGGGAGCTTGGGCGGCCTTTGACTTCATGCGTCACGGGTGGCGCGCCGCGCCGTGGTTGACTGAGATGGGTCAGCGCGACTGCCAGATCGGCCTGATCAGCGCCATCACGCCCGAAGGCTTGGTTACCGCCGGGTCGAAGGGCGCCTGGCGCAGCCCGCCGGCGGCGTTCCGCACCTTCAGCACATACAGCCGCGTCTCCGCGTAGGGCGGCACGCCCAGGTAGCGCTCCACCGCACGCTCGCCGGCGTTGTAGCCGGCGGCGGCGAGAGTCACATCACCTTCGAAGTAAGACAGCAGCCAGCGCAGGTAGGCCATGCCGCCGCGGATGTTCTCGGCCGGGTCGCGGATGTTGCGCACGCCGAAGCGGGCCGCGGTCTCCGGCATCAGCTGCATCAGGCCCTGCGCGTTCTTCGGCGAGACGGCGTTGGGGTCGAAGTTCGACTCGGTGGCCATGATCGCCAGCACCAGGTGCGGCTGCAGCTTGTACTCGGGCGCCAGCAGGTTGACGAAGCGCACGATCGCCTCCGGCGCGTTGGCCGGTGGCGGGGGCGGCGGCAGTTGCGCGGGCGTCGGCGGTGGCTTCAGCGCCGCGGCCGGCCTGGGCGGCGGGGCCGGCGGCAGCTTGTCCTCGTCAGGCGGGCGCAGGCAGGCCGGCGGCGGGCCCTGCGGCGTGCCCATGCGCGCCAGGATGTTCTGCGCCTGCGGCATGCCCTGCTCGGCCGCGGCGGCGAAGAGGTGCGCGGCCTGCGCCTCGTCACGCTGGATGCCACGCGAGTTGGTCAGCATCCAGGCCAGGCTGAACTGCGACTCGGCGTCGCCGAAGCGCGAGGCGCGGCAGTACAGCTCGGCCGCACGCACCGCATCGCGCTCGACGCCTTCGCCGTATTCCAGGGCCTTGGCCTCGCGGCGCCAGCGCTCGACCTGCGAGGGCACCACGGGAGCCGTCTCGCGGGGCGGCGCGGCCGGGCGCGGCAGGTCGTCGAGCGAGGGCAGCTGCGCCATCGCGGCGCAGGCCACGGTGGCCAGCAAGGCAGTCAGGGTGAGGCGGAACAACACGGCGGCGAGTCTAGCCACCGGAGCCGCGTACGCCGGACGGCGTATTTCACGCGCCGGCCCCGATCCCTAACCTGTGGCCATTACCCCCACAGGAGGCTTCATGCCCACGAGCATCACCCGCCGGCATCTCGGCAAGACCCTCACCGCCGTCGCGCTGGCTGCCGCAGCGCTCGGCACCGGCAGCGCCTTCGCGCAGGAGACCATCAAGGTCGGCGTGCTGCACTCGCTGTCCGGCACGATGGCGATCTCCGAGACGGTGCTGAAGGACACGATCCTGATGGAGATCGATGCCATCAATGCCAAGGGGGGACTGCTGGGCAAGAAGCTCGAGCCCGTGGTGGTGGACCCGGCCTCGAACTGGCCGCTCTTCGCGGAGAAGACGCGCCAGCTGATCAGCAAGGACAAGGTCGCGGTGATCTTCGGCTGCTGGACCAGCGTATCGCGCAAGAGCGTGCTGCCGGTGGTGGAAGAACTCAACGGCCTGCTGTTCTACCCCGTGCAGTACGAGGGCGAAGAGCTCAGCAAGAACGTCTTCTACACGGGCGCCGCGCCGAACCAGCAGGCCATCCCGGCCGTTGAATACCTGATGGGCAAGGACGGCGGCAGCGCCAAGCGCTGGGTGCTGCTGGGCACGGACTACGTCTACCCGCGCACGACCAACAAGATCCTGCGCTCCTTCCTGCACAGCAAGGGCGTGGCCGATGCCGACATCATGGAGGAGTACACCCCCTTCGGGCACTCCGACTACCAGTCCATCATCGCCAAGATCAAGAAGTTCGCCAGCGAAGGCAAGAAGACCGCGGTGGTCTCCACGATCAACGGCGACAGCAACGTTCCCTTCTACAAAGAGCTGGGGAACCAGGGCTTGAAGGCCACGGACGTGCCGGTGGTGGCGTTCTCGGTGGGTGAGGAAGAGCTGCGCGGCGTCGACACGAAACCGCTGGTGGGCCACCTGGCCGCCTGGAACTACTTCCAGTCGATCAAGAACCCGACCAACGACGACTTCATCAAGCAGTGGAGCGGATACGCCAAGGCCAAGGGCATCGCCGGCCACAAGGACAAGCCGCTGACGAACGACCCGATGGAAGCCAGCGTGATCGGCTTCCGCATGTGGACGCAGGCCGTGACCAAGGCCAAGAGCACCGACACCGACAAGGTGATCGCGGCGATGGCCGGCCAGACCGTGAAGGCGCCCAGCGGCATCGTCAGCAAGATGGACGAGAAGAACCACCACCTGCACAAGAGCGTGTTCATCGGCGAGATCAAGGCCGACGGCCAGTTCAACGTGGTGTGGAAGACGCCGGGCCCGGTCAAGGCCCAGCCCTGGAGCCCGTTCATCCCCGAGAACAAGGGCAAGCCGGACGAGCCGGTCGTGGCGAAGAAGTGACCTGATGAAGTGGCTGCGAGGCCTCTTCGGAGGCCTTCTTTTTGCCTGGGCCGCGGCGGCTCTCGCGCTCACGCCCGAGCAGGCGCTGCGCATCGCGCAGGGCGAGAGCGACGCGCGCATCGCGGCGCTGAACGAGGTGGTGGCCGCGGGCGACCCCAAGCTCGCGGCCTACGTGCAGGCGCTGCTGGCCGACGAGGTGAAGGTCGCCGGCGGCAAGGCCTTCGTCGTGCGCGACGGCAAGGCCGTCGATGCCGCGACAGGTGCCGCGGCCACGCTGCCGGCCGAAGGCGTCGAGGACGTCGTCAACCCGAACCGCATGCGGCGTGAACTCGAAGGCGCACTCGCCGCGCTGCGTTTGTTCTCTTCCGATCGTGCCGAGCGCGCGAAGGCCGTGGCCGAGCTGAAGGACCAGGCCGACGAGGGCAAGCTGCCGCTGATCGAGAAGGCCGAGGCGGCCGAGGCCGATCCGGCGATCAAGGCGCAGCTGGGCCTGCTGAAGGCTCTCGCGCTGATCTCCTCCAGCGACAAGGACAAGCGCCTGGCGGCTGCCAAGCTGCTGGCCGGCAGCGACCAGCCGGCCACGAAGAGCCTGCTGATCGAACGCCTGGCCGCCGAGAGCGATGCCGAGGTCAAGGCCGCGCTCGATGTCTCGCTGTCCGCCGTCGCCGGCCGCCTGGCCTGGGGCGAGCGCCTGGGCGTCATGTTCACCGGCATCAGCCTGGGCTCGATCCTGCTGCTGGCCGCGCTGGGCCTGGCGATCACCTACGGCCTGATGGGCGTGATCAACATGGCCCACGGCGAGCTGATCATGGTCGGCGCCTACGCCACCTACGCGGTGCAGAACCTCTTTCGCGCCGTGTTGCCCGGCGCCTTCGACTGGTACATCGTCGCCGCGGTGCCGGTGAGTTTCCTGGCCAGCGCGCTGGTGGGCGCGGCGATGGAGCGCAGCGTCATCCGCTGGCTCTACGGCCGTCCGCTGGAGACGCTGCTGGCCACCTGGGGCATCAGCCTGGTGCTGATGCAGGCGGTGCGCAGCCTGTTCGGCGCGCAGAACGTCGGCGTCGAGAACCCGGCCTGGCTCTCGGGCGGCGTGCAGGTGCTGCCCAACCTCGTGCTGCCCTACAACCGGCTTGCGATCCTCGCGTTCACCGCCGCGGTGCTGCTGGGCATGGCGCTCCTGATCGGCAAGACGCGCCTGGGCCTCTTCGTGCGCGGCGTCACGCAGAACCGGCGCATGGCCGCCTGCGTGGGCGTCAACACGGCGCGCGTCGACACCTATGCGTTCGCACTCGGCGCCGGCATCGCGGGCCTCGCGGGCTGCGCCTTGAGCCAGGTCGGCAACGTCGGGCCTGACCTGGGCCAGGGCTACATCGTCGACAGCTTCATGGTGGTGGTGCTCGGCGGCGTCGGGCAGATCGCCGGCACCGTCTACGCGGCGCTGGGGCTGGGGGTGCTGAACAAGCTGCTCGAAGGCGTGGCCGGCGCGGTGCTGGCCAAGATCATGGTGCTGGTGTTCATCGTCGTGTTCATCCAGAAACGGCCTCAGGGCTTGTTCGCCCTCAAGGGCCGGAGCGCTGAATGAAGCCCGCGATCCTCTCGCCGAAAGCCTGGGCCGGCGTGCTCGCGGCACTGCTGACCTTCACCGTGCTCGTGCCGGTGCTGAACCTCGTCGTGCCCGAAGGCAGCGTGTTCCACCTCAGCGACTTCACGGTGAGCCTCCTGGGCAAGATCCTCTGCTACGCGATCTGCGCGCTGGCGATGGATCTCATCTGGGGGTACACCGGCATCCTCTCGCTGGGCCACGGCCTCTTCTTCGCCCTGGGCGGCTACGCGATGGGCATGTACCTGATGCGGCAGATCGGCCGCGACGGCCAGTACCACGCCGACATGCCGGACTTCATGGTCTTCCTGAACTGGAAGGCCTTTCCCTGGCACTGGGCCTTGTCGGACAGCTTCGTCGCGCAGATGCTGCTGGTCGTCGTCGCGCCCGGCCTCTTGGCCTTCGTGTTCGGCTACTTCGCGTTCCGCTCGCGCATCAAGGGCGTGTACTTCTCGATCATCACGCAGGCGCTCACCTTTGCCGCGATGCTGCTGTTCTTCCGCAACGAGACCGGCTTCGGGGGCAACAACGGTTTCACCGACTTCAAGCGCATCCTGGGCATCCCCATCACCACGCCGCAGATGCGCGTGGCGCTGTGCGCGATCACGGGCCTGGTGCTGATCGGCTTCTTCGTGATGGCGCGTGCCATCGTGCAGAGCAAGTTCGGCCGCGTGCTGCAGGCCATCCGCGATGCCGAGAGCCGCGTGATGTTCACCGGCTACAACCCGGTGCAATACAAGCTGGCGATCTGGACGCTCTCCGCGGTGATGTGCGGCGTGGCCGGCGCGCTGTACGTGCCGCAGGTGGGCATCATCAACCCGGGCGAGATGAGCCCGGCGGCCTCGATCGAGATCGCGATCTGGGCCGCGGTGGGCGGCCGCGCGACGCTGATCGGGCCCATCGTCGGCGCCTTCTTCGTCAACGGCGCGAAGAGCTGGTTCACCGTGGCCTTTCCCGAGTTCTGGCTCTACTTCCTCGGCGCCTTGTTCATCGCGGTGACCTTGTTCCTGCCGGATGGTCTGGTCGGTCTGCTGAAGCGCAAGAAGGAGTCGAGGACATGACGCCCGACCTGATGGCCGAAGGCGCCCAGCGCCTGGAGGCCTACCAGCGGCGCACCGCCACCGTCATCACCGAGGCCGAGCAGGTCTACTTCGGCCAGGGCGTGGCGCTGTACGTCGAGGACATCACCGTCAGCTTCGACGGCTTCAAGGCACTCAACAAGCTGAGCCTGACGATCGACGTGGGCGAGCTGCGCTGCATCATCGGCCCGAACGGCGCGGGCAAGACGACGATGATGGACTGCATCACCGGCAAGACGCGCCCCGACAGCGGCCGCATCTCCTTCGGCAGCAACATCGACGTGCTGCGCATGAGCGAGCCGCAGATCGCGCAGATCGGCATCGGCCGCAAGTTCCAGAAGCCCACGGTCTACGAGCAGCTGTCGGTGTTCGAGAACCTCGAGCTGGCGCTGAAGGCCGATCGCGGCGTGCGCGCGGCGCTGTTCCACAGGCTCAGCGGCGAGCAGCTCGACCGCATCGGCGAGGTGCTGGCGCTGATCCACCTGAAGGACGAAGCGCAGCGCACCGCGGGCCTGCTGAGCCACGGCCAGAAGCAGTGGCTGGAGATCGGCATGCTGCTGATGCAGGACCCCAAGCTGCTGCTGCTGGACGAGCCCGTGGCCGGCATGACCGACGAGGAGACCGAGCGCACGGCAGAACTTTTCCTCACGCTCGAGGGGCAGCATTCGCTGGTCGTCGTCGAGCACGACATGAAGTTCGTCGACCAGCTGACGCAGGGCCGCAAGAAGGTGACGGTGCTGCACGAGGGCAGCGTGCTGGCGGAAGGCCTGCTGAGCGAGGTCCAGGCCAACGAGAAGGTGGTGGAGGTCTATCTTGGCCGGTGAAACCATTCTGAAGGTCGAGGGCCTGAATCAGTACTACGGCGGCAGCCACATCCTGCGCAAGCTGTCCTTCGAGGCGCGGCTGGGCGAGGTGACGGTGGTGCTGGGCCGCAACGGCGTCGGCAAGACCACGCTGCTGAAGAGCCTGATGGGCGTGGTGCCGGTGAAGGCGGGCAGCGTGAACTTCGACGGCGCCGACATCACCAGGGCCACGAGCTACGAGCGTGTGCGGCGCGGCATCGGCTACGTGCCGCAGGGGCGCGAGATCTTCGGCCGGCTCACGGTCGACGAGAACCTGCGCATGGGGCTGGCGACGAAGAAGGGCGGCACGCCGGTGCCGGCCGAGCTCTTCGAGCTGTTCCCGGTGTTGAAGCAGATGATCGGCCGCCGCGGCGGCGACCTCTCCGGCGGCCAGCAGCAGCAGCTGGCCATCGCGCGCGCCCTCGCGCCGGGCCCGAAGCTGCTGATGCTGGACGAGCCCACCGAGGGCATCCAGCCCAGCATCATCAAGGACATCGGCCGCGTGATCCGCATGCTGGCCGACCGCGGCGACATGGCCATCCTGCTCGTGGAGCAGTACTACGACTTCGCGGCCGAACTGGCCGACCAGTACCTCGTGATGGAGCGCGGCGAGATCGTCGCGCGCGGCCGCGGCGCCGACATGGAAGCCGACGGCGTGCGCGCGAAGATGTCGATCTGAGCCGCCTGAGCCGCCTGAACCGGCCGCCCGCTTCAGCGGCCCCGCCTCGCTCACGAACTCGGCGGCATCGCGGCACCTGCGCCTTACGCGGAAGGGGTTGCCCGTCGCATCCTCTCGATGCATGAGGCAGGCCCCCGCGCTTGGGCGATTGTCGCTATCGTCGTGGAGCGTGTAGCGTGCGTTTGGCCGTTATGCAGACGGTCGATCGAGATGGGGGGAGCCAGTGGATCTTCGCGGATTTCTGACAGCGGCCGCCTTGGCGCTGGCCTGTTCGGCACAGGCCGCCACCGTGAGCCTCGTGCCCAGCAGCACGACGGTTACCACGGGGCAGGCGTTCTCGGTGGATGTCGTCGTCGCCGGCCTCGGCGCCGGCCAGGCCGTCGGTGCCTTCGACTTCGACGTGACCTTCGACGCCTCGGTGCTTTCCGCCAGCGGCGTCGCCTTCGGCTCGGCGCTCGGCGTCGATGGCGTCGACCTGTTCGGCAGCGCGCTGCTCAGTGCCGGCCGCATCGACTTCGCGGCGGTGTCGCTGCTTGCCGAAGTCGACCTGCTGGCCGCGCAGACCGGGCCGTTCTCGATCGCCACGCTCAGTTTCGCGGCCATGGCGCCGGGCTTGAGCGACATCCGCTTCGACCTGGCGACCTTTCCCGGCCTCCTGCTGGGCGATGCCTTCGGCAACACGCTCGCGGCCACCGTCGGCAGCGAGACGGCGATCACGGTCACGCCGGGCACCGCCGCGATCCCCGAGCCCGGGGCGCTGGCCCTGGTGCTGCTGGCGCTCGGGGTGATGGCCGTGCCGCGGCGCCCGATGCCGCGGCGGTGCGGCGCCTGAGCCCGGTCACGCGGTCCGGCACCCTGCCGCCGACAGCGAGCGCCCGATGTCGCCGCGCGCGCTGGCGCTGGTTCCAGCCGCGGCATTCGCCGTGGTGGTGATCGGGGCTCGGCTGTCCGGCAACGACAAGGCGCCGTTCCTCGTGCTGCTGGCGCTGGTGCTGCTGGTGCTCGTGCTGATCGCCGCGCTGGTCGCGGCGCTGCGCGGCGGGCCCGCCGCATCGACGGCGTGGTCGCTCGCCGCCGGGGCGGCCCTGCCGCTGGGCTATGCGGCGCTGGTGGTGGTGCTGGCACGCTGGCACCTGATCGATCCCTTGAACTGGCTGGGCTTCCGCTAAGCGCGCGAGCCCGGCATCGAGCAAGCTGCTTCCAACGGGAGAGAGACGATGAAGTTCAGATTCGGGTTCGCGACGGCGGTGCTCGCCCTGGGCGTCGCCTTCGGCGTGGCGCACGAGGCGGTCGCCTTCAAGCCGACGGCCGAGTTCGGGCACGTGGGCATCGTGCGCGACGCACTGGCACGCATCTCCGTGCCTTCCAGCGACGGCGTCAGCACCTACCGCTTCTCCGAGCGCGCGATCCTGCAGGTGCGCGACGCGACGGCCGGCGTCGACGAGATCGTCTCCGACCGGGGCGAACTGACGGTGCCCACGGCGCACTGCGATGACGAGCTGCTGCCCGAGTGCACGCAGCGCATCATCGACATCAAGAACGCCGTGATCGGCCTTCTGAGCGCCTCGACGCCGGACGGCGACGGCGCGCGCCGGCAGGTGGGCCGGGCGCTGCACACGCTGCAGGACTTCTTCGCCCACAGCAACTGGATCAACATCTCCGCCGGCGACCCCGGCCTCGGCGTCAACGTGATCTCGCGGCTCGCGGCCACGCAGGACACCTGCGAGCGCGGCTTCTCGACGCTCGGGTCGGGCACGCTGGCCGGCTTCGGCCTCACCAATACCACCACCGGCTACTTCAGCCTCGTGCTGGCGCCGCCGGACGGCAAGTGCAACCACGGGCTCGGGCTCGACCCGGGCATCCACAAGGACGAGCCCAGCCGCACCGGCCACGCCCTCGCGCGGGCGGCCGCGGTGGACGCCACGGAGCGCCTGATCAGGCAGATCCTGGCCGCACCCGGCATCTCCGGCAACGACCGCGCGGTGCGCGCCTTCCTCGACGTGCGCGGCGCGGTCGGCTTCGTCGTCGACACCACCGGCAGCATGGGCGGTGTCATCGCCGGCGTGAAGAGCTCCATCGGCCGCATCGTCACCACGGTGGCGACGAGCCAGAACCCGCCCGACCGGTACGTGCTGGTGGGCTTCAACGACCCGAGCGTGGGCAGCGCCTTCGTCACGGCCGACGCGAGTGCGCTGCTGTCGGCGGCCAACGGCCTGTTCGCATCGGGCGGCGGCGACTGTCCGGAACTCGCGATGACGGGCGCGCTGCGCGCCGTCAACGCCGCGCCCGAGGCTTCACAGCTGTACCTGTTCACCGACGCCAGCGCGAAGGACGCATCGCTGTTCGGCAACGTCATCACGCAGGCGCGGGCCAAGCAGATCTCGATCAGCTTCCTCACCTTCGGTTCGTGCTCGCCGATCGACCCGGCCTACTACGCCATCGCCGCCGAGACGGGCGGCCAGCTGTACGAGCTGGCGCGCACGACGGCCGAGACCGAGAAGATCTTCGGCCTCGTGAACCCCTACGTCGTGGGCACGCCCAAGCCGGTGTTCCTCGGCCGTGGCGCCATCGGCGGTGCGCGCAACCTCGACCTGCCGATCGACCCGGCGGCGATCAGCCTGCAGGTCTCGGCAGCGGTCAGCGCGGGATCCACCGCCCGCGTCTTCGATCCGTCCGGCCGCGAGCTTGCGGCAGGCCAGCCTGGCGTGACGATCACCTCGGTGACCGGCGGAACGCTGTTCGCCGTCTCGGCGCCCGCGCCCGGCGTCTGGCGCGTGGCCCTGGCCGGCACCGGCACGTTCGACGTGTCGGTCACCGCCGACAGCCCGATCGAGCTGAACCGCTTCCAGTTCGTCGAGAACCGGGGCCGCGATGGGCACGGCGGCCTGTTCCCGATCAAGTCGCAACCGCTGGCCGGCGCCACGCAGCAGTCGCGGGCCACCGTGCTGGGGCCGGTGGGCAGCGCGAGCTTCCGCCTGGTGTCCGAAGCCGGCAATCCGATCGCGGACCTGCCGGCGGTGCGCGGCGGCGAACTCAATGCCGACGAGTGGTCGTCGACCTTCCAGCTGCCGGGCGAGAAGTTCCGCATCCAGGTCTCGGGAACGGACACGGGCGGCCGCGCCTTCCTGCGCACCTACCCGGAGCTGTTCCTCGGCCGCACGGTCAAGGTGGAAGCCGCCGGCGGCGGGTTCGGCAACTTCGCGCCCGGGCTGACCACGTCGGTGCGCTTCCTGGTCACCAACCTGGGCGCGTCGGACACGTTCACGATCACCGCCGTCGATGAGCGCGGCTACATCCGGACGGCGGTGCCTACCAGCGCCACGCTCGGCCCCAACCAGTCGCGCACGATCGACGTGCCCGTGGTCATTCCCGCCAACGCGGTCGTCGGCACCACCAACAACATCTCGCTCAGCGCGCAGGGCGCATCGTCGGCCAACGGCACCGTGTTCACGCAGATCGTGCGCTCCGCGAGCATCCCGGGCGACCTGGACAACGACGGCGACGTGGACCGCGACGACATCGCGATCATCTTCGCCTCGCGCAACCAGCTGTCCTCGGGCCCGTCGGACCCGCGCGACCTGGACGGCGACGGACGCATCACCGTGCTGGACTCCCGCAAGGCGATGCTGCTGTGCACGCGGCCCTCGTGCCGCCGCGAGTGAACGCGGCTTAGCCGCCGTCGTGAGGCAGGCCGGACCTCCGCCGTTGCAGCGCGCGGAGCCGGCCGGCCCGGTTCACTTGAACCAGACGGCCCCGACGTAGACCTCCTGCCCCGGCACGCGGCCGAGCACCGCCTCGGCATCGTCGATCTGCTTGGTGGCGGGGTTCATCCAGCGCATCTGCACGGCGCCGTTGGCGCCGGCCTGCATCTGCTTGACCTGGTCCTGCACGAAGAGCTTGCCGGTGGCGTCCTTCACGTCCCACAGGTTCTTGCCGACGATCTTGGCGTTGGCCGAGTGGGCCAGGATGTTGGCCTTGAAGTCGGCCACGAACACGTAAAGCGTGCCCTTGTTCCAGTTGCCGCCGGCGCTGAAGTCCTTGCCCGCGGCGTCGGCGCCCTTGGTCTTGATCTCGGCCAGCGCGGCCTTGAGCATGGCCTGCGCCTCGTCGCGCGAGGCGGCGTGGGCGGTGGTGAACAGGGAGGCGGCGGCCAGCGCGACGGCGGCGGCGATGCGGAAGGTCTTGGCCATGGTGGGGGCTACTCGTTCAGGGGTTGGAAGAAGGGAAGTTGGAAGAAGGCTCACGCCGCGGCCTCGTGGCCGAAGCGGAACACGCTGACCGACTCCACCAGCCGCAGCGCCTGCTGGCGCAGGCTCTCGGCGGCGGCGGCACTCTGCTCCACCAGCGCGGCGTTCTGCTGCGTGACCTGGTCGATCTGCTGCACGGCGGCGCTGGCGGCGCCGATGTCGGCGGTCTGAACCTCGCTGGCGGCGCTGATCTCGCTGATCAGGTCGCTCACGCGGCGCACGTGGGTGACGATGTCGCCCATCGTCGAGCCGGCCTGCTGCACCAGTTGCGCGCCGGCCTCGACGCGCTCGGTGCTGGCGGCGATCAGGCTCTTGATCTCGCGCGCGGCTTCGGCGCTGCGCTGGGCCAGGCTGCGCACCTCGCCGGCGACGACCGCGAAGCCGCGGCCCTGCTCGCCGGCGCGCGCGGCCTCCACGGCCGCATTGAGCGCCAGGATGTTGGTCTGGAACGCGATGCCGTCGATGGTGCCGATGATGTCGGCGATGCGGCGGCTGCTCTGCGTGATCTCGTCCATCGTCGCGACCACGCGGCCGACCACCGCGCCGCCCTGGCTGGCCACGTCGCTGGCCGAGGCGACGAGCTGGTTGGCCTGGCGCGCGGTGTCGGCGTTGTGGCGCACGGTGCCGGTGATCGTCTCCATCGAGGAGGCCGTCTGCTGCAGCGTGCCGGCCTGCTGCTCGGTGCGCTGCGAGAGGTCGGCATTGCCCGCGGCGATCTCGCCGGCGGCCACGCGCACCGACTCGGAAGCCTCGCGCACCGCGCTGATCGAGCCGGCCAGGCGCGTGCGCACGGCCACCACGTCGCCGGCCAGGCGGCCGATCTCGTCGCCGCAGGGCGCGGCAGCCGGGCGCGGCGAGAGGTCGCCGGCGGCCAGCGCGGCCAGGTCGGCACCGGCGGCGGCCACGCGGCGCAGCAGGCCGCGCGCCACCCACAGGCTCAGCGCCAGGCTCGCGGCCAGCGCGCCGAGCATCAGCCCGCCCACGGCCAGGCCGGCGCGCCGGGCGTCGGCTTCGGCGCGGTTCACGTCGGCACCGGTTTCCTGCAGCCGGGCGGCGCTCTGGCTGGAGGTTTCCTTCAGCAGCGCCTCGTACTCCTTCTGCGCCGTGGTCAGGTAGACGCTGGCGATGGCCGCGCCGGCGGACTTCATGTCCAGCGTTTCCTTGACCGCCTTCTCGTACTTCGCGAAGGCCGGCACCAGCGCCGCCAGCGACTGGCGCGCCGCGTCGTCGCGCGCCGCGCCGGCGCGGTCGGCCAGCATCTGCTTGAGCGACGCGGCGGTGCGCGCCAGCTCGGTGTCGATGGCGGCCACTTCCTTGGCGTTGTAGCCCATGGCCTCGTAGCCGAGCGAGCGGTTGACCAGGCCATTGAGGTCGCGCAGCCCGGCCTCGAAGCGGGCAGCGAAGGTGTAGGCGGGCAGCCGCTCCTCGTAGATCGTGGACAGCGCCAGGCGCTGCTGCTGGAAGCCCCAGATCGAGCCGCCCGCGGACGCGGCGAGCAGCACGATGCAGGCCGCCGGCGCGAGCGCGAGCTTGGCCTTGAGCGACAGATCGTCGAGCCAGGACATGGAAATGCGACCTCTTAAGACTTTCGTCCGGTGGATTTCGGCCTTCCCCGGCCGGACTTGACCGGCGCGCCCGATAATCCCCACCGTGAAGCGGGCCAGACCGCCGCTGGTGCGAGCGCCGAAAGGCGGCACTGGAGGAAGGTCCGGACTGCGCAGGGCGGCGTAGCAGCTAACGGCTGTCCACCGCGAGGTGAGGATCAGAGCAACAGAGACGAGTCGGTCCGGGTTCCGGTGATGGGTGTTCTGTGAGGCACCGGCGAGAGCCGGTGGGACGTGTGGCTTGCCACACGGCCTCGGGCGCAAGCCCGAACCGAACAGCCACCCGACCCGGGCAAAGCCCGGGTCGGGTGAAACGGGCAATCTCTACGCGCAGCAACACCAAGTAGGCCGGCGATGATGCGGCCCGCGGAGCCGGCGGGTAGGTGGCACCGAGCCGGGGGGCGACTCCCGGCCCAGAGGAATGGCGGTCACGGTCGAACGGCGCAAGCCGGGCGGCCGCACAGAATCCGGCCTATCGGCCCGCTTCACACTTTATCGGTCAGCCTGGCACCACGAGTGCGTGGCGCACCCACCAGCGCAGGCCGCTGCCGTCGGGGCCCGGCTGCAGCGCCATCTCCAGCGGCGAACGGTCGGCCGCGGGCAGCGAGCGCCAGAGGAAGTCACGCGCATTGCCCGCGTCGCCGGCGACGAAGAGCTGCGTCGTGAACTCGCCGAAGGCCGCGTGGCGCAGCTTGACGTGGATGTGCGGCGTGCGGCCCGGGTAGGGCACCGGGCGGATCGTGCGCATGCGCGCGGAACCGTCGCGCGCGCTGGTGGTGGCGCCGAAGCCCTGGAAGCCGGGGTCGAAGCGGCCCGGCTGCTGCGCCACCTCCGGGTGCCGATAAGCCTGCAGCGCGTCGCACTGCCAGATCTCCACCGCGGCGCCGTCGATCAGCCGGCCCTCGGTGTCGGCGACCGCGAGTTCCAGCCCCAGGTGCTCGCCCCGCGCGGGCTGCGCGGCGCCGGCCACGCGCGTGAGGTCGGCGTCCTGGTCGGCCCAGCGCTCGCGCCAGGCGCGCGGCGGGTAGAACGGCCCGTCGGTCATCGCCGCGAGCGCGCGGCGCGACGAGGCCAGCGCAGGCGCCGCGAGCAGCGAACCGGCGGCCAGCACCAGCGCCTGGCGACGACGAAAAGCAGTCATGTGCGCATTGAACCACCCTCGAGGCCCTTGTGGCACTTCACACCTAGACTCGCCCGCTTGACCCTGCACCGATGAACCCCGAAGCCCACCCGTCCCCCGAACTCCACGCGGCGCGCCGCCGCCGCTCCCTCGCCATCCTGCTCGCCTGCCTGGGCATGCTCGGGCCCTTCGCGGTCGACACCTACCTGCCGGCCTTCGCCGGCATCGCGCAGGCGCTCGCGGCCACGCCGGTGCAGATGCAGCAGACGCTGTCGGCCTACCTGCTGGGCTTCGCGGTGATGAACCTGTTCCACGGCGCGCTGTCCGACAGTCTCGGCCGGCGCCCGGTGGTGCTGGCCGGCGTGGCGCTGTTCACGCTCGCCTCGCTGGGCTGCGCGCTGTCCACCACCATCGGCATGCTGGTGGGCTTTCGCGCGCTGCAGGGGCTGTCGGCCGGCGCCGGCATGGTGGTCTCGCGCGCGATCATCCGCGACCTGTTTCCGCCGGCCGACGCGCAGCGCGTGATGTCGCAGGTGACGATCTACTTCGGCATCGCGCCCGCGGTCGCGCCGATGATCGGCGGCTGGCTCTACGCGCATGCCGACTGGCACTCGATCTTCTGGCTGCTGGTGGTGCTGGGCCTGCTGCTGCTGGCGGCCATGGCGCGCTGGCTGCCGGAGTCGCTGCCCCTCGACAAGCGCCAGAGCTTCCACCCGGCGCACCTGATGAAGGGCTACGCGGGGCTGATGCGCAACCCGCGCTTCGTCGCGCTCGTGTTCGCCAGCGGCGTGCCCTTCAACGGCATGTTCCTGTACGTGCTGTCGGCGCCCACCTTCCTGGGCGAACACCTGAAGCTGGCGCCGACGCAGTTCTTCTGGTTCTTCCTGATGACCATCGGCGGCATCATGGCCGGCGCCTGGTGGTCGGGGCGGCTGGCGGGCCAGCTCCCGCCGCAGCGCCAGATCCGCCGCGGCTTCCGCATCATGGTGGCGATGTCGCTGCTCAACGTGGTGCTGAACCTCGTGCTGCCGCCGCACCCGGCCTGGTCGATGGCGCCGGTGGGGCTGTTCGCCTTCGGCTGGTCCTTGATGGTGCCGGCCGTCACCTTGCTGGCGCTGGACCAGGCGCCCGACCGCCGCGGCATGGCCAGCAGCGTGCAGGCCTGCGTCGGCAGCCTGGCCAACGCCGCGGTGGCCGGCGCGCTGGCGCCGCTGGTGATGCACTCCACCGTCGCGCTGGCTTTCACGTCGATGGGGCTGATGGCGATCGGCATCGTCGCGTGGGCCTGGGTGAGGCCGCGGCTGGCGTGAGGCCGAAGCACGGCCGGCGGTAGCGCGCGGCGCACCCGCCGGGAGCGGCACGCGATACCTCGCGCGCGGCGCTTGCCGGGGGCCCCGGCGCTCGAAGAATGGGTGTCCGCGGACCGCTTCGCCGGCCCGCGCCCATCGCCACAGCCCCAGGAGATCGCGTGAACACCCGCCTCGTGGCCCTTGCCGCCACCGCATGCCTGGCGCTCGCCGGCTGCGCCTCGTGGTTCGGACAGAACCAGGTCAAGCAGACCGGCAGCGTCGTCGAGTACCTCTACCCCGACAGCCGCGAACCGCCCGCGCTGCGGCCCACCGTGACGGCGCTGCGTCCCCCCGTGCGCGTGGGCATCGCCTTCGTGCCCGGCGGCGGCTTTGGCAGCGGCCTGGCCGAGACCGAGAAGCAGAAGCTGCTCGAGCGCGTGAAGGCCTCGTTCGCGCAGGCGCCCTACGTCGACAGCATCCAGGTGATCCCGGGCAGCTACCTGCGCGCCAAGGGCGGCTTCACGAACCTGGAGCAGGCGGCACGCCTGTTCGACGTCGAGGTGGTCGCGCTGCTGTCCTACGACCAGGTGCAGTTCGCCGACGCCAGTTCGCTGTCGCTGCTGTACTGGACGATCGTCGGCGCCTACGTGATCCACGGCGACCACTACGACGTGCAGACGATGCTGGACGCCTCCGTCTTCGACGTCGCCAGCCGCAAGCTGCTGTTCCGCGCACCCGGCACGAGCCGTGTGAAGGGCAGCGCGACGATGGTGGGCTTCAGCGAGCGCGCGCGCGAGGCGCGCAGCGAGGGCTACGCAAAGGCCGTCGACGACCTCGTCCCGCGGCTGCAGACCGAACTCGACGCCTTCCGCGAGCGCGCGAAGACCGACCGCGCGATCCGCGTCGAGAACAAGCCGGGCTACACCGGCGGCGGTGGTGCCTTCGGCGGCTGGGCCTGGTCGGGCGGGCTGATGCTGGCGGTGCTCGTGCTCGCACGCCGTCCGGCGCGGCGTTTGACGTAGCACGCGAGCTCTGATCGCGGTCCCGATGCCTCAGCGCGCGGCCACTGCCACCGACGCCGCCCAGCCGCCGCCCAAAGCGCGGTACACCGCCACCAGCGCCGTCGCCGTGCCGGCCTGCGCCTGCACGAGCTGGTCGCGGTCGGCCAGGGCTTCGCGTTCGGCGTCGAGCACGGCCAGGAAGTCGGTCACGCCGGCTTCGTAGCGCAGCCGCGCCAGGCGCGCGGCCTCGTCGGCGTGGCCGGCGGCGGTCTGCAGCTTGGCGGCGCGCTCGGCGTTGCGCGTGAAGCTGCTGAAGGCGCCTTCGGTTTCCTCCAGCGCCTGAGCGACCGTCTGCTCGAAGACCGCCAGGCTCTGCTGCGCGCGCGCTTCGCTGGCGCGGATGCGCGAGCGGATGCTGCCGAGGTCGAAGGGCGTCCAGGTGAGGCCGGCGCCGAGCGAGTAGCGCGCCGACTCGGCCTTGCCGAGGTTGCCGACCGTGGCCGCGTTCAGGCCCAGCAGGCCCGACAGCGACAGGCGTGGGTACAGCTCCGATCGCGCAATGCCGATGCCCGCGGTGGCCGCGGCCAGCTGGCGCTCGGCCACCGCGATGTCGGGCCGGCGCTGCAGCCACTGCTCGGGTGTTCCCAGCGGCAGCGTCGCGAGATCGGTGGCGGGCAGCGAGGGCATCGGCGCGGCCGTGCCCAGCTCAGCCAGCAGCGCGCGCGGCGCCTGCGCCGTGAGCGTCGCGAGGCGGAACACCGTGCGTTCGGCCGTGGTCTGCAGCGCCGGCAGCGCGGCCTCGGTCGCGGCCACGAGCGCCGACGCGCGCGCGAAGTCGATCTGCGTGCCGCGGCCGTTGTCGACGCGGCTTTGCACGATGCGCAGCGCGTCGCGCTGGTTCGCCAGGCTCGCCTCGGTCACCTGCTGGCGCTGCTGCAGCGCGCGCAGCTCCAGGTAGTTGCGCGCCACCTCGGCGGCCACCGCGGTGTGCGCGGCGCCCAGGCCGGCGCTGGCGGCGTCCACCTGCGCGCCCGCGGCCTCGCTGGCGCGGCGCAGGCGGCCGAAGAGATCCAGCTCCCAGCTCGCGACGAAGCTCGCGTCATAGGTGTTGCCGGTGCGCGCGCTGCGGGACGCGCCCGGCTGCTGCGTGATCGGCCGCACCGCGCGGTTCGCGCTCGTGTCGATGCCCAGGCCCGGGCGCTGCGCGGCCTCGCTCTCGTCGAACGCGGCGCGCGCTTCGGTCAGCCGCGCCTGCGCGATCTTCACGTCGCCGTTGGCGGCGATGGCCCGCTCCACCAGCGCCGTGAGCTTCGCATCGCCGAAGCCACGCCAGAAGCTGGCGATCTCGGCCGAAGGTGCCGCGCTGTTGGTCTTCGCCGCACCGGCGGCGACGAAGCCTGCATCGAGCGCGACGGCGGGCTTCCTGTAGTCGGGCCCGACCGTCGTGCAGGCCGCCAGCGCCGCCGCGGCCAGCGGCAGCAGCTTCATCATCACGCGGTTCATCGCGGATCTCCTTGCAGTTGCGGCGCCATCGGCGGCACCACCGCAGCCAGCTTGCGGCTGCGGCGTGCGCGCAGCAGCGCGTAGAACACCGGCGTCATGAAGATGCCGAACAGCGTCACGCCCAGCATGCCGCTGAACACCGCGATGCCCATCGCGCGGCGCATCTCGCTACCGGCGCCCGAGCCCAGGATCAGCGGCACGACGCCCGCGCAGAAGGCGATGGACGTCATCAGGATCGGCCGCAGCCGCATGCGGCAGGCGTGCACGATGGCCTCGAACAGCGACTCGCCATGGTCCTCTTCCAGTTCCTTGGCGAACTCCACGATCAGGATCGCGTTCTTGCACGCCAGCCCCACCAGCACCACCAGCGCCACCTGCGTGAAGATGTTCAGATCACCCGGCTGCATGAAGGGCGGCAGCCGCGACAGCCACACGCCGAAGAGGGCCGAGGTGATGCCCATCGGCACGATCAGCACGATCACGAGCGGCAGCGTCCAGCTCTCGTACTGCGCGGCGAGCACGAGGATCACCAGCAGCACCGAGATCGCCAGCACCGCGGCCAGCGTCGGCAGCTTCATCTGCGTGCCGGGCACGGTGAAGTCGCGCGTGAGCCGGTCCTGGTAGCTGAGGTCGGTCCACTCGTAGCCGATGCCGCGCGGCAGCGAGCGCTTGAGCAGCTGCTCGATCTCGGCCTCGGCCTGGCCCGAGGAGAAGCCGAAGGCCGGCGCGCCGTTCAGGTCGGCCGAGGGGTAGCCGTTGTAGCGCGTCACGCGCGTCGGGCCGAAGGTGGGCTCCACCTTCATCAGCGAACCCAGCGGCACCATCTCGCCGGCGGCGTTGCGCGTCTTCAGCGCGGTGATCGCGGTGGCATCGGCGCGGAAGGGCGCATCGGCCTGCACGACGACCTGGTAGGTCTTGCCGAAGCGCGTGAAGTCGTTGACGTAGAGCGAGCCCAGGTTGACCTGCATCGTGTCGTACACGTCCGACAGGCGCACGCCCATCTGCTTGGCGCGCGTGCGGTCGATGTCGGCGTAGAGCTGCGGCACGTTGATGTCGTAGGTCGAGAACGGCGTGCCGATGGAACTCTTCGGGTTGCCGTAGACCTGCCCCAGCGTGCCCCACACGGCGCCGAAGAGCGCCTGCTCGCCCAGGCCGTTGCGGTCCTGCACCTGCAGCTTGAAGCCGCCGGCCGCGCCCATGCCGTCGACCGCGGGCGGCGGTACGACGAACATGCGCGCGCCCTGGATCTGCTGGATCGCGCCGTTCACGCGGCCCAGGATCGCGCCCTTGCTGAGTTCGGGCGACTTGCGCTGGTCGAAGTCCGACAGGCCGAAGAACACGATGCCTTCGTTCGGCGCGGCCGAAAAGCCCGCGATCGACAGGCCGGGGAAGGCCACCGAGTCGACGATGCCCGGCACCTTCAGCGCGATCTCGCTCATCTGGCGGATCACGGCGTCGGTGCGCTCGATCGACGCGCCCGCGGGCAGCTGCGCGATGCCGATCAGGTACTGCTTGTCCGGCGCCGGCACGAAGCCGGCCGGCACGGCGCGGAACAGCAGCGCGCCGGCGCCCAGCAGCACCGCGTAGATCACCAGTGAGACCGACTTGCGCCGCACGATCCCGCCCACCGTGTGCCCGTAGCGGTTGCCCGCGGCGCCGAAGGCGCGGTTGAAGGCGCGGAAGAAGGGGCCGGCGACGGCGTTCAGCAGCTTGGTGAAGCGGTCCATCGGCGCGTCGTAGCGGTGCAGCAGGATCGCGCACAGGGCCGGTGACAGCGTCAGCGAGTTGAAGGCCGAGATCACCGTGCTGATCGCGATGGTCACCGCGAACTGCTTGTAGAACTGGCCCGACAGGCCCGGCACGAAGGCCAGCGGGATGAACACCGCGGCCAGCACCAGCGCGATGGCGACGATGGGCCCGGAGACCTCGCGCATCGCCTTCACCGTGGCGTCGTAGGGCATCAGCCCGGCCTCGATGTTGCGCTCGACGTTCTCCACCACGACGATCGCGTCGTCGACCACGATGCCGATCGCCAGCACCAGGCCGAACAGCGTCAGCGTGTTGATCGAGTAGCCCAGCAGCAGCAGGAAGGCGAAGGTGCCGACGATGGACACCGGCACCGCCAGCAGCGGGATGATCGACGCGCGCCAGGTCTGCAGGAACAGGATCACCACCAGCACCACCAGCGCCACGGCCTCCAGCAGCGTGGTGACGACCTTCTCGATCGAGGTCTTCACGAAGCGCGTGGGGTCGTAGACGATGCTGTAGTCCATGCCCGGCGGGAAGTCCGCCTGCAGCCGCGCCATCGCCTTGCGCACGTCGTCCGACAGCGCCAGCGCGTTGCTGCCCGGGGCCTGGAAGATCGCGATGGCCGCGGCTTCCTTGTTGTTCAGCAGGCTGCGCAGCGCGTAGCTGTTGGCCGACAGCTCGACGCGGCCGATGTCGCGGATGCGGATCAGCCCGCCGGTGGCGGTGTCGGCGCGCACGATGATGTCGGCGAACTCCTGTTCGGTGGTCAGCCGGCCCTGCGTGTTCACCGAGAGCTGGAACTCCACGCCCTTGGGCACCGGCGGCGCGCCCACGGTGCCGGCGGCCACCTGCGCGTTCTGCTCGCGGATCGCGGCCGTCACGTCGGAGGTGGTGAGGCCGCGCGCGGCGAGCTTGGTGGGGTCGAGCCAGACGCGCATCGCGTAGTCGCCGGCGCCGAACATCAGCACCGAGCCCATGCCGGGGATGCGCAGCAGCTCGTCGCGCACGTTGAGCTGGCCGTAGTTGCGCAGGTACAGCGCGTCGCGGCTGTTGTCCGGGCTGACGAGGTGCACCACCATCGTCAGGTTCGGGCTGCTCTTCTCGGTCGTCACGCCGATCTGGCGCACGATGTCGGGCAGCCGTGGCAGCGCGCGGTTGATGCGGTTCTGCACCGCGGTCTCGGCGGCCTCGGGGTCGGTGCCGATCTTGAAGGTGACGGTCAGCGTCATGCCGCCGTCGGCCGTGCCCTGCGACTCGAAGTACAGCAGGTTCTCGATGCCGTTGATCTGCTCTTCCAGCGGCGTGGCCACCGTCTCGGCGATCACGCGCGGGTTGGCGCCGGGGAACTGCGCGCGCACCACCACCTGCGGCGGCGCGACCTCGGGGTACTCCGAGACCGGCAGCCGGAAGATCGCCAGCACGCCGAGCAGGAAGATCAGGATCGACAGCACGGCCGCGAAGCGCGGCCGGTCGATGAAGAAGCGGGAGATGTCCATGGTGCCGGCCTCAGCCCTTCTTCGCTTCAGCGGGCGACGGGAAGACCGGCATGCCCTTGTCGTCGACCTTCAGCACCTGCGGCGCCACCGGCACGTTGGGGATGATGCGTTGCAGCCCGTCGACGACGACGTTCTCGCCCGGCTTGACCTGGCCGTTCACCGCCCGCATGCCTTCGACCAGCGCGCCCAGCTGCACGCCGCGGAACTGCGGCTTGCCGTCGGCGCCGACGACGACGACGAACTTGTGCGACTGGTCGGTGCCGATCGCGCGGTCGGGCACCATCACCGTCTTGTAGGCGGCGGTGGTGGGCATCGCGATGCGCGCCGCCAGGCCCGGCGTGAACTGGCCCTTGGCGTTGTCGAAGCTGGCGCGCAGGCGGATCGCGCCGGTCTGCGGGTTCAGGCGGTTGTCGGTGAAGTCCAGCTTGCCGGCATGCGGCAGGCCGGCGTCGGTGGCCAGGCCCATGCGCACCACGGGCGCCTTCTCGCCCGAACTCTTCAGGCGCAGGAAGGTGGCCTCGCTGCCGTCGAAGTAGGCGTAGACCTTGGCGACGCCGGCGATGCTGGTGAGCACCACCTGCTCGTTGACCAGGTTGCCCGCGGTGACGTTGGCGCGCGAGATGCGGCCGGCGATCGGCGCGCGCACGCTGGTGTAGCCCAGGTTCAGGCGCGCGACCTGCAGCGCGGCCTCGGCGGCCTTGATGTCGGCGTCGCTGGTGCGCGAGCCGGCGGTGAGCTGGTCGAACTCCTGGCGCGAGACGGCCTTGGCGTCCAGCAGCTTCTGCGCCCGGGCCAGTTCGCTGCCGGCGAGTTCTGCCCGCGCCTTCGCGGCGGCGAGTTGCGACTCGGCGCGTGCCACCTCGGCGGCGAAGGGCTTCGGGTCGATCGTGAACAGTGGCTGGCCCTTCGAGACCAGCGCACCGTCCGTGAAGTGCACCTGCTCGATGACGCCGCCGATGCGCGGGCGCAGCTCGACGAATTCGCTGGCTTCCAGGCGGCCGCTGAATTCCTCGGTGTCGCTGATCGTGCGTTCGACCGCGGGCGCCACGCTCACCGGCGCGGCCTGTGGCGGGCCGCCCTGCGCTTCGGCCGCGCCACCGCAGGCGACGAGCACCGGCGTGGAGACGGCTGCGACGAGCAGCGTGGCCAGGACGGAAAGTCGGGGTAGAGGCCGGTGGGCCTCAGGACTGTTTTGCATGGGTAAAGCTCTCGCTGCGCGCGGCCTCGTGAGACGCGCGTCGGTTGGAAGATCGGGATGCGTTACTAGACGGTCGAACGGCGCCGGTTTCGACAGCGCCACGCGCCTAGTCGGGCGGCGGTGGGGCGAGTGCCCCGTGCAGGAACAGGTCGACCGAGGTCCGCACGTGGCGCTCGGCACCGGCGCTCTGCCAGTCCTGCGGCAGCTGGCCGGTCAGCGCGTACAGCTGCGGGCCGCAGGCGATGAGGTCGACGAAGTGGCTGGCCAGCTCGAGCGGATCGACCTTGTCGCACAGCGCGCCGCGCTGCTGGTGCGCGGCCATCCAGCGCGCCAGCCGCGCGACCTCGCTGCCGCGCGAGGCCTCGCACATCGAGCGCGCGAGATCGGGGAAGCGGCTGCCTTCGGCCACCATCAGCCGGTGCATCGCCAGCACGCGCGGCTGCAGCAGCAGCTCGAGCAGCGCCTTCGCATAGGTCTGCAGCCCTTCGCGCGGGCCCAGGCCTTCGAGCGACAGCGCCTGCAGCGGCTGCGTGATCTCCTCGCCGATGCTGCGCACCGCGTCGACGAACAGGCCTTCCTTGCTGCCGAAGTGGCCGTAGACGTTGCGCCGCGAGCCGCCGACGGCGTCGATCAGCATGTCCACCGAGACGCCCTCGTAGCCGCAGCGCAGGAAGAGTTCGGCCGCCGTGCTGCGCAGCCGGCGCAGGCGCTCGGCGCCGCGCTCGGTGCGGCAGCGGGCGGTGAGTGCACAGGCGGGGCCGGGGCGGGGACGCATTCGTGTACGGTACTTGACCGTACCAATCGCTGCTTGCGGCGCCCGTTTTGTCCATGCGCGGTGTCAGGAATTCCCTACAGACGGAGGTCGTAGGCGCGGCTTCGGCCGGGCTCAAGTCAGAGCCGCGCGGGGCCGATACGGCCACGAGGAGCCTGATCGCGATGAGACCCGTCCGCACCCATCTTCCGCGCGCCCGCCTGCTGGCCTGCCTGCTCGCCGGCGCCCTTGTGCCTGCCGCCTGGGCTGCCGGCGACCACGACCACGCGCCGGCCGCCGCCAAGGCACCCGCCGCCAAGGCCGAGGCACCGGCCGCGAAGGCTGAAGCCCCCAAGGGCACCGCGCCCGCTGCGGCACCGGCGGCACAGGCCGCGCCGGACCCGATCGAGCACCTGCGCCAGCGCCTGGCCGAGCGCCTGTCGGCCAGCAAGCACACGCCCACCAGCGGCCCCTACGACTTGCGCGTCGCGGCGCGGTCGGCCGTCGCCGAGCCCGCCGCCAAGCCGGTGGCGCTGCATTCGCCGGCCGGCGGCCATGGCGCCGCCGCCCCGGCCAAGGCGGCCGGCAAGCCGGGCGCGAAGCCCGCGGCCGATGGCCATGGCGGCGCCGCGCACTGGGACTACGCCGGCCCCGCCGGCCCGGCCTCCTGGGGCGGCCTGAAGCCCGAGTTCTCGCTGTGCAGCACCGGCCAGCGCCAGAGCCCGATCGACATCCGCGGCGGCCTGTCGGTCGACCTCGACCCCGTGCGCTTCGACTACCAGGCCAGCCGCTTCGCCGTCGTCGACAACGGCCACACGGTGCAGGTCAACGTGGCGCCGGGCAACGCGATCGAGATCGGCGGCAAGCGCTACGAGCTCGTGCAGTTCCACTTCCACCGGCCCTCGGAGGAGCGCATCGACGGGCGCCAGTTCGAGATGTCGCTGCACCTCGTGCACAAGGACGAGCAGGGCAAGCTGGCCGTCGTGGGCCTGCTGTTCGACAAGGGCCCGCCGCATCCGGCGCTGCAGAAGGTGTGGAACAACCTGCCGCTGGAGCGCAACGAGGAGAACCCGGCGCGCACGCCGCTGGAACTCGTGGACCTGCTGCCGGCCGACCGCCGCTACTTCACCTACATGGGCTCGCTGACCACGCCGCCGTGCAGCGAGGGCGTGCTGTGGATCGTGATGCGCCAGCCGGTGACGATGACGGCCGAGCAGATCGACATCTTCGCCCGCATCTACCCGATGAACGCACGCCCGATCCAGCAGGCCTCGGGCCGGCGGATCATGCAGAGCAACTGAAGCCAACGCCAACGCCTTCGCCTCGGCGGCTGTCCTGCGCCGGAACGTCAATGCCAACGGGCCGCCGTGCCCGCACAGGGATTCCGATATGCAGAACTGGAAGATCGCCAGCCGGCTCGCGGCCGTGCTGGGCCTCGTCGTCGCGCTGACACTGCTGGTGGCGGCCACCGCGCTGTGGCAGATGAGCGCCATGCGCGACGCGACGCGCGAGATCACGCAGAACTGGCTGCCCAGCGTCGAGCACGTGAACCAGATGAACACGGGGCTGTCGGACTTCCGCATCGCGCAGTTCAGCCATGTGCTGGCCAGCGAATCGCAGGGCCGGGACGCGGCGGAGAAGTCGATGGCCACGGTGCTCAAGGAGTTCGCGCACGACCACGACGTCTACGTCAAGCTGGTCAGCAGCCCCGAGGAACAGCGCCTCTACGACACCTTCGCCGCCGGCTGGAAGGCCTACCTCGCGATGCACGAGAAGCTGCTCGCGCTCTCGCGCCAGGGCCACGCCGACGAAGCGCGCACGCTGCTCGAAGGCCAGGGCGGGAAGGACTACGAGCTCGTGAGCACGACGCTGGACAAGCTGGCCGAACTCAACAGCGCCGGCGCCGACGAGGCGAGCAAGGCTTCGGAGCAGGCGTTCTCCAGCGCGCGCACCGCACTGCTCGCGGCGGTGGTCGTTGCGCTGCTGGCGGCGGTGGCGGCCGGCGTGTGGCTGTCGCGCTCGATCAGCGCGCCGCTGCACCAGGCGCTGCAGGTGGCCGACCGCGTGGCCGGCGGCGACCTCAGCGGCTCGATCGAGGTGCGCACGCACGACGAGACCGGCCAGCTGCTGCGCGCGCTGCAGCGCATGCAGACCGCGCTCGTGGACGTGGTCTCGGATGTGCGCCGCAACAGCGAAGGCGTGGCGACCGCCAGCGCGCAGATCGCGCAGGGCAACCAGGATCTCTCCGGCCGCACCGAGCGCCAGGCCAGCGCGCTGCAGCAGACCGCCGCGACCATGGAGGAGTTGGGCACCACGGTGCGCCACAACGCCGACAGCGCGCGCCAGGCCAACCAGCTGGCGCAGGGCGCCTCGGGCGTGGCGGCGCGCGGCGGCGAAGTCGTCGGCCGCGTCGTCGCGACGATGCGCGAGATCCAGCAGAGCTCGGGCCGCATCGCCGACATCATCGCCACGATCGACGGCATCGCGTTCCAGACCAACATCCTCGCGCTCAATGCGGCCGTGGAGGCCGCGCGCGCCGGCGAGCAGGGCCGCGGCTTCGCGGTCGTGGCCGGCGAGGTGCGCAGCCTCGCGCAGCGCTGCGCCGAGGCGGCGCGCGAGATCCGCACGCTGATCAGCCGCAGCGTCGAACAGGTCGAGGCCGGCACCGGCCTCGTCGACCAGGCCGGCCAGACGATGAGCGAGATCGTCGGCGCGATCCAGCGCGTCTCCGACATCGTCGGCGAGATCAGCGCCGCGAGCACCGAGCAGAGCACCGGCGTTCAGCAGGTGGGCCAGTCGGTCAGCGAGATGGACCAGGCCACGCAGCAGAACGCCGCGCTGGTGGAAGAAGGCGCCGCGGCCGCGGAAAGCCTCAAGCAGCAGGCGCAGGGCCTGGTGCAGTCGGTCGCGGCCTTCCGCCTGGCCTAGGCCCGCCGCCGCGGCAGCAGCAGCGCCGGCCACAGCCAGAGGCTGGCGAACCACAGCAGCACGCGGCGCGCGGCCAGCGGCTGCGTCTCGTGCTGCGCGACCTTCGTGAACAGCACCGCCGCGCCGGCCACCACGTACAGCAGCAGCCCGCCATACAGGCCTGCGCGCAGGCCGTAGCCGCCGCCCATCAGGTCGCCGATCCAGCTTCCGGCCATCGCCGCCACCGGCAGCGCCAGCAGCAGCGCGATCAGCACGCCGGCAATGGCATGGCGCAGGCGGTACAGCGGGTCGTCGAAGCTCATCGGCCGGCGAGTATGCCGGCGCCACGCGAGGCCCTGCGCGGCCTGGGCCAAGTGGCCGCATGCACGGCGCGTTAATGGCCCTTGCCGCAGCGGCGACGGCAGCCGACGATGCCGCCCATGCTGTTGTCGACAATGCTGGGGTCGGGCGTGCGGCTGTCGGCCGCGTCGCATCTGGTGGGTGTGCTGAGCGACGAGCTCGGCGCCGGCGAAGCCTTCGCGCGGGCACTCGCCTCCGAAGGCCTGCCGACGCACCTGCAGCGCATCGACGAACGCCTGCCCGCGGTGGCCGATGCGCTGGTGCTGCACGTCTCCGGCTGCCTGGCCGAGCAGCTGGGCCGCCTGCGTGCGCTGCGTGCGCAGGCGCCGGCCACGCCGCTGATGCTGGCGGTGCGCGAGCTGCGCGACCTGGATCAGGTGCTGGGCCTGGAACTCGGCGCCGACGATGCGGTCGACAGCGCGCTGTCCGCACCCGTGACCGCCGCGCGGCTGCGTGCGCTGTGGCGCCGTGCCGGGCCGCGCGCCGAGCCCGAGCCGCCGCGCGAGCTGCGCTTCGGCAGCCTGGAGCTGCGCCAGCTCGAACGCCAGGCACGGCTCGAAGGCCGCGTGCTGCCGCTGACCGAAGGCGAGTTCGAGGTGCTGTGGATCCTGGCCAGCCGCGCCGGGCAGACCGTGCCGCGGCGCGAGCTGCTGCGCAGCGTGCGCGGGCTGGACGACCATCCGATGGACCGCTCCATCGACAACCGCGTCTACCGCATCCGCGCCAAGCTCGGCGAGGGCGCGGCGCAGCGCCTGCGCACGGTGCGCAACCGCGGCTACCTGTTCAGTCCCTCGGGCTGGTAAGCCCGATCCCGAAGCCCAGCTGGTAGGCCCGATCAACGAGCTCGGCTGGCGAGTCCGCCGAGCTCCTCGGCCAGCGTGCGTGCAATCGCCTGCAGCCCCGCGCGCAACACCTCGTCGGCCAGGCCGCCGTAGCCCACGACGATGCCGTTGAGGCCTTCGGGCTCCCAGGCCAGCATCGACAGGCATTCCACGAACACGCGCTGCGCGCGCAGCTTCGCGGCCACCACCGTGTCCTTCACTTCGTCGGGCAGGTGCAGGCAGACGTGCAGCCCGGTCTCCATCGGCCCGGCGCGCACCGCCGGCGGCAGCGCCGGCAGCAGCACCTGGCGCACCGTCTTGCGCAGCGTGGCGATGTGCCCGCGCTGGCGCTGCAGGTGCTCGCTCAGGTGGCCGCGGTCGATGAACTGCGCCATCGCCCACTGCATCGGCGCCGGCACGTGTTCGCCGTAGACCTGGGCCGCGCCGACGAAGGCCTCGGCCAGCGGCGCCGGCAACACCACGTAGCCGATGCGCAGCGACGGGAAGGCCACGCCCTCGAAGGTGCCCAGCATCAGCGTGCGGCCGGCGCGGTCGCGCGTGAAGAGCGCCGGCGGCTGGCGCTCGGGCGCGACGAGCTCGTCGTTCATGTGGCCTTCGACGATCCAGGCCGCCTGTTCGCGCGCCCAGTCCAGCAGCGCCTGGCCGCGCGCGTGGCTGGTGCGCAGGCCCAGCGGGTACTGCGTCAGCGGATGCAGGTAGCACAGCCGCGCGCCGGGTGCGCGCCGCAGCGCGGCCTGCAGGTCGAGGCCCTCGCCATCCAGCGGCACGCCGCGCACCTGCAGGCCCATCGAGCTCATCAGCCAGGGCAGCGAAGCGTGGCTCGGGTTCTCGGCCCAGATCAGCTCGCCGGGCGCCAGCAGCAGCCGGCCGATGAGCTGAAGTCCCTCGCCCGGCCCGCCGGTCACGAGCACCTGTTCCGGCGCGACGCGCACGCCGCGCTGCACCGCGAGGTGGCGCGCAATGGCCGCGCGCAGCGCCGGCAGGCCGCCGCAGGGCGCGCCGTCCAGCAGTGCGCGCCGCGGCGCGGCATGCGCTTCGAGCACGAGCTGGCGCCAGGTGGCCAGCGGGAAGGCGGCCAGGTCGATGCGGCGCGGATGGAAAGGCGGCACGGCCAGCGGCCGGCGCGCCGAATCGCGCTGCGCGTCGGGCGCCTGGTGCAGCCGGCTGCGCGCGACGATGCGCTGTGCCGCCGGCGCCGCCTCGCGCGGCGGCACGAAGCAGGCCGGCCGCGCCGAGCCCTCGCGCAGGTAGGTGCCGTCGCCGACGCGGCGCTCCACCAGGCCTTCGAGTTCGAGTTCGTCGAAGGCCGTGTCGACCGCGCCGCGCGAGACCTGCCAGTCCTGCGCCAGCTGGCGCGCCGAAGGCAGGCGCTGGCCGTGCCGCACCGCGCCGCTGGCGGCCGCATGGCGCACCGCCTGCGCGATGCGCGCCCACTGCGGCAGCCCGGCGCTGGCCGCATCGATCACGGGTGGAATGAAGACGCCGGCCGCCGACTTCACGCGCTGGTCTCCGTTGACACGCCCACAGTGTCGGGGCCCGGTTCGCGCTGCGGGCGCGCAGACGACGAAGCCCCGGATTCACGCGCCGAAGCGCGCCGCGCCGCGACGGGCCGCGATGGCCTCAGAGGCCGCGCAGGATGGCGCCGATCTCGCCCACCGAGGCGCTGATCACGGCTTCGTCGTCGGCACCGAATCCGATCAGCAGGCCGTTCCAGCCGCGCGGCTCCCAGGCATGGCGCGACAGCGGCTGCGCGGCGATGCCGCGCTGCTGAAGCCTGTCGGCCAGCGCGCGGTCGGGCCAGCGTGCATCGACGTGCAGGCAGGCATGGATGCCGCCTTCCACCGGCCCCAGCCTGGCCCCGGGCGGCAGCTGCGTGTGCGCGGCGTGCACCAGCGCATCGCGCCGCGCGCGGTACAGGCGCCGCATCGCGCGCACGTGGGCCGCGAGATGACCTTCGTCGATGAAGTGCGCCAGCGCGGCCTGCGTCGCCACCGGGCTGTGCTCGCCCAGCAGCCCGCGCAGGGTCACGAAGGCCTCCACCAGCGGCTCGGGCAGCACGAGGTAGGCGATGCGCAGCGCCGGGAACATCAGCGCGACGAAGGTGCCGATGAAGATCGTGCGGCCATGCGGGTCCTCGGCGAACAGCGCCGGCGGCGCCGCGCCCTCGTGCACGATCTCGCCCAGCGAGTCGAGCTCCACCAGCCAGCAGCCGCGCTCGGCGCTCCAGCGCAGCAACTGCTCGCGGCGTGGCGCCGACAGCCGCGCGCCGCCGGGCCAGGCGTTCATCGGCTGCAGCACCACGGCCGCGGCATCGGGTGCGAGGCGCCGCGCGGCGGCCACGTCCAGGCCCTCGGCGTCGGGCGCGACGCCGGTCACGCGCATGTGCGCAAGGCTGAAGCGGCGCGTCATCGACAGCGGGCCCGGGTCTTCCACGCAGACGTTCTCGCCCGGCGCCAGCAGCGTGCGCGCGATCAGCTCGATGCCCTGGCGCGGGCTGCCGACCACCAGCACCTGCTCGGGCCGGCAGCGCAGGCCGCGCGTCAGCGAGAGATAGCGCGCGATCGCCTCGCGCAGCTCGGCCACGCCGCCCGGCATGCCGTAGCTGAGCACTGCACGGCGCTCCTCGGACAGCGCCTGCGCCAGCGCGCGGCGCCAGGCTTCGAGCGGGAAGAGCGATGTGTCCGGCGCGCCGGGGCGCAGCCGCAGCGCGCCGGGCCGCGGCGTGGCGAACATGCCGGCCTCGGCCGTCGAGGCCGTCAGGCGCGCGAGCAGGGCCTGCGTCGCGGCGTCGGCATACCGGGAGGCCTCCGACGGCGAAGCCGAAGCGAGAGGCCGCAGCCGGTCGGTGACGAAGCTGCCGCTGCCCACGCGCCGCTCGACGAGCCCGTCGGCCTGCAGCCGCGACATCGCCTCGTCGACCGCGCCACGCGGCAGCGCCCAGGTGGCCGCCAGCTGGCGCGACGAGGGCAGCCGCGCACCCGGCGGCAGGGTGCCGCTGCGGATGGCTTCGACGAAAAGGCCATACAGGCCACACAGCGCGCCGTCGCCTGCGGCGGCGCGCTGCGAGTCCACGAAGCGCTCGACGGCGGTGCTGTCCACGCGGCCATTCTGGCCAGCCCGCCGCTTGCCGGCCAATTGGCTCGAACCCGTGCCCCGAAATGGCTGCTAGAAGAAGCGGTAGCGCGCGCCGATGTTGAAGAAGCGGCCGATGGCGCCGCTGAAGTCCAGCGGGTTGTAGCTGATGGCGCCGTAGGTCAGCGGGTCCAGCGGCGGCTTGCGGTCGAACAGGTTCTGCACGCTGCCGAAGAGCTCCAGGTTCGCGCTGGCCTTCCAGCGCGCCGTGAGGTCGAAGGTGCTGAACGACGCGATCTTGCAGCCCGCCGGTGCGTCGCTGCCGTCGGCGAAGGTCGAGGCGCAGGTCGGCTTGTCCTTGTCGAGCTTGTTCTTCAGCGCGGCCCTGTAGTTGACGAGCCCGGCGATGCGCCAGTCGCCGATCTCCCAGCTCGCGCCGACGTTGGCGCGGTCGGCCGGCGTGCCCACGCAGTTGGTGGCGTCGCAGTTGCCGTGCGTGCCGGCGTAGTCGACGCTGGTGCCGTCGCGCTCGGTGCGCTTGAAGCTCGTCATGTGCGTCCACTTCAGGTCCAGCGTCAGCTTGCCGGCGCTGCCCAGCGGGATCAGCTGGCGCGCGTCGAGGTCGAAGCCGGTCACCGTCGACCTGGCCGAGTTCACATAGCTGGCCAGCACCGCGACCAGCGGGCCGGGGTCGCCGGGGATCGTCGTCGCGCCGCCGGGGTCGCGCGCCACGTGGCCGGCGGCGATGGCCGAGTCGGTGGTGTCCTGGTTGATCTCGTCCTTGCGCGAGACGCGCCAGAGGTCGAACGCGATGCTCGTGCCGGGCGCGGGGTCGAACACGAGGCCAACGGTGGTCGAGGTCGCCTTCTCGGGCTTCAGGTCCGGGTTGGGCGAGGTGATCACGGCCACGTTCGCCGGGTCGCAGGCCGCCGCCACGCCCAGGTTGCAGCGCAGCGGGTCCTCGGCGGTGGCGAAGGCCGCCAGGCCGCCGCGGCCGTTCTCGGCCGGGCTGGGCGCGCGGAAGCCGCGGGCGTAGGTCGCGCGCAGCGCCAGCTGCTTCATCGGCGTCCACTTCAGGCCGAACTTGGGCGTGCTGGAGTTGCCGACATCGGAGTAGTGGTCCACGCGCAGCGCGGCGTTGGCCTCGAGCGTCTTCGTGATCGGGGCCAGCAGCTCGGCGTAGGCCGCGCGCAGCGTGCGCGCGCCGTCGTAGGCCGAGTAGCCCAGGCCGATGATGTTGCCGCGCTCGGTGCCCGTCATCGGGTCGAGCCGGATCGACTCGCGCCGCAGCTCGGCGCCGATCGCCAGCGCCAGCGCGCCGCCTTCGAGGTCGACGAGGTCGCGCGAGGCGCGCAGGTCGAGCTGCGTCGTCTTGGACCTGGCGGCCGCGCTGATCTCCGGCGACAGCGCGGCGTACAGCGCCGCGGAATTGAGCCCCGCGTTCTCGGCGATGCGCCACAGGCTGCCGGCCGGCAGCGCCGCGTAGGCCGGGCTGCCGGCGGTGGCGGCGGCCACGTTGGCCGGCGTCGGGTTCAGCAGCGCGAAGGCCACGTCGCGCTGCAGGTAGCCGCTGCGCCGGCTCTCGTTGCGCGTCTGCGAGTGCAGCAGGCCGCTGTCGAAGTCCCAGCCGGCGGCGCTGGCCTTCACGCCCAGCACGAGGCGGTCGAAGTCGGCGGTGACGTGGTTGATGCGCGGGCCGGTGTCGGTGGACAGGTAGCGCAGCCGCGCCGCGCTGCCGAAGTACGGGTTGTCGGGGTGGCTCGCGCCCAGCGACATGCCGGCGTTGCTGACCGGCCCGCCGGGGAAGCCCACCGAGGCGCTGACGGTCGACGGCGTCGTCTCCGGGTTGGAGCGCGCGTGGTAGGCATTGGCCTCGGCGAAGAGCTGCAGCGTGGGCGACAGCTCCAGCGTGCCGCGCACGAAGAGGTTCAGCGTCTTCTGGTCGGGCTGCACCTGGCTGTACAGCTGCGACGCGTCGACCAGGCAGGCGCCGCCCGGGTCGCCCTGCGGATGGTTCGTGAAGTGGCTGCAGGCCGCGTTCGGGAAGGTCCGCGTGAAGCCGACGCCGGCGGGGTTGCCGCGGCTGTAGTAGTCCAGCGTCGTCGGGTTGCGCACGTTGCCGTCGACCGAGCTGCCGGCGGCGTTGTTGCCGGTGATCGCGCCGGTGCCGCCCAGCGCCTGCTGCGCCGAGAAGCCCCAGTCGCGCAGGTCGGCGCGGCCCACCTGGGCGCGGCCGGCGCGGTCGCGGTAGAAGATCGCGTCCTTGCGCGTGGCCTCCAGGTTCACGAGCAGGTTGTAGTGGTCGTCGGCCAGGCTGCCGAAGCCGCCGGTCAGCGCGGCCGCGGCGGTGTTGCCGTCGTGGTAGCGCGACTGCCCCACGCTGGCCTTGCCGACCAGGCCCTTGAAATCGCGCCGCAGGATCACGTTGACGACGCCGGCGATGGCGTCGGAGCCGTAGATCGCCGAGCCGCCGTCCTTCAGGATCTCGACGCGCTCCACCGCCTCCAGCGGGATCACGTTGAGGTCGGCGAAGATCTTCTGCCCGTCGTCGGCCAGGCCGTAGGGCGCCATGCGGCGGCCGTTCAGCAGCACGAGGGTGGAGGCCGCGCCCAGGCCGCGCAGCGAGATGCCCGAGGCACCCGAAGCGAAGCCGTTGCCGAAGGTGGTGGGCACCGAGCCCTGGTTGTCGACCGCCAGCGTCTGCAGCAGCTCGGCCACGCTGGACTTGCCCGAGCGCGCGATGTCTTCGCGCGTCACGGTCTGCACCGGCGAGGCGGTCTCGCTCTGCACGCGGCGGATGTTGCTGCCGGTGATCTCGATGCGTTGCGGTTCGGCCTGCTGCGCCGCGGCCGGTGCGATCCAGGCGGTGGCGAGCGCGAGGGCCAGCGCGGTGCGCAGGGGCGGGTGCGCGGGGTTGTGCGCGAGCATGGGGGACTCCCGTGTCGAAGGTGGAGCCCGCCAATCTAGGGAGACATCATCGGCCGCGCTGCGCCCAAAGGTCGCGCAGCACGGACGCGCGGCGACGCGGCGCGGCGCCTTGTCGTGGCGTGTCGCAGAGCGTCTGGGGCGCGACAGGCGCGACGGCACGCGACCGGCGCTGCGCGCCCCGGAGATTCCCGCGGTTGTGGCGCCGCCCTGACGCCCCGCGACGCCAGCGGCGCCGCGCCCGCTGGAACGCTAGAACGACGTGCCCGAGGCCGGCGCCGTCGCGGTGGCCGCCGCCGCCGCGCCCGCGCGCTGCGGCCGGGGTCCCCGCAGCACGCGCCAGACGATGTGCGGCGCGAACAGCGTGGTCGGCGCGCTGAGCATGTGCACGACCTTCTGGAACGCGGTGCTGACCACGGCGTCGTGCGGGGCGACGCGGTGCAGGCGGCCGATGTACGCATTGACGATGCGCACCGGCAGCGGCCGCGGGCCGGGCACCTGGTCCATCGACAGGTCGCCCCCGACGGCCAGCGTCCAGGGCACGTCGACCACGCGGCCGGCGCCGCGGAAGAAGCGGCCGGCGAGGCCGGCGGGGTCGGCCGACGCGGCGAGCGCCTCGCGCAGCACCAGCGCCTCGCAGGCCGCCACGGTCATGCCCTGGCCGTAGATCGGGTTGAAGCTCGTGATCGCGTCGCCCATCGCCAGCAAGCCCTGCGGAAAGCGCTTCAAGCGCTCATAGCGGCGGCGCTGGCTGTGCGGCATGCGGTAGCGGATGACGTCGCCCATCAGCTCGCCCTCGTGCGTGATCCGCGCCAGCTGCGGGCTGCCGATGGCGGCGGCGCGTTCGCGCAGCGCCGCCAGCGTGGCCGCGGCGTGGTCACCGCAGAAGCCGCCCACGCCGACCACCCAGCGCGCCGTGCCGTCGGCCGAAGGCTCCTGCGCGATGACGACGCCGGGGTAGGGCTGCGCGTTGCTGACGGCACCGAACTCGGCCACCAGGTCCATGCCGGCGCCGTCGCCGACGGGCCCGGTGCGGCGGAAATAGGCGCTCGTGTAGCAGATGTCGATGTCGACCTGTTCTTCCGGCGGCGGCTCGTAGCCCCAGTCCCGCAGCCACTGTGGCGCGCGCGAGCCGCGGCCGGTGCAGTCGACCACGAGCGAGGCCGCGAGCTCCTGCGCCACCGGGTCCGATGCCCCCTCGCCGCGCAGCGCGAACCGGGCAGCGACGACACGGCCGCCTTCGAGGCGCGGCGGCAGCGCATCGGCGCCCTCGATGAAGCGCACCCCGGCCCGTGCCCGCACGCGCTGCCGCACCTCGGCCTCGATGGCCAGCCGGCTCGCGCCCAGCGCCGGCCGCCCGGCCCTGGCCGCGGCGAAGCGTTGCCGGTTGGCATAGAAGGCCGCGCCGGCCTGCATGTCACCGGCCACGGCGCCGCGCGCCACCATGGCCGCGGTGAAGCCGGGGAAGAGTTCCTCCAGCACCTCCAGGCCGCGCGCCAGCAGCCCGTGCGGGTGCACCGCCTGCGGCGTGCCCTTGCGCGCCTGGGCGCCCTCGGGCAGCAGGTCGCGCTCGACCAGGACGACCTCGCCGTAGCGTTCGCTCAGCACGCGCGCGGCCAGAAGGCCCGCCAGGCTGGCACCCATCACCACCGCGCGGCCCCCGGCCGGCTCCCTCGTGCTGTCGAACATGACCCGTCTCGCCGTGAGTTGGAAGTGCCTCACTTACGGCGCGATCGGCCTGTCTGGATGCAGCGCCGGCCTGCGGCGCAAGCGCGACGCGGGCCGCTAACGCGCCGCCGGCACCTGGCCGGCGACCGGCGAGCGCGGCCCCGGCAGCACGCCGTTGTAGCGCGGCGCACCCAGCAGCCGGTACTGCGCGGTGGCGGCGAAGTTGTACGACGCGTCGGAGGTCGTGTTGATGATCTGCTTGACCACCGCGGCGACGAGCAGGCCCAGGATGCCGCCCTGGTTCTGCTGGCTCTGCTCGGAAGACGAAGCGAAGGCCTTGCCGCTCCAGAGCTGGGTTCCCGTGCGCAGGTCGATGATCCGGCCCTCGACCTCGACGCGCGTCTCGCTGTTGACCACCTTGTAGGCCGTGCCGTAGCTGGAGACCTTGATGTAGACGGCCGCATCCGCGCCGAACACCTCGTGCAGCTTCTGGAACGGCAGGCCTTGCGCGTCGGCCGGCGTCTGCACGCCGTTCTGCTGCAGTGTCTCGTCAACGAGCGTGATCGGGAGCACGTAGTAGCCGGCTTCGGCCAGAGGTCGGGTGGCGTTCGCCCACACACCCGGCGTCGCCTTGACGTCGGGCGACTCGTTCAGCGGCGGCAGGACCAGCAGGCTGGCGGGCTTGGCGCTGCTGAAGGCCGTGTAGTCGATGCCCTGAGGCCGCGTCGCGCAGCCTCCGAGGAACAGCGCGCCGGCGGCGAGCGCACAAACGGACAGGCGGCTCATGCCGGGTTCTCCTTGGGATTCCGCGAGGGGGCGGGCGCGACCTGCGCATCCAGCCGCTTCAACAACGAGTCGATGTAGGGCGCCGACTCCGGGAAGGCCGACTTCTCGGCCATCCACAGGTCGCGGGCCGCGCCGGCATTGCCGGCGGCGAGCTGCAGCATGCCCAGGTGGGCGCGCAGCCCCGGCGGCACGGCCGCGTTGGCGGCCCGGGCCTTCTCGATATGGGCTTCGAGCGCCTGGATCTGCTCCTGCTGCGGCGTGCCCTCCCGGGACAGGTACTGGTACTGCTGGCGGGTGAAGTTCTCCCACAGGTACAGCTGCTTGGGGGGCTGGGCGCAGCCGACCAGGGTCACGAGCGCGGCTGCGGCCAGCGCTCGCATCGGGGGGCGAGACCTCACTTGCGCGCCTCCGAACCCCAGGAGCCTGCGTCGCGCCCGGCGACCAGGTTGTTCACGGCCTCGCGCATCGCGAGATCCAGGACCTTGCCGTTCAGCGTGGCGTCGTAGCCGGCCGTGCCGCCGAAGCCGAGCACTTCGCGATTGGACAGTTCATATTCACCTGCGCCCCGGGCGGAGAACACCACTTCGGAGCTGACGCTGTTGATGACGTTCAGCGTAATCTTGGCGTAGGCGACCTGCGTCTTGCCGCGGCCGAGGATGCCGAACAACTGCTTGTCCCCGACCTCCTTGCGTCCGAACTCGCTGATGTCGCCGGTGATGACGAAGCTGGCGCCCTTCAACTGCTGCGAAGTGCCCTGGATCTTCGCTTCCTGGCCGGTCTCCGCCATGTTGTCGCGATCCTGGATCGCGAAGCGCTGCGATTGCTGGAGATGCGCGACCAGCGTCGTCTTGGCCTGGCTTCCCAGGCGGTCCACGCCGTCCGAGAAGACGCCACGCATGAAGCTCGTCCGGTTGTCGAACTTGCCGACGGCAATGGCCAGTTTCGGGCCGTTGTAGGGCGCCTCGGCGGCCTGAACCCTGGCGACCTCGACCGTGCGCGACGACTCGGTGGCGCAACCGGCAAGAACGATCAGAGCGATGCCCGCGAGCGCGAGCCGATGTGAAGACATGGTGGTCAGTCCTTCCCTGCAATGAACACTCGAATGGGGCAATTCCCCTTCGCAATCATGGTCCCACTGCACGTCACGGGGTAGGGGACACGCCCGAACGGATGAGAAGCCGGCGCAACAGGCCGGGGGCTGGCGACCGGCACCGCGCCGGCGCGCGGTGGGAGACGATGGGATTCGTCTCGTGAGAAACGACTTTCACTCCATATGCCAAGTCGTTCATGTGAAACGGGTTTTTATGTAACGACCGGTCTGAAGTCTGGCTTCTAAGTGCTTGATTTGATTGATTTTTCCGCCCGCGTCGCATTGACCCGAGCGAATTCGTCGGTTAGAGTGGGAGTTCGTGTCGAATAGTGGGGGTTGGTGTCGATCATGGTGTTTCGCGGGGGGCCGGTGCTCACGCTGGACGGGAAGGGGCGCATCACCGTGCCCGCCCGCTGGCGCGACGTGCTCATGGCCACCGTGAACGGCCAGCTGATCGTGGCCAAGAACCCCGACGGCTGCCTCTCGCTGTACCCGCTGCCCGTGTGGGAGCAGTTCGAGGCCAGCCTGCTGGCCCTGCCGACGCAGAACGACGGCTGGCGCCGCTTCTTCGTCGGCAGCGCGACGGACGTGGAGATCGACAGCGCCTCGCGCGTGCTGATCCCGCCCGAGCTGCGCGCCTGGGCCGGGCTGGAGGACAAGGTCAAGTTCATGGGCGTCGGTTCCCACTTCGAATTGTGGGATGTGGCGCGGCACGAGGCCCACGAGGCCATGGAGGTGGCCAAGGGCCGCCCCGAGCCGCTGCTGAACCTGGTCATCCGGTGAACACGGCCCCTGCATGGCGCCACACCACCGTGCTGCTCCCCGAGGCCGTCCAGGCCCTGGTCACGCAGCCCGGCGGCCTCTACGTGGACGGCACCTTCGGCCGCGGCGGGCACTCGCGCGCGGTGCTGGCGCTGCTGGCGCCCGAAGGCCGGCTCGTGGGCTTCGACAAGGATCCGCAGGCGGTAGCCGAGGCGGCGTCGATCGGCGACGCGCGTTTCTCGATCCGCCACGCCAGCTTCGCCGACATGGCGGCCGAACTGCAGGCCCTGGGCATCACGCGCGTGCACGGCGTGCTGCTGGACCTGGGCGTGAGCTCGCCGCAGCTGGACGACGCCAGCCGCGGCTTCAGCTTCCGCCACGACGCCCCGCTGGACATGCGCATGGACACCACGCGCGGCGAGACGGCGGCCGATTTCCTGGCACGCGCCGAGATGCGCGAGATAGCGGAGGTGCTGCGTGATCTTGGCGAAGAACGGTTTGCTGTTCCGATTGCAAAGGCGCTTGTCGCTCGCCGCGAAAGCGGGTCTCCCGTCCGCCGGACCGGTGAGCTTTCCGCACTCGTGGCTCGCACCGTCAAGACCCGCGAGCCGGGCCAGGACCCTGCAACGCGCACGTTTCAAGCTCTACGGATTCATGTCAACGCCGAGCTTGAAGCGCTGCGCCAGGGGCTGAACGCCGCGCTGGACCTGCTGCTGCCGAACGGGCGCCTGGTCGTGATCAGCTTCCACTCGCTGGAGGACCGGATCGTGAAGACCTTCATCGCGCGCGAGAGCCGCGACGAGGTCGATCGCCGCGCACCGATGGCGCCGCCGCGCGCGCTGCGCCTGCGCGCTTTGGGTCGCGTGAAGCCTTCCGACGCCGAAGTGGCCGCCAACCCGCGCGCGCGCTCGGCGGTGATGCGCGTGGCCGAGCGCACGGAGGCCGAAGCCGGCCCGGCGCCGAGCCGCCTCAAGCCGGGCCAACCCCCTCGGGGGGCGGGCGCCGCAGGCGACCTGGGGGCTCGATGAGCAAGCTCAACCTGCTGCTCGTGGCCGCGCTGCTCGGCAGCTGCCTGTGGCTGGTGAAGACCAGCTACGAGGCGCGCCAGCTCTTCGCCGCGCTGGACGCCGCGCGCGCCGAGCGCAAGCAGCTCGACGCCGAGTTCAAGCGCCTGGACGCCGAGTCGCAGGCGCAGAGCACGCACCTGCGCGTGGAGCGCACCGCGCGCGAGCGGCTCGCGATGCGCACCGCGACGCCCGCCGTCACGACCTACGTCACCGACGGGCCCGCCTCGGAGGCCGCGCGATGAGCCGCAACGCGCGTTCGAGCCCGAACAGCGTGCGCAGCGTCAACTACGCCACCAGCCCGCTGCTGGCGAGCAAGACGCCGCCGTGGCGCTCGCGCTTCGTCGTCGCGCTGGTGGGCGCGGCCTTCCTGCTGCTGCTGGGCCGCGCGGTGCACCTGCAGATCTGGAACACCGACTTCTACCAGGCGCAGGGCGAGAAGCGCTTCGTGCACCACCAGCCGCTGCCGGCCAGCCGCGGCCGCATCCTCGACCGCAACGGCCTGGTGCTGGCCACCAGCATCGCGTTGCCTTCGGTGCAGGTCGACGCGAAGATCTTCGGCGCCGAGCCCGGTGCGCGCGAGAAGCTGGCCAGGGCGCTGGAGATGCCGCTGGCCGAGCTGAACGACAAGCTCGAAGGCAACACCGGCGCCGTGGTGCTGCGGCGCATGGTGGAGGAGCCCGTGTGGCAGCGCGTGAAGGCGCTGGGCCTGAAGGGCGTGCAGGAGGTGCGCGAGTACAAGCGCCGCTACCCCGAGGGCGAGTCGGCCGCGCACGTGGTGGGCTTCACCAACATCGACGACAAGGGCCAGGAAGGCATCGAGCTGGCGTTCCAGCGTCAGCTGCTGGGCCAGCCCGGCAGCCGCACCGTGGTGCGCGACCGCTTCGGCCGCGTGGTGGAAGACGTGGGCGACCAGGCCGACCCGGTGAACGGCCGCGACATCACGCTGTCGATCGACAGCAAGGTGCAGTTCTTCGCCTACCAGCGCGTGCGCGACGCCGTGAAGGAGCACAAGGCCAAGGCCGGCAGCGTGGTGGTGCTGGACACGCTGACCGGCGAAGTGCTGGCCCTGGCCAACTACCCGAGCTACGACCCGGCCGACCGCAGCCGCCTCACCGGCGCGCAGCTGCGCAACCGCGCGCTGACCGACGTGTTCGAGCCCGGCTCGACGATGAAGCCGCTGGTCGCCGCGCTGGCCATGGAGACGGGCCGCGTGAAGCCCGAGACCATCATCAACACCGCGCCGGGCAGCCTGGTGGTCGGCCCGCTGGTGGTGAAGGACGCGCACCCGCATGCGGCGCTCAGCGTCGCCGAGGTGATCCAGAAGTCCAGCAACATCGGCGCCGCGCGCCTGGCGATGGGCATGCCCTCGCGCGAACTCTGGGAGCTGTTCTCCAGCGTCGGCTACGGCCAGAAGCCGCAGATCGCCTTCCCCGGCGCCGTCACCGGGCGGCTGAAGCCCTACAAGAGCTGGCGCCCGGTCGAGCAGGCGACGATGGCCTACGGCTATGGCCTGTCGGCCTCGCTGCTGCAGATGGCGCGCGCCTACACGCCGCTGGCGCGCGAGGGCGACGTGATCCCCATCACGGTGGAAAAGCGCGGCGCCGAAGATGCGCCGCTGCAGGGCCTGCGCGTGCTGTCGCCAGGCACCGTGAAGGAGATCCGCCGCATGCTGCAGATGGCCGCCGGCCCCGGCGGCACGGGGCCGAAGGCGCAGACCATCGGCTACTCGGTGGGCGGCAAGAGCGGCACCGCGCACAAGCAGGAAGGCAAGGGCTACGCGAGCAACAAGTACCGCTCGTGGTTCGTCGGCATGGCGCCCATCGCCGCGCCGCGCATCATCGTCGCGGTGATGGTCGACGAGCCGAGCAACGGCCTGCACTTCGGCGGCGACGTGGCCGCGCCGGTGTTCAGCCAGGTCGTGCAGCAGACGCTGCGCATGATGAACGTCGAGCCCGACATCGACGTGAAGGCGCAGATCACGGCGCGCCCGGTGCCGGCCGAGCAGGAGAGCTTCTGAGGTGGGCCGCACCGCCGCCTTCACCGCCGCGCCCGAGGCCGCCGCCTGGCTGGCCGCGCAGGTGCGCGGGCAGCTGCGCACCGACAGCCGCCTGCTGCAGCCCGGCGACGGCTTCGTCGCCTGGCCCGGCGCCACCAGCGACGGCCGCGCCTACGTGCCGCAGGCGCTGCAGGCCGGCGCCGCGGCCTGCCTGGTGGAGGCAGAGGGCGCCGCCGGCTTCGCCTTCGACGACGAGCGCATCGCGACGCTGCCGACGCTGAAGGCCACGGCCGGCGCGGTGGCCGACGCCTTCTACGCACAGCCCAGCGCGGTGCTCGACGTGGTGGCCACCACCGGCACCAACGGCAAGACCAGCACGGCGTGGTGGACGGCGCAGGCGCTCACGGCGCTCGGCCGCCGCTGCGGCGTGATCGGCACGCTGGGCGTGGGCGAGCCGCCGGTGCAAGGCCGCGCCGGCGACATCGCCCACACCGGCCTCACCACGCCCGACGCGGTGACGCTGCACGCGGCCTTCCGCGGCTTCGTCGAGCGCGGTTTCGCGGCCTGCGCGCTGGAAGCCTCGTCGATC
This sequence comes from Rubrivivax sp., assembly GCA_044226775.1. Lineage (GTDB taxonomy): Bacteria > Pseudomonadota > Gammaproteobacteria > Burkholderiales > Burkholderiaceae_C > Rubrivivax. Next base: position 854,115 of record JBGAGI010000001.1, on the reverse strand, counting down.
GGCATCGTCGAGCAGCGGCTGGAGGCGGCGCGCATCGACGTGGCACTCTTCACCAATCTCACGCGCGACCACCTCGACTACCACGGCAGCATGGCCGCCTACTGGGAGGCCAAGCGCCGCCTCTTCGGATGGCCCGGGCTGCGCGCGGCGGTGATCAACATCGACGACGAGCATGGCGCACAGCTGGCTAGCGAACTGAGTGGCCGCGGCCTCGAGCTGTGGACCGTCTCGCTGCGCCGCGCGGCACGGCTCTCGGCGCAGGCGCTGCGCTATGAAGAGGGTGGCCTGGCCTTCACCGCGGTCGAGGCGGGCGGCGCGCATGCCGAGGTGCGCAGCGCGCTGGTGGGCGAGTTCAACGCCAGCAACCTGCTGGTGGTGCTGGGTGGCCTGCGCGCGCTGGGCGTCTCGCTGGCCGATGCCGCCGCCGCCGTGCCCGCGCTCACGCCGGTGCCCGGGCGGCTGCAGCGCGTGGCCGGCGCGGGGCTGGATGTGGTGGTCGACTACGCCCACACGCCCGACGCCCTCGCGCAGGTGCTGCAGGCGCTGCGCCCGCTGGCCAGCGCACGCGGCGGCCTGCTGTGGTGCGTGTTCGGCTGCGGCGGCAACCGCGACGCGAGCAAGCGGCCGCTGATGGGCGCCATCGCGGCGGCCGGTGCCGACCGCGTCGTCGTCACCAGCGACAACCCGCGCCACGAGCGGCCCGACGACATCCTGGCGCAGATCCTGGCCGGCGTCACCGGCCACGACGAGATCGACGTCATCGAGGACCGCCGCGAGGCCATCGCACATGCGATCCGCGACGCGCAGCCGGGCGACGTGGTGCTGCTGGCCGGCAAGGGCCACGAGGACTACCAGGAGATCGCCGGCGTGAAGCGCCCCTTCTCCGATCTCGACGAAGCACGCGCCGCGCTGGCCAGGCGCGCAGGAGCGGCCGCATGACGGCGATGGCCACGCTCGCGCAGGTCGCGGCGCTGCTGCCGGGTTCGGCACTCGTCGGCCGCGGCGACCTCGCCTTCGCGCGCGTGCACAGCGACACGCGCACGCTGCAGCACGGTGACCTCTTCGTCGCCCTGCGGGGTGAGAACTTCGACGGCCATGCCTTCCTGCCGCAGGCCTTCGCGGCTGGTGCGGTGGCGGCGCTGGCGGAAGAGGGCCTGTCCGATGAGAAGCCCGGGCTGCGCATGGCGGACTCGCTCGCCGGCCTGCAGCAACTCGCTGCCGCGTGGCGCGCCCAGTTCGTGCTGCCGCTTGTCGCCGTGGCCGGCAGCAATGGCAAGACCACGGTCACGCAGATGCTCGCCTCGATGCTGCGCGCCGCGCACGGCGACGCGGCGCTGGCCACCGCAGGCAACTTCAACAACCACATCGGCGTGCCGCTGACGCTGCTGCGCCTGCGGCCTTCACACCGCGCCGCGGTACTCGAGCTGGGCATGAACCATGTCGGCGAGATCGCCCTGCTGGCGCGCCTGGCCGCGCCGACGGTGGCGCTGGTCAACAACGCCCAGCGCGAGCACCAGGAGTTCATGGCCAGCGTGGAAGCGGTGGCGCGCGAGAACGGCGGCGTGATCGAGGCGCTGCCTGCCGGTGGGACCGCCGTCTTCCCCGCCGACGATGCCTACACGCCGCTGTGGCGCCAGATGGCCGACGCGCGCCGTGTGCTCACCTTCAGCGACAGCGCAGCCGCCGACGTGACGGCCGAGGCCACGTGGCAGGGCGATGAAGGCTGCTGGGCGCTGACGCTGAAGACGCCGCTGGGCGAAGCCTCGACCACGCTGCACCAGGCCGGCCGCCACAACCTGCGCAACGCGCTCGCCGCCGCGGCAGGCGCCGTGGCCGCAGGCGTGCCGCTGCAGGCCATCGCACAAGGCCTCGCGGCATTCCGCCCCGTGGCGGGCCGCTCGCTGACGAAGCGCCTCACGCTCGCCGGCCGTGCCGTCACGCTGGTGGACGACAGCTACAACGCCAACCCCGATTCGGTGCTCGCCGCCATCGACGTGCTCGCGCAATTGCCCGCGCCGCGCTGGCTGCTGCTGGGCGACATGGGCGAGGTGGGCACGCAGGGCCCGCAGTTCCACGCCGAGGTGGGCGCCGCGGCGCGTGCAAGGGGCATCGAGTTCTTCTGGGCCGCCGGCGCGCTGATGGCGCATGCCGGCGCTGATCGTCACTTCGACAGCGTCGCCGCGTTGCTGAACGCGCTGGCGCAGGACCGGCCCGAGGCCGCCTCGGTGCTCGTGAAAGGTTCCCGGTTCATGCGGATGGAGCAGGTGGTCAAGGCCCTGGAACAGGAGGCCGGACATGCTGCTTAGCCTGAGCCAATGGCTGATGCAGCTGGCGCCCGACCAGCTCGGCTTCCTGCGCATCTTCCAGTACCTCACCTTCCGCGCCGTGCTCGCGGCGATGACCTCGCTGCTGATCGGCCTGGCCTTCGGCCCCTGGGTCATCCGGCGCCTGACCGAGATGAAGATCGGCCAGCCGATCCGCGAATATGGCGTGCAGGCGCACCTGGGCAAGCGCGGCACGCCGACGATGGGCGGCGTGCTGGTGCTGATCGGCATCGCCGTCTCCACGCTGCTGTGGTTCGACTGGACCAACCGCTTCGTGTGGGTCGTGATGCTGGTGACCTTCGGCTTCGGCGCGATCGGCTGGATCGACGACTGGCGCAAGGTCGTCTACAAGGATCCGGAAGGCATGCGCTCGCGCGAGAAGTTCTTCTGGCAGAGCCTGATCGGCGTCGTCGCCGCGCTGTACCTGGCCTTCAGCGTCTCGGAGACCAGCAACCTGCGCGTGCTGGAACTCTTCCTGCGCTGGGTGACGAGCGGCTTCTCCAACGAGCTGCCGCCGCGCGCCGACCTGATGGTGCCCTTCTTCAAGACCGTGAGCTATCCGCTCGGCGTCTTCGGCTTCATCATCCTCACCTGGTTCGTCATCGTCGGCGCGAGCAACGCGGTGAACTTCACCGACGGCCTGGACGGCCTGGCGATCATGCCGGTGGTGATGGTGGGCAGCGCCCTGGGCGTGTTCGCCTACGTCACCGGCAACGCGGTGTTCAGCCGCTACCTGCTGTTCCCGCACATCCCGGGCGCCGGCGAGCTGCTGGTGTTCTGCTCGGCGATGGCCGGCGCGGGCCTGGCCTTCCTCTGGTTCAACACCAACCCGGCGCAGGTGTTCATGGGCGACGTGGGCGCGCTGTCGCTGGGCGGTGCGCTGGGCACGATCGCCGTCATCACGCGCCAGGAGATCGTGCTCGGGATCATGGGCGGCGTGTTCGTCGCCGAAGCGCTGAGCGTGATGATCCAGGTCGGCTGGTTCAAGTTCACGAAGAAGAAGTTCGGCGAAGGCCGGCGCATCTTCCTGATGGCGCCGCTGCACCACCACTTCGAGAAGAAGGGCTGGGCCGAGAACCAGGTCGTCGTGCGCTTCTGGATCGTCACGATGCTGCTGTGCCTGGTGGGCCTGGCGAGCCTGAAACTGCGATGAACGAGCCCCCAACCTCACTTCGTTCGGTACCCCCCGAGGGGGCTGGCCCCGGCTTGGGGCGGCCCGGCGCCGGAGCCTGGCTGCAAGACCTCCCCGTCCTCGTGCTGGGCCTCGGCGACAGCGGCCTGGCGATGGTGCGCTGGTGCGCTCGGCAGGGCGCGAAGCCCATCGTGTGGGATTCGCGCGGAAACCCGCCGGGCGCCGAAGCGCTCGCGGCCGAATGGCCCTCGGTCCAGCGCCTGGGCGGCGAACTGCTGCCTTCGCAACTGAGCGGCATCCAGCTCGTGCTGAAGAGCCCCGGGCTGTCGCCGCTGGACGCCCGCGTCGCGCCCTTGCTGAACGAAGCGCGCGACACCGGCATCGCGGTGCAGGGTGAACTCGATCTCTTCGTGCGCGCGCTGGCCGACCTGAAGGCGGCGCAAGGCTACGCGCCCCAGGTGCTCGCGATCACCGGCACCAACGGCAAGACGACGACCACCGCGATGACGGCGCTGCTGGTCGAGCGCGCCGGGAAGAAGGTGGCCACCGCCGGCAACATCGGCCCCACGCTGCTGGACACGCTGGCTTCGCGCCTGGACGACCTGCCCGAGGTCTGGGTGCTCGAACTCTCCAGCTTCCAGCTCGAAGGCGGCGGCGTGCACAGCTTCGGCGTTCGCGGCTTCGAACCCGCCGCGGCCGTGGTGCTCAACGTCACGCAGGACCACCTGGACTGGCATGGCACGATGGCCGCGTACACCGCGGCCAAGGCGCGCATCTACGGCCAGCAGGCGGTGATGGTGATCAACCGCGACGACCCGGCGGTCGAGGCCATGGTGCCGCAGCCGGTGATGGTCAAGGGCAAGCTCAAGCCGATCGATCGCACCATCGTCCGCTTCGGCATCACCGCGCCGACGAAGCCGGGCGACTTCGGCATCGTCGAGGAAAACGGCATGGCCTGGCTCGTGCGCGCCCTGCCCGCCGACGAGACCGTGAAACGGCGCAAGGACGAAGACGAAGAGATCCACCTCCAGCGCCTGATGCCCGCCGATGCGCTGCGTGTGCGCGGCCGCCACAACGCCGCGAATGCGCTGGCCGCGCTGGCGCTGGCCACGTCCATCGGCTGCCCGTTGGCGCCGATGCTGCACGGCCTGCGCGAGTACGAAGGCGAGCCGCACCGCGTGCAGTTCGTCGCCGGCGTGCCTTGTGGCGACGGCACGGTGGAGGCCTACGACGACAGCAAGGGCACGAACGTCGGTGCCACCGTCGCGGCGCTCCAGGGCCTGGGCGCCGACAAGTCGCCGGCCAAGCTCGTGGTGATCCTCGGCGGCGACGGCAAGGGCCAGGACTTCGCGCCGCTGGCCGAGCCGCTGGCGCAGCATGCGCGCGCGGTGGCGACGATCGGCCGCGATGCCGCCGCGATCGAAGCCGCGATCGGCGCGATCCCGCTGCAGCGCCACGAGACGCTCGAAGCGGCAGTCGCCTGGTGCTTCGAACAAGCCCAGCCCGGCGACGCGGTGCTGCTGAGCCCCGCCTGCGCCAGCCTGGACATGTTCCGCAACTACGCCCACCGCGCCGAGGTCTTCACGGCCGCGGTGCAGGCGCTGGCGGCTGACAAGGGCGCGCTCGCATGACGGCCGTGCTCGCATCGCTGAAGGGCTGGTTCGCCGCGCGCCGCGAAGGTGCGGGCGGAGCGCTCCCGGTGCGGGACAACGTCTCCGTGGCCGGCGCGCGCCCCGTGCGCATCAGCGCCTTCGACCAGCCGCTGGTCGCGGTGATCGTCGCGCTGCTGCTGCTGGGCGTGGTGATGGTCTATTCGGCCAGCATCGCGATGCCCGACAACCCGCGCTTCGCGAACTACGCGCCCACCTTCTTCCTGCAGCGCCACCTGATGGCGCTGGTGATCGCCTTCGTCGCCGCGCTGGTGGCGGTGCAGGTGCCGATCTCGTTCTGGGAGAAGACGGCGCCGTGGATCTTCGTCGTCTCGCTGGTGCTGCTGGTGCTGGTGCTGATCCCGGGCATCGGCAAGGTGGTGAACTTCTCGCGCCGCTGGATCCCGCTGGGCATCATGAACTTCCAGCCGAGTGAGTTGGCCAAGCTGGCCATCGCGCTCTATGCCGCCAACTACATGGTGCGGCGCATGGACACGCGGGAGAACTTCTTCCGCGCCGTCACGCCGATGGCGGTGGCGGTGGCCTTCGTCGGCGTGCTGCTGCTGCGCGAGCCCGACATGGGCGCCTTCATCGTCATCGCCACCATCGCGATGGGCATCCTCTTCCTCGGCGGCGTCAACGCGAGGATGTTCTTCCTGATCGCCGCGGTGATCATCTTCACCTTCGGCCTGATCATCGCGTTCGACGACCTGCGCCGCGAGCGCATCCTGGCCTACCTCGACCCCTGGAACCCGAAGTACGCGCAGGGCAAGGGCTACCAGCTCACGCACTCGCTGATCGCCATCGGCCGCGGCGAGATCTTCGGCCAGGGCCTGGGCGGCTCCGTCGAGAAGCTGCACTACCTGCCCGAGGCGCACACCGACTTCCTGCTCGCGGTGATCGGCGAGGAACTCGGCTTCGTCGGCGTGGCCTGCGTCATCGTGCTGTTCTTCTGGATGACGCGGCGCATCTTCGTCATCGGCCGCCAGGCCATCGCGCTGGACCGCGTGTTCGCCGGGCTGATGTGCCAGGGCATCGGCACCTGGATGGGCTTCCAGGCCTTCATCAACATGGGCGTGAACCTGGGCGTGCTGCCCACCAAGGGCCTGACGCTGCCGCTGATGAGCTACGGCGGCAGCGCGATCCTGATGAACCTGGTGGCGATGGCGCTGGTGATCCGGGTGGACATCGAGAACAGATCCCTCATGCGCGGAGGCCGCGCATGACCGGCATGCGCAGCATGGCGGCGGTGCGCCGCACCGGGGATCTGCTCCGGTGCAGGCTCACATCGCGCAGCGATGTGAAGCGCGCGCAGCGCGCGGGCCGGAACCAGAACAGGTCGCTGATGCGGGGAGGGCGCGCGTGATGCCGCACCTCGTCGTCATGGCAGCCGGCACCGGCGGCCACATCATCCCCGGCCTCGCCGTCGCGCGCGAGATGCTCGGCCGCGGCTGGACGGTCAGCTGGCTCGGCACGAGCCACGGCATGGAGAACCAGCTCGTGCCCAAGAGCGGCATTCCGCTGGACACGATCACGTTCTCCGGCCTGCGCGGCAAGGGCCTGCTGCACACGCTCACCGGCGGGCTGCGCCTGCTGAAGGCCTTCTGGGACTGCCTGCGCCTGCTGCGCCGCCGCGGTGCCGACGCCGTGCTCGGCATGGGCGGCTATGTCTGCTTCCCCGGCGGGCTGATGGCCTCGCTGCTGAACCGGCCGCTGGTGCTGGTGAACGCCGATGCCGCGCTGCTGCTGTCGAACAAGAGCCTGCTGCCGGTGGCCGACCGCGTCGCCTTCGGCTTCGCCGGCGATGCGGCCGCGCAGGTGAAGAACGCGGTGATCACCGGCAACCCGGTGCGCGCCGAGATCGAGGCGCTGCCCGAGCCCGCCGCGCGCTGGGCCGGCCGCCAGGGCCCGCTGCGCCTGCTGGTGGTGGGCGGCAGCCTGGGCGCGCAGGTGCTCAACGCGACGCTGCCGGCAGCCATTGCCGCGATGCCGCCGGGCACCTGGCCGCAGGTGGTGCACCAGACCGGCAGCCTGCAGGCCGACGAGGTGCGCGCCGCCTACGCCGCCGCGGGCATCCCGGCCGAGGTGCTGCCCTTCATCGACGACATGCCGCGCCGGCTGGCCGAGTGCGATGTCATGGTCTGCCGCGCCGGTGCCATCACCGTGAGCGAACTCTGCGCCGCGGGCGTGCCGGCGGTCCTGGTGCCGCTGGTCGTCAGCACCACGGCGCACCAGCGCGACAACGCCGAGTGGATGGCGGCGCAGGGCGCGGCGCTGCACCTGCCGCAGAAGGAACTCACGCCGCAGATGCTGGCTGGCGAACTGGGTGGCCTCACGCGCGAGCGGCTGCTCGAGATGGCGACCCAGGCGCGTGCGCTCGCGCGTCCGCGCGCCGCGGCGCGCGTCGCCGACGAGATCGAAGCCTTGGTGGTGAAGACGTGAAGCACGCCATCAAGCACATCCACTTCGTCGGCATCGGCGGCTCGGGCATGAGCGCCATCGCCGAGATCCTGCACAACCTGGGCTACAAGGTCTCGGGCTCGGACCAGGCCGCGAGCGCCGTGACGCAGCGGCTGGCGGAACTGGGCGTGACGGTCTTCATCGGCCACGAGGGCTCGCACATCGCCGGCGCGCAGGCCGTGGTGACGAGCACCGCGGTGAAGGCCGACAACCCCGAGGTGCTGGCCGCGAAGGCGCAGCGCGTGCCGGTGGTTGCGCGCGCGGTGCTGCTGGCCGAGCTGCTGCGGCTGAAGCAGGGCGTGGCGGTGGCCGGCACGCATGGCAAGACGACCACGACTTCGCTCGTGGCCAGCGTGCTGGCGGAAGCCGGGCTGGACCCGACCTTCGTGATCGGCGGCCAGTTGCTCGCCGCCGGCGCCAACGCGCGCCTGGGCCAGGGCGACACGATCGTCGTCGAAGCCGACGAGAGCGATGCGAGCTTCCTGCACCTGAGCCCGGTGATCAGCGTGGTGACCAACATCGACGCCGACCACATGGACACCTACGGCCACGACATCGGCCGCCTGCACGCCGCCTTCGTCGACTTCGTGCACCGGCTGCCCTTCTACGGCCGTGCGGTGCTCTGCGCCGACGATGCCGGCGTGCGCGCCGTGCTGCCTTCGCTGCAGCGCCCGGTGACGACCTACGGCCTGGCCGACGGCGCCGACCTGCGCGCCGTGGACGTGACGGCGCTGCCCGGCGGCCGCATGCGCTTCACCGCCATCGAGGCCGGCCTCCCGCCGCTGCCGGTGACGCTGAACCTGGCCGGCGAGCACAACGTGCGCAACGCGCTGGCTGCCATCGCGGTGGCGCGCGAGCTGGAGGTGCCCGACGCCCCGGTCGCTCGCGCGCTCGAGGCCTTCCAGGGCGTGGGCCGGCGCTTCCAGCGCTGCGGCGAGCTGCACACCGCCGACGGTGGCCAGGCGACCGTCATCGACGACTACGGCCACCATCCCGCGGAGATGGCCGCCGTGCTGGCCGCGGCGCGCGGCGCCTTCCCTGGCCGGCGTCTGCTTCTAGCGTTCCAGCCGCACCGCTACACGCGCACGCGCGACTGCTTCGACGACTTCAGGATCGTGCTCGCAGGCTTCGACGCCGTGCTGCTGGCCGACGTCTACCCGGCCGGCGAGGCGCCGATCGAAGGTGCCGACGCCGCCAGCCTGGCCCGTGCCGTGAGAGGCGCCTTGGCGGTGGGTGGCATCGCCGCGATGCCCGCGGCCATCCGCCGCGCGGCCCGCGGCGGCGACGTGGTGATCACGATGGGCGCGGGCTCCATCGGCGGCGTGCCCAAGCAGCTGCTGGCTTCGGCGCAAGGAGAGGCCGCATGACGGTCGATGTGAAGGCCCTGGGCAAGGTGGCCGTGTTGATGGGCGGCACGAGCGCCGAGCGCGAGGTCTCGCTGATGTCGGGCACCGGCGTGCTCGCGGCGCTGCGCTCGCAAGGCGTCGACGCGCACGCCTTCGACCCCGCCGAGCGCGAGCTGGGCGAGCTGAAGCGCGAGGGTTTCGCACGCGTCTTCATCGCGCTGCACGGCCGCCACGGCGAGGACGGCACGGTGCAGGGCGCGCTGGAGCTGCTGGGCATGCCCTACACCGGCAGCGGCGTGATGGCCAGCGCCATCGCGATGGACAAGGTGATGACCAAGCGCGTGTGGGTGGCCGAGGGCCTGCCCACGCCGCGCTGGCAGTGGCTGGCGCCCGAGTGCCAGGGGCGCGAGCACGTGATCGCGGTGCCCGACAAGCTGGGCCTGCCGCTGATCGTGAAGCCGCCGCGCGAGGGCTCGTCGATCGGCATCAGCAAGGTGCAGGGCTACTCGCAGATGCAGGAGGCCGTGCGCCTGGCCACGCAGTACGACGCCGACGTGCTTTGCGAGGAGTTCATCGACGGCGAGGAAGTGACCTGCGCGGTGCTGGGCGACGGTCCGCAGGCGCGCGTGCTGCCGGTGATCCGCATCCAGGCGCCCGACGGCAACTACGACTACCAGCACAAGTACTTCAGCGACGACACCGGCTACCGCTGCCCGAGCGGCCTGCCGGCCGAGGAGGAAGCCGAGATCCAGCGCCTGACGCTGGCCGCATACCGCACGCTGGGCTGCCGCGGCTGGGGCCGCGCCGACCTGATGGTCCGCGCCGCCGACCGCAAGCCCTTCCTGCTGGAGATGAACACCAGCCCGGGCATGACCGGCCACTCGCTGGTGCCGATGTCGGCCCGCGCCGCGGGCATCAGCTACGAGCAGCTGTGCGTGCAGCTGCTGGCGCTGGCGCGCCTGGACGCCACGCGCGACTAGAGGCGAACAGGCGAACACCACGACCATGGCCCGCAACCCGCTCATCCGCTCCGCCGCACCGGCCGCCGCTTCGGCGCTGCCGATGCCGGCCGACGTGCGGCTGATGAACGGCGTGGCCAACACGGTGTTCGCGGTGGCCGCCGTGGGTGCGGTGGTGGCCGGCGTGGCGTGGCTGATGCGCAGCAACCTGTTCCCGATCCGCGCGATCCAGATCGACGGCGACCTCGCGCGCAACAGCGTGCCCACGATCCGCGCCAACGCCACGCCCTTCCTCGCCGGCAACTTCTTCAGCATCGACCTGCAGCGCGGCCGTGCCGCCTTCGAGCATGTGCCCTGGGTGCGGCGCGCCGTGGTGCGCCGCGTCTGGCCCGACCGGCTCGCGGTGCGGCTGGAGGAGCACCGTGCCGCGGCGCTGTGGGAGACCGAGGTCGGTGACGACCGCATCGTCAACGACCACGGCGAGGTCTTCGAGGCCAACGTCGGCGACGTCGAGGACGACAGCCTGCCCAGCTTTGCCGCGCCGGCCGGCAGCGAGGCGCTCGCCGCGCCCATGCTCGCGCTGTACGGCCGGCTGGCGCCGGTGCTGGCGAAGATGGACGTGGCCGTCAGCCGCGTGCAGGTCTCGGGCCGCGGCTCCTGGCGCATCGAGCTGGACAACGACGCGCAGATCGAACTCGGCCGCGGCAGCGAGGAGGAACTCGTCGCGCGCACCGAGCGTTTCGTGCGCACCTGGGCGCAGGTGGCCGCGCGCTGGCGCGCGCCGCTGGAATACGCCGACCTGCGGCATGTCGACGGCTATGCCGTGCGCCTGCGCGGCGTGGGCACGACATCACCCGCGGGCGCCGCCGCGGCAAGGAAGAACTGAGGAGCGCTGAATGGCCAAGGAATTCAAGGACATGGTCTTCGCGCTGGACATCGGCACCGCCAAGGTGATGGTGGTGGCTGCCGAGGTGCTGCCCGACGGCGAGCTGCGCGTGGCCGGCCTGGGCGTGGCGCCCACGCATGGCCTCAAGCGCGGCGTGGTGGTCAACATCGACGCCACGGTGCAGAGCATCCAGCAGGCGCTGAAGGAGGCCGAGATGATGGCCGCCTGCAAGATCACGAGCGTCTACACCGGCATCACCGGCAGCCACATCCGCGGCCAGAACAGCACGGGCATGGTGATCGTGCGCGACAACCGCGAGGTCACGCCGGTGGACGTGGGCCGCGTGGTCGAGACCGCCAAGGCGATCAACATTCCGAACGACCAGCGGCTGCTGCTGGTCGAGCCCCAGGAGTTCGTGATCGATGGTCACGAAGTCAAGGAACCGATCGGCATGAGCGGCAGCCGCCTGGAGGTGAAGGTCCACATCGTCACCGGCGCGCAGAGCGCGGCCGAGAACATCCTCAAGTGCGTGCGGCGCTGCGGACTGGAGGTGGAGCGCCTGGTGCTGAACCCGAGCGCCAGCGCCGCGGCGGTGCTGACCGACGACGAGAAGTCTCTCGGCGTGGCGGTGGTCGACATCGGCGCCGGCACGACCGACGTGCAGATCTACACCGACGGCAGCGTGCGCCACACCGCGGTGATCCCGATCGCCGGCGACCTGATCACGAGCGACATCGCGATGGCGCTGCGCACGCCGACGAAGGACGCCGAGGAGATCAAGGTCGAGCACGGCGCGGCCAAGCAGTTGCTCGCGGACCCGGCCGACCAGGTCGAGGTGCCGGGCCTGGGCGACCGCGCGCCGCGCATGCTCAGTCGCCAGGCATTGGCCGGCGTGATCGAGCCGCGCGTGGAGGAGATCTTCTCGCTCGTGCACCAGGTGGTCCGCGAGAGCGGTTATGAGGAACTGCTGTCCAGCGGCATCGTCATCACCGGCGGCAGCGCGGTGATGCCGGGCATGGTCGAGCTGGGCGAAGACATCTTTCTCAAGCCCGTCCGCAAGGGGCTGCCGCTGTATGGCGGGCCGCTGGCGGACATGGTGGCCAACCCGCGCAGCGCCACCGTGATGGGGCTGCTGGAGGAAGCACGGCTGGCGCGCGCGCGGGGACACAAGGCGGCGGCGCAAGCGGGATCGGTGAAGAACTTCGTGGGTCGCGCGAAGGACTGGTTTCTCGGGAATTTCTAGAAGGGGTTCGACATGAAACCTCGCATCACCGCTTCACAAGGCAACGAGGGTTTCCCGAGTGCCTTGTGCTCCCCTCGGGGGGCGGGCTCGGCGAAGCCGAGACCTTGGGGCAGGCATTACTCAACTGGACGGCAACTGCAACTCACTCAGTAGGAGGCTCTCATGCCCATCGAGATGATCGACGAATTCGACGAAGGCACGCAGATCAAGGTGATCGGCGTGGGGGGCGGCGGCGGCAACGCCGTCGAGCACATGATCAGCCAGGGGGTTCAGGGCGTGGAGTTCATCTGCGCCAACACCGACGCACAGGCCCTGCACCGCAGCAGCGCCGGCACGCTGGTGCAGCTGGGCAAGACCGGCCTGGGTGCCGGCAGCAAGCCCGAGGCAGGCCGGCAGTCGGCCGAGGACGCGGTGGAGAGCATCCGCCAGGCCATCACCGGCGCGCACATGCTGTTCATCACTGCCGGCATGGGCGGCGGCACCGGCACCGGCGCCGCGCCGGTGATCGCGCGCGTGGCCAAGGAGATGGGCATCCTGACCGTGGGCGTTGTCACCAAGCCCTTCGAGTTCGAAGGCAAGCGCCGCGGCAAGCAGGCCGACGACGGCGTGGCCGAGCTCGAGGCCAACGTCGACAGCCTGATCGTGGTGCTCAACGAGAAGCTGCTCGAGGTGATGGGTGACGACGTGACGCAGGAGCAGGCCTTCGCGCACGCCAACGACGTGCTGAAGAACGCCGTGGGTGGCATCAGCGACATCATCCACATCCCCGGCCTCGTGAACGTCGACTTCGAGGACGTGAAGACGGTGATGAGCGAGCCGGGCAAGGCGATGATGGGCACGGCCACCGCCGGCGGCCCGGACCGCGCCAACAAGGCCGCGGATGCGGCCGTGGCCTGCCCGCTGCTGGAAGGCATCGACCTGAGCGGCGCGCGCGGCGTGCTGGTGCTGATCGCGGCGAGCAAGCAGACCTTCAAGCTCGCCGAGAGCCGCAACGCGATGAACACGATCCGCCGCTACGCGGCCGACGATGCGCACGTGATCTACGGCACCGCCTACGACGAGAGCCTGGGCGACCAGCTGCGCGTGACGGTGATCGCCACGGGTCTGTCGAGCATCCGCAAGGCCAGCGCCACGCCGCCACTGACGGTGGTGCAGCAGCCCCCGCAGCAGCACAACGCCGTGGGCCAGCACCTGCGCACCGGCACCGACAACCTGCCCATCCTCAACCAGGTGGCGCAGCCGGCCGGCACGCCGCAGGTGCAGGCACCGCCGGCGCATACCTACGAAGGGCTCAATACGCCGAGCGTGTGGCGTTCCGCGCGCTCGCAGGCGGCAGCGAAAGTGGATGCGCTGGTGAACAACGGGATGGATGAGATCGAGATTCCGGCGTTTTTGCGGAAGCAGGCGGATTGAGGGTTAGCTCCTGCTGAGCAAGAAGGGCGGCCTAGGCCGCCCTTCTGCTTCTTGCGGCGGCTGGCATGCTGATCTGGTTCAGCGAGTGCAGGATGCAGCGGCTGCTTCGCAGCGAGGCTGTGTGAAAACGAGTTGAGCGCTTGATGCGTCTCGGGTAAGTTGCGGCAGTTCGTCGAGAGGTGCCACATGAAGCGATTCATCGAGGCGGAGGACCGAACGCAGATCACCTTGCTGCCAGAGTGCCTCGATGACTTCATTGCAGAGGACAACTCGATCCGCGTGGTGGATGCCTTCGTCGAGGAGTTGGACCTCCAGGGCCTCGACTTCGATGGCGTCCGGCCCGCTGGCACCGGTCGACCCGCCTACCACCCGGCGGTGCTGCTCAAGATCTACATCTACGGCTACCTCAACCGCATCCAGTCGAGCCGGCGCCTGGAGCGTGAATGCCAGCGCAACCTCGAATTGATGTGGCTGACCGGGCGGCTCGCCCCGGACTTCAAGACGATCGCCGATTTCAGGCGCGACAACGGCAAAGGCATCCGCAACGTTTGCCGGCGCTTCGTTGAGCTGTGCCGCGAACTGAAGCTGTTCTCTCAGGCCATGGTCGCGATCGACGGCAGCAAGTTCAAGGCGGTCAATAGTCGGGAGCGCAACTACTCTGAAGGCAAGATTGCCAGGCGGGAGCGCGAGATCGAAGCGAACATCCAGCGGTACTTGGATGCGCTGGACACGAACGATCGAACAGCGCCCAGCGACTGGCTGGAGAAGACGGCGCGGTTGAGCGTCAAGCTCCACGATCTACGGCAGAAGATGAAGGCGCTGCAGATCATGCGCGAGCGGGTTCAAGCCGCGCCGGACGGCCAAGTCTCGCTGACGGACCCAGATGCACGCGCCATGACCACGCACAGCAACACCGGCACGGCTATGGTCGGCTACAACGTGCAGGTCGCGGTCGACGCCAAGCACCACCTGATCGTGGCTCACGAGGTGACCAACACTGGCAGCGACAGGGCGCAACTCAGCAAGATGGCCCATGCCGCTCGCGAAGCGATGGGGAAGAAGCGTCTGAAGGCGATCGCGGACCGCGGGTACTTCAGCAGCACGCAGATCAAGGCTTGCAGCGATGCAGGCATTGACCCTTATGTTCCCAAGCCGACGACGTCGAACGCCAAGGCAGAAGGCCGGTTCGACAAGGCGGACTTCGTGTACATCGCCCGCGACGACGAGTACCAATGTCCCGCAGGGCAGCGCGCGATCTACCGATACACGCGCGAAGAGAATGGCCTGCAGATGCGGCGGTACTGGACGAGTGCCTGCCCCGAGTGCCCGATCAAGGCACGCTGCACACCGAGCGACTACAGACGAATAACAAGGTGGGAGCACGAGGACGTGCTCGAAGCCATGCAGCGGCGACTTGATCGACAGCCCGACGCGATGCTGTTGCGGAAGAAGACCATCGAGCACGTCTTCGGTACGCTGAAACACTGGATGGGCTGGACGCACTTCCTCACGCGCGGCATCGAGCATGTGAGCACCGAGTTCAGTCTCAACGCGCTCGCATACAACCTCAAGCGTGTCATTGCGATCCTGGGCATAGCCAAAACGATGAAGGCGATGAAGTTGGTGGGTGCGTGAGCGCCCTTTTATGCTGCCGGAACGGCTACTGCGCCAAATGAAGTGACTCGGAGCAATGAAGCGCTCGGGCGCACGCTGTTGGCCTGGAACGCTCGCATGTGACGTACAGCCCGCTCATGCCGCCTTCCACAGCTTCGATCTGCGCAGCGAGCAGTTCTCACACGGTCTCCAGCGGTTGCTGCCGTTCGCCTCTATGTCTGCAACGACCGCTCGATGGCAGACTGCGGCCGCCGATGCGCCGACTTGGTCTCACCGGTCGAGTTGCAGCGATGACGGTCGCCGTAGCGTCACGCGTCCGACGACGGACTCGGAAGGTGTCTGTCTTGCCTCTGATTGAACTTGAATCGCCGCGCGTCGCGATTCGCACGACTAAGGCGTGAGGCACAAGGTGCCGACAGTGGACGGGTCAACACCATCAGTTGCGTCGCGGAAGCGACGACGCGATGCGCCTTCGGTTGGAGATGCGCACGTAGCCTGGTTCGACTAGGGACCGGCCAACCCTCGTGAGGCAGCTTCGGCAAGCACGCGACGATTGACCGGATTCCGCAACAGGAACGATTCCCTCCATTCCTGCGGCACGTTGGCTAGCGCGCTCTCAACCCACTTGACCGCCACGGCCAGGCACGCTTTCGCCCGGTCTGCTTGGTCTGCACGCTCGAACGCAATCGCCAGTGTCAACCAGACCTCCGGAAGATAGACCTGCGCCATGAAGCCCTCGTGCGCGGAGACCTGCAACGTAGCAGCCAGGTTCGCTGCCTGGCTGATCGCCGCATTGGACTGGATCTCACTGAGCCGGTCGATCTGCCGCAGCCGGGCTGTTCTTGCTGCACCCGGACGTCCATCACGCAGCAGCTGATCGTGCAACGCCTGCATGCGATCAGCCACCCCTGCCGGATCTCCTTGGAGGGACAACTCGATCCACGGCAACTGAATGAGCGGAACTCCTGCCAGCGCGGTCTCTGACTCCCGGACACGCCGCAGCGCACCTTCGGGGTCATCGCCGCTGATCAATGCGGCCTCGGCCATTGCCGCGTGGCGGCGCACCTGGTATGCGGCCGGCCAGCTGTTGTCATGAGGACCTAGGACTGCGATCGCCTTGTCAGCTGCGCCGAGGAGCAGCCACAGATGCGCGAGCGTCAGTACGAGTTTGGCCTTCTGCAGCGCGGCCAGCTTGTCACCCAACTCCGTCCCACCTTCAGTGAGGACCTCGAGCGCTTCTCCGAAACGACCGACGTACGTCAGCGCGGCGCCAAGCGTGATGCGGTGAGTGACCGCCAAGGGGCTGCTCGCTGTGGGCTCAAGCTCGCGGTGCCGTTGCAAGGACCGCGCCGAGAGTCCGATGGAGGCCTCCGGGTCGCCGGCCAGCTGGTGCAAGGTCGCAAGATTGCCCTCCATGGAGGCAGCGCTGGCCGTGTCGCCGCAGGCCTCCAGGTCGTCCAGCAGCGGCCGGCCCAGCTGGATCGCCTCGCCTATGCGATTGGCGGCGAAGAAGGCATAAACCAGGTTCGAGGTGATCTCTCGCAGTAGGGAGGAGTTTCCATTCGCACGTTCCAGCCTCATCGCTTCGTGTCCGGCTTCGATCGCTTGGTCGAAGGAACCCGCCTGCGCCAAACCGAGCGCCTGCACGGAAAGCGCCTGGCTGCGAAGGTGCGGAAATCCTGCACTGAGCTCGAGCGCACGGCTGGTCGCTTGCAGCGCCCTGCCGCCAATGTCATGCCGTGCGATCGCCACTTTTGCGGCGGCGATGGCCACCCGCGCCAGTTGCTCGGGCGTCAGTGCCAATGCGTTCAACTTGTCGGCCAGGGCCTGCGCCGAGTCAGCACCCAACAGGTCCAGCTCGGTGTCGAAGCTGTCGAACAGCGCCTCGAACCTTCCGTGCTGGTCGCCCGCCCGGTGGAAGCACTCGGCAGACCTTTGGAACAGGCTGCGCGCTTCAGTCAGGCGACTGGCGTCGCGTGCGTCGACACCGGCGGCCCGGAAAGCCGCTCCAGCCTCCGGCCAGCGCTTTGCCGTTTCCCACAACGCACCAACGCGGCTGCGCGGCACGCGACGGTCAGGCGTGAGCAGGTCGGCTGCGGTCGCGTACCAGTGACACCTGTCCTGCTCGCTCATGCTTGCCAGCACGGCTTCGCGCATCAGGTCGTGGACGATACCGCCGTCGCGCACGATGCCCTGAGCCTTGAGTTCCTGCACCATCGGGCCAACCTCGCCCTCTGCAAGCCCCAATGCCGCGGCTGCCTGACCGATGTCTGTGTCGAGGGCAGCGCCGAGCTGCAGCAAGGGAAGGCTCGCAGGCCGCACACCTAGCAGGCGTCTCGCCAACAACGGAAGCGCCGTCGTAGGACGGGGGAGAACGTCCGCCGGGGCGTTCGCACCCAGGTGCACGACCTCACGCAGAGTCTCCAGGAGCAACAACGGGTTGCCACCGACGTGTCCGAACAGTGCTTCAGGTGTCAGGCGCGCAGCGGGACCGACCAGTTCCAGCGACTCCAGCAGCCTGGCTACGTCGGCCTCGTTCAAGGGCAACAGGTCGACCGCCTGCAGCGGCGGAGACTCGGCCTGCCATTCGACGAGGAGATCGGCTCGAGCGTCACCTTGAAAAGGACGCGCTGCCATGGCCAGCCGAGGTCGATCAGCGCCACCGCCCCCAAAAAGCCGACTGAATGCCTCTAGCGAGGCGTGATCCGCGTGGTGCACGTTGTCGATAGCGATCGCCTTCAGACCCTGCCGAGCTGCTTCGTCGACAAGACGCTCCGCGCCGCGCCAGATCTCCGCCTTGTCGGTGGGTACCAGCCCTTTGGGCCGCTCCAGTTCGCGCATCACGTTGCCGATTGCCCGTAGCGTCGCGGCGTCCATCTCG
Source organism: Rubrivivax sp. (assembly GCA_044226775.1). GTDB lineage: Bacteria > Pseudomonadota > Gammaproteobacteria > Burkholderiales > Burkholderiaceae_C > Rubrivivax. The sequence continues at coordinate 836,208 of JBGAGI010000001.1, read as the reverse complement.
GTGCGGTAGCGCTGCATGACCGCACGGAGCATTGCCCCAAGCGTCGCATAGGGCGAGTCCTGATCCCCCTTGCGGGCCTGGGCAAACACCGCAGCGCGGGGATGGTGGTCATGAACGAAGTCACCGAGCAGGCGGGTCTTTCCGATACCGCCTTCACCCAGCAACAGCACCGGTCGCCCGAGCATCCACGCGACATCCATGGCCTTCCGCTGGGCGGCGCGCCCAACGATGCGTGGCGGTCGGGTCAATGCCGGTTGGACCTCGGGCTGAGCGACAGGCTCGTCAAGCGCGCGTTGCACGACCGCCCAGAGTTCTTCGGTTCGCGCGCTGGGCCTCCCGCCAATTCCGGCCAGGCTTTCCCTCAAGCGACCGTAAGCATCGATCGCTGATGCGCGGTCCCCGGCCACGTAGTGCAGCCACATGCGTGCACGCCAGCCGCTCTCCAGGCCGGGGGCCTGTTCAGTGACCGTGCAGGCGTACTGAATCGCATTGGTCAGTCCGGGTAGCACCGACAATTCGGCGGCCCTGGCCACCAGCGCATCGCACAGCACGCCGTACCAGTGTCGTCGTTGCTGGACGATCCACGGACCTAGCGAAGGCTGCCCGCTCAGGTCAACGCCAGCGAGGAAGTCGCCGCAGCCGATCAGATCGGTCAAGGGCCAGGTGTCCGGCCGCTCCCAGGCATCGCAGGTCACGCCGTCGGCGAGACGGATCGAGTCACCCTGCTCAAAGAACGGGTGCCCGCTGGCCTGACGAAGGCGACGCACGTGCTGCCGCAGGTTGCCACGCGCGCGCTCAAGGTCCTCGGTGCCCCAAAGCAGGCGCGCCATCGCGTCCCTGGCCACGGTACGGTTGACCGCGACGTATGCGGCCAGCGGGGCGAACCATCCTGTGAGACCGCCCTGCCTCTGCTCGGTAGACCAGCCGGCCGGACCAAGAAGCCTGAGCCGGAGCTGATGCGAATGCCGCTCGCCCAACGCGCCCTCCCCGCGGACTGACTTCTACGCTCTTCGGCGTCCGCCATCTCCATCTTAGGGCATCCGAAACTCTGTTCTGTCACCCCAAAGTCACTGGCGACCCACGAAGCTACCGCAGACGTTGGACGGCAGCCGCGTCTCACCAGGTGGACACGGCTTGTCGACGTAGGGTAGCGGGTTGGATGTGGGTCCATATAGGAGCCGGCACCGACCCCAGGAAGTCGGAGGTGAGCGTGATCGGAATTCGATGTCTCATGGCCTTCGTGCTCGGCTGCACCCTATGGGGGTGTGGTGGCGGGGACGAACCGTCCACCGCACCACCGGCCGAGTCGACCGTGGTGATCACTCAACAACCGACTTCGCAGACCGCGAGGGCGGGTACTGCGGCGACGTTCGGAGTTGCGGCGACGGGCAGCGGTCTCAGTTTTCAGTGGCAGCGAAGCGCCGGCGTTGCAGTCAACTGGGTCGACATCCAGGGAGCGACGACCGCGAACTACACGGTCGCGGTCGTCGACAGTTCAATGGGTGGTCACCAATTCAGAGTACTGGTCAGTTCCGGTGCTACAGCGGTCCCCAGCACCGCTGCGACGCTCACCGTGACGCCGCCGGAAGTGCCAACCATCTCGGTCCAACCCACCGACCAGGCCGGCACGGTCGGAGGCAATGCCTCCTTCACGGTGACCGCGACCGGCTACGGAGTCCGGTATCAGTGGCAAGTCAGCAGCGACGGCGGTTCGACCTGGTCTGACCTGGCAGATGCGACCGCCAGCAGCATGCTGTTGTCGCCGCTGTCGCTGTCGGCGTCCGGGCGCTTCTATCGGGCGAACGTCAGCAATGACGGAGGCAGCGTGCCCACCCGTGCTGCTGCACTCACCGTGTCTCCGGCCCTCGCTGCCCCGACGATCAGCCTGCAACCCGTTGACGCAGCAGCACTCGCCGGGGCTACGGCCACGTTCAGCGTGACGGCTTCGGGATACCCTGCGCCGAGCTTCCAGTGGGAGCGGAGCACCGACGACGGCAAGACCTTCACCGCCATCGTGGGGGCCAATCTTGCGGTCTACACGACACCGGCCCTTGTGCTGGCCGATGACCGTACGCAATTCCGCGTCGTCGCGAGCAACTCGCAAGGCTCGGTCACGAGCCGGGCAACCTCGCTGATGGTGTCAGCGGCAGTGACCATGCGCAAAGTCTCGCTGGTGGTGAACTCCACCAGTTGTGCTACGCGCAACGACAGCGTTCTGGCCTGCTGGGGCACCAACGACGGCGGAACGGTCACCGGCGACCGCTTCTCCGCCGCATGGTACGGAAGTCCCACGCCAGTAGTCGGCATGAGCAGCGTCTCGGATGTCGCCAGCGGCACCTGCGCAGTGCGTGCCGACGCCACGTTGAGCTGCTGGGGCATGAACTGGGCCGGCCAGTTCGGGCTTGGCGCAGCTGCGATATCCACCTTCTTCTCGACGCCTCCCACCACAGTGCCCGGACTGAGCGGGGTGGTCCAGGTGGCCATGGGCTCGGGCTTCACCTGTGCCCGCCGCGCTAACGGAACCGTCGTCTGCTTTGGTCAGAATGACTTGGGGCAGTTGGGCGACGGCACGACCACACAGCGCCCCAGTCCGACCCTTGTACCGGGCCTGAATGGGGTGGTCGCGCTTGCCGCAGGACACGCCCACGCCTGCGCGCTGAAGTCCGGCGGCACGGTAGCGTGCTGGGGTCTGAACCGAAGCGGTGCGGTAGGCGACGGAACAACCACGAACCGTTCGAGCCCTGTGACCGTCGCGGGCCTGAGCGACGCGATTGCGATCAGCGCCGGCGGCGCCAGCGGTGCCGAGCACACCTGCGCTGTAAGGACTGCCGGTACCGTGGTGTGCTGGGGTAGCAGTTCGTCCGGTCAGACCGGCGCAATCGGCGACGTGCTCACGCCGCACACGGTGTCCGGAATCACAGATGCGCGCGCAATCGCAGCCAGCAACGCCCACACCTGTGTGGTGAAGGTAAGTGGGACCGTGGCCTGTTGGGGTATCAACGTGAACGGTGAACTCGGGACCGGCTCCGCAATGATTCCGGTCACGAGCACCATTCCCCTGTCGGTGAGCGGCCTGGGCGGCGTCGTGGCCATTGCTGCCGGCGCCCAGAGCACCTGCGCTGTCCGCGAAGACGGGAGCCTCTACTGCTGGGGATACAACGGGTACGGACAGCTGGGCGACGGCACGACGACCTCGCGCAGCAACCCAACCCGCGTCCCCGGCTTCCTGATTCAGCTTCGATGACGAGACGGAGGCCGGATCAACGAGGGCCGTCGCGGTCTGCAGACGACGTCAGCGCGGCGTAGAGCTCAACTGAACCCGAAACCTGCGCACTGCTGGGCGCTACGTGACCATGCCTAACGACGAGGAGCGAGCAATGAGAAAGGGATACCTGGCCGTAGTCATCGCTGCCGCCGGCGCAGGCTGGCCAGGGGCCCATGCAGCGATCGCGCTTGACTTCGAGACCATCAGCCCGACGCACAGCTTCCTCTTCACACCCGTGCTCCAACACTACAACGGCGGGGCCGCGGGCAACGGGGTCGCAGGCCCGAACTATGGCGTCGAGTTCCTCGGGTCGGCGAACGCCCTCTGCTTGAACACGTTGACGGTGCTTTGCAGCGGAGCATCGGCGGGTCCGGGTCAGTCGATGAACCACTTCGCGATGTCGGTGAACCGCGGACAGTCTTCGGGGATCGCCTACATGAACGTGACGCCTGGCTTCATCTCGCTGGCGTTCGCCTACTCCATGCCATTCAATTCGGCGTCCGACGGCGGATACGTCGAAGTGTTCTCCGAGCCCAACGGCGCCGGCGTGAGTCTCGGAAAGCTGGACCTCTCGCAAACGCCGTCAGGTACCACAGCCTGCCCAGGCTACGGCGCCAACTACTGCCCGTTCGTGTCGATGGCGGTGCCGTTCACCGGTTGGGCGCGCTCTGCCGTCTTTCAGGCACCCGTGCCAATTCTTGGTTCGGGCGTCACGTTCGACAACATCACACTCACCGTGCCTGAGCCGGCTTCGCATGCGCTTTGGTTGAGTGGCCTAGGATGCCTTGCAGCGACCGCCCGCCGAAAGGCGCAACGACGAGCCGCGAGTGCGGAGTACCACACAGCCGGTGTTGCGAATGGGGGTGTGCGATGAACCGACAGCACCTTGCCTCAATGCTTGCCTTGCTCGCGCTGGCGCCGGTTGCCGTCGCGCAGGACAAGGACAGTCTTTCCGAGATTCGTTCCATGTGCAACGCAACGGTGGCAACCTTGATGATCGGCAAGGTGGACTGCACCGCCGCCTTGTGCAACACCGGTTCGGCGCAGGAAGGCGTGTCTGGCCTGCTCGCGCGTGTGATGGTCCGCGACTCCATCGACGCGGCTTCCTTTGGCGCCGGCGTCGTCGCGTTACTGAGTACTGCGCTCAAGAAGACCGGCTGCTTCGAGATCTTCGACCCCGTCGCAGCCGAAGGGCTCCGCAAGGAGCTGGCTACCGTAGGGGGCTCGCCCGCAGCCGCCCCGACCGTGGACTACATCGTCAAGGTTTCGATCACCAAGGCCGAGCGCACCGTGGATCAGTCGAGTTTCATCTTCTACAAGAAGGAGACCGCGACATCGACGCTCGGTCTGGATACCAAGCTACTGCATGCCGCCCGTGGATCGGTGCTGGTGGCAGGGAGCTATGAAGCGAGCACGGATCGCTCCTCGTCGGGCCTCGCGATTCCACTATTCAGCCAGACCAACTCGGCGGCGCGGGCAGACCCGTTCGCGGGGGCGGCGCGAGATGCCGTGGTCAAGGCGACCAACGGCTTGACCGGGCAGATCCTCGCGCTGCTCGGCGCACAAGGTCCACGCCCGGAGCCACCCGCAGCACCGGCAGAGCCGGCGCAGGCGGGCGCGGCCATCGGTGCGTCGGCACCGCAGTGATCCGAACTGCGCGATGAGCGTTGCCGGTGAATCCGTGACGTCGCGCCACGGACGATGGATGTAGCGCACGGTGGGCTGCGGGACGGCTGCCGTGCATTTTCGCAGCTAGACCCTAGGCTTAGTCTCAGTGAAACGACCCAACGTATGGAGAAAGCGCCATGATCAGAGTGACCTTGGCAACCGTCTTGCTGGCGCTCGCCAGTCAAGCGATCGCACAGAGGACGTCCAACCCTGTAGTGCTGCAGCAGGCCGTGTTTCAGGGGAGCATCTTTCGGCTCCTGTCCGAGTCGTCCTGGCAGGATGCGCAGTTGGCGGCGATGGCGATGGGTGGGCACCTCGCAACGGTCGAGGACGAGTCCGAGAATGCCTTTCTGCTCAGCACCTTCTCGGCAAGGGTTTTGGGCGAGGCGCCCAGCGGCAAGGTCGCGATGTGGATCGGCTTGAACGACGCGGGTGTCGAGGGCAGCTTTCAGTGGGTCAGCGGCTCCAGCGCCACTTACCGGAACTGGAATCCAGGGCAGCCGGAAAGTACCTGGCCCGACGAAGACTTCGTCGGGATTCTGGTGAGCGGGTTGGGTACGCCTGGACGCTGGCACGACGTTGTGCTCGACACAAGATTCGACGACAGAACGTTTGGGATCGTCGAGTCACCGGTACCGGAGCCGTCGACAGCGTTGCTGCTGGTGGCAGGAGTCGGATCGCTTGCTGCCTACGTCAGGCGCGTTTCGAGGCGTGGCACGCGGAGTCGCAGGAGTCAGGACTGCAAGCAATGATCGAGGCTTCACGCGGTTCCGGTGGTCGGCGCTGCGTCGATCGACACGCTAAGAACTGAAGGAAATCTGGGCGAACCGGCAGGGGGCGGCCGCTCGTCCATCCGGCTCTGCGTTCACCTCCGTACGTAGGGATCGAGGAAGTGTCTGATCGGAGATGCTGCCAGCTTGCGCGCGGCTGTTGCCTGTCGAAGGTCTTCGTTGAGTGCATGGAGTCCCTGCTCACGACCAAAACCAGTGGCCCCGCAGTTTCTGGCCGCCCCCAGAACGGCACGTCTATCGACTGTCCGCTCTTGGTAGGACCGGTCGCTCAGTTCTTTGACCACGAGCGGCTGCTTTCGGTCTGAAGCGGCAGTGCGCTTCCAACGTCTGGCGGGGCCGCACACACGCTCGAGCCGACACGCGCCTTCGGCGCCCGCGGTTCAGCGTCGCTCACGCGTGGTGCTGAACGAGAAGCTGCTCGAAGTGATGGGCAACGACGTGACCCAGGAGCAGGCCTTCGCACACGCCAACGACGTGCAGAAGAACGCCGCGGGCGGCATCAGCGACATCATCCACATCCCGGGCCTCGCGAACGTGGACTTCGAGGACGTGAAGAGGGTGATCAGCGAGCCGGGCAAGGCGAAGATGGGCACGGCCACCGCCGGCGGCCTGGACCGCGCCAACAAGGCCGCCGACGCGGCCGAGGCCTGTCCGCTGCTGGAGGGCATCGACCTCAGCGACGCGCGCCGGCCCGCAAGACGACCCGGTTCCCGGGCCGTGTGCTGGTGCTGATCGCCGCGAGCAAGCAGACCTTCAAGCTCGCCGAGAGCCCGAACGCCTCGCTTCGGCGATGAACACCATCCGCCGCTACGCAGCCGACGATGCGCGCGTGATCTACGGCACCGCCTACGACGAGAGCCTGGGCGACCGGCTGCGCGTGACGCTGATCGCCACGGGTCTCTCGAGCATCCGCAAGGCCAGCGCCACGCCCCCGCTGACGGTGGTGCAGCAGCCCCCGCAGCAGCACAACGCCGTGGGCCAGCACCTGCGCACCGACACCGACAACCTGCCCATCCTCAACCAGGTGGCGTAGCCGGCCGGCACGCCGCAGGTGCAGACGCCGCCGGCGCACGCCTACGAAGGGCTCAACACCCCGAGCGTGTGGCGTTCCGCGCGTTCGCAGGCCCCCGCGAAGGTGGATGCGCTGGTGAACAACGGGATGAATGAGATCGAGATTCCGGCGATTGTCAGGAACTGACCCTTGCGCGCGACTTGAATCGCTAGAAGCAGAATCCGGCGACTGCTGTGCAGTCTGAGGGGCCGGTCGCCGTCGGCGGACGTGCCAACGGCAAGCGCCGTCAAGGGGACCTTCGCCTGGGCGGCCATTTCGCCCACGAGCGTCAGCAATGCGATGGGCAGCTGACGCTGACGCCACTGCTGCCCGGCCAGGGCGTCTCGACGACGGTTGTCGCGGTGCGCAGTGGGGCCCGAAGTTCGACAGCATGACCGGACTCCCGGCTCTGTCGACGCGGCTGTTGGCGTCGCCGTTCGCGCTATCCGACGAAGACGTGGTGCAGCGTTGGACCGAGAAGCTGCACGGGCAGCGCGCCAGTGGCGAACTAGTTCGCGCTGCTCGTGAGCGTCATCACGGCAGAGGGCGGCAGCCCCCGCTGAGCCGCCCGGCGCCGGGCTTCTGCGGTGCCCGGGGCCGGCAGCGCGGTGAGCCAGCGCAAGCCCGCTGCGGTACGCCGGGGCACCACGATGGCCGAAGGCGTCGCTGTCAGCGTCTGCAGCAGGCGCTGATGCGCAGAGGTGAACTGTTCGTCGACGCCAAGAACAATCAACGCGGCCGGTGCGGTCACGTTCGCCATCCTGCCGCCTCGGTAACGCAGCTGAGTCATTCGGTTTGTTCGAGCGGTGCTCCGCCAGATCCACACGCTGCGGTCTGGATTCAGACCCCAGGCCGCGTCCTGCTCGGCGGCGGGGTTGTCGCCCGGGCCTCGGGACATCGACTCACGCTGAACGTATAGCGTCCCTTCGCGGCTGCGCCCATCGACGACCCACAGCTCGGAGTAGTAGCCGTCGCCGTAGAGGCCCACGACCTCGAGCAGCCATTCCGGGCGGCCGTCGCCGTCGAGGTCGGCCTCCTCGATGCGGACGACCTCCAGGTCGTCGTCGTTGGCCAGCGCGACAGCCGCGGAGCCGTCCGTGCCAATGAAGCGGAAGGCCCGGGCCGCACCCTGGCCGAAACCGAGCAGTGCCGCCCAAGCCCCGGCTGGCGCCGTGGCGGCACGGTAGGCAAACAGTGGCCCGGCCCAGGCGCCGTGAAGCGTGGCACGGCCGGCAGGCTTGTGGGGCAGGCCTGACAAATCCAGCGCCGGTGCGCCTTCCCGCGGCGCATGCCGTTGCAGCGGCTCGGCAAGCGGCGCGAGAAACGGTGCACGCGAGAAGCCCTCCAGCCCCCAGGCCCCGAGCCGGTCGCGAATCGTGGACTCTTCAGCCGTGCGGGCGCCCGAGGGCGGGGTCCACGACAGGGCCATGGCGCCCAGCGGCGCGTAGCCGCTGACGCCGCCGAACTCCCACCGCGGCCAGGGCGCGAGGCCCGGGTTGAGCCACGAGGGGCGCATCAGTTCCCGCATGTCGGCCACCTGGCTCTCGCGCGAGCCGCCGAGCAGCGTGCCGGTGCGGCCTTCCGCCACGGGCACCGCAGTCGCACCTGCGAAATCTGCGTCGCCGGGCGGCACCGGCATCAGTTCGAGCGCGACCGCCGACGCACGTGCCGACACCGGCCGCTCGGCGCTCAGCGGCTGGTCGGTCCAGCCGTGGCGGCCATCGCTGGCCAGCAGTTGCTGCCACGTGCGGCCACCCAGCTCGACACGCTCCAGGCGCAGCGCGACGCCACCTCGTAGAGCCTCCGACCGAGGCGAACCGGGTGCAGGCGACACAGTCAGCCCCAGCACACCCTGAACCAGGCCCTGCGCACCGACCCCGCATCCCGACGACCCGAGGGCCGCGGCGACAACGCAGGGCCACAGGCTCCGGCGGGCGGCAGGTCGAAGCGCGCGCATCGTGCCCCTCATCCCGGTGCGCGGTCCATGTCGGTCACGCTGTAGCCCGCGGCCTTCAGCGCGGCCTCGCCGATGCCAACCAGTTCGCACTCGTCCTGGAAGGTGGCCTGCTTGTCGACGGCGTACTGGAAGTGCCACCACTCGCTCTTGTTGTAGTTGGTGTCCCAGCCGCCCTGTGCAGGGATGCGCTCGAAGAGGCCGTCCTTTTCGATCTCGGCCGTGAGGTCGATGTACCAGCCCGCGGGAATGTCGAAGCTCGCGCTGGGCTGGAAGCTCTGGCACGACACCGCACCCTTCTCGTACTTCTTCCCCTGGGTGCCGTCCTGGTTCACGGTCTTGCAGTACAGGCGCCAGTAGTCCCGCGCGTCGCTGGCCGTGTCGCGCGCGATGTAGTAGCGCCGGCCCGAGGGATTGGCGAAGGATTGGTTGAGGTCGATCGCGCGGCCGACGATGTGGAAGCTGAAGCTGCTTGCGCCCACTTTCGTGGCCTTGCCCAGGCCACGCTTGCTGTCGCCGTATGGACCGTCGACCGTACCGCCGAGCGCCTTGACGCGCGCAGCCAGGGCGACCCAGGCATCGGCGACATCCTCGCGCAGGGTGAAGCTGCCGACCTTCTTCAGCGCGAATCGGCCCAGCGGCAAGACCCACTTGTTGCCGAGCCACTTCTTGATCTCGGCGCGCGTCGCGTCGTCGGGCTTGCCGTCGGAGCGGCCCTTGAAGACTTGGGCCGCCGACACGTCGCAGGCCAGGCGGGTGGTTCCGGACAGCCGGTAAACGCGCGCTGCATGGCGCTGGAATCGCGCGAGCGCACGTGTCGAGACCTTGCCGAAGTCGCCGTCATCCGCCCCCTTGGGCAGGTAGCCGAGCGTGATCAGTTCCGCCTGCAGCGCCTTCGCGGCGGTCTTCTCTGCGGCAGTGGCCATGGACGAACTCCTCGGGGTGGGCTTCGGCGGGGTGCGCACGGTGATTGTGAAGCCGCGGCAAGGCCGCGTTCATCCACAGTCCTGCGGGCACCGGACCGCATCTCGTCAGCACTCGTGTTGAAGCGCTTGCGCGGCTCCCCCCTTAGCGTCTTCGCACGGCAACAAGGGGCGCCCCGTCGTCCCTCCGGGAGGTCCATTGAGATCATTCGACAAGATGGCTGCAGCCATCGCCTTCTTCTGCCTGGCGGGCCCGGCGGCCTTCGCGCAGGTGCCTGCAGGCCGCATCGAACCGGACACGCGACCGGTGCCCGAGCCCACCCGCCGCGATGCCTTGCGCATCCCGCAGCAGGGCTTCGCCGAGAACGTGCCCGACGGCGCGCAGGCGCAGCGCTTCACCCTGGCGGGCGTGCAACTGGCAGGCAACCGCGCGATGGGCACGACCGAGCTGCAGCCGCTGTGGGCCGGCAGCGTCGGACGCAGCATCTCGCTGGCCGATGCCTTCGCGATCGCAGCGGCGATCGGTGCGCGCTACCGCGCCGAAGGCTTCGTGCTGTCGCAGGCCATCATTCCGCCGCAGGAGCTGGACCAGACCGCGCCGGCCATGCTGCGCATCGAGGTGCTTGAGGGTTACGTCGAGCAGGTGCGCCTCGTGGGCTTCAGCTCCCCGGCGCTGGTCGAGCGGCTCTCCGGCCTGTCGTCGGAGCGCCCGCTGCGCCTGCAGACGCTGGAGCGTGCGCTTCTGCTGGCGAACGAGCTGGCCGGCGTCCATGTCGAGGCCAACCTCAAGGCCGGAACGGCGCCCAACTCGTCCGAGCTGCAGATCGTCGCGACGCAGGTGCCGCGCACGTCTTCCGTGCTGGTGCACAACCGCACGGCGCCGGCGCAGGGCCGTCTTCGGATCGAGGCGGGTTCGGAGTTCAACGGCGTGCTCGGGGCGTTCGACCGCCACGGCATCCGCCTGCTCAGCTCGGGCGACCGGCGGCTCAATCTGCTCGACTACCACGGCGAGGCACCCATCGGCCTGGACGGCGGCAAGGCGAACTGGGGCGCTTCGTGGTCGAAGTCGCAGCCGGACGCGCCGCTGCCCAACATCGACTCCGAAAGCCGCAGCCTGAGCCTCGGCCTGTCGTACCCGCTGCTGCGCACGCGACGCGAAGGGCTGGTGCTGCGCGGCACGCTGCACGCGTACGAAAACCGGGCCGCCGAGGGCCTGCTGCAGCGCGACGCCATCCGTGCGCTGCGCGTGGGCGTGACGCTGGATCTTGCGGACGACTGGGACGGCCTGAACCTCGTCGACCTGGAGGCTTCGGCCGGGCTCGACGGCCTCGGCGCCTCCGCTGCCGACGACCCGCGGCTCAACGGCGCCAGACCCGACTTCCGTCGCGTCACGCTTTACGTGGCCCGGCTGCAGTCGCTGGGCGGTGCGTGGTCGCTTCTGGCGGCGGCGACGGCGCAGCACGCCGGCGCGCGGATGCCCGCCGCCGAGCAGCTGGGCCTCGGCGGCGACGCCTTCGTGCGCGGCTTCGATCCCTCGGAGGCGATCGGCGAGAGCGGCTTCGCCGCCAAGCTGGAGCTGCGCTTCAACGCGCGGCTGGGCGCGTTCTCCACGACCTGGTACGCCTTCCGCGATGCCGGCCGTGTCGAGCGCAGGCAGGTCTCCGGCCCGACCGCGGCGACGGCGCTCGCCAGCTTCGGCGCAGGTGTCCGCTTCGGCGGGCCGGGCGGCACGAAGGGCTACCTCGAGGTGGCCCAGCCGCAGGAGAAGGACGTGAGCAGCCAGGGCAACCGCAAGGCGCGCGCCTTCGCCGGTCTGGGCATCGAGTTTTGAAGGCAAAGGAGAGGGCCATGTTGTCCATGAAGCGTCCGAACACCGGCGTGCTGAACCCGTTTGCGCTTGCAGTCCGGAGCCTCGCGCCCGCAGGCGCGGGCTTGCTGATCGCCGCCAGCCCGGCGGCGTATGCCGGCCCGCAGAACGGCCGCGTGGTGGCCGGGCACGCGAGCATCGTGCAGAGCGCTTCGGCGACGACCATCGTGCAGGGCAGCGCACGCGCCGTCATCGACTGGCGCAGCTTCGGCATCGGCGCGGGAGAGTCGGTGCGCTTCGACCAGCCCAGCTCCAGCGCCTGGATCCTCAACCGCGTGGTCGGCAACGACCCGTCGGCGATCCTCGGCTCGATGAGCGCCAACGGGCAGGTGTTCCTGGTCAACCCGAACGGCATCCTCTTCGGACGCAACAGCCGGGTCGACGTCGGCGGGCTCGTCGCCTCGACGGCCAACCTTGCCAACGACGACTTCATGGCCGGCCGGCTGCGCTTCCTGCAGCCCGGCCGTGCGGGCGCTGCGGTCGAGAACCAGGGCACGATTTCGGTGGCCGACGGCGGGCTGGCCGCGCTGGTGGGAAGCCGGGTCGCCAACAGCGGCGTGATCACGGCGCGCCTGGGCAAGGTGGGGCTGGCCGCCGGCGACGCCTTCGTGCTCGACCTCTACGGCGACCGGCTGGTGAACCTCGTCGTCGATCCGGAGCAGCTGGCCGGCCTGCGCGATGCCGCCGGCGTGCCGCTGGCGGCCCGCATCGACCACAGCGGCCGCATCGTCGCCGATGGCGGCACGGTGCAGCTCAGCGCCGCGACGGTCCAGCAGCTCGTCGAGAACGTCATCAACGTGAGCGGCAGCATTCGCGCGAACAGCATCGAGTCGCATCCCGGCCGCATCTCGCTGCGTGGCGACGCCCGCACGCGGCTGAACCTCGCCGGAACGCTCGAGGCCTACGGGTTGAATGGCGGCCGGATCGAGGTCTCCGCCGATCGCATCGCACTGCTCCCGGCCGCGCGCATCGATGCGCACGGCGAGGCCGGCGGCGGCAGCGTCGTGGTCGGGGCCATGGATGCCACGGGTGGCCTGCAGCCGGCGAGCGACGTGGACGTCGCCGCCGGCGCACGCATCGACGCCAGCGCCACGCGTGTGGGCGCGGGCGGGCAGGTGACGCTCGTGTCGTCCGGCGACATGGCCTTCGCCGGCGCCATCGACGTGCGCGGCGGCCTGCTGCGCGGCGACGGCGGCTGGGCCGAGGTGTCCGGCAAGGGTCGCCTGGGCTTCGATGGCGATGTCGATGCATCGGCAGCAGCCGGCCGTGCAGGACGGCTGCTGCTGGACCCGACCAACGTCATCGTGTCGGGCAGCGGCGGTTCCGAGGGCCTGCCGCTGGCGGGCTCGGCCGGCGACTACACGGTGAAGGCTGCCGCGCTGAACCGGCAACTGGTCAAGGGCACCTCGGTCACGCTGCAGGCGACGAACGACATCACGATCAACGCCGACGCGGTGGTCGACGGCCGCGTCGCGGGCGGCAGCGTGCCGGGTGGCGGGCTCACGCTGCAGGCCGACCGTGACGTGAGCGTCGACGGGCTCGTGATCCTGAACGACGGCGCGTTCATCGCGAATGCGGGCCGTGCGTTCACGCAGGCGAACACGTCGGCCATCGCGACGGGCTCGGGTGCGATCCAGGTCACGGCGGCAGGGTCGATCGCGGCGACGAACCTGCTGGGCACGGGCAGCATCGGCCTGCAGAGCAGCGACGCGGGCGTCTCCGTGAGCCAGGCGCTCGGCGGCGCGGGCGGTGCACGGAGCGCCTCCGTCACGCTTCAGGGCAAGGACGCCGTCGTGCTCGCGCGTGGCGCGCTCGTGGCCGGCACGGCGACGCTGACGAGCACCGCGGGCCGCGTGGACACGCGTGGTGCGACGCTGGACGCCGGCGGCGCGGTGACGCTCAGCGGCGCAGCCGGCGTGAGCACCGCGGCCATCGTGACGCCGGCCGCGGTGGCCGTCGACGGCGGCAGCGGTGCGGTGAGCCTGGGCGCTGTTGCAGGCGCAGCCGGCACGGTGGACGCGAACACGGCGCGCGCCGCAGGGCTCGTGGTGCGCAGCACGGGCGACGTGACGCTGGGCGGCGCGGCGCTGGGCAGCGGCGGCCTGCTGGTGGAAGGCGCAACGGCGGGCCAGCGCGCCGGCGCGCTGGACTTCGGCGCGGCCAGCGTCTTCAGCGGCGGCGACGAAGGCCAGCGCGGCGAGCATCACGCTGGGTGCCGCCGGCATCCAGGGCGGCGCGGCACTCACGCTGGACGCCGCCGGTGCGCTGGCAACCGGGGCCGGCAAGCTCGAGTCGGCCGGCGCGGCCAGCCTGGTGGCCGGCAACGGCGCGAGCATCGGCGAAGGCGGCGTGCAGGTCACCGCGGCGCACAAGCTGGACATCTCGGCCGGCGGTGCACTCACCGTCGGCGGTGCGCTGCAGAGTGCCGGCGCGGTGGAACTGGGCTCCAGCGGCGGCGCCATCACGCTGAACCGCAACGTCAGGGCCGCGTCGCTGTCGGCGCGCGCGGGCGACTTCACGCAGGACGCGGCCAGCGCCGTGGACGGCGGCGCCGGGGCGATCACGATCACGAGCAGCACCGGCAACGTCGTGGCCAGCAACCTGCTGGGCAGCGGCGCGGTGAACCTGAGCGCGACCCAGGGCGCGGTGACGGTCGGCGCGACGATGTCCGGCGCCTCGGGCCAGCGGCTGGCCTCGCTGCAGGCCTCGGCGCTGAACGACGTGCGCATCAACGGCGCGCTGGTGGCCGGTGCAGCAACGCTGGCGAGCACCGCGGGCCGCGTGGACACGCGTGGCGCGACGCTGGACGCCGGCGGCGCGGTGACGCTCAGCGGCGCAGCCGGCGTGAGCACCGCGGCCATCGTGACGCCGGCCGCGGTGGCCGTGGACGGCGGCAGCGGTGCGGTGAGCCTGGGCGCTGTTGCAGGCGCAGCCGGCACGGTGGACGCGAACACGGCGCGCGCCGCAGGGCTCGTGGTGCGCAGCACGGGCGACGTGACGCTGGGCGGCGCGGCGCTGGGCAGCGGCGGCCTGCTGGTGGAAGGCGCAACGGCGGGCCAGCGCGCCGGCGCACTGGACTTCGGCGCGGCCAGCGTCTTCAGCGGCGGCGACGTGAAGGCCAGCGCGGCGAGCATCACGCTGGGTGCTGCCGGCATCCAGGGCGGCGCGGCGCTCACGCTGGACGCGGCCGGTGCGCTGACAACCGGGGCCGGCAAGCTCGAGTCGGCCGGCGCGGCCAGCCTGGTGGCCGGCAACGGCGTGAGCATCGGCGAAGGCGGCGTGCAGGTCACCGCGGCGCACAAGCTGGGCATCTCGGCCGGCGGTGCACTCACCGTCGGTGGCGCGCTGCAGAGTGCCGGCGCGGTGGAATTGGGCTCCAGCGGCGGCGCCATCACGCTGAACCGCAACGTCAGGGCCGCGTCGCTGTCGGCCAGCGCGCGGGGCGACTTCACGCAGGACGCGGCCAGCGCCGTGGACGGCGGCGCCGGGGCGATCACGATCACGAGCAGCACCGGCAACGTCGTGGCCAGCAACCTGCTGGGCAGCGGCGCGGTGAACCTGAGCGCGAGCCAAGGCGCGGTGACGGTCGGCGCGACGATGTCCGGCGCCTCGGGCCAGCGGCTGGCCTCGCTGCAGGCCTCGGCGCTGAACGACGTGCGCATCAACGGCGCGCTGGTGGCCGGTGCAGCAACGCTGGCGAGCACCGCGGGCCGCGTGGACACGCGTGGTGCGACGCTGGACGCCGGCGGCGCGGTGACGCTCAGCGGCGCAGCCGGCGTGAGCACCGCGGCCATCGTGACGCCGGCCGCGGTGGCCGTCGACGGCGGCAGCGGTGCGGTGAGCCTGGGCGCTGTTGCAGGCGCAGCCGGCACGGTGGACGCGAACACGGCGCGCGCCGCAGGGCTCGTGGTGCGCAGCACGGGCGACGTGACGCTGGGCGGCGCGGCGCTGGGCAGCGGCGGCCTGCTGGTGGAAGGCGCAACGGCGGGCCAGCGCGCCGGCGCGCTGGACTTCGGCGCGGCCAGCGTCTTCAGCGGCGGCGACGTGAAGGCCAGCGCGGCGAGCATCACGCTGGGTGCCGCCGGCATCCAGGGCGGCGCGGCACTCACGCTGGACGCCGCCGGTGCGCTGGCAACCGGGGCCGGCAAGCTCGAGTCGGCCGGCGCGGCCAGCCTGGTGGCCGGCAACGGCGCGAGCATCGGCGAAGGCGGCGTGCAGGTCACCGCGGCGCACAAGCTGGGCATCTCGGCCGGCGGTGCACTCACCGTCGGCGGTGCGCTGCAGAGTGCCGGCGCGGTGGAACTGGGCTCCAGCGGCGGCGCCATCACGCTGAACCGCAACGTCAGGGCCGCGTCGCTGTCGGCCAGCGCGCGGGGCGACTTCACGCAGGACGCGGCCAGCGCCGTGGACGGCGGCGCCGGGGCGATCACGATCACGAGCAGCACCGGCAACGTCGTGGCCAGCAACCTGCTGGGCAGCGGCGCGGTGAACCTGAGCGCGACCCAGGGCGCGGTGACGGTCGGCGCGACGATGTCCGGCGCCTCGGGCCAGCGGCTGGCCTCGCTGCAGGCCTCGGCGCTGAACGACGTGCGCATCAACGGCGCGCTGGTGGCCGGTGCAGCAACGCTGGCGAGCACCGCGGGCCGCGTGGACACGCGTGGCGCGACGCTGGACGCCGGCGGCGCGGTGACGCTCAGCGGCGCAGCCGGCGTGAGCACCGCGGCCATCGTGACGCCGGCCGCGGTGGCCGTGGACGGCGGCAGCGGCGCGGTGAGCCTGGGCGCTGTTGCAGGCGCAGCCGGCACGGTGGACGCGAACACGGCGCGCGCCGCAGGGCTCGTGGTGCGCAGCACGGGCGACGTGACGCTGGGCGGCGCGGCGCTGGGCAGCGGCGGCCTGCTGGTGGAAGGCTCGACGGCAGGCCAGCGCGCCGGCGCGCTGGACTTCGGCGCGGCCAGCGTCTTCAGCGGCGGCGACGTGAAGGCCAGCGCGGCGAGCATCACGCTGGGGGCTGCCGGCATCGCGTCGAGCGCAGGCGCCGTGCGCCTCGACGCGAGCGGCGCGCTCGCCAGCGGCAGCCGGCAGATCAGCGCGGCAACGACGGCCACGCTCCTGGCCGGCAGCACCCTCACGCTCGGCAGCGGCGGTCTGCTGGCCGGCGGCGACGTCACGCTGCGGTCTTCCGGCGACTTGGCCGCGTCCGGGCCGATCAAGACGCTCGGCGGCTTGTCCAAGCTGAGCTCCACGAGCGGCAGCGTCAGGCTCGATGAGGTCTTCACCTGGGAGACCGGCGTGGCGTCCAGCGGCGCGCTGGAGGTGGCCGCGGCGCTCGACGTGCTGCTGGCCAAGCCGCTGGGGGGGCCGAACACCGGCTACCTGCTGCTCGCGGACCGCTACCAGCCGAACCTGCGCCCGCTGGTGGGTTCCCTCGACATCACGGCGGGCCGCGACGTGGAACTGAACGGCCTGAACCTCGACGGCAGTGCCAGCGGGCTGGGCCTGTCGGTGACCGCAGGGCGCAACCTCGTCAGCAACGAACTGATCGCCGTGAACAAGGGCGACATCCGCTTGCTGTCGAGGAGCGTGGCAGCGGACGAGGGCATCTACCTCGGCAATGCCGTGTACTCGCGCGGCCTGGACACCGCGAGCGGCAAGCTCGCCTACAACGTGACGATCGGCGGCACGGGTCTCGAGGGAACACGCGGCAACCTGTTCCTGTTCGACAACACGGCGGAAGTCGCCTTCGTGCCGAACCTGCTCGGGTTCCAGGTCATCGGCCAACGTGCACTGGCCAAGATCATCGTCGCCAACAACGTGGCCAACTACAAGCAGCAGGGCGTGGCAGGCCTCGAAGCCGATCCGACCCTCGTCGACGCGAGCAATGGCGCGGCCGTGGCGGTGACGCTGGGCGCCGACGGGCTCTACGGCGTCGCGTTCACGCCCAACTCGCGGGTCGGTGCGCTGAGCGCGAAGACGCTGCCAGACGACCTTGCCGCCTTCAGGATCTTCAATGGATCGCTGAGTTCGGCCACGAACCGCAACCCCGGCACGGGGCTGGGACAGGGCATCGCGCTGAAAGTGCAGTCCTTCGTCAGGCCCGGCGACCAGGCGACGGAAGCCCAGGCCGTCGATGGCACGGCCCTGAACGGCATCTGCAACTTCGGCGCCACCTACCTCCAATGCGGCTTCGACTCCGTTGAAGGCCTAGCTTGGTCTCTCGACGACGATGGCCAGCCGCAGAGTGAGTTCTACAGCGCTGGCTTCCAGTCGCCCTCGACCCTTCCGGCCGTGGGCGCACAAGGCACGGTCGGGTACAAGTTCAAGATCGGCGCAAGCGACTTCAGCGGCACCTCTAACGGCTTCGTCAACAAGCTGCCGCCGGGGACCCGGAGCAGTTCTCTCACGACCCAGATCTCCAATGACGAGCCGCAGTTCGACGACAACACCCAGACCTACCAGCTGAGCAACACGGGGACGGTCGGTTACTTCGTGAGCGGCCGGCTTGTCCAGGTCGACACGGGCACGGGCAGCCGCGTCACACGGGTCTTGATCGGCGACGCGGTGATGCGGACGGCAACCGAAGACGCGCAATTCAACGCGCAGGGCGGGCTGAACGGCGGCACCGGCAACAGCAACTCCGGATCCGGCACGAACATGGGTGCAGCCGGCAACAGCAACCAGGGCTTCACGGCCATCGGCTCCTTCGGCGGGCAATCCGCGGGCAGCGTGGGGAGCATCGCTTCGAATGCCAGTTCCACGGGCACCAGCTTCGGGACGACGGGCGCCGGCTCGGCCGTCGCAGCGCCTGCCAATGGCGCCGCGGCAGCCGTCAACTTCGGCGCGCAGGCGGCGAGCAACGCCTCGGCCGGCGGCTCGAACGGCAGCACCTCCGCCGCCGCATTCGGTGTCCAGCCCGCAGGCGCGGCCGGCGCTTCCACCGGCAACGCCTTCGCCCTGCCCGCCGCTGGCGGCCGGCCTCGTGAGCCGGCCGCCGACGGGCCGGGCCTGGTGCTGCGGCCGGTGGACCTGACCCTGCCCGAAGTCGTGATCGTCGGCGACGAGAGCGTGCTGCTCGGCGGCCGCCCCGCGGGCCAGGCCGACTTCGGGCGCGGCGGCGCGAGCGCGGGCTTCGCGGGCAACGTCTTCGGCAGGCGCTTCCCGCTGCTGCGCGTCCTGGATGGCTCCGTCTGCGGCGACGGTAAGGACCTGCAGCCGACGGCCGGTGCGAATCGGCGCGACTGCGTCGCGGCGCGGCGCTGATGCGCCACTGGGCCGCTGTGGTGGCGCTATGCGCGGCTGCCGCCGCGGGCGCCTTTGCGCAGACGCCCGTGCCGCAGCCGCGCGTGCTGCACGAGATGCATGGCGCGCGCATCAACCAGATCCGCGCCACGCCCGACTACCGGCGCCTGGTGACGGTGAGCCAGGACAAGACGGTGCGCGTCTGGCGCGCCAGCGACCTGACCCTGATGCGCACGATCGCCGTGCCCAGCGAGCCGGGCGAGGAAGGCTCGCTGCGCTCGCTCGCGATCACGCCTGACGGCCGCGAGGCCATAGTCGGCGGCTGGACGGGCCTGGGCTGGACGGAAGGGCGGCGCTCGCAGGCCTACCGCGTCGAACTGGCCACCGGCCGCATCGTCCAGGTGCTGCGCGGCTTCCCCGGCATCATCGAGTCGATGGCGATCAGTGCCGATGGCACGCGGCTCGCGCTCGGCCTCGGCGGCGGTGCCGGCCTGCGCGTGCTGGAGCTGCCCTCGGGCCGCGAGCTGTGGGCCGACCGCGAGTACGGCGAGCGCGTCGGCTTCGCCGACTTCGCCGCCGACGGCCGCCTGGCCACCACCTCGGCCGACGGCTGCCTGCGCCTCTACGATCCGGCCGGGCGCCTGAGCTTCCGCGCCGAATACCCGCCGCGGGCAGACGGCGGGGGCGCGTGTCGCGGCTCGGAACTCGGCGGGGTGCGATTCGCGCCCGACGGACGCTCGCTCGCGTTCGGCCTGCAGGACCGGGTCGAGCTGGTCGTGTTCGACCTCGTGCGCATGGCGATCTCGCAGCGCCTGCGCGTCGACGATCCCGAGCAGCGCTCGCTGTGCTGCCCGAACTGGAGCCCGGACGGCAGGCAGCTGCACATGCACGGGGCTCATGGCGGCGATGGCCCGACACCGCTGTACCGCGTGACGCTGGCCAGCGGCAGGATCGAGCGGCTGGCCAGCGGGCCGCAGCGCTTCACGAACGTGCTGCCCCTGCCCGACGGCGACCTGCTCGTCTCGACGATCGCACCCAGCCTCGCGCGCCTGGCCGGCGACGGCCGCGTGCGCGTCGAGGTGCAGCCACCGAACGGCGACTTCCGGTTCGCGTGGGACGCCTGGCGGCTCGACGCCAACGCGGAGCGCATCGTGCTGCCGATGGAGCCGGGCGGCGGCGAGCGCCGCCGTCTGGCGCTGGCCGCCCCGCCCGACGAGGTCTATCGCGCCGCGCGCGACGGCGACGTCGCCGGCCTCGGACCACCGCGCCGCGACGGCGCACTGCGCGTCGATGCGGTACTCGACGAGTACGGCTACAAGTTCCCGGCCACCGTGAACGGCCGCCGGCTGCAGCTGAAGCCGTACCAACCCGTGCGCAGCTGGTCGGGCGACGATCGGCGCGTCGTGCTGGGCACGCAGTGGTCGGTCCTGATGGCCGATGCCCAGGGCCGCGCGGTCTGGGAGCAGGACCTGCCGGCGCCGGCCTACCAGGTGGCGCTGAGCGCCAACGGACGCTGGGTGCTCGCGGCGGTGGGCGACGGCACGCTGCGCTGGTACGACGCCGATACGGGCGCCGAGGCGCTGGGTGCGTTCCTGCACCGCAACGGGGTCGACTGGATCGTCTGGCGCCCCGATGGCCTCTATGCCAGTTCGCCCGGCGGCGACGAGTACCTGGCGTGGACGGTCAACCGCGGGGACGCGCGTGAACCGCTGCTGCTGCGTGCCGTGCAGTTCGAGCGTTCGCTCTACAGGCCCGAGGTGCTGCGGACGGCGCTGCGTGCGGACCGGCGGCCGGACCTGGCGCGGCCGGAGCCGGGCGGGGCCCTCGAACTCGTGGCGCCCGAGGTGCGGATCGAGGCGGTATCCGAGGACCGGCGCAGCCTGCGCTTCAGCGTGGCGCCGGTCGCCGGCGAGCTGCGCGAGATCGGCGTCTATGCCGACGGCATCCCGATCATGGACACGCAGCTGCGTGCGGCCGTCGCCGGTGGCGCCCGCTCGTTGACGGTGCAGATCCCGCCGGGCGTGCCGATGAACCGCCTGCGCGTCGAGGCGCTGGTCGACCGGGCGCTCGGGATCGACGAGACGGCGGTCCTGAACCCGGAGCCGGCGCGCGCCACCGGCGGACGCCTGTGGGTGCTGGCCATCGGTGTCGCCGAGTTCGACGAGTTCCGCGCCTGCCGCGCGGCGCGCAACTGCGCCCTCGACGTGCAGCCGCTGCCGAACGCGCCCAACGACGCGGCCGAGCTCGCCCGGGTTCTCGGCGAGCAGGGCCGAGGGCTGTACCGGGAGCGCCGCGTGAAGGTCCTCGCGAACGGCCGCGGCCAAGTGCCGACGAAGGCCGCGATCCTGGCCGGGCTGCGCGAACTGGCCGCCGCCGGACCCGAGGACACGGTGGTCGTGTTCCTGGCCTCGCACGGCTTCGCGGCCGACCAGCGATCGGAGTACTACTTCCTGCCCGCCGATGCCGGCTCGAACGCCCTGCTCAAGGTCACGGGAGATGATTCACCGGCCGTGCGGGGCGACTCGCTGCGCTCGCTGCTGAGCGCCAGCGAGCTGAACGATGCGCTGCGCGCTGTCGCGGGCCGGCGCTTTCTGATCATGGACACCTGCCACTCGGGTGCGGTCGGGTTCAGCAGCAATCCCTTCGCGGTCGCCAAGCGCAGTGCCTCGGCCCGCTATGCGATGTTCACGGCGTCCACGGGCGAGGAGCAGTCGTACGAGCATCCCTCGCGAGCCATCGCGCATGGTGCCTTCACGTACGCGCTGCTGCAGGCCCTGTCGACGGCTGGCGGGCCGCTCACCCTCCAGGATGCGTACCTGCGCACCCTGCCTGGCGTTGCGCTCGCTCTCGAGCAGCTGAACGCCGCGGCCGTAGGTCGCAACCCGTCGGCGCCACGACCGACGCAGACGCCCACGCTCGTCGCCCCGGAGTCGCTCCGTCGATCGATACTGTTCGATCCGAGGGCAGCGCAACTGCATCCCTAGAAGCCGTGCCTGGAGCGGCACGACGTGGCGTTCATGGCGACGATCGCCCATTGCTTGTGCAGCGCCGGGCGGGACCGGATGCGAGCACGGGTGCGGGAGTGGCCGGCTCCACCGTCATGCGCCGACGACCCGTGCGGGGGCAGAGGCCATCTCCCAGGGGGAGGCGCCAGGAGCGGTCATGCCGCCAGCGGCTCGCGAGCCTCAGGGCCCAATCGCGGACAAGCGGCGCGGACCGATGTAGCTTTCCGCCCCGGCGAAGGCCGCGACGGGCACCACGGTGCACATGCCGAACGCCGCACGCCTGACTTCGCGGTCCCAGATTCCCGGAATGTATATCTGGTGGAACTCGCCGGCGGGGAAGAACACGATGTCCCCCACGGGCCAGAGCGGGCCCTGCGATTCATGCTGCTTCGGCACGCTGCCTGGCGTCTTGTCGTTGTCCGGCGGGAAGAAGAAGGTGCCCGGTCCAATCCAGGCATCCAGGCGGCCGACGATCTGCGCCTCGTAGATCAGGTCGCAGCTCGAGTCCCAGTAGTTGGGGATGCAGCATCGCTGACGGATAAGCGTTCCCAGGGGCGTCCCCGAGTCGCGCGAGAGCCGCCACAGGTGCTCCATCGTGCCTTGGGACAGCCACCAAGGCGAGGACAGGTTGTCTTCGTGCGACTGTGGTTTGCCCTTGTTCAAGGTGTGCCCCACGCGGGCAATCTTCAGGGGCCCCTTCAGGGTCTCCTGCTTTCGCGGAATCATTCCCCGGGTGGGCGGCTTGCTCGAGTAGGCCTTGTTCAGTGACATGGTGACCTCCGCTACGCGGAGCCTCCCACATCGGGCCTCGATCAGCATCCTCATCGGTGGTGAGGCCCAGCAACCAGAGCAAAGAGCGGTCGAACAATCGGTCAACATGGTTCTGGCCTGGCCGCAAACGAGTCGAACGAGCGCTTCCTGAGCACTGCCGTCACGGACCGCGGCGGAGGTCGAACGGCCGGTTCCGATGGCCGTGGCCATTCATCGCTGCGAATCGAAGGACCGGACCTTGTCTCTCGCGACCGGGGTCTGTCTTGTCGTGGAACGCAGCATTCGACGGGAAGATGCGGGCTCGCAGGCGCACAACGGCGATGTAGGATGCTGAAGGGAGTTGACCTCGCCGCGCCTCGTTGGCCTATGCGGCCGGCCCGCGCTTGTTCGCCCCACGCCCGAGATTACTGGGACCTCGCACAGATGCTCCGTCGGCTACTTGCATCGCCTGCCCGCGCGCTCTCCGTTCACCTGCGTCAACTGATTTCCGAGACTGAGTCCCGATTCCTCTCCGCACTGATCCGGCGCGCTTCGGATCGAGGCGACGACGTCTTGTGGATGCGTTGTCACGACGCGCTGACAGGACTTCCGAACCGCAGTGCATTCCATGAGCGCGTCCGGGCACTCCGCAGGCGCAGCGTCGTGGGTTCTGTGGCGGTGATCGATATCGACCACTTCAAGATCATCAACGACGAGTACGGGCATGCAGCAGGCGATACCGTTCTAGTGGCGCTGGCCGGGAGACTCGCGTCGGCGCTGACGTCGGACATCGTGGCGGCTCGATGGGGAGGGGATGAGTTCGCTCTGTTCATCCCGGGTTCCGCGGAACGCGCGCAGGCTCTCCTTCTCCGACTGCTCGCTACGCTCCGGGAGCCCGTTGAGTCAGGGCAGGAGAGCATCCCTGTAACGGCTTCAGTCGGCGTCGCCTTGTTGCCCCTCTCGACGAGCCTGGATCAGGGATTGTCGGCAGCAGACATGGCGATGTACGTCGCAAAGGCGCAAGGGCGGGACGGCGTATCGGCGTTCAGCGAGGAAATGTCTGGCGTCGTCGTGGCACGACGTGAACTCGCCAAGACCGTGGTGAGTCTGCAGGAGCGAAACCTCAAGCTCGAACAGGAAGTTCAACTTGATGCCCTGACCGGCCTCCGGAGCCGAAGGGCACTCGATGAGGTGTTGGGATCGGTCTGCGGCGGGCCGGATGCGGCGATGACTCATTGCGCCGTGGCGTTCCTGGATATCGATCACTTCGGCCAATACAACCATCACCACGGCGACGACAAAGGCGACGAGGCGCTGCGCCAGGTTTCTCGAGTCGTCCAGTCAGTCGCGCGGCGCGGTGACCTGGTTTTCCGGAAGGGCGGTGAGGAGATCGTGGTTGTGCTTCCTCTCACCACGCAGTACGAAGCTCAGCAAGCTGCCGAGCGGATGCGCCTAGCGGTGGAGCAGGCGGCGATTTGTCACAACGCATCGCCCACGGCCTCCGTCATCACGATCACCGTGGGCGTGGCGTCATCGCACGAGGGAGGCCCAGTGACTATCCAGCAGCTCATGGAGCGGGCCGCGGCAGCGGCGATGCGGGCGAAGGTCGAGGCGCGACGGAATCAGGTGCACGTCGCCTGATCTGGCGCTGGTGGCGCTAGGTGACAAGAGAAGTCACCTAACGTGCGGCAGACCGATGTGCAGCGTTCTCAGTCAGTCGAGCGCCGAAGGCGAACTCACGCTGACTGTCACTAAGCGGCAGTTCGGCCCTGCGAAAGTTGGCCGCACGGATTTGGCTGTACGAGGTGCAGCGGGCATAGGCCTCGGGCCTGGTCTCTGGCGCAGCGCGGCCGACAGCTTCGTCTTTTGCCGAGCAAGCGCGAGCGCTGCTCAACGGCCATCGCAAGACCTTGTGGCTACTGCCAGTTGGGCTCGACCTCAACGATCGAATCGATTGGCCCAGCGAGACCCGACATGATCATGATTCTGATTCAGGCGCGGGCTGCGATGGCATAGCGACCGTGACCAGTGCGCCGGATCGCCTCATCGCGCCGTAACTGCCGCGGACTCTGGCGGCCCGACGCGGCCCCGCACCCAGCCTCAGCGCAACACCGCGAACAGGTTGTTGAGGTCGTCGGTCCACGCAGGCACCGGCCGGCCCCTGCGCTACCGCGTGTTGGTCCACGACATGGCCCAGACCTACTTCGCCGAGTCCGATACCGACGGCCTGCGCGCCGCGGAGCACGGGCTGCGCACGTTGTCGGCGCTGCTGGGCTGAAGATTGCGCTTCAGGGCCGGGCGGCCGCCGAGGCCGCTGAGCCGCCACCAGGCACCGGCAGCGGCCAGTCGAACAGCAGCCGCACCGACACGCGGTCGGGCTGCCATTGCACCTGCTCCACCAGTTGCACCATGGCCACGCGGGTGCGCTGCAGCTCGCGGCCCTGGCGGTCCAGCAGCAGCACCCAGCCCGGGTTGTCGCTGCCCTGGCCAGGCATCGACGCCCAGGGCGACACGTCGCGCTGCACCACCAGCTTGAAGTTGCCATCAGGGCTGTCAAAGACCGCGGCCGTCTGTGCCCGCGGCCACCAGGCCACGGCGGCGGCCACCAGCAGGGCTGCCAGCAGGCCTGCTGATAGCCACCAGCCCCTCGCGCGGGCCGGCGCCCGAGCAGGCGTCACGGCCCGGCAACCACGAAGACGTCGGGCGAGGGCAGCCGCGTGCGCTTGACGTCGGTGTAGACCTGGAAGTCACCGCCCCGGCCGTTGGCCGTGCGCCAGGCGCGAAAGGCGGCGTTGTCGATGCGTGTGCCGGAGAACGGGTTGAGCATGCTCATCGAGTTGTCGTCGGCATCC
The DNA here is from genome assembly GCA_044226775.1 of Rubrivivax sp. Classification (GTDB taxonomy): domain Bacteria; phylum Pseudomonadota; class Gammaproteobacteria; order Burkholderiales; family Burkholderiaceae_C; genus Rubrivivax. Next base: position 810,843 of record JBGAGI010000001.1, on the reverse strand, counting down.
CAGTAGCCGAGGAACTGGTCGCCTTCGAAATCGTAGGAGTCCTTCACGTACACGCCGACCTCGCGCACGGTCACCTGGTAGCCGCTGGTGCCGGCCGAACTTACGTCGCCGGCTACCACCACGTTGAACACGAAGCGCGCCAGCGCCGCATTCAGGTCGTCGCTGTCCGACGACATCTCGGTCATCGCGCGCTGGTTGATGTAGACCGCGTCCTGCTGCGGCGCAGGCAGCGCCAGGTTGCCGAAGCTGCGCCGGAAGCTGGCATTGGGCGTGACCAGCCTGTTGGCCTTGATCATGCTCGCGATCTCGCGCTGGGCGGCCGCGTTGCGCCAGATGTGCTCTTTCATCAGCGTGTCGTAGATCGCCCGGGCGCGCGTGAAGCCCAGCACCCAGTTCATCGTGATCGTGGTGGTGTCGGGCAAGCCGTACTTGGGCTTGATCGCCACCTTGCGCGCGAACCAGCTGTCCATCAGTGCGGCGCCCTTGACCCACTTGTTGGCCCGCATGATGTCCGCGATCTGCGTGACGTCGGTTGCCATCCGGGCCCCCTTGCTTGTCGACATCGGTCGCCGATCATGGCATGGCCACGGCCCCTCGAGCCGGGCCTGCGCCAAGCCCCAACGCAACACTTCGAACAGGTTGTTGAAGCCGTCGGTCCAGGCCCGCACCGGCCGGCCCCTGCGGTGCGCCAGCGCGGTCGCGCCTTGACCGCGCGGTGCCAGTTTGTCCGGCAAGGCCTGGTTGTCGGTGGCCAGCACCCAGTCGGATTCGAACAGGCCGCTGTCTGCAGTCGGCATGTCTTCGATGACTCCTGCACGCAGCCCGAACTCGGCGACCGCTATAGACCACCGTTGCCTTCGGCGTGAGCAGGTGCGCCGGGGTCGAGACGCTGGAGAAGGCGTCCACCGCCAGCAGGTCAAAGCGCTGCGTGTCGGCGGCACGGGCAAGGACGCGGTTTATGGACCGCTTGCTGTCAGACGAGAGTCACGCCTGTGCGGCCGCCACGAACGACATCTACCTGGAGCCAGTTCGAACTGGCAGTCCCGGCCAGGAGCGGACGCGCGTACTCGTTGCCCTACCGGCTTTAAGACCGTAATGCAGACGCCCGTTCTCGATGTGAATCCTAGACAACGCCGACCAACTACCCTGGTTCAGGTTTCGGCTCGTGCTCCGGGAATCCGCCTTGGCTGAGCTATAGGCCCGTCACGATGTACAAAGTTGCGTCCGTTGCCTCGGGTGGCGTGTAGAGCGAAGCCCAACGGCCTGTGCCGGCCAAGACAGTGTTGAAGCGAGTGCCAGGGGGCGGCACAGGCCGCGCGTTGTCTAGCACTTCCAAGCGTCGCGCGCCAACAAGATCGCCGCCGAGCGACGAAACCGTACGCGGCGCCAGACGATCGAAGAACAGGGTGCCGTCCAAAGCGGCTTTCATGGCGCCACCGGCTCGTTCGTTCGCCAGAGCTACGGCGTCGTACTCATCGAGGACATACCCCACCTGCTGAAGAAGGGCAACGGACTCCGGAGGCAGGATCCACCCGCCCGCTTGCGCCGTATCGATTCGAGCCCAGGACTTTTCCGTGTAAGCCAGCCCGCTTACGTAGCGCGAGAATGAGAAGCTCCAGGAACTGGGCAAGATAGTCCGGCCGATTTCCACGATCGTGTTGTCATCGATGCGGTAGCGCTGCAGGTCGCGCTTGGTGGTAAGGCTGTCTGCCGCGACTAGCGTATTGGAAGTCGTGAACGCTACGCTGCTAATGAAGCGCACGTCCGGATAGAACTCGCCAATCGCCGTGACCCGTGTGCCATTTCGATACAGGTAGAGGGTGCTTTCACTCTCGATGGTGAACGCGACCGTTTCAACGTCTGTTGGCGAGATGGTTAGGTCCAGCACCGCGCGAGGCAGGCCGTCGATACGCCAGCCGAGAGTAGCGCCACCGGCCAGTAATACCTGCTGCAGCGCGCGCTCTTGTGGCAGCGACACATAGGCGATACGGCCAGTCGCTGACACGAACACGCGGCCGGGCGGGCTGGAAAGCAGAAGACTGGTCTCAACGGTGCCGGACGCCGGATCGACGACCACCAGAGCGCAACCATTGGGTCCGGCCGAAGCTGCAACGGCTGCGACCAGTCGGTTCCCTTCGGCCTCAAAGGCCACGTCTGTCAAGGCATGGCTCACCGCGGTCAGTTGCACGCCCTGGGCTGCTCCGCGGGTGACCGCGGCCGACTGCGCGGGAAGTGGCGCAACGCTTTCCGCATCCAGCAAGAGAAGTTGGGTACGCGCGGTGACAGACTCGTAAAGGTGAACCGCGACACGACCCCTTCCGAGTGCTTGGAGGCCGGCGATGAAAGGTGTGTGGCCATCGTTGTTTTGCAGCGTTGGCAAGTCGAAACGCACGCGCCGAATCTGCTCCTGACGCGCGACACCGGTTGTGGCCATACGGATATCGAAGCCGCCGATGGCGTTCGTACTGCGAAGTTGGACTTCGCATAGTTCGTTCAGCCCTGGCAATGCCAGGAAAGTACCGCCGATGCCGTCAAGCAAGCGCTTGGCCTTGAATTGAGCTGGTTCGATCAGCAGGCCTCCAGGCACCAAGATGTCAGGACCCATCATGTCAAGCGTCTGACTGAAATCGCGACCTCCCAGCCCAGGAAACAACGCTGTTAGCGTACGATTGCCAACCAGCAGTTTCAGTACAACATTGTCCGAAGACTGCGTGTTCAGAGTAATCAGCGTTGATGCGTCTGCAAACCGCAAACCACCAGCTGGGTTGTTCAACGCGGGACCGACTTCCAATAACTGCGGCCAACGCTCGCCGTCCTGCCAAACCGCAAGGCGGTGAAACTTCAGCAAACCAGCCAAGTCGACATAGCTGGTGGAAACGGCCACCGTGTCGGCAGCACCGGGCCGCACGGCGAGCGCGGTGGGAAAGTAGACTGTGTTGCGGCCTTCGGAAATATCGAAGCTCTGGGTTATTGCTTGCGTTGCGAGATTGATCTGCAGAACTTGGCCATTGGCCAGCCCAACATAAGCGCGGGAGCCATCCTCGGCAACGGTGAGCGCGGTGGAGCGTGACGGTAGCGCCAGTGTCCATGCAGTGCTCAGATCAGTCGCTTTGACCGCCAGCAACTGAGCCTGGTCGTTGGGGGCAACGACGCCGGCTAGCAGCAGGTCGCGCGAGCGGTCGTATGCCATCTGCCGTGGTAGCAACGGTCGTATCGCTAGCGCGCTCGCCAACGGCCAAACGGTACTGCGGGCCGCACCGTCCATGCGGAGCGAGACTGTGTCAATAGTCGGCGTAGGCGTCGGCGCAGGCGCAGGCGCAGGCGCAGGCCCAGGAGTCGGCGCAGAAGGGGGTGGAGGCGCCGCGGGGGATGGTGAACCATCACCCCCACCACCGCCGCATCCGGGCAACTGCGCGATGGTTGTTGCGACGGCTGAGCGGACGAAGACTCTCCGTGTGGTTCGCATTCTGTTCTCCCTACATCTAAACTGCGCGGCAATTCTCGCTGAACTCGTAGTTCCGAAGACTTGCACAAGGTCGACGGAGCAAGCTCCGCCACACGAGCCATCGCACATCGGTGAAGTGGCTGGCTGCGGAGGCTCGAAAAGCGGACTCTGCGCAGCTTGAAGGAAAGTACCGCAATGGGTCGGTATCACCACATGGCGCCCAAAGAGAGCTGACGTAGCCCTGCAGTTGGGCGACGGCGCCGGGCCTTACCAGGTGAACACGCTCGATGGCAGCTTCCTGGGCACGGCGGTCACAGACCGCGGCAGAAGTCGAGCGGCCGGTTACGGCGGCCACCGACACTCGCGGTATCGGGGCGAATGACCATCTCCAGTCTGCCGCCGCCGTTGCCTGCGCCGTGCAAGCACGCGGCGATCCCATCTTGACGATGGGACTGGCGCTCAAGCAGAGGGAGGGGCCGCCAGCGATGCGACATCAGCTCATCGATGCGGCTGACCGGGTGCAAGGGACGTTGGCTACCAACGCTCCGGGCACATCGCAATCGGCCAGGAAACGCGCCTTCAACCGCCGGCTCTGGCGCCTGCGCTCGCGACCGTCCTCGGCTTGCATGCTGTCCAGCCAGTCACCCATGGGATAGCATCGTCATCGCCACTCAAGTCGGCCGCAAGACGGCCTTGGCCTACCGCATACGTTGATCCATTCGTTCGAGCCGAGCAACGGACCTTGAATCCTGGGAGGGACGACATGGCGAGGGCCTGGCAGAAGCGAGGAGCGCTGGCGCACCGCGCGCGTGTCGGGGTCTGCAACCCCTCCCGGGGTCGGCGCGGGCGCCAGCTTGTCGATCGCAGGCGCATTGCCTGAGAGACAACGGCTGTGCTATATCACTTGGCCCGCTGGGCTGGAGGCAAGAGATGGCCACACTGATCCGATCTCTCATGGCTGCCGCTGCGATGCTGCCTGTCGTCTGCCACACCGCGCCGGTGACCTACGAGTTCACCGTCACGGCCATCACGGGGCCGCTGGCGGGCGTATCGTCCACGGGCACATTCAGCTTTGAGGACACGATCGTGCCGGCCGGCGGTGGGGCGCTCGGTCAGATGGGCTTGTTGTCGGACCTGTCCTTCGTGTGGGATGGCCTCAGCTACGACGAGACCACGGCGAACACCGGCCGTCTCACCTTCGACTCGACCGGCGACCTGATCGGCTTCTCCATCGGGAACCAGTGCGGCAACGGTTTCTGTCTCACGGGCTTCGGTCCCAACGAATGGTATGTGGCCGCCATCGTGGGCGCCGACGACCTATTCGCCTATGGCGCGGACACGGGTTCGCTGCGGTATGCCCTGATGACTTCGACCGTGCCAGAGCCGGCGGGCATCGCGTTGGCGGGCCTGGCGCTTGCCGCGCTGGGCGTCACGCGCGCGCGCCGCCTCCGGGGCTGACACACGCGCGGCTTTTCCACCAGCGGCGCCCGCGGCTTCAGCCCGCCCGGCCGCGTTCGGACCTGATGCCGGCTGCGCGGGCGGGCGCGGCCTTGCGCTCGATGCCGGGGCCGGGCAGTGGCGCGGCGCCCAGCTGTTCCAGCCACAGCAGCGCCTCGCCCTGCACCACCAGGCGCTGCAGGTACTCCGGCGACAGCCTGTTCAGCGTGTGCAGGGCCTGGTGGACCAGGCGCTGCGTGTTCAGCGGCCCGGCGTTGCTGGGCACCTTGGCCAGGGCCTGGTGCAGGCGCTGCTCCACCGCCAGGCGCGACCAGGTGCTGCGGTAGTCGCGCACTGCCTTCAGCTCGCGGTGGCTGCGCGGCGAGCGCGTGTGGGCCTGCCCCGGGCCGCCCGCCATGCCCCGGGGCGTGCGGGCTTCCAGGCCGTGCTCGGCAGCGGCGGGCTCGGGGCTGTCGGTGATCTCGGCCAGCTCCGCCAGCAGCGCGGCCAGCGGGCTGGGGGATGCGGTGGCCGGCGTGGCCGCGGGCGCCGGCGGCGGCGGGCTCGCGCGCAACTGCTGCAGCCGTGCCTGCAGCAGCGCCTGCGCGGCCTCGGGCTGCGTCTCGGCGCGGCGCGCCAGCGCGGCCAGCCGGGCCTGATGCAGCGCGGCTTGCAGCTTCACCGTGCGGGGCCCGAGGCCGCGGAGGCGATCGAAGCGGCCGAAGCCGCCACGCCGGCCGGTGCCGCCTTGGCGCGCGGCATCGGCGCGATCTCCACGCGGCGGTTCAACGCGCGCCCGGCGGCGTCGGTGTTCGGGGCCACCGGCTGCTCGGCGCCGAAGGCCGCGGCGAACAACGAGGCGCGCGGCACGCCGGCTTCGATGAGCGCCCGCGTGACGGTCAGCGCGCGCTGCGCCGAGAGCTCCCAGTTGTCGGCAAACTTCTCGCTGCCGCCGCGCACGCCGCGGTCGTCGGTGTAGCCGCTGACCATCAGCACCTCGTCGCTGGCCTGCAGGTAGGCCGCCAGCGTGCCGGCCAGGCTCTTCAGCAGCGCGCGGCCCTCGGGCTGCAGCTCGGCGGAGTTGAAGGCGAACAGCAGGCTGCTGCTGATGCCGATGCGCCCGCCGCTGAGCGTGACGCGCCCTTCGGCCAGCGGAACGGCCAGGGCCCGCGCCAGCGCGCCGCTGCGCTGCGCTTCGGCGCGGCGCTGCTGCACCTCGGCCTCCAGGCGCTCGGCCATCGCCAGCTGCAGGGCCAGCGCCGCCACGAGGATGAGCACGAAGGCGCCCAGCAGGCCGGCCATCAGGTCGCCGAAGACGGCCCACACCGGGGCCACCGGTGCGTCGCCCGCTTCGGTGTCGGTATCGAAGTCGCCGTGGGCGACGTGGGCGTCCTGGGCCTCGATCAGCCCGGCGTCGGCGGCGCCGCCCATGCTGCTCATGCCGCCGGGGCCTCGGCGGCGGCGGCTTCACGCGGGGCCGCCAGGCGCTGCAGGTCGTCGACGATCTGCTTCTGCGACAGCAGCGTCAGGTCGATGAGCTCGCGCGCCTGGGCTACGTAGTAGGCCAGCTGCTCGTCGCTGCGCGTGCCGGCGCGTGCGAGCGCTTCTTCCACGCGCTGCAGTTGCGCCAGCATCTGCTCGCCGCCTTGTGCGAACTGCGCCACGGCGGCGCCGAAGGCCTCGCCCAGGCTGGCCACGTCCACCGCGCTGGCACCCAGCTGCGCGGCCGCGGCCTGCAGGCGCGCGGTCTCGGACTCGGCCTGGGCCCGGGCTCGGCTTTCGGCGTCTTCGAGCACGCGCGTGCCGGCGGCCACCAGGGCCTGCACCGCCTGCTGCTGCGCGCCGGCACCGGCCTGCAGCTCGGCCAGCACGGCCTGCATGCCGGCCAGCAGTTGTTCACGTTCGGCCAGGCGCGTGTTGTCCTGCGCCAGGCTGAGGCTGAACTGCTCGCGCACCTGGGCCGCCAGTTCGGCCGCGGCGCGTGGCGCCTCGCCGGCGGCCTGCACCACCTGCGCCACCTCGGCCAGCGTGCCGCGCGCCTGCGCTTCGGCCTGCGCCACCATTTCGCCCGTGCGCTGCTGCAGCTGCGCGGCCATCTGCTGCAGCGCGCCGGTGAACTGCGCCAGGCGCTGCGCATCGGCCTCGGCCATGTGCGTGTGCTGTGCTGCGAGCGCGGCCGACTGCTGCGCCTGCAGGGCCTGCAGCATGGCGCCCGTGTGCTGCTGCACCTGCGCGCCGACGGCGGCCACCCAGGTGCTGCTCTGGCGCTCGAAGCTCTGCGTCAGGCCGTCCAGTTGCTGCTGCACGCCGCCGAGCAGGCTGCCCAGGGCCGCGGCGGTGCGGCTGCGTTCTTCCAGCAGCGCCGTGTCTTGCGCGAGGCTGCGGCCCAACTGCTCGCGCAGCTGGGCCACCACCTCGGCGGCGGCGCGCGGCGCTTCACCGACGCTCTGCACCAGGCGCGCCACTTCGTCCAGCGTGCCCTGGACCTGGGCTTCGGCCCGGGCCGTCATCGCCTGCGTGTGCTGCTGCAGCTGCTGCGCCATCTGCTGCAGCGCGGCGGTGTGGCCGGCCAGGCGCTCTTCGTCGGCCGCGGCCGCGCGCTGCTGCGCCTCGGCCAGGCGCGACTGCTGCTGCGCCTGCGTGTCGCCCAAGGCCTGCAGCACGGCCTGGGCCTGCTGCTGCTGCTGGCTGCCGACCGACGCAAGCCAGGCCGTAGCCTGCTGCTCGAAACGCGCGGCCAGGCCGTCGAGCTGCTGCTGCACCGTGCTGCGCACGACTTCGTGCAAGGCCGCGGTTTCGCGTGTGATGCCCTCCATCGCCGCCTGCACCGCCGGCTGCAGCGTGGCCGCGGCCTGCTGTGCGGCCGCGCCCAGGCTGGCGCCCACCGAGGCGGCCAGGGCCTGGTACTGATGCGCGGTATCGGCGTGGAACTGCTGCTGGCGCTGCAGCAGCGTGTCGTGGGCGGCGGCGCTGTGCTGCTGCAGTCGATCGGCCAGGTCCTGCTGCGTGGCGGTCACGCGCAGCAGCTGCTGCAGTTGCTGCTCGGCATGGCGGTCGGCCGCTTCGGCCTGGCGCAGGGCCAGGCGCTCGGCCGAGGTCTGCTGCGCCTGCAAGGCCTGCAGCAGCGCGGCGGATTGCTCGGCGTGCCGGGCGTGTTGGGCTTGCTGCTCTTCAGCGGCCTGGGCTTGCCGGACTTCCAGCGCCTGCCGCTGCTGGTGGGCTCGGGTGTGCGGCAGCAGCGTGCTGGCGATGTGGGCATCCAGCGCCTGCAGCGCGGCGTTGCGGCTGCGGTGGGCCAGCGCGGCCATCAGGCCCAGGGCCGCCGAAGCGGCGACGCCGGCCACCGACGCCCCGAAGGCCAGCCCGAGGCCGCGCACCGGCGCGGCCAGCGAATCGCGCAGCGTCGCCACGTCGCCGGCACTTTCCAGGGCGACGCCGGTGCCACGCAGCGTGACGATCATCCCGGCGAAGGTGCCCAGCATGCCCAGCAGCACCAGCAGCCCGGTGAGGTAGGAGGCCATCGCCGGCGCCGGCAGCGGCGCGCGGCCGCCGGCCTGCACGCGCCGCGCCACCGGCGCGCGCAGCAGGGCGGGCAAGGTGGCCAGCCAGGCGGCCAGGGCTTCGGCGCTGAAGGCTGCGGCGGGCGCCGCCGCGTCGTCCGCGGCCGGCAGTTGCTCGAGGGCCTGCTGCAGGCCCTGCATGGCGCGCTGGTGGCGCAGCAGCTCGGCCACGCCGGCGGCGTAGACGGCGCCGATCAGCAGCGTCATCGCCAGCGCCAGCGGGTGGCCTTGCAGGTAGCCCATGGCCACCCAGGCCACGGCCAGGGCACCGGCCAGGCCGGCAGCAGGGAAGAGCAGTCTGTTCATGCGGAAACCGGGGCGGGGCCGCGCAAGGCGTCGAGCAGGCCCAGCGTGGGCTGCAGGCGCAACTCCAGCTCGGCCTGCAGCATGCGGCGCATGTCGTGGCGGAAGGTGGTCAACCAGGCCGGCGTGGACTGGGGCTTGCGCGCCCGGGCGGCAGGGGCCGGCGCGGCGGGGGTGTCTGGCAGTTGCTGCGGCGAGGGTGCCGGTGATGACGCGGTCGCGGCTTCGCGCAGGCGCGCGTGGTGCTTCTCCAGCAGCACCGGCAGCTGCGCCAACAGGGCTTGTTCACGCGGGGCCAGGGCGGCGGCCAGGGCGGCGTCCAATGCGGCCAGTTGCGCCAGCGCGGGGCCGCAACGCGCCAGCAGCGCGCGCGCCTGCTCGCGCAGCGGTGCCAGGCTCTGCTCCATGGCCTGCTGGGCTCTGAAGTAACGGCGGCGGTGGGGCAGGAAGTCGAGGCCGTCTTCCGATTCCTCGCGCAGCGCGTCTTCGATGCGGCGTGCCAGGGCCTCGCCCACACGTCGCACCTCGTCCTGCAGGCGCTGGGCGGCGGCATCGGCCACGGGCACAGCCGGGCCGGCCGGCACCGCAGCGGGTGCAGCCGTAGGCGGGGCGGTCGTGCCCGTGGGGCTGCCGGCACATCCGGGCGCGGCCTGCAGCGCGGCCGAGACGGCGATGGCATCGCGCCAGCCCAGCCAGTGGCCCAAGCCTTCCACCAGGGAGGGCGGCGCCGCGGGACGGTCGGACAAGGCCAGCCGTGCCAGCAATCCCACGAGGGCCGAGCCGTTGAGCGCGGCGCCTGCGGGCGCCGCAGCCCGAGGTGCCGGGTTCAGCCCCGGAGCCAGGCCCGGGGCGGTGCCGACGGGCGTTGCACGCAGCATGCGGGGGGTCGGTGGGACGAAGCAAAACCCAGCACTCTACACCGCCGGGCTGCGGCGGCCCGGGCGGCGTCTTGCGGACGTTTCACGGCGCTCTGCCGCGGCCGAGGCTTCGCTCGAACAAATCCACTCCGGGCCGGTGAGCGTCAGGTCTTCGGCCCCATCCGTGCGGGTTCATGCGGGACAATCCGTGAACCGAACCCAGCAGCGTGAAGAGAGGCCCCGCCGTGGATCTGAAGGTACCGATCACCATCGTGGACGAGTTGAGCGAGAACGTCGTCCGGGCCAAGGGCTTGCTCGACCTCGCGAGCGGCGAGATTCGCCGCGTCGAGTATGAAGACTACGACGTCGACCGGCTCGGTTTGCCCGTGCACGACGAGTCCTACGAGTTCACCGTCGGCTTGCTCTCGAACGCCGGTAAGGACGTGGAGTTCAAGATCGACGTCGACAGCGTGACCGGGGCGTATTCGGTCAGCGCCAGCGAACTGCTCGAGGTCAAGGTGCGCGCCGCCAAACTGTTCGGCGGCATGGATGGCAAGGACATGCTGCGCCAGGTCGAAGCCAAGAGTGCCCGGGGCGACCGACCCGGATCCCGTGGGCCGATCCACTGACCAGCCCGCTTCTCCGCGCGGTGCGAACACCGCACTTGCGGCTCGCCGCGAGCCCGCTACATCTGCCGGAACAGGTGCAGGAAGGTCCGGCTGACTGGAAGCACCTCCTGGCGCCCCTTCAGATGGATGTCGGCCGTCTCGTTGAAGCCTCGTGTCACATGGTGGACCGACTGCAGGTTGACCACCACCGAGCGGTGCACCTGCACGAAGACGCTGCCGTCCAGCTGGCCCAGTAGATCCTTCAACGGCAGGCGAAGCAGTGCTTCGGCGGGCCTGCCCTCGTCGTCACGCCATGCGAGCAGCGTGTACTTGTCGTCGGAGCGGAAGAAGTCGATCGAGTCGACCGGAATGAGCCGCAGTTGCTCACCCACGGTCGCGCGCACCCAGCGCAGTGGCGCCGCCTGCGGCGCCGGCGTCGACAGCCGGGCCGACAGCTGCGCGAGCAACTCCTCTGTCGCCCGCCCCGGCTCGGCGGCGCGCAAGCGCTCCTGCAGGCGCTCGACGGTGGTTTGCAGGCGCCGGGGATCGACCGGCTTGACCAGGTAGTCCAGCGCGCCGTGTTCGAACGCGGCCAGTGCGTACTGGTCGTAGGCGGTCACGAACACGATCTGTGCCCGCCGGCCGATCTGGCGCGCCACTTCCACGCCCGAGGTGCCGGGCATCTGCACGTCGAGAAAGCAGACCTCGGGCTTCCGGGCTTCAAAGGCATCGATGGCTTCCCGGCCGTTGCGCGCCTGGACCAGTACCTCGAGATCGGGCCACATCTGCGCCAGCATCAGCACCAGTTCGTCACGCAGCAGCGGCTCGTCGTCCGCGATCAGTGCCGTGGGGCGCTGGCCAGTCATCATGCGGCCTCCTTCTGCGCGGGGCCGGCCGGCTGCGCATGGACTTGCGCAGGGAACTCGATCTCCGCGCGCACGCCCCGCGGCCGATGGCCGGACACGCTCAGCCGCGCCTCATGGCCGAAGCTGAGATGCAGGCGTTCCCGAAGCGTCGAGAGTCCGGTGCCGGGTGCACTTCCGTCGTGGCTCAGGCCCACGCCGGTGTCCGTGACGCGGGCCAGGCAGTGCGTGTCGTTCAAGGTGACCGCCACGTCGATGCGACCGCCCTCCTCGGAAGGGTCGATGCCATGCCTGACGGCGTTCTCCACGAGCGTCAGCAGCGCCATCGGCGGGCAACGCAGCGGCCTGGCGCCTTCGTCGGCGCAGAGGCTGAACTGCAGGCGGTCGGGCATGCGCATCTGCATCAACTCGAGATAGGCCCGAACCAGCTCGACCTCCTGGCCGACGGTCGTCGCGGACTCGTCCAGACGCGGCAAGGCGGCGCGCAGATACGCGATCAGGCTGTCCAGCACGGCGGGCGCCCGCGGCGACGCCGCGCGGACCAGGGCCCGGATGTTGGCCAGCGTGTTGAACAGGAAGTGCGGCTGCACCTGGGACTGCAGGAGTCGCAGCCGCGTCTCCAGGGCCTGGCGCTGCAGCTCGCTGCGCTCGAGCTGGAAGCTCAGTGCCTGCTGATGGGCCATGGCCTCGCGCTGCCGCACCATGGCCACCAGGGCGATCCAGGGCCCGAACAGGATGCCGAGAAAGCACAGGGTCAGGAAGCGCAGTTGCTCCGGCCGGGTCTGAAGTCCCCAGGGCAAGCTCAGCCAGTGGGCGGCGGCGACGCCGATGGGGATGGCGATCACGACAGCCAGCAACTGCAGCACCCAGCGGGCGATCCAGCCGGGCAAGCGTGCAGGCCATTGTTCGGAGACGCCGAAGGCGAGCAGCGCGATGAAGGAGACGATCAACGCACGGACCACCCAGAGCAACGCGGGCGATTGGGACCACAGGCTGACCAGCAGGCCGAAGGGAAGCGCCACGAGGAAGGCAAACCGGATCCGACGCCAGCTCCAGATGCGCGCTTGTCGCACAGGTGATGGAGGAGCGGCGGCCGGCATGAAGGCGACGATAGTTCACAGCGGCTGCGCCGTCAGCGCACGCGCGGCGCCCAGAGAATCATCCAGGCACAGGCGCTGGCGAAGGCCGTGAACAAGGTCAGCGCAGCCAGCAACCCGGCCATGCCTGCGCGCAGTTTCCAGCCGCCGCGATCCCGGGCGTGGACGTAGGCCTGCAGCACGAGCAAGGGGATCACGATCTGCCCGAGACCCAAGGCGGTGAGGAAGGGGCCTTGGAAGGTCACGGGATCGAAGCCCCGGGGCCCCCGGTTCAGCACCAGCCAGGCCGACAGCCCCAGGCGGAAGAACCAGACACCGCCAACGGCCAGCCACAGCCGCAAGGCCCAGAGACGGTGATGCTCGATGCGCCGCATGAGCGCCGCACGCCACGCCGCCAGCGCAAAGCCAACGATGAGCGCGCCGTTGATGCTGACGAGCAGGTGCGCCAGCGTGTCTCCCGGCGTCTTGCGCGTCCACACGAGGAGCATGCCGCCGGCGCCCATCAGGATCGCCGCGAAGATGTACAGGCGGCCGTTCCAGTGGTGCACCGCCGGCAGGCTCCGGCGAAGCTGCGGCAGCAGTTGAAGGGCGCCGCTCAAGAGGATGAGGACCGCGAAGAGCAGGTGCGCGGACAAGGCCAGGTCCGCTGCGGCATGGCCTGGTTGCCACGCGTCGGGAATCACCGCGCGCCAGCGCTCGGGCCTGCCATCGAGAAGGGCCCAACCGTAGAACAGCGCAACGTAGATGGCAAACAGCACCTGGCCGCCGACTGCCACGGAACACCATGCCGTGCCTGCGAGCGACAGCCAGCGGTTCGAAGCCGTGCGCCGATTCGAAGGTGTCGCGCGTGCCGCGCGTGCCGCAGGGCCGACGCTGCTTGGCGTTCCCGCGTCGAAGGGGGTTGATGAAGACATCTGAAGCGACCCGAATGTTCTGGTGCGACGAAGTCTGTCCGGGTGCCGGTTGCGGTGGCTGCGGCATGAGACCGCTCACGGGACCGCGTCTTCGGGCGACGACAGGGGGCGACGAAGCACGGCGAGCCCAGCGCGGTTACAGAGGCCCGCACAGAAGGAATCCCAAGCCTGCCGTGAAGCGCGGGCTCGCAGACTGGCCAGCGTCAACGCTGGCCTGGAGTGGTGTCTGTCGGGCCGCTCCGCAGCCACCGTTCGGCCACCACGGAGCATGTATCCACGCCGCCCTCGGCCAAACCGGCCGAGACACAATCGCCCGATGCCGAGCTCCACGACCGCCCCCGCCGCCGACTCGCGGTATGCCTGGCTGCGCCTGATGGTGACCCTGGCCCTGATGACGATCGGCAGCGGCGCGATGTATGTGGTGGCCGTGGTGCTGCCCGCCGTGCAGGCGGAGTTCCAGGTCGCCCGGGCCGATGCCTCCTTGCCCTACACGCTGCTGATGGTGGGCTTCGGCGTGGGCGGCGTCGCCATGGGCAAGCTGGCCGACCGCGTTGGCGTGATGCGGGTGGTGCTGCTGGGCTCAGTGGGGTTGGGCACGGGTTTCGTTGCTGCCGGGATGTCGGGCGGCCTGACCGTCTTTGCGCTCGCACACGGCGTGCTGCTGGGCTTGCTGGGCAGCGCGGCCACCTTCGCACCGCTGATTGCCGACGTGTCGCTGTGGTTCGTGAGGCGGCGGGGCACCGCGGTGGCGATCTGCGCCAGCGGCAACTACCTGGCCGGGGCGCTGTGGCCTCCCATCGCGCAGCACTATGTCGAGGCCACCGGGTGGCGGACCACCTACATCGGCATGGGCGCGTTCTGCGTGCTGACGATGCCCCTGCTGGCGCTGCTGCTGCGCGCGCGTCCGCCCGCGGCAGCAGCGGCGCCCGCGCAGCGCAGCGGTTCACACCTGCCCTTGCCCTCCGACCGGCCCTTCGGCCTGAGCCTGAACGCCGCCCAGGCCCTGCTTTGCATCGCGGGCGTGGCCTGCTGCGTCGCGATGGCCATGCCGCAGGTCCACATCGTGGCTTACTGCAGCGACCTGGGCTATGGCGCTGCGCGTGGCGCACAGATGCTGTCGTTGATGCTGGCCTGCGGCATCGTGAGCCGCCTGGTGTCGGGACTCATCTGCGACCGCATCGGCGGGCTGCGTACGCTGGTGCTGGGCTCGGTGCTGCAGGGCACCGCGCTGCTGCTGTTCCTGCCCTTCAACGGCCCGGTGTCGCTCTACGTGGTCGCTGCGTTGTTCGGGCTCTTCCAGGGCGGGATCGTGCCCAGCTACGCCATCATCGTGCGCGAGCACTTCCCGCCGGCCGAGGCCGGTGCCCGCGTGGGCACCGTGCTGATGGCAACGCTCCTGGGCATGGCATTGGGCGGCTGGATGTCCGGCAAGGTGTTCGATCTGACGGGCTCGTACGAGGCCGCGTTCGTGAACGGCATCGGCTGGAACCTGGTCAACCTGACCATCGCCTTGGTGCTGCTGTCCCGCGTGCGGCGATCGCTGGGGGTGGGGACCAGCAGGACGATGGCCTGAGCGCCGAGGCTGCGTAGCCGGGACCCCACCCTGCGGGATTGCCGCTGCCGCGGCCAGCACGGAGCATGGATGCGGGCGGTCGTCGCCCGATCCAAGCCCGGGAGCCTTTCATGAGAGCCACAGTGCCCACTGTCTTCGTCGCACTCGTCCTCACGCTGGCCGCTGCCCTGCCGGCGGCGGCGCAGCCGATCACGGTGTCCAACACCAGCGTGCAGCACAACGGCTACTTCGCCGGCGGCACCGACGGAACGTTCCAGTCCAACGCCAGCTTCGCCCACACCGCCCTCGCCGGCAACTACAGCTTCAACCTGCGCGGCGACGTGACGGCGCAATTCACCGGCACGGCCACCACCTTCGCCCACGCCGGCTGGGTCTACGCGACGCTGACAACCGGCCCGGCGCCGGTGTTCCTGAGCAACATCACGCTCGACTACAACGGCAAGGAGGTGCCCAGCGGCGGCTCCACGGCCGACTTCGCCGCCACCAACTTCTACCGCGCCTACCTGTACGTCCAGGGCTTCGGCGACGACCTGCACAGCGACATCTTCCTGCCCGCGCGCACCACGCAGGGCGTCTACATCGAGGACCGCAGCACGGCGCTGCCCGAGACCATCCTCGCGGCCAACACGGCCTACACGCTGTACATGGACGTCTTCCCCAGCCTGCGCCTGACGAGCTATCCGTCGTCGTCGTCGATGCTGGGGTACGCGGTGGAGTACGGCGGCGCCGTGTCGCCCCAGTTCGACGGCCTGACGCTCAGCTTCCACGCCCTGGCCGTGCCCGAGCCTGCCGGCGCGCTGCTGTTCGGCGCCGGGCTGGCGCTGCTGGCCCTGGGCCGCCGGCGCGCGGCCCGCGACAAGGCTGTTGCCGATCGACATTGACAGAGGTCGTCACGACCGGCGGCGCGCTGGCGCGCAAGACGCGCGTTGGGGCGGGAGCACGCTGGCGCGACGCGGCAACGGCCTTGGACGCCGCCAACAGACTGCGTCGAGCGATCACGCGCTTGTCGGTCGGCAGGCAGGGCCACACGGTGCCCCTGAGCGTCGCCGTCGTCCGGACATGGGCGCCGCACAGCTCTCCCTAGCCGGTCGAAGACGAGGTCTCCAGGCGCTCGAGCAGCGCTTCGATCAGCGGCTTGAACCCATCCCCGGCGAGCGCCGCCGGGCTCATGGCGTTCATGTCGGCCAGCGTGTCGCTGAGCGTGTCGAAGAGGTCGCGCACCTCGGCATAGAGGTTCAGCGTCTCCTGCAACGCCTTCACCTTCCGGCCCTTGACGGTCTTCAGTTCCGCGTCGAGCTTGGCCTCTTCCTTCTCCCAGAACTTCACGTGGCCCACGCGGCCGGGGGCCTCGTACAGCTTGGCGTCGGGCAGCACGATGGGGAACACGCGCTCGTGCCAACCGGGCGTCTTGGCAATCTCCAGCAGCTCGAACATGCAGTACTCGCTGCGCAGGTACTTGCGCGAGATCAGCATCACCACGCACCCGCTGCGGCCCAGGCGGCGCATGAACTCGCCGATCGACTGGCGGTAGGCGATGTCCTTCTGGTAGTCGAGCAGCTTGATGCCGCGGTCGGCGACGGCGCCACGCAGTTGCTGCACCAGCTTCCGCGCCGCCGGATCGTCCGCGTAGGAGACGAAGACTTCGCGCTTGCAGTTCGACGCCTCGTCTGCGGCTGGGCGCTCGCCACCGAACAAGCCGCCGCTGGGCTGGGAGAAGAGTCCCGGCAGCACATCGCGCACCAGCGCCGCGGCGTCCACCAGGTCGTGGCTCTGGTAGCACTGGATCGGGCGACCTTTGCGTGCCGCCGCTTCGAGGTCCTTCAGCGCAAAGCGGCGGGGGTGCGCGCTCTCCCGGCACTCGGCGCAAGGGCAGGGCAGCTCGCGGTCGTACTGCAGGCGCGGGAACGAGGCGTGCAGCCGTTCGAGCTGGTCGTCCACGATGGCCAGCAGGCTGCGCGCATCGCTGCCGCTGAGCCGCACGCGGATGAAGGGCCGCGCGTCGCCCTCTTCGCTGTGCTCCATCACCTCGGCCCGAGTGCCCGCTCGCTCGATGACCACGCCGCTGCGCCACATCAGCGGCGGGTTGCCGATCAGGTGGTTCATCGCCACGATGAAGCGCGTGATCAGGCCCTTGGGCATGAAGCCGTAGACGTAGCGCAACTCCACGGCGCCGCCGCGGCGCAGGTCCCACGGGTAGGCCGGCTGCGCGGTGCTCAGCAGCTGCGGCGCCATCCAGACGCGCCCCTCGTCGAGCGCATAACAGAGCTGGAACTTCATCATCAGCCGCAGCAGCTCGTCGTGCATGTCGCAGTAGCGCGGCTCGCTCCAGATGCGGGCCAGGTCGGCGCGGGTGAAGCGGCCGCGGGCCCGGATCACTGCCGGGTCGTCGAGCACGCGGTACACCGCGCTGGTGCCCCAGGCGGGCTTGAGCACCACGGTGTTCTTCAGCGTCGGATCGTCCTGGAAGTGCAGGCAGATGCCCAGGTCGTGCAGGTAGCCGCTGAGCTGCAGCATGTCGTCGCGGCGCTCGAAGCCCTGCTGCCGGCAGATCTCCAGGTACTGCGCCAGCGTGATGAAGTCGCGGCTGTCCTGCTCCAGCGCTTCGCGCACGCGCTTCCACGTGGCGGGCAGCGCCTGGCCCACGTGCGGCAGGGCCTGCAGCTCGTGGCGCACGGCGGCCACCACCTGCTCCAGGCCGCGGTTGGTGAGCAGGTTGGTGGCCAGGGCCTGGCGCAGGTTGCCGAAGCGTGCACGCAGCGCCGGCAGGTTGATGTCGCGCGTGCGGTCCAGCTTCTCGTTCTGCACGATGATCAGCGGGCTGCCGTTGCTGAGCATCTCCACCACCTGCAGCCAGTAGGGGAAGCTGGTGTCTTCCTTGCGGTCGTCGCAGACCAGCAGGTAGACCGAGCGCCGGGTCAGGAAGAACTGGTGGGTGGCGTGGTAGATCTCCTGGCCGCCGAAGTCCCAGATGTTGACCTGGAAGTCGCGCTGCAACAGCTCGCCGGCCCGGCCCTCTTCGCGCGGCCGGATCGCGGTGGGGAACTGCCAGCGCAGGATGTCGATGCCTTCGGTGGAGGGCTGGCTGGGGTCCAGCACGAAGGCGGGGTCGACGATCTTCTGGGCCAGCGTTGACTTGCCCGCACCGCCTTCGCCCACGATGATGAGCTTGGCTTCGCACAGGTAGTCCACGCCGGCCTGTTGGCGTTGGCGCCAGAAGTTGCGGATAGCGCCGAGGCCCTGGTCGCAGACTTCCTGGGGTGGGGTTTGGAGGCGGTTGCCGAAGACATTCAGTTCCTCCAGCTTGGGCAACTTCAGCAGGTCGCCTGGAATACTGGTCAGACCGTTCTTGTAGAGGCTGAGGTATCGCAGTTCGAGCAGACTTAGCACTTGCGAAGGGAACTGCGTGAACCCGCACCAATCCAGGCTTAGAGCCTCCAGCGACGACAGCTCGCCGAACGATTCCGGCAATCCGGTCAGGCCGCAGTCGACTAGCGCCAGATTCGTCAGGGGCAGTGATGACGCCCAGTCCGGAACGCGCAGCTTCGGGGCGCCGCCAATGCTTAGGTGGCGCAATGACTTGATATGCCGCATACCGTCAGGCAATCGAGCGAGGGGCAGCTCGGAAAAGCCCAGGTGCACCAGGTGTCCGAAGACCGGAAGTGAGTCAATCAGACTTTGCATCGCGGCGGATATCGGCGGCCGACGCTGGCCTATGCGCACGCCCCATCTCCCGAGATGTAGTCGCTCGAGTGACAGGATCCATGCCGGCGGGGCGTTGAGCAAGGGCAACAGAAGCTCGGCCTCGTCGCGCGCAACGACCAGGTGAAGCACACCCGGCTGGGATTGACCGGAACAGCGCAGAGCGGCTGGCGTGTCGACCATTACCCGGACAGAGGGAGGCACTTCGCTCAGTGCGTCGCTTTCAAGAGGGTTGCCGATCGCGCAGATCGATTGCAGCTTTGGCAGGCGGAACAGCCACTCCGGGAGCGTGGTGATGTTGTTGCCGGACACATCGACATTGACCAGGTCCGTGAGGGTCTCCAGTTGTTGTGGGAGCTCCGAAAGTCCTCGGCTACTCAGATCCACCCATTGGCCACTCCTCTTGCGCGTCCTCTTGATCTCCTCGATCACCTCGCGGAGCTCCGGCGATTCGGCTTCCAGCTTCTTCGTCACCATGCCCACCTCCCGAACACGCGCGCATCATCGCCTGCTGGGAAACAGATTTGAAGCGACTGCCTCGATCCTGGGGGGCGAGCGAAGCGCGCGTCGCGCGGCCTGGTAGACGACGTAGACCTGTTCCGTCATCCCCGGCTGCAGTCAGTCGCAGCACCGTCGACCCGCCGGAGCCCGAGAGGTAGCGTGGCCCGCCTCGACTTCCGGAGTGGCCATGCCGCCTGCCACGCTTCCCTGGTCTGCCGCAGTGGCCTTTGCGGCTGGCCTGCTGGCCGCCTGCGCGATTCCGCCGCGCGTCGCACGCTGGAACGCGGACCTCGACATGGTCCGAGACCGCTTCCTGCCCGCCGACAAGAGCTACACACCCGCAACCCGCCACGCGGCCGAGTTGCGCATCGAAGCGCTCCGCTCACGTCTTCCGCAGATCGACGACCCTCGCGTCATGGCCGAGCTGGCGCGCATCGCCGCCCTGTCCGGCAACGCCCACACCCGCGCCTACCTGCTGCGCAACCGCGGCCTGTGGCGGCGATATCCGCTGCGCATCTGGCGCTTCGACGACGGCTGGCGCGTGGTCGCGGCGCAGCGCGAGGCGGAGCCTCTCGTCGGCGCGCGAATCGTGGCCATCGCATCGCGGCCTGTCGACGAGGTGGCCGCGGCCCTGCGTCCGCTCTTCGCCGGCAATGACAGCTGGGCCGAGTACATGGCCAGCTACACGCTGACGAGCCCCGATGCCTTGCGCGAGGTGCTGGCGCTGGGCGCCGGGGACAGCGTCGAGCTGACGGTCGAACTTGGTGGCGTTCGTCAGTCGGCCCGCATCCAACCGCTGCCGCTGGTGCCGAGGGCGGTGCCCGAAGAGAGCTGGTGGTTCCTGTCGCCGGCACACCCCGCCGCCCGCGGCTGGCGCCGTGCGCTCGCCGGGCAGGGCCTGCCGCCGCTGCTGGAAGGCGCCGCCACGTACTACCGCGAGCTGCGCTGCGCCGATGGCGTGGTCTACGCGCAGTTCAACCGCGCGGCCGATGCTCCCGGGCAGGAGTCCATCGCCGCCTGGGGCGAGCGCCTGCTGGGCGCCTTGCGCGCGCAGCCCGCGCGCAGACTGCTGCTGGACCTGCGCTTCAACACCGGCGGCGATCTCGGCAAGGCCCGGCCGTGGATCGAGGCCCTCGCGCAACTGCCGCTGGCGCAGCAGCCGGGCGGGGTCGTCGTGCTGTCGGACATCGCCACGTTCTCCGCAGGCATCACGCCGATGGCCTGGCTGCGCGGCCACACGCGGGCGATCATCGTCGGCCGCCACCCGGGCGACGACCCGGTGTTCTGGGCCGAGGGTGGCAACGTGGTGCTGCCGAACTCCGGCGTCGCGATGCACTACGCAGACGGCCTGCATGTCTACGCCGCGCGCGCTGCGGTGGGCGCGGTGGAGCCCTACCTGGCCTTCGACGGCGGCGCGGGCGGCCTCGCGCCGGACCTCAGCGTGCCGTGGACCTGGGCCGACCATCTCGCCTCGCGCGATCCGGCGGCCGAGGCCGCGCTCGGCAAGCCGCTGGTCTGCCAGGATTCCTAGATGCTCACGGCCATGTTCATGTTGGTGAAGGTGGCCGATCCGCTGCCGGCACCCGGCGGCCGGCCGTCGGCCGTGCGGCAGGTGTGCGCCTTCACGACGGTGGCGAAGCCGGAGACGTCGTAGCCCGGCACGTGCACGCGCGAGCGGAGGTTCGAATCGCCGTCGGCCACGTAGCGCAGGCGGCTCACGTCGCGCTCGGCCTCTTCGACCTGCAGGTTGAGCATGGGGTCGTCCAGCGAACCCCGACGAAGAAGATGGTCCTCCACGAGGAGTCGCGGATCGACAGCTCGTCGATGCCGGCAGCGTAGACGCCGACGTGGACCGGCACGAAGCCGCCGCCGGCAGGCACCGGATCGGGCGGCGTGTTCCCCGGCTCGACGCCGTCGGCCGTCATGCGCAGCCCGGTGCCGATAGCATCGGGCCCACGACTCACGCCGCCCGCCGATGTTGTCCACCACCTACCGCCAACCCGGCCTTCGGGTCACCGAGCACACGCTGAAGCTGCCGCTGGACCATGCGCGGCCCGAGGGCGAGCGCATCGAGGTCTTCGCGCGCGCGCTCGTGCTGGCGGAGAAGGTCGATGCGGGGCAGCCCTGGCTGCTGTACCTGCAGGGCGGGCCGGGCTTCGAAAGCCCGCGGCCGGTGTCGGCCGATTCGCCCGGGTGGCTGCGGCGCGCTCTGGCCGACTACCGCGTGCTGCTGCTGGACCAGCGCGGCATGGGCCGCTCCACGCCCATCGGCCCGGCCGACGCGCGGGCGGCCACGCCGCAGGCGCTGGCCGAGCGCCTGGCGCTGCACCGGGCCGACGCGATCGTGCGCGACGCCGAATGTTTCCGCGAGGCGCTGGGCGTGCCACGCTGGTCGGTGCTGGGCCAGAGCTTCGGCGGCTTCTGCACCGTGAGCTACCTGTCGATGTTCCCGGGCTCGCTGCGCGAGGCCTTCATCACCGGCGGGCTGCCGCCGCTGGACCGCGGCATCGACGAGGTCTACCGCGAGACCTGGCGCACGACGCAGGACAAGACGGCCCAGCACCACGCGCGTTATCCGCAGGACCGCGAGCGCCTGCGCAGCCTGGTGGCGCGCCTGGCGGCCGAGGATGTGCGCCTGCCCGGCGGCGACCGGCTGACGCCCGAGCGCCTGCGCCAGCTGGGGCTGATGCTGGGCATGGGCACCGGCTCGGAGAAGCTGCACCAGCTGCTGGAGCTGCCGCCCGGCAGCCCGGCCTTCCTGCACGACGTGGAGCGCGCCTCGCCCTTCCCGCGCAATCCGCTGTACGCGGTGATCCACGAGGCCTGCTACGCCAACGGCCATGCCAGCGCCTGGTCGGCCGCGCGCACGATGCCGGCCGCCTGGGCCGAGGACCCGACGCTGCTGAGCGGCGAGCATGTCTTCCCGTGGATGTTCGACAGCTTCGCCGGCCTGGCGCCATTCCGCGAGGCCGCCGAGCTGCTGGCGCACCGGCCCTGGGGCGCGCTGTACGACCCGGCCGTGCTGGCCGCCAACGAGGTGCCCTGCGCCGCGGCGATCTACGTCGACGACATGTACGTGCCGCGCACCTTCTCCGAAGAGACGGCGCGCAGCATCCGCGGCCTGCGGCCGTGGATCACCAACGAGTTCCAGCACGACGGGCTGAGCGCGGGTCCGGTGCTGGGGCGCTTGATCGAGATGGTGCGCAGCTGAGTCAGAGGCGCTCGATGCCGGGCGGCGGCACGGCCGATACCACCAGCACCCGCAGCGGCCTTTCGTAGGCCACGCTGCCGGCGCGCAGTGCGGCCAGCAGCGCGTCCATGGCGGCCGGGTCCGGTTCGCGCAGCATCAGCAGCGTGGGCCGGCGCGGCCTGAAGGCCTGCGCCGTGGCGAGCGGGCCGCCGCGCCACCAGCCGCAGTCCCAGGGATCGCCGGGACGGGAAGGGCGCCCGGCCTGCCGCTCGCGCAGCAGGATCTGCAGCCGCCACAGCAGCCCGCGCCAGCGCCCGAGTCGCGCCAGCTCGTGGCTGCCGTCGAGCGTGCAGGCCACGCCATCCACGCTCGCGCCCGGCGCGATGCTCGCCACGCGCAGCCGCTCGGCCGGCGCGGTGAACGCCGCCTGTTCGCACCAGGCACGCAGCCGGGCCAGCAGCGCCGGGTCGACGGCGGCGCCGAGGTCGGGCGGCTGCATCAGGGCGTCGTCGAAGCGGCGGGGCAGGGGCATGGCGGGGTCGGTGTGACCCGGACATTGCAGCACAGCCCCATCGCCCCCCGATTCGGGTGATGCGGCGGCTGTCGCTGCGGCCTGGCCGTTGGCGTCTGTGCACAGGACGGGACGTTTCGGGTCCCGCTTGGAGTTCGACATGCCCTGGATCCGCACCCCGAACCTGTCCCGCCTGGCCGCCGCGCTGGCGCTGGCCGCCGCCACCGCCGCACAGGCCTCGCCCGTCGTCGCCATCGGCAGCCACTACGAGGTGATGACCCACGGCGGCTTGTCGGGCACGTTCAGGATGCAGGGCCTCACGTTCGACGGCCGGGCCGAGCAGTTCACCCGCGACTACTTCGGCACGGCGATGCACTACACGGTCAACGAGCAGCAGATCGACCTCGGCGGCGGGCACTGGAAGATCCTCGTGACGATCGCCAGCGACAGCAACCTGTTCCCCGTCGACGACGGGCGCGAGTTCGGCGGCATGCGGCTTGGCACCGACCCGCTGGACCTGCTGATGACGCTGCGCCTGGACCAGGCCTTCCTGACCGCGACCTTGGCCGACGGCAGCGAGGTCGGCGGCGTGGACTGGGTGGCCGCGCACCGCTCGTCCTTCGATGACCTCGACCACTGGGACGGCTGCTTCCTGCGCTGCGGCACGTCCGGCGTCTACGGCTCGCTGGGCACCTACGACACCCGGATGCTGACGCTCGACCTGCGCGTGTCGGATCCGACCGCGCAGGGCCTGCCCGAGCCCTCGCCGCTGGCGCTGCTGCTGGTGGCCGGCATCGCCGCCGCCTGGCGCGCGCGATCGGCGGCTAAGCCTCGCGCAGCGGCCTGAAGAAGGCCGCGATCTCCTGCGCCAGCGCCTGTGGCTGCTCCATCGCGGCGAAGTGGCCGCCGCGCGGCATCTCGGTCCAGCGCCGGATGTCGGTGTACCAGCGCTCGGCGATCGAGCGCGGCGGCCGCACGATCTCGCGCGGGAAGGCCGCGTAGCCCATCGGCACCTTCACGCCGCCCTCGGGGATCGGCCAAGGCCCGTGCATGCGCGCGTAGTACGGCCAGAACGAGGAGCCGATCGCGCCAGTGAACCAGTACAGGCCGATGTTGGCCAGCAGCTGCTCGCGCGTGAACACGCTGTCCACGTCGCCGCCGCAGTCCGACCAGGCGCGGAACTTCTCGACGATCCAGGCCGCCAGGCCCGCCGGTGAATCGCTCAGGCCGAAGGCCAGCGTCTGCGGCCGCGTGCCCTGGATCCACTGGTAGCCGGTCTCTTCCTTCAGCCAGCGGTCGAGTTCGGCGAGGAAGGCCTGCTCGTCGGCCGGCGTGTCGGCCGCCGGCTTCAGGTCGCGCCGCACGGCCAGCAGGTTCAGGTGGATGCCGATCAGCTTGTCAGCATGCATGGCGCCCAGCCGCGAGGTGACGAAGGCGCCCCAGTCGCCGCCCTGGGCGCCGTAGCGCCGGTAGCCCAGCACGCCACTCATCAGCTCGGCCAGCACGTCGGCCATCGCCTCCACGCCGAAGCGCGGCTGGCCGGGCCTGAACGACAGCCCGTAGCCCGGCAGCGAAGGCGCGACCACGGTGAAAGCGTCGGCCGGGTCGCCGCCGAAGCGCGCGGGGTCGGTGAGCCGCGGGATCAGGTCGAGGAACTCGAACACCGAGCCCGGCCAGCCATGCGACAGCAGCAGCGGCATCGGCTTGGGCCCTTGACCGGGCACGTGCAGGAAGTGCAGATCGATGCCCTGCAGCGGCACGGTGAACTGCGGGAAAGCGTTGAGCCGCGCCTCCTGCGCGCGCCAGTCGAAGCCGCTGCGCCAGTGTTCGACCAGGCCCTGCACATAGCCCAGGTCGCTGCCGAAGGACCAGGGTTCGCCGGGCGCCTGGTCGGGCCAGCGCGTGCGGGCCAGGCGCTCGCGCAGGTCGTCGATGTCGGCATCGGGCACCTGCAGCCGGAAGGGCTGCGGCCGGGCCTTCACCGGCGTCACCGGCGTCATCGGCGAGAAGCGGAAGTTGCAGTGGCTCGCGCCGCCGGCCAGCGTCTGCGTGCGCACGAGGCGGATGCCGCGCGCGGCGTAGGCGTCGAAGTCCAGGCCGCACAGGCTGGGCAGCAGGTCCTCGTCGCCATGCTGGGCCGCGAACTTGCAGAAGCCGCAGGCCTTGTAGTCGATGCCGAACTCGAAGTCGTCGCCCGGGCCCGGCGCGACGAAGTCGTAGGCGAAGTCGCCCGGGTGTTCGCGCCGGTGCTGCTCGCTCATGCTGCGCGCCGCCTGCTCGCGCACCAGGGCCTGGTTCCCGGCCGACAGGAACTGGCGCCCCGCGGCCAGGCGCTCGGCCTCGGGCACGGCGAAGCATTGCGCCTTGTAGGTCTCGCGCTCGATCTCGCCGATCAGCGGCAGCGGCACGCCCTGCCGCCGCAGCACGCGGCCGAGGGCCATGAAGCCGAGCAGGCGCATGAAGCAGTCGCTCATGCGGTTGGCCGCGCCGCCTACGTGCGGCATCTGCGCCAGCACGGTCTCGAACTCGTCCATCACGGCCTGGCGGACGGCGGGCAGGTCCTGCAGCTGCGCGCGCTCGCGCAGCATCGGCTCGGCCAGGTCCAGGCGCTGGCGCATGCTGGCGGCCATCTCGGCGCGGTGCGTTTCGTAGAAGGGGTGGATCGTCGAGGTCATGGCCCGCCTTTGTCGCTGGGGTCCGAAAGTTCCTATGCTTCGCCCATGCACAAGCGAAGCACGATTCTTCTCCTGAACCTGGCCCACGCGGCGGACCACATGTTCCTGCTGATCTTCGCCACCGCCGTGGCCAGCATCGCCGCCGACTTCGGCTTCGCGCGCTGGGAAGACCTGATGCCCTTCGGCGTGGGCGCCTTCGCGATGTTCGGCCTCGGCTCGCTGCCCTCGGGCCGCCTGGGCGATCTCTGGGGCCGGCGCGCGATGATGCTCGTGTTCTTCTTCGGCATCGGCGCGTCATCGCTGCTGGCCGCGCTCGCGCAGGGGCCGTGGCAGCTGGCGGCGGCGCTCACGCTGATCGGCAGCTTTGCGTCGATCTACCACCCGGTGGGCATCCCGATGCTGCTGCAGGGCGCGGCGCGGCCCGGCGCGACGATCGGCGTCAACGGCCTGGCGGGCAACCTGGGCATCGCCGTGGCCGCCGCGCTGACGGGGCTGCTGGTGCAGTGGATGGGCTGGCGTGCCGCGTTCGCGGTACCGGGCCTGGCCTGCCTGCTGCTGGGCTGGCTCTTCATGCGCGTGGTGCCGCCGGAGACCGAGGCGCCGGCGCGGCGCAAGGGCGGTGCGGCGGTCCGGCTGTCGCGCGCGCAGGTGGCGCGTGTGCTGGCGGTGATGACGGTGGCCTCCGCCACCGGCGGCATCCTCTTCAACCTCACGACCAACGGCAACGCGCAGCTGCTGGCCGAGCGTTTCCGCAGCCTGGTGACCGACCCCGCGCGCCTGGGCCTGCTGCTGGCCGGCATCTACGCGGTGGCCTCGCTGGCGCAGGTGGTCGTGGGCCGGCTGATCGACCGCGTCGCGCTCAAGCCGCTGTACCTGGGCATCGCGCTGCTGCAGGTGCCGGTGCTGCTGTTCTCGGCGCAGGCCCAGGGCTGGTGGCTCTACGCCGGCATGCTGGGCACGATGATCTTCGTCTTCGGCGCGATCCCCTTCACCGACGCGATGATCGCCCGCTACGTCGACGACCACATGCGCTCGCGCGTCGCCGGCCTGCGGCTGGCGGTGTCGCTGGGCATCAGTTCGCTGGCGGTGTGGCTGCTGGGCCCGCTGGTCAAGGGCCTGGGCTTCGACCGCCTGCTGATGATGCTCGCCGGCGTGGCGCTGTGCACCGCCTTCACGGTGCTGTGGCTGCCGTCGGAACAGCCTCGGGCGGCGCCGGCGCCGGCCTGAGTTCGCCGGCCGCAGCCTGCGCCGGCTCGCGCCGGCGTGCCATCTTCGCCACCAGGTTGTCGGCCACGCCGGGCCGCGACCAGGGGCACACGGCGATGCAGATGGCGCAGCCGGCGTTCTCGGCGAAGAAGGGGATGCACTTGTCGAAGTCGACGTACCAGCGCATCTCGCCGCGCACCCATTGCTTGTGCTCGGCGATGGCGTCGGGCGGGCAGGCGTCCTCGCAGACGCGGCAGTGGGTGCAGAAGTCGTCGGCGCCGAAGACGTCGGGGCGCTCGAAGGCGATCGGCATGTCGGTCGTCACGCCGGCCAGCCGCAGGTTGGCGCCGTAGCGGCGGTTGATCAGCGAGCCGTGCTTGCCCAGCTCGCCCAGGCCGGCGTCGATGGCCGCGGGAATCAGCAGCAGCGCGTCGGCACGGGGGCCGGGAAAGGGCTTGGCGTTGAAGCCCTGGCGGCGGATCCAGTTGGCCAGCGCGTAGGCCGCGCGCGTGCAGCGTGCGTACTGCCGGCCGACTTCAGCTGCGCAGGCGCCGTTGGTGGCCGAGCCCGGCGCCTGCTTCAGGTTCTGATAGTCGTGGCTGAAGCCCATCACCAGCACGTTGGGCTGGCCCTCGATCGTGTAGCCCTCGACGATGTAGCTCTCCTTGAGCGTCGTCGTGCCGAAGAGGTCGGCCTCGTGGTCGAGCGCGAACTCGCGCGCCATCGCCGTCCACTGCGCCGGCGTGCGGGTGGCCGGCGCGGGATGCGGCGTCTCCAGCTCCGGGTAGCTGTAGGCCGCGGCGAAGGCCTCGCGCGCCTCGGCGGTGCGGCGGCAGGAGGCGCTGGCGATCTGCTGCACCGGGCCGAAGGGGTGCTGCGTGGGTGGATGCCAGAACATCGGCGAGGCCTTGCGGAAGGCCGTCTCGCCCTGCCCGTTCAGGCGGTTGCCCGAGCAGCCTTCGGGCCACGCGGCCGCGAACTCGGGGCCCGGCGTGTAGGTCTTCGGTTTCCGCGGCATCGGCGCTTCCTCGTCCACCCGTCTTCGGGCGACGCCATTGCACACAGGGCACAGCGTTCGCACCCATCGGGGCAGACCCTGAAGAAGGGTCTTGCCGTGACGCCTTGCCGAAGCCGGCCAGCACGTCGCGCCGATGCCACGCGGACAGCATGCCAACGGCACCCGCCGGCGCCCGGCAGTGGCACAGTGCATGCGACCGCTGCGATCCGGAGCCCGCCTGCGATGAAGAGGCTTGCGATGCTCGGCCGGCCCACCGGCGAGCCGCTGGGGGACGAGGAGATCCTCGCCCTCTTCCACCGGCTGTTCGATCCCTGCCTGGACGCCGTGCTGCTGGCGCGGGGCGCGGGCATCGTCTGGGCTGCCAACCCGGCGGCCTGCGAGGTGTTCGGCGGTTCCGTGTCATCGATCTGCGACGCCTCGCTCCAGCAGGGCTACTCGGCACTGGCCGACGAGGACGATCCGGGCCTGGCGCGCATGCTGGCCGAACGTTCCGCCAAGGGCCGCGCGCGCGGCTCGATGCGCATGCGCCGCCTGTCCGGCGAGACCTTCGAGGGCGAGGTGTCCTCGTTCCGCTTCCACGAGGCCGTGGAGTCGCCCGCGTTCATCGTCATGGTGCGCGACCTGACGGTGCTGCGCGCGGCCGAGACGCGCGCGGTGGAAAGCGAGCAGCGCCTGGGTTTCGCGCTGCAGGCCGCGGGCATCGGCGACTGGAGCCTGGACCTCGCCAGCGGCACCGTGCGCCGCTCGTCGCACCTGGCGCGCTGCTTCGGCATCGACGACGCCGACCCCGCCTGGCGCCTGGCCGCGCTGCTGGCCCGGGTGGAGGCGGCCGACCGGGAGCGTGTCGAGACCACGCTGCAGCGCGCACCGGAAGCCGGCGGCGTCGACGAGCTGGAGTTCCGCGTGCGCTGGCGCGACGGCTCGCTGCACTGGCTGTGGCTCAAGGGCCGGATCGTGCCCGATGCAGAAGGCCGCCCGCAGGCACTGGCCGGCGTGGTGGCCGAGGTCACCGAGCGCGTGCTGTCGCGCGAGAAGCTGCAGCTGTCGCAGCAGTTGTTCGAGCGCGCCTTCTCCAACAACCCGGCGGCCATCGCGCTCACGCGGCTGGAAGACGGCCGCGTCGTCGACGTCAACGAGACCTGGCTGCGCATGACCGGCGAGCGGCGCGGCGACATCGTCGGCCAGTCGGCGCGCTTCATGTGGCCCGACGCCGAGGACGCGCGGCGCTTCGTCGAGGAGCTGCGCGCCAGGCAGTCGGTGCTGGGCTGGGAGCAGGAGTTCCGCACCCGCGACGGCAGGCCCTTCCTGACGCAGCTGTCGGCGCAGGTGCTGGCCATCGGCGGCGAGCCGATGATCCTGTCGACGCTGATCGACGTGACCAACCAGCGCCGCACCGAGGGCGAGCTGCGCGAGCGCGAGGCGCTGCTGAGCACGCTGACCAACCGCTCGCGGGTGGGCATGGTGATGGTCGACCGCGAGCGGCGCTACGTGTTCGCCAACGCGGCCTACACCGAGATCCTGGGCATCGAGTCGACGCAGATCGTCGGCCAGCGCGTCGGCGAGGTGCTGCCTGCGATCTACGAGGGCCAGATCCGGCCCAAGCTCGAACGTGCCTTCGGCGGCGAACCGGTGACCTACGAGCTCAAGGTGCCGCGCCGGCCGCACTGGGACAGCGACCGCGTCTTCGCCGTCTCCTACGACGCGCCGGTCTCGACGATCCACGGCCCCTGTGTGATCGTCGTCATCGTCGACATCACCGACCGCGTGCAGGCGCAGGCGGCGCTGCAGGAGCTGGCCGACGGCCTGGAGCAGCGCGTGCTGGAGCGCACCGCCGAGCTGGCCCGAGCGCGCGACGCCGCCGCGGCGGCCAACCGCGCCAAGAGCACCTTCCTGGCCAACATGAGCCACGAGATCCGCACGCCGATGAACGCGATCATCGGCATGACGCACCTGCTTTCGCGCGAGCTCACGCAGGGGCCGCAGCGGGCGCGGCTGGACAAGATCGAGACCGCGGCCAAGCACCTGCTGGGCGTCATCAACGACATCCTGGACCTCTCGCGCATCGAGGCCGGGAAGATGCACCTGGAGGACACCGACTTCTCGCTCGACGAGCTGCTCGGGCGCGCGCTGGAGATGGTTCGCGGCCGCGCGCAGGAGAAGGGCCTGGAGCTGGTGCTCGACGCCGGCCAGGTGCCCGAGCGCCTGCGCGGCGACCCGACGCGGCTGTCGCAGGCGATCATCAACCTGCTGGCCAACGCCGTGAAGTTCACCGCCACCGGCTGGGTGCGGCTGGAGGTGACGCCGGTGCAGCACGACGGGGCCGGCCTGGTGCTGCGCTTCCGCGTGCAGGACACCGGCGTGGGCATCGCGCCGGAGGCGCTGCCCAACCTGTTCAGCGCCTTCGAGCAGGCCGACAGCACCACCACGCGCCGCTTCGGCGGCACCGGCCTGGGCCTGGCGCTGACGCGCCACCTGGCGCACCTGATGGGCGGCGAGGTGGGCGTCGAGAGCAGGCCCGGCGTCGGCAGCAGCTTCTGGTTCACCGCGGCCATGCGCCTGGGCGCGGCGCAGCCGGCGCCGGCCGAGCCCAGCGGCCTGGCCGGGCGCCGGGTGCTGCTGGTGGACGACCTGCCGGAGTCGCTGCTGGGCCTGGCCAACGAAATGCGTGGCCTCGGCCTTCTGGTCGATGCCTTCGAGAGCCCGCAGGCGGCACTGGCCCAGCTCGACGCCGCCGGCCACGCCGCGCCCCCCTACGAACTCGTGCTGCTGGACTGGCGCATGGGCCCGCCCGACGGCCTGGAGACGCTGGGCCTGCTGCGCCGGCGCCTGGGCGCCGCGCTGCCGCCGGCGCTGCTGGTGACCGCGCATGACGACGACGCGCTGCAGCAGCGCGCCCGCGCCATCGGCTTCGACGCCGTGCTGCTGAAGCCGATCACGGCCGGCGGCCTGCGCGACGCGCTCGTGCGCACGCTGCGCACCCGGCTGGCGCAGCCGCCCGAGCCGGCCGGCCCCGCCGGCGGGCCGAGCGAGGTGGAGCGCCGGCTGCGCGCGCTGCACGCCGGGCGGCGCGTGCTGATCGCCGAGGACAACCCGGTCAACCGCGAGGTGGCGGTGGAGCTGCTCGCCGCGGCCGGCCTGGTGGTCGCGACCGCGCAGGACGGCCGCGAGGCCGTCGACAAGGCGCTGGCCGAGCCCTTCGACCTCGTGCTGATGGACATGCAGATGCCGGTGATGGACGGCGTGGCGGCGACGAAGCTCATCCGCGCCGCGGGCCGCGAGGCGCTGCCCATCGTCGCGATGACGGCCAACGCCTTCAACGAGGACCGCGGCCTGTGCCTGGCCGCGGGCATGAACGCGCACGTGGCCAAGCCGGTCGATCCGGAAGACCTGTACGCGGCGCTGCTGCGCTGGTTGCCGCCGGCCGGGGCCTAGCGACGCCGGCCCGGCGGCCGGAGGGCCGGGTCAGCCCTTGCGCAGCTGCGCGATCAGCGCGTCGGCCGTGGCGAGCGCACGATCGGGCGTGCCGGCGATCGACGGCGAGGTCAGGTAGCGGCCGTGGATGCCCAGCGTGGGCACGCCGTCGATGCGGTAGCCCTCGGTCAGCGTGCGCGCCTGCCGCAGCCGGTTGGCGACCGGGAAGGACTTCATCGTCTCGATGATCTTGGCCGCGTCGGCGCCCACGCTCGTCGCCCAGGCCGTCACGTCGGCCTCGGTGTTGAAGCGCTTGCGCTCGACGTGGTAGGCCGCGAACACCTTGCGGTGCAGCGTGGGCACCAGGCCCAGCGTCTCGAGCGCGAAGTACAGGCGCTGCGTGGTCTCCTGCGAGGAGTTGAACAGCACCGGCACGCGCCGGAAGCTGACCCAGGCCGGCAACTGGTGCACCCAGGCATCGAGCTGCGGCTCGAACTCGCTGCAGTGCGGGCACCAGTAGCCGAAGAACTCGACCACCTCGACCTTGCCCTCCGGTGCCGACACCGGCGCCGGCTGCGCCACGCGCTGGAAGTCCTTGCCTTCGACCGGCGCGCGCTGAGCGAAAGCGGAACCGGCGAAGCCGCACAGCGCGACGCTGCCGGTGGTGAGGAGGGCGTGACGGCGGTCCATGCTTGGGAGGCTCGGTGGTGGTGGAGTGGGCTCATTGTGTCGCACGGAGCGCACCGCCACCGGCCCCGCGGCCGTTCAGGGCGGCAAGCTCAGCAGGCGGTCGTTGCCCATCAGGCGCAGCCCGTCGGCCGAGACCTTCAGCGTGGCCGACTCCCCGTCCAGCAAGGTGGGGCCGGACGCCGGCTTGACCCACTCGAAGAGCTGGACGTTGTCGCTGGCGTACAGGCGCAGACGGTCGCCGCTGACTGCGACGTAGCGGCCATCGGCCAGGTACTCGATCTCGATGGCGGAAAGCCCCGGACTGGGCGGACCATTGCCGGAGGACGCGAGCGTGTTGCCGTCGTAGGCGTAGGTCCGGAACTGGGCCGCGCCGAAGTAGCTCAGCACCACGCGGCTGCCGTCGGGGTGCACGGCCATGTCGACGAGCGTCGTGGCCACGGTGGCCGCGTCGCTCATCGTGACGCGGCTGGAGATGTGGTCCAGAGAGTTCGCGAACAGCGCAATGCGCGCGGTCTGCAGGCCGCCACCGGTGAGACCTTGGTCTGCGGCGAACAACACGCCGCCCGATGCGGATTCGAAGTGCGTGAAGTCCCAGCCGTTGTACCCTCGCAGCCTGCCGAGCAGTGCGCCGCTTGCAGCGTCCACGACGGGCGTGATGAGCTGGTTGCCGGTGACGTCGTAGCCGCTGTTGAGCACCAGCACCGCCCGGCCGGCGACCCGCGCGAAGGCCATGCGCGTGCCGACGTCGGAGCGCAGCCAGTTGGACGCCGGCAGGCGGCTGCTCACCTGGAAGGTCTCGAGGTCCACCACGCTCAGCCCGTTGTTGGCGCGGTCGAGCACGTAGAGCGTGCGACCGTCGTCGCTGACGGCCAGCGCCTTGATGATCGCGCCCGGCAGCGTCAGGGTCCCGGTCCGCTGCCCGGTGTGGAAATGCTGCGCCGCCACGGTGTTGCCGATGGCAACGTAGGCCAGCGGGCGCACGGGATCCGAAACCCACTGGGCGGGCCCCGGCGGCTGCAGCGCATGGGACAAGGGCTCGGCCAGTTGCAGGGCCGGCGCGGCGCTGCTCTTGTACAGGCCCACGCGCAGCGTCTCGTCCCTGACGCCGGCCACGCCGCTGGCGCGGATGGTCACCGTCGCGAGGTGGAAGCCTTCGGCCAGTGTGCCGGCATCGGCCGACAGCGACAGCCGCGAGCCGACCGCCCCGGTGGCCGTGACGGCAAGCCAGGCGGCATCGCTGCTGGCCGTCCAGGCCGTCGCGGTGCCGGTGCCTTCGGTCACCAGCACGCTGTGCTGGGTGCGTTGGCCGCCGGGCACCACCGCGAAGCCGATGCCGCGCTGCGAGGCCTGCAGGGCCGGCGGCGGCGCGGCGCGGCGCACGGTGTACCGCATGGCCACCCGCTGCGGGCTGCCGGCGGCCTGGCGCGTGCAGGCGGCGTCCAGGCAGGCCTGCACGGTGATCGTGTCGTCGTAGACGCCCGGCGCCATGTCGGCCGGGTCGCGTGGCGTGACGGTCAGCTCGCCCGTGGTCGTGCCGGTGCTGACGAAGCTGACGTTGGCGATGCCGACGTTCGTGTTGCCGATGACCACCGACACCGGGACGTTGGCGTTGGCCAGCGAACCCGCGATGACCTGTGCCGCGGCGGTCTCGCCCTGTTCGGCGTCGAAGCTGAGGCTGGTGCGCGCCACGCTCAGCGTGGGCTCCGGCGTGCCGCCGCCGCCACCGCCTCCGCCGCCGCCGCAGCCGGCGACGCCGGCAACCAGAAGAGCCAGGCACCCGGCGCGCCAGGCGCGCACGCACTGCAAACGTTCGATCATGGTCGAATCACTCCCTACCGGCGGCGATGTTAGGCAGCGCAGGCGTGCCTGCGCCCCCCGATTCATGGGGCTCGACAACCCCGTGCACGTTCCGTCTCGCTGGCCGCGCCGGGCCTGGACGTTGCACCGCCCGCGCGGTAGAACCCCGGCACCAAGCCCTGCCCCGTGAACCCGCTTCGCCGCCTGTTCCGCAAAGCGCTGCAGCGCGCGCTGCCCGGCGCGCGCGGCTGGGCCTGGCTGATCCTTCACCCGCAACGACGAGAGGAGTTCCCACTCATGGCCAACGACCTGATGAGCGCCAATGAAGCGCTGATGGCGATGCCGCTGCCGACCATGCTCGCCGGCCTGGGCAAGGCCGTCGCCTCGGCCAACGCGGAGCTCGCGCAGGTGCCGGGGCCCGACCAGACGCGCATGCGCGTGACCGAGGCCACGATCGAGCTGAACGTGGCCATCGCCGTCGATTCCTCCAAGAAGATCGAGGCCGGCGGCGAGCTGAAGCTGCAGGCCTTCAGCGTCAACGCGAGCTACGCGCGCACCTTCAACTTCAAGGAAGAGGCCTCCAGCAAGATCACGATGAAGATCGTCATCGCCCCGGGCAACGCACCGGCCGCCTGATGGCCACGGCGAAGAAGACCACGCGCCCCGGCGGCTCGCCGCGCGAGCTGCGCGCCGGCCCGCTGCGCGACAAGAAGGCGCCCACGCGCCATGTGCTGCGCAACGCGCCGGAGACGGTGACGCTGGAGGAGGTGATGGTCAACTTCCAGCGCAGCCTGGCGCGCGCCACGCGGGTGAGCCTGGAGACCTCGCGCGCCGACCTGCAGGTCGGCATGGGCCAGCGGGCGCTGTACGTCGTCGACGGCATCGGCGTCACGCTGCAGGCCGGCGTGCTGATGGCGCGCGACGCCGACGGGCGCATCCAGTCGGTCTCGGTCGACCTCGGCGCCGAGCCCACAGGGCCGGGGCAGGCCAAGCTGGAGTTCCGCGTCGCCTCGCGCCCGATCGAGCCCATCGCCGGCGAGCAGATCGTGCTGGCCGACCTCGATCCGCTCGGCCTGCAGCGCCCCAGCCACCGGCTGCGCGTGACGCTGATCGGCCACCGGCTGGCCAGCGACGACCCGGTGCAGGCGCCGCAGGAGCCCGAGCCGCAGGAACTCCGGCGGCTGAAGACGATGGCCCGCGCGCCCGAGAAGCCCGCGCCGCCGCCCGAGCGCGTGCTGTCGCCGCTGCCGGCGCGCAAGCTGCACCTGTACGTGGTGGGCACGACGACCGGCGCGACCGAGGTCTTCGTGCTGAAGACCAACTCGGTCGGGCAGGTCGACGTGGAGATCGACGCGCTGGGCAACCGCCTGCGCAGCGGCGAGAGCGGCGCTCCGTTCCGCCAGCTCGACCTCACCCGCCGGGACAGCGAGTTCTTCGTCTGGGCCGCCTGCAACCCGGCGCTGGCCGATGGCGTCACCGCAAAGCTCACGTCCAACGTCCTGCCCTTCACCGTCAAGCGGGAAACGAGCCCGGGGAGCCGCGCGCGATGAGCGACAACATCAGCGAGAACCTGGTCGGCGTCGACGAGCTGCTGAAGAAGCTCGCCGAAAGCTGCATCGACGCCGCCAAGCACGTGGAGCAGGTCTCCAGCAGCCCGCTGCTGGACCCGGCGGTGCGCTACATCGTGCCCTCGTTCAACGTCAGCGTGAAGCTCTCGTTCACGAAGACCGGCAACGAGGTCAAGGGCATCCTGTTCTGGAAGCGCAGCGAAGGCAGCAGCACCGAGGCGCTGAGCTCGATCGACATGCAGATCGTCGCCGTGCCGCGCACGCCGCAGTAGTCGCGATGTCGGCGGCAGATGGCCGCACGACGCTGACTGCAGCCTTGCAACCGGCGCGCAACAGATCGCCCTCAGGGTTCGACCGCTTGACAGGCATCAACCGAACTCGCGCCTGACCCCAACAAAATGAAGGTCAGGCGGGTGCAGGTGCTGCCGTGCACGTGTGCGCTCCCGCAGGAGGATCGACGTGACGCGCAAAGTGAATGACCCGGCCGGCTCGGCCCCGGAGCCGGCCGTGTGCTGCTCCGCGCCGCCCGCATCGGCGGACCCTGCCCAGGCCGTGTCGCCGCCGCCTTCGAGGCGCAAGTTCCTGGGCAAGGGCGGCATGCTCAGCCTGTCGTCGCTGATGGGCACGGCCACGCTGATGGCCAACACCGGCGACAGCAAGGCCGTCGTCGAGTGGGCCGAGCACTTCCAGAAGAACTACCGGCTGATGACGCCCCAGGAGAGGGCCGAGTCGCGTGCCCGGCTGGAGAAGCGCTACTCGATGCAGTACGCCAAGAAGGTCTCGGTGGACACCACCGAGGCCCAGCCCGGCGTGCTGATGGGCTATGCGCTGAACATCCGCAAGTGCATCGGCTGCCGGCGCTGCGTGAAGGCCTGCGTCGAGGAGAACAACCAGTCGCGCGGCGAGCGCCCGGGCGAGCGCATCGAGTGGATCCAGGTGCTGCGCATGGAGCGCGGCGAGTTCACCGCCGAGAAGATGAACCAGGGCTACCCGGAAGGGCTGGGCATCCAGGTGGGCGGCAACGCCTACTCGCCGGCCGGCCAGGTGCTGGAAGGCCAGTACCACTACACGCCCGAGGCGGTGCCCGAGAAGGACGCCACCTACATGCCCATCGCCTGCATGCAGTGCGAGAAGCCGCCCTGCGTGAAGGTCTGCCCGGTGCGCACCACCTACCGCGAGGCCGACGGCCCGGTGGTCATCGACTACAACTGGTGCATCGGCTGCAAGATGTGCATGAACGCCTGCCCCTACTGGGCGCGGCGCTTCAACCTCACGACGCCGGTGCTGCCCAAGGAGGCGATGAACCCGGTCACGCACTACCTGGGCAACCGGCCGCGCATGCGCGGCGTCGTCGAGAAGTGCCACTGGTGCCTGCAGCGCACGCGCCACGGCCGCTACCCGGCCTGCGTGGAGGTCTGCCCGGTGGGCGCGCGCAAGTTCGGCAACCTGCTCGACCCCGAGAGCGAGGTCAGCATGGTGCTGGCGCGCAAGAACGTGTTCCGCCTGAAGGCCGAGAACAACACGTTCCCGAAGTTCTTCTACTTCTACGACTGAAAGGGAGACGAGCATGCTGATCGAATTCGTCTCCGACTACGTCCGCTACGTGCTCAAGGGCGGCACGAAGTTCTATGCCTGGATGGGCGCGCTGGGCGTGCTGATCCTGGGCATGCTCTACGTGTACTACCTGCAGAACACCGAGGGCCTGATCGTCACCGGCATGACGAGCCAGATCCACGACGGCCTGTACCTGGCCAACCTGGTGTTCCTCGTCGGCGTGGCCGCCGGGGCGGTGACCATCGTGTTCCCCGCCTACGTCTACCACCACGAGGGCATGCACAAGGTGACGGTGCTGGGCGAGATGCTGGCCATCTCGGCGGTCCTGATGGTGGACCTCTTCGTCTTCGCGCACATGGGCCGGCCCGACCGCCTGTGGCACATGATTCCGCCCTTCGGCATCTACAGCTTCTCGTCGATGCTGGGCTGGGACGTGCTGGTGCTCACCGGCTACCTGCTGCTCAACGGCGTCGTCGGCTTCTGGTACCTGTACTCGAAGTACACCGGCAGGCCGATCACCTCCAAGCTGTTCATGCCGCTGGTGTACGTCTCGATCGTCTGGGCGCTGTCGATCCACACCGTCACGGCCTTCCTGCTGGCCACGAACCCCTCGCGCCCGATGTGGTTCCACAGCATGATGCCGATCCGCTTCATCGCCACCGCGTTCGCGGCCGGCCCGGCGCTGATCATCATCGCCTTCCTGACGATCCGGAAGAACACGAAGTTCTGGATCGAGGACAGCGCGATCCAGCTGCTCGCCACCATCGTCACCTGGTGCCTGGGCATCGCAATCTTCCTGACGCTGTCGGAGATCGTGATCGAGCTGTACGCCCGCACCGAACACGCCAACGGCCTGTACTACCTGATGTTCGGCCTGCACGGCCTCACGTCGCTGGTCCCGTGGTTCTGGAGTTCGGTCGTCCTGATGCTCGTCTCGTTCGCCCTGCTCCTGATGCCCAAGATCCGCAACGACATGGACAAGCTGCCCTGGGTCTGCGCCGCGGCCTTCGTCGGCATCTGGATCGAGAAGGGCATGGGCCTGATCGTGCCGGGCTTCATCCCGTCGCCGATCGGCGAGGTCACCGAGTACCACCCGAGCTTCGTCGAATGGCTGATGACCGCGGGCATCTGGGCCTTCGGCTTCTTCGTCCTGACGATCCTGCTGAAGGGCGCCACCGGCATCCTGCTGGGCGAGATCCGGTTCGGCGCTGCGCGCGAGTCCGCGGCCGCCGCGGCGACCGCCTGAGAGGCTCAACATGAAGAGCAAGTTCGCTGTTCCCCTCGCGCTCGTGGCGCTGTGCTGCGGAGCGCTGGTCTCCGTGGTCGCGCAGGACGCACCCAAGGCCGGCGCCTCGGCCGCAGCGGTCGAAGCCGCCGCGCCGCCGGCATCGGCCGCCTCGGCCGCCGAGGAACCCAAGGAAGTGGTCTGCTTCGAGAGCCGCAAGGGCGCCACCGAGGTGACGCAGCGCGAGCTCAAGCCCGGGCTGATGAACGTGCGCTGCTCGGCCACCACCGGTGCCGCGCTCTGGTACGGCGACCCGTACGACGGCACCCAGCCGATGGGCAAGATGCCGCTGATGGAGAAGATCCCCGACGGCCAGGCGGTGGTGAAGCCGCGCTCCGAGAAGCTGGGCCTGCTGGGCGCCTGCGGCACCGGCTGCCACAACGGCATCGTGCCCAAGGGCTTCCCGAAGGACAAGCGGCCGGTGCCGATCCCGACGATGGAATCGATGCTGCCCGAGCTGAAGGACTTCCAGCACGGCCGCGGCCGCATCTGGTGCCTGGACTGCCACCACACGACGCAGCGCAACAAGCTCGTGGATCACTTCGGCGACCCGATCAGCTTCGACCAGCCGCAGCTGCTGTGCGGCAAGTGCCACGGCGACAAGCTGCGCGACTGGCGCGACGGCATCCACGGCAAGCGCATCGGCGACTTCACCGCCACCGGCAAGAAGCGCTGGTTCACCTGCACCGAGTGCCACAGCCCGCACAATGTGCAGAACGGCGCACGCAACCGCGGCTTCGCGCAGCTGCAGCCGGAAACGCCGCCGCAGCTGCCCCGGGGCATGTCGGACGCGGCCTTCGAGAAGACGCACCCGATCGGCCACTGATGCCCGCTGAAGACGACGACGCGCCCGCCGCTGCACCTGCCGCCGACGCCCGCCCGGCGCGGGGCGACCCGAGCTGGGTCCCCCCCGCGCTGACGCGCGAGGAGCAGACGCGCCACGTCGGCAAGACGCCGGTGTTCTTCGGCCCGCCGATGGCCATCCTGACCGCGGGCCAGAAGAACACGATGGAGATCAGCGGCAAGCTCAACCGCACGGCCGAGCGCTACCTGGAGCTGATGAAGCACCACGGCCTGGCGCTGTCCGAGCCCGAGCGGCGCTGCATTGCGCATGTCTGCGGCATCGGCTTCATGTCGCCGCTGGAGATCAGCGAGCTGGCGATGGAAGTGAGCCTGACGGACTTCGACTGCGAGGGCCTGGACAAGACCGCGCTCGCCGCGAAGCTGGAGGCGGCGAGCTTCGTCGAGCTGGTCGCGGTCGTCGAGTCGCTGGGGTTCTGAGATGCCGCAGCGCCCGGCCTGGCAGGACGACTATGCGGTCGGCAGCGCGCCCATCGACGCGCAGCACCGCGCCTTGCTCGAGGCCTGCCGTCGCCTGGCCGATTTGTGCGAGCGCGGCAACGACGAAGCCTTCGACGAAGCCTTCGCGCGGCTGAAGGCGCTGGTGGGCGAGCACTTCGAGGCCGAGGCCGCGCTGCTGGCCGAACGCGGCTGCCCCGATCTGGAGGCGCATGCCGAGGAGCACGAGGAGTTCGTCTGGCTCGCCGACGAGATCGCGAGCACCGCGAACTTCGACCGCCTGGAACTGCAGCGCTTCGTCAGCCTCTGGTGCGTCGGCCACATCGCATCGGCCGCCGCGCTGCGGGACTCGCTCGCCGATCCCCGCTGAGCCTGGCGGGTGCCCGGGCGCATCGCACGCGCCGCGGCCTCAGGCGGCCTTCTTGCGGCGGTGCGCGACCCATCCCACCAGGCCCAGCCCGGCCAGCAGCATCGCGTAGCTGCCCGGCTCCGGCACCGCGCTGATCTCCATCAGGCGGTCGTTGCCGCTGCTCGGGTGCTGGATGTTGATGTAGGCCTTGTTGGGGTCCGTCAGGCTGAAGAACAGGCCCGTCATCTCCGAGCCCTGGGTGCCGTTGCTGATCCAGCGGCCGATGCCCTCGCCGGCGTCCAGCAGGTCGCCGTCCTTGTTCAGGTCCCGGGCGAGCCAGACGTCGTTGTCGACGCCGCCGTTGCGGTCTTCGATGATGTAGAGGTTGCCGTCGGCGTCGATGGCCAGGTTGTCGGCGTTCCTCAGGCCGGCGCCCACGGGCAGGCCGGTGGCCAGGTCGATGGTGCCGGCGTCGGCGAAGAGCTTGAGCTCGCCGGTGCCGACGTCCAGGTTGTAGACGCGGCTGGTGCCGGTGTTGCCGTCGCTGTCGGTGTCGGCGTCCGTGGTCGTGAAGTACAGGCGCTGCTGGCCACCGACGGTCTGGATCTCCAGGTCTTCGGGGCGGTTGAAGCCCGTGGCCAGCACCGTGGCGTGGTCGGCCGTGGCGCGGCCGTCGATGCTGCCGTCAGGCAGCACCGTGGACACGCCCGCGATGGCGCCGCCGCTCGCATCGGTGATGGGCTGCCAGCTGGCGGCGCCGACGATGGGCGCCGTGTTCGTGCCCTCGAACTGGCCGCCGGCGCCGACGCGCAGCGCGAAGGACTGGCCCGACGCGAAGTACTGGTTGCCGTTGCTGGCGTTGGCGTTGGTCGGCACGTACTTGTAGACCGAGCCGCCGTTGAGCTCGTCGACGAAGTACATCGCCTTGGCGCTGTCGAAGGCCAGGCCCTCGTGGGACACGCGGGGCACGATGCTGCGCTGGATGAAGTCGCCGCCGTTGGCGCCGGCTGTGGTGGCATTGCCCACCTCGAACAGCCGGCCCTTGGTGCTGCCGGTGCCCCAGGACTCCTCGGCCGTCAGGTAGCTGCCGAAGGGCGTCCAGCGCGAGGCGTCGCCGGACACGAAGCCCTGCGTGCCCGGCGCCACGATGGTGACGGTGCGGGTGGCGTAGTTGCCGTCCCACAGGTCCACGCGCTGCACGCCGGCCGAGCCGGTCTCGAAGGGCATGAACAGGTAGCGGCCGGCATCGGGTCCGGTGCGGTTGGTGTCGATCATGTCCCAGCTCCCGGCGTTGGACCCGGGCACCCGCGTGTTCTGCGTCGTGCGGTCGGCGAGGGCGTTCTGGCTGAACAGAGGGCTGGACAGCGTCAGCGGCGCAGCCTCGCCCGCGCCGCCCACGGGGATGGGCCCGGCCGACGCCGGCAGCGGCGTGAAGCTGGAGAACAGGCTGGTCTGGGCCTGCGCGGACCAGGTGCAGAGCGCGGCCACGGCCAGCGCCAACGAGTGCTTGCGGAACATCTCACTCCTCCGATTCATGGGTCGAGCACGCGGCCGGATGCCGCCTGGGCGCGGACTTTCCGCCTCGAACATGGCAGGCAGGTGTCGGAGCGGTGGCAGGCCGACCCTCCGACTCGGGGGGATACGCGACGGCCGGTGAGCCGTCTGCGGGGCGCCACCGGCGTAGACGGGGGTTCGACGCCGTGTCGACTTACCAGGCCAGCACACCCATGCCTTCGATCACTCCGACTCCGACCCCGACCCCGACCGCGTCCGCGCTGCGCGGCGCTCGTGCCGCCGTCGTGGCCGCCGCGATGGCGCTGTGTGCGGGCGCCGCGCCGGCGGCCGTGCTCACGCTCGACGCCGGCGGGCGGCTGCTCGGTGCCCGCGGCGTGGAAGTCCAGGGCCGGCTGTACGACGTCAGCTTCAGCGACGGCAGCTGCGTGGCACTGTTCAACGGCTGCGATGCCTTGTCGGACTTCACCTTCAACACCCTCGACAGCGGCTACTACGCCTCGGTCGCGCTGCTGGAGCAGGTGTTCAACGCCGCCAGCGCCACCGACCTGGACCCGGCGCTCACGCGCGGCTGCGAAGGCGCCTGGGGCAGCCTGTTCGGCGTGCCCGTCGCCGGCTGCTGGGTGCTGACGCCCACGCTCTTCTCGATCGACGGCCAGCTGGCCAGCAGCGTGATGCTCAACGACAGCCGCGACGCCTACGACCAGGCGAGCCGGACGCTGCTGAACTTCGGGCGGGGCTTCGACATCGGTGCCGGCGGGCAGTGGGCGCGGTACACCTTCGCGGTGTGGACGCCCGCCGGCGCCGCGGCCACGGTGTCCGCGCCGGGCACCGCGGGCCTGGCGCTGGCGGCGCTGGGACTGATGGCAGGCGTGGTCCGCCGCACGGGCCGGCGCGCGCCCTGACGCGCGGGGCCGGCGACTGCTGGGCCGCTCAGGCCTCGGCCGGTAGCACGAGCACGCCGAAGCGCGCCTCGAACGCCGCCGGCGGCAGCGGCCGCGCGTAGCGGAAGCCCTGCACCAGGTCGCAGCCCTGGGCGCGCAGGAAGCGCTCCTGCGCCTCGGTCTCCACGCCTTCGGCGACCACCGTGAGGCCCAGGCCGTGGCCCAGGCCGATGACGGCGCGCGTGACGGTGGCGCCGGCCTCGTCGCCGTCGACGTCGGCCATGAAGCTGCGGTCCACCTTCAGCTTGCCCACCGGCAGCCGGCGCAGGTGCGCGAGTGACGACTGCCCGGTGCCGAAGTCGTCCACCGCGAGCGAGACGCCCAGCTCGCGCAGCTGCTGCAGCTGGCGCAGGTCGCGCTCGGCGTGGCGCATCACGTAGGCCTCGCTGATCTCCAGCTCCAGCCGTTCCGGCGCCAGGCCGGAGCTTGCCAGCGCGGCCTGCACGCTCGATGCGAGATCGTCGCGCCGGATCTGCACGCCCGACAGGTTGACCGCCATGTGGCCCAGCGCCAGGCCCGCCTCCATCCACTGCCGCGCCTGCCCGCAGGCCTGCTGCAGCACCCAGGCGCCGATGGGCACGATGAGCCCCGAGTCCTCGGCCACCGGGATGAACTGCGCCGGCGACACCGAGCCCAGCTCCGGATGCTGCCAGCGCAGCAGCGCCTCGCAGCCGGCCAGCTGGCCGTCGCGCAGCCGGAACACCGGCTGGTAGTGCAGCTGCAGCTGGCCGCGCTCCAGCGCCATCCGCAGCTCGCTCTCCAGCCGCATGCGGTGCTCGGCCGCCTCGGTGAAGCGGGCCTCGAAGAAGCGGTAGTCGCCGCGGCCGGATTCCTTGGCGCGGTACAGCGCCAGGTCGGCGTACTTGAACAGGCTGGTCACGTCGTGGCCATGGTCCGGGTACAGGCTCACGCCCACCGTGGTGCCCACGCTCAGCGTGTGCCCGTCGAGCCGGAAGGGCTCGCGGAAGGCATCGACGATGCGGCGCGCCACCACCTCGGCATCGGCCGGCGTGCCGATGCTCTCCAGCAGCACGACGAACTCGTCGCCGCCCAGGCGCGCGATGGTGTCGGGCTCGCGCAGCGTCTCGCGCAGGCGGCGCGCCACGGCCTGCAGCAGCGCGTCGCCCACCGGGTGGCCCAGGCTGTCGTTGATGTGCTTGAAGCGGTCGAGGTCCAGGAACATCACCGCCATGCGCTGCACCGCGCGCGCCGATCGCGCCAGCGCGAGCTCGCAGCGGTCCAGCAGCAGCGCGCGGTTGGGCAGGCCGGTCAGCACGTCGAAGTAGGCCAGCTGGTGGATGCGCTGGGCCGAGGCCTTCTGCTCGGAGATGTCGGAGAAGATGCCGATGTAATAGTCGACCGCGCCACCGGGGTCGCGCACGGCGATGATGCTTTCCCAGACCGAGATCGCGCGCCCGTCCTTGCAGCGGTTGAGCAGCTCGCCCTCCCAGCGCGAGGCTTTGGCCAGCGTGGCCCAGAGGTCGTCGTAGAACTCGCGCGGGTGCTGGCCGGACTTCAGCATCGCCGGCGTGCGGCCGATCACCTCCGCGGCGCCGTAGCCCGTGATGGCCGTGAAGGCGCGGTTGACCTTGCGGATGCGGCCGTTCGCGTCGGTGATGAGGATCGCGTTGAGGCTGTTCTCGAACACGCTGGCGGCCAGCCGCATCTCGTGCTCGGCGCGGCGGCGCGCGGTGATGTCCTGCACCGAGCCCACGCTGCGCTCGGGCCGGCCGTCGGCATCGTGGAAGCTGGTGGCGCGCAGGTGCACCCAGCGCTCGCCGCCCTCGGACCCATCGGCGCCGCGGATGCGGAACTCCACGTCGCAGGGCTGTCGTTCCTGCAGCGCATACGCACGCGCCTCGGCCACCAGCGCCTGGTGCTCGGGCACGATGGCGGCCTGCAGCGCGGCATCGGAGGCACCAGCCTGCGGGTCGCGGCCGAAGAGGTGGAACATCTCGGCCGACCAGCTCATCGCGCCGCTGGCGTGGTCCAGCTCCCAGCTGCCCACCTGCGCCACGCGCTCGGCATGGCGGAAGCGTGCGTCGCTGTGGCGCAGCTCCTGCTCCTGCTGCTTCAGCGCGGAGATGTCGATGCCGCTGAGCACCGCGCCTTCCTCCTTGCCCTGCACGCTGTAGAGCATGGCCGCCTCCACCAGGTGGAAGCGGAAGCTGCCGTCGCGCATCGCCAGCCGGTGCTCGGCGCGGTAGCTGCCGTGGCGGCGCACGGTCTCGTAGAGCACCGAGTGCACGGCCCAGGGCAGGCGCGGCAGCGTGGCGTCCAGCGTGCTCAGGTCCACCGGGTGCAGCAGGGCGTCGACGCCCTTGGTGGCGGCTGCGGGGCTCAGGTCGTCCTGGCAGTGGCGGTTGCACTGGCGCAGCCGGCCTTCGGCGTCGAGCACGATGACCAGGCCGCCGGTGGTGTCCATGATGCGCTGCGCGAAGGCCGACAGCGCCTGCTCGCGGCCATGCGCCTGGCGCAGCGCGCCGCCCTGGCGCTCGAGTTCGGCCAGCATGCCCTCGGCCTCTTCGGCGCCCGAGACCAGCTGCGCCTCCAGCGCCTCGTTGGCCAGCCGCAGCGCCTGCAGCTCCAGCTCCAGCTGCAGCGCGGCGTCAGGCGTGCCCGGCGTCTCAGCAGGCCGCCGGCTCATCCCAGGGTTCCCGCATCCAGTGCTGCAGCAGCGCCACGGCCTCGGGCACCGCCGCCAGCACCGGCGCCGACAGGCCGATGCTGAAGCTGGCCAGGCCGCTCATTTCACCGGTCATGATGCGCAGCCGCGGCGCGGCTCCCGGCGAGGCCTCGTGCAGCGAGCGCAGCGCGCGCAGCACCCAGCCCAGGCCCAGGCCGTGGTCGGCGCGGGCGTCTTCCAGCGCGATGTGCTCCGGCTGCCAGCGCCGCAGGCGGCCGGGCATACCGTCCGGGGCCGCCGCGTCGACGACGATCGCGGCCTCGCAGTCCTGCAGCGCCGCCAGCGCCTCCAGGCCGCGCGTGCCGGCCTGCACCAGCTGCCAGGGCGCGGGCAGGCCCACCTCGGCGAGTGCGCGGCCCACGGCGGGGCCGAAGCCGTCGTCGCCATGCAGCTCGTTGCCCAGGCACAGCAGGGCGCGGCGCGGGC
Source organism: Rubrivivax sp. (assembly GCA_044226775.1). Classification (GTDB taxonomy): domain Bacteria; phylum Pseudomonadota; class Gammaproteobacteria; order Burkholderiales; family Burkholderiaceae_C; genus Rubrivivax. The sequence goes on along the minus strand of JBGAGI010000001.1, from coordinate 765,865 downwards.
TGGGAAAGATCATGCGCCGATCCTCAGCTTGCGGGCCGGCTGCCCGGCGCCGCCGCCTTCGCCCTGCACGAAGTGCACGGTGCAGACCAGGCAGGGGTCGTGCGAGCGGATCGCCAGGCCGATCTCGACCGGGTCCTCCGGGTCCTGCACCTGCAGGCCCACGAGGCCGCTCTCCCAGTGGCCGGGCCGGCCTTCGCTGTCGCGCGGCGAGGCGTTCCAGGCCGTAGGCGTGACGATCTGGTAGCGCTGCACCACGCCGTCGCGCAGCTGCACCCAGTGGCCCAGGGCGCCGCGCGCAGCCATCACCAGGCCGCAGCCCTGGCCGTCGACCTCGGTGCCCGGCGCCGGCGGCTCGAAGTGCGGCGCGCGCAGGTTCGCGCCCAGGCCCTCGAGCATCTGCCGCGCATGGACCAGCTCGTAGCCGACGCGCCGCATCCGCGCGAACTGGCGCAGCCAGGCGCCGCCGCCCTCGCGGGCGTGCAGGTCGGCCAGCAGCGCATCGCCGCCGATCAGCAGCTCGGCCAGCGGGCCGGTCTGCACCACGCGGCCGTCGTAGCGCGGCGCCTTGGCCCAGCTGTAGCGGTCGGTGCCGGGCTGGTAGTCGGGCACGGTCTCGCCGTCGAAGGGATGCCGGCCGCCTTCGTAGGGCCTGAACCAGGAGTGCCGCACATGCTCGCTGATCAGGTCCTGCCGCAGCGGCAGCACCTGGCCGCTCGCGCCGTCGAGGAAGCCGCTGCGCAGCAGGTGCGCGTCGTAGGGCGGGCCCCAGCGCTCGGGGTCGCACCAGGCGCCGAAGCTGATCATGTGCGGCGTGCCGATGCCCAGCCGGTGCAGCCCCTGGCTGCGCATGAAGCGCGTGATCAGGCCCAGCGCCGATGCGGTCGGGCCGGGCCGCTCCTGCCACTCGAAGTAGCGCTCGGCCGTGTCCAGCGCGAGCCATTCGTCCAGCGGCGCGCCGATGACGCGCGTCTCGTACCAGCGCTGGAACTCGTCGAGGATGCTGCGGCAGGCGATGAGCCGGCGCGTATCGGGCGGCGTGACCACGCCGCCCGGCAGCATGTACGAGGAATGCGGCCACTGGCCGCCGAAGTGCGCCACGATCTCCAGCACGCGGCGCGTGGCCGAGAGTGCCTCGCGGTGCACCGTGCCCTTGAAGGGCTCGAAGGCCTCGCGCAGCGCGCCGTGTTCCGGGTGCGCGGCCCAGCGCTCGTGGATGAGGTCGGGCGCGAAGAAGAGGAAGGTCTGGCGCAGGTCGTTCTGCAGGCCTTCGGCGATCAGGCACAGGTTGCGGATGCGCGTGGCATTCCCCGGCACCGGCGTGCCCCAGGCCTGCTCCAGCGCCAGCACTGCGGCGTACAGGTGCGCGGTGCCGCAGATGCCGCACACGCGCGGCGTGATCACCATCGCATCGCGCGGCGTGCGGCCCACGAGGATCTGCTCGAAGCCGCGGTACATCGTGCCGGCGGTGCGCGCCTCGCGCACCACGCCGTCTTCCAGCACCACCTTGACCGCGAGGTCGCCCTCGACGCGGTTGAGATCGACGTTGAGCTCGATGCGGGCCATGGCGTTCCCCTCAGCTTCTCAGGGATCCATCTTCTTGTCGCGTACGCGCTGCGGTGCCGCGGCGCGCGCGAGGTTCTTGTACGCCATGTAGCGCGGCCGTTCAACGCCCAGCGGCAGCCGCACCGGCACCGCGCCCACCTTCTCGGTCTTGAACAGGTCGCCGTCGCGCGGGAATTCCGGCGAGGTGCAGCCGAAGCAGGGCACGCCGGCGCGCGTCTTGCTGCTGACGCCGTTCCACAGGTCCGAGTTGCACACCGCGCGCGTCAGCGGGCCGTGGCAGCCGAGGTTGAAGAACAGGCAGGCCTTGCCGCCGGGCGCGCTGTCCTCGATGTCGTACTCGTGGTACTCGTTGCGTGTGCAGCCCTGGTGCACCACGGTGCTGAAGTGCGGCAGCGGCCGGCCGATGGCGTCCAGCTCCAGCGGCATGCCCGAGGCCAGCGCCGCCAGCGTCTGCGTCATCGCGTGCGGGTGCGCCGGGCAGCCGGCGATGTTCACCACCGGCAGCCCGCTGCGCGAGCGCCAGTCGGCGCCCAGGAGGCCGCCGGCCTGCGACTGTGTGAACTGCAGGCCGACGCAGTCCGAGGGGTTCGGCGGCGCCGCGTGCACGCCGCCGTAGGCCGCGCAGGTGCCCATCGCGACCACGGTGCCGGCCTTGTCGGCCAGGCGGCGGGCGAGTTCCATCTTCGAGCTGTCGCGCCAGGGGTCGAACAGGCCCGTGCCGCGCGGCGCGGTGACGATGCTGCCTTCCACGCACAGGATGTCCAGCACCTGCTCGCCGGCCAGGATGGCGTCCAGCAGCCGCTCGCGCGAGCCGGTGCTGCCGTGGCTGAGCGAGGGGTGCCACAGCAGCTCGATGCCGTAGCTGTCGAGCAGCTGCTCCAGGCTGGGCGTGGTGGCGCTGAGGATGGCGAGCGAATCGCCGCCGCAGGCGCCGGTCTGGAGCCAAAGCAAGGTAGCCATGTGGGGATGCCTCTGGTGCCGGGGTTCGAGCACAGCCGAACCGGCCGCGCGCACTGCCCCTGCGCGGCCCGATCTGCATCCTTATCGGCCGCTCAGGCGGCTTCTGTAGCGGCCGGCAGGCGGGTCTTCCACAGCGAGACGAGCACCCCGCCGGCGATCAGGCCGAAGGTCACGCTCAGCGAGACGGCGGCCGGCACCTTGCCGATGATGCCGACGAGGAAGATCTTGGCGCCGATGAAGACCAGCACCAGGGCGAGCGCGTACTTCAGGTACTTGAAGCGGTGGATCATCGCCGCCAGCGCGAAGTACAGCGCGCGCAGGCCCAGGATGGCGAAGATGTTGCTCGTGTAGACGATGAAGGGGTCGGTGGTGATGGCGAAGATCGCCGGCACCGAGTCGACCGCGAAGACCAGGTCGACGAACTCCACCAGCACCAGCGCCAGCAGCAGCGGCGTCGCGAAGCGCTCGAGGCGGCCGGTGGCGGGGTCGGCCTCGCGTACCCAGAAGGCGTTGCCGCGCAGGCCGTCGGTCACGCGCATGTGGCGGCGCAGGAACTTCAGCAGCGGGTTGTTCGCGATGTCGGGCACGTGGTCGGCCACGATCCACATCTTGATGCCGGTGAAGACCAGGAAGGCGCCGAAGATGTACAGCAGCCAGCTGAACTGGCTCACCAGCGTGGCGCCCAGGCCGATCATGATCGCGCGCAGCACGATCACGCCCAGGATGCCCCAGAACAGCACGCGGTGCTGGTACTGCCGCGGTATGGCGAAGAAGCCGAAGATCAGCGCGATGACGAAGACGTTGTCCATCGACAGCGACTTCTCGATCATGAAGCCGGTGTAGTAGTCCATGCCGCTCTGCGCGCCCAGCGCCCACCACACGCCGGCGCCGAACAGCAGCGCCACGCCGATGTAGCCGGCCGACAGCAGCAGGCTCTCGCGCACGCCGATCTCGTGGTCGTCCTTGTGCAGCACGCCGAGGTCGAAGGCCAGCAGCGCGACCACGATGCCGGCGAAGGCGAGCCAGGCCCAGGTGGGCTTGCCCATGAAGTCGGCCAGGAGGAAGGGAAGCATGAAGTCCATCGGGAAGGCTCAGTCGTGAAGCACCGCCGTGGAGTGTGGGGACGGCCGCGCTTCGGTCCCACCAGGGCCCAACGAACCTAGCATCCGGTTTTTCCGAAGCTCGGGCCCAAGCGCATGCTCAACTACCGCCACCTGCACTACTTCTGGGTCGTCGCCAAGGAAGGCGGCTTCGCGCGTGCCGCCGAGCGGCTGGACATGGCGGTGCAGACCGTCAGCGCGCAGGTGCGCGAGCTGGAGAAGTCGCTCGGCCACCAGCTGCTCAAACCCGCCGGCCGCGGCATCGCGCTGACCGAGGCGGGCCAGGCCGCCTTCATGCGCGCCGAGGAGATCTTCCAGCTCGGCCAGCGCATCGCCGACGAGGTGCGCGAGGCGGCCAGCGGCCCGGTGGCCCGGCTGGCGGTGGGGCTGTCGGACGGGCTGTCCAAGCTCGCCGCGCATGCGCTGCTGGAGCCCGTGCTGGCGACGCCGAACCTGCGCCTGGTGTGCCACGAGGGCGAGTTCGAGCAGCTGCTGGGCGAGCTGGCGCTGCACCACCTGGACCTGGTGCTCGCCGGCCAGGCCGCGCCGCGCAACCCGAACCTGCGCCTGTCCAGCGAGCGGCTCGTGGTCTCGCCGGTGGAGTGGTACGGGCCGGCCGCGCTGGTGGGCCGGTTGCAGCGGGAGCGTTTCCCGCAGAGCCTGAACGACCTGCCGGTGCTGCTGCCCACCGGCCATGCGCCGCTGCGCACGACGCTGGAACTGTGGTTCGAGGCGCAGGGCCTGCGGCCGCGCATCGTCGGCGAATTCGAGGACAGCGCGCTGCTGGCGGTGTTCTCGGCCCGCGGCCTGGGCGTGTTCCCGGTGAGCCGGCTGGGCGCCGACGACGTGGGCCTGATCCGCGGCCTGCGCCTGCTCGGGCGCTGCGAGGGCGTGGGCGAGGAGATTCACGCCATCCGCTCGCGCCGCGGGCAGCATCACCCGCTGGTGCAGCGCGTGATGGCTGGGGCGGCGGCGGCCGCCGCCGATCAGGCCGGCTGAGGCGTCGCGGCCCGCTTCCACTGCTGGAGCGCCGCGCCGACGACCATCGCCTCGGCCTCGGCCAGGTGCCGGTCGGCCTCGGCGGCGGCGCTGGCCAGGCGCAGCACGCGCGCCTGCAGGCCGGGCTCGTCCACCTCGGCCAGCAGCGAGCGCAGCGTGGCCTCGTCGACGCTGCACATCAGCGAGCCGCTGCCGTTGCCGTAGGCGCCGGCCAGCAGGTCCTCGCACAGCGTGTGCACGACCTGGGCGAAGGCGCCCGGCGCGAGGCCGAGTTCCTGCTCCAGGCCCAGCTGCTGCAGGGCTTCGATTTCCGAGCGGCAGACGTGGCCGTCGGAGATCAGGACCAGCGCGACGAGGCGCGCGGCGGCTTCGGGGCTGTTGCGGGGGTAGGTTCGCATGGCGGTACTCCTGGGTGGGCTGCGATGGCGTGACTGTGCGCAGCCGGCCGCGGCCGATGAAGCAGGAGATCCGGAGCGCGGGCGCAGGAAAAACCGAACCGGCCGGGCGCCACGAGGCACCCGGGGCTACGCCGGGGGGCTCGCGCCCTTCCAGCGCAGCCAGGCCGCGCTGGCCGCCGCCGCGCCGATCGCCAGCAGCGCCAGCATCTCGGGCTGCACCTCCCGCAGGCTCGCGCCCATCTGGTTCAGCGCGACGAAGCCCTGGATGCCGGCGGTCGAAGGCAGCAGCCAGCGGGCGAGCTGCAGCGGCCCGGGCATCGCCTCCACCGGCCACGACAGGCCGGAGAGGAACAGCATCGGCAGCGCCGTGGCCAGCAGCAGCTGCGCGCTGCGCTCGCGCGTGCGGAACCAGCTCGCCAGCCACAGCGCCACGGCCGAGACCGAGAGCGCGAACAGGGCGATGAACAGCAGCAGCCCGGCGGGGTTGCCGCCGCGCGGGTAGTCCTGCCACCACATCACGAAGCCGAAGTAGTAGGCGCTGTTGATCGCCGCCACGCTGGCGAAGGCCAGCCACAGGCCGATGAACGACGCACCGTCGCGCGGCACCGGAAAGCGCCCCGCCTGCACCCAGGTGCCCCACAGCAGCGCGGTGGCCATCAGCAGCGTCTGCTGCACGATCATCACCGCCACGCCCGGCACGATGTAGCTGCCGTAGCCTTCGCGCACGTTGAACAGGGCCACCGCGTTCAGGCCCACCGGCTGGCGCTGCGCGAAGGCCATCGCGGCCGAGGGCGTGGCGGCGTGCAGGCGCTTGATCTCGATGCCGGCCGAGACGGTGCCGACGATCTCGGCCAGGCCGTTCAGCGCCGTCTTGTTCAGCAGCATGTAGACGCCGTTGCCGGCGAGCTGCACCTCCGCGCGCTGCCCGCGCGAGACCTGCGACTGCAGGCCCGGCGGGATGAAGAGCACGCCGGCCGCCTCGCCGCTCCACAGCGCGTGCTGCGCGGCTTCGAGCGAGGGCGAGACCTCGCGCAAGGCGAGCTGCGGATGGGCCGCGGCATAACGCACCAACTGCCGTGACAGTGCCGAGCGGTCCTGGTCGACCACCGCCACCGGCACGCGCTGGACCGCCTCGCCGCTGTAGGGCAGGGGATAGAAGAACGAGTAGACCAGCCCGCCGGCGAACAGCAGCATCAGCGCGCCGGCATCGCGCAGCATCGCGCGCCAGGTGTCCACGAAGGCGAGCACGACGCCGCGCAGGAGCTTCACGTGCGGCCCCAGGCCTCGGGCCGCTGCGCCCGTTGCGCCAGCAGCGCCCAGGCGAGCGCGCCGAAGACCAGCGTGAAGGCCACGAGCACCAGCAATGGCTCCACGCCGTAGTGCGCCGGCGCGCCGGCCAGCCAGTGGCGGCTCTGCAGCTGCAGATAGTGCGTCAGCGGCAGCGCCTCTGCCCAGGCGCGCGCGGCCGCCGGCATCGACGACAGCGGAAAGCCCTGGCCGGTGAACGCGAAGGCGGGCGCGGTGTAGAAGGCGCAGATCGACAGCGCGTTGCGCAGCCCCAGCGTGAGCGCGACGATGAAGGCGCCCGCTGCCAGGTAGGCCAGCACCAGCATCACGAGGCCGGCGAGCAGCATCGGCGCGCTGCCCTGCACCGCCCAGCCGCGCACGCCGCCGAACCAGGCGACGAAGGCCAGTGCCTGGACGATGAAGGCGGCGGCTGGAATCGCCAGCTTGCCGGCCAGCGCCACGGGCCAGGAGCCGCCGGCGGCACGCAGCCACTCGGGCACCGTGCCTTCGCGCAGCTCGCGCCCGACGGCCACCACGGCCGCGAGTGCGGCGAAGATCTGCAGCATCGAGGGCAGCACCGCCATCGCGAGGAAGGACTCGTTGCTGCCGCTCTCGTTGAAGAGGGTCGCGATGCGCAGCTGGATCGGCTCGAAGGCCACGCGCGCCTGCAGCGGCGCCGCGCCGCGCTTGCCGCGTGCGCCGAGTTCGATGCCGGCCGACAGCGTCGAGACCGCGCCTCTCACGTCACGCGTCAGGCCGCCGGTGTGCGCGGCGAACTGGCCGTTGAACTGCCAGTCCAGCGTGACGCGCCGGCCGCCCAGGATCTCGCGCTCGAAGCCTTCGGGCACGACGACGATGCCGTAGGCGCGGCGCTGGCGCAGCAGGTCCAGCGCCTGGGCGTGGTCGGCGGCCGGGCGGACGGCGACGCCGGGTGCGGCCTCCAGCATGCGTTCGAGCGAACGCGACAGCGCGCTGCGGTCGGCGTCCACGTAGGCGATGGGCAGCTCGCGTGGAATGCCGGCCTCGAAGATCCACGCCGTCAGCGCACAGAGCAGCAGCGGGATCCAGCTGATCATCGCCAGGTCCCAGCCGTCGGCGCGCAGGCGCTGCCACTCGCGCCGCATGACCGCGATCATGGCGCGGCGAAGAGCACGCCCATGCCGGGCCGCAGGTCCTTCACGGGCTCGGCGGGCTTGAGCCTCACTTCGAAGGTCCGCAGGTCGGTGCCGCCGGGGCGGGCGGCGCGCCAGGTGGCGAAGTCGGGCATCACGGCCACCGCGCTCACGGTGAACACGAGATCGCGATTCAGTGCCGTCACATGGCCCGGGTGCTGGCTGCCCTTGGCGAAGCGCGCCATCGCGTCTTCGCGCACCTGCAGCACGGCCCAGGGGCGCTGCAGCTCGACGAGCGTGATCACCGGGAAGCCCTGCGGCGCGAGTTCACCCGGCTGGATCTGCACCTTGCTCACCTCGCCGGCGGCGGGCGCCTTGATGCGCGTCTCGGCCAGCGCCGCGTCCACCTCGCTCACGGCGCCGGCCACCTGCGCGGCCTGGGCGTGGGCGGCGGCCTTGTCCTCGGCGCGGGCGCCGCGGCGGGCCATTTCGTACTGCGCCTTTGCGGCCTCGGCCTGCTGCTCGGCGGCCTGCCATTGCGCACGGGCCTCGTCGCGCTTCTGCAGCGCCAGCACGCCCTGCTCGGCCATCGCGCCCACGCGCTCGAAGGTGGTCTTGGCGATGCCGGCGCCGGTGCGCGCACGCTCCCAGTTCAGGCGCGCCATCTCCACCTCCTCGGGGCGCGCGCCGGCATCGGCCTTGGCCGCCACCGCGCGCGCGGCCGAGGCGGCGGCCTGCACCTGCGCGGCCTTGGCCATCACCTCGGGGCTCTCCAGCTCGAACAGCAGCTCGCCGGCCTGCACCGCCTGGCCGGGCTCGACGAACACGCGGGCCACGCGCCCCGGCACCTTGGAAGAGACGTTGATCTCCTGCGCCTCGATCTGCCCCTGCAGCGGCAGCACCTGCGGCGCGAAGGCCTTCGAGAGACCCCAGCCGAGGAAGCCGATCACCGCCGCGGCGCCCACCGCCACCAGCAGCCCCAGGACACTGCGCCGTCTGTCCATCGCTTGCTACTCCAGCGGCGAGCCGAGCTGGGTCTCGGCCGTGCGCGCGAACTCGGGCAGGCGCTCGGGTTCGCCGCCGATCTCCAGCAGCCGCGCCAGCGCCAACACGTACTCGTAGGCCGACTGGCTGCGCTGCACCTGCACCTTCGCGAGGTTCAGCTCGGCGTCGATCACGTCCAGCGCCGTGGCCTGGTTCTGCGCGAAGGCGATCTGCTGCAGCCGCAGGTTCTCGCGCGCCAGCGCCAGGTGCGCCGCCATCGACAGCACCTGCACGCGTGCGTTCTCCATCGTGCGCCACTGGCTCTCAGCCAGCGTGGGCAGGTCGCGCTCGGCCTGGCGCGAGGCGATGCGCACGCGCTCTTCCTCCAGCCGCGCCGCGGCCAGGCTCTTGCCCTTGTCCACGGCCGAGAACAGCGGCACGCGCACCAGCACGCCGGCGAACCAGGTGGGCTGGACCAGCTTGTCGCTGCTCTGGTTGAGGTTGTAGGACGCCACGCCCAGCACCGTGGGGCTGAACTCGTGGCCGGCGAGGCGGCGGCCGGCATCGGCCTGCTCGCGCTTGGCCTCGATGCGCTTCCAGGCCACGTTGCCACGCAGCGCCGCGTCGATGAAGGACTGCAGCGAACCGGGCGAGGCCGCGTGCACGAAGAGCGGCGTGCTGGGCTCGGCCGCGGCTGGCCCGTCGAGCATGCGCGTGAGCGCCGTGCGCGCGATCTCGCGGTCGCTGCCGGACTTCGCGAATTCGCGCTGCGCATCGGCCAGCGCCACGTCGGCCTTCAGCCGTTCGGCACGCGCGATCAGGCCGCTCTGCTCCAGCTTCAGCGCGGCATCGACATGCCGGCGCACGCCGGCCAGCGCGGCCTGGCGCACCAGCCACACCTGCTCGGCGAGTTGCGCTGAGAAGTAGCGCTGCACGACGCTGGTGGCGTTCTTCTCCTGCGCTTCCTGCAGCTCGGCCTGCGCCTCGGCGGCGCGGCCCTTGGCCACGTCGTGCACGGCTTCGAGCCGGCCGCCGGTGTAGATGGGCACCGTGGCCGTCAGCGAGACCGCGCTCAGGTCGTAGACGCGGTTGATCGACAGCGTGGAAGGCAGCGGCGGGATCTCCAGCCCGGTGCCGGCGTCGATCAGGCCGACGAGCGGGTTCACCGCGCCGGCCAGCTGCGAGGTGTCGAGGTTGATCGAGGTGGCGACGCGGCCGGCGAAGCCGGTGAGCGCGAGCGAGGGTGCGTTCAGATGTCGCAGCGACTCGGCCTGCAGGCCCTTGACCTCGGCCTCCAGCCGCGCGCTGCGCACGGCGTCGTGGCCGCTGCGCACACGGTCGATCGCGGTGGCCAGGTCGACCGGTTCGGCGCGGGCGACGTGCAGCAGGGCCAGCATCGCCATCGGCAGCGCCGCTCGCCGAGCCAGCGGCTTCATCGGCAGGCGGTCCAGGGTACTGCGCATCGGAACAACGTTAGCAGAGGCCGCAGGCCAGGCGCGGGCCTCGTGCGCTAGACCGACCAGCTCGGCGCTACCTCCGTGGCGATTCCGAAACGCTCGATCGCCCGCTTGCAGGCCGCGGCGTCGACCTTGCCCTGCGCGCGCAGCGCCGTCAGCGCGGCCAGCACCACGTGGCCGCGGTCGACCTCGAAGAAGCGGCGCAGCTCGGCGCGCGTGTCGCTGCGGCCGAAGCCGTCGGTGCCCAGAGCGGTGAAAGGCGCGTCGATGTGCGCGCCGGCTAGCTGCGGCCAGGCGCGCACGTAGTCGCTGGCGGCGATCACGGGTTCGCCGCCGGCCAGGCAGCGTGCGACATGGCTGGTGCGGGCGTCTTCCGACGGGTGCAGGCGGTTGAAGCGCTCGACCTCGCGCGCCTCGCGGTCCAGTTCGGCGAAGCTGGTCGCACTCCAGACCTCGGCCTCGACCTGCCATTCCGCCGCCAGCAGCTCGGCCGCGGCGATCACCTCGCGCAGGATGGTCCCGCTGCCCAGCAGCCGCACGCGGCCCACCGACTTGCCTTTCGGCGCATGCGTCGCGAAGCGGTACAGGCCCTTGACGACATCCGCCTCCACGCCCGCCGGCAACGAGGGCTGCGCATAGTTCTCGTTCATCAGCGTGACGTAGTAGAAAACGTCCTCCTGCCGCTCCAGCATCGCGCGCATGCCGTGGTCCAGGATCACCGCGAACTCGCCCGCGAAGCAGGGGTCGTAGGCGCGGCAGTTGGGCACCGTGGAGGCCACGAGCAGGCTCGATCCGTCCTGGTGCTGCAGCCCTTCGCCGCCGAGCGTCGTGCGGCCCGCTGTGGCGCCGAGCAGGAAGCCGCGCGAGCGCTGGTCGGCGGCGGCCCAGATCAGGTCGCCGATGCGCTGGAAGCCGAACATCGAGTAGTAGATGTAGAAGGGCAGCATCGCCAGGCCGTGCACCGAGTGGCTCGTGGCGGCGGCGGTCCAGCTGCTGATGGCGCCGGCCTCGCTGATGCCTTCTTCCAGGATCTGCCCGTCGGTGGCCTCGCGGTAGCTCAGCACCGAGCCGATGTCCTCGGGCTCGTAGGCCTGGCCGCTGAAGGCGTAGATGCCGATCTGCTTGAACAGGTTGGCCATGCCGAAGGTGCGCGCCTCGTCGGCGACGATGGGCACGAGGCGTGCGCCCAGGGCCGGGTCCTTCAGCAGCGCGGTGAGCATGCGCACGAAGGCCATCGTCGTGCTCATCTCCTTGCCGTCGGCCGCGGTCGCGAACTCGGCGTAGCGCGATAGCGCCGGCACCGCCACCGGCGCCGCGGTGGACGAGCGCGCCGGCACGTGGCCGCCCAGCGCGGCGCGGCGCTGCTGCAGGTAGCGCATCTCGGCGCTGTCGGGCGCGGGCTTCGTGAATTCGAGCTTCGCGGCCTGCTCGTCGGTGAGCGGCAAGGCGAAGCGGTTGCGGAAGGCGATCAGGTCGTCGCGTTCGAGCTTCTTCTGCTGGTGCGTGCTCATCCGGCCCTGGCCGGCCTCGCCCATGCCGTAGCCCTTCTTGGTCTGCGCGAGGATCACCGTCGGCCGGCCGATGGTGCGCACCGCCGCGTGGTAGGCGGCGTGGATCTTCACGAGGTCGTGGCCGCCGCGCTTGAGGCGGTCGATCTGCTCGTCGGTGAGGCCTTGCGCGAGCGCCACCAGCGCCGGGTCCTGGCCGAAGAAGTGCTCGCGGTTGTAGCGGCCGTCCTTCGCGGCGAAGGTCTGGAACTGGCCGTCGACGGTGTTCGCGAACGCACGCACCAGCGCGCCCTGCGTATCGCGGGCGAAGAGGCCGTCCCAGTCCGAGCCCCAGACCAGCTTGATGACGCGCCAGCCGGCGCCGGCGAAGAGGGCCTCCAGCTCGTCGACGATGCGGCCGTTGCCGCGCACCGGGCCGTCCAGCCGCTGCAGGTTGCAGTTGACGACCCAGATGAGGTTGTCGAGCTTCTCGCGCGCGGCCAGCGTCAGCGCGCTCATGCTCTCGGGCTCGTCCATCTCGCCGTCGCCGAACACCCCCCACACTTTTCGCGCCGAGGTATCGAGCAGCCCGCGGTGCTGCAGGTAGCGCATGAAGCGCGCCTGGTAGATCGAGCTGATCGGTCCCAGGCCCATCGAGCCGGTGGGGAACTGCCAGAAGTCCGGCATCAGCCAGGGGTGCGGGTAGCTCGAAAGCCCGCGCGCGCCTTCACGCTTCGCGGCGATCTCCTGCCGGTAGTGCGCCAGGTCGTTCTCGCTCAGCCGGCCTTCGAGGAAGGCGCGTGCGTAGACGCCGGGCGCCGAGTGCGGCTGGTAGAAGACGAGGTCGCTGGCGCGCGCCTCGCCGCCGCGGAAGAAGTGGTTGAAGCCGACTTCGAACAGGTCGGCCGCGCTGGCATAACTGGCAATGTGACCGCCCAGCTCGCCGTAGGCCTGGTTGGCGCGGACCACCATCGCCAGCGCGTTCCAGCGCATCAGCGAGGCCAGGCGCTCCTCGATCGCCAGGTCGCCGGGGAAGGGCGGCTGGCGGTCGGCCGGGATCGTGTTGACGTAGGGCGTGCCCAGCGCCGGCTGCCAGCCGATCGAAGGGTCGCGGCCCTGCGCGGCCAGCAGGTCGAGGATCTCGCGCACGCGCTGCGGGCCGGCGGCCGCCAGCAGCGAGGCCAGGGCCTCGCGCCACTCGGCGGTCTCCTGCGCGTCGGTGTCGGACTGCGCGTCTGCGGCAACCAGGTGCCTTTGCATCGAGGTGTCGTTCATCGTGATGTCTCCAGCATCGACTGTAGACCGGCTGCTTCCGCAGCATCGGTCGAATGGACTCGCCGGGTTGCCCCGCGGCGGCACAATCTGCTGCTGAATCGCAACTTGCCAGCACGAATGGAACTCGACTCGCTCGACCGGCGCATCCTGCGCGAACTGCAGGCCGATGGCAGCCTCAGCAACGTGGAGCTGGCGCGGCGCGTCGGCCTGTCGCCGTCGCCCTGCCTGGCGCGCGTGAAGGCACTCACCGCCGCCGGCGTGATTCGCCAGCATGTGGCGCTGCTGGATGCGCAGCTGCTGGGCCTGCACCTGAACGTCTTCATCTCGATCAGCCTGAAGCAGCAGACGCGGGCCGCGCTCGAAGCCTTCGAGGCCCAGGTCTGCGCGCGCGACGAGGTGATGGAGTGCTACCTGATGACGGGTGATGCCGACTACCTGATCCGCGTCGCCGTGCCCGACATGGCGGCGCTGGAGCGCTTCATCCTCGAGCAGCTGTCGCCGATGCCGGAGATCGAGAAGATCCGCTCCAGCTTCGCGCTCAAGCAGGTGCGCTACAAGACGGCGCTGCCGATCGGCTGAGACTCACAGCACGCGCTGCGCGACCGCCGTGTACAGCGGTATGCCCACGAGGATGTTGAAGGGGAAGGTCAGCCCCAGCGACATGCCGAAGTACAGCGAGGGGTTGGCCTCCGGGATCGCCTCGCGCAGCACCGCCGGCACCGCGATGTACGAGGCGCTGGCCGCCAGCACCATCAGCAGCGCGCCGTTGCCGGCCGAGAGCCCGGCGGCCGCGGCCAGCGCCAGCGCCAGCGCCGCATGCACCAGCGGGCCGCCGATGGCGTAGGCCAGCAGCCAGGCCGAGCGCCCCTTCAGCGCGCCGAAGTTGCGCGCGGCCACGAGGCCCATGTCGAGCAGGAAGAAGGCCAGCATGCCCTTGAACAGGTCGCCCGAGAAGGGCTGCATCACCTTCTGGCCTGCCTCGCCGGTGACGATGCCGATCAGCATCGCGCCCAGCAGCAGCAGTTGCGCGCCGTCGGTGAAGGACTCGTGCAGCAGCTGGCCCAGGCCGGGCTTGTGGACGGCAGCGCCGGCACCGGCTGAAGCTTCGCGCTGGCGCGCCATGTTCGCCAGCAGCACCGCCATCACGATGGCCGGCGACTCCATCAGCGCCATGGCCGCGGCCATGTGGCCGCCGAAGGCCAGGCCGCGCGTCTCCAGGAACTGCACGGCGGTGATGAAGGTCACTGCGCTGACCGAGCCGTAGGTGGCCGCCACCGCCGCCGCGTCGAAGCGCGACAGCCGGCGCGACAGCAGCGCGTAGCCCAGCGCCGGCACGGCCAGCGCCAGCACGATCGCGCAGCCCAGGCTCACCGCCACCTCGGCATCCAGGCCGGACTTGGCGAGCGCGAAGCCGCCCTTCAGCCCCAGCGCCATCAGCAGGTACAGCGAGAGGAAACGCGCGATCGGCGGCGGGATCTCCAGGTTCGAGCGCACGAGGCCCGCGAGCAGGCCGAAGACGAAGAACAGGATCGCGGGGTCGAGGAAGTTCTGCATGGCGGGGCGCGATGCTGGCGACTGCCCGCCGACGGAACAAGTGATATGTTCAGATGCAAAGCATTGGAATTGCCGATGATTCGAGACATCCCGCCCGGCCTGCAGCAGGCGCCCCGCGCCAGCCTCGTGCAGCTGCGCAGCTTCGAGGCCGTGGTGCGCCTGGGCGGTGTGGGCCGCGCGGCGCAGACGCTGCACCTGGCGCAGCCCACGGTCTCCACGCAGCTGAAGGAACTCTCGGCCGCGCTCGGCCTGGTGCTGCTGGAGCCGCGCGGCCGCGGCCTCGTGCCCACCGCGGTGGGCCAGCGCCTCGCCGAGGCGGTGCGCGCGATGGGTGCCTGCTGGCAGCAGTTCGAGGAGGACGCCGCCGCGCTGCAGGGCCTGAAGCGCGGCCGGCTGCGCATCGCCGCGGTCACCACCACCGAGTACTTCCTGCCCGACCTGCTGGGCCCGTTCGCCAAGCGCTACCCGGGCATCGAGATCGAGCTCGCGGTGGAGAACCGCGACGCCGTCGTCGCGCGGCTGGAACGCGGCGACGACGAACTCGCCGCGATGATGCGGCCGCCGCCCCACCTGCGGCTGGCGCGCTGGCCCTTCCTGGAGAACCCGCTGGTGCTGATCGCGCCGCTGGACCATGCGCTCGGCCAGCGCCGCCGGCTGCGGCTGGTCGATCTCGTCGCCGAGCCGCTGCTCGCGCGCGAGGCCGGTTCCGGCACGCGGGCGGCGGTCGAGGAGGCGTTCGCGCAGAAGGGCGTGGACTGGCCGCCGCGCATGGCGCTGGGCAGCAACGAGGCCATCAAGCACGCTGTGCGTGCCGGCCTGGGCCTGGCGGTGCTGTCGCGCCACACGCTGGCGGCCGACCCCGCCACCGAAGGCCTGCGCATCCTGCCGGTGGCCGGCTTCCCGCTGCGCGGCCGCTGGTACCTCGTGTGGCGGCAGGACCGCGCCTTGTCGATGCCGGCGCGTGCCTTCGTCGACGACCTGCGCGAGCGGCTGCAGCTGCGCACGCGGCCCGACAGCGCCGCGCGAGCGCTCAGCGCGGCGGCGCCGAGGCGTCCTGCCTGACGAAGGCCGCGGTCGCGGCGGCCACGGCCGCGAGCGCGAGCGCGAGGATGAGGGCTGCCCGTGGCTTCATCGTCGAGGGTTCTTCTGCAGGCGCAGGGCCCGAGCGCAGCGCCACCCGGTTCGGGGCGGAATGCGATGATGGCTGGCCTGATCGATGGAGGTCCCATGGCCGAGAGCGACAAGGTCTTCGCGGGATCGATCCCGAAGCTCTACGACACGCTGATGGTGCCGATGATCTTCGAGCCCTATGCCGCCGCGATGGCGCGGCTCGTCGCCGGCTTCGCGCCGGGCGCGGTGCTGGAGACCGCCGCCGGCACCGGCGTCGTCGCCCGCGCGCTCGCGCCCCGGCTCGGCGGGCAGGCGCGCTACATGGTGACGGACCTGAACCAGCCGATGCTGGACCATGCGGCCGCGCGCCAGGGTGCCGACGCCCGCCTCGAGTGGCGCCAGGCCGATGCACTGGCGCTGCCCTTCGGGCCGGCCTCCTTCGACCTCGTCTGCTGCCAATTCGGCGCCATGTTCTTCCCCGACCGCATCACCGGCTACACCGAGGCGCGGCGCGTGCTGCGCCCGGGCGGGTGCTGGGTCTTCAGCGTCTGGGACCACATCGGGGAGAACGTCTTCGCCGACCTGGTGACGCAGGCCGTCGCCGCGCTGTTCCCCGCGGACCCGCCGCGTTTCCTCGCGCGCACGCCGCACGGCTACCACGACACCGCGCTGATCCGCGAGGACCTGCGCCGCGCCGGCTTTGCCGACATCACGATCGAGACGTGCAGCGAGACCAGCCACGCGGCCTCCGCGGGCGATGCGGCGATGGCCTATTGCCAGGGCACGCCGCTGCGCAACGAGATCGAGGCGCGCGACCCCGGCGGGCTGGCGCGTGCGACCGACGCGGCGGCCGAGGCCATTCGGCGTCGCCACGGTAGCGGTGCGGTGGCGGGGAAGATCCAGGCGCACGTGATCGTCGCGAGGGCGTAGGAGCCTGCGCGGCAGAAATCCAGCGCGGGGCTGGACTTCTGCCGCGCAGGCTCCAAGCTCAGCTACGGCGCTGCGCGAATTCCTTCTGCAGGAAGTCGATGAAGGCGCGCACGCGCGGCGTGCCCTGGTGCGCCTGCGGGTAGACGGCGTGGATGTCGGCGTCCGGCGTGTCGTACTGCGGCAGCACCTCCACCAGGCGGCCGGCGCGCAGGTGCTTGTCGATGTCCCATTCGGCGCGCATCAGGATGCCGTGGCCTTCGAGCGCCCAGTTCACCGCGATGCCGCCGTCGTTGGTCGACAGCGGCCCGCGCACCTTCACCGCCTGCGCAGCCGTGCCGCGGCCACGCTTCTTCAGGCGCCAGACGCCGTAGGCCTCGTCACCCTGGCGGATGGTGATGCAGCGGTGGCGCTGCAGCTCCTCCGGCGTGCGCGGCGTGCCGTGGCTCTGCAGGTAGGCCGGCGCGGCGCACAGCAGCCGGCGGTTCGAGGCCAGCCGCCGCGCCACAAGCCGCGACTCCGGCGGCGGGCCGAAGCGAACGCAGATGTCGAAGGCGTCGTCGGTCAGCGGCGGCGGGTTGACCGACAGCTGCAGCTGCACCTCGATCTCCGGGTGCCGCATCGCGAAGCGCGAGACCAGCGGCGCCACGTGGGCGCGGCCGAAGCCCAGCGTCGCGTTGACGCGCAGCAGCCCCTTGGGCGTGCTCTTCGCCAGCCCCAGTGCCTGCTCCAGCTCGTCGAGGCCGCCGACGATGCGCCGCGCGTGCTCGCGGTAGACCTCGCCCTCGGCCGTGAGGCTCATGCGCCGCGTCGTGCGGTTAACCAGCGGCACGCCCACGCGGCCTTCCATCTGCACCAGGTGCTTGCTCACCGCGGCGGTGGAGATGCCCAGCTCGCGGCCGGCGGCGCTCAGGCTGCCGGCGCGCGCCAGCACGGCGAAGAACTCGATGTCCGAGGGCAGCACGCGGCGTGTCATGGGTGTCTCCCGGCTTCAACCTGCGGTTGATGATGCCTTGAGTCCGAGCGCGGCCGCAGCCCGCGGGTGCTTCCTATAGTGCGCCGCAGGCCCGCTCTTGGGCCCACCAACGGAGCGCTTGATGACGAAGGTCTATCGCATCGCCACCATTCCCGGTGACGGTATCGGCAAGGAAGTGGTGCCCGCGGGGCGCCAGGTGCTGGAGGCGGTGGCCGCCGCCGCGGGCGGGCGCTTCGGCTTCGAGTTCGAGGACTTCGGCTGGGGCGGCGACTGGTACCGCGCGCATGGCGAGATGATGCCGGCCGACGGCCTGGACGCGCTGCGCGGCAAGGACGCGATCCTCTTCGGCTCCGCCGGCGACCCGCACATCCCCGACCACATCACGCTGTGGGGCCTGCGGCTGAAGATCTGCCAGGGCTTCGACCAGTACGCCAACGTGCGGCCCACGCGCATCCTGCCCGGCATCGATGCGCCGCTGAAGCGCTGCCGGCCGCAGGACCTGGACTGGGTCATCGTGCGCGAGAACTCCGAGGGCGAGTACGCCGGTGTCGGCGGCCGCGCGCACCAGGGCCACCCGATCGAGGTGGCGACCGACATGTCGATCATGACCCGCGCCGGCGTCGAGCGCGTTCAGCGCTTCGCGTTCCGCCTGGCGCAGTCGCGGCCGCGCAAGCAGCTCACCGTGGTCACCAAGAGCAACGCGCAGCGCCACGCGATGGTGATGTGGGACGAGGTCGCGGCGCAGGTCGCGAAGGACTTCCCCGATGTGAGCTGGGACAAGGAACTGGTCGACGCGATGACGGCGCGCATGGTCAACCGCCCGGCCTCGATCGACACCGTGGTGGCGACCAACCTCCACGCCGACATCCTGTCCGATCTGGCCGCCGCACTGGCCGGCAGCCTGGGCATCGCGCCCACCGCCAACCTCGACCCCGAGCGCCGCTACCCGAGCATGTTCGAGCCCATCCACGGTTCGGCCTTCGACATCATGGGCCAGGGCCTGGCGAACCCGGTGGGCACCTTCTGGAGCTGCGTGATGCTGCTGGAGCACATTGGCGAGATGGCCGCCGCGGCGCAGCTGATGCGGGCCATCGAGACCGTCACCGCGACACCCGCGCTGCACACGCGCGACCTGGGCGGCCGCGCGGGCACGGCCGAAGTCACGCAGGCCGTCTGCCGCCAGCTCGCCGCGGCCGGGCGCTGAACAAGACCGATACCAGGAGACCTCCCATGCGCCGTTCATCGAAGCCGCGGCGCGCGGCCTTGCGTCGCGGCGTGGCCTTCGCCGCGCTCGCCCTCGCCGCCAGCCTCGTCCACGCACAGCCCTGGCCGAGCCGCCCGGTCACGCTCGTCGTGCCCTTCCCGCCGGGCGGCACCACCGACGTGCTGGCGCGCGCGCTGGCCGAGAAGCTGCAGGTGGCGCTGGGCCAGCCGGTGATCGTCGAGAGCAAGCCCGGCGCCGGCGCCACGCTCGGCGCGGACTACGTCGCGAAGGCCAGGCCCGACGGCCACACGCTGCTCGTGGGCGCGGTGCACCACACCATCGCCACCAGCGTCTACAGGAAGCTGAGCTACGACTTCCAGAAGGACTTCCAGCCGCTGACCGTGATCGCGATGGTGCCCAACGTGCTGGCGGTGGCGGCCACCAACCCGGCGAAGTCGGTGGCCGAGCTCGTCGCGCAGGCCAGGGCCGCCAGGCCCGAGCTGAGCTACGGCTCCAACGGCAACGGCACCGCGCAGCACCTGATCGGCACGCAGTTCCAGAACCAGACCGGCATCTCGCTGCTGCACATCCCCTACAAGGGCAGCGGCCCGCTGACGACCGACCTGCTCGGCGGCCAGGTCTCGATGTCCTTCGACACCATCACGCCGGTGCTGTCGCACATCCAGGCCGGCAAGCTGCGTGCGCTGGCGGTCACGACCGCGAAGCGCTCGTCGGCGCTGCCGAACGTGCCCACGCTGGCCGAATCGGGTCTCGCGGGCTTCGACATCGGCACCTGGTTCGGCGTGCTCGCGCCGGCGGCCACGCCGAGGGAGGTGACGGCACGGCTGAGCGAGGAGATGCGCAAGGTCATCCGCTCGCCGGAGTTCGGCAAGCGCATGGCGGAGATCGGCGCCGAGCCGATCGGCAACACGCCCGAGCAGATGGCCCAGCAGATCAGGGACGAGACGGAGAAGTTCGCGCGCCTGGTGAAGGACGCGAAGGTCAGCATCGATTGAAGGTCATGGAGGTGTCGGCCGGCTTGCCAACGGGCGGCCTGCGCGGCCGGCGGCGGCGTCTGCCGTCGCCAAACTAGGGGGTGCCGGCTCCCAGTGAACAGCGCTTGGGCGCGCTGCCTGCGCCTGCCCACTGGCGTGCGAATTGCAGGGATCCGCGACGGCTCATCGACCCTGACGGCCACCCGGAGATCCCCATGACGACCCGCACCCGATTCCCCGCCGCCCTCGTGGCCATGGCCTGCCTGTCGCTGGCGCCGCTGGCGCAGGCCGCGCCGATCCTGCTGGACTTCGACACGGCCGGCACCGGCCTGAACCTGGACAGCGCGCCGCTGGTCGTGAGCGCCGGCACGATCACGCTGACCGACGGCATCGTCGCCGCCAACGGCCACCCGACGGTAGGCCTGGAGAGTTCGCAGCTGGGCGACGACACCCGGCGCACGCGGCTGAGCTTCGACTTCGACGTCTCGTCGGTCACCTTCGACTTCTCCGGCGAGGGCGGCGGCAACTTCCTGGCCGAGGTGCTGGACATCAACGGCGCCGTGCTCGCGAGCTACACCTTCACGGGCACGGGCTGCGCGAGCGGCTGCTTCGACGCGAGCGGCGTCGTGCTGGCGGCGTCGGGCATCCGCGCCTTCCGCTTCGCCGACTCGCCGGGCCCGTCGAACATCGCGCTGGTCGACAACCTGGTGCTGGAGACCGGCGCCGCTGCGTCCGTGCCCGAGCCGGCCTCCTTCGGCCTCGCGGCCCTCGCCCTGGCCGGGCTGGGCGCGGCGATGCGCCGCGGGCGGCGCCGGGGCTGAGCGGGCCCCGCATGGGGTAGGCTTGCCGGGTCTGTCTCCAGGAGCAGGAGCATGAGCCGGCACCACACCAACCTGATCCGCGCGCTGTTCCACGATCCGCCGCCGCACAACCTGCACTGGCGCGACGTGGAGTCGCTGCTGAAGCATGTCGGCGCGAGCATCGAGCCGATCTCCGGCGCACGCGTGCGCGTCACGCTCAACCGCATGGAAGACGTGCTGCACCGGCCGCACGGCGACGAGGTCGACCGGCAGTCGGTGCTGCACGTGCGCGCCTTCCTCGGCCGCGCCGGCGTCACGCCGGCGGCTTTCGAGCACACTGGCGAAGGCTCCTGAGCCGCCATCACGCCGGGCCCTGAGCGGGCGGGTCGGTCCCGACGGCGCGGCGGCCGGGCCCGGCCGACAATGCGCCACTCGCCGAAGGAGCAGCGCATGGCCAAGCTCTACGTGGCCGAAGACCCGCAGCGGGGCCGCGTGACCTACCGCGACCGCAAGCGCGCGTGGTGGGCCTTCTCGGTCGTCTTCCCGCTGATGCCCTTTGCCGGCATGGCCGCGCACGCCGCCAGCGGGCACGAGATCGCCCTGGCGCTGCCCCTCTTCATCAGCTACGGGCTCATGCCGCTGCTGGACGCGCTAATCGGCGAGGACGAGAGCAACCCGCCCGAGGCCGTGGTGCCGCTGCTGGAGGAAGACCGCTACTACCGCTGGCTGACCTGGGCCACGGTGCCGCTGCACTACGTGGCGCTGATCGGCTGCGCTTGGTGGGTGGGCACGCATCCGCTGTCGTGGGGCACCCTCGTGATGTTCGCCTACGTGGCCGGCACCGATTCCGGCCTGGGCCTGAACACCGCGCACGAACTCGGCCACAAGCACACGCGCGTCGAGCAGTGGCTTGCACGGCTGGCGCTGGCGGTGCCGGCTGACGCCGCGCGCGATAAACGCGCCTCCGACGGCGAGATAAATGCGACCGGCACGAAGTGAAGCGACAGAACAGGAAATGTACTAGGTAGCAAAGCCGGCCGGAGGTGGGCAGCAGCGGCCGAAACCTCCGACGCCGCGGAGGGCGCGTGCTTCAGGTACCCGATGCGGAGCCGGGAATCAGGCTGGCGCCAAGCGTCAGCAGACAGCCAGGCGCGATGCCGCCAGGGGCATCGTCCGCATAGGCAGCAGCGCCTCGCACGCTGGCGCTGTACGTGAAGTTGTCGGAGGTGCTCACGCCGCTCACATACAGCGTGCCGCCGTCTTGGATCACCGAGTAGGCTGCATCGGCGTCGATCGCGGCCGCAAGATAGGCCAGCGCGCCGGACAGCGAGTCGGTCGAGCGCACCACCGTCTGGAAGACCTGGCCGCCCAGCACCACGATCAGCAGGTCGCCGCGGGCCGGCGCGCCCGCAAAGGCGAATCGCACGACCCTGTACTGGTCCCGGGCCACGACTGGCGACCCAGGCGAGGTGACGCTGACCGAGATCCGGAACGGCGAGGTCGGTGAGCCTTGCACCAGCCAGCCGGTGACGCCCTGCAAGCCATTGGCCTGCAGAAACGGGCCGGCGCCGTCAGAGTTGGCACCGAACGAGATCCCAGCGGCAGCAAGGGCAGACACCGCCGCGGCGGCGTCGGCCAAGCCGGAAACCACCGTCGACCGCGTGGTGCTGGACGTGGTCGTGTAGCTGAAAGTGCCGATCGCAGTCGCGTCGCGCTGGACGCCCACCGTGAACGTCGTGCCGGCTGGAATCGGCTCGGTGGTGCCGGTCTCCACGTTGGCAACGCGCCCGATCGAGACGTAGGCCGACCCGGCACTGGCGGCCGCCGCACTCTGCAGCAGGGTCGCGGTCACCGAGGTGGGCGACTGCGGCTGCAGGAAGGACGCGCCAGCGTTCAGCAGAGCTCCGGCCGCGGTCGCGTGCAGCGCATAGGTGAACGCCAGCTGATGGCTCTGCACCTGGGCACTGGCCAGGCCACCGCGCACCGACCAGACCGACACCCGCATCTGGAAGGAACCGGACATCGGAGGGCTCGTGTAGCCCGTGCCTGTAATGCCGGTGGCGGCCGCCAGAAGCGCGTTCGTCGACGCGTTGCGGATCTCCACGCTGTACGTCGTGCCGGCCTCGGGCCCGACCGAGGCCTGAAGGGTATCGACGAGCTGATCGGCCTGCAGAACCCTGCTGCGGTGCACCCAGGACAACGCGACCGTCGAGTCGGCCAAAGTAGCTGGAAAGCGCTGGCCACCGATCTTCAGGTCACCTGGCGGATAGGGCCTGACCTGGCGCTGCGCCGTAGTGATCGACAGCGTCGTCGACGATGCGGGGTCGGCCAGATCACTGGGCGTGCGCGCCAGTAGCTTGCCTTGCAGCGCCACGCCACTGGAGTACTCGGTCGCGGAGCTGACGCCGGCGTCGCCATAGAACAGCACGACCGCGCCAATCGCATGAGGTTGCGGGACCGTGTCCGCACACCCGCGCGCGAGCACAGCGGTGCCGGCGGCCGCGTCCAGACTATCGACACGGCACACCTCGTCGTCGACGAGCGCAGGACTTCCCACGCTCACCCGGTCCAGGCCAACGCCGCCGGTCAGAGTCACAGACGTGGTGTTGGCGCTCATCGCGGCCAGCAGCAGCGCCGCCGGCGCAGGCTGACCCTCGCCGGCGACTTCGAAAGGGCCGGCCGATCCGGGGCGCAGCTGAAGCTGCATGGCCAGCGTGAGCACGTTGGGCAAGCCGCCCACGCCAGCGACAAAGCAGCTCGTGGCGGTGAGCTGGGCGAGAGCTGTCGCATCCAGCTGCTCGGCCAGGTCGCGGTACGGCAGCTCGATGAGCCGGGCACCCAACAAGGGCAACGGAGTCGTCGCCGGCGGCACGTACGCGCTGACAGGCAGACCCACGTAGGAGGTCGCCGGCAGGCCGAACATGTCCTGCACCGCATTGATGACGATCGCGCCGTCGGTGAGTTGGCCCAGCTCGACCTGGCCGGCCCGCAGCACGATGCTGCTGATGTTGCGCTTCAGGTCTCGGATCTTGAAGACCGAGCCAGGCATCTGCCGATAGGCCCTGCGATCGAGCCTGACCTTGAACTTCTTCAGGAAGCCCGCCGCGGCCTTCAGGTCGCGCTGGGCCACACGCAGCGCCAGCGCGGCCGTAGGGATGCCCGGATACTCCCGCGTCACGCTGGAGACTGCGCCCAGGCTCGCGATCGCGGCCGGGTTCTTGACGCGGACCGACTTGTCCTCTTTGGCCAAGGGATCGCGGTACTTCACGATCACCTCGTTGACCGCGGCGGGCTGCGAACCGGCTTCGTCCTCCTCGATCGAGAGCAGGCCGCTGTCTGCGTCGTAGAGTGGAAGCGCTGACGCGTCGTAGTCGTCACGTACCAGGTCGAGCACCACGAGGCCGGTTGCCGGATCCACGTACTGCACCGCGCCGATGTGATCCATGACGCCCTGGACGAACGCCTTCAGCGAGTCCGGCAGGCTCCACTTGAGGCACAGGCCGAAGCCCTCGTCGTACAGCTTGTCGGCGGCTGCGCGCCACCGCGCGTCATCCATGCGCGATCGCGGCAGGCCACGGCCCCATGATCGGTTCGTGAAGCACTCGTACAGCAGATGGGCCGGGTTCATGGCCTCGATCAGCGTGGCTCCGGCGCCGATGTCGATCGCGGCCTTCTCCGGATACCACGCGCCGCCGTCCCACCCGGCCAGGCGCCTCACACCACGGAACGTCCAGGGCTGCGGGTAGCGCGAGTTCGCTGAAAACTGACCGTCGAAGAAGACGGTCACCTTCCCCCGGAACGCCGGCACCAGGCCGCCCAGCATGGCGGCCAGTGGCGTACTCACCGGCTGCGTTGGTCCACCGAAAAGCACCTGCAGCGTTCCGGCGATCCCGCCCTCGCCTTCGTCGCCACCGAACAGGCCGCCCTTGCTGATCGACTGGGACCCGTTCGTGGTGACGGGCGAGATCCCGAGATCCTTGTCGCCTACGCGAGCCGCCTTGAGCTTGTCCATCGCCATGCACAGGCCCATGTGCAGGCCTGCGAAGTAGCGATAGCCGACTATCTGCTTCTTGCGGCTACCCATTACCGTCTACCGTCCGTGCCTGCGATCGCGCGTACTCCACCAGCCTCGCGGCGAGCGCGTCGCCCGTTGCTTCCAGCACCGCCGAGTCGATGCCTTCCTGCACGAACGCAGCCCAGTCCAGCCCATGCAGCTCGGCGAAGACACGGCCCATGCGCGAGCAGTAGCCTCGCCCGCCATTGAACGCCGGCACCTCGTGGAAGTGCTGGATCGTGACTCGCACCGAGTCGCTCATTTGACGATCGGGTCCGACCGGAAGTTGCCCAGGCCCAGCACCATCCAATCGTCGATCCACACGTCGCCGAAGATCACGATCTGCGCCGTGCCCTCGGCGCTCTGTGGGAACTGGAACTCCTCGAACGCTGCCGGCTTCGGCGTCGCCGGCTTCGGCCGCATCGCGTTGGCCAGAAACCAGCTCACGACGACGATCGCAACTTGGTACCAGAAGGTCATGGCTCTCTCCAGTCGTCAGAACATAGGCTGCCCGTCGAACGGGCTCTTGCCAGGCAGGTGTCGGATGCCGCCGAAGTTGTCCAGGTTGTTGAACTCCGAGTTGCAGTACTCGGCCGTCTGCCTGCAGCCTGGCAGCGCTGCGATCGCCAGGCCTGCGGCCATGCCAGAGGTACCTCCGAGGATCGTCAGAACGGAACCGACGTGCGACTCCACGCCACGGCGCTCAAGCTCGCCGGCGCCCACGCCCCACTCCACATACCCGCCGGCGAAGTAGCCGTCCGGCTTGGCTGAGAAAGCTGCGGCCGTGATCGTCGTAGCGGTGATCGCGGTGAGCGTCGTCGACACCGCCCTCGAAGCGCGGTCCGCCTTGCAGTCGGCGTCGAACACGGTGAACGGGCAGTTGCGCTCCCAGGTCAAGCGCAGGCCGGTCCTGTCCATGCTGGCCCCGATCGACTCGCATGCGATCTCGGCTCGATCGGGCTGCGGCCAGCGTACGCCGCTCACGCTGCCCACCCAGACAACCTGCGAGCTCGTCGACGAGTCGGCCTCACCGTAGTGGTAGTCGCGCACGGTCAGCTCGATCTCTGAAGAGGGCGGTGCACCCCTGAACAGCTGCGCGACCTCCAGCGTCGCCGGCGCCGTCACCTTCAGCACGTCAGCGCTGGCCTCGCCGGTGATGCGCACGCCGTCATCGCTGATCGGCATTGCCTTGTACGTCACGGCCTGAAAGGCCACGTCGCGATCGGCGCTGCAGTAGGCCCATCGCAGCGCACCTCGGGCGAACAGGTACAGCCTGATCGGCTGGCCGCTGGCAACGCTGCGCTCTCGAGAGTCGAAGGTCATGCGAGCTCCAGTTCGTCACGCCGCGTGCGCCACAAGACCTGCACCCTGGAGACGCCGTCATCTGCAGTGAAGTGGTGCAGCTCGATCTCGTCCTGCTCCAGCCTGGCCAGCTGCATGAAGCTGATGCGCGTGACCGTGGTGTTGGTGCTGGTGCCGGCCGGCCGCAGGATGACGCCATGCGGAGCATCGAGCGTCAGACGCTCAACGCTGCTGCTCAGCTCGGCGGAGGCGGTGATCCTGCGATGCAGGGCCGTGCCGTCGCTCAGCTCGATCCTGATGTCGCGGCGGCCCACACGACCCAGGCCGAAGCGCGTGAAGCCGATCGCCCCGACGTCGATCGTCGACGTCGCCGCGTCCGCCAGCGCGGAGAGATCGAGATCCTCCGAGTGCGTCGGCAGCCACACCACGCCTTGGCGGCCGCGCAGCGTGTACATGAGGCTGCGCCAGGCTGACTGCTCACTCAGCCCGCCGAGCGTCCAGCTGTGGGCCTGTACCTGGAAGGCGGCGTCGGCCGTGTCGGTGGCGCGAGGAATGCCCGCCAGGTTGTCCAGCACCAGCATCAATCGCGCGGCCGTGTTGTTGAGATCGCCGCTCTCATGCGGCTTGTTGCTCACCACCGGCGCGCCGCGGTACATCGTCAGGCCGGTGGCCACTGGCCAGTCGCAGGCTTCGGCCACATTGAACTGAACGACCACCTGCACCAGCCGGTTGTTCAGGCGCCTGATGTTCGGTTGCTGCGCGAGCTGCGCGGTGCGCACCGGGAAAAGTTTGGTACCGGCCGGCCAGGCTGCTTGCGTGGGCCGCTTCAGCTGCAACAGTCCCGACGTGATGCTCAGCACCTCGACAGCCTCGTAGTCGAAGGCCGTGGCGCCCAGCAGCAGCGCAAGCCCGCCGGCGCGGAAGTCGCGGTTGTCTGTGGCGCATGCAATGCTGCTCGCGCCCAAGGCGACGGCGCCTGTCAGCAGCTGCACATCCGGCCAGACCGGCAAAGCCCACAGTCGGCCACCCCACGCAGCGAGGCTCATGTCCATCAGGGCGCGCTCCCGCCCCTCGAGCACGACCGACGCCTCGAAGCTGCGCCGTGGCGCGATCCGGAGCGCCCGCCGCTGTTCGGCGCCGCTGCTGCTGCCCAGCACCTCTGTGAGCCAGGCCATCCTCTCGGTGACGCCGTCCCTCCAGTTGGGCATGAAGGTCCAGGCCACGATGCGGTTGCCCGTGACGCGCAACGTCGCCGGCACGCTCGCGCTGAAGATCCACCGGAGCGTCGAGTCGATCCGTGCCGGTCCATCGCGGGTCACCGTCACGGACCAATCCTGCTCCTGCAGCGCACCGAATGCCACCGGCAACGCTGCGGGCCCGGCGAGGTTCATGCCCTCGCCGACGTCCTCGATCGAACCTAGCAGCTGCGGCATGAAGAACGCGTTCCACACCTTCAGCGACACCACCTGCGTGTCCACCAGGTTGCCGAGATCGAGCGGAGCTGGGCGGATGTGGATCCGGTAGTAGAAGTCGTCGACGTAGGTGCCGACCTTCCATCCCGCGATTGCCTCTGGCGATGCGCCCACCTGGAAGTGGGTCGCAGCCTGCGCAGCGTCAGGAGCCTGCAGCGCCGAAACGCCTGGTGGCCAGTACGCGACCGCGTACTGGCTCAGCTGGCCGGTCAGATTGGGGTTCGTCGAGCCGGCGATCGCACCGTCGGCAATCCAGCCGCTCAGCACCGTCATGCGTCAGGTCCCGTCGTAGCGGATCGCCCAGCCAAAGGTTCCGGTGGTCGCGTTGTCGCCACCGTTCCGGTTGGCTGTGGAGCGACGGTAGAACGGGTAGCTCTTCCACTTGTCGGGACCCAGCGTTATCACCTGGCCATCCGACAGGTTGTCGTTGCGCAGATAGCGCGCATGCTTGAGCTGCAACACGATCGACGACTTCGTACTGCCGCGAGCGATCGTCGCGATGATCGGCAGCAGCGACGCCTCACCGTTCCAGGTGTTCGGGCTGACGGAGAGCATCGGTAGCACGCTGTGCGCGGCGATCACGGTGGTGCCGCCGGGCCCGGTGCCCGTCACTGCGCTCCAGGTGGCTGCGTCCAGGCCGTGGTGCACGTAGCTGTTGGCGCCGGAGTCCGCACCCGTCGTGGCCGACTGGCTGGCCCAGAACGGCGCTGGGCAGCCGAAGCCGTTGTACTGGATGTTGTTCCCCGTGCCCGCGCCGATCACGATGTTGGAGACTGTCGCGTCGCCCACGAGCGTGCCGGTGTACCAACCACCTGTGCCCGGCAGGCCCGGCACCGGACTGCACCCGAAGGCCACGAAGGCAAAGCACGTCGTGCTCCAGTTGAGGATGCAGTAGACCTCGTCCGGCGAAGCCAGCACATGGATGAAGTACGTGGCCGGAAAGGCGATCGGAAGCCCGCTCTGCGGCGCCCGGGCCATTGCCGTGCGCGGCCCGGCGCCGGTGAGCACACCCGCGCTCGCGCCCGTGCCGCCGGTAACCTGCAGCGAAGTGGTGGAGCTGCCCGTCGACGTGTAGCACGCCCCCTTGCTCAGCACGTTGCCGGAGAGCGTCCACCCGTTGGCGGTACAGGCCGACCGGAGTGCGCTCAGCAGTTCCGAGTAGCTGTTGACGGTGCCGCTCGCGAATGCCATGTCAGTCCATCCTCATCGCGTAGTAGTCGGCAAAGCCCGTGCGCGCGGCGTCCTGGATCACGACCCAGGTCTTGCCGTCGATCGACAACGTGTTCTCGACGCCGTTGCCGAAACCGGTGATGTAGCCAACGCCGTCGAGCTCGACGAGGAGGCCCGAACTCGACAGCAGCAGCACAGGCAGCACTGGATAGCTGTTGTTCGTGTCCCGCAGCTGGGCCTGCGTCGTGCCAGAACCGTTGTCCACCATCAGCGCCTGACAGTCCCACGGCCAGGTCTCGGGCTGTATCCAGGTTCCATCGAGCCAGCGCAGGCGCAGATTCGCGCGGCTGCCCTTGTAGGGCAAGGAGTGCGCGCTGTCCGAGAACCTGGTCGATGGCACGCCGTTGAGCATGCCGCCCACCACCAACGGGTAGGGGTACTGGCTTGGCGTACCCTGCCGAAGGCCCAGGCCGACATACGCGCTCTCGTAGACCGGCGTACCCACCTTCATGGCCAGCGCGATGCGCTGGCCGTTGACGGTGAGCCAGTAGTCGATGCGCGAGTTGTGGGCCGGGATGCCGCTGAGCAGCGCGCCTGGCTGAGTATCGAAGCTGTTGCCGGACACGTAGCCCGTGAAGCCCGCAACCGCCAGGTTGTAGTAGTCCGAGGGCCCGTCCTGGTAGCAGCGGAACCCCACAAAGATCTGTTCCCCACCGCCCATGCCTGGTCCGCGCAGGATCAGCTCGTGGTTGGTCACGGTGTCGTCGAACCGCAGCTGCGTCCAGCCGTTGGCGGTGGCCAGGTTCTTGATGGCCACCAGCATGTTCTGGTGCGCCAGCTTGCCGCCGCTGTTGGTGACGAAGGAGACCTCGCTCGGCATTGCCTCGCCCTCTCAACGGTTGAGCACGCTGCGGAAGCGTGCAGGATTACGGCTGACGTGCAGGAACACCAGCTCCTCGCCCTTCGGGCCGCGCAGTGCATCTGCGATCAGGTCGGGGTCCAGCACCGGCAGCAGGCGCTGATTGAGCGTCACCGACGGCGCGGCCTGCGCCGGCTCGGCGGGCCTGAACATTGCGCTCGGAGATGCAGTTGCACCAGGCACTACGAGCCCCCCATCCGCGTAACCCTGCCAGGCGCCAATCGCCTGCATACCCCGCCGGTTGAAGTCGTAGAGGAAGGCCAGCGCGCCAGGCTGGCTCACCACCTCCTGGCGGTGGACGAACTCGCCGGCGTGCACGATGCCCGCGGGCTCGTACTTGCCGCCGGGCCCGGTGTAGCCGCCGGTGGCGAACGCCGACGCTACGTTCACTGCGTTGGCTGCGGCCAGGCTCGCGGCCGCGGCGGATATCGCGGCCGCGCCGGAGATCAGCGAGGCACCTGCACCTGCAAGTGCGCCGGCACTGGTGGTCACGGCAACCGCTCCGGTGTCCACGGCGGCCGCGGCGGTGGCCAGCGCCACCGAGCTTCCCTGGACAGCGACGCCGCCGGCGGAGACGGCCGCTCCGGCGGCACTGAGCGCCGCAGCGCCGGCGGCTCCAGACGCGGCCTCAACAGGCGCCGCCGTCAGCGATCGCATCAGCGCTGCGGTGGCCTGCATGGCCAGCTGCTGCGAGGCCCACTGCGCCATGCCCAGCGCCAAGTCGCGCAGGAACTTCTTGGCTGCCTCGCCGAGGTTGTTCGTGCCGTCGGCGAGGCTGTTCAGGCCAGCCGCGAAGCTGTTCTGGAAGGCGCCCGCGAAGGCCGTCTGCAGCTCGTCGGTACTGGCCTTGAGCTGCTTGATCTTGAGCTCGAAATCCAGCGTCGCGGCCGAGTTGGCGCCCATCACCGCGCGCACCTCAGGCAGCAGCGCCTCGAGCTGCGCCGCGGTCTCGCGGTTGAGTTCGATCACCCTCTGGCGGCCGTCGATCTCCGACGTGGTCCAGGCATCGGTCTGAAGCCGAACCTCCGCCACACCACGGGCCTGCGCCGAGAGCACCGCATCGATGCGCTTCTGCAGCGCTGCGAGATCGGTCTCCGGCCGATTGCGCAGCGCCTCGGCCGCATTGGCTTCGTCCTGCGCCTTGAACGCGTTCAACGCGTCGCGGCCGGTGGTACGCGCCTTGGGCGCGATGTCGCGCGCGCCGCTGGCTTCCTGCGCCTGCAGGTCTAGCAGCTTGCGCTGCAGTTCCACCCGCTGAGCAGCCAGGCTGACCAGCGCGGCCTGCTTGCCCAGCGCGTCCTCGACGCTGCCCGTCACACGGCCGGCCTCGATCGAGCGCTTCTCCTCCAGTGCATCAAGCTGAGCCTTGATGCCTGCCTGGTCGATCGCAAGCAGGTTCGCTTGGTGTGTGCGCTCGTCCACCTCGTCCTGCCGGAACCAATCGTCGGTCAGGCGTCGCAGCTCCTCGAGACCGGCCAGCGTCACCGCCAACCGCTCGTCCACCTGGGCCTTGGCCAGCCCTGCGCGCGCGCCCTGGCGCGCCGCGCCCAGCTCCTCGAGCTTGTCCTGCTCCGACGCCACTCGCGCCGCCTGCGCACGCGCGGCCTTGTCCTCCAGCGCCTGCTGCTCTTTCAGGGAAGCCAGGCGCTCCTTCTCGGCCGCCAGGCGCTTCTCCAGCCGCGCCTGCTCGTCTGAAGAACGGTCCACCGAGCTCCCCGGGCTGCGCCGGCGATCGACGCTGGCCTGCAGGCCCGCCAGGACGGCCTGCTGCGCGGCGATCTTCTCCGCCAGGCTCTCCGGCCGCCCCACGTTGAGGATCTTGTCCCAGGCGCCCTTTGCGGCGTCGCCTACGGCCTTCCACGCACGCTCCAGCGTGCCCAACCGGGCCTCGGCGTCGTCGAGCACCTTCTTCTGCTGCTCACCGTAGGCCTGCTGCGCCAGCGCGGCCGCCTCGCGCGCGCGGCCGGCGGACTGGTAGGCCATGATCTGCCGCAGCACGCTGGCCGTCAGGAAGTTGGTGCCCTCGTTCAGCTTCTGAACCGTGGCTACCGGGTCGCGCGCCAGGTCGGCGTAGATGCGCGCCGTGTCCTGCACTGATCGGCCCAGCAGCCGCTGCGCGCGCGTGGCGACCTCGGCGCCGCTGGCCAGCTGCTCGCCACTCACGCGGCCGGTCGCGGCTAGCGCCGCCACCGCCTCGGCCGCGGCGTGCACGGTTCCGCCGGCGGCGGCCACGCGGCGCGCGTAGTCCTGCAGCGATCCCACGGTCTCGCCGATCGCGTTGTTGGAGCCCACCAGCGCTGCGCTGTAGGCAGCCTGCTCGCCCTGCACCTGGTGCAGCGCCAGCGCGGCCACGCCGGCCACCGCCGCCACCGCGCCGATCGCCAGCACGGTGGGCGTCAGAACGCCCAGCAACGCACGTCCGGCCGGCACGATGCCGCCGAAGCTGTCCTTGATCTGCCCGCCCTGCTGGATGGCCACCAGGCCGATCGGCGCGCCGCTGGCCAGGCTGGTGAAGATGTCGGTGATCTGCGCCGGCAGCATGCGCAGCGCGGCCTGCGTCTGCCCGGCCGATACGCCCAGCTGCGCCACGCCGCCGGCGCCGCGGCGCGCGGCCTGGTCGAAGCGGTCGATGCGCTCGATCAGCTGGCCGGCCTCGGAGCTCACACCCAACTGCGCCGCCCGGTAGCGCAGCACGTCGGCGCTGCTCTTGCCCTGCAGCGCCACCTGCTCACGCAGGCCGGCGATGAAGCTGTCGGCCGCGGCGGCGGCCTGCTGGCGCGCCTGGGCGGCCTGGCGCTGTGCCTGGGCCTCCTCGAAGGCCGCCTGCGCCGCGGCTTCCTGCGCAGCGCGCATGTTCTGCAGCTGCAGGATCAGCGGCGCCGCTTCCGAACCCACGCCGGCCCGCGCCGCGCGGTAGCGCAGCACCTCGTCGGTGCCCTTGCCGTACAGCGCCACTTGCTCGCGCAGCGCGGCGATGAACGGGCTCTGTTGGTCGCTGCCCTCGGCTGCGGCGCGCACGGCCTGCGCCAGGCGGCCCACCGTATCGCGCGCCTGGTCGACGGCGCGCGACGCGCGTTGGGCCTGGTCGCCGAGCTGGCCGATCGCGGCGCCACCGTCCACGCGCCTGGCCTCGGCGCCCACGCCGGCCAGCGCTGCCTCGATCGCCGCCAGGTCGCGCTGCGCCTTGGCCATGTCGGACTGCAGTCGCAGTGCGACGGTCAGTTCGCGTGAAGCTCCGGTGGCCATGGTCCGCTCAGTCTTCCTTCAGCAGGTCTTCGAGGCGCTGCTGCGCATGCTTGCCGCCGGCCATGCCGGCGTTCACGTCGGCCAGCCGGGCCGCGCTGCTCTTCATGCCCAGACGCAGGGCGTAGCGGTAGAACAGCAGCAGCTGGCGCTGCGTGTAGTCCGGCAGCTCGCTCTTCTTGTGGCCCTCGCGGATCAGGGTGGCGTAGACGAGGCCCCAGCTCGCACGGCCTCGCGGGCCCGCGCCTCGGTTCTGCGCACCGACACCCTGTTCAGCGCGCGGCGGACGAAAAAACGGCCGTTCGCACCCCACCACGACATGAGCAGCAGCTCGCCATCGTCGGGCGGCAGTGCCTCGGCTTCCTCGACCGTGAGGTTGGCCGCCTTGGCCACCAGCGGCAGCAGGGCCTCGGCGTTCGCGGCGAGCACCTCGAAGGCTTGCTCGTAGTTGCTCTCGCCGGCGGCCTCCAGCTGCGCGGCGAGCGCGGCCACCATCGGCTCGGCCTGCGGCAGCAACTGCAGCCACTCGAGGTGGCGGTACTCGCGCACCGTCACCTTGCGGCCGCCCAGAACGATCTCGCGGTCCGGGTGCAGGATCTCGAGCTCGTTCTCCGGCCGCTCCGCTGCGGGCTTTGGCCGCCCGGGCAGCTCCGACTTTTCCACCTTGCGCGCCATGGCGCGCTTAGCCGACGGTCACCATGCGGCCGAACTGGCCCAGCGCGCCGGTCGCCGGCTTGCTGCTGTCCAGCAGCGCGGCCAGGCTGACGGGCACGCCCGACACGTCGGTGCCGCTGCTGATCAGCGCCAGCTCCGAGAGCACGCCGGTCGACATCTTGTAGATCTCCCAGATCGTCGGCGCGTTGTTCTCGGCCAGGTTGAGGCCTTCGTAGCGGAACTGGATGATCGGCTGAGCCTTCGTCAGCAGCGCCAGCTGCTTCTGCGACGCGCGCGTGTAGCTCGCCTTCAGCGGCTGCGTCGGCGCCGGCGAGCTAGGCAAGCTGGTGAAGTCGATCGAGCCGAAGCGGTCATCGAGCACGTAGTTCGAGCCTGCGATCGTCACGGGCGAGCCGGCGCTGTCGGTGATGACCAGCGAGCTCACGCCGGCGAACTCCAGCTTCACCGTGTCGCCCGCGGCCACCGTGGGCAGCGGTTCGTTGGCCACGGCACCGGAGGCCACCGTCGTCACCGTGCCGTAAACCAGGTCGGCCAGGCCGTCGGTGTCCAGCTGGTGCAGCTTCAGGTCGACGCTCAGCGCCTTGCTGAGCGGGAAGTCGCGCACCAGGCCGCTCGAGCCGGAGTAGCTCTCCAGGTGCTGGACCTTCTCGACGCTGGCCTTCATCGTGGCTTCCGAAACGTCGCCGTACCAGCGCCACTTGGCGTTCACCACGCCGTAGGGCCGCGCCCAGATCTTGCCCTTGCCGTAGTAGTAGTACTCGGTCGTAGCCATGGAGGAGTCCCTCAGTTGCTTGCGCCGGCCAGGCCGAAGCGCGTTGAGAACATTGCCGGCGCCATGAAGGCCAGCGGGTAGTAGGCGAACTTGCCGCCTTCGCTGTAGTACGGCCGCGGCGGCTGCACGGCCGACAGGCCGCGTGTGTGGCCGGGCACGTCCAGCCCCAGCAGCCCGGCGAGGACGCAGCCCATGAATGGCCCGGCCTCCTGATTGCGCGGCGAGGACTCGCGCATGGCCGCGGCGGTGGCCACCGCGATCACCACCAGCCAGCGGTGCCCCATGCTCACGCGCGCCTCGTCGGAGTCGAAGATCATCGGGCCGTCGTACAGCACGTACACGGCCGGTGCGGTCTGCTCTTCCTCGGCCACGCTGGCCAGGTAGTCCCTGGTGCCCACCACGCGCGCCCAGCGGTCGGGCCCGGTCTGCGTCACGGTCTTCAGCCGCTCCACGATCGCGAGCTCGGCCGAGAGCAGGTTGGGCATCTGCGCGCTCACGCGAAACCCCGCAGGCCGTCGTCGTCCATCGCGCTCGGGCGGAACGAGTACTGCACCTGCTCGCCGCCGCTCTGCGCGTCGGTGCCGATGAGCTCGCCGGGGCTGCCGCCCCACGGGCACGCAAGCTGCGACTTGCCCTGTGCGATCGCGTCGAGCTCCTGCACCGCGGCCCTGTAGCGGCGGTACACCTCGTTCTCCGGCGCCAGGTCGTCGTAGAGGTAGTAGCGCGCGATGTCGCACGCCAGGCGCGTGAGCACCGGCGGCGCCACCATCACCGTGCCGCCGGCGCCGTCGGGCTTGGCACACCCTGCCAGCGGCAGCCGGTACACCTTGCCCACGTAGCCGTCGATGAACACGCAGGCGTCCTCGAGCTTGGTCTGCACGCGCGCCGCGTCCACCACCGCCGGCGGAATGTTCACCGTGTCCGTCAGCTGCACCAGCTCCGCCTGGCCGAAGCGGGCCTGCAGGTTGGCGAGCGTGGCGTACAGCATGGTGCGTCCGGGCGGTCGAGGCTGCGGCCTGGCGTCAGGCGTGCACGTGCGGCTTGAGCTGCACTTCCACCACCTGGCCCGCAGCGCTGGCGGCGCCCAGCGCGCGGCCGCAGTGATCGGTGAGCGTGCCCACCGCGGCACGGCCCGTGCCGTCGACGGCCGGCTTGACGTAGTCGCCGAAGGCGATCGCCGCACTGGCCTCGACGAGTTCGCTGTAGTGCGTGGTGGCGGTCACGGCCTCGCCGTTGAGCGCGGCCGATTGCGTGACGCCCTGGCAGTCCTTCAGGCCGCCGGCGGCGGTGGCGTAGGTGCCGTCGTAGGCGATGAAGCGGTTCGCGGCCACGTCGACGCCGACGATGATGGTCACCGCGTGGCGGCGGTCGAACTGCGCGCCGGAGTTGTTCTGAGCAGCCATGTGTTACGGGTCCTCGTTCGGTTGGAGTTCGAGCGCCGGTCAGGCCTTGCCGGCGGCCTTCTTGCTGCCGCTGGCACTGCCGTCGACGGCCGGCGCGGTCGATGCGTTGGCGGCGATCACCGCGTCGCGCTCGGCCTGGAAGGCCTTGTCGCCGGCGCGCTGGTCTTGCAGCGCCTGGCGCTCAGCGTCGCTCACGGCGCCGAGCTCCTCGATCGCGCCCATGCGCAGCAGCTGTGCCTCGTCGTGCGGGTTCAGCTCGGGCACCGGATCGCCGGCCTGGATGTCGACGCGCTGGCCGTCGACGAACGTCGTCACGATCACCTTGGCGACGTATTGCTTGGGGGTCTTGCTGGTGCTGGCCATGTTGCCCTCGCTCACTTCGGGTTCTGGAACAGGAAGCCGGCGGTGTTGAACGAGATGGACGCGCGCCGCTCGAAGGTGGCGCCGTACATCCAGCTCTTGGTGCCGTCGGTGGTGTAGTACGGCGTCTCGGCGAAGGGGTGGCCTTCCATCACGCTGGTGAAGCCGAAGGCCGGTTCCGCCAGGTTGATGTCGCCGCTGCCACCGGCGCCGATGTTGGGCACGTACGCGAGGATGGCGTTGTTGCCCCACACGTCCGCGCCGACTCCCGCGTTGTCCTTCCAGACGCCGTCGCCGACGAAGATGTTGGGCACTTCGAAGATGGTCCGCAGCTGGTCCAGCGAGGCCGGGCCCGTTGTCGTCAGGGGCAGGTAGCTCTTGACTTCGACGTTGGTGCTGGTGGCCAGCTTTGCGTCCGGCGAGAGGATCAGCGTGTTCGGCCGCTTGCCGATCTTCTTGCGCACCACCTCGCTGGCCGCGCGCACGTCGGTCACCGGCGTCCCCGTGGCGGCCGACCACTTGGTGGCGCCGGCCAGCGCCTGCACGTGGCCCGCGGCATAGGTGCCCGCGGTGGTAGCCAGTGTCGCCACCTCGATCTCGTAGTCCAGGCCCAGCACCGCGTTGGCGGTGGTCATCGCGACGCGGCTCACGTCCAGGAAGTTGCCCACCTGCAGCTTGCGCGACTCGTCGGCCTCGCGGAGCAGCTCGCGCGGCATCGGCACCTCGACCGAGTACTGGTCCACCGTGTAGGTGACGCCGTCGTACTTGATCTCGATGCGCTTGGTGGCGCCGCCCGGCGTGCGGCGCAGGTTGTAGCGCTTCAGGCGTTCATCGCCGATGCGCATCATCGTCACCGATGCCAGCGCCTGCGGCAGCCGCGGGAACAGGCGCTCGGCGATGAGGTCGCCTTGGCCCATACCGAGCAGCAGGCTCGTCAGGATGGGGTTCTGCTTGAGGCGGATCTCCGCGGCAGTCATCATGGTTCGGGTTCCTTCTCTTCGTGGTGCGGCGTCAGCCCGTGAAGCTCACGACCTTGTTGAGCGCTTCGGAGTAGCTGCAGCCCTTGTCGGCCGCCAGCGCGCGCGCCCGGCGGTCGATCTCCTCGTCGCTGAGCTGCTCGCGTTGGCCGCCACCGCTGCCGGCGCCGCCGCCGGCGCTTCCCGGCAGCACTTCGCTGAAGTTGGCCACCCGCGTGCGGTTGCTGATGCAGTCGCGGAAGAAGGCCATCACCGAGCCGCTGCGGGTCTCGGTGCCTTCGCTGAACTGCACCGTGGCACCGCCTTCGATGCCGCCGATGAAGTCCAGCGCCGCCACGGCCAGCGGCACCTGCGGCTTGGTGAGGCGGCCGTCCTTGAACGCCGCATCTGCGAAGGCCACGTGCGAGTCGTGCCGCTCCTTCGTGGCCGCCTCGGCGAACGCGGCCAGGCGCTCGCGGGCGGTCTTCGCCTCGGCCTCGGCCGCCTCGGCGCGCTGCTTCTGGGCGACCTCGGCCGCCTTCGCTTCTTCCAGTTCCTTGCTCACGTCCTCGAGCTCCTCGGTTGGTTCGGAAAAGCACACCAGCCCCTCGCCGCCATCGGCGAAGCTCAGCTGCTGCAACGTGGGGTCGAGCAGGCCGGCCACGGCCGGCTGCTCAGCACCCAGCCCGGCCACGTGGCGCAGGTACCAGCGGCCAGGCGTGGGGTTGTTTGGGTGGGTCTTCGGATAGAAGGCCGCGCTGAACTTCGGGAACCGGCGCTTGGCGTATGCGTCGGCGTAGGCCGGGTGCACGTCGCGGCTGTTCATCAGCAGCTTGCCGGCGGCGTTCGTCGCCAGGCTGTCCACCCAGCCGAAGGCGGGGCGGCCCTTCTCCTCGTGGCCGATCAGGATCGGCGCCTCGCGGAGCTTGGGGTTGTAGCCGCTCGCCACCTCGGCCACGTCCTGTGGCGTGATGTCCCAGACGGTGCCGTCGTCTGCGGTGCGGCGGCCGGCCCAGAAGATCTCCAGGCCGGCGGGCAGCGTGGTGTTGGCGGGGGCAGGTGTCGTCACGCGGCGCATGGTCCGCGCGCGCGCACCCCCCGACAAAGAAAGCGTTTTAGTCTTTGCCGGCGCTCAGGCCGACACTCAGCCGGAAGTCAGCCTGAACTCGCCGGCTGGCGGCATCGGCAGCTCGGGCTCGCGGGCCGCGCGCTCGAGCTTCTCCTGGCGCTGCTCGGCCACGTGGGCGGCCCAGATCTGGCGGATGCGCATGTCCGAGAGGTTGTGTCGCTTGGCCAGCTCATTGATGTTCCAGCCCTTGTACTCCGCCACGATCTCGCGGTCGCGCGCGGTCAGGCGGTAGCGCGTGCCCTTGTGCATGTAGAACTGGTCGCCGCCCAGCTCCTGGCTCAAGCCTTCGGTGAGCTCCAGAGCCAGGTGTGCGGCCTGCAGGGGCGTCTGGCCCTGCTGGAGGTCCAGCAGGCCCACAAAGAGAGTCCGCGCCACGTCGCGCAGCTTCTCCGGGTACTTGGGGTGGAAGAGGTTCTCAAGCGGCTCGATCTCGGCCGCGGTCAGCTCCTCGAGCTTGCGGCGCCGCTCAACCATGGCTGCGCCCCTCCGGGTCAGCCGCGGCCGGCGCCACGCGGCGCTTCAGCCAGAGCTTCAGACTCTCGATCACCGTAGCCTCCTGATGGCTATTGAGCCATTCCCAACGGTCCACGTGAGTGTGCCCAATCACCCAGCCGCGCAGGGCACTCATCTGCCGGTTGCGCACCAGGCCGGCATCCGCTAGCTGCTGCCACAGCGAGAACATCTTGCCCTGCATGGGCGTCAGCGGCGGCAGCGTCCGCGTGCCTCCACCGCGCTGGCGCACCTGGCGCGCGGCCGGCGAGAGGTTCTGTACCAGGCCGCGCAGGTGCCTGACGAAACGCTGCAGCTCGATGTCGTCGAGCTCGGTGGAGCTCTTCTTGCCTTCGAAGAGCCAGGAGATCAGCTCGCGGTACTCGTCGTCAGGCATCCGCAGCCGCGACCGCAGCACGTGCACCGTGGTGATGTCGCGCTTGCGCTGCTGCTGTGCCGGGGTGTTTGCCTGTGCCGTGGCCATGTTCGTCCTTCGCTGGGCTACTGCCCTTTGCCGCCGGCGGCGCCGGCGTACTCCCACACGCTGGCCGGCGCCGTCTTGACCAGGCGGCGGTACGGCTCGTCGATCACGCGCCGCACCTCCTCGCCGTGGCCGCGCGGAACCTTGATCGGACGGGCCATCCTGCGCGCGCGGTTCGAGCGCGCCCAGTGCCGCTGCTTGCGGGCGCGCACCTGGCTGGCCAGCGCCGCACGCGCGGCGGGCAGCTGCTCGACCGTGTGCCAGTGCCACATGTGACCGTCCACCTTCAGCGCCGCGAGCGCGCCGCGGCGGCGCAGCTGGCGCAGCAGCTCGCGCATCGACCTGGCGCTCACGCCGGCGGCCTTGCACAGCTGCGAGGCCTTCGCAACGCCGCCGGCGACCAGGCCGAGCACGCGCTGCAGGAGCGCCTCGCGCTCGACCTTCTGGGCAGGGCTCATCGGCATGGCTGCGGCCTCAGGTGGCCACCGCGGCCCACCGCGGCCGGGTCCAGCCGTCGGTGTAGTTCCAGTGCTCGGCGACCTTGCCCTCGTCGTCGACCAGGCGGAACCCGACGTGGGCGCCATGCATGGCCACGCCTTCGCCGATCGCCGCGGCGCCTCGCTTGACGGTCGTGGCCTCGGCCTCCAGGAAGGTGACGACGTTGCGCCAGGCGCCGCTGTCGTTGATCTGCAGCTTCATCGCGCGCTCCTCATGCCTGCGCCGGAAACTTCACGCCCACCAGGTAGTCGCGCAGCTCCATCCAGTGCGCGAGCTTCAGCCGGCCACTCAGGTACGGCGTCTGGATCAGCAGCTCGCCGGTGTTCAGCACGCCGCACAGCAGCGGCTGCTGCGGGTCGGCGTCGCGCGGCACGTCCGCCGTGGTCAGCGAACCTGAGGTCGCCTGGGCAACCACCAGGCCGCGCTTGCGGCTCGCAGCCGACTTCATGGCCCGCTTGACCGAGCCGCCCGGACGCGCGGCCTTGGTCTTGGCCAGGCCGAACACGCGCTGGCCCTGTGCGCCGGTTGAGGCGACCAGACGCCCCCCCCCCCGACCTGCTGGCGAGCCGGCGCGCGACGAGGTCGGCTTCCTTGGCCGTGACGCCGAGCGCCTGGCCGAGCTGCTCGGCGTCCAGCGGCCCGCAGGCCTCGATCGATTTCTCGCAGCGCCGAGACAGGCTGTTTTCCAGCGGGCCGGCGGCGCGACCGCGCTTTTTGCCGGTGGGCTTTGCGGCGACTGGTGCTTCCGGCAAGGCCGAACGGGGCGCTGGCGGCTCGGTCTCTTCCTCGGATGCGCTTTGCGCACTGCGCTCCGACGGGCGAGCCAGGTCGAACGCACTGCGTACCCCGGTCGTGGCTACCGGTGCGGCACCGGCCGCCCGCACGACGCGCCTGGTGATGGTCAGGTCATCCATGATCAGATTCCTCGGTTCTTCGGCTGGCCAGCCAGCCGTCGCATGCGGTACAGCGCGGTGCGCGGCGAGAGCGCCATCGGCTCTCCGGTCGCCGCCTCACGCCGTTCGAAGGCGCGCTGCATGCCCTCGACGATCGCCGGGAATGTGGTGAACGAACGTGCACCGTCCTCGGTCCAGGACACGTCGATCTGCAGCACCGGCCTGCCCCAGCGCGGATAGCGCCAGCGCATCCGCACGCCCGGCACCTTGCTCGTGTTGGTGGCCAGCACCAGGCTCGCGCGCGCGTTGCGCGCCCTGCTCGTCTTGCTGGCGCGCCTCATGGCCGCAACCCATGCACGACTTCTTCGACCGGGTGCAGGAACTCGGCCGTGCGGCCGGTGCTGTCCCGAACGATGCGCAGGCGCTGGCCTGGCCGAATGTCGCCGACAACGCGCACGCCCTTCCACACGTCGCGCTGGTGCGGCCGGCAGTCGATGACGAGCTGCTGGCCGTCCAGGTCCCACTCCAGCGCGTCCTGGCCCTCGTCGACGAAGCGAACCGTCGTGCGCAGCCGCTCCAGCTCGCCGCCGGCGGCCTTCTTCAGCGCGTCCACCAGCCGGTCCGCCAGCTGCCCGGTGGCGCGCAGCGTCACCACGCCACGCGCCGTGCGCCGCAGCTTCAGGCTGCCGCCGGGCTTCTCCGTTGCTTGTGCAGGCTTCACGCGGCCTCCGCTTCGTCGTCGGCCTGCTCGGCGCCTTCCTTGCTGGCGTCCTTCAGCAGCGCCTTGATCATCTTCTTCAGCTCGCCGTCGACCGGCTGCACCACCACCACGTCGCCCACGGCTGTGACTTCGCAGCCCAGGCGCTTCAGCTCGGCGGCCGAGAGCTTGGCCAAGGCCTCCTTGTTCGGCGTCTTTTCGGTGTGGATCAGCAGGTCGGCCTTCTCCGGCATCAGCCGCTCGATGCGCTGCACCACCTTCTCCGGCTTGTCGAAGTTCAGCTTGCCCTTGCCCTTGGCGAGGCCGACCCTCGTGCCGTGCATGACGACCGTTTTCGGCCGCACGAAACACGAGGCCGCGTCCTTCACGAGCGTGCGCACCTTCGCGTCGAGCTCGGCCACGCGGGCCAGGGCGCGCTTGACGCCCGGCATGTAGCGGCGGCGGCTCTCCTCGAGCGCGCGCTCGAGCTCCTCGTAGCGCGCCTGCAGAACCTCGGAGGCCTTGGCGTGTTCGGCGACGACCGGCTCGATGTCCGAGAGTTTGGTGTTCATCTGTGCTTGCTCCTGTTCAATGGATGGCGCCGATGCCGGGCTGCTGCAGCATCTGCTGCACCAGGAAGTCCACCGGGACGCCGCCGATGGCCGTGAGCCGCAGCTCGAAGTCGATGTGCACGCTCTCTGGGCCTTGGCCGCCGGTGATGCGCCAGGTGGTGATGGGCTGCGCCCGCTGCAGCGCGTCGAAGGCCTCGCCGATCAGCTGGGCCGTCAGCGGTGCGAAGGTGGCGTCACGCCGGGGCCCGGCGCTCATGACGTGACCTCCGCGCTCGCCGAGACCAAATCGGGGGGTAAGACCCCCACCTCAGAATCCCCGCCAAGCCGTCCCAGAGGCTCGCTGGGACATTTGGAACAGCCGGCTGGGGCATCCGGTGCGTCGCGGGGTCCCGAGGGCTCCCGCGCCAGGCCCGCCCGGGCGGCCTGAACCTGGCCGCAGTTGTCGCCTGTCGGGTGCCGGCGGATGGCAATCTCGCCATCGATGTCCAGCACCTCGAGGTGCAGCTGCACCATGTCCATCGACAGTGCGGTGTCGGTGGCGAGTTGCTGCGCCGTCACCCATTCACCGCCGGCTTTCTGCAGCAGCACCAGCAACGCGGCGGCGTTGCCCATCGTGTAGCGCAGCCCGCTCATCGCTGCACCTGGCTGCAAGTGGGCGCGGCCGCAGCCGCCTGCTCGCGCGCCTGTTCGCCCACGCGTACGCCCAGAAGGTAGGCCACGTGCATGCGCTCGGCTTCGTTGCTCTGCGCCAGACGCTGGCCTTCGGCAATGCCTTCGAGGAACGCGGCTCGCTCGCTGGCCATGTCGCCCAGCAGCAGCTGCGGCTGCGCGACGGCCGGCGCCGGCTCCGCGTGCAGGTCTCGCCACTGCACCCACGCGAACAGCAGCAACAAGGCCAACGTGAGCAGACCGAGAGAGGTCCAGACCTTCAGCTTGGCCCGCACGTCGGGGCTGAAGACGTCGCGCTCTTCGGGCAGCGGCTCCAGCAGCGCGCCGGGAAAGCGCCGCGCGCGGCGCGGCAGGTCGTGATGGGTGTTGCGCTCCATGTCAGCACCCCATAACGACCTTGGCGTCGACCTTTGGCCAGCCGTTCTTGGCGGCGGCGTTCAGGGCCCGGGCCAGCAGGTTGTTCACAGCCTGCGGGTAGCACACGCTCTCGGCCTCGTCCGGCCGTGCGCCGCGTGGCTTGTAGATCAGCCTGGCGCGCAGCGCGTCGAAGGCGTCGGGGGCCAGCACGGCCGCAGCCTCGGCGCCGGCGCGCTTGAACTTGTAGGTGATGTAGCCCTCGAGGTCAGCGGCCAGCGGCGGCATGTAGACCTTCTCGCAGCGCTGCACGATCTCGCGGATCTCGCGCACGTTCTCGCTCAGCCGGCCCGCCAGCTCGGTCTGACCCATCAGGCACACGCCCATCAGTCGGCGCAGACCGTCCTTCAGCTCCATCCATCCCTTCAGGTGCTTGAGGGTGGGCATCGGCATGCGGTGCGCCTCCTCGATCACCAGCAGGTGCCGGTTGCCGGCGCGGCAGCTGTCTCGCAGCATGCTGTGCACCTGCGCGAAGCGCGCGTCCGGGCTGCTGTTCAGCCGCGTGCTGGGCGCCAGGCTGCGCGCGATCGCCTCGGCGATCTGCCCGCTCTTCATCATCTTGCCGGCCCGGTCGTCCGGCTCCATTGCGAGGGTGTAGGGCTTGATGACCAAGACGGGCCGGCCCTCGTCGATGATGCGCTGCTCGAAGTCCTCGCGCATCGTCGTCTTGCCGGCGCCGCTCTCGCCGATGAGCGCCATGAAGCCGTGGTGCATCGCGGTGTCCATCAGTGCCGCCCGCACTCGCCGGATGTCCGGCGAGTTGAAGACATCGTCGCGCGACTGGATGTCGTCGTCGAAGGGGCTGCGCGTCAGGCCGAAGGTGGCCTTGGCCTGGTCGGAGAGCTTGACGTGTTCGAGTAGCATGGAGTCCTCTTGCGGTTGTGAAGAGCTGGCGGGAGTTGCAAGGTGCGGCCTTGCGCTGGGGGCCTCGGCAGGGTGCGAACCTGCCGGGGCCTTCTTGCTGGGTGCTGCGGCGCTCGCGCGCAGTTCGGCGATCAGGGCGGCCTGCTCCGGCTTCTTGGCCTTGGTCGCCAGGTAGTCGGCCACGCGCTCGGGCAGATCGGCCGCCGCCCGCGTGGGCCACCGGCCTTCCTGCACCAGGCGGTGTGCAGTGCTGCTGCTGATGCGCAGGTCTCGAGCGAATTCGCGCGTCGGAAGGCCGAGCTGGCGGAACAGGCTCTTCAGGCTCATGTTCGTCTTCATCCTTGGTCTCGCGGGTCGTTGAAGGAACCGCCCACCACACGCAGCGTCGCGCGCACGTTCAGGCGGTGCACCAGGTCGTCGATCTCGGTCTCGGGCACGCCGTCCGGGTACCACGAGGCCACCTGCGCGTTGCGCTCCGGGTTCATGGCCACGCCGCGGCGCACCAGCTCGCCGGCGGCCTCGAAGTGCGTGAGGCGGCGCTCCACCGGCGCCGGCACCACCGTGGTCGGCACCAGCTCCTTGCCCGGGCGCGGCAGCCAGGCGGCCGCCGCGGGCGCCTCGATGCGCTTGTACGGGTCCAACCGGCCGCCGAACGGCAGCGCCTTGGCCTTGCGCTTCTGGGCCGCCTCCGCGAGCGTGTAGGCGTCCATCGCCACGCGCGCCACCTCGTCGCGGTTGCGGTCGGCCACGGTGCGCGGCGCGGGCCGCCAGTCCTCGCCGATGACGTTCGAGTCGGCTGCATAGCCGTCGTCGCCGCGTACCTTGCGCGGGCAGCGCGTCAGTCGCTCGTGGCCTTCGTCGTCCGCGTCGACGATCATCGCGCTGCCGAGCTTGCCGTCCACCAGGTCGTACGGGTTGTAGGTCACCTGCAGCCACTCGC
Source organism: Rubrivivax sp. (assembly GCA_044226775.1). Lineage (GTDB taxonomy): Bacteria > Pseudomonadota > Gammaproteobacteria > Burkholderiales > Burkholderiaceae_C > Rubrivivax. Next base: position 721,705 of record JBGAGI010000001.1, on the reverse strand, counting down.
CCACCATCACGTTGGGCACGCCGCTCACGTCGAAGTCGCCGTGACCCATGAACTCCACGGTGAGGAAGTCGCTTACCTTGCGACGCTCCGGCGCATGCGTGAGCAGCTCGCGGCACAGCTCGCGCGGCGGCGCCAGGCGCAGCTGCTCCTCGGTGATGGTCTGCCACTGCGCCCAGCGCGTCTTGCCGTGGCGGCTGTGCAGCTGCGTGGCGCTGAACCAGCGGTACCACTGGCGCGCCAGGCCGTTGAGTTCTTCGATGCTGTGCACCGCCCGGAACTTCAGGCCGCTCTCGAAGCTGCGCTCCAGGATGTCGCGCGCCTTCTCCACCGAACCGGTGGCGCGGGCGTTGCCGGCCTTGTGCGCGATCCAGCGCACCTGCAGCCGCCGCATCAGGTTGGAGAAGAGCCCGCCGGCAACGCCGGGGTCCGTCATCAGGACGAATGGCACGCCATGAACAGGCTCACGTTCGCGCGGCTGTATGGCTTCGATGAAGGCCTCGGCCGCGTTCATCGCGCTCTCGGCGCCGAACACGTACAGCGGAAAGATCGTGTCGCTGTTGTGGTCGGTGATCTCGTAGGACCAGACGCGGTCGTGCTCGATGCGCTTGAGGTTGCGCGGCTTGTTCTTGTAGAACTTCGCACGGTCCATCACCTGCAGGCCGGCCTGCCGCGGGTCCTGCGTGTTCAGGTAGTACAGGACGCACAGGCTCGCGTCGAGCTGCCACACGTGGTTGGGGTGCAGGCTGCGCAGCTCCACCGCGGGGCTGGGCTGCATGAGCTGCGACGGGTGCAGCGCGAAGGCTCTGAGGGCACGCGCGATCGCGCTGTCGCTGAGCGGCCGGATGACGCCGTCGAGATCGGTGAACTCGGCGCGCACCATGCCGTTGTCGCGCAGCGTGTTCACCGCCTGCGTGATGCTCATCAGCCGCTTGTTGTTGCGCCGGTGGCTCTCCATCAGCACCGCGCTGATGAGCACCGCCTCCTCGCGCTGGAGCGCCACGTCGCCGGCGTCACTGCGGCGCTTGCGCTCCGTGCGCGGCGCCACCTGCTTGAGCTGACGCATCAGTGTCGGCCGGCTGCAGCCCAGCTCGGCACAGGCCGCGGCATACACCGCTTCCTTGTTGCCGTGGCCGGCGGCTTCCGCTGCAGCGGCGATCTGCACCAGGCGCTCCGTGCGTGCGGGGCTGAGAGACATGAGGCGGCGGGTCCGGGCTCAGTCGCCCAGCGGCATCGGCGCCGAGTCGTCGGCCACCACGATGGGCAGGCGGCGCTGCGCGTCCAGCAGGCGGCTCAGCGTGGGCGGCGTCACCAGCATCATGGTCTCGGCCGGGTGGGCGAAGATGGGCTGCTCGTGCCATTCGGAGATCACGAACAGCGCCACGTCGCCCAGCGGCCACGCCCACCGTTCGGCCTGGGAACCGAGTTCGGTCTCGGTCTTGATGTCGAGCACCTGCAGGTCCTTGCGCTCGATGCACCAGGCGATGCTCAGGCCGAGCTCGAGCCTGTCCAGCACCCGGTGCGCGCGATCAGCGGCCACCTCGAAGAAGACGACGATCGGCGTGTCTCCGGAGTGCGGACTGGTGACGATGAAGCGGTGAAGTTGGGCTTCCATGATCACTTGGCTCCCTTGGTCTTGGTGCCTGCGGCCTGCTGCAGGCTCACGGCCGCGGCGTCGTCGCGCAGCCATTCGGGCAGCGCCTCGGCTGCGGTGTCGGCCAGGCCGAAGCCGGTGCGCAGCGTGTCGAGCTCGCGCTGTACCTCGGCCACCAAGCCGGCCATCAGGGCGTTCTGCGCGCCGATCTCCTCGCCGTGGCCACCCAGCTGTTCGAGGGCCTGCCGCAGGCGGCCCAGGATGGCGGCCCGCGCGTCGTTCATCGCAGCGGCCGCTTCCTTCTGCAGCTCGAGCAGCTTCTCGTCGGGCTCCAGCTTGTCGAAGCGGCGCACGCGCTTCTCCAGGTCGTCGATGCGCTTGCGCTGCTTGGCCCGCGCTTCGTTGGCGACCTCCAGCTCGGCCTGGCGCTCGGCCAACTGCTCGGTGGCCTCTTCCACGCGGACGGCCAGGTCCTCGATCACAGCGAGCACGTCGGCCTTGGCCGCGCCGCTGCCGATAGCGCGCTTGACCGATTCCAGCTTCTCCGGCGGCAGGGCACGCACCGCGCGGAGCGCAGAGTTGTTCAGGCCCAGCGCGGAGGCGAGTTCGTAGGTCTCCTCGCCGAGCACCTGCAGGTTCTGCTGCTGTTCGGCCATCGCGCTGTAGCTGCGGCCGAACACGAGCTGGCAGAACTCGGTGATCGTCTCCGCCGGCGCGGAGCTTCCGTCAGGCCGCGGCAGCGCTAAGTCCTTGTATTTCTTGGATTCCCGGAGCTGGGCGAACAGCCGAATCTCCGACGCGTCGGAGAAATTGCGCTGCAGACGGGCCATCTGGATGGCGCCGACCTGCTGCCCGAGCCGGAAGAATTCCAGGTCGCTGGCGCCGCGCGCGGCGGGCGCGCCGGCGCGTGCCGTGGCCAGGGCGGTGGAGATCGCCCTCTCGTCGGCGATGTGGGCGTGCGGGTCGGCCGGGGCCGGCTTGGAGCTGCGTGCCATGTTGGTAGGTCTCGTTCTCAGCTGGGGTCTCGTGTGAAGCGCTGGCGCGCTTCCTGGACGCGCTGCTCAGCGGCGTCGATGGCGGCCAGTGCCTTGATGGCCTGCTGCGGCAGCCGCGGCGTCAGGCGCCAGTGCAGCGTCGCTTCGTCCTGCTCGGCGATGCCGGCGGTGCGCAGGTTGTCCAGGTCGCGCAACATCACCTGTGGTGAGCAGCCCACCTCGCGGGCCAGCTGCGAGTTGGACAGGCCCACGATCACGTCGCTGAACAGGGCCAGGATCACGCGCACCAGGCGCTGCTGCGCGTCGTTCGTGTAGTCGGTCTTGCGCATGGGCGTCAGTGCGTCTGCGGTGCCAGCTGCTCGTCGCAGACGAGCACCAGGTCGCCGGCGGGCGCCATGCCCAGGCTGCACGCCTCGCCGCTGTCTTCCGCTTCCAGCGCCTGCTCGGCGGCCCGCTGCCACATCGCAGCGCACTCCTCGGCCCACGACAGCTGCCGGCTCAGCTCGCCGATGCGGGCGAGCGCTTCGTCGAGTCGCTGGTGCAACTCCTCGACGTGGCCGCGGAGATGGTCGAGCTCCCAGGCGTGCAGCTTGCGCACAAGGCGCGCGTCGGGCCGATCGGTGGCGTGGCTCATCTCGAGGCCTTCCTTTCGAGCTGTGGGTACTTGCCGGGCCACAAGGTGCGCACCGGCAGCCCGATGACTTCGCTGATGCGCCTGGCGATCGCCGCGGAGCGGCGCTTGCCCTTGATGACCATGTGGACGGCTCCGGGCGTGACCACCTCACCGCTACGGCCCACCACGGAGCGAGCGATGTCGACCTGGCTGAAGCCGGCCTTCTCCAGACTCGCTTTGATGTCGGCGGGATGCATGCGGTTAAGCTAGGGGTGGTGGATTTCTCAACTTGAGACGAAGAATAGACCTGTTCTGAATCCTCGTCAACGGTCAAGCTTCAAAATGAATCGAGCACTCGATCACGCACCTGCGGCTGGCGCCTTTGAGCGCCTGATGCAGGCCTACGGCGTGACGAAGCTTGCTGACCTAGCGCAGAAGACCGGGGAGAAGCTCTCCACGGTGAAGAACTGGAAGGTGCGTGGATCCGTGCCGATCGAGCACTGCGTGCGTGCAGCACAGGCCACAGGACGAAGCCTTGACTGGATCGTGATGGGCGCGCTTGGGACTCGTTATGAGCCTGCTGGCGGCGCCTCCGCGCCGGCGGGAATGGCCCCGCACGTTGGCGAACGGCCGATCGCCGAATACAGTGACTCACGTCGAGAGCAGCTTGCCCTCGACGAGCTGCGGCGCTCGACCGCGAAGCTCATGACCTTGATCCGCGAGCTCGGCTTCGAGCCGCCGATCGTGTGGACGACGATGCTTCAGGAACTGCTGTTTACGCAGCAGCTCAGCGACGGCGGTGCCAGGCGCGTGCTAGAGACGCTGAAGGCTGAAAGGGGAGAGAAGTGAAGCTGATCACCGTACTGCTGGTGCTGGCCGCCATCATGGCTGGGTGCGCTACCGCGACCGTCGGAGCCGACTTCGATGGCAGCAAGCTGCCTGCTCTGCAGCCGGGCGTGACCACCTTCGAACAGGCCGTGGTGCTGCTGGGTCGCAAACCGAACACCACGACGGCCGGACAGAGCGGAGCCCTGGGGCACCAGTGGGTCTACGTCCGCTCCGACGCCGCGGCCGGCTCGGTCACCACGCAGACCAAGAGCGCGATGCTGGTATTCAACGTGGATGGCACGTTCCAGCGCTTGCTGAGCGTACAGGGCATCGACCTGGCGCAGCAGGATCGGCAGAGATTGTTCGCCGCCGCCGCGAGGCCGTGAGCGAGGATCGCGCACTCTTCGAGGACTGCTTCTGGCATGTATGCCGGGCCGAGTTCCCTGCTCATGAGGAAGCGTTGCGCGAGGTCTTGAAGGCGGGATTGAACTCGATCGAGCGAGGCGCCATGCGCGCGTTCGAGCGTGCTGGCCAGGCGTTCTTTCAGCGCGGCTCAGTCACCTGGCCTCGGTACGAGCGACATCGCCAGGCGGCCGACCCGCCAGAGCGCGGCCTCAATCCCGGCGAGGAAGACGAGCCGGGCCCGGACTACCGAGAGATGGGGCGCCTGCTGGCGCATCGCATCGTTACCTCGTACTACATGGAAGGCCGTCTCGCCCGCTTGCGCGACAACATCGACAGCCGGCCGGTGTGGCGACTCCAGCCAGTCGGCGACGGCCGTACGCCGCCGGAGTGCATTCGAGAGTCGGAGCAGGCGCATCACTGGCGATCTGCATACTGGACCAACAAGGTGCTGCCGTGCGAGCGTCTTGAGTGCAGGTGCAGGATCGCTGCGATGACGATCTCGGAGGCCGCGGCTGAGATTGCGAGGAGCGGAGTCTCGGGCGACTGAGGCGTGCCGTTGGAACCATCACATCTCCCATGTCTCTACCCTACGACGACGGCAGCACGCCGGATCCTTGGTACCCGCGCCACGCCTCGGACCGTGCCGATGAACTGATCGACGAGCTCGACGAGCAGCAGCGGGACGCGCTCTATCTCGCGCTCAAGGACAAGACTCTCACCGAGTGGCACATCTGGCTTGAAGACGCCCGTGCGTCGGTCTTGGCCTACGACGCGTTCACGCGGGGCAGACGAGCCAAGAAGCTGAAGTCATCGGCATCCTCGCTTGAACTCCACCACGCGTGCATCTACCTCGAGTTGTGGCGCGCACGATTGAGCCGCCACTTCCGGCCGCTACCACCGAACGGCCTCCCTATCGATACACCCAATCTGCAGCGTGAGCTGATGCTTGAGGTGTTGGCATCGTCGAATGCCTTCGATCCGAGGGACCTCTGGCCCTTCGAGTACCCGGCCGATGCAGCGCGGACCACGTGGTTCCCTTTCAAGGAAGAACCATCCGCTTGAGCTGAGCAACAGGCCTCAGTCTTCGTCAGGGCAGTTGCCGCATTCCACGTCGTCGCCCATGTCGCACATGCAGCACTTGGCCGCGCCGCAGGCCGGGCATTCGCTCAGCCCTTGCGGCTCGGTGGGCTTGTTCTTCCTGCGTTCGACAGCCGTTGCCCCACAGCCAATGCACTCATCGTCGGTCTCGCGGTAGTTGTGTCCGTAGCTCATGCTCGTTCTTCTCGCTGCTAGGCCTGTCCGAAGCCGACAGCCCAACAGAGCCACGCGGCTTCCAAGAAGAGGCGTCCGTCTGTGTCCACGCCGAAGGCCAGCGTCGGCCAGACAAAGCAGACGTTGGGGTTGTAGCGGCCGTACATGATGTTGGCGGTCAAGCTGCCGCGAGCCCGACCATTGCACGCTCATCTGCCTCGCGCACCTTGGCCCAGGCCATGCCGCGCGCAACGGCTTCATCGAGCGTCTCGCCATACAACCACACCGTGGCGTAGTGGCTCCAGCAGGCGTTCTTGATGTGACCGTCGGCTCTCCAGGTGATCACCGGCCGCGCGAAGCAGAGTGCGTAGCCCAGCAGCTGCGAGTCGGCAGCCCACCGCAAGAACGCCGCTTTGAAGTCGCCGAACTCCTCGATAGCCGCGATCTCGTCGGGCATCGCAGGGAAACACTCCTTGAGTCGCCGCGGCTCTCCTGCGAGCAAGTCTTCGAGTGGGTCAGCGAGGTCGCCGCCCACGTCCAGCATGCCGGCCAGCAGCACGACGGCGTCGATACGCATCATGGCCTGGCCGAGCTGCAGCCACAGTGCCTGCAGCGGCGTTGTTGCGCCCACCTGCGCCGCCGCAGCGTGACGTCGGTTGGCCAGCCAGGCACGCGCCCGGTCGACGACATGGTTCTCCCCGTCCTCGAGCGGGCCGCCGAACCCGTCGACGGCGAGCGCGTGCAGCAGGTCGACTACCAGCATCGCTTCGGCGTCGGTTTCGGGTAGCGCGTGATTGCAGTCAGAGCACGTGGCTGAGCACTGCGGCTTCAGGCATCGGAACATGGTCAATCTCCATTCATGGGTCGATGTGCCTGACGCGTCACTCGACGCGCAGGCGTTTCACGATGTCGAGGGACTCTTCGCGCGCCCGGGCGAGCGCTGCAGCGCTATACCGCTGTGGCTGCGCGCTGCCATCTCGCCACCAGCGCTTGAAGTGCGGTGAGCCTTCCTGGACGCACCAGGCGCCGCTGTCTTGCAGATTGCCCAGCAGCCTCACCGCCGTGGGCCGCTTGAACTCGAAGGCGTCGCAGCACCAGCTGCCCCACCAACACTTCATGCGGGTGAACGGGTACCACACCCGACCCAGCTTCAGGCGGAGCCGCTGCGCGTCAACCTGCAGCGCCCAGCTGTCCACGCGCGTCGGCTCGATGGTCGCTTCCCAGCCATGTGCTCTGGCGCCAGCGTTCTGCACGACGATGGACTCGACGCGACCTGTGAATACACCGCTGTTCGCGTCGTTGCACACCATCACCAGCAGTAGGCGGCGCGAGCCGATACGCCGCTGTGATCGGGTCGGGCCCGGCCTCATGGAACTGCCTCTTCAGCTGCCGACGAAGGGCAGGTTCGAGACCACGTAGTCGATCTGGCCGGTGACCTGGTCGCCTGCGCTGCCGTAGCTCGCCACCACGGTGACGCGGCGCGTCTCCTCGCTGCTCGTGGGCTCGATGATCCGGTTGTCGTTGGGCGAGAGCGTGATCTCCAGCTCGGCCGCCGGCGGCAGCGCGGTCAACGCGCGCACGGCCTGGCCGGTGCTGACGCAGTCGATGCGGTAGTTCAGCTGCGAGGGCACCGCCGGCGCGCCGGCGCGGTCCAGCAGCGTGATGGGCAGCCAGGCCGTGCTGCGGGCGTTGATGGGCTTCATGCTCGACTCCGAAGTGCGCTCAGTGCGAGATGAGCTTGCCGAAGCGGACTCGCCGCGAGGCGATCGCGCCGAAGGCGATCTCCACGATCGGCGTTGTGGCCACGTCGCCGGCGTAGGCCGCGCCGGCCACCAGCAAGACGCTGGCGCTGAACAGCGCGCCGGGCGCAATCGCCGACCGCGTGCCGCTCGCTGCGCCAGGCAGGAACGACAGGGTGGCCACCAGCAGCGCGCCCGGCGCCCCGCCACCGGACAGTCCCGTGGCCGCGCCCGGCAGCAGCGAGGCCGACAGCTGCAGCAGCGCGCCAGGCGCGCTGGCGTTGGACTGGCCTGATGCGGATCCGGCCAGAAGCGATGTGCCCAGCTGCAGCAACGCACCTGGTGCGGTGCTGGCCTGCGATGCGCTGGCGGAGCCCGCGGTGAACGAGGCGGCGAGGGCGAGCGTCACGCCGGGCGCCGTGGCGTTCATCTGCCCTGCCGCCGTGCCCGGCAGCAGCGAAGCGCTCACGGTCAGCAACGCACCAGGTGCGGTGCCAGTGCTGCCTGCGCTGGCGGCGCCCGGCAGCAGGCTGCAGCTGAGCGTCAGCGTCGCGCCTGGCGCACTCGCGTTCACCGTGCCGAAGACGGTGGTGAACGCCGTGTCTCCGCGGTCCACCACGGCCGCGGCGCCGTCGGCCACCGTCCAGAGGTGGAAGGGGTTGACGTAGCTGCCGTCGGAGGCGCCGCTGTGCAGCGCGCCGCCGGCGTCGTTGGCGGCCAGCAGGCCCGAGCTCGGCAGGGCGCCGATCTGCCAGCAGAACTCCGTGTTGGTGTCGCCGGCGTCGACGCAGGCCAGCAGCGGCGATGGCCGGCTGCCCAGGGCCGCGAACTCGGCAGGCCGGACGCCGAAGCGTCCGTTCTTGCCGACGACGATGCGGTTGCCCGGCCACCGGCCTGCGACGATCCTCATGTGGCCACGAGGCTGAAGATGAACTTCTCGAAGTCCGACTGGCGGGTACCCACCAACGTGTACCGCGTACCGATCACGAACGTGGCGCTGCTCGGGTTTGGCAGCTTGCCGACCGATGACGTGGTGAGCGCACCGCTCGTCCACAGTGGATTGCCGAGCGTCGCCGCGTGGGCAAAGACCTCGACACGGTAGTCGACCAGGTCGTCGCGACCGAGGCTGCCGACCGTGGCGCCCACGAACGCGCCGAAGTCGAACGGCGACAGGTCGAGCGTGCCCGGCTGCGGCAGGCTGGCCGGCAGCCAGGCCGCGGGCCTGCGCTGCGGCGCGTCAGCAGGGCGCCTGAAGACCCAGCTGCTCACGATCGATCAGCCTGCGCGCAGTTCGCGGAAGCGGATGCCGCAGTACCACTTCGCGCTCGCCGGCGCGTCCAGGAACTTCAGCGCCACGATGCCGCCCTGCGGCACGATCCAGCGCTCCTCCGGCGTGGGCAGGAAGGTGACGCCGCCGATGTTGTACATGCCCTCGGCATGCAGGATCTCGCCGTCGGTGCCTTCGGCGCTGGCGGTGATGCCGGTGGCCGCGGTGCCGAGCGAAGCGTCTGCCGTCGGGAACAGCGGGCTGCCCTTGGTGAGCGTGCTGCCGGCCGAAGCCGCGGTGACGGTGGCCGCGGCCGTCTTGCGCAACAGCGCCACCGAGCACTGCGCTCCGGTGACGTTGTTGGCCTGCGTCGCCCACGCACGCAGGATCTCGATGGGACCATTGACGCCCGCCTTGAGCTGCAGCGCGCTGATGGCGGTGGCGATGACGACACCGTTGTTCAGGAGTGTGTAGACAGGGAACAAGCTCTTCTCCTACATGCAAAGTTGAGTGGCCATGGGACTGCGTTGGGGAACCCAGATGGAGCCGCCGCCACCGCCGCCGCCGCCCACCAGGCTGGCCTCGAAGAGGTCGAGCCACGGGTCGATGCCGCTGCCGCCTGCCAGCAGGCCCTGCCGCGTTTCGGTCTGGTATGCGGTCTGGCCGGTGAAAGGACTGCCGCACCTGTGGACACCGTCCACCGTGAAAGAGATGGTCGTGCCTAGAGCAGACAAGATGACATCCTGGCCGCTTGGCGTCGCCGCAAAGTCGGTACCCAGTTGGGTGGCGTCAGCGAATGCGTTGAAGCGGAAGACCTGGAACACCCCGGACTGGGACAGACGCGCGTAGAACCCGTGGTCGCGGTCCTGCGTTCGCACGCCCCACCAGGAATTGCAGGCTCCAAGCACAACCACCCTGGAGAGGTGATCTGCCGAACCCTGATCCGCGTACTTGAAGAGGGTGCTTCCGCTGTCGGGAAAGGACTTGAGGGCCGTGGCACCGGCCGCGATCGACAGGCTGTAGAAGCTGCCGTTGCCGTCCCAGAACCAGTCGGCTCGCCCGCTGCTGCCAGGGCCTCCGCCGGATACGCCCAGATAGACGCTGGCGCCGCCGCCCGAGTTGTCGAAGGTGTCGATGGCCATGGATCAGTCCGGCACGAAGCCAATGCTCACGTTGCGCAAGAAGGGGACGGGCACCCAGTTCAACTCATCGATGAGCTCGCACTTGCCGTAGAACTGCGTAAGGCCACTGTTGGACCAGTCGATCGTTCCGCAGCTCGCGTCCACCGGGAGCACCACCTTGCGCACCGTGTAGGCCGCGGCGTTGGTGAGGTCGGGCGGGAGGTCGATGTACCAGACGGCGATCGCGCTCGCGGGGTACACCGGTGGCGAGCCGTCGGGCACTACGATGATCAGCCGATTCTTGGCGCGCTGGTAGCTCATGCCGATCAGCTCGTAGTACGACAGCGCTCCGCTCGTCTGCAAGTACAGCCCTTGCGCCGCCAAATCAACGACGAAGTCGGAACCACCCTCGAGGTTCTGCCAGTACAGTTTGCTGGTACGGTTGCTGGCGGGCCAGCACAGCAGCCGGCGCGGGTGCCCTTGCAGCAGCGCGCCCGTCGTCCACCGATGAGGAGCCTCGCCCTCGATCGACGTGTACGTGATGGCACTCGTCCGAACGTCCGAAAGACCGTTCGTGAAGTCGACGTAGAACTGCGCTTGCTGGCCACTCACCGTATCGCAGGTGACGTAGACCCGCTTGCTGTAGCGGTCGAGCGAGGCGGCGAGCGAGTAGAAGCCGGTCGAATCCACATCCGGCCGGTCACAGAGCTTGACCCACTCCTTGCTGTAGATCTTCAGCCCATAGATGCCCCAGAGCCGGCGGGTACCGCCTGCGGTGAGGAACTCCGGCTTGAACCACTCGGCCAAAGTCACGCCGCTCGGCTGCGCTCCGAGAGCAAATGGGCCCTGAGGCCCCAGCGTCATCAACAAGATCGGTTCGCCGCCCGTCACCGCGGCGGGCACTGCGCGCGTGGTTGCGTAGCGCCCGCCATGTGGCGTATTCAGAAGGACACAGCCGTCGCCGAGCTTGTCTTCGTAGACCCAGTCGTCGTAGGCAACCGGAAACCCGCGATCCCACCCACTGGAGTCCTCGAACGGAGACGACTGGATCTTGCGCGACGACGGCAACGCCGCCGCGACCGACGGCGAGGAGTAGAACTGAATGCCGGGGCCTGGTGCAGTGGCGTACCTCGGTTGATCCCAGACGAAGAACGCCGGCGCTGCGGCCTTGAAGTTCTGCCCAAGCATCCACGTCAGCAATTGCTGGTGGCCGCCGGAGAGGATCACCTGATCGCCGGTGTCCTCGAAGTAGACGGCCGACGAGAAGCCGCCCATCAAGTACCAGCCGGCGCCGACGCTGGGGCTCGTGTCGCTGCCCGCCCCCATGTGCGAGGGGACCGTGCCCGAGAACGTGGGGGCCACAACTCCCGGGACGTTGGTGCCGACGCCGAGCAGCCTGTTGACCGGCAGCCCGCGCCGCCAGGCCGGCAGCGGCGACGCGATGCCAGCATCGATCACGCCACCCGAGGGCGCCGTATAGATGGTCGGGCGGGCGGTCGGCACGCGCGTGACGGTGGAGTATTTCGCGGCGCCCGGCGCAGCTGGTCGTCAGGCCTTTGCGCTCACTTCGAGCACGGCGCCCGGTGCGCTGGCGTCGCCGGCGGCGGCCTGTTCCACACCGCCTTGCTTCGGCTGCAGATGCGCGATGCGCTCCGCGATCTTGCGGTTCAGATAGATCCGCTTCTGCCGCAGCCGCTCCATCTCGTGGCCCAGGCCCTGCGAGACCTGCACCAGCTCCTCCACCGACATCTCGTCCAGCCTCATCGAATGCGTGACGTCTTTCATTGCGGACCTCAGTTCTGGATGCGTTGCGTGCTGGCGTTGAGGGTGAAGGTGCCGGCGCTGGACACCACATCGACACCGAAGTCGTTGAGCGCGATGAGCTCGTCCGCCGATGCCGCACCGCCGCGGAACTTGTAGTACACGGCCTTGCGCGCCGTGATCGTCGAACTCGGCCAGGTCGTGCCGCCCAGCGTGATGTCCACGCGGTCGTTGGCGGTGTCGAGCGTCACCGTCACGGTGACCACGTTGCCCCCGGCGGTGTAGCCCGTGCCGGTAACCTCGTTCGTCACATCGTCGCGGAAATCGTGCGTGTCCTTCGCCGTGGCATCGCCGACCGCCGGGTAGGCGCTCGTCGTGAGAAGCGCCTTGAACACGTCGCTGTCGAAGTCGATCTGGCCTCGCGCCCAGAGCTCGATCATGCGATTGAAGGTGAGGGATGCCATGCGGTCGTTCCTTGCGTCAAGCTGGGCTTGGAAAGCCCAGTCTCGTCGCGCGAGGACGCTCGCACTAAACAAAGAGTTTTCTTTGATCGATCCGCGCGCGCGCGGCACTCTGCGGCGATGGACTCATACACGCCCAGCTTCTGGCTCAGCCTCGCAGTCTTCGCATGGAACCTGATGCTGACCGCAGCAGTGTTCCTCCGAAAGCCGGGTGAGCAGGCCACCAGCGCACTCGCCGCGTTCAAGGAGGAGCACGACAAGGAACGCGCCGCGGCGGCCGCAGCGCTGGCGCAGGCGGTGTCCGACGTGCGCTTGCTGGAGGAGCGCGTCAAGCACCTGCCAACGCACACCGACATGCGCATGTTGATCGACGGTCTGAGCGACATGCGCGGCAAGCTCCTGGCTGTCAGCGAGAGCGTCGCAGGGCAAAAGCACACGCTGCAGCTGATCCAGGAGTTCATGAGCCGCGAGAGGAGTGGTCAATGAACTTCGCCCAGCACCAGACGGAAGACCGCCGTCTCGTCTACCTGCGCGTGCTGCTGGAGAGCGCCGCGTACCGCGCCAACGAGTTCGTCCTGCAGACGATGCTGGAGAGCTTCGGCCACGCCGCCTCCGCCGACCTGGTGCGCACCGATCTCGCATGGCTCAAGGAGCAGGGCCTCGTGAGCACCGAGGACGTGGGCGGCGTGTGCATCGCCGAGCTGCTGGCCCGTGGCCAGGATGTGGCACTCGGCCGCACCACCGTCCCCGGCGTCAAGAAGCCGCGGGCCGGCTGAAGGCGAACACCGCGTGAAAGCCGGCCGTCGCTCGTCGATCGAGCAGCTTCCCGAGCCCCTGCAGGAAGAGGTCAACCGCCTCGTCCGCGCGGGCTGGAAGATCGACGACATCGTCGAGCAGCTGCGCTCGCTCGGCGCCACCGTCTCACGCTCGGCGATGGGACGCTACGCCAAGAGCGCGCGCGAGAGCATGCAGGTCTACCGCGAGGCCCAGGAGGTCGCCAAGGTCTGGATCGAGAAGCTCGAAAGCGAGCCGCAAGGCGACGTGGCCCGCCTGCTGCCGGAGATGCTGCGAGCGCTCTCGTTCAACGTGCTGTCGCAGATGGGCCAGGGCGGCGATACGGCCGAGCCTGTGAAGCCGATGGACGTGATGCTGCTTGCCAAGGCCATCAAGGACCTCAGTGCCACGTCGAAGGACGCGTTCGCCATCGACAAGGCCCGCGCTGAGGCCCGCGAGCAGGGCCGCAAGGCATTGCTCGCAGAGCAGCAGGCCAAGCTCGATGCAGCCGTGAAAGAGAAGGGCGTGACGCAGGCCACGCGCGCCGAGATCCGCTCGCTGCTGGGCATTCAATGAGCGCCAGGCGCGGCAACGCGAAGGTCTTGCCCGCCAATCCGGACGGCGTCTACCTGCCGTACCAGTCGCTTTGGATCCTCGACAACGCGCGGCTCAAGCTGATGGAGAAGTCGCGCCAGATCGGCCTGTCGTGGTCGACGGCGTACGCCACCGTGGAGCGCACCTCCGCCGCCGGCGCGCGCTTCGACCAATGGGTGAGCAGCCGCGACGACATGCAGGCCCGCCTCTTCCTGGAGGACTGCAAGCTCTGGGCAAAGATCTCCAATCTCGCGGCACAGGACCTCGGCGAGGTCGTGATCGACGCCAAGAACAAGATCACGGCCTACGCGCTGGAGTTCGCCAGCGGCCGGCGCATCCACAGCATGAGCTCGAACCCGGACGCGCAGGCCGGCAAGCGCGGCGGCCGCGTGCTCGACGAGTTCGCCCTGCACCCGGACCCGCGCAAGCTCTGGTCGATCGCGTACCCCGGCATCACCTGGGGCGGCCAGCTCGAGGCCATCAGCACCCACCGTGGCAGCGCCAACTTCTTCAACGGCCTGGTGCGCGAGGCGCGCGAGCACGGCAACCCGAAGCGGCTGAGCCTGCACCGTGTGACGCTGCAGGACGCGTTGGACCAAGGCTTCCTCTACAAGCTGCAGCAGATGCTGCCCGACGGCGACGAGCGCCTGCAGATGGACGAGGCCGCGTACTTCGAGTGGGTGCGCCGCGGCTGCGCCGACGAGGAGAGCTTCCAGCAGGAGTACATGTGCAACCCGGCCGACGACGACTCGGCCTTCCTCGAGTACGACCTGATCGCCGCGTGCGAGTACGCGCAGGACGCGAAGTGGCGGCTCGATGGCGGCCTGGTGCTGGCGCCCGGGCACCAATGGCAGGCGCGCCGCGGCGGCCAGCTGTTCGCCGGCGTCGACATCGGCCGCAAGCGCGACCTCACCGTGCTGTGGATCCTCGAGCTGCTCGGCGACGTGCTGTACACGCGCCACGTCGAGCGCATGGAGCGCATGCGCAAGAGCGCGCAGGAGGCGATCCTGTGGCCTTGGTTTGAGATCTGCGATCGCATCTGCCTCGACTCCACGGGCCTGGGCATCGGCTGGGCCGACGATGCGCAAGACCGGTTCGGCGAGCACCGCGTCGAAGCGGTCACCTTCACACCGAAGGTGAAGGAAGCGCTGGCCTATCCGGTGCGTGGCGCGATGGAAGACCGCAAGCTGCGCTTCCCCTACGACCCCAAGGTGCGGGCGGACCTGCGCATGGTGACCAAGCAGGTCACCGCGGCCGGCAACGTGCGATTCACGGCCGAGCGCACGGCCGACGGCCACGCAGACCACTTCTGGGCGCTGGCGCTGGCCAAGCACGCGGCGAGCGATCCGTCGGGCCCGATCGAGTATCAGTCCGAGGGCACCGTGGGCGCTACCGCGGACGAACTTTCGGGATTCCTCTATGGCTGAGAAGAAGACTGCTCGCGACAGCAAGGCTGCTGCCCAGGCTCCTGCGCTTGAGACCGAGTTCGCGCATCGGCTGCTCGACCCGTTCGAGACGCTGTATCAGGGCCTCATCCGCACGAATGACCCGCTGCTGCTGGAGAAGGGCAGCGCGGGTGACGGCGCGGCTTTGTACAAGGACCTGAAGCGCGACCCCAAGGTCTACGCCGGCATGCAGAAGCGCACGCTGGCCACCATCAGCAAGCCCTTCAACGTCGAGCCGATCGAGAAGAGCGAGCGCGGCAAGGCAGACGCCGGAGTACTTCTTTCGATTCTCAAGGGCTTCTCGTTCGATGGCCTGTGCGAGGAGCTGCTCGAAGCACGCCTCACCGGCACCGCGATCAACGAAGTCGTCTTCATCGCGCGCAACGGCCGCATCGAGGTATCGCGCGCGCCATCGCGCGCGCTGCGCCGCTTCGTCTTCGTGCAGCAGGACCCTGGCCTGCCGCCCGAACTGCGGATGCTCACGCGGCAGAACATGCTGACGGGCGAGCAGCTGCCCGAGCGCACCTTCATCGTCCACCGGTACAAGCCGGCCGACGACAACCCCTGGGGCACAGGTCTCGGCCTGGTGCTGTACTGGAGCGTCTTCTTCAAGCGCAAGGCCAAGATCAGCTGGAACCGGCTGAACGACCGCGTGGGCATGCCGATCCCTTGGGGAAAGCATCCTCGCAACGCGCAGAAGGACGAGAAGGCGACGCTCTTCGCAGCGCTGAAGGCGTTGACCAGCGACGGCGTCGTGATGACGCCCGAGGGGACGCTCATCGAGCTGATCGAGAGCAAGCTGGCCAGTGGCGGCATCACCTCGCAGCAGGCGCTGTGCGAGTACCTCGACGACGAGATCGACGCCGTGCTGCTGAGCCAGGAAGCGCGCGGCAAGTCCGGCGGCGCGCTGGCATCGGCCTCAAAGGAACGCTCCAGCGGCCTGCTCGACCTCGCGCAGGCGGAGTGGGACCTGGTGGCCGAGACGCTGAACCGCACGCTGATCGCATGGCTGTGCGAGATCAACGGCCTGGTGCCTTGCCTCGTGAGCCGCAAGGTGAAGGAGGAGGTCGACCTCCAGGCCGAGGCCGAGACCGACAAGGCTATCTCCGATCTCGGCTTCGAGCTGGACGAGGCAGTCGTGCAGGCGAAGTACGGCGAGGGATGGCACAAGAAGGCGGCGCCGGTCGTGCCGCCAGGCGGGACCGCGCCTGGGCAGCCCGGGCAGCAGCAGCAGCCGAACAAGCCAGCCAAGGCGCCGGCCGATCCCGGCTCGAGCCCGGCCTTCTCCGAGGCACCTCTGTCTAGCGGCCAGCTGGCCGTCGACGAGGCGATCGCGGCCGTGAAGGACGAGAAGCTGCGCGAGGCCATGCGCGGCGTGATGGAGCCGCTGCTGCAGGCGATCGAGGGTGCTTCGAGCTTCGAGGAGGCGCTGGCTGCCGCGGAGGCCGCCTATCCCAAGCTCGACAAGTCCGCGCTGCAGTCGCTGCTGGCGCGCGCGCTCTTCGGCGCCGAGACCTTCGGCGCACAGGAGCCCGCAGGTGAGTGATTCGAACCGACTGAGCGCGCCGCAGAGCGCGCAGCAAAAAGAACAGGGCGACGGCCCAGGGTGCGCTAACACCCAGAGCCGCCGCCTCCCCCGTGATTCCGCACGGGCTCGGCCTATGGCCCTGCCACCTGTACAGGCAGGATCAGTGTAGTGGAGCCCCATCGTGGCCAGCCCCATCGTCCCGTGGATCGGAGGCAAGCGTCGTCTTGCCGACCTCCTGATCCCGCGCTTCCCGGCGCATCACTGCTACGTCGAGCTCTTCGCCGGCGGCGCGGCGCTGTACTTCCTCAGGGCACCTGCGCCGGTGGAAGTCATCAACGACATCAACGGCGACCTGGTCAACCTGTACCGCGTCGTCAAGCATCACCTCGAGGAGTTCGTGCGCCAGTTCAAGTGGGCGATCTCTTCGCGGGAGGTGTTCAAGTGGATCCAGGACACGCCGGCCGAGACGCTGACCGACGTGCAGCGCGCGGCGCGCTTCTACTACCTGCAGCATCAGTGTTTCGGCGGCAAGCTCGAGGGGCAGACCTGGGGCACCGCGACGACGGCGCCGCCGGTCAACCTGCTGCGGATCGAGGAGCAGCTGAGCGTCGCGCACCTGCGCCTGCAGGCCACCTACATCGAGCGCATGAACTGGCTGGACTGCCTCAAGCGCTACGACCGCGAGCACACCTTCTTCTATCTCGATCCGCCGTACTGGCAGACCGAAGGCTACGGCGTGCCCTTCGCCTTCGAGAACTATGAAGCGATGGCCGAGGCGCTGCGGACCATCAAAGGCAAGGCCATCGTGAGCATCAATGACCACCCCGACATCCGGCGCGTGTTCGAAGGCTTCCACATGGAGAGCCTGGACATCAGCTACACGGTGGGCGGTGGCGCCCGCGCCGTGGAGCGCAAGGAGCTGGTGATCTGGTCGTGGGATCAGGCGGCCGAGCCCGCGGGCCTGTTCTGACGGAACCTCGCATGCCGCTCGCTGCGAACCTGAATCTCACGCCGGCCGACGCCGCGAGGTACTTTCGCGGCAAGGCCAATGCGACGAGCTGGGACTACACCGACATCTGGCGCGGTGACAACGCCTTGGCCTTCACGGTGGCCAAGGCGACGACGCTGGACGTGGTGAGCACGATCCGCAAGGAGGTCGACAGGGCGATCGGTTCCGGCATCACGTTCGCCGAGTTCAAGCGCGCCCTGCGGCCGCGGCTACAAGACCTCGGTTGGTGGGGCACGCAGGAAGTACTCGACGCCGACACCGGCGAGATCAACAAGGCGCAGCTCGGTAGCAACCGGCGCCTGCGGACGATCTACCAGACGAACGTGCAGACCGCCTACATGGCGGGCCGGTACCGGCGCCTGGTGGACGACGCGCAGTCTCGTCCGTACTGGCGCTACGTGGCGGTGATGGACGGCCGCACGAGGCCCGAGCACGCGGCGCTGAACGGCCGCGTGTGGCGCTGGGATGACCCCGTCTGGGCGGTGATCTTTCCGCCGAACGGCTGGGGCTGCCGGTGCCGGGTGACGGCCATGACGGCCCAGGAGTTCGAGGCCTCGGGGCTGAAGCTCGAGAGCGGTGCTGGCTCGATCGTCGACCTGCAGGTGTCGCTCGGCCGCGAAGGCAAAAAGGTCGCCGTGCAGGGCGTTCGATACACCGACCATGCCGGCAAGCAGAAGGTCTTCCGGCCCGATCCCGGCTGGGACTACAACCCCGGCGCGGCCTGGGCTCAGCACGATCCGGCCGGCTTCAATGGCACGGCCCGGGCCGTCGACGGGCTGCCCACGTGGAAGGACGCGGGGAGGCCCGACCTGCGCGATGCAGCGGTGCCGCGGCAGCACGATCCGGGCCTGCTGCCGGCGGCGCCGAGCCGCGACCTGGCGGCGCGGCAGCTCTCCGAGGTGCTGCTGGCCGGCGAGCCGATGCGCGAGGTGCAGACGCCGGTCGACCCGGTGTTCATTCGGCCCGAGCTGCTCCCGCACGTCGTCGAGAAGGCCCAGGACGCCCGCGAGCGCTACGCCAACTTCATCCTGCCGACGCTGCAGAAGCCCTTCGAGATCTGGCTCACCTTCTACACGGACGGCACCTACCGCAAGCGGTACATCGGGCTGTTCGCCGGCGCCAGCAACTTGATGGTGGTGGTGCGGGAGAACCGCGACGGCACGCTGTTCTGGGAGGTCTACAACGCGATGAACGCTGACGCGAAGAAGCTCAACAAGCAACGCGAGGGCACGTTGCTGTACGGCCAGGACCTGGGGGAGGGGTGAGGGTGCGCGCCGGTCTCACCCGTCGGCTTTGCTCGGCTGCCTCGGGGTCCCTAACGCCGGTCGTCTGGGCCGTCCATCCCGGTTTCGCGCGGCGCGCAGCGGGATTCTAGGCCGTGACCCAGCTCAAGGTCGAATTCGTCGGCGGCGAGGCCGCCAGGCGCATCGCGGAGGGCGCGCAGCGCCTGAAGAACGCCCGGCCCCTGTTCAGAGCGCTTGCAGGCACGCTCGAGGCGGAGACCGGGGCGAACTTCGCCGCCCAGGGCAGGCCTTCCTGGGCGCCGCTGTCGGCCGCCACCAGGCGGGAGCGGCTCAAGCGCAACAAGGGCAGCAGCCTGCTGAAGATCCTGCAGGACGGCGGCATCCTGGCTGCCAGTGTCAGCTCCTACTACGGCGACGACTTCGCTGTTGTCGGAGCCGGTGGCGCGGCCAGTGCCTACGCCGCGGCCCACCAGTTCGGGGCCAGCATCGAGCACCCGGCTCACTCGGTGAAGTTCAGGCTGCGCACCGACAAGGGCGGCGCGCTGCTGCGCCAGGGATCCGAAGGGCGGTCCAAGAACCTGGCCGTCTTCGCCAAGGATTCTCACAAGCGCGCCCGCGATGGCTGGGCGACCGTGGCCGCGTACCGGGTTCAGCTTCCCTCGCGCCCGTACTTGCCCTTCTCCGGCCCACCGGAGAATCCCACGCTGCAGCCAGAGGCCGAGAGATCGCTGCTGTCCGTGCTGGAAACCCAGCTCCTCAACCTGTTCTGAATCTCCGGCGCCCCGGAGTTTCTGCTGCGCAACGATGTTGCACACTCGGGCCCGCGATATCCCGGCCAATCCCGCCCGGTCCCGGATTTATCTCGCCCCCGCCACCTCGGTTATCTCACCCCGGGTCAGCCGGCCTACGGGCATTTCACGGTGGAGCATGGCCGCGGCCACCACCGCTGGGTCTCCACGCCCGAGGACCACGCCAGCGCGCGCATGGGCGAAAGCATCTACCGCTTCGCGCTGCGCGAGCTGCCCGGCGGCATCCGCCGCGCCTGGCAGCTGGAGCGCGAACGCCTGGCCGCGCTGGGCCATGGCGCCTTCAGCCTGCACAACACGATGCTGCAGAGCTACGCGGTGACGGCGGTGCTGCAGATCGGCATCGTGGCGGCCTGGGGCGCGGTGATGCTGCCCTTCCTCCTGGTGCACAACGTGGTGGCCTGGTGGCAGCTCACCTCGGCCAACTACGTCGAGCACTACGGCCTGCTGCGCGCACGCGGTGCCGACGGCCGCTACGAGCCGCCGCAGCCGCATCACTCGTGGAACACCAACCACCTCGTGACGAACCTGGCGCTGTTCCACCTGCAGCGCCATTCCGACCACCACGCCTACCCGTCGCGGCGCTACCAGTCGCTGCGTCACTTCGAGCACCTGCCGCAGCTGCCCAGCGGCTACTTCGGCATGTTCCCGCTGTCCTACGTGCCGCCGCTGTGGTTCCGCGTGATGGACCCGCGGCTGATGGCGCTGCCGCATGTGCAGGGTGATCTCTCGCGCGTGAACGTCGACCCGCGGCGGCGTGCCGCGCTGCAGGCGCGCTACGGGCTGGGCGCGCCGGCCGCGACGGCCGGCTGAGCCGCCGGTGGGCGCCGTTCTGCGCGCCTTCGTGCTGCGGGTGGCGGCCGTCGCCGTGCTGGTGCCCGCGCTGCCGGCGGCGCGTGGGCAAGCTGGCCCCGATGGCGTGGCCTCCGCGCCCGCGCGGCCGCGCGTGGCGCTGGTGCTTTCCGGCGGCGGGGCGCGCGGCTTCGCCCACATCGGCGTGCTGCGCGCGCTGCGCGAGATGCGGGTGCCGGTGGACATCGTCGCCGGCACCAGCATGGGCAGCGTGGTGGGCGGCGCCTACGCGGCCGGCGTCTCGGTGGAGGCGCTCGAAGCCCTGGTGCGCGGCACCGACTGGAACAGCGTCGTGGCCGACCGGCCGGCGCGCGACGAACTCGCCTTCCGCCGCCGCGAGGACGACCTGCTGCTGCCTTCGCGCATCGAGTTCGGCGTCGGCGCCGGCGGCGTCGTTCTGCCGCCATCGGCCGCCGGCAACGCGGCGCTGGAGCTGGCGCTGTCCCGCCTGCTGCCGCCCGGCACGCGCGACCGGCCGGTGAGCCGGCTGCCGCTGCCCTTCCGCGCCGTGGCCTCCGACCTCGTCACCGGCGAGGAAGTGGAACTCGTCGACACGCCACTGTTCATGGCCATGCGCGCCTCGCTCGCGGTGCCGGGCGTGTTCGCGCCGGTGCGGGTGGACCATCGCCTGCTGGCCGACGGCGGCCTGGTGCGCAACCTGCCCATCACGATGGCGCGCTCGATGGGCGCGCAGGTGGTGATCGCCGTCAACGTGGGCACGCCGCTGGCCGACGAGAGCGAGCTGGGCAGCGCGGTGGGTGTGGCGCGCCAGATGCTGCGCATCCTGACCGAGCAGAACGTGCAGCGCTCGCTGCGCGAGCTGCAGGCGCAGGACATCCTCGTCGCGCCGGACCTGAGCACCGTCTCCTTCCTCGACTTCCACGCCCACGAGCGCGCGATGCAGGCCGGCGCCGACGCCGCGCGCGCGATGGCGCCGCGGCTGCAGGCGCTCGCCGTGTCGCCGCAGGCCTACGCGGCGCTGGAGCAGCAGCGGCTGGCGGTGTCGCCCGCGGCCGATCCGCCGCTGCCGGTGGCGTCGGTCGAGGTGCGCGGCGGCGGGCGCATCGCGCCGGCGGTGCTGCAGGCGCAGTCGGGCCTGCAGGTGGGCGCCCCAGCCAGCCGCGCCGATCTGGATGCGGCGACGCGGCGCCTGTACGGCCGGGCCGACCTGGAGCGGGTGGAGATCGAGTCGACGACACGCGACGGCGTGCGCGAGGTGCAGATCAACGCGACGGAGGCCGAGTGGGCGCACAGCCGCGCGCGCATCGGCCTGGAGCTGGGCAGCGACTTCCGCGACGGCAATGTCTTCAACGTCGGGCTGCTGCACGTGCGCACGTCGCTGAACGACTGGGGCGCGGAGCTGCGCACCGTGGCGCGCGTGGGCACGCGGCGGCAGCTGAGCGTGATGTGGTGGCAGCCGCTGGGGCCGGGCTCGCCCTGGTACCTCGCGCCCGAGCTGCACTACGGCGCAGGCGCCAACGACCTCTTCGCCGACGGGCGCCGCGTGCTGCGCTTCGAGGAGGCCGTCACCGGCGCGGCGCTGATGGCCGGCCGCCAACTCGGCGACTGGGGCGACGTGCAGCTGGGCGTGGCGCGGCGCCGCGCCCGGCTGCGCGCCCTGGTGCCGGACGACGGCGCGCAGCAGCCGGTGACCGTCTTCGACAACAGCCGCTTCGTGCACCTGCGCGCCGACACGCTGGACTCGCTCGCCTTCCCCGCCCACGGCGTGCTGCTCGACGCGACCTGGGAGCAGTCGCTGGCGGCGCAGGAGGACTCGAGTTCGCTCGCGCGCTCGCAGGCGATCGGCCTCGCGGCCTTCGGCGGCGGCGGCTGGGCCGGCCATGTCTACGCCGAATGGGGGCGTGCGCAGGCGGGGCTGGCGGCGCTGTCGCTGGGCGGCTTCATGCGCCTGTCGGGCACGCCGATGAACTCGGTGGAGGGCCGCGTGGTGGTGCTCAGCCGCCTGGTGCTGGCGCGCCGCATCGGCGAGATGCCGCTGGGCCTGGGCGGCATGCTGCGTGCGGGCTTCTCGCTGGAGGCCGGCGGCGGCTTCGCGGCCGACGAGGCGGTCCGTGCCGGCGCGCTGCGCCGCGCGGCCAGCGCCTTCGTCTCGGTGGACACGCGCTTCGGCCCGGTCTTCCTCGGCGCCGGCGCCACGCGCCGCGGCGGCAGCACGCTGTACATCTTCCTCGGGCCGATCTGGCAGTAGCCGCAGCGCCGGTGCCGATCAGAGCTGCAGCACCTGCGCCAGGTGCGCGTAGGTGGCCGCCACGCGCCGCAGATGGCGCGACTCCGGGTGCGTCAGCAGCCACAGCTCGGTCTCGGCCTCGTCCAGCGGCTCGGTCAGCGCCTTCAGGTCGCGCCGCCCTTCGGCCATGAACATCGGCGCCACGCCCACGCCCAGCCCCAGCGCCACCAGCTCGAGCAGCGACTGGATGCTCGAGACGCGGTAGCGCGGCACCGCCTTCGGGAAGCGCCGCTTGCGCCACACCACCGAGGGGTGCTCGGGCAGCGCGTCGTCGGGCGCGATCCAGTCGGCGCGGCCGGCCAGCACCTCGTCCCAGCCGGGCGCGCCGCGCTGGCGGGCCGCGTAGACGGCGACGCGGATCGGCCCCAGCCGCCGGCCCACCAGGTGCTGCGGTGGCCGCTTGGTCGCGCGCAGCGCGATGTCGGCGTCGCGCCGCGTCAGGCTCGCGAGTTCGTTGCCGGTGTGCAGCTCGAAGGCGAGCAGCGGATGCGCCTCGTGCAGCGCGGGCAGCGCCGGGGCGACCAGGCCGTGCAGCAGCGTGTCGGTGGTGGTGATGCGCACCGTGCCGGCCACCTGCGATGGCGCGGCCTCGATCGCCGAGCGCGCCGATTCCAGCGCGACTTCCATCTCCTCGGCATGGCCGGCAAGCTGCGCTGACAGCTCGGTGGCCGCGTAGCCGGCGCGCGTGCGCTCGAACAGGCGCTGGCCCAGGTGGCGCTCCAGCTGCTGCAGCTTGCGGAACACCGTGGACGCATCGACCCCGAGCCGCTCGCCAGCGCCGGCCAGCGTGCTGCCGCGCGTGAGCGCCAGCACGGTGTCGAGGTCGGCCGCCGAGAGCCGGTAGGGCAATTGCGATCGTGCAATGGATGTTTGCTTCATCGTCCATTCCCCAAGCGAAGTCGCAATCCTAGAGTCACGCCATCGCAACCCTTCGATGACCCTTGCCATGACCAAGCTCTATCTCGCCCCCGGCGCCTGCTCGCTGGCCGTGCACATCGCGCTGCACGAGCGCGGCCTGGACTTCGAGACCGTGAAGGTCGACCTCGCGACGCACCGCCTTCCCGACGGCAGCGACTACTTCGCCATCTCGCCGCGCGGCTACGTGCCGGTGCTGGAACTCGACGACGGCACGCGCCACAGCGAGGTCGCGGCGCTGCTTCAGCACGTCGCCGACGGCGACCCCGCGCAGGCGCTGATCGGGCCCGCAGGCAGCGCCCGGCGCCTGGCGGTGACCGAGGCGCTGGCCTTCGTCGCCACCGAGCTGCACAAGGTCTTCAGCCCCTGGCTCTGGCACAAGGAGACGGCCGATGCCACCCGCAGCGCGGTGCGCGAGAAGCTGGCGCTGCGCTTCGCCGAACTCGACCGGCTCTTCGCCGCGCAGGACTTCATCGCCGGTGCGTACAGCGTGGCCGACGCCTACGCCTTCACGATCCTGAACTGGGTGAACTTCCTTGCCATCCCGATCGGCGCCTACCCCGCGCTGCAGGCCTACCTGAAGCGGGTGGCCGCACGCCCGGCGGTGCAAGCCGCGCTGCGCGCCGAGGGGCTGCTGAGGTGAGCGCGCTGCCGGTGCTGGTCTCGCACGCGCTGTGCCCCTACGTGCAGCGCGCGGCCATCGTGCTGGCCGAGAAGGGCATCGCCTTCGAGCGGCGCGACATCGACCTGGCCGCGAAACCGGCCTGGTTCCTGCAGCTTTCGCCCACCGGCAAGACGCCGATGCTGCTGGTGGAAGGGCAGGCGCTGTTCGAGTCGGCGGCGATCTGCGAGTACCTCGACGAGACCACGCTGCCGCGGCTGCATCCGGCCGGCGCGCTGCGGCGTGCGCAGCACCGGGCGTGGATGGAGTTCGGCTCGGGGCTGCTGGGCGTCATCGGCGCGCTCTACGACGCGCCCGACGAAGCGACGCTGGCCCGCCACGCGAGCACGATGCACGGGCGCTTCGCACGCCTCGAGGCCGAGCTTCGCGAAGGCCCGTTCTTCGACGGCGCCTTCAGCCTCGTCGATGCGGTGTTCGCCCCGGTCTTCCGCTACTTCGAGGTCTTCGATCAGATCGCCGACGTCGGTGTCTTCGAGGGCCTGCCGAAGCTGCAGGCCTGGCGGCGCGCGCTGGCGGCGCGGCCTTCGGTGCGCGAAGCCGCGCATGCGCGCTACGGCGAGCTGCTGCGGGCCTTCATCGTGCGCCGCGGCGGCGCGCTGGCGGCGAGGGCCACAATGGCTGCGTGAGCACCGCCTTCGACGTGATCGTGATCGGTGCCGGCATCGCCGGCGCCTCGCTCGCCTGGCGGCTCGCGGCGCGGCGCTCGGTGCTGCTGCTGGAGCGCGAGTCGCAGCCGGGCTACCACGCCACCGGCCGCTCGGCGGCGATGTTCATCGAGAGCTACGGCCCGCCCGGCGTGCGTGCGCTCACACGCGCCAGCCGCGGTTTCTACGAACGGCCGCCGGCAGGTTTCTGCGAGCAGCCGCTGCTGGCGCGGCGGGGCTCGCTGTACCTGGCGCAGCATGGCCAGGGCGCGCTGCTGGACGACACCGAGCGTGAACTCACCTCGCAGGGCGGGCAGCTGGAGCGGCTGGACGCCGCGGCCACGCTGGCGCGCGTGCCCTGCCTGCGGCCGGAATCGGTGCTGGGCTCGCTGTTCGAGGCCGCGGCCGAGGACATCGACGTGCACGCGCTGCATCAGGCCTTCCTGCGCGGGTTCGAGGCGCGCGGCGGACGGCTGCGCGTGGCTGCCGCGCCCAAGGCGGCGCGGCACGACGGCCGGGCCTGGCAGCTCGATGTCGGCGACGGCGCGCCGCTGCACGCGGCCTGCGTGGTGAACGCCGCCGGCGCCTGGGCCGACGAACTCGCATCGCTGTTCGGCGCCGCGCCGGTGGGCCTGCAGCCGAAGCGGCGCAGCGCCTTCACCTTCAAGGCACCGCCGGGCGTGGAGGTCTCGCGCTGGCCGGCGGTGATCGCCGTCGACGAGGGCTGGTACTTCAAGCCCGATGCCGGCCGGCTGCTGGGCTCGCCGGCCAACGCCGACTCGGTGCCGCCGCACGACGTGCAGCCCGAGGAACTGGACATCGCCACCGGCATCGACCGCCTGCAGGCCGCCACGACGCTGGTCATCCGCCGCCCCGAGAGCACCTGGGCAGGGCTGCGCTCCTTCGTCGCCGACGGCGAGCCGGTGATCGGCTTCGACGATCGTGCCCCCGGCTTCTTCTGGTTGGCAGGGCAGGGCGGCTACGGCATCCAGAGCGCCGCCGGCGCCAGCGCGCTGGCCGAGGCGCTGGTCTGCGGCGACGCGCTGCCCGAGCCGCTGCGCGCCGAGGGCGTGGACCCGGCGCGCTTCGCGCCGCGGCGCGCAGCGGCCACCGGCTAGCATCGGCTTTCGATGACGAACGCGACGACGACGGCGAAGCTCGTGGTGATGGGCGTGGCGGGCTGCGGCAAGTCCAGCCTGGCCGCGGCCGTCGCGTCGGCGCGGAGCGTGCCGCTGGTGGAGGGCGACGCCTTCCACAGCGCCGCCAGCATCGACAAGATGAGCCAGGGCGTCGCGCTGACCGATGCCGACCGCGAAGGCTGGCTCGCGCGCCTGGCGCTCGAACTGAGTGGTGCGCCCGGGCCGCTCGTGCTCACCTGCTCGGCGCTGCGCCGTGCCTACCGCGAGCGCCTGCGTGCCGCATCGCCCGGCCTGCGCTTCGCGTTCCTGGAGATCGGCCGCGACGAGGCCATGGCCCGCGTGAGCGGCCGCGCCGGGGGCCACTTCTTCTCGGCCAGCCTGGTCGACAGCCAGTTCGCGGCGCTGGAGCCGCCGCTGGACGAAGCGCTCGTGCTGCGCGTGGACGCGACCCAGCCCCTCGCCGATCTACAGCGGCAGGTCTGCGACTGGTGGTGATGAAAGGCCGGCCACGGGCCGGCCGCGCTTACTGGGCGCGCGAACGGCGCCGCGCCAGCGCGACACCGGCCAGGCCCGCGGCCAGCAGCCAGCCCGCAGCGGGCTCGGGCACCACGCCCACGGTGAGCGAGCGGTCGATCCACTGGACGCTGATGTCGGCCAGGTTGGAGTCGAGCATCAGCACGTCGCCGAAGCTCAGCGCAGCGCTGCCGGCCGCGATGGCGTTGAACTGGATGCTCGCCAGCACGCCGTTGCCGCTGACGCCGGGTACGGCGGACAGCAGCGTGTCGGCCGCGAAGCTGATGTGGCCGCCGGTGTTGTCGATCGTGCCGCCGTCGAAGAAGGTGCCGCCGCCCGCCGACAGGAACGAGCCTTCGGTGACGCCGACGGCCTGCAGCAGCGAGGGATCGAAGTTCAGCGTGAACTGCCAGCCGTAGACGTCGACGCCGCCGGTCAGCACGATGTTCAGCACCACCGGGCCCAACGCGGCCGGGTCGGGCGTCGCGCTGGCCGTGACCACGCCGGCGCCCATGGCGGGGCCGAACGCGGCTGCGGCAGCACATGCGGCGGCAGCGGCGCGCAGCGTCTTCGTCCAGGCGGGCGGGTTCTTCATCGTGTGTTGCTCCTGTGTCCGCAGATAGCACGCGCTATGCCATGCGGTTCGCAGTCTGGTGTCTCAACATGATGGCACCGAGTTCCGGCGGACGCGAGCCCGAGCGAACCCCGGGGCCCTCATTCGCGGGGGCAGCAGTCAGCGCGACGGGCCGGCCGGCACGAAGCGGGTGCGCGCCTGCACCGCCTCGATTGCGGCCTCGATGCGGCGATGGCCCTCGGGCCCCATCTCCTCGCGCCGCGTCACGCGCTTCTCCTGGCCGCCGCGCGTGATGGCGATGGTGGTCCACGCGCCGTCGGCGATCGAAGGGTCTTCGTACATCTCGTCCCATCCGAAGAAACCCTCGGCCAGCACGAGCCTGGCGAGGCGCTCGAACTCGCGCCGCTCGATGCGGCCGGCGACGGTCTGGTCCAACGTGCCCTCGCGCGCGCGTCCCTGTGTGGTGAGCCGCGCGTGGCCGTCGCGCTCGAGCACCAGCGTCGTGGGCCCGGCGCAGCCGAAGCAGCTGCGCTCCAGCGAAATCCGGGTGATCGCCGGGCTCGCGGCCGCAAGAGGGAACCCTGCTGCCATCAGGGCCATGGCCAGCAGCGGCCGGCCGAGGAAGCCCCTGCGCTCATGAGGGCCGGCGGGCGACATGGCGACTAACGCTCATATAGGGGGGGTTCAGGAAGGCCTCGAAGCGCCAGCATAGAGCTTAGCCCTGATGTCGCGCCGGCGGCGCGCGACGCATGATTCTTGCTGCCCGCCAGGAGTGGCAGCTTTTCGCCGCCGAATCTCAGCCGCCGAATCTCATACAAGGAACAAGCATGGCACGCCGTACCGCACGAACCACCGTCGCCCTCGCCTGTGCGCTGGCGCTCAGCTCGTCCTTCGCATTGGCCGCCGCTGCCGCCCCGGCGGCGCGCGACGCCGCTGCCGCGCATCCCTCGCGCGCGCTCTGGACCGACATGAAGGGCGCGCCGCCGGAAGTCTCCGCGCGCGGCGGGCGTGCGGCGCTGAAGCTGCAGCGCTCGCGTGCCGCGCTGCTGGACCGTGCCTCGCTCGGCGCCCTCGCCGCCACTGCACCAGCCGAGGGCAGCGATGCCGCAAGACAGAGCCCGCTGATCATCTCGCTGCCCCATCCCGACGGCGGTTTCCAGCGCTTCTCGATCGTCGACGCGCCGGTGATGGAGCCGGGCCTGGCCGCCAAGCACCCCGAGATCCGCAGCTACGCCGGCCGCGGCGTCGACGACCCGGCGGCCAACCTGCGCATGAGCATCACGCCGCTGGGCGTGCAGGCCTCGGTGCGTTCACCCAAGGGCGCCTGGTACATCGACCCGTTCTACGAGAAGGACGACGGCGTCTACGTGAGCTACCACCGGCGCGACGCGCGCCGCACGGCCGGCGCGCTGCAGGAAGCGCCGATCACCGAGCCGATGCTCTCGCTGGCGCGCGGTGTCTACCACGCCGGCGACAAGCTCGACCTGCGCGGTGCCGGCTTCGCAGCCGGCGCGCTGGTGGCCATCACCGTGCGCGGCGCGGGCGAGATGGCGCCGCGCCAGCTCGTGCACGCCACGGCCGACGCCGACGGCGCCATCGCCGTCACGCTCAAGGCCGATCCCTACCGCACGCTCGGCGCCTACAGCATCAGCGCCAGCGACGGCCGCAACAGCAGCACCACGGTCTACAAGGTGGTGGCCGACAACGAGCCCACGCTCACCGCCACCGGCCCCACGCTGCGCATCTACCGGCTGGCCCTGCTCAGCGACCCGGGCTACGCCACCTACCACGGCGCGGGCAACGTCACGGCCGCCAAGGCGGCGCTGATCACGCGCGTGACGCAGGTCTACGAGATGGAAACGGCGATCAGGCTCACGCTGATCGCCAACAACGACGCGCTGAACCTCGACACCGCGGCGCAGTTCTCCGGCACCAACGGGCCCTGCGGCGCCACCGCCTGCTTCCCCTCGGCCTCGGTCTCCTGCTCCTCGGCCACGCTGACGCGCAACCGCCAGGTCGTCGGCCTGCTGGTGGGCGCGAGCAACTTCGACATCGGCCACATCGGCGTGGGCGCGGGCGGCGGCGGCATCGCCAGCCTGGGCGTCGTGGGCGGCAACAACAAGGCGCAGGGCTGCACCGGCCTGCCCACGCCCACCGGCGACCTGTTCGCGGTGGACTACGTGGCGCACGAGATGGGCCACCAGTTCGCCGGCAACCACACCTTCAACGGCATCGCCGGCAGCTGCTCCGGCGGCAACCGCAATGCCAGCACCTCGGTCGAGCCGGGCAGCGGCTCGTCGATCATGGCCTACGCAGGCATCTGCTCGGCCACCGACGACCTGCAGCCGCACAGCGACCCGTACTGGGCGCAGAAGAGCTTCGACGAGATCACCAACTACGTGAGCGCCGCCGAGACGAGCATCAACGAGGTGCAGATGGCGGTGATGTCGGGCTTCACCACCAACGGCCAGCAGTTCCAGCTGCGCTACAACGGCGTCGACTCGATCCCCATCGTGCGCGGCACGAACTTCACCACCGCCGCCGTGGGCGCCGCGATCCAGACGCTCACCGGCGGCACCGCCACCGTCAGTGCGCTCACCGACGCCGGCTTCACGATCACCTTCTCGGGCACGCTGGCCGGCGTCAACGTCGACCAGCTGCAGCTCGTCAACTGCACGGCGCCGTGCACCGGCTACGCCAACGAGATCGCCAAGGGTGGCCTCACCACGCGCGGCGGCAGCACCATCGCGGCCACCGGCAACGGCGCGCCGGTGGTGACGACCCCGGCGACCTTCACGATCCCGCTGCGCACGCCCTTTGCGCTCACCGGCAGCGCCACCGACCCCGACGGCGACCTGCTGACCTACATGTGGGAGCAGGTCGACCGCGGCGGCTCCAGCGGCACCAGCCTGACGAGCAACACCAAGGCCAACGGCCCGCTGTTCCGCCAGTTCGGCACGGCCGCGATCGTGTCCAGCAGCGGCACGCTGCAGTACAACTCGCCGGGCGAGAACAGCACGACCACCAACCCGACGCGCGTGTTCCCCGACCTGGCGCAGATCATCGCCAACAACACCAATGCCGAGACCGGCAACTGCCCGACGGTGAGCGGCACGCCGACCGCGGCGCAGATCGACTGCTACTCGGAGTTCCTGCCCAACGCGAGCTACGTCGGCTTCACCGGCGTGAACAACAGCCCGCTGTCGCTGAACTTCAGGCTCACCGTGCGTGACGGCAAGGGCGGCGTGAGCAGCTCGGCCACGCAGCTGCAGCTGGCCACCGGCGCCGGCCCGTTCCTCGTGACGGCGCCGAACACCGCGGTCACCACCGATGCCGGCGGCTCGACCACCGTCACCTGGAGCGTGGCCAATACCAACGCCGCGCCGGTGAACACCGCGAACGTGAAGATCAGCCTGTCCACCGACAGCGGGCAGACCTTCCCGACCGTGCTGGCCGCCAGCACGCCCAACAGCGGCAGCGCCGCCGTCACGCTGCCGCTGCTGACGACGACGCAGGCGCGCGTGAAGGTGGAAGCGGTCGGCAACGTGTTCTTCGACATCTCCAACGCCGACTTCACGATCCGCCAGCCCGGCGATCTGAACGTCGACGGCCGCGTCGACTGCGCCGACCTCGCGATCGTCAGGGCCTCGCTGGGCAAGCGCACCGGCGACGCCGGCTTCGACCCGCGTGCCGACGTCAACAACGACGGCATCGTGAACCTGCGCGACCTGTCCTTCGTCTCGCAACGCGTGCCCACCGGCACCACCTGCCCCTGAAATCCTGAGTTCGGGCCCCATCCCCCGGGGCGTCTGGGTCCTGGGTTTCGTCAGCATGCTGATGGACATCTCCTCGGAGATGGTCCACAGCCTGCTGCCGATGTTCCTCGTCGGCACGCTGGGCGTCAGCGTCATCGCGGTGGGCGTGATCGAGGGCGTGGCCGAATCGACCGCGCTGATCTGCAAGGTCTTCTCCGGCGTGCTGAGCGACCGCCTCGGCCGCCGCAAGGGCCTGGCGCTGCTGGGCTATGCGATGGGCGCGCTGACCAAGCCGCTGTTCGCGCTGGCCGGCGGCGTGGGGCTGGTGGTGACGGCGCGCTTCATCGACCGCGTCGGCAAGGGCATCCGCGGCGCGCCGCGCGATGCACTGCTGGCCGACATCACGCCGCCTTCGATCCGCGGCGCCGCCTTCGGCCTACGCCAGTCGCTGGACACCGTGGGCGCCTTCACCGGCCCGGTGCTGGCCACGCTGCTGATGTGGTGGTGGGCGGGCGACTTCCGCGCCGTGTTCTGGGTGGCCGTGGTGCCGGGGCTGCTGGCGGTGCTGGTGCTGGCGCTGGGGCTGAAGGAGCCGCCGCGCGAACCCGGCGCGCCGAAGCTCAACCCGCTGCGGCGCGAGGCGCTGGCGCAGCTCGCGCCGGCCTACTGGCGCGTGGTGGCCGTGGGCGCGGTGTTCACGCTGGCGCGCTTCAGCGAGGCCTTTCTCGTGCTGCAGGCGCAGCGCGCCGGCTTCGCCGCGACCTGGGTCCCGCTGGTGATGGTGGCGATGAGCGCCGTCTACGCGCTCACGGCCTACCCGTTCGGCCTGCTGTCGGACCGCATGAGCCGGCGCGGTCTGCTGGGTGCGAGCCTGGTGGTGCTGGTGGCGGCCGATCTCGTCATCGCCGCCGCCACCGGCCCCGCGGCCCTGCTGGCCGGCGTGGCGCTGTGGGGCGTGCACATGGGCATGTCGCAGGGCCTGCTGGCCGCGCTGGTGGCCGACACCGCGCCCGACGCGCTGCGCGGCACGGCCTTCGGCTTCTTCAACCTCGCCAGCGGCGTGGCCATGCTGGCGGCCAGCGTGATCGCCGGCGTGCTGTGGGAGACGCTGGGCCCGGCCGCCACCTTCCAGGCCGGCGCTGCCTTCGCGCTGCTCGCGCTGGCGGGGCTGGCCGTGCTGCGCGAATCGCCCCGCACCCAGGGCGCCTGAGCGAAGACCCTGGGCCTGCGGAAGGCAGGCGGCCCGTACAGTGGCCGGCACACAAGGCTTACAGGAGACACCCATGCGCCGCACCCGCCGCAGCGTCCTGAGCATCGCGCTGGTGGCCGCCATCGGCGCCGCAGCCAGCGCGCCGTCATCGGCCGCCGACTATCCGGCCAAGCCGGTGAAGTGGATCGTGCCCTACCCGCCGGCCGGCACCACCGACGTGCTGGCGCGCATCGTCGCGCAGTGGCTGTCGGAGAAGATGGGCCAGCCCTTCGTCGTCGAGAACCGGCCCGGCGCGGGCAACAACCTGGGCACCGAGGCGGTGATCAATTCGCCGCCCGATGGCTACACGATGCTGCTGGTGAATCCGGCCAACGGCATCAACGCCACGCTGTACAAGGACCTGAAGTTCAACTTCATCCGCGACATCGCGCCGGTGGCCGGCATCGTGCGCACGCCCAACGTGATGGAGGTGACGGCCTCGTTCCCGGCGAAGACGGTGGCCGAGTTCATCGCCTACTGCAAGGCCAATCCGGGCAAGATCAACATGGCCAGCTCCGGCAGCGGCACCTCGGTGCACCTGTCGGGCGAGCTGTTCAAGAGCATGACCGGCTGCGACATGCTGCACGTGCCCTACAAGGGCGCGGGGCCGGCGCTGACCGACCTGATCGGCGGCCAGGTGCACGTGATGTTCGACAACCTGCCGTCCTCGGCCGGGCACATCAAGAGCGGCAAGCTGCGCGCCCTGGGCGTCACCTCCGAGGCGCGCGAGCCTTCGCTGCCCGGCGTGCAGGCGATCGGCGAGACCGTGGCCGGCTACGAGGCCACGGCCTGGTTCGGCATCGGCATGCCCAAGGGCACGCCGCGCGACATCATCGACAAGGTCAACGCCGAGGTGAACCGCGCGCTCGCGGACCCGAAGATGCGCGAGCGCCTGGCCGAACTCGGCGGCAAGCCGATCCCCGGCACGCCGGACGACTTCGGCCGCACCATCGCCGCCGAGACCGCCAAATGGGAGAAGGTGGTGATCTCCTCCGGCGCGAAGGTCGAGTAGAAGGCAGCCGAACCCGGGCACGTGGCTTGCGAGCCGCGCCATGGTCACAATGGCGCGGAATCGCCATGCCCCGCCACCACCGCCAGGAGCCTGCCATGCGCCCCCACGCCATCCGACTGTCGCTGGTGGCGCTCGCCTGCGCCACTGCCGCCGCCAGCGCCGCGGCCGCCGAGAAGTTCTCCTTCACCACCAACTGGTACGCGCAGGCCGAGCACGGCGGCTTCTACCAGGCCCTCGCCGCCGGCCTGTACAAGAAGGAGGGGCTGGACGTGACGCTGCGCATGGGCGGCCCGCAGGTCAACATCATGCAGCTGCTGGCCGCGGGCCAGACCGACTGCGTGATGGGCTACGACATGCAGACCTTCAGCGGCTGGGAGCAGGGCGTCAACAGCGTGACCGTGGCCGCCGCTTTCCAGAAGGATCCGCAGGTGCTGATCGGCCACCCCGGCCGGCTGGACAAGCTCGAAGACCTCAAGGGCAAGACCATCCTCATCTCGCCCGCGGCCAACACCACCTACTGGCCCTGGCTGAAGGACAAGTACAAGCTCGACGACACGCAGAAGCGCCCCTACACCTTCAACATCCAGCCCTTCATCGCCGACAAGAACGTCGTGCAGCAGGGTTACCTGTCGAGCGAGCCCTACGCGATCGAGAAGGAGGCGAAGTTCAAGCCGCGCACCTTCCTGCTGTCCGACTACGGCTGGCCGCCGTACAGCACCACGATCGTCTGCATGGAGAAGACGATCAGGGAACGCCCGCAGGCCGTGGCCGCCTTCGTGAAGGCCAGCATGCAGGGCTGGAAGGACTACCTGAAGGGCGACGCCTCGGCCGCCAACGCGCTGATCAAGAAGGACAACCCGAGCATGACCGATGACCGCATCGCCGTGGGCATCAAGCTGCTGGTGAGCAGCGGCATGGTCTTCGGCGGCGACGCGGCGAAGATGGGCGTGGGCATCGTCACCGACGAGCGCATGAAGGCGACCTACGACATGCTGGTGGCGATGAAGTTGCTCGATCCGAGCAAGGTCGATCTCAAGCGCACCTATACGACCCAGTTCGTGAAGGACCTCAAGATACTGCCCTGATGACGCCGCCGCTGATCGACCTGGCCTCTGCGCCGCCGGAGGAACTTGCGCGGCGCATCGACGAGGCGCTGTGCGGCACCGGCTTCTTCGCCGTCCGCGGCCACGGCGTGTCGCGCGAGCTCACTGCAGCGGCCTTCGATGCGGGCCACCGCTTCTTTGCGCTGCCGGAAGAGACCAAGCGCCGCTGGCACATCGACCAGTGGCCGCTGCAGCGCGGCTTCGATCCCGTCGGCTGGCAGGCGCTGGACCCGGCCACGCCGCCGGACCTGAAGGAGAGCTTCTACACCGGCGTCGAGGCCATCGGCCCGAACCAGTGGCCCGACGAAGCGCTCGTGCCCGGCTTCCGCGCCGCGATCGAAGCCTACGCCGCGGCGATGGAGGCCACCGCGCGGCGCCTGATGGGCCTGTTCGAGGTCGCGCTGGAGCTGCCGGCCGGCCACTTCGATGCGTTCATGCGCCACCCCACCTGCACGACGCGGCTGCTGCACTACCCGCCGCAGCCGGCCGTGGCCGCGCAGGGCCAGATCGGCTGCGGCGCGCACACCGACTGGGGCGCGCTGACGCTGCTGGCGCAGGACGATGCCGGCGGGCTGCAGGTGCTGTCGAAGGAGGGCTGGATCGACATGCCGCCGGTCGAAGGCGCGCTGGTGGTCAACATCGGCGACATGACACAGCGCTGGACCAACGACCGCTGGCCGTCGACGATGCACCGCGTCATCAACCGCGGTCGTCCGCCGGGCCGTCCCAAGGACGACCACTCCCCTCGGGGGACCGGCGCCGAAGGCGACGTGGGGCCCGACAGTTCTGGCCACGACCGCTGGTCCATCGCCTACTTCTTCGACCTCGACGCCGAGGCCTCGATCGTCCCGCTGCCCAGCTGCATCAGCGCCGGGCGGCCGGCGCGTTATGCGCCCATCACCGCCGGCGAGCACCTGGCCGAGATGTACCGGCGCACGACGGTGGCCGCCGGATGAGCGAAAGCGTTGCCGTCGCCATCGACGCGGTCGAGAAGACCTACCCGAGCGGCACGCGCGCGCTGCAGCCGGTGAGCCTGGCGGTGCGCGAAGGCGAGTTCGTCACGCTGCTGGGCCCGAGCGGCTGCGGCAAGAGCACGCTGCTGAAGATGGTGGCCGGGCTGCTGCCGCCCAGCGCCGGCAGGCTGGCGCTGTGGGGCCGCTCGGCGGGCGAGCGCGCCGCGGCCGATCGCCTGTCCTTCGTGTTCCAGGAAGCGACGCTGATGCCCTGGGCCAGCGTGCGCGCCAACGTGCGGCTGCCGCTGGACCTGGCCGGCGTGCCGCGCGGCGAGGCCGATTCGCGCGTGACCGAGGCGCTGCAGCTCGTCGGCCTCGAGGCCTTCACCGGGAGCCTGCCGCGTGAACTGAGTGGCGGCATGCAGATGCGGGTGTCGATCGCGCGCGGCCTGGTCACCGAGCCGCGCCTGCTGCTGATGGACGAGCCCTTCGGCGCGCTGGACGAGATCACGCGCAACCGGCTCGACGCCGAGCTGCTCGCGCTGTGGGCCGCGCGCCGGCTGACGGTTCTCTTCGTCACGCACTCGATCCACGAGGCCGTGTTCCTGAGCCAGCGCGTGATCGTGATGGCCGCGCGGCCGGGCCGCATCGTCGACGAACTCGTGATCGACGAGCCTTATCCGCGCCGGCCCGAGTTCCGCGTCTCCACCGGTTTCAGCCAGCTCGCGCGCCGCCTGCAGGACAGCCTGCTGCGTGCCAGCGGCGACGCGGATTCGGCGCTCGCATGAAGGAAGGCAGCGCACGGATCGTCTGGCCGGCCGTGGTGGCCGTGGTGCTGGTCGCACTGTGGCAGGCGCTGGTGGTCGTGCTGGAGATACCGCCCTTCCTCGTGCCCTCGCCGCTGCGCGTGGCGCAGGTGCTGGTGGAAGACGGCGGCCTGCTGGCGCACGCGCTGGCCAACACGCTGAAGATCACGCTGCTGTCCTTCGGCTGCGCCACGGTGCTGGGCACCGCCATCGCGTTCGCCTTCGTGCAGAGCCGCGTCATCGAGACCGCTCTCTTCCCCTACGCCGTGCTGCTGCAGGTGACGCCGATCGTCGCCATCGCGCCGCTGGTGATCATCTGGGTCAAGGATCCGACAGCCTCGCTCGTGATCTGCGCGACGCTGGTGGCCCTCTTCCCCATCATCGCCAACACCACGCTCGGGCTGCGCAGCGTGAACCCGGGGCTGATGAGCCTGTTCCGCCTGCACCACGCCACCCGCTGGCAGACGCTGGTGCGGCTGCGCATCCCCTCGGCGCTGCCCTACTTCTTCGGCGGGCTGCGCATCAGCTCGGGGCTGGCGCTGATCGGCGCCGTGGTGGCCGAGTTCGTCGCCGGCACCGGCGGCACCAGCTCGGGCCTGGCCTACGAGATCCAGCAGGCCGGCTACCAGCTCAACATCCCGCGCATGTTCGCGGCGCTGCTGCTGATCACGCTCAGCGGCGTGGCGCTGTTCGCCGGCATGGCGGCGCTGGCGCGCTGGGCGCTGGGCGGGTGGCACGACAGCGAGCTGCCGCACGAGTGAGACGCCGGGGCTTCAGCCCGTCCGGCGCGCCAGCGCCACCTTGTGCAGCAGCTCCACCAGCATCGCGCGCTCGGCGCTGCTGAGCCCAGCCAGCGCCGCGGCCTCGCCTTCGAGCAGCGCGGCCGAGGCGCGCGCCACCAGCGTCATGCCCGGCGAAGTGAGTTGCACGTGCTGCACGCGGCCGTCGCGCGTGCTGCGCTCGCGCTGCGTGAGGCCGCGCTTGTCGAGCCGGTCGAGCCAGATCGCGATGTTGGGCGGCGTGACCGCCAGCGCCCGCGCGAGCTGGCGCGCGGTGACGCCCGGGTTGGCGTCGACGATGGCCAGGATCGTGTACTCCACGCGATGCAGGTCCATCGCCGTGTGGCCCACGCGCTGCTGGAAGACCTCGTCGGTCACCAGCGTGGCCTGGGCGAGCTGGTAGCCCACGAGGGCGTGCGCGCGGCCTTCCGCCAGGCGGGCGTGGGGCGTGCGGTCGGCGTCGGGAATGGCGGTCTTGCGCGAGTTCATGCCCCTCAAGTTACCTCATCGCGCTGAATGGCTTTCTTGCGTTCGCTCAGGGTTTCCGCTCGTAGGCCGGTGGCGAGATCGATAAGTACGATATCGATCAGCGGTCGCGCGGATGGCGCCTGCCCGCACCACCAACGACAGGAGACGAGCATGTTGTCCAAGCCCGCGTCGCGCCGCATCGGTGCCCCGACCCGACTGTTCCGGCCGCTGGCCCTGGCGGCGGCCTGTGCCGCCGCCTCCGGCGCCTGGGGCCACGGCGGCCTGCCGCAGTTGAGCCCTGCACAGCCCGGCACGCTGGCGATGGCCTGCGAGTCGCTCGCCGCGGCACTGGGCGGCCTGGCGAACACGACGATCACCGGCAGCAGCACCGTCGCCGCCGGCACGCTGCTGGTGGCCGGGCAGCCGGTGGCCGAGCATTGCCGCGTCACCGGCCGCATGTTCCAGCGCGTGAGCCCGGTGGACGGCAAGACCTACTCGATCCAGTTCGAGATGCGCCTGCCCAAGGCCTGGAACGGGCGCTTCTTCCACCAGGGCAATGGCGGCATCGACGGCAGCGTCGTCACCGCCAACGCCACCTTCGGCGGCGGGCCCCGCACCAGCGCGCTGATGCAGGGTTTTGCGGTGCTGAGTTCCGACGCCGGCCACACGCTGGCGCAGGGCGGCCCGGCCTTCGGCATCGACCCGCAGGCGCGGCTGGACTACGGCTACCAGGCCGTCGGCAAGCTCACGCCGATGGCCAAGCAGGCCATCGCCGTCGCCTACGGCCGCGGGCCCGACCGCTCCTACTTCGGCGGCTGTTCCAACGGTGGCCGCCACACCTTCGTGGCCGCCGCGCGCTACACGAACGACTACGACGGCTACCTCGCCGGTGCGCCCGGCTACCGCTTGCCGCTGGCGGCGCTGGCCAACATCTTCGGCGCACAGCGCTATGCCACGGTTGCCACCGGCGACCCGAGCACGCCGGCCGGCCTGGAGACCGCCTTCACCGCCGCCGAGCGCACGACGCTGGCCAAGGCCGTGCTCGCGCGCTGCGACGCGCTCGACGGTGCGGTCGACGGCCTCGTGCAGGACACCCGCGCCTGCCAGCACAAGTTCGACTTCATGCACGACGTGCCCACCTGCGCCGGTGCGCGCGACGGCAGCTGCCTGACACCGGCGCAGAAGGTGGCGATCGCGCCGATCTTCAGCGGCGCCGTCACCCCCGACGGCACGCCCTTCTACGCGTCCTTCCCCTTCGACGGCGGGCTGGGTGGCGGCGGCATTCCGTTCTGGGAGTTCACCGCGCCGCTGGCGCTGGACTCCGGCGCCGTGGGCACGATCTTCAAGGTGCCGCCGTCGACGCTGGCGCTGAGCAACGGCCCGGCCTTCTCGCTCGGCCTGGACATCGACGCCACGCTGGCCGAACTGCATGCGACGAATGCGACCTACACCGAGTCGGCGCTGCAGTTCATGACGCCGCCCGACGCGACCGACCTCAACGACCTGCGCCGCCGCGGCGCGAAGATCCTCGTCTACCACGGCGTCAGCGACCCGATCTTCTCGGTCAACGACACCGCGCGCTGGTACCGCGGCGTCGATCGCACGAGCGGTGGCCGCGCCGACCAGTTCGCGCGGCTGTACCGCGTGCCCGGCATGGGGCACTGCTCCGGCGGGCCGGCCACCGACCAGGCCGATTTCCTCACGCCGCTGGTGGCCTGGGTGGAGAAGGGGCAGGCGCCCGAGGCCATCGTGGCCGGCGCGCGCGGCGCCGGCAATGCCGGTGGCGTGAATCCGGACGTGCCCGCGACCTGGTCGGCCGACCGCACGCGGCCGCTGTGCCCTTACCCGCAGGTGGCTCGCTACAAGGGCCATGGCGACGTCGAGAAGGCCACGAGCTGGGCGTGCCGCGGGCCGGAAGGCCATGGTCATGGCCATGGCCATGGGCACGGCCACGACGACTGAACGCCGGCGCGCGAAGCTCGCGCGTCAGGGTCGCGCCTGCTGGATCCGCAGCAGGCTGCGGCCCACGGCCTCGGCCACCTCGATGCCGTCGACACCCGCGGACATGATGCCGCCCGCGTAACCCGCACCTTCGCCGGCCGGGTACAGGCCCTTGACGTTGAGGCTCTGGAAGTCCTTGCCGCGCGTGATGCGCAGCGGCGAGGACGTGCGCGTCTCCACGCCGGTGAACACCGCGTCGCGCATGCCGAAGCCGGGGATCTGGCGCTCGAAGGCCGGCAGCGCCTCGCGGATGGCGTCCAGCGCATAGGTCGGCAGGCTCGGGCGCGCGGGGTCGGCCAGGTCGGTCATCGTCACGCCGGGCTTGTACGAGGGCTCGACCGCGCCCAGCACGCGCGAGCGCTGGCGCTTGAGGAAGTCGCCGATCAGCTGCGCCGGCGCGCGGTAGCCGCCTTCGCCCAACTCGAAGGCGCGGCTTTCCCAGACGCGCTGGAAGGCCACGCCGTCCAGCGGGTTCACCGGACCTTCGGCCTTGCCGTCCTGCCGGTAGTCCTGCGGCGAGATGCCCACCACGATGCCGGCATTCGCGTTGCGCTCGTTGCGCGAGTACTGGCTCATGCCGTTGGTGACGACGCGGTTCTCCTCGGAGGTGGCCGCCACCACCGTGCCGCCCGGGCACATGCAGAAGCTGTAGACGCCGCGGCCGTTGCTCGCGTGGTGCACGAGCTTGTAGTCGGCCGCGCCGAGGATCGGGTGGCCTGCGAAGCGGCCGAAGCGCGCGCGGTCGATCACGCCCTGCGGGTGCTCGATGCGGAAGCCCACCGAGAAGGGCTTGGCCTCCATGAACACGCCGCGCCGCTGCAGCATCGCGAAGGTGTCGCGCGCGCTGTGGCCCAGGGCGAGCACGACGTGGTCGGAGGCGATCTGCGTGCCGTCGTCCAGCATCACGCCCATCACGCGGCCGTCTTCGACGAGCAGGTCGCTGACGTGGCTGCGGAAGCGGACCTCGCCGCCCAGCGCCTCGATGTCGGCGCGCAGCTTCTCGACCATGCTGACGAGCCGGAAGGTGCCGATGTGCGGCTTGGCCACGTAGAGGATCTCTTCCGGCGCGCCCGCCTTCACGAACCCGGTCAGCACCTTGCGCGTGAGGTGGCGCGGGTCGGAGATCTGGCTCCAGAGCTTGCCGTCGCTGAAGGTGCCGGCGCCGCCTTCGCCGAACTGCACGTTCGACTCCGGGTTCAGCTCGCTCCTGCGCCACAGGCCCCAGGTGTCCTTCGTGCGCTCGCGCACGGCGCGGCCGCGCTCCAGCACGATGGGGCGCAGGCCCATCTGCGCCAGCACCAGCGCGGCGAAGATGCCGCAGGGTCCGAAGCCGATGACCAGCGGGCGCGGGCGGCCGGCGGTGGCGTAGTCGGCAGGAAGCTCACGCACATGGCCGACGAAGCGGTAGCTCGTATCCGGTGACGGCCGCACATGCGGATCGGCGGCGCAGCGCGCGAGTACCGCGGCCTCGTCCACGCCCTCGGCCAGTTCGGCATCGAGCGTGTAGATGAGCACGATGGCGCTCTTGCGCCGCGCATCCCAGGCGCGGCGAAAGACGGTCAAGGCCTTCAGCTGCGGCCCGGCCAGCTGCAGCCGCGCGAGCAGCGCTTCGCGCAGCGCCGGCTCGGGGTGGTCCAGCGGCAGCCGCAGCTCGGTGACCCGGATCATGGTCGCGTGCGCCTCCCGGCGCGGGGTGTCAGCCGCCCGACTTGGGACGCTTGCCCGGGTTCTTCTTGTGGTGCGTGTGCGCGCCGCGTTCCAGGCTGCGCTTCTGGCCGCGGCTGATGGTGATCGTCACGCCCTTGGGCGCGGGCGGCTGCGGCGTGGCGCGGGCATCGGCTTCGGTACGGATCTTTCGGGCCATGGTCTTCTTCGGTGAACGGGGACGAACCCGCGATTAGGCCACAGCCGCGCCGGCCGCCCCGGCGCGCCCGCTACAGCGCGACCCGCACCGAGAGTTCCGACGCGTCGCCCGCCAGCGTCGCGCCGATGCGCGCGGCCAGCGCCAGCATCGGCTCGTTGCCCGGCACCACGCTGCCGTGCAGCAGGTGCAGGCCCTCGGCGCGCGCATGCGCGGCCAGCCGCGTGAGCAGCGCGCGGCCCAGGCCCTGGGCCTGCCAGGCGTCGGCCACGGCGACGGCGAACTCGGCCCGGCCGTCGTCCTCGGCGACGTAGCGCGCCTCGGCCAGCAGCCGGCGCAAGCCGTCGTCGGTGTCGGCCAGCGCCACGAGGGCGACGTGGCGGCCGGGCTGCTGCGTGGTCATCGCGCGCAGCGTGGCCTCGGGCAGGCGGTTCACCGCGCCGTGGAAACGCAGCAGCCGAGAGCGCGGCGACAGCGATTCGGCGAAGAAGCGCTGCATCGCCTCGGCATCGCCGTGGTGCGCGGGGCGCAGCAGCACGCGCCGGCCGTCGCGCAGCTGCAGCTGCTCGCGGTAGGGGCGCTCGCGCCAGCGGGTGCAGGGCGCGCTGACAGCGGGGCTGGCGGCACTGGCAGCGCTCGCGGCCGCGCTCATGCCGAGGCTCCCATCGCGAGCCATCGCTGCCACCAGCGCGGGCGGGCGGCGCGGGGCAGCTCCAGCGGCGTGGCGCGGACCTCGGCCTCGCCGCGCAGCGTGCCGACGGTGATCGTGCGCCGGCCGTCGAAGATGCGGGCCTGGCCGGCGCCGATCTCGAAGTCCTCGCCGATGCCGTCCAGCGTCACCCACAGCGTGCCGCGCTCGGCGGCCAGCCGCAGCGCGGGCGCGCCGGCGAAGCTCAGGCATTCGTCGCGCGAGAGGCGCCGCGACAGGGGCAGGGTGGGTGCGTTCATGGCATTCTCCGAATGCATGCAGGTGGAGCGGGATATTCCTTGCGGAACGCCTGCCGTTCAAACGATCATTCCGAAGGTCTTGCATTCCCTGGACGCATGGCAAACAGCGACCCCCAGCGCCTGCCGGCACTCGACCGCCTGGCGGTCTTCGACGCCGCCGCGCGCCACCTCTCGTTCACGAAGGCGGCGGCCGAGCGCTTCCTCACGCAGTCGGCGGTGAGCCGGCAGGTGGCGGCGCTGGAGGAGGAACTCGGCGTGCCCCTCTTCCGCCGCCGCCACCGCGCGCTGGAGCTCACCGACGAGGGCCGGCGCCTGGCCGCCGCGGTGACGCTGGCCATCGGCGCGGTGCGCGACGCCGTGGGCGCGATCCGCGCGCCGAGCCGGCGCGAGGTGGTCTCGCTCACCACCACGCCGGGGCTCGCCTCGCTGTGGCTGATCCCGCGCCTGCACCACTTCGTCGCCGCGCAGCCGGGCGTGGACGTGCGCATCGACGCGAGCTACCAGCCCCGTTCGCTGTCCGGCGAAGGCTTCGACCTCGCGATCCGCTACCTGCCGCTGGACGGCGCGCCGGGCGTGAAGCTCTTCGGCGAGGCGGTGCAGGCGATGTGCGCGCCTTCGCTGCTGAAGCCGGGCCGGCCGCCGCTGAAGTCGCCCGCCGACCTGCGCCACCACACGCTGCTGCAGCTGGACGCGATGCCGCACAAGGGCATGCCGCTGGAGTGGCAGACCTGGCTGCGCTCGGTGGGTGCGCCCGAGGTCGAGCCGGCGGCGATGCTGAGCTTCACGAACTACGACGCTGCCGTGGCCGCCGCGGTCCAGGGGCAGGGCGTGGTGCTGGGCCGCCGGCCGCTGGTGGACGCGCTGCTGAAGCGTCGCGCGCTCGTGGTGCCCTTCAAGAGCAGCAAGGCCTCGGCGCATGGCTTCACGCTGATCGTCGACCCCGCCGCCGCACGCCGGCCCGCGGTGCAGGCGCTGGTGGCCTGGCTGCTGGCGCAGGCCGGGGAGACCGCATCGCCCCGCGGCACCTAGGCTTGCGGGACAATCCCTGCATGATCCGCCAACGCACGCTGAAGTCGATCACGCGCGCCGTGGGCGTGGGCGTGCACAGCGGCCAGAAGGTCGAACTCACGCTGCGCCCCGCGCCGCCGGACTTCGGCATCCTCTTCCGCCGCACCGACCTGCCCGAGCCGGTGGACATCCCCGTCAACGCGCTCACCGTTTCCGACACGCGCATGGCCAGCACCATCAGCCCCGGCGGCGACCCCGGCGCGCCGAAGGTGCAGACCATCGAGCACCTGATGTCGGCCTGCGCCGGGCTGGGCCTGGACAACCTCATCGTCGAGATCACTGCCGAGGAGGTGCCCATCCTCGACGGCAGCGCGGCCAGCTTCGTGTTCCTGCTGCAGAGCGCGGGCATCGAGTTGCAGAACGCGCCCAAGCGCTTCCTTCGGGTGCTCAAGACGGTGGAGATCCGCGAAGGCGAAGGCCCGGCGCTGAAGTGGGCGCGCCTGGAGCCCTTCCACGGCTACAAGCTCAGCTTCGAGATCGAGTTCAACCACCCGGCGGTGGACGCCACCGGCCGGCGCGTCGAATTCGACATGGGCAGCGGCCAGTACAAGCGCGACATCGCCCGCGCGCGCACCTTCGGCTTCACGAAGGACGTGGAGATGATGCGCACGCGCGGCCTGGGCCTGGGCGGCAGCATGGACAATGTGATCGTCGTCGACGACTACCGCGTGCTCAACAGCGAGGGCCTGCGCTACGACGACGAGTTCGTGAAGCACAAGATCCTCGACGCGATCGGCGACCTGCACATCGCCGGCCACCCGCTGCTGGCCAGCTACGTGGCCTACAAGAGCGGCCACGCGCTGAACAACAAGCTGCTGCGCCGGCTGCTGGCCGACGAGTCCGCGTACGAACTCGTCAGCTACGAGATCGAGGCCGACGCGCCGCGCGGCTTCGCCGAACTCGCGCCGGCCTGGTGAGCCGGCCAAGGAGGGCAGGGCATGCTGGTCTTTCGCCTCGTGTTCGGCCTGCTGCTGGTGGCGGGCCTGCTGAACTTCGCGGTCTACGTGGCCACCGGCCGCGTGGCCTGGCGCCGCAGGGGCATCCTCACCATCAAGTGGGCGGTGATCGCCGGCCTGGGCTTCTTCGCGGTGCTGCTGCTGGAGCGCATCGCGCTGTGGCTGTAGCCAGGCCTCAGCGCGGCGCCGGCGCCACCGGCCCGGCCTTCGGCCGCTCGCCCACCTGCACCTGCAGCTCCATAGCCTTCGCGCCACGCTGCACCGCCAGCGCGGCCGGCTGGCCCGGCTGAAGCCCGGCGACGGCGGCGAAGAGATCGGCCGTGTTGGCCACCGTGCGGCCGGCGACCTTCGTCACCACGTCGCCCGGCATCACGCCGCCCTTGGCGGCCGGGCCGCTCTGCAGCACGCCGGCGATCAGGACGCCGCTCT
Organism: Rubrivivax sp.; assembly: GCA_044226775.1. GTDB lineage: Bacteria > Pseudomonadota > Gammaproteobacteria > Burkholderiales > Burkholderiaceae_C > Rubrivivax. The sequence continues at coordinate 677,318 of JBGAGI010000001.1, read as the reverse complement.
TGACCGGCAGGTTGAGGCTCTCGGCAAGTTCCGGCGTCAAGTCGCGCGGCTCGACGCCGATCCAGCCGCGGCGCACGCTGCCGCCGCGGATCAGCGACTCCATCACGTCGCGGGCCGTGTCCACCGGCACCGCGAAGCCGATGCCCATGCTGCCGCCGCTGCGGCTGAAGATTGCCGTGTTGATGCCCACCAGCGCGCCGCTGGCATCGACCAGCGCACCGCCCGAGTTGCCCGGGTTGATGGCCGCATCGGTCTGGATGAAGTTCTGGAACGGCGAGGAGCCCTGCTGCTTGCGGTCCAGTGCACTGACGATGCCGCTGGTGACGGTCTGGCCGACGTTGAAGGGGTTGCCGATGGCCAGCACCGCGTCGCCCACCTGCAGCGCGCGCACGTCGCCGAAGCTGATCGCGGGCAGGCGCTCGAGGTCGATCTTCAAGAGCGCGATGTCGGTCTCGACGTCGCTGCCCACGACGCGGGCGCGCGTGCTGCGGCCGTCGGCCAGCTGGACCTCGATCTCGGTGGCGTCCTCCACGACGTGGTGGTTGGTGAGCAGGTAACCCTCGGGCGCGACGATCACGCCCGAACCCAGGCCCACCTGCTGCTGGTTGCCGTCGCCGAAGAAGAAGCGGAAGCGTGGGTCGTCGGCATGCGGGCCGCGCTTGGCCATCTTCGTGGCGGTGATGCTCACCACCGCCGGCGCCGCGCGCCGCGCGGCGTAGGCGAAGCCGCCGAACGAGGCCGAAGCGCCGCTGGCCGAGGGTTCCGCTGCCGCGGGCTCGTGCTGGATCTGCACCAGCGTGGGCGCCGGCAGCACGCCGGTGGCGCCGCCGCGCGGCAGCCACTCGGGCTTGAGCGTCAGCACGACGAACAGCGCCGCCACCGCCACCGTCACGGCCTGGGAGAAGACCAGCCAGGTTCTGCGCCACATCGCGTGCACCACAATCGACAGATATGGCCGATCGTTCCGACATCGAAACGTCTCTGGACTCGCTGCTGCAGCCGGCCTTGTTCAAGGATTATGGGCCGAACGGTCTGCAGGTCGAGGGCGTGCGCGAGGTGCGCCGCATCGCCTCCGGGGTCACCGCGAGCCTGGCTTTCATCGACGCGGCCATCGCCGCCGGCGCCGACACGCTGCTCGTGCACCACGGCCTGTTCTGGCGCGGCCAGGATGGCCGCCTCACCGGCTGGCTGGCCGCGCGCGTGCGCCGGCTGATGAGCCACGGCATCAACCTCTTCGCCTACCACCTGCCGCTGGACGCGCACCCCGAACTCGGCAACAACGCGCAGTTCGGCCACAAGCTGGGCCTGAAGGCCGATGCGCGCTTTGGCGAGCAGCAGCTGGGCTTCATCGGCCCGGCCTCGATGCGTGTGGGCACGCTGGCGCAGCTGATCGAGGAGCACCTGGAGCGCGAGCCGCTGCTGCTGCCGGGCGACGGCCGCCAGCTGCACCGCGTGGCCTGGTGCACCGGCGGCGCGCAGGGCTACTTCGAGGCCGCGATCGCCGCCGGCGCGGATGCCTTCGTCACCGGCGAGATCTCCGAGCCGCAGGCGCACCTGTCGCGCGAAACGGGTGTGGCCTTCCTGGCCTGCGGCCACCACGCGACCGAGCGTTTCGGCGCGCCGGCCGTGGCGGCGCATGTCGCGGCGCAGTTCGGGCTGGCGCACGAGTTCATCGAGATTCCGAACCCGGCATGAAGCCTTTGCTCGTGACGATGGGCGACGCAGCCGGCATCGGGCCGGAGATCGTCGTGAAGGCCTTCGCGGCGGGCGAGCTGGCCGATGCGCTGGTGATCGGCTGCCCGCAGGTGCTGCGCCGCGCCGGCGCGGCGATGGCGGCGGTGGTCGAGAGCCCCGCCGATCTCGCAGCCGTGCCACCCGGCTGCCTGCCGGTGCTCGTGCCGCCGGGGCTGCTCGCGGGCTTGCAGACACTGCCGCTGGGCGTCGTCGACGCCCGCAACGGCGCGGCCGCGGCGCGCTGCATCGAGCACGCGGTGCGCCTCGTGTCGGCGGGCGAGGGCGGCGCCATCGTCACCGCGCCGATCCACAAGGAAGCGCTCGCCGCCGCCGGCATCGGCTTCCCCGGCCACACCGAGATGCTGCAGGCGCTGGCCGCCGCGCCGGGCGAGCCACCGCCGCCGGTGCGCATGATGCTGGCCAACGAGGAGCTGCGCGTGGTGCTGGCGACGATCCACGTCTCGCTGCGCCGCGCCATCGAGCTGCTCGACTTCGAGGCCGTGCTGTCGACGCTGCGCATCGCGCACCGCAGCGCGGCGCTGTGGTGCCAGCCTTCGCCGCGCATCGCCGTCGCGGGGCTGAACCCGCACGCCGGCGAAGGCGGCCTCTTCGGCGACGAGGAGCTGCGCTTCATCGGCCCGGCGGTGCAGGCGGCGCGCGCCGAGGGCATCGACGCGCAGGGCCCGTTCCCGCCCGACACCGTGTTCATGCGCGCCCGCCGCGGGGCCTTCGACCTCGTCGTGGCGATGACGCACGACCACGGGCTGATCCCGGTGAAGTACCTGGGCGTCGAGCAGGGCGTCAACGTGACGCTCGGCCTGCCCTTCGTGCGCACGAGCCCGGACCACGGCACCGCGTTCGACATCGCGGGGCAGGGCGTGGCCGATCCATCCAGCCTCGTGGCCGCTGCGCGCACCGCGCGGCGCATGGTGCGTCAGGACCGAGTGGCCTGAGCGTGGCCGCCGCCGGCGGCCTGCAGGCCGGCCAGCTGCCGCCGCGCGCGCGCGGTGGCGCGCTCCACGAGATAGGCGCTCTCGTAGGCCTTGAAGCGGCCGGTCTCGCACAGGCGCTGCAGCATGCGCAGCGTCAGCGAGACCGTCTTGCGCTGCTTGGAGCCGTGCGTGAAGATGAAGAAGCTGCGGCCCGGGCTCACGTGGGTGAGCCGCACCTTCTTCCACTCGTCGTTGATGTGCATGCGGTAGGCGAAGCCGATCTGCACGTGGTCGGCCAGCGCGCGGCCCTCGGTGGGCTCGGTCGGCTCGGCGGCCACGGTGGGCATGCCGGGGATCGGCGGCAGGTCCAGCGGCAGGTCGACCTCGTCGCTGAGGTCGATGTCGACGTTGCCGGCCCAGTCGATCGCCGACTCCTGCACCAGGCCGATGCGCCGGGCCTCGTCCGGCGTGAACACCGGGACGATCGCCTCCTCGGTCAGCACCGGCACGTGCGGCGCGGTCTTCAGGTCGGCGCGCGAGGGCAGGGCCTTCTGCAGCGCGCCGTCGACCTGGCGCGCCATCAGGTTGATGTCCAGCGGCCGCGCCAGCGGGCTCTTCAGCGCCTCGGCATGCGCCGGCATCAGCTGGCCGAAGAACCGGCGCCGCTGCTCCTCGGGCCAGCCGATGAGGTTCATGCCCTCGGTCAGGTCCTGCATCAGCTTGGGCAGCTCGGCGAGGAAGGCCTTGCGGTGGATCGGCGTGGTCTTGGCCTGCACGCTCATGAAGAGCTCGCGGCCGACGTTGCGCAGGCGGTGCGTGAACTCGCTGTCGGCGCCGGTCTGCTCGGCCGCACGCAGCAGCACCTGGCTCCAGATCCTGCTGATGAACTCGTGCAGGAAAGGCGGCGCCGACAGGTCCTTCAGCTCGCCCTGCAGCCGCGTCGCGTAGAGCTGGCGCAGTCGCTGCTGGTCCTCCTTCTCCGACAGCAGCGCGGCGGCGCTGCCGGCCTCGGACTTGTCCTGCGCTGCCAGCTCGGTGGTGAAGGCTTCCAGCGCGGCGAGCTTCTGCTCGTAGACGTCGATCTGGTCGAAGTCGCCCTCGACGACCTCCTGCACCAGCGCCTTGACCTTGCCGAAGAAGGCCTTGGCGCCCTCGTCGTTGAAGTCCTCGAAGGCTGCGCCCAGCGAGGCGACGCGGTTGATGAAGCGCCGCACCGGATGCCGGCGCGAGGAGAAGAAGGTCGGGTCGCCCAGCGCCGCGCGCAGCACCGGCAGCTGCAGCCGGGCGATCTGGCGCGCCATCTGCGGCGGCACCTTCGGGTCGGCCAGGATCTGGTCGAACATGAAGCCGATGACGTCGATCACCATGTGATCGAGCGCCCCGGTGCTGGCCTGGCGCAGTTCCTCGCGGTGCACGCGGATCAGGTTGGGCGGCAGCGGCATGCCGCCGCCGTCGGCGTAGGCGGTCTCGTCGCCGTAGTGCGCGCCGTAGCCGTCGGCGCCGCCGTCGGTGTGGGTCAGGCGGCGGATCAGCGTCATCAGCGCCGGGTCGACATGGCCGAAGGAGCGGCCGACGCCGGAGCGCGTGGAACTGCCGAAGCCGCCGCGCGCGTGGCCGCCCGTGCCGGCGCCGAAGCCGCCCGGCCCGCCGTAGCCGCCGGGGCCACCGTAGCCACCGGGCCCGCCCGGGCCGGTGGGAATGCCCGACAGGCTGTGGCGCGCATCGCCGCCGCGCCCGAGGTGGCCCATCGCCGAATGACCCGGGTCCTCGGCCGCGTGGCCCGCGGGGCCGCCGCCGCCCCCGCCCGCGCCGCGCGAAGGCCGCCCGCGCACGGTCAGGCCCTGCGGCTGCACGCCGGCGTTGCGCAGCTCGGTGACGATGTCGGCGTAGGCCGCCCGCAGCAGGCCCGACAGCGAGCGGCCGAGCTCGCTCGTGAGCACCTTTCGCACCTCGGCGCGGTCGGAGATCGACTCGATGCCGCGGATCATCGCGTGTCCGACGAGGTCCGGCCGCAGCGGGTTGCGGTCGGAAAGCCCCATCGCCGCGCCGCCGGCTTCGCCCAGCAGGCTGCCGACGTAGCCGTCGAGCTCGCGCAGCTCCCACTCGCAGGCGTGCGCGATCTCCATCGCGAAGCGGTCGGCCGAGATCTGCGCCTCGACCTCCTTGTCCTCGACCAGGCTCAGCGAGGCCCAGTCGGTGACGCCGCCGCCGGCGGCGGGGCCGGCCGAGCGCGGCGCCGCGGCGGACGGTGCGGCCGCCAGGCCGCGGCCGTAGGCGCCGGCCGGTTGCGGCGCCGCCGCGCGCGGGCTCAGCTCGCGCAGCACGCGCTCGTCGAGCGCGTCGTTGAAGGTCAGCGCAAAGACGGCCGACTTGCGGTTCAGTTCGAACTGCGCGCCCAGCAGGCCGTCGCGGTGGTAGGCGTTGTTGGAGGCCAGCGCCGCCAGGCCCAGGCTTTCGATCGTGCGCTCGGCCGCCTCGCGCGCCGTCAGCTTCAGGCGCTGCACGGCCGCCTCGAGCGGCGCGGGCAGGCGGTGAAGGGGATTCGGCTTCATAGGCGGTGGCGAGCCGCCTAGTATGCGGCATCAACCGCACTGCCGATTTGACCGCATCGGCCTCGTCGGCCGGTGCCGCGGGTGCTTACTTCGTTTACTTCTTCAGCGCGTCGCGAATCTCGCGCAGCAGCAGCACGTCCTCGGGCGTCGGCGCCGGCGGAGCGGGCGGCGCCGGGGGCGCTTCGCGCTTCATGCGGTTCATCTGCTTGACCATCATGAAGATGATGAAGGCCAGGATGACGAAGTTGATGACGATGGTGATGAAGTTGCCGTAGGCGAACACGGCGCCGGCCTTCTTCGCGTCGACGAGGTTGGTCGCCGCCGCGCCCGACAGCTGCACGAAGTAGTTGCTGAAATCCAGGCCGCCGAAGATCTTGCCGACGATGGGCATGATGATGTCGCCCACCAGCGAATCGACGATCTTGCCGAAGGCGCCGCCGATGATCACGCCGACGGCAAGGTCCATCACGTTGCCCTTGAGGGCGAATTCCTTGAATTCGGAACTGAAGCTCATCTGTTCTCTCCTGGCTTTGTCGTGGTCCACGCCGGCCGTGACCCTCCGCGAACCGGCGAGCGGGACGGTAGTCACCCGTCGCGGGGCCGTCAATGGCCGGAGGGTTGGGCAGTTCCCAGGCGTCAGGGTGGCGAAGGCGCCTCAGCTAGAATTCGTGGTTTGACCCGACTTGCCTGACACCGAGGATCTTCATGAGCAGTGATGCCGTGGACAACAGCCGGCGCACCTGGATCGCCATCACCGCCGGTGCCGGCGCGGTCGGGGGCGTGGCGGCCGCCGTGCCTTTCGTCAGCACCTTCGCGCCGTCCGAACGGGCGCGCGCCGCCGGCGCTCCCGTGCAGGCCGACATCAGCGCGCTCAAACCGGGCGAGAAGATGGTGGTCGAGTGGCGCGGCAAGCCCGTGTGGATCATCCGCCGCACGCCCGAGCAGGTCGCCGCGCTGCCGAAGAACGATGCGCAGCTGGCCGACCCGAATTCCAAGCGCAAGCCCGACGAGCTGACGCCGGAATACGCCCGCAACGAAGGCCGCTCGCGCAAGCCGGAGCTCTTCGTCGCGGTGGGCATCTGCTCGCACCTGGGCTGCTCGCCGTCGGACAAGTTCACCCCCGGGCCGCAGCCCTCGCTGCCCGACGACTGGCAAGGCGGCTTCCTGTGCCCCTGCCACGGCTCCACCTTCGACCTCGCCGGCCGCGTCTTCAAGAACAAGCCGGCGCCGGACAACCTCGAGGTGCCGCCGCACATGTTCCTGTCGGACACGATGCTGCTCATCGGCGAAGACAAGAAGGCCTGAGCCCAGGCACCCCCGCTGCAATCCCCGCCCGAGGTCCTGCCCATGGCTGATTTCCACGAAGCGCCAGCCGGCGCGCCGGTGACCCAGAAGGTCACCGTCTGGTTCGAGAACCGGTTCCCGACCGCGTTCAGCGAATACAAGAAGCACATGTCGGAGTACTACGCTCCGAAGAACTTCAACTGGCTGTACTTCTTCGGCTCGCTGGCGATCCTGGTGCTGGTGCTGCAGATCGTCACCGGCATCTTCCTGGTGATGCACTTCAAGCCGGACGCGGCCAAGGCCTTCGAGTCGGTCGAGTACATCATGCGCGACGTGCCCTGGGGCTGGCTCGTGCGCTACATGCACTCCACCGGCGCCAGCGCCTTCTTCATCTGCGTGTACATGCACATGTTCCGCGGCCTGATCTACGGCAGCTACAAGAAGCCGCGCGAGCTGGTGTGGGTCTTCGGCTGCGCGATCTTCCTGTGCCTGATGGCCGAGGCCTTCATGGGCTACCTGCTGCCCTGGGGCCAGATGTCTTACTGGGGCGCGCAGGTCATCATCAACCTGTTCTCGGCGATCCCCTTCGTCGGCCCGGACCTGTCCATCCTCATCCGCGGCGACTACGTCGTCGGCGACGCCACGCTGAACCGCTTCTTCAGCTTCCACGTCATCGCGGTGCCGCTGGTGCTGATCGGCCTGGTCGTGGCGCACCTGCTGGCGCTGCACGACGTGGGCAGCAACAACCCCGACGGCGTCGAGATCAAGGCGAAGAAGAACCCGGAGACCGGGCTGCCGCTGGACGGCATCCCCTTCCACCCGTACTACACGGTCCACGACATCATGGGCGTGGGCGTGTTCCTGATGATCTACACCTTCGTGGTGTTCTTCGCCCCCGAAGGCGGCGGCTACTTCCTCGAGTACAACAACTTCATCCCGGCCGACCCGCTGAAGACGCCGCCGCACATCGCGCCGGTCTGGTACTTCACGCCCTTCTATTCGATGCTGCGCGCGGTCACCGACGACATGGTCACGGTGCTGGTGGTCATCATCGGCCTGGGTGGTGTCGCCGGCTTCCTGGGCGCGGGCCTGAAGGGCATCTGGAAGTTCGTGCCGCTGGGGGCGGCGGTGGTCGTGGCCGTGCTGCTGAAGACCTTCGACGCCAAGTTCTGGGGCGTGGTGGTGATGGGCGTGGCGGTGCTGATCCTCTTCGTGCTGCCCTGGCTGGACCGCAGCCCCGTCAGGAGCATCCGCTACCGTCCGCGCTGGAACTTCTGGCTCTACACCCTCTTCGTGATCAACTTCTTCGTGCTGGGCTACCTGGGCATCCAGCCGCCGACGCCCGTCGGCACGCTGGTGTCGCAGGTGGGCACGCTGTTCTACTTCGGCTTCTTCGTGCTGATGCCCTGGTGGAGCCGCATCGGCGAGTTCAAGCCCGTGCCCGACCGGGTCGTGTTCCACGCCCACTGACCATGACCAAGACGATGAAGAAGCTCATCCTCTCGCTGCTGGCCGCGCTGGCGCTGGCCGGTGCGGCGCAGGCCAACACCGAGGGGCCGGCCTGGGACAAGTTCCCCACCCAGCGCCTGACCGACCTGGCCGCGCTGCAGCGCGGCGCCAAGCTGTTCAGCAACTACTGCCTGAACTGCCACCAGGCGGCGTTCATGCGCTACAACCGGCTGCGCGACATCGGCCTCACGGACGAGCAGATCAAGGACAACCTGATCTTCACCGGCGTCAAGGTCGGCGAGGTGATGAAGACCGGCCTCGATCCGAAGGAAGCCAAGGAGTGGTTCGGCGCCGTGCCGCCCGACCTCACGCTCGTGGCCCGCTCGCGCGCCGACGGCTCCAAGGGCTCCGGCGCCGACTACATCTACACCTACCTGCGCAGCTACTACCGCGACGACACGCGGCCCACGGGCTGGAACAACACGGTGTTCCCCAACGTCGGCATGCCCAACGTGCTGTGGGAACTGCAGGGCCAGCAGAAGGCGGTGTTCGAGGAGGAGAAGGATCCCCACGACCCGAAGAAGACGGCGCATGTCTTCAAGCGCTTCGAGCCGCTGACGGCCGGCACGCTGAGCCAGGCGGAGTACAACAATTCGGTCGCCGACCTGGTCGCCTACCTGGCCTGGATGGCCGAGCCGATGCAGGGCCTGCGCGTGCGCATCGGCGTGTGGGTGCTGCTGTTCCTGGCCGTCTTCACGGTCATCGCCTGGCGCCTGAACGCGGCGTTCTGGAAGGACATCAAGTAGTAGATTCGACGCCGGGCCGGATCACGAGCGGCCGCGTCTGATGCGCAGTGGCGCCGGGTGAGCATCCCGAGCCGCCACTGCGTTCGTTTTTTGAAGAAGTGTTGAAGAAAGGCCCCACCCCATGATGGTGCTGTACTCCGGAACCACCTGCCCCTACTCGCACCGCTGCCGCTTCGTGCTGTTCGAGAAGGGCATGGATTTCGAGATCCGCGACGTCGACATCTTCGCCAAGCCGGAAGACATCGCGCTGATGAACCCGTACAACGAGGTGCCCATCCTGGTGGAGCGCGACCTCATCCTGTACGAGTCGCACATCATCAACGAGTACATCGACGAGCGCTTCCCGCACCCGCAGCTGATGCCGGGCGACCCGGTGGCGCGCGCCCGCGTGCGGCTGTTCCTGTTCAACTTCGAGAAGGAGCTGTTCTCGAACGTGAACCTGCTCGAAGGGCGCGGCGTGAAGGCCACCGAGAAGCAGCTGGAGAAGGCGCGCGACCAGATCCGCGACCGGCTCACGCAGCTGGCGCCCATCTTCCTGAAGAACAAGTACATGCTGGGCGACGACTTCAGCATGCTCGACGTGGCCATCGCGCCGCTGCTGTGGCGCCTGGACTACTACGGCATCGACCTGAGCAAGAACGCGGTGCCGCTGCTGAAGTACGCCGAGCGCATCTTCTCGCGCCCGGCCTACATCGAGGCGCTGACCCCCTCGGAAAAGGTGATGCGCAAGTAGTCGCGGCGGCGCGAGCATCCAGCCATGGCCGGACCCAGCGAGAACCAGGGCACGTCGACGCGGCCCTACCTGCTGCGCGCGCTGCACGACTGGTGCACCGACAACGGCTTCACGCCGTACATCGCGGTGCACGTGGGCCCGCGCGTGCAGGTGCCGATGGAGTACGTGAAGAACAACGAGATCGTGCTGAACATCGGCTTCGAGGCCACCTCGAGCCTGCAGATGGGCAACGACGCGATCGAGTTCAAGGCGCGCTTCGGCGGCGTCTCGCGCGAGATCCGCGTGCCGGTGGACCACGTGGTGGCGATCTACGCGCGCGAGAACGGCCAGGGCATGGCCTTCCCGGTGCCCACCGAGGGCAGCGCCACGCCCGGTGTCGCACCGGCGGCGGCGACCGAGACCCCGCAGCCGGCCGCCCGCGGCCTGCGGCTGGCCAGCGTCGAGCCCGACGAGGCGCCAGCCACCGCGGCCGACGAGACGCCACCCGATCCCACGCCGCCCGAGCCCGCCGGCCCGGCCGGCCGGCCGGCGCTCAAGCGCATCAAGTAGCGCCGCCTACAATCTCGGCCCCGCGCCGGCTTAGCTCAGTTGGTAGAGCACCCGCCTTGTAAGCGGAAGGTCTTCGGTTCGATTCCGAAAGCCGGCACCAGCGCAGCCGACGGGAGGGCCCCGCCGATGATCAATCGCCTGCCGAGCCGCCGCGCGCCGCTGCGCCTCGCGGCCGCCTGGGCCCTCGCCGCGATGCTGCTGCCGGCCGCCCGCGCCGACAGCGTCAACACGACCCAGACGCAGGTGCGCGAGCTCGCGCCGGGCGTCTACACGATCCGCCACGCGGACCCGACCGAGGACTTCCCCGACGGCAACACGACGGTGGTGATCGGGCAGCGCGAGGTGCTGGTCGTCGACACCGGCTACCTGCCGTCGAGCGCCGACGGCGACATCGCGCGCATCCGCGCCTGGACCGGGCTGCCGGTGCGCTGGGTCGTCAACACGCATTGGCACAACGACCATGTCGGCGGCAACGCGCGCTACCGGCTGGCCTGGCCCGTTGCGCAGGTCGTCGCGCACGAGGAGACGCGGCGCATGATCGACCTGCGCGTGCGCTCCTACGTGCGCCGCTTCGTCGCGCCGGACTCCACCTTCGGCGCGCAGCGCGAGGCGCTCCGGCGCAGCGCCGAGACCGGCGTGGACGCCGAGGGCAAGCCGCTCGATGCCGCGGCGCGCCGCGCCGCGGCCGTGTCGCTCGCGAAGCTGGAGAGTGCGCTGGCGGAGTTCCGCGGCATCGAGCTCGAGCCGCCCGGCATCACCTTCGAGGGCACGCTGCGCATCGACCTCGGCGGCCGCATCGTCGAGCTCAGCCACCCGGGCCGCGGCAACACCGGCGGCGACGTGGTCGCCTGGCTGCCGGCCGAGCGCATCCTGGTGGCCGGCGACCTGGTCGATCACCCGGTGCCCTATGCCTTCGGCGGCTACCCGGGTGAGTGGATCACCACGCTGGAGCGGCTGGCGGCGCTGGACCCGCTGCAGGTGGTGCCCGGCCATGGCGAGCTGCTGCGCGGCCGCGGCTACATCGATCGCGTGGCCGCGCTGCTGCGCGATGTGCGCCGCCAGGTGACCGACTTGCTGGACCACAACGGCGGCGGCATGCCCGTCGAGCAGGTGCTCAAGGCGGTGGACCTCGCCGCCGCGCGGCGCGAGTTCGCCGGCGACGATGCCGACAACCGCGAGTTCTTCGACGCCTCGATGGCGAGCCTGGTGCGGATCGTCTACGCCGAGGCCCGGGCGCGCTGAGCACGCGGTTCAGGATTCCCGCGGTCGCACCCGCACCTTCAGCGGCCGCGGCGCGAAGCCGGCCTCCAGCAGCGTGGCCTCCATCGCCGGCAGCAGCTGGCGCAGCTTGGCCGCGGCGGCGGCATGGCCGGCCAGCAGCACCCACGCGGTATCGTCGAGGGGGCCGGCGCGCACGTCGGCCTGCAGCCCCGGGGGCAGCAGGGCGGCCACCGCCGCCAGCCGTGCGCGCGACTCCTGCACGCGCTGCAGCAGGCCGGCGAGCGCTTCGCTGTCGCCCAGCGCAGCAGCGAGCGATCGGCCGGGTGGTGTCCAGGTGGGCATGGAAGGGAAGTCTAGCGATGCAGTTGCTCATCACCCACGGCAGCATGGCGCGTTCGCGCGTGCTGCAGTTCCAGCGCTGGCAGCTGGTGCTGGCGGCGCTGATGCTGGCCTTCGGGCTGATGCTGATGTCCGGCACCATCTACCACTTCGTGTTCCTGAAGGCCGCGCGCGAAGGCTGGCCGGTGGTGAGCCCGCTGGTGAAGCTGATCGTGCGCGACGAGATCGCGCAGCGCGACCGCTTCATGCGCGACAACCTCGACGCGATGGCGCAGAAGGTCGGCGAGATGCAGGCCAAGCTGGTGAAGCTCGAGGCGATGGGCGAGCGCGTGCAGGGCCTGGCCGGCGTGAAGCTGGAGGAGCTGAAGCCGCCGGCCGGCGTGGGCTCCGGCGCCGCGGCCCCGGGCGGCGGCCGTGGCGGGCCCTTCGTGCCGACGGACCACCCGAGCCTGGAGCAGCTGCAAACGCTGGTCAGCGGCCTGGACGAGGTGGCCGACTTCCACACCGACATGTTCACGCTGATCGAGTCGCGCCTGCTGGAAAGCCGCCTGGCGACGCTGATGGTGCCCAGCGCCGCGCCGGTGGACGGGCCGATCGGATCCGGCTTCGGCTTCCGCGCCGACCCGATCAACGGCCGCTCGGCGCTGCACACGGGCCTGGACTTCCCGGCCGAGGTGGGCACCGCCATCCACGCCGCCGCCGGCGGCATGGTCACCGCGGCCGAGTGGCATCCGGAGTACGGCCGGGTGCTGGAGATCGACCACGGCAATGGCCTGGCCACGCGCTACGCGCACTGCTCGGCCATCGAGGTGGCCGTGGGCGCGCTCGTCAAGCGCGGCCAGCTGGTGGCGCGGGTGGGCAATTCCGGGCGCTCGACCGGCTCGCACCTGCACTTCGAGGTGCTGCTGCAAGGCGTGCCGCAGAACCCGGCGCGTTTCCTGGCCGGGCCCGGCGCGGCCGCCGGCGCCAGGGCCGAGGCGCCCACGCGAACGCGCCGGCGCTGACCGCTCCCGCGCAGCCGTCCGCGCACGTGCGCCCGGCAGGCGTGGCGTGCTGCGCTGTCTCGGCCCCGGCCGGGCGCGACCCCGGTGCTAGACTCGAACGCTTTTCGTCTGCCGGCGCCATGCCCCTTGGCGGGCGCGTCGCGCGCACGTTCGACGGCGGTCTTCTTGCCTGCGGCGGATTCGCCCCCAGATGCCGCTGTTCGCGTGCCGCCCGTCGCCAGCGGCGCCCGCCCCTGTTCCACGAAGCTCTCCAGCCCACGCCCATGTTTCCCAAGATACTGACCCAGATCTTCGGCAGCCGGAACGACCGCCTGCTGAAGGGTTACCGGCGCACCGTGGACCAGGTCAACGCGCTGGAGGCGCAGTTCGCCAAGCTGTCTGACGACGAACTGCGCGGCAAGACGGGGGACTTCCGCGCCCGCCTGGCGGCCGGCAGCACGCTGGACGAGCTGCTGCCCGAGGCCTTCGCCGCCGTGCGCGAGGCCGGCAAGCGCACGCTGAAGATGCGCCACTTCGACGTGCAGCTGATCGGCGGCATGGCGCTGCACCAGGGCAAGATCGCCGAGATGCGCACCGGCGAGGGCAAGACGCTGATGGCCACGCTGCCGGTGTACCTGAATGCGCTCGCCGGCAAGGGCGTGCACGTGGTCACGGTGAACGACTACCTCGCCCGGCGCGACGCCGAGTGGATGGGCCGCCTGTATTCCTTCCTCGGCCTGACGGTGGGCGTCAACGTGCCGGGCATGGGCCGCGAGGAGAAGCAGGCCGCCTACGGCGCCGACGTCACCTACGGCACGAACAACGAGTTCGGCTTCGACTACCTGCGCGACAACATGGTGCTGGAAGTGGCCGACCGCGTCGCGCGCGGCCTGAACTACGCCATCGTCGACGAGGTGGACTCCATCCTCATCGACGAGGCCCGCACGCCGCTGATCATCAGCGGCCAGGCCGAGGACCACACCGACCTGTACGTGCGCGTCAACGCCATCGTGCCGAAGCTGAAGAAGCAGATCGGCGAGGAGGACATGCGCACCGGCGAGGGCGTCATCGAGGCGGGCGACTTCACGGTCGACGAGAAGGCGCACCAGGTCTTCCTCACCGAGAGCGGGCACGAGAAGGCCGAGCAGCTGCTGTCCGAAGCCGGCCTGCTGGCGCCGGGCGCGAGCCTGTACGACCCGGCCAACATCGCGCTGATGCACCACGTCTACGCGGCGCTGCGGGCCAACCAGCTCTACAACCGCGACCAGCACTACGTCGTGCAGAACGGCGAGGTGGTCATCGTCGACGAGTTCACCGGCCGCCTTATGACCGGCCGGCGCTGGAGCGACGGCCTGCACCAGGCGGTGGAGGCCAAGGAAGGCGTGCAGATCCAGAGCGAGAACCAGACGCTCGCCTCGGTCACGTTCCAGAACTTCTTCCGCATGTACGCCAAGCTCAGCGGCATGACGGGCACGGCCGACACCGAGGCCTACGAGTTCCAGGAGATCTACGGGCTGGAGACGGTGGTGATCCCGCCGAACCGGCCGACGATCCGCAAGGACGAGAACGACCTGATCTACAAGACGACGAAGGAGAAGTACGACGCCGTCGTCAAGGACATCGCCGACTGCCACCAGCGCGGCCAGCCGGTGCTGGTGGGCACCACCTCGATCGAGAACTCCGAGGTCGTCAGCGAGCTGCTGAAGAAGGTCAAGCTGCCGCACCAGGTGCTCAACGCCAAGCAGCACGCGAAGGAGGCCGAGATCGTCGCCCAGGCCGGCCGGCCGGGCGTCATCACCATCGCCACCAACATGGCCGGCCGCGGTACCGACATCGTGCTCGGCGGCAACGTCGAGAAGCAGGTCCAGTTCCTCGAGGCCGACCCCGAGCTGCCCGACAGCGAGAAGCAGACCCGCGCGCAGAAGCTCAAGGACGAGTGGCAGAGCCTGCACGAGCAGGTGAAGGCCGCCGGCGGCCTGCGCATCGTGGCCACCGAGCGCCACGAGAGCCGGCGCATCGACAACCAGCTGCGCGGCCGCTCCGGCCGCCAGGGCGACCCGGGCCAGAGCCGCTTCTACCTCAGCCTGGACGACCCGCTGATGCGCATCTTCGCCGGCGACCGCGTGCGCGCGATCATGGACCGGCTGAAGATGCCCGAGGGCGAGGCCATCGAGGCCGGCATCGTCAACCGCTCCATCGAGAGCGCGCAGCGCAAGGTCGAGGCGCGCAACTTCGACATCCGCAAGCAGCTGCTCGAGTACGACGACGTCAGCAACGACCAGCGCAAGGTCATCTACCAGCAGCGCAACGAGATCCTCGAGGCCGCCAACCTCGACGACCAGATCGCCAACCTGCGCAAGAGCACGATGACCGACGTCGTGCGCACCTACGTGCCCGAGGGCACGCTGGACGAGCAGTGGGACCTCGACGCGCTGGAGAAGACGCTGCGCGAGGAATGGCATCTCGAGGTGGCGCTGAAGGAGGCGGTGGCCCAGAGCGACAGCATCACCGACGAGGACATCGTCGAGAAGGTGGTGGCCGCGGCCGACGCGATGTTCAAGGCCAAGCTCGAGCAGGTGGGCATCGAGCAGTTCACGCCCTTCATGCGCATGGTGCTGCTGCAGAGCATCGACAGCCACTGGCGCGAGCACCTGGCGGCGCTGGACTACCTGCGCCAGGGCATCCACCTGCGCGGCTACGCGCAGAAGAACCCGAAGCAGGAGTACAAGCGCGAGGCCTTCGAGCTGTTCAGCCAGCTGCTGGACGTGGTTAAGATGGAAGTCACGCGCATCCTGATGACGGTGCGCATCCAGTCGCAGGAACAGGTGGCCGAGGCGGCCGAGGCGATCGAGTCGCGCGCGGGGCAGGTGGCCAACGTCACCTACACGCACCCCAACGAGGACGGCAGCGTCTCCCAGGAGGCCGGCCCGCCGCCCGATCTGTCGGAACAGGTGCCCAAGGTCGGCCGCAACGACCCCTGCCCCTGCGGCAGCGGCCGAAAGTACAAGGCCTGCCACGGCCGGCTGGCCTGAGAGGCTGAGAGTCTTCGAGCATGCCCGCTCATCACGCCAGAAGTCGCCTGCTCGTCGTTGCAAATGCTCGCCATAGCTCGAGCTATGGCTGCGCTTTGCGCCTAGATCAGACGCCTCCTGGCGCGCTGCTCGGGCACGCCCGAAAAACTCTCAGCCTCTGAGGGCCGGCGCCGGGGCGGTGGACGCATCCACCGCCGCCGGTATTCCATGCACCCCCCGATCGCGGGGGAGAAGTCCCCTGCCGACAGGATTCTCGGGTCCGCCTTCTTGCACTCCGGCGCTCCTCCGTGGACATTGCGCGTTATCGATCGCGCGTAAGCCGTCCGCAGACGTTCGAACGGCCCACGCCGAAGCGCACATCGCAGGAGTTCCCGTCATGCTCGCATTCCGAAAGGCCGCGGCAGCAGCCGTGCTCTTGTCGGCGGGTGTCGCCGCGCAGGCGGCCACGCTGCTGTCCGAAGGTTTCGAATCCTTCTCCAGCCTCGCCGCCGGCGGCTGGGTGCTGCTGAATGCCAGCACGCCGCCCGGCAGCACGAACCTCACGAGCGGCGACGCCGGCATCTTCACGGCCCAGGCGGGCTCGCCGGCCTCGTATGTCAGTGCCAACTACAACAACGCCGCGCCCGGCGGCAACATCAGCAGCTGGCTGATCACGCCGCAGTTCAGCACCGCGTTCGCCGGCACGGTCACGTTCTGGGCACGCTCGGCGGTGGACCCCGGCTTCGTCGACACCATCACCTTCGGCCTGAGCAACGCCGTCTCCGGCGACTTCACCGGCGGCGCCTTGAGCGCGCCGGTCACGCTGACCGGCAGCTGGACGCAGTACACGGTGAACTTCGCGGCGCGCGGCGCCGGCTCCACGGCGCGCTTCGCGATCGCCTACATCGGGCCGGCCGACACGTCCGACTACATCGGCATCGACTCGGTGCTCATCACCAACTCCGCGCCCATTCCCGAGCCCGCCTCGGGCCTGCTGCTGGGCGCCGGCGCGCTGGCCGTGGCTGCCGCGGCACGGCGGCGCAAGGGCCGCGGCGCCTGAACCCTCCGACGGCGGCGGGCACCGTGCCGGCCGCCATTCGTGATGATCCTGTTGCAGGAGATCTGCGCATGAAGAAGTCCCTCCGGCCCACCACGCTGGCGCTGGCGAGCCTGGCCTGCCTGGCCGGCACCGCGCTGGCCCAGACGGCGCCCGATCCCGCACCCGCTGCGGTCAACCCCCAGGTCAGCCTGGTCGTCGTGCGCGACGCCGAGACCGGCCAGCTGCGCGCGCCCACCGCCGCCGAGCTGAAGGCGCTGAGCGAGTCCTCGGCCAAGACGGCCCGCCGCGCCAGCCCGCAGCGCCCGCTGCCCAAGGTTCACCCGAGCGGCGCGCAGGGCGCACGCCTGACCGACGAGTTCGCGAACTACCTCGTCGTCGTGCGCCGGGCCGACGGCACGCTGCACACCGAGCATGTCGAAGGCCGCAAGGCTGCCGATGCCGCCACCCGCGCCGCCACCGCGCCGCGTCCCGCCCCCGCCACCGCCCCGACGGAGTGAGACCGATGAAGCGCCAACTCTTCGTTCCCGCACGCCTGGCGGCCGGCCTGCTGGCGGCGGCCGTGCTGGCTCCCGCCGCGCATGCGGCTGCCACGATCATCGTCACCAGCCGCGACCCGGCCGGTGTCGGCTTCAACGACCCGACGCCGGTGGCGCCGGTCGGCGGCAACCCCGGCACGACGCTGGGCGCGCAGCGCCTGTTCGTCTACCAGTACGTCGCCGGCCTCTGGTCCGCCGCGCTGGACAGCACGGTGACGATCACCGTCAACGCCGGTTGGGAAGCACTCACCTGCACCGCCACCAGCGCCACGCTGGGCAGCGCCTCGGCCTGGAACATCTGGCACGACTTCCCCGGCGGCGTGCCCGGCACCTGGTACCACCAGGCGCTGGCCAACAAGATCTCCGGCGTGAACCTCTCGGCCGGCGTGCCCGACGACGGCAGCGGCTACGGCAACGTCGACATCAAGACGCAGTTCAACGTCAACCTCGGCAACACCGGCTGCCTGGACGGCACGCCCTTCTATCTGGGCATCGACGGCAACGCCGCCGGCAAGGTGAACTTCGTCGAGACGCTGCTGCACGAGCTGGGCCACGGCCTGGGCTTCTCCGTGCTGAGCCAGACCAGCACCGGCTTCCACATCCTTCCCGACGGCAGTGCCTACGCCGCCACCGGCGGCCTGCCGGCCATCTGGGAAGGCTTCATGTTCGACAACACGACCGGCAAGACCTGGCGCCAGATGACGAACGCCGAGCGCCAGGCCTCGGCCATCAACCCGCAGCAGCTGGCGTGGATCGGCCCGCAGGCCGTGGCCGGCGCCGCAGCGACGCTGACCAACCTGCCCAAGCTGAAGATCACGACGCCGGTGCCGGGCGTCACCGGGCTGTACGACTACGGCACCGCGTCCTTCGGCCCGCCGGTGCCGGCGACGCCCACGCCGCTGGGCAAGCTCGTGCGCGTGGCCAACCTGGGCTGCGACGCGGCCGACTTCTCGGCCGCGGTCGCCGGCAAGGTGGCGGTGATCGACCGCGGCACCTGCAGCTTCGTGATCAAGGCCAAGAACGCGCAGAACGCGGGCGCGGCGGGCGTGATCATCGCGAACAACGCCGCCGGCGCCGCGCCGGGCCTGGGCGGCTCCGACCCGACGATCACGATCACCACCGTGAGCGTATCGCAGGCCGATGGCGCGACGCTGAAGGCCGCGATCGACGCCGCGCCGAAGTACGGCAGCCGCGGTACGCCGGGCGCGGTGACCGCCGGCCTCGATTCGGACCCGACGCGCCGCGCCGGCGCCGACCTGCTCGGCCGGCCGCTGCTGTACACGCCCAACCCGCTGATCGGCGGCTCCTCGGTCTCGCACTGGGATGTCTCCGCGTTCCCGAACCTGCTGATGGAGCCGGCGATCAATGCCGACCTCACGACGCTGCTGGTCCCGCCCAAGGACCTGACGGTGCCGCTGCTGAAGGACATCGGCTGGTAAACCGCCCGCCCGCGGCGGCGGTGTGCAGGACGAGGGCGCGGCGACGCGCCCTTCGTCGTTTCGGCGTCCCTACAATCCGGCGCCCGATCCGGCCCACCGCAAACCACACCGCCATGCCCGTCAATCTCCAAGCCTGCGACCCCCGCGACCTGCATGCCGTGCCCGGCGTGCGCATCGGCACCGCGATGGCGGGCGTGCGCAAGGCCAACCGGCGCGACCTGGTCGTCGTCGCGCTCGACGAAGGCACGCAGGCCGCCGGCGTGTTCACGCAGAACCGCTTCTGCGCCGCGCCGGTGCAGGTCTGCCGCGAACACCTGGCGGGCGAGGGTGCGAGCCGCGTGCGGGCGATCGTCGTCAACACCGGCAACGCGAACGCCGGCACCGGTGCCGATGGGCTGGCGCGGGCGCGCCGCACCTGCACCGCGGCGGCCAAGCTCCTTGGGCTGGCGCCGCAGCAGGTGCTGCCGTTCTCGACCGGCGTGATCATGGAGACGCTGCCGGTCGAGCGCATCGAGGCCGGCCTGCCGGCGGCGATCGAATCGCTGAAGGCCGATGCCTGGGCCGACGCGGCCGCCGGCATCATGACCACCGACACGCTGCCCAAGGCCGCGTCGCGCCAGGTCCAGATCGGCGGCAGGACCGTCACCGTCACCGGCATCAGCAAGGGCGCCGGGATGATCCGCCCGAACATGGCCACGATGCTGGGTTTCGTCGCCACCGATGCCGTGCTCGCGCCCGGGCTGCTGCAGCCGCTGGTGAAGGAGGCGGCCGACCTGAGCTTCAACCGCATCACGATCGACGGCGACACCTCCACCAACGACAGCTTCGTGCTGCTGGCCACCGGCCGCGCCGGGCATGCGCCGATCACCTCGCTGGACTCGGCCGAGGGCCGCGCGCTGCGCGACGCGGTCGTGGCGGTCTCGCAGCAGCTGGCGCAGGCCATCGTGCGCGACGGCGAGGGCGCGACCAAGTTCATCACCGTGAAGATCGAAGGCGGCCGCAACGCCGACGAATGCCGCCTGGCGGCCTATGCGATCGCGCACTCGCCGCTGGTGAAGACGGCCTTCTTCGCGAGCGACCCCAACCTCGGCCGCATCCTCGCCGCGGTGGGCTACGCGGGCATCGCCGACCTGGACCAGACGCGCATCGACCTCTTCCTCGACGACGTGCACGTGGTGCGCGAAGGCGGCCGCCACCCGGGCTACCAGGAAGCCGATGGCCAGCGCGTGATGAAGCAAAGCGAGATCACGATCCGCGTGCACCTGCACCGCGGCCCGGCAGAGGCCACCGTGTGGACCTGCGACCTCTCGCACGACTACGTCAGCATCAACGCGGACTACAGATCCTGATCCCCCGCCTGGCCGAAGACGACCTCCTGCGCGACCCGGCCTATCGGCGGCTGTGGTCGTCGATCCTCACGAGTTCGTTCGGCAACCAGGTGATGATGCTGGCGCTGCCGCTGACCGCGGCGGTGCTGCTGAAGGCCTCGCCCACCCAGATGGGCCTGCTCACCGCGGTGGAGCTGGCGCCCTTCCTGATCTTCTCGCTGCCCTCGGGCGTCTGGCTGGACCGCGTGCGCAAGCTGCCGGTCTACGTGGTGGGCGAGACCGCCATCGGCCTGGCCGCGGCCAGCGTACCGCTGGCCTGGTGGATGGGCTGGCTGACGATGGGCTGGCTGTATGCGGTGGGCTTCATGCTGGGCATGGTGCACACGGTGGCCGGCACCGCGGCGCAGGTGGTGCTGACGCAGGTGGTCGCGCGCGAGCGGCTGGTGGAGGCGCATGCGAAGAACGCGCTCGCCGGTTCCGGCGCCGAGGTGCTCGGGCCGGGCCTGGCCGGCGGGCTGATCAAGATCTTCGGCGCGCCGCTGGCGCTGCTGGTCAACGCTGCGCTGCTGATCGGCTCGGCGCTCATCCTGCGTGGCCTCCACGTGCACGAGCGGCCCGCGACGCAGGGCTCGGGCGGCTTCTGGCCGGCGCTGCGCCTGGGCCTGCGCTTCGTCGCCGGCCAGCCGGTGCTCTTGACGCTGGGCGTGCTGATGGCGGTCTGGCAGATGTGCCACCACGCGGCGGTGACGGTGCAGATCCTGTTTGCCACGCGCACGCTGGGCCTGAGCGAACACGCCGTGGGCCTGTGCTACGTGGGCATGGGCGTGGGCAGCATCGCCGGCAGCGTGCTCGGCCGGCGCGTCAGCCACCGCATCGGGCCCGGGCCCTGCCTGGTCGTCGGCTACGCCATCTGCGGCGGCGGCTGGCTGGTGCTGGCCTCGGCGCCGGCCAGCGGCTGGGGCGTGGCGGCCTTCGCCTTCACGCTCACCTGCTTCTCGACCGGCGCGGTGTTCATCTTCATCAACTTCCTCGCGCTGCGCCAGGCCGTGACGCCTGCGCCGCTGCTGGGCCGCATGACCAGCACGATGCGCTGGCTCACGCTGCTGGCCGCCGCGCCCGGCGCGCTGCTGGGCGGCTGGCTGGGCGAGCACGTGGGGCTGCGCGCCTCGCTGCTGTTCGCCGGCAGCGTGTCGGTGCTGCTGGCGCTGGTGGCCTGGCGGCTGCCGCTGATCCGCTCGCTGCGCCAACTGCCCGAACCGGAGCGTGAATCGGAATGGCTGGGCCTGGAGGCCGAGGTGCGTCCGACCGGGCTCTGAGCCCGGTCGCGTCCCGCGTGCCACCGGGCTCTGAGCGCTGTCGCGTCCCGCGTGCCACCGGGCTTTGAGCGTGGTGCCATACTGGCCATGCACCCACGGAGACCGACGATGCGACGCGCTGCCCTCATGGTCCTGGCCCTGACGGCCGCCGCCGCCTGCAGCATGGCCGAGACACAGCCCAGCGTGACGATGGAGCCCGGCACCGCCTTCCAGCTCAAGCCGGGGCAGGTGGCCGCGCTGCGCGACGGCCGGCTGCGCGTGGGCTTCGACGCCGTCACCAGCGACTCGCGCTGTCCCAAGGGTGTGCAGTGCGTCTGGGCCGGCGACGCCACGGTGCGCCTGTGGTCCGAGGCGCGGGGCGGCACGCGTGCGCTGCACGAGCTGCACACCACGCCGCGCGGTGCGCAATCAGTTTCGGTGTTAGGCCAGGAACTGCGCCTGCTGAGCCTGGACCCGTACCCCGTCGGTAGCCGCCCCATCGTGCCGGCCGACTACGTGGTCACGCTCACGCTTTCTGCCGCCGGGACGGCCTCCGCGTCCGAGCGCTGAGGCGGACTTTTTTCACGCCTGGAGCGGGCTGCCGCTCAGGGCAAATCTCCCCTTAACTCGGGGATGATCCTCCCTAGTTCTTCGGGGGAAACTCGTTCCACGATGGCCTGTATGCAGGCGTCTCGTCATGCAACGTCTCGAAGGAATCTGAATGTCGACCCTCCACCGTCTGCTTCCGGCTGTCGCTCTGGCAGCCTTCACCTTGCCGTCCCTGGCGGCACCGACGACGATCTACACGTCCTCGGCTTCGTTCCAGGCCCAGCTGGACCCTGTCTCCTACACCCAGGACTTCAACAGCCTGGCCGACGGCGGCCTGGGCACCACCACCTTCAGCGGCAACGCCCTGTCGTTCACCGCGTCCGCCACCGGCGGCCTGTTCGCGGTCGCCGGCACGCTGGGCACGAGCCTCTCCGACGACAGCCTCACGCTGAGCTTCGGCCCCGCCATCAATGCCTTCGGCGGCAACTTCTTCGCTGCCGACACCGATGGCACGCCGTTCCCGACCAGCATCACCCTGACGCTGAGCAACGGCACGACGACCACCTTCTCGGCGCCGTCGGAGAGCACCTACCGTGGCTTCGTCTCCGAGAGCAGCATCACCTCGGTCACGTTCAGCGGCTTCACCAACGGCGTCTTCGCCACCATCGACAACATCACCGTCGGCCACGTTCCCGAGCCCGCCAGCCTGGCGCTCGTGGCGCTGGCCGCGGCCGGCCTGTTCGCGACCCGTCGTCGCGCGGTCTGATCGCCCGATCGATCCGCCGGGGCCTTGCGCCCCGGCCCACCGTCCTCTAAGACAAACGATGCGGCGAGCAGGCCGCAGCAGGAGTGTTCATGGATCGAACCAAGTTCCGTCTCTCGATGATCGCCGTCTCCGTGGGCCTGGCGCTCGCGTCGCAGGCGCAGGCCCAGGATCAGGGCGCCCGGCAGGCCCAGCGTGACCTGGCGATGTCGCGCCTGGCGTCCGACAGCGGCGTGGCGCCCCAGGTGTCAATGCGCGAGTCCACCGGCACGGCGCGCTTCGTGCGCGCACCGCACGGCGGCAAGCTCGGCGCCCTGCGTGCGGCCCGCGCGTCCAACGACGCCGGCAAGGCAGCCCACGCGGCGCAGTTCCTGAACGACTACGGCAGCCTGTTCGGCGTGCGCGACGCGGCCCGGGAACTCGGCGCTGCCCGCGTGCAGAAGGACAAGTACGGCGGCACGCACCTCACGCAGCGCCAGTTCTACCGCGGCGTGCCGGTGTTCGGCGGCGAGCTGAAGTCGCACTTCGACGCCGCGCACAACCTGGTGGCCGTCAATGGCAGCTTCGTGCCCGACATCGATGTCGACGTCGCGCCGACGCGCAGCGCCGAGGAGGCCATCAAGGTCGCCACCTCGCGTGTCAACGCCGACCTGAAGTTCACGCCCAAGACGGCACTGTCGGCCTCCAAGCCCACGCTGATGGTCTACCGCGAGGGCCTGGCCCAGGGCGTGGAAGGCGCGAGCCGCCTGGCCTGGCAGGTCGAGGTGGGCAACCGCATCGACGTGCGCGACTTCGTCTACGTCGACGCGCACACCGGCAAGGTCATCGACAAGATCGCCGGCATCCACGAGGGCCTGAACCGCCGCGCCTACGACGGCGCCTTCTCCACGGTGCCGGGCGGCCCGAACTACCCGGCCAATCCGTTCTGGATCGAGGGGCAGCCCTTCCCGACCGGCGTGACCGAAGCCGACAACATGATCTCCTCGTCGAAGGAGGTCTACGACTTCTTCCAGAACGCCTTCGGACGCGACTCCTTCGACGGCCATGGCGCCACGATGGACGCCATCTTCAACCGTGGCAACGCCTGCCCGAACGCGTCGTGGAACGGGACCTTCATCTCGTTCTGCAACGGCTTCACGACCGACGACGTGACCGCCCACGAGTGGGGCCACGCCTACACCGAGTACACGCACGGCCTGATCTACGCGTGGCAGCCGGGTGCGCTCAACGAGTCCTACTCCGACATCTGGGGCGAGACGATCGACCGCATCAACGGCCGCATGACCGATCTGCCGGACGGCCCCCGCACGGCCAACGCCTGCTCCACGTCGACCGCGCTGCTGCCCACGGTGAACATCACCGCGCCGGCCGCGATCGCCGGCATCAAGCCGGCCGGCACCGCGGACTTCGGCCCGCAGTCGTTCTCGGTTACCGCCGACGTGGTGGTGGTGAACGACGGCGCCGGCACGACGAACGACGGCTGCGAGACGCCGTTCGTCAACGCGGCTGCCATCGCCGGCAAGATCGCGTTCATCGACCGCGGCACCTGCGGCTTCGCTGTCAAGGCCCTGAATGCGCAGAACGCCGGCGCCATCGGCGTGATCATCGGCAACAACCAGGGCGGCACCGCCGTCAGCGGCATGACCGGCGGCAGCGCCGCGAACACGATCCCCACCGTGATGCTGTCGCAGAACGTGGGCACGTCGATCAAGGCCCAGCCCGCGGGCTCGGTCACGGCGACCGTGGCGCGTGGCGGCTTCGGCACCGACGCCTCGGTGCGCTGGCTGATGGGCGAGGACGTCACGCCGGGCGGCGCGCTGCGCGACATGTACACGCCGACCTGCTACGGCAACCCGGGCAAGGTCACCGATCCGCAGTACGCCTGCGGCACGGCCGACCAGGGCGGCGTGCACAGCAACTCCGGCGTTCCCAACCACGGGTATGCGCTGCTGGTCGACGGAGGTGCCTACAACGGCCGGAACATCGCGGCCATCGGCCTGACGAAGGCGGCGCACATCTACTGGCGCGCCCAGAGCGTCTACCAGGGCCCGGCGAGCAGCTTCGCCGACCATGCCGACGCGCTGGAGCAGTCCTGCCGCGACCTCACCGGCGTCAACCTGAACGACCTGAAGACCGGCCTGCCCTCGGGCGAGGTCATCAACGGCTCGGATTGCGCGCAGGTCGCCGCGGCGATGCTGGCGGTCGAGATGCGCACGCCGCCGTCGCAGTGCAACTTCCAGCCGCTGCTGGCCAAGAACCCGCCGGCGCTGTGCGCCTCGGGTAACTTCGGCAAGATCGCCGGCGACACCTTCGACGGCGGCCGCGCGGGCAGCCTGCGCTGGACCGTGAGCTACACGGGCGCTGCGCCCGAGTTCACGCCGCGCGTCTGGGGTCCGGTGAAGAACCTGCCGAATGGCCGCGCGGGCTACGCGATGTTCGCCTCCGATCCGGACATCGGCACCTGCGCCACCGGCGGCAACCAGACCGGCCTGCAACGCATGGAGAGCCCGGAGATCACGATCCCGGCAACGGCCTCCACGCTGCGCATGTCGTTCGACCACTGGGTCGCGACCGAGACGGGCTTCGACGGCGGCAACGTGAAGATCAGCGTGAACGGCGGCGCCTACACGCTGATCAGCGCGGCCAACTTCGTCTACAACCCGTACAACGCGACGATGGCCACGGCGGGCGGCGGCAACACCAGCCCGCTGGCCGGCCAGGCCGGCTTCACCGGCACCGATGCCGGCAGCGTCAGCGGTTCGTGGGGCCGTTCGATCATCAACCTGGCGCCGTACGCGAAGCCGGGCGACAAGATCAAGCTGCGCTTCGAACTGGGCAACGACGGTTGCGGCGGCAGCTTCGGCTGGTACGTCGACGACTTCCAGGTCTACCAGTGCACGCCCTGATGAGGGGCTGACCGGGCTGCAAGCCCGGTCGCAATGAAAAGGGCGCCCGGCGGGCGCCCTTTTTTCGTTCCGCGTGGCGCTCCCGGCCTCTCAGTCCAGGACGGCGCCTGCGCCCGGCGAGAAGCGGTCGACGGCGTCGGTGATGATGCCGGCGATGTCCAGCGCGACGAGCCGGCGTGCCTCGGCCGGGTCGTTCACCGTGTAGCAAAGGCCGCGCAGCCCGGCGCCGCGAAGCTGCGCCATCAGCGCCGCGTCCATCACGCGGTGGTTCGTCACCACGGCCACGCAGGCCAGGGTTCGTGCGACGTCGAGCCAGCCGTCCCACAGCGTGTCCAGCAGCAGCGCGCGCGGGATCCCGGGCGCCGTGCCGCGCGCGGCCTGCAGCGCCTCGGGCCGGAACGAACTCAGCAGCAGCGGTGAAGAAGATGCATCCACGTCTGCCCACAGCTGCCTGCAGGCTTCGCCGACGGCCGCGCCCGTGGCGGCTTCGAGCCCCGGCGTGGGCTTGATCTCGAGGTTGAGCGCGAAGCCGTTGCGCTGCACGTAGCGCACGATGGCCTCCAGGCTCGGGATCGGCTCGCCGGCGTAGGCGCGCGAGTGCCAGGCGCCCGCGTCGATGCGCGAAAGCTCGGCCCAGGGCCGCGCGCCGGCAAGGCCACGCTCGGAGGTCGTGCGCTCGAGCGTGTCGTCGTGCAGCAGGAAGGGCAACCCGTCGGCGCTCAGCTTCACGTCGCACTCGAAGGCCCGGTAGCCCATCGCGGCGCCGGCGCGGAAGGCCGCCAGCGTGTTCTCCGGCGCGAGCCGCCCCGCGCCGCGGTGCGCGATCCACAAGGGCAGCGGCCAGTCGCCCGACATCACTCGACGCGTTGCCCGCTGCCGCTGTCGAACCAGTGCAGGTGTTCGGCCGGCACCGCCAGCGGCACCGTCTGCCCGCCGCGCGGCGGGGGCAGCGTGGCGTCCAGCCGCAGCGTGAAAGCCGCGTCGCCCAGCCGGCCGTAGACCAGCCGCTCGGCCCCCAGCATCTCCACCATCTCGACGTGCAGCGGCCAGCCGCCTTGCCCCGACACCGCCGCGTGCTCCGGCCGCAGGCCCAGCGTCAGCGGCCCGTTGCGCGGCGCCGCGGCCGGCAGCGCGAGCACCTCGCCGCCGACGGTGAAGCGCGAGCCCTCGGCCTGGCCGGCCAGCAGGTTCATCGGCGGGCTGCCGATGAAGCCGGCGACGAAGGTGGTGGCCGGCTTGCCGTAGACCTGCTCGGGCGTGCCGATCTGCTCGATGCGCCCGGCGTTCATCACGATCATGCGCTGCGCCAGCGTCATCGCCTCGACCTGGTCGTGCGTGACGAACAGCGAGGTCACGCCCAGCTCGGCGTGCAGCTTCTGGATCTCCAGCCGCGTGGCGGCGCGCAGCTTGGCATCGAGGTTGGACAGCGGCTCGTCGAAGAGGAAGACCTGCGGCTGGCGCACGATCGCGCGGCCCATCGCCACGCGCTGGCGCTGGCCGCCGGAGAGCTGGCGCGGCTTGCGGTCCAGCAGGTGGCCCAGCTCGAGGATCTTCGCGGCCTTGTTGACGCGCACGTCGATCTCGGCCTTGGCCACCTTGGCGATCTTCAGCCCGTAGGCCATGTTGTCGTACACGCTCATGTGCGGGTACAGCGCGTAGTTCTGGAAGACCATCGCGATGTCGCGCTCGGCAGGCTCCAGGCGGTTGACCACGCGGCCGCCGATGTGGATCTCGCCGCCGGTGATCTCCTCCAGGCCAGCGACCATGCGCAGCAGCGTGCTCTTGCCGCAGCCGCTCGGCCCCACGATGACGATGAACTCGCCGTCGGCGATCTCGGCGTTCACGCCGTGGATCACCTTCACCGCCTTCGGCCCGCTGCCGTAGGCCTTCTCGACTTGTCGGAGTGCGATGGCGCCCATTCGGTCTTCTACTTTTCTGTGTCCACCAGGCCCTTGACGAACCACTTCTGCATCAGGATGACCACCGCCGCCGGCGGCAGCATCGCCAGGATGGCGGTGGCCATCACCGCGTTCCATTCGGTGGCCGCGTCGCCGCCGCTGATCATGCTCTTGATGCCCATCACCACCGGGTACATGTTCTCGCTGGTGGTCACCAGCAGCGGCCAGAGGTACTGGTTCCAGCCGTAGATGAACTGGATGACGAAGAGCGCGGCGATCGAGGTCGAGGACAGCGGCAGCAGCACGTCCTTGAAGAAGCGCAGCGCGCCGGCGCCATCGATGCGCGCGGCCTCCACCAGCTCGTCGGGCACGGTGAGAAAGAACTGGCGGAACAGGAAGGTGGCGGTGGCGCTGGCGATCAGCGGCACCGTGAGGCCGGCATAGGTGTTGAGCATGCCGAGGTTGGAGACCACCTCATAGGTGGGCCCGATGCGCACCTCCACCGGCAGCATCAGCGTGACGAAGATCGACCAGAACACCGCGTTGCGCAGCGGGAAGCGGAAGTAGACGATCGCGAAGGCCGACAGCAGGCTGATCGCGATCTTGCCCAGGGCGATGGCCAGCGCCATCACCAGGCTGACGAAGAGCATCGGCCCGACCGGCGGGATCTTGCTGCCGTATTCCGTCGTGCCGCCCAGCAGCGCGAGCTTGTAGCTGGCCACGAGGTTGCTGCCCGGCAGCAGCGACATCGGCACGTTCTGCACGATCTGCTCGGCCGTCTGCGTGCTGGCGATGAAGGTGATGTAGACCGGGAAGGCGACGATCAGGACGCCCAGCACCAGCACAACGTGCGACAGGAGATTGGCGATGGGGCGGTTCTCGACCATGCAGTTCGAAGCGCTGAAAAGGGTCAGGCCTGGAGTGTGCCTGCCCGGGCGCTCGATGAGCACCGGGTCGCTCCTGACGATCCGGTGCTCGACAAGCAGGCTACTCCTCGCCCTCGATGAGAGTCCAGCTGAAGTACTGGGTCAACTTGACGCCGAAGGCAGGTTGTGAACTCGCCGGCGGCGTCGAGCAGACCACATCACAGAAGTCGACCCGAATGGCCGTCCCGGTGCGTTGGCTCGGGCCCGGATTGTTGTTCCACAGGGTCGGCACGAAGAAGGAGGCCGGCTGCGGAACGGACACCCTCAGCGTCTTCTGGTAGAAGAGGGCGGGCGTGGTCGTGACGGTGTTGATTATGGACGACCCGACATCCCCGTAGCCGGGGAGAACGTACGTTCCAGGGGTCACGGCACCCAGCATCGAGAACAGCGCGAGACTCGGGTTGGCATTCACGATCCGACCGAAGTACCAGCTTTGCCCCGCGGCAATGGCGGGCTGAAGGCTTTCACCGATTTTCCTCTTCAGTTCGTTGTCGATCAGCGAATAGACGCCCGGAAACCACCAGAAATTGCTGTCGCAACTCTCGCTATGGGACATGTCATACCAGACCGAAGCGGGGCTGGTCGCTGCGTAAGTGATCGGATTGAAGGAACTGACCACCCGAATGTTGTCCAGCACGACACTGACGCCGCAATCCGCGTCCAGCCATGCTCCCAACTTGTAATGCATGGCCAGCGACGTGACATAACGCAGGCCCGAAATCGAAACCGTCACATCTCCTGAATAAACGGACCCGGCGACATCGATGGCCATCGTCCCGCTCAGGATGCCCGAGGCCACGCCCATTTGAACGGTCGCCGAGCCCGGTGATACACCGCTGGCAGCGGACCGCGCGGCCTTCATCAGCTCGTCATTCAGCAGGGTCTGGAGTTGAAGATAGGCCGACTGCGCGTTGTTGACGAGACTGCGCTGCCCCGACGCAGTATTCAATGCCGCCGCGGGGCCGAAAGCCGTGGCGGTTCCGACCGATGCGAACGGCGTGTAGTTTCCGCCGCTCAGCGAACTCTGATAGACGCGGCCATTCAATGCGTGGGCGAAATTAGGCGCGAGCGTCGCCGCGCCGATGGCAATTGCGGCAATGCATTTGCCCAGAATTCTTGATGCTCCCATCTCGATGTGCTCCTCTTTCGTTCGATGAATTGGCGTCAGGATTGGACGCCGATGCATCGTACATGGAGTCGAAGTTGAAATGACACGGTAACCAGGCATCCTCAGTAATTCACGCGTTTCTCGACGTAACGGAACTGGATCACCGTCAACGCGATGACGATGACCATCAGCACCACGCTCTGCGCCGCCGAGCCGCCGAGGTCCAGCGCCTTGAAGCCGTCGTAGTAGACCTTGTAGACGAGGATCGCGGTGTCCTTGCCGGGGCCGCCGTGGGTGGCGGCGTCGACGATCGCGAAGGTCTCGAAGAAGGCGTAGACGACGTTGATCACCAGCAGGAAGAAGGTCGTGGGCGTCAGCAGCGGGAATTGCACGGTCCAGAAGCGGCGCCAGGGGCCGGCGCCGTCGATGGCGGCGGCCTCGATCAGGCTCTTGGGGATGCTCTGCAGCCCGGCGAGGAAGAACAGGAAGTTGTACGAGACCTGCTTCCACACCGCGGCCAGCACGATCAGCACCATCGCGTGCGTGCCGTTGAGCAGGTGGTTCCACTCGATGCCGGCCTCGCGCAGCCAGAAGCTCACGATGCCGATGGACGGCGCGAACATGAACAGCCACAGCACGCCCGCGACCGCCGGCGCCACCGCGTAGGGCCAGATCAGCAGCGTCTTGTAGATGGCCGCGCCGCGCACCACGCGGTCGGCCATCACCGCCAGCATCATCGAAACCGCCAGGCCGATGCCCGCCACCAGCACCGAGAACAGCGCCGTGGTCTTGAACGAGGCCAGGTAGCTGTCGTCGTTCCACAGGCGCTGGAAGTTCTCCAGGCCGACGAACTCGCGGCTGGTGCCGAAGGCATCCTGCTGCAGCACGCTGTTGTAGAGCGCCTGCGCCGCGGGCCAGAAGAAGAACACGCCGATGATGGCGAGCTGCGGCGCCACCAGCGCCCAGGGCAGCCAGCGGTTGCCGAAGCGGACCCGCTTCTCGACGGCCATCGCGTGCGGCGGGCCGTCTTATTTGTTGGCGCGTTCGAAGCGTTCGAGCAGTTCGTCGCCGCGTTTCTTGATCGTGTCCAGGCCTTCCTTGGGCGTCTTCTTGCCGGCCCAGACCTGCTCCAGCTCCTCGTCGACCACGGTGCGGATCTGCACGAAGTTGCCCAGCCGCACACCGCGCGACTTGTCGGTGACCTTGCGCACCATCTGCGTCACGGCCACGTCGGTGCCGGGGTTCTGCTTGTAGAAGCCGGACTGCTCGGTGAGCTTGAAGGCCTCGGTCGTGATCGGCAGGTAGCCGGTGCGCTGGTGCGAATCGGCCTGCACCTTGGGGTCGGACAGGTAGTTGAAGAAGGCCGCGACGCCCTTGTACTCCTCGGCCTTCTTGCCGCTCATCACCCAAAGGCTGGCGCCGCCGATCACGGTGTTCTGCGGCGAACCGGGCACGTCGGGGTAGTAGGGCAGGGTGCCGATGCCGGCGGCGAACTTGGCGTTGCGCTTGATGCCGCCGTACGCGCCGGACGAGCCGGTGTACATCGCGCATTCGCCGCTCACGAAGGTGGCGTCGGCGCTGTTGTTGCGGCCCTTGTAGACGAACAGGCCGTTCTTGGCCATGTTGGCCAGGTTCTCGATGTGGCGCACGTGCAGCGGCGTGTTGATCGCCAGCCGCGTATCGAGTCCGTTGAAGCCGTTGCGCTTGGTGGCGAACTCCACGTTGTGCCAGGCGCTGAAGCTCTCCAGTTGCGTCCAGCTCTGCCAGGTGGTGGTGAAGGGGCACTTGTGGCCCGCAGCCTTCAGCTTCGCGGCAGCCAGGGCCACCTCGGGCCAGGTGGTGGGCGGCTTGTCCGGGTCCAGGCCCGCGGCCTTGAACGCGTCCTTGTTGTAGTGGAAGACGGTGGTGCTGCTGTTGAACGGGAAGCTCAGCATCTGCCCGTTGCTGGCCGTGTAGTAGCCCGAGACGGCCGGGATGTAGACGCCCGGGTCGAACTTCGCGCCGGCCTCCTTCATCAGCACCGCCACCGGCTTGATGGCGCCCTTGCTGGCCATCATCGTGGCGGTGCCCACCTCGAAGACCTGCAGGATGTGCGGCGCGTTGCCGGCGCGGAAGGCGGCGATGGCCGCCGTCATGCTCTCGTCGTAGGTGCCCTTGAAGACCGGCGTGACCTTGTAGTCTTTCTGGCGGCCGTTGAAGTCCTTGGCCAGGTCGTTGACCCATTCACCCAGGGCGCCCGGCATCGCGTGCCACCAGGTGATTTCCACCTGCGCATGGGCGGGCAGGGCGGACAGGGCGCCGAAGGCGGCCACCAGGGCCGGGGCGAGCAGGC
Source organism: Rubrivivax sp. (assembly GCA_044226775.1). GTDB lineage: Bacteria > Pseudomonadota > Gammaproteobacteria > Burkholderiales > Burkholderiaceae_C > Rubrivivax. The sequence continues at coordinate 645,585 of JBGAGI010000001.1, read as the reverse complement.
GTGCTTTCATGATGTCTCCGGAATCGTGTGTTCGCAGCTAGCTCATGAGTATGGCTTGGGCCCGTGACAAACGGCCCTGCGGGCGTTGCTCCGGTAGCATTGAGGGAAACCCTATGAATGCACCGCTGCCCCTGACCGACGCGCTGGCCAAGGCCGCCGCCGCCGATGCCGACACCGCCCACGACGACGGCGAAGTCCGCCTGCGCGAGATCCCCTACAACTACACCTCGCTGTCCGATCGCGAGATCGTCATCCGCCTGCTCGGCGCGCGGGCCTGGGAGATCCTGAACCTGCTGCGGCAGGAGCGCCGCACCGGCCGTTCCGCCCGCATGCTGTACGAGGTGCTGGGCGACATCTGGGTCGTGCAGCGCAACCCGTATCTCGAAGACGACCTGCTGGACAACCCCAAGCGGCGCGCGATGCTGGTCGAGGCGCTGCACCATCGGTTGTCCGAGGTGGACAAGCGCCGCGACGCGAAGGCCGACCCCGAGCGCGACGCGCTCGTCGGCGAGTTGCTGAAGGCGGCGAGCGAGGCGGTGGAGGCCTTCGCCGCGCACTTCCGCGAAGTCTGGGACCTGCGCAAGGCCACGCGCCGCGTGCTGGGCCGCCACACGCGCGACGACAACCTCAAGTTCGACGGCCTCTCCCGCGTCTCGCACGTGACCGACGCGACCGACTGGCGCGTCGAATACCCCTTCGTCGTGCTCACGCCCGACAGCGAGGCCGAAACGGCGGCGCTGGTCAAGGGCTGCATCGAGCTGGGCCTGACGATCATCCCGCGCGGCGGCGGCACCGGCTACACCGGCAGCGCGGTGCCGCTGACGTGGAAGAGCGCGGTCATCAACACCGAGAAGCTCGAGACGCTGACCGAGATCGAGATGGTCTCGCTGCCCGGCCTCGCCGAGCCGGTGCCGACGATCTTCACCGAGGCCGGCGTCGTCACGCAGCGTGTCACCGACGCTGCCGAGCGCGGCGGCTACGTCTTCGCGGTCGACCCCACCAGCGCCGAGGCCAGCTGCGTGGGCGGCAACATCGCGATGAACGCCGGCGGCAAGAAGGCGGTGCTCTGGGGCACGGCGCTGGACAACCTCGCCTCGTGGCGCATGGTCACGCCGGAGGCCAAGTGGCTCGAGGTCACCCGCCTGGACCACAACCTGGGCAAGATCCACGACGTGGCGCTGGCCCGCTTCGAGCTGAAGCACTTCGACGCGACGGGCCGCAAGCTGGAGCGCACCGAGATCCTGGAGATCCCCGGCAGCGTGTTCCGCAAGGAAGGCCTGGGCAAGGACGTCACCGACAAGTTCCTCGCCGGCCTGCCGGGCATCCAGAAGGAAGGCTGCGACGGGCTGATCACCAGCGCGCGCTGGATCGTGCACCGCATGCCGCGCCACACGCGCACCGTGTGCCTGGAGTTCTTCGGCAACGCCAGGCTCGCGGTGCCCAGCATCGTCGAGATCAAGGACTACCTGTTCTCGCTGAATTCGTCCGGCGTGCTGCTGGCGGGCCTGGAGCACCTGGACGACCGCTACCTGCGCGCCGTGGGCTACGCCACGAAGAGCAAGCGCGCGCTGACGGGCTCGGGGCTGCCGAAGATGGTGCTGCTGGGCGACATCGTCGGCGACGACGAGGACGCCGTGGCCCGCGCCACGAGCGAGGTCGTGCGCATCGCCAACTCGCGCGGCGGCGAGGGTTTCACCGCGGTGAGCGCCGATGCGCGCAAGAAGTTCTGGTCGGAGCGCAAGCGCACGGCGGCCATCGCGCGCCACACCAACGCCTTCAAGATCAACGAGGACGTGGTCATTCCGCTGCCGCGGATGGGCGAGTACACCGAGGGCATCGAGCGCATCAACGTCGAGCTCTCGCTGCGCAACAAGCTCGAGCTGGTCGATCGGCTGGCCGCATTCTTCGCCCAGGGCCGGCTGCCGCTGGGGCGCAATGACGAGACCGGCGAGATCCCCAGCGCCGAGCTGCTGGAAGACCGCGTGCAGCAGGCGCAGGCACTGCTGGCCGAGGTGCGTGCGCTGTGGCAGCACTGGCTCGAGCAGCTCGACGTGGTGCAGCCCGATGAGTCGGGAGCACCGGGCGAGACCTGCTTCGCGATGCTGCAGGACTGGCGCTGGCGCGCCAGCTGGAAGGCGCAGATCCTCAAGCCGCTGCAGGCGCTCTTCGCCGGCGATGCCTTCAAGCCGCTGCTGGCCGAATGCCGGCGCATCCACCAGGAGGTGCTGCGCGGCCGCACCTGGGTGGCGCTGCACATGCATGCCGGCGACGGCAACGTGCACACCAACATCCCCGTCAACAGCGACAACTACGCGATGCTGCAGACGGCGCACGAGGCCGTGGCGCGCATCATGGCGCTGGCGCGGCGCCTGGGCGGCGTGATCAGCGGCGAGCATGGCATCGGCATCACGAAGCTGGAGTTCCTCACCGACGATGAGATCGCCAACTTCGCCGCCTACAAGCAGCGCATCGACCCCGAGGGCCGCTTCAACAAGGGCAAGCTGATCCGCGCCTCCGCGCCCGGCGCGCGGCCTTCGGACCTGAGCGCGGCCTACACGCCCAGCTTCGGGCTGATGGGGCACGAGTCGCTGATCATGCAGCAGAGCGACATCGGCGCCATCAGCGACAGCATCAAGGACTGCCTGCGCTGCGGCAAGTGCAAGCCGGTGTGCAGCACGCACGTGCCGCGCGCCAACCTGCTGTACAGCCCGCGCAACAAGATCCTGGCCACCTCGCTGCTGATCGAGGCCTTCCTCTACGAGGAGCAGACGCGCCGCGGCGTCAGCGTGCAGCACTGGGCCGACTTCGAGGACGTGGCCGAGCACTGCACCGTCTGCCACAAGTGCGAGAGCCCCTGCCCGGTCAAGATCGACTTCGGCGACGTGACGATGAACATGCGCAACCTGCTGCGCAAGATGGGGCGCAAGAGCTTCCGTCCCGGCAGCGCGGCTGCGATGGTGTTCCTCAACGCGACCAACCCGACGACGATCAAGCTGATGCGCGGCGCGATGGTCAGCGTGGGCTACCGCGCCCAGCGCCTGGCCAGCCGCGTTCTGCACCTGGCGGCCAAGCGCCAGACCGCCGCGCCGCCGGCCACGCTGGGCCGCGCGCCGCTGAAGGAAGAGGTGATCCACTTCGTCAACAAGAAGCTGCCGGGCGGCCTGCCCAAGCGCAGCGCGCGGGCGCTGCTGGACATCGAGGACCGGGCCTACGTGCCCATCATCCGCGACCCCAAGGCCACCAGTGCCGAGACCGAGGCCGTCTTCTACTTCCCCGGCTGCGGATCGGAACGCCTCTTCAGCCAGGTGGGCCTGGCGACGCAGGCGATGCTGTGGCACGCCGGCGTGCAGACCGTGCTGCCGCCGGGCTACCTGTGCTGCGGCTACCCGCAGCGCGGCAGCGGGCAGTTCGACAAGGCCGAGAAGATCATCACCGACAACCGGGTGCTGTTCCACCGCGTGGCCAACACGCTGAACTACCTCGACATCAAGACCGTGGTCGTCAGCTGCGGCACCTGCTACGACCAGCTGCAGGACTACAAGTTCGAGGAGATCTTCCCCGGCTGCCGCATCGTCGACATCCACGAGTACCTGCTGGGCAAGGGCATCACGCTGCCGGGCCACCAGGCCGGCTACCTCTACCACGACCCCTGCCACAGCCCGATGAAGCAGCAGGAACCGATGAAGACGGTCAAGGCGCTGGTCGGCCCGAACGTGGTCAAGAGCGAGCGCTGCTGCGGCGAGAGCGGCACGCTGGGCGTCGCGCGGCCGGACATCTCCACGCAGGTGCGCTTCCGCAAGGAAGAAGAGATCCGCAAGGCCGACGCGGCGCTGCGCCAGAAGCTGGGCAGCGCGGCCGGGCGCGACACCAAGATCCTCACCAGCTGCCCGAGCTGCCTGCAGGGCCTGAGCCGCTACGAGGGGGATCTCTCCAACGGCCTGCTGGAGGCCGACTACATCGTCGTGGAGATGGCGCGCGTGCTGCTGGGCGAGCAGTGGATGCCCGAGTACGTCGCCCGCGCCAACGCAGGGGGCATCGAGCGCGTGCTGGTCTGAGCGGCTGAGCCATGAGCCGCCGGGGTCTTTCGCCCCCGGCGCCGACAAGGGCGACTGACCTGGGTCAATCGGCCCGCCGCAAGGCCAGGGCTACACTGCCGCGCCCGGCTGGGATGGGCATGCTGTATCCACCTCTACCTATGGCTGGCCTCGACCGCGACACACCCTCTCCGACCGCCTTGACGGTCCATCAGTCCTCGCGCGTCCTGGAGGTCGCCTTCGCCGACGGCCGCAGCTTCCGCATACCTTTCGAACTGATGCGCGTGTACTCGCCCTCGGCCGAGGTGCAAGGCCACGGCCCGGGGCAGGAGGTGCTGCAGACCGGCAAGCGCGAGGTGGGCATCGACGAGATCCAGGCCGTGGGTCACTACGCCGTGCAGCCGCGTTTCTCCGACGGCCACGACAGCGGCATCTTCAGCTGGGACTACCTCTACCACCTCGGCGCGAACCAGGACGAACTCTGGCGCCGCTACGAGGAGCGCCTGGGTGAGGCCGGCGTCGACCGCGACGCGCCGATGCCCGAGGCCGGCGGCTCGTCCTGCGGCCACCATCACTAGAAAACGAGACAACGAGGCCCACGATGGCGCAGACCCATTTCGGCTACGAGACGGTCGACGACGCCGAGAAGGCCGGCCGCGTGCGCGGCGTCTTCGACTCGGTGGCCGAGCGCTACGACCTGATGAACGACGTGCTGTCGTTCGGCCTGCACCGCGCCTGGAAGGCCTACACGGTGGCGGTGGCCGCGGTGCAGCCGGGCTGGCAGGTGCTGGACATCGCCGGCGGCACAGGCGATCTCGCCCGCGCCTTCGCGCGCAAGGCCGGCGAGCGTGGGCGCGTGGTGCTGTCGGACATCAACGAGGCCATGCTGCGCGTCGGCCGCGACCGGCTGCTCGACGAGGGCCTGGTGCTGCCCACCATCGCCTGCGACGCCGAGCGGCTGCCCTTCCCCGACGGCACGGCCGAGGCCGGCTTCGACCTCGTCAGCGTCGCCTTCGGCCTGCGCAACATGACGCGCAAGGAGGCCGCGCTGGCCGAGATGGCGCGCGTGCTCAAGCCCGGCGGCCGGCTGCTGGTGCTCGAATTCAGCAAGCCCGCGCCCGTGCTGCAGAAGCCCTACGACTTCTACTCGTTCAAGCTGATGCCCTTGCTGGGCAAGCTGATCGCCAAGGACGGCGAGAGCTACCGGTATCTCGCCGAGAGCATCCGCATGCACCCGGACCAGCCGGCGCTGACGACGATGATGAAGGGCGCCGGCTTCGGCCATGTCGACGTGCACAACCTCGCGGCCGGCATCGTCGCGCTGCACGTGGGCATCAAATGCTGAACCGGCTGCGCCGCCTGGCCCGTGCGCGGCCGCTGCGGCGTTCTCGCGCCTCGCCGCTGAAGCGCGACGAGCTGGAGCTGCTCGATCTGGCGCGCCAGAGCTTCGTGCGTATCCAGGACGCCTGGGACCGCGCCGACCTGGGCGCGCTGTCGGACCTCGCGACCGCGCCGCTGCTGGAAGACCTGCGCGAGCAGCTGTCTCAGCGTGGCCCCGGGCCCAACGTGACCGAGGTGCTGCAGCTCGACGCGCGGCTGCTGGCGGTGGAGGAACTGCACGAGGCCTACGTGGCCAGCGTGGAGTTCAGCGGGCTGATCCGCGAGCAGCGCGACCATGCCGCCGCACCCTTCCGCGAACTCTGGCTGCTGGCCAACGTGAAGGCTGCCGGCGTGGGCTGGAAGCTCGCGCGCGTGCAATCGTTGTCCTGAAACGCCGGCCGGCGGGGCTGCCCCCGGGAGTGAGGGGGGGCTTCGCCTGCCCGAACGCGACATGGGCAGGCGGTACACTGCGGCCGCCTCGTTCGGGCCTGCGCGTCCCGCGACGAATGCCCGGCTGCAGGCCGGCGCCGCTGCCCGCCGGCGGGGCACTTCCTCCAAGGACCGACTGATGCACCAGAGCTCGCCCGAATCTTCCTTCCGCGCAAGCCGCCGCCCCTGCGCCGCGCTGGTCCTCGCGATCGCTGCCGTCTTCCCGCTGGCGGCCTGCGGCGACAAGAAGGACAAGGCGGCCAGCCAGACCGCGGCCAAGGTCAACAAGGACGAGATCACCGTCCACCAGATCAACTTCGTGCTGCAGCAGCAGCGCAACCTGCGCCCCGAGCAGGCCGAGGCCGCCGGGCGCCAGGTGCTCGAGCGCCTGATCGACCAGCAGCTGGCGCTGCAGAAGGCCGACGACCAGAAGCTCGACCGCGACCCGCGCGTCGTGCAGCAGCTCGAAGCCGCGCGGCGCGAGATCCTCGCGCGGGCCTACCTCGAGAAGGTCGGCGAGGCGGCGCCCAAGCCCACGCCGGAGGAGATCCGCAAGTACTACGAGGACAAGCCGGCCCTGTTCAAGGAACGCCGCATCTACAACATCCAGGAGATCCTGATCGAGGCCCGGCCCGACCAGGTGGCCGAGCTGCGCGAGCACCTCTCGGCGGCCAAGAACGTCAACGAGTTCGTCGACTTCCTGAAGTCCAAGGAATACAAGTTCGCCGGCAACCAGGCCGTGCGCGCCGCCGAGCAGCTGCCGCTGCAGAGCCTGGACGCCTTCTCGCGCATGAAGGACGGCCAGGCCATGCTCGTGCCGCAGGCCAGCGGCGTGCAGGTGGTGCTGCTGGCCGGCTCGCGCAGCCAGCCGCTGAGCGAGGAGCAGGCGCGCCCGGCGATCGAGCAGTACCTGTGGAACGAGCGCAAGCGCAAGCTGGCCGAGGACGACATCAAGGCCCTGCGCGGCGCGGCCAAGGTCGAGTACGTCGGCAAGTTCGCCGAGGCTGCGGCCTCGGCCCCGGCCGCGGCGCCCACGGCAGCGCCGGCCCTGCCGGCGACGACGGCGCCCGCATCCTCCGAGCCGGCCGCCAGCGGCGGCCTGAGCAGCACCGACATCAGCAAGGGCCTGGGCCTCAAATGACGGCTGCGGGCGCCCTGCACCGCGCAGCCGTGGTGCTGCTGGCCGCGCTGGCGCTCGTCGTCACGTCGTCCTGGCTGCCGGCGCGGGCCCAGCAGCCTGCACCGGCCGCCACGGCCGCGGGCGCCGCCACGTCGGGGGCTGACTACCGCATCGGTGCCGGCGACGTGGTCCGCGTCATGGTGTTCCAGAACCCGGACCTGACGCTGGAGACGCGCGTCACCGAGACCGGCCTGATCAACTACCCGCTGCTGGGCAACGTTCGCCTGGGTGGCCTGACGGTCACCGCGGCCGAGAAGCTCATCGCCGACGGCCTGCGCAACGGCAACTTCGTGCGCCAGCCGCAGGTGACGCTGCTGCTGCTGCAGGTGCGCGGCAACCAGGTCAGCGTGCTGGGGCAGGTGAACCGGCCGGGCCGCTACCCGATCGAGGTGACGGACACCCGGCTGTCGGACATGCTGGCCACCGCCGGCGGCGTGTCGGTGGGCGGTGCCGACCTGGTCGTGCTGAGCGGCACGCGCGAGGGCAAGCCCTTCCGGCTCGAGGTGGACCTGCCGCTGCTGTTCGCGGCCGGCGGGCGCGACAAGGACGTGCCGGTGGTCAACGGCGACACGATCTGGGTCGACCGCCAGCCCATCGTCTACATCTACGGCGAGGTGCAGCGCCCGGGCGCGATGCGCCTGGAGCGCGAGATGACGCTGCTGCAGGCGCTGGCCGCCGGCGGCGGCCTCACGCTGCGCGGCACCGAGCGCGGCATCAAGGTCCACCGGCGCGGGGCCGACGGCAACGTGAACGTGCTGCCCGGCGTGATGTCCGACAAGCTGCGCGAGGGCGATGTCGTCTTCGTGCGCGAGAGTCTGTTCTAGCGGTTCGGGCAGAGAAGGCGTCCGATGAGCTTCAAGCAATTCCTGGCCATCATGGCCGCGCGCTGGAAGGTGGCGCTGGCCGTGCTGGTGCTGGTCTCCGGCGGCGTGCTGCTGGGCAGCCTGCTGATCACCAAGACCTACAGCGCGACGGCCTCGATCGTCATCGACGTCAAGCCCGACCCGCTGGGCGGCCTGCTCAGCGCCAACGGCCTGACGCCGGCGCTGGTGGAGACGCAGCTGGACATCATCCAGAGCGACCGCGTCGCCGCCAAGGTGGTGCGCAACCTGAAGCTGGGCGACAACCCCACCGCGCGCCAGCAGTGGGCCGACGCCACCAAGGGCCAGGGCGACTTCGAGCTGTGGCTGGCCGAGACGCTGCAGCGCAACCTCGAGGCGCGGCCCTCGCGCGCCTCCGGCGTGATCACCATCACCTACCGCTCGCCCGATCCGAAGTTCGCCGCCGTGCTGGCCAACGCCTTCGCCGCGGCCTACCTGCAGACCGCGGTGGAGCTGCGCGTGGACCCGGCGCGCCAGTACGCGAGCTTCTTCGACAGCCGCATGAAGGAAGCGCGCGAGAACCTGGAGAAGGCGCAGGCGAAGTCCAGCACCTACCAGCGCGAGAACAACGTCATCTCCATCGACGAGCGCTTCGACGTGGAGACCGCGCGCCTGAACGAACTCTCGGCGCAGCTGGTGGTGATGCAGGCGCAGGCCACCGAGGCGGCCATCCGCCAGGGCCAGGCGCAGGGCGGCTCGGCCGAGCGCATGCCCGAGGTGCTGGCCAACCCGGTGGTGGCGGGGCTGAAGACCGATCTCGCCCGCGGCGAGGTGCGGCTGAAGGAACTGAGCGCGCGCTACGGCGACAGCCACCCGCTGATCGGCGAGGCCAAGGCCAACATCGCCGAGCTGAAGGGCCGCATCGAGGCCGAGACCACGCGCGTGGTCGGCAGCGTCGGCGTGACCAGCACGATCAGCCGCAAGCGCGAGGGCGAGCTGCGCGGCGCGCTGGAGGCGCAGCGCGCCAAGGTGCTCAAGCTCAAGCAGATCCGCGACGAGGGCATCATGCTGGCGCGCGAGGTCGACAACGCGCAGCGCCTGTTCGAGCAGGTCACCGCGCGTTCGAACCAGAGCACGATCGAGAGCCAGACCACGCAGAGCAACGTCAGCCTGCTGAGCGAGGCGCGCTCGCCCAACGCGGCCTCGTCGCCGCGCGTGCTGCTGAACACGGCGCTGGGCACCATCCTCGGCCTCGCGCTGGCGGTGGCGGTGGCGCTGGGCGTCGAGGGTGTCGACCGCCGGCTGCGGCTGCCGTCCGACATCGTCGATGCGCTGGGGCTGCCGATCATCGGCGACATCCCCGGCCCGGGCCGCCGCCGCGCGATGGGTGCCGCGGCCGTCACGATGCAGCAGCGGCTGCTGGCCACCTCGGCCGCCAAGAGCCCGGGCGGCTAGACCCACATGTCCAAGTACAGCTTCCCTGACTCGCAGCCCACGCCCGACGAGGTCCTGTCGGCCCTGCCGCCGATCGACGAGGCCGCGCCGCCGCCCGCCGACGGCAGCGAGCCGCGGGCTCTGGGCGAAATCATCCGCGACACGCGCAACCTCTCGGCCGAGCAGGTCGAGCGCATCCTGGCGCACCAGCGCGAGAAGGGCCTGCGCTTCGGCGAGGCCGCCGTCGCGCTCGGCTACGTGCAGGCCGAGGACGTGCTGGTCGCGCTCGCGCAGCAGTTCAACTACCCCTACGCCAGCCCGGCGCGCCACGACGTGAGCGCCGAGCTGGTGATGCTCACGGCGCCCTTCACGCCGCAGGCCGAGGCCTTCCGCGGCCTGCGTTCGCAGATCGTGATGCGCAGTGCCGCCGCCGGCGAGGCGCCGCATGCCATCGCCGTGATCTCGCCCGACCGCGGAGACGGCCGCAGCTTCGTCGCCGCCAACCTCGCCGTCGCTTTGGCGCAGCTGGGCGGGCGCGCGCTGCTGGTCGATGCCAACCTGCGCAACCCGCGTGCGCACGAGGTGCTGGGCGTCAACAGCGCGGGCCTGTCGCACGTGCTGCTGGGGCGCACCGGCGAGTCCGTCATCCGCCCGGTGAGCGCGGTGCCCAACCTGTACCTGCTGCCGGCCGGCGCGCTGCCGCCCAATCCGCTGGAGCTGCTGGAGCGCCCGGCCTTCGCGCTGCTGATGCGCGAGACCTCGTCGAAGTTCGACCACGTCGTGATCGACACGCCGGCCGCCTCGCTGGGCGCCGACGCCGCCGTCATCGCCGCCCGTGCCGGCCACGCGCTGCTGGTGGCGCGCAAGCAGCGCTCGCGCATCGATGCGCTGCAGAAGCTGGCCGGCAACCTGGCCGGCGGTGCGGCGAAGATCGTGGGCGTGGTCACGAACGAGCACTGACGGATCGCGCTGCCCGTGGACGCTGCCGTCCCCGCTGCCGATCGATCCGCGTTGCCGCTGCCGCCGCGGCCCTTCACCGGCGTGCCGATGTCGGTGGGCCGCTTCGCCGTCGGCCTGGTTCCGCTCGTGGCCACCTCGGGCTTCGTGGCCTTCGCCGAGTCGATGACGGTCGACGTCGCGCTCTCGTTCCTCGTGCTCGGGCTGGCGATCTCGCTGCATGCGATGCACGCGGTGCACGGGCGCTCGCACACCGCGGCCGATGCCTCGGTCTTCGTCTTCAACCTGATGTTCCTGCTGGTCGCGCCGATCGTGCAGGTGCTGGTGCTGGGCTACAAGCTCGTCAACACCACGCATGCGCTGCCCGACCTGCTGATCCAGACCAACCTGGCCTGCGCCGGCTTCGTCGGCGTGTACCTGCTGTGCCGGGTGACGATCTTCAAGGCCGTGCCGCCGGTGCCCGCCGTGCTGCCGCCGGCCGACGCGGCGCCGGCACGGCCGCTGCTGAGCGAGTTCGGCCTGTTCATGATGGTCGTGTTCTGCGGCCTGATCGTGCTGTTCTCGCTGCCCTTCATCGGCGCCAGCGCGGCCGACAGCAGCCTCTCGCCGCTGCTGCTGACCTTCCGCAAGTTCCTCTTCTTCGTGCCCACCGCGCTGTTCCTGATGGCGCTGGCCGACCTGCGCGGTGCCCGGCTGCGCCGCGGCTTCCTCTACGGGCTGCTGCTGGTGCTGCTGCTGGCCTTCGTCGTGTCGACGCAGAACCCGGCCACCGAGAAGCGCAACGGCCTGGGGCCGGTCTACCTCGCGGCGCTGTACCTGTTCTTCCGCCCGCAGCTGCAGCGCCGGGGCGTGCAGGTGGCCTGGCTGGTGGGCGTGCTGCTGGTGCTGTTCCCCATCACCGCGGTGCTGACGACGATCCCGTGGAAGTACCTCGACGAGCTCGACATCCAGTGGCAGACGCTGCTGTCGGACCACTTCCTCAGCACCCACTACGACGCCTGGGCCAACATCTACTCGAGCCTCGAGATGGTCCAGCGCAACGGCATGTCCGGCGGCAAGCAGCTGGCCGGCGCGCTGCTGTTCTACGTGCCCAGCAACTGGTGGCCGGGCAAGCCGCTGGCCACCGGCATCGAGATCGGCAACTTCCTGATGACCTACTACACGATGTGGTTCACGAACCTCTCGGCGCCGCTGGTGGCCGAGGGTTTCCTGGACTTCGGCTGGCTGGGCGTCGTGGGCTATGCCGCGGGGCTGGCGGCGCTGGTCAAGGGCATCGAGAGCTGGGCCGCGCCGGGGCGGCCGGTGCTGGTGCAGGCGGTGGCCGTCTACCTCTCCTTCTTCCTCGTCTTCCTGCTGCGCGGCTCGCTGATGATCGCGGTGGCCTACGGCAGCGGCGCGATGGCCGCCTTCGTCTTCGCGCGGCTGCTGGTGGCGGTGCTGGCCGTGGGTGCGCGGCCGCCGGCGCCGCCGCGCCGGCCCGCGGCCGGATGAGCGAAGTCGCGATCTACCACAACATCGTGTGGCCGAAGTACAAGGGCGCGGTGTTCTCGGCGCTGCACGAGCTGGCGCAGGCGCAAGGGCTGCGCATCGCCTTCGTGCAGATCGCCGAGACCGACGGCGAGCGCGCCGCGCTGGGCGGCGTGGACCTGCGCTACCACCGCTACCCCTTCGAGCTGCTGTTTCCCGGCGGCTACGACGCGGTGCCGCGCACGCGGCTGGCCTGGACGCTGCTGCGCCACGTGCTGCGCAACCCGGCGCGCGTGGTGGTGCTGCCCGGCTACCACCGGCCCGAGTACTGGGCCATGCTGCTGGCCTGCATGCTCAGCGGCAAGCGGCGCGCGGTGTTCTGCGACAGCACGGCCTACGACCGGCCCGGCAGCGCGCTGAAGGCCCGGCTCAAGCGCGCCTTCTTCAGCCGCTGCGACGCCTTCCTCGCCTACGGCCGGCGCAGTGCGGAATACCTGCAGCAACTGGGCGCGCCGGCCGGCCGCATCTTCCAGCCCTGCCAGGCGGCCGCGTTGCCACCGGGCTTCGATGCCGCCCGCGCACTCGAACGCCGCGTGGCCGCTCGGGCTGTCGATCCGGCCCCGCGCTTCCTCTACGTCGGCCGGCTCGCGCCCGAGAAGGATCTGCCGACGCTGCTGCAGGCGCTGCGCAGCCTGCGCGCGACGCTGCCCGAGGCGAGCCTCGTGCTTGTGGGCGCCGGCCCCGAGCGTGCAGCCCTCGAAGCCCTCGCGCGTGATCTCGGCCTGGCCGATGCCGTGCACTTCGCCGGCACGATGGAACCCGAGGCCCTGGCCGGCGAGTTCGCGCGTGCGCTGGCGCTGGTGCTGCCCAGCACCAGCGAGCCCTGGGGCCTGGTGGTCAACGAGGCGCTGCACCACGGCTGCCCGGTGATCGTCAGCGAGGTCTGCGGCTGCCGGCCCGAGCTGGTGGCCGATGGCGCGACGGGTTTCGCCTTCCCGGCCGGCGACGCGGCGGCGCTGGCGCAGGCGATGGCGCGCGCCGCGCAGGCGCTGGCCGATGCCGCCGCCGTCGGCGCCGCCTGCCAGCGACACATGGCGGCCTACACGCCGCGCCAGGCGGCCGAGAGGCTGCTCGCCGGCTGCCGCAGCCTGCTGGGCCAGCCGGCGATGGAGCCGGCGCGGTGATCCTCTTCGTCGGCCCGCTGCCGCCGCCGGTGCACGGCTTTTCCGTCATCAACGCGGCGATGCTCGCGCGCTTCCAGGCCCTGGTGCCCGCGGCCGTGTTCGACCGCGCGCCGCCCGCCGGCCGCGGCATCGGTGGCCGGCTGCTGCACGGCGCCGCGCTGCTGCTGCGTTATGCCGCGAGCCTGCTGCGCTCACCCGGCGGCAGCGGCCTGTACATCGGCCTGTCGGGTGGGCTGGGCCAGCTGAAGGACCTGCCCTACGTCGCCGCGGCGCGCCTGGCGGGGCGGCCGGTGCTGGTGCACCACCACAGCTTCGCCTACCTGCGCAGCTCGCCCTGGCATGCGCGGCTCGTGCTCGCCTTGCTGCGCGGTGCCCGCCACCTCGCGCTGTGCGGCTGCATGGCCGACGCGCTGGCGCGGCGCTACGGCATCCCGCGCGCGCAGGTGGACGTGCTGTCCAACGCCGCCTTCCTGCCGCCGCCACCGCCGCTGGCCGCGCGCGAACGCGGCCCGGGCCTGTGCCTGGGCTTCCTGTCGAACATCACGCCGGACAAGGGCATCTGGGCCTTCCTGGAGCTGGGCGACGCGCTGGCCGCGCGCGGCGTGGCGGTGCAGGCGCTGGTGGCCGGGCCGGTGGCGGGCGGCATCGCCACGCGCTTCGCGGCCGAGATCGCCCGGCGCGACTGGTGCCGGCACCTCGGCCCGGTCTACGGCGAGGCCAAGGCCGGGTTCTTCGGCGCGATCGACGTGCTCGTCTTTCCCACCGTCTACGCCAACGAGGCCGAGCCGGTGACGCTGCTGGAGGCCATGTCCGCCGGCGTGCCGGTGCTGGCGAACGCGCGGGGCTGCATCGAGGAGATGGTGCCGGCCGCGGCCGGCGCGGTGTTCGCCGACGACGCCCGCTTCGTCGCGCTGGCCCAGGCCACGCTGCAGGCCTGGGCCGCCGAGGACGCCGCCGCCTGGACGCAGCGCCGCGCCGCCGCGCGCGAGGTCTTCGCGGCGCGGCAGGCCGAGCATGCGCAGCGGCTGGACGCGATCGTGCGCGGCCTGGCCGCACCGGAGCGGGTGTGATGGAACCGCAGCGCCGCTTCCAGGATCTGTCGGCCTTCAGGATGCCGGCCGGCTTCCGCGGCCGCTCCGCCCTCGCGGTGCAGCTGTGGTGGCTGGTGCAGGCGAGCCTGTTTCGCTGGTCGCCCCAGTTCGCCTATGGCTTTCGGCGCTGGCTGCTGCGCCTGTTCGGCATGCGCATCGGGCCTGGCGTGCTGGTGCGGCCCACCGTCACCGTCACCTACCCCTGGAAAGTCGTCATCGGCGAATTCAGCTGGATCGGCGACGATGTGGTCCTGTACTCACTCGGCGAGATTCAGATCGGCCGCCATACCGTCGTGTCCCAACGCTCCTATGTCTGCGCCGCCGATCACGACCACCTGCAGGTGGACTTTCCCATCCGCGCGCGCCCCATCCGCATCGGCGACGAAGCCTGGATCGGCACCGATGTCTTCGTCGGCCCCGGCGTGACGATCGGCCGCGGTGCCGTGGTGGGCGCGCGCAGCAGTGTCTTCGGCGACCTGCCGCCGGCCATGCTGTGCCTGGGCACGCCCTGCAAACCGGTGCGCCCGCGCGAGATGAACGACACGCCGGAGGGGCTGCGCCGATGAACGCACCCGAGATCGTCGCGGCGACCACCGCCGCCACCGAAGCCCCGCGCCGCCCGGCCTGGCAGCGCCTGCTGCCGCTGGTGATCGGCCTGCTGGCGATGTACGTGCCCACGGTGATCGACCTGTTCCGCGGCTACTGGCTGTCCGACGACAACGGCCATGGCCCGCTGGTGATGGCGATCTCGATCTGGCTGATGTACCGCAAGTGGGAGGAACTGGACCTCGGCGCGCGCCCGCCGCCACCCGGGCGCGGCATCGGCGGCTGGCTGCTGGTGGCGCTGGCGTTGCTGCTGTACGTGTTCGGCCGCAGCCAGCAGATCATCCAGGGCGAGGCCGTCTCCATCGTGCCGCTGCTGATGGGCCTGACGCTGCTGCTCTTCGGCCGCGGCGTTCTGAAGGAGGCCTGGTTCCCGTTCTTCTTCATGCTCTTCAGCGTGCCGCTGCCGGGCACCTTCGTCGATCCGGTGACGCTGCCGATGAAGACGCTGGTGTCCTACATCGCCGAGAACCTGATGCATGCCGCCGGCTACCCGGTGGCGCGCGTGGGCGTGATCCTCTACGTCGGCCAGTACCAGATGCTGGTGGCCGATGCCTGCGCCGGCCTGCGCACGCTGTTCACGCTCGAGGCGCTGGGGCTGCTGTACCTGAACCTCGTGCGTTACCAGTCGCTGGGCCGCAACATCGGCCTGGCGCTGCTGATCGTGCCGATCTCGATGTCGGCCAACGTGATCCGCGTCGTCGTGCTGTGCCTGGTGACGCTGTACCTCGGCGACGAGGCCGGGCAGGGCTTCCTGCACGGCTTCGCCGGCTTCGTGCTGTTCATCAGCGCGCTGGCGCTCACGCTGGCGGCCGATTCGCTGCTGCGCGTGCTCTTCGGCCGTCGCGAACCACAGTCGCAGGGAGCCTGACCATGGCCTTGCTCACCGCTGCCGACCGCCCGTCCGCCGCCCCGCTGATGCCGCCGACGCGCGTGCTCGTGCTCGCGGTGCTGATGGTGCTCGCCTCGCTGATCGCCTGGGGCATGAAGCCGACCAAGTTCTGGTCGGAGCACACCGCCTCGGTGAAGTACGCGACGCTGTTCCCGCCTTCGTTCGGCGATTGGCAGATGGCCAAGGAGGCCGTCACGGTCGTCAACCCGCAGCAGCAGGAGACGCTGGACGCGATCTACGACGAGATCGTCAGCCGCGTCTACGTCGAGCGCGGCACGGGCCGACGCGTGATGATCTCGCTGGCCTACGGCAACAACCAGTCGCGCGCGACGCAGGTGCACAAGCCCGAGGTCTGCTACCCGGCGCAGGGCTTCGAGCTGATGTCGATGCGCAAGGACTCGATGCCGCTGGCGGCCGGCGCCGAGCCGCTGCCGGTGATGCGCATCGTCGCCAAGCTCGACCGCCGCATCGAGCCGCTGACCTACTGGATCCGCGCCGGCGACCGCGTCGTGCGCGGCTCGGTCGAGCAGAACCTGGCGCGCATCCGCCTCGGGCTGCGTGGCTACATCCCCGACGGGCTGCTGTTCCGCGTCTCCGAGGTCAACCCCGACGTGAACGCCTCGTTCGCGCTGCAGGACCGCTTCGTGCGCGACTTCCTCGCCCAGCTCACGCCGGCCGCGCGCGAATCCGTGATCGGCTCGCCGCCGTCGCGGTGAACGCGGCGAGCGTGACGAGCCTGTCACGAGGGGGCCGATGAAGGTCCTGCTGTGCTCGGCCAACTACGCGCCCGAGCTCACCGGCATCGGCAAGTACTCCGGCGAGATGGCGGCCTGGCTGGCGGCGCAGGGGCACGAGGTGCGCGTGGTCGCGGCACCTCCGTACTACCCGGCCTGGCGCGTGGCCGAAAGCCACCGCGGCCGCGCCTTCCTGCAGGAGCGGCTGGCCGGCGTGCGCGTATGGCGCGCGCCGCTGTGGGTGCCGGCGCGGCCCGGCGGCCCGGCGCGCGTGCTGCACCTGCTGAGCTTCGGCTTCGCCTCGGCCCCCCTGCTGCTGTGGTGGGCGCTGGCGTGGCGGCCGCAGGTGGTGGTGGTGGTCGCGCCTTTCCTCACCAGCGCGCCCGGCGCCTGGCTCGCGGCGCGCGCGGCCGGCGCGCGGGCGTGGCTGCACGTGCAGGACTGGGAGGTGGACGTCGCCTTCGGCATGGGCCTGCTGAAGGGCGAAGGCCTGCGCCGCGTCGTGACGGCCGCTGAGCGCTGGCTGCTGCGCCGCTTCGACCGCGTCTCGACGATCTCCGAGCGCATGCTGCAGCGCGCCGCCGCCAAGGGCGTGGCTGCGCAGCGGCTCGTGCGCTTTCCGAACTGGGTCGACGAGCAGGCCATCCGGCCGCTGCAGCCGGGCACCAGCACCTACCGCGCCGAACTCGGCCTGCCCGAGGGCGCGGTGGTGGTGCTGTTCTCCGGCACGCTGGGCGCCAAGCAGGGGCTGCAGATCATCCCGCAGGCCGCGCGGCTGCTGGCCGACGAGCCGGCGCTGCACTTCGTGATCTGCGGCGACGGGCCGATGAAGCCCGAGCTGCTGCGCCTGGCCGAAGGCCTGCCGGCCATGCGCTTCCTGCCGCTGCAGCCGGCGGAGCGTCTGGGTGAGCTGCTGGGCCTGGCCGACATGCACGTGCTGCCGCAGGATGTCGCCGCGGAAGACCTGGTGCTGCCGTCCAAGTTGAGTGGCATGCTGGCCAGCGGCCGGCCGGTGGTCGCGACCTGCGCGCCGGGCAGCGAGATGGCAGCCGTCGTCGGCGGCTGCGGGCTCGTCGTGCCGCCCGGCGATGCGCCGGCGCTGGCGGCGGCGCTGCGCCGTCTGGCCGGCAATGCCGTGGAGCGCGAACGCCTGGGCCGCGCGGCGCGCGCCTGGGCCGAAGAGCGCCTGGGGCGCGACGCGGTGCTGCGGCGCTTCGAGGCCGAGCTGCAGCGGGTGGTGCAGGGTGCCTGAGTCGGCGCTCGCCCGCGGCATGCGCCGCCTGCGCGGCGGCGGCGTCGGCGCGCGGCTGGCGCGCGGCACGCTGTGGTCGATGGCATCGGCCGTGCTCGCGCGCGGCCTGGGCCTCGTGGGCGCGATGCTCGCGGCGCGTTTGCTCGGCGCCGCCTCCTTCGGCGAAGTGGGCGTGGTGCAGCAGACGGTGGCCACCGTCGGCACGCTCGCCGGGCTGGGCGTGGGCACCACCGCGAGCCGCTTCATCGCCGCGGCGCGCGCGGCCTCGCCGGCCGAAACGTCGCGCGTGCTCGCGGCCACCGCCGCATGGTCCTGGGGCGCGGCGCTGGTGGCCGGCGCGCTGCTGTGGGCGCTGGCGCCGTGGATCGCCGCCGTCCCGCTGGCCGCGCCGGCGCTGGAGCAGCCGCTGCGCGTGGCGCTGCCGCTCTTGGTGTTCAGCCTCGTGGCGCAGGCCCAGGTGGGTGCGCTGGCCGGCTTCGAGCGTTTCCGCGCCGTGGCCATGGCCAACCTCGCCGGCGGCCTGGCCGGCGTGCCGCTGCAGCTGCTGGGCGCCTGGTGGGCCGGCGTGCCGGGCTTCGTCGCCGGACTGGCGGCGGCCGAGGCGCTGCGCTGGCTGGTCGGCCGCCAGGCGCTGGGCCGTGCGATGGCCGACGGCGGCGTCGGCTGGATCCGCCCCGATCGCGCCGAACTCGCGCGCCTGCTGGCCTTCGGCGTGCCCTCGATGCTCTCGGCGCTGCTGGTCGGGCCGGTGCAGCTGGCGTGTCTTGCGATCGTCGGCCGCCAGCCCGGCGGTTATGCCGACGTGGGCCTGTTCCAGGCCACGCAGCAGTTCCGCAACCTGCTGATCTTCGTGGCCGTGCAGTCGGCCGGCGCGGTGGTGCCGGTGCTGGCTGCGGCGCATGGCGCGGGCGACCGCGCCGGCCTGGCGCGCGGCCTGCGGCGCGCGGCGGCCTGGGGGGCAGGCTCCTCGGCGCTGCTCGCGCTCGGGCTGCTGGCGCTTGCGCCCTGGGCGATGCGCGGCTTCGGCGAAGGCTTCGCGGGCCATGCCTCGCTGCTGGTCTGGCTGGCGCTGCTGGCGCCGGTGCAGGCGCTCAACGCGGTGGGCAGCGCGGCACTCTCCGCGGTCGATCGGCCCTGGGCGCTGCTCGGCGCCACCGGCGTGTTCGCCGTGGGCGCGCTGGCGATCGTGGTCGCCTGGCCGAGCGCGCTGGGCCTCGTGCTGTCGCAGGGCCTGGCCTCGGTGCCGGCCGCGGCGGCCATGGCCTGGGCCTTGCGCAGGGACTGGCGTGGCGGCTGAGTTCCATCTCCACCTCGTCGAGCCGCGCGCCGACGGCCACCGCATGCAGTACGTGCGCCGGCTGGTGCAGGCCGCGCCGCCGGGCTGGCGCCTGAGCCTCAGCAGCTTCGCCGGCTCGGCCGCGCACCCGGGCACGCAGGCGGCACTCGCGGCCGGCGGCGCCCGCCTGGGCTTCGTGCCGATCGACGGCGAGACGGCTTTCGAACGCAAGACCGCCGGCGCCGACGGCTTCGCGCTGCAGCCCGCTTACTGGCGGCTGCTGCGCCGCCACTGGCGCCGCCTGCCGGCCGGCGCGCGCGGCGATCTCGTCGTCGTGCCTTACCTGGACTATGCGAGTTATGCCATCGGCGCCTTCGGTTCGCCATTCGGCGCCACGCCCTTCGCCGGCATCGTGATGCGGCCCGACTTCCACTGGGCTGCGCAAGGCGTGCTTGCGCCGCCGGCGCGCCACGCGGCGCTCAAGCGCTGGCTCTTCGGCCGGCTGCTGAGCCACCCGCGGCTGCATCGCCTGGTGACGATCGACCCCAGCCTGCGCGACTGGGCGGCCTCGGCCCACCCGCGCGGCCACGAGCGCCTGGCCTACGCCGAGGACCCGACCGACCTGCAGGGCCGCGGCACGCGGGCCGAGGCGCGGCGGCACTTCGGCCTCGATGCCGAGGCGCCGGTGATCCTGCTCTTCGGCTCGATCGACCTGCGCAAGGGCCTGCGCGGGCTGCTGGCACTCGCCGCGAGCCCCGGCTTTCCGGCCCGCGGCCAGCTGCTCGTGGTCGGGCGCCAGACCGACGAGGCGCGCGCGCTGCTGGCGCGCGAAGCCACCGCGCTGCCCGCCGGTCGGCTCGTGCAGGACGACCGTTATGTCGACCGTGCCGAGGAGCAGCTCGCCTTCGCCGCGGCCGATTTCGGCTGGGTCGCCTACGAGGGCTTCTGGGGCCCGAGCGGCGTGCTGGCGCAATGCCGGCAGGCCTCGCTGCCGATGATCCACCGCGGCGAGGGGCTGATCGGCTACCAGCTCGCGGCCGGCGAGGCCGTCGCGGTGCCCTGGCTGAACGTGGCCGGCTTGCGGGTCTCGCGCCTGGCCGCAGCAGCGACGGCCGATGCCGGCCTGGAGCAGGTCTGGCAAGCTCATTCTTCCGGAGTTGGAAGCCGATGAAAGTCCACCACCGCGCCAGCGACTTCGTGCAGCGCCTGGGCCGCGGCCTGGGCCTGCACATCACGCGCGCCGAGAACACGCTGCCCTTCAAGCGCCAGCGTTTCCTCGCCGAGCTGGGCATCGACCTCGTGCTGGACATCGGCGCCAACGTCGGCCACTACGCGCAGGAGCTGCGCGCGCAGGGCTGGCGCGGGCGCACGGTCTCGTTCGAGCCGATCGCGCATGTCTACCGCGAGCTGCAGGCGCGCTGCGGCGCCGACGCGCAATGGCGCGGCCTGAACCTGGCGCTGGGCGATGCGGACGGCGAAGCACAGATCAACGTCTCGCACAACGACGTCAGCAGCTCGCTGCTGAAGGTGACCGCGAACTCGGTGGACGCCGCCGGCGCGACGGCGATCAAGACCGTGGAGACGATCCGCGTCGCGCGCCTGGACGGCCTGGCGGCCGAGCTGCAGCTGCGGCCGCAGGACCGCCTCTACGCGAAGGTGGATGTGCAGGGCTTCGAGCGCCAGGTGCTGCAGGGTGCGGCCGGGCTGCTGCCGCGGCTGGTGGCGCTGGAGCTGGAGCTGTCGCTGGTGGAGCTGTACGCCGGGCAGGCGCTGATGCCGGAGATGATGCAGCTGGCCGCTTCGCTGGGCTACCGGCCGGCCTGGCTGGAGCGCGGCTTCAAGGACCCGCGCAACGGCTGGCTGCTGCAGATGGACGGGATCTTCGTGCGCGAGGACGCCCTGCGCTGAGCCGGCTCTCCGTCAGGGTACGGCCTGGCGCACGAAGTCGGCGAACTTGCCGGCCAGCAGGTCGATGCCGGCCGGCGTGGGCGTGGTGGCGTCGCGGGCCAGGTATTGCGAGGCATTGCTGTCGTTGAACCACGCATCGTCCACGTTGGGCACCCAGACGAAGTTCGCGCGCGTGCCCATGGCGGCCTTGATCGCGGCGTTGATGCCGGCGCGGGCGCGCGTGGTGGTGGCCAGCGGGCCGGTGACGAAGACCAGCGTCTGCGGCAGGCCGGCCTGCACCTCGTCGAACAGGGCGCTGGCCTCGGCCTGGATCTGCTCGTCGCTGAAGGCGGTGTCGTTCACGCCGGCGGCGATCACGAGCACGCTCGGGGCGTAGGCCGTCACGTCGCTGGCCAGGCGCTGGCGCAGCGTCTTCTTGCCCGCCGGCGCTGCGAGGTAGCCGGTGCTGCCGACGCCGGAGATCCAGGCCTGGGCCCAGCCCAGGCGCTCGGCCGCGAGCACCGCCCAGGAAGCCCGCGCGGCCTGGCCGGCGGTGCTCTCGGTGATGGAGTCGCCCAGGAACATCGTGCGCAGCCGCGTGCCGGCGGCCGGGCGCTCCAGCGCGTCGGCCGGGCCCACGCGCACGCCGCCGAAGTAGGGGTTCGTCATCAGCAGCCGCACATGGCGCCTGGCCTTGGTGCCGAAGCGCACGAGCACGAGGTCGAGTTCGCCGTCGGCCGGCAGCACGGTGGCGTTTTCGCTCGCCAGGCGGCCGTCGACGATCACGTACAGCACGCTGGCGTTGCCGCGGCCCTTCTGCAGCACCTCGAAGGCACTCGCGTCGGCGATGAAGTCGACCGTCAGCACGCTGCCGGCGCGGCCGGTGGTGCCGTAGTCGACCGCGCGGTTGGCGCCGAACAGCAGGTCCGGGTAGACGCTGCCGGCGGTCTGCAGGTCGCCGGCGTAGACGAATTCCGGCCGCGTCCACGGCAGCAGGCGGCTGCCGAAGATGAAGGAGCCGCCGCCCGAGGCGCCGGTGATGATCGCCGGCGAACTGGCGTCGGGCAGCAGCGGCGCCGACGCGGCGGCCGCGAGGCTGCGGATGCGCGATCGCACCTCGGCGATCGTCGGCGGCGTGGCGGCGGGAACCTCCACGTCCAGGTGCGCGGCGGGGCTCGTCGCGCTCGCGCCGCCGTCGCCGGTGGCGGTGACGCTCAGGTCCACGCCGTAGCGGCCGGCCGCGGCGGGCACGAAGTAGGGCTTGGGCGTGGCGGCGTCGGACAGGGTCACGGTGCTGCCGTCGGGGGCGCGCACGGTCCAGTCGTAGCGCACGCTGCCGTTGGGCGGCAGCACGCTGGCGCTGCCGTCCAGCAGCAGCGGCTCGCCGGCGATGGGGTCGGCACTGGTCACGGCGGCCACCGCCTTGAGCTGCGTCGCCGAGCTGCCGCCGGAAGCGCCACCGCCGCAGCCCTGCAGCACGGACAGGCATGCCAGCAGGGCGGCCATCATCCGGGCGCTGCCGCGGCGTGCCGCCGTCGCTGGTGCCGCTGCTGCGTCGATCAAGGTCCTGTCCCCGCGAGGCCGGCACGCTTGCCGGTGGTCGCGCGGGATGATAACGACGGGCCTTGCCGCTTCCGGCCTACTGCGGCGCCACCAGCGTGCGGTTGCTGGAGCCGCTGCGGTACAGCATGTCCTGGTAGACGATCGAGTCGACGATCGGGTAGGCGCTGCGCACGCTGGCCACGGTGCTGCCGCCGCGCACGAGCTCGAACACCGGCGTGCCGCTGCTCAGCGGCACGCGCACGCTGCTCAGGCCCGCGGGCACGATGCGCTCGGTCACGTTGCCGGCCAGCGTGATGCGCAGCGTCGATTCCAGCGTGGCGAACACCAGGGCCTCGACCTGGTCGGCCACCGGGTCGCTGCCGCCGCCGGCCGCGTAGCGGCGCGTCTGGCGGCTCAGGTCGGGCGTGGCGGTGCTGGCGTGCCGGCGGTGGAAGTAGTAGATGACGTCCTTGGCGATGCGCGGCGGCTTGCCGGTCTTGAACCAGGCCGTGTAGTAGGCGGTGAGGTCGTAGAAGGACCACTGCGTGCCGCTGGACGGCGCGACCTCGGTGGCCTCCGAATAGTCGTTCCAGGTCACGACCTGCACCCAGTCGGCGCCGCCGGCGATGGCGTTGTCCCACATCACGCGGTAGTTCTCGCTGTTGCCGGATTCCCAGTACAGCAGGTCCTTCGGACGCGCGTCCTGCGGCGAGACGCTGGCCATCCAGCGCAGGCCCATGTCGTGCGCCTGCCCGGCGGCGCTGCGCCAGTTGCGGTTCAGGCCCGGGCTGCGGTCGCCCCAGTCGGAGATGCCCAGGCTGATCGGCGCGAAGGCGGCCGCGTAGCGGCTCCAGGCCTGGAACACCGGCCACAGCGCGACCTCGATGCCCTCGGCGTGCAGCGTGTCCATCTGCGCCTTCCACCAGGCGGCGCTCTGGTTCTGCGCGTTGAACGGCGCCAGCACGAGGCGGCCGTCGGGCAGCCGGTAGGCCGCCGGATGCCGGGCCAGCGCCCGCACCACCGTCAGCACGTTGCCGGGCTGGGCCTTGAACTCGGCCTCCATGTCGGGCATCAGCAGGATCCTGAAGCCCTCGTCGATGGCGGCGGCGGTGTCGAGCATGCGCTGCGCGCGGTCCCAGTGCACGCCCGAGGAGGCCAGCAGGTCGAGCGAGAAGCCGTCCAGGCCGGCGGCGACGGCGCGGCGCACGTCCTGCTCGGCATCGCTCCTGACCCAGGCCTGCGTCTCCAGCACGTTGCGCGGCAGCGGCCGCTGCTTGATGTAGCCGCCGGAGCCGGCGAACTTGCCGCCTTCACCCTGGGCCGAGAGGTACTGCGCGCCGTAGTAGTCGCCGGGCGCCGCCAGGTTGTCCAGCGACACCGGGAAGGGCGTGAGGTAGTGCGCGAACACCTTCTTCGGCGAGGCGCGCAGCGCGACCAGGTTCGGCGCCTCGAAGGGCCAGGCGGCCGTGTTGGCGCTGACCAGCTGCTGCGCGCTGCTGACCACGTCGGCCACCGGCTCGATGACCGGCGAGGGCACCTGGCTGGCGGTGGCGGTCTGCTCGCTCGGCGCCGTGGCGGCGGCGCCGCCGCAGGACGCGGCCACGAGGGCGAAGGCGAGGAACAGGGCGGTCGGCACGAAGCGGGGTCGCGTGTCGGCAGGGATCATGGGCCACCGTGCGGAAGGAGAAAGACCTGCCGCCTCGTTCGGGCCCGGACCGGGCCCCTCGGGCGGCGATGATCTGCTCTTTCGGCCTCGGCGAGCGCCGTCTTGAAGAAGGAGCTGTTACTTGAGATTCGGGGGGTGTCGGCGGGCGCGGGTGCGCCCGCCGGCGTTCAGGCGGCCGCGCTGGCGATGAAGTCGGCGTAAGCCCGCCGCAGACCCTCGTCCAGCGAGGTCCTGGCCTCCCAGCCAGCCTGCCGAAGCCGCTCGACGTCCATCAGTTTTCGAGGCGTGCCGTCGGGTTTCGTGACGTCGTACACGATCCGTCCGGTGAAGCCGACCGTCGCGGCCACCTTGTCGGCCAGCTCGGCGATCGTGAGGTCGTGCCCGACGCCGACGTTGACCAGCGGGGGCTCGAAGCGTCCTGTTACCGATTCGTCGCTGCCCAGCAGCGGCCGGAAACGCTCGTCGGGCAACTGCATCAGGAAGACGCAGGCGTCGGCCATGTCGTCGTTGAACAGGAATTCGCGCCGCGGCGTGCCGGTGCCCCAGACCACGACCTCGTCGCGCCCGGCCAGCTTGGCCTCGTGGAACTTGCGCAGCAGCCCGGGGATGACGTGGCTGTGCGTCGGGTGGTAGTTGTCGCCCGGCCCGTACAGGTTGGTGGGCATCGCGGCCAGGTACTGCGTGCCGTGCTGGCGGTTGTACGACCAGCACATCTCGATGCCGGCGATCTTGGCCAGCGCGTAGGGCCGGTTGGTGGACTCCAGCGGGCCGGTCAGCAGGTCGCGCTCGCGCATCGGCTGCGGGGCGAGCTTGGGGTAGATGCAGCTGCTGCCCAGGAACAGCAGCCGCTTCACGCCCGCCTTCCACGCCGCGTGCACGACGCTGAGCTGGATCGCCAGGTTGTCGCGGATGAAGTCGGCCGGCAGGCTCTGGTTGGCGACGATCCCGCCCACCTTGGCCGCGGCCAGGAACACGTACTCGGGCCGTTCGGCCTGGTAGAAGGCCTCGGTGGCGCGGGCGTCGGTGAGGTCGAGCTCGGCGTGGGTGCGCAGCAGCAGCTGCCCATGCCCCTCGGCCTGCAGCCGCCGCACGATGGCGTTGCCCACCAGGCCGCGGTGGCCGGCGACGTGGATGCGCGCGTCGCGCCGCATGCCGCCGGACATCATTCGTGGTGGTCGTAGGCCTGGAAGCCCGCGAGCTTGACCAGGCTGTCGCGCTTGGCGCTCGTGTAGTCGCTCTCGACCATCTCCTTGACCAGCGCCTCGAAGCTGGTCGTCGGCACCCAGCCCAGCTTCTCCTTGGCCTTGGTCGGATCGCCCAGCAGCGTCTCGACCTCGGTGGGGCGGAAGTAGCGCGGATCGACGCGGACGATCACGTCGCCCGGCTTGCACTTGGCGCGCAGCTCGCCGCCGGTCTTCTCGACCTTGGCCACCACGCCCACCTCCTTGACGCCCTCGCCCTCGAAGACCACGCTGACGCCCAGCTCGGCCGCGGCACGCTGCACGAACTCGCGCACGCTGTGCTGCTGGCCGGTGGCGATGACGAAGTCTTCCGCCTGCTGCTGCTGCAGCATCAGCCACTGCATCTGCACGTAGTCGCGCGCATGGCCCCAGTCGCGCAGCGCCGAAAGGTTGCCCAGGTGCAGCGTCTCCTGCAGGCCCAGCGCGATGCGGGCGATGGCGCGCGTGATCTTGCGCGTCACGAAGGTCTCGCCGCGGATCGGGCTCTCGTGGTTGAACAGGATGCCGTTGCAGGCGTAGATGCCGTAGGCCTCGCGGTAGTTGACGGTGATCCAGTAGGCGTAGAGCTTGGCCACCGCGTAGGGGCTGCGCGGGTAGAAGGGCGTGGTCTCCTTCTGCGGGATCTCCTGCACCAGGCCGTACAGCTCGCTGGTGCTGGCCTGGTAGAAGCGCGTCTTCTTCTCGAGGCCGAGGATGCGGATCGCCTCCAGCAGCCGCAGCGCGCCGATGCCGTCGGCATCGGCCGCGTATTCCGGCTGCTCGAAGCTGACCGCCACGTGGCTCATCGCGCCGAGGTTGTAGATCTCGTCCGGCTGCACCTGCTGCACGATGCGCAGCAGGTTCGTGCTGTCGGTCAGGTCGCCGTAGTGCAGCCTGAAGCGCGCACCGGAGACGTGCGGGTCCTGGTAGAGGTGGTCGACACGGTCGGTGTTGAACGACGAGGAGCGGCGCTTGATGCCGTGGACCTCGTAGCCCTTGGCCAGCAGCAGCTCGGCGAGGTAGGCGCCGTCCTGGCCGGTGACACCGGTGATGAGTGCAGTCTTGGTCATGTCAGATGAAGCGTTGATCCGCGAAGATAGCATCCGCGCACGGCAAAAATCCGTGACCCGCGCGCAGGCTTCCGCACTTTGGCACGCCGTGCTCCCGCCCGTCGGCGTCGCCAGCGGGGAGAATGCCGGATTCCACGGCTGCCGCCTCCGCGGCGGCCGCTCACTCACGGAACCCCCACTGCACATGAAAGTTACGGTCGTCGGCACCGGGTATGTCGGGCTCGTCACGGGCACCTGTCTGGCGGAAATGGGCAACCACGTCGTCTGCCTCGACATCGACGAGCGCAAGATCCGCATGCTCAAGGACGGCCAGATCCCGATCCACGAGCCGGGCCTGGAGCCGCTGGTCCAGCGCAACGTGGCCGCGGGGCGGCTGCAGTTCACCACCGACGTGGCCGAGGCCGTCGCGCACGGCACGCTGCAGTTCATCGGCGTGGGCACGCCGCCCGACGAGGACGGCTCGGCCGATCTGCAGTACGTGCTGGCCGCCGCCACCAACATCGGCCGCCACATGACCGACTACAAGGTCATCGTCGACAAGAGCACCGTGCCCGTGGGCACGGCCGACAAGGTGCGCGACGCGGTGCGCGCCGCGCTGGCCGCGCGCGGGCTGGCGGACATGGAGTTCGCCGTCGTCTCCAACCCGGAGTTCCTGAAGGAAGGCGCCGCGGTCGACGACTGCATGAAGCCCGACCGCATCATCGTCGGCGCCGACGACGAGCGCGCGATCCTGCTGATGCGCGCGCTGTACATGCCCTTCATGCGCAACCACGACCGGCTGCAGCAGATGGACCTGCGCAGCGCCGAGTTCACCAAGTACGCCGCCAACGCGATGCTGGCCACCCGCATCAGCTTCATGAACGAGCTGGCGCTGCTGGCCGAGCGCGTGGGCGCCGACATCGAGATGGTCCGCCGCGGCATCGGCAGCGACCCGCGCATCGGCACCCACTTCCTCTACCCGGGCACCGGCTACGGCGGCAGCTGCTTCCCGAAGGACGTGAAGGCGCTGATCCACATCGGGCGCGAGAACGGCATGGCCCTGGGCGTGCTGCAGGCGGTGGAAGATGCCAACGAGCGCCAGAAGTCGGTGCTGGTGGACAAGATCGTCCGTCAGTTCGGCGAGGATCTCTCCGGCCGCTGCTTCGCGGTGTGGGGCCTGGCCTTCAAGCCCAACACCGACGACATGCGCGAGGCGCCCAGCCGCGTCATCGTGCACGAGCTGACGCGCCGCGGCGCGCGCGTGCAGGCCTACGACCCGGTGGCGATGACGGAAGCGGCGCGCGTGATGGAAGGCACGCCGCGGCTGCACTTCGCCGCCAGCCAGAGCGAGGCGCTGGCCGGCGCCGACGCGCTGGTCGTCGTGACCGAGTGGAAGGAGTTCCGCAACCCGGACTTCGAGGCGATCAAGTCAGCGCTGAAGCAGCCGCTGGTGTTCGACGGCCGCAACCTCTACGAGCCGGCGTTGATGAAGATGATGGGCATCACGTACCACGGCATCGGGCGGGGCGGGCGCGGCTGAGGCCGCTAGGCGCTCAGGCCCCGAAGACCTCGGCTTCCGCCAGCAGCGGCGCCGCGGCGTCCTTGGGCGCCAGCAGCGGCGCCGCCAGCCCGGCCGGCAGCGGCCAGCGGATGCCGATGGACGGATCGTCCCAGCGGATGCTGCGTTCGCAGGCCTTCGCGTAGACGTCGGTCGTCTTGTAGAGGAAGTGCGTGTCGTCCTCCAGCGCGAGGAAGGCGTGCGCGAAGCCCTCGGGAATCCACAGCTGGCGGCGGTTGGCGGCCGTGAGCGGCTCGCCCACCCACTGGCCGAAGGTGGCCGAGCCGCGGCGGATGTCCACCGCCACGTCGAAGGCCGCGCCCTTCACCACGCGCACCAGCTTGCCCTGCGGATGCGGCGGCAGCTGGTAGTGCAGCCCGCGCAGCACGCCGGCCTTGCTGCAGGAGTGGTTGTCCTGCACGAAGCGGCGCGGCGCCGGCAGGCCCGCCTCGCGCAGCGCGGCTTCGAAGCCGGCTTCGTTCCAGCTCTCGCAGAACCAGCCGCGGTCGTCGCCGAAGACGGCCGTCTCGAGGACGACGACGCCCGGCAGCGCGGTTTTCAGCAGCTTCATGGCGTCAGAAGGCCTTCTCGCGCAGCAGGCTCATCAGGTACTGGCCGTAGCTGTTCTTGATCATCGGCGCGGCCAGCGCCTCCAGTTGCGCGGCGTCGATCCAGCCGCTGCGGAAGGCGATCTCCTCCGGGCACGCGACCTTCAGGCCCTGGCGCTTCTCCAGCGTGGCGATGAACTGGCCGGCTTCCATCAGGCTGTCGTGCGTGCCGGTGTCCAGCCAGGCGTAGCCGCGGCCCATGATCTCCACCGCCAGCTGCTCCTGCTGCAGGTAGGTGGCGTTGACGGTGGTGATCTCGAGCTCGCCCCGTGCGCTGGGCTTGATGCTCGAGGCGATGTCGCAGACCTGCTCGTCGTAGAAGTACAGGCCCGTCACCGCGTAGTTGCTCTTCGGCGCCTTGGGCTTCTCCTCGATGCTGAGCGCCTTGCGCCGAGCATCGAACTCCACCACGCCGTAGCGTTCCGGATCCTGCACGTGGTAGGCGAAGACCGTCGCACCGCGGCTGCGTGTGTTGGCGGTGGCGAGCAGCCCGGCGAAATCGTGGCCGTAGAAGATATTGTCGCCCAGCACCAGCGCGCTGGGGCCGCCGCCGACGAAGTCCTTGCCGAGGATGAAGGCCTGCGCCAGGCCGTCGGGGCTGGGCTGCACGCAGTAGCTGAGCTGCATGCCCCAGCGGCTGCCGTCGCCCAGCAGCGCCTGGAAGCGCGGCGTGTCCTGCGGCGTGCTGATCACCAGCACCTCGCGCATGCCGGCGAGCATCAGCGTCGACAGCGGGTAGTAGACCATCGGCTTGTCGTACACCGGCAGCAGCTGCTTGCTGATCGCCAGCGTGGCCGGGTGCAGCCGGGTGCCGGAGCCTCCGGCGAGGATGATGCCCTTGCGATTCATGTTCGCCCTCGGAGTCGGGTGTCCGGGATCAGCGGCCCAGCACCTCGGCGAGCATGCGCTCGACGCCGGCCTGCCAGTCGGGCAGGCGCAGCCCGAAGGCCTGCTGCAACTTCGTGGTGGACAGGCGCGAGTTCAGCGGCCGGCGCGCGGGCGTCGGGTACTGGCTGGTGGGAATGGCGCGGATGGCCTCGGGCGCGACGCGCACCGGCACATCGCGCGCGCGGGCCCACTCGATCACGTGGCTGGCGTAGGCGTGCCAGTTCGTCGTGCCGGCGGCCACGCAGTGGTAGGTGCCGGCGAGCGCCGGCTCGGCGCGTACGTGGCGCAGCGCATGCGCGGTGACGTCGGCCAGCAGCTCGGCGCCGGTGGGCGCGCCGAACTGGTCGGCGATGACGTTCAGTGCGTCTCGCTCGGCCGCCAGCTTGAGCATCGTGCGCGCGAAGTTCCCGCCGCGCGCGGCGTAGACCCAGCTCGTGCGCAGGATCAGGTGCGCACCGCCGGCGGCTCGCACGAGTTCCTCGCCTTCGAGCTTGGTGCGGCCGTAGACGCTCAGCGGGCCGGTGGCTGCGTCCTCGCTACGTGCTGCGTCGCCGCTGCCGTCGAAGACGTAGTCGGTGCTGTAGTGGATGAGCAGCGCGCCCAGCGCCGCCGCCTCGCGCGCCAGCACGCCAGGGGCGGTGGCGTTGATGGCGCGCGCGAGTTCGGGCTCGCTCTCGGCCTTGTCGACCGCGGTGTGCGCGGCCGAGTTGACGATCACGTCGGGCCGCACCGCCCGCACCAGCGCCGGCAGCGCATCGGGTTCGGAGAAGTCGGCCCTCAGGGCGCCCGGCGAATCGAAGTCGCAGGCCACCAGCTCGCCCAGCGGCGCCAGCGCGCGCTGCAGTTCCCAGCCGAGCTGGCCGTTCTTGCCGAGCAGCAGGAGCTTCATCGCCCGCCGGCCTGCTGCGGCCCGGCGCCGTACTGCAGGCCGAGCCACTCGCGGTAGCTGCCGCTCTGCACCTCGGCCACCCAGTCGGCGTTCTCGAGGTACCAGCGCACCGTCTTGCGGATGCCGGACTCGAAGGTCTCGGCCGGGCGCCAGCCGAGTTCGCGCTCGATCTTGCGTGCGTCGATCGCGTAGCGGCGGTCGTGGCCGGGGCGGTCCTTCACGTAGGTGATCAGGCGCGCATAGGGGCCGGCCGGGTCGGGCCGCATCTCGTCGAGCAGCGCGCACACCGTCTTGACGATGTCGATGTTGGCCTTCTCGTTCCAGCCGCCGATGTTGTAGGTCTCGCCCAGCCGGCCGCCGGACAGCACGGCGCGGATGCCGCTGCAGTGGTCCTTCACGTACAGCCAGTCGCGGATCTGCTGCCCGTCGCCGTACACCGGCAGCGGCGTGCCCGCCAGCGCGTTGACGATCATCAGCGGGATCAGCTTCTCCGGGAAATGGAAGGGTCCGTAGTTGTTGCTGCAGTTGGTGGTGAGCACCGGCAGCCCGTAGGTGTGGTGCCAGGCGCGCACGAGGTGGTCGCTGGCGGCCTTGCTGGCGCTGTAGGGGCTGTTGGGCTCGTAGGGGTGGGTCTCGGCGAAGGCCGGCGCGTCGGGTGCGAGGCTGCCGTAGACCTCGTCGGTGGACACGTGGTGGAAGCGGAAGGCCGCCTTCTCGTCGCCTTCGAGCGCACCCCAGTGGCCGCGCGCGGCCTCCAGCAGCGTGAACGTGCCCTCGACGTTGGTCTTCATGAAGGCGCCGGGGCCGTGGATGCTGCGGTCCACATGGCTTTCGGCCGCGAAGTGCACGACGGCGCGCGGCCGGTGCTCGGCCAGCAGCCGGTCCACCAGCGCGCGGTCGCCGATGTCGCCCTTGACGAAGACATGCCGCGCATCGCCTTCGAGCGCGGCCAGGTTGCGCAGGTTGCCGGCGTAGGTGAGCGCGTCGAGGTTGACCACGCGCTCGTCGGACTGCGCGAGCCAGTCGAGCACGAAGTTGCTGCCGATGAAGCCGGCGCCGCCGGTCACCAGGAGGGTCATGGCCGCTCCCTACTTCCGTCCGTAGGTGTCCTCGAAGCGCACGATGTCGTCCTCGCCCAGGTAGCTGCCGGACTGCACCTCGATGATCTCCAGCGGCACCTTGCCCGGGTTGGCCAGGCGGTGCACCTGGCCCAGCGGGATGTAGGTGCTCTGGTTCTCGCTCAGCATGATCACCTTGTCGCCGTTGGTCACCTCGGCGGTGCCGGAGACCACGATCCAGTGCTCGGCGCGGTGGTGGTGCATCTGCAGGCTCAGGCTCGCGCCGGGCTTGACCATGATGCGCTTGACCTGGTGGCGCGGGCCGCTGTCGATGCCGTCGTACCAGCCCCAGGGCCGGTGCACCTTGCGGTGCAGCGCGTGCTCGCCGCGCTGCTCGCGGCCGAGCTGGTTGACGATGGCCTTCACGTCCTGGCTCTTCTCGCGGCTGGCCACGAGCACCGCATCCGGTGTCTCCACCACGACCACGTCCTCGACGCCCACCACGCCCACGAGCCGGCTGGTGGCGTGCACCAGCGTGTTGCGGCTGTCGCGCACGATCGCATCGCCGGCGGCGGCATTGCCGCCCTCGTCCTTGGGCGCGGCCTGCCACACGGCTTCCCAGGCGCCCAGGTCGTTCCAGCCGGCGTCCAGCGGCTGCATGCGGATGTCCAGCAGGCCCGGGCACTTCTCCATCACGGCGTAGTCGACCGATTCGCTCGGCACGGCCGCGAACTCGGCCTTGCCGGGGCGCACGAAACGCGCGTCGCTGCTGCGCACGGCCCAGGCGGCGCGGCAGGCGGCGGCGATGTCGGGGCGGAAGCGCTCCAGCGCGGCCATCCACACCGAGGCCTTCAGCACGAACATGCCGGCGTTCCAGAAGTAGGCGCCGCTGTCGACGTACTTCTGCGCCGTGGCGGCATCCGGCTTCTCGACGAACTGCGCCACGCGCGCGCCGTCGGCGCGGATGTAGCCGTAGCCGGTCTCGGGCTTGTCGGGCTTGATGCCCAGCACGACGATCGCACCTTCGGCCGCCATCGCCGCGGCGGCGCGCAGCGCGCCGGTGAAGGCGGCGCTGTCGGCCACGGTCTGGTCGGCGGGGGTGATGGCCAGCACCGGGTCGGCGCCGCCCTCCAGCGCCTGCAGCGCCGCCAGCGTGACCGCCGGCGCGGTGTTGCGGCCCGAGGGCTCCAGCAGCAGCGCCGAAGGCTCCATGCCGCGCTCGCGCAGCTGGTCCAGCACCATGAAGCGGTGCTCCTCGTTGCCCACCACCATCGGCGGCGCCACCTGCAGGCCCTCGCCGGCGATGCCCGCCAGCCGCTCCACGGCCTGCTGGAAAAGGCTCGTGGACCCCGACAGCACGAGGAACTGCTTCGGATACCCGGCGCGCGACAGCGGCCACAGCCGCGTGCCGGAGCCGCCGGCCATCACGACGGGTTGGACCTGGATCGGAGTCATGTCTGGAATCCCTGCGGGTTGTTCGATTGCCAGCGCCAGCTGTCGGCGCACATGCGCGCCAGGTCGTGGCGGGTGCGCCATCCCAGCAGTTCGTGCGCCAGCGCCGGGTCGGCGTAGACGGCCGCCACGTCGCCCGGGCGGCGTGGCGCGATCGTATACGGCACCTCGCGCCCGCTGGCGGCGGCGTAGGCGGCCACCACCTCCAGCACGCTGTGGCCGCGGCCGGTGCCCAGGTTCACGG
This sequence comes from Rubrivivax sp., assembly GCA_044226775.1. GTDB lineage: Bacteria > Pseudomonadota > Gammaproteobacteria > Burkholderiales > Burkholderiaceae_C > Rubrivivax. Next base: position 612,790 of record JBGAGI010000001.1, on the reverse strand, counting down.
TGAACGAACCGGGCCGCGCCAGCAGCCGCTGCAGCGCCGCGACATGGCCTTCGGCGAGATCGCAGACGTGGATGTAGTCGCGCACGCCGGTGCCGTCGGGCGTGGGGTAGTCGTTGCCGAACACCGCCAGGCGCTCGCGCCGACCCACGGCCACCTGCGCGACGTAGGGCATCAGGTTGTTCGGCGTGCCGCGCGGGTCTTCGCCGATCAGCCCGCTCTCGTGCGCGCCCACCGGGTTGAAGTAGCGCAGGCAGGCGGTCTGCCACGCGGGCTCGGCGGAGCCTAGGTCGCGCAGGATCTGCTCGCCCATCAGCTTCGTCTGGCCGTAGGGGTTGGTGGCCGACAGCGCCGAGTCCTCGGTGATCGGCAGCCGCTCCGGATCGCCATAGACGGTGGCGCTGGAGCTGAAGACGAAGCGCTTCACGCCATGCGCGAGCAGCGCGCGGCAGGTGCTGAGCAGGCCGCCCAGGTTGTTGGCGTAGTAGGCCAGCGGCATTGCGGCCGATTCGCCCACCGCCTTGAGGGCGGCGAAGTGCACCGCCGCGGCGACCGGGTGGCGCTGCAGCATCGCGTCCATCGCGGCGGTGTCGTTGACGTCGATGCGCTCGAACACCGGTTCCTGCCCGGCGAGCCTGCGCAGCCGGTTGAGCACCTCGGGCGAGCTGTTGGAGAAGTCGTCGACGCCGATGACCTCGAAGCCGGCCTGCAGCAGCGCCAGCCAGGTGTGCGAACCGATGTAGCCGGTGGCGCCGGTCAGCAGGATGCGGGTCTTGCTCATTGAAGCGTGATCTGTCCGTAGCAGGAAAGCGTGCGCGCGCTCATGCTGGAGGTGAGTTCGCCGCTGCCCTTGCGCCGGATCTGCGACACGTCGCAGCCCAGCTGCGAGCTGCGCGTGGGCACCCAGCGCGCGCCCAGCGAGAGGGTATTCGTCGTGTCGCTGCCGGCGGCGTTCTGCGGGATGAACGGATCGTCGATCGTGCGCACGAGTTGGCGGTGGTCGGTCGAGCCCGAGGCGCTGAACGCCACCTTGGCCGAGAAGGCGTAGTCCAGCAGCACCCGCACGCCGCTGCTGACGCGCGCGTAGTCGGCGGTGGAGGGCTGGCGCAGCGCGCTGAGCGTGGCGTAGGAGTCCTGGCCGGTGTCGCGCGCGAAGACGGTGGACGTCGTGATCTTGCCCGTCGGCTGCCAGTTCCAGGCCAGGCTGCCGGTGACGCCGGAGAAGTCGCGCCGCTGGTTCAGGTCGTAGGTGGTGCGGCCGTCGGCCAGGCGCGCCTCGAAGCTGCTCGTGCCGGCGGGCGCGTAGCTCGCGCTCAACTGCAGGTCGTTGCGGCGGAAGCGGTCGGCCACCGGGCTGCCGTCGGCGTCGGTGGTGAAGCGCGGGTAGCGGCCGCGCGTGGCGCCCAGGCTCAGGCCGACGCTGCCCACGGCGCTCGGCCGCCAGCGCAGGCCCACGGTGCCGGCGTCCTGGTCGAAGTCGCGCGCGCGGATGCCGGGGTCCTCCAGCGAGTTGCGCACCTCGCGCCGGCTGCCGGTGAGCTCGAAGCTGTATGCCGTCACCAGGCCGACGCTGAGCCGCCCGGACAGGCCGCGCGTGGTCTCCAGGTCCTTCTGCAGCGTGGGGATGAACACGCTGTTGGTGAAGTTCTGCAGGCTGCGCGAGGCGTAGACCGTGGCCGAGCCGGTGATGCGCTCCACCGTGGAGCCGTCCAGCGTCAGCTGCGCGCCGTAGCTGGTGTTGTCGAAGCGCGGGTTGCCCTGGAAGCGGTTGTTGCGCACGTTCAGGCTGCCCGACAGGCGCTGGCGGCCGATGGCCTGGTCCATCCCTGCCAGCAGCGAGGTCGAGGCGATCGTGTCGTTGCGCTTGTAGCCCTCGGGCGTGTCCAGGCCCTGGGCCAGGCGCAGCACGTTGGAGTCGTAGGTGTACGCCTGCGACAGGCCCAGGTACCAGGGGCTGGTCTCGGCCGCGGCGCCGCCGGCGGCGAGCGCGAGACCCAGCGCCAGCGCAGCGGCCCGGCTCGGCGCGTGCTCAGTATGCATGGCTGTCGAAGAAGACGAGCTTCACGGTGCGGGCGATGATCTGCAGGTCCAGGCCGAGCGACCAGTTGCGCAGGTACTCCAGGTCGTACTCGACGCGCGCCTGCATCTTCTCCACCGTGTCGGTCTCGCCGCGGTGGCCGTGGATCTGCGCCCAGCCGGTGATGCCGGGCTTGACCTTGTGGCGCACCATGTAGGCCTTGATCAGCTGCCGGTACTGCTCGTTGTGCGCCACCGCGTGCGGGCGCGGGCCGACGATGCTCATGCGCCCCTGCAGCACGTTGATGAACTGCGGCAGCTCGTCCAGCGAGCTCTTGCGCAGGAAGGCGCCGAAAGGCGTGATGCGCGGATCGTCCTTGGTCGCCTGCGGCACGACGGCGCCGTTGTCCTGCGTGCGCATCGAGCGGAACTTGTAGACGACGATCTCCTCGCCGTCCAGCCCGTTGCGCTTCTGGCGGAAGATCGCCGGCCCCGGGCTGCTGAGCTTCACGCCGATGGCGATGGCCGCCAGCAGCGGCGAGATCAGCACCAGGATCAGCGTGGCCAGCACGATGTCCGACAGGCGCTTGACGAGCCGGTTGGTGCCGGTGAACGGCGTCTCGCACAGGCCCACCACCGGCACGCCGTTCATGTCCTGCAGCCGGCCCTGGATGATGCTGATGCCGAACACGTCGGGCACGAAGAACACGCTCGCGGTGGTGCCCTGCACCTGCTCGAGCAGCTCCACGATGCGCGGCTGGCTGCCCAGCGGCAGCGTGATGTAGGCCTCGTGCACGCCGTGCTCGCGGATGTAGGGCGCCAGCTGCTTCAGGCTGCCCAGGCGCAGGCCGCGCGCATCGGCGTCCACGCGCTCGTCGGCCCGGTCATCGAAGTAGCCCAGAAACAACAGCCCGATGTCGCCGCGCGCCTGGAAGGACCGCGCCACCTTCACGCCCAGGGCGCCGGCGCCCACCACCACCGCGCTGCGCCGGTTCTCGGGCCGGCTGGCGATGCGCCGGATGAAGTGCCGGCCGACGAAGAAGGCCAGCCACTGCAACACCGGCGTGACGATGCTCCACCAGGTGATGACCTCGATGCTGAACAGGCGCACGTCGCTCTGGAACCAGGGCAGGCTGCGCGTCGCGTAGCCGCACAGCGCCAGGATCACCAGCAGGCCCAGCCACGAGGTGAAGATGTCCACCGCGGCGTTCAGCGGCCGGTCCCAGAACCGGTTGCGGCCGGGGAACGTGAGGGCGAAGATCAGCAGGCACAGCGTCAGGTCCGAGCGGCCGACGGGCTCCTGGAACACCGCCGAGACGCCCAGGTACACACCCACCGTGACCGTGGGTTCGAGGAACGCCGCCACCAGCGATGTCACCGACTGCGGCGCGCTGTAGAAGGTGCGTTTGTAGCCTCGGTCTTCGAACATCTAGGGCGGGTTCGCTTGCCTGCAGGCGGCGCGGCACGCCTGCTTGGGGGTCTGGGGCAAGGCGCGGATTCTCGCCCAATTCATCGCCGCGTCCGTGACCGCCGGTACCCCCCGCGGGCTGGGGGGCTCCTGCCTACAATCGCGACATGCTCAACAGTCTGCAGGCCTTGCTCGCGCCGGCGCTCACCGAACGGCTGACGCTGGTCATCAACCACGTGCTGGCCTCGGAGCCGGTGGCCACGGAGCGCCTGCGGCCGCACGCCGGGCGCACCGTGCAGCTGACGCTGGAGCAGTGGCCCTCGCTGCTGCCGGCGCCGCCGGCGCTGGCCTGGCGCGTCACGCCGGCCGGCATGCTGGAGTGGTGCGGCCCCGAAGGCGTGCCCGGGCCTGAGCTGCTGCTGCGCGTGGACGCCTCGAACCCGGCGCTGGCGCTGGCCCGCGCGGTGGCCGGCACGCCGCCTTCTGTGCAGATCGACGGCGACGCGCAACTGGCCGGCGACGTCAACTGGCTGATGCAGAACCTGCGCTGGGACGTGGCCGCGGATCTGGAGCGCTTCTTCGGCCCCGTCGTGGCCCAGCAGCTGCACCGCATGGGCTCGCTGCTGGCCGGCGGCGTGCGCACGGCGGTGAAGGCCGCCACCGACCTGGCCGAGCGGCTGCGCCCGCGCCGCTCGTGAGCGGCGCGGCCGCCGCCGCAGCCCCGGAGGCGCGGTGATCCATTTCGCCCGCCTGGTGACGATCATCGTCACCGTGCTGCGTTTCGGCCTCGACGAGGTCGCGCTGCAGGCCTTCCCGCAGCGCTCGGTGCGCGTGCTGGTGCGGCTGGCGCGCCTGGGCCGCCGCCTCGACGCGCCACGCGGCGTGCGCCTGCGCATGGGGCTGGAACGGCTGGGGCCGATCTTCGTCAAGTTCGGCCAGGTGCTCAGCACGCGCCGCGACGTGATCCCGCCCGACGTGGCCGACGAACTCGCCCGGCTGCAGGACCGCGTGCCGCCGTTCCCCGCGGCGCAGAGCCGTGCGCTGGTGGAGAAGGCCTTCGGCCGCGGCATCGACGACATCTTCGCCAGCTTCGAGGCCGAGCCGGTGGCCAGCGCCTCGATCGCCCAGGTGCACTTCGCGGTGCTGAAGAACGGCCGCGACGTGGCCGTCAAGGTGCTGCGGCCGGGCATGCAGACGATCATCGGCCAGGACCTGCAGCTGCTGCACCTGCTGGCGCGCTGGATCGAGCGCCTGTCGGTCGACGGCCGGCGCCTGAAGCCGCGCGAGGTGGTGGCCGAGTTCGACACCTACCTGCACGACGAGCTGGACCTCGTGCGCGAGGCCGCCAACGCCTCGCAGCTGCGCCGCAACATGGGCGAGCTGGTGCTGGTGCCGGAGATGTTCTGGGACCTGTGCACGCCGGGCGTGATCGTCATGGAGCGCATGCGCGGCGTGCCGATCAGCCAGATCGAGCGCATCCGCGCCGCCGGCGTGGACGTGCGCAAGCTCGCGCGCGACGGCGTGACCATCTTCTTCACCCAGGTCTTCCGCGACGGCTATTTCCACGCCGACATGCACCCCGGCAACATCCAGGTCAGCCTGGAGCCGGCCACCTTCGGGCGCTACATCGCGCTCGATTTCGGGATCATCGGCACCCTCACCGAGACCGACAAGAAGTACCTCGCCTACAACTTCATCGCCTTCTTCCAGCGCGACTACAAGCGCATCGCCGAGCTGCACATCGAGATCGGCTGGGTGCCGCCGAACACGCGCGTGGACGCGCTGGAGGCGGCCTTCCGCACCGTCAGCGAGCCGCACTTCGACCGCGCGCTGAAGGACATCTCGCTGGGCCAGGTGCTGCTGCGCATGTTCCAGATCTCGCGCCGCTTCAACGTCGAGATCCAGCCGCAGCTGGTGCTGCTGCAGAAGACGCTGCTGAACATCGAGGGCCTGGGCCGCGAACTGGACCCGGACCTCGATCTCTGGACCACCGCCAAGCCCTTCCTGGAGCGCTGGATGAGCGAGCAGGTGGGCTGGCGCGCGCTGATGGATGGCCTGAAGCGCGAGGCGCCGCGCTACGCGCACCTGCTGCCGGCGCTGCCGCGGCTGGTGCACAAGGCGCTGGAGCAGCAGGGCCGCGGCCGCGACCCGGCCGCGCTGCAGGCGCTGCTGGCCGAGCAGCGGCGCACCAACCGGCTGCTGCAGGCGGTGCTGTACACCGGCGCCGGCTTCGTTGCCGGGCTGCTGTTCACGCGCCTGTTCCTGCACTGGCCGGGCTGACCCCCGCCGCGGGCGGCCGCCGGCTACAATTCGGGGTTTTGCCGAGACTGCGCCATGCCCATCTACGCCTACCGCTGCAGCTCCTGCGGCCACGCGCAGGACGTGCTGCAGAAGCTTTCCGATCCGCTGCTGAGCACCTGCCCGTCCTGCGGCGCCGAGACCTTCACCAAGCAGGTGACGGCCGCCGGCTTCCAGCTGAAGGGTTCCGGCTGGTACGTCACCGACTTCCGCGGCGGCGCCAAGACCGGCGAGAGCAAGTCCGACGGTGGCGACAAGCCTGCCGAGAAGGCGGCGGACAAGGCCTCGGACAAGGCGGCCGACAAGCCCGCCGAGAAGTCCGCTTCTTCCGACAGCACGGCCGCCGCGCCGGCCCCGGCGCCCGCGCCGCCGCCCGCGTCGGGCAGCTGAACCCGGCCCGCAACCGCAAGGCACCACCGTGAAGAAGTACCTCGTCGCCGGGCTGCTCGTCTGGCTGCCGCTGGCGATCACCGTGTGGGTGCTGTCGTGGCTGCTGGGCACGCTCAACGGCGTGTTCGACGCCGTGGTCTCGGCCACCCAGGCGGTGTTGCCGGAGTCGGCGCGCCACGGCCTGGAGGCGCTGCGCCAGGTGCCGGGGCTGGGCGTGGTCGTCACGCTCGCGGTGCTGCTGCTCACCGGCGTGTTCGCCGCCAATTTCGTCGGCCAGTGGTGGCTGCGGCAATGGGACCAGGTGATGGGGCGCATCCCCATCGTCCGCAGCATCTACAACTCGGTCAAGCAGGTCTCCGACACGCTGTTCTCCAGCAACGGCAATGCCTTCCGCGAAGCCGTGCTGGTGCAGTACCCGCGCCAGGGCTCGTGGACCATCGCCTTCGTGACCGGCAAGCCGGGCGGCGAGGTGGCGGGCCATCTCGGCGGCTTGAATGCGGGCGAATTCGTCAGCGTCTACGTGCCGACCACGCCGAACCCCACCTCGGGCTTCTTCCTGATGATGGCGCGCGCCGACATCGTGACGCTCAAGATGAGCGTGGACGAGGCGCTGAAGTACGTCATCTCGATGGGCGTCGTCGTGCCCGGCAGCGAGCCCGCGCTGCCGGCGCCGGCGCGAAACTGACGGGGCTGGCCCGGCCCGGCATCCGGCCAGCCCTGACGAGCCCGCGCCAGCAGCGCCGATCGACGCCGGTCAGCGCCGCGGGCCCGCAAGAGCGCCCCACACCCGCACATCCGACATCCATTCCATTCGTCCCGAAGAACGGAGCGACACCATGAGAACCACCTACTGCGGACTGGTCAGCGAGAAGCTGCTGGACCAGACCGTCACGCTGATGGGCTGGGCCCACCGCCGCCGCGACCATGGCGGCGTGATCTTCATCGACCTGCGCGACCGCGAAGGCCTGGTGCAGATCGTCTGCGACCCCGACCGCCCCGAGATGTTCAAGACCGCCGAGGGCGTGCGCAACGAGTTCTGCCTGAAGGTCGTCGGCAAGGTCCGCGCGCGGCCGGCCGGCACCGAGAACGCCAACCTCGTGAGCGGCAAGATCGAGGTGCTGTGCCATGAGCTGGAGGTGCTCAACGCCAGCGTCACGCCGCCGTTCCCGCTGGACGACGAGAACCTCAGCGAGACGGTGCGCCTGACGCACCGCGTGCTGGACCTGCGCCGCCCGCAGATGCAGAAGAACCTGATGCTGCGCTACAAGGTGGCGATGGAGGTGCGCAAGTTCCTCGACGAGCAGGGCTTCATCGACATCGAGACGCCGATGCTGACGAAGAGCACGCCGGAAGGCGCGCGCGACTACCTCGTGCCTTCGCGCGTGCACGACGGCATGTTCTTCGCCCTCCCGCAGAGCCCGCAGCTGTTCAAGCAGCTGCTGATGGTGGCCGGCTTCGACCGCTACTACCAGATCACCAAGTGCTTCCGCGACGAGGACCTGCGCGCCGACCGCCAGCCCGAGTTCACGCAGATCGACATCGAGACCTCGTTCCTCGCCGAGGAGGAGATCCGCGCCATCACCGAGGCGATGATCCGCACCGTCTTCCGCAAGACGATGGGGGTGGAGCTGCCGGTGTACGCGCAGATGACCTACGGCGAGGCGATGCACCGCTACGGCAGCGACAAGCCCGACCTGCGCGTCAAGCTCGAGTTCACCGAGCTGACCGACGTGATGAAGACGGTGGACTTCAAGGTGTTCAGCGGGCCGGCCACCACGCCGGGCGGCCGCGTGGCGGCGCTGAAGATCCCGGGCGGCGGCGAGATGAGCCGCGGCGAGATCGACGCCTACACCGAGTTCGTCAAGGTCTACGGTGCCAAGGGCCTGGCGTGGATCAAGGTGAACGACGCCGGCAAGGGCCGCGAAGGGCTGCAGAGCCCGGTGGTGAAGAACCTGCACGACGCGGCGATCGCCGAGGTCATCGCGCGCACCGGCGCGCGCAACGGCGACCTGATCTTCTTCGGCGCCGACAAGGCCAAGGTCGTCAACGACGCGCTGGGCGCGCTGCGCATCAAGGTCGGCCACAGCGAGTTCGGCCGCACGCACGGCCTCTTCGAGGACAAGTGGGCGCCGCTGTGGGTGGTCGACTTCCCGATGTTCGAGCACGACGACGAGGCTGGCCGCTGGAACGCGGTGCACCACCCGTTCACCGCGCCGAAGGACGGCCACGAGGAACTGATGGCGACCGACCCGGGCGCCTGCCTGGCCAAGGCCTACGACATGGTGCTCAACGGCTGGGAGATCGGCGGCGGCTCGGTGCGGATCCACCGCGCCGACGTGCAGGCCAAGGTCTTCGAGGCGCTGGCGATCTCGCCCGAGCAGCAGCGCATCAAGTTCGGCTTCCTGCTCGACGCGCTGCAGTACGGTGCGCCGCCGCACGGCGGCCTGGCCTTCGGCCTGGACCGCATCGCCACGCTGATGACCGGCGCCGACAGCATCCGCGACGTGATCGCCTTCCCGAAGACGCAGCGCGCGCAATGCCTGCTGACCGGCGCGCCCAGCGCGGTGGACGAGGCGCAGCTGCGCGAGCTGCACATCCGGCTGCGCAACCCGCAGGCTTGATCGGGACGCGCCACCCGGTTGACGGGTGACCATCGCCACCCCGTTGACGGGGTGAGGGCTCCGTGGCTAGTATAACGATTGTTATAACTTGCCGCGGAGCCCACCATGCACGCCCTGAAGCTCACCCAGATCGGCAATTCGGTCGGCGTCATCCTGCCCAAGGAAGTGCTGGCGCGCTTGAAGCTGGAGAAGGGCGATACGCTGTTCATCAGCGACACGCCCGATGGTTTCGCGCTCACGCCCTACGACCCGGCCTTCGAGCAGCAGCTCGAAGTCGGCCGCGAGTTCATGCGCGACTACCGCGACACCTTCCGCGCGCTGGCCAAGTGAGCTGGGTCTGGATCGACAAGCGCCTGCTGTGCCTGCTGCATGACGAGAGCCTCTCGCTGCACGGCGGCGCCAGCGGCCTGCGCGACGAGGGATTGCTCGATTCGGCCCTGGCGCGCGCGCAGAACCGGGCCGCCTACGGCGAGCCCGATGTCGCCGAGCTGGCCGCGGCCTACGCGCACGGCCTGGCGAAGAACCACCCCTTCGTCGACGGCAACGAGCGCGCCGCCTTCCTCTCCGTCGGCTTGTTCCTGGGCCTGAACGGCTGGCGGCTGACGGCCCCGCAGGCCGACGCCACCGTGGCGATGTTCTCGCTGGCCGCCGGCGAACTCGAGGAAGCCGAATTCGCCGCCTGGATGCGCCAGCACAGCGCCCGCCGATGAGCACACCCGCCCGCCCGTTCAAGATCCCGCGCAGCGTGCTGGTCGTCATCCACACGCCGGTGCTGGACGTGCTGCTGATCGAGCGTGCCGACAAGCCAGGCTACTGGCAGAGCGTGACCGGCTCGCTCGACAGCGAGGATGAAGCACTCGAAGCCACCGCGCGCCGCGAGGTGCTGGAGGAAACCGGCATCGAAGGCGGCACGCTGATCGACTGGCAGCTGGAGAACATCTACGAGATCTACCCCGTCTGGCGCCACCGCTACGCACCGGGCGTCACGCACAACACCGAGCATGTCTTCGGCCTCACCGTGCCCGCGGGCACAGGGGTGCGGCTGAACCCGCGCGAGCACCTGGCACACCAATGGCTTTCCTGGCGCGAGGCGGCCGACCGTTGCTTCTCGCCCAGCAACGCCGAGGCCATCCTGCAACTGCCCTGCTTCACCGCCGCGACGTGAACCGCCTGAACCCGCTGCAGTCCACGCTGCTGCCGCCGTACACCGGCTACGGCGCGCTGCGCGTGGCCACCTACAACATCCACAAGGGCGTGCGCGGCCTGGGGCCCCGCAAGCGCTTGGAGATCCACAACCTGGGCCTGGCCGTGGAGGCGCTGGACGCGGACATGGTGTTCCTGCAGGAGGTGCGCCTGTTCCACACGCGCGAGGCGCGCCGCTTCGACCGCACGAGCTTCGGCTGGCCGAGCCAGGGCCAGGCCGAGTACCTGGCGCCCGAAGGCTACGACGTGGCCTACCGCACCAACGCCGTCACGCGCCACGGCGAGCACGGCAATGCGCTCTTGTCGCGCTGGCCGATCGGCGACATCGGCCACCACGACGTGAGCGATCACCGCTTCGAGCAGCGCGGCCTGCTGCACGTGCCGGTGAAGTGGAACGGCGAGACGGTGCACGCCATCGTCGTGCACTTCGGCCTCGTGCACCGCAGCCGCGTGCGCCAGGTCGAGCGCCTGGCGAAGTTCATCGAAGCCGAGGTCCCGGCCGGCGAGATGCTCGTGGTGGCCGGTGACTTCAACGACTGGGGCGAGCGCCTGGACGCACCGATGTCCGCGCTCGGCCTGCGGCGCGCCGTGGCGCCGGGCACGGGCCGCGGCGGCTGCGCCACCTTCCCCTCGCTGGCGCCGGTGTTCGCGCTGGACCGCTTCTACCTGCGGGGCCTGAGCTGCCGCTCGGCGATGGTGCCGCGCGGCGTGGCCTGGGCACGCATGTCCGACCACCTGCCGCTGGTGGCCGAGCTCGAACCCGACTGAACGTCCGCCGCCGATGAGCCCGGTCGACCTCCAGAACCTGCGCGCCTGGACCACGGTGCCGGCGCCGCGTTTCCAGGGCGGCAACGCGATCACGCTGCTGCAGGGCGGCGACGAACTCTTCCCGGCGATGTGTGCGGCCATCGACGCCGCCCGACGCGAGGTCTGGCTCGCGACCTACATCTTCCACGACGACCCGGCGGCCACCCGCATCGCCGACGCCCTGAAGCAGGCCGCGGCGCGCGGCGTGGCGGTGCACGTGGTGGTCGACGGCTTCGGCTCCATCGCCACCATGCCGCGCGTGCGCGCGCTGTTCGAGGGCAGCGCGGTGCGGCTGGAGGTCTTCCGCCCGCTGGACCGCTGGTACTCGTGGCTGCAGCCCGGCCAGCTGCGCCGGCTGCACCAGAAGCTGTGCGTCTGCGACCTCGACGTCGCCTTCGTCGGCGGCATCAACCTGATCGACGACCGCCACGACATCAACCACGGCTGGACCGAGACGCCCCGGCTGGACTACGCCGTGGCCGTGCGCGGCCCGCTGGCCGCCGCGGTGCAGGCCACGGCGCGCGCGATGTGGGCGCGTGCGCACCTGTGGCGCGGCTGGCGCCACGAGGCGCGCCAGGTGCTGCGCAGCCTGCGGCCGATGGACGACGCGATGAAGGTCCTGCGACAGCTGCGCGGCACGATGCGCCAGCTGCCCGACCAGAACGAGCGGCGCCCGATGCGCGCCGCCTTCCTTGTGCGCGACAACCTGCGCCAGCGCCGCGCCATCGAGCGCAGCTACGTCGAGGCCATCCGCCATGCGCGCGAGCGCGTCGACCTCGCCGTGCCCTACTTCTATCCCGGCCGCGCCTTCCGCCGCGCGCTGCGCCAGGCCGCGCGGCGCGGCGTGCGCGTGCGGCTCTTGCTGCAGGGCAAGGTGGACTACCGCATCGCCGCGCTCGCCGCGCGCGCCCTGTACGACGAGCTGCGCCACTTCGGCGTGCGCATCTACGAGTACACGCCGGCCTTCCTGCACGCCAAGGTGGCGGTGGTCGACGGCGACTGGGCCACCGTGGGCAGCAGCAACATCGACCCGCTGTCGCTGTTGCTGAACCTGGAGGCCAACGTCGTCGTGCGCGACGCGGGCTTCGCCGCATCGCTGGCGGCCAGCCTGGAACGTGCTTTCGAGCTGTCTCTCGAAGTGAGTGGTGCGCCGGAGCGCACCGGCTGGCGGCGCTGGCTGCACCGCGGCGCAGTCGCCTGGGCCGCGAACGTCTACCTGCGCGTGGCCGGGATCACCGGGCGGTACTAGGCCCCGCGCCTAGCGCGGCTGCACCGCCACGCGGCGCTGCGCTCCCGCGGCCGCCAGCGCCGCGCGCACGGTCTCGGGCCGCATCGGCAGGCTGCGCAGGCGCACGCCGGTGGCCTGGAACACGGCGTTGCCGATGGCGCCCGGCAGGCAGCCGATCGCCGCCTCGCCGGCGCCCCAGATCTTCTCGCCGGGCTGGTTCAGCAGCACGGTCTCGATCGCGGGGATCTCGTCGAAGCGGATCACCGGGTAGCCGCGCTGGCCGATCGCCGGGTTGTCGACCCAGGCGCTCTGCAGCACCGCGTCGCCGGCGTAGTCGACCTGCTCCTTCAGCGTGCGGCTGATGCCCTGCAGCACGTTGCCTTCGATCTGGTTGCGCAGGCCGTCGGGGTTGACGACCTGGCCGCAGTCGTGCGCGACGACGACGCGGTCGACGCGGATCTCCCCGCTCGCCAGGTTCACGCGCAGCTCGACCACCGTCGCGACGTAGGCCTCGACCGTCTCGTAGCGCTGGTAGGCGATGCCGCGGCCCGCGGCCATGCCGGCCGGCGCCGCGGCCAGCGGGCGGCCCCAGCCGGCCGCGGCGGCGGCCGCCTGCAGCGTGGCGATGGCGCGCGGGTCGCTCAGGTGGGCGAGCCGGAAGGCCAGCGGGTCGGCTCCCGCCAGCCGCGCCAGCTCGTCCATGAACGACTCGTTGGCGAAGCTGTTGGAGAAGCCGCCCAGGCCGCGCAGCGCCGTGCTGCGCGGCAGCACCCAGGTCAGCGGCGCCGCCGCCTTCAGCGTGCCGGGCTGGAGCTGGAAGCTCTTCACCCAGTGGCGCACGAGCCGGTTGTTGGCGAAGTCGTAGGTCACCGGCCCGTTGCGCGACGCGGCGTTGGTGTTCAGCGGCGGCGCGTCGGCCGGCGCCAACTGCAGCGCCTGCTGCGCGGGCAGCAGGTTGCCGGCGGCGCTGCCGCTGGGGCGCGTGTTGTGCGTCGGGCTGTACAGGCCATGCTCCCAGGCCACCACGCGCGCGCCGCTCACGCCGCCGCGCATCCGGTGCAGCATAGCCGGGCCCAGCGGTTCCCAGCGGTGCTCCTCGCCGCGTGTCCACTGCAGGCGTACCGGAGCGCCGGCGAGCTTGGAGATCAGCGCCGCCTCGGCGGCCACGTCGTCGGCGCCGTTGTGCCCGAAGCAGCCCGAGCCCTCGGCGTAGATCACGCGGATGCTGGCCTGCGGCAGCCCCAGCAGCGGCGCCAGCGCCGCGCGCAGCGGGTAGGGCCCCTGCGTCGACGACCACACCGTGGCCTGGCCGCCGGCCACGTCGGCCACGGCGCAGGAAGGTGCCATCGCGCCGTGCATCTGGAAGGGCGTGAAGTAGGTGGCGGCCAGTTGCGCACCGGCGCCGGTCAGCGCCACATCGACGTTGCCCAGGTCGACCTCGTTGCCCGTCGCGTAGACGTTGGCCGGGTCCTGCAGCGCCGCGGGCAGGCCGGCCTGGGCGATGAAGGGCGCGCCGCTGCTCCAGTTCACCACCACCAGCTCGGCGGCGCGCACCGCGGCGTACTCGTCGCTGGCCACCACGGCGGCGAAGTTGCCCTGCTGCACCACGCGCACGAAGCCGGGCACCGCGGCGGCGGCCGTCGCGTCCAGGCCCAGCAGTCGCGCATTGCGGCCGGCGGGCCGCAGCACACGCGCGTGCAGCATGCCGGGCAGGCGCAGGTCGGACACGTAGCGGAAGCGCGCCGTGAACTTGTCGGGCAGCTCGGTGCGCGGCTGCGGCGTGCCCACCAGCGTGTAGGCCGAAGGCGGCTTGGTGGCCACGTCCGTGGCCGAGGCGAGCGTGTAGACGTTGCGGTCGATCAGCTGGTCGTAGCGCTTGCCGCGCTGCAGGCTCTCGCCCACGCCGATCACGCCGCCGCGCGCGCGCAGCTCGCCCGCCGGCACGCCCAGCTGCGCCGAGGCCAGCGCCATCAGCGCCTGCATCGCGGTGGCGGCGGCATTGCGCATCGGAGGGCCGTCGTTCTGCAGCGACTTGCTGCCCGCGGTGTAGCCCTGGCTGCCGGGCGTGAGCGCCGTGTCGCCCTGCACGCAGGCCACCTGCTCGGGCGACACGTTCAGCTCCTCGGCGACGAGCTGCATCAGCGCCGTCGTCACACCGGTGCCCAGCTCCACCTTGCTGGCGAAGATCGTCACCAGCGGCTGGCTCGGGCCGGAACTCCAGCCGGCCACCGTGAGCCAGGCATCGACGTCCATCTCGCCGCCGGCCGGCGGCGCGGCCCGGGCCGCGCCCGCCGGCATCTGCGCGAGGCTGAAGCCCACGCACAGCGCGCCGCCTTGCGCGATGAAGCCGCGCCGGGTGATGCTGGCGCCGCTCATGCCCACATCTCCCGCGCCGCGCGCCGGATGGCGCGGATCACGCGCACATGCGCCCCGCAGCGGCAGTAGTAGGCACGGCCAGGGGTCGACTCCGGCCCCTGCCCGGTCAGGAAGGCGCCCACCTCCGCTTCGCTGGGCACGCCGGTCTTGCCGACTGCGCGGCGCCGGTTCAGCCACGCCAGCGAGCCCATCAGGATGCCGTTCATGCAGAAGCCGCACTGCGCGGCCTGCTCGGCGATGAAGGCCGCCTGCAGCGGGTGCAGCGGCGGGCCGCTGCCCTGCGCGCCGCTGGGCCCGGCCAGGCCGTCGAGCGTGGTGATCGCGGCGCCCTGCGGGATCGACGATACCGGCACCTGGCAGGGCCGGATCTCCTGCCCGTTCAGCAGCACGGTACAGCCGCCGCAGGCGGAGACGCCGCAGCCGTACTTGGGGCCGACCTGGTCGAGCCGGTTGCGCAGCGCGTACAGCAGCGGCTCCTGGCCGTCGGGGACCACGGCCTGCCGGTGCTGGCCGTTGAGCTGTATGTCCAGGGTGGTGGCGGTTGGCACTGATCGGGCTCCTCGTGTTGTGCGGCGCCGTGTGCGGCGGCGGCCAGGCCTCGATGGTTTGGCACGAGTATCCCGGCCACCCCCCGAATGCGGGCCCATCTGATCGAACAGGCGAAACGAGAACTAATGCCGCCCGCGCGGCGCAGCCCCCTGGGGACAAACCCGCGGCGCCGGGTCCTGGGAGGGCGCGCTGGTGGTGCTGCGCCGCTGCGGTTAGCCTCGCGCCATGGCACGCCGAAAAACGCCGCCGGCCGCCCGGCCCATCGACCTCGCGCTGCAGGGCGGCGGCTCGCACGGCGCCTTCACCTGGGGCGTGCTGGACCGGCTGCTGCAGGACGAGTCGATCGCCTTCGACGGCCTCAGCGGCACCAGCGCCGGCGCGCTGAACGCCGCCGTGATGGCCACGGGCCTGGCCGAAGGCGGGCGCGAGGGCGCGCGGCGGGCGCTGGCGGGTTTCTGGCACGACGTGGCCGGGCAACAGACGGCCATCGGCTCCTGCTTCGGACGCTGGCCCGCGGCGTCCAGCCGCGACCTGGGCGCCTTCAACCTCGACTGGAACCCGCTGTACGCCTGGGGCACGCAGTTCCTGCGCGCCTTCAGCCCCTACCAGTTCGACCCGCTGGGCGTGAACCCGCTGCGCGAGGTGGTCTCGCGCCACGTGAGGCCCGATGCGCTGCGCAAGGGCGCGCTGTCGGTCTTCGTCACCGCCACCGCGGTGCGCACCGGCCAGCCGCGCGTCTTCGACCGCAGCGACCTCTCCATCGACGCGCTGCTGGCCAGCGCCTGCCTGCCGCAGCTGTTCCGCGCGGTGACGATCGACGGCCAGCCCTACTGGGACGGCGGCTACAGCGGCAACCCGGCGATCTGGCCGCTGATCTACGGCACCGAGGCGATGGACATCGTGCTCGTGCGCATCAACCCGCTGGTGCGCGAGGAACTGCCCGACACCGCCGACGAGATCGCCGACCGCGTCAACGAGATCACCTTCAACGCCGGGCTGATCGGCGAGATGCGCGCCATCGCCTTCGTGCAGCGCCTGGTGCAGCAGGGCCGGCTGGACCCCGGCGCCTACAAGAACCTGCGGCTGCACGTGGTGGCCGACGAGCAGGGCCTGGCGCCGCTGCATCCGTCGAGCAAGATGAACACCGACCGGCGTTTCCTCGACGCGCTGTTCGAACTCGGCCGCGGTGCCGCCGAGCGCTTCCTGGCCGCGCATGGCGCCGACATCGGCCGCCGCGGCACGATGGACCTGCAGCACGACTTCCTCGATCCCCGCGGTGGCTGAGGCGGACCTCGTCGTCCAGCGCCCGGAGGGCCTGTACTGCCCGCCGGGCGACTTCCACATCGACCCCTGGCGCCCGGTGCCGCGCGCCGTGATCACGCACGCCCATGCCGACCACGCGCGCCGCGGCCACGGCGCCTACCTCGCCACCGCGGTGAGCGCCGGCGTGCTGCGCGCGCGGCTGGGCGAGATCACGCTGCAGGGCCTGGCCTACGGCGAGGCGGTGGAGATCAACGGCGTGCGCGTGTCACTGCATCCTGCCGGCCATGTGCTGGGTTCGGCGCAGGTGCGCGTGGAGCACCGCGGGCGCGTGTGGGTCGCCTCAGGCGACTACTTCGCCAGCGGCCACGAGCACGACGCCAACGCCACCTGCGAGCCCTTCGAGCCGCAGCGCTGCGAGTGCTTCATCACCGAAAGCACCTTCGGCCTGCCGATCTACCGCTGGCGCCCGCAGGCGGAGCTGCTGGCCGAGGTCAACGCCTGGTGGTCGGCGAATGCCGCGGCAGGCCGCGCGAGCCTGCTGATGGGCTACAGCTTCGGCAAGGCGCAGCGCCTGCTGTCGGGGCTGGACCCGTCGATCGGGCCCATCGCGACCCATGGCGCGGTCGAGTCGCTGAACGAGGCCTACCGCGCTGCCGGCGTCGCGCTGCCGGCCACGCGCACGCTCGATTCGATCCGCGACAAGGCCGAACTCGCGCGAGCCATCGTCGTCGCGCCGCCCGCGGTGCATGGCAGCGCCTGGGCACGGCGCCTGGGCGATGCGAGCGACGCCTTCGCCAGCGGCTGGATGCAGTTGCGCGGCGCACGCCGCCGCCAGGGCGTGGACCGCGGCTTCGTGCTGTCGGACCATGCCGACTGGCCCGGCCTGCAGCGCGCCATCGCCGCCACCGGCGCCCAGCGCGTCATCGTCACCCACGGCTACGAAGCCGTGATGGTGCGCTGGCTGCGCGAGCAGGGCCTGCAGGCCGACAGCTTCGCCACCGAGTACGGCGACGAGGAAGTCAATGAACCGGCTTCCGACCAAGCTTCCCGCCACGGATCCGGCTCTGCCGGTCCGTCGGCGGCTCGCGCGAACTTAAGGGGTAGCGAGCGCTAGTTAGATCGCAGTGAGTCGCTTTCCTGGCTCTCTATCACAGAAGTGGTGAGCACAGGGTGGCGATGATCCCGCGAACCAGCACCGACATCGGCGAAGCGATGCATCGTTTGCGCGGTCGAGGCCTTGCTTTGGCTGAGGCAGTTCAACCTCGGATCCGGCGCTGGGAGGCTTGTCCTCTCGACTCGGGAACTCGGTGGCGACCTCACCGGCGGATTCGGGCACGCGCGCTCTTCGGGGCGGTTGTCGGCGGCTCGACATCACTGTTTGACGTCGAGTCTGTATATTTATACAGTCATTAGTGCCTCGGGAGTTGTCTGGTGCGAACCAATCAAACCCTGTCGGCGCTAACAGTTGCGGTACGCTGGTGCCCAAGCGCATCTGCCGCCCCACAAGCACGATGCGTTCAAAGCAATGACAAAGTTGCCCTTTGCCGACCTCGACCAACTACTCGATCGCTCGACGCTTCTGTCCGTCGCCAGACATCTCATCTCAGGCGACGTCATTGCACCTCCCGAGATCGCTGCGGCGGAGCGCCATCAGAGCCCCATCAGCGGGGACCTCGTGGCGCTCACCCGCCTCGCCATCCTGGCCGGCACTGACCCCCTAGGGACCGCGTACTGCCTTATTGAGTCGCCCGAGCAGCGCCGGGGTTCCGGCCAGACGTTCACGCCTATCGAGGCCGTCCTTGGCATGTACGCCTGGGCGGAGGCGCGCGGCCCGATTGCTCGTATCGTTGATCCCGGCGCCGGATCCGGCCGGTACGTCCTCGCTGGCCTTCGCCGAAACCCCAATGCGATTGGTGTCGCATCGGAGATGGATCCAGTCGTTGCACTGCTACTTCGTGCGAACGCGCATGCGCTGGGGGTTCAGGACCGCCTCTCGATCCATATCGGTGACTACCGCGAACTGGAGCTAGAGCCCATTGACGGCCGCACGCTGTTCATTGGTAATCCGCCATACGTTCGGCACCATGGGATCTCCGCGGCCTGGAAGAGTTGGTACAGCGACCGACTCAAAGCACTTGGGCACTCATCGAGTCAATTGGCCGGGCTGCACTTGCACTTTTTTGTGAAGACGCTAGCCCTCGCTCGCCAGGGAGACTTGGGTTGCTTCATCACGGCGGCGGAGTGGCTCGACGTTGGCTACGGACAGTCGCTGCGCGATCTGATGACCAACGGACTCGGTGGCCTTGGCGTATTCGTCGTCGCCCCTGAGGTCCCAGTCTTTGGTGATGCCATGGTTTCGGCCTGCATAGCCTGCTTTGAGCCGGGGTCGGATGCGGCGGAACTTGAGTTCAAGAGGATTGGCACAGTTCCCGAGTTGCTTGGGCTGAACGGCGGCCACATGGCCGACAAAGGTCGTGCTCGAACAGAGCGCAGTTGGTCTGTTCTCCTACGCAACAAGGAGGCTGCCACGAACGAGGGGTTTATCAGCCTCGGTGATTTGTTCAATGTAAGCCGCGGGCAGGTGACCGGCATGAATGCGGTTTGGGTGACGGAGGGGAATCGATTCGGGCTACCCGAACAGTACATGGTGCCGTCGATCACCGACGCTACGGACATCGTTCGGGCGCCAGGCGCGGTGATTCACAGTGCCGCAGGCCTCCGCCGCGTTGTCGACCTCCCTGCTGACCTCACAATCCTCCCAATCGATGTCCGTCAGGCGATCGAGGAGTTTCTGGCGTGGGCTCGTTCTTTGGGCGCGGACCGGAGCTACATCGCACAGCATCGCAAGCCCTGGTGGCGCGTCAACATGAGACGGGCTCCGCAAATCGTGGTGACCTACATGGGGCGCCGGCCTCCGGCCTTCGCTCTCAATAAGGCAGGCGCCAGCCTCATCAACGTTGCGCACGGGTTGTACCCTAGGGTCCCTGTTGACGACGCCATCGCCTTGAAGCTCGTGGCGTGGCTGAATGCCAACGTGAGCCGGGAGTCTGGCCGGGTCTACGCCGGCGGGCTCACGAAGTTTGAGCCAACCGAGATCATGCGCCTGCAGGTCCCAGCCTTGGAGATGATGTCCTGACAACCGCTAGGTCACTTAAGAGTCCGCCGCAATGGAGTGACAGCCAACTAGAGGCCGACGCGGGGATTGCCGCTGAGTTGTTCCGGACCGGGCGTTTGGACATCAGTGGAGCCTGGGCTACTCAGTACTCCGACTCTCGTGCGAAGTTCGAGTTGCTCTTCGAGAAGCTGAACGACCTTTGCGGAAACATCACACCTACCGCCCTGAAGCAGGCGTACTCGGCGAAGCTGGGCGAGCAATTACGCTACCTAGCAGGGCCACCAATCTCAGATGACGACCTGAAGGTGATTGCCGACGTCAGCTCGCTCGCTCCTGGCGTTGTCGCAAAGGATTCCGCCAAGCTGCGCAAGATTTTCAAGGTGATCGGACGGGTGATTGATCCGCACCGGTTTCCCTGGGTTACCGAGAAGCGCAGACCCACACCGGGCGAGCGAGAAGCAGCTCTTCTTGCATCCTCAGTGCTGCTCGCTGCACAGCGGATCGCCACCGATCGCCGGAACGACGGCAAGGACGCCCAGGAGCACAAGGTCAAGGACTACCTGCGAACGAGAGGGTTCACCGAGGTTGCGGCGGAGCCGATCACGACGATCGTCAAGGGTCCCTCGGCAAAACAGTTTTGCGCTGAGTGCCAGCTCGACGAGCGCAAGGCTGATGTCGTCGTTCGACTGCACGACACACGCCTTCTGGCGATCGAGTGCAAGGTCTCGAACAGTGCCACCAACAGCGTCAAGCGGCTCAACAACGACGCCGCAGTGAAGGCCGAGTACTGGACGTCAAGGTTCGGTACAGCGCAGGTTGTGCCAGCAGCCATGCTGGCTGGCGTTTTCAAGGTTAAGAACCTAGAGCAAGCTCAGGCTCGCAAGCTCGCCATCTTCTGGTCTCACGACCTCGACAAGCTCGGCGCTTTCATCGACTCCGCGCGATAGTTCGCGACTTCACGAGTGCAACTGGGTGCCGCAGAAGCCATCGGGTCGAACCCGGCGCTGGCTGTTGTCCAAGCGTAGGTGAGACTCCTCAGGGTTGGTTCACGGAGAGTGGCGGCGTTCCAATGAAGTCCCGGTACGGAAGAATCTTTCTAGCTGGTTGGTGAACCGGGGATTCAATCATTCGCCGGTTGCCCCAGCAATTGCACGTCCAGCCGAGGCTCCTTGATCTTCGCGTCGGTGCGGCTCTCCACGAAGATGCGCTTGGCATCGATGCCGCGGTCGGTGAGGAACTTGCGGACGGCTTCGAGGCGCGCGGGGGTCAGGTCGCGTTCGCCGGTGCCGCTGTCGTCGATCTGCCAGGGCCCGGTGGGCACGATCAGCGCGATCTCCACGCGCAGGCCGAGGGCATCGATGATGAGGTCAGTCAGCTTGGACTTCGCCGCGTCGGTCAGCTGGTCGCCCTTGAACAGGCCCTTGGCCGGCAGCGAGGCGGTGCGCGGCTTGGCCTTCTCCTGGCCGACCTTGGCGGGCGGCACGGGCTGGTCGCCGGGCGCGGCGATCACGGGCCCGGCAGCCAACAAAGCAGCGGCGGCCAGGGCCGGGACGACGAGACGCAGGCGGATGGGCAGGGACATCGCGGATCCTTCCTCGTGGTGGCGGGCATGATCGCACGATGCGACGATTCGCACGCTTGTTCCAGGCGCTCGATGCCAGCACCGCCACCAACGACAAGGTGGGGGCGCTGCGCGGGTATTTCCAGGGCACGCCCGCGGCCGATGCCGCCTGGGCCGTGTACTTCCTCGCCGGCGGCAAGCCGCGCCAGGTGGTGCCCACGGCGCTGCTGCGCGAGACGGCCTGCCGCCTGGCCGGCATCGACGACTGGCTGTTCGAGGCCTGCTACCAGGCCGTCGGCGACCTGGCCGAAACGATCGCGCACGTGCTGCCCGAAGGCGAAGCGTCGGCAG
The DNA here is from genome assembly GCA_044226775.1 of Rubrivivax sp. Taxonomy (GTDB): domain Bacteria; phylum Pseudomonadota; class Gammaproteobacteria; order Burkholderiales; family Burkholderiaceae_C; genus Rubrivivax. Next base: position 591,607 of record JBGAGI010000001.1, on the reverse strand, counting down.
ACGGCGATGCGGGCCTCGCCGACTGGATCGAGCAGCGCCTGCTGCCGCTGCGCGGCCTGCCGCCTGCCGAGCAAAGTGAGCGCATTGCCGCCGCGTTCGCGGTGCTGGATCCGCCCGGCCGCTTCCTGCTCGTCAAGCTGATCGGCGGCGGCTTTCGCGTCGGCGTCGCGAAGCTGCTGGTGCAGCGCGCGCTGGCGGAAGCCGCCGGGCTGGATCCGCGCCTGGTCGCGCAGCGCCTGGTGGGCTGGACGGAGGCCCGCGCGACGCCGAGCGCCGAGCGCTACGCCGCGCTCGTCGCGCCGGCCGAGGCCGGCCGCGCCGCCGATTCGGGCCAGCCCTATCCCTTCTTCCTCGCCCATGCACTGCAGGCCGATCCCTCGACGCCGGGTTCCACGCTGGGCGATGCGGCCGGCTGGCTGGTGGAGTGGAAGTACGACGGCATCCGCGCGCAGGTGGTCAAGCGCGCCGGCCAGGTGTGGATCTGGTCGCGCGGCGAGGAGCTGGTCACCGAGCGCTTCCCCGAGGTCGTGCGCGCGGCGGCCGGCTGGCCCGACGGCACCGTGATCGACGGCGAGCTGCTGGTCTGGCCCGACAGCGAGGTCCGGCCGGCCTCGTTCAACCGGCTGCAGCAGCGCATCACGCGCAAGACGCTGCCGAAGAAGCTGCTGGCCGATTCGCCCGTGGTGCCGCTGGCCTACGACCTGCTGGAGCAGGGCGGCGCCGACCTGCGCACGCTGCCGCAGCACGAGCGCCGCGCACGGTTGGAGGTTTTCGCGGCAGCGCATGCGTTGCGCCTGTCGCCGCTGGTGGCCTGCGAGAGCTGGCCGGCCTACGCGGCGCTGCGGCAGGAATCGCGCGCCCGCGGCGTCGAGGGCTTCATGCTCAAGCAGCGCGACGCGCGCTACGGCAGTGGGCGCACGAAGAGCGAAGGCAGCTGGTGGAAGTGGAAGATCGAGCCGCTGGCGGTGGACGCGGTGCTCGTCTATGCGCAGGCCGGCCATGGCCGGCGGGCCAGCGTCTACACCGACTACACCTTCGCCGTCTGGAGCCGCGCGCCGGCCGATGCGGCCGAGGCCAAGGCCGTGATCGACGCCATCGCGCGCCGCGAGCCCGCGCCGCCGCGCGATTCGCCGCAACTGCAGCTGCTGCCCTTCGCCAAGGCCTACTCGGGGCTCAGCGACGAGGAGTTCCAGGCGGTGGACCGCGTGGTCCGCGCCACCACGCTGGACAAGTTCGGCCCCGTGCGCAGCGTGGTGCCGAGCCTGGTCTTCGAGATCGGCTTCGAGGGCATCCAAGCCAGCCCGCGCCACAAGAGCGGCATCGCCGTGCGCTTCCCGCGCATGCTGCGCATCCGGTCCGACAAGCCGATCCACGAGGCCGACACGCTGCAGACGCTGCAGGCCCTGATCGGCGCCGGCGCGTAGAGTGCGAACCTTCCAATTCCAGGGAGCCGGCATGCGCCATCGACTTCTCCAGGCCACCGGCCTGCTGCTGGCGCTGCTGCTGGCCGCCGGCGCGGCGCGGGCGCAGATCAGCGAGGCCGCGGCCGAGAAGCTGATGCGTGCCTCCGGCGCCTGGGCGCAGATGGGCACGCTGGTGCCGCAGCTGCGGGGCGGGCTGGCGCAGGGCGCGGCCTCGCCCGATCCGGCCCTGGGCGAGGAGACCCGCAAGCGGCTGCGGGCTGCGTCCGAGACCGCCTTCGATCCGGAGCGCCTGCGCGCCGTCGCGCGCCGCAGCCTGGCCGAGACCGTGCGCGCCAAGCTGCTGCCGGAGCTGATGGCCTGGTACGAGAGCGAACCCGGGCGCGAGGTCACGCGCGTGGAGGAGGCTTCCAGCGCGGCGGCCGAACCCGGGCCCAAGCGCATCGAGGCCGGCGTGGCGCTGCTCAAGCAGGCCACGCCCGAGCGGCGCCGGCTGCTGGCGCGGATGGTGGAGGTCACGCGCTCGGCCCAGCTGGGCACCGACATGGTGTTCACGATGGCGCTGGCGGTGCGCACCGCGCTGACGCGCATCGACCGCAGCGCGGCGCGCGGCGACGAGGCGCAGATGAGGGCCGACTTCGACGCCCACCGCGGCGAGATGCTGCGCATGATGGAGGCGATGTCGATGGCCAACGGCGCCGGCACCTACCAGGGCCTGCCTGACGCGGTGCTCTCGGCCTACATCGACTTCATGGCCGGCGCCGCCGGCGAGCATTTCAACGACGTGATGTCGCGCGCCGTCGAGGCGGCGATGCTGGACGGGGCCGACGCCATCGGCCGCTGAAGGCCCCGCAGGCCGGAAAAGCCGGCCCCTCACCCCGCTGATCCGGCCTTGGCCGCAGGCCGGGCTCCCTAGCATCGCGAAGATGCCCTCGAAAGGAGCCCCGTGGTCTCCGCGCTTGCCCCTGCCCCGACCGTTCCCGCCCCCGCCGACGACGAAGCCGCCCTGCTGAAGGCGGCCGCCGACGGCCGGATGTTGCTGCCCGAGCTTCTCGACCGCGCCCAGCGCCTGCAGACCGGCGGCCGCGCCGACACGGCCGCCCGCCTGTACGAGGCCTGGCTCTCGCACGCCGGCCAGCCGCACCGCCACGTGGCCTGCTTCAACCGCGGCGCCGTGCTCTCGGGCCTGAACCGCGATGCCGAGGCCCAGGCCGCCTACCGCGACGCGCTCGAGGCCATGCCCGGCTTCGCCCCGGCGCACCTGAACCTGGGCCACCTGTGCGAGCGCCGCGGCGAGAACGAGGCGGCGCTGTCCAACTGGCGCGCCGTCTTCGACGCCGAGCCCGCGCCCGCGCTGGAGCACCGGCTGCACGCACTGAACAACAGCGCGCGGCTGCTGGAGACGCTGCGCCGCTACCCCGAGTCCGAATCGCTGATGCGGGCCAGCCTGCTGCTGAAGGCCGACCAGAACGACGTCATCCAGCACTACGTGCACATCCGCCAGAAACAGTGCGCCTGGCCGCACTACGAGCCGGTGGGCGAGGTCACGCTGAACCAGCTGCTGATGGGCACCTCGCTGCTGGCCTCGATGGGCCTCACCGACGACCCGGCGCTGCAGCTGCTGTCGGCCGCCCGCTTCGTCGCCGAGAAGGTGCCCAAGCCACCGGCGGTGCCGCTGTACGCCATCGCGCCCAAGCGCACCGGCAAGATCAAGATCGGCTACCTCTCGGGCGACCTGCACATGCACGCCGTGGGCCTGCTGACGCCCGAACTCTTCGAGCTGCACGACCGCAGCCGCTTCGAGGTGCATGCGTTCTGCTGGACGCCGGAGTCGGCGCAGCCCGAATTCAAGCGCCAGCGTGAACGCATCCTCGCGGCGATGGACCACCACGTGAAGCTGGCGGGTGTCGACGACGCCACGGCTGCCAAGCTCATCGCGCAGTCCGGCATCGACGTGCTGGTGGACCTGCAGGGCCTGACCGCCGGCGCGCGGCCCGCGATCCTGGGCTACCGCGCCGCGCCGGTGCAGGTGAGCTACCTGGGGCTGCCGGGCACGAGCGCGCTGCCGGGCGTGGACTGGATGCTGGCCGACCGCTTCGTCATGCCGCCGGCGCTGCTGCCCTACTGCACCGAGAAGCCGATCTACCTGCCGCACTGCTACCAGGTCAGCGACCGCCAGCGCGAAGTGGCGCCCAGGCCTTCGCGCGCGAAGTACGGGCTGCCCGACGAGGCCTTCGTCTTCTGCAGCTTCAACAACAACCACAAGTTCACGCCCGAGATGTTCGGCTCGTGGATGCGCATCCTGGCCGGCGTGCCGGGCAGCCTGCTGTGGCTGCTGGCCGACAACGACACCTGCCGCGCCAACCTGCTGGCCGCCGCCTCGGCCGCCGGCATCGCGCCCGAGCGGCTGGTGTTCGCGCCGCGCGTGGCGCCGCCGGAATACCTGGCGCGCTTCCAGCTCGCCGACCTGATGCTCGACACCTTCCCGTTCAACGCCGGCACCACCGCCAGCGATGCGCTGTGGATGGGCCTACCGATCGTCACCCGCGCCGGCCGCACCTACATCAGCCGCATGGCCGGCAGCCTGCTGCACGCGGTGGGCCTGCCCGACCTCGTGACCGAGAACCTGGCCGACTACGAGAAGCTCGCCATCACGCTCGGCCGCGAGCCCGCGCGCGTGGCCTCGTACAAGCGCTTCCTGGCCGAGCATGGCCGCAGCTCGCCGCTGTTCGACCTGCCGCAGATCGTGCGCGACATCGAGTCGTCGTTCGAGCTGCTGGCGCTGCAGGCGAGGGGCCGCTGAGAGAGCGAGCCTGAGGACCGATGAGCGCCCGAGACGATCCCGGCCTGGCGGCGGCGGCCCAAGCGCCCCCGCAGCCGCCGCATGGCTGGGACCTGGACAACGACGCGCTGGCGCACGCCATCTCCTGGCTCACCGGCCACCATGGCCGCGAGCGCACGCCGGAGTCGCTGCTGTCGGCCCTGCCGGCCGGCGCGGGCGCGAACGCGGGTGCCAAGGGCCGCCTAGGCCCCGACGAAGCGCTGCGCGCGCTGCGCGAGGCCGGCTACAACGCCGGCCTGGTGCAGCGCCGCGTGGCCGACCTGCACGAGCTGCTGCTGCCCGCGGTCCTGCTGCTGAAGCAGGCCGATGCCTGCATCGTCGTCGCGCGCCGCCACGATGGCCGCTACGACATCGTCATGCCGGGCCGCGAGCACAGCGCCTGCACCGCGAGCGAGGACGAACTCGAGTCCGAGTACACCGGCGTGGCCCTGGTTGCCACGCCGCAGGTGCAGGCCGATGCCAGCCACGGCGGCCAGGGTGTGCCCGCCTTCGCCCGCGACCCCGGCAGCCACTGGCTGTGGGGCACGATGCGCCGCTTCATCCCCTACTACCGCGCCGCGCTGCTGGCGGCGATGCTCAGCAACGTGCTGATGCTGGTGGGCGGCCTGGCCACGAGCGTGATCTACGACAAGGTGATCCCGCACCAGGCCTACGTCACGCTGTGGGCGCTGGCCGCCGGCGCCGGCCTGGCGATGGCCTTCGACATGATGGCGCGCCAGCTGCGCACCTACCTCATCGACATGGCCGGCCGCAAGGCCGACCTGATCGTCGGCGCCACGCTGTTCAAGCAGACGCTGGCGCTGCGCATGGAGCATCGGCCCGAGTCGGCCGGCGCCTACGCGCACCACCTGGCGCAGATCGAGCAGGTGCGCGAGTTCTTCGCCTCGGCCACGCTGTCGGCCGTGTCGGACATGCCCTTCATCCTCGTCTTCGTGGGCATGACCTTTGCCATCGGCGGGCCGCTGGGCTGGGTGCTCGTCGCCGCCATCCCCGCGCTCGTGATCCTCAGTGCGCTGATCCAGGGCTCGCTGCGGCGCGCGATGAGCCGCCACATGCAGCAGCAGGCTGACCTGCACGGCGTGCTGGTCGAGGCGGTGGACGGGCTGGAGGACCTCAAGGCCGCCGGCGCGCAGGGCCGCTTCCTGCGCCTGTACGAGCAGGCCACGGCCGCGGCCGCCACCGCGATGCTGCGCACGCGCAGCATCAGCAGTTGGACGCTCAACCTCACCAGCATCGCGCAGCAGCTGGTGACGATGGTGATGCTGGTCTGGGGCGTGTACCTGATCGACGAGAAGATCATCACCGCCGGCACGCTGATGGGCGCGGTGATGTTCGCCAGCCGCGCGGTGGCGCCGCTGGCCAGCGTCACGGGCCTGGCCACGCGCTACCAGGGCGCCCGCGCCGCGATGCGCGCGCTCGACGACGTGATGAACAAGCCGGTGGACCGCGAGCCGGGCAAGGTCTACCTGCCCAAGCGCGAGCTGGCCGGTGCCATCGGCCTGGTGGACGTGGGCTTCGCCTATCCCGCCACGCGGGGCCAGGAAGGGCCGCGCGTGCTGAAGGGCGTGACGCTGCGCTTCACCCCCGGTGAACGCGTCGCGGTGCTGGGCCGCATCGGCAGCGGCAAGAGCACGGTCCTGCGCCTGATGGCCGGCCTGTACCAGCCGGCCGAAGGGCATGTGGAAGTCGACGGCATCGACCTGCGCCAGATCGACCCGGCCGACTACCGCGCCCGTGTCGGCTTCGTTGCGCAGGATCCACGCCTGTTCAACGGCACGCTGCGCGACAACGTGCTGCTCGACCGGCCGAGCGCCGACCCGGCGCGGCTGGTGGAAGTGGCGCGGCTCACCGGCCTGGACCGGCTGGTGGGCACGCACCCCAAGGGCTGGGAACTGCCGGTGGGCGAGGGCGGCGGGCTGCTGTCGGGCGGCCAGCGACAGCTCGTCGCGCTGGCACGCTGCCTGGTCACGCGGCCACAGATCCTGCTGATGGACGAGCCCACGAGCTCGATGGACGCGCAGAGCGAGGTCGCCTTCCTTCGCCAGCTGAAGGAAGCCTGCGGCGAGTGCACGCTGGTGATGGTGACGCACCGCCCGGCGGTGCTCGAACTCGTCAACCGCATCGTCGTGGTGGACAGCGGCAAGGTCGTGATGGACGGCCCGAAGGAGCATGTGCTCGCAGCCCTCTCGGGCCGTGGCCCGGCGGCCGCACCGCAGCAGGCGCCGGGCAACGTTCACATGCACCCGGCCGCGCGGCCCGTGGAACGCGAAGCGACGGTGTGAGGTGAAGGCGATTCCGTTCTTCGGCCGCCGGCGCAAGACCGAACTGCAGGTCGCCGACGTGCCCTTCGTCAGCCCCACCGCGGCGGCGCAGGTGCTGGAGCCCGCGCCGCACGCGATGTGGGCCGTGTACCTGCTGCTGGCCGCCATCGGCGTGGCGCTGGCCTGGGCCAGCGTGGCGCAGGTGGACATCGTCGCCAAGGCCAACGGCCGCGTCGTGCCCGACGGGCGCGAGCAGGTCATCGCGAGCCTGGAAGGCGGCATCCTGCGCGAGCTGACGGTGCGCGAGGGCCAGCAGGTGACCGAAGGCCAGGCGCTCGCGCTGCTGGACCCGACGCGCTTCGAGGCCCAGCAGGCCGAAGGCCAGGCGCGCAGGATCTCGCTGCAGGGGCAGCTGGCGCGGCTGCAGGCCGAATCGTCCGGCAAGGCGCTGGAGTTTCCCGAGAGCCTGCCCGACCACGTGGTCGATGCCGAGACCGAGAACTACGACGCCCGCCAGCGTGCGCTGAACGAGGCGGTGGAAACCAACCGCCGCAGCGCCGTGCTGCTGCTGCGCGAGCTGGCGATGGCCGAGTCGATGTCGGCCAAGGGCCTGATGAGCGAGGTCGAGGTGATGCGTGTGCGGCGCCAGCTCAACGATCTGCAGCTGTCCACGCAGGAGCGCATCAACCGCTTCCGCCAGGACGCCACCGCCGAGCTGGCGCGCGCGCGAACCGAACTCGCGATGCTGGAAGAGCAGATGGTGGTGCGCGACGACGCGCTGCGCCGCACGACGCTGGTCTCGCCGGTGAAGGGCGTGATCAAGAGCATCAAGGCCAACACCATCGGTGGCGTCATCCAGCCCGGCGCGCCGGTGATGGAGATCCTGCCGATCGGCCCGCGCGTGCTGGTGGAGGCGCGCGTGAAGCCGGCCGACATCGGCTTCGTGAAGGTCGGCCAGACGGTGCAGATCAAGCTCTCGGCCTACGAGTACGTGGTCTACGGCGCGATGCACGGCACCGTGGTCAGCATCAGCCCCGACGCGATGGGCGACCCCGAGAAGGCCCAGATGCCCGAAGGCACCTGGTACCGCGCGATGGTGCGCGCCGACGGCGAAGGCCTGAAGCAGGCCGGCAAGCCGCTGGCGGTGCTGCCCGGCATGACCGGGCAGGTAGAGATCCGCACCGGCGAGCGCAGCGTGCTGGGCTTCCTGCTGCGGCCGATGATGAAGTCGCAGGAAGCGTTCAAGGAACGCTAGAGCAGGGTCCCGCGCAGCGGCAGCGCGCCGGGCCGCAACCGCCACGACGCCAGGTGGAAGCGCACCAGCGGCTCGCCGCCAGGGTCCAGCCGCGCAGTGCCCGCAAGGTGCAGCAGGTCGCCGCGCGCAAAGTCCACGAACACCAGCCCGGCGCGCGGGTCCAGCTCCAGGTTGCCCAGCGTGTTGAAGAAGCGGTTTCCGGCGTAGTCGGGCCAGGCCAGGCCACGGCCGTCGTCGGCCAGGCGCACGAAGCCCGGCGGGCCGCCGCGGTGCGAGACATCGGGGCCGCCACTCATCTCGCCCGTCAGCGCCTGGCTGGCGATGAAGAAGGTGTCGGCCTGGGCGACGATCTCTGCCGCGCGGCCGTCCAGCAGCTGGCCTTCGCTCGGCGCTTCGGCTTCGGCAGGCGCGGGGCGCAGCGCACGCGGCTGGATGTACTTCGGGCAGTTGCCGAAGCTCTGCCGCACGTCGATGCTGAAGCCCGCGCCATCGACAGCGCCGACGGCGCCGTTGGCGCGGTTGCGCCGCCGCGTGTGCAGCTCGATGCCCAGCAGCGCAAGCGGCGCCCCAGGCTCGATGCGGCCGTGCAGCGGGTCGTCGGCCGGCGGCAGCGCATCGATGCGAAGGCGCGAGGGCGCTGGCGACGAGGCGAAGCCCGGCGGGCCGGCGAGCAGCGTCGCCCAGGGCTGGCCCTCGGCATCGGCAGCGCCGATGGCGACGAAGGGCAGCAGCGGGAAGAAGTCGCGGTGCTGCTGCGGCATCTCGGTGCGCACGACGCGGCGGCCCACCTCGGCCAGCGCCTCGGCCGAGCCGGCGCGGCGCTGCAGCGCGATTTCACCCGCGTGCCAGGGCGAGGCTGCGGCGTTCATGGCGCCGCCTCGCGCAGGCCGATCGCCGAGGCCGGCATCGGCACGAAACCCGGCAGCGCCTCGACACGCGCGAGCCACGCGCGCAGCAGCGGGTAGGCGTCCAGCGCGATCCCGCCTTCGGGCGCGTGGGCGGTGTAGGTGTACATCGCGAGATCGGCGATCGTGGGCGAAGCGCCCGCGAGCCACGGTTCGCCGGCATCGGCCAGCGTGGCCTCGACGCGGCCGAAGAGCACGTGGGCGTCGCGCACCGCGTCGGCCGGGTCGCGGTCCTGCTTGAAGAGGTGGATCACGCGCGCCACTGCCGCGCTGCGCGCCAGCGGGCCGGCGGCCGTGGCGAGCCAGCGCTGCACGCGCGCGGCGCCCAGTGGGTCGCGCGGCAGCCAGGATTCGGGTGCATGGCGCAGCGCGAGGTAGACCAGGATCGCGTGCGAGTCGGCGACCACCGTGCCTTCGTCGTCGATCACCGGCACCTGTGAGAAGCGGTTCAGCGCGACGAAGTCCGGCATCCGCTGCTCGCCCTGCAGCAGGTCGATCTCGTGGACCTCGAAGGGCAGGTCGAGCAGGCGCAGGAACAGCTCGACGCGGTGGCAGTGGCCCGAGAGCGCGTAGCTGTACAGCACGATGGGGCGGGTGGGCGAAGCAGGCATGGCGGTGGTGGCAGGGTGGTTCGACGCGGCGCATCTTGGCTGCGCATCGCGCCGCGAACCAGCCTGCGCCGCGGATTTGACCGCTCCGCGCGGCGCAGGAATCATCGGGCGATGGACAAGCTGCGCGCCCTGCAGACCTTCATCGCCATCGCCGACCACGGCACGCTCACGCGCGCTGCCGAGGCGCTGGGCAGCTCGCTGCCGGCCACCGTGCGCACGCTGGCGGCGCTGGAGCACGATCTCGGCGTGCGCCTGATGCAGCGCACGACCCGGCGCCTGGCGCTCACCGAGGACGGGCGGCTGTACCTGGAGCGCGCGCGGCGCATCGTGGCCGATCTCGACGAGGCCGACCGCGCCGTCGGCGCGCAGCAGGCCGAGCCGCAGGGCCGCGTGGCCGTCACCGCCAGCGTGCTGTTCGGCCAGCTGCACGTGATGCCGCTGCTGCAGCCGCTGCTGGCGCGCCACCCGCAGCTGCAGGTGGAGTTGATGCTGCTGGACCGCGTGGTCAACCTCGTCGAGGAGGGGCTGGACATCGGCGTGCGCATCGGCCCGCTGGCCGACAGCACGCTGGTGGCGCGGCGCGTCGGCGAGATGCGGCGGATCACCGTCGCCAGCCCCGCCTTCCTGCGCCGCCACGGCGTGCCGGCGCATCCGCGCGAGCTGCAGCAGCAGGCCTGCCTGCATGGCAGCGGACCGGATGGCTCGCTGTGGCGCTATCGCGAGGAGGGCCGCGCGCTGGAGCTGCCGGTGCGCGGGCCGCTCAGCTGCAACCTCTCCGCGCCGCTGCTGGAGGCCTGTGCCGATGGGGCCGGCTACGCGCGCTGCCTGCACTACCAGGCCGCGGCGCTGCTGCGCGCGCGGCGGCTGAAGATCGTGCTGGAGGACTTCGAGACCGAGCCCTGGCCGGTGCAGGTGACCTACCCGAGCGCACGCCACCTGAGCCAGCGCACCCGGCTGGTGGTGGAAGCGCTGTGCGAAGGTCTTTCCGGTGCGCTGTCGACATGAGGCCGGCAGGGCCCCTACGATCCGCCACCGCCCACCGGAGGACAGTCATGAACCTCGCCCCAGTCTCGATGGCCGCTGCCGCGCTGCTGCTGGCCGCCGGCGCAGCGCAGGCCGCCGACGCCGAAGCCGGCAAGGCGCGCGCGATGGCCGTCTGCGCCGCCTGCCACGGTGCCAACGGCGTGAGCGTGGGCGACAGCATCCCCAACCTCGCCGGCCAGCGCGCGGCCTACCTCGAGACCCAGCTGCGCGCCTGGAAGAGCGGCACGCGCAAGAACCCGCTGATGAACGCCATCGGCGCGCAGCTCTCGGATGCCGAGATCCCCGACCTGGCCGCCTTCTTCGCCTCGCTGCCGGCCGCCGGCGGCACGAAGTCGGCCTTCATGCCCTCGCTCGCGCGCACGCCGCTGGCGGTGCCCGAGGGCTACCGCAACAGCTACACGAAGTACTTCGTGCAGGACAACGCCGAAGGCGGCCAGGTGCGCCACTACTACGCCAACCCGGCGGCGGTGGCGGCGGCCAAGGCCGGCAAGGCGCTGCCCGACGGCTCGGCGATCATCGTGGAGGTCTATGCCGCGCGCATGGATGCCGACAAGAAGCCGCAGCGCGGCGCCGACGGCCACCTCGTCCCCGAGCGGCAGATGGCCACGACGATGATGGCGCGCGAGGCCGGCTGGGGGCAGGCCGTGCCCGAGCTGCTGCGCAACGAGAACTGGAACTACGCGGTCTTCGACGCGGCGCGCCAGCCCCGTGCCACCGTCAACCAGGCCGAGTGCCTGGCCTGCCACAAGCCGCAGGACAAGACGAGCTACATCTTCACGCTGGAGCAGCTGAACGCTGCGGCCGCGCAGGCGCGCTGATCAGGCGGCATCGTCGGCGCGGCCGCGCAGGCGCGCCGCGAAACCATCGGCGCCGGGTGCGGCGCCACGTGCCGGCGCGGCTGCGGCCAGCGTGCTGCGCAGCAGGCGCAGCAGCGTTTCCGGCTGCGGCGTCAGCGGGCCGGCGAAGCGCAGGTGCTGCGCATCGGTGACGACGAGGGTGGGAAAGGTCTCGACGTCGAAATTGCCGACGAGATCGGCCTCGTCCTCGATGTCGATCCAGTGCGCGCGCAGGCCCGGGTGCTCGGCACGCAGCGCATCGACGACCCGGCGGAACACCGGCGCGTAGCCGTCGCAGGTGCGGCACCAGGCGGCGCACAGGCAGGCCACGTGCAGCGGTTCGGCAGCGGCGGGCGTTGCGGTTTCGGGCGCGTTCATGGCGAGCGGACATCGTAGCGCCCGACGCGAAGGATTCGCCCGGCCCGCGCTTCGTCGGTCGGCGCATATGCATCGTCGAAAACTGTCGTTCACGGGGGCGGGGCCGCTTCCTACCATCGCGCCTTTGCCCGATTCCGAGCCGGCCTCCCCATGTCCTTCCACCTGTCCACCACCCGCCGTGCGCTGATCGCTGCCGCGCTCGTCCTGCCGCTGGCCACGCCGGCCCTGGCCGCCGGCCCGACGCTGCTGAACGTCAGCTACGACGTCTCTCGCGAGTTCTACAAGGACTTCAACACCGCCTTTGCCGCGCACTGGAAGAAGACCGCCGGCGAGGACGTGACGCTCAACCAGAGCCACGGCGGCTCCAGCCGCCAGGCGCGCAGCGTGATCGAGGGCCTGCAGGCCGACGTGATCACGATGAACCAGGCCATCGACATCGACGTGCTGGCCGAGAAGGGCGGCTTCGTGCCGGCCGACTGGGCCAAACGCCTGCCCAACGGCAGCGCGCCGACGACCTCGGTGCAGATCATCCTCGTGCGCAAGGGCAACCCCAAGCAGATCCGCGACTGGTCCGACCTCGGCAAGCCCGGCGTGAGCGTGATCATCCCGAACCCGAAGGTCACGGGCAACGGCCGCGCCACCTACCTCTCGGCCTGGGGCGCGGCGGTGAAGAACGGCGTCAGCCCGGATGCCGCCAAGGCGCTGCTGGCGCGCATCTTCGCCAACGTGCCGGTGCTCGACGGCGGTGGCCGCGCGGCCACCACCACCTTCGCGCAGCGCAACATCGGCGACGCGCTGGTCACCTTCGAGAGCGAGGCGCCGCTGATCGAGCGCGAGTTCGGCGGCGGCTTCGAGGTGGTCTACCCCAGCCGCACGCTGCTGGCCGAGAACCCGGTGAGCGTGGTCGACAAGGTGGTCGACAAGCGCGGCACGCGCAAGCTCGCCGAGGCCTACCTGCAGTACCTGTACAGCGACGCGGGCCAGGAGATCGCCGCCAGGCACCACCTGCGGCCGCGCAGCGAGAAGGTGCTGGCGAAGTACGCGAAGGACTTCCCGAAGGTGCAGACCTTCACGGTGGACGAGGTCTTCGGCGGCTGGGCCAAGGCGCAGAAGGATCACTTCGCCGACGGCGCGAGCTACGACCAGATCATCGCCACGAAAGGCAAGTGACGTGCTGCTGAGCCGCACGCTGCTCAAGCGCCACACGGTGCTGCCGGGCTTCGACATGGCCCTGGGCTTTGTGCTGCTGTACCTGAGCCTGATCGTCCTCATCCCGCTGTCGGCGGCGTTCCTGAAGACCTTCACGCTGACGCTGCCGCAGTTCCTCGAGGCCGTCAGCACGCCGCGCGTGTTGGCTTCGTACCGGCTGACCTTCGGCGCCAGCTTCGCGGCGGCGCTGCTGAACGCCGCCTTCGGGCTCATCGTGGCCTGGGTGCTGGTGCGCTACTCGTTCCCCGGCAAGCGTTTCATCGACGCGCTGGTCGATCTGCCTTTCGCGCTGCCCACCGCGGTGGCGGGCATTGCGCTCACGGCCATCTACGCCGGCAACGGCCTCATCGGCCGCCACCTGCCGTTCAAGGTGAGCTACACGCCGCTGGGCGTGTGGGTGGCGCTGGTGTTCATCGGCCTGCCCTTCGTCGTGCGCACGCTGCAGCCGGTGCTGGAAGACGTGAACCGCGAGCTGGAAGAGGCCGCCGCCACGTTGGGCGCCAGCCGCTGGCAGACCTTCACGAAGGTGATCTTCCCCATCCTCACGCCGGCGCTGCTCACCGGCTTCGCGCTCGCCTTCGCGCGCGCCCTGGGCGAGTACGGCAGCGTGATCTTCATCGCCGGCAACATGCCGATGGTCAGCGAGATCACGCCGCTGCTCATCATCACCAAGCTCGAACAGTACGACTACCCGGGCGCGACCGCGATCGCGGTCGTGATGCTGGTGTCGGCCTTCTTGCTGCTGCTGCTGATCAACCTCCTCCAGGCCTGGACGCGCCGCCGGCAAGGCGGGCTATGAACGCCGCCGTGAACACGATGCCCGCCGCCGCGCAGGCCCAGCCCGCCGCGCCCGAGCGCCTCGCGCCGCCGGCGCTGCGCAATGCCACCACCGAGCCTGCCTGGGTGCGCGCCACGCTGATCGGCCTGGCCCTGGCATTCATGACCCTCTTCCTCTTCGTGCCGCTGGCCACGGTGTTCTACGAGGCGCTGAAGAAGGGCTGGGACGTCTACCTCGCCGCGATCACCGAGCCCGATGCGGTCGCGGCGATCCAGCTCACGCTGGTCTCCACGCTGATCAGCGTGCCGCTGAACCTCGTGTTCGGCGTCGCCGCGGCCTGGGTCATCGCCAAGTTCGACTTCCGCGGCAAGAGCATCCTGCTGACGCTGATCGACCTGCCGTTCTCGGTGAGCCCTGTGATCGCGGGCCTGATCTACGTGCTGGTGTTCGGCCTGCAGGGCTGGTTCGGCGAATGGCTGCAGGAGCACGACCTGAAGGTCATCTTCGCCGTGCCCGGCATCGTGCTGGCCACGGTGTTCGTGACCTTCCCCTTCATCGCGCGCGAGCTGATCCCGCTGATGCAGGCGCAGGGCATCGAGCAGGAGGAGGCCGCGCGCGTGCTGGGCGCCAACGGCTGGCAGATCTTCTGGCGCGTGACGCTGCCCAACATCAAGTGGGCGCTGCTGTACGGCGTGATCCTGTGCAACGCACGCGCGATGGGCGAGTTCGGCGCCGTGAGCGTGGTCAGCGGCCATATCCGCGGCCAGACCAACACGATGCCGCTGCACATCGAGATCGCCTACAACGAATACCAGTTCGCCGCGGCCTTCGCGGTGGCCTCGCTGCTGGCCTCGCTGGCGCTGGTGACGCTGGTGCTGAAGTACATCGTCGAGCAGCGCGTGAAGGGGCAGAAGCGCGCGGCCGGGGAGCGAAGCGAATGAGCATCGAAGTCCGCAACCTCAACAAGCGCTTCGGCGCCACCGTCGTCTGCGACGACATCAACCTCGACATCCCGGCCGGCGAGCTGGTGGCGCTGCTCGGGCCCTCGGGCTCGGGCAAGACCAGCCTGCTGCGCATCATCGCCGGGCTCGAAGTGCCCGACAGCGGCAGCGTGCACTTCCACGGCGAGGACGCCACCGGCACCGACGTGCGCAACCGCAACGTCGGCTTCGTGTTCCAGCACTACGCCCTCTTCGGCCACATGACGATCTTCGAGAACGTCGCGTTCGGCCTGCGCGTGCGGCCCAAGGCCACGCGGCCGTCCGAAGCCGAGATCAAGAGCAAGGTGATGCAGCTGCTGAAGCTCGTGCAGCTGGACTGGATCGCCGACCGCTACCCGCACCAGCTTTCCGGCGGCCAGCGGCAGCGCATCGCGCTGGCGCGCGCGCTGGCGGTCGAGCCGAAGGTGCTGCTGCTCGACGAGCCTTTCGGCGCACTGGACGCCAAGGTGCGCAAGGAACTGCGCCGCTGGCTGCGCCGCCTGCACGACGAGATGCACGTCACCAGCGTGTTCGTCACGCACGACCAGGACGAGGCGATGGAAGTCGCCGACCGCGTGGTGGTCATGAACCACGGCCGCATCGAGCAGCAGGGCACGCCCGACGAGGTCTACGACACGCCGGCCACGCCCTTCGTGCTGCAGTTCCTGGGCGACGTGAACCTGTTCCACGGCCGGCTCGATGCCGCCGGCACCGACGACGTGAGCTACGTGCGCCCGCACGAGCTGGAGATCGTGGGCGAGGCAGGGCCCGACACCTGGCCGGTCACCCTCAGCCAGACGCTCACCGTCGGCCCGAACACGCGGATCGAGTTCAAGCGGGACGGCGAGGGTGGCTACGTCGACGTGGAACTGCCGCGCAGCGATTTCCAGCGCCTGCGCGAACGCTTCGCGCTGGAGACCGGCGCCCGCGTGCACCTGCGGCCGCGCCGCATCACACGCTTCGCGACCGCCCCGGCCGAAGCACCGCTCCTGGAGGCCGGCGCCGGCATCTGATCGCCGCCTGGCTCAGTGCGCGCCACCGCCGGCGGCGCTCGCGGCGGCCGGCATGCGCCGGGTGGGCTTCGTGGCCCACACCATCGCCACCAGCACCAGGAACAGCGCGGCCGAGGCGTAGAACAGGTCGGTGGCCGCCATCGTGAAGGCCTGCTGGTCGGCCAGCCGGTTGATGCTGGCCAGCGCCTGCTCCGGGCTCATGCCCGCCGCACCCAGCTGCGCCAGCGTGCCGGTGGCGGTGTCGTTGGTGGCCGAGACCGACTCGGCGATCTGCGCGTGGTGCATCGCCGCGCGGTCTTCCCACAGCGTGGTGAACAGCGAGGTGCCGATGGCGCCCGCGGTGATGCGCACGAAGTTCGACAGCCCCGAGGCCGAGGCCATGCGGTCCGGCGTGAGACCGTTGAACACGATGGACTGCAGCGGGATGAAGAAGAAGGCCATCGCGCCGCCCTGCAGCAGCGTGGGCAGCAGCACGGTGAAGAAGTCGGCCTGGGTGTTGAAGCGCGAGCGCATCCACAGCACGCCGGCGAAGCCGAAGAAGGCGATGGTCACCAGGCGCCGCGGGTCGATGCGGCTGACGTTCTTGCCCACCCAGGGCGACAGCACGATCGCCAGGATGCCCACCGGCGCCGTCGCCAGGCCCGCCCAGGTGGCCGTGTAGCCCATGTACTGCTGCAGCCACAGCGGCAGCAGCACCACGTTGCCGAAGAAGAGACCGTAGGCCACCGCGAGCGAGAAGCTGCCGACGAGGAAGTTGCGCCGCGCGAACAGGCGCAGGTCGACGATGGGGTGCTTCTCGGTCAGCTCCCAGGCGAGGAAGAACAGGAAGGCGACCGCCGAGACGGTGGCCAGCACCACGATCTGCGGCGAGTTGAACCAGTCGAGCTCCTTGCCCTTGTCGACCATGATCTGCATCGCGCCGACGAACAGCACCAGCAGCACCAGGCCCACGCGGTCCAGCGGCACCTTCTTCGGGCCGGGGTCGCGCTTGTGGTAGATCGACCAGGTCAGCGCCGCGGCGAAGATGCCCACCGGGATGTTGATGTAGAAGATCCACGGCCAGGCGATGTTGTCGGTGATCCAGCCGCCCAGCAGCGGCCCGGCCACCGGCGCCACCAGCACCGTCATCGCCCACATCGCCATCGCGGTGCCGGCCTTCGCGGCCGGGTAGCTGGCCAAGAGCAGCGTCTGCGACAGCGGGATCATCGGCCCGGCGACGAAGCCCTGCAGCACGCGGAAGGCGATGAGCGCGCCGATGTTGGGCGCCAGGCCGCAGAGCCAGGAGGCGATGACGAACAGGATCACGCTCGCCGTGAACAGGCGCACCGGGCCGAAGCGCTGCGTGAGCCAGCCCGTCAGCGGCACCGAGATCGCATTGGCCACCGCGAACGAGGTGATGACCCAGGTGCCCTGCGAAGGGCTGACGCCCAGGTCGCCGGCGATCGCAGGGATCGACACGTTGGCGATGGACGTGTCGAGCACGTTCATGAAGGTGGCCAGCGCGAGCGCCAGCGTGCCCATGACGAGGGCGCTGCCGGTCAGCGGCGGGGGCGGCGCTGCGGCCACCTGGGCGCTTGCGTTCACTTCGTCGTCGCCTGCGTCGTCGCGGCGTGGGCCGCGGCCGCGGTGGTCAGCGTGCCGACCGAGGCGGCCGCCGCCGGCGAGTGCGAGGCGAGCGCACCGGCCGCGCGCGAGCCGCCGCTGCCGCCACCGTTCGCGGCAATGATGCGGCGCACCTCGGCATCGGCCGCGGCGCTGCCTTGCTCGAAGACGCGCGTCTGCGAGGCCGTGGAGGTGCCGGCACCGGCCAGCACCGCGCCATCGGTCCTGCTGACATCGACCTTGGCGTCCATCGACAGGCCCACGCGCAGCGGGTGCTCGGCGAGTTCCTTCGCATCGAGCGTCACGCGCACCGGCACGCGCTGCACCACCTTGATCCAGTTGCCGGTGGCGTTCTGCGCCGGCAGCAGTGCGAAGGCGGCGCCGGTGCCGGCACCCAGGCCCTCGACCTTGCCGTGGTAGGTGACCGACTTGCCGTACACATCGGCCGTCAGCTCCACCGGCTGGCCGATGCGCAGCTGGCGCAGCTGGCCTTCCTTGAAGTTGGCCTCGACCCAGAGCTGGTCCAGCGCGATCACCGACAGCAGCGGCGCACCGGCCTGCACGCGCTGGCCCAGCTGCACGCTGCGCTTGGCGACGAAGCCGTCCACCGGCGCCTTCAGCTCGGCGCGCTGCAGCGCGAGATGCGCCTCGCGCACGCGCGCCGCGGCGCGCTGCACGTTGGGGTGCTGCTCGACGTTCGTGCCGTCGGTCAGCGTGCGGTTGGCGGCCAGCTGCTCGCGCGCCGCGGCCAGCGCCGATTCGGCCGCCGCCGCCGCGCTCTGCGCCGCCGTGAGCTGCGCCTTCGTGTGGCTGAACTCCTCCTTGCCCACCGCGCCGGTGGCCAGCAGCGGCGTGCGGCGCGCCACGTCGTCCTGCGCGCGCGCCACCTCGGTGGCGGCCCGCGCCACCTCCGCCTCGCGCAGTGCCACCTGGGCCTGCAGCGTGTGGTTGTTGGCGTACAGCGTGCGCACCTCGCGCACCGTCTGCGCCAGCTGCGCCTCGGCCTGCTCGAGCGCCACCTGTGCGTCGGCCGGGTCGAGCTTGACGAGCAGCTGGCCGGCCTTCACGCGGTCGGTGTCGTCGGCGCCGATGGCCACCACCGTGCCACCCACCTGCGGCGTCAGCTGCACGACGTGGCCCTGCACGTAGGCGTTGTCGGTGCTCTCGTAGTGGTTCAGCACCAGCGCCCAGTAGGCGCCGTAGCCCAGGCCGGCGGCCGCGACCAGCGCGCTCACACCGGCGAGCGCCTTCCTGCGGGCGGGGTTGCCGGCGGCGGCCGGCGCGGTGTTGTTGTCGTTCGTGCTCATGCGGGGCTCCGGGTGTTCTGGGCTTGTGCGGTGTTCGGGGCGTAGCCGCCGCCGAGGGCCTTGGCCAGGCTGGCCTGCGCGTCCAGCGCGCGGGCCTTGAGGTCCACGGCCAGGCGGCGCTGCGCCAGCACGCTGCTTTCGGCGTTGAGCACCGTGAGGTAGGTGCTCAGGCCGGCGCGGTAGCGCTGCAGCGCCAGGTCGTAGGCCGATTCGGCCGCGGCCTGCGCCAGCGCCTGCTCGGCCTGCTGGCGCTCGATGGCGCGCAGCGAGGCGATCTGGTCGGCCGTCTCGTGCACGGCGTCGATCACGGCGCCGTTGTAGCTGGCCACCGCGGCGTCGATGTCGGCCGTCCGGCCGCGCAGGTTGGCGCGCAGGCGGCCGGCGTCGAAGATCGGCAGCCGCAGCGCGGGGCCGAAGCCGTACTGCTCGCTGTCGGTCTTCACGAGCCGATCCAGGCCGATGCTGGACAGGCCGACGAAGCCGGTGAGGTTGATGTTCGGATAGAAGGCCGCCTTGGCGCTGCGCGCGTCGGCCGAGGCCGCCTCGATCCGCCATCGCGCGGCCGTGATGTCGGCGCGGCGGCCCAGCAGGTCGGCCGGCAGCGCAGCCGGCAGCGGCAGGCCTTGCACGCTGCGCAGCGCGGCGTCGAAGCCGGCCAGCGCTGCAGGCGGCTGGGCGCTGAGCGCGGCCAGCGCGTGGCGCGTGAGCGCGATCTGCTCGTCCAGCGCCTCGATCTGCTGGCGCGTCTCGGGCAGCGCGCCTTCGCCCTGGCGCTGCTCCACCGCGGTGTCGAGGCCGGCCGAGACACGCTGGCGGATCAGCGCCAGCGTCTCGTCGCGCTGCTTCAGCGCGCGCTCGGCCACCTCGCGCTGCGCCTGCAGCCGGCCGAGCTGCACGTAGCCGTGCACGACGTTGGCCGCCAGCAGCACGCGCGCGGCCTGCGCCTCGGCCTCTGCCGCACGCTGGCTGCCGACGGCGGCCTCGATGGCGGCGCGGTTGCGGCCGAAGAAGTCGAACTCCCAGCTCGCGCCGAGCTGCGCCGTGGCCAGCGTGCGGATCGAGCCGCCCAGCGGCGCCGGGTAGATGCTGGTGGCGCTGAAGCGCTGGCGCGTGGCGTCGAGCTGGCCGTTGACCTGCACGCCTTCGGTGGCCTGCTGGCCGGCGACGGCCGCCTCGGCGCGCGCGACGCGTGCCTGGGCCAGCTGCAGGCCGGGGCTGCCGGCCAGCGCACGCTCGACCAGCGCGTCGAGCTTCGGGTCGCCGAAGGCCCGCCACCAGGCGGCATCGACCGCGTTCGAGGCGGCGCCCTCGGCCAGGCCGGCCTGCGCCGGCGCGATCGGCTCCAGCTTCGGCGCGATGCCGGCGCTGCTGGCGCAGCCGCCCAGCGTCAGCAGGATGGCCGAACCGACGGCGACCAGCACGGGCGTCAGCGTGGCCAGCGCGGAGCGCAGGCTCTCGGAGCGGATTAATTGTTGCGGCTTCATTTGCTTAGGCAAGTATTGAAGCAAGGCAAGGCTTGTCATGTTGTCTTCAGGGTTTCGTGGAGACGGCCGGAGCCGTCTCAGTTGTTCACGGCGCTGTGCGCCAACCGCGATGCATGAAGCCCAAGGGCCGGACCAAGCTTCCCGCCGCGGAACCGGCTCTGCCGGGCCGCTGGCGGGCGGCCCCCTCGGGGGGTAGCGAGCGAACGCGAGCTTGGGGGCTTCATCACGTCAGTCGGCGTCGCCGCGCAGCGCCTCGCCGGTGGCGAGCATGCGCTGCAGGTAGCCCTTCAGCGCCTGCCACTCGGTCTTCGAGAAGCCGGCCAGGTGCTCGTTCATCACCGCGGCCAGCACGGCCGGCACCTCGGCCACGGCCACCTCGCCGGCCGAGGTGAGCTCGACCTGCACGACGCGCCGGTCCTCGGTGGAACGCACGCGCTTGCACAGGCCCTTGGCCTCGAGGCGGTCCAGCAGGCGCGTCATTGCGCCGGCGTCCACCTGCAGCCAGCGGGCGAGCTCGGCCACGGTGCAGCGGCCCACCTTCTTCAGCCGCATCAGCGGTCCCCACTGCGCGCTGGTGAGGCCGTGGATGTCGAGCCGGCGGTCGACCTGGAAGACGATCGACTGGCCGATGCGCTTCATCAGGTAGCCCACGCTCTCCTCGGCGCAGTAGCTGCCGGACTCGTAGAACTCGGCGGCGGGCGGGCGGCGGGGCGTGCGCGACATGATGGACTGCAATGTACTTGCCTGGGCAATGATTGTCAAGGCACCATCTGTGCCGGCAGCGATGCGGGTTTCAGATGTCGAAGTCGGAACCCGGTTCCTGCGCCAGCGCACGCTCCACCAGCTCGCGCGTGAGCGGCGGCGCGAAGCTGCGGATGAACTCGAAGACGAAGCCGCGCAGCAGCGTGCCGCGGCGCAGGCCCAGGCGCGTCATGTTGCTGGCGAAGAGGTGGCGCGCGTCGATGGCCACCAGCGGCCGGTCGCGTTCCTCGTCGTAGGCCATCGCGGCGATCAGGCCCACGCCCATGCCGAGTTCGACGTAGGTCTTGATCACGTCGGCGTCCATCGCGGCCAGCACGATGTTGGGCTCCAGGCCCTGGCGCCGGAAGGCCTCGTCGATGTGGCTGCGGCCGGTGTAGCCGGACTCGTAGGTGACGATGGGATGGGCCGCCAGGCGCGCCAGCGTCAGCGGCTCGCCGCGCCGCGCCGCTTCGGCCAGCGGATGCGCCGGCGGCACGATCGCGCAGTGCGTCCACTGGTAGCAGGGCAGCGCGACGAGTTCCGGGTAGTCGGCCAGCGCCTCGGTGGCCACGCCGATGTCGGCCTCGCCGTGGCGCAGCCACTGCGCCACCTGCTGCGGCGTGCCCTGGTGCAGGCGCAGCGCCACCTGCGGGTGCGCGGCGCTGAAGTCGCGCACCGCCGGCGGCAGTGCGTAGCGCGCCTGCGAATGCGTGGCCGCGATCGTCAGCGTGCCGCTGCCCTGCGAGGCGAAGTCGTCGCCGGCGCGCTTGAGGTTGTCGGCCTCCTGCAGCAGCTTCTCGACGATGGGCAGCACCGTCGCGCCCGGCGGCGTGAGGCCCGTGAGGCGCTTGCCGGCGCGCTCGAAGATCTCGATGCCGAGTTCCTCCTCCAGCTCGCGGATCTGCCGGCTCACGCCCGGCTGCGAGGTGTGCAGCACCTCGGCCACGACGGTCAGGTTGAAGCCCTGGCGCACGGCTTCGCGCACCGAGCGCAGTTGCTGGAAGTTCACGGCGGGCGGCGGGGCCGCGGCCCCTGGGTGATGCGACGGGCCGGATTATCGGCAGCCCGCCGTCGGGCCGCTCTCAGCCTGCGTTCTGCGCCACGTGCTGCAGCAGCGCGCGCACCATCGCCGCCGGCGGCGCATCGCCGGTGCGGTAGGCCAGGCGCGCCTGGCGGTCGAAGACGAAGACCTGCGCCGTGTGCGCGATGCCGGCGGCCGGCACGCCGCGCAGGAAGCCGGCGACCGGGTCGACATCGCTCACCGCCGGCACGCCCGCGAGCCACGCCGGGTTGCGGCCGAAGCGGCCTTGCCAGTCGGCCAGCGTCTGCGGGTCGTCGCCGAGCGCGTCCACGCTGATCGACAGCAGCTGCAGCCCCGGCAGCGGCGGCAGGCTCGAGGCCACCGACGCGAACAGGATGCCCTGCGGCGGGCAGCTGCCGTTGCAGCCGGTGAACATCAGCTGCACCGCGCTCACGCGGCCGGCCAGCAGTTCGCGCAGCGGGCGGCGGCGGCCGTCGGCACAGCGCAGCAGCGTGGCCGGTGCCTGCGGGCGCGGCTGGGCCCAGCCGAGCGGGGGATCGGCGGCCCCGGCTGCGCGCGCGGGCAGGGCCACGGCGCCGGCGGCCAGCGCGAGCAGGCGGCGTCGCTGCAGGCTCACTGGACTACCCTCCGTGCTGCGCACTCCGGGATGAGCGCTTGGGAGCGGCCCGGCGCGCTCATGCGGGCGCCCGTTCGAGCGTGAATCGCTCGGCCGTGCGCGCCAGCTCCTCGGCGCGCTGCTTCATCGTCGTCGCCGCGGCGTTGGTCTGCTCCACCAGCGCGCTGTTGCGCTGCGTGTCCTGGTCGAGGTCGGCCACCGCGCGGCCCACTTCGCCGACGCCGCGCGTCTGCTCGCCCGAGGCGGCGGAGACTTCGGCCAGCAGCGTGCTCATCGACTGCGCGTTGGCCACCAGCCGCGACATGGTCTCGCCGGCCTGGCCGACGATGCGCTCGCCCTCGGCCGTGCGCTCGGCGCTGGCGGTGACGAGCGAGCGGATCTCGCGCGCCGCCTGGCCGCTGCGCTGCGCGAGCGCGCGCACCTCGCTGGCCACCACCGCGAAGCCGCGGCCATGCTCGCCGGCACGTGCGGCTTCCACCGCCGCGTTCAGCGCCAGGATGTTGGTCTGGAAGGCGATGCCGTCGATCACGCCGGTGATGTCGGCGATGCGCGTGGACGAGCTGCGGATCTCGTGCATCGTCGAGACCACCTGCGCGATCACCTCGCCGCCTTCGCCCGCCACGCGGGCGTTCTCGCGCCCGAGCGCGGCCGACTGGTCGGCGCGCTGCGCCGTGTTCTGCACCGTCGCGGCGATCTGCTCCATCGCCGAGGCCGTCTGCTGCAGGCTGCCGGCGGATTTCTCGGTGCGTTGCGACAGGTCCTCGGCGCCGGAGGCCACCTCGGCGCTGGTCGCGACGATCTCCTCGGCGCAGCCGCGCACCTCGCCGATGAGCTGGCGCATCGAGCCCTGCATGTGGCGGATCGAGGCCATCAGCGCCGCGGCCTCGTCGCGGCCGGTGGGCACGGGGTCGGTCGAGAGGTCGCCGCGCGCCATCGCGTCGATGTGCAGCGTGACCTCCTCCATGCCGCTGCGCGTGGCCAGGTAGAAGCAGACGAAGCCGTAGGCCGCCACCAGCAGGATGGCTGCCGCCAGCATCAGCTGCAGGTTGCGGGTGCGCTGCAACTGTTCGACGCGCCGGCCGATCAAGCCGTCCAGCGCCTCGGCCGAGCGCTGGTTCAGCGCCGCGATCGAGGCCGTCGCGGCCTGCCCCGCGGCGGCATAGGCGGCGGCGTCGCCGGTGGCGCCCTCGCGCCCCAGCAGGCCCTTGCGCGTGGCGCGCAGCAGCGTGTTCACGGGCTTGAGCGCTTCCTGGAAGTCGAGCCTGGCAGCCAGCTCGGGCTCGGCCGCCACGGCGCGCTCGTAGCGGCCGAAGAGCTCTTCCAGCGCGCCGTACAGCACGTAGCTGTCGCCGGCAAGGATGCGCGCGTGCAGCGGCGGCAGCTCGCCGCCGGCGGCCAGCGCGTCGCTGCCCAGGTCGCGCAGCCGGCCCAGGCGGCGCTGCACGTCGACCGTGTCGTGCGTCACGGCCATCATCAGGTGGTAGCTGCCGGCGTCCGGGTCCAGCGAGAGCGAGGAGCGGTCGGCCACCGTGGTCATCAGCCGCATCAGCTGCTGCACGAAATCGTCGGCACGGTTGAACGCGTCCTCGCGATCGCCCGCGGGCTGGGTCAGCGGCGTGAAGGCCTCCTTCACGAACTTCTGCGCCTCGGCCAGGTCCATGCCGCCGGCATCCAGGCGGTCCAGCGCGGCCAGGCCGGCCTGCACGCGCTGCAGTTGCTGCTGCAGCGCCGCGTCGGGCTTGCCGCCGCCGGCCAGCGCCAGCCTTCGCAGCTCCTGCGCCTGCGCCAGCAGCTCGACGATCGCGCGCACGTGCACGATGCCCTGCTGCTCGCTGCGCGCCGCGGCGATCGACTCGCCCGTGGCGCGCACGAACACGACGCTCAGCTGCGCCACGACGAGCAGGAAGGCGGCGGAGATCAGCGCCGCCTTGCCGACGAAAGACAGGTTGCGGAACAGGCGCACGCCGGCGCCCCAGATGACGTGATGTCGGGACAACTGGCTCATGGTGTGCGGATGGGCGCTCGGTGCCGGTCTACGGGGCAGGGCGCGCCGCGTTGATGTTGCGCAGGTGGGCGACGAGGTCGCCGATCTGCTCGTTCGTGAGCTCCGCCTCCCATGCGGGCATGAACTCCGAGCGGCCCAGCGCGGCGCCGCCCTTGCGGATGATCAGCCCGAAGTAGGCGTCGTTCTTGTCGCTCAGGCGCAGGTTCGCCGGCCGCGGGTTGTACAGGCGCGCGGCGCGGCCGTTGCCGTCGGCATTGATGCCGTGGCAGGTGACGCAGTAGTTCGCGAACACCAGGCCGCCGCGGAACTGCGCGGCGTCGGCGCTGTCCTTGGGCAGCAGCGCGCCCTGCGGCGTGCGGGTCTGCGCGAAGGCCGGGGCGGCCAGCGCACACATCGCCGCGGCCAGGGCCGCGAGCGCACGCGCCAACGTCACGGCTTGACCTCGATGTCCAGCCGCATGTCGGGGTGCACCGCGCATTCGACCTCGACCTTGCCGGGCTTGTCGAAGGTGATGCTCTTGTTGCCGCCGTTGCCGAAGGAGCCCAGGTCGAAGCTCTTGGGCGCCGACAGCGAGAACACGTTGTGCGCGAAGCTGTCCTCGTTGACGAACTTGACGCTGTCGCCGACCTTGATGCTGAGCTTCTTCACCGAGAAGGCCTTGTTCTTCTGCGAGACCAGATGCTCCTGGCCGGCATGCGCCAGCAGTGGCGCGCCGAGCGCCAGCGCCACGGACAACAGGATGGGGATCTTCTTCATCGGGGCAACTCCTTGGTACGGGCAGCGGACAGCGGGTATCGGGCCGCGTCACTCTAGGTGTCGTCTTCGGCCGCAAGGCGCCGAAATTGAGCTTAAGACGGGCCCTTTTCTGTCGAAAACGGCCCAGGCGCGAACGAGTCAAGACGCCGACCTGCACGAAAGGACTGCCCATGCTGAACAAGATCCGTCCCGCGGTCCTGGCCGCACTCGCGGCGATGGCCGCCGCCCCGCTCGGCGCCGCGCCCTCGGCCACCCAGGTGGTCGATACCGAAGGCCAGGCCATCACGCTGCAGGCCGGCCACGCCAGCCTGGCGAAGTGGAAGCTGGCGGCCACGCCGCCGCATCCCGAAGACAACGTGCCGACGCCGGCCCGCGTGGAACTGGGCAAGAAGCTGTTCTTCGACACGCGCCTGTCCGGCGACGGCAACATGAGCTGCGCCAGCTGCCACAGCCCGATGTACGGCTGGTCCGACGGCCTGCCCACCGGTCGCGGTTCCAAGAGCATGGTGCTGGACCGTGCCAGCCCCACGGTGCTGAACACCGCCTACAACGGCATCCAGATGTGGGACGGCCGCAAGAAGAGCCTGGAAGACCAGGCGATGGGCCCGATGGAAGCGGCCGCCGAGATGAACATGGACACCGCGCGCCTGTTCGGCTGGCTCAACGGCCACGAGGGCTACCGCGCGCTCTTCGCCGCCGCCTACCCGGGCGAGCCGATCGACGCGACGACGCTGTCCAAGGCCATCGCCAGCTTTGAGCGCACGGTGGTGAGCAACGGCTCGCCCTTCGACCGCTGGATCGCCGGCGAGGCCGGCGCGATGAACGCCGACGAGGTCAAGGGCTTCGCGGTCTTCATCGACCCGAACAAGGGCAACTGCGCCGCCTGCCACTCGGGCCCCAACTTCACCGACAACAGCTTCCACAACCTGGGCCTGGCCTCCTACGGCAAGGAGAACCCGGACCTGGGCCGCTATGCGCAGAAGCCGGTGACCTCGATGAAGGGTGCCTTCAAGACGCCCACCGTGCGCGACGCCGCGCGCACCGCGCCGTACTTCCACGACGGCTCCTCGCGCACGCTGGAGGACCTGGTGGACTTCTACGCCAAGGGCGGCGTGGTGAAGACCAACCGCTCGGCGAGCATGAAGGAACTCTCGCTGAGCGCGGCCGAGAAGGGCCAGCTCGTGGCCTTCGTGAAGGCGCTGACGAGCCCCAGCAAGCCCTTCGTGCTGCCCGAGCTGCCGCGCTGATGCCGCTGCTGCCGCGCCAGGCGCGGCGGCTGCCGGAACCCGCGGCCGCCGAGATCACGCCGCAGGCGTTGTGGACCTCCTCGGCCACGCGCCGCGGGCTGCTGCGTGCCGGCCTGGGCCTGGCCGGCGCCGCGGCGCTGCCCGCGGCACGGGCCACGCCGGCCGAGGCGACCACGCCCGCCGAGCAGGCCGGCCGCTACAACAACTACGCCGAGTTCTCGAGCAACAAGGACGTGGTCTGGAAGCTGGCCGAGGAGTTCCGGCCGCTGCCCTGGACCGTGACGGTCGAAGGCGAGGTCGCGCGCCCGCGCACCTGGGCGCTGGAAGACCTGCTCGCGCGCCACGCGCAGCAGGACCGCATCTGCCCGCTGCGCTGCGTGGAGGGCTGGTCGCTGGTGGTGCCCTGGCGCGGATTCCCGCTGGCCGCGCTGCTGGCCGCCAGCGAACCCACCTCGCGCGCGAAGTACGTGGCCTTCGAATCGGTGCTGCGGCCGCAGGAGATGATCGGCCAGCGCCGCGCCACGCTCGGCTGGCCCTATGCCGAGGGCCTGCGCATCGACGAGGCCATGCACCCGCTCGTGATGCTGGCTTCGGGCGCCTACGGCGAGCCGCTGCCCGCGGCCATGGGCGCGCCGCTGCGCCTGGTGGTGCCCTGGAAGTACGGCTTCAAGAGCATCAAGGCGGTCTCGCGCATCCGCCTCGTCGAGCGCCAGCCCGCCACCGCGTGGAACAAGGCCGCGCCTTCGGAATACGGCTTCTGGGCGAACGTGAACCCGGAGGTCGCGCACCCGCGCTGGTCGCAGCGCCGCGAGCTGCGGCTGGGCGAGGTGCTCAAGCGGCCGACCCTGCCGTTCAACGGTTATGCCGAGCAGGTGGCCGCGCTGTACGCGGGCATGGACCTGCGGCGCGAGTTCTGAAGCGCCCGGTCCGGCTCCCATGCGTGGCGTGAAGTTCGCCTGCCAGCTGCTGTGTGCATGCCCCGCGCTGTGGGCGCTGGGGCTGGCCGCGGCCGGCGCGCTGGGGCCGAACCCGCCCGAGCGGCTGCTGCACATCACCGGCAAGGCCGCGGTCTGGCTGCTGCTGGCGGCGCTGGCGGTGACGCCGCTGCGGCGCTTGTCGGTGGCGCTGGCGCAGCGCGTGCAGGCGCGGCTGGGCAAGCGCCTGGCGGACTGGAACTGGCTCGTGCGCCTGCGCCGCACGCTCGGCGTGGCGAGTTTCGGCTACGCGCTGCTGCACGCGCTGGCCTGGGCGCTGCTGGATGCCGGCGGCAACTGGCAGGCCTGGGCCGAGGACATCGCCGAGCGCCCCTTCGCCGCGCTGGGCCTGGCCACGCTCTTGCTGATGGCGCCGCTGGCGGCCACCTCGAACAACGCGTCCGTGCGCCGCCTGGGTGGCGCGTGGAAGAAGCTGCACCTGCTGGCCTGGCCGGCCGGGCTGCTGGCGGTGGCACACGTGGCGCTGCAGGCCAGGCTGGCGGCGGACCTGCCGCTGCCGGAGATGGCCGCGATGGCGCTGCTGCTGGCGGGGCGCGTGCGCGCCTGGTTCGCGGGCGACCGCGCGGCGGCCGCCGAGGTGCGGCGCGGGGGCGTGAAGCTCAGCGGAACAGGCCCAGGCGCTGCGCCTCCAGCGCGGCCTCGGCCCGCGAACTCACGTTGAGCTTGCGGTAGATCTGCTTGACGTAGTCGGCGATGGTGTGCCGGCTCAGGCCCAGCTGCACGCCGA
Organism: Rubrivivax sp.; assembly: GCA_044226775.1. GTDB lineage: Bacteria > Pseudomonadota > Gammaproteobacteria > Burkholderiales > Burkholderiaceae_C > Rubrivivax. The sequence continues at coordinate 563,552 of JBGAGI010000001.1, read as the reverse complement.
TCTCGGGCAGCGTGTAGCCCTTGGCCACGCGCAGCAGGACCTCGCTCTCGCGGTCGGTCAGGCTCACGTTGGGCATCAGGTGGGCCTGCGGCTGCGGCTTGGCCTTGGCGCTGAAGTAGGCCATCACGCGGCGCGCGATGCTGGGGGAGAGCGGCGGCTCGCCCTGGCTGATGCGCTGCAGCTGCTCGGTGATGAGCTCGCGCGGCTGCTCCTTCAGGATGTAGCCGAAGGCGCCGGCCTGCAGCGCCGGGAAGAGGTGCTCGTCGTCGTCGTGGATGGTGACCACCACGCTCTGCGCGTCGGGCTGCACGTCGCGCAGCTTGGTGACCACGTCGACGCCGCTGCCGTCGGGCAGGCCGAGGTCCACCAGGGCGAGGTCGAACTTGACCGCCGCCACCAGCTCCACGGCGTCGTGCACGCGGGCGCTCTCGGAGATCGTCGCGCCGGGGAAGACCTGCAGCACGAGCTTGCGCATCCAGGCCCGGATTTCGGGCAGGTCTTCGAGCAGCAGGATGGTTTTCATCGGCAGGCCAAGGCGTGATCGGATCGAATCTTATCGGCGGCCGCCCGACGCATCACGAGGCCTGCACGGCCCTGTCCAGCGGAACCGTGAGACGTATCACGGTTCCATAGCCGGGCCCGCTCTCCACCAGGCACTGCCCTTGTAACTGCTTGGCACGATTCTTCATGCTCGCCAGACCATGGCCGCGGTCGAGCTTGCCGTCCAGCTCGGCGGTGATGCCTTCGCCGTTGTCCTGCAGCACGAACTGGAAGTCGTTGCCGTGGATGCTGGCGACCACCGAGCAATGCGTCGCGCCGCTGTGCTTGATGATGTTGCTGGTGGCCTCGCGCAGGATGCGCGTGGTCTGCACGTAGGCGCGGGCCGAGAGCGTCTGCGTGAGTTCGTCGGGCCCTTCCCAGTCGCCCTGGATGCCGGCCTGCGCCAGGCGTGAGACGATCTCGGCGCGCCAGTCGCCCATCGCGTCGGTCAGGCGCACCGGCCGGCCGGTGAGGCCGCGCACCGACAGCCGCATCTCCTCCAGCGCCTCGCGCGCCAGCGTGCTGATGCGCTCGGAGTCGCTCGTGTGCACGATGGTCAGCAGCTTGGCGCCCAGGTCGTCGTGCAGGTCGGCGGCGATGCGCTTGCGTTCGCGCTCGGTCACCTGCTCGACCTTCAGCTCGGCGAGCTGGCGGAAGTTGCGCTCGATCTCGGCCGTGGCCTCGCGCACGCGCGCCTCGAGCTGCGCCTTGCCCTCCTCGGCGCGATGCAGCGCGCGGCCGTGCTGCTGCACCAGGCGCAGGCCCACGAGCACGAAGCTCACCGGCACCACCAGCTCGGCGATGTGCGACAGCAGCGGCCGCGCGCCCGACCATTGCGCATAGGCCTCCACCAGCCCGGCCAGCGCCACCGCGCCCAGCATGGCCGCCATCAGCCACACCGAGCGGCTCTTGCGCTGCCGGTGCAGGTGCCAGGCCGATGCCGCCGCCACCTCCGCCGCCAGCACTGCGTACCAGAACACCGCCAGCAGGTGCAGCCGCTGCGGGCCGGCCAGCACCAGCGAGACCGCCAGCACCGCGCACTGCACCGGCAGCGCCATGTCCACGAAGCGGTGGCGCGTGCCGGCGTAGCGCAGCAGGAACTGCACCGCGGCCCAGGTGATGAAGCCCAGCATCGCGCACAGCAGGAACTCCACGCCCGAGTGCGCCAGCGGCAGGTTGCGCAGCCACAGCCGCGAGCCCAGCAGCGCCCAGCCGACGGACAGCGCGCCGAAGTAGGCCAGGTGGCTCTCGCGCCGGTTGATGAAGCCCAGCACGAACATGAAGCCGCCCATCAGCACCAGCGTGGCGCTCACCGCCTGCGGCGCGGAGACCTGCAGCGCCGTGAGCCGCGCATGGCGCACCGCCAGCTCCGACTGCGGCCCGATGACCAGCGCCGAGAGCGCCCCGGCGCGGTCGCGCGAGCCCACCTCGGCCAGCGTGAAGCCGGCGACGCGGATGTCCAGCGTATTGCCCTCGGGCTTGAGCAGCGACGACGGCAGCGGGATCAGCTGCGGGTGGTTGCAGTTGTTCGTCACCGGCCGGCTCATGCGGCCGCCGCTGTGCACCATCTGGCCGTTGAGCCAGACCTCCAGGTTGCTGCAGACATGCTCGATGAACAGCGCCATCAGGTCGTCGCTGTCGATGGGCGTCAGGCGCGGCACATCGACGCGGTACCACACCGGCCCTTCGATGCCGGGGCGGCTGCGCGACCAGTCGTCGGGCAGGTGCACGGGCATCGCCATCGAGGGGTCGGGGAAGGCCGGCAGGCGGCCCGGCGCGGCCAGGGCCGACTGCACCTGCAGCGTCTGCGCCCAGGCCGGCGCCGGCACGGCCATCAGCACGAGCCAGGCCGCCGCGGCCAGCCCCCATGCCGCGGCCAGGCGCAGCGAGCGAGCGAGGAAGGATCGGCAGTCCGGCATGCAGCGCGGGATTGTGCCTGCCGGGGCGCGGGGTCGCCCGGGACCGCCCTGCGCTGCGACAATCCCGGCCCGTGATCCGCCGCCACCAGCTCGAACCCACCGACAACCGCCGCCTGGCCCACCTGTGCGGGCCGCTGGATGCGCACCTGCGCCGCATCGAGGCCGCCTTGGGCGTGACGCTGGCGCGGCGCGAGGCCAGCTTCCGCATCGAAGGCCCGCGCGACGGCGTGGAGCGCGCGGTGCGGCTGCTCGATGCGCTGAACGCCAGCGCCGCGCACCCGATCGGCGAGCGCGCGCTGCAGCTGGCTGTTCTGAAGTTCAGCGCCACGCCGGCCGCCGCCGAGGCGCCGCCGGCCGAAGGCGGCCAGGCGCCGGCCGAGATCGTGCTGCACACGCGCCATGCCGATCTCTCCGGCCGCACGCCCAACCAGGTGCAGTACCTGCGCCAGATGCTGGCGCACGACATCACCTTCGGCATCGGCCCGGCCGGCACCGGCAAGACCTTCCTCGCGGTGGCCTGCGCCGTCGATGCGCTGGAGCGCCACGGCGTGCAGCGCATCGTGCTCACGCGCCCGGCGGTGGAGGCCGGCGAGCGCCTGGGCTTCCTGCCGGGCGATCTGGCGCAGAAGGTCGACCCCTACCTGCGCCCGCTGTACGACGCGCTGTACGACCTGATGGGCTTCGACCGCGTGGCCAAGGCCTTCGAGCGCGGGCAGATCGAGATCGCGCCGCTGGCCTTCATGCGCGGCCGCACGCTGAACCACGCCTTCGTGATCCTCGACGAGGCGCAGAACACGACGCGCGAGCAGATGAAGATGTTCCTCACGCGCATCGGCTTCGGCAGCCGCTGCGTGGTCACCGGCGACACGACGCAGATCGACCTGCCCAAGGGCATCACCAGCGGGCTGGTGGAGGCTTCGCAGGTGCTCAGGCGCGTGAACGGCATCGCCTTCACGCACTTCACCGCGGCCGACGTGGTGCGGCACCCGCTGGTGGCGCGCATCGTGGAGGCATATGACCGCGCTTCCGCCGCGGCCGCGCGCGCCGAAGGCCCGGACGCCTGATGCCGCCGCTGCAACTGTCGCTGCAGTTCGCCGACGCGAGCCATCGGGAGCATCTGCCCCGGCACCGCGTCGCACGCTGGATCCGCCACGCGCTCGCCGGCCCGGCGCAGATCGCCGTGCGCATCGTCGATGCCGAAGAAGGCCGCGTGCTGAACCGCGACTACCGCGGCAAGGACTATGCGACCAACGTGCTCACCTTCGACTACGAGCGCGAGCCGCTGGTGGTGGCCGACCTCGTGCTGTGCGCACCCGTCGTCGCGGCCGAGGCCAAGGCCCAGCGCCTGGCGCTGGACGCGCACTACGCGCACCTGCTGGTGCACGGCGCACTGCACGCGCAAGGCTTCGAGCACGAGGACGATGCCGAGGCCGAGCTGATGGAAGCGCGCGAGACCGAGATCCTGCTCGCGCTCGGCTTTGCCGATCCCTACGTGCGAACCGGCCGCCGCAAGCGCTGAGGATGTCGATAGCGCGTCGCATCGCGCGTCGTGCCGGCATCGACACCCGAAGGAAACCGTGATGATCCGCAAGACCCTGCTGCCCCTGCTGCTGGCCGCCACTGCCTTCGCCCACGCCGAGCCGGCCGCCTACCGCATCGACCCCACGCACACCTTCCCGAGCTTCGAGGCCGACCACATGGGCATCTCGGTCTGGCGCGGCAAGCTGAAGAAGAGCCGCGGCAGCGTCAGCTACGACAAGGCCACGGGCCAGGGCACGGTGGAGATCACGGTCGAGCTCGACAGCATCGACTTCGGCCTGCCGGCGCTGGACCGCTGGGCGCGCGGCAAGGACCTCTTCGACACCACGAAGCCGGCCAACCGGCTGGCGCTCTACAAGGGCCGCTTCGAAGGCGGCAGCGGCGGCGTGCCGGCGCAGGTGATGGGCGAGATGACGCTGCACGGCGTGACGCGCCCGCTCGTGCTGACCGTGCACTCGCTGAAGTGCATGCCGCACCCGATGCTCAAGCGCGACTGGTGCGGCGCCGATGCGAGCGGCCGTTTCCAGCGCGACGAGTTCGGCCTCGCCGCCGGCAAGGACTGGGGCTTCAGGATGGACGTGGACCTGCGCATCCAGGTCGAGGCGGTGGCCGAGAAGTAGCCCCGGGGCCCGCGCCCGCACCGAGTCAGGGCGAGAACGCGCGCGCGTCGACGCGCGCATCGACGAAGGCGCGCAGCTCGGCGGCGGAGGCCAGGTCCAGCGTGTCGTAGACCTTGCGCAGGTGGTCGATCACGGTGGCCGTGGCCACGCCCAGCCGGGTGCCGATCTCCGCCTGCGTGCCGCCGCGCAGCAGCAGCTCGCGGCACACCGCCATCTGCCCCGGCGTGAGCGGCAGCCCGCGCAGCGCGCGCTCCAGCGCCACGCGCTGCGGCTCCAGGCGCCGCAGGCTCACCTGCACGAGCGGCTCGCTGCCCGGCTGCTGCGGCGCCAGCACGGTGCCCTGCGCGGTGACGATGCCCGCGGGCGTGGCCAGCGTCACCGTCAGCGGCGGGCCGATCGCGGGTGCCGCGCCACGCTCGCGCAGCCGTGCCAGCAGCAGCGCGAGCAGCCCACCGGCCAGTTGCGGCAGCGGGCGCGAAAGCGCCTCGCGCGAGGCGCCGCCGTCGGCCATCAGCAGCAGCCGGTGCGCGCCGGCGCTGGCGTGGTTGATGCGGCCGTCCAGCGCCAGCAGCAGCGTCTCGGCCGGCTCCGGGCTTGCGACCTGCCGCTCGGCCGCAGGCGGCATGCGCGCGGCGCGCTCGATGGCGGTCGCCAGCAGCGGCACGCAGCCCGCCAGCCGCGCGGCTTCGGCGGCGCTGAAGGGCGCATCCTGCGGCCCGCGGTACAGCACCAGCGAACCCAGCAGCAGCCCGCCGCGGCCGCGCAGCACGGCCTCCAGCCGCGCGTGCAGGCCCTGCGGGCGCCAGATCGCGCGGTACAGGTCGGAGCCGTAGAAGCGCTCGTGCGCCAGGTCCTGCGGGCCGCGCACGCCTTGCGGCGCCAGCGCCAGGCTGTCGAAGCGCGGCATCGCCTCGGCCTCGCGCCGGTTGTGGAACTCGTCGAAGTACAGGCGCGCCACCGCGGCATCGATCGGGCCCTCGATGAAGTAGCGCAGCAAGCGGCCGTCCGGGTCGGCCCAGTCGAAGAGGTTGCGACTGGACGGCACCACGCCGTGCAGCGCCTCCAGCAGCGCCGGCACCAGCACGCCGGCGGGCAGTCCCATGGCGGCCAGCGCCTGCAGGCTGGCCATCGTCTTTGCGATCGAGCGCATGGGTGGACGATTCTGCGCAGCACGCCGTGCCGCGCCTCATCAGCCAGTACGACGTCCCGCGCCGCGCCCCCCGCGCTGGGGGTGAATCGCGCGGCCGTGCTGCCTAGGCTGCGTGGCGTCGATTCACCGAAGGAGGGACCCACCGTGAACTCGTCGCTCACCGTTCTGCTGGCACCGGGACCTGCAGGCTCCAAACCCGCCACGCTGCTGGCCGAGCTGCGGGCCCTGCTCGACGAGGCGCATGCGCTGCTCGAAGCCGGCCACGCGCTGCCGGCCTTCAGGCGCCTGGGCGCGCCGCTGTCCTCGCTGTGGTCGGAGGCGCGCGGCTGCGGCCTGGCCGAGATCGTGCGCGAGCATTGCCACGCGCACCCGCTGCACCGCCTCGTGCAGCAGGACCCGTACACGCACCGCGCGGTGGCCAAGCCGCGCGGCTACGCGGGCGACGCGGTGATGATGGACTTCATCTACGACGGCATCGCGCCCACCGGCACCTCGGCGCTGGGTGCGCTGGTCTTCGGCGCGACCACGCGCGTCTCGATGGGCCTGTCGGTGCTGTACCGGCGCCAGCTGCTCAGGAGCCTGGTGGACGAGGCGGCGGTCTCGCGCGACGAGGCGCGCATCCTCTCGGTGGCCAGCGGCCATGCGCGTGAACTCGAAGGCAGCCTGGCCGTCGCGCCCTGGTTCCGCGGCGAGGTGCTGGCGCTGGACCAGGACGCGCTGTCCTGCGCCGAGGTCGCGCGTGTGCATGCCGGCCGGCGCGTGCGCGCGCTGCACCGCGGCGTGCGCGAGCTGCTCGCGGGCCCGCTGGCCGAATCGCTGGGCCGCTTCGACCTGATCTATTCCGCCGGCCTCTACGACTACCTGCCCGATGCGCTGGCGCGCCGCCTCACCACGCGCCTGTTCAGCATGCTGCGCCCCGGCGGCCGGCTCGTCATCGGCAACTTCGTGCCCGGCGGCTCCGGCCGCGGCTACATGGAGCTGTTCATGGACTGGTCGCTGGTGCTGCGCACGCCGATGGACATGCGCGAGCTGGCCGATGCGGCCGGCGCGAACGCGGGCTGCTTCCTCGATCCGCACGGCAACGTCGTCTACGCCGAGATGAATGCCGCGGCGGCGGAGGGCGCATGAACCCCTCGACCGTGCACACGCTGCCGGCGGCCACCTTTGCGGCGGCGCAGCGGCGGCACTTCGCGCTGTCGGTGCTGCTGCCGGCGGCGGCGGCCGTGCTGATGCCGCTGCTGCTGCCGCTGCCGGTGCATGCGGGCTGGGCGGCGCTGCTGTTCGGCGGCATGTGGTTCGCGGTGGGCGGCGTGGGCGTCTCGGTCGGCCTGCACCGCCACTTCGCGCACCGCTCGTTCGAGGCGAAGCCCGCGCTGCGCCGCGTGCTGGCCGCGCTGGGCGGCATGGCGGCGCAGGGCCCGGCCACCTACTGGGTGTCGCTGCACCGCATGCACCATGCCGCGAGCGACCGGCCCGGCGACCCGCACTCGCCGCAGCCCGAGGCCTGGCCCGGCCGCCGCGGCGGGCGGCTGGCCGCGGCGCTGCGCGGGCACATGGGCTGGGTGTGGCGCCACGACGTGCCCAACCCGCGCCGCTACGCCCGCGAGCTGCTCGCCGACGAGCTGGTGCGCGCCTCGGACCGCCGCTATCCGCTGTGGGTGGCGCTGGGCATCGCGCTGCCGGCACTCGCCGGCGCGGCGCTGCCAGGCCTCGGTGGATGGAGCGGCGCCGTCTTCGGCGCCTACTGGGGCGGCGTGCTGCGCATCGTGATCGGCCAGCACATCATCTGGGCCATCAACTCCTGCTGCCACCTCGCGCCCGAGCGCGGCGCCGAGACCGGCGACGCGAGCCTGAACGTGGCCTGGCTCTCGATCGTCTCCTGGGGCGAGAGCTGGCACCGCAACCACCACGAGCGGCCCACCTCGGCGCGCTTCGGCCAGGGCTGGCGCCAGGCCGACATCGGCTGGTGGGTGCTGCGCGGCTTCGTCGCGCTGGGCTGGGCCACGCTGCGCGAGGAACGGTCTGCGGGCTGACGCCGGCTACTTCGTGCCGAACAGCCGGTCGCCCGCGTCGCCCAGGCCCGGCACGATGTAGCCGTGCTCGTTGAGCTGGCGGTCGATGGCGGCGGTGTAGACCGGCACGTCCGGGTGGTGGGCGTGGAAGTTCTTCAGCCCCTCGGGCGCGGCCAGCAGGCTGACGAAGCGGATCGACTTCGGGTGCGTCTCCTTCAGCCGGTCCACCGCGGCCACGGCCGAGTTGCCGGTGGCCAGCATCGGGTCGAGCACGATCGCGTCGCGCTCGTTCATCTCGTGCGGCATCTTGAAGTAGTACTCCACCGCGATCAGCGTCTTCGGGTCGCGGTACAGGCCCACGTGGCCCACGCGCGCGCCGGGCACCACTTCCAGCATGCCGTCCAGCAGGCCGGCGCCGGCGCGCATGATGACGACGAACACCGTCTTGCGGCCCTCGATCATCGGCGCCTGCATCTTCTCCAGCGGCGTCTCGATCTCCACCAGCTGCACCGGCATGGCGCGCGTCACCTCGTAGGCCATCAGCATGCTGATCTCGTGCAGCAGGCGGCGGAAGCTGTTGGTGCTGCGGTCCTTCTGGCGCATCAGCGTGAGCTTGTGCTGCACCAGCGGGTGGTCGATGACGTGGACTTCGGGCGTGCTCATCGTGGGCGGCTCTTCGCATGGCAACACGCGGCATGACCTGGCAGGTCATCGACGGCCGCGCGCCGGGTGGCGACGATGGTGCCACAGCCGCTGAAGACACCGAAGAAGGAGCGAAGCGATGGAAGGCGTCAACCTCGTCCCGCTGGCCGTGGGCCACATGATCGGCCTGGGCGCGATCGGCTCCTGCCTCGGCGTGGGCGTGATGGCCGCGAAGTTCCTCGAGGCCGGCGCGCGCCAACCCGAGATGCTCGAGCCGCTGCAGACCAAGGTCTTCCTGCTGGTGGGCGTGCTCGACGGCGCCTTCATCATCGCCACCGGCATCGGCCTGTGGTTCGCGACGGCGAACCCGTTCCGAGGCTGAGAGCGATCAGCGCGGCGCCGGCCCGCAGATCAGATCGACGGCCGCCGCGGCGGTGGCCGAGAGCTCGGCACGGCGGTCGCCGGCGCGCGAGCGCAGCGCCAGCGAGTGCAGCACGGCGGACGCGATGCGCGCCAGCACCGCCGCATCGGCGCCCGGTGCCAGCTCGCCTTCGGCCAGCGCGCGCTGCATCCGCGCCTCGAAGACCGCGTCGAAGGCGCGCAGCGCGTCGCCCAGGTGCTGGCGGATGTCCTCGTCGGCGCCGGCCTCGGTGGCCGCGGTGCCCACGAGCAGGCAGCCGCGCGCCGCCTCGTCGGGCGGGTAGTACATCTTGAGCGCGAACTCGTAGATGCGCCGCAGGCCCTCGCGCAGCGGGCGGCCCGCGAGGGCCTTGTCCATCGCCGCGACGGCCTCGGCCGTGTAGCGCTGCAGCGAGAGCAGGTACAGCGCGTGTTTGTCGCCGAAGGCGCCGTACAGGCTCGGGCGGTTCAGGCCGGTGGCCTCGGACAAGATGTCCAGCGAGGTGGCCGAGAAGCCATGGCGCCAGAACGTGGCCATGGCCTGCGCCAGCGCCTCGTCGGCGTCGAAGCCGCGCGGCCGGCCGCGCGGGCGCTTCGGTTCGGGATCCGATTTTTGTACCACGTGGCAAAAAATGATTGACGAGCTTTATTTCTGTTCAATATAGTACAAAAACACCAAACAACCGGAGCCTCCGATGGAACTCTTCTTCTCGCCGATGGCCTGCTCGCTGGCCAGCCGCATCGCGCTGTACGAGGCCGGCGCCCAGGCGCGCTTCACGCCGGTGGACCCGCGCAGCAAGCGCACCGGCGACGGCCGCGACTACCGCCAGCTCAACCCCATGGGCCAGGTGCCGGCGCTGATGACCGACGAGGGCTGGCTGCTCACCGAGAACGCCGCCGTGCTGCAGTACCTGGCCGAGCACCTGCCCGCTGCCGGCCTGCTGCCCGAGGCAGCCGGCGAACGCGCGCGCGTTCGCCAGTGGCTGTGCTTCATCGGCACCGAGCTGCACAAGGCGGTGTTCGTGCCGCTGCTCGATCCGCAGGCGCCGGCCGAGGTGAAGGCCTACGCGCACGAGAAGGCCGCACTGCGGCTGGGCGTGCTCGACGCGCACCTGGCGGCGCACGAGCACCTCGTGGGCGACTACGGCATCGCCGACGCCTACCTCGTGGCCGTGCTGAACTGGGCGCCGTACGCCGGCGTGGACCTCGCGCCCTGGCCGGCGGTGAAGGCCTACCACCAGCGGCTGCTGAAGCGCGAGGCCGTGGCGCGTGCGGTGCGCGAGGAGTTCGCGCTGTACCGCGAGGAGCAGGCCCGGGCGCAGGCGGCCTGAAGCAGGCGGGCGATCAGGCGACGGGCAGGGCCGCCTTCATCGCCTGCAGCCGCGCGGCCGTCGCCTCGTCGGCCGGCAGCAGCGTCTCGATCGCGATCTCGGCCAGCGTCACGTCGTGCGGCGCGCCGAACACGGTGGTCGTGGTGATGAACTGCAGCAGCCCCGCGGGCGTGTGCAGCTGCAGCGGCATGAAGAGGTCGCCGGCGGTGGCGGACTCGTCGGCGGGCGGCTCGCCGTTGCGCAGCTCGACGAGCAGGTCGTCGAGCACCGGATCGCCGGTTGCCGCCGCCTGGCGCTGCAACCGCGCGAGCACATGCGCGCGCCAGGCCGGCAGGTTGCCGATGGCCGGCGCCAGGCCGCGCGGGTGCAGCGACAGCCGCAGCACGTTCACCGGCGGCGCCAGCATCTCCGGCGGCAGGCCCTGCAGCAGCGCCGGCAGCATGGCGTTGTGAGCCACCAGGTTCCAGTGGCGGTCCACCGCCAGCGCGGGCCAGGGCTCGTGCGCCGCCAGCAGGCGTTCGAGCGTGGCGCGCGCGGGGGCCAGCGCCGGGTCCTGCAGCGCGCGTTCGGCGAACAGCGGCGCATAGCCGGCCGCGTGCAGCAGCGTGTTGCGCTCGCGCGGCGGCAGGTCCAGGCGCTCGGCCAGGCGCAGCACCATCGCGCGGCTGGGCGCGGCCTTGCCGGTCTCCAGCCAGCTCAGGTGGCGCGCAGAGACCTCGGCCGCCAGCGCCAGCGCCAGCTGGCTGCTGCCGCGCCGCTGGCGCCAGCCGCGCAGCAGGTCGCCGAAGCCGGGCCCGGCCGCAGCCTTCAAGGCCATCAACGCGCCGCGGGCGCGAAGGCGCCTTCGAGCGCGCTCACCGGCAGCTTCTGCAGCGCCCGCGCCGGGCGGTCGATGTGCGCGTGCAGCGCGGCCGCGGCGGCCTCGAAATCGCGCGACATCGCCATGCGCGCGAGCTCGGCGTGGTCGCGCTCGGAAGCCGCACGGCTGCGCGGCACCAGGCGCAGCACCAGGCGGTAGCGGTAGAACTGGTCGTGCAGGTCGCTGTGCGCGGCCAGCAGGCGCGGCGAGCCGCAGGCCGCGATCAGCGCGGTGTGGAAGGCCTTGTGCGCGTGGTCGAACAGCGGCTCGCCGGCAGCGCCGCGCGCGGCCGGGTTGTCCTTCACCACCGACAGGCTCTTCAGCCGGTGCAGCGAGGCGACGATGCCCTGCTCCCAGGCCATGTCGCCGCGCTCGATCGACAGCTTCAGCCCTTCCACCTCCACCCAGTGCCGCATGCGCTGGATGTCGGCCAGGTCTTCCATCGAGATCGGCAGCGCGCGGAAACCGCGCTGGCCCAGCGCTTCCACGAGGCCCGTGGCGACGAGCCGCGCCAGGCCTTCGCGCATCGGCGTGGCCGAGAGGCCGAACTCGTCCGACAGGCGCTGGATGTGCAGCTTCGATCCGGGCGCGATGGCGCCGGACAGGATGGCCTCGCGCACCTTGCTGGCGGCCACCTCGGCCAGCGTGGCCGCGCCGTCGGCATCGGCCGCGGCCTTCAGGGGCAAGGGGGTCTTGTCGCGCAGCATCTCGCAGGCATTCTACGGAGCGGCTCCAAGCCCCCGCTGCCCTACTCGATGCGCTTGCGGCGCACGTGCCAGGCCGGGTCGGTGCACAGCCGGCAGGCGGCACCGGTGAAGGTCTTGCCGGCCTCGGCGTCGCCCTGCAGCTGCCAGCGCAGCCAGTCCACCGCCACGGCGCCGAAGGCACCGCCGCCAGGCTCGCGGTAGGTGCCGCCGTGGCCGGTCTTCTCGCGCCAGGCGCGGAACACGGGGCCCTGGTCGAGGCGGTCGACATCGTCGTCGGCGTTCTTCTTGGCCTGGTCGCTGTCGTCGCCGCTGATGTAGATCGCCGGGATCTTCAGCAGCTTCAGGCTCGCCTTGTTGACCGGCGAGGCGGCGATCTCGAAGGCGCGCGTCGGGTGATCGAACAGGCCGCTGTTCCACACGCCGAAGGTCTTCACGCGCGGGTCCAGCGCGGCGGCGATGGCCTGGATGCCGCCGCAGCTCTGGCCCATCACGGCGATGTGGTCGAGATCGATGCGGCCGAAGAGCGGGCTGGCCGCACGGCGGTTCTCGGCCACCGCCCAGTCGATGGCCTGCGTCAGCATCGCCGAGCTGCTGAAGGGCGCCGGCAGGATGCCTGGCGCGAGGTTGGCAAGATCCACCAGCCCGGCCTTGACGAGGAAGTCCGCTGGCGAGCCCGGCGCCGGCGCGCCGCGCGTGGCCGGCCCGCTGGCGACCTGCTCGACCGCCTTGTCGCCGATCGGGCCGATCGCGATGGCGACGAAGCCGTGCGAGGCGATCTCGGTGAGGAAATAGCGGAAGCGGTTGCCCAGCGCCACGCAGGCGCCGTTGCCCCAGGCCACCAGCGGCAGCCTGCGCGCGCCCAGGGCGGCCAGGTCGGCGGGCCGGTAGACGGTGTGGGTCGGCAGCCCGGGCTCCACGCGCATCACGGCCTTGAACGGGCCGCCGCCCATCGGCACCTCGGGGGCGACGTAGGGTGGCGGCGCTTCAATGGGTTGCGCGTGGATGCTCGCAAACAGCGCGCTCAGGCCGAGAAGCAGCAGCGGCCGACCAAGCGGTCGCCGCGGAACCGGCTTGGCCGGGCCGCTGGCGGCGCCCCCCTGGGGGGGAGCGCCGAAGGCGCTACGGGGGGGGGCCATCAGAACCGCTTGTCCAGCGACAGCGAGATCAGCCGGCCGACCGGGCTCGTCTGCGTCGGGTCGAAGCCGCCGCCGCCGTTGGTGCTCTGCGCGATGTTGACGAAGGGCGGCTTCTTGTCGGTCAGGTTCTGCACGCCCAGCGCCAGCGTCGTGTCCTTCAGCAGCGGCGAGGAGCCGAGGTCCTCCAGCGCCAGTGCCACGCGCAGGTCCAGCGTGTCGCTCGCGCGCACCTTCTGCACCGGGTTGGCGAGGTTGTTGTCGTAGGCGTTGATGTGGTTGAGGTTCAGGCTCGTGTAGGTGGGCCCGTAGCTCCAGCTCGCGTTGACGCGGGCCTTGAACTTCATCGGGTTGAAGATCGTGTTGAGCTGGTCCACCGGCGCGCTGGCCGGCGTCAGCGCCACCTCGTACTTCGTGAACACGGTGCCGTTGACGCCCAGCCCGATCTGGCCCCAGTGCGCGGTGTTGATCTTCGTGCTGGCCTGGAAGTCGAAGCCCTTGGAGACCGACTTGGCGAGGTTGAAGTTGCGGCCGTCGACGAACAGCGTCCAGTTGGCCGGCGGCACGCCACTGATGGGGTACTGCGCCAGCAGCTGCGCCTGCAGCGCCGCCGAGGGGTTGCGCTGGATGATGCTCGTGCCGGCGAACGAGGCCTCGCGGTTGAGCACCGTCAGGTCCGACAGGTAGCCGGTGATCTGGTTGTCGTAGGTGATGTCGAAGTAGTTGATGCTGATCTTGCTGCCCTTGGCCGGCTCCCAGTCGATGCCGAAGGACTTGGTCTTCGCCGTCTCCGGCTTCAGGTCCGGGTTGGCCGCCGACAGCGCCACGCCCACGCGCAGCGCGCCGTTGTTTGTCGGGTCGGAGTAGTTCTGCACGAACAGGCCGCCGCGGCCGCCGTTGGTGAAGCCCCGCAGCTGCGTCAGGCCCGGCGCGCGGAACGATTCGCCGTAGCTGCCGCGCAGCTGCAGCCCTGCCACCGGCTGCCAGGTAAGGCCGAACTTCGGGTTCGTGGTGCCGCCCACGTCGCTGTACTTGTCGTGCCGCACCGCGGCCGTGAAGTCCAGCTTCTGCATGCCGGTGAAGGCGTTGCCGGCGCCCACCACCGGCACCGCCAGCTCCAGGTAGGCGGAATCGACAAAACGCTCCAGCTTGACGGTCCCGGTGACGGGGTTGGTCACCGCGCCGGTGGTCTGGCCGCCGATGGTCTTGATCTGCTGGCGCTCCAGCCCCGCGGCCGCGCGCACCGCGCCGCCGGGCAGCGTGAACAGCGGGCCGTCGGCCTTCAGCAGCAGGTTCTGGAAGTTGGTGGTGCCCGGCGCGTAGGACACGCTGTTGGCGATCTTCGCCAGCGTGGCCGGGTTGTTGGCGCCCGAGCCGAAGACGTTCAGCGAGGTGGCGGCATTGGTGTCGGCCAGCGCCGCCGTGATGTTGGCGTTGGTCAGGCCGCCGAGCGTGACGGCCAGGTCGTCGTTGTAGCCCCAGGTCAGCAGGCCGCCGGCCTTCCAGTCCTTGCCCAGCGCGTAGTCGGCGCCCACCGTGGCCTCGTAGGTGCGCGAGAAGCCGTTGGCGGTGTTGACCGGCAGGTCGTTGACGAAGGAGTAGGTCACCGTCTCGTTGGTGCCCGCCGGCGCGCCGGGCGGGCGCACGTAGAACGGGTTGGCCTGCGGCACCGTGAGGTTGGCGGTGAGCGCGCCCGGCCGGTAGCGGTAGCGGCGTTCGGTGGCGAAGCCGTCGGCGTAGAGCGAGAGCGAGGGCGTCAGGTCGTGGTTGATCGTGAAGCCCAGGCCGTTGCGTTCCTGGCGCGGGATCAGGTCCTGCAGCTTCAGGTTGTCGCACTTGTTGGACGTCCCGGCCACCAGGCTGGCGGCATTCGCCGACGTCACGCCGCCGGCAGGAATGGCGTAGCTCGTGCCCGAGATCGTGATGTTGCCCGGGCTGCACTGCGTGGAGCGGAAGTCGCCGCCGCCCTGGTCGCGCAGGTCGCCGGTGAAGAAGTCGCGGTCGCGGCCCGACAGTGCGCTGCGGAAACTGTGCTCGAAGCCGATCGTCGCCTGGCCGGCACCCCAGCGCGTGGCCCACAGCGCGCCGAGCTGGCGCTCGCTGTAGCTGTCGGCGCGGCCCAGGCGCGCGAAGGCCTGCACCGTCTTCTCGTTGCGGCGCAGGATCAGGTTGGCGACGCCGGCGATGGCGTCGGAGCCATAGATCGCCGACGCGCCGTCGGCGACGATCTCCACGCGCTCGAGCATCAGCATGGGGATGATCGACGGGTCCACCGCCGCCGCGCTCGTGCCCTGGCCGACGACGCGGTGGCCGTTCACCAGCACCAGCGTGGCGAAGGGACCGATGCCGCGCAGGTTGATCGACGAGCCGTAGGTGATGTTGCCCGAGCCGCCGGCCTGGCCGCGCGAGTTCTCCGAGACGCCGAGGTTGAACACCTGCGGCACCTGCTGCAGCATCAGCGCGGTGCTGGCGACGTCGGCCGTCTCGATGCTGTTGCGGTCCACGCCCACCACCGGCGAGCCGATGGGCTCGATGCCGCGGATGCGGCTGCCGGTGACGGTGATCTGCTCGACCTTCTTCTCCGGCTCGGCGGCCTTCTGCTGCGCGGCGGCCGGCAGCGCCAGGCTGGCGATGGCCAGCGCGACGGCGCTGAGCGCCGGGCCGGAGCGGGCGCTGTGGGGCTTGATCGGGTTCATCGGCTTGTCTCCTTTGGCGTCTTCGAGGGCTTCTTCGGGGGCTTCGAGGTCAACGCGGTGGTGCGGCCACCGGCAGGGTGATCGTCGAGGGCTGCTGGTCGCTGCTCACGAGCGTGATCGAGTGGCCCGTGGGCGCCGCAGGGCGCTCGCGCGGGTCGTTGCCGCTGATCACGACGCGGACGCGGTGCCCGGCCTTGAACACATGCGACATCGGCAGCAGGTCGAAGCGCAGCGGCACCGCCACGCCGGCTTGCAGCGGCTGGTGGTCTGCCTCCAGGCTGCGCTGCCAGGGCAGGCCGAGGTACTCGTAGGGCGGCCGGTGCTCGGCGCGCAGGCTGGCCTTCAGCCGCCCTTCGGTGACGAGCTCGGCACTGCCGTCGGGCGCGAGGTCCTCGATGAAGGCGAAGACATGCTGGTCAGGCTGCGGCGACGCGATCCAGATCTGCGCGATCGCGTGGCCGGTGAGCTCGGTGTCGGCCGCCAGCGCCTCGCCGGTGAAGCGCAGGCCGTTGCCGGCCTGCGAGCAGGGCTGCGTCAGCGAGCCGTTCTCGGGGCAGGGCGCGGTGGGCTTGATCGTCAGTGCCGTTTGCGCGGCAGCCCCGATGCGGCCGGCCAGTGCGTGATCGGCGCCGCCGCCGCCGCCGGCGGCCAGCGCCAGCACGCGCCGCTCGGGCGCAGCGGCCGGCGGCCAGGCGGCGTAGGTCTTCCACGCGCTCGCGGCCGGGGCGTGCGTCGCGTAGAGGTGGATCGGCGGCTCGCGGTCGATGCCGTTGTCGATGCCCTTCAGCCAGCGGTCGAAGAAGCGGTGCGCCTCGGCCAGCATGTCGAAGCCGGGGTGGCGGCAGTGCATCCACGGGCCGATCAGCACCCGCGCCGGGTTCGTGTCCTTCAGGTTCGCCCAGGCCACCAGGCCTTCGCGGCGGAACTCGTCGAGCCAGCCGCCCCAGATGTAGAAGGCCGCGCCGCCGCGGCGCATTGAATCGCGGTAGGTACCGGCGCTGCCTTCGATCCAGAAGCGGCTCGCGGTGAGGTCGGTCCAGCTGTCGCGGTAGGGCAGGCCTCGCCACATCTCGGCCAGCGGCGTCGAGTCGCGGTGCTGCTCGATGGCCTGCGCGAGCAGCGTGCGGCCCTCGTCGCCGTCCACCGGCTGTGCCTCGCGCAGCTGGGCGTCGATCGGCCGCTCCGGGCCCACGCCCCATTGCGCCGGGATGCCGCCGCGCCGGAAGCCGTCGTACTTGTTCCAGCTGAAGCAGCCGGCGAGAACAGCCTTCAGGCTCGGCGGCGCGTAGGTGGCGGCGTGCATCGCCGCGTCACCGGTGTTGGAGCAGCCCTGCACGCCCACCTTGCCGGTGGACCAGGGCTGCTTCGCGAGCCACTCGGTCACCTCGTAGGCATCGCGCGCCTCGGTGCGGTCGTTGTAGCCGCGGCGGGCGCCGAAGGAGGCGCCCAGGCCACGGCGCTCGACTTCGACGACGACGTAGCCGTACTTCACCAGCTGCGGCATCTGCCGCGTCACCGACGCAGAGCCCTGGTCGGCCGGCGTGCGGCGCGTCAGGCTGTGCTGCCAGATCACCGGATAGGGCGTCTCCACCGGCTTGCCGCCGACGGCCGGGCGGTGGATGTCCATCGCCAGCCGCGTGCCGTCGCGCAGCTTCAGGTACATCGACTGCCGGACTTGCTCGACATGCAGCACCGGTGCAAAACCGCGGTATTCGCCCGGGCGCGAGACCTTGTCGTCGGCTTGCGCGCAGGCAGCGGCTGCGGCCAGCAGCAGGCCGCACGGGAGTAGATGCTTCATCGTTTCTCCCGGATCGAAACCGGTGTGGCGTGGCCGCGCGAGAAGTGGCGCTCCAGCCGGGCCTGCAGCAGCGTCAGCAGCGTGAACACCGCGAGGTACCAGATCACCGCCACCAGCAGCAGCGGCACGACCTTGAAGTTGCGGTTGTAGACCGTCTGCACCGAGAACAGCAGGTCGGTCATCGCGATCACGCTGACCAGCGAGGTGCCCTTCAGCATGCCGATCACCTGGCTGCCCGCCGGCGGCAGCACCACGCGCATGGCCTGCGGGAAGACGATGCGGCGGAAGGCGAGCCAGGGCGTGAAGCCCAGCGCGCGTGCGGCGTCGCGCTGGCCCGGGTCCACGCTGAGGATGCCGGCGCGCACGATCTCGGCCATGTAGGCCGCCTCGTTCAGCGCCAGGCCCAGCACCGCGGCGATGAAGGGCGTGATCACCTCGTTGGTCTCCCAGCGCAGCAGCGTGGGGCCGAACGGGATCGAGATCGTGATCTCGGGCAGCAGGTACGCCAGGTTGTACCAGGCCAGCAGCTGGATCAGCACCGGCGTGCCGCGGAACAGCCAGGTGTAGAAGTTGCCGAAGGCGCGCGCGGCGGTGAAGTCGCTGAGCTTCATCAGCGCCACGCCGGTGCCGATGGCGGTGCCCAGCGTCATGCCGATGGCGGTGAGCAGCAGGCTCACGCCCAGGCCCTTCATCACGTTGGCCGCGGTGAGGTACTGCGCCACCACGCCCCATTCGAAGCGCGGGTTGCTGATGAGGAACCAGGCCAGCTGCAGCGCCGCGATCAACAGCAGCGCCATCACCGCGCGCCGGCCCCAGCGAGGGCGCGGGCGGGCCTGGGCCACGTCGTCGATGGGTGCCTCGGGCTTGGTCGTCATCGCCCGAGCGTCCTGATTTGCGGTGCCTGCACGGCCACCTTCTCCACGCCCCACTTGGCCATGATGCGGGCGTACTCGCCGTTGCGGAACAGCTCGCCCATGGCCTCGTGCAGCACCGGCGCCAGGCCCGAGCGCCGCGTGACGAACAGGCCCAGCACGTCGATGCCGAGCTTGTCCTCCGGGTCGCGGAAGGCGCCGAAGAGTTCGGGCGCCTCGTGCACCGCGTGCAGCGCGGCGGCCGAGGTCATCGCCGCCACGTCGGCGCGGCCGGCCTGCGTGGCCACCAGCGTCATGTTGGTGTCCACCAGCGGCACATGCTGCGCGAGCGGCTTGCCGAGTTCGCGACAGCGGACGTTGACGCGGTCGGTGACGCGCTCGCTCACGCTGCCGGCCACGTAGCTGACCTTCATGCCGCACAGGTCGGGCACCTGCGCGAAGCGCCGCGGCCGCTGCAGCGGGTAGACGAAGGACGGATAGGTGATGAGCCAGGTGACGGCGTCGAAGCGCTGCAGCCGCTCGGGCGTGGGCAGCGCCGGGCCCATCGCCACGTCGTAGCGGCCCGACTCCAGCCCGGCGAGCGTGGCCGAGAGGCTGTTGACCACGGCGTGGCGGATGCGGATGCCGAGCACCGGCTCCAGCGCGCGAGCGAGGTCGGCGTCCAGGCCGTCGCGGATCTGGCGATCGTCGTCGAGGATGCGGTAGGGCGGGTGCGAGTCGCCCACGAAGCGCAGCACGCCGTTGCGGCGCACCTCCGGCGGCAGCTTCTCCAGCAGCGTGGCGGCCGGCGCGGCAGCCGCCAGCAGCAGCGTTCCGATCAGCAGGCCGGCCGCGTGCCGCATCACAGCACCCCTTCGGCCTTCAGCGCGGCGATCTCGCCGGCCGCCAGGCCCAGCAGCTCGCCGTAGACGGTTTCGTTGTGCGCACCCAGGCCCGGCGCAGGGCGGTCGAAGCCGGTGAAGCTGCCGGTCATGCGGATCGGCAGGCCGCCGACGATGATGTCCTCCACCGCGCCGTAGACCGGGTGCTCCAGGACTTCGGTCTCGCCGCGCGCCAGCAGCCGCGGGTCGCGCGTGGCTTCGCCGGGCGAGCGCACGCGGCCCGAGGGCACGCCGTGCTGTTCGAGGGTTTGCACCGCGTCGTCGGTGGAGAGTTCCGCCATCCACGCCTTCACCAGCCCGTGCAGCGCCTCGTGGTTGGAGACGCGGGCGTCGCGGCTGGCGAAGCGCGGATCCTCGCGCAGCTCGGGCCGGCCCATCGCGGCGAAGAGCGAGCCGCTGAAATCGTCGGTGGGTGCGCACACGGCGATGTGGCCGTCCCGCGTGGCGAACACGCCGAAAGGCGCCAGGCGCGGCATCTGGTTGCCGGTGCGCGTCTCCTGGCCGCAGCGGCGCATCACCTCGAAAGGCTCGGCCGCCACCACCGCGGTGATGGCGCCCAGCAGCGACACGTCCACATGCTGGCCGCGGCCGGTGCTGCGTGCCTGGATCAGCGCCGCCAGCGTGCCGATCACCGCGTACAGCGGCGCCGTGAGGTCGCCGAAGGGCACGCCCACGCGCACCGGCGGATCGTCGCGGCTGCCGGTGGTCATCATCAGGCCCGACAGCGCCTGCACCACGGTGTCCATCGCGCGGTTCTGCGCACCCATCACGTTGGCGCCGAAGCCGCTGATCGAGGTGTAGACCAGCTTCGGGTTCAACGCCATCAGCGCCGCGGGACCCAGGCCCAGGCGCTCGGTGGTGCCGGCGCTGAAGTTCTCGACCACCGCATCCGCCTTCACCGCCAGCTGCTCGAACAGCTGCTTGCCGCGCGGGTGCTTCAGGTTGAGGGTGATCGACTCCTTGTTGCGCGCGCGCTCCATGATCGCCAGCGACATGTCGTCGGCATGGCGCCGCACCATCGCCAGGCCGTCGCGGCCGACGAAGGGCGCGTTGGCGCGCGCGGTGTCGGGCTGGCGCGGGTTCTCCACCTTGATGACGCGCGCGCCCAGGCCGGCCAGCAGCAGCGAGGCGTAGGGCCCGGCGAGCGCCGTCGTCAGGTCCAGCACCGTGAAGCCGGCGAGCGGGCGCGGCAGGTCTTGGTCGTTGTGTCTCATTGCGTGGGCCCGGGCGGCGTCACCGCGACGAAGCCGTCCGTCCATTCGAAGCGCGCCTTCAGGCCGGCGCGGCGGTTGATGTCCTCGATGTAGGCCAGGCAGCGTTCGCCGGCCTCGTCGCGGCCGAGAGGTACGGGCCTCGCCTGCTGGTCGACCCAGCCGGGCACGATGCCGGCCTCGACGCGCCCGTCGCGATGCACCACGCAGCGCGCAACCATCGTGTGCCGGCTGTCGGGGTGGAAGGGGTAGGCGGGCATCGTGGGGTCGGGCACGAAGCCGAAGAGCTTCTGGCGCCGCTCGGCCCAGGCCTGGCGCTCGGGGCTGTCGGCGCCCGGCGCGGTGAGCGCACGCGTGACGCTGACGAAGTTGCCCAGGCCGTGGAAGACGGGCCGGCCGCGGTGGAACTCGATGCCGCGCAGGATGTGCGCGTGGTGGCCGATGACGATGTGCGCGCCGGCGTCGATGGCCTCGCGCGCGACCGCTCGCTCGTAGTGCTCCACCACCGCAGGGATGTGGCCCACGCCCTTGTGGAAGGCCACGATCACGATGTCCACGCGCGCGGCCAGGGCCTGGATGTCGGCGCTCATCGCCTCCAGGCTCTCGGGGGCGCAGAAGGTGTAGATGCGCGGCGGGCCGCCCGGCGCGGCGTAGTCCAGCTCGTAGTGCGTCAGCACCTTCACGTAGGCGCAGCCGGCCTTGCGCGAGGTGGCCCAGCTCTCGCGCGGGCCCACGCAGTTGAAGCTGAGCAGGCCGATGCGCAGGCCCTGGCGCTCGACGATCACCGGCTCGCGCGCCGCGGGCAGGTTCATGCCGGCGCCGGTGCAGGGGATGCCGAGTCCGCGCAGCGTGGCGATCGTGTCCTCGATGCCCGGCGGGCCGCAGTCGGCGATGTGGTTGCCGGCGAGCGTGATCGCGCCGAAGCCGGCATCGACCAGCGCCGCCAGGTGGTCGGGGTTGGCCGGCGGCGCCGGGATGTCGTTGCTCGACTCGACCGCGCGGTTCGTGTGCGGCACCTCGACATGGCCGATGGCGAGATCGGCGCTGCGCAGCAGCTCGCGGCTGGGCGCGAAGAAGCCAGCCGGGTCGGGCTCGTCCAGGATCAGGTCACCGACCATCAGCAGCGTCGCGCTCATCGCACTCTCTCTTCGAGGAACTTCACCATCGCCGCATCGACGGCCGCGCCGTCCCACTTGCGGCCATCGACCATGTCGGCCTCGATCAGCAGCGTCGGCACGCCGGCGCGCTCCAGCGCCTGCGTGATGAACAGCGTGCCGGCGGCCGAGGGGCGGCTGCCCTTGGGCATCAGCACCACGGCGCCGTCGATGCGGTTCTTCTGCGCCTCGTGCACGATCCAGGCCGGCGCGTAGGGTGCGTTGTGCAGCACCTCGTTCATCGTCACCACGCGGCTTGCGAGTGCCCGCAGCGGATCGTCCAGCCCGTAGCGGATGTACCAGTCGGGCCCGAAGGGCAGGTACATGCTCCAGACGAAGGCGGCGCCGTGGCTCTCCTCGAACTGCTGGTAGAAGGCCGTGTTGTGCCAGAGGCCGGCGCCCACCCACATCAGCCGCTTGCGCTCGCCGGGGCAGGCGGCGATGCCGGCATCCACGCGCGCCTTCACCTCGTCGCGGAAGCGGCGCGCGTGCGCGAGCGCCCAGTCGCTGCCGCGGTGCCACTGCGTGGCCATCACGTTGGTGATCTGCTCACCGATGCGCACCGGGCACTTCGGTGCGGTGGCGATCATCTGCCGCACGTCCTCCAGGTACTCCTCCTGGCGGTTCACGCGGTCCAGGAAGCCGGCCAGCTCGGTCTCGTCGAAGCGCTTGCCGGCGATGGGTTCCAGCACCGCGATCAGCTCGCGCAGCTCGGTGATGCACAGCTCCAGCCGCGCCGGCTCGCACAGCTCGGCCCAGCGGTGGCGCGAGAGTTCCCACCAGCGCTCGGGCAGCACCTGGCTGCCGGGTGCCTCCAGCGCGAAGAAGGGCGCGCCGAGGTGGTCGGCCCAGGTCTGGAACACGCGCTGCATGCAGTCGCAGGTCAGGCGTGCGCACAGCAGCGCGGGCTTGGGCAGGCCGCCCCAGGGCGTGCGCTCCTTCAGGTCGATCAGCGAACTCGCCAGGCCGATGCTGCAGTAGCGGCACAGGTCCTCGTGGAAGCCGAGATCGTTCAGGCCGTCGAGGTAGTCGGCCGACAGGCGCTTGGCCGCGATCACCGCGGCCCACCACTGGTTGGTGACGACCGGGATGCCGAGCACGTGGAACAGGTCGTGCGGCGTGTCGGCGTTGAGGATGGCGTAGGGGCGCTTGTGCTCGAACACGTCGGCGCGCAGGCCGGCGAACCAGGCCTTCTGCTTCTCGCCGGCGGCGGCCGTGGCCGCGAGTTGTTTTTCGGGGGCGGACATGGGCGGTCTCAGGCGCGCAGGGCGGCGATGAAGGGCGTGAGCGCGGCGCGCACGGTGGCGGGGGCCACGCGCACGTCGTCGCGCAGCTGCACGAAGGGCAGGCCGGCGGCGCGCACGCGCTCGCGCTCGGCGGGGAAGCGCCAGCCCTCGGTGTCTTCGGGGCGGGGGTGGTTGAAGATCACCCCGTCGAAGCCCCCTGCGCTCAGCGCGCGCGCGAACCAGTCACCATCGGCCGGCGGCGGGTGGATGCGTGGGCAAGGGCGCTCGCGCCAGCTGTGCACGAACAGGCCTTCGAGCGGCGAGGGCGTGGCGGCCACCAGCGGCTCGGCGGCGCGGCTGCCCCAGGCGTCGTCCTCGGCCACGATCTCGGCGCCGAGTTCGGCGACGAGCGCATGCAGCCGTTCGTGCTCCAGCGGCATGCCCTTGACCAGCAGCCGCGGCCCGGGCGGCGGCGCCTCGATCGGCCCCGCGAGCCAGGCCGCGAGCGCCGCGTGTCCTTCGGCCGGTGCCATGAAGCTCAGCGCGCCGGTGGCCACCTGCGCCGCGGTGCCGCCGATGCCGCCCGCGCGCCGGCGCGCCTGCAACTCGGTCAGCAGCATGCGCGTGCCGTTCGATGCGGCGATGGCCGCGCCGAGTTCGGCATCGCCGGGCGAGCGGCCCGTGATCTCGCCCAGGCGCGCGAGCAGCTCGCGCGTGCGCGCCAGGCCGTAGGCACGGCTGCTGTCGCGCTGCGTGTGCGGCAGGTCGTGCAGCCACAGCGCCGGGCCGCCGGTCTTCAGGCCCACGCGCTGGGCCTCGCGCAGCGCGAGGAAGAGCTTGTGCTGCGTCTCGCTCGAACGCGGCACGATCAGCAGCGCGATGTCGTCGTAGGCGCCTTCGAGGTAGCGCGCGAAGGTGAGGCGCGCGTCGAGGTCGGCGAAGGCTTCGATCCAGGGGTCGGCCAAGGCGGTGCTGCCGTCGATCGGCGCGATGCGCCAGGCCAGCGCGCCGCTGGCGCTGATGGCTTCCACCGGCACCGTGTCGCCGACGTAGCCCACCACGGGCTGGCCCGGCGCGCGGCAACGGCGCCAGCCCTCGTCACGGCCGCGGTAGGCGGCCTGCAGCGTCTCGAAAGGCGTCGTGTGGGGCATCTCGTTCAATGACTCACCGTGCGCGAGAGGAAGCTGCGCAGCCGCTCGGTCTGCGGCTGCGCGAGGATCGAGGCCGGGCCCTGCTCGACGATGCGGCCGGCCTCCATGAACACGACGCGGTCGGCCACCTCGCGCGCGAAGGCGATCTCGTGCGTGACCACCAGCATCGTCATGCCCTGGCGCGCGAGGTCCTGCATCACGGCCAGCACCTCGCCGACGAGTTCCGGATCCAGCGCGCTGGTGGGCTCGTCGAAGAGCATCGCCCGCGGCCGCATCGCCAGCGCGCGGGCGATGGCCACGCGCTGCTGCTGGCCGCCCGAGAGCTGGCGCGGCCAGGCGTCGCGCTTGTCGGCCAGGCCCACGCGGGCCAGCAGCGCCTCGGCGCGCGCGGTGGCCTCGGCCACGGGTTCCTTCAGCACCTGCACCGGGCCTTCGATCAGGTTGCCCAGCACGGTGAGGTGCGGGAACAGGTTGAACTGCTGGAACACCATGCCCACGCGCTGGCGCTGGCGCGCGATGGCGCGTTCGTCGAGCGCGCGCAGGTGGTCCCCGTGGCCCCCGTGACCATTCACGCGCGCATAACCCTGCAGCTCGCCGTCGACGTGGATCGCGCCGGCCTCGATGGGCAACAGCTGGTGGATGCAGCGCACCAGCGTCGACTTGCCCGAGCCCGAGGGGCCGAGCACCGCCACCACGTCGCCTTCGGCGACCTCCAGGTCGATGCCGTGCAGCACGGTGACGGCGCCGAAGCGCTTGTGCACGCCGGCGATGCGCAGCAGGGGCGGCGGGGTGTTCATCTAAAACATAGATTGTCCGGAAATCTATAGATTCCAGATTCCGGGCAAACCCGGGCCCCGGCCGGGCGGGATCCGGCGCGTCGAATCGAAGGGTGCGGCGGTGCTAGAAGATCGTGCCGTCGCTGTCGATGGCGAGCGGCGGCGGGCCGCCTTCGCGCAGCTCGGCGGCGATCTCGCGGCCGGCGGCCCAGGTGCCACCTTCCAGCACGCAGGCCAGCGGCAGCTCCGCGGCCGTCTTGCCCAGGCGCTCGCGCACGGCGTCGGCCACCTCGTCGAGCAGCGCGACGGTGAGTGCGCGCCATTCGACGATGAAGTCGTCCTTGGGCTTCCAGGTGCGGCCGAGCTTGCGCGGGTCGCGCGGCACCAGCACGCCGGCGTCGAGCAGCAGGCCGCCGTTGCGGTACTCGGGCAGGCCGGTCAGCGCGTCCAGGCCCGTCACCGTGACGCCGGCCCATTGCAGCGGCTCCAGCAGCGAGTAGCTCAGCCACTGGCTCAGCTTGTGGAAGGGCACCCAGCCGGCCGTGGTGGCGTCCTGCCGCCCGCCGGCGATGCCCGCGCCGGCCCAGCGGTGCGGCCACACGTCGCCCGCCAGCAGGCCCTGGACGTGGCTGCCGCTGGTCCAGATCGGCCCCAGCACGCGCAGCACCTCGTCCAGCACCTGTGCGGCGCCGACTTCGCTCTTCGTGCCGCCGGCGGTGAGGCGGTCGAAGAGCAGGCCGGGACGCGCGTCGACATCACCACCGCCGCGCACGGCTTCGGCGCGCAGCGCCGCGCCCAGGCGCTGCAGCAGCCCGGCGCGGCCTTCGAGCCCGACCATGGGGTTCGACGGCGCGACCTGGAACAGGCTGCGCAGCACCGCGGCATCGGCCTTCACCAGCGCCGCGGCGTCGGCCCGCAGCGGGTCCTGCGCCTGCGCGCTGAAGCTGCCGCGCAGGAAGGCATGCCAGCTCGCGACGCCCAGGCCTTCGGAGCGCGCCAGCACCTGGCCGGTGCCGGGCTCGTTGTAGTGCCAGGCCGCACCGGCGCCGGCGTCGAGCAGCACGCTCACCACGGTGAGGTCGAAGCGTGCGCGGGCGGCATCGGCCGCGCTGCGGCCGGCCAGCAGCGCGTCGAGCGCGGGCTTGCGGTCCAGGCCGCCGGCCTCGAAGTGGCGCCAGCGGCTGTGGTACGGGATGCGCAGGTCGGGGAAGCGCTTCAGCGTGAGCGCGGCCACGCGCTCGGCCACCGCCGGGATGCGGCTGCGGTCGAGCACGAAGTACTCGCTGACGTTGGCTTCCACCGCGCGCAGGACGGCACCGCAGCGGATGCGGATGGTGGCCGGGTCGCGCAGCCACATCAGGGGGTGGCGCGCGTCGGGCGCCGCACGCAGAGCAGGCGGTTTCAGCACCGCGCCATTCTGTTCACTCAAGCCCGCGCCCCTTGACCTGCGCGAGGTCGGTCTCGGTCGGCACGCGCCCCTCGGGCGTGAAGTAGCCGGCGGCGATCTTGGCCTCCATCTCGACCTTGGCGTCGGCCGGCACGAGTTCGTCGGGGATCTTCACGCGCTCGCCCACCTCGATGCCGCTGCCGGTGATGGCGTCGTACTTGTCGTTGCTCATCGAGACCAGCCGGTGGATCTTGCGGATGCCCAGCCAGTGCAGCACGTCGGGCATCAGCTCCTGGAAGCGCATGTCCTGCACGCCGGCCACGCACTCGGTGCGCAGGAAGTACTTGTCGGCGCGGTCGCCGCCCACCTGGCGCTTGCGCGCGTTGTAGACGAGGAACTTGGTCACCTCGCCCAGGGCGCGGCCTTCCTTGCGGCTGTAGGCGATGAGGCCCACGCCGCCGGCCTGCGCGCCGCGCACGCATTCCTCGATCGCGTGCGTCAGGTAGGGCCGGCAGGTGCAGATGTCGGAGCCGAAGACATCCGAGCCGTTGCACTCGTCGTGCACGCGCGCGGTGAGCGTGACGTTCGGGTCCGCGAGATCACGCACGTTGCCGAAGACGTAGAGCGTCTGCCCGCCGATGGGCGGCAGGAAGACCTCGATGTCGCTGCGCGTGACGAGTTCGGGGTACATGCCGCCGGTCTCCTCGAACAGCGCGCGGCGCAGGTCGGCCTCGCTGACCTTGAAGCGCGCGGCCACGCCGGGCAGCCACCACACCGGCTCCACCGCGACCTTGGTCACCGAAGCCGAGGCGTCCTCGAGCAGGAACTTGCCGTCGACCTGCAGCCGCTGGAAGGCCAGCGCCTGCTTGATCTCCGGCAGGTGGATGTGCGCCTTGGTCACCGCGATGGTCGGCCGGATGTCGTAGCCCTGCGCGATGTAGTCGGCGTAGACGCTCTGCACGCTCGCGCCCCAGGGGTCGATCGAGACCATCTTCTCCGGGCTGCCCCATTGCTCGTAGGGGCCGACCTCGTCCGTCGGCGCGGTGTTGGTGAGGTCGGCGCGGTGGCCGCGCGTGAGGTTGCCGGCGGCCACGGCCAGCGCGCGATAGACGCCGTAGCTGCCGCTGTGCGTGCCCACCACGTTGCGCTGGCTGCGGTTGGTGGTGCTGCCGACGATGGGGCCGCGGCGCAGCGGGTCCGGGTCGCCCCAGCGGATGGCCGGCGCGCCGCTGGCGCCCTGGCCGGGGTGCGAGGTCAGCCGGATGTGGCGTACGGGCGGGGGGCTGTCCATGGGCGGTCGTTCGGAAATCGAAAGACCGCGAAGATACGCCAGAACCCGTCAATCCAGGCCGTGCACCGGCAGCGAAGCGTCGCGCTGCAGCCAGTTTTCCGGGGCATAGGCCGCCGTGCCGCAGGTGGCGTGCAGCGTGTAGGCCAGGCGCGAACGCGGGCTGCGGTTGGGCGCGCTGTAGTGCGGAAGCAGGCCGTGGAAGGCCACCAGCGTGCCGGCCGGCACCGGCAAGGGGATCGCATCGGCCGTGCCTGGCCAGGGCGTCGCGTCCAGCGCCTTCATGCTCAGCAGGGCCCGCGGGTGGTCGCAGACGTACTGCTCGCGCAGCGGGCTGCGGTGGCCGCCCGGCTGCACCCACAGGCAGCCGTTGTCGAGCGTGGCGTCTTCGAGCGCGAACCAGAAGGTCGTCACCGTGTGCGGCGTGGTCACGAAGAAGGTCGCGTCCTGGTGCCAGCCCACCTCGCCGCCGATGTGCGGCTGCTTGAAGATCAGCTGGCTCTGCCAGACCTGCGCCTGCGCGAGGCCCAGCTCGTGCCCGAGCGCGGCCAGCGCCGGCCCGTGCGAGAAGCGCACGAAGACCTCGTCCAGCTCGTGCAGCGCATGGCCGATCTTGTTGATGCTCTGCGCCTTGGGCACGCGCAGGCGGCCTTCGTCGTCCAGCGCCTCTTCCTCGAAGAAGCAGTGCACGCCCTGGGCCGAGGCGATGAGCGCGGCGTCGGCCAGCTTGCTGCGGTCGCGGGTGGAGAAGCGGCTCGTGGCGGCGCTGGGCTCGAAGGCCTCGACGATCGCACGGGCTCGCGCGCAGGCTTCGGCCACCTCGGCCGGGCTCTTGAATCCGGGCAGCACGACGTAGCCGTCGCGCTCCCATTGCTCGCGTTGTCCGGTGTTCAGCATCTGTTGCGATTTGGCGTCGGCCCGTTCGCGGGCCGGGGGCGTTTCGCCATTTTCGGCCAGGGCGGGCGGCATCATCGCGGATCGGCTGCGCCGGCTCATGGCACGCCGCTTGCACAGCCCCCGACCGCCGACGAACCACGAGAGGAATCAACGATGTCCAAGCCCCTCACCGCGCCTCGCTTGAACCGCTCGCCGCTGCAGGCCGCGCTCACGGTCGCACTCGCCACGCTCGCCGCCGGCGCCGGTGCCCAGCAAAGCAGCGGCCAGCTGCAGACCATCACCGTCACCGCCGAGCGCCGGCTGGAGAACATCCGCGACGTGCCCAGCGCCGTGAGCGCGCTGCAGGGCGAGATGCTCGAGGTGCTGAACTCCGGCGGCCAGGACATCCGCCAGCTCGCCGGCCGCGTGCCGAGCCTCAACATCGAGTCCAGCTTCGGCCGCGCCTTCCCGCGCTTCTACATCCGCGGCATCGGCAACACCGACTTCGACCTCAACGCCAGCCAGCCGGTGAGCCTGGTCTACGACGACGTGGTGCAGGAGAACCCGATCCTCAAGGGCTTCCCGATCTTCGACATGGAGCGCATCGAGGTGCTCAACGGCCCGCAGGGCACCCTCTTCGGGCGCAATTCGCCGGCCGGCGTGGTGAAGTTCGAGTCGGCCAAGCCGGGCAAGAAGTTCGAGGGCTACGGCAGCGTCTCGGTCGGGCGCTGGAGTGCGCTGAACCTCGAAGGCGCGGTCAACGTGCCGGTGTCCGACATGTTCTCGCTGCGCGTGGCCGCGATGTCGCAGAACCGCAGCGACTGGGTGCACAACACCCGGTCGAGCGGCCCGACGCAGGACCTCGAGGGCTACCACGACAGCGCGCTGCGCCTGCAGGGCCTGCTGACGCCCAGCAAGGATCTCAGCGTGCTGCTGAACCTGCACCACCGGCGGCTGGACGGCTCGGCGCGGCTGTTCCGCGCCAACATCATCAAGCCGGGCACGAACGAGCTCGTCGACGGCTTCGACGAGACGAAGATCTCGATCGACGGCATCAACAGCCAGGACGTGACCAACACCGGCGGCAGCGTGAAGGTGCGCTACGAGTTCACCGGGATGGCGCTGACCTCGATCACCGGCTACGAGCATGTCACCTCGTTCAGCCGCGGCGACATCGACGGCGGCTTCGGCGCCAGCTTCCTGGGCGCGGGCAACTTCGGGCCGGGCTTCATCCCCTTCTCGGCCGAGTCGGCCGACGGCCTGCCCAAGCACAAGCAGCTCACGCAGGAGTTCCGGCTGGAGAGCACCGGCGCCGGCGCGCTGAAGTGGCTCGCGGGCCTTTACTACTTCGACGAGCACATCGGCATCGACAGCTTCAACTACGACAGCCTCGCGGCCGGCAACCCGCAGAACGGCTACGCGACGCAGGACCAGAAGAACAAGGCCTGGGCCGTGTTCGGCAGCGTCAACGTCGACGTGAGCAGCGAGCTCAAGCTGCGCGGCGGCCTGCGCTACACGAAGGACCAGAAGGACTACTTCGCCGACCGCCTGCAGGCGCCGCCCTTCAGCCCCACCTTCATCGGCCGCCGCACCGCCGAGACCGACGCCAGCAACACCAGCGGCGACTTCAGCGCCAGCTACGCGCTGGACAAGAGCAGCCAGGCCTACTTCCGCGTCGCCACCGGCTTCCGCGCGCCGTCGATCCAGGGCCGGCTGCTGTTCGGCGACCAGCTCTCGGTGGGCAAG
The DNA here is from genome assembly GCA_044226775.1 of Rubrivivax sp. Lineage (GTDB taxonomy): Bacteria > Pseudomonadota > Gammaproteobacteria > Burkholderiales > Burkholderiaceae_C > Rubrivivax. Next base: position 533,639 of record JBGAGI010000001.1, on the reverse strand, counting down.
AGCGAGAAGGTCACCTCCTGGGAGGTGGGCTACAAGGCCGACCTGCTGGACCGCCGCGCGCGCATTTCGCTGGCCGCGTTCAGCTACACGCTGAAGGACCAGCAGCTCACCGTGGTGGGCGGCACGACGAACTTCAACACGCTGATCAACGTGCCCAAGTCGGTGGGCCAGGGCTTCGAGTTCAGCGGCCAGCTGCGCGCTCTCGACAACCTCGAGCTGGGCCTCTCGGGCAGCTACAACAAGACCAAGATCAAGGCGCCGGGCCAGTACGTGGCGGCCTGCGGCGGCGGCTGCACGGTGACCGACCCGACCAAGGTCGTCGGCGGCACGACGCTGGCGCTGATCGACGGCAACCCGCTGCCGCAGGCGCCGCAGACCGTGCTCAACGGCAACGTGCGCTGGACGATGCCGATGGCCGGCGGCGACTTCTACGTGCTGGGCGACGTGAGCTACCGCAGCAAGATCAACTTCTTCCTCTACGAGAGCACCGAGTTCACCGGCAAGACGCTCACCGAGATGGGCCTGCGCGCGGGCTACGTGTTCGGCAACGGCAAGTACGAGGTCGCAGGCTTCGTGCGCAACCTGACGAACCAGATCCGGGTCGTCGGCGGCATCGACTTCAACAACCTGACGGGCTTCATCAACGAGCCGCGTACCTTCGGCGCTTCGTTCAAAGCCACGTTCTGATGCGGCGTGCGCTGACGGCCGCGCTGGCCGCGGCCTGGGCCTTCGTGGCCCAGGCCCAGCCGGCGATCATCTTCGAGATCGGCGGCAAGAACGACAAGAGCTTCGGCCAAGCCGCCTGGGAAGGCGCCGAGCGCTGGAAGAAGGCCAGCGGCAAGCCCTACCTCGAGTTCGAGATCGCGAACGCCGCGCAGCGCGAGCAGGCGGCGCGGCGCTTCGCCGAGCGTGGGGCGAACCCGGTCGTCGGCGTCGGCTTCCCGCAGGCGAGTGCCATCGAGGCCGTGGCGCGCGACTTCCCGAACCGGCAGTTCGCGATCGTCGACATGGTCGTGCCGCTGCCCAACGTGCAGAGCTTCGTCTTCCGCGAGCACGAGGGCAGCTTCCTGGCCGGCGTGCTGGCGGCGCTGGCCAGCAAGACGGGCAAGCTGGGCTTCGTCGGCGGACAGGACATCCCGCTGATCCGCAAGGTGCTCTGCGGCTACGAGCAGGGCGCACGCTGGGCGAACCCGAAGGTGCAGATGGTCTCGGCGATGACCGGCACCACCAACGCCGCGTGGACCGACCCGGCGCGCGGCGCCGAGATCACGCGCGGCCAGGCCGCGCAGGGCGCCGACGTGATCTTCGCCGCCGCCGGCACCACCGGCCTGGGCGTGTTGCAGGCGGTGAAGGACCTGAACCTGCTGGGCATCGGCGTCGACAGCAACCAGAACGGCCTGCACCCGGGCCACATCCTCACGAGCCTGATCAAGCGCACCGACGTGGCCGTGGAGCAGGCTTTCGCCGGCGTGAAGCCCGGCGTCACCGCACTCGGCCTGAAGGAAGGCGCGCTGGATCTGGCCTTCGACGAGCACAACGCCAAGCTCGTGACGGCGGCGATGCGCGCGAAGGTCGAGGAGGCGCGGGCTGGCATCGTCGCCGGGCGCATCAAGGTCATCGACTACACCGACAAGCTGGCCTGCCGCTGAGGCATCAGAATCCCGCGCCACGATGCGCATCCTGACGCTGGGCCCGCGCCCCTACGCCGAGACCGAGGCCGCGATGCGCGCCTTCACCACGGCGCGCACGCCCGAGACCGAGGACGAGATCTGGCTCGTCGAGCACGAGCCGGTGTTCACGCAGGGCGTGGCCGGGCGTGACGCGCATGTGCTGGCGGCAGGCGAGATCCCGGTCGTGCGCACCAACCGTGGCGGCCAGGTCACGTACCACGGCCCGGGGCAGGTGGTGGCCTACCCGCTGCTGGACCTGCGGCGGCTGAACATCTTCGTCAAGGAATACGTGCACTGCATCGAGGAGGCGGTGATCGATGTGCTGTGGCAGCAGGGCGTCGTCGGCCACCGCGTGCGCGGCGCGCCGGGCATCTACGTGCGCGTGGCCGATCCGGGTGGCCATGCGGTGCTGCAGCCGGACGAGGCCGAGGGCTTCCGCGGCCTGGGCAAGATCGCCGCTTTGGGCATCAAGGTCAGCAACCACTGCACGTACCACGGCGTGGCGCTGAACGTGGCGATGGATCTCGAGCCCTTCACGCGCATCGACCCCTGCGGCTACGCCGGGCTGCGCACGGTGGACCTGCGCACGCTGGGTGTCGAAGCCCGTTGGGACGAGGTGGCGCCGGCGCTCGGCGCGCGGCTGGCGGCTCGGCTCTCGACCTGACGCTCAGAAGTCCAGCAGCACCTTCATCGCCCGCCGCCGGTCGCCCGCCAGCTCGAAGGCCTCGCGCGCCTGCGCGATGGGGAAACGCTGCGTCACCAGCGGCGCGAGGTCCACGCGGCCTTCGTTGATCAGCCGCACCGCGAGCGCGAACTCGGGGTGGAAACGGAACGAGCCGCGGATCTCCAGCTCCTTGGCCACCACCATGTTCTGCGGCAGGCTCACGTCGCCGCCCAGGCCCAGCTGCACCACCACGCCGCGTGGCCGCATCACCTGCAGGCCGTCGCGCAGCGCGCGTTCGTTGCCCGAGCACTCGAGCAGCACGTCGAAGGTCCCCTTGTCGGCGCTGTAGCGCTCGACCCAGCCGGTGTCGCTGGCGACGTTGATCGTCTGGTGCGCACCCATCGCGCGCGCGGCGGCCAGCGGCTCGTCGACCACGTCGGTCGCGGTGATCTCGGCCGCACCGTGCACGCGTGCCGCGGCGACCGCGAGCGCGCCGATCGGTCCGCAGCCGGACACCAGCACGCGCTTGCCGATCAGCGGCCCCGCGCGCGAGACCGCGTGCAGGCCCACCGAGAAAGGTTCGGCCATCGCCGCCAGCGGCAGCGGCACGCCGTCGGCGACGCGGTGGCACTGCGTGGCCTCGCAGACCAGCGCGCTGCGGAAGGCGCCCTGCACGTGCGGCATGCGCATCGCGCTGCCGTAGAAGCGCATGTCCAGGCAGTGGTTGGGCAGGCCCTCCAGGCAGTAGCGGCAATCGCCGCAGGGCCGGCTCGGGCTCACCGCGACGCGGTCGCCGGGCTTCACCGCGCTCACGCCTTCGCCCACCGCGGCCACCGTGCCGGCGACCTCGTGGCCGAGGATCATCGGCTCGCGCAGGCGCACGGTGCCGAAGCCGCCATGGTTGAAGTAGTGCAGGTCCGAGCCGCAGATGCCGCCGTGGCCCACCTGCACCAGCACCTGGCCGGCTTGAAGCTCTTCGGTTTCCTCTTCGCCCAGGCGCAGGTCCAGCGCGCCGTGGATCACCAGGCAGGCGCAGCGCAGTCGCATCTCAGGTCTCCTTTGACGAAGCCTCGATAATGCCACCCAATCATCACACCATTGCCAAGGAGATGCCCTTGAACGTCCGCGAGCTGTTCGATCTGTCGGGGCGCACCGCGCTGATCACCGGCGCGAGCAAGGGCATCGGCCTGGCGCTGGCCGCGGCGCTGGCGCAGGCCGGCGCGCGGGTGGTGCTCAACGCGCGCAGCGAAGGGCCGCTGCTGCTGGCGCGCGACACGCTGCGCGGGCAGGGCCTGCAGGCCGAGGCCGTGGCCTTCGACGTGACCGACCCTGAGGCGGTGGACGGCGGCGTCGCGCGCATCGAGGCCGAGATCGCGCCGATCGACATCCTCGTCAACAACGCCGGCATGCAGCACCGCGGCAGCTTCGCCGAGTTTCCGACGGAAGCCTGGCGGCGCATCACCGCGACCAACCTCGACAGCGTGTTCTTCGTCGGGCGCGCGGTGGCGCAGCGCATGATCCCGCGCCGCCGCGGCCGCATCATCAACGTCTGCTCGGTGCAGAGCGAACTGGGCCGGCCGACGATCGCGCCCTACGCGGCGACCAAGGGCGCGGTGAAGATGCTCACCAAGGGCATGGCCATCGACCTGGGGCCGCACGGCATCCAGGTCAACGGCCTCGGCCCCGGCTACTTCAAGACCGAGCTGAACCAGGCGCTGGTGGCCGACGAGTCCTTCAGCGCCTGGCTCTGCAAGCGCACGCCGGCCGGGCGCTGGGGCGAGGTGCACGAGCTGGGCGGCGCGGCGGTCTTCCTGGCCTCCGACGCCGCCAGCTTCGTCAGCGGCCACGTGCTCTACGTGGACGGCGGCATCACCGCCAGCCTCTGAGCGGCCGATGAGCCGGGTCAGCGCGCGCAGTACACCGGCGCGCCGGCCGGCGGCACGGCAGGCGGCGTGGCGGCGTAGCCGGGCACGCGGCGCACCGTCACGTTGCAGCGCGCGTCCACGTCGAGCTCGAACAGCGTCCACACGTCGGTGGCCGGGGTCTCGCCCGCCGCCGGCGGCGTGAACAGCTCGGGCGCGCGCCCCGGCACGTTGAGTTCCACGCGCGCGCTGGAGGCGGCGATCGGCCCGTCGGCGTAGCCCGAGTAGTTGACGACGAAGTACTTGTAGGTGCCCACCATCAGCTTCGTGATCGTCACCACTTCCGGGCCGAAGCTCGTGACGTCGTCGACATCGAGGTTGGCGAAGGGCGCGGCGATCAGGTTGCCCTGCTCGCCGAAGTAGATCTCGTCGTCCGCCGGCGTGACGAGGTGCGAATCCAGGTCGCCGGGGTTGGCGCCCCAGGTCAGCTTCATCGTGATGCCGGCGCCGGTCTGGCTGAGCGTCAGGCAGGCGGGCAGCGTGGCGTCGGCCGCGTAGGGGCCCACGCGCAGCGTGTTCGACAGCAGGCCGCTGGAGACGCCCACGAGCGTGGCCTGGCCGCCGCGCGAGATCGCGATCGTGAACGCGCCGCTGGCGTCGGTGCTGGCGCTGCTCGTGCCCGAGTAGTCGATGCCGTCGCTGAAGACCTGCGCGCCGGCCACGCGCACGCCGCTGGCGTCGGCCAGGCAGCCGCTCACGCGCACGGTGTTCATCACCTGGTCGGCGTTCCAGGTGCTGAAGTGCGCCACCGTGCCCTCGTAGTAGCGCGCGCTGCCGCTGCCGGCGAGGATGGCGCTGCCTTCCTGCACCCAGCGGCCGGCGACGGTGTCGAACCAGAACAGCGGGATCGTCGCCGGCACCGTGGCGCTGCGCGTGGCCACCGGGATGCGGATGGTCGCGGCCTGCCCGCTGCGCAGGTTCAGCGCGGCGCCGGCGCTGTCGGCCAGCTGCACGTTGAGCGCGCCGTAGCTCTGGATCGGCACCGCGCTGCCGGCCACCAGCGTCGTGAAGTCGCCCGGCATCACGGCCGAATCGCTCGCCGGGTCGATGGGCGTCAGGCGCACGCTCACGTTGCCGCTGGGCAGGCTGCCGTCGGCGCGCTGCAGGCCGGCGGGCGGCAGCTGCACCTGCGCCGTGCTGCCGGGCACGGCCACCGTGCCGCCCGCGGCGGCCGGCACGCTGCCGGTAGCGGCCACGCGCACCAGGCGCAGCTGCAGCTCGTTGCTTCGGCCCAGCTCGATGCGGGCGATGCCCACGCTCTCGGCGTGCGTGGGCGCGCTCAGCAGCACCGGCAGGCGGTTCGTCGCGGCCAGGCCGGTGAGCGTGAAGGCGCCGTCGGCGTCGGTCGTGGTGCTCCGGCCGCCGGCCGCCACGCTGGCGCCGGCAATGCCCAGGCCCGTGGCGGCGTCGATCGCGCGGCCGGTGAGCGTGGCCAGCGCCGGCACCGTGATGGTCGCGGTCGTGGTGGCGCAGTTGTCGGGCGACGCGGCCTCGCACAGGCGGTAGCCGAGCGTCACCACGCCGCCGGCGGCGGCCGGGAAGACGGTGAGCACGCCGCCGTTGCTGACCGCGATGCCTGCAGGCACCGTGGTGACGGTCAGCGCGAAGACCGCGTTGCCGCTGCTGCCCACGCTGGCCGGGGCATCGCCGATGCGGTCGTTGTCCAGCAGCGCGGCGCTCTGGCCGGCTTCCAGCGTCAGCGTGTCGGCCGTGGCGGTGATGGTCTTCGGCGGCGCGCTGTCGCTGCCGCCGCAGCCGGTCAGCGTGGCGGCCAGCAGGGCGCCCAGCGCGGTGGCCAGCGTCGCAGCGAGCGCGCGCGGGTGTCTGTTTCGACGGTGCATGGATTCCTCCCGATCATGGGCCGGTGCGGGTTGCACCGGCTGTCGGGGCCATGCTTGCAGCCGTGCCGTGCCGTTTCTCCGTTCGACAGCGGAGATTCGGCCGGCGCACCCCCGGGTTCACGGGGGTGCAGCGGTAGGGATGGTCGGCATCCGCGCCACAGTCGCGCGGCGCCGCCATCCGGCGCCTCAGAGCGCCTCGGGCGCCGCGGTCTCGCTTGTCGGCGGGACGACCTTGCTCACGTCCAGCGGCTGCCCGGTCTCGCTCTTGGCGAGCGAGGCCGCGTAGTGCGAGAAGGCCTGCGGCGAGGCGGTGGCGCTGGCCGGCACCTCGTTCGTGGGCGGCGGCGGTGGCTCGGGCGGCGCGGGCGCGTCGGCCGGGTTGTCGCCGCAGGCGGCCAGCAGCAGCGCGGCGGCTGCCGCGGCCAGCAGATGGGGCAGTTGCTTCATGGTGCTTGCTCCTTCTTGCCGGCCGTCCATCACTTCGCGCCCGGGATCGGCGTGTTCAGGTACGGGAAGCCGGGCAGCAGCGGCACCACCGCCTGGTCCACGCCGTCGTGGAACTCCAGCGAGGTGGCGCCCAGCGGCACCACGGCCGGCGTGCAGGCGGCGCCGAAGCCGAAGGCGTTGTTGTTGCCGTTGGCGATGCACAGGCCGCCCATCACCGCCACCAGCGAGACGTCGACGATGTCGTCCTTGGGCCGGCGGCCATTGGGGAAGCCGGCGAAGTCGCTGCCGCCGTCGCGGATGCTGCCCACGATGCCCAGCCGGTTCTGCATCGCGAAGGGCACCGGGTCGATCTTCGTGTTCAGGCGCAGCATCTCCGAGGCCACCACGTTCTTCGGCTGGTTCACGCCGGGGATGCCGGTGAGGAAGGCGGTGACGAGGTCGGTGCGCGGGAAGTTCGTCGGCGCGGCGCCCGGCGCGTTCAGCACGCTGGACAGGATGGCCGGCAGCGCGGGGTTGGTCACGTAGGTCGCGAACTGGCCGTCGCCCTTGGGCGAGCTGGCGTTGAACTTGTCCTTGTCCTTCAGGCCGATGACGACCTCGTTGACCAGCGGCATGCCCAGCCGCGAGACCTGCACCCAGGCGCCGCCCGGCTTCTCGGCCACCTGGTGGCCCGAGGCCGGCGAGGGGTTCAGCAGCCGCGCCTGGCGCAGGCTGGCGGTGGTCCAGCCGCCGATCACGTCGTCGCCGGTGGCGCTGCTCTTCAGGCAGTCCTTGTGCACCTCCAGCGCCAGCGTGGTGACGTTCTTGTCGTCGATGGTGTTGGGGAAGGCGCCGATGTTGTTGCGGTCGATGATGGCCGCCAGCGGCACGTTGACGAGGTCGAAGATCGTGCCCAGGTTCACCGCGAAGGGATCCTGGCGCTGGCCGACGAAGAGCTTGGCCGGCATGCTGCAGCCCGGCATGTTCACCGTGTAGACATGCTTGGCGGCATAGCCGGCGTAGTCGGCGATGCTCTTGGTGCCGATGTTGTCGACCGGCTTGTCGAAGCTGCTGCCGCCGCCGGCGGCGTTGGTCAGCGCGGTGGCGGTGCCGGTGCGGCGGTCGCCGCGCACCAGCGTCACGCTGAACTGCTCGGCCAGCGCGAGCTTGGCGTCGCGCACCGCGGAGACCGGGCCGCCGAGGATCAGCGGGCTGGAGACGGTCTGGTTGCCCACCATCACCGGCTGGCCGTCGCCGCCGTTGTTCAGCGTGTTGGTGAAGCGGAACTGGAACGTGAGGTCTTCCTGCGCGTCGCCGTTGTTGTCGATGTGGATCTCGTACAGCGCGTTGGGGTCCATCGCGAAGTAGTTCGGGCCGCCGTAGGAGTCCTGCAGCGGCTGGTAGTTGGCGAGGATCGTCACGTAGCCGTCGCGGCCCGGCTCGTAGCTGCGGAACATGTAGAAGTCGGTCGCGTCGACCTTGGGCACCGTGGTGATGAACGGCGCCTCGCGGTGGCTGCTGGCCAGCGCCGAGCCGGCGCCGGCGAGGGCCACGAGGGCGGTGACGGCGGCGGTGGCCAGGGGGCTGAATCGAAAGCCTTGGGTCTTCATGTCGGGGTCTCCTGAGGTGAAGGTGAGTGGGCAGGGCGCTCTACGCCGCGCCGCCGCCGGTGGATGGCGCCGACCCGCCGCGCCGCTCGGGCATGCATCCGATGCGGCGGCGGCGGCGTACGGCTTCCGCACCCGTCCATCCACCGAAGGAGACTTCCCATGCCCACGCTTCTGTCCACCACGCGCCGGCTGCTGGCCGCGCTCGCCCTGGCCTTGCCGCCGCTGGCGGCGCTGGCCGACCCGGTTTCGTTCTTCGTGCCCTTCGCCGGCCAGGGCAACGTCGCGGTGTTCGACGCCGCCGCCGGCAGCGGCGGCTGGGTCGGCTCTATCGACCAGGTGCCGCCGCCGGACGTGCCGGTGCCGCTGTCGCTGGTCTCGGTGGTGCTGTTCCAGTTCGATGCCGCGACGCAGCTGCTCACCGGCAGCTTCAGCTTCACCACCACCGACCTGGCCTCCACGCTCTTCGGCACCTTGAGCGGCAGCGCCGACAGCGCCGACTTCCTCGCCACCGGCGGCCAGCTCAGCATCGACTACGCGATCGAAGGCGGCAGCGGCGCCTTCACCGGCGCGAGCGGCTTCGGCCTTGCGTTCCTGAACTACGACACGACGGCCGGCCTGTTCGACAACTACACGGAGAGCGGCCTGCTGAACTTCACCGTGCCGGCGCCCGGCAGCCTGGCGCTGGCCGCTGCGGCGCTGCTGGCGGCGGGGCTGGCCCGACGGGGCGGCAGGCTGTCAGCGCGGGAAAGGTGGGCCTCGTAAAATCAGCCGGATGAGCACCGACCAGCCCGCGCCCTACGACGCCACCGCCAAGCAGAAGTCGCAGGCCAAGACCTCGCGCATCCCGATCAAGGTGGTGCCCGCGGCCGAGGTGCTGAAGAAGCCGGAGTGGATCCGCGTCAAGGCGGGCTCGCCGACGACGCGCTTCTACGAGATCAAGAGCATCCTGCGCGAGCACCGCCTGAACACGGTGTGCGAGGAAGCCTCGTGCCCGAACATCGGCGAGTGCTTCGGCAAGGGCACGGCCACGTTCATGATCATGGGCGACAAGTGCACGCGCCGCTGCCCCTTCTGCGACGTGGGCCATGGCCGGCCCGACCCGCTGGACGCCGAGGAGCCGGCCAACCTCGCCAAGACCATCGCCGCGCTGAAGCTGAAGTACGTGGTGATCACGAGCGTCGACCGCGACGACCTGCGCGACGGCGGTGCCGGCCACTTCGTCGAGTGCATCCGGCAGACGCGGGCGCTGTCGCCGGAGACAAAGATCGAGGTGCTGGTGCCCGACTTCCGCGGCCGCGACGACCGGGCGCTCGGCATCCTGCGCGAGGCGCCGCCCGACGTGATGAACCACAACCTGGAGACCATCCCGCGCCTGTACAAGGAAGCGCGGCCGGGCTCCGACTACGCCTTCAGCCTGAACCTGCTGAAGAAGTTCAAGGAGCAGGTGCCGGGCGTGCCCACCAAGAGCGGCCTGATGGTGGGCCTGGGCGAGACCGACGAGGAGATCCTCGCGGTGATGCGCGACATGCGGGAGCACCAGATCGACATGCTCACGATCGGCCAGTACCTCGCGCCCAGCGGCCACCACCTGCCGGTGAGGCGCTATGTGCACCCGGACACCTTCAGGATGTTCGAGCGCGAGGCCGCCGCGATGGGCTTCAGCCACGCCGCCGTGGGCGCGATGGTGCGCAGCAGCTACCACGCCGACCAGCAGGCGCACGCGGCCGGCGTGCCGGCCGCCGTCTGAATTCGGCGGGCGTCTGATGTCCGACGACGAGCGCTGGCCGCTGGCCGCGATCGACCACGACGGCAGCGTCGACGTCGATGCGCTGCTGGCCGGCATCGTCGAGGCGGCCGGTGCGCGCGGCTGGCGCGTGCGCGGCCTGCTGCGCGAGACCGGCGCCACCTGCGGCAGCGCCAGCCTGGCCTGCGAGGCGACGATGCGCCTGGTCGACATCGAGACCGGCGAGCGCTACGTGATCTCCCAGGACCTCGGCCCCGGCTCGACCGGCTGCCGCGCCGACCCGGCCGGCTTCGCGCAGGCCGCCATGGTGATGCAGCGGGCGCGCCAGGCGGGCCCCGATCTCGTGGTCTCCAACCGCTTCGGCTCGCTCGAGTCCGAAGGCGGCGGCTTCCGCGCCGAGCTGCTCGACGTGGTCGCGCAAGGGCTGCCGCTGCTGACGATCGTCGCGCGCCGCCACCGCGCCGCCTGGGACGCCTTCAGCGGCGGCGCGCCGGTGCTGCCGGCGGACGCGGGCCGCGTGATGGCCTGGCTGGAAGGCGCCGTCGCACCCTAGGGCCTGTTGACGCTGTGGCAAGGCGCCTTGCCACAGCGTCAACAGGCCCTGAACCACGGGGGCCGGGCCCGCCGATGCGGGTTTGCCATCTGCGCATGGCGGGCAAACGAAGCGGAACATCCCCGGCTGACGAGCCGACCGAGACCGAGACGAGATGTTCCGGCGCCTGCCGCTGATCGCATGGACGCTGCTGCTGCTGCTGGCCGCAGCGGCCGGTCGCGCGCAGTCGCCGCCGCTCGTCGTCCACCACATCGGCCCCTTCACCGGCGTGCTCGCGGCCTCGAACAAGGAGTCGATCGACGGTGCGCAGCTGTACCTGGAGGCGCTGAACGCGCGCGGCGGCGTCGGCGGCCGGCCGGTGAAGCTGCAGACCCACGACGACGGGCAGGACCCCAAGCGCACCAAGGCCCTCTTCGACGAGATGGTGGCCAAGGAAAAGCCGCTGGCGCTGCTGCTCACGCGTACCACGCCGTCGATGGAGGCGCTGCTGCCGGGCATCGCGCAGCACGGCATCCCGGTGGTGGGGCCGCAGACCGGCGGCAGCTTCGTCAACCAGCCGCCCAAGCGCGAGGTGTTCACGCTGCGCGCGAGCTACCAGAAGGAAGCCGAGACAGCGATCCGCATGCAGTACGGCATCGGCGTGCGCAGCTTCGGCCTGGTGCTGGCCGACGACGCCTTCGGCCGCGACACGCTGGTGGCGATCGATCGCACCTTCAAGGAGCTGAAGATCGAGCCGCTGGCGAGTGCCAAGGTCGACAACCGCAACCCGGAGGTCACGCAGGCCGTGTCGGCCTTGCTGGACAAGCAGCCGCAGGTGGTGCTGCTGATCGTCTCCAGCAAGGCGGCCTCGGACTTCGTCAAGGGCTACCGCGCGCAGGGCGGCAGCGCGACCTTCATCTCGCTGTCCAACACCAGCAACAACGACTACATCCAGGCGCTGGGCGAGCAGTCGCGCGGCGCCATCGTGATGCAGGTGCTGCCCTCGCCCTTCTCCGGCGCGATCCCGCTCACGCGCGACTACGCCGCCGCGGCCGCGAAGAAGCAACTGCCGCTGTACTACGCCGGCCTGTACGGCTACGCGGCAGCCAAGCTGCTGGCGCTGGGCCTGGCCAAGGCCGGGCGCGACCCGACGCCGGCCTCGCTGGTGGCGGCGCTGGAGGGCCTGGGCGAGGTCGACCTCGGCGGCTTCCGCGTGCGCTACGGGCCGGGCGAGCGCAACGGCTCGAGCTTCGTCGATTCGACCATCATCACCGCCGGCGGCAAGTTCCTCCGCTGAAGGCGCCGGCCGGCTACAGTGGCCGCATGAAAGACATCCCCCGCGCCGATCTCCCGGCCTTGCTGCGCCGCATGCCCAAGGCCGAGCTGCACATCCACATCGAGGGTTCGCTGGAGCCCGAGCTGATCTTCCGCCTGGCCGAGCGCAACGGCGTGAAGCTGGCCTATTCGGGCGTGGAGGCGCTGCGCGCGGCCTATGCCTTCACCGACCTGCAGAGCTTCCTGGACATCTACTACGCCGGCGCCAGCGTGCTGCTGAAGGAGGCCGACTTCTTCGACATGGCCTGGGCCTACTTCGAGCGCGCCGCGGCCGACAACGTGGTGCATGCCGAGCTCTTCTTCGACCCGCAGACGCACACCGCGCGCGGCGTGCCGATGCAGGACGTGATCCTCGGCCTCACGCACGCCTGCCGGCGCGCGCATGCGGAACTGGGCATCAGCGCCTCGCTGATCCTGTGTTTCCTGCGCCACCTCAGCGAGGAGGACGCGTTCGAGACGCTGCAGCAGGCGCTGCCCTGGCGCGAGCGCTTCATCGGCGTGGGCCTGGACAGCAGCGAGCGCGGCCACCCGCCGGAGAAGTTCGCGCGCGTGTTCGCGCGCTGCCGCGAACTCGGGCTGCACGTGGTGGCGCATGCCGGCGAGGAAGGGCCGCCGGCCTACATCGAGAGCGCGCTGGACCTGCTGAAGGTCGAGCGCATCGACCACGGCGTGCGCTGCGTCGAGAGCCCGGCGCTGGTGCAGCGCCTGGCCGCCTCGCGGATGCCGCTGACGGTGTGCCCGCTGTCGAACGTGAAGCTCTGCGTCTACAAGACCATGGCCGAGCACCAGTTGCCGGCGTTGCTGGCCGCCGGTCTGTGCGCCACCGTCAACAGCGACGACCCGGCCTACTTCGGCGGCTACATCAACCAGAACTTCGTCGAGACCTTCGAGGCGCTGCCGCAGCTGGGCGCGCGCGAGGCCTACACGCTGGCGCGCAACAGCTTCGAGGCCAGCTTCGCGAGCCCGGCGCAGAAGGCGGGCTGGATCGCGCAGCTGGACGCCGCCTTCGCCTGATCCGCGGCGGGGTTCAGGCCGCCGGCGCGGCCGCGTCCCTCAGGCGGCCGGCGGAGCCGGCCGGGGCACGTGCCGCACCGCGACCGTCAGCAGCCCGGCCAGCGCCAGCACCAGCAGCACGCCGAAGCCCCAGACCACCCAGACGATGACCACGCCCAGGTCGCCGGCCCAGCCTGCGACGGTCTGCACGGCCTGCGCGGCGGTGGTCAGCAGCGCCTTCCAGTCGGGCAGCCAGCGTTCCAGCAGGGCCGGGTAGGGCAGCTTGTCGATCCAGCCCGGCAGCGCCGCGAGCAGCGCCGGGCCCTGCGTCAGCAGCAGGTGCAGCAGCCAGCCGCCGACCGACCAGAACACCAGCAGCGTGGCCGCCACCACCCAGATCAGCACGAGCATCAGCATCATGGCGCGCAAGCGTAGCGCAGGCGGCGCCCGGCGTGCACAAGGCACTTGGCGGGCAGGCCTTAGCGGGGATGGGGTAACTTCGAGCGATGACCGACCCCGCTCCCGTCGCGCCGCTGGCGCCTTCGATCCGCGCGCTGGCCTGGCGCCAGGCGCTGCGTGACTTCCGCGCCGGCGAGCTGCGCCTGCTGGCCGTGGCGGTGACGCTGGCGGTGGCCGCGCTCACCGCCGTGGGCTTTTTCGCCGACCGCCTGAGCCACGGCCTGCAGCGCGACGCGCGCCAACTGCTGGGCGGCGACGCGGTGATCGGCAGCGACCATCCCGCGCCGCCGGCCTTCGAGCAGAAGGCGCGCGAGATGGGCCTGCAGGTGGCGCGCAACGCCGGCTTCCCGAGCATGGCGCGCGCGCCCGACGCCAAGGGCGGTGCCACGCGGCTTGCGGCGGTGAAGGCGGTCAGCAAGGGCTACCCGCTGCGCGGCGCGCTGCAGATCCGCGCCACCGCCGAAGGCGCCGTGACGACGGTGGCCGAGGGCCCGGCCGTGGGCAGCGTCTGGGTCGACCCGGCCATCCTGGACGCGCTGCAGCTCAAGCTCGGCGACGACCTCCTGCTGGGCGACGCCACGTTCGTGATCACGCGCACGATCGCCATCGAGCCCGACCGCGGCACCGGCTTTGCGAGCTTCGCGCCGCGCGTGATGCTGGCCGAGGACGACCTCGACGAGACCGGGCTGATCCAGCCCGCCAGCCGCGTGCAGTACCGCCTGGCGGTGGCCGCGCCGCCGGCGCTGGGCAGCCGCGGCGATGCGGTGGTGCGCGAGTACGTGAACTGGGTCGAGCAGCAGGTCCGCCAGGGCGACCTGCGCGGCATCCGCGTGGAGAGCATCGACAGCGGCCGGCCCGAGATGCAGCAGACGCTCGCGCGGGCGGAGAAGTTCCTGAACCTGGTGGCGCTGCTGTCGGCGCTGCTGGCCGCGGTGGCGGTGGGCATCGCCGCGCGCGACTTCGCCTCGCGCCACCTCGACGACTGCGCGATGCTGCGCGTGCTGGGCCTGTCGCAGCGGCGCATCGCGGCGGCCTACACGCTGGAGTTCGGCATGCTCGGGCTGCTGGCCAGCACGGCCGGCGTGCTGATCGGCCTGCTGGTGCACAACGTCTTCGTGTGGCTGCTCGCGGGCCTGGTCAACGCCTCGCTGCCGGCGCCCGGGCCCTGGCCGGCGCTCTTCGGCATCGGCGTGGGCATGACGCTGCTCCTGGGCTTCGGCCTGCCGCCGGTGCTGCAGCTGGCGCGCGTGCCGCCGCTGCGCGTGATCCGCCGCGACGTGGGCGCGCTGAAGGCCTCGTCGATCTCGGTGCTGCTGGCCGGCACCGGCGGCTTCGTCGGGCTGCTGCTGGCGGTGTCGTCGGACCTGAGGCTGGGCGTGATCGCGGTGGGCGGCTTCGCCGCCGCGGTGGCGCTGTTCGCGCTGTTGTCGTGGCTGGCGGTGCTGCTGCTCAAGCGCGCGGTGCCCGAGGCCCGCGCGCCTCGATGGCTGGTGCTGGCCACGCGCCAGATCGCCGCGCGCCCGGCCTTCGCCGTGCTGCAGGTCTCGGCGCTCGCGGTGGGGCTGCTGGCGCTGGTGCTGCTGGTGCTGCTGCGCACCGACCTCATCGGCAGCTGGCGCAAGGCCACGCCGCCCGATGCGCCCGACCGCTTCGTCATCAACGTGCAGCCCGAGCAGGCCGAGCCCTTCCGCGCGCGCCTGGCCGCCACGGGCGTGGCGCGCTTCGACTGGTTCCCGATGATCCGCGGACGGCTGGTGGCGATCAACGGCAACACCGTCACGCCCGAGAGCTTCGGCGGCGGCCGCGCCAGCCGGCTCGTGGACCGCGAGTTCAACCTGAGCTACAGCGACAGGCTGCCGGCGCACAACCTGGTGGTCGGCGGGCGCTGGGTCGACGGCGAGGCCGACGGCCTCTCGGTCGAAGAAGGCATCGCGAAGGACCTCGGCCTGAAGATCGGCGACCGGCTGCGCTTCGACATCGGCGGCCAGCATCGCGAGGCGCGCATCAGCACGCTGCGCAAGGTGGACTGGGGCTCGATGCGGGTGAACTTCTTCGTGCTGTTCCCGGTGGCGGCCATGGAAGACCTGCCGCGCACCTACATCAGTGCCTTCCGCGCGCCGGCGGCCAAGGGCTTCGACAGCGCGCTCTCGCGCGAATTCCCGAACATCACCTCGATCGACGTCTCGGCCAGCATCGCGCAGGTGCAGCGTGTGCTCGACCAGGTGATCCGCGCGGTGGAGTTCCTCTTCGGCTTCACGCTGGTGGCCGGCCTGGTGGTGCTGTTCGCCGCGGTGGCCGCCACGCGCGAGGCGCGCTCGCGCGAGTTCGCGATCATGCGCGCGATGGGCGCCGGCGGCCGCCTGCTGGCGCAGGTGCAGCGCACCGAGCTGCTCGGCGTGGGCGCGCTCGCCGGCCTGCTGGCCTCGGTGGCGGCGGTGGCGGTGGGCTGGGCGCTGGCGCGCTACGTCTTCGAGTTCAGCTGGAACCCGTCGCCCTGGGTGCCGCTGGCGGGCACCGTGGCCGGTGCATTGCTGGCGCTGATGGCCGGCTGGTGGGGCTTGCGCGAGGTGCTGCGGCGGCCCGTGCTCGAGACGCTCAGAAGAGCCGGCGCCGTCTGAAAACAGACGCGGCGACCAAGCGGCCGCCGCGGAACCGGCTCTGCCGGGCCGCCAGCGGCGCCCCCTGGGGGGTGCGCCGAAGGCGCTCCGGGGGGATCGTTATGCCCCGATGAGGCCCATGTCGGCGCTGCTCATCAGGCCCTCGATGTCCATCAGGATCAGCATGCGCTCGCTCTCGCTGTCGCCCTGGCCCGACTTGATGGTGCCGATGCCGGTGATGAACGAGGCGTCGACGGCCGAGTTGAGCTCGGGAGCCGGCTTGATGTTGTCCTTCTGCAGCTCGAGCACGTCGGAGACCGAGTCGACCACCGCACCGACCACGCGGCCGCGCACGTTCAGCACGACGACGACCGTGAAGGTGTTGTACTCGTTGGACTCGCAGCCCAGTTTCAGGCGCAGGTCGATGATGGGGACGATCACGCCGCGCAGGTTCACGACGCCCTTGATGAAGTGCGGCGCGTTGGCGATGCGGGTCGGCTGCTCGTAGCTGCGGATCTCCTGCACGCGCAGGATGTCGATGCCGTACTCCTCCGCCCCGAGGCGGAAGGTCAGGAACTCACCGCCTTGCGAAGTGCGGTTGTTCGAGCCGGCGGCACCGGCCGCGCTGGCCCGGGCAGCTTCGTGGCGGGCAACATGGCTGGCTTCGGCGATCATCTCCATGGCGATTCCTTTGGACTGAGGCGGGTTTGCAGGGGATATCGGCAGGGCGCCGGGTTTCTGCAGGGCGGTTCGTGAATTCAGGCCGGCTGCGCCAGCCGGAATGCGGATACCGCCTCGGCCAGCGTGCGCGCCTGCGCGTTGAGGCCGACGGCGGCCGCGGTGGATTGCTCGGCCAGCGCCGCGTTCTGCTGCGTGGCCTGTTCCAGGTGCAGCACGGCACCGTTGATCTGGCCGATGCCGGCGCTCTGCTCGGCGGCGGCGGCGCTGATCTCGCCGATGATCTGGGAGACGCTCTTCACGCTGGCGACGATCTCGTCCATCGTTCGGCCGGCGTCGCCTACGAGCTGGGCCCCCGCCTCGACGCGCTCGACGCTGCTGCCGATCAGGCTCTTGATCTCGCGTGCCGCCTCGGCGCTGCGCTGCGCCAGGCTGCGCACTTCGCTGGCCACTACCGCGAAGCCGCGGCCCTGCTCGCCGGCGCGCGCGGCTTCCACCGCGGCGTTCAGCGCCAGGATGTTGGTCTGGAAGGCGATGCCGTCGATGACGCCGGTGATCTCGGCGATCTTCTTGGAACTGCCGTTGATCTGGTCCATCGTCGTCACCACCTCGCTGACGATCGAGCCGCCGCGCGTGGCCACCGCGGCGGCGCCCTGGGCCAGTTCGTTGGCCTGGCGCGCCGAGTCGGCGCTGTGGTTGACGTTGGCGCTGAGCTGCGAGATGGCGCTCACGGTCTGCTGCAGGCTGCCGGCGGCCTGCTCGGTGCGCCCGCTGAGGTCGTTGCTGCCGGCGGCGATCTCGCTGGACGCGCTGTCGATCTGCCCGGCGCTGCGCTGCACGGCGCCGATGGAGGCGCGCAGGCGTTCGACCATCTCCGACAGACCTCCCACCACGCTCTGGGGCGGCGCATCGGTGACGATGGGGCTCAGGTCGCCGCTGCCCACGCGCTGCATCAGCGCCTGCGTGTGCTCCAGATCGCCGCCCAGGCGCCGCTCCAGGCGAAGCCGCGCGACGCGGCCGCAGTAGGCCGCCAGCAGCACGCCCAGCACCGAGACGGCACCGGAGCTGCCCATCGCGACGCGCGCGTCGGCCTGCGCCGCGGCGTCCTCCTCCCGCGCGTGCTGGCGCAGCGCGGCCAGGGCCTCGTTGGCCTGGGCGCTGAGCTTGCCGTAGGCGACCATCGCGTCGTCGTTGTCGACCGAGGGCTTCTTGATCTTCTCGAAGTCCAGCAGCGGCGGCAGCAGCGCGGCCAGCTGCGTCGCGAGCGCCTTGCCGGCCACGCCCGCCGGCGGCGCCTGCGTGGCGGCCCGCAGTTCGGCCAGCGAGGCCTGCAGGGCCTTGCGGGCGCTGCTGGAGCCGGCGCTGACGAGCAGGTCGTTGGCATCGCGCAGGCTGGAGACGAGCACGCGCTCCATGTGGTCCACCGCGATCACCTGGCGGTTGACGCTCTGCACGCGGGCGGCCGCCCACCAGCCGGCGGCGCCGACCAGCAGGCACACGCCGGCGGCGGCAGCGAAGCCGACCTGGATCAGGCGGCGGGTAGAGAATTTCTTCAGGCCCACGTCGACTCCTGGAACTGCGTGTGGATCGGCGAGGGAAAGGCTCAACGCTCGACGGCGTAGCCCTTGGCTTCCCATTCCGCGAAGCCGCCGCGCATGTACATCACGTTCTTGTAGCCGGCGCGCACCGCCATCACGGCGGCCTTGTAGCTCTTCCAGCCGCTCGGACCGTCGCTGTAGAACACGAGCTTGGCGCCCTTGTCGGCGGGCAGGCGGCCGATGTCGAAGTCGTCCTTGCTGGCGTCGAAGGCCTCGACCTTCTCGCTCTTTTCCTTGTACGACGCGGTCACGGCGCCGGGCACGTGGCCCTTGCCGAAGTTCAGCGCGCTGCGCGTGTCGAAGAAGGCGGCGGCCTTGGCGCCCGACAGGGCCTTGCCCTCGTCGACGCTGATGACCTTGGCGCCGGTGATGAGCTTGGGCGTCTCTTCGCCGTCGGCCAGCGCCGGGCCGGCGAACAGGGAGGCGGCCAGCGCCGCGACGAGGGTGAACTGCTTGATCATGGATGTCTCTTTGGGTCTTGGATCGGGCGTGGAGCGGCCGCGGCGCGGCCTGACACCGTTGTCGGCAAGGCCTGAACCAGCTTGAGGCGCGGACTGCGCGCCAGAACGGGGCACCAAGAAAAAAGGCCGCGCCGAGCGCGGCCCTCGATCAACCCGGACCGGTCAGAAGGTTTCCCAGTCGTCGTCGGCCGCGGCCGGTGCGGTGGCCTTGGGCGGCTGCGCCGCGGGCTTGGGAGCGACCGGCGGGGCCGGCGGGGCCGCCTTGGCCACCGGCTTGGGCTCGGCGGCCTTCGGCGCCGGCCTGGCTGCGGGAGCTTTCGGCGCGGCGCTCGCCGGCGCGGCCTTGGCCGGCGCCGGCACCGCGCGTGCCGACTCGGCGGCCTGCGCCACCACGTGCACCGCGGCCGCCTTGTGGCTGCTGCCTTCGTTGCCGATGCGGAACGAGGACAGCACGGCCGCGAGCTGGCGCGACTGGTCCTTCAGCGACTCGGCCGCCGCGGCGCTCTCCTCGACCAGCGCGGCGTTCTGCTGCGTCATCGAGTCCAGCTGCGTCACGGCCGTGTTGACCTGGCCGATGCCCGAGCTCTGCTCGGCGGCGGCGGCGCTGATCTCGCCGATGATGTCGGTCACGCGCTGCACCGAGGCGACGATCTCGCCCATCGTGTTGCCCGCGTCCTGCACCAGGCGCGAGCCGCTCTCGACGCGGTCGACGCTGGTGCCGATGAGCGCCTTGATCTCGCGCGCCGCCTCGGCGCTGCGCTGCGCCAGGCTGCGCACCTCGCCGGCCACCACCGCGAAGCCGCGGCCCTGCTCGCCGGCGCGCGCGGCTTCCACCGCGGCGTTCAGCGCCAGGATGTTGGTCTGGAAGGCGATGCCGTCGATCGTGCCGATGATGTCGGCGATCTTCTTGCTGCTCTGGTTGATCTCTTCCATCGTCGAGACCACCTGCGCCACCACGTTGCCGCCACGCTCGGCCACCTCGCTGGCCGAGCTGGCCAGCTGGTTGGCGGTGCGCGCCGACTCGGCGGTCTGGTTGACGTTCTGCGTCAGGCGCGACATCGAGCTGGCCGCGTGCTGCAGGTTCGAGGCCGTCTGCTCGGTGCGCACCGACAGATCCGTGTTGCCCTGCGCGATCTCCTGCGCCGCCAGCGAGACGCCTTCGGCCCCGCCGCGGATCGAGCCCAGCGACTGGCGCAGCGAGACCTGCAGCGCCTGCAGCGCGTCGAGCATCGCGCCGATGTCGCGGCCTTCGTCGTGGCGGGAGATGTCCTGCGTCAGGTCGCCCTGCGACAGGCGCTGCACGTGCGTGCTGTACTGGCGGATGAAGGCGCCGACGAGCGACGCGTTCACCAGCAGCACCGCGACGGCCGCGACGGCCGCGCCGATGCCGATGCCGGCCGAGACCGCCGTGCCGGCGCCCAGCGCCGGGCCCGCGCTGGCGGCGAACTGCCCGCCGGCGATGAGTCCGATCGCCAGCAGCAGGCGTTGACGGGTGGTGAGATGCCGCAGCATGTGAACAGCTCCTTGCTTGTGGGCTTGTGGTGTGTAGGGTCCGGCGGCCAGGGGATCAGCCCGCCTGCAGGTGGAAGCGGCCGACGGCGGACGACAGCCGCCCGGCCTGCTCGCGCAGCGACTCGGCCGCCGCGGCGCTCTGCTCGACGAGCGCGGCGTTCTGCTGCGTCATCGAGTCGAGCTCGGTGACCGCGCCGTTGACCTGGCCGATGCCGCCGCTCTGCTCGCCGGAGGCATGGCTGATGTCGGCGATGATGTCGCTCACCCGCTGCACGCGCGAGACGATGTCCGACATCGCGCTGCCGGCCTGCGCCACGAGCTGCGTGCCGGTGTCGACCTTCTCGACGCTGTCGCCGATCAGCCGCTTGATCTCGCGTGCGGCCTCGGCGCTGCGCTGCGCCAGGCTGCGCACCTCGCCGGCCACCACCGCGAAGCCGCGGCCCTGCTCGCCGGCGCGCGCGGCCTCCACGGCGGCGTTCAGCGCCAGGATGTTGGTCTGGAAGGCGATGCCGTCGATCGTGCCGATGATGTCGGCGATCTTCTGGCTGCTGCCGTGGATGGCCTGCATGGTGGAGACCACCTGCGAGACCACCTCGCCGCCGCGGCTGGCGGCCTCGCTGGCCGAGTGGGCCAGGTCGTTGGCGGAGCGCGCGGCCTCGGCCGTCTGGCCGACGGTGCCGGTGAGCTGCTCCAGGCTGCTGGCGGCCTGCTGCAGGCGGCCGGCGGTCTGCTCGGTGCGCGACGACAGGTCCTGGCTGCCGCTGGCGATCTGCGCGCTGGCGGTGCCGATCGACTCGCTGCCGTGGCGCAGCTCGCCCACCAGCTCGCGCAGCGAGGCCTGCATCGTGGCCAGCGACTGCTGCATCTCGGCCATCTCGTCGCGGCCATCGGTTTGCACGGGAACGGAGAGGTCGCCCTGGGCGATGCGCCCGGTGGCCTGCACCGTGGTCGCCAGCGGCAGCGTGATCGAACGCGCCACCTGGCGGCCGAAGAGCAGCGCCGCCGCGGCGGCCGCCGCCACCAGCACGAACATCAGGATCTCGATCTGCGTCGTCTTCTTGGCCAACACGGCGGTCTCGGCTTCGAGCTGCGTGCGCTGGTGCTTGGCCAGCTGGCCGATCGATTCGACGTAGGCCTTCGCGGCGGGCGACATCTTCTCGTTCAGCAGCTGGCGTGCGCCGGCCACGTCGCCGGCCTTGAACATCGCCAGCACCTGCTTGCGCAGGCCGAGGTAGGTCTCGCGCTGGGTCGCCACCTGCGCCAGGATCCCCTTGCCGCGCTCGCTGGTGATGCTCGCGGCGAGGTCCTTCTGGATCACGCTGATCGCCTCGCTGACGGCCTTCATCTCGGGCGCGAAGTAGGCGTCGACCTCGGCCATGCCGCCCGACAGCGCGATGCCCATCGCACGCGCCACGTTGACCTGCGTCAGCGCCTGCCACTCGTCGGCCAGGTGGGCGCGGCGATTGCGCTCGGTGAGCTGGTCGTTGCCGGCGCGCAGCCGCTCCAGGCCGGCCCAGGCGATCACCGCGACGAAGACCATCAGTGCGACGACGACGCCGAAGCCCAGGGCCAGGCGCGGCCCGGTTCGCAGATGTCGAAGGTTCATGTTCGGGGCTCCGAAGAGTTCCGGCGGCGTTCAGGCCGCCGCCGCGCCCAGGCGGAAGGTCTGCACCAGGCCGCCCAGCCGCTGCGCCTGCTGCTGCAGCGACTCGGCTGCCGCCGTGCTCTGCTCGACGAGCGCGGCGTTCTCCTGGGTCATGCGGTCCAGCTGCGAGACGGCCTGGTTGACCTGGCCGATGCCGCCGCTCTGCTCGGCCGAGGAGCTGCTGATCTCCTCGACGATGTCGCTCACGCGCTGCACGCTGGCCACGATCTCGGCCATCGTGCGGCCGGCGTTGGCGGCCAGGCCGGCGCCGGCCTCGGCGCGCTCCATGCTGGCGCCCAGCAGGCTCTTGACCTCGCGTGCCGCCTCGGCGCTGCGCTGCGCCAGGCTGCGCACCTCGCCGGCCACCACCGCGAAGCCGCGGCCCTGCTCGCCGGCCCGCGCGGCCTCCACCGCGGCGTTCAGCGCCAGGATGTTGGTCTGGAAGGCGATGCCGTCGATCGTGCCGATGATGTCGCCGATGCGGCGCGAACTGGCGTTGATCTCGTTCATCGTCGCGACCACCTGCGCCACCGCCTCGCCGCCCTTGTTGGCCACGGCGTGCGCGGTGCCGGCCAGCTGGCTGGCGTTGCGCGCCGCGTCGGCCGTGCCGCGCACCGTGCCGGTGATCTGCTCCATCGAGCCCGCGGTCTGCTGCAGCGAAGCGGAGGCCGTCTCGGTGCGCCGGCTCAGGTCGCCGTTGCCGCTGGTGATCTCGCGCGCAGCGGTGCTGATCGAGTCGGCGCTGTGGCGCACCTGGGCGATCGAGTCCTCGATGCGGCGCAGCGCGGCCACGAGTTCGCGCGCCACCGGGTCGCGCACCGGCAGCCGGGCCGCGGCGAAGTCGACCGTGCCGCCGTCGCCCTTCAGGCGCGTCGCGACCTGCGCGAGTTCCTCGCCCGCGGCGGCGTCGGCGCGGGCACGCGCAGCCAGCAGCATCAGCATGGCGGCCTCGGCCACCACGTAGGCGGCGTGCTCCAGCACGAGGCCGATGCCCGGCTGCGTGAAGCAGATGGCGCCCCAGCCCCACTGCTGCAGGAAGTTGAAGGACAGGTGGTGCACCGCGATCGTGGCCGCCGCGGACACGACGGCGCGCCAGTCGCGGTAGACCACCGTGCAGGCCAGGAAGGCGAAGACGGCGAAGTGCGCCTCGGTGCGGCCGCGCGCGGCGTGGATCAGCAGCGCCACCATCGCCATGCCGAGCACCGGCAGGCCCAGGCGGCTGGCCAGCGCACCGCGACCGGCGGCCGCCACGCCCCAGGCCGCGAACATCAGCAGCGCGCCCAGCGCCAGCGGCAGGCCGAAGGCATCGCCGGCAGCGCCGTAGGCCGTCGCGGCCGCCCACAGCGTGGCCATCGCGCCGAGGAGGATCTTGTCGTTGACGTGCAGGTTCATGTCAGTGAAGTAGGTGTCGGGTCGCCGGGGACGGGCCTCAGGCGGCCTGCAGCTTGAAGGTGCCCACCACCCCTGACAACCGGGTGGCCTGCTCCTTGAGGGACTCGGCCGCGGCCGCGCTCTGCTCTACCAGCGCAGCGTTCTGCTGCGTCATGTGGTCCAGATCCGAGACGGCCTGGTTGACCTGGCCGATGCCGCCGCTCTGCTCGACCGCGGCGGCGCTGATCTCGCCGATGATGTCGCTCACGCGCTGCACCGAAGCGACGATGTCGTTCATCGTGCTGCCCGCGTCGGCCACCAGCTGGCTGCCGGCCTCGACGCGGTCGACGCTGGCGCCGATCAGCGCCTTGATCTCGCGCGCCGCCTCGGCGCTGCGCTGCGCCAGGCTGCGCACCTCGCCGGCCACCACCGCGAAGCCGCGGCCCTGCTCGCCGGCGCGCGCGGCTTCCACCGCGGCGTTCAGCGCCAGGATGTTGGTCTGAGCTGCTGTTGATCTCGTTCATCGTCGAGACCACCTGCGAGACCACCGTGCCGCCGCGCTGCGCGACGCTGGCGGCGGAAGCCGCGAGTTCCTTGGCGCGGCCGGCGGCCTCGGCGCTCTGGCGCACGTTGGACGTGAGCTGCTCCATCGAGCTGGCGGTCTGCTGCAGCGAGCCGGCGGCCTGCTCGGTGCGCTGCGAGAGATCGCCGTTGCCGCTGGCCACCTCGGTGCTGCTCACCTCGATGCTCTGCGACGACTCGTGCACCTGGCCCACCACCTCGCGCAGGCTCAGGCGCATGGCCTCCAGCGCACCCAGCAGCTCGGCCGCCTCGTCGCGGCCGTCGTGCTGCACCGGGCGCGACAGGTCGCCGTGCGAGATGGCCTGCGCCACGCCGCCGGCGTAGCCGATGGGGCCGATGATCGAATGCAGGTTGGCCAGCGTCAGCGGCGCCACCATCAGCAGCGCCATCAGCACGGTGCCGCCGAAGGCCCACAGCGCATGGCGCATCGTGGCCTCGAACTCGCGCTGCGAGACGGCGGACTCGGCTTCGATGATGCCGGCGATGCCGGCCACGCGCTGCTCGACCACCGCCACCTCTTCCTTGGCCTTGGCGAGCATGCGGTCGGCCACGCGCGCGGTGTCGTAGCCGCCGCCCTGGATGTTGTTCAGCACCGGCTCGCTGCGCTTGGCGTAGCTGGCCAGGCGCTCGATGGCCTCGCGTGCGAGCGGGTTGTCGGCATCCTCGGCGCCTTCCAGCAGCGAGGCCAGCGCGCCGCGCGTGGCCTCGATCGCGCTGCGCCAGGCCTCGCGGTGCTTGCCCACCGCGGCGCCGTCCTCGTAGTCGATCACCATCTGCTTCTCGAGCAGGCGCACCTGCGCGAGGTTCAGGCGGATCGCGGCCACCGCGCCCACCTCGTGGATCGAGTGCGCGGCGAACTCCTCGTTCAGGGCCTGCATGCGCCAGCCGCAGGCCAGGCCCACCGCGCCGATCACGGCCAGGATGGACAGCACCATGGCCACCGCGCCCCACATGCGCAAGCGGATCGTGTACTGCCTCAGCATCCGGCTGATCGATTCCAAGCGGGCTCTCCGTCAGGTTCGTCCGTTCAGTGGCGCGAGCGGCGCACCAGCGAGCCCACGTCCAGGATCAGCGCGACGCGGCCGTCGCCCATGATCGTGGCGCCCGAGACATCGTCCACGCGGCGGTAGTTGCTCTCGAGGTTCTTCACCACCACCTGCTGCTGGCCGAGCAGCTCGTCCACCAGCAGCGCGACGCGGCCGCCCTCGGCCTCCACCACGACCATGATGTTGGAGACATGCTCGAAGTCGAAGCGCGGCACGTTGAAGACCTTCTCCAGGTCCACCACCGGCATGTACTCGTCGCGCACTTCCACCACGCGGCCGGAGCCGCCGATGGTCTTGATCAGGCCCGGCTGGACCTGGAAGCTCTCGACCACGCTGGACAGCGGCAGGATGTAGCACTCGTCGCCCACGCCCACGCTCATGCCGTCCATGATGGCCAGCGTCAGCGGCAGGCGCACGCGCACCGTCATGCCGTAGCCCTCGGCGGAGTCGATCTCCACCGTGCCGCCCAAAGCGGTGATGTTCTTCTTCACCACGTCCATGCCCACGCCGCGGCCGGAGACGTCGGTGACGACCTCCGCCGTGCTGAAGCCGGGGGCGAAGATGAGGCCGTAGACCTCCTGGTCGGTCATCGTGTCGGGCGCCTCGATGCCGCGCTCGCGTGCCTTCTTCAGCAGCTTGTCGCGGTTCAGGCCGCGGCCGTCGTCGCGCACCTCGATGACGATCGAGCCGCCCTGGTGGCTGGCGATCAGCGTGATGGTGCCGGTCTCGGGCTTGCCCTTGGCCACGCGATCGGCCGGCAGCTCGATGCCGTGGTCGCAGCTGTTGCGCACCAGGTGCGTCAGCGGGTCGGTGATCTTCTCCACCAGGCCCTTGTCGAGCTCGGTGGCCTCGCCCACCTGCACCATCTCGACCTTCTTGCCGAGCTTGCCGGCGAGGTCGCGCAGCATGCGCGGGAAGCGGTTGAAGACGAGCGACATCGGGATCATGCGGATCGACATCACCGCTTCCTGCAGGTCACGCGTGTTGCGTTCCAGGTCCGCCAGGCCGCTGGCCAGCTGCTGGTACAGCGCGGCGTCCACGCCCTTGCTGTTCTGCGCCAGCATGGCCTGCGTGATCACGAGTTCGCCGACCAGGTTGATCAGCTGGTCGACCTTGTCCACCGAGACGCGCAGCGTGCTGCTCTCGGCGGCGGCAGCGGCCTTCTCGCCGCGCGGGGCGCCGGGCTTGGCGGCGGCGGGCGCGGCAGCGGCCGGCGCGGCGGCCGGTGCGGCCTTGGGCGCGGGCTCGGCGGCGGCGGTGGCACCGGGGGCGCCGGGGGCGTCGTCGAAGAAGCCGTAGCCGGGGTCGGCCGCGGGCGCGCCGGCGCCGGCCGGGGCGGCGGCATCGGCCTGCGGTGCGCCGGGGGCGTCGTCGAAGAAGCCGTAGCCCGGGTCCATCGGCTTGAGCTGCACCTGCTCGCGCGCGACGTGGAAGGTGAAGAGGTCCAGCAGGTCGTTGTCGCTGGAGGTGGTGGTGACCTTGAAGCGGCGCACGCCGTCGGCCGGGCGGCCGGAGTCGAGCGGCTCGATCGTGCCCAGGTCGGTGATCTCCTTGAACAGGTCGACCAGGTTGTCGGCCTGCGCGGGGTCGCTCAGCGGGCCCACCTTCAGCTCGAGCTGGCGCGCGCCGGGCTTGGGCGCGGCGGCCGGCGCGGCCGCGGGCGCGGCCTTGGGCGCCGGCGCGGCGGCAGCGGCCGCAGGGCGCGCGGCGACCGGGGCGCCGCCCTCGACGAGCGCGCGGATGGAAAACAGCAGCTCGGTGGTGTCGATCTCGGCCGCGCCGTTGCCCTGGTGGCGCGCCAGCTGCGCCTTCAGCGCATCGCCGGAGGCCAGCAGCACGTCGACCATCGCCGCCGTGGGCTGCAGCTCGTGGCGGCGCAGCTTGTCCAGCAGCGTCTCCATCTGGTGCGTCAGCTCGGCCACGTCGGAGAAGCCGAAGGTCGCCGCGCCGCCCTTGACCGAGTGCGCGCAGCGGAAGATCGCGTTGAGCTGCTCGTCGTCGGCGTTCTCGATATCCACGCCGAGCAGCATCTGCTCCATGCTCTCGAGGTTCTCGCCCGCCTCCTCGAAGAAGACCTGGAAGAACTGGCTCAGGTCGATGCCGGCGGCCGCGTTGGCCGCTTCGTTGCTCATGTCACCCATCGCGGGAACTCCTGCTCTAGCTTGATTCGGACGTCCGCGTTCAGCGGATGACCTTGCCGATCACTTCCACCAGCTTGGCGGGATCGAAGGGCTTGACGAGCCAGCCGGTGGCGCCGGCGGCGCGGCCGGCCTGCTTCATCTGGTCGCTGCTCTCGGTGGTCAGGATCAGGATCGGCGTGCTCTTGAACTTGGGGTTCTCGCGCAGCTTCTTGGTCAGGCTGATCCCGTCCATGCGCGGCATGTTCTGGTCCGTCAGCACGAGGTTGAAGTCGCGGCTGTTGGCCTTCTCGAAGGCGTCCTGGCCGTCCACGGCCTCGACGACATTGAATCCGGCGTTCTTCAGCGTGAAGGAAACCATCTGGCGCATCGAGGCGCTGTCGTCAACGGCAAGGATGGAATGCATGGCGGGGCTCTCTCGTTCGAAATCTTGGGGCGGGCGGATGGGGTTCAGAACAGCTCGATGGACCCGGCGTCCATCTCGTCCTGCGTGACGGGGTTGGGGCGCAGCGGTGCGTCCTGGACGAGGGCGGCGCCGTCCTCGTCGTCGCCCATCGCGTCGCTGGCGATGCGGTCGGCGCAGTTGCGCAGGCGGCAGCAGGTGTGGTGGATCAGCTGCGAGGCCATGTCCTGGAACTGCATCGCGGTGATCGCACCGGCCAGGTGCTGCATCGCGTTGTGCAGCTGGCCGCCGTCGATCTCGGGGTGTGCCGCGGCTGCATGAAGCAGGTTCTTCAACTCGCCGGTGGCGCCGTAGAAGTGGTGCATCAGCGAATCGCAGGCGTCCGACAGCAGGCGCTGCAGGCGTTCCATGTCGTTGCCGGCCACCATCAGGTGGTCCTGCAGTTCCGCAGCGGCAAGCAGGCCGATGCCGCCGGGCGGTGCATCCGGCGGGGCGTCGGTCATCTGGGGCGCGTCCTGAGCGAACATCCGTGCTCCAAGGGAGTTTCTTGTGGTCTGACTGCATGCCGCACCGGCGCGTCCGGCAGGCAATGCCGGATGGGCCAGGGCTGGCTTCCAGGGCATTTTCGGCAGCGAGGTGCCGGACATTGAGGGGAAGATCGGGCCGAACCGCTGCCAATTCCGGCCGCCGGGCACGGCCTTTGCGATACTGGGCGCCCATGCACGGCAGCCCTGCCCCCGCCACGGACCCCGCCGCCCAGGCGCCGGAGCCGGCGGCGCAGCGGCCGTTCCGGCTGCTGCACCTCGAAGACTGTGAACCCGATCACGCGCTGGCGCTGATCCAGCTCCAGCGCGCCGGCCTGCGCGTGCGCGCACGCCGCGTCGAGACCCGTGCGGAATTCATGGCCGCGCTCGACGAGCCCTGGGACATCGTGCTGTCGGACTACCACCTGCCCGGATTCACCGGCGTCGACGCGCTGCAACTGCTGCGCGACCGTGAAGGACGCCACGGTGCGCACGTGCCCTTCATCCTGGTCTCGGGCCAGATCGGCGAGGACACGGCGGTGGAAGCCATGCGCAACGGCGCGGCCGACTACCTGCTGAAGAACAACCTGGCGCGCCTGGCGCCGGCGGTGGAGCACGCCATCGCCGCCAGCCGCATGCACCGCGCGCGGCTGGAGGCCGACCGCGAGCTGCAGGCCTCGCGCCGGCGGCTGTCGGAGCTGGCGCAGCACCTGCAGACCAGCGTCGAGACCGAGCGCCAGGCCATCGCGCGCGAGATCCACGACGACGTCGGCGGCTCGCTCACGGCGCTGAAGTTCGAGCTCGACTGGATCCGCCGCCACGCCCCCGCGCCGGCGGTGCAGCAGCGCGTGATGGCGGCGCTGGAGACGGTGTCGCACGCCATCGAGTCCAGCCAGCGCATCATGCAGAACCTGCGCCCGGCCATCCTCGAGCAGGGGCTGGTGGCCGCGCTGCAATGGATGGCCAGCCGCTTCGAGAAGCGCACCGGCATCACGTGCGAGTTCCGCGCCAGCGCCGAGCTGATGTCCGGCCCGCTCGCGCTGCCCGCCGGCGTACCGCTGGTGGCCTACCGCACGGCGCAGGAGGCGCTCACCAACGTCAGCAAGCACTCACAGGCCGCACGCGTGGTGGTCGACCTCTCGCTCACCGCCGGCGTGCTGTCGCTCGAAGTCAGCGACAACGGCCGCGGCCTGACGCCCGACGATCTGGCCAAGGCCAAGAGCTTCGGCATCCGCGGGCTGCACGAGCGCGCCAGCACCGTGGGCGGCTGGGTGGATCTTTCCAGCAGCCCGGCGGGCACGACGCTGATCCTGTCGATGCCGCTGGCCAAGCCCGACGATCACCCGGACCACCCGCCGGACGACGAAACCTCCGCCTGGACTGCGCTGTGAGCGCTCGCTGACCGACCATGATCCAAGTCATCCTCTGCGACGACCACGCGCTGATCCGGCGCGGCATCCGCGACACGCTGTCCGACGCGCCGGACATCCGCGTCGTCGGCGAGGCGGGCGACTACGGCGAGCTGCGCACGCTGATGCGCACCCTCGCCGCCGAGCCCGGCCGCGGCGGCCTGCCCTGCGACGTGCTGGTGCTGGACATCAACCTGCCCGGCCGCAGCGGCCTGGACGCGCTGCACGCGCTGAAGGACGAGGGCTCGCCGGTGAAGGTGCTGGTCGTGAGCATGTACCCGGAGGACCAGTACGCGATCCGCGCCTTGCGCGCCGGTGCCTACGGCTACGTCAACAAGGGCGGCGACCCGCAGGTGCTGGTGCAGGCTGTGCGCACCGTCTCGCAGGGCCGCAAGTACGTCACGCCCGAGATCGCGCAGATGCTGGTGGAGAGCCTGACGACGCCGGCCACCGAGAACCCGCACCAGAAGCTGTCCGACCGCGAGCTGCAGACGCTGGTGATGATCGCCAGCGGCAAGCGCCTGGCCGACATCGCCGAGGAGCTGACGCTCAGCCCCAAGACCGTCTCGGTGTACCGCGCCCGCGTGCTGGAGAAGCTCGGCCTGCAGAACAATGCCGAGATGACGGTCTATGCCATCCGCAACGGGCTGGTCGGGGAGTAGCGCCAAGGCCAGCGCTGCGCGCCCGCTGGACGACCCGGCGGCCATCCGCCACGCCGGCGCCGAACTGCTGTCGCTGGCGCTGATCGACGGCCGCAACGGCGTGCTCGCGCTACTGGCGCTGGACGAATCGCCCGCCGCGCTGCGCCTGGCCGCGCGCGCCGGCTGGTACCAGGAATGGTGGATCGCCCGCCACGTGCAGCGTGGCCGCGGCGAGGCGGCCGACCCGCATGCGGCACGGCTGGCCGGCATCGAGCCGCGCATCGAGGCCTGGCTGTCGCCGCAGGCGGATGCGCCTTCGCCCGAGGCGCTGCGCGGCTATCTCGCCGAGACGCTGGAGATCACGCTGGACCTGCTCGCGGCGCTGCCGCCGCAGCAGGCCGGCGACGGCACGGCGCTCTATGTCTACCGCGCCGCGCTGCGCCACGAAGACCGCATTGCCGAGCAGCTGACCGAGCGGCTGCGCCTGGGCCAGGCGCCGGCGCGCGCCGAGCGCGAGCCGCTGTGGCTGCCGGCGCAGCGCTGGCGGCTGGGCTCCGAGGGCGGTGAAGGCGACGCCGGCTCAGGCCTGGTGCCGCACAACGAGCGCTGGGCGCACGAGGTGGCGGTGCCCGAGTTCGAGATCGACGCCCAGCCCGTGAACTGGGCGCGCTACGTCGAGTTCGCGGACGACGGCGGCTACGACCGCCGCGAGCTGTGGTCCGACGTCGCCTGGGACTGGCTGCAGGCCGAGGCCCGCCGCGCACCCGGCGGCGTGGAGCAGCTGCACGGCGGCGTGCTGGTCTCGCGCGGCGTGGCCGGCGGCGGTGGGCTGCAGCGCGCGGCGCCTTCGCAGCCGGCGGTGCACGTGAGTCGCCACGAGGCCGAGGCCTGGTGCCGCTGGGCCGGGCGCCGGCTGCCCACCGAGCCCGAATGGGAACTCGCCGCCGAACGCGGCAGCGGCCGCGGCTTCGCCTGGGGCGACCTGCACGAGTGGGTGGCCGGCAGCGCCCGCGGCTGGCCCGGCGCGGGCCCTGTGCCGCCGGGTGAGATCGACCCCGTGCCGCCTGCAGGGTCCGGCCTGGCGGTGCTGCGCGGCGCCTCCTTCGCGACGCGCTCGCGCTGGCGGCATGCCAAGGCGCGGCGCTTCGCGGCGCCGGCCTCGGACACCGTGTTCTGCGGCTTCAGGAGCTGCGCGCTGTAGAAGAGGCGGGCACGGCCATGGCCTCCCATCGAGGGCCCGTCCACGCCAGAATCGCGGCCACCTGGAGGGTCGAGATCATGCTGCTGCGCGCCACCTTGGGCCTGCTCCTGTCCTTGCTCGTCGCCGCCACGGCCCATGCCTTCGGCTCCCAGGGCCACATGGCCGTGGGCAACCTGGGCGACAAGCTCATCGAGGGCACGGCCGCCGCCGCGCAGGTCAAGGCGATCCTGGGCCCGGGCGAGCGGCTGCGCCAGGCGGCCATCTGGCCGGACTGCGCGCGTGCCGTGGTGCAGGCCGGCGGCGGCTTCAAGTACGCGCCCAATCCCATGTACCCGCAGAAGGACTGCGCCTTCTTCGAGACGCCCGCGGGCAAGCAGGAACTCATCGACTACGTCGCCCGCAACTGGGACAACTGCGAGTACGGCGGCGAGAAGAAGGAGTGCCACAAGGCCTTCCACTTCGCAGACATCCCGCTGCAGCTCGGGCACTACGCGCCCGATTCGGTGGGCGCCGCGCCGCACGACATCGTCCACGGCATCACGGCGGCCATCGTCTTCCTGCGCGACGGCACCCGCACCGAGCCCTTCCGCTTCGGCGACGGCGACCAGGGCCGGAGGGAGGCGCTGCGGCTGCTCGCGCACCTGCTGGGCGACGTGCACCAGCCGCTGCACGTCGGCGCCGTCTACCTCACGGCCAGCGGGCGTGCGACCAACCCGAAGAAGACGAACAAGTCCAGCGCCGACAGCGAGACCCGCGGCGGCAACCTGCTGGTCGTCGGCCCCAAGAAGAACCTGCACGAGCAGTGGGACGCGATCAACAAGTCGCTGGGCGCGGAAGACCTGACCGGCGAGGCCGCGGGCGTGCTGGCCAGCACCGGCGCCATCGAAGGCTGGGCTGCGCTGTGGGCCACCGAGTCGATCGGCCAGGCGCGCAACGCCTACCGCGGGCTGAGCTTCGGCAAGAAGAAGACCACCGGCAGCGACCAGGGATGGCCGGTCGTGTTCAAGGACCGGCCCGCCTACCTCAAGGCGCAGGACGCGATCGAGAAGGAGCAGGTCACGCGCGGCGGGGCGCGGCTGGCCGAGGTGCTGCAGGTCCTCTGGCCGGACTGAAACCGCCCTTTTCGCACGGCCGCAGCGGCCCGTCTGCGAACTCTTCACAAGCGACCCTCGAACGCGGGATCGAGGCCGGTCGGACCCGTTCACGACGCGCCGCTCGCTCGTTAGCATCGTCCGGGCCGTCGTGGTGGCGGGAGGGAGGGCAAGGTCATGGGCCATCGGTTTTCCTGCCCGAGTACCCGGCGTCTGGCGCGCGGGCTCGCCGGCATGCTCTCGCTGGGCCTGGCCGCGATCGCCTGCAGCGTGCAGGCGCAGCCGGCCCTGCGCTACTGGATCTGCGGCAACGGCAACTGGGCCGATGGCGCCTGCTGGTCCGACATCGAAGCCGGGCCGCCCATTGGCGTGCCGCCGATGCCGGGCACCTCTGCGATCGTGGGCATGTACGACACCGGGGTGGACCGGACCGTGGTCTTCGACGCCACCAGCACCATGCCCGGCCCGATCGACGCCCTCGCGCTGATCAACTGGTCCACGGTCCCTGCTTCGCTGACGCTGCAGATCAACGACGGCCTGTTCACGGCCGATCTGCTGCGGGTCTCCAGCCTGGGCTTCGGCGCGGCCACCGTGCGCCAGAACGGCGGCCAGGTCCAGGTGACCGGCTCGGCGCTGGACGTCGGCCTGCCGATCTCGCAGGGCGCGACCGCGCCGACCTCGTCCCTCTACGAGCTGCGCAACGGCGTGCTCATCGCACCGCTGGTGAAGGTCTACGGCCGCAACGACGCGCCGGGCCTCATGGTGCACAGCGGGGGCCTGGGCCTGGTCGATGTGGTGCAGGTGGCCGGCGGCGGCGGCGTCGACGCCGCGCGCTACCTGCTGCAGGGCTCGGCCGTGCTCAATGCCGGCAGCCTGGTCGTCGGCCTGTCGGGCGCGGGGCGCTTCGACCAGGCCGGCGGGACGGCCTTGCTGGGCACGGTCAGCGTGGGCAACCGGCTCCCGGGCGACTCGCCCGGCAACGGCGTCTTCACGCTGGGCGCCGGCACGCTGCAGGCGACCTCGGTGTTCATCGGCGACAACGGCAGCGGCCGCTTCGAGCAATCGGGCGGCCAGGCCCAGGTCTCGGGCCTGCTGTCGCTGGCGCGTGTTCCAGGCAGCAGCGGCAGCTACACGCTGCTGGACGGCACGCTGCACTCCGGCGCCGTGCAGGTCGGCTTCGCCGGGCAGGGCAGCTTCGCGCAGCGCGCCGGCGAGCATGTGGTGGCCGGGGACCTGGTGCTGGCGGGCCTGCCGAACAGCCGGGGCAGCTACGAACTGTCGGGCGGCCGCCTGAGCGTGGGCGGCAACCTGATCGGCGGTGCCGGCAGCCAGCTCATCCTGTCCGGCGGTGAACTCAGCGTGGCCGGCACCGTGAGCGTGGCGCAATTCGACATCAGGGCCAACAGCGCCGTGGGCGGGCGGATCATCGTCACGGCGGGCCAGTCGCTGAGCGTCGCCGGCGACGCCACGGTGCTGTTCAGCGGCCCGGTGGAGCTGCAGGCCGGCGCGCTGTTGTCGGGCGGCGGCACCAAGGTCTTCGAGGGCGGGCTGGCGCTGGGCCTGGGCGAGGTGACGCGGCTCGAGGATCCGGGCAGCGTGCGCATGGGCGTAGGCAACCGCACCACCGTGGAGATCGCCGGCCCCGGCGGCCAGCACGACCACCTGGCGATGCGCGGCAGCTTCAGTGCCGGCGGCGTGCTGGTGCTGAACCTGATCGCCTACGCGCCGCAGTCCGGCGAACGCTTCGACCTCTTCGACTGGGACAGCGTCGACGGCAGCTTCAGCAGCGTGCGCCTGGACGGCGCGGCGCTGGCGCCGGGCCTGTACTGGGATCTCTCCAGCCTGTACAGCACCGGCGAGGTGGCCGTGGCGACCGTGCCCGAAACGCCGGGCTGGGCGCTGCTGCTGGCCGGCATGGCCTGGATCGCGCGCCGCGCCCGCACGGCGCCCGTTCGCACCCTCTGACCCCATCCGTTCGGATGCCCCGCGGCATCCGTCCGTCGGCTGGTGGCCGCCGCGCACTTCTCCTAGGCTGCGGACCAGCCACCGCACGCCCCGGGAACCTGCCGTGACGAATCGCATCCGCACCCGTCCCTCGCTGCCGCGCAGCGCCCTCGCGCTGACGTGCCTGGCCGCGCTGGCCGGCCCGGCCGCCGCCGTCGACTACTGCCTGCTGATCGAGCCGAACAGCTGCAACAGCCCTGCCGAGGTGAGCAAGGACTACGTCGTGGTCGATGGCGAGACCTACGAGCTGAGCCACGGGCTGTACCGCTCGCGCACGCTGCTCGTCGGCGACGAGGGCACCGGCGCCGTCACGCAGACCGGCGGCGTCAACACCGTGACCGAACGCCTGACCATCGCCGGCGGCATCGACAGCCAGGGCTCCTACCTGCTGGCCAACGGCATCTTCAACGCGACGGTGGAGGCCGTCGGCGTCTCGGGCAGGGCCAGCTTCGTGCAACTCGGCGGCCTGCACGTGCTGAGCGGGCCGCTGCAGCTGGGCCTGCGCGGGACCTACCAGATGAGCGGCGGCACCTTCAACCTGGAGAGCATCGTCAACGGCGGCAGCCTGCAGCAGACCGGCGGCACGATGACCGTGTCGGGCGACATGGACAACTCCTTCGCCGACATCTCGATCAACGGCGGCAGCTTCAGCGTGGGCGGCAACGTGCGGCTGTCGCACACCGTCTTCATCCAGAGGGGCGGTGACGTCCACGTGCGGCGGCCGCTGGTCGCGGGCGAAGCCAGCAGCGGTTTCTACATCTACGGCGGCACGCTGCACGGCGACGTCCATGTCTCCGGCGGCGGCCTGTTCTCGGGCCAGGGCGGCGCGGTCAGCGGCACCGTCCGCGTCAGCGACCAATCGGCGGCGCTGATCGGCGGCACGGCCACCACGCGCGTGGGCTCCTACCTGGCCCAGGGTTCGCGCGAGATGTCGGTCTCCGGCAGCCTGCTGGCGATCGACACCATGTCCTTCGGCGCCGAGGCAAAGACGGTGATGTTCGGCGGCAACCTGTCCTCCGACGGCGTCTTCGTCAACGACGGGCTTATCAGCGGCCATGGCACGCTCGGCGGCAACGGCAGGATCAGCGGCAGCGGCCGCTGGGTCGCCGATGGCGGCGTGCTGACGCTGGCGCCGCGGGGCGGCTCGCGCATCGACGGCGTGGTCTCCGTCGCCGGCGCCAACACGCTGGAACTGCAGACGCCACTCACGATGCGAGGCAGCCTGCAGCTCGCCGGCGGCAGCGTGCGCGGCGGCGGCGCGCTGGTGCTCGAAGCCGGTGGCCGGCTCACGGGCTGGGGCACGGTGGACAACGCCATCACCACCAACGACGGCCGCATCGAGGCCGCCGGCGGCACGCTGCAGCTGAGCGCGCCGCTGCGCAACACCGGCACGCTGGTGGTGCAGGCGGGTGCTGCGCTCACCGGCGGCGCCATCGACAACCGCGGCAGCATGGACGTGCAGGGGCGCCTGGGCAGCGCGCTGCGCAACAGCGGCAGCGTGCAGGTGGGCAAGGCCGTCTTCGACGGCGACGTGGTGCTGACCGGCGCCGGCTCTTTCACCGTGGGCGGCATCGTGGCCGAGTTCGCCAACCTCACGCTGGAACGCGGCGCGGTGCTGGACCTCGCCAACGAAGCCATCGTCCTGGTCCACGGCGCCGCGTCCTTCGCGCCGGACTCGCTGATCCGGGGCATCGGCAACGTCGCCTTCGACGGGGCGGTGGAGATCTCGGCCGGCGGCTTCGGGGTGGCCACGATCGACCACATCGTCCGCGCCTTGCCCGGCTCCAGGCTGCTGATGGACCTGGGCGGCACCGCCGCCACCCAGCACGACCGGCTGGCTGCCGCGCTCACCTCGCTGGAGAACGGCACGCTGGTGCTGCGCCTGGCCGGCGGCTTCACGCCGCATGCAGGCGACAGCTTCGACCTGTTCGACGGCAACCTGAACGTCTACGGCGTGCAGCTTGATACCCGGCAGGCGCCGCTGGCCGAAGGCCTGTACTGGGACAGCGCGCTGCTGTCGCAGACCGGCGAGCTGCGCGTGCTGGCCGTGCCCGAGCCTCCGGCCGGCCAGCTGGCGCTGGCGGGTGCGGCCCTGCTGCTGGTGCTGCAGCGCCGGCGCTCCGCGCACTGACGACTGCGGCGCACCCCACTGCGATCCGGGGCGCTGGGAAAGCGAGCGGGCCGCGCGCGCCGCGAGCAGGCATCATCGCGGTCCATCTCGCCATGGAAGACCGCCCGATGCCCCAGACGATCCGCCTGAACCTCAACGGCCGCGACGTGCAGGCCGCCGCCGAGCCGCAGCAGCTGCTCGTGGAGCTGCTGCGCGAGACGCTCGGCCTCACCGGCACCCACGTGGGCTGCGACACCGGCCAGTGCGGCTGCTGCACCGTGATGCTCGACGGCCAGGCCGTCAAGAGCTGCAGCATGCTGGCGCTGCAGGCCGAGGGCCGGCGCGTGACCACCGTGGAAGGCCTGGCCCGCGCCGACGGCACGCTGCACCCGGTGCAGGAGGGCTTCATCGCCTGCCACGGCCTGCAGTGCGGCTTCTGCACCCCGGGCATGCTGATGAGCGCGGCCGCGCTGCTGGAGTCGAACCCGAAGCCCAGCGAAGGCGAGATCGTCGATGCGCTGGAAGGCAACCTCTGCCGCTGCACGGGCTACGTGAACATCGTCGCCTCGGTGCAGCATGCGGCCAAGCTGGTCGCCGCCGAAGGAGCGTCGAAGTGAGCGCCGCGGTGGAAGCCGGCCGCTTCGGCAGCGGCCACGCGGTGCGGCGGGTCGAGGACCCGGCGCTGGTGCAGGGCCAGGGCCGCTACACCGATGACCATGTGCTGCCCGGGCAGACCTTCGCGGCCTTCGTGCGCAGCGACCGCGCGCATGCGCACATCGTCGGCATCGACGTGACGGCGGCCAAGGCCATGCCGGGTGTGATCGCGGTCTTCACCGGTGCGGAGCTGGTCGCCGCGGGCGTCCAGCCCATCGGCGCCGCGGTGCCCTTCCCGCGGCCGGACGGCAAACCCTTCAGCGCGCCCCCGAAGCGCGCGCTGGCGCACGAGGCCGTGCGCTACGTCGGCGAGGCGGTGGCGCTGGTGGTGGCCGATTCGCGCGCCGCGGCCAAGGCCGCCGCGGCGGCCGTGGTGGTCGACTACGAAGACCTGCTGGCCGTGGGCGACGTGCTGCAGGCCGTGGCGCCCGGCGCGCCGGCCGTGTGGCCCGAGGTGCCCGGCAACATCTGCAGCGAAGCCCAGCATGGCGACGCCGCGGCCACCGAGGCCGCCTTCGCGCGCGCCGCGCACCGCGTGCAGCTGATGCTCGTGAACCAGCGGCTGGCGCCCAGCACGATGGAGCCGCGCAGCGTGCTGGCGTGGATGGACGGCCCACGTCTCACGCTGCGCATGAGCAGCCAGATGCCCAGCGGCGTGCGCGAGACCATTGCCGCCACGCTGCCCGGCCGCACCGCCGAGAACGTGCGCGTGGTGGTGGGCGACGTGGGCGGCGGCTTCGGCATGAAGACCGGCGCCTACACCGAGGACCTGGCCGTGGCCTGGGCCTCGCTGCAGACCGGCCGCCCCGTGAAGTGGCAGGCCGAGCGCGCCGAGGACTTCCTCACCGCGGCGCATGGCCGCGACCAGGTCAGCCGCGCCGAACTCGCGCTCGATGCGAACGGCAAGGCCCTGGCGCTGCGCGTGCGCACGCTGGCCGGCGTGGGCGCCGCCGCCACCGTGGTGGGCGTGATCATCCCGCTGCTGATCGGCCCCTGGGTCAGCACCAGCATCTACGACATCCCGCTGATCCACCTGAAGCTCGGCGCGGTGCTGACCAACCAGGCCTCCACCGGCGCCTACCGCGGCGCCGGGCGGCCGGAGGCGATCTACATCATCGAGCGCCTGTTCGACGCCGCCGCGCGCGAGATGGGCATCGACGGCGCCGAGCTGCGCCGCCGCAACATGATCCGCCCCGAACAGATGCCGTACACCAGCCCGATGGCGCAGGTGTATGACGTGGGTGCCTTCGAGCAGATCCTCGACCAGGGGCTCGAACTCGCCGACTGGAAGGGCTACGCCGCGCGGCGCGAGCAGTCGAAGGCACGCGGCAAGCTGCGTGGCCGCGGCATCGCGAGCTTCCTCGAGTGGACCGGCGGCAACGCGCTGGAGGAGAACGTCAGCGTGGCCGTCACCGCCGACGGCTTCATCGAGCTGACCAGCGCGACGATGCCGATGGGGCAGGGCATCGCCACCAGCTACGTGCAGCTGGCGCACGACGTGTTCGGCGTGCCGATCGAGCGCATCCGCGTGCTGCAGGGCGACACCGACCGCGCCAACGGCTTCGGCAGCGCCGGCAGCCGGAGTCTCTTCACCGGCGGCGCGGCGGTGCGC
This sequence comes from Rubrivivax sp., assembly GCA_044226775.1. Classification (GTDB taxonomy): domain Bacteria; phylum Pseudomonadota; class Gammaproteobacteria; order Burkholderiales; family Burkholderiaceae_C; genus Rubrivivax. The sequence continues at coordinate 495,166 of JBGAGI010000001.1, read as the reverse complement.
GTCGCGAGCCAGAAGACGGTGGACGAAGGCAAGGACCTCGCGGCCAAGGCGCTCGAAGCCTCGGCCGGCGACATCGAGTACCGCGCCGGCCGCTTCGTCGTGGCCGGCACGGACCTCGGCATCGGCCTCTTCGAACTCGCGGGCCGGCAACCCGGCGCACGCTTCACCGTGAGCGCCGGCGCCACCGCCGGCGCGCCGAGCTGGCCCAACGGCTGCCACGTGGCCGAGGTCGAGGTCGACCCGGACACCGGTGAGGTGCAGGTGGTGGCCTATGCCTCCTGCAACGACATCGGCCGCATCGTCAGCCCGCAGATCGTGCGCGCGCAGGTGGAAGGCGGCGCGGTCCAGGGCATCGGCCAGGCCTTGTGCGAGCGCGTGGTCTACGACGAGCAGGGCCAGCTGCTGACCGCCAGCTACATGGACTACGCGCTGCCGCGCGCCGACGGCTTCCTCGGCTTCAAGACGATCTTCGACGAGCGCATTCCCTGCAAGACCAACCTGCTGGGTGCGAAGGGCGTGGGCGAGCTGGGCACCATCGGCGCGACGCCGGCGGTGGTCAACGCCGTGGTCGATGCGGTGGCCTCCGCGGGCCAGGGCCGCGCAGCCGAGAAGATGCAGATGCCGCTGACGGCCGAGGTGATCTGGCGCGCGCTGCGCGGCGACTACCCGGCGATCGACCTGCCCGGCTGAAGGCGCTGGCCCGGCTGCGCCAGCACCCGGGCCAGCTGCGCGAGGCTGTCGAGGTTGTGCGCCGGCAGGAAGGCGTCGACCTGCGGCAGCATCGCGCGGATGCCCGCGGCGCGCGGCTGGAACTGCTCGAAGCGCAGCAGCGGGTTGAGCCACACGAGCCGGCGGCAGCTCTTGTGCAGCCGCTCCATCTCGAAGCGCAGGCCTTCGCAGCGCGGGTCGTCGGGCGTGCCGTGCTCGAGGCCGTCGCTGATCAGCAGCACCGTCGCGCGGCCGGTCAGCACGCGGCGCGCCCAGCGCATGTTGAACTCGCGCAGGCACTCGGTGATGCGCGTGCCGCCGGACCAGTCCATCACATCGGCCACCACGCGCGAGACCGCGATGTCGGGGTCGCGCTGGCGCAGCGCGCGCGTGGTGCGTGTCAGGCGCGTGCCGAAGACGAAGCTCTCCACGCGCGCATCGGCGTGCCCCAGCGCATGCGTGAAGTGCAGCAGCATGCGCGAGTAGCGGCTCATGCTGCCGCTGATGTCGGCCAGCACCACCAGCGGCGCGGGCTGGCGGCGCGGGCGGCGCCAGCGCAGGTCCCACAGCTCGCCGGCGTGGCGGGCCTGCGCGCGCAGCGTCTCGCGGCCGTCCACCCGCGCCTGGCGGCCGGCATGCGGCGCGCGCTCGGAGCGGCGCGTGGTGATGGGCTCGAACAGCGGCGCGATCTGGTGCAGCAGCCGCTGCGCGGCGCGCCACTCGTCGGCCGTCATGGTCTCGAAGTCGGCCTTGCGCAGCAGCTCGCGCTCGTTCCACGTGAGTGTCGCGTCGACTTCCAGTTGATCGGGCGGCGGCGGAGGCTTGGGCGCGTTCGGCTGGTGCGGGAAGAGGGCCTCGCCCAGGCGCCGGTTCTCGGGCACCGGCGGCGTCTCGTGCTGGGCCTGCACCTTGGGCAGCAGCATCGCCATCATGCGGCCGGTGACATCAGGGTCGCGCCAGAAGAGCTGGAAGGCCTGGTCGAAGAGCTCGCGGTGCTCCACGCGGTCCAGCAGGCAGGCCGCGAGCGCATCGTGGAAGTCGCGCCGGCTCTCCAGGCCGGCCACCTGCAGCGCCTGCAGGGCGAGCTGGATGCGGTCGGTCGGCAGGCACAGGCCGGCAGCGCGCAGCACGCGACCGAAGTGCACCACGTTGTCGGCCAGGTGGCCGGGCAGCTGGGATGGGGCGGGCGCGCGCAGCATCGCGCGGGCATTGTCGCGCGCCCGCTGGCGCTCAGCGCTTGTCGACGGTGATCGGCTCCAGCTCGACGCGCCGGTTGGGCTCCAGGCAGATGATCAGCGCGCGCTGGTCCTTCTGGTCGCAGGCCTGCACCGGCCGGCTCGAGCCCAGCCCTTCGGTCACGAGGCGCGACGCCGGCACGCCGCGGGCGACGAGATAAGCCTTCACGCTCTCGGCGCGCTGCAGCGAGAGCCGGCGGTTGGCTGCCTCGCTGCCCAGCCGGTCGGTGTGGCCCGTCACCTTCACGCTGCCGGCCCCGCGCTCGCCTTTCAGCGCCTGTGCGTAGCGGTCGAGTTCCGGCTGCGGCGGCTGCAGCTTCGCGCTGCCGAAGGCGAAGAGCTTGCTGGCCTGCAAGGTGATGCGCTCGGCCGCCTTCGGCGCCGGTGGCGGTGCAGGGGGCGGTGGCGGTGGCGGGGGCAATGGCGTCACCGGGGCTGCGACCGCGGTTGGCGGTGCGGGGCGCGGCGGGGGTGGCGGCGGCGGTGCAGGCGGCGGCGAGGCCTGCGCGGTGGTCCGCGCTGCCGCTGTCGGCGCGGCGCCGAAGTTCCAGATCAGCCCGAGGTTGAGGTAGTTGTTGCCGCTGCGCTTGAAGCCGAAGCTGCTCTCGTTGCGGATGAAGCCTTCGACACGTCGCAGGTCGGCCTGCAGGCCCCAGCGCTCGGCGATGCGCCACTGCAGGCCGGCGCCCAGGCTCAGGTTCGGCGAGCTGCGGCTCGCGCTCGCGCCGGCGAGCGTGCGCGCGTCGCGCTCGATGCCCGCGCCCACGAGCAGGAAGGGGCGCCACTCGCCACGGCTGAAGAGGTAGAGCGCATCGGCGCCCAGCAGCGTCTGCGTGTAGCGGTTCGCACCTTCGCTGATGCGCGTGCGGCCGCCGCCGACCTGCAGGTCCCAGTCGGGCGTGAGTGCGGTGCCCAGGCGCAGGCCGAAGCCGGTGCTGCGCCTGTCCAGCCGCCAGTCGGCATCGGCATCCAGCGAGCTGGCTTGCGGCAGCAGGTACCAGCCGTCGGGCGCGGCTTGCGCCAGCACGGGCGCCGCGCCGCCGGTGGCGCAGCACGTTGCGAAGGCGGCGGTCGCGATGCGGCGCCGTCGGGCACCGCGCAGCAGGGGGCAGGGTCGCATGGGCTCCTCGTCTTCTCGTGGTCGGAGGGCCATGCTCGCGGTCGGCGTGGACACGCCGTGTCGCAAGGTGTGTGGCGCGGTAAGTCGTATGTCGCCGGCGGCCGTTGCGGTAAGCAGCGCTTTCGCCGCGCTGCGTGATGTGAAGGGCGTCAGGCCACCGCTTCGCGCCGCACCTGCTCCAGCAGCCGCGCGGCCTCGGAGCCCTGCACCTTCGCGATGTCGTCCTGGTACTTCAGCAGCACGCCCAGCGTGTGGTTGATGACCTCGGGATCGAGCACCAGCGCATCCAGCTCCATCAGCGCACGCGTCCACTCGATGGTCTCGGCGATGCCGGGCAGCTTGTACAGCTCCAGCGCACGCAGCTTCTGCACGAAGGCGACGATCTCGGCCGAGAGTCTCTGCGGCGCACCCGGCACGCGGCGCTCCAGGATCGCCTTCTCGCGCGCCGCGTCGGGAAAGCCGACCCAGTGGTACAGGCAGCGCCGCTTCACCGCGTCGTGGATCTCGCGCGTGCGGTTGCTGGTGAGCACGACGATCGGCGGCACGGCGGCCTTCACGGTGCCGTACTCGGGGATCGTGATCTGGAAGTCCGACAGCACTTCCAGCAGGAAGGCCTCGAAGGGCTCGTCGGCGCGGTCGAGTTCGTCGATCAGCAGGACCGGCGGGACGGGCTGCGCGGGATCGATGGCCTGCAGCAAGGCGCGGCGGATGAGGAAGCGGTCGCTGAACAGTTCGCTCGCGAGTTGTTCGCGCGAACTGCCGGCCGATTCGGCAAGCCGGATCTCCAGCATCTGCCGCGCGTAGTTCCACTCGTAGGCGGCGCCGGCGAGGTCCAGGCCTTCGTGGCACTGCAGCCGGATCAGCGGCCGGCCGAGCATCGCGGCCAGCGTCTTGGCGATCTCGGTCTTGCCGGTGCCGGGTTCGCCTTCGAGGAACAGCGGCCGCTGCAGCTTCAGCGCCAGGTAGACCGTGGTGGCCAGCGCGCGCTCGGGCACGTAGTCCAGCGCCAGCAGGCGCGCGGCGGTGTCGTCGATGCCGGTGGGGAGTTCGGTGTTCACGGCTTATTCTCGCGCTTCGACTCGACGCCCGCGATGAGCCAAGCGCAAGACAGCCCGACCCGCCGCGACTGGCTCGCGATGGTGGGCGCGCGCGCCGGCGGCGCGGCGATGCTGCGCGCGATGCTGGCGCTCGGCCTCACGCCGGCCTCCAGCTACGCGGGCCTGCCGGAGCTGCGCGGCGCGCCGCCGGGCACGAAGGTGCTGGTGCTGGGCGCGGGGCTCGCCGGGATGCTCGCGGCCTGGGAGCTGCGCAAGGCGGGCTGCCAGGTCGAGGTGCTGGAGTACAACGCACGCGCCGGCGGCCGCTGCTGGACGATCCGCGGCGGCGACCGCTACGTCGAACTCGGCGGCGCGGCGCAGGACTGCCGCTTCGACGCCGGCCAGTACTTCAACCCCGGCCCCTGGCGCGTGCCCTACCACCACCACGGCGTGCTCGATCTGGCACGCCGGCTGGGCGTGGCGATGGAGCCCTTCGTGCAGGTCAACCACAACGCCTGGCTGCACAGCCGCCGCGCCTTCGGCGGCAGGCCGCAGCGCCTGCGCCAGGTGCAGACCGACTGGCATGGCGGCATCGCCGAGCTGCTGGCGCGCGCCGCGAAGGCCGGCACGCTGGAGCAGCCGCTGTCGCGCGAAGACCAGGAGAAGCTGATCGAGGCGCTGCGCGAGTGGGGTGCGCTGGACGAAGGCCTGCGCTACCGCCGCGGCGTGGACAGCAGCCACCGCCGCGGTTTCGACGTCGATCCCGGCGGCGGGCTGATGCCGGCGCCCGAGCCCTCGCAGCCGATCGCGCTGGCGGACCTGCTGAAGTCCGGGCTCTGGCAGCACCTCATCGTCGGCCAGGAGGTCGAGTACCAGACCACGCTGATGCAGCCGGTGGGCGGCATGGACCGCATCGCCGCCGCGCTGCACGCGCAGGTGGCCGACGCGGTGCGCCTCAACGCCCGCGTGACGGCCATCGCGCAGGGCGAGCGCGGCGTCGTCGCGCGCTACGTCGATGGCGCCAGCGGCGAGATCCGCCGCGCCGAGGCGCATTGGTGCGTCTGCACGATTCCGCTGTCGGTGCTGGGCCAGCTCGAGCTGCAGGTCTCCACGCCGATGCGCGAGGCCATCGCCGCCGTGCCCTACGAGGCCTCGGTCAAGGTGGGCCTGCAGTTCAAGCGCCGCTTCTGGGAAGAGGACGACGCGATCTACGGCGGCATCAGCTTCACCGACCTGCCGATCAGCCTGATCGGCTACCCCTCGGCGGGCCTCGCGCAGCGCGGCAAGGGCGTGCTGCTGGGCGCCTATGTCTGGGGGCCGAATGCCTATGCCTTCACCTCGATGGCGCCGGCCGAGCGGGTGAAGCAGGCGCTGGCCTTCGGCTCGCAGCTGCACCCGCAGATGGCAGCCGAGTTCGACAGCGGCGTGGCCGTGGGCTGGCACCGCGTGCCGGGCTCGCTGGGCTGCTTCGCGCAATGGGGCCGCGACCTGCGCAGCAGGCACTACGCGAACCTGTGCCAGGTCGACGGCCGCATCGTGCTGGCCGGCGAGCATGCCTCGATGCTGCCGGCCTGGCAGGAAGGCGCGGTGCTGTCGGCCATCGATGCCGTGACCAGGCTGCATGCGCGCATCGTCGCGAAGGGCGCCGCATGAGAAGCCTGACGCTCATGGTGATGGTGCTCGCCTGCGGCTCCGCAGGCGCTGCCGACGACCCGGCCTTCTCCGAAGGCTGGCGCTTCGCGCAGCGCGATGGCGCGGCGCTGTACCGCAGCATCTGCCAGGCCTGCCACATGGCCGACGGCCGCGGCGCCGCCGGCGCGGGCGCCTACCCGGCGCTGGCCGACAACCCGCGCCTGGCGGTGCCGGCCTATCCGGTGCTGACGATCCTGCAAGGCCGCAAGGCGATGCCCGGCTTCGGCCGCCAGCTCGACGACGAGCAGGTCGCCGCCGTGGCGAGCTACGTGCGCACGAACCTCGGCAACCGCTTCCCCGAACCGATACGCGCCGCCGACGTGAAGGCGCTGCGTTGACAACCCGAGAGCCTCAACGATGAAGTCGATCGCCCTTTCCCTGCTCACCCTGGCCCTGCTCGGCGGCTGCGCGAACGTCTCGCCGCCCGCCGAGCTCGTGCGCCACAAGTACCCGGGCTCCGACTTCCCGATCGCGATGGCGGTGGAGGTGCCCGCCGGCCAGCGGCTGGTCTTCGTCAGCGGCAGCGGCCCGTCGATCGCCGACCGCAGCGCCAAGCCCGACAGCCCGGCCGCCTACGGCGACACCGCGGCGCAGACGGTCTCGGTGCTGGAGTCCATTCAGGCCAACCTGAAGACGCTGAACCTGACGATGAAGGACGTCGTGAAGATGCAGGTCTTCCTCGTCGGCGACCCGGCCAAGGAAGGACGCATGGACTTCGCCGGCTTCATGCAGGGCTACCGCAAGTATTTCGGCACCGCCGAGCAGCCGAACCTGCCGGCCCGCACCACGGTGAAGGTGGCGGGGCTGCCGAACCCGGGCTGGCTGGTGGAGATCGAGGTCACGGCGGTCGCGCCGAAACCTTAGCCAAGGGCGCGGGCGGCTTCAGGCCGTTTCGCGCAGCCGGAACTTCGCCACTTCCTCGGCCAGCTCGGCCGCGCGGGCGCTCAGCGTCTGCGCGGCGGCGGCCGACTGCTGCACCAGCGAGGCGTTCTGCTGCGTGCTGCGGTCGATGTCCTGCACCACGCGGCTGACCTGCGCGATGCCGCTGCTCTGCTCCTGCGCAGCGTGCGAGATCTCGCCCAGCAGCTCGTCCATGCGCCGGGCGTTGTCCACCAGCGCCTGCATCGTGCCGCCGGCGCCTTCGACCACGCGTGCACCGGCTTCGACGCGTGAGACGCTTTCGCCGATCAGCACCTTGATCTCGCGCGCCGCCACCGCGCTGCGCTGTGCCAGGCTGCGCACCTCGGAGGCGACCACCGCGAAGCCGCGGCCCTGCTCGCCGGCGCGCGCGGCTTCCACCGCGGCGTTCAGCGCCAGGATGTTGGTCTGGAACGCGATGCCGTCGATCGTGCCGATGATGTCGCCGATGCGGCGCGACGCGCTCTCGATCTCGCGCATCGTCGTCACCACGTCGGCGATCGCGCGCCCGCCGTCGCCGGCCACGGTCGCGTTGCGGCGCGCCAGGTCGGCGGCCTGCAGCGTGTTGTCGGTGGTGTGCTTCACGGTGGAAGACATCTGCTCCATCGACGAGGCGCTTTCCTCCAGGCTCGCGGCCGTCTGCTCGGTGCGCGCCGAGAGATCGCCGGAGGCCGTGGCGATCTCGCCGCTGGCGTCGATGATCGACACCGACGCGCCGCGCACGCCCTGGACGATGTCGCGCAGCGAGGCCTGCATGCGCGCCAGCGTGTCCATCAGCTCGGCCGCCTCGTCGCGGCCCCAGGGGCGCGGCGTGGTCGTGAGGTCGCCGTCGGTCATCGCCACCAGGTGGCGGCGCACCTCGCCCAGGCCGCCGCTGATGACGAGGAAGAAGGCATAGAAGAGGTAGGAGGCCAGCCCCAGCGCCGCCACCAGCACCGCGGCCACCGCGTAGCGCTGGCGGTCGATGCGCTGCACGCGGGCCTGCAGCTGGTCCTGCAGCAGCGCGCGCGCTTCATCGCGCAGCGTGCGCATGCCGGCCATCGCCTGCTGCGAGGCCGCTGCCATCTCCGGCGTGCTGCCGACGAACTTGTCGCCGAACCAGGCCGCGTTGGCGCCGCTGGCGAAGGCCCAGACCTTCTCCATCGGCTCCTTCACGTGCACGCGGGCCGGGACCGCCGGGTTCACCGTGCCGGCGCGCTCGAGCATGGCCTCCACGTGCATCAGGTGCCTGGCGGCCCAGTAGGTCATCGCGAACAGCTGGTGCGCGCTGGCGCCTTCGGGCACGCTGCCCGCGGCCTGGTGCTGCACCGCGATGGCCTGCGCATGCGACAGCGACTCGACGACCTCCGGCACCACCTCGTGCACCACCGCCTGCAGGTAGTAGGCGTCGACGTCCGGGTCGCGCGCGAGGCCGGAGGCATCGGCGATGTCGCGGCCCAGCTTGGCCGTGGCGTCGATGGTGGCCTGCAGCGCCTGGCTGTCGGCGCCGGGGGCCTTCATCGCCACGAAGGCCTCGTCCAGCGCCTTCAGGCCGGCGGAAAGCTGCAGCCGTTCGGCGTCGGGGCGGATGCGCGCCAGCTCGGCCTCGGCGGTCTTCAGCTCCGGCGTCTTGCGTGTGCCGGCGGCCAGCGCCAGGCGCTCCTCGCGCAGCGCGGCCTGCAGCGTGTCGGCGCGGTGCAGCGCCTCGACGCCGGCGGACTCGCGCAGCGTGCTGTCGCGCAGCTGCTGGCCGTGCTGGTAGAACTGCCAGGCCAAGAGCGCGATCGGCACCGCGAACACGGCCGAGATGAAGCTCGCCTTGGCCTTGAAATCGACGCGCCGGAACAGGCGCACGCCGGGGGCCCACAGGCCGTGGTGGCGGAAGAACTCGATCAGGTCGCGGCGGCGGGCGCGGCCGCCCTCGGCCAGGGCCGGCGAGGGCAGGGAGGTGTCGTTCATGGGCAGGCGGGGTGTCTCCGGAGCGAGGCCCTTGCGGCACCGAATCACGGGCCGCCTCGACGGCAGCCGGCCCGAGCCCGCTCACTCCCCGCTTTTTCGGCCGCCCGGCCGCGAAACTGAGGGGCCTCCCGACCCCTTTTTTCGCCTTCTCCCGGCTTCAGCCCAGCGCGCGTGCCGCCAGCACCGGGATCAGCGCTGCGCGGTAGGCGGCCGACGCATGCAGGTCGCTGTTCAGCTCGTCGGCCGGCACGGTGGCGCCGGTGAGCGCCGCGGCGCTCCAGTTCGCGGCCAGCTTCTGCTCCAGCCCGGTGGCGCGGAACACGCCCGCCGCACCCGCGCCGGTGACGGCCACGCGCACGCCGGCCGGGCCCTTGGCGACGAAGACACCGACGATCGAGAAGCGGCTGGCCGGTTGCTTGAACTTCTGCCAGCCGGCTTTCTCGGGGATGGGGAAGCTCACCGCGGTGATGATCTCGCCTTCGTTCAGCGCCGTCGTGTAGACGCCGAGGAAGAAGTCGTCGGCCGCGATCTGGCGCTGGTTCGTGTGCACCGTGGCGCCCAGCGCGAGCACGGCGGCCGGGTAGCAGGCGGCCGGGTCGTTGTTGGCCAGGCTGCCGCCGAGGGTGCCGCGGTTGCGCACCTGGCGGTCGCCGATGTGGCCGGCCAGGTCCGCCAGCGCGGGAATGGCCTTGCCCACCTCGGCCGAGGCCGCCACCGCGGCATGCGTGGTGCCGGCGCCGATGACCAGCTGGCCGCCGTCGAGCTTGATGCCCTTCAGTTCGGCCAGGCCGGAAAGATCGACCACCGCCGAAGGCGCGATGAGCCCGAGCTTCATCGACTGCAGCAGCGTCTGCCCGCCGGCGATGTAGCGCGCGTCCTCGCGGGCGACGGCCTGGGCGGCAGCGGCCAGCGTGGCCGGCTTCTCGAAAACGAATGCTTGCATGGGTTCGGTTCCTGCTTCCGGTTCAGTTGATGCCGTGGATCGCCTTCCACACATTGTGCGGCGAAGCGGGCATCGGCACCTCCTTCAGGGCCAAGGCGTGGCACACGGCGTTGATCAGCGCCGGCGGGCTGCCGATGGCGCCGGCCTCGCCGCAGCCCTTCACGCCCAGCGGGTTGTGCGTGCAGGGCGTGCCCTTGGCCGTTTCCACCGTGAAGGTGGGGAAGTCGTCCGCGCGCGGCATCGCGTAGTCCATGTAGCTGCCGGTGAGCAGCTGGCCGCTGTCGGGGTCGTAGACGCAGTTCTCGCGCAGCGCCTGCCCCAGTCCCTGAGCAATTCCTCCGTGCACCTGGCCCTCGACGATCATCGGGTTGATGACGTTCCCGAAGTCGTCCACCGCGGTGAAACGGTCCACGCGCACCACGCCCGTCGCCGGGTCCACTTCCACCTCGCAGACGTAGCTGCCCGCGGGGTAGGTGAAGTTGCTCGGGTCGTAGAACGCGTTCTCGTTCAGGCCGGGCTCGAGCTTGTCGTGCGGGAAGTTGTGCGGCACGTAGGCGGTGAGGCTCACCTGAGCAAACGGCACGCTCTTGTCGGTGCCGGCCACCTTGAAGGCGCCGTTCTCGAAGACGACGTCGCTGTCGGCCGCTTCCATCAGGTGCGCGGCGATCTTCCTGCCCTTGGCGATGACCTTGTCGAGCGCCTTCACGATCGCCGTGCCGCCCACCGCGAGAGAGCGGCTGCCGTAGGTGCCCATGCCGAAGAGGATCTTGCCGGTGTCGCCGTGCTGGATGTCGACGTCGTCCAGCGGGATGCCGAGCTTTTCGGCCACCACCTGCGCGAAAGTGGTCTCGTGGCCCTGGCCGTGGCTGTGGCTGCCGGTGAAGACGGTGACCTTTCCGGTCGGGTGCACGCGCACTTCGCCGGCTTCGAACAGGCCGGCACGCGCGCCCAGAGCGCCCGCCACCGCCGAAGGCGCGATGCCGCAGGCCTCGATGTAGCAGCTGTAGCCCAGGCCGCGCTTCATGCCCTTCGCTTCGCTCGCCTTCTTGCGGCTCTCGAACCCGGCCACGTCGGCCAGCTCGATCACGCGGTTCAGCGTGGCTTCGTAGTCGCCGGTGTCGTAGGTCAGGCCCACCGGCGTGGCGTAGGGGAAGCTGCGGATGAAGTTCTTGCGGCGCAGCTCGGCCGGGTCCACCCCCAGCTCGCGCGCGGCGGTCTCGACGATGCGCTCGACCGTGAACGTGGCCTCGGGCCGGCCGGCGCCGCGGTAGGCGTCCACCGGCGCGGTGTTGGTGAACACCGCGTCGACCGTGCAGACGATCTTCGGCGTGGCGTACTGCCCCGCCAGCAGCGTGGCGTAGAGGATGGTCGGCACGCAGCTCGAGAAGGTGCTCAGGTAGGCGCCCAGGTTGGCCTTGGTGTCGACCTTCAGCGCGAGGAACCTGCCGTCCTTGTCCATCGCGAGTTGCGCGGTGGTGAGGTGGTCGCGGCCATGCGCGTCCGAGAGAAACGCTTCGCTGCGCTCGGCCGTCCACTTGATCGGCCGCCGCAGCTGCTTGCTGGCCCACACCAGCGCCGTCTCCTCGCCGTACAGGAATATCTTGCTGCCGAAGCCACCGCCCACGTCGGGCGCCACCACGCGCATCTTGTGCTCGGGGATGCCCAGCACGAAGGCGCACATCAGCAGGCGCTCGACGTGCGGGTTCTGGTTCGCCACGTACAGCGTGTAGCTGTCGTCGTGCGCCGTGTACGAGGCGTTCGCCGCACGCGGCTCGATCGCGTTGGGCACCAGGCGGTTGTTCCGGAACGTGAGCTTCGTGACGTGCGCCGCGCCCTTCATCGCGGCCTCGACGCCTTCGGCATCGCCGATGCGCCACTGGTAGCAGCGGTTGTCCGGCGCCTCGTCGTGCACCGCGGCGCCGGTGGCGGTGACGGCAGCGGTGTCGATGACGGCGGGCAGCACCTCGTAGTCGACCTCGATCAGCTGCGCCGCGGCGCGGGCCTGCTCCAGCGTCTCGGCGACGACCAGCGCGACGCGGTCGCCCACGTAGCGGACTTTCCCGTGGGCCAGCACCGGGTGCTTGGGCTCCTTCATCGGCGTGCCGTCGATGTTGTTGATCAGCCAGCCGCAGGGCAGGCCGCCCACGTCCTTGAAGTGCTCGCCGGTGTAGACGCCCAGCACGCCGCTCGCCTTCGCGGCGGCGGTGGTGTCCACCTTCACGAGCTTCGCGTGCGCGTGCGGGCTGCGCAGGAAGTAGCCGTAGGTCTGGCCGGGCAGGACGATGTCGTCGGTGTACTGGCCGCGGCCGGTGAGGAAGCGCGCGTCCTCGCGCCGCATCACGCTCTGGCCGATGAATCCTTGTCGGGCGTTCATGTTCGTGTCTCCTTCAGGCCATGGCCTTGGCGCCGACCTCGACCGCGCGCACGATGTTCTGGTAGCCGGTGCAGCGGCACAGGTTGCCCTCCAGGCCCTCGCGGATCTGCGCTTCGGTGGCGTGGGCGTGGTTCTTCACCAGGTCGATCGCGCTCATCACCATGCCCGGGGTGCAGAAGCCGCACTGCAGGCCGTGGCACTGGTTGAAGGCCGCCTGCATCGGGTGCAGGCCGCCATCGGCGCCGGCGATGCCCTCGATCGTCGTCACCTCGCGGCCCGCGGCCTGGTGCGCGAGCACCGAGCAGGCCTTCACCGCCTGGCCGTCCACGTGCACGGTGCAGGCGCCGCACTGGCCGGTGTCGCAGCCGGCGTGGGTGCCGGTGAGCAGCAACTGCTGGCGCAGCAGCTCGATCAGCAGCGTGCTCGGCGCCACGTCGCGCGTCACGTCGCTGCCGTTGACCTTCAGGGCAAGGGTGGGCATCACGTCTCCTGGAAAGCTCGGAATTCGCCCGCGATGCTGGCAGCGCGGGCCGCATCCGCCCGCTGCCGCAAACACTTAAGAACAGGCGTGCATAGCCGGCGCCCGCCCCTGGGGCCGATACCGATTGGGTCAAGGTCCGGCGACCGCCTGCGTGCCAGACTGGAGCATGCAAGCGCCAGCCCCGCTCCCGCCCCCGTCTGCGGCCGCGCTCCGCCCGCGCTGGTGGCGGCTGGGCCGTGCCGGCGCGCTGGCCGCCGCCGCCATGCTGGCGGTGGCGCTGGCTGCCGCGTGGCTGGCCCATGGGGTGGCGCTGAACAAGGGCATGAACGCGCTGCACGAGGCCTCGCAGCGCCGCCTGGAGACGGTGGCGGCCGAACTCGGCGGCCTGGTCTCGCGCTTCGAGTACCTGCCCGCGCTGCTGGAGACCACGCCGGCCGTCACCAACCTGCTGGCCAGGCCCGCCGACGCGGCATTGCGCGAGCAGGCCAACCTGGCGCTGAACCGCATCAACGCGGTGGCCGGTGCCGACATGGTCTTCGTGCTGGACCCCGGCGGCACCGCGCTGGCCGCGGCCGACTGGGACCAGCCCGCCACCCCGGTCGGCCACAACTACGCCTACCGGCCCTACATGACGCAGGCGCTGCAGCAGGGCCGCGGCCGCTTCTTCGGCATCGGCGCCACGAGCGGGCGCGCTGGCTACTTCCTTTCGTACGCGCTGCAGGGCCCCGGCGCGCGCACGCTGGGCGTGGCCACCGTCAAGGTGGACCTGGAGCCGGCGCTGCGCAACTGGGCGGGCAGCCCGGGCGAACTGCTGATCGCCGACGAGCGCGGCGTGCTGCTGCTGGCCACGCAGCGCGCCTGGGTCTTCCGCGCGCTGCAGCCGCTCACGGCGGCACAGCGCGCCGCCGTCGAGCGCGAGAAGTCCTACGACCCCGACCCGCCGCTCTTGCCCTGGCGCGAAATCGAGCCGGGGCCGGGCAGTTCGGCGCGCGTGATGGTCGACGGCCGCGAGCACCTCGTCACCACGCGCGAGCTGCCCGGCCTGCGCTGGCAAATGCGTGCGCTGGACCCGATGGCGCCGGTGCAGGCCGCGGCGCGCAACGCGGCCTGGATCGCCGCGCTGGCCGCCGCCGTGGCCTTCCTGCTGGCCACGGCCGGCTGGCTGAGCCGCCGCGCGGCGATGCAGAAGCTGGCCGCGCAGGAGGCGCTGAAGCAGGCCAACGACACGCTGGAGGCCCGCGTGGCCGAGCGCACGCAGCAGCTGCGCGAGGCCAACGCGACGCTGGGCGCCGAGGTCGAGCAGCGCAAGGCCGCCGAGGCCAGCCTGCGCGAGACGCAGCAGGAGCTGGTGCACGCCGCCAAGCTGGCGGTGCTGGGGCAGATCTCCGCCGGCCTGGCGCACGAGCTCAACCAGCCGCTTGCGGCGCTGCGCACGCTCTCGGACAACGCCGTGGTGCTGATGGACAAGCAGCGCCTGGACGACACGCGCGGCAACCTCGTGCGCATCTCGCAGATGGTGGGCCGGCTGGGTGAGCTGACGCGGCGGCTGAAGAGCTTCGCGCACAAGCCCGGCGAACACGCCGTGCCCACGCCGCTGGCCGCCGCGGTGGCCAACGCGCAGGCGCTGCTGGCCGACCGCATGCGCCGCAACGGCGTGGCCTTCGAGGCCGAACTGCCCGCCGCCACGCCCTGGGTGCTGGCCGACCCCACGCTGCTGGAGCAGGTGCTGGTGAACCTGCTGGCCAACGCGGTGGACGCCACCGCACGCGCCAGCGAACGGCGCATCCAGCTCGCGGCGCGGCGCGAAGGCGCGAGCGTGATCGTCACCGTCAGCGACACCGGCGGCGGCATCGCGCCGGAGATCGCGCCGCACCTGTTCGAACCCTTCGCCACCAGCAAGCCGCCCGGCGCCGGGCTGGGCCTGGGGCTGATGATCTCGCGCCGCATCGTCGGCGCCTTCGGCGGCACGCTCACCGCCCAGGCGCGCAACGGTGGCGGCGCCACCTTCCGCATCGAGCTGCCGGCCTGCGAGGCCGCGGCCGAGAACGCCCCTCCTGCCGAAACCCATGCCACTGCCCCACGAAGCTGAAGAGATATCCGTCGTGCTCGTCGAGGACGACGAGGACGTGCGCCACGGCACCGCGCAGGCACTGGAGCTGGCGGGCTTCTCCGTGATGGCCTTCGAGAGCGTGGAGGCCGCGCGCAGACACGTGCGCCCCGGCGCGCCGCTGGTGCTGCTGTGCGACGTGATGCTGCCCGGCATGCACGCCACGCAATGGCTGCCCGAGGTGCATGCGGTGGACCCGGACCTGCCGATGATCCTGATGACGGGCCACGGCGACATCGCGATGGCCGTGAAGGCCATCCACGATGGCGCCTACGACTTCATCGAGAAGCCGGCCTCGTCGGAGCGCATCGTGGCCGTCGTGCAGCGCGCGGCCGAGAAGCGCCGGCTGGTGCTGAAGGTGCGCGCGCTGGACCGGCGCCTGGCGGGCGCACGCAGCATCGAGACGCTGATGCTGGGCCGCTCGGCCGCGATGGAGCAGTTGCGCCGCACTGTGCTCGCGCTGGCCGCCACCACCGCCGACGTGCTGGTCTACGGCGAGACCGGCACCGGCAAGGAACTGGTGGCGCGCTGCCTGCACGACTTCAGCCCGCGCGCGGCCGGTCCCTTCGTGCCCATCAACTGCGGCGGCCTGCCCGACACGCTGGTGGAGAACGAACTCTTCGGCCACGAGGCCGGCGCCTTCACCGGCGCGCAGAAGCCCCGCCCCGGCAAGCTCGAGGCCGCCAACGGCGGCACGCTCTTCCTCGACGAGGTGGAGAGCATGCCGCTGCCGGTGCAGGTGAAGCTGCTGCGCGTGCTGCAGGAGCGCGTGGTGGAGCGCCTGGGCTCCAACCGCGCCGTGCCGGTGGACTGCCGCGTGGTGGCCGCGAGCAAGGAGGACCTGAAGAAGCTCAGCGACGAAGGCCGCTTCCGCGCCGACTTCTACTACCGCATCGGCGTGGCCTTCGTCGAGATCCCGCCGCTGCGCGAGCGGCGCGAGGACATCGGCCTGCTGTTCGAGCATTTCGCGCTGCAGGCCGCCACGCGCTTCGGCCGCGAGCCGCCGGCGCTCACCCCCGCGCAGCACGCCGAACTGATGGCGCACGACTGGCCGGGCAACCTGCGCGAACTCTCCAACGTGGCTACGCGCTACGCGCTGGCGCTGCCGGGCGCACGGCTGCTGCCGGGCGGCGGCGCGGGTTCGGCTTCAGGCGCCGAAGGGCCGGTGCTGCTGAGCGAGCAGGTCGATCAGTTCGAGCGTTCGCTCATCGCCGACGCACTGCGCCGGCATGGCGGCGACGTGGCGGCGAGCGCCAAGGCGATGGGGGTGGCCAAGCAGACGCTGTACGACAAGATGAAGCGGCTGAAGCTGAGCGGGGCGGAGTTCAAGGGCGTGGGGTGAGCATGGCGCGGTTGCGCCAGTGGCGCTCGCCGGCGATCGAGTGGTCGCAGGGAGCGGCCTTGCTGCGACGGCGTGCGGCGGTTTGGGCTTCCCTCGGGTCGCCGCACCGAGCTGGGAGCACGGACCTATCATCGACCGATGGTCAATGGCGCCCAGCTTCTTGCCTTCACGATGGCAGCTCTCCTGATCACGGCCACCCCAGGGCCCGACAACCTCATGGTGCTGGGCATGGGCATGTCCAAAGGCCGCCGCCAGGGCATGGCCTTCGGGCTGGGCTGCGCTGTCGGGTGCCTGAGCCACACGCTGCTGGCCGTGCTCGGCGTCAGTGCCCTCGTGGCGGCGTCGCCCCTTGCCTTCTCGGCCTTGAAGTGGATCGGTGGCGGCTACCTGGTCTGGCTCGGCGTGAATGCCTTGCGCAGCGCAGGCCAGGGTGCGAAGGTCTCGGATGTCGAATCGGGACAGGCGCCGGCACGCGAGCTGTTTTTCAAGGGCATGTTGGCGAACGCCATCAACCCGAAGGTGGTGCTGTTCTTCCTCTCGTTCTTGCCGCAGTTCGTCGTGCCGGAGCAAGGCGGCATCGGCCTGCAACTCGGCATCCTCGGCGTCGTCTTCGCCGTCCAGGCCGGCGTGCTGTTCGCGGCACTGGCGTACTTCGCCGGATCCATCGGTGCGTGGCTCACTCGGCGTCCCCACGCAAGCGTCTGGCTGGATCGCATGGCGGGCGCGGTGTTTGTCGGCCTCGGCCTTCGCATGGTCACGAGCCGCTGAGCAGGACTCCCTGGGGGTCGGCGCCGAGTAATCGACTTCCTGCAAAGCCCCGCGCAGGAGGCGCTGCAGGACGGTGCGAAGGAGCGTTGCTTGAACCCGCTCAGCGCATGGATGAATGCCGCAGTCGCCGTTGGCCTCGCAGCGCAGCTTTCGCTCGCCGGTCGTGCAATGGCCGATCCCTATCAACCCGTCCGGTGGACGAAGTTCGTCAACGTGGAGGGGCAGCCGGAGCCCGTTCCCATCCAGTGGCTGGACTCGCCCGAAGCGAAAGTGGCGCACAGCCTGCGGCTGCCAAGCCCGGTGCCGATGACGCAAGCGTTCAACTTCTGGTCTGCGCGGCTCAAGTCGCTGGTGCCGGGTACGCCGAGCGTGTCAGGCCAGTACTTCCTGCACCTGTGCGACACGGAAGCCGGCCAATGGGTGGTCCGCACGGTCGCTGACGTGGAAGGCCTGTACTTCGCCCGGCCGCAAGGGCCACCAACGTCGGACGCGATGGCCGACCCCTACGGCCCGGAGATGCCCTGGATTCAACGCACGTTTCTCACCCGCTCGGACAACGTGCACGACAACGGCCTCATGTTCGTCCAGCCACCGCTCTACAACTACCGCTTCGTGGAGCAGCCGGGACGAGACGTCGGCTGGCAGGCGTCCATCCATCAGCCCTATGTACGCATCTTCGGATTCGAGCAGGAGCAGACGCGTTATCCGGATGGCAAGTTGTCGTGGATCTACCGGACGAAGACTCCCATGCAGGTCATGGGCATCGACGCGCCGTCCGCGAAGTATGGCTACACATGGCGCGGCATCCGTCGTGCAGACGACCGCGCTCACGGCATCGCCGGTGGAGAACTGCTGATCTACGAACTGGCGAGCCGGGAGGTCGTTGCCGTCCGCCGCGAATTCCTGTTCGCGCAGCGAAACCCTCGAGGGCCTGGCGCAGCGATGTGGGAGGTCGCCGCTCGATGTCCAAGCAAGGGCGGCGAACGGGTCTCCGGCGGCGAGTTCTCTCAGTTTGCATTCGATGTTTTGAAGACCATCGAGTTTTCGACGACCAGGAAGTAGCGCGACAGCAACCCACCCGAACATCGAGTCTCTTTGCGACCTCACGCTCCAGCGCATGGCTGCCGAGTCGTGCTTCGAGGGTGTGCTCCTTGCGGGCTTGGAGGCACCACCGCATCGTCAGGCTGCGGCCGGCATGACCGGCCCTTGAAACGCGCGCCCTGCGCCGCTCAACGCCGAGCGCGCAGCCACGCGGCTGCCTGCCCGCGCGAGTCGAGTGCCAGCTTGTCGAGGATGTTGGCGACATGGCGCTTGACGGTGTGAGGGCTGAGGTCGAGCGCGCGGGCGATGATCTTGTTGCTCTCGCCCGCGGCGATCAGCTCCAGCACCTCCGACTCGCGCGTGCTCAGCGCATGGGCTGAGATCGAGCCCGCGCGGTCCTCGCCCGCCGGTGCCGCCGGCGCCAGGCTTGCCGCGACCGGCTCGACGGGCTCGACCGGCTGCACCCCGGCAGCCCCGGCCCGCAGCCGCTGCGCCCAGGCCTGCAGCTCTTCGCGATCGGGCGCGTCGAGCAGACCCGACCAGTCCTGGCCCAGCACCCAGGGCGAAGCCGGCCGCGCGAAGAGCATCGAGCCGGCCGCGCCCAGCCGCGAGCGCTGCTGCAGCCCCGCCAGCGCGGCCGCGGCGGCCGGCGTCCGCCCCGCGCGCAGTTCAGCCGCGCACAGGAACAGGCGCACGGGCACGTCCAGGCGCGAGCGCACGGAGCCCACCGGATCGGCCAGCACGCGCCGCCAGAGCATCGCGGCGGTGTCGAGTTCACCGCGCATCCACGCGGCCTGGCCCTGAGCGATGTCCAGCACCAGGTCACCCAGGCCGGGCATCGCCTCCTCGTTCGAGGTCGATCCGAGCACCTGCAGCTGCTCGTCCAGCAGCGCCGCATCGCCGGTGGCCGCGGCGCAGCCGGCGATGAACTGCGCCAGGATCCAGCGCGCGCGGTGCCCCTGCCACATCGCGGGGCCCTGCTGCAGCTGTTCGGCGCAGCGCCGCGTCGCCGCGGCATCGCCGGCGGCCGCCTCGATCTGCAGTTCGAGGACCGAGGTCCATGCCTGCAGGCCGCCGGTCTCGCCCTGCCAGCGCAGCTCGGCGCGCGTGGCGGCCAGCGAACGGCGCGCCGCCGCCAAGTCGCCGCGCACCAGCACCTGGTGCCAGCCCTGGGTCAACGTGGCCATCGTGCGCAGGGCCAGCGGCTGGTCGCCACAGGCGCGCAGCGCGCCTTCGATCCAGCGCTCGGTCAGCGTGCCCATGCCGGGGATGTGCACGCCCACCGTGCCCAGGTGGCCCTGGTACCACAGGTGCGGCTCGTCGCTGCGCTCCAGGTGCCGCAGCGTGCGCGCGTAGTGCTCCCGCGCCTGCTCGAAGCGGCCTTCGTCGATGTCGGCCCAGGCCAGCGCCACGCCGGCCAGCACCTGCGGCGTGGGCGATTGCGACTGCAGGCGGTCGACGCCCAGTTCGCGCAGGCCGCGACGGCTGCGGAAATTCAGTGCGATGGCCCGGTAGGCGCGGGCCAGCGCCGCCAGTTCGGTGTCGCCTGCTTCGAGGGCCAGGGCCTCGGCACGCTCGGCGGCGGTGTCCATCGGCGTGAACTCGCCCGAGGCCCAGGCCAGCAGGCACTGCGAGAGCTGCCAGGCCGGCAGGCGCTCGCGCAGCGCGGGGTCGAACTGCGCCAGCACCTGGCGCACGCTGGCCATGGCGCCGGCGGTGATCCACCGCGGCGTGGCCTCCAGCAGCACGCCGGACGCCGCGGCGGCGTCCGCGGCCTCGCCGGTGGCCAGCAGCCAGCCGATGCGGCGCAGCGCATCGGGCTCGCCGGCGGCGGCGCGCCGCAGCACCTCGGGCAACAGCGCCGGACGCTCGACGCGCAGGCGCTGCTGCAAGGCCTCGCGCAGCAGGTCGTGTAATTTGAGCGTCAGCTCCGGTGCGTCGAGCGCGGTGACGAACAGGTCCAGCTGCTCGATGCGGTCCAGCAGCTGCGCCGCGTCGGGCCGCCCGCTGACGGCGGCCGCGCGCGCCGCGGTCAGCTCGGGCAGCACCGAGACGTGCAGCAGGAAGTCGCGCAACCCGGGCTCCAGCGTGTCTATCACTTCGGCGCTCAGGAACTCGTGGAAGGCACGCTCGGTGGCCACCGTGCCGCCCTGGCCCGAGCGCAGCGCCAGCTGCACGCCGGCAGCCCAGCCGTCGGTGCGCTCCAGCAGCGTGGCCAGGCGCTGCGGCGGCACGCCCGCGGCCGCCAGCCACTGCGACAACTCGTCGGCCGTCCAGCGCAGCATCTCGGCGCGGAACTCGCTCACATCGCCCGCGGCGCGCCAGCGCGCCAGCGGCAGCGGCGGGTCGTGCCGGGTCAGCAGGGCGACGGTCCAGCGTGGGCCCAGGCGGTCGATCAGGCGCTCCAGGAAGGTCCAGCAGGCTGGATCGTCGACGCGGTGCAGGTCGTCGATGGCGATCACGCCGTGCGGCACGCCGCAGGACTCCAGCGCGTTCAGCATCTCGGCCACGAAGCGCTTGCGGCCGGCGTCGTCGCCGCAGGCCGCCATCAGTGCCTCGGGCGCCGCACGCCACGGCAGGTCCAGCGGCTCCAGCGCTGCCACCAGGCATTCGAGCAGGCGCGCCAGGTCGTCGCCGGCGTCCATCGCCACCCAGGCCAGCGCCTGCCCGGCCGGCCAATGTTCCAACTGGCGCGCCATCAATGCGCTCTTGCCGTAGCCCGCCGGGGCGCTGACCAGCACCAGGCGCTGGCCGGCCAGGGCCTGCGCCAGGGCGTCGTCGAGCCGGGGCCGGCTCAGCAGGCGTCCGCCGCGCGGGCGCGGCGGCTGGATCTTGGTGTGGGCGAAGTTCATGGGCCGGCGTATCCGAGGCGCGAGGCGCGAGACGCTGACCTGACTCTAGCCAAGGGCCGGGCTGCGCCTTCAGCGCACGGGAATCGGCGTGCCTCGGTCCACCGGCACGGCCGTGACGCTGTTCTGCGGCGAGCCCTCGATGACGCGGTCGGAGTACGTCAGGTACACGAGCGTGTTGCGGCCCGCGTCGACCATGCGCACGACGCGCAGGCGCTTGAAGACCAGCGAGATGCGCTCGCTGAACATCTCGTCCTGCCGCTTGAGCGGCTTGGGGAACGAGATCGGGCCGGTCTGCCGGCAGGCGATCGAAGCCTCGGCCTTGTCCTCGGCCAGCCCGAGCCCGCCCTTGATGCCGCCGGTCTTCGCGCGCGACACGTAGCAGGTGACGCCGGCCACGTCGGGGTCGTCGTAGGCGTCGACGACGATCTTGTGGTCGGGGCCGATGAACTTGAAGACGGTGTCGACTTCGCCGATGCGCTGGGCCTGGGCCGTCGCGGCGGCGGCGACCAGCAGGCACCCGAGGAGAGGCTTCTTCATCGGGCCATTGTGTGCGCTTCGGGCGGCGCACGCCGCTGCCGCTGCCGCTGTCGAAGCGCGCCTCGCGGATCGATGCCTCGGGCGCGCACGTTCCGTCGGCCTTCGGCCCGTCGGAGGTCCCGCTCGTCCGGCCCGGTCACTCTCGCGTCGTCGCCGGGAGCTGCAGACTCAGCTTCAATCGGCACGAATGCCTGCGCGCTGCACCACGCCTTTCCACAGCCGCTGCTGCTGTGCGATGAAGGCGGCGTAGTCGGCCGAGGGCCCGCCGCCAGGCACCGCGTCTTCGCTCGCGTAGCGCTCGGCCAGCGCCTGCGCCTTCAGCGCCAGCGCACAGGCCTCCTGCAGCGCCTGCACCACGGCCGGCGGCGTGCGGCCCGGGGCCTGCATGCCGTACCACTGAACCGACTCGAAGCCCGGGTAGCCGCTTTCGGCCACCGTGGGCAAGTCGGGCAGCGAGGGCAGGCGGCGCGGCGTGCCGGTGGCGATGGCGCGCAGGCGGCCGCTGCGGATGTGCGGCAGCAGCGCCGGCGTGCCGGCCGAGAAGGCCTCCACGCGGCCGGCCAGCAGGTCGGTGAGCGCCGGGCCGGTGCCGCGGTAAGGGATGTGGGTCAGGAAGATGCCGGTCGTCATCTTCAGGTACTCCATCGCGAGGTGGCCCGCGCTCGCGTTGCCGGCCGACGCGTAGTTCAGCCGCCCCGGGTTCCGCTTCGCATGGGCGACGAACTCGGCCAGCGTGCGCGTCGGCAAGTCCGGGTGCACGACGAACAGGCTGGGCACCTTGGCCAGCAGCGTGACGGGCACGAAGTCGCGGTTCACGTCGTAGCCCGAGTTCGGGTAGATCAGCGGATTGACGGCGAGCGAGCCGACGTGACCCAGGATCACCGTGTGGCCGTCGGGCGCGGCGCGCGCCACGTCCAGCATCGCCGGCACGCCGCCGCCGCCGGCGCGGTTGTCGATCAGCACCGCGATGCCGAGCTGGCGCGCGATCTCGTTGCCCACCGAGCGGGCGACGATGTCCGAGGTGCCGCCGGGCACGAAAGGCACGACGAAGCGCAGCGCCTTGCCGGGCAGGGGCCAGGGCGCTTCGGCGGCGTGCAGCGCAGGCATGGCCAGCGTACCGGCCAGCGTGGCGCTCCGGCGCAGCCAGGAGCGGCGGTTCACGCGATCACCTCGAACATCGTGCGCCGTGTGTTCGTGAAGTGCGGCCGCGCACGGTCGCTCCACGCGGTGCCGCGCACGGCCAGCCAGGGCGGCGAGCCCAGCACGCCTTCGTGCACCAAGTCGTAGGCGGCCAGCGAGCGCGGCCCGGCACCCAGGTTGAGCGCGCGCAGTGCATGCACGCAGCCCGGCACGGCGGCCAGCCCGGGCATGTGTTCCTCGTCGTACCAGCGCAGGATCTCGTCGTGCCAGCCGGCCTCGGGGTCGGTCTCGACGACGTAGTGGTGCAGCGGCGCCTCGCCGGCGGCGGCGCCAGCGGCCTCGAAGGCCGGTTGCAGCGGCGAGACGCGGGCCTCACGCAGCGCGGGCAGCGCGCGCGCGGTAGCCGCGGGGTCGAGCGCGCCGGCGAAGTAGGCGTAGAGCAGGCCACAGGCGTCGCCTGCGCCCGGGCCGCCCGTGCGGGCGGTGCGCAGCGCCGCACGCCGCAGCGGCGCCCCCTGTTCGACGCCGAGTGCACGCAGCGCGGCGGCCAGGGCCGGTGCGTCACCCTCGGGCGCGTGCGCCTGCAGCAGGGTCCAGCGCGGTGTATCGGCCGGCAGGCGCATCTCAATGCCCGATGCGCAGCGCCACCAGCAGGCGCGAGACCATGTTGTAGGCCGCCACGGTGCCGGTGAGGTCCAGCAGGCGCTGGTCGTCGAAGTGCGCCCGCAGCTGAGCGAAGAGCGGATCGGGCACCTCGATGTCGCGCGTCATCGCGTCGGTGTAGGCCAGCACCAGGCGCTGCTCGGGCGTGAAGCCGCTGCCGAGGGGCCCGTCGCGCACGGCGGCGATGGCGGCCTCGGACAGCCCGGCCGCCTGCGCGTGCGGCACGTGCGCGTCGAACTCGTAGGGCGCGTGGTTCAGCACCGCCACGCGCAGGATCACCAGCTCGCGCAGCGCCGCCGGCAGGCTGTTGCGGTTGCGTACGGCCGTGAGCATCTGCTCCCAGCCCGTGCACAGCGCCGGGCTGTTCAGCAGCACCTGGTACAGCGGCGAGATGCGGCCGCGCTCGGCGACGATGCGCGCTTCCAGCCCGGCCAGCTCGGGCCGCGTGCCCGGCACCACGGCCGCCATGCGTGCGGTGTTCATGAAGCCCCCTTGGCCCTGCGGGCCGTCCCCCCAAGGGGGAGCGAGCGCCTCCGATGCGATCGTGCGGCGCTCATTCCGCGCGGATCTTCTTGGCCTGCACCACGCCGGCCCACTTGGCGCTGTCGGCCTTCAGCAGCGTGGCCAGCTCGGCCGGCGTGGAGGGCGCCGGCTCCGCGCCCGAGGCCGCGAGGCGCTGCTTCACGGACTCGGTCTCGAGCGTGCGTTTCACCGCCTGCTGCAGCCGCTCGATCGTGGCCGCGGGCACGGCGCGGCCGGTGAAGAGGGCGTACCAGTTGTCCGAATCGACGCCGGCGATGCCCATCTCCGCGAAGGTCTTCACCTCGGGCAGCAACGGGTGGCGCTTCGGCGCGGCAATGCCGACGGGCTTGAGCTTGCCGCCCTTGATGAAGCCGATCAGCCCCGGGATGTCGCCGAAGAAGCCGTTCACATGGCCGGCCATCACGTCGTTGATGGCCGGCGCCGCGCCCTTGTAGGGCACGTGCACGAGCCGGGTCTGCGTCGCGTCGGCCAGCAGTTCCATCGCCAGGTGCGGCACGCTGCCGATGCCGGAGGAGGCCAGCGTCAGCGGCCGGGCCGCGGCCTGGCGCGCGGCGGCCACGAAGTCGGCGCCGCTGGCCCAGGGTGCATCGGGCGGCACCACGAGCACCTCCACGTTGCGCACCACCAGGCTCACCGGCGCGAGGTCGCGCACGGGGTCGTAGGCCAGCTTCTCGTACAGCGCCGGGTTGATGGCCACCGCGCCCACGCTGGTGAGCCACAGCGTCTGGCCGTCGGGCTGGGCGCGGATCACGGCTTCGGCGGCGATGGCGCCGTTGGCGCCGGCCTTGTTCTCGACGATCACCGGCTGCCCGAGTTCCCTGGCCAGCGTGTCGGCGAGCGCGCGTGCGACGAAGTCCACCGGCCCGCCGGGCGGGAAGGCGACGATGAGCCGCGTGCTGCGCTCCTGCGCGGCACCGGCGACCGCGACCGTGGCCAGCAGCGCGCCCAGCAGGGCACGGCGGAAGGGGTTCGATCTCATGCGAAGTTCTCCTGGCGCTTCAGTCGCAACGCGCGGTCATGCCGCCGTCGACCACGATCTCGGTGCCGGTGATGAAACGCGCCTCGTCGGACGCGAGGAACAGCACCGCCGCCGCGGTGTCGCGCCCGTCGCCCATGAAGGGCAGCGGGATGCGCGACTGCCGCTGCTGCAGCAGCGCCTGCACGTCGCCGCCGGCGCGCGGGCCGGCCAGCCGCGCCTCGACCATCGGCGTGTGCAGCTGCCCGGGCACCACGGTGTTCACGCGCACGCCGCGGCCTGCGTACTGCACCGCCAGCACGCGCGAAAGCTGGATCACGCCGGCCTTGGTGGCGGCGTAGGCCACCTGGGCCGAGCCGGTCCAGCGCAGGCCCGAAGTCGACGAGAGGTTGACGATGCTGCCGCCGCCCTGCGCCACCATCTGCGGCAGCACGTGCTTGCAGGTGAGGAACACGCTCTTCAGGTTGTGCGCGACCTGCTCGTCGAAGACGGCTTCGCTCATCTCCACCGGCCCGCCCTTCGCGGAGCCGCCGACGTTGTTGACCAGCACGTCGATGCGGCCGAAGCGTGCCACGCAGTCGGCCACCAGCGCGGCCACCGCCGCGCCGTCGGTCACGTCGCCGGCGGCGGCGTGCAGCGTGCCGCCGGCTTCGCGCGCGCGGGCCTCGGTCTCGGCCAGGCGCGAGAGTTCGCGGTCGAAGGCGAACACGCGCGCGCCCTCGGCCGCCAGCCGCACCGCGATGGCCCGGCCGTTGCCCCAGCCCGGGCCCACCGCGCCGGCGCCGCCGACGAAGGCCACCTTGCCTTCGAAGCGGCGGCGGTGGGGCGTGAAGGCGGTGTCGGGCTCGCTCATGCCGGGAATCGGTAGAAGGCCTGCGGGTTGTGCACCAGCAGTTGCGCGCGGCGCGCGGGGTCGGGCGCGATGGCGGCGAGCGCATCGACCAGGCGGCCGTCGTCGGGCACGTGGTGGTGGTTGGGGTGCGGCCAGTCGGTGCCCCAGAGACAACGCCCGGGGTAGTCGTCGACGAGCCGGCGCGCCAGCGCGATGCCCGGCGCGTAGTCGCTGCCCGGGCCCAGGCGGTCGATGCCGCTCACCTTGACGCGGAACAGCGGGTCGGCCAGCAGCGCGTGCAGCGCGCGGAAGTCGCGGTGCTCGGGCCCCAGCGTGGCGTCGACGCGGCCGATGTGGTCGATGACCACCGGCACCGCGCTGCACGCCAGCGGCCGGGCCAGCTCGTGCACGAGCTCCGGCGCGAAGTGCACCTGCAGGTGCAGGCCATGCGGCGCCAGGCGTTCGGTCAGGGCCACGATGGCGCTCACGTCGGCGGCGCTGCCGAGATGGCGCATGAAGTTGAATCGCACGCCGCGGAAGCCCGCCGCGGCCAGACGCGCGAGTTCGGCATCCGGCACGTCCACCGGCACCAGCGCCACGCCCAGGTAGCGCCCGCCGCCGGCGGCGATGGCGTCTTCCACGACGCGATTGTCGAAGCCGTGCACCAGCGACTGCACGATCACGCAGCGCCCGATGCCCAGCCGGCGGTGCAGCGCGAAGAGCGTCTCCTTCGGCGCGTCCACCGGCGTGAAGCTGCGGCCCGGCGCGTACGGGAAGCGCGCCGCGGGGCCGAAGACATGCACGTGGCTGTCGCAGGCGCCGGCCGGCAGTGCGAGCGCGGGCGCCGAGGGCTCGGGGGCGTAGGTGAGGACGGGCTGCTCGTTCATCGTGCTGGCGCCATTCTGCGCAGCCGCACGCCGCAAGGGGCCGATACCAGGTATCGGCAGAATGCATGGCGTGGACCTCACCCGCCTGCACTACTTCGCCGCCGTGGCCGATGCCGGCAGCTTCAGCCGCGGGGCCGCGGCGCTGCACCTGTCGCAGCCCGCGCTCAGCCGGCAGGTGCTGCTGCTGGAGCAGGAGCTGGGGCTGACGCTGCTGGTGCGCAACGGTCGCGGCGCCGAGCTCACCGAGGCCGGGCGCTCGCTGCTGGCGCATGCGCGCGGCATCTTCGAGGCCGCCGACCGCGCGCGCGCCGAGATGCGCGACCGCCAGGCCAGCCCGCAGGGCCGCGTGACCATCGGCCTGCCGCCGCGCGTGGCGCAGGTGCTGGCGGCCGACTGGGTGGCGCAGTTCCGCGCCGAGCTGCCCGCCGCCGTGCCCAGCGTGGTCGAGGGGTTGAGCATCCGGCTGCGCGAGTGGCTGCTCGCCGGGCGCCTGGACATGGCGATCCTGTTCGACCCGCCCGCCTCGCCGCAGATCCAGGAAGAGACCCTGGCGCGCGAGCCCCTGGTGCTGGTGGGCCCGCAGCCGCTGCCGCCACGGCTGCGCCTGGCCGAGGTGGCGGAGCGTGCGCTCGTGATGCCCGCCGGCCCGAATGCACTGCGCGAACTGCTGGAGCGGCACGCGCGCCCCCGCGGACTGGCGCTGCGCGTGGTCGCGGAGGTGGACTCGGTGCAGACCGTGCTCTCGCTGGTGGCGCGCGGCACCGCGCACACGGTCCTGCCGCGCAGCGCGCTGGCGCTGTGGACCTACGCGGAGCCGCTGCACGTGGCGGCCATCCACGCGCCCGCGGTCCGCAACCGCGTGGTGCTGGCGGTGCCGCGCGCCAGGCCCGCCACGCGCGCCACGCGCCAAGCGCAGGCCTGGCTGCGCGCGCTGGCACTGCGCCACTACGGCGGCGAGGGCTAGCCCTCGCTCCCTCGCTCTCTAGAACCGAAAGCCCGGGGCGACCCGGAACAGCTGTGCCGGCCGCTGTGCCCCCAGCTCGAACGCGCCGGACACCTCCACGATGTCGGGACTCTTGGCAAAGCGACGGCGGAACGCACCCTTGTCCAGCCGGATGGCCTGATCGGCACCCGATGAGAGGATGGCCTCGCACACGCGTTGAAGCTGGGTCAGCGTGAAGTGTTCGGGCATCAGGTGCAGCGGCAGGGCATGCTGCTGCACCCGCTGCCGCAGCGCCGAGCGCGCGGTCCGCAGCTGCAGGCCGTGGTCGAACGCCATGGACCGGGGCGCCGAGTCGGCGTCGAACCATCGCACGTCGTCGACCGCCGATCGCGCGACGGCATGCACCTGGTCGCGGGGCAGCAGCGCACAGTGGAGCACGGCCAGCGACCATCCCCGCGGGTCGCGCTCGGCGCCGGCGAAGGTGCGCAGCTGCTCGAGGTACGGCACGTCGACGCTGATCTTCTCGCGCAGGGCGCGGCGGGCCGTGGCCTCCAGGTGCTCGTCGACCTGCGGCTTGAGGATCGCGCCCGGCAGGGCCCACTGGCCCGCGGCCGGCTCCTGGTCGCGTCGGACCAGCAGCACCTGCAGGCGATCAGCGTGCACGCTGAAGAGCGCCACGTCGGCGGACACGAGCGGATGAAGCGGCCGGGCCATGCTTAGTGACAAGTCGCCAACAAGTGACTAGGATATAGGCATTCTGCCAACAACCATGGGCACCGGGGAGGCCGTGATGATCTGGCTGGAGGTCCTGGCGAACGCCGCGATGACGGTCTCCATCGTGCTGGCCGGTCGCAACAGCGTGCACACCTGGTGGACCGGCATCGCCGGGTGCCTGCTGTTTGCCGTCGTCTTCGCGCAGACCCAGCTCTACGCCGACATGACGCTGCAGGGCTTCTTCGTGCTCACCAGTGCCGTCGGGTGGTGGCAGTGGCGGGCGACACGGCGCCAGCCCGAGCGCCCGATCGGCCACGCAGGCCGCGGGACGGTGACCTGCTTCGCGGCCTGCGGTGCCGGCGGCGCGCTGGCCTACGGCTGGCTGCTGCACCGATGGACGGATGCCTACGCGCCGTTCCTCGATTCGCTGGTGCTGTCGTTCAGCATCGTCGCGCAGTTGCTGCTGATGCGGCGGCAGATCCAGACCTGGTGGTTCTGGCTGCTGGTGAACCTGCTTGCCGTGCCCCTGTTCTTCAGCCGCGAGCTGTACCTGACCTCGGCGCTGTATGCGGCCTATCTCGTCAACGCGGCATTCGCACTGGCCCACTGGCGCGTCTTGTCGCGGGGCCGGGGCGGCATCGAGGGCGTCTCGTGAACGCTCTCTTCCGGCATGGGCTGGTGATCGGCAAGTTCAGCCCGCTGCACTTCGGGCACGAGTTCCTGATCGACCGCGCCCGGGCCGCCTGCGAAAGCGTGACCGTGCTGTCGTACTCCAGGCCGGAACTGCCGCGCTGCGATGCGGCTTCCCGTCTCGCCTGGCTGCGGCATCGGGCGCCCGGCGTGCACGCCGTGGTCTTCGACGAGGAAGGCCTGGCACGCTGGTGCCGCATCCGTGGTGTCGAGCCGCGCAGCATGCCTTCCAACGATGCGCCGGACGATGCACAACGAGCCTTCGTCGCCTGGGTGTGCCTGCAACTGCTGCGCAGCCGCGTGGACGCTGTCTTCACCAGCGAGGCCTACGGCGATGGCCTGGCGGATTTCCTGACCCGCGCCTTCGCCGCCGCGGAGCCCGGGCACCCGGGCGTCGTCCACCGGCTGGTGGACCTGCACCGAAGCGCCTGGCCCTTGCGAGGCACCGACGTGCGAGCGGCCCCGGCCCGGTGGCGCCACGGCGTCGATCCCTTCGTCCACGCCGACCTCGTGCCGCGGATCTGCATCGTCGGCGGCGAGTCGAGCGGCAAGACCACCCTGGCCCACGCGCTCGCCGAGGCACTCGCCGCGGCCCTGGTGCCCGAGTACGGCAGGACCCATTGGGAACAGGCGCGGCGAGACCTCGACCTGCGCGAGCTGCAGATCGTGGCGGAGACCCAGGTGGCACACGAAGTCGCGGCGGCGCAGTCGACGCCGCCGTACCTGGTCTGCGACACCTCGCCGCTGGCGACACTGGCCTACGCCCTGCTCGACCACGGTCGGCCATCCCGGCGGCTCGTCGCCTTGTCCCGGCGGCGCTACGACCTGGCCGTGCTCTGTCGGCCCGACTTCCCGTTCGTCCAGGATGGCACCCGCCGCAGCGCGGCATGGCGGGATGCGCAGCATGCGCTGAGCCTGGAGCTGCTGCGGCGCCGCCGCCTGCCGTTCATCGAGGTGTCGGGCAGCGTCCAGCAGCGGGTGGAGCAGGTCCTCGGGAGTCTGAAGTGAAGGACGCTTGCGGAACGTGGCGACAGATGCCTTGGGTGCCGGCGCTGGCGGGAGCCATCGCCTGCGTGAGCAGCCTGGCGTTCACGCATGCCGCCGCGCAAGCGGCCGAGCCCGCGCCCGGCCAGCGCGTGGTGATTCGAGCCGAGCGTTGGCCTGGGCTGCCGGTGGCCGGGCGCCTGGAGGCTGACGGCGAAATTGCGCTGACCGAGCTGTCGGCCCGAACGCTGGAAGCCCCGGGGAATGCGTCGCTGACCGCGGTGCTTGCCGCGCTGCCGTCCGTCGGCGAGAACTTCGCGGCCGTGGGCTACTACGAGAACTTCACCATCCGCGGCTTCACGCTCGACATGGGCAGCGCCTTTCGCGTCAACGGCATGGTCGTGCCGGGCGAGTGGCAGTTCCCGCTGGAGGGCACGACAAGGCTGCAGGTCGCCGCGGGCGTGGCCGGCAGCCGTGGCGGGTGGGTCGGGGGTGGCGGCTCCATCAACCAGGTCACGCCTCGCGG
This sequence comes from Rubrivivax sp., assembly GCA_044226775.1. GTDB lineage: Bacteria > Pseudomonadota > Gammaproteobacteria > Burkholderiales > Burkholderiaceae_C > Rubrivivax. Next base: position 465,175 of record JBGAGI010000001.1, on the reverse strand, counting down.
GAGCGAGCCGCTGCGCGCCCGGTACGAAGCCGACGACCATGGAGGCATGCTGTTGGCCGTGCAGGGCGGCAAGGAGAGCCCGAGCTGGGCCTGGCACGCGACGGCCTCCGCCGCACGGCCGCGCCCGCCGTATCCGGCCGCGGATGGCCACCGGCAGTTCCTGGCCGTGGCCCTCGATGCGGCGCCGAACGACCGGGTGCGGCTGTTCGTGGACGCCGCCTTGCAGCACCGATCTCAGCCCGTCGTGCCCGGGTTCCAGTTGCTGGGCGGCACCACGCCACCCGAGCTCTCGCTGCGAGGCGTGAACCTGAATGCGCAGCCCTGGTCGCGGCCGGTCAGGAACGAGGGCGTGCTCGGCATGCTGCGCGTCGAGGGCTTCGAAGGTGCCGAGGGCGTTGAAGGCGATGGCCTCCGCTGGGAGGCCGGCTGGTCGCATGCGCTGGCGCGCATCGACGACAACCTGGCCACGCCGTTCGGCTGCAACAGCGCGCCGTTCGAGTTCTTCTGCAGCAACGGTGACTACGTCCTGTACGACTACCACGCCAGCGAGAGGCGCAGCACGACGCATGCCCGTGCCTCTGCGGCCTTCCGGCTGAGGGCGCTGGGCGCGACGCACGAGCTGCAGGCGGGCGTCGAGCGCATCGACCGCCAGGTGGTGCAGCGTGACGTGTACAGCAGCACCCTCTACGACGAAGCGGGGCTGGCACTGTCCGGGAACATCTTCCGTCCCGATGTCGTGTTGCCCCAGCCCGGCGCCCAGGGCGTCGACCGGCCGACGACCCGCCGGATTCAAACCGCCCTCATGCTCGGGCACTCGGTGGCGGCCGGCCCTTGGCGCTCGGCGCTGGGCGTGCGCTGGGTGGACATCGAGGCTCCTGGCGTCATGTCCAGCCGGCGCTACGTGTTGCCGCGCTGGACCCTGAGCTGGCACGCGCACGCGATGCACGAGCTGTTCGTCGGCGCCGCCCGCGGCCTCGAGTTCGGCTCGGAGGCGCCGGCCACGGCGGCCAATGCGGGTGCGGTGCTGGCGCCACGCGTGACGCATCAGGTCGAGGCGGGATGGAAAGGCGGTGCCGAGGGAACGTTCCGGTACGGCGTCACGGCGTACCGCGCGGCCCGGCCCTGGGAGTTCGTCGAGCCCGTCGGGAGTTCATGGGCCGGGCGCGGTGCCTGGGTGCAACGCGGGCGCCAGCGTCACACCGGGCTCGAGGCCACGTTCACGGCGAGCCTCGCCGGCGAGGGCCGGCTCGAAGGGCGAGTGACCCGCATCCATGCGCTCGGGACGGGTTCGGAACTGCCTGGTCGTGATGGCAAGCAGCTGCAGAACATCCCCAGGACCGGATTGCATCTGCGCCTGGAGCAGGACCTGGGCTGGCAGCCCGGGCTCTCCGGCAACGTGGCGCTGACGGCGCGGTCGTCCAAGTCGGCGTCCGCTGACGGTGCCGCGCATGTCGGCGGTTATGGTGTGCTGGACATCGGCCTCTCCGGCAAGCTCCCTTCATCGGGGCCGCAGCTGCGCTTCGATCTGGGCGTCCGCAACGCGACGGATCGTCGCTACTGGCGGGATGCGGGGCAGGCCTACAGCGCCGACCTGCTGTTTCCGGGCGTCGCGCGCACCGTGTTCCTGGCCATTCACCTGGGTACGCCGAACTAGAACGTGGGTGTGTGTGCGGCGTGCACGGCGGATCTTCGTTTCGGCGCGCAACGCGTCGCGTGGGAGCTGGCGCCGACAAAGGCTCGCGGCGGTCGCACGGGGACTTCAGGCGCAAAAAAGACAAGCGGCGCCTGTCGACGCCGCTCGTCGGGTGAGCGCCTTGCGCGCCCGGTTCGCTCAGGCGCGGCGGCGCGAAACCAGCGTGCCGCCGAGCAGTGCGATGCCCACCAGCGCCAGCGAGGCCGGCTCGGGGATCTGGGTCAGCGTCAGCGTGCTGTTCATCGTGCGGTTGCTGTCGCCATTGCGGCCGGTCCAGCGGAACTCGATGGTGTCGCCGGCCGTCAGGCCCGTGAAGTTGTAGTTGCCGCTGTAGTTGAAGCCGCCCGACGGCGGGTTGCAGGCGCCGCAGGAGGCGGGACCTTCGGTCCGGATGTTGACGGCGCCGACCGGATCGATGGCGTCGAGCGTCAGCACCACCTGGAAGAAGGCGAAGAAGCCGCTCAGGTTGTAGTCGAAGCTGGCGTCGCCGCTCTCGGTGACCGTGCCCTTCACCACCCAGGTCTGCGTGCCGAAGGGGGCGCTGGAGGTCGCTTCGGACAACTGGGCGACGTTGTCGGTCTGCGTGACCGAGGTGGTGCCGGTCGACGCGCTGGCCCAGGACCATTGAATCGGCCCGGCTGCGGCGGAGGACAGCAGGCCGGCGCCGAGCGCGGCGCCTAGAGCGAGACTTCGAAGCTGGGGGGTGAATTTCATGGGTGATCCTCGGAGGTTGGCTGCTGGGACGGGACACCGCTGAGGCTCAGGGTGCCCGCGCCGCAGCGCAATTTGTGGGCCCATGCCGAGATACTGAGTGGCATCAACAACTTGCAACATTCATCCCTGCAAAAAAGGGATTGACACTTCGGTGTTGTCAAGCTAGCCGACAGGGAATTGCCGACGCCAATCCAGTGACATATTCACTTGCGTATTCGATGCGGCGCTCCGGCTGCGTCCAGTCGCCGCCGGCCAGCAGCGTCGAGTTCAGCGGCCCCGGCCGGGCGATTGAAGCGGAGCAATCGGCTCGAAGAATGAGTGGGGCCGGCGCGCGCCGCGTCCTGCGCTGGCTCTACCGGCCGGCGATGGCGGCGGCATGAACCAAGGCGACTGCGCCCGCTTTGCGGTCGGCAGCCTGCAGCCGAGAATGCTTCGCCTGAAGCCTGCGAACGGTGGCATCGAACCAAGGCACGATGACGCGCGACAAGCCCATGCCGGATGGCGTCTTCCTCTCCTGCGTCTCCGACGAGTTCGAGAAGGACGGCGCGCCGTTTCCCGGCCTGCGAAGGCAACTGCGCGCCTACCTCGCGCGCACGCGGATCAACGTGCGGGTGCAGGAAGACTTCCCGCAGACGGCCGCGGATACGGTGAAGAAGCTCGCCGACGAGATCCGCCCACGAGCCGTGGTGATTCACCTGGTCGGCGAGAAGTGCGGTGCCATCGCCGATCCCGCCGCGGTCGCCGAGTACCTGCAGGCCGAGCCCGACTTCCTCGCCAATCATCCCGGGCTGCGCGCGGCGCTCGGCGACTTCTCCGGCATCAGCTACACGCAGTGGGAAGCGTTCATCGCGCTGCACCACGGCATTCCGCTGCTGGCCTATGCCACCGACCAGGCGCCCGCACAGCAGGCGCACCTCGACCGGCTGCGGCTCGGCCGCCGACACGCCGCGCCGATCAAGAGCGACACCGACCTGCTCGGCCAGCTCATCGGCGATCTGCGGGCGATCCTGCCCGTCGTGCCGGAGTTCAAGCGCCAGATCGCCGGCACGCAGCTGGAGAAGCATGCGCCCAAGGTGCTCTTCGGTCGCGAGACGGAACTCGCGGCGCTCGATGCGGCCTGGGACGACGACGCGCTGAACATCTTCACGCTGAAGGCCTGGGGCGGCGCGGGCAAGACCTCCCTGGTGTTCCACTGGGTGCAGACGCGCTTCGCGAAAAAGGGCTGGCCGGCCGTCGAGCGCTATTTCGACTGGAGCTTCTACAGCCAGGGCACCGGCGAAAGCCGGCAGAGTTCTGCCGACCTGTTCATCGCCAAGGCCCTGGCGTTCTTCGGCGACGAAGACCCGACACGCGGCAACGCCTATGAACGCGGCGAACGGCTGGCCGGCCTCGTCCGCCGGCACCGCACGCTGCTGGTGCTGGACGGCATCGAGCCGCTGCAATACCCGCCCGGCGACCCGCAGGCCGGGCGGCTGAAGGACCCGGCGCTCGAATCGCTGCTGCGCGAACTCGCTGCCGACAACCCGGGCCTGGTCGTCATCACCACGCGTGAACACCTGGCGAACCTCGATGCCTACGCCACCTGCGAGGAGCGCAAGCTCGACAGGCTGTCGCCCGAAGCGGCGATGACCCTGCTGCGGCACCTGCGGATCGTCGGCACCGACGAGGAGTTGCACGCCGCGTGGCGAGACGCCGGCGGCCATGCGCTCACGCTCAGCCTGCTGGGGCGCTTCATCGCCGATGCCTACGAGGACCGCGACATCCGCCACTACCGCGAGGTGAAGTTCGAAGCGGCCGATGAGGAAGCGCAGGGCCGCTCGGCGTTCAAGGTGATGGTGGCCTACGAGCGCTGGCTGGGCAGTGGCGGGCCGGAGCGCCAGCGCGAACTGGCCCTGCTGCGGCTGACGGGGCTGTTCGACCGGCCGATGGCGAAGGGTTGCCTGGAGGCGTTGCGTGCGGAGCCGGCGATCGAGGGGCTGACCGATGAACTCGTGAAGCTGACGCCGCAGCAGTGGAACATCGCGGTGAAGCGGCTGGGCGAGGTGGAACTGCTGTCCGTCTCGCCCGAGGCGATCGACGCCCACCCGCTGATCCGCGAGTATTTCGCGGTGCAGTTGAAGCGGGAGCAGCCGCAGGCGTTTCAGGAGGCGCACTCGCAGCTGTTCAGCTACCTGTGCGACAACACGCCGTACCGGCCGGATGGCGTCGACGGACTTGCGCCGCTTTGCCAAGCCGTAGTCCACGGCTGCCTCGCTGGTCGACATCGCGAGGCATGCAGGATGGTTTACCGCGACCGTATCCTCCGCGGCACGGGCCACGACGGTTTCTATACCACGGATCAGCTCGGGGCAATTGGCGCCAACCTCGCGGCCATTTCGGCCTTCTTTGAAGAGTCGTGGAGCGAGGTTTCGTCAGAACTGGATGCGTCCGACCAGGCTTGGCTCCTAGGCGAAGCCGCGAACAACCTTCGTGCCCTCGGCCGCCTGACGGAAGCGCTCCAACCAATGCGTGCCGGATTGGAGATGTACGTTCGTCAAAAGAACCGGACTCAGGCTGCGGCGTGCTCCATAAATCTGCGCGAGTTGAGGGTGACGCTTGGCATGTTGCGTGAAGCCGTTACCGATGCCCAACAGTCCCTCAGCCTCGCTGACAGCAGCGACGGTATGGTCCAGCGAATCGTCAGTCGCACCAGTGTGGCGGACGCCTTGCACCAGTCCGGGCTGCGGACGGAAGCCGGCACCCTTTTCGTAGAGGCCGAGCGGTTGCAGCGGGAGATTAACCCAATGTTCGACCTGCTCTATTCGCAGCGAGGTTTCCAATATTGCGATTGGCTGCTGGCGCCGGCCGAACATGCCGCGTGGCAGCACTTGCTCTTTCAGCCCCTCTCATATTCGAGGTCTCAGATCTCGGGCGGTCTTGCCGAAGTCGATCGGCGAGCGATGACGACTCTGGCTTGGGAAAGGTCGTTCGGCTCCCTCCTCAACAACGCCCTCAATGTCCTGACACTCGCCCGCGCCGGGCTGATCCGGGCAATCCTGGAAGCCGATCCCTCGAGTCCGCAAGCGACGCTCGAGTTGCCACGCGTTGCCGCGGTAGTCAATAGCCTGCGAAGTGCCGGCGTGGTTGAATACATCGCACGCGGTCTGCTCACCGCCGCCTCTTACCATTTCGTCCGTGGCGAGCCCACCGTCGCGCACAGGCACCTAGCCGAAGCTCAGCAAATCGCGCAACGCGGGCCGATGCCCCTCATACTCGCCGACATCCACCTCACACGCGCCCGCCTGTTCCGCGACCGCGAGGCCCTGGCCCAGGCCGCCAACCTCATCCGCACCCACGGCTACGGCCGCCGCGCCGAAGAACTCGCCGACGCCGAAAGGGCGCTGGCCTGATCCGCAGCGCTCACCCCTCGCCGGGCCGCCTGCCTCTCACAGCCGCATATCCACCGACACGTTGATCTGCGGCCCCGTCCTGCGCTCCACCCGCGTGTAGTCCCCACCCGTCAGCAGCGTCGTGCTCGCCCCGTTCGGCGGGCCAAAAGGCTGTGCGCCCTGGGCGACGGCCAGGCGCGCGGACAGGCCCGGGCGGAACGCCCACAGCCCGTACAGGTCGACGGTATGCGTGCGCGTGCGGCTCAGCGTCTGGTCCAGCGTCAGCTGCGTGTCGTAGGCCGGGTTCAGGCTCAGGCTGCCGCCGATGGTGAGTGGCATCCCGGCCAGGCGCCGGTCGAAGCCCAGCGTGGCCGTCCAGGGCTGCTGGCCGTCGAGGCGGTTGTCGGGGCCGGGCAGGGCATCCACCTTCGAGCGGTACAGGTTCAGCGAGGCGCGCAGGTTCAGCGGGTTGGCCTTCTCGAAGAAGACCGGCATCAGTTCGCCGGCGCGGCCTTTGGCCTCGAGCTCGATGCCCTGCGTGGTGGCGCGCGAGAAGTTCAGCGGCTGCGACACCCAGCGCGGCACCGTGGCCCAGGGCACGGTCTGCAGCGTCGTGACGTTGCGGATCAAGTCGCCGATGCGGCGGTGGAAGGCACCCACGCTCCACATGCCGCCGCCGGCCAGGTACTTCTCGAAGGCGACGTCCAGCCCGGTGGCCAGTTCGGCCTTCAGCGCCGGGTTGCCGATGCGGTCGGGCGCGAGTTCGGTGTTCGGCGCGTTGGTGTCGGTGTAGGCGCCGGCCACCGTCGGCCGCGCCAGCAGCGTGCCCACGCCGGGCGCGCGGTAGCTGCGGGTGAGGCTGGCGCGCAGCATGTCGCGGCCCTTGGCGTCGAACTTGTACGTGAGGTGCGCCAGCGGCGAGAGCACGGCGCTGCGGTTGTGCACGGGCTCGTCGCTCGTGCCGCGGCTGTCGGTGGTGATGCGTTCGTGGCGCAGGCCCAGGTAGAGCTGCCACCGCGGCGAGATCTCCCACTCGTCCTGCGCGTAGAAGGCCTGGCGGCGCAGCTTCGCGTCGAAGGGCTGGCCCTCGAAGCCGGGCAGCACCGGCTGGCCCTGCTGCGTGACGCTGCGGCGTTCGGTCCGGTCGCGAAACTCCAGGTCCCAGCCGGTGGTGAGGCTGTGCGCCTCGCCCAGCAGCAGGCTGTACTTGCCGGCCTGCGTGATGCCGTCGTCGTCGCCGCCGCCCACCGCGCGCAGGAACTCGGCGCCGTCGCGCAGGTTCGTCGAGTCGAAGGTCCAGCGCGACTGTTGCACGCCGGCCTTCAGCTCGATGCGCTGGTCCTCGGCGAAGCGGTTCACCCAGGTGAGGTTGGCGCGGCGGTTGGCCCAGGTGCCGTGCTGCGCCTGGTCATCGTCCAGCACCGGCCGGCCTTCGAACACCTGCGCCGTGTAGCCCAGGCGGTTGTTCCAGTGGCCCTGCTGCAGGAAGCTGGCGAGCGACAGCGTCTGCTCGTCGCTGAACTTCCAGTTCAGCCGCGGCCCGATGTTCCAGCCCCAGCCCCAGTTGTTCGACGTGCCGGATTGCGTGGCATGGGCGGGCGCGCCGTCGGTGCCGGGCATGCGGCGTTCGATCGTGATCTGCGTGTCGCGCCGCCACTCGAAGACCGACACCGGCAGCGACACCGCCCAGGGCCCGCGCGATTCGCCCAGCGTGAGGTTGGCGTTGCCCATCGGCCGCCGGCTGCCGTCGGCCAGGCCCAGGCGCAGGTCGCGCTGCGAGCGCCGCGGCGCTTCCTTCAGGATGATGTTGATGGTGCCGGCGATGGCCTGCGCACTCTGCTCGGCGGTGGGCGCACGCAGCACCTCGATGCGCTCGATCTGCGCCGGGCTCAGCTGGTCGAGCGCGAAGCCCGGCGGCATCGGGTCGCCGTTGATGAGGATCTGCGTGTAGCCCGCGCCCAGGCCGCGCATGCGCGGGCCGTCGCTGCCGACGTTGACGCCCGGCAGGCGGCGCATCACGTCCAGCGCGTTGGTGTCGCCGTACTGGTCGAGTTCCTCCCGGCCGTAGATCTGCTTGGCCACACGCGAGGCGCGCCGCAGGTCGGTGGACCCTTGCCGCGCCGTGACCTCGATGCGCTGCGAGGCGCTGGTGCCGGGCTGCGTGGTGGCCGTGTCGGGCTGGCCGGGGCCGGCGGCGTCCTGCGCCCATGCGGCGGGGCCGTGCAGCAGGGCCAGCAGCGCCAGGGCGCGGGCCGGATGGCGGCGAGCCGGCCTCACCGGACCGTTGCCTGCGCCAGCGCCGGGTCCTGCCCGGCCAGGAAGCGCACGATCGCATCCACGGTGACGACGAAGTAGGTCTGCTTCTCGTACTCCTCCTGCGTGTGGTCGGCGAAGCTCACGTGCGCGCTGAACAGCCGCGCGCCGGTGCGGCGCAGGTTGGAGATGCGGATCGTCCCGGGCTCGAAGCCGGCGCGCTGGAGCCACGCCTGCGCCGCGGCGCGGTCGCGGATGCCGCCGCTGCGGTCCAGCGCGAGCGCGAGCATCTCCAGGATCCACTGGTTGGAGTTCTGGAAGCTGGTGCTGAACGGGTGCGAGATCATGTTGTAGGCCGGCTTGTGCAGCGCACGCGTGGTGGCCGGGTTCATGAAGGCCTCGCGGATGGCGGCCTGCTGCGCGTAGCCGGGCGTGAGCACCAGCGCCTGGCGCTCGAAGAGGTCGACCTCGTAGAACTGCTCCAGCGCCTGCACCGAGATCTCGGACTCGCCCTTGCCGCAGGGGTTGAACAGGTGCAGCACCTGCCAGCGCCGGCGAACATGGTCGCGCACGGCCACGCCCATGTGCGTGTAGTGCTGGCCGAACTCGCTGAGGTTCAGGCCCACGCGCGCCACCAGCGCGGCCGAGGCACCGCTGCGCTCGAGCTGGTCGCGCACGCGCTCGCCGAGCGCGAAGCCTTGCGCCAGCGCCTGCGGCGTGGGGGCGGCGCGTTCACCGCAGTCCTGGCCGGCGTGTGCGCTTGCACACAGGAAGGTCGCCGTCGCCAGCAGCGCGCCGATTCGTTTGATGAGGTTCATGGCAGGCGCAGCGTCTCGTCGTTGCCCTGCGCGGTCTGCAGCGTGAGAAGCGGCGCGGCGGCGTCGAAGCGCGCGGCGCTGGAAGGCTTGTCCCACAGCAGCTCGCCGCTGCCCACGTCGATCAGGCCGTGGCTGGTGCGCCCGGCGCGTTCGAGCTTCAGCAGCAGCCAGCGGCCGTCGGGCGAGAAGCGGGCCTCGGTGGCGGCGGCCTCGGGCGCGTTCGACCGGCGCACGACGGTGGCGCGCAGCGCGTCGATCCAGAACACCGTGCCGCCGGCCACCGCCGCGAGGTACAGGCCTTCGGGCGACGTGGCCTGTGCGCTGACGGCTTGCGCCACGTTCAGCTCGAGCGATCGTTCGGCGCTGCCCTGGCGCCAGCGCACGGTGTTCGTGCGCGGTGTGGCCATCGCCGCGGGCGCTGCGGCCACCACCGGCGCTTCGGCAGCGGCGGCCGGCGGCGGGGACGCGACCGCCGCGCGCACGCGGGCCAGTGCGGCGAAGCGGCCCTGCGGGTACTGCTCGAGGTAGGCGCGGTAGTCGGCCGGGTTGCTGCTGTCCTTGACCGCGTCCCAGAACGCGAGTTCCAGCGCCAGCTCGGTGGGCGCGAAGCTCGCTGCGGGCCCGGCGGCCGGCGCTGGCGCCAGCGCCGCGGCCGCCGCGGTGGCGAAGCTGAAGTCGCGGCTCAGCGACGAGCTCTCCCACGGCACCTGCGAGTTCTTCGAGCTCGCCACCACGTCCACGCGCACACGCTTGAACATCTGCTCCACCGCCACGCCGGGCGCGCCGATGTGCTTGAGCAGCGCGCCGGTGTACAGGCCGTTGGCGCCGGCCTCGCCATCCAGCGCCACCGAGCCGGGCGCGGTGGCGAAGGCGATCAGCGTGCCGGCCGGTGCGTCCATCTGCGCCAGGCCCACCTGGCTCGTCTTGAACGAGCGTGCGAAGGGGTTGTTGCGGCAGGCGTCCAGCACCACGAGGTTGACCGGCGTGCGCGCCGAATCCATCTTGTCGAGCACCTCGTTGACGTCGAAGCTGCGGTAGGGCACCTCGTCCTCGCGCGCGATGTCGGCGTCCACCGGCACGAGGAAGTTGCGGCCCTTGACCTGCAGCCCGTGGCCGGCGAAGTAGAAGAGGCCGACCGACGCGCCGCGCAGCCGGTCGCCGAACTCGCGCACCGCGCCGGCGAAGGTCTCGCGCGTGAGGTTCTGGCGCTCGATCACCTCGAAGCCCAAGGCGCGCAAGGCCTTGGCCATGTCGCGCGCGTCGTTGGCCGGGTTCTTCAGCGCGCCGATGCGGTAGCTGGCGTTGCCGATCACCAACGCGAGCCGGCGGTCGCTCGCGCCGCGCTCCTGCGCCATCACCTGGCCCGCGGCCAGCCAGCCCACGGCCAGCAGCAGCCAGCCGGCCACGAATCGCCGAATCACTTCACCCATCCCTGCCCTCGGTGCGGAGTGGCGCGAGTCTATCGAAGGGCCGTGCGGCCATGCTCTTTGGGTTTCGCTGCCTAGAACTCGGCGGCCACACTGGGAGTCAAGCTTTGCACGACATCCCCAACAAGGTACCTCCATGACACAAACCACCCTGCGCGCCCTCAGCCTCGAGACCGTCGCCAACTACCGCCAGGCGGCCGAGAAGACCATCAGCGCCTACCGCGCCAGCGGGCACCGGCTGCTGGGCCTGATGAACCGCAACGTCGAGCGCGCCGCGCGCCGCGGTGCCGAGCGCGTCGCCCCGAAGCTGGCCGCCGCGCTGCGCCGCACCAGCGAACAGTTCGCCGGCGCCGCTGCCAAGGGCCTCGACGTGCTGAGCGCCCGCTCCGAGAAGATGGTCGGCCAGGGCAGCGCCCAGATCAGCGAAGGCCTGGGCCGCGTCGCCGATCTCGTCGAAGGCATCGAGAACCGCTACCTCGCCAATGGCCTGCAGGCCGCGGCCCGCTTCAGCCTGACGGGCGCCCGCGCCGCGCGCAGCCTGTCGAAGACGCTGGCCACCGGCGCCGACAAGCTCTCCGCCGCCGCCGAAGGCGCCGCCCGCGCGCCGGTGAAGCGTGCGCCTGCGAAGCGCCGCACCGCCAAGGCCGCGGTGGCTGCCGCCCCGGTGCGCCGCACCCGCACCGCCACCGCCAAGGCCCCGCGCGCTCGCCGGCAGGCTGCCTGAGCGGCCCGCGGGGGCGCACGATGCGCCAGCTGAGCGGGCATGACGCCGGCTTCCTGTACGCCGACACGGTGCACTCGAACGCCAACCTCAGCCTGCTCCACATCTATGACCAGTCCACCGCCCCGGGAGGGGTGGTGCGCTTCAAGAGCATCCTGGCGCATGTGGAGCGCCGGCTGCAGCGCGCGCCGCTGTTCCGCCAGCGCCTGCAGCGCGTGCCGCTGGGGCTGGACCACCCGTGGTGGGTCGACGACGAGAACTTCGACCTCGAGTACCACGTGCGCCACATCGCGCTGCCCAAGCCGGGCGACTGGCGCCAGTTCTGCATCCAGGTCTCGCGCATCCACGCGCGGGCGCTCGACCTCGGCCGGCCGCTGTGGGAGATGTACCTCATCGAGGGCCTGGACAGCTTCATCGACCTGCCCGCCGGCAGCTTCGCGCTGCTGCTGAAGACGCACCAGGCCGCCGTGGACCTGGCGCAGCTGGCCGCACTCAGCGAGGCGCTGCACGACGCCAGCGCAGAGCCGCCGCCCGAAGGCCCGCCCGAGCCCTGGTTCGCCGACCGCGCACCGGCGCAGCTGGGCCTGCTGGCGCAGGGCCTGATGCGCTCGGCGACGGCGCCGCTGCGCCTGGCGCGACCGCTGCTGCGCGCCGCCACGCATGTGGCGCCGGCCGCGGTGGCGCTGGCCAGCGAGATGCTGCTGCAGCCGAAGAACCTCCCGGCGACGCGCTTCAACGCCATCGTCTCGCCGCATCGCGTGTTCGAGACGCGCCGCTTCGGCGAGGCGGAGTTCGAGCGCATCGCCGCGCTGGCCGAAGGCGTCTCGTTCGACGACGTGGTGCTGGCCGTCTGCGGCGGCGCGCTGCGGCGATATCTCGACGCGCAGGGCGAGCTGCCCGAGGGGCACAGCCTCGCGGCGATCATGCCCGGCCAGCCGGCCGAGGCCGGCGGCGCACCCGACCCGCTAGCCTGGCGCCACCTGAGCCTGGGCACCGAGCTGGCCGATCCGCTGCTGCGGCTGCAAGCCGTACGCGCGCGCCGCGAAGGCGCACCCGATGCCGTCTCGCGCCTGCTGGGCAGCCGCGAGCTGGCCGAGGCGGCCGAGCAGGCCTCGGCCGCGGCGCTGGCATGGACGCGGCGCTTCGTCGGCCGGGCCGGCGCGCGCGTGGGCCGTCGCACGCCGCCGGCCAACTGCACGCTCACGCCGTTGCCGGCGCCGCAGCGCTCGCAGTTCCTCTGCGGCGCGCGGCTGACCTACTTCTCGGCCATCCTGCCCATCACCGACGGCCTGGGCCTGGCCTTCGCCGTCACGCGCTACGACGGCCGCGTGGTGATCTCGCCCACCTCGTGCCGCGAGCTGATGCCCGACCCCGAGGTCTTCGCGCAATGCCTGCGCGACAGCTTCCAGGAGTACCTGGCGCTGGCGGACGAAGCCGCCCTCAGACCGGCAGCGCCTCGTGCGTCAGCGCGCGGTACACGGCGCCGGGCCAGCCAGCCGGATTGAAGGGCCGCCAGCCGCCTTCGGGCTGGGCCAGGCGGTCGGCTACGACCGCCAGCACCATCGGGTTGAAGCCCAGGCCCATGTGGCTGCCGGCGATGCGGATGTTCTCCACCGCCGGCTCGTCGCTGTCGACCGTGGCCTCCTGCGGCGGCACGACGCCGTCGCTGGCCGAATAGAGGCAGCTGATCGGCACCGGCGGCAGCCGGCCTTCGCGCATCGCCTTCACACGCGGCTGCATCGTGTGCACCGCGGGCCCCAGCGGGTGCGCGACCATGCGGTACAGCGCCTTCACCAGCGGCGGCGCCTGGCTGCCTTCCGGGTCCACGCTGATCGGGCTGCCCAGCGTGATCACCTGCCGCACGCATTCGCTGGCCTGGTGCGCGCCGTACATCGCGAACACGCCGCCCAGGCTCCAGCCCACGAGGCTCAGCTTGCGGCCGCTGCGGTGGTGCACGTGGCGGATCTTGCGTTCCAGCGCCTCCGCGTGGCGGCGCTGGAAGCCGACGTTGCGGCCCAGGCCCCAGGTCTCGACGTCGTAGCCACGGCCCTTGAGGAAAAGCCGCAGCGCGACCAGCGAGCCCTCCTGCGCCATGAAGCCGGGCAGCAGCAGCACCGGGTGGCCGTCGCCGGGCGGCACGCCGGCCAGCAGCGGCCAGGCCGCCGGCAGCGTGGCCGCCTCGAGCAGCGCGCGCCACTCGATCAGCGAATGCCAGTGCTGCGGCGTGCCTTGGTGCGTTGCGCGTCGGGCCATCGTGCGGGTCTCCGGGTTCGTTCGTTCGTGCGTGCGTTCAGGCGGCCATCTTGCCTGCGTTGGCGGCCGGCGCGGTGGCATTGCGGCGCAACTCGCGCCGCAGGATCTTGCCGACGTTGGTCTTGGGCAGCGGCTCGCTGCGGAACTCGACGTAGCGCGGCACCTTGTAGGCGGTGAGCTGGCGCCGGCAATGCTCGATCAGCATCTCGGCCGTGAGCGAAGGATCGGCGCGCACGACGACGATCTTCACCACCTCGCCGGACCTCTCGTCGGGCTCGCCCACGGCGGCCACCTCCAGCACGCCCGGGTGGATGGCGACCACGTCCTCGACCTCGTTGGGGAAGACCTTGAAGCCGGAGACGATCACCATGTCCTTCTTGCGGTCGGTGATGCGGAACTGGCCGCGCTCGTCCATGCAGCCCATGTCGCCGGTGCGCAGCCAGCCCTCGGCGGTGAAGACATGGGCCGTCTCGTCGGGCCGCTGCCAGTAGCCGCGCGTGACCTGCGGGCCGCGCACGCAGATCTCGCCCACCTCGCCGGGCGCCAGCGCGCGGCCCTCGTCGTCGAGGATCGTGACCTCGGTGGACGGGATCGGCACGCCGATGTGGCCGGTCCACTCGTCGATGTCCAGCGTGTTGGACACCACCACCGGCGAGGTCTCGGTCAGGCCGTAGCCTTCGACCAGCGGCACGCCGGTGCGCTGCTTCCAGCGCTCGGCCACCACGCGCTGCACGGCCATGCCGCCGGCGGACGCGATCTTCATCGGCGAGAAGTCCAGCGCCTCGAAGCCCGGTGCGTCCAGCAGCGCGCGGTACAGCGTGTTGACGCCGATCATCACCGTCACCGGCGTCTTCTTCAGCGTGGCGACGAAGTCCGGCAGGTCGCGCGGGTTCGTGATCAGCACGATGTGGGCGCCGATCTTCATGTAGACCAGGTTGGAGGTCAGCGCGTACACGTGGTACAGCGGCAGCGGGATCAGCGCCGTCTCGGCACCCTCGGCCAGGTCGCGCGCGACCCACGCGCCCAGCTGCTGCAGGTTGGCCACCATGTTGCGGTGGCTCAGCATCACGCCCTTGGCCACGCCGGTGGTGCCGCCGGTGTATTGCAGGAAGGCCAGGTCGTCGAGCGCCAGCGGCACCGCGTCCAGCGTGAAGGCGCGGCCGCGGCGCAGCGTGTCTTCCAGGCCGATGGCGCCGGCGATGTGCCACGCGGGCACCAGGTGCTTCACGTGCCTGACGACGAAGTGCGTGACCGCGCTCTTCATCCACGGGAAGAGGTCGCCCACGGCCGTGGTCACCACGTGCAGCTTCAGCGCCGGGTTGGCCTGCAGCACCTCCTGCAGCGTGTGCGCGAAGTTCTCCAGCACGACGATCGCACTCGCGCCCGCATCCTTCAGCTGGTGCTCCAGCTCGCGCGCGGTGTACTGCGGGTTGACGTTCACCACCACCATGCCGGCGCGCAAGGCGCCGAACAGCACCACGGGGTACTGCAGGAGGTTGGGCAGCATGATGGCGATGCGGTCGCCCTTCACGAGGCCCAGGCCGTGCTGCAGGAAGGCGCCGAAGGCGCGGCTCGCCTCGTCGAGCTCGCGGTAGCTCATCGTCACGCCCAGGTTGCTGTAGGCCGGCTTGTCGGCGAAGCGCCGAACGGTCTGCTCGAACACGTCGCGCAGCGAGCTGTAGGCCTCGAGGTCGACCTCGGCGGGCATGCCGGCGGGGTAGCTGGCGAGCCATCTCTTGTCCATGCTTGTCTCCGGTGAAGGCCGCAACCCGGGAAGACTTGCACCGCCAGGGCCCTGCAGGCTTGCGCCGGCGCAATCGGCCGTGGCGCGCGCGCAGCGATCTGAACGCGGCTTGATGTGCATCGGTTTTTCCGTGGCGCGCTCGCGATAGCGTGCGGCGCATGAAACCGCTCAGCGGGCTGGATGGCGCCTTCCTCCACCTGGAGACGCCCGAGACGCCGATGCACGTGGCGTCACTGCACCTGTACGACCGGCCACCGGGCTCGCGCGCCGAGTTCCACGCCGCGATGAAGCGCCAGCTGCGTGCACGCCTGCGCCTGGCGCCGGTGCTCACGCGCAAGCTCGCGCCGATGCCGCTGCAGTTCGCCAACCCGGCGTGGGTGGAGGCCGACGACATCGACCTGGACTGGCACGTGCAGCGCGTGCAGCTGCCGGCGCCGGGCACGATGGCGCAGCTGGAGGCCTGCGCCGCCAGGCTGCACGGCGAGCTGCTCGACCGCAGCCGCCCGCTGTGGCAGCTGACGGTCATCGACGGCCTGCAGAGCGGCCAGGCCGCCTACTACATCAAGGTGCATCACGCGGTGCTCGACGGCCAGGCCGGCGTGCTGCTGGGCCTGGCGCTGTGCGACACCGAACCGCATGCGCCGCGCCGGCGCGCCCCGCCGGCGGCGGCGGCCGAGCACCCCGGCATCGTCGCGCTGGCCGCGAGCGCGCTGCGCCACGACGCGGCGCAGTACGTGAAGCTCGTGCGCCACCTGCCCGAGGTGCTGCGTTCGCTCGCGGGCCTGTTCGCGCCCGCGCCGCTGCCGGTGCAAGGGCAGCTGAAGCAGAACTTCTCCTTCGGCCCGCGCACACCGCTGAACGTGCCGATCGACGGCGGGCGCAGCTTCGCCGCCGCGACGCTGCCGCTGGACACGCTCAAGGCGCTGGCCGCGGCCCACGACGCGAAGCTCAACGACATCGTGCTGGCGCTGTGCAGCGGCGCGCTGCGGCGCTGGCTGCGGGAGCACGGCGGCATCCCGCGCAAGCCGCTGCTGGCCTCGATGCCGATCTCGCTGCGCGCCGCCGGCAACGCCGA
This sequence comes from Rubrivivax sp., assembly GCA_044226775.1. GTDB lineage: Bacteria > Pseudomonadota > Gammaproteobacteria > Burkholderiales > Burkholderiaceae_C > Rubrivivax. The sequence continues at coordinate 449,109 of JBGAGI010000001.1, read as the reverse complement.
GTTCACGACGCAGGCGACGCTGAGCCTCGTCAACCTGCAGACCCACATCGCCGACCCGCTGCGCCGGCTTCGCGCCATCCGCGACGGGGCCTTGGCAGTGAAGACGCTGGCGCAGCGCGCGCGCAAGGTGATCCCGACCGACTTCCCCTCGATCGGCTCGCCCTGGCTGCTGCACGCCCTGGCCTCGCTCTACGGGCGTTCGGGGCTGGCCCGTGCGATCCCGCCCATCGCCAATGTCGTGATCTCCAACGTGCCCGGCCCGCCGGTGCCGCTGTACGCCGCCGGCGCACGCATGGCCACCTACTGGCCGATGTCGATCGTCGAGCATGGCGTGGGCCTCAACATCACCGTGATGAGCTACGCCGGCACGATGTGCTTCGGCTTCACCGCCGCGAGCTGCGCGGTGCCCGAGGCCGGGGCCTTCACGCAGGCGCTGGACGAGGCGCTGGCCGAACTGCTCGCGAAGACGCCCGCGCGGCGCCGGGCGCGGAAGTCCTGACCGGATTTCCGTACCGCGCCGGCACCACGATTCCGGATTTCCGTTCGAGGGCGCGCACCGCGCCCGGCGCGCCTCGCGCAAGGCCTTGTCGCCGCGGCACTTTTCGCCGCGCCGGCCAGGCGGCCGCGCTGGCACGCGCGATGCGATAGGGAAGGTGAACGCCACGCAGCCCGCGTGGCCCCGAACCTCCCCTCGAGATGAGCATCACCCTCCTTTCCGAAGCCCGGCTCGTCGCCGGCACCGGCGCGGCCGAGCGCCCGCGCAAGAGCCGCTGGCCGGCGCGCCTGGACTTCGTGCAGAGCGCCTCCGGCCTCGCGCTGGCCCTCTTCATGTGGGGCCACATGTGCTTCGTCTCGACCATCCTCATCAGCAAGGACGCGATGTGGATGGTGACCAAGGGCTTCGAGGGCTACTTCGTCACCGGCCGCTCGTACCCGCTGCTGGTCTCGGCCGTGGTCGCCGTGGTGCTGGGCCTGGTGGTGGCGCACGCGCTGGTGGCGATGCGCAAGCTGCCCGGCAACTGGCAGCAGTGGCAGGCCTTCACCGGCCACCGCGCGGTGCTGCGGCATGAAGACACCACGATGTGGTGGATCCAGGCCGTCACCGGCTTCGCGCTCTTCTTCATGGCCACCGTGCACCTGTACCAGATGCTGATGCACCCCGGCGACATCGGCCCGCACGAATCGGCCGCACGCGTGTGGAACGGCTGGTGGCCGCTGTACCTGGCGATGCTGTTCGCGGTGGAGCTGCACGGCGGCATCGGCCTGTACCGGCTGATCGTGAAGTGGGGTTGGTTCATGGGCAGCGACCCGAACACCGCGCGGCGCCGCCTGCGCAGCTTCAAGGCCGGTCTCACCGCCTTCTTCCTCGCCCTGGGCCTGCTGACGCTGGCCGGCTACCTCTCGATCGGCATGGAGCTGCGCCACATCGACAACCCGAGCTACGTGCCGGGCTGGCTGGCCAACCCGCCCACCGAGGCCGCGCCCGGCTGGTGGCCTTCGTGGCTGGCCGGTCCCTTCCGCCCGTGAACCCCAGGAGCACACACATGAACGTCATCTACACCGACGTGCTCGTCATCGGCGGCGGCCTCGCCGGCCTTCGCCTGGCCATCGCGGCGCAGCGCCGCGGGCACGAGGCCATCGTGCTCTCGCTCGTGCCGCCCAAGCGCTCGCACAGCAAGGCCGCGCAGGGCGGCATGCAGGCCTCGCTGGGCAACGTCATCAAGGGCGAAGGCGACAATGAAGACGTGCACTTCGAGGACACCGTGCGCGGCAGCGACTGGGGCGCCGACCAGGACGTCGTGCGCATGTTCGTCGACACGGCGCCCAAGGCCGTGCGTGAACTCGCGGCCTGGGGCGTGCCCTGGAGCCGCGTGAACAAGGGCGACCGCCAGGTCGTCATCAACGGCCAGAAGGTCACGATCACCGAGAAGGACGCCGCGCACGGCACCGTGGCGCAACGCGACTTCGGCGGCACGAAGAAGTGGCGCACCTGCTACGTCAGCGATGGCACCGGCCACGCGATGCTGCAGGCCGTGGGCGACCACGCCATCGGCGACGGCATCGCGATCCACGAGCGCACCGAGGCCATCGCGCTGATCCACGACGGCAGCCGCTGCTTCGGCGCCATCGTGCGCGACCTCGTCACCGGCAAGCTCAGCGCCTACGTCGCCAAGGCCACGGCCATCGCCGCCGGCGGCGCCGGGCGCCTGTACCGCGTGACGACCAACGCGACGATCTGCGAAGGCATCGGCTCGGCGATCGCTTTGGAGACCGGCGTCGTCGCCCTGGGCAACATGGAGGCGGTGCAGTTCCACCCGACCGGCATCTTCCCGGCGGGCATCCTCGTCACCGAGGGCTGCCGCGGCGACGGCGGGCTGCTGCGCGACGTCAACGGCCACCGCTTCATGCCCGACGTGGAGCCCGAGAAGAAGGAGCTGGCCAGCCGCGACGTGGTGAGCCGGCGCATGGAAGAACACATCGCCAAGGGCCTGGGCGCGCCCAGCCGCTTCGGCCCGCACCTGTGGCTGGACATCACCCAGCTCGGCGCGCACCACATCCAGCACAACCTGCGCGAGGTCTACGAGATCTGCCACCACTTCCTGGGCGTGGACCCGGTGAAGGACTGGATCCCCGTGCGCCCGGCCCAGCACTACACGATGGGCGGTGTGCGCACGAAGCCGAGCGGCGAGAGCCCCACGCTGAAGGGCCTGTTCGCCGCCGGCGAAGCCGCCTGCTGGGACATGCACGGCTTCAACCGCCTGGGCGGAAACTCGGTGGCCGAGACCGTGGTGGCCGGGATGATCGTCGGCGAACGCATCGCCGACTTCTGCGACCAGGAAGACCTCACCGTGCCGCTGGGCCTGGTGCGCGAGGCGCTGGAGCGCGAGCAGGCCATGCTCGACGGGCTGCTGCTGGGCAACGGCAACGAGCGCGCGACGGAGTTGCGCGCGGCGATGCAGGCCATCATGACCGACAAGGTCGGCATCTTTCGGCATGGCGACAAGCTGGCCCAGGCCGTCGACGAGCTGCAGCAGCTGCTGAAGCGCAGCCGCCGCATCGGCGTGCCCTTCAAGGCCGGTGGCGCCAACCCCGAACTCGTCGCGGCGTACCGGACGCAGAAGATGCTGAAGCTGGCGCTGACGGTGGCCTACGGCGCGCTGGTGCGCACCGAAAGCCGCGGTGCCCACTACCGCTCCGACTTCCCGCGCCGCGACGACGCCGCCTGGCTCAAGCGCACGCTTGCCACCTGGCGCGACCCCGCCGACACGCTGCCGACGCTGGCCTACGAGCCGCTGGACGTGATGCGCATGGAGCTGCCGCCCGGCTGGCGCGGCTATGGCGCACGCGATTACGTCGACCACCCGGACACCGCTCGCCGCGCCGCCGAAGTGGCCGCGCTGCGCGCGCGCATGGCCGGCGCTGACCGCCGCACCGTGCAGGCCGCGCTGCTGCCCTACGAGCACGAGCTGCCCGAGCGGCTGCGCGGCCCGAACGAACGTGTCGACGAACCGCTGCCCGAGGCACCGATCGCCCGCGAAGGCCAGCGCGCCGCCGCCCACTGAACACGAACCCGAGAGGACGCACATGAACGCCCCCACCGAACTGAAGAACGTCGCGCTCGACGTCGCCGGCCAGGCCGTGGCCAAGGCCTCCGGCGGCTGCAGCGACCCCGCCTGCGGCTGCGGCCGCCGCGCGCTGGCGCCCAACGCCGCCCGGGCGCTGCAGCCCGCCGGCGAACGCGCCGTGCGAACGCTCAAGATGAACGTGCTGCGCTACGACCCGGCCGACCCGGCGAGCCGCCCGCACCTGCAGACCTTCGAGGTGCAGGAAGCCGAGGGCATGACGCTCTTCATGGCGCTGACCGAGGTGCGCGAGACGCAGGACCCGTCGCTGCAGTTCGACTTCGTCTGCCGCGCCGGCATCTGCGGCAGCTGCTCGATGCTGATCGACGGCAAGCCGGGCCTGGCCTGCCGCACGCTGACGAAGAACCTGCAGGAGGAGTTCACGCTCGCGCCGCTGCCCTTCTTCGAGCTGATCGGCGACCTGTCGGTCAACACCGGCAAGTGGATGCGGCAGATGAGCGAGCGTGTCGGCGCCTGGGTGCACGTCAAGCAGCACGAGGCGGATCTCACGCGCATCGAGGCCCGCATGGAGCCCGAACTGGCCGAGAAGATCTACGAGCTCGACCGCTGCGTCGAATGCGGCTGCTGCGTGGCGGCCTGCGGCACGGCGCGCATGCGCACGGACTTCGTCGGCGCCGTCGCGCTGGCCAAGATCGCGCGCTTCCGCATGGACCCGCGCGACCAGCGCAGCGACGCCGACTTCTACGAGATCGTCGGCGACGACCAGGGCGTGTTCGGCTGCATGAGCCTGCTGGCCTGCCACGACGTCTGCCCGAAGAACCTGCCGCTGGCCACGCAGATCGCCTACCTGCGCCGGCAGATGCTGCGCCAGGGCCTCAAGGGTGAGGCCGCAGAGCCGGCACCCGTTCCCGTCCGTTTTCTGAAGAGGAGTCCTCAATGAGCACCATCGTGCAAGCCGGCCCTGCGCTGCCGCGCGGGCCATCGCGAGAGACCGGCACGGCGCCGCCTGCCGCGCCGCCGAAGAAGAAGGAAGGCACGCCGCTGTGGAAGTTCATCGCGCCGGTCGTGGTGGCCGCCGTGCTCGCGCTCATCGCGCCGCCGGCCGGCCTCGCGCCGCATGCCTGGTACTTCTTCGCCATCTTCGCCGGCGTCATCGTCGGGTTGATGCTGGAGCCACTCCCCGGCGCGGCCGTGGGCCTGATCGGCGTGTGCGTGGCCACGGTGCTGTCGCCGTGGGTGCTGTTCGCGCCGGCCGAGCTGGCCAAGGCCGGCTTCAAGCCCGCGAATGCCTCGCTGACCTGGGCGCTGTCGGGCTTCTCGAACACGACGGTGTGGCTCATCTTTGCTGCCTTCATGTTCGCGCTCGGCTACGAGAAGACGGGCCTGGGCCGGCGCATCGCGCTGTGGCTGGTGAAGGCCATGGGCAAGAAGACGCTGACGCTGGGCTACGCGGTGACGATCGCCGACGCGGTGCTCGCACCGTTCACGCCTTCGAACACCGCGCGCAGCGGCGGCACCGTCTACCCGGTCATCCGCAACCTGCCCGCGCTGTACGACAGCAAGCCGAATGATCCTTCGGCACGCCGCATCGGCAGCTACCTGATGTGGGTGGCCATCGCCGCGACCTGCGTGACGAGCTCGATGTTCCTCACCGGCCTCGCGCCCAACCTGCTGGCGATGGAACTCGTCAACAAGACGGCCAAGGTCAACGTCACGTGGATGGAGTGGTTCACTGCCTTCGCGCCGGCCGGCTTCGTGCTGCTGGCCGCGGTGCCGCTGCTGGCCTGGGTGTTCTACAAGCCCGAGGTGACCGGCGGCGACGAAGTGCCGAACTGGGCCCGCGCCGAACTGGCGAAGATGGGCCACCTGACGGTGCGCGAGATCGCGCTCGGCGCGCTGGTGATGCTGGCGCTCGCGCTGTGGATCTTCGGCGGCAACCTGATCAACGCGACCACGGTGGCGCTGGTCGTCATCGGCCTGATGATCCTGGGCAAGGTGGTCAGCTGGGACGACATCCTGGCCAACAAGCCGGCCTGGAACACGCTGGTGTGGTTCGCCACGCTGGTGGCGCTGGCCGACGGGCTGAACAAGGTCGGCTTCGTCAAGTGGTTCGCCGACAGCATCGGCTCGCAGGTGGCCGGCATGCCGCCGACCGTCGCGATGGTGGTGCTGGTCTCGGTGTTCTTCTTCACGCACTACCTGTTCGCCAGCAGCACCGCGCACGTCACGGCCATGCTGCCGGTGATGCTGGCGGTGGGCATGGGCATCCCGGGGCTGGACATCCGCACCTTCTCGCTGGTGCTGATGCTGTCCCTCGGCATCATGGGCATCCTGACCCCCTACGCCACCGGCCCGAGCCCGGTCTACTACGGCAGCGGCTACCTGCCGAGCAAGGACTACTGGCGCCTGGGCGCGATCTTCGGTGCCATCTTCTTCGCCGTGTTCCTCGGCGTCGCGCTGGTGTGGATCGTCTAGTTGTTCAAGCCTGACACAGGTCCCTCATGATCTTCATGAATCTCGACCCGGGCTAACGCGCGAAGGGCGGATTTGCAAGCTTTTGCAAGGGCTTGCGCCGGCAGAATCGGCGCCCCATGCGAAGCCCCTTGCGAACCACCTCCGTGCTGATGGGCGCCGTTCTCGGCGCCTTTTCCGTTTCCCCGGCCCAGGCGCAGAATGCGCCGGCCTCTGCCACCATCGTCATCACCGGCTCGGTGAAGGACCGCATCGCGGCGGAAGCGCCGTATGCGATCGGCATCGTCGACCGCGAGGACCTGAAGAGCGCCGGCGCGCTGGTCAACCTCAGCGAGGCCATGGCCCGCGTGCCGGGCCTGGTGGTGGCCAACCGCAGCAACTACGCGCAGGACCTGCAGATCAGCTCGCGCGGCTTCGGTGCCCGGGCCGGCTTCGGGGTGCGTGGCATCCGCATCCTGGCCGACGGCATTCCCGCCAGCGGCCCCGACGGCCAGGGCCAGGTCTCGCACTTCGACCTCGGCGGCGCGGAGCGCATCGAGGTGCTGCGCGGCCCGTTCTCGGTGCTTTACGGCAACAGCTCCGGAGGCGTCATCTCGCTGGTGAGCGCGCCGGTGAAGCGCACCGAGGTCGAGGCCGGCATCGACATCGGCAGCGCGGGTTTCAAGCAACTGCGCGCCGGTGTCTCGGCGGCGCTGGACGGCGGCCTCGGCCTGCGGATCTCGGGCAGCGAGATGCAGGTGACGGGCTTTCGCCCGCGCAGCGCGGCCAAGCGCGAGGCGGCCAACGCGCGCCTGGGCTGGCAGGGTGATGGCGACAGCGTGACGGTGGCCGTCAACGCCCTGCGCCAGCCCGCGCAGGACCCGCTGGGCCTGGCGCGCGACCAGTTCAACGCCGACCCGCTGCAGACCACGCCGCAGGCCGCGCAGTTCGACACGCGCAAGAACCTCTCGCAGGACCAGCTGGGCGCGACCTGGAAACACCGCTTCGCCGAAGGCGTGCTGCGCGATGCGCAGCTGATGGCCTACCGCGGCCAGCGCAGCGTGACGCAGTTCCTGGCCATCACCGCGGCCACGCAGGGCACGGCCGGCACCAGCAAGCACGGCGGCGGCGTGGTGGACTTCGATCGCGACTTCCAGGGTGCCGAGGCGCGGCTGCGCTTCGGTTGGGAAGGTGTCGACGTGCTGGTGGGCGCCGCGCTGGACGACCAGCGCGACGCGCGCCGCGGCTTCGAGAACTACACCGGCCCGAGCACCGCACCGGTCTACGGCGTGTTCGGCAAGCTGCGCCGCGACGAGACCGACCGCGCCCGCAGCAGCGACCTCTTCGCGCAGGCCGAGGTGGCGCTGCCCGCCGGCTTCACCGCCAGCGCCGGCCTGCGCAGCGGCCGCGTCAAGCTCTCGGCCGAGGACCATTACCTGAGCAACGGCGACGATTCCGGCAGCGTCTCGTTCCGCTACACCAACCCGGTGCTGGGGCTGCGCTGGCAGGCCGCGCCGGGCTGGCAGCTGCACGCCAGCGTCGCGCGCGGCTTCGAGTCGCCCACGCTGGGCGACGTGGCCTACCGCGCCGACGGCACCGGCGGCCTGAACCTGGGCCTGAAGCCGCAGAAGAGCGTGCAGTCGGAGATCGGCAGCAAGTGGCGCAGCGGCGCCTGGGAGGCCGACGTGGCGCTGTTCCAGGCCAAGGTGTCTGACGAGATCGGCGTGGCCACGAATGCGGGTGGGCGCTCGGCCTTCCAGAACGTCGGCCGCACGACGCGCCGCGGCGTGGAGCTGGCCGGCGGCTGGCTGCCGAAGGACGGCCTGCGCGCGCGCGGCTCGTTCACGCTGCTCAACGCCAGCTACGACGACGACTTCCTCACCTGCGCCGGCATCCCCTGCACCGCGCCGACGCTGAAGGTGCCGGCCGGCAACCGCGTCGCCGGCACGCAGCGCCGCAGCGGCTTCGCCGAGCTGGCCTGGCGCAAGGCCGGCTACGGCGAGCTGGCGGCCGAAGTGAGGGGTGCCGGCCGCACCGCGGTGAACGACGCCAACAGCGACTTCGCCGGCGGCTACGCCGTGGCCGCGCTGCGCCTGAGCCACATGCTGGTGGACACGTCGCGCGCGCACGTGGACGTGCTGCTGCGCGTGGACAACGTCTTCGATCGCCGCTACGCTGGCAGCGTGATCGTCAACGATGCCAATGGCCGCTACTTCGAGACCGGCGCCCCGCGCGCCTTCCTGATGGCGCTGCGCATCACGGGCCTGCCCTGATGCGGCGGCGCGTGGCCCTGCTGCTGCCGGCGCTGCTCGCCGGCGCCGCCTTCGCGGTCGGCCCCGACGGCGACCCTTACGACAGCGGCGTCTGGCCCGACCTCGTCGCCGCCTACCTGCCGCCGGGCGCCAGGCCGGTGCACGACACGCGCATCGTGGTCGAGGTGCCGGCCTTCGCCGAGGACCCGATGAACGTGCCGGTGAGCGTGCGCGTGGATCCGGCGCTGGGCCCGGTGCGGCGCATCCTCGTGATGGTCGACCGCAACCCCATCCGCCGCGTGCTCGACTTCGAGCCGATGAGCGCGCAGCCGGCCATCGGCGCGCGCTTCAAGCTGGAGCAGGCTTCGCCGGTGCGCGCCGCGGTGCTGCTGGCCAGCGGCCAGTGGCGCGTGGGCAGCGCCTACGTCGATTCGGCCGGCGGCGGCTGCACGGTGCCCGGCGCCTCGCGCGCCGACGGCAGCTGGCCGCAGACGCTGGGCCAGGTGAGCGGCCGTCTGTTCACGCGCGAAGGGCAGTCCACGCGGCTGCGGCTGCGCGTGATGCACCCGATGGACACCGGGCTGGCCAACGGCATCCCCGCCTTCTACGTCAAGCGCCTGTCGGTGCAGGACGCCGCGGGGCATGAGCTGGCGCGCCTGTCCACCTTCGAGCCGGTGAGCGAGAACCCGGTGCTGTCCTTCGACTTCACCCGCGCACCCGAAGGCGGCGTGCGCGTGGTGGGCGTCGACAACAACGGCAACCGCATCGCGGCCGAGCTGAAATGAGCGCGCACCCGCTGATCCTGGCGCTCGCGCTGCTTGGCGCGAACTGCTTCGCCCAGGCCGACCCGAAGACGCTCGACTACCACCTGAAGGCCCGCGAGCTGGGCTCGGGCGTCTATGTGGTCGAGGGTGCGAATGCCGACTTCTCGGTCGCCAACGGCTGCAACATCATCAACACCGGCTTCGTCGTCACGCCGGCCGGCGTGCTTGTCGTCAACACCGGCACGAGCCGGCTGTATGGCGAGCAGCTGCGCGCGCTGATCGCCCGCACCACCGGCGGCAAGCCGGTCGCGCGCGTGCTGCAGCTGAACCTGCACCCGGACTACTTCATGGGCCACCAGGCCTTCGCCGGCGTGCCGCGCAGCGCCACGCCGGCCACGCGCGAAGGCGTGGCGCGCGAGGCCAAGGCCTACGAGGACAACCTGTTCCGCCTGTGCGGCGACTGGATGAAGGGCACCGAGGCGCTGGCGCCGGACAGCGATGCGAAGCCCGGCGCCTTCGAGCTGGGCGGGCGTGCCTTCGAACTGGTCGAGCTGTCGGGCCACACGGCGTCGGACCTCGTGCTGCTCGACAAGGCCAGCGGCGTGGCCTTCGTCGGCGGGCTGGTCTTCGCGCAGCGCATCCCCACCACGCCGCATGCGCAGGTCGGCCCCTGGCTCGCGAGCCTCGAGAAGCTGCAGGCCATGGGCCTGCGCACCGTGGTGCCCAGCCACGGGCCGGTGCACGAAGGTGCGGGCGGCATCGCGATGACGCAGCGCTACCTGCGCTGGCTGGACGAGCGTTTCGGCGCCTGGGCTGCCGCCGGCTGGGAGATGAACGAGGTGTTGCGCGCCCCGGTGCCGGAGGAGTTCCGCGCCTGGGCGGCGTTTCCGGCCGAGTACGTGCGCAACGTGGCGCACCTGTACCCGCGCTACGAGCGCGCGGTGTTGTCAGCGACGAATCGGCGTTAGCTGATCAACCGCGCGCCGGCTTGGGCGTGCGGAAGTTCCACCACGGGAGCGCCCGCGTCAGCGAGAGCACGTCGCCCGGCGCGGCGATGGCGTAGCCGGGCATGCCGGCCACCGCGGCCTGCCAGGCCGGGTCGCGCAGCGCGCGGCGCAGCGCCAGCACCGGCGGCTGCTCCAGCACGTCGTCCAGGCAGACGAGGAAGTAGTCCTCCTCGATCAGCGGCACGAAGTCCAGGCCGTGGGCGCGCGCGGCGGCTTCGATCGCGATGCCGGCGTCGGCCAGCCCGCCGGCGATGGCCGAGGCCACTGCGGTATGGCTGTCCTCGGTCCGGCTGACGATGATGCGCAGCGGGTCCACGCCCTCCTGCGCCAGCAGGTGCTCGGTGAGCAGCCGCGTGCCGGCGCCGCCGCCGCGCTGCGCGAAGCGGGCGCGGCTGGCGGCCACGTCGGCCAGCGACATCAGCTTCAGCGGGTTGCCGCGCGCCACCACCAGGCCCTGCCGGCGGCGCGTGCAGCCGATCAGCTTGTGGCGGCCGGGCTTCAGCAGCGGCTTGAGCTGCTCGGCGAAGAGGGCCGCGCCCTCGGTCAGCGGCGGCACGTGGAAGCCGGCCACCAGGCAGCGGCCTTCGGCCAGCGCCCGCAGCGCGTCCATGCTGCCGGCGAAGCGCAGCTCGATGTGCAGCTTCTCGGCGCTGCGCGCGGTCTCGCGCAGCGCAGGCAGCGCCAGGTCGTGGCTGGCGTAGAGCGTCAGCACCTGCTGCGTGCCGTCCAGCGCCTCGGCCAGCACACGTTCGAGTTCGGCCCGCAGCGCCTCGATGTGCGGCGTGAGCCGCGCGCGGGCGTGCTTCTCGGCCCACAGCAGGCGCTCGGCGAAGGGAGTCAGGCGCGCCGGGTGGCCCTGGGTCCAGCTGACCAGCGGCTCGCCCAGCGTCTCTTCCCAGTTCTTCAGCGCCCCCCAGACATGCCGGTAGGAAGCGCCCAGCCCGGCCGCGGCGCGCTGGATCGAGCCGTGCGCATGCACGGCCGACAGCAGGTCGAACAAAGGGTTCTGGACCGCCGCGCCACGCTGCTCGGCGGGCTGGAAGCTGTACTGCAGGTGGACGCCGCGGGCTTTCATCGAGGCAGACGATAGCCGATGGCACCCGGCCGGCCGGGCCAGCGATCCTCAGCGGCCCGGGCCCAGGCCTTGGTCGCGCGCAGCCGCCAGGAGATCGCGATTGACCGGATTGAGTTCGAGGAAGCCGCGTCGAAGCTCGATCGGCACCAGCGGCAGCGCATGCTCCATGACCCAGGCATGCCCGCGCGCCAGGGCCTGCGCTGCCGCTTCGGCGTCGCCGGCGGCACGCAGGGCGCGCCAGGCCAGCCACCAGATCCGACCCGGGTAGACCCACGTGGGCATGCAGGCGTCCATGCCCGCCAGCATGCGGCACACCAGCGTGCGGGCCGCGGCCGCGTCGCCCGCCCGCAGCCATGCCTCCGCCTCGTGCAGCCAGGCGGCGCACTCGGTCCCCGTGGCGCCGATGCTCGCGGCTCGCTCGGCCACGTGCCGGCAGCGCGCCGCCGCCGCGCGAGGCGGCAGATCGGAAAGGGTGAAGAGCTCGAGCTGCAGCCGATTGATCAGCGGCTCACCGGTCAAGGGGGCCAGCAAGGCGTCGATCCTGCGCTCGACCTCGAGGACCTCGTGCGCATCGGGGCCGGTGTCCTTCGGTGTCGAAGCACCTCCCAGCCGCCGGACCAGGCCGTCGGCCAGTGCCCGCATCGCGCGCGCGCCGGCCGGTACCTTCTCGTGCGGCGTCTCCAGGCTCCGGGCCGCCTGGTCGGCCTGACCCAGGTCGCAGTAGGCCATGGCCAGATGCACCTCGCAGCCTGCGAGGGCGGCCGTGGCGCCGCAAGGGCGCAAGTCGACTTGCGCCTGGTGCAGTGTCTGCAGCCCATCGGCGTAGTGGCCCAGGCGCACCTGAGCCACCCCCAGCCCCACCGCGCTGACGGCCCATCCCGGGCTGCCGGTGGCCATGATCTTGCGCGCCCAGCGCTCCGCCGTCCGGTAGTTCTGCAGCACGCGCGCCAGCTCGCCGCGGCGCGACAGCGCCGCGCCGAGGTTGCCGCGCAGCACCATCGCCTCCGCATCGTCCTGCAAGGCCTCGGCCAACTGCGCGCCGCGCTCGTAGGCCTCGATCGCCTCGGCAACGCGGTCGGCCGAGGCGTAGACATGGCCGAAGGTGCCTGCGAAGTCCATCTGCAGGCGCGTGTCGCCGCTGCCGTCCACCTCGGACTCGATCTTCTGGAGTTGGACCAGGGCTTCCTCGCATTGCCCGCAGACACTGAGTGCTGCGGCCAGCGTCATCGCCGCCCTCAGCCCATGCGGTCCGAACAGCCCGCCGGGCTGGCGCGGCGCGGCAGCTTCTGCCAGCGCCATCGACTGCCGCGCGGCGGCCAGTGCTTCCTCCCACCGGTACTGGCTGCCCTTGAAGCGTGCCAGGGCGCAGGTGGCCTGGAGCCGGTCGTCGTCGGTAGTGGCCAGACGCAGCAGCGTCTCGATGCGCAGCGCCAGTGCGTCGGCCTTCTGCACGACCAGCGCGGCATCGAAGGCGTTCAGACGCGCCGCATAGGCCTCGGCATCGGAGAAGGCACGTTCATGCGATTCGGTCGCGGCGTCCCAGAGGCCCAGCTCCTCATCGCGGGCGTTGAGCGCGAAGGCTTCGCGGGCCGCCCGCTCATAGCTGCGGCCTGCTTCGGTCCAGCGTTCGGCGTGGTGCCAGTGGCGTGCCACCTCGGCGCCGGGAGCGGCGGCACGCTCGGCCAGCTCGGCGATGCGCGCATGCATCGCTTGGGCGACAGACCTCGGCAGGCTGTCCACCAGCGGCTGGCGCAAGGTGTCGTGGCCCAGCACACCGCCGCTCAGCACGCCCTGGCTCTCCAGAGCGGCCCAGGCCTTGCCGACGGCCAGCTCGTGCTGGCCGGTCAGCTCACAGGCCAGCGCCACGCTCAGTGATTCGCCGGCCAGCGCGGCCAGCTGGGCCAGGTACATCTCGCTCTCGGGCAGGTGCTCCAGACGGCGCTGCAACAGCTGGCCCAGCCTGGCCGGGATCGGCAGCACGCCGTCGGCCGGTGGCGCCTTCGTCAGGCCGCCGGCGCCGGAGGTCTGCAGGATCGCCCGAACCGTCTCCAGCAGGTGCAGCGGATTGCCCAGGCAGCAGCTTGCCAGCGTCCGGGCCCAGGCTCCGGCCTGTGGAACGGCCACCGGCAGCGCCAGCAGGAGCTGCTCGACCGCGGCGGCATCGAACGGCGCCATGGCCAGCACCGTCCAGTGTGCAGCGCGCTGCTCGAGCACCTCGCGAAGGGCGTGAGGGCGCTGGCCGTCGCGGCCGGTCATCATCCAGCGGACCGAGCCGGGCGCCGTGCCGGCCAGCGCGAGCATCAGCTTGACCGAGATCTCGTCGGCCCACTGGAGGTCCTCGACGATCACGGCCTCGAGCCCGGCCCGGTGCCAGTCGCCCCAGGCGGTCTTCAGCGCCTCGAGCAGCACGGCCATGTGGGCGGGCGCCGCGCTGGCCGGCCGCAGCTCGGGCAGCAGGCGGGCCAGTTCCTGGCGAACCGCTGCATCCAGCCGCGGCCGCCAGCGCGCCAGCGCGGCGCGCAGAAGGCGTCGCAGCGCGGCGAAAGGCACCTGGGCGTCGCCATGCCGTGCTTCGGCCAGCAGGATGGAGGGCTCGCCGGCAGCCAGCTCGCGGGCCAGGTGCGACTTGCCGACCCCGGGTTCGCCCTCCAGCAGGACATGCCGCCCGCGCCGCCAGGCGTCTTCGATGGCCCCGCGCTCGCGCTCGCGCGCAACCATCCTCGACGGGTTGATGGCCGTGGCCGGCGAGTGCCCCGGCTCGTCCGCCATCGGCTCGTTGAGTTCGATCAGCAGCGCCAGCTGCTGCGTGGCCGGCGAGGGCTCGGCCTGGAGTTCCCGCCGCAGCAGCTCCTTGCAGGCCGCGTAGACCCGCAGGGCTGCGTCCTGGCGCCCGGCCAGCGCGTGCAGGCGCATCAGGCGCCGGCTGATCGCCTCGTCGTCGGGGGCCAGGGCCAGCATCGCCTCGGCCGCCGAACCCGCTTCCGCCAGGCGCCCTTCGCGCTGCAGCCGGTCGGCCTGGTGACCGAGCCGCTGCAACCGGCGCTGCCTCAGCCGCTCGCGCTCTGCCGCCAGCCAGTCCTGGAACGCGAACAGGTCGCGAAAGTCGCAATGGCCCAGCAGTTCGCCGGCGTCGGTGGCGTCGTCGTCCAGGTCGTGCACGACCCCGCTGGGCAACTGCAGCGGCTCGACCGCCGCAAAGAGTTCGTCGTCGGCGACGTCACGCAGGTCGCTGAGCATGCGGCGCAGGCTGTCCCGAGGCTTGCGGCCTTCCTTGTCGGGCCAGAGCAGCGCGCAGGCCTCGGCGCGCGAAAGCGTCCCCCGGCTGATCAGCAAGGCCAGCAGCGCAGCGGTCTTGGGTGAAAGCTTGTGCCAGCGCCCCGTTCGTGCGTGCCAGTACATGGGCTTGCCGAGCAGGCGCACCGACAGGCGCGGCCGGGCGCCTTCCGCGGCGGGGTCGCTGCAGTCCTCCATCGAGTCCTCCCCAGGATCGAATGCCTGCGTGCTCGCGGGGCCTGTCGGCCCCGGCTCATGCGGCCGGCACCCGCCGCCTCGCGATTGTGCCGACGACACCCAGGCCTGCCAGCAGCATGGCCCAGGCGCCGGGCTCGGGTACGGCCGTGACGGTCAGCGTCACGTCGTGGAGGTTATAGGTGGCGGTGAAGGCCACGTCCGGCCCGAAGCCGGACCAGCTCAGGCCGTCGAAGCGGGAGTCCGCCAGCCTCTGGTCGAAGGTGATGATCGTGAAGCTGTCGCCGAGGACCGGCGTGAATCCCAGGCCCAGCACCTCCAGCGTGCCGGCGAAAGTGGCGTCGTCGCTGATCACGAGCCGATCGAAGTCGGCCGTGCTGCCCAGCTCGAACTGCATCCGGCCGGTGGCGGCCATGCTCAGGTCGCCGTCCAGCGTGAGGGTGCCCGTCGAGTCGCCCGGCGCGATGGTGCCGCGGTTCAGCAGCGTGCCGTTGGTGGCCGTGCGGACCGTGCCGTTGCCCTGGAGCCTGCCGCTGTTCGTGAAGGCGCCGGCATTGCCGTGCAGCAAGGCGCTGCTGGCGACCCGGAGCAGGCCCCGGTTGTCGAACGCCGTCTGCACCCGCAGCGCGCCCTTCTGGACATCGATGACGCCGGTGTTGTCGAACGTGGCGTAGACGTCGGAGATGCCGCCGCCGGCCTTGGTGTAGCTGCCGCTGTTGTCGAAGAGCTTCGTGCCGGCGCTGCCGAAGCCCAGCGTGGTGTCGAAGCCGTTGGCGTCGGTCCAGGTGCCGGTGTTGCGGATCGTGGCACTGCCGTTGATGTCGAAGGCGTTGCCGCCGCTGGAGGCGTTGCCGCTCCACAGCGTGTTGCCGGCGGTGATGAACACCCGGCCGCCGCCCAGGCTGCGCGAACCGTTGCCGCCCAGCGTGAGCGCGGCGTTGAAGCGCGTGCTGCCGGCGTCGAGCTGCGAGCCGCCGTTGAAGGAGGCATCGCCATCGACCAGGGTCGTGCCCGTGCCGCGCAGGATGCCGCCGGTCTGCGCGAAGGCGGCCACGCTGAAGCTGCTGTCCACGGCCAGGGCTCCGTTGGCCACCGCCAGCGTGCCGGCATGAACGGCATTGCTGGCCAGCAGCACGTCGGTGCTGGCGCTGTTGCTGGCATCGATGAGCAGCTGGCCCGTGCCGCCGAAGCTCACGCCGTCCAGCGTCGCCAGGCCGCCGCTGCTGCCGCCGCGGCCGAAGGCCAGCACGGCGCCGCCGGCGATCTCGAAGTGGCCCGTGCTGCGGCTGTCGACGTTGCCCACCAGGCTGAGCCGGCCGGCCGTGACATTGACTGTGCCGGTGTTGTTGAACGCGACGTAGAGGTCGGAGATGCCGCTGCCGGCCTTGGTGTAGCTGCCGCTGTTGTCGAAGAGCTTCGTGCCGGCGCTGCCGAATCCCAGCGTGGCGTCGAAGCCGTTGGCGTCGGTCCAGGCGCCGGTGTTGCGGATCGTGGCGCTGCCGTTGATATTGAAGGCATTGCCGCCGGCGGCCGTGTTGCCGCTCCACAGTGTGTTGCCCGCGATGTCGAGGGCAAGGCCGCCACCGACGCTGCGCGGGCCGATGCCGGTCAGGAGGAAGGTGTCCGCGACCGCGAGCGTACCGGGTCCCGACAGCGTCCCCCCTTGGAAGTGCAGCTGACTCACGGCCGACGCGAACGACAGCGTCGCCGACCCGCCGCCGAAGATGGCCACGTCCGTGGCGCCGGGCGGGCCGGAGGGGGACCAGTTCGCCGGCGTGTCCCAGCTGCCGATGCCGCCGAACCAGACATGGTCCAGCGCGGTGGCGGGCG
The DNA here is from genome assembly GCA_044226775.1 of Rubrivivax sp. GTDB lineage: Bacteria > Pseudomonadota > Gammaproteobacteria > Burkholderiales > Burkholderiaceae_C > Rubrivivax. The sequence goes on along the minus strand of JBGAGI010000001.1, from coordinate 432,678 downwards.
CGCTCAGGCCTGCCGCGATCAGCGCTGCGGCCAGCGGCCTGAGGGCGGGTAGGGGAAGGAGCCTTGGGTATCGTGTCGTCGACATCGGTGCCTCCAGACGTGAGCCCGAACCGGGCCCGGGTGGTGATTCCGGATGCGATCCTTGTCCGACACCGTGAGTCAGGTGTGAGCGCGCCGTCGCCGCAAGGTTCGGGCGGACTCGCGACCCCGTGGAGACCGGCGCTCCTGGCCCTGGCATGGGCCTACGCCGATTGGGGGCTCGCAGGGCGTCTTGCCGAGCGGATGCCTACCCGCCGCCGCGCTGCATGAAGAGGTCGAAGTAGCGCAGGAACTCGCCGCGCGCGGGTTCGTCGATGCCTTCGAAGGCGAACCGCACGTCCATCCGCGGCATGGCCAGCAGCGCGATGCGGCGCGGCGGCAGCGTCTTCCAGCGCAGCATGAGCCGGCCTTCGCCGATGCTCACTTCAGCGCCGCCCGGCGTCAGGGACAGCGCACGCCCGCGCACCGCGCCGGGCAGCCAGCCCAGCCATTCGGCCTCAGTGCAGCCGTACTCGCGTTCGAAGCACGCGGCGCTCTCGGCCACCGGCCTCAAGCTCCAGTCTCAGCCGCCGGCGATCGGCGGCCAGATCGCCAGCACGTCGCCTTCCACCAGCACACGCGTCGCGCGCTCGGCCGGCGGCACGAAGTGGCCGTTGATCAGCACCAGGTGCACCATCTTCATCGGCAGCGCGAAGGGCTCGATGGCCTGCAGCACCGTCGCGCCCTCGGGCAGCTCCAGCGCCATCGCGTTGCCCTGGCGATGTTCGGCCGGCAGGTGCTGCGTGAGGCTGGCGAAGAGCTTGAACGTGATCCGCATGCGGCGGATTGTCGGCCGGCGGCCGTTCAGCGCCGCGTGTGCGCGAAGGCCGACTGCGCCTGCGCGCTGGCGAGGTAGGCCTCCATCAGCAGCGTCGGGTCGGCCAGCAGCTTGTCCTTCCACGCGCCCAGCCGCACCTGGCCTTCCACCAGGCCGCGCATCACGCCCACGTGCTCGGTCCAGCCCACGGCGTTGCAGCCCACCAGGCGGTCGCCGCCGAACTGCAGGCTCAGGTGCCGGCCCGCGGCGGCGTCGGTCAGCTCGACATGTTCGCCACCCGGCACGCCTTCCCACTGGCCGAAGCTGGCGGAGATCAGGCCCAGCGTGTCGAGCACGTTGATCTGCGTGACGCCTTGCAGCGTGGCCGGCCGGCCGACCATGTTCAGCGCCGCCACGCGTGCCTGCTCGGCGGCGTTGGGCTGGATCGCGCTGACGATCGTCTTGCCGCTGATCTTGTCGAAGGCCTCGGCGCAGTCGCCGGCGGCGTAGATGCCGCTCACGCTGGTCTGCAGGTGCTCGTCGGTCAGCACGCCCAGCAGGCACTTCACGTCGCTGTGTTCCAGGAAGCCGATGTTGGGCTTCACGCCGGTGGCGGTGATGACGAGGTCGGCGTCGAGCACGGCGCCGTCGGACAGCTTGACCTTCATCGTGCCGGGTTCGCTCGTGCGGTCGACGGCCACGACGCGCGCGCCGGTGTGCACGTTCACGCCCTTGGCCTCCACCCAGGCCTTGATCATGCCGCCGGCGCCGGGGCCCATCATGCGCGGCACCATGCGGTCGCCCATCTCGACGACCGAGAGCTTCACGCCGCGCGCAGCCAGTGCCTCCAGGATGATGCAGCCGATGAAGCCGGCGCCCATCTGCACGACGCGCGCACCGGGCTTGGCGAGGCTGGCGATGGCGCGTGCATCGGCCAGCGTCCAGCAGCTGTGCACGCCGCTGCCGGCGATGCCGGGGATGGGCGGCGTGGCCGGCGTCGAGCCGGTGGCGATCAGCAGGCGGTCGAAGCCATGCACGGCGCCGTCGTCGAGCGTCACCTCGCGCTTCGCGGAGTCGAGCCGCACCGCGCGGCCGCGCACGAGGCGGATGCCGAGCGCGTCGTAGTGCCCGGCGCCATGGCGCAGGTGCGTGCCGCTCTCGCCGATGTTCCCGGCCAGCAGGTACGGGATCGCCATGCGCGAGTACGGCGCCTCGGGCTCGTCGCCGACGATGGTGATCTCGTCGTTCGGCGCGTGCTTGCGGATCGTCTCGGCGGCGATGACGCCGGCCGGGCCGGCGCCCAGGATCAGGTGGCGCATCGTCGCTTCACAGCCCCAGGCGTGCCCGCGTGTCGGCCTTCAGCTGGCCGTTCTCGTCCCAGCCGCGCGCGGCGTAGTACTTCGGCAGCATCTCGGGCAGCTTGTTGACCAGGCCCTTCGCGGGGCCGGTCTTGGCCGGCTCGTTGAGCAGGCGCGGCGGCAGGCTGTCGTCCTTCGCGGTGAAGCCGGCCTTGTTGTTGAAGTCGCGCTCCATGTTCCAGATGCGCTCGCCGATCTTGGCCATGTTCTCCAGCGTGAACTCGGGCCCGCACGCCGCGGCCACCTGCGGCGCCACGTCGGCCAGGCCCCAGGCGAAGCTGGTGAAGATGCAGATGCCGGCGGCGTCGAAGGCGGCGGTGGCGTCCTGGAAGGCGATCACCAGCTCGGGCTTGCCTTCGGCGGTGAGCGGGTCGGTCTTCACCGGGATGCCCAGCACTTCGGAAGCCACGGTGTAGCTGCGCAGGTGGCAGGCGCCGCGGTTGCTCGTGGCATAGGTGAGGCCCATGCCCTGGATGCCTCGCGAATCGTAGGCCGGGAACTCCTGGCCCTTGACGCTCATGCTCAGCTCGGGGTGGCCGTACTTCGTGCACAGGCGCTTGCTGCCCTGGCCGATCTCCTTGCCGAAGCCTTCGCCCTTGGCGGTGATCTCGGCGAAGTAGGCCAGCGCCTGCGCGCTGCCGAACTTGGCGTCGATGCCCATCTGCTCCTTCGTCAGCACGCCCATGTCGTACAGCTCCATCACCGCACCCACGGTGGCGCCGAAGCTGATCGGGTCCATGCCCTGCTCGTTGCACAGCAGGTTGGCGTACTGCAGCGCTTCCAGGTCGTTCACGCCGTTGGCGGCACCCAGGGCCCAGGCCGCCTCGTACTCCAGGCCGCCCGAGGCGCCCCAGTACTGCGGCTTGTTCTCCACCGTGAAGTGGCCCTTGTCCATCTTGCTGATGCGGCCGCAGGCGATGGTGCAGCCGAAGCAGGCCTGGTTGGTGACGAGGTGCTTCTTGCCGTCGGTGGCGCGCGGCGTGGCCATGGCCTCCGCGGAGATGTCCTTCGCGCCTTCGAACTGCACGTCGCGGTGGTTGCGCGTGGGCAGGGCGCCGATCTCGTTGATCACGTTCATCAGCACCTGGGTGCCGTAGGTCGGCAGGCCCTGGCCGGTGACGGCGTTGTCGTGCAGGATCTTCTTCTTCTCGAAGGTGACCTGCATGAAGCCCTTCGGGTCGTGCACGTTGCCCACGCCCTTGGTGCCGCGCACCACCACGGCCTTGAGGTTCTTGCTGCCCATCACCGCGCCCACGCCGCTGCGGCCGGCGGCGCGGTGCAGGTCGTTGACGACGGCGGCAAACAGCACCTGGTTCTCACCGGCCAGGCCGATGCTGCTGACACGCAGCAAGGGGTCTTGGTGCCCCTTCTTCAGCGCTTCTTCGGTTTCCCAGACGCTCTTGCCCCACAGATGTGACGCGTCGCGCAGTTCGGCGGCGTCGTCGCTGATGCTGAGGTACACCGGCTTCGGTGACCGGCCCTCGAAGATCACCATGTCCCAGCCGGCCATCTTCAGCTCGGCGCCCCAGTAGCCGCCCGAGTTGCTGCAGGCGATGGCGCCCGTGAGCGGGCCCTTGGTGACGACGGTGTAGCGGCCGCCGGTGCTGGCCATCGTGCCGGTGAGCGGCCCGGTGGACCAGATGATCTTGTTGGCCGGCGACAGCGGGTCGACCTTCGGGTCGATCTCGGACACCAGGTACTTCGACGCCAGGCCGCGAGAACCGAGGTACTCGCGCGCCCAGCCCATGTTCAGCGGTTCGCTCTTGACGGTGCCGGCCGTGAGGTCGACGCGGAGGATCTTGCCTGCCCAGGACATGTTCTTTGCTCCTTATGCCGAAGCCTGGTTGCCGAGCTTGTCGGCCCAGGCCTTCATCTTGTCCAGGCCCGTCCAGTTGGCGTCGATGAAGGTGATCGCGCCGGTGGGGCAGGCGTCCGCGCAGGCGGGCTGGCCGCCGCAGAGGTCGCACTTCTGGACCTTGCCGGTCTCCTGCACGTAGTTGACGGTGCCGAAGGGGCAGCTGATCGTGCAGACCTTGCAGCCCACGCAGGTGGTCTCGTTGACGACCTTCGCGCCGGTGAGCTTGTCCACCGTGATGGCCTCCACCGGGCAGGCGTGCAGGCACCAGGCCTCGTCGCACTGCGTGCAGGTGTAGGGCACCTTGCGGCCAGTGTCGTGGAAGTCGAAGACCTTGATGCGCGATTTCGCCGGCGCGAAGACGCCGTAGTTCTCGAACGAACAGGCCATCTCGCACTGGAGACAGCCGGTGCACTTCTCGGCGTTGATGTGGAGGCTCTTTTGCATGACGGTGTCGGCTCCGCGGGGATGTCAGTCGCTATGCAATCATCTGCATAGCCCTGTTTCGCGAATACCTAGGCCTAACCCTGAGGCCATGTGTCTCCGGACCCCCGGTGTTCCAGGCTGGAACGGTTGCGGCTAGCGGTGGATCACCAGCGCGCAGAGGTTGCGCACATGGCGTGGGCCGGGCCGCAGGTCGGCCAGCGAGCGCAGCGCCAGCGGGCCCGCGGCGGCGTCCAGCGCCCGGCCGTCGATCGTGGTGACCACCTGCACCTGGTCGCCCAGGGCGCTGTTGAACAGCTCGCCCCAGCTGAAGATCGCGCGGTAGCCATCGCTGGCCACGGCCTCGACCCAGCTGAAGCGCGCTGCGCGGTCGTTGGGGCCGCCGTAGCCCTGGGCCAGCAGCAGCTCGCGCAGCAGCGGGCCGGCGAAGCTCGTGCTGCGCTCGGTGGCCGCACCGGCCGATGCGGCCGTGGCGCTGACGCTCAGGCGCTGGGTCAGCGTCGTCTTCGGCATGGCGGCGAGATCGGCCGCCCGCAGCGCGACCGGCGCTGCCGCGATGCCGCTGACCACGAGCATCGTCTCGGCGCCGCGCGGCGTGCTGTCCGAAGGGCAGCCGATGCCCGCACCCGCGCAGCCGGCCAGGCAGCAGCCCACCAGGCGCGGCAGCGCGCTCATTTGCCGGCGTTGGGGAAGAACAGTTGCTCGCCGCCGATCTTGTAGGCGGCAATCGCCTGCTGGCCCGCGGGCGAGACCACCCAGTCGGCGAAGGCCTGCGCGAGCGGCGCCTTCACGTGCGGGTGCTTGGCGGGGTTGACCACCATCACGCCGTACTGGTTGAACAGGCTCCTGTCGCCCTCGACGAGGATGGCCAGGTCGCCCCGGTTCTTGAACGCCAGCCAGGTGCCGCGGTCGGCCAGCACATAGGCGCCGGTGGACGAGGCGATGTTCAGCGCCGGCCCCATGCCGCAGCCGCATTCCTTGTAGCCGGCGGGCTTGGCCGCGGCCATGTCGCTGCCGGCGGCCTTCCACAGGCGCAGTTCGGCCGCATGGGTGCCGCTCTTGTCGCCGCGCGAGACGAAGGGCGAGCCGGCGGCGGCGATCTTCTTCAGCGCCGCGGCGATGTCGCCGCCCTTGGTCCTGGCCGGGTCGGCCGCGGGGCCGATCAGCACGAAGTCGTTGTACATCACCGGCCGGCGCTGGGTGGAGAAGCCCTCGGCGACGAACTTCTCCTCGGCCACCTGGTCGTGCACGAAGACGACGTCGGCATCGCCGCGGCGCGCCATGTCCAGCGCCTGGCCGGTGCCCACGGCGACCACGCGCACGTCGATGCCGCTGGCCTGCTTGAACAGCGGCAGCAGGTGCGGGAAGAGGCCGGACTGCTCGGTCGAGGTGGTCGAGGCCATCACGATGAACTTGGCAGGCTCCTGCGCATGCGCGGAGCCCGCGGCGGCCAGGGCCAGCAGGGCGGCGCCGAAGAGGCGGCGGGTGAAGACGGCAAAGGGCGACAGGAGGCTCACGATCGGGTCGGATGGGCTGGTGGCAAGAGCCCCGGATTCTCGGCGCCGGGCCCGCCGCGCACGATATGTCTCGCACTTCATAGGCGGCCTCAACGAGCCGGCCCGTGGCGGGCCGCGCGGCTGGACAGCGCGCCCGGGAAGTACAGCGCCGTGAGGCTCTTGCTGTGCACCGGGGAATGGCTCTGCGGCGAGGCTTCGTCGGCGTAGCGGCGCCAGTCGCGCACCCAGTGGATCGCGTCGCAGACCTCCAGCAGCCCGAGCGTCTCGCGGTCGCCCACCAGCACGCCCTGCACGCGCAGGCCGAAGGCTTCGCGGGCCTCGTCCAGGCGCGCCAGCGCGGCCGGTGTGCAGCCGAACTCGCCGTCGCTCACCAGCAGCAGGTCGGCCTCGCGCCAGCGCGCCTCGTGCACGCGCTCCACGGCGCGCTCGATCGGCGTCTGGATGTCGGTGCCGCCGTCGAAGCCCTGGCCCATCAGCGCCAGCAGCGCGGCGAGCCCCAGCGCACCGGCGCCGAGTTCGGCCTCGACCAGCTCGCCCGGTCCGCCGAAGGCCACCAGCACGCAGCCGCGGCGCTGCGCGTGGGCGGCGCGCAGCGCGGCGATCACCGCGGCCTTGGCGATGTTCTCCGGCGCGCCGCGCATCGAGCCCGAGGTGTCGAGGCAGATGATCATCGGCCCGCGCTCGCGCGCCTCGTCGTCCACCTGGCGCGCGGCCTGGCGCGGTGGCGCCGAAGCATCGGGCCGCCAGTCCACCAGGCGCGCCGCGGTGTCGTGCGACAGCAGCCGCGCCTCGGCGTGGCGCGCGCGCCAGAGCTTGCGCAGCACCGGGTGGCGCAGCATCACCGCCTCCGAGGGCAGCATGCGCTCCGGGCGCGCGGAGAAGCACACGCCGGTGATCTCGCCCGGCGCACCCGGCAGCGTGGTGGGCACCGCGCGCAGGGCCGCGCTGGCCGGCGCCCTCGCCGCGGGCGCGGCCTGCGGGCGCGGCGGCCTGGCGGCGCTGCGTTCGCCGCGGCCCAGCTGCTCGATCAGCGCCGCCAGCGCCGGCAGCTGCGCCAGCCACTCGCTGGCGCGGCGCGCGGCCGTCCAGTCGCGCGCGTGCAGCTCGCCGGCCAGATCGTCCCAGCGCAAGGCCGCAGGATCGCCCAGCCCGCGCAGCAGCGCCAGGCGCTCCTCCAGGCCCGCGGCCTGCAGCTGCCATTCGTCGCCGAAATCCTTCGCGGCCTGCTCGATGGCCGCGTCGCGCGCCAGGCGCGGCATCGCGCCGGCGATGCGGTCGAGGTGCCAGCACATCGTGCGCAGCACCTGCTCGGCCACCGCGGGCACGCCGCGCGCGAGCGCCGGCAGGCCGATCTCGCCGGCGGCCTCGCGCATCGGCCGCAGCGCGGCGGCATCGCCGAAGTCGGCCGCGGGCTCGGGCAGGCGGCCTTCGAGCAGCGCGGCGCGCCAGCGCGCGATGTCGTCCAGGCGCGCCTCGCGGCGGCCCACGGAAGTGACCAGCGCCGCGCGCCACAGCGTGCGCGGCAGCGGCTCCAGCTTGTCGTAGGGCGCGTCGATCGCGCTCGTGTTCACGCCGCGATGTCCAGCGGCGGCGGCGCGATGGCCGGCAGCGTGTCGTCGATCGGCAGCGCAGCGAAGCCATCGCGGCATGCGGCCGCGCGGTCCTGCAGCGCCTGCAGCACGGCCTGCGTCTGGGCGTGGCCGTCGACCAGCCTGGCCGCGAGCGCCGGCGGCAGCCACAGCCGCTGCGCGAGCTTGCCGCGCAGCGCGTCGGCGCGCTGCCGGCGCTCGTCGAACGACGCGCGCGCGCCGGCGACCAGCTCGTCCAGCTGCGCCAGCCGCGCGGCCACGTGCACGGGGCTGTAGCGGCGGCGCGACTCGGCCTCCAGCCGCTCGGACATCAACCGCAGCATGCCGCCGTCACCGTCGCGGCCGCCGCCGCCGATCGCACGCGCGAGCGCGAGCTTGCCTGCGGCCTGGCCGTCATCGCCCTCGGCCTCGGCGCCCTGCTCGATCTGCAGCTGCTGTTCGAAGGCCTCGACCGCGCGCGTGAGCCAGGGCGCCTGCTGCGGCGCGGCGTCCATCAGCTCCCGCTCGAACCACTGCTGCAAGGCCGGCAGGTCCGCCGGCTGCGTGGCCGCGACATGGGGCGCGAGCCAGAGGTCCAGCGCGTCGATCTCGCCGCGTCCCTCGGCCGCGGCGGCCACGCGCAGCAGCGCGACGAACTGGCGCCAGCGGCGGTCCGACAGCGGCTGGCCCTGCGCCGCGAGGTGCTTGCGCAGCGCGGTGCAGGCGGCCAGCGCCTCGTCGCCCAGCTGCACGCCGGCCGCGGCCTGCGCCAGCGCCTCGCGCTCGGCCGCCGTCAGCGGCGCCGGCAGCACGGGTTCGCCATCGGCCAGCCGCAGCAGCGCGGCGAAGCTCTCGTCGCCCACCGGTGCCACCGGCATCCGTAGCAGGAAGCGGTCGAAGAACGCGGCCAGTGCCTCGTCGCCGGCCGGGCCCTCGTTGCTCGCGCCCACCACGCTGACGAGCGGCGTGCGCTCGCGGCCGGCGCCGTTGTCGAACTCGCGCTCGTTCAGCAGCGTCAGCAGTGCGTTGAGGATGGCCGAGTTGGCCTTGAACACCTCGTCGAGGAAGGCGATGCCGGCCGCGGGCAGGAAGCCGGCGCTGAGGCGCTCGTAGCGGTCGTCCTCCAGCGCCTTCAGCGAGAGCGGGCCGAAGAGTTCCTCGGGCGTGGAGAAGCGGGTCAGCAGGCGCTCGAAGTAGTGCAGGCCGTCGAAGGCGCGGTGCAGCCGGCGCGCCAGTTCGCTCTTGGCGGTGCCGGGCGGGCCCAGCAGCAGCACATGCGCACCGGCCAGGGCTGCCAGCAGCAGCAGCCGTGCGGCCGTGTCGCGTTCGAGCAGGCCCGCCGCCAAGGCGTCGATGTGCGCCTGCAGGCGAGCGGGTTCGGGAGGCGTCGGACGGTTCATCGGGCGGTGCATCGGCGGTCCAGTCGCCGGATTGTGTGCCGCGCCCTGTCACTTCGCCGAGCGCGTCCGATTGATCAAAGCTGTAGCAGTCGCGGCGGGAAAACCCTCGCGAAACGCCCGCTTCGCGCGCCAAAACGCCTGGCATGCATGTTGCCAAAAGGGGCTGGCGAATCCACCCGCCCCAATCGAGGAGACGAACCCATGACGATGTCGAAGAAGACGCTGCTGAGCCTGCTCGTCAGCGCCGCCCTGTCCAGCATCACGGCGCATGCCGCCGTGACGGACAAGATGATCGAGGACGACGCCCGGACCACCGGCGACGTGCTCAGCTGGGGCCTGGGCGCCCAGGGCCAGCGCTACTCGCCGCTGAAGGGCGTCAACACCGCCAACGTCGGCAAGCTCGTGCCGGTGTGGAGCTTCAGCTTCGGCGGCGAGAAGCAGCGCGGCCAGGAGTCGCAGCCGCTGATCCACAACGGCAAGATGTTCGTCACCGCTTCGTACTCGCGCATCTTCGCGCTCGACACGAAGACGGGCAAGAAGCTGTGGAAGTACGAGCACCGCCTGCCCGACGGCATCATGCCCTGCTGCGACGTGATCAACCGCGGCGGCGCGCTGTACGACAACCTGGTGATCTTCGCCACGCTGGACGCCCAGCTCGTCGCGCTGAACCAGGACACCGGCGAGGTGGTCTGGAAGGAGAAGATCGACGACTACGCCGCCGGCTACAGCGCCAGCGCCGCGCCCATCATCGCCGGCGGGCTGCTGCTGACCGGCGTGTCGGGCGGCGAGTTCGGCGTCGTGGGCCGCGTCGAGGCGCGTGACCCGAAGACCGGCAAGATGGTCTGGACGCGCCCGACGGTCGAAGGCCACATGGGCTACAAGTACGACGCCGCCGGCAACAAGACCGAGAACGGCATCTCCGGCACCACCGGCAAGACCTGGCCCGGCGACCTGTGGAAGACCGGCGGCGCGGCCACCTGGCTGGGCGGCACCTACAACGCCAAGACGGGCCTGGCCTACTTCGGCACCGGCAACCCGGCGCCGTGGAACAGCCACCTGCGCAAGGGCGACAACCTCTACAGCTGCGCCACCGTCGCGATCGACATCAAGACCGGCCAGATCGTCTGGCACTACCAGGGCACGCCCAACGACGGCTGGGACTTCGACGGCGTCAACGAGTTCGTGACCTATGACGAAGGCGGCAAGGTGCTGGGCGGCAAGGCCGACCGCAACGGCTTCTTCTACGTCATCGACGCCAAGAACGGCCACCTCGAGAACGCCTTCCCCTTCGTCAAGAAGATCACCTGGGCCACCGGCATCGACCTGAAGACCGGCCGCCCGAACTTCGTGCCCGAGAACCGCCCCGGCGACCCGACCGCCGGTGCCGACGGCAAGAAGGGCCAGACGGTTTTCAGCGCGCCCTCGTTCCTGGGCGGCAAGAACCAGATGCCGATGGCCTTCTCGCCCGAGACCAAGCTCTTCTACGTGCCCAGCAACGAGTGGGGCATGGAGATCTGGAACGAGCCGGTGACCTACAAGAAGGGCGCCGCCTACCTGGGCTCGGGCTTCACGATCAAGACGCTGTCGGACGGCCCGATCGGCGCGATGCGCGCGATCGACCCGAAGACCGGCAAGATCGTCTGGGAAGTGCCCAACAACGCGCCGCTGTGGGGCGGCGTGCTGACCACCGCCGGCAACCTCGTGTTCTGGGGCACGCCCGAGGGCTACCTGCAGGCTGCCGACGCCAAGACCGGCAAGGTGCTGTGGAAGTTCCAGACCGGCTCCGGCGTCGTGGCGCCCCCGATCACCTGGGACGACAAGGGCGAGCAGTACGTCGCCGTCGTCAGCGGCTGGGGCGGCGCGGTGCCGCTGTGGGGCGGCGACGTGGCCACCAAGGTGAACTACCTCGAGCAGGGTGGTTCGGTCTGGGTCTTCAAGCTGAGCAAGTGATGGAACGGCGGCGCTTCATCCTCATCGCCGCCGCGGCCTGCGGCGTGGGCCAGGCCCACGCGCAGGCCAAGGTCGACGAAGCCGACGAGGGCGCCGTGGCCCTCGGCTACAAGCACGACACGAGCAAGGTCGACGCCAAGAAGTACCCGCAGCACAAGCCCGACCAGAAGTGCCACGACTGCCAGTTCTGGCAGGGCGCGAAGACCGATGCCTGGGCCGGCTGCGCGATGTTCGGCCGCAAGCACATCGCCGCCGGCGGCTGGTGCATGGCCTACAAGAAGCCCTGATCGCGGGCTGGCATGATGCGGCGGCCATGAAGCCGCCCGCATCGAGACCTGCACCCGACAGCGCGCCGCGTGAACCCACGCGGCGCGCTTTGCTTTGTGCCGCCGCCGCCTGTGCGCTGCCGGCTGCTCGCGCTGCGGACACCGTGCCGCTGGCCGACATGCACAGCCACTTCGGCATGATCTCCCGCTTCATGCCCACGGCGCCGCTGGGCGAGCAGATGCGCAGGCATCGCGTGGCGCTGGTGGCCTGGAAGCTGGTGGCCGACGGGCGCTGGATCCGCGGCAGCTCGGCCGGCATCGAGCAGACGCGGGTGCCGGCGCCGGGCGAGCTGCGTGCCTTCTTCGACCAGGGCCTCACCCGCATGCGCGACAAGGCCGCCGCCGACGGGCTGCGCCTGGTGCTCGGCGCGGCGGACGTGGACGCCTGCATCGCCGGCGAAGCCGGCATCGTGCTGGCCAGCGAGGGCGCCGACTTCCTCGAAGGCCAGCTCGATGGCCTGGCCAGCGCCTACGAACGCGGCCTGCGCCACCTGCAGCTGGTGCACTACATCGCCACGCCGGTGGGCGATCCGCAGACGCGCGAGCCGCGCCACCAGGGCCTGAGCCCCTTCGGCCGCGAGCTGCTGGTGGCCTGCCAGCAGCGCGGGCTGCTGGTGGACCTGGCGCATTGCGGCACCGAGGCGGTGGACCAGGCGCTGGCGCTGGCCAAGGCGCCTTTCGTCTGGTCGCATGGCTGGGTGGCCGACACGCCCGGCAGCTGGGCCGACAGCCCGAGCTGGCGCGCGCGGCGCCTCTCGGTGGCGCAGGCGCGGCGCATCGCCGAGGGCGGCGGCGTCGTCGGCCTGTGGGCGCTGGGGCTGCAGCGGCCGGACCCTTTGGTCAGCCTGGGCCGCGACGGCTGGACCGCCGGCGGCGGCGACCGCCGCGCCTACGCCCGCGAGCTGGCGAGCCTGGTGGACCGCATCGGTGCCGAGCACGTGGCCATCGGCTCCGACATCGAGGGCCTGGGCCGCTTCTGGGCGGTCGACGACTACGGCCAGCTCCGCGAGGTGGTGGAGCTGCTGGAGGCGATGAAGCTGCCGGCCTCGACGATCGAGAAGCTGGCCTGGCGCAACTACGCGCGGGTGCTGAAGGCGGCGCTGAAGGGCTGAGCCGGCGCAGTTCGAAGCCGCGCGGCCGCAATTCGTCACCCGGCCGCACGCGCGGCCGCCGAGCCGCCCTAGGATGGCGCCATGTCCGATCGAGCCCAGTCCCCCGTGACCGAGTCCGGCGCCGCTGGCTCGCGCGGCCTGTGGCTGGCCTACGCGGGCCTGTCGCTGATGTGCTGGCTGCTGTACGCGATGGCGCGCACCGAGTGGCAGCGCGGCTCGATGGGCCGCTGGACCGGCATCTACGAAGCCACCTGGAACCTGGGCCCGCCGGTGCTGCTGGGCATCGCCGCGCTGCCCTGGGCGCGCTGGCTCGCGTCGCGGCCGCGGGCGGCGTGGCAGCGCGTTCTGCTGCACGTGGGCGGCGCCTTCGTCTTCCTCTCCGGCTGGCAGGCGCTGGACTACGCCACCTCGCTGTGGTTCTACGGCGCCGAGCATGCCGATGCCACCTTCCAGCGCCAGCTGCTGTGGCAGGCGATGTGGGGCGTGTTCGTGTACCTCGCGCTGATGCTGGGTTTCGGCGGCGCGCTCGCGGCGCAGCGTGCCACCCGCGCAGCGCTCAGCGCCGCGCGTGCCGAGGCGGCGCTGGTACGCGCCGAACTCGCGGCCATCAGCGGCAAGCTCAACCCGCACTTCCTGTTCAACACGCTGAACTCGCTGCAGGTGCTCACGAGGCGCGACCCCGCCGCCGCCGAGCAGGCGCTGCTGCGCTTCTCGCGCCTGATGCGCTACGTGCTGGACACCACGCGCGGCGCCGCCGACCGCGTGACGCTGCAGGAGGAACTGGACTTCGTGCGCGACTACCTCGAGCTGGAGGCGCTGCGCCTGGGCGGCCGGCTGCGCGTGCACTGGCAGATCGACCCTGCCACCGTCGACGACCCGATCCCGCCGCTGACGCTGCAGCCGCTGGTGGAGAACAGCATCGTGCACGGCATCGCGCCGCAGCTGGGCGGCGGCACGGTGCGCATCGAGGCCTCCCGTACAGGCTCTCCCGGTGCGCCCGAGGCGGCCCTGGCGCTGCGCGTGGCCGACGACGGCGCCGGCTGCGCCTGGCCACCGGCCGAAGGCGCGCCTTCGCACACCGGCGTGGGCCTGTCGGCGCTGCGCCGCCGCTTCGAACTCGACTTCGAGGGCCGCGCGAAGCTCTCGGTGCAGTCGGCGCCGGGCGCCGGCTTCAAGGTCGAGATCCTCATCCCCTGCGCCGCGCTGCACGCCTGAGCACTGTTCGATGACACGCCACAAGACCCTGATCGCCGAGGACGAGCCGCTGGCCCGCGAAGGCCTGGCCGACTGGGTGCGCCAGATGCCGCAGCTGGAGCTCGTCGAAGCCTGCAGCGACGGCCTCTCCACGCTGGAGGCCATCCGCCGGCACCGCCCGGCGCTGGTGCTGATGGACATCCAGATGCCCGGCCTCACCGGCCTGCAGGTGCTGCGCACGCTGGCGGCCGAGGCGGGGCCGCGGCCGGCGGTGATCTTCACCACGGCTTACGACGAACATGCACTGACCGCCTTCGAGCTGCACGCGGTGGACTACCTGCTGAAGCCCTTCGCGCACGAACGTTTCGCCGAGGCCGTTCAGCACGCGCTGGCCGCGGTGGGGCCGGAGGACGAGGACACGCAGCCGGCGCTCGAGGCCGCGGCCGCCGCCAGCGAGGACGCCGGCCCGCTGCAGCGCGTGCTGGTGCGCGACCAGGGCAAGATCTTCCCGCTGCAGGTCGATGCGATCGAGCACCTGCGCAGCGACACCAAGTACACCGCCATCACCAGCCGCGGCCGCAGCTTCCTCGTGCGGCTGCCGATCACCGCCTTCGAGCGCCGGCTGGATCCGGCGCGCTTCCTGAAGGTCAACCGCTCGTGCATCGTCAACCTGGACTTCGTCGAGGCGATGACGCCCGACGAGAGTTCGCAGTTCGTGGTGCAGATGCGCGACGGCACGCGCGTCACCGCCAGCCGCGAGGTCTCCAAGCAGCTGCGCGCGGACTCGATATGAGGCGCCGCACCTTCTTCAACGCACTGGCCGCCGCGCTGCTCGCGCCGGCAGCGGCTCTCGCCGGCGAGGCGGCCGAGGCCGGCCGGACCTACACGCCCGGGCCCTTCGACAGCATCGAGATCTCGGGCTCGGCCGCGGTGCGCTTCGCGCAGGGGCGCAGCGACGAGGTGATCGTCGAAGGCGACGACGAGGCGCAGAAGTCGGTCTCGCTGGAGGTGCGCGACGGCGTGCTCTACGTGCGGCCCAGCGGCGGCTGGAAGTTCTGGAACGCACGCCGCCTGCAGCTGGCGATCAGCTCGCGCGAGCTGCGCCGGGTGGCGATCTCCGGTGCCGCGGACTTCGTCGCGCCGGCCGCGGTGCAGGCCCGCAAGCTGGAGGTGCACATCTCCGGCGCCGGCCTGGCGCGCTTCGACAAGCTGCGCTGCGACGCGCTCGGCTTCCAGGTCTCCGGCGCCGGCGACGGGCAGATGGCCGGCAGCGCCGGCACGCTGGCCATCAACGTCTCCGGTCGCGGCGAGTTCCGCGGCGAGAACCTCGCGGCCGAGCGTGCGAGCGTGCAGGTCAGCGGCATCGGCGACGTGAAGATCTGGGTGACGCAGGAACTGCAGGTCAGCGTCTCGGGCGTGGGCACGGTGGACTACTGGGGCTCGCCGCAGGTCGTGCGCCGCTCCTCGGGCATCGCGCGCATCAACGAACGCGGGCCGCGGCCGGTGGGGCCGTAGGCGTCGTCGCCGCATCGGGTAAAAACGGCGGGATGTGCCCGCCGCCCCGCCGCCGATGCTGACGAGTCTCCTGTACGCGCTGGCCGCGGCGGCCGCGGTGCTGGTGATCGTCGCCAGCGTGCTGACGCTGGCCAACATCCGCCGCCTGCGCCTGGTGGCGCCGGAGATGGCGACGCTGTCGCCGCTGGAGGTGCCCGAGGCCGCGCGCGAGCGCCTGGCGCCCGGGCTGGCGCAGGCGCTGGAACTGGGCTTCGAGCGGCCGGCGGCGCAGCGCTTCGTCGGCCAGCACGCCGGCGGCGAGCCGGTGGTGCAGTACCTGTTGGCGCTGACGCACCGCGAGCAGCCGGCGGCGGCCTTCGTGATGACGCTGGCGATGCCCGAGCGCACGCGCGGCTGGAGCATCCACTTCGCCAGCCGCGCGCAGGACGGGCGCACGCTCGTCACGCGCAACCGCTCCAGCATCGCCGGCCCGATGCCGCTGCGCGGCGTGCGCACGAACGACGTCTGGCTGCCCGACTGGCCGGCCGTGTGGCAGGCGCACCGCAGCGCGATGGACGCGATGGCCGCGGCGGCCCCCGGCGCCGGCCCCTGGCGAAACCTGCCATCCGACGAATGGCTGCGCGCCAGTGCCGATGCCGAGGCCGCCACCTTCAAGGCCCACCTGCGCCACGGCGACCTGCAGCGCGCCGGCGAAGGCACCTGGCGCATCACCTGGCGCTGGGCGCTGCCGATGCTGCTGCGCGCCTGGCGCCACTTCGCCGCCGCGTCGCGGCCGATGGCGCAGGACCGCGCCGACGCACCCGGCCACGGCGAGGCCACCGCGGTGCAGGCGCAGGTCGAGCACTACGAGCAGGAAAGCCAGCGGCACCGGCACGGCGGCTGGTCGGCGGGCGCCAAGTGGCTGCTGTTCTTTGCCTCCGCGGCGGTGGCGGCGCTGTCCTTCGGCATCGACATGGAACCGGCCACGCTGGCCGCGCTGCTGGCGGTGCTGCTGTTCCACGAGGCCGGCCACTACGCGGCCATGCGCTGGGCCGGCTACCGTGACCTGAAGGTCTTCTTCCTGCCTTTCCTGGGGGCTGCGGTGACGGGCCGCCACGAACGCGCCACCGCGCTGCAGGAACTGGCCGTGCTCTTCGCCGGGCCGCTGCCCGGGCTCGTGCTGGGCCTGGCTGCGCTGCTGCTCGTGCCGGGGCCGGTGCTGGGCGGCTTCGGCCATGCCTGCGCGCTGCTGGCGGTCATCATCAACGCCTTCAACCTGCTGCCGCTGCACCCGCTGGATGGCGGCAAGATCTTCGAGATCCTGCTGCTCGCGCGCTGGCCGCGTGCCGCGTTCGCCGGCCGCGTGCTGGGCGTGCTGGCACTGGGCGCGCTGGCGCTGACGATCGACGGCACGCTGGCGCGCAGCGTGGTGCTGGGCTTCGTGATCGTGATGGCGATCGGGCTCAAGCACCAATGGCTCGAGTCCCGCATGGCCACGGCGCTGCGCGATGCCGGCGGCGGCACCGGCCGTTCGCGTGCCCAGGCGCTGCAGCTGCTGTTCGAGTCGATCGCGCGGCTCGGGCTGGGCGCGCTGCCCTGGTCGCAGCAGCGGCTGCTGGTCGACGCGCTGCTGCCGGCCGCGATGCGCCCGCGCCTGAGCCGCGGCGCGCGTGGCGGCGGCCTGGCCTTCTACGCCGCCTGCCTGGCGCTGCCGCTGCTGGGCGCGATGGCCTGGGTGGCGCAGATGCAGCAGCGGCCGCGCGGCGCGCCCTCGATCGAGGCGCCACCGGCCGCGGCCGCGGACTGGATCACGCCGCGCAACGCCGAGCTGCAAGCCCTGCGCGAGCGCGTGGCCGCTGCGGCGCCGGCCGGGCGCTGGGCGCTGGTCGAGCCGGAGATGGACCGCGTCGTCGAAGACCTGCAGGGCGCTGGCGCCGCCGCGCTGCCGGCGGCCGCGGCGTTGCTGGACGACGCCGGCAAGCTGGCATCCGAAGTGAACGGCACGCCGGCGCGCCGTGCGCAGGTTGCGCTGTGGCGCGCCACGGCCGCGCGCGACGACGCGCCCCGCGTGGCTTCGCTGCGCGAGGCGCTGGCCGCGCTGGACGAGCCGGGCGCGGCCGACGCCCGTTCGCTGTTCCTCGTGGCCGCGGCGCGCTGGATCCAGGAAGCACCGCCCGGCGCGACGCCCGATCCGCTGGCGGTGGCCGAGCGTGCGCTCGCCGCACCCGAGCCGGCCGAGGCCGACCCGGCGCGGCCGATGCACCTGCGCATGCTGCGCGAGTTCGCGCTCGACGCGATGATCCGCAGCGGCCGTGGCGACGAGGCCCGCGAGCGCGCCAGCGCCTGGCACGAGGCGCAGCTGGCGCGGCGCGATGCCGCCGGCGCCGCGGCCAGCGCCGCGAACTGGGTCGATGCGGCACAGGCCACCAGCCCGCCGGCCGCGGCGCTGCAGGTGCTGGACCAGGTGCTCGCGCAGCTGGAGGCGCTGCAGCCGCCGCCGAACGCCTACGAGATGGATGCGTTGCGCCGCCAGGGCCTGTGGCTGGCCGAGGCCGCGGGCCGTGCCGACTGGCAGCGGGTTCAGGTCACGCGCCTGGCGCCGGTGGAAGGTGCGCCCGCCGGGATGTCCTGGGGCACGCGTGCCGCGCTGTGGCTGCTGGCCGGCGGCGCGCGCCGGCCACCGACGCTGCTGGACGTGGAGCGCGCCCACTTCGCCGGCGACGGGCCGGCCGCGCGCGAGGCCGCGCAGGCGCTGCTGCGAAGCCGGCCGGGTTTCGCGGTGCCGATCCAGCCTGCGGCTTCCGGCGAGCACCCGATCGCCGCCGCACGCCAGCGCATCGTCGCCGAAGGGCGGCGCGCGCTGTGCGGGCGCTACGGGTTGCCGCTGCGCGAGCCCGGCCCGGGGTCCTGAGTCGGCCGCCCGGCCGCGTAGACGGCCGCCTGCACGCGCGAGTTCAGGTTGAGCTTGCGCAGGATGTGCTGGACGTGGATCTTCACCGTCGCCTCGGCGATGTCCAGCGTGCGCGCGATCTCCTTGTTGCTCGCGCCGCGCGCGATCTCCTGCAGGATCTCGCGCTCGCGCGGCGAGAGGCTGTGGATCGGGTCGGCCGAAGGCTGCGGCGCCGGCGGCGCCTCGCCCGCCACGCCCGTGCCCTGCAGCGCCTGGTAGGCGCTGACGAGCTTGCCCGTCATCTCCGGGCTGATGGTGGATTCGCCGCGCATCGCGCGTTCGATGGCCGCGGCCAGCGCGTCGCTGTCCACGGTCTTCAGCAGGTAGCCGCTGGCGCCGCGCTGCAGCGCGGTGGCCAGCGTCAGCGCGTCCTCGCTGAGCGTGAGCATCAGCACGCGCGCGCGCGGCGCGGCCTCGCGCAGGCCCAGCAGCGCATCGACGCCGTGCACGCCGGGCAGGTGGTTGTCCAGCAGGATCACGTCGGGCTGCAGCTCCGCGGCGCGGCGCTGGGCCTCGCCGGCGTCCGCGGCCTCGCCGACCACCGCCAGCCGCGGCTCGGCCGCCAGCAGCGCGATCAGCCCGCGGCGGAACAGCGTGTGGTCGTCGACGACGAGGATGCGCACGGGGCCGCCGCTCATGCCGCCGCCTTCTGCGCAGCGGCCAGCGGCGCCGCGGCCGCCGGTGCACCGCTGCGCTGCCCCGGCAGCGTCAGCACGACGCAGGTGCCCGAGCCGGGCACCGAAGCCACCTCCACCGTGCCGCCGATGCGCGCCGCGCGCTCGCGCATGATGCGCAGGCCCACGTGCGTCTCGTCCGGCGTCAGATGCTCGGCGTCGAAGCCGCGGCCGTCGTCGCGGACCTCCACGCGCCACTGCGGGCCCTGCTGCACCTCGATCCACACCTCGCGCGCGCCGGCGTGCTTGCGCACGTTGGACAGGGCCTCCAGCACCACGTGCAGCAGCTGCAGCTGCACGTCGGCATCCAGCGGCAGGCTCTGGCCTTCGAGCGACAGGTGCGTGCGCAGGCCCGTCTGGTGCTCGAACTTCTGCAGCGTGGTCTGCAGCGCCGGCGTCAGGTCCTCGGTGTTGGTGCGGGTGCGGAAATGCACCAGCAGCTCGCGCACGTCGGCCAGGCTCTCCTTGATGCCGGTGTCCAGCTCGGCCAGCGTGCGGTCCACCAGCGCGGCGTCGCCGCGGCGCAGCGCGTCGCGCAGCAGGCCGGACTGGATCTTCAGGAACGACAGGCTCTGCGCGATGCTGTCGTGCAGCTCGCGCGCCAGCAGGCTGCGCTCCTCGGCCACCGCGGCCTCGCGTTCCAGCGCGCTCGCACGCAGGCCCTCGATCGCGCCGGCCAGGTGGCTGGCCAGGGTCTCCAGCAGCGCGCGGTCCTCGGCGCCAAGCTGCACCTCGCGGCGGTAGAACAGGTCCAGCTCGCCCACCAGGCGCTCGTGCAGGCGCACCGGCACGCCCACGACGGTGACGAAGCCGGCGCGCTCGCAGTGGCCGTGCGAACCTTCGCCGGCCCCGCCGACGGGATGCAGCGGGATGACCCGCAGCTCGGCCTGCTGCTGCGCCTGGCCGCAGAGGCACTCGCCGGTGGGGATGCAGCGCTCGCCCTCGAGCATCGCCTCGGGCAGGCCGTCGGCGGCCAGCAGCAGGTAGCGCTGGTTGCCCTCGTCGGACCAGCGCACCGCCGAGGCATCGGCCCGTGCCACGCGCCGCACCTGGCGCGCGAAGCCGGCGGCCAGCGTGTCCAGCGAGGTGGTGCCGGCCACGAAGGCCGCGGCCTCGTACAGCGCGGCCAGCCGCGCGCGCTCGGTCTCCAGCCCGAGCGTCTTCTCGCGCACGCGCTCCTCGAGGTTCTGGTACAGGCCCTGCAGCGTCTGCGCCATGCGGTTGAAGCCGGCCGACAGCTCGCCGAACTCGTCACTGCTGCCCACCTCCACGCGCGCGCCGAGGTCGCCGCCGCCCACGCTGGCCAGGCCCGCCTGCAGCCGCGCCAGCGGGTTGAAGACGAAGAGGTAGGCCGAGTACAGCAGCGTCACCGCGCTGGCGATGGCCAGCGCCATCATCATGAACTGGAAGGCGTTGAGCAGCGTGGTCCAGCGCGCGAGCTGGCGCTCGATGGCGGTGACGAAGGCGTCGACGCGGCCGACGAAGGTCTCGGCCTGCGCCGCCGCGGCCTCGGCGCCGGGCAGCGGCGCGGCCGACCAGCCCGCGCGCAGCGCCTGCCAGGCCTGCTGCACCTCGGTGAAGGCGCGCTGCGAGAGCGCGTCGCGAGGCACCAGCAGCGGGCGCGCCGGGTCGCCGCTGCGCAGCAGCGCCAGCGTGCGCTCGAACTGCTCGAACTGCGATTGCAGCCGCACGGCGTTCTGCGTGGGCAGCGTCTGCGCCAGGCGCCAGGTCTGCATGCGCATGCGGCCGGCCTCGTTGACGGCCGCAGCACCGCCTTCGAGCTGGAAGGTGACCCACAGCGTGAGGCCGATGGATGCCAGCGCCATCAGCAGCAGCACGGCGCCGATGGCACCGAGCTTGGTCGACAGGGACATCGGGTGGCGCATCGGGCGCAACTCTAGCGCCGCCGGGGAACGCTCAGGCCGCTTCGGGGTCGACGCCATCGTCGACGTATCGGTGGTACGGCCCCGTGCCGGCGTGCTCGGCCTGGGAAGCGGCCACGAACTCGCCGCGCTGCACGTCGAAGACATGCACCTCGCCATCCTCGATCACGTAGTGCCAGCCGTGCAGGCTGAGCCGCCCGGCCTCGACGCGCGAGCGCACCATCGGGTAGGCCATCAGCCGCTCCAGCTGCAGCACCACCGCACGCTGCTCGGTGCGGCGCAGCACCTCGGGGCCGGGCTCGGCCACCGGCAGCGCGGCCTCGCGGCCCAGCTCCAGCCACTGCGCCAGGTTCACCGCCGCCGGGTCCACCTCGCCGTAGAGCGCGCGAATGCCGCCGCAGTGGCTGTGGCCGCAGACGATGATGCGCGTGACCTGCAGGTTCAGCACCGCGAACTCGATGGCCGCGGCCGTGCCGTGGAATCCCGCCGAGCCGTCGTAGGGCGGCACGAAGGCGCCCACGTTGCGGACCAGGAACAACTCGCCCGGCCCGGTGCCGGTGAGCAGGTAGGGCACGAGCCGCGAATCGCTGCAGCCGATGAAGAGCGTCGTCGGGTGCTGGCCGTCGTCCACCAGCAGCCGGAAGTGGCTGCGGTATTGCGGGAAGGCGTCGTTGGTGAAGCGGCGCAGGCGCTCGAGCAGTTCGTCGGGCATCGTGCCGCTCCGCCTGTGGGCTACTGCACCAGCGGCGTCTCGGCGCCTTCGAGGTCCACGCCGATCACGCGCGCCTGGCCCGCGAGCAGCTGCAGGTACTGGCGCAGCGCGGTCGCGAAGGCCTGCTGGCGCAGCGTCTGCGCCACCGCGGACATCACGGCCTCGAAGGCCGGCACCGTGCCGGCCTCGCGCTCGAGCACCTCCACCACGTGCAGCCCGTAGCGCGTGGCCACCAGGCGCGGCAGCACGCCGACGGTCGGCTCGCCGAAGAGCTCGCGTGCGAACTCCGGCGCGCAGTCGTCGCGTGTGAGCCAGCCCAGGGCGCCACCTTCCGCGCCGCTCGGGCAGTTCGACAGCTTCGCGGCCGATTGCGCGAAGCGCTCGCCGCCGGTCTCGCAGCGCAGCTCGATCAGGCATTGTTCGGCGCGCGAGCGCAGCGCGTTCACGTCCACGCCGGGCGTCACCGCGAACAGGATGTGCCGTGCCAGCACGCGCTCGCCCTGCGCCAGGCGCCCGCCGTTGGCGGCGTGCCAGCGCCGGCAGGCGTCCTCGGCTGGCTCGGGGATCTGCAGCTCGCGCGCCAGCAGCGCCTCGATCGCGGCGCCGGCGGCCTCCGACGTGGCGCCTTCGCGCGGCGCGGGGTCGTCGGCCGCCAGCAGGCCGGCCTCCATGGCCGCCTGCCGCAGCAGCTCGGTGCAGGCGCGCTGGCGCAGCGTGGCGGCGTCGAGCGCCTCGCCGGGCTCGGCCAGCAGCACGTCGTTGATGCGCGGCAGCTCGGCGGCGGCGGTGGTGGTGGTGATGTCAGTGAACATCGCTCGTCACTCCGGTGAAGGCGCCGTCAGTCAAGCCGCGCGGCGCGGGTTGTCGTGGCCGGCCGGCACGTTCAGGCGGCGCGAGCGCACGACCTGGTAGGGCCTGAAGAGGTAGGTGACCGAGGCCAGCCCGCTCCACACGTGCACCAGGCGGCTGAAGGGAAAGAGCAGGAAGATCGTCATGCCCAGCAGCATGTGGATCTGGAAGTGCCAGTCCAGGCCCGAAACCAGCGCCGCGTTCGGGCTCAGCAGCGCGATGCCCTGCAGGTACTCGGCGAGCCGCAGCATGGTCTGCGGGTCGGCCACGTGGTGCAGCGAGGCCGGCAGCGTCGACAGGCCGATCACCAGCTGCACCCACAGGATGACGAGGATCGCCAGGTCGGTGCGGTGGCTGGTGAGGCGGATGCGCGGATCGAACAGCCGGCGGTGCAGCAGCAGCGTCAGGCCGACGAAGCAGGCGCCACCGGCAATGCCGCCAGCCGCCACGGCCAGCAGCTGCTTCTGCGAGGACGTGATGAACAGGCTGTACACCGCGTGCGGCGTGAGCTGCCCGAACAGGTGGCCGAAGAACAGGAACAGGATGCCGCCGTGGAACAGGTTGCTGCCCAGGCGCAGCTGGCCGGCGCGCAAGAGCTGCGAGCTGTCGCTCTTCCAGGTGTACTGGTCGCGGTCGAAGCGCGCCAGACTGCCCATGAAGAAGACCGCCAGGCAGACGTAGGGGTAGACGTTGAAGAGGATGCTGTGGATCGTGTTCATGCGGAAGCTCCCCGCTGCTTGCTCTGGGTCGCGGTGTGGTTGCGGACGATCTGCACGGGCTGCGGCGTGCCCGGCTTGGCCTGGCCGGCGCTCGAGCAGCCGCCGAAGGCCGCCGGCTCCTCGTAGGCCTCGTCGATCGACGGCTCGGGTTCGAGCTTGACGGCCTGCGCGCGTTCGCCGGCCAGGTCGAGCACGGCGGCCAGCACGGTGGCGTAGGCGCTGCCGCGCTTGAGCAGCGCGCTGAAGATCGCCTGCAGGATGTGCGTGGTCTCGCGCAGGAAGGCGCGCGCAGCCTCGGGCGGCTGCGTGCTGGCGTACTCCAGCACCACGGTGAGATGGTCGGGCAGCTCGCCGTCGCCGAACAGCAGGCCGGCCTGCTCGTAGGTCTTGATCAGGTCGACCATCGCCGGCCCGCGGTCGCGCGAGTCGCCGTGCACATGCTCGAACAGGTGCAGCGAGGTGCCGCGCCCGCGGTCGAAGAGCTCGACGTAGGAGGCTTCGGCCTGCAGCGGCTCGGCCCAGGCGAGGCGGTCGAAGAGCTGGTCGAGCTCGGCCAGGCGCGACGCGCCGAGCGCGCGCTCCTGCTGCAGCGCCGTGCGCAGCTCGCCGAGGTGGCGGCGCAGCTCGGGCTCGGGGTAGCGCAGCAGGTGCGCGAGCACCCGCAGCGTGAGGGTCATCGTCTTCATCGTGATGCTCCTCAGACCATCGCCTTGATGGGGATGGTGCGCTTCTTCTCGCTGCCGAAGAGGCTGGTCTCGGTGACGCCCTCGCTGCAGCCGTTGCCGAAGCTGAAGCCGCAGCCGCCGCGCACGTTGAACGCGTTCTCGGCGTACTCGCGGTGCGTGCTGGGGATGACGAAGCGGTCCTCGTAGTTGGCAATCGCCATCACGCGGTACATGTCCTCCACCGTCGCGGCGCCCAGCTGCACCTGCTGCAGCGCGGCCAGGTTGGGCTTGCCATCGACATGCTTGGCGCGCTGGTAGGCGCGCATCGCCAGCATGCGTTCCAGCGCACGCACCACCGGCTGCGTGTCGCCTGCGGTCAGCAGGTTGGCCAGGTACTTCACCGGGATGCGCAGCTGGTTGACATCGGGGATCTCGCCGTTGCTGCCCACCTGCCCGGCGTTGGCCGCGGCGGTGATGGGCGACAGCGGCGGCACGTACCACACCATCGGCAGCGTGCGGTACTCCGGGTGCAGCGGCAGCGCGACCTTCCAGTCCACCGCCATCTTGAAGACCGGGCTCACCCGGGCGGCCTCGAGCCAGTTGTCGGGGATGCCGTCCTTGCGCGCCTGCTCGATCACCTTCGGGTCGTTCGGGTCGAGGAAGATGTCCAGCTGCGCCTGGTACAGGTCCTTGTCCTTCTCGACGCTCGCGGCGGCCTGGATGCGGTCGGCGTCATAGAGCAGCACGCCGAGGTAGCGGATGCGGCCCACGCAGGTCTCCGAGCACACCGTGGGCTGCCCGGCCTCGATGCGCGGGTAGCAGAAGATGCACTTCTCGGCCTTGCCGCTCTTCCAGTTGTAGTAGATCTTCTTGTACGGGCAGCCCGAGACGCACATGCGCCAGCCGCGGCACTTGTCCTGGTCGATCAGGACGATGCCGTCTTCCTCGCGCTTGTAGATGCTGCCGCTGGGGCACGAGGCGACGCATGCCGGGTTCAGGCAGTGCTCGCACAGGCGCGGCAGGTACATCATGAAGGTGTTCTCGAACTGGCCGTAGATCTCCTTCTGCACCTCGTCGAAGTTCTTGTCCTTCGAGCGCTTGGAGAACTCGCCGCCGAGGATCTCCTCCCAGTTCGGGCCCCACTCGATCTTCTCCATGCGCTGGCCCGTGATGAGCGAACGCGGCCTGGCGGTGGGCGCGGCCTTCATCTCGGGCGCGCTGTGCAGGTGGTCGTAGTCGAAGGTGAAGGGCTCGTAGTAGTCGTCGATCTGCGGCAGGTTCGGGTTGGCGAAGATCTTCATCAGCAGCTGCCACTTGCCGCCCTGGCGCGGCACGATGGAGCCATCGGCCTTGCGGACCCATCCGCCGTTCCACTTGTCCTGGTTCTCCCACTCCTTGGGGTAGCCGATGCCGGGCTTGGTCTCGACGTTGTTGAACCAGGCGTACTCGACGCCGGGCCGGCTCGTCCAGACGTTCTTGCAGGTCACGCTGCAGGTGTGGCACCCGATGCACTTGTCGAGGTTCAGCACCATGCCGATCTGGGCGCGGACTTTCACGGGTTTTCTCCTTGGGCCTGATACGCGGGGGCGAGGTGGTCGTCACGCGGCGTGTCCAGCCAGTCGACCTTGTCCATCTTGCGCACGACGACGAACTCGTCGCGGTTGGTGCCGATGGTTCCGTAGTAGTTGAAGCCGTAGCTCAGCTGCGCGTAGCCGCCGATCATGTGCGTGGGCTTCAGCACGATGCGCGTCACGCTGTTGTGGATGCCGCCGCGCACGCCGGTGATCTGCGACCCGGGCGTGTTCACGATCTTCTCCTGCGCGTGGTACATCATCAGCATGCCGGGGTTGACGCGCTGGCTGACCACCGCGCGCGCCGCGATCGCGCCGTTGACGTTGAACACCTCCACCCAGTCGTTGTCTTCGATGCCGGCGCTCTTGGCGTCGTCCTCGCTCAGCCACACCACGGGGCCGCCGCGGTTGAGCGTCAGCATCAGCAGGTTGTCGCTGTAGGTGCTGTGGATGCCCCACTTCTGGTGCGGCGTGATGAAGTTCAGCAGGATCTCGCGATTGCCGTTGCCCTTGCGGTTGTGGATCTCCGCGGTGGTCTTCAGGTCCACCGGCGGGCGGTAGCTGCTGAAGCCCTCGCCGAAGGCGATCATCCAGGGGTGGTCCTGGTAGAACTGCTGGCGCCCGGTGAGCGTGCGCCAGGGGATCAGCTCGTGCACGTTGGTGTAGCCGGCGTTGTAGCTGACGGTCTCGCTCTCGATGCCGCTCCAGGTGGGCGAGCTGATGATCTTGCGCGGCTGCGCCTGCACGTCGCGGTAGCGGATCTTCTCGTCCTCGCGGTACAGCGCCAGGTGCGTGTGGTCGCGGCCCGTGGCCTTGCCCAGCGCTTCCCAGGCCTTCACGGCGACATGGCCGTTGGTCTCCGGCGCGAGCTGCAGGATCACCTCGCAGGCGTCGATGTCGCTGACGATGCGCGGCATGCCCTTGGTCGGCCCTTCCTCCAGCGTCGCGCCGTTGAGCTGGCCGAGCTGCGTGACCTCGGTCTCGGTCTTCCAGGCGATGCCCTTGCCGCCGTTGCCCACCTTGTTCATCAAGGGGCCCAGGGCCGTGAAGCGCTTGTAGACGTTCGGGTAGTCGCGCTCGACCACCGCGATCTGCGGCGCGGTCTTGCCCGGGATCAGCTCGCACTGGCCCTTCTTCCACTCCTTCACCTCGAAGGGCTGGGCCAGTTCGGCCGGCGTGTCGTGCATCAGCGGCGTGAGCACGAGTTCCTTCTCGACACCCAGGTGGCCGACGCAGACCTCGCTGAAGGCCTTCGCGAAGCCCTTGTAGATCTCCCAGTCGCTGCGCGCCTGCCACACCGGGTCCACGGCCGCGCTCAGCGGGTGGATGAAGGGGTGCATGTCGCTGGTGTTGAGGTCGTTCTTCTCGTACCAGCTCGCGGTGGGCAGCACGATGTCGCTGTAGAGACACGTGGTGCTCATGCGGAAGTCCAGCGTCACCAGCAGGTCCAGCTTGCCCTCGGGCGCCTGCTCGTGCCACTTCACCTCGCCGGGCTTGGCGTCGTCCTTGCCGAGGTCCTTGCCCTGCACGCCGTTCTCGGTGCCCAGCAGGTGCTTGCAGAAGTACTCGTGGCCCTTGCCGCTGGAGCCCAGCAGGTTGCTGCGCCAGACGAAGAGGTTGCGCGGCCAGTTCTGCGGCGCGTCCGGGTCCTCGCAGCTCATCTCGAGCGTGCCGTCCTTCAGCGCGCGCACGGCGTAGTCCTTGGGGTCCATGCCGGCCGCGGTGGCGTCCTTCACCACCTGCAGCGGGTTGGTCTTCAGCTGCGGGGCGCTCGGCAGCCAGCCCATGCGCTCGGCGCGCACGTTGTAGTCGATCATGCTGCCGCCGAAGAGCTTGCGCTGGTCGCGCGAGAGCGTCGGCGAGGTGATCTCCTCCAGGCCCAGCTTCTCGTAGCGCCACTGGTCGGTGTGGGCGTAGAAGAAGCTCGTGCTGTTCTGCTGGCGCGGCGGGCGGATCCAGTCCAGCGCGAAGGCGAGAGCCGTCCAGCCGGTCTGCGGCCGCAGCTTCTCCTGGCCCACGTAGTGCGCCCAGCCGCCGCCGCTCTTGCCGACGCAGCCGCACATCATCAGCAGGTTGATCACGCCGCGGTAGTTCATGTCGGCGTGGTACCAGTGGTTCATCGCCGCGCCGATGATCACCATCGACTTGCCTTCGGTCTTCTCGGCGTTGTCGGCGAACTGGCGCGCCACCGCAATGATCTGCTCGCGCTTCACGCCGGTGATGCTCTCGGCCCAGGCGGGCGTGTAGGCCGCGTCGTCGTCGTAGCTCTTCGCACCGCTGCCCAGGCCGCGGTCGATGCCGTACTGCGCCGCCTGCAGGTCGAACACGGTGGCGACGATCGCCTCGCCGGCACCCGCGTCCTTGCCCAGGCGCACGCGCAGCGCCGGCACGCGCACGCGGTTCACCGCGCCCTGCTGTGCATTGGCCGTGAAGTGCGGCGTTGCGATGCCGCCGAAGTAGGGCAGCGAGACCTCCACCACGTCGGGCCGGTCGCCACCCTCCTCCAGCGCCGAGAGCTTGAGCTTCACGTCGCTGCCGTGGCGCGCTTCCTTGTCCTCGAGGTTCCACTTGCCGGCGTCGGCGCGGCCCTCGGGGCCCCAGCGGAAGCCGATCGAGCCGTGCGGCACGACGACGCGGCCGTCGGCGTCCAGCGCCAGCGTCTTCCACTCGGGGTTGTTGTCCTGGCCCAGCTTGCCGCCGAAGTCGCTCGCGCGCAGGTAGCGGTCGGGCACGAGCTGCACGCTGCCGTCCTGGCCGATCTGCTCCTTGAGCATCACCAGAAGCGGCAGGTCGGTGTAGCGGCGCGCGTAGTCGTCGAAGTAGGGCGCGCGGCGGTCGAAGAAGAACTCCTTCAGCGCCACGTGGCCCATCGCCATCGCCAGGGCCGCGTCGGTGCCCTGCTTGGGGTGCATCCACAGGTCGGCCAGCTTGGCGACCTCGGAGTAGTCGGGCGTCACCGCCACGGTCTTCGCACCCTTGTAGCGGACCTCGGTGAAGAAGTGCGCGTCGGGCGTGCGCGTCTGCGGCACGTTGCTGCCCCAGGCGATGATGTAGGTGCTGTTGTACCAGTCGGCCGACTCGGGCACGTCGGTCTGCTCGCCCCAGATCTGCGGGCTGGAAGGCGGCAGGTCGCAGTACCAGTCGTAGAAGCTCATGCAGACGCCGCCGATCAGCGACAGGTAGCGGCTGCCCGCGGCGTAGCTGACCATGCTCATCGCCGGGATCGGGCTGAAGCCGATCACGCGGTCGGGGCCGTGCTGCTTGATCGTGTAGACGTTGGCCGCGGCGATCAGCTGGTTCACCTCGTCCCAGCTGCTGCGCACGAAGCCGCCCATGCCGCGCACCTTCTGCCAGCTGCGGCGGGCCTCGGCGTCGTTCATCAGGCTGGCCCAGGCGTCCACCGGCGTCTTGCTGACTTTCAGCGCCGCGCGCCAGCGCTCCAGCAGCCGGCCGCGCACCATCGGGTACTTCACGCGGTTGGCGCTGTACAGGTACCAGCTGTAGCTCGCGCCGCGCGCGCAGCCGCGCGGCTCGTGGTTGGGCATGTCCCAGCGCGTGCGCGGGTAGTCGGTCTGCTGGGTCTCCCAGGTGACGATGCCGCCCTTGACGTAGATCTTCCACGAGCAGCTGCCCGTGCAGTTCACGCCGTGGGTGCTGCGCACGATCTTGTCGTGCGCCCAGCGGTTGCGGTACGCGTCTTCCCAGGTCCGGTCTTCACCGGTGGTCAGGCCGTGCCCGTTGGAGAAGCTCTCCTTGGGCAGGCTGAAGTGCGTGAGGCGGTCGAGGAAATGGCTCATGGAGAGTTCCGATCGTTCAGCAAGGCATCGGGGCGAACCGGCGGGCGTAGTGCCACCAGGTGATCGCCAGACAGGAAACATAGAAGGCGAGGAATAGCCACAAGGCGGCCTCCGCCGTGCCGGTCCACGCCAGCGAACTGCCGAGGACCTTGGGGATGACGAAGCCGCCGTAGGCGCCCAGCGCGCTGCAGAAGCCCAGCGCGGCGCCGGCCTCCACATGGCCGGCATGGCGTGCGCGGGCGAGTTCGGTGGGCGTGAGCTCGTTGGAGGGCGCGACGGTGCGCACGAAGATGCGCGGGATCATGCGGAAGGTGCTGCCGCAGGCGATGCCGGTGGCGGCGAAGAGGCCCGCGAATCCCGCGATGAAGCTGCCGGCGTGGCCGCCCGCGGCCGGCAGGCCGGCGATGACGAGCAGCGTCGCCAGCACCATCGCGCCGAAGCACCACAGCGTGACGCGCGCGCCGCCGTGGCGGTCGCTGAGCCAGCCGCCCAGCGGGCGCATCGCGGCGCCGGCCAGCGGGCCGGCCCAGGCCATCGCCATGGCGTCCAGGCCCGGGTACTGGCTGGACAGCAGCAGCGGGAATGCCGCAGTGAAGCCCAGGAAGCTGCCGAAGCTGCCCAGGTACAGCCAGCTCATCAGCCAGTTGTGCTTGCGCAGCACGATGACCGCCTGCTCGGCGAAGCCGCTGCGCAGCTGGGCCAGGTCGTCCATGCCGAACCAGGCCGCCAGCGCCGCCAGCGCCACCAGCGGCAGCCACGCGAGGGCCGCGTCGCCCAGCCACAGCGGCATGCCGCCCGGGCCGGCCAGCGGCGTGCCCACCAGGCCATGCGCCAGGGCCAGCGGCACCAGCCCGTGCACCACGGCCAGGCCCAGGTTGCCCAGGCCGGCGTTCAGGCCCAGCGGCGTGCCCACGCGCTCGCTCGGGTACAGGCTGCTGATGTGCGCCATCGTGCTCGCGAAGCTCGCGCCGCCCAGGCCGCACAGCAGCGCCAGCGCCAGCAGCGATTCGTAGCGCGTGGACAGGTCCTGCAGCGCCAGGCCGGTGCCCAGCACCGGCAGCATCAGGCCGGCCATCGTCATCGTCGTCCAGCGCCGGCCACCGAAGGCCGGCACGCCGAAGGCGAAGAACAGGCGCAGCGTGGCGCCGCTCAGGGCCGGCGCCGCGGCCAGCCAGAACAGCTGGTTCACGCTGAAGTGGAAGCCGGCCCCGGGCAGCCAGGCCACGAGCGCCGGCCACAGCATCCACACCGCATAGGCCACCACCAGCGCCGCGCCGGAGATCCACGCGTTGCGCGTGGCCACGCGGCGGCCGCGGTTCTTCCAGAACACCGGGTCTTCCGGGTTCCAGCGCGGGATGGCCTGCACGGCGTTCACCTTCTCGACTCGTGGACCGTTCGGCGCTCAGGGGTTCTTCACGTACGCGCCCGGGCGCAGGTAGAACCACCAGTTCAGCAGCAGGCAGACGGCATAGAACGCGGCGAAGCCGTACATCGCCACCTGCGGCGTGCCGGCCTTGATCTGGTCGCCGATGACGATCGGCGCGACGAAGGCGCCGTAGGCGGCCACGGCCGAGGTCCAGCCCAGCACCGGGCCGGCCTGCGTGCGGTCGAAGATGACGCCGATGGTGCGGAACGTGGAGCCGTTGCCGATGCCGCTGGCGAAGAACAGCACGATGAACAGGCCCAGGAAGGCCGGGAAGTACTGTTCGGGTGTCGCCGAGCCGTAGGCCTGCATCATCACGTAGCCCACGCCCACCGAGGCGGCCACCATCACCGCCGAGATCACCTGCGTGACGATCGAGCCGCCGAGCTTGTCGCTGATCCAGCCGCCGATGGGTCGCACCGCGGCGCCGACGAAGGGGCCGATCCACGCGTAGGCCAGCACGGTGGGCGCGTTCGGGTTGTTCGCCGTGTGCTGCATCACGCCGTTCGCGTCGGGCACGTGGCTGACGCCGAAGATCACCTTCATCGCCAGCGGCAGCGCCATCGAGAAGCCGATGAAGGAGCCGAAGGTGACGATGTACAGCGCCGTCATCGACCAGGTGTGCTTGTCGCGGAAGATCGCGAACTGCTTGGCGATGTTCTCCTTCATCGTGCCGAAGGCGGCCAGCTTCATGATCAGCAGCGCGCTGACGATGTCCAGCGGGATTGCGACCCACATGCTGATCAGGCCCAGGCCCGTGGGCTTGGGCAGGTACAGGTACAGGCCCAGGATCGAGGGGATGAAGGCCAGCGTGTAGAGCCAGGTGATCTTCGCGAAGGCGACGACGGGATTGCCGCTGTCGGGCGTCACCGTCTTCAGGTTGTTCATCCCGAACCAGCACAGCACCGACAGCGGCACCAGCGAGATCACCCAGGCGAAGCCGGCGTTCTGCACCCAGGTGGGCGTGCCGGCCTTGATCTTGCCGAAGATCCAGCCGCTGTCCTTCAGCAGCGTCATCGGCTCGCCGCCCAGGCTGCCGAAGATCGACAGCGTCATCACCAGCGGGATCACGATCTGCATCGTCGTGACGCCGAAGTTGCCCAGGCCCGCATTGAGGCCCAGCGCCGTGCCCTGCAGCCGCTTCGGGAAGAAGGTGCTGATGTTGGACATGGAGCTGGCGAAGTTGCCGCCGCCCACGCCGCTCCACAGCGCCATCAGCTGGAAGGCCCACAGCGGCCAGTCCTTGTGCTGCAGCACGATGCCGGTGCCGATGGCCGGCGCCAGCAGCATCGCGGTGGTCAGGAAGATGGTGTTGCGGCCGCCGGCCAGGCGGATCAGGAACGAGGCCGGGATGCGCATCGTGGCACCCGCGATGCCGGCGATGGCGGTCAGCGTGAAGAGCTCGGCCTGGCTGAACGGGAAGCCCAGGTTGAGCATCTGCACGGTGATGATGCCCCACATGCCCCACACGGCGAAGCCGCACAGCAGCGCGGGCACCGAGAGCCACAGGTTGCGGTAGGCCACGCGCTTGCCGGTGGCTTCCCAGAAGGCGGCGTCCTCGGGGCGCCAGTCGGCGATGTCGGCGCCGCCTGCCTCGCGCGGCGCTGCGCCGAGGCTTGTGCTTGCGTTCATTTGATGCTCCGGTGGAAGGAGAAGAGCGAGAAGGCGAAGGGCGAAGAGTCGGGCGACTGCTTCAGCGCGCGAAGCTGCGCGACAGCGGCGAGGCGGGGGCGTTGGCGCCCATCAGCTCGGTCTGGCGGACCTCGGTCCAGTACATCCAGATCAGCGAGACCCAGACCACGCCGTACAGCAGCATGAAGGCGCTGCTGCGGATGCCGGTGAGGTCCATCAGCGCGCCGAACAGGATCGGCAGGATGAAGCCGCCCAGGCCACCGGCCAGGCCGACGATGCCGCTGATGGCGCCGATGTTGTGCGGGTAGTCGTCGCCGATGTACTTGAAGACGCTGGCCTTGCCGAAGGCCCAGGCGACGCCCAGGATGGCCATCAGCCCGGTGAAGGCGTAGACGTTCAGGCCGACGTGGAAGGTCTTCGCGCCGTTGACGGTGAGGATCGTGAAGTCGGTCTGCGGGTAGCTCAGCAGGAACAGGCAGATCCAGCTCACCCACAGCACCCACCAGGTGACCTTGTGGGCGCCGTAGCGGTCCGACAGCACGCCGCCGATGGCGCGCAGCACGCCGCCGGGCAGGCTGAAGCAGGCGGCCAGCAGCGCGGCCACGCGGATGTCCAGGCCGTACTCGCCGACGTAGTACTGCACCATCCACAGCGCCAGCGCCACGTAGCCGCCGAACACGATGGAGTAGTACTGGCAGTACTTCAGGACCTTCGGGTCCTTCAGCGCGACGAGCTGGCTCGCGAAGCTGGTGTTGCTGGCGACGACGTGCGAGGGGTCGTGTGCGCTGAAGATCCAGAACAGGATCAGCGTGCCCAGCATCACCGCGGCGTAGACCTGCGGCACCATGGTCCAGCCGAAGGCGACCAGCAGCGCCGGGGCGACGAACTTGTTGACCGCCGAGCCCGAGTTGCCGGCGCCGTAGACGCCCATCGCCATGCCCTTGCGGTCCTTCGGGAACCAGCGCGCCACGTAGGGCGTGCCGACGCTGAAGGAGCCGCCGGCCAGGCCCACGAACAGGCCGATGACGAGGAAGTGCCAGTAGGCCGTGGCGTAGGCCATCAGCCAGATGGCGGGCACGGTGACGGCCATCAGCACCGTCATCACGATGCGGCCGCCGTAGCGGTCGGTCCAGATGCCCAGCGGCACGCGCACCAGCGAGCCGGTGAGCACCGGCATCGCCGTCAGCAGGCCGAACTCGGTGGCGTTCAGCCCGAGCTGCTTCTTCAAGGGGATGCCGATGACGCCGAACATCATCCAGACCATGAAGCAGACGGTGAAAGCCAGCGTGCTGACGATCAGCACGCTCCAGGCCTTGCGCGGAAGCGGTGTGTGGGCGGGTGCCATGACGAGGCTCGTCGGAAGTGGTGACGAGACTGTCGTCGCGCGCGGCCGCGGCGAACATCCGCCAGCGGTGGCAGCGCGCCGGCGCAGAAGGACTAGGCGGCGCGGCCGCGGCTAGTCATGAGGGAGTAGGGAGGCGCCTATCTGCCGCGCGATTGATCCGCATCAATCCGCCGCGCGGCATGCAGGTTCAAGGGGCCGCTTGCCAGTCCGTCACCAGCTCGGCCGCGCCCGGCCGGGCGCGGCGCTTCACCTGCGAAGGCGTGCCGATCGAGACGAAGCACGAGGCCTGCTCGCCCTCGGCCAGGCCGAAGGCCTGCGCGAAGCAGCGTGCGCGCACCGCGTGGCCGCTGGTCAGCATGGCGCCGAAGCCCATGCCATGCGCGGCCAGCAGCAGGTTCTGCAGCGCCGCGCCGAGCGCGACGTGGCGCTCGGCCTCGGGCACGGCCTCGTGCGCCGGCAGCAGGCGCACCACGGCCAGCAGCAGCACCGGCGCACGGTGGGCCTTCTCGCGCGCCTGGGCCTGCGCGTCGGCCGGTGCGTCGGGCACGCGCTCGAGGAGCGCACGCACGAAGAGATCGGCCAGTGCCTCGCGCTGACCATCGCCGATGCGGATGAAGCGCCAGGGCCGCAGCAGCTCGTGGTCGGGCGCGCAGCCGGCGGCCTCCACCATCGCGCGCAGCTGCTCCTCGCCGGGGCCCGGCGCGCTGAGGCGTTTCGGTGACACCGAATGGCGACTCGTGATGAGTGCCAGCGCCAGCGCGCCCAGATCGGGCGTGGCGGCGAGCGAGGAGGAGTCGGCGCGGTCTGACATGGCTCAATTCTCCATCGCGCGGCGTCATCAAGCCGCCGGGCGGGCTGCCGAGATGCCATGAAGGGCGGTGCTGGTCATGGGCCGACCACAGTGACCTCACATCGGAGAGTGTGTGTGCTGAACGCGATCCAGAACCTGAGGCTCGGCGTTCGCCTGGGCCTCGCCTTCACGGCCATCATCGTCCTGGCGGCGACGGTGGTCTTCGTCGGCATCACGCGCCTGGGGGCCATCACCGAGAGCGTCACGCTGATCGGCGCCGACCGTGTGCCCAAGGTGCAGCGCCTGAACGATCTGACCGACGACCTGAACCACGTGGCCCGCGAGCTGCGCAATGCGCTGATCTGGGAGGAACCCAAGCGCATCGAAGAGGCGCTGGCCGTTGCCGGGCAGGCGCGCGACCACATCACGAAGAACCTCGAGTCGCTGCAGGCCACCGTCACCAGCGAGGAAGGCAAGAAGCGCCTGGCGTCCGTGCTGGCTGCGCGCGAGACCTACCTGCCTCTGCAGCAGGAGTTCATCGAGCTCGTGAGGGGCGGCAAGAAGCCGCAGGCCATCGAGCTGCTGGACAGGAAGATGCGGCCGACGCAACTGGCCTACATCAAGGCGCTGGACGAGTTCAAGGACCTGCAGATCGAGCTCATCGCCAAGGCGGCCCAGGAAGGCCGCGACGACTACGATCGGTCGAAGTGGCTGATGGTCGGCCTGCTGGCCGCGATGGCGATGGCGGGCGCCGCCCTCGGCGGGTGGATCACGCGCTCCATCACGCGCCCGTTGGCGTTGGCCGTCGACGTGGCCGAGAAGGTCTCGGCCGGCGACCTGAGCATGCACATCGAGGCCCGCTCGCACGACGAGACCGGCCGCCTGCTGGCGGCGCTGAAGCGCATGAACGAGAGCCTGGCCGGCATCGTGGGCACGGTGCGCCACAGCAGCGACAGCATCGCCACCGGCACCTCGCAGATCGCCAGCGGCAATGCCGACCTCAGCCAGCGCACCGAGGAGCAGGCCAGCGCGCTGCAGCAGACCGCTGCCTCGATGGAGCAGCTGGGCTCCACCGTCAAGCAGAACGCCGACAACGCGCGCCAGGCCAGCCAGATGGCGATGAGCGCCAGCAGCGTGGCGCAGCAGGGCGGCGAGGTGGTGGGCCAGGTCGTGCACACGATGCGCGACATCCACGCCAGCAGCCGCAAGATCGCCGACATCATCGGCGTCATCGACGGCATCGCCTTCCAGACCAACATCCTGGCTCTGAACGCGGCCGTGGAAGCGGCGCGTGCCGGCGAGCAGGGCCGCGGCTTCGCGGTGGTGGCCGGCGAGGTGCGCAGCCTCGCGCAGCGCAGCGCCGAGGCGGCGCGCGAGATCAAGAGCCTGATCGGCGCCAGCGTCGAGCGCGTGGAGCAGGGCTCGGCCCTGGTGGACCGCGCCGGCACGACGATGCAGGACGTGGTGACCTCGATCCGCCGCGTGGCCGACATCATGGGCGAGATCACCGCCGCCAGCGCGGAGCAGAGTTCCGGCGTGGGCCAGGTCGGCGAGGCGATCAGCCAGATGGACCAGGTGACGCAGCAGAACGCCGCGCTGGTGGAAGAGAGCGCCGCCGCGGCCGAGAGCCTCAAGCAGCAGGCGCAGCAGCTGGTGGACGCGGTGGCGGTGTTCCGGCTGGGTGCCGCTGTGGCCGCCTAGGAGCCGCGCGCCAGGCCCAGCCGCTCCACCACGCGCCGCTCGGCCGCGTAGGCCTCGCGCATCGCGCGGCCGTAGTCCTCGGGGCCGAGGTAGGCCACCTCCTGGTCGTAGCGCTCGAGTTCGGCCAGGTGCTGCGGGTCGAAGGTGGCACGCTTGAAGGCATCGTGCAGCGCCTGCACGATGGGCCTGGGCAGGCCGCGTGGGCCGGCAAGGCCGTAGGGCGAGGTGGCCACGATGCCGTAGCCCAGCTCGCGCATCGTCGGCACCTGCGGCCAGCGCTTCGTACGCTGCTCGCTGAAGATCGACAGCAGCTTCAGGCGGCCGGTGTCGACGAAGGGCGCGAAGCCGTTGCTGTTCACGCCCACCATCACCTGGCCGGTGGAGACCGCCAGCATCTGCTCCGAGGTGCCCTTGTAGGGCACGTGGATCCACGTCAGTCCGCGCTGCGCGAAGAGTTCGTCCAGCACCAGGTGCGGCGTGGTGCCGACGCCGTTGGTGGCGATGGTGAGCTCGTCCGGATGGGCGCGCGCGAACGCCAGCACGTCCTCGACGCTGCGAAAGGCGCTGCCCGCCGGCACGACCATGCCGAAGGTCACGCCGCTGATCTGGATGATCGGCGTGGTGTCGCGGATCGGGTCCCACATCAGCTTCTGCATCAGCGGCGCGCGGAACACCGGCTGCGGCAGCTGGGCGATCGTGTAGCCGTCGGGTGCGGCCTGCTGCAGCACCGGCATCGCCAGCGTGCCGCCGGCACCGGGGCGGTTCTCGACGATCACCTTCTGCCCCAGCTGGCGCGCGGCGATGTCGGCCAGCACGCGCATCGCGAGGTCCGTCGCGCCGCCGGCGGGCCAGGGCACCCACAGCGAGATCGGCCGCTGCGGGAAACGCTCGCCGGCCTGTGCGTAGGCCATGCCGAACGCGGGCCCGAAGGCCGAGGCGGCGGCAGCGCCCAGCAGGCGGCGGCGCTTCAAGGTCATTGCCATTCGCTCAGCTCCAGGGTCATCGTGCCGCCGGCCAGGAAGGCCGATCCGGCCGGCTCCTCGCGCACCTGCCGGGCCAGCCCCACGCCCCTGCAGTACCACTCGGTGGTGGACAGCGGAATGTCGCGCCAGCCGACCACCGGGTCGGCATAGAGGCGCATGGCCGCCTTGCCCTTGACCAGCACGCAGTCGGCGAAGTTCCCGGCCCGCGTGCGGAGGGCCTGCCCGGTGGCCTCGATGCGGTACGTCATGTTCACCGGCGCATGGGTGTGGCGGATCTCGCGCGGGAATTCCTGCCGCCGCTCCAGCACGTAGGCGGTGGTGCTGGCCTGCCACTCGGTGCCGGCGGCCAGCGGCATCTTCAGCACCCAGCGGCGTTCCTTGTCGGCGCGCGGCTCGGGGTCGATGTCGGTCTTGGAGGCGACGCGCCAGATGCCGGACTCGTCGGCGCGCAGCCAGTACTCGGCGCCGCTGTCGGCGCGGCGGCGCCAGGCCGGGCCGCCGTCGATCTCGTCGCGGCCCTCGGTGCTCAGCACCAGGCGCTCGTGGGTGACCACGTTGTTGTCGCGCTCGGTCACCACGTCGTAGGTCCAGCGGTGGCCGGCCTCGAGCGGGAAATACGAGGCGCCCGCCGGCGGCGCGCCCTGGCAGGCGGCCAGCAGCGCGGCGGCCGGCACGATGGCGAGGTGCAGATGCCGCTTCATTTCTCGGGCAGCTGGGGCGCCGGCAGGTCGCGGATCTTCACGAGCTGCTCGTCGGCGCCGGGCCGCAGCCAGCTCAGGCCCTTGCGGCCGGCCTTGGGCTCGGCGCTGCCCATCTGGCTCACGCCCTGGCGCACCTTCTTCATCCCGTCGTCGAGCAGCGCGTGCAGGTCCTTCGCGTAGGGCAGCCGGTAGGCGCGCGGCTCGCGCACCGGCTTGCCGCCTTCGAGCGCGTTGACCCACACGTACAGCGCGCCCGGCGTCTTCGCGTTCGGCTCCTCGAACACCGCGGCCAGCAGCACGAAGCGCTCGGGCAGCGTGTCGGCGCTGGGCCAGCCCCACATGCGGTGCACGAGTTCGTCGGCATGGAACAGGAAGCCGGTGACGCCGATCACCAGCAAGCCCTTCATCCAGCGCGGCCAGTGGCTCCACAGCAGCGCCGCGAGGCAGAGGAAGGCGAGCACGGCCGCGGCCAGGACCAGTTGAAGATTCATACCGCGCGCACCAGGCTCTTGGCCAGCGTGTTGACGTTGGCCACGCTGCCGTCGGGCAGCACCGTGAAGCGCGCGGCCGTGCCCTCGTCGCCCTTCTTGGCGAGCGTGAGCTGGCCATAGAACACCACCTCCGCGCGCGGATTGACCTTGATGATCGAGACCGTCACCTCCACCGGCTTGCCGTCCTTGCTGTCGAAGTAGTGCACGTTGACGGTGAACTCGCCCGGCTCGATGCCGCGGACCGTCACCACCTCCTGGTTCAACGGGTTCACCACCTGCTTGCCGTTGACGACGATGGTGTCGCCCACCATGCCGCGGTCGTCGCGGTCCAGGTGCATCAGCCCGGCTTCGCGGGCGCGGAACCAGACGAGGTTGCCGGCCGGATCCTGGACCCAGGTGTCGATGTCGTCCGGGCTCATGTCGGGCCAGGAGACGTTGACGATGTACTCGGCCTTGCTCGGGATGTCGCCCGCCTTCAGCGCCTTCGGGTTCATCGCCAGCAGCGCGACGATGAAGCAGAAAACGAAGGCAATCAGCATGTTGAACAACATGTCGTAGAACGGGTCGACCTCGGGCTCGCGCGCGAGCCGGCCGCGGCGGCGGATCACGGCTGCATCTCCAGCACCCGGCGCTGCGCGTCGGCAACCAGCGCGTCGGCAAAGCGGTCCAGGCGCGTGAGCTGCAGGCCGAGCACGATGTTGCCCACCAGCCCAACCATGGTTGTCAGCAGCGCCACGCCCAGGCCCGCGGTGAGGCTCCTGAGCAGCTCCTGGCTCTGCGTGGGGTCGAAGTTCTGGATCTGGCCGATCTGCAGCGCCAGCATCGAGAAGCCGATCACCTTGCCCAGGAGGCCCAGCTTCAGCTGGATGCCGTTGACCCACCAGGCCGTCTGGTGCGGCCCGTGGGTGCGCTCGACCAGCAGGTCCAGCGGCAGCGCGCTGTCGCGCG
The DNA here is from genome assembly GCA_044226775.1 of Rubrivivax sp. Taxonomy (GTDB): domain Bacteria; phylum Pseudomonadota; class Gammaproteobacteria; order Burkholderiales; family Burkholderiaceae_C; genus Rubrivivax. The sequence continues at coordinate 393,791 of JBGAGI010000001.1, read as the reverse complement.
GCGCCTGGCGCAGCGCCGCCCAATAGTCGGCTGCCCAGCCTTCGTTGCGCGACAGCGCTTCGCGCTGGCGCTGCAGGTCGCGCGAACGCGCGCCGCACCACAGCGTGCTGCCGGCGAAGACGGCGATGATCACCGCGGTGATGCCGGTCGGGTCGGCATTGAGAAGCAGCGCCCAGACCCCGCGGGTGCCCAGCAGCCAGGTCGCGAAGACCAGCAGCCCCGCGAGCGCGGCCCATTCGAGCCACAGCGGCTCCAGCACCGGCGCATCGCTGCGCCGGCCGGGGATCGCGAGGCGTATCACGGCGGTCCTCCGCCCGGGCGCTTGGTCAGCGCACCGAAGCCGCGCTGCGGGTCGTAGCCCCAGCTCGCCAGGCCGAAGCAGACGATCAAGGTACCCAGCACGATCCACGGCGAGATGCCCGCGTCCTTGCCATAGAGCGCGAAGCGCATCCACTCCACCGCATGCGTGAAGGGGTTGAAGCGCGCGATCTGCCAGACCCAGGTGGCGCCCGACTCCTCCAGCTTCCACAACGGGTACAGCGCGGTGGACATGAAGTACATCGGGAAGATGACGAAGTTCATCGTGCCGGCGAAGTTCTCCAGCTGCTTGATGTGCACGCTGAGCAGCAGCCCGAGCGCACCCAGCATCAGCGCCGCGCAGGTGGAGGCCACGAGCAGCTGCGGCAGGTTCGGCGACAGCACCGGCAGCGAGGTGCCCAGCAGCATCGCGACGATCACGAAGGCCAGCGCCTGCAGCAGCGAGAGCACGGCCGTGGCCAGCAGCTTGGCCAGCAGGATCCAAGGTCGCGGCAGCGGCGCGGTGAGCAAGAGGCGCATCAAGCCCATCTCGCGGTCGTAGACCATGGCCAAGCTGCTTTGCATGCCGTTGAACAGCAGCACCATGCCCACCAGGCCCGGCGCGATGTAGACGTCGTAGGGGATGTAGGTGTCGTAGGGCTCGACGATGGCCACGCCGAACACGTTGCGGAAGCCCGCGGCGAACACCGCCAGCCACAGCAGCGGCCGCACCAGCGCCGAGACCAGGCGCCCGTACTGGCGGCTGAACTTCAGCAGCTCGCGCTGCACGATGGCCAGCAGCGCGAAGAGCGCGTGGTTGAAGCCGCTGCGGCGATCGCCGTCCATCACGGGCGGGCCTTGCAGAGCTTCTCAGGCGCGTCGGCGCCGAGCGTGTCCAGCGTGTTCTTCGGATGCAGCACGCCTTCGGCCGGCGCGAGCGCGATCACGGCCTGGCCGTCGCCCAGCAGCACCGGCTGGCGCAGCTGGCCGTCCCAGGGGCGGAAGGACATCGCCACGCCCTTGCTGCCGTCGATCTCCACCGCCGCCAGCGCCTTCGCGAAGGCCTCGGCGTTGCCCTTGGGCTGCGCCACCGCGGCCGCCACCAGCGCCTTGCCGGCGATCCAGGCGGCCCAGTCGTGCGGCGTCATCGGGCGCTTGGCGGTGCGGGCGATGCGGCGCGAGACCTGCGGCGCGCCATAGCGCTCGAAACGGTCTGACCAGCCGAGCGGCACGAGGCCGGCGTCGCCCACCACCGGGCGTGGCAGCGCGGTGCGGTAGGGCAGGCTGGCAGCGAACTCGCCATCGCTGTCGACGACCCACACCGCGTCGTAGCTGCCGGCGCTCGCGCCGGTCAGCAGCAACGGGTTGGCGAGGTCGCGCTCGCGCGGGTCGGCCGAGAGCTTGAAGGGCTTGCTGCCGGTGAGCTTCAGGCCATAGCGCTTGATGGCGGCCTGCACCGTGGCGCTGCGCGCCTGGTCGGCCGGCAGCGGGCCGGTGAGCAGCAGCACATTGGACCAGCGCCGGCCGACGAGCATCTGCGCCAGCGCGTCGGCCCGCATGCGTTCGGACAGTGCGGTGTGGAAGAGGTTGCGCCGGCAGTCGGCCTGGCGCAGCGCGTCGCTCGCCTCGCTGACGTTGATCAGCGGCAGCTTCGGCGCACCGTCGGCGGCGGCCAGCAGCGCGGCCGGCGGCAGGTCGGCCAGCAGCGCCGCGGCGCCGGCCTTCTCGGCGGCGGCGGCCGCGGCGCGCGCGGCCGCGGCATCGGCCACCGGCACGACGCTCAGCTCGATCTTCGCGCCGGCCGCTTCCAGCTCGAACTTCGCATCCGAGAGCGCCAGGTTCACGCCGTCGCCGGCCGGCCCGCCGGGCTGGCCGAGGAACTGGCGTTCCAGGCGCGAGCGCTCCAGCCGCGGGTCGTCGGACGGCGCCAGCAGCGTCACCTTGAAGGTGGCGGCCAGTGCCGGCGCGGCCAGCGCCAGCAGCGCGGCAGCGACGAGCGCCTGCCTCATTCGGCGACCAGCGCCATGTAGGGCACGCGCCCCACGCGCACCGTCTTCAGCGGCTTGGCGGCCGGCACGTCGATGATCGTGAGGTCGTCCGACAGGCCGTTGACCGCATACAGCTGCGTCTCCGCCCTGTTCAGCGTCACGGCCCAGACGCGCTTGCCCACCAGCACCAGCGACTCGGTCTTCCGCGAGGCCACGTCGACGAAGGCCACGTGGTTGGCCTTGCCCAGGGCCACGAAGGCGCGCTTGCCGTCCTTCGTCATCGCGATGCCCACCGGCGTGATCTCGCTGCTGCGCGCGCCGGGCAGCTCGAACTTGATCGTCCCGACCACGGTGTGGTCCTTGGTGGCGATGATGCTGACGCTGGCGTCGAGTTCGTTGGTCACCCACAGCTGGCTGCCGTCCGGCGTGAGCGCGAAGCGGCGCGGGCGCTTGCCCACGGGGACGTTCTTCACCACCTTGCCCGCGGCCACGTCCACCACGTGGACCATGTTGGCGACCTCGCTCGTCACGTAGACCAGCTTGCCGTCGGGCGTGGCCTTCACGCCCTCGGGCTCCTTGCCCACCTCGATGCTCTTGAGCAACTTGCCGGTGGCCATCTCCACGATACCGAGAGCGCCGTCTTCCTCCAGCGAGACGAACGCGGTCTTGCCGTCGGGCGAGAGGTCGAAGGCCTCCGGGTCCTCGCCGAAGGGCAAACGCCGCACCGACTTCTGCGTCGCGATGTCGATGATGTCGGCCTGGCTCGAGTCGCCGCAGGCCACCATGAACTGCTTGCCGCCCGGCAGCAGCGCCATGTGGCGTGGCCGCTTGCAGGTGGCGATGGTGCCGGTGACCGTCTGCGTCTTCAGGTCGAGCACCGCGAGCGCGGCGTCCTTCTCGCTGGAGACGAAGGCGACGCCTTGTGCGGCGGCGAGGGCGGGCAGCAGCAGGGTGCCCGCGGCGGTGACGAGACGGAAGAGGTGGTGCTTCATGCTTCGCATCATGTGGTCGCCTTCAGGAAGGCATCTTCGAGCGTGGGGCCTCCCAGTGCCGCGGTCACCTCGGCCGGCGTGCCGTCGGCCAGCAGCTTGCCCTTGTGCAGCACGATGACGCGGTCGGCGGCCTCGGCTTCCTCCACCAGGTGGGTGGCCCACAGCACGGTGCTGGAGCGCTGCTGCACGTCGGCGCGGATCGCGGCCAGCAGCTCGCGGCGCGACTTCGGGTCCAGGCCCACGGTGGGCTCGTCCATCAGCAGCACCGAGGGCCGGTGCAGCAGCGCGCGCACCAGCTCCACCTTGCGGCGGTTGCCGCCGGAGAGCTCGCGCACGGCGCGGCCCAGGTCGGCACCCAGGCCGCGCGCGGCGCAGTCGGCCTCGATGCGCTGATCGGCCGTCTTCGCGCGCAGGCCGTGCAGCGCGGCGTGGAAGCGCAGGTTGTGGCGCACGCTCAAGTCCAGGTCCAGCGACATCTGCTGGAACACGACGCCGATGTGGCGCAAGGCCTTCACCGGTTCGCGCCGCAGCGAGTGGCCGGCGACGGTGACATCGCCTTCGTCGGCTGCGAAGAGGCCGGTCAGCACCTGGAACAGCGTGCTCTTGCCGGCGCCGTTGGGGCCCAGCAGCGCGACCCACTGGCCCGGCGGCAGCGCGAGCGACAGCCCGGCCAGCGCCGTGCGTTCGCCGTAGCGCTTGACCAGGCCTTCGATTCCGATCGCGGGCGCCGCGCGGCCTTCGCTCACAGCTCGATTTCCATCCCGTCGTAGGCCATCGAGATGCCCAGCCGCGCCAGCTGCTGCGGATGCAGGTGCGGGCTCCAGCCGAACAGCACCTTGTGGCGCGCCTGCAGCTGCGGCAGCAGCTCCACGGTGGAGGGAAAGTCACCGTCGGCGCCGGGGCTGTCGAGCAGCACGCAGTCGGCCTGCTGCATCCAGTCGAACTCGGCCGCGCCCAGGCGCGGCAGGCCGGGCGCGCAGAACACGCGCTGGCCGGTGGCGAGGTCGTGCACGGCCAGCGCGACGCTGTCGCCCACCACCGGCGAGCGGCGGTAGGCGGCGTGCGGCGGCTGAGGCGCCTGCGTGGCGATGGCGGTGAATTCGAGCGTGGGCATGCCTTCGACCCGGAACGATGCCACGTTCTGGTCGCCCGCGACGGGCACCACGCGCCAATGCACGCCGCAGTAGTGCTCCAGCACCGGCAGCACCGGCAGCTCGTTGGTGAGTTCCTCGAAGACGGCCGGCGTGGCGTAGAGGTCGATCGGCGCGCCGCTGCGCAGGCCCAGCAGGCCGCCGGCATGTTCGAGCTGCGCGTCGGTCAGCACGATGGCGCGCACGTCGGCGTCCTGCAGCCCGGGGTGCGGCAGGGCCGGCGGCGCGCCGCCCAGCTGGCCGGCCACCGAGGCCGAGACGTTGATCAGCACCCACTGGCCGCCGGCCGTGCCGATGGCGGTGATGCCCTGCTCGCCGCGCGCGCCGCGCAGGATGACGACCTTCACCGCCGCCGGTCCGGGCCGGGCCCGGATGCTGCAAGATGGATTCCGTGCAAAGTCATGAACCGCTCGACAGCAAGTCACATGCCGCCGGCCCGAAGGCCGCCATTCATCGGGTTCCGCCCAGGGGCGCGGGGCCGTTTTCCCTGCGTGGAGGCCTCCTGCGGCGGTCACTCTGTGCCAGGGTCGCGGCGCTCTGTTCGGCCCTCTGTTCGAGCCTGGCACAGGGCTTACCCGCGTTGGGGTTGGCCCTGTGTGGCGCCGCCGCCGCGGCGGCCACGCCGGCGCGCTGCCCGGGGCCGGAGCGGACCTGGGTCGAGCTGGGCACCGATGCCTGGCTCGTGCGCGGCGAGGCCGGCGAGGCCGACGAGCACAACCGCGGCCGCGTGACGAACCAGGTGCTGGCGCGCGACGGCGCGCGGCTGTGGCTGATCGGCGCCGGCACGACGCCGGCGGCCGCGCGGGCGCTGGCCTGCCAGGTGCGCCAGCGCCTGGGCCGCGGCATCAGCGACGTGCTCGTGCCTTATGCGCGCGGCGAGCAGACGCTGGGCCTCTCGGGCTTCGCCGGCGCGCGCCAATGGGCGCACGAGCGCGTGCCGGAACTCATGCGCCGCCAATGCGCCGCCTGCGTGGAGATGATGCGCGAGCGGCTCGGCGCGGCGGCCGTGGACCTCGGCCCGAACCCGATCCGCATCCCGGCGCATGTGCTGCGGGGCACGGAGGGCAGCGCCGGCCCGTGGCAATGGTGGGCGCTGCCGCGCGCCGACGACCAGGTCGCGCTGGTGCTGCGCCATCGCCGGCAGCCGCTGTGGCTGGCGCCCGGCTGGTTGTGGGACGAGGCGACGCCGCCCGATGCCCGCAGTGCCGACGTCGACAAGCTCGGCAGTGCCACGCGCCGCGCGGCCGAACTGGCCGCCGCCGACGGTACCGGTGCGCGCTGGGTGGGCGAGCAGGGCGGCGTGCAGGACGCCGGCGCATTGCCGCGCGTGGCCGCCTACTGGGCCGCGTTGCAGCAGGCCGCGGCGGGGCCGGTGGCGAGGGGCGAGCTGCTCGGCGCCGCAGCTCCGCTGCCCAGCCTGCCGCCGGCCTGGAACACGCATCCGCAGCACGCGCTGAACTGGCAGCGCGCGTGGCGCCAGGCCGAGGACGGCCAGTTCGACGCCGCGCCGGGCCGGTGACGAGGGCTCAGTTGCCCTGATTCCAGCGCAGCTTGCGGTAGATCGTGTTGCGGCTGATCCCGAGGCGTTTCGACGCCTCGGAGATGTTGCCGCCGGCCAGCGCCACGGCGCGGCGGATGGCCTCGGTCTCCATGTCTTCCAGGCGCTGAACGCCCGCCGGCTCGGGCTGCTGCGGCACGGCCATCGCCGGCATCGCGGCCGGCTGGGCCGGCGCCACCGGCTCCGCTGCCTTCGGCAGCCGCGCCAGCGCGTCCTCGAGGAAGTCGTCGGACAGGTGTTCGCGCGTGATCTGCTTGTCAGACGCGGCCATCACGCAGGCCGTGCGCAGCACGTTGAACAGCTGGCGCACGTTGCCGGGCCAGTGGTAGTGCTCGAACAGCTGCATCACCTCGGGCGTGGCCTGCAGGTGGCGGCCGGAGCACTGGCGGTCGAGGATGCGGCGCACCAGCGCGGCCAGGTCGCTGCGCTCGCGCAGAGGCGGCAGCTTCACGGCCAGGCCGTTGAGGCGGTAGAAGAGGTCTTCGCGGAAGGCCTTCTTCTCGATCATCTCGCGCAGGTTGCGGTGGGTGGCGCAGATGATGGCCACGTCCACCGTCACGCTCTTGTTGCTGCCCAGCGGCGTGACCTGCCGCTCCTGCAGCACGCGCAGCAGGTGCGCCTGCAGCGCGATGGGCATGTCGCCGATCTCGTCGAGGAACAGCGTGCCGCCGGAGGCCTGCACGATCTTGCCCACCGCGCCCTTGCGCCGCGCGCCGGTGAAGGCGCCTTCCTCGTAGCCGAAGAGCTCGGCCTCGATCAGCGTCTCCGGGATCGACGCGCAGTTCACCGCCACGAAGGGCTGCTTGCCGCGGTCGGAGTCGGTGTGGATGGCGCGTGCGAGCAGCTCCTTGCCGGTGCCGGTCTCGCCGAGGATCAGGATCGGGATGTCGCGATTGATGACGCGGCGCACCTTCTCCACCACCGCGTCGAGCTGGCTGTCGCCGGTGCGCAGCTGCGCGAGCGCGGCGCTGGGCGGCAGTGCGCCGGGCGCTGCAGGCGCGGCGGCCTCGGCGCGTGGTGCATCGGCAGCGGCCTCGCTGCGCGCCGGCGCAGCGCCCGAGACGGCTTCGGCCAGGCTCGTCCAAACCGGCCAGTTGAAGCGCGCCAGCACGTGCAGCTGGCGCCCGCTGGGCAGCTGCACCGGCGCCGGCGTGGCCAGCGGCGAGCGGAAGCGATCGACCAGCGCGTTGACGCTGGTGCCCATCAGCGTGGTCAGCGTGTGCATGCGCACCGCGGCGCCGGACATGCCCAGCTGCTCCAGCGCGCCGCGGTTGGCGCCGACGATCTTGCCGTCGGGCGCGACGGCGAGGATGCCTTCCATCAGCGTGCCGATGAACTCGACGCGGCTGTGGAAGTGCAGCCGCATCACGTTGCGGTAGTCGTCCGAGAGCCAGCCGTTCTCGATCATGCGCGCCGACATCTTCACCAGCGCCATCGTGTGCTGGTGGTAGCTGCGGTGGTCGCCGGAGACGTCCAGCACGCCCAGGATGTTGCCGCGCGGGTCGAGGATGGGCGCGGCGCTGCAGGTGAGGAACTGGTTGGCGTGCACGTAGTGCTCGTCGGCATGCACGAGCGTGGGCACCTCTTCCACGAGCGCGGTGCCGATGGCGTTCGTGCCCTTGGCCGTCTCGCTCCACACGGCGCCGGGCTTCAGCGCGACCTTGCTCGCGCGCTCGAGGAAATCGTCGTCGCCGATGGAGTGCACGATGACGCCGGTGGCGTCGGTCAGCAGCACCATGCTCTGGCTCTGCACGATCTGCTCGTACAGCATCTCCATCACCGGCGCGGCGTGGTCGTACAGGCGCCGGTTGCGCTCGCGCGTGACGGTGAGGTCGCTGCGGCCGATGGGGCTGTGGTCGGGCCGCTCGATGCGCGAGACACCCAGGGCGGCGCAGCGTTCGTGCGACTGGTCGATCGTCGAGACATGCTCGCCGGGCAGGCGCAGCTCGGCGGCGATGGGCCGGGCGATGTCCTCGCCGCGGCGCGGGCTGGAGCCGCGGCCGGGGAAGGCGGAAGAGGGCGCGCGCATGGCTTGTCTCCTGCGGCCTCTCGGTCGGGCCTGAGGGCTCAATTGTCGGGGCTGGGCGCCGCCGCAGCCAGCGCAAACAGCTCCCCGACGCCCTGGGACGTGTACCAATGCGTTGTTCCAGGCTGGAGCAGTCGGGGTTTTTGCACGGGACCGGTTGCATCGCCACGGCGCCATCGCCTGGGCCTTTCCCGGAGCGCGGGGCGGCGCGGCGGCGCTTCTGCGGCGCCGATGCGGCTGGCACATGCATTGCACAGGAGCCGCCGCTGCTGCATCTGCTTGCGTCCAACAAACCGAGGAACACGCCATGGAGACGAACCGCCGACCCCGAAGCGCCCTGCGCGCCCTGATCGCCGCCGCCGTGCTGGCTGCCCTGCCCGGGCTGCCGCAGGCGCATGGCGACGTCACGCCGCAGGCCGTGGACACCCACGAGCTGCCGCAGCTGGGCGCCGATTGGCGCGCCGAGAACCCGTTCCGCCAGCACGAGAAGGCGATCAGCATCGGCACCTCGGCCTACAACCAGAACTGCGCGCGCTGCCACGGGCTGGAGGCCATCAGCGGTGGCATCGCGCCCGACCTGCGCAAGCTGGAGAACGACTGCGCGCCGCTGAAGGACGCTTCGAAGAAGAACGCCTGCCGCAAGGAGACCGACGAGTACTTCAGCAACACCGTGCGCCGCGGCCGCTCGCGCAACGGCGCCGTCTACATGCCGCCTTTCGAGGGCACGCTGTCGCAGGAAGCGGTGTGGGCGATCAAGGCCTATCTCGAGACGCGGCGCGAGAAGCCGCTGTGAGCCATCACTCGCCGCAGCGCCGCGCGCTGCTCCTGGTCGCCGCCGGCGCGCTGGCGCTGCCGGCGCTGGCGCAGGATGCGCAGCCACCCGCGCTGGAGCGCATCCGCCAGCGCGGACGGTTGACGGTGGCGGTCTACAAGGACATGCCGCCGTTTTCTGACGAAGCCCGAGGCATCGACGTGGAACTGGCCGGCGCGCTGGCGCGTGGCCTGGGCCTGGAACTCTCGCTGCTGCCTTTCCAGGCCGGCGAGGACATGGGCGACGACCTGCGCAACATGGTCTGGCGCGGCCACTACCTGGGCTTCGGCCCGGCCGACGTGCTGCTGCACGTGCCGGTGGATCGCCCGCTGATGGCCGCCAACCCGCGCGTATCGATCTTCGGCCCCTACTACCGCGAGCGCGTCGCCGTCGCGCGCAACCTCGAGCAGGTGCCGCGCATGGAGTCGCTGGAGGCTTTCGCGGGCCGCCGCATCGCGGTGCCGGGGCAGACGCTGGCGGGCTGGCTGATGATCGGCGCCGACAACGGCAAGTACCGCGAGCAGCTGCTCACGCACTGGAAGGACGGCGTCGCCGCCGCGCAGGCCTTGCGCCAGGGCGAGGTGGCCGCCGCGGTGGCCACGGCCTCCGAGCTGGAAAGCGTGCTGGGCGGCGATGCGCGCTTCGCCATCGAGCCGCTGCCGCTGCCGCGGACCCGCGACGGCTGGGTGGTGGGCCTGGCGGTGAAGAAGGAGGCGGGCGACCTGGCGCAGGCGCTGCAGGCGCAGCTCAATGCGCTGGCGGGTTCCGGCGAGCTGCGCAAGATCTTCGCGAAAGCGAAGGTGGAGTGGCGCGCGCCCTGAAGGCGCGCCGGCTCACGTACCGGCTCAGGCGCCCCCGGCCAGCCAGGGACGCACGACGAGGCTGAAGAAGGTCGGGTCGACGACGGTCGAGCCGACCGGCTGGTCGTCGATCAGCAGCCGCGTGCCTTCGCCGGGCACGAACTGGAAGCCGAAGCTGTGGCCGGCGGCGAGTTCCTTGCGGCCGCCGAAGGCCTCGCCGAGTTTCATCAGGTCGTGCGCATGGGCCGCGTAGCCGCCGTCGGGGCCGGACTTCTCGATGTCGCGCAGCAGCAGGCGGCCGATCTGGTCGCTGCTCAGGCGCTGCTGCAGCACCACGCGCAGGCGCTTCTCGCCGGGAGCGGCGAGGATGTCGGCCGGCCGCGCCAGCGCCTTGCTGGCGAGCAGGGTGACGGTCACGGTGCCGTGGCTGCCGGTGTCGCGCGTCCAGCTGCGCAGCGCGGGCTGCAGTTCGCTGGCGATGGCCGGGCCGGTGGCCGCGGCGGCGACGAGGGCGAGGGCCAGCAGGGCGTCGCGCAGGATGTGGCGGTGGTTCATCGGAGGCCTTTCTTGTTCGAGTGATCCGCTAGGGGCGGCACTCTAGGCAGCGGCCTGCCGGCGCGGCATCGGGTGCCGGCTGGAAGCGCGCTCGGGGATTCCCTGAATCTGCGCCTTGCCCATGACTTCAGGAATGCGCCCGTACTTCACCGATCGACGTCACGCCGGCCAGCACCTTCTCGATGCCGTCCTGGCGCAGCGTGCGCATGCCTTCGGCCAGCGCGCTGCGCAGCAGCTCGTCGGTGCGTGTGCCGGTCTGCACCAGGTGGCGCAGGCCGCGGCTGGCCATCAGCAATTCGTGGATCGCGGCGCGGCCGAGGAAGCCGGTGCCGCCGCAATGTTCGCAGCCGGGTGCGTGGTAGTGCACCAGCCGGCCATCGCTGCCGAAGCGCGCGCGCCAGTCGGCCAGCACGTCGTCGGCACGGGGCGCCAGTGCGCTGCCCTGCATCGCGTGCAGCCAGTCCTGCAGCAGCTCTTCCTCTTCTTCCGGCGTGGCTTCGCGCGAGGTGCGGCAGTGCCCGCACAGGCGCCGCACCAGGCGCTGCGAGAGCACGCCCAGCAGCGCGTCGGCGAAGTTGAACGGGTCCATGCCCATGTCGAGCAGGCGCGTCACCGCCTCCGGCGCGCTGTTGCTGTGCAGCGTGGACAGCATCAGGTGCCCGGTGAGGCTGGCCTCGATCGCGGCGCGCGCGGTGGGTGCGTCGCGCAGCTCGCCCACCAGGATCACGTCCGGGTCGGCCTGCAGGAAGGCCTGCAGCGCCTGGCCGAAGCTCCAGCCGATGTGCGGGTTCACCTGCACCTGGCGCAGGCCGGGCTGCACGATCTCCAGCGGGTCCTCCGCCGTCCAGATCTTGCGCTCGGGCGTGTTCAGGTGCGCCAGCAGCGAGTGCAGCGTGGTCGTGCGGCCGGCCCCGGTGGGCCCGGCGCACAGCAGCAGGCCGTAGGGGCGCTCGACGGCGGCCTGCAGCTGCTGCAGGTTGTGCGGCGACAGGCCCAGGCTCTCCAGCGGCAGCGGCTGCTGCGGCACCAGCAGGCGCAGCACGGCGTCCTCGAACTGGCCTTGCGTCGGAATGGTGGTCAGCCGCAGCTCGAGCCTGACGCCTTGCACGAAGCGGCCGAAGCTGATGCGGCCTTCCTGCGGCTTGCGGCGCTCGGCGGTGTCGAGCTCGGCCATGGCCTTCAGCCGGCTCAGCACGGCGGCGCGGTGGTTCGGCGGCAGCTCGGCGTAGGGCCGCAGCAGGCCGTCGCGGCGCAGGCGCACGCGCAGCTTCTCGCGCCCCGGCGGGCATTCGACGTGGATGTCGCTCGCGCCCTGGTTGTGGGCGTCGACGATCATGCGGTTGATCCAGCGCACGAGCACCGCGTCGGCTTCACCGGGGGCGGATTCGTCGTCGCTGTCGTCGATGTGGGCGTCGACGTGGGCCTCGACCTGGGCCGGCGGCGGCGCGGCGACAGGAGCCGCCACGGGCACCGGCGCGGCGGCCTTGGCCGGCAGCGCCACGGCCTCGAAGTCGATCGGCAGCGCGAGGTCGGCCTCGGCCGCGGCGCGCGGGCCGTGCAGCGCGAAGTCGGGCGCGCCCACCTTCTCGTAGGCGCGGTCCACCGCGCCGGCCAGCACGCCGGCGCGCGCCAGCACCGGCACGATCTTGCTCTGCGCGGCGAACTCCAGCTCGTCGATGCGGCGCCGGTTCGACGGGTCTTCCACCGCCACCACCAGGCGGCCGGCGCGCAGCATCAGCGGCAGCGCCGGCATGCGCGCGGCCACCGCGTAGGGCAGGCGCGCCACGGCCTCGGCATCGGCCGGGAACTTCAGCACGTCCACCAGCGGGTAGCCCATCTTGCGGGCCAGCGCGGTCTGCAGGTCGGCGCGCGTCACCAGGCCCTTCTTCACGAGCAGCTCGCCCAGCGGCACGGTGCGGTCGGCGCGCTGCTGCACAAGTGCGTCTTCCAGCTGTGCCTCGCTGATGAAACCCAGGGCGGTGAGCGCCTGGCCGATGCGCACCATCGGCATCTTGGCCTGGCGCTCGATGGCCGCGGCGAGCTCGTCGCCGGTGATGATCTGGCGCACGACCAGCAGGTCGCCCAGGCGCCGGTCGCGCATGGCCTCCTGCTCGGCCAGCGCCTCGCGGATCTGCTCCGGCGTGGCCGAGTGCTGGCTCACCAGCGCCTCGCCGAGGGGCACGCCGATCTCGGCCTTCGTGTACGCGGCGCGCGGCACGAACCAGCGGCGCACGGTGCCGATGGCGTCCAGCGGCTCGAACAGGAACAGGCCGAAAGGCTCCTGCTTGACGCCCAGCGTCTCGCCCTGCCAGGGCGCGCCCTGCTTGAAGACGATCTTGAAAGGCACGTGCGGCCGGTCGTCGTCGGCCGTGGTCTCGTCGGGCGCCAGCGGCTCGGCCAGCTGCAGGCGGCGGAACTGGTCCAGCCGCAGCGGCAGCGGCTTGCGCGGCGTGATCATGCGCAGCTGCAGCACGCCGCGCACCGGGTGGAAGAGGTTGAGCCAGCCTTCGATCGAGTGCCCGTTCATGCCCTCGACCGTGCAGGCCGGCGGCTGCGCCGGCACGGCGGGCGCCGGGTAGCCGGCGAGCTCGGGCGTCGGCCACACGTAGGGCGTGGCCTCGGCCGGCAGGGCCGACAGGGGCGGTTGGGACAGGTCGGACATCGCGCTGGTCTTCGTTCTTCGGGGCTCGTTCGGCACGCGGGCGAGGTTGCCGTGGCATGCTAGGGCGCACCCGAAGAACCCAGGCGCCGAAAAGCCGGCGCTTTCCGGCCTTGAAGCCGCGCTGGCGGCGGCGACGCCTCAGGATCGCATCTGCTGCGGCAGGAAGGTCACGATCTGCGGCACGAGCCAGATCAGGCCCACCGCGGCGATCATCAGGAAGAAGAAGGGCAGCGTGACCTTGGCGATCCAGCCGATCTCGCGCCGGGTCATGCCCTGCAGCACGAAGAGGTTGAAGCCCACCGGCGGCGTGATCTGCGCCATCTCGACCACCAGCACGATGAAGATGCCGAACCAGATCAGGTCGATGCCGGCCTTCTGCACCGTGGGCAGGATCACGCCCATCGTGAGCACCACCATGCTGATGCCGTCGAGGAAGCAGCCCAGCACGATGTAGAAGAGCATCAGCACCACGAGCAGCTGGAACTGCGACAGGCCCAGCGTGGCGATCCACTCCGCCAGGTGCCGCGGCAGCCCGATGTAGCCCATGCTCAGCGTGAGGAAGGCCGCGCCGGCCAGGATCAGCGCGATCATGCAATACAGGCGCGTGCCGCCCAGCAGGCTGTCCCTGAAGGTCTGCCACGAGAGCGAGCCCTGCGCGGCCGAGATCACCAGCGAGCCCAGCACGCCCACGGCCGCGGCCTCGGTGGCCGTGGCCAGGCCGCTGTAGATGCTGCCCAGCACCGCGGTGATCAGCAGCACCACCGGAATCAGGTGGCGCGATTCGCGCAGCTTCTGCCCGAAAGTGAGCCGCGCATCGGCCGGCGGCACCAGCTGCGGATGGCGCCAGGCCCACAGCACCAGCCAGCCCGAGAACAGCAGTGCCAGCATCGCGCCCGGCAGCACGCCGGCGATGAACAGCTGTGCGATCGAGACCTCGGCGCTGACGCCGTAGACGATCATGATGATCGAGGGCGGGATCAGGAGGCCCAGCGTGCCCGCGCCGGCCAGCGAGCCGATCGAGATGTCGTCCGGGTAGCCGCGCCGCTTCAGCTCGGGCAGGCTCATCTTGCCGATCGTCGCGCAGGTGGCGGCGCTGCTGCCGGAGACCGCGGCGAAGATCGCGCAGCCCACCACGTTGACGTGCAGCAGGCGCCCCGGCAGCGCCTGCATCCACGGCGCCAGGCCGCGGAACATGTCCTGGCTCAGCCGCGTGCGGAACAGGATCTCGCCCATCCAGACGAAGAGCGGCAGCGCGGTCAGCGTCCAGCTGCTGCTGCTGCCCCAGATCGTCACCGCCATCGCGTCGCCGGCCGGGCGGCTGCTGAACAGCTGCATCGCGATCCAGGCCACGCCCGAGAGCGTGAGGCCGATCCACACGCCGCTGGCCAGGATCAGGAACAGCGCGCCGATCAGCACGGAAGTGATGCCCAGGTCGCTCATCGTCTCACTCGTTGTGCAGCGCTTCTTCGCTCGCGACGACGCGGCGCCGGCCCTGCAGCTCCAGCAGCAGCTCGTCGGCGAAGGCGATGGCGAGGATCACCGAGCCGATGGCCATCGACAGCTGCGGGATCCACAGCGGCGTGGCGTCGTTGCTGGTGGAGACGTCGTTGAAGCTGTGCGACTGCCAGGCCAGCCGGCCCGCGTAGAACGCGCTCAGCACCGCCAGCGCGGTGGCGGCGGCCAGCGCCCACAGCTCCATCGCCTTGTGCGCCCGGCCCTGCAGCGCCGACAGCAGCAGCGTGACGCGGATGTGCTCGCCCTTCTTCAGCGTGTGCGCCATCGCCAGGAAGCCGGCGCCGGCCATCAGGTAGCCGGCGTAGGCATCGGTGCCCGGCACGTGGAAGTGCAGCTGCCGGCTGACGATGGACAGCAGCACCATCACCAGCAGGCCGATCATGCACAGCGCGGCCAGCCAGGCCGCGCCGTCGTAGAGCGCGTCGAGCAGGCGCCTCACCGCTGGAACGCGTCGACCAGTTGCTTGCCTTCAGGCCCGGCCTTGTCGATCCATTCCTTGAGCATCGTGTCGCCGATCTTCTTCATGTCGGCCTTCAGCTGCGGGCTGGGCGGCAGGATCTGCATGCCGGCCGCGCGCAGCTTGTCCAGCGTCTCGGCGTTGGCCTTCTTGCTCACGGCGAGGCCGCGCACCTCGGCATCGGCCGAAGCCTTCAGCAGGGCATCCTGCGTGGGCTTGTCGAGCGCCGCGAAGGCGGCCTTGTTGACGATGACGACGTTCTTCGGCAGCCAGGCCTGAGTGTCGTACCAGTACTTCAGGTGCTCGTAGGTCTTGGTGTCGTAGCCGGTGGCGCCGGAGGACATGTAGGACTCCACCACGCCGGTGGCCAGCGCCTGAGAGAGCTCGGCCGCCTGCACCGTGACCGGCTGCGCGCCGACGAGTTCGGCGATGCGCGAGGTCTGCGGGTTGTAGGCGCGCCACTTCACGCCCTTCAGGTCGGCCGCGGCGGCGATGGGCTTCTTCACGTAGATGCCCTGCGGCGGCCAGGGCACGGCGTACAGAACCATCATGCCCTGCTCGCCGAGCTTCTTGTCGAACAGCGGCTTCTGCACCTTCCACAGCTTCACGGCCTCGTCGTAGCTGTCGGCCAGGAAGGGCAGCGCATCGGCACCGAACAGCGGCCACTCGTTGCTGAAGTTGCTGATCAGTACCTCGCCGACCTGCGCCTGCCCGCCCTGCACCGCGCGCTTGATCTCGTTGGCCTTGAACAGCGAGGCGTTGGCGTGCACGGTGATCTTCAGCTTGCCGCCGGTGGCCTTGTCGACGTCGGCGGCGAACTGCACCAGGTTCTCGCTGTGGAAGTTCGTCGCCGCGTAGGCGGCCGGCAGGTCCCACTTGGTCTGGGCCAGGGCGGCGCCGTGCAGCGCCAGGGCCAGCGCCGCGCCGAGCAAGGGGCGGATCGAATGCATGTTCGTCTCTCCGGAGGGCTATCGGTTGAAGCCGGCTAGCATAGGTCGTGCCCAGGAGGCGACAGCCCGGGGCTTCCCCTCACCGGACGCATGAACCCGCCGTGAACCTGAGGTTCGTCGAAGCCTTCTACTGGGCCGTCACGCTCAAGAGCATCACGCGCGCGGCCGAGAAGCTGCACGTCACGCAGAGCGCGATGTCCAGCCGCATCGCCGCGCTGGAAGACGAGTTGGGCGTGCTGCTGCTGGACCGGCGCGACAAGCAGTTCCGCCTCACCATCGCCGGCACGCGCTTCCAGCGCCAGGCCGAGCGGTTGCTCAACCTGCAGCGCGAGATCAAGGCCGAGCTCGGTGCCGGTGCGGCCGAACGCGCGATGGCGGTGCGCATCGGCGTCATCGAATCGGTGCTGCACTCCTGGCTCATCGAATGGGTGCAGACGCTGCGCCGCGTGCACCCGGGGCTGGAACTGGCGCTGACGGTGGAAACCACGCCGGTGCTGATCGACCAGATGCGCCGCGGCGCGGTCGACCTGGTCCTGGCCGCGTTGCCGGCCGACGGCGACGGCGTGCGCAGCCGCGCGATGGCTTCCATGCCCATGGTCTTCACCGGCCAGAAGAAGCGCCACGGGCGGCGGCGCTTCACGCTGGCGCAGCTGGTGGAGGGCGACGAGCTGCTGACTTTCCAGCGCGGCTCGCAGCCGCACGTGGCGCTGCTGGACCTGTGCCGGCGCGAAGGCGTGGAGGCGCCGCGCGTGCACACGATCTCCTCGATCTCGGCCATGGTGCAGCTGGTGGAGCAGGGCTTCGGCGTGGCCACGCTGCCGCAGGCCGCGGTGGCGCGGCTGGCCGATTCGATGGCGCTGGTGCCGGTGCGCTGCGAGGCCGCGCTGGCGCCGCTGCCCATCCACCTGAGCTGGCGCGAGGACCCGGCCGCGCCGGTGGCCGGGCACGTGGTGGACTCGGTGCTGGCCTTCGGCAAGGCCCGGGCCTCGGCAAAAACCCTGACGAAAGCCTCATCGAAAAAATCGATGAAGGCATAGAAAGATTTCCCGTTTGCCGCGTCCGGGCCTCGTCGCCAAGATCGCGGCCCATGCAGACCTTCGCCACCCCCGCCGAACTGCGCGCCGCCTGCCGGCGCGGTGACTTCAGCGGCCACACCAGCGGCTTCGTGCCGCGCCACGTGCAGGGCAACCTGGTGATCCTGCCGCGCGCCGAGGCGGAAGACTTCCTGCGCTTCTGCCAGCGCAACCCCAAGCCCTGCCCGGTGCTGGCGGTGAGCGAGCCCGGCGACCCGGCGCTGCCCGCGCTGGGCGAGGGCATCGACATCCGCCGCGACCTGCCGCGCTACCGCGTCTGGCGCGACGGTGCCATTGCCGGCGAACCCGGCGAGGTGGCCTCGTTGTGGCGCGAAGACCTCGTGTCCATCGTGCTCGGCTGCTCCTTCAGCTTCGAGCAGGCGCTGATGGACGAGGGCATCCGGCTGCGTCACGTGGAGCAGGGCCGCAACGTCGCCATGTTTCGCACGAGCATCGCCACCACGCCGGCCGGCCGCTTCCACGGCCCGCTGGTCGTGACGATGCGCCCGCTGAAGGCTGCCGACGCGATCCGCGCCGTGCAGATCACCTCGCGCTACCCCGCCGTGCACGGCGCGCCGGTGCACCTCGGCGACCCGGCGCTGATCGGCATCCGTGACCTTTCGCAACCCGACTATGGCGACGCCGTCGAGGTGCGCGCCGACGAGATCCCCGTGTTCTGGGCCTGCGGCGTCACCCCGCAGGCCGCACTGGTGCAGGCGAAGCCGGCCTTCGCAATCACCCACGCACCCGGCGCGATGCTGGTGACCGACCTGCTCAACCACCAGCTAGCCGCCTTCTAGTTCCCGCCCGTCACCTTCAGGAGTCCGCGATGAAGAAGACCCTCGTGGCGCTGGCCGCTGCCAGCGCCATCGGCCCCGCCCTGGCCCAGACCAAATGGGACCTGCCCTCGGGCTACGGTGTCAACACCTTCCAGGTGCAGAACCTGCAGTGGTTCGCCGACGAGGTCGACAAGGCCAGCGGCGGCAAGCTGAAGATCACGCTGCACCCGGGCGCCTCGCTGTTCAAGGCCAACGAGATCAAGCGCGCGGTGCAGGGCGGGCAGACGCAGATCGGCGAGTTCATCCTCTCCGGCTCGGCCAACGAGAATCCGCTGTTCGGCGTCGACTCGATCCCCTTCCTGGCCACCACCTACGCCGAGGCGAAGAAGCTCGACGCCGCGAGCATGCCGGTGCTCGAGAAGCTGCTCGCGACCCAGGGCATGAAGCTGCTGTACACGGTGCCCTGGCCGGGCCAGAGCCTGTACACGAAGAAGCCGGTGGCGAGCCTCGCGGACCTGAAGGGCACGAAGATGCGTGCCTACAACCCGGCCACCACGCGCATCGCCGAGCTGATCGGCGCGCAGCCGGTGACGATCCAGCTCGCCGAGCTGCCGCAGGCGCTGGCCACCGGCACGGTCGACAACTTCCTCACCAGCAGCGCCAGCGGCGTGGACAGCAAGCTCTACGAGCAGGTGAAGTACTTCTACGACGTGAACGCCTGGCTGCCTCGCAACGCCGTGGTGGTGAACGTCAAGGCCTTCCAGTCGCTGGACGCCGCCACGCAGGCCGCCGTGCTGAAGGTGGCCGCGGCCGCCGGCGAGCGCGGCTGGAAGGTCAGCGACCAGAAGGACGACGAGTACCTGAAGGAGCTGTCCGCGCGCGGCATGACGGTGGACCGCCACAGCGAGAAGCTCAAGCGCGAGCTGAAAGGCATCGGCGAGCGCATGAGCGCCGAGTGGCTGAAGCAGGCCGGGCCGGATGGCGAGGCCATCCTCGCCGCCTACCGCAAGTGAGCCGGCGATGCGCCGCGCGCTGGACCGCTTCTACGGCGGGCTGATGGCCCTGTCGGCCGCTGCGATGGCCGCCGCCTTCGCCTGCGTGATGCTGGGCATCGCCGACCGCCAGTTCGCCTGGGGCCTGCGCGGCCTGGACGCCTACGCGGGCTACGCGGTGGCCGCGGCGCTGTTCCTGGCGCTGCCGGGCACGCTGCAGAAGGGCGAGCACATCCGCGTGACGCTGTTGCTGCAGCGCGTGCCGGCCACGTGGCGCGCGGCGCTGGAGTGGTGGTGCCTGCTGGCCGGCACGGTGCTGTCGCTGATGCTGGCCTTCTATGCGGTGCGGCTGGTCTGGCTCTCGTGGCTGACGCACGACGTCTCGCCGGCCAGCGACGCCACGCCGCTGTGGATGCCGCAGCTGGCGATGGCGCTGGGCTGCATCGGACTGGCGCTGGGCCTGGTCGACGCCGCGTGCTCGCGCGCCGCCGGCCTGCGCTTCGAACTGCAGGGCGGCGCCGAAGCCGCGCACGTGGAGTAGGCCGATGGACATCGTCACCGCCGCGCTGCTGATCGCGCTGCTCATCGTCGTGCTCGCCTCGGGCGTCTGGATCGGCCTGACGCTGCTGGGCGTGGCCGTCTTCGCGATGCAGGTCTTCACCAGCCGCCCGGTCGGCGACAGCATGGTCTTCACGATCTGGGGCAGCACCAGCAGCTGGACGCTGACCGCGCTGCCGCTGTTCCTGTGGATGGGCGAGATCCTGTTCCGCTCACGCCTGACGGCCGACCTCTTCAAGGGCCTGGCGCCCTGGCTGGACCGCGTGCCCGGCCGGCTGCTGCACGCCAACGTGATCGGCTGCGGCATCTTCGCCGCCGTCTCCGGCAGCAGCGCGGCCACCTGCGCCACGATCGGCAAGATCACGCTGCCCGAGCTCAAGCGGCGCGGCTACCCGGACGCAATCAGCCTCGGCAGCCTGGCCGGTGCCGGCACCTTCGGGCTGATGATCCCGCCGTCGATCATCATGATCGTCTACGGCGTGGCCACCGACACCAGCATCAGCAAGCTCTTCGTCGCCGGCGTCGTCCCCGGGCTGCTGCTGATGGCGATGTTCTCGGGCTACCTCGTGCTGTGGGCGCTGCGCCACCCGGGGCAGGTGCCGCCGGCCGACGCGGCCACCACGCTCGTGCAGAAGCTCGCCGCGGCGCGGCACCTGCTGCCGGTGCTGTCGCTGATCGCGCTGGTGATCGGCGCCATCTACAGCGGCCTGGCCACGGCCACCGAATCGGCCGCGCTGGGCGTGGCGGGTTCGCTGCTGCTCAGCCGCTGGGAAGGCACGCTGAGCTGGGCCTCCTTCAAGGAAGGCCTGGCCGCCGCCTGCCGCGTCTACTGCATGATCGGTCTGATCCTGGCCGGCGCCAGCTTCCTGACGCTGGCGATGGGCTTCATCGGCCTGCCGCGCGAGGTGGCTGCCTTCATCGGCGGGCTGCACCTGTCGCCGGTGGCGCTGCTGGCGCTGCTGATGGTCTTCTTCATCGTGCTGGGCTGTTTCCTCGACGGCATCAGCATGGTGGTGCTGACGATGGCGGTGCTGCTGCCCACGGTGCAGGCCGCGGGCATCGATCTGGTCTGGTTCGGCATCTACATCGTGCTGGTGGTCGAGATGGCGCAGATCACCCCGCCGGTGGGCTTCAACCTCTTCGTGCTTCAGGGCCTCACGCAGCGCGAGCTGCCCGAGCTGGCGCGCATGGCGCTGCCCTTCTTCGGCCTCCTGGTGCTCGCGGTCGGCCTGATCTGGGTGTTTCCCCAGACGGTCCTGTGGCTGCCGAGCCTGATGTAATCGACGCCCGGCCACCCGTGGCCGCGGCAAAGGAATCCTGCGATGACCCTCGAGCCACGACGCTGGCAGTTCTGGATCGACCGTGGCGGCACGTTCACCGACGTGGTGGGCCGCACGCCCGGAGGCGAACTGCGCACGCTGAAGCTGCTGTCGGAGAACCCCGAGCAGTACCCCGACGCCGCCGTCGAAGGCATCCGCCGGCTGCTCGGGCTGAAGCCCGGAGAGCCCATCAGCGCCGAACGGGTCGACTGCGTGAAGATGGGCACCACGGTGGCCACCAACGCGCTGCTCGAACGCAAGGGCGAGCGCACGCTGCTGGTGACGACAGCCGGCTTCCGCGATGCACTGCGCATCGCCTACCAGGCGCGGCCGAAGCTCTTCGAGCGCCGCATCGTGCTGCCCGAGCTGCTGTACGAGCGCGTGGTCGAGGCGCACGAGCGCGTCGGTGCCCACGGCGAGATGCTGCAGCCGCTGGACGAGGCCGCGCTGCGGGCCGATCTGCTGGCCGCGCGCGAGGCCGGCATCGCCAGCTGCGCGATCGTCTTCATGCACGGCTGGCGCTTCACCGCGCACGAGATGGCCGCCGCGCGGCTGGCGCGCGAGGCCGGCTTCGAGCAGGTGAGCGCGAGCCACGAGGTCAGCCCGCTGATGAAGCTGGTCTCGCGCGGCGACACGGCGGTGGTCGACGCGTATCTCTCGCCGATCCTGCGCCGCTACGTCGACCGCGTGGCCGCGCAGATGCCGGGCGTGCGCCTGTTCTTCATGCAGAGCTCGGGTGGCCTGACCGAGGCGCACCGCTTCCAGGGCAAGGACGCGATCCTCTCCGGCCCGGCCGGCGGCATCGTCGGCATGGTGCGCACGGCGGTGGCCGGCGGCCACCCGAAGGTGATCGGCTTCGACATGGGCGGCACCAGCACCGACGTGAGCCATTACGTCGACGGCCCGGCCGGCGGGTTCGAGCGTGCCTACGAGACCGTGGTGGCCGGCGTGCGCATGCGCGCGCCGATGATGAGCATCCACACGGTGGCGGCCGGCGGCGGCTCGATCCTTTCGTTCGATGGCGCGCGGCTGCGCGTGGGCCCCGAGAGTGCGGGCGCGAACCCAGGGCCGAGAAGCTACCGGCGGGGCGGGCCGCTGGCCACGACCGACGCCAATGTGCTGCTGGGCAAGATCCAGCCGGCCTGGTTCCCGAAGGTCTTCGGGCCGAAGGCCGACGAACCGCTGGACCGCGAGGGCGTGGCCGCCGCGTTCGCGTCGATGGCCAACGAGGTGCGCGCCCGCACCGGCCGCGACGCGACGCCCGAATCGCTCGCCGAGGGTTTCCTGCAGATCGCCGTGCAGAACATGGCCAACGCGATCAAGCGCATCAGCGTGGCGCGCGGCTACGACGTCACGCAGTACACGTTGCAATGCTTCGGTGGCGCCGGCGGCCAGCATGCCTGCCTGGTGGCCGACGCGCTGGGCATGGAACGCGTCTTCGTGCACCCGCTCGCGGGCGTGCTGAGCGCCTACGGCATGGGCCTGGCGGACCAGATCGCGATGCGCGAGGCCAGTGTCGAGCAGCCGCTGGATGCTGCAGGGCTCGCCGCGGCCGAGGCGCGGCTGGCCGGGATCGGCCGCGCCGCGCTCGACGAGGTGGCCGGCCAGGGCGTGCCGCGCGAGGCCATCGTGCTGCGCCGCAAGCTGCACCTGCGCTACCAGGGCACCGACACCGCGCTGCCCGTGGCCTTCGCCGATGCGGATGCGGCCACGCGCGAGTTCGAGGCCGCCTACCGCCAGCGCTTCGCCTTCCTGATGCCGGGCCGCGAGCTGGTGATCGAGGCCGTCTCCGCCGAGGCCGTGGGCGCCGGCGAGCGCTTCGACGAGTCCGCCGCGCTGGCCGAGCCCGCACCGCACCGGCCCGAGCCCGATGCGCGCGTGCGCATGCACTCGGGTGGCGTGTGGCACGAGGCCGGGCTCTTCGTGCGCGAGCAGCTGCAGGCGGGCGCGATCATCGACGGCCCGGCCATCGTCGCCGAACGCAATGCGACGACGGTGGTCGAGCCCGGCTGGCGCGCGACGCTGAAGGCGGCCGGCCCGATCGAGCTGGCACGTGTGCTGCCGCGCGCGACGCAGCACGCCATCGGCACCGATGCCGACCCGGTGATGCTGGAGGTCTTCAACAACCTCTTCATGAACATCGCCGAGCAGATGGGCCTGCGGCTGCAGAACACGGCCTACTCGGTGAACATCAAGGAGCGGCTGGACTTCTCCTGCGCGCTGTTCGACGCCGCCGGCCAGCTCATCGCCAACGCGCCGCACATGCCGGTGCACCTGGGCTCGATGAGCGAGAGCATCAAGACGGTGATCGAGCGCAACCCGGCGATGGAGCCGGGCGACGTCTACGTGCTCAACGACCCGTACCACGGCGGCACGCACCTGCCCGACGTGACGGTGGTCACGCCCGTGTACCTCGCCGACGGCGATGCGAAGCCCAGCTTCTTCGTGGCCAGCCGCGGCCACCATGCCGACATCGGCGGCAGCACGCCGGGCTCGATGCCGCCCTTCTCCGCGACGATCGAGGAAGAGGGCGTGCTGTTCGACAACTTCCTGCTCGTGCGCGGCGGGCGGCTGCACGAGGCGGAACTGTTCGCGCATCTGCAGGCCGGGCGCCGCCAACGAGAAGGGCGTGCAGGAGCTGCAGGCCATGGTGGCGCAGTTCGGCCGCGCGACGGTGGCCGCGTACATGCGGCACGTGCAGGACAACGCCGAGGAGTCGGTCCGCCGCGTGATCACGGCGCTGAAGGACGGTGCGTTCACGCTGCCGCTGGACAACGGCGCGCAGATTCACGTGAAGGTCACCGTTCACGCCGCGCAACGAGAAGCCACCATCGACTTCAGCGGCACCAGCCCCCAGCTGCCGAACAACTTCAACGCGCCCAAGGCGGTGACGATGGCCGCGGTGCTGTACGTCTTCCGCACGCTGGTCGACGACGACATCCCGCTCAACGCCGGCTGCCTGAAGCCGCTGCAGGTGATCGTGCCCGAAGGCTGCATGCTGAACCCCGATCCGCCGGCGGCGGTGGTGGCCGGCAACGTCGAGACCTCGATGTGCGTCACCAACGCGCTCTACGGCGCCCTGGGCGTGATGGCCGCGAGCCAGTGCACGATGAACAACTTCACCTTCGGCAACGAGGCGCACCAGTACTACGAGACGATCAGCGGCGGCAGTGGCGCCGGGCCGGGCTTCGCCGGCACGAGCGTGGTGCAGACGCACATGACCAACTCGCGCCTGACCGACCCCGAGGTGCTGGAGTTCCGCTTCCCCGTGCTGCTGGAAAGTTATGCCATCCGCGCCGGCAGCGGCGGTGCCGGGCGCTGGAAGGGCGGCGACGGCGGCGTGCGCCGCGTGCGCTTCCTGGAGCCGATGACGGCCTCGATCCTGTCGAACGGTCGCGAGGTGCCGGCCTTCGGCATGGCCGGCGGCGGGCCGGGCGCCCTGGGCGTCAACCGCATCGAGCGCAGCGACGGCCGCGTGGAGACGCTGCGCCACATCGGCCAGGCCGAGATGGCGCCGGGCGACGTGTTCGTGATCGAGACGCCGGGCGGCGGCGGCTACGGCGAGGCTGGCGGTCCGGCGACAGCCGGCCGCGGATGAACCCCGTCAACGCGGCCGCCTCTCGCCACGTTCGGCGGGGATGGCTTCGCGTCGCCACCTGCTGAAGACCGCTGCCGCAGCCGCGCTGCCGGGCTGGTTCGCGGGCTGTGCGATCCAGCCCACCTCGCCGGCCGCGGCGGCAGCGGGCGACGACGCGGCCCTGTACCGTCTGGTCAATCGCCTGAGCTGGGGCGCCACCGATGCCGAGCTGGAATCCGCGCGCCGGCTCGGCGCGGCGGGCTACATCGAAGCGCAGCTGCGCGCCGCGGCGGGGCCGCTGCCGGCGGCGGCGCAGGCGCCCATCGATGCGCTGTCGATCCAGCAGCGCCCGCCGCTCGAACTCTGGACCGCCATCGACGCCGATCGCAAGGCCGGCGAAGCCAAGGCCGGCGAAGACGATCGAAAGGCTGCTCAGCAGGCCTACCAGCAGGCGCTGAACCGCTGCGCGCGCGAGACGGCTTCGCGCCACCTGCTGCGTGCGCTCTACTCGCCGAACCAGCTGCAGGAACAGCTGCAGTGGTTCTGGTTCAACCACTTCAGCGTGCACCAGTACAAGGCCAACATCCGCGTGCTGCTGGCCGACTACGAGGAGCGCGCGATCCGGCCGCATGCGCTGGGCCGCTTCCGCGATCTGCTGGGCGCCTGCACGAAGCACCCGGCGATGCTGCGTTTCCTGGACAACGAGCAGAACGCCGCCGGCCGCATCAACGAGAACCTGGCGCGCGAGCTGATGGAACTGCACACGCTGGGCGTGGACGGCGGCTATTCGCAGCGCGACGTGCAGGAACTGGCGCGCGTGCTCACCGGCCACGGCCTGAACTACACCGACAAGGCGCCGGCGCTGAAGCCCGAGCGCGCAGCGCAGTACCGGCGCAACGGCATCTACGAGTTCAACCCGGCGCGGCACGACTTCGGCGAGAAGACGCTGCTGGGCCGCACGGTGCCGGGTCGCGGCGCGGCCGAGCTGGACGAGGTGCTCGATGTGCTGGCGGTGCACCCCTCGACCGCGCGCTTCGTCAGCCGCAAGCTGGCGCGCCACTTCCTCGCCGACGAGCCGCCGCCGGCCCTCGTGGAC
This sequence comes from Rubrivivax sp., assembly GCA_044226775.1. GTDB lineage: Bacteria > Pseudomonadota > Gammaproteobacteria > Burkholderiales > Burkholderiaceae_C > Rubrivivax. The sequence continues at coordinate 368,635 of JBGAGI010000001.1, read as the reverse complement.
GCGATGGCGGCCGAGTGGCGCACGAGCCGTGGCCGCATCGACGCCGTGCTGGGCGTGCTGCTGCGCTCGCCCGCCTTCAGCGCACCCGGCCCGGCGCGTTTCAAGGACCCGGTGCACTTCGTCGTCTCGGCCGTGCGCGCCTGCTACGGCGAGCGCGTGGTGCTGAACACGCAGCCGATGCAGAACTGGCTCAACCGCCTGGGCCAGGGCCTCTACAACCGGCCCACGCCCGATGGCTACCCGAGCGAGGCGGCGGCATGGACCGGCTCGGGCCAGCTCGCGGTGCGGCTGGAGATCGCGCGAGCGCTCGGCAGCAATCCGGCCGGCCTCTTCAAGACCGACGATGCGATGGCGCCGCGTGAACAACCCGCCTTCCCGCAGCTCGCGCGCCCGCTGTACTGGCAGCTGCTGCGCCCGCAGATGGCCGCGGCCACGCGCGAGGCGCTGGACGCTGCGGCCTCGCCGCAGGACTGGAACACGCTCTACCTCTCCAGCCCGGAATTCATGTTCACCTGAGGAGCCACGGATGCAACGCCGCCACCTGCTGCAGGCCGCCACCGGGCTCCTGGCTTCTACGCGCCTGCTCGCGGCCGCGCCTCCGGGTACGCCGCGTTTCCTGCTCGTCTTCCTGCGCGGCGGCTACGACGCGATGAACCTGCTCGTGCCCACGGCCGGCAGCTTCTACCGCGAGGTGCGGCCCAACATCGCGGTTGCCGCGAGCGCCGATGCCAAGCAGAAGGGCCCGCTGCCGCTGGCCGAAGACTGGGGCCTGCATCCCGCACTGGAAGGCTCGATCGCGCCGCTGGCCGCGAAGCGCCAATGCGTCTTCGTGCCCTTCGCCGGCACCGATGACCTCACGCGCAGCCATTTCGAGACGCAGGACTCGATCGAGCTGGGCCAGCCCCTGAACGCCCGGCGCGACTTCGGCAGCGGCTTCCTCAACCGCCTGGCCGCCGTGCTGGCCGCCGACAACGGCGCCGCGCCGCGCGAGGCCATCGCCTTCACCGACCAGCTGCCGCTGGTGCTGCGCGGCGAGATGCCGGTGGCCAACCTCTCGCTGAAGCAGGACCCGCGCAAGGGCGACGAGCGGCTGCGCGCCGCGCTGCTGTCGATGTACCAGGGCCACCCGCTGCAGCAGCGGCTGGCCGAGTCCTTCGACGTGCGCGACGAGGCGGCGCGCCAAGTGGCGATGGCAGCGCCGGTCGCGGCGTCCTCATCGGCCATGGCTGGAGAGATGGAAGCGGCCAACCGCAACGCGATCACCGCCAAGGGCTTCGAGGCCGAGGCGCGGCGGATCGCGCGGCTGATGCGCGAGCGCTATGCCCTGGGCTTCGTCGATGTCGGCGGCTGGGACACGCATGTCAACCAGGGCGGCGCGAGCGGCTACCTCGCGCAGCGCTTCGATGAACTGGGCCGCGGGCTGGCGGGCTTTGCCGACGAGATCGGCGATGCGGCCTGGCGCCACACCGTGGTGGTGGTGGTCAGCGAGTTCGGCCGCACGATGCGCGAGAACGGCAACCGCGGCACCGACCATGGCCACGGCAGCGTGCACTGGGTGCTGGGTGGCGCGCTGGCGGCCGCCTCGCCGGTGGCGGGCGAGCAGCAGCGCATCGAGGCGCGCACGCTGTTCCAGAACCGCGACCTGCCGGTGCTCAACGAGTACCGCGCCTGGATCGGCGGCCTGCTGCAGCGCCAGTTCGCGCTCGTGCCGGCGCAGCTCGACCGGGTTTTCCCGGGTTCGGCGCCACGCGACCTCGGCCTGCTGTAAGAACGGGCTCGTCCATCCGACTATCCTCCCGCCCGGCCGCGCCACCCGCGTGCCGCGGATCTTCCACTGACACCTGACCTGCAGGAGCCACGCCCATGAACCAGCGTCTCATCGTTTCCTCCGCCCTCGCTTCCGCGCTCGCGCTCGGCCTGGCCACCCAGGCCCAGGCCGACGAGAAGGGCAAGGAGAAGTGCTACGGCATCGCCAAGGCGGGCCAGAACGACTGCGCCAACCTCAGCGGCTCGCACTCCTGCGCCGGCCAGTCCAAGGCCGACATGTCCGCCGACGACTGGAAGTACGTCGCCAAGGGCACCTGCAAGTCGATGAAGGGCATGACGGCCGAGGAAGCCAAGGCCAAGACGAAGAAGAGCTGATTCCGGCTGTCTCCACCGCGCAGGCCATGTTCGCCCACACCGGCATCGGCCTGCGCCAGCCGCACGCCGAGGCGCTGCTGGCGGCAGTGCCGCCGCTGGCCTTCGTCGAGGTGCATTCGGAGAACTACTTCGCCGATGGCGGCGCCGCGCTGGGCGTGCTGCAGGCGGCGCGCGAGCGCTGGCCCGTCAGCCTGCACGGCGTGGGCCTGGCGCTCGGCTCGGCCGCGGGGCTGGACGATTGGCACCTGCGCAAGCTGGCCGAGCTGGCCGCGCGCATCGAGCCCGTGCGCGTGAGCGACCACGCGAGCTTCGCGCGTGCGCCGCGCCGCTCGGGCGGGCCGGTGGTGCACGGCAGCGACCTGCTGCCGATCGCGCACACCGCCGCCCAGCTCGACATCCTGGCCGCCAATGTGATGCGCACGCAGGACGCGCTGAAGCGGCCCATCCTGGTGGAGAACATCTCGGCCTACCTGCGCTGGGCCGACAGCGAGATCCCCGAGCCCGAGTTCTTCAACAGGCTCACGCGCCGCAGCGGTTGCGGCCTGCTGCTGGACGTGAACAACCTCGTCGTCAATGCGCTCAACGAAGGGCTGGGCGACGACGCGGCGGCCGATGCAGCCTGCCGCTGGATCGACGCGATCGATGCGGCCAGCGTCGGCGAGATCCACCTGGCCGGCTACGGCGCCAGCGGCGACATCGTCATCGACGACCACGGCAGCCGCGTGCACGCCCCGGTGTGGCGCGCCTACCGCCACGCCATCGCGCGGCTGGGGCCGCGGCCGACGCTCATCGAATGGGACACGGCGCTGCCTGCGCACGAGGTGCTGCTGGACGAGGCCGCGCGTGCGGCCGAGGTGATGGCATGAGTGCCGACCGCGAAGCGCTGCGCCAGCAGATGCTGCTGCGCGCCTTGCTGGGCGATGCGCGGCCCGCGGTGGTGGGCGGCTGGATGCGCGACGGCGCACGCTTCGAGCGCGGCCTGGCCGCGTACAAGGCCAACGCCGGCGCACTGGCCGAACGTGCGCTGGCGGCCGCCTTCCCGACCCTGCAGCAGCTGCTCGGCGACGAGTCCTTCGCCGCGCTGGCGCGCACCTTCTGGCGCCGCCATCCGCCGGAGCGCGGTGACGTGGCGACCTGGGGCGAGCACCTGTCGAGCTTCATCGCCGACGACGAGACGCTCGCGCCCGAGCCCTATCTCGCCGATGTGGCGCGGCTCGAATGGGCCGTGCATGCCTGCGAGCGTGCGGCGGATGCAGCCGGCGTGGTCGAAGGCCTCGACTTGCTGGCGAGCCACGACCCGGCCGCGCTGCGCCTGCGCTTCGCCCCGGGCCTGGCGCTCGTGGCTTCGCCACATCCGGTGGCGACGATCTGGCAGGCGCACCGCAGCGATGGCGATGACGCAGACCGCTTCGCACCGGTGCGCGCCGCCTTCGCCGAAGGGCGCGGTGAACCGGTGCTCGTCGCGCGCAGCGGCTGGCAGGCGCATCTGCGCGTGATCGGCCAGGCCGATGCGCGCTTCGTGCAGGCGCTGCTCGAAGACCACTCGCTCGGGGCCGCGCTCGACGCGGCGGGCCCTTCGTTCGACTTCGGAACCTGGCTGGCCGATGCGCTGCGCGGCGGCTGGCTGCGCGCCGTCGAAGGAGCCTCTCGATGATCGACTCCCTGCGCGCGCCCATGGCCCTGGCGCGGCGCGCCATCGCTGCCGTCGAGACGCTTCAACCGCTGGCGCAGCTGGCCGCGCGGCTCTTCGTCGCCCAGGCCTTCTTCGCCTCGGGCCTGACGAAGATCCGCGACTGGGAGACCACGCTCGCGCTCTTCAACGACGAGTACCACGTGCCTGTGCTGCCGCCCGAGCTGGCCGCGTGGATGGGCACGGCCGGTGAACTCGCGCTGCCGGTGCTGCTGGTGCTGGGCCTGGCGGGGCGCTTCGCGGCGGCGGGGCTGTCGGTGGTCAACGTAGTCGCGGTGATGAGCCTGGCGGAGATCGCGCCGGCCGCGCTGCACCAGCACCAGCTCTGGGGCAGCCTGCTCGCGGCGCTGGTGCTGTGGGGGCCGGGCCGATGGTCGGCCGATGCGTGGCTGATGCAACGTCTGCGTTGATCCGCAAGCAGGGCTTGCAAGCCCGGTGCCAGCGGCTGATGGCAGACTGCAAGCATGAGTAAGTGCCCGCCCCGCCTTTCGAATTGGTCGCAGGCCGCCGTCATCGGCGGCCTCGTCATGTTGGCCGCCGCCGGCGGCACGCGAGCCGAGCCGCTGCCCAAGGACGATCGCGAGCGCGCCTGCTGGCTGCAGCACACGCGAGAGCGCACGCAGGTCAGGCTCAACGAACCCACCGCGGTGGACGTGTCCAACCTGCGCGACGGCATGACCGTGCGCTCGCCCTTTCGCGTGGACTTCGCGATCCGCGGCATGGGCGTGGTGCCGGCCGGCAAGCCCAACCCGAAGGCCGGCCACCACCACATGCTGGTCGACATGTCGCTGCCCGGCGACCCGACGGCGCAGATCCCGTTCAGCGACTTCCATCGCCACTACGGCAAGGGACAGACCGGCGCGGTGATCGCGCTGCCGCCGGGCCCGCACCGCCTGCGGCTGCTGTTCGCCGACCACGACCACCGCCCCTACTTCGTCTACAGCGCCGAGTTCCGCGTCATCGTGACCGGCCCGCGCAGCGAGCAGCCGCTGCGCATCGACCCGGCCAACCTGCAGTCCAGCTGCCAGGCCTGGTACGAGGACGAGATCTCGCGCCCGCGCCCGGCCGGGCAGCGTGCGCTGATCAGCAACCTGCGCGACGGCGAGCCGGTGGTGAGCCCGGTCAACCTGCGCTTCGCGGTGGACGGCTTCGGCGTCGCCCCGCGCGGCCAGGGCGGCGAGGGCCTGGGCCACTTCGTGCTCGACGTGCTGCGCCCGGACGGTGCTGTGCAGCAGGCGGTGGATCTTTCCAGCGGCGCGACGCAGGTCAACCTCTTCCTCGCGCCGGCGACCTACAAGCTGCGGCTGCGCTTCGTCGACGACAGCGGCAGGCGCGACCTCGTGCCGCCTGCGGAGACGCTGATGCCGGTGACCGCGCAGGAGCGCTTCTGACGCCCGGCTGCCATGGCCCTTAGCCTGGCCGCGTGGACGGCGGCGGCGGCCGCGCTCGCGCCGCTGCTGGCCGGCCCGCCCGAGGCGCCGCAACTGGCCGCGGGCTGGCGCATCAGCACGCTGCCGCGCCAGACGAAGCCGGTGACGCAGTTCACCGCCGAGCGCAGCGAAGGCCGCGCCTCGCTGCGCATCGACGCCGACGAGTCCTACGGCAACCTGCTGCAGGAGCTGCCCGCGTTGCCGGCGGCCGGGCACCTGCGCTGGTCGTGGCGGCTGCAGCAGGGCAACCCGGCGAGCGACCTGCACAGCCGCTCGGGCGACGACACGCCGGCCAAGGTCTGCATCGGCTTCGAGTTGCCGACCGAGCAGTTGCCCTTCGGCGACCGCATGTTCCTCAGGCTCGCACGCGCGAGCGCCGGCGAACCGGTGCCGGCGGCGACGCTGTGCTGGGTCTGGGGCCGCATCGAGCCGCGCGGCTCGCTGATCGACAACCCCTTCACGCGCCGTGTGCGCTACATCGTGCTGCGCAACGCGGCCGACAACGCGGGCACCTGGTTCGACGAGAACCGCGACATCGCGGCCGACTTCCGGCGTGCCTTCGGCGACGAGGCCGGCCCGACGCTGCCGCCGATGAGCGCGCTGCTGGTGGGCGGCGACGCCGACAACACGCACCGCCACACGGTCGCGCACCTGGCCGACCTGCGGCTGGAGGCCGCGCCCTGAAGCGCCTGCTGTTGCTCGGCGGCGGCCGCTCCCACGTCGCGCTGCTGCGCGAGCTGGCGCGCGAACGCATCGCGGCGGCCGAGGTGATGCTGGTCTCGCCGCGGCCCACGCTGCTGCACCCGGCGATGCTGCCGGGGCTCGTGGCCGGCCGCCACGAGGCGGCGGCGTGCACGCTGGCGCTGGCGCTGGCGCCGCTGGCCCAGGCCGCGGGCGTGCGTTTCGTCGAAGGGCAGGCCACGGCGCTGAACGCAGCCCAGCGGATCGTGACGCTCGCCGACGGGCGCGCGGCGGAGTACGACCTGCTGTCGATCGCCACCGGCCAGGCGCCGCGCCGCGACATGCTGCCCGGCGCCGCGGGCCAGGCGCTCTTCGCGCGGCCGGCGGCGGCCTTCGTGCAACTGCTGCCGCCGCTCTTGGACCTGGCGGCGCGGCGGGTGCTGGACATCGTCGTGATCGGCGGCGGCGTCACGGCCTTCGAACTCGCGCTGGCGCTGCAGCAGCGCCTGGGTGCGCCCGACGACGAGCGCGCGCGCGTGGCGCTCGTCACCGGCGGCCCCGAGCCGCTGGCGGGCTGGCCTGCCGGCGCCACGGCCGCCGCGGCGCAGCTGCTGCGGCAGCGGCGCATCACCGTGTTCCGCGAGCCGGCGGCGCGCATCGAGCCGCGTGCGGTGGTGCTGCAAAGTGGCGCGCGACTGGCCTGCGACGCACCGGTGATCGCGAATGAAGGCGAGGGCCCGGCCTGGCTCGCCGGCAGCGGCCTGGCGCTGGACGGGCAGGGCTTCGTTGCGACCGGCGAGACCTTGCAGAGCGTGTCGCACCCCGAGGTCTTCGCGATCGGCGAGGTGGCTGCCGGGCCGGGCCGCAGCGACCCGCGCGCGGCGGCGGCGCTGGCCGTCAATCTCCGGCGTCATGCCGGCGGCGGCGACCTGATGCCCTTCGCGCCCCGGTCGCGGATTCCGGCCGTCGCCGAGCTCGGCGACGGCCGGGCGCTCGCCGCCTGGGGCTCGTGGTGGACGATGGGCCGCTGGGCAGGCGCGTGGAAGGCGCGCGCCGAGCGCCGTTTCGTCGAGGGGCCGGCTTCTTCGCGGCCGGCGGCCGAAGCCGCTACTCGGTCGGCCTGACGATCAGCACCAGGCTGGTCGGGATCACGCTGCCGGCATCGGCCGGGGGCAGCTTGCTCAGCTTGTCGATCGCGCGCTCGACGGCCTCGTCCCATTCGCGGTGGCCGCTGCTCTTGGTGATGCGGCGCGAGAGGATGTCGCCGGTGGGCGTGGCACGCACCTCGATCTCCACGGCCGCGTTGTCGGCCGTGGTGCCGCCGGTGAAGGCGATGCGGTCGCGCACGGCCTTCTTCAGGCGGCCCAGGTAGGTGGCCGAAGGCGCCGAGTCGCGCGCTGCCGTCCCGGTGCCGCTGGTGGCGGTGCCGGCCATGCCGGTGATGCGGCGCAATTGCTCCTCGCGCCGCTGCTCCGCGGCCTGCGCCTCGCGCGCGACCTGTGCCGCCTGCTCGGCCTTCAGCGCCTGCTCGCGCTTCTTCTTGTCGGCCTCGGCCTTCTTCTTCTCGGCTTCAGCCTCGGCCTCGGCCTTGCGGCGCTCTTCCTCGACCTTGCGCTTGTGCGCCCGCTCGATCGCGATCTCGGCCTCGGTGGGCTGCGGCGGTGCGGCCTGCGGCGGCGGCGGGGCCGGCGTGGGCGCCGGCGCCGGCGGCTCGGGCGCCACCTGCACCGGCTGGGGTGCTGCCACCTGCGGCACGGCCGACCAGAGCTCGGCGCTGAAGGTCTCGTTGTCGCGCGAACGCCAGCTGACGCCGAAAGTGAGTGCCGCCAGCAGCAGCCCATGCGCCAGCAGCGAGGCCGCCGCGCCGGCACCGCTGCCGCCGATGGGGCGGGGCAGCAGCGCGTCGTGCACGGCGGCGGCGGCCATGGCTCAGGCGCCCGACTGCTTCACCGACAGGCCCACGCGCCGCACGCCGGCGCGCTGCAGCACGTCCATCACGCGCACCACGCTCTCGTAGCGCACGCTCTTGTCGGCGCTGATGACCACCGGCACGTTGGCGTCGTTGCCCTGCTTCTCGCGCACGCGCGCGGCCAGCTGCGGCAGCGCCACCGGCGCCGGCTCCTGGCTGTCCAGGCGCAGGCGCAGCTTCTCGTCGGTGCCGACGATGACCTCGATCACGCTCGTGGGCCGCTGCTGGCTCTTGCCGACGCTGGGCAGGTCGACCACGCCGGTGGTGATCAGCGGCGCGGTGACCATGAAGATGATCAGCAGCACCAGCATCACGTCGATGAACGGGACCATGTTGATCTCGTTCATCGAGCGGCGCCGGCCGTGGCCGCGGGCAGCGACGGCGGGCATCTCAGCGCGCCCCTTGCGGGTTCATCGTCGTCGTCGCGACCGGCGCGCCGCCGACGTTGCGCTGCAGGATGTTGCTGAACTCCTCGATGAAGGTCTCCAGCGTGATCGCGATGCGGTCGATGTCGCGCGCGAAGCGGTTGTAGGCCACCACCGCGGGGATGGCCGCGAACAGGCCGATCGCGGTGGCCACCAGCGCCTCGGCGATGCCCGGCGCCACGGTGGCCAGCGTCACCTGCTGCAGGTTCGACAGGCCGACGAACGCATGCATGATCCCCCACACCGTGCCGAAGAGGCCCACGTAGGGCGAGACCGAGCCCACGCTGGCGAGGAAGCTCAGGTTGCTTTCGATCACGTCCAGCTCGCGCTGGAAGCTGGCCCGCATCGCGCGGCGCGCGCCGTCGAGCTGCGCGCCGGCGTCAAGGCGCTTCTCGCGCAGCTTCAGGAACTCGCGCATGCCGCTGGCGAAGATGCGCTCCATCGGCGCCGTCTCGGCCTTCTGGCCGACGGCGCCGTTGAGTTCGGTGAGGCTGCGGCCGGACCAGAACTCGCGCTCGAACTCCTCATTGCGGCCGCGCACCTTCTTCAGGCCGAAGAGCTTGCCGAAGATGACGGTCCAGCTGACGAGCGACGTGATCGCCAGCCCCGCCATCACCACCTGCACGACGATGCTGGCGTGCAGGACGAGTGCGGTGATCGAGAGGTCTTGGTTCATAGGCGGGCGGTGATCTCGGTCGGAATGCGGCGGGGCCTGAAGGTTCCCGCGTCGACGCAGCCGATGCGGATCTCGCCTTCGGCCAGCAGCGTGTCGCCGCGCCAGGCCTGCTGCTCGATGCGCATCGAGGCCGGGCCGCGCTCGCGCAGCGCGCAGGTCACTTCCAGCAGGTCGTCCAGGCGCGCCGGCGCGCGGTAGCGCACGGAGGTGTCGGTGACGATGAAGATCGCGCCGGTGGCCTCGCGCAGCGCCTGCTGCGCCACGCCCAGGGCACGCAGCCACTCGGTGCGCGCGCGCTCGAAGAACTTCAGGTAGTTGGCGTAGAAGACGACGCCGCCGGCGTCGGTGTCTTCCCAGTAGACGCGCAGTGTGTGGCGGAACGGGTCCGCGGGCGTCGGGGCGATCGTTGCGGCGGCTGGCATCGGCCGGGCGATTATGCCGCCCGGTCCTGCGCGGCCTAGGGGGTCGAAACCCGCTTGTACACCGGCCCCCAGACCGGATGCCCGGCCTCGCTGCGGCTGAGCGCGAAGGCCGGGTCGGCCGCGCGTGCGGCGCGGAACGAAGCCTCGCATTCGGCCATGCGCTCGCTGGTGCAGGTGATGAAGGCCAGCAGCTTGTGCGCGCTGGCCTGGTCGCGGCCGCTGCGCAGGCCGTCGGCCAGCGCCTTGCGCAGCGCGGCCTCGGCCTGCGTGTACTGGCCGTCGTCGTAGGCGCGGATGCCTTCGAACAGCGCGCGCTCGGCGGGGCGTTCCATCAGGTCGGCCAGGCCGCCGGGCGGCGGCGGCGGCGCGGCAGGCGGCGGGGCCGCGCAGCCCGCCAGGAGGGCGGCGAACAGGGCGCTCACGGCGAGCACGGCTTGGCGGGCGGTGTCGTTCATTGGGCGAAGCGGTGGCGCACGGTGATGGGCTTGTCGGCGCTGACCTGGACGGTGAGGGTCAGCGGCGGCGCATCGTCGTTGCGGATGGTGACGGTGTGCGAGCCCTCGGGCAGCTCCAGGCGCGTCAGCGGCGGCGTGGTGCCCACGGCGCGGCCGTCGATCTCGACCTGGCCCCAGGGGCTGATGGCCAGCTGCAGCACGCCCATCACCGGCGCCGGGGCGACGGCGGCCGGCGCGGCGGCCTTGCTCTCGCGCGGTGCCGCGGCGGCCCGGGTACGCGCGGGTGCCGGCGCAGGTGCCGCTCGGGCGGCGGGCGGTGTCGCCGCAACAGGCGCGGTGACCGGCGCCGCAACAGGCGCGGCGACCGAGGCTGCCGGTTCGGACGTCGGGACCGCGGCCGAGGCCGGCCCTTCGGCCGCGGCCGATGCAGCACCCTCGGGCGCCGAAGCCGCGAGCCCTGCCGATGCTGCCGAGGCCGCAGGCAGGGCTGCCGATGCCGGCGTGCTGAGCGGCACCGGCTGCGGCGCGGACGAAGGCGCGTGGCTGCGGTAGGCCACCAGCGCCAGCGCGCCGGCGCCGACCGCGGCCGCGGCGACGATGTAGCCCACCGGCGCCACCTTGCTCGGCCGGCGGCGCTGCGGACGGCCGATCGTGCCCGAGCCGGGCATCACCACCACGGCCGGGGCCGAGGGCGGGCCGCTGGCGTCGGGTGCCGAATCGCGGTGGCTGCTACCGTGGCCATGGCCATGGCCGTGGCCGGCCGCCTTGTCGTGCTTGTCGGCCCAGCGCCGCAGGTCGGCAGCCATCTCGGCCGCGCTGCCGTAGCGGTCGCCCGGGTCGCGCGCCATGGCCTTGGCGGCAATGCCGGCCAGCGTGCGCGGCACGCCCGGCCGCACCTCGTGGGCGGGCGCCGGGTGGTTGGTCAGCACGGCGGTGGTGATCTGCTCGACGCTGTCGCCGCTGAAGGCCTTGCGCAGCGTCAGCAGCTCGTAGAACACCACGCCCAGGGCATGGATGTCGGTGCGCGCATCGACCGGGCCGCCCTGCAGCTGCTCGGGCGCCAGGTAGTGCGGCGAGCCGGCCACCGCGCCCTGCAGCTGCGGCAGCACGGTGGTGTGGGCGATGCGGGCAATGCCGAAGTCGAGGACTTTCGGCCGGTCGCGCTTGTTCAGGAAGATGTTCGCCGGCTTGATGTCGCAGTGCACCACGCCGCGCGCATGGGCATAGGACAGCGCATCGGCCACGCGCCGCACCAGCTGCGCCGCCTGCACGGGTGTGGGGATCCAGCCGCCGGCCAGGCGCTGGCGCAGGTCCTGGCCCTGCAGCCGCTCCATCGCGATGTAGACGCCGTGGTCCGACAGCCCGGCGTCGTGCACCGTGACGATGTGCGCGTGCGAGAGGCCCGCCACCGCGCGCGCCTCGTTCAGGAAGAGTTCGTTGAGCGACTGCCGCTGCTCGGGCGCGCTGTCGAACTGCAGCGTCTTGACCGCCACCGCGCGCGAGAGGATCGGGTCCCAGGCCTCGTGCACCTGGCCCAGGCCGCCGGTGCCCAGCAGGTTCTTCAGCGCGTAGCGGCCGACGAAGGCGATCGTCGGCCGAAGTTCCACCGGGGCGGGCTGGCTGTCGATGCTGCTGTCGGACGCGAAGTCGTGCCCGGGGTCGATGTCCGAGGGCAGCGAGTCGGGCGCCGTGGGCAGCGGGCTCAATTCCGGCGGCGGCGCGGCCACGGTGGCCGGGAACTCGGTGGCGGTCGAGTCCGACGAGTTCGACTTAGGGCGTCGCTGGAAGGGGTTGAGAGACACAGCCGCGGAGCTTAACCCCCGCGCATGAGGGGGTGCATCCCGAAAAGCGCCGCCTTTGGCCGGCGTTAACCCGCTGTCACGGGTCTTTCGGACCCGCTCAGTTCACGGGCCAGCCGGGCCAGCGCCTCCTGCAGCGCATCCATGCCGGCGGCGAAGGACAGGCGCACGTAACGGCCGGCCTGAGCGGGGCCGAAGTCGCGCCCCGGCGTGAGCGCCACGTGCGCGCGCTGCATCACGCGCTCGCAGAAGGCCCAGCTGTCGGCGGCGTGGGCGCTGCAGTCGAACCAGGCGTAGAAGGCGCCGTCGGGCACCACCGGCACCGGCAGGCCCATCGCCTGCAGCGCGGGCACGACGAAGTCGCGCCGGCGGCGGAACTCGGCGCGGCGGCGCTCGTACTCGGCCAGGCTCTCGGGCTCGAAGCAGGCCAGCGCCGCGTGCTGCGCCACGCTGCTGGCGCAGATGTAGAGGTTCTGCGCCAGCTTCTCCACCGGCGCCACCAGCGCGGGCGGCAGCACCAGCCAGCCCAGGCGCCAGCCGGTCATGCCGAAGTACTTGCTGAAGCTGTTGACGCTGATCACGTCGTCGCCCAGCGCCAGCGCGCTGTGGCCGAAGGCCTCGTCGTAGCTGAGGCCAAGGTAGATCTCGTCGACGATGTTCACGCCGCCGCGCGCACGCACGACCGCGGCGATGGCGGCCATCTCGGCGGCGGCGATCGAGGTGCCGGTGGGGTTGCTCGGCGAGGCCAGAAGCACGCCTCGCGTGGCCGGCGTCCAGGCCGCGGCCACCGAGGCGGCGTCGAGCTGGAAGCGCTGGGCCGGCCCGGCCTCCAGCAGCCGCGCCGTGGCGCCGGCGGCGGCGACGAAGTGGCGGTTGCAGGGGTAGCTCGGGTCGGGCATCAGCACCTCGTCGCCGGGCTCGAAGAGCGCCAGCGTGACGAGCTGCAGCGCGGCCGAGGCGCCGGCCGTGATCACGATGCGCGCCGGATCCACCTCGACGCCGAAGCGCATGCCGTACCAGGCCGCGATGCGCTCGCGCAGCGCTGGCAGCCCGGTGGCATGCGTGTACTGCGTGCGCCCGCGCTCCATGCAGGCGGCGGCCGCGCGCTGCACCAGCGGCGCGGCGCCGAAGTCGGGCTCGCCGATGTTCAGGAAGATCATCGGCGTGCCGCCGCGCGCCGGGTCGCAGGCGGGGCTGCGCGCCAGCACGTCGGCCGCCTTGGCGAACTCCATCACCCAGAAGGGCTCGATGTGATCGAGCCGGCCCGCCAGGCGGATGCTCACTTGCGCGCCGCCTTCGTCTCCACCGGCCGCAGCTCGGCGGCGCAGCGGTCGAGCACGCCGTTGACGTACTTGTGGCCGTCGGTGCCGCCGAAGCTCTTGGCCAGCTCCACCGCCTCGTTGATGGCGACGCGGTAGGGGATCTCGATGCAGTGCATCAGCTCGTAGGTGCCGATCATCAGCACCGCGTGCTCCACCGGCGACAGCAGCGTGGTCTTGCGGTCGGCGTGGCGCGCGAGCACCTCGTCCAGCGCCGCGGCCTGCTCGATGCCGCCGTGCAGCAGCGCGTCGAAGTGCACGCGGTCGCACTTGTCGAAGCCGTCGAGTTCGCGCACCGTGGCTTCCACGCCCGCGGCATCGCCGCCGGCCAGCAGCCACTGGTACAGGCCCTGCAGCGCGAACTCGCGCGAACGGCGGCGGGCCGACTTCGGTGCCGAGCGCTTCTTGTCGGCCTTCTTCGCCGCTTCGGTCTTCGCCTGCGGCGCCGCCGGCGTGTCGGCATCGCTCACGACAGGTCTTCCATCAGGTTGGCCATCTCCACCGCCACGCGCGCGGCGTCGCGGCCCTTGTCCTCGGCACGCGCCCAGGCCTGTTCCTCGTTCTCGACGGTGAGGATGGCGTTGGCCACCGGCACGCCGCTGTCCAGCGCGACGCGCGTGACGCCGGCCCCGCTCTCGTTGGCGACGAGCTCGAAGTGGTAGGTCTCGCCGCGGATCACGCAGCCCAGGGCCACCAGCGCGTCGAAGTCGCCGCTGTCGGCCAGCGCCTTCAGCGCCACCGGGATCTCCAGCGCGCCGGGCACGGTCACGTGGCGGATGTCGGACTCGTCGACCTCCAGCCGCTCGAGTTCGGCCAGGCAGGCCTGCGCCAGCTTGCCGGTGATGGCGTCGTTGAAGCGCGCGCGGACGATGCCGATTCGCAGCCCTTCGCCGATGAGTTCGCCCGCGCTGCCCTGGTCGGCATCCTTCATGTCTTGTCTTCCTCGGGCCGGATCAGGCCGACGGTGCGGCGGTGAAGCCGGTGATCTCCAGGCCGTAGCCCGTCATGCTGGGCATGCGGCGCGGGCTGCCCAGCAGGCGCATGCGGCGCACGCCCAGGCCGCGCAGGATCTGCGCGCCCACGCCGTAGGTGCGCAGGTCCATCTGCGCGCGCGGCGCGGCGGCCTGGCGTTCGGGCAGCACGAGCGGCATCAGCGAGGCGGCGTCGCCGCTGCAGTTCAGCAGCACGGCCACGCCGCAGGGGCCGGCGCGCAGCGCGGCCAGCGCCGCCGGCAGCGGCCAGGAATGCCCGCCGCCTTGCGCGTCGAGCAGGTCCATCGCGGTGAAGGGCTCGTGCACGCGCACCGGCACCTCGTCGTTAGGGCTCCAGCGGCCATGCGTCAGCGCCAGGTGCAGGCCACCGCCCTTGTCGTGGAAGGCGATGCACTGGAACTCGCCCTGCGGCGTGACCAGCGTGCGCGCGCCCAGGCGCTCGATCAGGGTCTCGTTGCGGCTGCGGTAGCCGATGAGGTCGGCGATGGTGCCGATCTTCAGGCCATGCTCCTGCGCGAAGACCTGCAGGTCCGGCAGGCGCGCCATCGTGCCGTCGTCCTTCATGATCTCGCAGATCACGGCCGCGGGCATGAGGCCGGCCATCGCGGCGAGGTCGCAGCCGGCCTCGGTGTGGCCGGCGCGCATGAGCACGCCGCCGTCCTGCGCCTGCAGCGGGAACACGTGGCCAGGCTGGACGAGGTCCGCCGGCTGCGCGTCGCGTGCGACGGCGACCTGGATCGTGCGCGCGCGGTCGGCCGCCGAGATGCCGGTGGTGACGCCGCTGGCGGCTTCGATCGAGACCGTGAACGCAGTGCCGTGCTTGGTGCCGTTGCGCGTGGCCATCGGCGGCAGCTGCAGCCGCTCGCAGCGCTCGCGCGTGAGCGTCAGGCAGATCAGGCCGCGCGCGAAGCGGGCCATGAAGTTCACCGCCTCGGGCGTGACGTGCTCGGCAGCGAGCACCAGGTCGCCTTCGTTCTCGCGGTCTTCCTCGTCGACCAGGATCACCATGCGGCCGGCGGCGAGCTCGGCCACCAGCTCGGGAACGGGTGCTATCGACATGCTTTGGATTGTAGGCGGCCGGCAGCTTTCAGCCCGGGCCCGGGGACCGGGGACGGGCGAGGATCCGGAGGTCCTCGCCCACGCGCGCCACGTCGGTGAAGCGGAACCGGGGCGCATCGGCCAGCACCTGCAGCGGGCCGATGTCGGCCATCGCCAGGCCCGGGCCCATCAGTTTGGGCGCCAGGTAGACCAGCAGCTCGTCCACCAGCCCGGCCGCGAGCCAGGCCGCGTTCAGCGTGCGGCCGGCTTCCAGGTGCAGCTCGTTGACGCCGCGCGCGGCCAGCGCCGCGAGCAGCGCGGGCAGCTCGATGCGGCCGTCGGCACCGGGCAGCAGCAGCAGCTCGGCGCCGGCGGCTTCGAGCGCGGCGCGGCGGTCGGCATCGTCGAGCGCGGCGACCACCAGCACGCCGCGGTTCGGCTGCGCGAGCACTTTCGCCGAAGGCGGCGTCTGCAGCTTCGAGTCGAGCACCACGCGCAGCGGCTGCAGCGCGGTGGGCACGAGGCGCACGTCCAGCCGCGGATCGTCGCGCAGCACGGTGCCGATGCCGCTGGCCACCGCCGAGGCGCGCCGGCGCCAGGCGTGGCCGTCGGTGCGCGCCGGCTCGCCGGTGATCCACTGGCTCGTGCCGTCGGCCAGCGCCGTGCGGCCGTCCAGCGTGGCGGCCACCTTCATGCGCACCCAGGGCCGGCCGCGCTCGATGCGCGAGAAGAAGCCGATGTTGATCTCGCGTGCGCGTTCGGCAAGCTCGGCTTCGGCCATCACGACCTCGACGCCGGCCGCGCGCAGCCGCGCGATGCCGGCGCCGGCCACCTGCGGGAAAGGGTCGCCCACGGCCACCACCGCACGCGTGATGCCCGCGGCCACCAGCGCGTCGCAGCAGGGTGGCGTGCGCCCATGGTGCGCGCAGGGCTCCAGCGTGACCCAGGCCGTCGCGCCCCTGGTCGGCGTGCCGGCGGCGGCTGCGTCGCGCATCGCCATCACCTCGGCATGCGGGCCGCCGGCCTGCTGCGTGGCGCCGCGGCCGATCACGCGGCCGTCCTCGAAGCCGAGGATGCAGCCCACGCGGGGGTTGGGTTCGGTCAGCCCGAACGAGGTCTCGGCCAGCGCCAGGGCGTCGAGCAGGCGGCTGCGGTCCAGCGGCGTCATGCCGCGAGTCTAGGCTCGGCGGCTCAGGTATCCGGCTGGTAGGTGAAGACGCCGGTCGGGCAGGAGAAGGCGCTGCCGCCGTTGCCGGCGCGGATCATCACGTAGTTCTCGTTGGCCAGCGGCGTGCGGACCAGCGAGTAGGTCGCGTGGCTGTGGTAGCGGCACATCTTCCGGTTCGAGGAATCGTTGTCGGCCAGCGTGCCGGAGATCAGCCCCGAGGGCCCGAACACCACCTTGCCCGACCAGGCCGAAGTGGTCGTGGACGTCAGGCTGACGACGGGGATGGCGCAGTAGTAGGCCGTGTAGCGCTCGGGGTCGTCGGAGTCGGCGAAGTGCGGCTGCAGCAGGCAGGTGACGGTGCCCACGCCGGTCGGCGCGGTGACGTTCACGCTCACCGTCAGCGAGGTGTTCGGCCCGTGGTCCAGGTCCGACAGCAAGGGCCCGCTGAAGCTGGTCGCGTAGCGCACGAAGCCCGACAGCAGCGAGTACAGCTGCGTGCCGCAGCCCGAGATGTTGGTCAGGTCGAGAAGGTCGGTGCTCGAGGCCGAGGTGGTGCAGATCTTGAACACGCCGGTGGCGTTGTTGAAGACCCAGACCACGCTGCCCGAGGTGGACGTGGGCATCAGCCCGCTGGTGCCGTTGCCCAGGTCCTTGGCGACGATAGGCGTGCCGCGGATGCGGCCCACGGGGCGGCGGATCGTGTCGCCCTGGCCGGGCACGACGAGCGTGCCGGCCAGCTCCGGCGGCGCGCCCGCGATCAGGGTCTGGAAGTCGATGCCCTGGCTCTGGCCGGCGCGGTCGGTCCAGGTGACCTGCACGTCCAGGGTCCTGCCGTTGCGCGGTGCCGGCAGCGAGGTGAAGTCGCTGACCACGTGGTAGGTCGCGTTCATCCCGGTCACGTCAGCCGTCTCGTCGATCAGCTGGTTCCAGCGCAGCTCGCCCACCGCGCCGGTGTCGGTGGTGGAGTAGCTGCGCCAGTACTCGATCTTCTGCTGCGCGATGCGCACGGCTTCGGAGCGCTGTTTGGCGAGGTCGGAGTTGCCGCGCAGCGAGGTCTGCACGCCCACCAGGCCGAGCATGCCGATGGCCATCACGGCCAGCGCCACCAGTGCCTCGATGAGCGACAGGCCGCGCTGCCGCGCGAAGGGCTTGAGTGCTGCGTTCATGTCACGGGCTTGAAGTCGGTCCAGCCACTGCCCAGCTTGACCCAGCTGCCGTAGGTCGTGCGCAGCAGGTTCAGGATCGTGGCGTCGTAGGTCACCGTCAGCTCCTGGCCCGAGGAAGGCGAGGAGGCGTAGTGCGTCACCAGGCGGCCTTCGGCGACCAGCGCGCCCTGGATGAACGTGGCCGACGCGGGCAGCTCGATGGTGGAGGTGGTGGAGGCGCCGCCGGTGAGGTAGACGAAGCCGTAGATGCGCACGCCGGCATTCAGCGTCAGCGTGCCGCCGTCGACGACCAGCAGCGCCGGCGCCGTTGCGCTGCCGATGTCGGCATCGACCGTTAGGTCGCCGTTGACCCAGATGATCCGGTTCGGATTGGCCGCCATCAGCGCCACGACGCCGTTGGCGCCGGTGGCCGTGCAGCCGGTGGCGCAGACGCGCAGGCCCGGCTGGTCCCTGTAGGTGGCGCGCTTCATGCCGAAGATGTTGGCGAACATGCGCTCGCCGGCGGTCAAGGCACCCGTGCCCGACGCGGTGGTGCTCACTTCCAGGAGACGCGAATCCGCCTCGGCGACGCTGGCCCGGGCCGGCGTGCCGGGGATCGTCTGCAGGTCCATGTCGTCGATGTGGCTGCCCAGGGCGACACCGGTGTTGACGGTGTAGCCGCCGCTCGCCGCGTCGCTGTTGATGACCTTGAGCTTCACGCTGCCGGAGGAACTGGGCCGGATGTCGGTGCGCGTGGTGATCGCTGCCGCCGGTGGCACCGGCAGCCCGCTGCGCAGCGCGATGGTCACGCGCAGCGTCGACAGGCCCTCGCCGTAGGGCGCACGCGAGAGGTAGTTGAGGCAGCTGCTGTCGGTGGCACCCGTCATGTCGTAGCTGGGCATCGCCGTGCAGCCGCTGATGCTCAGCGGCAGCAGGCCCGGCGCCAGCGGCGTGAAGGCCGGCCAGGGGTCGGTGGTGCTGGTCGTGGTCGAGGCCTCGGCCGTGCTCAGCCAGACGCGGAAGGCCGGGTGCACGCTGAAGTTGGCCACCGTGGCGCCGGAGCCGGGCGACGGCGCATCGGGCGCGTTGGTCGGGCAGCGGCAGTCCCAGCCACCGCCGTTGGCGGTGCAGGTGGGCCACAGGCGCGCGTCGGTCGAGGTCGAGCGGGTCTGCTTGCGCACCCAGCCGTCGGCGTCGATGTCGAGGTAGCGCTGCTGGAAGTTGTCGGCCGCCGGCGTGATCTCGTCGCAGTTGGCGCTGATCAGGCCGCCGTTGAGCTGCGCGAGAGTCCAGTTCAGCGCCGCGTCGGCGGCCTCGAAGGCCAGCGTGCTGCGCATCTGGTTGGACGAGGTCTTCTGCTCGAAGATCAGCGTGCGGCTGGCGTAGGCCGCCGCGAGCGAGACGGCGAAGAACAGCACCATCACGATGAGGACGGCGCCCACGCCGCGCTGGCGGCGAACGGGGGCGTGGCGGAGAGTGCGGCGGGTTCTCACGGGCACACCTGCGTGGCGGAGACGTTGAAGTTCACGAAGTCATTGCGCAGCTGCACGGTGCTGTTCAGCCGCCGGCGCGCGCCCGAGGCGGCCACCGGCATCGCCTCGATCATCACGTCGGCGCTGACGGTGCGCATCGTCGGCCAGCAGGTCTGCGTGCCG
The DNA here is from genome assembly GCA_044226775.1 of Rubrivivax sp. GTDB lineage: Bacteria > Pseudomonadota > Gammaproteobacteria > Burkholderiales > Burkholderiaceae_C > Rubrivivax. The sequence continues at coordinate 349,629 of JBGAGI010000001.1, read as the reverse complement.
TCGCTGCACAGCTTGGGGCAGGCGAGCTGCTTGACCGGGCCGTAGACCGGCGTCACGGTGAAGTCCGTGACCTTCATCGTGTTGCGGTCGGTCAGGTCCTGGGTCTCGTTGCCCAGCGTGCCTTCGATCACCTGCTGGATCACGCCGTCGCTGGTGAGCTTGTAGCGGAAGCGCAGCGACAGGGCGCCCATGCGGTCGTAGCCGTAGCGCACGACGTAACCGGAGCCGGTCACGTCCAGGCCACCCAGCAGGTTCGGGCGCGGGTTGGCCGTGGGCGTGGCGGAGGACCACACGTAGAACTGCGGCGTCGGGTTCGAGCCGGCGCGGCGCAGCTCGCGCGTGATGATGTCCATCGCCGAGCGCAGGTCCTGCTGGACCTGCGTCTCCACGATCATCTGCCGGTTCTCGGTCAGCTGCGAGGCGGCCAGGAAGGTGGCGCCGGCGACGATGATCAGGCCGACGGCCACGCCGACCATCATCTCCACCAGCGACAGGCCGCGCTGGTGCTTGCGGAAGGTCCGGATCTTCATGGGAGCATCCACGATCAGCACCCCGGCATGCCCGTGATCGCGCTGCCCGGCGTGCAGACGGTCATGCGGCCCTGCGGCCCGACCTTGGTGCGAGCCACGAGGCTGGTGGAGCCCGAGCTCATCGTCACGTCGGACCAGAACTCGGTCGCCGGAGACATCGGATGCAGGGTCACCGTGAGGTCGTAGTAGGCGTACATCGCGCCCGTGGTGGGGTCGAAGAGGATGTGGTTGGAGGTGAAGCTGGCGCCGTCCACGCGCGCCGGCAGCAGCGTGAGGTTGTCGCCGCGGGGCAGCGTCACGGTGCGGATCTCGCGCATCGGCGCCGTGCAGCGGCCGTTCTCGCCGCCGGATGACGTGGCGGTGCAGTCGCAGACGCAGTTGTCGTTCGACAGCGTGCCGCAGGTGTGCACCACGTAGCAGGTGCTGCTGGTGTTGTTGTTGAAGCTGATGCCCACCATCTCCTGGCGGTTCACCGCTTCGCTGCGCATGTACTGCACGTCGGTCTGGTACTGGTTCAGCGTCCCGCGCAGGCGCTGCATGTCGATCATGTTCTTCAGCGAGGGCGCCGCCAGCACCATCAGCAGGGCCGCGATGGCCAGCACGATCATGCCCTCGATGATCGTGAAGCCGCGCTCCCTGCGCGGAGCGGCGTGAAGTCGGGTTCGATGCGTCATCATCACTTGGCCCAGCAGCGCTTGGCGTCGGTCCAGTCGATCGTGCTGCTCGCGCTCGAACCGTACGAGAGCGTGCCGGTGGCCAGGCGCACGGCCATCGTCGCGCAGTCCGTGTCGCTGGCCTGGCCCCCGCTGGCCCTTGCGGCGACCACGTAGCCGGACCCGTCGGCCGAGGTGATCGACACCGTGTAGTGCCCGTTCGGCGAATTCGTCGTCAGCGCGGGGTTGAAGCTGCTCAGCGAGGTGGTGTAGGCCGCGTTCTCGCCGCGCCACTTCTCCTGCGCGCGCTGCACGGTGGCCAGGGCATTGATGGCGTCTGCGCGCCGCCCCTTGCGCACGGCGCTCATGTAGGTCGGCATCGCGATCATGCCGAGCAAGGCGATGACGGCCACCGCGATCATCAGCTCGATCAGCGAGAAGCCCGCGATGCGCCGCCGAGGGCGTGCAGGCAGGGAGGGACAGGCTCCGTTCATGGCAGCGATTCTCGGCCGCGGCCCGCGCCAGGCCCAAGGCCATCCGTCGCCGCTGGCGTGCCGTTCGTCGCCGTGGCTCCCCTGCCTGCGGGGGTGTGTCAGCACTTCGGCTGGCCGGCCACCGCGCCGCCCGGCGAGCAGCTGCGCACGCGGCCCAGCAGGTTGATGATCACGTGCACCGCCCGGCCATCGGGGCCGACGAGCTTCATCGTGCCGGTCGGCGTGACCGTGCCCAGGTGGGCGTCGAACAGGATCGACGGCACGTTGGCCTGCAGGCGGATCGGCCCGTTGCCGGCGAAGCGCACGCTGCGGAACGAGAGCTGCCCGCTGACGCATTGCGCGGCGCCGGTGGCGTCGCAGCGGCAGGCGTCGGCAGCGCCGGTGTGGATGACGTAGCAGCTGCCGGCCTCGTCGGCGCGAAAGCTGATGCGGACGCTGCGGTTCTGCGCCACGGCCTCGCTGCGCGCCAGATGCAGGTCGGTCTCGAGCTGGGCCACGGCGCCCTCGAAGTGGCGGCGCTGGCGCAGTTGCTCGAAGCCGGGTGCCGCCGCGCCGGCGAGGACACCGGCGACGGCCAGGCCGATCAGCGACTCGACGAGCGTGACACCGCGCTGGCGGCGGGCTGTGCGGGAATCGATCCGGGCTTGTTCCATCGCGGCTCTCCTGGTCGTGATCGCTGTTCGATGGCGGTCACTGTAGGCAGCGCGGCGGCGGGGCGCGACCCCAGGGAGTGGGCGGCGGCGGGGGCGTGCGGCGGGGGCGGGTGCCCCACCCCCGCCCGGGGGCCCCCGGGTGGGGACGCGGGCGGCTCAGATGTCGCGGATCAGCTCGCGGAAGGCGTTCACGTCCTCGAACTCGCGGTAGACGGAGGCGAAGCGCACGTAGGCCACCTTGTCGATGCGCTTCAACTCGCGCATCAGCAGCTCGCCCAGCCGGGCGCTGGCGACTTCGCGCGCGCCGCTGGCCAGCAGCTTGTCCTGGATGCGCTCGAGCGCGGCGTCGACCTGCTCCACGCTCACCGGCCGCTTGCGCAGCGCCAGCATCATGCTGGCGCGCAGCTTGGCGCGGTCGAAGTCGACGCGCGAGCCGTCCTTCTTCACCACCGCGGGCAGCGCGATCTCGCTGCGCTCGTAGGTGGTGAAGCGCTTCTCGCACTGCAGGCAGCGCCGGCGCCGGCGGATGACGTCGCCCTCGTCGGACTCGCGGGTCTCGACGACCTGCGTCTCCTCGTGCGAGCAGAAGGGGCAGCGCATGGGGCTGGCGCGCCGGTCAGTGCCGTTTCAGCGGTATACCGGGAAGTCGCGCGTCAGCGCCGCGACCTTCTCGCGGACCGCGGCAAGGTTGGCTTCGTCGTGGGGCTTGTCGAGCACGTCGGCGATCAGGTGTGCGGTGCGGCGCGCCTCGTCCTCGCGGAAGCCGCGCGTCGTCATCGCCGGCGTGCCCAGGCGGATGCCGCTGGTGACCATCGGCTTCTGCGGGTCGTTCGGGATGCCGTTCTTGTTGCACGTCATGTGTGCGCGGCCGAGGATGGCCTCCGCTTCCTTGCCCGTCAGGCCCTTGGGGCGCAGGTCGACCAGCATCACGTGGCTCTCGGTGCGGCCGCTGACGATGCGCAGGCCGCGCTCGATCAGCGTCTCGGCCAGCACCTTCGCATTGGCCACCACCTGCTGCTGGTAGGCCTTGAACGCCGGCTGCAGCGCCTCCTGGAAGGCCACCGCCTTGCCGGCGATCACGTGCATCAGCGGGCCGCCCTGGATGCCGGGGAAGATCGCGCTGTTGATCTTCCTGGCGATCTCCTCGTCGTTCGTCAGGATGATGCCGCCGCGCGGGCCGCGCAGGCTCTTGTGCGTGGTGCTGGTGACGACATGCGCGTGCGGCACCGGGTTCGGATAGACGCCCGCGGCCACCAGCCCGGCGTAGTGCGCCACGTCGACCATGAAGTAGGCGCCGACGTCCTTGGCCACCTTGGCGAAGCGCTCGAAGTCGATGCGCAGGCTGTAGGCGCTGGCGCCGGCGATGATCAGCCTGGGCTTTTGCTCGTGCGCCAGGCGCTCCATCGCGTCGTAGTCGATGGCCTCGTTCGCGTCCAGCCCGTAGCTGACCACCTTGAACCACTTGCCGCTCATGTTGAGCGCCATGCCGTGCGTCAGGTGGCCGCCTTCCGACAGGCTCATGCCCATGATCGTGTCGCCGGGCTGAAGCAGGCCGAAGAACACCGCCTGGTTGGCCTGGCTGCCGCTGTTGGCCTGCACGTTGGCGTGGGCCGCGCCGAAGAGGCGCTTGACGCGGTCGATGGCGAGCTGCTCGACGACGTCCACGTTCTCGCAGCCGCCGTAGTAGCGGCGGCCGGGGTAGCCCTCGGCGTACTTGTTGGTGAGCTGCGAGCCCTGCGCGGCCATCACGGCCGGCGAGGTGTAGTTCTCGCTCGCGATGAGCTCGATGTGCTCTTCCTGGCGGCGGTTCTCCGCCTGGACGGCGGCCCAGGTTTCGGGGTCGACCTGGGCGATGGTGGACGTGGAGCGATCGAACATGGCAGTCCTCTTCGGGTGGAAGCAAGGGCCATCGGAAGCCGGCCGGCCGGGCGGGACCCGGCGGTGGCGCGGTCGAGGGCTGCCCAGGCGAACGGCTGACACCGCGGCGCAGCGCCGGCGGCCCGCGCTTCCCGGTGGTGGCCCACCTCGGGGAGCCGGCCGGCCGCCCCTATCGCCAGTTGCGCAGGCCGGCAGTGTAGCGTCCGGCCTCGAGCCGGGCGCTGTTCAGGGCATCCAGCGGCGCGGCGCTCAGCGCAGCAGCGCGACCTGCTCCGCGCCGGCCTTGCTCGGCTCGCTGGCCGGCGCATCGGCTTCGGCCGCACGGGCCGGCTGCACCGCCGGCGCCGCGTTGGGCGCGTTCACCGGCACCGCCTTGCCGTCGGCCACGGCTCGCATATGCACCTGCTCGGCGAGCACGCGGCCCACGTAGCCGCCGTCACCTTCCAGCAGCGCGGCGCCCACGTAGTGCTTCAGGCCTTCCTGCACGCTGCCGGCGCGGCTGATGCACTCCTTCAGCACCAGCACGCCCACGCGCAGGTTGCTGATCGGGTCGAACGCGGCGCGCGTGCCGCCGAAGGCGTCGTACTTGTCGTCGTGCACGCGCGTCATCACCTGCATCAGGCCCTGGGCGCCGACGGCGCTCTGCGCGAAGGGGTTGAAGCTCGACTCGACGGCCATGATGGCCAGGATCAACGTCGGGTCCAGCCCGGCGCGCTGGCCGATCGACCAGGCTTCCTGCACCAGCGCGCCGATGGGCTCGGGCGCCACCTTGTAGCGACGGGCGATCCAGGTCGCCAGCTTGACCTGCTGGCGGGTGAGTTCCTTCAGGTCGGCGGCGGTGGCGCGCGCGACGCCCTCCGGCGCCGCGACCGAGGCCAGCAGCGGGTCCGTGGCCGGCTCTCGGGCTTCCTGGCGCATCTGCAGCCATTCGAGCGCGGCGACTTCCAGGTCGGCCCGGATGTCGGCGCGGCCGAGCGCGAACACCAGCGCGGCGATCACCGCCAGCCCGAGCAGGGCCAACGTGTTGTGGCCGACCTCGAGCAGGCCGCGGCCCACGTCTCCGACAAATACGCCCACCGACCGCACGGTGGATCGCTGCGCCTGGCGCAGCATGACGATGGCTCGCATCGTGACTCTCTCCTGGCCGGGCACCCGTCGCGTCGCGACCGGAGTGCTGCAGGCCCGCAGTGATAATCAACCGATGGTCTGCTCGTGTGTGAAGGCCGCTTGGGGGCCGCAGACTGCTCTCGGGACTCGTCACCTCCCGGCGCTCGGGACTATGGGCGGCGCCGCGGGTAAACCCTGAAGAATCAGGACTGGGCGGATTCTAAAAACGCCCTCATAACCGGTCAAGCATATAGAGTCCTGATTTCATTACTGAAGATATGAAATATCGGGACCTGCGCGACTTCATGGCCAAGCTCGAATCGCTTGGCGAGCTTCGAAAACTGTCCGAACCGGTCTCGCCCAGGCTGGAAATGACGGCAATCGGCGACAAGCTGTTGCGAGCCGGCGGTCCGGCGGTGCTGTGCACGCGGCCGCAGGGTTACAAAATTCCCTGCCTGATCAACCTGTTCGGCACGACGCGGCGGGTCGCTTTAGGCATGGGCGCCGAGACCTTGGTCGAGCTTCGCGAGGTCGGCCAGATGCTGGCCTCGCTGAAGGAGCCCGAGCCGCCGAAGGGTCTTCGCGACGCCGGCAAGCTGGTGGCGATGGCCAAGGCGCTGTGGGACATGAAGCCGGCGCTGCAGCGCGGCGCCCCGTGCCAGGAGGTGATCCGCGACGGCGCTGAGGTCGATCTGGGCGAACTGCCGGTGCAGACCTGCTGGCCCGGCGACGCCGGGCCGCTGATCACCTGGGGCCTCGTGATCACGCGCGGTCCGCAGGGCGTGGCGCAGCCGCGCCGGCGCCAGAACCTGGGCATCTACCGGCAGCAGGTGATCGGCAGGCGCGAGGTGATCATGCGCTGGCTGGCCCATCGCGGCGGGGCGCTGGACTTCCGCGAGTTCGCGCGCGCCAACCCGGGCCAGCCGTTCCCGATCGCCGTCGCGCTGGGCGCGGACCCGGCGACCATCCTCGGCGCCGTGACGCCGGTGCCCGACACGCTGTCGGAGTACCAGTTCGCCGGGCTGCTGCGCGGCAGCCGGACGGAACTCGCCGCCAGTGGCGTAGGTGAGGGCACGCTTCGGCTGGAAGTGCCGGCCAGCGCGGAGATCGTGCTCGAAGGCCATATACCACCGGCTGAGCCGGGATTCAGCGGCACCTCGGAGCATGGCGTGCCGCTGCGCGAGCAGGGCGGCTACCTGCACGCGCTGGAGGGCCCTTTCGGCGACCACACCGGCTACTACAACGAGCGCGACTGGTTCCCGGTGTTCCGCGTCGACCGCATGACGCACCGACGCGACCCGATCTACCACTCCACCTACACCGGCAAGCCGCCGGACGAGCCGGCCGTGCTGGGCGTGGCGCTGAACGAGGTGTTCGTGCCGATCCTGCAGAAGCAGTTTCCTGAGATCGCCGACTTCTACCTGCCGCCCGAAGGCTGCAGCTACCGCCTGGCGGTGATCTCCATCCGCAAGGCCTACCCGGGGCATGCCAAGCGGGTGATGTTCGGCTTGTGGAGCTTCCTGCGCCAGTTCATGTACACGAAGTTCATCGTCGTGACCGACGACGACATCGACATCCGCAACTGGACCGAGGTGGTCTGGGCGATCACGACGCGCATGGACCCGGTGCGCGACACGACGCTCGTCGATGCCACCCCGATCGACTACCTGGACTTCGCCTCGCCCACCAGCGGCCTGGGTGGCAAGATGGGCCTGGATGCAACGAACAAGTGGCCAGGCGAAACAAGCCGTGAGTGGGGCCGCTCGATCACGATGGACGCCGAGGTGCGGGCGCGAGCCGAGCGCTGGGCAGCCGAATTGATGGGGACGGCGCCATCCTGATGGGCGGGCCGGGCGCTGCCATGCTGTCGGATGGCTTGACACCGTCACCGCTGGTCACGCGCTTCGGTGGCCGGCACTCACTTAAGTGATTGATGGAGCATGAAAAAAACGGATCATTGCGCCGTGGCCTGCTGATTGCTTCGTTGTGGGCTACGAAGGCGCAGGGTCGGATGGGACGACCGGGCGCTGAAATCATCCAAGGAGATGTCTGTGTTCATCAAAACGATCGCCCGTACGTCCGTTGCGATCTTCGCTCTGGCGGCTGGCGGTATTGCCGCGGCAGCTCCCGTGACCCTGACCTTCGAGGGTCTGAAGGACCGTGAATCGGTACTTGGCTTCTACGGCGGGGGCGCCGGCAGTCTCGGCAGCACCGACACGAACTACGGCATCACGTTCGGCAGCGACGCTTTCGCGCAGATCAGCCTGCAGGCCGGCGGATCCGGCTCGTTCATCACGCGGGATCCGGCGGTCGACAAGACCGTGCTGTCCTTCACCGGGACCTCGGCCATCCTGAACGTGTCGCAGGGCTTCTCGCTGAGTTTCGGCTTCCTGTACAGCACCGCCAACGAGACCGGCCTGATCGAGGTGTTCGAAGGCCTGAACGGCACCGGCAAGTCGCTGGGCAAGCTGGCCCTGACGGCTCAAGGCCGTTGCGCCACGCCGGGCATCGACTACTGCAACTGGGGTGACGACTTCTTCGGGTTCTCCGGGGTCGCCCGCTCGATCAAGTTCACCGGCACCTCCGACAAGATCATCTACGACTCGATCACCTTCGGTGACATCAGCGTGCCCACCGGCGGTGGCGTGCCCGAGCCCGCTTCGGCGCTGCTCGTGGCCGGCGCGCTGGCCGCGCTGGCGGGTGCCCGCCGCCGCGCCGCCAAGTCGGCCTGATCCGCGCCCGCTCCGGCAAGAGCCCCGCAGCCGTCACGGCGCGGGGCTTTTTTGTGTCCGGGCCTCGTTCGGCGCTTGAAAGCGGCCGGCTCATCGTCTATCTTGACGAGGCCTGCATGCAGGCACCCCTGATGGCGCAATTCCAGCGCATCAGAAGCCCCGGACCTCATTCCTCCGGAGCTTCAACGGCGGCTGCAGCCGCCCGCCCCTCTGGTTCCTCGGGATCAGGGGGGTTTCGCTTTATGGGCTCGCCAGAAGCTCGTACGAGCGGCGCCGCACCGCAGGGTCGTGTGCCCAAGTGTTCACCACCAGCTCGTCCAGGCCCAGGCTCTCGGCGAGGCGCGACATCGCGGCGCGCACCTGCGCCGCATCGCCGACGAGCGCACGCGCGCGCATCGGCGCCAGTTCGGCCAGCTCCGCCGGCGTGAAGCCGCGCTCGGCGATCGTGTCGGGCGGCTGCAGCGGGCCCAGCACGCCGCGCTGCCGGTCCAGCCTCCAGCGCTCGCGGCTGAGCGCCTGGTGGCGGGCCTGCGATTCGCTGTCGGCGGCCAGCGCCCAGACGCAGATCGTGGCCTGCGGCCTCGGGTGGCGAGCGCTCGGCCGGTACAGCGTGCGGTACAGCTCGAGCGCGGGCTCCACGCCCTGGCCGTCGGTGAAGAAGTAGGCGAAGGCGTAGGGCAGGCCGAGGTGTGCGGCCAGGCGTGCGCCGTAGTCGGAGCTGCCCAGGATCCAGATCTCCGGCGGCGACGCGCCGGCCGCCGGCAGCGGGTGCGCGCTGATGCCCTGGTGCCGGTGCCCGCCGGTCCAGGCCTGCAGGTCCAGCACCTGCTGGGGGAAGTCGTCGGCAGCGTGGGCCGCGTTCGGGTTCAAGGCCAGCGCCGTGCGCATGTCGCCGCCCGGCGCGCGCCCGACGCCCAGGTCGATGCGCCCCGGCGCCAGCGAATCGAGCACGCGGAACTGCTCGGCCACCTTCAGTGCCGCGTAGTGCGGCAGCATCACGCCGGCGCTGCCGATGCGGATGCGCGAGGTGCGCGCGGCGATGGCGGCCATCAGGATCTCGGGTGCGCTGCCGACGATCGTCGGCAGCCCGTGGTGCTCGCTGACCCAGAAGCGCGCGTAGCCGAGTTGCTCGCAGAACGCGGCCAGCTCGACGGTGTCGCGCAGCGCGTGACCTTCGTCGCGGCCGGCGCAGGCGACCGATTGGTCGAGGACCGAGAGCTTCATGGACCCGGGACTCTAAGCGGCCCGGATCATCTCCGCTGCCTTCTCGGCGATCATGATCACCGGCGCATTGGTGTTGCCGGAGACGATGCTCGGCATGATCGACGCGTCGACCACGCGCAGGCCCTGCACGCCGCGCACGCGCAGCTGCGCATCGACCACGTCGCCTTCGCCCGGGCCCATGCGGCAGCTGCCCACCGGGTGGTAGATCGTGTCGGCGTGGCTGCGGATGAAGGCGGTGATCTGCTCGTCGCTCTGCGCCGCGGCCGAGGCCTGCAGCTCGCGCCCGCCGAAGCCCGCCAGCGCCGGCTGCTGCAGGATGCGACGCATCAGCCTGAAGCCACCGATCAGGCGCCGCAGGTCGTCGGGGTCGGAGAGGAAGGCCGGGTCGATCAGCGGCGCGGCCAGCGGGTCGGCACTCGCCAGCGTCAGCGTGCCGCGGCTGCGCGGGCGCAGCAGGCAGACGTGGCACGAGTAGCCATGGCCGAAGACGGTCTTGCGGCCGTGGTCGACGAGCTTGCCGATCACGAAGTGCAGTTGCAGGTCGGGCGTGGCTTCTTCGGGCGTGCTGCGCAGGAAGCCGCCGGCTTCGGCGAAGTTGGTCGTCAGCATGCCGCGACGCTCGCGCCGCCACTCGCCGATGCCTTTCAGCACGCGCCAGCCACCGGCCAGCGACAGGCCGAACAGATCCTTCAGCTGTGGCGCGTCGACGACCTGGACGATGTCGACGTGGTCGTGCAGGTGCCGCCCGACGCCGGCCGAATGGTGGCGCAGCTCGATGCCGTGCCGCTGCAGCTGCGCGGCGTCGCCGATGCCCGAGAGCATCAGCAGCTGCGGCGACTGCAGCGCGCCGGCGCACAGCAGCACCTCGCGCCGCGCCTGCACCGTGCGCAGCGCACCGGCCTGGCGGAACTCGACGCCGTTGGCCTTGTTGCCTTCGCCGAACAGCACGCGCGTGGCTTGCGCGCCGGTGATCACCTGCAGGTTCGCGCGGCGGCCGACGTGCGGCGTGAGATAGGCCTTGGCGGCGCTGAAGCGCTCGCCGTTCCTGTGCGTGACCTGGTAGCGGCCGAAGCCTTCCTGCATGGCGCCGTTGAAGTCGTCGTTCAGCGCATAACCGGCCTGTTGTGCGGCCTGCAGGAAGATCGGCCCGAAGCGGCTCGGGCTGCGCAGGTCCATCACGTTCAGCGGGCCGCCGGTGGCATGCCAGGCGTCGGCGCCGCGCTCGTTGTGCTCGGACCTGCGGAAGAGGGGCAGCACGTCGGCCCAGCCCCAGCCGGGGTTGCCGGCGGCGGCCCAGGCGTCGTAGTCCTGCGGCTGGCCGCGCAGGTAGATCATCGCGTTGATCGAACTCGAGCCACCCAGCACCTTGCCGCGCGGCTGGTAACCGCGGCGGCCGCCGAAACCCGGCTGCGGCACGGTCTCGAAGCCCCAGTTGGCCTGCCCGTTGCGGGCCAGCACGGCCAGGCCGGCGGGGCAGTGGATCAGCACGCTGCTGTCGGCGGGGCCTGCCTCGAGCAGGCAGACGCTGATGGCGGGATCTTCGCTCAGCCGCGAGGCGAGCACCGAGCCGGCGGAACCGCCGCCGACGACGATGTAGTCGAACATGCCGAGGATGTGGGTTGTCTGTCTCCGCGGGTCATCATAGGCACGCCGATTAGGCCGAAGGGCCTAGAACGGGAGGGCGTGGCCGTGTCATGCATGGCCCTCGATAATCCGCCGCTGCCCCCGCGCGAGCACCCGCGCCGCGGGCCTTCAGCGCGCCCACCCGGCGCCTTCGAAAAAGAGACAGGGAGCCACCCGTGTTCCGATGGTTCGAAAGGCTCGTGCATCCCTATCCGGATGCGCTGCCGCCCCCGCTGCCCAGCCGCTTCTTCCCTTTCGTGTGGGCCTGCTCGCGCGGCGTGCGGCCCTTCCTCGTGCTGGTGACGATCTTCACCGCCGCCATCGGCGCGTTCGAGGCGGGCCTGTTCAGCATGATGGCGCACGTGGTCGACGTGCTGGCCAAGGTGCCGCCGGCGCGCCTGTGGGCCGAGTACGGCGGCACGCTGGGTTTGCTGTCGGCGCTGCTCGGGGCCAGCATCGTGGTCGTCGCACTGCAGGCCCTCTTCAAGTATCAGGGCCTGTTCGGGAACTTCCCGATGCGGCTGCGCTGGATCTTCCACCGCCAGATGCTCGAGCAGAGCATGGCCTTCTACCAGGACGAGTTCGCCGGCCGCATCGCCACCAAGGTGATGCAGACCGCGCTGGCGGTGCGCGACACCTGGCTGATCGTCACCGACATCATGGTCTACGTGGTGATCTACTTCGTCACGCTGGTGGCGGTGGTGGGCGCCTTCGACGCGTGGATGGTCGCGCCCTTCCTCGGATGGCTGGCGCTGTACGTGTGCTCGCTGTGGTTCTTCGTGCCGCGCCTGGCCAAGGTGGCGCAGCAGCAGGCCGACGCGCGCTCGCTGATGACGGGCCGCGTGACCGACGCGTACACCAACATCGCCACCGTCAAGCTCTTCTCGCACAGCAACCGCGAGGCGCAGTTCGCGCGTGGTGCGATGGAGGAGTTCATGGGCACCGCCTATGGCCAGATGCGGCTGGTGACCGGCTTCGAGATCGTCAACCAGGTGCTCAGCGTGGGGCTGATCGCCGGTGCCGCCGGCGTGAGCCTGCTGCTGTGGCAGCAGGGCGCGGTGGGCGTGGGCGCGGTGGCCGCGGCCTCGGCCATGGCCTTCCGGCTGAACGGCATCTCGCACTGGGTGATGTGGGAGATGGCCACGCTGTTCGAGCACGTGGGCACGGTGCAGGACGGCATGGCGACGCTGTCGAAGCTGCGCTCGGTGGTCGACCGGCCGGCCGCGGTGCCGCTCCTGGTCTCGCGCGGCGAGGTGCGCTTCGAGGGCGTGAGCTTCTCGTACGGCGGCACGCGCAAGGTGATCGACGGCCTGGACCTGACGATCCGCCCCGGCGAGAAGATCGGCCTCGTGGGCCGCAGCGGCGCCGGCAAGAGCACGGTGGTGAACCTGCTGCTGCGCCTGTACGACATCGAGTCGGGCCGCATCCTGATCGACGGCCAGGACATCGCCGGCGTCACGCAGCAGAGCCTGCGCCGCCAGGTGGGCATGGTCACGCAGGACACCTCGCTGCTGCACCGCTCGGTGCGCGACAACATCGTCTACGGCCGCCCCGAGGCCAGCGACGAGGAGATGCGCGCCGCCGCGGAGCGGGCCGAGGCGCACGAGTTCATCGGCGGCCTGGTCGATCGCAAGGGCCGCAGCGGCTACGACGCTCACGTCGGCGAGCGGGGCGTGAAGCTCAGCGGCGGCCAGCGCCAGCGCGTGGCCATCGCCCGCGTGATGCTGAAGGACGCGCCGATTCTGTTGCTGGACGAGGCCACCAGCGCGCTCGACAGCGAGGTGGAGGCCGCCATCCAGGAGAGCCTGTACCGGTTGATGGAAGGCAAGACGGTGGTGGCGATCGCGCACCGCCTGTCGACCATCGCCGCGATGGACCGGCTGGTGGTGATGGACCATGGGCGCATCGTCGAGATGGGCGACCACGCCACGCTGCTGGCGGCCGGCGGCATCTACGCGCGGCTGTGGGCGCACCAGAGCGGCGGTTTCCTCGGCGAGGAGGCCGACGAGGACGAGACGCCGGCGACGGCCCGGCCGCACGCGGCCGCGGCGGTCGCGCAGCGCGAGCCGGCGATCTAGCGCCGGCGGCTCAGGCCGGTTGCTGCGGCTCGGTCGGCCGGCGTGCCGGCTCGACCACCGGCCCCGGCCCGACCATCGGCCGCGTCTCGATCCAGGGGCCGCGGATGATCTCGGCGCCGCCGCTGGCCTGGCCGGCGCGGGCGAGCGTCTCGTCCATCGCCGCGCGGCGCGCCGGTGCGTCGCCCTGGGCGAGTTCGTCCAGCGAGACGTCGACCGAGACCGCGCGCCGCGGCGTGCCGCCGGGCAGCGACTCGGGCCGTTCGCTGCGCAGGACATGTTCCCACCAGGCCACCGCCACCGCGACGACGAACAGCGCGCCGAAGGCCACGCCGATCCACGAGAGCAAGCTTTCCATCCGCAGCGTATCGGCGCCGCGCCGGGCGGCTTGAGCGGCCGCAGCGTGACCCCGCGCACGCCCGGTGCATGCGCGTGACGCGACAATCGCGCCCTCCATGAACACCGCCACTGCGCCCCGCCCCGCCTCGCTGCCCACGGCCAAGCCGCTGGCCAGCTGGCGCCCGTTCTGGGCCAAGCGCTTCGGCCCTGCGCCCTTCCTGCCCACGAGCCGCGCCGAAATGGATGCGCAGGGCTGGGACAGCTGCGACATCGTCATCGTCACCGGCGACGCCTACGTCGACCACCCGAGCTTCGGCATGGCCGTGATCGGCCGCGTGCTGGAGGCGCAGGGCTTCCGCGTGGGCATCGTGGCGCAGCCCGACTGGAACTCGGCCGAGGCCTTCAAGGCGCTGGGCCGGCCGAACCTGTTCTTCGGCGTCGCCGCCGGGAACATGGATTCGATGATCAACCGCTACACCGCCGACCGGAAGATCCGCAGCGACGACGCCTACACGCCCGGCGGCGTGGCCGGCCAGCGGCCCGACCGCGCGACGCTGGTCTACACGCAGCGCTGCAAGGAAGCGTGGAGCGAGGTGCCGGTGGTGATCGGCGGCATCGAGGCCAGCCTGCGCCGCATCGCGCACTACGACTACTGGCAGGACAAGGTCCGCCGCTCGATCCTGGTCGACAGCAAGGCCGACCTGCTGCTGTACGGCAACGCCGAGCGCGCGGTGGTGGAGGTGGCGCACCGCCTGGCGCGGCGCGAGAGCATCCACGCGATGACCGACATCCGCGGCACCGCCTTCATGGTGCGCAACGGGCTCGAGCCGGCGGGCTTCTCGGAGATCGACTCGACCGAGGTCGACCGCCCGGGGCGCATCGACGCGCACATCAACCCCTACCTGATGCCCGAGGAGGCGGCCGCGGCGCAGGGCGAGTCCTGCGCGAAGGCGGAGGGCGCGCAGCCTGGAGCGACGGTCGCGACCGTGGCAATGCCCGTCTCGCGCCGCAGCGGCGCGGTGGCGCTGCCGCCGCGCGAGAAGACCGTGATCCGCCTGCCCGCCTACGAGCAGGTGAAGTCGGATCCCGTGCTCTACGCCCACGCCAATCGCGTGCTGCACCTGGAGACCAACCCCGGCAACGCGCGCGCGCTGGTGCAGCGCCACGCGGAGCGGGACCTGTGGATCAACCCGCCGCCGGTGCCGCTGAGCACCGCCGAGATGGACCTCGTCTTCGACCTGCCCTACGCGCGCAGCCCGCACCCGCGCTACGCCGACGAGACCGGCGGCCACGACGGCCCGACCAAGATCCCGGCCTGGGAGATGATCCGCTTCAGCGTGAACATCATGCGCGGCTGCTTCGGCGGCTGCACCTTCTGCTCGATCACCGAGCACGAGGGCCGCATCATCCAGAGCCGCAGCGAGGACTCGGTGATCCGCGAGATCGAGGAGATCCGCGACAAGGTGCCGGGCTTCACCGGCGTCGTCAGCGACCTGGGCGGCCCCACGGCCAACATGTATCGCCTCGGCTGCAAGAGCCCCGAGATCGAGGCCGCGTGCCGCAAGCCCAGCTGCGTGTGGCCGGGCATCTGCCAGAACCTCGTCACCGACCATGGCCCGCTGGTGAAGCTGTACCGCCGCGCGCGCTCGCTGCGCGGCGTGAAGAAGATCCTCATCGGCTCCGGTCTGCGCTACGACCTGGCGGTGCGCAGCCCCGAGTACGTGAAGGAGCTGGTGCAGCATCACGTGGGCGGTTATCTCAAGATCGCGCCCGAGCACACCGAGGCCGGCCCGCTCTCCAAGATGATGAAGCCCGGCATCGGCAGCTACGACCGCTTCAAGCAGATGTTCGAGCAGTTCAGCGCCGAGGCGGGCAAGAAGCAGTACCTGATCCCGTACTTCATCGCCGCGCACCCGGGCACGAGCGACGAGGACATGCTGAACCTGGCGATCTGGCTCAAGCGCAACGGCTTCAAGGCCGACCAGGTGCAGACCTTCTACCCCTCGCCGATGGCCACCGCCACCGCGATGTACCACTCCGGCATGAACCCGCTGAAGGGCATCAGCCGCGACGAGCGGCGCGCCGAGCGCGTGGACATCGTGCGCGGCGAGAAGCGCCGGCGGCTGCACAAGGCCTTCCTGCGCTGGCACGACCCGGCGAACTGGCCGCTGCTGCGCGAGGCGATCAAGGCCATGGGCCGGGCAGAGCTGATCGGCAACGGCAAGCACCACCTCATCCCCAGCTACCAGCCCGCCACCGACACCGGATACACCAGCGCGCGGCGCAAGAACAGCACGCTGCCGGGCACCAAGGCCGCGCCCACGGCGGTGCGCCGCGGCCAGCTGCTGACGCAGCACACCGGGCTGCCGCCGCGCGAGACCGGCGCCGCGCCGGCCGCCCGGCCGCGGCAGGCCAAGCCGCGGCGGAACCCGCCGCGCTGACTCAGGCGTCTTCCTCGGCCAGCGCGCGTTCCAGCGCCGCGAGTTCAGCCTCGGTGTTGTAGGCCTGCACCGAGACGCGCACGAACACCTGGCCGGCGTGCAGCGTGACGGGCACCTCGATGCCGTAGTGCTCGAACAGGCGCCGGCGCAGGGCCTCGGGGCCGCTGCAGCGCACGGGAATCGGCACCATCTGCGCAAAGCCGCCGTCGGGCGCGATGGGCGCCAGGCCGTTGCGCGCGAGCACGCGCCGCATCAGCGCCAGCGCCATCGCGTGGCAGCGCGCGCGGTGCGTCGGCCAGTCGTGCCGGGCCTGGAAGTGAATCGCATCGGCCAGCGCGAGGAAAGGGCCGATGTCGCGCGTGCCCTGCCATTGCAGCCGGCGCTCCAGCAACGTGCGGCCGGCATAGGCGTCGAAGCCGGTGTGGCCGCCGTTCTCGCCCGCCGCCTGCTCGGCCACGTAGCCCCAGCTGACCACCGGCGCCTGCAGCATCGCCTGGTGCTCGGGCCGCACGTGCAGGAAGCCGGCGCCCTTCGGTGCGCACAGCCACTTGTGGCCGTTGCCGGTGTAGAAGTCGGCGCCCAGGGCGCGCAGGTTCAGCGGAATCTGCCCCGGCGCGTGCGCGCCGTCGACGAGCGTGAGGATGCCGCGCTGGCGTGCCGCCGCGCACAGCGCCTCGACCGGGAAGCGCAGCGCGGTGGTGGACGTGACATGGCTCACGAAGATCAGCTTCGTGTAGGGCGTCGCGGCCTCCATCAGCCGCGCGACGAAGCGCTCCGGCTCGAAGGGCAGCGGGATCTGCACGCGCCGGTAGCTGGCGCCGGCCTGCTCGCAGGCGAAGCGCCAGGTGGCGTCGCAGGCGCCGTATTCGTGGTCGGTGGCCAGCACCTCGTCGCCGGCGCGCAGCGGCAGCGATCGGGCGACGATGTTGACGCCGGTGGTGGCATTGGTCACGAAGGCCAGGTCGTCGGCCGCCGCGCCCAGGTAGGCGGCCAGCGTCTCGCGCGCCTGGCGCAGCAGCGCGGCCGAGCGCCGGCCGAGGAATTCCACCGGATTGCGCTCCATCTCGCGCTGGCGGGCCTGGAAGGCGTCGAGCACCTCGCGCGGGCAGGCGCCGTAGGACCCGTGGTTGAGGAACACGAGATCGGGGTCGAGCAGGAAGAGTTCACGCATGTGGGCCAGTGTGGCATGTCAGCCGGTGGACAGGCCTTGTCGAAAAACGTCTGACAGGACGTAGGGATCGCAGCCGACAGACACCTTGGCGATGGGCCACAGGCGGCGGCGCGATCCAGCGCCTAGCCTGGAGGTATCGAGATGACGCCCAGCACGTTCGCCACCATGCATGCCCAGACCCACTCCGCGCTTCCCGCCGTCGCCGGCGCCGCCTGCTTCCAGCTGCGCTTCGAGTCGCTGTTCAACCCCGGACGCGGCCTGGCCTTCCCCTGCGATGCCGCCGGCCGGGTTGAATTGGACGCGCTGACCGACCGCGCCCGCAGCAACTACCTGTACGCCCGTGCCGTGGTCGGGCGTGAATTCGCCACGCCTGCCGTGGTGCGCGGCTCGCTCAGCTGAGCCTGCGCCGGCCGGCGCCGGAACGCCGGCCCTGGCGCGGACACAATCGGCGGCATGCCTGCCGCCAGTCTGCTTGCCCTGATCGACGACGTCACCACGATCCTGGATGACGTCGCGCTGCTGTCCAAGGTCGCCGCCAAGAAGACCGCCGGGGTGCTGGGCGACGACCTGGCGCTGAATGCCCAGCAGGTCTCCGGCGTCCAGGCCGACCGCGAACTGCCCGTCGTGTGGGCCGTCGCCAAGGGATCGCTGCTCAACAAGGCCATCCTCGTGCCGCTGGCGCTGGCCATCAGCGCCTTCGCGCCCTGGGCGGTGACGCCGCTCTTGATGGTGGGCGGCCTGTACCTGTGCTTCGAGGGCGTCGAGAAGCTCGCCCACACCATCGCCCACCGCCGGCGCGCGCCCGAGGCCGGGCCAGCCCCCGAACCCGAGGAAGCGCCGCCCACCGAGCGCGAGAAGGTCAAGGGCGCGATCCGGACCGACTTCGTGCTCTCCGCCGAGATCATCGCCATCACGCTGGGCACGGTGGCCACGGCGCCGCTGGCCACGCGCGTGCTGGTGCTCTCGGGCGTGGCGATGTTGATGACGGTGGGCGTCTACGGCCTCGTGGCCGCGATCGTCAAGCTCGACGACCTGGGCCTGTGGCTCAGCCGGCGCGGCGGCGGGCAGGCTGGGCTCGGCCGCCTGATCCTGCGTGCGGCGCCCTGGCTGATGCGCACGCTCTCGGTGGCGGGCACGGCGGCGATGTTCCTGGTGGGCGGCGGCATTCTCGTGCACGGGCTGCCGCCGCTGCACCACGTGATCGACGCGGCGGTGCAGCCGCTTTCGCCGCTGCTGCAGCCGGCGGCCACGGTGCTGGCCGACGCCGTGCTCGGCATCGCCGCCGGCGCGCTGGCCCTGGCCGCCTGGGTGCTGCTGCGCCGGCTGCGCGCTTGAGCTACTGCCCGATGCCCAGCAGCTCGACCTCGAACTGCAGCGTCGCGTTCGGCGGGATCGTGCCGTCGGGCGTGCCGCCTGCACCGTAGGCGATCGGCGCCGGGCAGGTGAGCTTGGCCTTGCCGCCGACCTTCATCTTCTGCACGCCCTCGGTCCAGCACTTGATCACCCGGTTCAGCGGGAAGCTCGCGGGCTGGCCGCGCTTGTAGGAGCTGTCGAACTCGCGCCCGTCGGGGAAGGTGCCGCGGTAATGCACGCGGACCACGTCGGTGGCCGCGGGGCTGGCGCCCTTGCCTTCCTTCAGCGCCCGGTAGACGAGGCCGCTGGCGCTGGTGGCAGCGCCGGGCTCGGCCGCGGCCTTGGTGGCCGTGGCGTCGGCCGGTGCGGAGGCGGCGCCGGCCTGCGCGAAGACCGAGCCGGCGCTGGCCAGCAGCAGGGCGGCCAGCAGGCCGGAAGAAAACGTCGGGGAACGGTGCAAGGCGGGGTCTCCTCGGTGATGTCGGTGGTGGTTCTGGCGGATCAGGGTGCGGCGGCGCCGAAGGTCTCGTCGAACCACTTGCGCAGCATGAAGCGCTCGTTGCCCAGCGGGCCGGACGATTCGACGTCGGCGCGGCGTGCGTGGTCCAGGTAGGTCATGTCGTGGATGCGGGCCTCGCCCGACTTCAGCGTCGTGGCGCCCTCGTTGAGCGTGTAGCGCAGAGCCACCTCGGGCCAGTCGGCACGGCCGCGCAGCACGCGGATGTCGCCGTTGCGGCCGTGGCGGATCTCGCCGGCGAGGTTGATGTCGGTCACCTCCAGCTTCAGCGTCCGGCCGTCGGGCAGGCGCTTGCCGAAGGACTGCAGCATCTCCGTCATGTCCTTCAGCGTGCGCTCGCGTTCGTAGGCGCCGAAGCCGACGTCGGCGAAGTTCTCGGGCTTGACGTAGCTGACCTCGACCACGCCGGCCGCCTGCGCAGGCAGGGCGGCGGCGGCCAGGACGACGGGCAGTGCAAAGGCCAGGGGGACGGAATGCAGACGCATGGCGGGCTCCTTCCGACAAGTGGGCGGCGCGATGGCACCGAGCCGCCGGCACACTCTACGCCCAGCTGTCTTTCAGCGTTGTGATGCGATTGAAAAGCGGTGTTTCCGCCTGGTGCTGGATGCGGTCGGCGACGAAGTAGCCGTGCCGCTCGAACTGGAAGCGCTCCTCCTTCGGCACCCGGGCCAGCGAGGGCTCCAGCCAGGCCTTCACGACCCGCTTGCTGTCCGGGTTCAGCGCCTCGAGGTGGTCGCGCCCGCCGGCCTCGGGCTGGGCCTCGGCGTAGAGGCGGTCGTAGAGCACCACGGTGGCCGGCACGGCGTCGGTGCTGCCGACCCAGGTGATGGTGCCCTTGACCTTCACCGCATCCGCGCCCGGCGTGCCGCTGCGCGTGTCGGGCACGACCTTCGCCAGCACGGCCGTGACCTTGCCCGCGGCGTCCTTCTCGCAGCCGGTGCACTCGACCACCAGGCCGTACTTGAGCCGCACCTTGTTTCCCGGGGACGTGCTGCCATCAGGCAGCACCTGGGGCGGGAACAGCCGGAAGAAGCCCTTGGGCGGGACTTCGGCGAAGTCGTCGGCCTCGATCCACACCTCGCGCGCGAGGCCGAAGCGGCGCTCGCCGAGTTCGGGCCGCTGCGGGTGCGCCGGCGCGTGGCAGGGCTCGACGTGGCCGTCATGGCCGTAGATCTCGGCCCAGTTCGTCAGCACCAGCTTCACCGGTTCCAGCACCGCCATCGCGCGCGGCGCCTGGCCTTCGAGGTCGTTGCGCAGGCACTGGTCGAGCACGGCGTAGTCGAGCCAGATGTTGGTCTTGCTCGCACCGCTGCCGTCGGCCATCGCGCGGATCGATGCCGGCGTGTAGCCGCGCCGGCGCATGCCGAAGAGGGTGGGCAATCGCGGGTCGTCCCAGCCCTCGACATGGCCGTCGGCCACGAGCTGGCGCAGCTTGCGCTTGCTGGTGACGACGTAGCTCAGGTTCAGGCGTCCGAACTCGTACTGCTTGGGCAGCGGGCGCGCCAGCAGCCCCAGGTCGGCCAGGTTCTCCAGCAGCCAGTCGTAGAACGGGCGCTGGTCCTCGAACTCCAGCGTGCAGATGCTGTGCGTGATGCCTTCCAGCGCGTCCTCGATCGGGTGCGCGTAGGTGTACATCGGGTAGATGCACCACTTGTCGCCGGTGTTGTGGTGCGTCGCGCGGCGGATGCGGTAGAGGGCCGGGTCGCGCAGGTTGATGTTCGGCGAGGCCATGTCGATCTTCGCACGCAGCACCATCGAGCCGTCGGCATGCTGGCCGTCGCGCATCTCGCGCAGGCGGGCGAGGTTCTGCTCGGGTGTGCGGCTGCGGAAGGGGCTCGCGGTGCCGGGCGTGGTGAAGTCGCCGCGGCTGGCGCGCATCTGCTCGGCGCTCTGCTCGTCGACGTAGGCCAGGCCCGCGCCCACCAGTGCCTCGGCGGCGCGGTACATGAAGTCGAAGTAGTCGCTCGCGAAGTACAGGTGGCTGGTGCCGCCCACGTTCCAGTCGAAGCCCAGCCAGCGCACGGCCTCCTCGATCGCGTCGACGTATTCCTGCTCTTCCTTCTCGGGGTTGGTGTCGTCGAAGCGCAGGTGGCACACGCCGCCGTAGTCCTGCGCGAGGCCGAAGTTCAGGCAGATGCTCTTGGCGTGGCCGACGTGCAGGTAGCCGTTGGGCTCGGGCGGGAAGCGGGTGCGGATCTTCGCCGGGTCGCTCTGGCCCGCCTGGTGGTGCGCCGCGTCGCCGGGGCTGCCGCCGAAGCGGCGGCCGGCCAGGGTGCCGGCGGCGAGGTCGCGCTCGATGATGTTGCGCAGGAAGTTGGCGGCCGGTGCGGCCGGCGGCTTGTTCGGGGCGGACGACATGATGGCGCCGATTATCGGCGCGGCCGGCGCGGCTACATGCCCTTGAAAAGCGGCGCGTACAGCCGGCTCACGGCCAGCGTCTCGGGCCGGCCGCGCAAAGCGAGCGTGACCTTGCCGCTGTCTTCGCGCCGCGCGGTGGCGATGGCGCGTGCCTGCACCACCGTGCCGCGGTGCACCTGCCAGAAGCGCGCCGGATCCAGCTGCGGCAGCAGCTCGCGCAGCGACATGCGGATCAGGTGCTCGCGCTGCGCGGTGACGACGCGCACGTACTTGTCGGCCGCCTCGAAGTAGATCACCTCGTCCACCGGCACCAGGTGCACGAGGTTGCCGACCTGCGCCTGGATCACCTCCAGCCGCGGCACCGCCGCGGCGGGTGCCGCGCCGAGCAGCCCGCGCAGGTGCTCGACGGTGGCCTGCAGCGCCTCCGCCGGCGACGCCGCGCCGGCGTTGGGCGGGCGGCGGTCGGCCAGGCGCTGCTGCAGCCGCGCGACACAGGCCGCCAGGCGCGTGTGGTCGACCGGCTTGACGAGGTAGTCCACCGCCTGCGCCTCGAAGGCCTGCAACGCGTAGTCGTCGTAGGCGGTGACGAAGACGATCAGCGGGAACGCGGCGTCGCCCTCCGGCCAGTCTTCCGCTAGCGCCTGCGCCGCTTCCAGCCCGGTGCAGCCGGGCATGCGGATGTCGAGGAAGCAGATGTCCGGCTTCAGCGCCAGTGTCTGCTCCACCGCGCGCGGGCCGTCGCCGACGACCGCGGCCACTTGCAGCGCGGGCCACAGCGCGGCGAGTTCGGCACGCAGGCCTTCGGCCAGCAGCGGTTCGTCTTCGGCGATCAGGCAGCGGGGGGTGTCGTTCATGATCTCAGTGGCGCCCGGCCGTTCCGAAGCCACTGAGCGCCCCCTCGGGGGGCAGCGAACAAAGTGAGCTTGGGGGTTGCATTTCAGGCGGGCAAGGGCAGTTCGATCGTCGCCAGCGTGCCGCCTTCGGCGTCGGGCGCGGGGGCCAGCGTCAACGTGGCTGCTGCGCCATACAGCGTGGCCAGGCGG
Source organism: Rubrivivax sp. (assembly GCA_044226775.1). Classification (GTDB taxonomy): domain Bacteria; phylum Pseudomonadota; class Gammaproteobacteria; order Burkholderiales; family Burkholderiaceae_C; genus Rubrivivax. The sequence continues at coordinate 327,438 of JBGAGI010000001.1, read as the reverse complement.
GTGCGCACCTGCTCCAGGCCGAAGGCGGTGCCGCCCGGCGTGCGCGCACCGATGCCCACGCCGGTGTCGCGCACCGCCAGCCGCAGCGTCATGGCCTCGCGCCGCGCGCTGACCTCGATGCGCCCGCCGTCCACCTTCGGCTCCAGCCCATGCTTGACGGCGTTCTCCACCAGCGGCTGCAGCAGCAGCGGCGGCACCGGCAGTGCGCTCAGTTCGGTCGGCAGGTCCAGCGCCACCGCGAGGCGCGGGCCCATGCGCACGGCCATCAGCGCGAGGTAGTCGTCGAGGTGGCGGAACTCGTCGGCCAGCGGGTGCGCGGCCACGCGCGAGGCACCCAGCGTGGCGCGCAGAAACGCGATCAGCCGGTCCAGCATGGCCTGCGCGCGCGGCGGGTCCAGCGCGATCAGCACACGCAGGTTGGCCAGCGTGTTGAACAGCATGTGCGGTTCCAGCTGCGACTGCAGCAGCCGCAGCTGGTTCTCGGCCGCGGCGCGCTGCGCGGCCTCGGCGCTGGCGCGCGCGGCCGACAGGCGCTCCATCGTGCTCATCACGTAGACCGAGATGCCGGTGCCCAGCAGCGCCAGCGCGAAGGTCAGCCGCGTGCTGGACGCGCCGAAGTCCAGCAGGCTGGGCGAGCGGCGGCCGGACAGCCAGTCGCCCAGCGCCAGGCCCAGCGGCGGGCCCAGCAGCGTGCCCACCGGCAGCGTGAACGCCAGGCCGCGCCAGCCGCTCTCGAAGCCGCTGGTGCCCTGCGGCAGCCGGCGCCAGCGGCGCAGCACGTCGGAGGTCGCGGCCAGCGCGAGCCGGCCGCCGTCGATCATCACCAGGCAGCCGGCGCCGACGCAGAACGAGTACAGCAGCTTGATGCCGAAGCCCGAGCCGTCGAGCGTGTAGGTGATCAGCGCGATGCCGGTGCACAGCGCCGCCACGAAGGCCAGCGAGCGCCGCAGGCGCAGCCGCATGTGGCTCCAGGCGGCGGGCAGCGCGCGCGAGGGCGGCTCGGGCAGGGCGGTGGCGGGCATGGCGCGAGTGTCGCCGCTGCGGCGTGGCGCGCCAGCGCAGCGCGACGATCCGATGCCAGCCTTCGCGAACAGGCGCTCAACCGGCGCGAGAAGGCGCGTCAGACGATGAGCGCGATGTCCGGCGCGGCGCCGCGCAGGTAGATCAGCGCGCCGTCCGGGCTTTCCAGCCGGTCGTGCAGCACGTCCTGGCGGCCGAGGTGGAAGCCGCCGGCGCCCAGCACCAGGCTGCCGATGCGCACCGCGCCTTCGAGCACCACGCATTCCTCGTCGACCGGGTGCCGGTGCGGCGGCAGCGAGGCGCCGGGCGCCAGGCGCAGCAGGTAGGACATGACGCCGCCGGCCTCGTGCAGCACCTTGATGCGCAGGCCCTCGCCGAAGGGCTGCCAGCCTTCGTCGCCCGGGTGATGGGTGACGTGGCGCGGCGTGTTGTCGGCGGCGATGCGCCGCAGCAGGCGCGACTTGATGCGCTGCTGCGTCGCGGCGTCCAGCGCCGGCTCGCCGGCGGCGAGTTCGGCGTTCAGCGCGTCGACGAGGTCCTCGTCGAGCGCGGCATCGGGGCGGTCTTGGGGCTTCATCGGCTTGTTCCGGCGGCCAGCAGCGTGCGCAGTTTGCCCTGGGCGCGCTGCAGGTGCGACTTGACGGTGCCCAGCGGCAGGCCGGTGCACACGGCGATCTCCGCCTGCGTCATCTCGCGGAAATAGGCCAGGCCCAGCACCCAGCGCTCGGGTGCCGACAGCCGCTGCAGCGCGGCCGCCAGCCGGCTGCCGGCCTGCGTGCGCCACAGGCGCTCGGCGGGGTCGTCGGCCTCGGCGGCCGCGGGCTCGGGCGCCAGGCGCTCATCGCCGGCCACGCTCGGGTAGGCGGCGCGGTGGCGCAGCAGGTCCAGCGCGCGGCTGCGCACGCGCGTCAGCAGCCAGGCCACCGCGCTGCCGCGCGCGGCGTCGAATTGCGCGGCCTGGCGCCAGGACTCGAAGTAGGCGTCGGCCAGCAGGTCCTCGACCTCGGCACCCGGCAGCAGCCGCCGCGCCAGCGCGCGGGCGCGGGCGAAGGTGGCGTCGTAGAAGGCCTCGAAAGCGCCGCCGTCGCCGCCGGCGGCGCGCTGGACCAGCGCGGCCAGCGTGCTGGCTTCGGCCGGGTCGCCGGGCGAAGGGGCGGGGGCGGTCATCGGGCGCTGCGCGGGAGCGGGCGAAAGGCAGCGCCAGCGTAGCAGCGGCAGGCCGGCTGCGGGGGGCGTGAAGGCGAGGGCGGCGAACATCGGCGGGACTTTGGCTCGCATCGGCATACGGACGCCGCCGCCGCCCGGATGAGCCGCCCTCTGCGCGGCAGGGTCAATCGATCCAGCGCTTGCCGCCCCGCGAGCGCGTCAGCGCTTGCCTCCGAGCAGCGAGCCCAGCACGCCGCGGATCAGCTCGCGGCCCACCGCCGAGCCGATGCTGCGCATCGCGGAGGACGCCGCCTTCTCCGCCAGCCCCTCGTGGCGCCCGCCGCGCGGGCCGGTGCTGCCGAAGAGCACGTCCTTCAGACCGTCGACGAGGCCACCGCCACCGCCGCCCGAGGCGCTCGTTGCCGGGCCGGCGGTGCCGACCGGCATGCGCGGCGGGTTGGGGATGCCGGCCGAAGGCGCGGCCGTGGCCGCCGGCGCATCGGCCCGGCCCTTGAGCTTCTCGTAGGCCGATTCACGATCGACCACCTTCTCGTAGACGCCGGCCACCAGCGAGCCGGCCAGCAGCTGCTGGCGCTGCGCCGGCGTGATGGGGCCGATCTGGCTGCCCGGTGGCAGCACGAAGACGCGCTGCGTGATCGAGGGCCGGCCCTTCTCGTCGAGGAAGCTGACCAGCGCCTCGCCGACGGCGAGTTCCGTGATGGCGCCGGCGATGTCGGCCAGCGCCGGGTTCGGCCGCATCGTTTCCGCCGCGGCCTTCACCGCCTTCTGGTCGCGCGGCGTGAAGGCGCGCAGCGCGTGCTGCACGCGGTTGCCCAGCTGCGCGAGCACGGTGTCGGGCACGTCCAGCGGGTTCTGCGTCACGAAGTACACGCCCACGCCCTTGCTGCGCACCAGGCGCACGACCAGCTCGATGCGTTCGACCAGCGCGGAGGGCGCGTCCTTGAACAGCAGGTGCGCCTCGTCGAAGAAGAACACGAGCTTGGGTTTCTCGAGGTCACCGACCTCGGGCAGGCGCTCGAACAGGTCCGACAGCATCCACAGCAGGAAGGTCGCGTACAGGCGCGGCGCGTTCATCAGCTTGTCGGCGGCGAGCACGTTGATCACGCCCTTGCCGTCGACGGTCTGCATGAAGTCGCCGATGTCGAGCATCGGCTCGCCGAAGAACTTGTCGCCGCCCTGCTCGTCGATCTGCATCAGCCCGCGCTGGATGGCGCCGATGCTCGCCGCGCTGACGTTGCCGTACTCGGTGGTGAACTGGCTGGCGTTGTCGCCCACGTACTGCAGCGCGGCGCGCAGGTCCTTCAGGTCCAGCAGCAGCAGGCCGTTGTCGTCGCAGATCTTGAAGACCAGGCTCAGCACGCCCTGCTGGACGTCGTTGAGCGCCAGCATGCGCGCCAGCAGCAGCGGGCCCATGTCGGAGATCGTCGCGCGCACCGGGTGGCCCTGCTCGCCGAACACGTCCCACAGCGTGGCCGGGCAGGCGGCGCTTTCGGGCGGCTCCAGGCCGCGTTCCTTCAGGATACCGGCCAGCTTGGTCGAGACCGTGCCGGCCTGCGTGATGCCGGTGAGGTCGCCCTTCACGTCGGCCATGAACACCGGCACCCCGATGGCGCTGAAGCTCTCGGCCAACTTCTGCAGCGTGATCGTCTTGCCGGTGCCGGTGGCGCCGGTGATCAGCCCGTGCCGGTTGGCCAGCGCGGGCAGCAGTTCGCAGGTGATGTCGCCATGCTGGGCGACGAGGATGGGGTCAGGCATGGCGGCGGAACTCCGTCTGGACAGCGGGATGCAAACGCTTCGGAGGCAAGTCTAGTGCCCGGCGCGAGCAGGGTTCCGCGCCCGCGGCGCGGCGGCTACTGGATGAAGCGCCCGTCCCGCCCCACCATCGCCAGGTCGACGAAGGCGCTGCCGACATGGTCGCCCTTGCGCCAGCGCACGTTCAGGCCGCCCATGTCGGCCTCGAAGCGTTCCAGCGCCGCGAGCAGCGACTCGCGCGTCGGCTGGTTGCCGGCGGCACGCAGCCCGGCCAGCAGCACCTTGGCGGTGAGGTAGCCCTCCAGGCTGCCGTACGAGGGCGCCAGGCCGGGGCGGAACTGTTCGAGCCGCTGGCGGTACTCGCGCACCAGCGGGGTCTTGCCGGCGTACGGGTTGGGCACCACCTGCGAGAAGATCATCCCGTGCGCCAGCGGCCCCAGCGCCGCGGCCAGCTGCGTGGAGCCGCTGTTGACGCCCCAGGTCGAGAACCGGGCGCCGGACTGGCGCGCGGCGCGGACCAGGCGCCCGAAGATCGGCGCCGAGCCATGGTTGATCAGCAGGTCGACCTGGTCCCGGTCGAGCCTGGAGACGATGCCGGCGAGCTGCTCGTCGCCGATGTCCGACTTGAACGGCGCGCCGCCGCCGAAGCCCATGCCGGCGGCATCGGCCAGCTTCTCGACATTGGCCAGGTGCTCGCGCCCCACGGCCGAATCGGCGTGCAGCAGCGCGACGCGGCGCAGACCGATGCGCCGGCCATGCTCGATCAGCGCGCGAAACTCCTCGCGGTGCTCGGCGCGCACCGGGAACACCAGCGGCTGGTGCGGCCGGCGCAGCCCGGGCGAGCCCGCCATCGGCCCCAGCAGCGGCACGTTCAGCTCGACGGCGGCCTTCATCACCGCGGTGCTGGGCCCGCCCTCCACGCAGCCGAAGAGGATGAATGCGCCGCCCTCGATCAGCGTGCGCGCATTCGCTTCGGCGCGCGCGGCGTCGTTCTGGTCGTCCAGCGTGCGCAGCACCAGCTTGCGGCCATAGACGCCGCCGTTGCGGTTGGCGTGTTCCACGCCGGCCTGGATGCCCGTCATCACCTCGGCGGTGTACGGGTTCTTGCCGCCCTGCAACGCGATGCTCTGGCCGATGAGCAGGCTGTCGCCGGTCACGCCCGGCTCGGCGCCGCGTACGCCGCGGCCCACGCCCAACAGCGCTGCCGCGCCCAGCGCCTGCAGGCACAGGCGCCGCGCGCGCCGGCCCGTCTTGCTCTTGCTTTGCCCTTCCATCGCCCTCCACGCCCGACTTTGTGCACGAGCCCCGACCTTAGCCGAGCCGGCGGGCAGCCGGAATCGTCGAAAGGCTGGCGCGCTCAGGGCCTGCGCCGGCGCAGCAGCAGGGCAGACAGCAGCGCGGCGGCGCTGAGTGCGGCGCTGCCCGGCTCGGGCACGGCCTGCGGCGGAAAGCTGCCGCCGCCATCGGCCTGCTCGCGCAATTCGGCGAAGCGCTCGGTCGTGAAGCGGCGGCCGTCATCCTGGGGCGTGTGGTTGACCAGCACGCCGGCGACCGCGCCCGGCGCGGCCAGCGGCAGGAAGGCCTGCAGCAGCTCCTGCGATGCCGCGAACAGGAAAGTGAGCGCGAGCTCGGACTCGTCGTCGAAGGCGCGGATCTCCAGGATCGCCGGCTGCGCCGAGGCGCTGGCCGGCGTGCTGGCGAAGGTGCCGATGTCGAAGATGCGCACCGACAGCAGCTCGCCGAGGTCGAACACGGCATCGGGCAGCGCGAAGTTGCCGCTGAAGCGGGCTTCGAAGGCGCTGACCTGCGCCAGGCCTGCGGTGCCGCCGCCGGCACCGAAGGGCGGCTGCGCGGTGGCCGGCGTGGGCTGCAGCGTCGCGCTCAGGCTGCCGGCCAGCGTGCCGCCGCCGAAGAAGCCGCTGGCGCCGAAGTCGTAGGTGACCACGGGCTCGGCATGGGCGAGCGCGGCGGCGGACAGCGCCAGCAGGGCAGCGCAGCGGGACAGGATGGATGCGGGCATCGGATCGACCTCTTGGGTGACGTTGAAGGGATGCCGTCACCTACGAGGCTGCCGCTCCGCGGCGGCTGCATTTCAGTGCTGCACCGCCTGCAAGGCATGGCGCCGGGCCGACAGCCGCCACAGCGCCAGCCCGCACAGCCCGGCGAAGGCGCCGATCCACGCCGCGGCCGCCGCGGGCGACGCGAACAGCGCCACGTGCGGCAGCGAGGCCACCGCCGTGGCGGCGCCCAGCAGGGCCAGCGCGATGAGCGACGGCCGGCGTGCGGCGCCGCGGCGCTCCAGCGCCAGCAGCGCGGCCGCGGTGCCGGCGCCGGCGAAGGCCGCGGCGTAGGCGGCCACCGCCCGCGCGTGCAGCGGCCAGGGCCAGGCCCGCGACGCCCACGAGGGCGCCAGCACCAGCGCCGAGGCCGCCGACAGCAGCAGCAGGGCCACGAGCGCGAGCGCGCGGTCCGGGTGTTCGGCCGAGGCCTGCAGCGAGCGGTCTCGCCACAGCAGCGCGGCGGCGCCGCCGGCCGCGGCGAGGGCCATGGGCGCCGACGGCGCCAGCCCCGCCGCGGCGAGCCAGGCAAGCCCCGCCGCCAGCACCTGCGACAAGGGAATGCGCAGGCAGGCGCTGTCGGTCTCGCGCAGCGCGAGCGCGGCGGCCGCGGCCTGCGACAGCAGCATCGCCGCGACGCAGCGCGCGTGCAGGACCGGCCAGCCGGCCAGCGGATCGAACGGGGAGGGCAGGCCCAGCACCGGCAGCACCGGCAGCGGCGACAGGATGGCCAGCGCGCCCAGGAACAGCCGGTGCGCGCGGCCCACCTCCCCGGGCTCCGGGGCTTCGCGCAGCATCATGCGGCGAGCGCCGTGGCGCCGGCGGCGAGCTGTCGGCGCAGCGCCGTCAACGCACGGCGCAGCGGCAGCCGGCCCTGGTCGCCCGGCAGGCCGCTGGCGCGCGCCGCTTCCGCCGGCGTGCAGCCCTGCAGCATCACCAGCGCCAGCGCGTGGCGCTCGGCGCGCGGCAGCGCCGGCATCACGCGCTCGACCTGCCGCCGCAGCTGCCGGCGGATGCAGATCTGCTCGGGCGTGTCGGCCGTGTCGGCCACCACCTCGGCCGCGTCGTCGGGCTCGGGCACCAGGTGCTGCTGCTCGTGCTGGCGCGCGCGCCAGTGGTCGATCGCCGTGTTGCGCACGATGCGCATCAGCCAGGTCATCGGCCGCGACAGCGCGGGGTCGAACTTCGCCGCGTGGCGCCAGGCCTTCAGGTAGGCCTCCTGCAGCGCGTCTTCCGCGCGCTCGCGCTGCGGCAGCACTTCCATCGCGATCAGCAGCAGCCGCTGGTGCGTGGCGCGGTGCAGCGCGCGGAAGGCGTCGGCGTCGCCGGCGGCCAGCCAGGCCGCCAGGCGGGCGCTGGCGCCGTCGTCGGGGTCGTGGGGGTTCGTGGAGTTCATGCCCGGCACTGTGGCGGCGCGTCCTGGCGCCGTCGCGTGACCGCGGTCCCGCGCGCGGGGGGCCGCCGCGGGCTGCCGGCCCGGTGGCGGGACCGTGGTCCCGGCCGTGCGGCGCTGCAACAGATGCATCACAGAATTGCAGTGGCTGCACTTCGAGCCCGGGCGGGGGACAATCGCCGCTCCCTTCGCTCGAGGCAAGCCGCCGATGCAGAAGATTCGCTTCCTGCGCAGCCACGACGGCACGAGGCTGGCCTATGCCGCCAGCGGCCAGGGGCCGACCGTGATCAAGGCCGCGACCTGGCTGTCGCACCTCGAGTTCGACGGCGACAGCCCGGTGTGGCGCCACGTGCTGCGCCACTTCGGATCGCGCCACCGCCTGCTGCGCTACGACGAGCGCGGCTGCGGCCTGTCGGACTGGGACGTGCCCGACCTGGGCTTCGACAGCTGGCTGCGCGACCTGGAGGCCGTGGCCGACGAGGCCGGCGGCGAGCGCTTCGCGCTGCTGGGCATCTCGCAGGGCGCGTCGATCGCGATCGCCTACGCCGTGAAGCACCCGGAGCGCGTGACGCACCTGGTGCTGCAGGGCGGCTACGCGCGCGGGCGGCTGGTGCGCAGCGCCACGCGCCAGCAAGCCGAGGAAGCCGAGATGATGTGCCGCCTGGCCGAACTCGGCTGGGGCCGCTCGGACCCCTCGTTCCGCCAGTTCTTCACCACGCAGTTCATCCCCGGCGGCACGCCGGAGCAGCACGCGTGGTTCAACGAGCTGGAGCGCGTGTCGACCTCGCCGGCCAACGCGGCGCGCTTCATGCGCGCCTTCAACACCATCGACGTCACCGCGCTGCTGCCGCGCGTGCGCTGCCCGACCCTGGTGCTGCACAGCCGCGACGACGTGCGCGTGCCCTTCGAGGAAGGCCGGCTGCTGGCCACGCAGATCCCGGGCGCGACGCTGGTGCCCATCGACAGCCGCAACCACCTGCTGCTGGAAGACGAGCCGGGCTGGGCGCGCGCGAAGGACGCGATCGAGCAGTTCCTGCCGGCGGCCGGCGCGGCGCAAGGCGAAGGCCCGCTGGCGGCGCTGACGCCGCGCCATCGCGAGCTGCTGGAGCTGCTGGCGCAGGGGCGCGACAACGCGCAGATCGCCGCCGTGCTGGGGCTGTCGGAGAAGACGGTGCGCAACCAGGTCTCGCTGCTGTTCGACCGCCTGGGCGTGGCCACGCGCGCGATGGCCATCGTCACCGCGCGCGAGCACGGCCTCGGGCAGGCGCGCACTTGACGCGCGACCTCGCCGCGCTGCAGACCTTCGTCACCGTGGCCGATTGCGGCGGCTACGCCGAGGCCGCGCGCCGGCTGGGCATCTCGCCATCGATGGTCAGCCGCCGCATCTCGCGCCTGGAGGCCGAGCTGCACGTGCGGCTGATCCACCGCACGACCCGCGGCATGTCGCTGTCGGACGCCGGTCAGCGCTTCCACGCCCGCTGCGGCGAGCTGCTGGCCGAGCTGGACGCGGCCTGCGAGCGCATCGGCGCCGACGGCGAGGGCGCGAGCGGCCTGGTGCGCATCACCGCGCCGCAGTCGCTGCTGGGCCCCGCGCTGCTGGCGCCGGTGGTGGCGCGGCTGCTGGCCGAGCACCCGGCGCTGCGTTTCGACCTCGTGCTGGACGAGCGCAAGGTGGACCTGGTGTCCGGCGCCGTCGAGGTGGCGGTGCGCGTGGGGCCGCTGCCGGATTCGCGCCACGTCGCACGCCGCATCGCGACGCTGGAAGGTCGCATGGTCGCCAGCCCCGCGTACCTGGAGCGCCACGGCGTGCCGCGCCAGGCCGCCGACCTGGCGCGCCACGTGGGGCTGGACCACACCGAGCTGGGTGCGCGCGGCCTGTGGCTGCTCGGCGATGCGGCGCCGCCGCCGCAGCGCGTGCGCGTCAACAGCTTCGAGGTGCTGGTGCAGCTGGCGCGGCTGGGCGCCGGCATCGCGGTGGTGCCGCTGTTCGCGGTGCAGGACGAACTGCACGACGGGCGCCTCGTGCCGGTGCTGCCCGAGTGGCACAGCGTGCCCTTCGAGCTGTTCGCCGTGACGCCGCCGGCGCCGCGCCTGTCGGCGCGCGCCAAGGTCGTGATCGAGGCGCTGGCGGCCTACGCCGCGCAGCCGCCGGAGACCTGGGGCCGGCCCTGATCAGGGCTCGCGCGCCTCGACCTTGATCGACGCGAACCAGGCCGCGAGCCTGGCGATGTCGTCGTCGCTCAAGGGCTTGGCCATCACCGACATGACCTCGTGCTTGCGCGCGCCGGAGCGGTACGCGCGCAGTTGCGCCGCCAGGTAGGCGGCGGGCTGGCCGGCGAGGTTGGGCGCGTCGGGCGCCACCGCGATGCCCAGCGGCCCGTGGCACACGGCGCAGGGCTGCGCCTTCGCGCGCCCGGCCTCGGCGTCCTGCGCCAAGGCCGGGGCGGCCGCGAATGCCGCGGCCAGCAGCGGCAGCGCGGCAGCCTTCAAGGTGCCGTGTAGGTCACGCGGTAGATCGCGCCGGCGAAGTCGTCGCTGATCAGCAGCGAGCCGTCCTTGGCCACCGCCACGTCGACCGGCCGGCCGCGGTAGATGCCGTTGTCGTCGAGCCAGCCTTCGGCGAAGACCTCGGACCTGTCGGCCGAGCCGTCGGCCTTCAGCGAGACGAAGTTGATCAGCGCGCCGCTGGGCTTGGCACGGTTCCAGGAACCGTGCGCGGCCACGAAGATGCCGCCCTGGTACTTCGCCGGGAACTGCTTGCCGGCATAGAAGGTCATGCCCAGCTGCGCCTGGTGGGCCGGGAACTCGATCTGCGGCTTCGTCCACTGCGCCGGCGGCGCCATGCCCTTCAGGTCGGGCGCGGCGGCGGTGCCGGCGATGGTCACGTTGTTGCCGTGGATGTAGGGGTAGCCGAAGTGCTCGCCGCCGGCCTTGGTGACGCGGTTGAGTTCGCCCGGCGGCGTGTCGTCGCCCATGCCGTCGGTCTGGTTGTCGGTGAACCAGACGGTGCCGTCCTTCGGGCTGATGTCCATGCCCACCGAGTTGCGCACGCCGCGCGCCACCACCTCGCGCTTGCTGCCGTCGAAGGGGTCCATGCGCACCATGCCGCCGATGCCCATCTGCTCGTACATCGCCACCTTGTCCTTGGGCGGCACGTTGAAGGGCTGGCCCAGCGTGATGTAGAGCTTGCCGTCGGCGCTGACGCGGCAGGTGCGCGCGCCATGGTTGAAGCTCTCCTCCTCGGGCGGCACCAGCTTGCCCTGGCCCAGCACCTCGATCACGGCCACGTCCGGGCCTTCGTAGAAGAACTCGGCGGCGGGGAAGTTCAGCACGCGGTTGTGCTCGGCCACGATCAGGAAGCCATCCTTGGTCCAGCACACGCCGTTGGGGTTGCTGAACTTCAGGCTCGGCGCGAAGGACTTCACTTCGTCGGCCACGCCGTCGGAGTTGCGGTCGGTCACGGCCCACACGGTGGTCTTGCGGGTGCCGACGAACAGCATGTTGGTGCTGGGCGCCACGGCCATGTGGCGCGCGTCGGGCACCACGGCGTACAGGTCGATCGAGAAGCCCGGCGGCATCTTGATGCGCTTGAGGTTCGCGCGGATCGCGTCGGCGTTCCGGCCGGTCTGCGGCACCACGGGGATGTTCAGGTCGGTGGTGGCGACCTTGAACTGCTTGAGCTTTTCCAGGTTGGGCTGCGCGCCGGCGGGGCCGGCGGCGAGGCTCGCGAACGCGGCGGCGGCCGCTGCGATCGTGCGGATTCGGGTCATCGGCGTCTCCTCGGTCTTGTGCTGTTGTGTGCCCGGCGCCGCCAGACCGCGCGGCGCCGAGGGGCCGGGTTTACCGCCAAGCGGCCGGGCGCGCAAGCCGGGGCAACACATGGGCCCGCGCCGCGGCCGGGCTTCAGCGCCGGCCGTCCTCGCGCACGAAGTCCGCCGCGCGCTCGGCGATCATCATCGTCGGCGCGTTGGTGTTGCCGCCGACGATGGCCGGCATCACCGAGGCGTCGGCCACGCGCAGCCCGGCCAGGCCGTGCACGCGCAGCCGCGCGTCGACCACCGCCAGCGCATCGGGCCCCATGCGGCAGCTGCCCACCGGGTGGTAGACGGTGTCGCATCGCTCGCGCAGCACGGCGCGGATCTCGTCGTCGGTCGTCACGCCGGCGGTGAACAGGTCGCGCACCGCGTGCCGCGCCAGCGCGGGCTGTGCCAGCAGGTGGCGCGTCAGCCTGAAGCCGGCCACCATGTCCTCCAGGTCCGCGGGCTCGGCGAGGAAGGCCGGGTCGATAAGCGGCGCGTCGTCCATCGAGGGGCCCGCCAGCGCCACGCTGCCGCGGCTCTTCGGCCGCAGCAGCACCGTGTGGCAGGAGTAGCCATGGCCCAGGTGCAGCCGGCGCGCATGGTCGTCGACCATCGCGGTGACGAACATCAGGTGGAAGTCCGGCGCCGTCGAGTCCGGGCTCTTGCGCAGGAAGCCGCCGGCCTCGGCGAAGTTGCTCGCGAGCATGCCGCGGCGCTGCGCGCGCCAGCGCCGCCACTCGCGCAGAAGCCGCCAGCTGCCGGGCAGCGAGACGCCCATCAGGTCGGTGCTGCGCACGCGGTGGCCGAAGATGAAGTCGACGTGGTCGTGCAGGTTGCGGCCCACGCCGGGCAGCGCGTGCTGCACCGCCACGCCGCGCGCGGCCAGCGCCTGCGGATCGCCGATGCCGGAAACCATCAGCAGCTGCGGCGAGTGGAAGGCGCCGGCGGCGACGATGACCTCGCGCCGCGCCTTCACGCTGAACAGGCGCCCGTCGCGCCGCGCCAGCACGCCGGTGGCGCGGCGGCCGTCCAGCAGCAGGCGCTGCGCGGCCGCGCCGGTCAGCACGCGCAGGTTGGGCCGCGCGAGCGCCGGCTCCAGGTAGGCGCGGAAGGCGCTGTGGCGCTGGCCGTCCTTCTGCGTCACCTGGTGCAGGCCCAGGCCTTCCTGCTCGGCGCCGTTGAAGTCCGGGTTCAGCGGGTAGCCGGCCTGGCGCGCGGCGGCCATGAAGTGGGCGTGGAACGGGTTGTCGGTGCGCAGCCGCGCCACGTTCAGCGGCCCGCCGCGGCCGTGCCATTCGTCGTCGAACTGCTCGTTGTGCTCGGCGCGCTTGAACACCGGCAGCACCTCGGACCAGCTCCAGCCGGGGTTGCCGGCGGCGGCCCAGCCGTCGTAGTCGGCCGGGTGGCCGCGCATGTAGACCATCGCGTTGATCGCCGAGCTGCCGCCCAGCGCGCGGCCGCGCGGCTGGTAGCCGCGGCGGCCGTTCAGGCCGCGCTGCGGCACGGTCTGCAGCGCCCAGTTGTTCAGCCGCGTCGGCAGCATCGCCACCAGTGCGGCGGGGATGTCGATCAGCGGGCCGCGGCCGCTGCCGCCGGCTTCCAGCAGCAGCACCCGGCAGCCCGGGTCTTCGCTCAGCCGCGCGGCCAGCACGCAGCCGGCGCTGCCGCCGCCGACGATGACGATGTCGGCCTCGTCGTGCAGCTGCGGGCTCATGCCGATGCTCCCAGCGCGCGCATGCGCTCGACGAAGTCGAGCAGCCGCGGGTGCGCTTTGACGAAGCCGCGGCTGGCGTGGGCGCGCAGCAGGAAGGCGAGCTGGCCGAAGAGCGCGAAGTCGCACAGCCAGGGCTGCTCGCCGAACAGGAAGGGCCCGTCGGCCAGCAGCGCATTCGCATGTTCCAGGTGGCGCAGCAGGTCGGCCTCGATGTGCGCCGGCGTCTTGCGGCCGGTGCCCTGGCCGCGCAGCTGCAGCCGGATGCGCCAGAGGTAGGCGCGGTAGGCGATGCGGCCCAGCAGGTCCAGGCCGAACAGCGCCGGCGGCTGGCGCCGGCTGGCCGGGTGCAGCCACAGGTAGTGCAGCGCGACCCAGTACAGCGACTCGTCGCACCACTCCTCGATGGCGTGCGACAGCGCCGCGGCGCGCGGATGGCTGGGCAGCACCGGGCGCTGCGGGAACAGCTCGTCCAGCGCACAGGCGATGTCGGTGGAGTCGGTGACGAAGCGGCCGTCGATGTCCACCGCCGGCACCTTGCCGGTGCCGCGCCGCTGCAGCTCCAGCCAGTGGCGCGGGCGCAGCGGGTCCAGCGCCTCGAAGCGCAGGCCCTTGTAGCGCAGGATGGCGCGCAGCTTGATGCAGAACGGCGAGCTCGGGAAGTCCCAGAAGCGGATGCGCTGGTGCTGCACGAACGCCGGCGCGGCGGGCAGCGGCGGCAAGGCCGGCGTGGCCTGCTTGGGCGTGAAGGCGTGCAGCGCAAGGCGGCGGCGGGCGGGGTCGCGGATGAAGGCGTAGTCGGCTTCGAGTGGCATGGTGTGCGGCATGGCGGATGCGGTTTTTGACGATGGCCGCCAGTCTTGCGATCGGCGGCTGTGCCGTCTCGGGCTGGAAGTCCCGCGTCCGGTGCCCGCGCGGCGCCGGGCGGCGCCCGCGGGGACATCGGTCCCGCGACGCCCGGGCCGCGCGCCGCAACGATGCCGGTCCTCATTCAACACGGGACCTTCCGATGCCGAACCGCCTCTTCTCTCGCCGCCTGCCGGCCTTCATCGCCGGCCTGCCGACGGCCGCGCTGCTGCTGCCCGCCACCGCCGCCGAGCCTGCGCCGACGCTCAAGCTCGGCTACGCCGCGATCGCCTTCAACACCCGCTCCGGCGAGCTTCAGGGCGCGCCCGGCACCACGCCGCCGGGCATCGAGGCCTCGGTGCGCGACGGCCGCACGCTGGCGATCACCTACACGCTGCCCATCGCCGGGCGCTGGTCGCTGCTGGCGCAGGCCGGCACGCCGCCGGTGGTGCGCTTCGACGGTGCCGGCGCCGCCGCGGCGCTGGGCGAAGTGGGCAGCGCGCGGGCCTGGTTTCCGGCGGTGCTGGCTCAGGCCGAACTCGGCGCGCTCGGCCCGCTGAACCTGTACGCCGCCGCGGGCGCCAACTACACCTTCTACACGCAGCGCCGCATCACGCCGGCGTACACGGCCGCCTTCGGCGGCGAATCCAGCCGCTCGACGCTGAAGGCCTCGTGGGGCCCGGTGTTCAAGCTGGGTGCCGAATGGCCGCTGGCGCCGGGCTGGGTGGCCGACCTAGCCTGGTCGCGCTACGGCATCCGCACGACGGCGACGATCACCACGCTCACGCCCGGCCTGGGCGAGGTGCCGCGCCGCATCGACGTCAGGGCCGATCCCGACGTCTTCAGCCTGATGCTCGGCCGGCGGTTCTGAAAGCGCCCGGCGCCAGGGGGCCGGCGGCTAAAATGCCGGATTCCCCATTCCGAGCACTGCAGACCTCATGGCTGGTCATTCCAAGTGGGCCAACATCCAGCACCGCAAGGGCCGGCAGGATGAAAAGCGCGGCAAGGCCTGGACGCGCGTGATCCGCGAGATCATGGTCGCGGCCCGGCAGGGCGGCGGCGACCCTTCCGCCAACCCGCGCCTGCGGCTGGCGATCGACAAGGCCAAGGCGGTGAACCTGCCGGCCGACACCGTCAAGCGCAACATCGACAAGGCCACCGGCAACCTCGAAGGCGTGAACTACGAGGAGATCCGCTACGAGGGCTACGGCATCGGCGGCGCGGCGATCATCGTCGACTGCATGACCGACAACCGCGTGCGCACCGTCGCCGAGGTCCGCCACGCCTTCAGCAAGCATGGCGGCAACCTGGGCACCGAGGGCAGCGTGGCCTTCCAGTTCAAGCACTGCGGCCAGCTCGTCTTCGCGCCCGGCACGAGCGAGGACAAGGTCATGGAGGCCGCGCTGGAATCCGGCGCCGACGACGTGGTGACGGGCGACGACGGCTCCATCGAGGTGCTCACGCCGCCGGCCGCCTTCGAGGCCGTGAAGACGGCGCTGGAAGCCGCGGGCCTGAAGCCCGAGATCGCCGAGGTGACCTGGCGCGCCGAGAACCCGATCGAGCTGGCCGGCGAGGACGCCCAGAAGATGCAGAAGCTGCTGGACATCATCGAGGACCTCGACGATGTGCAGGACGTGTTCCACAACGCGCTGATCGGCGAGTGAGCGCCGCGTCATGAAGGTGCTGGTCATCGGCGGCGGCGGGCGCGAGCATGCGCTGGCCTGGAAGCTGGCGCAGAGCGAGCGCGTGCAGACCGTGTTCGTGGCGCCTGGCAACGGCGGCACCGCGGCCGAGCCTTCGCTGAAGAACGTGCCGCTCAGCGCGCCCGAGGAACTGGCCGACTTCGCCGCCGCCGAGAAGGTGGCGCTCACCGTCGTCGGCCCCGAGGCGCCGCTGGCCGCCGGCGTGGTGGATCTCTTCCGCGCGCGCGGGCTGCGCATCTTCGGCCCGACCAAGGCCGCGGCGATGCTGGAAAGCTCCAAGGCCCACGCCAAGGCATTCATGCAGCGCCACGGCATCCCCACCGCGCTCTACGCCAGCTTCACCGATGCGGCCGAGGCCCACGCCCATGTCGACAAGCATGGCGCGCCCATCGTCGTGAAGGCCGATGGCCTGGCCGCCGGCAAGGGCGTGGTGGTGGCGATGACGCTGGAAGAAGCGCATGCCGCGATCGACGACATGCTGGGCGCCAACACGCTGGGCGTGGCGCACAACGCCGAAGGCGCGCGCGTCGTCATCGAGGAGTTCATGGCCGGCGAGGAAGCGAGCTTCATCGTCGTGTGCGACGGCAAGAACGTGCTGACGCTGGCCACCAGCCAGGACCACAAGCGCATCGGCGAAGGCGACACCGGCCCCAACACCGGCGGCATGGGTGCCTATTCGCCGGCCCCCGTGGTAACGCCCAACGTGCATGCACGGGTGATGCAGGAGATCATCCACCCGACGATCGCCGGCATGGCCAAGGACGGCACGCCCTATACCGGCTTCCTCTACGCCGGGCTGATGATCGACGCCCAGGGCCAGCCGCGCACGGTGGAGTTCAACTGCCGGCTGGGCGACCCCGAGGCGCAGGTGATCCTGATGCGCCTGAAGAGCGACCTCTTCGAGCTGCTGGTGCACGCCGCCGATGGCACGCTGGATCAGGCCGAGGCGCAATGGGACCGCCGCATCGCGCTGGGCGTGGTGATGGCGGCGCAGGGCTATCCGCAGGCGCCGCGCAAGGGTGATGCGATCCAGAGCCTGCCCGCCGCCGCGCCCGACCTGCACGTCTTCCACGCCGGCACGCAGCTGAACGACGGCCGCCTGCTCACCAGCGGCGGCCGCGTGTTGTGCGTCACCGCGCTCGGCGACTCCGTGCGGCTGGCGCAGCAGCGTGCACTGGCCGCCGTGCAGCAGGTGAAGTTCGACGGCGCCCAATGGCGCAACGACATCGGCCACCGCGCGATCAAGCACTGAACGGATACCCGCGATGACGATCGACACCGCCCGCGTGCGTGAGTACCTGCTCGACCTGCAGGACCGCATCGTCTCGGCCTTCCAGGCCGAGGACGGCAAGGCCTTCATCCGCGACGGCTGGCAGCGGCCGGCCGGCGGCAAGCTCGAAGGCGACGGCCTTTCGCAGCTGGTGGAAGAAGGCAACCTGCTGGAGCGCGGCGGCTGCAACTTCAGCCACGTGAAGGGCGCCTCGCTGCCGCCTTCGGCCACGCAGCACCGGGGCGAACTGGCCGGCGCGCCCTTCGAGGCGCTGGGCGTGAGCCTCGTGATGCACCCGCGCAACCCCTACGTGCCCACGGTGCACATGAACGTGCGGCTGCTGGCGGCCTTCCCCGAGGGCAAGCCGGCGGTGAGCTGGTTCGGCGGCGGCATGGACCTCACGCCCTACTACGGCTTCGAGGACGACGCGATCCACTTCCACCGCACCTGCGCGCACGCGCTGGCGCCCTTCGGCGCCGACAAGTACCCGCGCTTCAAGGCCTGGTGCGACGAGTACTTCTTCCTCAAGCACCGCAACGAGCCGCGCGGCGTGGGCGGCGTGTTCTTCGACGATTTCAACGAAGGCGGCTTCGACGAGGGCTTCGGCATGATGCGCGCGGTGGGCGACGCCTTCGTGCCGGCCTACCTGCCGATCGCGCAGCGCCGCCGCAGCATCGCCTACGGCGAGCGCGAGCGCGATTTCCAGGCCTACCGGCGCGGCCGCTATGTCGAATTCAACCTCGTATGGGACCGCGGCACGCACTTCGGCCTGCACGGCGGCGGCCGCACCGAGAGCATCCTGATGAGCATGCCGCCCATCGTGAAGTGGCGCTATGCCTGGCAGCCCGAAACCGGCTCACCCGAGGCGCAGCTGTACACCGACTTCCTGCGGCCGCGCGACTGGCTGAATGAGTAGCCTGCCGTGAAGCGCCGGGTCGGCCTCTTCGGAGGCAGCTTCGACCCCGTGCACGAGGCGCACCTGGCGCTGGCCCGCTCGGCGCTCGCCGCACTGGCCCTGGACGAGTTGCGCTGGATCCCTGCCGGCCAGCCCTGGCAGAAGGCGCGCACGATGACGCCGGCCCTGCACCGCGAGGCGATGCTGCGCCTGGCGATCGAAGGCGAACCGCGCTTCGTGCTGGACCGCATCGAGCTGGAGCGCAGCGGCCCGAGCTACACGATCGACACCGTGCGCGAGCTGGCCGCGCGCGAGCCGGGCAGCGAATGGCTGCTGCTGATCGGCGCCGACCAGTACGCCGGGCTGCACACCTGGCGCGAGTGGCGCGAGCTGCTCGGGCTGGTGACGCTGGCGGTCGCCAACCGGCCCGGCGAGCGGCCGGCAGCCGATGCCGAGGTGGCGCGGCACCCGCACGCGGTGGTGCCGCTGCCGCTGCTGGACGTCTCCGCCACCGAGATCCGCGAACGCACTGCCGGCGGGCAGGACATCTCGAAACTGGTGCCGCCGCAGGTCGCGCGCTATATTGAAATCCACGGGCTGTACAAGGCCACGTGCTCATCCGAAGGGAGCTGAACCTGGACATCCGCAAGCTGCAGCGCGCCATCGTCGATGGCCTGGAAGACGTGAAGGCGCAGAACATCGCCGTGTTCAACACCGAGCACCTGTCGTCGATGTTCGAGCGCGTGATCATCGCCTCGGGCACCAGCAACCGGCAGACCAAAGCGCTGGCCGCCAGCGTGAGGGACGCCGTGAAAAGCCGCGGCATGCAGGTGATGAGCACCGAGGGCGAGGACAACGGCGAGTGGATCATCGTCGACTGCGGCGCCGCCGTCGCCCACATCATGCAGCCGGCCATCCGCGACTACTACCACCTCGAGGAGATCTGGGGCGGCAAGGCGGTGAAGATGAAGATGGGCGACGGGCGCACCTCGCTGCCCAAGGCGTCCGAGCCCGAGTCGGCGCCGACGAAGAAGGCGGCGGCGAAGAGGCCTGCGTCGGCGAAGAAGGTGGCCGCGAAGCCGGCTGCGAAACCGGCCAGGCCTCCGGCGAAGAAGGCCGCCGTGAAGAGGGCTGTCCCGCGGAAGCCTGGCGCCAAGGCGCCGGCCGCGAAGAAGGCGCCGGCGCGCAAGAGCGCTCGCCCGGGCCCGCGCTGACGCGGTGAAGCTGCTGGTCGTCGCCGTCGGCCAGCGCCAGCCGGGCTGGGCCGACGAGGCCTGGGCCGACTTCGCCAAGCGCTTCCCGCCGGAGATGCGGCTGGAGCTGAAGGCGTTGAAGACCGAGCCCCGCCAGGGCGGCCGCAGCGCCGCGCAGTGCATGGCGGCGGAGGCCGCGCGCATCGAGGCCGCCATCCCGAAGGGCACACGCCGCGTGCTGCTCGACGAGCACGGCACCCGTGCCACCACCGCGCAGCTGGCCGCGCGCGTGAAGGCCTGGCGCGGCGACGGGCGCGACGTGGCGCTGGTCATCGGCGGCCCCGACGGCCTGGCGCCCGAAGTGAAGGCCACGGCCGACGAGACGCTGCGCCTGTCGGACCTGACGCTGCCGCACGCCTTTGCGCGCGTGCTGCTGGCCGAGGCGCTGTACCGCGCGGCCTCGCTGCTCGAAGGCCACCCCTACCACCGCGAGTGAGCGGCGCCGGCCGGGTCACAATCACCCGCATGGCCGCTCCCCACGCCTTCATCTACCTCGCCTCGCAGAGCCCGCGCCGCGCGCAGCTTCTGGACCAGCTCGGCGTGCCGCACCGGCCGCTGCTGGCCGACGGGCGCGAGAACGTCGAGAAGCTGGAGGAAGAGCGCAGCGGCGAGACGCCCGAGGCCTACGTCCGCCGCGTGACGCTGCTGAAGGCAGCAGCCTCTCGCCAGCGCCTGGACAAGCGCCGCCTGCCGGCCGCGCCCATCCTCTGCGCCGACACCACGGTCGCGATCGGCCGCCGCATACTCGGCAAGCCGGCCGACGGCGAGCACGCGGCCGAGATGCTGCGCGCGCTGTCGGGCCGCACGCACCGGGTCTTGTCCGCGGTGGCCGTGACGCACGGCAACCAGACGCTGCTGGCGGTGAGCGTCTCGCGCGTGCGCTTCGTCGATCTGTCGGAGACGACGATCCGGCAGTACGTCGACAGCGGCGAGCCGATGGGCAAGGCCGGCGCCTACGCGATCCAGAGCGGCATCGCGGCCTGGGTGCAGCACATCGAGGGCAGCTACAGCGGCATCATGGGCCTGCCCCTCTTCGAGACGCGCGAGCTGCTGGCGCGGGCGCGGGTGCGGCTGGCGCTGTAAACCCGGCCCCGGCCGCCGCGGCGGCTCACATAGACTGCGCCTCCATGGCGAGCCAGGACATCCTCATCAACTGGGCCCCGCAGGAGACGCGCGTGGCCGTGGTCGAGAACGGCGCGGTGCAGGAACTGCACATCGAGCGCACGCTCGAGCGCGGCCTGGTCGGCAACGTCTACCTCGGCAAGGTCGTGCGCGTGCTGCCCGGCATGCAGAGCGCCTTCGTCGACATCGGTCTGGACCGCGCCGCCTTCCTGCACGTGGCCGACCTGCACCCACCCGGCGCCGGTGGGCGCGCGGGCGGCGCCGGCGGCAACGGCCATGCCGCCGGCGCCGGCGGTGCACGCGGCGACGCGCCGCCGCTGCCGATCGAGCGCCAGGTCTTCGAAGGCCAGACGCTCACGGTGCAGGTCATCAAGGACGCCATCGGCACCAAGGGCGCGCGGCTGTCGACGCAGGTCTCCATCGCCGGCCGCATGCTGGTCTTCCTGCCGCACGACAACCACATCGGCATCAGCCAGAAGATCGGCTCGCACGAGCTGCGCGAGCAGCTGCGCATGCGTGTGACGACGCTGGCCGAGAAGCCCGGGCCCGACGGCAACCCGCCGGGCGGCGGCTTCATCCTGCGCACGAACGCCGAAGAGGCCTCGGATGCCGAACTGGCCGAGGACATCGCCTACCTGCGCCGCGCCTGGGCGCTGATCCGCGAGCGTGCGCTGCAGCGCCCGGCCGGCAGCCTGCTGCACCAGGACCTGAGCCTGGCCGAGCGGGTGCTGCGCGACTTGGCCAACGAGTCGACGCAGACCATCCGCATCGACAGCAAGCTGCAGTGCGACGCGCTGCACGCCTTCGGCGACACCTACATGCCCGGCGCGGTGGCCAAGCTGGAGCACTACAAGGGCGAGCGGCCGATCTTCGATCTCTTCGGCATCGAGGAGGAGATCGTGCGCGCGCTGGCGCGGCGCGTGGAGCTCAAGAGCGGCGGCTACCTGATCGTCGACCAGACCGAGGCGCTGACGACGATCGACGTCAACACCGGCGGCTTCGTCGGCGCACGCAACTTCGAGGACACGATCTTCCGGACCAACCTCGAGGCTGCCGGATCGATAGCGCGCCAGCTGCGGCTGCGCAACCTGGGCGGCATCATCATCGCCGACTTCATCGACATGGGCCGCGAGGACCACCAGCAGGCCGTGCTGGCCGAGCTGCGCAAGCAGCTCGCGCGCGACCGCACGCGCACCACGGTGAGCGGCTTCACGCAGCTAGGCCTGGTGGAGATGACGCGCAAGCGCACGCGCGAGAGCCTGGCGCACATGCTGTGCGAACCCTGCCCCACCTGCGAGGGCCGCGGCCAGGTGAAGACGGCGCGCAGCGTCTGCTACGACATCCTGCGCGAGATCCTGCGCGAGGCGCGGCAGTTCAACCCGAAGGAGTTCCGCGTCGTGGCCAGCGCGGCGGTGGTGGAGATGCTGCTCGACGAGGAGAGCGTGCACCTGGCGGGCCTGTCGGAGTTCATCGGCAAGCCGATCTCGCTGAGCGCGGAGCCGACGATGAACCCGGAGCAGTACGACATCGTTCTGCTGTAGGGCCCATGTTCGCCTGGTTCGCCTTCGCCGCCGCGGCCCTCTTCGCGCTGGCGCTGTGGCAGCGGCAGGTGGCGCTGCGGCGCGAGGCGCACATCCGCGGCTTCGAGCTGCCCAAGGGCCTGTTCGATCGGCTGCGCAAGCACCACCCCGGCCTGAGCCAGAAGGACTGCCAGCTGGTGGCGCACGCGCTGCGCCAGTTCTTCCTCACGCACCTGAAGAGCGGGCGCCGGCAGGTGTCGATGCCTTCGCAGGTGGTGGACGACCTCTGGCACGAGTTCATCCTCTACACGAAGCACTACCAGGCCTTCTGCGGCCGCGCCTTCGGCCGCTTCCTGCACCACACGCCGGCGGTGGCGCTGGCCGGCGGCGCGCGCACGGCCAACGCGGGCCTGCGTCGCTGCTTCTGGTTCGCCTGCCGCGAGGAGCACATCAACCCGAAGCAGCCGACGCGCCTGCCGCTGCTGTTCGCCATCGACGCGAAGCTGTCGATACCCGGCGGCTTCTGCTACGTCACCGACTGCAGGTCGCCCGCGGCGCTGGGTGCCGATCGCGCCACCGCGATCTACTGCGGCGGCGACTTCGCCGACGGCTCCTTCGACGGCAGCACCGAGGGCTTCGGCGACGGCCACGGCAGCGACGGCAGCAACAGCGATGCCGGTGCCGGTAGTGACGGCAGCGGCTGCAGCGGCGGCGGTTGCGGCGGCGGCAGCGGCGAATGAAGGACGCCCTGCAGCGCGCGCTGCCTGAGGCCGTGAAGGACTCGCGGCGCTGGATCACGCCCGAGCCGCTGAACGTGGCGCCCGCGCTGGTCGGCGCGCCGCTGGCCACGCCGGTGCGGCGGGCCTGGGCGATGGGCGTGGACCTGCTGGTGGTGGCGCTGCTGTCCGGCGCCAGCGGCGCCTGGCTCTGGCTGGGCCTGGGCCTGGTGCTGCTGCAGCTGCGCCAGCGCCAACGTGCCGTGCCCGCCTCGCGCCGCGTGGTCGTGGGCTGGGTGGGCGCTGCGCTGGTGCTGCTGCTGGCGCTGCAGGAGGCGCAGCAGCGCTTCGAGGCCTGGCGCCATCCGGAGGCGGCGGCCGCGGCTGCCAAGGCCGAGGAAGCGGCCGAGCTGGCCGAGGCCGCCCAGGCGCTGCGCGGCGTGGATCTGCCCGCTTCGGCCGGCGGCGTGGCGGTGCAGGTGCTGGAGCAGGCCGCATCGGCCGCCGCAGCCGCCGCAGCCGGCGCTTCGGCGGCCTCGTCGCCCGCGGTGGACCTTCAGCACCGCGTGGCGGAGCTGGAAGCCGAGCTGGCCGAGGCCCGCAAGCCGAAGAAGCTCCGCCTGAAGGACCGGCTGATGGAGTTCCTCGACGACATCGGCGCCGGCCTGGGCTGGGGCATCGTCTACTTCTCGCTGCTGCCGGCCTGGTGGGGCGGGCAGACCGTCGGCAAGAAGCTGCTCCGGCTGCGCGTGGTCGAACTCACCGGCAAGCCGATGACGGTGATGCGCTGCCTGAAGCGCTACGGCGGTTATGCGGCCGGCCTGGCCACCGGCGGCCTGGGCTTCCTGCAGATCCTGTGGGACCCGAACCGCCAGGGCCTGCACGACAAGGCCGCGCACACCGCGGTGCTGGACCTGCGCGCTGCCGCCGTGTCGCGCGTCGAGGCCGGCCCGGAGACCGGCTGACGCACGACCTGAGCACCGCGGGCAAGCCGCAGCTTGTCGGCCCCCGGGGCCGCCCCTAGACTGCCTTGCACCATGCAAGCCGCGCACAACGAGCTCATCACCCGCATCGGCCCGGGCACCCCTTGCGGCGAGCTGTTGCGCCGGTACTGGCAGCCGGTGGCGCTGCTGGACGAGTTCGATCCGAAGCTCGACCCGCGAATGGCCGAGCGCCCGCTGAAGGCCGTGCGCCTGCTGGGTCAGGACCTCGTGCTGTTCCGCAACGCCGACGGCAGCTTCGGCCTGCTGGACCGCGACTGCCCGCACCGCGGCGCCGACCTGAAGTTCGCGCGCCACGAAGGCGACGGCATCCGCTGCCCCTTCCACGGCTGGAAGTTCGCCGCCGACGGCCGCTGCCTGGAGACGCCCGGCGAACCGATGGGATCGACCTTGGGCCAGCGCGTGCGCCAGCGCAGCTACCCGTTGCGCGTGCAGGCCGGCGCCATCTTCGGATACCTCGGCCCCGAGGGCAGCACGCCACCCGAGCTTCCGGCCTTCGACGCATTGCTCGCGCCCGCGAGCCACGCCTTCTCGTTCAAGGGCCTGTGGCGCTGCAACTGGCTGCAGGCCTTCGAGGTCGGCATGGACCCGGTGCACGCCTCGTTCCTGCACCGCTTCCTCAACGACGAGGACCTGTCGGAGACCTACGGCCGCCAGTTCCGCGCTGCCAGCCAGGGCGAGATCGACGGCCAGCGCTGGCCGATGACGCGCGTGCTGCGCGAGTTCCACAGCCCCGAGATCCGCCACGAGGAGCTTGCGCCGGGCCACACCCGCCTCACCACGCTGCGCCTCATCAGCGACAGCCTCACGCATGTGCGCGTGACCAACGCCCTCTTCCCGCACACCTTCGTGATCCCGCTGTCGGAGACGATGACGATCACGCAGATGCACGTGCCGGTGGACGACCAGAACACCTACTGGTGGAGCTTCTTCACCAGCTTCGCCGAGCCGCTGGACCGCGAGACCATGCGCCAGCAGCGCCTGGCGCACATGACGCTGCCCGACTACATCCCGAAGCACGGCCGGCACGACGACTGGAACTTCGATCCCGCCGAGCAGCGCACGCGCACCTACCTGGGCATGGGCGAGGCCGACATCAACCTGCACGACCAGTGGGCGGTGGAGAGCATGGGGCCGATCCAGGACCGCACGCGCGAGCACCTGGGCAGCAGCGACAAGGTCATCATGGCCTACCGGCGCGCGCTGATGAAGGCGATCGAGACCGTGGCCGAAGGCGGCCAGCCGCCGATGCCGCTGGCGCAGCACGACGCCGCGGCGCCGCAGGGCCCTGACACCATCGACTGCATCGCGCCGGCCGCCCGCTGGCAGGCCTTCTGGCAGGAAGCCGCGGCGGCCAAGCGCGCTGGCGCGCCCTGGCTGCAGGGCGCGGCCGCGCCGGCCGCCCGATGACGCTGGCCGAGCGCGCCGGCCTGCACGACGCGGCACGCGAGAGCGCCTGCCAGGCGCTGCTCGAGCGGCTGCGCGACGAAGGCACCGAGCAGCTGCGCATCGCCTGGTGCGACCTGCACGGCCAGTTCCGCGGCAAGACGCTGGTGCTGCCCGGCCCGGCCGCCGAGGCCGCGCTGAGCGACGGCATCGGCATGGTCAGCACCGTGCTGCTGAAGGACGCCTCGGACCGCACGGCCTTCAAGGTGTTCGAGCCGGGTGCACTCGCCGGCTTGCCGGGTTTCGGCTCGGCCAACAACCTGTTGCTGCTGCCCGATCCTTCGAGCCTGCAGTGGCTGCCCTGGGCCGAGAAGACCGCCTGGCTGCGCGCCGAGACCTTCTGGCCCGACGGCAGCCCGGTCCAGCTGGACCCGCGCCGCGTGCTGCAGCGCGCGCTGGCCGAGCTGGCGCGCGAAGGCTTCGGCCTGCGCTGCGGGCTGGAGGTGGAGTTCCACGTCCACCGCATCGACGACGATGCGCTCGCGGCCACCGGCGCCGAGGCCGGCGCCTGGCCACCCGAGCCGCCGCGCGTGCGCCACTCGCACCCGGGCTACACGCTGCTGGGCGAGGCGCATGCCGATCTCGTCGCCGAGCCGCTGGCGATCGTGCGCCGCACTGCACTGGCGCTCGGGCTGCCGCTGCGCAGCCTGGAGATCGAACTCGGCCCGAGCCAGGTCGAGGCCGTGTTCGCGCCCACCGACGCACTGATCGCCGCCGACCAGATGGCGCTGTTCCGCAACGCCACGCGCCAGGCGCTGCGGCGCGCGGGGTGGCACGCGAGCTTCGCCTGCCTGCCGCCGCTGCCGGGCTCGGTGGCCAGCGGCTGGCACCTGCACCAGTCGCTGGTCGATGGCGATGGGCGCAATGCGATGCCGGCGGCCGAGCCGGTGGCTGATGTTCAGGATGCACGGCACGCGCTTTCGAGCGCCGGCGCCCACTGGCTCGCCGGGCTGCTGGCGCATGCGCCGGGGCTGGCCGCGATCTGCGCGCCGGCGATCCCCGCCTATGCGCGCTTCCGCGGCAGCGTGATGGCGCCGCAATCGGTGGTGTGGGCGCGCGACAACCGCGGCGCGATGCTGCGCGTGATCGGCGGCGCGGGCGACGACGGCACGCGCATCGAGAACCGCATCGGCGAGCCCGCGGCCAACCCCTACCTGACGATCGCCGCGCAGGTGTTCGCCGGCCTGGACGGCCTGCGCCGCCGCCTGCCGGCACCACCGGCCAGCGAGCGGCCCTACGCCGCCGGTCAGCGCAGTTTGCCGGCCAGCCTGCCGGAGGCGCTCGACGCCCTGGCGGCCGATGCCGTGCTGCGCGAAGGGCTGGGCGCGCCGATGGCGCTGCTGTACGACACCGTGCGCCGCCAGGAGCTGGCGCGCCACGCATCGGCCGAGGACAAGGCCGCCTGGGAGCGCCGCGAGTACTTCGGGCGCAGTTGAGGGAACGCACCGAGAACATGAAGATCCGCATCCACCTCGTCGAGGCCGACGGCCGCGCCTACGACATCGAGGGCAAGCCCGGCCAGAGCCTGATGAAGGCCGCGCTGGCCGGCAGCGTCGACGGCATCGCGGCCGACTGCGGCGGCTGCTGCACCTGCGCCACCTGCCACGTGATCGTCGACGAGGCCTGGCGCGCGAAGCTGCCGCCGACGAGCGACGACGAGGAGGCGATGCTCGACATGGCCGCGCACCCGCGCGAGCCGGGCAGCCGCCTGGCGTGCCAGATCGCGCTGAAGCCCGAACTCGACGGCCTGCAGGCACGCCTGCCGCCCACGCAGTATTGACGTGACGGAGGCAGCCCCTTGATCTCGCTCCTGACCACGCTGGCCAAGGCCTGCGCCGTGCTGGCCGGCGTGCTGCTGACGCTGATCACGCTGATGACCTGCGCCAGCCTGCTCGGCCGCAACACGATCGGCTGGACCATCGTCGGCGACTTCGAGCTTTCGGGTTCGGCCGCCGGCGCCGCCATCGCCCTCTTCATGCCCTGGTGCCAGGTCAAGCGCGGCAACATCATGGTCGACTTCTTCACCGCCCGCGCCAGCGAGCGTGTGCAGGCGGCGCTGGACCGCTTCGGCGCGCTGCTGCTGGGCCTCGCGATGGCGCTCATGACCTGGCGCAGCGCGATCGGCGGCCTGAACGCCTGGAACTCCAAGGCCGGCTCGATGATGCTCGGCTTCCCGGAGTGGATCGTCTACGCCGGCATGGTGCCGCCGCTGGCGCTGGCCGCGCTGATCGGCCTCGTGCAGGCCGTGCACGGCTTCGAGGTCTTCGAGCGGCCGATGGCCGGCGGGAGCGCGGCATGAGCCCCATCTCGCTGACCTTGCTGATCTTCGCCGTCATGCTGGTGCTGATGGCGGCGCGCACGCCGATCGCGATCTCGATGTTCGCCGCCGGCGTCGTCGGCTACGTGCTGCAGGCCGGCTGGCTGCCGCTGGCGAGTTTTCTCAACACGCAGGCCTTCGCTCGCTTTGCGAGCTACGACCTCAGCGTGATCCCGCTCTTCATCCTGATGGGCAACTTCGCCACCCAGGGCGGCATCTCGCGCGCACTCTTCCAGTTCGCCGCCGCGGTGATGGGCCGCTTCAAGGGCGGCCTGGCGATGGGCGCGGTGATGGCCTGCGCGGCCTTTGGCGCCATCTGCGGCAGCAGCGTGGCAACCGCGGCGACGATCACGCAGGTGGCGCTGCCCGAGATGCGCGCGCATGGCTACTCGGGCCGGCTGAGCACCGGCACGCTGGCCGCGGGCGGCACGCTGGGCATCCTGATTCCGCCCAGCGTGCCGCTGGTGATCTACGCGATCCTCACCGAGCAGAACATCGCCAAGCTCTTCGCCGCGGCGATGGTGCCGGGCGTCATCGCGATGCTGGGCTACATGATCGCGATCTCGATCTACGTGCGCCTGGTGCCGGGCCAGGCGCCGGAGCACGAGCAGGCGCCGCGGCTGACGGCGCGTGCGCTGTCGGGCATCGCGCCGATCGCGATCGTCTTCCTGATCGTCTTCGGCGGCATCTACGGCGGCCTGTTCACGCCGACCGAAGGCGCGGCGGTGGGCGCGGCGGCCACCTTCATCGCGGCGCTGCTCAAGCGCGAGATCGACTGGCCCAAGTTCAAGACCTGCTTCCTCAGCACGGCCGAGTCCTCGGCGATGATCTTCCTGATCTTCCTCGGTGCCGACTTGATGAACGCGGCGCTGGCCTTGACGCAGGTGCCGGGTCAGCTCGCCGGCGTGGTGCAGGGCTGGGGGCTGCCGCCGGTGATGGTGGTGGGCGCGATCATGCTGTTCTACGTCCTGCTGGGCAGCGTGATGGACGAGCTCAGCATGATCCTGCTGACGATTCCGATCTTCTTCCCGATGATCATGGGGTTGGACTTCGGGATGCCGAAGGAGAGTGTGGCGATCTGGTTTGGGATCATGGTGCTCATGACCGTGGGCTTTGGGATGTTGGCGCCGCCGGTTGGTTTGAATGTTTATGTGGTCAACAGCATGGCAAGGGATATTCCGATTGCGGAGTCTTATCGGGGGGTGGTGCCGTTCTTGTTGTCGGATACCTTGCGGACTCTGTTGTTGTTGTTCTTTCCGCCGGTCAGTCTTTGGTTGGTGAAGTTCATTGGGTAGTCATTGGCGCGGCTGCGCGCGGGCAGGCCGGGACTCGCCCCGGCGGGCGACCTACTTTCTTTGCTGGTGCAAAGAAAGTAGGCAAAGAAAGCACCTCGAATACAGCGGTGGTGCTCGCTGGGATCGGTCGCTTCGCTCCGATCCCGGCATGCATGCCTTTTGTGCGGTCGTTCACCGCCTTGGCAACTCAGCCCGCGCGCGTCCAACTCGGCCCGGGTGTTGGACGCGCAGCGGGTTGATCAGTCTCCGCGGTGATCGACCGCATCTGTCGAGCGCTCAGCGCGAGCCTTCGCCTGCCAATCATCGGAGCGCAGCGACCGATGACAGCGGGCACCAACGCTGTGTTCGAGGTGCTTTCTTTGGTTCCTTTCTTTGCACCAGCAAAGAAAGGAACTCGCCCGCCGGGGCGAGACCCGGCCTCTCATCAAACCTCAATCCTCCCGCGGAGCGGACCTACCAGCAGGTGCCTTCAAGCGAATCCCACGCTTGGCCAGCGCCTCGCGCAAGAGAAACTCAACCTGAGCGTTGACGCTCCTCAACTCCTGCGCGGCCAAGCGCTCCACCGCCGCCCACAGATCCGGATCGATCCTCAACGGAAACGCCTTCTTGCCAGGACTGGCCATGGCGACTGACCGGCGCGCTCAGTTGTAGAGAGTGCCTGCATTCACCACCGGCTGCGTGTCCCGGTCCGAGCACAGCACCACCAGCAGGTTGCTCACCATCGCCGCCTTTCGCTCGTCGTCCAACTCGACGATCGATCGCTCGGACAAGCCCTTGAGCGCAGCCTCCACCATGCTCACCGCGCCCTGCACGATCTTGTTGCGCGCCGCGATGATCGCCTCCGCCTGCTGCCGCCGCAGCATCACCTGCGCGATCTCGGCCGCGTAGGCCAGGTGCGTGAGCCGCGCGTCGAGCACGGTCACGCCGGCCTTCGCGAAGCGGGCCTGCAGTTCCCGCCGCAGCGACTCGCTCACCTCGTCCAACCCGCCGCGCAGCGTGGTGGCCGCCTGGCTGCCGGGTTCGGCCTCGCCCTCGTCGTAGGGATACTGCGAGGCCAGGTGGCGCAGCGCGGCCTCGGCCTGCACCTGCACATAACGCTCGAAGTCATCGACCTCGAACACCGCCTGTGCCGTGTCCTGCACCGCCCAGACGATGGCCGCGCTGATCTCGATCGGGTTGCCGCGCTGGTCGTTGACCTTCAGCGTCGGCGCGTTGAAGTTGCGCGCGCGCAGCGAGAGCTTGCGCTTGACGTAGAAGGGGCTGGCCCAGCGCAGCCCGGCGCTGCGGTCGGTGCCGACATAGCGCCCGAAGAAGGTGAGGATAGCCGACTCGTTGGGCTGCAGCATGTACAGGCCGGTGACGATGAACACGCCCACCGCCGCCACCGGCAGCCACCAGGCCGCCGCGACCTCGGCGTGCGCGGCGATGCGCCACAGCGCCCACGCCGCCACCGCCCAGCTGGCCAGCGCCAGCAGCACCATCGGCACGCCGGGCAGCGAGGGCTTGTGCAGTTCCTGCACGATGGACGGGCTGCTGCGGTTCGGGGCCATGTCGGTCTCCGGGTCTGATGCCAAAGTGATATCACTCTAGCCTCGCCGGAGCGCTGCGGCAAGAGCCCCTGCGCCGGTGGGTGCTTCGCGGCTGGCTAGCGCGGCGCCGCGAGCGCCTGGCGTGCGATGGCTGCCAGCGGATCCAGCGCCGACAGCCGCGCCGGCTCCAGCAGCCGCAGCCGCGAATTGGCGGCCGTGCCGGGGCGCGAAGGGTCCGGCTCGAAGGCGAACATGGCCTCGCGCACCGCGGCCAGTTCGGCCGCCGGCAGCCGCGGCGCGGCCACGAACAACGGCACGGGGATGTCGCTCAGCCGCGCCAGCACGCGCTCGCCGCGCGGCGTGGTGGCCGGCAGCGTCAGCAGTTGCGTGTCGGCCGCGACCACGGCGGCCACCTCGTCTCGCTCCAGGGCATAGAAGCCGCTGTTGACCGAGGGCAGGGCGGTCACGCCCACGCTGTCGGCCAGGCCCTGCTCGGCCAGCCAGTGGCGGCCCAGCGTGGCGGTGAGCGACAGCGCGTCGAGCATGCCCACGCTGCGGCCGCGCAGATCGGCCGGCGCGCGCACCGGGCCGGCGCCGCGCACCAGCACGAGCACCGTGCCGCGCTCGACAGGAGCCGCCACCTGCTCGAAGCGCCAGTCCATCATCGCCAGTCGCGCCAGGTGCGCGGGCAGCTGCACGATGTCGAACTCGCCGCGCCGCGCGTCGTCCATCAGTGTCCGGAAGTCCTTGGCGCTGAGCATCTCCACGGGGCGGCCGAGCCGCCGCTCCAGGTGCTCGCGCAAGGGCCGGAAGGCGGCCATCAGCGCCGCCGGGGAGAGGAAGGGCGCCAGCGCGATGCGCAGCGGCGCCGGCGCGGCCGCCGTGCGCAGCGCGAGCAGCGAGCCCGCCACGGCGCTGGCGGCCCGGCGGCGCGTCAGCCGCAAGCTCACCGCGCCACCCCTCCAGCCAGTCCGCCAGCGAGCAGCCGGTCGATCTCGTCGTCGATTCGCAGCACGTCCAGCGGCTTGGTCAGGTAGCGTTCGAAGCCGGCCGACAGCGCGCGCCGCACGTCGGCCGGCAGCGCGTTGGCGCTCAGCGCCATCAGCGGCAGCGTGCGCGTCGCCGCGTCGGCCTTCAGGCGGCGCGCGAGTTCGATGCCGTCGATGCCGGGCAGGTCGATGTCGATGATGGCGAGATCGAAGCGGCCTTCGCGCGCACGCGCCAGGCCCGCGAGGCCGTCGGTCTCGACGAGCAATTCGCAGCCCGCGCGGCGGCCGAGCACCTGGCGCAGCAGCTCGACGTTGGAGGGGTTGTCTTCGACGTACAGGATGCGGTGCGGCGCGCGCCGCAGCGGCGCGGCACCCGGAGCCGGCACCAGCGCCGCCGGTGCGGGCCCCTGCGCCGGCGCCACAGCCGCCGGCAGCTCGACGACGAAGCAGGAACCCACGCCCGGCGTCGAGCTTTCGCTCAGCCGGCCCCCCATCAGCTGCACCAGCCGCAGCGTGATGACCAGGCCGATGCCGGTGCCCTCGGTGGCCTCGCCCTCGCGCTCGAAGCGCGTGAAGGGCTGGTACAGGCGCGCCAGCTGCTCGGGCTCGAAACCGCGGCCGGTGTCGGTCACCTCGATCGTGCGCCGGCCCGCGGCTTCCGGGCCGATCGACACCGTCACGCGGCCGCCGCGGCGGTTGTACTTCACCGCATTGCCCAGCAGGTTCACCAGCACCTGCTTCAGGCGCACGCGGTCGGCGCTGACCCAGGCGCCGGGCGGCGCGGCGGGCGGCAGCTGCAGCGCCACCTCGCGCGCGGCCGCCGCCCCCTGCACCAGGGCCGCGGCATCGGCCGCCAGCGCGGCCAGTTCCACCGGTTCGGCCGAACTCGTCATCGCGCCGGCCTCGATGCGCGAGAGGTCCAGCACGTCGTTGATCAGCGCCAGCAGGTGCCAGCCGGCGGTCTCGATCTGGTGCACGCGCTCCAGGTCGCCGGCGGCCAGCCGGCCTTCGCCCAGCGCGAGCAGTTGCGCGAAGCCCAGGATCGCGTTGAGCGGCGTGCGCAGCTCGTGGCTCATGCGCGAGAGGAACTCGCTCTTGGCGCGGCTGGCCTGCTCGGCTTCGTCGCGCGCGCGCTCGAGTTCGGCGGTGCGCTCGTGCACGCGCTTTTCCAGCCGCTCGTTGACGCTGCGCAGCGCGCGCTCGTCCTCCACGTGGCGCGTGATGTCGCTCACCGCCACCAGCGCGGCCCAGGGCTCGTCGCTGCCGGCGCGCCGCAGCGGCGTGGCGTTGACGCTGGCCCAGCTGCGCGTGCCGTCGGCGCGCAGCACCTGGAAGACGATGTCGCGCTGCGGCCGGCCGCTGGCCAGCGCGCGGTGCGAGGGGCGCTCGTCGGGCCGGCAGGGCGAGCCGTCTTCGTTCAGCAGCACGGTGCCCGCGGCCAGCGTGGCGTGCGCCACCGGCCCCGTGGGTCGCGCCATGCCGTTGAGGCGCAGGAAGGGCTCGTTGACCTCGAGCACGCGGTCTTCGCGGTCGACGATCATGAAGCCCTCGGACAGCGTGTCCAGCACGCTGCGCAGCGACTGCTCCTGGTCGCGCAGCGCATCCAGCTGCGACTGCACCGCCTGCGCCATGCGGTTGAAGGCGCCGGCCACGTCGTCGAGCTCGCGCACCGGGCTGGCCGGCAGGCGCACCGACATGTCGCCCGCGGCCACGCGGCGGCTGGCCTGCGACAGGCCCGCAAAGCCGCGCGACAGCCAGGTCATGCCGCCGGCCAGCAGCAGCACGCCGGCCAGCGTCACCACCGCGCCGATGGCCAGGCTGTCGCGCTGCAGCCGCATGCGCGCGTGGTCCAGCGAATCGGTGCGGATGCCGAAGCGCAGCCGGCCTACCGGCTGCCCGGCCATCGCGAGGGGCAGCTCGGCCACGCGCAGCGCGGGCAGCCCGACGTCGCCCGCATGCGCCACGCGCTGGCCGCGGGCGTCGGTCACCTCGATGAAGCCCAGGCTCGTGCTGCGCGTGTTCTGCTCCAGCACGTCGGAGATCGTCGCGTAGTCGCGCGCCACCATCAGCGGCACCAGGGCCGTCTGCAGCAGCGGGCCGAAGACCTGCACCTCCTCGTCGAGGTGCTCGGCCAGAGACTGCTCCATCAGCCGCTGCGCATTCCACATCAGCAGCGCCAGCATCGCGACGAGCGTCGCCAGGCTGAGGGCAAGGTAACGGCTGCGCAACGTACGGAACACGGCGCCATTGTGGACCGCTTCGATCAGGGTAAACCGCGAAGCGTCGCCCCGCCGGCTGCGGCCAGCATTGCCCATCCCGAACCCGGACGCTGGAGCACCTTCGATGAGACGCCGACACTTCGTGCAGGGCGCTGCCGCCGCCGCGCTGGGCGCGCCGCACCTGGCGGGCCTCGCGCAGCAGGCGGTGACGCTGAAGTTCCACACCTTCATGGCGCCGCTGAGCAACGTGTGGCTCACGATGCACAAGCCCTGGATGGAGAAGGTCGAGAAGGACAGCGGCGGTCGCATCAAGTTCGAGGGCTATCCGGCCATGCAGCTGGGCGGCACGCCGGTGCAGCTGTACGACCAGGCGCGCGACGGCGTGGTCGACGTGGTGTGGACGCTGCCGGGCAACACCGCGGGCCGCTTCCCGCGCATCGAGGCCTTCGAGCTGCCGTTCATGATGAACAACGCCGAGGCCACCTCCAAGGCCTATTGGGAGTACGTGCAGACGCACTGCCCCGACGAGTTCAAGGAGACCCACGTCATCGCGCTGCACGTGCACGGGCCGGGCATGTTCCATTGCGCCAACAAGCTCGTCACCAAGGCGGCCGACCTGAAGGGCCTGAAGGTGCGCGGCCCCACGCGCCAGGTCACCAAGATGCTGGGCTCGCTGGGCGCCATTCCGGTGGGCATGCCGCTGCCGCAGATTCCCGATGCGCTGAGCAAGGGCACGATCGAGGCCTGCGTCATTCCCTGGGAGGTCGTGCCCTCGGTGAAGGTGCACGAGCTGACCAAGTTCCACAGCGAATTCCCCGCCGGCAGCCCCGCGCTCTACACGACGACCTTCGTGATGGCGATGAACAAGGCCAAGTACGACAGCCTGGCGCCCGACCTGAAGAAGGTGATCGACGCCAACTCGGGCCTGGCCACCAGCGCCTGGCTGGGCAAGACGCAGCAGGGCAACGACGTGATCGGCCGCAAGAGCGCGACCGACCGCAACAACACCATCCACACCTTCACCGCGGCCGAGACGCAGGACTTCATCAAGCTCTCGGCCCCGGTCGACGACGAGTGGGTGGCCGACATGAACAAGCGCGGCTTCGACGGCAAGAAGCTGCTGCAGGCCGCGAAGGACCTGATCGCGAAACACGGGAAGGGCTGAGCGCGGCCCCGGCCCTTCAGCTTCCGAGTTCGCGCCAGAACACCGTGGTGCCGCAGAAGCGGCCGTCGGGGAAGAGCGCGAAGCGCGGGATCTCGCCGCAGCGCGTCCAGCCCAGGCGGGCGTAGAGGCGCTCGGCGTCGCCACCGGTCACGGTGTCCAGCACCAGCAGCTGCCGGCCGCATTCGCGGCCGAGCTGCTCGGCCGCGCGCATCAGCGCCTCGCCCAGGCCGCGGCGGCGCGCACGGCGGTGCACCAGCATCTTCGCCAGGTCGGCGCGGTGCGGCTGGTTGTCCGGCATCGCCAGCACCAGCTGCACGGTGCCGCAGATGCCGGCCTCGTCCTCGGCCACCAGCAGGGCGCGCTCGCCGGCCGTGACGCCGGCGGCCACGCGCTGCCAGAAGGCGTCGATGCCGGCGGGTGCGAGCGGCAGCATGAAGCCGATCGAGGCGCCGCCTTCGATGCAGTCGGCCGTCACGGCGGCGAGCTGGCGCCGCTGTTCCTCGCTCACGCGGTCGAGGCGGCGGATCTGGATGGCGGGGTCGTTCATCGGGGGCTGGCTTCTCGTCATCCCGCGCCGCCGACGATGACCACCGCATAGCGGGCCGTCGCCGGGCCGGGGTTGTGGAACATGGTCGGGCGGTCCAGCCGCATCGCCAGGCAGTCGCCAGCGGACAGGCGGTGCTGCTCGTCGCCCACGCGCACGTCGATCTCGCCTTCGAGCACCCACACCTGCTGGTGCACCGGCTGCTCGCGCTCGCCGGTCTCGTAGGCCACGCGCGAACGCGGCGGGAACGAGACCTCGACGATGCGGATCGGCGAGCCGGCGCCCGCGGGCGAGACGTTGCGGCGCAGGTAGCCCGACTGCGGGTCGCGCCACACCGGCTGCTCGGCCGCACGTGCCACCGGCGAGGCACGCTCCCGGGCCTGCGGGCGGTCGAACAGCGAGGCCAGCGGCACGCCCAAGCCGGTGGCCAGCCGCTCCAGCACCACGGCCGTGGCGCTACCCTGGCCACGCTCGATGAGCGAGATCATCGAGCGGCTGACGCCGCTGCGCGCCGCCAGGGCCTCCAGCGACAGCTCCTGCGCCTGGCGCAGCGCGCGCACGCGGGCGGCGATCGAGGCGCTCAGGTCGGTCGATGCTTCATCCTTCATACTGGATGCAGTATCCAGGATATTGGATGAGTCGTCCAGCATTGAACCGGGCGGCATGGCGCCGGCGGCAAAACATCAGGGTGGGTTGGGGCGCGCGGGCGGCGACTCGGCAGCACCCGCGGCTTCAGGCGGCTCGGGCGGGCCGAGCGTCGCGAACCAGCTGCGCGAGGTGGCTTCGAAGTCCTCGTGGCTGCCTTCGGAGACCTCGAGTTCGCTGGCGGTGTCGTCGAACCTGCGCTGGTCGCGCCGGGCCCGGGTGGGCGCGGTCGCGGCGGCGGCGGCGGTGGCGGATGCGGCTGTCGGCGAAGCCGCGAGGCCCTCCGAGGCCGGCTGCATCGCGCGCAGGCGTTCGATGAAGCGCGTCAGCACCGGCGAGTGGCCATCGCGCTCCAGCATCTGCGCCTGGAACATCGCCCGGCTGCGCACCGAGGCCGGCAGCCGCTCGACGCCGGACCAGCCGCTGCGCGTGAGCTCGTCGTGCAGCTGCACCAGGTGGCGCAGCATGTGGGCGGCGTCATCGGCCGGGTAGGCCAGCATGCGCGTGCGCAGCTCCTGGCGGAACTCGGCGGCCTGCAGTGCGTCGGGCGGCGCGCGGCGGCGCTCGACGAAGCCGAAGCGCCAATGGCCGTCGCCGCGCATGAAGCCCAGCGGCCGGCGCAGAAGTCCGAGCAGGCCGCGCCAGAACCGGCGCGGGCCTGCGGCGCTGGCGGGCAGGCGACGGTCCCTCTCGACGGCGTTGGCGTTTGACCCGCGGCGATCGGGCCTCCTGGGCGACATGCAGCGTCCCTCTCTGACTTC
Source organism: Rubrivivax sp. (assembly GCA_044226775.1). GTDB lineage: Bacteria > Pseudomonadota > Gammaproteobacteria > Burkholderiales > Burkholderiaceae_C > Rubrivivax. Next base: position 291,302 of record JBGAGI010000001.1, on the reverse strand, counting down.
CGGGTGCGAACGGGCTCTTTCAGGTTCTTGGGGCCGAGACGGCTCCGACCTTACCGGGAGACGCAGGAAAACTCGCCCCCGAGGCGCATCATGCCCTTGATTAACATGGTTGCCCATGGATTATTCCGTCTCGCCGACATGACTTGCCACCGACGCAAGATGGGGGTGATCGCCCTCGCGATGCTGTATGCGCTGGTGCTGGCCGGCTGCAAGCCGGCCCCGCAGGCCCCGACCGCCGCCGCCGCTTCGGCAGCCAGTGCTCCTGCGGCCGTGCCGCCATCGCCCGACGGCATCCCGCTGGCCGATGCCCATGCCGGCGCCGTGCGCGTGCCGAGCGACGCGCAGGCCTGGGGCGGCGCGCGCCAGGGCAGCGAGCAGACGCTTTCGGACCAGGTCGTCGCCTACCGCATCCACGCCAGGCTCGATCCGAAGGCGCACACCGTCGAAGGGCGCCAGCAGCTCAGCTGGCGCAACCGCAGCGCGCGCGAGGTGCGCGCGGTCTACCTGCACCTGTACCTCAACGCCTTCGAGGGCGAGGGCAGCACCTTCATGACCGAGCGCCGGCAGCTCGGCTTCGAGTTCCGCAGCGACGTGCCGATCAAGGACGGCGACTGGGGCTGGATGCAGCTGAAGAAGGTGCAACAGCAGGGCGCCGACGTGAGCTGGCACTTCGTGCACCCCGACGGCGGCCCGGCCACCGACCGCACCGTGGTGCGCCTGGACCTGCCGCAGCCGGTGGCGCCCGGCGCCAGCACCACGCTGGACATTGACTTCCTCGACCAGCTGCCGCGCGTGCTGGCGCGCACCGGCCACTTCGAGACCTTCCACCTCGTGGCGCAGTGGTTCCCCAAGATCGGCGTGCTGGAGCTGCCCGGCGAGCGCGGCGCCACCGAGCCGCGCTGGAACGTGCACGAGATGCACCTGCACAGCGAGTTCTACGCCGACTACGGCCGCTACGACGTGACGATCGACGTGCCGCAGGGCTGGGTCGTCGGCGCCACCGGCGAGCAGCCCGAGCCGCCGGTGACCAAGGACGGCCGCACGGTGCACCGTTTCGTGCAGGACGACGTGCACGACTTCGCCTGGACCGCCGACAGCCGTACCGCGCCGCCGCTGGAAGGCAGCTGGAGCTTCCCGGGCAGCCCGCCGGTGAAGCTCAAGGTGCTGTTCCCGCCCGAGTACGCCGCCATCGCGCCGCGCGTGCTGAAGGCCACGCAGGACTCGCTGACCTGGTTCTCAAGCACGCTCGGGCCCTATCCCTACCGCACCGTGACGGCGGTGATCCCGCCCTTCAACGCCGCCGAGGCCGGCGGCATGGAGTACCCCACGTTCTTCACCGCCGATGCGGTGCAGGACGCCTCCGACGGCACCCTGGGCGCCTTCGCGATCGACTTCGTCACCATCCACGAATTCGGGCACGGCTACTTCTACGGCATCCTGGGTTCCAACGAATTCGAGGAGCCGATGCTCGACGAGGGGCTCAACGAATACTGGGACCACCGCATGCTGCGCGCGCGCGGCCAGGTGCTGGCGCTGGCGACGCCGCTGATGAAGCGCCTGGGCCTGGGGCTCTCGCTCCCGGTCTTCGATCTGGAGCGCTTCCCGGCCGGTCTGGCCGATCCGGTCGACGGCCTGGGCCGCAACTCGTGGGACCGCCTGGACACCGCCAGCTACGCCACGGTGTACATGCGCACCGCCACCGCGATGCGCGACCTCGAGGAGCGGCTGGGACGCGCGACGATGGAGAAGGCCTTCGCCGCCTACTACGCGCGCTGGAAGTTCCGCCACCCGAGCATCGCCGACTTCCGCGACGTGCTGGCCGAGGTGTCGGGCCAGCCGGCGGTGGTGGACGAGGCCTTCGCCCGCCATGTCTATGCCGCCAGCCGCATCGACGACCGCATCGAGAGCTTCACCAGCGACGAGCTGCTGCCCGAACGCAGCAGCCTGGGCGCCGGCCGGCGCGAGGAGTTCACCGAGAAGGAACGCGACCGCCTGGTCGACCGCAGGCGCGAGGACTGGGAGCGCGAGCATCCCGGCGCCAAGGCCGAGGTGGCCGGCCCCTTCCCCTGGCGCAGCACGCTCACGCTGCGGCGCCATGGCGCGCCGGTGCCGCAGCAGGTGCTGGTGAAGTTCGCCGACGGCAGCAGCGAGACCGTGCGCTGGGACGACGGCGAGCGCTGGAAGCGCTTCGTCTGGGTGAAGCCGGCCAAGGCCGTCTCTGCCGAACTGGACCCCGAACGCCTGCACTACCTGGACGCACACCGTGCCGACAACAGCCGCAGCATTGAGCCCGAGCGCGCCGCTTCGCGCCGCCTGGCCAGCGATGGCGCCGGGCTGCTCCAGGCGCTGATGGCGCTGGTGGCTTCGCTGTGAGCGCCGTCTTTACCGCGTCGGCGCGGCGCGCGCTGCAATGGCGGCTGCTGCTGCTGTGGCTGCTGGCGATGGCGCTGCCGCTCGTGCTGGCGGTGCTGCCGCTGTGGGCCACGCTGTCGCGGCTGCTGGATCACTCGCTGCTGCGCACGCAGCTGCTCGCACCACTGGACGCCGCGGCGCTGGTCGACACGCTGATGACGCTGCCCGACGCGCACTACACGCCGGCCTCGGCGCTGGGCGGCCTCATCGTCTTCGTGCTGCTGCTGCCGGTGCTCTCGGGCCTGGCGATGACGGCGGCGCGCGCGCCGGCGGCGGCGCCGGTGCCCGGCTTCGCCGAGCTGCTGCAGGGCGCGCTGCGCGAGTACGGCCGCATGGCGCGCCTGTGGCTGTGGGCGCTGCTGCCGCTGGGCATCGCCCTGGGCATCGGTGGCGCGCTGAACCACGCCGCGGGCGAGCAGGCGCAGACGATGATCCTGCAGTCCGACGCACGCTGGCTGGGCCGCGGCGCGCTGGCGGTCTCGGCGCTGCTGCTGCTGCTGGCGCATGCCACGGTCGATGCGGCGCGCGCGCAGCTGGTGCTGGAGCCGCGCCGGCGTTCGGTGGTCGCGGCCTGGTGGCGCGGCACGAAGCGCCTGCTGCGCCGGCCACGGGGCCTCGTGCTGTACGCGCTCGTCACGGCGGCCGGGCTGCTGCTCGCGGCCTTGCTGGGCTTCGCGCGCCTGTACGTGGCGCCGGTCGACCTGCTGAGCTTCGTGCTCGCACTGCTGCTGGGCCAGGCGCTGGTGGCGGTGCTGGCCTGGATGCGCTGCGCCCGGCTCTTCGCGCTGGTGGAAGCGCAGCGGCGCTGAGTTCGCTCAGCCCGCGAGTGCGCGGCCCAGCCAGGCCGCGCCGCGCACGCCGGAGCTGTCGCCATGCAGAGCCGGCACGATGCGCGTGCGCAGCGGCTCGCGCTCGCCGGTGGCGAAGACCCATCGCTGCACGATGGCCGGCAGCTCGAGGTACAGGTGCGGCATCAGCGACAGGCCGCCGCCGAGCACGATCACCTCGGGGTCGAGCAGGTTGAGCACGCCGGCCAGCGCACGCCCCAGCCGCTCGGCATGGCGTGCGAGCGTCGCCCGGCAGGCGGCATCGCCCGCGAGCGCCGCCTGTGCGATGGCCTTCGCGTCGAGCGCGCCGCCGTGGCGCTGGCCGTGCTCGCGCGCGAGGCCGGGGCCACACAGCAGCGTCTCGACGCAGCCGCTGCGGCCGCAGTAGCAGGGCCAGGCCGCGTCGCTTTGCGCATCGGCCCAGGGCAGCGGGTTGTGGCCCCATTCGCCGGCCAGGCCGTTGGCGCCTTCGAGCACGCGGCCGTGCACCGCAATGCCGCCGCCGACGCCGGTGCCCAGGATCACCGCGAACACCACCGCCGCGCCGGCGCCCGCGCCATCGGTCGCTTCCGAGAGCGCCAGGCAGTTCGCGTCGTTCGTCAGCGCCACGCGCTGGCCGAGCGCGGCTTGCAGGTCGCGCTGCAGCGGCCGGCCGTTGAGGCAGGTGGAGTTGCAGTTCTTCATCAGGCCGCCCAAGCCGGGCTCACCGGGCATGCCGGGCGTGGCGAAGCCGATGCTCGTGCGGCCGCCGGCCGCCTCGCGCGCGGCGGCCACCAGATCGGCCACGCTGCGCAGCGTGGCCTCGTAGTCGCCGGCCGGCGTGGGCACGCGGCGGCGCCAGGCCACCGCGCCGGCTTCGTCGAGCAGCGCCGCCTCGATCTTGGTGCCGCCGAGGTCGACGCCCAGCGCGGGCCGCTTCGCCTTGCCGCTCAGGCCAGCGGCTCCGTGCGCGTCATCAGCCAGGCGAGCGCGTCGCCCGCCAGGCGCGGCGCGAGGCGCTCGCGCACCGTCGCGTGGTAGTCGTTCAGCCACGCGATCTCGTCGGGGCGCAGCAGCGCAGGCTCGATGCAGCGGATGTCGATCGGGCACAGCGTCAGCGTCTCGAACTCGAGGAAGCTGGCGAAGGCCTCGCCCTCGGGCGGCGCGGCCGGCACCGCGAGCACGAGGTTCTCGATGCGCACGCCCCAGCGGCCGTTGCGGTAGATGCCGGGCTCGATGCTGGTGATCATGCCCGGCTCCATCGCCATCTGCGGCTCGGTGAGCGAGCGGCCGATGGTCTGCGGGCCTTCGTGTACGTTGAGGAAGTAGCCCACGCCGTGGCCGGTGCCGTGGCCGTAGTCGATGCCCTCGGCCCACATCGGCATCCGCGCAATGGCGTCCAGCGCCGGACTCAGCGTGCCGCGCGGGAAGCGTGTGCGCGACAGGCTCATCGTGCCCTTCAGCACGAGCGTGAAGTCGCGCTTCATCTCGGCCGTGATGCGGCCGATGGGCCACACGCGCGTGATGTCGGTCGTGCCGCCCAGGTACTGGCCGCCGCTGTCGATCAGGAGCAGCCCGTCGCCGGCCACCACCGCGTGCGATTCCTCGGTGGCGCGGTAGTGCGGCATCGCGCCGTTGGCATTGAAGCCGGCGATGGTGGAAAAGCTCAGGCCCACGTAGCCCGGCCGCTTCGCGCGGCAGGCGGTGAGCTTCTCGTCGATGGTGAGTTCGGTGATGCGCTCGCCGCGCGCCATCGCGGCCTCGAACCACGCATAGAACTCGCACATCGCGACGCCGTCCTCGACCATGGTCTCGCGCACGAAGGCGGCTTCGTCCGGGGTCTTGCGGCTCTTGCTCAGCGTGCTCGGGTTGATGGCCTCGACGACGCGGCAGCCCGAGCCCACCTGCTCGCGCAGGCCATGCGTGATGCGGCGCGGGTCCACCAGCAGCGTGTCGCCCGCGCCCAGGCGGCCGAGCGCCGCGCCGGCCTGCGCGTACGGCGCCACCTGCAGGCCGCTGGCGGCCAGGCGCGCGGCGAGTTCGGGTGCCACCTTGCCTTCGCCGACGAAGAGCGTGCCGCCGGTCAGCGTGAGCAGCAGGTGGCCGAGGAAGACCGGGTTGTATTCGACGTCGCTGCCGCGCAGGTTGGTGATCCAGGCCAGGTCGTCGACGGTGGACACGAAGTGGTGCGTGGCGCCCAGCCGCGCCATCGCGGCGCGCAGCGAGGCCAGCTTGTTCTCGCGCGAGACGGCGGCCTGCGGCGCGAGGTGCTCGTAGATGGGCGCGGAGGGCAGCGCGGGGCGGTCGGGCCAGATGGCGTCGAGCAGGTCGATGTCGGTGCGCAGCGTCACGCCGGCGGCGGCGAGCGCGCGTTGCAGCGCCATCGCGGCGCCCAGGCCCAGCACCTGGCCATCGACCGCGACGACCGAGCCGCGCGGCGAGTTCGCTGCCAGCCACTCGATGTGCGCGGTGCTGTTGCCGGTGGGGATCTTCTCCAGCTCGATGCCGGTGCCGGCAAGTTCGGCCTCGGCCTGCACCCAGTAGCGGCTGTCGGCGAAGATCACGGCGCGGTCGATCGCCACCACCAGCGTGCCCATCGAGCCGGTGAAGCCCGACAGCCACTGCCGGCCCTGCCAGCGCTCGGGCAGGTACTCGCTGATGTGCGGGTCGCTGGAGGGCACCAGCAGTGCGTGCACACCGGCCTTGTGCAGCACCTCGCGCAACTGGGTGATGCGCAGGCGGATCGGGGAGGTACGGGTGTCCATGTGGGCGCTCCGGGGCAAGCCGGGCATTCTAGGAGCGGGCCCAATTCCCCGGGGAGGTATATGCGGTGCACCACCTATGGACGGCGTCATCCCTTCACGGCCGGCGCGGGCGCCGTGCGCTAAGCTGCCGGGTCCTGCCCCGAACGAACACCGCACTGGAGACACCATGCCCGGCCTGCTGCCCGATGTCGACCCCGATGGCCTGCTGGAGTACTCGGTGGTCTACACCGACCGCGCGCTGAACCACCTCTCGGCGCGCTTCCAGCGCGTGATGCAGGACATCTCCGCGACGCTCAAGGAGGTCTACCACGCACGCTCGGCCATCGTCGTGCCCGGCAGCGGCAGCTTCGGCATGGAAGCCGTGGTGCGCCAGTTCGGCACCGGCAAGCGCGCGCTGGTGATCCGCAACGGCTGGTTCAGCTACCGCTGGAGCCAGATCTTCGAGATGTCCGGCGTCGCCGCCGGCGTCGAGGTGATGAAGGCGCGGCCGACCTCGAACACGCCGAAGGCGCCGTACGCGCCGGCGCCGATCGGCGACGTGGTCGCCGCGATCCGCGCCAGCAAGCCCGACCTCGTCTTCGCGCCGCACGTGGAGACCTCGGCCGGCATGATCCTGCCCGACGACTACCTGCGCGCCGTGGCCGACGCGGTGCACGAGCACGGTGGCCTGTTCGTGCTGGACTGCATCGCCTCCGGCGCGATGTGGGTCGACATGATGGCCACGGGTGTCGACGTGCTGGTCTCGGCGCCGCAGAAGGGCTGGAGCAGCTCGCCCTGCGCGGGCCTGGTGATGCTCTCGGCCACCGCGCGCGAGCGCATCGACGGCACCACGAGCAGCAGCTTCGCGCTCGACCTGAAGAAGTGGCTGCAGATCATGGAGTCGCACGAGAAGGGCATCGCCGCCTACCACGCGACCATGCCCACCGACAGCCTCGTGAAGCTGCGCGACGCGATGTTCGAGACCAAGGCCTTCGGCTTCGAGCAGGCCAAGGCGGCGCAGCAGGAGATCGGCCGCCGCGTGCGCGGGCTGCTGGAGGAAGAAGGCGTGCCCAGCCTCGCCGCGCCGGGCTTCCAGGCGCCCTGCGTGATCGTCAGCTTCACCGACCACGCCGACTGGCAGAACACCAAGGCCTTCGCCGAGGCCGGCGTCCAGATCGCCGCCGGCGTGCCGCTGGCGCTGGACGAAGGCCCGGACTTCCGGACGTTCCGCGTCGGCCTGTTCGGCATCGACAAGCTGAAGAACGTCGACCGCACGGTCGCCAACTTCGAGCGGGCGATCGACTCTCTGATGTGACGAGTCAGAGGTCCGTTCTGAGCTTCCAGATCTCGGGGAACAGGACGGTGTCCAGCATCTTCCTCAGGTAGCCGACACCACTGGTGCCGCCGGTGCCGCGCTTGAAGCCGATCACGCGCTCCACCGTGGTCACGTGGCGGAAGCGCCAGAGGCGGAAGGCGTCTTCGAGGTCGGTGAGTTCCTCGCCGAGCTGGTACAGGTCCCAGTGCTCGCGCGGTGCGCGGTAGACCTGCAGCCAGGCGGCCTCGACGCCGTCGCTCTCCGGATAGGGCTGCGTCCAGTCGCGTTCGAGATGCGAGGCCGGTACCGGCAGGCCGCGCCGTGACAGCAGCCGCAGCGACTCGTCGTACAGCGAAGGCGCGCGCCAGGCCGCCTCCACCTTCGCCAGCAGCTCCGGCCGGTGCGCATGCGGCTTGAGCATCGCGGCGTTCTTGTTGCCCAGGCTGAACTCGATGCAGCGGTACTGCCAGCTCTGGAAGCCACTGCTTTTCGCGAGGTAGGGCCGGATCGCGCTGTACTCCGGCGGCGTCATCGTCGCCAGCACGTCCCAGGCGTGCACCAGCTGCTCCATGATCTTCGAGACGCGCGCCAGCTCCTTGAAGGCCGGCGCGAGCTCGTCGGTCGCAATGTGGCCGATGGCGCCGTGCAGCTCGTGCAGCATCAGCTTCATCCACAGTTCGCTGGTCTGGTGCTGCACGATGAACAGCATCTCGTTCGGGTCGGGGCTCAGCGGGTGCTGGGCACCGAGCACGGCGTCCAGGTGCAGGTAGTCGCCGTAGCTCATCTCCTCGCTGAAATCGAGCTGGGCGTCGTGGTGCTGCACGTCTCCGTGCATCGGGCAACCGGACATGGCGCGCTCCTTCAGGTGACGGCGTTGCGCCGGTTGAACTCCGGGCGCTGCCATTCGCCGGAGTCGAGCACCTGCCGCAGGTGCTCGGCCGCGTCCCAGGCATCGACGAAGCGCAGGTACAGCGGCGTGAAGCCGAAGCGCAGCACATCGGGCGCACGGAAGTCGCCGATGACGCCGCGCGCAATCAGCGCCTGCACGACCGGGTAGCCCATCGTCGGGTGCGCGAAGCAGGCCTGGCTGCCGCGCTGCGCGTCCTCGTCGGGCGAGGCCCAGGCCAGTTGCGGGCAGGTGGCTTTCACGCGTTCGGCGAACAGGCGCGTCAGCGCGATCGACTTGGCGCGCAGCGCCGCCATGCCGCCAAAGGGCTCGGCCGCGAGCACGGTATCCACGCCCACCTCCAGCGCCGCCAGCGACAGCACCGCCGGCGTGCCGCACAGGTAGCGCGCTATGCCCTCGGCCGGCCGGTAGCCCGGCGTGAACTCGAAGGGCGCGGCATGCCCCATCCAGCCCGCCAGCGGCTGCCAGAAGCGCCCGGCATGACGCGGGTGCGCCCAGACGAAGGCCGGCGCGCCCGGGCCGCCGTTCAAGTACTTGTAGCCGCAGCCGATGGCGAAGTCGGCGCCCGCGCCATGCAGGTCCACCGGCACCGCGCCGGCACTGTGCGCCAGGTCCCAGATCACCAGCGCGCCGGCCTCGTGGGCGGCCTTCGTCAGCGCCGCCATGTCGTGCATGCGGCCGCTGCGGTAGTTCACGTGCGTGAGCATCAGCACGGCGACGTCCGGCCCCAGTCGCGCCGGCAGCTCGTCGGCTTCCGCCAGCACCAGCTCGAAGCCGCGCTCGCGCGCCAGCGACTCGGCGATGTAGAGGTCGGTCGGGAAGTTGGTGCGCTCGCTGAGGATGCGCTTCCTCTGCGGCGCATCGGCCTGCTGGATCGTCAGCGCCGCGCTCAGCACCTTGAAGAGGTTCACGCTGGTCGAATCGGCGGCCACCATCTCGCCGGGCTTCGCGCCAACGAGCCGCGCGATCTTGTCGCCCACGCGCTGCGGCAGGTCGATCCAGCCGGCCTCGTTCCAGCTGCGGATCAGGCCTTCGCCCCACTCCTGCTTCACGACGGCGGCCACGCGCGCGGCGGTGGCCTTCGGCAGCACGCCCAGCGAATTGCCGTCGAGGTAGATCACGCCGTGCGGGATCTCGAACTGTTCGCGCAGCGGCGCCAGCGCATCGGCGGCGTCCAGCGCCGCGGCTTCTTGTCTCGTGGTCATCTCAGTACCGCCCGGCCGTTCCGAAGGTGCTGAGCGCCCCCTTGGGGGGCAGCGAACGAAGTGAGCTTGGGGGTGTCATTTCAGAGTTCCCGCAGGATGGCGCGCACCGGCGAGGCGTCGGCCGTGGCCAGCTTCAGCGGCAGCGCGATGAGTTCGTAGTCGCCTTCCGGCACCTCGTCGAGCACCAGGTTCTCCAGCACGCGCAGGCCGCGGCGGCGGATCACCTGGTGCGAGTCCAGCGTCTTGCTCTCGGCCGGGTCGATGCTGGCGGTGTCGATGCCGATCAGCGTCACGCCCAGATCGGCCAGGCGCTCGATGGTCTCGGGCGCGAAGGCCGCGAGTGCCGGATCCCAGGTGTCGGGCGCCTTTCCGTACGTGCGCACCAGCACACGCGGCGGCAGGTCGCCGGCGGCATGCGAGAGATGCTCCCAGCGCACCAGCGGCTTCACGCCGATGGCGTGGATCACGCGGCAGCGGCCGAGGTAGGGCTCCAGCGCGAGCGCGCCCGCGGCGGTGCCGCCGTCCTGGTAGTGCAGCGGCGCGTCGGCGTGTGCGCCGACGTGCGGCGACAGCGTGATCGTCGACACGTTCACCGGGCAGCCCGGCCCGATGCGCGCCACCCATTGCTGCGCGTACGGCGTGTCGCCGGGGAACACCGGCGCGCCGGCGTGCACCGGCGGCGAGATGTCCCAGAGGCGGCGGTTCATCGGCAAGGCTCCATCGCGGGAATCGTAGCGGCCGGGCGCGGCCAAGTCCATTTAGTTGACAACTAAAGTATCTGGCCGAAGAATGCGCCGCATGCCCGCTGCACCGCCGCGCACAGAAGGCTCCGCCCACATGGACGGCTTTGCGCGCGAGCGCCTGCCGCCGCCGGAGCAGCTGCCGAGTTTCCGCTTCGACCTGCCCGAGCTGCAGTTCCCGCCGCGGCTGAACTGCGTAGCCGAGCTGCTCGACAAGGCCGTGGCGCAGGGCGACGGCGACCGGCCCTGCCTCATCGGCACCGGCATCGAGTGGACCTACGCGCAGCTGCAGCAGCAGGTCAACCGCATCGCGCGCGTGCTCGTGGGCCGCATGGGCCTGGTGCCGGGCAACCGCGTGCTGCTGCGCGGCGCGAACTCGCCGATGCTGGCGGCCTGTTTCCTTGCCGTGATGAAGGCCGGCGGCATCGCGGTGGGCAGCATGCCGCTGCTGCGTGCGCGCGAGCTGGCGGTGATCATCGAGAAGGCGCAGATCAGCCACGCGCTGTGCGACGCGCGGCTGGCCGAGGAGCTGGCCACCGCGCACCTGCAGTGCCCGGTGCTGCGCCGCCTCGAGCTCTTCGGCCCCGGCGGCACGCTGGAAGCCCATGCGGCCGAGCAGGAGCCGCAGTTCGACGCGCTGGACACCGCGGCCGAGGACATCTGCCTGATCGCCTTCACCTCCGGCACCACCGGCGTGCCCAAGGGCACGATGCACTTCCACCGCGACGTGATGGCCGCCTGCGCCTGCTGGCCACCGCACGTGCTGCGGCCCACGCGCGACGACCGCTTCATCGGCAGCCCGCCGCTGGCCTTCACCTTCGGACTGGGCGGCCTGCTGCTGTTCCCGATGGCCGCGCGCGCCAGCACCGTGCTGCTGGAGAAGGCCAGTCCCGAGGCGCTGCTGCCGGCCATCGCGCAGCATGGCGCCACCGTCTGCTTCACCGCGCCCACCTCCTACCGCGCGATGGCCGCGCAGGTGGCGCAGCATGATTTGCGCACGCTGCGCAAGTGCGTCTCCGCCGGCGAGGCGCTGCCGGCTGCCACGCGGCTGCTGTGGAAGCAGGCCACCGGCATCGAGATCATCGACGGCATCGGCTCGACCGAGCTGCTGCACATCTTCGTCTCGGCCGACGAGGCACATGCCAAGCCGGGCGCCACCGGCGTGCCGGTGCCCGGCTACCGCGCCGCGATCCTCGACGACGAGGGCCACGAGCTGCCGCCGGGCCAGGTGGGCCGCCTCGCCATCCAGGGCCCGACCGGCTGCAAGTACCTCGACGACCCGCGCCAGCGCCACTACGTGCAGAACGGCTGGAACCTCACCGGCGACGCCTACCTCGTCAACGAGGACGGGCACTACGTCTACCAGGCGCGCACCGACGACATGATCGTCTCCGGCGGCTACAACATCGCCGGCCCCGAGGTGGAAGGCGCGCTGCTGCTGCACCCGGCGGTGGCCGAGTGCGGCGTGATAGGCTGGCCCGACGAAGCGCGCGGGATGATCGTCAAGGCCTTCGTCGTGCTCAAGCCCGGCCATGCCGGCGACGCGGCGATGGCCAAGGCGCTGCAGGACTTCGTCAAGCAGACCATCGCGCCCTACAAGTACCCGCGCGACATCGTGTTCCGCGCCAGCCTGCCGCGCACCGAGACGGGCAAGCTGCAGCGCTTCAGGCTCAAGGAGACCTCCGAGTGAAGCAGGTGCTGCAGCCCCCGCACTGGGCCACCCCCCGCGGCTACGCCAACGGCGTGGCGGCCTCCGGGCGCCAGGTGCACGTGGCCGGGATGATCGGCTGGAACGCGCAGCAGATCATCGTCAGCGACGACTTCGTCGCCCAGGTGCGCCAGGCGCTGCTGAACGTGCGCGCGGTGCTGGCCGAGGCCGGCGCGACGCCCGAGCACATCGTGCGCATGACCTGGTACGTGACCGACCGCCGCGAGTACCTCGCGCGTGGCCGCGAAGTCGGCGCCGTCTACCGCGAGCTGATCGGCAGCTACTCGGTGGCGATGACGGCGGTGCAGGTGGCCGCGCTGATGGAAGAGCGCGCGAAGGTGGAGATCGAGGTCACGGCCGTCGTGCCTTGATCAGACGGGCACCTTGCGCGGCTTGCCCTCGTGGTCGATGGCCACGTAGGTGAGGTCGGCCTCGGTCACCTTCACCACCTGCAGGTTGGCCGGGTTGCGCTCGGCGTAGACCTCCACGTGCACGCTGATCGACGTGGTGCCGATGCGCGTGACGCGGGCGTAGAAGCTCAGCAGGTCGCCCAGCGACACCGGCTGCTTGAAGATGAACTGGTTGACCGCCACCGTGGCGATGCGGCCCTTGGCGATGCGCGCCGGCAGCACGGCGCCGGCCAGGTCCACCTGGGCCATGATCCAGCCGCCGAAGATGTCGCCGTTGGCATTCACGTCGGCGGGCAGCGGCATCACGCGCAGCACTAGCTGGCGCGCGTCGCCGGGGGCGGGCGTGGCCAGCAGCTCGGCAAAGCCGGAGGGCAGGGCGTCGTCGGAAGGCGGTGGCGACATGGGGTGTTGCCCGGGCGGGCCGGCTCGCTGGTCGGGCCGCAACGATAATCCCGCCGATGATCTGGCCCTTCCGCAAGAGCGGTCCCGACGAGCAGCGGCGCGAGCTTTCGCGCCACCTGCGCAAGCTGCAGCAGCTTTTCCCGGTGCAGGACATCCTCGGTGAGCGCCTGGATGCGCGGCGCGTGCAGGACTACTACCGCGAGTGCCACGACGCCTACCGCAAGCACCATTCGTCCGAGGGCTCCACGCACCTGGCGCTGAACGCCGACGGCCGCTTCCACCCCGATGGCTTCTACGGCCAGCTGCGGCGCATCGAGGCCCGCTGGGCCGGCCAGCCGCCGGCCGACGTGCTGGAGCTGGGCTTCGGCCAGGGATTCAACCTGGACTACCTCGCCTCGCGCCATCCCGGCACCCGCTTCCATGGCGTGGACCTGAGCCCCGACCACATGACCCTCGCGCAGGCCCGGCTGTCCGCCGTGCCGAACGTGCAGCTGCGCCTGGGCGACATGCACCAGCTGCCGCTGGCCGACGGCAGCGTCGACGAGGTCTTCGCGGTCGAGGCCTTCTGCTACGCGAGCGACATGCGGCGCGCATTGGGCGAGGTGGCGCGCGTGCTGCGGCCCGGCGGCCGCATGACGGTGTTCGACGTCTACCAGTGCGCGCCCACCGAGGCGCTGGACGCCGACAGCGCGCTGGCCGTGCAGCTGGTGGCGCGCGGCATGTCGCTGGAGCGCTGGCCGCTGCTGGCCGAGCTGCAGGACAACGCCCACGCGCAGGGCCTGGTGATGGAGAAGGCCGAGGTGCTCAACGGCCTCGTGCTGCCCAACCTGCGGCGGCTGCAGCGCGTGGTGGGCGCCGTGGTGCGCCTGCCCTGGCTCGCGCGGCGCGCGCTGGCAAGCCGGGCGCCGGAGCGCAGCCGAAATGTCATGTCGGGCCTGCTGATGTACCCCACGATCTCCATGCACACGTTGCTGTACGAGGAAGTCGTGCTGCGCAAGGCTGCCGCGTGAGCGCGCCGGGCCGCTCCCGAGCGCTCACCCCGGAGCGCGCAGCACGAAGGGCATTCCGATGAGTTCGGCGCACGCACGGCGCGGCGTGGCGCCGGCCACCGAATCGACCCCTTCCGAGGCCCGCTCCGACTGGGCCACGCTCGCGCGCCTGCTGCCCTATCTCTGGCGCTACCGCTGGCGCGTGGGCATCGCGCTGTCGTTCCTGGTCGCGGCCAAGGTGGCCAACGTCGGCGTGCCGCTGCTGCTGAAGAACCTGGTCGACGCGATGTCGATCAAGCCCGGCGACACGGCCGCGCTGCTGGTCGTGCCCGTGGGCCTGATCGTCGCCTACGGCGCGCTGCGCCTGTCGACCTCGCTGTTCACCGAGCTGCGTGAGCTGATCTTCGCCAAGGCCACCGAGGGCACGGCGCGCAGCATCAGCCTGGAGGTGTTCCGCCACCTGCACGCCTTGAGCCTGCGCTTCCACCTCGAGCGCCAGACCGGCGGCATGACGCGCGACATCGAGCGCGGCACGCGCGCCGTGCATTCGCTGATCTCGTATTCGCTGTACAGCATCTTCCCCACGCTGGTGGAAGTGACGCTGGTGCTCACGCTGCTGGGCGTGAAGTTCGACGCCTGGTTCGCCGGCATCACGGTGGCGGCGCTGGTGGTCTACATCGGCTTCACGATCACCGTCACCGAGTGGCGCACGCAGTTCAGGCGCCAGATGAACGAGCTCGACAGCACCGCGCACACGCGCGCCATCGACTCGCTGCTGAACTACGAGACCGTCAAGTACTTCAACAACGAGGACTTCGAGGCCAGGCGCTACGACGAGAGCCTGGAGCGCCTGCGCCGCGCCGCGCTCAAGAGCCAGAGCACGCTGAGCCTGCTGAACACCGGCCAGCAGATGGTGATCGCCATCGCGCTGGTGGCGATGCTGTGGCGCGCCACGCTGGGCGTCGCGCAGGGCCACCTGACGCTGGGCGACCTGGTGATGATCAACGCCTTCATGATCCAGCTGTACATCCCGCTGAACTTCCTGGGCGTGATGTACCGCGAGATCAAGCAGGCGCTGACCGACCTGGACAAGATGTTCGGCCTGATGTCGCGCCACCGCGAGGTGGACGACGCGCCCGGCGCGCCGGCGCTGGCCGTGAGCCAGGGCCGCGTGCGCTTCGAGAACGTGCGCTTCGCCTACGACCCGGCGCGGCCGATCCTGCACGACGTGAGCTTCGAGATCCCGCCCGGCAAGACGGTGGCCGTGGTCGGCCCCTCCGGTGCCGGCAAGAGCACGCTGGCGCGGCTGCTCTACCGCTTCTACGACATCCAGGGCGGCTCGATCACGATCGACGGCCAGCCGCTGCGCGCCGTGACGCAGGCCAGCCTGCGGGCGGCCATCGGCATCGTGCCGCAGGACACCGTGCTGTTCAACGACACCGTGGCCTACAACATCGCCTACGGCCGCCCGGGCTCGACGCAGGCCGAGGTCGAGGCCGCCGCGCGCGCCGCGCACATCCACGACTTCATCGCCGCCACGCCCAAGGGCTACGACACGATGGTCGGCGAGCGCGGGCTGAAGCTCTCGGGCGGCGAGAAGCAGCGCGTGGCCATCGCGCGCACGCTGCTGAAGGACCCGCCGATCCTGATCTTCGACGAGGCGACCTCGGCGCTCGATTCAGCCAACGAGCGCGCGATCCAGGCCGAGCTGAAGAGCGCGGCGCAGGGCAAGACGGCGCTGGTGATCGCGCACCGGCTGAGCACGGTGGTCGACGCGCACGAGATCGTCGTGCTGGAGAAGGGCCGCGTGGTGGAGCGCGGCCCGCATGCCGAGCTGCTGGCGCGCGACGGCGCCTACGCGCGCATGTGGCGGCTGCAGCAGGCGGGGATCGAAGACAACGCGTGAGCTTTTGCACGCGCCGGCGCGGCGCGGGTCTCCATCCGCGCCGCGGGCTGCCGATGGGCCGGGGATCGCCCACCCGACCCAACCCGGAACACCCCCATGAGCCCATCCGCGCGCAGCAGCCTCGTCGTCCTTTCCGCCACGTTGGCGCTGGCCGCCTGCGGCGGTGGCGGTGGCGGTGATGCGGCGCCCGCGCCGGCCCCGGTTCCGACGCCGGCGCCCGCGGCCACGGGCCTGAGCGGCAAGGTCGCCGTGGGCGTGGTGCTGCAGCGCGCGCTGCTGCGCATCGTCGATGCCGACGGCACCGAGATCGCGCGCGACGTGGCCGTCGCCACCGACGGCAGCTATGCGGTGCCCACCGTCACCGGCCGCGCGCCCTTCCGGCTCGAGGCCTGCGGCTACGCCGGCGCCGAGTACACCTGCATCCACTCGGTGGCCACCACGCTGGGCACCGCCAACGTCACGCCGCTGACCGAAGCCACCGTGCTGCTGGCTGCCGGCGCCACGCCCAGCGCGCTGATGAGCGGCACGGCCACGGCGCTGTCGGCCGACAGCGTGGCCGCCGCGCAGGCGCAGCTGCGCACCGGCCTGGCCTCGGTGATGAACGGCAACGTGGCGCCGGGCTTCGACTTCGTCTCCGGCGCGCTGGACGCCGGCTCGCGCACCGGCTACGACCGCGTGCTGGACGCCGTGGGCGTGGCCACCGGCATCGACGGCACGGCCTTCGTGCAGATCACGCCGCGCGTGGGCAGCGGCAACCTCTACCTGCAGCCCGGCAGCAGCAGCGGCTCGGTGAGCGTGGACGCCGCCGCGGCCGCGCTGCCGCTGGACGGCCTGGACGCGCTCTTCGCGCAGATGACGCGCGCCGCCGCCAGCGCCACGGCCTGCGGCAGCGACATGCCGGCGGCGATGTCGGCGCAGGCGCGCCTGGCCTTCGAAGGCCAGGCCATGAACGGCGCCGCCGCCGTCGCCGGCGGCCTGTGCGGCCTGCTGCAGTCGCAGGGCTTGTTCGGCGCCCGCTTCGTCGAGCCCACGCTCGGCCGCTGCGACGCCACCGGCGCCGCGGCGCGCTGCGCGATCGGCTTCGCCATCGAGGCCAGCGACGGCAGCCGCATGGCGGTCTCCAACGGCCTGGGCGTGGTGCGTGAAAGCGGCACGTGGAAGTTCGCCGGCAGCCTGCTGCCGCTGCAGATCGACGCCTCCTCGCGCGCGCAGCGCACGCGCCGCGTCGACGGCGCTACGCCGGTGGACCGCTTCGAGCGCGCCATCGCGATCGACATCGAGGCCGTCGCCGGCCTGCAGTGCGCTCGCGTCTCGCAGCGCAACGCCGACGGCGCACGCGTGACCGTCGCCTACTTCAAGCGCTTCAATGCCGAGGTGCCGCGCCTGTCGGCCTGGCTGGGCAACGACGGCGAACGTTCGCTCGACCCCGCCGCCGGCCAGCTGCGCAGCCCCGACGACAGCTGGCTGATGCTGCCCGAAGGCAGCGCCGGCGACGCCGTGGTGCGCAACTTCTTCCGCGGCGGCCGCACGATCAGCATCGCCACCTACTCCGATGCCGCCTGCGCCACGCCGCTGGTGCTGGACGGCCGCAGCGAGTTCGAGGTCGACATCGAAGGCGTGCCGCCGGTCTTCGCCTCGATGCCCTCGCTGCCCTGGCCCGAGCTGAGCGCGGCCACGGCCACGCAGCTGGCCTCGTTCACGCTGGGTGCCGGCGCCAGCGCCGACTTCGCCGCCGCCTGGAGCTTCCCCAACGGCCGCGCCGCGATCGACGAGCTGGGCTTGTGCGTCGACATGATGGCCTGCGGCGACGGCGAGCCCGGGCGCATCGGCCACCGCGGCGTCTCGCCGGCGGCCAGCTCGGCGTCCATCGCGCTGGCCAACCGTGCGCCCTCGGCGGTGGGCGCCTGGCGCATGCTGTCGCTGTACGGCGGCGGCCCGGGCCGGCTGGGCATGCAGTCCAACTTCACCAGCTGCCGCGGCACGGCCGAAGGCCAGGCCTGCTGAACACCCGCGGTGCAGGCCGCAGGGCGCTGGCTACACTGCCGGCGTGGAGACCAAGTGGCTCGAAGATTTCGTGAGCCTGGCCGAGACGCGAAGCTTCTCGCGCTCGGCCCAGTTGCGGCACGTCACGCAGCCGGCCTTCAGCCGGCGTATCCAGGCGCTGGAGGCCTGGGCCGGCATCGACCTCGTCGACCGGTCCTCCTACCCCACGCGCCTCACCCAGGCCGGTGAGACCTTCCACGGCCAGGCGCTGGAGATCCTCGACGCGCTGCAGGCCACGCGCAACCTGATGCGCAGCCACCAGGCGGCGGGGCAGGACATGATCGAGTTCGCCGTGCCGCACACGCTGGCGTTCACGTTCTTCCCGCACTGGCTGATGGACCTGAAGACCGACCTGCGCGGCAGCTTCGGCAGCCTCAAGACGCGGCTGACGGCCTCCAACGTGCACGACGCCGTGCTGCACCTCACCGAGGGCGGCTGCGACCTGCTCATCGCCTACCACCACCCCTCGCAGCCGCTGCAGCTGGCGGCCGAGCGCTACGAGATGTTGAGCCTGGGCACCGAGACGCTGGCGCCCTATGCCAAGGCCGGGCCCGAGGGCCAGCCGATGTTCCGGCTCCCGGGCAGCCCGCACGAGCGCGTGCCCTTCCTCGGCTACGCCTCGGGTGCCTACATGGCGCGGCTGGTGGAGATGATCCTCAAGCAGGCGCGCGAGCCGCTGCACCTGGAGCCCATCTACGAGACCGACATGGCCGAGGGCCTGAAGGCGATGGCGCTCGAAGGCCACGGCCTGGCCTTCCTGCCGTACAGCAGCGTGCGCAAGGAACTGCGCGCGCGCCGCCTGGTGCCCGCCGGCGGCAGCAGCGGGCTGGAGCTCACGATGGAGGTGCGCATCTACCGCGAGCGCCCCGAGACGGCGCGCCACGTGAAGCCCGGCGTGCAGGCGCTGTGGGAGTTCCTCGGTTCTCAGGGTCAACCCTGAGCGCGGATGCGGCGGCGGCATGGCCGCTGCCGCATACGGCATTGGCCGGCTCCGGCCGCCGCCCTTACATTGCGCGCCCAGCCGCTGCCCCGCGCGGTGTGGCCCGGGCCTTGCATCCGGCTGCACCAGAAAGCCGCGGGCTTCCACCCGGTCGGCCCGGTGCGCCCGGTTCCTAGAATCGGCTCACCGTTCTTGTGCAATCCTTCAGGAGATGACCCCATGATGAAGACGTCGCTGATGCTCGCCGTGCTGGCGCTCGCGGCTGGCTCGGTGCACGCGGCCGATACGCTGGCCAAGTTCAAGGAGACCGGCGCCGCCACGATGGGCGTGCGCGAGAGTTCCGGCGCGCTGAGCTACACGCTGGGCGACGGCAAGTACGTCGGCTTCCACGTCGAGATCTGCCAGCGCGTGCTGGCCGACATCCAGAAGAAGCTCGCGCTGCCCAAGCTGGACGTGAAGTACCAGGCCGTGACCTCGGCCAACCGCATCCCGCTGGTGCAGAACGGCACCGTGGACATCGAGTGCGGCAGCACCACCAACAACGCCGCGCGGCAGAAGGACGTGTCCTTCGCCGTCACCACCTACGTCGAGGAAGTGCGCATCGCGGTGAAGGCCAACTCGGGCATCACCAGCATCGCGCAGCTCAAGGACAAGAGCGTGGCCACCACCACCGGCACCACCAGCGTGACGCTGCTGCGCAAGCACGAGCGCGCCAACGGCGTGGAGTTCAAGGAAGTCTTCGGCAAGGACCACGCCGACAGCTTCCTGCTGCTGGAAAGCGGCCGCGCCGACGCCTTCGTGATGGACGGCCAGATCCTCGCCGGCAACATCGCCAAGGCCAAGAACCCGGCCGACTTCAAGATCGTCGGCGAGGTGCTGAGCGTCGAGCCCATCGCCATCATGATCCGCAAGGACGACCCGGCCTTCAAGAAGGCGGTCGACGACAGCATCGGCGCGATGATGAAGAGCGGCGAGATCGCCAAGATGTACGACAAGTGGTTCATGCAGCCGATCCCGCCGAGCAACACCAAGGTCGGCCTGCCGGCCAGCGAGGCCACCAAGGCGGCCTGGGCCAGCCCGAACGACAAGCCGGTCGAGGACTACGCGAAGAAGTAAGCCTCGGCACGAGGCTGCGGCGGCCCGCTCGCGCGGGCCGGTTCGTTTCAACGAGGCTGAGGAGGGGCGAGCGTGGCCTGGGACTGGCAGATCTATTGCAAGGAAACCGCGACCGGCGAGATCGTGCAGGGTTGCCTGGGCCGCGGCGGCGACGTCACCTACCTCAACTGGATCCTCAAGGCCTGGGGCTGGACGCTGTCGGTCTCGCTGCTGTCGCTGGTGCTGGCGCTGGTGGTGGGCTCGCTGATCGGCATCCTGCGCACCGTGCCCAGCCGCACGCTGGCGAACTTCGGCGAGGCCTGGACCGAGTTCTTCCGCAACATCCCGCTGCTGGTGCAGATCTTCGTCTGGTACCACGTGGTGCCGTCGATCTTCCCGGTGCTGAAGACGGCGGTGCCGTCCTCGGTGCTGGTGGTGGCGGCGCTGGGCCTGTTCACCTCGGCGCGCGTGGCCGAGCAGGTGAAGGCGGGCATCCTCACGCTGCCGCGCGGCCAGCGCTACGCGGGGCTGGCGCTGGGCCTGACGCTGCCGCAGACCTACCGCTACGTGATGCTGCCGATGGCCTTCCGCATCGTCATCCCGCCGCTCACCAGCGAGAGCATGAACATCGTCAAGAACTCGGCGGTGGCCTTCGCGGTGAGCATCCCCGAGCTGGCGCAGTTCGCGCAGCAGGCCTCGGAGGAGACGGCTCGCTTCGAGGAGATCTTCATCCCCGTCACGCTGCTGTACTTCATCTCGGCCTTCGCGATCAACCGCGTCGCGCGCTTCATCGAGAACCGCGTGCGGGTGCCCGGCATCCTCGGCGCAAAGTAGTCGGAAGCGCCGCGCATGAATCTCGACTACTCCTTCCTCTCGCTGCAGGTCCTGCAGAGCTTCGTGCTCAAGGGCCTGATCTTCTCGTTCCAGCTGACGATCATCGCGATGGTCGGCGGCATCGTGCTGGGCACGCTGCTGGCGCTGATGCGGCTGTCGGGCAAGCCCTGGCTGGCGACGCCGGCGGCGCTGTACGTCGACACGCTGCGCTCGATCCCGCTGGTGATGGTGATCCTCTGGTTCTTCCTGCTGATCCCCAAGCTGCTCGGCCCGCTGGGCGGCGAGGTCTCGGCGATGATCACCTTCACGCTGTTCGAGGCCACCTACTACTCCGAGATCATGCGCGCGGGCATCCAGAGCGTGCCCAAGGGCCAGGTGCACGCCGGCTACGCGGTGGGCATGAACTACAGCCAGACGATGCAGCTGATCGTGCTGCCGCAGGCCTTCCGCAACATGCTGCCGGTGCTGCTGACGCAGACCATCATCCTGTTCCAGGACACCTCGCTGGTCTACGCCGTGGGCGCCTACGACCTGCTCAAGGGCATCGAGGTCGCCGGCAAGAACTTCAACCGGCCGGTGGAGATGTACCTGCTGGCCATGGTCGTCTACTTCGTCATCTGCTTCTCGCTGAGCTGGCTCGTGCGCCGGCTGCAGAAGAAGATCGCCATCATCCGTTGAGGAAGCCTCCGCCATGACCGCCATGATCGAGATCCAGAACGTCAGCAAGTGGTACGGCAGCTTCCAGGTGCTGACCGACTGCACCACCAGCATCGCCAAGGGCGAGGTGGTGGTGGTCTGCGGCCCCTCGGGCTCGGGCAAGAGCACGCTGATCAAGACCGTCAACGCACTGGAGCCGATCCAGAAGGGCGACATCCGCGTCGACGGCACCAGCATCACCGACCCGAAGACCGACCTGCCCAAGCTGCGCAGCCGCGTGGGCATGGTGTTCCAGCACTTCGAGCTGTTCCCGCACCTGAGCGTGACCGAGAACCTCACGCTGGCGCAGATCAAGGTCCTGGGCCGCAACAAGGAAGACTCGCTCAAGCGCGGCCTGAAGATGCTCGAGCGCGTGGGCCTGATGGCGCACAAGGACAAGTTCCCCGGCCAGCTCTCCGGCGGCCAGCAGCAACGCGTGGCCATCGCCCGCGCGCTGTCGATGGACCCGATCGTGATGCTCTTCGACGAACCCACCTCGGCGCTGGACCCCGAGATGGTGGGCGAGGTGCTGGACGTGATGGTGCAGCTCGCCAACGAGGGCATGACGATGATGTGCGTCACGCACGAGATGGGCTTCGCCAAGAAGGTGAGCCATCGCGTCATCTTCATGGACGCGGGCAAGATCGTCGAGGACTGCAAGAAGGACGCGTTCTTCGGCGACGTCGACGCGCGCTCGCCGCGGGCGAAGGACTTCCTCTCCAAAATCCTGCAACACTGAACGAGCCCCCAAGCTCGCCAACGCTCGCTACCCCCCGAGGGGGCCGCCCGCCGACGGACCGGCGGAGCCGGATCCGTGGCGGTGGCTTGATCACGCTGCGCTTTCAGGGCGCTCTGCTGCTCCTCGCCCGCGCCACCGCGGCGGTGTCGTACATGCCGACGAAGCGGCAGACCTTGCCGTCGTGCACGCTCAGCACGTGCACCCAGTCGGTCTCGAACACGCCGCCGCCGGGCAGCGCCTGCGTGCGCTCCCAGCCCAGCACCGTCACATGGCCCGGGCCTTCGAGGAACTCGCGCGGCTCGAAGGCCTGGATGCCGTCGGCCTCGGCCACGTGGCCGAACCACTGCAGCAGCGCCGGCTTGCCGCGGAACGTGCCCATGTAGGCGAGGCCCAGGCTGCCGTGGAAGGTCCACTCGACGTCCTCGGTCACGAGATCGAGCAGCGCGGCGATGTCGCCGCAGCCGAAGGCGGCGTAGAGCGATCGGGCGGTCTGGGCGGGGCTGTTGGTCATCGGTTTCTCCGGCGTGGCGGGCGGTGCATGCGATACGGTGGCGTCGCGCCCACGGATGCACGGGTGCGAGAATCCCCCGCATGCCTTCCGTGGACACGCTGACGATCACCCGCCCCGACGACTGGCACCTGCACCTGCGCGACGGCGCCGCTCTCGCAGCCGTGCTGCCGGCCACCGCCGCGCAGTTCGCGCGAGCGATCGTGATGCCCAACCTGAAGCCACCCGTCACCAGCGCGACGCTGGCCTCGGCCTACCGCGAGCGCATCCTCGCCGCGCGGCCGGCCGGCAGCGGCTTCACGCCGCTGATGACGCTGTACCTCACCGACAACACGCCGCCCGAGGAGATCCGCCGCGCGCGCGAAGCCGGCGTGGTGGCGCTGAAGCTCTACCCCGCGGGCGCCACGACCAACAGCGACGCCGGCGTCACCGACATCCGCAAGACCTACCCCACGCTGGAGGCGATGCAGCGCGAGGGCCTGCTGCTGCTGGTGCACGGCGAGGTCACCGACCCCGAGATCGACATCTTCGACCGCGAGGCCGTGTTCATCGATCGCGTGATGCAGCCGCTGCGGCGCGACTTCCCCGCGCTGAAGGTGGTGTTCGAGCACATCACCACCGCCGAAGCCGCGGCCTACGTGCAAGGCAGCGACGCGTACACCGCTGCCACGATCACCGCGCACCACCTGCTGTTCAACCGCAACGCGCTCTTCACCGGCGGCCTGCGTCCGCACTACTACTGCCTGCCGGTGCTGAAGAAGGAACGCCACCGCCAGGCGCTGGTGCAGGCGGCCACCTCGGGCGGCGCGAAGTTCTTCCTCGGCACCGACAGCGCGCCGCACGCCGCGGCGATGAAGGAACAGAGCGTCTGCGGCGCCGGCTGCTACACCGCGCCGGCCGCGCTGGAGCTGTATGCCGAGGCCTTCGAGGCCGCCGGTGCGCTGGACAGGCTCGAGGCCTTCGCCAGCTTCAACGGCCCCGCCTTCTACGGCCTGCCCCGCAACACCGGCACCGTGACGCTGCGCCGCCAAGCCTGGCAGCTGCCCGAGAGCCTGCCCTTCGGCGACGCGACGATCAAGCCGCTGCGCGCCGGCGAGACGATCCACTGGAAGCTGAGCACGACATGACCATCGACCGCGTGATGCTGCTGATCGACGCCGACAACGTATCGGTCGACATCATGGAGCAGTCGATCCGCCTGCTGCTGAACCAGCACGGCGCGCTGCACGTGCGTCGCGCCTACTGCACCGCCGAGAGCGCGGTGAAGCACCAGGCGGCGTTCAAGCGCCTGTCGATCAAGCCGATGGTGAACCTGGCCGCCGGCAAGAACAGCACCGACATCGCGCTGGCCGTCGACGCGATCGACCTCGTGCTGGCCGAGCGGCCCGACGTGGTGGTGATCGCCTCGTCCGACAGCGACTTCGCGCCGCTGGTGCAGCGCCTGCGCGAGAAGGGCTGCGTCGTGCGCGGCATCGGCCAGGCCGGCAAGACCGGCGACGAGACGCAGGACGTCTACGACGACTACACGGTGCTGGAGCACCGCAAGGCGGCGTCGCCGGCGGCCGCGGCGGCCTCGGCGGGCGAGGACAAGCCGGCGCGCAAGTCCGCCCGCAAGTCGGCCACGAAGACGACGGCCGCGAAGAAGGCCCCGGCGGCGAAAAAGGCCGCGGCCAAGAAGGCACCGGCGGCGAAGAAGGCCCCGGCCGCGAAGAAGGCGGCCGCGGCGAAGACGCCTCGCAAGACGGCGGCGAAGAAGGCCGCAGCGGCCGAGGCCGCGGTGCCCGTCGAGGTGGTTCAGGCCGTCGAGCCGGTCCAGGTGCCGCCGCCACCGCCGGCTCCGGCCGCAGCGCCTGCTGCAGTCGCGCCGGCCCATGGCCACCGCGCCCGCGCCGCCGCCAGCGCGCAGGACGTGCTGAACTGCCTGCCGGAGCTGGCCGCCGGCCAGGGCCTGGCACTGAACGTCGCGGTGCAACGCCTGCGCGAGGCGCAGCTGCTGGGCAAGAACACCTCGTCGCTGAAGCTGTTCGCGCAGTTGGGTGATCGTTTCGAGCTGGTGCCGACGGACAAGCCGACGCAGGTGCGCCTGCGCGCTTAGCCCCGGTCCGGCTGGGCCCGAGCGGGCGGCACGGTTGAATCCGGGGCCGACGCCCTAACATGCTCGTCCTGTCTCGGACAACCGCGCCGGAACCGTCGGCGCCCTTGCCATGAAACGCATCCTGCTCTTCGTCGTCACCAACCTGGCCGTGATGCTGGTGCTGGGCATCGCCGCCAGCCTGCTGGGCGTCAACCGCTACCTCACGGCCAACGGCCTGAACCTGGGCCTGCTGCTGGGCTTCGCGGCGGTGATGGGCTTCGGCGGCGCGATCATCTCGCTGCTGATGAGCAAGCCGATGGCCAAGTGGAGCACCGGCGCGCAGGTCATCAACGACTCGCCCGACGCCACCCACCGCTGGCTCGTGAGCACCGTCGAGGGCTTCGCGAAGAAGGCCGGCATCGGCATGCCCGAGGTCGCGCTCTACGACGGCGAGCCTAACGCCTTCGCCACCGGCGCGTTCAGGAACTCGGCACTCGTGGCCGTCTCCACCGGCCTGCTGCACACGATGAACCGCGAGGAGGTCGAGGCGGTCATCGGCCACGAGGTGGCGCACGTGGCCAACGGCGACATGGTGACGATGACGCTGATCCAGGGCGTGATGAACACCTTCGTCGTGTTCCTGTCGCGCGTGATCGGCTACTTCGTCGACAAGGTCGTGCTGCGCAACGATCGCGAAGGCCCCGGCATCGGCTACTACATCACCACCATCGTGCTGGACATCGTGCTGGGCGTGCTGGCCGCCGTGATCGTGGCCTGGTTCTCGCGCCAGCGCGAGTACCGCGCCGACGCCGGCGCGGCGCAGCTGATGGGCCGCAAGCAGCCGATGATCAACGCGCTGGCGCGCCTGGGCGGGCTGGACCCGGGCGAGTTGCCGCAAAGCGTCGCGACCATGGGTATCAGCGGCCGGCCGAGCGGCGTGATGGCTCTCTTCAGCAGCCACCCGCCGATCGAGGACCGCATCCGCGCTTTGCAGCAAGCGCAGTGAAACAAGGGCCCCTCGGGGCCCTTGTCGTTTCCGGCGTCACACCTTGTCAGGCCTTCGGCGGCCGGGGCACGCGGCCCATCAGGAAGAACTCGTCATTCGGCCGCATGCCGCTGACGTTGGCCATGCGGTTGCTCAGGCCGAAGAAGGCCGTGATCGCCGCGATGTCCCAGGCGTCCTCGTCGGTGAAGCCGTGCTCGCGGAGCGCCGCGAAGTCGGCGTCCTCGATCTCGTGCGAGGCGCTGCAGACCTTCATCGCGAAGTCCAGCATCGCGCGCTGGCGCGGCGGGATGTCGGCCTTGCGGTGGTTCACCGCCACCTGGTCGGCCACCAGCGGCTTCTTCTCGTAGATGCGCAGGATCGCGCCGTGCGCCACCACGCAGTACAGGCAGTGGTTCACCGCCGAGGTGGCGACGATGATCATCTCGCGCTCACCCTTCGTGAGGCCGCCTTCCTTCAGCAGCAGCGCGTCGTGGTAGGCCATGAAGGCGCGCCACTCGGCCGGCCGGTGCGCCAGCGCGAGGAACACGTTGGGCACGAAGCCGGCCTTCTCCTGGACCTCGAGGATGCGCGCGCGCATGTCCTCGGGCAGGTCCTTCAGCTCGGGAACAGGAAAGCGAGAGATCGGGGTCGGGGTGCTCATGTCGTCGTCTCCTTCGGCTCGGTGCGGAACTGCATCGCGTGCAGCCGGGCGTACAGGCCGCCGCGGGCGATGAGTTCGGCGTGGGATCCCTGCTCGATGAGGCGGCCGCCTTCGAGCGCCAGCACGCGGTCGGCATGCTCGATGGTCGACAGCCGGTGCGCGATGACCAGCGTCGTGCGGCCCTTCATCAGCCGCTCCAGCGCTTCCTGCACCGCGCGTTCGCTCTCGCTGTCCAGCGCGGAGGTGGCCTCGTCGAGGATCAGCACCGGTGCGTCCTTGGCGATGGCGCGCGCGATCGCCAGCCGCTGGCGCTGGCCGCCGGAGAGCTGGCTGCCGTTGTGGCCCACCCTCGTCTCCAGCCCCTGCGGCAGGCCTTCGACGAAGTCCAGCAGGTTGGCCGCGCGCAGCGCCTCGCGCACCTGCTCGCCCGTCATCGGCGCGCCCAGCGCGACGTTGGCGGCCACGGTGTCGTTGAACAGCACCACGTCCTGGCTGACGAGCGCGAACTGGCGCCGCAGCGCGCGCACGTCCCAGTCGGCCAGCGCCACGCCGTCCAGCGTGATGCGGCCGGCCGTCGGCTCCAGGAAGCGCGGCAGCAGGTTCACGAGCGTGGTCTTGCCGGCGCCCGAGGGGCCCACGAGCGCGATCGTCTCGCCGGCGTGCACCTGCAGCGTCAGCGCGTCCACCGCCGGCGGCGTGTCGTCGCGGTAGCGCAGCGTCACGCCTTCGTAGACGATCTCGCCGCGGGCGCGCCCGCCGTCGTGCGTGCCGCCGCGCTCGACCTCGCCGGTGAGCGCGAAGTCCAGCCCCCGCTCCACCGCGGCCAGGCCGCGCGTCAGCGGCGCCATCACGTCCGAGAGATGCTTGGCCGGCGCCACCAGCTGCAGCATCGCGGTGACGAAGGCGACGAACTCGCCGACCGAACTCGAGCCGCTGCGGCTTTGCCACAGCGCGATCATGATGACGACCGACAGCGCCACCGCCGAGAGCATTTGCGTCACCGGCGTCATCGAGGCGCCGGCGACCACGGCCTTCATCATCAGCTGGCGCACGCGCGCGGCGCGGCTGCCGAAACGCTCGGTCTGCGCCGCCTGCGCGCCCTGCAGCCGCACCATGCGCCACGCGAGCATGTTCTCCTCGACCACGTAGGCGAGCTCGTCGGTGGCGTTCTGGCCCTCGACCGTGAGCCGGTGCAGACGGCGGCCGATGGTGCGCATCACCCAGGCCACCGCAGGGAAGAGCAGCGCCACCATCAGCGTCAGCGGCCAGTTCAGGTACAGCAGGTAGGCCAGCAGCGCGACCAGCACGAGCGAGTCGCGCACCAGCGTCAGCAGCGCCGAGGACAAGGTGCCGACGCCGCCCTGCGCCTCGTAGACCAGCGTGTTGGTCATGCCGCTGGCGGTCTGCTGCGTCATCACGCCGGGCGCGGCCGACAGCAGGCGCTCGAACATCTGCCCGCGCAGCACCAGCACCGCGCGGTTGGCGGCCCAGGCCAGGCCGTACTGGGCGAGGAAGCCCGACAGGCTGCGCAGCGCGAACAGGCCGATGATCGCCGCCGGCACCATCCACAGCGGCATGCGGCTGCTGGTGAAGCCGTGGTCCAGCAGCTGGCCGAGCAGCTGCGGGATGGCCGGCTCGGTGACGGCCGTCAGCGCCGCGCCGGCGGCGGCGATGGCCAGGCCGGTGCGGCTTTCGCGGACGTAGGGAAGAAGCCGCGCCAGGCGCTGAAGAAGAGTGGGCATGGGCGACGAGGACAGGGGCGCGCATTATCGCGGGCGGCTGCGGGCGGGGCCCGTCGGGGTGCTGCCTACAATCCGCGCCATCCCGTGGCCGACCCCGGACCCGACTTGAACCTGCTCATGAACCCCCTGCGCCGCGGCCTGCTGGCCAGTGCGGCGATGGCCGCCACGATGCCCGCTTCGCTGCCGCTGCGGGCGCAGGTGCGCGTGCAGATCGCCGGCGTCGGCGCCACGCAGTTGCCGCTGGCCCTGGCGCCGCTGCGCGACGAAGGCACGAGCGGCGTGCCGCTGTCCGCCATCGTCAAGGCCGACCTGGAGCGCAGCGGCCTGTTCCGCGTCTCGCCGGCCGATGCCTCGCTCGACGAGCGCAGCTCCCCCGAGGCTGCGATGCAGGCCGGCCGCGGCAACGACGCGCTGGCCGCCGGCACCGTGACGAAGCTGGTCGATGGCCGCTTCGACATCCGCTACAAGCTCTGGGACGCCGCCAAGGGCGAGGTGCTGCTCGACCGCCGCACGGCCGTGCTGCCGGCCGACCTGCGCCTGGCCGCCCACCGCATCGCCGACGAGATCCACCAGCGCATGACCGGCGAGCGCGGCGCCAACGCCACGCGCATCGCCTACGTCGTGAAGAACGGCCGCCGCTACACGCTGTGGGTGGCCGATGCCGACGGCGAAGGCGGTCAGGCCGCGCTCGCCAGCCCCGAGCCCATCATCAGCCCGGCCTGGTCGCCCGACGGCCGGCGCCTGGCCTATGTCTCCTTCGAGACGCAGAAGGCCGCCGTGTGGATGCAGGATCTGCTCACCGGCGAGCGCAAGGTGATCGCCAGCTTCCGCGGCAGCAACAGCGCGCCGGCCTTCTCGCCCGACGGCACGCGGCTGGCGGTGGCCCTGTCGCAGGACGGCCCGACACAGCTGTACACGATGCCCTCGGCCGGCGGCACGCCGCAGCGCCTGACCAGCAGCAACGGCATCGATACCGAGCCGGTCTATTCGCCCGACGGCCGCTTCATCTACTTCGTCAGCGACCGCGGCGGCGGCCCGCAGGTCTACCGCGTGGGTGCCGGCGGCGGCAATGCCGAGCGCGTGACCTTCAGCGGCGCCTACAACATCAGCCCGAGCATCAGCCCCGACGGCAAGCAGCTGGCGTACATCGCGCGTCAGGGAAATGCCTACCAGTTGGCATTGCAGGACCTCGACAGCGGAACCTCCAGCGTCATTTCCGACACACAAGACGACGAAAGCCCCAGCTTCGCGCCCAACGGCCGCCTGATCGTGTTCGCCACCCGCACAACGGGGGGCGACGTGTTGATGACCACCACCCTCGATGGCAAGATCAGAGTGCCTCTGGTGCGCGTGAGCGGCGGGGCCGACATGCGCGAACCGGCCTGGGGGCCGTTCGGGCGTTGACCGGCGGGCCGAGCAGGCCCGCAACCACCACGCTGCAAGGAGAGACTCCATGAACCACCGCACCGCCGGCCTTGGCGCCGTCGCGATCCTGTCCACCCTCTTGGCCGCCTGCGGGACGACCAAGCTGCCCGAGACCAGCTCGCTGGCGCCGGTGGAGACGCGGGCCCCGGCCGGTGGCGGTGGCGGCGGCGCGGGCTCCAACGCCGCGGCCGTGCCGCAGTCGCAGGTGGCCAGCGTCGACCTGTCCAAGGGCGCCGCGGCCGGCGGCGCCGGCACCGCGATGCTGTCGCTGCCCAGCCAGCGGGTCGTCTACTTCGACTTCGACAGCTTCGTCATCAAGGACGACTTCAAGCCGATGCTCGACGGCTACGCCAAGGTCCTGAGCGGCAACAAGGGCAAGCACATGGTGGTGGAAGGCCACACCGACGAGCGCGGCGGCCGCGAATACAACCTGGCGCTGGGCCAGAAGCGCGCCGCGGCGGTGGTCAAGTCGCTCACGCTGCTGGGCGCGACCGACGGCCAGCTCGAAGCCGTGAGCTTCGGCGAAGAGCGCCCGGCGGCGCAAGGCCACGACGAATCGGCGTGGGCCAAGAACCGCCGCGCCGAGCTGAGGGACCGCTGAGATGCGAGTGGCCCGAGTCGCCCTCGCGGCACTGCTGGCCGGCGCCGCCGCGGCGGCGCACGCGGGCCTCTTCGACGACGACGAGGCGCGCAAGGCCATCCTGGAGCTGCGCAACCGCCTCACCGCGGTGGAAGACGGCGCGAAGGCCCGCAGCACGGAGGCGGCGGCCACCAACGCGCAACTGCTCGAGCAGATCGCCGCGCTGCGCCGCAGCCTGCTGGACCTGAACAACCAGCTCGAGGCGATGCGTGCCGACATCGCCAAGCTGCGCGGCAACGACGAGCAGATGCTGCGCGACCTTTCCGAGGTGCAGCGGCGGCAGAAGGACGTGGGCCAGGCGCTCGACGACCGCATCCGCCGCCTGGAGCCGGTGAAGGTGACGATCGACGGCAAGGACGCGCTCGTCGACCCCGAGGAGAAGCGCGGCTACGAGGAGGCGCTGGCCGCCATCCGCGCCGGCGAGTTCGACAAGTCGGTCGGCCTCTTCAATGGTTTCCAGCGCCGCTGGCCGGGCAGCGCCTACGCCGACTCGGCCCGCTTCTGGCTCGGCAACGCCCTGTACGGCAAGCGCGACTACAAGGAAGCGATCAACGTCTTCCGCGGCTTCGTCGCCGGTGCGCCCGACAACCCGCGTGCGCCCGAGGCGATGCTCGCGCTGGCCAACAGCCAGGCCGAGATGAAGGACGCCAAGGGTGCCCGGCGCACGATCGAGGACCTGATGAAGACCTACCCGCAGTCCGAGGCCGCACAGGCCGGCAAGGAGCGGCTGGCTTCGATCCGCTGATGGCGGCCGCGGCCGTCCCGGCCGGGCCCGAAGCCGATCTCGAACGCCGCTTCGGTGGGCTGCGGCGCCTGTACGGCGATGCCGGCTACGAGCGGCTGCGCGCCGCGCGCGTGGCCGTGGTCGGGCTGGGCGGCGTGGGCTCGTGGACGGTGGAAGCGCTGGCGCGCTGCGGCGTCGCGGCGCTGGTGCTGATCGACCTCGACCATGTCGCCGAATCGAACGTCAACCGCCAGGTGCAGGCCACGAGCGGCACGCTCGGCCAGCACAAGGGCGAGGCGCTGCGCGAGCGCATCGCCGGCATCCACCCGGGCTGCGTGGTGCAGGTGGTCGATGCCTTCGCCGGGCCGGACAACTGGCCCGCGCTGCTGCCGCACGGTGTGGACGCGCTGGTCGACGCCTGCGACCAGGTCCGCGCGAAGGCGGCCCTCGCCACCTGGGCGCTGCGCGAGCGCGTGAGTGCGGTGTGCGTGGGCGCGGCCGGCGGCAAGCGCGCGGCGCAGCGCGTGGAGGTGGAGGACCTGGCCGACTGCACGCACGACCCGCTGCTGGCCAGCCTGCGCCAGCGCCTGCGCAAGGACGGTGCGGCGCCGCGGCAGGGGCGCATCGGCCTGCGCTGCGTGTTCTCGCGCGAGAGCGTGGCGCCGCCGATGGGCCTGGACGCCTGCGAGGCCGACGGCACGCTGAACTGCCACGGCTACGGCAGCGTGGTCACCGTCACCGCCACCTTCGGGCTCGTGGCGGCGGGCGAGGCGATCACGCAACTGCTGTCGGCCAGGCCCGCTTAGACGGCCGATTTTTCTGGCTATAATGTGAGGCTCTACGGACGGGTCGTTAGCTCAGTCGGTAGAGCAGCGGACTTTTAATCCGTTGGTCGCGTGTTCGAGTCACGCACGACCCACCACGCGGCAGTTTTCAGTTTTTCGGGCTCTTAGCTCAGTTGGTAGAGCAGCGGACTCTTAATCCGTTGGTCGGCAGTTCGAGTCTGCCAGGGCCTACCAGTAAAACCAACGGCTTAGGCAGCGATGCCTAGGCCGTTGGCCTTTGTGGCGTAGCCACTTCGTACCCGCTGAACCCGTCAAGCCGGCCCGCCGCCCCCTGTAGGGCTTCGGGCGCTACGTGGGCGTAGCGCTCAACCATCGCCCCGGTTTTCCAGCCACCGAGCCGCTGTAGCTCGAAGGTCGGGGTTCCGGCCTGGCGGTGCCAGGTGGCGAAGGTGTGCCGCAAGTCGTGCCACTTGAAGTCCTCGATCCCGGCCCGCTTGAGCGCCGAGGTCCAGGCCTTGGTGTTGACCTGGCTGATCAGCTCACCGCGGTAGGTGAACACCCGGGTAGGGTGCTTGCCGATCTGCTTTCGCAACACCGAGAGCGCCAGCTCGTTCAAGGGCACCGAGTGAGGCTTGCCGTTCTTGTGCTTGCTGCCGGGTATCCAGGCATGCCGCCGCTCGAGATCGACGGTCTGCCACTCCAGACCCTTCACGTTGCCCTGGCGCAGCCCCGTAGCCACCGAGAACACGGCCATGTCGGCCAGGTGATCCGGCAGCTCGTCGAGCAGCGCCTCGAACTCCGCGACGGTCAAGGACCGTACCCGGCCCTCGGCTTCCTTGAACAGCTTGATCCTCGGCACCCGGTCGATCCACTCCCACTCATGGCATGCGCGCCGTAGGATGGCGCGAATCAATGCGAGGTAGCGGTTCGTCGTGCCCGGGCTGGCGAGCTTCTCGCGGTCGAACTTGATCTTGTCGATCAGCGTCCGATCGATCTCGTCGAGTTGTCTACCTCCCAGGTAAGGGTCGAGCCAGCGAAGCTTTGCCTTGTCATCCTCATGCGTGGCCTTGTGCTTCGTTTCCAAGAGCCAGCGCACCACCGCTTCTTCCCAGCTGTGCCGAGGCTTCACGCCGAGCCGGTCTTGCTCCCATCGGGCGGCTTTGAGCAGGTCATGGACCTGCTGTGCCTGCCGCTTGTCGGAAGTCCTAGTGCTCTGCTGTAGAGGTCTCGACTCACCCCGGATGGGCGGTAACTTGACCCACCAACACGGTGAGTCCTTGCGTCTGTAGAGCGACATTCAGTGTTCTCCTGAAGATCGACCACGGACACACGCGCGAGCGATTTTGCCTTCAGCCAGTCGGAGAGCAACTCCTCGTGGAAGACCCAGGCACGGCCCACCTTGAAAGACGGCACCTGGCCAGCCCTGGCCATGCGCTCAAGCGTCTTCGGGTGAACCTTCAGCTGCTCGGCGGCGGCCGTGAGATCGAGCGTGTTCACGGCGCCTTAGTCAGGGACGCGAAGCTGCCGGGCACCTCCGGGTCGAGCAACTCGGGGCGGTTCGCCAGGTGGTAGCTGTATGCATCGAGCCGAGCCGGGATGCCATCTCGGCGCGAGCGCTCCACAACCGCGGACGCATCCCCAGCGAAGACATGCAGCATCAGGTTGACCAGCCGACCGACGTGCTGCTTGCCGTGCGCGATGGCTGAATCGAACTCGATCGATGCGGCGTTGGCGATCGTCTTGATTCGGGACTGTTCGTCGTGCAACCAGGCAAGGCATGGGTAGGCACCAGCCAGATAGCTGCCCGGGCGCCTCAGGATGTCGCTAGGGATGTGCCTGTCTTGTCCGCGCCACTCGACCTCCACCCGGGCCCACGGACTGTTGCCGTCCCCGAGCTGCTTGCCCTTCTCGTAGATCCGACAGTACTTGCCGCTCTCACGGCTGCCGATGCCGAGCGTTCGGCCTGCTGATGAAGCGTTACCCGACAGCCAGTCTCCGAAGAGCGAGTGCTTCGGCGAGCGTCCGCCGGCATTGAAACCCCCAGCTTCGTAGTGACTCTGGGCCCATGCGATCGACACGCGTTCGCCCGCGAAATCGTCGTAGGCGACATCAGTTCGCTTGATCACTGCCCTATTCATGTCGAGCCAGGCGGCGAGCCCCTCCCAGTCGGTCACCAGGCTGCACCCCTTGCCTTGGATGCTGAAATACACCCGGTCCCGTTGGCTCTTGCCGCCCCAGGCCACCAGCCCGGCGCCGTTGCCGAAGCGCTTCGAGAACTTGAAACCGAAGCATCCGCGGCGCTCCTCGATGTCGTCGATCGGGAGGAAGCGTGTCATTTCGGCCAGGACCCAACGCATTGACTGCCCGTCGGGCGGGATGACCGTGAAGGCCAGTGCATCGATCAGTGCGATGCGAGCAGACGCAGCGCTAAGCGCATCGACCTGCCGTAGAACAGTCAACCCAGCCCCGGCTGAACAGACCCGAACTCGCTCACCGGTATCGAGGTCGATGCCGGTAGGCGCCCCGGATCCCTGCTCCGGCGGCTCGTCTTCGTTCTTTCCCCCCGTGGTTACTACACGGGGCAACCTGGCATCGGACGCGCCTTGGCGTTGACCCGCGCTGCGTGTCTCCGCCATTTCCCGCCCGCCGCCCTCAACTTCACTGTTGCTCTCAAACGCGCACATGCAGGTTCCTTCGCATCGAGGGCGAACGGAACGAGCTGCAAGCAAGAGGCTGAGCGCACATCCCGCCCGCCAACGGTTGTTGACAGGGTGGAGTGCGAGCGGTCGGCTGTCCGGGGGCGCTGAAGGTGCTTATCCCGCGCGGCAGGCAGACGTGTTGTCGCTGCTGGTCACGTCTCGGCGCGGAGCCTAGCAGGGTAGGTAGCGGGGAAAGGCCGAACCCATCCCTGCGCGCCGCGCCGACGTTGCGGAGGACCAACGACCGAGGCATGACGGCCGCGTCGGCGGGCGGCTCCGCATCGCCCACCACGCGGCCGACAGTGGCGCGCTTGCGAAACCGCGGTAGGAGCTGAATGCGCGCCCGCGAGCACCCGCTAGGCCTGCCAGCATCGCTGCCGCTGGCTGTTTTGGACGTTGCCCGGCCGGGTACCCCGGCCTCTGCTTCCGCGGCCGCATTGCGGCCAGCTTCCATGGAGGCTACCGCCCCCATACCCCCGCTTGGTCGGCCATCCCTGGCAGCGGAAAGTGACTTGATCAGGGAGAAGTCAACGACGCTCAATGGTTGGAAACGGTCATAGACTTGCGTGCAACACCAACGCTCCTGATCTGGGTGAGCCCCATGCCTGCAAAGCGCGCCTTTCTATCCCACAGCAGCAAGGACAAAGCTCTCGTCGGGCTGGTCTTCAAGCAACTGGGCGCAGCTCACGCGCATTACGACGAGCGAACATTTGAATACGGCGAGTCGAGCTCGGATGCTATCTTTGGCGCAATCGCTCAAACCGACATATTTGTGTTGTTTGTTTCGACTGCATCCATTGCTTCGAAATGGGTCCAAACAGAGATTGCACTAGCGCAGCATCGGATTTACTCAGGGCAGGTCAAGAAGGTCCTTATCTTCTTGATCGATGATGTTTCTCCTACTGAGCTGCCTGAGTGGATCCGGCAGTACGTATACATGAGGACGGCCAGTCACGGGGCTATCGCCTCCTCAATTCGATCCGCGCTCTTGACGCTTGCGATCGAAGATGATGCGAGCTTAGGCTTCTTTGAAGGGCGGGATCTCGAGCTAACGAGCTTGAAGGATTCGATGGCGGCGCTTGAAAATCCCCCATCAGTGCTCTTTCTGGCGGGCGTTGAAGGCATTGGCCGGCGCACTCTGGCGAGTCGCGCATTGGGGGATGTTCAGCCTCAGTTGATAAAGGTACCCCAGGAGATTGTTCTTCGGGACACAGAGGGTGAACACGAGTTCTATCGAGCGCTCGTTCTAAAGACGCAGAACCTCTCATTGTCAGAGATTGCATCCGTGCTCGACGCCTTTGGAGCGCTGAGCAAGGAAGAGCGAACCAGCACTTTGGCTAGATTAGTTGAGCGCTCGTATGAGCAAAGACAGATGCTCTTTCTTCGGGGCAAGAACGCTCTTGTGCAGGATGACGGGCACATCGTCGAGTGGCTGCGGAGCCTGATCAGGTCTTTGGAAGACGGCGGTTGGCCAATGCTTACCTTGATCTCGCGGCGGATGATTTCCCCGCCGAAACGGATAAATTATCAGAAGACCACCTTTGTTATGGTGCCAAGTCTCGATAGGCCAAGTTCCAAGAGGCTGTTGAACTTGTGGTTGAAGCACCTGCGCGTTGCAATTAGTCAAGATCTCGCGGATGAGATCGTCGGATATGTTGCGGGCCATCCAAGAAGCATACAAGTTGCGGCGCGCCTTGCGCAAGAGTTTGGTACGGCACGGCTTCAGACTGAGCGTCGAACCTTTCTTGAAACTCTGCGCCTTCATAGTCGCAAGTTGGTCGACGGTATTGTGCTGGGAGGTACCCGCGAGCGTCTGTTATTGCTGTTCTCTGAGTTCGAATACCTCTCGGCCGAAGACTTAATTTCCGCTGTCGAGGATATTAGAGAAGATGAGCTAAGTAGCGAAATGGGGTATTTGCACGACCATGGGCTGATCGAAGCAGATGGTCCCTATTTAAGGCTCGCCCCGTATCTTCTTGATCTCTTTGATAGATATTCATGGAGCGAAGCTAGCAGGTCGCAGCTGGAGGTGTCGAAGCGCCGTCTTGTGGAGCGAATTGAAGTTCTTTCGACCACGGACTATTTGAGTGTTTCCACGATCGACAGTGCCATACTAGCTGCATTGTCGTCCGGCAAGGACATTGCCAACCCGTTGCTGCAAAGATGTCTTCTGCCTTCCCATTTGCTCCGAGTTGCTCGTGAGTTTTATGACAGGAAAATGTATGCGAGGACGATTGAGCTAGCTAGGCGAGCTTATGAGGGGAAGGGCAAGCTGTCAGTTGACGCTCAGTTGGAGGCGCTTCGGCTGCGCGGGTTGGCTGCGGTCCGTCTGGCTGGTTCGGCAAAAGAGTTCGAGGACGTGCAGTACGAGCTTTCTGGTTATCGTGAGCAGCTGGCGAAACGAAACGCCGCTTTCCTGCGAGGATTTAACTTTCGGTACGATGGGAAACTAGATCTGGCAGAGAAGGAATTTAGATCTGCATACTCGTTCGGAGGTGATAGAAACTTTCACATATTGCGCGAGTTGGCGCGACTATGCTCGTTCCGGGAATCGTTCGAGGAGGCGGAAGGCTACGCGCGAACCGCAATGGATATTGCGCCAAATCCGTATATCGTTGATCTTCTTCTCGAAATACTGATAGAAGCGCATAGATCGGAAACAACCTTTCTGCGCACTAATCTCGAAGTTCAAGAGCTTTTTGATCTCCTGCAGAGATCCTCGAACAACGAGGGAACTGGATATTACGAGCGTCGGCGAGCGCATTACTATGGCGCATTGCGCGATCGGAGTGCCGCGATTGAGTGGGCGCAACGTGCCGTGGAGGCGTCTCCCGACCATATCCCGGCACGACTAATACTGGCCCGTGTCCAACTGGACGCAGGTGATGTTCACGGAGCCGAGAAGGTCCTCGCGGAGGTGGAGGCGTCCTTCAGAGGTGGCGGCGGAGGCGTCGACCGTCGATCCAGAGGGGAATTCGATCGACTAAGCGTATTGGCGGCGCTCCAAAACAACGGCATCCCGGAGGCGAGGCGGCTGCTTGACCGCGCCGGCTCTCTGCCAGCGTCAGTTCGCGCCAGTCTTGCGAAGAAGATCGATAGCGCTGAGGCCTATAGCAAGAAGGGGCACTAGTCGCCGGCCCGTCGGACGCCTACCCAGTGGCTTCGATCTGGATGGGCAACTGCGACTGAAGCGTAGCTAGCACGTAGCTACGCATCCCGCTCAGTGGCTCTGTCCGGCTAGGTCTGGCTTCCGGGAATCCGAGGCGCGTGTCCTGTGGTCAGTGTTGAACGAAGCTCGGAAGCCTTCTCTTAATCCGTTGGTCGGCAGTTCGAGTCTGCCAGGGCCTACCAGACAAACCAACGGCCTGGACAGCAATGTCCAGGCCGTTGGCCTTTGTGGCGGCGCCATTTCGTCCCTTCGTGCGGGATGCACCGGACGCACCGGCTTGCAAGCGCTTGCATGAGAGGGCCGCGACCCTACACTCGGCGCCCATCCGTCACACCTGCACAGGGAGCCCGTCCAGCGTGCACAAGGCCATCCGCAGCCGGGGCGCAGCCTCGGGCAACGTCACGCTCGAGATGGTCGCCGAGCGCGCCGGCGTGTCGCCCAGCACCGTCTCGCGCATCCTCAACGGCACCGCAGTCGTCAGCGAGGAGAAGCGCGCCGCCGTCGACGAGGCCATCGCCAAGCTCGGCTTCGTGCCCAACCCGGTGGCGCGCGGCCTGGCAGGCGGCCGCACGCTGAGCATCGGTGTCATCAGCCAGGCGATCGACAGCCCCTTCTACGGCGCCGCGCTGCGCGGCATCGAGATGGAACTGGCCGCCGCCGGCTACAGCCCGCTCTTCGTCAGCGGGCACTGGCATGCGCAGGAAGAGGCGCGCTGCATCGAGGTGCTGCGCTCGCGGCGCGTCGACGGGCTGATCGTGATGCACGGCCGCCTGGCCGACAGCGCGCTGCGCGCCGTCGCGCGGGCGATGCCGGTGGTCGTCACCGGTCGCAGCCTGAAGGCGGCCAACCTGATCTCGATGGACTTCGACAACCGCGAGGGCGCGCGCCTGGCCACGCAACACCTGCTGGACCTGGGCCACCGGCGGATCGCCTTCATCGGCGGCGATCCGCAACACCCCGACGCCATCGAGCGCCTGCAGGGCTGGCGCGAGGCTGTCGAGGGCGCGGGCCTGGGCTTTGATCCGGCGCTCGCGCTCGTGGGCAACTTCACCGAGTACAGCGGCCTGACCGCGGTGGACCAACTGCTGGCCGCGGGCACGCCCTTCAGCGCCATCTTCGCCGCGAACGACCAGATGGCCTTCGGCGCAGTGCTCGCGCTGCACCGGCGCGGGCTGCGCGTGCCGCAGGACGTGTCGCTCGTGGGCTTCGACGACCTCGCGAGTTCGCTGTTCATGGTGCCGCCGCTGACCACCGTGCACAACCCGATCCAGGAGATCGGGCAGCTGGCCGCGCAGGCGATGCTCGGCCTGCTGGCCGGCGAGAAGCCGGCTGCGAACGTGCCGGCGCCGCGCCTCGTGGTGCGCGAGTCCACGCGCCCACCGGGCGCATAGCCGTCCACCCGCCGGGCGCGTAGCCGCCCACCCCCCGGCGCCGGGCTTCACACCCGAGGGTCTCCCGATTGACAGTCGCGGGCTCTGCCGCGATGATTCTTGAAAGCGCTTTCAGCAGTGCCGGGATCGCGCTCTTCCTTCAGCCTTCTCATGCAGGAGCGGCCCGTGAACGCCCCCCATGCGCCCGTCGACCCGCACCGCCGCTTTCCCGCCGACTTCGTCTGGGGCGTCGCCACCAGCGCCTTCCAGATCGAAGGCGCGGCCGATGCCGACGGCAAGGGCCTGTCGATCTGGGACCGCTTCTGCCGCCAGCCCGGCGCGATCGCCGACGGCAGCAACGGCGATGTCGCCTGCGACCACTTCCACCGCCTCGACGAAGACCTCGACCTCGTCGCCGCGCTGGGCGTGGACGCCTACCGCTTCTCGGTCTCGTGGCCGCGCGTGCAGCCGCTGGGGCAGGGCGCGTGGAATGCGAAGGGCCTGGACTTCTACGAACGCCTGGTCGATGGCCTGCTGGCGCGCGGCATCAAGCCCTACCTCACGCTGAACCACTGGGACCTGCCCGATGCACTGCAGCAGCAGGGCGGCTGGGCCGATCGCGACACGGTGCACCGCTTCGTCGACTACACGCTGGGCGTGCACGCGCGGCTGGGCGAGCGCGTGGCCGCCGTCACCACGCACAACGAGCCCTGGGTCATCGCCACGCTCGGCCACGATCAGGGCATCTTCGCGCCCGGCCTGAAGTCGCGCGCGACGGCGGCGCAGGTCTCGCACCACCTGCTGCTGAGCCACGGCCTGGCGATGCAGGCGCTGCGCGCGGCGGGCTCGCGCGCGAAGCTGGGCATCGTGCTGAACCTGGCGCCGGTGCACGCGGCCAGCGCGTCGGAGGCCGACCTCGCCGCCGCGCGCCTGGACGACGGCCGCCTCGTGCGCTGGTACATGGACCCGCTGTTCCACGGCCGCTATCCCGCCGACGTGCTCGAGCACCTGGGCGCCGATGCGCCGGCGGTGCGCGACGGCGACCTGGCCTTGATCGCCACGCCGATGGACTTCCTCGGCATCAACTACTACTCGCGCTCGGTGGCCAGTGCCGACGGCGCCTGGAACGCGGGCACGAGCGGCCTGGCGCTCACCGACATGGGCTGGGAGATCTACCCCCACGGCCTGACCGAGCTGCTGCTGCGGCTGCACCGCGACTGGCCGGTGCCGCCGCTGTACGTGAAGGAGAACGGCGCCGCGTTCCGCGACACCTGCCGCGAAGGCCGCGTGCACGACCCCGAGCGCACCGCCTACCTCGCGGCGCACATCGCCGCCGTGGGCGAGGCGCTGGCGCAGGGCGTGCCGATGGCCGGCTACATGGTGTGGAGCCTGCTGGACAACTTCGAGTGGGCCAGCGGCTACACGAAACGCTTCGGCATCGTGCACGTCGACTACGAGACCCAGCAGCGCACGATGAAGGACAGCGGCCGCTGGTACCGCGACTTCCTCGCCCGCCAGCGCCGGCTCGCGCCCGCAGCAGCATGAGCACGCGCCGCACACGCAAGGGCTGGAAGCTCGTCTGGGCCGACGAGTTCGACGGCACCGAGGTCGACCGCACGAAGTGGGACTTCGACATCGGCAACGGCTTCTACGACTACCAGCGCCACGCCTGGGTGCCGGGCTGGGGCAACGAGGAACTGCAGTACTACACGCACGAGCCGGAGAACGTGGTGCTGCGCGACAGCTGCATCGTCATCCGCGCCGTGAAGGCGCCGCTGCACGGCTGCGGCTACACCTCGGCGCGGCTGAAGACGAAGAAGCGCGACGGCACGGTGCTCTTCGCCACCACCTACGGCCGCATCGAGTTCCGCGCCCGAGTGCCCTGGGGCAAGGGCCTGTGGCCGGCGCTGTGGATGCTGCCGGTGGACGACGCCTACGGCGGCTGGGCCGCCAGCGGCGAGATCGACCTGATGGAGATCGTCGGCGAGAAGCCGCACGAGGTGCTCAACAGCATCCACTTCGGCTC
The DNA here is from genome assembly GCA_044226775.1 of Rubrivivax sp. Classification (GTDB taxonomy): domain Bacteria; phylum Pseudomonadota; class Gammaproteobacteria; order Burkholderiales; family Burkholderiaceae_C; genus Rubrivivax. Next base: position 250,603 of record JBGAGI010000001.1, on the reverse strand, counting down.
CACCTTCCCCGGCCGCGAACTCATCACCACGGTGCATGCGCTGCCCGAAGTCAGCCTCGTGTCGGACTGGCACACCTACGCGGTGGAGTGGGAGCCGGGCGAGATCCGCTTCTTCGTCGACGAGGTGCAGACCTGCCGCTACGACCACTGGTGGAGCTGCAGCAAGACGAAGGACGGCGCCGGCGTCGCGCCGAAGAAGGAAGCCGAGCTGAACCCCTGGCCGGCGCCCTTCGACCGGCCGTTCTACCTGCTGATGAACGTGGCCGTGGGCGGCAATTTCCCCGGCGCGCCGAATCCGCAGACGAAGTTCCCGGCCGAACTCGTCGTCGACTACGTGCGCGTGTACCACCGCGCCGGCGGCCCGGGCGAGACGAAGCCGCGCGGCGCCGGGCGCATGCCCTGGCAGAAGAAGCCGCGCTGAGCGGCGGTGCGAACCGAACGAGGTCGATGTCGATGAGCCAGCCCAAGCAGCAAGCGGGTGCACCCGTGTCCCCGGACCCGGCCTTCGCGCCCGCAGGCGGCGCGAAGCCGGCGGTGGCGCCACCGCCGCTGCCGCCGCAAGAGCGCGCCGCGCTCGACGAAGCGTTCCGCAGCGTGCTGGGCGGCGGCCTGCACGGCCTGTGCTTCAGCCCCTACCTGGAGGGCCAGTCGCCGGGCTCGCAGGTGAGCGCGGCGCAGATCCGCCAGCGGCTGGAGCCGATCCGGCCCTACACGCGCTGGGTGCGGACCTTCTCCTGCACCGACGGCCACGAGCTGACGCCGGCCATCGCGCACGAGCTGGGCTTCAAGACGCTGGTGGGCGCGTGGCTGGGCACCGATGCCGCCATCAACGCGCGCGAGATCGAAGGCGTGGTCGAGCTGGCGCAAGCCGGGCATGCCGACATCGTCGCCGTCGGCAACGAGGTGCTGCTGCGCGAGGACCTCGCCGAGGACGAACTGATCGCCCTCATCGAGCGTGTGAAGCAGGCACTGCCCGGCGTGCCCGTGGGCTATGTCGACGCCTACTACCTGTTCGAGAAACATCCGCGCGTCACCGCCGCCTGCGACGTGGTGATGGCCAACTGCTACCCGTTCTGGGAAGGCTGCCCGCGCGAGCGGGCGCTGGCCTACATGCAGACCATGCTCCAGCGCACGCGCGAGGCAGCGCCGGGCAAGCGTGTGCTGATCAGCGAGACCGGCTGGCCCGACCAGGGCAGCGCCTTCCACGGCGCGGTGCCGTCGGAGGAGGGCGCGATGCGCTACTTCGTCGACAGCCAGCGCTGGGCGCGCGAGCAGGGCGTGGAGCTGTTCTGGTTCGCCGCCTACGACGAGGCCTGGAAGGTGGGCCTCGAAGGCGACGTGGGTGCGTACTGGGGGCTGTGGGACAAGGACGCCCGGCCGAAGTTCGCCCGATGAGCGGCGTGCTTCCGCAGGGCAACGCGATCTGCTACTCCGGCTACCGCCGCGGGCAGGACCCGGGCCGCCGGATCTACCCCTCGCTCGGCGAGATCCGCGAGGACCTGCACATCCTGAAGAAGCACTGGCACTTGCTGCGGCTGTACGACTGCAGCACGCACGCCGAGCGGGTGCTGCAGGTGATCCGCGAGGACCGGCTGCCGATGCAGGTGCTGCTGGGTGCGCACCTGGGCGCCGAGGTCGACAACCCCGGCTGCCCCTGGGGCGGGCGCTACCCGCCGGAGCAGCTCGAAGCCAACCGGAGCGAGAACGAGGCCGAGGTCGGCCGCCTGATCGCGCTGGCACAGGGCCACGAGGACATCGTGTTCGCGGTGGCCGTCGGCAACGAGGCCACGGTGGACTGGACCGACCACCTCGTGCCCGTGCCGCGCATGATCGAGCATGTGCGGCGCGTGAAGGCCGCGGTCGCGCAGCCGGTGAGCTTCTGCGAGAACTACGTGCCCTGGCAGCAGCACCTGCGCGAGCTGGTGCCCGAGCTGGACTTCATCTCGCTGCACAGCTACCCGGTGTGGGAATACAAGCCCATCCACGAGGCGCTGGCCTACACGCAGGCCAACCTGGCGAGCGTGGCCGCGCTGTACCCGGGCAAGCCCATCGTCATCACCGAGGCCGGCTGGTGCACCGCGAGCAACGGCCGCGGCATGCATGCGGCCGACGCGGTGCCCGAGCTGCAGGCCATCTACAACCGGCAGCTGAGCGACTGGGCGCGCGAGGCGGGGCTGCTGTGCTTCTTCTTCGAGGCCTTCGACGAGCCGTGGAAGGGCTCGCCCGATCCGCTGGAGCCCGAGAAGCACTGGGGCCTGTTCACGGTGGACCGCAGGCCCAAGCAGTGGATGGAACCGCTCTACCCGGAGCTCGCCGCGCGCTGAAGCGCCGCGGTCGGGAGCTGCTTGCGCTGCGCCAGCTCGGCGCACACCTCGCAGGCGCGGCGCTCGTCGAGATCGTAGTCGCGCATGAACCAGATCGCCAGCAGCGTGCCGGCGATCGGCACGCCCGAATAGAAGAGGCGCAGCCCGTCGACCGCGCCCGCCGGCTGTGCCGCCGCACCGGGCGTGAAGGCCACCAGCGACATGATCGCGCCGCTGGCCAGCCCGGCGATGGCGAAGCCCAGCTTCACCATCCACCAGTAGATGGCGCCGAAGATGCCTTCGCGCCGCTTGCCGGTGGCGAGTTCGTCGAGGTCGCAGACATCGGCCGTCATCGACATCATCAGCGTGAAGAGGCTGCCGATGCCGAACGAGAAGAAGGGCAGCGCGAGCATGAACATCCACGGCTTGCCGGGCACCATCAGGAACCACAGCAGCACGTAGCCGATGATGGAGACGCCCTGCGAGAGCATGAAGGCGATCTTCTTGCCGGTGCGGCGCGAGAGCCAGGCCACGCTCGGGATCACCGCGAAGGTGGTGATCAGCGCGCCGGCGCTGCCGAACAGCGTGGGCCAGATGCCGGCCGCTGCGGTCTGGCCGCCGAACAGGTGGTACACGACGATGAAGAACGAGAACGCCGCCACCGTGTTGAAGGCGTTGAAGATCAGGAAGGTGGCCAGGCACAGCTTGCGGAAGGGCACGCAGCCGAAGGCTTCGCGGAAGCCGTGCAGGATCTCGCGCAGGCCGCCGCCGATGTTCTTCAGCGTCAGCGGCACGAGGTGCGTGTCGCCCAGCGTCGAGCGGCTGGGGATGAAGATCGCCGGCACCATCGCCAGCGCCATGCAGGCCAGGCCCACCCAGACCGACAGCGTGCGCGTGGCCGTGTCGGCGTTCGGGAACCAGGAGGGGTCGTACATCACGACCCAGAACCAGGGCGCGATGACCCAGGCCCACTGGCCGATCCACTGCGCCACGGCCATGATGCTGGTGCGCTCGTGGAAGTCGTCGCTCATCTCGTAGCCGATGGCCACGTAGGGGATGCTGAACACGGTCAGCCCGGTGAAGAACACCAGCGACCAGAACAGGAAGTACAGGAAGTTGTGGGTCAGGCCGTCGCTGCGGTGCATCTGCCACATCGCCACGAAGCCGATGCCCAGCAGCAGCGCGCCCGCGAACACGTACTGCCGGCGCCGGCCCCAGCGCGAGCGCGTGTTGTCGGAGATGAAACCCATGATCGGGTCCAGCACCGCGTCGTAGGCGCGGGGCAGGAAGAACAGCACGCCCCACATCCAGGTCGGGAAGCCCATGTCCTGGACCAGCACCACCATGAAGATGCCCAGGGCGGCCGGGAACATCTGGTTGGCCAGCATGCCCAGGCCGAAGGCGACCTTCTGGCCGAAGGGGACGCGGACCTTCACTTGGCGCGGCTCACTTGGACCAGCGGATCGCGTCGAGCACGATCGGCGACGTGATGCCGGCGCCCGAGGCCTTGCCGGTGAAGGCGTAGCGGTCGGCCACGACGAAGCGCAGCAGCACCAGCGAGAGGTCGAGCTTGGGGTTGGCGGCGGTGAACGCGGAGAGGGGGATGGACACCGTGCACCAGGCGCCGGTGTTGCAGTAGCCGTAGTCGCCGGGGCCGATCTGCAGGTAGGCCTCCTGCGGCTCGCGGTCCTGCGTGTCCGAGGAGATGCCGATCTCGATCTTGCCCGCGTACGTGGTGCTGACGAGGAAGTTGAGGCGCCCGCCGGCGAAGGCCGAGAGGTTCTCGGTGGCGCCGGTCTGCGACTGCCGCAGCAGGCCCCAGCCATAGCTGGCCGGCGTGGGCGTGATGCGCAGGCCGGTGCTGGCGTCGCCGGGCCCGTAGACGCCGGCCACCTCGGCATAGCCGGCGGTGTTGCCGTCGAAGGCGTCCCAGCGCAGGCCGGTGGGGCGCAGGTCGCTGGCGCTCGTGGCGGCGTCGGAGAACAGCGTGTAGGTGCTGGCGGTGACGGCGGCGTTCACCACCGGCGGCTGGAAGTAGGCGGCGTCGGCGTCGGTGTAGCTGCCGTTGCCGTCGGCATCGTTGGCGGCGATCACCGGCTCGTAGACCCAGGTCGCGCTGCCCACCGTGGCCCCCGGCGGGTTGATCGCCTGCACCGCGTAGCGCGCCTGGCGCTGGGCGTTGAACAGGCCCCACTTGTCGTCGCCCTGCTTCCAGGGTTCGTCGAAGGCCTCGAAGTAGAAGACCTGCTTCGGGCCGTTGCTGCCGCTGGCGCGGCCTTCGGTGGCCCAGGCGGCCAGGCGGTCGAGGTACAGCTTCTGGTTGACCGGGTGGGCGCGGAAACGCTGGCGGCCCACGTCCACCGCATTCCAGCCGGTCTCGCCGATGGTGATGGGCAGGTAGCCGAGGCCCTTGCCGTCGAGGTGGCTGCGCGCCTCCTGGTACTGGCGGCGGGTCTCGACCATCGCCGCGTCCATCATCGCCAGCGCGCGCTGCGCGGCCGGCACGTCCTTGCGCTTCCACTCCCAGCGCGTGGGGTCGAACCAGGTGTCGAGGTTGACGTAGGTGTGCAGCGAGGCGAAGTCGATCTCGTCGGTGATGAGGCTGGGCGCGCCGGCCCAGAACGCGTAGTTGTCGTCGGTGGTGACCGGCTGCGTGATCTGGCTGCGCACGCTGCGCAGGTAGCCGGCCATCACCGCCGGCGCGATGCGGTTGAAGGCCCAGCTGACCATGGTCTCGTTGCCCACGCTCACCGCCAGCACGATCGACTTGAACTCGTTGGCCAGCGTCACGCAGCGCGCGATCTCGGCGCGGCTGGCCGATTCGCTCGAGCCCAGCACGAAGGCGCCCAGCTGCACCTTGATGTTGAGGTTGTTGTCGCGGATGACCTCCAGCGTCTGCCGCGCGACCTTGTCGGAGCTGTCGAACAGGCGGATGGCGCGGAAGCCGGCGGCCAGCAGCAGGTCGAGGTCCTGCTTGATGTTGGCCTTGGGCACCACCTCCGCGGCAAGGTCCGCCTCGCTGGCCGAGGTGCGGTAGGGCGAGTAGGCGATGGCCTTGCGCGAGGTGAAGTCCGCGGGCAGCGGCCGGATCGTCACGCCGGTGTAGGGCGTGCCGCCACCGCCGCCGCAGGATGCCAGCAGCGTCAGCGCGAGGGCCGACAGGAGGACGCGAAGGGCCGCGATACCGGACCGGATGTGCTTCATGGAGGGTTCCCGAGCCATGGCAGGTCAGAACGTGTAGACCACGCCGCCGCCGAACCAGTTGCCGTTGCGCTTGACGCGCGAGTCGATGTTCGTGAACGCGGAGTTGCTGGGCATGCTGGTGGGCGCCAGGCCCAGGCGCTTGTAGTTCACCGCGCCGGCGTTGCCATAGACCCGCAGCCCCTGCATCACCTCGTAGCCCAGGCCCAGCGTGCCGATGGTGGCCGCGTTGGACTGGCCGCGCTCGCTCGGGTTGGACGTCGACGCCGTGCCCAGGTGCAGCAGGCCGGCCGAGACGGTCCAGCGCTGGTCGATGCGGTAGCGAGCGCCCATCACCACGTCGGTCGAGCGGGCCGAGTAGCCCTTGTAGACGCCGCCGCCCAGGTCGGTGCTCCAGTCGGCGTTGAAGGGGTTGTTCCAGATGTCGAAGCCGCCGGGGTTGACGGTGCGCGATTCCAGCAGCTTCGCATAGGCGCCGCTCCAGCGGTTGGCGCGCAGGCCGCCGAGCAGCTCGAGCTTGGCCGTGTAGCGCCAGCGTGCCATCAGCATCGCGATGCCCTGGCTCGAGCCGCCCAGCGCGTTGTCGAAGCGGCTGTCGTAGAAGAGGCCGGTGAACGGGCCGTGGCTGAAGGCGCTGGGCGTGCCGTTGCGGGCGTCCTGCAGCATCAGGTCGGCCGAGAGGTCGCCCTTGCCGTAGTGCACCCAGAGCTCGAAGAAGCGCGGCTTGTTGCGGTGCCAGCCGCGCTTGCCGAAGTCGTAGGTGCCTTCCACGACGAGGTCGCCCTCGGCGACGTCGAAGGGGCGCGAGGTGTAGCGGATCGCGCGCGTCAGCAGGCCGTAGCCCGAGCCGCTGGAAGCCCAGGCGTCGGCCAGGCCGATGTCGGTGCCGAAGGGGTAGTCGGCCATGCTCCAGGCGCGTGTGCTCATCGCGCCGGCGCGCAGGGCACCCCAGTCCTCGTGCTCCACCGCCACGCTGCGGTCGTACCAGAAGCCCTTGAAGTCGGTCTTGCCGTCGCGCCAGCGCTGGCTGATCAGGCCCGACAGCTTGTAGCCGCGGCCGAGGTCGAACTTGGCGCCCAGGTAGGGCTGAACCAGCGTCACGTGCGTCGTGCCGTTGCCGTAGCCCTTGCCCTGCACCAGCTCGTCGGCCCAGACGAACTCCTTCGAGGCGAGCGGGTCGACCTGGCAGCTGTTGTCCTTGCAGGTGCTGCTGGCGCGCGTGACTTCGCCCTTGACGAAGCCGTTGAGCGTGAAGGGCCCGAAGTCGATGGCCCCGGCGCTGCCGGCTGCGCCCAGCGCGGCCACGGCGGCGGCCAGGCCGCAGGCTCGGACCCGGCGGCCGCGCAGGCTCGTCGTCGCCGCGATCCGGTGCTTGCGAGGGTGCGGAGGGTGCATGGGGTTTCGCTCGGCGGAGGTGGAGTGGTGCGTTCCGGCTGAAAGCGCTTTCAAAGCATAGCGACCGGGTGCCGGCGCGAATACCGGGAAAACCACAGTGGGCGTGAAAGCGCTTTCAAAGAGAATGACCGCCATCCTTCATCCACGCTCGGCAGGTGTTCCCATGGCATGCATGAAGCAGCTCGTCCGGTCGTCGCTCTGGCTGGGCCTGGCGCTGCTGCTGGCCTTGCGCGGCGTGGCGGCGCAGCCGGTCAAGGCCGGTGAAGGCGCCTACCACCTGGGCCCCAAGCCCGGCGACAAGGGCCTGCCGGCCGCGCCCTTCCGCACCGAGGCGATGCTGCGCCAGGCGGCGCCCACGAGCCAGTGGTACTCGACGCTGATCTTCAACCCCAAGCCCTTCCCCATCTACGTGCAGCCGATGACGGTGCGCACCACGCCGCAGGGCTTCGAGATGGCGCTGCCGGTGAAGGAGGTCAAGCCCACCGATCGCCGCGACACCGAGGTGGCCTACACGCACCGCGAGCCGCTGCTGCTGGCGCCGGCGGCCTTCGAGCCGGGAGCGGCCAAGCTCGCGGGCGTGGGCGACTGGTCGATCGACATCGCTTTCGCCTCCGGTGCCGACGAGATGCGCGTCACCGTCGCGCACGGCAGCCCGTATGCGCAGATCCGCCTGTCGCGCGGCGACCTGCGCCTGCGCCTGCCCGCCGCGGGCGAGCGCTTCGACGGCGGCGCCGACCCGCGCGTGCTGGCGCTGCGCGTGGCGGGCCGGCCCTATGCGCTGTTCGCGCCCACCGGCGCGCGCTGGGAGCAGGCCTCGCCCACCGAATGGATCGCACGCCTGTCGGCCGGCAAGGGCTACGTCTCCGCCGCGGTGCTGCCCGACGACAAGCCCGAGACGCTGGCGCTGCTGCAGCGCCACGCCTACGCCTTCGTCACCGGCACGCGCGTGATGTGGCGCTACGACGCGGCCGCCAGCCGCGTGGAGACCACTTTCACCGCGAGCACGCAGGCGATGGAGGGTCCCGAGGTCGGCCCGCTGTACGGCCTGTACCCGCACCACTGGTTCGGCAACAAGAGCGTGGAGGGCCGCCTCGGCCCGGCCTACGACACCGTGCGCGGCAAGGTCCGCCTGCTGGCCGCGCCCGCGTTCACGACGAGCCACCCCTACGCCGGCTTCGTGCCCTTCTGGCCCGCGCTGGGCGAGACGCCGCGCCGCGCCGAACTGGCCGACGTGATGAAGTCCGACCTGCGCAACGCGCGCCGGATGATGCTGCCCGAAGGCCAGAGCGCCTACTGGCAGGGCAAGGGCCTGCAGCGCATCATGAAGCTGCTCGACGTGGCTGAGCAGCAGGGTGATGCCGAGGCGCGTGGCCAGCTGCTGGCGATGATGAAGAAGCGCATGGAGGAGTGGCTGGGCGGGGCCGATGCGAAGCGCTACTTCTTCATGGACCGCACGCTCGGCGCGCTGGCCAGCTACCCCGACGAGTTCTTCGCGATCGACGAGGTCAACGACCACCACTTCTGGTTCGGCTACTGGATCCGCACCGCCGCCGAGATCGCGCTGCGCGATCCGGCCTGGGCCGCGAAGGAGCGCTGGGGCGCGATGATCGACCTGATGGTGGCCGACATCGCCACCGCCGAGCGCGGCCGCGCCGACTTCCCCTTCCTGCGCAACTTCGACGTCTACGAAGGCCACTCCTGGGCCAGCGGCCTGGGCGGCGTGGGCGACTACGGGCAGTACGGCAACAACCAGGAATCGTCGTCCGAGGCCATCAACGCCTGGGTGGGGCTGATCCTGTGGGGCGAGGCGACGGGCAACCGTGCGCTGCGCGACCTGGGCGCGTACCTCTACGCGACCGAGGCGCAGGCCATCGACCACTACTGGTTCGACGTGCACGGCCTCGTCTTCGCGCCCGAATACAAGAACGTCGACGTGGCGCAGCTCTTCGGCGGCAAGTACATCCACAACACCTGGTGGACCGACGACCCGCGCCAGATCACCGGCATCAACCTGCTGCCCATCACCACGGCCTCCAGCTACATCGCGCGCCACCCGGCCTACATCCGCAAGAACCTCGCGGCGCTGAAGGACGAGCAGGCCATCTGGGCCGCGCGCGGCAAGAAGGTGGACCCGCCTGACATCTGGCAGGACGTCTTCGCGAAGTACCAGTCGATGGCCGACCCGGCAGCGGCACTCGCGGCGTGGAACCGCTGGGGCGCGGTGGAGCTGGGCGAGACGCGCTCGCACACGCTGCACTGGCTGCTGAGCCTGGAGCAGATGGGCGCGCCGGACCTCGAGCTCACCGCCGACACGCCGCTGCATGCCGTCTTCAAGCGCGCCGACGGCCGCCGCAGCTACCTGGCCTACAACGCCGGCAAGAGCCCGATCAGCGTGCGCTTCAGCGACGGGCTGGTCCTGCAGGTCCCGCCCGGGCAGCTGGCGCGCAGCCCCTGAACCCGCACACGCGCCGACCTAGGGAAAGCATCGAGAGGCTGCGCCTTGCCTGCCATCCGCCGACTCGCTACGCTTGATCTGAAAGCGCTTTCAAACGCGACCCCGCCGTGGGCCGCCTGGAGACCGACCGCCATGCCGCACCTGAAGTCCCTCCCGCCCATCGCCGCCTGGCTGCTGGCCGGCGCCGCGCTCACCGGCTGTGGCGGCGGCGACGCCGAAGCCCCGCCGCCGCCGATCGGCGCCACGCCGCCCGGCGCGGCGCCCGACACCACCGCGCCCACCGTCAACATCGCCAGCGACGTGGCCGCGGCCACGGCCACCGGCCCGGTGACCTTCAGCTTCGTGTTCAGCGAGGACGTGGGCGTCAGCTTCGAGGCGAGCGACGTCACCGTCACCGGTGGCGCGGCGAGCGGCTTCACGCGCGTCGACGGGCGCCAGGCCACGCTGGTGGTCACGCCCACCGCGGGCGTGGCGGGCACGATGAGCGTGAGCGTGGCGGCCGGCCGCTTCAGCGACATCGCCGGCAACGCCAGCACCGCGGCGGCCAACGCGAGCAAGGACTACATCGCCACGCAGACCATCACCTTCGCCTCGCCCGGCAACCAGACCATCGGCACCGCGCCGCCGGCGCTGGTGGCCACGGCGAGTTCGGGGCTGGCGGTGACGATCAGCTCCACCACCGCCTCGGTCTGCACCGTCAGCGGCAGCACGCTCACGCTGGTGGCCTCGGGCACCTGCAGCCTCACCGCGAGCCAGGCCGGCAATGCCACCTTCGCGGCGGCCACGCCGGTGGTGCGCTCGTTCACCGTCAGCGGCGGCACGGTGGCCGACCTCGTGTTCTCCACCGGCTTCGCCGGCGGCGGGCGCACGCCGGAAGGTGGTGCGGTCTTCTCGTACAACGGCAGCAACCTCGACGGCTTCGGCTGCAGCGGCGGCCCGGCCTGGTGCGGCAGCGGCGACGGCGGCAGCGGAGCGACGAGCTTCTACTTCGCCTACTACCAGACGCCGTCTCCGGCCACGGCGCTGTACAACGGCATCAGCGTGCTGGCCCCGGGCATCACCGCGGTCAGCGCCACCGCCGACACCGGCGGCGTGCAGGTCAGCGGCCAGGCGACGCTGGACTTCACGTTCAACAACAACCCCGAGTGGCAGAGCAGCGGCACCAACAACTTCGGCGTCCTGCTCACGCTCGGCAAGTTCTACGACCTCGACGCCGGCCCCGGCGTCACGCCCTGCAACATCAAGCTGCTGGCCGTGGTCACGCCGACCAATAACGGCGCGGCCGCGGCCTACAAGGTGCCGCTGTCGAGCTTCCAGGTGATCCAGGCCTGCGGCACCAGCATCAGCACCGCGGCGGCGGCGCTGGCCAGCTCGCCGGTTTCCGAGGTTGCCTTCCAGGCCGCCGGCGGCGGCGCCGCGCTGCCCCCGGTGGGTGGCCAGACAACCGGTGCGAACCTGACGGTGGCCGCCGGCGGCGTCTACCCGACCACGCTGGCGTTGACCGGCGGCATCAAGTTCGGCGCCGGCTCGACGACCCCGGTGGCGACGAAGATCGACTTCTCCACCGGCTTTGCCGGCGGCGGCCGCACGCCGGAGGGTGGCGCCTACTTCTCGTACAACGGCAGCAACCTCGACGGCTTCTCCTGCAGCGGCGGCCCGGCCTGGTGCGGCAGCGGCGACGGCGGCAGCGGCGCGACGAGCTTCTACTTCGCCTACTACCAGACGCCGTCGCCGGCCTCGGCGCTGTACAACGGCATCAGCGTGCTGGCCCCGGGCGTCACCGCCGTCAGCGCCACCGGCGACACGGCCGGCGTGCAGCTCACGTCGCAGACGACGGTGAACTTCACCTTCAACAACAACCCGGAGTGGCAGAGCAGCGGCACCAACAACTTCGGCGTCATCCTGACGCTGGGCAAGTTCTACGACCTCGACGCCGGCGCGGGCGTCACGCCCTGCAACATCAAGCTGCTGGCGGTGGTGACGCCGACCAACAACGGCGCAGCCACGGCCTACGCGGTGCCGCTGAGCTCGTTCCAGATCATCCAGGCCTGCAACACCAGCATCAGCACGGTGGCCGCGGCGCTGGCGAGTTCGCCGGTCTCCGAGGTCGCGTTCCAGGCTGCGGGCGGCGGTGCCGCGCTGCCCACGGTGGGTGGCAAGACCACCGGCGCCAACCTCACGGTGGCTGCCGGCGCGGTCTATCCCACCACGCTGGCGCTGACCGGCGGCATCAGCTTCAACCCTTGAGCGGGGGCGGACCCGCCGTGCGCAGCGGCACGCGGGTCTCGAACTTCGAGCAGTTCATCGCGAAGGTGCTCTTGAAGTTGCGCACGTTGTGGAGGGAGGAGAAGGCCTCGCGCGTGAACGCGTGGTACTGCTCCATCGACTCGGCGCTGACGACGAGCAGGAAGTCGGACTCGCCGGAGATCTCGTAGCAGGCCATCACCGCGTCCAGCGCGGCCATGCGCTGCTCGAACTGCGCCAGCAGCGCGGCGTTCTGCTGGGCCAGCTCGACCGCGACGAACACCGTCAGCGGCCGGCCCACCAGGCGCCGGTCGACGATGGCCACCTGGCGCTGCAGCACGCCCGATTCGCGCAGCTGCGCGATGCGCCGCTGGCAGGTGGCCGGCGAGCTGCCCAGCCGCTCGGCCAGCGCGCGCATCGGCAGCGAGGCGTCGCGCTGCAGCAGGTCCAGCAGCGCGGTGTCCAGCGCATCGAGCGCGACGGGCTCGCTGGCCTTCTCGGTGATCGGTGGCGTGCGGGGCATCGGCTCGTTCCGGGTGGCGCCGTGAGACAAACGTGTCGTCGGCGGCAGGGCTGGCGGTGATTCCGCTCGCGATGATGGCCCAACAATGGGCACATCGAACCCCAGGGCGGACGGCGCCGGAACGAGCATGCACACGATCGACGAAGAGCGGCTGCACGAAGGCTGGCTGCGCTGGCGGCACGACTTCCACCGCTTCCCCGAGACCGGCTTCGAGGAACGCCAGACCGGCGAGCGCGTGGCCCAGGTGCTGCAGATGCTGGGGCTCGAAGTGCACCGCGGCATCGGCGGCACGGGGCTGGTCGCGAGCCTGAAGGTGGGCGACGGGACCGGCGTCATCGGCCTGCGCGCCGACATGGACGCGCTGGCGATGACGGAAGCCGCGCCCGGCCGCCCCTATGCATCGACACGCCCCGGCTGCATGCACGCCTGCGGCCACGACGGCCACATGGCGATGCTGCTGGGCGCGGCGCAGCTGCTGGCCGCGCGGCGCGACTTCGACGGCACCGTGCGCTTCGTCTTCCAGCCCGCCGAGGAGCACGGCCGCGGCGCCGCGGCCATGCTGGCCGACGGCCTGCTGGAGCGCTTCCCGATGGACGAGATCTACGGCGCGCACAACATGCCGGGCCTGCCCGCCGGCCACTTCGCCACGCGCGTGGGCGGGCTGATGGCCAGCGAGGACAACTTCGTCATCCGCATCAGCGGCCGAGGCGGGCACGCGGCGCGACCGCACATGGTGATCGACCCGCTGGTGACCGGCGCGGAGATCGTGCTGGCGCTGCAGACCATCGTCGCGCGATCGGTGGACCCGCGGCACAGCGCGGTGGTCTCGTGCACCGAGTTCATCACCGACGGCATCCGCAACGCGATCCCGAGCGAGGTGATCATCAAGGGCGACACGCGCAGCTATTCACCCGAAGTGCAGGCGCTGCTGGAAGCGCGCATGCGCGCGCTGTGCGAAGGCATCTGCCGGGCGCATGGCGCCACATGCACCGTGGAGTACACGCACGAGTTCGCGCCCACGGTGAACTGGCCGCAGTGCGTGCCGGTGGCGGTGCGCGCGGCGAAGGCCGTGGTGGGGGCCGAGCGCGTGGACGCCGATGCGCCGCCGATGATGGCCTCGGAAGACTTCGGCTGCTTCCTGAAGCACATCCCGGGCGCCTTCGTCTTCATCGGCAATGGCGCGGGCGACGAGCCCGGCGCCGTGCCGCTGCACAATCCGCGCTACGACTTCAACGACGGCATCGTGCCGGTCGGCGCGCGCTGGTTCGCCGAGCTGGTGCGGCAGCGGCTGCCGCGCGCCGCATGAAGGCCGCAGCCATGTTCCTGGCGAACACCCGGGCCGAGCGCCGGCCCTACGACGACATGCTGCGCAGCCTGCTCGGCCTGGCCGAGGCCCGTGCGGCGCGCGAGCGCCTGGCCGGCTGGCCGGGGCTGTCGGGCCGGCCGACGCCGGCCTGGGCGATGCCTGGCCTGGCAGCGCAGCTCGGCATCGCGAGCCTCACGGTGAAGGACGAATCCAAGCGCTCGGCGCTCGGCAGCTTCAAGGCCCTGGGCGCGCCGAATGCGCTCGTGAAGCTGTTGCAGCGGCGCGAACCCGGCAGCGGCTGGACCGGCCCCGACCTGCTCGCCGGCCGCCATGCCGCGGCACTGAAGGACCTGGTCGTGGCCTGCGCCACCGACGGCAACCACGGTCGTGCGCTGGCTGCGGCCGCGCAGGCCATCGGCTGCCGTTGCGTGGTCGTGCTGCACGCGAACGTGGGCACCGAGCGCGAGCAGGCCATCGCGGCCTTCGGCGCCGAGATCGTGCGCATCGCCGGCGACTACGACGACTCGGTCGCCGAGGCGGCGCGCCTGGCGGCGGCGAACGGCTGGGAGGTCGTCTCCGACACCTCCTACGACGGCTACGAGGACGTGCCGCGCGACGTGATGCAGGGCTACGGCGTGATCGCCGAGGAACTGCTCGCCACCGTCGCCGACGACGAGCCCTGCCCGTGGACGCATGTGTTCCTGCAGGGCGGCGTCGGCGGCCTGGCCGCCGGCATCGTGAGCGCGTTCTGGGACCGCTTCGGCGCGAAGCGGCCGCGTTTCGTCGTCGTCGAGCCCGAGCAGGCCGACTGCCTGCTGCAGAGCGCCGCGCAGGGCCACCCCGCGCGGGCCACCGGTGGCGTCGACTCGGTGATGGCAGGCCTGGCCTGCGGCGAGACTTCGCCGCTGGCCTGGCGCTTCCTGCAGCCCGCGGTGGACGGCTTCATGACCGTGGCCGACGCCGAGGCCGAGGCGGCGATGCGCCTGCTGGCCGAAGCTGCAGCGGGCGACGTGCCGGTGCTCGCCGGCGAATCGGGCGCTGCCGGCCTCGCAGGATTGATCCGGCTGGTGCAGGACGATGAAGCCCGCCACGCCGCCGGCCTTGGCGCCGATGCACGCGTGCTCGTCATCAACACCGAGGGCGCGACGGCGCCGGCCGTCTACGCCGGCATCGTCGGCCGCGCCGCCGAGGCGGTGCTCGCCGCGCAGGACGAATGGCTGGCGCACGAGGGCATACCGCCCGCCCGGCTGCTGGCGCGGCTGGATGCGCTGGCGGCCATCGGCGCCACCGATGGCGGCGGCGTCTGCCGCATCGCGCTCACCGACGCCGACCGCCAGGGCCGCGACCAGCTCGTCGCTTGGATGAAGACCCTCGGCCTGGAGGTCCGCATCGACCGCATCGGCAACGTCTTCGGTATCCGCGCCGGCCGCCGCGCCGATGCGGCGCCGGTGATGACGGGCTCGCACATCGACAGCGTCGCCACCGGCGGCCGCTACGACGGCAGCTATGGCGTGATGGCCGGCCTGGAGGTGGTGCGCCGGCTCGATGAGCGCGGCGTGGTGCTGGAGCGGCCGCTGGTGGTGGCGGCCTTCACCAACGAGGAGGGCGTGCGCTTCCAGCCCGACATGATGGGCTCGCTGGTGCACGCCGGCGGATACCCGCTGCAGCAGGCGCTGGACAGCCTGGGCACCGACGGCCTGCGCCTGGGCGACGAACTCGCGCGCATCGGCTACGCCGGCGCCATGCCCTGCGGCGCCATCGTGCCGCATGCCTTCGTCGAGCTGCACATCGAGCAGGGGCCGGTGATGGAGGCCGAGGGCATCGAGATCGGCGCGGTGGAAGATCTGCAGGGCATCTCCTGGCAGGCGTTCACGATCAGCGGCCAGTCCAACCACGCCGGCACCACGCCGATGCGGCTGCGGCGCGATGCCGGCTACGGCGCGGCGGCGATCGCCGTCTTCGTGCGTGGCCTGGCGCTGCGAATGGGCGGCAGCCAGGTGGCCACGGTGGGCGCGACCGAGCTGCATCCGAACCTGATCAACGTGATCCCCTCGCGTGCCACGCTCACCGTGGACCTGCGCAACACCGACGAGGCCGCGCTGCAGCGCGCCGAGGCCGATCTCGCGGCCTTCGTCGAGCGGCTGGCGCGCGAGCAGCAACTCGCCATCGAGACCCGGCGCCTGGCCCGCTTCGAGCCGGTGCGCTTCGACGAACGGCTCGTGCGCCTCATCCACGCCAGAGCCCACGGGCGTGGCCACCGCACCCGGCGCATGACTTCAGGCGCCGGCCACGATGCGCAGATGATGGCGAGGATCTGCCCCGCGGCGATGATCTTCGTGCCCAGCGTGGGCGGCATCAGCCACAACCCGCGCGAACACACGGAGGCCGCCGACCTGGCGCGCGGCGCCGACGTGCTGCTGGACGTGCTGGCGCGGCTCGGCTCGGAAGCCTGACCGGGCGGCTGCGACTCAGCGCCCGGCGGCCGCCGTCGGCGCCAGCATCGAGCCGCGGCAGGCCTTGGCGCCGCAGCGGCAGACGAAGTCCTCCGGCTCGCCGGAGCCGGCATCGAGGCCGTAGTCGAGGAACAGCTCCTCGCCGGCCTTGATCGGGCGCAGCGCCTCGATGACGATGGCGGGCCGGCCCTGTTCGTCCTCCACCTCGAAGGCCGTGCAGTTCGGCGCGCAGGAATGGTTGATGTGGCGCGTGGCGTTGCCGCCTTCCATGCCGTCGATCACCGAGCCGTCGGACAGGCCGAAGACGAAGGTCACCGCGGTGTCCCAGTCGCGGCTGTCGATCTCATCGGGCGCGTAGCGCCGGCCGGTGTAGCGGCCGATCGCCTCGCCGCGTTTCAGCGCCCGCGCCGCAAAGGCGCCGTGGCCGTGGATGGTGCTCTGGCGCACCTCGATCGGAAGCTGCTCGCTGGGAATCTCGCTCATCGGGCTGTCGGGGCGGGGGAATGGAAATCAGGACGCTCGGCGGGCATTGTTCCGGCCGGCGGAGCCCGAGGCTATCCCAGGCGTGCCCGTGTTGCCGGCGGCCCGCGGGCCGTGTAGGGCCTGTTAACGCTATGGCAAGGCGGTGCCTTGCCATAGCGTTAACAGGCCCTAGGCCGCCGGTCCGGCCGGTTCATCGTTCTGGTGCGCCGACGGCAGTTCTTGATGCGGATCAGGCGGCTTGGCGATCTCCCGGAGCCCGAAGCGGTGCGGCCCGCGTAGACTCGCCGCGGCCTGCACCTCCGTGGCGCACAGCCGCTGCAGGCCAGGAGCCCTGCCTTGCAAGCTGCCCACGCCGCCGGTCCCGGCTACTTCCACAAGGTCGTCGACTGCCAGTACGCCTGTCCGGCGCACACCCCGGTCCCGGAGTACATCCGGCTCATCGGCCAGGGGCGCTACGACGACGCCTACATGATCAACTGGGTCTCGAACGTCTTCCCCGGCGTCCTGGGCCGCACCTGCGACCGCCCCTGCGAGCCGGCCTGCCGGCGCGGGCGCGTGGAGGAGAACAACGGCGGCACGCCCGAGCCGGTGGCCATCTGCCGCCTCAAGCGCGTCGCTGCCGACTACAAGGACGACGTGAAGGGCCGCATGCCCAAGGTGGCGGCGCCCAACGGCAAGCGCATCGCCTGCGTCGGCGCCGGGCCGGCCTCGCTGACGGTGGCGCGCGACCTGGCCCCGCTTGGTTACGAGGTCACGGTGTTTGACGGCGAGGCCAAGCCCGGCGGCTTCATCCGCACCCAGATCCCGCGCTTCCGCCTGCCCGAGCAGGTGATCGACGAGGAGACCGGCTACGTGCTCGACCTGGGCGTGAAGTTCCAGGCCGGGCAGCGCATCGACTCGATGAACGCGCTGCTCGCGCAGGGCTACGACGCGATCTTCGTCGGCTGCGGCGCGCCGCGCGGGCGCGACCTCGAGATCCCCGGCCGCCAGGAGGCCGCGGCGCAGATCCACATCGGCATCGACTGGCTCGCCAGCGTCTCCTTCGGCCACATCACCACCGTAGGCCAGCGTGTCATCGTGCTGGGCGGCGGCAACACGGCGATGGACTGCTGCCGCTCGGCGCGGCGCCTGGGCGGGCGCGACGTGAAGGTGATCGTGCGCAGCGGCTTCGAGGAGATGAAGGCCTCGCCCTGGGAGAAGGAGGACGCGATGCACGAAGGCATCCCGATCCTCAACTTCCACGTGCCCAAGCGCTTCGAGCACGAGGGCGGCAAGCTCACCGGCATGGTCTTCGAGATCGTCAAGGCCGTGTACGACGAGAAGGGCCGGCGCTCGCTGGTGCCCACCGGCGCGCCCGATGTCTTCGTGCCGGCCGACACAGTGCTGGTGGCGGTGGGCCAGGAGAACGCCTTCCCGTGGATCGAGCGCGACTGCGGCATCGCCTTCGACAAGTGGGGCCTGCCGGCGCTGGCCGAAGGCACGTTCCAGTCGACGCTGCCGCGGGTGTTCTTCGGCGGCGATGCGGCCTACGGGCCGAAGAACATCATCACCGCGGTGGCGCATGGCCACGAGGCGGCGGTGTCGATCGACCGCTTCCTGAACGGCGAGGACGTGGCGCGGCGCCCGGCGGCATTCGCCAACCTGATGTCGCAGAAGATGGGCATCCACGAGTGGAGCTACGACAACGACGTGAGCGGCGCCGCGCGTTTCAAGGTGCCCTGGGCCGCGGCCGAGAAGGCGCTGGCGAGCATCAAGATCGAGGTCGAGCTCGGCTTCGACGACGCCACCGCGTTCAAGGAGGCCCAGCGCTGCCTGAACTGCGACGTGCAGACCATCTTCACGCGCGAGACCTGCATCGAGTGCGACGGCTGCGTCGACATCTGCCCGATGGACTGCATCACCTTCACTGCCGAAGGCGACGAGGCTGATCTGCGGCAGCGGCTGAAGGCGCCATCGCCGAACACCTCGCAGGACCTCTACGTGAGCATGGCGCTCAAGAGCGGCCGCGTGATGGTGAAGGACGAGGACGTGTGCCTGCACTGCGGCCTGTGCGCCGAGCGCTGCCCCACCGGCGCGTGGGACATGCAGAAGTTCCTGTTCAAGACGACCCAGGCCGGGCCGATGTGCCGCGACGGCCAGGCCCCGCGCGACATGCGCCAGGGCGCGATGACTCCGGAGGCGGCGTGATGAAGCGCATCGAATCGGTCAACGACTTCGTCATCAAGTTCGCCAACGTCAACGGCTCCGGGTCGGCCTCGGCCAACGAGCTGTTCGCCAAGGCCATCCTGCGCATGGGCGTGCCGGTGAGCCCGCGCAACATCTTCCCGAGCAACATCCAGGGCCTGCCCACCTGGTACGAGGCGCGGGTGTGCGAAGCCGGCTGGCAGGGCCGGCGCGGCGGCGTCGACATGATGGTGGCGATGAACCCGCAGACCTGGGAGGCCGACGTGGGCGAGATCGAGCCCGGCGGTTACCTGTTCTACGACAGCACCAAGCCGCTGCCGCCCGACGCCTTCCGCGCCGACGTGAACGTCATCGGCGTGCCGCTGACGGAGATCACCAACCAGGCCTACCAGGATCCGCGCCAGCGGCAGCTGTTCAAGAACATCATCTACGTCGGCGCGCTGTCGGTGCTGCTCGACATGGAAGAGGGCGTCTTCGAGAAGCTCTTCGGCGAGCAGTACCGCGGCAAGGAGAGGTTGCTGGACGCCAACATGCGCGCGCTGCAGATGGGCCGCGAGTGGGTGCAGCGGCACCTGCCGTACCCGATCGGCCTGCGCGTGCGCCGCGCCGACAAGGTGGGCGACCAGATCTTCACCGACGGCAACAGCGCCGCGGCCCTGGGCTGCGTCTACGGCGGCGCCACGGTGGCGGCCTGGTACCCGATCACGCCTTCGTCCTCGGTGCCCGAGGCCTTCCAGAAGTACTGCGAGAAGTTCCGCGTCGATCCGGTGACGGGCCAGCACCGCTTCGCCATCGTGCAGGCCGAGGACGAGATCGCGTCGATCGGCATGGTGGTGGGCGCGGGCTGGAACGGCGCGCGCGCCTTCACGGCCACCTCGGGGCCGGGCATCTCGCTGATGACGGAGTTCATCGGCCTGGCCTACTTCGCCGAGATCCCGGTGACCATCATCAACGTGCAGCGCGGCGGGCCGTCCACCGGCATGCCCACGCGCACGCAGCAGAGCGACCTCATCGCCTGCGCCTACGCCTCGCACGGCGACACCAAGCATGTGCTGCTGCTGCCGCAGGACCCGCACGAGTGCTTCGAGCACTCGGCCGCCGCGCTGGACCTGGCCGAGCGGCTGCAGACGCCGGTGTTCGTGATGACCGACCTCGACATCGGCATGAACCAGCGCCTGTGCAAGCCCTTCGCCTGGGACGACACGAAGCGCATGGACCGCGGCAAGGTGATGACGGCCGAGCAGCTGGAGGCCGGCAAGGACTTCGGCCGCTACAAGGACGTGGATGGCGACGGCATCCCCTGGCGCACGCTGCCCGGCACGCACCCCACCAAGGGCGCCTACTTCACGCGCGGCACCACGCGCGACCCGTACGCGCGCTACAGCGAGCGCGGGCCGGACTACATCTACAACATGGAGCGGCTGCTGCGGAAGTTCCTCACCGCGGCCACGCTGGTGCCGCAGCCGGTGGTCCAGCCGGCCGCGCAGCCCACGAGCCTGGGCGTCATCTACTTCGGCTCCACCAGCCCGGCGATGGCCGAGGCGCTGCAGGACCTGAAGCGCCGCGGCGTGCATGTGGACGCGATGCGGCTGCGCGCCTTCCCATTCCCGGCCAGCGTGCGCGAGTTCATCGCCGCGCACGAGAAGGTCTTCGTTGTCGAGCAGAACCGCGACGCGCAGATGCGCTCGATGCTGATCAACGAGCTGCAGGCCGACCCGGCCAAGCTGATCCGCGTGCTGCACTACGACGGCACGCCGATCACCGCGCGCTTCATCTCCGGCGCGATCCTGGAGCGCGTCGCCGCCGAAAGGGAACTGGCATGACTTACATCGCCAAGCCGAAGCTGCACCACCCGACGCTGAAGGCCAATCGCGTCGGCTACACGCGGCGCGACTACGAAGGCCGCATCTCCACGCTGTGCGCCGGCTGCGGGCACGACTCCATCTCGGCCGCCATCGTGCAGGCCTGCTGGGAGCTGGATATCGAGCCGCACCGCGTGGCCAAGCTCTCGGGCATCGGCTGCAGCAGCAAGACGCCGGACTACTTCCTCGGCGCCAGCCACGGCTTCAACACCGTGCACGGCCGCATGCCCAGCGTGCTGACGGGCGCGAACCTCGCCAACCGGCAGCTGCTGTACCTGGGCGTCTCGGGCGACGGTGATTCGGCGTCCATCGGCCTGGGCCAGTTCGCCAACGCGATGCGCCGCGGCGTGCGCATGGCCTACATCGTCGAGAACAACGGCGTCTACGGCCTCACGAAGGGCCAGTTCTCGGCCACCGCCGACCGCGGCTCGAAGAGCAAGAAGGGCGTGGTCAACAGCGACGCGCCGGTCGATCTCGTCGGCATCGCGCTGCAGCTCGGTGCCACCTACGTCGCGCGCAGCTTCTCGGGCGACAAGGAGCAGCTGGTGCCGCTGATCAAGGGCGCGATGGCCCATGGCGGCGCGGCCTTCATCGACGTCATCAGCCCCTGCGTGACCTTCAACAACCACGGCGGCAGCACCAAGAGCTACGACTACGTGCGCCAGCACAACGAGGCCGTCAGTCGCATCGACTTCATGCCCAAGGGCGAGGAGATCACCGCGGCCTACGCGCCGGGCGAGGTGATCGACGTGCCGCAGCACGACGGCTCCCACCTGCGCCTGCGCAAGCTGCACGAGGGCTACGACCCAACCGACCGCTGGGCCGCGATGTCCTACATGCAGCAGCACGCGGCGCGCGGCGAGGTGGTCACCGGGCTGTTGTACCTGGACCCGGTGGCGACCGACCTGCACACCGCGCTGAACACCTGCGCCACGCCGCTGAACGCGCTGGACGAGTCGCACCTGTGCCCGGGCGCCACGGCGCTGGCGAAGATCAACGCGTCGCTGCGCTAGCGCGCGGCGTTGCAGGAGGAGGTCGAAATGAGCGAACGCACGGTCTTCCAGTCGATGCCCCGCCGCCACCTGGTGACGCTGGGCGCGCAGGCCTCGGTGCACGAGGCCGCCTGCGTGATGACGGCCGCCAACTGCGGCAGCGTGCTGGTCATCGACACCGGCGGCAAGATGCTGGGCATCGTCACCGAGCGCGACCTGATGACGCGCGTGCTGGCGCGTGCACTGGATCCGGCCACGACGACGGTCAGCCAGGTGATGACGCGCGGGCCGCATTGCGTGCGGCCCGAGACCAAGGTGGCCGATGCGGTGCTGATCATGATCGAGCGCGGCTTCCGCCACCTGCCGGTGGTGGCCGACGGCGACAAGATCCTCGGCGTGTTCTCGGTGCGCGATGCGCTGCCGCGCGAGGTGAACGCCGCCGTGAGCCTGGCGGAGTTCAACGAGCAGGTGAACGACGCGCTGGGTTGATGATCAGCGCGGCAGGCTCGCGCCGCCGCAGATGGCGATGTCCTGCCCGGTGATCGCCGCGGCGGCGTCGGAGAGCAGGTAGGCCACCAGCGAGGCCACTTCGTCGGGGCGGATCAGCCGGCCCATCGGCGTGGGCCGCGGCGGCGAGCTGGCGCGGGCCGGGTCGGCCAGCATCGGCGTGTCGGTGGCCGCCGGCGAGACGAGGTTGACGGTGACGCCCTGCGCCACCACTTCAGAGGCCCAGCTGCGCGTCAGCGCCACCACCGCCGCCTTGGTCGCCGCGTACTGGCTGCGGCCGGGCAGGCCGGCGGAGACGCGGCTGCCGATCAGCACGAAGCGCCCGCGGCCGGCGGCGGCCATGCGTGGCAGCAGCACATTCGCCAGCCGCGTGGCGGCGTCGACATGCACACGCCACATCGCGTCGCCGTCTTCGGGCTGCAGCGCGCCCAGCGCGGCGGTGCGCAGCAGGCCGGCGGCGTGCACCATGGCATCGGGCGTGCCGAGTTCAGCGGCCAGCGCGCTGATCGCGGCGCCGTTGGCCAGGTCGGCCCGAAGCGTGGTCAGTGCAGGATGCGCGATAGCCGCCTGGCCGCGCTGGATGCCCGTCACGCGCCAACCGTCGGCCAGCAGCCGCTCGGCGATCGCCCGGCCAATGCCCGAGCTGCTGCCGGTGACCACTGCATGCCGCGGCGGCTCACTCTGCACGGATGTTGCCTTCGGTGATGATCTTCTGCGACTTGGCCATGTCCTCGCGCTGGAAGCGCGCGAAGTCCTCGACGCTGCCGCCGCCCAGCAGCAGGCCCTGCGCGACGAGCTTGTCGCGCATCTCGCCGGCCAGCGCCTTGTTGACTGCCGCGTTGAGCTTCGCGGTGATCTCCGCCGGCAGCTTGGCCGGGCCCCACAGGCCGTACCAGCTGTAGAACTCATAGCCCGGCACCGTCTCGCCGACGGTGGGCACGTCGGGCAGCGTGGGCACGCGCGACTTCGAGGTGACGGCCACGATGCGCAGCTTGCCGGCCTGGTGGAAGGCCATCGCGCCGAGCAGCGGGTCGATGAAGCCGTCGATCTGGCCGCCGACCAGGTCCTGGAACGCCGGCGCCGTGCCCTTGTACGGCACGATCAGGTACTCGATGCCGCTGGCCTTGCGCAGCAGTTCGGTGCCCAGGTTGCCGGCCGAGCCGGTGGAGCCGATTGCGAACGTGAGCTTGCCCGGGTGCGCCTTGCCGTAGGCGATGAGGCTCTTGATGTCGGTGATCGGCAGGTTCTTGTTGACCGAGACCGCCAGCGGCGCCTGCGCCACCAGCGCGATGGGCTGGAAGTCCTTCGCCACATCGTAGGGCGCGGACTTCACCGTCATCGGCGTCGTCGTGAACGTGGAGGCGTTGAACAGCAGCGTGTAGCCGTCGGCCGGGGCCTTGGCCACCGCGTCGGCGCCGATCATGCCGTTGCCGCCGGCGCGGTTCTCGATGAAGAAGGTCTGGCCGGTCTGCTCGCCGAGCTTCTGCGCCAGCATGCGGCCCACGGCGTCGAGCGTGCCGCCGGGCGGGAAGGGGATGATCACGCGCACCGCCTTGCTGGGCCAGGGGTCGGCGGCATGCGCCGGGGTGGTGGCCGCGAGCGCGGCGAAGCTTGCCGCCGCAGCGGCGCGCAGGAACTGCTGTCGGTTCATCGTCTTGTCTCCGTTGTTCAATCCGGCTTCACGCCCGCGTCGCGGATCACCTTCGCCCATTGGCGCGACTGCTGTTCGATCCACGCAGCGAACTGCTCGGGCGTGTTGTCATGCGGCTCCAGGCCTTGCTGCTTCATGCGCTCGGCCACCTCGGGCTGGCGCAGCACGGCGGCGATGGCGGCGTTGAGCTTCTGCACGGTCTCGCGCGGCGTGCCGGCCGGCGCGAACACCGCCTGCGCGATCCACGACTCGAAGCCGGCGTAGCCGCTTTCGGCCACCGTGGGCACCTGCGGCAAATCGGTGATGCGCCTGGGCGAAGTCACCGCGATGGCCTTGAGCTTGCCGGCCTTGATCAGCTGCGAGACGGTGGCATAACCGGTGAACAGCATGTCCACCTGGCCGCCGGCGGCGTCGTTGATCGCCGGGCCGCTGCCCTTGTAGGGGATGTGCGTCAGCGGCAGGCCGGTCGTGCCCTTCAGCAGCTCGGCCGTGAGGTGGGTGCTGGTGCCGTTGCCGCTGGAGGCGATCGACAGGGGCGTGCCCTTGCCCCGCTGCTGCGCCACCAGCTCGGCCAGCGTGTTGGCGGGCAGCCGGGCCGGCGCCACCAGCACGTTGGCGAACTGCGCCAGGCTGATCACCGGCACCAGGTCCTTCGTCGCATAGGGCAGCTTCGGGTACAGCGCCGGGCCGATGGTGGCCACGCTCGCGTCGGCCAGCAACAGCAGGCTGCCGTCGGGCGGGCCCTTGGCGACGAAGTCGGCACCCAGCGTGCCGCCGGCACCGGGCTTGTTGTCGATGATCACCGTGGCCTTCAGCGCTTCGGCCAGCCTGGGCTGGATCAGGCGCGCGAGCACGTCGGAGCCGCCGCCCGGGCCGAAGGGCACGACGATGCGCAGCGTGCGCTCGCCCTGCGCCCACACCGCCGGTACGGCCGCAGCGGCCAGGGCCAGCACGATCAACGAGCGTCGCAAGCTCATGCGCCTGCCTTCGGCGTGAAGCGCGCCACCAGCGCGTCGGCGGCGGCCACGAGCAGGTGCAGGTCGGTGCCGATGCCCACCATCGTCGCGCCCTGCTCGAGGTAGCCCTCGGCCTTGCCGTCGGCAGCGAGGATGCCGATGGCCTTGCCGGCGGCGCGCGCGGTCTTGATCGCTGCGGCGATGGCCGCCTGCACGTCCGGGTGCCAGGCGTTGCCGCGATGGCCGAGTGCGGCCGCGAGGTCCGAGGGGCCGATGAAGACGGCGTCGACGCCATCGACGCGGCAGATCGCATCCAGCTCGTCCAGCGCCTGGCGCGACTCGATCTGCAGCACCAGCGCGATCTCGTCGTTGGCGCGGGCCATGTAGTCCTTGTAGCGCGTCCAGCCGCCGGCGCGCGTGCTGCCGGCCACGCCGCGCAGGCCCTCGGGCGCGAAGCGCGTCCAGGCCACGGCCTCGCGCGCCTCGGCCGCGCTGCGGATGTTGGGCACCATCACGTTGGGCGCGCCGGTGTCCAGCACGCGCTTGATCCACGCCATGTCGTGCACCGGCACGCGCACGATCGGCGCCACCGGCGTGCCGCGCAGCGCGAGCAGTTGCTGGCCGACGATCTGCAGGTCGCTCGGCGTGTGCTCCATGTCGAAGAGCATCCATGCGAAGCCCGAGCCGGCCAGCGCCTCGACGATCGGGTGGTGCGGGAAGTTGATCCAGACCCCGAGCTGGCGCTGCTGCGCGGCCAGGGATTTCTTGAAGGTGTTGACGGGCAGCGAGTTCATCTCTTGGTCTCCGCTCAGATCAGGCGGGCGTAGATCGCGCGCATCTGGGCGCGCGACATCGGCCGCGGGTTGTTGTCCAGCAGGCGCGTGACCTTCGCGGCGCCGTCGACCAGGCCGTCGAGATCGGCCTCGGTCACGCCCAGCGGGCGCAGGTCGCTCTTGATGCCCAGATCGGCATTCAGGTCGTGCAGGGCGGCGACGAAGCGTTCGCCGGCGGCGCGGTCGGCCAGGCCCTGCACCGGCAGGCCCATCGCGCGCGCCATTGCGGCGAAGCGGGCCTCGCTGCCTTCGAGGTTGAACTCCATCACCGTGGGCAGCAGCATCGCGTTCGACAGGCCATGCGCCACGCGGTACTTGCCGCCCAGCGGGTAGGCCAGCGCGTGCACGGCCGTAGTGCTCGACGCGGCGATGCACACGCCGCCGTAGAACGCGCCCAGCAGCATGTCGGCACGCGCCTGCACGTCCTCGCGGCCGTTCTCGAAGGCGCGGCGGATGGAGCCCGCGATCAGGCGGATCGCCTCCAGGCCGTAGAGGTCGGAGAAGGGGTTGCCCTTCTTCGAGCAGTAGCACTCGATGGCATGCGTGAGCGCGTCCATGCCGGTCGATGCGGTGATCGAAGGCGGCAGCGTCAGCGTCAGCAGCGGGTCGAGGATCACCGCGTCGGGCATCAGCAGCGCGCTGACGATGCCGACCTTCAGCTCGTCTTCCGGCACGAGGATGATCGAGTTGGGCGTGGCCTCCGAGCCGGTGCCGGCGGTGGTGGGCACCATCACCGTGGGCAGGCCGCGCGCCGGGATGGTGGCGCGCTTGTCCAGCACGGCGCGCAGCGGCATCGGGTACTTCAGCAGCACGGCGACGATCTTGGCCACGTCCATCGCGCTGCCGCCGCCGATGCCCACGACGAGGTCGGCGCCGCCGACTTCGCGCGCGGCAGCCAGCACCGCTTCCACGTCCTTCACCTCGGGCTCGGGCGGCGTGTCGGTGATCAACTGCACCTCGAGGCCCGCCTTGGCGAGCGCGGCGCGCGCAGGCTCCACCAGCCCGGCCGCGGCCACGCCCTTGTCGCTGACGATCAGCACACGCCTGGCGCCGAACTCGGCCGCCAGCTCGGGCAGCTTGGCGAGGCTGCCGGCGCCGCCGACGATGCGGCCGGCGTTGAACAGGGTGTAGGGCGTCATCGTGTTCATCGCTGCAGGATCCAGTCTTCGCTCAGCGCCACGTGGCGGATGCGCTGGCGGTGGTGGGTGTAGGCCACGTGCACGGTGCCGTCGGCGCCCTGCACGACCGAGGGGTAGGAGAGCTCGCGGTTGCGTTGGTCGGCCGAGCTGTTGGTCATGCAGTAGCCGTCGCCGGTCTCGATGTCGCGTTGCTGCGGCCAGGTGAGGCCGTCGTCGTCGGACAGCGCGATCGTCATCGGCGCGCGCGGCGTGCCCCAGAACGCAGTGCGGCGGCCGGCCGGCACGTCGGCATAGCCGGCGTCTTCGCCTTCGCCTTCGATCTCGTCGTAGAGCGACAGCCGGCGCTCGGTGGCCTGCGCCGCGCTGATGGCGTTGAACACCATCGCCAGCCGCCCGCTCGCCAGGCGCGTGACCTGGATCGACGAGTTGTTGTTCGGCAGCGGCGTGGGCTTCGGCTCGCTCCAGGTGATGCCGCCGTCTTCGCTCGTGCAGCGGTAGACATGGTCGGCCCAGCGGCTGCGGAAGAAGGCCAGCAGCATGCGCCCGTCGCGGCCCGGCACGATGTTCATGTGCACGCAGCCGGTGCTGCCGGGCACGGCATGCTCGGTCCAGCCGCGGCCCTGGTCGGTGGAGACCATCACGGCGCTGTCGTCGTGGTCGCCCGACCAGCGCGCGCCGCCTTCGGTGCGGCAGTGGAACACCGGCAGCAGCCATCGGTCTCCGTGCACGACGACCGGCTGGCGCACGAAGATGCCGCTGCCGGGCAGCAGCGGCTCGGGCGCGCTCCACGTGCGGCCGCCGTCGGCGCTGCGGCGGCAGCGCACGATCGCGGTGTCCTGGTGGCCCGAGCGCTGCGCGGTGTGCAGCAGCCAGAGCTGGCCGTCGGGCGCGGGGAAGAGGATCGGGTTCTGCTCGCTGCGCTCGGCGTCGCTCGACAGCGCCACCGGCTCGCTCCAGCGCCCGCCGGCGGGCTTGTGCGAGAACCAGACGGTGATGTCGGCCACGCCTTCCTGCGTGCCGCCGAACCAGACGCAGCCGAGGTCGCCATTCGGCAAAGGCATCAGGTTGGCCGCATGGCACTGGATGGTGGGCGCAGGCAGGTCGTCGGCGACCAGCCCCGCGGCGAGGCCTTCGAGCGGCGCGGCCATCATTGCCGCCCCTCGATCAGCTTCATCGCGTACTCGGCCGCCTCGACCAGGCTGCTCGGGTTGGCGATGCCCTTGCCGGCGATGTCGAAAGCCGTGCCGTGGTCCACCGAGGTGCGCAGGATCGGCAGCCCGAGCGTGATGTTGACGCCGCTGATCGCCTGCCACTTCCCGGTCGCCGGGTCGACATGGAAGCCCAGCAGTTTGACGGGTATGTGGCCCTGGTCGTGGAACATCGCCACCACGGCGTCGAACTGGCCGGCGCGCAGCTTGATGAAGACCGTGTCGCCCGGCACCGGGCCGCTGATCGCGACGCCGCGCGCGGCGTACTCGCGGATCACCGGCGCGATGATCTGATCGTCCTCCTTGCCCAGGATGCCGCCTTCGCCGGAGTGCGGGTTCAGCCCCGCCACGGCGATGCGCGGCTCGCGCAGGCCCAGGGCATGCATCGCGTCGATGGTCACGTCGAACACGCGGCGCAGGCGCTCGGGCGTGATGCGGCGCGGCACCTCGGCCAGCGCGCAGTGCGTGGTGACGTGCGAGACGCGCATGCCGTCGTGCGCCAGCATCATCACCGCGTCGCGCTGGCCGGTGAGGTGCGCCAGCAGCTCGGTGTGGCCCTCGAAGTGATGGCCCGCCAGGTGCAGCGCCTCCTTGGACAAGGGCGCGGTGACGATCGCATCGGCCAGCCCCGCCTGCACACGCGCGGTGGCCTTGGCGACGGCGCGGTAGGCCCATTCGCCGCCGGCGGCCGAGATCTGGCCGGTGACCAGCGGCGCGTCCACCGGGCCCACGTCGATCATCTCGTAGGGCGGCGCATCGGCCGCGGCAAGTTGCGCCTCGGCGCGCCGCATCGCCTCGGCGCTGCCCAGCACCTGGAACGAGAGGCGGCCGGCGGCGATGTGCGCGCTCATCTGGCGCGTGGACTTGGCGATGATCTCCGGGCCGATGCCGGCCGGGTCGCCCATCGTGATGGCAAGTCTGATGGTCATCAGTCGGCCTTGATGTTGGCGGCCTTGATGAGCTTGCCGATGCGCTCGTACTCCGCCGGCACCAGCTTGGCCAGCTCGGCCGGGTCGCCGCTGGCGGTGGCCACGCCCACGCCGCGCAGCTTCTCCACCACCTCGGGGTTCTTCAGCGCCTTGGCCAGCGCGCTCGAGAGCTTGCTCATCACGTCCTTGGGCGTCTTGGCCGGCGCGAACATGCCGTACCAGGCGGTGAACTGGAACTCGGGGAAGCCGGCCTCGGCGAAGGTGGGCACGGTGGGCAGATCCGGCGAACGCGCCGACAGCGCCACCGCCAGCGGCCGCACCTTGCCGCTCTTGATCAGCGGCATCGAGTTGGTGGAGGTGTCGAAGATGACGTTGAGCCGGCCGCCGATCAGGTCGAGGATGTGCGCGTTGCCGCCCTTGTAGGGCACGTGCGTCATCTCGGTCTTCGTGTTGGCGACGAACAGTTCGCCCGCCAGGTGCAGCGGCGAGCCGTTGCCCGAGGAGCCGTACATCACGCCGCCGGGCTGCTTCTTCGCCGCGTCGACCACGTCCTTCAGCGACTTGTACGGCGACTCGTTGTGCGTGATGGCGATGATCGAGCCGCTGCCGATGAGGCCGATGGGCTCGAAGTCGGTCAGCGCGTTGTAGTCGACCTTGATCAGGTGCGGGCTGGCCGCATGCGTGGCCAGGCCGCCCACGAGCACCGTGTAGCCGTCCGGCGCGGCCTTGGCCACCGCGGTGGCGCCCAGCACGGCGCCGGCGCCCGGCTTGTTGTCGACGATCACCGTGGCGCCCAGCGCCTCGCCCATCTTCTGGCCGATGAGGCGGCCGAGCATGTCGTTGGCGCCACCGGCCGGGTAGGGCACGACCACCGTGATCGGCTTGGACGGCCAGCTGCCCTGCGCGAAGGCAGCCGGTGCACCGAGCGTGGCGGCCAGGCCGGCGAGCAGCAGGGACAAGGTGGTACGGCGGCGCGCGTGGGCGAGGGACATCGGGGCGTCTCCAGGTTGGGTGTGACGCAAATCTTGCACGATCTTCCAAAAACGGTCAATATCTACCAAATCAGGTCAAACCAGGATGGCATCATTCAAAACCTCTTGCAGCCCGCTGCCCCGCGCCCGATGAGTGCCGACGACGTCCCCGCCACCGCTTCGCTGCTGCCGGCCCAGCGCCGCCAGCGCATCGTCGAATTCCTGCGCCGCCATGGCGCGGTGACGCTGGTGCAGCTGGAGCAGGCGCTCGACGTCTCCGTCTCCACCTTGCGGCGCGACCTGGACGCGCTGGCCGCGCTGGGCGAGGTCGATCGCACGCATGGCGGCGCGCTGCTGCGCCACCAGGACTACAGCACCTTCGAGCCCGACCGCCGTGCCGCCGCCGAGCTCTCGCCGCGCGAGAAGGAAGCCATCGGCGCCGCGGCGGCCGAGCGCCTGCAGCCGGGGCAGAGCGTGATCTTCGACAGCGGCAGCACGGTGCTCGAGGCGGCGCGCGCGGCGCTGCAGCGCGGCATCCCGCTCACCGCGGTGACCAACGACCTGGCCATCGCGCAGCTGCTGGGCGCCAGCCCGCAGCTGCAGGTGCATGTGCTGCCCGGCGTGCTGCGCCCGGGCAGCCCCACGCTCACGGGCGACGCGCTGATCGAGGCCGCACGCGCCATCCACGCCGACGTGCTGCTGTGCGGCGCGCACTCGGTCACCGAGGGCATGCTCACCGAGACCTCGGCCGAGGTGGCCGCCGCCAAGCGCGCGCTGATCGGCGCGGCGAGCGTCAAGCGGCTGCTGGTCGACGCGTCGAAGTTCAGGCCACGCGCCTTCATGCGCGTGGCGCCGCTGGCCGGCTTCGACGAGCTGATCACCGACGACGGTGCGCCGGCCGAAGAAGCCGAGCGCGCGCGGGCGCTGGGCGTGGCCTTCAGCATCGTCAAGCCGTGAACGGCGCCGTGCACGATCTGCGCATCCTCGCCGACGACCTGACCGGCGCGCTCGACAGCGCGGCGGCCTTCGGCGCCGGCGTGCCGGTGTGCTTCGACCGGCCCACGTCGGGTTTCGCCGCCGGCGCGCCGGTCTCGGCGGTGGCCACCGCCACGCGCGACGTGCCGGCTTCGGCGCTCGACGCCGCGCTCGCACCCGCCATCGACTGGCTGCGTGGCGCCGGCATCGCCTTCAAGAAGGTCGACAGCCTGCTGCGCGGCAACAGCTTCGCCGAGACGGCGCTCGTGGCGCGCGCCGGCGGCTTCGAGCGCGTGCTGTTCGCGCCGGCCTTTCCGCGGCAGGGGCGCTATGCCGTCGGCGGGCGGCTCGTGATCGCGCCGCCGGGCGGCTACGCCGGCGATGCCGGCGAGGGCGACCTGGACATGGCCGCCGCGCTTGCGGCAGCGGGCATCACCCGCCCCATGCTGCAGTTGCCTGACACGCGCAGCGACGAGGACCTGCTGCGCATCGCCGCGTCGGCGCTCGCCGCGCGGGCCGTCGGCCCGCTGCTGTGCTGCGGCAGCGCGGGGCTCGCATTCGCGCTGGCGAAAGTCCTGGGCCACGAGCCGGTGCTGCCGCCCGCGGACCCGCCCGCATCGCCGCTGATGTTGGTGAGCGCCAGCCACCACGCCGTGGTGCGCCGGCAATGGTCGCTGCTGCTGGCCGGCCAGCAGGCGGCGATCGTCGTGCGCGACGGCGATGCGGCCGCGCTCGACGCCGCCTGCCGCGCGATGGCCTCGCCTTTCGATCTCGCGCTGTTCGATCTCGCACCGGCCGCGCCGATGGATGCGGCCGCCGCCGCGGCGCTGCTCGCAGCGCAGCTGGCGCAGATCGCCCGCCACGCGCCGCGGCCCGGCGTGCTCGTCGTCGTCGGCGGCGACACGCTGCGCGCGCTGTGCCGCGCGACGGCCGCCACCGGGCTGCTCGCATCGGCCTCCGCGCGCGCCGGCTGGGGCCGGGCACGCTGGGTCGGCGGGCCCTGGGACGGGCTGCCCTGCCACTCGCGCTCGGGCGCCTTCGGCGGCGAGGCCGACCTGGCCGAGCAGATCGCCGCGCTGCGCGGCTGACGCTCCCCCGCCACGCCGCGGCCGGCTTGTCCAGCCGGGTCAACGCCATCACGCCGCTCAGTTTGGCTGCGTAGCCTCGACGCAGGCGGTGTCAAAGCCTTGTCACCGCCTGAACCTAGCGTCCACGTCCGATGGCGCGATTCCAAAGAGGAGCAACGATGAACCCGATCAAGAGCTGGGCGGCGATGGCCGCCTCCCTGCTGGCGCTGGCCGCGGCCATGCCGGCTGCGGCCGACCATGGGGGCGGCGGTGGTGGTGGCGGTGCGAGCGCCCCGCGCGTGCCGCTGGTCATCGGCCACCGCGGCGGCGGCAGCGGCTACCTGCCCGAGCACACGCTGGAAGCCTACGCCCTGGGCATCGAGCTGGGCGCCGACTTCGTCGAGCCCGACCTCGTGGCCACCAAGGACGGCCACCTGATCGCGCGCCACGAGCCCGACCTGAGCAACACGACGAACGTGAAGTCGCTGCCGCAGTTCGCCGCGCGCCAGCGCACGGTGATGCTCGACGGCGTGCCCGTCACCGGCTTCTTCGCCAGCGACTTCACGCTCGCGGAGATCAAGCAGCTGCGGGCGATCCAGCCGCTGCCCGAGCGCGGCACCGCCTGGGACGGCCGCTACCAGATCCCCACGCTGCCGGAGGTCATCGACTTCGTGAAGCGCAAGTCGGCCGAGAAGGGCCGGCGCATCGGCATCTATCCCGAGACCAAGCACCCGACCTACCACCAGTCGATCGGCCTGCCGCTCGAAGACCGGCTGCTGGAGATCCTCACCCGCGCCGGCTGGAACCACCGCCATGCGCCGGTGTTCATCCAGTCCTTCGAGACCGCCAACCTGCGCTACCTGCGCACGAAGACGCGTCTGCCGCTGATCCAGCTGGTCGATGCCGACGACGTGAACCCGGACGGCTCGATGTCGCTCGTGAAGCCCTACGACAAGCCCTACGACTGGGTCGTCTCGGGCCGCGCCGGCCTCTTCAGCGACCTGCTGACGCCGGCGGGTCTCGCCGAGGTGAAGACCTACGCCGACGGCATCGGCCCGTGGAAGCCCTACATCCGCAGCTCGGCCTGCATCAGGATCGTCGGTGGTGCCTGCCAGGACGCCAATGGCGACGGCAAGGTCAACGAGGCCGACCGCGTGCTGCTGCCGCCCACCGACCTCGTGCAGCGCGCGCATGCACAAGGCCTGCTGGTGCATCCCTACACCTTCCGCAGCGAACAGCGCCGGCTCACGTCCGACTACGCCGGCAACCCGGCCGCCGAGTACCTGATGTTCTACGAGCTGGGCGTCGATGGCCTCTTCAGCGACTTCGCCGACGACGCGGTGGCCGCGCGCGTGCAGTACCGGTTGAAGACCGACCCGGACTACGCGCGCTGCCTGGTGCGCGGCGACTGCCGCAACTGATGGGGCGCTCTTAAGGCTTCACTTCGCCGCGAGGGGCTGCGCCAGCCGCGCGGCCACCTCGCGCAGCGCGCCGCGCAGCCAGGCGTGCATCGGGTCGGCGCTCCAGCGCCGGTGCCAGGCCATGTGCATCGGCATCGGCGGGCAGGGCAGCGGCACCGCGGCCTGCGCCAGGCCCGGCATCTGGTGCGTGGCGGTCAGCGTGGGCATGGTCGCCAGACGCGGAGTGCCGCGCACGAAGGGCGCGATGCCGGTGATGTCGGGCACCTGCGCGACGATGCGCCGCTTCAGCCCGCGCTCGGCGAGGAAGCGGTCGATCTCCATGCCGCGCCCGTCCTCGTAGCGCACGACCACGTGCTCGGCGGCCTCGAAGGCGGTGCGCGTGGCCGGCGCTTCGCGCTGCGTCGCGTCGAAGAACACGGCGTAACGGTCCTCGAACAGCAGCTCGTGCACGCCGTCGTCCTCCGGCGGCGGGCGCGGCGTGATGACGAGCCGCATCGCCGGGTCGCGCAGCATCGCGGCCGTGGGTGCGCCGGAGTTGACGATCCGCAGCGAGACCAGCGGCGCCTCGGCCTGCAGCCGCGCGAGCAGCGAAGGCAGCAGCAGGTCGCGCTGCAGCGGGTTGGCGGCGACCAGCAGCGTGGCCTGGCAGCTCGACGGATCGAAGGCCACCGGCCGCGCCAGCGCGCGCAGCCCCTGCAGCAGCGCACGCGCCTGCTCGGCCAGCGCCAGCGCATGCGCGGTGGGCGCGACGCCGCGGCCGGAGCGCACCACCAGCGCGTCGCCGGTGAGCTGCCTCAATCGCTCCAGCTGGTGGCTCACGGCCGACTGCGTCAGCGCCAGGCGCTCGGCCGCGCGCGTGACGGAAGCCTCCTCCACCACCGCCACCAGCAGCTGCAGCGCGCGGCCGTCGAGGTCCATCGCATCGAGTGAAGGGTGTTCGGCCCGGCTCATGTCGGGCTCATGTCGTCGGGCTCATGGCAGGCATGAGTATCGGTGCGTTGATCGGCGCGCGGCACGCCGCGAGACTGTCCGCAGCTGGAAACCATCCGGCCGGACCTTCCTCGGCAACAGGAGACAAGCCATGACCCAAGCCCCCCGCCAGGTGCTCGACGACATCCCCGGCACCGTGCTCTTCGACGGCCGCATGGCGCGCCGCGGCTATGCGCTGAACAAGATGTGCTACTCGTTCAACGACGCTGCCAACCGCGAGGCCTTCAAGCAGGACGAGGACGCCTACTGCACGAAGTTCGGCCTCAACGCCGAGCAGCGCGAAGCGATCCGCGCGCGCAACGTGCTGCAGCTGCTGGCCGCCGGCGGCAACGCCTACTACCTGGCCAAGTTCGCCGGCATCTTCGGGCTGGACATGCAGGACATCGGCGCGCAGCAGACCGGTGTGAGCAAGGACGAGTTCAAGGCCCGCCTCGTGGCGGCCGGGCGCTGAGAAGCAAGGAGCACAGATCATGGCCAACATCATCGGCAGCGTCTTCACCTCGCACGTGCCCGCCATCGGCGGCGCCATCGCCAAGGGCCGCACCCAGGACGACTACTGGAAGCCCTTCTTCGACGGCTTCCCGCCCGTGCGGCACTGGGTCAACGAGGTCAAGCCCGACGTCGTCGTCGTCGCCTACAACGACCACGGCCTGAACTTCTTCCTCGACAAGATGCCCACCTTCGCGGTCGGCGCCGCGCCGAGCTACAGCAATGCCGACGAAGGCTGGGGCATCCCGCAGACGAAGCCGCTCAAGGGCGACGAGGACCTCTCGTGGCACCTGGTCGAGCAGCTCGTGGCCAGCGAGTTCGACATCGTCACCTGCCAGGAGATGCTGATCGACCATGCCGTGACGCTGCCGCTGCAGCTGCTGTGGCCGGACCAGAACTGGCCCGTGCGCATCGTGCCGGTCTGCGTCAACACCGTGCTGTTCCCGCTGCCCAGCGCCGAGCGCTGCTGGAAGTTCGGCCAGGCCGTCGGCCGCGCCGTGCAGTCCTGGCAGAGCGATGCCAAGGTGCTGATGCTGGGCACCGGCGGCCTGTCGCACCAGCTCGAAGGCGAGCGCGCCGGCCACATCAACAAGGCCTTCGACACGCAGTTCATGGACAGCCTGACGAAGGACCCGCGCTGGGCGACGAAGTTCGGCGTCAACGAACTCGTCAAGCAGGTGGGCACGCAGGGCATCGAGCTGCTGAACTGGCTGGTGGCGCGCGCCGCGCTCGAGGCATCGGCCAAACCGATCCATGAACGTCACCGCACGTACCACATCCCCATCTCGAACACCGCGGGCGCGGTGATGCTGCTGGAAGCTGCCTAGGGCGCGAGTCCCGCCGCGGTCCTACACTGCGCGCGCCGCAAGGGCGGCGCAGCGAGGACCGCGATGGACGCGAAGAGCACTTCTGCAGCAAGCGCCGCCGATGACGCCAGCGGCATGGTCGCCACCGTCGACCGCGCGGCCGAGGCCGGGCGCAGCGGCTTCTACGAGCGCGCCGCCCAGCTGAACCTGGCGCCGCTGTGGCGCGTGCTGCACGGCCTGGTGCCGGAGAAGCCGCGCCACGCGGTGCAGCCCGCGCTCTGGCGCTACGAGGACGTGCGCCCCTACCTGATGGAGGCCTGCAGGCTCATCAGCACCGAAGAGGCCGAGCGCCGCGTGCTGGTGCTGGAGAACCCTGGGCTGCCGGGCCAGAGCCGCATCACGCAGAGCCTGTTCGCCGGGCTGCAGATCATCCTGCCCGGTGAGATTGCGCCGGCGCACCGGCACGTGGCCTCTGCGCTGCGCTTCATCGTCGAGGGGCGCGATGCCTTCACCAGCGTCGCCGGCGAGAAGACGACGATGCTGCCGGGCGACTTCGTCATCACGCCGTCGATGACCTGGCACGACCACGGCAACGTCGGCGATGGACCGATGGTCTGGCTCGACGGGCTGGACATGCACATCGTCAACTTCTTCGCCGCCAGCTTCCGCGAGGCCTATGCCGATGGCCGCGCGCAGCCGCTGCACCGGCCCGAGGGCGCGGCGATGGCCGAGGCCGGCAGCAACCTGTTGCCGGTGGACCACGAGTGGGGCACGCTGACCTCGCCGATCTTCAACTACCCCTACGCCCGCACGCGCGAGGCGCTGGACCGGATGAGCCGCTTCCGCGAGATCAGCCCCTGGCACGGCCACAAGATGCGCTACGCCAACCCGGTCAACGGCGGCTGGGCGATGCCGACGATGGCCACCTGGATGCAGCTGCTGCCCAAGGGCTTCGAGACGCGCGCCTACCGCTCGACCGACGCCACCGTGTTCAGCGTCGTCGAAGGCCGCGGCACCACGCGCGTCGGCGACGCGGTGTTCGAGTGGGGCCCGCGCGACCACTTCGTCGTGCCCAGCTGGATGACCGCGCAGCACGCGGCGAGCGAGGACGCGGTGCTCTTCAGCTACAGCGACCGCGCCGTGCAGGACAAGCTCGACCTGTTCCGCGAAGAGAAGCTCTAGCGCGGCGAGCCACTCAGTTCCGGCGTTCGTCCAGCGCGGCGAGGTCGGCCAGCAGCGCCGTCGCGCGCGCGGTGGAGGCCTCGACCTCGTCCAGCAGCGGTGCCGAGCCGGCCGCGCCGCTGCCGACGATGTCCATCGCCGCCAGGCTCGCGTTGGCCACGATGGCACCGGCCAGCCGCTGCTGGGCCGGCGCCTGCGCCTGGCCGCTCGCGCGCGCCAGCAGCGCCTCCAGGCGGCGGCGCGCCGTCTCCACGCGGCGCGCCGCGCTACGGTCCTGCACGATGAAGACGATGCCCAGCAGCCGCCCGTCGCCGCCGGCCACGGGTTCGGCGCGCAGCAGCACCGGCAGGCGTTCGCCGCCGCGCTGCACCAGCACGAGCTCGCCTTCCCAGGCGCGCTGCTCGGCGCGCAGCTGACCCAGGATGCGCTGCATCGGCATCGTGTCGTCGAAGCAGGCGGCGAGCGTGGCGGCCGAGTCGCAGCCGCCCGGCGGCAGGCCCGACAGGCGGTGGAAGGCTGCGTTGGCCAGGCAGGCCGGCGGCGAGCCGGTGCCCAGCACCACCACCGCCTCCTGCGAGCCGGCGACGGCAGCGTGCATCTGCGCGAACTGGCTCTCGGCGATCAGCAGGCGCACCGCGTCGATGCGCACGATCAGGTCCGCCAGCGCCTGGCCGAAGGCGCCGGCCAGCGCGAGGTCGCTGCCGGTCCAGGGTGCGGCGGTGGCCGGCGCGAGCGCCGGGTGCGCCGGCCGCAGCCAGGCGAGGTGGTGGCCGGGCGCCTCCGACAGGCGCAGCGCGAGCAGCCCGCTGGCCACATCGGCGATGGCGCCGAAGGCCGGCTCCTGCTCGGCGAGCGAGCTGCAGTGCCAGGGCTCGCGCACGCCGCGGCCCGTGCCGAGGCTGTCGAGCCAGGCGCCGAGCATCGCCTGCTGATGCGGCGGGGGCAGCTCGCCGCAGCCCTGGCATTCGCCGTCCTGCCACAGCAGCGCGCCGCCGGCGCCCAGCGGCTCCAGCAGCAGCTGCGGGTTCTCGAACAAGGCCGCGCGCCAGTCGCCCACGGCCGTGGTGGCCTCGGTCAGCCGGCGCTCCAGGCTGCGCACCTGCGAGGCCACCTGCGCGCGGGCGTAGCTCTCGATCGCCGCGATGCGCGTGGCCATAACTTCGGCCAATAGCTCGAGCGCCGCGCGCTGCGCATGGCCGAGCCGGCGCGGGCTGTCGTGCAGCGCGACGATCTGGGCCCAGGGCGCGCCGTCGCGCACCACCGCCACGGTGGCCGCGGCGCGCGCGCCCACCTCGCGCAGCGCCTGCAGCTGTGCCGGCGGCGCGGCGGCCAACAGGGCGCGTGCCGGGGCGGTGGCGGCGGCGGCGTCGTGCGGCAGCTGGGGCAGCAGCTCGCAGGGCAGGGCCTCGGTGTCGGCCAGCAGCCGCACGCGGCGGCGCTGCCAGGCCGCCAGCGAGAGGGCGTCGGGTTCCGACAGCGGCGCGGGCAGCGGCTGCCCGAGCAGTGGCGCACGGCCCGGTCCACCGGAAGCACCGGCGGCACCGGCTTCGGCGATCACCCGGCCCGGGCCCTGCCCGGCGGCGGCGAACTCGTGCACCAGCACGCGGGCGAAGCCGGCCACCTCGCGCACCGCCTGCGCCACCTGCTCGGCCAGGGCCGCGACCGAGGCCGCGCCGCCCAGGTGCGCGACCCGCTCGCCCAGGCTCTCGACCAGATCGGCCGGCGCGCCAGCCGCGGCGGCACCGCCGGCGAGCGGCTCGAGTTCGAGCAGCAGGGTCTCGGGCCCCAGCCGCTGGAGCGCGGCCTCGAAGCCGGCGGCGTGTTCGCCCAGCGTGCCGCGCAGCACCTGGTGGCCGTCGTCGGCCGGCAGTTCGGCCAGGCGCCCCTGCAGCGCGGGCGGCAGCGTGCCGCCCAGTTCGTGCAGCGGCGCGGCCAGCAGCGCATCCAGCGGCCGCCCGAGCACCTGTGCCGCACTGGTGCTGGCGTGAACGACGCGCAGCTGGGGCTCGCGCAGCACGAGCAGGGCGCCATGCGGCTGGATGCCGGATTCGAAAGGCACGGGGCGCTGCATCGATTCGCCCGGGCCGGTGCGCGTCAGCACCGGAACCTCCGGCGCAACACCCGGGCATGCGGCACGGCGAAGGCCGGCCTCCCACAACAACGACTCACGTGTACGACCTCCCCCGCGGCACGATACGGCCTGTCCCTCGGGTTGCGAGCTGCGCAGGATTCTAGGATGCGGGCAGGCGCCCGCGAGCCCCGGAAATCCGGGGCCGCTGCGGCTGGCGAGGGATCAGACGCGCGCCAGCCCGAGCAGGTGCGCCACGTCCTTGAAGAAGATGCGCACGTGCGCCATCGGCTTCTTGCGCACGAGTTCCTTGTTCATGTAGGACTCGAAGGTGAGCTGCTGCACGTCGCGGTCCTTGCAGATGCTCACGAAGCGCTCGCGGCGCTTGTCGCTGCTGTACCAGAAGCGCTGCATGATGCCCAGCACCCAGAACACGCGGCCATGCGCCTTCATGAAGCGCTTGCGTGCCAGCGCCAGCGCGCGCGCCTCGCCGGTCTCGAGGAAGGCGTGCACGGCCTCGGCGGCGAAGCGGCCGCCGGCCATCGCGTAGTAGATGCCTTCGCCGGAGGCCGGCGCGACGACACCGGCCGCATCGCCCGCTAGCAACACGCCGCGGCCGTCGTCCCAGCGCGGCAGCGGCTTCATCGGGATCGGCGCGCCTTCGCGGCGCACGGTCTCGAAGCCGGCCAGGCCGCCGGCCTCGCGCAGCGCGGCGGTGGCGTGGCGCAGCGAGAAGCCCTTGTCGGCGCTGCCGGTGCCCACGCTCAGCGTGCGGCCGTGCGGGAACACCCAGCCGTAGAAATCGGGGCTGAAGACGCCGTTGTAGAACACGTCGCAGCGGCTGCCGTCGTAGCCCGCGGGCGGGTTCTCGGGCACGCGCAGGATCTCGTGGTACGCG
Source organism: Rubrivivax sp. (assembly GCA_044226775.1). Taxonomy (GTDB): domain Bacteria; phylum Pseudomonadota; class Gammaproteobacteria; order Burkholderiales; family Burkholderiaceae_C; genus Rubrivivax. The sequence continues at coordinate 211,112 of JBGAGI010000001.1, read as the reverse complement.
AAGACGTAGGCCGTCTTCTCGGCGCCGGGCACGCACTGGCGCGCGACCTCGGAGCGCGCGCCGTCGGCGCCGATCACGCAGCGCGCCAGCACCGTGGCGGCGGCGCCGTCGCGCGGGTCGGCCCCGCCGGGCTGGCGGAAGTGCACCACGGCCAGGCCGTCGTTCGTGTACTCGATGCGCTCGAAGTAGCCGGTGGCGCGCACCGCGCCGCTGCTGGCCGCGCGCTGGCGCAGCCACTCGTCGAACTCGGCGCGATCGACCAGGCCGACGAAGCCGTTCTCGATCGGGATGTCCACCTTCACGTCGGTCGGCGAGACCATGCGCGCGCAGCGGGCGCGGGCGACGAGCAGGTGGTCGGGGATGCGGAAGTCCTTGATCAGCCGCGGCGGGATCGCGCCGCCGCAGGGCTTGATGCGGCCCGCGCGATCCAGCAGCAGCACGCGGTGGCCCATCGCGGCGAGGTCGTCGGCCGCGGTGGCGCCGGCGGGGCCGCCACCGACGACGACGACGTCGTAGGCGCGCGGGGTCTCGTTGTGGGTCGACTGCTGATTCATCATGAACCTCCCGCCTGAACTTCCGGGTGCAGCGCCGCGCGTGGCGCGGCCTGCGTGGCACTGACCGCCGCATGCGGCCCGGCGATGCGCGTGGCCAGCCAGGCCGCGCCGCCGAACATCGCCGCCTCGACGAGGAACACCGAGGCGTAGGCCGCCGCGGCGTCGCCGATCAACCAGCGCGCCAGATCACTGGCCGCAGCGCCGAAGAGGCCGCCGAGCGCGAAGCCGATGGCCTGCGCCGCGCCCCACAGGCCCATGCGCGTGCCCTCGCGCGGCGCGGCGGCCTCGGCGTCCTGCAGCGAGCGGGTGCCGCCGGCCAGGCTCATCATCGAGCCGATCGCGGCGATCGAGAACGCACCGTTGGCCATGCCGAGTGCGAAGACGTTGGTGCGCAGCGGCCATTGCGGCGCGAGCGAACCCGCGGCCACCAGGCCCAGCAGCGCGAGGCCCGAGGCGATGCAGCCGGCGACCGTCCAGGTGCGCAGCGAACCCATCGCCGCGCCGCCCAGGCGCCGGCCCGCCAGCGTGGCCAGCAGCATGCCGGCCAGCGTGCCGCCGTGCTGCACGCCCGAGAGCTGCGTCGAGGCACCCGGCGTGTAGCCGAACACCGCGCCGGCGAAGGGCTCGAGGATCAGGTCCTGGGTGCTGTAGGCCAGCATCGAGACGAAGACGAAGATCGTGAATCGGCGCGCGTCGGGCTCCTGCCAGACCTCGGCCAGCGCGGCGCGGAAGTCGGTGCGTTCGCGCGCGGCGGCCTGGGGCGCGGCGCCATGGCCTTCCAGGCCCCACAGCGCGAGCAGCGCGACGAGCACCGCGACGGCCGAGACGCTGCCCGAGACCCACAGCAGGCGCTGCGGCGAGAAGGGGTCGAGCCACTTGCCGGCCAGGCCCGAGCAGACCGCGAAGCCGACGATCATCATCACCCACACCAGCGCCGCGGCCGAGGCGCGGCGCGGGGCGTCCACGCGCTTGGCCAGCAGCACGAGCAGCGAGGTGCCGCCGGCGCTGACGCCCACGCCCACGAGCGCGAAGGCCAGCACGCCCAAGGCGATACCAGTGACTCGGTCGTGCACCATCAGGTTGGTGGCCAGGGCCGCGAGGAAGCCGCCGATGGCGAGCACGCCGATGCCGCCCAGGATCCACGGCGTGCGCCGGCCGCCGACATCGGAGCCGTAGCCCATGCGCGGCCGCGTCAGCTGCACCGCGTGGTGCAGCGCGACCAGCAAGCCGGGCACGAGCGCGGGCAGCGCGGCCTCCACCACCATCACCCGGTTGAGCGTGGAGGTCGTGAGCACCACCACCGCGCCCAGCATGCACTGCACCAGGCCCAGGCGCGCGATGCCGGCCCAGGACAGCGGCGGCAGGCCTGCGTTCAAGCGACCGCTCCCGCCATGCCGCGCAGCGCGAAGGCGCTCACCAGCATGCCCAGCACGAAGAGGGGCACGCCGAAGCCGCTGTACCAGAGCGCATGGCGGCGCGGGTCAGAGAGGAAGCGGCGCATCATCAGCGCCTGCACCGCCAGCAGCGCGGCGATGCCCGCCGCATGCTGCGGCCGGCCCCAGTCCACGAGCAGCGCGATCACCAGCACCTGCGGCAGCGCCATCGTCCAGCAGGCCGCGCGCGCGGCGCCCGCCACGCCCAGGCGCACGGGCAGCGAGCCGATGCCGGTGCGCTGGTCGCCCTCGATCGACTTGAAGTCGTTGAGCGTCATGATGCCGTGCGCGCCGGCGCTGTAGAGGGCGGCGAGGATCAGCGACGGCAGCCCCGGCGCATGGCCGCCGGCCATCACCACCGCGCCGGTGATCCAGGCCAGGCCTTCGTAGCAGACGCCGCAGGCGGCATTGCCCCACCAGCCGTTGCGCTTGAGCCGCAGCGGCGGCGCGCTGTAGGCCCAGGCGAGCAGCAGGCCGACGACGGCCGCGGCGAAGCCCCAGGGCCCGAGCGCCAGCGCCACCGCGAGCGACAGCGCGGTCCACACGCAGGCCACGTACAGGCCCCAGCGGCCGGGCATGCGGCCCGAGGGGATGGGGCGCTGCGGCTCGTTGATGGCGTCGACCTCGCGGTCGAACCAGTCGTTCACCGCCTGGCTGGTGGCGCAGACCATCGGCCCGGCGAGCAGCACGCCCAGAGCGACCAGCAGCCAGCGCTCGGTGACCGATGCGCCCGAGGCGACGACACCGCAGCCGAAGGCCCACATCGGCGGGAACCAGGTGACGGGTTTGAGCAGCTCGGCGATCGCCGATGGCGCGGGCAGGGCAGAGCGGGCCATGGAGCCGATATTGCCCCTGACACTTCGTGCCGTCAATCTATGTTTACACCTCGCCGGCCCAGGCCCGCGGCGAGGGCCCGCGGCTACTCCTCGCCGCCCAGGCTGCCCAGGCCGTAGCGGCGCAGCTTCACGTACAGGCTCTGGCGCGACAGGCCCAGCAGCATCGCGGCCGAGGCGCGGTTGTCGTTGGACATCTCCAGCGCGGTCTCGATGCACAGCTGCTCGATGAGGTCGGTCGTCTCGGAGACGATGTCCTTCAGCGGCGTGCGGCCGACGAGTTCGGTGAGCTCGCTGACCGAGCGCGTCATCGCTCGGCCGCCTTCCTGCTCGGGCTTCAGGCGCCGCTCGATGTCGCGGATCGCGAACGCGAGCACGGTCTCGGTGCCGGCCAGCTGCGCGGCCGAGATCTCGACCTCGATCTCGGTGCCGTATTCGCCGCGCAGCGCGGTGACGAAGCGGCCTACCGAGCCGCGCTGGCGCAGGTTGGTGATCAGCACGCTCAGCTCGACGCCGGTGCGGCCCAGCCAGCGGTCCAGCGGCTGGCCACGCGCCTGGTCCTCGGTGGTCAGCTCGGCCAGCGTGACGAAGGCGCGGTTGGCCGACATCACGCGGCCGCTGTCGTCGCAGAACACGAGGGCGTCGGGCGAGGACTGCACGAAGGCGCCGAGCACGGCCTCCCAGCCCGCGGCGCCGTTGGCCAGGGGCGGGACGGCGCCGGGGACCTTCGCGCCACGCACGGCGCGCACGCCCGCCTCGCGGGGCAGCGGGGCCAGGCGCACGAGCACGAAGGCGGCCTCGTCCTGGCGGAACACCGAGGCGGCCACCGACACGTCGGCCGAGGTGTCGACCAGCCGCGCCCGCACCGGTTCCTTCTTCGCCGTGGTGCGCGCGGCGGCCAGCAAATCCTGCAGGCGTTCGCCGTGCGCGGGCTCGAAGAGCGAGGCCAGCGACGCGCCCACCAGCTTGGCCCGCACGCTGCCGCACAGCGAACGCGCGGCGGGGTTGGCCTCGATGATCTTCTGCGTCGCGCCGTCGACGATCAGCACCGCCTCGGACGAAGTCTCGAGCAGGTGGCGGTAGCGCGTCTCGGCTTCGCGGAAGCGCCAGTAGTCGCGCTCCATGGCCTGCTGCGTGTCCACCAGCCGGCGCTGCAGCGCCATCGTCGCGCGCAGGTCGCGACCGAAGGCGACGATGCGGCTGCGGCCGCGCGCGCCGGCTTCGTCCAGCCGCACGGCGGCGTACAGCAGCGGCAACTCGTCGCCGCCGTCGAAGGGATGGTTGACCTGGCGCCAGCGCATCGCGGCGTCGGCCGCGGCCTGCGCGTCGCGCAGCATGGCCTCCACCTTCTGCCGGCTCTCGGGCGTGACGGTCTGGGCCCAGGGCTTGCCGCGCCAGGCGCGGGCCTGCGCGGTGGCGGCGTCGTCGCCGCGGACCATCACGTCCAGGATCGTGCCCCGCTCGTCGAGCACCAGCGCGATGTCGCTGGAGGCTTGTGCCAGGCGCGTTGCGCTCCTGGCGTCCAAGGCACCGAGCGCGAACTTCTCGCCGGTCGATCGAGGCATGAACTGGGGCCCTTCGGTGATGACGGCGCCTATTGTCAAGGAAACCGGACAGCGCAGCCGGTGCGCGGTCACGGTCTTCGGAACGTCCCCCTCTTCATCAGCAATTCCGCCACACCGGGGGCGGCCTTGCCGTCTCGGGCGGTGGCGTCGGCACCAACTTCGGGCGCCCATTCGGGGTGGTCGACGAAGGGCGGGCCGCCCACCATCACCACCACCGCGCGGTTGCGCGACGCGTTGCGCACCGCCGTGATGCTGTCGCGCAGCCAGGGCAGGCGCCCGTCGCCGCCGACCGAGAAACCGACCACGTCCACCCATTCGGCACGCACGCGCGCCGAAGGGTCGGTCACCGCGCCGCCGACACCGCCGAGCACGTCCCAGCCGTCGCGCCGGAAGAACTCGGCCACCATCGACAGGCCGAAGCTGTGCTGCTCGTCGCGCGGCTGGATGAACAGCGCGCGGCGGCCGTTGGCGGGGTGGTCGACCTCGGTGCCGAAGGCCGGGCTGAGTTCGCGCAGCAGCCGCTGCAGCCGCCCGAGCGCCACCGTGACGGTGGAAAAGTCGCAGGTGTCGTCTTCCCACATGCGGCCGAGCTGGCGCGCCACGGGTGCGAAGAGTTCGAGGTACAGCGACTCGAGCGACACGCCGCGCTCGCGCTGCTGCTGCACGGCGGCGGCGGCCTGCGCGTCGCTGCAGTCGATGATGAGGCTGACGAAGCCGTCGACCGTGGCCAGGTCCAGCGCGGCCGCCGGTGCCTGCGCCGCCTTGACGAACGCTGCCGCCTGCGCCAGGCCGCCGCGATGCGCCTGCACGAGGCGGGGGATGACGTCGGACTCGATCGTGCGGGCCAGGCGCGAGAGGCGATCCTTCGGCACCGCAGCGCCGGCACCGGCGTTCTGATCGGGCTCTGATTCCTCGTTGGACCATTCGCGGTCGGCGCGGGAGCCGAGTTCCGCCGTAGGGGAACCTCGGGTCGGTCCAACTGCCATCGCCACCTCCTGCGCCAGTTTCCGGGTCCATCGCCGGGACCGGGGAAGGGCGTGGCTGCCGCTGCGGGTGTGGGATTCGACGCGAGCCGGGCGCACGCGCCGGCCCCGCTGCGACCCGCAGTCGACGGCACACCTTCGGCGGCTCGATCGTTCGCGCATCTTCCCTCACCGCCCTACCGCTTGCAACCCGAAGACGCGACCTGCTGCAACAGCGGCGATCGGTGTTTCCACCGATCGCGGCCTGGCCGGCCATGCCTCCCCTCGCCGGCCCGGCCCACCGAGGGGCGGGGCCTGCGCTGGGCATCATGCGCCCCCCGCATTCAGAGTGTCAATCACAATTTACGTCTACCATGATTGACATGATCCGACCAAGTCTCTAGTCTCAAGTCATGAACCCGAAGCGGCGGCACGGCCCCCCAAGCGGCACGCACGGCGGCCTCCATCCCGGCAGCAAGCCCAGGCGCTCGCCGCTGTACACGCCGGAACAACGCCGCCGCCGCGACGCCAGTGCGTGGACGCTGGTGCAGGGCGTGCTGGCGCCGGTGCAGTTCGGCGTGTTCCTCGTCAGCGTGGTGCTGGTGCTGCGCTATCTCGCCAGCGGCGAAGGGCTCGCGGCGGCCACGGCATCGGTGGTGGTCAAGACGCTGGTGCTCTACACGATCATGGTCACCGGCTCGGTCTGGGAGAAGGTGGTCTTCGGCCGCTGGCTTTTCGCGCCGGCCTTCTTCTGGGAGGACGTGTTCAGCATGCTGGTGCTGGCGCTGCACACGGCCTACCTCGTGGCGCTGTGGCAGGGCCTGCTGGGCCCGCGCGGCCTGATGGTGCTGGCGCTGGCCGCCTACGCCACCTACGTCGTCAACGCGGCGCAGTTCCTGTGGAAGCTGCGCATGGCGCGGCTCGACGAGGCGGCGGCGCAATCCGCCATGCCGCAGGGAGCGGCCGCATGAATGCCGTGATCGCCTTTCGCCCCGAATCCACGGCCGGCTGCAGCGCCGCGCCGGTGCTGCACGAACGCGGCCAGCGCGAGGTCTTCTGCGGCCTCACCGGCATCGTCTGGCTGCACCGCAAGATCCAGGACGCGTTCTTCCTCGTCGTCGGCTCGCGCACCTGCGCGCACCTGCTGCAGAGCGCCGCCGGCGTGATGATCTTCGCCGAGCCGCGCTTCGCCACCGCGATCATCGAGGAGCGCGACCTCGCCGGCCTGGCCGATGCGCACGAAGAGCTCGACCGCGTCGTCACGCGGCTGCTCGAGCGCCGCACCGGCATCCGCACGCTGTTCCTCGTCGGCTCCTGCCCGTCGGAAGTCATCAAGCTCGACCTCGCGCGCGCTGCCGCGCGGCTGAACGAGCGCTTCGCGCCGCACACCCGCGTGCTGAACTACAGCGGCAGCGGCATCGAGACCACCTTTACGCAGGGCGAGGACGCCTGCCTCGCCGCGCTGGTGCCGGGCCTGCCCGCGGCCGCGCCGGCGAACGCGCCTTCGCTGCTGGTCGTCGGTGCGCTGGCCGACCTGGTGGAAGACCAGTTCGCGCGGCTGTTGCGCCTGCTGGGGCTGCCGAACCTGCAGTTCCTGCCGGCGCGCCACAGCCACGAGATGCCGGCCATCGGCCCCGGCACCCGCTACCTGCTGGCGCAGCCCTTCCTGGCCGACACCGCGCGTGCGCTCGAACGCCGAGGCGCGCGCCGCATCGCCGCGCCCTTCCCGCTCGGCGTCGAGGGCACGACGGCCTGGCTCACGGCCGCGGCCGCCGCCTTCGGCATTCCCGCGCCGCGCGTGCTGGAGGCCACCGCCGCCGCGCGCGCCCGCGCCGAGGCTGCGCTCGCGCCGCGGCGCGAACGGCTGCAGGGCAAGAGCATCTTCTTCTTCCCCGACTCGCAGCTGGAGCTGCCGCTGGCACGCTTCCTCTCGCGCGAGCTGGGCATGCGGCTCACCGAGGTCGGCACGCCCTACCTGCACCGCGAGCACATGGCCGAGGAACTGGCGCTGCTGCCGGAAGGCACGCGGCTCAGCGAAGGCCAGCACCTGGAGCACCAGCTCGAACGCTGCCGCGCCGAGCGCGCCGACCTCACCGTCTGCGGCCTGGGCCTGGCCAACCCGCTGGAGGCCGAGGGCCTGGCGACGAAATGGGCCATCGAGCTGGTCTTCAGCCCGATCCACGGCTACGAGCAGGCGGGCGACCTGGCCGAGCTGTTCGCGCGCCCGCTGCGGCGGCGCCAGCTGCTGGTGGCCTGAACGAGGAAGCGGGAGGCGCGATGCAACTCACGCTCTGGACCTACGAAGGCCCGCCGCACATCGGTGCGATGCGCGTGGCCACCGCGATGCGCGGCCTGCACTACGTGCTGCACGCGCCGCAGGGCGACACCTACGCCGACCTGCTGTTCACGATGATCGAGCGGCGCGACGCGCGCCCGCCGGTCACCTACACCACCTTCCAGGCGCGCGACCTCGGCAGCGACACCGCCGAGCTGTTCAAGACCGCGGTGCAGGAAGCCTACGAGCGCTTCAAGCCGCAGGCGATGATCGTCGGTGCCTCGTGCACCGCCGAGCTGATCCAGGACGACCCGGGCGGCCTGGCCGCCGCGCTGAACCTGCCGGTGCCGGTGATCCCGCTGGAACTGCCCGCCTACCAGCGCAAGGAGAACTGGGGCGCGGCCGAGACCTTCTACCGCCTCGTGCGCACGATGTGCACGCCCCGCCTGCCGGCGCCCGGTACGAAGCGCGAACGCGAACCCGGCCGCCGGCTGCGCTGCAACGTGCTGGGCCCCACGGCACTGGGCTTCCGCCACCGCGACGACCTGCGCGAGGTGCTCGCGCTGCTGGAGCGGCTGGAGGTCGACGTCAACGTCGTCGCGCCGCTGGGCGCCACGCCGGCCGACCTGGCGCGGCTGGGCGATGCGCATGCGAACGTCGTGCTGTACCCCGAGGTCGCTGGCACCGCGGCGAGCTGGCTCGCGCGCAGCTTCGGCCAGGCCACGATCAAGACCGTGCCGATCGGCGTGGCCGCCACGCGCGCCTTCATCCGCGAGGTGGCGGCGCTGGGCGGCACCAACCCCGAGCCGCTGCTGCAGGACCCGCGGCTGCGTGCGCCCTGGTACTCGCGCTCGGTCGACTCCACCTACCTCACCGGCAAGCGCGTCTTCGTGTTCGGCGACGCCACGCATGCCATCGCCGCCGCGCGCGTGGCCGTGCACGAACTCGGCTTCGCGCTCGCCGGCATCGGCAGCTACAGCCGCGAGTTCGCGCGCGAACTGCGCGAGGCCGCGGCCGGCTACGGCGTGGATGCGCTGATCAGCGACGACTACCTCGAGGTCGAGCAGCGCATCGCCGAGCTGCAGCCTGAGCTGGTGCTGGGCACGCAGATGGAGCGCCACGTGGCCAAGCGCCTGGGCATCCCCTGCGCCGTGATCTCCGCGCCGATGCACGTGCAGGACGTGCCCGCGCGCCACGCGCCGCAGATGGGCTTCGAAGGCGCCAACGTGCTCTTCGACGCCTGGGTGCACCCGCTGATGATGGGCCTGGAAGAGCACCTGCTGACGATGTTCCGCGGCGACTTCGAGTTCCACGACGGCGCTGCACCTTCGCACCTGGGCCACGCTGCCGCCCAGGCGGAGCCGGCCGCGGCCATGGAGCTGGTGCCGGACACCTCGGACGCGATCGTCATCGAACGCGACCCCGCTCCCGACACGGCCGCCCCGAACTGGACCCCCGACGCCGAGCGCGAGCTGCGAAAGATCCCCTTCTTCGTGCGCGGCAAGGCGCGGCGCAATACCGAGGCCTTCGCCGGCGAACGCGGCCTGGCTCAGATCACCGTGGAGACCCTCTACGATGCCAAGGCGCACTTCAGTCGCTGAAGCGCCGGCCCTGTGGCCGCAAGCCCGCGCCGGCGCGCCGCGCAGCGCGGCGCAGCCCGTGCCGATGCATGTGGTGCTGGTGACGATGGACAGCCACCTCGCCAGCGCCGCGCAACGTGCCGCGCGCACCCTGGCACGCACGCTGCCGGGCCTGCGCTTCACGGTGCACGCGGCCGACGAGTGGAGCAGCGACGACGCGGCGCTCGAGCGCTGCAAGGCCGACATCGAGCAGGCCAACATCGTCATCGTCACGATGCTGTTCCTGGAGGACCACTTCCTGCCGCTGTTGCCGCTGCTGCAGGCCAAGCGGACCGACTGCGACGCGATGGTCTGCGCGATGTGCGCGGCCGAGGTCACCAAGCTCACGCGCATGGGGCGCTTCGACATGTCGGCGCCCGCCGGCGGCTTCGTCACGCTGCTCAAGCGGCTGCGCGGCAAGGCACGCGAGACGGCCGACAGCCGCGTCGAATCGGGCGGCAAGACCACCGCCGGCGCGCAGCAGATGAAGATGCTGCGCCGGCTGCCCAAGATCCTGCGCTTCATCCCCGGCACCGCGCAGGACGTGCGGGCCTACTTCCTCACGCTGCAGTACTGGCTGGCCGGCAGCGAGGACAACGTGCACCACCTGGTGCACCTGCTGGTCGATCGTTATGCCGACGGCCCGCGCCGTGCGCTGCGCGGCCTGGCCAAGCCGCAGGATCCGGTGGAGTACCCGGAGCTGGGCGTCTACCACCCGCGGCTGAAGGGCCGGCTGGCCGAGCAGGCCTCGGCGCTGCCCGCCGAGGCACGCGCCGGCCACCGCGGCACGGTGGGCCTGCTGCTGCTGCGCTCGTACCTGCTGGCCGGCAACGCCGGGCACTACGACGGCGTGATCGCCGCGCTGCAGGCACGCGGCCTGTCGGTGCTGCCGGTGTTCGCCACAGGGCTGGACGCGCGCCCCGCGATCGAGCGCTTCTTCTTCGACGGCGAGCGCCCGCTGGTGGACGCCGTGGTCTCGCTGACCGGCTTCTCGCTCGTCGGCGGCCCGGCCTACAACGACGCCAAGGCCGCCGAGGACGTGCTTGCGCGCCTGGACGTGCCCTACCTCGCGGTGACGCCGGTCGAGTTCCAGACGCTGGAGCAATGGGGCGGCTCGCAGCGCGGCCTGCTGCCGGTGGAAGCCACGATGATGGTGGCGATCCCCGAGCTCGACGGCGCCACCGGCTCGATGGTCTACGGCGGCCGCGGCCATGCGGCCAAGGCCGCCTGCACCGGCTGCGAACGCGGCTGCGTCTTCGACGGCCCCGGCGGCGCGCACGACATGCAGCCCTGCAGCGAGCGCGCCGAGATGCTGGCCTCGCGCGTCGGCCGCCTCGTCGAACTGCGCCGCTCGCAGCGCGCCGAGCGCCGCGTCGCGCTGGTGATCTTCAACTTCCCGCCCAACGCCGGCGCCACCGGCACCGCGGCCTTCCTGTCGGTCTTCGAGTCGGTGTTCAACACCCTCTCGGCGATGAAGCGCGAGGGCTACACGGTCGAGCTGCCGGCCAGCGTCGATGCGCTGCGCGACCAGCTGCTGCACGGCAACGCCGAGCGCTACGGCGCCTTGGCCAACGTGCATGCCTGCATCCCGGCCAACGACCACCTGCGGCGCGAGAAGTGGCTCAAGGAGATCGAGGCCCAGTGGGGCCCGGCGCCGGGCAAGCAGTTGAGCGACGGGCGCTCGATCCACGTGCTGGGCGAGCGCTTCGGCAACGTCTTCGTCGGCGTGCAGCCCGGCATGGGCTACGAAGGCGACCCGATGCGCCTGCTGTTCGAGAAGGGCTCGGCGCCGACGCATGCCTTCAGCGCCTTCTACCGCTGGCTGCGCGAGGACTTCCAGGCCGCGGCGGTGCTGCACTTCGGCACCCACGGCGCGCTGGAGTTCATGCCCGGCAAGCAGAACGGCATGACCGCCCGCTGCTGGCCCGACCGGCTGATCGGCGACCTGCCCAACTTCTACCTCTACGCCAGCAACAACCCCAGCGAAGGCACGATCGCCAAGCGCCGCGCTGCGGCCACGCTGGTGAGCTACCTCACGCCGCCGGTGGCGCGTGCCGGGCTGTACAAGGGCCTGGTCGAGCTGAAGGCGATGCTGGAGCGCTGGCGCGGGCTGGAGCCCGAGGCCGCGCGCGAGCGCGACGAACTCACCGTGCTGGTCCAGGCCCAGGCCGCGACGCTGGAACTCTGCGCCGCCGAGCCCGCCTGGGGCGCCGATGCTGCACAGCGTGTGCCCGCACTGGCCGCGCAGGTGCTGGAGCTGGAGTACACGCTGATCCCGCACGGCCTGCACGTGGTCGGCCGGCCGATGGACGCCGATGCGCGCACCGAGATGCTGCAGCTGCTGGCCGAGTCCTCGCACGGCCGCCAGCTGCCGCGTGAACTGCTGGGCGCGCTGGTGGCCGGCGGCGACCCGCAACACCTGGCTGCCGAGCATGGCGACGCCGCGCTCGCGCCGATGCTGCAGGAACTCTCGGCCACCGACCGCCTGCTGCAGCAGGACCACGAGATCGAAGGCATCCTGCGTGCCCTCGACGCCCGCTTCGTGCGCCCCGCGCCCGGCGGCGACCTGCTGCGCACGCCGGCGGTGCTGCCCACGGGCCGCAACCTGCACGGCTTCGACCCGTTCCGCATCCCCAGCGCCTGGGCGGTGAAGGACGGCGCGCGCCAGGCCGAGCGCCTGCTTGCCCGCCACGCCGAAGACGGCCACGGCCTGCCGGAGAGCGTCGCGCTCGTGCTGTGGGGCACCGACAACCTGAAGACCGAAGGCAGCCCGATCGCGCAGGCACTGGCGCTGTACGGCGCGCGCCCGCGCTTCGACAGCTACGGCCGCCTGGCAGGTGCCGAGCTGATCCCGCTGGCCGAGCTGGGCCGGCCGCGCATCGACGTGATGATCACGCTGTCGGGCATCTTCCGCGACCTGCTGCCGCTGCAGCTGAAGATGCTGGCCGAGGCCGCCTACCTGGCCGCCGCCGCCGACGAACCCACCGAGCTGAACTACGTTCGCAAGCACGCGCTGGCCTGGCAGGCCGAGCAGGGCGGCGACCTCGACACCGCCGCGCTGCGCGTGTTCGGCAATGCCGAGGGGGCCTACGGCGCGAACGTCAACCTGCTGATCGACAGCGCGAACTGGGACGACGAAGACGAACTCGCCGAGACCTTCTCGCGCCGCAAGGGCTTCGCCTACGGCCGCAGCGGCCGGCCGGTGCAGCAGACCAAGCTGTTGTCCAGCGTGCTGGCCGGGGTGGAGCTGGCGTACCAGAACCTCGATTCGGTCGAGCTGGGCGTCACCACCATCGACACCTACTTCGACACGCTGGGCGGCATCAGCCGCGCCGTGAAGCGCGCCAAGGGCGCGGGCGCCGCGGCCGCGCCGGTCTACATCGGCGACCAGACGCAGGACGGCGCCGGCGGCACCGTGCGCACGCTGGGCGAGCAGGTGGCGCTGGAAACGCGCACCCGCATGCTGAACCCGAAGTGGTACGAGGGCATGCTGGCCCACGGCTACGAGGGCGTGCGCCAGATCGAGGTGCACCTGACGAACACGATGGGCTGGTCGGCCACCACCGGCCAGGTGCAGCCCTGGGTCTACCAGCAGCTGTCCGAGACCTTCGTGCTCGACCCGGCGATGCGCGAGCGCCTCGCCAAGCTCAACCCCACGGCCTCCGCCAAGGTCGCCAGCCGGCTGCTGGAGGCGCAGCGCCGCCGCTACTGGCAGCCCGACGCCGCCACGCTGGAGGCGCTGCAGCGCGCCGGCGAGGAACTCGAAGACCGGCTCGAAGGCGTGTTCGAGCCCCCCACCGCGAGAGCCGCCGCATGAAGTTCACCGACATCACCTCCGACGTGCAGGCCGTGCCCCTCACGTCGATCGGTCGCGGCCCGCGGCCCGACGGCGAAGGCAGCGTGCAGGTGCAGATGGAGACCGGCGTCAAGGTCGGCAACGCCAAGGTCTTCGCGATCTACGGCAAGGGCGGCATCGGCAAGAGCACCACCTCGTCGAACCTCTCGGCCGCGTTCAGCAAGATGGGCAAGCGCGTGCTGCAGATCGGCTGCGATCCCAAGCACGACAGCACCTTCACGCTGACCAAGAAGATGCTGCCCACCGTGATCGACGTGCTCGAGACGGTGAACTTCCACGCCGAGGAGCTGCGCCCGGAAGACTTCGTCTTCGAGGGCTACAACGGCGTGATGTGCGTCGAGGCCGGCGGCCCGCCCGCGGGCACCGGCTGCGGCGGCTACGTGGTCGGCCAGACGGTCAAGCTGCTGAAGGAGCACCACCTGCTGGAAGACACCGACGTGGTGATCTTCGACGTGCTGGGCGACGTGGTCTGCGGCGGCTTCGCGGCGCCGCTGCAGCATGCGGAGCGGGCGATGATCGTCACCGCCAACGACTTCGACTCGATCTTCGCGCTCAACCGCATCGTGCAGGCCATCGGCGCGAAGGCGAAGAACTACCAGGTGCGCCTGGGCGGCGTGATCGCCAACCGCAGCGCGGCCACCGACCAGATCGACAAGTACAACGCGCGCACCGGCCTGAAGCTGGCCGCGCACCTGCCCGACCTCGACGCCATTCGCCGCAGCCGCCTGAAGAAGTGCACGCTGTTCGAGATGGACCCCACGCCCGAGATCGAGGCCGTGCAGAAGGAATACCTGCGACTGGCGGCCTCGATGTGGGCCGGCTGCGACCCGCTGCCGGCGGTGCCGATGAAGGACCGCGACATCTTCGACCTGCTGGGCTACGACTGACGCCCGAGGAGACGCGCATGATGGAACACGCCTCCACCGCCGCCTCGTACCAGGCCCGCCGCGGGCAGATCGAGAACTACTTCGATCGCACCGCCGCCAAGGCCTGGGAGCAGCTCACCAGCACCGCGCCGGTGGGCCGCATCCGCGCCACCGTGCGTGCCGGGCGCGACAGCATGCGCACGCAGCTGCTGGACTGGCTGCCCGCCGATCTGCACGGCCTGCGCATCCTCGATGCGGGCTGCGGCACCGGCGCCTTCGCGATGGAAGCGGCGCGGCGCGGCGCCAGCGTGCTGGCGATCGACCTCTCGCCCTCGCTGGTGGAGGTGGCCGTGCGGCGCGTCGCGCAGCACCTGGACGTGTTCGACCACGGCGGCCACATCGACTGGCGCTCGGGCGACATGCTGGACGCCGCGCTGGGCGAGTTCGACCACGTGGTGGCGATGGACTCGCTGATCCACTACACGGCCGAGGACGCCGTGCGCGTGCTGCAGGCCTGGGCGCCGCGCACGCGCGGCTCGATGCTGTTCACCTTCGCGCCCAGCAGCCCGATGCTGCTGGCGATGCACGCCGTGGGCCGCTTCTTCCCGCGCGGCGACCGCGCGCCTTCGATCGTGCCGGTGGCCGAGCGTGCGCTGCGTCGCGTGCTGTCCACCGACGACGGCCTGCCGCGCTGGAACGTCGGCCGCACGCGCCGCGTCGCCTGCGGCTTCTACACCTCGCAGGCGCTGGAGCTGGTACGGCCATGATCCGCAACATCGGCGTCAGGCTGGTGCATCGCTGGGCCGCGCTCGGCCCGCGCTTCCTGCCTTTCGCCGACGCCGCCACGCCCGACCTGCCGCTGCCGCGCCTGTTGCGGCTGGCGCTGTTCCAGGTTTCGGTGGGCATGGCCACCGGCCTCCTGGTGGGCACACTGAACCGGGTGCTGATCGTCGAGTTCCACGTGCATGCCTGGGTCGTCGCGACCATGGTCTCGCTGCCGCTGGTCTTCGCGCCCTTCCGCGCGCTGCTGGGCTTCAAGAGCGACACGCACCGCTCGGCCTTCGGCTGGAAGCGCGTGCCGTACATCTGGATGGGCAGCTTCCTGCAGTTCGCTGGGCTGTCGATCATGCCCTTCGCGCTGCTGCTGCTGGGCGGCGACCACAACGGCCCGGCCTGGGTGGGCAGCGTCGCCGCGGCGCTGGCCTTCCTGCTCGTGGGCGCAGGCATGCAGATCGTGCAGACCGCGGGCCTGGCGCTGGCGGCCGATCTCGCGCCCGAGGCGGTGCGCCCGCGCGTGGTGGCGCTGATGTACACGATGCTGCTCGTGGGCCTGGTCGGCTTCGGTGCCGTCTTCGGCGTGCTGCTGAGCAGCTTCTCGCCCACGCGCCTGGTGCAGGTGGTGCAGGGCGCGGCGGTGCTGACGGTGTTCCTGAACGTCGTCGCGGCCTGGAAGCAGGAGCCGCGCGGCCGCTCCACCCGCACCCGTGAAGCGTCGGGGCCGGGCTTCCGCGAGACCTGGGCGCACTTCGCCGCGGCGGGTCGCACGCTGCGCTTCATGGTCGCGGTGGGCCTGGGCACGATGGCCTTCAACATGCAGGACATCATCCTGGAGCCCTACGGCGGCGAGATCCTCAAGCTCTCGGTCAGCGCCACCACCGCGCTCACGGCGCTGATGGCCGCCGGCTCGCTGCTGGCGTTCGGCCTGGGCGCGCGCACGCTGGGCCGCGGCAGCGATCCCAGCCGCCTGGCCGCGGCCGGCGCGCTGGTAGGGCTGCTGGCCTTCAGCGCAGTGATCTTCGCCGAGCCGCTCGATTCGCCGCTGCTGTTCCGCCTGGGCGCGGCGTTGATCGGCTTCGGCGGCGGTCTGTTCGCCGTCGGCACGCTGACCTATGCGATGAGCCTGGACGACAGCGGCTTGAACGGCATGGCCGTCGGCGCCTGGGGCTCGGTGCAGGCCACCGCAGCCGGTGTCTCCATCGCGCTGGGCGGCGCGCTGCGCGACGTCGTCACCGGCCTGGCCACCGACGGCGCCTTGGGCGACGTGCTCACCTCGCCCGGCACCGGCTACAGCTTCGTCTACCACATCGAGCTGTACCTGATGTTCTTCACGCTCGTCGCGCTCGGCCCGCTGGTCCGTGCGCGGCGTTCGCAACCGCGCGTGCCGCGCAGGTTCGGCCTGGCCGAACTGCCCGGTTGAACCTTCGAACGCTCATTCAAGAAGAGGAGTGCCTCCACCATGCAACACGGAGCCATCACCCAGTACTTCGACGTCGCGCAGCTCGTGCTGTACGCGTTCTGGATCTTCTTTGCCGGCCTGATCTACTACCTCCTGGTGGAGAACCACCGCGAGGGCTACCCGATGGACACCGACCGCGGTGTCATCGAGGGCTGGCCGAAGGCGCCCGCGCCGAAGACCTACAAGCTGGCCACCGGCGAGGAAATCCAGGTGCCGAGCGGCAAGGTCTCGTCGCAGACGCTGAACGCGCAGCCCACGCACCGCTGGGCCGGCTCGCCGCTGGACCCGGTGGGCAACCCGCTGACCGCCGGCGTCGGCCCGGGAGCCTGGGCCGACCGCAAGGACGAGCCCGACATGGACTTCGAAGGCCACCCGCGCGTGCGTCCGATGCGCGCACTGCCGGAGCATGGCGTGCACGAGCGCGACTTCGACCCGCGTGGTGCCGAGGTCGTGGGAGCCGACGGCGAGGTCGCCGGTTTCGTCAGCGACCTGTGGATCGACACCTCCGACGTGCTGTTCCGCTACCTGCAGGTCAGCGTGAAGGGCAGCGGGCGGCAGGTGCTGCTGCCGTGGAACTTCGCGCGCATCCGGCGCAACAAGCCGGTGCAGGTGGAGGCGCTGTACGCGAACCAGTTCGACGGCGTGCCCGGCATCAAGTCGCCCGACGTGGTGACGGTGCTGGAGGAAGAGAAGATCCAGGCCTACTTCGGCGCCGGCCTTCTCTATGCCGACGACAAGCGGATGGAACCGCTGATCTGAGCCAGGTGCCGCGATGAAGCCCGTCGTCCGCAACCAAGCGCCGCTCGAAGGCCACCGGCACGCGCCGGCTGGCCAGCACGAGCACGACCACGAGCCGCAGTACGGCCTGCCCGAGGAGCTTCCCGCGGGCGAGCACATCCTGTGGCAAGGCGCGCCGGATTGGCACCGCCTGGCCATCGAGCGCTTCCACGTGCGCAAGGTGGCCATCTACTTCGCGCTGCTGCTGGTGCTGCGCGTCGGCTCGCTGGTCTCCGACGGCATGCCGCTGCCGGCGGCGCTGGCGGGCACGGCCACGCTGTCGAGCATCGCGGTGATCGCCCTGGGCATCCTGGCCTGGATGGCCTGGTACACCGCGCGCACCACGGTCTACACGCTGACCGACAAGCGCGTGGTCATGCGCATCGGCATCGCGCTGACGCTGACGCTGAACCTGCCGCTCAAGCGCGTGGAGAGCGCGGCGCTGGCGCAACTGCCCGCGGGCCGCGGCGACATCGCGCTGAAGCTGCTGCCGGGCGACCAGATCGCGTGGCTGCACCTGTGGCCGCATGCGCGCCGCTGGCGCTTCGCGCGCACCGAGCCCACGCTGCTGTGCGTGGCCGACGCGCAGGCCGTGGCCGGCAAGCTCACCGCGGCGTGGAGCGCGCTGAACGGCGCGGCCGCCGCGCGCATGTCGGCGGCAGAGCCCGCAGCAACGGTGCCGGCGCTGTCGCCGCAACTGGCCGGCCGCTGAAGCCGTCGCGATGAACGCCACCACCCGCCCCACCGAACTGCTGCCGCGCGGGGTGCTGATCGCCATCGGCGCGCTGGTGCTCGTGAGCGTGCTGGGCACGGCGGCGGTGCGCTGGTCGGGCATCAGCATCCGCGAGCCCGATGCGCAGGCGGTGGCCACGCGCCTGCTGCGCTTCGACGACGCGCCCGACGGCGGCATCGTCGTCACCGATGCCACGAGCGGCGCCGTGGCCGCGCGCATCAGCGGCGAGCAGGGCTTCCTGCGCGGCACGCTGCGCGCGCTGGCGCGCGAACGCCGCCGCAGCGGTGCCGACGCCGGCCCGCCTTTCGAGCTGAGCGCACGCGCCGACGGCCGGCTGACGCTGGCCGACCCGGTGACGCGCCAGCGCATCGACCTCGAATCCTTCGGCCCCACCAACGCCGCCGTGTTCGCGCGGCTGCTCGAACGCCCCGCGCCCGCACGACAAGCAGGAGACAGCAAGCCATGAACACCGCGACGACCCGGGCCCCGATCGCCACCCGCGAGGAGGCCGCCGACAAGGCGCGCGAGCGCACGCTGCTGAGCCCGCGCTTCTACACGACCGACTTCAAGGCGATGGATGCGCTGGACGTATCGCCGGTGCGCGCCGAGTGGGACGCGATGCTCGCCGAGTACGAGGGCGACAACAACCACGACCACTTCCAGCGCGACGAGGCCTTCACGCAGGAAATGGCCGAGCGCTTCTCGCAGGTGAGCCCGGCGCTGCGCGCCGAGTTCCTGGACTTCCTCGTCAGCTCGCTGACCAGCGAGTTCAGCGGCTGCATCCTCTACAACGAGATCCAGAAGAACATCACGAACCCGGACATCAAGGCGCTGATGCGCTACATGGCGCGCGACGAGTCGCGCCACGCCGGCTTCATCAACCAGAGCCTGAAGGACTTCGGGCTGCAGATCGACCTGGGCGACCTCAAGCGCAGCAAGCACTACACCTTCTTCAAGCCCAAGTACATCTTCTACGCGACCTACCTGAGCGAGAAGATCGGCTACGCGCGCTACATCACCATCTTCCGCCAGCTCGAGCGCAACCCCGACAAGCGCTTCCACCCGATCTTTCGCTGGTTCGAGCGCTGGTGCAACGACGAATTCCGCCACGGCGAGAGCTTCGCGCTGCTGATGCGCGCCCAGCCCAAGCTGCTGTCCGGCCCGAACCTGCTGTGGGTGCGCTTCTTCCTGCTGGCCGTCTACGCGACGATGTACGTGCGCGACCACACGCGGCCGATGCTGCACGAGGCGATGGGGCTGGACTCCACGCGCTACGACTACGAGGTGTTCCGCATCTGCAACGAGATCAGCAAGCAGGTCTTCCCGCTGACGCTGGACATCGACCACCCGGCGTTCCGCGCCGGCATGGAGCGGCTGTTCGCGCTGCAGCTGGAGTTCAACGCCGCGGGTGCCAGGGGTGGCCTGCTCGGTCGCGTGAAGCAAGGCTGGTGCGCGCTGCGCGGCGCGGCCACGTTCGCGCGGCTGTACCTGCTGCCGGTCAAGCGCCACGCGCTGCCCGAGCAGATCCGCCTGGCGCCGGCCTGGTAGTTCGGACCGGGCGAAGACAAGAGGAACAGGCAAGGCGACGATGTCCGAACTCGCACTGGCCGTCGTGTTCGCGGTCTTCATCTGGTGGTTCAGCACCGGCGTCGTGCTGCTGCTGAACCGCCTGTCGCGCGCCGCGGTGGTGCTGGCGCTGCTGCTGTCCTCGCTGCTGGCGATGGCCTCGCTGCTGGCGCTGGCGCACACCGCGCGGCAGACCTCGATGGGCGGCGCCTACTGCGCCTTCACCTCGGCGCTGCTGCTGTGGGGCTGGCACGAGCTGAGCTTCCTCACCGGCTGGATCACCGGGCCGCGCAAGGCGCCGCTGCCGGCCTCGCTGCCGGAGTCGCGCCGCTTCATCGAGGCGCTGCGCACGATCCTGTGGCACGAGATCGGCATCGTCGTCGTCGGCGTCGCGGTCATCGCGCTGACCTGGGGCGCGCCGAACCAGGTCGGCACCGGCACCTTCCTCGTGCTGTGGGTGATGCGCACCAGCGCCAAGCTCAACCTCTACCTGGGCGTGCGCAACCTGAGCGAGCAGTTCCTGCCGCCGCACCTGGCGTATCTCGAGAGCTGCTTCAGGCGCCGGCCGGTGAACCTGCTGTTCCCGCTGTCGGTGAGCGCGGCCAGCGGCGTGCTGGCGCTGATGGTGCTGGCCGCGCGCGAGCCCGGCACGCCGGCGGCGGCGGCCGTTGGCACGGCGCTCGTGGCCACGATGCTGGCGCTGGCGATCGTCGAGCACTGGCTGATGGTGTTGCCGCTCGACACGACGGCGTTGTGGCGCTGGGCGCTGCAGGAAACAGGACCTCTGGGGGCACGATGAAGGCGGTGGTGATCGGCAGTGGGTTCGGCGGCCTGGCCGCGGCGATCCGCATGGCGGTGAAGGGTTGGCAGGTCACGGTGCTGGAGAAGCTGGACATGCCCGGCGGCCGCGCCTACGTCCACAAGCAGGACGGCTACACCTTCGACGCCGGCCCGACCATCGTCACCGCGCCCTTCATGCTCGACGAGCTGTGGGCGCTGGCCGGGCGGCGCTTCGAGGACGACGTCGAGCTGAAGGCGATGGACCCGTTCTACCGCATCCGCTTCGACGACGGCAGCTGGTTCGACTACAGCGGCGACGCCGATCACATGCGGCGCGAGGTCGCGCGCTTCTGCCCGGCCGACCTGCCCGGCTACGACCGCTTCCTGAAGGAGGCGGCCGAGTGTTACCGCGTGGGCTTCGAGCAGCTGGGCACCATCGCGTACGACACGCTGGCCGATCTCATCAAGGCCAGCCCCAAGCTCGTGCAGATGCGCGGCTGGCGCAGCATCCACGCGATGGTGGCGGGCCACTTCAGCGACCCCAAGCTGCGCCAGGTGATGAGCTTCCACCCGCTGCTGATCGGCGGCAACCCGTTCTCCGTCACCTGCATCTACAGCCTCATCAACACGCTCGAGCGGCGTTTCGGCGTGCACTGGGCGATGGGCGGCACCGGCGCGCTGGTGCAGGCCATGGTCAGGCTGATGGAAAGCCTGGGCGTGACGCTGCGGCTGAACATCGAGGTGCGCGAGATCAGTTGCGAGCGGGGCGTGAAGAAGCCCGGCCGCGCCAACGGCGTGGTGCTGGCCTCGGGCGAGCGCGTCGCGGCCGACGCGGTGGTCTCCAACGCCGACACGATGTGGACCTACCGCCACCTCGTGAAGCCGCAGTTCCGCCGGCACTGGAACGAACGCCGCATCGCGCGCGGGCGCTACTCGATGAGCCTGTTCGTCTGGTACTTCGGCACCAACCGGCGCTGGGACGAGCAGCCGCACCACATGATCATGATGGGGCCGCGCTACGAGCAGCTGCTGAAGGACATCTTCAAGCGCCACGTGCTGGCCGAGGACTTCAGCCTCTACCTGCACCGGCCCTCGGCCACCGACCCCTCCGTGGCGCCGCCCGGCTGCGATGCGTTCTACGTGCTGAGCCCCGTGCCGCACCTGGGCAGCGGCACCGACTGGAAAACCGAGGCCGAGCCCTACCGCGAGCGCATCGCGCAGTTCCTGGAGGCCACCGTGCTGCCCGGGCTGCGTGATCACGTGGTGACCAGCCGCATGACCACGCCGCTGGACTTCCGCGACCGGCTGCTGTCGGTGCACGGCGCGGCCTTCGGCCTGGAACCGCTGCTGCTGCAGAGCGCCTGGTTCAGGCCGCACAACCGCAGCGAGGACGTCGAGAACCTCTACCTCGTCGGTGCCGGCACGCACCCGGGCGCGGGCGTGCCGGGCGTGCTGATGTCGGCCAAGGCGCTGGAGAGCGTGCTGCCGCCGGTGGAGCAGCCCCGCGGTGCGACGCGGCCACCGGTGCCGCCCATCAAGCCGCTGGGTCCGCTCGGCGCGGGAGCCTGAACGGATGGACGCGATGGCCGGCGGCAGCCTGATGGACATGCAAGCCTGCGACGAGCTGATGCGTGGTGGCTCGAAGACCTTCTTCGCCGCCTCGCGCGTGCTGCCCGAGCGCGTGCGCGTGCCGGCCGCGGCGCTGTATGCCTTCTGCCGCGTCGCCGACGACGCCATCGACCTCAGCACCGACCGCGACTCGGCACTCGCCGAGCTTCGCCGCCGCCTCGACGCCGTCTACGCCGGCCTGCCGCGGCCCATCGTCGCCGACCGGGCGCTGGCCTTCGTGGTGCAGCGCTGCGGCATCCCGCGCGCGCTGCTGGACGGCCTGCTCGAAGGCTTCGAGTGGGACGCCGCGGGCCGCCAGTACCCGACGCTCGCATCGCTGCACGACTACGCGGCGCGCGTGGCCGGCACGGTGGGCGCGATGATGGCGCTCGTCATGGACACGCGCGAGCCCGATGCGCTGGCGCGGGCCTGCGAACTGGGCGTGGCGATGCAGCTGACCAACATCGCGCGCGACGTCGGCGAGGACGCCCGCGCCGGCCGCCTGTACCTGCCGCACGACTGGCTGCGCGAGGAAGGCATCGAGCCCGCCGCGTGGCTCGCGGCCCCCGCGTTCACGCCCGCGCTGGCGCGCGTGGTGCAGCGCCTGTTGCGTGCCGCCGACGATCTGTACCGCAGCGCCGGCAGCGGCGTGGCGGCCTTGCCACGCGATTGCCGGCCCGCGATCCAGGCCGCGCGCCTGGTCTATGCCGAGATCGGCCGCACGCTGGAAGCAGCCGGGCTCGATTCGGTCTCGCGGCGGGCCGTCGTCGGCCCGCGGCGCAAGGCTGCGCTGATGCTGCGTGCCGTCACGGCCTGGGTCGCGGCGCCGCCGCGCCAGGGCCTGCACGAGGCGCCGCTGGCGGCCGTGCGGCACCTGGTCGACGCGGCCGCCGTGCGGAGTGCCGCGGCGCCGCGGCGCGGTTTCTATGAACGCACGGTCGGGATCATCGAGTTGCTCGAGACGGTCGAGCACCGTCGACAACCGGCGCCCGCCCTACGAATTGTCAATGACAATTGACGACTCGCGATGTAAAGTAATCATGACACTGTCGATGGCAGTACCCGCGTGCGGGTTGAGCACGTAACCGGAGGAACGAGAAGGAGAGCGCCTCATGTCCGATCCCGATAAGGTCTGGCCCACTGGCTTGACCGAACCCGAAGCACAAGAGCTGCATCGGAACATCATCCAAGGCACGCAGATCTTCGGCGCCATCGCGGCGTTCGCGCACCTGCTGGCGTACATCTATTCGCCTTGGCTTCACTAGCAGGAGGAACCACAGATGATCTACGGAAAGATCTGGCTGGTGGTCAAGCCATCGGTCGGCGTGCCGTTGCTGCTTGGCGCAGTGGCGGTGAGTTCGTTCGCGGTGCACTACGCGCTGCTGACGCACACCACCTGGCTGCCGAAGTACTATGAAGGTGCTGCGGGCCGCGTGAGCGCCCCGGCTGCGGCGATGGCGCCGGCAGCGGCACCGGCGCCAACGAAGTAGCGCCCATCGGCGCACGCACATGATGCTGCGTCCGCGTGGGGCGGGCCCCTGCCTGCAGGCACCGGCTCGCCCCGCTTCGCGTGGACCGGCTCATCCGAATTCACACCGAGAACCCACGCGATGACCGGCGTCACCCAAAGGCTGCTGCGCGGCTGGGTCGCGCTCGGGCCGCGTTTCCTGCCCTTCGCCGACGCGGCCACGCCCGAGCTGCCGCTGTCGCGCCTGCTGCGCCTGTCGCTGTTCCAGGTGTCAGTGGGCATGGCGCTCGTGCTCCTGGTGGGCACGCTGAACCGCGTCATGATCGTCGAGCTGCACGTGCCGGCCTCGCTGGTGGCCGTGATGCTCGCATTGCCGGTGGTCTACGCGCCTTTCCGCGCGCTGGTGGGCCACCGTTCCGACAACCACCGCTCCGAGCTCGGCTGGCGCCGCGTGCCGTTCATCTGGATGGGCACGATGATCCAGTTCGGCGGCCTGGCGGTGATGCCTTTCGCGCTGCTGGTGCTGGCCGGCCGCGGCAATGCCGCGGCCTGGCCTTCATGGGTCGGCCCGGCCGGTGCCGGCGTGGCCTTCCTGCTCGTGGGCGCCGGCCTGCACACGACGCAGACCGCCGGCCTGGCGCTGGCCACCGACCTCGCGCCGGTCGAGTCGCAGCCCAAGGTCGTCGGCCTGATGTATGTGATGCTGCTGGTCGGCAGCATCGCCAGCGCCTTCCTCTTCGGGCACCTGCTCGAGCAGTTCAGCCCCGGGCGCCTGGTGCAGGTGATCCAGGCCTCGGCGGTGGCCACGCTGGTGCTCAACACGGTGGCGCTGTGGAAGCAGGAGACACGCGACCGCGCGCGCATGGCGCGGCGCCGTGCCGAGCCGAGCTTCGCCGAGTCGTGGCAGGTCTACATGGCCGACGGCCGCGCGCGGCTGCGCCTGGTGGCCATCGGCCTGGGCACGATGGCATTCAGCATGCAGGACGTGCTGCTGGAGCCCTACGGCGGCCAGGTGCTGGGCATGTCGGTGGCATCCACCACCACGCTGACGGCCTGCCTGGCCGCGGGCGGGCTGCTGGGCTTCTCGCTTGCCTCGCAGGTGCTCAGCCGCGGTGCCGACCCCTTCCGCATGGCCAGCGCTGGCGCGATGGTGGGCATTCCGGCCTTTGCGCTCGTGATCCTGTCGGCCTCGTTCGGCTCGGTGGCCCTGTTCGGACTCGGGGCCTTCGGCGTGGGCTTCGGCGGCGGCCTGTTCGGGCATGGCACGCTCACGGCCACGATGAACAGCGCACCGAAGGAACAGACCGGCCTCGCCTTGGGCGCCTGGGGTGCGGTGCAGGCCACCGCCGCGGGCGTGGCGGTGGCACTGGGCGGCCTGGTGAACGACGCCGTCGGGGCCGCGGCTTCGCACGGCTGGTTCGGCGAGGCGCTGCGCCACGCCGGCAACACCGGCTACCTGTTCGTCTATGGCCTGGAGATCGTGCTGCTGTCGATCACCATCGTGGTGATGGGTTCGCTGCAGCGCGGCCGCGCGGCCCGTGCGGCCCGGGCCGGCCCTTCAACGACGGCGTAAAGAGGAGATCGCCTTGCAACTCAAGTACGTACTGCTGACGCTCTGGATCGTGCTGGTCATCGTGTGGTTGCTCAACCACTTCTACTACCAGAACCAGAAACGCGAGATCGAGTACCGCCGGGCCAAGCTCGCGAAGAAGGAGTGATCGCGATAGCGGCGGCGCCCGGCCGCCGCCTCGCCACGATCGGGCGCGGACTCAGTGCCGCGCCTGCCGGCGCCTTGACGCCACGCGCTCGATCGCGTCGGCGGCCGCGCCGACCATCAGCCACGCGAAGACCGCGCAGTTGACGCCCATCAGCGCGCCCATCGGCGCGCCCCCCAGCTTCACGCCGAAGTCGAAGCCCGCCCAGGCCGCAGGCGCCGCGGCGAGGGCGTAGGCCGCCAGCAGCGCCAGCTGCGGGCGTTGCAGTCCACTCATTTCAGGGCACCAGCTGCCGCAGCAGCGGCAGGGCGAGCACGAGGGTGCCGATGGCCGAACCGGCGAGCGCGAAGGCCAGCTTCCAGGCACGCGAATAGACGGTCTCGCAGGCGCGGCGGAAGTCGGCCGTCGCGTCGCCGTAGGCCGAGGGTGCGGCCCAGGGCGCGTGCATCACCGCCAGCGCGCACAGGCAGGACACGATGACCAGCAGCCCGCCGATCATCGACAGGCGCGGGAACGCACCGCGCACCTCCGACAGCATGATCACGCCGAAGACGATCGCGTTGAACGGCAGGATCGCCTGCGCCTTGGACAGCTGCTGCTCGGCCACGCGCTCGACGTAGGCCAGCGCGGGTTCGCCGGCCATCGAGAAGCGCCTGAGCAGGCTGCGCTCGAAGGCCGTGCGGTCGAGCTCGATGATCGGTGCGCCCAGCCAGTGCGAGCGCTCGGTGGAATAGGTCGACATGCGTGATGCTCCTGCTACGACAAGCGCACGCAGCACCCTGCGTGCAACCTATCGGGTGTATCACGCAGCCGGTGTCGGCGGCAAGGTCGGCGAAGGGGGTGGCGGCGCAGCGTTGCCTTCGGGCATCGACATCGCGCGCTCGACGAAGGCATCGACCAGCGTGCCGGCCGCACGCGCGAACACCGGCGTGGCCGCGGAGCCGAGGATGGAGCTGTCGAGCTCCCAGTCGAGCACGAAGTCGACCTTGCAGCCCATCGTGCCCAGTTGCGTCAGCTTCCACTGGCCCTCGAAGTGGCGGAAGGGCCCGCGCTCGAGGTGGATGGCCATGAACTCAGGCCGTCGCTTGGGGTTGCGCGTGCGCATCTCGAAGGCCAGGCCGTGGATGCGCACGCGCAGGTCGGCCGAGACCTCTTCGTCGGTGCGCACGAGGATGGTCGCGCCCACGCACCAGGGGATGAATTGCGGGTAATGCTCGGCCGCCTCGATGAGGTCGAACAGATGCGACGCGGGCCGCGCCACGAGTGCCGATCGCTGGACCTTGTTCGCTCCCATGCCTGTCACATCCTCGCGATGCGGCCTTCCTGGACCAGCGGTGCATACAGCGCGGTGTCGGCCATCATGCGCTCGCGCAGCGCCTGCGGCGTGGAGGGCGTGAGGTCGAAGCCGGCCTGCTCGGTCTGGCGGCGCAGCTCGGCCGAATCGAGCGCGGCGCGGATGTCGTGTTCGAGCTGCTCCAGCACCGGCGCCGGCGTGCCGGCCACCGTCACCAGCGCGGCCCAGGGATGCATCAGCACCGGCGGGCCGCCGGCCTCGGCCAGCGTGGGCACCGAAGGCAGCGTGGCCAGGCGCTGGCGCGCGGCCACCGCCAAGGGGCGCAGCTTGCCCTGTGCGTACAGCCCCGCCATCGTGTTGAGGCTGAAGGCGGTGAAGTCGACGTCGCCCGAGACCACGGCCGTCATCAGCGCGCCCACGTCCTTGAAGGGCACGTGCAGCAGCTGCACGCCGGCGGCGCGCGCGAAGCTCTCCTGCGCGACGTGGCTCGCATGGCCGTTGCCCAGCGATGCGTAGCTCACGCGGCCGGGCGAGCCGCGCGCGAAGTCGAGCATCGCGCCCAGGTTGGCGAAGCGGCCCGTGCCCCCGGTCCAGAGCACGAAGGTGGCGTGGAACAGCAGGCTCAGCGGCGCGAGGTCGCGCACCGGGTCGTAGGGCAGCGAGGCGTGCAGCAGCGGGTTGACGGCCAGCGTGGCGGTATCGGCCACGAAGAGCGTGTGGCCATCGGCCGGCGTGCGCCGCACCTCGCTGAACGCGACGATGCCCGAGGCGCCGGGCTTGTTGTCGACCCACACGCTCTGGCCCCAGCGCTGCGCGAGCTGCGCGGCGGCGCCGCGTGCCACCACGTCGGGGCCCACGCCCACGGAGTAGGGCACCACCAGCCGCACCGGCCGCTGCGGGAAGCGTTCGACGGGGCGCTCGATGGCGCGGACCTGTGGCGGCACCAGCAGCGCCGCGGCGGCGGCGCCCAGCAGGCGCCGGCGAGAGGTGACCCCGCTCACTGGACGACCCTCCGCACTGCGTGCGTCGGGATGAGCGCTTGGGAACGGCCCGGCGCGCTCATGCCCCGACCGCCGGCTTCACCAGCGCGCCGGCCGACAGCAGCGCGGCGAACCACAGCTCGAGCCGGAAGGTGCGGAACAGGATCTGGTTGTAGGCCAGCCCGCGCGGGCAGGCGATGAAGTCGCGCCGCAGCTGCCAGGCATTGGGCAGCAGCAGCAGCGGCAGCATCAGGGCCGGCGCGTTGCCCGCCAGGGCCATCACCGGCAGCAGCGCGAACGGGCCCAGCAGCAGCAGCGTGTACAGCGCCACCGAGCCCGATTCGCCGAAGGTGACCGCGAAGGTGCGCCGGCCGACGAGGCGGTCGTGCGCGATGTCGCGGTGGTTGTTGACCGCCAGCGCCGCCGCCGCCAGGCCGCCGATGGCGACCGAGGCCAGCGCGCTGACGATGCCCACGTCGCCGGTGAGCACCCAGTCGGCACCCATGACGGCCACGAGGCCGAAGAACACGAAGACCGTGAGTTCGCCGAAGGGCGAGTAGGCGATGGGCCGCGGCCCGCCCATGTAGGCCAGTGCCGCCACCAGCGAAGACACGCCGATGGCCAGCACCGGCCAGCCGCGCCAGGCCACCAGCGCGATGCCGCAGACGGTGGCCACCAGCGCCGCCGCCACGATGCCGGCGCGCACGTCGCGCACGCTCAGCCAGCCGTTGGCGGTGGCTCGAGGCAGGCCGGTGCGGGTGCCGGTGCTCTCGCCGCCGCGCACCGTGTAGCCCACGTCGTTCTGCATGTTGGACACGATCTGCATCAGCAGCGAGGCCGCCAGCACCAGCAGCGCGGCCACCCAGTCGATGCGGCCCGTGCGCTGGAAGCCCAGCGTCGCGCCCACCAGCACCGGGCTGAGGGCCACCAGCAGGGTCTTGGGGCGTACCGCCACGGCCCAGGCCTGCCAGGAACCGGTGCGGACGGCCGCGGTCTCGTCCAGTGCACCCTTCTTCGTCGTCGTCGTCATCCAGCGTCCTTCGTCGTGGGCTGCGGCCGGCCCGCCGTCATTGGAGAGGCGCCCCCGCGAGCGGGTCTTGCGCCATGTCAAGTGTGCTCGGCTTGCCCCCCGGGCCGCAAGGCATGGGTGCCAAAGGCGTCGCGCGGCACCACGGATTGACATGAATCAATCGGGCCACGGGGCGCCCGCATAAGGTCCAGGCATGCCTTCCCGCCAAGCTGTCAACGTGAGGGTGCCGCGCCCTCGCGTTTCTCCCCTGCGTCCCTGTGCAGCCGCCCTGGCGCCGCTGCCCGCGCTGCGCCCGCCGGGCTGGAGCGCTGCCGTGCAGGCGCTGCTCGCCGCCCAGGTGTCCCGCCCCGTGCCCTGCAATGGCGAAGCCTTCGCCACCGCCGCCGCCGGCCTGGCGACACGCCCCGATGCGCCGCTGTCGCTGCAGGTCGCCGTGCCCTTCTGCGCCGCGCACTGCCTGTTCTGCGAGCGCGCGGTCGAGGTGGCGCAGCCGGCCGAGGTGGTCTCGGCCTACGTCGAGAGCCTGTGCGCCGAGATGGCGGCGCTTTCGGCCGGGCTGGGCAGCCGGCGCGAGGTGCTGCTGCTGCATCTGGGCGGCGGCACGGCCAATGAACTCTCGCCGGCGCAGTTGTCCCACGTGGTGGAAGCCGTCGCGCAGCAATGGAGCCTGCCGGCCGAGGCCCAGCTGTCGGCCGATTGCGATCCGCGCCAGGTGGGCTGGCTGCAACTGCACACGCTGCGCGGGCTCGGTTTCCGCCGCCTGGCCTTCGGTGTGCTCGACCTCGACCCCGTCGTGCAGGCCGCCATCGGCCGCATCCATTCGGCCGCGCTGGTGGGCGATGTCTGCGAGATGGCGCGTGATGCCGGCGTGGAGTCGGTGGAGCTGAAGCTGATGGTGGGCTTGCCGCGGCAATCGCCCGAGGGCTGGCTGGCGACGCTGCAGCGCGTGCTGGCGATGGCGCCCGACCGCATCAGCATCGGCCGCTACCGGCACCAGCCGCAGCGCGCGCCGGGGCAGTTTGCGCTCGATGCCGAGGCGCTGCCCGAGCCGGTGGCCTGCCGCGAGCTGATGGCGCTGGCCGGCTGCGTGCTGTGCGAGGCCGGCTACGGCTGGATCGGCGCCGACCAGTTCGTGCTCGAGTCCGACGAGCTCGCGCTGGCGCGCGACGAAGGCCGGCTGCGCTGCGGGCCCGAGGGCTACAGCGGCTGGCCGGCGATGGCGCAGATCGGCCTGGGCGCCGGTGCGCTGGGCGAGATCGATGGCCACCTGCTCTGGAACGACGCCGACCTGCCGTCGTGGCGCGCCCGCGTTCGCGCCGGGCGCCCCGGGGTCTCGCATGCGGTGCCGGCCGAGCCGGCCGGGCTGCGCCGGCGTGCGGCGGTGGAGCAGCTGCTGTGCACGCTGCAGCTGCCGCGGGCCCTGCCCGGCGAGGAACTGCACGGCGCCTGCGAGCGCCTGCTGGCGCTGGCCGACGAGGGCGATCTGGAGCTGCGCGGCGGCGTCATCCGCGTCACCGAGGCCGGTCGCTGCCGGCTGCCCGAACTCTGCGGCGCCTTCGCGGCGGGCGAGGCGGGGGCGCTGGCCTAGCGTCGGAAACGAAAGGATCCGGCAGGCCCGGATCCCGCTCGTCCATCGGCGAGGGGTTGCGCGCGGCCACGGCTCCCGCCGATGCCGGCGCGGCGCCCACGGCGGTACTCGCGGGCGCGCAAAAAGGCTTCTCTTCAGGGCGTCTTCAGCACCCAGGCGAGCACCGTCTTCAGGTCGGCGTCGCTGATCTTGTCCTTGCCCAGCGGCGCCATCGGCACCGGGCTCCAGACATCCTTGCCGCCCTTGCGGATGCGCGCGGCGAGCATGTCCACCGCGCCGGCCTGGTTCTTGTACTTCTTGGCCACGTCGTGCCAGCTCGGGCCCACGAGCTTCTTGTCGGGCATGTGGCAGGCCACGCAGGTGCCCTTGACCGCCAGCTCCTGCGAGGCCTGGGCCGGCGTGGCCAGGGCCGCGGCGATGGCGGCCAGGGCAAGGACGAAGGGGAGGTGGCGCAGGCGGGACATGGGGCTTTCCTTCGAAGAGGGTCCGGTACGGTTGCCGTGATCGTGGCGCGGATGCGGGCGGCGTGTTCTGCGATTTCTCAAAGGTGGCGCTCAAGGCCGGCGCGGCATGCGCCACGGCAGCATCAGCCGCACCGGCAGCGAGACCACGCGCGGCAGGTCCAGCGTCTCGTGCACGGCCGTCACGCGTTCGCCCAGCAGCGAGGCCTGGACCGTGGCGCGCGCGTAGAAGGGCGTGTCCTCCAGTGGCTGCAGCACCTGCGGCGGCGCGCCGGCCTCGCTGCGCATGCGGCGGGCGATGCGCCAGGCCGAGCGCGGCAGCGGGTGGCGCGGCGGCGCCTCGAAGGCGCGCGCGCTGCCGTCGGGCGCGAAGCGCTGCGCGATGACGCGCGGCGGGCCCTCCTTGGGCTGCACGTCGTAGATCACCGCGGTGCTGCCGTCGCGCAGCGTCGCGCGCGCCCAGTCCCATTCGCGGAAGGGCGCGGCGATGGGCTCGTCGCCCTCGTTGCTGTCGAGGTAGGCGTGGCCTTGCCAGCGCAGCGCCGGCGATTCGAAGGCGACCTCGATGCGCGAGACCGGCGCGATCGGCCCCCAGCGGTGGCGGCCGGCGGCGTCCAGCGCGGTGCTGAAGCGGCACAGCGCCTGCGGGCGCAGCACGATGCGGCCGCGCACTCGCCGCGGCACCGGCGCGGCGATCTCGTCGATGTCGACGTGCAGCGCCGAGCCGTCCCAGTGCAGGCGGCTCGGGCCGACCTGGAACTCGCTGCGGCTGCGCTGCATCCAGCGCCGGCCGCGTTCCGTCATCGTCCAGCGGCGCGCGCCCTGGCCGTAGAGCGCGACGTTGATCGCGCAGTGGTTCTCCGGGTCGGCGAAGCCCGGCGTGCTGCTGCCGCCGGCCCAGGCGTAGTAGGGCGAGAAGACGCTGCCGACGAAGGCGATGACGGTCAGCCCGTGCCGGCCGTCGTCGCTGAGGGCATCGAAGTACCACCAGAGGTAGCCGCCGCGTGGGACCGCCTGGTCGAAGCCAGGTGCGCCAGCACCGTCTCGGCCGCACGCACACCGCTGAGCGCCGCCATCGGCACCCCCGGGCCCGGGTGCACGCTGCCGCCGGCCAGCATCAGGCCAGGGATGCGCGTGCTCGAACCGGGACGCCTGAAGAGCGCCATCCAGCCGTTCGTCGCCGTGCCGTAGAGGCTGCCGCACGAGCCCGGGAACAGGCGCCTGAAGTCCCGTGGCGTGCAGCGCAGCGCCGGGGCCGATGCCGATGCCGTCTCCAGCGCCAGGCCGCAGCGCCGCAGCAGGGCCAGGCTGGTCTGCTCGCATGTCCGGATCTCCTGCAGGTGTTGTTCTTCGTCGGCGGCGCCGTCCCGGGCCGGGTCCGCGGGCGGCGCGTTCACCAGCAGCAGCAGGCGTTCGGGGCCCTCGGGCGCGGGGAGCCCGTCGTGGCGATCCTGCGCGCAGACGTAGACCGTGCCGCGCGCGGGCAGGCGCGCGGCACGGAAGATGTCGTCGAACTCGGCGGCGTAGTCGCCGTCGTGGAAGAAGACGTTGTGGCGCGCGAGCGGAAAGCCGCTCGTGCGCGCGAGTGTCATCGTGGTGAGCGCCGAGAGCGAGCGGTCGCTCTTGCGGCGGCGCGGCACGGCGGCCCGCACGGCATCGCCCAGCAGGCCATCGGCGAGCGCGTCGGTGTCGCCGGCGAAGACGACGGCGTCGGCCTCCACGTGGCGGCCGTCGGCGCAGCGCACGCCGCGGGCGCGGCCGCGCTCCAGCACGATCTCCGAGACCGGCGCGCCGTAGTGGATGGCCGCGCCGCAGCGCCGGGCCAGCTTCTCCACCGCCAGTGCCAGGCCGTGCAGGCCGCCGCCGACGCTCCAGACGCCGTCCATCTCGACCTGCGTCACCAGCAGCAGCGTGGCCGGCGCGGCCCAGGGCGAGGCGCCGCAGTAGGTGGCATAACGCCCGAACAGCTGGCGCAGTCGCGGATGCTCGAAGCGGCGCGCCAGCAGGCTGGCGAGCGAAGTGAGCGGCCCCAGCGCCGTCAGCTGCGCCAGGCCGCGCGGACCGAGCGCGGCCACCATGCCTGCCACGCTCGGCCGCGGCGAGCGGATGTAGGGCCCTTCGAGCGTGCGGTAGACCTTGCGCGCCTCGGCGCAGAAGGCCTCGAAGCGGCGCGCCTCGGCGGGGCCGGCGAAGCGGGCGATGGCGTCGCTGCTGGCACGGTGATCGGCCAGCAGGTCGAGCCGGTCGTGCTCCGGGTCCTCGCCCCAGGCGTGGCGCGCCAGCACCTGCAGCGGCTCCAGCGCGACGTGATCGCGCAACTCGGCGCCGACGAGGCCGAAGATGTGCTCGAAGACCCAGCGCATCGTCAGCACCGTGGGGCCGGCGTCGATGGGCCGGCCGCCGACCTCCACGTGCCGCATCTTGCCGCCCGGCGTGGCCGCGGCTTCCAGCAGCGTGACGCGAAGCCCGCGCGCGGTCAGCAGCAGCGCCGTCACGAGGCCGCCGATGCCGGCGCCGACCACCACCACCTGCGGCGCGGCCGGCGCCCTTGCGGCCACTCTTTCGGCCGCTCTTGCGGCTTCAGCCATAGTGCCGGCCCTTCCAGTCGCCGGCGAGGCCTTCGGGCACGAAGCGCACGAACATCGACTCCGAGAAGTGCCGGCCGCTGGCCGAGGCGCGGATGGCGGCCAGGTGCGCGCCGTTGCGCGCGTAGGCGTTCATCGCCGCCACGTCGTCCCAGATGCTGAACGTGGCCTGGCGCAGCAGCGGCGCCTCGCCCAGGCCCACCTTCAGCTGGCAGCCCGGGGCATGCTCCACGTCGCGCTGGGCGTCGGGCGTCAGGCGCCAGAACTGCAGCGCGCGCGCGGGCTTGATCGAGGCCCGCGTCAGCGCCGCCACGGGGCCCGAGGCGGGGGCTGTCGTGAATGGGTCCAGCGACATGCCGTCCCAGCTGCCGCGGCTCGAATAGGGGCGCAGCAGCACCTGCAGGAACTCGCGGCCACGGCGGCGGTACTCGGCCAGTTCCGGCGAACGTTCGAGGAAGTCGCGCGCCCGCGTCTCGCCGTCGAACACGCAGAACAGCCCGCCGCGCGAGGCGCTGGGCTTGATGCCGAAGCCACCTTCGTAGCCGCTGCCCAGCACCTTCGTGAAGCGCAGGCCGGGCGTGCCGGCCAGCGCGCGCGGGCCGCGCACCAGGCGCATCCAGGCCCACAGCTGCGAGGCGGCGTCCACCAGGACCAGCACCGCCACCGGCGCGCTGCTCATGATGACCACCCGTCCCTTCTGCCGCCGTCGCGGATCACTTCGCGGCGACGATCTCCACGCGCCGGGCGTCGACCTCGGCGCCGCCGATCACGAACTCGGGCTTCTTCATCGCGATGCGGGCCTCGGCCACGCCGGCGGCCTTCAGCGCGTCGCGCACGGCCAGCGCGCGCTGCTTGGCCAGCTCGAGGTTGGCGTTGGCGTTGCCGGTCTTGTCGGCGTAGCCCGACAGCGCGATGTTCACCGCCGGGTTGGCCACCAGCTGCGCCGCGGCAGCCTTCACCACGTCCCGCCCCGGCGGCGCGAGCGCGGCCTGGCCGCTCTCGAAGAGCACCTTGCCCAGGATGCCGTTGATGTCCGGCGCGGGCGCCGCCGCGGGCGCGGAGGTGACCGTGGCCACCACCTGCTGCGACATGGTCAGCAGCGCGGGGTAGTCCTTGGCCATCTTCACGCCGTTCAGCGGCTTGTTGACGCCCTGGTGGCAGGTGGCGCAGTTGACCTTGGCCACGTCGCCCAGCGGGCCCTTGCGCTCGGCGGGGAACACGTCGGTCAGCGGGCGCAGGTAGGTCTCGTTGAGTTCACCCACCATGCGGATGCCGTACCAGGCGTTCACGCGCTGCGGCGGGCCGTCCCAGCTCGCGAAGGAGTGCGTGTTGTGGCAGAAGGTGCAGTTCACGCCCAGAGCGCCCGACATGTGCATCATCAGCGAGTAGGTGAAC
This sequence comes from Rubrivivax sp., assembly GCA_044226775.1. Lineage (GTDB taxonomy): Bacteria > Pseudomonadota > Gammaproteobacteria > Burkholderiales > Burkholderiaceae_C > Rubrivivax. The sequence continues at coordinate 176,933 of JBGAGI010000001.1, read as the reverse complement.
TCGGCCTGTTTGATCGAATGCCGGTTGCCCGAGGGCAGGGCCGTCTTGCCGTAGGTGCGGATGTCGGCGATGGCCTTGTTGTTCGACAGGTAGGGCGTGAACGGGTCGTAGGGCAGCGAACTCAGGCCCACCACCTCGGCGGCCTTGTTCTGGCCTGCGTCGTCGCCCAGCATCGCACCGGGCTGCTGGTTCGGCCTGGCGGTGGTCCAGCTGTTGGCCGGCACCGCGTTGCCGCGGTGGCAGGTCCAGCAGGTCACGCCGGTGCCATTGTGGTGCTTGGTCCACTCGACGTTCACGCGCTGCGTCATCTGCAGCATCTTGCGCGCGACGACCTTGGTGTACTTCGCGTCGCTGGCCAGGTTGGCCAGGTCGTGGCAGTACACGCAGCCTTCCTTGGGCGAGACCCAGGCGGAGATCGCCGTCATCGTGCGCGTGAACTCGCCGATGCTCAGGTCGCCCAGCACCTGCACGTTCTGGAAGGTCTGCTTGGCGGTCGGGCCTTCGGCGGCCGCGGGTGGCGGCGCCTCGGGCACCACCTGCGCGGCGCGCTTGGGCGCAACGATGCGCGGGTTGTCGATCTGCACCATGCCCGTGCCGCGGTAGCCGGTCTGCTGGCTCGCCATCGGCGGGCGTTCCACCGGCACGCCGCGTTCGCAGCCGGCCAGCAGCGCGGCCGCGCCCAGCACCATCGCGGCGGTCTTCGTGAGCGCGCGCATCATGGCTTGACTCCCTGCATCAGCGTGGCCGGGTCGATCAGCGCGGGCACCGGGTATCCGGGCGCCACGCCGTGCTTGACGGACCAGAGGTACCAGTTGTCGACCACCGTTCCCGTCAGCAGGATGCCGATGCCGCCGGTCAGCGGGCACAGCACGGCGAACCACCAGGCCCAGCGGTGCAGCGATTCCATCGTCGCGTTGAAGCCCATGGTCCAGCGCCAGAACAGGGCCGCGCGCTCGCTGGCGGTGCCGCGGTCGATGATCTGCTCGATCTCGCGTTCGCCGCCGAAGCGCGTCACCGCCAGGATCGTGGCCGCGTGCATCGCGAAGATCAGCGTCGAGCCGTAGAGGAAGGCGATCGACAGCGCGTGGAAGGGGTTGTAGAAGAGGTTGCCGTAGCGCAGCGAGAAGGCCGCGGTCCAGTCCAGGTGCGGGAAGATGCCGAAGGGCACTGCCTCGCTCCAGCTGCCCATCATGATCGGGCGGATGAAGCCGAGCACCAGGTACAGCCAGATCGCCGAGAGGAAGGCCCAGGCCACGTGCGTGCCCAGCCCCAGCTCGCGGGCGCGGCGGTAGGTGCGCAGCCACCACAGGAAGATGCTGATGGTCAGGAACAGGCCGGCCAGCAGCCACCAGCCGCCCTGGTTCATCGGCGGGAAGCGCAGGCCGTAGGCCGGCGGCGGCGGCTCCAGCGCGAGCCAGAACAGCTGGCGCACGAACTGCACCGGGCTCCAGTGCACCGATGCCAGCATGTTGAAGCCGATGATGTTGATCGCCAGCGTGCCGAAGACGATCGACAGCAGGCCGATGGGCCCCAGGTACAGCGGCCCGATCTGCGCATTGCCGATGCGCCCCATCAGGTGCCAGAAGAAGGGCTTGATCATGCGCGACTCGTTGCCCGCGCCGAGTGGCACGCCGGCCTGAACCGGCGCCGTGACCTGCACCTGCGTGAACAGGTTCTGGTACTGGACCATCGAACTCTCCTCGTTATCGGTCCGCGGGTGGGCTTACTTCCAGATCGGCAGCGCCAGCCACCAACCCCACCACTCGGGCCAGCCGCGCGTCCAGAACGGGCCGCTGATGACGATGCACACCGCGCTGAAGAACACCGCGGCAAGCGACAGGAACAGGCCGACGCGGTGGATGCCCAGGATGCCGACCGAGTAGCCCACCAGGTCGCGGAAGAAGGTGTCCTCGTGGTCGACCGACTTCACCACCTGGCCCTTGCCGGGGTTGGTCGACGAGAGGATCAGCGAACCGTGCATCGCCAGCGCCAGCGTCGTCGTGAAGAAGAACGTGATCGCCAGCATGTGCGCCGGGTTGTAGTGGAAGTGCAGGTACTGGTAGCCCACGTTGGACACCCAGTCCAGGTGGCTGTAGATGCCGTAGGGGAAGCCGTGCCCCCAGGCGCCCAGCAGCACCGGGCGGATCACCACCAGCGTGACGTAGGCGAAGATCGCCATGCCGAAGGCGGCCGGCACGTGGTAGCCCATGCCCAGCTTGCGGCAGATCTCCACTTCGCGCAGCGCCCAGCTCACGAAGGCACCGATCGCGCACACGGTGATCAGCTGCCACAGGCCGCCCTGCAGCAGCGGCGCGATGCCCAGGCCGTACTTCAGGTCCGGCGGCGCGATGTTGATCTGCCAGATGTTCCAGGTCGGGCCCTTGGCCGCGCCCCAGAGGATCAGACCCGTGCCGACGATCGAGAAGAACAGCGTGGTGACGCCGAAGAATCCGACGTAGAACGGGCCGACCCAGAAGTCGAACAGGTCGCCGCCCATCAAGGTCCCGCCGCGCACGCGGTACTTGCGTTCGAAGCTGAGCATGGCCATTGCGCGTCCTCCAGTCCGCTCGCGCCCCACCATGGCGGGCGCGCGCGTTTCAGTTCGGGGGGCCGGCTGCCTGGGCCGCCGGCCCTGTCTTCATGCCCTGGATCTCAGGGCTTGGCGGGCAAGGGCGCGTTCTGCTGCGCCACCGCCTGCCGGGCCTTGGGCCCGTCGAGCCAGTTGAAGGTGGGGGTGCTCAGCAGGATCAGGTGGATCATCACCGCGATCGCGAACAGACCCACCGCCTGTGCCACGAGGGCACGCAAGGGATCGAAAAGTCGCCAGATACGCCACATGGGTGGTCTCTCCTTAGGTTAGGTGCGACATGAAGGTGTAGACAGCAGCCTTCACGCCTCCGGTCACGGACTTCACGCCTTCGGCGCCGGGGAGCCAGGATCGCCATTGCGCGCCCAGCATCTGCGCCACCAGCGCGATGACGAGGAACACGGCGAAACCCACCGCGAAGATCGCGTAGTAGGTCTTGGAGTCGTTCTTCAGCACGCCAGGTTGTGCGTGGTTGCCGGTGCTTGCCATGGGTAATCCCCTCCGCGTCAGCCGCCTACAGCCAGGGCCGCCAGATCCAGACCAGGATGTGGGCGACCACGGCCACCGCCGTGAAGCCGATGAATCCCTGTACCCAGTACTGATGGAATTCCTGGGCTTCCTCGTCGGTCAGGCCTGAGATCGAGCCCTTTCTTTCAGCCATCGGATGTGCTCCTCAACTGTTGGCCTCTCGGCCACAACCGCGCGACCAGCCTGCGCAGCAAAGGCAGCCGCGGCCGCAACCGCGACATAGGGTGCCCGGCCACGCGGGCGTGGCCGTGGTTTCTTGGGCGCGGCGCATGCGCTTCATGCCGCCACTCCCTGGCGCAGCGCATCGCGCGTGCGCTGCATGCGGGCCAGCGTGACGCGTGTCTCGCCGGCGGCGCTCGCATCGCGCTCGGCGCGGTCGCGCAGCCGCTTGGCGGCGCTGATCTGCACCAGCACCGGCTCCTGCGCGACCAGCTGCGCCAGCAGCGCCTGCGCATCGGCGTCCCAGGGGCTGTGGCCGGCTTCGTCGCCGGGCTTCGCAGGCGTCGCATCGACACGGTCCAGCTCGGTGCCCAGCGGCAGCACGTGGAACAGCGCATCGAACAGCGCGTTGCAGAACTCCTGCACGAGGTAGGTCGCGCCCGCGTAGCCCATGAAGGGCGTGCCGGTGGCGCGGCGCACGATCGCGCCCGGGAACGAGGCCGGGATCCAGCTCGGCTTCGGGCCATGCCCGCCGGCGGCCTCGGCCAGGTACATGCGCTCGTTGTAGCTGCCGAACAGCACCAGCGGCGTCTTCTCGTGCACGAGGCGGCGCACCGCGGCGTTGTCGGTCTTGCCGCCGGCCAGCCGGCTGACGGCGAAGTTGCACGGCAGCCCGAGCTCGTCTTCCAGGAAGTGGCGCAGCCCGCGCGCGTAGGTCTCGCCGGCCACGACGCCGAAGTTGGCGGTGCCGAAGAAGTCCTGCGTCACGCTGCGCCAGAGGTCCCAGATCGGCTTGATCGTGGTGTGCTTCTCGCGCTGGATGAAGGGCTCGGGGTCGAGGTTCAGCAGCCGGCCCAGCTCGCGCAGGAAGGCGGTGGTGCTGTGCAGCCCGATCGGCGCCTGCAGGTACGGGCGCTCCAGCACCTCGCACAGCGCGCGGCCGTACTCGCGGTACATGCAGATGTTGACGTCGGCCTCGACCAGGCGCGACACGTCGGCCAGGTGGCTGCCGAGCGGGAACACCATGTTCACCTCGGCACCGATGCCCTGCACCAGGCGCCGGATCTCGGCCAGGTCGCTGGGCATGTTGAAGGTGCCGTAGCAGGGGCCGATCAGGTTCACGCGCGGCTTCTCATCGGCGGGGCGCTGCTCGAAGGGCACACGCTGCGGCACCCGGCGCAGGCCGTACTGCTGCCACAGCCAGACCATTGCGCGGTTGGCGGTCTGCCACTGGTCCTCGTCGATCGTGCGCGGCAGGAAGCGCTGGATCGTCGTGCCCTCGGGCGTGACGCCGCCGCCGATCATCTCGGCGATCGAGCCTGTCACCACCACGCTGGGCAGGTCGGGGTCGAGCACGGCGTGCGCGCGCTTCATGCTGCCTTCGGTGCCTTCGCGGCCCAGCTGTTCTTCGGCCAGGCCCGTGACGACGATCGGCAGCTCGTGCGGCGGCAGCGCGTCGGTGTAGTGCAGCACGCTGGTCACGGGCAGGTTCTCGCAGCCCACCGGGCCGTCGATCACGACCTGCAGGCCCTTGATCGCGGTGAACACGTACACGGCGCCCCAGTAGCCGCCGGCGCGGTCGTGGTCGATGACATAGGGCAGCGCGGCCACTACAGCATCTCCTCGTTCTTGCGCTTCTTCAGCAGCTTGATGACCTGCCGGCGCGTGTCGGCGCGGAACTCGGGGCGCAGCACGGGCTGGTCTTCCCAGACGCCGGCGCGGTCGCCGTCGCCGACCTCTTCGAAGAACTCGCGCATGCGGTCGAAGCGGGGCCGGTTGGCGATGGCGGCGTTCACCACCTGCGCCAGCGAGCCGGCGCCGGCCGGGCCCATCAGCGGGCGCGCCGAGATCAGGTTGGTGAAGTACAGCGCGGGAATGGCAGCCTGCTTGGCGGCCTGCACCACCGGCGTGGTGCCGATGGCCAGATCGGGCCTGAACTCGCGCACCGCGGCGATGTCCTGCTCCAGGCTCGCGCGGTACTGCACGTGCACGCCGCGGGCCTGCAGCCATTCGAGGTCGGGTGCCGACCAGGGCGTCTTCGGGCAGGCGGTGCCCACGTAGGGAATCTCGGCGCCGCTTTCCATCAGCAGCCGCGCGACGAGCAGCTCGCTGCCTTCGTAGCCGCTGACGGTGATGCGGCCCTTGATCGGCGAGGCCGCGAGCGCGCCGCGAATGGCGGGCAGGAAGCGGTCCATCGCCGCGCCGATTTGCGCCTGCGGCACGTTGCAGGCGGCGCCCACGGCCTGCAGCCAGGCGGCGGTGCCGTCATGGCCGACCGGCGCCGAAGCCACGGCCGTGCGGCCGGCGGCCGCGAACTCGCGCAGGCTGGCGGTGTAGAACGGGTGGATGGCGGCGACGGCGGCGCAGTCCAGCGCGGCATACAGCTCGCGCCACTCGCGCACCGGTGCCACGGGCCCCGCGGCCAGGCCCATCGGCTCCAGCAACGCGCCGATGATCATCGGGTCGGCCGGGAACATCTCGCCCAGCAGCGTGACGGTGGGCTTCTTGCTCACGCCCTGGCGCGGCGCGGCCACCGGGCCCGCTTCGGCCTCGCCGCGCGCGTACTTCAGCATCGCGCCGGCCAGCACGTCCTTGGCTTCCGCATGCGTGGGCACGCCGAAGCCGGGCACGTCGATGCCGATGATGCGCACGCCGTCGATCTGCGAAGGCAGCAACTGCAGCGGCACGCCGCTGGCGGTGGGCACGCACAGGTTGATGATCACCACCGCGTCGACCTTTGCCGGGTCGGCCTGCGCATGCACGGCCTCGCGGATGTCCTCGAAGAGGCGGCCGGTGACCAGCGTCTCGCTGTTGAAGGGCACGTAGCCGACGCTGCGGCGCGCGCCGTAGAAGTGCGAGGTGAACGTGAGGCCGTAGACGCAGCAGGCGCTGCCCGACAGGATGGTGGCGACACGCCGCATGCGCAGCCCCACGCGCAGCGAGCCGAAGGCCGGGCACATGCTCTGCGGCTGGCCGTGCGGGCCGGCGCCTTCGGGCAAGGGATAGTCCTTGCGGTACTGCTCCAGCACCTCGCTCTTGCCGGCCGCTGCGGCCGCCGCGAGCATGGTCTCGCGGCCGGTGTGGCAGCCCAGGCCGTCCTGCATGGCGGCTGCGCTGTTCGGGAGGTCGTTGGCGCCCATGGCGTTGTGATGGCTGCGGCGCTCAGGCGGCGTCGTAGATCACCTCCAGCGACGGCCGCACGACTTCCTCGCGGCCCACCATGTCGAACACCGTGGCGGGCTCGAGCTTCACGTCGCGGCCGGTCACGTCGCTCGAGAACAGGCCCAGCAGCTCGTCCTGCGTCTGCGGCTTCGGCCGCACCGGCGGCGCCTCGGCCACGTTGGTGGCGAGCTGCTCGAACAGCGGGCCCCACTGGCCGCCGGGCCTGCCGATGATCTCGTACGAGGCGCTCTTGCGCCGGATGTCTTCGTGCGCCGGAATCGCGGCGAGCACCGGGATGCCGGCGTTCTTCGCGAAGGCCTGCGCCTCGCCGGTGCCGTCGTCCTTGTTGATCACCATGCCGGCCACGCCGACGTTGCCGCCCAGCTTGCGGAAGTACTCCACCGCGCTGCAGACGTTGTTGGCCACGTAGAGCGATTGCAGGTCGTTGCTGCCGACGACGATCACCTTCTGGCACATGTCGCGCGCGATCGGCAGGCCGAAGCCACCGCAGACCACGTCGCCGAGGAAGTCCAGCAGCACGTAGTCGAAGCCCCAGTCGTGGAAGCCGAGCTTCTCCAGCGTCTCGAAGCCGTGGATGATCCCGCGCCCGCCGCAGCCGCGGCCCACCTCGGGGCCGCCGAGTTCCATCGCGAACACGCCGTCGCGCTTGAAGCAGACGTCGCCGATCTGCACCGCCTCGCCGGCCAGCTTCTTCTTCGAACTGGTCTCGATGATGGTGGGCGTCGCGCGGCCGCCGAACAGCAGGCTGGTGGTGTCGCTCTTCGGGTCGCAGCCGATCAGCAGCACCTTCTTGCCCTGCTGGGCCATCATGTAGCTGAGGTTGGCCAGCGTGAAGCTCTTGCCGATGCCGCCCTTGCCGTAGATCGCGATGATCTGCGTGGACTTCGTCACCTCGCCGGTGGCCGGGGCCTCGGGCTCGACAGCCGCCTCGGCCTTGAGGCGTTCGTCGCGCATGAAGATGACCGGAGAGGTGCTCTGGCTCATTGCATCGTTCTCCAGTCGAGGACCATCTTCAGGCAGGCCGCGTCGCCGAAGGCGGTGCGGTAGGCCTCGCTCGCGTGCGTGGCCGTGTCGGTGTGCGTGATCAGCCCGTCCAGCGACAGGCGCCCGCTCTCGGCCAGCTCGCGCACGGCCAGCATGTCCGGGCGCTGCCATTCGGCGGCGGTACGGATCGTTGCCTCGCGCATGAACGCGGGGGCGAAGTGGAAGGACAGCGGGTCGCTGTAGAAGCCCGCGAGCACGACCTCGCCGCCCTTGCTCAGGCGCGCGATGGCGGTGTCGAGGATCGTGGCGTCGCCGCTCACGTCGTAGATGGCGCCGTAGTCGCGGCGCGGGTCGTCCTGTGGCGCGATGACGGTGTAGCCGGTGGCGCCGTCGGCGCGCGCGGCGTTGAGTTCCCAGACTGTGGGCGCGTCGTAGCCGGCGGCCACCACCATGCGCGCGAGCAGGCGCCCGAGCACGCCGTGGCCGACGATCAGCTCCGGCGGCCGGCAGGGCGCGTGCTTGCCGCCGCAGGCCACCGTGTGGTACGCCGTGGCGGCCAGCGCCAGCAGCACCGCGCGTTCGCCGAGCGCTTCGCTGACGGGCACGACCTTCTCGTCGGCCACCACCAGGCGCGAAGCAGCGCCGCCGAACAGGCCGCGCACCTCGCCGTAGCAGCGCGCGCCGGGCACGAAGACACGTTCGCCGATGGGGTGCACCGCCAGCGGCCCGGCCGCGACGATGCGGCCCACCGATTCGTAGCCCGGCACCAGCGGGTAGCCCATGCCCGGGAACATGGGCATGCGGCCGTTGTAGAGCAGCTTCTCGGTGCCGGTGGAGATGCCGCTGTACTCGATGTCGACCACCACGTCGGCGGCGCCCGGTTCCTGGAGATCCAGCGCGGCAAGGTGCAGGTTTTCGGGGCGTTCGAGGACGACGGCGGTGGTCTTCATGCGAGGTCTCCGTACGGGAGTCGGAGCGGTGTCATCGTAGGCTTACGATCAAGAGTGTCAAGAGATATTTACGCTTGCCCCGATTTCGTCGCCACCAGCACACTCACCTGCAGGGGGATCGGCGTCGGCCGCTCCCGCACCCCGGTGAAACCCGCACGTTCGAGCAGCGAGGTGAGGTCGGCCGGGCTGCGCGGCCGCCCGCCCTGCATCGCCAGCAGGTACAGGCCGAAGTAGGCATCGCCCATGCGCCGCGCGCCGGCGGCGCCGGCCATCGGCTCGGCCACCAGCAGCGTGCCGCCGGGCGGCAGCGCGGCGAACACCGCGCGCAGGATGGCCAGCGCACGATCGTCCGGGTGGTCGTAGAGCACGCGCACGAGCGAGGCGATGTCAGCGCCCTGCGGCAGCGCATCGCGCGTGAAGTCGCCGCCGTGCACCTGCGCGCGGCCGGCCACGCCGGCGGCGGCGAAGGCCGCGATCGCGCGCGGCACGACGCCCGGCAGGTCGAACAGCATCAGCTGCAGCTGCGGCGCGTGCCGTGCCGCGGCCAGCAGGAAGCGGCCCTGGCCCCCGCCCACGTCGAGCAGGCAGCGGTGGCGCCGCAGGTCGTAGGCGCCCAGCACCTCCTCGGCCACCAGCGGCTGCGAGGCCGACATCAGCGCCGAGTACGGATCCACCACCTCGGGCGGCAGCTCGCCGGGGTGGTCGGTGCTGGCATAGGCCCAGTAGCGCGACAGCGCCGGCCGCGTCTGGCCGCGCAGCAGCGCCACCGGGTCGGCGAGATCCGCGTAGAGCACGCGGTGGTGCTCGACCATCGAGGCCACCGCCTCGTTGGCCACCATCGGCGCGCCCAGGCGGCCCAGGCCGTAGCGCGGCTCGGCCTCGGGGCCGCGGCGCTCGAGCAGCTCCAGCGCCACGGCCGCGGCCAGCAGCCGCTCGGTGCCTTCGGCCGGCAGGTCCAGCACCTGCTGCAGTTCGGCCGATGTCAGCGGCCCGTGGCGCGCGATCAGCTCGAACAGGCGCAGCTGCACGCAGGCCAGCAGCACCTGCGTGTAGACGAAACCGGCGACGAGATCGAACAGCGCGCGCGCGCGCCGGCGCGCGATGGGGCGCATCCACCAGCTCTGCGCGGCGCGGCGTTGGAAGGCGGGGCTGGTGAGCGTCGCGTCGCGCCAGGCGCGCCAGCGCTCGAGCCAGCGTTCACGCCAGCCGACAGCGCGCTGCGCCGGCACGGCGGGCAGCGGCAAGGGAAGCATCGGTGACTCCGGGGGTTCGGGCCGTGATTCAGGCCGGGGATCGGGCCGTGGCTCAGGCCGCGAGAGCAAGGTCACGCACGGTGGCCTGCGGCACGAGGCGCTCGGATTCGGCACGCACCAGCGCGCGCAGCGCCGAGGCGCCGGCGCAGTGGGGAATGGCCTCGATCGCGCGTTCGAGCAGCAGGTCGAAGTGGCGGATCGCGCCGGTGAGGCCCAGCTCGGTGGCCGAACTCGGGCGGCACAGCGCGATGTCGCGGCCCTGCGGCTTGCCCAGCAGTTCGACGGCCAGCGCCACGTCGCGGATGTCGTCGGCCACCTGGTAGGCCTCGCCCAGGCACAGGCCGAAGCCCTGCCAGGCGGCGGGGTCGCCGCCGGCGGCCCAGGCGCCGGCTTCGGTGCAGGCGGCGAACAGCGAGCCGGTCTTGGCGCGCTGGTAGGCCGGGATGGCGACGAAGGGCTCGCACTCCCAGGCCTGGCCGGCGACGATGCCGTTGGGCATGCCGACGCGGCGCGCCACGATCGCCACCAGCATCGGCAGCCGGGCCGGCGCGTGCTGCGCGGCATGTGCCAGCACCTGGAAGGCCAGCACGATGAGCGCATCGCCCGCCAGCACGGCGATGCGCTCGCCGAAGGCGGCGTGCACGCTGGCCACGCCGCGGCGCAGCGGGGCGTCGTCGAAGCAGGGCAGGTCGTCGTGCACGAGCGAGGCGCAGTGCATCAGCTCGATCGCTGCGGCAGCGCCGTCGGCCAGCGCCGGATCGCCGTCGCCGCAGGCGCGGGCCACCGCCAGGCACAGCTGCGGGCGGATGCGCGCGCCACCGGGGAACACCGCGTGGTGCAGGGCGGCCGCCAGCTTGGGCGGGCAGCCGGGGCCCTCGCCGAGCGCCAGCGCGGCATGCAGGGCCTGTTCGATTCGCGGCAAGGGATCCATCCGGTTCTCCCGTCGTCACGCTGTGTTGTCAGCCGAATGTGTCAACCGAACGAGACAGACGTAGGATAGACAGATGGGCCGCGGGCGTCAACGAGGGGCTGCAGCCTGTGTCCAGATGCCAAGCGGCCGGATGCGGTGCCCCGCATCCGGCCGCCGCCGTGAAGGCCGCTGCTACCTCGCGAAGCGCAGCACCAGCGGGTCGTCGACCGTGGCGTGCTGGACCTGGGCGTTGTCGAAGGCCGCGAAGCCGAAGCCGTAGGAGGCCGCCAGATCCTTGAACTGGACATCGAACTTGCTGCCGGTCACCAGCTTGCGGCTCACCTCGGAGGTGTAGCGCCCGTTGGCCCAGCGCACGGCGACATCGATGTCGGCGCGGTCACCCTTGAGCGGGTAGATGAAGTACGAGGCGAGCTCGTCGCCCGGCTTGAAGCGGCTGTCGTCGAACGGGACATGGTCGCCGTCCACCATGTGGTACGAGCCGCCGGCGTTGGCCGGCCGGCCGTGGCGGTGCATGAACGCCGGCCGGCCGCCGGCGAAGTCCATCGCCTTGTACTCGGGGCCGCCCGGTTCGTTCTTGCGCCCGGCGTTCGGGTTGTCCTTCGGGTCGTAGCGCGTGTGGTCGAGGTACTGGTCGTCCACCTTGCCCAAGGGCGCCGTGCGGCCGAGCTTCATGTGCCAGATGTCGCCCATCTCGCCTTCGGTCTTCAGGTACTTGTTGCCGAAGGGCTTGCCCTCGCCGACGTGGCAGGCCACTGCGCAGCCGCGCCGGTCGAAGTCCTTGATCGAGTTGTCGATGTTCCAGATGAAGGCCCACTTGTCCTCGTAGTAGACGTTGTCGTCGCCGCCCTTGTCCTGCGGGTCCTTCAGCTTCTTCCAGCTGCCGTCGGCCTGCTTCTGGAACGGGCCGCGGCGCAGGCTGTTCGTCGGGTCCTCGTGCTCGATCAGGAAGTAGATGCGCTCGGCGGTGTAGACGGCGCGCAGCGTCGCCTGGGTCTCGCCCTTGCCGCCGGCGAAGTTCTTGCCGTCGATCAGCTTGACCTTCAGCGGCCGTGCCGCGGCCCAGGCCGCGTCGCCGGCATCGCCGTCCAGCGCGGGCGGCGCGGCCACCTTCGCGGCCAGCAGGACATTGGGTGCCGCGGCCTCCTGCTGGCTGGCGCAGGCGGCCAGCAGGGTGGCCGCGGCGACCAAGGTGAAGGACCTGTGTTTGTTCAGGCTCATGCTCGTGCTCCGGGTGGTTGAGGTTGGCCCGCCTCGGCTGCGATCACATGCGCCGGCCCGCGCATGACGCGGGATGACGGGACGTGACGCGAGGTTGCTGCCGCGCCCGGGGCTGGCGCTTGATGCGCCGCAAGCGCTGCCCGGCGGCCGTTGCCGCGCGGCAACGCGCAGGGCTTCAGAGGCCGGCGATGCGTTCGGTGATCAGCGCCGCCAGGTGCTGCGGCTCTTCCTCGTGCGCGAGGTGGCCCAGGCCGGGCAGCAGCGTGCGCGTGCAGCCGGCGACGAGCGCCTGCACCCGCGCCGCGTCGGCCGGCGGGATGGTGCCGTCGCGCTCGCCCACCAGCAGGTGCAGCGGCGTGCGCAGGCGCGGCAGTTCGGCGGCCAGCGCGGGCAGGTCCCACAGCGCCATCATCGCCAGCGTGCCGGCCACGTGGCCGGGGTTGGCCACCAGCCGGCCGTAGAGGCGCCGGCCGTCGTCGTCGACCTTCGAGCCGGTGCTGGCCAGCAGCCGGTCGAGCACGATGCGGTCGGCCGCGCGCCAGGCGAAGAAGTGCGGCACCAGCGGGTTGAAGGTCAAGAGCTTGGCCGCGGGCGAGAACACGAGGCCGGCCAGCCCGCGCAGCGGCAGCAGCGCGGCGTTGATGCCCAGCAGCACCGGCGCGCGTGGTCCGAGCGAAAGCGCCATGCGCGCGGCCACCGCGGCGCCGGCCGAGTGGCCGATGAGGGCCGCCGGCTCCAGCGCCAGCGCCTTCAGCAGCGCCAGCGTGGCCGCGGCCATGCCGTGCATCGAGGCCTGGCCGGCCGGCGCCGGGCCGCTGAAGCCGTGGCCCGGCAGGTCCACTGCCGCCAGCTCGAAACGCTGCGCCAGCAGCGGCGCGAGGCTGCGGAACGAGTGCGTGGAGGCGCCGGCGCCGTGCAGCAGCAGCAGCGCCGGCGCCTGCGGCCGCGGCGCGGGCCAGTGCTGCACGTGCCAGCGCAGGCCCGCGGCCTCGACGAAGCGGCTGCGCTCGCGGTGCGGCCAGTCGGCGCCGTCGATCTGCCAGTCCAGCCCGCGTGGCATGGTCGGAAGGTGGTCAGCTCACTTTGCGCGGCAGCGCCATCACCGCGGCCTGCAGCGCCTTGGCGCCGGCATGCGGCAGCGCGCGGTAGGTGGCGGCCATCTCCTGCGCCAGGCGTTGCGCGGCGGCGGCCGGCTGCGGCGAGGTGTCGACCACCAGCGCGGTGAAGTCCGCGGCGCGCAGCCGGCGCGCCATCGCCAGCGCATCGGCTTCGGCGCGCGCGCGGCCGGGTTCGCCGTCGCGCGCGATGTTGGCGCGGCCGTCGGTCAGCAGCACGATCACCGGCGTGGCGCCGTCGCGCCGCACCTGCAGTGCCAGGTGCAGCACCGCCTCCAGGCCCGCGGCCAGCGGCGTGCCGCCACCGCCCGGCAGCCCCGCGAGGCTGCGCCGCGCGCGCACCAGCGAGCGCGTGGGCGGCAGCAGCAGCTCGGCCGTCCGGCCGCGGAAGGCGATCACCGCGACCTCGTCGCGGCGCACGTAGCAGTCGGCCAGCAGGCCGTTGATCGCGCCCTTGGCCTCGGCCAGGCGGTGCAGCGCCGAGGAGCCCGAGGCGTCGAGCACGAACAGCGTGGCGGTGCCGGCGCGCTGGCGCAGGCGGTGGATGCGCAGGTCGTCGCCGCGCACATGCAGGCGGCCGGGCGACGTGCCTGCCTCGCGCCGGCGCAGCGGCTGCCAGGGCGCGGCGGCGCGCAGCGTGTCCACCAGCGCCAGGCGCGCGCCGCCACGCGGCTCGCCACGGCGCGTGCCCACGGGCCGGCCGCCGTGTTTCGAGCTGCCGGCCGCGCCGACGCGCCCGGCCTTGCGTCCCGTCGAAGGCGACTGCAGGGCCGCGAGCAGGCCCGGCGGCAAGGCGGCGACGGCCGCTTCGACGAGCCGGTCTTCGAGCGGCCGTGCCGAATCGGGGTCGCCTTCGGAGGGCGGCTCTTCCGGCGGCGTGTCCGGCGGCGGTTCGGCTGGCGGCTCGGGCGGTTCGTCGTCGGCTGGCTCGGCCTCGTCTTCGGGCGGCGCCGGCAGCCGCGTCGCGCGCGGCGCGAGCACCAGGCGCGCGGCGAGTTGCGCGTCCTCGTCGGTGGCCGCGTCGCGGCCTGCCAGCGCCGCCGCGGCGCGGGTGCAGCGCAGCGCCAGCACGCCGGCGCGGGCCGAGTCGACGCCCAGCTGCAGCGCCGTGGCGCACAGCGCCTGCAGGATGCGGTCGTCGAGCGCCACGCGGGCCAGGCGCTCGCGCGCGCGCAGCACGGGCGCAGCGTCGAGTTCGTCCAGCGGCGTGTCGCGCACCGAGAGCTCGCGCAGGTCGATGCAGAAGGCCAGCCGCTCGACCAGCGCCGGCGCGAGCGGCGGATCATCGGGTGCCGACTCGTCGAAGGCCACGACGCCGATGCGCGCATCCCAGCGTGCGCCGATGCCGTCGCGCTCGAAGCCGAGTTCGCCGCGGTCCAGCACCGCGGCCAGGCGCGCCGCGTGGCCGCGCTCCAGGCGCTCGGCCATCGGCAGCAGCACGAGGCCGCCGTCGGCCTCGGCCAGCAGCCCACGCTGCGCGACCGGGCGGCCGAGCTGCAGCGTGGCGGTGAGGTCCAGGCCGCCGAGCAGCCGTTCGTCGGCGATGTGGCCCGGCATCCGCCGCAGCGGCAGTGCCTCCGGCAGCAGGCGGCGCAGTGCGCGGCTCCAGCGGTCACGCACCGGGCCGGCGCCGGCGCGCACGACGGCGCCGCCCAGGCCGTGCGGGTCGACCGCCAGCAGCGCGGCCGCGTGCAGCGCCTCGCGCCAGAGTTCGGCGCCGTCCACGTTCACGCCCGGTCAGGCGCCGAAGAGTTCGGCGACGGCGCGGTCGACACGCGCGCTGGCGTCGGTCTCGTCCAGCGGATCGCGCCGCAGCCGGTGGCGCAGCGCCGGGCGCGCGATGCGCTTGAGCTGCGGATCGCCCACCTTCGCCTCGCCATCCAGCGCCGCGAGCGCACGCGCGGCGCGAACCAGCGTGAGTTCGCCGCGCAGGCCGTCGGTGCCCAGCGCCATGCACAGCTGCGCGGCGCGTTCGACGGCGGCATCGGGCACCTGCACCGAGGCGAGGTGATCACGCGCCGAGGTGATGCGCCGGCGCAGCTTCTCGTCTTCCTTGTGCCAGCGCTCGACGAAGGCCTCGGGCTCGCGCTCGAAGGCATCGCGCCGCCGCACCACCTCCACGCGCGTGGCCAGCTCCTGCGGCGTGCGCACCTCCACCGCGAGGCCGAAGCGGTCCAGCAGCTGCGGGCGCAGCTCGCCTTCCTCGGGGTTGCCGCTGCCCACCAGCACGAAGCGGGCGGGGTGGCGCACGCTCAGGCCCTCGCGCTCGACCACGTTCTCGCCCGAGGCGGCCACGTCGATCAGCAGGTCCACGAGGTGGTCTTCCAGCAGGTTGACCTCGTCGATGTAGAGGAAGCCGCGGTGCGCGCGCGCCAGCAGCCCGGGCTCGAAGGCCTTCACGCCGGCCGAGAGTGCACGTTCGAGGTCGAGCGCACCGACGACGCGGTCTTCGGTGGCGCCCAGCGGCAGGTCCACCACCGGCACCGGCACGAGCTTGGTCTTGGGCTTGCCGGCCTTCAGCGTTGCGCAGTCTTCGCAGGCGGCGCGGGTCTCGTTGGGGTCGCAGGCGTAGCGGCAGCCGGCCACCGCGCGCATCTTGGGCAGCAGCGCGGCCAGCGCGCGCACGGCGGTGCTCTTGCCGGTGCCGCGGTCGCCGAAGACGAGCACGCCGCCGATGCGCGGGTCGACCACCGCGCAGAGGATGGCCAGCTTCATCTCGTCCTGGCCGACGATGGCGGAGAAGGGAAAGTTCAGCGTCGTCACGGGAAGGCTTGTGCTCAGTGCTTTTGGGGTGTTGGCTCGTCGTCGGCCTCGAAGTGGGCGCGCGCGCGGCGCACCGCGAGCATCACCGCGCCGGCGACGAGCGGGATCGTGATGCCGACGGCGATGTCGGGGTCCAGCTTCAGCCCGCCGGCCTTGGCGGCCTTAGCGAGGTAGCCCACGAGCCCGGCGGTGTAGTAGGTGATGGCGGCCACCGAGAAGCCTTCCACCGAATGCTGCAGCCGCAGCTGCAGCTTGGCGCGCCGGTCCATGCTGGCCAGCAGCGCCTGGTTCTGGCGCTCGCGGGCGATGTCCACGCGCGTGCTGAGCAGCGCGCTGGCCTGGGCGACGCGTTCCGACAGCGCATGCAGCCGCTGCGCCACCGTGCCCACCGTGGCCACGGCGGGCGTGAAGCGGCGCGCCATGAACTCGTCGATGGTCTGCATGCCGGCCAGGCGCGTCTCGCGCAGCTCGGCCACGCGGCGCGTGACCAGCTCGAAATAGGCGCGGCAGGCGCCGAAGCGGAACTGGCTGGCCGACAGCGCGCTCTCGATCTCCGCCGCCAGCTCGGTGAGCGTGTGCAGCAGCGATTCGTCCTGCTCGGCGCGGCCCGATTCGCCGCTGCGCGCGATGCCGCCGGTGAGCGCCGCGAGCGCCGATTCGATCTCTGCCAGCCGCGGCCCCTGGCTGCGCGCCAGCGGCAGCGCCAGCAGCGCGAGCGTGCGGTAGGCCTCGATCTCGAACAGGCGCTGCAGCGTGCGGCCGGCCTGGCGCTCGGTGAGGCTGCGGTCGAGCACGACGAAGCGCGTGCAGCCGTTGCGAAGACGGAAGTCGGTGTGCACGCGCGCGGCGCCTTCGGCGATGTCGGCGCCGATCAGCGGCGGGCCGTCGAAGGCTTCGGCCAGTGCGGCGGGCTCGGCCTGCAGGTCGGCCGCCGGCAGCAGCTCGGCCATCGCCGCGGCCACGGTCTGGCCGGGCACGGCGGCCAGCCAGCCGGCAGGCAGCGCCGCGGCGGGTGGTTCGGCGAAGAGGTGCGCGCCGCGGCCTTCGGCGAGGATGGTGTAGCCGCTGAACTCGCCGTGGCGCTCCCACTTCAGGCGCAGCGCGCCGAGCGCGGCGCGGAAGTGCGTGGCGCCGGCGGCCGGCGGCTCGACGCCGAAGCGGGCACACAGCGTGCCCAGGTGCTGCAGTTCCTGCGCCCGCAGCGTGGGCTCCACCAGCACCGCCACGTAGCTGGCGCGCGCCGGCGCGCGCATCGGCTCGGGCGGCCGCGCATGCACCTCGTCGGCCAGCGTGATCCGCAGTGCGTGGTCCGGCGGGAACATCGACATCGTCGGCGGGCGGCTTGCTGCGGCAGGTGGGCTTGCAGTATGTCACGCCACGTTGACAGCGCCTCCGGGCGCGGGTTGGCGCTGTCCACCGCCGCGCCGCGTGCCGCGTTGAGCCCGGGCCCGCCGAGACCGGCGGCCATCAACACGGAGCCTCGAATGATCCGCACCAACCGCCGCATCTTCATCCTGCAGGTCGCCGCCGCCGCGCCCGCCCTGGCCGCGCTGCCCGCGCTGGCGCAGACCAAGGTCGACGAGAAGGACCCGCAGGCCGTCGCGCTCGGCTACGTGGCCGACACCACCAAGGCCGACACGAAGAAGTTCCCCAAGCACGCGAACGACCAGAAGTGCAACAACTGCGCGCTGTTCCAGGGCAAGGCCACCGACGCCGCCGGCGGCTGCCCGCTGTTCGCCGGCAAGCAGGTTGCGGCCGCGGGCTGGTGCAGCGCCTGGGCGAAGAAGGCCTGAGGCCGATCAGGCGGCCGAGGCTTCGGCCGGCTTCGGAATCCGCAGCTCGAAGGCGGTCTGTGCGACCGCCTTGCCGTTGACCTGCACCACCACCTCGTGCAGGCCCGGGTGGTAGCGGCGCGTCGTCACAGGGCGCAGCGAGTGCTGCTTGTTCAGCACCACGCTCGCGCCGGCCGGCAACTGCAGCGCCCAGCCCTTGAACACCTTGGGGCTGGTGCCGCCATCGGCCTTCACGTGGTGCACGGCGTAGTCCACCACCAGCTGCTGCGGCCGCGTGGCGGCCGAGCGCAGCGTCAGCACCAGCTGCACGCCGCCGCCCAGCTTCACGCGCGCCGGCGTGATCTCCAGCGCAGCCGTGCCCTTGAAGGCCTGGCCCAGGCCCCAGGCCTTGAGCATCGGGCCGTGGCCCTTCTTCACGAGCGTGCGGCTCGCGTGCTTGAGCAGCGCGCGCCGCTCGGGCGAGGCGCCGCGCAGGTGCTGCTCGACCCAGCCGACGACCAGCGCCGGGTGGTCCTTCGCGATGTCGTTCAAGTGGTTGGCGACGCTGCGCCGCACGTAGGGGCTCGGGTCGTCCTGCAACGCGAGCAGCAGCGGCAGCGCGGGCGTGGGGTCCTGCACCAGCGCCTGCAGCCGCATGCCCCAGGGCAGGCGCGGGCGGCTGCCTTCGCTGGCCAGGCGCCGCACGTGCAGGTTCGGGTGGCGGACCCAGCGCGCGAGCGTCTCGAAGGCCAGCGCCGGATGCGCGGCGATGAAGGGGCGGATCGCGAACTCGGCGCTGAAGCGCTGCGTCAGCTCGGCCAGCAGCGCGAGCGCGCGCTCGGGCTGCGCCATGCCGCGCCGCGCGACGTACTCGCCCATCGGCCACAGCACCCAGCCCGCGAGGCCGGCCTCGGACAGGCGCATCGTGCCCAGTTCCTCGTCTTGCGACGGCGGCGCGAGCGCGGCCTCGATGGCCGCGGCGGCGGCATCGAAAGCCGCCGGCAGCGTGGCTTCGAGCGCGTCGGCCAGGCGCATCGCACGCGCCTTCAGCTCGAGGCTTTCCAGCCCCTCGGTGGCCAGCGCCACGAAGCGCGGCGCGTCGAAGCCCGGCGCCGTGCGCGCCAGATGCACAGCGGCCTCGCGCACGAGGGTCTCGTCGATGAAGTTCTTGAACGGCTCGCCCATGCCTGCCCTCCGACTGCCATCGGCAGGCGGCGCATGCTATCGACGCCCCTTGCGCCCGATTTGATCGTCGTCTAATCGGGCACGGATGCTCGCGTTTACCCCAGGCGGGCCGGCAGGCGCCTGAAGCCGCGGAAGCGCAGGCGCGGGTCGCGCTCGGGCGGGCCGTCGAGATCGAGCCGCGGGTAGCGCCGCGCGATCTCCGACAGCGCCACGCGCCCCTCCAGCCGCGCGACGTTCATGCCCGAGCAGGCATGCGCGGCCTGGCCGAACGCGAGGTGGTTGTTGGGCTTGCGCGTGATGTCCAGTTGATGCGGCCGCGCGAACACGGCCGGGTCGCGGTTGGCCGCGCCGATGCCCAGGGTGACGAAGCTGCCGGCCGGCAGCCTGGCGTGGCCGAGGTCGATCTCGCCGGTGGCCAGTCGGTTGTTCAGCTGCAGCGGGCTCTCGAAGCGCAGCAGCTCTTCCACCGCGCTGCCCACGAGTTCGGGCCGGGCGCACAGCAGCTCCCATTGCGCGCGGTGCGTCAGCAGCGCGTGCAGGCCGTTGCCGATGAGGTTGGTGGTGGTCTCGTGGCCGGCGTTGAGCAGGAAGATGCAGTTGTGCAGCAGCTCGGCTTCGCTGAGCGTGCCTTCGGCGTCGCCCTGGATCAGCCGCGTGAGCATGTCGACCTCGGGGTCGCCCGGGTGCGCGCGGCGCTGCGCGACGAGGCCACGCAGGTAGTGAATGAACTCGGTCGTCGCGGCGTTGGCGCGCGCCAGCGTGTCGGCGCCAGGCGCGGGCTCCAGCGCCGAGAGGATGGCCAGCGACCAGCCGCGCAGCGGCGCGCGCTCGGCATGCGGCACCTCGAGCAGGTTGCCGATCACCTCCACCGGGATCTCGGCTGCGAAGTGGGCGATCAGGTCGGGCGCGGGCCGGCCGGCCAGCTCGTCCAGCAGTTGCAGCACCAGTGCCATCAGCCCCGCTTCCATGCGCGCGATGGCACGCTGGTTCAGCGCGCCCATCAGGATGCGCCGCACGCGCGTGTGCAGTGGTGGGTCGCTGAATACGAGGCTCGTGGTGTGGTGCTCGTAGATCGGCGAGCCCACGCCCAGGCGCGGGCCGAACTCGCGCTGCTTGTCGCTGCTGGCATGCGCGCTGCGGTAGACGGCCAGCACGTCGGCATGGCGCGTGAGCAGCAGGCTGCGCTCGCCCAGTCGGTGCACCGGCGAGTGTTCGCGCAGCGCGTCGTAGACCGGGTAGGGGTCGTCGACGAACCCCGGCGGCGGATCGGCGAGCGAGAAGTCCATCGCCATCACCGTGCCGGCACCGTCTCGGCGCGGATCTGCTCGATGCTCGCCGCACGCTCCGGCGTGGCGAGGAAGGCCTGCTCGGCCAGCTCGAAGCCGGGGTCGGCCTCCAGCGCGGCCTGGAAGGCGCGCCGGGCCTCGCTGAAGCGGTCTTGCGCGAGCAGGTTCAGGCCGGCGGAGAAGCGCGAATAGGCCTCCCAGCTGCGCGTGTGCACGCGCCGCACGGCGGCAGGGATCTCGCGCACCGGCAGCGCTTCCAGGATGCCGTAGACCACCTGCTTCTGCAGCTCGAAGAACTCGGCCTGCTTGCCGCCGGCCTCGGGCGTGGCGATGACGCGGCCGGCGCGCATGTCCAGCGCCGCGGCGTGGATGCGGTAGCGGCCGGTGCCGGGCCCCGCCGGACTGGGCTCGTTCAGCACGCTGCCGCTGACCACCGTGCCGGCGCCCAGCAGCCGTGCCGGTGCGGCGGCGCCGACGGGGTCGACCAGGCCGCTGGCGGCGAGCTTCATCTCGGCCATCAGCGCCTCGACGCGTTCGCGCTCCAGCACCGTGAGGCCGGGCACGCGCGCGAGGTCGGTCGCGATCATCGCCAGCAGCGCGCGGTTGAAGGGCGCGGTGGCCGCGGCGGGGCCTTCGGCGCGGAAGGGAAACACGGCGACGTGCAGCGGGTTCGGCGGGCGGGCGTCGGTGGGCAGGTCGCGCTCGCGCGCCGCGGCTTCGCGCGCGAAGCGGCGTGCCGATTCGCGCTCCAGCAGCGTCGCGTAGCCGCGCAGCTTGTGCGCCAGCGCATGCCCCGGCGGCGCAATGGCGCCGTAGCGGCGCCAGGCCGCGGCCGCGGCGGCGAGGTCCTGCCGCGCGAGTGCTGCGCCGCCGTCGGCATACAGGCGGTCCAGCGCCGCCTGCTGCTCGGCCGCCACCACCGCGGCCGGTTCGCCCGGCGGCAGGCGCTCGGCGAGGTAGTCGCGCACCGTCGTGCAGCCGCCGGCCAGCAGGCACAGCGCGGCCAGCGCAAGGCACTGCGCGATGCGCGGCACGGCGGGACGAACGAAGGCGCAAAGCATCGGGCCGGCATTGTGCCGCCGCGGCTGCGCTAAGCTGCACGGATGTTCACCGGCATCGTCCAGGGTATTGCCACCGTGTCGCGCATCGACGACCGGCCCGGCCTGCGCAGCTTCACGCTCGGTTTTCCGCCGGGCTTCGACACCGGGCTGGCGATCGGCGCGAGCGTCGCCGTCGACGGCACTTGTCTCACGGTGACCGCGCTGCACGAGGGCGCGGCCGAGTTCGACGTGATGCAGCAGAGCCTGGCGCTCACCACGCTGGGCACGCTCGCCGAAGGCAGCCGCGTCAACGTCGAGCGCGCGGCGAAGGACGGCGCGGAGATCGGCGGCCATCCGCTGTCAGGGCATGTCGACTTCCAGGCCACGGTGGCCGAGGTCCGGCGGCCCGAGAACAACCAGGTGCTGCGCATCGCCGTGCCGGCGCCGTGGATGCGCTACGTGTTCGCCAAGGGCTACATCGCCGTCAACGGCGCCAGCCTCACAGTGGCCGAGGCGCAGCGCGGGCGCGACGGCTCGGGCTGGTTCGAGGTCTGGCTGATCCCGGAGACGCTGCGCATGACGACCTTCGCCGACAAGGCCGAGGGCGCGCCGCTGAACATCGAGATCGAGCGCCAGACGCAGGTCTTCGTCGACACCGTGCGCGACGCGGTCGAGGAGCGCCTGGGGCCGCTGGTGCCGGCACTGGAGGCCTTGCTGCGCGAACGCGGCCTGGCGCTGGACGACATCGCCCGGCCGCCGGCGCTGCCTCGGTGAGCACCCTCAGCCGCCGCCGCTGGCTCGCCGCGAGCGCCGCCGGGGCCGCCAACGTCGCGCTGCCGGCCTTCGTGCGCCATGCCGGCGCGGCCGAGGTGCCGCGCTTCGCCTTCGGCATCGCCTCGGGCCAGCCGCAGGCCACGACGCTCGTGCTGTGGACCATGCTGACCGGCGCCGAGCTGGCCGGCGAAGTGAGCGTGGCGTGGGAGCTGGCGGAAGACGAGGCCTTCACCCGCATCGCCGCGCGCGGCAGCGAACTGGCGCGCGAGGCCGAGGCCTTCAGCGTGCACGCCGAGCCGGCCGGCCTGCAGCCGGCGCGCGGCTACTTTTACCGCTTCCGCGCGCTCGGGCAGACGAGTGCCGTCGGCCGCACGCGCACCGCACCGGCGCCCGACGCGGCGGTCGAGCGCTTCGACTTCGCCATCGCCAGCTGCCAGCGCTGGGACAGCGGCCACTGGGCGGCCTGGCGCCACTGCGCCGCCGAGGCGCTGGACGCGGTGCTCTTCCTCGGCGACTACATCTACGAGTACGGCGCCGCCGTCACGCAGGCCGATCCGCCGCGTCGCCACGAGGGCGGCAAAGTGCGCACGCTGGCCGACTACCGCCGCCGCTACGCGCAGTACAAGACCGACCCCGCGCTGCAGGCCGCGCGTGCCGCCTGCCCCTGGCTGCTGGTGTGGGACGACCACGAGGTCGACAACGACTACGCCGGCGTGCAGGGCCAGGACCTGCAGCTGAACTTCGCCGCCCAGCGCGCCGCGGCCTACCAGGCGTACTGGGAGTACATGCCGCTGCCGAAGTCGCAGCGCCCGGTGGACGGTGCGATGCGCATGCACGGCCGGCTCGACTGGGGGCGGCTGGCCCGCATCCACCTGCTGGACGACCGCCAGATGCGCGACGTGCAGGTCTGCCCCAGCCCTGGCCGCGGCGGTGGCAGCAACACGGTGCGTGTCGCCGAATGCCCGGCGCTGCTGGAGCCGCGGCGCACGCTGCTGGGCGCGGCGCAGGAGCGCTGGCTGGCCGAAGGCTGGAGCCTGGACCGGCCCTGGAACCTGCTCGCGCAGCAGACGCTGATGGCGCGCTGCAGCTGGGAAGACACGCGCAGCACCTCCAAAGGCCGCGAACCCGGCCGCTATTGGACCGACGGCTGGGACGGCTACCCGGCCGCGCGCGAGCGCCTGCTGGGCGTGGTGGCCGAACGCCAGGTGCCCGGTGTCGTCGTGCTGGGCGGCGACGTGCACGCCAACTACGTGGCCGACCTGAAGCCCGGCGGCTACGCGGCCTGGGACGACCCGAAGACGCCCACCGTCGCGGCCGAGTTCTGCGGCACCTCGATCAGCAGCCTGGGCCTGCCGCAGGAGCGGCTGGACCTCGCGCGTACGTTCAACCCGCACCTGCACCATGCGCGCAGCGACCAGCGCGGCTACATGCGCTTCACGCTCGACCGCAAGCAGCTTCAGGCCGACTTGCGCGTGGTGCTCGATGCGCGCGACCCGGCGAGCGCCATGGCCTCGCAGGGGCGTTATGCGGTCGAGGCCGGCAAGCCGGGCGCGATCCGCGCGAGCTGAGGTCTAACGTTCAAGGCGCGCGGCACAGGCAGTGCGCCGCGGCGGCCCAGGGCTTGGCGTCATCGAAGGCGCCGTCGAGCCATCCCAGGTCTTGCATCAGCGTGCGCAGCATCTCCGGCGGCAGGCCGATCGCGGCGCCTGCCGCTTCCCACGCGGCCTGGCGCGCCGACGGTGGCTCCAGCAGGCTCTCGATCCCCGCCAGCCCGAAACGCTGCAGCCAGGCATCGAGCCGGCCGGGCTGCACCTCGATGTACTCGATGCGCGGATCGTCGCCGAGCTTGGCGCGCGCCGCCGCCGACTTCAGCGCATCGGACAGGCCGCCCAGCTTGTCCACCAGCCCCTGCGCCAGTGCGTCGCGCCCGGCCCAGACGCGGCCCTGCGCGACGGCGTCCATCTTCTCCGGCGTGCTCTTGCGCGCTGCCGCGGCGCGGGTGGTGAAGTCGCGGTAGGTGCGGTCCACGCCGGCCTGCACCAGCTGCAGGAAGCGCGGGTCGATGCCGGTGCGCAGGTCGTAGGCATCGGCCAGCCAGGTGGTCGAGGGGCCGGCCACGTGCACGCCGAGCTTGTCGAAGAGGCCCTGCGCGGTGGGCAGCATCGCCACCACGCCGATGCTGCCGGTCATCGTCGCCGGGTCGGCGATCACCTCGTCGGCGGCCATCGTGATCCAGTAGCCGCCGGAGGCCGCGAGGTCGCCCATCGACACCACCACCGGCTTGCCGGCCTTGCGCGTGAGTTCCAGCTCGCGCCGCACGAGCTCGCTGCCGAAGGCGCTGCCGCCGGGCGAGTTGACGCGCAGCACCAGCGCCTTGATCTTGTCGTCCTCGCGCGCGTGGCGCACCAGGTCGGCGGTGGACAGCCCGCCGATGCTGCCCGGCCCCGCGCGACCGTTGCCGATGCCGCCCTCGGCGACGATCACGCCCACCGCGTCGCCCTGCGCCTGGGGCTTGATGCGGGCGAGGTACTCGCCGGCGGAGACCTGCCGGAAGGTCTTGTCGTCCTTCGCGCCGCGCTCGATCAGCGCCGCGCGCAACTCGTCGCGCGTCTTCACGGCGTCGATCCACTTGCCCTTCAGCGCCCAGGCCGCGGCGTCGCCGCCCATCTCGAGCATGCTGCCGGGCAGTGCGTCGATGGCTGCCATCACGCTGCCCGCGGGCTGCTTGCGCGCTCGCTCGACCTCTTCGGTCCAGCTCGTCCACATCGACTTCAGCAGCGCGCCTTCGGCCTCCATCGTCTCCGGCGAGGGGCCGGTGGCGCTCCAGCCTTCGTTGGCGTTCTTGAACTTGCCGGCGCGCACGACGTTGGCGCTGATGCCCACGCGGTCCAGCAGCTCCTTGTAGTAGCTGCGCCGCGCGCCGAAGCCCATCACGTCGAGCGAGCCCATCGGGTGCATCCACACCTCGCTGGCGTGGGCGGCGACGAAGTAGCTGCGCTGGTCGAAGCCCGCGGCCCAGGCGATGACGGGCTTGCCGGCGGCCTTGAAGCGGTCGAGGGCCGCGGCCACCTCGCGCAGCGTGGGCTGGCCGCCGCCGGTCAGGCCGTCGGTGAGCAGCAGCAGGTGCGTGATCTGCGGGTCCTTCGCGGCATGGTCCAGCACGGCGAGGATGTCGCGCAGGCGCGTGACGCCGTCGTCGTCGATGCCGCGCAGGCGGCGCAGCAGGTCGCCGCGCGACGCGCCGGGGCGCTGCTCGGCGATGCGGCCGGAGAGATCCATCACCAGCGCCGTCTTCGGCTGCAGCGCCGGCGGCCCGCCGCGCAGCAGCGCCCAGGCCAGCGCGACGATCAGCGCCAGCAGCAGCAGGTTGAGGATCGCGCGGCGCGTGGCGTCCAGCAGCCGCCACAGGCCGCGCAGTGCGGCGCCGGTGCGGGAGATGAGGGCAGAAGGCATCGGGGGTTCGGGCGGACCGGATGGAAGGCGCGAGCTTACGCAGTCGCGGAATGCCCGTGTGGCGGCACCGCGCCGACGCCCACGCCGGCCTGTTCGCGGTAGGTGCTGGGCGCCACGCCCACGTGGCGCTTGAAGAAGCGGCAGAAGTAGGCCGGATCCTCGAAACCGAGCTGGAAGCCGATGCGCGCCACCGGCTCGGCCACGTGCACCAGGCGCCGGCAGGCCTCGCGCACCAGCCGCGCGTGCAGCAGCGCCTGCGCGTTGCTGCCGGTCTCGGCGCGCACCAGGCGGTTCAGGCGCTCGGTGCTCAGGCCCAGGTGCCCGGCGTAGCGCGTCACCGGCCAGTGCTCGCGGTAATGCGCCTCGGCCAGCGTCACCCAGCGGGTGTAGAGGGGCATCGCGGCGCGGCGCGAGGGCGAAGGCTCGCGCGCCGCCACCGCCGCCAGCCGCCAGAGCACCGCGCGCGCCAGCCAGCCGGTGACGGGGCCCGGGTCGGCCGACTCGTGCTCGGCCAGCAGGCGCTCGAAGAGGGCATGCAGCCGCGAGGCCTCGTGCGCCGGCACCGCCAGCACGCGCGGCGCGGCGAAGAGCGTGCGCAAGGCCTGCGCGACCTGCTGCTCGGCGTCGTCCTCGGTCAGCAGGCGCGGGTCGAAGGTGAGCACGTGGCCGTCGCTGCGCGGCGAGAAGCGGAAGGCATGGGCCACGCCGGGCGGGATGGCCACGAGCGCCGGGCCCATCGCGTCGACCCGCGAATCGTCCAAGACCGCGGCCACCGGCCCGGCGCGCAGCCAGATCAGCTGGTGCAGGCCGTGGTGCAGGTGGGTGTCGATGGCCCAGTGGTGCACGCTGCTGCGCGCAGCGATGGATTCCACGTGCAGCAGCGAGGCGCCGGGCGAGCCGGGCTCGCCGTACAGCGCGAAGGCGGGCAGGGTCCTGCGGGCACGGCTCATCGGCGCATCGTACGGGAAAAGTGCAAGCAAGCACCGCAGCAATTGCACGCCGTGCGGGGGCATCGCTGCCCAGAATCCCGCCATCCCGACGACGACTCCAGGAGACGCACGATGGCCTTCCGATTCGACCCCTTCTCGCCGGCCATCGATGCCGACCCCTTCCCCGCCTACCGCAGTCTGCGCGAGGAGTTCCCCTGCTTCTGGAGCGAGGAGGCGCAGATGTGGGTGCTCTCGCGCCACGCCGACATCCTGGCCGCGCTGCAGGACTGGAAGACCTACTCTTCGGCCAGCGGCAACATGATGAGCGAGCTGCCCGGCCGCGCTGGCGCGACGCTGGGCACCACCGATCCCCCGCGCCACGACCGCCTGCGCGCGCTGGTGCAGCACGCCTTCGTGCGCCGCAACCTCGAGGCGCTGGCGCAGCCGATCCGCGACATCGCCATCGCCGCCGCAGCGCCGCTGCGCGGCCAGCCGCGCTTCGAGTTCATCCGGGACTTCTCGTCGAAGTTCACCGTGCGCGTGTTGTGCGCGGCGCTGGGCCTGCCCTTGAACAGCGAGGCCGAGGAGGCCGCCGTGCGCGACCGCGCGGTGCTGATGGTGCAGAGCGACCCGGTCACGCGCGCCAAGGGCCCCGAGCACCTGGCCGCCTTCGACTGGATGCGCGAGTACGCCGCCGGCGTGATCGCCGAGCGCCGCGCCCGGCCGCAGAACGACCTGATCTCGCACTTCGCCGCCGCCGAGATCGACGGCGACCGGCTCGACGAGCGCGAGGTGCTGCTGACCACCACCACGCTGATCATGGCCGGCGTGGAGTCGCTGGGCGGCTTCATGAGCATGTTCGCGCTCAACCTGGCCGAGCACCGCGAGGCGCGCCGCACGGTGGTGGCCGATCCGGCGCTGGTGCCGGAGGCGATCGAGGAATCGCTGCGCTTCAACACCTCGGCGCAGCGCTTCAAGCGCCGGCTGCAGCGCGACGTGGAGATGCACGGCCAGACGATGAAGCAGGGCGACTTCGTCTGCCTGGCCTACGGCGCGGGCAACCGCGACGAGCGGGTGTTCCCGAACCCGGACGTCTACGACATCAGCCGCAAGCCGCGCGGGCACCTGGGCTTCGGCGGCGGCGTGCACTCGTGCCTGGGCACGATGATCGCGCGGCTGGCGGTGCGGATCGCCTTCGAGGAGCTGCACAAGGTGGTGCCCGACTACGCCCGCGCCGACGACGCGCCGCTGGCCTGGATGCCCTCGGCCACCTTCCGCAGCCCGCTGGAACTGCGCTTGGCCCAACAGTAAGCCTGCACTCACTTTGAACGGCCCGCGCCGGCTTCCGGCGCGGGCCGTTCCGTTTTGATCCAGGTCAAGTGGCGCCAGGTGACAGGCAATATGATGCCGATCACCGAATCCAATACACGTATAATAGTGCGTCTGTCGATTCGGCTCCTTCACCACCGCCAGGAGACCGCCGCATGAGCCAGACCGAGACCCTCGTCGAAGACGTCGAACAGATCCGCAGCGACGCCTTCGTCGAAGTCCGCTACGACGAAGCCATCCCGAACAACGTGGACCTGTCGTCGGACAAGCAGCTGCTGCGTGCGCTGGAGACCTGGCACCCGCAGTACCTGGAGTGGTGGAAGGACATGGGCCCGGAGGGCTTCCAGGACGCCGACGTCTACCTGCGCACCGCGGTGGGCGTCGATCCGGCGGGCTGGGCCAAGTTCGGCCACGTGAAGATGCCGCAGTACCGCTGGGGCATCCTGCTGGCGCCCAAGGTCGAGGGCCGCACCATCCCCTGCGGCACGCACAAGGGCGAGCCGGCATGGCAGGAGGTGCCGGGCGAGCACCGCGCGCTGCTCAAGCGGCTGATCGTCGTGCAGGGCGACACCGAGCCGGCCTCGGTGGAGCAGCAGCGCTACCTGGGCAAGACGGCGCCCAGCCTGTACGACATGCGCAACCTGTTCCAGGTCAACGTCGAGGAAGGCCGCCACCTGTGGGCGATGGTCTACCTGCTGGTGAAGTACTTCGGCAAGGACGGCCGCGAGGAGGCGCAGGCACTGCTGGAGCGCAGGTCCGGCCAGCAGGACAACCCGCGCATCCTGGGCGCCTTCAACGAGCGCACGCCGGACTGGCTGTCGTTCTTCATGTTCACCTACTTCACCGACCGCGACGGCAAGATGCAGCTGGCCGCGCTGGCCGAAAGCGGCTTCGACCCGCTGAGCCGCTCGTGCCGCTTCATGCTCACCGAGGAGGCGCACCACCTCTTCGTCGGCGAAACCGGCGTGCAGCGCACGATCGAGGCCACCTGCGCGGCGATGGTCAAGGCCGGCATCAAGGATCCGTACGACGTGGAGCGCATCCGGGCGCTCGGCGTCGTGGACCTGCCGCTGCTGCAGCGCAAGGCCAACTTCCACATGAGCGTGACGCGCGACCTCTTCGGCAGCGAGATCAGCTCCAACGGCGCCGAGGCCTTCAGCGCCGGCCTGAAGGGCCGCTTCAACGAGGCGCGCCTGGAAGACGACCACCAGCTGCAGGACGCGATGTACTCCGTGACGCGCGTGCTCGACGGCAAGCTGGTGGACGAGCAGGTGCCCGCGCTGCGCGCGATCAACTGCCGGCTGCTGGACGACTACATGGCCGACTGCCAGGGCGGCATCGACCGCTGGAACAAGACGATCGAGAAGGCCGGCATCGACTTCCGCATCACGCAGCCGCACAAGGGCTTCAACCGCCGCATCGGCGAGTTCAAGGGCCAGCGCATCAGCCCGACAGGCGAGCTGCTGAGCGAAGCGCAATGGGCCGCCGGCGTGGGCGGCTGGCTGCCCAACGACGAGGACATGCGCTTCATCGGCTCGCTGATGAAGCCCTGCACGAAGCCGGGCCAGTTCGCGAGCTGGATCGCGCCGCCGGCCCGCGGCATCAACAACCAGACCAGCGAATTCGAGTACGTGAAGATCGCCTGATCTGCCGCCAGCGCCATGAAAAAGGCGCCGGGCCGGCCAGGGCCTCGGCGCCTTCGCTCCTCCTGGCGCGCTGAATCAGAAGAACAGGATGCCGCCCAGCGACACGCCGCTCATCTTGGCCTTGTTGCCCGAGACGCTCTTGCTCTCGGTGTTGCTGATCTCGCCCACCAGCGTCACCGCCTTGGTCAGGCTGTAGTACAGGCCGGCGGTGGTGTTCATGTTCTCCTTCAGCGCGTCGCCGGTGCCGTCCTTCGGGCGCGAGGCGCCCACGCTCAGGCCCACCTTGGCCTTGCCGAACTTGTAGGTGCCCTGGATGAGCCAGTTCGTGGACTTGTGGTCGCCGTTGTCGCCATCGGCCAGCACGCCCATGCCCTTGCCGCTCTGGAAGTTGGCCAGCAGGCCGGCGTCGCCGAAGCTGAGGTTGGCCCCGATCTCGGCGCCGTTCATCGTGAAGTCCGAGCCGCCGCCCACGCCCTTGAAGCCCTGGCTCTTGATCGCGATCCAGGCCGTGCCCACGCCCACGTCCAGCGTGCCCTTGGCCTGGACCTGCGGCGAGCGCTTGGCCACGTGCGTGGCATCGGCGTCCACCGGGCTCATCAGGCCGATCGAGAAGCCGGCCGCGCCCAGCTTGGGTGTCGAGTAGGTCAGCTGGCCGTAGTGGCCCAGGTAGGTGTAGCCGGCGCCGATGTGGCCCAGCGTCACGCGGTTGCGCTGCGTCGCGGCCACCGGCGCGCCGGCGCCCAGCAGCGTCATGTCCGAGAGGATCGCGCCGGCGCCGAACATGCCGTAGTCGCGGCCCAGCTTCAGCGTGCCGGCCTCGGCCGTGCCGATGGTGAAGAAGCCCTGGCGGATGTCGACGTTGTTGTTGTTGCCGATCGAGCTGCTGGAGGAGACGGCCGAGCCGATCATCAGCGTGGCGCCGATGTCCACGCCTTCCTGCTTGCCCTTGGCGCCGACGCTCAGCACGTTGGGCAGCAGGCCGTTGCCGATGATGGTGCTGCCGTCCTGGCCGCCGCAGCCCAGCGCCTTGGTGGCCAGCGCCGCGCCGCCCACGGCCTGGCTGCCGCTGCACGACGCGTTCGTGTAGTAGGCGTTGACGATGCCGCCGATGGACAGATCCCATTCGCCGGCCTTGACGTCGGCGGCCAGCGCATGGCCGCTGACGAACAGGGTGGCGAGGGCAGAGAGTGCGCTCAGGGGCGTGCGGGCGAGTTTCGATTGGGGACGCATGCGTTGTCTCCTGGTTGTGGTGGACTCGGTGCGGAAAGGGCGGGCCAGGCTCGACGGCCGGGCCCGCTGGGGACCGGTCCCTTAGCGCAACGGACATGCCACCCGCGCCAGCGCGGTGCGTGACGTTGCGTGGCGGCACAGCTTTGCGCTGCTGCGGCGCAGAACGGGCCGGCGGCGCCGCCGCGTGGTCCGCCGCGGCGCAGGGAAAGCCCGCGCCGGCGTGCCAGCGCCACACAGTGGCCGAACGTGCCGGGTTGCGACAGCGCCGGCGCGTTCGCGCGGAACTGGCACACATTGCCAAGGGGTCTTCCCGGATGGCGGATGAAAGAGCCGGCTTTGCCGGCCTTTTCCTGGTTTCGGCGCCCGGGGCCGGCCCTTCCAATGCAGGCATCGGCGGCGCAAGAGCCGCCGATGCCTCCGGAGAAGCCCACGATGTCTGCCCGCGACCTGCCCCTGCCCGACGTGCTGCCGCTCGCCGAACTGCTCGCCCTGGCCGCCGGCCCCGGTGCACGCGTCGATCCGGCTGCCCGCGTCGAGTCGGGCGCCGTGCTGGGCGACGGTTGCGTCGTGCGCTGCGGTGCCGTGCTGCCGCGCGGCACGCGGCTGGGCGCCGATGTCGCAATCGGCCCGAACGTGGTCTTCGTCGAGGCCGAGCCCGGCGAGCGCGGCGCGATGGTGGGCGACGGTGCCCGCATCGGCGCCAACGCGACGATCTACGCCGGCATCAGCATCGGCGCCGGTGCGCGCGTGATGCCCGGCGCGGTGGTGATGGGCTCGGTGCCCCCGGGCGCCGTGGTCGCTCCGGCCGCCGCGGTACTGCTGGCGGCCTGAGCAGGCGCCCGCGCGCCGCGGGGCCAAGACCTCGCAAAACATCGTGTTTCAAGGGCAGGCCCGCGCTGGCATAGGCTGCGCGCCCGATGCTCTTCCGCCAGCGCTCCGACACCTTCTTCTACGGCCGCCACCAGCGCCGCTTCCCGCGCTGGCTGCTGCTGTTGCTGATCGGCCTGCTCGCCGGCGCCGGCAGCGTGCTGTACGTGCAGGAACGTGTCCTGCCGCCGCGCTTGTCGATGGATGCCTCCACGCAGCTGCGCACGGCCTTCGAGCAGGCCGAGGCGGAGCGCACGCGCCTGGCCGGTGAACTCTCGCAGGCCAGCGGCAAGCTGCAGAGCGCCAATGCCGAGCGCCAGCGCCTGAGCGGCGAGCTGGCGAGCCAGCGCGCCACGGCCGAGCGCCTGCGTGGCGACCTGGCCACCGTCGTCTCCGCGCTGCCGCCCGATCCGCGCAACGGCGCGGTGGAGGTGCGCGCCGCCCGCTTCTCGGCGCAGGACGGCGCGCTCGCCTACGACGTGGTGCTGACGCGCGACGGCAGGGCCGCCCGCCCGCTGGCCGGCGTGATGCAACTCGTCGTCACCGGCGATGCCGGGCGCAACGGCACGGCACCGAAGGAAACATCGGTGACGCTGCAGCCCATCGCCTTGTCGATCGGCCGCCAGGAGGTGCTGCGCGGCACGCTGCCGCTGCCCGAAGGTTTCCGCCCGCAGGCCACCACGGTGCGCATCCTCGACCGCACCGAAGGCCGACTGCTGGGCATGCGCATGCTGGTGGTGAAGTGATGATGGAACGTCGCCCTTTCGTGGCCCTGGCCGCGCTGTTGCTGGCCGGCTGTGCCGGCACGCCCAGGACCGCTGAGCCTTCTTCTCGGCAGCCGCCACCGGCCGCGACCGGCGCTGCGGCGCCGCCGAGCGCGCCGGTGCCAGCGCCAGCGCCCGAGCCCCGCCTGACGCCCGAACTCGCCGCCGAGCTGGTGGCCGAGCAGCAGTGGCTCGACAGCTTCTTCGGCGGCACGCCGGTGCAGATCGAACGCCAGCGCGACGGCAGCCTGCTCGTCGGCGTGCCGCGCGAGTTCTGCTTCGAACCCGGCAAGAGCCGCGTGAAGCCGCCGCTGGCCGCGGTGCTGGACAAGGTGGCCGAGAGCCTGCGCCGCCGCACCGGCGCGCGCCTGGCGCTGCTGGCTGCACCCGACGATGCCGGCGCCGCGGCCACGCCGCTGGCGCGCCAGCGCGGCGCGCAGGTCCAGAAGCACCTGCGCGACCGCGGCGTGCCGCCGGCGCGCCTGGCCGAGCCCAGCGCCGCGGCGGCGGCGGGCGGCGTGCAGCTGCGCATCGCGGCGGCGCCGGCCCTGCCGGGTTGATCGCCGGGTTGAGCGCCGAGTCGGGCACCGGGCCGATCACCCGGCCAGTCTCGGCCTCGATCAGGCCGGCTTTCCGGCCCGACTTCCACCGATAACACCGGGGCGGGTGCTCCGACACTGGCGTACAGCCCGGCGTGCCTGCGCGCGCCGTGGCCGCTGGAGCCCGCCCGATGACCCCCGCCTTCACCCGCCCCGCCCTGGCCGTGCTGCTCGCGCTCGCCGTGGGCTCCGCCGCCGCCGCTTCGCGCTGCGTGGACGAGGACGCGCCCGAAGCGCCGGCATCGAAGGAAGAGCCGCTGGCGCAGCCGAATCCGCGCGCCACGCTGGCCTCGCTGGTGGGCGATGCGCTGCAGCGCAGCCATGCCGTGGGCGCCGCCAAGCTGCTGGCCGAGGCGGCCACCGACGACATCGACGAGACCCGCGCCGCGCAGAAGGTGCAGGCCAGCGTCGGCGCCGGCCTGGGCCCGGGCGGCACGCGCACCAACGGCCTGAGCGAGACCTCTTCGATGCAGGGCCGGATCAGCATCAACGTGGGCCAGACCTTCTGGGACGGTGGCCGCAACGACCGGCTCGTCGACTGGCGCAAGCAGCTCGCCGACTCGGCCCGCTTCGGCCAGCTTTCGCAGCAGGAACAGCTGGCGCTGACGGCCGTCTCGCTCGCGCTGGAGCGCAGCCGCTACCGCATGACGGCGGTGGTCTGGCGCGCGCACGTGCGCAAGATGAGCTGCCTGGTCGAGGCGCTGGAGACCATCACCCGCACCGATCGCGGCCGCGCCAGCGAGCTGGTGCAGGCACGCAAGTCGATGCAGCAGGCCGAGCTGCAGCTGACGCAGACGCAGTCGGCCGTGCGCCAGGTGGAAGTGCGGCTGCGCCGCCTGGTGGGCGACGGCCTGCCCGGCAGCGAGGGCCTGTCGACCGTCTTCGCCGGCGTGCCCGAGCTGCCGCAGCTGGTGGCCGATGCCGAGCGTTCCTGGGACATCGCGCAGCTCGACGCGCAGGTCAAGGCCGCGAACCGCTACGCCGAGGCCGTGGCCGCCGGTGGCAAGCCGCAGCTGAGCTGGCAGCTCAGTGGTGGCGCCACCAGCGCCGGCGGCGGCACGCTGGGCACGCAGAAGACGAGCAACTACTCGGTGGGCCTGTCGCTGAACATCCCGCTGCTGAGCCCGGGCCTGGCGCCCGCGACCGACGCCGCCCGCAAGCGCGCGCAGGCCGCCGCGCTGCAGCGCGCCGACGCGCTGGAGTCGCGCCGCTTCCGCGTGGCCGAGGTGCACGAGCAGGCGCTGGCCTCGATGGACCGCGCCAAGCGCACGGCCGAGGTGCTGCGCGACAGCGAGCAGGTGCGCAACTTCACGCTGCAGCAGTGGCAGCAGCTGGGCAAGCGCAGCCTGTTCGACGTGATGTCGGCCGAGACCGATCACTTCAACACGCGCGTGGCCTACGTCAACGCGCTGCACGACACGCAGCAGCTCAACGCCAACCTCCTGAGTCTCGGGCGTGGCGTGATCGACTGGCTGAAATAACAAGAGGAGCACGGGCATGTGCGGTATCGCCGGCATCCACTACAAGCACGACATCGACCCCGCCGTGCTCGACCGCGCGGCGGCGCACTTCTCCAAGAGCCTGTTCCACCGCGGGCCGGATGACTTCGGCACGCACCGCACGGCGCGCGCCGTCTACGCCAACCGGCGCCTGGCGATCGTCGACCGGGCGCATGGCCACCAGCCGATCTACGCGCCGCACGAGGCCGCGCGCGGCATCGTCTACAACGGCGAGGTCTACAACCACGACGCGCTGCGCGCCGCGCTCGAAGGCCGCTGGGCCTTCAGCACGCATTCCGACACCGAGGCCGTGCTCGCCACCGTCATCGCGTTCGGCGACGAGGGCCTGGCGCGGCTGAACGGCATGTTCGGCCTGTGCGTCTGGGACGACCGCGACGGCTCGTTCCTCATCGCACGCGACCGCTTCGGCAGCAAGCCGCTGTACGTCTACGAGGACGCGCACTGCATCGCGTTTGCCTCCGAGCTGCGCACGCTGCTGGGCCTGGAAGGCCTGGACCATGCGCTGGATCCGATCGGCTTCCAGGACTACCTGAGCTACCGCTACACGCTCGCGCCGCACACGATGTTCGCGCGCATCCGCAAGCTCGAGGCCGGCTGCGCGCTGGAGTTCCGCAACGGCCAGGCGAGCATCCGCCGCTACGCCGAGGCCACGATGCACGAGCCGGCCGCCGGCCGCGTGCGCAGCGAGGCCGAGTACGTGGAGGAACTCGACGCGCTGATGAGCGGCGCCGTGCGCTCGCAGCTGATGGGCGAGGTGCCCATCGGCGTGCTGCTGTCCGGCGGGCTCGATTCGAGCGCCATCGCCGCCTACGTGCACAAGGCCGGCGCGCGACTGAAGGCCTACAGCATCGGCTTCCCCGAGGTCAACGAGTTCGCGTTCTCGCGCGACGTGGCGCGGGCCTTCGACCTGGACTACGTCGAGGTGACGCTGACGCAGGGCGAACTGCGCAGCGGCATGGACCGCGTCATCGGCCAGCTCGACGAACCCATCGCCGACCCCGCCTGCTTCGCGCTCTCGCGCCTGTGCGAGCGCATCCGCGAGGACGTGACGGTGGTGCTCTCCGGCGAAGGCGGCGACGAGATGTTCGCCGGCTACGGCCACCACGCGCTGGCGCTGGACCCCTCGCTGTCGCGCGACGCGGTGTTCGCGCACTTCTTCCACCAGAGCGCCAACAACCTCGACGCGAACACGCTGCTCGTGGACAAGTCGCTGCCGCCGCACCACCTGCGGCTGCGCACGCACTTCGACCGCGCCGACACGGTTCTCAACGGCATGCAGGCCTTCGAGCTGGCCAGCTGGATGCCCGAGAACCTGATGATGAAGGCCGACAAGGTGCTGATGGCGCACTCGCTCGAAGGCCGCTTCCCCTTCCTCGACCTGGACGTCTACCGCTTCGCCTCGCAGCTGCCGCAGGGCATGAAGCTGCCGCATGCGGGCTCGTCCAAGCATGTGCTGCGGCAGCTGATGACGCCGCAGCTGCCGCGCTCGGTGATCGAGCGCCGCAAGATGGGCTTCACCGTGCCGCCCACGTTCTTCCTGCAGACGCTGCAGGGCCGGCTGCGCGACGCGCTGGACCGCCTGCGCGGTACGCTGGTGGAAGGCGTGCTGGACCTGCCGGCCATCGCCGCGCTGCTGAACCGCTTCTACGGCGGCGAGGCGATGCCGGTGTTCAAGATCTGGAACCTCGCGGTGCTGCTGCTGTGGTGGGCCGATGTCTACCCGCAGGTCAAGGCCGCGCCGGCCGCGCTGCACGCCGCCGCGAAGGCCGACGGCGCGCCGCGCCAGAAGCTCGTGATCTACACCGCGCTCGTCGGTGCGAAGGAGCCGCTGGCCAATCCGCTGGAGGCGCTGCCCGCGGGCGCGACCACCGACCTCGATCTCGACTTCGTCTGCATCACCGACAACCCGGCGCTGAGCTCGCCGGTGTGGCGCTTCGTGCCCATCGGCCAGCGCCACCTGCCGCCGGAAAAGCTCTCGCGCCGGCCCAAGACGCTGCCGCACGAGTACTTCCCGGACGCCGAGTTCAGCCTCTACGTCGACAACACGGTGCGCTTCAAGCGCCTGCCGCAGGCGGCCGACCTCGCCACCGAGCGGCCCTACCTGCTGCGCATGTTCCGCCACGCCTCGCGCACCGACCCGCAGCAGGAAGCCGGCGCGATCGTGATGCTGGGCTACGACGACGTGGGCACGGTCTGCAGGCAGCTCGACTTCTATGCCGCGCAGGGGCCGCTCGCGGAGATCGGCCCGCTGTCGACCTGCACCGTGATCCTGCGCAGCCACCGGCACGAGGCGGTGAAGCGCTTCGGCAGCACCTGGTGGGAAAGCATCCTGGCCTTCTCCAAGCGCGACCAGCTCTCGGTGGACTACGCGCTGCGCGAGTCCGGCGCCGACATCGAGCACTTCGAAGGCGCGACGCACGACAACCCGCTGCTGGACTGGCACGGCAGCCTGTCCCCGCGCCGCGTGAAGGCCAGCTTCGACGCCCGCCGCTACGCCTGGCTGCACCGCGACGAACCGGCGGCGCTGGCCGACCCGCGCGCGCACTTCCTGGCCACGCGCGACCGCGAGAACGATGACGCGGCCTACCTGAAGTCACCGGCGCTGCTGGAGTACATCTGCCACCAGCAGCGATCGAGCCTGGGCACGATGGTCTCGCCGCGCCGCGGCGTGGCGCATGCGATGCAGGGCCTGATCGCGCCGTACCGTGCGGCCGGCAAGCGCTTCCTGCTGGCCTGCGTGGC
The DNA here is from genome assembly GCA_044226775.1 of Rubrivivax sp. Taxonomy (GTDB): domain Bacteria; phylum Pseudomonadota; class Gammaproteobacteria; order Burkholderiales; family Burkholderiaceae_C; genus Rubrivivax. The sequence goes on along the minus strand of JBGAGI010000001.1, from coordinate 140,126 downwards.
GCAGGGCAGCGGCCGCTTCGCCTTCGGCGCCGACGAGCACGTGGCCGCGGCCAATGCGCTGTCGATGTTCCTGCACCCGGGCGTGGGCACGCGGCTCGACCTGCAGCCGGCCGACCTCGTCGACGACGGCCGCGTCTGGGACACCGCGCAGCAGCCCTTCGATCTGCTCGTGCTGCTGGGCGCCAGCGGCGCGCAGCTGCCCGTGGCGCTGCACAAGCTGCACCGGCTGCTGTCGCCGCAGCAGGGCGCGGTGGTTGCCGTCAACGCCGAGCCGCCGACGCTGCAGCAGGCGGCTTCTGCCGAACGCTGGCTGGCAGCGCAGTTCGGCGCCCGCGCCACCGCCTCGCTGCAGGCCGGCGCGCACGACGACCAGCGCGAGCCGCTGGCCAACGTGGTGCTGGGCATCTCGTGGCAGACGGCCGGCATCGTCACCATGCCGGGGCGCCTGGCCACCGCGGCGGGGGTGCCGGCATGACGCACCACGTGCTCTGCGACGGCGGCCTGTCCAACCGCCTGAACGCGCTGATCTTCGCGCTGATCCTGAAGCGGCGCTTCGGCCAGGCCTGGCGCATCGCCTGGCCGGTGAACAACTGGTGCGGCGCGCCCTTCGAGAGCCTGTTCGAAAGCGACTTGCCGCACGACGAGCGCGGCATCGACAGCTTCAAGCTCAACGAGCACCGCCACCTGCTGGTGATGCACGAGAACCAGGTCGGCTTCGACCCGGCGCGGCTCGTGCTCAACCGCGGCCTGGCGGGTTTCGGCGACTACGAGCGCCTGCTCGCCGGCCACGACAGCCTCGTCTACTACAACTCGCTGCTGCCGCCCTTCGTGCAGGACGAGGACGTGCGCGACGCGCTTTCGCTGCTGCGGCCCAACGCCGCCGTGGCGGCGCAGGCCGGGGCCTTCATCCGCGAGCACGGCATCGACCGCTCGTGGCTGGGCCTGCACATCCGCAAGTCCGATTTCGGCGCCGCCGTCGACGATGCCGCGCTCTTCGAGCAGGCCAAGGCCAGCCCGCGGCGCATCTTCGTCTGCAGCGACGACGCCGAGGTCAACCGCCGCTTCGCCGAACTGCCGAACTGCGTGGTGTTCGAGAAGTCCGCCTTCCCCGAGAAGCTCGATGGAAATAGCGGCTGGCAGCAGTGGACCACCGACGATCAGGGTCGCCGCTTCCCCTTCAACATCACGCGTGGTGCACAAAGCGTGGTCGAGGGTTTCGTCGACCAGCTGATCCTCTCGCAGACCGAGGTCGTGCACACCTCGGGTTCCACCTTCCAGGCGCTGGCGCGGCTCTTCGGCCGCTGCGGCTGGTTCCGCCCGCTTGGGCCCGCCGAAGAACAACGACCCACCGAACTACCCGCCGTGAGCACCCCCATGACGCAAGCCCGCAACGACAAGCCCGTGACGCAGCAGGAGCTGTTCGACCTGCTGAACCTGATGCGCCCCTGGCAGATGATCAGCGACGTGAAGGTCCGCATCGGCTCCGACGCCGACGGCGGCTACGTGATGCCCTCGTCATCGCGGCGCAGCAATGCGGTGCTGTCGATCGGCATCGGCAACGAGGTCAGCTTCGACGCCGACCTGGCCCGCCTGGGCGCGCGCGTGATCCAGTTCGACCACACGATCGAGGGCGCGCCGCTGGAGCACCCGAACATCGAATTCCACCGCAAGGGCTGGGGCGCACGCGACGAGGGCGACTTCGTCAGCCTGGCCTCGATGGTGAAGATGTTCGACTGGGCCACCGCGCAGCATGCGATCCTGAAGTTCGACACCGAAGGCGCCGAGTGGACCTGCCTGGCCGAGGCCAGCAGCGAAGACCTGGACCGCTTCGAGGTGCTGACCGGCGAGTTCCACGACTTCCACCAGCTCGTGGACCGCGCGCACTTCGACCGCGTCTACACGATCATCGCCAAGCTGTGCGAGACGCACCGCGTGATCCACATGCACGCCAACAACGCCGGCGGCATGGTGATGCTGGGCGGCATCCCCTTCCCGCGCCTGCTCGAACTCACGTTCATGCGTCGCCGCTCGGCCTCGTTCCACGGCCATTCGAGCGAGCCCATCCCCGGCCCGCTGGACCGCCCGAACGTGCCGCAGCTGCCCGACCTGTACCTGCGCGCGTTCTGATCCAGGTTCAGCCGTCCGCCAGCCGCACGCTCACTTCGGTGAGCCAGCGGCTCTCGTCGGGCTCGGCCCGCGGGTCGGTCAGGTAGGACTCGACGAAGCCGCCCCAGCGCTGGCCGCCGGGCTGGGGCGCCAGGTCCGGCGCGAGGCCGTCCTTGCGCAGGGTGTCCAGCAGTTGCTTCGTCGCGGCGTGCAGGCCAGCGTACGGCCCGCGGTGCAACATCACTGCATAGCGGCCCGCCGGCAGGCTGTCGGCGATGACCTTCCCGCCGGGCGCTGCGGGACATTGCGCGACCGGAAAGCCCACGTCGATGGTCTCGCGCTCGCCGAACGCGAGGTAGCGGAACAGCGGCGGGCCGGCCGGCGCGATGCCGTGCTCGCCCATCCAGCCCATCACCTCGCCGATCAGCGGCGGGCACTGGTTGCCGATCTCGGACATCGGCACCTCGATGCGGATGGCCAGGTAGGGCCGGGCCGGGTGGGTGGCAAGGGTGTAGAGGCTCATGGCGGATCCTTCGTCGAACGGGGCCGGCGCGCACAGGGCCGGCTCGCTCACGACGAACGAGGCGCGCCCGGATCGACAGCCGCCCCTCGAGCGCGTTCAGCCGCGGCGCAGCACCACGTGCAGCGCCTTCTCGCCCGGGGCCGACTCGGCCACCTTCAGCCCCAGCGCGTGGAGGTCGATGCCTGCCAGCAGCGCCTCGCCACGGCCCAGCGTCGTGGGCGAGATCACGAGGTGCATCTCGTCGATCAGCCCGCGCTGCAGGAACTGCCGCACCGTGCTCACGCCGCCGCCGATGCGGATGTCCTTGTCGCCCGCGGCCTCACGCGCGCGGGCCAGCGCCTCGTCGATGCCGCCGGTGACGAAGTGGAAGGTGGTGCCGCCTCTCATCGGCAGGTCGGCGCGCGCATGCTGCGTCAGCACGAAGCAGGGGACGTGGTAGGGCGGCTCCTCGCCCCACCAGCCCTTCCAGCTGTCGTCGGGCCAGGGCCCGCGCACCGGGCCGAACATGTTGCGGCCCAGGATCCACGCGCCCACGTTGACGAAGCTGCGCGCGGCGAAGTCGTTGTCGACGCCCTCGGTGCCGCCGGCGCCGGCGCCGTGCATGGACTGGAAGGTCTTCGTGGGGAAGAACCAGCCGTGCAGCGTGGGGCCGCCGATGCCCAGCGGGTTCTCCAGGCTCTGCTCGGGCCCGGCGCCGAAGCCGTCCACCGAGACCGCGAATGCCCTGACCTTCACCAGACCCATGACCGGCTCCTTTGTTTGATCGCCTGACTCACGACGGATCGGAGCCACCGGAATCGACGGCAGTGCCCCGGCGTTGCCGCGCCGCCTGCGGCGACTCGGCCGCCGCGACCGCGGCCAGGCCTTCGGCGCGACGCAGCGGCACCACCGTCGCCATCGTCGTGCCGCCGGCCGGCTGCAGCGCCGGCGGGAAGACCGCGAGCTTCTGCACGGCGGCGAGCTTGTCTTCGCGGCCCGGTTCGAGCTCGCGCTCATTGGCGCCGGCCTCGGGCGCGACCGCCACGCCGCCGATCATCTCGAGGTCGAACCACCAGCGCTTGACGGGGTTGCGCCGGCCGCCGCCGATGGCATCGTCTTGCTCGGTGATCGCACGCCGCGCGCCAGGCTCGTTGATCGAGAGCCACATCAGCCGCTCCGATTCGACCAGGTCCTCGCGGTTGAAGGGGCAGGTCTTCATGCAGCGCCCGCAGGCCGAGCCGCGCATGTTCGTCAGCCGGTACTTGCCGCACTTCTCGACGTCGGGCTTCCAGATCTCGTAGCCGTTGAACATCGTCTTCGCGCCGAAGGGGATCGCATTGCAGGGGCACTCGCGGGCGCACTTGCGGCACTGGGCGCAGAAGTCCTGCAGGCCGAAGTCGATGGGCTTGTCATGCGCCAGCGGCAGCTCGGTGGTGAGCAGCACCGACTTCGAGCGCGGGCCGATGAAGGGGTTCAGCACCAGCTCGCCGATGCGCGAGAGTTCGCCCAGCCCCGCCATCAGCACGGCCGGCAGGTGCAGCAGCTCGGAGTGCGCGTTCGAGTGCGCGCGCGCCGAGAAGCCGAGCCGGCGCAGCAGCGCCGCCATCACGCCGGCAATCAGCGCGCCGCGCAGGTAGGCGCGCATCGACTGCGCGCCGGAGATCCAGTCGTCGCCCGAGGCGCCTTCCATGGTCTCGAAGCCCTGGTCGATCAGCATCACCACGGCGTGGCGGTGGTAGGGCTCGATGGCCCGGCCCTCGGCTTCGTCGTGCGAGTAGTACATCCAGGGCTCGGCCTCGCAGGTACCCACGAGGTCGGCGCCGAGGAAGTAGGCCAGCGCCTTCAGCGCATCGGCGTTGCGCTGCGCATCGGCGAAGGCCTCGGACAGCGGCTCGCCCATCATCGGCTCGCGCGAGCCCTGCATCGGCACCAGGCCGCGGATCAGCGGCGACATCGCGAAGGCCAGCGGATGCTTGATCGCGAAGCGAGCGCGTTCGGCCTTCGCGCGCTCGCCCAGGTCGCCGGCCAGCGCGCGGGTGAAGAGGTCGGCGCGCTTGGGCACGCGGCGGATCTCGTCGCGCAGCACCAGCGTCGTGGGCTCGTCGACGCGACGGATGTGCTCCATCGGATAACGGCCGAGATGCAGGGGCCTTCGCGCGAGTTCCGCGTCCTCGAAGCCGGGCCGCGTGCCGCCTTCGCCGAGGTAGGCGGCGGCGTCGGGCCAGGCGAGCGAGGCGCCGGGTGCGATCGGCGCGTCGTGCGCCAGCGGCGCTTCGGTGCTGACGGCGCCGAGGCGGAAGCCGCGCTGCGTGAACGGCATCCGCAACGCGCCGTCGTCGCCGGCCATCGCAATGCCCGCGCGCTGCGCCAGGGCCGCCAGGTCCAGCTGCGAGTCGCCCTCGACATGGCCGCGCGCCGCGAAGCCCAGCGCACGCAGGTAGCCCGCCAGCACCACGGCCACTTCGGCGCAGCGCAGGTCGGTGCGCGCGACGTTGCTGCCGCGGATCCACTCGGCGCCGGGTTCCCCTTCGGCGGGCTCGCGGCCGAACTCGAGGAGGAACACGAAGGCGTGGGCGTGCTGCAGTGCCGAACCACGCCAATCCGAAGGCTGCAGCGCGCAGGCACCGCCGAGCGTGGCGTCGAGGAAATAGGCGCTGGACTTGAGGTTCCGCGCCAGCGCCTGCGGGTCCTCGGGGATCGGCGCGCGGGCCGGCGCCACGGCACCGTCGAGATGCGCCGCCATCAGCGCGCGGTACTCGGCCAGCACGGTGCTCACGGCATCGGCACCGGCGGCGTTCGGGTCCTGCGGCTGCGTGGCCGGCCGCTCGGGCGCGCCGGGCTCGCGCGGCAGCCGCTCGGTGGGCAGCGGGCCGAGGTGGAAGGCGCGGTCGCGGTTGCTGAACAGGCGCGGCATAGGCCGGATGGGCTAGGGCCTGTTAACACTATGGCAAGGCACCGCGTTGCGGCCAGAAAGCACCGCAGGCAAGGCGCAAACCGCAGCCGGGTTGGACACCCGGCGAGGATTTGCAACGCCGCATGCGGCGCTTTCTGGCCGCAACCCTCCGGGAAGGCTCGCCAGAACGGGCCACTCGTCGTTGGATCGCTTGCCCGCACGCCAGTGCGGGCGGCGCGCTGCGCCTAGATTGGCCCGTTCTGGCGAGCCTTCGCGGTGCCTTGCCATAGTGTTAACAGGCCCTAGCGTTTCACTCGGGTGCGGACGGTATCATCCGCGCCCGGTCGGCAGTTCACCCAGGCGTTGCCGCGCGGCCTTCGGGCCCCGTGCTAAACCTGCCTTCATATCGAGGTCTTCCCATGCGTCATCCCGCATGCGCCAGGCCGGAAGACGGCAACCACCGGCGCCCCGCCGAAGAGGGGTTTCACGCGCGTGCCGACGATGCCCGCCGCCGCCTTGTTCGCGCGCGGGCCGGAGACCGACGATGTCCCGCCAAACCATCCCCTTTGCCGTGCCCGATCTGAGCGCCTTCGCGCGCGCCCTGGGCCAATCGCTCGCCGAACGCCAGGCGATCAAGCCTCAGCCGCCCGGCCATGTCGAGCTGCTGAACCTGCTGGCGCGCGCCGCCGGCCACCGGAACTACCAGGCGCTGCGCGTCGCGCCGCCGCCGAAGGCCGCGCCGCAGCCGGCCGCACCTGTCGAACTCGGCGACAACGCCCGCAAGGCGCTGAACCAGTTCGACGCCGAAGGCCGCCTCGTGCGCTGGCCGGTGAAGTTCACGGTGCAGCGGCTGGTGATGTGGACGCTGTGGACGCGCTTCGATGCGCGCCGCGTCTACACCGAGCGCGAAGTCAACGCGGTGCTGAAGGAGGCCAACACCTTCGGCGACCACGTGACGCTGCGGCGCGAGCTGATCAACCACCGCCTGATGACGCGTAAGAGCGACTGCAGCGAATACCGCAAGCTGCCCGCGCGGCCCGACGCCGAGACACGCGCGCTGCTGGCCGCCTGGCGGCGGCAGTCGCGCGCAGGCTCCTAGACAGCGCCAGCAAAGGGAAGGCCCCGGTTCGCCTTGCGGCGGCCGGGGCCTTCGACCCCCCTCCGGGGGCGTAAACGAGTCCGTCAGATCAGCGGATTCTGGTGCTTCAGCAGTTCCTCCTCGAGGCTGCTGTGCACCTTGCCGCCGAGGAAGGCGCCGGTGTGGGCACGCTGCTCGGCCTGCTCCTGCGAGACCGGCTTGTGCGCATCGGCGCTGCCCACCAGGTCGGCCGGGGCGCCGGCCAGCAGGTCGCCCAGCGCCGGGGTGCTGGCGGCAGCCTGCTTGGCGAACCACACGTCGGTCATCTCGGCGCTGCTGCCGTCGGCCCTGGTGTAGCTGCCCACCATGCCGTGCAGGTTGCCGTTCTCCACCGTCGTGCCCTTGGTGAAGTCGAGGTTGAGCTCGACCACGCCCACGTCCAGCAGGCCCTTCAGCTCGCCGGTGTCGGTCTTGCCGTCCTGGTTGCCGTCGACCCACACCTTCAGCTCGTCGAAGACCGCGTCGGTCACCGTCAGCTTGCCGTCGCCGTTGGTGTCCAGCGCCGAGAGGGCGTTGAAGCCGTTGCCGGCGCGCTGCCCGTTGGCCAGCGTCGTGGCACCGCCGAAGAGCTCGGCGCCGCTGTCGATCGAGCCGTTGCCGTTGATGTCGCGCACCAGCAGGCCGTCGCCGCTGCCCACCCAGCCGGTCTTCGTCGTCTTGCCCGAGGCGTCGATGTCGAAGTTCACGCCGTTGGCGGCCGAGGTCGTCCTCACGCCGTTGCCGTCCAGGTCCAGCACGATCGGCGTGACGGCCTGCAGCGCGGCGAACTGGTCCGTGCTCATCACCGCCCAGTCCTCGCCCTCGAAGGCGTTGTACTGGCTCATCGTCATCGCCGACAGCGCGGCGGTGCCCAGCGCCACCACCTGGTCGGTGGTCAGCGCGATGATCTGGTCATCGGTCAGCGCATGGGCCTGGGCCGTGGACAGCGCGGCGATGTGCGCGGTGTCGAGGCCGGCGAACTGCGTGTCGTTCAGCGTGACGATCTGCGCCGTGGTCATCGCCGCGAAGTCGGCGGTGGACAGCGCGTTCAGCTCGGCGGTGTCGAAGGAAGCGAGCTGGTCGGTCGTGAAGGCCGCCACCTGCTGCGCGGTCAGCGCGTGCAGCTGCGCGGTGCTCAGCGCATCGATCTGGTCGCTGTCCAGCGACGCGATCTGCGCCGTGGTCATCGCCGCCAGGTGCGTGGTCGCCAGGCCGCCGATGTCGACGGAGTCCAGCGTGGCCAGCTGCGCCGTGCTCAGCGCCGCGAACTCGGTGGTCGTCATCGCGTTGAAGTCGGCGCTGTCCAGCGCCTCGATCACCGCGGTGGACAGGGCCCGCACCTGCGCCGTCGTGAAGGCGGCCAGGTCGACGGTGTCCATGCCGGTCACCTGCGTCGCATCCAGGCCCGCCACCTGCGAGGTGCTGAGTGCGCGGATCTGGTCGCTGCCCCAGGCCGAGATGTCGCTGCCGGCGAGGGCATCGAGCTGGCCGCTGCTGAAGGCGGCCACCTGCGCGGTGGTCAGCACGCTCAGCTGGTCGGTCGACAGCGCGCCCACCTCGGCGCTGCTGAAGGCCGCGATCTGCGCGGTCGTCAGCGCCACCAGGTCACGCGTCTCGAACTTGTCGATGTCGGCCACGTCGATGGCGCGGATCTGCGCCGTCGTCAGCGCCGCGGCCTGCGCCGTGGTCAGGGCCTGCAGCGCGTCGGTGGACAGCGCCGCGATGGCCGCCGTGGCCAGCGCGCGGATCTGCGCCGTGCTCAGCGCCGCCAGGTCGGCGGTCTGGAAGGAGGCGGCCTGGGTCCCGTTGATGGCCGCGATCTGCGCCGTCGTCATCGCCGCGAACTGCGTCGTCGTGAAGGCGGCCAGGTCGGAGGCGGTCATGCCGTTGATCTGGCCCACGCTCAGGCTCGAGACCTGGCGCGTCGTCATGCCGCCCTGCTGCGCGTTGGTCAGCGCGTTGAGCTGGTCGGCCGTCATCGCCGCCACCTGGGTCACGCTCATCGCCGCGAGGTCGTCGCTGTCCAGGGCGTGCAGGTTGGCGGTGGCCAGGGCGCGCACCTCGGCCGTCGTCAGCGCCACGACCTGGGCGCTGGTCAGCGCCGCGATCGAGTCGCTCGACAAAGCCGCGATGCCCGCGGTCGTGAAGGCCCGCACCTGCGCCGTCGACAGCGCCTGCAGGTCATCGCTGGCCAGCGTGCTGACCTGGCTCGTCGTCAGGTTGGCGACCTGCGCCGTCGTCAGCGCGGCGAACTGCGTGGTCGTCAGCGCGTTCAGGTGCGCGCTGTCCAGCGCCTTGATCTGCGTCGTGCCGATGGCCGCCACGTGCGCCGAGTCGAGCGCGCGCAGCTGGTCGGTCGTCAGCACGCCGACCTGGGCCGAGCTCATCGCCCGGATCTGCGCCGTCGTCATCGCGGCGATCTGGTCGGTGCCCATGGCCGCGAGATCGCTGTTCTCGATGGCCACGATCTGGCTCGTCTTCAGCGCCGCGACCTGGTCGCTGGTCAGCGAGCCGAGCTGGCCCGCGCTCATCGCGACGATGGCGGCGGTGCCGAAGGCCTTGACCTGGTCGACCGACAGCGACGCGAGGTCGGTGGTCGTCAGGCCGGCCACGTGGGCCGTGTCGAGGCCGGCGACCTGCGCCGTCGTCAGCACGTTGAACTGGGCGGTGGACAGCGCGTTGAGCGTCGTCGTGCCCAGCGCATTGAGCTGCGCCGTGCTCAGGGCCGCGAGTTCGGTGTCGGTGAGGGTGGTGAACTGGTCGCTGGTGAGCGACGCGATCTGGCTCGTGCTGAAGCCGGCCATCTGCAGCGCGCTCAGCGCCGCGAGGTCAGCCGTCTCGAGCTTGGGCAGGTCGGCGTTCTCGATGGCGCGGATCTGCGCCGTGGTCAGCGAGGCGTACTGGTCGGTCGTCAGCGCGGTGAGCTGGTCGGAGCTCAGCGCCACGATCGCCGCCGTGCTCAGGCCGCGGATCTGCGTGCCGCTGAGCGAGGCCAGGTCGGCCGTCTCCATCGCCGCCACCTGCGCGGTGGTCAGCGCGCCCAGCTGGGTGGCGCTGAAGGCGGTGAAGTTGTCGGTCGTCATCGCGGCCAGGTCGGCCGGCGCGATGGCGGCGAGCTGGGCCGTCGTCAGGCCGCCCAGGATGGTGCCGCTCAGCGCGGTGAGCTGGTCGGTCGTCAGCGAGGAGACCTGCGCCGTCGTGAAGGCGGCGAACTGGGTCGGGCTCAGCGCGTTGAGGTCATCGGACTGCATGGCCGCCAGCACCGTGGTGCCGATGGCGCGCAGCTGCGCGGCCTGCAGGGCCTGCATCTGCGTGGTGCCCAGCGCCACGCCCAGCGCGGTGGTCAGCGCCGCGACGGCGCCGGTGGACAGGGCCGCGACCTGCGTGCCGGTGAGGGCCGCGAAGTCGTCGGTGGCCATGCCCGCCACCTGGCCGGCCGACAGGCCCGCCACCTGCGTGGCGGTGAGTGCCTGCCACTGGTCGGTGGACAGCGTCGTGAGGTCGGCGGCGGTGATGGCGCGCAGCTGGGCCGTGGTCAGCGCGGCGAGCTGGGTCGTGCCCATCACGCTCAGCTGGTCGGTCGTCATCGCGGCCACCTGGCTGGCCTGCAGCGCGGCGATCTGGGCGGTGCCCATCGCGTTGATGTCACCGGTCTCCAGCGCGGCGATCTGGGTGTCGCTCAGCGCACGCAGCTGGTTGCTGGTGAGGCCGGCGACCTGGTCGCTCGACAGATTGGTGATGACGTTGGCCGACAGCGAGGCGATGGCCGCGGTGCCGATGGCGGCGACCTGAGAGGTCGTCAGCAGGGCGAGGTTGTCGGAGGTCAGCGCGGCGGCCTGCGAGGCCGTCATCGACGGCAGCTGCGAGGTCGTCAGCGCCTTGAACTGGTCGCTGCTCATCGCGGCCAGGTCGCTGGCTTCCATCGCGCCGATCTGCGCACCGGTCAGCGCCTGGACCTGCGTGGTCTTCAGCGCGGCGACCGAGGCCGAAGTCAGCGCGACGATCGAGTCGGTCGTCAGCGCCTGCAGCTGGCCGGCGTTCAGCGTGCGCAGGTCGTCGCTGGAGATCGCGGCCACCTGCTCGGCGGTGAGCTTGGCGATCTGGCGCGTCGTCAGCGCGGCGGCCTGGTCGGTGCTCAGCACGGCGAAGTCGACCGCCTCCATCGAGACGATCTGCGTCGTCGTCAGCGCCTGGATCTGGTCGGTGCCCAGCGCGGCGATGGCACCCGTGCCCAGCGCGGCGAACGCGGCGCCGGACAGCGAGCCGATGGTCGTCGTGCCCATCGCGGCGATGGCGGCGGTGCCCAGGCTGGCGGCCTGCGTGTCGGTGATCGCGGCCACCTGCGAGGCGGTGAGCGCGGTGAAGCCGTCGGTGCTCAGGGCCGCCAGGTCATTGGCGTCCATCTGCGCGATCTGCGTCGTCGTGAAGGCGCGGACCTGGTCGGTGCCCAGGGCGCCCATCGCGGCGCTGGTGAAGGCCGAGAGCTGGTCGGCCGAGAGCGCACGCAGCTGGCGCGAGGTCAGCGCGGCGATGTCGGCGGTCTCCATGCCGGCGATCTGGTCGCCGCTCAGCGCGGCGATCTGGCGCGTCGTCAGGTTCGCGAACTGGCCCGTGCCCAACGCGGCCAGCGAGGTCGCGGCCAGGCTGCCCAGCTGCGAGGCGCCGATGGCGGCGGCCTGCGTGGCGGTGATCGAGGCGATCTGCGCCGTGCTCAGGCCGGCCAGCTGGTCGGCCGTCAGCGCGGCCATCTGGGCGGTGCCCAGCGCGGCCAGGTCGGCGTTGTCGATGCCGGCGAAGGCGCCCGGGTCGATGGCGGCGATCTGCGCGGTCGTCAGCGCGGTCAGCTGGTCGCTGCTCATCGCCTTGATCGCGGCCGAGGTCAGGCCGGCGATGCCGTCCAGGTTGATGGCGCGCAGCTGCGCGCTGCCCAGCGCGGCCAGGTCGGCCGTCTCCATCACGGAGAGCTTGTCGGCGCCCAGGCTGGCGATCTGCGTGGAGGTCAGCGCGGCGAACTGGCCGGTGCCCATGGCCACGAAGTCGGCCTGCTCCATCGCGGCGATCTGCGCCGTCGTCAGCATCGCGACCTGCGCCGTCGTCAGCGTGGCGGTCTGCGCCGTGGTGAGCGCGGCGATCTGCGCGTCGCTGAAGGTGCGCAGCTGGGCCGAGCTCAGCGCACGCAGGTCGTCGGTGTCCATCGCGGCGACCTGGCTGTCGGTCAGCGCGGCGATCTGCGCGGTGCGCAGCGCGGCGATCTGCGCCGTGCTCAACGCGTTGAGGTGGTTGGCGTCCAGGCCTCCGACGAGGTCGACGCCCAGGCTGGCCACCTGCGCGGTGCTCAGGTTGGTCATCTGCGCCGTCGTCAGCGCGGCCAGGCCTTCGGCGGCCAGCGCGTTGATCTGCGCCGTGCCCATCGCGGCCAGGCTGCCGGTGCCGATGGCGGTGAGGTTGTCCTTGACGATCGCGGCGACCTGGTCGACGCTCAGCGCGGCGGCCTCGGCCGTGGTCATCGCGGCCAGCGAGTCGGTGGCCAGCGCGGCCACGGTGTCGGCGGCCAGCGCACGCACCTGGGCCGAGCTCAGGATCGCGAAGTCACGGCTCTCCAGCGCCGCGGCCTGCGCGGTCGTCATCGAGGCCAGCTGGGCGGTGGTCATCGCGGCGAACTGGGTCGTCGTGAAGGTCGCCAGGTTGGCCGGGTTGAGTTCGGAGAACTGGGCCGTCGACAGCGAGGCGACCTGGCGCGTCGTCAGGTTCATCAGCTGCGCGCTGGTGAGGCTGTCGAGCTGGTCGGCCGACATCGCGGCGAGCTGGCCGGTGGTCAGCGCGGCGATGTCGCGCGTCTCCATCACCTGCAGCACGGTGTCGGTGAGCGAGGCCACCTGCGAGGTCGTCAGCGCGGCCACCTGGGCCGTGCTGAGCGCGACGATGGCGTTGCTCGTGAGGCTGTTGAGCGCGTCGGTCGAGAAGGCGCGCACCTGGCCCGTGCTCAGGCTGGCGATGATGCTGGTGGTCAGCGTCGCGGCCTGCGCGCCGGTGAGCGCAGCGATCTGCGCCGTGCTCATGGCCGCGTACTGCGTGGTGCCGAAGGCGTTCTGCGCCACCGGGTCGAGCGCGGCGAGCTGGTCGCTCGTCAGCGCGCCGAACTGGGCGCTGGACATCGCCAGCAGCTGGTCGCTGGTGAGGGCGGCGATCTGGCCGGTCTCCAGCGCACGCAGCTGGGCCGTGCCCATGGCCTGGATGTCGTCGGTCTCGATGGCGGTGACCTGGCCGCCGGACAGGGCCTTGATCTGCTCGGTCGTCAGCGCGGCGACCTGGTCGGAGCGCAGCGCGGCGACGTTGGTCTCGGTCAGCGCCGCGATGTCGGCGGTGGACATCGCGCGGATCTGCGAGGTGCGCAGCGCGGCGAGGTCCTCGCTCTCGAAGGCGGCGGCCTGGGCGGCCGTCAGCGCGGCCACCTGGGCGGTGGTGAAGGCGACGAGCTGGTCGCTGCTCATCGTGGCCAGGCGGTCGGCGTCGATGGCGGCGATCTGCGCCGTCGTCAGGCCGGCGATCTGGCGCGAGCCCAGCGCACCGAGCTGGCCGGTGCCCAGCACGGCGATGCGCGTCGGGTCGAGCGAGGAGAGCTGCGCCGTCGTCAGCGCGGCCATGTCGGCGGTGGTCACGGCCAGCAGCTGGTCATCGCTCAGCGCGGCCAGCTGCGAGGTCGTCAGCTGCGAGGCCTGCGAGGTGCTCAGGCCGGCGATGGCGGCGACGGACAGCTGCGGGATCTTGTCCACGGCCAGCGCACGCAGCTGGGCGCTGCCCAGGGCGCCCACGTCGGCCGCCTGCAGCGAGGCCACCTGCGAGACGGTGAAGGCGGCGACCTGCGCGGTGGTCATCGCGGCGTAGTGCGCGGTGCCCAGCGCGGCCAGCGCGTCGGGGTCGAGCGCGGCGATCTGCGCCGTCGTCAGCACGGCGATCTGGCGCGAGCTCAGCGCGTTGAGCTGCGCGGTGTCGAAGGCCTGGATCTGCGCCAGGGACAAGGAGGCCAGCTGCGGCAGGCCGATGGCGCTCACGTCAGCCACCTCGATCGCGGCGATCTGGTCGGGCGTGAAGGCGTCGATCTGCGCCGTCGTCAGGCCGCCCACCTGCGCGGTGGTCATGCCGGCCACGGCGGCGGCCGAGAGGTTGGCGATGGTGTCGGTCGAGAGCGAACGCAGCTGCGTCAGGCTCAGCGCGGCCACGTCGGCGGCTTCCAGCGCGGCGGCCTGCGCCGAGGTCAGCGCGCCCAGCTGCGCGGTGGTCATCGCGACGTACTGCGCGGTGCCCATCGCGGCCAGGTCATCGGCGGCGAGCGAGGCGACCTGCGCCGTCGTCAGCGCGGCCACCTGGCGCGAGGTCAGGTGCGAGAGCTGCGCGGTGTCGAGCGCATCGAGCTGCAGCGTGGACAGCGAGGCGATCTGGGCCGTGCCCATCGCGACCAGGTCACGCGTCTCGATGGCCTGCATCTGCTCGGCCGTCAGCGCGGTGAGCTGCGTGGTCGACAGGCCGGCGACCTGGTCGGAGCCGAGCGCGGCGATGGCGCCGGGCGTCATCTCGTGCAGCGCGGCGGTGGTCAGCGCACGCACCTGCGCGGCCGACAGCGCGGCCACGTCGGCCGTCTCCAGCAGCGCGGCCTGGGCCGAGGTGATGGCGGCGATCTGGGCCGTGGACAGCGCGGCGAACTGCGCGGTGGACAGCGCGGCGAGGTTGTCGGGCGACAGCGCGGCGATCTGCGCCGGGCTCCAGCCGACCACGGCGTTGGCGCCCAGGGCGGCCAGCTGGTCGGTGGTGAAGGCGCCGAACTGGACCGAGCTGAGGGCGGCAATCTGTGCCGTGCTCAGCGCCTGCACGTCGTCGGTCTCCATGCCGGCGATCTGCTCCAGCGACAGGCCGCGCATCTGCGAGGTCGTCAACGCGGCGGCCTGCGCCGTCGTGATGCCCTGGATGACTTCGACCGTGGCGTGGCCCAGCGCGTCGCCGCTGATGGCGCGGATCTGCGCGGTGGACAGCGCGGCGATGTCGCGGCTTTCGAGTTCCGAAGCCTGCGTGCTCGTGATGGCGGCCAGCTGCGCGGTGGACAGCGCGACGAACTGCGCCGTCGTCAGGCCGGCCAGGCTGGTGCCGGCCAGGCCCGCGACCTGCGCGGTGGTGAGCGCGGCGATCTGCGCCGTGCCCAGCTTGGACAGCTGCGTCGCGTCGAGCGCGCCGAGCTGCTCGGTGGACAGTGCGCGGATCGCGGCCGTGCTCAGCGCGGCCAGCGAGGCCGAGCTCAGCTGCGCCAGGTCACCGGCGTCGATCGCGGCGGCCTGCGTGCCGCTCAGCACGGCGATCTGGTCCGTGCCCAGGGCAGCGAGCTGCGTGCCGTCGAGCGCGCGCAGCGTGGCGGTGGACAGCGCGGCGATCTGCGCCGAGCGCAGCGCGTGCAGGTCGGCGGTCTCCATCGCGACGGCCTGGTCGGTCGTCAGCGCGGCGATCTCGGCCGTGGCCAGCGCGGCGGTCTGCGCGGTGGAGAGTGCGGCCACCTTGTCGGCCGACAGCGCGGCGAACTGCGCGGTGTTCAGTGCGGCGAGCTGGGCGGTGCCCAGGCTGGCGAACTGCGCGGCGTCCATCGCGCCGAGCTGGCCGTCGGACAGCGCACGGACCTGCGCGGTGGTCATCGCGGCGATGTCGGCGGTCTGCAGCAGCGCGATCGAGGCGGTGCCCAGCGCGGCGACCTGCGCCGTCGTCAGCGCGGCCATCTGCGCGGTGGTGAAGCCGGCGACCGTGTCCGGCGCCAGCGAGGCGAGATTGGCCGGCGACAGCGCGGCCAGCTGCGCGGTGCTCCACGCGGCCAGGTCGCCCGAGCTCATCGCGGCGAACTGCGTGCCGTTGATCGAGGCCACCTGCGCGGTCGTCATCGCGGCGAAGTGGTTGGTGCCCAGCGCCTCGATGTCGTCGGCGCCCAGGCGCGAGAGCTGCGCGGTGGACATGGCGCGGACCTGCGCCGTCGTCAGCGCGGCGAGCTGGTCGCCGGACAGGGCATCGATCTGCGCGTCACGCAGCACGGCGACCTGGGCCGTGCCCAGCGCGGCCACGTCGGCAGTGCCCATCTGCGCCAGGTCGGCGGCCTCCATCGCGCGCATCTGCGCGGTGGTCAGCGCGGCGGCCTGGGCCGTCGTCAGCGCGGCCACCTGGTCGGCGGTCAGCGCCTCGATCTGGCTCGTGCGCAGCGCGGCGATCTGCGTCGTCGACATCGCGGCCACGTGGTCGGCGTCGAGCTGCGCGATCTGGCCGGCCGACAGCGCCACCACCTGGGCCGTGCCCAGGTGCGAGAACTGCGCGGTGGACATCGCGTTGAGCTGCTCGCCGTCCATGCTGGCGATCTGCGCGGTGCTGATCGAGCCCACCTGCGCGGTGCTCAGGTGCGAAAGCTGGTCGGCCGACAGGGCCGCGAGCTGTGCGCTCGAGAGGCTCAGCACCTGCGCGCTGGTCAGCGCGGCGATGGCCGCGGTGCTCAGCGAGGAGAGGTCGTCCAGGTCGATGGCGCGCAGTTGCGCCGTCGTCAGCGCGGCGGCCTGGGCGGTGGTCATCGCGGCGAAGTGGTCGCCGTTCAGCGCGGCCATGTCGGCCGTGCTCATCATGCGCAGCTGCGCGGTGCCGATGGCGGCCAGGTCAGCCGCTTCCAGCGCCGCGGCCTGCGCGGTGGAGAAGGCGGCGATGTGCGCGGTGGTCATCGCGGCGAACTGGGCGGTGCCCATCGCGGCCAGGTTGCCCGGGTCCATCGCGGCCACCTGCACGGCCGACAGCGCGGCCATCTGCACGCTCGTCAGGCCGCCCAGCTGGGTGGCGGACAGGGCGTTGAGCTGCGCCGTGGTCAGGCCGGCGATCTGCGCCGTGCCCAGCGAGCCGATCTGCGCGCTCGTCAGGCTGCCGAAGTCCTCGGCGTTCAGCGCGCGCAGCTGGGTGACGGTCAGCGCACGCAGCTGGTCGGTGCCCAGCGCGGCGACCTGCGCCGCGTCCAGCGCCTGCACGGCGGCCGTGGACAGCATGCGCAGCTGCGCCGTGCCCAGCGCGGCCAGGTCGGCGGTCTGCAGCGAGGCCACCTGCGAGGCCTGGATCGCCGCGGCCTGCGCGGTGGTGAAGGTGGCGTAGGAGCTGGTGCCCAGCTCGGCCAGCGCGGCGCCGGACAGGCCGGCCACCTGGGCGCTGGTCAGCGCGGCGGTCTGGGTGGTGGTCAGCGCGTCGAGCTGGGCCGTGGTCAGCGCGGCCAGTTGCGCGGTCGTCAGCGCGGCGATCTGGTTCGTGCCCAACGTGGCCAGGCGGGCCGAGGAGATGGCGGCCAGGTCCTCGTTCTCGATGGCGCGCATCTGCGCGGTCGTCAGCGCGTGCAGCTGCGCGGTGCTCAGCGCGCGGATGCCGTCGGTCGTCAGCGCGGCGATGGCCGAGGTGCGCAGGCCGGCCATTTCGCTGGCGCGGATGGCGGCCAGGTCGGCCGTCTCCAGCGCCTGCGCCTGGCTGGTGGTGATGCCGCCGAGCTGCGCGCTCGTCAGGCCGGAATACTGCGTGGTGCCGAACGCGGTGAGGCGGTCGGTCGAGAAGCTGGCGATCTGCGCGCTCGTGAAGCCGGCGACCTGGGCCGTCGTGAAGCGGTTCAGGTCGTCGGTGCCGAAGGCCGTGAGCTGCGTGGTCGTGAAGGCGCCGATCTGGTTGGAGCGCAGCGCGTCGATCTGGTCGCTGGTCAGCGCGTTGATGTCGTCGCTGCCCAGGGCGCGGATCTGCGTCGTCGACAGGCCGGCGATCTGCGCCGTCGTCAGCGCCGAGATCTCGGTCGAGCTGAGGCTGCCGATGTAGCCCGTGCCGGCGCCGCCGATCTGGCCGCCGCCCAGCGAACCGGTGTTGCCGCCGGTGATGGCGTCCAGCTGCGCGGTGCTCAGGGCACCCAGCTGCGCGGACGTGAAGCTGCTGGCATGCGCCGAGACGGCGGCCAGCATCTGCGTGCCCAGCGAGGCCAGCACCGACGGGCGCAGCGCGGCCAGGTCGGCGGTCTCGAAGGCGGAGAAGTCGGCCGTGCCCACGGCGTTGAGCTGAGCGGCGCTCAGGCCCTGGACCTGCGTCGTCGTCAGCAGGCGCAGGGCGTCGCTGGTCAGCGCGGCCATCGCGCCCGTGCTCAGGGCGCCGACGGCGGTGGAACTCAGCGCCACCCAGTCGGCCGTGTCCAGGCCGGTGACCTGCGCCGAGGTCAGCGAGCTGACCTGCGCGGCCGTGAGCTGCGCGAACTGGCCGGTGGTGAGGTTGTTGACGGCGCTGCCCATCGCGGCCAGCTGCGTGCCGGTGAGGCCGCCGATCTGCGTCGAGCCCATCGCGCCGATCTGGCCGCCGGAGAAGGCGTTGATCTGCGCCGTCGACATCGTCGTGACCTGGGCCGCGGTCAGCGCGCCCATGTCGGCGTTGGTGAAGGAGCCGACGTCGGTGCCCATCGCGCGCACCTGCGCGGCGGACATGGCATGGATCTGTGCGCTCGTGAGCGCGCCCACTTCACCGGCCGTCAGCGATTCGACCACCGCCGTGGACAGCGCGGCGATCTGCGTCGTCGACAGCGCGGCCAGCGCGGTGGTGCCCAGCACGTTGAACTGGTCGGTGCTCAGCGCGGCGATGCCGGTGGCCGTCAGCGTGGTGATGGCGGCCGAGGGCAGCGCGGTGCCCAGCGCGGCCAGCGAGGCCGGCGTCAGGGCGTTGATCTGCTCCGACGTGAGCACGGCGATGTCGGCCGTCAGGCCGGCGACCTGCGCCGTCGAGAAGCTGGCCAGCTGCGTGCTGGACAGCGCGGCGAGCTTGCTCGTGGTGAGCGCGTCGATCGCGGTGGCGCTCAGGCCGTCGAGCTGGCCGGCGGTCAGCGCGCGCACCTGCGCGGTGGACAGCGCGTTGAGCTGGTCGGTGCTGAAGGCGTGCAGCTGCTCGCTGGACAGCGCCTGCAGGCGCTGCGTGCCCAGCGCGGCCAGGTCGTTGGTGGTCAGGCCGGGCAGCGCGGCGGTGCCGATGGCATGCAGCTGCGCGGTGGACAGCGCGGCGAACTGGGCGCTGTTGAGGGTCTGGATGTCGGCGCTGTTGAGGCCGGAGATCGCACCGGTGCTGAGCATGGCCAGCTGGGCGGTGCTCATCGCGGCGATGTCGGCCGTGGTCAGCGTGGCGCCGTAGGCGTGGCCCAGCGAGGCCACCTGCGCGGTGGACAGCGCGGCCAGCTGCGCCGAGGTGATGGTCTCCAGGCGCGCGAGCTGCGCGGTGCTCATCGCGGCCACCTGGCCGGGCGTCAGCGCCACGACCTGGGCCGAGGTCAGGCCGTCGATGGCGCCGGTGGACAGGGCGCGGATCTGGGCGGTGGACAGCACCGCCAGGTCGGTGGTCTCGAAGCCGACCGACTGCGCGCTGCCGAAGGCGGCCAGTTGCGCGGTGGTGAGCGAGGCGACCTGCGCCGTGCTCAGCGCGGCGACGTCACGCGACTCCATCGCGCCGAGCTGGCGCGAGCTGAGCGCGGCCAGCTGCGTGGTGGACATCGCGGCGAAGGCGGCGGTGGACAGCGCGGCGATGCCGGCGGTCGACAGCGACTGCAGCTGCGCGTTGGACAGCGCGGCGGCATCGGCGCTGGTCAGCGCGGCGACCTGCGTGGTGCCCAGGCCGGCCATCTGTGCGGTGGACAGCGCGGCCACCTGCGCGGTGGACAGACCCTGCACCTGCGCCGAGTTCAGCGCGCCGAGCTGTGCACTCGTCAGCGCGGCGACGCCGCCGGTGCCCAGCGCGGCCACGTCGCGCGATTCGATCGCGCTGACCTGCGCCGTGCTGAGTGCACGCAGCTGCGAGGTGGACATCGAGGCGAACTGCGAGGAGCCCAGCGCCGCCATGTCGTCGGTGCCGAAGGCGGCCAGCTGCGTGGAGCTCAGCGCCGTGAGGCCGGCGGTGCTCAGCGCAGCCACCTGCGCGGTCGTCAGCGCGGCCACCTGCGCCGTGCTGAGGGCCGCCGCCAGCGTGCTGCCCAGGGCCGCGGCGGAGCTGGTGGTGAGCTGTGCCAGGTCGCTGGCGTCGATTGCGCGCAGCTGCGCGGTCGACAGGGCCTGGATCTGCACCGGCACGAAGTTGCCGACCTGCGAGGCCGTCAGCGCCTGGATCTGGTTGGTCGCGAAGGCCTGGACCTGCGTCGCGGTGAACTGGCCGACGTCGGAGGGGGTGAAGGCCGCGATCTGCGAGCTCGTCATCACCCGCAGCCCGGTGTTGGCGATGGCCGGGATCTGCACCGCCTGCAGCGCACCGATCTGCGCGGTGCTGAACGCCGCCCAGTCTTCCGTGGTCAGGGCAGCGATCTGCGCCGTGGACATGACGGCGATCTGGGCGGTGGTGTAGTTCGGGATCAGGGTGGCCATGCTGCTTTTCCTCGGGTCTGGACGGTTCCGGCGGGGCTTCGGGGGCAGGCGTGGAGGCCCCACCTACCGGTTCATGTCCAGCGGTATCGGGAAGAAGCCGACCCAACTTGAGTCGCAACAAGGCGCAAACAGGCGGGCAAGCAGCCGCCATTTCCGGCCCGGGCAGGCCCGGCGCGTGCAGATTGCACGATCCGCGCGCGCGCACGCCCGCGCGTCGGCCGCGCGGGGCGTGGCTTGAGGGCGCCGGAAAGAAAAACGCCCTGCGGGTGCAGGGCGTCTCGAACCCGGGGCGGGGCGGCTACTTGCCGGTCGGCACCTTGCCTTCCACGCCCTTGACGTAGAAGTTGACGCCGGAGAGGAACTTGTCGTCGGCGACCTCGTCCTTCTTCAGCAGCTCCTTGCCGTCGTTGCTGGCCAGCGGGCCCTTCCAGATCGAGAAGCTGCCGTCCGCCAGGCCCGCCTTCACCTTGGCGACCTGGTCCTTGGTTTCCTGCGGAACGGCGGCGTTGATCGAGACGATGTCGATCGCACCTTCCTTCACGCCCCACCACACGCCACTGGCACCGGTCCACTTGCCTTCAAGCACGTCGCGCGTGGCCTTGATGTAGTACGGCGCCCAGTTGATGATCGACGAGGCCAGGTGCGCCTCGGGCGCATAGGCGGTCATGTCGCTGTCCCAGCCAAAGGCGTACTTCTTGTTCTTCGCCGCGGTCTGCAGCACGGCCGAGCTGTCGGTGTTCTGGAACAGCACGTCGGCGCCCTGGTTGATCAGGCTTTGCGCGGCCTCGGTCTCCTTGGGCGGGTTGAACCACTCGCTGACCCAGACGACCCGGGTCTTCACCTTCGGGTTCACGCTCTGCGCGCCGAGCGTGAAGCTGTTGATGTTGCGGATCACCTCGGGGATGGGGATCGAGCCCACCACGCCCAGCGTGTTGCTCTTGGTCATCTTGCCGGCGATCACGCCGGCCATGTACGCGCCCTCGTAGGTGCGGCTGTCGTAGGTGCGCATGTTGGGCGCGGTCTTGAAGCCGGTGGCGTGCTCGAACTTCACGTCGGGCAGGTCGGCCGCGACCTTCAGCATCGGCTCCATGTAGCCGAAGGTGGTGCCGAAGATCAGCTTGTTGCCCTGGCTGGCGAGGTCGCGGAACACGCGCTCGGCGTCGGTGCTCTCGGGCACCTTCTCGACGAAGGTGGTGATCACCTTGTCGCCGAACTCCTTCTGGACCGCCTTGCGCGCGTTGTCGTGCGCGAAGGTCCAGCCGCCGTCGCCGACGGGGCCGATGTAGGTGAAGGCGATCTTCAGCGGCTCGGGCTTGGCCGGGGCGGAAGCGGCGGCCGCGCTGGCCGGTGCGGCGGCGGGCGCGGCCGCCTCCTCCTTCTTGCCGCAGCCGACCAGGGCCGCGGTGGAAGCCAGCGTGGCAGCGCCTGCCAGCTTGAGCAGCGTGCGCTTGGATTGAAGGGGCATGGAAGCTCTCTCCTGTTGTGAAAAAGATTGGTCAGTTGAAGCCGCGACCCAGCTTCCCGCCGCGGAACCGGCTCTGCCGGGCCGCTGGCGGACGGCCCCCTCGGGGGGTAGCGAGCGCTAGCGAGCTTGGGGGCACCATCATCCGCCGGGGAAGAAGGGCTTGCCGAGCGAGGCGGGCATGTTGGCCTTGATCCAGGCCGCGTTGCGCGAGATCAGCACCAGCACGACGATGGTGGCCACGTAGGGCAGCATGCTCAGGAACTGGCTCGCGATCTCCACGCCCTGGCCCTGCAGGTGGAACTGCAGCATGGTCACGCCGCCGAAGAGGTAGGCGCCCAGCAGCACGCGGGCCGGGCGCCAGGTGGCGAAGGTGGTGAGCGCCAGCGCGATCCAGCCCTTGCCGGCCACCATGCCTTCCACCCACAGCGGCGTGTAGGCCACCGAGAGGTAGGCGCCGGCCAGCCCGCACAGCGCGCCACCGAAGGCAACAGCCCCCAGGCGGATGCGCCGCACCGGATAGCCCAGCGCATGCGCCGATTCGGGCGATTCGCCCACGGCGCGAAGCACCAGTCCGGCGCGGGTTCGGTACAGGAACCACGCGACGGCGACGGTGAGCGCCACCGCCGCGTAGACCATCGGGTGCTGCCGGAACAGCATCGGCCCGACGAAGGGCAGATCGGCCAGCAGCGGAATCGTGTGCTGGGCCTTCTCGCCCAGCTTCTCCTGCACGTAGCCGGTGCCCACGAAGGCCGAGAAGCCACTGCCGAACAGGCTCAGCGCCAGCCCCGTGGCCACCTGGTTGGTGTTGAGCCAGATGACGAGCAGCCCGAACAGCATGGCCAGCGCCGCGCCCGCCAGCGCGCCGGCGCCGAAGGCCAGCACTTCGCTGCCCGAATGCACCGCCACCGCGAAGCCGGTGATCGCCGCCACCAGCATCAGCCCTTCGGCACCGAGGTTGACGATGCCGGCGCGCTCGTTCACCAGCAGCCCCAGCGCGGCGATGGCCAGCACCGTGCCCGCGTTGAACGTGGCGGCCAGCAGCAGCGCGACGGCTTCCATCGTTCAGCCCACGGTGGCCGCCGGCTTGCGCAGGCGGAGGCGGTACAGGATCAGCGTGTCGCAGGCCAGCAGCGTGAACAGCAGCAGGCCCTGGAACACGCCGGTGAGGCTCTTCGAGAGCCCCAGACGCGACTGCGCCAGCTCGCCGCCGATGTAGAACATGCTCATCAGCACGCCCGACAGCACGATGCCCACCGGGTGCAGCCGCCCGACGTAGGCCACGATGATGGCCGCGAAGCCGTAGCCCGCCGGCAGGTGCGGCGTGAGCTGGCCGAGTGGCCCCGCGGCCTCCAGCCCGCCGGCCAGGCCCGCCATGCCGCCGGAGATCAAGAGCGCGGTCCACAGCGCGCTGCGCGACGAGAAGCCCGCATAACGCGCCGCCGCCGGCGCCAGCCCGCCCACCTGCAGCGCGAAGCCGCGGTAGGTGCGGAACAGGAAGGCGCCCAGCACCACCACCGCGGCGAGCGCGATCAACGTGCCGATATGGGCGCGCAGCCCGGGGATCAGGCGCGGGATCTTGGTCTCCGGCAGGAAGGTGATGGTCTGCGGGAAGTTGTAGCCGGCCGGGTCCTTCCAGGGGCCGTAGACGAGCCAGTTCAGCAGCTGCTCGGCCACGTAGACCAGCATCAGGCTGACCAGGATCTCGTTGGCGTTGAAGCGGTCGCGCAGCAGCGCCACGATGGCCGCCCACAGCATGCCGCCCAGCACGCCGGCCAGCAGGATGGGCAGCACGATGCCGCGGCCCATCCACGCGGTGGCCGGCCCGGCCTGCATCGCCACCCAGCCGGCGAACAGCGCGCCGACGATGTACTGCCCCTCGGCGCCGATGTTCCAGACGTTGGAGCGGAAGCAGACCGCGAGGCCGAGCGCGATCAGCACCAGCGGCGTGGCCTTCACGCTCAGTTCCGACAGCGCGTAGAGGTTCTTCAGCGGCTCGGCGAAGAAGACCTGCAGCCCACGCGCCGGGTCCTTGCCGAGCGCGACGAAGAGCAGCACGCCGATCAGCACCGTGATCACCAGCGCCAGCAGCGGCGAAGCCAGCGACATCAGCTTCGAGGGCTGCGGGCGGGGTTCCAGACGGATCAAGCCGCGACCCTCTGATCGGCGGCCGCGGGCCACAGGCCCGACATCCACTCGCCGATGGTTTCCACCGTCGCGCGCGCGATCGGCACGCCGGGCGAAAGCCGGCCCTTGGCGATGACGAGCAGCCGGTCGCTGATCTCGAACAACTCGTCCAGCTCCTCGCTGACGACGAGCACCGCGCAGCCGGCCTCGCGCAGCTTCAGCAGCTCGCCACGGATCTGCGCCGCGGCGCCCACGTCCACGCCCCAGGTGGGCTGGCTGACGATCAGCAGCTTGGGCTTCGCGTCGATCTCGCGCCCGACGATGAACTTCTGCAGGTTGCCGCCCGAGAGGCTGCGCGCCGCCGCGCCCGCGCCGCCGGCGCGCACGTGGAAGCGCGAGATCAGCTCCTCGGCCAGGCGCTGCACGCGGCCGGTGGAGATCCAGCCCATCTGCCAGGGCGCGCGTGCCACCGCCTCGGTGCGCGTCAGCAGCGTGTTCTGCGCCAGGCTCAGCGTGGGCACGGCGCCGCGGCCCAGGCGTTCCTCGGGCACGAAGTGCAGGCCGCGCTTGCGGCGCGCGCGCGGGCTGGCGCGCGCGATGTCGGCGCCCTCCAGCGTGATGCTGCCCGGCGCGGCGCGCGGGTCCTCGCCCGAGAGCGCGGCCATCAGCTCCTGCTGGCCGTTGCCCGAGACGCCGGCGATGCCGACGACCTCGCCCGCACGCACCTCGAACGAGATCGCGTCCAGGTCGATGCCGAAGGCGTCCTGCCGCGCCAGCGTGAGGCCGGCCACGCGCAGCACCGGCGCGCCGGCGCTGCCCGTGCGCTGCTGCAGCGGCGGCGGCTCGGCGCCGATCATCAGGCGCGACAGGCCGGCGTTGGTCTCGGTGCGCGGGTCGACCTCGCCGGTGACCTTGCCGCCGCGCAGCACGGTGCAGCGGTGGCACAGCGCGCGGATCTCGTCGAGCTTGTGGCTGATGTACAGGATGCTGCAGCCGCCTTCGGCCAGGCGGCGCAGCGTGACGAAGAGCTTGTCCACCGCCTGCGGCGTGAGCACCGAGGTGGGCTCGTCCAGGATCAGCAGCTGCGGCTCGGTCAGCAGCGCGCGCACGATCTCCACCCGCTGCCGTTCGCCGACGCTCAGCGTGTGCACCGGGCGCTGCGGGTCCACGTCGAGGCCGTAGGCCGCGGCGACTTCCGTGATGCGCCGCGCCACCTCGGGCAGCGCGAGCGATTTGTCCAGGCCCAGCCAGACGTTCTCGGCCGCGGTCAGCGTGTCGAACAGCGAGAAGTGCTGGTAGACCATGCTGATGCCCAAAGCGCGCGCCTCGGCCGGGCTCTTGATCCTCACGGGCTGGCCGTTGAAGCGCATCTCGCCGGCGTCGGGGGCGACGGCGCCGTAGATGATCTTCATCAGCGTGCTCTTGCCCGCGCCGTTCTCGCCCAGCACGGCGTGGATCTCGCCCGGCGCCACGCGCAGGCCCACGCCGTCGTTGGCGCGGACCGTGGGGTACTGCTTGGTGATGCCGGCGAGTTCGAGCCTGAGCATGGCGCCTGTGTTCCGCTGCAGCCTGTGCCCGAGGGTGCTCAGTGGCCCGCTTCCGCGCGCGCCCGGCTGCTCAGCCTGAAGCGGCGGCTCAGGCCCAGGCGCCGGTGCACGCCCGGCGGCTCGCCCAGGAAGGGCAGGCGCGCTTCCGCGTGGTCGAGCAGGGTCACGGTCCAGTCGGCCTGGCCGATGAAGCGGAAATGCAGCTCGCGCTCGCCGGGCGGGCCCAGCAGCGAGAAGCTGCCGGTGCTGTAGGGCGCGCCCAGCGAGGCGGAATCCAGCGGAGCCAGCCGCTGGTCCAGCAGGTGCAGGTGCAGGAAGTCCTCGAAGGGCACGTCGTCGCTCAGCAGCAGCAGCAGGTGCGCGTCGCCGATGTCTTCGCAGAGGAAGCATGCTTCGAGCACGGCGCCGGCCAGTGCCTGCGGCGTGCGCACGCCGTCCATCAGCAGGTGCACGCTGGGCGCGGTGTCGCCGCCCGCCGGCAGCGGCTGCAGGTCCAGGCGCTCGGCCGGGAGCGGGCGGATCATCGTTCGGGCCACCAGCCGCTGACGCCGAAGGCCGCCAGCGCCCCGCCGACGAAGGCACCGACCGTCACGCACACCGGCGCGCCGGGGCCGCAGGCCAGGCCCGCGAGGGCGCCGCCCGCCATGCCGCCCACGATGCCCGCGCCGGTGGTGCTGAGTTCGCGCGCGGCGGCCTGGCCCTTGTTCTCGGCCGTGGCCACCGCATAGACCGAGATCGCCAGCGAGACGAACACCAGGCCGCGCCCGGCGAAGGACAGCCGGCGCATGGTCGTCGTGACGCGCAGGTTCGAACGCCCGGCCGCGGCGACGATCTCGGCGTAGACCGCATCGCGCTGGCCGGCGCTCAGCGCGTCGAAGCGCGCATTCGCGCCGAACAGCTTCTGCACGCTGCGCGCCACCAGCTCGTTGAGCGTGCGCCCTTCGCGCTTGAGCTGCTCGGCCATGGCCCGGCCCACCGGCGTGCTGCGCGCACGTATCACGTCCATGATGGTGTTGCGGGCCTCATGGGCCTGCTCGGCCGCCTGCGCCCAGCTCATGCGGCCGCTGCCGACGGCCTCCCGCAGCTCGGCGGACATGCGGGCGATCTGCCGCATGTAGGCCTGGCGCGCGGAGGCATCGATCGTGATGTGCGCGGCCGCGTTGGCCAGCTCGGCCTCGAGGGCCTGGACCGCGTGCTCGAACGCGCTGCGATCGGCTGTGGTGGTGGCGTTCACGCGCTGCTCGAAGGTTCGTTGCCGGAACTGGGCATTCTCGACCCAGGCGCCGCCCGGCGGGCGCCGCGTCGGGACTCAGAAATGGTACTCGGCGCGAATCATCGGCGTCTTGGCGCTTGCCCCGGGGCCTGCGCCCTGGCCGGCGGCGGTGGTCTTGTTGCCGAACTTGTTCTTCCAGTACTGGTACTCGATGCCGACCTTGAACCGGCCCTTCGCGCCGGCCAGCGCGCCCACGTCGTACATGACCTGGCCGTCGAAGTTGGTCTCGGCCGCCGTGTCGCCGCCGAACTCGTTCTTGCCCTTGCTGGCGATGACGTTGGCGAAGCCCTCGAACGAGAAGCCGCTGTCGCCCAGCGGGATGCCCCAAGCGGCGGTGAGCATCGGGTGCGTCTTGTAGCTGTAGCGCGGCACGCAGCTCGCGGTGCCGAAGGTGCTGCAGGGCGCGTTGCTCTCCCACAGCGCCAGCAGGCTCACGTTGAGGAAGCCCGGCACGTCGATGAAGAGGGTGGGGCCCAGCACGACCATGCGCTTCTTGCTGTTGTAGCCGGCGTCGGTCTTGGCGTTGGCGTCGAAGCCGCCAGTGATGCCAAAGCCGCGGATCGGGCCTGCCTTGAACGCGCTGCCGAGCACCTTCTCCATGTCCAGCGTGTGCCGGTAGACGATGTAGACCTCCTGCGCGCCGCTCTTGGCGTCGGCGCTCGCCGGGTCCTTCTTGTCGGACTCCAGCAGGTCGACGTTGAAGAAGTTCGAGCCGTACTTGTAGCCGCTGGCGTGGTTGAAGCTGAAGATGTTCTTCTTGATGTCGTTGGCGCCGAAGGGCTCGGCGAATTTGCTGCCGGTGCGGAAGCCGAGCGAGGTGTCGCTCCAGTCGGCGGCATGCGTGATCGGGGCGAAGCCGGCCAGCGCGATGGCCAGCGCGCGGCGTGTGGGGCGGTTCATGAACGACGTCCTCCGGGTTTGGTATTCAGGCTGGTATACGGGCGCGGCGGCCCGCTGCCGCAGCCGCAATATCCGTACCAAACCGGGGGCGAACGAGGGTGAGGGGGCGTCAGGTCGCCGTCGAGCGCTGCCAGGCCGGGCGGCCGGCCACGTAGCTGGCGACGACGTTGCGCTCGTCGCCCAGCGTGAGCCAGGCGAAGACGCGCGCGTGCAGCGGCTGCGCGGCCGTGCCGGCGGGCAGGCCACGCGCCACGGCGTCGCGCTGGCCGGCCACGGGGCCGTGCGACCAGTCCCACACCACCACGTCGGCCAGCGTGCCTTCGTCGAGGTGGCCGATCTCGTGCGCCAGCCGCAGCGCCTCGGCCGCGCCGCGCGTGGCGGCGTGCAGCGCGACCCAGGCGTTGAGCCGGTCGCCGCGCAGCGCCTGCACCTTGTAGGCCTCGGCCGCGGTGCGCAGCATCGACAGGCTCGTGCCGCCGCCCACGTCGCTGGCCAGGCTCACCGCATGGCCGGCTTCGATGGCGGCCGG
The DNA here is from genome assembly GCA_044226775.1 of Rubrivivax sp. GTDB lineage: Bacteria > Pseudomonadota > Gammaproteobacteria > Burkholderiales > Burkholderiaceae_C > Rubrivivax. The sequence goes on along the minus strand of JBGAGI010000001.1, from coordinate 112,261 downwards.
CCAGTCGAACAGGCCACTGCCGAGGAAGAGGTTGCTGCTCGGGCTGTGCGCGATCTGCGCACCGGTATCGCGCAGCAGCGCGCGGTCATGGGCATCGAGCCAGATGCCATGCGCCAGGACGGCGCGCTCGTGCAGCAGCCCGGCGCGGTGGTAGACGTCGAGGTAGCTGCGCGCCTCGGGGAACAGCTCGGCGACCCAGCGCACCTCTTCGCGGTTCTCGGCCACGTGGGTCTGCATGTACAGGCCTTCGTGATCGCGGCCCAGCTGCGCGGCCATCGCGAGCTGCTCGGGCGTGCTGGTGACGGCAAAGCGGATCGTCGCCGCGAAGGCGTTGCGCGCGTGGCCGTGCCAGCGGCGGATCAGGTCCTCGCAATCGGCGCGGGCGCCGTCCACGTCGTCGCGCAGGCCGTCGGGCGCGTGGCGGTCCATCAGGCATTTGCCGGTGACGATGCGCATGCCGCGCCGCGCTGCGCCGTCGAAGAGCGCCTCGGCGCTGGCCTTGTGCACGGTGGGGAAGACCACCGCGGCCGTGGTGCCGTGGGCCAGCAGCGCGTCGAGGAAGAGTTCGGCGGCCTGCGCAGCGACGGCCGGGTCGGCATGGCGCAACTCGGCGGGGAAGGTGTAGGTCTCCAGCCAGTCCAGCAGCCCGGCGCCCCAGCTGCCGATCACGTCGATCTGCGGGCAGTGCACATGGGTGTCGATGAATCCGGGCAGCAGCAGCCGGCCGCGGTGGTCGTGGCGTTGCCAGTCGGGGCCGGGCTCGTCGGTGCTGGCGCCGGCGATGCGGCCATCCGCTTCCACCAGCAGCCAGTGGTCGGGCCTGAAGCGCACGCCCGCCTCGCCCGGCGTGCCCCAGGAGGGCGCGGCGGTGAAGTCCAGCAGGTCGGCGCGGATCGCGAGCTTGTGGCCGCTCACGGTGCGCGCCGGCCCTGTGTGAGCAGCGGGCCAGGCATGCGGGTATCGTAGTGCGGCCCGGGGCTTGCATCTTGGCCCGCGACAGACGACCTTGAGAAGCATGAGCGAATCGAACGTCATCCGCTTCCTGCACCGCGGCGCCGTTGCCGAGGTGCCTTGCACGAACCCCACGCGCACGGTGCTGCAGTGGCTGCGCGAGGACGCGCGCTGCACCGGCACGAAGGAAGGCTGTGCCGAGGGCGACTGCGGCGCCTGCACGGTCGTCGTCGGCGAACTCGATGCGGGCGGCGCGCTGGTGCTGAACAGCGTCAACGCCTGCATCCAGTTCCTGCCCACGCTCAACGGCAAGGCGCTGTTCACGGTGGAGGACCTGGCCGCGGCCGACGGCACGCTGCACCCGGTGCAGCGCTGCATGGTGGAGTGCCACGGCTCGCAGTGCGGCTTCTGCACGCCGGGCTTCGTGATGTCGATGTGGCACAGCTTCGAGGCGCACCAGGCGGCGGGCACGAAGCCCACGCGCCAGCAGCTGGCCGACGAGCTCTCCGGCAACCTGTGCCGCTGCACCGGCTACAGGCCCATCCTCGATGCCGGCCAGCGCCTGTTCGAGGGCGGCTTCAGCGAGCGGCTGGACCGCGAGGCCATCGCCGCGGCGCTGCGTGCGCTGGATGCCAAGCCGCTGTCCATCGACGGCGTGTTCCATGCCCCGCGCACGACCGAGGCCTTCGCCGCGTTGCGCGAAGCGAAGCCGCAGGCCCGCATCGTCGCCGGCAGCACCGACATCGCGCTGTGGGTCAACAAGCAGCACCGCGAGCTGGGCGAGATGCTCTACGTCGGCGACGTGGCCGGGCTGAAGCGCATCGGGCGCAGCGAGTCGGCGATCACCATCGGCGCCGCCGCCAGCCTGGAGGACGCCTGGGGCGCACTCGCGGCCGACTGGCCGCCGCTGCGCGAGATGTTCCTGCGCTTCGCCTCGCCGCCGGTGCGCCATGCCGGCACGATGGGCGGCAACGTCGCCAACGGCTCGCCGATCGGCGATTCGGCGCCGGTGCTGATCGCGTTGGGCTCGACGATCGTGCTGCGGCGCGGTGCGGCCGAGCGCCGCATGCCGCTGGAAGATTTCTACGTCGACTACATGAAGAACCGCCTCGAGCCGGGCGAGTTCGTCGCCGCGATCGAGGTGCCGCGCGGCGCCCGCACGATCCGCGCCTACAAGATCAGCAAGCGCTTCGACAGCGACATCTCGGCCGTCTGCGCGGCGCTGGCCGTCGAGCTGGACGGTGACCGCATCGGATCGGCGCGCCTGGTCTTCGGCGGCATGGCCGCGATCGTGCGCCGGGCGACCAACGCCGAAAAAGCACTGACAAACCTGCCCTGGACCGAAACGACGCTGCGTGCCGCGCAGGCCGCGCTGGCGCAGGACTACAACCCGCTCACCGACCTGCGCGCCAGCGCCGCCTACCGGCTGCAGGTCGCGCAGAACCTGCTGCGTCGCTTCTGGCTCGAGACGCGGCTCCGGGACCCGCTGCCGGCCTCGGCCGTGAGCGTGTGGGCGCGTGAAGCCGACGCGGAGGCCGCGCCATGAACAAGCCCGTCGAGACGCCGCTGCTGGCGCCGGGCGAGGCGGGACTCTCGCGCCCGCACGAATCGGCCCACCTGCACGTGGCCGGCGCCGCGCCCTACACCGACGACATCCCCGAACTCACCGGCACGCTGCACGCGGCGCTGGGCCTGTCGCCGGTCGCGCATGGCGTGATCGAGGCCATCGACCTGGCCGCGTTGCGTCGCATGCCGGGCGTGGTCGATGCCTTCAGCGCCAAGCACATCCCCGGCGCCAACGACTGCGGCCCGCTGGTGCACGACGATCCCATCCTCGCCGGCGAGCCGGGCGACATCCTGCGCCACCTCGGCCAGCCGGTGTTCGCGGTGGTGGCCACCACGCGCGAGGCCGCGCGCAAGGCAGCCGCGAAGGCGCGCGAGGTGTTGAAGCTGCGCGAGCTGCCGCCGGTGCTGACCGCGGCCCAGGCGCATGCGGCCGGGCAGTACGTGCTCAAGCCGATGCACCTGAAGCGCGGCGATGCGGCCACGGCCATTGCCGCCGCGCCGGAGCGCATCAGCCTCGCCTTCCCGCTCGGCGGCCAGGAGCAGTTCTACCTGGAAGGGCAGATCAGCGTCGCCATCCCGCAGGAGGACGGCGGCATGAAGCTGCTGTGCAGCACGCAGCACCCGAGCGAGATGCAGCAGGTGGTGGCGCATGCGCTGCATCGCCCCGCGCACGCGGTGCAGGTGGAATGCCGGCGCATGGGCGGCGGCTTCGGCGGCAAGGAGTCGCAGAGCGCCTTGTTCGCCTGCGTGGCCGCGGTGGCGGCGGCTCGGCTGAACCGGCCGGTGAAGTTGCGCCTGGACCGCGACGACGACTTCCTGGCCACCGGCCGGCGCCACCCCTTCGACTTCCAGGTCGAGGCCGGTTTCGATGCCGAGGGCCACATCCTCGGCGCCGAGGCCACGCTCGTCTCCAATGCCGGCCACTCGGCCGATCTCTCGGGCCCGGTGCTGACGCGGGCCCTCTGCCACTTCGACAACGCCTACTGGCTGCCGCACGTGGCGCTGCACGGTTATGCGGCGAAGACGAACACGCAGAGCAACACCGCGTTCCGCGGCTTCGGCGGGCCGCAAGGCGCGTTCGCGGTGGAGACGCTGATCGACAGCATCGCGCGCCGCCTGGGCCGCGACCCGCTGGACGTGCGGCGCGCGAACTTCTACGGCACCACGTCGAACAACATCACGCCCTACCGGCAGACGGTGGAGGACAACGTCATCCACGAGCTGGTGGCCGAACTGGAGGCGAGTTGCGACTACCGCGCCCGCCGCCAGGCCGTGGCCGCGTTCAACGCGACGAGCGAGGTGCTTCGCCGCGGCCTGGCGCTGACGCCGCTGAAGTTCGGCATCAGCTTCAACGTCAGCCACCTGAACCAGGCCGGCGCGCTGGTGCATGTCTATCTCGACGGCAGCGTGCTCGTGAACCACGGCGGCACCGAGATGGGCCAGGGGCTGAACACCAAGGTCGCGCAGGTGGTGGCGCACGAACTGGGCCTGCCGCTGGCGGCCGTGCGCTGCACGGCGACCGACACGCAGAAGATCGCCAACACCTCCGCCACCGCGGCCAGCACCGGCAGCGATCTGAACGGCAAGGCCGCGCAGGACGCCGCCCGGCAGATCCGCGAGCGCCTCGCGGCCTTCGCGGCGCAGCGCTGGGGCGGCACGGCGGAATCGGTGCAGTTCGCCGGCGGCCAGGTGCATGTGGCGGGCGCCGCGCACCCCTTCGCCGAGGTGGTGGCCGCCGCCTACCTGGCCCGCGTGCAGCTGTGGAGCGACGGCTTCTACGCCACGCCCGGCCTGCACTGGGACCGCGAGACGCTGCAGGGCCGGCCCTTCTTCTACTTCGCCTACGGCGCGGCCTGCAGCGAGGTGCTGGTGGACACGCTCACCGGCGAGTGGAAGCTGCTGCGCGCCGATGTGCTGCACGACGCCGGCCGCTCGCTGAACCCGGCGGTGGACATCGGCCAGGTCGAGGGTGCGTTCATCCAGGGCATGGGCTGGCTGGGGATGGAAGAGCTGGTCTGGCACCCGAAGACCGGCGCGCTGCTGACGCATGCGCCCAGCACCTACAAGATCCCCACCGCCAACGACTGCCCGGCCGATTTCCGCGTCAAGCTCTTCGAGCGCGACAACCCGGCCGACAGCATCCACCGCAGCAAGGCCGTCGGCGAGCCGCCGCTGCTGCTGCCCTTCTCGGTGTTCTTCGCGATCCGCGACGCCGTCTCGGCCGCCGGCGGCCATCGCACCGACCCGCCGCTGGCCGCACCCGCCACGCCCGAGGCCATCCTGCGCGCGCTGCAGGCGGTGGGCGCAGCGGCGTGAACGAGGCGGCCCTGCGCGAGGCCGCGCTCGGCTGGCGGGCGGCGGGCCGCGCGGCCGTCGTGGTCGAGATCACCGCGACGAAGGGCTCGGTGCCGCGCGAGGCCGGCACGCGCATGCTGGTGGCCGAAGGCGAGGTGCTGGGCACGATCGGCGGCGGCCATCTCGAGCTGCAGGCCATCGCCGACGCCCGCCGGCTGCTGGCCGAAGGCGGCGGCCCGCTGGAGCGCCACGTGGCGCTCGGCCCCACGCTCGGCCAGTGCTGCGGCGGCGCGCTGGACCTGCGTTTCACGCCGCTGGCCGAGGCCGATCCGGTGGCCTGGCCCGCCGAGCCGCCGCGCTTCAGCCTGCAGCTCTACGGCGCCGGCCACGTCGGCCGGGCGCTGGTGCGGCAGCTGGCGCTGCTGCCTTGCCGCGTCTGGTGGATCGACGAGCGCGAGTCGGAATTCCCGGCCGAACCCCTGCCGCCGCACATCGAACGCATCGCCGCCGAGCCGGTGGCCGCCGAGGTGGCTGCCGCGCCGCCCGGCTGCTGCTTCCTCGTGATGACGCACAGCCACAGCCGGGACATGGAATTGGCGCAGGCCATCCTGCAGCGCGACGACGTGGCCTGGTTCGGCCTCATCGGCTCGAAGACCAAGCGGGCGCGCTTCGAGCACCGCCTGCTGGAGCGTGGCTTCGACGCCGCCCGCGTGGCGGCGATGGCCTGCCCGATCGGCCTGCCCGGCATCGAGGGCAAGGCGCCGGAGCTGATCGCCCTGGCGGTGGCGGCGCAACTGATGCAACAGGCGGCACGCCGCTGAGCGCCGTGGCACCATAGCGCCGGACGGTGCCCCTGCGGCGGGCGTAAGCCCGTTGCCAGCCAGCGCGCGCCCACTCCATACTTTTCTTTCCGTCCATCGACATAGAGGAGACTTCCATGAGCAAGCGTGACGTGGTGGTGCTGGGCGCAGCCCGTTCGGCGATCGGCACCTTCGCCGGTTCGCTGGCCGACATCGAGCCGGCCGAGCTGGCCGGCACCGTGATGAAGGCGGCGGTCGAGCGCAGCGGCGTCGACCCCAAGGCGATCAACTACGTGACGGTGGGCAACTGCATCCCCACCGAGAGCCGCTACCCCTACGTCGCCCGCGTGGCCGCCATCCAGGCCGGCCTGCCGATGGACAGCGTGGCGATGGCGGTCAACCGCCTGTGCTCCTCGGGCCTGCAGGGCATCGTGACCACGGCGCAGAACATCCTGCTGGCCGACTGCGACTACGGCATCGGCGGTGGCGTGGAAGTGATGAGCCGCGGCGCCTACCTCAGCACCAACCTGCGCAGCGGCGCCCGCATGGGCGACGTGAAGATGATCGACTCGATGGTCGCCGCGCTGACCGACCCCTTCGGCGTCGGCCACATGGGCGTCACGGCCGAGAACCTGGTCACCAAGTGGGGCATCACGCGCCAGGAGCAGGACCAGCTGGCCGTCGATTCGCACCGCAAGGCCGCGGCGGCCATCGCCGAGGGCCGCTTCAAGAGCCAGATCGTCCCGATCACGAAGAAGACCCGCAAGGGCGACGTGATCTTCGACACCGACGAGCACGTGAAGCCCGACACCACGCTGGAGAGCCTGGCCAAGCTGAAGCCCGCCTTCAAGAAGGAAGGCGGCTCGGTGACGGCGGGCAACGCCAGCGGCATCAACGACGGCGCCGCCTTCTTCGTGCTGGCCGATGCCGCCGTGGCCGCCGCCGCCGGCCACAAGCCGATGGCGCGCCTGGTGAGCTACGCCATCGCCGGCGTGCCGAACGACGTGATGGGCGAAGGCCCGATCCCGGCCACCAAGCTGGCGCTGAAGAAGGCCGGCCTCACGCTCGACCAGATGGACGTGATCGAGAGCAACGAGGCCTTCGCGGCCCAGGCCATCGCCGTGGCGCGCGGCCTGGAGCTCGACATGAGCAAGGTGAACCCGAACGGCGGCGCCATCGCGCTGGGCCACCCGATCGGCTGCTCGGGCGCCTTCCTGGCGACCAAGGCGATCTACGAGCTGCAGCGCACCGGCAAGCGCTACGCGCTGGTGACGATGTGCATCGGCGGCGGCCAGGGCATCGCCACGGTGTTCGAGCGCCTGTAAGCCGGCCCGGCCGGCCTGCAGCCCGCGTCAGGGCAGCAGGTCGGCCACCTCGTTCCACAGCTCGGGGGGCACGCGCCCCTCGTGCGTGAAGGCCACGCGGCCTTCGCGATCCACCAGCACCGTGCGCGGCAGGCGGCCGCCCTGGCTCCAGGCCGGCGGCAGCTTCGCGTGGCCCTGCCACATCGGCACGATCGTCGCGCCCTGCGCCTCCACCAGCCGCCGGGCGCGCTCGTAGGCCTCGGCGTCAGCCGGCGTCGTGTCGAGGTTGACCAGCACCAGGTCGAAGGGCGCGTTCTTCCAGCCCATCGCGTTGGCGCGCAGCTCGGGCAGCTTCTCCAGGCAGACCGGGCACTCTGTCTTCCACAGCACCACCATCACCACGCGGCCGCGCCGCGCCTGCAGGTCGAAGGCCCGGCCGTCGACGGTGCGGCCGGCAAACGTCGGCGCGGGCGGCGCCGGCGGGTTCTGCGCCATCGCGCCGCAGGCAAACGCCAGCAGGGCGAGCGTGGCAAGGCTTCGAAGCGGCTTCATGCCGCTGGGTCGGCCGGCGGGCGCCGGCCTTACAGGCGGCTCAGCGCCCGGTGAAACGCGGCAGGCGCTTTTGCGCGAAGGCGGCCAGGCCTTCCTGCAGGTCGGCGCTGGCCGCGCAGCGCGCTTCGCGCTCGCGCACCGCGGCCAGGTCGAAGGCGCCGCGGCCGATCTCGTCCAGCGAACGCTTCATACCCGCCAGCGCCAGCGGCGCGCCGGCCGCCAGCGCCTGCACGAAGGCCGCGACGCGGGCATCCAGCTGCTCGGCCGGCACCAAGGCGTCGAGCCAGCCCATCTGCAGCAGCGCCGCATCGTCCACCGTCTCGGCCAGCAGGAACAGGCGCTTGGCGGCCTGCAGCCCCAGCCGCTGCACGGCACGCTGCAGGCCCGACGGGTAGTAGTGCAAGCCGAGCCGCGCCGCCGGCATGCGCAGCTCCATGCCTTCGACGCCGACGCGGAAGTCGCAGGCCAGCGCCAGATCGGTCGCGCCGCCGTAGACGCCGCCGTTCAGCCGCGCCACCGTGGGCTGCGGCAGCGCCGCGAGCGCATCGACCATGCGCTCGAAGGCCTGCGGATCGGAGGCCGCGGCCTCCTGCTCCTTCAGCTCGCCGAGGTGGAAGCCGGCGCAAAACGCCCGGCCGCGGCCGGTGAGCACGAGCACGTGCACCGAGGCATCGTTCGCGACGGCGTCGAAGTGCGCCTGAAGCGCCACGAGGTCTTCGCGGTGCAGCCGGTTCAGGTGCTGCGGACGGTTCAGGACGATGGTCGCGACGCCGCCATCGCCGCGCTCCAGCAGGGGCGGGCCGCTGCTCACCGGCCGGGATCGGGCAGGTCGCGCACCGCCAGCACGCCGTCGATCGCCTGCAGCGCGGCCAGCACCGCGGCCGAGGGCGCGCTGTCGACGTCGACCAGCGTGTAGGCCATCTCGCCGCGGCTCTTGTTGACCATGTTGTGGATGTTCAGCCCGGCCTGCGCCATCGTCGTGGAGATCTGCCCGAGCATGTTGGGCACGTTGGCGTTGGCGATGCCCACGCGCCAGGGCGACTCGCGCGCCATCTGCACCGCGGGGAAGTTCACCGCGTGGATCACGTTGCCGTGGTCCAGGTAGTCGCGCAGCTGCTCGACCACCATCACCGCGCAGTTCTCCTCCGCCTCGGCCGTGCTTGCGCCCAGGTGGGGCAGGGCGACCACGCGCGGGTGGCGGTGCAGCGTGGGGCCGGGGAAGTCGCAGACGTAGCTGCCGAGCGCGCCGCCCTCCAGCGCGCGGTGCACCGCAGCGTCGTCGACGACGCCTTCGCGGCTGAAGTTCATCAGCGTCGCGCCGGGCCGCATCAGCCCGATGTTCGCTTCGCCCACGAGGCCGCGCGTGGCCGCCACCAGCGGCACGTGCAGCGTGACGAAGTTCGAGGCCTTCAGCACCTCGGCCACGCTGGCGGCGCGGCGCACCTGCGAGGGCAGGCTCCAGGCGGCGTCCACCGTGATGTCCGGGTCGTAGCCCAGCACCTGCATGCCCAGCTTGATCGCCGCATCCGCCACCAGGCAGCCGATGCGGCCCAGGCCGACGATGCCCAGCACCTGGCCCTGCAGCTCGCGGCCGGCGAAGGCCTTCTTGCCGTCCTCGATGCGGGCTTCCAGGTCCGGCGCCTGAACGTCCAGTGCGTCGACCCAGCGCAGCGCCGGCGCGATCTGCCGCGCGGCGATCAGCATGCCCGCCAGCACCAGCTCGCGCACCGCGTTGGCGTTGGCGCCCGGCGCGTTGAACACCGGCACGCCGCGCTGGCTCATGGCCGCGACCGGGATGTTGTTGACCCCCGCGCCGGCACGCGCGATGGCGCGCACGCTGGCGGGAATGGCCTGTCCGTGCAGGTCGGCGCTGCGCAGCACGATGGCCACCGGATCGGCGATGTCCGGCCCCACCACGTAGCGCTCGGCCGGCAGCCGCGACAGGCCCGCCGCCGAGACCTTGTTGAGCACCCGGACCGGTAGCCGCTCAGCCATGCTCGGCCTCGAAGGCCTTCATGTATTCGACGAGCGCCTTCACGCCTTCGACCGGCATCGCGTTGTAGATCGACGCGCGCATGCCGCCCACCGAGCGGTGGCCCTTCAGCTGCACCAGGCCGCGCGCCTCGGCGCCCTTCAGGAAGGGCGCATCGAGCGCCTCGTCCTTCAGCTTGAAGGGCACGTTCATCAGGCTGCGGCAGTCGCGCGCGACCGGGGCGCGGTAGAAGCTCGTCTGGTCGAGGAAGTCGTAGAGGATCGCGGCCTTCGCGCGGTTGTGCTCGGCCATCGCCACCAGGCCGCCGCGCTCCTTGATCCACTTGAACACGAGCCCGGCGATGTAGATCGCGTAGGTGGGCGGCGTGTTGTACATGCTCTCGTTGTCGGCCACGGTCTTGTAGTCGAAGGCCGAGGGCGTGACCGGCAGCGCGCCGCCGAGCAGGTCCTCGCGAACGATCACGAGCGTCAGGCCCGCCGGGCCGATGTTCTTCTGCGCGCCGCCGTAGATCAGGCCGTACTTCGACACGTCCACCGGCCGCGACAGGATGCTGCTGGACATGTCGGCCACCAGCGGCACGGGGCCCACGTCGGGCGTGAAGTGGTATTCGACGCCGCCGATAGTCTCGTTGCTGCAGATGTGCACGTAGGCGGCCTCGGGGTCGAGCTTCCAGCTCGCGCGCGGCGGGATCGTCGTGTAGCCGGTGTCGGCGGCGCTGGCGGCCACGTTGACCTTGCCGTACTTCTTCGCCTCCTTGATCGACTTCTTGCTCCACTCGCCGGTGTCGACGTAGTCGGCGCTGGCATGGCCGCGCAGCATGTTCATCGGCACGATGGCGTTCTCGGCGATCGCGCCGCCCTGCATGAACAGCACCTTGTAGTTCGCGGGCACCTGCATCAGCTCGCGCAGCAGCGCCTCGGCTTCCTGCGCGATGGCGATGAACTCCTTGCCGCGGTGGCTCATCTCCATCACGCTCATGCCCGAGCCGTGCCAGTCCAGCATCTCGTCGGCGGCCTGGCGCAGCACGCTCTCGGGCAGGGCGGCGGGGCCGGCGCTGAAGTTGAACACGCGGGTCATGGGGCGGGGCTCCTGGCTGGGCGGTGTGAACCGCGAAGCATAGCGTCAGGGCCCGAGCGACTTCAGCTTCTGCTCCGCGACCGACACGTCCTTGCCCAGCTCGGTGAGGTAGCGGTCGCGCTCCTCGCTCGCCCATTCGCTGCCCGAGAAGGACGCGAGCGGGTAGCTGCCCGAACGCGCCACCACGCCGGCCAGGCGCGGCAGCATCACGCGGTCGGGGAAGGTGTCGGGCTTCAGCAGGAAGGCCTCCACGTCGCGCAGCACCAGCGGGAAGGCGGGCTGGCGGTCGCGGATCAGCTTGCCGAAGACCGGCAGCCGGAACTCGGCCGTGCCGGCGGCGACCTCGCGGTTGAAGAGCGCCAGCGCCACGGGCTTGCCGTTGGCGTCGTCGACGCGGCCGCTCACCAGGTAGCGGCCGGGTTTGAGCACCTGCGCCTGCAGCACGAACTCGAGCGAGCCGTTCACGAGCGCGTCCTTCGCGCCGGGCAGCCAGTTCGCGGCCTTCTCCGGGCTGTAGTTCAGGTCGAAGTAGACGAAGCCGGGCTGGCCCGCGTATTCGAGCATCAGCTCCAGCCGCACCGTGCCGGCGAACTCGCCGAAGCCCTGCGTGGCCGGCTGCATCGTCGCGGTGAAGATGCCGTCGCCGGCCACGGCGTCGCCCAGCTGGCCCGCGTCGTTGACGGGCATCGCAAACTCGGGCGTGCTCGAGGTGCGGCCGGGCGGCGTCACCTCCTTCTCGACGGCACGCGTGATGCGCAGCGGCAGCGTGCGGCCGGCGTCGTCCTGCAGCGTGAGCGTGATGCGGCTCGCTTCGTTGCCGCTGGCGAACACACGCTCCTGCGTCGTGCGCAGGTGCATGCCCTGCGCGACGCTGCCGCCGGGCATGCGCAGCGGGTGGTCCTCGGCGATCGGCTCGAAGGGGCGCACCTGGTCCGGGTGCTCCTCGATCGGGCGCGACTCGTGCGGGTACTGCGCCGCGCTGCGGTAGGCCTGCAGCGCATGCCGCGCGCGTTCGAGCCGCGCCTGCCACAGCTGCAACTGCTCCTGGCGCTGGGCCTGGCCGAGTGCGCTCAGCGGCGGCCCGGCGGCCACGCTGGCGGCGGAGGCCGGCGCTGCCGGCAGCGCCGCCAGCGCCTTGGGCCCATCCAGCGGTTCAGGCGCCGCGGCGGCCGGTGCGGGCAGCTCGCCGCGCGGCCACCACCAGAAAGCCGCGAGCGCAGCCGCCGCCAGCGCGGCGGCCAGCGCCGCGCGGCGCGGGGTCATTGGGCGTAGGTGACCATGTCGGCACGCACCTTGGAGATGATGCCGCCCCAGTTGCCCGAGGTGTAGTGGTTCACGCTCTCGCCGTCGTCACGGAACTGCACCGAGTGGAAGCTCCACTTCGCGCGCCCGCCCTCGTTGCTGCCGCTGCCGGTGGTGAGGTCGTTGCAGAACCAGTCCGAGGGGTTGCAGAAGGACGCGCCGCTGCTGCCCGAGACGCCGCCGCTGCTGTGGTACGCGATGGCCTCGTCGTCCTGCCCCGGCAGCACGAAGGAATACAGCGTGCCCTTGGCGCCGGCGAACATGTAGAACCACTTGTTCGTCGTCGCGTTGTGGTTGTACATGGCGCGCGCGGTGCTGGTCTTCAGGTCGCTCACCAGCGGCTCCGAGAGTGCCCAGTCGCCCGCGTCGGCCAGCTCGCTGCCGCCGCCGGCGCCGCCGCCCACGTCCACCCACTTGATGTTCCAGCCGGTCTGCGTGCCGGCGCCGCTGTTGCTGCACTGGCCGGCGCTGTTCGGCGTGGGCGTCTTGATGCTGCGCGAGCTGGTGCCGTACAGCGCCAGCGCGTAGCCGATCTGCAGGTTGCCGGCCGAGTGCGCCGCCACGTAGCACCAGTTCGTGCCGGTGCAGTAGCAATCCAGCGCGTCGCGGATGTTGCCGTTGGTGCTGCTGATGCGGTTGTAGCCGTCCCAGTTGACCGACTTCTTGTTGACGCCGGCTGCGGTGGTGGCCGGGCCCCAGTAGCTGAAGTCGGCGTGGTTGCCGACCTGGCCGCCGCCGGTGCGGCCGTTGATCCAGAGGCTGTAGTTGGTGGCCTCGGCGGTGGCGAAGGCCGCCGCGGCCAGCGCGGCGACGCCGGCCGCAGCGGCCACACGGTGTTTGGGTTTGAGCATCTCTCCTCGACTCCTGTGATTTGCGGACCCTCCGGTGGGCGAGGATGATCCGGCCGGCCTGCCGGCGCCATCAACGCGAGCTTTCCCCGATGCCCCGCCGGCTCCAGCGAGGGCCCGCCGGCGGGCCGGCGCGCTTGACCGCGGTCAAGCCCCGGCCGGCGCCAGCCGCCTAGAGTTCGGGCATGGCCCCGTGCCACGGGGCGGATACCCGACCATGTTCAAGCACCTCCTCGTTCCCATCGACGGCAGCGAACTGTCAGAGCGCGCCGCGAACAACAGCATCGCGCTGGCCGCCAAGCTGGGCGCTCGCATCACCGGTTTCGTCGCCGAGCCGCTGCCGCCCATGCCTTCCGAAAGCACCGGCATGACCTCCTATGCACGCAAGGCCGAGGAGCACCGCCAGCGCACCGACGCGCATGCCCACGAGATCCTGGCCCGTTTCGGCGCCAAGGCGGCCGAGCAGAACGTGGATTTCCGCGGCGAGTTCCGCCACACCGACGCGGTGGACGACGCCATCGTCACCGCGGCGCAGGAGTTCGGCTGCGACCTCGTCGTGATGGTCACGCATGGCCGTGGCGCCTTCGGTGAACTGCTGTTCGGCTCGCACACGAAGAACGTGCTGTCGCGCAGCAAGCTGCCGCTGCTGGTGCTGCATTGAGCCCCGCCATCGCCGGCGGCCTGTCCGCGCTGCTCGCCCAGAGCGGCCTGGCGCCGCTGCGCCTGGGCGGGCGCGAGCTGCTGCCGGTGGTGCAGGGTGGCATGGGCGTGGGCGTCTCGGCGCAGCGCCTGGCCGGTGCCGTGGCCGCCCAGGGCGCGGTGGGCACGATCAGCAGCGTGGACCTGCGCCGCCTGCACCCGGACCTGATGGAGCGCACCAGCGGCCTGGGCGCCGGCGAGGCGGCCAAGCAGGCCATCGACGAGGCTAACCTCGAGGCGCTGTCGCGCGAGATCGCCGCGGCGCGCGAGCGCAGCGGCGGCCGCGGGCTGCTGGCCGTCAACGTGATGCGCGCGGTGAGCGCCTATGCCGCTCAGGTCCGGCGTTCGCTCGAAGCCGGCATCGACGCCGTGGTCGTGGGCGCCGGCCTGCCGCTGGACCTGCCCGACCTCGCGCAGGAGTTCCCCAAGGTCGCGCTGATCCCCATCCTGTCGGATTTCCGCGGCGTGCAGCTGATCGTGAAGAAGTGGGAGCGCAAGAAGCGCCTGCCGGATGCGATCGTCATCGAGCACCCGCGGCTGGCCGGCGGGCACCTGGGCGCGGCCAAGGTGGCCGATCTCGGCGACCCGCGCTTCGACTTCGAGAACGTGCTGCCGCAGTCGCGCGAGTTCCTGCGCGCCGCCGGCGTGGAGCGCGAAGTGCCGCTGATCGCCGCCGGCGGCATCCGCAGCTGCGAGGACATCGCGCGCCTGCAGAGCCTGGGCGCGGCGGCGGCGCAGCTGGGCACACCCTTCGCCGTGACCGAGGAAGGCGACGCCGACGCCGAGTTCAAGCGCGTGCTGGCAGAGGCCCGGCCCGAGGACGTGGTGGAGTTCACCAGCGTGGCCGGCCTGCCGGCGCGCGCGGTGGCCACCGCCTGGCTGAAGAACTACCTGCAGGCCGAGCCGCGGCTGCAGGCGGTGGCGCATGCGCGTTCGCGCTGCACCAAGGCCTTCGACTGCCTGGCGCAATGCGGCCTGCGCGACGGCCTGGCGGGCTGGGGCCAGTTCTGCATCGACAACCAGCTGGCCGCCGCGATGCGCGGCGACCTGAAGAAGGGCCTGTTCTTCCGCGGCGCCGGCCCGCTGCCTTTCGGCGAGCAGATCCGCAGCGTGCGCGAGCTGATCGAGCGCCTGCTGACGCCGGGGCTGCCGCAGCCGGCCTGAGCGGGCCCATCGCGGCCTGCATGCTGTAATCGGCCGCATGGCCGATCCCGCTGCTGACAGCCGCATGGCCGATCTCGAGCCGCGGCCACTCGGCTACCACGCCATGCGATTGCGCTGGTGCCGGCTGGCGCTGGCAAGCTTCCTGCGCCGCTGGGGCGCCTACATCCTCGTTTCGGCGCTGGTGATCGGCGCCGGCTCGGGCACGCCCACCGCGGCGGTGGCCGGCGTCGCCGGCTGGACCGTGGTGCCGCTGTTCCACGCCGCCTCGCAAGGGCCCTGGCTGCTGCCGGCGCTGCTGCTGCAGGGCGCCGCCGGCGCGGCCTGCCTGTGGGCGATGCGCCCGCTGCTTTGGCCGCGGGCCTGGGCCGATGCCGAACGAGCGCTGCCGCTGGCGAGGGCCGAGCGCCGGCGCTCCGATGCCGCCGTCGTGGCCATCGCGCTCGTGCCCTGGGTGCTGCTGCAGGCGGCCGGCGCGGCAGCGGCCATCGCGGCGCGGCCGCACTGGCTGATGCCGGTGCTCGGGCGCGCGCTCGCGGCGCTGGCGGCGGCGCAGGCGCTGGCCTGGGCCGCAGGGATCGGGATGCTGGCGTTGCGCCGGCGGGCAGGGCAACCGCGCGCCAGGGCTCCAGGGCGATCGACGTCCGCTGGGGCTGGCGCCGCCTCGCCCCGACGGCGAGGCTGGGCTCACGCGCTGCTGCTGCTGCCGCTCCTGCGCGGCCCGGCGCAGCGCACCGGGCGGCTGCTGGCCGCGGCCTCGGCGCTGCTGTGCGGGCCGGGGCTGCTGCTGCTGTGGCGGCCGACGGCGCTGGGCTGGTGGCTCGCGCTGCTGGCGGTGCTGGCGCTGGTGCTGGTCTCGCGCGCCCACGCGCTGGCCCGCGAGGAGTTCGCGCCGCTGCTGGCCGCGGCCGAGGTGCTGCCGATTTCGCCCGCGCGCCTGGCCCGCGCCCGCGACGCCCTGTGCCTGCTGCCGCTCGCGCCGGCACTGCTGGTGCTCGCCGCGGGCCTGGCCGCCGTGCCGCTGCGCCCCGGCTGGCTGCTGGCCTACCTCGTGAGTTGCACGGGCAGCTGCGCGCTGCAGGTCTTCACGCACGCGGAGCAGGACGCCGACCGCTCGGCGCGCTGGCTGTTCCTGCTGGTGCTGAGTCTTGCCCTCGCCAGCGAGGTGGCGCCGTGATATTCGCCAGCGAGGTGGCGCCATGACGGCCGTGCTGCAGGCCCAGGGCCTCGTCTTCTCGTACCCCGGCCGGCATGTGTTCAACGGCTGGTCGGGTCGCTTCGGGCCCGGCATCACCTGGGTGCGCGGCGCCAACGGCAGCGGCAAGTCGACGCTGCTGAAGCTGCTGGGCGCTGCACTCGCGCCGCTGGCCGGCTCGCTCGCGGCCGCGGGCGTGGATGCCGCGGCGCAGCCGCTCGAATACCGGCGGCGCGTGTTCTGGTGCGGCCCCGGCGAGATCGCCTTCGACCACCTGCGCGCGCCCGAGTACTTCGGCTTCCTGCAGGGCCTGTACCCGACGCTGGACGCGGCGGCGCTGCGGGAGGCCGTTGCCGGCCTGGGCCTTTCGCCCTTCCTGGCGCCGCGGCTGGCGGAGCTGTCCACCGGCACGCAGCGCAAGGTCTGGCTGGCCGCGGCGCTGGCCGTGGGCACGCCGGTGCTGCTGCTGGACGAGCCGATGATCGCGCTGGACGCCACCTCTTCCGCCTGGCTGCTGGGCGCGCTGCGCGAGCGGGCCGCAGCAGGCACGCAGGCGCTGGTGGTTGCCAGCCACGAGCCGCTGGGCGATGCGGCCGAAGGGGCGGTGCGGCTCGACCTTGCCGCCGCGTAGCCGCGGTGTCAGCATCGGCAGGCAGCATCCGATTCGTCCAACCACCAACGAGGAGAACCCGATGGCCCAGCCGATGTTCGATCCCGAGTCGCTGATCGCGATGTTCGAAAGCGCCACCGCCAAGCAGGGCGAGCAGGTCCGCAAGGCCACCACGCAGGCCACGCTGGCCGCGCTGCAGGGCCGCGAGCTGACGCTGAAGAACATCCGCACCGCGCTCAAGCAGGTGGCCGATGCCGCCAGCGCGGGCCTCGCGAAGAACCTGGGCGCCGGCGCGGGCACCGTTGACGCCGAGGCGCTGCTGGACAAGGCCGTCTCCGGCATGGACGACGCGCTGCTGAAGGCCGTGGAAGCCAACCGCGTGGCGCTGTCCACCCTCACCGCCCAGGGCGCCGACCTGCGCGACAAGCACCTGAGCAAGGCGCTCGACGATCTCGAGAAGATGGAAGACGCCATGTTCGCGGCGATGAAGAAGGCCGCCGGCGGCGCGGCCGAGCCGCTGGCCGGCGCCTGGGGCCAGGTGCTGCAGAAGATGCAGGCCGGCGGCACCGCGTCGGGCGCGCAGGCGGCCAACATCGCCGAGCAGATGGCCGAGCAGATGCAGACCGCGATGCGCAGCACCCGCGCCGCCGGCATGCGCGCCGCGCAGGCGATGGCCGAGAGCTATGCGGCGATGGTGGGCGGCGTGCTGCTGGGCATGTCCGACGCGCTGCAGAGCAGCGGCGCGGCCAAGAAGACGGGCCGCAGCAAGTAGCTGGCGGACCCTGGCCGCTGGTCTGGCCCCCATGAGAACTGGGGGGCCCGGCGGCCGCAGGTAGGGATTCAGGGCGCCGGATCCACCTCCTAGATTGATGGCGCGGCCGACTCGCCGCGATCCATTGCCTGAAGGGGGTGATCAAGATGCGAATCCCGAACTCGATCTGGGCCGCGGCTTTCACGGCCCTGGCCCTGGGTGCTTCGGTGCGTCCTGCGGCGGCCGCCAGCATCCTCGCGCTGGGTGGGCCGGTGTCGTTCGTGGCCTGCAACCCCAACCTGCCCAGCAACGTCACGAACTGCGGCGCGGGCTTCGCCATCGTGGGGGGCGGCGAGTCCGTGACTTTCTCCGGCACGGTGGACGGCTTCGACGTGGTCGGCCTGATCGGCGGTTCCAACAGTCCCGGCACGCCCACCGCGGCCACGCTGGCCTTGAACATGACCGTGACCAACGTGTCATCGTCGCACCGCATCTTCTTCGCGGACCTGTCGGGTTTCAGCTTCTCGTTTCCGTCGGGCCCGGCGATGAGCGCCACCGGTACGGCCAGCGTTCCTGCATCCGGGGACGGCGCCAGTTTCAGCGTGGCCTTCTACGCCGACGACACCAACACCGGCGCGCTGCTCAACGGCGCCAACTGCGACTTCGTGGCCCCGGGGGGCTGCTCGGCCACGGCAAGCTGGACCCGCAGCGCGCCGTTCTTCTCCCTGCGCATGATCGAGACCATCACGCTGGAAGCCGGCCAGTCCATCACCGTCGGCTCGGGCATGGCGGTGGCGCCGGTGCCCGAACCCGGCTCGGCCCTGCTGATGGGCGCCGGCGTGCTGGCCTTCCTGGCGCGGCGCAAGACGAGCCCGCGCCCGGAAGCACGCGCCTGAAGTGGCACGGCCCGGGTCGGCGCCGATGGCGCCACCCGGGCAGCGGCCTACACTGGGCCGCATGAAAACGCCTGTCATCTCCGGCACCGGCCTGTACCGGCCGCCGCACGTCATCACCAACGCCGAGCTGGTGCTGGCGTTCAACGCCTACGCCGACCTGCAGAACACGAAGAACGCCGCGCGCATCGCGGCCGGCGAGCTGCAGCCGATCGCGCACTCCAGCGTCGAGTTCATCGAGAAGGCCTCGGGTATCAAGCAGCGCTTCGTGCTCGAGAAGGCCGGTGTGCTCGACCCGACGCGCATGCGCCCGAAGTTCGAGCCGCGGCCCGACGAGCAGCTCAGCCTGATGGCCGAGATTGCCGTGGCCGCCGCGAAGGACGCCCTCGCCGCTGCCGGCCGCGAGGGCGCCGAGATCGACGGCGTGCTGTGCGCCGCGGCCAACATGCAGCGCGCCTACCCGGCGATGGCCTGCGAGATCCAGGCCGCCATCGGCGCCGGCGGCTACGGCTTCGACATGAACGTGGCCTGCTCCTCGGCCACCTTCGCCATCGAGCAGGCCGCCAACGCGGTGCGCAGCGGCAGCGCCAGGCGGGTGCTGGTGGTGAATCCCGAGATCACCTCGGCGCACCTCGAATGGCGCGACCGCGACTGCCACTTCATCTTCGGCGACGTGTGCACCGCCGTCGTCGTCGAGGCCGAGGACGAGGCGCGCTCCGGTGCGCGCTGGCGCATCCTGGGCACCCGGCTGGCCACGCAGTATTCGAACAACATCCGCAACAACGCCGGCTTCCTCAACCGCTGCGAGGACACCGACCCCGACGCCCGCGACAAGACCTTCATGCAGGAAGGCCGCAAGGTGTTCAAGGAAGTGGTGCCGATGGCCGCGGCGCACATCGAGCAGCACCTGCACGCGCTGGGCTTCGAGCCCACGCAGGTGCGGCGCTTCTGGCTGCACCAGGCCAACCTGGGCATGAACCAGCTGGTGGTGAAGAAGCTGGTGGGCCGCGAGGTGGGCGACGACATCGCGCCCATCATCCTGGACCGCTACGCCAACACCGCCTCGGCCGGCTCGATCATCGCGTTCCACGAGCACCAGGCCGACCTGAAGGCCGGCGACCTGGGCGTGATCTGCTCCTTCGGCGCCGGCTACTCGATCGGCAGCGTGGTGCTGCGGCGGCTGTAGCGCCTTCTCCGCGGGCCGCGCCCGCGACCGCGAAGCTCAGGCCGGCTCAGCCCGCAGCCGGAACGCAGCCACCGCCTCGGCCAGCCGCTGCGCCTGCCGGCTGAGGCTGTCGGCCGCGGCGGCGCTCTCCTCCACCAGCGCGGCGTTCTGCTGCGTCATGTGGTCGAGCTGGGTCACTGCGTCGCCGACCTGATCCAGGCCCCGCGTCTGCTCGCCGCTGGCGGCGCTGATCTCCTCGATCAGCTCGG
Organism: Rubrivivax sp.; assembly: GCA_044226775.1. Classification (GTDB taxonomy): domain Bacteria; phylum Pseudomonadota; class Gammaproteobacteria; order Burkholderiales; family Burkholderiaceae_C; genus Rubrivivax. Next base: position 92,830 of record JBGAGI010000001.1, on the reverse strand, counting down.
CCACCTGGCCGACCTGGCCGACGATGCGCTGCACCGACTCGCCCGCCTCGTGCACCTGCTGCGAGCCGGCCTCGACCTTCTCGACGCTCTCGACGATCAGCTGCCTGATCTCGCGCGCGGCCTGGCCGCTGCGCTGCGCGAGGCCCCGCACCTCGGCGGCGACGACCGCGAAGCCGCGGCCCTGCTCGCCGGCACGCGCGGCCTCCACGGCGGCGTTCAGCGCGAGGATGTTGGTCTGGAACGCGATGCCGTCGATGACGCCGATGATCTCGGCGATGCGGCGGCTGCTGGCGGTGATCTGCTCCATCGTACCCACCACCTGGCTCACGCGCTGGCCGCCGGCCTGCGCGGCCTGGCTGGCCTCGGCGGCCAGGCGGCGCGCCTTCTGCGCGGCGTCGGCGTTCTGGTGCACGGCCGCGGTCAGCTGTTCCATCGACGCGGCGGTCTGCTGCAGGTTGGCGGCCTGCTCCTCGGTGCGCTGCGACAGGTCGGCATTGCCCACCGCGATCTGCGAGCTGCCGGTGGCGATGGAGTCGCTGCCGTGGCGCACGCGGCCCACGATGCCGGCCAGGTGCTCGTTCATGTCGCGCAGCGCGGCCAGCAGCTGGGCCGCCTCGTCGCTGCCCTGGACCTCGATCTCGGAGCCCAGGTCACCCGCGGCGACCCGCTGCGCCACCTCCACCGCACGGTGCAGTGCGCGCGTCGTCGAGCGGGCGATGGTCACGATCAGCGCCAGCGCCAGCGCGGCCGAGGCGAGCGTGGTGACGGCGGTCACCGCCAGGTCCATGCGCGTGGCGGCCAGGCGGGCCTCGATGCCGGCCTGCAGCGCCTGGAAGGCCAGGTCCGACAGCGCGAACTGCGCGTCGATGGCCTGCGTCATCTGCTTGAAGAACTCGGGCCCGGGCAGCGTCAGGCGCTCGGCGCGCACGATCTGCTCGTCGGCCACGCGCAGCACGGCCTCGGTGGCCTGCCGGGCCTGCCCGAAGGGCGCGGCCAGGCGCTCGCGCAGCGGCGCATCGAGGGCGAAGACCTTCTCCGACTCGAAGCCCGCCTTGTGCAGGTACTGGCCCGCGTTGGCCAGCAGCGCGGCCACCTGGGCGCGCTGCTCCAGCGAGGCCTCGCCCTTGGCCAGCAGGCCGGAGCCGCGGGCACGCATCTGGCCCATGGCCTCGGTCAGCGTGGGCAGGTGGTTCAGCGCGACCATCACCAGGTGGTAGCTGGCCGGGTGGTCGTCCAGCGTCAGGCCCGAGGTCTCGACCACGCCGTCCAGCAGGTCCAGCAGCTTCTGCACCTGCTCGGTGTGGCGCGCGAAGCTTTGCGGCGCCGCCAGCGAGCGTGCGGCGGCGGCACCGGCCAGGCCTTGCCATTCGCGCTGCAGCTCGGCCAGGCGGGCCGACAGGGCGGCGTCGCGATGCCACCGGTCAAGCGCCTCGCGGGCCTTGGCCAGCGCGGCATCGACCTCGGCCTGCTTGGCTTCGCGCTGCGTCCATGCGTCGGCGTTGCCGCCGAGCGCCATCGACGTAAGGCCGCGGTGCTGCTGCGTCAGCCGCACCACCTGCAGCAAGGCCGCGGCCGGCGGCAGGCCCTCGGCCTCGGCCCGCGCGGTGGCCAGTTGAGCCGCCGAGTGCGACAGCGTCTTCCACGCCGGCAGCGCCACCATCGCCAGCGCGAAGGCGGCGACGAGCGCGAATTTTCGTCCGATCGACAGACGTGACAGCAGCGTGTTCACGTGGGCTCCTGAGGGGTTGTCGGTCCCGTCGCTCCGACAACCCTGCGACGCCTGGCCGGGGTATCGGCAGGGCCTGCCCCCACTTGAACCGGATCAGCGCGGGTCATTGAGCGGTGTCAAACGCCGGCTGGCCCGCAGGCGCATCCGCGGGCGCTGGCGCTGCATCGGGGAGCCGGGCCTCGCGATCACGCATCGAAGAAGCGGTTCGCAGCGGCAGAATGGCCGCGTCGACACGGGGAGGTGGGCGGCATGGCCCAGGCGAGCATCCGGATCTTCCTGTCCGCCGCGAGCGCGGAGTTCGGGAGCTATCGCGAGGCGCTGCAGCAGCACCTCACGTCGCGCGGGCGCTCGGTCGACATCCAGGAGGACTTCAGCGCCTCGGGCACGCCGACGCTGGACAAGCTCGCGGGCTACATCGAGGGCTGCGACGTGGTCGTGCACCTGGTGGGCGAGCACGCGGGCGCGCCGGCGCTGCCACGTTCGGTCGAAGCGCTGAACCGTCGGTACCCGGACTTCGGCGAGCGCTTCCCCGTGCTGGCGCCGCATCTCGAACCCGGTGGGCCGGCGCTGTCGTACACGCAGTGGGAGGCCTGGCTGGGGCTGTACCACCGCAAGCCGGTCATCGTCGCGAGGCCGGCCGCGGGCGCGCCGCGGGGGCCCGAATCATCCGCATCCTCCGAGGCCGACCGGCACTCGCAGGCACGGCACCTGGACCTGCTGGCCTCGCAGGAGTGCCATCGGGAGATCCTCTTCAAGAGCGTCGAGAACCTGGCGATCGAGCTGCACAAGGCCCTGGCTGAGTTGCCGCCCCGCACCGCGAGGCCGCTGGAACTGCCGCCGGTCGCCGGCTACTTCGTCGGGCGCGCGCAGGCACTGGCCGAGCTTGTGCGTCGGCTCGGGCAGGGCGAGAGCCTGGCGGTGGTCGGCACCGCGGGCTTCGGCAAGACGGCGCTGGCGGCGCGGGCGCTGCGGCAGATGGTCGGCGGCAGCGGCGAACGGCTGGCATCGAGCCCGTGGCCGGACGGCGTCATGCTGCTGGACCTCTATGCGCAGCGCGGCCTGGCCGATGCGGCCTGGCATGCGCTGGTCGACCGGCTGAAGGGCGTCGAGTTCCTGAACGACAAGGCGGCCCCGCAGCGCGCGCAGCAGGCACTGCGCGGCGAACGGCTGCTGATCGTCGTCGAAGGTGCCGAGGTCTGCGACGGCCAGGAAGGCCGCTCCGACCTGGCCGCGCTGCAGGCCCCGGCACCGGCCAGCTGCCGCTGGCTCGTGCTGACGCGCCAGTTGCAGCAGGCCGACCCGCAGCGGCGCGTCTGGCTGCAGGACCGGCTGGCCGACGACGAAGCCGGCGCGCTGCTCGACGGGCTGACCGGCCAGCCGCTGCCTGTGGACCTGCGCAGCCCGCTGCTGGCGCTGCTGCAGGGCCACCCGCTGGCGCTGACCTGGGCCGGCAAGCTGATGGCGCGCGGCGATGAGGACCCGCGCTGGCTGCTGCACGAATGGCAGGCCGGTGACCTGCCCTCGCTGGCCGACCCGATGCAGGAGCATCACACGCTGGCCTGGCTGTTCGAGCGCAGCGTGAGCCGGCTGGGCGAGACCTCGCGCGCGGCGCTGGCGGTCGCCGGGTGCCTGGCCAGCACGGCCGTGCCGCTGGGGGCCTTCGTGGCGGGCCTGGGCATGGACAAAGGCGCCGTGCACGCGACGGTGCGAGGGCTGGCCCAGCATGGCCTGATGCGGCCGTTGTCGGGCGCCTGGCAGTTCACCCATGCGCTGGCCTATGGCTATGCGAGAGAGCGGCATCCGGCAGGCGACGCGGTGCGGCAGACATTGGCGGCGTGGCTGAGGGGGGAGCTGAAAGAGGCCACCGGCGAGACCGGTCGCGAGTTGGACTCCGGTGCCACGGCTGCCTGTCTGGAACATGCGGGTGCTCTGCTGAAGCGCGACGCACAGCGACAGTTGTGGTGGGTGCTGCTGGTGCCTCTGCTTTACGACGTGCGGGATCGCCTGCTGGCGCTCGGCTGGTCGGCCCAGGTCGAAGCGGCGTTGATCTCGGTGGAGCAGGGCATGGCTTCACTGGGGCCCGATGCGTCATCGGATCCCAAAGTCGAGCGTGAACAAGGGGTCCTGCGAAACCGCCAGGCTGACCTGGCGCTACTGCGCGGCGACCTGGCCGGGGCCGGGCAGGCGTACCGCGCCGCGCTGGCGGTGCGCGAGCGCCTGGCGAGAGCCGACCCGAGCAACGCCCAGTGGCAACGCGACCTGAGCGTCAGCCAGGACAACATCGGCCAGGTGCTGCGCGCGCAGGGCGACCTGGCCGGGGCCGAGCAGGCGTACCGCGCCGCGCTGGCGGTGCGCGAGCGCCTGGCGAAAGCCGACCCGAGCAATGCCCAGTGGCAGCGCGACCTGAGCGTCAGCCAGAACAACATCGGCGAGGTGCTGAGCGCGCAGGGCGACCTGGCCAGGGCCGAGCAGGCGTACCGCGCCGCGCTGGCGGTGGCCGAGCGCCTGGCGACAGCCGACCCGAGCAACGCCCAGTGGCAACGCGACCTGAGCGTCAGCAAGAACAACATCGGCCGGGTGCTGAGCGCGCAGGGCGACCTGGCCGGGGCCGAGCAGGCGTACCGCGTCGGGCTGGCGGTGGTCGAGCGCCTGTGGAAAGCCGACCCGAGCAACGCCCAGTGGCAGCGCGACCTGAGCGTCAGCCAGGAATTGATCGGCAACGTGCTCAGCGCGCAGGGCGACCTGGCCGGGGCCGAGCAGGTGCACAGGGCTGCCCTGGCGGTGCGCGAGCGCCTGGCGAAAGCCGACCCGAGCAATGCCGAGTGGCAGCGCGACCTTTTCTGTTCGTTGTGGGTCGGCGCCGACATCCAGGCTCGGCGTGGCAGCAGCGACGAAGCCCTGCCGCTGGCAAGGCGCTGCCTGTCCATCGCAGAGCGCCTGGCAGCGCTGGACCCGCGCAACGCGACCTGGCAAGAGGACGTGAAGGCCGCACGCGAGCTCGTCTCGAGTCTTGGCGGCTGACGGCGCCCGTACATCGCAGCCCCGCAACCCGCATGCGCTATCGTGCCGCATGCCCGACCTCAGCTTCTTCTGGCACGACTACGAAACCTTCGGCCGCGTCCCCCGCCGCGACCGCCCGGCGCAGTTCGCCGGCCTGCGCACCGATGCCGAGCTGAACGAAATCGGCGAGCCGGTGATGTGGTTCTGCCAGCCGGCGCCGGATTTCCTGCCCGACCCCGAGAGCGTGCTGCTCACCGGCATCCTGCCGCAGCAGGCGCTGGCTCAGGGCATCCCTGAGCGCGAGTTCGCATCGCGCATCGAGGCCGAGCTGGCGCGCGACGGCACGGTGGGCGTGGGCTACAACAGCATCCGCTTCGACGACGAGGTCACGCGCCATCTCTTCTGGCGAAACCTGATGGACCCCTACGCGCGCGAGTGGCAGAACGGCTGCGGGCGCTGGGACCTGATGGACGTGGTGCGATGCACGTGGGCGCTGCGGCCCGAGGGCATCGAGTGGCCGCGCCACACCGAAGGCGAGATCAAGGGCCGGCCTTCGTTCAAGCTCGAACACCTCACCGCCGCGAACGGGCTGCTGCACGAGGCCGCGCACGATGCGCTCTCCGACGTGCGCGCGACGCTCGCGATGGCGCGGCTGATCCGCGAGCGCCAGCCGCGCCTGTGGGACTTCTGCCTGAAGCTGCGGCGCAAGGACGCCGTGCTGGCCGAGATCGGCGAGGGCCGTCCCTTCGTGCACCTCTCGGGCATGTACCCGGTCGAGCGCGGCTGTCTGGCGGTGGTGTGGCCGCTGGCGCCGCACCCGACGAACAAGAACGAGGTCATCGTCTGGGATCTCGCGCAGGACCCGCGCGAGCTGGAGCGGCTCGATGCCGAGACCGTGAAGCGGCGCCTCTACACGCGGCAGGACGAGTTGCCGGAAGGTGAGACGCGGCTGCCGATCAAGACCGTGCACATCAACAAGAGCCCGATCGTGATCGGCAACCTGCGCACGCTGGGCACGTCGCCGCAGCGCTTCGGCCTGGACGTGGATGCGGCGCTCGCGAACGCCGAGCACGCGGCGAAGCTGGGCCGCACGCTGGATCCCCTGTGGGCCGAGGTCTACGCCCGCTCGCCGCAGGCCCAGGCGCCCGATGTCGACGAGGATCTCTACGGCGGCTTCATCGGCAACGAGGACCGGCGCACGCTGCAGCGCCTGCGCGAACTCTCGCCGCTGCAGCTGGCTTCCAAGCGCCCGGCCTTCCAGGACGGGCGGCTGGAGGAGTTGCTTTTCCGCTACCGCGCACGCAACTTCCCCGGCACGCTTTCTGAGGACGAGCGCGCGCGCTGGGAGCAGCACCGCGCCGAGCGCCTGCACGGCGGCGCCGGCGGATCGCTGACCCTGGCGGCCTACTTCGAGCGCATCGACGCGCTGGCCGATGCCGCCGCCGGCGAGCGCGAGCAGGCGCTGCTTGCGGCGCTGTACGACTACGCCGAGGGCATCGCGCCCGACGCGCCCTGAGCGCGCGGGCTCATCAGGGCTTGCGCCCTACTTGAGCGTAGAGCTCCGACATCGGCACCACCCGGCTGTGCAGCGGCAGGATGCGGTCGACATTCAGCTGCAGCCGCTCGATGTTCTGCACCAGGTTCACGTTGTTGCCGTTGGGCACCGGCGGCGGCGGGCTGTTCGGCGGGCCGGGGGTGTAGGCGTCGGCCTCGATCAGCAGCCGCTCGGCCGGCAGCCAGATCATCAGGAAGCCCTGCGCGTGCACGCTGCCCTGCATCTCGTGCACCTCGATGCGGCGCAGGCTGTCGTTCAGCGACGCCTGGCCCGAGACGCCGGTGATGCGCGGCGCCTTGCCGCCGGCCTGCGCCAGCATGTCCGGCGCCACGCGGTTGGCGTTGGCGAACACGCGCTCGAAGTAGGGCTTGGCCATGGCGCTGGTCACCAGCGTCGCGCCCTGGGCCACCGCGGCGCGCAGGCCGCCCGCATGATCGAAGTGATGGTGCGAGTTGATGACGGTCTGCACCGTCTTGCCCGGCACGAGCTTGTTGGCGGCGGCGAAGACCGCGGCCGAGCGGCCGTCGTACAGCGGGCTCTCGACCAGCACGATCTGCGCCGATTGTTCGATCGCCACGCTGTTGTGCGAGCCGCCGGCCAGGAACCACACGCCCTCGGCCACCTTCTCGGCGGTGACGTTCTCGCGCGCATTGCGCACGTTGTCGGGCACGGCGATGTCGGCCGGCTCGTTGGCCTTCACCTCGGTGATGGTCCAGTCCAGCACCGGCGAGCCACCCTGGCTCTGCTTGATGCGCGTGGGCAGCTTGCTGCCATTGAAGTCGCGCCAGTCGCTGTACTCGGTCAGCACGGCGGTGTCGCCCAGCACCGGGTGCGGCATCGTCGATTCGATGCGCTGCACCAGGCCCTGCGCGTCGATGAAGAGCGTGGCGGCGTACTGGCCGGGCGCGGTGAAGGCGAGCGTGTCGTAGCTCGTGCCGCCCACCGTCGCGCGGCCGGCCTTGGCGCCGTTGCGCGCCGCGGCCTTCAGCGCGAAGGCGGGGGCGCTGGTCAGCAGGTCGGTCTGCCGGCCCGGCACGGCCACCGGCGCGGGCGCGGCGTTGGCGCCGGCCATGCTCCAAGCGAAGCCGTCGCGCAACAGGCCGTTGGCGCGCTGCTCGCCGCTGCCCATCAGCGGCACGGCGCCGCCACCGTTGGGCTCGGCGCGGCTGCGGCCGAACTCCTCGCGGAAGCCGCCGGTCTCGAGGTTGATGGTTCGCGTCAGCGCCGTGTAGTTCAGCGCCGGCCAGGCCATTGCCGGTTGCCAGGCCTGGCCGAAGGTGGCGCCGCTGCCCTTGCCGACGAGCTGCAGCGTCTTCAGGTTCGCGCTGCCCATCGCGGCTTCTGACTTGCGGATCAGCGCCGGCGCATCGGGCGCGAGCGGCGTCTCGGCGCAGCCTGAGGCGACGATCGCCATCAGCGCGGCGAGGGGGGTGGCGGCGAGGCGGAACGGGACGGTCATGCGGGTGCTCCCTTCGGGACAGGACAACGCCGCAGGCTGTCATGCCCGGCGCGCCGCGGCCAATAGGGGAAAGCGCGGCGGTGGCGGGGCGGAATGAAACCGCGTGTTCGTTCGTCGCGGGGGGCGTCGCTCGCTTCAGCGCGCCGGCTCGGAAGCCGCGGCCGATGCCGCCGCTGCCGCGGCCGGCGGCGCGCCCACGCGCGTGACGAAGCCGCCTTGGGCGTACTCGGCGTAGCGCCAGTCGCCGTTCACCGGCACCACGCCTTCCGGTGGCACCAGCGGCACCACCGGCACGCCGCGCAGCGCGCGGCTCATCGTGTCGATCCAGATCGGCAACGCCAGGCCGCCGCCTGATTCGCCTTCGCCCAGGCTGGCTGGGTCGTCATAGCCCATCCAGCCCACCGCGACGATGCCCGGCGCGAAGCCGGCGAACCAGGCGTCGACGGCGTCGTTGGTGGTGCCGGTCTTGCCGTAGAGGTCGGGCCGCTTCAGCGTGGCCTGCGCGCGCGCCGCGGTGCCGCGCCTGGTCACGTCGGCCAGCAGCGAGCTGACCATGAAGACGTTGCGCGCCGGCACCACGCGCTGCTCCTCCGTGAGCGGCACTGGCGGCGGTGCCTCATACAGCACCTGGCCCGAGGCCGAGACGATGCGCTCGATCAGCACCGGCGCGACGCGGTAGCCGCCGTTGGCCAGCACCGCGTAGGCCTGCGTCATCTGCAGCGGCGTGACGCTGCCGGTGCCCAGGGCCAGCGTGAGGTTCTCGGGCTGCTTGCCCATGTCGAAGCCGAAGCGCGAGATCCACTCGCGCGCGTCGGCCAGGCCGATCTGCTTGAGCAGCCGGATGCTCACGAGGTTCTTGCTGCGCACCAGGCCCTCGCGCATGCTGATCTCGCCGTCGAAGCGGCCGTCGCTGTTCTTCGGGTCCCAGTGCGTGGGGCCGGCGTCTTCGTCCGACAGCGGCGCGTCGTCCACCAGCGTCTCGGGCATCACGCCATGCTCCAGCGCGGCGGAGTAGAGGAAGGGCTTGAAGCTGCTGCCGGGCTGGCGCGCGGCCGAGGTGGCGTGGTTGAACTGGCGCTCGTTGAAGTCGAAGCCGCCCACCAGCGCGCGGATGCGGCCGGTGGCCGGGTCCATCGCGACGAAGGCGGCCTCGGCCTCGGGCCATTGCGCGATGGACCATTCGGCCGCGCCGCTCTTTCCCGGTTGCTGCACGAGCCGCAGGATCGAGCCACGGCGGATCGCCAGCCGGTCCGGCGCGCCGGGCTGCAGCGCGGCCTGCACCCACTTCAGCGGCTCGCCCTTGAGCAGCACGTTCTCGCCGCCGGCCAGGCGCAGCGCCACCTCGCGCGGGCTGGCGCTCATCACGATGGCCAGCCGCAGGTCGTCGTCGTCGCGCAGTTCCTTCAGCGCCTGCGCGGCGGCACGCTCGGCCTGCGCCGGGTCCTCGGGCAGGTTGTTCTGGTCTTCAGGGCCGCGCCAGGCCTGCTTGCGCTCGTGCGCCATCAGCGCGCGGCGCAGCGCGGCGTGGGCGGTGCGCTGGTCCTCCGAGCGCAGGCTGGTGATGACGCGGATGCCCTCGGTGTAGGCCTTGTCGCCCAGGCGCTCGACGACGGCGCGCCGCGCCATCTCGGCCACGTGCTGCGCGTTCACGTCGACGAAGCTCGGCCGGCGCAGCTGCAGCTTCTCGGCCAGTGCCTGCTCGTACTCGGCCTGCGTGATGGCGCCGGTCTTCAGCATGCGCAGCAGCACCCAGCGCTGGCGCTTGGTCGCCGCCGGCATGCTGGCCACCGGGTTGGCGAATATGGGGTTGTTCGGCAGGCCCGCGACCATCGCCGCCTCGGCGATCGAGAGCTGGTCCAGCGTCTTGCCGAAGTAGACCTTCGCCGCGGCCGCGAAGCCGTAGGCGCGCTGGCCCATGTAGACCTGGTTCAGGTACAGCTCGAGGATCTGGTCTTTGCTCAGCTGGCGCTCGAGCTGCCAGGCCAGCAGCGCCTCCTTGATCTTGCGCTCGGCGGTGCGGCGCGTGGACAGGAAGAAGGTGCGCGCCACCTGCTGCGTGATCGTGCTGGCGCCCTGCGAGTGCGCGCCCGGCGTGAGGTTGGCCACCACCGCGCGCGCCAGGCCACGCCAGCTGATGGCGCCATGTTCGTAGAAGCCGTGGTCTTCCACGGCCACGAGTGCGCCGGAGACGCGCTTGGGAATCTGCGCGATGGGCACGAAGATGCGCCGCTCGGTGCCGAACTGCGCCACGTCCACGCCATCGGCCGTCAGCACCTGCAGGTGCTGCTGCGGGCGGTAGTCCACCGCCTTGTCCAGCGGCGGCAGCTCGTTCCAGTACCAGGCCGCGGCGATGCCGGCCAGCAGCAGCACCGCCAGCACCAGCGCCAGCAGGCCCATCAGGATGAAGCCCAGGATGACGAAGCCGCGTGAGCGGCGCGCCGGCGCGTTCATCGGTTCAGGGTTGCAGGCTGAAGAGGGCGGTGCCGTCGCCGTGGTCCTTCTCGAGCCGGACCTGCGGCGTGCGCGGCAGCTGCGCGATGGCGCCGCTGCCCGCGGTGAACAGCAGCTTCACGCCGGGCACCGGCTGGATCTGCCAGTTGCCGTCGGCCGCCGGGTCCACGACCTTGCGCGACTGCAGGTAGCGCAGCAGCACCTGGCGGTTCTCGTCGGGCGCGTCCAGGATCACCTGGCTGCCGTCCAGGCCGGGGAAGTTGCCGCCGCCGGACGCGCGGTAGTTGTTCGTCACCACGGCGAAGAAGGCGGCGTCGTCCAGCGGCTTGCCCATCCACTGCAGCTCGCGGATGCGGTGCGCCTCGGGCGCGACGAGCTTGCCGCCGCGCTCGTAGCGCGCGGGCTGGGTCACGTCGATGCGGTAGCTCACGCCGTCCAGCGTGTCGAAGTTGAAGCCGGGGAAGCCGAGGTTGACCAGCTGCTGCTCCGGCGGGCCGGCCGGGTCGATGCGGTTGAAGGCGCCGGCGGCGAACTCCAGCCACTCGCGCACCATCGCGCCGGTGATCTTCACGATCTTCACCGTGTTCGGGTAGACGTAGAGATCGGCCACGTTGCGCAGCGCGATCGGGCCGGCGGGGATGTCGGTGTAGTAGTTCGCGCCGCCGCGGCCGCCGGTCTTGAAGGGCGCGGCGGCCGACAGCAGCGGCAGCGCCGCATGCGGCGTGCCGGCGAGCGCCTCGCGGGCGTAGAGCAGCTGGGCGTTGGAGACGAGCTGCACGCTCGGGTCGTCGGCCACCAGCGCGAAGTAGCTCGTGATCGGCGTCTCGGTGCGCGCCACCTCGGCGCGCATCGCCGCGAGCGTGGCCTCGTGCTCCTCGCGCACCAGCGCACCCACGGCCGGATCGGGCGCGGCCAGCGGCTTGCGCGCCGTGCGGTCGTAGACCGGGCGCAGCTCCGCGCGTGCATCCTTGCGCTGCCAGGACTTGCCGTGCTTTTCGAGCGTCAGGTCGATGACGCCCAGGTGGCTGCCCCAGAAGCCGGGCATCGTCGCGGGCACGCCGTTGATCGTGCCGGCCGAGAGGTTCACCTTCGGGTGGCTGGAGAAGAAGCGGCCCGGGAACTCGCCGTGCGAGTGGCCGAAGAGGACGGCGTCGACGCCCGGCACTTCGGCCAGCCGCGCCACGGCGTTCTCGGCGAAGAACACGGTCTCGCCGCGCTCGAAGCCCGAGTGCGCGATGACGACGACCACGTCGGCGCCGTCGGCCTTCAGCTTCGGCACCCACTGGCGCGCGGTCTCCGGCATGTCGAGCGCGGCGACGCGGCCCAGCAGGTTCTGGCGGTCCCACTGCATCACCTGCGGCGGCACCAGGCCCAGCACGCCGATGCGGATCGTCTGCGGCTGGCCGGCTTCGTCGGTGAAGCGGCGTTCGAGGATCACGGCCGGGGTGAACGCGTTCTTCGCGCCGGTGCCGGCCTTTCCGCTGCCGCCTTCGTCCAGCACGATGTTCGCGTTGACGATCGGGAAGCTCGCGCCCGGCATGGCCTGCTTCAGGAAGGGCAGGCCGAAGTTGAAGTCGTGGTTGCCGATGTTGGCCGCGTCGTACTTCAGCGCGTTCATCACGCGGTAGGCCGGGTGCACCCAGCCTTTCGGGAACGCCTTCTGGCGCGCGACGGTATCGCCCAGCGGGCTGCCCTGCAGCAGGTCGCCGTTGTCGAACAGCAGCGTGTTCGGCGCCTCGGCGCGCGCTGCCTTGATCAGCGTGGCGGTGCGGTCCAGGCCGAAGTCCTCGGCCGGCTTGTCCTGGTAATAGTCCCAGGCGACGAGGTTCATGTGGAGATCGGTGGTCTCCAGGATGCGCAGCTTCAGCGTCTGCGCCCAGGCGGCAGGTGCGAGCAGGGCCAGCGCCAGGAGCAGCGCGGAAATTCTCTTCATGGCGGACGGAGCGGCAGCGAAGCCCCGCAGCTTACCCAGTTCCGAAGACCGCTCAGCCGAACCAGGCCGCGCGCAGCTCGGCGGGAATCGCCTGCGTGGGCGCGCTGCGGTGCGCGCGCTCGATCACGTGCCAGAAATAGCGGTAGCTGGCGCGGTCGTGCAGCTGGTGGTTGTGCTGGATCGGCGCCCAGCCGGCGGCCTGCGCGGCGACGATGATCTCCACCGCCTGCTCCACCTCGGCCGCCGTCGGCGAGAAGGCGGCGACGATGGTGCGCACCTGCGCCGGGTGGATGCTCCACATGCGCGTGTAGCCCAGGCGCCGGCAGGCGGTCTCGGCGGCGGCATGCAGCGACTTGGCGTCCTTGAACTCGGTCACGACGCTGTGCGAAGGCGTCTTGCCGGCGGCGTGGCAGGCGGCGGCGATCTCCAGCTTGGCGCGCAGCACGAGCGGGTGCTCGAACTGGCCGGCGACACCCATCGCCGACTGCGGGATCGCGCCGCGGTGGGCCGAGACGAAGTCCATCAGCCCGAAGGACAGCGACTCGATGCGCGGGTGCGCGGCGATGGCGAACACGTCGCGCAGTGCGCCGTGGGTCTCGATCAGTGCGTGCAGCGGGATCGCCGCGCCGCCCGTCGCATCGATGGCCTCTGCCGCGCGCTGCACATCGTCAAGCCGCTCGGGCTTCGGCAGCATCAGATACGCCGCCGGCTTCGCGCTCTTCAGCACGATCGAAGCGACATCGCCGAAGCGCGGGTGCTCCACCGGCAGCAGCCGCACGCCGACACGACCAAAACGGTTGTCCGGGCCGTTCAGCAGCGAGACGATCAGGTGCGCCTGGTCGATCTCGCCGCCCACCGGCGCGCCGTCCTCGTTGTCGAGCGTGACGTCGAAGACGGGCCCCAGCTCGGCCTGCAGTTGCAGGCTCTTCGTCATGCGCGGCTCGACACCGGCGTAGTGGTCGCACACCGGCAGCGCCGGCAGCGACTCGCCGGCGCCGAAGAGCACCGCGCGGGGATGGGTCACAGCAGGTGCTTGACGCCGTCCTGCTCGCCGGTCAGCTCGGCCAGGGTCTTGTCGATGCAGCCCTGGCTGAACTCGTCGATCGGCAGGCCTTCGACGATCTTGTACTGGCCGCCTTCGCAGGTGACCGGGTAGCCGAACATCACGTCCTTCGGGATGCCGTATTCGCCGTTGCTGGGCACGCCCATCGTCACCCATTCGCCGCCGGTGCCCAGGGCCCAGTCGCGCATGTGGTCGATGGCGGCGTTGGCGGCGGAAGCGGCCGAGGAGACGCCACGGGCCGCGATGATCGCCGCGCCGCGCTTGCCGACCGTCGGCAGGAACACGTCCTTGTTCCAGGCGTGGTCGTTGATCACGTCCTTCACGCTGGCGCCGTCGATGGTGGCGAAGCGGTAGTCGGCGTACATCGTGGGGCTGTGGTTGCCCCAGACGGCCAGCTTGCGGATCGAAGACACCGGCTTGCCGGTCTTCGCGGCGATCTGGCTTAGCGCGCGGTTGTGGTCCAGGCGAAGCATGGCTGTGAAGTTCTCGCGCTTCAGGCTCGGCGCGCTCTTCATCGCGATGTAGGCGTTGGTGTTGGCCGGGTTGCCGACGACCAGCACCTTCACGTCGCGGCTGGCCACGGCGTCCAGCGCCTTGCCCTGGGCGGTGAAGATCTGGGCGTTGGCGGCCAGCAGATCGGCGCGCTCCATGCCGGGGCCGCGCGGGCGGGCGCCGACGAGCAGCGCGTAGTCGGTGCCCTTGAAGGCGGTCATCGGGTCGCCATGGGCTTCCATGCCGGCCAGCAGCGGGAAGGCGCAGTCTTCCAGCTCCATCATCACGCCCTGCAGCGCCTTCTGCGGGCCTTCGACCGGGACTTCGAGCAGTTGCAGGATCACCGGCTGGTCCTTGCCGAGCATCTCCCCGCTGGCGATGCGGAACAGCAGGGCATAGCCGATCTGGCCGGCGGCGCCGGTGACGGCCACGCGGACGGGCTTCTTGGACATGGTGGGCTCCTGGAGAGAGGGGGAACGGAGGGGGAGGAACGTAGTCGGGTGCCCGCGTCGGGCGAGCCTTCGATTCTAGTCATCGGAGCCTGACTGAACTCTTATGTCTTATGTAAGACTTCGGCGCACAATACGCGGTCATGCCCGCCGCCGCCGACTCCACCTTGCCCCTGCCGGCAGCGCCTGCCTTCAGCCCGCTGTACCAGCAGATCAAGTCGCTGCTGCTCAAGAGCCTGCAGGCCGGCGAGTGGCTGCCGGGGCAGGCCATCCCGAGCGAGATCGAGCTGGCGGCGCGCTTCGGCGTGAGCCAGGGCACGGTGCGCAAGGCCATCGACGAGATGGCCACCGAGAACATGCTCGTGCGCCGCCAGGGCAAGGGCACCTTCGTGGCCACCCATGCCGAGCAGGAGACGCAGTACCGCTTCCTGCGCCTGAAGCCCGACGACGGCAGCGCGCCGGCTTTGCAGCGCAGGCTGCTGGACTGCCGCCGCATGCGCGCGCCCACCGAGGTGGCACGGGCGCTGACGCTGAAGTCCGGCGAAGCGGCGGTGCAGGTGCGGCGCCTGCTGCTGGCGCCCACCGGCCCCGCCGACGACGCGCCGCGGCCCGTGGTGCTGGACGACCTCTGGCTGCCGGGCACCCTCTTCAAGGGCCTGAGCGCCGAGCGGCTGCAGAGCTGGCGCGGGCCGATGTACCGCCTGTTCGAGGCCGAGTTCGCGGTGCACATGATCCGCGCCGAGGAGCGGCTGCGCGCCGTGCCTGCCGGCGCCGACGAGGCCGCGCTGCTGGGCGTGGCCGAAGGCGCGCCGCTGTTGTCGGTGGAGCGGCTGTCGTTCACCTACGGCGACCGGCCGGTCGAGTGGCGGCGCGGCCTGTACGAGACCAGCGCCCACCACTACCGCAACGAGCTGAACTGACCCTCGGCGCGGCAGGACTCCAGTTCCACGTAAGACTGCTGCGTTGCAATAAACTCCACTGGTTTACCCGCACCACGACGAAGAAGACTGCCATGCCCGAGATGACGAGAACAAGACCCGGCACGATGCGTCTGGTCGACGCGGTGAAGTACCGGCTGCCGCTGGCCGGCGTCGTGTCGATCCTGCACCGCGTGAGCGGCATGCTGATGTTCGTGCTGCTGCCGTTCATCATCTGGCTCTTCGACGTCAGCGTCACCTCCGAGATCAGCTACGAGCGCTTCACCAGCGCCTTCGTCGCCGGCATCGGCTTCCTGCCGGGCTGGTTCATCAAGCTTGTGGCGCTGGCGCTGATCTGGTCCTACCTGCACCACTTCATCGCCGGCGTGCGCCACCTGTGGATGGACGCCACGCACAGCGTCACCAAGCAGCAGGGCCATTCCTCGGCCGTGCTGACGATGGCCGTGAGCCTGCTGCTGACGGTGGCGCTGGCCGCCAAGCTCTTCGGCCTGTACTGAAACCGCGAGGCGAGCACCCCATGTCGGTGAACTACGGATCCAAGCGCGTCGTCGTCGGCGCGCACTACGGCATGCGCGACTGGCTCAGCCAGCGCGTCACCGCCACGCTGATGGCGCTCTTCACGGTCGTGCTGCTGGTGCAGCTGCTCTTCGGCGGGCCGCTCGGCTACGACCGCTGGGCCGCGATCTTCTCCGCGCAGTGGATGAAGGTCTTCACCTTCACCATCTTCGTCGCGCTGGGCTGGCATGCCTGGGTCGGCGTGCGCGACATCTGGATGGACTACGTGAAGCCCGTGGGCCTGCGCCTGGCGCTGCAGGTGCTGTCCATCGTCTGGCTGGTCGGCTGCATGGGCTGGGCCATTCAAGTGCTCTGGAGGCTTTGAACCGTGGCTCTCGCTGACCTTCCCAAGCGCAAGTTCGACGTCGTCATCGTCGGGGCCGGTGGCTCCGGCATGCGTGCCTCGCTGCAGCTGTCGCTCGCCGGCCTGAACGTGGCCGTGCTGACCAAGGTGTTCCCGACGCGCTCGCACACCGTGGCGGCGCAGGGCGGCATCGGCGCCTCGCTCGGCAACATGGCCGAGGACAACTGGCACTACCACTTCTACGACACCGTCAAGGGCTCCGACTGGCTCGGCGACCAGGACGCGATCGAGTTCATGTGCCGCGAGGCGCCCAAGGTCGTCTACGAGCTCGAGCACTTCGGGATGCCCTTCGACCGCAACCCCGACGGCACGATCTACCAGCGTCCCTTCGGCGGCCACACCGCGAACTACGGCGAGAAGCCGGTGCAGCGCGCCTGCGCCGCGGCCGACCGCACCGGCCACGCGATGCTGCACACGCTGTACCAGCAGAACGTGAAGGCGCGCACCAACTTCTTCGTCGAGTGGATGGCGCTGGACATCATCCGCGATGCCTCGGGCGACGTGCTCGGCGTCACCGCGCTGGAGATGGAGACCGGCGAGATCCACGTGCTGCAGGCCAAGGTCACCCTCTTCGCCACCGGCGGCGCGGGCCGCATCTTCGCCGCCAGCACCAACGCCTTCATCAACACCGGCGACGGCCTGGGCATGGCGGCGCGCGCCGGCATCCCGCTGGAGGACATGGAGTTCTGGCAGTTCCACCCCACCGGCGTGGCCGGTGCGGGCGTGTTGCTGACCGAAGGCTGCCGTGGCGAGGGCGCCATCCTGCGCAACGCCAGCGGCGAACGCTTCATGGAGCGCTACGCGCCCACGCTGAAGGACCTCGCGCCGCGCGACTTCGTTTCGCGCTGCATGGACCAGGAGATCAAGGAAGGGCGCGGCTGCGGTCCGAACAAGGACTACATCCACCTCGACATGACGCACCTGGGCGCCGAGACCATCCTCAAGCGCCTGCCCAGCGTGTTCGAGATCGGCCACAACTTCGCCAACGTCGACATCACGAAGGAGCCGATCCCCGTGGTGCCCACCATCCACTACCAGATGGGCGGGATCCCGACGAACGTCAACGGCCAGGTCGTCGCACCGAAGAACGGCAACCCGAACGAGGTCATCAACGGGCTGTATGCCGTGGGCGAATGTTCCTGCGTCAGCGTGCATGGCGCCAACCGCCTGGGCACGAACTCGCTGCTCGACCTGCTGGTCTTCGGCCGCGCCGCGGGCAACCACATCGTCGACGCGTTCAAGTCGATCGACAAGTCGCACAAGCCGCTGCCGGCCGACGCGGCCGACGCGACGCTGGCGCGCCTGGCGCGGCTGGACGCCAACACCAGCGGCGAGTACGCGCAGGACGTGGCCAACGACCTGCGCGCGGCGATGCAGCAGCACGCCGGCGTGTTCCGCACCCAGGCCAGCATGGACGAAGGCGTGGTGAAGGTCGCGGCCATCGCCGAGCGAGTGAAGGCCATCGGCCTGAAGGACAAGAGCAAGGTCTTCAACACCGCCCGCATCGAGGCGCTGGAAGTCGACAACCTGATCGAGAGCGCGCAAGCGACGATGGTCTCGGCCGCCGCGCGCAAGGAAAGCCGCGGCGCGCACACCGTCAACGACTACGGCGACACGCCCGCGCACCCGAACGGCCGCAACGACGAGCAGTGGCTCAAGCACACGCTGTGGTACTCCGAGGGCAACCGCCTCGACTACAAGCCGGTGCAGCTGAAGCCGCTGACCGTGGAATCGGTCCCCCCGAAGGTCCGCACCTTCTGAACATGAGCCCCCAAGCTCGCTATCGCTCGCTACCCCCCGAGGGGGCCGCCCGCCAACGGCCCGGCAAAGCCGGTTCCGTGGCGGCAAGCTTGATCTAAGGCGCACAGCCCATGACTCTTCGCACCTTCCAGATCTACCGCTACGACCCGGACACCGACGAGAAGCCCCGCATGCAGACGCTGCAGGTGGAGCTCGACGGCAACGAGCGCATGCTGCTCGACGCGCTGATGAAGCTGAAGAAGGTCGACCCGACGCTCAGCTTCCGCCGCTCCTGCCGCGAAGGCGTCTGCGGTTCGGACGCGATGAACATCAATGGCAAGAACGGCCTCGCGTGCCTGACCAACATGCGCACGCTGCCGGGCACCATCGTTCTCAAGCCGCTGCCCGGTCTGCCCGTGATCCGCGACCTGATCGTGGACATGACGCTGTTCTTCAAGCAGTACCACTCGATCAAGCCCTACCTCGTCAACGACACGCCGCCGCCCGAGAAGGAGCGGCTGCAGTCGCCCGAGGAGCGCGATGAGCTCAACGGCCTGTACGAGTGCATCCTGTGCGCCAGCTGCAGCACCAGCTGCCCGAGCTTCTGGTGGAACCCGGACAAGTTCGTCGGCCCGGCCGGCCTGCTGCAGGCCTACCGCTTCATCGCCGACAGCCGGGACCAGTCCACCGGCGAGCGCCTGGACAACCTGGAAGACCCGTACCGGCTCTTCCGCTGCCACACGATCATGAACTGCGTCGACGTCTGCCCCAAGGGCCTGAACCCGACGAAGGCGATCGGCAAGATCAAGGAATTGATGGTCAGGCGCGCGGTGTGAAGACATGAAGCTCGGCGATCGTGAACTCAGCAAGCTGAAGTGGCGCTGCCGCCGCGGCCTGCTGGAGAACGACCTGCTGATCGAGCGCTTCTTCCGTCGCCACGAGGAGACGATCACGACAAGACAGGCCGAGGGGCTGCTCGCCCTGATGGACCTGTCGGACAACGACCTGCTCGACCTGCTGCTGGCCCGCAAGGAGCCCGCGGCGCTGGAGGAGCCCGGGCTCGACCGCCCCGAAGTGCACGAGGTGCTCGCGCAACTGCGCACCCGCCCGAACTGAACGACACCCAGAAAGGCCATCTGCCATGACCCCCTCCGAAGTCAAAGCCACACTGTCGTTTTCGGACGGCAGCCCGAGCATGGACCTGCCCATCTACAAGGGCAGCATCGGGCCGGACGTCATCGACATCCGCAAGCTCTACGCGCAGACCGGCAAGTTCACCTACGACCCGGGCTTCCTGTCGACGGCCTCGTGCAACAGCACGATCACCTACATCGACGGCGACAAGGGCGAGCTGCTGTACCGCGGCTACCCGATCGAGCAGCTCGCGACGAACTGCGACTTCCTCGAGACCTGCTACCTGCTGCTGAAGGGCGAGCTGCCCAACGTGCAGCAGAAGACCGACTTCGTGAAGCTCGTGACCAACCACACGATGGTCAACGAGCAGATGCAGTTCTTCCTGCGCGGCTTCCGCCGTGACGCCCACCCGATGGCGGTGATGACGGGCCTGGTGGGCGCGCTGTCGGCCTTCTATCACGACAGCACCGACATCAACAACCCGCAGCACCGCGACGTGGCGGCGATCCGCCTGATCGCCAAGATGCCCACGCTGGTGGCCATGGCCTACAAGTACGGCGTCGGCCAGCCCTACATCTACCCGAAGAACGCGCTGTCGTACTCGGCGAACTTCATGCGCATGATGTTCGCCACGCCCTGCGAGGACTACGAGCCGAACGACGTGCTGGTGCGCGCGATCGACCGCATCTTCATCCTGCACGCCGACCACGAGCAGAACGCCAGCACCTCCACCGTGCGCCTGTGCGGCAGCTCCGGCACCAACCCGTTCGCGGCCATCGCCGCGGGCGTGGCCTGCCTGTGGGGCCCGGCGCACGGCGGCGCCAACGAGGCGGCGCTGAACATGCTCAAGGACATCCAGCGCGACGGCGGCGTGGAGAAGATCGGCGAGTTCATCAAGAAGGTCAAGGACAAGAACTCGAACGTCAAGCTGATGGGCTTCGGCCACCGGGTCTACAAGAACTACGACCCGCGCGCCAAGCTGATGCGCGAGACCTGCCACGAGGTGCTGGGCGCCACCGGCCTGCACGACGACCCGCTGTTCAAGCTGGCGATGGCGCTGGAGAAGATCGCGCTGGAGGACGACTACTTCGTCAGCCGCAAGCTCTACCCGAACGTCGACTTCTACTCCGGCATCGTGCAGAGCGCCCTGGGCATCCCGGTGAGCCTGTTCACCGCGATCTTTGCGCTCGCGCGCACGGTGGGCTGGATCGCCCAGCTCAACGAGATGATCGGCGACCCCGAGTACAAGATCGGCCGCCCGCGCCAGCTCTTCGTCGGCTCGCCGGCGCGGCAGGTCAAGCCGATCGAGCAGCGCTGAAGGTTTTCGACCAAGCTTTCCGCCACGGATCCGGCTCTGCCGGTCCGTCGGCGGACGGCCCCCTCGGGGGGTAGCGAGCGCTAGCGAGCTTGGGGGCTCACTTCAATTCGTTAGATAGCAGGCCGAGGATGCGCTGCGCGTTGTCGCCCGTCTCGGCCGCGCCGCCGGAGTTCTGGATCGACACCGTCGTCTTCTGCTCGGCGGTCTTCACGAGCACGCGGTAGCGCAGCGCTTCCTGCGGGTTGCTCTTGTCGCCCCACAGGCGCGCCCACCAGCCGGGCTCTTCCTTGCCGGCGTTCTTCGGGTCGACGTAGCGCACGTAGTACAGGCCGGCGGCGCGGTCGCGGTCCTCGACCGTGAAGCCGGTGCGGTCCAGCGCGAGGCCGACGCGGCGCCAGGCGCGGTCGAAGGGTTCGGCGATCGTGATCGAGGTCAGGCCGGTCGGCACGGCCGCCGCGGCGGCGGCTGCTGCCGGCTTGGTGCCCGGGGCCGCAACGGGCGCCGGCGCCGGCGCGGCGGCCACGACGGCGGCACGCGCGGGCTCGTCCTTCGCGCCGAGCGAGACCATCAGCCGCGTCAGGAACTCGGCCTCGAGCTGCGGGTCGCCCGGGCGGGCGCGCCAGACGGTGCTGTCGCGCATGCCGTTGGCGTAGACCTCCTCGAGGCCGCGGTGGCTGATGTAGACCTCGCTGCCGCCGGCGGCGTTGCGCTCCACGCGCGTGCGGTAGCGGTCGCGCTCGCCGCTGTCGTAGACGCTGTTGAGCATGCGGCCGATGAAGTTGCGCGCCGCCTCGGCGTTGACCTTGGCGCGGTTCTCCGACCAGTTGGTCTCCATCACGCCGGCGGTGGCGTTGTCCTCGGTGAGCGTGAAGCCGCGGTCCTGCCAGAAGCTGCGCAGCTGCGGCCACAGCTGCTCGGGCGTCAGCGGCACCACGAGCCAGCGCATCTGGCCATCGCGCTCCACGCGCATCGCGCCCAGGCTGTTGAGCGCCACCGTCTGCGCGCCGGCCACCGGCGCGCCGCCGGCCACGGCCGCGGGCGAGGGCGTGCCGGCTGCCGCGGCGGCGCTGACGACGCCACCCTGCGGCTGGTAGCGCGACTCGCGCGCCAGTTGCGAGAGGTCGGGCGGCACTTCCAGCGGCTGCGACTTCACCTGCGAGTTGCGGTAGTCCACCTTGTCGCCGGAGAAGATCTCGCCGATGGTGCCGCAGCCGGTGGTGGCAAGGGCCAGCGTCGCGGCCAGCGCCAGGGTGCCGGGGCGGCGCAGGTGGGCGGGGAATCGTGTCACGTTCGGGGTCTCCGCGGGGCCGCTCGCGCGGCGCCCGCCTTCGTCGATCTCAGGGGGCCAGCAGGCCGGATTCGCGCATCGCCTGGCCCACGGCGGCCTGGCCGGCAGCCGTCAGCGGCACGATGGGCAGGCGCACGTGCGGGCTGCAGCGGCCCAGCTGCGACAGCGCCCACTTCGTCGGCGCCGGGCTGGGCTCGCAGAACAGCTGCTTGTGCAACGGCAGCAGCTTCAGGTGGATGGCCGCGGCGCGGCGCGCATCGCCTTCGATCGCGGCCATGCACAGCTCGTGCATCAGCCGCGGCGCGACGTTGGCCGTGACGCTCACGTTGCCCTGGCCGCCCAGCAGCATCAGCGCCACGGCGGTGCCGTCGTCGCCGGAGTAGAGCGCGAAGCCGGCGGGCTTGTGCTTGATGAGGAAGGCCGCGCGCTCGATGTTGCCGGTGGCCTCCTTGATGCCGATCACGCCCGGCACCTGAGCCAGGCGCAGCGTGGTCTCGGGCAGCAGGTCCGCGACCGTGCGGCCGGGCACGTTGTACAGCACCATCGGCAGGTCCACCGCCTCGGCGATGGCCTTGAAGTGCTGGTAGATGCCTTCCTGCGAGGGCCGGTTGTAGTAGGGCACGACCGACAGGTGGCAGTCGGCGCCCACCTTCTTCGCGTAGCGCGTCAGCTCGATCGCCTCGGCCGTGGAGTTGGCGCCGGTGCCGGCCATGATCGGCACGCGCCCGGCGGCGTGCTGCACGGCGATCTCAATGACCTTGCAGTTCTCCTCCATCGACACCGTGGGCGATTCGCCCGTGGTGCCCACGACACCGATGCAGTCGGTGCCCTCGGCGATGTGCCAGTCGATCAGCCGACGCAGCGCGGGCTCGTCGATGCGGCCGTCCTCGTGCATCGGCGTCACCAGCGCGACGATGCTGCCTTGGATGGGGTTCATGCGGTGCGGGGCCGCGGGAGGCCCGTTGGGAAGGGAATCTGCGGATTTTAGCGGGCGGGCCCTGCCGGGCTTTCCCCCGGTGCCGCCAGCGGGTAGGCGGGGGCCTCGGCCGCGCCCGGCGGCGCCTTGACCGCCGCGATGCGCTGCACGAAGCGCCCCGGCTCGAAGCCGTCCTCGAAGGCGACGACGCGCAGGCCCGCGCAGGCCTGCAGCAGTTCGCCCGGCCGCAGCAGGAACTCCGGCCGCGAGGGCCGGCCGATGCGCTCGTGGCCGGCGGCGAAGGTCTCGTGCAGGAATACGCCGCCGTCGGCCAGCGCCTCCAGCATCGCGGGCCACAGAGGCCGCCAGAGGTAGTTCGTCGCGATCACCGCGTCGAAGCGCCGGCCGGCGAAAGGCCAGGGGCCGTCCTCGATGTCGGCCACGACGATCTCGGCCATCTCGTGCAGCGGCGCCACGGCGGCCTCGTCGCGGTCGACGCCGGTCACCGCGTAGCCCTGCGCCGCGAGCCAGCGCAGGTGGCGGCCGCTGCCGCAGGCGACATCGAGCACCGTGCCGCCGGGCCTCACCAGCAGCGGCACGAAGCGCGTGATCCAGGGCGATGGCGCCGCAGCCGGCGCGTGGTTCGGAAGCATGTTCAGAAGCAGGCCCACACGCGGTTGGCGAGGTCCACCACCATGTGCGGGTTCAGGTAGGCCGCGAAGACGGCCGCCAGCACCACCAGGGCCGCGGCCCAGGCCAGCAGGCGCGCCTTCTTCGACGCCATCGCCTCAGGCCGGCTTCAGCGCCGGCCGCGCGATGGCGCCTTCGCGCACCGGCAGGTTCACGAGGCCGGCGAAGATGCCCAGGCCGGCGGCGATCCACCAGACGATGTCGTAGCTGCCGGTCGTGTCGTAGAGCTTGCCGCCCAGCCATACGCCCATGAACGAGCCCACCTGGTGGCTGAGGAACACGAAGCCGCCCAGCATCGACATGTACTGCACGCCGAAGATCTGCGCGACGATGGCGTTCGTCGGCGGTACGGTGGACAGCCACAGGAAACCCATCACGCTGGCGAACACGTAGACGCCCATCGGCGTGAGCGGCACGTTGATGAACACGACGATGGCGATGGCTCGCGCGAAGTAGATCGCCGCCAGGATGTGGCGCTTGGGCAGCCTGCCGCCCAGCGAACCGGCGATGTAGGTGCCGAAGACGTTGAACAGGCCGATCAGGGCCAGCGCCGTGGTCGCCACCTCGGGCCCCAGGCCATGGTCCTTCAGGTAGCTGGGCATGTGCACGCCGATGAACACGACCTGGAAGCCGCAGACGAAGTAGCCCGCCATCAGCAGCCGGAAGCTCGGGTAGGCGAAAGCCTCGCGCAGCGCCGCGCCCAGGCTCTGGCGGCCGGCGGCGGCCGGCGGCTGCGGCGGCTCCTTCAGGAAGAGGGCCAGCGGCATGATCATCAGCGCCGCGCAGGCCAGCACGAACAGGGCGTTCTGCCAGCCGACGCTGCCGATGAGGTTGTTTTCCACCGGCACCATCAGGAACTGGCCGAAGGAGCCCGCGGCCGCGGCCACGCCCATCGCCCAGCTGCGCTTCTCCGGCGCGACCTGGCGGCCGATCACGCCGTAGACGATCGCGTAGGTGGTGCCCGACTGCGCAAAGCCCAGCAGCAGCCCCGCGCCGCCCAGGAAGCCGGCGCCGGTGCTGGCGATGGCCATGCACACCAGGCCCAGCGCGTACAGCAGGCTGCCGACGAGCAACACGCGGAAGGCGCCGAAGCGGTCGGCCAGCGCGCCGGCGAAGGGGCCGGCCGCGCCCCAGGCGAGGTTCTGCACGGCGAGGGCGAAGGCGAAGGTCTCGCGGGTCCAGCCGCGGTCCATCGTGATCGGTTGCAGCCACAGCCCGAAGCCGTGGCGGATGCCCATGCTGATCGTGACGATCGCGGCGCCGCACAGCAGCACCTGCGTCATCGAGAGCCGCTGTGCCGCGGCGTCGGGTGTGGAGGTCATGGCCGGGACTGTAGCGGCGGCGCCGGAAGGACGCCGGGCCGGACCGATTCGGCCGAGCATGAAAGATGGGTACGGCGCGCCCGAAAGCTGGGTACCGCGGCGGATGGCAGGCGCAGCCTGCGGCGCTAGGCTCGAACCATGAACAAGACATCCACCCCGATCACCGCCATCGCCACGCTTGCCGCCGTGGCGGGCCTGGCAGGCCTGGCCGCCGCGGCAGGGCCTGCCACGGCCGCGCCCACCGCTTCGCTCACGGCGCGCGAGTCGGTGAACTACCTCTACTACTTCGGCGGCTTCGCGATCTCCGGCGACGAGGGCGAGGACGGCGCGCCGGCGCCGGTGCCCGGCGGCGCCTGGGAGGGCACGGTGCTGACGGGCTTCGAGCAGCCGGACCTGGCGATCGCGGGCAGCGACTACAAGGTCCTCCAGTACCTGTTCTGGACGGGTTTCCTGGCCGAAACCTGGGACCAGGCGCAGAGCTTCAGCGCGCAGCAGCTCGGTGCCGACGCGGTGCTGAACATCGCGGGCCACGCGACGATCTCGCAGACCAGCGAGATCTGCAGCACCGCCACCGGCTGCGACGCGGCAAGCGAACTGCACCGCAGCACCAACACGCTGCTGCTGGACTTCACGCTCGACGCGAGCACGCCGTACACGCTCGACGGCCTCACCAGCGGCGGCGGCTACGTCGACCTGCAGCTGTGGAACGTGCCGGCGCAGCGCTGGTTCTCCGTCATCGGTGTCGGCGCGCTGACGACGATCGACCGCAGCTTCTCGATGAGCGGCAACCTGGCGGCCGGCCTGTACCGCTTCGAGAGCTCGCCCTACACCTTTGGCGGCGGAGCCGTCGACGTCGACAACAGCTGGACCGCCACGCTCACGCTGCAGGGCGCCACGCTCGCGCCGGTGCCCGAGCCGCCGGCCGGACTGCTGGCCGCGCTCGGCCTGGCCGCCACCGCACTTCGTCTGCAGCGCCGCCGCGCCGGCTGAATCTTCCGCGCCCGAATCGGCTGCGGATGTATCACCGCGGGCCGTTCATGGCCCGCAAGCCGCCAGTTCTTCAGGCCCGCGCTCGGTACAGTGGCGCGGTCTTCAAGAGGGGCGGCGCATGAAGGTCCTGGTGCTCGGCGGTGGCGTGATCGGCGTGGCTTCGGCCTATTTCCTGGCCAAGGCCGGGCACGAGGTCGAACTGGTCGACCGCCAGAGCGGCCCGGCGCTGGAGACCAGCTTCGCCAATGCCGGCGAGGTCAGCCCCGGCTACAGCGCGCCCTGGGCCGGGCCGGGCGTGCCGCTCAAGGCCATCAAGTGGATGCTGATGCAGCACTCGCCGCTGGTCATCTGGCCGCTGCTGGACCCGGCGATGTGGCGCTGGGGCGCGATGATGCTGGCCAATTGCACCGCCAAGGCCTACGCGCTGAACAAGAGCCGCATGGTGCCCATCGCCGAGTACAGCCGCGACGTGCTCAAGGCGCTGCGCGCGGAGACGGGCATCGCCTACGACGACCGCGCCCAGGGCACGCTGCAGCTGTTCCGCACCCACAAGCAGCTCGACGGCATCGGCGGCGACGTGGATGTGCTCAAGCAGTACGGCGTGCCCTTCGAGGTGCTCGACCGCGAGGGCTTCTGCCGCGTGGAGCCGGCGCTGAAGCTGGTGCAGGAGAAGTTCGTCGGCGCGCTGCGCCTGCCGGGCGACGAGACCGGCGACTGCTTCAAGTTCACGAACCGCCTGGCCGAGATGGCCGCCGCCCTGGGCGTGCAGTTCCGCTGGAACACGCGCATCGAGTCGCTGCAGGTGGGCGGCGGGGCGGTCACCGGCGTGCACACCGGCGAGGCCGGGCTGCTGCGCGCCGACCGGGTGCTGCTGGCCCTGGGCAGCTACTCGCCGAAGATGCTCGAGCCGGTGGGCATCCGCATCCCGGTCTACCCGGTCAAGGGCTACTCGATCACGGTGCCGATCACCGATGCGCAGTACGCGCCGGAGTCGACCATCATGGACGAGACGCACAAGGTCGCCGTGACGCGGCTGGGCGACCGCATCCGCGTCGGCGGCACGGCCGAACTCGCCGGCTACAGCCTGAACCTGCGCGAGCCGCGCCGCGCGACGCTGGACCACGTCGTGACGGACCTCTTCCCGCGCGGCGGCGACGTCTCGCGCGCCGAGTTCTGGTGCGGCCTGCGGCCGATGACGCCCGACGGCACGCCCATCATCGGCGAGACGCCGGTGCGCAACCTGCTGCTGGCCACCGGCCACGGCACGCTGGGCTGGACCATGGCCTGCGGCACCGGGCGCGTCATCGCCGACATGGTCTCGGGCCGCCAGCCCGAGATCGACGTGAGCGGCCTGTCGATGGCACGCTACCGCTGAGGCCGTGACCGGCCTCCGCGCTCCGAGGGGCTGACAAGCGCCGGCGCCTCGGCTATATCGGCGGCGTGCCGCCCCATACCCCGCCGCCGTCCTGGCCCTTGGTCGAGCGCGACGAGCCGCTCGGGCAGCTCGACGCCGCCTTGGCTGCGGCGCGCGGCGATGCGCCCGCAGGCAGCGTGGTGGTGGTCTCGGGCGAGCCCGGCGTCGGCAAGACCAGCCTGCTGCGCGCCTGGCGCGCACGCAGCGCCGCCGACGTGGCCTGGCTCTGGGGCACCTGCGAGCCGCTGCTCGCGCCCGCGCCCTACCTGCCGCTGGCGGACATGCTCGATGCGCTGCCGCCGGGCCTGGGCCACGCGGTGCGATCGGGTCGCGGCGGCCTGGACCTGCTGGCCGGCCTGCTGGGCCTGCTGCGCGAGCGCGCCCGGCCCACCGTGCTCGTCTTCGACGACCTGCAATGGGCCGACGGCGCCACGCTGGAACTGCTGCGCTACCTCGCGCGGCGCATCGAGCCGGTGCGGGCGGTGCTGGCGCTGGCACACCGTGCCGGCACCGCGCGCGAACATCCGCTGCAGGCGCTGCTGGGCGCGCTGCCGGTGGCGCACACGCGGCGGCTGGCGCTGCAGCCGCTGTCGGCCGGCGGTGTCGCGCAGCTGGCCCGGCACGCGGGCCGGCCGGCACGCGGCCTGTTCGAGGCGACCGGCGGCAACCCCTTCTTCGTCAGCGAGTGGCTGGCCGCGCCGGCCGGCACGCTGCCCGCCGCGGTGCGCGACGCGGTGCTGGCGCGGGCCGCGCTGCTGCCCGCGCCGGCGCGCGAGCTGCTGGCGCTGGTGAGCGTGGCACCGGCCGGGCTGGAGGAGGCGGTGATCGGCGCCGTGCTGGAGGACGCCGGCGCCGCGCTGGACGAGTGCGCGCAGGCGCAGCTGCTGCACCGCGACGGCGCCTTCTGGCGCTTTCGCCACGCCATCGCGCGCCAGGCCTACGAGGCCTCACTGAGCGAGGAGCAGTGCACGGCGCTGCACGTGGCCGTGTTCGACGCGCTGGACCTGCGGCAGGCCAGCCCCGCGCGCCGCGTGCACCATGCCGAACGCGCGCAGCTGTGGCCGGCCGTGGCGCGCCTGGCGCCGCTGGCCGCCTGGGAGGCCGCGCAGGCCGGCGCGCACCGCCAGGCCGCCGACCTGCTCGCGCTGGCCGTGGCGCACGCAGCCGGCGAAGACGTGGCCGAGCGCGCCGCGCTGCTGGACCGCCTGGCCGACGCCCAGCGCGAGTGCAACCGCCTGCCCGAGGCCGTGGCCAGCCGCGAGGCGGCGCTGGCGCTGCTGATGCCCGGCGGCGACGACCTGGCCATCGGCCGCCAGCTGCGCGAGCTGGCGCGTCTGCACTGGCAGGCCGGCCGTCTGCCCGAGGGGCGCGAGGCCGCGCAGCGCGCGCTGGTTCGCCTGCAGGCGGCGGGCGTGGCCGTGGAGCTGGCGCTGGCGCACGACATCATGGCCATGCTGTGGGTGCTGGACGACCCGCACGCCGCGCTGCACCACGGCCGCCTGGCCCGGGCCGGCTTCGAGGGCCACGAGCAGCGACCCGCCTACGCCCACGTGCTCGCGACGCTCGGTTTCGCCGAGCTGGCGCTGGACGGCGGCGCGCAGGGCTGGCGCGACCTCGACGAAGGCCTGGCGCTGGCGCTGGCGCACGACGACGCCCATGCCGCCTCGCGCGCCTGGTCGAACCTGGCCTCGATGAGCTGCCTGCACCGGCAGTGGTCGCGGTTGGACGCCACCTGCGCCGCCGGTTTGGCCTTCGCGCAGGCACGCGACCTCGACTTCGTCGACAGCCTGCTGCGCCTGCGCGCGGCCTGGGGGCACCTGGAGCAGGGCCGCTTCGCCGCCGCGCGCCAGGTGCTGCGCGAGGTGCGCGAGCTGCCCGGCCTGGCGCCGGTGCAGGACCGCCAGAGCCGCCACCTGCTGGCCCTGCTCGACCTTCGCGAAGGCCTGGAGCCCGAGGCCACGGCCGCCTACTGGCGCGCGCAGCTGGACGGCAGCGGCCGCATGGCGCTGGACCCGCTGTACGCGCCGCAGGCGGTGGCGGCGGCCGAAGCGGCCTGGCTGTGGGGCGACGCCGCCGCGATGCAGGCGCTGCTGGCCGAGGCGCTGCCGCTGGCGCAGCGCAGCGGCGAACGCTGGCGCTGGGGCCAGCTGCTGGTGTGGAGCCGGCGCGCGGCGCAGATGGCCTGCCAGGCGCCGCCGGTCGTGCCGGCCGACTGGCTTGCCACGCTGCCGGCGCCCTGCGCGCTCGAACTGCAGGGCGAGGCCGAGGCCGCCGCCGAAGCCTGGGGCCGGCTCGGTTGCCGGCATGCGCAGGCGCTGGCGCTGGTGGCCGCCGGCGGCCCGGCCGGGGCTGCGGGGCTGGCGCTGCTGTCGGAGATCGGCGCCCAGGGCTGCCTGCGCGCCTGGCGAGCGCGCCTGGCGGCAGCCGGCCAGCGCGAACTGCCGCGCGGGCCCAACCGCCACGCGCGCAACGATCCGCTCGGGCTCACCGCGCGCGAGCGGCAGATCCTGGGCTTCATCGCCCAGGGCCTGGCCAACCGCGAGATCGCCGCGAAGCTCTCGCGCAGCGAGCGCACCGTGGAGCACCACGTCACGGCGCTGCTGGCCAAGCTGGGCGCCGGCACGCGGGCCGAGGCGCTGAGGCGGGCCGGCGCCGGCGGCGCCCCGGAGGGCGGCTCCTAGAATCCCCGGCATGCCCACCGCCAAGTCCCCCGCCGCCTACGCCGAAGCCTCGATCCGCGTCCTGAAAGGCCTGGAGCCCGTCAAGCAGCGGCCGGGGATGTACACCCGCACCGACAACCCGCTGCACATCGTGCAGGAGGTGATCGACAACGCCGCCGACGAGGCGCTGGCCGGCTTCGGCCGCCGCATCGCCGTCACGCTGCACGCCGACGGCAGCATCACGGTGGACGACGACGGCCGCGGCATCCCCTTCGGCCTGCACCCGGAAGAGAAGGTGCCGGTGCTGGAGATCGTCTACACCCGGCTGCACGCCGGCGGCAAGTTCGACAAGGGCGCCGGCGGCGCCTACAGCTTCTCCGGCGGCCTGCACGGCGTGGGCGTGAGCGTGACCAACGCGCTGGCCAAGCGGCTGGAGGTGGCCTCGTACCGCGAAGGGCAGGTCGCCACCATCGCCTTTGCCGGTGGCGACGTGGTGGAAAAGATCGCGCTGCGCAAGGCGGTCTCGTCGGACCGCCGCCACGGCACCGGCGTGCGCGTCTGGCCCGATGCGAAGTACTTCGAGAGCGCCGAGCTGCCGCGAGCCGAGCTCGTGCACCTGCTGCGCAGCAAGGCCGTGCTGATGCCCGGTGTCACCGTCAGCCTGACGATCGAAAAGCAGGGACAGAAGGAGCCCGAGCGCCAGGAGTGGACCTACGCCGCCGGCCTGCGCGACTACCTGATGCAGAGCCTGCCGGCCGACCCGCTGATCCCGCTGTTCGAAGGCGCGCAATACGCCGGCGCCGCCGAGACCGAGAACTTCGCCGAAGGCGAGGGTGCGGCCTGGTGCCTGGCCTTCACCGACGAGGGCACGCTGCTGCGCGAGAGCTACGTCAACCTCATCCCCACGGTGGCCGGCGGCACGCACGAGAGCGGGCTGAAGGACGGCCTGTTCGGTGCCATCAAGGGCTTCATCGAGATGCACGCCCTGCTGCCCAAGGGCGTCAAGCTGATGCCGGAGGACGTGTTCTCGCGCGCCAGCTTCGTGCTCTCGGCCAAGGTGCTGGACCCGCAGTTCCAGGGCCAGATCAAGGAGCGGCTGAACAGCCGCGACGCGCTGCGCCTGGTCTCTGCCTACGTCAAGCCGGCGCTGGAGCTGTGGCTCAACCAGCATGTGGAGTGGGGCAAGAAGCTCGCCGACCTCGTGATCCGCCAGGCGCAGACGCGCCAGCGCGCGGCGCAGAAGGTGGAAAAGCGCAAGGGCTCGGGCGTGGCCGTGCTGCCGGGCAAGCTCACCGACTGCGAGAGCCGCGACATCAACCTCAACGAGGTCTTCCTGGTGGAGGGCGACAGCGCCGGCGGCAGCGCCAAGATGGGCCGCGACAAGGAGACCCAGGCCGTGCTGCCGCTGCGCGGCAAGGTGCTCAACACCTGGGAGGTGGACCGCGACCGCCTGTTCGCCAACACCGAGATCCACGACATCGCGGTGGCCGTGGGCGTGGACCCGCACGGCCCGAATGACGAGCCCGACTTCAGCGGCCTGCGCTACGGCAAGGTCTGCATCCTGTCCGACGCCGACGTCGACGGCTCGCACATCCAGGTGCTGCTGCTGACGCTCTTCTTCCGCCACTTCCCGAAGCTCGTGCAGCGCGGGCATGTGCACATCGCCCGGCCGCCGCTCTTCCGCATCGACGCGCCGGCGCGCGGCAAGCGGCCCGCGGCCAAGCTCTACGCGCTGGACGAGGGCGAACTGGAAGCGACTCTCGACAAGCTGCGCAAGGAAGGCGCGCGCGAGGGCAGCTGGACCATCAGCCGCTTCAAGGGCCTGGGCGAGATGAACGCCGAGCAGCTGTGGGAGACCACGCTGAACCCCGAGACGCGCCGCCTGCTGCCGGTGAGCTGGGACGGCCGCGGCTTCGAGGCCACCGCGGTGGCGCTGTCCAAGCTGATGGGCAAGGGCGAGGCGCAGTCGCGGCGCGAGCTGATGGAGCTGCACGGCGACACGGTCGAAGTGGATGTCTGAGGACGACGACCCGGGCGTGGTCCCGCAGCTGCGGCTGCGGCCCACGCTGCTGTCGGACCTGGACTTCGTCGCCTCGGTCGAGAGCGACGGGCACAACCTGCCGTTCATCTCGCCCTGGGAGCGTCATCAGCACGAGGGCGCGCTGCGCTTCCCGGACTTCAGGCACTTCATCGTCGAGGCCGGCAGCAACGACGCGATGAGCGGCAGGCCCGACGGCTTCGTGATCCTGCAGGGCTGCCGCAACCCGCACAAGAGCGTGGAACTCAAGCGCCTGGTGCTGCAGACCAAGGGCCATGGCCTGGGCCGCGCCTGCGTGCGCCTGCTCAAGCGCATGGCCTTCCGCGACCTGCACGCGCACCGCTTCTGGCTCGACGTGAAGTCGCTCAACGTGCGCGCGCTGGCGCTGTACGCCAGCGAGGGCTTCGTCGAGGAAGGCCGCCTGCGCGAGAGCGTGCGCGTGTTCGGCGGCGAGGCCGACGGCTACGACTCGCTGGTGGTGATGAGCCTGCTGGACCGCGAGTACCAGGCCCGCGTCGCGCTCGGCCTCGAAGGCTCCTAGCCGAGCGCCGCGGCGACGCTGTCGAGCACCGGCGCCTCCAGCATCTCGGCCGTGACCAGCACCACGCCACGCGGGCTGACGTGGAAGCCGCGCGCGCGGTCGGCCTCGGCATCGAGGCCGGCGCGGAAGCCGTCGGGCAGCACGCAGCGCTTGTCGACGATGGCCCGCTTGAGCACCACGTCGCGCCCGACCTCCACCGCCGGCAGGATGACCGAGTCCTCGACCACGCTGCCTTCGCCGACGCTGACCTTGGAGAACAGCACCGAGCGCCGCACCAGCGCGCCGCTGACGATGCAGCCGCCGGAGACCAGCGAGTCCACCGCCATGCCGCGCCGGCCCTCGTCGTCGAAGACGAACTTGGCCGGCGGCAGCTGGCGCTGCAGGCTCAGGATGGGCCAGTCCTCGTCGTAGAGGTTCAGCTCGGGCACGACGTGCGTGAGGTCCATGTTGGCCTCCCAGTACGCATCGATCGTGCCCACGTCGCGCCAATAGGGCCGGCCGTCGACCATGTTCACGCAGCTGTCGGCGAAGCGGTGCGCCTGCACGTGGTGGCCGTCGCGCAGCAGCGCGGGCAGCACGTCGCGGCCGAAGTCGTGCATCGAGCCCGGGTCGGCGGCGTCGCGCGCCAGGCGCTCGAACAGGAAGCCGGTGGAAAAGACGTAGATGCCCATGCTCGCCAGCGCCATGCCGGGGCGGCCCGGCATCGGCGTGGCCTGCTGGGGCTTCTCGTCGAAGGCCGTGATGCGCTGCCGCGGATCGACCGACATCACGCCGAAGTGGCAGGCCTCCGCCAGCGGCACCTCGATGCAGGCCACCGTGGCGGCCGCGCCCGAGGCCAGGTGCTCGGCGATCATCAGCGCGTAGTCCATCTTGTAGACGTGGTCGCCGGCCAGCACGAGCACGAGGTCGGGGTGGGCTTCGCGCACGATGTCCAGGTTCTGCCACACCGCGTTGGCGGTGCCGGTGTACCAGCGCTCGCCCAGCTGCTGCTGGGCCGGGACGATGTCGATGAACTCGCCCAGGCTGGACTGCAGGAAGCCCCAGCCGCGCTCGATGTGGCGGATCAGGCTCTGCGCCTTGTACTGCGTGAGCACGCCGATGCGCCGGATGCCGGAGTTCACGCAGTTGCTGAGCGCGAAGTCGATGATGTTCAGCTTGCCGGCGAAGGGCACGGCGGGCTTGGCGCGGCGGTCGGTCAGCTGGTACAGGCGCGAGCCGCGCCCACCGGCCAGCACCAGCGCGTACACGTGCTGCATCAGGTGGGCGAGATCGGCCTGGCGCGGCGTGGCCGCCGGTGCCGTGGGGTGCGGCGCGCGGGCGCTGCGGATGGCCGGATTCGGAGCCTTGTTCATCTGCTCGCTCCTCGGGGATGCCCCACACGAAGACTAGCCTTCCGGCGTGCAGCCGGCATGATCATTGTCAATGCACTTGCCCGGTCAGCCGCCGGAAAGGCCCCGGCGTCGACAGGACGCGGCCCTGATGCCGCCTTGATGTCGATCAGCCCGTCGGCGCCGCATCGGCCTACGCTTGCGGCAAAGACCCGGAGGAGACACGACGATGGCCGATTCGCCCGTCGCGCCGCAGCGTTCGGCGCTGGAGGTGCTGCGCGAGATGCGCCGGCTGGCGCACGAGGGCGGGGGCGCGCAGCGCGTGGCGCAGCAGCACGCGCGCGGCCGCATGACGGCGCGCGAGCGGCTTGAGGCGCTGCTGGACGCCGGCTCGCTGCAGGAGCTGGGCGCGCTGGCCACGCATGTGTCCACCGAGTTCGGCCTGGACCGCCAGCGTTTCCCGGGCGACGGCGTCGTCACCGGCTTCGGCAAGGTCAACGGGCGTCGCGTGGCCGTGTTCGCGCACGACTTCACCGTGCTGGGCGGCTCGTTCTCCGAGGTCCAGTCGCGCAAGATCTGCCGCATCATCGACCTGGCGCTGGAAAGCGGCATCCCGCTGATCGGCCTGAACGACTCCGGCGGCGCGCGCATCCAGGAAGGCGTGCGCAGCCTGGCGGCCTACGGCGAAGTGTTCGTGCGCAACGTGATGGCCTCCGGCGTGATCCCGCAGATCTCGCTGATCCTGGGCCCCTGCGCCGGCGGCGCGGTCTACTCGCCGGCGCTGACCGACTTCGTCGTGATGGCCGGCAGCTCCTCGATGTTCCTCACCGGGCCCGACGTGGTGCAGGCCGTCACCGGCGAGAAGGTCAGCGCGCTGGAACTGGGCGGCGCCGCCGTGCACACCGCACGCAGCGGCGTCGCGCACCTCGACGCGCCCAGCGACGGCGCGGCCCTCGAGCTGGTCAAGCGCCTGCTGGGCTACCTGCCGCAGAACCACAGCGAGGACCCGCCGCCGATCCAGCCCTACGACCCGGCCGACCGCATGGACCCGGAGCTGGACACGCTGGTCCCCGAGGACGAGCAGCGCGGCTACGACGTGCGCGAGCTGCTGGAGCGCGTGCTCGACCGCGGCAGCTTCTTCGAGCTGCAGGCGGCCTTCGCGCCCAACGCGGTGATCGGCTTCGGCCGGCTCGACGGCCACTCCACCGGCATCGTCGCCAACCAGCCGGCGCACATGGCCGGCGCGCTGGACATCGACGCCAGCGACAAGATCTCGCGCTTCATCCGGCTGTGCGACGCGTTCAACATCCCGATCGTCACCTTCGTCGACTGCCCCGGCTTCCTGCCCGGCGTCGACCAGGAATACCGCGGCGTGATCCGCCATGGCGCCAAGATCATCTACGCCTACTGCGAGGCGACGGTGCCCAAGCTGTCGATCGTCACGCGCAAGGCCATGGGCGGCGCCTACGTGGCGATGAGCAGCAAGCAGATGCGCACCGACCTGGCCTTCGCCTGGCCGGCGGCGCGCATCGCGGTGATGGGCGCCGAGCCCGCGGTGCGCGTGCTCTACCGCCAGGAGGTGCAGCGCGCCGAAGACCCCGCCGCGCGCGAGCGCGAGCTGACCGAGGCCTATCGCGAGCGCTTCTTCAACCCCTACCGCGCGGCCGACGTGGGCCAGATCGACGAGGTGATCGAGCCGCGCGAGACACGCCCGCGGCTGATCCGCGCGCTGGAGCTGCTGCGCACCAAGGTGCAGACCAACCCGCCCAAGAAACACGGGCTGAACCCGACCTGAAGGGCGGCGAAGGCGATGGGCGATCTCCCGTGGGGCCTGCAGATGACGGCCGTGGGCATGGGCCTGGTGTTCGGCCTGCTGGCACTGCTGTGGGGGCTGCTGGCGCTGGCGCTGCGGCTGGACAAGCCCGAGCCCGAGCCGGCGGTCGAGCCCGTGCCGGCCGTGCAGGTTCAGGCCGAGGACCCCGGCCTGGCACCGCCTGACGCGGCCTTGCTCGCCGCCATCACCGCCGCGGTGCTGGCGCACAGCCGCGCCCGGCGCGCCGAGGCCGCGCCGCTGATGCGCGCGCACTGGCCCGGCAGCCTGCTGCACGCCTCGCGCTGGGTCGCGGCCGGGCGCACGCGGCAGACCCACAGCTGGCATCGGAGGAGATGAGCACATGCGCCGCTACGCGATCGAGGTCGACGGCCGGCCCTACGAGGTCGAGGTGGAGGACAGCGCGAACGACCGCTTCCGCGTCCAGGTCGAGGGCCGGGCCTTCGAGGTCACGCTGGGCGCGGTGGACGAGGTGCATGGCGCCGGCCCGGCGGCGGCGCCGACGGCTTCGCCCGCGGCGATGCCACGGCCCGCCGCCCGCGCACCGGCACCCGCGCCGGCCACCGCAGCGGCCGGCGCCGCCGTGCTGGCTGCGCCGATGCCCGGCCGCATCCTGCGCATCGAGGTCGCCGCGGGCGCCGCGGTCGTGCGCGGGCAGGACATCGCCGTCCTGGAGGCGATGAAGATGGAGAACGTGCTGCGCGCGACGCAGGACGGCGTGGTTGCCGAGGTCTGCGTGCACGTGGGCGACCAGGTGGCGCACGGCCAGGCCATCGTGCGCTTCGGCGCCGGCGCCTGAGGCGGGGGCGCGAAGATGGGCGGCGAAACCCTCGGGCTGCTGCTGCAGGGCGTGGCGGCCGTCACGCCGGCCTCGCTGGCGATGATCGCCGTGGCCGGCGTGCTGCTGTACCTGGGCATCGCGAAGGACTACGAGCCGCTGCTGCTGGTGCCCATCGGCGCCGGCTGCCTGCTGGCCAACCTGCCGCTGTCGCCGCTGGTGGCCGAGGACGGCATGCTGCGGCTGCTCTACGGCATGGGCGTGGGCAACGAGCTGTTCCCGCTGCTGATCTTCGTCGGCATCGGCGCGCTCACCGACTTCGGGCCGCTGCTGGAGAACCCGCGCATGGTGCTACTGGGCGCGGCCGGGCAGTTCGGCATCTTCCTCACGCTGCTGCTGGCGCTGGCCCTGGGCTTCTCGCGGCCGGAGGCGGCGAGCATCGGCATCATCGGCGCGATCGACGGGCCCACCTCCATCTACGTCAGCGGCCGCCTCGCGCCGCACCTGCTGGCGCCGATCACCGTGGCCGCCTACAGCTACATGTCGCTGGTGCCGGTGATCCTGCCGCCGATCATGAAGCTGCTGACGACGCCGGCCGAGCGCCGCATCCGCATGCCCTACAGCCGCCGCACGATCAGCCGCCGCACGCGCATCCTGTTTCCCATCGCCGTCACGCTGGTCGTGGGCACGCTGGTGCCCTTCGCGACGCCGCTGATCGGCATGCTGATGCTGGGCAACCTGATGAAGGAGTCCGGCGTCGTCGAGCGGCTCACGCAGGCCTCCTCGCAGGAGATCGCCAACGTCGTGACGCTATTCCTGGGCCTGGCGATCGGCTCGACGATGCTCGGCAGCGAGTTCCTCAAGGGCTCGACGCTGGCGATCCTGCTGCTGGGCATCGCCGCCTTCGCGCTGGACGCGGTGGCCGGCGTGCTCTTCGCCAAGCTGCTGAATCGCCTCGGCGGCGGCGCGAGCCTGAACCCGCTGATCGGCGCGGCTGGCATCAGCGCCTTCCCGATGGCCGCGCGCGTGGTGCACCGCGTGGCGCAGGACGAGGACTTCGAGAACTTCCTGCTGATGCACGCGATGGGCGCCAACGCCGCCGGGCAGGTGGCCAGCGTGGTGGCCGGCGGCGTGCTGCTGGCGCTGATGGGCGCGCGCTGAGGCGCCAGCGCCGCGCGCCGAGCCGCCAGCGCCGCGGCGGTGGCCGTTCGTGCCGCGGCGGCGCGATTTCGTCCGGCGGCGCGGCGCTCCGTCGCGCCTGGGCGATGGCGCCTGCGCCAACTGCCTAGACTCGCGGCTTCGCCATCAACGGTCGACCGACATGAAACTCCGCCCCCTCCTGGGCGCTGCCGGCGCAGCCCTGGCCTGCGCGGCCGCTGCTGCCGCGGCTGCTGCTCCCGCCGCCCAGCCTCCCCGCTCGACCGTCCCGCTGCTGGACGCCGCCGCCATCACCGCCCGCTGCGACGGCGAGCTGGCCACGGCCCGCGCCCGCGTCGCCGCGATGGAGAAGGACCGCCAGGCCGGCCGGCTGCTGGCCGACTTCAACCGCCTGGCGATCGACACCAACGCCTTCTCCGGGCCCGTGTACCTGCTGGCCAACGTGGCCGCCGATGCCGCTACGCGCAACGCCGCGCAGGCCTGCGTCGAGAAGTTCACGCCGCTGGAGACCGAGGTCTTTCAGAGCCGGGCGCTGTTCAAGCGCGTCGACACGCTGCGCACGAAGGACCCCATCGACGCCAGCTACCGCGCCAAGCTGCTCGAGGGCTTCGAGGACACCGGCGCCTCGCTGCCCGACGACAAGCGCGCCCGCGTGAAGGCGGTGACCGACGAGCTGGCCGTGCTCGGCCTGGCCTTCCAGAAGGCGGTCAACGAGGACACGACCAAGGTCACCATCACCGAGGCGGAGGCCGATGGCATGTCCGCCGACTGGCGCAAGGCCCGCCAGCGCGACGACGCCGGCCGCCTGGTGCTGGGCATGGACTACCCGACCGTGGTGCCCTTCCTGCAGAACGCGAGCAGCGAGGACGCGCGGCGCCGCGTCTGGACCGCTTTCCAGAGCCGCGGCGGCCAGCCCAACCTGGATCGGCTGGACCGTGCGCTGAAGCTGCGCGAGGAGCTGGCGCAGCTGCAGGGCTACCCCGACTTCGCGACGCTGCAGCTGCGCCGCCGCATGGCCGGCACGCCGGCGACCGTGAACGAGTTCCTCGCCCGCGTGAAGCAGGCCGTCGACGAAGGCTCGCGGCGCGACCTGGCCGAGCTGCGCCCCGAGAAGGCTGCGCTCGCCGGCAAGCCCGCCGAGCAGGTGAAGGTGGAGCGCTGGGACGTGAACTTCCTGCAGGAGCGGCTGAAGCGCTCGCGCTACGCCGTCGACCAGGAGAAGCTGCGCGAGTACTTCCCCACCGACAAGGCCGTGGCCTTCACGATGCGCCTGGCCGAGAAGCTCTACGGCATCCGCTTCGTCGCCGCGCCGGTGCCCACCTGGCACGACAGCGTGCGCTACTTCGATGTCTTCGAGGCTGGCGCGAAGGATGGCAAGCCGGGCGCCTTCATCGGCGGCGTGTACCTCGACCTCGTGCCGCGCGAAGGCAAGTACAGCCATGCGGCCGCCTTCCCCGTGATCGCCGGC
The DNA here is from genome assembly GCA_044226775.1 of Rubrivivax sp. Classification (GTDB taxonomy): domain Bacteria; phylum Pseudomonadota; class Gammaproteobacteria; order Burkholderiales; family Burkholderiaceae_C; genus Rubrivivax. Next base: position 54,228 of record JBGAGI010000001.1, on the reverse strand, counting down.
TCGCGCGCCGCGGGCCTGAAGCCCACCTCGGTGCTGGTGACGAACTTCAATCCCAAGGGACTGGACCACGACGAGCTGGAGACGATGCTGCACGAGTTCGGCCACGCGCTGCACGGCGTGCTGTCCACCGCGCGCTATGCCGACCAGGCCGGCACCGCCGTCAAGCGCGACTTCGTCGAGGCGCCCTCGCAGATGTTCGAGGAATGGGCGCGCCGGCCCGAGACGCTGGCGGTGTTCGCCGAGGTCTGCCCGCAGTGCCCGCGCCTGAGCACCGAGCAGATCGGCCAGCTCGACGCCGCGCGCCGCTTCGGCCGGGCCCTGTTCTACAGCCGGCAGTGGGAGTACGCGGCCTTCGACATGCGCATCCACACCGGCCCGGCGCGCGCCGCGCTGCCGACCTGGGTGGAACTGGAGCGCGAGATGCCGCTGGGCTACGTGGAGGGCACGCTGCTGCCGGCCAACTTCGGCCACGTGATGGGCGGCTACGCGGCCGGCTACTACGGCTACATGTGGTCGGAGGTGCTGGCGCTGGACATGCTGTCGGCCTTCCGCGGCAAGCTGCTGGACCCGCAGGCCGGCCGGCGCTACCGCCAGGCCATCCTGTCGCGCGGCGGCGAGCGGGAGCCGATGGAACTCGTGCAGGATTTCATCGGCCGCAAGCCCAACACCGACGCCTTCTTCGCCGAAATCACCGGCCGCCGCTGAGGAGCGCGCGAAATTCGCGGCCCGGCGCTAAAGCTGCGCCGGCCCGCCGCCGATAACCGTTTGTTGCCAAGGCGTGGGTGATCCGCGCCTGGCCCGACAGACGGATTCGGCCCATGCAGACCCTCGCCCAGACCGCCCCCGCCCTGCCGCAGACCCGCCCGTCCGACGGCGGACGCGACGGCCTGCATGGCGGCTTCTTCGCGCACCACGGCATCTGGGCGCCCGGCGTGCGGCTGTTCCGCCGCCTGCGCTTCATGGCCAAGGCGCTGATCATCTCGATGGCCTTCGTCGTGCCCACCGGCACGCTGGTCATGTGGCTGCTGTACGCGCAGACCACCGACGCGCTGCAGGCGCGCAAGGACGCGGTGCGGCAGCACGTGGAAGTGGCGCACGGCGTGCTGGCCTGGGCGCAGGGGCTGGAGAAGGGCGGCAGCGTCACGCGCGAACAGGCCCAGGCGCTGGCCCGCTCGGCGGTGGCTGCGCTGCGCTACGACGGCGACGAGTATTTCTGGATCAACGACCTGCAGGCGCGCATCGTGCTGCACCCGGTCAAGCCGGAACTGCAGGGCCAGGACGGCTCGGCGATCAAGGACCCGGGCGGCTTCGCGCTGTTCAAGGCCTTCGCCGACACCGCGCGCACGCAGGGAAAGGGCTTCGTCTCCTACCAGTGGCCCAAGCCGGGCAGCGACAAGCCGGTGGACAAGGTGTCCTACGTCGTGGCCTTCGAGCCCTGGGGCTGGGTCGTGGGCTCGGGCATCTACATCGGCGACCTGCATGAGGAACTGATGCGCGAGCTGGCCTGCGTGGCGGCCGTGATCACGGTCGCCCTCACGCTGGCCGGCTACCTGTTCCTGAGCTTCTACCGCGTCATCGACGGCGGCCTGACCGAGACCCGGCGCCACCTGCGCGCGATGACCTCGGGCGACCTGACGACCTCGCCTTCGCCCTGGGGCAAGGACGAGGCGGCACAGCTGATGCTGGAGCTGCGCGCGATGCAGGATTCGCTGCGCAACATGGTGCTGCGCGTGCGCAAGAGCAGCGACGAGATCGTCACCACCAGCGGCGAGATCGCCCACGGCGCGATGGACCTCTCGGCGCGCACCGAGCATGCGGCGGCCAACCTCGAGGAATCGGCCGCGTCGATGGAGCAGATCGCCGCCACGGTCAAGAGCAGCTCGGCCCACACCGACGAGGCCGCGCGCATGGCACGCCACAACGCCGAGGCCGCGGCCGACGGCGGCCGCGTGATGCGCGAGGTGGTCACGACGATGGACGGCATCCGCGCCTCCTCGGCCAAGATCGGCGAGATCATCGGCACGATCGACGCCATCGCCTTCCAGACCAACATCCTGGCGCTGAACGCCGCGGTCGAGGCCGCGCGGGCCGGCGAGCAGGGCCGCGGCTTCGCGGTGGTCGCCAGCGAAGTGCGCAGCCTGGCGCAGCGCAGCGCGACCGCGGCGCGCGAGATCAAGAGCCTGATCGGCGCCAGCGTCGAGCAGGTGGCCGGCGGCGCGGAGATCGTGCGCAAGGCCGGCACGACGATCGAGGACATCGTGACTTCGTCGCAGCGCGTCGATGCGCTGCTGGGCGAGGTGGCCACCGGCGCGCGCGAGCAGAGCAGCGGCATCGGCCATGTCGGCCAGGCCGTCAGCGAGCTCGACAAGATGACGCAGCAGAACGCCGCGCTCGTCGAGCAGACCGCCGGCGCCGCCGCCACGATGAAGGAGCAGGCGCAGGCGCTGGCCGACGAGGTGGCGCGCTTCCGCCTGCCGGCGGGCCGGTAGCCGGCCGCGCGGGAACGTCTTCAGAACGGGTAGTGTCGCGGTGCCGTCTGCACCGTGATCCAGCGCAGCTCGGTGAACTCGGCCACGCCGGCCTTGCCGCCGAAGCGTCCGAGCCCCGAGCCCTTCATGCCGCCGAAGGGCATCTGCGCCTCGTCGTGCACCGTCGGGCCGTTGACGTGGCAGATGCCGCTTTCGATGCGCCTGGCGACGTTCATCGCGCGCGCGATGTCGCGCCCGAACACCGCGGCCGAGAGGCCGTAGTCGTTGTCGTTGGCGCAGGCCACCGCGGCCTCGACGCCGTCCACGCGCACGATGGCCTTCACCGGGCCGAAGGTCTCCTCGTGGTAGATGCGCATCTCGCGCGTCACGCGGTCCAGCAGCGTGGCCGGCATCAGCGTGCTGTCGGCCTTGCCGCCGCAGACCAGCTTCGCGCCCCTGGCCAGCGCGTCGTCGATCAGCGCGTTGCAGTGCTCCACCGTGCCCATGCCCACCACCGAGCCCAGCACCACCGGCTCGGGCTTGCGCGGGTCGCCCAGCGGCAGGCCGCGGGCCTTCTTCGCGAGCCGGGCGACGAAGTCGTCGGCGATCTTCGTGTCGACGATGATGCGCTCGGTGCTCATGCAGATCTGGCCGCTGTTCGCGAAGGCGCCGAAGGCGGTGGCGTTGACCGCGTCGTCCAGGTCGGCGTCGTCCAGCACCAGCAGCGGTGCCTTGCCGCCGAGCTCCAGCACCACCGGCTTCAGGTGCTTCGCGCAGGTCAGCGCGATCAGCCTGCCCACGCGCGTGCTGCCGGTGAAGTTGACGCGCCGCACCGCGCGGTGCGCCACCATCGCCTCCACCACGCTGCCGGCATCGGCCGGCGCGTTGGTCACGTAGTTCACGACCCCCGGCGGGAAGCCGGCGTCGACGAAGGCCTGCGCGATCAGCTGGTGCGTGCGCGGGCAGTTCTCGCTGCCCTTGAGCACCACGGTGTTGCCGCAGGCCAGCGGCGCGGCCACCGCGCGCACGCCCAGGATCACCGGTGCGTTCCAGGGCGCGATGCCCAGCACCACGCCGGCCGGCTGGCGCAGGCCCATCGCCAGCGAGCCCGGCACGTCGGACGGGATCACCTCGCCGCTGATCTGCGTGGTGAGCGCAGCAGCCTCGCGCAGCATGCCGGCGGCCAGCATCACGTTGAAGCCGGCCCAGGGCCCCGTGGCGCCGGTCTCGGCGGCCACGGCTTCGATGAACTTCGGTGTCAGTGCTTCCAGCGCGTCAGCCGCCTTCAAGAGCAGAGCGCGGCGGTCGCCGGGACCCGTCTGGCTCCAGGTCTTGAAGGCCTCGGCGGCGGCGTCCACCGCGGCCTCGGCGTCGGCCGTGCTGGCGGCGGGGGCGCGCGTGGCGACGCTGCCGTCCAGCGGGTTGCGGCGCTCGAAATGCGCGCCCTTGGCGGCACCCACGGCCAGGCCGTTGATCAGCATCGAAATGTCGGACATCGTGTGCTCCTCTTCCTTCGACGAACCCAGGTAGGCGTGGCGCACGACGCTCGCGCGCGCCAGCAGGAAAGCCGGGCCGCTGGCGACGAGCCGGCCGCGTTCGAGCACGTAGCCGCGGTCGGCCACCGCGAGTGCCTTGCGCACGTTCTGCTCGACCATCAGCACGGTGGTGCCGGCATCGGCGATGCGGCGCGCGATGGCGAGCAGTTCGTCCACCAGACGCGGCGCGAGGCCCAGCGACGGCTCGTCGAGCATCAGCAGGCGCGGCGCGCTGACCATCGCCCGCGCCACGGCCACCATCTGCTGCTCGCCGCCGCTCATCGTGCCGGCGAGCTGGCTGCGGCGCTGCGCCAGCTTCGGAAAGTCGTCGAACACCTGCGCCAGCCGGCGCGCGCGTTCGGCCGGCGCCTGCAGCCAGCCGCCGAGTTCCAGGTTCTCCTGCACGCTCATCTGCGGGAACAGCTGGCGGCCCTCGGGCACCAGCACCAGGCCGCGGCGCACGATCTCGGCGGTGGAGGCGCCGGGCTCGATCTCGGTGCCGTCCAGCAGCAGCCGCCCCCGGCGCGGGATCAGCCCGGCGATGGCCTTCAGCAAAGTGGTCTTGCCGGCGCCGTTCGGGCCGAGGATCACCGTGAGGCCGGGCGCGGCTTCCAGGCTCAGCTCGCGCAGCACCTGGAAGCCGCCGTAGCCGGCCGACAGCTGCTCGACCTGCAGCGAAGCCGCATCGATCTCGCGCTTCATGCGGCGGCTTCCTCCATCTCGTCGCCCAGGTAGGCCTCGATCACCTCGGCGTTGCGCACCACCTCCGAGGGCGTGCCGTCGGCGATCTTGCGGCCCTGGTGCAGCACCAGCACGCGTTCGACGTGGCGCAGCAGCGTGGTCACCGCATGCTCGATCCAGATCACGGTGAGGTCGAGCTCGTCGCGCAGGCGGCGGATCAGCTGCGCCATCGCCTCGACCTCGGCCTCGGTGAGGCCGGCGGCCACCTCGTCGAGCAGCAGCACGCGCGGGCGCGTGGCCAGCGCCATGCCGATTTCGAGCAGCCGCTGCTGGCTGGGTGTCAGCGCCGCGGCGGGCAGGTTGGCCTGCAGCGGCAGGCCGATCAGGTTCAGGATCGATGCCGTGTCCTTCAGCAGCCACGAGCCGCCGCGGCCGCGCCCGGCGAACTGCAGGCCGAAGTCGACGTTGGCGGCCACCGCGAGTTCCGGGAACACCCGTGGCGTCTGGAAGGTGCGCGCGATGCCCTGCTGCGCGTAGCGGTGCGGCGCCTGGCCCGTCAGGCGGCGGCCGGCGGCGTAGAGGTCGCCGCCCGTCGGCAGCTGCACGCCGGACAGCGCATTGAAGAACGTCGTCTTGCCGGCGCCGTTCGGGCCGATGATGCCGACCAGCTCGCCCGGCGCGAACGCGGCGCTGACACCGTCCACCGCGGTCAGCCCGCCGAAGCGCACCGTCACTTCGCGGGCTTCGAGCAGCGGGTGGCCGTTCATCGCCAGGCGCCGCGCCAGCGGTTGAACATCGCCCAGCGCAGCGAGGCCAGCCCACCCGGCAGGTACAGCACGCACAGGATCAGCAGCAGGCCCAGGGCCATCAGGTAGACCTGCGGCAGCTGCAGCCGCAGGGTCTCGGCGAGCAGGCTGAACACCACCGCGGCGAGCAACGGGCCCCACAGCGTGCCGGCGCCGCCGATCAGTGCGATCAGCACGGTCTGGAAGCCGATGAAGGGGTTGAAGACGGTGGCCGGGTCGATGTAGGTCCAGCGCACGCTCATCGCCGCGCCCACGGCGCCGGCGAAGGCGGCGGTGAGCGCGAAGCCGGCCGTCTTCACCAAGCGCGTGTTAACGCCCAGTGTCTGCGCGCGCTGCTCGTCCGCGCCGATGCCGGCCATCGCCAGGCCGAAGCGGCTGCGGCGGACGAGTATGCTGGTCGCCACCGCCGCCACCGCCAGCAGCAGCACGGTGAGGTAGACGGTGTCGCGCTCGGGCAGCACGCTCAGCACGCGCCCCACGGTGCCGGTGACCTGCTTTTCCCAGGTCGTCACCGCGTGGCGGATCAGCTCGGTCATCCCGAAGGTCAGCATCGCGAAGTAGGTGCCGCGCAGGTGCAGCACCGCGGCACCCATCACCAGCGCCACCAGCGCCGCGATGCCGGCGCCGAGTGCGATGGCGGCCCACCAGCCGAAGCCTTCGAGCACGATCGCGCTGGTGTAGGCGCCGATGCCGAAGAACGCCGCCGTCGCCAACGACAGGTAGCGCGTGCTGCCGCAGAACAGCGCCCAGCTCGACGAGAGCGCCACGTACATCAGGCAGGTGAGCGCGAGCGAGACGGCAAACTCGCTGCCGTAGTGCGGCACGGCCAGCGCCCAGCCGGCGATGGCGAACAGGATCAATGCGTCACGCTTCATCGTTTGGCGAACAGCCCGTTCGGCCGCCACAGCAGCACCGCGATGAACACCGCGTACGACAGCAGCGACTTCAGGGACGGGCTGGTGAAATGCATGCCGAGCGCCTCGATCACGCCCAGTGCGAGCCCGCCCGCGAGCGCACCGCCCATGCTGCCGAAGCCGCCGAGCGTGATGACGATCAGCGCGGTCACCGTGTAGGGCTCGCCCATCGCCGGCGAGATCGTGTAGCTCATGCTCAGCAGGCAGCCGGCGACGCCCGAGAGGCCGAGTCCGACGCCGAACATCAGCGGGTGCAGCCGCTCGGTGTCGATGCCGACCAGCTGCGCGCCGGTGGGCGACTGCATCAGCGCCCGCACGCCCTTGCCGTAGAGCGTCCGGCGCAGCACGACGATCAGCGCGGCACTCAAGGCCAACGCCAGCAGCAGGAGCAGCAGCTTGTTGCCCGCGAACTGCGCGCCCCCGAACGCGATGGGCGACGCGAGGTAGTCGTAGCCGCGCAGGTCGCCGCCCCAGGCCATCTGCGCCGCGTTCTGCACCAGGAACATCAGGCCGAAGCTCGCCATCAGCCCGCGCGCCTCGAACACGTCGAGGTTCGCGCTGGTGCGCGTGAGGCGGCGGAACACCACGCGGTGCACGACGAGGCCCAGGCCCATCAACAGCGCGAACGACAGCGGGATCATCAGCAGCGGCGAGATCCCCAGCGACTCGTGCGCGGCCCAGGTGAGGAAGGCGCCCAGCATCAGGAACTCGCCGTGCGCGATGTTCAGGATGCGCATCAGGCCGTACTGCAGGTTCAGCCCGAGCGCCACCAGCGCGTAGATGCCGCCGGTGATGAGGCCGGAGGCGATCAGCTCGAACCAGGCACCGGCGCTCACCGCGCGATCAGACCCAGGCCGGCTTTGAAGGAACCAGCGCTGCGGTGGCCACGGCCTTCGGCCACACGACCTCGAATTCGCCCTTCTGCCACTGGCTCACGCTGCCCGGCGTGCCGACGTTCTCGCTGCCGGCGAACCTGATCTTGCCCAGGATGGTGCTGTGCTCGCCGCCGGCCACGAAGTCGCGGATCGCCTTGCGGTCCAGCCCCACCTTGGCTGCTGCGGCCGTGAGGATCTCCAGCGCCGCCCAGGTGGCGCCGCTGGCCCAGCGGTCGGGTTCCTTCGCGGCGCCGAACTTCTTCACATGGGCGTCGAAGTAGGCCTTCGCGCCGGCGCTGGTCTTCGGATTCCACGAGCCCATGCCCAGCACGCCTTCGGCCGCCGGCCCCATCACGTTGCGGTAGAGCTGGAACGCGGTGCCCACGCTGCCGTAGAAGAACTTCGGATTCCAGCCGATCTCCTTGGCCTGCTTGCTGGCGAGGATGGTGTCCGGCGGGTAGGTGAGGCCGATGAAGGCATCCGGGTTCCTGTCCTTCATCGAGCGCAGCACCGGCGAGAGGTCCTTCACGCCCAGCGGGTAGCTCTTGTCCTCGACGATGCTGATGCCGCTGCCGGCCAGCGCCACCTTCAGCGCGGCGTAGTTCTCCAGGCCGAACAGGTCGTCGACGTAGATCACCGCGGCGCTCTTCGCGCCGTTGGCCTTCAGCATCTCCACCAGCGCGTCCATCATCGGCTTGGGCTGCTGCAGCATCAGGAAGAAGTAGGGCAGCTTCATCTCGATCAGCCGCCGGCTCAGCGCGGTGGGCGCGAGGAACGGGTAGCCGTAGCGGTTGGCCAGCGGTGCCACCGCGAAGTTCGCGTTGCTGCCCCAGGGCGGCAGGATCAGGTCGACCTTGTCGCTGCCCATCAGCTTCTCGTAGGTGCGCACGCAGGTCTCGATGTTGCTCTGGTCGTCGCTGCCGATCAGCTCGATCGGCCGCTTCGTGCCCTTCACGTTCAGGCCGCCCGCGGCGTTCTGCTGCTCGGCCCACAGCAGGTAGTTGGGCTCCTGGCTGACCTGCGCGCCGGTGGTCCAGGGGCCCGTGCGGGCCATCGCGTAACCCACGCGAACGGGGCCTGCCTGCGCGGCCACGAGCGAGGGCAGGGCCAGGGCGGCCGGCGCCGCGGCGGCGGCCCGGATGATGGTGCGACGTGTCGTCGTCATGCGCGTGTCTCCTCGCAATGCCCGGTGTGGTCCGGTCTTGGTGGGCGCATTGTTCGAAGCAGCAGGCGGCGGCGCTTGCCGGCGCGTGCAGGGCGCTTGCCCATCCGTGCACGCCGGCTCGGGACTTTCCCTCGAACGCAAACCCCAGCCGTTGAGGGGCCTGACGCCGCCCGCTACGCTGGACGCATGGGACAACGCGCCAGCACGATGGACACCGACGCGGTGGCGCCGCCCGAGCGCGCGGGCTTCTGGGCCGACTGCATCGACCGCCTCTTCAACGGCCTGCGTTCCGAGGCCTACGGCGACACCGGCTTCGACGGCCGCATGGCCACGCTGCGCGCCGGCGACGTGGTGCTGACGCGGCTGGAAGCCAACCGCCACCTGGTGACGCGCAGCGCCCAGCAGGTGCGGGCCTCGGAGATCGGCTACCTCAAGATCGTCGCGCCCTGGGTCGGCTGCGCCGGCGTGCAGCAGCAGGGCCGCGAGGCCTGGGTCACGCCCGACCAGTGGAGCGTCTACGACACGACCGAGAGCTACGCGGTGGCCAACCCGGTGCGCGTGGAACACCTGATCGTGATGCTGCCGAAGGAGCGCTTCGTCGAGCGCGGCCTGGCCGGTTCCATGCTGGACCCGCTGATGGCCCGCCGCCTGGGCGGCAGCGGCGGCGTGGCGCGGCTGGCGCTGGACACCATGCGCAGTGCCTACCGCGAACTGCCCGGCATGGGCGAGCCGGCAGCGCGCGGCGTGGGCGAGGCCATCACCCAGTTCGTGCACCTGGCGATGCTCGACCTGGCAGGCATCGGCACCGCGGTGACGCAGCGCGAGGCGCTGCGCGAACGCATCAAGCAGCACGTGGCCGCGAACCTGGGCGACCCGGCACTGACGGTCGACGCCATCGCGCTGGCGCTCAACTGCAGCCGGCGCCAGCTCTACAACGCCTTCGCCGAGGAGCCCGACGGCGTGGCCGGCTACATCCTGCGCCGGCGCCTGGAAGCCTGCCGCCGGAGCTTCGGCGACCGCAGCCAGCAGCACCGCTCGATCACCGAGATCGCCTTCGGCTTCGGCTTCTCGAACATGGCGCACTTCAGCCGCGTGTTCCGCAGCCACCTGGGCATGGCGCCCAGCGACTACCGCCGCAGCGCCGCCTGACACGGGGCCGTCGGCCGGCTCGGCGAAAATGCAGGGTTCCCTGCCGAGTTGCCCCGCTGATGCCCGACCTGTTCGATCCCCCGCCGGCCGACCCCGCCGACGCCCTGGCCCTGGCCGACTACGCCGAGCGCGCCTACCTCGAATACGCGCTGTCGGTCGTCAAGGGCCGCGCGCTGCCCGATGTCTGCGACGGCAACAAGCCGGTGCAGCGGCGCATCCTCTACGCGATGCACCGCATGGGGCTGTCGTTCAGCGGCAGCGGCGGCGCCAAGCCCGTGAAGAGCGCGCGCGTGGTGGGCGACGTGCTCGGCAAGTACCACCCGCACGGCGACACCGCGGCCTACGACGCGATGGTGCGCATGGCGCAGGGCTTCAACCAGCGCTATCCGCTGGTCGACGGCCAGGGCAACTTCGGCAGCCGCGACGGCGACTCCGCTGCCGCGATGCGCTACACCGAGGCGCGCCTGACGCCCATCGCGCGGCTGATGCTGGACGAGATCGACGAAGGCACGGTCGATTTCCAGCCCAACTACGACGGCAGCGAGCAGGAACCCAGGCACCTGCCGGCGCGCCTGCCCTTCGTGCTGCTGAACGGCGCCTCCGGCATCGCCGTGGGTCTGGCCACCGAGGTGCCCAGCCACAACCTGCGCGAGGTGGCGGCGGCCGCGGTGGCGCTGCTGAAGGATCCGCAGCTGTCGGACGAGGCCCTGTACACGCTGCTGCCCGCGCCCGACTTCCCCGGCGGCGGCCAGATCATCAGCCCCGCGGCCGACATCCGCGAGGCCTACGCCGGCGGCCGCGGCAGCCTGAAGGTGCGCGCGCGCTGGGTCATCGAGGACTTGGCGCGCGGCCAGTGGCAGCTCGTCGTCACCGAGCTGCCGCCGGGCACGAGCGCGGCCTCGGTGATGCAGGAGGTCGAGGAGCTCACCAACCCGAAGGTGAAGGCCGGCAAGAAGACGCTGGCGGCCGAGCAGGTGCAGTTGAAGCAGGTGGTGCTGTCGGTGCTGGATGCCGTGCGCGACGAGTCGAGCAAGGACGCGCCGGTGCGGCTGGTGTTCGAGCCCAAGAGCCGCACGGTGGAGCAGCAGGAGCTGATCACCACGCTGCTGGCGCACACGAGCCTGGAAACCAGCGTGCCGATGAACCTGACGATGGTCGGGCGCGACGGCCGGCCGGTGCAGAAGGGGCTGCGCAGCATCCTCGCGGAGTGGATCGACTTCCGGCAGGTCACGGTGCAGCGCCGCACGCAGCATCGGCTCGACAAGGTGCTGGACCGCATCCACGTCTACGAGGGTCGGCAGCTCGTGCTGCTGCACATCGACGAGGTCATCCGCATCATCCGCAACAGCGACGAGCCCAAGCCGGCGCTGATCGCACGCTTCAAGCTCTCCGACCGCCAGGCCGAGGACATCCTCGAGATCCGACTGCGGCAGCTGGCCCGCCTCGAAGCCATCAAGATCGAGCAGGAGCTGAAGGACCTGCGCGAGCAGAAGGACAAGCTCGAAGACATCCTCGGCAGCCCGGCCTCGCTGAAGCGCACGGTGATCCGCGAGATCGAGGCCGATGCGAAGGCGCATGGCGACGAGCGCCGCACGCTGATCCAGGAGGAGAAGAAGGCGGTCGCCGAGGTGAAGGTGCTGGACGAGCCGGTGACGGTGGTCGTCAGCGCCAAGGGCTGGGTGCGCGCGCTGAAGGGCCACGAGGTCGATGCCGCGACGCTGGCCTTCAAGCCGGGCGATGCGCTCTACGCCGTGTTCCCCTGCCGCAGCGTCGATGCGCTGCTGGTCTTCGGCAGCAATGGCCGCGTGTACAGCGTGGGCGCCTCGCTGCTGCCGGGCGGGCGCGGCGACGGGGTGCCGATCACGACGCTGATCGACCTGGAGGCGGGCACGCAGATCGCGCACTACATCGCCGGCGCGGCCGACCTGCGGCTGCTGCTGGCTAGCAGCAGCGGCTACGGCTTGCTCGCCCAGGTGGGCGACATGGTCGGCCGCAACCGCGGGGGCAAGGCCTTCCTCACGGTGGACGAAGGCGCGAGCGTGCTGATGCCCGTGCGCGCCGAGGCGCAGCACACGCAGGTGGCCTGCCTGGCGGCCGACGGCCGGCTGCTGGTCTACCCGCTGGACGAGCTGAAGCTGCAGCCCGGCGGCGGGCGCGGGCTCACGCTGATGGATGTCGATGCGAAGACGCCGCTCATCTCAGTCGCCAGCTTCGGCGAGGTGCTGCGCGTCATCGGCAGCGGTCGCGGCGCCAAGGCCAAGGACGAGCTGCTCAAGGGCGCGGCGCTGGCCGGCCACGTGGGCAAGCGCGCCCGCAAGGGGCACAGGCTCGAGGGCTTCGTGAAGGTGGCGCGCGTGGCGGCGCCGGCGGCCTGAAGATCGCTCAGGCCCGGCGCATCACCCACACGCCCACGGCCGCCAGGCCGAGGAACAGCACGAGGCTGTAGAACTCGTAGGGCACGCCCAGCAGCGTGGCGGCCTGCGAGCAGGGCGCGGTGGCGGAGAACACGTCGGGCGCCAGCTCGTCGAGCATCAGGCCGCGCACGACGCGGTCGGCCAGCGTCATCGCGCAGGACTGCGAGCCCGCGGCCACGAAGTGCTGCCACAGTGCCGCCGCCGCGCCGCACAGCGCGAGCACGGCGATCAGCAGGCCGCTGAGCAGCCCGCCGAAGCGCTTGTACGCCAGCAGCGCCGGCACCGAGGCCACGGCGATGGCCAGGAAGATCAGCCGCTGCAGCACGCACCAGGGGCAGGGCTCCATGCCCAGCCGGTGCTGCGTGTAGAGCGCGGAAGCCACCGCGCCGACGGAAACGAATGCCGCCGCGCCGCAGATCAGGCGCTGGCCTTTGGTACTCATCGGAGAATCAACTCACTTTGAAAGTCAGACTTCGGCGATCAGCTCGATCTCGACGCAGGCGCCCATCGGCAGCTGCGCCACGCCGAAGGCGCTGCGCGCGTGCGCGCCCACCTCGGGCCCGAGCACGGCCACCAGCAGCTCGCTGGCGCCGTTGGTCACGAGATGATGCTCGGTGTAGTCCGGCGCGCTGTTGACGAGACTCAGCACCTTCACGATGCGCTTGACCTCGGACAGGTCGCCGACGGCCGCCTGCAGCGTGCCCAGCAGGTCGATGGCCACCGCGCGCGCGGCGAGCTTGCCTTCCTCGGTCGTCATCGTGCGGCCGAGCTGGCCCACCTTCGGCTTGCCGTCGACCTTGGCGATGTGGCCCGAGATGAAGACCAGCTCGCCCGTGCGCACGAAGGGCACGTAGGCGGCCGCGGGCACGGCCACCGGCGGCAGGCTGATGCCCAGGTCCTTCAGGCGCTGTTCGATGCTCATGCGAAGACGCTCCGGCGAGAGGTGACGGGCATCCTACACTGCGATCATGGGAGGAGAGACCGGCCCCGCCGCGCGCGGCGTGATGCTGGCCACTGCCTGGCTGGGAGGCCTCGCGCTGCAACTGCAGCAGCCGGCCCTGTGGCCGGCTGGCACGGCGGGCTGGGCGTGCCTGGGTGCCGCGGCAGCCTGCTTGCTCGTCTGGCCATGCCGCCGCCGCTGGCCCGGCGCGCTGGCGCTGGCCGCCTCGCTCGCCCTGTTGGCCTTCGCCAGCACCACGCTGCGCGCGCAATGGCGCCTCAACGACCGCCTGGATCCGTCGCTCGAAGGCCAGGACGTGGTCGCCACCGGCATCGTCGCCGAGCTGCCGCGCAGTGGTCCGGCCGGCGTGCGCTTCGTTTTCGAGACGGAGACCGCCACGCTGCAGGGCAAGCCCGTGCGGCTGCCCGAACGCCTCTTCGTGGGCTGGTACCGCATGGCCGACGATGAAGGGCCTCTCTCCGGCCCGCCCGAGGCCTTCCGCGCCGGCCAGCGCTGGCGCCTGGCGCTGCGGCTGCGCGCCCTGCATGGCACGCTGAACCCGCAGGGCTTCGACCTGGAGCTGTGGGGCTTCGAGCGTGAACTGGGCGGCAGCGGCTACGTGCGCGCACGGCCCGAGTCGCCACCACAACTGCTGGACGAAGCCGCGGCGCACCCGGTCGAGCGCCTGCGCCAGCGCGTGAAGGACGCGTTGCAGCAGCGCGTGCGCGAGGCCGACGCGGCCGGCGTGCTGGCCGCACTGGCCATCGGCGACCAGGCCGCGATCGACCGCGACGGCTGGGACGTGTTCCGCGTCACCGGCGTGGCGCACCTGATGTCGATCTCCGGGCTTCACGTCACGATGTTCGCGTGGCTGGCCGGCGGCGTGGCCGGCTGGCTGTGGCGCCGCCACCCCCGGCTGCCGCTGGTGCTGCCGGCGCCGCAGGCGGCGCGCATCGGCGGCTTGCTCGCCGCGGCGGCTTACGCGCTGGTGGCCGGCTGGGGCGTGCCGGCGCAGCGCACGGTGTGGATGATCGGCGTCGTCGTGCTGCTGCGCGCGGCAGGTGCGAACTGGCCGCTGCATGCCGTGCTGCTGGCCGCCGCGGTGGCGGTCACGGTGGCCGACCCCTGGGCGATGCTGCAGCCGGGTTTCTGGCTCTCGTTCGTCGCCGTGGCGCTGCTGGTGGCCTCGGAGCCGGCGCACGCCCGGAAGCCGCCGGAAGAAGCGGCGGGCTGGCGCGCACGGCTGTGGGCGGCGATGCGCGGCGGCTTTCGTTCGCAGCTGATCGCCACCATCGGCCTGGCGCCGCTGTCGATGGTGTTCTTCCAGCAGGTCTCGATCGTCGGCTTCGTCGCCAACCTGGTCGCGATCCCGCTCGTCACGCTGCTGGTCACGCCGCTGGCGCTGCTGGGCGTGCTGCTGCCGCCGTTGTGGATGCCCGCCGCCGCGCTGGTGGGCGGGCTGATGGCGTACCTGAAGGCGCTGGCGGTGCTGCCTCTGGCCACCTGGACCGCCGCTGCCGCGCCGCCCTGGGCCATGGCCTGCGGGCTGCTCGCGGCGCTGCTGGCCGTGGCTCCGCTGCCGTGGCGCCAACGGTTGCTGGCGATTCCGCTGATGCTGCCGCTGCTGATGCCCGTGGTGCCGCGCCCGGCCGAGGGCCACTTCGAGCTGGTGGCGGCCGACGTGGGGCAGGGCACCGCGGTGATCGTGCGCACGCGCGCTCACGCGCTGCTGTTCGACACCGGCCCGGCCTACTCGCTGGAGTCCGACGCCGGCGGCCGCGTGCTGCTGCCGCTGCTGCGCGTGCGCGGGGAACACCGGCTCGACCTGCTGATGCTGAGCCACCGCGACAGCGACCATGTCGGCGGCGCCGCCTCGGTGCTGGCCGGCCTGCCCGTGGATCTCGTCGCCAGCTCGCTCGCCGACGAGCACCCGCTGCGCGCGAAGCCGGTGCCGCACCGGCGCTGCGATGCCGGCCAGTCCTGGGCCTGGGACGGCGTGCGCTTCGAGGTGCTGCACCCGCTGCCCGAGGACCACGCCCGGCTGCTGAAGCCCAACGCGCTGTCCTGCGTGCTGCGCGTGGCCGATGCTGCCGGCCGCCGGGCGCTGGTCACCGGCGACATCGAGGCACCACAGGAGGCCGCGCTGGTGCAGCGCCTGGGCCCGGCGTTGCGGTCCGAGGTGCTCGTCGTGCCGCACCACGGCAGCCGCACCTCGTCGACCCCGGCCTTCCTGGCCGCCGTGCAGCCGCGCGTGGCGGTGGTGCAGGCGGCCTACCGCAGCCGCTTCGGCCACCCGGCGCCCGACGTGGTGGCGCGCTACGAGGCCGCCGGCGTCCCCGTCGTCCGCAGCGACCGTTGCGGCGCCTGGACGCTGCCGGCCGAACCCGGCGCGGCGCCGCGCTGCGAGCGCGACGTGGCCAGGCGCTACTGGCATCATCACCCGTTGCCGCCGCCTTGAAAGCGCCGCCAGGCAGCGACATGGCCCGCCAATTGCAACGGTCCCGCCGACCCCGACGAAAAGAACCCCGGCCCAGGAGCTTCCGCCCGTGTCCATCCATGTCGCGCTGAACCACGTCACGCATTACCGCTACGACCGCCGCGTCACGCTGTCGCCGCAGATCGTCCGCCTGCGCCCGGCCCCGCACAGCCGCACCCGCATCCTGAGCTACTCGCTGCGCGTGGAGCCTGCGGCGCACTTCATCAACTGGCAGCAGGACCCGTTCTCGAACTACCTCGCGCGCCTGGTCTTCCCGGAGATGACGCGCGAGTTCAAGGTCACGATCGACCTCGTGGCCGAGATGTCGGTGCTCAACCCCTTCGACTTCTTCCTCGAACCCGAGGCCGAGAACTGGCCCTTCAAGTACGGCGCCGAGAGCGGCCACGACCTCGTGCCCTACCTCGTCAAGGCTCCGCTGACGCCGCGCTTCAAGGCCTTCGTCGACAGCATCCCGCGAGAGAAGGTGCGCACCATCGACTTCCTCGTCGGCCTGAACCAGCGCCTGCAGCGCGACATCAAGTACCTCATCCGCATGGAGCCCGGCGTGCAGACGCCCGAGGTCACGCTGACGAACGGCAGCGGCTCCTGCCGCGACACCGGCTGGTTGCTGGTGCAGACGCTGCGCCACCTGGGGCTGGCGGCGCGCTTCGTCTCCGGCTACCTGATCCAGCTGAAGCCGGACGTGAAGTCGCTCGACGGCCCGAGCGGCGCCGAGCAGGACTTCACCGACCTGCACGCCTGGTGCGAGGTCTACCTGCCGGGCGCGGGCTGGATCGGGCTCGATCCGACCAGCGGCCTGCTGGCCGGCGAAGGCCACATCCCGGTGGCCTGCACGCCCGAGCCCAGCTCGGCAGCGCCGGTGAGCGGCGCGGTGGACGAGTGCGAGGTCGAGTTCTCGCACCACATGGCCGTGTCGCGCATCTACGAGTCGCCGCGCGTCACGCTGCCCTACACCGACGCGCAGTGGCAGGCCATCAAGTCGCTCGGCCATGAGGTCGATGCGCAACTGCAGCAGCAGGACGTGCGCCTGACGATGGGCGGCGAGCCCACCTTCGTGGCCGTGGACGACCGCGATGCCGCCGAGTGGAACACCGACGCGCTCGGCCCCACCAAGCGCGGCCTGGCCACCGGCCTCGTGCACAAGCTGCGCGAGCGCTACGGCCGTGGCGGCTTCCTGCACTTCGGCCAGGGCAAGTGGTACCCCGGCGAGCAACTGCCGCGCTGGGCGCTGATGGCCTGCTGGCGCGCCGACGGCCAGCCCTGCTGGAACGACCCTTCGCTGTTCGCCGACGAGCGCGACACGCACCGCTACACCGCGGCCGACGCCAACCGCTTCATCGTCGGCCTCACGCGCCGCCTCGGCCTGGATCCGAAGTTCGTGCAGCCCGGCTTCGAGGACACCTGGTACTACCTCTGGCGCGAGCGCCGGCTGCCGGTGAACGTCGACCCCTTCGACGCGCGGCTGGACGACGAGCTGGAGCGCGCCCGCCTGCGCCGCGTGTTCACGCAGGGGCTGGATGCGGCCGTCGGCTACCTGCTGCCGCTCAAGCGCGAGTGGCGCGTCGGCGTGGCCGGGCCGCAGTGGATCACCGGCCCCTGGTTCCTGCGCGACGAGCGCCTGTACCTGGTGCCCGGCGATTCGCCGATGGGCTTCCGCTTGCCGCTGGATTCCCAGCCCTGGGCCGCCACGAGCGACCGGCCCTGGACGCTGATGCCCGACCCCTTTGCGCCCAAGCCGCCGCTGCCCGGCGCGGCAGCGATCCGCGCGCAGTTCGCGAGCAGCGCCGCCGATGGCGGCGAGGGCGTGCCCGGCGAAGGCGGCCACGATGTCGATGGCTTCCATGCCGATGGCGGCGCAGGCGGCGTGGGCGGCGCGGGCGGAGGTACAGGCCTTCTCGCTGGCCCCGGTGTCGAGCGCATGGGCACCGAGCACGCGCCCGAGCGGCCCTTCGCGCGCAACCCGCTGGCGATGCCGGCGCGCTTCGAATCGGCCGGCGAGGTCACGCGCACCGCGCTGTGCGTGGAGGTGCGCGACCCGCAGCGCGGCAACGGCCCCAAGGCCGAGGCGCGGCATGGCGGCAAGAGCGGCGTGCTGTACGTCTTCATGCCGCCGCTGCGGCTGCTGGAGGACTACCTCGAGCTGCTCGCCGCGGTCGAGGCCACGGCCGCCGAGCTGGGCGTGAAGATCGTGCTCGAAGGCTACCCGCCGCCGCGCGACCCGCGGCTCAAGAGCCTGTCGGTGACGCCCGACCCGGGCGTGATCGAGGTCAACATCCACCCGGCCTCCAGCTGGGAGCAGCTCGTCGACCACACCGAGTTCCTCTACGACGCCGCGCACCGCACGCGCCTGTCGACCGAGAAGTTCATGCTCGACGGTCGCCACACCGGCACCGGCGGCGGCAACCACTTCGTGCTCGGCGGCGCCACCACGGCCGACAGCCCCTTCCTGCGCCGGCCGGACCTGCTGGCCAGCCTCATCACCTACTGGCACAACCACCCGAGCCTGAGCTACCTGTTCTCGGGCCTGTTCATCGGCCCGACGAGCCAGCACCCGCGCTTCGACGAGGCGCGCGGCGACCAGGTCTACGAGGTCGAGATCGGCATCGCCGAGCTGGAGCGCCAGCTGGAGCTTCACGGGCAGTGCCCGCCGTGGCTCGTGGACCGCACGCTGCGCAACCTGCTCGTCGACGTCACCGGCAACACGCACCGCACCGAGTTCTGTATCGACAAGCTCTACTCGCCCGACGGCCCGACCGGCCGCCTGGGCCTGCTGGAGCTGCGCGCCTTCGAGATGCCGCCCCATGCGCGCATGTCGCTCGCGCAGCAGCTGCTTTTGCGCGCGCTGGTGGCCTGGTTCTGGCGCGAGCCCTACCGCGGCCGCGGCGCCACGCGGCTCACGCGCTGGGGCACCGGGCTGCACGACCGCTTCATGCTGCCCAGCTTCGTGCAGATCGACTTCGACGACGTGATCGCCGAGCTGAACTCGGCCGGCTTCGCCTTCGACGCCGACTGGTTCGCGCCGCACTTCGCCTTCCGCTTCCCGCTGATCGGCGACGTGGCGGTGGCGGGCATCGAGCTGACGCTGCGCAACGCGCTGGAGCCCTGGCACGTGATGGGCGAGGAAGGCGCGATCGGCGGCACCGTGCGCTACGTCGATTCCTCGCTCGAGCGGCTGGAGGTGAAGGCCACCGGGCTCAACGGCAACCGCCACGTGGTGACGGTCAACGGCCGCGCGCTGCCGATGCAGCCCACAGGGCGCGTGGGCGAGTTCGTCTGCGGCGTGCGCTACCGCGCCTGGCAGCCGCCATCGGCGCTGCACCCCACCATCGGCGTGCACGCGCCGCTCGCCTTCGACCTCGTTGACACCTGGCACGGTCGCAGCCTGGGCGGCTGCCGCTACCACGTGGCGCACCCGGGCGGGCGCAACCACGAGTTCTTCCCGGTCAACGCCTACGAGGCCGAGAGCCGGCGCCTGGCGCGCTTCTTCCGCTTCGGCCACACGCCGGGGCGCATGGAGGTGCAGCACGCGGCGCCGAGCCTGGAGCACCCGTTTACCCTCGATCTGCGCAGCTGATCCCGGCGTCGCCGCGCGGTAGATTCGCTCCATGCCGCAGAGCCAGTCCCAGAGCCAGCTGCCCTTCGACGCCGCATCGGCGGCCGGCGAGGGCGCCGGCGCGCACACGCTGGCCAGCCACGCGCTGCCGGCCGAGGCCGGCGTCTGGGACGAGCTGCGCGATGCCGCCGGCGCGCTGCGCCCGGCCTGGCAGCGTTTCGCCGAATGCATGCCGCCGCCCGGGGGCGATCTCGACGTGGCCGAGGACCTCGATCGCCGGGTCGGCCAGGTGGCGCAGCGCATCCAGCTCGACGGCGTCACGCACAACGTCTTCAGCGACGATCCGAAGATCGGCGCCGGCTCGCGGTCCTGGTCGCTGGAGCTGCTGCCGCTGCTGATCGAACCGGCCGAATGGGCCGCGATCGAGGCCGGCGTGATCCAGCGTGCCGAGCTGCTGCAGCGCACGCTGGAAGACGTGTACGGGCCGCAGAAGCTGCTGCACGAAGGCTTGCTGCCGCCGGGGCTGCTGCTGCGCCATCCGGGCTTCCTGCGGCCGATGGTGGGTGTGGATCCGCCGCGCGGTGCCGATGGCGAGCCGGGGCTGCGCCTCTTCATAGCAGCCTTTGACCTTGCGCGTGGGCCCGACGGCCGCTTCTGGCTCGTCGCGCAGCGCACGCAGGGCCCCTCGGGCCTGGGCTACGTCCTTCACAACCGCCTCGTCATCGCGCGCCACTTCCCCGACGCCTTCCGCGAGCTGCGCGTGCAGCGCATCGCCAGCAGCTACCGGCGTTTGCTCGACACGCTCGAAGGCGCCGCACGCGCCATCGCTGGCGGCCACACGCCGCGCGTGGTGCTGCTGACGCCCGGGCCCTATGCCGAGACCTACTTCGAGCACGCCTATCTCGCGCGCTACCTGGGCGTGCCGCTGGTCGAGGGCGGCGACCTCACGGTGCGCGAGGAGCGCCTGTTCCTGAAGACCGTCGAGGGCCTGGAGCCGGTGCACGGTGTGCTGCGCCGCATCGACGACGACTTCTGCGACCCGCTGGAGCTGCGCCCCGACAGCCAGCTCGGCGTGCCCGGCCTGCTGCAGGCTTCGCGCGCCGGCACGGTGGCCATCGCCAACGCGCTGGGCAGCGCCTTCCTCGAATCGCCGGCGATCCAGGGCTTCATGCCGGGCATCGCCGAACGGCTGCTCGGCCAGGGCCTGCTGATGCCTTCGCTGCCCACCTGGTGGTGCGGCGAGGCGGCGGCCTGGGCCGACGTGCGCAGCCAGCTCGCCGACAAGCTCGTGCGCAGCACCTTCCCATCGGGCGGCCGCACCTCGCAGGCGGTGGACGCCGCGGTGGCCGCGGTCGACGAGGACCCCGACGCGTGGACCGTGCAGGGCCGGCTGCGCTTCTCGCGCGCCCCGATCTGGGGCGATGGTGCCCTGACGCCGCGCCCGGCGATGGTGCGCGTCTACGCGATTGCCGACGGCGGCGGCCGCTGGCATGTGCTGCCCGGCGGCATGACCCGCGTCGCGCAGCGCGAGGACGCCAGCGTCAGCATGCAGCGCGGCGGCACGAGCCTGGACACCTGGGTCGTCACCGAGGGCCCGGTCGACCCCTTCAGCATGCTGCCGCAGCGGCTGCAGGTGGACGACATCGCGCAGCGCCGCCGCCCGGTCTCCAGCCGCACCGGCGAGAACCTGTTCTGGCTCGGCCGCTACACCGAGCGCACCGAGCAGGCCATGCGCCTGGCGCGCGCGACGCTGATGCTGATCGACGCCGACAACGACGCGCCGGCCGAGGTGATGCAGGCGCTGTCGGTGCTGGCGGTGAAGACCGGCCTGGCGCCGGCCGGCGTGCCCACGCTGCTGCAGAGCTCGACGCTGTTCGAGCGCGCGCTGCTCGCCGGCCTGGCCGACCGCGAGGGCCGCGACGGCGGCACCAGCATCGGCTTCAACCTCGCGGCGCTGGAGCGTTCGTCGCAGGCGCTGCGCGAGCGGCTGTCCTCGGAGCACTGGGGGCTGATCCGCACGATGCGCGAGGACTTCGCGCGTGCGCTCACCGTGCCCGCGGGCGAGCTGCCGACGCTGCCGCAGGTGCTGCCGGCGCTGGACCGCCTGGCGCTGCAGCTCGCCGCCGTGACCGGCGCGCAGACCGACCGCATGACGCGCGACCATGGCTGGCGGCTGCTCACCGTGGGCCGGCTGCTGGAGCGCCTGATCGGCGTGGCGACGCGGCTGCGCGTGTTCATCGAGGCGCGGGCGCTGTCCAGCGTGGCCGGCATCGACCTGCTGCTGGAACTCTTCGACAGCGTCATCACCTTCCGCGCCCGCTACCAGCGGCATGAAGACCTGCTGGCGCTCACCGACCTGCTGGTGCTGGACAGCGCCAATCCGCGCGCCTTCGCCGGCGTGCTGCGGCGGCTGCGCACCGAGATCGGCAAGCTGCCCGGCCCGCCCGAGACGCAGCAGCCCTTCCTCGACCTGCTGCCGGCCGAAGGCGCGGGCATCACGCTCGAATCGCTGCGCGGTGCCGACGATGCGGCCATCGCCCAGGCGCTGCGCAGCCTGAGTGCGCAGCTCGTGGCGGGCGCGACGGCGCTGGCCGATCTCGTGGGTGAGCGCTACTTCACGCTCGCCCACGGCGCCGACCAGCGCCTCTGAGCCTGCCGATGCCCACGCTGCTGCAGGTCACCCACGAGACGCGCTACGACTACGGCGCGCCCGTCACGCTGGCGCACCACCTGGCGCACCTGCAGCCGCTGGAAGACGAGCACCAGCAGCTCTTGACCTTCGGCCTCGCGATCGAGCCTTCGCCGGGCCGCCCGCGCGATGGCATCGACACGATGGGCAACCGCGTGCGCCGCTTCAGCCTGGTGCAGCCGCACCGCCACCTGACGGTGAGCGCCGGCAGCGTGCTGCGCGTGCGGCCGCGCTTCGCGGCGCTGGAAGCGGAAGCCTCGCCGCCCTGGGATGCGCTCGCCGCGAGCCTGCGCTACGTGGCGCGTGCGCCCTTCACGCCGGCGCTGGAGTTCGCGCTGCCCTCGCCCTACGTGCCGCGGCTGCCGGCGCTGCGCGACTACGCCGCCGTCTCGTTCACGCCCGCCCGCCCGGTGGCCGAAGGCGCGATCGAGCTGATGCACCGCCTGCACGCAGACCTCGCCTACGTCAGCCAGAGCACCTCGGTGGACACGCCGCTGGCGCAGGTCTGGGCCACGCGGCGCGGCGTCTGCCAGGACTTCGCGCACCTGATGGCCGGCGCGCTGCGCATGCTGGGCCTGCCGGTGCGCTATGTCAGCGGCTACCTGCTGACGCATGCACCCGAAGACGGCGCGCTGATGACCGGCGCCGACGCCTCGCATGCCTGGGTGCAGGTGTGGTCGCCAAGTA
This sequence comes from Rubrivivax sp., assembly GCA_044226775.1. Taxonomy (GTDB): domain Bacteria; phylum Pseudomonadota; class Gammaproteobacteria; order Burkholderiales; family Burkholderiaceae_C; genus Rubrivivax. The sequence goes on along the minus strand of JBGAGI010000001.1, from coordinate 31,855 downwards.
CGCCCGGCGTGCCCGCCGACGGCTGGCTCGACCTCGACCCGACGAACGACCTCGTGCCCGGCAGCGGCCATGTGCGGCTGGCCGTTGGGCGCGACTTCGGCGACGTGACACCGCTGCGCGGCGTGATCCGCGGCGGCGGTGGCGACCACCGGTTGAGCGTAGCCGTCAGCACGCGCGTGCTGGACCAGCGGGCCGGCCCGCGAGTTGCTTAAGACCCTTTCGATGCAAAGGCCAGAACCATGAAGCTCGCCTTCGACGAGATGCACGACGCCCAGCAGCGCGTGCGCAGCCAGTACCGGGTCTACGAAGCCTGGCTCAAGCGCCAGAGCGACGAGGCGATGCGCGCGCGGCGCCACGAGGCGGAGATGATCTTCCGCCGCGTCGGCATCACCTTCGCCGTCTACGGCGCGAAGGACGAGGACGGCGCGGGCACCGAGCGGCTGATTCCCTTCGACCTCATCCCGCGCGTGATCCCGCAGTCCGAATGGGTCTCGATGCAGGCGGGCCTCGCGCAGCGCGTCACGGCGCTGAACCGCTTCATCCACGACGTCTACCACGGCCAGGAGATCCTCAAGGCCGGCATCGTGCCGGCCGAGCAGGTGCTGCGCAACGCGCAGTTCAGGCCCGAGATGATGAACGTGAAGGTGCCGGCCGACGTCTACTCGCACATCTCCGGCATCGACATCGTGCGCGCGCCCGACGCCGCCGGCGAAGGCCGCTACTACGTGCTGGAGGACAACCTGCGCGTGCCCAGCGGCGTGAGCTACATGCTCGAGAACCGCAAGATGATGATGCGCCTGTTCCCCGAGCTGTTCGCGATGCACCGCATCGCGCCGGTGGCGCACTACCCGGACCTGCTGCTGGAGACGCTGCGCGCCGTGGCGCCGGCGGGCGTCAATGAACCGACCGTCGTCGTGCTCACGCCCGGCATGTACAACAGCGCCTACTTCGAGCACGCCTTCCTCGCGCAGCAGATGGGCGTGGAGCTGGTCGAGGGCCAGGACCTCTACGTGCGCGACGGCTTCGTCTACATGCGCACCACGCAGGGCCCCAAGCGCGTGGACGTGATCTACCGCCGCGTCGACGACGACTTCCTCGACCCGAAGGTCTTCCGCAGCGACAGCACGCTGGGCTGCGCGGGCCTGCTGGACGTCTACCGCGCCGGCAACATCACGCTGAGCAACGCCGTGGGCACCGGCATCGCCGACGACAAGAGCATCTATCCCTACGTGCCCAAGATGATCGAGTTCTACCTCGGCGAGAAGCCGATCCTGGAGAACGTGCCCACCTACCTCTGCCGCGAGGAAGGCGACCTGCAATACGTGCTGGACCACATGGCCGAGCTGGTGGTCAAGGAGGTGCACGGCGCGGGCGGCTACGGCATGCTCGTCGGGCCGGCGGCGACGAAGGCCGAGGTCGCCGAGTTCCGCGAGGTGGTGAAGGCCAACCCGGCGAACTACATCGCGCAGCCGACGCTGTCGCTGTCCAGCTGCCCCACCTTCGTCGAATCGGGCATCGCGCCGCGCCACATCGACCTGCGGCCCTACGTGCTCAGCTCGGGCAAGGCGGTGCAGACGGTGCCCGGCGGGCTCACGCGCGTGGCGCTGAAGGAAGGCTCCCTCGTCGTCAACTCGTCGCAGGGCGGGGGCACGAAGGACACCTGGGTACTCGAAGACTGAACGGGAGAACGACCATGCTGTCGCGAACCGCCGACCACCTCTTCTGGATGGCGCGCTACATGGAGCGGGCCGAAAACACCGCGCGCATGCTGGATGTCAACTACCAGACCAGCCTGCTGCCGCAGAGCGCCGACATGGCCGAGCAGGGCTGGCGCGGGCTGCTGTCGATCAGCGAGCTGACCTGGGCCTTCTCGCAGAAGTACAGCGACACCGACGCCGTCAACGTGATGGACTTCATGGTGCGCGACGCCACCAACCCATCGAGCATCCTGGCCTGCCTGCGCGCGGCGCGCGAGAACGCGCGTGCGGTGCGCGGCGCGCTCACCACCGAGGTGTGGGAGACGCAGAACCAGACCTGGCTCGAGTTCAACCGGCTGCTCGCCGACGGCATGCTCACGCGCGACCCGAGCGCGCTGTTCGAGTGGGTGAAGTTCCGCTCGCACCTGAGCCGCGGCGTGACGGTGGGCACGATGCTGATGGACGAGGCGCTGCACTTCCTGCGCATCGGCACCTTCCTCGAGCGGGCCGACAACACCGCGCGGCTGATGGACGTGAAGTTCCAGGCGCTGGCGGGCGGCGACTACTTCGGCCCCGGCGCCACGAAGGAAGGCCACGAGGTGGACTTCTATCACTGGAGCGCGATCCTGCGCTCGGTCTCCGGCTTCGAGATCTACCGCAAGGTCTATCGCAACGTGATCCACCCGGAGAAGGTGGCCGAGCTGCTGATCCTTCGGCCCGACATGCCGCGTTCACTCGCGGCCTGCATGAACGAGCTGGTGATGAACCTCAAGCTGGTGGCCAACCAGCAGAGCAGCGAGACCTTGCGACGCGCCGGCCGCCTGCGCAGCGACCTGCAGTTCGGCCGCATCGACGAGATCCTCGCCACCGGCCTGCACGCCTACCTCACCGAGTTCCTCGACCGTGTCAACGACATCGGCGTGGGCATCAGCCGCGACTTCCTGGTGCCCATGGCTGCTTGACAGCGGCCTGAAACGGCGCGCCAAAAAGAAGAAGGGCCGGAGCGTGAGCTCCGGCCCTTCGTTCATCGTTCGTCGATCAGGCGGCGGCCTTCTTCGCCTTCTTGGCCTTCTTGGCGGCCTTCTTCGCCTTCTTTTCCGGGGCGGCGGCGGCCGGCTTGGCATCGCCAGCGGCGGCGGTCGGGGCGGCGGCCGGAGCCGGCGCGGCGGCAACGGCGGGCGCGGCCGGGGCCGGCTTTGCGGCGGGGGCTTGCGCGAAGCTGACGGCCGCGGCGGTGGACAGCAGGGCGGCAAGGACGAGGTTCTTGGTCATGGTGATCTCTGAGAAGAAGGAGAACTGAGCCGGATTCGAGGAGCTCCGATTCCGCCGAGCGATCCCGGCACGCGCCGGGCTTGGGCGGACAACGTGTCCCCGGGATGCGCGGTTGACGCCCCCGAAAAAGAAAAATCCACCGCCGCAGGCTGCCTAAGATGGCCCGCATGCCAGGCCCGTTCATTGCCCATTCGACCGTCCAGCCCAGCCGCCGCGCCGTCCTGGCCGCCGGTCTGGCGATGGCGGCCTGCAGCGGTGGAGGCAGCCCTTCGCCACCGAGCCCGGCGCCCACGCGCGGCTGGGCGATGGGCTTCTCGCCGAACCCGCCGCGACTCAGCGTGCAGGACGTGCTGCGCGGCATCGACCTGTGGAGCGCCCGCTCCGAGCTGGCCATCATCCACGAGGAACTGCCGTGGACCGACCTGCTGGCCGGCCTGTCGCCCGACGCGATCCTCGAGCGCGACAAGGTTCAGCTCGTGCAGTACCTGCGCGCCAAGGGCCTGGGCCTGGTCTTCATGGGCGACCTCAACGACGGCCTGGCACGCGAGCAGGAAGCGCCGAAGCTGCGCGCCGCCGGCCGCAGCATCACCGAGCCGGCGGTGCAGCGCCTGTACCGCGACTACCTGCTGGCGGTGGACCGCAAGCTCGCGCCGCAGGTCATCGGCCTGGTGGCCGAGAGCAACCTGATCCGCGCCGCCGCGCCGCAGCTGTACCCGGCCGTGCGCCAGGCCGCGAACGACACGGCCGCGGCGCTGCGTGCGGCCGGCAGCCGTGCGGTGCTGACAGCCAGCGTACAGGTCGAGTTGGCCTGGGGCCGCCTGGGCGGCAACGGCAGCTATGCCGGCGTCGAGGCCGACTTCACCGACTTCCCCTTCATGCAGCGCCTGGGCCTGTCGTCCTACCCGTACTTCGGCTGGGCGCAGCCCGAGGACATGCCGGCCGACGCTTTCCAGCGCCTGCTCGGTGGCCGCAGCCTGCCGACGATGCTGCTGGAAGGCGGGTGGGCGAGCACCGGCGTCGGCACGATCAGCTCCAGCCCGGTGCTGCAGGCTCGCTACGTCTCGCGCCTGCCCGAGCTGCTGGACCGCGCCGGCGCCGTGGCCTGGCTGCAGCTGCAGTTCGCCGACCTGGACATGGCCGCGCTGCCGCCGCCGGTGCCGGCCAACCTGCCGCTCTTTGCGAGCATCGGCCTGGCCGACAGCAGCTTCGCGCCCAAGCCGGCGCTGGCCGCCTGGGACGCGCTTCACGCGCGGCGCTTCGCCGACTGAGCCGGGCGCTCAGCCGCCTGCGGGCGTGGGGTTGGCGGGCGCGCCGAACTTGCGTTCCAGCCCGCCGCGGATGGCCTGGATGCTGATGCCTTCGTTGGCCTCGTAAGTGCCGGGCTGGCCCTTGAGCTTGCGCATGTCGGAGCGGCCGGCGTGGTGCAGCGCGATCAGCTCCCACTGGTCGTTGAACACCGGGCTGCCCGAGCTGCCGGGCTCGGTGGGGGTGCGGTAGTGCACGCGGCGATCGTCCCAGTCCAGCAGCAGGTTGTCCTGCAGCGAGAACGACAGCCCGCCGCCCAGCGGATGGCCGACGACGTAGACGCGCTGCTGGTCCGCCAGCGGCGGCAGCCGGCCGGCCACCGGGTAGGGCTCGACACCGGGCACCGGCCGGTCGAGCTGAACGAGCGTGGCGTCGTACTCGCCGATCGAGGAGCTGTAGACCACGTGCTTGACGGTCCAGCTCTGGTTCTCCGAGCCGCTCAGGCCCTCGAAGGTGATCACCACTTCGTCGGGCGTCATCGCGATGGGCACCTCGGGGTCCTCGCTGATCACGTGCGCGTTCGTCAGCATCAGCAGCTCGTCGCCCAGGCTCGGATGCAGCGCGCTGCCGCGCACGAGGAAGCCGGTGCCCGCGCCCTTGGACTTCTCGCGCCCGATGCGCGCCACCGCGGCGCAGCGCGCCAGGCCGCGGCGGTACCAGTCCAGCGACTGGAAGCGCTCGGCGCCGAAGACCTTCTGCAGGTCGGTCGTGCGCAGCCCGCCGAGTTCCGTGCGCACGCTCTGCGGGTCGGCGGTGACGCTGCCGCTGCGCCGCTCCAGCACCGTGGCCCGCAGCAGCGCGAGGATGGATTCCTCGCAGCGCTGCTGCGCCGGCTTGCCGGGCCGCGGCAGCTGCCACACCTCCTCGAGCTGGCGCAGCGTGCTGGCGAACTCGAAGGCCTCGCACTGCGGATGGTCGGTATAGCGGCGCGCCCATTCCAGCGCGTCGCAGGAGCGGCCCAGCGCCAGCAGCGCCTCCACCGCGATGCCCAGGTCCCACAGCGTGGCGTCGCCGCTGGCGTCCTTGGTCTCGACATCGGCCAGGATCTGCTGCGCCAGCGTGCGCGGCAGCGGGATGCCCGGCACGTCCAGCGTCACGCCGTCGCGCACGCTGCGGTCCGCCACCGCGACGACGTTGATGCCGTGCCAGGCGTGCTTGTCGGGCGCCGTCTGGTAGGGCTCGAAGTAGGCGCGCGCCGCCTTCTCCAGCCAGCCCTGGTTGCGCGCCACCTCGGGCGCGCCGGCGTTGACGTAGAGCTGCTTGTACAGCCGGCCCGTGAGGCCGCGCGCCTCCGCGTTCTCCTTCGGGTCGCCGGCCTGCGTATCGGCCACGAGCTTCTCGAGCACCTGCTGGGCCACGGTGAAGTGGCCCTGGTCCAGCAGCGCCTGCGCGTACTGGCGACGTACGCCGGCGCTGGCGGTGCCGGTCTGGATGAAGGCGTCGGCCAGGCGCTCCATCGGCTCGAAGAGGCGGTGCTTGCGCAGCTCCGTCAGCAGCTTCATCGCCGGCAGCGCCGGGTAGGCCTCCTCGCTGGCGAAGAGGCGGTGCAGCAGCTCGTCGCAGTGCGCCAGCGCCGCGCTCTTGTCGAAGGCAGCCAGGGCGCCTTGCAGGCGCGCGAGTTCGGAGGCGGGGTCCCAGGCCATCGTGATGCTCCTCCCGGGCGCCGATTCTGCGCAGCCGCCCGCGGCCGCACAAGCCGACCTTCGGGTGCCCGCCGCGGCGTGGACATCGCAGCGCTGGCGTCCGATACTGCCCGTGGCCGCCCCGCGGCCGCCCACCAGAGGCGCGGGACGCTGCTTTCCCCACACCCCAGGAGAGAGACGATGAGCACCGAGCGCAGGAGCTGGATCTGCACCACCATCGACGCGCGAGGCGGCGTTCGCGGCTCGGCGGCCGCGGCGTTCGGCGAACTGGAAGGCATGGCCGAGCGCGGCAAGCTCTGGAAGCGCGGCACGACGCTGCGCGTGCGCTTCCGCAAGAGCGAGAAGGCGCTGCAGGAGCGCGTGATCGAGACCGCGCGCGCCTGGCTCGTGCCCGGCGTGAAGCTGGACATCGTCGCGGCCAAGCCGGGCGAGAAGGCGCAGATCCGCGTGGCCTTCGACGCTGACGAAGGCTCGTGGTCGGCGGTGGGCAACGACAGCCTGCTCTACAACCCCTCGCAGCCGACGATGAACCTGGGCTGGGCGCGGCTGGACACGCCGGAGGAAGACTTCTCCAGCGTCGTGATCCACGAGTTCGGCCATGCGCTGGGCCTGCTGCACGAGCACAACCACCCGACGGCCAAGATCCGCTGGAACAAGGCGGCCGTCAACGCCGACCTGAGCGGTGAGCCCAACTTCTGGGACCAGGAGACGATCGACTCCAACGTCTTCGAGGCCTACGAGAAGTCGCAGGTCATCACGACCGACTTCGATGCCGCCTCGATCATGATCTACACGATCCCCGCGCACTGGACGCTCGACGGCAAGGCGTTCATGCCCTCGTCGAAGCTGTCGGACGGCGACCGCGAGACGATCGCGATGCTCTACGGCTGAGGGGTGGACCCTCGCTGGCGGCTCGACGGCGACGCGCTGGACGCTGCCGGCCTGTGCCTGGCGCTGCAGCGCATCGGCCTTTCGCACTGGCGCGCCGAGGGCGTGCTGCGCAGCTGGGGCCTGGCGCCGCTGCACCGCGACGGCGACCGCCTTTGCGCGCCCTGCGGCGACGATGAAGCCTTGTGGCTCGGCGCCTGGCCGGAGGCGGCCGGCGGCAGCGGCACCGTCACCTTGCGCGATGGGCTCCAGGCCGAGGCCACAGGCATCGAGCTGCCGCGGCAGCAGGCCATCACGGCGCTGCCGGGCGGGCGGCCGATCCGGCGGCCCGCGCAGGCCCGGTGGCACGAGCTGCAGATCACGTTGGCGGCACCGGGCGGCGAAGCGGTCGGCCTCGTGCTGGCCTTGCTGGATCCGGCCGACTGGTCCGCGCGCTCCGGCCGGCCCTGGGCGCCGCTGTCGGGCCCGCCGCCGCGGCCGCCGCGCCTCGGTTGAAGGCCGGCTCGCTCAGCCGGTGACGGCCGCCTTCACCGCCGCACCCAGGTCGATCACCGCCATCGCGTAGTACGCGCTCCAGTTGTAGCGCGTGACGGCGTAGAAGTTGGTGGTGCCGGCGACGTGGCTGGGCGCCCGATCGCCGTTCTGCAGTTCCACCAGCGCCAGCGGCCCGGCGTGGGCGCGGCCGGCGCCGTCGAGCTCGGCGCCATGGCTGGCGAACTGAGCGGCACTGAAGCTCGGCAGCACGTCGGGCGCGAGCAGCGCGGCGCGCTCGGCCGTATCGACCGGCGGCGCCACGCCGTAATGCGTGGCCATGCCGCGCTGCCAGCCCCAGGCCGCGAGGTAGTGGGCGACGCTGCCGGCCACGTCGGCACCGCTGCCGGCGAGGTCGATGCGGCCGTCGCCGTCGAAGTCCACCGCCCAGCGGTTGATGCTGCCCGGCATGAACTGCGGCAGCCCCATCGCGCCGGCGTAAGAGCCCTTGGGCAGCGCCGGCGGGTTGCGCTCGCGCGCGCACCAGACGAGGAACTCCTCCAGCTCGCCGCGGAAGAAGGCGCTGCGGTCGCGCCGGCCGGGCGGGAAGTCGAAGGCCAGCGTGGCCAGCGCGTCGAGCACGCGGAAGCCGCCCATCACGCGGCCGTAGAAGGTCTCGACGCCGACGATGCCCACGACGATCTCCGGCGGCACGCCCCAGCGCTCCTCGGCCAGCGCGAGCCAGCGCGACTGCCCGCGCCAGAAGGCCACGCCGGCGCCGATGCGCTGCGGCTCGACGAAGCGCGCGCGGTACGCGGCCCAGTTCTTCGCCGTGCCGGCGGGCGGCGGCATGATGAGCCGGCGCACCGCCTCCACGCGCCGTGCCTGCGCCACCTGCTCGTGCAGCCAGGCCGCGGGCAGCGAACGGCGGGCCGAGACCTCCTCGGCGAAGGCCAGCGCGCCGGCATGCCCGCCGTAGCCGGGCTCGTGGGTCAGGCGCCGGGGCGCCGGCTTCTTCGCGCGTGCCGCCCAGGCCGGCTGCAGCGCCGCCAGGCCGAGCGCGAGCACCGCCTGGCGCCGGGAATCGATGGGGCCGCTCATGCGGCGATTATCCGGAGCGCGCCGCCTGCGCCGCGGCGGTGTCGAAGCCGCGCCACCAGGGCCGGTGGCCGGCCCAGCGCTGCGCCGGGCCGCCGCCGTAGCGCAGCAGGTCCAGCCGTTCCAGCTCGGCCGCCGCCGCCTCGCCGCGTGCGCCCAGCGCGGCCCGCACGCGTGCGGCGCGCTCCCGTGGCGGATGGTGCGGCAGCACCACCACGCCCAGCCTGGCCAGGCGCTTCTGCACGCGTTGCTGCAGGCGCTGCCAAGGGTCCTGCCGGCGGCGGTCCCACCAGGCCCAGGCGGCGCCCAGCAGCGCCGCGGCGCACAGCGCGCCCATCAGCAGCGAGGCCAGGTCCTGCCAGCTCGGCACCTCGAAGCCCAGGCCCTTCAGCAGGTCCAGCTGCTGGCCGCGGCCGTAGTTCAGCACCCAGTCGTTCCAGCGGTTGTTCAGCGACTCCCACTGCCGCCGCAGCTGGTCCATCAGCGCGGGGTCGATGCGGTTGATCGCGCCGGCCATCAGGCCCGGCGGCGGTGCGAGGCGGCGGCCCAGCTGCACGCGGTCGGGCGCGACGGCGGCGGTGGGGTCCACGCGCTGCCAGCCGCGGCCCTCGACCCAGATCTCGGCCCAGGCGTGCGCGTTGCGCTGGCGCACGATCCACCAGCCGTCCTGCGGTTCGGCATCGACGCCCTGGTAGCCGGTGACGATGCGCGCCGGCACGTCCAGCGCCCGCATCACGACGACGAAGGCGCTGGCGAAGTGCTCGCAGAAGCCGAGCTTGCGGTCGAGCCAGAACTCGTCGATCGCGTCCTTCTCGTAGGGGCCGGGCTCCAGCGTGTAGGTGAAGCCGGCGCTGCGGATGTGCTGCAGCACGGCGTCGGCCAGCACCACCGCGCCGGCGTCGGCCAGCCCGGGGCGGCGGCGCAGCTCGGCGGCCCATTGCAGCGTGCGCGGGTTGCTGGCCGGCGGCAGCGCCACGTAGTCGCGCAGGCCCACGACGTTGCGGCGCGGCCCGTGCCGGTGCTCGAGCCAGGCCGTGGCCGTCAGGCGCAGGCGGTCGGTCAGCGGGCGGTCGAGCTGCCACTGCGCGTCGGGCCGCAGCGTCACCAGCAGGCCCTGGCCGGCGGCGTCGAGCACCGGCGCGGCGCCGGGGCGGTCGGGCGTCATCTCCAGCAGCGGCAGCAGCGGCAGCCGGCTGGCCTCCAGCGTCATCTCGTAGCGCAGCGGCGTGCCGCTCAGTTCGAGATCCAGGCGGGGGCGCACCGCGGCGGGGAAGCTCGGCAGCAGGCGCGTCCACTCGCGGCCGTCGAAAGCCGCCAGCACCGGGCCGCGGAAGTACAGCTGCTCCGGCCGCGGCAGCGGGCCCTCGAAGCGCACGCGCAGCGCGATGGCGTCGTCCTCGGCCAGCGAGGCCACGCCGCCCAGGCGCAGGCTGCCCGACAGGCCCGTGCGGCCCTGGGCATCGGTCGGCAGGCCCCACAGCGGGCCGATGCGCGGGAAGAGCGCGAACATCAGCGCCATCACCGGCACGCCCAGCAGCGCGGCGCGTGCCGCCGTGCCGGCCGCGCGCTTCAGCGGCGGCCGGCCCACCGGCATGTGCGCCACCGCCAGCGCGGTGAGCAGGCCCCACACCGCCACCAGCAGCCACAGCCCGGCCAGCAGGCTCTGCGAGTAGAGGAACTGCGTCAGCAGCAGGAAGAAGCCGAGGAAGAAGATCACCAGCGCGTCGCGCCGCGCGCGCAGCTCCAGCGTCTTGAGCGCCATCAGCACGACGAGCATCGTCACGCCCGCCTCCTTGCCCAGCAGCGTGCGTTCGCTCCACCAGGTGAGGCCCGCGGCCAGCGCGAGCAGGGCGCTGACGACCCAGCGGCTGGGCAGCGCCGCGGCCGCCAGCGTCAGCCGCGCGCGCCAGGCCAGCAACAGCAGCGACATCGCCGAGCACCACAGCGGCAGGTGCAGCAGGTGCGGCGCGATGGCCCAGCCGATGACGGCGAGCTGGAACATCGTGTCGCGCGTGTCGCGCGGCCAGTGGCTGATGCGTTCGGCGATGGCGTTCATCAGGGCTGCTGCGCCAGCAGGTCCAGCGCCGCACGGCGGTGCACGTCGCCCTGGCCGGGCGGCAGCTCGGCGCCGGGCAGCGACAGGCCGCAGTCGATGCCCTCGCGCTCCGCGAGCAGCACCCAGGCCGCCAGGCGCGACAGGCGCGCCTCGGGGTCGCCGCCGCCGGTGTCGGCCCACGACAGCCACAGCTCGCGCTGCGCGCTGCCGGTGGTCTCGCGGCTGACCAGTTCGCCGCTGCGCGCCACCTTCTTCCACACCACCTGGCGCATCGTGTCGCCGCGGCGCCAGGGGCGCACGCCGTCGAGTTCGCTGCCGGCACCGGCGCGCGTGGGGCGCTCGTCACCCGGCGCGGCGGGCGAGGCGGGCAGCGGCGGCGCCGGCTGCTCGGGCCGCGGCCAGGCCAGCACACGGCCGGCCGGGCGCCAGACGGTCCAGGCGCGGAACAGGCCGAAGGGGAAGCTGGTTTCCACCACCAGCACCGGCGCCGCATGCCAGCCGCGCCGCGGCGGCACGAGGGCCAGGTGCGCGCTGCCCTGGCCGCCGGCCGGCACGTCGGTCCAGGCCAGGCTGCCGCCACCGGCTTCGAGCCGCAGGCCCAGGCCGGGGCGCTCGCGGCCGGCGTTGGTGAACACCACCTCCAGCAGCGCCGGCTCGCCCGCGAACACCGCTTGCGCCGGCTTCAGGTGCAGCGTGAGGCCGCGCAGGTTGCCGTGCGTCATGTGCATCGAGACCACGCCCGCGCCGGCCAGCAGGAAGGTCAGCGCGAAGCCCAGGTTCAGCTGGTAGTTGATGCTCGCCAGCAGCATCACCAGCAGCGTGATCGCGAAGGTGAAGCCGGCCTTGGTGGGCAGGATGTAGACGTTGTGCTGGCCCAGGACCCAGGTGTCGGTGAGCGGCAGGCGGGCCTGCCACCAGCGGCGAAACCAGGCCCGGGGCGAGAGGGCCGCCAGGCCCTTCGGCGCCGGGGCGCGGGGCAGGGCGGCCGTGCTCACGGGATCGGGACGGCTTCCACCATAGCGCGCACCTGCTCGATCGGGCCACGGCCCGCCCCCGCCACCGGCTGCAGGCGGTGCGCGATGGCCTGCGGCAGGATCGCCTGCACGTCGTCGGGCGCCACGTAGTCGCGGCCGGCCAGCAGTGCCCTGGCGCGCGCCACGCGCAGCACCGCGATGCCGGCGCGCGGCGACAGCCCCTGCACGAACCAGGCGCCGGAGCGGCTGGCGGCAATCAGCGCCTGCAGGTAGTCCAGCAGCGGCTCGGCGGCGCGCACCTGCAGCACCGCCTCCTGGGCGGCCAACAGCTCGGCCGGCGTCAGCACGGGTTTCAGCGCCATCGCCGCGGCACGGCGGTCGCCACCCGAGAGCAGCTCGCGCTCGGCGGCGCGGTCGGGGTAGCCGAGCGTGATGCGCAGCAGGAAGCGGTCGAGCTGGCTCTCGGGCAGCGGGTAGGTGCCGAGCTGGTCGCTCGGGTTCTGCGTCGCGATCACGAAGAAGGGCCGGGGCAGCGGCCGCGTCTCGTTCTCCACCGAGACCTGCTGCTCCTCCATCGCCTCCAGCAGCGCACTCTGCGTCTTGGGGCCGGCGCGGTTGATCTCGTCGGCCAGCAGCACCTGCGAGAACAGCGGGCCCGGGTGGAAGACGAAGGCGTCCTTCGCGCGCTCGAAGACGCTCACGCCGATGAGGTCGCTGGGCATCAGGTCGGCGGTGAACTGCACGCGCCGGAACTCCAGGCCCAGGCTCATCGCCAGCGTGTGCGCCAGCGTGGTCTTGCCGACGCCCGGCACGTCCTCGATCAGCAGGTGGCCGCCGGCCAACAGGCAGGCGATGCAGTCCTCGACCTGTAAGCGTTTGCCGACAACGATCGTGCTAATCTGATCGACCAGCCCCGAGAGCCGGCGAGTGAGGCTCGAATCCATGCGGGCACCATAACCGAGAAACCCGAGAATCTCGCGATTCGGAGACAGCAAGCCGCGATGAGCACCGTCTTCTACAGCCACCCGGACTGCCGCTTGCACGACATGGGCCCGGGGCACCCGGAATGCCCGGCCCGGCTGGACGCGATCAACGACCACCTGCTGGCCATCGGCCTGGACATCGCGCTGAACTTCCGCGATGCGCCCAACGCCACGATCGAGCAGATCGAGCGCGCCCACACCGCGCACTACGTGACCGAGATCGCCGACCTGCTGGAGCAGGTCAAGGCCGGCGGCACCACGAAGGCGCTGGACCCCGATACGGTGGCCTGCCCGCACACGCTGGCCGCCGCGCTGCGCGCCGCCGGCGCTGCGGTGGCGGCCACCGACGACGTGCTCGCCGGCCGTGCGCAGAACGCCTTCTGCGCCGTGCGCCCGCCCGGCCACCACGCCACGCGCGACGAAGCGATGGGCTTCTGCTTCTTCAACAACGTGGCCATCGCCGCGCGCCACGCGCTCGACGTGCACGGGCTGGAGCGCGTGGCCATCATCGACTTCGACGTGCACCACGGCAACGGCACCGAGGACATCATCGCCGGCGATGACCGCGTGCTGATGGTGAGTTACTTCCAGCACCCGCTGTACCCCTACAGCGGCGCCGTGCCCAAGGGCACCAACATGGTCAACGTGCCGATCCCGCCGTACACGCGCGGGCCCGGCGTGCGCGAGGCCATCGAGGCGCAGTGGCTGCCGGCGCTGGAGGCCTTCAGGCCGCAGATGATCTTCATCAGCGCCGGCTTCGACGCCCACCGCGAGGACGACCTCGGCCAGCTCGGCCTGGTGGAGGCCGACTACGAGTGGATCACCAAGCGGCTGATGGACGTCGCCCGGCGCCACGCGCAGGGCCGCGTCGTCTCCTGCCTGGAGGGCGGCTACAACCTCAGCGCGCTGGCGCGCAGCGTGGCCGCGCATGTGCGCGTGCTCGCCGACATGGTTTGAAGCTGGCTCCCGCCTCCACCTTCTCCGCGAGCCTCACGGCCGACGAGCTGGCCCAGCTGCTCGACGGCCTGTTCAAGCCCACCGCGCTGATCGAGCTGGCGCTCACGATGGGCTGCCTGCTGGGCGCCTGGGCGGTGGTCGCGCTGATGCGGCGCGCGGCGCGCGTGCCGGGCGCCGAGGTGCAGCCGGGCGCGATCTGGTTCGGCGAGCGCGTCGTCGACGGCGCGCTGTTCCCGGCCTTCGCGCTGCTGCTGGCGCTGGCCGCGCGCTGGGCCGTCGAGCACCTGGGGCGCGTGCCGCCGGCGGTGTTCCGCGTCGTCGTGCCGGTGCTGATCTCGCTGGCCGTCATCCGCCTGACCGTGCGCGTGCTGCGGCTGAGCTTCCCGCAGTCGCAGCTGATGCGCGTGGTCGAGCGCAGCGTCTCCTGGCTGGCCTGGATCGCCGTCGTGCTGTGGATCACCGGCGTGCTGCCGCTGGTGATGCAGGAGCTCGACGAGATCAAGTGGAAGGTCGGCGGCTCGCAGATCTCGGTGCGCAACGTCATCGAGGGCACGGTCAACGCGGCACTGGTGCTGGTGCTGTCGCTGTGGATCTCGTCGCTGCTGGAGGCGCGCCTCCTGCGCGGCGGCCTGGGCAACATCGGCATCCGCAAGATGGCAGCCAACCTGCTGCGCGCGGGGCTGCTGTTCGTCGGGCTGATCTTCGCGCTCTCGGCCGCGGGCATCGACCTCACCGCCCTGGGCGTGCTGGGCGGCGCCCTGGGCGTGGGCATCGGCTTCGGCCTGCAGAAGCTGGCGGCCAACTACGTCAGCGGCTTCGTGATCCTGGCCGAGCGCAGCATGCGCATCGGCGACCTCGTGAAGGTCGACGGCTTCGAGGGCCGCATCACCGACATCACCACGCGCTACACCGTGATCCGCGCGCTCAACGGGCGCGAGTCGATCGTGCCCAACGAGATGATGATCACGCAGCGGGTGGAGAACTCCTCGCTGGCGGATCCGAAGGTGGCGATGAGCACCACGGTGCAGGTGGCCTACGGCACGGCGCTGGAGCCTCTGATGCCGCAGCTCGTGACGGCCGTGCAGGCGGTGCCGCGCGTGCTGTCCGATCCTGCGCCGGCGGTGCAGCTGACGCAGTTCGCGGCCGATGGCCTGGAGCTGACCGTGGCCTTCTGGATCGCCGACCCGCACAACGGCGGCGGCGGCGTGCGCTCGGACGTGAACCTGGCGATCCTGCGCACGCTGGACCAGCTGGGCGTGGAGATCCCGTTCCCGCAGCGCGTGATGCATCCGGCGCCCAGCGGGGCGGTGCACCCGGCGCCCAGCGGGGCGGTGCACCCCGCACCCGGGGCCTCGCTGCCGCCGCCGCCTTCGGCACAATGACGGCGCCATGAACCGCCGCCGCCTCGCGCCCACCTTGCTGCACGCCTGGCTGCTGGCCGCGCTGCTGCTGGCGGCGCAGGCCGCCGGGCTGGCGCACCGCATCGCGCACGCGCCGGGCGCCGGCACCACGGCCAGCTCGTGGCTGGTGCCCGACCACGAGAAGGGCAGCCCCGGCTGCCGGCTGGTCGACCAGCTCACGCAGGCCGATGTGCTGTGCAGCGGCGACGTGGCGCTCGCCGCGCTGCCGCTGCCGCAGGCCGAACCCGAGGCGGTGCCCGCCGCCTTCGCGCCGCGCGCCTTCGCGGCGCTCTTCGACGCGCGCGGCCCCCCGCGCGGCTGACGGCTTCCCACCTCCGCCGTCACCGGGCTGCGCCTTCGCGCGCGCCCGGTACTTCTCCATCGCCAGCCCGCGCCTGCCGGGCTGACCCCGAAAGTGAATGCCATGCCGCGTTCGAAGATTCCCGTGCTCCATCCGCTGGCGCTGTGCGCCATGCTTGCCGTTTCCTCCCTCCCGCTGCGGGCCCAGCAGGCCCCGCAGGCCACCCAGACCGTCGTCGTCACCGGCAACCCCTTCGGCCACGACATCGCCAGCCAGCCCAGCAGCGTGGTCTCGGGCCAGGGCCTGGCGCTGCGCCGCGCCGGCACCCTGGGCGAGACGCTCGACGGCCTGCCCGGCGTGGCCGCCAGCGGCTTCGGCGCGAATGCCAGCCGGCCCGTGATCCGCGGGCTCGATGGCGACCGCGTGCGCCTGCTGGACAACGGTGGCGCGTCGATCGACGCCTCCAACCTCAGCTTCGACCACGCCTCGGCCACCGACCCGCTGGTGGCCGAGCGCATCGAGGTGCTGCGCGGCCCGGCGGCGCTGCAGTTCGGCGGCAACGCCACCGGCGGCGTCGTCAACAGCATCGACAACCGCATCCCGCGCATCAAGGCCGAGGGCCTTTCCGGCCGGGCTGAACTGCGCCTGGGCGGCGCCGCGGCCGAAAACTCCGGCGCCGCGGTGCTCGAAGGCGGCCGCGGCCCCTGGGCCTGGCACCTGGACGCCGCGGCGCGCGGCGCCGGCGAGCTGCGTGCGCCGCTGTACACGCCCGTCGACGCCGGCGAGGCGCTGGCGCCTTCGCGCCGCGTGCGCAACTCCGCCGCGCGCAGCGAAGGCGGGGCCTTCGGCGCCGGCTGGGTGGGGGCCGACGCGCGCCTGGGCGCTTCGGTGGAGACCGCGCGCCAGCACTACGGCGTGACGGCCGAGCCCGACACCACCATCCGCATGCAGCGCGACCGCCTCGCGCTGGCCGGTGAAATGAGTGGCCTGAAGGGCCCGTTCGCGCAGATCGAGGCCCAGGCCAGCCACACCCGCTACCGCCACGAGGAGGTGGAGGGCGACGGCGCGGTGGGCACCACCTTCACGAGCCGCGGCGACGAGCTGCGCCTGCAGGCGCGGCACGCGCCCTGGGGGGCATGGCACGGCCTCGTCGGCCTGCAGGCCGAGACCCTGGACTTCCGGGCGCTGGGCGAGGAGGCCTTCGTGCCGCCCACGCACACGCGCTCGACTGCGGCCTACCTGCTGGAGGAGACGCAGCGTGGCGCCTGGCATTTCGGCGCCGGGCTGCGCGGCGAGAGCGTGCGCGTGGCCTCCGACGGCGGCGGCGAGCGCTTCGGCAGCGCCACGTCGCGCCGCTTTGCGCCATTCAGCGCCTCGCTGCAGGCGCGCGTGGGCGCGGCGCAGGGCTGGCAGGCCAGCGCGACGCTGGGCCACACCGAACGTGCGCCGGCCTACTACGAGCTCTACGCCGACGGCGTGCACGTGGCCACGGCGGCCTACGAGCGCGGCGATCCGGCTCTGGGCGTCGAGCGCAGCCGCCATGCGGAGCTGGGGCTGGCCTGGGCCTCGAGGACCGCCAGCGCCAAGGCCAGCGTCTTCCAGACCGACTTCGCCCGCTTCATCGCGCTGGACGCGAGCGGCGCGAGCATCGCGACCGATGCCGGCGAACTGCCCGAGTACCGCTTCCGCGGCGTGCGCGCGCGACTGCGCGGCTTCGAGCTCGAAGGCAAGGTGGCGCTGCTGCAGGCCGAAGGTGGCCGATTGGAGCTGAGCGGCACGGCCGACGCCGTGCGCGGCGACGATCTCGACAGCGGCCAGCCGCTGCCGCGCCTGGCGCCGATGCGGCTGCGCGGCGCGCTGGAGTGGCAGTCCGGGGCCTGGCGCGCCGGCGCGGGGCTGCGCCATGCGGCGCGCCAGTCGCGCGTGCCGGCCACCGACACTGCGACCGCCGGCTGGACCATGCTGGACCTCTGGGCCGCGGGGCAGCTGCCGCTGGCCGAAAGCCTGGGCTGGTTCGCGCGCCTGAACAACGCGACGAACCGCCTCGGGACCAACGCCGTGAGCGTGGCGACGGTGCGCGGCCTCACGCCGATGCCGGCGCGTGCGCTGACCGTGGGGCTGCGCGCCGCGTTCTGAGCGTACTCAGGGCGCGAGGCGCTCGCGCACCCAATGGGCGCCGTCGAGCCGGTAGCGCAGCCGGTCGTGCAGCCGGCTCTTGCGGCCCTGCCAGAACTCCCAGCTGTCGGGCAGGAGCCGGTAGCCGCCCCAGTGCGGCGGCCGCGGCGGATGCAGCGCATAGCGCGCCGCCGCGGCGGCCGCGCCGGTGACCAGCGTCACGCGCGAGGCGATCACCTGGCTCTGCGGCGAGGCCCAGGCACCCAGCCTGGAGTCGAGTGGGCGTGTCGCGAAGTAGGCGTCGGACTCCTCGGCGCTGGTCTTCTCGACGCGGCCCTCGATGCGCACCACCCGCTCCAGCTCGACCCAGTGGAACTGCAGCGCGGCCAGCGGCTGCGCCGCGAGCTCGCGGCCCTTGCGGCTGTCGTAGTTCGTGTACCAGACGATGCCGCGATCGTCGAAGCCCTTGATCAGCACCACGCGCGTGCTCGGCCGGCCGCCTTCGCCGACGGTGGCCAGCGTCATCGCGTTCGGCTCGGGTAGCTCGGAAGCGACGGCTTCGTCGAACCAGCGACGAAACTGCTGCAGCGGGTCGGCGGCCGAGGCGTTCTCGTCGAGCTCGGCCTTCTCATAGCTCTTGCGCAGGGCGGCGATGTCCATGCCGTTCAGTATAGGAACGGCCGTTGTGCCGTAACTGCCCGAAATCAAGGTCTCCCCTGGGCAGGCCCGTAAGTAGAACGCCGTAAGTGATGGTCCCACTTTCTGCGACCCTCACCCGCCTCCATTCTTGGCACACAGGAGGAGGCCTCGGCGCCCCCACGCCGAACAAAGCCTCGCACCTCATGCCGCCCGTCCTCCGCATGCGCCCCACGATCATCGTGCCGGCTGCCGGCCGCGGCAGCCGTTTCGGCGGCAGCACCCACAAGCTCGAGCAGCCGCTGGACGGCAGCACCGTGCTGGGCTGCACCGTCGCCCACGCGATCCAGAGCCAGCTGCCGGTGGTGGTGCTCACCACCGCGGCGCTGGCGCCGCTGGTGGCGCGGCAGCTGGCCACGCGCGACATCGTCGTGCTGAGCGAAGACGAGGCCGCGCGCGGCATGGGCGCCACCATCGCCGCCGGCGTGGCCGAGCGCTCCGGCGCGCCGGGCTGGCTGGTGCTGCCCGGCGACATGCCGATGGTGCAGCCGGGCACGCTGCTGGCGGTGGCCGGCGCGCTCGAACAGCACCCGGTGGCCTATGCGCAGTACCGCGGCCGCCGCGGGCACCCGGTGGCCTTCGCGGCCGAGCTGTACTCCGAGCTGATCCAGCTCAGCGGCGACGACGGCGCCCGCCGCGTGCTGCTGCGCTACCCGGCGCATGGCCAGGACGTCGACGATCCCGGCGTGCTGCAGGACATCGACACGCCGCAGGACCTGGCGGCGCTGCAAGGCAGCACCGCGGCTGCGCCCAGCGGCAAATAAAGCGCTGTGCGCGCGGACTTGTTCGCGGGTCGTGCGCCTCGGCCTCTCAGCCGCACTCCGGCTCGTGTTTGGCCTCGTGCTTCAAGTCGTGCGCACCCGCCAGGCCATGCCGCCTTGCCAGCGCCATCAGCCGCTCGATCTCGCGGTCGCGCAGGCCGCGCTCGCGCAGCGCCGTCGCGGTGCGCGCGAGGTACTCCAGCGTGCTGCCATAGCGCCCGCGCGCGTGGCGCAGGATGTGCAGGATCTCGTCGTCGGGCAGGCGCGGCAGGCAGGATTCGCTGCGCCGGCTGAGCGTGAAGGCCAGCGCCGGCACGGTGCCGTGCGGCGTGCGGCAGGGCAGCAGCCGCGCATCGTAGACACCGGTAGGCTGCTCGCGTGCCCAGAGGCGCTCGAGTTCCTCCTCGGCGCTGTCGGGCCTGAAGCGGTAGACCACGCCGCGGCAGGCGCCGCCCGGCAGCAGCGCGAACACGAGGCCCGGCTGCTGCGGCGTGCCGCGGTTGATGCGCGAGCGCATGCGCAGCGCGCGGTGCCAGCCGTGAACCAGCGCCGGCCGGTGCTCGGCGGCCTCGAACTCCGGGCGCCAGATCAGCGAGGCGTAGCCGAAGACCCAGCGCTCCTTCACGCCCCGCCACTGGGCGCGCAGCAGGTGCAGCGCTTGCTGGGGATCGCGCTGGACGAGTTCGGCCGGAATCGCGTGCTCGTGCATCGGCCGCAAGCTTCGCACGAAGGCCGGGCCGCGGGTGTGTCTTGATTTGACGATGTAACTGGGTTACCCGACAATGAACCATCAGGTTACAGCGCCCCGGAGCCCATGAAAGCTTCCCTGCACCCGGTCGTCGACGAAGTCACGCGGCGCATCGTCGCGCGCAGCGCGCCCACGCGCGCGGCCTACCTGGCGCGCATCGAGCGCCTCGCGCAGCGCCCACCCGGCCGCGAGCGCATGGGCTGCGCCAACGTCGCGCACGCCTTCGCGGCGCTGCCGGCCAACGACAAGCTGCGCGTGGTCGCGCAGAAAGCGCCGAACCTGGGCATCGTCACCGCGTACAACGACATGCTCTCGGCGCACCAGCCCTACGAGGGCTTCCCGGCGCAGATCCGCGCCCGGGCGCGCGAACTCGGTGCCACTGCGCAGGTCGCCGGCGGCGTGCCGGCGATGTGCGACGG
Source organism: Rubrivivax sp. (assembly GCA_044226775.1). Lineage (GTDB taxonomy): Bacteria > Pseudomonadota > Gammaproteobacteria > Burkholderiales > Burkholderiaceae_C > Rubrivivax. Next base: position 12,071 of record JBGAGI010000001.1, on the reverse strand, counting down.
CGTGACGCAAGGCCTGCCGGGCATGGAGCTGAGCCTGTTCTCGCGCGACACCATCGCGATGGCCACCGCGGTGGCGCTGACGCACGACGTGTTCGACGCCGCGCTGCTGCTGGGCGTGTGCGACAAGATCGTGCCCGGCCTCCTGATCGGCGCGCTGCACTTCGGCCACCTGCCCTGCGTGTTCGTGCCGGCCGGGCCGATGAGCAGCGGGCTGCCCAACAGCGAGAAGGCCAAGGTGCGCGAGCAGGCCGCGCAGGGCCTGGTGGGCCGCGACGAGCTGCTCGCCGCCGAGAGCGCGGCCTACCACGGCGCCGGCACCTGCACCTTCTACGGCACCGCCAACAGCAACCAGATGCTGCTGGAGGCGATGGGCCTGCACGTGCCGGGCGCAGCCTTCATCCACCCGCACGACGGGCTGCGCACCGCGCTCACGCGCGAGGCGGTGGACATGGCGCTTTCGATCACGAAGGACCGGCGCTGGACGCCGATCGGCCGCCTGGTGGACGAACGCACGATCGTCAACGCGATGGCCGCGCTGCTGGCCACCGGCGGCAGCACCAACCACCTGATCCACTGGGTCGCGGTGGCGCGCGCGGCGGGCATCGTCATCGACTGGGACGACTTCGCCGCGCTCTCGGCCGTGGTGCCGCTGCTGGCGCGCGTCTACCCGAACGGCGCGGCCGACGTGAACGAGTTCCAGGCCGCCGGCGGCCCGGGCTTCGTGCTGCGCGAGCTGCTGCAAAGCGGCCGCATGCACGGCGACGTGGCCACCTTGGCCGAGCGCGGCATGGTGGCCTACACCGAGCTGCCCTCGCTGCACGACGGCAAGCTGCGCCACACGCCGCTGCCGGCCGACAGCGGCGACAGCAGCGTGCTGCGCCCCGCCGCGCGCCCCTTCAGCGCGAGCGGCGGCCTGAAGCTGCTGCAGGGCAACCTGGGCCGCGCGGTCATCAAGACCTCGGCCGTGCCCGAGGAGCGCCACGTGATCGAGGCGCCGGCGCGGATCTTCACCACGCAGGAGGCGATGCTGGCCGCGTTCAAGGCGGGCGAGCTGGAGCGCGACGTGGTGGTGGTCGTGCGCTTCCAGGGCCCGCACGCCAACGGCATGCCCGAGCTGCACAAGCTCACGCCGCCGCTGGCGGTGCTGCAGGGCAAGGGCTTCCGCGTCGCGCTCGTCACCGACGGCCGCATGAGCGGCGCCAGCGGCAAGGTGCCGGCAGCGATCCACGTCTGCCCCGAGGCGCTGGCCGGCGGGCCGATCGCGAAGCTGCGCGACGGCGACCTCGTGCGCCTGGACGCCGTGGCCGGCACGCTGGCCGCGCTGGTGCCCGAGGCCGAGTGGGCGGCGCGCGAGGCTGCGGTGCTCGACGAGGCGCAGGCCGAGGTCAACGGCCACGACCTGGGCCGCGAACTCTTCGGCGGCATGCGCCGCAACGTGCGCAGCGCCGAACAGGGCGCGGTGACCTGGCTTTGATGGGCTGGCTTTGAAAATGAACGGCACGAAAGACGACCTGACGATGGACACGCTCGAACTCGCAACCCATGGCCCCGTGATCCCGGTGATCGTGCTGCAGCGCGTGGAGCACGCGGTGCCGATGGCGCAGGCGCTGGTCGCCGGCGGCGTGCGCGTGCTGGAGGTGACGCTGCGCACGCCGGCGGGCCTGGGTGCGATCGAGGCCATCGCGCGCGCCGTGCCGGAGGCCATCGTCGGCGCCGGCACGATCCGCAGCGCCGATGACGCGCGCAGCGCCAAGGCCGCCGGCGCGCGTTTCGGCGTCAGCCCGGGCTACACCGCCGCCGTGGGCCGCGCCTGCCGCGAGGCCGGCCTGCCGCTGTTGCCGGGCGTGGCCACCGCGGGCGAGGTGATGGCCGCGATGGACGAGGGCCTGCACTTCCTGAAGTTCTTCCCCGCCACGGCCGCCGGCGGCATCCCGATGCTCAAGGCGCTGGCCGGGCCCTTCCCGGACATCGCCTTCTGCCCCACCGGCGGCATCACGCCAGAGACCGCGCCGCAGTTCCTCGCGCTGCCCAACGTGAAGGTCTGCGGCGGTTCGTGGCTGACGCCGGCCGACGCGCTGGAGGCCGGCGACTGGGCGCGGATCACCGCGCTGGCGAAAGCGGCCAGCGCCCTGCGAGCCTGACCGGGCTACTTCTTCGCCGGCGGCATCTGCCGCGGCTTCACGTCGCCGCAGTCGCTGCCGAGCCAGCGCGCACTCTGGTCCATCTCCATGTGCATGGGCTGGCCGTTGCGCATCGTGCCGTCCAGCACCATGCGGCCGTTGTGCTCCTTGTCGCTGACGAGCGTGAACTGGCCCTCGCCGGTCATCTTCGTGCCGTCTTCGCGCTGGCAGCTGAACTTGACCTTCATCGTCTTGCCGCTGCGCTCCTGGCTGACCTGCTGGCAGTCGCCTTGACCGGAGCCGATCTGGTCGCGCGCGGCCTGCTCGGGCGTGATGCAGACCTTCATCGGCGTCGGCTTGCCCGACATCATGCTCATGCCGGCGGCCATGCCGGGCCCGCCTTTGCCCTGGCGCGCCATCATCGCCTCCATCTGCTGCCGCCTCTCGGGCGGCATCTGCGCCAGGCGCTCCTGCATGCGCGCCATGCCTTCCTCCAGCGCGCCGGAGGACTTCACCGTGATCGTGTGCTCCCACAGCCCGGGGGCGATCTTCTGCGCCTGCGCGGCGGTGGCCGCGAGCAGGCAGCAGGGCAGGGCGATGGCGGCGGCGGCGTAACGGATCGGCTTCACGTTGGCGGGTCTGGCAGTGGCGGATCAGCCATTCTGCGCGCCGCAGCGGCGTCCGCGTCACCCTGCCGACAGGGGAGGGCGATCTACCAGCTGCCGACGTTCGGCATCGAGGTCCAGGGCTCGGCCGGCGCCAGCGCCGCGCCGGCCTGCAGCAGCTCGACCGAGATGTTGTCGGGCGAGCGCACGAAGGCCATGCGGCCATCGCGCGGCGGGCGGTTGATCGTCACGCCATGGTCCATCAGGCGCCGGCAGGCGGCGTAGATGTCGTCCACCGCGTAGGCCAGGTGGCCGAAGCTGCGGCCGCCGGTGTAGGTCTCGGCCGTGCCGTCGGCCGCCGGCCAGTTGTAGGTGAGCTCGACCTGCGCGTCGTGGTCGCCGGGCGCGGCCAGGTAGATCAGCGTGAAGCGGCCGGCCTCGTGCTCGGTGCGGCGCACCACTTCGAGCCCCAGCGCGTCGCGGTAGAAGCGCAGCGAGGCCTCGACGTCGGTCACGCGCACCATGGTGTGGAGGTATTTCATGGCGCCGATTGTGGCGTGCGCCGGGGCTGCGCGCCGGCCCCTTGTTCGAACACCAGGCAGGTGGTGCTGCCATGGGCGTAGAGCTTGCCGTCGGGGCCGACGAGCCGCGCATCGGCGGTGGCGGTCCGGCCGCCGAGGTGGATCACGCGGCCTTCGGCGCGCACGCGCGGCACCTTGGGCGTCAGCGCGCGGATCATGTTGACCTTCAGCTCCAGCGTCGTGTAGGACTTGCCCGCCGGCAGGGCGGTGTGCACGGCGCAGCCCAGCGCCGAATCGAGCAGCGTCGCGAACCAGCCGCCATGCACGGTGCCCAGCGGGTTGAGGAAGGCCGCGCCCGGCGTGCCCTGGAACACCGCCCGGCCGTGCGCCACCTCGACCAACAGGAAGTCCATCGTGTGGCCGATCACCGCATGCGGCAGCCGGCCCTCGAGCATGGCGTGGAAGAGCGACAGGCCGTCGAGGCCCGCGAGCGCGGCCGGGTCGGCCACACCCGCGCCCACGCCGGCGGCGTAACGTTCTTTCTGTGCGGCTTCGGCGGCGAGCCAGGCTTCGAGCATCAGACCGGCACCGTGTAGTTCAGCGTCATGCGCCCGCCGTCGACGACGACGATCTCGCCGGTGATGTAGCTCGACGCGTCGCTCAGCAGGAAGGCGACCACGTCGGCGATCTCCGAAGGCTCGCCCAGCCGCTTCATCGGCGTGCGGCTCATGATGCGCGCCTTGGCCTCGTCGCTGGTGAGCACCGCGCTGCGCGCCAGCTCGGTGGCGATGGTGCCCGGCGCCACCGCGTTGACGCGCACGCCCTGGTCGGCCAGCGCCAGCGCCATCACGCGCGTGAGCTGGTTGATGGCGCCCTTGCTGGCGTTGTAGCTGGCGATGCTGGGGATCGTCAGCGTGCCGTTGACCGAGCTCATGTTGACGATCGCGCCGCGTCGGGCACCTTCGTTCATGACCATCTGGCGCGCCACCGCCTGGCCGACGAGGAAGTGGCCCTTCAGGTTCACGTCGAGCACCGCGTCCCAGTCCGCCTCGGTGATCTCCAGGAAGGGCGCGGCCTTGAAGATGCCGGCGTTGTTGACCAGGCCGTCGATCCGTCCGAAGCGGTCCATCGTCGCCGCCAGCGCGGCATCGACCTCGGCCTTCTTGGCGACGTTGCAGTGCGCGTACAGCGTGGGCGTGCCGGCGGCCTCCAGCTCGGCGGCGAGGGCGCGGCCGGGTTCATCGGCCAGGTCCCACAGCGCGAGCGAAGCGCCGTCGGCCGCCAGCCGCCGTGCGCAGGCCTCGCCGATGCCTTGCGCGCCGCCGGTGATGACCACCACGCGGCCGCCGAGGCCGAAGTGAACGGCGTTCTGCGCCATGCGCCGCCTCCTTGCTGTCGCGCGCCGGGCGCGGGGGCGGCAGTGTAGCGCCGGCCTTCGGCCCTCAGCCCTTGTCGAGCCAGATGGCCATGCCCTGCGCGTTGAGCTCCAGGTCCATCGCCAGCAGCCCGGCCACCTGCTCGCGGCCCATCGTGCAGCCGTGCGCCGCCGCACTGGCGCAGAAGAGGTCCAGCTGCCGCTGCTTCAGCCGCTCGTGGCGGTTCGCCGCGTGCCGCTCCTCGCGGCCCATCGCGGCCAGCTGGCCCAGCAGCTGCAGCAGCAGCGCGCCCAGCCGCGGCACCTCGGTCACGCGGCCGAAGTGCGTGAGGTACATGCAGGCCGGCTGCGCGGCCATCAGGCGCCCGATCGAGGCCTGCAGCGCTTCGGGCTCGAACTGCACCGGCGTGGAGGTGGGCAGGATCCACGGGCCGCGCGCGGTGTCGAACTCGCGGTAGCTCAGGCCGAAGGTGTCGCCGGTGAACCAGCCGCGCGTCGCCTCGTCCCAGATGCAGTGGTGGTGGCGCGCGTGGCCCGGCGTGTGCGCGATGCGCAGGGCACGCCCGGCCAGTTCCACCACCTGGCCGTCGCTGCTCTCCACCAGGCGGTCCGGCGCCACCGGTTCGAGCGAGCCGTAGGAGCGCAGCATCTCCTGCTCGCCATAGACGGCGGTCGCGCCGGCCCACAGCTGCGACGGATCCTGCAGGTGGCGCGCGCCGCGCGGGTGCACCAGCACACGCGCCGCCGGCAGCGCCTGCGCGAGCTGGCCCACGCCGCCGGCGTGGTCCAGGTGCACGTGCGTCGGGATGATCCAGTCGACCGCGTCGCGCGCGAGGCCCAGCGCGTCCAGCGCGCCCAGCAGCCGCGGCATCGCACGCGCGGTGCCGGTGTCGATGAAGGCGGCGCGGCCGCGCTCGACCACGAGCCAGGCGGCGTCGAAGTGCGGCCGCACGAAGCCGGTGTCGACCGCATAGATGCCGGGGCCGGCGGGGATCAGGTAGTCGGGTAGAGCGGGCAGGGCGGCTTGCATGAGGCCGATTCTGCGGGAGGCCCAAATACTTTACATCTAAAGCATTTGGGCGCGACAATGCCATCCTCCCATCACCCCACACGGCGGCGAGACCCATGCGCATCGTCTGCATCGGCGGCGGCCCCGCGGGCCTGTACTTCGCGCTGCTGATGAAGCAGCTGGACCCGTCGCACCGCATCACGGTCGTCGAGCGCAACCGGCCCTACGACACCTTCGGCTGGGGCGTCGTGTTCAGCGACGCGACGATGGACAACATGCGCCAGTGGGACCGCGAGACGGCCGACGCGATCGAGGTCGCGTTCAACCACTGGGACGACATCGAGCTGCACTTCAAGGGCCGCTCGATCCGCAGCGGCGGCCACGGCTTCGTCGGCATCGGGCGCAAGAAGCTGCTGAACATCCTGCAGCGGCGCTGCGAGGAACTGGACGTGGAGCTGGTCTTCGAGACCGAGGCCGACCCGGACCGGCTCGATGCCGACTACCCCGACGCCGACCTCATCATCGCCAGCGACGGCATCAACTCGCGCATCCGCCAGAAATATGCCGAGGTGTTCGAGCCCGACATCGTCGCGCGGCCCAACCGCTTCATCTGGCTGGGCACCACGCGCCTGTTCGACGCCTTCAACTTCCTCTTCGAGAAGACCGAGCATGGCTGGTTCCAGGCCCATGTCTACAAGTTCGACGAGAGCACGACGACCTTCATCGTCGAGACGCCGGAAGACGTGTGGCTCGCGCACGGCCTGGACCGCGCCGGCCCGGACGAGAGCATCGCCTTCTGCGAGCAGCTCTTCGCGCGCCACCTGCAGGGGCACCGGCTGCTGAGCAACGCGCGCCACCTGCGCGGCTCGGCCTGGATCAACTTCCAGCGCGTGCGCTGCCGCACCTGGCACCACTTCAACGGCCGCAGCCACGTGGTGCTGATGGGCGACGCGGTGCACACGGCGCACTTCGCGATCGGCTCGGGCACCAAGCTGGCGCTGGAGGATGCGATCGAGCTGACGCGCCTGATCCGCGACAGCCATACCGGCAGAGGCGGCGGCGATCTCGCCCAGGTGCTGCCCGAGTACCAGGCGCACCGCGAGGTCGACGTGCTGCGGCTGCAGAACGCGGCCTGGAACGCGATGGAGTGGTTCGAGGTGGTGGGCGCGCGCTACTGCGAGCAGCTGCCGCCCGAGCAGTTCATGTACAGCATGCTCACGCGCAGCCAGCGCATCAGCCACGAGAACCTGCGCCTGCGCGACGCGGGCTGGCTCGAAGGCTACGAGCGCTGGTTCGCCGAGCGCAGCGGCGTGACCGTGCCCGAAGGCGCCAAGCCGCCGCGGCCGATGTTCACGCCCTTCACGCTGCGCGGCCTCACGCTGCCCAACCGCGTCGTCGTCTCGCCGATGGCGATGTACTCGGCCGAGGACGGCTTGCCGAACGACTTCCACCTCGTGCACTTCGGCTCGCGCGCGCTCGGCGGCGCCGGGCTGCTCTACACCGAGATGACCTGCACCAGCCCCGATGCGCGCATCACGCCGGGCTGCGCCGGGCTGTGGAACGATGCGCAGCGCGATGCGTGGAAGCGCATCGTCGATTTCGTGCACGGCCACTCGGCCGCGAAGATGGGCCTGCAGCTGGGCCACGCCGGGCGCAAGGGCAGCACGCAGCGCGGCTGGGAGGCGGCCGACGAGCCGCTGCCTTCGGGCAACTGGCCGCTGGTCTCGGCTTCCGCCATGGCCTGGAGCGAAAGCTCGCAGCTGCCGCGCGAGATGAGCCGCGCCGACATGCTGCAGATCACCGAGGACTTCGTCGCCGCCGCGCGCCGCGGGGCCGATGCCGGCTTCGACATCCTCGAGCTGCACGCCGCGCACGGCTACCTGCTGTCGAGCTTCCTCTCGCCACTCACCAACCACCGCGGCGATGCCTGGGGTGGCTCGATTCAGAACCGCGCGCGCTGGCCGCTCGAAGTGTTCGAGGCGATCCGCGCCGTGTGGCCTTCCGAGAAGCCGATCTCGGTGCGCCTGTCCTGCCACGACTGGTTCCCCGGCGGCAACACGGCCGACGACGCGGTGGCCATCGCGCGCCTGTTCAAGGCCGCGGGCACCGACATCATCGACTGCAGCTCGGGCCAGGTGGTCGCCGAGCAGAAGCCGGTCTACGGCCGCATGTGGCAGACGCCGTTCGCCGACCGCATCCGCAACGAGGTGGGCATGCCCACGGTGGCGGTGGGTGCCATCGCCGAGGCCGACCATGTCAACATGGTGATCGCCGCCGGCCGGGCCGACCTGTGCGCCGTCGCGCGCCCGCACCTGGCCGACCCGGCCTGGACGCTGCACGAGGCGGCCAAGGTGGGCCACGATGCGATCGCGTGGCCGGTGCAATATCTCTCCGGCCGCAGCCAGTACCTGACGAACCTGCGCCGCCCGCCGGCCAAGTGAAGATCGAGATGAATCACGACCTGCGCCCCTTCGCCGGCTACGCCGCCCGCCACTTCCGCTGGCAGTGCAGCGACGACGGCCGCGTGGCCACCATCATGCTGAACCGGCCGGACAAGAAGAACCCCCTTACGTTCGACAGTTATGCCGAGCTGCGCGACCTGTTCCAGGCGCTGGCCAAGGCGAGCGACGTGCGCGCGGTGGTGATAGCCGGCGAGGGCGGCAACTTCTGCTCCGGCGGCGACGTGTTCGAGATCATCGAGCCGCTGACGAAGATGGCCGCACCCGAGCTGCTGCGCTTCACGCGCATGACGGGCGACCTGGTGAAGGCCATCAAGCGCGCGCCGCAGCCGGTGATCGCGGCGGTGGACGGCGTCTGCGCCGGCGCCGGCGCGATGGTGGCGCTGGCAGCCGACCTTCGCCTGGGCACGCCAGCCGCGAAGACGGCCTTCCTGTTCACGCGCGTGGGCCTGGCCGGCGCCGACATGGGCGCCTGCGGGCTGCTGCCGCGCGTGATCGGCCAGGGCCGTGCGGCCGAGCTGCTGTTCAGCGGCCGCGCGATGACGGCCGACGAAGGCGCCGCCTGGGGCTTCTTCAACGCGCTGCACGCGTCGCCCGACCTGCTGGCCGCGGCGCAGGTGCTGGCGCGCTCGCTGGCCGACGGCCCGTACTTCGCGCACACGGTGACCAAGACGATGCTGAACCAGGAATGGGCGATGGGCATCGAGGAGATGATCGAGAGCGAGGCGCAGGCGCAGGCGCTGTGCATGCTGACGCAGGACTTCCAGCGCGCCTTCGAGGCTTTCGCGGCGAAGCGCAAGCCGGCCTTCGAGGGAAACTGAGTTGACAGCCGCCGCGCGCACCACGCACCTGGAGCTGCCCTTCTTCGACGGGGCGCACCGCGAACTCGCGGCCACACTGGACCGCTGGGCCGCCGGGGCGCTGGCCCATGTCGACCACGCCGACACCGACGCCGCCTGTCGCACCCTCGTGCATGCGCTGGGCGGCGCCGGCTTCCTGCGCCATTGCGTGCCGGCGGCCTTCGGCGGCGCGAGCGAGGCGCTGGATTCGCGCTCGCTCGTGGTCTGCCGCGAGACGCTGGCGCGGCACGACGGCCTGGCGGACTTCGCCTTCGCGATGCAGGGCCTGGGCAGCGGCCCGGTGACCTTGGCCGGCAGCGACGCGCTGAAGCAGCGCGTGCTGCCGAAGGTCGCGCGCGGCGAGTGGATCGCGGCCTTCGCGCTGAGCGAACCGGACGCCGGCTCCGACGTCGGCGCGATGGCCTGCGCCGCCCGCGACGACGGTGATGCCTACGTGCTCGACGGCGAGAAGACCTGGATCAGCAACGGCGGCATAGCCGACTTCTACTGCGTGTTCGCACGCACCGGCGAGGCGCCCGGAACGCGCGGCATCAGTGCGTTCTTCGTGCCGGCCGATGCACCGGGGCTGAGCATCGCCGAGCGCATCGACGTGATCGCGCTGCACCCGCTCGCGCTCCTGCGCTTCGAGAACTGCCGCGTGCCGAAGGCGAACCTTCTGGGCGCGCCCGGCGAAGGCTTCAAGCTTGCGATGCGCACGCTGGACATCTTCCGCGCCTCGGTGGCAGCCGCGGCACTCGGCTTCGCGCGCCGCGCGCTGGACGAGGCGCTGGCGCACGCGAAGCAGCGCCGCATGTTCGGCCAGGCACTGGCCGAGTTCCAGCTCTCGCAGGCGGCCTTCGGCGAGATGGCCTCGGCCATCGACGCCGCCGCCCTGCTGACCTACCGCGCCGCCTGGCAACGCGACGTGAAGGGCCAGCGCACGACGCGCGAGGCCGCGATGGCCAAGATGGTGGCGACCGAGAACGCACAGGCCGTGATCGACCGCGCGCTGCAGATGCACGGCGGCCTGGGCGTGAAGAAGGGCAGCGTGGTCGAGAGCCTGTACCGCGAGATCCGCGCGCTGCGCATCTACGAAGGCGCGACCGAGGTGCAGAAGCTCATCGTCGGCCGCGATCTGCTGGCCGGCTGAACACCGGTGAAGCCGGGCGCGGCGTTCAGCGCCCCGGCAGCGTCGTCTTCAGCGCGCCCAGCAGCTCGTAGAGCTGCGCCTGCTGCTCCGGCGAGAGGCCGGCGAAGAGTTCGTGCACCCAGCTCTCGTGGGCCCGCGCCATCGTGCGGAATTGGCGCCGGCCCTCGGGCGTGAGCGCGACGGTTGTCGCGCGGCGGTCGTTCGGGTCTTCCTGGCGCTGCACCAGCCCCTCGGCGACCAGGCGGTCGGTGAGGCCGGTGACGTTGCCGCCGGTCACCATCAGGCGCTGCGAGAGTTCGCGCATCTTCATGCCGGCGGGTTCGCGCTCGAGCTGCGCCATCAGGTCGAAGCGCGGCAGAGAGCCGCCGAACTGCTCGCGCAGCCGCGTCCGCAGCGGCGCCTCGACGAGGTTGCTGCAGGCCAGCAGCCGCAGCCACAGGCGCAACGCCGTGGGGTCGCCGGCGTCGGCGCGCGTCTCGCTGTCGGCCGGGGGCACACGCGCGGCCGCGGCGGCCGCGCGCCGCGTCACGGATTGCCCACGATCGCCCACAGCCGGGCGATGTCGGCCACGCCGTCGGTGCCCTTGACGCTGCGCAGCGTCTGGATGCCGGCGGACTTGGTCTTGGGCGACTGCAGCAGGGCCAGGCCCAGGCGCAGCTTGCCGTCCTCGGGGTGCTTCAGGCCACCCTTGGCGATGCCCTTCTGGATCAGCTCGACGCCCTTGTCCACCTCGCCCAGCGAGACGTAGGAGCCGCCGATCTTGATCAGCGCGTCGCCTTCCTTGAAGCCCTCGGCCTCGGCGGCCTGCGAGGCCAGCTTGGCCTTCAGCTCGGTCTCTTCCTTCACCGCCAGGTCGCGCAGGCGCTGGTGGCGCGCGGCTTCGGCGCCGGTGCCCAGCACGCCGTTCTTGTAGCCGAGATCGGTGATGCGGCGAGCTTCCGAAGGCAGGCCGGCCTGCATCGCCAGCTGGGCCAGCTCCATGTAGTCCTCGGTCTTGGTCAGCGTGCCGCTGGCCAGCCGCAGGCGCAGCACGTCGATCTGGAAGCGTGGCGCGAAGCCGGCCTTGCTCGGCAGGCGGCCGAGGTAGGCGTTCCAGTAGTCCTTCTTCGGGTAGTTCAGCAGCAGCTTCTCGAGCGTGGCGCCGTACCCGGTCATGTTGTTCAGGCGCTGCTGCGCGTCGGCCAGGCGCAGCAGGTCGCCTTCCTCGGGGCGGCGGCCGGCCTGCTCGGCAGCGCTGACCGCGCCGCCGGCATCGCGCGCAATGGCGCCGTAGTCACCGCTGGCCGACTGCAGGTAGCTCTGCAGCTGCTTGACGGTGCCGCCCGTGTTGCCCGCGGCGATGGCCTTGTTCAGCCACTCGGTGGCCTTGGCGTTGTTGCGCTGCTGCGCGTAGGCCGAGGCCAGCTGCTCGGCGATCTGGCCCTGCTCGCTGCCGCCCACCTTGCCGTGGACCGATTCGAGCGCGGCGATCGCAGTGGCCGTGTCGCCAGCGCGCTGCGCGGCGGCGGCCTTCATGCGGTCGATCGTGAGCTGCTCGGCGGCGGACTTGCCGCCCACCGCGTCGGCCTCGCGTGCCTTGGCCAGGGCTTCCTTGGCCTTGCCCGCGCGAAGCAGGTCACTCGCTTCCTTCAGCGGCTTGCCCACCTCGGCGCGCACGCCCTGCGCGCCGGCGATGGAGGCGGTGCCCAGCGCGGCCAGCGCCACGGCCAGCGCGCCCAGGGTCTTGACGGTGCGGTGCTGCATCTGCTTGAGGAGTCTGCTGCTAGAGGAATTGCTCGTTGCCCACGATGCCGATCTTGGTCACGCCCAGCCGCTGCGCGGTGGCCATGATCATCGCCACGTGCTTGTAGGTCACCAGCTTGTTCGGGCGCAGGTGCACCTCGGGCTGGTCGGCCTCGGCGGCCACGGCGCGCAGCCGGGTCTCGATGGCGCCGCGGTCGCCCGCGGTGATGGTCTCGCCGTTCCAGCTCACCGTGCCGTCGAAGTCCACGTC